>NZ_JAGHMF010000034.1 GCF_017741815.1 Rhizobium sp. 16-488-2b
GCCGCTGGTCTTCCGGGGCGCGCCCCGGAAGACCAGCGGCCGCAGCACCTGGGGAAGATTCAAACGGCACTAATGAGGAGTATTGCTCCGGTACTGACAGCCGTCAGCGCGCCGAAGAGCTGCGAAAGCGCAATGCCGACGAGGATGAGCGTCGTCGCATGGAGATTGCGCGACGATGCGAGTGAAAGGACAAGCGCCGTGTTGATGAGGGAGAACAGAAGCGCGCCGATGACAAGCGACACCGCCGCACTTCCGGCCGTCGCGCCAAAGACGACGATCGCCAGCGAGGCGCCAAAGGCTGCTGCAGGCGCGATGCCGAGCGTATAGGGGCTGACCAGCGGATTGCGCAGCAGGCCCTGAAACAGCGTGCCGGCGACGGCGAGTGCCGCGCCGCCGAGAATGGCGAGAAGCACGCGCGGCAGGCGCAGCTCCCAGATGACGTTGTGCATCAGAAGCGTTGTGCGATCCGTCGGTACCGTGCCGGTGATCTTCGCCCAGAAGGTCTGCAGGACGTTGACCAGTGTTGCCCCGGAAGTTCCAATCTGGATGCCGACAAGAGCGGTGATGACGACGGCGGCGATCCCGAGGCCGATTGCAAGCTTCTGGCCGGTATAGCGGTCACGCGGTTTGCGGGTATCGGTCGGCAGGGAATGCGGTAAAGGCGAAGAATGGGATTCCGTTTGGACTGAACTCATCTTTTCCTCGAAACTGAATGGGTGTCATAGCGCTGAGGCGCGTCGCGGCATCTCAGACCTTGCCGTCGAGCCTGTAGGCGTAGTCGGCGACGGAGCGGGCTTCGACGCCCTGCGCCTTGAGCCAGCGGGCGAAATAGGCATCGACATCGACATCCGCGAGACGATCGGGATAAAGCCATTTGGCGACGGCGAGCGCGCCGAGCTGCTTGCCGAGGGCGGAGAAGAAGAAGTTGCTGAAGACGATGACGTTTTTGTCCTGAACCGCCTTGATCGCGCTCCAGCCGGGGCGATCGATGATGCGCTGCGCCTGCGCCGCGAACTGTGTCTGGTCCCACGGCTGATAGCCGGCCGCCAGGCCGTCGACGCCATTGTGGATGATCACATCCGGGTTGCGGTTGATGATCTCGACCGGATCGACCGTGTAAGTGTGGACCGATGCACTGCCGGTATTGGCAATGGCGATGTCGCCGAAGATGTTCTTGCCGCCGCCGAGCACAATCGTGTCATGGAAGCCGGAGCCGGGAAGCGAGGTCGCGAAATCCGCATTGTTCTCGAAATAGACCTTCTTCGGCTCGACACCCTTCAGATGCTGTGCAAGCACCGCATCGATATCATCGTAGAGTGCTGCAAGATCCGCCGCGCCCTTTTCTTGGCCGAAGATCTTGCCGAGGTTGGGCAGCTGCGCGCGCAGAACCTTCGGGTCCCAGGTGCTGACGACGACAACCTCGATGCCGAAAGGCTTCAGCTTCTCGATCGCATCCTGCCATGGCGCATTGCGGCGGGTGAAGAAGACTTCCGCGCCGGAGGCGGCAATCGTCTCCCAGTTGGGGCCATTGTAATTGCCGGCATCCGGAAGGCTGGCGAATTTGGCGAAATAGTCCTTGTTCGCCGGGTTCTTGGCGGGATTGGTGCTCTGGTCGATCGAGACGATCGTATCGCCAGCGCCTATCGCCCGAACGATCTCCGCCTGGTACCAGAGGTCGGTGTAGACGGCCCTGATCGGCGTCTTGACGGTGACCTCACGGCCAAGTTCGTCGGTGATCGTCACCGTCTTCCTGTCATCCGTCTCGGCGAGGACCGGTGGCGAAAATCCCTGGACCGACAGTAGCGAGCCGAAAGCCAAGGCGCCAGACAGCGCAAGCGCCCCGCGACGATTGACGGAAACGTCGGATAGGATGGTCGATTTGCGCATTGGTGTCCCCTTGCAGCCGGATGGTGAAGGCGGATCGGACGAAACCCCTCGCCGACCGCTTGACTGTGAGCTTAGGGAAACCGACAGCGTCTGAGAAAGGCCGATTTTTTATTGTCTATAGATTTAGTAGAATATTATTTGGCCCTCGATTGCCGCGCTGCCGCTATGTGCCGGACCCACGCCGAAAACTGTTCCGTTACAGTCAGATTGCCCTGACCTTGCGGTTGCCGATCGACCAGCTTTCTGGAGAGTTTGGTTCGAATTCTCTCAAGAGCGATAATATTCAGATCTCTGGATCTAATGCTGGCCGCGGCGCACTCCGTCGCCGCGGCCAAGCTAGAGCATATCAGGGATAAGCCGTCGCGCCGTCGGGCTTGCGGGTAATCTTCCGCTCCCAGTGGATGTAATCCTCCGTCTGCAGCGCCTTTTCGTCGATCTCCAGGCCCCAGCCAGGGCGATCCGGGCGTAGCTCCATGTGTCCGTCGACAGGCATGTAGGGGTCGGCTGCCCAGGGCGCATGGACATGCGGCTTGAATTCCAGCACCTTGAAGTTCGGCTGGGCCGCGCAGAAGTGGATGTTGACCGCGGTTGCCAGCGGACCCATCGGGTTGTGCGGCGCGACCGTCACATAGTGCGCCTCGGCGATAGCAGCGATGCGCCGCATTTCGCTGACCCCGCCGACCACGCAGATATCGGGCTGGATGATGTCGGCGCCACGGGCCGACAGCAGCGCCAGGAACTCGAAGCGCGAATAGAGCGATTCACCGGTTGCGAGCGGAACGGTCACCTTCGACTTCAGCTCCGTCCATGCCGGGATGTGTTCCGGCCGGATCGGCTCTTCGTAGAAAAGCGGATCGTTTGGCGCGATGGCGGCTGCAAGCTGGACGGCCTGATACGGTTCGAAAATCTTCGCATGAGCGTCGAACGCGTAGTCAAAATGCGATGGCGTGATCTCGCGGATCTTGCCGAACCAGTCGCCCGTTTCCTTGACGAGTTCGCCCCAGCGGCCGGTATGAAGATCGCGGCGATAGGGGCTGAGCTTGAAGGCGGTGTAGCCGTATTTCTCGTTCAGCTCGAGCGACTGGTCGCGCGCGGCTTCCGGGTCCGGCGCCGTATAGACGCCGCAATAGACCTTGACGCGATCGCGTACATTGCCGCCGAGCAGCATGTAAACGGGCAGGCCGGCAGCCTTGCCGGCGATATCCCAGAGCGCGTGGTCGATCGCCGAAATCGCCGCGAGGCCAAGCGCACCCGGCGGAAAACGGCATTGCTGGTTGAGCTTGAGCACGAGGAATTCCACGCGGCGCGGATCCTCGCCCTCGATCTGATGAAAGAGGTAGTCGAGAAGCGGCGGCAGTGCCCAGTCCGGGCCGTGGTTGTAGCACTCGCCCCAGCCGGAGATGCCTTCGCTGGTCTCGATTTTCAGAAGCAGGCGAGGGCGGTCGTCCACGCGCTGCATGTAGGTCTTGATGCCGGTGATATGCATTGGATCTTCCTCAGGCCGCGCGGCTCTTTTCGGCGACATTGTCGACGATGGCGCGCAGGTCGGCGCGTTCGGCTTCGGTCAGGCTCTCGACGCCGGGCACGCGCACGGGGCCGACCTCTGTTCCGAGCATGCCGAGCGCTTCCTTGACGACGGTGACATTGGCGCCGTTGAGGTATTTGGTGCGCAGCGCCTCGAAGCCGGCGATATCGTCGATGAGCGCGCGAGCGGCGGCGTAGTCACCGGTTTCCAGCGCCTGATGGATGGCGTGCGAGCGTTCCGGAAAGACGTTCACGAGGCCCGAGGTGAAGCCACGGGCGCCCGTGGCATAGAAGGCCGGCGCCCAGCCCTCGGCAAGGCCGCAGACCCAGATCGCCGGCGCATCCCTGGTGGCGCGGATCACTTCGGCGAGCAGCATGAGATTACCGGATGCAAACTTGATGCCGGCGATATTCGGGTGCAGCGCCAGCTTGCGGAAGTCGGCGACGGAGAAGGTGTCGCTGCGCACATAGGCGATGACGGGAACCGTGCTGGCGTCGGCGAGCTCCAGGAAGTAGCGCGCCTGGTAGCTTGGGCCGGCGAAGGGGTCCATCGGGTGATGGCCCATGATCGCGTCGGCGCCTTCGGCGATGGCATCGCGGGCAAGCGCCTTTGCTTCGGTCAGCGAACGACCGACAGCTGCGCTAACCAGGGACTTGCCGCCAGCGGCCTTGATCGTCGCGGCGTGGACAGCGCGCACTTCATCCATGGTCAGGGTGAAGAACTCACCGGTGTTGCCGGCGGCCATCAGATTGTGGACCCGCGCATGGGCGAGGCGGGTGATCAGAGCCGAGAGCTTGGCGACATCGACGCTGCCATCTGCTTTGTAGGGGGTCACGGGCACGCCCGATATGCCCGTCAGGGCCTTGCGGATCTTTTCCATTGCCTCGGTCACGTCAGATGTCCTCCTTCTTCTTGAACACGATGTTGAGGTAGGTTTCGCCGGAACGGACGACGTGGTCGCGCATCACGCGTTCGGCCTTGTCGCTGTCGCTGGAGATGATGGCGGCGGCGATCGCGGCATGTTCGGCCAGCGCCTTGCCGCGCTCGAGCGGATCGGAATGAATGACCCGGCGGATGCTGCCGTCGTAAAACTGCTGCCGTTCGATCATCCGCGAGAGATACTGGCATCGCGAGGCGATGTGGATCTGCTCATGAAATGTCTCGTTGAGCGAGATCAGATCGTCGGCCACGCCCTCCTCGGTCGCTTTGCGCATCAGCGCGACGATATCGTCCAGATTGGCCGCTTCGGTCTTCTCGATGCGCTTGGCGGCGAGGTGGGCGATCATCGATTCCAGCGCGGCGCGCGCCAGGATCATCTCTTCCGCCCAGCCGGCATTGAAGCGGATCAGCACGCCGCGACGCGGCAGCGTCTCCACCAACCCTTCGGTTTCAAGCTGACGCAGGGCTTCCTTGATGGGTGTCGTACTGACGCCGAGCTGCTCTGCGAGCTGGCGCTCGTTGACGCGCTCATCCGGCGCAAAGCGGCCGGAGAGGATCGCGGTGCGCAGCGTCTTGTGCACGTGGTCGCGCAATGTCGTCAGAAAACGCGGGTCGATCTTCGCGATGCGGTCTGCGGCAGGCTGCGTCGATGCCTCTTTTTGCATGTCCCGAAAATTCCCCCGTTGACGACAAAATCGTTTTGTGAGATCTGATATACCAGATTTCAGATCGATGTCGATATGAAAATTCGCGCTCGGGGCGAGGTCCGGCGCACCAGGGAGGAGATAGGACGATGAAAAGACGCAGTTTTCTGATGGCATCGGCTATGGTGGCGTCGACGCTTGCCATGCCGCTCGCAGTGCAGGCGGCAACGCCCAAGGATCAGCTGGTGATCGCCACCAACATGTCCTCGATGCGCGGTCTGGATCCGAACGAGCTCAACCAGCTGGAATCAGCGGAAATCGTCGCCAATCTCTATGAGCGGCTGATCGTGCTCGCCGCTGACGACATCACCAAGCCGCAGCCGGGCATCGCCGAGAGCTGGACAGTGTCCGACGACGGCAAGACCTTCACCTTCAAGATCCGGTCCGGCGTCACCTTCCATTCCGGCAACGCGCTGACCGCCAAGGATGTCGAGTGGTCGCTGCGCCGCCTGGTGAAGCTCGGGCTGGCGCCCTCCGTCGATCTTCGCCAGTGGGGCATCACCGACAAGAATGTCGATGAGCTGATCAAGGCAACGGATGATTCAACCGTCGTGCTCCAGACGCCCGAGGTCTGGAACCCGAACCTGATCCTCTTCTCGCTCGCCAGCTTCTCGACCTCGATCCTGGATAGCCAGCTTCTCGCCAAGAACGAGAAGAACGGCGACATGGGCCGCGAATTCCTGCAGACCAATGATGCCGGGTCCGGCCCCTATTCGCTGCGCACCTGGCGCGTCAACGACCTTTTGATCGCCGAGGCCTTCAAGGATTACTGGCAGGGCGCCCCGAAGATGCGCCGGGTCATCCTTCGCCATATGCCCGAATCGTCAGGCCAGCGTCTGCAATTGGAAGCCGGCGACGTTGATGTCGCGACGCGTCTGTCCTCTACCGATCTGGCGGCGATCGAGGCCGGCGGCAAGGCCGATATCCAGAAGACGCCGGGCTTCGGCTTCTACTATCTGGCGCTTAACCAGAAGGACGAAATCCTCTCCAAGCCGAAGGTCCGCGAGGCATTCCGCTATCTCATCGACTATGACGGCCTCGCCAACACCGTCATGAAATATTACGGCATCAAGCAGCAGACGATCATTCCGGGCGGCCTGCCCGGCGCCAGCACCGAGAACCCGTACAAGCTCGATATCGACAAGGCCAAGCAGTTGCTGGCGGAAGCCGGCTATCCCGATGGCTTCTCCAAGGTCTATTACGCAACGCCTGTGACGCCCGAATACGAAGTCGCGCAGTCGCTGCAGGCCAACGCCGCCAAGGCCGGCATCAAGCTCGATCTACAGGGTGGCGATCATATCGGCAAGTTCCGCAACCGCGAGTTCGAGATCTTCTCGGCGCGCACCGGCGAACGTCTTCCCGACCCGCATGCGGTTCTGGCGTCCTATGCCACGAACCCCAACAATGCCGACGATGCGAAACTCTCCGGTCTGATCGCCTGGCGCTCTGCTTGGGAGGTTCCGAAGGACATCCAGGACATGGTGACAGCGGCCGCGCACGAGACCGACCAGCAGAAGCGCGCCGATCTCTACGCCAAGATCAACAAGGCCTATCTGGATGCTTCGCCGGCCTTGATCACCTCCTTCCAGCGCACGGACGCAAAGGCGGTCAGAAAAGAAGTCAAGGGCTATGTCGGCCATTCGACCTGGCTCACCCGTTGGGACACCGTCTCGAAGGGCGATTAAGCCCTTCCTGTCGAGGAGAATGACGTGAGTATCTCACAGACATCTGGAAACACGCCGGCAGGCGCACGGGCGGCGCTTGGCGCGCTGCGCAAGGTGACGGCATCCTTTGCCGTCATCCTGACAACGCTGCTCGGCCTGCTCGTGATTACCTTCGTTGTCGGTCGCATGGTTCCCGCCGATCCGGTTATCGCCGTGATCGGCGACCAGGCCGATCACGAGACCTACGAGCGCGTCTACAAGGAGATGGGGCTGGATCAGCCGCTCTATGTGCAGTTTGCCACCTATCTCGGCAATGTCGCACATCTGGATTTCGGCCAGTCACACGTGACGAAGAACCCCGTCGCCAGCGATCTCGCCCGCGTCTTTCCGGCAACGCTGGAGCTCGCCACGCTGGCAACGATCATCGGCGCCGGCTTCGGTATCCCGCTTGGCATCATCTCCGCTGTGCGCAAGGGCACCTGGGTCGATCACCTAGCGCGTGTCGTCGGACTGCTCGGCCACTCGACGCCGATCTTCTGGCTGGGCACGATCGTCATCCTCGTTTTCTACGCGAAGTTCGGTCTCATACCCGGCAGCGGCCGCCTCGATGTCTATAATGAAGGGCTGGTCGAAGGACCGACCAATTCCATCCTCGTCGACGCGATCCTTGCCGGCGAGTGGGAAGTCTTCCGCGATGCCCTGCTGCATGTTGCGGCGCCTGCGCTGATCCTCGGCTATGCCGCGATGGCCTATCTCAGCCGCATGAGCCGCAGCTTCATGCTCGAGCAGCTGCGGCAGGAGTATGTGTTGACCGCCAAGGCCAAGGGCCTCGGTCAGCGGGCGATCGTCTGGCGCCACGCGTTTCGCAACATCCGCGTGCAGCTGCTGACGATCGTGGCTCTCGCCTATTGCGGCCTGCTCGACGGCACGGTTCTGATCGAGACGGTTTTCGCGTGGCCCGGCCTTGGCCAGTATCTCACCTCGGCACTGTTCTTCGCAGACATGAACGCGGTGCTCGGCAGCGTGCTCCTCATCGGCATCATCTCGATCGCCATCAACCTCCTGTCGGACCTGACCTATCGGTTCCTTGATCCGCGTACCCGGTGACATCATGGCGACACGTTATTTCAACGATCTGCACAATTGGCTGATCAACGAGGAGTTTTCCTCGACGCGTCAGGCGCGGCTCCACAAGGCCTATGTCCTGTGGCTGAACCTGATTGCCAACCCATTGGCATTCGCCGGCTTCATCGTCGTGCTTTTGCTCGTCTTGATCGCGACCTTCGCGCCGCTGCTCGCCAATCATGATCCGATCCTCCAGGATCTGACCATGGCGCTGAAGCCGCCATCATCCGCCAACTGGTTCGGTACCGACGAATTCGGCCGAGACGTCTATTCGCGCCTCGTCTACGGTGCCCGCACGACGCTCTACATCAGCATTCTGGTCACGGTCATCGTGGCGCCCATCGGCTTTGCGATCGGCGCGACCGCCGGCTATCTTGGCGGCTGGGTCGATGTCGTCTTGATGCGCATCACCGATATCTTCCTTTCGTTTCCAAGTCTCGTTCTGGCGCTCGCCTTTTCCGCAGCCCTTGGTCCCGGGATCGAGAATGCGGTCATCGCCATCGCGCTCACCGTCTGGCCGCCGATCGCGCGTCTGGCGCGTGCCGAAACGCTGACGTTCCGTGCTGCAGATTTCGTCGTTGCAGCCGAGCTGCAGGGCGCTGGCATGGGCCGCATTCTGTTTCGCCATATCGTGCCGCTCTGCGCGCCGTCGATCATCATCCGCCTGACGCTGAACATGTCGAGCGTCATCCTGACGGCCGCCGGTCTTGGCTTCCTCGGGCTCGGCGCGCAGCCGCCAATGCCCGAATGGGGCGCCATGGCGGCTTCCGGACGCCAATATCTTCTCGATGCCTGGTGGCTGACGACGGTTCCCGGTATCGCCATTCTCCTGGTCAGTCTCGCCTTCAACCTGCTTGGCGACGGACTGCGCGACATCATGGATCCCCGCAATGCCTGAACAGTCAAAACCGATCCTCTCGGTCAAGAACATGTCGGTGCAGTTTCCTACGCTGTCCGGCGTGGTCAACGCCGTCAAGAATGTGAGCTTCGATGTCGGCCGCGAGAAAGTTGGCATCATTGGCGAATCCGGTTCCGGCAAGAGCACGACCGGACGCGCGATCATGCGCTTGCAGCCGGGTACGGCTCAAGTCGTCGCCGATGAGCTGCGCTTCGAGGATGTCGATCTCCTCGCTGCCAGCGAGGCCGACATGCGCGCGATCCGCGGTAGCCGGATTTCGATGATCCTGCAGGACCCGAAATATTCGCTCAATCCCGTCATGACCGTCGGAGAGCAGATTGCCGAAACCGTCATCCTGCACGAGCGCCTTGGCAAGAAGGCGGCGCGCGAGCGTACGCTTGCCATGCTGGAGCGGGTGAATATCCGCGACCCGCAACGCGTCTTCAATCTCTACCCGCACGAGGTCTCGGGCGGCATGGGGCAGCGCATCATGATCTCGATGATGCTGATCTCCTCGCCATCGCTGATCATCGCCGACGAACCGACCTCGGCACTCGATGTGACCGTGCGCCAGCAGGTGCTGTCGATCCTCGACGACCTGATCACGGAACGCAACATCGGCCTGATCTTCATCTCTCACGACCTCAACCTCGTGAAGAGCTTCTGCGACCGCGTCATCATCATGTATGCGGGCCGGATCGTGGAAACGATCGAAGCCTCAAGGCTCGACGAAGCAACCCATCCCTACACACGCGGCCTGCTTGAGGCGCTGCCCAGTCTCGACCATCCCAGGGATCGGCTGGAAGTGCTGAAGCGTCAGGCAAGCTGGGCGGAGGCGTGACATGTCCATCATATCGGTAAACGATCTCGCCGTGTCCTTCGGTAGCGGCAATGATTTCAAGCAGGTCGTAAAGAGCGTCGCCTTCGAGGTCGCGCCGGGCGAGACATTCGGTCTGGTCGGCGAAAGCGGCTGCGGCAAGTCGACTGTGCTCGGCGCGCTGGCGGGACGCATCAAGGAATGGAGCGGTTCTGTCTCGATCGACGGCGACGTGGTCGGCTCGAAACGGTCGCGCGCGCAGCTCGCCAAGCAGCAGATGGTGTTTCAGGATCCCTTCGGCTCCCTGCATCCGCGCCATACGATCGGTCGCACGCTGCTGGAGCCCCTCGAGATCCACGGGCTGGATCGCAGGCAAGAGCGTGTCGAGCAGGTGCTGCGCGACGTCGGCCTGCCACCCGGCTTCCGGCATCGTTTCCCGCACCAGCTCTCCGGCGGCCAGCGGCAGCGCGTGGCGATTGCTCGCGCGCTTATCCTTGAACCCAAGATCCTTTTGCTCGACGAACCGACATCGGCGCTCGACGTCTCGATCCAGGCGGAAATTCTCAATCTCCTGAAGGATCTGCGTGAACGCTCGAAGCTGACCTACATCCTCGTCAGCCATGACATGGCCGTTATCGCGCATCTCTGCAACCGCGTGGCTGTCATGCAGGACGGCGTTTTTGTCGAGATCGCGACGCGCGAGCAATTGCTTTCAAACAACGTCGAGCACGCGTATACGAGGACGTTGCTCGATGGGAGCAGAGGATATGTGCCCCATCCAAGGTCACGCGCGAACGGCGCGCCATGACCGCCGGTTGCCAACGACACGGCAGTGAGTTCAAAAGATTGGCCATTTCCGGGACGCTCGCAGTCCCTGCAAAGCTAGGTCGGCCATGCAGATTTGCCCCATACCCGACGGGCGCATCGTGTTTGCGTGTCGAGGCGTGACGTGGAGATCATGTTGCGGCGCCTGACCTAGGCCTTCCTCCGCATCATGAACATCAGGAATGGCGCCCCGATCATCGCGGAAACCAGTCCGGCCGGGATCTGATAGGGCGATACGAGCGTGCGCCCCAGGAAATCGGCAGCAACCATGAGTGCGCCGCCGATCAGGGCTGCGCCGATCATCTGTGGCAGTGCGCGCGTCAGACCGGCCTCTCGTGCCAGATGCGGTCCCATCAATCCCACGAAAGAAAGGGGGCCGACAGTGAGGGTAGCGGCGCCGGTCATCAGGCCTGCCAAAGCGAAAAGAACAAGTCTCGACTGCGCCAGTGATATGCCAATGGCTGATGTCGGTGACGGTCCGAGTGGAAGGATATCCAGCCAGCGTCGCGTGGCAAAGGCAATGGTCATCAGTACCAAACCAATGGTCATTTCCGCGAAGGCCGTTGACCCATCGACGAGATAGGTCGAGCCGCTCATCCATCTCATCAGAAGAGCGGCTCTTGGATCGCCGGTGGAGCTCAACACGCCGACGACCGCATCGACCATTGCGCTTAGCGCGATCCCGGCAAGCAGGACGCGTTCGGGAGAAAAGCCGGACCGGCGTGAGCTTAAGAAAATGACGACAAGCACACCGATCGAGCCGGCGACCGCGAAGGTAAACTGGCCAAACAGGCCGGGTCCGATGGCAAACAGCCCGATTGCAACTCCGAATGTCGATCCGGCGCTGATGCCGAGAACCTCGGGGCTCGACATTTCGTTGCCTGTGAGGCGTTGCAGGACAGAACCTGCGACCGCAAGCATTGCGCCTGAGGCCAAAGCTGCAAAAACCTTTGGCGCTCGCATTGCGAGGATGTCCGATGACATGTCGCCGGAAAGAATTGAAAGGCTGCCATCAACGCCGCGTCCCACGACCATGCTCACGCCAACGGCCAGAAGCAACCCAAACGCGACAAAGGAGATCGATGCCGCTGTGTTGGTACGTCGAGGTCTGTTCCACACCCCAGACTGTTGAATCCGGTGGCGGATTTTCAGTCGGGGCAAAAGCGCCAACAACAGGGGGGATCCGAAGATCGCGGTAACTGCGCCCGTCGGCAGGAAGTCCCCAAGCCCGCCAGCAACCAATTGAAGGACCGCGTCGGCACAGAAAAGAAGGCTGGCTCCGATCAGCGGAGACCAGAAAATCAATTGTCCGGGACGCCGCGCGCCGGATAGTCGCGCGAGCGTCGGCGCGACCAGACCAATAAAGCTGATCACACCTATAGCACTGGTGACAACGGCGGAAAGGGTCACGGCACAGCCGACAGCAATGACCCGAAGTCGGGCCACGCGGATACCAAGAGATGCAGAATTGTTATCGCCGAGATCGAGCAGAGACAGCGGCCTTACGATCAAGGCGCAAACCAACGTCACCGCTGCCATCTTCCAGAGCAAGGACAATGGTATGACCCAGCTCTGTTGTGACAGCGATCCGCTTCCCCAAATGAAGAGGCTCGCAAGGTAGCGCTGATTGAGATAGGTCAGGATGGCGGAGAGGCCGCCGCACCATAGACTAAGCACCAGCCCTGACAGCACGAGGGAATAAGGCGAAAATCCACGCCGCGCGCCGAGGCTGAGAACAATCGCTGCGGCAGCAGCACTCCCTGCCAGGGCGACGAGATCGCGGTTGGCTCCAAGCAGTCCCGGGATGAAGAGCGATGCCACCACCAAGGCGAGGTTGGCGCCGGCTGACACGCCAAGCGTTGTCGGATCGGCGAGCGGATTGCGCAACACCTGTTGGAAGAGAGTACCCGCCAAGGCAAGCGCTGCACCGGCAAGGATCGCTGTCGCGAGGCGGGGGAGGGTCGAGTAATAAAGCACAAGCCGTGTTGCATCGTAGCTTGCCTCGGAAGGCGCCCTCAAGGAGGGGGTGACAAGCAACAGGGATGCACAGCCTCCAACGATGAAAAAGATGGCGACCACAAGTGCCGGCCCGAAGACGTCTCGACGAAGAATGGTCATGCGTCGCGCTCCAGGAGATCGGTCAGAAGACTCGCAAACCGGATGGCCTCGTTCATCATCCCGAACATCAGGGCCGCGGGAAGAATCGACAGGTGTCCGGGGCGAGCAAATGGAAGCCGGTTCCACAAAGGACTTTCTGCAAGTTTGGGAAGAACGTCCGGTGGGACAGGATCAAAGGCAACGAGGCGCGCATCCGGCGCCGTGATCTTGGCAAGATCTTCAATGCCAATGGTTTCGAACCCCCAATAGTTCGATTCCCTCGTCCATGCGTTGCGGACGCCGAGCCGCTCGAGCACACCATGAAACAGTCCGGGGTTTGAATAGATACGGACGTGACGCGCATCCATGAAGTTCACCAAAGCGATCGGCGGAATGTCTTTCCCTGCCAGTCGTTCGCGGCACCTTTCAAAGAAGGCCTCGGAGCGGGTCAGGAATGCTTCCGCTTCCTTCTCGCGTTCTATTTCCACCGAAAGCTTCTGCGTTCCTGATATCGCCGACTGAAGAGCAGGCCCACTATCAGGCGTGAATATCTCCAGGCGCACAACTCTTCCATAGGGCTTCAACCTGGGCAGCAACTCGTCGAGATAGGGCGTCGTCAAGATAATGTCGGGTTTCAGCTGGACCAGGATTTCGAAGTTCACCTCGAAGGAGCTGCCGATATCAACTACGGAATCCGGCATTGCCGGCTCGACCACCCACCGACCCCAGTCGGCGAGATCGGAGATGCCGACCGGCGGCAGACCGAGCGAGAGAAGCGTCGATGACAGGCCGTAGTCGAGACTGACGATCCTATGGCCAGACGTCTGAGCGAATACCGGCGTCGGAACAGCCGCCATCGCAGTCGCATAGTGCAAAAAGGTCCTTCGCGAGATGAGCATCAAACCACCTGACCTAGCAAGCATAGGCAAGTGGGTGGTTCAAATTCGGCGCGGCGATAACATTCATGTCGATCCCATAAATGTCATACAGCGTCTCGGGCACGAGTATGTCGGCCGGCGTGCCGCTGGCAACCACGTGACCATGGTTCAGAGCATGGATCCGATCACAGAAGCGCGCTGCCATGTTGATATCGTGAAGGACAATCACCACGCTCCGACCGCCTTCATGTGCCAGGCGACGGACGAGTGAAAGAACCTCGATCTGGTGGGCGACGTCGAGTGCTGCGGTCGGTTCGTCGAGTAGCAGACAGCGAGCATCTTGAGCGACCAGCATGGCGATCCAGGCGCGTTGTCGTTCGCCGCCGGACAGGGTGCCGACCAGGCGTTCGGCAAGCATCTCTATGTGTGTTGCCGCAAGCGCGGCATCGACCTTGCCCTTGTCGATCTCGGAAAAACGACCGAGGGCGCCATGCCACGGATAGCGCCCGCAACCGACAAGTTCGCGAACTGTCATCTCAAGACCCGTGCTCAGATCTTGCGGCAAATAAGCGACCGCTCGCGCAAAGTCGCGGTCGCCATAGTGATCGAGTGCGTGGCCGCTACAGGTAACAGTTCCTGACGTGGGCGACTGTTGGCGCCCAAGAATTTTCAAAAGGCTGGATTTGCCTGATCCATTGTGCCCGACCAGAGCCACGACTTCCCCTGCGGGAAATTCAAGTGTGACGTTAGACAGGATGGTATTGTCCTGGATGCAAAGCCCAACGCCGCTGACGTCGAACGCAGTTGCCAATTGGGGGATCGCTTGCGCGGGCTTTAGCGAGGTCAAAGTGTTTCCCTTTTTCATTGGCTACTGGTCAGACGGTTGATTGTCGTCCACGCGGCCGCTTTCAAACGCAATACCAACGGCTCGATTGACGGCTGGTCCGAGCACGGACATGTGTGTCTGCCCCGCGAAGAGCTCGAACTGCGCCTGAATGCCCGTGGCGGGATCATGCAGTCGATCCGCCATTTCCCGCGCGAGTGCGACCGTGCGTTCGATCTTGCGCTTCTCCGCACGGGATGCAGCGTCGTCGTTGCGATATTGGAATGGAGCTAGCTCATCGCCTTCATACTCGCCAGCCGACAGATGAAGGAAGGCGGCTGGACCAATGATGGGCTGCCGTGCGGCCTCGTTGTTCAAGATCTCGCTTGCCTCCCAATAGATCGTCGGACTTGCCGCAATCCAGTTCGTGAAAAGGCTTGGGCGTTCGAAAAGGGTATAAAGCGTGAAAAGCCCGCCGAACGAATGGCCGAACAGCGACCTGCGCGTTCGATCGATGCGCGTGATCGCGTCGAGCCGTGGAAAGAGGCGGTGCTCGATGAAGTCGACGAGTTGCCCGGTCCCGCCAATGCGGACCGGTGGTCCGCCCTCGAAATAGGGCGGATAAGATTTGACCGGCGGAGGGCCAAGATCCCAAGCCCGCCGGAAGGCGTCATAGGGTTCGTCGCAGGGGTAGCCGATCGCGGCAATAACCCCCCACTCGACGTTGGTTCCAGTCGGATAGGGTGCTTGCGTCACCGTGCTGGCGAAAGCGAAAGGGAATGTCGCATTGCCGTCGGTTGTGACCAGAAGGGGCCAGCCGCCGGCAGGCGGCTCGCCTTTCGGTATGAACAGGAAAATGCGATACGGGGCGCCACCGTCTATCGGCTCCAAATCGAAATGAACTGTTCCCGGCAAGGCGTAGGCTTGTTCAGACATATTCATTCCGTCTATCGCTTAGTCGATCGGCAAGTGGTTGCAATGCTCGTTACCACTTGAATTTCAGCGAGCCCATGACCGTACGACCCTGGCCGGTGTAGCAATAGCCATCGGTGCAGACCTGCTCGCGACGATCGGCGAGGTTTGTGGCGCTTACCGAAAGCGACAGTCCTTTGAGTTCTGGAGAGCTCACACCAAAGTCATAGGAAATGACCGCATCGAGATAGCCGACGCCGGCGTTCTTGGCCGTGTTGGCATCGCTGGTAAAGGAGTCGCTCATCGCGCGAATGCCGCCCCCAATGCTCAGCCCAGGTATGGCCGAGGTCTCCGGCATCGCGTAATTCACCCACAAGGAGGCGACGTGGCGCGGTACCGTCGAAGGGGCATTACCAATCAAGGTCGCATCGTTGTTGCCGGTGATCTCAGCATGAGCGTAGGTGTAGGCAGCAATCAGGCTGATGCCGTTGTCGAACTGGGTGCGGCCCTCAAGTTCGAAACCCGTATAGGTGTTCTCTCCTGAATTCTCGGAAAACAGGAAGCTTGAATCGTACTGCGGCTTGCCGGTTTCAACCAGCCGATAAACTGCCCCGCTCAGAGAGTAGTTCTCACCTTCCGGCTGGTACTTGACGCCAACTTCGATCTGCCGCCCTTTTGTGGGGTCCAAAACCGAGCCATCTTCCGACAGAGCTGTCGATGGAACGAACGATGTTCCGTAACTGACATAAGGGGCGATGCCGTTGTCAAACAGGTAGAGCAGTCCCACCTGGCCGGAAAGCACGCCATCGTCCTTTTCATCCGTCGAGCCGCCAGCGCCTTTCACGGTTGATTCCTGGTGTGCCCAATCATAGCGAAGACCTGCTACGGCTCGCCAGTTGCCGAATTCCATCTGATCCTGTGCATAGACGCCAGTCTGATTGAGGCTGCTGCCGGTGAAGTAGTTGAGCGCTGGCACCGGAACGAGGGAGCCGGGCGTATTTGCTGCGACACTATCGCTGCCCATGGCGAAGTCGGACGAAACCCATGTGTAATCAAGGCCGCCGAGCAGCGTGTGGGAGACCTCGCCGGTATCGAATTTGGCTTCGAGCTGATTGTCGATCTGATAGCTGCGCATGTCCTCCGTCACGGCGGTCGTCGGCCAGCTACCGTCTGTATTGACGAGGATGCGGTTGAGGTAATGGGCCTTCAGATTTACATCGCCTGCGCGGGCATTCTGGCGGAAGGTCAGGCCGTTTTCGAACTCATGTTCCAGCTGGTATCCCAGCTGATACTGTTCGACCTTCTGGCTGTTGAAGTCCGGGTCGGTGTAAAGGAAGACATCGTTGTCCTGCAGATAGCTCCAGGCGCTTGCACCTGTCTCGCTTTTCTGCGCCAAGCCATAAACGGTGAAGGTTGTATCTTCACTCGGCTTCCAGGTAGCGGACGGCTGTAGGAGATAACGATCATCATCAATGTCGTAGCTTCCTTCGCCTGCGCGGGCCAACCCGACCAGGCGGTAATCTATCTCGTCATTGATCGGTCCGCCAAAATCGAAGGCTGCCTGCTTGCGGCCGAAGGTGCCGTATTGCAGTTCAATTTCATGATGCTCTTCATCTAGTGGCAGCTTTGAGATGCGGTTGACGATACCGGCGGCGCTCGCCGCGCCGTACATCACCGATACAGGCCCCTTGAGCACCTCAATGCGATCCAGCGTGTAGACTTCCGTCATGAACGAGCCGTAGTTCATGATCGGCTGACGCAGCCCGTCGCGGAAGTCGCCGGTGGTCGTGGTCTCGATGCCTCGGATGTAGATCTGGTCGAATCGCGGGTCGTAGCCGAAGGCGCCGGTGGTCACGCCCGAGGCGTAGCGGGCCGCCTGGATCATGTCGGTGACCGCACGCTCATCCATTTCCGCCCGGGTGACAACGGAGACGGAGCGTGGCGTCTCGACGAGTGGGGTGTCCGTCTTCGTCGCTGATATCGTGCGTTTGGGCACGATCGTAGCATTGTCCTCTTTGATGGACTGGGGGCTCGAACCATTTCCGGTAACGGTGATTTTCTCCAGCTCTGTGCTGTTGCCGTCTTGCGCGAATGCCGGTCCCGCGTTCAAAGCGGTTGTCACAATCCCTACGAGCATCGTCGAACTGAGCAGGCCACGATGCGAGCGAACCCGTTTGAAAGAAAATGCCATTGCGCGACCCTTCCCGGCAAGCAGCAGCGCCGGCATGTCGCTGACGCAAGACCAAAACTTCAATGCGGCAATTTGCGCCGCGGAAAGGCAAATCACCTCTCGAGCGCATCAATAAAAACATTACTAAATGAGTCAAGATATAGTGTGGGCCTTTGTGGTCATTCCTCGGTCTTTTCGCCAGTTTCTCACAGGACACGAGGCACCGGGCTCCGACATTCGTTCGATAGTCTGACCTACGACGACACAATGAGGCGCCCGGACAGAAAAAGTAGTCTTGGTCGGCGCGAATGACGAAGTCTGCGGCTTGATTTCAACAGTCATGCCATCGTCTGCGCGATGGCCATACCAATGGAGTCGCCGACCGCCCCTGCTAGGTCCCGTATAGGCCTTGATAAACGCCATCGTGACAAGGTTCGCGTGAGAAGCGTTCTGTTCACCGAGCCGATGTTGCGGTTGGCTCAAAAGCCGGTGCCGCCGGGCCTGTTCCGGTTTGATCTCGGAGCTGTCTATCTACTTCTGGCGCCTTGGCGGATAACCACCAGGATAAAGTACGGGCATCCAATAAATGCCGCCAGAACGCCCGCTGGGATTTCATAGGGAAAGTCGACACTTCTGCCGATCCAGTCTGCGAGTGTCATCAGCAGACCTCCGATGATGCTTGACATCAACATGAAGGATCCTGGGCCTTTTGGGTGGGCCATGCGTGCCATGTGTGGCGCCATAAGGCCGACAAAGCTCAGCGGTCCGACAATGAGCGTAGCAGCCGCAGTCAGCGCGGCGGAAAACAACATCAGCGTTGCGCGAACGCGCACCGGTCGCATGCCGATCGATCGAGCGAGTGCGTCGCCCATCGGCAGGATCTCGATCCAACGCCGGAACAGAGGAGAAAGCAGAAGCGCGAGGCTGGCAATCGCAGCGGCGATGGTTGCGACCAAGCCGGTGGCGCGAAACGTCGGCCCCATCGTCCACGCGAGAACGTATGTTGCTCGCGGATCGCCACTGGCGACGATGACTGATATGACCGAGGTGACCAATGCGCCTACCGCCACGCCTGCGAGCATGACCGGGCCAGGCGCAAAGTTGTGACGCCCGGCGACAAAGAGGATGGTGGCCAGCGCAAGTAGCGCGCCGATAATGCCGCCTGCCAACGGCATGACCGGTGAGCTTGTGCCGCCAAGGAACAGGGCTGCGATTATGCCCAAGCCAGCACCACCGCTCACGCCCAGACCTTCGGGACTTGCCATGGGGTTTCTCGCAATGGCTTGCAGGACAGCTCCGGCCAGCGCCAACATGGCGCCGGCAGCTACAGATGTGAGAACGCGTGGCCAACGGCCGTGCACGAGAACCGAAACGTCGATGGCGTCGGAAAAGGCATGCTCGGTCAGCGATAAGCTTGCAACCACGACCATCAGTACGATTGAGAGCGGCAGTGGAAGGTTTCTGGTGATCGGCGCCATCGTCTGATGCGCGCGTTCGGCGGTCGGCTGAAATGGAGCGGAGGGCACCTTGCGCAGCATGAACAACATTGCGAGCGCGCCAGCGAGTGCGGTGATCGTTCCTGTCGGTACTTCTCCTATGAAGGGCGTGACGAACAGCACGATGCCATCTGCCAACAGTAGCAGAGCGCCACCTACCAGCGCTGCCCAGACGAGCCGCTGCGGCAGTGTCCGTGCGCCTGCGAGGCGCGCGATATGCGGGGCAGCTAGGCCGATGAATGCGATGACCCCGGCGCGGGAGACGACCATCGCCGACAACATCGTTGCCAGAAAGAGAACGGCGAGACGCAACTTTGAGGGGGATATCCCGAGGCTTCGGGCGCCGGCGTCATCAAGTCCTGCAATGGCGAGCGGTCGAACGAAAAACAGGAGCGCCGGGATTAGTACCAGCATCCGCAATGAAAGTGCGGCGGCATCCGAGAAGTCGTTCTGGATAAGCGAGCCACTTCCCCAGATAAATACGCTTCGCAGGTACTCGTGGTGGAACAGCGCCATGACGACCGATGCTGAGCCGGCCGCAAAGCTGACGATCATGCCCGCCAGAAGCAGCGTGACTGGGGCATAACCGCTCCTGGCCGCAAGTCCGCAAACGAGAGCGACGGCCGCCAATGCGCCAACGACGCCTGCAAGTTCGCGCTGCTCGGCAGAGACGCTGGCAACGGTGAGGGATGCGACCGTGATTGCCAGTTGAGCACCCGAGAGAACGCCGAGCGTCGAAGGCTCGGCTAGCGGATTTTTCAGGAGTTGCTGGAAGATCGCACCCGTAAAGCCGAGCGCCGTCCCCGCGAGCACGGCAACCGCCATGCGTGGTAGCAAGGAGAAGTGCACATACGCTTGGCCGAACAGTGTAACATCTGGATAGAGAAGCGCTTGGAGTAGGCGATCCGGCGAGACGTACCTTAGTTGTGCCAGGAAGCAGAGAGCAAGCGCTATTAGCATCGCCAGGCAATAAGCGCGGGGAGGCGTCACGAATGGGATCCTACGCAAAACCAAGGGCCTTTCGAAGAACGACAGCAAATCGCATTGCTGATGGGAACGCCCCGAACACCCAGGTGGGCGGAATGGTGGCGACATCGCCGCGCTGTACTGCAGGCAGTGACTGCCAGAGCGCGCTTTTAAGAAATGCGTCCGGCGGGCCGGGTTCGATGATCAGCAATCGCGCCTCCGGATACCTGGCGATGGCGTCGAGGCCGCCGGTCGCAAAGCCCCAATTGTTTGTGGGCTCGTGCCACGCGTTGGTGATGCCGATCTTTGCCAACACGTCGTCGAACAGGCTTCCGGCGCCATAGACGTCGATCACGCGATCATCGGTGAACTTGACGATCAGGAGAGGGCGTCCGTCGTAGGCGCTCATCTCCGCCTTGATGGCGGCAAGCCTCGCGTAACTGCGATCAAGAAACGCTTCGGCCGCCGAGGATCTACCGATACGCTGGCCAATCGCGATCAACGCCTCGTGCGATCGTCGCAAGGGCTGTTGTTCAGCCGTATAAAGTGGCAGCGCCATGGTGGGCGCGATGTCCTGCAATCGCGCTTGAGAGACGCCATAATCGGCCTGCGACAAGATCAGGTCCGGTTGCAACGACCTCAGCAGCTCCATATTGGGCCATGAACGCAGACCGAGATCGACCGTGCCTTTTGGAAGCGCCGGCACGACAACGCGGTCACCGTAAAGCGGCGCTTCCGCGACAGCCTGCGGTGCGACGTCGATCGCAACAAGACTTTCGGCCCAGCCCCAATCCAGGACCGCGATCTTGGGGATAGAGGGCGCGGCCGAGGCGACACGCGGCATCATGAACGCCGCGAACGCGGCGGCAAATTGCCGCCGCGTCAGTTGACCGGGATAAGGTTGGCGCTGCTTCGCCACTGTCACCAGCTGTACTTCAACGTGGCGTATACGGTGCGCCCTTCGCCCCAATAGCATCCGGTCGCCGCAATGCAGGTCGACACGTATTTGCGGTCGAACAGATTGCTGACGTTGATCGATGCCTTCAGGCCCTCAAGCTTCGGGTTGGCCTTGCCGAAATCGTAGCGCACGGCGGCGTCGAAGACGGTATAGCTCGGGATGTCGAACTTGTTGGCATTGTCGCCGAATGTCTGGCCCGTGTAGCGCGCGCCGGCGCCGAGGCTCAGGCCGTCCCAGTTGGTCGAGCTCTGCAAGGCGTAGTCGAGCCAAACGGACGCCTGGTTGCGCGGCACGAAGGCAAAGCGGTTGCCTTCGTTGCTGACGCCGGCGGCATTCGGATTGTCCTTGGTGATTTCGCTGTCCGTATAGGCGTAGGAGGCGATCACCGAGAAGGCATCGCTCAGCTCGGCCTTTCCTTCGATCTCGATGCCCTTCATCGTGACCTGGCCCGTCTGGACCCGGAAATTCGTATTGATCGGATCTGGCGACAGCACATTGTCTTGCGTGAGGTGATATGCGGACAGCGTGACGAAGCTGTTCATGCCGTCAGGCTGGTATTTCACGCCGACTTCGAACTGCTCGCCCGTCGTTGGATTGAAGGCATTTCCGAACCGATCCGTACCGCTGGCGGGGTTGAAGGACGTCGAGTAGCCCGCGTAGGGCGAGATTCCATTGTCGAAATTGTAGACGATGCCTGTCTTCCAGGTGAAACGCCCGTCGGTCTGATCGACAAGGGTGTTGGACGAAGTTGTCCGCGTCCGCGTATCGGTGTTGGCCCAGTCGTAGCGGCCACCGATGGAAAACGCGAAGCGGTCCCACTCGATCTGGTCTTGGGCATAGATGCCGAGCTGGCTGCGATGTTGGTCGATCCTCGTCGCGATAGGCGGCCTCGTGACCGTGCTGGCGCCGTAGTTGGGATCGTAGGCGTTGAACGGCGTCAGGATGCCCGCGAGCGCGGATTCCTCGTAGCGGCTGCTTTCGTAGGAGTAGTCGAGCCCGAAGAGAGCGGTGTGTTCAAGCGCGCCGGTCGAAAACTTGGCAACGGCCTGGTTGTCGACGGTGACCGCGCGCGCACTTTCCGGGAAAGCCCAGGCATAGCGATAGAAGCCTGCGGGATTGCACACCGCGGTCGGGCAATAGGGCTGGACGCGCTGCGTGTCGGTTCCGATATAGGAATAACGCAGGTTCTGGCGAACGGTCCACGTATCATCGAACTCGTGCTCGAATTCGTATCCGACCGAGGCTTGGTCGCTCTTGTAATAGTCATAGCCGGGTTCGCCGGGAAAGGCGCCGCGCGACAACTCGGGATAAATGCTGGTGTAGAGCGTGCCATTCGCGGGCAAGGCCGGTGCGCCGCCGCCGCCCGGCGAATAGATCTTCTGGTAGTCGGCGTGCACCGTGAGGGATGTGGCTGCGTCCGGCTGGAACGTGAACGACGGCGCGATGTAGGCCTTCCGCTCCTTGACGAAATCGTACTGCGTGTCGGTGATGCGGCCAACGCCAACGATGCGGTAAAGGAAGGCATCGTTATCGCCAACCGGGCCGCCGAGATCGAACGCCGTCTGGACACGGTTGTCGGTGCCAAGTTGCAGTTCGACCTCGTTCTTGGCCGTTGCGCTCGGTCGCTTCGACACCATGTTGATCAGGCCACCGGGCTCGCCTTGGCCATAAAGGACGGACGATGGGCCCTTGAGGACTTCTGCGCGCTCGAGGCTGTAGGGTTCCACGCGTGGCTGCGCATAGCCACGCGAGCCGAATGGCAAGCGCAGGCCGTCGAGATAACGCCCTGGGCGGAAACCGCGGATGGTGAACCAGTCATAGCGGGAATCGTCACCATACTGGCTGATGACGCCGGGCGTATAGCGCAGCGCCTGCGTCAGCGTCGCGGAACCTTGTGCCGTCATCTGATCCCTGGTGACCACGTTGATGGCCTGCGGTGTCTCCTTGAGCGATGTGTCTGTCTTTGTTCCGGTCGCGCTCTGTCTGGCAACAATACCGTCGACGGGGCCGAGTGCATTCTCGCCGCTCACGCTGATTGGCTGAAGCATGGTCGACCCATCCGAGGGAGCAACACTGACGCCTCCGGCCGGGTTGACCAGGACGACGGTATTCGCTGACGAGAAGCGGTAGGACAGACCCGTTCCAGCCAGAAGTCGAGAGAGCCCGGCTTCTGCCGGCATGTCACCCGAGAGCCCTGACGAGCGCAGGTTGCCAGGCATTGCCCCGTCGAAAACGACGTCGACGCCTGTGATCGATGAGTAGCGGACGAGTGCAGCCGATAGCGACTGACTCGGTATCGAGAATTGATAGGTTTTGCCGGCAGTCTGGGCATGAAGCGTCGTTGCGGCAGCAAGCGGCAAAAAGACGACACTAGTCGCAAGAAGAGCGCCACGTGCCATCTTCAGTTTGCTTCGACGATCTCTTCCGAAATAGTTCAACACAGACACTTACGCCCCCTTGGAAACAAAGTCGGACCCCGGCAATGCGGGGTTTCAAAAAGGGGACGAACGGTGGTGGAAAAAACCTGAGTGCGTTTTGAAATATTTTTATCGCGGATAGATCAGCGCCAGCCAAGGAGAATAGGTATCAACGCGGATCGGCAGTCCGTGCTGCAGTGTCTGAAGAATGTTGCCGGCCCGTCTGACATCGACGATCAACGTTATCGGCCGTCTTGCAAGCGCGCTATCCATGACGATCATCTTGCCGCGGCGCCATTTCGACAATGCGTGAACAGCGTCTTCCAGGGGCGTCGAGATGAAGACGAGCTTGCCGTCGCGCCACGAAAGCCGGGATCCGATATCCGTGTCGGACGGCTTTGAAATCCTGTCGTTGGCAAACACGACGGATTGGCCTGCCTGTACCTCGGTGGCCTCAAACGGCGAGGACACATGGACGGAATGTTCGGCGACAGCGACGATGATGCGGTCGTCTTCTTCGGAGACAGAGAACTGCGTTCCGAGCGCAACCGTTTTCAGTGGCCCGGCGTTGACGACAAAGGGGCGAGAGCTTTCGCTTGCGACCGTGAAAAATGCCTCTCCCTCGACAAGTGTGACGGCGCGCTGTGTCGCCGTGTAGGTCAGGGAGATTGCGGACGCGGTGGAGAGTTCAGCGGTCGACCCATCCGGCAGAGTGACTGTTCGGGTCTCGCCTTTTCCTGTCCTGAAGTCTGCGGGAAGGGGGCGCATGTAAGCGGCCGTGGCCAAGGCGGATGAGGCGACGACCACGAGCGCACCGCCCGACTTGAGAAGCTTTCGGCGCGACAGGCGTTCTGATCCCGATTTGTCGGGCACCATGCCGGCGCCGAGCCATAGGCGTTCAATGTCGGCATAGGCTGCGGCGTGCGAAGGGTCGGCCTGCAGCCATGCCCTGAAATCCGCCAGATCATTTGGAGTCGCACCGTCATCCAGCAACCGCGCAAACCATTCGGCGGCGCTTCGCGAGACATCGACGGGTGTCTGCTGTGAGTTTCCGATGGGTTCGTGCATATTTTTCACGGTTCCCGCCCGTCCATGTGTGATCCGGTCATCGTTTGATTAGTTGTTTGACAGCATCTCGCTTCGCAAACGTTCAAGCGCAACCACCATATGGCTGAAGACGGTCTTTGGGGAAATCCCGAGATGGGTGCCGATCTCCGCATAGGTGAGGCCATCGACGCGAGACATCAAGAAGACCTGTCTGGCGCGGGGCGGCATATCGTCGATGATAGCGGATATGCGCCTCAACTCGTGTATCCCAATCGCGATTTGCTCGGCAGATGGGGAAGGGTCAGATACCGCCTCCAATCCATCAATGCCATCCACGAATGGGGCGATCCTGTTGCGCCGTTGATGGTCGAGGGCGAGATTGCGACCTGTCGTCATGAAATAGCCAGCGAGGTCAGCGACCTCTCGCAACAACGACCGCCGCTCCCAAAATCGAAGAAAGGTGTCCTGCAACAAGTCCGCGGTCGTCGCCGGGCATCTAACTCGCCGGTAGATGACGGCCGAAAGGCGCGTTCGCACATTCATGAAAGTGTCGAGAATTTCGGGGCGATGAGCGCTGGTCATGGAAGGCTGCTACCATCCGGAGGCAGATCAGCGCAATGTTAAAGTTGATTGCGATAATCATATTTGTTTGCGCAACCCATTCGCCACGTTGCTCACTGGTTTCTTCAGAGGCCGGTAGTTCCCGTTCGTCGTGCCGCGCGGCTTAAGCTTGGGGACGAAATCCAGGGACGCGATATGTCATCTCGTCGATAAAGATTCGCTCCGTATGATAGGGTCAATCAGTGGTCCCGGTCGGGAATACCAAGCCGAAGGTGCTGGCCTTCGCCGCCGGACGACGGATTCCTTGGGTTGGCGGCGAGCGCTCCATTGTACAACGTCTTGCGGGGAATATTGCTAGGCCGAGTGTCTAAGGATGATCTCGGCGTTGAGCAAGACCTGTTCGGGCTCCGTCGTTCTGGCGCCCTCGATCTCCTGATCCATCTTTTGCAGCAACAGCTGCATCGCAATGCGGCCAATGTCGTTGTAGCTCTGTGCGACAGTAGTGATCGGCGGGCACGCATAGCGCGACAGGGGATGGTCGTCATGGCCGGCGATGCGCAGACTGCAATCGGGCGTGCGGCCAATTTTCACGCCGGCCTGAAACGCCGCGGCAATGGCGCCGAATGCCACGCGGTCATTGGCGCAAAGCACGGTTGCGGTGGGGAAGCCGCCTCCTTCCAGAATGCGCTTCGTTTCGTCATAGCCAAACTTCTCGAAGTCCCAGCCGGCAGCTCTCTCAATCGGCAGCACGATCGGCTCCATCCGAAGCTCGGTCATCGCCTCGACATAGGCCGTCTCGCGGGTTGATGCGTTGGTGTTGACCGGCGGCATGCCGAGATAGCACGGCGGCTCTCCCGAACGGCACAGATAGTCCACGATCAGCTGGAAGCTCTGGCGGTTGTTGGTACCGACAAAGGGAGAGACGTCGTCCAGTGGCGAATCCACGAAGATCAACGGGATCGACGCAGACAGCGTAAGCAATGTCTCGTGATGTGATTGCACCCCGAGCGGCGCGATGATGGCGCCCGCGACGTTCATAGATTTCAGCGTTTCGATCGCGCGCGCTTCCATCAGGGCATTGCCATCTGACGACAGCACGAAGGCGAGAAAGCCCGCATCGTTGGCGATCAGCTCGACCCGGCGCGTCAGCGCCATGTAGAACGGGTCGGTCGAGTTGGGAATGATGATCCCGATGATGTTGCTGCGCCGGCGATTGAGATTGACGGCAAAGAGGTTGGGACGGAAGCCGCTATCCTTGAGCGCGGCCTCGATGATATCGCGGGTCTTGCGCCGCACGGAGCTCGGGTCGTTGAAGTACTTCGAGACGGTCGGCCGCGACAGGCCGACATACTCGGAAAAGTCTTCCATCGTTCTGATCGGCCTGTCTGACAAACGCGCGTCCCACTCATTCTTATTTAATCGATTGAAATTGTTGATGCAGTTCAATCAAAACTTTTGCGCCGGCGCAAGCCGCGCCTTTAGGCGCGGCAAGCTTCGAAGTAATCTTCCAGCACCCGGTCGACGGCCGCAAGCGCCAGCGAACGGGCATCCGGTTTGACCTTCCCGTCACGCACGCCGACATAGGCGCCGGTCAGGTACTGGTTGATCAGGGTCTCCGGAATCTGCACGCCATCCAACAATGAAAACAGCGCCTTCACCGCCGCGTCGATCTCCGGTTGCGGCCAGTAGTAGCGAATTCGGTCGCTGTAGCTGAAGTGGCGCTGGATGTGCTTCTCGGCGTCCGTGCCGTGGTAATACTTGTCCCAATTCTTCGGATCGGCGGTCAGAACGCGCTCGATGGTGGCAACCAGGGTTTCCTTGCGCATGTCTGGAAACAGGAAGGCGGCGATCTGGTCGAGCCCGTAATAGGCTTCGCGCAGCGCAAAGGTCAGACCGGGGCCAACTTTCAGGATCGCGAAGCCGTCCATGACCAGCTGGCGCAGCATGTCGCGGGTCTGGTAGTCGGTGGAGTGGGCCTCGAAGACCATGCCCGGCATGTCGGACAGCGTGGCGCTCAGTGCAGCCGCCTTTTCAGGAGCGTAGGCAATGACGTTCTCGTTGCCGAACTCCACGCCCGGCTGGACCACGGCGCCGACAACACGGGAGAACGCGTCAGACACGCCGGCGGCCTCGAAAGCCTGGCGGTGGATGGCGATGGTTTCGCGCGCGGCGTCCGGCTTGGTCACCTCGAGCTCATCGAGCTCTTCCATGGCACCGCCCGGGATCGGTACTTCCGTACCGACGATGTAGACCGGCTTGATGCCATCAGAGCTCTTCAGCGCCGCCTCGGCCACTGAGGCGAGCTTTGCTGCGCGCTCAGCGGTGATCGCATCGGGCAGGGCAATCGGCTCACCGGCGCAGCCCATGCTGGTGTCGAGATGCAGCTTGGTGAAGCCGGCCTTGGCGAAAGCCTCGATCATCACGCAGGCCTTGGCCATCGCCTCGTCGGCGGGCAGGCTCTTCCATGGATTGGGACCGAGGTGGTCGCCGCCGAGGATCAGCTTCTCCAGCGAAAAGCCAGTCTCGGCCGCGATCTTTTCCACGAAGGCGCGGAAATCGGCGGGCGTCATGCCGGTATAGCCGCCGTCCTGGTTCACCTGGTTGCAGGTCGCCTCCACGAGCAGGCATGCATCCTGCTTCAACGCGTGCAGCATCGACGCCTCGATGACGAGAGGATGGGCCGAGCAGATCGAGGGAATGCCCTTCACGCCGGTTCCGTGGCGCCATTGTGCGATATCCGTGAGGTAGCTCTTCTGCATGTCAGGCTTGTCCTTGCGCTTTGATGAGGGCGTCGAGTTCGGCTTGGGTGGATGCGCCTTCCATCGGGCCGGCCTTGGTGACCGCGCGGGCGCCGGAAGCGTTGGCGTAGCGCAGCGCTTCGGCCGGGTGCATTCCCTTCAGCCAGAAGGTGACGAAGGTCGCGCCGAAGCAGTCGCCGGCGCCGGTCGGGTCGACTTCCTCGACCTTGTAGCCCTCAAGATCGATCTGGTTGGTCTTGTCGAAATAGCTGGAACCCTTCTCGCCACGCTTGATGACGATGGCCTTGATGCCCTTTGCGAGCAGCTCGGCGACGGCTTCCTTCTCCGTCTTTGCCTCGGCGAACAGGAACAGTTCCTCGCCGCTCGGCATGAAGAGATCGGTGACGGAGAGAACGGTCTGCAGCGCTTCGCGCATGCCGGGGCTGTCGAGGATTTCAGGGCGCAGGTTCGGGTCGAAGGACACGGTGCCGCCGCCGGCCTTGATGCGTTCGACTGCGGTGAGGATGCTCTTCACCACGCTCGGGGCGTATAGAGCGGTGCCCATGACGTGCATGTGCGTGCAGCCGTCGATCAGCGCCAGCGTCTTGTCCGAAAGCTCGATCTCTCCGCAGGCGCTGTGGCGGATGTTGAAGACGAAGGCGCGGCTGCCGTCCTCGCGGTAACGCACGAAGGCGCTGCCGGTCGTGCCCTGCGGGATAACCTCGATGCCCGAGACATCGACACCGTCCTCGGTCAGGCGGTTGATGTTGACCCAGCCGAAATCGTCGTCGCCGACACGGGAGATGATCGCGCATTCCTGGCCGAGCTTGCCGACCTGATCGATGAAGATGGCTGGCGCGCCCGAAGGGAAGGGGCCGATCAGCGGCACGGCTTCACGAAAGCCGTTGCCGCGATTGGTGGCGACGATTTCGACCAGGATTTCGCCGATGGTGAGGATTTTCGACATGGCTGCTTGCTCTTAGGGATTACTGCTTGGCGCGCTTCGAGCGCACGTCGAGATAGACGGCGACGAGGATGACGAGGCCCTTGACGATCAGCTGGTAGAAGTAAGGCACCGACAGCATGTTCATGCCGTTGTTGAGCACGCCGATGATGAGCGCGCCGATCAGCGTGCCGATCATGGTGCCGACACCGCCGGCAAGGCTCGTGCCGCCGAGAACGGCCGCGGCGATGGCGTCGAGCTCATAGCTCATGCCGGCGTTGGTCTGGGCCGAGAACAGGCGCGAGGAGAGCAGGATGCCGCTGATCGCCGCCATGATGCCCGAGATCATGAAGATGATGATCTTCAGCCGATCGACCTTGATGCCGGAATAGAGCGCTGCCTCGCGGTTGCCGCCGGTCAGATAGGCGCGGCGGCCGAACTTGGTCTTGCTGAGCAGGATGTGGTTGAACAGGAAAAGCACCGCGACGACCCAGATCACGATCGGGATGCCGATGAAGCTCTGGGTGCCGATGGCGGTCCAGGTCGGCTCCATGATCATTGCAGGTGCGCCGTTCGTCGGCAGGCTGACCATGCCGCGATAGATACCCATCGTGGCCACCGTGACGATGAAGGACGGCAGCAGGAACTTCGCGGTCAGCACGCCGTTGGCGAGACCCAACAGCGCGCCGGCTGCGAGCGTCAAGACGAGTGCTGGAACGAAACCCATACCGAACGCGAAACATTGCGCGCCGACCATGCCGGCGACCGCGATGATCGAGCCGATAGACAGGTCGATCTCGCCGAGCAGGATGACCCAGGTCATGCCGAAGGCGGCGATCGCGATCACCGAGACCTGCTGCAGCACGTTCAGGAAGTTGGCAACGGACATGAACCGCTGATTGGTGATCGAGAAGATCACGCAAAGGACGATCAGCGATAGGAAAATACCGCCATACTGCTTCATCACCTGCCGGAATGCGGCATTGGCTGCGCTCTTGTCGCTCATGATACAAATCCCGTAGCAAAGCTCATGATCTTCTCCGGTGTCATCTGATCGCCGGCAACGATGGCGGTGGCCCGCCCTTCGCTCATGACGACGGCGCGGTCGCTCATGCCGATGACTTCGGGGAGTTCGGAGGACACCAGCAGGATTGCCGTGCCTTCCGCCGCCAGCTGGCGGATGATCTTGTAGATTTCAAATTTGGCGCCGACATCGACGCCGCGTGTCGGCTCGTCGAGGATGAGGATCCTCGGTTTGGTCAGCAGCCACTTGGCCAGCACGATCTTCTGCTGGTTGCCGCCGGACAGCGATCCCGCCGAGGTCTCGAGCGACGCCGTCTTAATGGCCAGCCGGCCGACTTCCACCTTCGCGTCGTCGCGTTCGCGGCGGCGCTTGAGGAAGCCGAAGGGGCTGGAATAGTTGTCGAGGGCCACCATCGAGATGTTGCTCTCGACGCTGTGGCTTAGCACCAGCCCTTCTTCCTTGCGGTTTTCGGTGACGAAGCCGATGCGACGGTTGATGGCATCGACGGGGGAGGTGATGGTCACCGCGCTGCCGTCGATCAAGATGGTACCCGAGGTCGGCTGCGTCATGCCGAAGAGGGTCTTCATCACCTCCGAGCGGCCGGAGCCGATCAGGCCGAAGAAGCCGAGGATCTCGCCGGGGCGTACATCGAAGGAGATGTTCTCAAACTCGTCGTGGCTGGAAAGCCCGCTCACTGCCAGCACCGGCTTTTCGGCAAGCGCTGGAGCCGGCACATCGCGCGGTGGATAGATCTCGTTCATGTCGCGGCCGACCATCAGCGCGATCAGCTCGTCGATCGTAGCTTCGGACTTGTCGCACGTGGTAATGTAGCTGCCGTCGCGCACGACAGTAATGTCGTCGCTAAGGCGCATGATCTCTTCCATGCGGTGCGAGATGTAGATCACGGCGACGCCGCGCGCTTTCAGCTGCGCGATGATCTCGAACAGAATCTCGGCTTCGCTGTCGCTGAGCGAGGATGTCGGCTCGTCGAGGATGACGACCTTGGCGTCGATGCTGAGGCCCTTGGCGATCTCCACCAGCTGGCGCTGGGCGATCGACAGGTCGCCGACGCGTTCCTGGACGGAGATCGGCAGCTTCAGATCGGCGACGATCGCCGCCGCCTGGCGCACAAGCGCCTTGTCATTGATGAAGCCGGCCCTGGTCGGCTCGCGGGTCGCGAGAATGTTCTCGGCGACGCTGAGATTGTTGCAAAGGCTGAGTTCCTGGAAGACAATCGTCAGTCCCGCCGCCGCCGCATCCTGCGGATTGGCCGGCGCGTAGGGTTTGCCGTCGAGAAGGATCGAGCCCGATGTCGGCTGGTAGACGCCGGCGAGGATCTTCATCAGCGTCGATTTTCCGGCGCCGTTTTCACCGAGGATCGTGTGGACCCGGCCGGGGCGGACCTTCAGCTGCATGTTCTTCAACGCGGTCACCGCGCCGAAGACTTTCGTAATGTCCTTGATCTCGAGGATCGCGTTGTCGCCGGAGGTTTCCATGGCGTCACCTTTCACCAAGAGCCGCAGGCATCGGAGGGATGCGTGGGGCGCTCTGATTTGTCGCGAGGATGTCGCTGCTTTCCGGCGGCCGGTTCTTCAAAGAACCCGGCCGCCGGAAGGAGCGGCCACTGTGCGAGACTTGGGACCTTCGCACAGTGCGCCTTGGGAGGACTTTACTGCTTCTTGACGTAGACGCCGGGAACGATCGGCTGCTCGGTGGGCACGTCCTTGCCGGCCTTGAGGTCCAGCGCGGTATCGACGGCGAGCTTGCCCATCTGGTCCGGGAACTGCTGGATGACTCCGACCATGTCGGGATCGCTGTCGACAGCCTTGATCGCCTCAGGCATGCCGTCGAAGCCGATGACCTTGACCTTGCCAGTCAGGCCGGAAGACTTGACCGCAACCGCTGCAGCAAGAGCAGCGTCGTCACCGAAGCCGAAGATGCCGTTGATGTCGGGGTTTGCCTGCAGCATGTTCTGCGCAACGGCCAGCGCCTCGGCGCGGGTGATGCCGGTCTGGATCGACACGATCTTGATGCCGGGGTGCTTGGCAATGGCTTCCTTGAAGCCGTTGACGCGGTTCACGACCGACTGGACCAGCGGATAGTCGATGATCGCGACATTGCCCTTGCCGCCGAGCTGTTCGGCCATCAGTTCGCCAGCCTTGACGCCGCCGGCGTAGTTGTCGGTGCCGATGTAGGACGAAACCTTGGCGCCTTCGACCGGTACGTCGACGGTGATGACCTTGATGCCGGCCGCCTGAGCGCGGGCGACGGCTGCGAGCGCGCCCTTGCTGTCAACAGGCGACATGATGATGACGTCGACGCCCTTGACGATGAAGTCTTCGATATCGGCGAGCTGCTTGTTCAGGTCCTGATTGGCGATCGCGATTTCGACCGAGACGTTCTTGGCCTTGGCCTCGGCGGTGATCGCCTTTGCGAGCTCATTGTAGAAAGGATGCTGCTGCGTCAGCAGCGACGCGCCAATGCCTTCGGCCTGCGCGGCAACGGAGGCGAGCGTGAAAGCGGCGGAAACGAGCAGCGACTTGGCGATGCGAGAAATAGTCAATTCTTCCTCCCGGAAAATGTATCGAGGCCTGTGCTTGGGACCGTCGGATGTGGCCGCCTCCTAGCCAACCGACGCCGCTTATTCATCATAAAACTTTCCGCGCGTCAATATTAAAATATTTGTGCGTAAAATTAAGATTGTCGGTAGACATCGTCAGGCTTCGGCCGGTGACTTGGGAGCGGGTTTCATTTTATCCGACGATGGCCACGGCGAAGGACTTGAGAAGGAGTTTCTCGTTGTCGGCCGCGTCCGACAACACGCCTATATCTGCAAAACTTGCCGCGAGACTGCGTGCGATCTTATGGCTCTGGCGCTCGCGCAACTCGACGTCGACCTGAGAATGAGCAGCAAGCCATGGCGACAGCGGTGTTCGAGGCGTTTCAACGATATCCGCTGTCTTGGCAACAACACGAATGGTTGCCCGAATGCCCTTTGCGAGGAGGCTCAGTTACCCAGGCATTAAGGCGGGTCCGGTTGAGCATTTCGTGGGCATGGTGGTGGGAAAGTGCATCGCCCGTTTCCGTTAGCACAACACCTTGACGGCTTAGCCCATTCGTTCCGACGCGAAGGATCCTGGGCTGGCTGGGAAGACGATCGTTCTGTTGCCGTTGATAAATACGCGGTGGTGGATGTGGGCGTGGATGGCGCGGGCGAGAACCTGGCTTTCGACATCGCGACCGATCGAGACGTAATCGTCGGCCGACTGCGCGTGGGTGATGCGCGCCGTGTCCTGCTCGATGATCGGGCCTTCGTCGAGGTCGGCGGTGACGTAGTGCGCGGTGGCACCGATCAGCTTCACGCCACGCTCATAGGCCTGCTTGTAGGGGTTGGCGCCCTTGAAAGACGGCAGGAAGGAGTGGTGGATGTTGATGATGCGGCCGGACATCTTCTTGCACATGGCATCCGAGAGCACCTGCATGTAGCGGGCAAGCACGATCAGCTCCGTACCGGTCGATTCGACGATCTGCATGATCTGCGCTTCGGCCTGCGGCTTGTTTTCCTTCGTCACCTTGATGTGGTGGAAGGGAATGTCGTGATTGACCACGACCTTTTGATAATCGAAGTGGTTGGAAACGACGCCGACGATATCGATCGGCAGCGCGCCGATCTTCCAGCGGTAGAGCAGATCGTTCAGGCAATGGCCGAAGCGCGAGACCATCAGCAACACCTTCATGCGCTGGTCGCCGTCGTGGATTTCCGCGGTCATCTCGAATTTCTCGGCGATCGGCTGGAAGCCTTCGCGGATCGCAGACAGCGTCGCACCCTCTTCGGAGATGAAGCTGACGCGGGTGAAGAACATGCCTGTCGACAGGTCATCGAACTGCGAGCTGTCGATGATGTTGCAGCCCTTGTCGGCCAGATAGGTCGAAATCGCCGCCACGATGCCGCGTGTCGATTTGCAGGCTACCGTCAATACATAGGTTTTCATGGATGTATTAGGCCTTCTCGAAATGGTGCCGCGAGGCGCCGGGTCTGGCAATCGGCTAAACAGGATGAAGTTCGGTTCATGCCGCCAATAGCGATTTCAATCGGGTAGAGGGCGAGACAAGTTCTTCGCGCTTGGGATGGGTTTTTGCAGCGATGAGCATTTCGCACAAGCGGATGTCACGTCCGATCGCATTCCCGCGGCCGATCCCGCTGGCCGCCACCAGTCTTCCATCGCGGTCGAGATGAAACAAAAGAAATGAACCGTCCGAAAGCTCACGCCGTACTGTCTCGACGGCAAGGCCAGGAAGGCCGGCAATCTGCAGGGTGAGGTCGTATTGATCCGACCAGAACCAGGGCACGCCTTCGTAAGGCGTCGCGATTCCAAGCATGTTTACCGCAGCGATAATCCCCTGATCCTGGGCGCAGCGCCAGGATTCCAGACGCACTCGGCTGCCATCATACGCCTGGAGCGGAAATGAACAGCAATCGCCGGCAGCGTAGATGTCGATATCCGATGTGCGCATGAAGTGATCGACGGCGATACCGTTGTCGATCGCAAGGCCGGCAGCCTGAGCGATCTCGATATTGGGAATGGCACCGATGCCGACAACCACGAGATCTGCGGCAATGTCACGGCCATCGGCAAGATGGAGGTGAACGCCGCTCGCGTCCTCTGTGATCGATGCGATGCCCGCTTGCAGCAAAACCTCGACTCCCTCCAGCTGATGCCGCTCCTGGATGACCGATGCAACTTGAGCCGGTACAGCGCGCGCCAGAAGCCGCGGCATGCTCTCGACAATCGTTACCGATGTCTGGAGTTTGCGCGCCGTTGCCGCAAGTTCGAGCCCGATAAAGCCGCCGCCGATGATCGCGAGCTTGCGACCCGGCCCAATGACGTCCCTGATTTTCAGTGCATCGTCAAACGAACGAAGAGTTACAACCTTCGTCAGACTTTCGAGACCGGGCAACAGCCGAGGTCGCGCACCCATCGCCAACAGAAGCTTGTCGTAGGTCAGGCTCCGACCATCACCCAATGTAACGCTATGGCGAGTAGGATCGATATCCGTGATGGCGACGCCACCCACGTGTTCGATCCCGACGGCGCTGTAACTGGCTTCCTCGGCAACGTACTGGATTGACAGCGATCCATCATCCGCATGCTTGGATAAAGGAGGACGATCGTAAGGAGCGTGCCGCTCGCTTCCGATAAGGACGACCTGTCCCTCATATCCACGTTCCCTCAGCGAGAATGCTGCGCGTGCGCCGCACAATCCCGCGCCGGCGATGATGATCGTTCCTGTCATTTTCGTCCCTGTAATTTCATTGGCAAAGAGCTCGCGACGCGGGCCAGCCTTTCCGAGCGGCCATGGCGATCATGCGCGACACACAAGAGCCCGCCAGGCAGCTACGCAGCCTGACCCCTCATGTCCGCGTCTCTCAACCTGATCTAGAAGCCGATACGGCATTTCGCTGCCACGCATCGAGGCGGAAATGATTGTTTTTGATGTGTTGAAGCAGCTGAAAGTAACCGGCATCAATAATTTCTCTTTCAGGCGCCTAGCCCGCGACCCGAGGTGAAGTGTGGCTCAGTCAGTCAGATGACCAACCTTTGGGATGATTGGAAATGATGTTGACATCAATCGAATGACGCGTCAATAATCATCAAAGTTGACGGAGGAGGAACCGTCGATGGGGAGGAACACCAGATGTCAGATTTTATGCGCATGTCGCGACGCGACCTGCTGAGCACCAGTGGTCGTGCCTTGGCCTTGACTGCCGCCGCGGGGATTGCACCCCAGTTCATCAGGCCTGGCCGCGCTTATGCCGCCGACGCACTCGCGCCGGGTATGATCGGCGGTCCTACAGGTTTTGACGGCGCCGAACGCTATCAGTATGGACCCGATACGCCGGAAGGGCGCGCGATCGAGGCCGTGAAGGCACTGAAGGGATCTGGCAAGGCGCCGGCCAAGATCGTGCTCGGTCTGTCGGACGGCTCGATCGGCCAGCTGACAAAGCCCTTCCCGGCGGGCGCTCCTTCCATCAAGGATCTTTGGGAAAAGGAGACAGGCATCGTTCTTGACGTGGTCGGCGTACCAAACGGCCAGGAATTCACCAAGACGATGCAGGATATCTCCACCAAAGGCGGCGCCTTCGACATCTATGCGGTCGAGTGGAACCGCCTCGGCGATCTCGCAGAAACGGGCGGCATCATCAAGATGGACGATTTCGTCGCCCAGTACAAACCGGAATGGGACGACCCGCAGCGCGGATACGTCAATGGCAAAGCCGGCGTATCGCTGCTTAACCAGTATCGCGGATCGACTTACGGTGTATCGCTCGATGGAGACTTCCAGACCTGGAACTATCGTACGGATCTGTTCAACGACGAGACCGAAAAGAAGGCTTTTGCCGACAAGCACGGCTATGCGCTCGCGCCACCGCGCACCTTTAAGCAACTGGACGAGATTGCGGCCTTCTTCCATCGGCCGGACAAGGGGCTCTTCGGCTGCACCGATCTTCGAAACCAGGGATGGGGTTATACCAACTGGTATCAGCGCTTCACCTCGATGGCCTCGCCGAACCAGTACCTATTCAGTGACGATGGCAAGCCGCTGATCAACTCGGATGCCGGCTATCAGGCAACGCAGGAATATGTGGACGCACTGGCCTATCATTCGCCCGATGCCGTCTCTTGGGGTTGGCCGGAGCAATACGGCAACTTCGCGAGCGGCGGGGCGGCCATGACATGCGCCTTTTCGAACCTGCCGAAGTTTCTAGATAACAAAGCCAATGAGGGCTCGAAGATCACCGGCAAGATTGGCTCAATGCTGCCGCCCGGTCGTGAAATCGATGGGCACCTGGTACGCCGTTCCGTCCTATGGCTCAATCTGTCGGCTTCGATCTCGTCACAGAGCAAGAGCCCGGAGATCTGTTATCTGCTACTGCAGTGGCTCGGTTCAAGTCGGATCTATTCGTGGATGACGGCAAATCCGGGCGGCTACTTCGACCCGTTCCAGCTAGCCAACTTCGCTGATCCGCTGGTTCGCGATACCTACCACGCCTATCACATGGACGTCGTGCGTGAGACCGTCAGCCGTGTCGTTCCGTCCATAAATTACCCAGGCGCAACGGCCTTCCACAGCGCGCTTGACGAGAACCTTGTCGCAGCGCTCACCAAGGCCAAGACCGTCCAGCAGGCAATGGCCGACACCGAAAAGCAATGGACGCGCATTGCCCGCCGCGTTGGCGAAGACAAGCTCGTTGAAGCCATTAAGACCAACAAACAGGCCTGGCCGACCTTGCTGGATCCGCTGGAAAGCTGACGACCAGGCGCCGGATGTGCGGGCACGTATGCCCGCACATTTAATCATCCAGTCTCGATCGTGGTTGCCATGAACCGTTCGCTGCCTTTTGAAATCTTCCGCTACTGCGTGATCCTTGCTGCTCTGGCTGTCACGCTTGTGCCGACCGTGTGGATGGCCTCGATGGCGTTCAAGCCGATTGCCGAGTGGTCGGCCAGCGGTGCGGATTTGACATGGTGGCCAAGGAACCCGACGCTCGACAATTTCCGCTTCATCTTCGGCACCTCGACAACGGATCTCATCGTCGCCCTGGATCGCACCGCCGCCAAGCCGATCGTCGCATCCCTGCTGTCTGCAATCTTCGGAACGCTGATTGCCATGGTCTGCGGCACCTCGGCCGCCTACGGACTGTCCCGCTTCGGATCCGGGCAGAACCTTCCGCTCGCGCTCATCCAACTGCGGCTCTTTCCGCCCATGGCCGTCATGATCCCTGTCATGATCATGTGGGCCTTTTTCGGCATGATCGATACCTGGTGGGGTCTTTCACTGATCTACGGTATCGTCACGCTGCCCTTTGCATTCTGGCTGATGAAGACATTTTTCGACGACATGCCGCGCGAGATCGAGGATGCCGCGCTTGTCGAGGGTTGCACGCGGATGCGCGTCTTCATCAAGATCACGTTGCCGATGATGCGTCCAGCGCTTGCCAGTTCAGCGCTTTTCGTCTTCATCCTGAATTGGTCTGACTATCTCATTTCGCTGCTCCTGACGACGCGCGAATGGGTGACCATTCCCGTCTATATGGCCTCACTCTCGTCGTCGATGACGGGGCAGCTCTACGGCGCCAAGGCCGCCCTTGGCCTGATTGCCGCCGTTCCGCCCGTTGTCATGGGGATCGCCATCCAGCGCCATCTTGTTCGTGGGCTGACTTTTGGAGCTCTCAAGCAATGAGTGCGGTTGCAACCGAAAAGAAGCTGCCCATCGCCGCGCAGGAGACATCCGATGGCGCGCCCGAGACGCGCAGGCTGGGTCTCCTTTTGACGCTACCAGCGCAGGTACTCGTGCTGTTTATCGCGCTTTTTCCGCTGCTTATGCAGCTCTACATCAGCATGACAGACTGGTCGCCGCTCGATGGCGTCGGCTGGTGGCAAGCCTGGCAGTCCTGGAACAGCTTCGCAAACTATACCGATCTCGCCGTTGACGGTCGCTTCTGGAGCGCGCTCGGGCGCACCGCGCTGATCATGGTCATTTGCGTGCCGGTCGAATTCCTTATTGGGCTAGGGCTTGCCATCCTGTTCATCGACAACTTCCCGGGAAAGCGGTTGTTCTACTCCATCATGCTGATCCCAATGATGGTCGTGCCGGCTGTCGCCGGCTACATGTTTTTCATGCTGTTTCAGTCGGGCGGGCCAATAAACAATATCCTCTCGGCTCTGACGGGAACGCCGATCACGCTTGCCTGGCTATCGAGCCCGACAACTGCATTGATCGCGGTCATGGTCGCCGATATCTGGCAATGGACGCCCTTGATGTTTCTCATCCTTCTTGCAGGTCTTGTCGGCGTTCCCGAAGACCAGATGCGCGCGGCAACCCTGCTCGGCGCTTCCCGGGCCCAGCGTTTCCGCACGATCGTCTTTCCGAAGATGAAGACAATCATCATCATCGCCTTGGCAATCCGCGTCATCGAGAACTTCAAGATCTTCGATACGCTTTACATCATGACCGGTGGCGGGCCCGGTGTCGCGACCGAAACCATCTCCGTCTACATCTACAAGGTCACGCAGCAGGACCTGATCTGGGGCTATGTCGCCGCGATCGCCCTTGCCATCCTCTTTGTCCTCTCGATCCTCGTTGCCTTCGCCATTGGGCGGATGAACGCCACCAGGAAGGAGCGCGTTGCGTGACAACCATTCATCTAAACAATCTCGTCAAACGCTTCGGGGCGTTCACCGCTCTCAAGGAAATGGAGCTTGAGGTTCGCGACGGCGAGTTCATGGCGCTGCTTGGGCCGTCCGGTTGCGGCAAGTCGACGACGATGAACATGATTGCCGGCATGGAAAACCCGTCGCAAGGTCGAATCCTTTTCGACGGCACGGACATGAACGGTGTTGCCATGGGGCGACGCGGCGTCGGCTTCGTCTTCCAGAACTATGCGATCTTCACGCACATGAGCGTCTACGACAATCTCGCCTATGGGCTGAAGGTACGCGGCGTTGCCTGGGCCGAAATTAACCGGCGCGTCGTGGCCATGGCGGATTTCCTGCAACTGACCCAATTCCTGAAGCAGCCCTCCGCAAAGCTGTCGGTGAATATTCTCCAGCGACTCGCGATTGGCCGCTCGGCGATCGTTGAACCGGCGATCTTTCTTCTCGATGAACCCTTGTCGAACGTCGATGCGGCCTTTCGCGCCGTCATGCGCACCGAGCTCAAGCACCTGCAACGGCAATTCCGGCAGACGATGGTCTATGTCACCCACGACCAGTTGGAAGCGATGACCATGGCTGACCGGATCGCTGTCATGGACCACGGCGTGCTGCAGCAGGTCGGCACGCCGCTTGAGGTCTATAACGACCCAATCAATCTCTTCGTCGCCGATTTTATCGGAGCGCCTGGCATGAACCGCCTCAAAGGCACGCTCGCACAGTCCGATCGTGGGCTCGTGGTCGATCTAGGTCCATCGGGACAGAGTGCGCCTCTGCCGCCGGAGATCGCCGAGGGCGCCCGGAAAGCGGGCATCAGGGAGGTGGTCTATGGATTTCGTCCGGAGCGCGTTGCCTTTTCGGATCAGGGCGGGATCGCCATGCAGGTCACCTTCGTCGAGCGCATTGGCGCACGCACGATCGTCCATCTCGGCCTCGGCGAACAGTCGGTCAAGGCCGTGCTCGACAACAATGTTGGACTGGTGGCCGGCGAAGTGGCGCATGTCGTGGCCGAGCAAGAGGCCGTGCGGCTCTTTGATGCCGCAAGCGGCACTGCGATTAAGGGGGCGCGCTGATGGCTGGCATATCCTTTCGAAACGTCTCCAAGACGTACGGCAAGACCATCGCGGTCCGCAATGCGTCCTTCGATATCAAGGCTGGGGAGTTCTTCTGTTTCTTCGGCCCGCCGCTATCTGGAAAATCGACGATCCTCAAGCTGATCCTCGGGCTCGAAAGACCCGATGAGGGAGAGGTGCTGATCGGCGGAAAGCCGGTCAACGATGTCTCGCCGGCGGCCCGTAACGTCGCCATGGTGTTTCAGAACCTGGCGCTCTTCCCACACATGAGCGCCGGCGACAATGTTCGGTTCCCGCTTGTCGAGCGCAAGGTTCCGGAAGCAAAAATCGCGGCGCGTGTCGAGGCTGTGGCCGCTAAGCTGCACATTGCGCACCTGCTTCACAAGCCGCCGGCACAGCTTTCGGGCGGCGAGCGCCAGCGTGTCGCCATTGCCAGAGCACTGGTGCGCGATCCGGTAGCCTATCTGATGGACGATCCGATTTCCGCGCTTGATGCGAGGCTTCGCGAAGAGACACGCGTCGAGCTCAAACGCATTCAGAGCGAGCTCGGCCAGACGCTGATCTATGTGACCCACGACCAGGAAGAGGCAATGTCGGTCGCCGACCGCATGGCGATCATGGAGAACGGCCGCATCCGCCAGATCGGGTCGCCGGTCGAAATCTACGACAGGCCGGCCAGCGAGTATGTTGCGCGCTTGCTTGGGGCACCGGTCATGAACATCATGTCCGCGGAGTTCACCGACAACGCGGGTGGAGGTCAGCGTTTTGCCCGGGGGACGATCAGCGTGCCTGTGGAGGTTCTGCCGAAAGCGGTGTCGGCGATCGGCATCAGGCCGGAGGATCTCAAGGTTGCGGCCTGGGCTGATGGTCGGGACGGCGAGCCAGCGCGCGTGTTCGAGGTCGAGCCGCTCGGAGGCTACACCGTGGTAACGATCGATACGGGCAACCAGAAGCTCAGAGCCTTGATGCGCGGTCAGCCGCGGCTTGCGCCCGATAGTGCCGTCGCACTGAGTTGTGATCCGGCAAGGATGCACTTCTTCGGGCCAGCGGGCGAGGCGCTGGCTCGATAACTGAAAAGGGATTTGGGAGGAAACATGTCAGACACAAATGGGTTCACACCGGATCCGCCGATCCGTTTCCGTGACTATCGCATCGGCTGCATCGGAGCCGGCATGATCATGGCGGAGTGTCATCTCGCCGCATATCACCAAGCCGGCTTCCCGGTCGTTGCCATCGCATCGCGGACGAAGTCGAAGGCGGAGGCTGTCGCCAGACGCTGGGACATTCCGACAGTGCACGACACGCCCGAGGCACTGATTGCCGACGAGACTGTCGACATCGTCGATCTTGCCTTCCCCCCGGACCAGCAGCCAGCCCTGATCCGCAAGGCGCTTCAGGCCCCACACATAAAGGCAATTCTGGCGCAAAAGCCGCTTGCACTTTCGCTCGAAGAAGCGATTGCGCTTAGAGACGAAGCAGCACGGGCAGGAAAGATCCTCTCGGTCAATCAGAACATGCGCTATGACCAGTCGATGCGCGTCCTCAAGCAGATCCTCGATCGCGGCGATCTCGGCGACGTCGTGATGGCGACGATCGAGATGCGCGCCATCCCCCATTGGCAGGGTTTTCTGGAAGGCTATGACCGGCTCACGCTCGCCAATATGAGCGTGCACCACCTCGACGTTCTGCGCTTCTTACTCGGTGAGCCCGAGGAAATCACGACCGTCTCGCGTGTGGACCCGAGAACCGCCTTCGCTCACAAAGACGGCATCACCGTCTCGACGATGAAGTTTCCGGGCAATGTGCTGGCCGTCTCGATGGAAGACGTCTGGGCGGGGCCGCGCGAAGAGGGGTTCGATAGCGACAACTACATCAAATGGCGCGTGGAGGGCGCTGCCGGTGTCGCTCAAGGCACGATCGGCTGGCCTCATGGCAAGCCATCGACCCTCAGTTACGCATCGAAAACTGCAACCGGCGGCAAGTGGGTGACGCCAAGCTGGGAGACGATGTGGTTCCCACAGGCCTTCATCGGTGTGATGGAGCAGTTGCAATATGCGATCAAAAGCGGCGAGGCCCCGGCCTTGTCGGTTGCCGACAATGTCAGGACCATGGCGCTGGTGGAGGCCGGCTACAGGTCCATGGCAAACGGCCGCGCCGTCAAACTCACCGAAATCTCAATCCAGTCATAGATTCCAAGGGAGGAACAAAATCATGATGCAGACAGGTATATTCACCGGCTATTTCCCCTATGGTCTCGACGAGACCGCCGCCAAGATCCGGGCACTCAATTTCAACACCGTTCAGCTCGACATGCATTTCAAGGATATCGACCTCTCGGCGGGCCAGATCACCAAGGAAAAATGCGTTCGTATTCGCGAGACATTTCGCGACCACAACCTGCCCATATCCTGCATGTCCGGCTACACGAACATCATTCATCCTGACAAGGCCGAGCGCGAACGCCGGGTCGGCTATCTCAAGGAGATCATCCGTCACGCCCAGTATCTTGGCACGCCCTACGTGATCTCGGAGACGGGCACATTCAACACGGAATCGGACTGGGTCCACCACCCGAAGAACAAGACGGAGGAAGGCTTCGAGGAGTGCCGCAAGGTGATCGCCGATTTGTCGCAGTTCGCCTACGACCATGGTGCGATGTTCCTGCTCGAGACCTATGTGAACAATGTCGTCGGCTCGGTTGAGGAAACCGTCAGGATGTTCGCCCAGGTCGATCATCCCGGCCTTGGCCTGCTGATGGATCCTACCAACTACTTTGAGACCCACAATATCGATCGTATGGATGCGATCTTGAATCAGGTTTTCGATACGCTCTCGGACAAGATCAAGATTGGTCATGCCAAGGATGTGAAGCGCTCAGGCGACGACAAGAGCGAAAAGCATGCCGATATCGGCGACGAAAATGCTTCCGAGAGCCATACGTTCCGCGGTGTCGGCGAAATCGAGCTGCCGGCTCCCGGTCTCGGCTCGCTGAACTACGACCTTTATCTCAAGCGCCTTGCACAGAAGCATCCCAACATCTCGATGATCATCGAACACCTGGATGAATCCGATGTGCCGCGCGCCAAGAAGTTCCTCGATGGGAAGCTGCGCGCACAAGGTCTCTGATTATGCAGTAGTGCCAAGGGGGGTGGTCGTGGCGAAAGCCATGGCCACGTTTGCGCGTGCGGCTTCATTGGGGCGCGAACAGCACTTCCGGGCGCCGCAGCCTAGAATTCCGGGATGTTTTCTTTGAAAATCACCTGCAGCCGTGGCGGATGGCCTTCGTAGGGCAGGCCGCGTACTGCGTGGGTGAGGATGTTGAGCGACTCACGCGCTTCGACCCTCGGATTCTGGTCGATCGCGGCATCCATGGTGCCGTCGAGAAGCAGTGGTTTCGTGTCTTCCGTCGCGTCATGGCCGACAAAGACGATCGAGGACTGGAGATTGCGGTCCTTTAGAGCCTTACCAATCCCCATGCTGCCGGCACCGACATTATAGATACCCGCGAGGTCGGGATGTTTCTCCAGAAGGGCAGCCGCCTCGGAATAGGCCCGATCTTGGTCATCCAGCATCTCGCGGATCTCGACGATCTCGATGGACTGGAATTCTTCTTTCAGGATGTGGCGGAATCCCATCTCGCGCTCCTCGTGCCCGCGATAGGAAAGCGAACCAGCCAGAAGCGCGACTTTCGCGTTCGGCCGCGATCCGATGAAGCGGCTGAGCAGATAGCCGGCGAGGCGGCCCGCCGCTCTGTTATCGATCCCGATATAGGCGGTACGAGGCACATGCGATATATCGGAAACAACGGTCGCAACCTTGACGCCACTTGCAGCCAGCGACCGGATCGCCTCGCGCACAGTCGGATGATCGAGCGCGATGACGCCGACGCCGTCCGTCTGGCCTTCGAGCTCCCTTAGAGTGCGAGCCAGTGAGTCGGGGCTGAAGCCTTCGATCAACAGGACAGAAACGTCGAGCTCCGGGCGCGCCGCGGCAAGGATTTCGATCTGTCGGCGGAACGTCGCGATGAACGCGTTGCTGCCGGCCGGTAACGCAAAATGCAGCCTGATCTTGGCCGAATTGACCACAACAGGACCGCTGTCGATCTCCGCTGAATAATCAAGCTTCTGTGCTGCGGCAAGAACGACCTGCTTGGTGCGCAGTTTGACGCCGGGCCGGTTGTTCAGGACCCGATCGACCGTTGCCGGGGACACGCCGGCTTCGCGCGCAATATCTAAAATGGTGGACCGCAACCGTGGACCTTTCGATCGCTGCGGCCTCGTTGCAAGGCCATGTTGATGCGAATTGATGCAATGCTCCATTCAATTGGCCACAAACGGTCGGCTGTCAAGTGATGATGTTATGGTGGAATTATCATTTGATGTTTTATGATTTGTTTTGATGTTGACATGAAGATAAACCATCTTTATTCCTCATGGTGGATATCGTCGCAGGGAGGCGGCGATGTCATTTCCTGGATGGCGAGAAAAACGTCACGGAAACGCCGCTCGGAGATTTCCGAAGGATTGCTATCCGGCCCTCGGATCGGCCGGTCGGGAGGAGTCATCATGAAATTCTACAGGACAGTCGTCATCACCGCGGGCGTTGCGCTTGCGTTCGCAGGGACTGCCACGCAGGCGGCCGATAGCCAGAAGACCTTCTACCTGCTTTCACATGGCGGTCCGTCGGATGCCTTCTGGCTAGATTGGAACGCGGGCGCCCAGAAAGCTTGCGATCAGCTGAAGGTCACCTGCAAGATCTCGTTCAGCGGTGGCGATATGGCGTCTCAGAAGGAGGCGTTCCGCTCGGCAATCGCCGCCAAGGCAGATGGCATAGCGACGACGTCGGCACAGCCGGGGCTGTGGACCGGTGAGGTCAAGGACGCGCGCGCTGCTGGCATCCCGGTCGTCTTCTTCAACACCGATGACACATCGACGACACGGCAGGCATATGTCGGCGCCGATCTGAAGGCGGCTGGCGTCATGTGGGCCCAGTATCTGGTCGACAAGAAAGCGGTAAAGAAGGGTGACAAGGTTTTCCTTCCCGTCGAGGTTCCCGGAGCAAGCTATCAGCAGTTGGAGACGGAAGGCATTGCCAGCGTCTTTGATCCACTGGGCATCAAGTACGATGTCGTCGATTGCGGCACGGACCCAGCTGGCATCATCTCGAAGATGAGCGACTACATGCTCGCCAACAATCCGCCGGCCATCATCGCACTCGGGGATTCTGTTGCCGCAAGCGTCAAACAGGTCTTTGACAGCGCCGGTCTCGCACCTGGCAAGATCCCGGTTGTGGGCTGGGGCAACTCGAAGGCAACGGCCGAAGCGGTCAAGGCCGGCTATGTCAACGCCGCCGCCTGGCAGTATCCATCCGCCCAGGGCTTCATGCCCGTCTCGCTCTTGTCGCTGGCGGCCTCGGGTGAACCGATCGGCTACGACATCCATACTTTCAGCCTGTACGACGCCAACAGCGTCGATCCGATCTTGAAGCTCTATGAAAAGAAATGAGCTGCGGGCAATCAGGTCATCCGGCGATAGCGAGCGCATAACATGACAATGTTGACATCGGCGACGACAACGAAGGAAAGGGGGCTGCCGGTCATCGGCCGCTCCCCGGAGATCGCTTCGCTCATTATCCTGATCGTGGTGCTTGCGGCGTTTGCGATTGCCGACGGCAATTTTCTGTCGCCTCTAAACCTGTCCAACATGTTGGCCTTCCTGCCCGAGCTCGGCATCATAGCGCTTGCAATGACGCTCCTGTTGACGGCGGGCGAGTTCGATCTCTCGGTGGGTGCCGTCTTCGGCCTTGCGCCTGTTCTCGTTACTCTTCTGGTGCAGAATGCGGATTGGGCGATCGGCTTTTCGCTTCTCGCCGGCCTGCTGCTGTGCGTCCTCGTCGGTGCGATAAACGGGCTGATCGTCACCAAGGTCAAGATTTCGTCCTTTCTGGTGACGCTGTCCATGCTGCTGATCATTCGCGGCATCGCCCTTTACATCACCCAGGGCTTCCCTTTGAAGTCGTGGGATCAGCCTGGCATTTTCGTGACACTTCTGGCCGGCGATTTCACCATCGGCCCGTTCAAGCTATATGTCTCCCTTTTGTGGTTCATCGCGCTGGCCCTGGCCGCGACCTACCTGTTGCGTTTTGCAAAGCTCGGCAACTGGATCTCCGCCATCGGCTCGAACCGCCATGCCGCCACTGCGCGCGGCGTACCGGCGGACAACGTCAAGATCGGGCTGTTCATCCTGACGTCCGTTCTGGCGGGCCTTGCCGGCATGATCAGCGCCTTTCGCATTTCCGCTGCGTCGCCCGTTGCAGGAACTGGCTATGAACTGGAGGTCATTGCAATGGTCGTCGTAGGCGGCACGGCGCTGACCGGTGGACGCGGCACGATCCTTGGCACCGTCGTGGGCGTCGTCATGTTGCGTGCCATCCGAAACGGCATCGTGTTGATCGGCGTCCCCGGCCTTGCCTACAACATCTTCGTCGGCGGTATTATCCTCGTCATGCTCATCCTGCACGCCCTGCTGCAGAAGACGGTCGCAAGGAGCTGAAATGAAAGAAGTCCTCCGACTGGAAAACCTGCAAAAATCTTTCGGCAATGTTCGCGCCTTGCGCAACGCGTCATTTGCGTTGAACGAGGGCGAAGTCGTTGCGCTGCTCGGCGACAATGGCGCCGGCAAGTCGACCCTGATCAAGGCCATTTCCGGCATCCACCCCGCCGACGGCGGCAACATCTTTGTCGGTGGCCACAAGGTGTCGGTGAAGTCGCCGCGCGACGCCATGGATCTCGGCATCGAGACGATCCATCAGGATACCTCGCTCGCGCCCGATCTCAGCATCGCTCGCAACCTGTTTCTAGGCCGAGAGCCGACGACGCTGTCCTTCCTTGGCGTCTTTGCGCCGATGGATTTCGAAAGGTTGCGCAATGCCGCGTCCACGCTTTTGAAGCGGGTCGGCATTTCCAAGAAGCTCAATGCAGATGCGGCGGTCAACACGCTGTCAGGAGGCGAGCGACAATCCATCGCCATATCGCGCGCCATGCAATTTGCCGCGAAGGTCATCATCCTCGACGAACCGACCAACAATCTGGGCGTCGAAGAAACGCATGGTGTGTTGCGTTTCGTCAAGGACATGCGTCAGGCAGGCCATTCCGTCCTGTTCATCACACACAATATCCATCACGTCTTCCAGGTCGCCGATCGAATCGTCGTCATGCGCCGCGGTGAGGTGGTCGCCGAGATGGCCGTAGCCCAGACCGATCTCCTGACGGTCGAAAGCCTCATCATGGGGGTCGACAAATCGGCCCTTGCCGGCGAAGCGGCACTGCATTGAGGCGGCATCGACCATGGTAGAACTTTTTGGTCAGACGCTCACCCAACGCCAGCTCGCCGAGCGAGCGGGCTCCCTGTCGCAGGTCGCGGGTGTCCGGTTGATGACGCTTTCGGACGGTGTCGAGCGCGGCGTGCGTATGCTGGATTTTCGCACGGGAAGCGGATTGCGCTTCACCGTGCTCGTCGATCGGGCCATGGATATCGGCGACTGCGACTACAGGGGACTGGGCATTGCCTGGAATTCGCCGACCGGTTTTCGAAACCCGGCCCTTCACGAATACGAGGGCGAGGGGGGACTTTCCTGGGCGCGGTCTTTTTCAGGGTTGCTGGTGACCTGCGGGCTCGATCATATCCTCGGGCCGGAAGAGGTCTCCGCCGAGCATTTCAACTATCCAGGCAAGCGCAGCATTCGCCATTCCCTCCACGGACGGATCGGTAATATTCCAGCCCGTCTCGTCGGCTATGGCGAAAGCTGGGTCGACAACCGTTGTGTGCTCTGGGCGGAGGGTGTCGTTCAGCAGGCGGCCGTGTTCGGAGAAAACCTGCATCTGGTGCGCAGGATCGAAGCCGATGTCGGCGGCAACGAAATCAGAGTGACCGATCGGGTGGTTAACCAAGGTTTCATGCCGACGCCACACATGCTCTTCTACCACGTCAATGTCAGCTACCCCTTGCTTGATGCCGGCGCGCAATATCTGGCGCCGATCGACGATGTCGTTTGGGCGTCGCATGCGGGCACCGATTTTCGCAAGCAAGATGCTGGTTACCGCACCGCGGTTGCGCCGCGGGCCGCGTTCCGCGAACAGGTCTGGCAGCACTCGATGACCGCAGACGAAGCGGGACGCGTGTCCGTCGCCGTCGTCAACGATCGATTGAAGCTGGGTTTGGAGATCGAGACGGTCAAGGAGCAACTTCCCTGCGCCTACGTCTGGCAAAACTTCCAGGCCGGACAGTATGCCTTGGGGATAGAACCTTCGACCAATCATGTGCTCGGAGAGAATTTCGCGCGCGAACGCGAGGAAATTATCTGGCTCTCGCATGGCGATGAGCGGCCTTACAGCCTGACGTTTCGAATAATCGACGGCCGTAGCGCATTGGACGACGCTGTCCGCAGGATTGCATCCGTCGTGACAGCGCCGGACGAAGAGTTTCCTGAACCATCGAACGTTTTTCCCAAGCTTGCGCGGCGCACCAATGCCCTGTCGAGCGCCTAGTCGAGGTGATGTCGCAATGACAGATCAACAGCAAGAAAAGGTCATGATGAAGCGCGATTACAGTCTCGTCGGTGAAAGCACAAAACGTGCAATCGAGATCGGATTGGCTTCGGCCGACTGGTATCATACCGAAGTGCCGCGCAAGACCATGAAGGAGCTGATGCAGCGCTCCGATCTGCCAGCCATTCGCGACACGCTGGTCTGGTTGGCCGCGTTTGCAATCTCCGCAGCAGGCGCGATCTACTTCTGGCCGACCTGGTTCTGCTTACCCTTCCTGTTCGTCTACGGTGTTCTCTATGGTTCGTCGTCGGATTCCCGGTGGCATGAGTGTGGTCATGGCACGGCCTTCAAGACCCGATGGATGAACGATGTAATCTACCAGATCGCCAGCTTCATGCTGATGCGCAATCCGGTCACTTGGCGTTGGAGCCATGCACGCCATCATACCGACACGACCATCGTCGGGCGCGACGCGGAAATCGCCGTTATGCGTCCACCGGACCTGATGCGGGTGATCCTCAATTTCTTCGGCATCCTGGATGCCTGGTATTCGATGATCGCACTTCTTCGAAACAGCCTCGGAACCGTGACGGCGGAAGAAAAGACATTCGTGCCGGAAAGCGAATGGTCGAAGGTGGTGTTTGCGGCACGCATTCACATTGCAATTTACGTGGCGACGATCGCCCTCTCGCTGTTCATCGGCTCGATCCTGCCTCTAATGCTCATCGGGTTGCCGCGCCTCTACGGTTGCTGGCACATGGTCTTGACTGGCCTGCTGCAGCACATTGGCCTTGCTGACAATGTCATCGACCACAGGCTGAACACGCGTACAGTCTACATGAACCCGATCAGCCGGTTCATCTACTGGAACATGAACTACCATGTGGAGCATCACATGTTCCCGATGGTGCCGTTCCATGCACTGCCGCGACTGCACGCCTTGATCAAACACGACCTTCCCGAACCCAATCCTTCGATGTGGCATGCCTACAGGGAAGTGTTTCCTGTCTTGATCCGCCAGCTGCGTAACGAGGACTACTTCCTCAAGCGCGAACTGCCTGCCACGGCGCGACCCTACAAGGACGAATTTCATCATCTGGACGGTGCGACGAGCGCTGCGGAATAAGGAAGCAAAGCATAATGTGGATTGAAGTATGCAAGGTTGACGACATCGAAGCCGAAGATCTTATTCGGTTTGATCATGACGGGCAGACGTTCGCAATCTATCGGTCCGAGGACGACGAATATTTCGCAACTGCCGGCCTTTGCACCCATGAGAAGGTCCATCTCGCTGATGGTCTGGTCATGGGTGACATCATCGAGTGTCCGAAACACAACGGGCGCTTCAACTACAAGACGGGTGAGGCCAAGGGTGCTCCGGTCTGTATCAACCTGAAGACGTTCCCTGTGAAAACTGAAGCCGAAACCGTTTGGATCATGATCGGCTGAATAAGCTATCTACGCTCAAAAGAGGCTACCATGCGTCAGACAAGACCGACTGTTGCAGACTTGCGATCAATGAAGGGTAAACGGCAGCTGACGATGCTGCGCGTCTTGACGCTCGAGGAAGCTGAAGCCGCCGACAGGGCTGGCGTCGATATCGTCTCCGTTCCGCCGCAGCTGATCTGCGACCCCCGCTATCGCGATGCGGCGCCCAACCTTTTTACTATGCCAGGCGACAATTTTTTCGAAATCGGGACTGCCGATGATTTCGTGCGATGGGCGTTTCGGGTCTACAAGGCCAGCGCTGACGCGGTCTATTGCAGCGCGAGCCTTGCCACCGTCAAGCGCATGGCCGACGAGGCGATTCCAGTCATCGGCCATGTCGGCCTCATTCCATCCCGGGCTACCTGGACAGGAGGCTTCAAGGCGGTGGGCAAGACAGCGGCACAGGCAATGGACGTCTTCAACGCCGTCCGTCAGTTGGAGGCCGCAGGTGCCATCGGAGCGGAAATCGAGGTTGTTCCTGTCGAAGTGGCAACGGCCATCTCTCAACGCACGCCCCTGATCATGCTCTCGATGGGCGCCGGCGCTGGTTGTGATGCACAGTATCTCTTTGCAGACGATATTCTTGGTCAGACCAAGGGGCGTATCCCGCGTCATTCCAAAGTGTACCGAAATTTCGCTGCCGAGTTCGAGCGGCTCCAGAGCGAAAGGATCGCCGCCTTCCGAGAGTATGTTGCCGACGTCAATTCAGCCGCTTATCCGGAAAATCGCCACATCGTAAATATGGATGTTGCGGAACTTCAGCGGTTCCAGAAAATGCTGGATAGCTAACCAATGCCATGGGCTCGAGGTTGGAAGATAAGAAGACGCGGGTGAAAGATCCGAACACCTCGTAGCGACAGGATTCCAAGCATGCTTTAGATGGCTGCCGTGTTAGTCTCGTCTTCCGATCCATTTCCATCCAATTTCGACGAAACGGTCTTTCAAGTCTATTAGCTGATCGCGAGATCTCACACCGCCATGGCAATCGGCCGAATGGAAGCGGCTACCGTAGCAGCGGCGGGATTTCGGACACGTTTGGCTCGAAATTTCCATGCTCGATCAGTTCAAACATCCTGGTCAGCATCGCTGGTACGTCCTGGCGCACCATCTCGATATTGTCGCCTAAGAGGGCGACGAGCGGATCGTAGTCGAAGCAACCGAGGGCGAATTCCTGTTCGCTGACGGGTCCGGCGAGCCGCACCCAGCGTAGGACACCTTCAAGGGTGATCGTCGAATTGACGAACATGCCTCTGGAAAAGGGTAAGCCGGTGGCGGCGCGCTCTTGGAGCGCGTTCTGCGCCTTTTCGGGGGCGTAGCCACAGGCAATGACCCTGTTGTCTTCAAGCTCTATTCCGTGATCCGCATGTGCCTGGCGAAAGCCCCTCAAGCGCTCCATCGTGTTGTGATCGCCGCCGCGGCCACCAACGAACATCAGCGGTTCCATGGAGCCAAATCGTTGTTGGCAACTGGCGAGAATTCTCCGCGTCAGCTCACGGGCGCCCGCGAAATTGTCGGAAATGACGGAGGGAGCGAGTTTGCCCGGTAGGTCGAGGTTGATCGTGCGCACGCCGGCAGCGGCGCAAAGCTCGGTTATCCTGTCAGGGTCGGTTGCGCCGGTCGCGATCACGCAATCCACTTGATACGAGAGCATCGTTCGAGCGGCCTCGATCTCGAGTGCGGGGTCGCGCCGCGTGCAGGTGATGAGCGGGAAGAAGCCTTTGTCACGCGCCATGGTCTCGAAAAGTTCGACAATCGAGCCAAAATATCGGTTGTCGTACTTGGGAACAATCATGCCGATGATGTGCGACTTCTCCCGGCGCAGGAGACTTGCCTGCATGTTGAGGGCGTAACCCTGCTCCTCGGCGATACGCGTTATCTTTTCGGCAAGCTGCTTGCTGATGCGGCGCTTCTTCCAGTTTCCGTTCAGGACAGCGCTGACCGCGCTCGCGGATGTGCCCGCGAGTTCCGCAAGATCGTAGATTGTCGTTCGCTTCTGCTGCCTGTCCAGACTCAAAATTCTCATCTCCTGTATCGGGCGCTAACTTGACATCAAACGAGAGAAGTGGCAAATCTTGCTTCATCGATTGAGCAAGTGCGCTCAATCGATGATACGTGTCAGCTAGGAGGCTGACACCGGGAGGTGATTTCGCAGCTATTGGTGGTCCTCTTTGCCGTGCGGCTCTCGTCGAGCTGCGGCTTGAGGCAATGACGCATCGCGCGTCAGGTCAATGTTGCGGCAATGGCCGAACCTTGCTGTTGGTCAATTAAGGAGGAGAACATGACCTATCGCAAACTTTCCCTGATGTCGGCGACCATGCTGATGGCGCTCGGCGGAGCAGCATTCGCCCAGGAAGCGTCCACGGTGGCGTTCCTGATGCCCGATCAGGCGTCGACCCGCTATGAGCAGCACGATTTTCCGGGCTTCAAGGCCGAGATGGAAAAGCTGTGCGCCAAGTGCACCGTCGTCTACCAGAACGCCAATGGCGACGCATCGCTGCAGCAGCAACAGTTCAACTCGGTGATTGCGCAGGGCGCCAAGGTCGTGGTCCTTGACCCGGTCGATTCCGCCGCAGCCGCTGGGCTCGTCGAGCTCGCCCAGTCCCAGGACGTCAAGGTCATCGCCTATGACCGTCCGATCCCGGACAAGCCTGCCGATTTCTACGTTTCCTTCGATAATGAAGGTATCGGCTACGCGATTGCCAAGTCGCTTGTCGAGCATCTGAAGAAGGCAGGCGTGCCTGATGGCGCCGGCGTGCTAGAGATCAACGGTTCGCCGACAGATGCGGCCGCCGGCCTTATTCGCGACGGCATCCATCGCGGCCTGAAGGAATCCAAGTACAAGACGCTTGCCGAGTTCGACACGCCGGAATGGGCGCCGCCGAAGGCGCAGGAATGGGCGGCCGGCCAGATCACGCGCTTTGGCGCCGATATCAAGGGCGTGGTTGCCGCCAATGACGGCACCGGCGGCGGCGCGATCGCCGCGTTCAAAGCGGCGGGCGTCAACCCCGTTCCACCTGTGACCGGCAACGATGCGACGATCGCGGCACTGCAGCTGATCATTTCGGGCGACCAGTACAACACGATCTCCAAGCCGTCCGAGATCGTAGCCGCCGCAGCCGCACAGGTGGCTGTCCAGCTCATCAAGGGCGAGAAGCCGGAAGCCAAGACGACGCTCTACAACACGCCGTCGCAGCTCTTCATCCCGGCCGTCGTCACCGCCGAAAACATCAAGGCGGAAATCTTCGACAAGAAGATCCAGACGGCTGAGCAGATCTGCACCGGCGAATATGCCGAAGGCTGCAAGAAGCTCGGCATCGGCAACTAAGAGCCGATCCGCCATTCCGGCCGCACTGCGTGCGGCCGGTTTCTCAAGGACGTACAAAGGCCCTCAGCCATGAGCACCACAGCAAGCAATGTACCGGAGCGCGGGCAGCCTATCCTGCGACTACGAAACGTGTCGAAGAATTTCGGTGCCGTCTCGGCGCTGACCGATATCGAACTGGACGTCAAGGCGGGCGAAGTCGTGGCCCTTGTGGGAGATAACGGCGCCGGCAAATCGACCCTGGTCAAGGTCCTGGCAGGCGTTCACCAGCCCTCTTCCGGCTCGATCGAATTCTGCGGCCAGAGTGTCTCGCTCGATAGCCCCGGCAAGGCGCTGGAGCTCGGCATCGCCACCGTGTTCCAGGACCTGGCGCTCTGCGAGAACCTCGACGTCGTCGCCAACCTGTTCCTCGGGCATGAGCTGTCGCCATGGGCGCTCGACGAGGTCGCGATGGAAGTCCGCGCCTGGACGCTGCTGAGGGAACTGGCCGCGCGCATCCCATCCGTCAGGGAGCCGATCGCCTCGCTCTCCGGCGGCCAGCGCCAGACCGTAGCGATCGCCAGGTCGTTGCTCCTCAATCCTAAGATCATCATGCTCGACGAGCCGACGGCCGCACTCGGCGTCGCGCAGACCGCCGAGGTGCTCAATCTCATCGAGCGGGTCCGCGACCGCGGCCTGGGCGTCATCATCATCAGCCACAACATGGAAGACGTCCGCGCCGTCGCCGATCGCATTGTCGTATTGCGGTTGGGCCGAAACAACGGCGTCTTCACGCCAGATGCCTCCAACCACGAACTCGTGGCCTCGATCACGGGTGCCACGGAAAACTCCGTCTCGCGCCGCATCGAGCGCAAGACAGGCACGGCGCAGGAAAACAGCGGGAGACCGGCATGAGCCAGAAACCATCCGATACAACACTCGCACCCGCCACGACGCTCGATCGCAGCGACGAACGCGTCCGCCACGACGACAGCATGATGGCAATGGTCGGGGCCTTCATCGATCGCGTCAAATCCGGCGATTTGGGCATGCTTCCCGTCGCGGTCGGGCTGATCGTCATCTCCACGGTCTTCTCGCTCCTCAATCCGGTGTTTCTCGCGCCGAACAACCTCGTCAACCTGCTCTTCGACTGCGCGACCGTCGGCATCATCTCGCTCGGCATCGTCTGTGCACTGATGCTTGGCGAGATCGATCTCTCCGTGGGCTCGATGAGCGGCCTGTCATCCGCCATCCTCGGTGTTCTCTGGGTGAACAACGGCGTCCCGTTCGTCCTCGCGATAATTGCCGCCATCGCCGCCGGCGCGGTCATTGGGACGGTCTATGCGGTGCTCTACAACCGGTTGGGAATGCCGAGCTTCGTGGCGACGCTCGCCGGCCTCCTAGCGCTGCTCGGCATGCAGCTTTACATCCTCGGCCCGAGCGGCAGCATCAACCTTCCCTATGCATCCCCGCTGGTTCGCTTCGGCCAGATCCTGGTGATGCCCGATTGGCTGTCGTATGTGCTCGCTCTGGTTCCGGGCGCCGTGATCATCGCCAAGGGCCTGCGAACGCGCCGGCAGCGCGCTGCCGTCAACCTGTCCTCGCAGCCCTTCGCCGCAACAGCTATCAAGGCCGTCGTGCTGACCGCGGCACTCGAATTCGCGGTTTACTACCTCAATCTCGGCCGCGGCATTCCGTGGATGTTCGGCCTGTTCGTCGCCATCGCGGTTGTCCTGAACTACGGGCTGACGCGCACCCAATGGGGACGCTCGATGTTCGCGGTCGGCGGCAACCGCGAAGCGGCACGGCGCGCTGGCATCAATGTTCGCCGCATCTATCTGAGCGCCTTCGTGCTTTGCTCGACGCTCGCGACCATCGGCGGCATCCTGTCGGCATCGCGTCTTGCCTCGTCGAGCCAGCAGGCCGGCACGGGTGACGTTAACCTCAACGCCATCGCGGCTGCCGTGATCGGCGGGACGAGCCTCTTCGGCGGTCGTGGCAGCGCCTATTCCGCGCTGCTCGGGATCATCGTCATCCAGGCGATTTCCAACGGCCTGACGCTGCTCAACCTCAGCTCATCTTTGCGCTACATGATCACCGGCGGTGTTCTCGCCATTGCCGTCATCGTCGACTCGCTCGCCCGCCGTTCCCGCGTCAGCCACGGACGCGCCTGATCAAACTTAAAGGAGTAAATTCATGACCGACCTCATGAAAGGCAAAGTCGCCGCCATCACCGGTTCGGCATCAGGCATCGGCCTCGAATGCGCCCGCACATTGCACGCCGAAGGCGCGACCGTCGTTCTCATCGACCGCGCCAAGGACAGACTGGATGAAATCTGTGGGGAATTCGGCGAGCGCGCATTCCCTCTCGTCGTCGATCTTCTCGACGGCAAGCAACTCTCGGGCATCCTTCCAAGGATTCTGGAGATCGCAGGCAGGCTCGACATCTTCCACGCAAATGCGGGCGCCTATATCGGCGGGCAGGTCGCGGAAGGCGATCCCGATGCCTGGGACAGGATGCTGAACCTCAACATCAACGCCGCCTTCCGCTCCGTTCATGCCGTGTTGCCGCATATGATCGCCCAGAAGTCGGGCGACATCCTGTTCACCAGCTCGATCGCCGGCGTCGTCCCGGTTGTCTGGGAGCCGATCTACACCGCCTCGAAATTCGCGGTGCAGGCATTCGTGCATTCGACACGCCGCCAGGTCGCACAACACGGCGTGCGCGTCGGCGCCGTCCTGCCGGGTCCCGTCGTCACCGCGCTGCTTGACGATTGGCCGAAGGCGAAGATGGAAGAGGCGCTTGCCACCGGCAGCCTGATGCAGCCAAAGGAAGTCGCCGACTGCGTGCTCTTCATGCTGTCGCGGCCGCGCAACGTGACCATCCGCGACCTCGTGATCCTCCCCAATAGCGTCGACCTCTAGAGACCGTGATCTCCGCGCGAGGCGCGGGCATCAGCCATTCATGCCAGAAAGATGAGAGACCATGAGCGACGAAGTCCAAACACCGCGCTACGTGATCGGCGTTGACGTCGGCACCGGAAGCGCTCGCGCGGGGGTGTTCGATCTCGGCGGTCGGATGCTGGCCTCCGCCAAGCGCGACATCACGCTTTACCGCGAGGCGGGATCGATCGTCGAGCAGTCGAGCAACGAGATCTGGCAGGCGGTGTGCGAGGCCGTGCGTCAGTCCGTTCTAGACGCCGCCGTGGACCCGAGAGCCGTTGTCGGACTGGGCTTCGACGCCACATGCTCGCTCGTCGTTCTCGGTGACCAGGGCAAGCCCTTGCCCGTCGGCCCATCGGAAGATCCGGAGCGGAATATCATCGTCTGGATGGATCACCGAGCGGTTTCTCAGGCGGAGCGGATCAATGCGCTCGGCCACGAGGTCCTGCGCTATGTAGGCGGACGTATCTCTCCGGAGATGGAGACGCCCAAGCTGCTGTGGCTGAAAGAGAACCGGCCGGAGGTATTCGATGCGGCGTGGCAATTCTTCGATCTCGCCGATTTCCTGACCTGGCGCGCCACAGGCAACCTCTCGCGCTCCACCTGCACCGTGACCTGCAAGTGGACCTATCTCGCGCACGAGAAGCGCTGGGATCCGACATATTTCGAAGAGATCGGCCTCGGCGCGCTGGCGGATGAAGGCTTTGCTCGTATCGGCCAGGCGATCGTCGAACCGGGCGCGGCGCTTGGCGGCGGCCTGACGCAGGCGGCGGCAGCGGAACTTGGGCTGTTACCTGGGACGGCAGTCGCGGCAGGATTGATCGACGCCCACGCCGGCGGTATCGGGACGGTCGGCTTTGGCGACGGGCCGACGGCGAACCTTGGCTATGTCTTCGGCACCTCATCCTGCACGATGACATCGACCGTCGAACCGGCTTTCGTGCAGGGCGTTTGGGGACCCTATTATTCTGCGATGGTTCCTGGGCTTTGGCTCAACGAAGGCGGCCAGAGCGCTGCGGGTGCGGCGATCGAACAGCTTCTTTCATCTCATCCTGCAGCCGTTGAGGCCACGCGGATCGCAAAAGACAAGGGCCAATCGCTTCCCGTCATGCTTGCCGACCTTGCCGTCGGCGCGGCAGGCGCCGATGCGACCTCGCTCGTCACAGGTCTTCACGTCGTCCCCGAATTCCTGGGAAACCGCGCACCGCTGGCCGATCCGCACGCCCGCGCGCTGATCGCAGGCCTCGGCATGGAGCGCGATATCGACAGCCTCGTCCGGCTCTACGTGGCGGGGCTCTATGGTATCGGTTATGGCCTCAGGCAGATCATCGACGCACAGGCGCAGGCGGGTGTCGAGATAGATACGGTCGTCATCAGCGGCGGGGCTGGGCAGCAGGCCTTTGTTCGTCAGCTTCTGGCGGATGCCTGTGGCAAACCCATCGTCGCGACGTCGGCCGACGAACCGGTCTTGTTGGGCGCGGCGATCCTCGGCGCCGTCGCCAGCGGCAGTTACCGCGATGTTCGTGAGGCGATGACAAAGCTGACGATGGTCGATGGAACGTTCACGCCGTCGGTGGGGCGGATTGCCGATATTCACTTAAGAAGATACGACGCCTTCAAGCTGCTGCAGCAACTGGGCCAGAAGGTGCGCGATTGTTGATAACTGCCGATCATTTCGGCAACCCGTCTTGATCGGCGTGTTGCAGCCCGGTTCGCCATGACAACAGGCCGCGCTCTTCCACCGACCGTATGATCATATAGAGCGCCGGCACGACGAAGACGCAAAGCATCGTCGAAACCAGCATGCCGCTGACCACGGAGATCCCGATCGACCGGCTGGCATTGGCGCCGGCGCCGGTTGCGAGAACGAGCGGCACCATGCCGAGGATGAATGCGATCGACGTCATCAGGATCGGCCGGAAACGCAGCTTGCCCGCGCTGACCGCCGATTCAAGCAGCGACTTCCCTTCCTTGATCCTGAGGTCGCGAGCGAATTCGACGATCAGGATCGCATTCTTCGCAGCAAGCGCGATGAGCAGGACAAGGCCGATCTGCGTATAGAGCGTGTTCTGCAGTCCGAGCGCCAGGAGAACCGCGACCGTGCCGGCAAGGGCAAGCGGAACCGAGAAAATTACGGGCAGCGGGCCGAGCCAGCTGCCGTATTGGCCGGCCAACACGAAATAGACGAGAACCAGCGCCAGCCCGAACGCGATGTAGATCTGGTTAACGGTCAGTTTCTCCTGATAGGAAATAGCGGTCCAGTCCGTGGTCGCGCCGTCTGGAAGCGCGGTGGCCGCCGCCTTGTCCATGATCGCCATCGCCTCGCCGGAGCTCACATCGGATTGCGGCCTGCCGACAACGGACATGGCGGGGTGGAGATTGTAGAGCGAGATCAGCGACGGCCCGATCTTTTCCTCGACGGTGACGATGCTGCCGATCGGCACTTGCGACCCCGATCCGTTCGGAACGGTCAGCCGTGCAATGCCCTCGGAAACGCTTCTGAATGAACCCTCCGCCTGCACATACACCTGGAACGTATGGCCGAAGCGCGTGAACTGGTTGACATAGGTCGAGCCGAGATAGCCCGAGAGCGTATTGAAGACGTCGCCGATCGGCACGCCGAGCGTGGCGGCCTTGGTCCGATCGATGCTGACGGCAAGCTGCGGCGCGTTGACGTTAGCGTTGACCTGCACGTTTTGCAGGCGCGGGTCCTTTTTGGCTTCTGTCGCCACGCCGTTGGCGATATCCGCAAGCCGCCCGAAGTCGCCGCTGCCGTCCTTCAATTCGACCATCATCGTGAAGCCGCCGGTGTTGCCAATGCCCTGGATCGAGGGTGGCGGAACGACCGTCGCGAAGCCGTCGGAGAGGTCGGACAGGCTCCTGGATATCTTCTGGTAGAGCGGCAGCAGCGCTTCCGATTTGCCCCGCTCGTCCCAGGGTTTCAGGACGATGTAGGCAAGGCCGGCGCTGGGAAGTGGCGCGTTGTTGTCGACCAATGACACGCCGGCGACGGTGATGACGTTATCGATGCCCGGCTGGTCCTTCAGCTTTGTCTGCACCTCCTTCAGCGCTTTATCGGTACGCTCGAGCGAGGCGCCTGCCGGCAGTTGCATGGCGGCCACGAGATAGCCCTGATCCTCGAGCGGCAGGAAGCCCGCCGGGACGCGCGACAGACCGACGAAAGCGAGTGCCACCACGATCGCGGTTGCTGCGGCAATCACATAGCGGAAGCGCAGCATGCGGGAGAGAAGGGCGGTATAGCCATTTTCAAGACGGTTGAAACCGCGATCGAAGAGCCTGAATACGATGTTGCGATGTTCGACCGGCTTGACGGGCCGCATCCAGAGCGCCGCCTGCACGGGCTTCAGCGTGATGGCGTTGATGGCGCTGATGACGGCCGTGCTGGCGATCACGAGCGCGAATTGCTGATAGAGCTTACCCGTCAGGCCGGGAAGGAAGGCCGCAGGCAGGAAGACCGAAACCAGCACGAGAGTGATGCCGATGATGGGCCCGAACAATTCCTCCATGGCCTTTTCAGCCGCCTTCGGGCCGCTCAGGCCATTGGACATTTGCCGCGCGGCACCCTCGACGATGACGATCGCGTCGTCGACGACGATGCCGATGGCGAGCACCAGCGCGAAAAGGGTCGACATGTTGATCGAGAATCCCATCGCGGCCATGGCGGCGAAGGCGCCGATCAGCGTCACCGGCACGGTGGTGGCCGGCACGAGCATCGCCCGCCAGTCCTGCAGGAACAGCAAGATGACGGCCAGCACGATGATGCATGCCTCGACCAGCGTTTTGTAGACCTCGTCGACTGCCGCGTTGACGAAAGTGGTGGTGTTGAACGGCACGGAATAGCTCAGGCCCGGGGGAAAGGATTTCGACAACTCGGTCATCCGCCCCTCAACCGCCTTGGCGACGTCGAGCGCATTGGCCTCGGGAAGCTGGCTGATCGCCAGCGAAGCGGATGCCTTGCCGTTGAAGCGGAAGACCTGGTGGTAGGATTTCGAACCGAGTTCGACCCGCGCGACATCCTTGATGCGGGTGATAGCGCCCGTCTCGCTGTTTGTCTTGACGATCACATCCTCGAACTGGTCGACCTGGTCCAGCCGACCGGAAATCTCGATCGGCGTTTGAAAACCCTGGCCGGTATCGACAGGCGGCATGCCGATCTGTCCACCGGAAACCGTCTGGCTCTGTGCCTGGATGGCGCTCACGACATCGGCGGGTTTCAGGCCGCGCGCCTGCAGCCTGTCGGCGTCGAGCCAGATGCGCATCGCGTAGTCGCCGGCGCCGTAGACCGTGACATCGCCGACGCCTGGAACGCGGGCAAGCGCATCCTTGAGATTGATCGTGGCGTAATTGGCGAGAAACAGGCTGTCGAATTTTGGGTCTTCGGCATCGAGCGTCACGAAGGCTAGGATTGAGGTCGAACGCTTGCGCACGGTGACGCCCTGCGACTGCACGGAACTCGGCAGCTGCGCATTGGCCGCGTCCACGCGGTTCTGCACCAGAATCTGCGCCTCATCGGCATTGGTGCCGATGTCGAAGGTGACGGTCAGATTGTAGGTGCCGTCGCTGGCGCTCGTCGACTGCATGTAGAGCATGCCCGGAACGCCGTTTACTTGCTGCTCGATCGGCAGCGCGACGGTATCCATGAGTGTCTTGGCGCTGGCGCCGGGATAGCGCGCGGTGACCTGCACCGTGGGGGGCACGATATCGGGATATTGCGTGATCGGTAGGCGCAGAAAGGCGATGGCGCCGATCAATATCGTCAGCAGCGCGATGACGTTCGCGAGCACTGGGCGCTCGATAAAGAAGCGGGAGAACATGATGGTTGTCCGATCAGTTGGCAGCCGGTTGGGAGGCGGCGGGCTGCTTTGCCTCGGCCTGGACTGGCGTCGAGGCATCTTTCTTCTGCACCTTGTCGCCGGGCCGGACGCCGGAGGCGGCATTGGTGATCACCCAGTCGGTCGCGGCCAAAGAGCCCTGGATCTGCTGCATGTCATCGCTGCGGTCGAGCGGATTGACCGCGCGCCGCTCCACGACATCGTCGCCATTGACCACTAGCACATAGCGGCCCTGCTGGTCGGTGCCGATGGCGGACGGCGGCACGAGCAGGGCGCCGTTCACCACGCCCAAGGGGATGCGCAGGCGCAGAAACAGGTTCGGCACCAGATCGCGGTTATTGTTCTCGAAGACGGCGCGCACGGAGAGAGTTCCGGTCTCTGCATCGGTCTGCGGCGCGATGTAGTCGAGCTTGCCCTTATGCGGGAAGCCGTCGTCGGCCTTGGTCGCGGCTTCTACCGCGATTGTCTCGACGTCCTTTGCCGTCAATCCACTGGCGCGGGCCTGCTTGCGGATGCGCAGCATGTCGGTGTCGGAGATCGCGAAGGAGACATGGATCGGGTCGAGCCGCACGATGGTTGCAAGCGTGGTTGGACTTCCGCTGCCGACGAGCGCGCCGACATCGGCCTGATGCTCGGTGACGAAGCCATCGAAGGGTGCCGTGACGCTCGTATAGCCCAGGTTGATTTGCGCCTCGCGCAGCGATGCCTTTGCCTGGTCAAGCTGCGCCTTGGCTTCGTCGCGACTTGCCCGCGCATTGTCGACATTGGCTTGCGTCGTGGTCGACGATTGCGACAACTGCTCCTGGCGGTCGAGTTGCACCTGCGCATTGTTGAAGCTTGCTTGCGTCTGCTCGACCGTTGCCTGGGCCTGTTGGAGTTGTGCTTCGTACTGGTCGGGTTCGATCAGGAACAGCCGCTGGCCAGCCTTCACCTCGGTTCCATCCTTGTAGTCGATGGATTTGAGATAGCCCGAGACGCGGGCAGTGAGCGCAACGCTATCGAGCGCCTTGGCGGTGCCCGTCTCATAGAGATAGCGTGTTACATCGGCGGATTGCGGCTGGATGACGGTGACCGATTTTACCGCCGGGGCCTGCGGCGGCTGATCGTTGCAGGCTGCAAGCGGCATCACGATGGAAAGCAGGATAAGGCCGCGTCCGCAGACGCTGGAGATCGTGTTTTGGAAGAGAGACATGCCAGCCTGCCTTTACGCGACAATGGTCGATTGAATTCAAGAACGGCCATGGTTGTCGCAAGTCGGGGTCGCGGTGGAATTACAGCTTTGTTGCAATTTGTTGCAGACGCTGCGGCGAGCCGCAGCGTCCTGTGCGCGATGTTTCCGCGTGATCTCTCCGCTCAAGGGCGATCAAAGCCACCGTGGCGGATCACGGTGTTTCCCCTCGGGCCGCGTGTGACCGAAGCGCCCGCGCACCGCTCGTCATTGCAGCCGCCGATCGCGGCCTTGCCGCCGCCGCGCGGGCCGTGGGTGACCGCGGCACCGCCGCAATTGCCATCCTGGCAACCGCCCGCGACGTGCCGTCCGCCGCCGCGCGGTCCGTGCGTAACAGCAGCGGCATCGCAGCCATTGTCGTTACAGCCGACGGCGACGGAGCGGGAATAGCCGCCATAGTAGCGGTTCCAGTGGCCGTACCACGGCTGCGCATGATAGTGGGCATCCCAATAGGCCACCGTGAAGGCGACCGTGGCGATGCCCACCGCCGGCACGACGGCTGCCGTCAGCACGGTCGGCTGCCCCTTATAGATCACCTGCACATAGCTGGCGGCGACCCAGCCGCGATAGCCGCCCCAGCCGATGTCGCACCACGACTGATCGGCGATGCATCCATAGACGGATAGCGACGCACTGCGGGGCAGCACACTGACGACAGGATAGCGCGTGCTGGGGCCGGCGCGCAGATTGACGTCGGAAAGCGCTATGCCACCAGTCGCCGCGAAGCTCTTGGTCACGCCGCCAAAGCAGATCAAGAACAGGAAGCTGATGGATAGCACGGCGATCAGCAAGCCATCCCGGACCCAGCCGGCCACTCGGTGGAGTTTGGCGGCGTGCGCGCCGGCCGTGGCAGCGGCGGTATGGCTGCCTTTACGTTGAACCGCATTCATTGGTGGATACCTTTCTCTGATGAGCCACGGTATCGAAGATGCGGGTCGATCTTTGATGCGCTATTGCAGATTTGCTTCCAAACATTACAGCCGGGCATCGCGGTAGATACGGCGTTTGAACGCGCCGTCCGTTGCGGCGGTAACAAACCGTAACAATTCGGAAATACCGGAGCAAACTCGGGGGCGCCTCTTGCCGGGCGCTGCCAGTTTGGATCCGTCCGCCGGCTTCTTTCCCCTGTCATGAGTGGAGCATGATCGCATTGCAGTGCAGAACGGGTGTTTTTACTCGACTAATGGTACTCGCGGCGGTTCTCTGCCTGGGCGCATCCTGCGCGACAAAGCCTGCCCGCTATCAGGATTTGGCCTCCAGTGCGCAACTGCGGGTCAATGGCGACAACGCGGATGGCCGCGTGCCTTTCAATACGGCGATCGAGCCGTCAGCGCTGAAAGCGTACACGTTCGTGACCCTCGATCCCGTCAGGATCTATCGCGGCAAGGACGGTCAGTTCGGAACGCTGTCAGAGGATGCAAAGAACGACCTTGCTCGTCATGCGGAAGTCCGCTTCAGAGCCGAACTCGCGCGACGCGGATTGCTCGCAGCTGCCGTCGGGCCACGAACACTGCGCTTGAAAATCACATTGACCGGCGTAGAGACGAATGTGCCCGTACTTGGTACTTCAACGAAGGTGACACCGGTGGGTTTCGCACTCAGTGGCCTTCGAAGTGTTCGTGACAAGGAAGGCCGTTTTACGGGCGCGGTCATTTATGCCGGGGAACTTTTCGATGCGGCGAGCGGAAGGCTGGTTTATGCGTTTGTGACGCGGCAATATCCCAATGCGCTTAACATACCGGCCGGCATCCTGCCTCTCGATGCGGCCTTGGCTGGTCTTGATCGTGGAGCAACCGTCACGGCTTCTTCGTTGCAATCCATGATGTCGGGTGCGAGCCGGTGAGCGATGCTCCTCAGGTTGCTAACCGAGTTGCGGGAGATCGCCTTCGCCAAGATGCCTGCCGGATTGCTGAATTCTGCCGCGGCTCGACCGTTAGATGAGGACCGAAATATGGATGAGACGCTAAAAATTCTGGTCGTCGAGGACGACCCAGAGATCAGGGATCTCCTCGATGAGTTCCTCACGAGCGAAGGATTCCTGGTGCACACCGCCGATAGCGCTGCATCCGCCGACAGGCTGATCGAGCGCAAATGGGCCGATCTGGTCGTCCTCGATGTCATGATGCCACGCGAGGACGGCTTCTCCTTCTGCCGCCGCATCCGTGCACGCTCGCAGGTGCCGATCATCATGCTGACGGCAAAGACGACCGATATCGACCGCATAGTCGGCCTGGAATTCGGCGCCGACGACTATCTCGGCAAGCCGTTCAATCCGCGTGAGCTGCTCGCGCGCATTCGCGCCGTCCTGCGCCGCACCTCGCCGGCCGGCGGGGCGCTGGAGGCGGCGAATGGTATCAAGCGCTTCGCGGGGCTGATCGTCGATCCCGAGGCACGTATCATTTCGACTGAGGATGGAACCGCCGTGCCGTTGACGACGACGGAATTCGATCTGCTTGCCTGCTTCCTCGATAGGCCGAAGCGGGTGCTCTCACGAGACCAGCTGCTCGATCTGACCCGTGGCGCGAGCGCCGAAACCTACGACCGGACGATCGACGTCGCGATCTCGCGCCTGCGCACGAAGCTCGCCGCCTGCCTGCCGCCGAACGTGCAGGTCATCACCACTGTGCGCAACGCCGGCTATCTCTTCAATCTCAATGTGACGGACGGCTAGATGAGCCAGTTCGGAATTCTCACACGCATTGCCCTCATCGTCACGGCGGCGCTGTTTATCGGCCAGATGGTGGTCCTGCTCTCCTTTCTCTGGCAAAGCGGACGCTCGCCCTTGCCGCCTTATGCGATCGCCGATCGCGTTGTTGCGGTTGTACGTCTTCTCGATGAGACGCCGCCGCAGGCGCGACAGCAAGTGCTTGACGTCGCCAATGCCCAGGGCTTCGGCGTGACTTATGCCCCTGGCATACCAGCCGACTTCAAGGACAATCTCAGCATCTCAAGGCTTCGTGTTGTCACCCAGGCGAAGATGGAAGACTACGCGCCGGGCCGCATCGTTCGAACCGGAGCCCGTATCAGTCAGGCCGATAGCCACGACGCCTTCACGATCACCTTCGTGGTGGGCTTGAAGAGCGGTGAGGTCGCGATCTTCACTATCTCCGACGAGACGACGCTCCGGATATGGAATGTTCCAATCGGCTTCCTGGGCGGCTTGTCCGGCATTGTTGTTGCTCTCCTTGCGGTGCTGGCGGTCGCGCGCGAAACAAGGCCACTGACGGAGCTTGCCCGCAGTATCGACGAGCTCGGAAATCGCGTCGAACCGGTCCCGGTCAAGGAGCGCGGCGCGCGCGAACTGCGTACGCTGATCCGCGCGATAAACAACATGCAGACCCGCATTCTGGCACTGCTCACCAACCGCACGCTGTTTCTCGGCGCGGTGTCGCACGACCTGAAGACCTACCTGACACGCTTTCGATTGCGCCTGGAAATGATGCCGGCCGGCCCGCATCGCGACCGGGCGGTGCTCGACGTCGAAGCGATGGAGCATCTGCTGAACGACGTCCTCCTCTTCGCCAGCGAATCCACAAGCACCGAGACGTCCGAAGAGATAACCGACATCAACGAGGCGCTGCCCTACTGTGCATCCGGCCTGGAGGACGTCAGCGTCGATCTCTCGACGGCACCCAAGGCGCTCAATGTACATATGCCAAGATCGGCAGTGTGCCGGGTGATCGACAACCTGCTTTCCAACGGCGTGCGTTATGGCAATCATGTCCACGCCTACACCGAACGGCGCGACGGTGTCGCCTGCCTCGTCTTCGAAGACGACGGCCCGGGAATACCGGAGGAGGACCTCCCCGTCGTCTTCGAGCCCTTCTTTCGCGGCGAGCCATCCAGAAATCGCGGCCATGGCGGCACGGGGCTTGGCCTTTCGATCGTCAAGCAGATACTGGATGCCCATGGCGGCAGGGTGGTGCTTTCGAACAGGGATACTGGTCGCGGCCTGCGCGCCATTGTCTTTCTCCCGCTTGCGCCAGCGCTAGGGGCGGTCACAGACTGAAACAATGTCGAATTAGGGCGGCAAATCCACCGGGCTATGTCTGTGCATCCCGACGCGGCGTGAGGCCGCGTCCCAAGCCAGGAGTTGCATCATGCCCAAGAAACCCAAGCGACGGTATCGACATCTGCTTCAGGACCCGTTGATCCGTCAGATGATGGCGGCGGACGGTGTGTGTCCGCGCGAACTCGAAGCGCTGTTGAGCGAGCTCGCCGATCGATTGCCGGACAGAGGAGAGGCCGGCTCGGCCACCTGCATCATGCTGCGCTCGAAAACCGGACACTCCCTCGACGAGCGGCATTCCGGCCCATGCAGCCGGTTTTTGAGAATGGGGTGTTCCCCGACGATGCATTGATCGCGGGGGGCAAAAAACACCGCAATCCGCTCGGATTGCGGTGTTTTCATATCACGGTCGGTCGCGAGATGGGAAAGGAGGCGAGGAGCTCGGCCGTGACTGAGCCCTCACATTGCTATTGCGGCAACGGACCGTGTACCTTCCATTTGAACTCATCATCGCCGTCCGATTGCTGTGACAGGCTAGTCTTGCGATCGGTCGCGACCAGGCAGTCAATGAGTTGATCGCGCAAACCATCGAGCGCGTTGGTGAAGACGCCACTTTCGCTTCTGAAGCTATAGGCAAGGTCGGCGACCTCAATGAACGCCGCTGCTTCGGATACGCACTGATAGTCTACGTCACCATCTTCGGCGGATGCAACTGATGATGTCATCGTGAGCGCCGCAAGAATGGTCGCGGCAAGAATTGTTCTGGAGGTGGTGCTCGATCGTTTCATGTGTGCTTCCTGACGTGGATTGTTTGTCGGGCATAAGAAACGCCGCTCGTCCCATCTTGTGGTCGGTGGGTCGGGAACGAGCGGCTTTGATCTCCTGGTGTGGACAGGAGAAGACGACGCTATTTCTTGGTCGCCAGCAGCTTGTCGATGGTTGTCGAGCACATGCCAGAGAGCTTGGCCTTGTTCTCCTTGACGCAGGCCATGATGCCTCCGTCACCCGGCTGGACGCCTGGGCATAGCTGCTGAATATCCTGCTTGCAGTTGTCGCGAAGCTCCATTTTTTGCGACATCGAAAGCTGCTCCTGGGCGGATGCGGTACCCGCGGAGGCGAGAAGGAATGCGATGATGTAACGGTTCATCCTGGATGTCCTTTGCTTGTGAAACGGTCCGCCACCACCCAAGCCCAGTTACTGCTGGCCGTTCGACGGCGCGGTTGGTACTCCGACACCCGCATGGCCAAGACTCGGATTTCGGTCTCATGTCAGCGAGCACGGCGAAACTGTTTTCGCGCTAAAGCCTCGCTATGCGATTTCAGAATTGTTTCTTATTGTTACGGAATGGCCATGACTTCCGGCAATCGGTCGCGCTCCAAAAGGCGCAATGTCCAATGTCTGCTGAGCAAGAAATCCCAGAAGTGAGCACGGTGTCCATTTCTTGCGCCGCCCCTAATCTTTGCGCGCGTGAGCGGTCGACACGTTCGCAGGGGTGGTTCATGAAACCCGAGTAAGGCCGTGAGTTGTGAGGCGCGTCATAGCTGCACCTAGACGGGCGTAAGCTTTTGGATCGCATGACATCTCCGCCTATCTGATCGGATTGAGAGGCGGATCCATGGGGCTGTTTGGAATTCTGCTGGGACTTGGATTGCTGATGTGGTTCGCCTATCGCGGCTGGAGCGTTTTGCTTCTGGCGCCTGCGGCGGCCCTCATCGTTGCCGCCGCCTCAGGCCAACCGTTATTGCCACACTGGACCTCGACGTTCATGGGCGGCACGGCGCGGTTTGTCACGCAGTGGTTCCCGATGTTCCTGCTCGGCGGCATCTTCGGCAAGATGATGGATGACAGCGGCTCCATCACGTCGATCGCCCGTTTCCTGACGGAGCGGCTGGGCGTGAAGCGAACCATGCTGTCGGTGGTGCTCGCCTCCGCCGTCGTCACCTATGGCGGCGTCAGTGTGTTCGTCGCCTTCTTCGTGCTCGTACCCATGGCGCGCGAAATGTTCCGCGCCGCGAACATTCCGGCGAGATTGATGCCGGCCGCGATCGGCCTCGGCGCGTTCACCTTCACCATGTCGGCGATGCCCGGTACGCCCTCGACCAACAACGCCATCCCGATGCCATACTTCGGCACGACGACCTTCGCCGCGCCCGGCCTCGGCATCATCGCCTCGATCATCACCTTCGCTTTCGGGATGTGGTGGTTGGCCCATATCGAGGCGAGGGCGCGTGCCGCCAATGAGGGATATACGGAGGACGAAACGCCTGTCGTCATCAGCGAAAAGGTGCGCGAACAGGCAACAACCTCGGGCGATTTCGACCCGAGCGAACTCAGCCACGGCAAGAAGAGCGACCAGGGGCCATCCTTCCTCTTCGCGGTGCTGCCGCTGATCGTTGTCATCGGTGTTAACTTCCTGATGGCGCTGGTGGTCTTGCCCCGGATCGACTTCTCCAGCGCGGAAGCAGCACTTGGCATCAATATCACCTCGACGATCGGCGTCTGGGCCGTCCTCATTGCGCTCGCCGCGGCGATCGTGACGGTGATCGGGCTGAATTACGGACGGCTGGGTGCATTGCGCGAAAGCCTCGACGCAGGCGCCAACTCGGCCGTCTTGCCGATCATGACCGTTGCCAGCCTCGTCGGCTTCGGCGCGGTGGTCGCGGCCATGCCGGCTTTCAACGTCGTGCGCGATGCCGTGCTGCAGATGCCTGGAGGCCCGCTTGTATCGCTGGTCGTGGCGATGAACGCGCTTGCGGCGCTAACGGGCACGGCGTCCGGCGGCATGGCCATCGCGCTCAACGCGCTCGGCGCCGAATATATGAAACTTGCGGCCGAACACGGTATCGATCCCGCACTCATGCATCGCCTAACGACGATCAGCGCCGGTACGCTCGATGCATTGCCACACAATGGGACGGTGCTCCTGCTGTTGCAGATCAGCAAGCAGACGCACTCGGGAAGCTATTTGGACATGGTGATGACCGTGATCGTCGGCGTCATCATCTCGCTTGTCGCGGTCTTCGTGCTGGGGTCGATGTTCGGCTCGTTCTGAAGAGGCCCGACCGCAGTGCCGGCATGAGTTCGATGGAGTGCCTGAAAGACTGGATGTCAATCGTTCCTATTCGACCAACCTTAGGGAGATTCGTGCCATGAAGAAGATGCATCTCTTGATCCTCGCGCCGATACTTATGGCGAGTACGCCGGCATTCGCGCATGTTGGCCCTGGTGATCACGGGTCATTCGTTTCCGGGTTCCTGCATCCGCTTTCGGGGCCGGATCATGTTCTCGCCATGGTCGCGGTCGGTCTGGCGGCGGTCATGCTCGGCAACCGCGCCCGGCTCGCTATCCCCGCGGCCTTCGTCAGTGTCATGATCCTCGGCTTTGTTGCAGCACTTGCGGGTATGCACCTGCCTTTTGTCGAGCCGGTCATTCTTGCCTCGGCCGTCGTCATCGGTCTGCTAGTCGCCGTTGCCCGACCGGCTTCACCCACGCTGGTCGCGGCCATTGTCGGCGGCTTCGCATTCTTTCACGGGCATGCGCATGGCGCCGAGATGGCAGGTGCGAACGCTTTTTCCTTCGGCGTAGGCTTTGTGCTGGCGACAGCATTCCTGCACGCCGTGGGGATGGGAATGGGTATTGCCGCCGGTCGCCTGACGCGAGGCACTGCCGCGTTGCGGATCGCCGGCGGAGCGACGGCGCTTGGCGGCGTGCTGCTGCTGGCGAGCTGAAGGGCATGGGCATTTGAAGCCTGAGGGCCGGTGTTTGATCCGGCCACGGGGGATCTTTTCGGGAGACTTATGTGACGTTTCAACCAACATTGGGTCAACCAGCATCGAGTAGTCTGCCGCTTCAGTTGCTTCGGCTGGTCAGCCCGAGCCAACCGGTTGGCGCGTTCGCCTATTCCCGTGGGCTCGAATGGGCGGTCCACGATCGGATCGTTCGCGACGAGACAACGGCCCGCGACTGGATCTTCAGGCTGATCGAACACAGCTACGCGGTCTGCGATGCCACGCTGTTCCTGCGCATGATGCATGCGCTCGAAGCCGATGATCGTGCGGCCTTCCTGAAGGCTGATGCATGGCTGTCGGCTGCGCGCGAAAGCAAGGAGGTGGAGCTGGAGGACAGGCAAATGGGCGCATCGATGCTGACGGTCCTTAGCGATCTCGGCGTCGCCTCCGCCAAGACCTTCGGCGGCAGGAAATTGACCTACCCGGCGGTCTTTGCCCTCGCGGCCACGCATTGGAAAATTGCGCCAGCAGATGCGCTTCGCGGGCTGCTGTGGAGTGCGGTGGAAGGGCAGGTATCGGCTGCCATTCGGCTGGTGCCGCTGGGGCATACCGCCGGCCAGCGCCTTCTGATCGCGGCGGCCGAGATCATCGAGCGCGCGGCGCGCACGGCGGAGACGACTGGTGACGACGAGATCGGCAATGCGGCGCCGGCAATGGCAATGGCAAGCGCATGGCATGAAACGCAATACAGCCGGCTGTTTCGTTCCTAGGCGCTGACTAGGCAAAACGGGCGGCGCCGGTGCAGTCAAATTGATCCGAGGAGGAAGAGTGCATTGATTTCGTTGTTCCGCGGCCTTCGCTCCATTCTCATACTTGCTGCCGCGGGTGTGCTGTTCGGTGCCTTCCTGATGTTCTGGGAGGCGATCTTGATGCTGGTGGAAACCTTCCGGATGACCCGGCTCAATCCGGATATGTCGGTCATCGTCTCGGTCCTGCGCGCTACCGACAAGATCCTACTGGGCATCGTGTTGATGGTTGTCGGCTGCGGCATCGCTCTTGGCTTTGCGCTCGATATTCCGCCGGAACAGCGATCGAGACTGCCGCAGTGGATGATCATCGATACCGTCGCAGAACTGAAGAACCTGTTCTTCCAGATGATCATTCTCTACCTCGTCGTGCATTTCGCGGCACAGGTGGGTGAAACGCAAACGCCTCCGCAATGGGAGGCACTGGTGTTGCCGGTGTCGGCGCTGCTTCTCGCAGGCGCGATGAAGCTGACCGCCAGCTCGCACCATCTTTCGGAAGAGACGCGACACGACAGAAGCGAGAAGCAGAAGCCGGGCGATCAAGCGTGAAGCGCTTTGTGCGATCACGCTCAGCTTTGAGCAGCACATGAAATGTCGAGGTAACAGAGGGACAGCAAGGGCCGCGAGGCCGGATTGGGAAAAGGTTTATCGCCGATGGCCGATGGTTGGCATGCCGAGCTAGATTTGTGGTTTGCGAACTCCCACGGGAAGACGCGTCTGATGCGTCGGCGCCATGTCGGGCCGCTGGCTGTGCAGCGCGCCTTCCACCCAGAGGAAGATGGCTCGGCTCATGTCTACATCCTGCATCCACCGGGCGGCGTGGCCGGCGGCGATGTTCTCAACATAAGCTGCGGCCTTGCGCCCGAGGCGCGCTGCGTACTGACGACGCCTGGCGCGACCAAGTTTTACCGCAGCGAAATCGGCACGAGTACGCAGCGCATACGGATCGATGTCGGCGCCGGTGCGGTCTGCGAGAACCTCCCGCAGGAGACGATCCTTTTCGAGGGCGCGGATGCCGCGATCAGCACAAGCGTGACGCTGGGCGAGGATGCAGCCTATGTCGGTTGGGATTTCGTCAGTCTCGGTCGCCCGGCTGCCGGAGAGGGGTTTGCAAGCGGCCGGCTTTCACAGCGTGTTGAGATCTTTCGCGGCCATGATCTGATCTGGTTCGAACGAATGGCGTTTTCTCACGCGCCTGATGTTCTGGACGCGCCCGTCTTCTTTGCCGGAAAGCCCATTGTCGGAACGATGGTCTATGCGGGGCCGGCGCTTGAAAACACCGTTCAGCATATCCGCGACGAACTCGGCGAGCAGGCGCGCGGCGTCTTCTCGGCCAGCCAGCTCGAGCGCGTGATCGTCTGCCGCTATCTCGGAAACCGCATGTCCGAGGGCAAGGCACTTTTTCTGCAAGCTTGGAGCATTCTTCGCGAACGCGGCCTGATGAAGAAGGCCGTCGCTCCGCGCATCTGGGCAACGTGAACAGCAAAACAAGGAGGCAAGCTCATGGAACTGCTACCGCGTGAAAGAGACAAGCTCCTGATCTTTACAGCCGGATTGGTCGCGGAGCGGCGCAGGGCGAAGGGTCTGAAGCTGAATTACCCCGAAGTCATCGCCTACATCTCGGCCGCCCTCCTGGAAGGCGCCCGCGAGGGGCGGACGGTGGCGGACCTTATGTCCTATGGCGCGACGCTGCTGACCCGCGAGGAGGTCATGGAGGGCGTGCCCGAGATGATCCACGACATCCAGGTGGAAGCAACCTTTCCTGACGGCACGAAGCTCGTGACCGTCCACAACCCGATTCCCTGAGGAGGCCATCATGATCCCCGGCGAATATTTCATCGAGAGTGGTTCGATCGACATCAATGCGGGCAGACAGACCCTGAAGGTCGATGTCGCCAACTCTGGCGACAGGCCGATCCAGGTCGGTTCTCACTACCATTTCTACGAGACCAACGAGGCTTTGCTGTTCGACCGCGGGCCCACGCGTGGCTTTCGGCTCAACATTCCAGCCGGTACGGCGGTGCGCTTCGAGCCTGGCCAGGAGCGAACGGTGGAGCTCGTGGCGCTCGACGGCAAGCGTGAGGTTTACGGGTTCAACGCCAAGGTCATGGGCAAGCTGTAGGAGGCTATGATGGCAACGATCACAAGGCAGACCTATGCCGATCTCTACGGCCCGACCAAGGGCGACAGGCTTCGGCTGGCCGATACCGAGCTCGTCATCGAGATCGAGGAAGACCGCACGGTCTATGGCGAGGAAGTAACCTTCGGCGGTGGCAAGGTGATCCGCGATGGCATGGGGCAGGGTCAGCGTCCATATGCCGAGGTCGCCGACGTCGTCATCACCAATGTCATCATCATCGATCACTGGGGCATCATCAAAGCCGATGTCGGCATCAAGAACGGACGGATCTCCGGGATCGGGAAATCGGGCAATCCGGATATCCAGCCGGGCGTCAACATCGTCGTTGGCGGCGCAACGGATGTGATCGCGGGGGAAGGCAAGATCCTGACAGCGGGCGGGATCGACACGCATATTCACTTCATCGCGCCGCAGCAGGCGGAAGAAGCGCTGGCGAGTGGCACGACGACGCTCGTCGGCGGCGGCGCCGGCCCGACCGTCGGCACGCTCGCGACCACGGTGACGGCAGGCCCGTGGGCAATCCACCGCATGCTAGAAGCCGCGGAAGCGTTGCCGATTAATGTCGGGCTGCTCGGAAAAGGCAATATCAGCCTGCCCGATCCGTTGCGCGAGCAGGTTCGCGCCGGCGTTGTCGGGCTGAAGCTTCACGAGGACTGGGGCACGACGCCAGCGGCGATCGACAATTGCCTGACGGTTGCCGACGAGATGGACGTGCAGGTGGCTCTGCACAGCGATACGCTGAATGAAAGCGGTTTCGTGCGCGACACCTTCGCGGCCATGAAGGGACGCACGATCCACAGCTTCCACACCGAGGGCGCCGGCGGCGGTCATGCGCCCGATATCATCACGGCGGCGGGCGAGGAGAATGTCCTCCCATCGTCCACCAACCCGACGAGACCCTATACGATCAACACGGTCGACGAGCATCTCGACATGCTGATGGTCTGCCACCATCTCAGCCCGCAAATCCCGGAAGACGTCGCATTCGCGGAATCCCGTATCCGGCGCGAGACGATCGCGGCGGAAGACATTCTCCATGATCTCGGCGTGTTTTCGATGATGTCGTCGGACTCTCAGGCGATGGGCCGTATCGGCGAGACGACACTGCGGTGCTGGCAGACGGCGCACAAGATGAAGGTGCAGCGCGGTCCGCTGCCCGAGGATAGCGGGCGCAACGACAATTTTCGCGTCAAGCGCTATGTCGCCAAATACACGATCAACCCGGCCCTGACCCATGGGTTCGCCGATCAGATCGGCTCCATTCAGGTCGGCAAGCGCGCCGATCTCGTGCTCTGGAAGCCGGCCTTCTTCGGCATCAAGCCGCAGCTGGTCCTGATCGGCGGCATGATTGCGATCGCGCCGATGGGCGATCCCAACGCCTCGATCTCGACACCGCAGCCGGTGCACTATCGCCCGATGTACGGCGTGCTCGGGAGGGCGCTCGGCTCGACGGGCGTCACTTTCGTCTCGCAGGCCGCACTCGACGATGGGATCGGCGAGAAGTTGAAGCTGTCCAAGCAGCTTGCGGCCGTCAAAGGAACGCGGACGGTGCGCAAGAAGGACATGGTTCACAACAATCTCACGCCGAAACTGGAGGTCGATCCGCAAAACTACAATGTGCGCGTCGATGGCCAGCTGATCACCTGCGAACCGGCGGATGTGTTGCCGATGTCGCAGCGATACTTCCTCTTCTAGACGAGGAAGCTCGGGCGTGAGATCGCGCCCGGGCCGGACCAACACGCCGCGGGAACGAGGCACGCTGTTCTCGTTCAGGCCGAGCCGAAGGAGCAGAGATCAATGAATTTGGATCGTTTCCGTGATCATCCGTCCCTGTTTTTCGTGGATTGGTCGCTGCGCGGCGTGGGCCAGGTCGTCTTCCAGAACAATCCGCTGTCGGGGCTGGTGATCCTCGCAGCGCTTGCGTGGAACTCTTGGATCTATGCCGCGATCTGCGTGCTGGGCGTCATCGCCAGCACGGCGACCGCGCTTGCTCTGAAGGCAGACAGAGCGGTGATGCGGGACGGGCTATATGGCTTCAACGGTGCGCTGGTGGGTCTCGCGCTCGTCGCCTTCACCAGCGAGGATTTTCGTACGGGCGCCATCCCGTCGGTGGCCATGGTCGTCTACCTCGTCTGCGCCGCCGCCTTCACGACCATGGCTTTCGCCAGCATGGGCGCGGTTCTGGCGCCATACAAGACCGCACCTCTGACCATGCCTTTCGTTCTCGTCGGATGGCTGTTTCTATTCGCGGTGCTGAAATTCGACGCGATCGATGCGGGGCCGATGGCCAAGCCCGTCTCCCCCGAACAGTTCTCCGAAGCGGTGCCTTATGTCTTTGCAACCTGGTACGAGGGGATAGGAACCTCGATCGGGCAAATATTCTTCCAGGACAACTGGATTTCCGGCTACCTTATCGTCATCGCGATCGCCTTGAATTCCCGCGTCAGTGCCGCGATGGGGCTGCTCGGTGCTATGGTCGGCACGCTGGTGGCGGCCGTCTATGGTGGTCCCGAGGGCGCGGTTCGCGACGGTCTCTTCGGCTATAACTCAGCGCTGACGGCGATGGCGCTTTGTGGTGTCTTTCTCGCCTTCAATTGGCGCAGCCTGATTTATGCGGTCTTCGGCGCAGTCATCTCCAGCTGGCTCTGGGCGTCCGTCGCCATTTTCCTCACACCGATCGCAATGCCGGTCCTGACTTCCACCTTCGTGCTCGTGACCTGGCTGATGCTCTTGGGGCAAGGCGCGTTCAAGGCGCTTGAGCCGGCATCCGCGGAGTAGCCCACGGCGCCTGAGGAGGGTCAGGCCGGATAGGGCCGGCGAAAGTATCTATTCCGCGGCGACGTTGCTGACCGGATCGGGTTCGACGCCGAAGAGCCGTTGCTTGAGCGTTTCGCGAATGGTCTGAACCACCAGGTAAAGAACCGGGATCACGACAAGCCCGAGCACGGTACCGAGGAGCAGGCCGCCTAGAACGGTGGCGCCGATTGCCTGGCGGCTACCCGCACCGGCGCCTGTCGCGATAACCAGCGGCACGACACCCAATATCGAGGCGAGTGCTGTCATCAGCACGGGTCTGAACCGTTGGGACGTCGCTTCGGAGGCCGCGTCCAGCGTGCTCATCCCCTCCTCGCGGCGCTCCTTGGCGAATTCGACGATCAGGATCGCATTCTTGGCCGCAAGGCCGATCAGCAACAGCATGCCGATCTGGGCGTAGATGTTGAGATCGATCCCGCCGACCACGAGCGCGCCCAGTGCGCCGACCACCGCGACCGCGACCGACAGCATGACGGCAACGGGCACACTCCAGCTTTCATATTGCGCGACGAGGAAGAGATAGGTGAAGACGATGCCGGCGATCAGAATGATCACGGTCTCGTTGCCCGATTGCTGCTCCTGAAGCGCGAGCCCGGTCCATTCGAAGCCGAAGCCGTCAGGCATGGTTTCATTGGCAAGGTTGCCCATGATGGTGAGTGCCTGGCCGGAGCTGGTGCCGGCCGCTGCCTGGCCGTTAATCGCGGCCGATGAAAACAGGTTGTAGCGGTTGACCGAGCTCGGCCCATAGATCGTTTGAATAGAGATCATGCTCTGCAGCGGAACGAGTTCACCGGACTGGCTGCGCACCCTGAGCCGCTGGATGTCGTCTATGCGTTGACGGTAGGCCGGCTCGTCCTGCAGCCGCACCTGATATACTCGCGAGAAGATGTTGAAGTCATCGACATAGGCCGATCCGAGATGTGCCTGCAGCGTGCTGAAGATCGCTGCCGGCGAGACGCTGTAGAGGTCGGCCCGCTTTCGGTCGATGTCGAGATAGACCTGCGGCACATCGGCGGAGAAAGTGCTGAACACGCCGGCAAGGCCGGGCGTTCGGTTTGCCTGGATGATCAGGTCGCGCATGACCTCGGCGAGCGCCTGTTGGCTCTGACCGGCGCGCGCCTGGAGGCGGAAGTCGAAGCCGCCTGTCGTGCCGAGGCCGGGGATGGCGGGTGGGTTGAAGGGCACGATCGACGCGGTGGAGATGGCCGCCAGTTGCGGGCGTAGCTTGGCGATGAGCGCGAAGGCGCTCTGGTCGGCGGGGCGCTCGCTCCATGGCTCCAGCGCGGAAATGATCATGCCGCTGTTCGATCCGCCCCCGCCGACCATGCTGACGCCAGCGATGCCGATCGTGTTGGCGATCCCGGGGGTCTGCTGCAGGAGAGCGCTGACTTGCGTAATCGTCTGCTGCGTCCTCTCCAACGAGGCGGCATTGGGAAGCTGCACGTTCATGAACAGATAGCCCTGGTCCTCGGCCGGCACGAAGCCGGTGGGCAGAACGCGGTAGAAGCCGTAGATCCCGCCGATAACGGCGACGAAGAGCACGCCGGCCAGGACGAGACGGCGGGCAAACATCGTAAACAGCCCGAGATAGAAGCGGCGGGAGGCCTCCAGGCCGTTGTTCATCCGCCCGAAAAGGCCCGTCTTGCGTTCAGGGGCGGGCCTCAAAATGAGGACGCAGAGCGCGGGGCTCAGCGTGAGTGCGTTGATCGTCGAAAACACCACGGTCACGAGGATGGTGACGGCAAACTGGCGGTAGAGTTCGCCGGTGATGCCAGCCAGGAAGGCCACCGGGACGAAAAGTGCGGCGAGCACCAGCGTGGTCGCGACGATCGGTCCGGTGACCTGCTGCATGGTGGCGAGCGTCGCGGCTCGTATGTCCATCGCCTTTTCGCTCATCAGTCGCTGGGCGTTCTCCACGACGATGATGGCGTCGTCGACCACGAGGCTGATTGCCAGGATCACGGCGAAGAGTGTGATCGTGTTCGCCGAATAGCCGAGAACATAAAGAACCGCGAAGCCGCCGATCAGTGAGACCGGGATGGTGAGCGTCGGGATGACGGTGGCGCGCCAGTCCTGCAGGAACGCGTAGACGACGGCCACGACGAGCACGAAGGTGATGGCGAGCGTCATGAAGATCTCGCGGATGGTTTCGCGCACGAAAGAGGTCGTGTCGAAGACGAGCGTGTAGGCCACATCATCGGGGAACTGCTTCGAAAGTCGCTCGACTTCGCCAAGCACGGCGTTCGACACCGCCAGCGCGTTGGCATCGGATGCCTGATAGACGACGACGGTCGCGCTCGGACGGCCATTCAGCGTCGAAGCCGTGTCGTAGGACTGGGCGCCGAGCTCGACCCGCGCGACGTCGCGCAGCCGGACAACACCGCCATCGCGGTTGCTGCGAACGATGATGTTGCCGAACTCTGCGGCATCCGCGAGCCGTCCGCGCGCCGTCACCGTGAGCTGTAGCTGCTGCCCGGTCATCGCCGGAGGCGAGCCGATCTGCCCGGCTGATGCCTGGGCGTTCTGGGCTCGGATGACGGTCATGAGGTCGGCCGCCGTGACGCCCAGCGCCTCCATGCGATCAGGCATCATCCAGATGCGCATGCTGTAGGTCGGCCCGAACACGGCGGCTTCGCCAACGCCGGGAAGGCGGGAGATGGCGTCGCGGATGTTGATCGTCGCGTAGTTGCTGATGAAGACTTCGTCGCGAGTGCCTTTCGGCGAATAGAGCGCAAGGCCGAGCAGCATACTCGACGAGCGGCTGCGCACCGTGACGCCCGCTTGCGTGACCGCTGCCGGCAAGCGGGGGGTCGCCAGAGCGAGCCGGTTTTGGACATTGACCTGGGCAATCGCGGGATCGGTCCCGGCCTCGAAGGTCACGGTCAGGCTGTAGGTGCCGTTGTCGGAGCTTGAGGAAGACATGTACATCATGCCCTCGACGCCGTTGACCTGCTCTTCGATCGGCGCGCCGACGCTGTCGGTCATCACCTGCGCATTGGCGCCTGGATAGCTGGCGGTAACCTGCACTTCCGGCGGCGTGATCTGCGGGAACTGCGCGACCGGGATCTGCATGAGCGAAACCGTGCCGGCGATAAGCATGACGACCGCGATCACCATCGCGAAGCGTGGGCGGCCGATGAAGGGAGCGGAAATATTCATTTCGCCACCGCCGGCTGGGACGCGTTCTTGTCCTCGATGATTTCGACCGTGGTCCCCGCGGCGACGTTCTGAAGCCCTTCGATGATGACGCTTTCACCACCCTTCAGTCCGTCCTCGACGATCCAGCTTCCCTCTCGCTGCTCGGAGACGCTGATCCTGCGTTCCTCGGCTTTCTTGTCAGCTGTGACCAGCATCACGTACTTGCCCTCACGGTCCTGCTGCACCGCCCCCAGCGGAACGGTGGGTCGTTCCTTCCGCGCGGTCTCGGAGACGACGACGGTCACGAACTGGCCCGGGATCAGCAGGAAGTCGCTGTTTGGAAAAACCGAGCGGACGGCCAGAGTACCGGTCCCCTCATCGACCTCGTTTCCGAGGAAGGCGATGGGTGCGTTCTGCGGATAGATCTGTCCGTTGGAAAGCCTCAGACGCGTCTGGTAGCGCTGGGCCAGCTCATCCTTGCTAACATTGCCGGCGGCTTCGCGCAGATCGAGCAATGAGCGGTCGCTCACCGAAAAGACCACCCTCACGGGATCCATCTGCACGACACGCGCCAGTGCGGGTGAGGCGGTGGTGATGAAGCTGCCCGGGGAAAAGGCAGCAGTTCCGATCCGCCCCTTCAAAGGCGCCACGATGCGGCTGTAGCTGAGATTAAGCTCGGCCTGCTTGACGGCTGCTTCCGCTGATTGCAGGTTGGCTGCGGCGGTGTCTCGCGCGGTTTCGCTCTGTTCGATCGTTGCGCGCGCAACGGTCTGGTTGAGGGACTGGTTGCGTACCATCTGGCGCTCGGCGTCGAGCAGTGTCGCCTTGGCGCGGGCAAGGTTGGCATTGGCGTCGGCGAGTGCGATCTCAAGCGCCCGGCTGTCGATCTTGAAGAGCTCCTGGCCCTCGTCGACCACGGCGCCTTCCTCGAACAGCCGCTGATCGACGAAGCCGTCAATCCGGGAACGGATGTCGACGGCATTCAGCGCTTCCACGCGCCCGACGAATTCGTGCTTCGGTGAAACGTCCTCAACTGCAACGGTGATTGTCGCCACTTTCGGCACATCCTGAGCCTGTGCGGTTATTGAATGCGAGGCTGCAATGACCGAGGCGAGAAAGACACCAGAAAATCTGCCAGGAATTCCCATCCGTCACACTCCTGAAAGCGTCAATGGCCATGGCCGAAGCGGTGGATGGAACGCGAGTTCAGACCTTCCGCTCCGACGGCAGCGCTCGAAGCTTATTTCTGCAGGGCATGGCCCGGAAAGCGGAAAATACCGTTTAAACAGTGGTTTCACGCTCATTGTCGCAGAAATGGATACTGTGCACGACGCTGGGATAAACTCAGCAACGAGCAAGTAGCCACGTTGTCACGAACGCGAACGACGCCGCGAGTGGTCCGGCGGGCTTAGGAAGATGTTTCCGGGAGCGGTTAAGAGCGGTTCGCTATATCGCTGCTCGCCAGCAGAGAGCTCCAAGGCGGGCCGCCGGCGAAATGGGCGGCGGAAAGTCTCGGCGCCTCGTTGATCTTCAGCCATCCGGTCTCGCGGGCTTCCTTAGGCGTCATCCCGAATTCGCGCCGGAAGGTTCGGCTATATGTCGATGGGTCCATGAAGCCCCATTCCTCGGCAATCAGCGAGATGGAGCGCCTGTCCGTGTCGTCGGAAAGGATGTCCCTGGTGCGCAGCAGGCGCTGGCGGCGGATGTAATTGGAGATGCCACCGCTTGGCTCGAAAATCCGATAGAGCCGGGACCGCGAGATGTTCAGATCGCGGCAAAGCTTTTCCGGCGATAGATCGCGCTTGGCAAGCTGCGCGGCAATGAGCTTCTTGGCGCGCGCCATGATCACGCCGTTGATCGGCCCCTCGGCTTCGGCAAGGTGATCGCGCGATGGCGCGAGGCAGGCGGCGAGCAATGTGGTCGTCGCGACCGCGATATGTTCGGCATCGCGCTCCATCCTGTTGGGAAGCGAGCGGTGCAGTAGCTGGAGGTAATCCACGATCAGCGCTGCCATCTCGGGGCGAATGGCGAGGTCATAGGGTTGCGAGAAAGCGAAGTCTCGGGGAAGCAGCAGCGCAAGCGCGCCATCGTCCTCGCCTTCCGCCTCGTAGGGCGCTGCAAGGCAATGCCAGTGCAGCTGGCCGGGGATGCTCGGGCCGCCATTGTCCGAGACCGTCAGCGGGACGCTGAGGATCCAGTGATCGAAAACGGGATCCTTCTTGTTGGTCCACCGACGGCGATAACCGGTGCCCCGGTAATCCAGCGACATCAGCGCAAGGCTTCCCAGCTGCCAGACCTGCTGATGCGCGGCGAAGGAGCTGAACTTTTCACGCAGCAGCGTGACATCCCCGAGATTGGAATTCCACGATCGGTAGAGATCAAACTGTTCGGCGGGGGGCGCGGCGGATGTGTCGATGTCGACGACGCATGTGAGGGGAGCTTGGGCCTCGTCCTTGCCGGCAATGTTGCTGTCGTGCTGCATGATCCATCCTGCTGTTGGGCATCTATGTCTGACAGAAGGTTGGTTGTGTGGAGGGGCGGATGTCGCGCGTGTTTAGAGGCACGGTGTGGCGGATCGCCAATGCGCTTCCAGCGTTCATAAGCATTACTCCTTGTTCGATGGCGATCACGAAGCGTCGGCTCATCAGCAATAAGGCGCTGGCCGAGACGAACGGGGAAGCACGTTGGTCGAACTTAGAAAGCTGAGTTCAGGCAGGACATTACTAGTTGCAATTGCGTGTCGACATCACGCAACTCTATTCATATGTTCCGGTTTGAATATATGCATTCCATCCCAATCCTGTGCAGAGTGTCCATTTCTGCCTCACCACGCGGAAGGAACGAAATCTCGCCAAAATCGTCAGTTGTCCATCGACATGCCAAGAGAGTTGCTGATTAGCAGCGTGTTCAATGTGGGATTGCTGCCACCTGCCTGATCCATCTTGAGCGAGCCCGGATGCAGCATTCCCTGCCAGCCCAGCGCCCGCACTTCCTTCGGCGACAGTCCGAATTCGCGCTTGAACATGCGGCTGTAGGTCGATGGATCGGTGAAGCCCATGTTCTCCGCGATCTGCGCGATCGAGTGCACATTGGCGCTATCGGCGAGTGCACGGCGGGTCTCAAGCAGGCGTTTTCGACGGATATAATTGGAGATTCCGCCAGCGGGCTCAAAAATCCGGTAGAGGCGCGAGCGCGATACGCCGACACTCTTGCACAGATACTCCGGGCTTAGGCCCGGGTCGGCAAGCTTGGCATCGATCTCCCTGATGGTGCGGGTCGTTATCACGGCATCGATGGGAGCCTGTGCCTGTGCCAGCTTGTCGTGCGACGGCGCGAGCACGGCTGCGAGCATGTGTATGGTCGCTTCGGCGACCCTCGCAACGTTGCTTCGGCGCAGATGAGTGAGATTGTGATGCAGCAGGATCAGATAGTCGGCGAGGAACTCAGCGTCGTCGTCCGCGATCTCCGGGTGGAGGGACGCATCAACCATGTTGTATGGCAGAAAGAGCGCGATCAACCGCCCCTCGCTTTCGCAGGCATGCGGCGCAGCGCGCGAGCGCGTGAAGTATCACATTCGATTGCGCATCTCAGCGGTTCGTCCGCGAAAGCCGCGGCGGATGTCGACCCCAATTCTACCCGTGCATTCATGATGTCGCTCCTTGAACACAAGACTAAGCAAGCATGAAGTGACCAGTATCGACGCAGGCGGTGGTGCCCTCGGAGGGAAGCTGATTTGCACCATGACGGCAATGTTGACTGTGTGCAGAAGGTAAACCTAAAGCGAAGATCACTAATACAATTCTTGCTATGTAAAAGGAAGACGCAAAGCGCGTCCATTTTCCCGGCTAACGTGTTTCCGGATGTGGGAGGAGCTGGGATCTGGCTCGCCCCGCTCGTGAAAGGTCCGCTGTGTTAAAGGCTGTTCTTGTGCAGCCGCCCATCCTTCATGATCGCCAGGAAATTCTTTTGCGGATTTTCGACCAGGGTCAGGTCTTCCGTCGGATTGCCATCGACGACCACCAGGTCCGCCAGAGCGCCTTTCTCGACAACGCCGAGCTTGCCGGGGTAAGGGTTGCGCATGTTGGAGAGTTCGAGCAGCTGCGCATTGCCTGATGTCGCCATCTGCAGCACCTCGGCGTTCTTGTACCAGTTGCTCAAATGGGTCAGCATGATATTCTGCCGTGGTCCGAGTTCCGGAGAAAAGAGCACGTCCGATCCCCAGGCGGTCTTGATGCCGTGCTTGCGCGCATATTGATAGAGCGTCGGGGTTCCGAGGAAGATCTGCTTGGCGCGCTCGACGCCGGGGCCGCTTTGAGACGCTGCGTCCGCCATCGTCAGGAAGGGCTGGGTGCTGAGCCACACACCCTTTTCGGCGATCATGATCGCTGTCTCCTCATCGATCAGATGAGCGTGCTCGATGCAGGTCACGCCCGCGCGCAGGGCGCGTTGAACGGCGCGGGTCGTGTAGGCGTGGAGGGCGACATAGGTGTTCCAGTCCGCAGCAACGCTGGCCGCGGCGCGCAGTTCGTCCTCGCTGAAGGTGATCATATCAAGCGGGCTGCGCGGCGATGAAACACCGCCGCCGCCGACGATCTTCACTTGTGATGCGCCCTGCAGAAGCTGCTCGCGTACCCGAAGCTGCAACTCGGCTACACCGTCGACGATCGCAGCGCCTCCAAAGAGTTCGCCGCTGCTTAGCTTGTTTCCGTCCCTCGGAATCTCGGTGGGAAGACGCAGGTCGCCATGCCCGCCTGAGGTGGTGATCATGGCGCCGGACGGATAGATGCGGGGTCCGGGGATGAGGCCGGCGTCGATCGCTTGCTTGAACGAGAACACGGGGCCGCCGAGATCGCGCACCGTGGTGAAACCGCGCATCAGCGTGCGCTCCGCTTCGGCGGTCGAGGCGGCGAAGACGATGCCAGGGTCCCCCCCGAGGAGCAGGTTGAGCGGCACCGCCGCGAAAATCGTGTGCCAGTGCGCATCGATCAGACCCGGCATGATGACGCCGTTTCGGCAATCCAGAACCGTCGCACCCTCCGGCGGGGGCGCACGGGAGCGATCGACATCGGCGATCTGGTTGTCGCTGATTAGCACCTGGACATTATCGACAACCGTGCCGGCCTTGCTGTCGAAGAGCCGGGCGTTGCTCAAGAGGGTCTTGTTTGGTTTGGCTGCCGTCTGTGCCAGACCCTGCGCGGGCAGGGCGCCCACCAGGGCGGTCGCGGCCAGGCCTGATAGCAGATCACGTCGTGAGAAGGCTTCCAGCCGGCGCGAGGCCCTCTGCAAGTCGGGATGCGAGCAGCCGCAGCCCGCGTCGTGAATAAGGTGGCGATACTTTTCTCCCATCCGCAGCATGGGTTTTCCTCCCTGATTTCTTTGCGTTGCGGCCTATCTGCGTGGCCGCGACATGACCTGTAATGACGCCCTTGAGGGCACAGAAAACACGATTGCATCGCTCTCGACCTAGAAATGCCAGATGAGCGGAACGATGAAGACGGCAATGACGAAGAACCAGGCAAGCAGCGGCAAGCCGAGTTTCCAATACTCACCGAAGGTGTAGCCACCGGGCCCCATGACCAAGGCGTTTGCCGGCGCTGCTATCGGCGTCAGGAAGGCTGCCGATGCCGCGACGGCGATGCTCATCATCACGGGACGCGGGGAAATGCCCATGCCGGCCGCCGCCGCAACCCCGACCGGGATCGCGATCAAGGCGGTCGCCATGTTGCTGATGAACTGTCCGAGCAGCGCGGTCAGGAGAAACAGACCCGCGAGAAGCATGGTCGGGCTGCTCTGCCCGAGAATATAGAGAAGGTGGTCGGCGGCGAGTTGCGCGGCGCCGGTTTCCGTCATCGCGGTGCCGAGCGGCTTCATCGCCGCGACGAGCACCACCGTCGACCAGCCGATCGCATTATAGGACTGCTCCGCTGTCAGGATTCCCGACAGAAGGATTGCTCCAGCCGCCAGCAAGCCTGCCACGGCGGGCGGCACCAGGCCGGTCGCGAGAAGGAGGATCATCGCAGCCGAGATCGCGGCGGTCCGCCTTGCGTCGCCGCCCATTGGCGCTGCTTGCCGGCGAACGAGATCCGGGGAGCCGACGGTCAGTACATCCGGGTCGCTGAGGCGCGTGTCCAGCGCCTTCCAGGTTCCCTGCAACAACATTGTATCGCCGGCGCCGAGCACGACCGCGCCGGTTTGGTTGTTCGCCTCGACGTCACCTACCGGCTCGCCCGCCTTCTGGACGGCGAGGACGATCAGGTCACCGCTCTCGGTCACCATGCCAGGAAAGACGCTTTGCCCTATCAGGCCCGATCGCGGCGGGATCGCCACCTCGGCCAGCCCCGATTTGTGGGTGAAGAGGATGTCGTCGGCGCCCGCCGTCTGTTCGCGGAAGGACAGGTGCGTCTCCGCCGCGAACTTCGCGACGATATCGGCATCGCCGCGCAGGAGAACATGGTCGCCTTCGGCGATGTGCGGCCTGCTGATCGGCCACGCCGTGTCGCCCTCGTGCACTGCTACCAGCTGCATTCCCTCGTTGCGCGCGACCTCGATTGCCGATGGCGTCTTGCCGACATAGTGGCAAGAGCCGCGAATGCGGAGTCGGTGGACGTCATTGCCCAATCCATATTGCTCGACCAGCGTGCGGGCGTGCCGGCTGAAATCCGCGGGGATGGCTGCGCCGTTTCGTTGCGGCAAAAGGCGCTGGCCAAGCAGCATGATGATCGCCATGCTGCCGAAGAGCAGCGGAAGCCCAACCAGCGCGAATTCGAAGAAGCCAAAGCCAGCGAAACCCGCGTCGATGGCGGCGTCGGAGATAAGGACATTCACCGGCGTACCGGTCAGCGCCAGCATGGAGCCGGCATGCGCCGCGAAGGCAAGCGGCATGAGAAGTTGCGAGGACTTTCGGCCAAGGCGGACTGCAATCACGATGACAACGGGCAATAGCGCCACGACGGCGCCGGTCGTCCCGACAAACATTGCCAGGATCGCCACGAGGCTCATCATCAAAACGAGAAAGCGGGTGCGGCTCTTTTCGCCTGCTGCACGGATCAGGTGCTTGCCGATCCAGGCGGTCACGCCGGTAATCTCGAGCGCCGAGCTGACAACGAAGAGCGTCGCGATGAAGATGACGACTGGATCGCCGAAGCCCGCAAGTGCCTGGTCGAGACTGAGGATCCCCGACGCCCATAGGGACAAGCACACCAGCATTGCGACAACCGCGACCGGCAGCCTGTTCCACACAAAGAGAACGATCGCTGCAGCGACGATGATCGCAACGAGGGCTACCGGACTCAATTCCACTATCCCTTTGAGAAGACCCGATCTTGAGGCGATTTCAAAGGCAATGATGGCCGATCAGAGCATATGAAATCGTCCCACAGGATGAGCCGGAGGATACTAGATGTCATGAGCCGGGCGTCCCGAAGCTACGCTGTGCGTCCCGGAGTATTCGGCCTTCATTCGATTTCGGGGCTGGCGCTATTGACCCCGCGTGAAGTCTGGAAACAGGTGAACGTGACGGGGCGCGGAGCGAGTATTTGTTATGGTGACCACGCGTGCTGGCAAAGCGGTCTCGTATCGCCGCCCTGACGTGCCGAGGTAAAGATGCGCTGGCGGCGGCTGTTCATGGTTTTGGCTCTCAACGCATGTCTTGTGACATGCGCCGGCCCGCAGCCGGGACTGCTGAGCGTGACCCATCCGGCAAAAGATGCCGATCAGATCACGCTCATCGCGGCGACGACGCGGGCGCCTGTCGAGGACCCTGCGGTTCTCTACGGCGGCGAACGGGGCACGTCCGTGTCCTATACCCGGATCGGGATTTCCGTTCCGCCAAACCGAAAGGCCGGCACGCTTGAACTGCCGCGCCGCTCTCCCGGCGATCCCGAACGCACCTTCGCCGCGACATCGGTAATCCCGATCAAGCGTGAAGATGTCGCCGCCGCGTTTCGTGCTCCAGGCGCCCACAAACGGCGCGCCTTTGTCTTCGTCCATGGTTACAGCACGACCTTCGATCGCGCGGTTTTCCGCTTCGCGCAACTCGTGCACGATTCAGATGCGGATGCTGTCCCGATCCTCTTTTCATGGCCGTCGCGCGGACGGTTTCTCGATTACAAGCGCGACCTTGATAACGCATCCTACTCGCGATCGGATCTGGCAAACCTGCTTGAGGCAGCGATCGACAGCCAATCGATCAACGAGGTGGTGGTGCTCGCGCACTCCATGGGCGCATGGCTCACGGTCGAGGCGATCAGGCAGGTCGCTCTGCGCCGCGGCGGCGTGCCGAGCAAGGTCTCTAGCCTCATCCTCGCGTCCCCGGATCTGGATGTCGGCGTCTTTCGCCGGCAGGTGGAGGATATGGGGCCGAAGCGGCCCAAGATCACGATCTTCGTCGCGCGCAACGATTTGGCGCTGCGCTTGTCGCGGTTCATTGCGCGCGGAGATGCCCGTCTTGGCGGCATCGACCCTTCGCAGGAAGACTATCGCCAGGCCCTCTCGGATTTGCAGGGCGTCACGGTGCTGGATTTGAGCGCATTGAGTTCGGGCGATCGGGTCAATCACGCGCTATTCGCGACCAGCCCCGAGGCCGTTCGGCTGATAGGCGATCGGCTGGTGCAGGGGCAGCAAATCTCGGACGCTGATGTCGCAAGGCCCACGACGGCGGTCGATGCTATCGGCGCCGCCGCGACCTTTGCGGTTGCCGCGCCGATACTGATCTTCGACATGGCGACCAGCCAATGAGACGCCCCGGCAGAAAATGGGACGACCGGCGCAATATTGGGATTCGCCGCGCATCATTATTGTCGCGGCAATTGCTAGCGTAGGTGCGGGGCGTGCGTGGGTATCGCCGACGGTCGACTTTCAGCAAAAGGGTGCGGACATGAGCGATCTGATTTTCATCGGGTTCCCAACGGAAGCAAAGGCCGAAGAGGTGCGGCAGAAGGTGCTGTCGCTGCAGCAGGAATATCTCATCGAACTGGAAGACGCCGTCGTCGTCGTGAAGAACGAGAAGGCGCAGATCAAGCTCAATCAGATGGTCAATCTCACTGCACGCGGTGCTGCCTCAGGCGCCCTGTGGGGAACGGTGATCGGCGCGATCTTCCTGATGCCTCTGGTTGGCACTGCGCTGGGTGCTGCTTCCGGCGCCCTTGCCGGCCAACTCAGCGATGTCGGCATCAACGATGAATTCATGAAGAAGGCGGCGTCGGCCTTACAGCCCGGCACGGCGGGGCTCTTCCTGCTCGTGCGCAAAATGACGACTGACAAGGTGCTGGCCGATCTCAAGGGCGTTGGCGGCGAGCTTTTGCAGACGTCCTTCGACGAGACTAGGGAAGCCGCCTTGCGCGAAGCGCTGTCCGCCGCCCAGGCAGAAGCGGATACGGCGCCAGCGGCAACCTCGTAACGCCGCCATGCATGGGAGGTTTCATCGATGCCGGCGCGCTAGACGGGGAGGCCCTGCTTGACCCCGATCCAGACGACCTGCTGCATCATCCTCGCGACGATCGTTCTTTTTGCGTGGAACAGGCTGCCCGTCATCGCCGTCGCCTTCGCGGCGGCGCTTTCACTATGGGCGACAGGGCTCGTAACGCTGGATCAGGCATTGGCCGGCTTTGGCGATCGCGCCGTCCTTTTCGTCGCCAGCCTCTTCATCGTCAGTGCAGCGCTTGAGAGAACCGGGGTTACCGCGTGGTGCGGGCAAGCCCTCATCTCGCTCGCCGGCCAGAACAACCGCAGCCGGCTTCTGCTCGTTCTCATGATTGCTGTCGGCTGCCTGACGTCGCTTCTGAGCGGCAGCGGGGCCGTGGCGGCTCTGATACCCGTCGCGGTGTTCGCGGCGGTCAGGTTAAACCAGTCGCCCGCGCAATTGCTGATGCCCTTGGCCTTCTCCGCCCATGCCGGGGCGAACCTGCTGTTGACGGGCGCCCCCAAGAATTTTCTCGTCTCGGAGGCGCTTGAAGATGCCGGGCTTGATGGCTTCGGCTTCACCGAGTTCGCCCTTGTCGGCGTTCCACTTCTCGCTGGAACCGTCTTTGTTGTCCTGGTGCTGGGCAAGTATCTGCTTCCCCAGCAGACGAATGCACGGCTGCCCGCCGATTTCAGCGGCCACGCCCAGACGCTGGTCGAACATTACGGCCTTGAGGATGGCCTCTTCCGGCTCCGCGTTCGCCGGGACTCGCCTCTCGTTGGGCTGCGCACTGACAAGATCGATCTGGGTGCTGCTAGCGACATACAGGTGATGGCCGTCCAAGCCGCCGCGTCCGGTCTTCCGGTGCGGGACAGGCCGATGGTGGCCGACGATTATCTGCTCGTGCGCGGCACCGCACAGGCGGTCGCCGAAATGGCCGCCCGCCTCCATCTGGCGGTTCGCGAGGATGCGCCGGTAGGGGGTGGCAGCACCGCATTCAATCGCAGGTCCGGTCTAGCCGAGGTGATGATCCCGCCGCGATCCAAGCTGATCGGTCAATCGATGTTTCCGGGTCTTGCGACTGAGAGCGGCGACCTCGTCGTCCTGGCGGTGCATCGCGGCGGCGCGGAGATCGACTATGCCAACCCTGAGCTCAAGGCCGGCGACACGATTCTGCTCGAAGGTAGCTGGGAAGCGCTCGATCTACGACTGGATGATCCCGATGTGCTCGTCGTCGATTCCCCCGATCTCGTTCGCCGCCATGCCGTGCCGATGGGGCCGGGCGCCAAGGTCGCGGTGGCGACGCTCATGGCGCTTGTCGTCATGTTGGCATCGAACATCGTGCCGCCTGCCGTCGCGGGCATCCTGTGCGCCTGCGTGCTTGTTGCTTCCGGCGCGATCACCGTCGAGCAATCCTACCGCGCCGTTCACTGGACGACGGTCATCCTCATTGGCGCGATGATGCCGATTTCGACCGCGATGATACAGTCAGGCACGGCAAAGTTCATCGCCGACGAACTGGTCTCCGTGCTCGGCTCGGCCGGACCGAGCGCTCTGGTGGCAGGTCTCTTCGTGCTCATGGCGGTGTTGGGGCAGGTCATGAGCAACACGGCGACGACGATGCTGGTTATTCCGATCGCAATGGCGGCGGCCTCCGCCATGCATATCCAGCCGCACCCGGTGCTGATGAGCCTCTGCATCGCCGGATCCGCATCCTTCATGACGCCGATCGCGACAACAACAAACATGATGGTGATGGGCGCGGGCGGCTATCGGTTCGGCGACTACTGGAAACTCGGCACGCCCCTGATGGCGTGGTTCTTCATCGTGGCCGTCTTCCTGGTCCCGCGAATCTGGCCATTCAACTAGGTGTCGGCAGGACGGCGGGCGGCCGCGACCAGTTCATCATCACGCAGATTAGAGACGTCAGGCATGCTTTTGGGACAGGCAACCGATTGCTCGCCCAATGATATTTGTGAGGATGGTCGCTCGAAGGCAATCGGAGGGGATGTCGACTGGATGAATAGCCGAGCGGTTATCACTCTCCTGGCGATCCTTGCTGCGATAGCGGTCTTGTGCGTTCTCCGGATGGCTGCCAGCGTCTTCGCTCCCGTTGCCGGCGCGCTTTTCATCATCGGTCTCGTCTGGCCGCTCCAGCAGAGCCTGCAAAGGGCTCTCCCCAAGCTGTTGGCGCTTGCGGTGGTGGTCGCGGTGATCGTCTGCGTTTTCATCGCTCTCGCCTCCATATCCGCCTGGGGCTTCGGGCGCATCGGCCGCTCGGTCGTCGGCGATGCCGCTCGCTTCCAGCTGCTCTATGGCGATCTCGTCCAATGGCTCGACGGGCACGGCATCGTCATCGCCGGCGTTTGGGCGGACTACTTCAACTTCAGTTCGCTGCTCCGCGTGCTGCAGAGGGCGACGGCTCGCTTGAACACGATGATCTCCTTCTGGATCGTCGTGGTCGTTTATGTGCTTTTGGGGCTGCTCGACACAGAGGCCGTCGCGCGCAATATTCGAAAGGCTCTGAGCGAAGAGAAGGCCGACGCAATCATCGGCGGCGCGTTGCAGACGGCAGCCAAGCTGCGGCGTTACATGGCCGTGCGCACGGTGATGAGCCTTGCCACCGGCACGCTCGTCTGGGCGTTGTCCGCGCTCTTCGGGCTGCGCTTTGCCGCCGAATGGGGCGTCATCGCCTTTACGCTGAATTATATCCCGTTCATGGGGCCATTCGTGGCAACGTTGCTGCCAAGCGCTTATGCCCTTGCGCAATTCGGCTCACCGGAAGCCGCGATCCTCATCTTCGCTGGGCTCAACATCATACAATTCGTCATCGGAAGCTATATCGAGCCGCGCGTTGCGGGTTACGCGCTGGCGATGTCGCCATTCCTGGTGCTGTTTTCGGTCTTTTCCTGGTCGTTCGTCTGGGGTGTGTTCGGCGCCTTCATCGGCGTGCCGATCACGATCGCGATCCTCACCTTCTGCGCACGGTTTTCCTCGACGCGTTGGATAGCGGAAATCCTGGGCGCGCCGAGCGAACGTGATGGCAAACTCCAATAAAGCTATGTTGAACAGATGGCTATCGGCGCAGCCTTGTCATGCGGATCACGCGGCCTGTGTGGGCGCTCAGCGCAATCTCGAAATCGCTGCTGCCGCGCCTTCCATGATAAATGAACACTCGGCCGCGGCAATCGACGCGCCGGACATTGCGAAAACCGCGGTTCTGAAGGAGTTGTTGCCCTTGTCTGCAACTGATCGCGCGGCCGAAGTTGAGATCGGAACCGACGTGAATGTTGACGGTCACGGCATAGGCCGGAGTCGGCGGCGACGCTGTCAGCGCCATCAAGGAAGCCAATGCAAACGCAGTCCATATGTTCAGGTGCATCCTGTCTCTCCATCAATGAAAAGCTCCGCGAGATATTTGCCGCACTGAAGCCTTGTCAATGAGTGACCACGGCATGCCGCCGCATTGGGGACGCGGCGCCCATCTCCTGGACGATTGACGCATAAGGAATGGTTCATTGGCGAGCTCTGCGGGCCACGCTCGCTGCGACCTTGTTTCCTGCGCGGCAAGGCGCATTGGATCAAGACGGGCACACCAGACAATGAACGCGCTTGAAGATTACCAGTGCTGATCGGTTCGAAGCTCTCCCAACCCCTGTTCCCTTGAGATCACCGGCCTATAGTCGAGTTCTCGTCGGGCTTTGCTGATATCGAGTGAAATCTCCACTGCCGACGTTGCATAGGATTGCAACGTCAACGGGGGCACGATCTTGCCACCAGACAGACGGGAAAGCAGGTCACCGATCGCCGCGACAGTCCTGACGACGCCACGCGGCACGGACTTTTCGGTTACACTCAGCCCTTGTGTTTGCAGCAGCGCCGAAACGAAGGTCCGGAATGCGACAGGCTCTCCATCGGAGATGAAGTAAGCTTCGCCGCCACGCCCATTCGCGAGCGCCTGGTCTACGGCGACGCAGAGGTTGGCGATATGGGTTGTCGAGGTCAGGTAATTGCCACCGCTGATCCAAGCGAATTTGCCGGATTGTGCCGCGTCGACTAGAGCAGGCAGAGCGGTCGTATCGTCGCGACCCCAAACGAATCGGGGACGCAGAACGACTACCGGCAATTCCAGGGAATTGAAATCCAGAGCGATCCGTTCCGCCGCCGCCTTGCTACGTGAGTAACCGCCCGCGAACTTGCGGGGCAGAGGCAGGGTCTCGTCCACGTTGACCAAGGGCTTTCCGGTGGCGAACACCGATTCCGTGCTGAGATGAACGGCCTTTCTGACGCCAGACGCACTGGCAGCCTCCATAACGGCCCTTGTGCCCGCTTCGTTCACCTGCCGCTGGCGCTCGGTGGCGGGGCCGTGGTCGGTATCCGCAGCCGCATGTACAAGTGCCTCGCAACCAACCATAGGCGCAACGAGATCGCCACCCAGAATATCGCCGCGATGGGGAATCGCGCCGAGTGTCCGTACGACCTGTTCGGATGCTTCGCTGCGAACAAGAGCCACCACCTCGAATCCGCGCGCGACGAAGTGTCGGATCAGGTTGCGGCCGACGTAGCCGCTGCCGCCGGTTACAAATATCCGTCTAAACGGGACGTACTTATCCGTGGCCGCGGCGGCTGCGGCAATGCTTTTGTCAATCATGTCGTACACCTAATGTGCTGTTGGGATCAGTTCGCGGATGTCTCGGGGATATCCGCTTCTCCGGTCTTGGCCGTCACGAGCCAGTTGATCTCTCGAAGAAGCCTTCGTCGCTCGTCCGGAGCAAAGTGATGGAAATCGAGATGCTCAAGGAACTTCAGCCCCTCCAGAGCGAGATAGGCGAGAAGCGCGCCACGCGGAGATGGCGACGTTTCGAGAATACGATCGACCGTCGCTGCCTGATTGTCCTGCATCTTCCCGCGCAGCTTTGCATCCAGCGCAAGCGCAGCGCTCAGGTTTAGCGCAACGGCACGAAACTCTTCTGGAGGTGGCTCTGCAGCAGCAGCGATGCGACCGCGAATTGCTCGATCGGCTTCATCGGGGAACTGCGCTTCGAGCCCGGCATGGTGAGCATTATCGCGCTCGAAGGCGCGGTCGACAACGGCCTCGATCAGCGCCTGCTTCGACTTATGGTCATAGAGGACGCTCGCCTTGGTGACCTCAGCCTCTTTGGCGACAGCGTCCAATGTCAGGTTCGCGGCACCATCTCGCCCGACCACACGTTCCGCGGCATCGAGTATGGCCTGTTGATCAATGACGCGCTTTCTTCCCATATGTGATCTCCATTTGTTTCCGACCGGATGGTTATAAAAAGAGTTCACTGCTGTCAATGGCCTGGTAGATGACGATCGCAAACGCACGCGTTTACATATCCGACACAAGCGAGCCCAAAAGACGCGTCCCCGCGCCTGCTCACACGCCGTCATGGCGCAGCCATCCGAAAGTTGCTAAGCAAACCGGGAAACCGATAGGACTACACCATGACCGCCAGCCCCTCCTTCCGCCACGCTGTTCCAGCCGATGCTGCACGATGCTTTGAGATTGAAACGACCGCCTACGAAGGCGATGAGGCGGCGACGTTGGAGAAGATCGCCACACGCATCGCGCAATATCCCGAAGGCTTTTTGATCCTTGAGGCGGAAGGCAGGATCGCGGGCTTTATCAACAGTGGTTGCGCATTTGACGTTGTCATGTCCGACGAGGCGTTCAAGGAGCTAATTGGCCACGATCCGGCGGCGCCGAATGTGGTCATCATGTCGGTGGTTGTGGATCCGGCCGAGCAGGGCAAGGGCTATTCTAAGCTGCTCATGCAACGTTTCATCCGGGAAATGCGCGACGCTGGCAAGAAGAGCATTCATCTGATGTGCAAAGAGCAGCATGTGGCCCTCTATGCGAAGATGGGCTACCGGTACACGCAGCCATCCGCCTCTGATCATGGCGGCGTGGCCTGGCACGAGATGGTCATGGACCTTTGACAGAGCGCCGAAAGGCGCTCATCTCAGTGCAGGCCGCCCACACCCAGTAGCCGCTCGACGGCGTCGTGGTCTTGAGCCAGCGCCTGCGGCGTGCCGCTCCATGCCAATCTGCCACGCTCAAGGATGATGACCTGATCAGCGAATTCCAGCGCGCTCTGGATGCGCTGCTCGACGAGCAGGATGGTCATGTCGCCCGTCCGCGCGAGTTCGGCGAAAGCGGACATCAGTTCCTCGCAGATGACGGGCGCCAGGCCCTCCAGTGGCTCGTCCAGCAACAGCACCGAGGGGCGGCCGAGAATGGAGCGGGCCGTCGAGAGCATCTGCTGTTCGCCGCCGGAGAGCTGGTTGCCGAGATTGCGGCGGCGCTCCTTGAGGCGCGGAAACATCTGGTAGGCTTCTTCGATCGCCGTCTTTGGGCGCCCCTTGAGCCCAACGAAGAGGTTCTCCTCGACTGTCAGCGTCGGGAATATGCAGCGTGCCTGCGGCACATAACCCAGTCCCTGGTGTGCCCGCGCAGCACTCGGTATCGCCGAAACGTCGGCGGAGCCCAGGCGGATGCGACCATCATAGCGCTTCGTCTGTCCCGCGAGCGTTGCGAGCAACGTGGTCTTGCCCATGCCGTTACGGCCAAGCACGGCAAGGCGGGCACCGGCCGGTACCGAGAAGGAAACATGTTCGATAACCCGCGTCGGGCCGTATCCAGCCGACAGGTTCTCGACCTCAAGCGACGTGGCTGGCATTGGCATAGCTCCCGAGATAGGCCTCGCGCACGCGGGCGTCCTTGGTGACATCGGCGGGCGAGCCGTCGAAAATGATGGCGCCGGCGGCGAGCACGATGACGCGCTTGGCGAAGCGGAAGACAAGGTCCATGTCGTGCTCGATCATCAGCACGGCAAGATCGGCGGGCAGGTCGGCCAGCGCCTGTTCTATGCGTCCCGTATCGCTCTGCGGTACGCCGGCCGCCGGTTCGTCGAGCAGCAGCACCTTCGGTTTCAGCGCCATGGCGACGGCGATCTCCAGCAGGCGCTGCTGGCCGTAAGCGATCTCGTTGACCTTGCGGTGCATCAGGTTATCGAGGCCCAGCGTGTGCAACATGCCGGTCACCTCGTCCATGACATCAGGCATCGACAGGAAGTTGCCGAACATCCGGCCCGTGCGTCCATCTCGCTGCAGGATGGCGAGCGCGACATGCTCGGCGGGCGTCATGTCCTGAAAGAGCCGGGTGACCTGAAACGAGCGGACCAGCCCGCGCTTGACGCGGCCGGCCGCATCCACCCGCGTGACGGTCTCGCCGCCCAGCCAGACATCGCCGGAATCAGGCGCCAGATTGCCGGTGACCAGGTTGACGAAGGTGGTCTTGCCTGCGCCGTTCGGTCCGATCAGCGCGACGCGATCACCTGGATGCATCGAGATCGAAACGTCGTTGGTGACGGCCAGACCGCCGAAGGATTTCTTCAGGTTGGCGACTTCAAAGACGGCGTTCATTCGGCGGCCTCCTTGCGTCGCGAAAGCAGCGCCGCGGCCGTTCCGTAGATGCCCTTCGGCGCGAAAAGAACGACGAGGATCAACAGCGCGCCGACCATGGTCAGCCAGTGGAAGGGATTGGCGGCCGAGACGTAATCCTCGAAGAGCATGAAGATGACGGTTCCGGAGAGCGCGCCGAACAGCGAGCCGGTGCCGCCGAGCACGAGCATGACGAGGCTCTCGGCCGAAAGCGTGAAGGACAGGCTGTCGAGGCCGACGACCTGCGTCGAGATCGCCGTCAACGCCCCGCCGACGCCGGCGACGGCGCCCGATATCACATACATCTTCGTCAGCGCGACCTTTGGCGATGCGCCCATCGCCTTGATGCGCAGCGGGTCTTCCTTGATGCCGCGGCAGAGCATGCCGAAGGGAGAGCGCACCAGCAGACGCAGCAATACGAAGACGACGAGGAGCAGCACGACGCCGAAGACATAGGCGGTGTGGCCATAGAGATCGAACTCGAAATAGCCGAGCAGGGGATCGGTGGAAATGCCGGAGAGGCCATCGCTGCCGCCCGTCCAGGACGAGGCCTTGTTGGCGAACTCATGGAAGAGGTTGATCAGTGCGATCGAAAGCACCAGCTGCGGCAGCCCATGGGCGCGCAGGATGATCGCGCCGCAGATCAGCCCCGCAACCGCGCCGCTGACGATGCCCGCCAGCGTCATCAGCAGCGGATCGGTGATGCCATAATGAGCGGACACGATCCCCGCTGCATAAGCACCGCTGCCGAAAAGGGCAGCGTGGCCAAGCGTTGCAATGCCGCAATAGCCGGTGACGAGGTCGAGCGACAAGACCAGCAGCGCAATGGCGATGATGCGCGTCAAAAGCGCCAGGTTGTCGGGAAACAGCAGGTAGCCGATGGCGGCAAGAAGGATGATTATGGCGATGCCCGCGAGATCGCGACCTGCGGAGCGGTAGCGTCGGGCGGAGGCAGCGGTCGTGTCGGTATTCATGGCGAGCGTCATCCTATTTCGCCCTTCCGGCAAAGCCACGCGGGAAGATGCAGATGATGGCGATGACGGCGAGGTAGAAGAAGAATTCACCGAACTCGGGCATCAGATAACGGCCGGTCGTGTCGATGCCGCCAAGCACCAGGCAGGCGATCAACGCGCCGGGGATCGAGCCCGCGCCACCGACTGAGACGACGACCAGGAAGGTCACCATATAGCGCAGCGCGTAGTAGGGCTCGACCGGCAGCAGCTCGGCGCCGACGACGCCACCGAAAGCCGCAAGCCCGACCGCGACCGCGAAGCTCAGCGCGTAGATGATCTCCGTGCGCACCCCAAGTGCGGCTGCCATCGCGGCATTGTCGACCGAGGCGCGCAGCTTCACGCCGAAGCTCGTCCGCTCGATCGTGAACCAGAGCGCGACGGCGACGCCAAGCCCGCAAACGATCGCGAAGAGGCGGTGAACGGGAATGGTGCGGAAGCCGAGATTGGCAGAGCCCTGCAGGCTCTCGGCCAAGGGAATGGTTTTAAGCGTCGGCCCCATCGCATAGTTGGCGATGCCGATGATGCAAAAGGTGATGCCGATCGTCATCAGCACCTGCGTCAACTCGGGTGCGCCGTAGATGCGGCGATAAAGGAAACGCTCCATGGGAATGGCAATGATGATCGTGCCGACCACGGCTGCAATCACGCCGATGCCATAGCCGAGCCCAAGGTCGCGCACCGCATAGGACGCGATATAGCCGCCGATCATCGCGAAGGCGCCGTGCGCCAGATTGACGACTCGCATCAGGCCCATGGTCACCGAAAGGCCGATCGAGATCACGAACAGCACCATGCCATAGGCGAGCGCATCGACGGCTATGCTGAAGACAGTTTGCATGGGTTGGCGTGGTCCTTGTACCATATTGTGCGACGACGAGCAGGCGCTGTGCCGCGTAGCCTTTTTCGGCCTGCCGGCACCCCGAGGTCGAGCCGCTTGTCTTGACCCGTCCTTCGGCCCCGAAGGACGGAAGGGATGTCAGGCACCGCGTTCACTTCCCCTCTCCCCAGCGGGGAGAGGGTAGGGTGAGGGGGCTACGGACGCAAAGGTCCGCCAGCCGCGTTGCTCACTTCAAAGCGGCAAGCCCCGGATCGCCCTGCTTCTCGAAGGTCTGGATTTCCTTGTTGATGAACTTGCCGTCGTCACCCTTGGCAACCTCGCGCAGATAGATGTTCTGTGTGATGTGGCGGCTTTCGGGATCGATCGAAACGGGGCCGCGCGGGCTTGTCCAGGCAAGGCCCCTGACCGCGTCGACAGCCTTTTGCGCATCCTGTTTGCCGCCGGTCGCTTCGATCATCTTGTAAATGACATGCATGCCGTCATAGGCGCCGACAGCAGGGAAGGTGAGTTCGGCCGGGTTGCCGATCGCCTTGCCGGCTGCTTCGACGAACGCCTTGTTCTCAGGGGAATCGTGCGAGACAGCGTAGTGGAAGGTGGTGAGGATGCCGAGTGCTGCATCGCCGAGTGCCGGCAGGTCGGATTCCTGCGTCAGGTCGCCGGGGGCGAAGAGCTGGATATTGGCGCCCTTCAGGCCGTTCTCGTTATAGGCCTTCACGAAACCGAGCGTCGTCGGGCCAGACGGCAGGAAGGCGAAGACGCCCTGAGCGCCGGAGTCCTTGATGCGCTGCATAATCGGGCTGAAATCATTGGTCGCAAGCGGCATGCGGATCGCCTCGACGACCTCGCCGCCTGCCTTCTCGAAGCCCGCTTTGAAGGCATTCTCGGCATCGACACCCGGCCCGTAGTCGCTGACCACGGAGATGATTTTCTTGACGCCCTTGTCGAAGGCGACCTGCGCCATTGGTGTCGATGTCTGCCAGGTGGTGAAGGAGGTGCGCACGACCAGTGGGCTCTTGGTGACGATCGCCGAGGTCGCGGCGTTCATGACGACGAGCGGCGTGTTGGCCTGCTTCAGGATCGGCGTGACGGCCATCGCGTCAGGAGTGAAATAGAAGCCGGCCAGATACTGGACCTTCTCCTTGACGACCAGCTCCTGGGCGAGCGATTTGGATTGCGCGGGGTCAGCCGCGGGGAGATCGCGATAGATGATCTCGACCGTGTTGTCGCCGACCTTCTTTCCATTGGTCGCCATGTAGGCGTCGATCCCGGCCTTGAAGTTCTTGCCCTGCAGGGCGAACGGACCGGAAAACGGGCCAACCACGCCGACCTTGATCGTGTCGGCATAAGCGCCCGAACCCATGAGCAGGGCCGCGGCGGCGGCCAGAAGCAGCTTCCTCATTCTATCTCTCTCCCTTTTAGGCGACTCCAACGCCTTCTTAGCGCGCGGCTAAAGTTCTCAGGCCAGTCTGTCATGCGAAACGGTAATGTAAAATGAAATAAATGCCATAATTCATACTCCGCAAGTTATGTATCGGCGGTGCCAAGCCGGCTTATATTGCTCGCCAGTTCGTGCACCAGGCGCAGTGCCGCGCCGGTGGCGATCGCCATTTGCGGCAGCACCAGCCATTCAAGTGTCCACGCAGCACCGGAGCGCTCCTGTTCGTGCACCATTGAGTGGTGGATCGCGGAGATCTGCGTCGCGTTGAAGCGCGCCAATGCCACCAGCGTCTCGGCCGCGACGGGGTTCTGCTTGTGCGCCATTGCGGATGACCCGCCGCCCCCCGTCAGTCCGATCTCGTCTCCGGCCTGGGCCATCAGCGCGACGTCCTGGCCGAACTTGCCGAGGCTGCCTGAAATCTGGGCAAGGAGACCGGCAAACTCCGCGATAACGGCCCGTTGGCTCTGCCATTGCTGGATATCGAAAAGCCCAAGTTCCTGCGCCAGCGAGCTACGCACCGCTGACGCCTTGTCGCCGAGTTTATCGAGCGTGCCGGCCGCCCCTCCGAACTGCAGCGGGAAGCGCAATCCTGTCAGCGTCTCGCGGTAGCCGCCCAAGGGCGCATGCCATGCGCGCAGCCGGTCGGCAACGGCGATCGGGATTGCCGCCTGCATTCGGGTCCGGCCCATCAGCGCCCTATCACCGAAGGCTTGCCGCAGTTCCGCGAAACGCAGCTCAAGTGCCGCCAGACGGGCCGCGAAAACAAAAGCGACGGGCTTCAACCTCAGCATCAGGCTGGTATCGATGACGTCCTGGCTGGTGGCGCCGACATGGACATGAGGAGACGCATCGCCAGTGGCCGTGCGCAGTTGGCGAACGAGCTCGGGAACGACGACGCCGTCGCGGGCAGTGGCGGCGCGAAGAGCGGGTAGGTCGGCCTTGAACCCGGCGCAGGCGGCCGAAATCCTCTGCGCGGCGGGCTCAGGGATGACGTCATGGGCTGCCTCGGCGCGCGCGAGTGCCGCCTCGAATTGCAGCATCGCGCGAATATCGGCCTCGCCCGTGAACCAGGCCGATGTCTCCTCGTCGCCGACAAGGCCGGAGAGAAAGGGGTGGTCGAAGGCAGTCGCGCCCATGTGTCATCTCATCGTTCGTGGTCATCAGCGGCTGTGGAATGAACGGTCCCGCGCCGTCTCATATGTCGAGAAAGACGGTCTCGTTCTCGCCCTGCAGCCGGATATCGAACGTATAGGTAGAGCCATCGCGCGCGGCAATAAGCGTTGCGACGCGATCCCTGTGTTCGATGCGCTGAAGCAGCGGGTCGGCGCCGTTCGCCTCGGCTTCCTCCGGAAAGTACATGCGCGTCTGCAAACCGATATTGATGCCCCGCGCGACGATCCAGAAGCTGATATGCGGCGCTTGCCTGCGCCCGTCCTTGAAGGGAACCTTGCCCGGCTTGACGGTGTCGAAGCTATAGACGCCATTCTCGGCGCGGGTCGGGCAGCGGCCCCAGCCGGTGAAATTCGGATCGGCGGCGCCGCGCATTTCCGACGGGCTGTTATAGAGCCCGGCGCTGTCGGCCTGCCAGATCTCGATGACGGCATCGCGCACCAGCGCGCCGGCGCCATCGAAGATGCGGCCGGTGACGGTAATGCGCTCGCCTGTTGTCTTGTCGTTGACCATCGCGACGCCGAGATCGCGTTCATAGACGCCGCCAATATCGCAGAAATTCGGCGTCAGGCCGATATGGACGTAAGGGCCAGCCGTCTGCGAAGGGGTTTCCTTGAGATAGCGCAATTCCTGAGCCATCAGTTGCCCTCCAGCTTGTTTTCGAACATCGTCGAGCGACGGCCGCGAAGCACGATGTCGAACCTGTAGGCTCGGCTATCCATAGGGATCGTATTGCCCCAATCCATCGGCGCGATCAGCTGTTCGATGGCGGCCTGGTCGGGGATCGTTCCGACGATCGGACACTTCCAGATCATCGGGTCGCCTTCGAAATACATCTGGGTGATCAGGCGCTGCGCGAAGCCGTGGCCGAAGATCGAGAAGTGGATATGCGCCGGGCGCCAGTCGTTGACGCCGTTCGGCCATGGATAGGCGCCCGGCCTCACCGTGCGGAAAAAATAGCGGCCATCCTCATCGGTGATCGCGCGCCCGCAGCCGCCGAAGTTCGGATCGATCGCCGCCAGATAGCTTTCCTTCTTGTGGCGGTAGCGCCCGCCGGCATTGGCCTGCCAGAACTCGACCAGAACGCCGGCCTGCGGCCGGCCGCGTTCGTCGAGTACCTGTCCATGGACAATGATGCGTTCGCCGATGGCGCTTTCGCCCGGCTTGGCGAAGTTGTGGAGGAGGTCGTTGTCGAGTTCGCCGATCATCGCATGGCCGAAGACGGGACCCGTGATTTCCGAGATCGTGCCGTCGAGCGAAAGAAGCGCGCGCTTCGGCGAGCGCAGAACCGAGGTCTTGTAGCCGGGCGCATAGGCAGGCGGATGCCAGCTGAGGTCGCGGGCGAAGAAGGCGCCCGTCTCGGGCTTGCGGTTCGGTATTTCGGACATGACTTCCTCTCAAGCCGCCTTTTCGGCGTCCATCTGTTCGAAGACCTGCTTGGCGATCTTGATCGCGTGATTGGCGGCCGGGACACCGGCGTAGATCGCCACATGCAGCAGCGCTTCGCAGATGTCGTCTCGGCTGGCCCCTGTATTGGCGGTCGCGCGCACGTGCATGGCCACCTCATCGTCCTGGCCAAGTGCCGCGAGCAGCGCGATCGTGACGATCGAGCGCTCGCGCTTGGTCAACCCCGGGCGCGACCAAACGTGACCCCAGGCGGCTTCGGTGATCAGATCCTGAAACGGCTTGTCGAATGCCGTCGAAGCGGCTTCGGCACGATCGACATGGCTGTCGCCCAGAACGGCGCGGCGGGTCGCCATGCCTTGCCTGTAGCGCTCGGAGGCAAGCGGAGTATCACTCATGAGCTTTTCCATCTAATGCGAAGTCGATGAATGCGCGGATCACCGCCGTCAGCGCCTCGGGCTGCTCGACGCAGGGAATATGGCCGGCATCGCGGATGATTTCGTAGCGGGCGTTGGGGATCAGCTGTGCCAGCGATTTGACGAGGTCGGGCGGCGTCGAGCCGTCCTGGTCACCGACGATGCAGATCGTCGGCACGGCGATCGCCTTCGCCGCTTCGGTAAAATCGGCATCACGCACGGCGGCGCAGGTGGCGACGTAGCCGGCGACCGGCTGGCGGACGAGCATGTTGCAGTAGCCGTTGTAGGCCGTGTTTTCGGGGCGGCGGAAAGCCGGTGTGAACCAGCGCTCCATGATGGCATCGCACATGCTGTCGATGCCATTTTGTTCGATGGCCGAGATGCGCGCGTTCCAGCTGTCGGCGGTGCCGATCCTGTGGGCGGTGTCGCAGAGGATGAGAGCGCTGACGAGATCAGGCCGCTGCCGGTAAAGCGACTGGGCAATCAGCCCGCCGACCGAGAGGCCGCAGATGATGGCCTTCTTGATCTCAAGCGTTTCTATGAGGCCGATCAGGTCCGATGCGTGGTCCTCGATCGTGTAGGGCGTCGGGCCGACATCTGAGAGGCCGTGGCCGCGCTTGTCGTAGAGCAGAATGGCGAAATCGCCTGCCAGCCGGACGATCACGTCGCGCCAGATGCGGAAATCGGTGCCAAGCGAATTCGCAAAGACGAGAACCGGCTTGTCGGCCGGACCGCCGATAACCTGGTAGTGGATCGCGATGTCGTTGACGCGGGCAAACTGCACTGGAAACTCCTCCTGACAGGAAATTGAATGTTTAATCTGGTTAGGTAAAATGATATTTCGTGGCGATCCTATAACTCTAGAGTTATGTAAGAGATGATCGACAGCCGCATAAAGTTCCGCCATCTGCAAACCTTTGTCGAGGTCGCGCGCCAGAAAAGCGTGATGAAGGCGGCCGAGCTGCTGCATGTCAGCCAGCCCGCCGTGACCAAGACGATACGAGAGCTTGAAGGTGTTCTCGGCGTGGAAGTCTTCGAACGCGACGGACGCGGCATCAAGATCACGCGATACGGCGAGGTTTTCCTGAAACACGCCGGCGCGGCGCTGACGGCACTGCGGCAGGGACTCGATTCTGTCACGCAGGAGCGGATCGGCGATGCGCCACCGATCCGCATCGGCGCCTTGCCGACCGTATCGACGCGGATCATGCCGCGGGCGATGAAGCTGTTTCTGAAGGAAAACACCTGGAGCCGGCTGAAGATCGTCACCGGCGAGAACGCCGTGCTTCTCGAGCAGCTTCGTGTCGGCGATCTCGACCTTGTGGTGGGGCGGCTTGCGGGGCCGGAAAAGATGACCGGATTTTCCTTCGAGCATCTCTACTCGGAGCAGGTGGTCTTCGCGGTGCGCGCCGGCCATCCGCTGCTCAAGGCCAGGCAGTCGCATTTCAATGCGCTCGGTGACTACACGATCCTGATGCCGACCCGCGCGTCGATCATCCGCCCATTCGTCGAGGGGCTTCTCATCGCCAATGGTGTGCCCAGCCTTCCCAACCAGATAGAAACGGTCTCAGACAGCTTTGGCCGCGCCTTCGTGCGCGCAAGCGATGCCATCTGGATCATCTCCGCCGGCGTCGTCGCCAACGATATCGAGGATGGCGCGCTGGCGGTGCTGCCGATCGATACGAGCGAGACTAAGGGCCCCGTGGGCCTGACCATGCGCAACGACGCCATCCCGTCGCTGCCGCTTTCGATCCTGATGCAGACCATTCGCGAGGCGGCTAGGGAGGTGGCGGTCGGCCTGCCCAGCTCAAAGCCGGACGCTCAGAAGGGTAATCCGACGTAGTTTTCGGCCAACACCGTCGCCGCGGCTTGCGAATGCGTGAGATAGTCGAGCTCCGCCTCCTGGATCTTCTGGCCGAAGTCGTCGGTATCAGGGAAACGATGCAGCATGGTCGTCATCCACCAGGAGAATCGGACTGCCTTCCAGACACGCGACAGCGCCCGCTGCGAGTAGGCGTCGATGCCGGCACAAGAACCCTCGGTGTAATACTCAGAAAAACCCGAGAAAAGGTAGTGCACGTCGCTCGCCGCAAGGTTCAGCCCCTTGGCGCCTGTCGGTGGGACGATATGGGCGGCGTCGCCAGCGAGAAACAGCCTGCCGAACCGCATCGGCTCGGCAACGAAGGAGCGAAGCGGGGCAATCGACTTTTCGAAGGACGGCGCGGTCTGCAGCGCTTCCGCATGATGCGTGGGCAGGCGGCGGCGCAGTTCGTCCCAGAAGCGGTCGTCGCTCCAATCCTCGATTTTCTCGTCGACGGGAGCCTGGATGTAATAGCGGCTGCGGGTCTGCGAGCGCATCGAACAAAGCGCGAAGCCGCGCGGATGGTTGGCGTAGACAAGCTCATGGCTAACAGGCGCGACATCGGCCAGAATGCCGAGCCAGCCGAAAGGATAGACCCTCTCGAAGGTGCGGATCGACCGCTCCGGCACCGCCTTGCGGCTAACGCCGTGGAAACCGTCGCATCCGGCGATGAAATCGCAGTCGATGCGATGGGTCACGCCATCCTTCTCATAGGTCACGTAGGGAGTTTCGCTGTCGAAATCGTGTGGCGTGACGTTGGTCGCCTCGTAGATCGACATCGCCCCGCTGGCCTCTCGATGCTCCATCAGGTCGCGCGTCAATTCCGTTTGACCATAAACCATGACGCGCTTTCCTCCGCTCAGGCCGGCGAGATCGATGCGATGATCACGGCCGTCGAAAGCGAGCGAGAAGCCGTCATGGAGCAGCCCTTCGGCATGCATCCGGGTGCCGGATTTTGCCCTGTCCATGAGCTCGACCGTGCCTTCCTCCAGCACGCCCGCCCGCACGCGGCCGAGAACGTAATCCTTGGCCACACGGTCGAGTATGACGTTGTCGATACCGGCCTCGGTCAGCAGTTGGCCAAGCAACAATCCTGCCGGCCCCGAACCGATGATGGCAACTTTGGTACGCATGTTTCCTCCCAGCAGTCCTCAGAGTCGTAGGTTAACGAGGTATAGGCAATAATGGAATGCGTGCGTTATCTGGCCGTTGCGCGATGACTGCACAGAAATGGGTTGGCCATTGTCCGGTGGAATTTTGCTCAGCCCTCAGCTGTCCTGCTTCAGCAGACCGCGCGCCAGCGCATGCTCGACACCGCCTTCGATATGAGCGGCAAGGATATTCTTGGCCGCATCGGCATCGCGTTCGAGCGCAGCATCGAGAAGCGCCTGATGCTCGCGTGCCGCTACGTCGCCTCGGTAGGATAGAGCGACCATCTGATAGCGCAGATACTTGTCGAAGATGACTGAGTGCGTTTCGATCAGGAGCTTGGAGCCACAGGCCGAAATCAGCGCCTGGTGAAACTCCCAGTCGTATCGTTTCCAATCCTCGGCCCGGCTGGCATCACCGGTCGCCATCAGCCGCTCCAAGCTCGCAAGCTTGTAGTGGGCGGAGACTAGGCGCGCCTCCCACTCCATGTCGCCTTGCGCGAAGGACTGCTCCAGCGCATGCGTCTCAAGGAGCAGCCGCAAAGCGGCGATCTCCTTGAGATCGGTAATCGAGACGGGACAAACCTGGAATCCGCGCTGCCCTTCAGCAAGTACTAGCCCTTCCGAGGAAAGACGATTGAGGACTTCCCTGAGCGTGCTGATCGATGTTTCGTAGGATTCCTTCAGCGCATCCAGCTTCAATTTCTGGCCCGGTGCGAGCCGGCCGAAGATGATGTCGGCACGGATGCGGCGGTAGCTGCTTTCCGCGATTGTCTCGTTTTCTGTCTGCTGCAACATCCCGATGCTCTGTTATTTCGATGCGAACTTTGCCGTGCACGTTACCCCATTGTCACAGCCGCTGAAATCCTATCCTCTGCCATATTTAAAAAAGACATAGGAAAGGCAATCTGCTGTATGATTTTCCAAATCACGGCGACTGGAGCCCGCGTAACGCAATGCTGAAGAAAACGGAAGAGACGGCCGAAACCGTCAGCGAGGTCGTGTTTCGGCAGATCCGCCAGGATATCATTTCCGGCATCTTGCCGCCCGGATCCAAGATCAAGCTGGAGCAGGCGCGCGAGCGTTATTCGATCAGCGTCTCGCCGCTGCGGGAAATCCTCAGCCGCCTGACAACGGAAAATCTCGTCGTCGCCGAGGGGCAGAAGGGCTTCGAGGTCAGCCCGGCGTCGCGCCGTGAATTGCTCGAACTTGCGGACCTCCGGGTGGTGCTCGAAACCCACGCGCTCGATCTCGCTTTCGCCGCTGGCGATCTCGAATGGGAGGCTTCGATCGTCGCGGCGCATCACAAGCTGGCGGCCGCGGAACGGCGGCTTCTCGCCGGTGATGCCTCGCGCACCATTGAATGGGTTCGCTATGACTGGGAGTTCCACCAGGCGATCGTCTCGGCCTGTAACTCAGCGACGCTGATGGCGACGCTCTCTTCGGTCTTCGACCGCTTTCTGCGCTATCACATGCTGGCCGAAAGCTTCCGCGGCAAGCCGGTGGTCGAGGATCACCGGGCGCTCTTCGATTTCGCACTTCGACGCGATGCTGAGCAGGCCAAGGCCGTGATCCACCGACATGTGCATAGTGGGGTCGAGCACATTCTGAAGAGTGGTATCGTCGCCTGATCGCATACGCGAGACTTAGTCACTATCGCGCGGCAGGCCCTCGGGGCGCATTTGCTTTTTCAGCGCGGCGATGCGGAAGATGGCATTGGCCGCTCCATAACCCCGATAGCCCTTGCGCTCGACGATCTCGAAGAAGAAGCCCTCACCGTATGTGCCGCTGTAGAGCTGGAAATATTCGCCGTGCTCGTCGCGGTCGTAGAGAATGTTATATTCTTTTAGCCGCTCGGTGAGATCGGGATCCAGACCGAAGCGCGCTTCCACGTCGCCATAATAGTTCGGGGAAATGTGTAGCGGCTTGAAGCCTGCCTTTCGCAAGGTCTCGGCGGTGGCGAAGATATCGTCGGTGCTGAAGGCAAGATGCTGGATGCCCGAGCCGAATTTTTCCGCGATGAAATGACCGGCGAGCGTCCGCCTGTTTTCCGCGCCGTTGAGCGTGATCCGCAGCGATCCCTCTTCGTTCTCGACCACCTGGCTGCGTACGACACCGCCGGGATCGATGATATCGACCATCGGCGTTTTCTCGGTCGCGAAGATCGAGGTATAGAAGAGCAGCCAGGTCAGCATTTCGTCGTAGGCGACTGTCTGCGCGATGTGGTCGATGCGTAGCAGACCCGCGCTCGAGGCCGATAGCTGTTCGTCGACGGGAATGAAATCGACTTCCGCGAAGCGTCCGAGCGGCGACGCCTCGTCGATCAGATAGACAATACCGCCCCCGACGCCGCGGATCGCCGGCAGCTCGAGTTCGCCTTCGGCGACCGGTTGCAGGAAGGGTTCGGCATTGAGTGCCACCGCGCGCCGGTGGGCCTCCCTGGCATCGTCCACCACGAGCGCGAATGCATAGGCGAGCGTCCCGTGGACGGCGTATGCCGCATTGGCGAAGCCCGCCTGGTCGATATTGACGAGAATGCGGATGCCGCCCTGCTCGTAGAGGCTGACCTCCTTGCTGCGATGCTTGGCCGTCTTGCGAAAGCCCAGCACCTCAAGGATGCCGATCAGCTCGGCCGCATCGCCTTCATCGGCCGTGAATTCGACAAAACCGACACCTTTCACCGTCGCGCGCGGCGGCATGGGCTTTCCAATCGGGTTGTCGCCGCCGAGGCTACGGCGCACCTGATCGCCCAGATAGATCAGCGAACGATGGCCGTCGGCCGCGATCTCGCGCGTCGAGCCGCCACGGAACTGGTCGTTGAAGATCTCCAGCGAATAGTAGCCGTCATACCCGGTCGCGGCGATCGCGGATGTAAAGGCGGTCACCGGCAGGTCGCCTTCACCGGGCATGTTGCGGAAGTGTCGCGACCAGTAAAGCAGATCCATGTCGATCTGCGGCGCGTCCGCCAGCTGTACGATGAAGATCTTCTCTTTCGGGATCGAGCGGATGGAATTGATGTCGATCTTGCGCGACAGGCTATGAAAGCTGTCCAGCACCAGGCCGATATTGTCGTGGTCGGCACGACGCACAATCTCCCAGGCGTCGCGGTGGTCGTTGATGTGGCGCCCCCATGCCAGCGCCTCGTAGCCGACGCGCAGTCCGCGTGCCGCTGCGCGTTCGCCCAGTTCGCGGAAGTCGGCGGCGGCGCGGTCGAGGCCGCCGAGCGAGGCGGAAGAGACGTTCGAGCAGACGAGCACGAGGTCCGTGCCAAGCTGCTGCATGATATCGAACTTGCGTTCGGCGCGGTCGAAGGTGCGGCTGCGCAGCGGTTCCGGCATGCCCTCGAAATCACGGAATGGCTGGAACAGCGTGATCTTCAGGCCGAGATCGCGGGCCATCTTGCCGACATCGGCGGGGCTGCCGTCAAAGGCCAGGAAGTCGTTCTCGAAAATCTCCACGCCATCGAAGCCCGCCCGCGCGATCGCTTCAAGCTTCTCCGGCAGCTCGCCGCTGATCGAAACCGTCGCTATCGAGGTTTTCATCTCGCTTATCCTCCCTGGCCGATATCGTCGTGATAATCATTATGACGAATGTCGTGAGAAGTTCAATTCAACGTTTGAAAATAGAAGTCTCATACGATTTGAAAAAACTATGTTGATTTATCGGTCCGTGTCAGGCAGTTTTGGTCTCACAGTCGGAGGAGAAGGAAGGCTGTGGGGTCGCAACGACCATTGAGGAGGAGAAAAAGATGTTGAAATCCATGTTGTCACGTCGCAACGCCATGCTTGGCGCGGCCGCTCTGCTCACCGGCATCGCGCTGGCTCAGCCGGCCGCCGCCGTCACCCCGGAAGAAATCAAAGCCCGCGGCAAGCTGATCGTCGGCATCCAGGGCGATAATCCGCCATGGGGCTTCGTTACCAGCGCCGGCAAGCAGGACGGCTTCGATGCCGACATGGGCGCGCTCTACGCCAAGGAACTCGGCGTCGAGGTCGAGTTCGTGCCGCTTGAGGTCAACAACCGCATTCCCGCGCTGACGTCTGGTCGCGTCGATGTTCTCTTCGCGACGATGGCGATGCTGCCGGACCGCGCCAAGGCGGTTCAGTTCAGCCAGCCCTACAATGCCAATGCCATCGTGCTGATCGGGCCGAAGAACAAGTCGATCAAGACGAATGACGACATGGCCAACATGACCATTTCCGTGGCGAAGGGCGCTGCACAGGACACGCAGGTCACCAAGAATGCACCGGCTTCGGCCACCATTCGCCGTTTCGACGGCGATGCAGCCAGCGTCCAGGCGCTGGTATCGGGGCAGGCCGAGGCCCTCGGCGGCAACATCTTCTACATGGATCGCGTCGAGAAGGCGCGTCCCGGCGAATTCGAGAACAAGCTCGAGTTCCAGAAGCTCTACAACGGCGCCTGCACCCGTCTGGGCGAGAAGGAAATCAACGCCTCGCTCAACACCTTCATCGACAAGATCAAGGCAAACGGCGAGCTGAAGAAGGTCTACGACAAGTGGATGAAGGTCCCCGTGCCTGAATTCCCGGCGAGCCTCGAAGGCATTCCCTTCGCGGCAAATTAAGCCCTTCCTGATGGGGCGATGCGACGGCGGCGTCTTGAAGGCGGCCGCCGCCGCTTTGCCGCGGCGATGAATGTCTCGTGCCGAACGCGGGAGCGATGATGAGCAAGACGATCTTTGTACTGAACGGGCCGAACCTCAATCTTCTCGGCCAAAGGGAGCCGCATATCTATGGCTCGACGACGCTCGCCGAGATCGAGCAGCGCTGCACGGCCAAGGCGCGCGACCTCGGCTACGAGGTGGATTTTCGCCAGACCAATTTCGAGGGAGCGCTGATCGAAAGCATTCACGAGGCGCGCCAGAAGGCTTGCGGGATCATCATCAACCCTGCTGCCTTTACATTCACCTCGATCGCGCTTCTCGATGCGCTGAAGACCTTCGATCCGCCGAAGATCGAACTGCACATCTCCAATGTCCATGCCCGCGAGAGCATCTACCACAAGTCCCTGATCTCGCCGATCGCGACGGCGATCATGATCGGCTTCGGTGCGGATGGGTACGAGCTGGCGATCCAGGCCATGACGCAGCTGGTCGCTCGCAGCCGCTGACCGGACAGGAAAGGCCAGAAACAAGCCCATGAACTACACACTGGACTTCACGCCTGTCATCGACGGTCTGCCAAGCCTGCTGCTTGCCTGTCTCGGTACGTTCCTGCTGGCGATCTCAGGCATGCTGCTTGCGGTCCTGATCGGCATCGGCGGCGTCATGCTGCGCGATTCCCGCTTCAAGCCGATACGCTGGTTGGTGATCGGCTTCGTCGAGATCATCCGCAACACGCCGTTTCTGGTGCAGATCTTCTTCATCTATTTCGCCCTGCCGCTCGCCGGCATCAGGCTCGATCCGACGCCGACGGCGATCATCGCGCTCGGCATCAATGGCGGCGCCTACGCGATCGAGATCATTCGCGGCGGGGTGCAATCCATCCCCGCGGGCCAGAAGGAAGCCGGTCTGGCGCTTGGCCTGCACAAGGCGCAGGTCTTCCGTTTCATCGTGCTGAAGCCGGCGCTGAGGGCGATCTATCCGTCGCTTACCAGCCAGTTCGTGCTTTTGACGCTGTCTACCAGCATCTGCTCGGCGATCTCGGCCTACGAACTGACCTCGGTCTCGCAAAGGATCGAGTCGGAAAGCTTCCGCAGCTTCGAGGTCTACTTCACGGTCACGGTTTTCTACCTCGTGATCTCCTGGGTGATGATGCGCCTCTTCGGGCTCTTCTCATCCCGCTATTTCAATTACCCGGTCAAGTAGGAGGCTCCCATGGGTCGCGATGAATTCATCTTCCTGCTGATCGGCCTGAAATGGACGGTGGTGTTGTCCGTCGTCGGTTTCATCTGCGGTTCGATCGGCGGGCTCATAATCGCGCTGCTGCGGACCTGCGGTCTGCCGCTTCTGGAAAGGTTGACAGCCGGCTACATCGCGGTGTTTCAGGGCACGCCGCTTCTGATGCAGCTTTTCGTCGTCTATTACGGACTGGCGCTGGTGGGCCTGAAGCTGGATGCGTGGGTCGCGGTCGCAATCGGTCTCACGCTGCATGCCAGCGCCTATCTCGGCGAGATCTGGCGCGGCTCGATCGAGGCGGTGCCGCGCGGGCAGACCGAGGCGGCCAAGGCGCTCAGCATCAAATACGTGTCGCGCATGAAGGACGTGATCCTGCCGCAGGCGATCCGCATCTCGCTGCCGGCGACGATCGGCTTCCTGGTGCAGTTGATCAAGGGGACATCGCTCGCCGCCATCGTCGGTTTCACCGAGCTCACGCGTGCCGGCAACATCATCTCCAACCAGATCTTCGAGCCGCTGACGGTCTTCGGCATCGTCGGCATCCTCTATTTCATCATGTGCTGCCCGCTGACGATCCTCGGTGCCCGCCTCGAGCGGCGCTTCGCGATGTCGGCGCGCTGAGTGCGCCTGCCTGTCCGGGAGAATTGAACCATGACCACTGTGTCGATGACGACGACCACCACCGAGCCGATGATCCGCCTGGCGCAGGTCGAGAAATGGTACGGCGCCTTTCAGGCATTGCACGACATCAACATGGATGTCCGCCAGGGCGAGCGGATCGTGCTCTGCGGCCCCTCGGGCAGCGGCAAATCAACGCTGATCCGCTGCATCAACCACCTGGAGAGCTATGAGAAGGGCGAGATCCGCGTTGGCGGCACGCTGCTCGGACATCGCTCCAAGGATATCGACGCCATCAGGCGCGACGTCGGCATGGTGTTTCAGCAGTTCAATCTCTTTCCGCATCTGACCGTGCTGCAGAATTGCATGCTGGCGCCGATGCGTGCGCTCGGCCTTGGCAAGGCGGAAGCAGAGGAGCGCGCACGCAGCCTGCTCGACCGCGTCAAGATCCTCGAACAGGCCGAGAAATATCCGGCGCAGCTTTCCGGCGGCCAGCAGCAGCGCGTGGCGATTGCGCGTGCGCTCTGCATGCGGCCGAAGGTGATGCTGTTCGACGAGCCGACATCGGCGCTGGACCCTGAGATGGTCAAGGAAGTGCTCGACACGATGATCGGCCTGGCGGAGGAGGGGATGACGATGATCTGCGTCACTCACGAGATGGGCTTTGCCCGCCAGGTCGCCGATCGCGTCATCTTCATGGCGAGCGGCGCGATCGTCGAAGAGGCGCCGCCCGCCATATTCTTCAGCAATCCGAGGCACGAGCGCACGCGCAAGTTCCTCGGCGAAATTCTGCGTCACTGAAAGTTTTCGGCATGATTTCCGGTACCACCAGGATCATCGCCCATCTGGGCTATCCGACGGAGACCTTCAAGTCGCCGCTGATCTACAACCCTTACTTTGAAAAGCACGGCATTGATGCCGTCGTCGTTCCCATGGGCTGCCGGGCCGAAGACTTTCCGGATTTCCTGAGGCTCGTGTTCCGCCTGTCGAACATCCACGGCGCACTGATCACCATGCCGCACAAGGTGACCACCATGGGCCTGCTCGACGAACTCTCGACGCGCGCCCAGGTCGCCGGCGCCTGCAACGCCATCCGGCTGGATGAACGTGGCCGGCTGATTGGCGACATGTTCGATGGCGAGGGTTTTGTGCGCGGCGTGCTGCGCAAGGGCAGGCGGGTGGCTGGCGCCGATGTCCTCGTCGTCGGCTCCGGCGGCGTCGGCTCGGCGATCGCCGCATCGCTTGCCGCTGCCGGCGTTCGAAGGATCGCGATTTTCGACGCGAACACGGCAGTCATGGACGGGCTGATGGGACGGCTTCGCCAGCATTATCCCGACGTGGACGTCACGGCCGGCTCGCGTGATCCTGAAGGGTTCGACATCGTGGTGAACGCGACGCCGCTCGGCATGAAGAGCGACGATCCGCTGCCGATCGATGTGTCGCGGCTGTCTCCGTCAACCTTCGTGGGCGAGGTCGTGATGAAGCAGGAGATCACGCCGTTTCTTGAGGCGGCGCGGGCTCGCGGCTGCGACTTCCAGGTGGGCACCGACATGCTGTTCGAGCAAATCCCCGCCTACCTCGAATTCTTCGGCTTCCCGACCACAACGGCTGATGACCTGAGATCCGTTGCCCGTATAGGCTGATATTGGTCGGGCTGCGAATGAAGCCGCCGCAAGTCAAATCTGTGACCGTATCTCGTCAGCGATCGTATGGAGGTGTTCCGAGCCGATTGCGCCGACGAGGCTATAGCCGAGGCCGTTCCTGGCCCAGCTCCATCCGCGAATGTCGTGCTGGTCGCTTGCCACCATGGGCTTGTCCTGATCGACCTGCATGCGCCGGGTCAGCATCACCAATCGGCTGCCCTTGTCATCGTCGTACATGAGCATGAACCCGGATCCATGCGGCGTCGGAACCACGCGGCCGCCCATCAGCCGGTAGCCGGCCTTGCTGAGATCGGGGATGATGGCCGGACCACCGATCGTCACTGAAACCAGGTTTTTCAGATCGTCGCTGCCATCGGCCCTGACCTCGATCGGTCGCAGGCGATCAGCGGCAAACGCGCTGTAACTCGCTGATGCTTCCTGGGCCAAGGCGGCGACGCCTTCCGTCGGAGGCATGCTGTAGCCCTTCAGCAGCCAGCCGCCAGAGGCGCCGATCGCCAATAATACGACGGCAGCGGCCACCATTGGAGCAATCCGAATTTTGTTGGTCGGGCGCTGTCTCTCGATGATGCTGGCGAGGTTCAGCCGGCTTGGGATCGGTTCGGCCGCGATCGGAGCCAGGGCCGATCTAAGCGCCGCAGAACCCTGCTGATAGGCGGAGACACGCTTCGCGGCATCCTTATTCGTTTCAAGGAATGAAGCCACGTCCTGATGCCGTTCTGCATCCAGGGCGCCATCGACGAAGGCCTGAAGGTCATCCTCGTTGATCGGTCTATTCGTCATTTGACCCTCCGGATAAATGGACCAACAGGTTTGGCGCTCGTTGGTTTGGTCTCAAGGATAAGCCTCAGTTGCTCCCGTGCGCGAGACAGGCGTGACATCACGGTTCCGACGGGCACGTCGAGGACGGTAGCCGTCTCCGCATAGCTCAGGTCTTCGACCGCGACCAATAGCAGGATGCTCCGATAGTCCGGCGGCAGCCGCTCGATGGCCGCAAGAACGTCCTGGCCAAACAACGTGCTGTCCTGGCTGGCGTCCACCGCCGCGGTCGTCTCCGGCATCTCCTCGATCGTGACGATGCCCGCGCGTCTGACGTCCTGGCGTATTTTGTTGACCGCGAGATTATGCAGGATGGCGAATACCCAGGAACGGGCATTTGCATCGCGTCGACGCGTCCAGTTCATGACGACCCGCTCGAGGCAATCCTGGACGATATCATCAGCCGCTTCGCTATCGCGGATCAGGCCGCGCGCGTATCGCCTCAGCGCCGGGATCATCGGCTCTACCTGCGTCAGCAGATCATCCATCTCTCAAATCCTCGGGGTTGAATGGCCCGCAGTCAAGCTGCGGGCCATCTGTTTATGCCAGTCGGGTCACGTCAATCGCCTTGCACCTGCAGGACCTTGCCGGGCTTGCCGTCGACCGATGAGGCTACGACGATATACCTGCGCTCATCCTTGTGCTTGGATTCGACGATCTGCCGGATCGGGCCGACCGCGTTGACGATTGCCGAGCCTGCCGGGTTCGTCATGAAGTTCGACAAGCCCTGAAGCGGGCCGCTGCCATCGGCCTTGTCGGAGAGTGCCAGCACGTACATCGTTTTCGGTTCCAGCCCGGTCACGGATGCTTGGAGCACCTGCGTCAGCCCCTGGTCGAAGAGCGTAACGCTCGTCGGCGCCATCTTGTCCTTGTCGCCCTTTGCCGACAGCGTCAGATGAGCGGCGACGCCCGCGGTGCCGAGCGGCTGCAGGTTCTGCATGCCGTCGCCTTCAGGAACCGCGTTGGGCACATAGTTGACGGCCTGCGCCGCCTGGCCGATCGGGATCGTTGCGATGACCTTGTTGGTCAGCGTGTCGATCGCGGCCATCGCATCGGCGTTTTCAAGGCCGACATAGACGCGCGTGCCGTCGCCGGAGGGCCAGACACCGTGTGGCAGGTTGCCGACGGGGATCGTCGCGACCTGTTCAAAATTGTCGGTGCGGAAGACCTTCACCTCGTTGAGGCCGCCGACGGTGATGTAGGCGAAGCTGCCGTTCTTGTTGGTGACGAGGTTGACGTGGTTGGTGATTGGGCCCGTATCGATCGTCTTGATCAGATCGAAAGGCGGCTGGGCATTGAAGACCTGAGTCTTGCCGATGTCCTTCAGTGTAAACCAGACCTGCTTTCCATCCGGCGATGCCGCGATATTGGGGCAGAAGGGGCTTGCCTGCTTCACATGGCCGACAATTTGGTGATCGCCGACGGTGACGACGACGGTCTCGGGATTGAAGGACGAGCAGATATAGCCGTACTTGCCGTCAGGCGAGAAAATCTGCATGCCGGGACCTGCCGGCACCTTGATCTGCGTCTTCTCCTCGAAGGTGGCGGCGTCGATAACGGAGATATAGTCCTCGCCGCGGACCGTCACCCAGACTTCCTTGCCATCGGGCGTATAAAATGCCTCGTGCGGCGAGCGGCCGACATAGGTGGTGTGCTTCACCGCGTTCGTCGCGGTGTCGATGAAGGTCACCGAGTTCGAGCCGATCGAGACCACCGCGATGGTCTTCTTGTCTGGCGAAAAGCCCATGCCGTGGACCAGAACCTGGCCCTTGTAGAGCGGCGAGAGGTTGCCGGGCTGGGGGTCGCCGAGCTTGATGACGCCGAGAAGCTTGTTGATCGCGGGATCGGTCACCGACACGGTGTTGGAGAATTGCTCGGCGGCGTAGACGCGGTCCTTGCTGCTGACGGGAATGTCCGGATCAACGGCGGCGAAGGGCGCCTGTCCGGCGAAGGCGGAAAAAGGCAATAGCATGCTGCCCGCCAGCAAGCTGGCGGCAAAAGATGTACGAATGTTCATTGGGAGGACCTTTGGGTTACATCTTCATGTTGGGGTCCATGCCCTGCATGGTCTTGCTGGACGTGGATCCGGTGGGGGTGGTCTCCGGTGCGACCTGGGTTGGGGCCGCTTCGGATGGGGGGAGCGGATCGCCGATCGCAAGCTTCATGGCCGCGATCTCCTGCTGCTGATCCACGATAATCTCCTGCGCGATGCGCTTGAGCTGCTCGTTCTTGCCGTATTTGAGGACGGCTAGCGCCATCTCGATGGCGCCCTGGTGATGGGGCGTCATCATCGCCACGAAGTCGTGGTCGACATCGCCTGATGGCTTGACCTCCATGTCCGCCATCATCTTGTTCATGGCCGCGTCGTTCTCCGCGAGATAGGCCGCCTCGGGACCGGCGTCGTCCATCTGCATCGCCGAATGATCGTGCTGCGAGGGATCATGGGCGAAGGCGGCGCAGGCGCCCGCCGTCGCGAGGATCGTGGCCGCAAGAGCCATCGACTTTCGTGAGGACCAGAGGTTCATCGGCTTCTTCCTTGTTGTTGCATTGACGTAGACACCCGGGCGGCGCTTCTATTCCCGAGGGGAGCAAATTATTTTCTCACGCTTGCTGGAGGGACCCGCCAAGGTTGCCCAACACGCCAAGCTGGCCGAAGATGATCGTCGCGGCGGTGTAGCAATGGAAGGACGTCACCTTGCCATCCTTCAAGTGGAAGACGTCACAGCATGGTGCGTGCATTTCCTTGCCCGTCGCCGCAATCGTTCCCGCCGCCAACGCGAGAGGGCCGGTATGGGTGCCGTTGAGCGTCAGTTCCACGACGACCACGTCGTCGGTCGCGTAGAAGTTTCCGAGTTCGCGATGCATGTCATGGAAGGCGGTGGCGTAGATTTCGACCGTCTTGCCGATGTCGGCGCCGTAATATTTCGCGCCGGCCGACACGTCCCAGAAATAGCCGCCCTCGGCGAAGAGGGCGACGAATGCCGCCACATCCTTCACCTCTGCGGTCCGGTAGAGTTCGCGGATGATTTCTTCGTTGGTAGGCATGTTGTTTCCTTGGCTTTGCTTGAGCTGGATCAGCGGATGGATTTGAAGGCCTTGCGCATTTCCTGCGCGAAGAGGTCGGGCTGTTCGAAAGCGGCGAAGTGACCGCCCTTGTCGACCTCGTTCCAGTAAAAGAGATTGGGCCAGTGGGCTTCAGTCCACGCCTTTGGCGCGCGGTAGATCTCCTTCGGAAAGATCGTGGCTGCCATCGGCAGTTCGATCCGGCCGGCGTCGAAGCCGCCGCCGTTACGGGCGTTTTCCCAGTAGATTCGGGCGGACGAGGCGGCCGTGTCCGTAAACCAGTAGAGCGAGATGTCATCGAGCATCTCGTCGATCGTCAGCGCGTCTTCCGGCTCGCCGCGGTTGTCCGTCCAGGCCTGGAATTTCTCGTAGATCCACGTTGCCTGGCCGACGGGCGAATCCGCGAGCGCATATCCGATCGTCTGGGGCCGCGTCGCCTGCTCCTTGAAGTAGCCGAACTGGTCGTTCGCGAACTTCATCGCCGCATCCATCGCGGCCTTTTCCTCGGGCGTCGGGTTCTCTGGGAATTTCTCCGGAAAGACCAGCGGCCAATTCACATGAGCTGCCACCAGCCCTTCGGGGCGGACATGTCCGAGCGCATGGGTGACGCCTGATCCCCAGTCTCCGCCTTGCGCAACCCACTTGTCGTAGCCGAGGCGTTTCATCAGCGTGGCCCAGGCATTGGCGGTCCGAACGACAGTCCATCCTTCCGATGTGGGCTTGTCGGAGAAGCCGAAGCCGGGCTGCGAGGGAATGACGACGTGGAAAGCGTCCTCAGCCGAGCCGCCGTGCGCGGTCGGGTCGGTGAGGGGGCCGATGACCTTGAGGAACTCGACGACGGATCCCGGCCATCCATGCGTCAGAATGATCGGCAGGGCGTTCTCATGCTTCGATTTCACATGGATGAAATGGATGCCAAGACCGTCGATTTGGGTGCGAAACTGCGGAAACGCGTTGATGCGCTTCTCGAATTTCCGCCAGTCATATTTGCGCTCCCAATAGGCGACCAATGATTTCGCCTTGTGGAGCGGAACACCTTGCGACCAGTCCGAGACGGTTTCCTGATTGGGCCATCGCGTATTCTTGAGGCGGCGCTTCAGGTCATCGATGGCGGCTTGCGGAACGGAAACCTTGAAAGGCGTGATCGCTTCGGTTGCCGGCGGAAGCAATAGCTCCTCCTGCGCCGCAACCGACTGGGATGTCAGCGAGGCTACGGCGGGTGCTGCCAGGGCGAATTGAAGAAGGCGCCGGCGCGTTGCGACGGTCGATGGATCGGTCATTTCTTATTCCTCGATTTGATTGCTGTTTGAGCCCGCTCTCAAGCGTTTCGGGATCGGAGGCGTCCGCTTAGGGTCACGATCCGATCCACAGAGTGTCAGGAGACGCGGCCGCGCGGGTCATCGATGTGCTGCTTTGCAACATCGTAGCGGATACCCTGTCGGTCGAGGATCCGGACATTCTTCACCACAGTGCTCAGGGCCTTGAGGAAAATCGGCGAGTTCTCATGCGCTTCGTAGGCGGCCTCGTCTCTCCAGCCCTCGACAAGGTGGAAGGTGTTCGGATCCGTCAGATCCTGCGCGAAGGCGTAGAAGACGCATCCGTCGATCTCGGCTGCCGCCTTCATGTCAGGGATCACCGCGTCGATGAAGGTCTGTCGATCATCCGGATGGACGCGATAATAGGCGCTGACGAGCATGTTCGTCGGCAGTGTCTTGTCGTGGTCGGCCATGGCCGTTTCTCCTTTGGCTGGCTGATGATGTATTTCCGTTGCGCGGCGCCTAGCGCGACGCGATTAGAACCGTGCCGGATTTGCCTGGCTTCTCGACCAGCGCGGCAGCCTTGCCGACATCCGCGAGATCGAAGGTATGCTCGACCTGAAAGAGCTCCGGCTTGCCGGCTGCGAGCTCAAGCGCGAGCTTAAGATCGGCCTTGCGGATTTCTGCAGGCAGGCCCGCCCATCGCCCGACCGTCACGCCCGATAGGCGAATGTCGCGTGTCGAAAAGTAAAGCGCGGGAACCGAGATCGGCTGCCCGGAAAGGTCGCCGTAGGACACCAGGCTGCCGCCTTGTGAAAGCAGGCCGACCGCCGCACTGGCAGTCTCGCCGCCAACAGGGTCGAGTACGACGCCGATGGGATGGCCGTCGGCGGCCGCAAAGACCTTGTCCTGCCAGCCGGGCTTGTCTGTGGAAACCACCGGCAGATCAGGAAATACGACGTTGAGTTCGTTCACGCCGGCTTCCCGTCGGACGACGCCGACGACGTCGAAGCCGCGATCGAGCAGCAGCCCGATCACCAGTCTGGCAACGGCGGATCCGGCGGCGGTGAGAACGACGACGTCGCGGCCCGGCTTTGCGCCGGATGTCTCGACGGCCCGCAGGAGAAGCGCTGTCGTCAGTGGGTTGACGTGAAGCTGTCCTGCGGCTTCATCCGATACGTCATCAGGAATTTCGGTGACGTATTCAGCCGAGACGATTGCCTTTTCGCTCCAAGCGCCTCGGCCGGGGAAGAATGCGACGCGGGTGCCCGGCTTCAGATCGACGCCACTGCCGGCTTCCTCGACGATGCCGTAGCCCTCGAAGCCGACGCGCACGCCCTCCTTCGGCAGCGCTGCTCCCGGCTGATAGCGTCCTGCTATACCGAGAAGGTCGCCGTGGTGGACCGGCCGGAGAAGCACCCGGATCAGCACTTCGTTGTGGTCTGGATGTCTGGGCTCTTCGACGTCGACTGCCTGAAGAACGTCCTCAGGCTTGCCATGCTTGAAATAGACTGCGGCACGCATCGCGAGCTCTCCTTGAGAATGAGAAGTGGAGCGGCTGTTCGCCGCTCCTGTTTTGCGGTTAGACCTGGGCCTGACCACCGTCTGCGAAGAGCTCGGCGCCGTTGACGAAGCTTGCATCGTCGGAAGCGAGGAACAGAGTTGCCTTGGCGATCTCCTCGGACTCACCGACGCGGCCGAGCGGGATGCGCGAGGCGAGATAGTCGAGCAGGCCCTGCTGCTGCTCCTTGTCGTCGCCGGCAAGCTCGACGAGGCCGGGGGTGCGTGTGGCGCCGGGCGAGACGACGTTGACGCGGATTCCGGTGCCCTTGAGATCAAGCGCCCAGGAGCGGGCCAAGTTGCGGACGGCAGCCTTGGAGGCGGAGTAGACGGAGAAGGCAGCCGTGCCTTCGGTGCCGGCGGTCGAGCCGGTCAGCACGACCGATGAACCCTTGCCCAAAAGCGGAAGTGCTTTCTGCACGGTGAAGATCACGGCCTTCACGTTGCGGCCGAAGGTGTCGTCGACCTGTTCCTCGGTGATCTGGCCAAGCGGAAGCATGCTGCCGCCGCCGGCGTTTACGACGAGGGCGTCAAGGCGACCCTGTTCCGCTTTCACCTGGGCGAACAGCTTGTCGAGATCAGCATTGCTCGAGGAGTCGGCTTGTACGCCAACCGCGCCATGGCCGATCTCGGCCACTGCCTTATCGAGCGCATCCTTGCGGCGGCCGGTGATGTAGACGCGAGCGCCTTCGGCGGCGAAGAGCTTGGCGGTCGAGAGGCCGATGCCGCTGGTTGCTCCGGTGACGACGGCGATCTTGTTTTCAAGTCTGTTGGTCATTTTACTCTCCTGATGCTGGGCGCGCGAAAGGGTTCAGCCCGAATGCGCGGCCTGTTGAAGTTCTGAAACTGTTCGGGAGGTGGCGTTGGCTGTTGGCCTCGTCGCCGTCCGATGAGGAGAAGTTAGTTCGTCAGCTTTGCGGCGAGAAGCCGCTCAGGGTGGAGACATTATCCATGGGGATGGATGGTCTCCGTCGTCACATTGCGTCTGGCATCGACGGCTTCGAATACTTTCGCCGCCCACTCCGTGAAGGCGCGCAGCCGCGGGTTTGGAAAACGGTCGGCTGGGTAGACGAGGTGCAGCGGATGATTGTCCGGCTTCCACTCAGGCAACAGTTCGACCAGCGCGCTGCTCTCGAAGTGCGGTCTTGCGAGAAAGCCGAAGCTCTGGCCGATCCCCAGTCCCGACAGCAGCGCATTCAAATGCGCGGTGCTCTCGTTGACGGAAATGCCGCTGGAAGTCGGGAGATATTCGCTTCGCTCATCGCCGCGTTGAAACCGCAATGGAAATCGCTTTCCGGATGAGGCGGAGAAGTAGCTGACGATCCGATGCTTCTCGATATCCTCCGGCCGCTCCGGCAACTGGAGACCATCCAGATAGCTGGGTGACGCGCAAATGACGTAGTCCAACTCGCACAGTTTCCGCGCCTTCATCGATGAGTCACCCAGCGCCCCGCCGCGGATGACACAATCGATCCCCTCACTCACGAGGTCGGCGGGTCGATCGCTGACGCCGAGCATGAGATCGATATCAGGATACTGGTGCTGAAAGTCGGAAAGCGCGGGGATGAGGATCTGGTTTGCCAGAACGGAGCCGATATCGACGCGCAGCTTTCCCTTGGGCGCGCTGCGGGAGCCGGCGACCGTGCCGTCCATGTCATCAAGATCGGCGAGTAGCTTCAGCGCGCGCTCGTGATAGGCCACACCCTCGGTGGTCATCGTGACCGACCGCGTCGTGCGCTCCACGAGCTTTGTCCCGAGATGCGCCTCAAGATCCTGCACAAGCTTGCTGACGGAGGAGCGGGGCAGGTTCAGCGTGTCCGCCGCCTTGGCAAACGAGCCAGCCTCGGCGACGCGGACAAATGTTCGAATGGCGAGTATCTGATCCACGTGAGCCCTGGCTGGTGCTGGTTAGATGATCACCATCTATACCGGATCGCTGAGCTCCGTCATGCAAGTTATTGCTCGATTTGGATAATCCTGCACCATTGACGCGTCCATCGCGGTTCGAGCACGACGGATGCGATCTGGTTCATTTTGCTGGCGTCGCCTCGTGCGGGCCATCGGCGGCTTGAGGCGGCTGCAGTTCCGTCTCGATGAGGACGGTCACCAGGTCGCCGATCGATTTGATCTTCGGCGCAAGGCCCCAGTCACTTCGCTTGAAGGTCATTTGCGCGGAGAAGCCGATCTTCGGCGTGTCGACTGCGGGTTGCCGCGCCATCGAGCCGTTGAAGGTGACGTTCAGCACGGCTGGATGTGTCTCGCCGCGAAAGGTCAGATCGCCCGCGACCGTGCCATGGTGCGGATCGATGACTTTGATTTCTTTTGAAACGAAGCTGATCGGCTTGCCGGCGAGAAACCGGTCTTCAGTGCCGATCTCCTTGTCGAAATCCTCGCGCTCGGGGAAGGGGAAGTTCGTCTGGACGGACAGCGGGTCTATGGTGGCGGCCACGGAGGATGTCTCGGGGTGTTCCGCGTTCCAGTTCAGCTCGGCCGTCATGCGGGTGAAGCGGGCGGTGTAGTTGGAAAGGCCGAGATGGTTGACCTTCCAGATCACGCTCGAATGGGCAGGGTCCGACACATAGGCACCGATGGCGCGGGGTCGCGTTCGGGCTGTGCGGCCCAGACGGAGCTGGAGAAGAATGTGGCCGCCGCGACGAGGGGCAGAACGATCCGGTTCAATGACATTCAATTCACTTTCAATTCGCGGCCTGAGTTCGGTGGCGGCAGCGGAGCCGCGTGCGCTCGCTTTAGGATCAACGGGCGGCAGGTTCGGTTGCCGGCGACGGCATCGATATGCGTCATCATTCAAACACGCAACGCCGTCGCCGGCAGACTTAGCGAGATGGCATGTCCGGTTGCTTAGAACAGGATCGGCTCACCGCCATCAGCCGGTGCATAGCGATTGATTTCCATTCCGCAGCTGACTTCGATGAACTTCGGGGCAGACCATGTCATGGGGGTATTCCTTTCGAATTTGATTTCAGACACCGCTGATCTTGCGAGCGGTGGCCACAATGCGACGGCAAGACGCTCTGTTTCGCCGCGGCGGTTCATGCACATCCACCCGCCCGACGCTCAGTCGAGCAGGTGGAAATCTCAGAGGTTACTTCGGCAATGCGAACGCGATCGTCTCGTCGCCATAGGACGTGCCGAGCGCACCATGGCCACCAGCGGTGATGACCACATACTGCCTGCCATCCTCACCAATGTAGCTCATCGGGTTGGCCTGTCCGCCGGCGGGCAGGCTGTAGCGCCAGACTTCCTTGCCTGTGTGGGCATCGAATGCGCGCACGTAGTTATCCGTGGTTGCGCCGATGAACACCAGGCCGCCCGCGGTTGCCAGCGAGCCGCCAAGGTTCGGCGTGCCTGTGGGCAGCGGGAGGTTCTGCGTCAGGCCGAAGGCGTTGTTCTTGCGAGCATTGCCGAGCGTTTTACGCCAAAGCACCTTCTGCGTCTTCAGGTCGATCGCCACCATTTGGCCCCATGGCGGTGGGACGCAAGGCACCATGAAGGGGCTGAGCCATGCGCGCAGGGTCGCCAGGTAGGGCGTGTTTTCCTGCAGGCGCACATCGAGCTTCTGCGCATTCTCGCCGCCGCTGCTCTTCTGCTTCAGCAGTTCCTTGCCATAAGGCGTGTTGCGGTCGACCAGCTGGAAATAGAAGGGCATGTTCATCGTGTTGACGTACATGACCTTGTTCACCGGATCGACCGAGGCACCGCCCCAGTCCGTCACACCGTCGAAGGCCGGGTTGCCGATCGAACGCGTCGGGCCGATGGGCGTGAAGATGCCTTCGCTGCGCGCACGGGCGAAGTCGATGCGGCATGCGAGCTGATCGATCGGCGTCGCGCCCCACATGTCCTGCTCGGTCAGTTTTTCCGGGACCAGCGAGGGCATGCCAACCGGAACCGGCTGGGTCGGTGAAACGGGAACGTTGGGTGCTGCGCCGTTCTGCGCAAAGGGCATTTCCTTGGTCTCGACCAAAGGCTCGCCTGTCGCGCGGTTGAACATGAAGACCTCGCCCATCTTGGTAGTCTGGATGAGGGCCGGCGTGCCATCAGGCATGTCGAAAAGCGACGGGCCAACCGGCACGTCAAAGTCCCACATGTCGTTATGCACGAGCTGATAGTGCCAGCGCAGCTTGCCGGTCGTCACATCAAGCGCGACAAGCGAGGTGCCGAACTTGTTGTCGAACGGACGGCGGAAGGCGGTGTAATAATCCGGGGCAGCGTTGCCGGTACCCAGATACACCATGTTCAGCTTGGCATCACCGGTGATGGTGCCCCAGACATTCGGCGTGCCCTTGGTGTAGACTTCACCCTCCGGCAGGCGGCCGGGCAGAGCGTCTTCCGAGCGGCCGACATCCCAGGCCCAGACCTGATGTCCGTCGAGCGGATCGAAGGCGCGTACGACGCCCGAGGGTTCGTCCGTGGACATGTTGTCGATGACGCGGCTGCCGACGACAAGGCGGTCGTTCATGACCAGCGGGGTGGAGGTCGAGACCTGCCAGCCACCGCCCCAGGACTTGCCATTGTCGTCCTTGCCGGTCTGGTCCTTGAGGTCGATGAAGCCGCCGTTGCCGAAGCCTTCGCAAATCTGGCCGTTTTCGGCATCAAGCGCATACATGCGTCCGTCCATGGTCGGCGCGAAGACGCGGGTCTTGCAGGTATCGGCCTGAGGGGCTTCGTAGTAGCTGACGCCCCGGCACACGATGTACGGGTTGGTGCGCGGCAGCTTGGGATCGAAGGTCCATTTCACCTTGCCGGTCGTGGCGTCGGTGGCAATGACCCAGGAATGCGGCGTGCAGCTGTAGAGCGTGTTGCCGACCTTGATAGGCGTCGATTCCGAGTGATACTCACGGCCTTTGCGATGCACTTCAATGTCGTCAGGCAGGTCGCCCGAATGCGAGCTCCAGGCCACCTGCAACTTGCCGACGTTATCAGGCGTGATCTGGGCCAGATCGGCAAAGCGGCTCTGGCCGGCGTCATTGCCGTAATGCTGCCAGTCGGTCGGGGGCATCGGTGCAGCCTGGGCTGCCATCTGCGTGGTCTCGCCCGAAGCGGGGCCATATGCGGCGTAAAGGATCGCGCCCGCCAGGAGCACGGCAACGACACCCGTCGCTGCCTGGAAGCCACGCCAGAAACGCGGGCTCGCGGCTTTCACGCCACGGCCAAGGCCCGGCAGGAGGAAGGCGGCAAGCAGAACGCTTGGCGCAAAGAGGCGTACCTCGAGCTTCCACGGGTCGAGCCCGGATTCGACGAAGCTCCAAACCAGCGTCAGGGCCCAGGCCACGAAATAGATGATAAAGCCGGAATTGCGACCGCGCGCCACTTGGACGCCGCTGGCGACCATCAGGAGACCGACGATAAGATAATAGAAGGTGCCGCCTAAGGTCACCAACCAGCCGCCATTCGCGGCAAAGTACAAGCCCAGGAGCGATAACACCGCTCCGAATATAATCTGCGCGATCTTCGCGCCTCTATTAGATAACAAGATTGCCTCACAGAAAGACGATGCCTTGCGGCAAAGGTCGGCGTGATTGGAAGGCCCGCGCAAATTGACGCGGGTCAAAGTGACGCCGCGTTTTGCGCCGTTGACATTGTCTGGACAAGCAATGATGGCCGCAGGTGAAAACATATCCGGCCAAGTGAAATTTTCTCATTTCGCTTTCGCAAGGTGACAAAATGTCCTAGCGGTGCCGCGACTACGGAACAGACGGATCGACAACTGATGAAGCGGATTCCAATCGGCGGGCTGCCGGCTTTCGAGGCTGCGGCGCGGCACCTCTCGTTCAAGCTCGCCGCGAAGGATCTGAACCTCTCGCCCAGCGCCGTCAGCCATGCGATCACCAAGCTCGAGCGCGAGATCGGCACGCTGCTCTTCGACCGCAGCCATGGTGAGCTGCGTCTAACCGCCGATGGGCTGATGTTTCAGCGGCCCGTCGTGGAGGCGATGGCGCTGTTGCGTGGCGCGATGGAAACGCTGTCCGCCCGCCAGTCGCTGGTGTTGCGCCTTCATTCATCCCCGAGCTTCGCGGCACAATGGCTGGCGCCGCGCCTCAACCGGTTTCTGATCGACAATCCGGGTTTCGAGGTGACGATTTCAGCGGACACCAAGCCTGTGCATTTCGCCCAGGACCAGTTCGACGTCGATATCGTCTATGGCTTGAACGGCCACCACGAGGGACTGGTCATCCATTCGCTTGGCACGGTGGAAGTCCAGCCGATGTGTACGCCGGAAATGGCACGACAACTTCAAACGATCGAAGATATGCATCGCGTGCCGCTGATCCGCAGCATGATCAAGAATGTCAGCTGGTCGGACTGGTTTCACGCCAACGGATCCACAATGCCACGCCAACCCGCGCTCCGCTTCGATCGCAGCTTCATGGCGATCGCGGCGGCGGCTGACGGGATGGGCGTTTGCCTTGAGGCCGTTAAGCTGGCCGAACGCGAACTGTCGAGCGGCCGTCTCGTGCAGCCATTTGCAGGGCGAGCGGTGGCGTTGACCGAGGCCAACCACTTCCTCGTTTATCCTCAGCGCAACGAGATGCGGCCCGTGGTGCTTGCGTTTCGCGATTGGCTGCTGGCAGCGGTTAACGACGGTTAGACTTAGGTGGCAATGACGGATGTCCGACCGATTGTGTTGCGCTCGGCCTATGAATTTTAGGATTTCCATTGTGGAAACTCTGGCGACCGCTTTTCCATCCGGCGACAACGCGGCCGATTTCACGCACGGCGGCTCTCGGTCCCTTTGCGTCGACGAGGATGATCGTGGCTTCGCTACCCACGACAAGTCCGTGCGGAACGTCGAGCTGGCGCGCGGCGGATCGCGCGACCATGTCGAATACGTCTGCGATCTCGGCGTCGCGTGAGAGTTGTGCGACGTTGGCATAGAGATTGGCCATCCGCATCAGCGAAGCGTCTCCATAGGGCGTGAAAGGGTTGAGGACGTTGTTGGTCGCGATCGAGGTGACGACGCCATGCGCGGCGAGGATATGAGCGGGGGCAACGCCGCGTGGCACCAGATGGTCGTGGCCGCAACCATTCAGGAAGAGATCGGTGGCCGGCAGGATTGTCAGGGCGATTCCTGCTTCGGAGAGGTTGTTTGCAATCTTGATGACTATGGCCTGCGGCAATGCCGAGAGGTTGGTGACATGACCGATCGAAACCCGGCCTTGCCAGCCGTGGTGTTTCGTGGCTGCGATAACGGCCGGCAGGTCGGTCTTGTTGGGGTCGAGGCTGAAGTCGAGATGGAAATCGACGGCGACGTCGTGTTTCACCGCGAGTTCGAAGATCTTGGCGATGTGGGCTTCGGGATCGGGGTCGGTGTAGGGGCAGCCACCAATCAGATCGGCGCTGCCGGCAAGTGCCGCGTCGAGCATGTCCAGCGTTTCGGGCTCGTTGGTGAGGCCGTCCTGCGCGAAGGCGCAGATCTGGATGTCAATTGCGAAGGCGTAATCCGCCCTGATGCGCTTGATAGCCTCAAAAGAGCGGAAACCGGCGCGGGGGTCGATCTCGACGAAGGTACGCATCCGCACAGTGCCATGCGAGATCGCCTTTTCGACGACGCGGGCGGCTCGCTCGTAGACGTCGTGCTCGGTGAAGCCGGGCTTGGCGCGCGCTGTCTCGCGCACCGCTTCGGTAAGCGTTCCCTCGCAGATCGAGCAGCGATCGAGGATGCAGGCCTTGTCCAGATGCACATGCGTATCAACGAAACCGCCGAACGCAAAGTTGCCTTTGCCGTCGAAGCTCAAGACTGCATCACAGCGGAAGTTTGATTCGATCGCGGCGATCAGGCCATTACGCACCGCGATGTCGGCGAGAGCACCATCTTCCTCCAAGCGAACATTGCGGATGACGAGGTCGAAGAGATTATCTGGGAGGCTGCTCATAGGCCGATCGCTCCGCCATCGCTGCGGGGATCGTGCGCTGCTTCCATTTGTCCGTCCTCTTGGATGCGGATGATGCCCGCTTGGCCGCCAAGGGGACTGAGGGGGGCGATGGTCGCGACTTCGTGGCCCAAGGAACCGAGTGCCGCTAGCGTGTCGGCGCCGACATTCTCTTCGATCTTGAGATTGTCGCGGCTATCGGAGAAGGTGCGGCCGAGCAGGAAGCGCGGCCTCGAAAGGGCTGTCAACGGATCAAACCCGTGGTCGATCAACAGGCTGAGCAGCAGTGCCAGCGTCTGCGGCTGGCCATCGGCCCCCTGTGTTCCGTAGACCAGATGCGGGCGTCCGTTTTTCAGCGCCAGACCGGGGTTCAGCGTGTAGAAGGGTCGCTTGCCGGGCTGAATGAAATTCGGGCTCGGAGGATCAACGCTGAAGGCAGCGCCGCGGTTCTGCCAGAGAATACCAGTGTCGCCGGCGACCACGCCGCTTCCCCAATCGAAATAGATGCTTTGCAGCAGGCAGGCGGCCCGGCCATCGGCATCGACTGCGGCGAGAAGCGCCGTGTCGCCTTGCCGGTAGGGTGCAGGCCACTCGGCGGCGCGGTTGGGATCGACTGCCGCGGCCTTTCTGGACAGGCGATCTGGATCGAGAAGGATTCTCGTGGCATCGGCGCCGAATTCCGGATCCGCGATCAAATGACGGTCGAGGAAGGCCTGTTTCACGGCTTCCACAAGGGCATGGTAATAGGCGGCGCTGTCCGGTGACTTGTCCTTGGGCGCCAGTTGCGAAAGCACGGCCATGATGCCAAGCGTCGTCACGCCCTGCGTTGGCGGTGGCGGTGCCAGCAGAACGGTGTCGCCATAGGAGAGCCGCACCGGCTCCACCATGCCGGTTCGCGTCGCCGCGAGATCGGCGGCCGTCAGTGGTGAGCCTGTTGCAGCAAGACCTCGAGCGATCCGGTCTGCCAATGCGCCCTCGTAGAATTCCCTGGCGCCATTCGCGGCGATGGCCTTGAGGGTTTGTGCCAAAGCCGGCTGGCGCTGGATGCCATCTCGCTGAAAGAGCTCCCGAAAGCCCGGCCACGTCTCGGATTCGCCGGCGCGAAAATTGTGCCAGAACGTCTGCGACGGGCTGATGGCAAAGCCGTCGTCGGCGAGCGCTATGGCGTCGTCTAGCAAAGTGGCTAGCTGCTCGGAGCCGCCCCAGACTGTCGCCGAGTGATCAAGCACCTTCTCCCAGCTGTCGACCAGGCATGCGGTGGTCAGCGTGGAGGCTGGACCGCGTGGCGGGATTGGGCCATCGATATGGGCACTCGCGGCGGCCTGGCCGATGCCGAGGAAGGTGTGTGCGTCGCCATCCCGGTCGCAGACCATCCAGACGGCATCACCACCGAGACCGCAGAAATGCGGGTAGGTGACGGAGAGGGCGCCGCCCGCGGCGACCAGCGCCTCGATCGCATTTCCGCCGCGCGCCAGCACCTTGGCCCCGGCCTCGCTCGCCGCCCAATGCGGCGTCGTCACCATGCCGTCGCGCGATTGCGCGACGGCTGTTTCGGTCTGCCGGCTCCGGTAGTTCATCAGCGGACCACGGCTCCGTTCTCTGCAACCAGCCGGCCTTCCTTGAAGACGCGACGGGGCTTCGGAATGGCGACGACGGCTTCCGGGATGTGCTCGGCCGCAAGCGTCACGAAATCGGCCTTGGCGCCGATGGCGATGCCATAGCCCTCGAGATTGAGTGCCTTGGCGCCGCCTGCGGTCACCACGTCAAACGCGGCGGCGAGTTCCGTATCCGTGTAGAAGCCCGATCGGTAGGCGATGATCTCGGCGCGGCGCAGCATGTCGCCATCGCCGAAGGGCCACCAGGAATCGCGGATATTGTCATTGCCGGAGAAGACCGTGACGCCGGCCGCGCGCAGCAGCGCCACCGGCGGGAAGTTGTGGTTGCCAGGCGCGTTGGTCATGATCGCGACGCCACTCTTGGCAATGAGAGCGGCGATCTTCTTGATCGCATCGGGTCCGAGGTCGCCGAGACCATAGGCGTGGCTGACGGCAACATGGCCCTGCATGCCGAGTGCTGTCGTGCGGGCACAGATTTCCTCGATGGTCATCGCGCCCATCGTGCCAGCGTCGTGGAGATGGATATCGACGTCAACGCCGCGCTTTTCGGCAATGCCGAAGACCACGTCGAGGTGCCCCTTGATATCGCGGTCGAAGGAGAGCGGATCGAGCCCGCCGACGAGATCGGCGCCCATGCCGATCGCCTCGTCCATCAGCTCTGGTGTGCCGGGGCTTTTCAGAATGCCGCTCTGCGGAAACGCCACCAGCTGGATGTCGATGATATCCTTGTAGGCCTCGCGTACGGCAAGGATCGTTTCCAGCGACTTCAACCCGACCGAACCATCGACCATGACATGGCTACGCATCTGCAGCGCTCCGTTTGCGATACAGAGATCGAGCTGCTTACGGGCGCGCTCGTCCATAGGTGCTGCGGCCGCCATGTTCTCGGCCTGGAAGGCCACGCGCTCGTGCACGTCGAAGCCGTTGGTGCAGGCTTTGTGCGGGATCCATTTGTCGCCGTAGAAGCTGGTGTCGAGATGGATGTGCCCCTCGACGAAACTCGGGACCAGAAGCGCGCCGGCAATGTCGACGGTGGTGGCGGCGGCCGCGCTCGTGCCGGCCTTGTTGATCGCCGTGATGCGGCCGTCCGAGACGAGGATATCGTTGAGCGTGCCGTCGGCCAGCTTGGCGTTCGTGAACAGTGTTTCGGTCACCGGGGTCTCCCTTGATGTCTTTGTTCTATCGTCATTTGCGATGCTCCTCCCCAATCCTGAGGGGAGGAGCGATGTCGTTCAATCGGCGCGGCGCGTCGATCAGTTCTGCGGCAGGGTGCCCTGCACGCCTTCGATCAGCCAGGTCATGCCCTTGATGTCGGCATCTGCGAGTTCCTGACCCTTGGCGACCTTCACATCACCCTTCTGATCCTTGATCTCGCCGGCAAAGGGCTTCAGCTTCCCACTGATGATCGCGGCTTCGGCGGCCTTCATTTCGGCGGCGACCGATTCCGGCAATTCCGAGTTGCTCGTCGTCATCTTGACGTAGCCGCTCGGTCCGAGGCCGAGCCAGCGGCTTTCCGGCTTCCAGTCACCGTCAATCACGGCCTTGGCGGCGTTGATGTGAGCGGCACTCCAGTCCAGTTCGAAGGATACGAGCTGCTTCTTCTTTACATAGGCGGAGAAATCGCCGGTCGAGCCGATCGACCAGACGCCTTTCTCCTCGGCGGCCAGTCCCTGCACCGGCGTGTTGGGGCTGCCGGAGATGACGTCGGCGCCCTGTGCGATCAGTGCCGCGACGGCGTCCTTTTCCTTGCCGGGATCGACCCAGGCATTGGCCCAGACAACCTTCAGCGTTACATCGGGGTTGACCGAGCGGGCGCCGAGCAGAAAGGCGTTGAGGCTGTAGATGACCTGTGGCACCGGGAAGGCGCCGACCCAGCCGAGCACGTTGGTCTTGGTCGTGCGGCCGGCGGCGATACCGGTGAGGTAGGTGCCCTCATAGTGGCGAGCCTCGAAGACGCCGAGATTGTTGCCGGCCTCGATGCCGGCGCAGCATTCGAAATGCGACTTGGGTAGCATCGGAGCCAGCTTCTTCAGCGAGGCGTATTGTGAGAAGGTGGTACCGAAGATCAGCTTGTTGCCCTGTGCAGAAAGCTGGCGGAACAGGCGCTCGCAATCCTGCACCTGTGCGATGTTTTCAAGCACCGTCACCTTCACCTTGTCGCCGAATTCCTTTTCGAGCGATTTCCAGGCGTTGGCCTGGAAGTATTCCCAGCCGGTATCGGAGATGGCGCCCATATGAATGACACCGACCTTGAGAGGCTCTTCGGCGGCGAAAAGCGGTCTGGCGCCCGCGCCGATCGCAAGCGCGCCGGCGGCGCTGGTTCTCAGGAAGTCGCGTCTGGAAAAAGTGGTCATTTCGGTTCCCTCTGTTAATGTTTGATCTGGACGATGGACGGTTGCTTCAGCCCTCGGCGGCAAATGGTTTGCCGAGGGAAGCGGGGACGTTGAGGCGCATCAATGCGGCGTTGCGCGAGATCAGCACCAGCACGACGATGGTGACGAGATAGGGAAGGGCGGACATGAGTTCCGACGGCAGGCCGATGCCGGCGCTCTGGGCAAAGAGCTGCGCGATGGTAGCGCCGCCGAACAGATAAGCGCCAAGGAAGCAGCGCCCCGCCCGCCAGGTGGAAAAAACCACCAGCGCCACGGCGATCCAGCCGCGCCCGGCGATCAGCCCCTCGGTCCACAGCGAGGTGTAGACGATCGAGACATAGGCGCCCGCGATGCCGGCGCTGGCGCCGCCGAACAGCGTGGCGAGATAGCGGATCGTGTTGACGGGATAGCCGAGCGCATGCGCGGATGTGGGCGATTCACCGACTGCGCGCAGGATTAGTCCGCTGCGGCTGCGGTTCAGGAAATACCAGACGCCGGCGAAGAAGGCCCAGGACAGCCACGTCAGCGGATGAAGCTGGCCGAGAACGACGCCCAGCAGCGGGATTTTTGCGGCAAGCCTTGATGCTCCCGAAGGCTCCATCACGATCGCCATGCCGATGTAGGGCTTGCCGATGAACGAGGCGAGGCTGGTTCCGAAGATCGTTAATGCCAGCCCGACCGCGATCTGATTGGCGCGGAAGCCGACGGCAAGAACCGCGAACATCAGGGCGAGCAGCATGGCCGCCAGCATCGCCGCGAAGACGGCGAGCCACAGGCTGCCCGTCGCCATCATGACGATGAAAGCGATCACCGCGCCGATGACCATCATGCCCTCGACGCCCATGTTCAGCACGCCTGCGCGTTCTGCGACGAGCTCGCCGAGTGCTGCGTAGATCAGGGGCGTGCCGGCAACGAGCGTGGCGACGAGAATGGGAAGAATCTGGTCCATCAGGTGGCGGCTCCCTGCCGGTTGGAGGACTGGAAGCGAATTCGGTACTGAATGAAGACATCCGTCGTCAGCAGGAAGAAGAGCAGCGTGCTCTGCAGCAGACCGGTGATCGAAGACGGCATGCCAAGCGACATCTGCGCGACATCGCCCGAGAGGTAGAGCAGCGCCATCAGGAGCCCGGAGAGCAGGATTCCGACCGGGTGCAGCCGCCCGAGAAAGGCAACGATGATCGCCGCATAACCGTAGCCCGGCGAAGCGGTCGGGAAGATCTGTGCAAGCGGGCCGGCGATTTCGCCGACGCCTGCGATGCCGGCCGCCGCACCGGTTGCCAGCATGCCGATCCAGACCGCGCGGCTGACGCCGAAGCCGGCATAGCGGGCGGCACCTTCTGACAGCCCGGTGACCTTGAGCTGGAAGCCGGCGAAGCTGCGGTTCATGAACAGCCAGCCCGCGACAACCGAGCCGAGCGCGAAGAGCACGCTGACATTAGCGCGGGTATCCTCGATCAGGATCGGGAAGAGGGCATCCGGCGCCAGCGGCTCCGACTGCGGGAAGTTGAACCCGGCCGGGTCACGCCAGAGGCCGAAGATCAACCAGGACAGCCAGAGTGCGGCGACGTAATTGAGCATCAGGCTGACCAGGATTTCGCTGGCATTGAACTTGACCCGCAACAGCGCGGGGATGGCCGCCCAGAAGATGCCGCCGAGGGCGCCGGCGACCACCATCAAGGGCAAAACCCACCAACCGCCGGCCGGCCCAAGCTTTAACGCGACATAGCCGGCGAAGATGACGCCCACTGTCAGCTGCCCTTCCGCGCCGACATTCCAGATGCCGGCGCGAAAGCCGATCGCGAGCCCGACGCCGATCAGCACCAGGGGGGCGGCCTTGATCAGAAGTTCGCCCAAACCGTAGAGATCGGCGAGTGGCGCGGTCAGGAAGGTGATCAGCGCTTCAAGTGGGTTTTGGCCGGCGAGGGCAAAGAGCACCATGGCAACGATCGACGTGAGCGCGATCGCGATGACCGGCGACATCAGGATCATCATGCGCGAGGGATTGGGGCGCGGTTCAAAGCGCATGGGCGAGCTCCTTGCTGGCGCGTTCATCTGGCTCGCAGCCGGCACTTTGGCCGGACATGGCCATACCGATCGCATCGCGATTGGCGGCGGCGATCGGTATGGCCGCCGTCAGCCGGCCGCCGGCGATGACGGCGATCTGGTCGGAGATCTCGAAGAGTTCGTCGAGTTCCTCGGAGATAACGACGATCGCCGCACCCCGATCGCGCAGGTCGAGCAGCGCCTGGCGGATGACGAGCGCTGCGCCGACGTCAACGCCCCAGGTCGGTTGCGAGACGATCAACACGCCCGGCTCCTGCAGGATCTCGCGGCCGATGATGAACTTCTGAAGATTGCCGCCCGACAGGCTGCCGGCGCGCGCCTGGGCGCCTGACGTCCTGACGTCGAAGGCCTTGATGCAGCGCTCGGCATAGGCCTTGACGCGATCGAAGCGGATGAGGCCGGCGCGAACGGCGCCGTTGCGATTGGCAGTGAGCAGCACATTCTCCAGGAGCGGCAGCGAGGGGACCGAACCCTGCTTCAGCCGATCCTCGGGAACGGAGCAGAGGCCAAGCCGCCGCCGGCCGGCCGGATCGCGGTGGCCCGCCGCCGTACCGTCGATAGCGATCGTTTCGGCGTTTGATAGCGGCGTTTCGCCCGAGAGTGCTGCCAGTAACTCCTGCTGGCCATTGCCCGAGACGCCGGCGATGCCGAGGATCTCGCCACCGCGCACCGCAAAGCTGATGTCGCTGAGCGCCGTTCCGAATGGGTCCTGCGTGGGAAGCGTTAGGCCGGAAACGCTGAGACGTGTCTTGCCGGCCGATGTGTCGCCGCGATGGCTAACGCTCGGAAGATCGGCGCCGATCATCATCCGGGCCATCGAGGCCGGGCTTTCCTGCCTCGGATCGCACATGCCGGTAACCCGGCCGCCGCGCAGGATCGTCGCCGTGTGGCAGAGATCTCGGATTTCGTTCAGCTTGTGGCTGATATAGAGAATGCTGCATCCCTCAGCCGCGATCTGGCGCAGCGTGACGAAGAGCGTTTCGACCGCCTGCGGCGTCAGCACCGAGGTCGGCTCGTCGAGAATGAGCAGGCGCGGATTTTGCAAAAGTGCGCGGATGATCTCGACCCGCTGCCGCTCGCCGACCGACATCGTATAGATATGCCGCTCCGGCTCGACCGGCAGGCCATAGCGCGCCGCGACCTCCGCGATCCTTCTCGAAAGCGGTTCGATCGCCGGACGACCCGGCAGCGCCAGCGCGATGTTTTCGGCCACCGACAACGTGTCGAACAGCGCGAAGTGCTGGAATACCATGCCGATACCCAGCTTCTGCGCATCGGCGGGCGAGGCGATCGACACCTCGCGCCCATCCCACAACAGTTCGCCGGAATCTGGCCGAACCATGCCGTAGATGATCTTCATCAGTGTCGACTTGCCGGCGCCGTTCTCGCCGACGACGGCGTGGATCTCGCCCGGACGGACGCAAAGGTCGATCCCGTCATTGGCGACGACGGCCGGATAGGCCTTGCGGATCCCTCGCAACTCGAGGCGGTGTTCGGTATGTGGCGATATCGTATGTGGCATGATGACAATCTTGGCTACGTGATCTCTATAATCACGTATGCAACATTGATGCCAGTCCGTATCGATAAGCGCGTTAAACGCCGCGATAAAGCCCTATAAGTATGTATTCATTGAGATAAAACGAGCGCTGCGTTGAATGGCGTCCAAAAAGGTGCAGAATCGTGCACGGTTTTTCGTCTACATAAAACGCAAAATCATGTATACGTGATTGAAAAAGCGGCAGTCAGCCCGCGGCGCGAGCGGAGAAGCGGGAGAGGATCGAGCCGAGGTCAGGCTCGGCGGCAGGCTCGTCCTCGAATAACGCCCGGCTTTCCACTGACGAGAGGTGATCGTCCATCAAGCGCTCGGCAGCCACGATATCCCCCTTCTTGAGCGCGGCGATGAGGCCGGAGTGCTCGCTGATGGCGCATTCGCTCGAATGCGGGCGGCTGTACATGGCAAGGATCAGCGAGCAACGCGACACCAGTTCGGAGAGATAGCGTTCCAGCAGCGCATTGCCCGCAAGGTCGGCAAGTTTCAGATGGAATTCACCGGCGAGCCGCGTCGAAAGCCGGACGTCACCCTTGGCATGGGCGGCTTCTTCTTCCCGCACGTGCTCGCGCAGGCTCTTCTCGATGGCCGGGCTCCAGCGCTTGGCCACCGCTTTCATGACTTCGCGTTCCAGCGCACGGCGCACTGCGAATGCATCGCGTGCTTCTTCAAGGCTCGGCTGAGCGACGGTGGCGGTGCGCTTGTGATAGGTATCGACCAGCCCCTGCGCCTGCAATTTGGCCAGCACGGCGCGCACCAGCGTGCGGCTCATCGAGAAGTGCCTGCCGATCTCATCCTCCGGCAGCTTGGTGCCGGCCTTGATCGCCTGCTCGATAATGGCCTGTCTGAGGGTGCGATGGGCGATGTCGACCCGGTCGGAATTCGATGACATGGGACTTCAATGAATGTTTCGATGACGTATACGCTATATCGTCATCACGCGTACAACAAGTCTGACCTTTCGCAGGTTTAGTTTGGCACCATTTCGCACACGGCCTTTGCCGAACTCGTAGGCGAGGGCGCCCAGGGCGTCTGCGTGGGCGAAATTTTGCGTATGTGTTCAGCAATCCAGGCTTGACGGCTGCAAGGCAGCTAGGCTCGTTGTGATTGCCGCGTATCTCCCATCTCAAGATAACGATAGCGCGCGCCGGGATGCGGGGCCTGCAATCTCGCACCCTGAGCGAACAGCTTTTCCCGCAATGTGCCCTGGCGATAATCCTTCTTGTAGACACCGCGCTTCTGCAATTCGGGCACGAGCAGATTGACCGCGTCCTCGAAGCTTTCGGGCGTGATGGCATAGGCGAGGTTGAAACCATCAACATCGGTATCCTCGACCCATTCCTGCAGCAGATCAGCCACCGTCTGCGGCGATCCCACAAAGACCGGGCCGAAGCCGCCGACGCCGACCCAGTCGGCCATTTCGCGCACCGACCAGACCTTATCAGGATCGATCGTCGTGAAGGTCTCGACGGCGGATTGCACAGCGTTGGTGTAGCGGTGGCGGAGCGGCTCGTCGGGCGAGAACTGGCCGAAATCGATGCCCGTCCAGCCGGAGATCAGCGCCTGGGCGCCCTCGAAGGAGGCGTAGCGGCGATAGTCGTTGAACTTCTTCTTCGCTTCCGCATCGGTCTCGCCGAGGATGACGGTCTGAAGATTGAAGGCGAGGATCTCGCGCGGATTGCGGCCGGCGCGTTCTGCTGCCTCGCGGACATTGGCGACATAGCGCTTCAGCACCGGCTTGGAGGGCGCGGCGACGAAAATGCACTCGGCATGCTCACCCGCGAAATCCTTGCCACGGCTGGACGCGCCGGCCTGATAGAGCACCGGCGTGCGCTGTGGGGAGGGTTCGCTGAGGTGGATGCCCGGCACCGTGAAATGCTTGCCGGAATGACCGATCGGATGGACCTTCTCCGGATGGGTGAAGATGCCGGCGGCGCGATCGCGAACCACGGCGTCATCTTCCCAGCTGCCCTCCCAGAGCTTGTAGCAGACCTCCAGATATTCCTCCGCCAGATCGTAGCGGTCGTCGTGCTTGGTCTGGGCGGATTGCCCGATGTTGAGCGCACCGCTGTTGAGATAGGAGGTGACGATGTTCCAACCGACGCGGCCCTTTGTCAGATGGTCGAGTGTCGAGATGCGACGGGCGAAGGTGTAGGGATGCTCGAAGGAGAGCGACGCCGTCAGCCCGAAGCCGAGGTTTTCCGTGACATAGGCCATGGTCGGGATCAGCTGCAGCGGGTCGTTGACCGGCACCTGCGCGGAATGTCGAAGAGCCGCATCGACATTGCCATTGAGCACATCGTAGACGCCGAGCACGTCGGCGATGAACAGGCCATCGAACTTGCCGCGCTCCAGCGTCTTTGCCAGATGCACCCAATAGTCCATGTCCTTGTAGGTCCAGGACTTGTCGCGCGGATGTCGCCAGAGACCTGGTGACTGGTGTCCGACGCAGTTCATGTCGAAGGCGTTCAACCTGATTTCACGGCTCATGTCATTCTTCCTGCATATGTCGGGCGCGCGCCAATCAGGCGCCACCGGTCTTTCGGTTGATGAAGCTGAAGGCGAGCACGGCGAAGATGAGCGTGCCGGTGCCGACCTGCTGCCAGTAGAAATTCAGCCCGGTAAGCAGCAGCCCGTTGGCGACGATGCTGAGGAACAGTACGCCGAGCACGGTGCCGGCGATATTGGGGCGGCTGAGCGGCGAGAGCGTCGTGCCAATGAAGGTCGCGCCGATCGCGTTCAAGAGAAATGCGTTGCCGGAGGAGGGGATGTAGACCGTGACCGTCGCCGTCAGGATCAGGCCGGCGATGGCGGCGATAATTGCGGTCAGAATGAAGGTCACGGCGACATGCCGGCCAAGGCCGATGCCGGAATAGCGCACCACGCTCGGCTGGATGCCGATCGCGAGAACCACGCGGCCGAAGCGCGTGCGGGCGAAGATGAATGCGGCGGCGGCGATGACAACGATCGCGATCAACAGCGGCAGCGGAAAGCCTGATATCGTGCCGTGGCCGATGAAGCGGAAGGCGTCGGGAACGCCCGATGGCGGCAGATAGACCGGATTGCCGCCATTGGTCAGCAGTTGCTGGACGCTGCGACCGATGAACAGCGTGCCGAGCGTCGCCAGAAACGGCGAGACGCCGATGCCCGAGATCAGCACCGCGTTGAAAGCGCCGACGACGGCACCAGCGGCAAGGCCGCCAAGTAGACCGACAGCAACCGACTGCCCGGCAAGGACCAGCGAGACGAAGGCAAAGCTTGCGAAATCGACCGCCGTGCAAACCGAGAGATCAATGCCGCCGGCCGATACCGCGAAGGTCATGGCCACGGAGACGATCGCAAGCAGCGTGAAGTTGTTGACGAGAAGGCTCTGCAGATTGCCTGCCGTCAGGAAGGTCGGCGTTGCCACGGAGAATGCGGAGAAGACGGCGACGAGCGCCAGGATCAAGCCGTATCGCGCGAGACCGGAGAGCACACGATGATGCCACGGCGGGACGGGAGAGTGGGTGGCCGAAAGCGACATGGTCATATCTCCCGCTTGCGCAGCAATGTCGTGGCCGAGACGACGATCAGGATGAGAATCCCCTGGACGCCGCTAACCAGCGTGCTGGAGAGGTTGAGCAACTGAAAACCGTTGACGAGGAAGCCGACGAGGAGCGCCGAAAGCAAGCTACCTGTTATCGTCGGTACGAGCCTGCGGGAGAACACTGCGCCAAGAAGCGCCGTGACGACAACGGGAAGCAGCATCTCGCTCGACCCCGTCGTGCTGCCGCTCAGATAGGACACCGACAATATGCCGGCGATGCCACCGCACAGGCCACTCGCCAGGAAGGCTCCTGCCAGCAGGCGCTTCAGCGGCAAGCCGGCAGCGCGCGCGGCATCGGGGAATTCACCGATCGCATAGAGCCGGAGGCCAAGAGGTGTGTATTGTACGATCGCGGTCACCACTGCGGTGAAGCCGAGCAGCACATAGGCCAGAACAGGAATGCCAAGCGCGTCGGAGGCTGATAATGCCGTCAGGAAATCGGTGGATGCGGGAACGACCGTATTCTGGGTGAGTACCAGCTCGAGGCCGGCCACGACATTCATCACGGCAAGCGTCGCAAGAAGCGGTACGATGCCGGCGAAGACGACGGCGGCGGCATTGACCGCGCCGATCGCCAGCCCCGTCAGCAGGCTTGCGGCAACCGCCGCCGGATCGCCGTAGCCAAGCTGCGTTACCGTCGCGTAGACGGCGGCGCTGAGGCCCATGTTGGCGGCGAGCGAGAGGTCGATACCGCCGGTCACGACATTGGCGCCGCCGGCGACAAGCACGATGGTCAAGCCGATCGCGAGCACGCCCGAGATGGCTGACTGGCCGAGCACGTTGCCGATATTGCCGATGCTCAGAAAGTAGGGCGCGGTCAGCGAGAAGACGGTGAGGATGACCGCGAAGGCGATCAGCGAACCGAAGCGCAGCGACGCCGCTGCCAGATTGCGGGCGGAGCGTTCCTTGCTCTGCTTGGCGGTAAAGTCGGCCAGATCGCCGATGTGGATGTCAGCCGACATGGCGTAATCTTTCCGAGGCGCCGGTCGATTCCGCCAGCACTTCATCCGTTGTGGTTTCCGAGGAGATGAATTCGCGCGTCACGCGGCCGCGAAACAGCACCAGGATCCGGTCGGTGATCCCAATCAGCTCCGGCAGATCCGAGGAGAGAACGATGATGCCGGCACCGCGTTCGGCCAGTTCGCCGATCAGCGTGTAGATCTCGACCTTCGAGCCGATGTCCACACCGACGGTCGGCTCGTCGAGAAGATAGATTTCCGAGTGGCGGCTCAGCCACTTGGCGATCGCTACTTTCTGCTGATTCCCGCCCGATAGCGTGCGCACCAGCGCATCTCGGCCGGCGGTCTTGATCTGCAGGCGCTTGATGAGATCGTCGCTGTCGCGCCTCTCGCGGTTGCCGTTCAGCACGCCCAGGCTGGTGTAGCGATCAAGGCTCGCGAGCGTGATGTTTTCCGCGACGCTGAGATCGAGCGCGACGCCGTGGCCGCGGCGATCTTCCGGCACCAGTGCGATCTGCCTGACGACGGCAGCCTGTGGCGTGCGCGCCCGATCCGCCGCGCCCGCGACCTCGATGTGGCCAGACTGCGCGCGCTCCAGCCCGAACAGGGTTCGTACGAGATCCTTGGCGCCGGAGCCGAGCAGTCCGGTGATCCCGAGTACCTCGCCGCGCCGGACCGCGAAGCTGACGTCGGAAAACCGGTTTGTGGCGGTCAGTCCCTCGACGTTGAGAACCTCTTCGCCGAATTCTACCCGTCGCTTGGGAAACATGTCGGCGATATCGCGCTCGACCATCAGTCGCGCGATGTCGTTGGCCGATGTCTCGGCAATCGGTGTGGAGGCCACGTCGATGCCGTTGCGGAGCACGGTGACGTTTTCGCAGAGCTCTTCGATTTCGTTCAGATAATGCGAGATGTAGATGATGGTGACGCCTTCGTCGCGCAGGCGACGGATCAGGCGGAAAAGGATATCGGCCTCGCGCCGGACAAGAGCCGCGGTCGGCTCGTCGAAAACCAGCACCTTGGGATGATCAAGCAATGCGCGCGTAATCTGGACGATCTGCTTCTCGGCAGTCGAGAGCTCGCCGATCAGAGCGTGCGTGGGCAACTTGATGCCGAAATAATCGGCCAGCGTCTCGTTCGCTTGCCGCTGCATCTTGCGGCGATCGAGAAAGGGTGTTCCCGGAAGGCGCGGTTCGCGGCCGAGAAACAGCGCCTCGCCGACGGTGAAGGTCGGAACGAGCAGGCGGTCCTGGTGGATGAAATGAATGCCGTGGGTCTCGGCCAAATGCGGCGTCAGGTGATCGATCCTCTGGCCCTCGATCTCGATCGTGCCTTCGTCCTGCTGATGCAGGCCGGCGAGGATCTTGATCAGCGTCGATTTCCCCGCGCCGTTCTGCCCGACGAGGCCGTGGATCGTGCCGCGCTTGATCGCCAGCGATGCACCGGCCAGCGCCTGCGCGCCGCCGAAGCGCTTCACGATGCGGTCGAAGCGGATGATATCGTCAGGCCGCCTGGCGGGCTGCGGAGGAAGTATTGCCGTCATGTCGGAAACCCCAGTGGAGACAAGGGTGACACGGCTGCTGCCGCATCACCCGTCCGCAATCAGCCGATGCCGAGCTTCTTGGTGACGTCGTTGACGTTGGCCTTGTTGGCGAGCAGCGCCGGAACGTAAGTCTCGCGCGGCAGCGTCTGGCCGGCGAGCAGCCTGGCGACATTGCGGATCGCCGTCCGGCCAATCTCGGCCGGCTGCTGCGCGGCGTTGGCGCCCGCCGGCGAATTCGGGTCTGCAACGAGCTGCAAAACCTCGGGGCTTCCATCCACGCCGTAGGTGCGGATCTCGGTGCGGCCGGCGGCGGCGAGCGCCTGCGTCGCGCCGAGCTGGGGAATATCCCAGGCCGACCAGATGGCCTTGATCGAGCCCTTCTCGGGATACTTGTTGAGGATCGCGGTGATCTGCGTGAAAGCGTCCTGAACCGTGTTCGGGATCACGTCGCGCAGTTCCGGCTGGATGATCTTCACCTTCGGGAAATACTTCACGACATTGACCAGCTGGTCGTAGCGGATCGCGCAGGGCGTCACGCCGTAGAAGCCGTTGAAGACGACGATGTTGCCTTCGGCGCCGATATCGGAGACCAGCTGCAGCGCCAGATCCTTGCCGATGCCCCAGTTATCCGATGTCGTGTTGTTGATCGAGTTGGTCGAGCCGACGTCGACGGTGAGAACCGGAATGCCCGCGTCGCGCGCCTTCTTCAGCCAGGGGTCGATGACGCTGAGCGTGCCGAGAATCTGGACGATCGCATCGGGCTTCTGCGCCACCAGCGTCTGCAGCTGCGCGACCAGCTTTCCGTCGTTGCGGCCGGCATCCACCGCGATCGGCTCGCCGCCAAGGCGCTTCACTTCCTCGATCTGGGCATTGTAGGCCTGCAGGTCGAAATAGTGGTCGGTGCCCGTGGCGCTGATGGCGATGCGCTTGCCCTTCAGGGAAAGGCCTTCGTCGTCTGCGGCTGCTGCGGTGCCGGCGCTCGCAAGAAGGCTGGTGCCGGCGAAGGTCGCGCCAGCAACGGCTGCGAACTTCAGGATTTCGCGGCGGCCGAGGCCGGAAAAGGTGTTTTCAGTCATCTTGTTGTCCCTCAATGATCAATATCCATAGAATATGTAGATTAAATGGAATTGAGAGGAACGCTTTTCCAAAAGGCGAGGTTGGGAGGAAATGAACGGGAGGAAGGATGGCGTGTCGCTAGACGTTTTCGACGGCAGCGTTGAGGTCGACCAAAGCGAGATGCAGCGTGGAAATTGGCGGCCGAATCTGGATCGGCCGCCAGCGGTTTCGAGGCGCTAGAAAGCTCAGCCGCCGTACTCGATGATCTCCAGGCCGGCATTGTAGTCGGTCGCGTAGATAAGGCCCGAGGCATCCACGAAGACGTCGGCGGACTGGATCACCTGTGGGCGGCCGGGGCGCTTGTCGGTCATGGCTTTCGGCGCGGCGGGAACCAGCGCGCCGGTCTCTACGGGACGATAGGGATCGGAGATGTCGAAGGCACGGATGCCGGCATTCTGCCAGGTCGCGAAGATCAGCGTCTCGGACACGAACGAACCAGGGCGGTTCTCATGAAGATTGTGCGGTCCGAAATGGCCGTCCTTCTTGGTGTAGTCGACTTCATCGGGGATAGGGAAGGTGGAGATACTGACCGGGTTGGACGGCTCGCGGATATCGAAGATCCAGGTGTGTTTGCGGCCGTCCTCTTCATTGTCGGCCACAGCCTCGTCGGCCACGACGAGCAGATCGCGTCCGGGCAGCGGCAGCGGCGAGTGGGTGCCACCGCCATAGGGCGGAGACCAGTTGCGGTGTGCGATCAGCTTCGGCGCGGCGTGGTCGGATATGTCGAGCAGCGTCAACCCACCGTCGCGCCAGCAGGCGTAAGCCGTGTTGCCGGAAACCAGCGCGTGATGCAGCGCATAACGCTTGCCCTTGGGTGCCGTGGAGGTTTCGCCGGCCGCGCGGTTCATGCCCGGCAGCCACCAGCGCCCGACGATTTCGGGGCGCGTCGGATCGGCGAGATCGATGGTCACGAAAATGTAGTCTGAGAAGCCGTCGAGCAGCGCCGATGCATAGGCATAGCGGCCGCCGACATACCAGAGGCGATGGAAACCGACGCCCTCGACATCCAGTTGACCGATCCTGCGCGGCGTGTGCGGCGTCGAGATATCGTAGACGGTCATGCCGGCCGTCCAGGATCGGCCTGTCTTGCGACCAGCGACGGTCTCGCCGATCGATTTGGTGTAATAGTCCTTCTCGCTGGAAAACGTCTCGACATCGGCGAAGAGATCGAGCGCGTTGATGACCAGTAGCAGATCGCCATGCGTCTGCAGATGAATGTTCCAGGTGTTTGCGGGAGCTGGAATGTAGGTGACCGCGCCCGGCCGCTTGGGATCGCGTACATCGACAATCGAGAAACCCTGCGACCAGGGATGGGCTACATAGGCATGGCCGCGATGCACCATCAGCTGCAATCCATCGCCGCGTCCGCCAATGTCGGAATGCCCGATCAGCTTCATGTTGCGGGCGAAATCCGGGCGTGGAAGATCGAGGCTGTTAGCCATGTGGTCACCTGTGAAATCTGAATTGAACATAGAAAAGCGCCGCCTCGACGGGCGGCGCTTGACTGTCTCGAATGCTTAGTTCAGCGGCTGGATCCACGGCGCGGTCGCGGCATCGCTCTTCAGGAAGGCGGGGAACTTCTGCTGCAGGTCCTCGATCTTGGTGATCTTGTTGTCGATGAGATCATCACGGGTCACCAGCGTCGGCTTCAGGAGCACGGAGCGGCCCGGAAATTGGCCGGCGATATCGAGCGATACGGCGCGGACCGAGACTTCGCCGACGACGGCGGCGTTGGTGGCGGCGGTTGCGACCCAGGCGCTGTCAGGCTCGATCATCAGCTGGATATCGGCCGTCGAGGTGTCGACGCCGTAGATCTTCACCTTGTCGGCGACGCCGAGCTCGTCGATCGCCAGTTTGGCTCCCTTGGCGAATTCGTCCCAGGGCGTGAAGATCACCGAGATATCGGGGTTGGCGCGAAGTACCGCCTTCGTCTGGTCGGCCACGGAGGCAGGAACCGTATCGTTGACCACGCCCCACACCGCTTTTTCAGTCAGCTTGTGCTTGGCGACGAAATCCTTCCAGACGGCATAGCGGCGATCGAGCGGCGCGAAGCCTGCGACATAGACGGCGCCGCCGACGAAGCCGTCGCCCTTGTCCTTGACCGCCTGCTCGAGCACGAGGCTCGCCATGTCCTTGTCGCTTTGCTCGATCTGCGGGATCGCCGGGTTGTCAAGGTTGACGTCGTAGGCCACGACCTTGATGCCGGCATCGAGCGCCTTCTGGGCAACATCCTTGAGCACTTCGGGCCGCCCGTTGTTGATGATGATGCCATCGACGCCAAGGTTGATCGCCTGTTCGATCAGCGTGCGTTCCGTGTCGTTGTCGTTACGGGCCTGGGAGATCGTCGTCTTGATTCCAAGGGCATCCGCCTGCCGCTTGACGCCCGCCTCGAAGGCCTGCAGCCAGTCGCCGCCGCCGAGATAGCTGACGACCGCGATATTGACCTGGCGCTTGTCGAACGGCGCGGGCGCGCCCTCAATGCTGGCCGCGAGGCTGGAGCTTGCAAGCAGTGCGCCCGAGATGAGCGCGGCGGCGAAGGATTTCAGTGTGGTCTTCATAGGTCAGCCTCTCCTTGGGCTATGGCGTGTCATTCGTGTTCGTTCAGGGATTGGCGCGGCCGAGGCCATAGGTGAGCGCGAGCGCGCCCGCCAGCACGGCGCCCTTGACGAAATCCTGGGTGTAATAGGGCGCATTCAGCATCGTCAGGCCGTTGAGCAGCACGCCGACGAAGACGGCGCCGACGATCGTGCCGAGCACGTTCGGGCGGCGAAGGCCCATGACGGTAAAGCCGATTAGCGATGCCGCGACGGCATCCATAAGCAGCGAACCGCCCGAGGACACGTCGCCACGCCCGACGCGGGCGGCAACGATGATGCCGCCGAGCGACGCCAGCGTTCCCGAGATCACGTAAGCCAGCGTCTTGAGACGCGTGGTAGACGCACCGGCGAGCCGGGTCGCGACTTCGTTCCCGCCCGTGGCGAACAGCAGCCTACCGATGCGCGTGCGCTCCGTCAGGACGTAGAGAACCACCGCGACCAGGATCATCAGGACGACAGCCACCGGAACGGTGCCGCCGATGCTGTAGCGGCCGATCAGCAGGAAGCGCGGATCGTAGACGCCGGGTGCCGTCGAGCCATCAGGCAGGATGAGGCCGGCCGAGATCGAGCGACCCGCGGTAGGGATCAGCTGCAGGCCTGAGAGCAGGAACATCATCGACAACGTCGCCAAGAGATCCGGCACCTTTAGCCGCACGATGACGAAGGCGTTGATGAGGCCGATGAGCGCACCGAAGGCGAGCACCAGCGGAACGGTCGCGAAAGCGTCGAGGCCTAGCACGATCATCGCGTAGCTGGCGGCCATGACGCTGGAGGCGGCGACCGCGCCTATCGATAGATCGAAGCCGCCGACGGCGAGCGTGACCGTGACGCCCGCGCCTAGAATGGCAACCACTGACACGGCCTGCAGGATGCTCATCAGATTGTTGATGTTGATGAAGGCAGGCTGTGCGGCGGTGAAGCCGATCACCAGCGCGATGAGGAGCAGGAAGACCGCGCCGGAGCGGGTCACCGCAGCCACGCGGCTCAGAAACGGACCTGTGCCCTGCGGCGAAGGTGTCTCGCCAATAGTTTCATCCTGGATGGAGCTCATGCTGGAATTCCTTCGGCAGCGGTATGGTCTTCGTGTTCTTGCGCAGGGCGGACGCTGTGGTGATCGATGATGAGGATGCGATCGGCGACCTCGAATGCCTCTTCCGGATCGGAGGTCGCGATCAGCGTGGCGCGATCGCTCCGTCCCCTGATGGCCTCGATGATGTCCTGCCGGGCGCCGACATCGACGCCCTGGAACGGCTCGTCGAGCAACAGCAGCCGGCTCGGCTCTGCTTCCCAGCGGGCAAGAACCGTCTTCTGCTGGTTGCCTCCGGAAAGGGTCCATATCGATGCGTCGGGACCGGAGGCCTTGATGCGCAGCCTCTTGATCGCCTGCTCCGCCTCACGTCGTTCGCGGTTGCCCCATAGGAAACCCCGCGGATACCATTTGCGCAGATGCGGCAGGCTGATCGTCGCCGCCACGCTGTTTCCTGGCCAAGACGGCGGCATGAGGGAAGAATGGTGCCGATCCTCGGCGGCCATGACGACACCGGCCGCAATCGCCGCGGCAGGACCGTTCGGGCGGTAGACTTGGCCGTCGAGCGTCATGGTCCCTGAGGCCAGCGTTCCGGTGCCGAAGATGGCGGACAGCAGCCGGCTCTTGCCGGCGCCGAGCACGCCGGTGATGGCGACGACCTCCCCCTCGCGGATGGATAGGTCGAATGGCGTGCTGGTGGCGAGAAGCTTGGTGTTTGCCATCTCGAAAATGACGCGGCCATTTTCCGCACGTACGCCCGGCCGCGCTGACTCCAGTTTTCGTCCGATCATCGTCTCGATCGCGGCGCTGAAGTCGATCGGTTTTTCGAAGGCGCCGACGACGCGGCCGCCGCGCATGACGAGCGCCCGATCCGCAATCGCCTGCAGGTCGGCGGTCCGGTGCGAAATATAGAGAACGGCGAGACCCTGCGCGCGCAGGCGTAGCAGGATCTCGAACAGCCGCTGGCTTTCCTCGATCGACAAACTGGCCGTCGGCTCGTCGAGGATCAGCAGGTCCGCCTTGTTTGAAAGGGCACGCGCAATCGCCACCAATTGCCTGTCGGCGGCGCCGAGGTCGGCGAAATCGCGGTCAAGCGGCAGTTCAAAGCCTACGGCGTCCAGCATGGCCTTTGCCTGCACGCGGACAACTCGTCTTGAGACGAAGAACGGCTGGCTGCGGTCGGCGAAGCGATTGAGGAGCAAGACATCGGCGACCGTCAGCCCCGGTGCGCCGACCAGATTGGTTGATTGGTGCACGGTCACGATGCCCCGCGCTGCTGCTTCCGCCGGCGTTCGCGGCGCAAAGGGCCGGCCATCAAGGGTGACGATACCGCCATCGGCGGAGAGCACGCCGGAGAGGATCTTCACGAGTGTCGATTTGCCTGCACCATTCGCGCCCATGAGCGCGACGATCTCGCCGCGGGCGATCGATAGCGAGGCACCAGACAGCGCACGCGTTGAGTCAAAGCTTCGGGATAGATTTTCAACGGAGAGCAGAGACATGGACGAACTATTGGTGAGAGGGTCGAGAGGCGAAGTTGGGGAGCATCGCCTTGATTTAAATGTATTTTACGCGCGCTACTTCGTCTTGAATTGCCCTCAACGAAACCGGCTTCATTGACGACAAGTTGCACCGGAACCCGGTGTCGCGACAGGCAAAGCGTTTCCCGCCCTGCACGCAAACCGCACAAAGTTTTTCCTGTTCAGCGGAAATATCGGAGCAATTTGTCTACTAAAAACGTAGAAAATATACCCTAATGAAAATGCGGGAGAAAAGCCGCGGACAATTTTGACCTTTTGAGGAGCGCATCATGAAGACCTTCACCCGCCTGGCGCTTTCTGCCGCCGCGATCTCGTTCGTCGCCTTGAGTGGTGCTCACGCCGAAGGGTTGGCTGGCGCGCCGGCGCCATTCGACAAGGGCGGCGTCAAGCTTGCCCTGATCAGCTACATCTCGGCAGGCGACTTCTTCCAGGCCTATCAGGCTGGCGCACAAGCGCAGGCGAAGGCGCTCGGCATTGACTTGCGCGTCTTCCCCGGCCGCCAGAACGCCGCCGAACAGCGCGAGCAGATCCTGCAGGCCGTCAACCTCGGCGTTCAGGGTATCGTCGTTGACCACGGTCTGCCGGAATCGCTCGGCGACGTCGTGCAGCAGGCGCTCGACAAGGGCGTGAAGGTTGTCGCCTTCGACGTCAATTTGAACAATCCCAAGATACCGCAGGTCGAGCAGAGCGATCGTGAGCTTGCCAAGCAGGCGCTCGAACAGGCGGTCAAGGAAAACGGAGCGAGCTTCAACGCCGGTTACGTCTATGTCGCCGGTTTCGCGCCGCTCGACCGCCGCAACGAGGTCTGGGAAAAATTCAAGGCCGATAACAAGGGCGTTGTCGAGAAGGCGCGCTTCGGCAATGTGAGCGACACGACCGCGACATCGACGGCGGACCAGGCGAAGGCGGCGCTGACGGCAAATCCCGACATCAGCGTCGTCTTCGCTCCCTATGACGAGTTCGCGCGCGGCGTGAAACTGGCGGCCAACGACCTCGGCATCGCATCCAAGCTGAAGATCTATTCCGCCGATGTCTCCACCGCCGATATTCAGGAGATCACCGAGGAGGGAAGCCCCTGGGTGGCGACCGTCGCGACCAATCCTGCCGTCGTCGGCGCCGTATCCATTCGCGCCGCGGCCCTGCAGATTGCCGGCGAAGAAGTTCCCCACAACATCACGGTGAAGCCGACCCTGTTGACGCAAGCGGCGCTGAGGTCGGCGAACGTCAAGACGATCGAGGATCTCGCGAAGAAGCTGCCCGAGTTCAACACCAGCGATGTGGTGACCGCTCCCTGGATCCCGGCGAAGCTTTTCTGACCGCAGGCACGCCAGTCCGGCAGATCACCTGCCGGACTGCTCTATTCTCAATGGGAGTTTTCGATGAGCCAATCCAATGTCATTCATGTCGCGGCGCGAGGCGCGACAAGGGCCGAGCTTTTCGCGCGGGCGGAGGAGATTTCAGCCGACCTCGCGAGCCGAGGCGCCGAACTCGACCGTGACGGCCGCCCGCCGCTCAAAGAGATCGTCAAGCTCAAGAATGCGGGGCTGCTCAACGCGCTGCACGCCCCGGCAATCGGCGGAGGCGGCCTCGACTGGGTCGACGGCTTGAAGCTCGTTCGCATCCTGGCCCGTGGAGAAAGCTCGATCGGACAGCTGCTCGGCTATCACTTCGTCAACAGCCAGTACATCTACTGGGCGATCGAGGACGCGGCTCGCGCCAATGCACTTGGGACCGAAACGGTCGCCAAGGGCCTCTACTGGGGTGCCGCCGTCAATCCTCGCGATCCTGGCCTCACGCTGACGCGACGCGGCAACGGCTATGTGCTGAACGGCCGCAAGTCCTTCTCCACGGCGGCGCGGATCTCCGACTATATCAACGCCAATGCCACGCTGGACGGAAAGATCGCGAGTTTCGCTGTACCCACTAATCGGCCGGGCTATATCGCCAACGACGACTGGGACAATATCGGCCAGCGTCTCTCCGACAGCGGCAGCGTCGAGTTTCGGGACTTCCCCGTTTACGAGGAGGATCTGATTGGCGCACCGACGGAGGAGGGAGCAGCACCCGCGGTGCTGGCAAGCTTCAACACACCGCTGATCCAGCTTGTTTTCGTGAACTTCTATCTCGGCACCGCCGAAGGTGCTCTTGCGCAGGCGGTCGACTATGTCAGGACGACCACGCGCCCCTGGGTCACGTCGGGTGTCGCCCGCGCACAGGACGATCCCTACATCCTCGAGCGTGTCGGAGAGTTTACGGCGTCGGTGAAGGCCGCCGCTGCCTTGGCGGATCAGGCGGCCGGTGCGGTCCAGGCTGCGCTGTCTCGTGGCGCCGACGTCACGGCGCGCGAGCGCGGGGAAGCGGCCGCCGAGGCCTATGCCGCCAAGGTGCACGCCACCAATGTGTCGCTCGACATCACCTCCCGCGTATTCGAGCTGACAGGTGCCCGCTCGACGGCGCAATCCTATCGTTTCGACCGCTACTGGAGAAATGTTCGAACGCACACGCTGCACGATCCCGTCTTCTACAAGGCCAAGGAAGTCGGTGAGTTCGTTCTGAACGACAAGATCCCCGAAGTCAGCCTCTATAGTTAAACAGTGGTCCTCCCGACCCTAGCTAGATAGCCCCGTCGCTCGCGGCGGGGCTATCTTCGTCGATCAGAGCGCACCGCTTCGTGGTGGTATTGCGCCGTTGAGATGATAGTTGCCGACAACATGGTATTTCCAGCGCACCGGATCGTGCAGCGTGTGCGTCCTTGCGTTACGCCAGTGGCGGTCGAGGTTGAGCCCGGTGCTCGTGGATGCCGTGCCGGCAAGTTCGAAGAGCGCGTTGGAGGCGTCGAGCGCGATCTCCGATGTCAACACTTTCGCCGCTGCCACGGCGAGTGTCGCTGCAACGACGTTCTCTTCGGTCGTGTCGATCTGGGCGATGTCCACCTTGTTTCCAGCGCGTTCGACCAGCGCGGACGCCGCCTCCAGCCGGATGGCGAGCTCGCCGGCCTTGGCGATGGTCAGCGGATCGTCGGATGCCCTGGTGACACCGCTGTCGGTCCAAGGCCGCGATCGTGTCTTCACGAACTCGATCATTTCTGAGAAGGCTGCGCGCGCAATGCCAAGATCGATCCCGGCGTGGATGATCTGCCCCACCGAACCGATCGTCGTCGGGCGCTCGAAACCTTTGTGATGGTGCACGACGGCATCGGCCGGGACGTAGACATTATCAAGCACGGTCGTGCCGCTGCCGGTCGTGCGTTGCCCGAAGCCATCCCAATCATCGACGATCTCTACCCCATCGCTTCCTTTCTGCACGAAAGACATTGTCAGTCGATCGTTCTCGTCCAATGCGAAAACCGTGATCCAGTCGGCAAATATGACGCCGGTCGAATAGAACTTGCGGCCATTGATACGATAGCCGAGCCCGTCACGGACAATTCGGGTGTTGTAGTGGCCGACAGTCTTGGTGCCGCGCTCGGACAGCGCGTTGCCGAACCGGTCGCCGGCAAGCGCGCGTGCGAAGAAGAAGCGTTTCTGTTCTTCGGTGCCATCCGTTCGAAGCGCTTCAAGAATGTAAAAATGATTCTGGGGGATCTGGCCGATCGATGCGTCTGCTTCGGCCAGAATGGCGGTCACCTCGGCAAGCACGCCGTTTGAGACGTCGATGCCGCCATATTCGGGGGGAACAGTAATTGCCAGAAGACCTGCGCGCGATAAGGCATCCAGCTCACGGTGAGGAAGCAGGCGCTCCTGATCGCGCAGGGAAGCGTCGATTTTGAAGCGTGCTGCCAGCGTCCGCGCGGCCGAGATCGCTTCTTCTTCGCTGGTCAGATGCGTCGTCACGTCCCCAATCCCGTCCTTCTGATGTGATATCTTGTCCATCTCTCTCTCCAAAGCCGATGAGATAGGGGTGCAAGATGTCTCGATTAAAAAGAAGAATATTAAATCTATAAACTAATGGCGCAATGAAATGTCTTTGCGCCGTCGCATGGCATTTCAACCCGCAAGGGTAAGCCGCGACGATGCCTGGTCGCGCACGCCGGGGAGCCCGCCAAATTCCCGCGTCTTGCGGGTGCCTGCGTCGCGAACAATCTCTGCGATTGCGTGGAACTGAGAGGCCAGCGGATTGGTCTTGCGCCAGACCATGCCGATGTTGCGGAAGGGGCGGGGCTCCAACAGACGAAACACGCTGACATCGGCCGAGCGCGTTTCCGTACGGACCGCCATCTGCGGCAGGAGCGTCACGCCGATGCCGGCGCCGACCATCTGAACCAGCGTGGTGAGAGAGCTTCCTTCCATCAATTCGCGCGGGGGTGCGGCGGCGATGTTGCAAAACGAGAGCGCCTGCTCGCGGAAGCAATGTCCTTCCTCCAGCAAGAGGAGACGCATCTCATGTAGCATTTCCGAACTCGGCACGGGTTTGTCCGCGTCCTCGATAGGGCGGACGAGAACGAACTCCTCGTTGAATAGCGGAACCTCCTCAAGCGTCGGTTCGGACACGGGGAGGGCGACGATTGCTGCGTCTAATCTCGCCTCGTACAGATCCTCGATCAACCGCTGGGTTACCGCCTCACGTGGACGCGGATCAAGCCCGGGGTAACGCTGCGTGAGCGTTTTGATCACATCGGGCAGAAGATAGGGGGCAATCGTCGGAATGACGCCGATGCGAAGCCGGCCCGAAAGCGTCGTCTGCGTGGCGCGTGCGAGGTCGGCGAGGTCGTCGACCGAGCGCAGGATGGCACGCACGCGCTCTGCAAACTCCTCGCCCAGGCTGGTCAGGCGGATCTGCCGGCCACCGCGCTCCACGAGCGGAGCGCCGATCAGTTCCTCAAGCTCGCGGATCTGCACCGATAGTGCAGGTTGCGAAATAGCACAGGCCTCGGCGGCGCGGCCAAAGTGCCCTAATCGCGCAAGGGCCTCAAAATAACGCAGGTGTTTCATGGATAGACCAATCATAACCAAAACCTATCAGCCTGTTCAGAATATACAATTGGAATTTATCGACGGCGTCCCTTACTTCCTATCTCGGGACTTGAGCCAGACAGCTGGTTAGGTCACCCCGCGCAGCATTTCTTGCGCAAGGAACAATTGGCACGCGACGCCAACCCGAGTTCGAATTTTAGGGAGAGTGAACGTGGACACAAAGACACCATCGGCCGGCAAGTGTCCGGTCATGCACGGCGGCAACACGGCGCTTGGCAAATCGGTCACGCAGTGGTGGCCGAACGCGCTGAACCTTGACATCCTGAGCCAGCACGACACCAAGACCAATCCGCTCGGCAAGGATTTTAACTATCGCGAAGAGCTGAAGAAGCTCGATGTAGAGGCGCTAAAGAGCGATCTGCGCGCACTGATGACCGAAAGCCAGGAATGGTGGCCGGCCGACTGGGGGAGCTATGTCGGTATGATGGCGCGCGTCACCTGGCACGCGGCCGGTTCCTATCGCGCGGCAGACGGTCGTGGCGGCGCCAACACCGGCAACCAGCGTTTCGCTCCGCTGAATTCGTGGCCGGATAACGTCAACACCGACAAGGGCCGCCGCCTTCTCTGGCCGATCAAGAAGAAGTATGGCAACCGGATTTCCTGGGCCGACCTGATCGCGCTTGCAGGCACGATCGCCTATGACGTTGCCGGCCTGAAGACCTTCGGTTTCGGTTTCGGCCGCGAAGATATCTGGCAGCCGGAAAAGGACGTCTATTGGGGTGACGAGCAGGAATGGCTCGCGCCGAGCGATGGTCGCTATGGCGATGTCGCCAAGCCAGCTACGCTGTCGAACCCGCTCGCGGCCGTCCAGATGGGTCTGATCTACGTCAACCCCGAGGGCGTCAACGGCAAATCCGATCCGCTGGCCACCGCCGCGCAGATGCGCGAAACCTTTGCCCGTATGGGTATGGACGACGAGGAAACCGTGGCGCTGACCGCCGGCGGTCATACCATCGGCAAGAGCCACGGCAACGGTAACCCCGCCGACCTCAGCGCCGATCCTGAGGCGGCTGGTCCGGAAGCCCAGGGCCTCGGTTGGATGAACACCAAGGGCCGCGGCATCGGCCGGAATACCGTCGTGTCGGGCATCGAGGGCGCCTGGACCACTGAGCCGACCAAATGGGACAACGGCTTCTTCGAAATGCTGTTCAAGCATGAATGGCATCTGGTGAAGAGCCCGGCAGGCGCCACCCAGTGGGAGCCGATCTCGATCGCCGACGCCGACAAGCCTGTCGACGTGGAAGACCCGAGCATCCGCCTGAACCCGATGATGACGGACGCCGACATGGCGCTTCGGGTAGACCCGATCTACCGCGAGATCTCGCTGCGCTTCCGCGACGATTTCTCCGCGTTCTCGGATGCCTTCGCTCGCGCCTGGTTCAAGCTGACCCACCGCGACATGGGCCCGAAGGCGCGCTACATCGGCCCCGATGTTCCTTCGGAAGACCTGCTCTGGCAGGATCCGATCCCGGTCGGCAGCACGAGCTACGACGTTGCAGCCGTCAAGGCGAAGATCGCCGCATCCGGCCTCTCCGTCGCCGACCTCGTCAGCACGGCGTGGGACAGCGCCCGCACCTTCCGCGGTTCGGACAACCGCGGCGGTGCCAACGGTGCCCGCATTCGGCTGGCGCCGCAGAAGGACTGGGCCGGCAACGAGCCTGAACGCCTTGCCCGTGTTCTCGCCGTGCTCGAACCGATCGCTGCCGCAAGCGGCGCTTCGGTTGCCGATGTCATCGTTCTCGCCGGTAACTACGGTGTCGAACAGGCCGCCAAGGCTGCTGGTTTCGACATCCAGGTGCCGTTCTCGGCCGGCCGTGGCGACGCCACCGCCGAACAGACCGATGCCGAGAGCTTCGCACCGCTGGAACCGCTGGCTGACGGTTTCCGCAACTGGCAGAAGGAGCACTATGTGGTCAGCGCCGAGGAACTCCTCCTCGACCGCGCTCAGCTGATGGGCCTGACCGCACCTGAGATGACGGCGCTCGTCGGTGGCCTGCGCGTCATCGGCGCCAACCACGGCGGCAGCAGCCATGGCGTCTTCACGTCGAAGGTCGGCGCGCTCACCACGGACTTCTTCGTTACGCTGACGGACATGGCCTATTCTTGGGTCCCGACCGGCCGCAACTCGTACGAAATCCGTGATCGCAAGACCGGTGCCGCCCGCTTCACCGCGACCCGCGCCGATCTCGTCTTCGGTTCGAACTCGGTGCTGCGCGCCTATGCAGAAGTCTACGCCCAGGACGACAGCAAGGAGAAGTTCGTGAAGGACTTTGTTGCTGCCTGGGCGAAGGTGATGAATGCAGACCGCTTTGATCTGACCGCCTAAGGCGCAGGGTCTACTTACAGACCTCGAAAAGAACCTCCCCGCTTGCGGCTTCATGCGGGGAGGTTTTCCGTTTCATGGGGCGGATATCGTCGTGTCTATCGACGTAGAGCTGCCCGTTAGCCTTTGCCACCACTTGCTGGCTGCACCGCCGATTTGGCGGTGCTTTTATCCTTGCTCGGCGATACCTTGTGAGCGGGATCTGTGCCTGCATGCTCGCGTGCATGGGCTTCGGGTCCAGCAACGATCACACCATTCTGATCTTCGTCCACATGCTCTTTCGCCCGGCGGTTTGTGACGTCCTTGGCCATCGTCTCGGTCTCCTTTCGCGATACCTCGCACGTTAATGACCGGCAACGAGCCTTGTTCCATGCGGCCGCAGAAAGCGTCGACACAAGGAGGTGGCCGTTTGCTTAGGAATATGAGACGTTGCTTTTGCACCGGGTTGCTCAGCCTGGTCGGAGGTCGTCTTCCGAGACGTGCGAAATGCAGCAGGGAGGAAATAATGCCAGATGCAAGAATGATGTCCCAGATGGCTGAAAAGGCGGGTTTTATCGCTGCTCTCGATCAGAGCGGCGGATCGACGCCGGGCGCTTTGCGCCTCTACGGCATTGCGGATACGGACTACGGCAATGAAGATGAGATGTTTCGCCTGGTGCATGAGATGCGCGTGCGCATCATGACCGCGCCGGCATTCTCAGGCGACAAGGTGATCGGCACCATTCTTTTCGAAAGAACCATGGACGGAGACGCCGAGGGCAAGCCGGTTCCCGCGTTTCTCTGGGAAGACCGTGGTGTCGTTCCGTTTCTCAAGGTCGACAAGGGACTGGCAGCCGAAGTCAATGGCGTTCAGGTCATGAAGCCGATGCCGGAGCTCGACGGCTTGCTGGAGCGGGCCGTCAAGAAGGGCATCTTCGGCACCAAGATGCGCTCCGTGATAACCCACGCCAACCGGGCCGGTATCGCCGCCGTCGTGCACCAGCAGTTCACCGTGGGGCAGCGCATCATTGGCCACGGCCTCGTTCCGATCATCGAGCCTGAGGTCTCGATCAAGAGCCCGACCAAGCGCGAGGCGGAGGTGATCCTGCGCGAAGAAATCCTGCGCGAACTCGACGCTTTGCCGGCGGATCAGAAGGTCATGCTCAAGCTTACGCTGCCGAGCGTCGACGACTTCTACAAGCCGCTTGTCGACCACAAGTCGGTCATCCGCGTCGTCGCCTTGTCGGGTGGCTACAGCCGGGCAGAGGCTTGCGAAAAGTTGAGCCAGAACCGCGGCATGATCGCAAGTTTCTCAAGAGCGCTGGCGGAGGATTTGCGTGTCACGATGAGCGATGCTGAATTCGATCGCAATATGCAGGAGGCCATCAATCAGATCTATGCGGCAAGTGCCGTGAAGTGAGGTCGAGGCAGCCACCATTTGGATCGTCTGATGGTCAGGGATAAGGGCGTTTGATCGACTGGGGATTGCTTCCCATTCGATCGAAAGTCTGACCCAGGCCCTATCCGGCGCGGCTTGTGAAACGCCATTTGGCTTATCTGAGCAGCCAAAGTTGAGTTGCTAAAAGGCTGCGCGCGCCAGGGTTACTTTCTTTGCAAAATCACGAAACTTTCATCCCCGGTTTGTGAATGCTTAACGTCATAGGTGATGTAAGCGCCGGACAAAATTGCCGGGGGTGTGTCGTGACCTTTCTTTCAAACTTGAAAATTGCCCATCGCGTGATGCTGCTTGCTTTGGTCGCACTGATCGGGATTGTCGCGATTTCCGCCATCTTCATCGGTCAGCGACAAGTCGAGGCCCGCTATCGCCAGACCGCCGACGGTTTGGCAAGACAGCAACGTGATATCGCAACCGCGCGGGACGATATTCGCGATACCCTGCTGTGGGAAAAGGAATTCCTTCTCACGCGGCAGCTCGGCACAATCGAAGATTTCGACAAAGCCCTCCAAAGGGCTAACTCGGTGATTGATCGCCTGAAGGGTGATGCGCAGCCCCAACAGGCTGCGAAGCTTGAGGCTTTGAGTGGCGCGCTGCGCGCCTATGCCGGTACGTTTTCGGCGCTCGTGGCAAAGGACAAGGAATTGGGACTTGATCAGTCCCAGGGCCTCGAAGGCGCCATGCGCGAGGCTGTGCACTCGATCGAAGGCCAACTCGAAGGCGTGGCGGATGCCGAGCTGAAGGCAAGCATGTTGATGATGCGGCGACACGAGAAGGATTTCATTCTGCGCCGAAATCCGGATTACCTTGCCAAGCACACCGCTGAAGTCGCGACGTTTACCGAACTGATGAAGAAGGCCTTCCGGCCCGGCGCACAGCGCATGCGCGCCACCGAAGCGCTCTCGGTCTACCAGAACGCGTTCCGGCTCTACGGCAAGGCGACACTTGAGGAGGCCTCCGCGCGGGAGGCGGTCAGTGCCGCCTATTCAGCGGTGCAGCCGGTGCTTTCCGACATTATCGAAAACTACGCCGCGGCAGAGACCGCGACGCTTGCTGAGAATGATCGCGTCGGTCAGCGCAATATCACGATCGTGATTGCGTTGATCGCCGCTGCGATCGGTCTAATCCTGCTCAGCGTATGGCTGATCGGCCGCTCGATCAGCGGGCCGATCCTGATGATCACGGCGGCGATGCGCCGGCTGGCCGATGGAGACACGCAGCAGACTGCGCCCGGTGCCGCAAGGCGCGACGAGGTGGGTGCCATGGCGAAGGCACTCGAAGTGTTCCGGCAGCAGGCGATTACTGCCGCCGCGCTTGAGGCTGAGGCTGTCGCCGCCCGCAGGGATGCAGAGGCGAACCGCGCTCAAATGCAGGAACGGGCCGAAACGCTGGCACGCGAACGACTGCTGCAGGCAACCGGCGACCTTGGCGCCGGTCTCAAGCGACTGGCGGCTGGCGATCTCTCCTTCCAGCTTGTGGAACCCTTCGCACCGGACTTTGAGAGCCTGCGTGGCGACCTGAATGCGACGTTGAGACAGCTGGCCGAGGTGATGGGCGAGATCATGCTGTCCAGCCATTCCATCGACAACGGCACCCAGGAAATCAGCAGCGGCGCAAGCCAGTTGGCGCAGCGAACGGAACGCCAGGCAGCATCGCTTGAGCAAACTGCCGCAGCACTCGACGAGATAACGGCCAATGTCTCGAATGCGACGAAGCGTGTCGAGGATGCCCAGCAGGTTGCGCGTGAAGCCAATGACAGCGCGTCGAAGGGGGCCGTCCTTGTCGATGAGGCGGTCTCCGTGATGGAGCGGATCGAAGGGTCGTCGAAGCGGATTGCAAGCATCATCGCAACGATTGATCAGATCGCTTTCCAGACCAACCTGCTTGCGCTCAACGCCGGCGTCGAGGCGGCCCGTGCCGGCGAGGCCGGACGTGGGTTCGCTGTCGTGGCACACGAGGTTCGCGAACTGGCGCAGCGATCTGCTAATGCGGCCAAGGAAATCAAGGCTCTGATCGACGGTTCGACGCTGGAAGTGGAAGAAGGCGTGCGCGCCGTCAGGGATACGGGCGAGGCCCTTCATGGCATCGGCAGGCACGTTGTCGCCATCAACCAGCATATGGAGGCGATCGCCTTGTCCTCGCGCGAACAGAGCATCGGTTTGGTCGAGATCAACACGGCCATGAACGGCATGGATCAGGACACCCAGCAGAACGCCGCCATGGTGGAGGAGAGCAATGCCGCCTCCGCTGTGCTTGCAGGAGAAGCCAACCGCCTGCGCGAACTCGTCTCGGTATTCAAGGTCACTGCCGATAACAGGTACGAGCCGGCTACTGAGCTGCGGTTGGTCGGCGGCGGGCGGCGCTAAGCTGGGTCGCTCGCGTGGTTGCGGATCAGTCAGCTCGAGCAGGAGCGGCTGAGCCCGTAGCTTCACTCACATTAGCGATACTCGATGTATTCCCTGCATCGGCGTGATATGATGACTCCATTGGCGATGTCCGCTGTCGATTGTCCATATGGAATAGTCACATGAGCGATGTCGAGACCTTGTTCGCCGCCCTGCGACAGGCGGCTGACTCAGAGGCTGTCGCGTGCATCGAGGCGGCCGTCGCGCGTGACGCTGATCGCGACCTAAATCGTATCAACGTGCTCGCCTTTGCTTGTAGACACCAGCTTAGCGAGGAGCGCACGATCGCCGCATTTCTGCATGCGGCGCGTCTCGGCATCTTCGACATGACATGGAACGTGCTCTGTCCTGGCTGCGGCGGGGTGCTCGATACCGGGGCAAGCCTCAAGGGTGTCGTCCACGATGTCTATCACTGTGGACTATGTGCCGCCGGTTATGAGCCGACGCTCGACGAGATGGTGGAGGTGACATTCACCGTGAACCCGCGGGTGCGTCGCATCGCTGCGCACGATCCCGATCTCCTGCCGCCGCTCGAATATTATCGGCAGATGTTCTTCAGCTCCGGCGTCGATCTGCCTGATGATCTCGAAGAAAAGTTCGCGCCTATACAAATGGAGATGATCGACCTGTCTCCCGGCGAAAAGGCCTTCGTCTCGCTTCAGTTGCCCGCTCAGTTCGTCATCATTTTCGACGCTGTCACGCACTCGGCGCAATTTATCGATGTCCAGGGCGAGCCCACCAGCGAGCGTCAGTCGCTGTCGATGGTCATCACCCAGAGCCATGCGCTCAACGAGACGATCACGCTGCGTCCCGGCCTGCTCCGGCTGGCGCTTGAGAACCACACCGACCGCAGAGTGGTGCCGAATGTCTGTGTCGCCGGCGACGAACTGCATGATCTCCTGGGACGTCGGCGACCGTTCCTGACAGCCAAGCGCCTGCTGACCAACCAGAGTTTTCGCGACATATACCGGACCGACACGCTCGACGTCGATCAGCGTCTGAAAATAACCAGCCTGACTTTCCTGTTCACCGACCTCAGGGGATCGACAGCACTCTACGAGCGCGTGGGCGACATCGCCGCATTCGATCTCGTCCGGTCGCATTTCCGCGTTCTCAACGAGATCGTCGCCTCCGAGACAGGCGCAGTGGTTAAGACGATAGGGGACGCCGTGATGGCAAGCTTCCCGACACCCGATCGCGCCGTGGCAGCTGCCTTGCGGATGCGCGAGGCCATGCTGCGCCTGAACGCCGAGCACGGCGCAGACGATCTTCTCCTGAAGATCGGCATCCACGAGGGTTCGTGCCTCGCGGTTAATCTGAACGATCGCCAGGATTATTTCGGCCAGACGGTCAACATCGCCTCACGTGTCCAAGGTCTCGCCGACCCGAACGTCATCATGACCACGGAGGCCGTGGTGCACGACAGCCGTGTGTCGGAGATGCTCAGGGAGCTGAGCGTTCATTCCGTGTCGCGCATGGCCGCGCTTCAAGGCATCGGTCGTGAGGTCAAGATTTTCGCCCTGTCCTGATCGCTGCCAGCCTATCCTGTTCAGGACGGGCGCTTCAGGGCCTCTGTAATCTCGGCGCGCGCGACGCCGATCAGCGTTTCCATCGCCCGGCGGGCATTGTCTGGATTGCGCATGCGGATTGCCTCGAGCACGTCCTGGTGCTTCTGGATCGCCTGCTCGTGCGATTGGCTCGCGCGGTTGGTCAGCCGGAAACTGGCCAGCAATGCTGCGCGGATCGCGCTGGCGAATTGGCGGTAGACCCAGTTGCCGCTGGCATTGATGATCGCCGTATGGAACTCGAGGTCGGCGCGGCTCCATTCCTCGTTGTCGCGGGCGTTCGCATCGACCATATCCTCGAAGGCCTGGGCGATCCGGGCGAGTTGCTTGGCGGTGGCTTTCGTCGCCGCATGGGCGGCGGCGGCGGGTTCGAGCAGTTGCCGGGCATCGATCAGCGAGGTGTAGAACGCCTCGTCGCCGCCGATTTCAAGCATCACGTCGAGCACCAGCGGGTCGAGATAGTTCCAGTTCTCTCGGTGCAACACGATCGTCCCGGCGCGGGTGCGCGAGCGCACCATGCCGAGCGCGCCGAGATACTGCATGGATTCGCGCAGGCTCGTGCGGCTGACGGCGAATTGTTCGGTCAGTTCCGCCTCATTGGGCAGCGTCGAACCCTCGGCGAATTCGCCGGACACGATCATGTGCACGAGACGCGACAGCAGGGACTCGCGAACGGTCCTTTTTCCACGGGAGGCAATCTCGACGCCACCTTCTGTCAACTTCCTGTCCGTTTGCGGTATCGCCACAGATTTGTCTCCGATTCCATCGGTCTCAGCTTGCTGCCAGCCAAAGACCAGTCAAGCGTGAGTGTCGAAAAATACGATTTATAGGCGCAACTGTCCCCCGCTGAGAAATCTTTAGCACAGGATAGCTGTATAAAAACACATCTTATAAAAAATAAATCCTATTTATATTGACATTAGTAAGACCAGGAATATGGTTGGCGTGGCTGGAGGAGCCGGGCGGGTCCGCGTTCCTGACACCATCAGATCTCAAGGGAGGGAGCGATGAAGCTCATTACGCGCGCCACCATGCTGGCACTTGGAACATTCGCGGCAGCCGGGCTCTCGCCCGCTTTCGCACAGGACAAAGACCTGAAAGTCGGCGCGATCTATATGGATGCCCAAGGCTTCTACGCCGGCGTCCGCAAGGGCATCCAGACCGGTGCCAACGAAGCCGGCCGCAAGCTTGATGTCATCGAAACCAATGCGCAGGGCGACGCCAGCAAGGAATCGTCCTTCATCGATTCTCTCATCTCTTCCGGCGTTCAGGCGATCATCGTTTCCCCGGTTTCCGCCGATGGTTCCTCGCGCGCCATCCGCCGCGCGCATGACGCGGGCATCCCTGTCGTCTGCTACAACACCTGCCTGAACGACGCCGACATGAAGGAGTACATCTCCGCCTACGCCGTCGGTGATCCCTATGATTTCGGCCACAAGCTCGGCGAAGCCGCCGCTGACTATTTTATCGCCGAGAAGAAAGACGCACCGAAGATCGCCGTTCTGAACTGCGAATTCGTCGAGGTCTGCGTGACGCGCCGCAAGGGCTTCGAGGAAGCGCTGAAGGCCAAGGTGCCGGGCGCGCAGATCGTGGCCAACCAGGAGGGCGCGATACTCGACAAGGCTGTCTCCGTCGCCAGCACCATGCTGTCGTCGAACCCTGATATCGATGCATTCTTCGGCGAAGCCGGCGGTGCGACACTTGGTGCGGCGCGTGCCGTCAAGAGCCAGGGCAAGGCCGGCCAAGTCGCGGTTTTCGGCGGTGACATGACGACCGAGATCGCCCAGGAACTCTCCGACTTCACGGTCATCAAGGCTGTTGTCGACATCTCGGGCCAGGGCCTCGGCAAGCTGGCGCTCGCTCAGGCAATCAAGTCCGTCGATGGCCAGGCGCCTGCCGACATCAAGGTTCCCTACGACATCGACGTTTACAAGTCTTCCGAAGACGGCAAGGCCTGGCTGAAGGCCCATGCCGACGGTATTCCGTGAGGCCCAGGGCCTGAGTTTCGCGACAATCGAGGCCGCCAGGCGACTGGCGGCATCTTTCATCGGTGGAAAGTTTCATGACACAGACATCACGTTCGCCCGAGTTCGCTCATCGTCCGATCGCATCCATCAAGGGGTGCACGCGCCGCTATCCCGGCGTGCTCGCGCTCGACAACGCGACATTCCAGGTGGCCGGCGGTGAGGTGAGGGCGCTGCTCGGCAAGAACGGCGCGGGCAAGTCGACGCTGATCCGCATGCTGACCGGCGCGGAAATTCCAGATAGCGGCACCGTCGAGGTCGATGGCGAGGAACTGCGCCACTCTGGCTCCGGCCGTGCGCAGGACGCCTTCGATAAGGGCGTTCGCGTCGTCTACCAGGAACTCAGCCTTGTTCCGGGCATGACGCTCGCCGAAAACCTGTTTCTTGGACGCTGGCCGCGAAAGAGCGGCGTTATTCAGTATTCGCGGATGGAGGCGGAGGCGTCCGAAGCGATGGGCCGGCTCGGTCTCGACCGCGCGCCTAACACGCTGGTGGCAAGCCTGAGCCCCGCCGAACGTCAGCTGCTCGAGATCGCGCGCGTTCTCCTAGGAAAGCCGAAGCTCGTCATTCTCGACGAGCCGACGAGTTCGCTTGCTGCGGCCGAGGCCGAGAAGGTCATGGCGGCGGTCACGCGCATCGCGTCCGAGGGCATCGCCGTCATCTATGTCAGCCACCGCATGAACGAGATCCGCCAGATCGCGCATTCGGCCACCGTCATGCGTGACGGGCGCATCATCGACACCGTCGACGTGAAGGGCGCTGACACGCGCGAGATCGTCCGGCTCATGCTGGGTTCGGAAGGATCGCAGGCGGCGGCGCTGGAAGACAGAAGCCAGGAAAAGACCGTGCTTGAGGTCCGCAACCTCGTGCTGGCACCGAAGCTGAGCTCGGTCTCGTTTCACCTGAAGGCGGGCGAGGTTCTTGGCATCGCCGGGTTGCTGGGCGCAGGCCGGACGGAACTGCTGCAGGCACTCATGGGTGTGCGGCGCCAGGATCAGGGCGATGTGCTTGTCGACGGCACGTCAGTCCGGCCCGGCCACTACAAGCGCATGCTGTCGCGCGGTTTCGGCTACACACCGGAAAGCCGCAAGGAAGAAGGCATCGTCCCGCTTCTCGGCGTCGACGAAAACACGCTTGCGACAAACTTTTCCGGCGTCAGCAAAAGCGGCGTTCTCTCGGCAAGGATGATGGCTGAGGCGACGCGCAAGGTCATCGAACGGCTGCACGTCAAGACTGCGCGCACCGATACGCCGATCGGCACGCTGTCGGGCGGGAACCAGCAGAAGGTCGTTATCGGCCGCTGGGTCTATGCCGACAGCCGCGTTTTGCTGCTCGATGAACCGACCCGGGGCGTCGATGTGGAAGCCAAGGCGCAGATCTATGCGATCATCCGCCAGCTTGCGGCCGAAGGGCGCAGCGTCATCTTCGTCTCCAGTGAGATCGAGGAATTGCCGCTCGTCTGCGACCGCGTGCTGGTCTTGCGCGACGGAACGCTCTGCGAAGAATTCAAATCACCAAACATCGATCAGGACGCCTTGATGGCTGCCTGCATCGCCGGACATTGAGGAGAGACGCGATGTCACTCGACCAGGCTGCAACGTCAGCATCATCAAGCAAGAAGTCGGGCTTCAGCTTTTCCCAGCACATGAACGAGCTGAGCCTCTTCGTCGCCATCGTCGTTCTTTATGTGGTCTTCACATCGACGGCCAACGGCTTCTTGTCCTTCAACAACCAGATCAACATCCTGCGCGACGCCGCGACGATCGGCATCGCGGCCTGGGCGGCGACCTTGATCATCATCGCCGGCGAGATCGACGTCAGCGTCGGGCCGATGGTGGCGTTCATTTCGGTGGTTCTGGCGTTCTTGCTGCAATGGGGCGTGCCGACGCCGGTGGCTTTCGCGCTGTCGATCGTCATCGGCGCACTGCTCGGCTCGATCGCGGGTGCCCTTCGCGCCTATTTCGACGTTCCCTCCTTCGTCGCGACGCTTGGTCTCTGGAGCGCGCTTCGCGGAACCGCGCTGTTCGTCACCGACGCGCTTCCTGTCTCGATCGGCCGCAACGACACGCTCGACGCGCTCGACCGTTCCGTGCTCGGCATTCCGCCGGCCGCAATCATCATGCTGGTCTTCTTCGCGATCTTCGCCTTCGTCAGTCGCAAGACCGCTTTCGGGCGCTCCGTCTTCGCTATCGGAGGCAATGCGCATGCAGCGTTCTTGAGCGGCATCAGCGTCTCGAAGATCCGCGTGGCGCTGTTTGCGATCGCCGGCGCCATGGCCGCCATCTCGGGCATTCTTCTTGTCTCCCGCTTGGGCTCGGGTAACGCCACTGCGGCGAACGGGCTTGAGTTCGACGTTATCGCGGCCGTGGTCGTCGGCGGCACGTCGCTCTCCGGCGGGCGGGGCTCCATGCTCGGCACGCTGCTCGGCGTTCTCGTCATCACGCTCATCGGCAACGGTCTTGTCCTGCTCGGCATCAATCCGTTCTTCCAGCAGGTCGTGCGCGGTCTCATCATCGTCATCGCCGTGCTCGCCAATATCCAGGCGATCAAGCGTAGCATGTCGCGCAACAAGGGCTGATGCGATGACCGTACTCGATCTGAAATCCGGATCGCTTTCGCTTCGCGTCTCGTCCAACGGAGGCCTGGTCCTGGGCTTCTGGAAGGAGACGCAGGGCGAAAGCGTACCGCTCCTGCGCCCGGCGCCATCGATGGAGGCGGACGCACTCTCGTCCGCCTGCTATCCGCTCGTTCCCTTCGGCAACCGCGTCCGCGACAACCGCTTCGTCTTCGAAGGGGCGGACTATCGGTTCGAGCCGAACACCGAATGGGACAGGCATTATCTCCACGGCGAAGGCTGGCAGGCCGATTGGACGATCGATCGGCAGACCGATGATATGGTCGAGATGAGCTTCGCCCATCGCGGCGGTGCGACACCTTACGTCTACCGCGCAAGCCAGCGCTTCGCGCTCGACCCGTCCGGCCTGACGATGACGCTGACGGTCGACAATCGCGGCGAAGAGGCCATGCCCTTCGGTCTCGGCTGGCATCCTTATTTCCCGATGACGCCGAAAACGACGCTTCAGGCGCGGTCGCAGAAATTCTGGACCGAGGTCGAGGGCTGGCTGCCGGGCGAGCGGACGGATATCCCTGCTGATCTCGACTTTAGCGCGCCGGCTGAGCTGCCGCATCGCTGGGTCAACAATGGCTTCGAAGGCTGGGACGGCAAGGCGAAAATCGCCTGGCCCGAGCGGCGGACCGCCTTGTCGCTTGAGGTCGACCCCGTCTTCAAGCACGCCTTCGTCTTCGTGTCCGACACCGGCTTCGATCCGAGCTTCAAGCGTGATTATTTCTGCTTCGAGCCGATGACGCACCTGGCGGATGGCCATCACCTCGCCGATCTTGGTGATCTGAAGGTGCTGGCGCCGCATGAAAGCCTCTCGGGCAGCGTTCGTCTGCGCCCCGAGGCGATTTGAGACTATCAAGACCGGAGTTGGTGAATGTCCGCGAAAGACCGTTACGACTACATCATTATTGGCGGCGGAAGCTCCGCCTGCGTGGTCGCGGCCAAGTTGGTGCGAGAGGGGAAGGCGAAGGTTCTGATGCTTGAGCGGGGGCCGGCGAAGGCGAACCCGATCATGCATTTTCCGGCCGGCTACATGAAGTTCCTCGCAAAGGATACTTATCTCGCCATGCACCAGACAAAGCCGCAGCCGCAGCTCGACGGGCGCGGACCGATCGTGCCGCAGGGCAAGGTTCTGGGCGGCGGCAGTACGGTCAACGCCATGGTCTACATGCGCGGCCAAGCGGCCGATTTCGATCTGTGGAACGAGCTTTCCACGCCTGAGGGATCGAACGACGATGCCTGGTCGTACCGGGACCTATTGCCGTACTTCAAGGCACAGGAAGACAACGACCATCTCGCTGGCGAGTTTCACGGCGTCGGCGGCCCGCTGAAGATCTCCCATCTCGGGCATACCAGCCCGATGACGCGGACCTATGTGAAGACGCTCCAGGGCATGGGCATTCCCTACAACCCGGATTTCAACAGCGCCCGGCAGTTCGGCGTCGGCTTCATGCAGCACACGATCGACTGGAAGACGCGCAAGCGTTCGAGCGCCGTGGACGCCTTTTTGGCACCTGTAATGAACGATCCGCTACTGACCATCGAAACGGGCGCCACCGTCACCTCGCTTGATATGGACGGCGACCGTGTCACCGGCGTGCGCTACATGCAGAACGGCACGCCGAAGCACGCAGAAGCCGGAAACGAGGTCATCCTGGCGGCCGGCGCCTACCAGACGCCGAAGCTGATGATGCTCTCGGGCATCGGCCCCGAAGACGAGCTGAAGCGCCATGGTCTGAAGACGACCGTCGCGTTGTCAGGCGTCGGCAGAAATCTGCAAGATCATTACGAGTGCCCTGTCGTCGCGACCACGAAGGGATCGTTCGGCTATTACGGGCAGGATCGCGGCTGGCCGATGATCAAGGCCGGGTTGCAATATCTCATGTTCAAGTCGGGCCCGGTGTCCACCACCGGCGTCGAAACCTGCGCCTTCTACGATCCTGATGGCAACAACGAGCGGCCGACCATCCAGATGTTCTGCGTGCCGACGGTCTATCTCGATCGCGATGTGATGGGCACCGATCCGGGCGACGGGGTGACGATCAACTCGCTGCTGCTTCGTCCCAAGGCGCGAGGTTCCGTCACGCTGTCGTCGAGCGACCCCTTCGCCAACCCAATCGTCGATACGCAGATTTTCGCGCATCCCGACGATCTGCGACTGACGATGGCGAGCTTCCGCTTTGCCCGCACGGTGCTCGATGCGTCTCCGATGAAGGAGCTCATCGACAAGGAAATCTTTCCCGGCCCCGACGTCACCAGCGACGATGCCATCTCCGCCCATTGCAAGCGCACCGTCAAGACCGGCTACCACCCTGTCGGAACCTGCAAGATGGGCGCGGACAGCGATCCGGAAGCCGTGCTCGACACGCAATTGCGGGTCCGCGGCACGCGCGGCCTGCGCGTCGTCGATGCCTCCTTGATGCCTGCCATTGTCAGCGGCAACACCAACGCAGCGGTTCTCGCCGCCGCCGGCAAAGCCGCCGACCTCATTCTCAGCTAACGCGAGTAAGACCATGAAGATAACAAAGCTCACGACCTATATCGTCCCGCCGCGCTGGCTGTTTTTAAAAATCGAGACCGATGAAGGTATCGTCGGCTGGGGCGAGCCCGTGGTCGAAGGCCGGGCGCTCACCGTCCAGGCGGCGGTTCATGAACTCGAGGACTACCTGATCGGCAAGGACCCGTTCCTGATCGAGGATCACTGGACGGTCATGTATCGCGGCGGCTTCTATCGCGGCGGCGCCATCCACATGAGCGCCATCTCGGGCATCGACCAGGCGCTGTGGGACATCAAGGGCAAGGCGCTCGGCCAGCCCATCCACTCGCTGCTCGGCGGCCAGGTGCGCGACAAGATCAAGGTCTATAGCTGGATCGGCGGCGACCGGCCGGCCGACGTCGCCCGTAATGCGAAGGACGTGGTCGCGCGCGGCTTCAAGGCGATCAAGCTCAATGGCTGTGAGGAAATGCAGATCGTCGACAGCAATGAGAAGATCGACAAGGCCGTCGCAACAATCGCGACGATCCGCGAGGCGATCGGGCCGAATGTCGGCATCGGCGTGGATTTCCACGGCCGCGTGCACAAGCCGATGGCAAAGGTTCTGGCCAAGGAACTGGAGCCCTACAAGCTGATGTTCATCGAGGAGCCGGTCTTGTCCGAGCACCGCGAGACGCTGAAGGAGATCGCCAACCATTGCTCGACGCCGATCGCACTGGGCGAGCGTCTCTATTCGCGCTGGGACTTCAAGTCCGTTCTTTCGGATGGCTACGTGGATATCATCCAGCCGGATCTGAGCCACGCTGGCGGCATCACCGAATGCCGCAAAATCGCGGCGATGGCAGAAGCCTATGACGTCGCCGTCGCGCCGCATTGCCCGCTCGGCCCCATCGCGCTCGCCGCCTGCCTGCAGCTCGATGCGGTCAGCTACAATGCCTTCATCCAGGAGCAGAGCCTCGGCATCCACTACAACAAGAGCAATGACATTCTCGACTATATCTCCAACAAAGAGGTGTTCCACTATGCCGATGGCTTCGTATCGATCCCACAGGGGCCTGGCCTTGGCGTCGAGGTGGACGAAGCCTATGTGATCGAGCGTGCGAAGGAAGGCCACCGCTGGCGCAACCCCGTCTGGCGTCACGAGGACGGCAGTTTCGCCGAGTGGTGAGGGTATCAGTCATGTCCAATCGTCTGCTCGACAAACGTATAATGATTACCGGCGCGGCGCAGGGCATCGGCCTTGCGATCGCAAATGCCTTCGCGCGCGAAGGCGCCAGCCTGTTTCTGATCGATCGCGACGAGGCGTTGCTTCAGGAGGAAGCGGCGAAGCTGAAGGGCGAGGGGTACCAAGTCGGCGCTCGTTCGGCCGATATCACCGATGCGAAGGCGATCGTCGCGGCTGTCGCCGAGGGGGAAGCCGAGATCGGTCGGATCAACGCACTGGTCAACAATGCCGGCGTCAACGTGTTCTCCGAGCCGCTGGACACGAGCGACGAGGAATGGAACCGCTGCTTCGACATCAATCTCAAGGGTGCGTGGAACTGCTCCAAGGCGGTTCTGCCCGGGCTGATCGATCAGGGAGGCGGCGTGATCCTCAACATCGCCTCGACCCACGCCTTCACCATCATCCCGCATACCTTCCCATATCCACTGGCAAAGCATGCCCTGCTTGGCATGACCAAGTCGCTGGGGCTCGAATACGCGCCGAAGAACGTCCGAGTGAATGCGCTCGCGCCCGGCTATGTCGCGACCCAGAAGGTCATCGACTACTGGAACGGCTTTCCCGATCCGGAGGCGGCGAAGGCCGAGACGATGAAGCTGCATCCCAATGGACGCATCGCCACGCCGGAGGAGATCGCCATGGCAGCGGTGTTCATGATTTCGGACGAATGCCCGTTCATGAATGCTACATGCCTGACGGTGGATGGCGGCCTAAGCGTTCAGCAACATCCTGCCTGATCCCTACCTACCTAAGCACCTTGCGTTAGCATCGGCCGGTAGCATAGACCTGTGTCGTGTCAAACGTCAGCGGGGCGATATATGCCCCGGGAGAAAATGCCCGATATGACTGATCATGCGCCGTCCGATATCTATGCAGTTGGTGACATTCATGGACGCGCTGATCTGCTTGAGGCTCTACTCAGCCACATTGCCACCGTCTCCAGTGAACGCCGATCGAAGCCGATCATGATCTTCCTCGGTGATCTGATCGATAGAGGCCCGCAAAGCCCCGCTGTGCTTGATCTGGTCGCCGCCACACTTGAGCAGTACCCCGGTTCGCATCTCATCCTCGGCAACCACGACTTCTATCTGCGCTCATTGCTCCGCGAGGAATTGTCCCCCGCGGACGCCGTCAACTGGATGGATTGGGGAGGTGTCGCAACCGTCAGTGCCTATTCCCGGCGGCCGGTGCCGGATTTCAAGGGTATTGCCGCGGATATCCGGAGCGCGTTCCCGCACCATGCCGTTCTGCTCGACAACGCGCTGACTTATAGGCACATCGGCAGTTTCTGTTTCGTGCATGCCGGAATCCGTCCCGGCCTTCCATTGGTGGAACAGGACGAATACGACCTGCGCTGGATCCGGGCAGGCTTTCTCGACCACGTCGACCCGTTCGACCATATTGTCGTGCATGGCCATACGATCACAAACTCGCTGCATCCCGAAATCTACGACAATCGTATCGCGCTCGATACCGCAGCATACAGAACCGGTCGTCTGAGCGCTGCGGTTATCCGGCAAGACAAGCTGTCGCATTTCGTCTGCACGGCGCTGAACGCGCGTGGGGCGATTTCAGTCGAAGAGCGGCCTGCCAGCGATATTGTTCGCGCTGCTTCTTGACCCAGAAGCGAAGTCTATTGGAGATCGGTCGCAGGCCGACCGATCTTATGGCACGCAACGAATGTCCCGTTTGCGGCCACTTCCGGGTTGTTGAACCCGGTTGAAGGCGTACGGCCGGCCGTTCGTTAAAGTTTCGTTAGCCACCTTGATTGGCGCCCTACCGACCTCGGGAACCGACTGGCAGCTTGGAACTTTATCCCGACATGGTTGTTGGAAGGTTGTAGATCACGCTCGATCACGCTCAAAACCATCTGAAGTGCGCACTTCCGCTTTTGACCTGGACCTTTGGCCCTGGTGCTCATGCCCTTTCAGGACATAACGGAGGAAAAAATGATGTACTTGAAATCGACGATTGCCATACTCGCTGCCGGCTGCGCCAGCGTCCTCGTTCCGCCACAGGCAGCGGCGTTTGACGTCGGAGGATCGAACGGCATCAGCATCAACGGCAATGGCGGCGGGCTCAACGTGTCGATCGGCGGCGCCAACGGCGTCAATGCCACGGTTGGCGGCGGCTCGAACCTCGCCAATGTCTCCGTCGGCGGAACGGGCGGTGTGAATGCCGATGTCGGCGGCAATTCGACCGGTGGCGTTGGCGTGAATGCGACGGTCGGCGGTGCCAGCGGCATCAACAGCGCCACCACGGTCGGCGGCAGCAATTCGTCGGGCGGCCTCGGTGTCGGAACGACTGCGACGATCGGTGGAGCGAGCGGCGTCAACGCCGATGTCGGCGCAACCGTCGGCGGGTCCAGCATCGCGAATGTGGATGCCGTGGTCAATGTTGGTGCCGGTGACAACACGCTTGCCGATGTCAACGCCAATCTCGGTGTTGGCGGCACCTCCGGCGGTAGCGGCACAAACAGCATCGCCGATCTCGGAACAAACGCCAACATCGGCGGCGTGAATGGCGTCAACGCGGATGTCGGTGCGACGGTTGGCGGATCGAACCTCGCGACTGTCGGCGCTATCGCCAATGTTGGGGCGGGCGACAATACGCTCGCCGACATAAACGCCAATGTCGCGGTCGGTGGGGGCTCAACCGGAAGCGGTTCGACAAGCGGCGGTCTAGTTGACGCTGACGTCACAGCGAGTATCGACGGTACGAATGGTGTGAACGCTGGTGTTGGTGCAAACGTTGGCGGGTCCGGCCCCAGTGTCGCTGCCATGGCCAACGTCGGTTTGGGTGATAACACGCTAGCCGAAATCAGCCTCGCAATCCCCGGTTCCGGATCGGGGGGCACGGATCCAGGTACACCAGGTGTCCCCGGTACGCCTGGAACACCTGGCAATCCCGGAGGCCCCGGCGCAACCAATCCCGGCGATGATGTCAATGGCGATACCGGCGGCGACCGCAGCCGCAGCCTGGCGATGATCAACGACATGTCCGCCAGAGACCGCGCCAAGGCCAAGGCTAGCTGCAAGGACGTTGTACGCTCCGGCGGCTTCGAGGCAGGCCTCGTCAGCCTCTGCAAAATGGTGATGGCAAGCCGCTGATTTCGCTGAAAGTCAAAAGGGCGTCGGTTTCGACGCCCTTTCTGCGTTCACTCGAACAGATCGGGATGATCCGCTTCGATCTGCGGCAGGTCCGACAGGATGCCATTGAGGTGCGCGCGCATGGCGGCTACCGCGGCATCCGCATCACGCCCATCGATCGCCGTGATGATCGCCTCATGCTCGGTGATCAGCCGCATCATGGAATCGGGGTGGCGAAGCTGCAGATTGCAGACGCGGTCCATATGCGCTTTGATGTCGGCGATGGCGCTCCAGGCAAGGCTGCAGCCGGCGCCTTCCGCAATCGCGATATGGAACTGCTCGTCCTCGCGCCGGAACGCGTTGTGGTCATGCGCCTCCATCGCCATCCGCTGCTTGCCGATGATCGTGTCGATCCGCCGGCGCGTCCAACTGTCGAAGCTCTCGCTGGCGCGCCGCGCGACGGCGGTCTCCAGCGCCTCGCGCACGAAGCGCGCCTCCATCATCTGCCGTGCCGAGATCCGGACGACGACGGTTCCCCTGTTGGGGCGCACATCGACCAACTTTGATCTACCGAGCGCGATCAGCGCCTCGCGCACCGGCTGGCGCGAGACACCCATGCGGGTCGCGATCTCCTGCTCGGAGAGCCGCGTTCCCGGCGCCAGTTCCAGCTTGATGATCTGCTCGCGCAGGTCGCGTTCCACCTGGGCCGCAGCGGTTTCGCCGGTCTCAATCTTCAAGGATTCGAGGTTCATGTCTTTCGTCGCCGTCATGCGTTGACATCCAATTTAAACCACCATACAGTACCATACAATTCAAACGCAACATAAATCCGGTGGTCTGAAACCGGGTAAAAAGGGAGGGCCGGCACGATGTGTCGGCTTTAAGGGAAACGTGCTGTCCAATTTCATTGCGCCTGATTCCAGTGATCCGCGGCTGAACATTAAATCCCGCTACCAGATGCTTGTCGATGGCAAGTCGGTGGATGCCACATCCGGCCGCACGATTGACCGTGTCAGCCCCGGTCACGCGGGCGTCGTCGTCGGCACGTGGCCGGAAGCCTCGGCCGATGATGTGCGTTTGGCCGTTGCCGCCGCCCGCCGTGCCTTCGATACCGGCCCGTGGCCGCGCATGTCGGGCGCGGAACGCTCGCGCCTGATGTTCAAGGTGGCCGACCTGATCCTCAAAAATCAGGAAGAGCTTGCGCTGGCCGAAAGCCTCGAAGTCGGCAAGCCGATCGCCCAGGCGCGCGGCGAGATCGGCTTCTGCGCCGACCTCTGGTCCTATGCCGCAGGCCAGGCGCGCGCTCTGGAAGGCCAGGCTCACAACAACATCGGCGATGATCGCCTTGGTCTGGTGCTGCGCGAAGCCGTTGGCGTCGTCGGCATCATCACGCCGTGGAACTTCCCCTTCATCATTGCCTCCGAGCGCGTGCCGTGGGCGATTGGCGCGGGCTGCACCGTCGTCCTCAAGCCGTCGGAATTCACCTCCGGTACCTCGATCCGCATGGCGGAGCTGGCGCGTGAGGCGGGCATTCCCGATGGCGTCTTCAACGTCGTCACCGGCTACGGCGATCCGGCCGGCCAGGTGCTTGCCGAAGATCCCGGCGTCGACATGGTTGCCTTCACCGGTTCGGTGCGCGTCGGCACCAAGCTTGGCGAGATCGCCGCGCGCAGCGTCAAGCGTGTCGGGCTGGAGCTCGGCGGCAAGGGTCCGCAGATCGTCTTTGCCGATGCCGACTTCGAGGCTGCCGCCGATGGCATCGCCTATGGCGTCTATCACAATGCTGGGCAATGCTGCATATCCGGCAGCCGGCTCCTGGTTCAGGAAGGCATCCGCGACGCTCTGATGGAGCGGCTGCTCGACATCTCGCGCAAGGTGACCTTCGGCGATCCGCTGAACGACCGCACCAAGATCGGCGCGATGATCTCCGAAGCCCATGTCGGCAAGGTTCATTCCTACGTGGAAGCCGGCATCGCATCGGGCGCCGAACTGCTGCTCGGCGGCGAGCGCGTCGGCAAGGAGAAGGGCATCTATTACGCCCCCACCGTGTTTGCCGGCGTGAAGCCCGAGATGTCGATCGCCCGCGAGGAGATCTTCGGGCCGGTGCTGTCGACCTTGACCTTCAAGACCGCGGACGAGGCCGTGGCGCTCGCCAATGCCAGTGAGTTCGGGCTTTCCGCCTCGGTCTGGTCGACCAATCTCGAAAACGCCATGCAAAGCATCCGCCGCATTCGCGCCGGCCGCTGCTGGATCAACAGCGTCATCGACGGCACGCCGGAGCTGCCGATCGGCGGCTACAAGAAGAGCGGTCTCGGCCGCGAACTCGGCCGCTATGGCTTTGATGAATATTCCCAGTTCAAGGGCGTGCACGTGACGTTCGGGCGACCGGCGCCGTGGCTCGGCTGACAGGGGATTAAAGGATAGGGCGTTTCCGCTTTTGGGAGAAGGCGGGACGTCTGGGAGGAAAATCTCGGCCGGCGTGATCTTTGGTCGGAGCCCGCCAGCCGAGACTTGGGTCTTTCGACCCACATTGCACATCCATAAGGGAGGATACGCAAATGAAATTGACCAGGTTGAAAACCGCAGCACTCGCCGCGGGTATCGCCACGATGATGACATCTACGGCATTGGCCGCCGACGTCAAGGCAACGATGATCATCTATCTCGATCCGAGTGTCCAGTTCTTCAACCCCGTGGTGAAGGGCGCCAAGGATGCGGCGGCACAGTTCGGCGTCGATCTCGACGTGCAATACGCCAACAACGATCCAGTTCGCCAGAACGACCTGATCGAGAGCGCCACGGCCGCTGGCGTCGATGGCATTGCCGTTGCCATCTCCTCGTCGGATGCATTCGACGAAAGCATTTGCGCGGCCGTCAAGGCCGGCATCGTCGTTATCGGCTTCAACAATGACGACCTCGAAGGCGCCAAGGGCAATTGCCGCCAGGCCTATGTCGGGATGAACGAATTCTCCTCCGGCTACGAGCTCGGCAACCGGATGATCAAGGAATTCGGCCTGAAGTCCGGCGACGTCGTCTTCAACCCGCGCGAAATCCCCGAAGCGAGCTTCGCGGTCGCGCGCGGTGGCGGCATCGAGAAGGCGATGAAGGAAAACGGCATCAAGGTCGAGACGGTTCGCGCCGGGCTTGATCCGGCCGAGGCGCAGAACATCATGGCGCAGTTCCTGATCGCCAACCCCAACGTCAAGGCCGTGTTCGGCACGGGCTCGGTCACCTCGACCGTCGGCGCCGGCGCCATCAAGGATGCGGGCGTCAAGGTCCCGTTCGGCGGCTTCGACCTCGCGGTCGAGATCGTCAATGCGGTCGAGTCAGGCGCGATGTTCGCGACCATGGACCAGCAGCCCTACCTGCAGGGCTATTACCCGATCGCCCAGATCGCGCTCTCTAAGAAGTACGGGCTGACCCCGACCGACGTCGACACGGGCCAGGGCGCCTTCCTCGACAAGTCGCACATCAGCTCGGTCAAGCCGCTGATCGGCAGCTTCCGCTAACCGCGTTTCGCGGGAGCCTGCCGGCCAAGCCGGCAGGTTCTCCGTCTCCAATCGATCGAGTACCAGACCGTGACACCAATTCTTGATACAAGTGCCGCGCCCCGGTCGCGGACGCAGAAACAACCGATGATCCGGCAGATCATGGCAATGCCGGCAGGCGCGATCTTCCTCGTCTTCATGACGCTGCAGATCGTCTGCATCGCAGGCGCGCTTCTCTATCCCGATCAGTTCCGCTACCTCTCGCCGCAGAACCTGACGATCCTGATGAAGGCTATCCCCGTGCTGGGCTGCCTGGCGCTCGGCGCCGGTGTGCTGATGATCGCGGGCGAATTCGACCTTTCCATCGGCTCCGTCTACACCTTCACTGCCATCCTGATGGCAAGCCTCGTCGGCGCCGGAATGAGCGCCTTCATCGCCGCCCCGCTCGGCGTCTTGGCCGGCATCATGATCGGCTTGCTCAACGGCCATATCACGCTGCGCTTCGGGCTGCCGTCCTTCATCGTGACCCTGGGTGGTCTGCTGTTCTGGCGCGGCGCGGTGCTCCTTTATAACGGCGCCGTCCAGGTCCGCTTCGATCCCGAGCCGATCTTCACCAGCCTGTTTTCCGGCACACTGCTCGGCATCAACGCCGCCTTCATCTGGATCGTTCTCTTCGTCGTCGGCTTTCACTACCTCGTCCACCGTCACCGCTTCGGCAACCATGTGTTTGCCACCGGCGGCAATCGCGGTGCTGCGGAAGCGATCGGCATCAACACAAACCGCGTCAAGCTCGTGGCCTTCGCGATCGCGGGCGCCATGGCGGCAGTGGCCGGCATCATTGCAACGGCGCGCGTTGGCAGCGTACAGCCGGGGCAGGGCGCCGGACTTGAACTCCAGGCAATCGCCGCCTGCGTCATCGGGGGACTGTCGCTTCGCGGCGGGCGAGGCTCGATCATCGGCATCTTCCTCGGCGTGCTCCTGATCCACACCATCACCGACGTGCTGCTTCTCTTGCGTGCGCCGGGCTTTTATCTCGACATGTTCATCGCGACGCTGATCGTGCTGGCCGCCATCTTCAACCATCTTATCGAGCGGCGAGGTCTTGCGTGATGTCGGCCCCCAATCTTCTTGAACTGCACAACATCTCGAAAAGCTTCGGCGCGCTGACCGCGCTGCGCAATCTGAGCTTCCATATCGGCGAAGGCGAAGTGGTGGGGCTGCTCGGCGACAACGGCGCCGGCAAGTCGACAACAGTCAACCTGATCTCCGGCATCCACAAGCCGACGGACGGCTATCTCAGCGTCGACGGCAAGAAGACGGCATTCACCTGCCGGTCGGATTCCGCCGATGCCGGTATCGAAACCATCTATCAGCATACGGCGCTGGTGGATTCGCTCTCGATCACCCGCAACATCTTCATGGGTCGCGAACTCACCGATCGCTTCGGCTTCCTGCGCCAGCGCGAAATGCGCGAGATCGCCATGGAGGTGCTGCAGAACGCGGTCCATATCTCCGGCATCGATAGCCCCGATACGCTGGTCGGCAATCTCTCCGGCGGACAGAAACAGGCCGTCGCCATCGCCCGTGCGGTCTATTTCAAGAAGCGTGTGCTGCTTCTCGACGAGCCGACCTCTGCGCTCTCGGTGCGCGAGACGGAGGCGCTCCTGAACCAGGTGCTGAAGCTCAAGGCGGAAAACGTCTCCAGCGTGCTCGTGACCCACAACATCTACCACGCCTATCAGGTCTGCGACCGCTTCGTGATCATGAGCCACGGCACCAAGGTGTTCGATGTCGACAAGGCGGACACGACGATCAACCAGCTGACCGAATATGTCGTGCTCACCTGATCCCACCCAACAGACAGAAGGGGCATCGCCCGTGACCATTTCAGTATCAGTACGCCAGGTCGTCGGACCTGAGGATGCCGCAAGGCGTGACACGCAGGGCCTGCGCGACGGCTTCGTGATCGAGAACCTGTTTCGCTCTGGCGAGGCCAATCTCACCTACAGCCATCTCGATCGCATGATCGTCGGCGGCGTGGTGCCGGACACCAAGCCTATAGAGATCGCCGCAATCCCTGAGACCGGCACGGAGCGCTTTCTCGACCGGCGCGAGGCTGCCATCGTCAATATCGGCGGCGCCGGTACCGTCAGCGTAGGGGGTAAGGCTTACGAACTCGGCTTCCAGGAAGCGCTCTATATCGGAATGGGTGAGGGGGCCTTGAGCTTCGCCAGCAAGGATCCGGCCGCGCCTGCGCTCTTTTATCTCCTGAGCGCGCCAGCGCATCGGACCTGCCCGACAGTGCACATCACCCGTGAGATGGCTAGGAAGGTGGTTGTGGGTTCTGCGGAAGAATCCAACGCCCGCACCATCAATCAATATGTCCACCCTGATGTCTGCGACAGCTGCCAGTTGCTGGTGGGGCTGACCATGTTCGAGCCGGGTTCGGTCTGGAACACCATGCCGGCACATGTTCATGATCGCCGAATGGAGGTCTATCTCTATTTCGGCATGCAGGAGCAGACGCGCATCTTCCATTTCATGGGCGAACCCCGCGAGACGCGCCATGTCGTCTTGAAGAACCACGACGCGGTGCTGTCGCCCGGCTGGTCGATCCATTCGGGTGCGGGAACCGGCCGCTACGCCTTCATCTGGGCCATGGCCGGCGATAACATGAGCTTCACCGACATGGACAAGGTGCCGATGGAAGACCTGCGATGAGCCTTTTCGATCTCACCGGCCGCTGGGCCATCGTCACCGGTGCCAATACCGGTATCGGCCAGGCCATCGCGGTTGGCTTGGCTGATGCGGGCGCCGACGTTGTCGGCGTCGGCCGTTCGGCGATGGACGAGACAGCGGACGCGGTCACATCGACGGGGCGCCGGTTCGTATCGCTCAAGGCGGACCTGTCCGATACCGGGGAGGCGAAGGCGGTTGTCGAACGCGCCCTTGCCGCCGGCGCCTCGCCCGACATCCTCGTCAACAACGCCGGCATCATCCGCCGCGCTGATGCGCTGGAGTTTACGGAGGAGGATTGGGACGCGGTGCTCGACACCAACCTGAAATCGGTCTTCTTCCTCTGCCAGGCCTTCGCGAAGGCCGCGGTCGCGCGGCAATCGCCGGCAAAGATCATCAACATTGCCTCGCTCCTCTCCTTCCAGGGCGGCATCCGCATCCCGTCCTATACGGCGGCGAAAAGCGGGCTTGCGGGGATCACCAGGCTGATGGCGAACGAATGGGCCTCGAAGGGCATCAATGTGAACGCCATCGCGCCCGGTTATGTCGAAACCAACAATACCGAGGCGCTTCGCGCCGATGCCGAGCGCAGCGCCGATATCCTCAAGCGCATCCCCGCCGCCCGCTGGGCGAAAGCCGAGGATATGGTGGGCACGGCTGTCTATCTGGCGTCGCGCGCTTCCGATTATGTTCATGGTACGGTGCTGCCGGTCGATGGCGGCTGGCTTGCCCGATAGGAGATGATAATGGCCGATCACTACACCCTTCCCGATGACATCACCTGGACCGAAGTCGCGCCCGGCAACCGCCGCGCCGTACTGTCCCATCGCCCCGAGGCGATGCTTGTCGCCTTCCGCTTTGAACCCGGAGCGATCGGCGCGCTGCATTCACATCCGCATACGCAGGTGAGTTACGTCGCCGAGGGCGCCTTCGACGTCACCGTCGATGGCGTCACGACGAGGCTCGATGCCGGCTCGAGCTTCATTGTGGCACCTAATCTCGTGCACGGCGTCGTTGCCGTTGAGAAGGGACTGCTGATCGATACCTTCACGCCACGGCGCGATGATTTTCTATAGAACCGCGGGCCTAGAAGCTCGTTACGAGGTTCATCTGGATGGCGTTGGAGCGGAGGCCTTTGCCAAACGCGCCGGAGTAGCTCAGCGTTAGCCGCGAAGACTTGGAAAGCTTCGCGGCAACGCCGATCTCCGCCACGACGGAATCGCGGGGCATTTCCGTGCCCGCGATGATGAAGGGTGAACTACCCGAAAACGTCATTCGGGAATAGGGCGTTACATCACCCCCGATATGCCGCCAGCCCAGCAAGCCTGAAACCGAAAGAGGCAGTTCGCTTTCCGGCCAATCCATCGCCCAGCGCAATCCGACCGTCGACGAGGTGATCGCGGCGTTTCCACCTGTTACCGAGAGCGCGGCATCGCCACCCTGCTCCTGAAAAGCATCGGTATCCAGATTGATGTAGGCGAGATTGGCGAACGGCTGAACCTTGAGTGCGTCCCACTCGTAGGTCCACGAAAGATCCGCGAGAATCTGGCTGGTGGCGCTCGCATAATTTGCGGAGAGCTGGTCCGCAAATGTGCCGAATGCGATATCACGCCGCGTGGATGCTTCGTTGTGGGCATAGATGGCGCCGCCGGCGAATTGCATTGGGCCGAGGTCACCCATGGCATAAAGGCCGGCGTAGTAGGAATCCGTGCTTACCTTATCGAACGATTGTTGACCGTAGCCGACCACGCCGCCGACCCGCCAGTGATCGGAGACCGGCGCATCGGCCCCGAACAGGGCGCCATTGAAGCGCGCATCGATCCCGGCCGCGTTGTCGCCGCCTGACAGGACGTTGGACGACAAGAATCCGGAGGTCCAGAAGGTTGCGTCGGTGTCTCGCTGATGTGGACCCCAGGCGATCTCGTCGAGGATCGCTTCGCGCGGAAGGCGGCTTTGCCATAGCAACGCGCTTTTCAGAGAGGCATGGGCTTCGCCGCTCAGTTGCGAAAAGGCACTCGCGGCAGTGGCGGAATCGAGCGATAGGACCGCGTCGTAGACGGCGCGGCCTGACCCCAGCGCTTCGACGGCCGCAGCGGTTGCCCGGCCATTTGCCGTGTCGGCCACGTCCGCGAATTGCACGCCGTTGCGATCCAGCCGCATGTCGATGGTGGTGGCGTCGTATATCAATGTTGGCGATAGAAATGCGAAATCGCTCGTCACGGTGTCGAACGTACCGGTTATGCTGCTGCCGTTCAGGATCGTATAGCTGGTTGCTGCCGCATAGTTGCCGGCTGCTGCCTTGACGGCAAGCGTTCCCCCCTGGATGGAAATGGTGCCCGTTGCATCCACCCGGTCGGAAAGGCCGCTCGCCGCGATATCAACCTGGTAGGTGGAGCCCGTGGCGAACGTCACGTCGCCACTGACGCCAAGCGTTGCGATCCCCGGGCCCGGCGTCAATATGCCGCCTGCGTTCACGAGGATGCCGCCGACAGTGCCGGCGCCGGAGAGCAGGCCGCCCTCGTCGATGTCAACGATGCCCGATATGGAGCCATCGTTGACTAGCGAGCCGCCGGAGACCGTGGCAGCGCCAGATATCGCCCCAGTGTTGGAAAATGTCCCGGCATTGTTTTGCAGCGCTGCAATTGTTCCGTCGTTTGCCGCGATGCCGGAATTCGTCACCGCCCCGGCTGTCGCGCCGCTATTGTTGATGAAGGTGCCGGCGGCGCCGACATCGACATTCGCCAATGTCGCGTTGTTGACAACGTTGCCACCGGCCACGGTGATCAGGCCCGTAACCGCTCCACCCGCGTTGTTGGTGAATGTCCCGCCGTCGTTCTGTACGGAGGCGATCGTCCCTGCATTGGTGACGGTCCCGGCGTTCCTGACATCGCCGGCGGTGGCGCCGGTGTTGTTGACGAAGGCTGCTGCGGCGGCGACATCGGCATCGGTGATGACGAAGTTGTTCGTGACCGTTCCGCCTGCGACGGTGGTCGTCCCGACGACCGTGCCGCCGGCGTTGTTGGTGAAGCTGCCTGCGGTGTTGGTCAGGCTCGCGATGGTGCCGGCATTGGATGCAGTGCCGGCATTGGTGACGGTGCCTGCGGTCGCCCCACTGGTGTTGGCGAATGTGCCGGCCGTGCCGACATTGACGTTGTTCAGGCTTGCATTGTTCGTGACGCTGCCGCCGCTGATGTTCGTTCCGCCGGTAACGGTTCCGCCGGCATTGTTGGTGAACGTCCCGCCGTCGTTCTGCAGGGAGGCGATCGTCCCAGCGTTGGTGGCAGTCCCAGCATTTCTAACAGCGTCTGCTGTTGCTCCGGTGTTGTTGACGAAGCTTGCGGCCGCGGCGACATCGGCGTCTGTGATCACGAAATTGTTCGTGACAGTTCCGCCTTCGACGATGGTCTTTCCGGTTATGGTTCCGCCGGCGTTGTTGGTGAAGCTGCCTGCTGTGTTCGTGAGGCTTGCGACTGTGCCGGCATTGGAGCCGGTGCCGGCGTTCGTGACAGCGCCAGCTGTTGCACCACTATTGTTGACGAAGGTCGCCGCGGCGGCGACATCGGCGTCGGTGATAACGAAGTTGTTCGTTACCGTTCCACCCGAGACGGTCGTCTTTCCCGTCACTGTGCCATCGTTCGTGAAGCTGCCTGCTGTGTTCGTGACGTCGCCGACGGTTCCCGCGTTCGACGCGGTGCCGGCGTTCGTAATCTCGTCGATGATCGCTCCGCTGTTATTGACGAGCGTTGCGCCTGTGGAGACGTTGACCTGACCTGTGGTGCCGTTGTTCGTGAGTGCGGTTCCGGTCCCAACGATTGCGCTGCCGAGTGTACCGTTGACGGAAACATTGCCATTGTTGAGATTGAGCTGACCGTTGAGCTGGCCATCGAGGGAGAGGCTGCCGCCATCGAGGCTGACGTTCGAGTTCACTACGCCGCCGCTGTTTATGCTGACGCTACCTGACGTGATCGTCGTGCCATTCGTGCTGGTCAACACACCGGTGTTGCTAATGGTGACGTTGCCGCCATCCACATCAAGATGGCCTACCGTCACGTCGTTCGAGACTTGCGGAGAGCCCGCGTCGACGCGGGCTGTATCGTTGGCATCGGGGGCAGCAGGGGTCCAGTTTGACGAATTGCTGAAGTCGTTGTCAGGGTTGCCACCGGCCCAGGTGGATTGCGCAAAGCCATGGGTGGGCAATGCGATGGACGCCAGCGCCGTAAATAAGCCTAGACGGCGAGAAAATGCCGGGAATAGTTGTCTCATCTGCAGGCCGACGCTTAGCGGACACCCGCCTGACGTCAGCGGGATGGTTAACAATTCCTATCGGCAGCGTGGTTAACGAAGGTTAAATTGTTGGCGGTGGCGGCTATTCATCACTGGATTATCAGAATGGCTGCTTCTCCGCTTGCAACATGGTTTGCCGCCGGAGTAAGCATCTGCCGATCAAATGGGCATCGACGTGGTGCGGCAAATCGTGAACAAGATTGTCGCCGGAACCTCGTCACGGAATGGCGTCACGGAGCGCCTTTAAAATCATGAACAGGCAGGCGGCTCTTGTCGCGGGCGGAAACGCCGTTTTGGTTGGTATCGTCCTGATGCTCGTCGGCGATTTCATGTTCGCCCTCAACGACGCCATGGGCAAATGGCTCGTGGCGAGCTTTTCCGTCGGCCAGGTTCTGCTCGTTCGCTCGCTTGGCGCGTTTTTCGTGCTCGGGCCGATGTTGTCGCGCCAACCGATCGCCTCGCTCTATCGAGTGGAGAAACCGCAATGGCAATTGGTGCGCGTGATTCTCGCCACCGCCGATACCGGGCTGTTCTATGCTGCCGTTGCCTATCTTCCGCTGGCCGACGTCATGACGTTCTACATGGCCGGTCCAATCTACGTCGCGGCGCTCTCGCATTTTCTCCTTGGAGAACGGATCGGCTGGCGGCGCTGGCTGGCGGTCCTGATCGGCTTCTTGGGTGTCGTCATCGCGCTGCGCCCATCTTCGGCCATGCTATCCTGGCCTTCGATGTTTGGCCTCATCGGCAGCATTTCCTTTTCGCTCACCCTGGTGCTCGGTCGCGTGCTGCGATCGACGCCTGATGCCACGCTCGTGACGTTGCAGACGCTTGGATGTCTCGCTGTCGGGGCGGTGCTTAGCGTCGGAAGTTGGAGTGCGTTTAGTGGAGCCCAACTACTGGCGTTGTTGCTGCTCGGTGTCGTGTCCTGTTCTGCGCATCTAATGATCACGCGCTCGCTGAAGCTCGCACCCGCCTCGCTGCTGGCGCCGCTTCAATACACTTTGCTGCTATGGGCGATCCTCTTCGGCTGGATGTTCTTCGGCGAGTTTCCCGATCGACAGACGCTGATCGGCGCTGCTGTGATCGTGCTGGCGGGCTTGTTCATCTTCCACCGCGCCAAGGTGAAGGATGTCGAGCCGCTGGTGCCGAACGATGCGAGCCATGGGTAAGGATTGGCCGTGGATCTGCCAATCTAGTGCAAAGCTTTCAGTATGCGATGTACGCACTAGATCCCGGATCCATCAAGCTGCAGCATGTCGTCACCTTCCCAAGGGGAGGGCAGCGAGCTTTGGCCGACATTGGCTGAAGGCATCGGCATCCAGCATTTCAGTTCCGGATCGGGATATTCGATGATGCGACCGGGCGCGGAATCGGATGAGCGCCAGCCTTCCGAACCGAACCGATCGCCGTTCGACCAGTAGGCAAGATCGACCTGAGCCGGTCCCTGTTCGGACGGATGGATCGTCACCAGAATCCGGCTGCCGTCCTTCGGCGCGCTTGCCATGTGGCGCCACTGGTTTGCGTTTTCCATCATCGTCCTCCCACATTGCTGCAATTCACAAGTGTGGCGTCGCCGTTGAAAACGTCAACTCAAACTTCGCGAAATCCCCTCGGCAATTTCGCCAATTTCAAACTGGGAGTGGCGGCATCGGCGGCGCGTCGAGCCCAGCAAACGGGTCACGCCACGCGTCGATGTCATTCAAGCGATCCGACCAGCGCTGGATGGCGGGATAGTCCGAGATCGGCAGTTTCGCGGCATCGTTGAAAGGCAGGAAGGTTGCCATGCGAAAATCCGCGAAGGAGATCGCGTCGCCAACGAGCCACATGTGATCGGCAAGCTCGGCCTCAAGCAGGGCCGCCGCCCTGTGGAACTGCTTCAGTCCGATTTCGACCTGCGCTTCGTCACAGGTGCCAATCCCATAACGCGGTTTCGTCCCGCGCTCCCAATGGACCGCGTCACACGCCTTCACGAAATTATCCTTTGCCCAACTGATCCATCGGATCATCTCCGGCTCGTCGTCATCGGTGCGCCAGAAATTCGACCCGGTATGCCGGGACAGATAACAAGCGATCGCGTCGGTCTCCCATAGCGATCGTCCGGGGCGTTCGAGGATCGGAAGGAGGAGATTGGGATTAAGGGGGAGGTATCGTTCCGATTGCCCGGGCTCCAGAGGAGCAGCGAACTCAAATTCGATGTTTGCGTCCAGATGCCTGGCAACGGCAACGGCGAGACGTGGGTTTGGATTTCTGCTGAAATAGAGCTTCATGCCGGTCTCCCTTCAGTGCTTTGCCCGTCTAGGACGAACGAGGATCTGCCTTGCCGACACTATCGGATGACAATCCCGTCCGGCGGACCTGGCGAAGGAGCGGGATGGTCGAAGATTATTCAGTTTTAAGGTCGACTGTAATATCGCTTGCCGTCAACGGCTTTCCGCGCTGCTTTTCGACGCCCGCGACCACGGCCACTGACCGTCGATCTCGGCTTCGAGAGAAAAGCTCAGGAACGTCCTGATCATAACGATCAGCCCGAGCAGGCCGACGCTTTCCCATGTCAGGGGCGAGATGATCGTCGCGATGATATCCGCGCCGATCAGGATTTCGAGGCCGAGCAAGATGCCGCGTCCGAGGTTCGCGCGATATCTGTCGTAGGCGTCATGCTTCGCGGAGGACATCAGATCTCTAACGTAACTCACCGTCGCGACAACCACGCCGATCAGGATGACGCCGACGCCGAAGAATTCGAGGCCCGATGCCATGGGCTTGAGGATCGGAGCGATCAGACTTGCTAATCCGCCGACTTCGCCAACATTATCCATTGCAGCAATCCTTCCGCTTTTGTCCGCTAGTCGTGGGTCAAAAATCTTATGCTTCGGCACCTGCGGTGCTGGCGAAGAGAGCGATCGTGGCCAGGATGGCTGGCAGGGTGAAGGCTGCAGCCGGAGCGAACATGTAACCGGCGGCACCGAGGCCGCAGCCGAGGGCGAATGTGATAACCGCCGTGCCCATTTTCACGATCCGCGCCTTTAGCGCAGCCGTCTCTTCCGATTTCGCGCTGACCAGGAGGTCGGCGAGGTCGAGCATGATCTGCGTTGTCGTCCCGGTCATCAAGGTGGACGGGGGCGCCTTCGACAGGTGTGCCCTGTGAAGCCCGTTCTGAATGGCCATCGCGGAAACAAGAGCAAGTCCAACGACAAGCGTCACGATGTTTTCGTCCGCGTGAAATGGTCCATGATAGAGCGCGAAGATCGCTACACCGGTGAGAAGAGCCAGCTTCACGATCAGCATCGGGCGGATCGGGGATCGATCGGCAGCCTGCAATTTCAAGCAGGCCAGACGCGATGCGAAGACGACGAAACAGAATACGGGAAGTGCCAAAAGCTTCGATAATGCTCCGCCCAGACCGAGTGCCGCCGTTGCGCCAAGCGTGACGAAGTTCCCGGTGACGTGGGCGGTGAACAGACCCGATAGCGCGAGAAATCCGAGCGTGTCCACATAGCCTGCGTTGAAGCTCAGGAGTTGGGGGAGGGAGGGCAGCTTCATGATCTCAATCTCAATTCTTCTCAAGTGGCGACGAACTGAACGGCGGTTTGAAGCCGCCTTGGCGAAGCTCGCGTTCGTCTGATGAGGAGATATTGAAGGGAAGTGCCTTGGCGAACAATTGCACGAATGATTTCGATTTAATTGCGCTAGATGCAATTATCGATCCACCCTCGGCCCCGCGCACTGAGGTCTCTCGGCGATCGAGTGCCACCTTCTAGCGCGCCGTTATTTGCACCGGCCAGGTGGTGTTTGTCAGACGGTCGTCTCAGTCCTGGGTGTCGTCTTCGACACCGGCCGTTTGATCAGCGGCACAGCCTGCAACACCAAGGGGCTCAGCCCGTTTTTATCCTGCTCCAGTATCTCGAACAGTTGCCGGCGCATGCGCGGCTCCCAGAACTTGTTGATGTGCGAGGCCACGCCTTGCGCGGCCTCGGCTTCCGGCTGGGTCGCGAAGAATCCTGCGATCTGGTTCGCCATATAGACAAGCTTATCATGGGTGCCGTGTGACATCGCTTACTCCGCCGCTTCGAGCTTGCCCGAGATCCGTCGGCTCTGCCGCGCCTGCTCGTCGTACTCGACCTGCCAATCCGTCGGACCGTTGGACGGTGAGACCTGGACCGCGGTCACCTTGTACTCGGGACAGTTGGTGGCCCAATCGGAGAAGTCGGTGGTGATGACGTTGGCCTGCGTATCCGGATGATGGAAGGTCGTATAGACCACGCCCGGCGAGACGCGATCGGTGATCAGCGCGCGCAGCGTCGTATCGCCCGATCGGCTCATCAGCTTCACCCAGTCGCCATCGCGGATGCCGCGCTGTTCGGCATCATGCGGATGCACCTCCAGTCGGTCCTCGGAGTGCCAGACGACATTCTCGGTGCGCCGCGTCTGCGCTCCGACATTATACTGGCTGAGAATGCGTCCTGTCGTCAAAAGCAGCGGGAAGCGCGGGCCGGTGCGTTCGTCGGTGGCGATGTACTCGGTGCGGATAAACTTGCCCTTGCCGCGCACGAAGCCATCGACATGCATGATCGGCGATCCCTCGGGATGCGCCTCGTTGCACGGCCACTGAACGGAGCCCATCTTCTCCAGATAGTCGTAGGAGACCATTGCGAAGCTCGGCGTCGTTACCGCGATCTCGTCCATGATCTCGGACGGATGCTGGTAGTTCCAGGCAAGGCCCATCGCCTGCGCCAGCTTCTGCGTCACTTCCCAGTCGGCATAGCCGTTCTTAGGGCTCATCACTTTGCGCACGCGGTTGATGCGCCGCTCGGCATTGGTGAAGGTTCCGTCCTTCTCAAGGAAACTCGAGCCCGGCAGGAAGACATGCGCGTAATTCGCCGTCTCGTTCAGGAAAAGATCGTGGACCACGACGCATTCCATCGCCGCCAGCCCTGCCGCCACATGCTTGGTGTCAGGGTCGGACTGCAGGATATCCTCGCCCTGGACATAGAGCCCCTTGAAGGAGCCATCGACGGCGGCGTCCAGCATGTTGGGAATGCGCAGGCCCGGCTCGTCACTGATTTTGACGCCCCAGAGCTTCTCGAAGATATCGCGCGTCGCGTCGTCGGAGACGTGGCGATAGCCAGGTAGCTCGTGCGGGAAGGAGCCCATGTCGCAGGAGCCCTGCACATTGTTCTGGCCACGTAGCGGGTTCACGCCGACGCCGGGACGGCCGATATTGCCCGTCACCATCGCCAGGTTGGCGATCGCCATGACCGTCGTCGAGCCCTGGCTGTGCTCGGTCACGCCAAGCCCATAATAGATCGCGCCGTTGCCACCGGTGGCGTAAAGACGGGCAGCGCCCCGCAGCATATCGGCCGGCACGCCGGTCAGCGCCTCCGTTGCTTCCGGGCTATGGTGCGGCTCGGCGACGAAGGCCGCCCAGTCCTCGAACTCCGACCAATCGCAGCGCTCGCGGATGAAGCGCTCGTCGAACAGGCCCTCGGTGACGATCACATGCGCCAGCGAGGTCATGACCGCGACGTTGGTGCCGGGTTTCAGTGGCAGGTGATAGGCGGCCTCGACATGCGGCGAGCGGACGATATCGGTGCGGCGCGGATCGATGACGATCAGCTTGGCACCCTGGCGTAGCCGCTTCTTCAGGCGCGACCCGAAGACCGGGTGCCCGTCCGTCGGGTTGGCGCCGATGATGACGACGACATCGCTCTTTTCGACGCTGTCGAAATTCTGGGTGCCCGCCGAGGTGCCGAAGGCCTGGCCGAGGCCGTAGCCTGTCGGCGAATGGCAGACACGCGCGCAGGTATCCACATTGTTGTTCTGGAAGCCGGCGCGCACCAGCTTCTGCACGAGATAGGTTTCCTCGTTGGTGCAGCGCGACGACGTGATGCCGCCGATCGAATCGCGACCGTACTGGTATTGGATGCGACGGAACTCAGAGGCGACGTGCGCGAAGGCCTCGTCCCAACTCACTTCGCGCCAGGGGTCGGTAATCTTCTCGCGCACCATCGGGTTCAAGATGCGGTCTTTGTGGCTGGAATAGCCGTAGGCGAAGCGGCCCTTGACGCAGGAGTGCCCGCGGTTCGCCTGCCCATCCTTCCACGGCACCATGCGCACCAGTTCCTCGCCGCGCATTTCCGCCTTGAACGAACAGCCGACACCGCAATAGGCGCAGGTGGTCACCACGGAATGCTCCGGCTGACCGATCTCGATCACCGACTTCTCGGTCAGCGTCGCCGTGGGGCAGGCTTGCACGCAGGCTCCGCAAGACACGCATTCCGACGAGACGAAATCCTCGTGCATGCCGGCCGAGACGCGGGAATCAAAGCCGCGCCCTTCGATAGTCAGCGCAAACGTGCCCTGTACCTCCTCGCAGGCGCGCACGCAGCGCGAACAGACGATGCATTTGGCCGGATCGAAAGTGAAATAGGGGTTGCTCTCGTCCTTCGGCGCCCATTTGGCATTGAGCCCGCCATTGTCGCGCGCCTTGACGTGGTTATCGCCATCGTAGCCGTAGCGCACATCGCGCAAGCCAACGGCGCCCGCCATGTCCTGCAGCTCGCAGTCACCATTGGCGGCACACGTCAGACAGTCGAGCGGATGGTCGGAAATATAGAGCTCCATCACCCCGCGACGGACGTCCTTGAGCCGGTTCGTCTGCGTCGACACCACCATGCCCGCCGCAACCGGCGTGGTGCAGGACGCGGGCAGGCCGTTACGTCCCTGGATCTCGACAAGACAGAGCCGGCAGGAGCCGAAGGCGTCGATCATGTCGGTGGCGCAGAGCTTCGGGATCTCGATGCCTGCATCCATCGATGCGCGCATGATGGATGTACCCTCTGGCACGGTCACCTGGTTGCCGTCGATGGTGAGCGTCACCATGCTCTCGGACGTGGAGGCCGGCGTGCCGTAGTCGATTTCATGAACGAGGGACATGGTGTGCCTCCGTGAGAGAATGATCTGCTGTCGTGGATGGCGCGAAGACCCCTCCCCAACCCCTCCCCACAAGGGGAAGGGGCTTCACTGCGGCGCGGTCATCGCACCGCAGCGGCTCTCCCGCATGTGGACGTGTCGAGACGAGAATGGGAAGGGCGCAGCATTCTAAGCCCCTCCCCCTTGTGGGGAGGGGTTGGGGAGGGGAATAGACGTTAGATGCAGCGCTCATCATTCCGCAGCCTCCACCATCGGCCCCGGCGCGAAATCGTCAGGAAAATGCGTCATCGCGCTCAACACGGGATAAGGCGTGAACCCACCCAGCGCGCAGAGCGAACCAAACTTCATCGTGTTGCAGAGATCGGCCAGCAGCGCGCGGTTCTTCTCCGGCTCGATACCGCTGGCGATTTTGTCGGCCGTTTCCACCCCGCGCGTCGAGCCGATGCGACAGGGCGTGCACTTGCCGCAGCTCTCGACCGCGCAGAACTCCATCGCAAACCGCGCCTGCTTCAGCATGTCGGCGCTGTCGTCGAAGACGACGATACCCGCATGGCCGATCAAGCCGTCTTTCGCGGCAAAGGCTTCATAGTCGAACGGCGTATCGAACAGCGCGCGCGGGAAATAGGCGCCCAACGGCCCGCCCACCTGCACCGCCTTGACTGGCCGCCCCGATGCCGTGCCGCCGGCGATGTCGTCGACGATCTCGCCCAGCGTCAGCCCGAACGCCACCTCATACAGACCGGGATGCTTCACATTGCCGGCGATCTGCAACGGGATCGTGCCGCGAGAGCGGCCCATCCCGAAGTCGCGATAATGGGCAGCGCCCTTGTCCATGATCACAGGGACGGAGGCGAGCGAGATCACGTTGTTGATCACGGTGGGACAGTCGAACAGGCCCTTGTGCGCCGGCAGCGGCGGCTTGGCGCGCACGATGCCGCGCTTGCCCTCCAGGCTGTTCAATAGCGCCGTTTCCTCGCCGCAGACATAGGCGCCAGCGCCGGTACGGATCTCCATCTCGAACGCCTTGCCCGAGCCAAGCACCGACGGCCCGAGCACGCCAGCGCGTCCCGCGACCTCGACCGCCTCGGTCATGGCGGCAATCGCGTGCGGATATTCTGAACGGATATAGACGAAGCCCTTGGTCGCCCCGGTCGCCAGCCCCGCGATCGCCATGCCCTCGATCAGCACGAAGGGGTCGCCTTCCATGATCATCCGGTCGGCGAAAGTGCCGCTGTCGCCTTCGTCGGCGTTGCAGACGATGTATTTGCGTGCACCCGGCGCATCGAGCACGGTCTTCCACTTGATGCCGGTCGGGAACCCCGCGCCGCCGCGGCCGCGAAGACCGGAAACGGTGACGTCCTTGACGATATCGGCCGGCTGCATGGAAACGGCGCGGCGCAGACCAGCCAGGCCGCCATGTGCCTCGTAATCGGCAAGCGAGAGCGGATCGATCACACCGCAACGAGCAAAGGTCAGTCGTGTCTGTCGCTTGAGAAACGCGATCTCCTCGACCGCGCCAAGACAGAGCCGGTGATCGCCGCCCGATATCAGGTCGGCATCGAACAACGCCGCGACGTCGCGAGCCTTCACCGGGCCGTAGCCGATCCGCTGGCCTGCGACTTCGACCTCGACCAACGGCTCCAACCAATGCATGCCGCGCGAGCCATTGCGCACGATGACCGCATCGAGATCGCGATCGGCGATCTCCCTGGCAACCGCATCAGCCACCTTGTCTGCGCCGAGCGCCAGTGCGGCCGCATCGCGCGGAATATAGATCCGGACACTCATCGGCGTGCCTCCGCGATAATCTCCTCGAGATCGGCGACATCGACCCGGCCATGAACCTCTCCATCAAGCATCGCCGATGGAGAGCACGAACAGAGCCCGAGACAGAAAACCGGTTCCAGCGTGATCGCCCCGTCAGGCGTCGTCCCGTGCCAGTCGATCCCCAGCATCGCCTTCACCCGCTCGGCCAGACGGTCTCCTCCCATCGCCTGGCAGGATTCGGCGCGACAGAGCTTCAGCACATGCCGGCCGGCCGGGTGGTTGCGATAATCGTGATAGAAGGTGACGACGCCATGCACTTCGGCCCGCGACAGGTTGAGCCCATGCGCGATGACGGGAAGCGCCTCCTGCGGGACGTAACCGAACACGTCCTGGATCTCGTGGAGGATCGGCAGCATCGGGCCTTCGAGCGTCTTCAGACGATCGACGATCTCACGCACCTGGTCGGAAATATCGCCGTTGGCGACACGAATATTCATCAGCGGCCCTCCCAGACCAGCAGCGACGTTCACGGACGTTCGGCAAGCCCCTCCAGAAGCCTTCGGCCGACGATACGGGACCGTCAAATCATTATAGAACTTTCTCAGGGAAGGACGAAGCGATCAATAAAGCTGTCTCGTCAGTCGATAGGAATTTCCTATTGAAGGTCCGGCTTCTCTATGAGGATGCGCGCCTCGTGCAGGAGCGCCGAGACCAGTGGCGTGAAGGGCTCACGGTGGGTCGCGACCAAGCCGACGACATGATGCGCCTGCGGCTCGACAATCGGGATCATCCGGATTTCGGCCGGAAAGCCGAACGATTTCGCAACATTGCGCGGCATGATGCTGGCCCAGCGACCGGTGCGAACGTGCGAGAACAGCACGATCATCGAGTTGGATTCGAGCGTCGGCTGCGCCGTGGCGCCTGCTTCTCCCAGCAACTGGTTGATAATTCGCCTGTTCTGCATATCGGCTGTCAATAGACAGAGCCTGATATCGCCGACCTCTTTCCAGGTGACGCTTTCGCGATCGGACAGCGGGCTGCCGGCAGCGGTGATGAGGTTATACTGTTCGGCATAGAGCGGAACGCTGGTCACACGCCCGAGTGGCTCGTTCTCGAGATAGGTGATGCCGGCGTCGATCTCGAGATTCTCCAGCATGCTCAGCACCTGCAGCGAATTGCGCGAGACGATCGAAAAGGTGACGTCGGGATGGCGCTCCTGAAAGGGCGCCGTCAGCTGCGGCAGCATCGACAATGCGGTCGGGATGGCGGCTATCCTTACATGACCGGCAAGGCCAGCGCGGGCCGCGCGCATTTCCTGGCGCATGGTGCGGGCGTCCCCAACGATCCGGCGGGCCCATTCGAGCACGCGCTGCCCCTCCGGGGTCAAACCCTGAAAGCGCGAGCCACGCTGCACGAGGATGACCCCGAGCTGGTCTTCCAGCTGGCGAATGGCGGCGGAGAGGGAAGGTTGCGATATGCCGCATTCCTGGGCGGCACGGCCGAAATGCTTTTCCGTGGCGACGGCGATGAAGAATTCCAGTTTGTCGATCATGCGGCCTCCCTGCCGAGGGCAAGCTTACCGCCGCAAGATCAAATGGTGAAGAGGCTGGAATTCCGTCCGAGACCTGCCATGCGCGAGGCATGGCAGGTTGGTGGCTTCGTCCCTTAGTTACAGACTCGGACTGACTCCACGTGAGACCCACCATCATAAGCATTCTGGACCTCGCGATCCTCATACCAGCAACGCGGACGCGGCGGAGGCGGATCGACGTAACGAGGGCCGGAGTTCGCGATGGCGCCACCGATCAGTCCGCCAACGACACCTGCGGCAACACCGCCGGCGATAGCGCGTCCGGTGTTGTCATGATGATGGTGATCGCGTGCCATCACCGGGTTGAATCCTCCGACGAGCACGACTGTTGCAGTAAAAACTGCGGCTAGCGTTCTTTTCATCGGACTGCTCCTTTCTGAAAAACCATGGTAACTCAACGTCGCAAACGCGGATTGGTTCGATCTTTGTAAGGACCAGCAGGCGGGCTAGAGTGTGAGCCTACCTAAAACAAAGCTCCCGCGAACAGGTCGCGGAAGCCTTATCGTCAAATCTATCTCTGTGGCTCAGAGGCCGTGCGTACCGTCGTAACCGTTGACCGCGGGCGCGCTCCAGCCTTCCGGCAGATGAGTCGGCTTGTAGATCTCGACCACAAGCGGATAGCAGGCAACCGCGTCCGAGGAATGCTCGGAGGAGCAATCGCCGCCGGGGCAGGCCGACATGCAGCCGAGGAGATCGATCTCGGCGAAGAATTCGAGATAATCGCCGGGGCGAACCGGGCTGGCCTTCATGAAATACTGTCCGGTATCGCGCGTGAAGCCGGTGCACATGAAGACGTTGAGCACGTCGTGAATGTAGGTGCCGGCCTCCTGCAGCGACTTACCGGTCTGAGCGGCGAAGGCGCGCGTCAGGTTGGAGTGGCAGCAGTGGTGATACTGGCCGCCATTGCTGAGCAGATTGTGCGTGTAGGGATCGCAGCGCGTGCCGATGACGTCGTGCACCGAGCCGCCGAATTCGTCGAAGCCATACCAGTCGAGCGTGTCGTGGGTGATCGTCGCGATCGGGCGCAGATAGGGCATGTTGGAGAAGAGCTGGTCGCCGAGGCCGACATGGGTGCCGTTCAGCGCCCGGGTCTTGCCGGTGAAGAGGCGTTCCTCGAGATTGTTGGCATTGAAGAGGTTCAGATCGCCCACCTGCGAGCCCTCGCTGGAGAGGATGCGGCAGAAATGACCGGCCGGCACGGTCCAGCAGGCCGCATCACGCGGCGGCACGACCACGCGCTCGACGAACTCCAGATCGTCGCGCAACGCGCGATATGCCGCGAGGTCCGGGCGGGGTAGTGTTTCAACGGGATAACAGATGACCGGCTTGATGGCCTTGCGGCTCGCTGCGTCTTCCGGTGCACTGGTAATCGGCTGGGGCTTCATCCCTCATTTTCTCCTGATATGCGGGCGGGCTGCCGTCAATCGGCGGGCGTCGCCAATGTCTTCTTGGGGCGGGGCAGGCTCTGCGCGCGGGCAGCTTCCAGCACCACGCGTTCGGATTCCTGCAGATAGAGCTCAAGTGCACGGGTGGCTGCCGTGCGGTCGCCGTCGCAGAGTAGGCCGCAGATTTCGACGTCGCGCGCCACCCACGGTTCCTGGAATCGGCGGGCATCGGGCGCCATAGAGAAGGCGAGGCGGGCCTGGGCGGCGACCGTTGCGAACACGTCGTTCAGCCGCGGGCTGCCGATGAAATCGACGATCTGCTGGTGAAACTCCAGCGATGCAGTGCCGCACTGCTGCCAGTCCTTGGCAAGTGCGGCGCGCTGCACGGCTTCGACGCGGGCGACAAGCTCGGACATCGCTTCCTGCGAGGCATAGGCGCTGCAGGTGACGCCGCGCAGCTCAAGCGTCATGCGGATCGCGTAGATCTCGCTGATCTCCGTGGAATTCAGCGCCCGCACGGTCGCACCGTAATGCGCTCGATGTTCGATCAAGCCTTCGGCAACCAGATCCCGCAGCGCCTCGCGCAAGGTATTGCGCGAAACGTTCAGCGCTTCCGCCCACACGACCTCACGCAGCGGCGCGCCGGGCGCGAGCTCGCCACGCAGAATCTTGTCGCGCAGCAGGCCGGCGGCAGTCTGCGTCAGCACAAGAGGTCGGTCCGGGGGATTCTGGTTGGTCAATATGGCCTCCTTGGTGATTTATTTTTGTTGAACAACTTACGCATGTCAAGAGAGGTGAAGTGCGCATGCCGGGATGCTGGCGATGAGGCGAGGGCAGGTCCGACGCGCTATGCGCTGGAGGTCCCGCTTTCCATGATTGCCAGATCCATGTGCCTCCTGCTTCGGAACCGGATATGCTGTTGCGACGTATTTTTCGGCGAACTGAGATGTCGCCGTTGATGAATCTCGCTTTATCTCGTTATTTCAGTCGCTTGTCAGTATTCCGTCAAGTACCTTCGCCGGGATGCGGATGGCCGACCTGCTCGAAATCAGCCCCTTGATGAAACTTTATGCATCGAGGGGGATTGCAATCTCATAATTGTTCAACAAAAATGAGCCATCAATCGAGAGGAACAGTCCATGAAAAAACTCCTTGCTGGTCTCATCATGTTGGCGGCGCCCCTGACGGCGGCCCATGCGGAAACGCTGAAGATCGGTGTCGATCTCACCTATCCGCCCTACAACTACTTCGACGACGCCAACCAGCCCGCCGGCTTCGACGTCGAGCTGATGAAGCTGATCGGCAAGAAGACCGGCAGCGATGTCTCTTTTCATGACACCCGTTTCGAGAACCTGATCCTCGGCGTCTCCAGCGACCAGTTCAACGTCATCGCCTCCACGCTCTACGTGACGGCGGCGCGCGCCAAGCAGATCGACTACATCCCATACATGAAGACGGGCGTCTCGATCGCGGTCTCGGCCGCCGGCGGCCAGAACTTCACCAAGCCGGAAGAGCTTTGCGGCAAGCGTGTCGGCTCGATCAAGGGCGCTGCCTGGATCCCCGAACTCGAGAAGCTGAACACGACGGTTTGCGCCGCCAGCCCGATCGATTCCCGCGAATTCCCGACTTCGCCCGAGGCCACCCAGGCCGTCATGTCCGGCGGCGTGGACGCCCAGCTGGAAAACTCGGCGGTGCTCGCCGATGCCGCCAAGAAGCTGAACGGCCGTCTGAAGGTCACCTCCACCGAACAGCTCTATCCCGTCATCGTCGGCTTCGGCGTGAAGAAGGGCAACACCGAGGTCGCATCCTTCCTGCGCGATACGCTGGCGAAGCTCGACGGCGATGCCGATTACGAGGCGCTGTTTGCCAAGTATGGCGTGGCGAAGTCAACCGAAACCGAATTCAAGGCGGCTGTCGGGCAGTAAGCGTTCCGGGCGGGCGCCGGTGAGGCGCTCGCCTGACTGATCAACACAGGAATGCGCGGCGCTTCGGCGCCGCTGCTCTTTTGGGGATACCCGCCCATGAACTTCGACTGGAACTACCTCTTCAGCCTCCTGCTTTATCCGGACTTCTGGCGCGCAACAGCGCTTGTCGCCTGGCTCGGCGTGCTGACCTGGGTCATCGGAACCGTGCTCGGCTTCCTGCTGGCGCTCGCCCGGCAATCGAGCCTGCGCGCGGTGCGCTGGTTCGCAAAAACCTATATCTGGCTTTTCCGCAGCCTGCCGCTGCTGGTGCTGCTGATCTTCGTCTACAACATGCCGCAGTTCATGCCGGCGCTCGGGCCGGTGCTATCAGTGCCCTTCTGGGCCGGGCTGATCGCGCTCGTGATATCGGAGACAGCCTATCTCGCGGAAATCCACCGCGCCGGCCTCATCGCCGTCGATCCGGGGCAGCATGAAGCGGCGCATGCGCTCGGCGTCCGCCCCGTCGGCAAGTACCGGCATATCATCCTGCCGCAGGCAATCCGTGTGGCGTTGCCCTCGCTCGGCAACGAATTCATCACCATCGTCAAGCTAACCTCGCTTGTCTCGGTCATCTCGCTCGCGGAAATCCTGCTCGTCGGCCAGCGGCTCTATACCCGCAACTTCATGGTCATCGAAACGCTGGTCGCGGTGTCGTTCTACTACGTGCTCGTCGTCTCGATCTTCAGCTTCTTCCTGGCGCGCCTCGAGGGTCGCCTTGACATATCCAGGATGACCGGCGCCGAGATCGCCGTGCCGGCAGCCGTCGCCCAGGCAAGCGCAGCGGGCAGCGAACGCCGCGTCGGTGAAGAGGTCGTGGTCGGCATCGATGCCATCAGCAAAAGCTTCGGCGACAAGCGCGCTCTGTCTGACGTGTCGCTTCAGGTGCGCAAGGGCGAAGTGCTCAGCATCATCGGTCCGTCCGGCTCGGGCAAGACGACGCTCATCCGGACGATCAACGCGCTGCAGGACATCGACAACGGCCGCATCACGCTCGACGGAAACGAGTGGATCACGGCCGACGCGAAGGGATACCGCATGGTTCCCGACTTCCATCATCGTGTCACCTGTCTCGGCATGGTGTTCCAGTCGTTCAACCTCTTCCCGCATATGACGGCACTGGAGAACGTGACGTTTGGCCCACGCTATCACGGCAATCGCGACAAGCAGGCGGTGCGCGCAGCGGCGATGAACCATCTGGCCCGTGTCGGCCTGGCGGCGCATGCCAACAAGTACCCGCACCAGCTCTCGGGTGGCCAGAAGCAGCGCGTGGCGATTGCCCGCGCGCTCGCCATGGACCCTGAGATCATGCTGTTCGACGAGCCGACCTCGGCGCTCGATCCGGAACTGGTCGGCGAAGTGCTGCAGGTGATCGAGGGCCTTGCCCGCGAGGGTATGACCATGGTCATCGTCACCCACGAAATGCGCTTCGTCAGCCGCGTCAGCGACCGCGTCGTGATGATGGAAAACGGCCACGTCGTCGTCAACATGACGGCGGACGAACTGGAAAGCTCTCCGGCCGACAGTCGCATCCAGCAGTTCATGCGGCAGAGCTGATCGCTCAATTATCGTCTGAACAGAAGAAAGCCGGCGGATCGCAAGACCCACCGGCTTTCCTGTTTTGAACTCTGCCTTTTCTCTTACGCGATGATCGCCAGCTCCGCGCCAAGAGCGACGCTGTCGCCCACCTTGGCACTGAGCTTGATCGTGCCAGCCTTAGGTGCGGCGACGCGCGTCTCCATCTTCATGGCCTCGATCACGGCAACGATCTCGCCTTCGGTAACCGTCGCATTGTCCTCGACCAGCCACTGCCGGAACGTGCCTGGAATAGGCGCTGTTACGGCGCCTTCGCGCTGTTGGGATGCCTGAGGTGCTGCTGTCTGCGGGGCGGCGGCTAGGCCGGAAAACAGTGCCGCCGACAAGCCGATCTCGTGGCGCTTACCGTCGATCTCGATGAAGCTGCGGATGAGGTTGCCGTCGGCAGGCTCGATCCTCGGCGAGGAGGCGACGCCACGGAATTCTGTCTCGATCCAGTTGGTGAAGACCTTGAAGCCGTCTTCGCCGGTAAAGTCCTTTTCCTCGAGAACGGCACGGTGGAAGGGCAGCACGGACGCCACGCCCTCGATACGGAACTCGGCAAGTGCGCGCCGCGCGCGAACAAGCGCTTCCTCGCGGGTGGCGCCGGTCACGATCAGCTTCGCCATCATGGAATCATAGAGGCCGGGGATTTCCGAGCCGCTCTCGACGCCGGTGTCGAGGCGGATGCCGGGACCTGATGGTGCGCGGAAACGCGTGATGAGACCCGGCGTCGGCAGGAAGCCACGGCCCGGATCTTCGGCGTTGACGCGGAATTCGAAGGCGTGGCCGCGCGGCTCGGGCGTTTCCGTCACCGAGAGCGGCTCGCCATCGGCGATCCGCAGCTGTTCGATGACGATATCGATGCCGGTGGTCTCCTCGGTCACGGGATGCTCCACCTGCAGGCGCGTGTTGACCTCGAGGAAGGAGATCGTGCCGTTTTGCGAGAGCAGGAACTCGACCGTGCCGGCGCCGGTATAGCCCGCCTTGGCGCAGATCGCGCGGGCAGCGTCATGGATACGCTGGCGCTGCTCTTCGGTAATGAAGGGAGCTGGCGCCTCTTCGACGAGTTTCTGATTGCGGCGCTGCAACGAGCAGTCGCGGGTGCCGAGCACGACGGTGTTGCCGTGGCTGTCGGCGATCACCTGCGCTTCGATGTGGCGCGGCTTTTCCAGGAACTGCTCGGCGTAGCATTCGCCGCGGCCGAAGGCTTCGACAGCCTCGCGAACAGCGGAATCGAAGAGTTCGCCGACTTCGTCGATATGGTGCGCCACCTTCATGCCGCGCCCGCCGCCGCCGAATGCGGCCTTGATCGCCAGAGGCAATCCGGCTTCGCGGGCGAAGGCGACTGCCTCGGCGGCAGAGGCCAGCGGTCCGGCGGAGCCCTTCACCAGCGGTGCGCCGACGCTTTCGGCAATCCGCCGCGCCTCGACCTTGTCGCCGAGCGCCGTGATGACGTCAGGCGCTGGGCCGACCCAGATCAGGCCGGCATCGATGACGGCTTGCGCGAACTCCGCGCGTTCCGAGAGGAAGCCATAGCCAGGGTGGACGGCGTCGGCGCCGGCGCGCTTGGCGATCTCGAGGATTTTCTCGATGTTCAGATAGGTGTCCGCGGGGCGACCGGCGCCGAGGCCATACGCTTCGTCGGCAAGTTCGGCATGCAGCGAGCTGGCGTCGGCATCCGAATAAATCGCAACCGAGGCGACGCCATAGTCGCGGGCGGCACGGGTGATGCGGATGGCGATTTCGCCGCGATTGGCAATGAGCAGCTTTTTCATGAAATCAGTGTCCTGTTTTGCTCGGAGCCGAGGCAACGTCCGCGCCGGCGATGACCTCGCGCGGCTCGAAGGCGGAGATCGGATTGAAACGGATACGGGCGCCGATCGGGATCTGGCCGGCGAGGTCGAGATGGTGGCTGGCGACGACGCCGATGACCGGATAGCCGCCTGTCAGGGGGTGATCGGCAAGAAAGAGCACGGGCTGCCCGCTATGCGGCACCTGGATCGCGCCGAGTGCCGTGCCTTCGGAGGGCAGTTCCGCATTGTCGGAACGCTCGATCGCCACCTTACCGTCGAGGCGCATGCCGACACGGCTGGACTGGGGCGTCACGTCCCACTCCTGCGATGTCAGCGTGGAGACGCCCTGCTCGGTGAACCAGTCAGTGCGCGGACCAAGCACGATATCGAGCGTCACGACTTCGCCGGCACGCGGCAGGCGCCGCTCCATGGCGTCGGCCGGCATGACCGCAAGTGATCGCCGCTCGGCCGGAACCAGGATATCACCGGCCGCGATCGGCGCCGGGCCAACCTTGGCGAGAGTGTCGGTGGCCGCCGATCCGAGCACCGGCTGGACCTCGAAGCCGCCACGCAGGGCGAGGTAGCTCATCATGCCCTCGGGCGGAATGCCCAGCACCAGTTCGTCGCCGGCATCAAGGGCGATCGGGCTTGCGAAATCTGCGCTACTCTCGCCACCAGCCGCCGTACGGATCGTCAGCGGGCAGGGGGCGCCGGTTATGGCGACAGTGACCGGCCGATCGGCCTTGAAGGTGAAGCCCCCGAAGAGCACTTCGATCACGGCGGTATCGCGCGGATTTCCGAGGCAGCGATTAGCCTCGATCATCGCCGTGCGGTCGAGCGTGCCGGATTCCGAGACGCCCTGGCTGGCGAGACCCTGTCGGCCGAGATCCTGAAAGAGTGCCGGACGATCCGCGCGGGTGACCAGCAATCCGGCTTTCTGTGCCGGAGCGTCATTGACTGACGGCTTGGGTGAGGAGACCGGGACGACAGCGCCCTTGGCGATGTCGCGAAAGCGCACGCGATCGCCGGGCGCCAGCAGCGCGGCGCGCTCCCGCGTCGTGTCCCACATCGCGAGCGGCGTCTTGCCGAGCAGCTGCCAGCCGCCGGGGCTGTCGGATGGGTAGATGCCGCCGAACTTGCCGGCGATGGCGACCGACCCGGCGGGGATTTTTACTCGGGGGCTCTTGCGCCGGGGTACATCGAAGCGTGGATCGTCACAGGTCATGTAGGCGAAGCCGGGGGCAAAGCCGGTGAAGGCGACGGTATAGGTCGCCTCGGTGTGGCGCTGGATGACCTCTTCGACCGTGCAGCCGAGCATCTCGGCGACATCGCCAAGGTCTTCGCCATCATAGGCAACCGGGATCTCGAACAGCTCTCCGCCTCGGGAGGACCGCGTGGAGAGGTCGAGGGCGGCGATCTTTTCGTAAAGCCCTGCGGCGTTCGTCAGCCACGGATCGAAGCGCACCATGACGGTGCGTGCGCCCGGGATGACTTCACGCACGCCTTCGAGCCCTGCCGCCAAAAGGGCATCGAGCAGGGTCAGGGTGGCGGCGATGTCGTCGAGCTCGACGAGGAAACTGTCGCTGCCTGAAGGCAGGAAACGCAGGCGCTCGCTCATGACGACATATCGACGAAGGACTTGAGCTCGACGCCGCGTGCTTCCAGCGTCTGCCGAAGCGTGCGGGCGATCGCGACGGCCGCCGGCGTGTCGCCGTGAATGCAGATCGACTGCGCGTCGAGCGCGATGTCGGTTCCGTCGATCGCCACCACGCGCCCATCGTTGACCATGCGCAACATGCGCTCGGCGACGGCTTGCGGGTCGTGGATCACCGAGCCTTCCAGGCGACGGCTGACGAGGCTGCCATCGACGTTATAGGCGCGGTCGGCGAAGGCTTCACAGACGACAGTCAGCCCGGCTTCACGCGCTTGTTCCACGATCGGCGCGCCGGCCAGCGCCATCAGCACAAGGTTCGGATCGATGGCCTTGATGCCTTCGATGACATCGGCGGCCTGGCGGGCGTCATGCGCGATGGTGTTGTAGAGCGCGCCATGCGGCTTCACGTAGCGCACTTTCGTTCCCGCCGCCTTCGCCAGCCCCTGCAGGGCGCCGATCTGGTAGATCGTATCGCCGACGAGTTCGGCGCTCGACGGATCCATGTTGCGCCGGCCGAAGCCGACCAGGTCGCGGTAACCGATATGGGCGCCGACCGCGACACCGCGCCGCGTCGCTTCCTTGAGCACCGTCAGGATTCCCGCGGGATCGCCGGCGTGAAAGCCGCAGGCGATATTGGCGCTGGTCACCGTCGCCAGCATGGCCGCGTCATCCCCCATCGGCCATGGGCCGAAGCCTTCGCCTAGATCGCTGTTAAGATCGATTGCCGCCATGGTCCATCTCCATTGAAAATACTGACGTCACGGATTATTGTTCAATAAAGCAATATCAATTGTTGAACAATATGCGCGACGCGATTTTTGAAATGTGCTGTGGAATGGGTGATCAGCCCGATCCGGATGCTGCAGATCGATATGGTGTCTCGAACAAACGCGGAAAGGGCATCGACAATGTGTGCGGCGATTGCTGAGATGGAAGACGAGCCGCTCACGGCACAGATTGCGGGAAAGATCCGCGAGATGCTGATCTCGGGTGAGCTGGCGCCGGGCGCCAAGCTTTCCGAACAGCAGATCGCTGCCCAGTTCGGGATCTCGCGCAACACGCTGCGCGAAATATTTCGCCTGCTGACGAGCCAGAACCTGCTGGTTCACATACCCAACCGCGGCGTCTTCGTCGCCACGCCGGGCGAAGCTTCGGTCGTTGATATCTACAGAGTGAGGCATGTTATCCAGAAAGGCGCCGTTCGTGCCGCTGTCCGTACGCACCCGGCGTTAGCGCGCATGAGGGAGCTCTTGGCCCGGACAGAGGCGTCGCGAGAGGCTGGCGATTGGCGAAGCGTCGGCACGATCAATATGGAGTTTCATCGCTCGATGGTCGACCTATGCGATAGCCCTCGACTAAGCGCATGCTTTGAGCTCGTTTTGGCGGAGCTGCGGCTGGTGTTTGCTCAGTTCGAGGACACCGCGCACCTGCATGACCCGTACATTGCCTTGAACTGCGAGCTTCTTGCATCTCTCGAAGCTGGCGACATCGAGGCGGCACTGGATCAGCTGGACGCCTATCTGGTGCGCTCGGAACGATCCGTTCTCGCGATTCTCCAGCGCGTGAAGTTGAGGCATTGGGCGCGCGATTGACGGCAGAAATCCAGTCCGTCCTTCGAGTATTGGCAGGCGATTTCCGATGAGGTTAACTGTGCTGCGGTAGCACCGCCGCGCCTGTACATAGCAAGCGGGTCGGCGCAGGTCGCGCGACTTCGTGCGGTGCGGACAATGGCTTCGGCGGGGAGGAACATGGATAGCACGCATCTCTTTGAACTTGTGATCGCAATGTTCGTGGCGATCATCGCGCTTCACTATCTCGCCCATCGCCTAGGGCTGTCACCGTCGGTCGCGCTTCTTGCTGGCGGTGCGCTTCTCGCCTTTCTTCCCGGCCTACCGGCGATCACGGTCGATCCGGAACTGGTGCTGGTCATATTTCTCCCACCGTTGCTGCTCGATGGTGCCTGGTCCATCGCACTCGAACGGCTGCGTCGTCATATGCTCGGCATTGCCTCGCTCGCGATCGGTGCCGTGTTCTTCACCACCGCTGTGATCGCCGTGGTCGTCCATCTGCTGATGCCGTCACTGCCATGGGCCGCGTGCGCGGCTTTGGGGGCGATCGTTTCGCCGCCTGATGCCGTATCCGCACGCGCTGTTCTCGAGCGGGTGAGGCTGCCGCGTCGGCTGCAGATACTGCTTGAAGGCGAAAGTCTTCTCAACGATGCGAGCGGTCTGGTTCTCTTTCGGTTCGCCGTGGCAACGGTGGCGACCGGTGCCTTCAGCGCACTTGATGCTGTCGGTACATTCGCTCTGCTGGCGGTGGGCGGTGCTGCCGTCGGGATTGTCGTGGGAACCATCTGGGTCAAACTCATTCGTCGACTGCAAGATGACTATCTGATCATCGCCTCCACGGCATTGCTGTCCTGGGTTGCCTACCTTCTTGGAGAGCAGCTTCATGTATCCGGCGTCATTGCGACGGTCACGACGGGGCTGATCGCGTCCTGGCATCAGCACACGGTTCTTTCGGCTGCGACGCGGATGCGGGGAACGTCGTTCTGGACGGTCGTCATCTTCCTGATGGAAGCTGCGGTCTTCATCCTGATTGGCCTGTCGCTGAGGGACGTGATCGAGCGCGGTGGTGGCTTTGGCGCAGTGATCGAATCCATGGCGTTTCCGGCCGTCGTCGTTCTCGTTGCGCTGGTGCTGGCGCGATTCCTTTGGGTGTTTGGCGCCGATCTTGTTGTCCGTCTGTGCAATTCCGCTGGCTTTGCGAAGACCGTTCCGTTGGGCCTTGGAGGAGCGTCCGTGCTTGGTTGGGCGGGTGTTCGCGGTGTCGTCACGTTGGCGCTCGCGCTGAGTTTGCCGCAAGACTTTCCAGAGCGAGACTTCATTCTGATTACGGCTTTCGTTGTGATCGCCGGTACAGTGCTCATCCAGGGGACGACGCTCGGCAGGGTGATCGCGTGGGCTGGGCTGGGAGAGGCCGAAACGGAGCGCGCTCCGATGACCATGAGCCAGGCGGAGGCTGCGATGGCGCAGGTGCAGTTCTCAACTGTGCAGGGTCTGGCGTACGATGAGGCCGGCACATTGATCCATCCGCAACTGCTGAAACGATACGAACACCGCGCGACCGCGATCGTCGACTACGCGGCTCGTACGGAGGACTATGTGCCGATGCTGCAGGCGCATTTCGACGTTGTTCTCGAAGCCATTGCGGCTGGCCGCAAGGAACTCGTTCGCCTTCATCGCGCGGGTGAGATCGATGACGAGACCCTGCGTGAGCTCGAACGCGACCTCGATCTGGAGGAGCTAAGCTCGATCTCCGCAAAGGCTTGAAACAACGAGAAATCTCGAACTGAAAAGTCCGGCGGGTGTGTGCCGCCAGTGCGCAGGCAGGCTTTGTAAAGGCTTTAGATTATTATAGCGTGACAAAGCGATCATGCCGCCCGATGCCTTGAAAAATCGGGTGAGCAATATGAACTCCAAGGGAATTCATCATGAAGGCCATGTATTACGAAGCGTTCGAACAGAAGCCCGAGATCCGGACGCTTCCCGATCCTGCGCCGACGTTCGGCGGCGTGGTGATCAGGGTAGGGGCGACCGGGCTGTGCCGCAGCGATTGGCATGGCTGGAAGGGGCATGATCCGGATATCCAGCTGCCGCATGTGCCCGGCCATGAACTGGCCGGCGAAGTGGTAGCGACAGGCAAGGGCGTGATGCGCTTTAAGGTCGGGAATCGTGTCACCGTGCCTTTCGTTTCGGGCTGCGGCCATTGCGCGGAATGCCATTCCGGCAACCAGCAGGTTTGCCCTAGCCAGTTCCAGCCCGGTTTCACTCATTGGGGTTCGTTCGCCGAATATGTGGCGATCGACTACGCCGATACCAATCTCGTTACCCTGCCGGAAGAAATCGATGACGCGACGGCCGCCAGCCTCGGCTGCCGGTTCGCTACGTCCTTCCGCGCCGTTGCCGATCAGGCTCGTACCGGCCCAGGCGACTGGGTGGCCGTGCACGGCTGCGGCGGTGTCGGCCTGTCGGCTATCATGATTGCCACAGCGCTTGGTGCCAACGTCATCGGTATCGATTTGACAGAGGACAAGCTGGCGCTTGCTCGCCAATGCGGCGCCGTCGCGACCATCAACGCTGGCAGCGTGCCGGATGTGGTGGAAGCCGTGCGTGAGATCACCAAGGGCGGCGCGCATGTTTCGATCGACGCGCTTGGCCACCCGACGACCTGCTTCAACTCGATCAAGAATCTTCGTCGCCGCGGCCGGCATGTGCAGGTCGGCCTCATGCTCGGAGAGCATGCGACGCCGCAGATTCCGATGGCGCAGGTGATCGGCCATGAGCTTGAGATCTATGGCAGCCACGGCATGCAGGCGTGGCGCTACGACGCCATGCTGACGATGATCACATCTGGCAAGATGAAGCCGCAGCAGCTTATCTCCAAGAAGATAGGCCTTGCCGAAGCCATTCCCGAGCTGATGACCATGGACAAGGCTGAAACGCCCGGTATCGCGGTCATTACCAGCTTCTAGAACTGCTCTCGGCATTGCACTGTATCGAGCCGGCGAATTTGCAGTGCAGCAATTTTGCGCTTGCATTTAAAGACGACCGTTCGTAAATAAATCGCCGAACAGGAGCGTGCGATGGGCCGTACGAGAAAAATCAGCGAAGATGACATCCTCGATGCTGCCGAGCGCGTCGTTGTGCGCCTGGGTGCCGCCGGCCTCTCGATCGATGCCGTCGCCCAGGAGGCTGGTGTCAGCAAAGCGAGGGTGGTCTACGACCACAAGTCCAAGAGCGGATTGCTGGAGGCGCTCGTCGACCGCAAATTCAAAGCTGATATCGCGCATGTCGAAGAATGCGTGCAGGCAGCCAAGGATACGCCGCATCCGGAGCTTTTCGGCCGCATCGCTTCAGCCGAGAGCACAATTGATGACACCGATCGCGCCGTTGCGATGGCGGTGAGTGCTTCGATGGCAAGCGGTGACAAGCTTCAGGAGACCATGCGGGAGTGGTGCGATCTCGATCTGAGAAAGATGGCGGAGGGCGCGCGGCCGAAGGCAGCGCTCATGGCCTACCTGGCGCTCACAGGCTTCTTCTGCACGGAGCTTTTTACATTTCATACGTGGCCGGAGGTGGAGCGGCGTGAGATTCTCGACGGCATACGGTCAATCTATCTCTCTTACGCCGACAAGACATGACGCACCCTAAGGGGTGCGGTGCAATTCAAGAAGGAATACGGAATGCAGCGTAGTAGAACGGCGCGCCTGAAGCTGTGCCTGATTGCCACCACTTTTCTGATTGCCGCATCTGGAGCCGCGTCGGCTCAAGAGGGAGCCGCGATGCCACCGCCAGCGGTCGGCGTTGTCGAACTCAAGGGCAGGGATGTACCTGTTGTCAACGAGCTTCCTGGCCGCATCGCCGCGACCCGTATCTCGGAGGTGAGGGCGCGGGTCTCCGGCATTCTGCAGGAGCGTGTCTTCGAGCAGGGCGCAACGGTGAAGAAGGACGATGTTCTCTATCGCATCGATCCACGCCTGTTCAAGGTTCGCGTCGCGAGCGCGGAAGCGGCCCTTCAGCGCGCCAAGTCGATCGAAGACAATGCGCGACTGCAGCTTGAGCGCCAGAAGAGCCTTCGTGACCGCAATATCGCATCAGGTATCGATTACGACACCGCGGCCGTTAATCTCGCTCAGGCAAGCGCCGATGTCGCTTCCGCCGAGGCAGGTCTCGACGAGGCAAAGATCAATCTCGAATACACCGAGGTTCGGGCGCCCATCTCCGGCGTGATCGGTGCCGCTCTGGTGACAGAAGGCGCGCTGGTGACAGCCGATGGAACGTCGAACCTGGCGCTGATCCAGCAGGTCGATCCTGTTTACGCCGATTTCACGCAATCGGCGCAGGAACTGCTGAACCTGAAGAAGGCCGTGGCTGCCGGCACACTGGCGAGCACGGCGCCAGGCGAGGCGCGTGTCGAACTGGTCTTCGACGATGGCTCGCTCTACGCCGAGCCCGGCAAGCTTCTATTCGCGAACGCCAATGTCGATTCCAACACCGGACAGGTGACGCTGAGGGCGGAATTCCCGAACAAGGCGAGCGACCTGCTGCCCGGCATGTATGTCCGCGTGCGGATCGAGCAGGCCGTCAAGCACAATGCCGTCACCGTTCCCCAGCGCGCGGTCATCCGCAACGATACCGGCCAGGCGCAGGTCTATGTGCTCGGGGCCGACAATGTCGCGGAACCTCGCAAGATCACGCTCGGCCAGGCGCAGGGCTCCGAATGGCTCGTCGAGAGTGGCTTGAAGCAGGGCGAAACCGTGATCGTCGATGGCGTCCAGAAGGTTCAGCCGGGTGGGAAGGTGGCGCCTGAGGCCTGGAAACCCGCCGATCCAGCGACGAGTTCGTCTCAGCAGCCCGCGAAGGCACCGGAGTAATCGATCATGGCACAACTTTTCATTCGCAGGCCGATTCTGGCCTGGGTCTTCGCGTTGTTCATTTCCATCGCCGGGATCATCGCCATCCCGTTCCTGCCGATTGCGCAGTATCCCAAGGTCGCGCCGCCGCAGCTGACGATCTCCACGGCGTATCCTGGCGCATCGCCGCAGGAAATCTATCAGGGCGTGACGCGCCAGATCGAAGATGAGCTGAACGGCGTTGCCGGCCTGATGTATTTTGAATCGACCTCGGACAATTCCGGCTCGGTCAGCATCAACGCTACTTTCCGGGCGGGAACCAACATCGATCAGGCATCGGTCGATGTCCAGAATGCGATCCGCCGCGTCGAGGCGAGACTGCCCGCCACCGTGCGTACGCAGGGCGTGACCGTCGAAGAGGCAAGTTCCGGGTTCTTGATGATCGTCTCGATGACGTCGACCGACGGCAGTCGGGACGAGGTCGAGCTCGGCGATTATATCAATCGCAGCGTCATCGGTGAAATCCGACGCATCGATGGTGTCGGTCGTGCCCAGCTCTTCGCCGCACAGCGCGCTCTGCGTGTCTGGATCGATCCCGACAAGATGGTCGGCCTCAACATCAACACTGACGATATCAACGCGGCGATTACTGCGCAGAACGCACAGGTGGCGGCGGGACAGATCGGAGCAAGTCCGAACCCCATCACCCAGGATCTGACGGCTACCGTTCTCGTCCAGGGTCAGCTGGGTACGCCGGAACAGTTCGGCGAGATCATCCTGCGCGCCAATCCCGACGGCTCCACGGTTCGGCTAAAGGATGTCGCCCGTATCGAGCAAGGCGCGGAATCCTACAATTTCACCAGTCGCCTCAATGGTCAGCCGTCAGCGGCGCTGGGCATTCAGCTGTCATCGACCGGCAATGCCGTTGCGGTTTCCGCGGCAATCAAGGCCAAAATGGACCAGCTGAGCCGCTTCTTCCCGAAGGGCGTCGAGTACAGCGTTCCCTACGATACCAGCCCGTTCGTCTCTGCTTCGATCGAGAAGGTGATCCACACCCTGCTCGAAGCGATCGTCCTCGTCTTTATCGTGATGTTCGTGTTCCTGCAGAACTTCCGCTACACCGTCATTCCGACGCTCGTGGTACCGGTGGCGCTGCTTGGCACCTGTGCCGTGATGTATGCGACGGGATTTTCGATCAACGTCTTGACCATGTTCGCGATGGTTCTTGCGATCGGCATTCTTGTCGATGACGCAATCGTCGTCGTCGAAAACGTAGAACGCATCATGGCCGAGGAAGGGCTGTCGCCCAAGGCGGCAACGCGCAAGGCGATGGGGCAGATTACCGGCGCCATCCTTGGGATCACGCTTGTTCTATCGTCAGTCTTCATTCCGATGGCCTTCTTCCCGGGATCGACGGGTATCATCTACCGTCAGTTCTCGCTGACGATGGTCGTATCTATCCTGTTCTCGGCCTTTCTGGCATTGTCGCTCACGCCTGCACTTTGCGCGACCTTCCTGAAGCCGATCAAGGGCGGTCATCATCAAAAGGGCGGCCCGGGCGGTTGGTTCAACCGCAAGTTCGAGCAGCTGACCAACGGATATGCCGCATCCGTCACCGGAATGGCGCGTCGCGCCGGCCGCATGATGGTCGTCTATCTCGCGCTCGCCGTCGGTCTCGGTTACCTGTTCGTCAACCTGCCGACATCCTTCGTTCCCGACGAGGACCAGGGGTTCCTGATCGTCGATATTCAGGGCCCGCCGGAAGCAAGCGCGAACCGCACGATCGAGTCCATCCGCAAGATCGAAACGATCTTCAAGGCGGAGCCGGCCGTTGCCAATATCGTTGCCATTCAGGGCTTCAGCTTCTCGGGTAATGGCGCCAATGCGGGTCTTGCATTCGTCACGCTTAAAGACTGGTCTGAGCGCGGCGAGGGCAACTCGGTGCAGGACATCGCCAACCGCGCCAACATGCAACTCTTCGCACTGAAGGATGCGACCTCCTTTGCTCTGTCGCCGCCACCAATCGAGGGCTTCGGCACAACCGGCGGCTTCTCCTTCCGTCTTCAGGATCGTGCGGGCCTCGGACAAGCGGCGCTCGCACAGGCGACGGCCGAACTGATGGCGAAGGCCGCGCAAAGCCAGGTCGTGACCGGCGTGCGCATGGAAGGACTGCCGGATGCCGCACAGGTTCTCTTCGTCATCGACCGCGAGAAGGCCAACACCTTCGGCGTGACGTTCGCGGACATCAACAACGCGATCACGGCCAATCTTGGGTCTTCCTACATCAATGACTATCCGAACAGGGGACGAATGCAGCGCGTGATCGTGCAGGCGCAGGATCGCAGCCGCCTGCAGATCGAGGATGTGCTGAAGATCAATGTCCGCAATGCCAGCGGCGGCATGGTTCCGCTGTCGTCCTTCGCGATCGCGCAGTGGCAGAAAGGCCCGCCACAGATCGTCGGCTACAACGGCTATCCGACCGTGCGCATCTCGGGTGCGCCGGCGCCGGGGCAATCGACCGGTGCGGCCATTGCTGAAATGGAACGTCTGGCGTCGGAATTGCCTGAAGGCTTCGGCTTTGAATGGTCCGGCCAGTCGCTGGAGGAAATCACATCGGGCAGCCAGGCGCCGTTCCTGTTCGGCCTCAGCATCCTCTTCGTGTTCCTGCTCCTCGCGGGCCTCTATGAGAGCTGGTCCATTCCGATCTCGGTCATCTTGGTCGTGCCGCTAGGCGTGATCGGCTCGGTACTGGCGGTCATGCTGCGCGACATGCCGAACGACCTCTACTTCAAGGTCGGATTGATCGCGATCATCGGTCTGTCGGCGAAGAACGCCATTCTGATCGTGGAGTTCGCGAAAGACTACTATGCCGAAGGCAGATCGCTGCTGGATTCGGCCGTTGGCGCCGCCAAGCTGCGCTTCCGACCGATCGTGATGACGTCGCTTGCCTTCACGCTCGGCGTCGTCCCCTTGGCGATTGCCACCGGGCCAAGTGCCGCCAGCCAGAACGCCATCGGAACGGGCGTGCTCGGCGGCATGATCTCAGCGACCGTACTCGCGATCTTCTTCGTGCCCGCCTTCTTTGTCTTCGTCTTGAAAGTGATGCGGACGAAAAGGCCTGTCGAGGATGAGGACGTCGAAGAGACGCGTGGCTGATGCTCCACGCCAAGTGCGCGCGGCACGAAGGTCGCGCGCACAGATATCCCTGCAGCCAGACGGGGCTGAGAACTATCCGCTATGTCCGTGCGAGACTTGGATATGCCGGCGCTGCACCACCCACATAAGGAAGGCGAAGCAGATCAGGGCCATTGCGCCTGACATGATGGCCGTCCAGCCGCCAAGCTCCCAGAGAAAGCCCGCCAGCAGGGAGCCGAGCGCGCCGCCGAAGAAATTACAAGAAACGAAAGCGGTGTTGAGGCGGCTGCGGGCTTCAGGCTCCACCGAGAAAATGCGGGTCTGATTGAGCACATTGTTGCCCTGGATCGCGACGTCGAAAAGCAGCACCGCGACGGCGACAGCCACAATGCTGGCAGTCCCGGCGGCGCTAATCCCAAGCGAAACAAACGCCAACACAAGCGCAGCCCCTGTGCCAGCTGCGGAGTATCCATTATCGTGCAGCCAGCCGACACGTCGTGCGGCAAGCGAACCGGCCAGGCCGACAATACCCATGAGGCCGATCTGGCTGAGCGAGTACGAGAACGGCGGCGCGCTCAGCAGGAAAGTGAGGCCTGTCCAGAACATGGTAAAGGTGCAAAAGCCAATGGTGCCGATGGCCAACGTCACCTGCACGGATCTATGCTTGCGGACGACGGTGGGTACCGAGGCAAGCAGCCGCCCATAGGCGATACGTGGCCTTTGGTTCTCAGCCGGTAGCACGCGCGTCAGCAGAACCGAGAAAGATGCAGTTGTCGCGGCGGCGAGAAAATAGACGGCACGCCAGCCGAAGGCGTCCGCGATGACGCCGCTGATCGTGCGTGACAGCAGGATGCCGATGAGGATACCGCCGACGATCGTTCCGACCGTTCGCCCACGCTCCTCGGCGCTGGAAAGGTCGCTTGCGAGCGGAATGAGCAACTGGCCGGCTACCGTCGTCAGGCCGACAGCGGTGAGAGATGCCAGAAGCATCACATAAGAGGCTGCCAGCGCCGTAGCGAGCAAAGCCAGGGCGGAGAGAAACATCACGAGCGGGATCAGCCGGCGCCGGATTACCACGTCACCGAGTGGCACGATCATAACGATACCCAGCGCATATCCGATCTGCGTGGTCGTCACCAGGGCGCCTGCCGAGCCGATCGGCACATCGAGGGATTTCGCGATCGTGGCAAGCAGAGGCTGTGCCCAATAGAGGTTGCCGACTGCGGCGCCGCCGACGATCGCAAATAGCCAGGTCATCCCGCCCGAAATGCTTTTCGGTGCTGATGGAAGTTCGGTTGTCGACATGTCATTTCCTGGAGAGCAGTTTGAAGGGAGACGTGATAAAGCGCTCGGCTAGTCTTTTAGCTCGCGGGTCATTTCGATCATAGTCGCTCGGAAGCCGAGAGCTGCGAACAATTGTTGTGCCGTCTTGTTCTGGTGAGCCGTGGACAGGACAACGCGTTCTGCGCCACGTGCCGTGATTTCGGACAAGATGGCCTGGAGAAGTGAACGTCCAATGCCTTCGCGTCGACGAGACGCATCAACGAACAGATCGTGCACGACGCCTGCAGGACCACGCAAAGCCATATAATCATGACCTTCGATTTCCCCGTAGACGTAGCCCAGCAATATGCCGCCTTGTTCTGCAACGAGGATGATTGCGTTCGGGTCGTCGATCTTCCTCCCCAGGAAACGGGCATAGCCTGACGGTGTGGCTCTTGTTGTTTCAATGAAGCGTTGAGGATCGAGCTTGTGATGAAGTGCCACGAGAAGCGTGCCAAACGCGCCCATGACCTGAGCGTCCAGCGGCAAGGCGTTGCGAATAATGAGCTCGGATGAGGCTGAGGCGGTTCTCTTCATTGGTCCCTGAAGCCCGTACGATGGTCGGCGGGGTCGTTGGTGACGATCTATTCTATATCGTTCGATAACGTCCGCCAGCCGATCTCTGTCTGTTATTTCATGACATCATTCGCCCGGACGTGTTTCGAACACCCGCTTGAGCACCGGCACGGCCGACATCGCTCTTGGCCACCCGGCGTAGAAGGCGACGTGGGTGACGACTTCAGACGCTTCGCTATTGGTCAATCCGTTGTCCATCGCGCGGTTGGCGTGGAAGGGAAGCTGTTCAGCTTGCCCCATGGCGATGAGCGCTGCCATCGTGACAAGGCTGCGGTCACGCGCGCTGAGATCGGGCCTCTGCCAGAGATCGCCGAACAAGACGCGGTTGGTGAGATCGGCGAGCGCCGGTGCTGTCGGCGCGACGCCGGCATTGACGCTGGCCGTGCGCGCTGCTTCCGCGGAAACTTCCAGTTCGATCCTCGCAGCGTCGCTGTCCGTCACCGGCGCAACGCATCGTTCGTCGAATACCTTCTTGGTTTCCATCACGGCCGAGATCGCGTTCGGCCATCCGGAATAAAAGGCGAGATGCGTGATCAGCTCGCCGATCTCGGCCGGTGTGACGCCGTTGTTCAGCGCCCGGCGAACATGTGCGCCGATCTGCACTGTCCTTCCAGTCGAGACGATCGCTGAGACAGTAATGAGACTGCGATCGCGCGGCGTGAGTTCGGCTCGTTCCCAGACTTCGCCGAAAAGAATATCGTCAGTGAAGTGTCCCAACCCCGGAGCGACCTCATAGACGGCCGCCGGCGCGGCGGGCTTGCGATCCTGTGCCTCGCTTTCGGTTGCTAGGGCCGTCATTGCAAAGCTCGCGGTGATGTTTTTCATCTCGGTTCCTCTCAATGCTGATCGCCCTATACATGGTGGCTGCAATGCCCCGGATTAGATCGTCACAACCGAATGGGTTTATATTCTCGGTTCATAGATCGGCGCCGGTCCGAGCCAATGGACGGTTTGAGCGATCTCCCGGCCTGAAAGATGCGTTCCATCAATGGGTTGCAGGTGATTCAGCAGGGGTGCGGGACGATTGCACGGTTGCGCATTCAAGCGACGGCGACTCAAGGCTCCGTGAAAAGCTAGATATAGCTTCGAGGAATCCACCAGCCAAAAGGATATTCCCTGATCGGTTGAAATAGGTGGCGCCCATTATCGGCTCGGGCCGAGGAAGTGGTCTTCGCACGGTGAACCATGGCCTTGGTCCAAACTCGAAGACCCGTTTCCGGCCTGGTGATCCCGCTTTGCTTGGGACTATGCTTGACGATCGTGTCTACACAGGCGTCGCGATGGGCCGCGCTAACAAAAAGTTAATAGGAAGTGAAACTAGATCGACGTTAGCTGCGTATTGGTTTCCATAATGGCATGAAATCGCGTGGAGCAGCAGTTGCGTCGTTTAATTATTGTGCTTGGTATACTTACGTTACTCGCGTGGATTGCGACTTTTTATATAAGCTCCATCTACCGTTAGTATTGGTTTGCTGCCATCAGTGGCAATCACCTTCGAACTTGATCCAATCTGCCGCGCGGGGCGGCAGATTGGACGCTTCAAGCGCTCGATCAGAGGATGGAGACGTTCTCAGCCTTCGACTTGCCGGTCTTGCGGTCCTGACCGAGATCGAAGCTGACCTTGTCGCCTTCGCGAAGCGAAGCGCCGCGCGGCAGTGCCGTGATGTGAACGAAAACGTCGGTTCCGCCGTTTTCTGGCGTGATGAAACCGAAGCCCTTGTCCTCGTTGAAGAATTTAACTGTACCCTCAGGCATGGATATTCCCTTTTAAGTGTTTTGCTTGCAATGGCGACGCGAACCTATAGTGCTGTGGCGCGTCCATCAACTCCCAGCATGCGTCGAAGCCATTTCATTTGCATGAAATATAGGATTTTGGCCGGTATGCGGCTCAGTTCGGCGTGCAACACGGGCGACAGCGCTAAAATCGACAGAGTCTCGTTGCATCCTGCGCAGCGTATTCTCCGGAAAAGAGAGCAACGATGACCATTTCAGCCGATTTCGATTGTCAGACCTGCGGCGCTTGCTGTTCGTATTCGTCAAGCTGGCCCCGATTCTCCACTGAATCGGATGCCGATCTCGACCGCTTGCCCGCCCGTCTTGTTGCGGATGACCAGACAGGCATGCGCTGCCATGACAACCGCTGCTCGGCCTTGGATGGCACCGTGGGCTCCAGCACATCATGCCTGGTTTACGAGATCAGGCCGCAAGTGTGCAGGGACTGCCTTCCGGGTGACGGCGAATGCCTGGAGGCGCGCGCCGCCTTCGGTTTCCGTTAACGAGGCGGCTCCTTCGTTCAGATATCGTCGCAGCGCGTTAAAAAAGAACGCGCCGATCGGGAGCTCGCTCCGCCATCAAACACGATATCTGCGAGAATTCATGTCCCGATCAGAGCGAGGTCTGCGGTGATGGGGCTTGATAGCGCAAGGTCGAGCAGGAGGTGCTCTCAGCTGCATCGCGTGGCAGGATGGCGCCGTCATCGACGCCATCCTTGCCGCTCTTAGAAGCTGACGTTGAGGCCGGCCTTGAGCGTGTGGTCGTGGACGTTGCCGGTCGTGCCGACACCGTTGGAGAAGGTGCGCACGCTGTTGGTGATCGTGTAGTTATATTCGACGCGAGCCGAAACATTGGACGTCAGCTTCTGCTCGACACCTGCGCCGAGGATGTAGCCCGGCTTCCAGCCGTCGGGGCCGGCGATGTTGCCGTTGTCGCGGAAGTTGGTCATCGCAAAGCCGGCCGTTCCATAGATCAGCGTCTGGTCGATCGGTGCGCCGACCTTGCCCTTGGCGCTCAGGCGGTGACGCTCCTTGAGCTTGCCGTCTTCCACTTTCACGCGGCTGTCGCCGAGGTAAGAGGCTTCGACTTCGCCGCCGACGACCGCGCCGCCAACCATGGTGTTGTAGCCCGCCTGTCCGCCGACGCTCAGGCCCTTGTTGCCGGAGAAGGGGTTGAGGTTCGGAGAGGCCATGCCGCCGTGAACACCGGCGTAGGCGCCTTCCCAGCTGCCGGAAGACGGCTGGTCGTAGGAGCCGAAATCGGCGGCGAGAACCGGCGAGGCAAGAAGGCTGACGGCAAGGGCTGCCGCGAAGTGTTTGATACTCATGATACGCTATACTCCATACGCATTGCTACGCACCGTCGAGCGCGTGAGCATTTACTCATTGAACCACGTCATTGGGATGCAACGCGCGCGAATGCCGCATTGCCACGATCGTCCATCTCTAATTTTCACGATTTCATAAATAGTTTCTTAACTTGCCGGCCAATCGCACGGATGTGATTGCTGGTGTATTCCCATCGCTCAAAGCGTGGGACGGATGGTAATGCCGACCGATTTTTTCGCGTTGCAGCATGAATTCGCGATCAAGAGATTGCCAATTCGAATGTATTGAACCATTGTGAACATGAGCTTTAACTTATAATCCAGCCGCGAAGGTGATGGATTTGGTGAGTGATGCATCACAAGAACAGGTGAAAGTGCCGTTGCGGAACAATATCCGCAGGTCCGTATGGTCGATATTCTTCCTCATCCTGCCGTGCTTCGCGGCTGCTGCGCTGTTTCTTGGCGATCCTCAGCGGTTCGAACACCTCTTTCGTTATGTCGGCGTTCAAATCTTCGATGAACCGCCACAGCCGCCCATGATTGTCGAGCCGGCCGCGACGTCCACGCTGCCGGCGGCGCAACCGGTAGACATCCCCTTTCGCTTGATCGAAGCCCCAGAACCCAACGTGGCGGCCCAGTTCCTGCGCATGTGGCGGGTATCCGGGCCTACCGTCTGCAAGGCGCTGCGCGATGCCGGTATAGAGACAAGCGAATGGCGCGCGCCCTCGATGCGCAGCACCAGCCACGAATGCTATTTCCAGCGCATATACAAAAAGAACGACGTTCGGCCGCTTAACTCGGTGTTCCTGAGGGTCAAAGGCAATGCGAGCGGCGACATCGTGGAAATCCGGGGAAGGCTCGTCGGTCCGCCGACGGACGCGGAGGGGCGGTTGGACGTCGGTCACATGAAGATATTCGAAACCTTGGTCCGGCAGGCAGGGTGGCGTGATTTCCAGGACGCGCTGGCGCCCATACGTAGTCTTCGTGATTTCGAAAACGAGCGGTTCGGAGCCTATTTCAGTTTCAGGCGCGATACCGAGAGCCAAGACAGCTACAATTTCATGCTTGTCGTTGCTGCCGGTTCCGGACCGCAGACACGCACCAAGGCCTACTTCTCGCCGGAGCGATGGGTCGAGGCGCCGGATCCGCGCATTACCGAACTCTCCTTGCCGATCAGCCAGTTGGCATCGAAGCAAGGTGTGTATCGCCAGCAGGGCGTGGCCTCCCGCTGACCGGCAGCGCGCTATGCACAGATTGCCCGCATCATTCGCACGATCGCGTGGTCTAGAGACGGATCAACCGGCAACCGCTGCGACGACAGCTTGACGATCACAGTTTCGCTCTCCGGGTGTATCCAAATCCATTGGCCATGAATGCCGATCGCTGTCAGTTCTCCGGCGCCAGTCTCGTACCAGTAATTGCGGTAGCTTCCCTCCGGAAACAGCTCCAGCTGATCGCCGTTCTTCCATGCCTCGCGGCGCTTGCGCGACCAGAGGCCAGCGATGAAGTCCTCTGAAACGATCCCGGCGCCGCGTCTGCGGACAATATCACCCACCAAGGCAAGATCCGGTGCGGTGGCTGAAATGCCGCCCGCCGCGCGCGCGGTGCCGATACGGTCGACGGTGACCACGGCATCCGCTCCGGCGCCGATTGCCTTCCACAGGTGGTCGCTGAGCAGCGAGGCGAACCGCGCTCCAGCGGCGCGTTCGAGAACGATGCCGGCAAGGTCGGTGTTCGGCGAGCGGTAGGCGTGGCGCTCGCCGTGTGCTCCGGTGCCTTTGCCGATGGCGCAGATGAATGACTTCAGATCTGGTGCTGGATCGCCAGGCTTTTCAGGATTCCATCCTGTGGAGCGGCGATAGCGCTCGAAACCCCCTGATGTGTCGAGATAGCTTTCCACGAAATCGACGCTGACCTCCATGTCGAACAGCTGCTGCACCGTGGCATCCGCATAGGCTGAGCCGCCGACCTCGGGCACATAGCGGCTGATCGGGCTTTCGAAGGACAGCAGGCCTCCATCTGCAATAATTCCGCCGAGCAGTCCGGTCAGGGACTTGGAGACGGAGAATATGATGTGGGGGCGCATTGGATCGGAATGAGGCGCGGACCAGTCGGCGATAACGCGTCCGTCTTTCATGACGACGAATTCGTCAGTTTCGCTTTCGGTGAGAAAGTCCGGCAGCAATGACGGTGCACCTTTCAGCCCTGTGAAAGAGATGCCTGACAGCGCACCGAGGCCGATTGGCCCGGTGCTGTCTCCGCCACGCGCGCCCGGGATGATCGCTGAGGGGACGATCTCGCTGACATGCTCGAAGGACCACCGGCTGTATGGGACGGTGCGCCAATTGGCGAGTGTCACGTCCGCGCGATTGAAGAGCAGCTCAGGCATTCCGTCACTCCCCGCCGGCAATCAGGCGCCTTCGAAACCGGTCAGCACGCTGACTGCGTTGACGCCGATCTCCTCGACGGCATAGCCGCCTTCCATGACGAACAGCGTCGGAAGCCCGAGCCTGGCGATCCGCTCGCCGATCTTGGAGAAGTCCTCGGTCCTGAGCTTGAACTTGCTGATCGGGTCCTTTTCGAACGTATCGACGCCAAGCGAAACGACCACCACATCAGGGGCGTAGGCAAGCAGCTTGCCGCAGGCGTCGTCCATCGACTGGCTCCATCTGGTCCAGTCGGTGCCGAAGCGCATTGGGTAGTTGAGGTTGAAGCCTTCGCCGGCGCCGATACCACGCTCGTCGGCATGGCCGAGGAAATAGGGGTACTCCTGCATCGGATCGGCATGCAGGTTGATGACCTGCACATCATCTCGCGCGTAGAAAATCTCCTGCGTGCCGTTGCCGTGGTGGTAGTCCACGTCGAGGATCGATACCCGCTTGGCGCCGTTGTCGCGCAGCCATTGCGCGGCCACGGCGGCATTGTTGATATAGCAATAGCCGCCCATGAAGCCGGCGCCGGCATGGTGGCCGGGCGGGCGGCAGAGCGCGAAGGCGGCGCGTTCGCCGGATTGCACCAGGCCGGCTGCCGTCAGCGCCACGTCATGGGAAGATTTGATCGCATCCCACGAGCCCTCGACGATGCCGCAACCGGCGTCGAAGGAGTAGTAGCCTAGCAGGCCATCGATGAAATCGGGAAGGACATCGCCGCGCAGGCCGCGTGTAGGCCATGTGAATGGCAGCGCCGTACCGGTCCGTCCCTCCGCCGTCCATCGGTCCCAGATCTTCGGCAGGAAATCGAGATAATCCTTGCGGTGAACCCGCGCCGCTGTGGTGAGATTATGCTCCGCCGGCTCGATGATCGCGCCGAGTTCGACCGCCGCGACCCGGGCGGCGATATACTCCGCCCGCGATGTCAACTCGAAGCCGGGCACGATGTCGCCCGCCACAAGCTCAAGCTGGTTGGCATGCCCGCGATGGCGGGGAGAGAAGACGGTCTTCATCAAAACATCCATTCGCTGGAAAATGGTGGCACCCCGCACCATCGACGGGCGGGGTACCGAGATCGGGCTTACTTCTGCAGCTCGGTCCAGATCTTCGTGTAGAGCGCCTGAACATCAGGCGGGCAGGTCTGGGATGGCACGCCGACGGACGCGAATTCCGCCGGGATGGTGATCTCGGGCGCATTCTTCATGTCCTCGGGCATGAACTTGTCGGAGCCGGCAATGCCGTTTGCATAGCGGTGGAAACCGGAATTCATGCCCGCGTTCTCAGGATCCATCATGAAGTTCTGGAACAGTTTGGCGTTCTCGACATTCTTGGCGTCCTTGAGGACGGAGAGATTGTCGCTCCAGTTGACGAAGCCTTCCTTGGGATAACCGAACTTGATCGCGGGGTTCTTGAGGCGCTGGCGGAAGGCCGAGCCGTTCCAGTCGCTCGATGCCGCGAAGTCGCCCGAACCCATCTTCTCAATGGTGCCATATTCCATCGCCACCCAGTCGGGCTTGGCCTTCAGCAGCGTGTCGCGCACTTTCTTGAGTACGGCCAGATCGCCGGTGCACTTCTTGCCGCCATTGTAGAGCACGGCCGCGTCGATGACGTCGGTCATTTCGGGGACGACGTTGACCTTGCCCTTCAGCTCGGCCGGCGTGTCGAAGATGATGCCCCAGGTGTTGATGTCACCCTTGTAGACGTCTGTATTGACGACAGTGCCGACAATGCCCATCGCCCACGGAACGGTGTATTTGCGGCCGGGATCGAAGTCGGGATTGGCCCATTCCTTGGCGACGTTCTTGAAGTTTTCCATCTTGTCCGGATCGGTCTCAAGCAACAGACCCTCGGAAATCCAGATCGGAATGTAGTTCTGCGAGGGCACGACCATGTCGAAGCCGGAGCCACCCTGGCGGACCTTGGCAAGCGCCGTGTCGTTGGAATCATAGTCAGTGATCGTCACCTTGACCTTGTACTTGTCCTCGAACTTCTTGATCATCTCAGGGCTGGTGTAATTGCCCCAGTTGTAGATGTTGAGCTCACCCTCGGCATGGGCGAGGCCCGCGGTGCCAAGGAGTGCCGCCATAAGGGCGATTGTCGAAGTCATCCGTTTCATGCGCATGTTCCCTCTCTTGTTTTCAGGCACGTTTTCGATTGACGACAAAGAAGATGGAGACGACGAGGATCGACAGGCCGAGAAACAGCGTCGAGATCGCGTTCATTTCGGGCGTGATGGAGCGGCGGATCTGGCCGAGCATGTAGGTCGGAAGCGTATCCTGGCCTGCGGATTTGACGAATTCGGTGATGACGACATCATCGAGCGAGATGACGAAGGCCAGCATGAAGCCGGCGAGAATGCCTGGCCACAGCAGCGGCAGCGTCACATGGCGGAAGGCCTTCCACGGCGTGGCATAGAGGTCGGCCGCCGCCTTCTCAAGCGTCAGGTCCATATTCTCGAGCCGCGCGCGGATCGGCAGATAGGCAAAGGGGATGCAGAAGGCTGTGTGGGCGGCGATGAGGTAGCCGATGCCGGCGTAACCGGTCCAGATCTTGATGCGCGCGAAGAAGATCAGAAGCGCGACGGCGGTGACGATCTCGGGGATCATCAGCGGCTGGTTGATGAATGCATACTTCATCGTCAGGCCGCGATAGGGCGCGGTGCGCGTGGTCGCAAGCGCCGCCATCGTCGCCGCGATCGTCGAGACGACGGCGGCGATTGCCGCGATCTGCAGCGAGCGCAGCGAGGCGTCGATCACCTGCTTGTTCTCGAAGGCCTTCTGGAACCAGCGCAGCGATATGCCGTCGAACGACGCGAGCGACTCGCCGGCGTTGAACGAATAGAAAACCAGCACGCCGATCGGCAGATAGAGAGCCGCGAAGCAGATCATCGCGATGGTGGTGAAGCCGCACTGGCGCTGGATGGAGAAAGATCTAGCCATGCCGGTTCTCCTGCCCGCCCGCGTTGCGCACATAGAAGAGCAGGGCGATCATCACGATCATCATCAGCGTGATCGACAATGCCGAGCCGAGCGGCCAGTTGCGCCCTTGTCCGAACTGCAGTTCGATCAGGTTGCCGAGCATCAGGTTCTTGCCGCCGCCGAGAATGCTGGGCGTCACATAGGCGCCGAGCGCCGGGATGAAGACGAGGATGGAGCCGGCGATGATGCCCGGCTTGACCAGCGGAATGATGATCCGCCGCAGGACCTTGAAAGGCGTGGCGTAAAGATCGTATCCCGCCTCGACCAAGCGGAAATCGATCTTCTCCATGCTGGCATAGAGCGGCAGGACCATCAGCGGCAGGTACACATAGACCATGCCGGTCAGGATCGCGCCGTCAGTAAACAGCATCTGGATCGGCTTCGAGATCAGCCCGAAGCGCATGAGCAAGCCGTTGATCAGCCCTTCATTGCGAATGATCTCCAGGATCGCGAAGGTACGGATCAGGAGGTTTGTCCAGAAGGGGATGGTGATCAATAGCAGCCAGAGCTCGCGGGTCGTCTCGCGGCGGGTGGCGATGAAATAGGCGGTCGGGAAGCCGATGGCGAGCGTAAGCAGCGTGGTGGCGAGCGATAGCACGACAGAGCGGATGAAGATCGAGACATGAGCGTCGGCCAGAGATAGCGAACCGTCGAAAATGTCCTGTTGCAGCGCGACGTTGATCCAGCCCTCGATGGATGGCACCCAGACGACGTCGCCATAGGGGCCTGGCGTCAGAAACGAATAGGCGACAACGATCAGCAGCGGCCCGCTGGCGGCCGCGAGAATGATCAGCAGGGCGGGTAGCGAAAGAAGCCAGCGCGTCCGGATGTCCCGGCTCTTTTCCGCTTCGATCACATCCGCCACATGGGTCATTTCAGCTCCTCAGCACCCTGGCGGCATTGGGCTCGATCGCGATGCCGACCCTGTCACCCTCGGCGTACCGCGCAGCCTGCAGCGGCTTGTTCTGCTCTCGCAGCGTAAACAGCGTCTCGTTGTCGGCGAGGCGGACGTGATAATGCGTATCCGTGCCGAAATAGACGATCGTCTCCAGCGTGCCCGTCATCTGGCAGCGTTCATGATCCGCCGGCCCGCAAAGGGCCGCGTGTTCCGGCCTGAGCACCAGGGTGACCTCTCCGTCATCGGAAAAATTGCTGGGCATCGTCGCCGAAATGCGGCCGGCGGCGGCGGTTTCCACCTCCGCGATCCCTGAATTCACCGCGTGAATGCGCCCCTTCAGAAAATTCGTCTCGCCGATGAAGTCGGCCACGAAGCGGTCGGTCGGCGCATCGTAGATCTCGCGCGGGTTGCCGACCTGCAGGATCTTTCCCGCCGACATCACGGCGATGCGGTCCGACATGGTCAGCGCTTCCTCCTGGTCGTGGGTGACGAAGATGAAGGTGATCCCGGTTTCGGCTTGCAGGCGCTTCAGCTCAATCTGCATGTCCTTGCGCAGCTTGTAGTCCAGCGCCGACAAGGGCTCGTCGAGCAGAAGCACCTTCGGCTGCGGCGCGAGCGCGCGGGCAAGCGCCACGCGCTGCTGCTGGCCGCCCGAAATCTGGCTGGTGCGGCGGTTGGCGAGCGCTTCCATCCGCACCAGCTTCAACATCGCCGCGACCCGGTCGCGGATCTCCTGCTTCGGCCGGCCGAGCATGGTCAGGCCGAAGCCGATGTTTTCGGCAACCGTCATGTGTGGGAACAGCGCGTAGGTCTGGAAGACCGTATTGATCGGCCGCTTGAATGGCGGCATCGCGGCGATGTTATCGCCGTTCAGCATGATCTCACCTGATGTCGGGTATTCGAAGCCGGCGATCAGGCGCAGGAGCGTTGTCTTGCCGCAGCCGGATGGCCCGAGAAGGGTGAAAAACTCATTCTGCCTGATGGAAACCGATGCGTCGTCTACCGCGGAAAATGCGTACTCACCAAAGCCGAACACCTTGGAAACACTGCGAATCTCAATCGCGTTCAATCCCGCCATATGCGGCCCACTCGTGGTTGCTGATGCTGCTGTTCCCGCCTTTTCGGCTTTTGGCTAGGTGACCACACGCGTTCTGCGTTGACAACCAGATTTTACGCTTCCGGTAGAAAATATTTATCAATCGGAAAAACTAATATACCCGCCGCAGATAGTCGTGACCGGCTTGACGGTGTCGAGATCATCGGGGTCGATCGCCTCGATATCGCTGTCGAGAATGACGATATCGGCCAAGTAGCCTTGCCTGATCATGCCCTTGCGATCTTCCTTGAACTCGGCGTAAGCGCCCTCGACACAATAAGCGGCGAGCGCTTCCGGCAGCGAGAAAGACTGGTCGGGATCGCTGTCGCTCCATTTCTTGCGCGTCACCGCCGCCTTGAGGCCTACGAGCGGATCGATCGGCGAAACCGGCCAATCGGATGCGAAGCAGATATGGGCACCGGCGTCCTTCAGCGTGCGCCAGGCGTAGCTGACCGGCCAACGCTGCTTGCCGATCCGCGAGATCGTCGGCTCCAGTGGCAGGCCGGCGCATCCCGGCGGATGGGGAGGCTGCATAGAGGCGATGACGCCGAGTTCGGCGAAACGCTTGATGTCGTCTGGATACACAACCTCGATATGTTCGATGCGATGGCGGCTGTCGCGCGCACCATTCTCTTCGCGCGCCGCCGCGTAACCATCAAGCACTGCCCGCACAGCGCCGTCTCCGATCGCGTGGACGGCAATCTGCAGGCCCCGCCGATCGGCCTCGACGGCAACCGCGCAAAACGCTTCGGGCGTGAATAAACCCTCACCGCGATCGCCTGGCTTGTCGGCGTAGGGCTCGACCATCACGGCGGTGCCGCTTTCGATCACGCCGTCATAGAAGAGTTTGACGAGGCCGGAAGAGAGCCAGTCGCTCTTGTAGCTGGCCGCCATGTTCGAGGCCTTATCGAGCATGTCGAGTGACATGAAATTCTTGAAATGGAGGGGGATCTGCACGCGGCAGGGCAGGTGGCCACCCTCCTTCTCTATCGCGGCGAGCAGCTGCAGCTGATAGAGATTGCCGTCCATATTCTGGACGGTGGTGATGCCATGGCGGGCGCAATAGGCAAGGCCCGTTCGCATCACGGCAATGTCCTGCGCCCACTGGGCGGCATCCGGATATGGCTCAGGCTCGCCGCCGGTCGAGAGGCCGAGCCGGTAGCGATCGAAACCGCCGGCGGCCTGAAGCGGGCTGAAGGCTTCCATTTCGCGGAGCTCGCCGGTGGCAAATCCATCCGCGCCCATCACAACCTCGTTGCCGGGCCTTAGGTCGGCGCCGTGGAGAATGCCCACCAGCTCAAGCGCAACAGTGTTCGCCCAGGCCGTATGATGATCGGGCGCGAAGAGAACGAGCGGCTGATCTGGCAGGATGGCATCCAGGTGTTGGCGGGTCAGCGGCTCTGCTTCGCCAAGAATATTGTAGTCGGCGCCCTGTGCGAAAAGCACCTTCTGCGTCCGCCGGCCCTGCGCGTAGTCACGGATGGCCTCGGTCAGCGCGGCCAGTCCCGTCACGCCCTTGAGCTGAAGATGATCCAGCTCGGCGGCACCGGAAAACAGGTGCATGTGGTTTTCTGAAAAGCCCGGCAGAACCGTTTTGTTGTGCGCGTCGATCACTCGCGTGCTGGGGCCGCGATGGGCCTCTATCTCCTCGCCGGTGCCGACAGCGATGATCTTTCCATTGCCAAGCGCCACCGCTTGGGCGTCAGGGTAATGGGGATCGAGGGTGAGGACGCGGGCGTTGATTACGATGATGTCGGCCGTCGATGTCATGGGATGCTCGCTGCTGAAGGAATGCATGCGAGCTAAACCGATGACGATGATGAATTCAACCGGCTTTCGCGCGGCCTGACCGCGCAACGATGAAAATAATCACTGGTGATATCCATGTCTGCGATGCTAGGTTCGGGCTCAAATTATACTATGGATTCATGGATGAAGCGCGACGAACTCGGAGACCTTGCCGCTTTTCTGGTGGTAGCTGAAGAGCGCAGTTTTACACGCGCGGCGGCCCAACTCGGCACATCGCAATCCTCGCTCAGCCACACGGTTCGCCGTCTCGAAGAGCGGATGGGCGTGCGCCTGTTGACGAGGACGACACGCAACGTGTCGCCGACGGAGGCGGGCGAGCAGCTCGTAGAAACGTTGCGGCCCGCATTCAACGATATTCGCGGACGTATCGACGCTTTGAGCGCGATGCGGCAAAAGCCCGCCGGCACGATCCGGATCACGTCGAGCCGGCATGCCGCCGAGACCATTCTCATGCCGGCGGCCAAGCGGCTGATGGCCGAATATCCCGATATCAGCATCGAGATTTCGATCGAACAACGGCTGATCGATCTGGTGACCGAACGCTACGATGCCGGCGTCCGGTTGGGGGAACGGGTCGAAAAGGACATGATCGCGGTCAAGATCGGGCCGGAGCTTCGGATGGTGGTCGCCGGATCGCCCGAGTATTTCGAGCGGCACCCGAAACCAATCACGCCGCAAGACCTGACGCATCATACCTGCATCAACCTGCGGCTTCCGACGCTCGGCGGCCTTTACGCCTGGGAGTTCGAGAAGGATGGGCGACCACTCAACGTGCGCGTCGAGGGGCAATTCATTTGCAACGACGTGCCGATGATCATCGACGCGGCGCTCAGCGGGCTGGGGCTGACATGCCTGCCGGACGATCACTTAGGCCAGCTGATCCAAGAAGGGAAGCTGATCGAGGTTTTGGGAGACTGGTCGCCACTGTTTCCTGGCTATCACCTCTATTACCCGAGTCGTCGTCTCGCATCGCCAGCCTTCGCGCTCCTCGTTGACGCGCTGCGCTATCGGTGAGGCGCGCGACCAATCCGTTTTATGAATCGCTCGCATAGCGCTATGCGCAACAATGCACCTAGTCGATGGCAGACGACTGGCCTATTTCGCTCGATAAAACGGCAACGAAAACGCTCACAGGAGTGCGACAGTGGAAATTACTAGAAGCGGCGCAATGGCGTCGGCGAAAGGGCCGGATGACTATTTCACCGGTACTGTTCGGCTTGATGCGCGGTTCAACGGCAGCGGAAATCTGAGCGGAGCGACCGTCACCTTCGAGCCAGGTGCGCGCACCGCTTGGCACACGCACCCGCTAGGGCAGACATTGATCGTGTTGTCGGGGCTCGGCTTGGCTCAGCGTGAAGGTGGGGAGATCGAGGAAATCCGACCTGGCGATATCGTCTGGTTCGAGCCTGGCGAGAAGCATTGGCACGGCGCTTCACCCAACTGCGCAATGAGCCATCTTGCGATCGCGGAGATGAAGGATGGGTCCGCTGTCACCTGGATGGAGAAGGTCACGGCTCGGGATTACGCGGGTCTGAGCGCGTCATGAAGCCATACATAATCTGCCACATGATGACTTCGCTCGACGGCGGCCTGCATCCGAGCCGCTGGACGGCCAGTCCGGATGGAAATCGCGCCGTATGGTCGGCGACCTACGAGACGATGCACAAGCGTTTTGGCGCGGATGGGTGGCTGGTCGGCCGCGTCACGATGGCCGAAATGTCGAAGGCCGGCCCGCATGCGCCGGCCGGACCATTCGAGGTCGACCGATCGCTGCATATTGCCAAGCCGGATGCCCAGAGCTTTGCCATTGCCATCGACCCGCACGGCAAGCTGCATTTCAGCAGCGGTGATTTTGATGGCGATCATGTGATCGTGTCGCTCGGCAAGGATGTCGCTGATCAGCATCTCGCCGAGCTCGTTGCCGATGGCGTGTCCTATGTCGTATCCGACGGTGACGAGATGGATCTCGCCGGCTTGTTGGAAACATTGGCACGCGAATTCAATATCCACCGTCTGCTCCTGGAAGGCGGAGCGGCGGTCAACGGTTCGTTCTTCGCGGCGGGACTGGTCGACGAACTGAGCCTGCTGATGGCCCCTGCCGTCGATGCGCGCAAGGGAAGCGACCGGTTCATCGAATTCGGGCAGGATGGTTTGGCGGGCAAATGCGAGCTTTCGCTTCTCTCATGCGACAAGCTGGATGACGGCATGTTGCACTTGACCTACGCCGTAAAGGCTTCGCGTTAGGCGCATTGGTATAGCGCGTTGTGTCGAGCTACTGCTTTGGCAAATAAACCGGCGGCGCATGACGCCGCCGGCAGATATTATCAGCCGAAGACCTTGAAGCGGTCGCTGTCGTCCATGAACGCCTTTTCGCCGAAGGCGGCGGAGTTGGCGCCGAACGGCATCTGCGCGCGCAGCTTCCACGAGGCCGGGATGTTCCACGCGGCTGCGATCTCGGCGTCGGCCAGCGGGTTGTAGTGCTGCAGGCTGGCGCCGATGTCGGATGCGGCGAGCGCCGACCAGACGGCGAACTGAGCCATGCCGCTCGACTGTTCCGACCAGATCGGGAAGTTGTCAGCGTAAAGCGCGAACTTTTCCTGCAGGCCCTTCACGACGTCTTGGTCTTCAAAGAAGAGAACGGTGCCGGCACCTGCGGCGAAGCTGTTGATGCGCTTTTCAGTCGATTCAAACGCGTCGGCGGGCACGATCTTGCGCAGTGCGTCCATCACGAAGCCCCAGAGCTTGTCGCTCTCGGCGCCGTAGAGAACCAGAACGCGCGAGCTCTGCGAGTTGAAGGAAGACGGCGTGTGCTTGACGGCTTCCTGGATGAGCTTGGTGGTTTCTTCCTGGGAGATCGGCAGGGTCTTGCCGAGCGCATACTGGCTGCGGCGCTTCTTGATGGATTCAATAAGAGTATTGGTCATGTGGGGCGCTATCCTTTTTCGTATATGCGGCCACCCTGCTGCTGGGAGGAGCAGCGACATGCGGCCGGCAAGAAGGGATAGTGCATGCGAACGGATATGCATATTGCGTTGCATCAAGCGCGCGAGATTTTTTTGCTCCATCGCGATCTTGTGACCGTTTCGCCCGTGCCTCCCGAAGGCTATGACTTTAGCGGCAACTCGTCGCGCGCCAGCCGCGCGAGCTCTTTCTCGTCCTGCACGCCGAATTCAAACCAGTCGATCAGCGCCTTGGCGGTCGCCTGACCCCGGTCACTGCTCACGTTGCAGTTCTGCTCAAGGCACCATTGTTTGAGGATGCGATCCAGCATCTCCATTGCTTCCGATGTCAGCGCCTCTTTTGGCCAATCCGTCTTCGTCATCGCATCCACCCCCATTTCGCACCACCGTAACGCGTATCCGCCGGGGCGCTATGACCGGCAAAGCACAGCCGCGCAAAATCGTCGCCGACCGTCCGGTATCGACGATGACGTTCAAATATTGGAACGCCACAACCGGACGTGCGTTAACCGGTATCGGAGGTATTGCGTTATGGACCCGAAACGATGGAGTCGGCCGATCTACTTCCAGGCGAGCAGATACGGCGAATTTCGAACAGTGACGAATACAAGCGAGGCCGCCACGGCGTTGAATACGGCGTGGCCAATCGCTCGCGGGCGCAGTCTGAAGACCGCCAAGCGCACCTGCCAGCAGGTTCTAAGCGGCAAGCGACCGCCATCCGAGGCCAGAAATGCCTTCATCGCGGCGGCTGTCGAGGCCAATGTTTACGTCAAGGAACGATAGCCGGAGCAGAAATCAGAAAAATCTTATTTAGGTAGAGTGCAAAGATAGAAGTTTAATGATGCATTCAATCCGATTTGAACACGAGCGTGCCACTATGGGTTTCGTAATCTCGAGTGGGACAATCATGCTGACGCTGCAGAATGCCATTCTTGAAATGATCGCCAAGGGCGAGCCGCTCGGCGCCGTCGTCCATGATCTTTGCACGCGCGTGGAAGCCGCCATCCCCTGGACGGTCTGTTCGGTGCTGACGGTCAAGGATGGCCGAATGCATCCGCTTGCCGGGCCATCGCTGCCGCTCACCTATTCGCAGGCCGTGGACAATCTGGCCATAGGCCCTCTGGCCGGCTCCTGCGGGACGGCGGCCTATCATGGCGTGCCGGTGACTGTTACCGACATCGAAAACGATGCGCGCTGGCAGGACTTCAAAGCCATGGTTCTCCCCCTGGGCTTCAAGGCCTGCTGGTCGACGCCGATCATGAGCGGCGATCGGGTTCTCGCGACCTTCGCCTTTTACTTCCGTGAAAAGCGCGGGCCCAGCCAACTGGAACGCGATGTGGTGGATGCATGCGTGCATCTTTGCGCAATTGCGCTGGAGAGAAACGAACGCGCGCTAGAGCGCGAGGCACTGACCTACACGGATGCCCTGACCGGGCTGCCCAATCGCGCGCGGTTCAACGAGGTGCTCAAACAGCAGCATCGATCCGAAGATCGAAGCTGGGGCATGCTGCTTGTCGACGTCGACAACTTGAAGCTGGTGAACGACACGTTCGGTCATGGCGCGGGTGATGCGCTCATTCAGGTCGTGGCACGGCGCATGGCCGCCACCATGCCGACCGAAACAACGTTCCGATTGGGGGGCGACGAGTTCGCGGTCATTCTGCATGACGGCCCGGAGCCGGACCTTGCCGCGAAGGCCGAGGACATCCTGCGGGAGATCAAGCGGCCGGCGCAGTGCGATGGCCATGTGATCTTTCCGGCGGCCAGCATTGGCGGCGCAATCGCCGAGATCGACGACACGCCCGAGCAGGTCCGGCACAATGCCGATGTGGCACTCTACCACGGCAAGGAGCGTAACCGTGGTCAATACACGGCCTATCATACGGGACTGGGGACATCTCTGACGCGCCGCTTCCGCGCCATCCGCGACGTCAGTGTCGCGCTGGCGCAGAACCGCATCGATGCTCACTACCAGCCGATCCTTCGCCTCGACACGCGCGAGGTCGTCGGCTTCGAGGCCCTCTGCCGGATGACCACGCAGGCCGGAGACGTGGTTTCGGCGGCGAACTTCCATGATGCGACACTGGACGCCCAGGTGGCGTCCGAGTTGACCGAGCGCATGCTGTCGCGCGTTGCAGCCGATGTTAGGCGCTGGCTGGATATGGGCCTGCCGTTCCAGCATGTCGGCATCAATCTGTCGGCGGCCGATTTTCATGCCGGTCATCTTCAGGAGCGGCTGTGCAGCGCGTTTGCGGCATCAGGCATACCGCTGAAGCACGTCATCATAGAGGTCACGGAATCGGTCTATCTCGGCCAGGGCGATCATGTCGTGGCAAACGAGATCAAGGCGATGCGGTCCAGAGGGCTGCGCGTCGCGCTCGACGACTTCGGGACCGGCTTTGCGTCGCTGACGCATCTGCTCACCGTTCCCGTGGATATCATCAAGATCGACAAGTCATTCGTCGATCGTCTCGTGCCCGGCGACGCGGGTGCGGTGATCATCGAAGGCCTGATGGGGATCGCCGAGAAGCTCGGCATTCGCGTCGTGGCCGAGGGAATAGAAACGGAGATGCAGGCCGAACACCTGCGCGCGCTCGGCTGTCTGTTGGGGCAGGGCTATCTGTTCCACAAGGCGGTCGATCGCCATTCGGCGGCCTGGCTGTTGCGGGAGTTCGGCCAGCATCCGACGTCCGACGAGCAGGCGATGTCACGTCTCGCATAGGACGGCGATAATCAGGCCGTTTTTCTGAGGTCCTGCCCGTGGAAATCCGCAAGCGTTGTCACGACATCCTCGATCTCTTTCTCCATGCGCGCAGTATCCCAGCCGAGCGCTTCGGCGGTAACCTTCGCCATGTCCTGCAGGCCCGCCATCGTCAACGCGCCTTCGATCGCGATCGTGGTTCGGCGAAGGACGATGTCGGAGAGATGGACTACGAACTCCTTTCTGGCGATCCAGTCGATCTCGAGCAGGCTGTAATGGTCCGCATCTGAAAGCCGTTCGCTGTCGCGGTGAGGGGACGTTGCTTCGTGATCGAGGATCGCGGATGCCGTGGTGCCGTATCGCAATAGGAGCGTCTCGGCGCGCTTCATATCGATACCGTTCTTCTGTGCGGCGGCTGCTAGCCAAGCCCGACGCTGAGCGGCGTCACCAGGAAACTGGCGTCCGCCACCGATAGCCAGTTGCTGCGTCGATTGGCGGCGTGTGCGCTGGAGGCGTTTGAGCGCGAGGTCGGCGACCTCCTCGGAGAAGCCACGAAACGTCGTCCATTTTCCGCCGACCAGCGAGACGACAGGGAAGGGACGCTTCGCCGTCGCTTCCATCACCGGCGCCGAGTGATCGCGGCTGATTAGACCGGGCGACGAGGCGTCGGAGGCCGGTAGCGGGCGAATGCCGCTATAGGTATAGACCACCTGATCGCGGCTGAAGCGCAGAGAAGGAAGAAGGGAGCGTACGCTCTCGAGGAAATATTCGATCTCCGGCTCCTCGCAGCGCACGTTTTCCGGATCGCTGGCCGGTATGTCGGTCGAGCCGACCATGGCGAGACCCAGATAGTCGTAAACGAGGCAGATGCGGCCATCATCCGCCTCGAAGTAGATCATGTGTCCGTTGAGGCTTTTCACCAGTTCCGGATGGTCGAGCAGGATATGCGAGCCCTTGGTGCCGCCGATCAGCTTCGAGGGCGCGTTGAGCGAGGCGTTGGCATGATCGATCCATGGTCCGGCGGCGTTGATCACCAGCTTCGGCCGAACGGAGAACGTCTCGCCATTGGCGCGCTTTAAGGTCAGTACGCCGTTTTCCGATGAGACCAGCGTCGTGAAGTTGGTGGCCAGCGCGTGCTCGTTGGCCTGCAGCCCGTCCGCCACGAGTTCGTAGACCAGGCGCTCCGGGCGGCTGATCTTGGCGTCGTAGTAGATGCCGCCCGCGACGATGGCGGGCGTGACATGCGGCATCTCCTTGAGCGCCTTCTTCTTGAACAGAAAGCGATGGTTCGGCATCACCCGGTTGCGGGCGCCGAAGAAGTCATACATCCGTAGACCGATCTTGACGAGAACGGCGCCGCGGCTGCGCGGTGCAGTGGTCGAGCCGGTCAGTGTCCTCAATGCCGCCCAGATGCCGCGCGTCCAGGAGAATACTGGAATGAAAGTCGGCAGCGGCTCGACGCAATGCGGCGCGTTGCGCAGCAGCAGGTTGCGCTCCAGCGTGGATTGCGCGACCAGGCCAAACTCGCCCGTTTCCAGATATTTCAATCCGCCATGGATCAGCCGCGAGGGCGCCGAACTCGTGCCCGAGCCGAAATCCGCCTTGTCGACGATCAGGCAGTCGACACCCTGGACGCAAAGATCGCGGAAGGTTCCCGCGCCGTTGATACCCGCGCCGAGGATGACGACGTCAATATCCTTGATCGCGCCGAGGTCTTGGAAACGAAGCGTGTTGGCGGCGGAAATGTCGATCATCTGAAATCGTCCTGCTGAATGTCATTTGCAACCGTGCCCGGCGGGCGCGGTTCGTATCTCAAGCGGATGGCTTGCCTGCGGTGAGCTTGCCGATCTTCGGCCAGATGGGCGCCATGGCATCGGCGATCTCGCGGAAGAGGTCGTAGCGCTCCTGGTATGCGGCACTTCGCGCCGCATCAGGGTAGCAGCGATGCGCGATGGCCGCCGTGTCGCGTGGATCGTTCCGAGGGCTTGCATAGAGACCGGCGCCCGCTCCGGCGCAAAGGGCAGCACCCCAAGCGGCCGCTTCGTCGGTCTCGGTGACCGTCGCCGGCATGCCGAGGATGTCGGCGAACATCTGCACCACGCGCTTGTTGCGCGAGATGCCGCCGGCAAGGCGCGCCTCGCTGAAGGTGAAGCCATCCCGCAAGGCGTCGACATGGATGCGATGGTTGAAGGCGATGCCCTCGAGCACGGCACGCAGCATATCGCCGCGATTGTGCCAGCCGCCGAGACCGAAGAAGCCGGCGCTGGCGGCAGCGCCATAGGGCGAGCCGAAGAGATAGGGATGGAAGAGGGCTGTCAGCGGGCGCTCGAAGGCGGCTTCGATCTCCGGGGCGAGCAGCGCGTGGACCGAGCCGCCGGATGCCTCGACACTCTGGCGCTCGCTGGCGCAGAGCGTATCGAGGAACCAGTCGTAGTTGGCCGTCGATGCCGGCGAGATCGACATGTTGTTCCACTGGCCGGGTTCGATGGCGTTGCGGCAGAACCAGCGGCGGTCCATGCGCGGATGCGGCGACAGCGTTTCGTTGATGGAGTAGGTGCCGGCAATCACGGCAACGACATCATCCGCATAGCCGCCGGAGCCGAGCGCGGAGGCTGTCACGTCATGCAGCCCGGCAACGACGGGCGTTCCGACGGCGAGGCCGGTGCGTTCGGCGGTTTGCGCAGTCACGTAGCCGATGATCTCGTCTGAGCGGGAAATCGGCGGCAATGCGGAAACCATCTCCTCGATGCCGAACAGCCTCAGGGCATCGAGATCGTAATCCTGCGTCCGGACGTTGGTGAAGGAGGTGCTCGCCTCGGTGCGATCTGTGCCGATGACGCCGCTCAGGCAGAACCGCAGCCAGTCCTTGCACGAGAGGATATGGCCGATCTCCTTGTAGCGTGCCGGCTCGTGTTTCTTGATCCAGGCGAGCAGTGCAGAGGGCGCCGATACGTGCGGGACCTGGCCGGTCAGTTCCAGCGCCTCGTCGGCGAGCGGGCTGGCAAGCCAGGCCTCGACGATATCGACGGAACGGCTGTCGAGCGACAGAAGTGCGCGGCCGAGAGGGGCGTTGGTCTTGTCGGTGAGGTAAATGCCGTCGCCATGCGCGGTGGCCGCGATTGCGGCGATGTCGCTGGCCGGGCGGCCGCTGAGTTCGATCGCCTCGCGAATGGCATCGGCCGTCTGTGTCCAGAGTTCGTTCATGTCGCGCTCGACATGGCGCGCATGCGGCATGAACTGGGTCACGCGGCGGCGGGCGACCGCGATCGGCGTTCCGTCGACGTCGAAGATCACGGCCTTGGTGACGGTGAGGCCGCTATCTATTCCAAGCAGACTTGGCATTCAGGCTTTACTCCGGCTGATGTGGTCGCAGACGCGCCTTGTCCTCTCGCGCGATGATCACGTTGATATCGCGTGATCGCATGCGGTCGATATGGACGGCGGGCGTCTTGTCGTCGACGATGATGACGTCGAATTCGCTGAGGGCTGCGAAGCGATGCAGGGCGCGCCGCTCGAATTTGGTGTGGTCGGCCAGGAGGACGCGCTTGGCGGCGCAGTCGAACATGGCGCGTTTCGTGTCGACCATCTCGGGCGACTGGTGAAAGACCAGATCGTCGGTGATCGCCGACATGGAAATGAAGGCGACGTCGGCGCGCAGACGGTGGATCTCGTTGACGGTGGTGCGGCCGACGAAGGCGTTGCACCAGTTGTAATATTGCCCGCCGAGCGCCAGCAATGTCAGGTCCTGCATGCCCTTCAATGCGTTGATCAGTGTCAGCGAGTTGGTGATCGCCGTGATCGGAACCTTCGCGGGCAGGTGGTCTGCCATCGGCAGTACGGTGGTGGAATCATCGAAGAAGATCGCCTGTCCCGGCTCGACGAACTGCATGGCGGCCGCAGCGATCATGTTCTTTTCCGCTGATTGACGGCCGGAGCGATAGACGTCGCTGGATTCGATCAGGCTGGAGGCGGCGGCCGTCACCACGCCGCGCGTCTTGCGAAACAGGCCGCGGCTGACGAGGTCGTCGACGTCGCGATGCGCGGTCATCAAGCTGATGCCGAAGCGATCGGTCAGATCCTCGATCCGCATCTGTCCTTCCGCCATCACGGCCTCGGCGATCATCTGCCGGCGCACGAGCTGACGCGTCTGCCGGCTGTCGCTTGGAAGTTCGTCGATGGGGAGCGCGCCTGCGCCTATCTTCTGTGTCACGATGGCCTCTGCGCTCGGACGACTGGTGTGCGCGTTGTATCGCGAAGATACGCAACTGTGGAGGAAAAAGGGGGCGCCTCAGCGAGGCGTCCCCTTCCGTGTCTTACTGCTCGAGAACGAAGGGAGCCGTGTACTTGTCGACGTTGTCCTTGGTGATCAGCAGGCAATCGAAGAGCTGCTTTTCGCTTTTGGCGCCGGTGCTGCCGTTCTTGATGACATTGTCGGCCTGCTTGACGGCTTCTTCCGAGAACACGGCGACCGGCTGCAGGACGGTGTACTGCAGATCGCCGGCCTTGATGGCGGCTACCGCGTCAGGCGAGCCGTCGAAACCGCCAACCTTGACGTTTGCCAGCTTGCCGGCTTCCTTCAGTGCTGCGATCGCGCCGAGAGCCATTTCGTCGTTGCCGGAGATGACGCCGATGATGTCAGGGTTTGCCTGGAGCATCGACTGCATCTTGTTGTGGCCCTGGGTACGATCCCAGTTGGCAACTTCCTTGGCCGACTTCACGAGGTCAGGATACTGGGTCAGAACCGACTCGTAGCCGTTCGAGCGCGTTGCGGCGTTGTTGTCGGAAGGAGAGCCGAAGAGTTCGGCATACTTGCCCTTGTCGCCGACAGCTTCAACCCACTGCTGCGCACCAATGGCCGCACCCTGTGCGTTGTTGGAAACGAGCTGTGCCTTGGCCAGGCCTTCCTGGTTGATTTCAGCGTTGACGAGGATGACCGGGATGCCAGCGGCAACGGCCTTCTTGACGGCGCCAACCGAACCATCGGCGTTTGCCGGGTCGAGGATGATGGCAACCGACTTGTTGGTGATCGCGGTGTCGATCAGGTTGCTTTCGGTGTTGGTGTCACCCTTGTGCGCGCCGACGGTTGCGGTGTAGCCGAGCTTCTCAGCAGTTGCCTTGGCAACGTTGCCTTCGGTCAGCCAGTAGGGGTTGGACGGGTCGTTGACGATAACCGTCATCAGGCCCTCAGCCCATGCCGAGCTTACGAAGATCGGCGCTACGGCAACAGCTGCCAGAAGAACGCGCATGCCCTTTTTAAACATAATCTCTCTCCCATTGATGAGTTCGTGTTGTGCCGGCTTCCCGGCGGTGCTTTCCGCAATGTTGCGGAGAAGTTCGGTGGCGTGCGTCAGGAGGATTTGACCCGACGCCCGTATTGGATGCTGTTCATGAGAACGGCGAGAACGATGACCGCGCCGGTGAAGACAGTCTGCCAGTAGGCCGAGACGCCGATGATGACGAGGCCGTCCGACAGGAAGCCGATGACGAAAGCGCCGAGCATGGTGCCGCGTACGGTCCCCCGTCCGCCGGTGAGCGCAGCACCGCCGATGACCACGGCAGCAATCGCCGTCAGTTCATAGGTCGTGCCCGCGGTCGGACCGGCGGACGTCAGCTGGGAGGAAAGGACCAGACCGGCAATGGCCGCGCAGACGCCGGAGAACACGTAGACGAGGATCTTGACGCGCTTGACGGGAACGCCGGAGAGTTCGGCGGCGCGTTCATTGCCACCGGACGCGTAGAGCCAGCGACCGAAAGCGGTCTTGCTGAGCACGATGCCGCAGATGATGGCGAGAGCCGCAAGCACGAGCACGCCGATCGGAATGCCACCGAGACGGTTGAAGCCGAGCCAGTCGAAGCCGGTATTGCCGAGTTCGGGGCGGCCGCCGAGATTGTTGTAGGTCAGGCCGTTCGTCATCAGCAGCGCGATGCCGCGGGCAACGTAGAGAACGCCGAGCGAGGCGACGAAGGCCGGGACCTTGAGATAGGCGATCAGCACGCCATTGACGGCGCCGACCAGCGCACCCATCGCGCAGGTCAGGACCACGACCGCCCAAACCGGCGTGTAGAGAATGACGCCGAAGGTGGGAAGCTGTACGCCCTGCATCAGGAAGCCAGCGATACAACCGGCGAGACCCAGGGTCGAGCCGACCGAAAGGTCGATGCCGCCGTTCAATATGACGAGCAACATGCCGATCGCCAAGATCCCGAAGATCGCCACGTGCGAAGCCATGATCAGGAAGTTGTTGAGGCTGAAATAGTAAGGCGACAGGAAGGAGAAGACCGCGATGATGACGATCAGCGCGAAGAACGCGCGACCTTCCAGCAGCAGGCGAATGATATTGAAATCCCGCCGTGGCCCGTTCGAAACTGTCTTTTTGTCGTTTGCTTCAGTGACTGACATAATCAGTGCTCCATAATTCCGGGCTAGTGCGCGACCACTGCTTCGCCAGAGGCGGCCATGATCTTTTCCTTGGTGACGTCAGAGCTGAACTCGGCGGAAATCTTGCCGCGATGCATGACGATGATGCGATGTGCGATGCTCAGGCATTCGGCGACTTCCGAGGTGGAGTAGATCACCGCCAGCCCCTGCTTGGCGCGTTCGGCCAGAAGCTTGAACACCTCGGCCTTGGCGCCGATGTCGATGCCTCGGCTCGGCTCGTCGAGCAGGATGACCTTCGGATGCGTCGCCAACATCTTGCCGATGACGACCTTCTGCTGGTTGCCGCCGGAGAGCGAGCCGATGGCTGCCGCGCCTCCGTCGGTCTTGATGTGAACCTTGCGGATCGAATCCGTGACCAGTTCCCGCTCGCGGCGCCCCGAGGTGAAGAGCCCCTTGGTGAAGGCGCCGATGCTGGCAAGCGACAGGTTGGTGCCGACGGTCATCGTCTGCACCAGGCCGTCACGCTGGCGGTCTTCGGGAACGAGGCCGAGGCCGCTTGCAATGCGGTTGGCGATGCTGAGGCCGGCGACGTCCTGGCCTTCGAGAAGGATATGGCCACCGCTTGCGTGCAGGCGTCCGGCCACGCATTCGAGAAGCTCGGTACGCCCGGCGCCCATGAGGCCATAAATGCAGACGATCTCACCGGCGCGGACATCGAGCGACAGGCGGTCGACCGCGTTATAGGCAGCACCGGAAGGGCCGGGAACGGTGAGTTCCTTGATCGAGAGCGCGACCTTGCCCATCTCATAGCCGGTTGGCGGGCTGCCGAGATCGAAGTTCTCGCCCACCATGTTGCGGACGATCCATTCGAGATCGATGTCCTTCCGTTCGGCATAGGCGGTCATGGTGCCGTCGCGCAGCACAACGGCATGGTTGGTGATCTGCAACGCCTCTTCGAGGTGGTGCGAGATATAGACGATCGAGACGCCGCGGCTGGTGAGATCGCGGATGACCTTGAAGAGCACTTCGACTTCGGTGGCGCTCAGCGCCGAGGTCGGCTCGTCCATGATCAGGATACGCGAATTGACCGACAGCGCGCGGGCGATTTCCACAATCTGCTGCTGGCCGAGGCGGAGATCCTCGACGGGGGTCAGCGGATCGATATCTTCTTCCAGCTCTTCGAGCAGCGCGCGGGTCTGGCGTTCTTCCTCGGCGAAATCGACGGTTCCCGCCGTGATGATCTCGCGGCCCATGAAGATGTTGTCGCGGACGCTCAAGTTGGGCGCCAGGCTGAGTTCCTGGTGGATGATCGAGATGCCGCATTCGCGAGCATGCGTCGAGGACACGAAGTTGACGGTCTGCCCGTCGAGAATGATCTCACCCGATGTCGGGCGAACGACGCCTGACAGAATCTTCATCAGCGTCGACTTGCCGGCACCATTTTCGCCGAACAGCGTGGTGACCTGGCCGCGATGGATGTCGAAGTTCACGCCCTTGAGGGCCTGCACGCTGCCATAGGTCTTGGCAACGTTGCGGGCGCTGAGCACGACCTCACCGATCTCACCCTTGATCTGGCGTTGGCTTGCCTGGCTCATTTGACTTCAACCTTGACGGGGGTGACGAGCCAGTTCTTCGGGTTGATGAGCTTGAAGACGCCGGTAACCGTGACCGTCTTGCCGGTGAGCTGCGTGGGGTCGACGCTTCCGAGCACTGCCTTCTTCATCTCGTTGTTGATCGCCGAACCGGCATCCTGGTACTCGATCTGATTGGTGAACTGGCCGAACTCGATCGTACCCGTGGCATCGCGAAGATCGGTGCCGTTGATCGCCGGGCCGGTCTGCATGCGAATGACGACTTCGGGCGGCAAGCCATCGACCTTCACCTCGTTGATGTTGCCCTTGCGCTCGCCGACGACGCCGGAGAAGGAGACCGGCAGGACCGGGCCTGTGGTCGTTGCGACGCCGTATTTCTCGCCCGCCGCCTTCTTGTCGGCGAGGGCGGCCGGCGCAAGCTCGGCAGCTGGAACAGCGCGCTTCTCGACATCAGCCGCGATCTTCGGGAACTGCTCCACGCCGTAGGTTTCCGAGGAAAACGCCTGCTGGCGCACGTCGTTTTCGGAACCGATATGGACAACCTTCGTGTCCAGCGCGATCGCACCGACGACAACCACGACGGCCGCAATGCCGACCGCGATTTTCAGTTTGCCGCTCTTCGGCTGGGAAGCCGCGTAGTCCGTTTCTATGCTCATTTTCTGACAACCTTCGGCGCGAGACCGGATTTCCTGTTGAGGGAAAGAAAAGGGGATGAGGGATTATCGACGTCGCGACCGGTCGGTCGGGCGACAATCCTGTGTATTGGCCAGTATGTTGGCTGGAGAGTTGGCGAGGAGGCCGCCATGCGGCGATCGCGCGTCGGGGCGGAAGTGCTGGCGGGACGCCAAGCCATGTCTGGAAACAGAAATTCGCACCGTCGTGATCCTCCTCAATAACCCGGCGTTTGTTTCTCCTCCAACCGCCAGGCGCTTCACGCAGATACCGTGTCAGCCCGTGAGCTATGGTATCGCCGTGTTATCAATGGCAGTAAAGATGTTATAAAGATTGCACCTTGTCAATCGGCCATTCGGTGGCGTTTTTCGTTTTAGGCGATGTTGATGGTTGTAGATAACGATCGGGCTGGCGCGCGGAGAGGGCGGTAACAGGGCAACGTTTTGTAATCTCTTGCGTTACCGCCGCATGCGCAACCAAACGTGTGACGAGATCACAAGTTATTGATATTAGTGTATTTGCTTGAGATCTACTCTGGCATGCGCGTTGGCGCTGAGGAGCATCCTCGCCGTACTTGCGCAATGGCGCTCAGTCGAGCGCTTCGCCGATCGTGTCTATTTGATGGTTCGCATTATAGCTGAAAAAAATTGCGACAACAGAAAAAAAATTCATTTGCAGTGATAAGTTTGTGTTATATTCTGCATGAAACGAAAATCCGGTGCTTGCCGGTTTCCGGTTGCTGCCCGAGGCGAGGTCTTTCAGTCTGATCTCACGAGGAGCAGTCGCAATGCGACGTACTTGCCTGAGTGGTGGCGCTTGGCGCGGTCCATCGGCGGTCGTCTGGGAGGAGTGACCATGAATGGGATGAGGATGCCGTATCCAGCGGCATGTATTATCGTGGCCGACGAGGCTTTCGATGTCTGAACGTGGACAGATCATTATCGGTATCGATGCCGGGACCTCGGTTATCAAGGCGGTTGCCTTCGAGCTCTCCGGGCGCCAGATCGCGTCCGCTTCGGCGCGCAATCAATATGCGACCGGCGATGACGGTTCGGCGACGCAGTCTTTGACGCAAACCTGGACCGACTGCGTGACCGCGTTGCGCGGCCTCAGTGAAAAAGTGCCGGGCCTTGCGGAGCGCACCGCGGCCATTTCCGTGACAGGGCAGGGCGACGGCACATGGCTCGTCGGCGCCGACAACCGGCCGGTTGGCGATGCCTGGCTCTGGCTCGATGCGCGTGCGGCGCCCACCGTGACGCGACTCAGCGCCGGTGAAGGCAATCGCGCCCGCTTCGAAGCGACAGGGACCGGCCTCAATACCTGCCAGCAAGGCGCGCAGATCGCCCATATGGACCGCAATCAGCCCGATCTTCTCGATCGCGCCGAGGTCGCGCTTCATTGCAAGGACTGGCTCTATCTCAATCTCACGGGCGTCCGCGCCACCGACCCCTCGGAAGCGAGTTTCACCTTCGGCAATTTCCGCACGCGGCAGTATGACGACGCGGCGGTCGATGCGCTCGGACTGTCCCGCCGCCGGTCGCTGTTGCCTGAAATCATCGATGGCACCGAGGTCACTCATCCGCTGTCGGCCGATGCGGCGCGGGCCTGTGGGCTTCTTGCCGGTACGCCGGTCAGTCTCGGCTATGTCGACATGGTCATGACCGCGCTCGGCGCCGGCGTGCGCAGCGCGGGTCAGAACGCCGCCTGCTCGACCGTCGGCTCCACCGGCGTTCACATGCGCGCCAAGGCGGTGGCCGACGTGCAACTCAATGCCGAGGGCACGGGTTATGTGATCGCCTTGCCGATGCCAGGGATCGTTACTCAGGTGCAGACCAATATGAGCGCCACGATCAACATCGACTGGCTGCTGCAAATGGCCGGCTCGCTGATGGCCGATGGCGGCAAGACGGTATCGCATGCCGATCTGATCGCCCGCATCGACAGCTGGTTCGCTGAAAGCCGGCCCGGTTCGGTGCTCTATCACCCCTATATCTCGGATGCCGGCGAGCGTGGCCCCTTCGTCAATGCCGCTGCCCGCGCCGGCTTCACCGGCCTTTCCATGCGCCACGGCTTTGCCGATCTGTTGCGCGCCGTCGTCGAGGGTCTCGGCATGGCGACGCGCGATTGCTACGCGGCGATGGGCGATATGCCTGACGAGCTCCGGATCACCGGCGGCGCGGCGCGTTCGCGCGCACTTCGCGGTTGCCTGTCGGCGGCGGTCAATGCCCCGGTCAGGGTGTCCAGGCGCGAAGAGGCGGGTGCTGCCGGCGTTGCGATGATGGCGGCGGTCGCGATCGGCGCCTATCGTAACATGGACGATTGCATTGCCGAATGGGTGACGCCGCTGCTTGGCGAGGCCGAAGCGCCCGACAGCGAGCAGGCAGAACGCTTCGAGCGCCTGTTCAAGGCCTACGTGATGGTGCGCGAGGCGGTAGCGCCCGCCTGGGATCAGCTGGTCGCCACGCAATAGACGGAAATCCCGCGCCGGGCCGCGACTGATGCGCGGCCGCGCTGAATGAATGTGTTGATGCAAAAGCATCCGAAGGAGCATGTTGATGACTGAGTCCGGAATGGTGGATCTGTTCGTGATCGGTGGCGGAATCAATGGCGCCGGCATCGCCCGCGATGCGGCGGGCCGCGGCCTGAAGGTCGTTCTGTGCGAGAAGGACGATCTGGCGCAGGGGACATCGTCGCGCTCCGGCAAGCTGGTCCATGGCGGCCTGCGTTACCTCGAATATTACGAATTCCGGCTGGTACGCGAGGCGCTCATCGAGCGCGAGGTGCTGCTCAACGCCGCCCCCCACATCATCTGGCCGATGCGCTTCGTGTTGCCGCACTCGCCGCAGGATCGCCCGGCCTGGCTCGTCCGTCTCGGCCTCTTCCTTTACGATCACCTGGGCGGTCGCAAGAAGCTTCCGGGCACCCGCACGCTCGATCTGCGCCGTGACCCCGAGGGCACGCCGATCCTCGATCAATACACCCGCGGCTTCGAATATTCCGACTGCTGGGTCGACGATGCGCGCCTCGTGGTGCTCAACGCGGTCGATGCCGCCGAGCGTGGCGCCGAGGTTCTGACCCGTACGGCAGCCGTCTCTGCCCGCCGCGAGAACGGCGGCTGGAGCATCACCACCAAGAATAGCGTCACCGGCGAAACCCGCAATTTCCGCGCCCGCTGTATCGCCAATGCGGCGGGCCCGTGGGTGTCAGATGTCATCGGTCGCGTGGCCGGTGCCAACAGCAGCCGCAATGTCCGGCTGGTCAAGGGCAGCCACATCATCGTGCCGAAGTTCTGGGCGGGCTCCAACGCCTATCTCGTGCAGAACCACGACAAGCGCGTGATCTTCATTAACCCCTATGAGGGCGACAAGGCCCTTATCGGCACGACCGATATTTCCTACGAAGGCCGGGCCGAGGATGTCGCGGCCGACGAGAAGGAAATCGAATACCTGCTCACCGCCGTCAATCGCTACTTCAAGGAGAAGCTCCGCCGCCAGGATGTGCTGCACAGCTTCTCCGGCGTGCGTCCCTTGTTCGACGATGGCAAGGGCAACCCGTCAGCCGTGACGCGCGACTATGTCTTCGATCTCGAAGAGACCGGCAACGCGCCGCTTCTCAACGTCTTCGGCGGCAAAATCACCACTTTCCGCGAACTCGCCGAGCGCGGCATGCAGCGCCTGAAGCATATCTTCCCGCAAATGTCCGATAACTGGACGGAGCACGCGGCACTTCCGGGCGGCGACATGCCGAAGGCCGATTACGAGACCTTTTTCAACGGTCTGAAGGAAACCTATCCCTGGATGTCGCGCACGCTCGCCGGGCACTATGGCCGTCTCTACGGAACCCGCACCCGCAAGATCGTCGGTGATGCAAAAGGTGTCGAAGGGCTTGGCCGTCACTTCGGTGGCCATCTCTATGAGGCCGAGGTTCGCTATCTCGTCTCGTCCGAGTGGGCGCTGACCCCTGAGGACGTGCTGAAGCGCCGCACCAAGCACTATCTGCATCTGAGCGAGGCCGAGCAGGCCGCCTTTGCCGACTGGTTCGCCGGCGCGAATCTCGTTGCGGCCGCCTGAGGATACCGATCATGGCATTAACCCTTTCCTTGAATACCAACCCGCTCGTCAATCGTTTCGCCGAGCCGGATGACCTGATCGAAACCGTGGCGCGGAATCTGCGCATCCGCGACCTGCAGTTGACCCACGAGTTCATCAATCCAAGCTGGCAGGCGCCCGTCATCCGTAGGCTGACCCGCAACATGTCGGCGGCGCTCCAGCGCACCGGCGTCAGGGTGACCTCGGGCATGACCGGGCCCTACGGCCGCCTTAACCACTTCGGCCATCCCGATGCCGATGTCCGTCGCTACTATGTCGACTGGTTCAAGACTTTCGCCGATATCACCGCCGATCTCGGCGGGACCTCGGTCGGAACGCAGTTCGCGATCTTCACCTACAAGGATTTCGACGATCCCGCGCGGCGCGAGGAATTGATCAAGATCGCCATCGATTGCTGGGCCGAGGTTGCCGAGCATGCGAAATCGGCGGGCCTCTCCTACGTTTTCTGGGAGCCGATGAGCATCGGCCGCGAGTTCGGCGAGACGATCGCCGAGTGCATGAAGCTGCAGGACCGCCTGACCGCCGCCAATATGGCCGTGCCGATGTGGATGATGGCCGATATCGACCATGGCGACGTGACGTCGAGCAACCCCGATGACTTCGAGCCCTACGCCTGGGCGCGCGCCGTGCCCAAGGTTTCGCCGATCATCCACATCAAGCAGAGCCTGATGGACAAGGGCGGGCATCGGCCGTTTACGGCCGAGTTCAACGCCAAGGGCCGCATCCAGCCGCCGGAGTTGCTCAAGGCATTTGCCGAGGGTGGGGCCAAGGATAACGAGATTTGCCTCGAGCTATCCTTCAAGGAGCGCGAGCCGAACGACCGCCAGGTGATCTCGCAGATCGCCGAAAGCGTCGCGTTCTGGGCTCCCCACATCGACACCGGCATCGCCGACCTGCATATCTGACCGAAAGGCGAATCGAAAAAAGAGGCGGGATATGCGCATGGCCAAATCGGGAGAAGACTGTCGATGAACGATCCGGAAGAATCGCTTGCGGTGCGAGCCGCCTGGCTGCATTACGCCGGCGGATTGACGCAGTCCGAGGTGGCCAAACGTCTCGGGCTGCCCTCGGTGAAGACGCACCGCCTGATCGCGCGCGCCGTGGCCGAAGGTGTCGTCAAGATCAGCATCGAAGGCGACATCATCGAGTGCGTCGCGCTGGAGAACAGCCTCTCCGAACGCTTCGGCCTGCAATATTGCGAAGTGACGCCCTATGTCGGCGAAGACGAATCGATCTTTCGAACGCTCGGCCTTGCCGGCTCGAACTTCCTGAAGCGCGAGATCGAGCGCGGCGACAATGCCGTGATCGGGCTTGGCCACGGCCGCACGCTGTCGACAGCAGTGCATCTTTTGCCGCGCGTCTCCGCCCGTGACCTGCGCTTCGTCTCGCTTCTCGGCGGCTTGACCCGAAATTACGCGGCCAACCCCTACGACGTCATGCACCGCATTGCCGAAAAGACCGGCATGCCTGCTTATGTCATGCCCGTTCCCTTCTTCGCCAACACGGCCGAGGACCGTGAGGTGCTTCTGGCGCAGCGCGGCGTGAAGGAAGTGATGGACCTCGCAAACACCGCCACGCTGAAGCTGGTCGGGCTCGGCACTGTCGATACGCAAGCGCAGCTTGTCCAATCGGGAATGATCGAGGCGCGCGAGATTAAGGAAGTGGCGGCTGCCGGCGGTGTCGGCGAAATCCTCGGCTACTTCTTCGATTCCAACGGCCGCATTCTCGACACCGCGCTGACCGAGCGAACGCTCTCGGCAAGCCTGCCGCAGCCGAGGACGGAGCGGCTGGTGGCAATTGCGGGCGGCGGCGGCAAGGTCGAGGCGATCCGCGCTGTTCTGCGCAGCGGCAGCCTCCACGGGCTCATTACCGACGAACGCACGGCCGAGGCGCTTCTGCGCTAGCGGTACGATCAGACAAGACCAAGACAGGAAATAGGATTGCACATGGCCAACTCACCGCGTTTCTGGATCGGCACCAGCTGGAAGATGAACAAGACGCTTGCCGAGGCGCAGAGCTTCGCGAACGGCCTCAAGGCTGCGGATGGCGCGCGCGATCCGCGCATCCAGCGCTTCGTCATTCCGCCCTTCACGGCGGTGCGCGAGGTCAAGGCCATGCTGGCCGACACCTCCGTAAAGGTCGGCGCGCAGAACATGCATTGGGCCGATGATGGCGCATGGACCGGCGAGGTGTCGCCGGTGATGCTCAAGGACTGCAATCTCGACATCGTCGAACTCGGCCACTCCGAGCGGCGGGAGTTCTTCGGCGAGACCGACGAGACCGTAGGCCTCAAGACTGAAGCGGCCGTTCGTCATGGTCTGGTCCCGCTCATCTGCATCGGCGAGACGCTGGCCGACCGCGAAAGCGGCCGTGCCGCCGAGGTACTTGCAACCGAGGTTCGCGGCGCACTTTCCAAGCTGACCGGCGCGCAGAAACAAGCCGAGATCCTGCTCGCCTACGAGCCGGTCTGGGCGATCGGTGTCAACGGCATTCCGGCTTCGGCCGAATACGCCGATGCGCGCCAGGCCGAAATCATTGCCGTTGCAGAGGAGGTGCTGGGTCGCCGCATTCCTTGCCTCTACGGTGGGTCGGTCAACCCCGGCAATTGCGAAGAACTCATCTCAAGCCCACATATAGACGGGCTTTTCATCGGCCGTTCGGCCTGGAACGTCGAAGGTTATCTCGACATCCTCGCGAAATGCGCCGCCAAACTTGACGCCAAACTCGAAGGAGAAAAAGCATGAAACTGGCAATCGCAGGAGACAGCGCGGGCGAAGGCCTCGCCAAGGTTCTCGCCGACCATCTGAAGGATCGCTACGAGGTGTCCGAAGTCTCGCGCACGAGCGCGGGCCCGGATGCATTCTACGCCAGCCTTTCCGACCGCGTGGCGTCGGGCGTGATCGACGGCACCTATGACAAGGCGATTCTTGTTTGCGGCACCGGCATCGGCGTTTGCATCTCCGCCAACAAGGTCCCCGGCATCCGCGCCGCGCTGACCCACGACACTTATTCCGCAGAGCGCGCCGCGCTGTCGAACAACGCCCAGATCATCACCATGGGCGCGCGCGTCATCGGACCTGAACTCGCCAAGGCCATCGCCGATGCGTTCCTGGCGCAGACCTTCGACGAAAACGGCCGCTCCGCCGGCAACGTCAAGGCAATGGACGAACTCGACGCGAAGTACAATCAGCGTTGATAGACTGAGAGATACGGCCCGCGCCTGGCGGGCCGTATCCTCCATGAGCGCGTCGACCAAGTCCGCGTTCATGCCGCAGCGGCACTTCTGTCGTCTGCCACGATTCTCCGCACGAATATCCAAACGTCACTGAAAACGACAATCGCCAAGCGCGTCGTTTCCATAAGCTCCTGACATCAAAGGGCGGCGTAGCCGGCTCTGATGATTTGAGACGGAGCGCCCTGTGGCAAACGAATTTTCATTCCCGCTTTCTCGCCGCCAAGCAATGCTTGCCGGAGCAACGATTTCATTCGCGATGGCCACGCCGGCCTTCGCCGCGAAGCAAAAGACATCACACACTGCAAAAGGAGCAACTCCCATGGCCGGAAACTTTGTGAAGACGAAAGATGGCGTTGAAATCTTCTTCAAGGATTGGGGTCCGAAGGACGCCCAGCCCATCGTTTTCCACCATGGCTGGCCGCTCTCGTCCGATGATTGGGACGCGCAAATGCTGTTTTTCGTCAGCAAGGGCTACCGTGTCGTCGCTCATGATCGTCGTGGCCACGGCCGTTCCGCGCAGGTAAGCGACGGCCATGACATGGACCACTATGCCGCCGATGCGTCCGCCGTTGCCGAACACCTTGATCTGCGCAACGCGATCCACATCGGTCACTCCACCGGCGGCGGTGAAGTTGCTCGCTATGTCGCCAAGTATGGTCAGCCGCAGGGACGTGTCGCCAAGGCAGTGCTGGTCAGCGCCGTTCCCCCGTTGATGCTGAAGACACCGGGCAACCCGGATGGCACGCCAATGGAAGTCTTCGATGGCTTCCGCGCGGCGCTAGCCGCCAACCGCGCCCAGTTCTACATCGACGTCGCCTCCGGTCCCTTCTACGGGTTCAACCGGCCCGGCGCCAAGGTATCCCAGGGCGTGATCGACAATTGGTGGCGGCAGGGCATGATGGGCTCGGCCAAGGCGCACTATGATGGCATCAAGGCGTTCTCGGAGACGGACCAGACCGACGATCTGAAGGCGATCAACGTGCCGACGCTGGTGTTGCAGGGCGATGACGACCAGGTCGTGCCCTACAAGGATGCCTCGCTGCTGCAGGCGAAGCTTTTGAAGAACAGCACGCTGAAGGTCTATCCCGGCTTCTCGCACGGCATGCTGACGGTGGATGCGGATGTCATCAACCCTGATCTGCTGGCCTTCATCAAGGCCTAACCGGGTATCGATCAATCGCCCTGGCGCATGCGGCCGGCTCATGTCGTCGGCTGCGCACGCCAGGGTGCGCATTTGCCTTTCCGGCAGGACCGATTGCGATTCTCGGATGCCTCTTATGCAAATTTATCTCTGCTCATTATCCGGGCAATGAGATAAATAATTGGGCATTCAAAAAGGAGAAATGCAATGAAAATCGCCAACAGGATTGTCGAGTATTTTCAGCTCGGCAAAGCATACCGTGAACTTTCCCGCCTTGACGACGCTGCCCTCAAGGACATCGGTGTTAACCGCTCCGATCTGAAGCGCCGCGTATACGGTCGCTGATCAAATCACTACCTGATTGCTTCCGATGGGCCTGCTTAAGCGGGCCTTTATCGTTTCTGGGTCTTTCACAACACGAATTCGGGGTGTTTCATACTGCCGTTCCGCCCTCGAAAAAGCCCTGTCTTCGACGCCTCTCGCGGCCGGCTGAGACACCCGCGTTAATCTTTTGTTAACCAATTCATCGTTAATAAATCTCAACGATTTCTTAACGTAGATGACCAAATTGCTAACAGACGCCCGCTCCATCCGTATCAAGGGCCGCTCATTTCTGGCGGTGATGCTTTCGCCGGACCTGCCGCTCGATGACTGGCTGGTACGGCTGGATGATCTGGCCGCGCGCTCGGCCGGCTTTTTCCTCGGGCGCCCTGTCGTGCTCGATATCAGTGAGCTCGAAGTTGACCGCGCGCAGTTGAAGGAGCTGATCGCGGCGCTCGGCGAGCGCAATGTCAGCATTATGGGCATCGAAGGCGGGCGTCCTTCGCTGATCGGACCAGGCATGCCGCCGGCGCTCAAGGGCGGGCGTCCGGTTTCCGATTTCGAAATGCCGCAGAACGAACCTGTTCTCGAAGCGCCACGCAAGCCTGACGCAATCGAGACGCGGCAAACTCCGCAGTCACTGGTTATCCGGGAGCCGGTTCGCTCCGGGCAGTCGGTGATTTTCGCGGAAGGCGACGTGACCATCATCGGGTCGGTCTCATCGGGCGCGGAAGTCATCGCTGGCGGCTCGATCCACGTCTACGGTGCCTTGCGTGGACGGGCGATGGCGGGGTCGTTGGGCAATGCCTCGGCGCGCATCTTCTGCCGCAGGCTCGAGGCTGAACTGGTTGCCATCGATGGCATTTACAAAATGGCGGAAGACCTGGAGCCGGGGCTTCGCGGACAAGCAGTCCAGCTCTGGCTGGAAGACGACGCGATCAAGGCCGAGAAACTTAGCTGAGCCCAGGTTGGCCAGGATATTAGGAGAGAAAGATGGGGAAAGTCATCGTCGTCACTTCAGGCAAGGGCGGAGTTGGAAAGACAACCTCCACCGCGGCACTTGGAGCGGCTCTTGCGCAGAGAAACGAGAAGGTCGTCGTGGTCGACTTCGACGTTGGACTTCGTAACCTCGATCTGGTGATGGGCGCCGAGCGCCGGGTCGTCTACGACCTGATCAACGTCATCCAGGGCGACGCCAAGCTGTCGCAGGCGCTGATCCGCGACAAGCGCCTCGAAACGCTTTTCCTTCTTCCGGCCTCCCAGACTCGCGACAAGGACAATCTCACGGCAGAGGGCGTCGAGCGCGTCATGGCCGACCTGAAGCGGCATTTCGACTGGGTCATCTGCGATAGCCCTGCCGGCATCGAGCGCGGCGCGACGCTTGCCATGCGCCATGCCGATGTCGCCGTCGTCGTCACCAACCCTGAAGTCTCGTCGGTTCGCGACTCGGACCGCATCATCGGCCTGCTCGATTCCAAGACGCTGAAGGCCGAACGCGGCGAGCGGATGGAGAAGCATCTGCTTCTCACCCGCTACGATGCGAACCGCGCCGAGCGTGGCGACATGCTCAAGGTCGACGACGTGCTGGAGATCCTCTCCATCCCGCTGCTCGGGATCATTCCTGAAAGCATGGACGTTCTGCGCGCTTCCAACATCGGCGCTCCGGTCACGCTCGCAGATAGCAAGAGCGCGCCCGCGATGGCTTATTTCGACGCCGCACGCCGCCTGGCCGGTGAAGAAGTTGCGATGACGGTGCCGGGCGAGAAGCGCGGTATCTTCGGCAAGATTTTTGGAAGGAAGGCCGCATGAGCATTTTTCGGCTTTTTGGAAAACAGAGAACAGCACCGGCGGCCCGCGAGCGCCTGCAGGTGCTCCTGGCTCACGAGCGGTCGTCGACCGGCTCTGATCTGATTACGGTTCTGCGCGAAGAAATCCTCGCCGTCATCGCTAAGCACGTGCAGGTCGACAACGACCGCGTGCATGTGAAAATGGATCGCGATGAGCATATGTCGATCCTCGAGATCGACGTCGAGATCCCGCTGAACGCAGCCCGCGCTGCCTGAGCAAGAATAGGGGAGGCGGCACATAACGTGCCGCTTTCAAATGACGGTGTGGCGGACTTCAGTCCTGTGGACCGCCAGGCTGCCAGTTGTTTTTGGCCAGTTCCCACTCGCCATCGGCGCCGATCTCGACGCGTTTGTTGCCGCGGTAGAATATTGGCGTGCCCGACTTCTTATCGATTGCGAAGCGGCTCGGCGAAAACTTCGCCTTCTCCTTGCCGTCCAAAGCAAGCGTCAGCGCTTCCTTGAATTTCCCGTTTTTGCATAGTGCCATGAACTGGGCTTCATTCATCGGAGCACTCCTTATCGACGCGTGCCGTTGTTTGACCGACCTACGCGGCCGCAATGGTTGTGAGCAGTGACCTACTGCAGACACATGGCGTTCCGCAAGCCGAATGTCACCTCAGCTTCCGCCCGCGATCATGCGCCGGGCCGCCGATGAACGGGGCGGATGGCTTCGCCCCATCACCGCTCTGCCGATGCCTGTCCCTATAAAGGCATGCGAGGTCGCCCCGATCAACCGGCCATCAGCCCGGTGACGCCTCGCCTCCAGTAGCCGGCAGCCAGCGTCTGGTCTCGTCCGTACGACAGCGTGTCGCGCCAGTATTCGCGGATCTCCTTGGTGGCCTCGTTCTCGGAGGCAAACCAGCCAAAGCTCGAGACACCCTTGGGCCACTCCACCGCGCGGATCGCGCGGACCAATTCGCCGTGCTCGCCACCAGGAACGCCGTTGCGGTGGATCCAGCGAAGCTCGATGCCCTCGGGATGGGTGATCGGCTGCTCGTCGGTTGCCTGCGCCACTTCGACGAAGGCATGGCCACGCGCATCGGCCGGCAGCCGCTCCAGGATGCGGCTCAACGCCGGCAGGCCGGTCTCGTCGCATCCCATGATGTACCAGTCCGCCGGCCTCACAGGACGGCCGAGCGGGCCCATAATGCCGACCTCGTCGCCTTCTTTCGCATGCATGGACCAGCCGCATCCGACACCTTCGTGCGCGCCATCTCCATCACCGTGGACGACGAAATCGACGTCGATATAGCCTGCCTTCGCGTCCATCTCGCGAATGGTGTAGACGCGCGCGACAGGCTTGCGCTCCTCCGACGGCCAGAATGTCAGACCGTTCGGTCCGGCGATCGGCCACACCGGCTCGGGAACGTCCGCCGTCGGAAAATACATGCGGATGTGCATGCTGCTGGGGTTGTCGAAGCGCTCGAGGTTGCTGCCCGTCAAACGCACGCGTCTCATGCCCGGCGTGACCTGCCAGGCGCGCTCGACGCGCATCAGGCGGAAAGACGAGAGTGTCGTGTCGCCGGCGAGGTCGCCCGTCCAGACGAATTGCGGCTTTTCGCTCTTGGCATAGAGCTCGACGGCAACGCCGAGAAGCTCCTTGGCGCGGCGAAGGCCCTCTTCATCAGGCGACGAGGCTTCCATCGTCAGCTGCTCGGGCGTCATGTCGAAGCGCGCGGAGGCGAAGGGGAATTCGAAGGTCACACTGTCATCGGTCTGCACGACGGCGGCATCGAAGCTCGCCAGCCGGTCGACGATCAGATGCAGATATTCAGGCAGCTTCAGCAGGCGGATGTCAGTGCTGCAGCGCAATCGTTTGGGTTCGGTCATCGGGTATCACCTCGGGTAAACGACCGGGGAATGGCAAGCCATCCCCGATGGGACATCGGACACCCCGATCCCGCCCGTGGAATGATCCCGAAGCTCGCTTTGCTGCCATTACCTTTTGTACCTGCCCTGAAGTGCGGATGCACGGACCGGTATAGGCGACGTTTCACCGGTTTGCTATACCCAGGCCGGCTTTAGACGTCCGCCAATTTGCCAATCCGCAAGGGGATGGGCGAATTCGGTTGATCGGTTGGGGAGGCGCTTGCCGGGCATATGAGACAAGGTGCAACCGCGCGTATTCTTGCGCGTAGTTCGCCATCCCTGCTAAAGCCGGCTGCGGGAGGCTCTGTCCGAGAACGCGGGAAAACGATCCATGGCGACACTACGCCAAGTTGCTGAACGTGCGGGCTGCTCCACGGCGACGGCGAGCCGCGTTCTGAACCATAGCGGGCCGGTCAGCCCCGCAATGGTCGGCAAGGTGCGCAAGGCGGCCGGCGAACTCGGCTATCGCACTCCGGGCGCCACCGCCAAGGGCGGCCGGCGACCCGTGATCGGCGTGCTCGTACCCAGCCTCACCAACCCCGTCTTCGCCGCATCCCTGTCGGGTATCCAGAACCGCATGCTGAGCGCCGGTCACAGTGTGCTGATCGCCCAGTCCAACTACGATCCGCTGCAGGAAGCGGATGCCGTTTCCGGCCTGATGAGCGAAAGGCCGACGGGATTGATCCTGACCGTTTGCAACGGCCTGACCAGCCAGGCGCTGCTTGGCGATCTGCCGCCGACGGTGCTTCTGCACAATCTGCCGACGGAGCGGCATCCGGCTGCCGTGACGGTCGATAATTTCGCCGCAGGCCGTGATCTCACGCGCTATCTGCTGCAGATGGGACACGAGAGGATCTTGTTCGTCTCCGGCAGCTTCGCCGCCTCCGACCGCGCCGCGCGCCGCTATCAGGGTTATCTCGAAGCCTTGCGGGAAGTCGGCAAGCCGCCGCTTGCTGCCATGCAGATCTCCTTCGTCTCGGAATACGACCAGATCGACATCCTGACCGCCATCCGGGACGGTCGCCCGACCGCGATCATCGGCTCCAATGATCTTCTGGCGCTGGGAGTAATCGCCGCGCTGCGCCGCGAGGGTCTGTCCGTGCCGCGCGACATATCGGTGGCCGGCTTCGATGGCATCGTCATCGGCCGGCTGATCGATCCACCCCTGACGACAATGAACATGCCGGATGCCAGTATGGGCACGACGGCGGCGTCGCTGCTTCTCGATATGGTCGAGAACGCAGCGCCAGACCGGCATCTCGAACTCGCCTATTCGCTGCACAAGGGCGGGACCGTGCGGGATTTGAACAAACCATCCAAATAGAAAGAGCCGCCGCACGAGGTGCGACGGCTCGATAGGACCATCCGGTCGCGCTTAGCTGCGCGGCAGCATGCCTTCGACGTCGGCGGCTGCGTCGTCGAGCGCTTCTTTCGGCGCCGACGACTGGTCGACGATGCGCGAGAGGTTGTCGACGATCGTCTGGGTGACGCGGACGCCGTTGGAGCCCGGGAAGGCATACCACGGAACCATCAGCGGCATCTGCTTCAGGCCGGCCTGGAACAGCGGGTTCTTGGCGTAGAAGTCACCGAGATAATCAGGCGACTTGGCGGCCAGCTCGTTGTTCGGAACGTAGCCGGTGCCGGGTACGACGACCGAGGCACCATAAGGGCCGGCCGCGAACTTGGCGAACTTCCAGGCGGCTGTTTAGCAGCATCCTTGGTCAGGATGACGACGGCGTTGCCGCCGGTCGGCAGGTGGCCCTTGGCGGGGTCGAGCAGCGGCAGCGGAGCGGTGCGCAGGTCGAACTTGTCGCCGACATTCTTGATGGTGTTGCGCAGCGCGCCTGTCGTCTGGAACTCGAAGCCAACCTTGCCGGCCGCGAATGCCTGCTCGCCGGCAGACTTCGTGAACACGGGCAGGCCGCCTTCCTTGACCATGCGCTCGATGACTTCGCCGGCCTTCTGGCCTTCCGGGCCGTTGAAGGTGACCTTGCTTTCGTCTTCGCTGAGCATGGAGCCGCCAGCACCGAACAGCAGCGCTGAGAACATCCAGTCGTCGCCCTGCCAGCGGAAATCGATACCATCGACGCCGTTGCCGAGCGCCTTGATCTTACCGCCGAGCGCGATCACTTCGTCCCAGGTCTTCGGCGGGTTCTCGGGGTCGCCACCGGCGGCCTTAACGAGATCGGCGTTGTAGTACATGATCGGGGTCGAGGTCGCGAAGGCGAGGCCGATCTGCTTGCCCTTGACCTGGGCGAGCTTCAGGATCGTGTCCGAGAAGCCCTGCTCGGCCATGTTGCCGTCTTTCTTGACGAGCGGGCCAAGGTCGACGGCGACATCGCGCTCGTCGATCATGCGTAGGCGGTTGAGGCCGATGAAGGTGAGGTCGGGCATTTCCGACGTGCCGACCTGGCGAAGGATCGTCTGGATACCTTCTTCATAGGTCGCCGACGGGCTGGCGAACTGGATCTTGATATCAGGGTTTTCTTCCATGAACTTCTTCGAGATCGTGTCCATCACGTCCTTGAAGAAGCCCGGCATCGGGTAGTGGACCGTCAGCGTCGTCTCGGCGAAAGCCGGTACGGTTGTCGCCATCGAGATGGCCGCTGCGGCGAGAAGCTGGGTGATACGTTTCATCGCTCGTTCTCCTGGGTTGAGGCGACCGGTCAGCCTTTGAGACCGGTCATGGTGATACCCTCGACGAAGCGCTTCTGCGCGAGCAGGAATGCGGCGACGAGGGGAAGGGTGATGATCATGGTGGCGGCCATCAGCGCGCCGTAGTCGTCACCGGCCTCGGCGGCGCGGAAGTACATCAGGCCGAGAGGCGGCGTGGCGTAATCCTGCTTGGTGATGACGACGAGAGGCCAGTAGAGGTCGTTCCAGTGGGCGACGACCGAAAAGATCGAAAAGGCGGTAACGGCGGGCCAGGCATTCGGCACGATGACGCGTGCGACAATCCCGAGTTCCGACATGCCGTCCAGACGCGCCGCATGGATCAGATCGTCGGGCATGGACCGGAAGAACTGAAGGAACATGAAGATCGCGAAGACCGAGATGGAGAACGGAGCCACCAGCGCGGTGTAGCTGTTGAGCAGCGACAGGCTGTTGAAGCCGACATAGAGCGGCAAGGCGGTCGCATGGATCGGCACCAGCAGGCCGAGCATGACAAGCACCATCATCAGCCGCGCCGCGCGGAACTTCAGCTTCGCCATGGCGTAGGCGCACGGAATGGCAATCAGCACCTGGAAGAAGAAGATCAGCCCGCAGACCAGCACGCCGTTCCACAGCAGCGTCCCCATCGGCACGCGGGTCAGCGCCTTGGTAAAGTTGGCGACGTAGTAGAAATTCGTCGGGATCAGCGACAGAGCGGAAGTAAAGATCTCGCTCTGCGCCTTGCCTGCCGTCGACAGCATGAAGACATAGGGCGCCAAGAACAGCAGCGCTCCGAAAGAAAGGAGTGCCAGGCGGCTGATGCGGCCGAGAGTCCACCGGTTGGCGGTCATCGTATTCGAGCTCATGAGTAGTGCACCCGGCGGTCGAGAACATTGTACTGGAGGAAGGTGAGCACCATCAGGATGGCGAGGAACACCACGGTCATCGCCGAGGCGTAACCGACGCGCAGATAGACGAAGCCTTCTTGGTAGATGCTGAAGAGCAGCACCTCGGATGCGTGGTTTGGCCCACCTTGAGTCAGCGTCTGAACGGTTTCGAAGACCTTCACCGAGTTGATGATGCTGATGGTCGTGACGAACAGCGTCGTCGGTCCGAGCATCGGCCAGGTTACCAGACGGAACCGATCGAAAGCCGAGCGGGCGCCATCGACTTCGGCAGCCGCATAGAGCTCACGTGGAATGGCGGTGAGGCCGGCGAGGAAAAGCACCATGTTGAAGCCGACCGACTGCCAGACACCGATGATCGACAGGCTGTAGAGCACGGTGCTGGAGGCTGCCAGCCAGTTGGGGCCGGGGATGCCGACCAGCGCCAGCAGGCTGTTGATCGGCCCGATGGTCGGGTGGAAGAGATATTGCCACACGGTCGCCATCGCAACGATCAGCGATGCCACCGGCAGGAAGTAGACCGTGCGAAAGAAGCTGCGTGCTGTCGTCTCGCTTTCGATCAGCAGAGCGACGACAAGACCGAGGACGATCGAAACAGGTGCCACGATCGCCGTGTAGCAGGTCGTGTTCCACAGAGCCTTGCGGAAGGCGCGATCGTTGATCAGGTGCGCATAGTTCTCGAAACCGACAAAGCGGAACTTGCCCATGCCGAGCTCGAAATCCGTGAAGCCGAGCAGAACGACGGCGACTACCGGCAGAAGCACGAAAACAAAGATCAGGATGATGGCGGGCAGTGCCAGAAGCCAGGCGGTGCGCGCTTCGTTGCGTTCGCGCGCTGCCGTGGTCTTGCGCGCCGCGGGTGCGTCCATGGCGATGCTAGCCATGAGCCTTCTCCAGCGTTGCGTCGATCGTAATCGGGCTCGCCTTCAGGCGGCTGCCATCCTCGGCGAAGACCATGGCCTTGTCCGCCGACAGCGAGAGAGCAACGGGCATTCCAGCCGAGACGCCGCTGGCCTCTGCCGGCGAGAGCTTGGCGATCATGATTTCGCCGATCGCGTCGAGCTTGCAGTAGAGGATAACCTCGGAACCGAGGAACTCGATGCGCTCGACCTTCGCCGCGAGACCGTCCTCACGACTATCCGCCAGACGGACAAATTCGGGACGGATCGCCAGGCTCACCGGCGTGCGACCCGAAACCGGGGTGTGCAGGCCGAGCCTGACGCCACCGAAGGACACCATGCCGCTTTCGGCGAGCGCCGGTACGACATTGATGCGCGGCTGGCCGACGAAGCGGGCAACCTCGATATGGGCGGGGTCATCGTAAATGACCTGGGGACTTGCCAGCTGAAGCAAGTTGCCGCCGATCATCACAGCCACGCGGTCGGCCATCGACAGGGCCTCGGCCTGGTCGTGGGTGACGTAGACGGTCGGCACGCCGGCGCGCCGATGCAGTTCGACGATCTCGCCACGGGCGTGGACACGCAGGTTGGCATCGAGGTTGGAGAGCGGCTCGTCCATAAGAAAGACGCTCGGATGGCGCACCATGGCGCGCGCCAGGGCCACGCGCTGGCGCTGGCCGCCCGACATCTGGCCGGGCTTTCGGTCGAGCAGGTGGTCGATCTTCAGCGACTTCGCCATTTCGGCGACATCACGCGCGATCGCCGCGCTGATAGCGCGCTGGCCCGGAAGCATGGAGCCGACGAATGGCAGGCGCTGTGCACCGGAGAGGCGGCGCATGGCGAGCGGAACGGCGATATTCTGGCCGGCCGTCAGATGCGGATAGAGCGCGTAGGACTGGAATACCATCGCGATATTGCGATCGGCAGCGGCGATCGCCGACATGTCCTCTCCACCGATGATGATCTGGCCCTGATCGGCATGGTCGAGGCCGGCGAGGATGCGCAGCAGCGTGCTCTTGCCGCAACCCGACGGGCCGACCAGTGCGATGAACTCGCCCGGCTCGACGTCAAGGCTGACGCCCTTGAGGATGGCGTTGCCGGAGAAGGATTTGGTGATGCCGCGAAGGGAAAGCGCGCTCATTCCGCTCGCTCCCGCTGCTTCTTCGGCGCTGCCTGCGGATAGACCTCCTCCACGACGTCGTCGAGGAAGTAGGCGGTCATCCCAGGTACCGCGACCAGTTCGGTGGTGACGTCGTCGCCAAGCTCGTGCACGGCTGCACCCACGAGGCGTTCGCCAGGCATTTCGCGCTCCATCGTGTCGAGGATGAAGGCTGTCGGCGGCGCCCAGACGACGGAGGTCTGGCCGAATTCGCCCTTCCACGTCCAGTGCAGGTGGCCGCTGCCGAAGAGCGCGACGTCGTGGGCGGCGATTAGGTCGTAGAGCTTGCGGCGCTGTGTCGGGCGCACGCTCCAGTAACCGGTGTCACCTTCATTGGCGTCGTCCACGAACAGCGGCTTGTGCGCGAAGATCGCCACACGGCGGTCGCCGCGTTCGGCGAGCGTCTTCTGCAGCCAGTCGAACTGCGCCTGCTCTTCCGCGTCCTCAAAGCCCATCAGCAGGCTGTTGAGCCCGATGATGCGCCACTCGCCGATGTCCTTGACCCAGTAGTCGGGGCCGACGAGATTGCGCCAACGCGCCAGACGCTCCGGATTGGCCGGCTGAGCGGAGCCCGGGAGGTGGCCGACATCGTGGTTGCCGGGAACGATCAGCATGGGGATCGACACCTGGCGCATCAGATCCATGGAGAAGACCAGATCTTCGTCCTTGTCTGCGCCGTCAACGCTGAGATCGCCGGTGTGGACGACGAGGTCAGCGCCGGTTTCCTCGATCCAGCGGACCAAGGGCGCCCAGTTGCCGTTGAAATGCGGCTTGTTGGGGCTCAGATGTGTATCGGTGATATGGATGATCTTCACGGCGCTTCTCCGGTTCCAAGCCGCCGGCCAACTCAGGCCAGCGACGTCTTCCGGCGCCTCTTTAGAGCGATCATGTGTCGTGGGCGTAACACGGCTTTCCAACCGCGTTTCATTTTCGTCATCGAATTGTCACCGCGCATCCGGGCCGCTTGTTAGTGCCTGAGATCAGGGCCAAAACCGCGCAAGGATCATCCATTCGATGCAGTGGATCGCGAGAAGGCGGCAACCGTCATCTAACTGTAAAGGAAACATTCTAACTAGCTCCTGGGCATATTGCACAGCTGTGCAACGGAGTTGAAAGATGAGCCAAGGCGCGTTTCTGGAATTGCGGTCGGTTGCCTGCAGATATGGCAACACGCAGGTTCTGGAGGACATAGACCTCAATATCGAGCGCGGGGAATTCGTCGCCTTGCTGGGGTCTTCCGGCTGCGGAAAGACGACACTGCTGCGCGTTCTGGCCGGCTTCGTGACGCCGTCCTCGGGATCGGTCTCCGTGCGCCATCGCGAGGTGACGCACCTGCCGCCGGACAAGCGCGGCATGGCGCTCGTCTTCCAGTCCTATGCGCTCTGGCCGCATATGACGGTGGCGCAGAACATCGGCTACGGTTTGAAGCTGAAGAAGGTCCAGCGCAGCGAAATCGACAAGCGGGTCTCTGCCATGCAGTCCCTCCTGGGGCTGGATGGGCTGGGCGCACGCAAGCCGGCGGCCTTGTCCGGCGGCCAGCGGCAGCGCGTGGCGCTCGGCCGTGCGCTCGCGGTCGATCCGGAGATCCTGCTGCTTGACGAGCCGCTCTCCAATCTCGACGCCCGCATAAGGCTCAGCGTTCGCCACGAGCTCCGCGCGCTGCAGAAGCGCCTCGGTATCACCGCCGTTCACGTGACGCATGACCGCGAAGAAGCGATGGTGATGGCCGACAGGATCGTGATCCTCAATGCCGGCCGGATCGCCCAGCAGGGCACGCCTGAAGAGGTCTACAACCGGCCGGCCTCAGCCTTCGTCGCGGCCTTCATGGGCGCCGAGAACGTGATCTCGCTGACCGGCGCGCCCGATGGCAACGACTTCGTTATCGCTGCGGGCCCAACGAATGCCGCCGGCCATGTCGCTCTGATGGGGCGAGACCTCGTGCAAGGCACAGTCGAGGCGCGCTTCCGGCCGGAAGCGGCGCAAATCCTCTCCGCCGAGACCGCTGTTGTCGGGTCGGGCGTTACGCTCGATGGCGAGATCGCAGCCGTGAGCTATCCCGGCGGCCATTGGCGCCATGCCGTTCGTGTCGGCGACCGCGAGATCATGGCCGACGCGACGCGTGCATTCGAGCCAGGCGAGCGCGTCCGCGTTCATGTGCCTGCTGACGCCCTGTTTCTCTTCAATTCGCCGAGCACCGAGCCGGCAAACGCCATTTCCCGGGCTTCGCCCGGGAAAGTCCACGCCTGACCTTTTGATGCCTGACTTTCAGAACCTCACATTTTCATAACAAGGAGAAGCCTGATGCAGAGATTGACGTATGCCGCTATCGCCATTGCTCTCGCGACGTTGCCGGTAAAGGCCGAAGAGCTTACGGTTGCCACCGCCGGCGACCAGAACATGGTCGATTACATTAACCAGTATCTCGGGCCGTTGTTCGAGAAGGCCAATCCGGGCGACACGGTTCGCGCCGTCGGCACCGGCCCCGGCGATGCGGGCTCGCAGAAGATCCTCGAGCGTTTCGACGCGCAGGCAGCGGCCGATAGCAAGGTCTGGGACGTCGACGTTGCCGTCGTGCACGAAAAGTTCGCCGGCCCCATGGTCCAGAAGGGTTACCTCGAGAAGTATCGCGGCAACATCGATACCGGCAAGCTCGTGACCCGCGGCAACGCGAAGAACGCGCTCGGCTCTGATGTCGATGGCTTCGTCATGCCGATGTTCAACAGCCAGACGGCGATCGCCTATAACCCGGCGCTGGTTCCGAACCCGCCGAAGAGCTACGCGGAACTCGCCGAATGGGCAAAGGCCCACCCGAAGCAGTTCGGCTATAACGGCATCAAGGGCGGCGCTTCGGGCGTGTCCTTTGTCATGGGCTGGGTCTATGCCTTCGGCGGCGGCGATGCCAACAACCTGATGACGGGTCCGTTCAAGCAGGAAGAAACCACGAAGTGGGACGGGGCCTTCAAGAGCCTGGCCGACTTCACCAAGAACGCCACGCTGACGCCTGGTAATGCCGGCACGCTCGACCTTCTCAGCCGTGGCGAAATCGCCATGGGCCCTGTCTGGGTCGACATGTTCTACAGCTGGCAGGCCAATGGCCAGCTGCCGCCGGAAATGAAGCTGGTGCTGCCGGCACCGGGTATGCCCGGCCAGCCGATGCATTATGTCGTTCCCGAAAAGTCTGGTCACAAGGCGCTTGCCGAAAAGTTCATCGCGCTCGCCACCAGCCCGGAAGTTCAGGCCGAAGGCATCGTCAAGCGCTTCAACTGGTATCCGGGTATCGACGCCAACTTCGTCAAGCCGAAGCTCGACGACGCAACCTGGAACAAGCTCTTCGTCGACATCACGCCGGACGATCTCGCCAACAACGGCAAGCCTTTCCCGATCGCGCCTTACAATACCGCGATCCTCGAAGCCTACGAAAAGTCCGTAAAGTAAGCATGCGAACCGCCTTCTCTCCCGGGGGAAGGTGGTTCGATGGACTGGATGAGAGGTGGCACGCGGTGTCGCCGTCCTTTCGGCGGCGCCGGTCTTTGTCACCGCCTCCTCTCATCCGCCTCGCTCGCGTCTCAAGGTCGTAACATGTCGAAACGCCTACTTGGTCTCCTGCTTGTCCTGCCCGCGCTGGCGGTCATTGCAGCCCTGTTCATTCTTCCGCTGATCATGTCGGCGGTGGGCGCCTTCAGGGTGGAAGGCGGAGCGCTCGGCTTCGACAATTTCGTCAAGACCTTCGATCTCTATACCAGCGATATCATCTTCACCGTTGTCATCGTCGGTCTCTCGACCGTGCTGATCGGCCTCGGCTCGATCGCGATCGGCGGCTATCTGACGCTCGGCGAACATCCGCGTGCCGTTGCGATCCTGCGCTGGCTCTATCGCTGGCCGATGTTCATTCCGTTCATCGTCGTCGGCCAGATCCTGCGCACCTTCCTCTCGAAGAACGGAATGATGAACAACACCGCCGTCAGCCTTGGCCTGATGACGCCGCTCGATGCCGTGAGTTTCCTCGACTGGCGCGGCATCGTCATCGCCTTCGTCTGGAAGCAGACGCCGTTCGTGGCATTGCTCGTCGCCGGTGCGATGGCGTCCATCAATCGCGACACCATCGAGGCCGCCCGCAATCTCGGCGCGTCGAAATTACGGCTGCTGTTCGAGATCATCGTGCCGCAGGTCGCCGTCACGCTCACTGTCGGCCTGATCCTTTCCTTCGTCACCATGATGTCGGTGCTTTCGGTTCCTTTGATGATCAACGCGCAATCGCCGACCATGCTTACCGCCGATATCGCTTTCCGCGTCAACGCCTATGGCGACTACGGCGTCGCGAATGCGCTCGGGTTGGTCTCGCTGGTGCTGGCGTCATCCGTGGCCTGGATTTATCTCCGCCAAAGCCTGAAGGAGCGCGCGTGATGACGACGGGTTCTCGATCGCGAGCCTCTCTCGCCGCACTGTGGTGGGTGCCACGCGGCATCGTCTTCGGACTGATGGCCTTCTTCATCTTTGGCCCGCTCGCCAATCTGGTCTTATGGACGGTCGCGGAGAAATGGTATTTTCCGCACAGCCTACCGCTGGAATACGGCTTCACCTCCTGGGTGAAGGTCTTCGCGCCGCGGGGCGGAGCGCTGGATTCGCTGCGCAACTCGCTCGTCGTCGCGGTCCTGACTGTCATCGTCTCGCTGCTGCTCGCCATTCCGGCGGGGTATGCGCTGGCCCGGCTGAAGCTGCCGCTGCGCAGCGCAATCCTGCTCGCCTTCCTCATCCCGCAGGCCTTCCCGAACCTCACGGTCTACGTGAATGTCGCGCGCATCTTCTACGAGATCGGCCTCAATGGCACGATCCCAGGCGTCGTCCTCGTGCATGTCTCGCATGGCCTCGTCTACGCGGTGTGGATCGCCACCGCGGCCTTTTCGGCGATTGATGCTGAACTGGAACAGGCAGCGCGCGTGACCGGGGCAGGGGCCTTGCGCACCTTCTTCGATATCACGCTGCCGCTCGCCGCTCCCGGCCTGATGGCAAGCGCGATCTTCGTCTTCCTGGAAAGCCTCGATGAGTTCACCGGCAGCTACTTCGTCGGCGCACCCGATGTGAACATGCTGCCGCTGCTGCTCTACACGACGGCGTCGGGCGGCAACTATCAGATCGCCTCGATCACGGCGCTGCTGCTGCTGATCCCATCGCTTGTCTTCATGCTGATCGTTGAGCGGTTCCTGAAGGCGGACGTGCTGTCGCGCGTCGGACACTGAGGCTGCATTTTGGCGGCGATGGTCACGAGGTCGCCGGCGCGACCTTGTAGACGTCGTCTCCGACGAAGACGATGACATAGCCGCCACGCCCGGCTGCGTCCGTCGCCCATGCGGTTAGCTGGGTGGCGTATGACTCCTGGCGCCACGCTTGCGGGTGCTCGGGATCGACAAGCACCGTGAGCTGATCGCCCTGGCCATAGACCATCATCTTCGCGACTGTCGGGTCCCATTCCGGACCGAGCTTAGGGTCTGTCATCCACGCGCAGAGAAAATCCCGGCAGAGATCCGGGCGATCGTCGTAGATGCGGCAGCCTTGGTCCATGACGCAGTTCACGCACGGCTCATTCGCAGGCTTCGAGAGCTGATCGATCTCCGGCAGCCGACAGCACAAAGTGCAGGTGCCGCAGGAGCGGGGTTCCGTACCAGATGTTATGACTTCGATCATCGCAGGCAACGAGTCCTCACATGTCCGCAAATCACGTCCCACTCCCTTCAGGAGTATCGCGCCTCGTCGCGATCGTGACCTGGGCGCCATAGGCCTCCCGCATCTCGCTTTCCTCGCCCGGCCGGCGATCGGCGGCGTGGTGGAGCAGCGTCGATGCGTATCCCGCAGCATGGGTCCCCTCGATCAGCGTCACGTCGGCATTGCCGGGATTATAGGATCGCTCGAACCAGTCGACCGGTTGCTGCAGGAAGTTCATTTCGAATGCCCGGTTCGTGACGCCGTGGCCGACGATGATGACGGCGTCGTCGCCATCGCGGGCGTCGTGCAGTGCCGTCTGGATAAAAAGGCGCATCCTCTGGGCGACATCGGCACGGCTCTCGCCATCCGGCGGCCGCGCGTAGAACTTTCCGCTGTTGTTGCGCAGCCGCGCCCATTTCTCGAACTCGTCGGGAAATTTTTGCCTCTGCTCCGCGTGGTCATAGATCTCGGTGAAGAGGCCGAAATCCTGCTCGCGCAACAGATAGTCTTCCCGGACCTTGCCTATGAGGTCAGGCGGCAGAACCTCGAGCAGCGCGTCCTTGGTCTGGCGCGTTCTCAAGAATGGCGAATACCAGATCTGCAGCTGTCTAACGTCGGCCAAGGTTCCGAGGTGGGAAGCTATCACCTCGGCGGCACCGATGGCCTGCCGGTGTCCCCATCTGGTCAGCGGGACATTGTGATCGCCGAACTGGCCGTAAGCCCGCTCATCAAGATTGCCGAGGGATTCGCCGTGGCGAAGGAGAAAGATGCGCATCATGCGGCCCGGATTGTCCGAAATGGAATGGCGGTATCATGACGGGTACGGCCCCCCAGGGCAACGCCGGGGTGCCGGGGCCCGACCCGTTATCGACGCCGGCGCAACTCGCTGCGCAGTACGAAAACCAAGAGGCCGGCCACCATGGCTGCCAGCGCGAACCAGGTCAGCGCATATTGGAGATGGTTGTTGGGGAAGCTGACCTGCGTCAGCCCGCCGACGGGAAAACCACCCGGATTGGCCGTAGCATCGGCATCGATGAAGTAAGGGGCGATATCAGTCACACCACGCTTGGCGGCCATCGCGTCCACGTCACGCGAATACCAGCGGTCGTTTGCCGGGTCGTTCGACTTGATGAAGGTACCGCCCGGCTCGTTGAGGCGGAGCAAGCCGGTAATCTTGACGGGGACGGAGACCTGGCCGTCGAGGCGCGTATTCACATCGCGCTTGTCCGTCGGCACGAAGCCGCGGTTGATCATCACGGATGTGCCGTCGGCGAGCGTCAGGGGCGTGATCACCCAATAGCCGGCGCCAAGCGTCGTCGCCGCATAGACGAGGCTCTCCTTGTCGTTCTGCAAGGTACCTTCAGCCGTTACGCGGCGGTATTCGTCATTGTCTTTTGTGATGTTTCCCCAGTCAGCGCGGGTGGGGGCGGCCACCGCTTCGGCATGGATGCGCTGATCGACACGTGCGATCAGATCCAGTTTCCAGGCGCGGCGTTCGACCTGCCAGACACCGAGCGCGAAAACCGCGCAAATGACGACGACGAGGAAGCCGCAGAAGATCGTGAGTGCGATCGCCGAACGACGTTTTGGAGCTTGTTCTGCAGGGGAGTTTGTCAAGGTCTTAAACCGTAACGGGCGGCGTTGCCGCCGCCCGTCCATTGTGCCCGTCAGGGCATGTTTTTCATCATTTCCGGGTTCATCGGCATCATGTTCGTATTGAGATGATGCATGACCCAGAGCGAGCCGGAGAGTGCGATGACCACGAGCAGGATCGTGAAGATCAGCGCCAGCAGCGTCCAGCCACCCTCGGAGCGAGAGTTCATGTGCAGGAAGAAGATCATGTGAACGACGATCTGGATCACGCCGAAAATCATGATCAAGGCAGCGGTGACAGCCTTGCTGTCGAAGACGCCGGCCATGACGAGCCAGAACGGAATGGCCGTCAGGATGACCGATAGGACGAAGCCGATCATGTAGCTCTTGAAGCTGCCGTGCGCTGCTTCATGCCCATGGCTGTGCCCATGATGGGCTTCGTGAGCATCCTCGTGTGCGGGTGCGTGCGAACTCATCCGAGTACTCCCATAAGATAAACAATCGAGAAGACGCCGATCCAGACCACGTCGAGGAAGTGCCAGAACATAGAAAGGCACATCAGGCGACGCTTGTTCTCGGGGATCAGGCCATGCATCGAAACCTGCACCATCAACGTCACCAGCCAGATGATGCCGAAGGTGACGTGCAGACCGTGGGTACCGACCAGCGTGAAGAAGGCCGACAGGAACGCCGAACGCTGCGGGCCCGCACCTTCGTGGATCAGGTGGATGAACTCGTAGAGTTCGAGCGCGATGAACACGGCGCCGAACACGCCGGTGACGGCGAGCCAGAACAGTGTTTCAGCCTTCTTCGCCCGCTCCATCTGCAGCATGGCGAAGCCATAGGTGATGGAGGAGAGGAGAAGCATGGAGGTGTTGATCGCCACCAGCGGCAGATCGAAAAGATCTGCCGGCGACGGGCCGGCCGCATAATTGCGGCCGAGAACGGCGTACGTGGCGAACAGGATCGCGAAGATCAGGCAGTCGCTCATCAGGTAGAGCCAGAAGCCCAGCATGGTGCTGTTTTCCGGATGATGCTCTTCCGTCAGGTAGAATTCGGGCTTCTCAGCCGTATCGATTGCAGAGTTGCTCATGATGTTACACCTGCTCGGCAAGCAGCTTGGTGCGCTTGTCTTCCGTTTCCACGACTTCCTCTACGGGGATGTAGAAGTCACGCTTGTAGTTGAACGTATGACCGATGGTGATCACGAGCATGGCGACGGCCGAGAGCACGACCAGCCACCACATGTACCAGATCATCGCGAAGCCGAAGACGACGCTCAGAGCACCGAGGATGACACCGGTACCGGTGTTCTTCGGCATGTGGATCGGCTTGAAGCCTTCCGTCGGACGGACGTGGCCGCGGGCCTTCATGTCGTACCAGCTGTCATGATCGTAGACGATCGGCGTCAGCGCGAAGTTGTAGGCCGGAGGCGGCGACGAGGTCGACCACTCGAGCGTACGGGCACCCCACGGGTCGCCGGTCGTGTCACGCAGCTCTTCGCGCTTCAGGAAGCTGACGACGAGCTGGATCAGGAACGAACCGATGCCGAGCGCGATGAGGAAGGCGCCGAAGGCAGCGATGATGAACCAGATCTGCAGCGACGGATCTTCGAACTGCGACATGCGGCGGGTTACGCCCATCAGGCCGAGCACGTAGAGCGGCATGAATGCGAAGTAGAAGCCGACCAGCCAGAACCAGAAGGACATCTTGCCCCAGAACGGATCGAGCTTGAAGCCGAAAGCCTTCGGGAACCAGTAGGTCACGCCGGCCATCAGACCGAACACCACGCCGCCGATGATGACGTTGTGGAAGTGGGCGATGAGGAACAGCGAGTTGTGCAGCACGAAGTCGGCCGGCGGGATAGCCAGCATGACGCCGGTCATGCCGCCGATGACGAAGGTCACCATGAAGCCGATCGTCCACAGCATCGGCACTTCGTAGCGAATACGACCGCGATACATCGTGAACAGCCAGTTGAACATCTTCGCCCCTGTCGGGATGGAAATGATCATCGTGGTGATGCCGAAGAAGGAGTTCACGCTTGCGCCCGAACCCATGGTGAAGAAGTGGTGCAGCCAGACGAGGTACGACAGGATGGTGATGACGACGGTGGCGTAAACCATCGAGGCGTAACCAAACAGGCGCTTGCCGGTGAAGGTAGCGACGACTTCGGAGAAGATACCGAAGGCAGGCAGCACGAGAATGTAAACCTCCGGGTGACCCCAGATCCAGATGAGGTTTACATACATCATCGGGTTGCCACCAAGGTCGTTGGTGAAGAAGTTTGTACCGGCGTAACGGTCGAGCGACAGCAGCGCGAGCGTTGCGGTCAGGATCGGGAAGCTGGCGACGATGAGGATGTTGGTGCAGAGCGAGGTCCAGGTGAAGACAGGCATCTTCATCATGGTCATGCCGGGCGCGCGCATCTTCACGATCGTTGCGATCAGGTTGATACCCGACAACGTCGTTCCGATACCGGCGACCTGCAGGCCCCAGATGTAATAGTCGACACCGACGCCTGGGCTATATTCGACGCCCGAGAGCGGCGGGTAGGCCAGCCAGCCGGTACGAGCGAACTCGCCGACGAAAAGCGACATCATGATCAGGACCGCGCCGGCTGTCGTCATCCAGAACGAGAAGTTGTTCAGGAAGGGGAAGGAGACGTCGCGTGCGCCGATCTGAAGCGGAACCACCAGGTTCATCAGGCCGGTAACGAACGGCATGGCCATGAAGAAGATCATGATGACGCCGTGGGCCGTGAAGACCTGGTCGTAGTGGTGAGGCGGGAAAATGCCGGGATTGCCGTTGAAGGCCATCGCCTGCTGGGTACGCATCATGAGGGCGTCGGCAAAGCCGCGCAGCAGCATGACCAGGGCAAGAATGACATACATGATGCCAATCTTCTTGTGGTCGACGCTGGTGAACCACTCTTTCCAGAGATAGGTCCAGAGTTTGAAGTAGGTGATGAGACCGAGGACCGCGATCCCGCCGACCACGACCGCGCCAAACGTGGCGACGAGAATCGGCTCGTGATAGGGGATTGCCTCGATCGTCAACCGGCCGAAGATCAACTTCAGAAGGTCAGGATTGGAAAACATGGAGTAACCCGTTCATTGGTGTCTTTTAGACGCAAAGCGCCAGGTTGAATTATTTGGTCGCAGCAGGCGCGCTCGCGTCGGACGACGGCATGGTATGGCCGTCGTGCTGCATGGTCGTACCGGACATGGTCATGCCGGGCATGCTTTCCATGTTGTCGGCGCCATGGGCGGGGGCATCGCCTGCGGCAGCTGGCTCGGGAAGGTGGATGCCGTCGATCGGCTCACCGTCGAATTTCAGCTTGTCGCGGTTCTCATGGCTTTCCTTGCCGGCGCCGCCCATCATGTCGATGTGCATCATTTCGCTCATGCACATTTTGCCGGGGGTGGCGCACATGTTCAGGATCGCGTTGTAGAGATCCTTGTCGGCGGTGGCGAAGTAGCGAACCGGCTCGCGCTCGCTCGGACGTTCGAGCTTGAGATAGGCGTCGCGGTTGAGTGCGGTGCCTTGGTTCTTGACCTGAGCCACCCAGCTTTCGAAGCCTTGCTGGTTCATGCCGTGGAACTTGAAGCGCATGTGGGAGAAGCCGGCGCCGCTATAGTTCGCGGAGAAACCGTCGTATACGCCTTCCTTGTTGATGACGGCGTGCAGCTTCGTCTGCATGCCGGGCATCGCGTAGATCTGGCCAGCAAGCGCCGGGATATAGAACGAGTTCATCACAGACGACGCGGTGATCTGGAAGTTGATTGGAACATCGACGGGAGCCGCCAGTTCGTTGACGGTTGCGATGCCCAGTTCCGGATAGAAGAACAGCCATTTCCAGTCGAGAGCGACGACCTGGACGGTCAGGGGCTTTACGTCGGCGGGAATCGTGCGCTCCGCATCGATGCGGTCGAGCGGACGGTAAGGGTCGAGCCTGTGCGTGGTGATCCAGGTGATCGCACCCAGCACGATGATGATCGCGAGCGGAGCGGACCAGATGACCACTTCGAGACGCGTGGAATGATGCCATTCCGGATCATACGTGGCGGAGGTGTTCGACTGGCGGTAGCGCCAAGCGAAAAACAGCGTCAGACAAATCACCGGGATGATGATCAACAGCATCAGCAGGACTGATACGATGATCAGGTCTCGCTGTTGCATGGCGATATCGCCGGAAGGCGACATGACCACCAGGTTACATCCTGCGAGCATGAGGAATAGCGGCAGAATGACGAGATGGCGGGAAAACTTTGACAGCTTTTGCACGTCGTTATTGCTCTTTTTGTTTCGTCCGATCCGCGACTAAAGCACTATAACTTGTAGCAACATGAGGTGTTTGGTCGCAGCGCAGCAGAATTGCCGCAGTGCGGGATACGACGGAGCGCGTGCGATGTCAAAAACTTGAAGCGCCGAAAAGAGGCATTTTTCGCACGCCGCCGCATTCGTGCAACTATATATCCCCCAAAGCCGCTTCGGCCACCGTTCAGGGCCTTATTTTAGCGTTCTCGCGCACAATTCTTCATGTGAAGCTAATTTTCGAAGGCGGTGATAAACTATTTCTGCATTCCACCCTTGATAAGCACGACAGTTAGTTCAAAATCTTACCTGAGACGCTTTGCCGCAAGCGTCTTAACGAGGGAGGCGTTTTGAATATGGCTACTGTGACTAACTATGGTCCTTCGTCCACGTCCATGGAACGTGACGCGAGACAAATTCATGCTGATAAGCCGGTTTCGCCGGGCAGCATTGCAATCGGTGTCGTCATTGGACGCACATCCGAATTCTTTGATTTCTTCGTCTACGGGCTGGCCTCGGTGCTAGTCTTTCCGCAGCTTGTCTTTCCGTTCGCGCCGGACAGGTTGACAGCAACACTTTATTCCTTTGCGATCTTTTCGCTTGCATTCCTGGCACGTCCAGTTGGGTCGGTGGTCTTCATGACGATCGACCGCTTGTACGGCCGCGGCACCAAGCTCACCATCGCCCTTTTCCTGCTCGGAGGATCCACCGCATCCATTGCGTTCCTGCCGGGTTATAACGAGATCGGCGTTTGGTCGATCGCGCTTCTGGCGCTGTTCCGATTGGGGCAGGGTTTCGCGCTCGGCGGCGCATGGGACGGCTTGGCGTCGCTCTTGGCGCTAAACGCGCCAAAGAATCACCGCGGCTGGTACGCGATGATCCCGCAGCTTGGCGCGCCCATCGGCTTTGCGCTGGCCAGCCTGCTGTTCGGCTATTTCGTGGCCAATCTGTCGTCGCAGGACTTCCTCAGCTGGGGCTGGCGCTATCCGTTCTTCGTGGCTTTCGCCATCAACGTCGTCGCGCTCTTTGCGCGCCTTCGTCTGGTGATGACGAAGGAATTCGGCACGGCACTGGAGCAGCATGAGCTCGAAGCGGCCCCGATTCGCGACGTCGTGCGCATCCACGGCCGCGATATCCTGATCGGCGCCTTCGTGCCGCTGGCAAGCTTCGCGATGTTCCATCTCGTCACGATCTTCCCGCTCGGCTGGATGAGCCTTTACGGCGACCAGCCGATCGGCGCCTTCATGCTGGTGCAGACGGTCGGTGCCATGGTCGGCATCTTGGCGATCATCGCCTCCGGCCTGATGGCTGACCGTATCGGTCGGCGCGGACAGCTGGCGGTTTGCGCGGTGCTGATCGCGATCTTCAGCTTCGTCGGTCCGATCATGCTGGGCTCGGGTTCGAATGGCCACGATGCCTTCGTGATCATCGGCTTCGGCGTGCTCGGCCTGTCTTTCGGCCAAGCCACGGGTTCCATCTCGTCGCGCTTCGGCCGGGGATATCGCTACACCGGCGCGGCGTTCACGTCGGACCTGGCATGGCTCGTCGGCGCCGGCTTCGCGCCGCTCGTGGCACTCAGCCTGTCCAGCCGCTTTGGCCTGACCTTCGTCGGCTACTACCTGCTGTCGGGTGCAATCTGTACGCTGGCCGCCTTGGCCTTCAGCCGGGCGCTCGAACAGCGCGACTGATTGATCGCCGCCAATAGAGAAAGCCCGCCTGAACCAATGTTCGGGCGGGTTTTTTGCGTTTGATCACAAACAGCTAAGGTGATGACTTAATTCACCGCTTCCGGCTTCTTTGCCGCGCGCGCTGCGGTCAGTTCGGCAGTCGTATGGTTCAGGCGATCCGCGAGGACGCGCATGATCTCGACGGCCATCTCGGGAAAGTCGCTCAGCAGCTTCAGGAAATGCTCCTTGCTGATGCGCAGCACCTCAAGCGCCGACGTGGCGCGAACGGTTGCGGTACGTGAGACGTCGCAGAGGATCGCGATCTCACCGACGATGGAATTGGGATCGACGTCCGCAACCTTGATGTCGCCGGCGGGCGAGCGAACGAGAATATCGGCTGTTCCTGAGAGCACCACATAGGCTGCGTCGCCCGGGTCGCCTTGTCGGAACAGATCCTGACCGGCGCTATATGTCATGCGGTCCGAGGTAAAGGCCAAAAGTTTGAGCTTGGCTGGTGCAATCCGTGAAAAGATCGGCACGCGCCGCAGCATCTCGACTTCGTCTCTGAGCAGCATGAGCTTATTTTCTCCCTGCGCGCTCGTGGCGCGCTTGCTAGAATGACGTGCGTCCTTTTTGGCAGGACGTCACTTTTGTAGCCCCTGTAGAATATTACGATAACAGTTCCTTGAACATCCCGTTCTGTTCGGAAAGTTCCGGAAAATTGCCGGCCTCGACCAGGCTTCCACGGTCGAAAAGCAGGATCCGATCGAAAAGCGCGGCCAGTCTGGCGTTCGAAAGAACCCATACGATCGCCGGTCGCTCGCCCTCATGATGCAGATCGTTGAGGAGGTTGTTGGTGATCTGGTCCTGCACGCGCTGATCCAGCGCCGACAGCGGCCGGTTGAGAATGATGTAGTCGGAACGCCTGAGCAGCGTTCTTGCGAGATTCAGCTTCTGGCGCTGGACCATTGTCAGACGCTTGCCGCCGGAACCGACATCGAACTCAAGCCCGATCGATAGGACGTCGTCGAAGAGATCGAGCGTTTCGAAGAGACCGACCATGATCGAGCGGATGCTCTCGGACGCGTCGGCGCGCTGATAGGCGATACGTCCGAAAAGAACATTGTCCATCAGGCTCGCCGACGAGATGAAGTGCTCGGGATCGTAACGCTCGATGACGGCGGCGAGATCATCCGGAATATTCTCGTGGAACTGCTTGCGCGCGCTGACGATCTTGGCTGTCAATTCGTCTGTCAGGAGACCGAAGCGGTGGCGGGGTTCGATATAGGCGAAGCTCAGGCGGATGATGGCCGAGCGCTCTTCCGGAGTCGCGTCGTCGAACTTCCTGCTGCTGAGCTTCTGCAGTAGCGCCTGATAGGTCGGAATGTCGTCCGCCGTCATGAAGGTCAACTGTTGGAAGAACGGGTGGTCCGGCGGCAGGTCGTGGAAGAGTTCAACCGCGTTTTCGGCGATTTCCAGGCCCATGGCGTAGAGATCGTTACTCAGTCCCGTTTCGCGGAATAGCGTCTGGAAATAGGGATGCGCCGCAAGGCGGCGGTTGTTCATGATCGGCCTTCTCATGGAGCCGAAAAGCAGATTCTCGCCGACGGTGGCCTGCGCGTTGTAGCTATCGAAGTCGAAGGGAACGACGATGTTGCCGAGCTCCGACTGCTGCATCTTCTCGCGCAGCGCGGCACGCAGATCGACGATATGTTCGGCAAGCTTGATGTGGACGTGCGTATCGACAGTCGAGCGCAGCGCGAGATCGAGAATGTCTTCGGTGATCAGCACGGCGTCGAGCGCCGGGCGCATGGCCGTCAAGATATCGCCCGGACCGGTGGCGCCCGCCGCGTGGTAATCCACCCAGTCGCTGTTCGGATCAAGCGTCGGGTTGCCGGCCTTGATCGCTTCGGCGGCATGCCACTTGGCTTCCTGGGCCGTCTGCTCGTCATAGTCGGGATCCTTCAGCGGCGCGTGCTTCAGGCCATAGAGAAGGTTGTCGCGGAGCGTACCCTGGAAGAAATAGAGATCGGACGAGGCATAGGAAATCCTGCGGCCCGAAACCGATTCCGGTAGCTCCAGCAGATCCTTTCCGTCGATGGTGATGCGGCCCGAGTTGGGCCAGACCACGCGGCCGAGCGCCTCGGCGAAGGCTTCCGCTCCGCTCGAATTGGGCCCAACGACGGCTACGGTCTCGTTTGGCTTGATTTCGACGGAGACGTGATCGATCAGCTTTGCGCCGCTATCGTCGCTGACGGCAAGGTTGGTAACGACGATGGGTGCGGCCAAAGCCGGAACCTCTTCGATGGCGACCTTGTGGATGCTGTCGTCGATCAGCGGCTCGACATTGAACTGCTCGTAGACCTGTTGGTACTTGACCTGCACGTCCTGGCGCATCTGATCCCAGTCGATCAGTTCCTTCAGTGGTCCCGGCAAATCCTTGTAGGCGCTGATGACGGCCACGAGCTGTCCAATATCCAGTCGGCCCTGGAGCGCCAAGTAGCCGCCGATCGCGTAGAACAGGAACGGCGTTACCTGTGCGAGGAAGTTGTTCAGGAACTTGACCAGGAACTTCCACTGATAGAGATCGTAGCGGATCGAGAAGATGAGCCCAAGGCGCGCGGCGATGTCGGCGCGTTCCAGGTTCGATGTGTCGTTGCCATGGATCGTGCCGATGCCATCGACGATCTCGCCAACGCGGCCGGAAAGCTCGCGTGCTGTCAGCTGCCGCTGGCGACCGAGCTCCAACAGCCGCTTGCGCATGCGGGGAATGACGACGGCCTGAACGCCGACGATCGCAGCCGCAATCATGCCTAGCCAGAAGTTCTGCACGATAATGAAGGCGAGCGCCGTCAGTGCCTGGCCGCCGAGCAGGGCAGGCGAGACGAAAGCGTCCCCCGTGAAGCCGCCCATAGGCTCGACTTCATCCTTGATCATGGTGGCGATTTCAGCGGACTTCACGCGCTTGAAATGATTGGGCGGGAAGCGCAGAACCCGATCGATCAACTGAAAGCGGATGCGCCGCAGCATGCGCTCGCCGAGCCGACCCTTGTAGGTGTTAATGTAAAACTTGAAGAGGCCGTTGAGGACGACGAGCGCCAGGAAAACCAGGCTGAGCGCCATCAGCATCTGCTCGCGACCGAGCTGGATGCCCTGGAAGAACTCCACCTTCCCGATCAGCGGAAACGTGTAGGAAAGATGCATGAAGGTCTGCGTGGCGCCTTCACCCTCGAAGCCTGATCCCTGAATAGGTCCGTTGACGATCTGCTTGGGCAGGTCGAACGACAGAAAGTACGGCACCATCGAAAGTGCGACCACCGCCAGAATCCAGAGCTGCTGCAGCCGCGTGTTCGACCAGATGTAGCGCGCGAGGCTTTTTTCCATTGCTAACCGTCGATTGTCTGGAAAATTTGAGACATCAATCCTGCACGAGAGGGCGGTGGTACCGAGAACAGGATCATGCTATCGGATCGCTCAATAAAAACAACGCGAAGCGACGTGTATTGCTGGACGCCGATTCACGCGAGAGTCTGTTTTATATCACATGATTTTCATAAAGGGCGAGAGTTTCACGCGAGCATAGCGCGAATGATTTCGGCCGTTCGTCTGGCGCCTTCTAGATCGATATCAAGATCGGCTGCGCGACGCTTGGGAGCCGCAAGTGCTGCGCTCACCGCCGTCGCCACATGATCCGCCGTCAGCCCCTTTTCGGGCAACAACTCGGCCAATCCGAGCTTGGCAAGCCGCTCGGCCCTGACGGTCTGCTCCGTCTCCCCGCCTGCGACGAACGGGATCAGGATCGGCCGACAGTCGGTCCGCAAGAGGTCGCCTACCGTGTTGTAGCCCGCCTGCGAAATGGAAACGCGCGCGGTGGAGAGCAGAGAGGGGAAATCCTTGCGGAACCGGACGAGCGTGACGTTGGATGGGATCGCTTGCGACAATGTCACGAAATCCGTCTCCGGCAGGTTCGGGCCGCTGATCAGCAGCCAGCGCAGATCGGCGGGCAGCATCTTCGCGGCTTGGCCGGCTGCGTTCAACAGCTCCATCCCAACCGCGCCGCCACCGGCGGATGCGATAATGTCGAATGTCTTCGATGCCGGCTCGGGCGGCGGCGGCGCCACGATCCCGGTATAGGAGACCTTGTCGGCTATATCCGCGGTCAGCGGGAAGGTGTCTTCGAGGCGGACGAAGTCGGGATCGCCGTGAACGAGCACGCCATCGAAATGCGCCTGCACCAGACCGACGGTCTCGGCGTCGCGCCCAGCCTTGCGGTTCTCCTGCAAGATGTCGCGCACCGAGCTCAAGAGCTTCGGTCGCGGGCTCGACGCTTCGATGGCTTTGATCAAAGGCAGAAGTTCAAAGCGCATCTGCCTGCGTCCAAACGGAAAAGCCTCGATGATGACGACGTCGGGGCGCGCATCGTGAAACGTTTGCAGCAGCAGGTCGCGTCGCCGGTCGAGGAAATCCTGGTCGACTGCAATGCCCCGTTCATCGGCGAGCCCGGAGAAGCCGGCGTTGCTGGCCACCACCGGCGGCAATGCCACCGTCTTCAAGCCGGCCGCCGGGAAGCCCGCAACCGGCAGGCCACCGGTCACGACAGTGACATCGAAGCCGTCATTCTGCAGGGCATTGGCGATGCGGCTTGCGCGCGCGATATGGCCGATACCGAGCAAGTGCTGAACGTAGAAGAAGACCCTCGGAGCGCTCATGATGCTTTCTGCCACTCCTGTTGGAACAACTGGCTGAGCTGAACGATGCTGGCATTGTAGTCGAAATGGCTGCGCACGCGCATCTCGGCGGCGTCGCCCAGCCTCTGCCGCAAGGCGGGATCGCGAATGGCTGTCTCGAGCGCCTTCGCCAGCGCATGGGGATCATCGGGTTCGACCAGCAGCCCATTCTCGCCGTCGACCAGTAGCTCCGGCACGCCGGAAACCGAGGTCGAGATGCAGGGCAATCGCTGGCTGGACGCCTCGACGAGAACGTTCGGCAATCCGTCGCGATCGCCATTGGCGGCGATGCGGCAGGCAAGCGCGAAGAGATCGGCGCGGCGATAGTGATCCAGCACGTCTTCCTGGGCGAGCGCGCCCTTCCAGGTGATGCGCTCGGAGAGCTTGAGTTCGCTCGCCAGCGCCTTCAGCTTGGCCAGTTCATCACCGCCGCCGATATGCTCGAAACGCCAGTTCAGATCGCTGGGCAGGAGCGCAAGCGCACGCAGCAAGGTGTCGTAGCCCTTCTTCTCCACCGCGCGCCCGACGCTGAGTAGAAAGACGGGGTTCGTCGGGTCGCTGCCATCCTGGCCGGATCGATCGCCGGGGAAATGGCCGAAGCGGGCGAGATCGAGGCCGTGATAGCTGAGATACACCGCATCCTTGCGTGGTGTCAGCGTGCGCATGTGCTGGTAGCCGTTGCGGGTGCAGGTCACGGCCCAGCGGGCGCTGGAGAGCTTTTCCGTCAGCTCCCAGTCGGGCGATGTCCAGATATCCTTGGCATGGGCCGAGCAGGTCCACGGCACCCCGGTCAAAAGGCTCGCATATTCTGTGACGGAGGCGGGGGTGTGGATGAAATGCGCGTGCAGCCACTCTCCGCCATCCGGCCATTCATGGGCGAGCACCATGGCCTGGCCAAGCCTGCGAAAGCGATTGCGCGAGATATCGCGCGGCAGGTCCTTGAAGAAGCGCTTCATCAGCGCGCCGAAGCCCGGCTTCCTGAAGCTGGCAAACAGCCCCTTCAACACCCTGAGCGGCTCTTCGTGCAGATATTCCGGCAGGTAGACGACCCGCGCCTTGATCTCGTCGTGGACGGGATGGCGCTTCTTGTCGGTCGGGCGGCGCATGGAGATCAAGGTCAGGTCGAAACCGGCCTTTTCGAGCCCCAGCAATTCCTGTGCGATGAAGGTTTCCGAAAGGCGTGGATAGCCCTTCAGGACGACAAGCAATTTCCGGCGTGGCGGCAATGATACGACTTTCACTCGGCGCCGACGACGGAAAGGTGGCGGCCACGGTTGTCGAGCCAGCTGCCCACCGTCTCGGAGATATGGTTGAGGCCCTCAAGCCGCATGTTGGATCCGCTCATCGAGGGCGGCTGGCGGTGCGGCAGGCGCTTCAGCGCGTCGGCCATGACGGCGGCGTCGGCCGATGCTTCCGGCAGAAGCATCTCGACAAGGCCAAGGTCGCTGGCGCGCTGCGCGCGCAACAACTGCTCCTCGCGCGGCTTGACGCGGGGCACGATCAGCGCCGGCTTGTCGAAGGAGAGGATTTCGCAATAGGTGTTGTAGCCACCCATAGCCACCACGCCGGCCGCGCCGGCGATCAGCTCTTCCATGTTGTTGTCGAACTCGATCACCTGGATGTAAGGGATCTTCGATCCCTTCTGCACCAGCGTCGTGCGTTCGGCGACCGGCATGTAGGGACCGAGCACGACCAGCGCCTTCTGCTGCAGGGTCGGGTCCTGCTCATAGGCGTTCATCACGTCGTGCACGAGATCGGAGCCATCGCCGCCGCCGCCCGTCGTGACGAGAATGTAATCGTCGCTGCGGGCATTGATCGAGGTCTTGTTTGCCGAGACGCTGCGCTGCAGGAAGCCGACGAAGTCCATCTTGCGGCGAACACTGGCGGGCACATCGAGGCCGACGAGCGGGTCATAAAAATCAGGCGGGCCGTAGACCCAGATCGAATCGTAATATTGGTCGATCTTCTGCATCACGCCGTTCTTCTTCCACTCGGCGTCGAGCAGGTGAGGGGCGTCCATGATCTCGCGCAGGCCAAGCACCAGTGTCGTGCCGCGCGCCTTCAGATAGTTGAGCGTCTCTTCGACCTCGCCCTTCAGTCCCATCGGCTCCTTGTCGACGATGAAGATGTCGGGCTGGAACGTTTCGGCCGTGTGGCGGATGATCGATTCGCGCATCTTCAGCGTATCCTGAAGATCGATATGGCTTGCCATCGACGTATATTCGCCATTGCGCAGCTTGATGACGCTCGGCACCTTCACGAAGTCGACGCGGGCGCGATAATCGAACGCACCGGCGATCGTCGCACCCGAGATGATCAGGATGTTCAGGCCGCGATAGTCCTCGACCAACGCATGCGCGATGGTGCGACAGCGTCGCAGATGGCCAAGCCCGAACGTGTCGTGGCTGTACATCAGGATGCGTGCGTCTTCCAGGCGCCGGGCCATGGACATTCCTTCCGGGCTATACATCATCTAGCACCGCCGCTTTCAACGGCGCTGGCGACCGATCGGGGGAAGATCAGTCGTTGGCCGTTATTTGTAGGGATCAGCCGCATCGCGCAACCCGTCTCCCAGAAAGTTGAACGCCAAAATCACCAAGACCACAGGTATAATCGGGAAAAGCAACCACGGATAGAACGCAATAACACTTACGCTCTTGGCTTCCGTGAGCAGAATGCCCCAGCTGGTGATCGGCGGGCGAAGGCCAAGCCCAAGGAAGCTTAGCGCGGTCTCGCCAAGGATCATGCTGGGAATGGAAATCGTCGCCGAGGCAATCAGGTGGGACATGAAGCCCGGCACGAGATGCCGCCCGATCACGCGCGGGGTACTGGCGCCCATCAGCTGGGCGGCCTGCACGTAATCCTCCTCGCGCAATGCCAAGAGCTTGGAGCGAACGGCACGCGCTAGACCGGTCCAGTCGATGATGCCGAGAATGATCGTGATGCCGAAATAGATGACGAGGGGGCTCCACGTCACCGGCATGATCGCCGCCAGCGCCATCCACAAGGGCAGGCTCGGAAGCGATTGCAGCACTTCGATCAGACGTTGCACGATCAGGTCGAACACGCCGCCACGATAGCCCGCAAGGCCGCCGATGACGATGCCGAGGCAGAAGCTGATCGAGATACCGATCAGGCCGATCGTCAGCGATATGCGGGCGCCGTAGAGAATGCGCGAAAGCACGTCGCGGCCGAGCCGATCGGTCCCGAGCAGAAACATCTGTCCGCCCTCGGCAGGGCAGACCATATGCAGGTTGGAATCGAACACGCCCCAGAACTTGTAGGCATCGCCGCGGCAGAAGAAGCGGATCGGCTGCACATCGTCAGGCTTGTCGCTGTAGAGCCGGTGCAGCGTATCCATATCCAGCGACATGGTGCGGCCATAGACGAACGGCCCGACGAACTTGCCGTCATTGAAAAAGTGCACACGTTGCGGCGGCGAATGGATGAAATCGACGTTCTTGGTGTGCAGCCCATAGGGCGCCACGAATTCCACGACGATGATCATCAGGTAAACGGCGATCAGGAAGACCGCCGAGGCCAGCGCCAGGCGATGCTGCTTGAATTTCCACCACATCAGCTGCTTTTGCGAAGCAAGGTGGATGCGCGATTGCGCCGCCGTCATCGTTTCAGTCGCCATCGGATCGAATGGCGCGGTCGAGACATAATGCGGCATCGGGGCGCCGGGTGGGGGCAAGGGCGACATTATTTGGTGCTCCTGCCTTGGAGGCGAATACGCGGGTCGAGGAAGCCGAGGGCGATGTCCGAGATCAGCACGCCGATGACATTCAGGAAGGCCAGGAACATCAGGAACGAGCCGGCAAGATACATGTCCTGGCTCTGAAGCGCCTTGATCAGCATCGGGCCGGTCGTCTCAAGCGACAGCACGATCGCGACGATTTCCGCGCCCGATATGATCGAAGGCAGGATCGAGCCGATATCGGCGACGAAGAAGTTCAGCGCCATGCGCAGCGGATACTTGAGCAGTGCGCGCAGCGGATGAAGACCCTTGGCGCGCGCAGTCACCACATATTGCTTCTGCATCTCGTCGAGTAGATTGGCGCGAAGTCGTCGGATCATGCCTGCTGTGCCTGCTGTGCCGACGATGATCACGGGGATCCACAAATGCGAGAGGATCGATCTCGCTTTCTCCCAGCTCATCGGCTCTGCGAGATATTTCTGGTCCATCAAATGGCCGATCGAAACCCCGAACCAGATGTTGGCGAAATACATGAGGATCAGCGCCAACATGAAGTTCGGAATGGCGATGCCGAGCAGGCCGAACAGCGTCAGGCCGTAATCGCCCCAACTATACTGATGGGTCGCGGAATAGATGCCGATCGGAAAGGCGATCAGCCAGGTCAAAAGGATAGTCGCGAAGGAGACCAGAATGGTCAGCCACAACCGGTCGCCCACCACTTCGGAGACCGGGAGTTGGTATTCGAACGAATAGCCGAAGTCGCCATGCAGCATGCCGCCGACCCAGTAGAAATAGCGGACCACGGCCGGCTTGTCGAAACCGTACTGTTTCCTGAGTTCCTCGATCTCCTGCAGGTTGGCGTTCTCGCCCTGCGCGCGCAATTCGGCGATCTGGCTTTCGAAGAAGTCGCCAGGCGGGAGTTCGATGATGGTGAAGACCAGCGCCGAGATGATGAACAGCGTGGGCACCATGGCGGCGATGCGCCAGAGGATATATCTCAACATCGCTCAGGCCTCCTTGAACCAGAAGGTGTCTGGCATGTAGATGCCGAGATAGGATGTCGGGTCGAAGCCATAGAGGCCCTGCTCCGGCACGTTCTGCAATTTCGCCGATTTCAGAATGGGTTGCAGCGTGCTGTTGATCAATCCGATCGAGAAAACCTGCTGCGTGTAGAGCGACAGCATCTGGTGCCAGATCGCCTGGCGCTCCTCGAAGTGAGCGGTCGCGCCCCAATGGCTGAGCAAGCTGACGAGCTGCTCGGCCTCCGGCAGATCAGGCGCGGTTCCAGCCTGCCCGGCTGACAAATGATACATGCCCCAGAGAGGCCATTGCAGCTGGTCGTCCATGGTCGGCGCCAACTGGCTCGGCGACATGTCGGCGGTCGCCACCCCGTTATCGATGCCGAACCAGATCGACATCATGATACGCCCGCTCATGGCGCGATCACGGAAGACGTCGCGCTGCGAGGTGCGGGTGTAAAGCGCAATGCCAACCTCGCGCCAGTGATCACGCACCAGTTCGAGCACGTCGGTGTCGAGATTGCTTTCGCCAGCGGTTTCCACCGTGATCTCGGCGCGGCGCCCGTCCGGCAGCAAGCGGATGTCTTCGCTGTCGCGCTCCGTCAGTCCCAGTTCATCGAGCAGGCGGTTGGCTTCATCAGGATCATGGGCGATGAAAGCATCGGCATATTCCTGCTTGAACAGCGGACTATCCGGAAGCACGGTGTCCGCGCTCGGCTTGCCGAGACCGTAGAACGCCACCATGTTGATTTCGTGCCGATCGACGGCCAACGAAAGCGCGCGCCGGAAGCTTGTCTCGCGGAAAAGCTTGCGCCAGACATCGTCGGCGCAATTGAGGTTGGGCAGCAGTGCCACCCGTGAGCCGCGCACCTGTTTCCAGAGATTGACCTTCACCGGGAAGCGCTTTTCCGCATCCTTGAGATAGGTGTAGTCGTTGAAATCGACGCCGGTGGCCTGCAGGTCGGATTCGCCCGCGCCCGCTTTGGCGGCAATGATCGAGGACGAGCTGACGCTCATGATGAAACGGTCGACATAGGGCAGCTGCACGCCGTTCTCGTCGATCCGATGGAAGAACGGATTGCGCACGAAGACGAACTGCTCGGCCGGCGGCGGCGTCGTGTTGACCCATGGATCGAGCGACGGCAGGTCGGGGTTTTCAGGGCGAGAAGCGCGCGACATCTTGATGTGCAGATCGGCCCATTTCTTGACCCGGTTCTGCTTCATCAGCGCGGACAGACGAAAGTCGTCCTGATACTTCTTGTGGAATTGCTTGAGATAGTGCCCCGGCCCGAAAATGACCAGCGGCAGCGGGCCGGCAAGCGCTGGCATGAAATTCGGGTTCGGCCGATCCCAGGTGTAGCGTACGGTGAGGGGATCAAGCACCTCGAAGCGCGGCAGGTTTCCGTGCGGGCGAAGCTCCAGCGCGCCACCTCCCGGCGTCAGGTCCTTGTTGAGGATGACGTCTTCCCACCAGTAGCGGAAATCATCCACCGTAAACGGCGACCCGTCGGACCAGCGATGGCCTTCGCGCAGATGGAAGGTGAAGACGGAGTCGTTTTCCGAGGTGAAGCCCATCAGGATGTCGGGCTGGAACTGCAGCTTGGTGTCGTAGCCGATCAGCCTGGAATAGCCGTAGACCGTCATGTAGCGGATGTCTTTCGCGCTGCCGATGATCGTACGCACGGTGCCGCCGTAAACGCCGGGCTGCCGCCCGGTTGCCTTCATGTTGATGATCCTCGGATGGGTCGGCAGGCGCTCCACCATCGGCGGGATGCGATCTGCACGCAGCCAGTCGCGCAGGAATTCGGGCTCGATATCCCGATCGCCCACTGCTTTCGCCAGTGATGGCGAAATCGCCGCACCAACCAATCCGCCGATGAAACCCCGACGCGTTACCATGCGCGCAACTCCTTCACATCGGCGCCTTTTCGCGCGCGCACGAAATGCCCGTTGCCGAGATCGGCATAATCGAGTTCCGATGCGTCGTCGTGTTCGGCGGTAAAGGTCACGCCCCAGTTCTGCTTGTCGGCAGCGCCGTTCCTGCGCAACGCCTCGAAGTCGAGCGGGCGGTCGAGATCGGGGAAGGGGACCGCTGCCAAGAGTGATTTGGTGTAGGGGTGGACGGGATCGCGCAGGATGATCTCGCGCGGCGCTATCTCGACGATGCGGCCCTTGCACATGACGGCGATGCGATCGGCCATGTAGTCGACCACGGCAAGATTGTGCGAAATGAACAGATAGGTGAGCCCGAGTTCCTTTTGCAGATCCTTCAAGAGATTGAGGATCTGCGCCTGAACCGAAACGTCGAGTGCCGAGACAGGCTCGTCGAGAATGATGAGCTTCGGTCCGAGTGCAAGTGCGCGCGCGATACCGATGCGCTGACGCTGGCCGCCAGAGAAACTGTGCGGGTAGCGATTGAGGTAGCGCTTATCGAGCCCGATCGCGCCCATCAGCGCTTCGACCTTGCGATTGCGCTCCGCGCTGTCGCCGCGATCGTGGATCTCGAGCGGCTCGGAGAGAATATTGCGAACGGTCATGCGTGGAGACAGCGAAGATACCGGATCCTGGAAGACCATCTGGATATTGGTTCGCAGCTCCTGCAGATCATCGCCGGTAACGGACAGGACATCGACGACATCCTTATCGTCATTAAAGATCACCGAGCCGCTATCCGGCGCCATCGCCCGCATCAGGATCTTGCTGACGGTAGTCTTGCCGCAGCCGGATTCGCCGACAAGGCCGAGGCATTCGCCGCGACGAATATCGAAACTGACGTCGTCCACCGCCCGGACACCTGCATCATCGCGCATGCCGAATAGGCCGCGGTTGCGTGTCTTGAAGGCCTTGGTCAGATTGTTGACCGACAACAGCACTTCGGGGCCTTCAAGTGCCATCTTGGCCTTTTTCTTGCCGAGGAGGGACTCGAGGTTGACAGGCACGTCGCGCAGCGCCTTCAGGCGTTCGCCTTCCTTCATGTCGAAGTGCGGAACGGCCGCCATCAGGCCCTTGAGATAGGGGTGCTGCGGATTGCGGAAGATCGATTCCACCGGCCCGGCTTCCATGATCTCGCCATGGTAGATCACCACGACTTCGTCGGCCATGTTGGCGACGACGCCGAGATCGTGGGTGATCAGTAGCATTGCCATGCCGAGCTTGTGCTGCAGATCGCGGAGCAGTTCGAGAATCTGTGCCTGGATCGTCACGTCGAGCGCGGTCGTCGGCTCATCGGCGATCAGCAAAGCGGGGTTGCAGATGAGCGCCATGGCAATCATCGCGCGCTGGCGCATGCCGCCCGAGAGCTCGAAGGGGTACATGTCGAATGTGCGCTTCGGATTGGCGAAGCCGACGAGGCCGAGCATCTCCTCCGTCTTTTGCCGCGCTTCCTTTTTCGTCGCGTCTGTATGGATTAGCAGCGACTCGCTGATCTGGTTGCCGACCGTGTGCAGCGGCGACAGCGACGTCATCGGTTCCTGGAAGATCGTCGCCATGCGGCGGCCGCGCAGATCGCGCATCTCTTCGCTATCACGCGAATATTTCAGGATATCGGTGGCTTTACCGTCCAGCGGGTCGGTGAAGAGAATGCTTCCCGATGCCTGCGCGGGATTGGGCAGAATGCCCATGATGCTCTGGCTGATGACCGACTTACCGGAACCGGACTCGCCAACCAGCGCCGTCACCTTGCCGGGCAAAATGCGCAAATTTGCGTTCTTTACGACACGCAGTTTGTCGCCGAAAACCGAGAATGAGATATCCAGATTTTCGATGCGCAGCAGATCGGACGCGGACGCCATACCAATGAAATTCCCCAGTTTTCTTCGTTCCCGTTACGAAGACACTAGCGTACGGCAATCAGGGTGTCCAGTTGATGACGAACACATTGAAATTGGGGAGATTTCCGCAGTTTTCTTCGGCCCGACCCAGATGGCCTGTCCTAAGCGGTTATTGCATGAACTTGTCGGCCGTTGGCGCCTTGGCGTGCTTGCGCGCATCGCGGTGCAGGAGGATGACTTGCTCGGCCTCTGACAGCGCGTCCTGAGGCACATCATGGAAGGTCTCATCCGTGTGCAGATGCGGGGTCGGTGCATGCGGCTGCAGCACCGTGATTTTCTGGCGCACACCCCGCAGTTTTTCCTCGCCCAGCGTCGTCCATTCACCGCCGCAATAGCCGGCAAAGGCCTGGCTCGCCACGACTTCGCGCGAATATTTCTTGGTCAGCGATTGCAGCCGCTGCACCTCGTTGACGGCGGAGCCGAAGGCGGAAAACGTCAGTCTGTCCTTCAGGCCGACATTGCCGAACATAACATTACCTACATGCAGGCCGATGCCGTAGGAAATCTTGCCGAGGCCATTGGCCTGCCGCTCGCTGTTGAGCTCGGCGACCCGCGACTGCGCCTGGTGAACGGCAGAAAGTGCCGACTGACAGGCGATTTTCGACGGGTCCTTGTGGCGGCCGCAGGGGTAGACGGCCAGAAAGCCATCGCCGATGAAGCTCAGAATCTCACCGCCATTGCGGTTGAAAGGTGCCGCGATCGCATCGAAGAACTGGTTCAGCGTATCGATGTAATTCTGCCGGCCTTCCTTTTCGGCATAAACGGTGGACTGGCGCATATCCCCCATGACGAGTGCTGCGCGGATGGTTTCGCCGTCGCCGCGTCGGATCTGGCCGTTCAACACGCGCTTTCCCGCATCGCCGCCGAGATAGGTGGTCAGCATGTTGTTGGCGAGCTTGCCGAGCACGGCCATCTTGGCGGCAACGGCGAGGTGATTCTGCATGCGCAGCAGGGCGTCGATCATGTCGTCAGAAAAGCCGGAATGGCTGTCCGTCGACCACGAACCCATCATCCCCTGCACCGAGCCATCGCCGAAAGGCTGCACGAAGGCGAGATAGTCGGTAATCCGCTCAGCGCGAAGATCGGCGAAGACGGGGAACTCCACAGGGCCGTCCGCCGGGATATGGCGACGGATATGTTGCAGATTGTTGTCGAGGAGATAATAGTAGGGGCTCTGCAGGAAGCGGTCCGGCTTCTGCCCCGCCGCGTGGCGATACCCTTCGATCGTCACGCCGCTTGCTCGCCGCCAGGTGAAGCTGAGCGCATCGTACAGGGGATGCAGCATCGAGAAAGTCAGGTGGACACGCGCGATCGGAAGGCCGGCGGCCGCGATGCGCTCGCAAAAGCCGCGAACGATGTTTTCGAGATCGTCTCCCGCGAGCGATGAATTCGTCAGCCACTCAGCAACACGGTCCAGTAGAATTGAAGAAACCCGAGTATCGATCGCGCCCATGCCTGCCAATATCCTCATAAGGCGCGTCACCCCCCCCCGAAAAAACGTCGGATAATCGTCCAGCCGCACCACGTGCGCCAGGCGAAATAAGGATGAACGAGCAGAATTATTGTGTCAACGATCCGCCAAAGCGGCGGAGGTACCTGTCAGGCCACATGAATGCGGCCGGATAAGCTGCCTTTTGATGGTTGGTTATACACTCTAGATAGGTCCGCCATCAGCGCGAGACAATGGGCGCGGACCAAATTCCGCTGCTCCGTCAAATGTCTGCGGGAAGCCGAGCCATTTTAGCAACACCGCGACGAACGGCCCATCAGATGGCGCTCCGCGTTCACGTTCGCGTCAGTTGTCCAATATGGCGTTTGGCGGGTTTAATTCGCCGCGATCTTACACTAGATCAGAGTTCCTTTCTGTTTCAGGCGAGACCCGCTTTGCAAAGCACCTCTGTATTCGACGATCTTTTCAACAAGATCGAGACACGCACGGCCCGCGCCGGTATCATCGGCCTCGGCTATGTCGGCCTGCCGCTCGCCATGGCGATCGCCCGTAGCGGCTTCTCGGTCACCGGCTTCGACGTCGATCCGAAGAAGATCGTCGCCATCGATGCGCGCAGCTCCTATATCGATGCGGTCACCAGCGCCGACCTGCAGGCTCAGATCGATGCCGGCCGCTTTGCCGCGACGACCGAATTTGCCAGCCTAGCCGAGTGCGACGTCTTCGTCATCTGCGTGCCGACGCCGCTCACGAAGCACCGCGATCCGGATCTGTCCTTCGTCGAGGCGACATCGCGCACGATCGCCGAGCATCTCCGCAAGGGCCAACTCGTCGTGCTGGAATCGACGACATATCCTGGGACCACCGATGATGTGGTGAAGGTCATCCTTGAGAAGACCGGCCTGAAATCCGGGAACGATTTCTTCGTCGGCTTCTCGCCGGAACGGGAAGATCCCGGCAACCAGCACTTCAACACGGCCACGATCCCCAAGGTCGTTGCCGGCGACGGCGCACAGGCTCTGTCGTTGATGTCGGCTTTCTATGGCGCTGCCGTGAAGACGGTGGTCCCGGTGTCGTCGAATGCGACCGCCGAAGCAGTCAAGCTGACGGAAAACATCTTCCGGTCCGTCAATATCGCGCTCGTCAACGAGCTGAAGACGGTCTACGCCGCCATGGGCATCGATGTCTGGGAAGTGATCGATGCGGCCAAGACCAAGCCGTTCGGCTACATGCCGTTCTATCCGGGGCCGGGGCTGGGCGGTCACTGCATCCCGATCGATCCCTTCTATCTCACCTGGAAGTCACGCGAATACGAACTTCCCACGCGTTTCATCGAGCTCGCCGGCGAGATCAACTCGGCGATGCCGCGCTATGTGGTGGGCAAGCTTGCCGAAGCGCTGGATATCCGCGTCGGCAAGGCGCTGAGCCGTTCGCGCGTTCTCATGATCGGCCTCGCCTACAAGAAGAACGTCGCGGATATTCGCGAGAGCCCATCCTTGCGGCTGATCGAGGTGATCGAGGAACGTGGTGGCCGCGCGGATTATCACGATCCGCATGTGCCGGAGATTCCATCCACGCGTGAGTATCAGGCGCTGAAGGGTCGTCAGTCCGTAGAGCTTAGCGACGAGGTGCTTGCCGGCTATGACGCGATCCTGATCGCAACGGATCACGACGGCGTCGACTACAAGCGCCTTGCGGAAAGCGGCGCGCTGATCGTCGATACGCGCAACGTCTTCGCTCGGCTCGGGATTGCCGCCGAGACCATCATCAAGGCGTGACTTCGTCGATTGACAGCGTCTTGCCGGTCATCTGGCTGGCGGCGACGGCGTAGCCGCCGCTTGCTCCGTCGATGAAATGCATATGATCGCGCGATAGCGGCGTCGGCACGAAGCAAGTCATCAGTGCCGATGTCTGGCTGTGAAGGCCATAGCGCGCGATGCCGTCGGCTTGTGCCTTCTCCAAAAGTGCCCGGATCAGACCGAGGCGATGCGCATCGATGTCGAGCGTCATCTTCAGGCCATCGTCGAATTTGCGAAAGTCGGAGTTGCCGGCGACGTCGCGCTTGTAGAGCCGCGCATCGAAGGTGCCGAACTTCAGGTTTAGCTTGTGCAGGATCACGGTGAGCGCGATCTGCAGCATGATGATAATTCGCTGCCGCAGCCGCCCCGCATGCGGCGCCGTCGCCCGGACCTCCCGGTTGATACCTTTCAGCGAAAAGCCAAGTGCCGGCCCATCGGCCGGTACCGGATGCGCGTCGCGGCTCTGCTCGGCGGAGATAGCGACCACGTCGCTGACCAGCTGCCGGAATTCCGGCGTCACACCCCGCTCGCCCGGCACCGCGATGATCGAGGCGATTTCGCCATTGCGGGATTCGATCGGGTTCCAGCGACAGGAGAGACCGGTCAGATCCGGACGCGTGCCCGCCGGCGCCGGCTCGATGGCGTAACGCCCTTCCTTCATCTGCCTCTCGGCCCAGTTGCCGCCACCGCCCGCAAACATCGCGTAGCTCACAAACGGGCTTGCGGAATATCGGGCGACGCGAACGTCCAATCCCTCGCGCCTGACGTCGCTGAGCGGCACCAGCGCAATGCGCAGCGTCAGCTGCAGATCTTCCTCGGCCCATCGCTGAGCCGCGGCAAGCGCCTCGCGCGCCGCCGTTTCCATCGAGCCAGGCAAGGCGACGATCGCTCCATCTCCGCCGAAAACGAAGGGGTAGTCGCCCTTGCCGAGCGCGTTGAGCACAGCTGAGATGACGCTCGCGCCGGCCATGTTCACGTCCTTGTAGCGGCCATCCATGATAGCCTGCGTCGACCCAACGATATCGGCAACCGCCAACACCCAATCATCAGGCAGGCGGCGATAATTGTTCGTATCTGTCACGCCCTCGAATTGGTCGAAGACTGGCACGCTGGCGAAGAAGCTGTCGTCGGAGATTTCGTTCATACGAGAGTTAGAACAGACAGGCCGATCTGCGGCAATGGCATTTTCGGCGCGGACCGATCTTGGCCAATTCCAATTCTTCGCGCGGGGGGCGAAGACAATAACCTTCATGTGAGTTTGCCGTATGCTGGCGCATGTCGGCTTGCACGCTCGGACCTTTGCCGCTAGCTCTGTCGCCAACGTACACGCCTGCAACGCGTGGCTGCGGAACCGCAAACTATAGCCTTTGCGGTAATGCGCTCACGGCAGGCATGCATCCATCCCACAAGCGCGATGTCTTCGCATCCGCTCTCAAGAACTACGAACGGACACAGTCGCAAATGAGCCGCCTCGACAGCTTCATTCGCCGTTTGACGGCCCAGCGTGATATTCTGAATTCCATCGTCGATCTCGTTCAAAAGATAGACGGCCCCGTCCTCGAATTCGGGCTTGGCAATGGCCGGACCTACGATCATCTGCGTGAGCATTTTCCCGATCGCCGCATCATCGCCTTCGACCGCGATGTGCGCTCCTATTCGTCCTCGACGCCTCCGGCCGAGAACATGGTGACAGGCGAGATCCGCGAATCGGGCCAAGCCTTCCTCGGCATCGGTGCTGCTCTCGCACATGCCGATATCGGAACGGGTCATGATGAGATCGATGCGGTAACGCTGACGTGGCTGCCGCAACTGATGGTTGGCGTTCTGGCAACGGGCGGGATCGCTGTCAGCGGTCTGCCGATCGAACGGCCAGAGCTTGAGCCGCTGCCGCTTCCACCAGGCATCAAGGAAGGCCGCTACTATCTTTACCGTCGGCGTTGATCAGGGCAGGAACAGCACGTCGTACTGATCGATGTCGCCGGGAAGGTCCGTCACGGTCATTTCCTTCTCTCCGTCTTCGAAGAAGACAAGGCAGCGATCGTAGAAACCGGCAAGCGTGGCGATAAACTCGCCTGTCTGCGCCGGGCCGTAAAAGCTTGGTGTGAACTCCATGTAGAGCGGCACGCGTCGCGACATGAGCGGTACCATGGACCGGCACGCCACCGGTTCGTATCCCTCGATATCCATCCAGACGAGACCGATCGCGGCAGGGTCGATCGAAAGATCGGCCAAAATCTCCGTCACCGGCCGAACCGGGACGCTGATCTTCGTGTCGCTGGCGCTTTGCCGGATGGCGCTGCTCTTGCCGTGATTGTTGGCATTCATGAAAAAATCAATTTCGCCCGACGTGTCACCGGCCGCGTAATTGACCGCCGTCACTCTACTGTCGAGCCGATTCTGCCGCAGATTGAGCTGCAGAAGCGGAAAGTTGCGGGGGTCGGGCTCGATCGTAACGATGTGCCGATAGGCGCCGCTGAGCGCGAAATAGACCGTCTGCGTGCCGATATTGCCGCCGATCTCAAGCAGGTGGCCGTCACCGCGCAACAGGCCGCGTTGCTGCAGGATCGTCAACAAGCGATCGACGTGATCGCGCTCGAAATGGCCCTTACGAAACACCTTGCGGCCGATGTAGTCGGCCGGCGAAAAGGTCATCAGGTGATCGCCGGCATCGACAGTCATCGAGACGACGCGCGGCCCGATGCTTTCGATCAAGACACGGCGGCCGGTGCGCGTATCTAAAAGCTTGCCAGCGATCGCGTTGCGCATCTTGCGCCAGCGCTTCATCCAGTATTTGGCGGTCAGCCGCGGTTGGCCGGGCATCAGGTCTGTCCTTCGAGCAGTTCGATCGCCTTGTCTCGCGGAATGACGTAAACTTTCAAGGGCAGTACGCGGCCTCTGACGCTGATTTCACGACTTTCTATCCCGCCCATGTCGGCACCGGCGAGAGCCGCTACCGGTTCGGAGACGACGAGCGCAACTTCGAATTCCTTCGCCGCGGCCTCCAGGCGGCTGGCGACGTTCACCATGTCGCCGATCGCCGTCGTGCTGCGGGCGCGGCCGAAGCCCAGCGTTCCCACCACCGCCGGGCCGGTATGGATGCCGATGGCGATGCGCAGCGGCATCGACAGTTCGTCCGACAGTTCCGCGCTGAGCTTCTCGATGTCGCGCGCGATCGATGCCGCAGCCGTCAGTGCTTGGCGGCAGGCCTCCTCGGGCGAGGTGCCGATGCCGAAGAGCGCCATGGCGCCGTCGCCGATGAACTTGTCGACCCGGCCGCCGGCCTTCTCGACCGCATTGCCGACCAGCGCGAAATAGCGGTTCAGCAGGAAGACGATATCGAAGGGCAGGCGGTCCTCGGTCAGCGCCGTGAAGTCGCGTATGTCGCAGAAGAGAACGGCGATTTCGCGCTCCCGGCCGGGCGTCGTTTCCTGCGTGTTGGCGGGCAACGCGGTCTCCGTCGCGCGAAGCAGAAGCGGCACCACGGTCACGTCTTGCGTTGGGCGCAGCTGACAAGCAAGCCGCACATCGGGTGCGGCGTTGATGCGCTTCAGCGTCGATTGCTCCATCCGGTCTGGAGCAGGAAGCGCCTCGAGATTGCTCAGCACCTGCACCCGGCAGGTCGAGCACTGCCCCTTGCCGCCACAGACGGAATAATGCGGTATCCCACCAAGTCTACTTGCTTCAAGAACCGTGAAGCCGCGCGGAACACGCACCACTTCCCCACCCTGATAGTGCACCGTGATCTGGTCGACACGTTCTCTCCAGCGGCGATGCGTTCTGGCCGCGACGACGAGAAACAAGGCACCTGCGAACGAGCCGTAAAGCCCGGTGCGGATCATCCTAACTTCCGCGATCGCTTCCGGGTCCTTCATGTAGCGCGCATTGAGGTTTGACTCGTAGCGACTGCTATCTGCAATACCCTCATAGGCCGGCTCGGCAATGGTGCGGCCCATCTCGATGAAACCAAGAATGGCGAGAACCGGCACGAGAATAGCCACGACCAGCAGCGACGCCGCTATATCCGTGTACCAGTTGCGATAACGTAGCCAGTAGTGCAGGCCGATGCAGCCGTGGAACCAAACGAACACGAGCGCGACCACCTGGCGCAGCCCATTGCCGGGCGCGGTGATCCACAGCGTGCGCATGATCGTTTCGTAGTTGTCGCGGTAGCCGTAGAGCGCATGAACGACACGCGTGCCGATCACGTGGTCGATCAACAAGATGGGAATTGCCAGACCGAGAATGATCTGGGCAAGCTCGCCCTTGGGCATGACGAGGCTGCGGCGGATGTAGATCGAGCGCAAGACCAGTGCGATGTGGGTGAAGATCGCGCCGTAGAGCGCCAGCGTGCCGACCGGATTTCGCCACAGTGCGGTGAAAAACCGTCTACCGTCTTCCGCCGCCGAAACGGAAATGAGGCCGAGCGCATGATTGGAAAAATGCAGGAACGCGAAGGCGAACATGACGAGGCCGGAGCCGAGCCGCGCGCGCCTGATCGAGCGTTCCGAAAAAATGCTGCTGACTGCGCCGCTCGCCATTCAATACCGTTCTTGAAACCCAAATCACATTTGCACTAGTGATAGGGCAATTGAGGTTTTATTGCCGCCTTTCGACCGTCCGCGCACGTCACATGTTCGTCAGCAAGCCGTAAGGATGAAGACCATAGCAAACTTTCGCCCGGCGGGCACAGGGGCCGGTCTTGAACACTGCGTCTCAAAGTGCGTGACCACATGCGCATAGCATTTTACGCACCGCTGAAATCGCCCAACCATCCAGTGCCCTCGGGCGATCGGCTGATGGCGCGGCTGCTGATCCGCGCCTTGCAGATGAGTGGGCATGAGGTCGACGTCGCGTCGGAGTTCCGCAGTTTCGCGTCGTCGCCGGAAGCGGCGGCAATGGTCGAAGGCGAAGCGGCCTCGGAACTGCAGCGATTGCGGGCCGAATGGTCGGGCGGAGACAAGCCCGATCTTTGGTTCTGCTATCACCCCTATTATAAATCCGTCGATCCGTTCGGACCGACGCTTTGCGCGGAATTCGGCATTCCTCTTGTCACCGCGGAAGCATCCTACTCTCCCAAACGCAATCAGACCGATTGGGCGCCGTATCAGGCGCGGATCGGCGCGATGGTCCGGGATGCAGCGGTCAATATCGGCTTCACGCGGCGCGACCGAGAGGGTCTCGAGCGGGCAATCCCCGAAGCGCACATCGCGGCACTTGCCCCCTTCATCGATACTGCGGCATTTGAGGGCCTCCAGCCAGTGCCGGAGCCCACACGGCTGATCACGGTCGCGATGATGCGCGCCGGCGACAAGATGCAGAGCTACGCGATGCTCGCCGAAGCGCTGGCCACGATAAGAGACAAGCCTTGGACGCTTGCGATTGTGGGTGACGGTCCGATGCGCGGTGAGGTCGAGCGCCTGTTTGCGGCATTCGAGCGGGGGCGGACCGATTGGCTCGGAGAGCGTGGTGCTGACGATATCGTCCAGGAGCTTGGAAGATCAAGCATCTACGTATGGCCCGGCTGCGGTGAAGCGTACGGGCTTGCCTATCTCGAGGCACAGGCGGCGGGCCTACCTGTGGTCGCGCAGAACACAGCGGGCGTTCCCGAAGTCGCGCAAACTGGCGCAACCGGACTGCTGACAGCCGAAGGGGATATCGCCGCCTACGCTTCAGCGATCGGCGAACTGCTCGACGATGCCTCGAAACGCACCGAGATGGCGAACGCGGCACGCCGCTTCGTTCTGGCCGAACGGTCGCTTGCGATTGCGGCAAAGGCGATCGACGAGATTTTATGCAGATACACAGGAAGACAATGATGATGGCTCACGACATCTGGGCGCCATTGCGGGCTGAGCTCGATCGGTGGCAGGCAGTCGGCAAGGCAGCTCGCCTCTGGCTTCGCGACGACGATGCGATCGAGCCGACGCCGGCGTTGGAACAGCTACTGAAGCTGACCAAGGACGCTAACGTGCCTTTAACGCTCGCAGTCATCCCAGCGTCCACGGGCGAGGCTCTTGCAGCGCGGTTGGCTGACGAGCGGCAGGTCATGGTGGCCTTGCATGGATGGTCGCACACCAATCACGCAGGGCCTGACGAGAAGAAGCAGGAACTCGGCGCCCATCGCGCGCCGGAAGTCGTGCTCGGCGAGTTGCGCGACGGCTTTGCCATTCTGCAACGGCTTTTCGGCCCGCGCTTCATCTCGATGCTGGTGCCGCCCTGGAACAGGATCAACGGTGCGCTTATCGCAGAGTTGCCGGCGCTTGGCCTTGAAACCCTGTCCGTCTACGGAGCGGCGAAGGCAGGAAGCCCGATACGCCTCCTGAACACCCACGTCGATATCATGAACTGGCACGGCATCCGTGGCGGCAGGCCGCATGACGAGCTGATAGCTGACATGGTGAGGGAACTGCGGGCCCGCTTCGATCACGATGCCGAGCCGATCGGCATACTCACGCACCATCTCGTGCATGATGAGACTGCTTGGGCGTTCCTTGCCGACCTTCTGGCCGAGACGAGCGCCCATCCCGCCGTCGCCTGGAAATCGGCGGCGGCGTTGGTCGGAGCCTAGAGTTCGAGAACCTGGTTATCCCGCGCCGCGAACGAGCTCGGGAAGGCGGCCTGCGCCTGCTTTTCCATGTCTTCCAGTTGCGCATCGGTGCGCGAGGGTGCGTGGTGGAAGAGCGCGAACTGCTTGGTGCCTGCCATCTTCGCCAGTTCGATGCCATGCTGCCAGGTCGAGTGGCCGAAGCCCTTGAAGCGCTGCATCTCGTCTTCGTTGTAGGTACAGTCGTAGACGGCGAGATCGACGTCCTTCATCATTTCCAACGCGACGGGATCATGGCTGCCGGGCGTGTGCTCGATATCATAGACCAGCGCGATGGAGCGGCCCTGATATTCGACGCGATAGCCGATCGCGCCACCGGGGTGGTTCAGCATGAAGGTCTTGATCCTGACGCCTGGATGCGGTTCCAGAATCTGTCCGGCGTGAAAATCGCGAAAGCTCATCGTCGCCTGGCAGATGTCGGTTTTGACAGGGAACCATGGCGGGCTGATGAACTGCTCGATCATCTCGCGCGTGGTCATCTTGCCATCGAGATGGCCGGACCAGATGCGAAGATCGATTGCCGGATAGTAGATGGCCTTGAAGAAGGGCAACCCGATGATGTGGTCATAGTGACAGTGGCTGAAGAACAGATCGACGTCGCGGACCTGCTCGTTGAGCATGCAGAGCCCGGCCTCGCGGGCGCCGGAGCCCGCGTCGAAGATCATACGGTGTTCGCCACAGCGAATCTCGATGCAGGAGGTGTTGCCACCATAGCGATCGAACTCGGGTCCGGAGACCGGGATACTGCCGCGAACGCCCCAGAACTTTACTTGAAAGAGATCTTTACTCATCGCTTTTTCAAAATGGTCCGACCCCACCGCGCTAACGTGATCATCATTTGATGCCAAGCGTGGCATTCCACAAGCCGTCTTGTTTTACGTACCGCATCCACCCTATCAAACCAACCGGTGGAATTTCTTAAGCAACCGGGTTTTGTCGCAGAAAGCAACAGCTTATGGTTCGATTTTCGTAAATTGCGGTGCGCTTTTGGTCAGCTTGCAGTGCCGAATCCTGATTTTCCTGAAAAATATATGGGAATTCGAATACGGGAATGCAAATGGCCGCCGATCCCACTTAAGTCGAAGGTTTCCCACTTGCCGTCTTGCTCGACGCTCATCCTTGGTCGTGCGATCATCCGACGCGTCGCCGCCCAATCGCCCGATTCTCAGCGACGGCGTCTTCATGGCATTCAGTGTTTCAGGTTCGCGTCCGTAACAGGACGATCCGTGTGGAAAACGAGGTGGTGCGTGGCAGGCGATGCTGATCATGGTTCGATTGCGAGGAAGAACGGCTACTTCATTACCGCCGTGGTGATCGCGATGCTGGCAGGATTGCCGCTGGCGGTGTGGATGGATGTGAGCAATCTCTCGCAAAGCGCGCTGAAGCGGCAGGCTCAGGACATGAGCTCGCTGATAACAGGCATTCGCTCCTACTACGCCACCAATGTCGTTGGCCGGATACTGGCGGCACACGCGGCTGGAGTGGACAGCGGCACGCCGGTCACCCACGAATATGCGACCATTCCCGGCGCGATCCCGATACCCGCGACGCTCTCGCTTGAGCTTGGGGACGTGATCAGGCAACAGCAGGCGAACATCACTTATCGCTTCGTTTCCGACCTGCCGTTCAACAAGCGGGCGCCGCATGATCTCGACCGTTTCGAGACCGCGTCCCTGGCCGCGCTGCGGGCCGATCCAAAACAGACCTTGAGCGACATCAAGAGAAGCGGGTTCACCAATACTTTTCGTCTGGTCACGCCGGTGCTCATGGCTCAAGCCTGCGTTGCCTGCCATAACACGCATCCGGAGAGCCCAAAGAGAGATTGGAAGATTGGCGACGTTCGCGGCATTCAGGAGGTCATCATCCGGCAACCCTTCGCCGCCAACGTCTTCGCCTTCAAATACCTGCTGCTTTACTTTCTTTGTTCAGCCGGTCTCGGCATGGCGTTGATTTTGCTGCAACAACGTCAAGCGACATTGATCCAGGGCTTCAACCGCGACCTGGAATCCGCCAACGAATTCCTGGCCAGCGTATCGATGAAGATTTCCCGCTATCTGTCGCCACAGATCTACAAGGGGATCTTCAGCGGCCAGAAGGACGTCGTGGTTCATACCGAACGCAAGCGGCTGACGATCTTCTTCTCCGACATCAAGGATTTCACCGCGACGACCGAACGCCTGCAGCCGGAGGCGTTGACGGAAATGCTCAACGAATACCTGACCGAGATGTCGGCGATCGCTCTGAAGCATGGCGGCACGCTCGACAAGTTCATCGGCGACGCCGTGCTTGTCTTCTTCGGCGATCCCGAGACCAATGGGGCGGCGGAAGATGCGAAGGCCTGTCTGAAGATGGCGATCGACATGCAGCACCGGCTTGGCGAGCTGAAGGCAAAATGGCGCGGCGACGGCACGGAAGAGCCGTTTGTTGTCCGCATGGGGATCAATAGCGGCTACTGCAATGTCGGCAACTTCGGTAGCAATGACCGAATGGACTACACGATCATCGGCGCCGAGGCCAACCTGGCGGCCCGCCTGCAGTCGATCGCCGAGGGCGGCAAGATCGTGATCAGCTACGAAACCTATGCGCTGGTGAAAGACATCGTTGATGCCACGCCGCTGCCGCCGATCACCATGAAGGGCATCCAGCGGGAGATCGTGCCCTATGCCGTCAATGGCCTGCTGCTTGGCGAGGATCATGCGATCCGCGTCATGAGCGAGCATTTCTCTGGGCTCGACCTGCACCTCGATATCGGGCAACTGGACCCCAAGGAGCGCGCGCGGGTTCGCGCGGCGCTTGCCGAGGCGATGGCCGCGCTCGATGAGCGCGACGCGCAGCGTTGAGATGAACCGCCGCTGCTGCGCGCGCGGATTTCGCTTAGCTGCTCCTCGGGACGAACACGGCCACGCTTTCGCGCTCGACCGTCAGCGGTTCACTGACATCAAGTCTGGTGAATGGCTCGTCCGCACCAGTCGCCAGCACGCGGCTCCACTCCTCGATCCCGTTAACTTGAGGCAGTCGGACCTCGCAATCTCCGCCGGCGTTGAACACCATGAACACGCCGGTGCGCTTTTCAGCGTCAGGCGTGTTGGCGCTGTAGGACATGTAGACGCTGAGCAGGCGCAGTTCCGGATCGTTCCAATCCTCTTCACCCATCTGCTCACCATCCGGCCGATACCAGGCGATTTCGGTGCGCCCATCCTCGCCCATGGCGCCGGTCAGGAAGCGCTCCTGGCGAAGCTCCGAGTGGTCTTTGCGGAGCGCGATCATCTTCTGGCAGAAGTCGAGGAAGGGATCGTCGAGGCTCGACCAATCGATCCAGCCGATCTCGTTGTCCTGGCAATAGGCGTTGTTGTTGCCGCCCTGGCTGTTCCCGACCTCATCGCCGGCCACGATCATCGGCACGCCTTGGCTCAGAAGCAGCGTCGCCATCATGTTGCGGCGGCGGCGGGCGCGGGCATCGCGGATGCCGGCATCATCGGTCGCACCCTCGGCGCCCATATTGTCGGAGTGATTGTCCGAATGGCCGTCGCGATTGTCCTCGCCGTTCGCCTCGTTGTGCTTGTCGTTGAAGCACACCGTGTCCATCAACGTGAAGCCGTCATGGGCGGATAGGAGGTTGACCGACGATGTCGCCGCGCGGTCGGAGTGGTTGAACTGCAGCTGCGAGCCGGTAAGGCGCGACGCGATGTCAGGCGCCATGCCGCCGTCGCCCTTCCAGAAGCGCCTGGTGTCGTCGCGAAACTTGTCGTTCCATTCCCGGAACGGATGCGGAAAGCCGCCGACCTGGTAGCCACCTTCGCCGACATCCCAGGGTTCGGCTATCAGCTTCACGCCTGACAGGATGGGGTCCTGGCGGATCGCTCCGAAGAAGATGCCCTGGCGGTCGAAATCGAGGTCCTGACGCCCGAGCGTGCTGGCAAGGTCGAAGCGGAAGCCATCCACGTGCATGACGCCGACCCAGTAGCGCAGGCTGTCGAGCACCATGCGCATGACCATGGGGTGCGCAACGTTCAGTGTGTTGCCGGTGCCCGTCGTGTCGTAGGTGTGGCGAGGATCGTCGGGGGAGAGGATGTAGTAGCTGGCATTGTCGAGCCCGCGGAAGGAGAGCGTCGGTCCGCGTTCGCTGCCCTCGGCGGTGTGATTGTAGACCACATCCATGATGACCTCGATGCCGGCGGCGTGGAACGCCTTCACCATCGTCTTGAACTCGGTGATCTTGCTTCCCGACAGGTATCGCGGCTGCGGCGCGAAGAAGCCCAGCGTCTGGTAGCCCCAGTAATTGGTGAGGCCCTTCTCAAGCAGATAGCGGTCGTTGGGAAAATGCTGGATCGGCAACAGCTCGATCGCCGAGATACCGAGCTTGGTCAGGTGGTCGATGATCGGCTCGCTGCACATGCCGAGAAAGGTGCCGCGTAGCTCGTCGGGCACATCGGGATGCATCATCGTCATCCCGCGCACATGCGCCTCGTAGATGATCGTGTCCGTCCACGTTCTGCGGATCGCCTGATCGCCATCCCAGTCGAAATCCGGATCCTGCACGATCCCTTTCACCATATAGGGAGCGCTATCGCGGTCGTCGAAGGATAGATCGTCATCCTTGGCGCCGATCATGTAGCCGTAGAGTGCGTCGTCCCATTTGAGTTCGCCGAGCACCTGCTTGGCATAGGGGTCGAGCAGCAGCTTGTTCGGATTGAACCGATGGCCGGCCTGCGGGTCGTAAGGGCCGTGAGCGCGATAGCCGTAGACTGTGCCGGGGCCGACGCCCGCGATGTAGCCGGACCAGATGTCGCCCTCGCGCTTTGGCAGCGCCATGCGCGCAACCTCCTCCTTGCCATCTGGCGAGAAGAGGCATAGCTCCATCTGTTCGGCATGGGCGGAAAACACCGCGAAATGCGTTCCCTGGCCGGTATATTCAGCACCCAGTTCGGGCTTGAGAAAGTCGAGTTCTGAAAACGAAAAGCTCATGGAACGCCCCCGCTTGGTTGTTAGCCTGCAGGGAACGTTGTTGCGCTGCAAAAGTTCCTTGGATCACGGCGAGGGCGTATCGATTTGCGCCACTGAAGATCAGGGCATCAGCTGCCCACCATTGACCTCGATGATCTGGCCGGTGACGTAGCCCGATAGCGTCGGCGATGCGAGAAACAGATAGGCGCCGACGCAATCCTCGGGCGTGCCAACGAAGCCCATCGGGATCGACTTGCGCTGCATCTCCATCTGCTCGTCGTTGGTGTAGCGTTCATGGAACGGCGTGGCGATCACGCCTGGCGCCACCGCGTTGACGCGAATGCGGTCGGCGACGAATTCCTTCGCATGGCCGCGGGTGATGGTGGAGACGAAGCCCTTGGCGGCCGCGTAAAGAATAGCGCCGCCACCGCCGCCGTTTCGCGCCGCGATCGATGTAGTGTTGATGATGAAGCCGCCCTGCTTCTTCAGCCAGGGATGGGCGGCGCGGGTGGCGGCCAGCACGGAGCGGGCGTTGAGGTCCATCACCTTCTCGTAATGCTCGTCGGTGAATTCCGAGGTCGGTTTGCGGCCGAGCATGCCTCCGGCATTGTTCACCAAGCCATCGAGATGGCCGAATGTCTTGGCGGTTTCTTCGACAACGCGCTCGGTCTCACCCTCCTTCGACACGTCGCCATGCACGAGATGGACGTGACCGCCCGCCACCTTGATCTCGTCGGCCAGCGCTTCTGCCTGCTCGCGGCTCGAATTGTAATGAATGCCGACCTTCATTTCCTGCCCCGCAAGCGCCCTGGCGAGCGCCGCGCCAATCCCCGTTGAGGCGCCGGTGATCAGAACGGCCTTGCCGGCCAGATCGGGAATTTTGATTGCCGCAAGCGATTGCGCAAGATGTGCCATGAAAACGATCTCCCAGTTTTATCGAAAGGCCGACGCGCGTCCGGCCAAGATGATGTCCCGCCGGGATTAGATTGGAGATCAGTTGCCCGCGTCAAGCTCCGGGTAGTGACGGAAGATGCCGTCTTCGTTGAAGGCGAGCCGGCGAGGGGAGGCGAGATAGGCGGCGATCCGGGGACGCTCGCGCACCGCCGCATGCAGATCGGCCAAGGCGGTGTAGCGGTCCTGGTAGCCCTTCATCGCATTCGGAAATGCATAGCAGAGACCTTCGATCACCTGGAACAGCGAGAGATCGACATAGGAAAGCTCCGAGCCGACGATGTGCCGCGAGCCGCTCGGGTTCTGTTGCAGCGCGCGTTCGAAATAGCCAAGGTATTTCGGGATACGCTCATCGATGAACGCAGTGGAACGGGCCTTTGCTTCGGCCTTCTGATCCTCGTAGTAGAGCCCCGTCGAGATAGGATGGTGGGTGTCGTGCACCTCGGAGACGAAATCGGTGATCGTCAGCTGAAGCCCGTTCGCGGTGTAGCGCAGCTTTTCATCGGAAGGCGCGAGCACGAGCTTCGGCCCGAGGTAGAAAAGGATGTTGGCAACGTGCGAAATCAGGATGTCACCGCCCTTCAGAAAGGGTGGGGCAAATACGGTCGTCGAATCCAACCCGTGATCCAGGATCTCCAGCATGGCATCGGTGCCCATGCCCGGTTGCTCGTCTCTCACGACGTCGACGTAATCGGCGCCCGCTTCCTCGAGCGCGAGGCGCACGAACTCGCCGCGTCCCTGAATACCGTTCCAATAGTAGAGTTGATAGGCCATACGCGCCTCCCTGAGGGCGCCTGGTCGCTGGATCGTCGTGCAGACGCCGCCTGTTTAGATTATCGGCGATCGGCATCGCCGCAAGGTATCTACTTTCGGCCATACCAGCGTGAAACAGCCGCGATGCGTTCGAATGCCGATCGGCGCATCGAAATGGCGGCTGGCTTTTCTCGGAAGAAGAAGGCCACGAGATTGTCGACGACGACGACAAGCAGCATGGCGAGCGCCAGATAGGCCGTTGCAGCAAGGACCAGGGTCGGCATTTTATCTCACACCGGAGCGATGAACATGTAGCAACCTGCTACGATGAGGGAAACGAGAATTACGTCGAAGTAGCTGCGGTTCATGACCATTCTCCCAGTTTTGCAGGAGAACCGTCAAAAGGTCACTTTTGTTCCATTGGGAACCGCCGCCACAGCACTTTTAAGTAAGTCCGAAATTGCGCTGCGACTGAAGATCTTGCTGGCATTCATTCAATACGACTGAATTAATGCAGAGATGTGACTGAAATGAAAACAGGGCGCCCCGGAGGCGCCCTTTTAAATCAATAATTTGCAGAGATCACGCCGACTTTCGCGGCGAGGATTTCTTGGGCGCACTTTTGGTCGCCTTGGCGGCGCTACTCACCTTGATCTCGGGAGCTGCGCGTTTCGTTCTGCTCTTGACTTCCTTGCCATCGGCGGACGCGGCGGACCCTTCGAGCGCGGCGCGCTCTTTCATCGCCTGTTCCCAATGCGCATGATCACGCCCGCTGGGGCGGCCTTCCTCTTCCCAAAGCGCATACGCGCGCTTCTGAACCCACTCTCTTTGAGTTTCCGTCATCGCCGATCTCCACTGCAGGGATGCCATCGTTCAAACGCGATACTGATTGAAGAGTTCCAGACGAATCGGATTGTTTCAAGTAATTTCTGACACACTGCAAAAATATATGTGGCGTTGCAGCACGATGCTTATCGAAGGCGCGGCATGTGCCCCCAAATACGGGCATTCCGGGGCGGCGGCTGGCGCGGTTATACTGTCATCAGACCGTGTCGGAGATTCACCGGGGATGCCAAGCATGTGTCACCCAAGGGCGTGATTGAACAGTCCTGAATTGCCGCTATATCTTGGTTGCATGTTTTATCTCATATCGACCTATTGGCCGCATATCCTGTTTGTTATTTCGTTGCTCATGGGGGCTGCCGCGGCAATCCACGCGACCATGACGAAGGAAGAGGTGCGCGCCGCGATCGGTTGGGTCGGCGTCATCGTCCTGTCGCCCATCGTTGGCGCCGTGCTTTATGCCATCGCCGGCATCAACCGCATAAGGCGAGCGTCCTTGAGCCTGCGCCGCGACGCGCTAATGCCGCAGGCCGATCTCGATGAACTGGAAACCTTCGACGCCGAAGCCGACATTGTCATCAGCGGTTTCGGCCGTCGTTTCGCGGCCCTGCAGACGCTCGGCGACCGTGTGGCGCGTAGCCCGATCGCGACCGGCAACACGATCGACATGCTCGAGACCGGCGATGATTGCTACGCCGCGATGAAGGCGTCGATCGACGGTGCCGAGCGAAGCGTTCTTCTCGAAACGTATATCTTCGATCGCGACCCGATTGGCCTCCGGATCGCCGACGCGCTGATCGCGGCGACGAAGCGCGGCGTGCAGGTCCGCGTGCTGATCGACGCCGTCGGCGCCCGCTACTCGGTGCCGAGCATCCTCGGTTACCTTGAGGATGGTGGTGTTTCGGTTTCCGTGTTCAACGGCAATGTCATCATCGGGCTGCGCTTGCCCTACGCCAACCTCAGAACGCACAGAAAGATCGTAATCGTCGACGGCCGTGTGGCGCTGACCGGCGGGATGAACATCCGGGCCGGTTTCACGCGCGAGTTTGCCGGCGAGGACTTCGCGCGCGACACGCATTTCATGGTCACCGGGCCGGTTGTCGCCGACCTGTTCGATATCGCGGCTGAAGACTGGCGTTTCACGACCGGTGAGGAGCTGACCGGCGACGAGTGGCGGATCGCAGCACCCGAGCGGGAGCCTGGCGATCCCGTCTTCATGCGCGTCGTCGCGTCAGGACCCGACAGAAGGGTGGAGACGAACCACAAGATGCTGATGGGGGCCTTTTCGGTCGCCCGTACGTCGATCAAGATCATGTCGCCTTACTTCCTGCCGGATCGCGAGCTGATCAGCGCGCTGGCGACGGCGGCGCGCCGAGGCGTCGAGGTCGATATCGTCGTTCCCGCCGCCAATAATCTTGTTCTGGTAGACAGGGCGATGACCGCGCAGTTCGACCAGATCGTCAGCAACTACTGCCGCATCTGGCGCGCCAGCGGCGCGTTCAGCCATTCGAAGCTGTTGTCGATCGATGGCGTCTGGTCTTATGTCGGCTCGTCCAATCTCGATCCGCGCTCCCTGCGGCTGAATTTCGAGATCGATCTCGAAGTTTTGAACGAGGGCTTCGCCAACGAGATCGAGGAACATATCGACGAGGCGATCCGGTCTGCCGCGCCGGTTACGCTGCAAGGCTTGCGGTCCGCGCCGTTTCCGGTGCGCCTGCTGAACAAGGTTCTCTGGCTCGGCTCGCCCTATCTCTGAGCGATTTTTGCATGCTCTGACATGGCAACTTTGAGCGGAGCGCCTATACTGAAGCCAGGGAACCCATTCGCTTCATGGAGCACCGGAAAACAGCGATGCATGCCAGGAACAACAATCTGCCAGCAAGCATTCTTGCTTCCATCCGAAACCACAGGAAGCGCGTCGAACTGGCTCATGCCAGTCCGATGTCACGCCCGGAAGGCACGCTGATTGCGTCCTACAATGTGCATAAATGCGTGGGCAACGACAGACGCTTCGACCCTGATCGCACCAGCCGCGTCATCCATGAAATCGACGCCGACGTCATCGCCCTTCAGGAGGCGGATACGCGTTTCGGCGAACGAACGGGCATTCTCGATCTGCCGCGCCTGGAAAGAGAGAGCGGCTTGGTGCCCGTGCCGATCAGCGGCGTGAACAAGGCGCATGGCTGGCACGGCAATGTGGTGCTCTTCAAGAAGGGGCTGGTTCGAGACGTTCACCAGATCAAGCTTCCGGGCCTGGAACCGCGCGGCGCGCTCGTCGCGGAGCTCGATCTGGAAAGAGGCGGCGCGCTGCGGATCATCGCCGCGCATTTCGGCCTTCTGAGGCATTCGAGAGCGCAGCAGGCGAAGGTGCTGCTCGAGTTGATGGCGGACAAGTCCGACATGCCGACCATCCTGCTCGGCGACTTGAACGAATGGCGGCTGGGCGACCGCTCGTCGCTTCATTCGTTTCAGTCGATCTTCGGTCCGCAGCCGCTCGCCGTGCCAAGCTTTCCAGCGCGTTTGCCGGTGCTTGCGCTCGATCGCATCATAGCAAATCGCTCGGGCGTGCTGACCACGGTCGAAGCTCACGATACGCCATTGTCGCGTGTCGCTTCCGATCATCTTCCGATCAAGGCTTTCGTCAATCTGCGGGAAGACGCCAAGTCCGCCTGATACGACTGCAACCGTGCCCGGTTTACCATAGGCGCCTCGCGCACCTTGACACAGCCTCCAGTCGTGAGAGGGTCTGCGCGGATCGGCACAGGGCCGGCACGGAGAGTATTGAAATGCGAAGCGCACGCCATCATCATGGAGATGCGGTCAGGCGGTCGATTGTGACGGCGCGGCGTGCCATCGCAGCCGTCTCCCTGCTTTCAATCTGTCTTGCGGCGCCCTCGCTCGCTGCAGACGAAGCCGTGCAGACGGAGGCGTCGAGAGCACAGGTCGCGAAGCTGCTGGACAAGATGGGCGAGCATTATGCGAGGGCGAGCACGCTCTCCGAACGCCGGGCCGCCTTCGAGCAGTTGATGCAAAAGACGCCGGGCCCATCACGGGTGCAGATCAAGGAGGTCGACGCCGGTGGCGTGGATGCCGAAATGATATGGCCGGCGCGGCTTCACTATTCGATCGGCAAGCGCGCAATTCTCTATGTCCATGGCGGCGGCTTCTACAGCGGTTCGCTCGACACGCATCGCGCTTCGGCCGCATCCTTTGCAAAGGCGGCATCGGCGGATGTGCTGCTGATCGACTATCGCCTCGCGCCGGAATATCCCTATCCCTCCCAGATCGACGACACGTTGACCGCCTACCTGTGGCTGCTCGATTCCGGATATGAAAGCGGCAACATCGTTGTGCTCGGTGATTCCGTCGGCGGCAACCTCGCGATCGAAGCGGTGCTGCGGCAGATCAAGCTTCAAGGGCCGCCGCCCGCGGCTGTGATCACCATCAGCGCGGTGACCGATCTTGCGGCAACCGGTGCATCGATCAAGACCAACGCCGTCAACGATCCATTCGGCAATGCATTGCAGATCGAGGCGGCGCGCAAGGCCTATCTCGGCGATCGCTCGCCAACGGACCCGCGCGTGTCGCCGCTCTATGCCGACATGAAGGGCTTTCCGCCGCTTTTGATGCAGGTCGGCTCCAAGGAGATTTCGCTCGACGACACCTTGCGTCTTGCCGACAAGGCCAAGCAGGCCGGCGTCGATGTGACGACGGAGGTGCTGCCGGGAATGATCCACCAATGGCAGCTGTTTCCGTTCTGGCTCGACGATGCCCGCAAGTCCAACCAGCGTGCCGCCGAATTCGCACTCCAGCATTTCGCCGACAAGCCGCGTCAGTAGACGCGGCAAGCGTTTCGATGGGCGCATCTATAACCCCGGCCGCCACAAGGCGCATTCGTGCCTCGCGGTCGAGCCGATTATAGGCAATCGTCAAGTAGACCTGAAGAGCTTCCAGCGGGTCGGGCGAAACGCGATGCCGCCTTGGTCAAGGCCGCCTGCCGCTGCTGGCGGCAGTTCAAGCTCGATCGGCGGATGGCCCTGTCCGATGTCGATCTCGACGTGGCGCGTTCCAGCAACGCGGCGGCTGCTGGTGACGACACCGGCGATGCCTTCCGCGCCATTACGAATCTCGATGTCGTGCGGGCGGAAGTAGAGGCTCGCCTCGCCGTCAGCCTCGCCCTCGGCGCGGATGCCGAGCGAGCGCCCATCGAACCAGATTTCGCCGTTGGAAATTTTGACCTTCAGACAGTTCGATTGGCCGACGAAGCCGAAGACGAAGGGCGAATTCGGGTGATCGTAGACATCATCGGGCGTGCCGACCTGTTCGATCGCGCCCTGGCTCATGACCACAACGCGGTCCGCGAGTTCCATCGCCTCATCCTGGTCGTGGGTGACGAAGATGGTCGTGTGTCCCGTCCTGTCGTGGATCTCGCGCAGCCACTTGCGCAGATCCTTGCGGACCTGCGCGTCGAGCGCGCCGAAAGGCTCGTCGAGCAGAAGCACGTTCGGCTCCACCGCCATGGCGCGCGCCAGCGCCACACGCTGCCGCTGGCCGCCGGAGAGCTGCGCGGGATAGCGCTTTTCGAGGCCGGGGAGCTGGACGAGATCAAGCAGTTCCAGCGCTCTGCGGCGTATTTCGTCCTTCGGAGGACGGCGCGAGGAATGGCGAACCTTCAGGCCGAAGGCGACGTTGTCGAGCACCGTCATGTGGCGGAACAGCGCGTAGTGCTGGAACACGAAGCCGATATTGCGCTCCTGCACGCTCTTGCGAGACGCGTCTTCGTCGCCGAAGTAGATAAGGCCGTCTGTCGGGCTTTCGAGCCCGGCGATCAGGCGCAAGAGTGTCGTCTTGCCGGAGCCCGACGGACCAAGCAGCGCGATCAGCTCGCCGGAGCGGATATCGAGCGACACGTCATGCAGAGCCGGAAACCGATCGAATTCCTTGCGTAGGTTTTGAACACGAACTTCCATTCTAATTCCTCAGTGCCGCCGGCTCGCGGCGATTTCGTCGCTGTATCGCATTTCCAGCAAGGTCTTCAAAACAAGGGTGACGAGCGCGAGCAGCGCCAGTAGCGTGGCAACGGCGAAAGCCCCGGTGAAATTATACTCGTTGTAGAGGATTTCCACTTGCAGCGGCATGGTGTTGGTCTGGCCGCGAATGTGGCCGGAGACGACCGAGACGGCGCCGAACTCGCCCATGGCGCGGGCGTTGCAAAGAAGCACGCCGTAAAGCAGCCCCCATTTGATGTTCGGCAAGGTCACGTGCCAGAAGGTCTGCCAACCGCTGGCGCCAAGCGAGATCGCGGCCTCTTCATCGCCGGTTCCCTGTTCCTGCATGAGCGGAATGAGCTCGCGGGCGACGAAGGGGAAGGTGACGAACATGGTCGCCAGGATCAATCCTGGAACCGCGAAGAGGATCTTGATGCTGTGGGCGCTCAGCCATTGCCCGAGATAGGTGTTGGCGCCGAGCAGCAGAACGAAGACCAGACCCGATATGACCGGCGAGACCGAGAAGGGCAGGTCGATCAGCGTTGTCAGAAAGGCCTTGCCCTTGAACTCGAACTTGGCGATTGCCCAGGCGGCAGCCACGCCGAAGACGACGTTCAACGGCACGCTGATGCCGGCGACGATCAGGGTTAGCCGGATAGCCGAAAAGGTCTCGGCATCCTGCAAGGCCGTGAAGAAGGCGGTCGGCCCCTTCCGCAGTGCTTCGACGAACACGGCTGTCAGCGGCAGGATCAGGATCAACGTCAGGAACACCAGCGAGGCGACGATCAGCGTCCACCGCGCCCATCGGTGCTCGGTGACGACGGAGCGCACTTTCGTGGCGGGCGAAGCGTGAGTTTCATGCGCCATTGCCATACCTCCGTCTGCTCCAACTCTGGATAAGGTTGATCACGAGAAGCATGGCGAAGGACAGCACCAGCATTACGGCGGCGATGCCGGTGGCTGCCGCATAGTTGTACTCTTCGAGCTTGATGACGATCAGCAGCGGGGCGATCTCCGATTTGAACGGCAGGTTGCCGGCGATGAAGATGACCGATCCGTACTCGCCGACACCGCGCGCGAAAGCCAGCGCGAAGCCCGTGAGAACCGCAGGCGCCAGGCCAGGCAACAGAACCCGGGTGATCGTCTGCAGGCGGTTCGCGCCGAGCGTGGCGGCGGCCTCCTCGACCTCCTTGTCGATCTCCTCCATGACAGGCTGCACCGTGCGCACCACAAAGGGCAAGCCGACGAAGACGAGTGCCACGACGATACCAACAGGGGTGAAGGCGATTCTGATGCCGAGCGGCGTCAGGAACTGACCAAGCCAGCCGTTGGGCGCATAGAGCGTCGCAAGCGCGATGCCGGCGACGGCGGTCGGCAGCGCGAAGGGCAGGTCGACCATGGCGTCGATGATGCGCTTGCCGGGAAAACGGTAACGCACCAGCACCCAGGCAAGCACGATGCCGAAGATGACGTTGACGCAGGCGGCCGCGAATGCGGTGCCGAAGCTGATCCGCAGCGCGTTCACCGTGCGGGCATCGATCGCGATCGACCAGAATTTCTCCCAGCCGAGTTCGCTCGAACGCCATGCGAGGCCCGAGAGGGGGATGAGGATAAGAAGGGTGAGCCAGATCAAGGTAAAGCCGAGTGCCATTCCAAATCCTGGAATGACACTCGGCCGCCTGAACCGCCACCGCGTGGGGCTATGTGCTCTCATGCGATGTATTATTGTGCCGGCTTGTAGATTTGGTCAAACACGCCGCCATCGCCGAAGAATTTCGGCTGCGCTTCCTTCCAGCCGCCGAAATCGTCGATCGTTGCAAGCGTCAGCTTCGGGAAGCGGGCGATATCGGCGGGGTCGGCGGCCTCGGGCTTGATCGGGCGGTAATAGTGCTTGGCCGCGATCTTCTGGCCCTCGTCGGAATAGAGGTAGTTCAGATAGGCCTCGGCGACCTTGCGCGTGCCCTTCTTGTCGACATTGCCGTCGACCACCGCGACCGGCGGGTCGGCACGGATCGAGAAGCTCGGGGTCACGATCTCGAACTGATCGGGGCCCAATTCTTCAAGCGAGAGATAGGCTTCGTTTTCCCAGGCAAGAAGCACGTCACCCAGTCCGCGCTGGACGAAGGTGGTGGTCGCGCCGCGTGCGCCGGTGTCGAGCACGGGAACGTGCTGAAGCAGGCTCGTCACATAGGCCTGCGCCTTTGCCTCATCGCCGCCGTTTGCCTGTTTGGCCCAAGCCCAGGCAGCAAGGAAGTTCCAGCGTGCGCCGCCCGATGTCTTCGGGTTCGGCGTGATCACCTGGACGTCGTCCTTCACGAGATCGGCCCAGTCCTTGATGCCCTTCGGATTGCCCTTGCGGACCAGGAACACGATGGTGGAGGTGTAAGGTGTCGAGTTGTTGGGAAGCTTGCTCTTCCAGTCGGCGGGGATCTTGCCGGTCTTCTGGGCGATCGCGTCAATGTCGCCTTCAAGCGCGAGCGTCACGACATCGGCATCAAGACCGTCGATAACCGAGCGCGCCTGGGCGCCGGAACCGCCATGCGAAGCCTGGACCGTCACCGTCTCGCCGGTGTCCTTCTGCCACTTCTGTGCGAAGGCGGCGTTGAAATCCTTATAGAGTTCCCGTGTCGGATCGTAAGATACGTTGAGAAGCGTCTGGTCGGCAAAAGCTGGTGCGACAGCGCCGATGGCGAAACTGCCTGCCAGAACCGCGGCCGCGAGAAGCCGGGTAATCCGTTGTGCGTGCATGGGAACCTCCTTCGTTTGTGATCCAAACTCTACCAAGTTGGTCGTATAATGAAACGAAGATTGTTTCTGTTCCATGCGGCGGTTTCGGAATGACGTGCCATTTCGTCCGCCGATTTGAAATGAATGTGCTGCTGAGCCTACAGCGCAAGCGACTGCGATTTGACTCGTGCCGCTTAAGGATGGGCGAGCTTCAAGGGTGACCTTCGAGCGGACGCGGGCATTCCATCGCTTGATGAGCAAAAGCTTTCGCGATGGAATTGAAATCCGTCTTGTTCGGCGACTATAGTCCGCCGACGCCGCGCTCGACTCGCGCGCGGGGAGGCAAGGGAAGGAATACGCAAATGACCAAAGTCCGCGCACTGGTGCTGGAGCGCCAGCATGAGCTCGCAATCCGCGAAATCGATCTGCCGATGGAAACCGGGCCGGGCGAGGTCAAGATCAAGATTCACACGGTCGGTGTCTGCGGCTCCGACGTTCACTATTACACGCACGGCAAGATCGGCCCCTTCATCGTCAACGAGCCGATGGTGCTCGGGCACGAGGCGGCGGGTACCGTCGTCGAGGTTGGCGCCGGCGTCACGCATCTGAAGGTCGGCGACCGCGTCTGCATGGAGCCGGGCATTCCCGATCCGAATTCCAAGGCAAGCCGGCTCGGCATGTATAATGTCGATCCCGCCGTCTCCTTCTGGGCAACGCCCCCAGTTCACGGCGTGCTCACGCCCGAAGTCGTGCATCCCGCCAACTACACGTTCAAGCTGCCTGATAATGTCAGCTTTGCCGAAGGCGCCATGGTCGAGCCTTTCGCCGTCGGCATGCAGGCCGCCACCAAGGCGAAGATTGCGCCGGGCGACACCGCCGTCGTGCTCGGCGCCGGTCCGATCGGCACGATGGTCGCCATTGCGGCGCTCGCCGGCGGTTGCGCCCGCGCGATCGTGGCCGATCTGGCGCAGCCGAAGCTCGATACCGCCGCTCAGTATCAGGGCGTGATCCCGGTCAATATCCGCGAAACGAACCTCGTCGAGGAGGTCTCGCGACTGACGGACGGTTGGGGCGCCGATGTGATCTTTGAATGCTCCGGTTCGCCGAAGGCCTGGGAAACGATCATGGATCTGGCGCGTCCTGGCGGCGTCATCGTTGCCGTCGGCCTGCCGGTCAACCCGATCGGCTTCGACGTTTCGACTGCCTCGACCAAGGAAATCCGCATCGAAACGGTGTTCCGCTACGCCCATCAGTATGAGCGGTCGATTGCGCTTCTCGGCTCCGGTCGCGTCGATCTGAAGCCTCTGATTTCCGATACCTTCGGCTTCGAAGACTCGATCAAGGCTTTCGACCGCGCCGTCGAAGCGCGCCCGAGCGATGTGAAGCTCCAGATCGTGATGGACTAGGCGCCGGCTGGCTAGCTCGTGCTAGCCGACACTTTTCTGAAAGCTCTTCTGAAGACAAGGGCCGCGCCAGCCACGATGGCCGCGGCCCCGAGCCCGACGAAGAGGTGATGGTGCAGCGGAAGACGACCGAGGATATGCTCGATCCCGTGTCCGAAGAGATAGCCGAGCGCCGTAAACAGCTGTCCCCATACGAGCGCCGCGATTGCATTCAACATCACGAACTTGCCGGTCGAGATTCGCGTCGTGCCGATCACGATCGGGCTGATCGTTCTCAGGCCGACGAGAAAGCGGAACGCCAGGATGAAGCCTGTCGGGTAGCGCTCGAGGAGCGATGTAACCTGCGCCAGCGTCGGCGTCTCCATCAGCCTGCGGACGACATGCCAGCGTGACGCATAGCGGCCGGCGAAGAACCACATCTGGTCTCCGGCGAATGAACCCGCCGACGCCATCAGCGAGGCCGACCAATAGGTGAGCAGCCCGCGATGGGAGATGATGCCGCCTAAAAAGGCTGCGGTTTCTCCCTCGAATGCGGTGCCAAGGAAGATCGCGATAATCCCATAGTGTTCGATCAGATGTTCTATGGACACGATTGATCCCTCAGCGTTTCTGGCCTGCCGGGTTGAAGGCTACACGCTCTTGAGGTCGCCAAGCAATGTCGGGATCAATTCGGAGACCGTCGGGTGGATCGGCACGGCCCATTTCAGCTCGGGATAGGTTGTCCCGGCGTTCATCGCGTCGATGAAGCCGTGGATCGCCTCGTCGCCCTCTATGCCAAGAATGGCGGCACCCAGGATCTGCTTGGTTTGCGCGTCGGCGATCACTTTCATGAAGCCCTTCGTCTCGCCCCGCTCCTTGGCGCGGCCGACCTTGGTCATCGGCCGGGTCGAGATCATGATCTCGCGGCCCGATGCGCGCGCCTGTTTTTCCGACATGCCGACGCGGCCGAGCGGCGGATCGATATAGAGCGCATAGGCGAGGATGCGGTCGCTGAGCTTGCGATCCTCGCCGTCGAGCAGGTTTGCGGCCGCGATCTCGAAGTCGTTGTAGGACGTATGCGTGAACGCGCCGCGGCCATTGCAGTCCCCCAGCGCCCAGATGCCCTCGACATTGGTCGCCAGCTTGTCGTCAACGGTGATGTAGCCACGCTTGTCGGTGGCGACGCCGGCATGATCGAGGCCGAGATCGTCCGTGTTCGGTACGCGGCCGGTTGCGATCAGCACATGGCTCGCCGTGATCTCGGCTATGCCGTCGGCGACCGCAACCTTGATTCCCTCCGCTTCGTTCTTGAATGCGATGCGGTCCGCGCCGGTGTGGACCGTAATTCCCTCCGCGCGCAGAATATCGGCAATCGCGTCTGAGATATCCTCATCCTCTCGCGAGGCGAGTTTGGGGCCACGCTCGATGACCGTAACCTCGGCGCCGAAACGGCGATACATCTGTGCGAACTCAAGACCGATATAGCTTCCGCCAATGACCACCAGATGCCGGGGCAGCGTGGCCAGCGCGATGATCGACGTGCTGGTCAAATAGTCGATGTCGTCGATACCCGGCATATCGGGAATGGCCGGTCGCGCGCCGACGTTGAGATAGATCCCGGGTGCGGTCAGCAATTCGCCGTTGACGCTGATCGTCCGTTCGCTTTCGAAGCGCGCATGGCCGTAGATCACGGTGACGCCGTCCATGCCGGCGAACCAGGAGATCAGCCCATTGCGGGCCTCCATGGTCACCGTCTCGGCTCGCTTGCGGACGATCGCCATGTCGACGCCGATCGCGCCCGGGATTGTCACGCCGTAGCCGCCGGCGTTGCGTGCCACATAGGCGGCGCGAGCGCTGGCGACGAGGGTCTTGGTCGGCATGCAGCCGGCGTTGACGCACGTTCCGCCGAGATACTTGCGCTCGATCAGCGCGACCTTCATGCCCTTCTCCGCCATCCGGGCGGCGAGGAAGGGGCCGGATTGGCCGGCGCCGATAACGATGGCGTCGAAGCTCCGCATCAGACCGACGCCACGATCAGGATCGCGCCGACAATAGCGACGGCGTCCTCGAGAATGGCGGCCGGCGGATCTCTATGAAACACGCTTGCCAATTTAGCGCGCGCCGCCGCACCGCCGAGTGTGCCCGCAGCCGCGCCAAGAATGCCGGCGATGAGCCCTGGTATCAATGATCCGCCGGCAGCGCCGATCGTCGCGCCTGACAGCGCGCCCATGATCAGCCTCGCGCCGAACTGCATCGGTACTTTTCTTGAGGGCGTGGATGGCAATTGATCCGTCACCAGTTCGACCAGCGCCAGCAGCGTGAAAATCCACGGGGTCCAGCGATAGCCCATGAAAGCGAGCGGTGTCTGAGACACATCGAACCAGCCGAGTGCTGCGCCCCAGGCGACGGCCGCGGGCGCTGTCAGCGCGCGCAGCCCGGCGATGATGCCGATCAGAAATGCGAGAAACAGAAGCATGCGCAATCCCCCATCGCAGCGCAGGCTCTGCCCGCGACAAGCGAAAGCTTGCACATTGTCGGGTCCGTTGCAATTTGGCGGAGAAGAATTCTCAATCAGTTCGAGAACGCCGCTATTCCCGTTATGGCGCGGCCGAGGATCAGCGCGTGAATGTCGTGCGTGCCCTCATAGGTGTTTACCACCTCCAGGTTGACGAGATGGCGGGCGACGCCGAATTCATCGGATATGCCGTTGCCTCCAAGCATGTCGCGCGCCATTCGGGCGATATCGAGCGCCTTGCCGCAGGAATTGCGTTTGAGAATCGAGGTAAGCTCGACGGGCGGGTGGCCGTCTTCCTTCATCCGGCCGAGGCGCAGGCAGCCCTGCAGCCCGAGCGTGATCTCGGTCGCCATGTCGGCGAGCTTCCTCTGGATCAACTGATTGGCGGCGAGCGGCCGGTCGAACTGCTTGCGGTCGAGCGTGTATTGCCGCGCCCGCGCATAGCAATCCTCGGCGGCGCCGAGCGCGCCCCAGGCGATCCCGAAACGGGCGGAGTTGAGACACGTAAACGGGCCCTTGAGGCCGGACGCGTTGGGCAACAGGTTCTCTTCCGGCACAAAGACGCCATCCATCACCACTTCGCCGGTGATCGAGGCGCGCAGGCCGATTTTGCCGTGAATGGCGGGGGCCGTCAGGCCCTTCCATCCCTTTTCGAGTATGAAGCCGCGGATCACGCCATCCTCGGTCTTCGCCCAGACCACGAAGACATCGGCAATCGGTGCATTGGAGATCCACGTCTTGGCGCCGGAAAGGCTGTAGCCGCCATCGACCTTCTTTGCCCGCGTCGCCATCGATCCCGGGTCGGAGCCATGGTTCGGCTCCGTGAGACCAAAGCAGCCGATCCATTCTCCGGTGGCGAGCTTTGGCAGATATTTCTGCTTCTGCGCTTCGGATCCGAACGCATCGATCGGCACCATCACCAGCGAGGACTGGACGCTCATCATGGAGCGGTAGCCGCTGTCGACCCGCTCGACCTCGCGGGCGATCAGGCCGTAGGCGACGTATCCGAGGCCCGCGCCGCCATATTCGGGCGATATCGTCGGGCCGAGGAGGCCGAGTTCGCCCATTTCGCGAAAGATGCTTGGATCGGTTTTCTCATGGCGGAAGGCTTCGAGCACACGCGGCGCAAGCTTTTCCTGCGCGTAGGAATGCGCGGTGTCGAGCACCATGCGCTCCTCATCCGTCAATTGCTCGACGAGCCGGAACGGATCGGACCAGTCGAAACTCTCGCGGGTGTGCTGCATGGTTCATCCTCCTCGATCCATCGGCATGTCGCGGACCCTATTGGGATACTGCCGGGGCGAGGGAGCGTCAACACGGCGCCGCCTCTGTCGCTCTCGACTGCGCGCGATCATGACATAGCTATCCCTCAATGGGCCCCTCAAATGGGATCGTCTGACGATGGGAGCAGGACATGACAAAAATCGCGTTTATCGGCCTCGGCAATATGGGTGGGCCGATGGCGGCAAATCTGGTCAAGGCAGGGCACACGGTCGCGGGCTTTGATCTGGTGTCGGCATTGCTTCAATCCTCCGAAGCGACCGGCGTGCAGCCGGCGAGTGACATCTCCCAAGCTGTGAGCGGTGCCGATGTCGTCGTGACCATGCTTCCACAGGGCAGGCACGTCCTGACGGCGTGGACAGACATCCTTGGCGCTATTCCCTCGGGAACGCTCGTCATCGACTGCTCGACGATCGACGTCGCCAGCGCGCGCAAGGCGCATGAGATGGCAAAGGCCGCCGATTGCCCATCGCTCGATGTCCCGGTCTCCGGCGGAACCAGCGGTGCTGCGGCCGGAACGCTGACCTTCATGGCGGGAGGAACGCCGGAGAGCTTCGCAAGGGCCAAACCCATACTCGAAGCGATGGGCAAGAAGATCGTCCATTGCGGAGAGGCAGGCGCGGGGCAGGCGGCGAAGATTTGCAACAACATGATCCTCGGCATATCGATGATTGGCGTCTGCGAGGCCTTCGCGCTGGGAGAAAAGCTCGGCCTCTCGCACCAGGCCTTGTTCGATGTCGCCTCGACGTCATCGGGCCAATGCTGGTCGATCAACACATACTGCCCGGTTCCCGGCCCGGTGCCGACGTCGCCCGCCAACAACGATTACAAGCCGGGCTTTGCAGCCGCCTTGATGCTGAAGGACCTCCGCCTGTCGCAGGAGGCGGCGCTCGCGACAGGCGCCTCGACGCCGCTCGGCGCCGAAGCCGCGCAATTGTTCGCTCTCTTCGAAAAGCAGGGCAATGGCGGTCGCGATTTCTCAGCGATCATCGAGATGTTGCGCGGCTGACGCCTTTCTTACGGCAAGCGCAGGTTCGTGCCGCCGACCCAGGCGGTTGCGATATTGGGTTTCGAGGCGGTGTTGATGATCTTCTGGAGAATCTGTTCGCCGCTATCGAATTCGTCGAACAAGCGCACCGATCCCTTCGGCGCCTTGGTGTCGACAACGATCGCATCGAACAGATAGCCGGGCTTGAACTGGCCGATCGGCAGATCGAGCGCCACGCCACCGCCTGCCGTCGCGATATAGAAGGCATCGCGGAAATCGATCTGGGCCGGCCCGTAGCTGGCACGCGATTCGGCATCGCGCTTGGGATCGACGCCGCTCTCAAGAGCGCGCGACATCAGGATCGCGCCGCGGCAGTTCTCAAGCATCGAGGCGCTCGGCCCGCCGGAGACATCCGTGCCGAGACCGACGTGTATGCCCTTGTCTAGGGCGGCCTTGAGCGGGAATACGGCGTTGGCGAAGTAAACGTTGGAGAGCGGGCAGTGGGCGACAGCAGCTTCGCGCTCCCGCACCTTGTTCATGTCACCATCCGTCAGGAAGTTGGCGTGTGCCAGAACCGTGCGCCGGCCGAGCAGGCCGAAGCGATCGAGCGCCTCGGTATCGGTCACGCCGTAGCGGGACAACACATAGCCATGCGCCCAGTCGCTCTCCGAACAGTGGGTCTGCACGTGGCAGCCGCATTCCTTGGCCAGAGCACCCAGCCCCTCAAGCGTCGCGTCGGTGCAGGATGGCACGAAGCGCGGCGTGATGACAGGAAGGACTTTCTTTTCAACGTTATCAGGATGATTGTTGATGTAATCAATCAGTGCACGCGTGCCTTCAATGGCTTCATCCGGCGAGGCGTCGCGGTAGTAATCCGGACACTCGTCGGCATTGTCCATCGCCACCTTGCCGATCAAAGCGCGTTGGCCCTTCTCCAGACATATGTCCGCAAGAGATCGCGTCGCATCCTGGTGCACGGTGGCGAAATAGAGCGCCGTGGTCGTGCCGTTTGCGAGGAGGTCGTCGACGAGCAGGCCGTAGCTGCGCTTTGCGAAGGCAAGGTCTTCGTAGCGGGCTTCCAGCGGGAAGGTGTATTTCTGCAGCCATACCTCGAGCGGCACATCGAGCGCGCTGCCAAGCTGTGGATATTGCGGCGCATGGACGTGAAGATCGATGAAACCCGGAAGGAGATAAGAGCCAACCGGCAGCGTGACCAGCTCGCCGCCTTCCTCGCGGGCCTCGCGAATGGTCCGGTAGTTCGGATCGCTCGGCCGATGCATGGCGGCGATCGTGCCATCCGCGCCGATGTCGATCAGCACCTCGTCCAGGATATCGATCTTTCCGCGCTCCGGAGCGTGAAATCCGGAGGCGCAGAGCGTTTTATTCCGCAAGTCCAATGCTGTATTCCCAATTCAATCAATGCGTCAGTATACGCGCACGTATGCACGAATTTAAATCTATAGCGAATGGCCGCGGGGTCCATCGCAGGAGCCCTGCGTTTTTACGGTGGCTGCCGTGCAATGATGGGACGCTCGGTCGTCCGGCAGCTGTCGCCGTGATTATCAGGCGCGAGTGGACTGCTCGGCATGCTGAAGCAACCACGCCCTGACCTTGGCTACAGATTGGGCTTGTCTCGGCTTGCGGAGCGAGACGACGTAAAAGTCCGATTGCGCACGCATCGTTTCCGTGAACGCCGGCACCAACCGGCCGGCGGCGATATCCTCGTTGACGAAGACCGCGCTTGCCAGCGCGATGCCCTGTCCGGCAAGGGCAGCCTCGATCGCGTGAGACGTTTGATTGAAGCGGACGCCCTTCGAGGTGGCGACGGGCCTTGCGCCAGCGATCGTAGCGATGAATTCCGGCCACTGATTGTGGGTATCGTGGAGCAGCACGAAACGCGCGAGATCGGTGGGGTCGAGCGGTCCGGTTGCTGGCATCAGCGCCGGGCTGCAGACCGGGACAAGCTCCTGCTCGAAAAGCAGATTGGCCTCCAGCGAGGCCGGAAAGGGCGGCCGCGCCAGCCGGACGGCGATATCAACGTCATCTGACTGGAAGTTGGCGACACGTTCGCTGGCGAGAATGCGCATATCGAGGTCCGGGTGGGCGGCCAGGAAATCGGGCAGCCTCGGGATCAGCCACTTCGACGCGAAAGTCGGCGTGACGCTGATCGTCAGCCGCAAGGGCTCCGGCCTCAATGTCGCCGTCGCATCGGAGATCAGTTCGAAAGCACGCCGGATGCTCTCGGCGTAGCCACGTCCCGCTTCGGTCAAGGCAAGCTTGCGGGGGAGGCGCTCGAACAAGGCGAGGTTCAACTCTTTCTCCAGGCCGCGGACCTGCTGGGCCACCGCCGCTTGGGTGACGCCCAGTTCCTCGGCTGCGGCGCGAAAGTTGAGATGGCGGGCGGCGACTTCGAAGGCACGCAGGCCATTGAGCGGCGGAAGGCGGAAAAGCGGATCGTTCATGCGATAGATTTTCTACTGATTGATGCCAATCGAATTGGCTCGAAGCGATGCCTTCCTGATGGTATCATATGGCATCAAGGCTGAAAACAAGCGCGATGCGCAAGAAGAGTGACGAAAGGGTGGATGTCGTGACAGTAGAAAAAGTGGCCCTGGTGACGGCAGGCGGCAGCGGCATGGGGGCTGATGCCGCCAAGCGTCTGGCGGCCGATGGCTTCAAGCTCGCCATCCTCTCGTCCACGGGCAAGGGAGAGGCACTGGCCAAGGAGCTCGGTGGCGTCGGCGTCACGGGCTCGAACCAGTCGAATGACGATATCAAACGCCTTGTGGATCTCGCCATGCAGGCCTGGGGCCGCATCGATGTGCTGGTCAACAGCGCGGGGCACGGCCCGCGCGCGCCCATCCTCGATATCACCGACGAGGATTGGCACAAGGGCATGGACGTCTACCTGATGAACGTCATCCGCCCAACCCGGATCGTCACGCCGATCATGCAGGCGCAGAAGTCTGGCGCGATCGTCAATATCTCCACCGCCTGGGCCTTCGAGCCGTCGGCGATGTTCCCGACCTCTGCAGTCTTCCGCGCCGGTCTCGCCTCCTTCACCAAGATATTCGCCGACACATACGCGGCGGACAATATCCGCATGAACAACGTTCTGCCGGGCTGGATCGACAGCTTGCCGGCAACCGAGGAGCGCCGCGAATCGGTGCCGATGAAGCGCTATGGCACGAGCGAAGAGATCGCGGCGACGGTCGCGTTTCTGGCATCGGACGGCGCCGGATATATCACCGGGCAGAATATCAAGGTGGATGGCGGGCTCGGCCGATCGGTGTGATCGAAACCGTTGACGTCGCGGAATCAAGCGGCTTTTTGACGGCCGCTTGATAAACGTCACGTCGCAGGCCTGCGATAGAGGTTATCTATCGAAATATTTTTCTTTATCTATTTCATTTATCGCTGGCCCCTGTTTATGTTGCGCTGCGAAAGCAGGTTTTCGCTTCGCAGCAATTTCACAGGAGCCTTCATGTCCCTTATCAACACATCCATTAAGCCCTTCAAGGCGCAGGCCTTCAAGCAGGGCAAATTCATTGACGTGACCGATGCCGACGCCAAGGGCAAGTGGGCGGTATTCTTCTTCTACCCGGCCGACTTTACCTTTGTTTGCCCGACGGAACTCGGCGATGTTGCCGATCACTATGCCGAGCTGCAGCGCCTTGACGTCGAGGTCTATTCGGTCTCGACCGACACGCACTTCACCCACAAGGCCTGGCACGACAGCTCCGAGACGATCGGCAAGATCCAGTACACGATGATCGGCGACCCGACGGGCACGATCAGCCGCAACTTCGAAGTCATGCGCGAATCCGAAGGCCTTGCCGACCGCGGCACCTTCGTCGTCGATCCCGATGGCGTCATCCAGGCGATGGAAGTCACTGCAGAAGGCATCGGCCGCAACGCCGTCGACCTGCTGCGTCGCATCAAGGCTGCGCAGTATGTGCGCGCGCATCCGGGTGAAGTTTGCCCGGCCAAGTGGGAAGAGGGCGAAAAGACGCTCGCTCCGTCGCTGCACCTCGTCGGCAAAATCTGACGTTCGAATGACTGCCGCCTTCCGGTCCATCTGGAGGGCGGCACCCAATACCATATTCAGCGCCCCAAACGCGGCGCGGCCATCCATTTTTAGCGGAGTGTCCCATGCTCGACGACAATCTGAAATCCCAGTTGAAGGGCTATCTGGAACGGGTCGTTCGCCCGATCGCGATCACCGCTTCGGTCAATGACAGCGCCAAGTCGAAAGAGATGTCGGAGCTTCTCGCCGAACTGGTCGCACTTTCCGACAAGATCTCGGTCGTGGAAACCCGCGATGACGGCGAGCGCGCACCCTCGTTCGCGCTGACCAGCCCAGGCCACGACATCAACCTTCGCTTCGCGGGCATTCCGATGGGCCACGAGTTCACCTCGCTGGTGCTGGCTCTGCTGCAGGTCGGCGGCCACCCGCCGCGCACCGAGCAGGCGATCATCGATCAGATCAAGGATCTCGATGGCGATTTCCTCTTCGAAACCTATTTCTCGCTCACCTGCCAGAATTGCCCCGACGTCGTGCAGGCGCTGAACCTGATGGCCGTCTTGAACCCGCGCGTGAAGCATGTGGCGATCGATGGCGGCGTGTTCCCGGCCGAGGTTCAAAACCGCCAGGTCATGTCGGTGCCGACGGTCTATCTCAACGGCCAGCTGTTCGGTCAGGGCCGAATGGAAGTCGAGGAGATCGTCTCCAAGCTTGACACCAACTCGGCTGCACGTGCCGCTGAAAAGCTGAATGGCCGCGAAGCCTATGACGTGCTCGTCATCGGCGGCGGTCCGGCCGGCGCTGCGGCGGCCATTTACGCCGCGCGCAAGGGCATCCGTACCGGCGTTGCCGCCGAGCGCTTCGGCGGTCAGGTGCTCGACACGATGGCGATCGAAAACTTCATCTCCGTGCAGCACACCGAGGGTCCGCAGTTCGCGGCCTCGCTGGAAGCGCATGTGAAGCAATACGACGTCGACGTCATGAACCTGCAGCGCGCCGAAAAGCTCGTTCCCGGCAAGGACATGATCGCGGTCGAGCTCGCCAACGGCGCCACTCTGCGCTCGAAGACGGTTATCCTGTCGACCGGCGCGCGCTGGCGGCAGATGGGCGTTCCCGGCGAGGACCAGTATCGCAACAAGGGCGTTGCCTATTGCCCGCATTGCGACGGCCCGCTGTTCAAGGGCAAGCGCGTCGCCGTCATCGGCGGTGGCAATTCGGGCGTCGAAGCGGCGATCGATCTTGCCAACATTGTCAGCCACGTGACGCTGATCGAATTCGACAACAAGCTGCGCGCCGATGATGTCCTGCAGCGCAAGCTGCGCAGCCTTCCCAACGTCGATATCCTGCTCTCCGCCAAGACGACGGAAGTGCTGGGCGACGGCCAGAAGGTGACCGGGCTCGTCTACGAAAACCGCGTTGCGGGTCAGCGCCACACGCTCGATCTCGAAGGCATCTTCGTTCAGATCGGTCTGCTTCCGAACACCGAATGGCTGAAGGGCGCGATCGATCTGTCGCCACGCGGCGAGATCATCGTCGATCATCACGGCCAGACCTCGGTCCCCGGCGTCTTCGCCGCCGGCGATTGCACCACGGTGCCGTACAAGCAGATCGTGATTGCGCTCGGCGAGGGCGCCAAGGCATCGCTTGCGGCCTTCGATCATCTGATCCGCACGTCTAGCCCGGACGAGGATGCGGTGAAGGCGGCTTGAGGCTGATCGACACGGTCCTGAAATGACGCTTCGCGAGCTGGAATACCTGATTGCCTTGGCGGACCACCGGCATTTTGGCCGGGCCGCCGAGGCGTGCCTGGTCAGCCAGCCGACGCTCTCCATGCAGATCCGGAAACTGGAGGAGACCCTTGGCGCTCCTCTGATCGAGCGCACGCCGCGCACGGTCATGTTGACACCGTTCGGCGAGGATACCGTCAAGCGGGCAAGGCGCATCATGCAAGAGGTCGCCGAGATCAAGTCATCGGCCTTGCGCAGCCTCAATCCCGAGGTTGGCACCCTGCGTCTCGGCATCTTCCCGACGCTTGCACCCTATTTCCTGCCGCATGCGGTGCCGCGCATCTATAGGCAGTTCCCGCGGCTGGAGACGCTGCTGATCGAAGAAAAGAGCGATGCGCTCCTGGCGCGGCTCAGAAGCGGCAATCTCGATGCCGCGATCCTCGCTCTTCCCATCAACGACGACCACTTGAAGGCAGAGTTTCTCTTCGAGGAGGACTTCCTGCTCGCCGTTCCCGGCACGCATCCGCTGGCAAAGCGGCGGTCGCTGACGCTCGGGGACCTCGATCGCTACGATCTCATGCTGCTCGAAGAGGGGCATTGCCTGCGGGACCAGGCGCTCGATGTGTGCCGCTTGTCGGGTGCGAGCGAGCGCACCTCGTTTCGCGCCACCAGCCTGGAGACGCTGCGCCAGATGGTCGGCGCCAATGTCGGGATCACGCTTCTGCCCGAGCTCGCCGCGCTGCATCCGGCGTCGGGCGATATCAGGCTTCTGCGTTTCGAAGGCATATCGCCGAACAGGCGCATCGGCATCTGCTGGCGCACGGGTTCGGCGATGGGCGCTTTTCTGGAAAGTATCGCCAGTCTTCTGCGCGAGGTTGCCCAGGAGCTGCTTGCCGACATCAGGCGCTCGCCGGCCGCTTAAAACGACTTCACTTCCACTCCCACAGGAGCTTGGTGGAAAACGGCCGTGCGCCGATCAATAGCTCGGGTTGCGTCAGCTTGGCCTCGAATGTTGCGGCATCCGCGTCACCATTCAGCCCGACAAAGAGCATCTTCATCGAAGCGCCGCGCGGCTGGCCCTTCTTCCGGTAGGCGAACTGGACCGCGCAGGTGGGATATTCCCATCCCGCCGTCAGCGTTTCCGCGAACGCTTCCTCGCCGAGCCCGTTCGCCCGCCCCGTCGACGCCAGGAACTGGCCCAGTCCGAAGAAGCCGGAGAATACCCGGTACGCCGTCTCCTGCGACATCTGCGTGCCCTGTCCGCTTGCCGTGTCGCGACGATAGAAGAGACTGTCCACCTGACCCTGTTTGCGGCTCATCGCGTAGCTGATCAGGTTTTTCTGGGCGAGCAGCTCCATCGTCAGATCGTAAGTCTGATAGCTGCTGGGGTCGGTATGCAGATCGTCGATACGTGCCTTCAGATCGACAACATAGTCACGATAAAATGCGGCGCTCATCGGCGTTTCCTCATGTTTTCCGGCGCGTGGTAGCAGAAAACGCGGAAATTCCAAGGGGGCGGGCGACTTGCGCCGCAACGGCCATGTGGCGCAGATCTGCGACAGAAGCTGCGCGTCACGCGCATAGCGCATAGCTGTTCTGCAGAATTGTGCCTATGATTTGAGCGCGCTTGCTGTATAAACAAATCATCGAAGCGATGCACCTCCTCCCGCAGAGCTTCGAGTTGCAGGTGGCCTTATCCTCCTCCCAAGGGCGCCTGTGGGAATGACAGCACTCCTCCTCCCAGCTGTCATTCGGTTATTTTCGAAAAGCCTGTCGCACCTCCTCCCGCGGCAGGCTTTTTCGATTCTGGCCCACGCGTTCTTCAGCTTTCAGTTTTCCGGATCAACGGGTAGCGCCAGCGCGCAAACCATTCGGCTTGCGCGCCTTTCGTGGTCTTGCGTCAACTGATGCCGCCGAGGCAGACGTACTTGATCTCGGTGAACTCCTCGATGCCGTATCGCGAACCTTCGCGGCCGAGGCCTGAGAGCTTCACGCCACCGAACGGCGCTTCCGCCGTCGAGATCAGGCCCGTATTCACGCCGACCATGCCATATTCCAGCGCCTCGGCCACGCGGAACACACGCGCGAGGTCCTTGGCGTAGAAATAGGAAGCGAGGCCGAATTCGGTGTCGTTTGCCTGTTCGATTACATCCGCCTCATCCTTGAAGCGGAAGAGGGGAGCAAGCGGGCCGAACGTCTCTTCGCGCGCGACGGCCATATCCTTCGTGACGTTGGCGAGGACGGTGGCCTCGTAGAAGGTGCCGCCCAGCGCATGCGGCTTGCCGCCCTGGATGATGTTCGCACCCTTGGCGAGCGCGTCGGCGACGTGCTCCTCAACCTTCTCAAGCGCCGGCTTGTCGATCAAGGGGCCGAGAATGACGCCTTCATCGAAGCCGTTGCCGGTCTTCAGCTTCCCGACCGCTTCCGCGAGCTTCTTGGAGAAGGCGTCATAGACGCCATCCTGCACGTAGAGCCTGTTGGCGCAGACGCATGTCTGGCCGTTGTTGCGGAATTTCGCGATCAGAGCACCCTCGACGGCTGCATCGAGATCGGCGTCGTCGAAGACGATAAACGGTGCATTGCCGCCGAGCTCGAGCCCGAGTTTCTTGATCGTTGGCGCGCTCTGCTTGTAGAGCTCGGCGCCGATTTCGGTCGATCCGGTAAAGGTGAGCTTGCGCACGGTCGGGTTTGACGTCATCTCCGCGCCGATCGCGGCAGCAGACCCTGTTAGCACCGAGAAAAGCCCCGCCGGCAGGCCGGCGCGCTCGGCAAGCACCGCGATCGCGATCGCCGAGAACGGTGTCTGCGATGCCGGCTTCAGCACCATGGCGCAGCCCGCAGCCAGCGCCGGGCCAGCCTTGCGGGTGATCATCGCGTTCGGGAAATTCCAGGGCGTGATTGCCGCGACCACACCGATCGGCTGCTTCATCACCATGATGCGCTTGTCTGGCTGGTGGCCCGGTATCAGGTCGCCATAGATGCGCCGGGCTTCCTCCGCGAACCATTCGATGAAGCTCGCGCCATAGACGATCTCGCCGGTGGCTTCGGCAAGCGGCTTGCCTTGTTCAAGCGTCAGGATGCGCCCGAGGTCGTCCTTGTTCTCGATCATCAGATCGAACCACTTCCGCAGGATGCCGGCGCGTTCCTTGGCGGTGCGGGCGGCCCAGCCCTTCTGCGCGACGCGCGCCGCCTCGATTGCCGCCTTCGTCTCGCCGCCGCCGAGCTTGGGCACGCGGCCGATAATCTCTCCGGTGGCCGGATTGTTGACCTCGATCGCATTGGCGGGATCGACATCGATCCATTCTCCGCCAACAAGAGCGGCCTGGCGAAAAAGGGAGGGGTCTTTCAGCTGCATCGCATTCATCCTGTTTGACACGTTGCCGGCATGGCTGCCGGCACTGATCGGGCCAGCGTCTTTCTTGTGCGAAGGATAAACTGGTGTCCCGTCCGGCAAGATCAAATTGGCCGAATTGCCCAAGACTTGCAACTGGAGCCATTGGTGGCTTTTCAGTGCCGGAAGCGGCGCGACCGTGGGCCGCGCCGATGTTCAACGGGTCAAACGGCGGAGCTCAGGCTTTCTTGGAAGGGCGTCCATGCAGCGGCTCGGCGCGGTGCCAGTTTTCCAGGATCCGGCCGTCGGTGTGGTTCTGCTTTGCCCAGCGGATCCCGTTCGAGATGACTTTATGAATGGTCTTGTCATGGTAGATCGGGTAGCTCTCGTGACCGGGGCTGAAGAAGAAGATGCGTCCCCGGCCGCGCTGGAAGGTGCAGCCGCTGCGAAACACCTCGCCACCCGAATACCAGGAAATGAATACCAGCTCGTCGGGCTGCGGGATGTCGAAGGGCTCGCCGTACATTTCCGACGCGTTCACCTCGAAATAGGGCGGCAGTCCCTCGGCGATCGGGTGAGACGGATTGACCACCCACACGCGCTCGAGATCGCCCTCCGGTGTTTCACGCCAGGAGAGGTTGGCGTTGGTGCCCATCAGGCGACGGAAGAGCTTGGAGTGATGCCCGGAGTGCAGGATGAGCAACCCCATCCCCTTCAGGACGCGCTGCTGGACACGGTCGATCAGTCCGTCGCTGACGTCCTCATGGGCCATATGGCCCCACCAGAGCAGGACGTCGGTGTCGTTGAGTACCGAGTCGGGAAGGCCTTCGTCGGGATCATCCAGCGTTCCTCGACGGATTTCGAAATCGGGATGTGCGATGCCTGCCGCAATCGCACCGTCGATGCGGTCAGGATAGATCTCCTGAACCTCCTTGTGCAGTTGCTCGTGGCGTCCCTCGTTCCAGATGGTGACCTTGATCGTCATGATGTCCTCGATGTTATCAACGTGATTAGGATACTTGAGCCGAGCGGATGACACGCCCGGTGGTGTCGAACAGATGGCAGGCGGCGCCATCGGCTGTCAGAGAGACGCGGTCTCCCGGCCGCACCGCGATATCGCCTTCGGCGCGTACGACGATCGGCTGCGCCTCAGAGCCGACGGTCATGTAAGTCTCGACGCCAAGGCGTTCGACTATGACGACGTCGGCCGTGAAATTGCCCTGGCCCTCGGGCGCGATCTTGAAGTGCTCCGGGCGGATGCCGAGCGTGGCGGCACCCTCGGGCACCGTTCCGGCGCCACCCGGCAGGTCGAGCGCCAATCCGATCGGGCTCTGCACGCGCAACGCGCCGGCCTGCGGCTTGCTGATCGTCACGGGAACGGTGTTCATGCGCGGAGAGCCGATGAAGGTGGCGACGAACTCGTTGTCAGGCTTGTGGTAAAGGTCCATCGGTGCGCCCTGCTGGGCGACAAGCCCCTTGTTCAGGACGACGATGCGGTCCGCCATGGTCATGGCCTCGACCTGATCGTGGGTGACGTAGACGACGGTCGCCTTCAATTCGCGGTGCAAGCGCTGCAGCTCGGCGCGCATCTGTACCCGCAGCGCGGAATCGAGGTTGGAGAGCGGTTCATCAAACAAGATCAGCGACGGCTTCTTGATGATGGCGCGACCGATCGCGACGCGCTGTCGTTGGCCGCCGGACAATGCGGCGGGGCGGCGATCGAGATAGTCAGTTAGCTGCAGGATTTCGGCGACGCCTTCCACCTGCTTGCGGATTTCCGCTTCCGGCACTTTCTTCAGGCTGAGCGAGAAGCCGATATTCTGCGCCACCGTCATATGCGGATAGAGCGCGTAGGATTGAAACACCATGGCGATACCGCGTTTGTCCGGCGGCACGTCGTTGATGCGCTTGCCGTTCAAGATGAGGTCGCCGTCGTCGATGCCTTCCAGCCCGGCGATCATCCGCAGAAGGGTCGACTTGCCGCAACCCGAAGGACCAACGAATACGGCAAACTCGCCGTCCTCGACGGTGATGTCGACGCCCTTGATGACCTCCAGGGCGCCATAGAATTTGCGAACGTTCTTGAGATTGATCATCTGTGAAACTCTTTCTGGATATCAGCCTTTGACGCCGCCCGCGAAGGTCTGGACGAGGAAGCGCCGCGCGAAGCCGAAGGCGATCACAGCCGGCAGGAGGTAGATGAAGGCGAGGGCGGCAAGCAGGCCGTAATCGATCTCGTTGATGCGCAGGAAAGCGCGAAAGAGGCCGAGGGGAAGCGTCTGCAGCTCCGGTGACGAGAGGAAGATCAGCGGCAGCAGGAAATCGCCCCATGCCGACATGAAAGCAAACAACCCGGCCGCGGCCAGCCCCGGCAGCGCCAGCGGGATCAGGACGCGGCGGATGCGCTGCGTCATCGTTGCGCCGTCCATCAGCGCTGCCTCCTCATAGTCGCGCGGCAGGCCGTCAAAGAAGGTTTTCATGATCCACAGCGCCAACGGCAGCTGCATGGTCGCGAGCACCAGGATCAGGCCGAGATAACCGTCGATGAACCCCGTCCAGCGCATGATCGGCCGGGCGTACTCGCCGAAGATCGGCCGTAGGATCGCGCCCTCGGCATTGTTGAGCGTCAGCAGGAACTTGTAGAGCGGCACCACCAGCGCGGTCGGCGGCAAGACGCGGATCAGAAGGATCGCGTAGAGAAACGGCAGCTTCCACCAGGCCCGCGTGCGCGCCAAGGCATAGCCACCGAGGCCGGCCAGCACCATCACCAGCACCGTCGCGGAGCCGACGACAAAGAGCGAATTGAAGAGCCACTTCGCCCCGTCTTCCTTGGTGAACACACGCAGATAATTGTCGAGCGTCCATTGCTCCGGCCAGCGGAGGAACAGCTGGGCGTTGCCATCGAGCGACGCGAGCAGAACCCAGAGGAACGGGACAGCGCAGAAGATCGAGATCAGCGACAGCGTGGCGTAGGCAAGCAGGTCCGATCGGGTCTTGTTGGCGTTTTCTGTCGGGGAAAGCACTGCCATGTCAGACCTCCACCTTCATTGCCCGCACGTATGCGATGCCGAGGATCAGCGAGATCACCAAAGTGACGACCGCGACCGCGGCGCCGTAGCCGAGCTGGAAGGCAGTGAAGGACTGGTTGTAGATGTAGATGCTGATGACTTCGGTCGCGCCACCAGGGCCGCCGCGCGTAAGCGCATAGACAAGACCGAAGACCGCGATCGTCGAGACGGCGGAGATCAGCATGTAGAGAAGGATCGTCGGCATCATCAGGGGAAGCGTGATGCGGCGGAACATCTGCGATGGCGTGGCGCCGTCCATGCGGGCAGCCTCATAGATCTCGCTCGGAATGGTGCTGAGGCCCGCAGTCAAGAGGATCATCGCTGTGGCGATGCCGCGCCAAGTGTTGACGACGATGATCATCGTCAGCGGGAAGACCTGGAGCCAATCGGTGGGTGTCACGCCGAAGAAGCTCACGATACGGCTGAGCGTGGCGTTCTCGCCGCCAGCCAGCATCGAAATCCACATGAAACCGGCAACGACCTCAGGTGCTGCGTTGGGCAGCAGGATCATCGAGGAGAAAATCTGGCGGAACATGATCTGCCGACGCAGGGCAACAGCCGAAATCAGCCCGAGAACGAACTGGCCGATCACAGCGGATCCGACCACGAAGAAGAACGTCACGATGATAGCGTTCCAGAACTTCGCGTCGTTCAGAAGCCGCATGTAGTTGCGAATGCCCACAAAGCGCGGACGCAGCGCTGCGGCGCCCGTGAGGGCTTCGTTGGTGAAGCTCAGATAGACGGAGTAAAGTGCGGGATAGATCACGAAGGCCAGAAGCAGGACCAGCGACGGCAGCAGGATCACGAGGAGCTGCCGCTCGACGCGTCGTTCGTGAGAATTGAGGACCATGAAGCTCGCAACCTTGTCTGATGATCGCAGACGCGGCCAGCTGGCCGCGCCTGCAGTCTTGGGCGGAAGTCGAAGGGCTTGAGGCTTATTTCACCACGTCGTCGCCGAGCGTTTCCTTGACGTAATCGACAAGGATCTTCTGGGCGCCGGCAGCATCCGTTTCCTTGCGCAGCAGCGCCTCGGTTGCGCGTGCCACGCCTTCGGCGATGGTGCCGAAGCCGGAAGCCTGCTTCAGGAAGACGCCATTGCCGGCCGCGGCGTGGATCGGAACGAGTTCCGTCAACTTCTGGAACTCGGCGCTCTTGGCCGCATCCTTGCTTGCCGGAATATTGCCGATGCGCGCGGCGTAAGAGACCTGCGTGTCGACCGAGCCGATCTCAAGCAGCGCCTTCGTCGCCAGTTCCACGTTCGCAGACTTCGCGTTGACGGCCCACGGAGCAGCAAGGTTCGCGAGCACGTACTGGCCGCCCGTCTGGCCGGGAACGGTCCAGGTGCCGACGATCTTTGCCACCTCTGGGATCGGGTTCTTGCTCTCGCGGCCCCAATCGAAGATGTAGCACCAAGAGCCGCAAGTGGTTGCCGCAAGCTTGCCCTCAGGGAACATCTGGTACTTGGGAATGACCCACGGCTCGGGGCCAAGCAGTGGCTGCGTCGGCATCAGGTCCTTGTCGATCAGCTCCTTGTAAACGCCGAAGACGTCCTTGATGCCTTCACCGCTGAGATCGAGCTTTCCATCTGCATCGACGAGTTGCGGCGTCTTGGAGCCGACGAGCAGATGCTGGAAGCCTTCATCGAAGGCGCCGCTGCCCCAGGACACGCCGGCCGGAAAGAGCAGGCCGTAAGCGCCGGTCTTCGCCTTCACTTCAGCGGCACGATCCAGCAGGTCTTGCCAGGTCTTCGGTTGCTCGGTCGAAATGCCGGCTTTCTCCAGCACATCCTTGCGGAAGTAGATCTCCTGGATGCCGAGCATGAACGGCATGACGTAGGTTTCGCCGTCGGGGCTCACGGCCAGCTGCTTTGCGACGTCATAGAAGTTCGCGTAGCCGTCCCAGGCGGTGATCTCTTTGGTTACAGGGGCGAGGTATCCGGCTTCGACCATATCGGCCACAGCCGCCGTCGACGGGATCGAGAACAGATCCGGCGCGTTGCCGGCGCCAAGCTCGGTGAGCAGCTTTGTCAGGTAGTCCTTGTCGGGCGCCGGGTACTCGACGACCTCGACGGTCACTCCGTATTTCTTTTCGATCGCCTCGACCGTCGACTTCATGGCGTCGATGCCGGCTTGGCCGTGATTTGCAATTCGGATTGTTTCGGCATGTGCCAGCGTCGAGACCGCGCTCAGCAAAATGGCGCACAGGCCACCAATGACCGTCTTCTTCAACGGAAGTCCTCCCTTTTTGATTGGCGGCGCCCTCCAGCACCGTGTGAAAAATGTACACGCATTCCTAAACGAGGCAAGGCGGATTTCTCAAAGAATTTATATCAACATATAATATATTGATTTTACGCAATAAAATAGAACTTGCGTCAAGTTTTCCGTTTGTGTAATCGTGTACACAATCATGTGGGAGGAGTTTCATGACACAGAAATTGCGGCTGGGCGTGATCGGCGCCGGCCTGAAGGCGGCCGAGTATGCGGCGAGCTGGGCGACAATGCCGGAGGTCGAGTTCGTAGCGCTTGCCGATACGACCGCTTCGTCGCGCCAGCGTCTGATCGACGTCTGCACCGCAACCGGCGCAGCGGCACCGAAGAGCTTCGAGGACTATCGCGAGATGCTCACGAAATGCCGGGATGAACTGGACATCGTCTACATCTCCACCCCGCACGCCTTTCATGGCGAGCAGGCGGCAGCCGTCGTCGAGGCCGGCATCGATCTTTTCCTTGAAAAGCCGATGGTCACGACCGTTGCCGAGGCTGAAACGCTGATCGCGGCGCAGAAGAAGAGCGGCGTCACGGTTGTCACCGCTTTCCAGGGCGGCCTCTCGCCGTTGGTGATCGATACGCGCAAGCGTGCTCTTGCAGGCGAATTCGGCGAGCTTATCGCGATATCGGGCATGATCTGGGAGAGTTGGGCCGACAATTATGCCGGTCACTGGAAGCAGGAGCCGGAAATCTCGGGCGGCGGCTTCATGTTCGACACCGGCGCGCACATGATGAACACCGTCTGCCTGCTGGCCAATTCCGACTTCGCCAGCGTGTCGGCCTTTATGAACAGGCACGGCCGCAAGGTCGATATCGTCACAGCAGTGTCCGCCCGCCTGAAGAACGGTGCCTTGGCGACCTTGACGGCGGCAGGCGAGGGGCCTCCAGGCTGCGCCTCCTACATCACCTTCTTCTACTCGAAGGCGATCGTGCGGATCGATGCCTGGGGCGGCTGGCGCGAAATCAGCGTCGGTCGGCTCAACGAGCCGCGCGAAGAGGCCGAAATTCTCGGAAACCCGATGAAAAACTTCCTCGCTATTCGCGCTGGTGAAATGGAAAACACCGGCTCCGTTGAAATGGGACTGCGTTTCGCTAGGCTGTGGGATGCAATCAAGGAATCGGCGGCAGCCGACGGCATGCCCGTCCGGCCCGCCGAATAGACGTATCGGACACCAGACATGAACAAGCGGCGGATCACCTCGAAGGAACTGGCAAAGCTCGCCGGGGTATCCTCCGCCACCATTTCCCGCGCATTCTCGCCCGATTCCAGGATCGGCAGCGCCACGCGCGATCGAATTTTGTCGGTCGCGCGCGAACACGGCTATCAGCCGAACGCGATTGCCCGCTCGCTGAACAATCAGCGCTCAAGGCTGGTCGCCCTCGTCGTCAATGCAATCGGAAACCCTTGCGAGGCCGAAGAGCAGCAATTGCTGGTCCACAGGCTGCAGGCGCGCCAGCTGCTGCCGATCATCCTGTGCTGTGCCGATCACGATGATCGGCTGCAATTGATGCGGCTGGCATCCACCTATCAGGTGGATCATGTCGTGGTTTTCTCGGACATGGTGTCGATGCAGGACGCGGTCGATATCTTCCATACCACCAAGCCGATCATCGTCTCGTTCGAACCGCTGGAGAATGAAAACGTCTCCAACATCCGCATCGACGGCTCGGCCGCGGCCGACGAGATCATCGAGAAGATCGTCAATGACGGCAAGAAGCGCTTCGCCTATCTCTCCGGCACCAAATCCAGCTGGATCGACAAGCTTCGACGCAAATGGTTCGCGGACGCGCTCGCCAAGCGCGGACTGGCCATCGAGGCCGAGGCCTTCGGCGACTACACGTACGATTCCGGCTTCAAGGAAGCGGTGCTGCTGCTGCATCGCTCGAAGGTCGACGCCATCATTTGCGGCAACGACGTGATGGCGATCGGCGCGCGAGACGCCGCGCGGCGCATGCTCGGCAAGAACACGCCTGATGACATCGCCATCGTCGGCCAGGATGGCATCGCCATGGCCGCATGGGATTGCAACGATCTTACGACACTCAGCCTCGATCACGTGGCCTTCATAGACGCAGTTGTCGATCTCATCGAGCGCCACGATGCCGATCTGCCGGGGCCGCACAGCATAACGCTGACCTGTAATGCCCGCTGGGGATCCACCGCCTGACACGATCCGCGTCACGCGAATAGGTCGCTGTTTTAGGTGTGGCTTGACTACAGGCTTCAAACGAAATGGTATGCGCGCCTGATATCATCCAATGGCGGCGCCGCCAGCGTGGCGCCGAGAGCAAATGATCGCGATCAGGCGGCGCAGCATCGGTCTATTCGTGTCGTGGGGTTTCCGCCTCTCTCTTTGCATGACACTGATTGGCCCGGCCAGCGCTGCTGAGATCATCGAGGCTCAGCCGGAGGCAGCCTGCCTTTATACGCGCTCGATGACCGGCTCGGCGGAGACGCTTTGCATTCGCAAGGACAGTTTCAACCGCGATCTCTGCGGCGCGATCGAACGCACCGCGACCGAGCACGACCTGCCGCCGGACTTCTTCGCCCGGCTGATCTGGCGCGAGAGCCGGTTCAGGCCGGACGCGCTGAGTTACAAGGGTGCGCAGGGTATCGCGCAGTTCATGCCGGGTACCGCCAAGCTGCGCGGCTTGCAGGACAGTTATGATGTTCTGGAAGCCTTGCAGAAATCGGCCGAATATCTCGACGAATTGCGCGACCGCTTCGGCAATCTAGGTCTCGCGGCGGCAGCGTATAATGCCGGCGAAAACGGGCTGTCCAACTTCCTCAATGGCGGCGGCCTGCCGACGGAGACGCGCAGTTACGTGATGGCGATTACCGCCCATAGCGTCGAGGAGTGGAAATCCTCGGCCCCCGACAAGGCGGCGGGTCCCTTGGCCGAGGATAAGCCGTTCATCGAAAGCTGTGTTGCCCTTGCCGATCGCCGCAAGATGGCCGAGCCGGCTTGGCGGCCGGAAGGGAACTGGGCGCCATGGGGCGTGCAGATCGCGGCGAGCGCCAATCCTGATGTCGCCCGTCGTCTCTTCTACGAGGCTGTCGCGCAGTTTCCGGCGCCGCTCGATCAGGAGCAGCCGCTGATTCTGCGGCAGCGCGACCGCAGCTTCGGCTTTCGGCCGCGCTATGTGACCCGCATCGCGCGGCAGACGAGGGAGGAGGCCAATGATGTCTGCAAACAGATCCGCAAGACCAACCAGATCTGTCTGGTTTTCAAGAACTGAGGCGTTGCGCTCGGTGGCATTCGCGATCTTCCGCGATGCCCCCGGCCTATTCGGCGAATTAAATTGCACGGGTGTGCAAAAAATGAATTCCGGCCCTATCTTGTCATGTCACTGTTACGCGTCGGCGATAGCAAAACCACAGTCCTAAGGGCAATGCCCCAAAACCGAATGGAGACGGTCATGAACAGACGCGAGTTTCTTGTCACATCATCGGCGGCAGCCGGTCTGCTGGCCCTGCCACGCTTTGCAATGGCTGCAGATGGGACGATCAACCTCTACAGTGGCTCCGACGCCAACATCATCGATTTCTGGAACAACACCGTGCTTCCGGCCTTCAAGAAGGCCCACCCTGAAGCTGCCGTGAAGGTCACCGATGCAGGCGACAACGCCGGCTTGCGTGCGATTGCAGACCGCGCTCTGGCAGCGCTCAAGTCGAAGACCGATCCGCAGTCGGATATCTTCGAACACTTCGATCCGCGTTTGCCTGCTGGCGCTATCGATGCCGGCCTCTGGGTCAAGTTCTCGGCCGAAAACATCGACGGCTTCGCGAACGTCAATCCGCTGAGCGTCGACAGCGAATACTCGCTCCCCTATCGCGGTTCGCAGGTGCTGCTCGCCTACGACAAGACCAAGCTCGACCCCAAGGATGCGCCGAAGACCTGGGAACAGCTGACGGCCTGGATCAAGGCCAACCCTGGCCAGTTCATCTACAACCGCCCGGACAAGGGTGGCTCTGGCGGCAACTTCGTGCGCCGCGCGATCCACGAGGCCAACGGTCGTGATCCGAAGAAGTTCACCACAGATAACTACACCGCCGAGCTTGGCAACCAAATGCTGACGCCGGCTTGGGCGATCCTCAACGATCTCGCGCCGTCGCTGTACGAAAAGGGCGCCTACACGGCCGGCAACACACAGTCGATCCAGCTGCTCGCCCAGGGCGTTGTCACGATGACGCCTGTTTGGTCCGACCAGGTTCTGCAGGCTCTGTCGCAGGGTGTCCTGCCTGAGACGACGGGTCTTGTTCAGCTGAGCGATCTGGCGCTCTGCGGCGGCTTCTCGCGGATGACGGTGTTCTCCAACGGTGCCAACAAGGACGCCGCGCTCAAGCTCGCGGCCTTCATGCTGACCAAGGAAATCCAGGAAGCGATCATCACCGAGATCGGTGGCTTCCCCGGCGTTTCCTGGGATCATATCTCTGACGAACTCCGCCAGAAATACGCCGATGTCATCCCGACCACGATCCCGACCTTCCCGGCCGGCGATTGGGAAAGCAACATCAACGACGGTTGGTACCGTAACGTTGCTCCGGGCATCAGCCGCACCTGATGCGTAAAGGCATGACATTATCGCTGCCGGCGCGGGCAACCGCGCCGGGCAAAGCGCAAAATCCGGTAGGGCTTCTTCTGGTCGCCCTGCCGGTGTTCCTGCTCGGATGGCTGATCGTCTACCCGATCTTCTCGGCCGTGATCACCACGGTGTTCGTCCCGCAGGCGGATGGCACGAGGTCGGTATCGCTGGCCTCCTATGCGTTTTTCTTCAGCGACTCCTACAGCCTCGCCAATCTCTGGGTGACGTTGTGGACGACTGTCGTCTGTGGCGTTCTGCTGCTGGTGATCGGCTTGCCGATCGCGCTCTATCTGCGCTTTTCGCAGGGACGTCTTCCCGCCTACGTGCAGGGTATGGCGATTTTCCCGATGTTCGTGCCATCGATCATCCTGTCCTACGCACTGATCCGCACGATCGGGCCCAACGGCACCGTCGATCTGCTGTTGAACGCTGTCGGACTGCCGAAAATCCCGTCGCCCTATCTGACCCCATGGGGCCCTGTGATCGGGCTGGTGTGGGACAATCTTCCGTTGACGGTGCTGATGCTGACGGCCGGGCTTGGCAATATTCCGAAGAGCTCGGTCGAGGCCGCACGTGATGTCGGCGCGTCGCCGATGCGCGTTTTCGTCTCGATCATCCTGCCGCGCATGGGCAATTCGCTCCTGGTCACGGCATCCTTCGCCGTCCTCGGCATCTTCTCGTCCTTCACTTTGCCCTATGTGCTCGGCCCGGCATCGCCGGAAATGATGGGACCGTTCATGCAGCGGACCTTCTCCGATGTGAACGATCCCCTGAATGCGCTGACGCAGGCGGTGATCTCCTTCGGCTTCTGCCTGGTCTTCGGCATCTTTTATGTGCGCTCGATCGCCAAAAACCGGGAGGCGTCGCGATGAAGATCGCAAGCAAGGTCAACGGTTCCGAGATCGATTGGGCGGGCATCCTGTTTGCCGTGCTGCTCACGCTCTTCATCGCCGTGCCGCTGATCGTGGTCGGCACCTGGGCTTTCACCGAGGTGTGGCGCTATCCGTCGGTCATTCCGCAGCAGTTCGGTTTCCGCTTCTGGTCGCAGACGCTGTCGCGCGCGGATGTTTGGGACGCGCTGTTCCTCAGCCTGCGGCTGACGACGACGGTCACGCTTCTCTCCGCCATCATCTGCCTGCCTGCGGCCTACGCTTTCGCGCGCATGTCGTTTCCCGGAAAGAACGTGCTCTTCCTGTCGTTCCTGGCATCGCACGCCTTTCCGAAGTTCGGCCTGCTGGTGGCGATCGCCGGCATCTTCCTGAAGCTTGGGCTGATCAGCACCTTCTGGGGCGTGGTGCTGATCCAGCTCGTCGGGACGCTGATGCTGATGATCTGGATCCCGGTGGCGGCTTTCCAGAACATCGATCGCCGGATGGAAGAGGCCGCGCGCGATGCGGGCGCCGGGCCATTGCGGGTATTCTGGTCGATCACGCTGCCGCAGGCAGCGCCAACGATCTTTGCCGCATTGCTGCTGACCTTCGTCGGCACATTTTATGAAACCGAAGGCGCCTGGCTGATTGGCGCGCCTGAAATACGCACCATGCCGGTTTTGATGATCACCTTCATCAACAACCAGATCGTGGTGCAGTATGGCGCCGTTCTCTCGGTGATGCTCTGGGTGCCGTCGTTCATCGCGCTGATGTTTGCCCGCCGTGTCGTCGGAACGGGTGCGTTTGCTCGCGGCTTCGGCGCGTGACGTTAGGATCGGGCTTCGCCCGAGGAAAGGCTTGATATGGCACGCTTGACGATCAAGAACGTCTCCAAGACGTTCGGCACCTCGTTCGCGGTCCGTGATTTCTCGCTCGATGTGGAAGACGGCGAGCTCGTCTGCCTGCTTGGTCCATCCGGGTCCGGCAAGTCGACGCTGCTTCGCATGATCGGCGGCTTCGAGCAGCCGAGCGGCGGCTCGATCCTGATCGATGCCAAGGATGTGACGACGCTTCCGCCGGAAAAGCGCCCGACGGGTATGGTCTTCCAGAGCCACGCGCTCTGGACCCATATGGACGTCTTCAACAACATCGCCTTCGGCCTCAAGCTTCGTCGCCTGCCAAAGGCCGAGATCCGCGAGCGTGTCGAAAACGCTTTGGCGCTGGTCGGCCTTGCCGACTACGGCCGGCGCATGACGACGCAGTTGTCGGGTGGCCAGCAGCAGCGCGTGGCGTTGGCCCGCTCGCTGGTGCTGGAGCCAAAGATCCTGTTGCTCGACGAACCATTCGCCAGCCTCGACCAGCATCTGCGCGAACGGCTGCGCGAGGAAGTGCGCGACATCCAGCAGCGCGTCGGCATCACCACGCTCTTCGTCACCCACGGCCAGGATGAGGCATTGGCGCTCGCCGACCGCATCGTCGTCATGCGCGACGGCAGCACCGAACAGATCGCACCACCAGACATCGTCTACCGCGAGCCGCAGACGGAATTCGTGGCCGGCTTCATCGGCTCGATGAATTTCGTCAAGACCAGCATTCGTGGCGGCGTCAGCCAGCATCCGGCCTTTCCCGTTGCCGTACCGATCGAAGATGGCGACGTCGTCCTTGCGTTCCGTCCCGAGGCGCTGTCGCTACAGCCATCGAAGACGCTCTCGACCGCGATCGTCCATCGCAGCATCGATTTCGGCACGCACAAGATCGTGGATATCGACCTTGCCGACGGGACGCGCTTGAAGGCGATGACGGCACCGGATAGCAGCTGGGTCAAGGGCGCGGGCATCGAGCCGACGGCTTCCGCATTCCGGGCATTCCGCGACAACCAGCTGGTCTACCAATCGGCAAACTCAGGCGAGCGACATCATGATCGAATCCTTGGCAACGCTTGACCGCAGCGGCATCGCGATCGATCAGGCGGGCCACAAAACCTGGCTGAAATGGCATCGCGGCCACCGCTATGCCGGCGATATCTCGTTTACGGGACAACGCATTGCCGAGGCGATGGCGCTGGGCGCCAGCATCGAGATCGATCTCGTGCGTTACAATGGCGCCGGCTTCGCCGTCCTGCACGACGAGACGCTGAACAAGGCGACGACGGGCGAGGGGCGTGTGATCGATGCGACGGAGAGCGACTTGCGCGTTCTCCATCTGCGCGACCCCTTCGGCGAGCCGACGGCCCACAAGGTCATGCTGATCGATGATCTCGGCCAACTGCTGAAGCGCGTCGGCCGCGACGGTGGTGCTGTGCTGCAGCTCGATCTCAAGGAAGATTCTCCTGATATCCGCGAAGAGGATATCGCCGCCTTCGCCGCCGCGATCTCGCCGGTCGCAAAGTCGGTCATTCTCTCGGCAGGTGATCCCGAGGCTGTGGAACGGTTGTCCCAAGCCGTGCCGGACATGCCGATCGGCTACGACCCCTGCCACCATGGCGCGATCGAGCGGCTGAAGCAAAGCCGCGACTTCGACGGTTTTGTCGCTGATGCCGTGGCTGCCTCGCCACGCGCGCGGATGATCTACCTGCATCATCAGCTGGTGCTGTTTGCCGACGATGCCGGATACGACCTCGTTGCGGCCTTCCATCGCGCCGGGCGCAGCATCGACGCGTACACGATCAATTCGGCAATTCCGGCCGCATTGCCTGTCGTGCGCCGCCTTCTGGCGCTGAAGGTCGACCAGATCACCACCGATGACCCGGTCGGTCTGGAAGCATTGCTTCTCGGCTAGGGCTGTTAGCCCTCGAAGCCTTCTACGAGCCAAGGGTGCAGCGCGGTGTTGGCTGCAAGAATGTCGCCGTTCGCCGTGACGGGGCCGCCCTTGAAGGCTGAAACCGTGCCTCCGGCTTCTGTCACCAATAGCGCGGCCGCGCCGTAATCATGCTTCGATAGGCCATCCTCAAAGAAACCGTCCAGACGGCCGCTTGCGACGTAAGCAATCGACAATGCCGCCGACCCCAGCCGCCTTACGCCGGCGGTGTTGCCCATCAATCGCTTCAAAGCCTCGAAATAGACGTCCGCTGCAACGGCCTTGACCTGGCCGGGAACCGGCAGACCAGCGCCGACCACGACGTTTTCGATATCGGCATTGTCGACGCAGGAAATGCGCTCGCCGTTGAGATAGGCGCCGCCGCCGAGCTCGGCGCTGAACAGCTCGTCGAGCATCGGGTCATAAACCACGCCGGCGACGATCCGGCCGCCTTCGGCGATCGCGATGGTCATGCCGAAATGCGGGATACCCCAGGCAAAATTAGTCGTCCCATCGATCGGATCGATATAGATGATCGGGGCATCCGCACCCACCACCCGGTTGCCGACGTCTTCCTCGCCCTTGATGGAGTAGGAGGGAAAGGCCGCGATCATATCGGTCACGATGATCCGCTCGACAGCAACGTCGATCTCTGTCTGGTAATCGCGCGGCCCCTTCGACACCACATCGCTGATGCGCCGGCGCTGCAACGACCGGCGAGCCGTTTCGCCGGCTTTCACGACCGTCGTCGCGAGAGTGATCAGGCGCGGGGAGGCGGTCGGAGAAAGACGCGAGGAGACGAGGGAGGATGTCATTGGGAACCCGGGTGATGAAACTGCAATACGGCCAGCACGCATGGCAGAGCCGCGTGACGATTTCGTGACGTACGCGGCGCTTTCCAAGCATGATGTTGAGGCCAACCTTGGCACGCCTCAAATCGGCTTGCGTCCGGATAGCTCGCGGAATGACGGTCGTTCGCCTTGCCCGCGCCGAAGCTTTCCAGCGCGCGCCCGGCGACCCAGCTCTGCCGAGAGCTACCCGATCGCGCGTTCCGCCTCGCCATCGCGTGAGCCAACCAGCAGATCCCTAACATTTGCGAGCGTCGCTGCGATCGAGCGTGGCTGTAACGAATAGAACACGGATTGCGAGGCGCGCCGCGTCGAGACGAATTCGCAGGCACGCAGGATCGCGAGATGCTGGGAGAGCGCCGATTGGCCGAGGCCGAGTTTCTTGGCGAGCACGTTGACCTGGATCTCGCCCTCGGCGAGGTTGGTCAGGATCGCAAGGCGGTTGGCGTTTCCGAGAACCGCAAGCTGCTCCGCCAGAGCAGCAATGCTCTGCGGGTTCCGATTGTCTTCCTGCATATGATTTTCCCAATGAATAGGCGGGAATCGTCGTCCACGATATCGCGCGGTCCGCCGTCCCCGGAAGTTTAAGCACGAAATTTAACGACTAGCCCGATACGGCGGGCAGTCGCGCGAAGGTCGACGGATGAATGGATTGGAAGCCAATGTGGAAGCCGGCGGAACGAAGCCGTGGCGGCAACAGCGCATTTTCCGCCATAAGGGGCGGCTGGCCATGCTGTGATGGAATAGTGGACATCATGTTCACCCGGTTGAAGTTACTCTGCCACAATCGTTCACAGTGTTGAAAAGATGGTTAACGACTGCGCTCCAAACCCATGAAAAGTTAGAGTTCTAGCTGCCGAGCGCACTCGCATCGGCAGACGATGTCATGGCCAAACATCGTCCTGCATGCGGGCGCGGCTGTTGCTGAAAATCGGTGTTGGTCGATCTAAAGTAATATTTTTTTTGCTGAATTGAGGTATCTGCACGGACGGCCTTGGTTGACGCGCATGAAAGCTGTAAAGACCTCGGTTGATGAACACTGCCGTTCGGTGGCGCTGCGCGTCGGCGCCCCACACACCATGACGTTGGGATTGCGATGAACCTGTACTTGGAATACCTGGCCGAAATCAAAAGCAGAGAAACTCAAGGGCTCGCCCCCAAGCCGATCGATGACGGCGCGCTGACCGGCGAAATCATTGCCCTGATCGAGGATGCCGGCAGCGAATATCGCGCCGATGCTTTGAAGTTCTTCATCTACAACACGCTGCCGGGCACGACGAGTGCCGCCGGCGTCAAGGCCGCCTTCCTCAAGAAGATCATCCTGGGCGAGACCATCGTGCCCGAGATCACGCCGAAATTCGCCCTTGAGCTGTTGTCGCACATGAAGGGTGGCCCGTCGGTCGAAGTGCTGCTCGACGTAGCGCTCGGCAATGACGCCGAAATTGCCTGTCAGGCCGGCGACGTGCTGAAGACCCAGGTTTTCCTCTACGACGCCGACATGTTCCGCCTGCGCGATGCCTACAAGGCCGGCAATGCCGTCGCGAAGGACGTTCTCGAGAGCTACGCTAAGGCCGAATTCTTCACCAAGCTTCCCGATGTCGAAGACGAGATCAAGGTCGTGACCTTCATCGCCGCCGAAGGCGACATCTCGACCGACCTTCTTTCTCCCGGCAACCAGGCGCACTCGCGCTCCGACCGCCAGCTGCACGGCCAGTGCATGATCACGCCTGAAGCACAGACCGAGATCGTCGCCCTGCAGCAGCAGCACCCGGACAAGCGGGTCATGATGATCGCAGAAAAGGGCACGATGGGCGTCGGCTCCTCGCGCATGTCCGGCGTCAACAACGTGGCGCTGTGGACCGGCAAGCAGGCAAGCCCCTACGTTCCCTTCGTCAACTTCGCCCCAGTCGTCGCCGGCACCAACGGCATCTCGCCGATCTTCGCGACCACCGTCGACGTTACCGGCGGCATCGGCCTCAACCTGAAGAACTGGGTGAAGAAGCTCGACGACAGCGGCAAGCCGATCCTCAACAATGACGGCAACCCGATCCTCGAGCAGAAGTTCTCGGTCGAAACCGGCACCGTGCTGAAGATCGACGCGAAGAACAAGAAGCTGCGCGACGAAGCCGGCAACGAGCTGGTCGATGTCGCTTCTTCCTTTACGCCACAGAAGATGGAGTTCATGAAGGCCGGCTCGTCCTACGCCATCGTCTTCGGCAAGAAGCTCCAGACCTTCGCCGCCCAGACGCTCGGCGTCGAAGCGACCCCGGTCTTCGCACCGAACAAGGAAATCGCGATCGACGGCCAGGGCCTGACCGCTGTTGAGAAGATCTTCAACCGCAACGCTGTTGGCGTGACACCTGGCAAGGTGCTGCATGCTGGCTCCGACGTGCGCGTCAAAGTCAACATCGTCGGCTCCCAGGACACGACAGGTCTGATGACCGCGCAGGAACTGGAAGCGATGGCGGCAACCGTCATCTCGCCGCTGGTCGACGGCGCTTATCAGTCGGGCTGCCACACGGCATCCGTCTGGGACAAGAAGGCCCAGGCCAACATTCCGAAGCTCATGTCCTTCATGAACAACTTCGGCGTCATCACCGCCCGCGATCCGAAGGGCAGCTACCATGCAATGACCGACGTCATCCACAAGGTGCTGAACGACATTACCGTCGACGACTGGGACATCATCATCGGCGGCGACAGCCACACCCGTATGTCGAAGGGCGTCGCCTTCGGTGCCGACTCCGGCACTGTCGCGCTGGCGCTCGCCACCGGCGAAGCCACCATGCCGATCCCGCAGTCGGTCAAGGTCACCTTCAAGGGCACGATGCAGCCCTACATGGACTTCCGCGACGTCGTGCATGCCACCCAGGCACAGATGCTCAAGCAGCATGGCGACAACGTCTTCCAAGGCCGCATCATCGAAGTCCATATCGGCACGCTGCTCGCCGACCAGGCCTTCACCTTTACCGACTGGACGGCCGAGATGAAGGCCAAGGCCTCTATCTGCATCTCCGAAGACGAGACGCTGATCGAGAGCTTGGAGATCGCCAAGTCGCGCATGCAGATCATGATCGACAAGGGCATGGATAACGAAGCGCAGACCCTGAAGGGCCTGATCGCCAAGGCCGACCGCCGTATCGCCGACATCCGCTCGGGCGAAAAGCCGGCGCTGACGCCGGACGATAACGCCAAGTATTTCGCGGAAGTCGTCGTCGATCTCGACCTGATCGACGAGCCGATGATCGCCGACCCAGACGTCAACAATGCCGACGTCTCGCGCCGCTACACCCACGACACAATCCGCCCGGTCTCCTACTATGGCGGCACCAAGAAGGTGGACCTCGGCTTCGTCGGCTCCTGCATGGTGCACAAGGGCGACATGAAAATCGTGGCGCAGATGTTGAAGAACATCGAGAAGAACGAGGGCAAGGTTGAGTTCAAGGCTCCGCTCGTCGTCGCCGCTCCGACCTATAACATCATCGACGAACTGAAGGCCGAAGGCGACTGGGAAATTCTCCAGAAGTATTCGGGCTTCGAATTCGATGACGTGAAGCCAAAGACCGCGAACCGCACCGAGTACGAGAACATCCTCTATCTCGAGCGTCCGGGCTGCAACCTGTGCATGGGCAACCAGGAAAAGGCCGAAAAGGGCGACACCGTTCTCGCCACCTCGACCCGTCTGTTCCAGGGCCGCGTCGTTGAAGATACGGCGGAAAAGAAGGGCGAGTCGTTGCTCGCCTCGACTCCGCTGGTGGTTCTCTCCGCGATCCTCGGTCGTACGCCGAGCATCGAGGAGTATCGCGTCGCCGTCGAAGGCATCAACCTGACGAAGTTCGCTCCGCCGAAGACGACGCCGATCGACAGCCGGTCCGTCCACTACTAAGATCTGATCTGACAAAAAGGCCCCTCAATGCAGTTCATTGAGGGGCCTTTTTTTGTTTGGGACAATGAATTATCGGCGGTTGTTGCGATCAATCATTCACCAAATGGCGCGCTGCTTCACTGCACTTCGTTGACGTAGCGATGATTGGCGGTCGTGGCGCGGTGAGAGGATATGAGAACCGGAGCCGCGAGTTGATCGTAGGCGATCTCGTCAATCGTCAGCACTGCGAAAGGCTGCTGCAGATCAAGCCAACGTGCATCCTGTTCCGTCGCCAAATCCGCCCCGATCTGCTCGCGTATCGCTGAAATGCGGATGTTGTAGGCGTCCAGCAGGTGGAGATAGAAGAGCGGTGGGATATCCTCCGGCCTGTCGGGGAAGTCCGGCACGCGTGACAGCGGTAGCGTCAGCGTTTCATGCATGATCGGCCGTTCGTCGACGCTGCGCACGCGGTGAAATGTCACGATCTCGGCGCCCTCATCTATCTGTAGCTTTCGCGCGTCCTGCGCCGAAGCCGTCCCGCGCGCGATCTCAGTCACCCGAGTAACCGATTGTCGCAGCGAGCCATCGAGACCATGCAGCCGGAAGTACTGGAAGAACAAGCGCAGGCTGTGTTGCGGCTGTCGGCCGGTGACGATCGTGCCGGTCTTGCGACGCCGGCTGAGCAATCCGTCATTGGTGAGATCCATCAATGCGCGTCGGATAGTGCCGACGGCGACCCCGTAGGTTTGCGACAGCGCCACTTCGCTCGGCAGGACAGAGCCCGGAGCGAGTTTCCCAAGCATGATCGCCTCTGTGATCTGGCGCTTGACGACCTCATAGAGCGGGACGGACAACTCGCTCAATCGCGGCGCATCTGCTGAAATAATGGGCAAGTCAGGCAATTATTTGCCTCTTCTTTGGAGTTGACTCATGGAATGGATGTAAGCAGTATTACTATATAGTTTATATGAAAGCGCAAGCTAACGAGCCGGCGCATGCATGCCGAGGACGTACCATGTCTGAGCCGAAATCTGTCCCGCATCAAGACGCTTTCGCGTTGGCCATGGCAGTGATCGAGCGCGATATCGAGACGGCTGTGCAGGATCTGGCGCGCATGGTGGCTGTCGATACGTCCTTTCCACCCGGTCTTGGCTATGACGCCTTTGCTGATCTGATGACCGAACTGACGGCGCCGCTTGGCTTTGAGTTCGAGCGGGTGACGGTTCCTCGCGATCTCTGGTATGTCGCCGGCGGCCCGGCCTCTGGCGAGCGCACCAACCTCATCGCCAGCCGCGAGACCGGCCGCCCGATCTGTGGTCTCTACTACCATGTCGATACCGTTCCGGTGGCCCCGGGCTGGTCACGCGATCCGCTGGCGCTGACGGTCGAGGGCGATAACCTCTACGGCCTCGGCGCCGCCGACATGAAGGGCACGATCGCCGCAACGCTTCTGGCTCTGCGCGCAGCCAAGGAAGCCGGAGCCTCGCTTGCCTACGACCCGATGCTGCTACTCTGCACCGACGAGGAGGGTGGGCTCTACCCCGGCATTCGCTATCTGGCCGAGCAGGACATGCTCAAGGGCCACATCCTCAACTTCAACGGATCTGCCGCACCGCGCGTCTGGGCCGGCTGCTTCGGCATCTTCAATCTCCAGGTGACGATTACCGGTCATGCTGTTCATGCCGGCGAGGGCAACCGCACCGGCTCCGGCGTCAACGCGATCGAAGGCGCGCTGCCGGTTCTGAACGCATTGGCGGCCCTCAAACCCATCGTGGCTACCCGCACGTCGAAGCTGGCGCCGCCACCGCATGCCAGCGGGCCGCTGCGGCCACAGCTGACGATATCCGCGGTCAATGGCGGAACGGCCGGTGGTCAGGTTCCGGCGGAGATCAAGATCCTGGTCAGCCGCCGCTATGCGCCGGAAGAGAGCTACGAGCAGGCGAGGGCGGAAGTCGAGGCTGCGATCCGCGACTGTGTCGCAGGCAGCGATCTCGGTCTAGCCATCGACATCGTGGGGCACCTCATCCCGACCGACGATCCCGATGGTCCGCACTGGCCTCGTTGGCAGCAGGCACTGTCGCTGGGCTTCGGCTATCAGCCCGAGGATTTTCACAAGTGGGGCGCGGCGAGTTGCTCGGACTTTGGCTACGTCCAAAAGGCGGGTTTCGGCCCCGAGGTGCTTCTGGGCGGCCTCGGCCGACCTGAGAGCTGCATTCATAGCCCGGAAGAACACACGACGCGACAGGATATCGTCGCGCTGGCCAAGAGTATTCTCGCCTATCTCGCGGCCGATTTCGCCGCCGACGCCATTCCAGAACACCGCATCTAGTCATATCAAAAGAGGGAACTGACACATGTTGGAAATGAAACGCCGCTTCTTCCTGGCCGGCACCGCCGCCATTTTTGCCGCGCCGGCGTTGGGCCTGGCGCAATCGGCAACGCCTGCAAGAGGCGGCACGCTGCGTATTTCCATCGATCAGGCGGCGAGCGTCATCCATCCGCTGCTGACGCGCGTCAACCCCGAATACATGGTCACCGAGTTGCTCTACAGCAACCTGACGCGCCTCAAGGTCGACATGTCGATCGAGCCAGATCTTGCCGAGAGCTGGAGCCCCAACGAGGCCCTGACCGAATGGACCTTCAAGCTGCGCACCGGCGTCACCTTCCACGACGGCTCGGCTTTCACGGCAAATGATGTCGTCGCCACCTTCAAGGCCATCCTCGATCCGGCAACGGCGTCGCCCGGCCGCAACAATGTCGGCCCCATCTCCGACATCGTCGCCATCGACGATGCGACCGTGCTGTTCAAGCTCTCGGGCGCTTATGCCGACTTGCCGGTCGCCATGGCCTACACCAATGCGCGCATCATCCCCGCCGCGATCGCCATGGGCGATCTCAAAAGCCTGTCGACCAAGGCTGTCGGCACCGGTCCGTTCAGGCTTGTATCTTACGAGCCGGACCGCCTGATCGTGGTCGAACGCAACGAGAAGTACTACGACCCGGCGCGCCCTTATCTGGACCGTGTCGAAGTTCAGGTCTTCCCTGACAATTCGGCCGAAACCTCGGCCCTGATCGCCGGCGATATCGATGTCATCTCGACGATCCAGCCGACCGAGTTCCTGCGCATCGACGGAACCGACGGTCTCGTCGGCCTGCGCACGCCGTCCGGCCAGTTCTGCAACATCAACTTCGGCTGCGACACGGCGCCGTTCAACGACGCCCGCGTTCGTCGCGCAATCGCGCTGACGGTCGATCGCGAGGCCATGGTTGGCTTCGTGACCGAAGGCTTCGGCACCGAAGGCAACGACACGCCGCTCAATGCTTCCTACCGCTTTTTCAAGGACGTGGCGAAGCGCGAGAAGAACATCGAGGAAGCCAAGAAACTGCTTGCTGAAGCGGGTTTCCCGAACGGTCTCGAAGCAACCCTTATCGCGTCGGATCGCCCGGCGGTTCGCACGCAGCTCGCCGTTGCGCTGAAGGAAATGGCGAAAGAAGCCGGCGTCACCATCAACGTACAGACGATGCCGCACGCGACCTATCTCGAGCAGGTCTGGAAGAAGGGCAGCTTCTACGTCGGCTTCTACAACATGCAGCCCACGCCCGACGGCATCTTCAAGCTTCTCTACACGTCGGACGCCTCGTGGAACGAAACGCGCTGGAACAACAAGGCATTCGATGCACTCATCGCCGAGGCACGCGGCACGATCGACGAAGCCAAGCGCACCGAACTCTACACCAAGGCCCAGGAAATCATGAACGAGGATGTTCCATCGATCATCCCGTCCTTCTTCGACGTTCTGGCCGCAAAGCGCAGCTGGGTCGAAGGTTTCGAAGCGCATCCGCGCGCTTCGGTTTTCCGCCTCGACTACGCTTCGCTCACCGACAAGGCGCCGAAGCGCGGCTGATGACGTCAACTTCGCCGGACGCCTGAACCGGGCGTCCGGCCCTCTTGACCAAGGAACACGCCCCTGTCTCCGAACTACATAGCCAAGCGGCTGGTGATGATTGTCTACACGCTTCTCGTCGTGTCGCTCATCGTCTTCGCCATCACCCAGATCCTGCCCGCCGACGCCGCCGTCATGATGCTGGGCGAAAACGCCACCAAGGATGCGCTTGATGCGCTGCGCCAGAGCATGGGTCTGGACCAGCCGATCTGGCAACAATATGCGACGTGGCTCGGCCATGTGCTGCAAGGTGATCTCGGCACCTCGCTGCGCACCGGCCAGCCGGTCGGCCCGGTCATGTTCGAGGCTCTCGGACGCTCTCTGCTGCTCGCCTTCCTATCTATCGGCATGATGCTGATCCTTGCCATTCCGCTCGGCATCATCGCAGCCATACGGCGCGGCAAGGTCGCCGACATGGTCGTGAGCCTGATCTCCTATGCCGGCGTTGCACTGCCTGAATTCGTCACCGCAACGCTTGCAGTCCTCATCTTCGCCGACTGGATGAAATGGCTTCCACCGACAGGTTACGTGCCGCTGACGGATGATTTTGTCGATGGCATTTCGCATCTCGTCCTGCCGGTCTGCGTCATTTCGATCATCCTGATTGCCCACGTTTCGCGCATGGTGCGCTCCGAACTCGTCGATGTGCTGCATACGGATTATATCCGCGCGGCAAGGCTGAAAGGCATGACGCGTGGACATGTGCTTCGTCGCCACGCGCTGCGCAATGCGCTTCTGCCGACGATCACCATCGTCGCGCTCGATGTGGGTTATCTTCTCGGCGGTGTCATCGTTGTCGAAGAAATCTTCGCCATTCCCGGCATCGGCCGTCAGCTGATCGTCGCTATACAGGCGCGCGATCTGCCCGCCATCCAGGCAGGCGTGCTGATCATGGCCGCCACTTATTCGATCGTCAATTTTATCGCCGACATCCTCTATGCCTGGCTCGACAAGAGGATCCAGTATGACTGAGTTCATGAAACGTCTTCTGAAGACGCCGCAGGGCGCCATCGGCACCTTCCTCGTGGTTTTGGTCCTCGCCATCGTCATTTTCGGCCCGATGGTCGCGCCTTACGACCCGGAAAAGCTGTCGCCGCTTGCCCGTTACAAGGGACCGAGCGCCGCCTACTGGCTCGGTACCGACCAGTATGGTCGTGACATCTTCAGCCGCCTGTTGATCGGCGCGCGCGCCACAGTCGTCATGGCGGTTCTCGCCACCATCGTGGGCACCCTGATCGGTGCACTGATCGGCACCGCCTCGGCCTTCCTCGGCGGCCGCGCCGACGAGTTCATCATGCGTACCATCGATGCCGTCATGTCGATCCCGAGCCTGCTTTTCGCGCTTCTCGTGGTCAATCTTCTCGGCTCCAGCACGGTCAATGCGCTTGTCGCAGTTGCCATCGCCTTTGCGCCGGGCATGGCCCGTATCACCCGAAGCGTGGCGCTGTCGGTGCGCAAGCAGGACTATGTGAATGCGGCAATCGCCCGCGGCGAAAGCTCCGCTTACATCATCCGCCGCGAAATGCTGCCGAATGTGATTGCGCCTATTATCGTCGAGATGACCATCCGCGTCTCCTTCGCCGTGATGCTGTTTGCGACGCTCTCGTTCCTCGGCCTCGGCGCACAGCCGCCGGCTGCCGAGTGGGGCCTGATGGTTTCGGAAGCCCGTCGCTACATGCATCTTTCCGCCGGCATCCTGATCTGGCCGAGCACGGCGATCGCCATCGTCGCCGTCGGCTTCAACCTCCTGGGCGACGGTCTCCGCGATGCCCTCAATCCGCGGACTTGAGGTGACCCCCATGACCATTACGGAAAACAAGCCGGTTCTCGCGATCGAGAACTACTCGCTGGACTACGAGACCTCCAACGGCCCGTATCACGCGCTGAAGAATATCGACCTCTCCATCAGTCGCGGCGAGATCCTCGGCCTTGTCGGCGAGAGCGGCTCGGGAAAGACCTCGCTTGCCTGGTCGATCATGCGCTACCTGCCGAAGAATGCCCGCGAACCGGGCGGACGCATCCTGCTTGGCGGTGACAATCTGCTCGATAATTCCGAGCGGCAGATGGAGGCCATTCGGGGCCGCCGCATCAGCATGGTGTTCCAAGACCCGAGCACGTCGCTCAACCCGACGCTGTCGCTTGGCACGCAGCTGGCCGAAGTTCTCGTCCGCCACCGCGGCCTGACGCGGCAGCAGGCGTGGAAGGAGGGCGAGGAGCGGCTGGCTCATGTGGGCCTTAAGACGCCGGCGCAGATGATGCACCGCATGCCGCATGAAGTTTCAGGCGGCGAAAAGCAGCGCGTCGTTATCGCGTCCGCCTTCGCCTGCAACCCGGAATGCATCATCTTCGATGAGCCGACCACGGCGCTCGACGTGATTACCTCGCGGCAGATCCTCGACCTGTTCGTCGAACTGCAGGCAGAGACGGGTGTCGCCTCGCTCTATATCTCGCATGACCTTGCCCTGGTTGCCCGCACGGCAAGCCGTGTGGCCGTGATCAAGCGTGGCGATATCGTCGAACAGGGCAATGTCCGCGACATCTTCACCAACCCGCAGCAGGATTATACCCGCGAGCTGATCAACGCGGTTCCCGATCCGGCTCATCGTCTGGTGAAGGACGAGGTGGCCGCCGGCGACAAGCTATTGGTCAAGGTTGAGAGTGTCAGCGTGCATTTTGGCCGCAAGCCATTCCTGGCGGCACTGACCGGCAAGAAGACCGAACGCGTCACCGGCAACAACGCGATCAGCCTCAGCGTCAGTCCGGGCGAGATCCTCGGCATCGTTGGCGAAAGCGGCTCGGGCAAATCGACACTGGCCAAGGCGATGACCGGCCTCAACCGGTTCGAGGGCAAGATCTGGTTCGACGGTCGTGAGATCAGAAGCCTCGGCGATATGGACAATGCCTATCGCAAGGATGTGCAGATCATTTTCCAGCATCCTGATGCCTCGCTCAATCCACGCCAGAAGATTTCCGAAATCCTCTCGCGCCCGTTGAAGCTGTTCGGCGACGGCAAGGATATGGAGAAGCAGATCGGCGACATGCTGGAACAGGTGCGCCTGCCGCGCACCCATGCCAACCGTTATCCGCACCAGCTTTCCGGCGGCGAAAAACAGCGTGTGGCGATCGCCCGGGCCTTTGCCTCGAAGCCGAGGCTGGTCATCTGCGACGAGATTACATCGGCGCTCGACGTGTCCGTCCAGGCCTCCGTCGTGGAGCTTCTACTCGAACTGCAGAAGGCAAGCGGCACGGCCTACCTGTTCATTACCCATGATCTCAACCTGATCCGCCAGATCGCCCACCGGATCGCCGTCATGTATCGCGGCGACTTGATCGAGGTGGTGAAGGCCGACGAGATCGATAGTCCAGACCGGGCGGACTACACGCGCCGCCTGATCGAGGCGGTGCCGCGCGCCGCCGCACAATACCAGTGATACCGCATCAAGGAGCATGACAATGGACCCGAAGTCCCTGTTGGACCGGATCGACGAAAAGGCCTGCCTCGATTTCCTGTCGAAGATGGTCCAGCACAAGAGCCATTCGGAAACCGAAGGCGAGAAGGATCTCGCCCGCTGGATGGCCAAGGAGCTTGAGAAGATCGGCGTCGAAGCCGAACTCCAGCCGTTCGACGAAGGCCGTCGCTTCAACACGATCGGCCGACTGAAGGGCACCGGCGGGGGCAAGAGCCTGCTGTTCAACGGCCATCTCGATACCAACCCGGTGACCGAAGGCTGGACAGTCGATCCCTATGCCGGCCTCGTCGACGACAAGTTCATTTACGGCATCGGCGTCTCCAACATGAAGGCCGGTGACGCCGCCTATTTCTGCGCCGTGAAGACCCTGCTCGATGCCGGCGTCAAGCTGAAGGGCGACGTGACGCTCACCTTCGTGGTCGGTGAATTGCAAGGCGGCGTCGGCACGCTGGCGGCGATCCACAGCGGCGTGAAGGCCGACTACTTCATCAACAGCGAGCCGAGCGACCTTGTTGCCGTCACCATGCATGCGGCAGCACTCAGCTATGTCATTGAACTGACCGGCGACACGCGCCATCTGTCGAAGCGCGAAGAATCCGTCGATGCGATCGCAGCCGCCTGCGATATCATCCCGCGCATCAATGCCATGACCTTCAGTGGCGCTAAGAGCGACGTGCACCGTTCGATCAATCGCGGCCATGTCGGCGTTGTCCATGGCGCGCTTGGCCGTGATCTGGAAGAATGGCGTCCGCCACAGGTGGCCGATTTCGTCCGCCTCAAGGGCTCGTGCCGCTACGCGCCCGGCCAGACGCAGGAAGGCGTTCTTGCCGATCTCGACCGCGAACTGCGCGCTCTGGAAGGCCGCTTCCCGGGTCTGAAGGCCAAGCTGGTGCCTGAGATGATCGAAGGCCGCCCGCTGATGCCGCCCTTCGAGGTCTCGCCGGATAGCCGTATCGTCAAGTCGATCAATGCTGCCTATGAAGCCGTGCGCGGCGAAAAGCAGCCGACCGGCGCCATCACACCGACCCGCTTCTACGGCACCGATGCCGGTCATCTCTATCATGAGCTCGGCATGGAAGGCATCGTCTGCGGTCCGGGCGGCCGTTACAACACCATGCCCGACGAGCGCGTCGACATCGTCGACTTCCTCGACATGATCCGCGTCTACATGCTGACCATCCTCGACATCTGCGAGGTGGCATAAGATGTTCTCCCGGGCGGAATATGATCGTCGCATCACTCTCGCCCGGGAGGCCATGGCGGCTTCCGGCGCGGATTTACTTCTCGCCGACAGCGGCGAGCTGCTGGCATGGCTGACGGGTTATACCGTCTCCGAAACCATGTATCGCGCGGCCTTTTTGCCGCGCGAGGGTGAAGCCTGGTTTGCCCTGCGCGCGCTCGACGAAGCGCCGTGCCGGGAAAAGTGCTGGATCACCGATGTCGTCGGTTTTGCCGATACAGAGGAAGCACAGGCGGCAGTCGCCGCAAGCATTCGCGACCATGGCTTCGGCGCGGCGCGGATCGGGCTCGACACCAATTCCTACAGCATGAGTGCCGCCACCTTCATGCGGCTGCAGGCGCTTCTGCCGGAAGCGACTTTCGTGCCGATGCCGGGACTGAGCGACAGCCTGCGCTGGGTGAAATCGCAAGAAGAGATCGCCGTGCTTGCCCAAGCATCCGCGATTGCCGACAAGGCGATGGCCGAGATCGCAAGACAGGCCAGGCCCGGCATGACCACGCGTGATGCGGCGGCCATCGCATCCGGCGTATTCCTGCGCGAAGGAGCAGATACCGGCGAGGTCGGCCCGGTGGTCAAGGCTTCCGGCAGCCATGAATTCCTGCATGGCGTGTTCAAGACCGAGGCGATCGAAGAGGGCGACGTGCTGCATGTCGAGCTCATTCCCCGCGTCGGAAACTATGGCGCGCGGATGATGCGGCCGATCGTGGTCGGCAAGCCGTCAGCAGAACTCACGACCGCTGCCGAAAAGCTAATCGAATTGCAGGACCGCCAGATCGCCGCAATGAAACCGGGCGCTATCGCCAGCGACGTCGATGCGATCATGCGTCAGGGCGCGCTCGCTGCAGGCCTGCGTCCCGTCTATGACAATGTCACGGCCTACACGCTCGGGCTTTACACCCGCACGCCGCGCACCAGCGATTTTTCCGGTGTCTTCCTGCCGACCTCGGACTGGCCGCTGGAAGAGGGCATGGTCTTCCATCTTTACGCCACGGCACAAGGGCTCGGCTTCAGCGAGACTGTTGTCGTCAGGAGGGGTGGTGGAATTCGGCTAACAAACAGCCCGCGCCGTATCCTTTAAAGGAAACGCTTAGGTGCGGCGCCGGCTAACAAAGGCGAGTTATGCCGCGACCGTCGGGAACAATGCGGTCGCGGTAATCCCGAGCGCCTTGGCGATCCGCGTCACGAGGCGCTTATCTCCTTCATGGCCGGCTTCGACCTTGGCAATTTCCATCTCGGTCAGCCCACAAGTCACGGCCACCTGCTCAATGCTGTAGCCGGCCACGTGTCTTGCCGAGCGCACAGCCTCACCAAGGTCGATCGTCAATGGCGTTGGAACGTTTGAATCCTCGATATTGCCGTAGGATCGTGACATGTGCGCTTCTCCAAATGTGTCCACTTTCCGACACAATTTAGGTGGTGCGCTAACAATTGCAATGCCACTGAATTCACTATTCGTTGTACGGAATGGTTCACTCGGCAGCCGAGCCGCTCAGCCTAAGGTCTTCTGAGAATTGCCAGCGCGGGCGCCTTCGGTGCGCTGAAGCACGAAGACCGCCTCGCCAAAAATCTCGCGCCGCCTCTGATGGCGAAGCTTGTAGGCGCGTTCCTGATCGGCTGTCTGGATATCGGTCGGCGCGGCCGAGGCTTCGTTTTCGACCATATCGATCAGCAGATTGCGCATGACGGCGTTTGTTTCCCGGATCTCCTGCATCTCGGCCAAGACGGGAGAGGCGCGCAGCTTGCGGGCGATAGCCTCATCGATCTTCTTCTCAACGAGGCGCGTTCTGGCCGCGAAATATCGCGCGATGGAAAACGCACACAAAGCGGCGCAGAGCACGATGATGATTGACGTCATTGGAAGCCTCCTTGTCCCATGTAGATCGTGGCTCGGAGCGCCAATTTCAATGTTTCGATAAGCGTCGGTCGGCTCGCCAAGTCACGATTTTGACTCGGCCAGTGATCCGGCACGCTGACAATGTCCGCGATTGCCATCTAAGTCATTGATTTTACGTCGTCGTATCCTGCGAAATGTACCTAAAACCTGAGTTTCGCACCTGTAACGATAGCCCGGTTTCTTAAAGCTATCCGTTAACAAGACAAACAAAAACCCGCCGGTGAGGGCGGGTTTTGATAAGGCTGGCTCTCTTGGATCTTATTGATCGACGTCGTGTCGATAGTAAATTCTTGATTGGCAACTTTTGGCGTCTATGGCCGGAACGATGTTGCGGTTGTTGAGCTTACGGAACATTTCGGTCGGCTTTTTCCCTTTAAGTTTTGCAAGTGCTGTGAGTGAAATATGGCGGCGATGAAAGTCCGTCAGCAGCTCCTTCGTCGTAAGCAAGTGTGTCTGCTTCCGATGCTGAACGGGCTGAGACTTCAGAAACCCTTTCCTCATCAGCGCCATCGCGTCCGCTTCGCAGATGTCGATCTCTTCGGCCACGTCGTAGCAAGATACCCAACCTTGATCTGGCCCGTCAGCTTTGGCACGAAGCTCCTTCGTCGAGACGTGAATCCCTTCGAAGAACTGATCAGGTACGAAGAACACCTGTTCGAGTTTGCCGTCGGCGAGCATTTCGATAACATCGTCGACAAAGCACAAGCCTGGACCCGCAGCTTCGTGAATCCGGCGCATGTCCGGCGTCTTGACCTCACCTGCAGCGCGAGTGAGTTTCGCAAGCAGGTTCTCCGCCTCGGTGATCGAGTAGAGGCGATTGATACCTGCGGGGTCCGGACGAGGCTTCAATGCATTCGGACCTTGCTTTGCGAAGATCGCGGTGTTCCGCAGCCGCTCCAACCTCATACGCTTCACTAGATCCATACGTGGCAGCAACTCCTGGCGTGGGAATGCGCGCTCGGCCAGTTCTGCATCAAAAACGATCCTGCTGTGAGCTTCGCGGCGAAAGCCATTCTGCGGAGCAATGAAGCCTTCTCGGGTAAGGTTACCTTCGGCCACGAGTGGGCTGATGCCGTATTCGCGTGCGAAAGAAATCACGCTGTGCCACCGCCGCTTTCTCGGTGATCCCAAGAACGAATCCGTTGGACCGATAGGCAGGGCGTCTGTGGCGACGTCCCGAAGTAGATCGCGCAGACCTTTGTGGTCGTCGTCCTGATGGTTGTCCAGATAGCGGTAGAGGTTCCCAAATAGATGCTGGGCGCCTTTGGGACGCGACGAATGCCAGAACGCACTTGTCAGATTTTCGAGGTGCCACCGAAGACTGCCTGCGGTGTCCCCGATCAGATTAAATCCGCGTTCACGGACGACCGCCAATTCTTCAACGGAGGTGGGAACATGGGCATTGGGACCGCTCGCATCGAGGACCCCTAACCGTTCGCAAAGCTGCTTGACCACATAGTAGGGAAGGGCATCGAGATCGGGAACGGGGTCGGCCTCGTGATCGAGGCGAGCGGCGAAGTAGCGGTCCGACTTGGAAAGCTCAAGGGGCTCAACGCGACTGGCTTTGAACTCCACCATCGAAATTCGCTCGGAAACAGCCGCCACGAACTCACGGCGTAGTTGATCCGGACCGCTCGCGCGGTCCAAGACGACCCCGTGCTTGTGGCAACCCGCAACGTCCGTGATCGTCCAAGAGAACCGTTCGAACGGACGAACGACTGGACGGCCGGGGCGGCTATCCAAATCTTCCATCACGCAGAGCGAGCAGAAGCGGGGTGCAGAACGTGATACTGTGCGGCCGCTGACGACCGAACCCCCAACGTTGATGCTGAACTTGTCATGCCGGTGGATCGACGCTTTTGCGAATGTGTCCGCCGACATGCCCGTATAGGCGCTGAGAGTTTCGTACACGGGATCGCTCGGCCGGTCGAAGCCCATATACGAGATCCCAAGATGCCGAACCATGGCTCGGGCATTGCCCGAGCCATTGATCGCAGCAAGACGAGCGATGATGCTGAAGATCGTTTCGGAGGATGCGACCTCCACAGGCTTCAACATCATTTGCCACCTCGTTTACGGTTGCGCTCACCGGCCTCGATACGAGCATCGGCGACCGCCTGGCGCGCAACCAGTTCCGCAAGCGGCACTACAGGCGTCAGGTCCTTCCAGTCGGCGGCCAGGAAGATGTTGTGGTGCGGCTGGCATCCTGTCAGGAAATCGTAGCACTCAACGAAGTGCGCGAGACCGACAACGTCCGATCCCACTTCGATCGCAAAATCGCAGGCCATACGAACCAAGTCGATGATGGTGCCGAAGCCGCCTTCGGAAGCGTGGATCAGCCGGTGCACGATATCCTCGGTCAAAGCCTTGCGAACCTTCTTGACCTTGCGCCCCCCTTCAACATCTTCCACCTCCACGTCCTGCAGAAGCGCCCCGTCGACCTTCATGCCGGCGTGAGTTTCGATAATGCCCTGTGCAATGACACGAATACGTTCGAGGTCACTGGGGAAGGTGACGCGCTCGAGTTCCACGACCAGGCTGCGGTTGCGGAGCTGGGGCTCGTGCTCGATGAACTTGGCCAGGGCGGGTACGCCGGCCAAGACGAGGTGGAGCGGCCAGTCTTCGATCTGCAGCAAGCTCTTGAGGATGTCGGCAAGGTTGCGGATGGTCGCTTTGTCGGTCTCCTTCAGAGCATGCTGAGCCTCATCGATGAAGAGCACCAACACCGAGTACTCCTTGAGCACACGCTTCGCCAGTTCGAAGAGATCGTACTCGGGAATACGATCAGCATTGATCAGCGGATAGCCGGTCGCCTTGATGATCTTGGTCGCAAGGAGACGTAACTTTAGCGGCTTGGGCATGTCGAAATAGATCATGGGGCTGATCATCTCACCCTCCTCGTTGCGATAAGGCTGAAGCTCCGCGCGTTTGAGAAGCGTGTTCTGAAGAGCCGTCGACTTGCCGGAGCCGCTTTCGCCGATGACAAAGAGCGCGCGGCGACGACCAGAAGTGCCGTGCACGGATGCCGCAGCGTTCTCGACGATCTTGGAGACGGCGCGCTCGACACGCTGGTGGCGGTCGGAAGTAATGTAGGCCGAGTAGAGACCGCCGCGCTTCTTGGCGCGATCGGCGGCTTCTGGAGTGAGGACCGACAGCAAACGCGCGGCGGCCTTGTTGAAAAAGTTCTTGGCGTCAAAATTGGTCATAGCGTAGCCCTCCTTTAGAGCTGGATGTCGCTGGCAGACTTGATGGTGACCGGGGCCGCGGAGGCGGCAGCGATCGGCGCGGGGGAGACGTAGCCGGCGATGCCGGTGTTCGGATCGACGGTGAGGATTTCATCGTTGATACCGGGGATGCCGTGCATCAGCGGGTCTTCGGCAACGATGAGCGGCACCAGGATCGGGTCGCGATCCTCCAGATCATCGATAAGGGTGATCGGGTCGAAGTAACGGAGCTGGAGCTCCTTCATCTTGGTCGCATCCATCGAGACGGTCGCGAGGTTGGCGCGAGCGCGAGCCGCGTCGCCGGCCAGACGCAGACGATTGACTGCATCGAGCATCGTGGAGAGATGAAGCTTGCGGTTTTCCGCATTCTCCAGTGCGACTTCGCGGCATGCACCCGTCCACTCCCAGATCGACAGGTCGTTCGGGATGGCGGCGGTCGCATCGACGCTCAGCCAGCCGGTGCCGTTCCAGACGCTGATCGTTTTCAGGTCGTACGGATTGACACGGATATCGACCGTGGCCTTGGTCTTCATACGCAACGCCTGGAGTTCGCGGGACTGATAGTAGATCCCGAAGCTTTCGACGCCGTGGTCGGTAACGATGCGCGTGACCTTGGAGCCGAAGATATGGCGGCGAATGCGCGACGGAGGCGGCGGCATGACGCCGTACACCATGGCCAGGCGCATCCAGGCGTTATGCGGCGTCTCACCGGATAGACCCTCGTGCGGGACATGATGATAGATATCAATGATCGCCTGGCCGAGTAGCGTGTTGACCTCGTCCATAGCCAGCGTCACGCGCTTCGTGGGATCAAGATCGCCCTTCTCGAAGATGTCGCCAAAGGTGCGGCCTTCGAACCAGTGCATGAACTGCTTCGAGAAGGTTTTGAGAACCGACTCGATGGCACCACGCATCTGGGGGCGGCCGGCCTGCGGGAACATGTGCATCATGCCCATGGCGCGGGTGACCGAACGAACACGGTAGTTGTTGAAGGCGCCGCCGTTATCGGTCACCAACAGCTCGGGCGTCAGATGATACGGCCACAGCGAGGTCGCACCACAAAGCTTGGCGAGATAAGCCTTGTCCGTCACCATCATCTCGATGGCATCGATGGCATGCTGTCCGTCAGCAGCGCCCTGCACAAAGCGTAGAGCAAGGATGCAGCGGGTCGCCACGTCAATTGCCACAATGACACGAATACGCGTCGATTTCAGCTTCGCGCGCTGCTCGGCAGTGAGATGGGCGAACATGCCGAGCCAGCCGACCCACTTGAGCAGATCGATCGTCCACTCGTCCATTTCGACGCGTTCGCCGGGGCGCTGGACATCGACCCCCTTGGAGCTGATCTGGTACTTGCGCAAAGCAACATCCATACCCTCGCGGGCCTGGCAGACATGGAAGCCGTCCATGTCCTTGATAAGCTTTTCGAAGACCTTGCGGGTCGGCATCTTGTGCGGCAGGAGAGCATTGGCTGCGCGGGCTGCGTTGAGCTCGTAGAGCTTGGCTTCGAGCTCGCGATAGAGCGCTGCCATCGTCGGTTTGCGCGGATCCGCAAACTCGGCAGCCTTCTCCATCCAGACTAGCATGTCGCCCGCATCATGCACGCTGGGGCGACCCTTGGAGCCGCTGCAGCGCTTCACGAGAGACATGACTTCGTAGCCGCCTTCGATGTAGCGCTTGTAGATGCGACGGAAATGACGCTTGCCAGGCAAGGTGATAGTGGTGCGCTTGCCGGCGCGCTGCTTGCCGTCCAGCTCGGCCTGAATGAGCGGCATGATGCGGTCCAGCGACTCGTCGCTAAGCGAGACGCGGGGCAACTTGCGGTCGGCGCGGGCTTCTTCCTTCATGCGGAGTACGATGTCGCATGCCGCCGCGTAGTAGGTAACACGGGCCTGCTCGTCGTCTGAGAGATCGACGACGCGTGCTTCATCGAAGCGCGCGCGAGACTTTGCGCGACCTTCGGCGAAGTGATCCTGGTCGAAGTCCAACTTGCCGGAGTGGACGAGATCGTAGATCTGGTCGTGCGTGAAGAACTCGCGCATGGCCGTGTTCTCGCATGGGACAAACACATGCCCGATATCCGTCACCTGGTATGTGCGGTATTTGGTCTTGTCGATGATGATGAGCGCCGTCGGTGCGAAGTAGTAACGCTTGCTGGCGTCGACGAAATTGCGGGTAAAATTGGTCATGTCTGATCTCCTTTCGATCAGTTGATGTTCAGGGAAAGAACTGGGTGGGCGGTGGCCGCGAACTGCATGGAGGCGTTGTCCAAGAAGGGCTTGCGACCGCGGCCGTGGTAATCGCCGAAAGCGTTGCGTCCGACCGGCGAAGTGAGCGAGCGCAATTCCTCCTTTGCTTCCTCGAATAGGTGCGGCCAGATCGAACGGCGGCGGCGTTTCAAGTGCTTGGAACGGGGGCGGGGCGTTTGGGCGCGCAAACTCTCCCAAAATTCTTCCAGGCTCTTCTGATCACGCATTGCTTTTGTCATCCCGTCAGCCTCCGCGTCGGTCATGCCGGAGGAGCGGTATTCAACGCCGCCTTCGATGGTGCGGATCGCGGTCGAAGCAGCGTAGCTGGACGGAGAAACTGTAGGCAGGCTGGTAGTTTCGATGAGCAGATTCGTCATGTCTGATCTCCTTTCAATCAGTGAATGTTGATGATGAACTCGAGGGACTGAGCCGCCTTGGCACGGGCGCGCTCGTACTCGCGCAGAGCGCGGCGGAAACCATGCGGGCCGGGCAAATCCTCGTCCGCGGTCGTGAAGCCGGAATTGAGGAGCACCGTCTTGACCTTCTTCAGAAAGTCTTCGAGCAGTTCGTTGCAGCGAAAGCCTTTAGGACGATTGGGGTCGTCCATCATCGAGCTTTCGAGCGTCAGGTAGATGCGGCAGGCCTGGGCGAGGATCTTCGTGCTGCGTGTGAACGAGGCCTTGGTCTGAGCGCCGTGGCCGACGCCACGCATCTGTTCAAGCATGCGAAGAACGGCGGTGCCGTGGACGAAGTCGGCCGAGCTGATGGAGTGCGTAGGCGTAGTCATGGAAGGATTCTCCTGTCCGATGGGGGAATTGGGTTCCGAAGCCGCCGGAGCGGCTGTGGACTTGTTCGGGGCGGCGCCAGTGAGGCGACGGAGCAGGCGGGAAAAAGCGGTCATTGGGAGCACCTGTTAGTTGGAGGTTGCGCGGCGGAGGAAAGAGAGGTCGTCGATGCGGCCGGTACCGACGGGAACCAGGACGGCTTCGTCGATGAGGTTCCAGAGCGCGATACGGCGGCCGGCAGGGCACTTCGCGCCCTGGAGAAGATCGTGGAAGCGGACCGAGCCATTGGTTGCAGAGACCAGTTCGAACGCCTCGAGGTATTCGGACTGATTGCGCATGCGGCGGGCATGCAGCTTCCAGCCGGCATTGAACGCGGCGTCGTGGTTCGCGTAGACTTCGGTGACGAGAGCGACGCGATCAGCGAAACCGCCGATGCCCTGGGCCTGCACCGCCGCCAACGTGTCAAGAATGCCGGAGCTGCGCACTTTCGACACGGGCTTGACCGCGACGGCGATACACGTTCCGTCGGCAAGACGGATCCAGAAGTCGAACGTGGTCTCGTGAACCTCGCCGTGCTGATCCACCCATTCGACGCGTGGCCACTGGTCACGGATTTCAACGATGTCGCGGCGGCTCATCGCGATGACGATGAAGCGGCCCTCGATCGTGCTTTCCATCACGAGCTGGCGGTTGAAGTCGGCATAGTTCATCGCGCCGCGGAAACTTGCGGTGCTCACGAAATCTACGTCGCGGGTGCCGGTCGTCGAGCCGGGCTCGATCCACACCTCACCGGTGGGGGAGCCGTCCTTGGGCATCTGAATGACGCCGAAGTGGTTGCGGTCAGGTACGAGGTACGTGGTCGTATTGGGAATGGTGTTGTCCATAGTGACACCGGCACGGGTGTAGAGTACGCGCTTGAGCGCGGCTTTAGCCTTACGCATCAGGTTCTCCATCAAAGTGGCGAAGGAATTGAGGATGGTCGTCGAGCGGAGGCCGCCACTTAGGAGGCGCCCCTCGTCGGGATTGCGCTCCGCACTCGGCGCGAGCGATTTTCCCGGACTGCGTTTCGCTCCGGTCGCGAGACCGTGGTCGAGGGTGGTGCCAAGGGCGGTTTTGGTCGTCGTGTTCATTTCGTGCTCCTTTCGAGGGCGCAGTTCTCCCGTCGCCGGAGTGGGCCGGACGCTTGAGGGGAGGTTTTGAATTGGGAGGAGATCTAGCCGGGGTCGGCTAGCAGTTGCGGCGAAGGCGTATCGTGCGATCCGGCATCATCTCGAAGGCGGCGAGTACAGCCTGCATGACGACAGCCTCGAGCTCCTTGGGGCGGATCGTACGCTTTCCACCCTCCTGCGCTTCGGTCTGCGCCGTGATCGCGCTTTTTACGCGCCGACGGAAGGTGGTCTCCGATGGAACGCTCGCGATGCCGAGACCCTCCTTCAAAGCAGTCCACTGGAGCTGGCGATGATAGTCGCGCACGGACTGGTGCTGGACATTCGTCACGCATTCCGCGACCGCCTTATTGAGGAGTGCCAGCATCTTTTCGCGCGTCTTCTCGACGTTGCGGCGCTCGAGACGAAGGCATGCGCGGGCAATGCGCAGGTGCACCTCGGTCGAGGTTGGCTTCGCGAAGGGAGCATCGGTGGCGAGGTTAAGGATCTTAGTCATTGATGCTCCTTTCAGAGAGATCGTGGTGTTCGGATAAGAGCCGTGCTTGTCGAGCAGGCACGGCAAAGGGCATGCGTGTTCGTTCTGCGACACGGCAGTTCTCCTTGAAGGATTGGGATCATGGTTAGTTAGAGGGCGTAAAGGCTACCGGGCGGGGGCGCCGGAGACCGTGCCAACTATCTTTTCCGTCTTTGCAGCCGCATTATGAACGTTAATCGCCTCGTCGAGCTTCTGATTGCATGTATCGGCGGCGCTTGGCCCGCGATCGAGGCATACATCGGCAACGTCGCTAATCTTCGCTGCGTACTCGAGGATATCGAGGATATCGGGCTTGAACGTGTCTACTTCTGTGATATCAAACATCTTCATCTGCGTACTCCTTACAATCCGCGATGAGCTTGTTGCCCTGCGATGAGGGATAGGTAGCAGCGGATTTGGCGGCAGGCCACCAAGAACGAACGTGAAAAGCCCCGACAGTCGAACACGGGAATCCTGTGTGGTTTTCAGCTCCGGATCCGCGAAGACACTTCCGGCGAGTCCTTTTGCTTTCCCGATTTGTTCACGTTCGAAAGCTGGTAAGTCTTGCAAAGGGAGTTGGTTGCCCGTCTGGGCGTGAGGCGAACGGCGCTAGCGCGCGAGGGCGCGGCTAGATGGCCGATGAGCCTATTGCCCGAAGCGGGCTACGTATTCGCGCTATCTTCATCGGAAGGATCCGTGTGTTGAAGAACCTGCGCATATAAGGACGCCGATGTTAGCGGACGTCAATCTCGGCACTTTAATAAAGTTTTAACTATGGTTAACGCGACAGTCCTTGGGCGTTAGGCAGGACTGAGACCGGCAAATGCCGCGCGATCGGGCTCAATAGAAACCTTTTCGGACCTTACTTCTCAATGACCGCCCGATTGTCGAACTCGTTTGTCGTATGCAAACGTTGATCCGATGCTCCTCGCATGACGCAATCAACGCCGTGCAAGGACTGCAGGATGTATATCGAGAACATGTTCAGCGAAATCGAACAGCGACTGGAGCCGCTTGCAAAGGTGCTAGGATTGGAACCGCACCGAGACGTTCGTGGGCCCTACTACCGTCTGTCGTACCGTCAAGCCGGAGATGAAGACTGGCGTTCGCCGGTCACCATCATGTTCCCGTTCGAAGAACTTACTGGAAAAGTTGAAGCGGACTGGGAAGACGCGCACCTTGGCATTGATGAGTTTGCGGTGTTTCCGATCGGAACGAATGGATGGGTCGCTCATCAGGGTGCTGGACGTACGATCGTTCCAATTTCCGGCTCCAGTGAAGCCGTAATCAACGAATTCGCTAAATGCCTCCGCCAGCACGAGCTCCGCCCATATGGCAAAGACATGCTCAGTATCCCTAACAGCGAGGCGATGGTCGACGCTTGGAAATTGCTCAGTCAGACATTCGACGAGGCGTCGATCGAGGATGTCGATCTCTATCGAGATGAAACCGGTGAATCCCTGTCATTCGAACTGGGAGATCACGAGTTTGTTCTTTTCTACCCCGTCGAAGCGTCCAAGGCAGTCCTATATGTTGACGGCGTGCCGTCGCGAGAGGTGCCCTCGCGCGATATTCGCGCCGTCGACTCGATGGTGAGCTGGCAGCTTGGAGAGGTCCAGTTTGACCTTATGTGCAGTGGATCGGATTATTCGCCATAATCAACGTAAACTCCGTCGTCTTCTGGTGAACCAAATACCCTCGTCCAATCCCATCTCAATTGATCCACAGGATGAGGGCGACGGATAGCCCTTCCGGTGCGTGCCGGACTGGATGGGGTCGGTTTGCCATACTTTCTTTGAACGAATACTTGTTTGACCGGCCTTTTAACGCGTAGCGGCTTATCGAGGGCTGCGCGAGTATCGAACTCCTCTCCCGTCAGGGCCGAATGGATAGACAAGCCTAACACTTTGACCACGACTGGCGGAATGGACGACGTAATGGCGAATTCCTGAATTTCCTTGCGGCCGTCAACAGTCCAGCCTTGCGGGAAGCCTTGTATCCTTTTCATCATGTCAATGGTGAGTGGAAACATGGCTTTGGGCTGCGGGCTAGCTTCATAAGAGAAATCGATCCCAAGCTCAGCCCATGCCGCGGTATTCTTGTCTTTACGCTCGTCAAAGAAGGGCGGCGCACGTTTGTCGTCGCACAGCTCTCGCCACTGCCGATAAAGCTCGATACCCAGGTCATCGCCGTAATCGTAAATGGCCTTTGCCTCGATAAGATCGCCAATAACGTCCGGTAAGAAAAGCTGCGGTGGGTTCACGAATACGGGGATCGCTGGTCTCGCGATCCCACTTTGGGCCCCCACAAGAATGCTAATCTCCCTTTCCTGTGCGAGCCCGAAGTTTGAAGCACTTAGCGTGTGCCACTCGATCTCGTATCCATGCCCGCCGAAGCCAGTCTGAACTATGCTTCGGCATCTCTCCGACCCACGTTCGATCATGCTCGCTTCAACTTCGAAAAAGAATGTCCTGGGTCGGACTGATTCAGTCAGCTCCAAAGCTTGACGGAAAACATCATACCCATGTCCGTCTTCGCTGCTGAATGGCTTCCACGCTGAGCCCGCGGTCAGAAGGTCTATGTTCTTTGCTCGAAGAAGCTCTAGCTGTTTTCGTGAGGGCTTTTCCCCGACAGGCCAATCCGACCTGTTGTCCTGCATCGTTTGAGGAATCCAGCTTTCATAAAGCGCTGCGGGCTCGAACCCTGCATTTTGGAGGCTTATCGCAGTGACGCCGATGCCCGCACCGAAATCGACGAACGAGAGCGTGCTGAGAGCGAACGGCAAAAGCGTCCTGTTGGTCGTGAGCGGCACAGCGACAGCGCGATGACCGGCCAGGAACTCGATCGCTGGCCGAAGACTAGCTAAGCTAGCACTGCTTCGCTCGATTTCGTGGCGATGGAACTCACCGGAGCCGAGTTTCCCAATAGCGTACCACGCGAATGCAAGGGACGCTTCGAGGTCATTTTTGAGCGAAAGATCAATTAGGCCTTCGATATGGGCATGGGTGCTACCAAAAAGAAGCTCGAAGATTTTGCCGAGCTCGACGGCGCAGGAACGGACCGGCGAGAGGTCCAGCGCTTCGCCTTGCAGATCCTCAATATCTTTAGGCCAAACGTAGCTCTCGACCTTGTCGAACAACTCGAGAAGGTCGGCGGCCTTTGCAGGCAGTGACTCCACCAATGTCGCCGCTAGATTTGCGCCTGCCGATTCAATGGCATTCTGACGGCGGGCCTTGGCGGCGTCCTCAGTTGGGAGGTTCATCTGCGCGTTCTTTTGGATCAGCGCGGAAACGAAGTCACCGTCTACGGCCGCACCTAATGCGAGGCGTTGAAAGAATTCAGTTCGTGTATCGTTGTCGCTATGCGCAAGCCTTTCGATTGTCGACTGCTGCACCCGTTTGTTTCCGATCAACTCGACTTTATCGCCGAGTGTTCTCTGGAAAAGGGTGATGGTAGATGCCTCAATGGGCGACATGCCGATTTCGCGTTGAAGCCAGCTTGACGTCTCGTCGTCCGACCAGCCGTTGGATAGACGGATAGCGTCGACGATTGCGCCACTTTTAATGATGAGCCGCGACTGGTTACTGCGGTGCTGAAGCAGCGCTCGCCTTCCTTCCGTCTGGTTGGACCGAGACGCTGCCAAGGGTACTGCATCTGCTGGAATGACATCTTGCTGTGCTTCGTTTTCCATCTCGGTCTCCATTTCTCGACCGGATCTAACGAATGGGTGTTGCGCTTCTCCCAATTGGAACGTTCAAGTTGTAGGGATCGCACTCTTACGTGTTCCAGGGCCGATACCATCGACCTCATGAAGTCCAGGCATGGTCACGGGCTTTACGCTTTGACCGATGTCGCGACGAGTTCATCCGTTTGACCTACAGTATGATCGTCGTTCGCATTGTTGTTCATTCCCCAACCAATCGGAGGTCCAAGCACCCACTCGTCTAGTTGTGGGTTGTAGAGTCCGGGCAATGGAAAATGGCGATCGATGAGCACAAAATCCTTCACGTTCATCGAAGCAATTGGTAGGCCATAGGCGATAGACATCGCGGCGATCATCGCGTCCGCGCCGAGTTTGATCGTCTCGTTCTTCAGCTCTTGGCCCCACTTATTTATGCGGGGCTGTGTTTCGAACAATTGCCGAAGGTGCGAACAAGCGGCCATCTCCCCGAGTATTCGCGAAGCTTGCAAGTTCATTTCGAGGAAATGCATGCGCTTGTTCAAGAACTTTTCGAACCAGTTCAGGACGAAACTCGCTGTCTCGGGGTTCGAGCGTTCGCACATTCGGATGCCGTACTCGATTTCGTATACCGTGACCCATGATGTGGCGACGGCTTCCGGCCCTAGACGCCGGAACCAACTGATTATCCAGGCGGGCGGTTCGGGTAGGTGCGCGATGCTGACAACGTTGGTATCGAGAATGACTGCGCCCATGATTTCCGGGTCTCGCGTGGGTCGATCGATATGGACCTAGGCTAAGGCGTCTGCATTTGCTAAGTGTTTAATGAATTGAGTCCTTGGAGATGCTCGATGGAACCTCGGAAAATCTGGACCGCTAAAGACGCGCAAGGAGACTTCGAGCGACTGCTTGATGCGGCCAGAAGCGTTGGACCTCAAGAAATTCAGCATGATACAGGTATTTATGAGCTTCGAGTGAGGCTTGATCGTACCAAGGGTGACGCGACCGACTTCCTTGCTCGGCGGCCGTAGCAGCTAATTTTTGGCGCGATACGGTAAGGATTCGTTAAGCATGAAATCGGTTTCATCCGTCAATGAGGTCACCGACGAATTCTTCGACCGACCGACCGGTCAGGTAATTTTCTTCGAAGTCGGGGCCGCACTGTCATCATTTTAGCATTGATTGCCGGCACTCTTGGTATCGTCTCCGAAGTGGGTACGTGCGATGACAAGGGTCAATCGAAGCGCCAACTGGATCAGGCGATCGATCGAATGCGTTCGGACAATCCGTCAATTGGAGTTGCAGGCGAGCCTAGGTACGCCAACGGCTGTACTGGGAATGGGACCACATTGCTTCAGACGTCTCCGTTAGCGACGGTGGGCGAACGAGAGATATTGCGACGATCGGTTCCCACAACCTACGGCGCAAATTCCAGTCCAGAATATATGTCGCTCAGAGCGAGCCTAGCGCCGATCTCAGGAAGGCTGATCACGTCGTCGAGGTTGCCGTAAATTCCCTCGCTCCAACCTTGAGCCGCACGGTAATGGAGCAAGACGCATGCATTTGTTGCGTCAATGAGAAGAATGGAGGCGATCTCTACCTTCGACCTGTATTCCAGAACCTTTCGGTGAGAGTCGAAATCACATGTGAATGGCGACAAAACGTCAATGACCACCGTGGGCTCGGCCGCCGACATGCACTGATCGACACGGCCGCCACAGTCCACGACCGAATCCGGATATCGAACCGTTCCGGGAGAGATGGATATCGCCGTATTCGCAACAGTCGGACGACATCTCTTATCGCGGAGTTGGGTATGAAGCGAAGTCAGGACGTTTGCCGCAATATCCCGATGCCGTTGGGTAGTGACGGCCATCACGATGGCCTCGCCCTTGATCAGTTCCCACCTCTCGTCCCGTGACTGAACGAAATGAAAGAATTCTTCTTCGGAAAATTGGCTCGCTGCGGGGTGTGGCATCAGACTACCTACTCTTGTCAGCAGAGCTGATACTTAGGGAGCGGGAGCGAAGAGGTCAACTTACGGTACGTCGCTTCAATGCGGGAGAGTACGCGTGGACCATTACCTCTACCGAGTTAAACTCTCCGTACGGCGCGACGGCCCTTGATGAACGCGGCTACCAGTTCTGCGGCCAGGTTGGTGGCTTGGTCGAACGAGTCAATTAATTCGAAGAACCATTCGTCGGGGCGGGAGTCATCCGTTCCAAGCAAGTCGAAAAAGAGTGTTGGGGTGTCCGGGCGAGACCACAGGCTAGTTTTGATGTGGAGCCCGGAAAGATGCACAAATGCCGAGCCATCCTCGTATGCCTCGGTCAAGCCGGGGTATCGCTCGTTGAGCTTGCGATGAAGGAAAGCGTCCGTCAGGGGCTCATTCTCGCGAGACCGCAGCTTGCGATAGCTCTGGTCTGTCATCAGCCAAGTGCCCGCTGCTTCGACGTCGTCAACCAGCGTCAAACCAAATATCCGCATTGCTGTGTCGAGTTGAAGCCTGACGAGTGCGGCGGCAGCTAGCGTGTTCTTGGCCCTCACAAGGGTGCAAAAGGCATGGCTCAGCGATGCTGTCTTCTTTATCGCTCCGAGCGCGTACCATTCCACGTCGGCAATGGTTGCACCTACGGGGCCCAGGAAGTCCTTCGGCATTTGAGATAGTTCTCTCGCAACGCACTCAATCCTAGAGAGGCGTTTCTCAAGGTCGAGCGTGTCGAATGTCGCATCCAAATGGATCCTCTCCAGCGCTGCGATGCGCAAGTTAGTTGCACAAGGTCACGCCAGATTGCTCGACGTACTGCGCCCATTCAGCACGCCAGCGATACGCGTTCAAGGCAAAAGCCCCACTGCGCATTGGTTTGCGATCCACCTCATATCTCGACAATTATCTCAGGCATCGAAAATTCCAATTGACGCCGAAGATTTTGTTCGTATTTTGTTCACCATGATGAAAAAGCTCCTACGAATACGCCGAATACGTTGAATCCTGCGCGCCGCTTGATCGCGGCAAGGATCCATTGTTGTTTCGGGTATCGTCATGAGCCAATCGCATTTTGAAATGCCGCAGGCGCTCTATGCTGCGTACAAGCATGCTTCCTCACAAAAATTCTATCCGCTTGGCACTGTAAGGTGCACTGGCGACCATATGTTCAGGAGCCAATTGGCGCGGGATCTTGGTTGCCTGCTGGACGTCGATGATCAGGTCGTCGCGTGGCTCTGCCTTCCGGTCCAGTTTTCAACCATCGACGGCATCCACGTGCCCGACTTTATGGTCGACTACGAGAATGGCAAGCGGTTCTTCCTCGACGTCTGCGAGGACGAGGGCGACGCTTCGGTCGCTGAAGGCGCTGCCTGTAATCAGCTCTATCACCGGTTCGTGCCGCGGGAGGAAATCGAAACCGGATTCCGGCTTGCGAACGCAAAGGATATTTTGCGCTACGCGAACTACCGAACGCCATTGAATGATAGGATGAAGTTGCTCGCGGCGCTGGAGGAGGCGGGTTCCGTCAGTATCGGCGAATGCATGCACGTTTTTCGTGAAGTGCAACCAATGACGGGCATCTCATGGATGCTTCTCAATCGGATGATCTCGGCAGATCTCGACGAGCGCATGCTCGGCCCAGAAACGATGATCCGTCGTTTCGCTTCGGGAGGTGCGAGATGACACCTCGCAATTCGGATTACGGACATCGCACCATCGAGCGCGTTGCTTACGGGTTCGCTCTCAAGAGCGCTATCCGGCTCGGCGGCGGTTTCCGGGCCGTCCCCCACCGTCAGCATGTGATCACCCTCCGCCTTCCCGCGGACGCAGTCTTCACGGAGTACCAAAAGGCGGCGCGAATTCTCGTCGCCGACAATCTTAGTCTGTGCAACTTCGACGTGGTCTGGCCCAAGATCGATCGGAGAGGCCAGCTCAATGTCGATCTTGTAAAAGATGCGGTGGATCATACAGGTTCGTTCTTGATCATCTGGCCGCCCGGCCATGATCTCCCGTCTGCGTTTGAGCTTGCATCCGACGGCGTCATCAATGTGGAGCCCGTGAGGCCTTGTCACCTGGTTGTCGCTGCGAAGATGGTATCGGCGCAAGTTGTTGAACTCGCGGACGCGAAGGCGATTTTGCAGTATCCGTTGCCGTCAGTGTTCGCGGCAATGAGGCGCGGCCGTCCCGTGAGTGATGTTCTTCGGCGCTTAGGGGAGGCGAAGCCTGCCTCGGTGTCCTTGGCTGAGGAGCACCAACCGCGTTTGGAAGACCTTGTCGGCTATGGCGAGGCCAAAACATGGGGACTTTCGCTGGCCCAAGATCTGCGTGAGTGGGAAGATGGGCGGCTTTCATGGAGCGACGTTGACCGCGGTCTTCTGTTGAGCGGTCCGCCGGGCACCGGAAAGACTATGTTTGCCGGCGCGCTTGCGAGATCGTGCGGAGCTCATCTCGTGGCGACTTCCGCAGCTCGGTGGCAGTCCGCAGGGTATTTGAGCGATACTTTGGTGGCAATGCGCAGGGCATTCGAAGAGGCTATCGCCAACAGGCCATCGATCTTGTTCCTCGACGAGTTAGACGCGATCGGCGACCGGTCCCGTCTAGGAGAAGGCGAGCATAAGCTCTATTGGACCCAGTGCGTGAATCTGTTGCTGGAGCTGATGGATGGTCACACGAAACTCGAGGGCGTGGTGGTCCTTGGTGCAACAAACCATCCCGAGGCTATCGATCCGGCACTCCTGCGGCCGGGACGCTTGGATCGTCATCTGAAGATTGGATTGCCTGACTTCGCCGAAAGGGAGCATCTCGCGCGCATCTATTTCGATCAGCAACTGTCCCCGACAGATTTGAAAAGGATCGTCGCAGCCACGGCGGGGTTCACCGGTGCCGCGTTCGAACGGGCGGGACGTCAGGTGAGGCGCGAGGCGCGGAGAGCGAAGTCTGAAATTGACGTTGAAATGGTGATGCGCGCGTTGCCGCCGGCGACGAAGGTGCATGGCTTCCGACGAAGAAAGGTTGCGCTGCATGAAGCCGCCCATGCAGTGGTCGCCATTTCCTTGGGCCTTGGGCCGTTGGAATGTGTTGTTGTCTTGGACGAGGCACGGGAGTCACAGCCGTTCGGCTTCGCGCATCTTGCCGCGCGGGAAGACCACGATGCTGATCGTCAGTTCCATCTAAATCGCATCGCATTCTTTCTGGCAGGGAGGGCGGCCGAAGAGGAGTTTCTGGGGACGGCATACGAAGGTGCTGGAGGGCGTCCAGGATCGGACCTTCATATTGCCACGGACATCGCGACAGAGTTGGAGGTGTTAATGGGTATGGGCGAGGGGCTCGCGTATTTCGACGTCAGCAATCCTCAGCTCAGAGACCGACTTCGCCGAGTAAATCCAGACATCGCGGCCAGGGTGGAGCGAGTTCTTGTCCGTGAGATGAAGCGGAGCCGGGAAATCGTCAGGCAGCAGCGCTCGGCAATCGAGGCGCTCGCGGATGCCTTGGATAAGCGTGGTCATATCGAGGGTGCCGAGGTGGCCAGTATCATCGCGGCGGCGGGTAAAGTTCGCCTGCCAAAATCAAAAAGCCGGCGTCCGTCCACGGAGCGCTCAAGATGAGGCTGCCCTGGAGAATGATCATCCGAACTTTAAAGGAGAGGCCGTCGGCGGAAGCCCGTCCGGCAGTCGCCGCCGCGATCCTCGAAATCGCGGGGTTTCCGCTCAAGCTTCGCGAGGCCCGGCGAAGCCTCTTTCTTTTGACAAAGGCCGCGTCGGAAGGGCGGCCGGCAATCGTCGAGACGGAAGTCGGATTCGTTTGCCTCATCGGCCTTGACGATCTTGTGGAAGCGATCGTCGAACCTGGCCCGACGTTGAAAGAGGTTATGGAGGACGCCGGTGTCACCCGGCGGCCTCGACGGAAAGTCTCTTCCAGCCGGGGGATCAGACCTCCCCCAAAGCCGTCCTCATGAACAAGCTCGACGCTTACCTGCCAAGTTTTCCAAGTTCGCCAGAACATTTTGGCTTCGTAAGACTCTTCTATCGCTTGCCGAATTTTCAGTGCTCTATACCAATAGGCCGAGGAAGTGGGGTTGCAGATATGACAAACACGCCATCCGAAGCGGAGCTGGAGAACGCGCCGACCTTGATCGGATGGCTGTTCGAGCGACCATCCGATCAAAAGCCGTGGCTCTACGGCTGGTTTGTCGGCCACCCCGAGATCGCTGACGGTGATCACGGGCACACCTCTACCTTAATTGCGATTGATCCCAACGAACCGCCGACCTGGGCGAAGACCGAGAGTCGTGTCTATCGCCTCGGCGCCTGGTATCCTCCTGCCGAACGCGAACTTCGATATTGGGCACAAAAGATCCGGCAGCGGCGCCAAGTAGCCTTCGAGATCGCACCGGGAGGCGGAGACGACATCGAGGAGATGATTGCGTTCTTGGGCAAGGAAAAGCTGTTTCGCGAGCGAAAGCTGGTTCGCATGGTCAACGCGTACCGTGAAGAGAAGGCGCGGTTGCCGTCGATGAGTAGTCGCTAACCTAACATGCCGCGCAACGAGACCTTGCCCCCGATCGAGCTTGTGAGCATCTCCCTCGGACGTCACTTGAAGCCGGCGTGGCTTCGTCGGATCATGGTGCTTAAAAGCGATGCAGGGCAATATGTATCAGCGGCCCACCTTCCGGAAGGATGAATGGAACGAGATTCTGCTCCGCTCCATTCATCGTGTCGAGGAAACCGGCACGCAGCGAGCGTTTGCCGATTTCGTCGATCGATGCCGGCGAATCTTCTCTTCGGCAAGCTTGGAACACCGTACTGCATTTGCCGGCATCTCAGCGCGTGTCAAAGAATGCGCCAGAGAACGAAGCCGCCGCCTAGATTATTTGTCGTAGCCGATCGCGGCCCTCTTCCTCTGTCATTTTGCACCTTCCAGATCGTACTGTTTTTTGTGTTCAGGTGGGTTCCAGTCAATCGATGGGGCGTCCACGGGTAGCCGCTCGCAATAGCGGGACCGACCCATCAATGCCTCCCAGTCGATCTCCCACTCCTTCAAGGCTGACATCAATGCCAACCCCATCGCAGTCCCGACTGCCGGGGCAACGGCATTCCCGATTTGGTTTGCAACTGAGCCAATGCCGCCGACGAATTCCCAATCGTCTGGAAAACCTTGGAGCCGTGCACGCATGCGGTTCGTGAGGCTCGGCAAGAAGCCCTCCTTGGCGGCCTCCTGGTTGGTTGGCGCTCTCTTCGCCGGAGGTGCGTAGGAAACGCCATTTTCCCCCGCGCGCCTAGCTTCGCCTTGTTTCGGGCTACCCTGATAGCCTCGAATGGTATCCGACAGTGCTCCAATCCCCAGCGCATTCCCAAACCGGTCGAATTCAGGGCGCTCGCGCATCATGCGGGCCCAGTCTTCCGCGCCGGTCCATCCGTTTTCCGCCATCAGATCCCGCAGGACGTCGCCCATGTTCGTCGCCAACCCCGGAAACTTTGGCGGCATGCGGAAGACGCCTGCTAAATCTTTCCGGAAGCCGATAATCATGATGCGTGATCGATCTTGGGCGAGGCCGTAATCACGCGTATTGATACGATGGATTTCCGTCACGTAGCCCAGCTTGGAGAACTTTCGCAGAAGGGTCGCGACGTAATCCGAGTGCTTTGAATGGAGAAGTCCTTCGACGTTCTCGAAGACGAAAGCTTTGGGCTCGACTTCCTTCACCGCTCGAACGCCTTCAGTCAGCATATCGTTTTCATCATCTTTTCCCCTCCGCTTGCCCACCGTGCTGTATGGCGTGCATGGAAGGCCGCCTGTCAGGAGGTCGATCCGCTGCTCTTTGTACTGCGTGAAATCCACTTTTCGGATGTCTTCCGCGATCACAGGCCATCCCGGACGGTTCGCCTTCAGTGTCGCGACGGCGGTCTTGTCGAGTTCGATGAGGGCGACATGGTCGAATCCTGCGCGTTCCAGCCCGAGTGCAAGACCGCCGCCACCTGCGCAAAGCTCGATGACACGCGGGCGGAGGAAGGTGGAAGGTAGTTCGGCGAGTGGCTTCCGGCGGCGACCGTCAAAGGATACACGAGCCTGGCCGGACACCGACTGGAGCGCGCTTGTCTCTATCGCACCGATCTTTCCGATCTTCCCGGATACGATGTCACGCAACACCTTGTGCGCGTGCGCGATCCGATATTTTGATGACATCGGCCGCAGAGAGGTCAGAGCGGGCTGCTCGCCGCCGAACAAGGATTCGAACTCTATCAGAAGCGACCCGGCCTGATGCCGAAGACCTTCCTGCATTAGCACGAGGTCGGCCTTTCCTTTGCGAAAATGTTGGCGCAGGTCGAAGACGAACGACGACATCTTCTCCTCGAAGGAAAGGACAGCCTGCTTCGCATGCTTGCGGGCGGCCGCCGCGACGATCTTCTTGTTTTCAGCCGTTAGAGCCTCGGCAGGCGTCAGCTTTGCCGCAGCCAACCTTCTTCGGATCAGGGAAATGTCCTTGGTGTCGATATGCGCACCGATCTCCATCCGCTCAAGCACCTCTCGCCTTGTATCGGCGCCTGCCGTCACGAGTGCCTTCACGACCGGCCAGGAAGCGCGAGCTCTTTCTAGGACGCCCTCCTGTCCCTTCAAGGTTTCCGCGAATCATAAATACGTCGATAGCTCCGACGCGGGCAGGTTGCAGCGAGTCTTAAGGAAGGCTTTTGCTTCCGCTGAGGGCAAGGTGTCCGTGAGCTTCTCGATCTCGGCCGCCATCTGAAGTATCTTGTTGGTCATCTGCTCCTGCAGGGCGATAATGCGCGATCGCGCACCGGCAAGAGCATTTGCCTTAATGTCATTGTCGGCCATGCGAGTGTCCCCTTTCGGGACATCGATACAACGTTGGTTCTTTCAGGGCCGGTAATCGGATCGTTCGAATTTGACCAAAATTGGGAATTTGACATCGATACGTTGACCGCTTTCAACGATGTAATTTGTGATTAGCGGCACCAAAGGCGGCGCTGAACGACGCGATCGTTTCGGTCGTAGGCGAAGATCATGTTGCCATCGGGGCGAGCCTTGCGCAGGTCCATTCCTTCAAGCGTCGCGCAGTGAAGGATCCAGGCGTCGACAATGCCGCCCGCGAACCGGCTCTTTACTAGATTGCGTAGATCCTCTTGCTTTCGCGAAACACCGTGTCCGTCCCTGGCACTTGCGTACGCCGTGCGAACCGCTGCGCTAAAGACACGACGCATCTCCCGCAGGAGCGCGGCCTCTTCGTCAGAGCATCGGTATGGAATGGAGATGGCTTGCAAGGCGGGAACATCATTGTTTCGATGTTCCAATGGTCCAGTCGAATCCTTCGCGGCGTCAACCGCCGGCGAAAATGAGGCGGCAACTAAAAGGAGAACTCGTAGCCGACCGAGGGCGAGACAGTCATTTGCCAATCCACATCGAAATCCGGATAGCCTATGTTTCCATCGTGCTGTGGCGGCAATGCGTGAACTCGATAGAAACTTGCTGCTCGCGACCAGGGGGCTGGGCGCAAGCGGTTGGGAGCTTTTCAGCACATTACCTTCCCACTCGTTCTTCCCAGTATCCTCCAGGGGCGTTTCTAGCCTTCATCATCTCGTTTGATGAGCTCGTCGTGACGATGTTCCTCGCTGGCACGGAGCCGACGCTTCCAAAGAAAACATTCGATGATATGCTCAACCAGATCGAACCTACGATAGCTGCAGTGTCGGTGCTGCAGATCGCTATGGTCTGCGTACTCTTGGGCGTTTCCTTCGTTTGCCGCACCGAGGTCAGCGGCAGGATTAAAATCGGCAAGGCGTGATGCAAAACGCCGCCTCACATCGGCGGCGGCGTTTCTCGGCTGGAGAGCTGCACGGCTAGTTGAATCTTTAATCGATCATAGGGCGTGGCGCGCCATTGCCCCTCGCGAAGCGCGAGTCCTTGGCCATGCCGCAGTCTAGGCAGTTCGCGTCCTTCCTCGGGGTGACGAAGCGAACTCGTCGCTCGAGAGGCCGGCCCTGGACCGTTCCTTGGAACGCTTCCTCCATCGTCATGCCCGTGATGTAGAAGAGGAAATCGTTGGCCGCCTGAGAGGCGCTAAGTGCATTGAGCGTTATCACACTTGGCGCGGCTGCGTCGTGAGCATCGACGTAGCGCTCCAACCTACGCACCGCCGAAGGCACGCTTTCTTCACGAAGCTTCACCCGATCAATCGCCTGATTACAAAGAAGGCAGCCGCAATCGGGTCGCACGATACGCGACGTGGTGTGGACGTTTTCGATCGCTCCGGTCTTTTCTTCGGCATGGATGCGGCTGCCGAGTTGAACGCCGGGCACCAGGTATTGATGAACCAGCGCGTTGAACAGACGTCGTGCACGGTGGCCGTCCGCCGCCAGAAAAACGTAGTCGCAAGTCTTCAGTGCTTCGGCCACCGCCGTCTGCTCCATCGAGGTGAAGTGGAGCTCGATGCGCGCTGCGCTGTTTGCCTTCAAGATCACGCGACGAGCCAGATCAATCTTACGAGTTGCGAGCCAACTCCCGAGAGCGCGCATCCAACCTGGGCGGCCATCCGCAGTCAGCCATGACATCGCGTCCAGGCCCGTTGCGTCGACGAGCCGAGGAACGTTGCTAGGCTGAACTCGGTCGGGGTCGACGAGTACGAATTCGCCAACGCCAAGGCGCCCGAGAAGTTCGGCGAGAACCGAGCCGACGCCTCCGAGACCAATAATGGCGACGCGGGTCTTGCCCAGGATGGCCTGGCCATTTGCCCCAAACATTCGGACCTGACGGTCGTATCTCTGCTCGAATGTCACCGTGTCGGCGAGCGGGGCAGGACGTAGCTGGCGGCGACTTGCGCCGACCACGACCATCCTGTCGACCGTGAGACGCCCTCTACCTGGAAACCAGATGTCGCCCGCGATTGCATTGGGCGCGAACACGAGCGATCCCACAGGCATGCCCTCCACCAGATCAAGGAGAGCGGGGAAGCCGCGCTCGTGGCTTTCTATATCGACGTCGGAAAACGACACTCTGTCGCTGCCGCCGTGATTGTGAACGGCCAGATAGACGAGCTTCTCGTCACGGCAAAAACGAGCTTGCTTCATGATGAAGGGCGCGACGAGGCGGCGGTATCCGCGGGTTCTAGGCACCCAGTCGCGTCCTTCCTGAGCAAGAATAACCGAACGGACGGTCAGCACGGGGCCCGCGGGCGTGTCGAGCAGGCCGGCATGGAGAATTGCGCCGTGTTCGTCGTGATCGCCAGGGAACAGGTGCGCATGCAAAGTTTCATACATTTGCGCGGTGATTCTGATTTCGCAGGTGTTCATCGTTCGAGCATCCATTGCAAAACGGTCAGCATCTTTCGTTCTGCCGGATTAGGATGGAGGTTTTTATGCCGCCGCTTATCCGGTTCATGCTCACGCGACTAGCGATCGGCTTTGCCTTGGGCGCTTTGACCGGTGTTGTTGTCTGGGCGATTAACCTATCACAATTGTATCCACCAAACCCCGAGCGCTGGATCGCGCAGTCGCTATTCGTTTATCTTTTCGCAAGTACGATGGGCGTTGGCTATCTTGCCACATCTCTTTTTCTGGATGTTGAGTAAACACCCCAGTGGACTTCAATTCTGGACAGAGCTGCGTTTCGCCCCGTCAACAGCCAACGGCCGGGTGGAGCGCCATCCTCTCAGCCAATTCATGACGTCGTTCGCAGTCACGAGAAAAGTCTCCCCGACTGGATTGCGGTCGAGCACCGTCTGAGTCAGCGCGATACTGCAGAATGTCTCGGCATATTCGAGGAGTCGCGGCTCATCGGCCAACGGCGGCGACGCTACTGAAAGCAGCGCGCGTCGCGATACCGTCACTTCGCCTGTCCGTCCAGATTGAACAAACAGGATGTGCCCAGATTGCACACGTCGATCGAAACGTGCTCGGACGACAACAGGTGTCATATCCATCCTCTCCCCGCAAACACATCAATCCCTTGCTGCAGAACGCATCTCTCTGATCAACCCGAAGGTTGGCGCGGTGACGTCTCAACGCCCCTCAATGCGGTGATCTTCCGTGTCGGTGGGCTCGTTGTCCCGCAGGCCTTTTTTGAACGCGTTTATTCCTTGTGCGAGGTCGCCCATTAACTCAGGCAGCTTTCCTTTGCCGAAGAACATCAGTACGACGACAAGTACTATGACCCAATGCCATATGCTAAGGCTTCCCATGTTGATCTCCTGTTGAACGAAGCCCACGTTATAACGAGGACGCGTGTCCACGTTTGTGACAGATCAATTAAAACAGAAGGATGTTGACTTTCAGCCCCCCGCGCGACCGTTTTGACGTGTAAGATCGCCTTCTGGCCGTGCGTGCGGTTCGTGCACCGTCTTCTGCTGAGGTATTAGCTGGACGCTGGCTGGACGTGAGTGAAACGGGAAGCTCGAACGAGTTTCCATGAGATGCGCTTCTAACGTGGCCTGGATCTCGCCGCTCAGGGGGGCGCCCGAGCTGAAAAGTTCAAGGATGTCGACATGAATATCGGCGGCGCTCGAGTATCTCATCTCCGAGCGCCTAGCGGTAAGGGTGCAAGGCTCCCGTGAGCACCGCGGAGGTCGCGTCTGTTAAAGGTGAATGCGCGAAGTAGCTGTGAACCCAGTCTGGCCTGTTCGGCTAGATCTTCGAAAATCATCGCTGCTTCTTCAAGCTCGCCAATATCGGTGGCTGGACCAAGTTCATCGAATTCGCGGAGTAGTTCGAGTAGCGTCGCAACTTTCGTTCTTTGACGTATCGCGGAAGAGAATAGCTCGCTAACCACCGAAGCCCGCTCAGAAGGCTCCAAACTTGCCAACACTTCGCCGACCACCGTGGAGCAGCCACAATCCAGTTCCGGTTTTCTCGTGAATGCTTTGATCTGGCGGAGCGCAGAAAGGGCTCTCCCTCCATCGGATAGTGCATGCTTTCGTTTGGTCATCATCACCAGTGTCCTTGCGAGTTTCTTTGTCTGGATACCCACTCCGCACCAGCCGAGCCATGGTGGAAGCCATTGGAGAGCGGTGCTTGGGGGAAAGCGGTCCGGAGCAACGCGACTGCCTCCTCCGTGGAGATCTTGCCGCAACAGAGGTCAGCGAAAATCACCGCTACCAACGCCATGTCACAGTCCTGCGGCGAGAGCCTCAGGGATGACACGCCGAGCGACCTGACGTTTTCCGGCGGTTCGGCAAGGGCTTGGCATGAGTGCGATACGGTCTGAACCCCGTTGAGAGCAAGGAATGGCTGTCCCGAAAGTGTGCCTACCGGAAGGCCGTCAGGTTCGTCTTGGCAAACAAACTGGCAGTTGTCCTTGGTCTTGCCTTTTGAGCGAGCATGAGCGCAACGCGCGGAAATGGCGAGCGGAACGCGGCCAAATGCGAATAGCTCGAACTCTGGGCCGGAACACGCTCGAGTGATCTCGGCAACCGATGTCGCCGGAATTTCGGGCGGCAGGCAGATATTGGTCGCTCCGTTTCGAGCAAGGAAGCGGGCCGTCGCGCCGTTGTAGACGTTCACAAACGGCCCGATGGCGTGTGAACGGCCCTTCAGAAGCTGCAGCGCGGAAAGATCATTGGCTTCTACAAGGTGGCACTCGTCGCGAGCGACGGTCTGTTGATATTTCGATTCGCGATCCAGCGTTACCAAGGCAAGAGTCGAGAGGCGCACGGTCTTGCCAGCCCGTTCCAAGCGCTCGACCGCGGCAGCCATCTCGCTTTCAATGAAGTGCAATCTCTTTGAGCAGATGGTTTCACCGAGGACCACTGTCTCCACGGGAGCCTCATCTGCCATACGAAAGTAAAAATCGCGCCATTTCTCCGTCGACCAAAGATAGAGCAGCGGACCCAGGGTGAGGTTAATCGGTTCCATCATGCCTCTATCTCCAGCGTTTCTCGTACGCACCGTGCGTCGTCTGCTGCCCTTCGCTGAGAGCCCGCAGACGGGCCATGAGGAGAGAACGGTCCGCAGGAGCCGCTTTGAGGGTTGCCCTTAGCGTTGAAACGACTTCAGCGATATAGGCCTTCCCACGCTGGCGTCCTTCCACTTTCAATGCCTTCACCCCGGCGGACCGCAGCTCGTCAAGCTGGTCCATCACATCGAGAGACACGGGATCTTCAAAGGCATAGGTTTTGCTGTCGGAGATCTCAAAGCGTCCCTTGCAGAGCGTCGGGTACCCCGCTGCTTCGTCCGCTTGGAATCGATTGATCGTGAAGCCGCCGAGATCCGAAATCATGTCATTGCCCGATTGTCTGTAGCGAACGTGGCTAGCGGGCGAGCAGACGCCGTTCATATTCGGAGACTTGCCGGTGGCATAGGAGGAAAGCGAGCAGCGGCCTTCGGCCATGACGCAAAGGCCACCGAAAACGAACACCTCAAGTTCGCAGATCACACGTTGGGCTATCTTTGCGATGTCCTGGATCGTGAGCGTTCGCGGAAGGACTACCCGCGTCGCGCCGAAGCTTTCTGCAAGGAACGTCAAGGCATCCGGGTTTGATGCGGAAGCCTGGACTGAGATGTGAAGCCGTTGATCGGGATATTCTTCGGCCACGTGAGCCATAAGCCCGAAGTCCGCAACGATGAGGGCGTCCGCGCCTGCCTCTCTTGCCTCTCCTGCGCGCCGATACCAAAGCTCTTCCTTACCGGCGGTCATGAAAGTGTTCAGGGCCACAAATGTCTTCACATTTCGGGCGCGTGCATAGGCGATAGCCTCTTTCAACTCGGAAAGATCGAAATTCAAACCGGGGAAATTGCGTGCGTTGGTCTCGTCACGAAAACCGCAATACACAGCGTCTGCTCCGGCATCAACGGCTTCGCGAAATGAGGCGGGCGTACCTGCGGGGCAGATCAATTCCATTGCACACCTTGATTTTTGAATGCTTCCCGGCGCACGAGATTCAAGGCCCTCGCGGTCAATGCACCAAGGGGACCTGTCAGCCTGCTCATCGAAGCAACAAGATCCAGCTCGTTGTCGTCAAGGGCATTTCTAAGAGCGAGGACCGCTTCCATATCGCCGGTCACCAAGAGCTTGCGGGAGAAGAACATTGCGTCGCCGTCTACTCGTCCTTCCGCCAGTGCGAGCATTAATACCAGCGGCCCGCTTATTGTGGCGTCAGCCATAGGCAGGCTCCCCCGCCTAATCACCCTGAGGGCGCGATCGGATGGGCGTATCCAGAACGAGAACGGAAAGTCGTTTGGGATGAATGCGAAGCGCGCCGTATTATACTCCCCGAGCCGATCAAACAGCTTCGGGTGGGTGCGGAGGGTTTGCTGCAGGAGGATGTCGGCGAATTGAGCCGCGATTGGTAGCGGAACGAAATTTGCAGTTGCCATCAAGCGAGATGGAGCGAACATAGGGGCCTCTTGGATTGGACGGTGCATCCTAGTTGCGATCGCAGCAACGCTATTTGCTCCCGAGCAAAGACGCCGATGGTTTAGCAATGCCATTGCTGCCCGATGCTGAAAGAAACCCAAAATATTCGACGCCACGTCGATCTCCAGAGCTTCATGTCGGATTTGGCCGACAGAGGACTGCTGGTCGAAGTGCAAGAACCTGTTTCCCTTGTGCACGAGGTGACGGCGCTTCACAGGAAGGTCTTGCACGAAGGCGGCCCCGCGCTTCTACTGAGACGACCCGTCGATGCGCAGGGGGCCATCTCCAACATTCCGGTGGTAGCCAATCTTTTCGGCACGCAAGAGCGGATCGAACTCGGTTTTGGGCTGGGACCGGGAGGGTTGCCACGTCTTGCGGAAGAGCTTGCGGAACTCCAGCGTCCGACCCCTCCGAAATCGCTTTCTGATGCGTGGGGCAAGCTGCCGCTCCTGAAGGCCGCCGCGTCGATGCGGCCGCGGTATTCCAGGAAAGCGCCGTGTCAGGAAGTCCTCCTTCAGGCAGACGAGATCGACCTTGGTCGCCTCCCTATACAGTGGTGCTGGCCCGGAGAGCCTGCGCCCCTGATCACATGGCCGCTCGTTGTAACCTGCAGTCCTGATGATCCCGACGACGTGAACGTCGGGATCTACCGTATGCAGTTGGTTGACAAGCGATCACTCATCGTTCGCTGGCTGGCGCATCGAGGAGGCGCGAAGCACTTCAGGCAGTGGCAGCAGAAGGGCATGGACATGCCCGTGGCGGTTGTGATCGGGGTAGATCCGGCGACGATCCTAGCGGGCGTCATTCCGCTTCCAGAAGGAATGAGCGAGCTTAACTTCTCGGGTCTACTCCGGGGTTCAAGGACGCAACTGACGAGGTGCAGAACGAACCCGCTCAGCGTGCCGTCGAACGCCGAGATAGTGTTGGAGGGCTTCGTCTCGAAGGACGAGATCGCGCCCGAGGGGCCATACGGGGACCACACGGGCTACTACAACTCGGTCGAATCCTTTCCGATCGTTCGGTTGAGTGCGATCACCACCAAGCGCTCTCCCGTCTATCTGACCACGTACACGGGGAGGCCCCCGGATGAACCGTCCGTACTCGGCGAGGCGATGACCGAACTCTTCGTTCCGATCGCGAAACGTCAGTTTCCAGAAATTACTGACATCTGGCTTCCGCCGGAAGCTTGCTCCTATCGTGCGGCGGTCGTTTCGATCGACAAGCGATATCCTGGGCAGGCTCGGAGAGTGATGATGGGGCTATGGTCGATGCTTCCACAGTTCAACTACACAAAGCTTGTGATCGTTGTTGATTCCGGCATCTCCGTCCGCCGTTGGGAAGACGTACTATGGGCGATCTCCACCCGCTTCGACGCCGCGCGGGATCTTGTCGTTCTCGAGAATACACCGATCGACTACCTGGACTTTGCATCTCCTAGAACAGGACTAGGAACGAAGATGGGGATCGACGCGACGAATAAAATCGGTGAGGAGACCGACCGTGAATGGGGACTGGAACTTCAAATGCCTGAAGAGCTCTCGCGACGGGCCAATGAGATTTGGGAAAGGACGAGGCATGCTTTTGCGCGGTGATGGTTGCGACGTCGTCGTCGGAGTGAGCGGCGCCTCTCTCGGCGTGGCTGTCGTGGATCGCCTAACGGCCGCCGGGATAAGAGTGCATATCGTCGTGACAGAGGCCGCAAAGCGGACCTTGGCGCACGAGGTCGGGTCGGAGGCGCACGGACGGCTACTGCTCAACGCTCACCGCTGTTATGACGACAAGGATATCGGGGCGGCAATCGCGAGCGGGTCGTTTCCCGTTTTGGGGATGATCGTGGCTCCATGCTCCATGAAGACGCTCGCGGCAGTCGCGACCGGCCTTTCAGAAAACCTTCTTGCTCGCGCCGCAGACGTCCAACTCAAGGAGCGTCGTCGACTCGTGCTGCTGACACGCGAGACGCCTCTTCATTTGGGCCACCTCCGGAACATGACGACCGTGACGGAGATGGGCGCCATCGTGATGCCGCCAGTACCCGCCTTCTACAATCGACCGAAGTCCGTCGAGGATATTATCGACCATCTGGCTGCTCGAGCGATCGATCTCCTTGGCTTGCCGCTGCCTGCCCAATCTCGGATATGGAACGGCGAAGCGTCCTTTGATCAGCCGAAGATTGCTATGGGGTCAGCACCGAAGAGCATCGCGTGACCACCTCCTAGAAGGAGCCAGCAGGCCAAGGCGGCAGTGACAGCGAAAGCGACGATCAGGGCCCCGTCAACCGAAAGGCCTTGTCCCTTGGCCAGCGCGGCGAATGGGACGATCCCCGTACCTTGGGAAAGAGCCGACCAGCGATCACCTAAACGTCGCCGGGCACGCTTTTCTGTCATCGGGATCGCTCCGAGAGCGAACATGGCGAAGCCGCCGAACAACAGCACGGATCGAAGATCTCCGTTTGCTACGATATGCCCGACAGCCCAGAGCGCGAAACCCCATAAGACAGGGTGTCTTGTAATTCGCGCGACTGCGCCGACTTCTTCGGAAGAACGGATGGAAACTGACAGTGGATTCCTGCTAAAGAGCCCTGCGATTACAAGGAAACCGCCCAAGGGTGCCAAGACGAAAGTCACGGCCGCCTGCCAAGGATGCAGATCCCAAAGCGGTATGTAGTCGAGAGAAAGAGCGGCTGAAAACAACCACACGAGCGCGGCGACGGACGCTGCAGAATAGCCGACGAAGTACGCCGGCCGTCCAAGGCGGCCAATGATACCCGCACGGATCGCAGGTAATGCCGGTATCGAATGCAATAATAGGAAGACTGCGAAGGCAGAGAAAAACGAGATCATTGAGGACTCCTTGGCTCTCCAAATAGCATCATCTTCAGATATGCAGTTTGATCGTCGTCAATCATCCCGCGTTGCAGGAGATGGATCAGCAACCGTCGTGTGCTCGCGATTGTTCCTGCGCCCCCGATATGGATTTTGTTTCCAACTAAGCAAAGGAGGGGCTTGGGGAATATTGGAGGTTTGCACGAGCAAGAATCCTAAACTGCAGGTTCAACGACGCTGGCCGGATGTCAACTCAGTGGCCCTTCCGTTTGGGCGAAGGAGTTCGCCTCATGCCAACAAGAGCTTCCGAAACGCTCCCCGATCGCAGATAGGCCTAGCCTTGGAACGACGGCGGCAGTCACGCGTCTTTGCTCCAGCGCAAAGAACGAACTCATCGTGGTCTCTAAATATGACGCTGTAACTCATCTTTAGGGGTCCTTTCATGCTGCGTATTCGCTCTCTCTGCTTTGCTCCCGCCGCACTTGCTGCCATGCCGCTCGTTCTTCATGCCGCAGAGTTTCCAATCGGCGCGCCTCAGGTGGCGGGTGGTATGGAGGTGTCCGCGGTATACCTGCAGCCGATCGAGATGGACCCGCCCGGAATGATGCGACCGGCAGTAGAATCCGACGTTCATCTCGAAGCCGACATTCATGCCACGAGTGACAACGCGAACGGATTTGCAGAAGGAGACTGGGTTCCCAACCTTCACGTTGAATACAAGGTGAAGAACCTCGACAACGGCGCGGAGCAGGCCGGCGCTCTTGAACCGATGGTGGCGAGTGATGGGCCGCACTACGGTGACAATGTCAAGCTGTCGGGTCCCGGTCGCTATGCGGTCGAGATCACCGTGCATCCCGGTGGTCACGGCATGATGAGTTTTGGTCGACACGTCGACAAGGAAACCGGCGTTGCCCCCTGGCCCGAGTCGTTTTCCCTCAACTATGACTTCGTTTTCGCGGGGGTTGGAAAGAAGGGTGGCTACTGATGAGCGCAGCCAAGCCACTAACCGTCCTGCCATTGCTTTTTGCTTGCCTGGCATCGCCGACGGTTGCTGAGGAAGAAGACCCCGTTTTCGCCGTGCATTTTAGCAACGGCGTGATATCTCCATCCATCCTTGAAGTCCCGGCAGATAAGCGTTTCAAGATCGAGCTATACAATGACGGCTCGACGCCAATTGAATTCGAGAGCATTCCTCTTCGAAAGGAAAAGGTACTTGCTCCGGGAGCGTCGAGCTTTCTCGTGTTTCGCTCGTTGCAAGCTGGCGATTACGCGTTCTTCGACGATTTCCACCTCGACATGCCACCCGCCAGGCTCATCGCGAAATGACGTCTCCAACCCTTCTCGAATCGTTCAGGATCGCCACTGTCGTGTGGCGCGAATCCTTCGAAGCGCTGCTCGTTATCGCCATCCTACAAGCTTGGACAGTGCACGAGAGCGTGGAGACCCGGCGGCGGGCAGCTAGATCGATCGCCGGCGGCGCGGCGGTCGGAATGCTGACCGCCGTCGGACTTGCCTTTTTGATGGGCGAAGCTTCCGACTTCCTCGACGGGGACCGCGAAGAAGTTCTTCAACTCATCCTGGCCGCGACGGCGTCCGCGCTTATGCTCCGTATGGTCATCTGGATGCGAAGCTCTGCACGTCATGCTTCGAGTGACATGAAATCGCGGGCCGCGGGACTTGGGAAGACCGGCAACTGGGCTGCACTCGGCCTACTCGCCGCACTTGCGGTCGCTAGAGAAGGTGCCGAGACTGTGGTCTTTCTTTTCGGGATGCTTTCCGGGTCGGACTTGGGAAGCGCAGGTCTCGTCGCCGGATCCGGCACACTAGGGCTGGGGGCGGCGCTCCTGACCCTGGTGGCGTTCCGATCTGGTGCCTCTGCCTTTTCCAAAAAGGCAGTTTTGACGTTCAGCCAGATTTTACTCTTGGCTTTGGGAAGCGGCCTGCTGATGACCGCGTTGGACAAGGCAGTTTCACTTGATTTCATCTCGACGATGACTTCTCCCCTATGGGATACGAGTTGGCTCCTGGACGACGCCACCGGGCCTGGCGCGTTCATATCAGGACTAATCGGGTACCGGGCTCGACCTGAACTTCTTCCCCTGCTTGCCTTGGGCGGCTACTGGACGACGGCGTTGCTGGCATATGCTTCGCCCCTTGCTAATAAAGCTCTTGCATGACCACGGCGCAAAGTTTTGCCGGGAGGTTCGTCAGCGGGCTGGGTGACGTGCTTTTAAGGTACCAGTCCGGAATCCGCCGAATGCAGTGGATGATGATCGCGGCCTACGTTGCGCTGCTCGTTGTCCCGCTAGCACTTCCGCTGCCTGGAGCCAGCGATTACATTTGGAACAACCTCGCGCGCTTTGTCCAGTTCGTGTTCTGGGGTGTCTGGTGGCCTTTTGTCATCTTGGGAACAGCTCTGGTTGGTAGGTTCTGGTGCGGGCTGCTCTGCCCTGAAGGAGCTCTTTCGGAATTCGCAAGCGAACGGGGCGCGGGCAGGGCGATACCAAGCTGGATGAAATGGTCCGGGTGGCCGGTGGTGGCTTTTATTTCCACAACTATCTATGGCCAGCTCACAAGCATCTACCAGTGTCCCAAACCAGCCGCGCTCTTACTCGGCGGATCGACGCTAGCGGCGATGGTTGTCGGCGCGCGCTATGGGAAAGCAAAACGCGTCTGGTGCAGGTTTCTATGCCCGGTAAGCGGAGTCTTCGGCACCGTGTCGAAAGTTGCCCCCTTGCATTTTCGGGTCGAGCCCGACGCCTGGAAGCGCTCGTCGCCAGCGGAGGTCGCCGGCGTGAACTGCGCTCCCCTCATCCCAATCAAGACTATGCAAGCGAGTTCGGCCTGCCACATGTGTGGACGCTGCAGCGGGCATCGCGGCGCGATCCGGCTCGCATGGCGCAAGCCGGCGGCGGACATCGTGTTCGGATCCGGCCGAATGGCAGCTCGATGGGACACCATCCTCATCATACCGATACTTCTCGGGCTGGTCCCCGCAGCCCTTCACTGGACAGCCAGCGGAGCGTTCCAAGCCATGAGGACTTGGTTGGTCGAGCGGTGCGTCGAGCTGGGGTTTATGTGGCCGTTGTCGCTCCGGCTTCCTTGGTGGCTGCTGACAAACTATCCATCGGTCAACGACGTGATGAACGTAGTCGATGCCGTCAGTCTGTTGGCGTTTGTTGCTCTCGGAGCATTCACGTCGTCTGTCCTGTTCCTGCTCCCGCTCGTGGCGGCCACGACAATCCTCCGCCGGACGAGGAAAGTTGTCCATCACCTTGCCCAGGCAATGATTCCGCTCGCAACTTCATCGCTATTTTGTGGCCTTCTCGCGCTGACGACAAGCCAGCTCCGGTCTGACGGGATTAATCTGCCAGGCGTGGATGCCGCTCGCGCAGCGTTAGTAGTTGTTGCCGGGCTTTGGTCGGTGGGACTCTTCTTCAGGATTTCGAGCGTCTATTGCAGGTCTCTCACACGGCGCATTATAGCGACAGCACCTATTGCAATGGCTGTTGCCGCGTTCTCAGCAACTTGGCTGTTCATATTCTTGGGAGGCTGATCCACTCAGGGCAGCCGGAGCTTTCCGACTGATCTTCGCACTCCAGACTCGTTGCTTCCCGTCGATTGAACCGTGACGGGCTCGCGCAGCGCAACTCGCCGCGACTTTTTGATTTCGACTACGAAGGGCTTGTTCTTTTGCATGATCTCTCTCGGAAAATGAGACAGGTTTAGGCCGATGGCCGGGTGATGACGAATGCTGCACATGCGCTCAGTGCCGTGGCGACGATGGCGAGCGCCAACGGGCCGGGATCCAGCCAGACGAGTACGCATAGACTGCAAATCATCGCGACTACCGCGGAAACTTTCGCGCCTTGATTTATCGCCTTACGATCTCGCCAAGCTCTGACCGAAAGACCCAACGTCGGGTGAGCCACAAGCCAGGATTCAAACCTTGGCGAGACGCGGGCGAAAATGCCTGCAGAAAGCAGCAGGAAGGGGGTCGTCGGCAACAGCGGCAGGAACACTCCAACCACGCCGATGATGATCGAGGCCCAAGCAATCGTCAACCACAGCATGCGCATCGGAATCTCCATTTTCCCGTTGACTCTAAGACCTCACGGCATCCTCATCTTTGACGCTGATCAAAGACGACGACGCAGATCCGTTTAAAAAGTGGGTCATCACTTTTGATGGAGGTTGCAATGCTGCCCAGATTCGTCACCGCCTTTCTGAAATCGTCGGGCGATCAAGGCGTCGTGGTAATGGAACACGACGGCGCTCACCGGGTAGTCGTCGTCGATAGGGAGGCGCTTTGCGAGATTTCAAACCCGCCTCGGGCCGACGAGTCCCGTCTTCAACAAAGCATTGGTGCGATTTGCGAAATAGCGACGACAAAGATTCTCAAAGATGGTCGGTCTCCACACTCGCGGATCGCGGTTTCCGCGTCCGACGTCGCAGCGTGGAAGGTTGAACAGGCAAAGCTGCACTGAGAAATTCTCATCGGGACACGGAAGAGTCGGCGCAGGATCAAGATCCACGCCCTATTTGATGCATTGGCGAAAATTCTTTTTTCCACGAGAAGGCCAGCAGCTTTCCCGGATTGACCTTCCGTACTATGGATGAGGCAATTACGCTGCGCGCTCCAGCAGATTACGATCTGTTCTCTCCGACAAGTGGCGAACAAGTATTCTTCGACACTTTCTGCCTTCACACCTAAAGACGTCAACGCTCACTCCTAGCCGAGCGAATTTGGCCGCCCTCGCGTGGTAGCGCCCGGCGGTACGACTCCCTGTTGGGCCAATAGTTACGAGTCCACTCAATCAAGCGCAGGTCGTCTCCATCCTGTATGACAGTTAGCCGCTTGAGGGTGGCTGTTTGCTTATCGCTAAACCGCACCTTGGTCCCATAGCGTTCGATTTTCCGACGCATGGTCCGATAGGAAGTTACGCTGCCATTCGGACGAGCGACCGCTGCAAAGTACGTCATCGATACGGCTGCGAAAATATGCGATGTCGCTATCTGACAGCAAGCGCGGTCCCACATTGCCTACTATCATACTGAGTATCACCTAAAACGCGATTGCATCAGCTTGCACAATATTACGGGGTTTCTTGCTCTCTCGTTCACTCTCATGGTCATGCGCGATGGCGAAATACTGCGCCAACCAAAGTATTTCAGGGACAAAGAAAAACTGACAAGATCTTAAATGGCACATGTTGCCCGGAGCGGCCTTCTGGACAGACCGGAGTTAGCTTCTGGAGCCACGGCAAATTTTAGAGGCGTGATAGGGGCGCCGCCGCTCTCCGCATCAGTCGCGACTCAACAGGAAGAGGTTTAAACTTGACGCCCTAAAGTCGTGTAGTTGGGGCATTTGATGAAAACGATTGTGATTGTGGCTACGGCCATTTGCCTTTGCAGTGGCAATACGCTGGCTTGGGAGCGAAAAACAGTCGGCGAAGGAATCGAGAAAATGTGCGAAGCGCGATTTCTCGATGATTGGCCAAGCCAATCAGCCTGCATCAGCCTTCAATGGGAGGCGCTCAAAAGCATGAGCCCTCCGAACGTCGTGCATCCGGAATTGCAGACGCTTTATCAGCAATGCAAAGCAGAGAACTTGAAGTTCGACTTCGCGGCCATCCAGCTTTGCTATTCTGCGAAGGAAGCGGAGCTAGAAGCGAAGAAAAAGGCGACACAGGTCGATGAAGTAAAGAACAAAACGAAGGCCCAGGAGGATAACTTCAAGAGACTGCCACTCGTCGCTACCTGCAGCGACGGTTCTATCGTAGTTCGCCAGAGGGAAGACGGCGGCTGGAATATTCTCGTGAAGGTCGGTGATGCACCGCCAGTAACCGGATTCGCCGGCGATTACGTCTACTCGTGGGGCAGCAGTTCCATCGAAGTTGATAAATGCATCAAACCAAAACAGTAAAACAGGTGTCGGATTTCCTTGCAGTTGCAATCGACTGTAACACTATAGGGAGGAAACACGAGCCGCCACACCTTCCAAAGTTCTGCAACAAAGACGTCCCGATTGCATATGACCCGATCCCCGACGTCGTATCGTCTCTGTCGCGGTCATCATCGCCGTAGGCGTCAACACTGATGGTCGGCGCGAGGTGCTCGGCATGGAGATTGGCACTTCCGAGGCCGAGGCGATCTGGACCGAGTTTCTGCGAAAGCTGAACCGACGGGGCCTGCGCGGCGTCAAGCTCGTCGTTTCCGATGCGCATGAGGGCATCAAGGCCGCCGAATCGAAGGTGCTCTCCCCCACCTGGCAGAGGTGCAGAGTTCACTTCATGCGCAATGCGCTGGCCCATGCGGGAAAGAGCGGAAGGCGTGTCGTCTCCGCCTTCATCGCCACGGCCTTCGCCCAGGACACCCCGGAGGCGGCAAGCACCCAATGGCGCAATGTCGCTGACCAGATCAGGCCGAAGGTGCCAAAACTCGCCGCTGATGGATAGTGCCGAACGGGATGTGCTCGCCTACATGACCTTTCCCAAGCAGCACTGGGCAAAGCTTCATTCGACAAATCCAATCGAACGTCTCAACGGCGAGATCAAGCGACGCACTGAGGTCGTCGGTATCTTCCCCAACGACGACGCCATCGTCAGGCTGGTCGGCGCATTGCTGCTGGAGCAGAATGACGAGTGGGCCGTTCAGCGATCCCGCTACATGACACTTGAAACAATCGCCACGATGAGCGATGATCCGCTCATCAGCCTGCCTGCCGCAAGCTAAATGATTCCCGGCTCTGTCCGGAAGGCACGGCGACCGCCGAAGCTACACCAATCCATGTGACACGATCCTCGACTTTGGTGATATCAAGTTCGAAGCTCCGGAACGGCTTACGGGGATTACGCTTCGTCCTACGCGAGACGGATCGGCTGGATCGTTGAAAGTTTGACTACTTGGCAACAAGCTACTGACCCCGTGGAGTGCGGTTAGAGGCGGCCCTCGGTGCGGTTGGTGTCCTAGACGACCGCGGTTTTTGGGAGGCGGCAAAAGGGCTCTTGTCTCGTAGCAGAAGCGTTATTCAAGGCATGGTCTGGGTGATCCAACGTCGCAGTGCTGAAGCGATTACAGGCCTCGGTACACCGCGGTGGGAACGCGAGCACCTGAACTCTCTACACGAGACGGGCAGATTGGAAGATTGGAATGAACGGGGCAGTTCACGTTGCTAATCGCGTGCCGAGTAGCGTCGAAGGATCCGGAAAGCAGACGGTTCCGTCTGATCAAAGGATGTCAGAAAGAGTCTTCTTCGCGAGATGACGGACATAGGCTGATGCTGCCTCGTCCTGTACCCGCCGCCAGCCTACGAGGACCTCATCGCGAACATGACACGCCGGCTGGGAACCAAGCAAGGACTGGACCACGGCGCCGAGGTCGATCGCCTCGGGGGGCAATGCAAAGTTTCAGGCCGCCACGTCTTCCCCTTAAGCTACAGAGGAAACCGCCTTTGACAAGCCGGTTAGCGGCCTTCGCCAGATGGGCATGAGAGGCGGCACAGCTCGCGGCCGTCTCACGAATTGTCACCTTGTCCGGAGCTCGAGCGGCTGCGAGCACCAAAAGTCGAATTCCGAGGTCCAACAGCACGGACATATCAATCAGTCCAGTTCGCCTTCCGCAAGCTTTAAGAGGCGCGGAGGGTCGGTTACGGTGAGCTTCTGTCGGCCACCCTCTACTATGCCTCTGGATTCCCAGGCGCTAAGGATGCGCGAAACTGTGTGAAGGGTTGTACCGGTCATCTCCGCGATGTCTTGTCGCGATATTGGAAAGTCGATCCGGATCCCCGCGTCGACGGCCTTTCCTGCCTGCTTCGATAGGCGCAAGACGGCATGAGCGACGCGCTTCTCCACCTCTTCCGTAGACATCTCGCGGATGCGAGTATGGGCTTCTTCGAGACGCTGGCCGATCGTCTGCATTGCAGTCATAGCCAATCGGGGGTTCTGCTCGACAAACCGGGACCACATTTCCGTGGGCCAGCCGATGATCAGGCTTTCGGCCGCCGCTCGGGCGGTGCCGGGGTAGTCATTGCGGCGCAGAGCCATCGCAAAGCCGAAGAGGTCGCCAGGATGAACCATCCGCACGATAATTTGCTGTCCGTCGTGGGTCACCTGCGTGACCTTAAGCCTTCCATGAATGAGCAGAAAGAACGACTTGGCATTTCCGCCCTGTTCGAAGACTGCGTCGCCTTGAGCGACCCTGCGAGGCGTTGCGTGTTCGAGCATCGAATCCAGATCGGGATCAGTCATGCGCTCGAACAGCGGCAGCGACTTCAGGACTGCGCGATCAACCTTCATTGGTGCCTGTCTCCATGTGCGCCTGTTTCGGCCGGGCGATAAGATCGGCCGCGGCTCTTCTTGCGAAGTCCGTGACGCCTTCGATGAGCGTCGGCTGACGGACAAGCCTGAATCCCAGATTATCCGGTGGCGCTCCCACCGAGCATCCGCCTCCTTTGGGGTTGCGAACGAAACTGCTCATTGGCGCGCGGTGCTTTCCGGAAGCAATGAAGATGCCGCAGTCCAAACTTGACGGCTTTTCTTTAGCCTTACCTTGATCAAGATCAACACGAGTGTTGCAAGTCGACGTCCACTCCCAAATATTTCCGCCAAAATCCATAAGCCCGGTCTTGCTGACGCCAAACGAGCCTTGCGGCTGAGGGCGAGGGTTCACCGAAGCGGCTCGACGTGCTTCTCGCTCGTAGTCGGCGAGCCATCGCACCGCCGGGTTCTTCTCGTCGTCGGCAACTCCCAGAGCGTCGTCTGGGAAGCGGTCGTCGGCAGCATTGGCGAGCTCGAAGTCAGTGGGCAACCTCCAGGTTCGCCCCGTTCGCTTCGACAGCCAGACGGCATAGCGAACCGCGTCATCATAGCTTACTCCCGTCAGAGGCATTTCAGCCGTCGCTCCACCCTCTGGCTCGTCCGCGGGGATACATTCTCCCTCATCCACGCAGCGACGATATTCGCTGCGCGTTGTTTGGAATTTCATGATCTGCAGAGGCGTCCGGACGTCGACTTTGGTGAGAGGCGCGTCCACCGCCAAACCCTTGCGGAAGTACTCTGCCGAGTCCCGATATGCGAACGTCCTCGGTGCCACCACAACGGACTCCGGCTCTTCAAGCTTCGGAGCCGCGTCCTCGAAGGGGACGGATCCTGTTTCGACCGCGACCGCTGCCGACAGGGCCACGAGCAGCGCCAGTGGGATGGCGATCGAAATACCCGAAATCTTGTCAGTTCCAGTCTTGCCAATCATGGCTCAAACGCAGAGCGCGCCTCTCGTCAAAAACAGGTTAGTGCGCGGTTATTACCGCGCACTGCACCATTGATTGTTAAGCTCCCGAAGGCGCTTTGACCGACGTCATAAGGTCGTCGTTCCAGTCGCCGGTGACCTTGAAGTGGGCCGCAGCACCGAGCTCGAATGCCTCGATCAGGTTATGATTGACGTAGGCGTAGATGCCGGGTTGCGCGAAGGTGTAGACGGCAGCACCAGCCGTTCCACCCGGAATGAACCAAGTTTCCTGGTCTACATCGGGAACGTTTGCGAACTTTCCGGTCGCCCAGACGTACTCGCCATGGCCGCCGATCAGATGGGGTCGGGTATCGCGGTTAGCCTGCGAGTGGATGATCAGCACAGTTTCGCCGACCTTGGCGGTCATTGCGTTTTCCCCGGTCAGGGCGCCGACCGCACCGTTGAAGACGATGTGCGTGGGAACGAGCTTCTTCATGACCTCGACAGTGTCCGCATAGGCCTCGCCGGGGCTGTCGTACTTTTTGAAGTTACCCTTCTCGTCGCGAGGGATATAGAAGTCCTGTTCGCCGACGTAGTAGACCTTGTCGTAGACGATCGGCTTGCCGTGGCCATCGGTCAGGCCCTCACGAGGCAGTACCATGATCGCGCCGTTCATGCCCGAGGTAACGTGCCATGGCACCATTCCGGGAGGTGCGCAGTGATAAACGAAAACCCCGGCCTTTGTCGCCTTGAAGCGGAGTACAGTGCTTTCGCCTGGGTTGACGACCGTCAGCGCGCCGCCGCCAAGGCCGCCAGTCGCAGCATGGAAGTCGATGTTGTGCTGCATGGTGTTTGTTTCGGGATTGACGAGGGTTAGCTCGACGTAATCGTCTTGGTGGACGACCATCAGTGGGCCGGGGACCGATCCGTCGAAAGTCATGGCGTTGACCTCGGTTCCCTCCTTGTCCAGCACCATCTTCTGTTCCTTGATAGTGAGCGTGAACTCCGTGATCTTGGGACCGCCCTTGACCTTTTGATCATGAATGTGGACGAATGGCGGTTTCACAAGCTCGACCTTTTCGCGAGGGAGCTTCGAAATATCGACCGGCGCGCTCTTGCCGCCTTGTGGAGTGGCATGCTCATCTTCCGCGTGAGCAGTGCCGGCCACCAGAATGGGCGTAAGTGCACCTGCGACGGCCGCACCCGTCAGCATTGTACGCCGGGTCATCTGAAGAGTATTGTTCATTTCCCTATCTCCTATAGTCGAAGAGCGAGCGAACCCCGCCCGGTCGAAGAAGAGAGTAGTAAAACCGGGCGGGAACTCTTTGAGTTGGAGCAAACTTGCTGTTTGCTGCAGCGCAAAGTGACCGGAAGGCTGTTTGCGTAATGTCAACGACCTGTGCTGCAAAGAACGGCATTTGTGCATGATCAACTTCGGAGACACGATCATGCAGAACAAAAAGAATGACAGCGCCAACGCTCCCCGCGGAATGTCTCGTGAAGGCCTCGTCATCTTCTCTTACGGCTTCAGGCCGTTCTTTCTGGCAGCCGCGATTTGGGCGATCGTCAGCATCGACATATGGGCCGCCTTCCTGACTCTTGGACTTCCGGTGGCGACAGAGTATGGGACGCTCTACTGGCATGCCCATGAAATGCTGTTTGGCTTCGCGCCTGCGATCCTGGCCGGCTTTCTCCTGACCGCCATTCCCAACTGGACTGGTAGGCTGCCTATCGCTGGCAGGCCGCTCATGTGTCTTTTTGCGCTTTGGTCTGCTGGCCGAATCGCGATGCTCTCATCCGGAGTGATCGGAGTCGCACTAGCCGCGGCGATCGATGCGCTCTTTCTGCCTGCCATGCTTGTCTTGTGCGCCCGCGAAGTGGTGGCGGGTAAGAAATGGAAAGACCTAAAGGTCATCGCGGGACTGGCCGTACTTTCGGCTGCCAACCTCCTGTTTCACATTCAAGCGATCGCCGGCAATGGCCCGGACGTGTCGATCCGGCTCGGGCTGGGCGCCTACATCCTGCTAGTCACGATAGTGGGCGGTCGGATCCTTCCCAGTTTCACTCGGAACTGGATAAACCAATTCGGCCGAACAGATTTTCCTGTTCCCTACAATCGCTTTGACTCTGCGAGCATCATCGTTGGGGCTCTCTCGCTTGCTATCTGGTCGCTCGCACCAGATTCAATGTTAAGCGGCGCGCTTGGCTTGCTAGCTGCCGGCCTTAACGTGGCGCGTCTTGTCCGTTGGCGCGGTTGGGTTACGTGGCCCGAGCCAATCGTCTTCATCCTGCACGCCGCGTTTGCGTTTGTCCCACTTGGTTTTGCCGCGATCGCCCTTCAGCCGTTGGGACTGCCGGAGCTCGCAGTCATTCATGTCTTCGCGATCGGCGGCGTGTCGTTGATGATGCTGGCAGTGATGACGCGTGCAAGCCGCGGGCACACCGGACGAAAGCTGAAGTCAAGTCTGACGACAAACTTTTCCTACGTCTTGCTCGCAGCGGTCGCTCTTGTAAGGCCTATTGCCGAACTTCTTCCGAACTACGGCAGCGTTATTGTGCTGCTCGCGGCAGTCGGTTGGACCGTGGCCTTCGCGCTTTTCGTGTACGAGCATGCCGGGATGCTCTGCATCGGGCGGAAACCACTGACGATCCGCGGAAGCTAATCTGGAGCGTTCACGGTCGTAACTCTAGGCCATTCCCCCTTTTCTGACTCTCGCAAGTTCCGCATCGACTGTACATCGTCGTTAGTACCGTGTTCGCTGAGGCCATTCGCGATCCAGGCACAGGGCCACGATCAAAGACGGAACGCTCGAACCGTAGCTCGATGGCTGGAAAGTAACAGAGAAAGGATCACAGTTCTCGAGACAGTCGAAGCGCAGCGATACGAGCGCGAGACATTCTGGGAAACGGCGGGGAAACCGGATGACCAACATTCAGACTGGAGCGACCCTGGGGACCCAAGGGCTTTCCAGCCGTCCAAGATCTCAAAGCTGCGTTTGCCAAACCGAGGAAATCGTCGTGGTCATGGATGATCGTGACGGGCGCGACGCTGTAAGAGCTATTCGAGCCGGTATAGCATTAATGGGCACGAGCACGTTCATCCGTGGATGAAAGAGGAATTTGGCATCGAATTAGCGGCGAAAGCCCGGCAGGTTGTACGCACGGCAACGGCGAAACACCGCACCAAAGGTGAGAAATTTCATCGGCCTCGAAGTACAAGGATGTTTGGTGGTGGTTGCCCAATTCCGCCTCTTTTCGTCTTGGCGTCTGCATTGACACCTTGTTCGGCACAGGGTGTGGTAACGAAAAAGGGGCGCCTTTCAATACCTCCGAGCGAGATCAGCAACGGGTATCTGCGCCATATGCCGCTCGGATCGCCCATTACGCCAGCAAGGCGCGGACTGCAGACCGAAGCAAAGCTGGCAAAATTTACAGCTTAAAAGAGTTGGAGAGTCATCATACGACTCTTCCAACACAGGGGACTGTTCGAGTTCAATAGGCAGCCTCAGTCCTGACGAATTCGGCCGCGTCTTTTTGAGACTTTCACTCGCGTCATGCAGCTTGTCCGGCAACGATTTTGTCCACATCGGCGATGAGGTCGTCGATGTCCTCATAATCTCCGTCCGCGATCTGATCGCGGCCGCGAACCGCCGCCAACACATCCGCCCCTTCGTTTAGGAGATACGTCTTCAGGGCGCGAACGATGATGTAGTCTCTTGATCGATCGGTAGCTTCAGCGATAGCCTCGATCCTCGCAACGACATCCGAAGGGACAGGGAGGGTTACAGATTCCGATCCATGCGACTTAGTCATAGAACTTCTCCCATTCGGCAAACTGCAAGACAATGTAAGACAAATCGGTTGGCTGGTCACCTCATCTGAGCCCGCTGTAGATCGACGCCACAAACCTGACGCATTTTCATCCGATTCGCGTCCAACATTCAGACTGGATGGGGTGAAAGTCGTGGGATCGAGAGCCCGTCATCGGGAGGATTTCGCCCCATATCCGAATACACATTACTTCATAGAGCAGAACACCATACGTTCGGTGATCCTAGTTCCGTCTTCCGCAACGACGGCAATCCAAGAACGATTGCCGATCCGGACGGTGAGCCGTGTTCTCCCTGCATCCGCACCTTCGCCTCGTTCTATCACGCTGCGAACGAGCCCCTGCTGCATCTGACGGCGGAGGATTTCGGTCGGAACACCGAACCGACCGGCTAGAAAGTCGGCATCCAATGTGAAATCTTTGATGTCAATTTGATCGGCCATCATCTGTTCCTCACTTGATGGCGGAGCCTACAGAAAACAGCTCCGCCATTTCGGGTGACCATGCAGGCTCATAGACGAGCTCTACAGTGGCCCGCGGAACCCCTTCCAGCGACTCTACGCGCGTCTTCACCGCATCTGCGAGAAAGGCCGAGGCGGGACAGAAGCGGGTTGTCGTTGTCATCTTGACGCTGACCGCGCGATCCTTGTCGATGGTGACGTCGTAGATCAAGCCTAGATCTACGATGTTCGTTCCGATCTCGGGGTCTTCGATGTCCCGCAAGGCATCGAGTATTACGTCGGATGTTAACTCAGGTTTTGGCATTGCTTCCCTCCAGCGGTGTGCAACGGATCATGATGCGGTAGACCTTTCCCGTCTCGTCGAAGTTACCGATCCATTCATGACCGCGCTCTTTCAGTTCGTTGAAGAGAAAGACGGGTTCTCTGTTGAGCAACGCAAACATCACTTCGCCGCTGTCCATCATTTCGAGTCTCGCTAGTATACGCTCCATCGGTTCGGGCGGCGGAAGGTCAGTCAGATCCAGATTCCAAACAGGATCAGGCCACAGCGCGTCGGGTTCCGACGCCTCTTCGGCTGCGCCCTTTGGGACGAAGTCTATTTCCCAATCGTCGTCAGCAATACGTCGGGCTGTATGATCGAAGCCGCGGTCCGTGAGCTGGCGTATTAGCGGCCGGGGCTCGAAGATCGCATGGAGACGAACGCCTTCGCCAGGCTGCAGGCTAGCAAAAGTATCCATGATCAGTTGGAAGGGCATGCCTCCGTCGCGGAGTATCTGTCGTACATCGAGTTCACGAAGCTGAACCATTGGCATCACCTCTGTGGTTGCCGGCGAAGAAGAAGGCCGGGTGTTTGAATGGACTTTTCTTTGTATCCGCATCGACACACGCCAACGCACGGGAAAGTGCGAGTTCCACGGCGATGGCAGCCGTCGAAAGGGTTTGCGCCAAGGCGGCGACGCGGAAGGCACCGTCTTGAGAGAAGAGTATCGCGGCAGCCGCCACGACCACGGCGCTATAAAATATTGTAAACCAGACCGAAGCGCGACCGCCGTGGACCAGATCTGCCAGCTTCGGTGTCGGGCGACGTCCAAGAAGCGGCCCGAACGCCTCGATCCATGTCAGGAAAGGGACGATCTTCAAGAGCTGGGCCATGCCAAGCCCGGTCAGCCATCCAAAGACGAAGAGGTAGGTCAGTGAGACGAATACCCTGTCCTCAGCGCTTGCCAGCATGGCTATGGGAAAAATGGCAGCGCTGACGCCGAACATGGCGAAGGCAGGGAGCGACCAGTAAGTGTTCACTTCGAGCACCTTCCTCCGCCGGGTCCTGTAGGCATGCACCAGCTCGACGACGTACGCGCCGCCTGCCAGCAGAAAGAATGCCGCGGCGAGGAGTCCGAGGATGCGAGCGAAGGTTTCGTCGACAGTCACCGCGCACGCCGATAGGGCAAGAAGACCGACGACGGCAATGCAACTACGAAGGAGTGTTCTCGAATGTTTCATGTCATCCGAAAGCAAGAACATTGGAAGCAGCTTGTAGCTGACTCCAACAGCGGCGAAGGTCATCCAACCAACCAAGCCAAAACCGGCATGTAGTGGGAGTGCCGCGACGACGAATTTCACAACGGTAGGCACGCTTACAACACCCGGAAGGACGATTGCAAACAGCGCGCCCAAACCTACTGTGGCGACGAGACTTGCGATACCGAGCAGGACGTATGGCGACGCCTCATGGGCAGAGCGCCCGCGCCAGAGCAAAGAAAAAAGCACTGCCGCGATCGACAGGATCGAGGTTACAAGTACCGCGGCCGCACCCGTCATCGTCGGCCCCGCATACGACGAGCCGGCATCGATCAGGCCGAAGCCAGAAAGTAGCAGAACCAAACCTAACACGATGCCGAAAAGCACCATCAGGCCAAGGTTGCCTTTAGGAAGCTCAAGGCCCGTCAAGACAGGTCCGAATTGCAAGAGTGCGCCAATCATCAGCAACAAGAGCCAGCCGATGGTGGTTGAATGCACGATGATGAGAGCACAGGGTTCTGTAACGCCGAAAGACGGCGCCCAGCCCCCTGCCGCAAGCAGACCTTCTGCAAGCAGCAGAAAGAAGAGCGCCGCTGCGAAGTAGGACATCGTCCACCGCGACAGGCTCGTCCCCATGGGCATCATCGTGCTTCTCCTATCCTAGTGACTGCCGCAGCAGCAGTCGCACCCGGAGTCCAGGCGAACAATTTCGACGCGCCAAACGTCCGGCCCCTGTTCGAGATACTCCCAGGAAAACTTACCGGGCAACGCGGTCTCGAGTTGGTACTGAAGCGGACGTGGTTCGTGGTCGCTCGTAATGTGCAGCATTTCTCCCGGCGTCAGGGTGTGGAGCGTACCAAAAATCCGTGGGTGACGTTCGCTTGGAGGTAGGATGCGAACGTCGATATGGGGGATTCCGGTCGATTGGCTCAAGTTCTCGGACATGAAACTGAAATTCCTTTTGATCGCCGCTTGAAGTTCGGTGACGGACGGCGGCACGCCATTGTGTCGGATGAAACGATAGCCGCCGACGGGCTGCTGAACTTTGACAGCGGACAAACTTCACGAAGGTTTCCGCTAATATTCGATTCCGTTCATTGACATATGACAAGGAGGATCGCCGCGCCGGAGTTCATAAGGACGCATGGTTGAAACAACGGACAAGATGATGTCGAAGTATCTGGTGGCCAAGTACGGTGAAGCGCGCCTTCCTCGTTATACGAGCTATCCGACCGCTCCTGCCTTCGGAGAAGCTGTCGGTCCCGAGCAATATGCAGCGGCGCTTAAGGACGTGGCTCGCGGCGATCCCGTGTCATTATATCTCCACGTGCCATTTTGCAGATCGATGTGCTGGTACTGTGGCTGTCACACCACGATCACCCAGAAGGACGCTCCCATCCTTGATTACCTGGATGTCATGAGCCGGGAGATCGAACTGGTCGCGGATGCCGCCCAGGGAGGCATTCCCGTTCGAAACGTGCACTTTGGCGGCGGCACGCCGACCATCATGAAACCGCACGAATTTGCAGCTCTTATGAAGAGGCTGAGGACTTCCTTCGACTTCGAAGACCAGGCCAGCATCGCCGTGGAGATCGATCCTAGGACGCTCGACAGTCAAATGATCGTGGCTCTAGGCGAAAACGGTGTGAACCGGGCCAGCCTAGGAGTCCAGAGCTTCGATCCGATCGTACAGAAGGCGATTAATCGAATTCAGACCTTCAACCAGACGAAGGCAGCGGTTGCGGGCTTGCGGGCCTATGGCGTGACCAGCATCAATTTCGACCTGATCTATGGATTGCCATTTCAAACCGTCGACTCGTGCATAGAAACGGTTCAGATGGCGGTCGAACTTCGCCCAGAGCGTTTCGCAGTATTCGGCTACGCGCATGTTCCTGCCTTTAAAAAGCATCAGCGCTTGATCGACGAAACCGCGCTTCCGGGCGCGTCTGAACGCAATGAGCAGGCGGAAGCGATAGCGCAAGAACTCATTGCCGCAGGCTACGTGCGGATCGGCTTAGATCACTTCGCATTGCCTGAGGATGAACTTGCCGTTGCCTCCACTAACGGGCGACTCCACAGAAACTTCCAAGGCTACACTACCGACGACTGCAGCACTCTGATAGGTCTAGGCGCGTCGTCGATCGGCCGTCTTTCCTCAGGCTACTACCAGAATCATGTGGCGATAGGACGATATACCGAAATGGTGGCGTCCGGCATTCTTCCGACTGCCAAAGGCTACATGCTCACGGACGAAGACAGGTTGCGGGCTCAGATCATCGAGCGCCTAATGTGTGACTTCGAAGTGGACGTTGCCAAGATCAGCGGCAAGGCTGGCTACGAGGCGGAATTCCTGCTCGACCGCAATGAGCGCCTTGAAGAGCTCATTCGAGATGGCGTCGCCGTCAGCGTCGATGGTCGGGTGTCCGTCACCAAGGACTCGCGGTTCATGGTACGCGCTGTTGCTGCAGCATTCGACGTGTATCTCGGCGCATCTGGCAGAACGCATAGCAAAGCGGCCTGAGTCCGATCGCAACCGCTGGGTCCGCACCTAGCCAACTGGAACTTACCCCACACGAATCTTGGCTGTGGGGAATGTTCTAGGTTCTACCAATTTTGCCACGCTGTGAGACAACTCCGCACCGGCGAGGGCGTCAGCGAGTAGAGGGGCTTCTCGATACGATTGAGAGATTGTAGAACTCGTAGAAAATGGCGCTTGCTAAGGGTACCTGAACTACTTCGTCACGGAGGCTGAAACCCAGCGGCAAACTCAAAAATGCGCGGAATCGCTAATCGGCTCTGCTGGCGCTTCGTCCCGAGACGGAATGAACCAAGATACCGTAGAAGACGTGCGGAGGTTCCGAGAGAACGGGAAGCTCGTGCGTCGAAAGAGATCCAATCTCCCACCAGTCGGGCTGTGTTTGTAAGAGCGACCAGGCTTTGATGCGCTCATCCCGCCAGAGATCATTGTCGGGAAACTCCTCGAATGCTCCGTCGATCAACACGCTTGTCCAGCCGGAGGTCGATCGCTGCTCGACGTGGAGGCAGACCTTATCGTGCTCTCTCATCCAATCAAGCTTCTTGCCCGGCATCGTGAAGCTATAGGCCATGTTGCCCGAGAAGGCGAAGTAGATGGCCGCAATGTAAGGCTGCCCATTCCTGCAACACGCAAGGTGTCCGAAGCGGGTATGCTCCAGAACCTCGTAGCATTCGTTCGGGCTTAGTTCGCGTAGATGCATCGACATGACGTCTCTCCTCGGATGGGATCTGCCTCTTTCAGCGCAACGAACGAACGCAATCTATGCAAAATGGCGTGTAGGGGACGGCGTGGAGTCGTTCGACCCCGATCTCGCTCCCGCATTTCACGCATTTTCCGAAGGAGCCGCCTTGAATACGAAGCAAAGCGGCGTCAATAGCAGCGATCTGTTCGGCACCTTCGAGTTGCAACCCTCGGAGAACCTCGTCATTCTCGACCTGAGTTGCTCGTTCGCCGCTGTCTCTGTCGAGCGCGATAGACAAATCGGCTTCGATCGATGAGGCTCGTCTTTGCAGATCGTTCTTAAGGTTCGTCAAACGTTCGGTTGCCTGCTGAGTATTCATTGAACTTGTTTTCTCAAAAAACCAAACCCCGTCTGACGCCGCCCGCCATGTGGTAGGCCATCGAGATGTCATTGATGACCCTTCGCACGCCGTTCACGCTTTCTGCAGACACCTTCGCTGCTTCCCGTCTGGACGGGCTCCCCAACTTGCCGCGCAAGGTCACGACGCCTTTCGAGACGGTGGCCTTCACGTCCTGATGGGTTAGTCCGAGTTCAAGCTGCAGACGGCTCCTGACGGCTGTGGATAGGGCGTCGTCGCCAATTGGGATAATGTCGGTTGCGTACATCGTAAGAGCCTCCGTTGTGCCGATTGGCATCAAACATGAGGAGTGGACGCACAGCGTTGATGCAAATCAAACAGAAGAACGATTGCGACCGTCGGCCGTATCGAAAGCTTTCAAGACATGTCGGGTACTGTTCAGCAGCGTGTCATTCAGGCGGGAAATCTCAGCAAGTCCAACGTTCAACCTCTCTTGGAAGGCCTCGAGGTCCGCGACAAGATCGGAAAGGACACGCGTGCGGAGCCTGCCGGCTTCGACCTTTCCCATGACGCGGATGGCCGCCAGTCCCGTCGACAGCCGTTTCATATCGCCGGCCGCTCTTATGAAGTCGGACGTTTCTCCCTGGATGTTGGCAAGGCCTTCGAACGACCTCGTCCAAAAACTTGAGGTCTGGCTGCCGAGGCACGTCGTCTCCTCTATCCTGTCGATCCTGTCGTCGAGGACTTCTTCGAGGAAGGCCGTGGACATCTCAGCTTGGAGCCGCGCCGTTCCGATAAGGAAAGCGCCGTGCTGGATGGCTTCGGCGACCTTTCGGGGGGAGACCGAGAAGGTTTCCAGTGCAGCTTCGATTTCTGTCGCGAGCGTACCGTAGTTCTGGGAGATCTTTCCAATCGCCGCTCCTGAACTCCCGAGACGTCCTGAGTGCACGATCAGGTTCATAGGAACGAATCGATGGTTCGCATATGCTCCCATGATCTCGCGGGCAATGCCGTACAGTCTCCTGGACGTGCTGCATAGGTCTTCAAGCAGTTCGACCATGCCGCTGCGGGAACGCCCGATCTTGGCGTCGCGGGCAACCAGTTCAGCGAGAAGACTGCTCGCCATGAACGCGTCATAGTCTTCGAAGCTATGTTCCTGAAGGTGCTGCATAAGCAAGCTGGCGCTCTGCTGCGGCGAAACTCTCTCACGCTCCTCTATGCTAAGCAGCCGCTCGTACGCTGTTTTGACAATCTCAAAAGGCGGACCGGATGGTTTCAGCCGAACGGACAGGTAGCCGTCCTCGATCGATGTCACGATCGCGTAGACCCAGTAGTGGTCTCCATCCTTGGCTCGGTTCTTGACGTAGGCGCCGGTGGGGAGCCCCTGCCGAATCCTATCCCACATCAGCCAGAAAACTCCGCGTGGCATGTCCGGGTGTCGGATCACGTTGTGCGGCTTCCCAAGTAGTTCATTCCAGTCAAATTTGCTTATTCGTCGAAAGACGCTGTTCCCCGAACAAATCTTGCCACGCTTGTCGGTTCGCGAAAAAAAAGTTCATCGAACTCGAAGGGAGCCTCGGCTTCATTGCGCTGGCTTTTCATGCTGCGCGTCTTCCGTATAGCAGAGGGAAGCTTCTCGCCCCCCCTTTTCTGGGGGTAAAGCATGAAGATTGCATTAACTGAAAATGACGGCGCTAGGATTCCGATATACCCCTGACGCGGTCGATGAGCCGCTGAACGTTTTCGGGAGCTACCTGAGGAATGATCCCGTGTCCCAGGTTGAAGATCAGCGGGCCGTCGCCAAGGCGCTGCAAAATTGCATCTACGCCTTCATCAAGAGAGCTTCCGCCGGCCGCAAGTCGCATGGGATCGAGATTGCCCTGAACGGGGCCGTCCATCTGCAGCTCAGAGGCGAAGTCGAGTGGGACGGTCCAGTCAAGACCGATGGCATCCGCTCCCGTTCTGCGCCGATATTCTTTCAGCATCAATCCCGCGCCCTTTGGGAAGGCTATGATCTTCGCCGAAGGGCGTCTGGCCCTGATGCCTTTGATCATCCGTGCGACCGGCCGGACGGCGTACGCCTCGAACTCTGGTTCGCCTAAAACGCCCGCCCAGGAGTCGAATATCTGCACCGCGTCGGCACCTGCGTCGATTTGAGCTACCAGATACTCCGCCGAAACGTCGGCCAACAGCGTGAGCAGCCGTTCGAAGGCCTCTGGATGCCGATAGGCAAAGAGACGGGCAGGGGCCTGATCGGGAGTGGCCCTCCCGGCCACCATGTACGTTGCCACCGTCCACGGAGCTCCACAGAAACCAAGTAGGGCCGTGGGTGCGGGAAGCCTGATCCGGAGTGATTCCACCGTCTGAATAACCGGACTGAGGTGAGCAAAGATGCTCTCGGCGCTCAGGGTCGCGATCCCGTATTCGTCGATCGGATCCATTACTGGGCCATGCCCCTCATTGAAACGGACATTGCGCTTCAATGCATCCGGAATCACGAGAATGTCTGAAAACAGGATGGCGGCATCGAGCCCGAACCGACGTATCGGCTGCAAGGTGACCTCCGTCGCGAGTTCCGGGTTGTAGCATAGCTGCAGGAAGCTTCCCGCCTGCGCCCGCGTTTCCAGGTACTCGGGAAGATAGCGACCAGCCTGCCTCATGAGCCAGATCGGGGGAGGCGAAAGGGTTTCCCCGTCAAGGACGCGAACAAGATTTCTGCGCATGCTCGTCACCTTTATGCGGCTTCCACCGCAGCCGCCGAAATATCAACGACAGCTATCTGTCGCTGGTTCATCGCCTTCTTGATCAACAGAATAAACTGGCGTTCCGCCTGGATGTGCTTCCGCATCGCGCAGAAAAACGACCGCAATAGATATCCGATTGCGTCCCAAGATAGGCGGCAGCGGCCATCCTTGAGCGAAGTGAGAACGTCGACCACCTCGCGTGCGCTCTCAAGATCGCTGATGCGCTCTCGCCGTCGGTGCTCTTCTGCGTCGGATCGCTCGGCTGCTGCCAGAATGTAATGCAACCCCTCAGACAGTGCCTGCTCCTCCAGGCGATGTGTCGCCTGCAACAGCGGTGTGAGACCGTTCGTTAATGTGTCGCAAAGCCTCTCATCGAGATGACACGGGAGGAAGTCCGCGATCGCCTCGAGAAGATCGCACCACGACATGAGCTGGCCGTAGCATGCTTCGAGATCCGCGAAGCGGCGTATCTGGAGATTTTCCATGTCCTACCTCTGAAGAAAGAGACTTGCAGCGATAGCCACTGCGGCAACAACCGCGGAGACGACGCCGGTCCGTTGCAACACGCCCATGCGATAGAGTGTGATTGCAAAAATCACTATTACAGGGGTAGCGATCGATAGCCCGATCTGAGCATCTGTCATGACAGTCTCCTTTTATGGAGACCATAGAGCGCTCAGGGACAAGTTTCTTTGAGATCGGTCAAAGAGTGGACAGAATAGCCGCAACGCGGGAGATGGCGGGGCCGGCTACTCTGAACACTGGCCGACCCGCAACTGTCCAAGCGTCTCAACTTTTCGGACATGAATACCTACTCAGTTTGAAGTTAAGGGATGATTACCATCTCACCACGCTCGCGTTTGCCTTTCGACAAAGAAGCGCGAGAACGCATCTTCTATTCCCTTGGTCATGACATTGATTGCCGATACATCTGAAGACACTGATATCGAAGAAGCCAACGACGACCTGCTCGTCTGGATCCTCGCGTGGAGCGAGCTTGCCGCTTTTGGCGCCCTTCTCGTCGCCTTCGTCGTCGTTTCCTGGCTTCATCCGGAAGAAGTTGCAGCAGGGCGAGCTCGCATGACGCTTGTCGTTCCTGCCTTCAACACTGCGATCCTTCTGCTAAGCGGATGGGCCGCAGCGGTCGCCGCAACGCCAGTACCACTGCTCAAGCGGAGGATCGCGCTGTGCGCGGCTTCTGCAGGAGGACTGCTTTTCGTTGCCCTGAAGCTATACGAGTACAGCCTGGAAGGTGCGTCTCTGCTTTCGGACGACGCGTTCTCGACCCTCTATATTTTAATGACGGGTTTTCATCTCGTCCACGTCCTCTTCGGTTCGCTGGTGCTGGCGTTGCTTGCCCGCTTTCCTTCCCCCCAGAACGTCCATCTCATGACGACGCTGTGGCATGTGATCGACATCGTCTGGCTTGTCATGTTTCCGATCGTATACCTGATATGAAAAGCGGTATCCTTCCCAAAAGAGCGACGACGCGGGCGCTCGCGATCCTTCTTGCCCTAAGTGCGTCAACGGTCGGCCTGACACTGACATTTGGACGCGGCGGCCTCGCTCTAGCCTGCGTGATCGCGGCTATCGCCGCCTGCAAGGTAAGGATAGTGGCGCTCGATTTCCTCGGTTTGCGTAACAGCCAGGCTACGATGTTTATCGCGATAAGCGGGTGGGCAGCGATCCTGCTGCTAGTTGCGCTAGCCCAGAGACTGCTTTCGTCATAAAGGGCAGATCGAACTCAAGAAAAAGCATCGCATTGCGATTGACAAAGGAAGTCAAAGCGCCATTTCTATGAGCGATCACAACCGGTAACGACGGCGTGTTCGAGGAGGAATTGGCGCATGCGGGCAGTCGTGTTGTCGCTCTATCTTTTGTTTTGGGGTCTAGCGACAGCGGTGGCGCAGCAGGCGCAGAGCTATCCTCCCGACATGGCGGAACGAGTGCAGGCATGCACTCCTTGTCACGGACTCCAGGGCCGCGGAACCAATGACCCGTATTTTCCCCGTCTAGGGGGCAAGCCGGCCGGCTATTTGTACAACCAGCTTGAGGCCTTCAAGAACGGGCGGCGTAAATATCCGCCCATGAACTACTTGCTCGCCTATCTGACGGACGACTACCTAAGGCAATTTGCCGAGTATTTCAGCGACCAGCGCCCCGAGCTGCCAAAGCAGAACCCACCTGACGTCAGCAAGGAAGTCCTTGACCACGGCCACGCGCTAGTGACTCAGGGCGATCTGGATCGGTCCATTCCCGCGTGCGTCGGCTGTCACGGCGGGTCTCTCACTGGGCAGGCGCCTGGAATTCCGGGACTTCTCGGTCTCCGATCGAGCTACATCAGTGCTCAGTTAGGGGGTTGGCGCTACGGCACCAGAACCGCCAAGGCTCCTGACTGCATGCAGATCGTTGCTGGCCATCTCACTGAAAACGACGTTCGTGCTGTGGCCGCATACCTGGCCACCCTCGCACAGCCACCCGGCTCGGCTCCGTCCCCCGCTGGATCGTTCGCTCTTCCCTTCGCATGCGGAAGTCAGCCTGATGGAGGGAAGCAGCAATGAAGCTGAGGTTGAACGGAAACTCGACCCTGCTAGGGGCGTCGGCTGCCCTTATGCTGGCCCTGCTTCCTGCAGCCGCACAAGATCCGGCCAGCGATCAACGTTCCGATGTGGTTAAGAAGGGAGAGTATCTCGCACGCGCTGGCGACTGCGTAGCCTGTCATACCGCGCCTGAGGGAAAGGTGTTCGCTGGTGGACGGGCAATGCCCACGCCGTTTGGGACGCTATTCGCCTCAAATATTACGCCCGATGCGGAGACGGGAATCGGGAAATGGTCTGCGGGTGAATTCTACGGAGCCATGCACAGCGGGCGCTTCCCGGACGGAGGTCTGATCTATCCGGCCATGCCGTTTCCATCCTATACGAAGGTCACTCGCGAAGACAGCGACGCGATATTCGAATACCTCAAGTCTCTGCCACCAATCCGTCAGCCGAACAGACCTCACGATCTGAGCTTCCCCTACAACAATCGGTCACTCATCCTGGGCTGGCGGACGCTCTTCTTCAATGAAGGCGAGTTCAAACCGAACCCGCAGCAGTCGGACGAATGGAACCGCGGCGCGTATCTTGTCGAGGGGCTCGGCCACTGCGGTATGTGCCACAGTCCGATCAACGCGCTCGGCGGAACATCGGAATCAAAGGCATTCCAAGGTGGCCTGATACCGATGCAGGACTGGTACGCGCCGTCGCTGACGTCGAACAAGGAAGCCGGTCTCGGCGATTGGTCGATCGAAGAGATTTCGGACCTACTTCAGAAGGGAGTGTCGGCACGAGGCGCCGTCTACGGACCGATGGCTGAAGTTGTTTACAACAGCCTCCAGTACATGACGGACGAGGACACTCGTGCCATGGCGGTCTATCTGAAGAGCATCGCTCAGGATCAGCCGGAAGCTCCAAGTTCGTCGGTTAATACTTCCGAGGCCAGTCTCTTGATCAGCCTCGGGAAGACCGTCTACGACCGCGACTGCGCAAGCTGTCATGGGGGAAAAGGCGAAGGCAAACCGCCACACTACCCGCCGCTGGCCCGCAACCAGTCGATTCAGATGGAATCGGCGGTCAATGGGATTCGAATGGTCCTGAATGGCGGTTATCCGCCGGCGACTTTGAAGAACCCAATGCCGCACGGAATGCCGCCATTTGCAGTGACGCTCTCGGACGACGAGGTCGCTGCCGTCGTGTCCTATATCCGTACGGCGTGGGGCAACAGGGGCACGCCGGTGAACGCCGCCGATGCCAACAGACTTAGATCGGCACCACTGGAATGAGGGTAAGATGCTGAATTCCGATCCCGGCGCTGCGCCGGATGACACGGCCGTCGAAGCGATAGTCTCGCGCGGCCCGAAAGGAGCTATTTGGGTCGCAGGCATTGCGACCGCGCTCGTTCTTTTCATGTGGTTTCTGTTTTACTTCCTTGTTTTCGTCCCTCGGAGCGGCTGATGGCGACAGTTCATGAAAAGGGCATGGAGGTTGCCGAGCGCGTCGAGCGCAGATGGGCGACCATATCAATTCTCATTATCGTTTTTCTTGCTGGGATGGCAGCGTTCGCCGGCATCCACCAGGCGACGATGCCGCAGAGGACCGTTGAAACGGTCGACCCTACCACGCTCCATCTCCAGGGAGAGTTTATTGAATCCAATCTTGGAAGCGCGGTCGAGAGCGATGGATCTGTAACGGTCCGAGCGGTAGGTCAGCAATACTCCTTCTCCCCACCTTGTCTCGTGGTCCCGGCAGGAACGCCGATCACGTTTCGGGCTACAAGCGCCGACGTCGTGCATGGGCTGCTGGTGCAAGGTACGAACATCAACACCATGCTTGTGCCCGGCTACGTGTCTGTTCTGCAGGCCTCATTTGCATCGCCAGGCGAACATTTGATGCCCTGTCAGGAATTCTGCAGCGTCGGGCACGAGGGAATGTGGGGTAAGGTAAAGGTGATAGACAAACAGGAATTCCTCGCCGAGGTCGCCGACAAGAGGAGATTATCCTGTGCTCTTTAACCGCAAACTCATTCTGGCGCACTTTTGGCTGGCCTTTGCAGCTTTTGGTGCGGCGCTCCTTCTCGGGGCTTGGCAGATGTACGTCCGCAGTCCGCTTGCGAACTGGGTGAGCAATCCGGAATGGTACTACCGATCCTTAACGGCTCACGGTACCGTTATGGGGTACGTATTTCCAACCTTGGTCGCCATGGGTTTCGGGTATGCGATCAGCGAGTCCTCGCTCAAGCAGAAGCTCGTTGGCGCTCGATGGGCTTGGATCGGCTTCTGGCTTATCGCAGTTGGAGCGGTAGTCGCGATGGTTCCAGTCGCTCTAGGCCTGGCGTCGGTGTTGTACACATTCTATCCGCCCTTGATCGGTAGTCCGTTCTACTATCTCGGCGTCGTGATGGTGGTGGTGGGTTCCTGGATCTGGGTAGCGCTGATGTCAGTCAATCTTCGGATCTGGAAGAAGGCGAATCCCGGCGTGCCAGTTCCGCTTCCGATGTTCGCCAACGTCGCAGGATCCTACCTGTGGGCCTGGACGGCAGTCGGAGCCGCGTTGGAGCTACTGCTGCAAATCCTCCCAGTGGCATTGGGATTCAAAAATACGATCGATGCCGGGCTGGCACGAGTCTTCTTCTCGTGGACGCTGCACGCGATCGTGTACTTCTGGCTGATGCCGACCTACATCGCCTATTACACCATAGTGCCGAGAGCGATCGGCGGTCGCCTGTATAGTGACACCATGGCCCGCATTTCGTTTATCCTTTTCCTCATCGTAGCGATGCCGATCGGCATCCATCATGCCTTTGCCGATCCTCAGGTTGGCGCCGGTTTCAAATTCATTCACTCAGCGTTCACCGCGCTTGTCGCCCTTCCGACCTTGCTTACGGTATTCACCATTTGCGCCTCGGTCGAAATAGCGGCGCGGGCGCGCGGTGGCACCGGGCCATTCGGTTGGATCAAGGCTCTTCCCTGGCGCAATCCGATGATGCTCGCCGTAACCTTCTCCTTCGTGATGCTAGGGTTCGGAGGTGCAGGCGGTCTTATCAACATGAGCTACCAGCTTGACACGACGATCCACAACACGCAGTGGATCACCGGTCACTTCCACCTGATCTTCGGTGGAGCGATCGTTATCATGTATTTTGCGATCGCTTACGATCTCTGGCCCCATCTCACCGGTCGACCCCTTGTCAGTATGGGCACGGTTCGTCTGCAGCTCTGGCTCTGGTTTATTGGGATGATTGTCACGACGTTCCCTTGGCACTACGTCGGGATTCTCGGAATGCCGCGCCGAATGGCATACTTCGACTTCACAGAGCCGGCCCTTGCCAACGAAGCCATAACGGTAGTTTTGTCGGCGATCGGCGGATTCATTCTCGTCGTATCGGGCATCCTCTTCATTACGGTGCTGGTGCGATCGCAGCTTCGTTCATCCGAACCATCCGATGAGTACCGGTTCGCGCTCGCGGTACATCCGCCGACCAGAGTACCGGCTCTTCTGAATAGCTATGGGCTGTGGGTGGCGCTGATGATCGGGCTGACCGTTACAAACTACGGGTACCCCATCTTGCAGCTCGCTGTCAGAAGCGACACCTCCGTGCCCGCAGTCTATGTTGGAGAGAAGTGATGGCCGAGCCGGACCTCGGAAAGATCAACGTCAGATGGACCTTCACCAGCGTCGCGGTGACCGCCGCCATCTTTGTTGCGTCGGTGATCTTGGGGTTCGTGTTGCTTCCGAATCTGGAGGCAGGGCAACAGGCTGCAAGTCTGTGGGACTCGATCTGTCGTGCGGCCGGAGTGCCCCGCGCGAGCCAGACAGGAGAAACAGTGAAGCCGGAGTACAGGACCTCGCTGGTGAAGATCGCGTCAGCGGTATCAAGCGTCCGCGACGATGCAGCGATAGGTCGTGGTGCAACGCTGGCGCAGCAATGCGCGATCTGCCACGGTCCAACGGGCGTGAGCCGAGCCGACTCTCCTAACCTCGCGGGCCAGTACGCGAGCGTTGTCTACAAACAGCTTAGAGACTTTAAAGACGGCGTACGGGTCAACGCAATCATGTCTCCATTTGCACTGAACCTTTCCGAGCGGGACATGCAGGATCTGGCTGCCTACTACGCGTACCTTCCAAGGTTGCCAGGCTTCCATCCGGCAGGAGGAAACCCTGTTCCTCGTATCGTGGCAAGCGGAGCACCTATCAGGGGAATCGCTCCATGCGGGTCCTGTCACGGAAGCATCGAAAATAAACTCGGAAGCCCGTGGCTGGAAGGTCAATCTGAGCTTTACCTGAAGGCTCAGCTCGCGGCATTCGCCTCCGGCGCCCGAGAGAATGACATCACGAGGCAAATGCGAAACGTCGCTCACGCGATGACTCCAGAGGAAATCGAGGCCGCGGCGAAATATTACGCTAACAAGCCGCCGCCGGAGCAGGCGACAGAATAGCCGATCAACGGTCGTTTGCGAAATCAAGTCGTCATGCAGCGGAATCGATTGCATTGATGAACGCGTCTGCCATCGTGGACAGCCTCTAAGTCCTTATTCACATCCCCCTTTCCCAGCATAAGAATAGCCTCGCACCAATGGCTTCCGGCCAATTACCTCGCTGATTGCGAATCCACAAAGACCTCGTTCCGAAAATCACTCATCCCGTGATGACGAGCCACTGTGCTCGATTTCCGACGTCAAGGCGGCTCCGCCAATGACATGAAAGGATGATCGATGGCTGAACGCCTCACTAAAACCGCGGCCCGAAACGTGTTCTACGGCGGTTCCGCATTCTTCTTCGCAATTTTCTTAGGCCTCACGGCCCATAGTCACTACTACATCCGGACTGTGTCTACGGACGAGGCGACCCTTACCGACGGCGTGGCCCGCGGAAAGCGTATCTGGGAAAAGAACGCTTGCATCAACTGCCACACCCTCGATGGCGAGGGCGCCTACTTCGCGCCGGAGCTGTCGAACGTCTGGATACGCTGGGGCGGCGACAAAGATCCCGCAAGCGCTCGTGATGCACTTCACGCCTGGATGGCGGCTCAGCCCTCTGGCATCGAGGGCCGCCGGCAGATGCCGCAGTTCAATCTGACGGATCAGGAAGTAAACGATCTTGCCGACTTCCTCGAATGGGTCAGCAAAACCAAGACGCAGAACTGGCCGCCGAACCAGGCCGGCTGAGCGACGCAGAGGGACAATCAATATGAAATACAAGACTCAAAGCGTGGCCATGCTCTACTTCTACGGAGCCCTCGGCCTTTTCATGGCGCAGCTACTCTTCGGCGTCATCGCGGGCACAATCTACGTGCTTCCAAACACTCTATCTGTCGTGCTTCCCTTCAACATCGTCCGAATGATCCATACGAACGCGTTGATCGTCTGGCTTCTAATGGGCTTCATGGGTACGACATACTTCCTCATCCCGGAGGAGTGTGAAACTGAGCTCTACAGTCCGAAACTGGCGATCGCTCAGTTCTGGATTTTTCTGGTGGCCGCTGCGGTCGCAGTAGTTGGTTACTTATTCCACATTCACGAAGGCCGCGAGTTTCTCGAGCAGCCATTCGCCATCAAAGTGGGCATCGTCATCGTCGCGCTGATGTTCCTTTTTAACATCACCATGACGGCGCTCAAGGGCCGCAAAACGACGATTACCAACATCCTGCTCTTCGGGCTCTGGGGCGTCGCAATCTTCTTCCTTTTCGCCTTCTATAACCCGGTCAATCTTGCGCTCGACAAGATGTATTGGTGGTACGTTGTCCATCTCTGGGTAGAAGGCGTTTGGGAGCTGATAATGGCGTCGGTCCTCGCGTTCCTGATGATCAAGCTGAACGGCATCGACCGCGAAGTCATCGAAAAGTGGCTCTATGTCATTGTTGGTCTTGCCCTGTTCTCGGGTATCCTCGGCACGGGCCACCACTTCTACTGGATCGGCGCTCCCGGCTACTGGCAGTGGATTGGTTCGCTCTTCTCCACGTTGGAAGTTGCCCCGTTTTTCACAATGGTCGTCTTCACCTTCGTCATGACGTGGCGAGCCGGCCGCAAGCATGAGAACAAGGCCGCGATCCTGTGGTCGATCGGATGCTCGGTCATGGCGTTCTTCGGCGCGGGCGTGTGGGGCTTCCTGCATACGCTGTCGTCGGTGAACTACTACACCCACGGCACGCAGGTGACAGCGGCTCACGGCCATCTCGCTTTCTTCGGCGCCTACGTAATGCTGAACCTTGCCGCGATGGCCTACGCCATCCCTCAGATCCGAGGTCGCGCTCCCTACAATCAGTGGCTCTCGATTAGCAGCTTCTGGATCATGTGCGGCGCCATGTCGGTCATGACCTTCGCGCTGACGTTCGCGGGCGTTATCCAGGTTCACCTGCAGCGCGTGCTTGGCGAATCCTACATGGACGTCCAAGACCAGCTCGCGCTGTTCTATTGGATCAGACTTGGCTCGGGCGTGTTCGTCTTCATCAGCGCCATCATGTTTATCTGGTCGGTGCTAGTTCCAGGTCGCGCTCGCCTTCTAAACATTGCAGCTCAGCCCGCCGAATAGGCGGGCCTTCCCCAACTGGAGACTGAAATGACAATAGCTCTGAACTTCCCGCTGACGCCGAAGTCGGAAATCCCCCACTACTCGCCGCAAGGCAACGAATGCGCGCTCTTCGAAAGCGCATGGACCCGGCAGTTGCCGGTGCTGTTGAAAGGGCCGACCGGCTGCGGCAAAACGCGTTTCGTCCAGCACATGGCAGCGAAGCTGGGGCTTCCAGTTTCGACGGTCTCCTGCCACGACGACCTTACGGCCGCTGACCTGACTGGCCGCTATCTCCTGAAGGGAGGCGAGACGGTCTGGGTCGACGGGCCCTTGACGAAGGCCGTGCGAAACGGCGGGATCTGCTACCTCGATGAGATCGTCGAGGCACGAAAGGACGTCGCCGTCGTTCTCCATCCTCTGACGGACGATCGCCGAATCCTTCCTCTGGAGCGGACGGGCGAAATTCTCGAAGCGCAGCCGGCCTTCATGGTCGTCGTGTCTTACAATCCGGGCTACCAGAACTTGATGAAGGCTCTGAAGCCGAGCACGCGCCAGAGGTTCGTCTCGATCGAGTTCGACTTCCTTCCGCGGGACAAGGAGATCACTACTGTCGCGATCGAAAGCGGACTTTCGGAAGTTAAGGTCGCGCCGCTGGTCGATCTCGCTCGGCGACTCCGCATTCTGAAGGGGCAGGACATCGAAGAGGGCGTCTCCACCCGTTTGCTAATCTACTGCGCGACATTGATCGAAGCCGGAATGCCGGTCGCAGACGCCGTTCGCGCAGCTATCGTGGAGCCGCTCACGGACGAACCGGACGTGAAGGCCGCACTCCTTGAAGTGGCCAAGGCGACGTTTGCATAGGATTTGAACATGCTGGAATTTCTGGAACTCGAAGAGACCGTCGGGCGAGCTTGGCATCGCATCGTAGGCGAGACAAGCTCGTGGCCCCATCATCCTGACAAAGCCGTCCGTCTCGCCGACATAAGGGCGCAGCTCTCGGTCTGTTTCCGGGCGTTCGGTGGGGAGCCGACTTTTCAGATCCAGAAATCCCGGCAAAAAACCAGTTCTCACCGGCTTCGTCTGCGGCAGGTCGTGGGCCTTGGCGAAGAGCGAACCGATCACCCGACTTGGGACAACTCGGCGCTCCATCTCCCGGCGGTGATCGACGTCTTCAACGACCGCGGTCTCAACCGCGATCTCTACTTCTGGCTCGCCGGATACGTCGCGGTTGCCCTAACGGAGAACGTTCCCGTTGATCCGGCACTCGCTGACATGGCTCGGATCGAGTCGGGTCGAAAGAACAGTAGGTTGGTCGTCACGACTTTTCCGGGAATGGCCGGTAGATACGCTCGACTTGCCCACGCACTGGCTTCCTGCCGTGCCCGAGGAAAGTTGCCTCTAGTCGAGGTTCGCGTTGAGACATATGCCATGACGGCTCTCTCGTTCTCTATCGAGTACGACCTTCCGGAAGACGCAAGGCCGGCGATCTGCGGCGCACCAGCGGGCTATCTCCCTATGCTGTCCGTTCCGCTTTGGCCTGATTTTCGGGGCAAAGTCGAGCTCCAGGCCATCGACAGGGACGATCTACCGTCGGAGTCCATTGAACGTGAGGGCGGTGAGAAAAACACGCATGAGGCCAAGCGACAGAATGACTCGGACGACCGCAAGCGCGATCCTTTCATCTTGAACCGGTTCGAGAAGATCTTGGCAATGGCAGAGATGATCAACGTCGACCGCCCGACCGACGATCGCGAGGACGACGAGCCATCGGCCGCAGAAGAGCTCGACGATGTCGTGCTGAGCCAGACGAAGGAGAAGCCAAAATCGAAGTTCCACTTCGATCTCGATCTTTCGCCGGAAGCTGCCGATACATCGCGGATCGAAGCGGAGTTCGTCTACCCGGAATGGAACTTCAGGAAGAACGAGTATTTGGAGGATCATTGCCGCGTCCTCGTAGGGACCGCCGAGAGCGATGCGTCAGGGTCGTTGGCCACCGACCAGTCGGTCGTGCGTAAGATCAGAAAGCAATTTGAAACCCTTCGTCCCAAGCGGGAGATACGGCGCGCACAGTTGGACGGTAACGACCTCGATATGGATGCCGTCATCCGGTCGCGTATCGACCTGATGGTGACCGGGCAGCCAAACGACTATATCTACGAATGCGCGCGTCCCGCCACGCATGAACTCGCCACTTCGATCCTTGTAGACGTCTCCCTGTCCACCGATTCCTGGGTGAACAATCGACGGGTGCTCGACGTAGAAATGCAGGCACTCGATGTGCTTTCCCGCGGTCTTGACGCCTGCGGAGATCGGTTCTCGATCGAAACTTTCACATCGCGTCGCCGCGACTGGGTCCGCATTGAAACCATCAAGCGTTTCGACGAGAAATTCACCGTCACGACCGCACGCCGGATCGCCAGTTTAAAACCGGGATATTACACCCGGATGGGCGCCGCCATCCGCCATGTTTCAAAGCAGCTCGACAAGCAGTCGACCCGTAAGCGGCTTCTGATGATCCTGACTGACGGTAAGCCTAACGATGTAGATAACTACGAAGGACGGTTCGCGCTCGAAGACTGCAGGCGCGCCGTCTATGAAGCGCGCGCCCGCGGACAGGCCGTTTTCGCTGTCACCGTCGATCGGAATGCGGAGGACTACCTTCCGGCTATTTTCGGCCGCCAAGGATATGCGCTGGTGTCGAACATCGCCAAGCTGCCCAGCGCGCTGCCTGCGATCTACAGGAACCTCACCGCGTGATGAGGTACGCTACGTCGATGCTGATTCAGGTCAAAGCGGACAACGACACCTTTCAATCGATGGATGCTTTGAAAGCCTTGTACAGGAGCTGCCTCTATGTCGGGTAGGTGCGGGAGCCGATTTTTCTTCAACGTTTGTTCGGGATCGACGCTCATACGAGACGCCACCGGCTGTGTTCTGCGGGACGTGGAGGAGGCAATCACCGCAGCCCTGGTAAAAGGAATCAAGATGGTCTCTCCGCTGGGCTGTCGGAATGCCTCGCGTTTCGAAATTACGGACGAGAAGGGGATGGTCGTTGCGACCGTTCCGATCGTCCATGATAATTGACAGCATCTCACCGTGATGCCCGTGGACGGTAAGACGAGTTTGAATGCTGTCGATCACACCGGACCCGGCGTAATCCCTAGAGCCCCTCTCATGTTCTCTGCAACCGCCTTATTTCGGATCAACGGCCGTTCGCTCGACGGCGAGATCACGCAGCGTGCCTGCTGAATGGGAACACCTACGCTCATACCGCGCTGAGCGCGCAGCCTCGTGTCAGGTTGGCTTACTATGGCGGGTCTTCTGACTTTCAGAAAAAGACTCAGGAAAAACATCTCTATCCTTGGGCTAGAGTTCTTGGTTGCCGCCGTTTCTCTTGTCACATAGTTGCTGATCCGCCTCACGGATCTACGTCTCGAACCGGCTCGGCTTTGCGTTCCGACCGTCGTCGAAGGACCTCCTCGACGACGGCATCAAAGAATTCGAGCGCGTATTGCTGTGCGGCGACTTCATCGTCAGGTGAGAGCTTCAGCGGGTGGCAGCGCTCCCGCACCATCCGCTCGATATTCTCCCGTAGTTTCGTAATTGCATCAGCATTACTGTGCGCAACCGTGTCCTCGACGCAAGCAATGGCGATGGATTCGAGTACGATGAGTTTCCCCTCGATCTCGCCTTCCGTGGGTATGGGGAAGCGTTCTTCACCTTGCTTTCCGTCGCGTTTTATGGAGAGCATACCTGATCCTCCCTTTGGAAAGTTGCGCTCGCTTAAACCGGCACTGGTCGGTCCAAGATATCCGTTCGCGCCAGCTTAATCTCTTCCCTACGCCGCACTTTGATGAAGCTCAAAGAACTGGGGACCGGCTGCGGTGGACGTCCGGCCGACGAGATCCTGCGCCAACACGCGCTCGACGTCTCTGCAAACCTTGTCGTCATGGGAGCGTACGATCATCCAAGATGGCGGCAGTCTCTGTTCGGAGGAACGACGCGCGGGATGATCGAGGACAGCCGGATCCCGGTGATGCTTGCGCATTGATCAAATCCGGTCGGTTTACGAGATTCTCGCACCGAACAACATAACGCTGGAACTGGCTAAAGTTGTGTTGGCGCCCTTGCTAGGGCCCCAACAGAGCTTCCTATATGTCAATGGCAAATCTACGATGGCCGCGAGGGCGTTCGATGCGGCTCAGTAAATGACACTCGTTGGCTGTCCCATGTTGTCGCCAAATCGCGCGCTTGCCGACCGCGCGGCTGCTCACAGCGAGGGATCAGTCGGCTCCATCCGCCATTTCGAGATGAGCTCGTTGCACAGCATCTCGAAGATCGTCAATCGGGGTTTGACGAGCCATCTTCTTACCTTCCAGCTCCTTCGGCATCTTCCAGCCCGGATCGACGCCATTCATGTTTGGCAACTCGTGTGCGATTCCCTTGTGACAGTCGATGCACGTCGCCTTACCAGGAAGCAGATAGCGCGTGTGAATTTCTGCGGCTCTCTGCGTCTGCTTCTGCAAGTCCATTGCAACCGATGCGTGGCAGTTTCGGCACTCGAGGCTGTCGTTGGCCTTCATTCGCGCCCACTCGTGCTGTGCGAGTTCGAGCCGCTTCTCAAGAAATTTCGACCGCGTGTTGATCGTACCGAAGATCTTTCCCCAGACCTCCTTCGACGCCTGCATCTTGCGGGCGATCTTGTCGGTCCACTGGTGGGGGACGTGGCAGTCTGGGCAGCTTGCTCGGACGCCCGACCGGTTGGAGAAATGGATGGTCCGGCTTAGTTCCTGATAGACGTTGTCGTGCATCTCGTGACAGGACGTGCAGAACTTTTCCGAATTTGTCAGTTCGAGCGCCGTGTTGAAGGCTCCCCAGAACATAACGCCGCCCACAAACCCACCCAGTGTCAGGACGCCTAAGCCTATGGTAGCAGCCGGGGTGATGATAATCGACCAGCACCATGTAACGATCTTACTGATCCATCCGAACATGATCGTCACTCGCTCCCCGCGGGCCTAACGCCCAGTTCGCTCATGTCCTTGAACTCGCTCGGCACGAGCGGTTGGGTATCCGCCTGCGGCACATGGCATGCAGTGCAGAAGTAGCGTCTCGGAGAAACATCCGCCAGCATCTGCCCTTCGCGCGTCATGTAGTGGGTCACGCTAATCATCGGCGCCCCACTATCTTGAGTGAACTCGCGCTTGTGACATGAGAGACAACGGTTGGCATTGACAGAAAGCTCGTAGCCCTCGATCGAATGCGGAATGATCGGCGGCTGATCAGGATAAGCGCGCATCCTTCGCTGGTCGTCGACAATCCACTTGGGAAGGGGCTTCGCTTCGCCGGTTTCCATCGACGGGGTCGGCCCCTGAAGCTGAGGGACCGTCTGTTGAATGACTTGAGCAACGGTCGCCGTCGTCAGGAAGACCATAAGGCCTGCCGCTACCGCTATCCAACCGGGCCGCTTCAAACGGCGGGAAGTATCTTGACCGCGCATTTTTTGAAATCCGTTTGTTTGGAGATGGGATCGGTGGCGTCGAGCGTCACTTTATTGATCAACTGGCTTGCATCGAACCACGGAACGAAGATCACGCCGCTAGGCATCCTGTTTCGTCCCCGGATATCGATCCGGGACCGGATTTCTCCCCGTCTTGAGATGATGCGGACCTCTGCTCCCTGATTGATGCCGCGCTTGCGGGCGTCTTCAGCGTTCATGAAGCATCGGGCACCGGGGAACGCCCTATACAGTTCAGGGACCCTCATCGTCATCGAGCCGGAATGCCAGTGTTCCAGCACACGACCCGTGACTAGCCAGAAGTCGAACTCCTCATCGGGAGACTCCGCAGGGGGTTCATATGGGACGGCCAATATGACTGCCTTGCCGTCCTTCTGGCCATAGAATTTTACGCCCTCGCCAGGCTTCACATAAGGATCGTATCCTTCGCGATACCGCCATCGGGTTTCTTGGCCGTCGACAACCGGCCACCGCAATCCACGCACCTGGTGGTACATGTCGTAGGGCGCGAGGTCATGCCCGTGTCCGCGGCCAAACGAAGCGTATTCCTCGAACAAACCTTTTTGGACGTAGAAACCGAAGGCCTTGGCTTCATTGTTGTCATACTCGGCGTCCACCTCGCTAAGCGGAAACCGGTCGACTTCACCGTTCTTAAAAAGGACGTCGAAAAGGCTCTTGTCGCGGTATTCGGGATGTTCGTCCAAGATCTCCTTCGGCCAAACTTCGTCCGTCGTGAAGCGCTTTGAGAACTCCATAAGCTGCCAGAGATCCGATCGAGCGTCGCCCTTGGCCTGAACAAGCTGGTGCCACACGTGCGTACGCCTTTCGGCGTTTCCGTAAGCGCCCTCCTTCTCGACCCACATCGCGGCCGGCAAGATTAGGTCGGCGCTCATGGCGGTAATGGTGGGATAGGCGTCGGATACAACGATGAAATTCTCGGGGTTTCGATAGCCCTGCCAAGTCTCGTTGCTGGTGTTGGGGCCGGCCTGGACGTTGTTATTCACCTGTACCCAGTAGAAGTTCAGTTTGCCATCTTTAAGCATGCGATCCTGCTGGACGGCATGGTAGCCGGGCTTTTCGGGAATGATACCGTGCGGTATCCGCCAGATTTCCTCTGCATGCTTGCGATGTTCAGGATTGGTCACGGTCATGTCGGCTGGGAGGCGATGCGCGAACGTACCTACCTCGCGCGCAGTTCCGCAGGCGGACGGTTGGCCCGTAAGTGAGAAAGGGCTGTTGCCAGGCTCCGATATCTTTCCGGTCAATAGATGAAGGTTGTAGACCATCTGGTTCGCCCAGACGCCGCGAACATGCTGATTGAAACCCATTGTCCAGAGTGACATCACCTTGCGGTTTGGATCGGCGTAAAGTTCCGCCAATTGCTCTAGGAACTCGGGGTCGACGCCAGTGAGTTCTGAAGTCTTTTCGAGAGTGTATTCCGCAACGTGCTGCTTGAAGCCCTCGAAATCGATCGGTTCAGTCTTTCCTGGGTCTGCTGAATTCGCGGCTTTCTGTTCACGCGGATTGTCAGGGCGCAGCCCGTAGCCAATGTCCGTGACACCCTTCGCGAACTTCGTGTGATCCTTCACGAAGGCCTCGTTCACCCGTCCGGTCTGGATGATGTGGTTTGCGATGTAATTGAGGATGGCAAGATCCGTTCCCGGCTTGAAGACAATCGGGATGTCGGCCAGGTCCATACTCCGGTGCGTGTAGGTCGAAAGCACGGCCACACGTACGTGCGGCTGGCCGAGCCTTCGGTCGGCTACGCGCGTCCACAGGATCGGATGCATCTCGGCCATGTTCGAACCCCAGAGGACGAAGGCGTCAGCAGCTTCGAAGTCGTCGTAGCAGCCCATGGGCTCGTCCATGCCGAACGTGCGCATGAACCCATAGGCGGCGGAGGCCATGCAATGCCGCGCGTTCGGGTCAAGATTGTTTGACCGGAGGCCCGCGCGCATGAGTTTCGTAGCGGCGTAGCCTTCAAAAATGGTCCACTGACCGGAGCCGAACATGCCTACTGCAGTCGGCCCTTTCTCTTTCAATACCTTTTTGCATTGCGCGGCCATCACGTCGAAGGCTTCGTCCCAGCTTACCGGCTCGAAATCTCCGTCCTTCGCGAAGACGCCGGCGCGCTTTCTCAGAAGGGGCCGGGTCAGGCGGTCCTCGCCGTACATTATCTTGGAAAGGAAGTATCCCTTGATGCAGTTGAGGCCTCGGTTGACTTCCGCCTGCATGTCTCCGTGGGTCGCCACCACCTGTCCGGCCTTGACGCCGACCATCACGCCGCAACCGGTTCCGCAGAAGCGACAAGGAGCCTTTGACCACTTGATTTCGAGGGCGGTCACGCCCCCAGGGACTGGCTGAGCGGCCGCCGGAAGAGTCACGCCCGCGGCCGCCGCCGCAAGTGCCGCCGCCTGAGCCTTCAGAACATCACGCCTCTTGAACTCTCCGCTCATCATCATGCGTCTCCTCTTCCACATGCTCGAAAACCATATTCGCCGCGATAACGCCCTCAAGGAGAGAGATGCTGGTCAGCGCCGTTCCGAGCTCGCCCGTACTCGAGCCTTCGAGAACGATGATGAACTTGCCGTTCTCCACGCCGTGAACCTCCACGCTTGCCATGTTTGCAAGCGCATCGCCTACAGAGGCGGTGAACGCTGGCATCGTCGCAACGACAGCGCTGGAAATATGATGGCGGGTTGCTCGATTAGGCATGGAAGACCTCCGGCAAACGACTCTCCATCTCAACCGCGTCAACGGGACATGACGCGACGCACGCTCCACAGCCGGAGCAGCGATCGGAACTTACGAAAGGAAGAAACGGTCCACCGATGCGCGGGCGAAAACGTATGGCATCCTCCGGGCATCCGTCACGGCAGGATTGACAGGCGACGTCACGCGAGGCGAGGCACTCGCTTCCGATGGTCGCGACGTAAGGAATAGTGCGCGCAGAAGGCAGGGCGAATACTGGTTCGGGACAGACATGCGCGCACTCGCTGCAGAACGTGCACTCGCCATCGTGAAAGTCGAGCCTTGGAAGCCCGTCAGCCATATTTATTATCCCGGTGGGACATCGCTCCACGCACAAGCCACAACCGGTGCACGCGCTCGAAAGAAGCATTGTGGACGTTCCCGGTGGGCGAATTGCTTCAGGACGTACCTGACCTGATAGGAACTGTCGTCGAGATAAAGACGCTCGCCGCGACATGACGTCCTCAATGGCCTGAGGGTGGCCCAGGAGGCCCAAAGATAATCTGAAACATCCAAACAAGGAAGCCATAGCCGCCGACCACCCCGACGGCTACCACGGGCCATATCGCGAATGCCAGAACGATGAAGACGAGCGTTTCGAACCGGCGGCTAGCCTGCCGTTCGTGTTTCTCTGGAGCCTTCCCCACAAGCTCTGTCATCGCTCGATCTCCTGCTTTTTATTTAGCATAAGTTGCATCGAAATCAAGCCAATGGGCGGCCGGGCGAGCAAACCCGACACCGTCATTGATATAGCGCAAACAGCCTTGACGAAGTTGATCGTAGAGAACTGGCTGGCCGTCCCAGCTTCGGATTGGTCAAGTTCAACAAAATTCAAGGAAATACGCGTGATGAATGGCAGCGAAGACGACGAGACAGGTGGGCCAACCCGTCGTGATTTTCTCTACCTGACAACCGGCGTGGCGGGGGCCGTAGGAGCGGCAGCCGTCGCTTGGCCGTTCGTCGACCAGATGCGTCCGGACGCCTCCACGCTCGCGCTGGCGTCCATTGAGGTCGACGTCTCCAGTCTCGAGCCTGGCATGTCACTGACGGCCAAGTGGCGAGGCAAGCCTGTATTCATCCGCAATCGCACGCCTGAAGAGGTTAAGGCGGCTGCGGACACGCCGCTGTCCGAACTGAAGGACCCTGTGGCGCGCAACGCGAACCTTCCCGCTGACGCCCAAGCCACGGGGACTGATAGATCTGCAGGGGAAGGAAAGGAGAACTGGATCGTCATGATCGGGTCCTGCACCCATCTCGGCTGTGTGCCGCTCGGCCAAGCCGGCGAATACAATGGTTGGTTCTGCCCTTGCCATGGATCGGTCTACGACACAGCCGGCCGCATCCGAAAAGGCCCGGCTCCTGAGAATCTTCCGATCCCGCCGCATGAATTCGTCAGCGATGGCGTAGTCAAGATCGGATGATAGGAGCCCGAAATGAGTGGTGAATCAGAATATCGCCCGTCGACGGGCTTAGAAAAATGGATCGATGCGCGGTTGCCGCTGCCGCGTCTCGTCTACGACAGTTTCGTTGCATACCCGGTTCCGCGTAACCTGAACTATGCCTACACCTTCGGCGCCATGCTGTCGGTCATGCTGATCGTTCAGATCCTGACCGGCGTCGTGCTCGCGATGCACTATGCAGCCGAAACGACGGTTGCGTTCAACTCGGTCGAAAAGATCATGCGCGACGTCAACCACGGTTGGCTGCTGCGCTACATGCACGCCAACGGCGCGTCGTTCTTCTTCGTTGCCGTCTATCTCCACATTGCCCGCGGCCTTTACTACGGTTCGTACAAGGCACCGCGCGAAATCCTCTGGATCCTCGGCGTTCTCATCTATCTCCTGATGATGGCGACCGGCTTCATGGGCTACGTTCTGCCCTGGGGTCAGATGTCCTTCTGGGGTGCGACTGTTATCACCGGCTTCTTCTCGGCATTCCCGCTGGTCGGCGAGTGGGTGCAGCAGTTCCTGCTTGGCGGCTTTGCCGTTGACAATCCGACGCTGAACCGCTTCTTCTCGCTGCACTACCTGCTGCCGTTCGTCATTGCCGGCGTCGTCGTCCTGCACATCTGGGCGCTGCATGTTACCGGCCAGACGAACCCGACGGGCGTCGAAGTCAAGACGAAGACGGACACGGTTCGTTTCACGCCTTACGCAACGCTCAAGGATGCGCTCGGCGTTTCGATCTTCCTGCTCGTCTACGCCTACTTCGTCTTCTACCTGCCGAACTTCCTCGGTCATGCCGACAACTACATTCCGGCTGACCCGTTGAAGACGCCGGCTCACATCGTTCCGGAATGGTACTTCCTGCCGTTCTACGCGATGCTGCGCTCGATCACCTTCAACGTCGGCCCGATCGACTCGAAGCTTGCAGGCGTTCTCGTGATGTTCGGCGCGATCATCGTTCTGTTCTTCCTGCCGTGGCTCGACACCTCGAAGGTTCGTTCGGCGGTCTATCGTCCGTGGTACAAGATGGCTTACTGGCTGTTCGTGATCAACGCGATCATCCTCGGCTGGCTCGGTTCGCAGCCGGCGGAAGGCCTCTACACCACGATCTCGCAGATCTGCACGCTGCTTTACTTCGCCTTCTTCCTGGTCGTCATGCCGGTGCTTGGTCTCGTCGAGACGCCGCGCCCTGTGCCGAACTCCATCACGGAAGCGGTGCTTGAAAAGCAAGGCAAGTCTGCGGCCAAAGCGACCACCGTCAATGCGTTCGATAGGAACTGACATATGATCAAATTGATATCAGCGATTGGCGCATCGGCCATGATAGTGCTCCTCGCACATTCCGCTTGCGCCGAGGAGGCGCCTTCGCAGCCGGCTGCGCTGCACAAGGAAGGAACGACCCCACACTACCCTCTGAGACATCCAAAGGAACAGGATTGGTCGTTTGCGGGCTTTACCGGCCATTACGACAAGCAACAGCTTCAACGTGGACTCAAGGTCTACACAGAGGTCTGTTCTGCATGCCACTCGATGAGAATGGTAGCCTATCGTTCGTTGGCCGATCTAGGTTACAGCGACGAGCAGGTGAAAGCATTCGCGGCGGACCACGAGGTGCAGGACGGCCCGGACGCCAATGGTGATATGTACACCCGCAAGGCTGTGCCTTCCGATTACTTCCCGTCGCCGTTCGCGAATGCCGAAGCGGCTGCAGCCTCCAACAATGGCGCTGCTCCGCCTGACTTCTCGCTGATCGCGAAGGCGAGGGGCATTACTCGGGGCTTCCCACAGTTTGTTTTCGACATGCTGCCAGGCGTTGGGGGGTATCAGGAAGGCGGCCCCGACTACATCTACTCGCTATTGACTGGTTACGACGAGACGCCCCCGGCTGGGCTCGAAATCGCGGAGGGAACGAACTACAACCCGTATTTCGGCCATTCCGCCGCGCTCGCCATGCCCAAACCGATCTCCGACGACCAAGTCACCTATGAAGACGGATCGCCCCAGACCGTCGATCAGTATGCTCGAGACGTGTCGGCCTTCCTGATGTGGGCTGCCGAGCCCCATCTCGAGGAGCGCAAGCGGACCGGGTTCATGGTGATGGTGTTCCTGATAATCTTCTCCGGCCTGGTGTATCTGACAAAGCGTTCGGTCTACTCGGGTAAGAATTGAAACGGCTCGGACGATCCGCAAGCTATCCGAGACGGGCACAGAAACATCTCGTCTTTGCGCCGGCGCAAATAGTCGCCGGCGTCTCCCTCGAGGATAAGAGAACCCATCCTCAAAAGGAGAGAGAACCGATGACCAAGATCACAGACGTAGCCCTTTGCTTCGTTTCAATCGCAACGCTGGCTGATCCAGCTCGTGCCGCCGCCTGCTATCGATATGAGATTCAGCCCGCTACCCTTAGCTGCGCTGAGAACCGCGGGAATTCGGCGGACTTCGGCACCCAGTGCACGGTTCAGCCGGCCAAGGTCGCCAGAGTGCCGATCGCCTGCCCAAAGGTCGCGGAGCCAGCCTCAAGCCGGGGAATATCCGGAAGCGGGGCTAGTTATGGCGACAACTGCGCGTGCGATCACAAATCTGATGGGGGCTGGCACTGACGCGACGGCGGAGGCTCGCCTGGACAATGACGTTTAGTGGACAACGTTCGATCGGTGGCGAGGTCCACGAGGACAAGGTCGATAACGTCGTCTATCTCAAAGGACTGCTCCCCCTTGCCAACGAGCGCAACAAGGGTATCGCCTACGAGCTGAACCTCGCGCGTTACGAAATTCCGTTCGTAGCCGTTGTCGAGAACGGCGAAGCAAACGGTTGTTCATCTGGCTCGCATTGTATTGCATCGTGAAGGGTTGAGGCTTCAGCTTCATTGGGAAAGTTTGGCATCCGAGGCCGAACCGTCAGTATCCACCGCGTCTTCCAAATCCGCTTCGAGATGCGTGGTGGTAAAATCGTCGACAAGCACCTGGACGTCGACCTTCCACCCGGTGGGGCTTCGATAGGGGACATTCTCAGCCTTCCATTCGCCATCCCCGGAATCGACCAGTTCGTATCTTATCGCTTCGATGCCTGCAGCGGGGTTCCAAAGACGTAACGTAACTGCCTTAGGACGCATCGGGGCAAAGTCGGATGCCAATATCATGACACGCACACTCGCGGCACCATCAGATTTCGGTTCTAGTTCGAACTGAGCCATAGCTTTTTCTGTATGAATATGGATCGATAGCGGTTGGCGGAGAGCGTACTGGAGCTGGTCGGGGCCGGCGAAGCGCCACAGAGCCGCGACGCCTACAATGGCGACAGCAAGCACGATCTCGGCTGTTATGCTGATCCGAAGTCGCCCGCAAGCCGAGACGTCTCCCTCGATGGCCGCGCCGGTGAGCCAAAATCGATTGTAGGCCGCGAGCACGCACAGCAATGCAACCAGGCCCATTTTGACGAGGAGCACGCGGCCGTACATCGAATCCAGCGTCGAAGCAAGGCTAGGTAACTCAAGGAAGGCAAGGGTGAGACCCGCGAGTAGCATCGCGACGAATGGAGCTGGTATTGCGGCGGAAAAGGCCCTCAAGGACATCTGCCGAGAAGGGCGGCGGCTTAGACGCCAGAGCGGCGGGAGACTGCCTATCCAAAAAAGGAGAATCCCCCCGTGGAAAAAGATGCAAGTCCTCGCCAACCATGTGGGGGTGACTACCGCGCTGTGTCCGGTGAAGGTAAACGCCGCCGAAGCGACCACGATTGCGATCACCGCTGTCGGCAACGTAAACGAGCGGGTTCGGAAGGGGGGAAGCACGGCGAGAATGAGGGCAACTAGGAACAATCCCCCGGCTACCGCAACATTGTCTCGAATGACCATCAAGAGCGGGGTTGCGCCGGCGAGCGTGAGGCCTGTGCCAATCTCATCCAATCCTTGGAGATAGAGCCCGGCCCCGAGGAGAACAAATCCCGCGAAGGCAACAGAAAGTGGTCTCTTGATGCCAGCGTCCGAAGGATTGAACAGCGCGCAGAACAACCTACCGCCTACGACGTGCGCTAAAAGGACGATCGTCGCGACGTGAACGAGCCAAATGGCGGTATCTAGGGCGACGGAAGGTGTTTCAGTCGCGCCCGCGAGAGCTTGGGAAACCGCTCCAACGTGGAAAACGACCGTTCCCCCGACTGGGTGCCCGTCCTCAGACACGACACGATAGCTGGCGATCACGGTGCCGCGGCCAACAGACGGAAGTCGGAGCGTTATGTCCGGCCCCCCGCCCGAAGACACAAGATCGACGCTTTCGTCGTTGGCGAGCCGGGCGCTCGCGCGAACGATTTTGACGCTTTCGTTGAAATGAAGTTGAATCTCCGCCGGCGGGTCGTTCACAACCTGATTGTTAGCGGGAGATGACCAGACGAGCACCGCGTGAGCGTGTGCGGGGGCCGGAACAAATGCTGAGAGCAGCAGAACCAACAGAACTGCTGCTTGCATGGGGAGGGCCGCCCACGCACGTGCGATAGGCCACATGAGCGGCATTCCCTGTTTTAGGAGCGAGGCTGCTCGACGACGTCGAAGAACGGCGCGGGAGTTTCGTAGTCGTCAGAGGTTTTCCCCGCAGCAGGGATCTCAATCCAGCGTTCGGCGGCACCATCGGTGCATTCCTGAACGATGGGGACGTATACGCGGGTACCGACGGGAAGTTCATTGGCCACCGTACCTCGGAATACGAATTCATCATATTCATCGTCAGGCAGGCTGTTGCCCGAGAAAACGATCTCAGTCGTGCCGTCCTTAACAGCCTCGCCCCAGAGCTCGTAGGTCTTGGCATAGGATCCCTTGATCTTTTCGATCGTCCAGCCCGGCTTAGGCATCGGCTTAGCGGAGAGGAGGCCCTCTGGAACCTTGATCCGAACCTTAATTGTCGGCTTGCCTTCGCAGCCGTGTCCAATGCGCACGACGGCCTTATAGGCCTTGCCCGGATTGGCCTGAGTCTGCTCGAGGGTGGCATGTGCGTAGGCGGTCCCGACGGTGAAAAGGGCGGCGACTGCTGCGATCGAGGCATGTTTGAACATGAATGTCTCCTTGGCGGGGCGGCCCCTTGGGGAGGCCGCCATCGGCCTTAAGAATTACTGGGTGACCTGTGCGAGATCGGCGTCGAGACGCTTGCGAACCGGGTTCGGCACCTTCGCTGTCTTGATGGCGTCGAGATTGGCCGGAGCGTCGCCCACCTGGATCAGCGCGACCATGCCCATTCCCGCATGCGGCGTGCACTTGACGACGTAGGCGCCGGGGACGTCGAACTTGGCCTGGTACTGTTCGCTCGGCTTGGACTTGAAATCAGCCGCGCCTTCTGGGATCAGACCCTTGTAGGTCTCTACGTTATGGCTCTTGTCGGTCGGGATGAAGGTGACGGTGTCGCCAGGGGCAACCTTGACGAAGCCTGGTTCAAAAACCATCACGCCATCTGCGCCCTTGTTGAGCATGTGAACTTCATGGTCGGCCGCCATCAGCGGGGCAGCCGATGCGATCAGCACCGCCGTTGCAGTGATCAGACCGATATTGAAACGCATTTGTATTCTCCTGTGGTAAGGGGCCAACCTTGGCCTCGGGAAGAGTTCTATGCGATGCGCGGCTCCCGCTCTTTGACCAGCGTCAAATTTGGCGCGAAAGAGTTGAGAAAATACGCCAGCGGGAATCGGAGGGGTTGCGGGCTCTGTCGTGCATGCTCTCGATGACCGGCGTGGCCCATGCCATCGGCACCTTCTGCCATGACGACAGTTCCGTCGAATGTTATTTCGGTAGGCAAGTCGTGACGCGGCGTTAAACACTCCCTCCGCAGAACCCCCGTAGCTGATATCTGCTCGCATTCGACGTCCACGACGAGCGCCACTTCCTTCGCTCGATAGGGTCGCGTGACGGCGAGTGTCTGAACGGGACAGAGCGGCGCGAAAGCATTTCCGCGGGAGAGCTTTTCAATTTAAGGCCCGGCAAAGAAGAGACTATGCAAAGGGCTAAATGATGTTGTTTTGGCATCTCCACATGTTGGGTCAATCGGCGCACAAGTCAAATCCCGTGTAACCGGCTTGGCCATCACATATCTTCTATATATTCGCAAATTTCGAACGGCTCTTAACTATCTGATGTTGTTGTTTTTTTCTGCGCCCGACAGCCAACTTCACTAGGATCCCACAGAACTTCACTAGTTTTCGCTCAAAATCCGTTCATATCGATACCAGTCTCTGCGGATTGCCCGCGCAAGCGCTCTGTTTCGGATGTTCGGATACATATCATCTTTTATGGTTTGGTCGGTTTTTGCGCTACTTCACTTAGACCAAGCACTATTGGCTAGGCGAGTCGATAAGTGAAGTACCGTCTCAGAACGGCTAATAGCGGATCAAATCCCGATAGACGAATAAATGAGCGAATGATTGTTCGGCCAAACTGAATGAACAGGGCCAATTCATAGTTCGAGGGTCCAGAGCCGTCATCGCATAATCTTGGCAGTTATTCGGGTTTTCGGATTAACAGTTACCGACAAATACGTGCTTTCGGCAGCCCTTCACTAGCCTGATAACCTACAACAAAGGGCGCCAAGATAATGAAGTAGCGGCGGAACCCCCGCAGGGACGGCAAAGGCGCTATCCCCCGGCCTCGGTACCTGCGATGAAATCGGGCCAGTCCAACCGCTGGCGCGACGAGAGCTGCGATAGCTTCTCATCGGGTTGGCGATAGGCGCGGCGTCTTGCATCATTTCACTGCGCTGTCCATCGTTGGCTTAGTCGATCTGACAATCAAATTCCGGCCTAAACCGCCGTCATTTCGATCTTCTCTGTAGCGAACGCCAAGTGGGCGAGAGAAGGCGCGTTGATCTTCACTCTTTCCGGTGCATTCGACTCATAAGCCAAGCGGGGTGTCCTCAATGCTACCTCCCAATTGAAGTCGACTCCGAGTAGAGCGGAATAGATTGCCATTCCCATGGCCTGTGCTACCCGCGGCACGACCGCGTTCGCAATTTGCTGAGACTGCGATGCCTTGTCGCCGACAACCACGTGGTCGTCCGGCAAGCCGGTCAGCCGCATTTTCATAGGCATCGTAAGACCGGGAATAAATCCTTCGCCGCCTGCGGAAGCCATTTCATCTGTGGGTGGCGTCTCCCAAGTCTCCCCGACTAAGACTTCTCGTAGGCCCCAGCGGGCGATCTCTTTCTGTCTACCAATTCGTTTTTCGCCGAGAAGTGTGGAACCGAGCGCCCCTAACTCTTCCTTTTTGTTTCGGACAATTATTTGCGTCTTTCGCCGATTTGCCCAATCAGCCGCGCCAGACCATCCGCCGGCGCCCATCAAGTCTTCGAGAGCATGCCCGAGGGTCGCTCGCCACTCGCTGAAGGCGGGTGGCGGCCGAAAACGTGTCATGGCGTCGGGATGCATTCCGACGATGAACACCCTGGGACGCTCTTGGGCAATCCCATAGTCTTTCGCATTTACTGAGACTGATCGCACGGCGTAGCCAGCGTCTGCAAAGCGTGCGAAAATTTCGGCCCGGTGGTCGGCATGCTTGGCGTCGTTGAACCCTTCCACGTTCTCGAACATGAATGCCTTTGGCCTTACGATATCAATTACTTTGGTCACCGCCGGGAAAAGATCTCGTTCGTCGTCCTTGCCCGCGCCTTTTCCGGCTCTTGAATATGGCGGGCAAGGCGGACCACCTGCTACGAGAGCGATACGGCCACGGTAGACAGAGTAATCTACATCTTTCATGTCTTTTTCGATGACGTTCCACTGGGGTCTATTCGCCCGAAGGCTCGCTGCTGCGTCGGCATCAAATTCGATCAATGCCTCGGGATCGAACCCGGCGGCCTCCAGTCCCAGCGACATACCCCCAAGGCCCGCGCAAAGCTCAAGGGACCGGAGCCGACGAGTTGGTGCAGTCAGATCAGTTGGCTGTGCAGGTGATGGTCGACGAAAGCCATGTGAGCCTCGCGGCCTGCTAGTCAACACGAGCAATGACCAGATAACTGTCAGATCGGTTGGATCGGGATCGTTTTCTTCAACCGCCCAACCACCCCGGTGAGCGAATCGTCCACTAAGAAGCCGCTCGAATCCTATTCTTGCACGACTAATCGAGAGATCTTCATCTGGATCGTGTTCTGCGCCAAACATAGAAGCAAAACGACTGAACAGGCTTTTAGCTTCTGCCTGTACGCGCGCAAACTCCCGATCGTACTCAGTACGGATACCCGGTTCTTCGACACTAGCCTCGGAGAAGCTGCGGATGAAGTAACGAAAACGTTTTTCGAACTCGCCAACGGATTCCAAGAACGCGTTTGTTTCCCTATCAAGTATGGCGGCCGATTCAGTCGCGCGGCGATTGAGTTCGGCTTTCAGTGTTGCTACGCGACGCTTTTCGAAAACCTCCGCCTTGGACAGTCTCTCAGCTTTGTTCCTGCGCCGGATCGCGCTGATATCGGCTATATCCAGGTGCGCACCGCCGGCCATCGTTGTCAGTGCCTCTGCGCGTGTAGCTTCGTCGGTCATCGCGAGTTTCTGCATCACCGCAAAGGGAACCCGCCCTCGCTTCAGAATGTTTTCGGCACCTTTGAGCGTTCTGGAGAATTTTACGTAGGTGGCTAGGTCGCTAGATGATAGCCCGCAGTGAACCTTAAGAAATGCTTTGGCTTCTCTCGTCGTCGTCGTTTCGAGGAGCCTCTCCACTTCGGCCGCCATCTTGAGAGCCTTGTCGGTCATCTGTTCCTGCAGCTTGACAATTCGATCCTTGGCTGTGGAAAGAGCCTTGGCTTTCGTGTTCATTTCCATAACAAATGCTCCATTTCGAAGCATCAGTAAGGATCGCAGGTTTCTCTTCCGACAATTAGTTCATTAAAAATGTGGCATTCTAGCAATGAGGCTGGGCCACGTAGCCGATCACATTCGCCGCTCCTGCATGCTACGCTGCAAATCGTAATCTAGGAGGTGCCGGTTCGGTTACTGACAATTTCTCCAAGCGACGTGATGAGACAGACATGGTCTTACCGGAGATTAGCCCACGCGAAAGGTCCACAGCAGGAACGGCTAGATTGATTTCCAAGGGCTCAGCGAGTTCAAGCCGTTTCGGGTCCGAGCGGCCTTTCTCGATTTATCGACGCAAGCAAAAGAAGGCGACTATCTGGGTTTAGGGGGGGGTATCCTGCACCGTTTTTCCAACCTGCATGTATTAACGATGTATTAACATGCAATTTGACGTCGTCTTGAATTCTGCGATGTTCGTCTCGGGAAACTGAGGGGTTATACCGTGACATTTGGCATTTGGGCGCGACGCATAGGTGTCGCGGCGATCGCGTTCGCATTGGCGAGCTGCACGACAACACAAGCAGAATTAAGGAAGAAGCCAGAGGCAGTGAGCAAGGCGGCGCTCTGTCGCACCCTCATGGAGACAAAGGATCAGGCATTTTACCAAAACCTGCTTAAAGAGCTTGCCCGCCGGCAGATTGACCCGCTCGACTGCTACAAGATGGTGCAACAGCAGAACCAAGCCGCTGCTGCGCTGGTCGCACTGGCTGTCGTCGGGACTGCCGTTGCGGTATGTGCCAACAACAACTGTGGCGGAGGCTACGCACCTTATCGACCATATCCCGGAAATTGCTACTCTTACTATGACAGAGCCGCGGACGGCACGCTGTGCGGAAACCGCAGTGCTATGTCTCGCCCAGGCGGATACTGAGGAGAAGAACAATGCGCCCGTACGCGAGCACCATATTGGCAATTCTAGCTGCCGCAACCCCAGCCTCGGCACAAAGCTTTGGCGGTAACTACTGTACGGACGACTGCTCCGGTCACAAAGCGGGATACGAATGGGCCGAGCAGAACAGTGTCACCAGCGAGGGCGATTGCTCCGGCAACTCGAGTTCTTTCGAAGAGGGCTGCAGGACCTACCTCGAAGATCCATCACGTGGAGCCGACTTCGACGATGATGGAAACGAAATCGACGAATAAAACGGCGACCACCCGAGTGCTCGACATCGATGAACGAACCGCTCGTCGCGTCATCAACACGATGATGAAGTGAACCAGTCGGCCTGGCAAGAACGCTTCGATCCGACGCGGCTCGTCTTTATCGACGAGATGTGGATCCACACCAACATGGCGGGGTTACGCGGCTGGGGGCCGAGGGGCAAGAGATTGCGCGGCTTCGTCCCGCAGGGCCGCTGGCGCACGCTGACCTTGTTCGGCATTTTCCGCTGAGACGAGCTCACTGCGCCCTGCGTCTTTGACGGTCCCATCGATGGCGAATGCTTCCTCGCTATGTCCGCCAGCAGTTGATCTCCACCCTCAAGTCCGGCGACATCGTCATCCTCGACAATCTCGGCTCTCACAAAGGCCAAGGCGATCCGCGATGCAATCACGACGGTTGGCGCCAGACTGTCGTTTCTGCCGAAATATTCCCCCGATCTGAATCCGATCGATCAGGCCTTCGCCAAGATCAAGCACTGGATGCGCCACGCCCAAAAGCGAAATGTGTTGGAAACCTAGCGATATCTGGGCCTACCCGCCGACACCATCTAGCCAGATGAAGCGCCAACTGCTCTCAAACGCATGGGTGCGCTTCCGTCAAAACATGAATCTAGCTACTCGATCCCGCCCTTGATCACGAAGACCGGCGTGTTGAGCCGTAATGACGCTCATTATCGCGTTTACCTCATTGGCGATCAAGACGTCAGACCAGAGAGGGGCCGTATGCTGAACTTCATCGCTGACATGGCGGTCGCGATAGGCGGACAGCATTTCGAGAAGCTTCTTCGGAGATTCCGTGGCGGCCCCAAGTATTGCGATGACGCTGAAGTGGGCACGCATTCGCTCCTCAAGTACCTCGATCCGCTTCACAAGCTGTTCATGAGGCGCGTCGTCGGTTGAGCTTGAGCGGGATTGCATGTCGAGATCCTGTTCTCTGGGCCGCGATAGCTGTTTTCTTTTTCGCGGCACCCCTAAAATGAGGCGCGACTGTTAACGAGCCGTTAAAAGATCAGCAGAATTGAAAGGTCCAATACTGCGCTTCAGGGCCGGTCAAGCAGATCACGAATTTTTCCCGCCAGTTCCCTTGCGGTGTAGGGCTTGCGAAGCCACTCTGCGCCGGGGATTACGTCCTTAGACGCCAAAGCAGGTTCCGAATAGCCCGATGTAAAAAGTACTCTCAGATCAGGACGCTGTCTGATCGCTTCTGTCGCCATCTCGTCCCCCGTCATTCCGCCGGGCATGACAATGTCGGAGAAAAGAAGGGCGACCCCAGGATGTTCCGCAAGTGTTTCCAGGGCTCTGCGCCCGTTGTCCGCCTCCACCACGCGGTAGCCCATTTGCTGCAGCCTTGCGACCGCGACCTTCCTCACTCGTGGGTCGTCTTCGACCACGAGCACGAGTTCCGTGCCACGGGGAAGAGGAGCCTCGGCGGTTTCCGGCGAAACCGTCTGCGCGGGCCTGGGTTCGGCAAGGGCGGGCAAGTAGATACGGATGGTCGTGCCATGACCTAATTCGCTGTAGATTTGGAGATGGCCACCGGACTGCTTGACGAAGCCGTATACCATGCTGAGACCAAGACCGGTTCCGGACCCGACGTCTTTCGTTGTGAAGAAAGGTTCGATCGCGCGCTTCTTGACCTCATCGGTCATACCAGAACCGGTGTCCGTCATCGATATCAGTACGAAGTGCCCACTACGGACTTCCGGGTACATCTTGGCGTAGTCGGCGTCCAACCGCACGCGCGAAACCTCGGTCGTCAGGATGCCGCCCTTTGGCATGGCGTCACGGGCATTGAGCGCGATGTTCAGAATAGCGTTCTGAAGCTGTGAACTGTCGACGAGTGCTTCGAAGTGGGCGCCTGTGAGGACCGTAGATAGCTTGATATTCTCGCCGAGGGTGCGTCGAAGTAGGTCCGAGAAACTGGTCACGAGCCCGCCTAGGTCGACCTGTTTGGGGCTGAGAGGCTGCCGTCGCCCGAAAGCGAGCAGTTGCCCTGTCAACTTCGCGCCATCGGCTGCCGCATCCTGCGCTTCACGGATCATGTCCCGAAGCGAACCTTGAGGAAGCTTGTCGTCGACCATCTCCAGATTGCCGCTGATGACCGTCAAGAGATTGTTGAAGTCGTGCGCCAGTCCGCCCGTCAACTGGCCCACTGCTTCCATCTTCTGCGCCTGGCGCAGATCTTCTTCAATCTTGAGGCGGCTTGTTAGATCCCGAACAAATCCCGTGAAAATACGCTCACCATTCGCCGTTGCCTCGCCGACGTGAAGTTCCATTGGAAAGTGAGACCCGTCCGCGCGCTGGCCGGTGACGACGCGGCCGTAGCCGATGATCCTTTTTTCACCGGTGTCGAGATAGTGATCAATGTAGCTATCGTGGGCGTCGCGATAGGGATTTGGCATTAGATTGCTGACGTTTTTTCCGCAGATCTGGTCCGCGTCCATCCCGAACAACTTTTCGGCAGCTTTGCTAAACGATATCACGACGCCCTTCTGGTCGATAACGACCATCGCGTCCGGAACGGTCTCAAGGATCGAAGTCAGGTGAGCCTCTCGCGATTTGACGGCTCGTTCCGCCTTCTTCAAGGCGCTGATGTCGCTGTTCGTCTGAATGATGGCCATGTCTCCGTCCGAAAGATTCACCAGGACGCACCGAGAAGCCACGTCCACGTCATGTCCGTTCTTATGACGATGTACAACGTCGCCCTGCCAGAACCCGCGTGACCTCAACTGCGTCAGAATCTTTTCTCGGGGTGCCGGGTAGCGTGTTGCGAGGAGGTCGAAGACAGTTTCGCCAACCGCCTCCTCGCGCGTCCACCCGTACATGTTCTCGCAGCCGATCGACCAGTGTGTGATCGCGCCATCGAAGCGGTGTACGATGATGTCGGCCCCGTCAAGAACATGCACGAGCGCGTCAAGCTCCTGGGAAGACGCCGTGCGCGGCGATATGAGGCGGTGGGGCATGGCCGGTCCTTAGCTCAGTGTAAACTGACCCTATGGCAGGTTTTATCAGAAAAATCATCAGCTCCGCCGGAAAGTCGGACGAGCTTGTCCATGCTGATAATCTTTAGATCATGCCGGCCTTCAGCGACAACGACGTCGCGTGCCGCAAGCTTGGTAATCGTCCGAGACACGGTCTCGATGGTCAGGCCTAGATAGTCCGCGATATCCTGGCGGTTCATTGGCACGCGGAGAACGTTCTGGCGTCGCGTTCCGGGGCGCGAGGCCAGATTGACGATGAAACTGCAGAGGCGTTCCTCGGCGTTCTTTTTGGAAAGGAGCACCATCTGGTCGTTTACCGCTGCGTTCTCGCGGCAAAGAAGATCGATAAAAGCCGGACGAATATTTTCGCACCGCGCGACATCATGATGGAAGCTGCGGCGCGAGACGCGGCGAATTTTGCACTCGTTGACTGCTTCAGCCGTGAACGAGAAGGTCTCCAGGAGGGAAGCGCCGATCACGTCACCGGCAAAGTGAAAGGCGGTGATCACCCGTCGACCTTCGCCTATGATGCGATGAAGCCGGACAACGCCCTCGACCACCTGGAAAAGATGCGTGGCATCATCCCCTTCCCAGCAGATGGCTTCGCCAGCGGCGATCGTTTCCAGCGGGCTGGCATGAAAGACCGAAGACAGTGTCGGGGTAGCAACCGCATGGCTAGTCGGTTGAGCATTCGTGAAAGCGTTCTTGCCCTGCATCAGCATCGTGGTGTCCCCTGGTTGAGTGAACCCAGTAGAACTTGTCCGAGTCACATCACGATGAGAGCAGCGTGCGAGTTGGTGTTTGTTCGTAACAGTTTGTGACAGCGTCGGGGCTGCGCGTCTTTATGCGGGTTCGTTGATATAGATCAAGGAGCCCGCGTCACCCTCATGACAGTCCTTCCTCAAACTACGAGCTGGACGGTCGTTCCCGTTCGTGTGCGCATGGGGACTACGTCATGAATTACACAATTGAAACAATAGTGGTCGCGGTGGCCGCATTTCTGGCCTTGGTCGCGGCAGGCCTTGCTCACGACCACCTCTTTGCGATCCATATGGGCATCCTGTGTTTCTGCCTTTTCGCGGGCACGGTACTGCTAGTGCGTCGGATAGATTTCTCTGCAGCCGGGAAGGTGCCCAAGGTCGAGGCTTCCGGCTATTTCGACGAGGTCATCCGCTACGGGCTGATCGCCACAGTAGGATGGGGCGTGGTTGGCTTCCTCGTCGGAGTGATCATCGCCGCTCAGCTCGCGTTCCCTGACCTGGATCTAGCGCCCTACCTAAATTTCGGGCGGCTGCGTCCCGTCCACACCTCGGCTGTCATTTTCGCCTTCGGCGGCAACGCGCTGATCATGACATCCTTCTATGTCGTCCAACGCACCTGTCATGCTCGGCTGTTCGGTGGTAGCCTCGCATGGTTCGTCTTCTGGGGCTACCAGCTCTTCATCGTCATGGCGGCCACCGGCTATGTGCTTGGCATCACTCAGGCACGCGAATATGCCGAGCCCGAATGGTATGTCGATATCTGGCTAACCGTCGTGTGGGTTGCCTATCTCGTCGTCTATCTCGGCACGATCCTGAGGCGTAAGGAGCCGCATATCTATGTGGCGAACTGGTTTTATCTCGGCTTCATCGTCACCATCGCAATGCTCCATGTGGTGAACAACCTCGCCGTCCCGGTCTCTTTCCTGGGCTCGAAGAGCTATTCGGTCTTCTCGGGCGTCCAGGATGCGCTGACACAGTGGTGGTACGGCCATAACGCCGTCGGCTTCTTCCTGACCGCCGGGTTCCTAGGGATGATGTATTACTTCGTGCCGAAGCAGGCCAACCGCCCGGTCTACTCGTACCGCCTGTCGATCATCCACTTCTGGGCACTGATCTTCATGTACATCTGGGCGGGGCCCCATCACCTGCACTACACCGCCCTTCCGGATTGGGCACAGACGCTGGGGATGGTTTTCTCGATTATGCTGTGGATGCCGTCCTGGGGCGGGATGATCAACGGCCTGATGACGCTGTCGGGGGCCTGGGACAAGATCCGCACCGATCCGATCATCCGCATGATGATCGTTGCCATCGCGTTCTACGGGATGTCGACCTTCGAAGGCCCGATGATGTCGGTGAAAACAGTCAATTCTTTGAGCCACTACACAGAATGGACCATCGGTCACGTTCATTCCGGCGCGCTCGGATGGGTCGGAATGATTACTTTCGGGGCGATCTATTATCTGACGCCTAAGCTCTGGGGCCGCGAGCGGCTCTACAGCCTCCGCATGGTCAACTGGCACTTCTGGCTCGCCACCCTGGGCATCGTCGTCTACGCCGCCGTTCTCTGGGTTGCCGGCATCCAACAGGGTCTGATGTGGCGCGAATACAATTCGCAGGGCTTCCTCGTCTATTCCTTCGCAGAGACCGTCGCCGCCATGTTCCCCTACTACGTGCTGCGCACGGTGGGTGGAGCGCTCTACCTGGCGGGCGGGCTCGTGATGGCCTGGAACGTCTTCATGACGATCCGCGGACGCCTGCGCGACGAAGTCGCTATCCCCACCGCTTATGTGCCTCAGGCACAGCCTGCCGAATGAGGTGAACCATGGCATCGATACTGGACAAACATAAGATCCTCGAAAAGAATGCGACACTACTTCTCGTCGGCTCACTACTGGTCGTCTCGATCGGCGGCATCGTCGAGATTGCTCCGCTGTTCTATCTCCAGAACACCATCGAGAAGGTCGAAGGCATGCGTCCTTACACCCCTCTCGAACTGGCGGGACGCAACATCTACATTCGCGAGGGTTGCTATCTCTGCCACAGCCAGATGATCCGGCCGTTCCGGGACGAGGTGGAGCGCTACGGCCACTACTCGCTCGCCGCAGAATCCATGTACGACCATCCGTTTCAGTGGGGGTCCAAGCGAACCGGTCCTGACCTTGCTCGCGTTGGCGGCCGCTATTCGAACGAGTGGCATGTCCAGCATCTGTCGGATCCGAGAGCGGTCGTGCCTGAATCGATCATGCCCAAATATGCCTTCCTCAAGGAACAGGAAGTCACGGTCAAAGACGTCGGCATGGACCTCAAGGCAAACGAGGATGTTGGCGTTCCCTATAGCAATGACATGATCGCCAATGCCGAGGCGGATATGAAGGCGCAGGCAGACCCGAATGCTGATACGACAGCTCTGCTCGCTCGATACCCCAAGGCCAAGATTGGCGATTTCGACGGCGATCCGCAGAAGCTCTCGGAAATGGATGCTCTCGTCGCCTATCTGCAGATGCTCGGCACGCTGGTCGATTTCTCGACCTACGACGATGCGACCGGCTACCGATGAGGTGATCTGATGGAAACATACACGGCAATGCGGCACTTCGCCGACAGTTGGGGGCTTCTGGCGATGGCGGCGTTCTTCGTCTGCGCCGTCGCCTTCACACTCCGCCCCGGCGGCAAGCAGACGGCCAAGGAGGCCGCTGCGATTCCCTTGAAGGACGATTGAGATGGCCGAGAAGCACATTGACGACGTTAGCGGCGTCGAAACCACGGGACACGAGTGGGACGGCATCCGAGAACTGAACAACCCAATGCCTCGTTGGTGGGTCTGGACCTTTTATGTCACCATCCTTTGGGCCGTAGGGTATGCCATCGCCTATCCGGCCATTCCAATGCTAACTTCTGCCACCAAAGGTTACCTGGGGTATTCGACGCGAGCTGAACTTCAGCAGGATCTCGATCAGGCAAAGGCAGGTCAGGCAAAGTTCCACGAGATGATCGCCACTAAGACTGTCGAGGAAATCGATGCCGATGCTACGCTTCGGGAATTCGCGATCGCGGGCGGCGCATCGGCCTTCAAGAACAATTGTGCTCCCTGCCACGGATCGGGCGCCAGTGGTGGGCCCGGCTTTCCGAATCTGAACGACGACGACTGGCTCTGGGGCGGCGACCTGCAGTCGATCCAGACAACGATCGCTCACGGTATCCGTTTCGATGCCGACACCGATACCCATGTATCTGAAATGCCTGCCTTCGGCGAAACGCTTGATGCAACCCAGACCAACCAGGTTGCAGCCTATGTCTGGGGCCTGACCAACACGCCCTCCGATCCTGCTTTGGCCGAGGCCGGCAAACAGATCTTCCTTGACAACTGCGCCGCATGCCATGGCGAGGACGCGAAGGGTAAGGTCGAGATGGGGGCTCCGAACCTGGCGGACGCGATCTGGCTCAAGGCGAAGGGGGAAGAAGCGATCGCAAGACAGGTGGCCTCGCCAAAGCACGGCGTCATGCCCGCTTGGGCTGGACGCCTGGGCGACACGACGGTCAAGGAACTGACCGTCTTCGTCCATTCGCTTGGAGGTGGGAAATGAGAAGCCGCCATATGACAACTCACGATCATGATCCTCTCTTGGCCCTGTACGGCACGCCGCGTTCCGTCATCCATTCGCGAGTTTCGGTCAGGGCTAAGGCGGTCACTACAGAACGAGAGAGCGAAGACCCCGAAAAGATGGGTAGTTCGATGATATCTTTGACTTCGCTCAAAGACCACTCGACGACAAGCCGATAACCACGGTCTGCGAGGACGTCTTAGCGGAAAGTCTCCCCCGCAGTCCTCACGGCTACGCATCATACTCTCCTTCGGCGTAGTCGAGATAGCTTCGCGCAGCGGCATCGCGCCCGCTGCGCGAAGGCCATGATTTCCAGTCCTTTGGGTCGTGCTTCCTGTCCAGAGCGCGGCCCTTTTTTTTGAAGTCTTTTTCCTTGATCTGAATCAAGGATCGAAGCGCCCAAACGTAGCAAAAGTGCATCCGAACCTTGGGATTTGCACATGAACTTATATACAGCTCCTGATCCGAAGAACGTCCGACGAGTAGACGGCAGGGCGGTGGAAACCCGCAGGGACGGCCAGCCGTTGTACGCGGCTAGGAAAAAGATTTTTCCTAAGCGAGCGGAGGGCCGGTTTCGGCGCTTGAAGTGGATCGTGATGCTAGTCACGCTCGGCATCTACTATCTCGCACCTTGGATTCGTTGGGATCGCGGTCCATATGCCCCTGATCAGGCGATTCTCGTGGACCTCGCCTCCCGCCGTTTCTACTTCTTCTTCATCGAGATCTGGCCGCAGGAATTCTATTACGTCGCTGGGCTTCTCGTCATGGCAGGATTCGGGCTGTTTCTCGTGACTTCTGCGGTCGGCCGAGCATGGTGTGGCTATGCCTGTCCACAGACGGTCTGGGTGGACCTCTTTCTGGCGGTAGAGCGCGCCATCGATGGCGATCGAAACGCGCAGATAAAGCTCGACGCCGCATCTTGGAGCTTCGACAAGATCCGCAAGCGCGTCCTTAAACATGCGGTATGGCTGGCGATCGGGGTGGCAACTGGCGGCGCTTGGATCTTCTATTTCGCCGATGCGCCAACCCTTCTTACGTCTCTGGTCCAAGGGCACGCTGCCGGCGTGGCTTATGCCACCGTGGCGACGCTGACCGCGACGACCTACATACTCGGCGGGTTTATGCGCGAGCAGGTGTGCACGTACATGTGCCCTTGGCCCCGTATTCAGGGAGCGATGCTGGACGAAAACTCGCTGGTCGTGACCTATAACGACTGGCGTGGCGAACAGCGCTCCCGTCATAGCAAGAAGGCTCAAGCGACCGGTCAGCCCGTGGGGGATTGTGTCGACTGCAACGCCTGCGTGGCGGTCTGTCCAATGGGGATTGACATACGCGATGGCCAGCAGATGGAATGTATCACCTGCGCTCTCTGCATCGATGCTTGTGATGGCGTGATGGACAAGATCGGCAAGCCGCGCGGCCTTATCGCATACGCGACCTTGAGCGAGTACGCCAATAACATGAAGATCGCGACCGACAATGGTCGCCTGCCAGTGCAGCCTGTGCTGGTCCGCAAAGCGGACGGCACCTTTGTTGATCAGATCAGGCATTTCAACTGGCGGATCATCTTCCGTCCTCGCGTCGTCTTCTACGCCACGGTGTGGTGCATGATCGGCGTGGGAATGATCGTCCATCTGGCGATGCGCGAACGGCTGGAATTGAATGTCGTCCATGACCGAAACCCGCAATACGTGCTCGAAAGCGACGGGTCCATCCGCAACGGCTACACGATCCGCGTCCTCAACATGGTTCCCAGGCCGCGAAGGATCGAGTTAAGCATCTCCGGCTTGGACGGCGCGACGATGCGTATTCCCGAGCTAGGCAAGCAGGAAAGCCGAAGCTTCACGATCGACGCCGCGCCGGATGCCGCGACGACCCTCAAAGTCTTCGTGACGCGGCACATTGCGAGCGCCCCGGTTTCGGAGTTCCTGCTCTCAATCGAAGACAACGGCCACTCGGACCGCGCGACGTACCGCGCCGCATTCAACACCCCTGGAGCAGAACAATGACTTCGGTTTCGAAAGGATTCACTGGCAAGCACATGCTTTTGACGACTTGCGGATTCTTTGCGGTTGTCGTTTCGGTGAACGTGACGATGGCGTGGTTCGCGTCATCGAGCTGGAGCGGCCTGGTCGTCGAAAACACCTATGTCGCGAGCCAGCAGTTCAATCAAAAGGCTTCCGCGATAAAGGCGATGGTGGCAACGGGCGTTACGGGCGCGATCTCACTGCACGACAACATCTTCACTTACAAGCTCCACAATCGCGATGGCTCTCCAGCTCAAGCCGATGAAGTGGAGGCTCGCTTTCGGCGTCCTGTGGGCGACCATGAGGACTTCATCGAATCGCTAACTCTTGTCGAGAGGGGGCGATTCGAGGCAAACCGCCACGTCCCATCCGGCGACTGGATCGTCGAGCTGATTTCGAAGCGGGACGGCGTGGTTGTAATGCACGAAGCTCAGCGCTTCGACACGGCGGGGTTCGGCCAATGACCTGCTGCATGATCAACGCCGAGGCCGTGCTCGCGATGAAGCCAAGGGCTTTCAGCTCGGAAGAGATCGCCCTTGCGAGCCACCCGCTCGGGGAGGGACTGCGCCAGCTCGACCTGAGCGTTCCGGACGCCCACTGCGGTGGCTGCATCGGGACAATAGAGAAGGCTTTGTCCGCTTTGGCGTTTGTCAGCAAGGCAAGGGTCAATCTTACGTCCCGTCGCGTTATTTGCGTTTACCAAGAGACGTCTCACAGTGGTCCAACGGATCCGGCGCTCATCCTAGAGACTATCGAAAGGGCGGGTTATCGCGCTCATCTCTGCGCGCCAGTGGCCGAGAACGACAGGACGCGCAACCAGCTACTGCTGGCCGTTGGCGTCGCCGGTTTTGCCGCCGCCAACATAATGCTTCTCTCTGTTTCGGTCTGGTCCGGCGCGGACGCCGCGACACGGGACATGTTTCATTGGATTTCGGCGATGATAGCTGCGCCAGCGCTTGTCTATGCCGGAAGGTTCTTTTTTCGCTCGGCCTGGAACGCGCTGAAACATGGCCGTACCAACATGGACGTGCCGATATCATTGGCTGTGACGCTTTCATATGCGGTGTCGCTATGGGAAACTATGCACCACGGCGAACACGCGTGGTTCGACGCCACCGTCTCCCTGCTGTTCTTTCTCCTTATCGGTCGGACTCTCGACCACGTCATGCGGGAAAAGGCTCGGGCAGCCATTAATGGTCTCGCCCGCATAGCGCCTCGCGGCGCGCTGGTGTTACAGCCTGGCGGCTCGCGACGATACGTTGGGGTAGAGGATATCGTTGTCGACGACGAGATCGCAGTGGCGGCGGGCGAACGGATCCCGGTTGACGCCGTCGTTGTCAGCGGCGAGAGCGATCTCGATCTCTCGATCGTCACCGGCGAAAGCAGCCCGGTGGCGGCTCGCCAAGGGACATACGCAAGTTCCGGCGCCATGAATCTCACAGGTTCCCTCGTCGTGCGCGCGACCAAGATGGCAAAGGATTCCCTTCTCTCCGAAATCATCTCCCTGATGGAGGCTGCGGAGGGGGGAAGGGCTAGGTACAGGCGCATCGCAGATCGGGCCGCGTCCCTTTATTCACCTGTCGTGCATCTCCTTGCGTTGGCCTCCTTCCTAGGGTGGGGTTTCATCGGAGGCGATTGGAAACAGGCCATGCTCGTCGCAGTCGCTGTCCTCATCATAACATGTCCGTGTGCACTCGGACTGGCAGTTCCTGTGGTGCAGGTGGTGGCGGCCGGCGAACTCTTCCGGCGGGGTATCATGGTCAAGGACGGCTCTGCCCTGGAAAGGCTTGCGGAAGCCGACGCAGTGGCCTTCGATAAGACCGGCACGCTCACCATGGGAACTCCCCGGCTCGTTAGTCTGGACGCATCGAATGAAGCGGATATCGCGCTGGCTGCGGGTTTGGCCGCCCACTCGAGACATCCGCTTTCTCAGGCTCTCTTCCGTGGCGTCATCGCGTCGCCTGCTGCCTTCGATCACGTCATGGAGGTGCCGGGCGGCGGTCTGGAAGCGTCCGATGGCGCAACGTGCTATCGAATGGGTAGCTTTTCGTTCGCGTGCGGCGGTGCTCCTTCGCATGACCACAGAACTCTTTCCGAGGTCGTTCTGGCGAGGGATGGCCGTGCCGTCGCCCGCTTTTTCTTCGAAGACACTGTTAGACCGGGCGCGGCCGACTCGATCCTTCGACTTCACGATATGGGCCTCAAGACTTTGATGGTCTCGGGAGACCGCGAAGGCGTCGTGGCGGCCACGGCCGGCAGGCTAGGAATCGATGTGGCGTTGGCGGCGCTGACCCCTAAGCAGAAAGTTGATGCGTGCGAGAGGCTCCGCGATGAGGGCCGCAAGGTACTAATGGTAGGTGATGGCATCAACGACGCGCCGGCCCTCGCGTCCGCGCATGTTTCAATTGCTCCTGCCACGGCATCCGACATCGGCCGACAGGCCGCAGATCTCGTCTTCTTTAACGAACGACTGGATGCGGTCCCGCACGCCATTGAAGTGGCTCGGCGATCGGCTTCTCTCATCCGCCAGAACTTCGCTCTTGCGATAGGGTACAATCTCCTGGCCGTACCGATCGCCGTCGCCGGGTTCGCCACTCCGCTTATCGCTGCAGTCGCAATGTCGACGTCGTCCCTCATCGTCGTAAGCAACGCGTTGCGTCTCAACACTTTCGTCAAGCGGCACCCGGCAAAGGGCGAGGCCGACAGACTGATGCCGGAGGCAACTTCGGCATGAATATGCTGATTTATCTGATTCCGATCGCGCTCCTGATGGGCGGCATCGGCCTTGTAGCCTTTCTCTGGTCGCTCAAAAGCGGACAGTACGAGGATCTCGAAGGCGCGGCGTGGCGCGTTCTCGCTGACGACGAACAAGAGGAAACACGGCGCTAGAGGGGCCGGGGAGGAAACTATGCTTCAAAAGTTACGCAACGTAAGACAGTCAGAACTTTTTCGTGGCGTCTCAGCCGACGTGGCCGCTGAAATCGATGCGATTTGCCGCATCAAGACGTTCTCGAACAACGAAGTGATTCATCCCGAAGGCGAGCTGGCCGTCGCAATTTTCTACGTTATTAACGGCCTTGTCAGGCTCACGAAGACGGAGGCAGCATCGGGACGTGAGGCTGACGTCTCCATTTGCGAGCCGGGTGAGACCTTTGGGGAGTATCTGCTTACTGAGGGGGTAAACTATGTCACTGCCGCACGCGCGGCAGATGTCACGGATGTCGCCATCTTCGACCTGATGAAACTGCGGAAGCTCGCGGGTCGTCACCCAATCCTTCAGACCAATGCCGCGCGGATCATGTCGAGACATCTCAGCGAAGCATTTCGCTGTATATCGGCGGATCGGCTGCAAACTGCGCCGCAACGGGTGGCCAACTACTTTCTGGGGCGCTGCCCGGAGGGCGCCGCCCAGGCCAGCTTCCGCCTGCCGTTTCAAAAGCGAATCCTAGCAGGAAAGCTTGGTCTGGCACCCGAAGCTCTGTCCCGAGCGTTCGCAGCCCTTGCTGATGCCGGAGTAAACGTGCACGGCAGGACGGTAACTATCCTGAGCGTGGCAAGTCTTCGCGCCGCGTGCTAGGCGCCCCAGAAATGGGGGTGAATGATGAAGATCGCTTAAACGTACTTTAAGGTCTCGACCTTATTTTCGGGGTTGGCGCAGTGTTGCGGCCCTTTTTCACAGGCAGAACATGAGGGGATGCCATGAGGTATTCTGCGCGGAATGTCATCCGCTGACAGGATCAGCGAGCGTTTTGCGGAGTTCCGATGCGCCATCTGTCCATCACAATCAAATTTCTTACACTTCTCGGGTCGATGGGGCTCTTTGTCCTATGTGCGGTCGCCTACTCTAGTTTCCAAATGGTGTCGATCGACAAGCAGTATCAGGGCCTGTTACAGGGGGAGGAAACTGCAGTCATCAATCTCGCGCGCGCGAACCGCTCTCTCCAGACCGCACGGGCGGCGATTAGCGATATGCTTATGTCGCGGAGCGACGCCGCAAACCGGTCTGCTATGGCGGAACTAGACACCGCGCGGCAAAGCTTCGTTAAATTCATTGACACCGCAATCGCGGCCTTGCCGGGCAACGAGGAGCTACAACCCATCAAAATCAGGGGCCTGCGGATCATCGATGAAACGTGCAGGCTCTCGGTCCAAAAGGCACTCGTCGCGACGGCGTCCGAAGAAGTTTTGGCTTCACAGGCGGAATTCCTCACACAGTGCCAGCCTCAATTCCCGGAAGTTTCAAAAGCCTCGGTCGAAGTCGCGCAGAAGCTTATCGGCGACGTAGACGCGAAGGACGACGCCGCAGAGGCCGCCGCGGTAAGCGCTATCTGGTCGACTGTGGCTTCCATCCTCGCGGGTCTTTCCATATTCCTGCTTCTTGGCTTGGCAGGTGTGCGCAAATGGTTGGCCGCTCCGGTAAGGGATCTGTCCGAGGCTATGCGCCGCCTTGCCGATGCGGACTATTCGACCGAAGTTACTGAGCGCGACCGTCGCGATGAAATCGGCGCCATGGCTCGCGCTGTCCAAGTCTTCAAGGAAAACGGGCAGCGCGGCCTTGAACTGGAGCGCGAGGCCGACGAAACTCGCAGTCGGACCGAAGACGAGCGTCGGCGCAATGCCGAGACGGAGCGGCGGCGCGCTGAAGAGATGTCAACCGCTACGCAAAGCCTGGGATCGGGGCTTAAGCACCTTGCGGGAGGAGATCTCACCTTCACCCTTGATACGCCGTTTGCCTCCGATTTCGAGGGGCTGCGAACCGATTTCAACAGCGCTGTGTGCCAGCTCGCAGAGACGCTTTTTGCAGTCTCGCAGGCAACGGCAGCGATCGATGCAGGATCGCAGGAGGTCAGCCGAAGCGCAGACGACCTGTCGAAGCGGACCGAACAGCAGGCGGCGTCTCTCGAAGAGACCGCCGCTGCGCTCGACCAGATCACCGCCAACGTTTCGAACTCGTCCAGACGAGCTGATGAGGCCCGGTCCGTCGCCGCGGAAGCGGAGGGTAGCGCAGAGCATTCGGCTGAGGTTGTCGCGAAGGCGGTAGACGCGATCGAAAAGATCGAGGGATCTTCACGGCAAATATCCAGCATCATCGGCGTAATCGACGACATCGCGTTCCAGACCAATCTCCTGGCATTGAACGCAGGCGTCGAGGCGGCGCGGGCCGGAGAGGCGGGCAAAGGATTCGCTGTGGTCGCCCAGGAAGTCCGAGAACTTGCGCAACGCTCCGCAAACGCCGCGCGCGAGATCAAGGATCTCATCCGCACCTCCGAGACGGAAGTCGTGAACGGCGTCGCGCTGGTCCGCGAGACAGGGGGCGCGCTCGAAACCATCCAGAAACATGTTGCCAAAATCAACCAGCATATGGATTCGATCGCCATATCCGCCAAGGAGCAGTCGGTGGGCCTGACGCAGGTGAACACTGCCGTAAACGAGATGGACCAGGTGACACAGAAGAACGCTGCGATGGTGGAGGAGACAAATGCTGCGAGCGCCACTCTCGCCGGAGAAAGCGGAAAACTACGATCACTCATTTCCGCGTTCCAGCTTCCCCATGCCATTACCGGCCATCAGTCCGACCAGGCCTTCCGCTCGGTCGGGAATATAAGCATTCTCAGACCTTCTCCAGGACGCGCGGCTGCGGCTGCTCAGGCCTTGGCCGACTGGGAGGAATTCTGATCTGCTACGCTATCGCCCGCGTCTTGTTTTTCGTGGGCGAAAGCGGGTTAATCCAAACCTACCTGTCCGCCGGTGGTAGCGCGGCCTGCAATCCTGCGTTATGTGTGATGCCCACAGGCAGCAGGACGGAGGCATATGGAACCGGATCGTATTCTCGTCGTCGATGACGATGCCAGGATCAGGCAGATGCTCGTCCGATATTTTGATGACAACGGCTACCGTGTGACGGCGGTTTCAAATGGCGCGGGCATGCGCGCAGAACTTTCGAAGCACGAGTACGTCGCCATTTTTCTTGATCTCGTCCTTCCTGGCGGAGAGAACGGTTTTGACCTGCTCAAGGAGCTTCGCGGGAAATCCGACGTTCCCGTGCTGATGCTGACGGGGCAGGACGACGTCACCGATAAGGTCATCGGACTAGAGTTCGGCGCCGACGACTATGTCGCGAAGCCATTTCACCTTCGCGAACTTCTCGCCCGCCTGAGAACTGTCCTTCGGCGACGGGCCGCTGCAACTCTTCCCGGTGGGAAGTCCTCTCCAGCGGACGAAGCTTTCCGCTTCGAAGGCTACTGTCTTGACGTGCCTCGACGTAGATTGAGCTCTCCCGAAGGAGACGATGTTCCGCTTACAACCGGCGAGTTCGACATGCTTCTGGTTTTCGTTCGGAATTCCGGGAGGGTATTGTCTAGGGATACTCTAATGGAGCTCACCCGGAACAGAAATCTTGAGGCTTTCGATCGCGTAATCGACGCCCAAATTGTGAGGCTCCGCAAGAAGATTGAACCGGATCCGAAGGCGCCCGCTTTGATCCAGTCAGTCCGCGGTGTCGGCTACGTCTTTACCGGACGTGTGCTTTAACAGCGCGATAATTGATCCCCGTCAATGTCCGGGGCAGAAACGGCGATATTGTGCTCTCGCAACAGAGTACGTTTGAACATGATCATTTGGATAATCTTCGCGGCCATCACGGGCATCGTGACGGCCGTGTTACTGCATCCCCTGTCGACGCCCGGTCGTGCCGTCGCGCCGGAAAACGGTGCGGGGCAAATTTACCGCGATCAAATCGCGGAACTCCTCCGCGAACGCGCGGACGGCAGGATCAGCGTGGAGGAGTACGAGCTCGCACGGGCGGAGACCGCAAGGCGCTTGTTTCGGGAGTCCGATGCGGAAGATAGGAAGAGTCGTCCTTCGTCACGGGGAAAGGTGAAACTAGCGATAGCGGCCTTCTTGTCGCTTGCTAGCATCTCGCTTTACGTCGCGGTTGGCTCGCCGGACCTACCGTCGCTCCCACTGCAAGAGCGGCTCGCTCATCCGGGTCAAGATCTCGCTATCTTGATACGCAAAACGGAAGTTCATCTTGAGAAAGCGCCGGACGACGGGCGCGGGTGGGACGTGATCGCGCCGATCTACTTGAGAACGGATCGTGCCGCGGACGCTGCCCAGGCCTATGACAACGCTATCAGGCTGCAAGGCTCCAGTACCGACAGGCTAAATGGTTTGACCGAAGCGCTCCTGGCGACTTCAAATGGCACGGTCACGGATGCAGTCAAAAGCGTGTTGGAACGGGCCTTGGAGATCGATCCGCAAAATCCGCGAGCCAGATTCTACAGTGCTCTGGGCCTCGAACAGGCGGGAAGATCTGAAGATGCGCGAATGGCCTTCGAGGCGGTCGCCAAGGATTCGCCTGCAGGCGCGCCATGGCTTCCGCTCGTTAACGACCATGTCGTTAAAAACGGTGGGAAGTCCGTGACCCCAACCGCCGGCATCCCTCTTGGGCCGACCGAGGCGCAAGCCGTAGCCGCAAGCGCACTGGGCGCTGATGATCAGTCGAAGATGGTCCGCGGCATGCTGACGGGCCTTGAGGAAAAGCTAGCCAGAAATCCGGTCAACTTTCAAGGCTGGCTGCAGCTTATCACTTCATATGGGGTCATTCGTGACAAGTCTCGCGCGGAAGATGCGCTCGAGCGCGCGCTGGGGATCTTTCCGGCTGACAGTGACGAAGGTTCAAAGCTGATCGCGGCCGCGCGGCGATTTGATGTCGAAAGGAAAACGGGTCAATGACGCGAAAGCAGAAACGGCTCGCAGTCATAGCCGGTGGCATGAGTTTTATTATGGCTGCCGTCTTTCTAGTTATGTTTGCCTTCAGCCAGTCCGTTGCCTACTTCTACATGCCGTCGGATCTCGCGGCGGAAGGCGTTCACCCCGGAACTAGAATTCGTCTGGGTGGTCTCGTCGGAAAAGGCAGCATAAAGCGAGGCACCGGAACCGACGTTGATTTTACCGTGACCGATCTCGGTGGGGCGGTCGTGCATGTTCGATACACTGGAATCCTACCAGACCTTTTCCGCGAGGGACAAGGCGTAGTCACCGAAGGGGAGTTCGGAGCCGATGGCCAGCTTTTTTCGGCGGACACCGTACTTGCCAAGCATGACGAACGGTACGTCCCCAAGGACGTCGCTGAAAAGCTGAAAGAACAAGGGCTCTGGCAACACGCGGAGGCGAAACAATGATCATCGAGATCGGACACTACGCACTCGTTCTCGCGCTCGCAACGGCGATCATCCTTTCGGTAGTTCCGCTCATCGGCGCGCGCCGCCGCGATCAGGCGATGATGGAAGTCGCGTCGCTCGGTTCGATCGTTCTCTTCGGCCTCGTTGCCTTCTCCTTCGGTGCGCTCACCTACGCGCATGTCGTGTCAGACTTCTCGGTCGAGAATGTCTGGCAGAACTCGCATTCGCTGGTGCCGCTGATCTACAAATATTCCGGCGTCTGGGGCAATCACGAGGGATCGATGATGCTCTGGCTGCTTATTCTTGCGCTGTTCAGTGCAATGGTGGCGCTCTTCGGGCGCAATCTGCCGAACACGCTACGAGCCAATGTATTGGCGGTTCAGGCCTGGGTCTCTGTCGCGTTTATCCTCTTCATCCTGCTGACCTCCAACCCTTTCGTTCGTCTCGATCCGGCGCCGGCCGAGGGTCGTGACCTGAACCCGGTGCTGCAGGATATCGGCCTCGCGATCCATCCGCCGCTTCTCTATCTCGGCTATGTTGGCTTCTCCGTCTGTTTTTCCTTTGCCGTTGCGGCTCTCCTTGAAGGACGCATTGATGCGGCCTGGGCGCGCTGGGTACGCCCTTGGACGCTGGCCGCCTGGACCTTTCTTACGCTCGGTATCGCGATGGGATCCTATTGGGCGTATTACGAGCTCGGCTGGGGTGGCTGGTGGTTCTGGGATCCGGTAGAGAATGCCTCCTTCATGCCCTGGCTGGCGGGCACCGCACTGCTGCACTCTGCGCTCGTCATGGAAAAGCGCGAGGCGCTGAAGATCTGGACGGTCCTGCTGGCCATCCTCACATTCTCGCTGTCGCTGATGGGGACGTTCCTCGTGCGCTCCGGCGTGCTTACCTCGGTCCATGCCTTTGCGAGCGACCCGAGTCGAGGCGTCTTCATTCTCTGTATTCTGTTGATGTTCATCGGCGGGGCGTTGTCGCTCTTTGCCTTCCGTGCGCCGTTGCTTTCGGCAGGCGGGCTGTTTGCGCCGATCTCACGCGAGGGCGCGCTGGTTCTGAACAACCTAATACTTACCGTAGCCTGCGGGACGGTGCTGACGGGTACGCTTTATCCGCTGCTGCTGGAAACGCTTACTAGCGACAAGATCTCGGTCGGTCCGCCCTTCTTCAACATGACCTTTGGCCTCCTGATGATCCCACTGCTACTTGTAGTGCCCTTCGGGCCACTGCTCGCCTGGAAGCGCGGCGATCTTCTGGGCGCCCTCCAGCGGCTTTATGTGGTCGCGGGCCTCGCTTTCGCTGCCGCACTTGTCTTGTTCTATATCGAGCATGGCGGCCCAATCTTTTCCGTTCTCGGCCTTGCTGCCGGATTGTTCCTCGTGTTCGGCGCTGCTGCCGATCTCTGGTACCGCGCCGGTATTGGCAAGGTGGCGGCGAACGTCGCCTGGCGCAGGCTGACCGGCCTGCCGAGGTCGGCCTTTGGTACGGCGCTTGCGCATGCCGGTCTCGGCATCACCGTTCTCGGCATCGTCGCGGTCTCGACCTTTGCGACTGAACATGTCCTGCATATGAAGCCTGGCGAGACCACCGAAGCGGGCGGCTACTCGCTACAGTTCGACGGCATGCAGCCGTCGACCGGACCGAACTATAGGGAAGATCGTGGTCATTTCAGCATCCGCCGAGGTGGCGTCGATGTAGCCGACGTTTGGTCTGCGAAGCGTGTCTACAGTGCGCGCCAAATGCCGACGACGGAGGCGGGGATCCTGACCTTTGGCTTGAGCCAGCTTTATGTCTCCCTGGGCGACCCGACCAATGACGGTGGCATCGTCGTGCGCGTGTGGTGGAAGCCGTTCATTCTCTGTATCTGGGGTGGTGCTTTGGTTATGGCTTCGGGGGGATTCGTTTCGCTCAGCGACCGGCGCCTACGAGTCGGTGTGCCCCGGCGCAAGGTCAAGGCTTCTGCAGCGATGGGGCCCGCGGAATGAAGGTGATGAGATGCTCCCGCCTGTTTCGGTTGTCGGGGGGCCGTATCGTGCAAGTGCTGGCGGTGCTCTTGGCAACGATGTTGCCAATCTCGGCTCTCGCTGTGAACCCGGATGAAATGCTGCCAGATCCTGCGAAGGAGAGCCGAGCGCGGACGCTGTCGGCGGAACTGCGTTGCATGGTCTGCCAGAACCAGTCGATCGACGATTCCAACGCTGAACTTGCACGGGATCTCAGGCTGTTGGTGCGTGACCGCATAAAGCATGGCGAAAGCGACGAGCAGGTTCTGAACTACATTGTGTCGCGGTACGGCGAATTCGTGCTTTTGAGGCCGCGCTTCAGTGTCCGCACTATGGCGCTCTGGGGATCGCCCCTGGTTCTTATTCTCGCCGGCGGCCTCTCACTGCTGGTCTTCTCGCGACGAAGTGCCCGCAGGCCGACTGGGACTTGTTTGAATTCTGAAGAGGAAACAAGACTCCAGAAGCTACTGAACTCGCCGCATCTTTGATCAAGGTCAAAGCGGTGTTCATTTCAGCCAATTACTGTCTCACCACACAATACTTCCAAATATGAGGCAGACAGATGCAGGCAAAGGACGTCATGACTAGGGACGTAGTCCACATCAGCCCGGCGACCGGCGTTCGACATGCCGTAGCCGTCATGCTTCAAAATAATGTCAGCGGTCTCCCCGTGGTAGACGATCAGGGACGCGTCTGCGGAATGCTGACTGAGGGCGATCTTCTGCTTCGGAGGGAAATAAGGCTTTCTCCGCGACCGGCGCGATCACCGGAAATCATTTCGGAGCTTGATCTCGAACGGTATATCAACAGCAACGGGTGGTCAGTCGCCGACGTCATGTCCCAGGACGTGATCGTCGCCGGTCCTTACAGCGAGATTTCCGACATCGCCCAAAGCCTGCAGACTCATCGGATCAAGCGTTTGCCGATCGTTGAGGACGGAAAGCTGATCGGTATCGTCAGCAGGCGGGATATCTTACCACTCATCATCGATGCGCCGGTGACAATCCTGCCGCGGGGAGACGCTTCGATAAGACTTGCATTGCGTACCCGCCTTAGATCCGATCTCGGGCTGACTCCCCAAAAGGTGCAGGTCACTGTCAAGGAGGGACACGTCACACTTGAGGGGCAGGTCGAGTCCGAGCTAAAGCGCAAGGCAGTTCGAAGCCTCGTCGAAGGACTTGGCGTAGGCGCAATCCGCGACCGGATCGAGATCGCCGCGGAGAAGACCCGAACCAGCTAGCATCGGACTGGCTGCGACGCATCTGTGGAAAACGCTAGTTCTCTGTTCGTCGTTGCCACGATGTTCCGCGGTATTTTGCCGTGAAGGCAGTGGCGGGAGATCGATGGATTGCTCACAACTCTCTACTTTCACTGCATAATCCGAATTGCAATTATGGATTTTCTGGTCTTGCGAACAAGCCGTGAAACGAAGTGGGAACGACTGCCGAAAGCTATGGGCGGCTGTGCGAAACCGTCGGTCGGGATGAAAAGCGAGGAGACCTGTCGGGCTTGCGCTCCCACAAGACCAGGCCTCTGCCAAGGTTTCCCCCACTTGACACGGAAGTGTTCTCCCGACCCGCGCACCGACTATCGTATCTTACGAGCTATTTGTCTTTGAGCGGGCTCAAAGAACTCGGAAGGGTATCGATCTCTCCACCTCTGGCGACCACGCAGGTCCCCTGCAAGGAGGCAAGGGCGCTCCGAAGCCACCTACTGGTTCAGCCCGCTTGAGCCGGGTAGCGGCACGAATGCTTAAGGCATGCCGCGCCGTCTGGGCGCTGAATCAAGGTTTAGCCGTCGCCGACAACTGTGCGATAAGAGGCTGAAGTTCGTTCGCGATCACTTTCTGGTCGAGGGGGCCCACATGTTTAAAAAAGATGCGTCCGGCCTTGTCGAGCACGAACGTCTCTGGAACTCCGTAAACACCCCACTCGATCGACTGACGTCCTGATCGGTCCGTTCCGACTGTTGCGTAGGGATTACCTTCGCTTTGTGGCTATGCCGCAAATAAGGTTGAAGACAGCTCTTCGTTCTCATTTGCAACTTCGCGTCGTGGAGGTTGGCAAACCTCTTGAAGCGATAACCTCGCCGTGATTGTCTGCCCCGCAAAATACGAGTTGGACTTTCTTGGGTCGGACGGGGCGCCACGCTCCCGTGAATATCGCTCGACATGCTGGCTCACCAGCATGTCGAGGATCCGTTGGCGAAAGCCAGGCGTCGGAGAACCAAAGAACCGGAAACGTTCCGATCCGACATTCCTCGAAGCATTGACGTCCGCGTGCATTCTGTTGCCGCAGAAGCGGCATTGGAATTTCTGGGCCGACCTGTTGCGCTTGTCGGTGTAACCGCAGCACGAACAGGCCTGACTGGTGTAGGCAGAAGCGACTTCGGTCGCCTCGATGCCGAATTCTTGGCTGATGGCCGCGAGCTTCGTCCTCAGGACGGAGCGGCCGCAATTCTGGATTAGTCGGTTCATCCGCGCCGACATGCCGGGTGACTGGAAGTTCAGCGTCTCCAGATAGAGCTTCGAAGGGCGGTGGACCTCGATGAGCCGGTTGATGACGCGGTTGACCTCAGTGGTGATAAATCCACGCACCTTCGCGACCCACGCGCAGTAGCGCTTCGACGAGCGTGGCTTCTGGCCCGACCGCTGCACGTGTCTGGCGATTGCCGTCAACGTTCGGTCCATCGCCTGGAGCTTGGCCTTAAATCCTCTGCCCAGCAGGTCGCCCTGGTCGGTCGCAAACATCGTGGTGAGACCGAAGTCCAGCGCGATGGCCTCGGTCCTCACGCTTGCTGCGTAGGATTCGCGCGATGCCTCGAAGGATTCGGCGACGTCGGTCAGCACGCCCACATAGATCCGCCCGTCGTTCCGATCTTTGATGATCTGGAAGGACTTGGCACGGATCCCGCGGCGCTGATCGAAGTACTCGAATCCTTTGAGAGGGATGTCGATCTTCATACCTTTGGAGACCGTCATTCGCAGCCACATGTCGTGACCGGTGGCCGCCGCCGCTTCCGACAGCTTTGCGATCCGCTGGTCGACAAGCATGTTGATGTGGTTCATACGCGGGAAACGATGTCGGCTCATGACATGCGACATAATCTTGCGGGCGAGGCGCCGCGTGGATGCAGGTATCTCTACACTGTTAACGACGAGCGTCCGCGACAGGTCGAACCACGCGCGCGCTTTGTTGATCACAAACAGCATGTGTTGGGTGACGTCGTCGACCTTAGATGCGAAGACGATCCGCTTGAAGTCGTTGCCGCATTTCGAAACATAGCTGTTCAAGGACCCGAGAACCTGGGAGCATACCATCTGCACCTGTGCGGCGCCCAGCTCAGCTTTCATCTTCGCTAAAGGATCGACGAGACCAGGCACCATTTCCGGATACCGCCGTGTCGCGCCTGGCTTTCCCTCGCCGATGTCCAGCCCGAAATAAGCTCCAATCTGCACAAGGAGCCCGGTTCGAACGGCGACGCCCGCCTTTCGGTACGTAGTGGCGGGATCGAAGAACGGGTCAAAGCCTCCCTGCTCGAAGAAGCAACGCCATTGAATGGTCGCGGTCCGCACCGCGGCTCTACGCCAACGATGGAGCATCGCCAGAACAAGTTTTTCCTTACCGGCGTTCATGAACGTTGGAAGCTTGTCACAACGGTAGACTGGAGGGCGCTCGCGCTTCGGCTTAGGCAAGATGCGCGTCTTCCACCAGGCCCGAGCACGCTGAGGCGGACATCATCTTGCGCGAGACCCAGTCGGGCGTCAGGAGAGCGAGAATGTCTTCCGCAGCAGCACGGTAGCAGTCGCGGTCACGGCCTTCCATGGTCGTGCCAACGACCGCCGCTTCGAGCATCGACTGGAATGCCGAAACTCGCGACGCATGTTCGTCACAACGCTCCATACCATCTGTTTCGATGCCGCGACTGTCGATTACGCCGTGACTGAGATCCGCCAAAAGTCCGCCCCATTTCTCTTCCCATGGAGAAATGGTCAGGCGAAAAACGAACGGCCACAATAGCGTTTGACGTTGAACCGACCGATTCGCGTATCGGCATCAACCTAATATGCAGTAGCGGGGAACGCGATCGCCTGAGTGGCTTCAACCTCGTATGCGGGAATGCCCGCTTTGTAGGAACCCGGTCGCGTCTTTTGGGTCGTCCTTGTAATTTATGCCCACCACCTTCACCCTAGGGTCCGAAGAAAGCGCATGAGGAAAGGGTGTTCCTGACGCCATGGTACACACCATGATGCGAATACGTTCACAACCGTCACGCTGTCCTTGATGACGTCTTCGTTCATGGGGGACAGACCTTGCTCCAGCCCTGGTAGCGCCAATGGAGGATGGATCTCACCGATAAGCGCGGATGGCAGGGCCGATGGTGAATATCTATTCTCTGCCTCGCGGTAGAGACTGTTTCCAAAAGCGGCCGCGAAACCGAGAAACACGACGAGCGGTACCGCAGCAACCAGGCGGCGCCCGCGATCAACTCTCTCTCCCGATTGACTTTGCGCGCAGCGGAGCCAACGCCGACACCTGACGTCGGAAAGACCTGCCTTCGACCCAAACCTTCGCCGAGGTAGCCAGAACGACGACGGCAGTAACTGCATACGCGGCCAGAACATAGGCTTCGTGATTCATTTTTATTCTTCCTTATGCGTGGCCATGCGTGCAGCAAGCCGGTAGTGCGAAATTAGCTTGCGGCGCCATATCTCGTTACGGATCGAGGCGAGGTGGAGCGTCGCAAAAAGACACGCGAACGCGAAACCCATCGTCAACAGGGGCCGAAGGAACTCCATATCGAGTGCCGACCCATCAAGCCGTAGTACGCTGGCGGGCTGATGAAGAGTGTTCCACCAGTCGACCGAAAACTTGATGATGGGTATGTTCACGAAGCCGACCACGATTAATACGGCTGTCACCCTGCCAGCGCGATTAGGCTCATCTATCGCCCGATTGATGGCGAGGATCCCGAGATACATGATGAAGAGTATGAACATCGATGTCAGGCGAGCGTCCCATACCCACCACGTCCCCCACATCGGCTTACCCCATATAGCTCCCGTCAGTAGCGAGACAAAGGTAAAGGCTGCTCCAAGCGGGGCGGCGACGCGCGCAGCGACGTCCGCAAGGGGATGCTTCCAGACAAGCGAGCCAATGGCGTTCATCGTCATGACGCTATAACAGAGCATAGCAATCCAGGCCGCCGGAACGTGGACGTACATGATCCTTACGGTTTCGCCTTGCTGATAGTCCACGTCGGTAGTGAAACTCAACCATAGCCCGAACGTGAAGGCAGCCAAAGTCGTCCCCGCCAACGCGGGGACAACACTGTCGGCAAGCGCGACGAAGCGAGAAGGCTGCGCAAGAGCGCTAAGAGATTTGGAGAACTGGAACTTCATGCAGAGACAACTAGCGTGCCTCGTCTCCGAGATAATTGACCCTGATCAAAGAAGACTGCGAAGCGCCAGTGGCCCGGAGGTTTGGACCTGCGGAAGACGGGAACGCCGCCTCCCGCTACTCATATCAGGCGGCCCGCGCCGCAGATGCAGTCATGCCTGGCCGGCGGTGCAAAGTTGAGGAATGCCGACATTAGGAGCTCAAGCCTGCTTGCCTCTTGCGAAAGAGATGCGGTCGCGCCAGTGGACTCTGCAACCATGACTGCGTTGTGCTGCGTATTGTGATCGAGCTCTGAGATCGGTTGATTCCACCGATGTTGATCCCCTTATTTAGGGTTCGGCTCCTAATTCTTCCTGGCGAGCTTTGGTGCCGCTAACGTCTTTGCGGAAGAGGAATGTTTTTTGTCTGACCTTGACGCAGATCAAATAAGATCGACGTTCAGGAGGATACTGCTGCATTAATAGCAAGGAGCACATGCATGGATTTCGAAGCGTTTTGCAAAAGCGAGCTGGATGGTCTTCACGCGGAAGGCCGCTATCGCGTTTTTGCCGATCTTGAGCGTCACCGCGGCGGTTTCCCTCGTGCGACGCGCCACACGGAAGACGGTCCGAAAGACGTGACAGTTTGGTGCTCCAACGACTATCTCGGCATGGGCCAGAACCCCAAGGTCATCGAGGCGATGAAGAACGCCATCGATCACTGTGGCGCGGGTGCGGGAGGCACCCGGAATATCTCTGGCACCAACCACTCACACGTTCTTCTCGAGCGTGAGCTTGCCGATTTGCACGGCAAGGAATCTGCGCTGATCTTCACCTCGGGCTACATTTCCAACTGGGCGGCCCTCGGCACGCTCGGCGCCAAGATCCGGGGCCTGATCATTTTCTCAGACGCGCTCAACCACGCCTCGATGATCGAAGGCATTCGCTATGCCAAGTGCGAGAAGGTGATCTGGAAGCACAACGACGTGCAAGATCTCGAAGCAAAGCTCGCGGCCGCCGATCCGAAGGCGCCGAAGCTGATCGCGTTCGAGTCCGTCTACTCAATGGATGGCGACATCGCTCCGATCAAGGAAATCTGCGACATCGCCGACAAGTATGGCGCGATGACCTATCTCGATGAAGTACATGCCGTCGGCATGTACGGCCCGCGCGGCGGCGGCATTGCCGAGCGCGAAGGCCTGATGGATCGACTGACTGTTATCGAAGGCACGCTCGGCAAGGCTTTCGGCGTCATGGGCGGCTATATAGCAGCGTCGACGGCGCTCTGCGACTTCATCCGTTCGTTTGCATCCGGCTTCATATTCACGACCGCACTGCCGCCGGCTCTTGCCGCAGGCGCGGTTGCTTCGATCCAGCACCTGAAGGTAAGCCCCTTCGAGCGTGCGCGGCATCAGGATCGCGTCCGCACGCTGCGGAACCTTCTCGACAAGCGCGGCATCCCGCATATGCCGAACCCCAGCCACATCGTGCCGGTCATGGTGGGCGATGCTGCAAAGTGCAAGTGGATCTCCGACCTGCTGCTCGACAACTGTGGTGTTTACGTGCAGCCGATCAATTATCCGACGGTTCCGAAGAAGACCGAGCGTCTGCGCATCACGCCGACGCCGCTGCATAGCGATGCCGATATCGAGCATCTGGTCGAGGCATTGCATTCGCTGTGGTCGCGCTGCGCACTCGCAAGGCAAGTAGCGTAAGCTCTCAGAAATCCGCAGCAGCGCTGCGGACTCTTCACGGTTTCGAGAGAATGTTGGCAAGGGCCTCGAAAGGCATCGGTCGCCCATACTTGTAGCCCTGCGCCGCGGAGCAGCCGAGCGATAGCAGGAACGCTTCTTGTTCAGAATTCTCGATACCTTCGGCTATCGTCTCGATCCCCATTTCGAGGCTCATCCTAATCATGGCTCGCGTGATGGCGGCGTCACGAGGCTTCGTCGATAGCTCGGAGACAAATCCACGGTCAATCTTCAAGGTTGTAAGCGGGTATCTTTGGAGCGAGCTGAGAGATGCGTAACCGGTGCCGAAGTCGTCAAAAGCGATGCCAACGCCGATGTCACGTAGCGTGTTCATCGCCTCAAGAGACCGGTCGTCGTCGGTGAGAGCGATCGTTTCCGTGACCTCTATCTCGAGCAGGTTAGCCTCGAGCCGATATTTTTCAAGAGCCTCAGAGACCTTGCGGCCAAGATATGGGGCGCGAAGCTGAGCAGGAAAGAGGTTGACGCCCATCTTGATCTGCTGCGGACTCAGGGCGTTCATCAGCGCTGCTGTTCTGCAAGCCTCATCAAGAGTCCACCATCCAATTTCAAGTGCGAGCGCGCTTTGCTCCAGCGCGGGAAGAAATGCACCAGGAAGGAGCAATCCTTTTTCAGGGTGCTGCCAACGGATCAGCGCCTCTACCCCGAAGATGGTCCCAGTTTCGATATTCACCTGCGGTTGGTAGTGAAGCGCGAGTTGGCCAGCGCGGAGGGCCAGACGGAGTTCATCTCTCATTGCGCGTCGAGCCCCAGCCTCGCTCCGCATGGCTGGTTCGTAAACCTGGAACGATCTGCCACCCATGCTTTTCGCCTTGGTAAGAGCTAGATCGGCGTTCGCGAGAAGCTCGTCTGCATCATCGCCGTCACGGGGGTATATGGCGCCTCCCACGCTTACGCTGACGTCCAACAGTTGTTCATTCACTTCGAAGGGCATTGAGAATGCCGTCATCACAATCCCGGCTAGTGACTCGACGGCCTTTTGTTCGCAGGTATTCTGCACAAAGACGGCGAACTCATCATTACCAAATCGGGCGACCTGGGCAGCGGGAGGCAGCCGATGACGGAGTCGGACTGCGATTGATTGCAGCAATGAATCTCCTGTCGTGTGGCCGTGGGTATCATTGACATCCTGAAACCCATCTATGTCGATCATCAGCACCATTGCCGATCGATGCGGAACGGTCTCTTTCAGGAATTCGACGAACCGACCCCTGTTATGCAAACCCGTAAGGGTATCCTGGCTGGCTAGTCTCAACAGCCGGCTCTCACGCTCGCGACGTTCAGAAATATCTTCTATGACGGCGCCGGCTCCCATTTCGACCCCATCGTGCCAGGCGCATAGTGTGAGCTCTATCGGGAACTCGCTTCCATCTTTGCGGATTGCGTAGACCTCTACAGCCTTTCCCCCCAGATTCAACTCGGCTCCTGCCATAGCGCGGGCGAACCCTCGCGCGTGGGCGCTACGAAGACGCTCGGGAATGATTATTTCAACCGGGCGGCCGATCATCGCCTCTCGTTCGTAGCCGAACAGATTCGCCGCAGCGCGATTGACAAACCTGATGTTGCCACGCGAGTCCACAGAGATGATAGTAAGTGTCGTGGCGTCGGCGAAGTTAGCTGCGGCGGTTGCGTCAAATCCGACGGTTCGCTTCGGTCGTGGAGGGGCCAGCGGTTCTGCGGCCGCCATTGCGTTATTGCCCAATTCCAAATCAACTAACGTCATCGTGCACCAATGCTAACTTCCGAAAATGATAGCGTGAAAGGATTAGCAAACCTTGAAATGCGGCTGCAAAAAAAGACATTGCGACAGGTGGCTACGCCCTGTTCGAAGTTCGGCCGGAAACGACTGTCACCAATCTGCAGGCATAGACACAGTGGTTTAATGGTCAGCCGACCCTGACGCCTACGACCAGCGGATGCCAAGAGTAGGCGGTGCTTCACCATAACTCACGTTTTCGCATCATCCAGTATGGACATGCGAAACCACGACAGGTCGAAATGTGAGCCGCCCAACACTGAAAAAGAACCGAGGATCCTGGGTCAGCTTGATCAAGGTGGGGAAAATCAAAGCTGCGACAGCGCCTTATCCACGCGCTCTCGAGCCTTATTGGGCAGCTTCCCCGTCTTTACGGCATCAAGATTTGTTGGGGCGTCGCCTACCGCGACCACTGCGACCATCCCCATCGGAAAGTGCGGCATGCATTTGATGACATAGACGCCCGGCGTCGAGAATGTCTCTTTGACGGTCTCGTTGGTCTTTCCCTTGAAGGCTTCAGCGCCATCTGGGATCATGCCCTTGACAGTTTCTGCATTATGACTCTTGTCGGTGGGAACAAACGTAACGGTGTCGCCAGGCTGGATTTTCGTCAGAAGTGGTTCGAACACCATGACGCCGTCGGCGCCTTTGTTTAGCATATGCACCTCGAAATCGGCAGCAGCAACCGAACCGGCAATCACTGCGATGGGCGCAGCTAAAATTACAGTTTTCAAAAAATTCATTTAGTTTTCCTCCGTGGCTTTCCTCTGCATCACCGACCGATGACTGGTTTCTTTGTGGCCACCGATCGAAACTTGGTACCCGGCTTCGAATGCAGGCTAGGTTGCGGGCAACGATTAGGCCGAGTTTCCGAACCGTGCGTGAGCGCCTTCATTACTTATAAGATCGACAATTAGGTCGGCTCCTTTTTCAAGGATCGCCCGAATTTCTCCTTCTGGCATAAGACAGAATGAGGTAGCCAAGGCGTCAGCGCGGGTCGCGTCATCTGCCACCACGGACACGCGCCGGTAGAGCCGCGGCGTGATCCCGTTCCGGGGATCGATAATGTGGCCGAAGCGGCCTGCCTCGTCGAACTCAAATCCGCTGCTGCTTGAGGTCGCAACCGCTTTGTCGACAATGCTGAGAACGTGATCGGGATGTTCGTCGTTCTCACTTTCTGCCAGACCCACCTGCCAGGCAGTCCCATCCGCACGGCTTCCGATTGCGCGATCCTCGCCCATGTCAACAAGGCAGCTCGTGACGCCAGCATTCCGCAGCAGGTCAACGATGCGATCTGTGATATACCCCTGCGCGATGCCGTTGAACGTTAACCCCGCGGCGGAGCCCAAAACGACACGGTCCCGATTGAACTTGATACGGTCGAAACCAACCACCGCGAGAACCCTGGCGATTTCGGTTTTGTCTGGACCGTTGGGAGCGGCCTCGTTAGAGGAGAAGTGATCGTAGTACAACCGCCAGATCGGTTGCACCGTCGGGTCGAACAGGCCGCCGGTGGTTTCCCAAATGCCGCGACTACTGTGAAGCAAACTTATAAGGTCCTGTGGAGGAGCAACGAGGACTCCGACCCTATTCAACTCTGACAGTGCCGAGTCGGCGCGACTGAGGCTGAATACTTTCTCTAGCCGTGCCACTTCCGCCACGACAAGCTCGATCAGGCGCGAGGCGGCAACCGGATCCGGATGGTTGAGAAGGAGACGCGCCGGCGCGCCGAGCGCTTGGCCCTCCCACGTCGTCGGAATAGCGGCTGCTTCTGCACCTCTTAGAAGAGGCAGGCCTGCCACCGCGGCGAAGATTGAAATTGCTCGACGTCGGCTGAACATCCTAACCATGGTCATGTGCCTCCGGTTTCACTGATGAGTCGCTTGGCGTCGGATCGCTTGTGTTTGATCCGTTTCCAAGTACGTAGTCGCGAGGAACGTCGTCGAATGTCACGACCTGACCACCATTTTTTCCCGCAAATTCGATAGCAGCGTCTTCCGACGAAAACGGCACCGCCTCCTCGGTTCCCATCCCTCCGCGGCGAGAGCTGCCAATCACGTAAAACGCCTTCCGGGCGTCCACCCAGTTCTCGGCACCCGGCTTTTCCCAACTCGGCGCTTTGCCCATGTCAGAGACGTAGATCGCGACAAAATCCTTCGGCTCTTCAGGAAGCATCGTGAAGGCAAGAGCATCACGTGCTGAAGAAAACCAAATGGGTTCTCCCACCTTGGCGTCCAGGATGACCTGGCCCTTTGGTCCCGCGTGTTCGAGCACGTTCATCCCGCAGTACCTGCCTATTGCGTCCTTCGTAAGCGCGAAGGGAGCCGGCGGCGGCGATTCCTTCTTTTCTTCGCAACCGCTCAGGAATAGCGACGAAAGGAAGATCATGACCGTGATGAGGTTCTTCACAGTTCTCTCCTAGAAAAGGTCAGGGAAGCCAGTGCCAGAGGACCAGCGATCCACACCGCAAGAGCAGCTACCAAGATGGTGGCGCCAAGTCCTGAGTTTTCGGCTACGCCACCCATACCCGACAATGCTCGGGCGCCTCCCGATCCGAGGTTGAGCATCCGGTAGGCGTCCGTGGGGTTAATGAGTAGAAGAGCGTCCAGTACCCCCGCTGGCAGAGCATGTCCTCCCGCGGCCACCAATGCCCCGAGCAACGCCATGTCGTAGATCACGACAAAGAGTAGCCAGACGCCAATGGCTACCCCGCCTGCAGTGCTTCGCTCGCTGACCAGACCGCTGATGAGATATCCCACCGCAATGAACACGCCGCCCAAGAGTATCGACGATCCTAGCAAAACCATGAACGCATACCAGCTTTCGGCATCAATAGTGTTTCCGGTCGCGACCAGCATGACCGCGGTCGCGCCGTAGCCGATCAGTGTTGCGAATGCGAGAATAGCGATGTGGCCGGCAAATTTTCCCAACAAGACCTGGTTTCGTCCGACGGGGTAGCTTAGGAGCAACAGCATGGTGCCTCTTTCCATCTCCCCGACTATGGCGTCGTGAGAGAGCAAGAGTGCGATCAGCGGCACGAGGAAGATCGTGAGGCTAGAAAGGCTTACGATCACGACGTCGAGACGTCCGCTGCCGACATTCCCGGTCGGAGCGCTTCCAAGCAGAGAGAGCGTCAAGGCCAGTGCGCCGAGAAGAAGCGTTGTCGCAAGGACCCATCTGTTGCGCAGCCCCTCGCGGATTTCCTTTGAGGCTATAATCAGGACGTTTCTCATGCCGCTCTCTTTCCAGCGCTCAGGAAATGAGCATAGAGGTCATCCAATGTGGGCTCGATTATGTGGAGTGCCGCGACGTCGCCAGGGACGACGGTTACGTGACGTAGAAGCTCAATCTTTTCTTCGTTGCTCACCATGGCCTCAAGCGTGCCCGGCACCGTTTCTTTCCAGCCAAAACTCTCGCTTTTAAGTCTTTCGAAAGCCCGACGGTTTGCAAGCGTGACGCGCACGTGCGTCGGCAAACGTGCCAGTCCTCGAAGATCGTCCATGGTTCCATCTGCAACGGCCACGCCCTCGTTGACGATTAACAACCGATCCGCGCGGTCTTCTAGCTCCGTAAGCGCGTGCGAGGAGAGAAGGATGGCCGCACCTTTCGATTTCAGTTCCGCCAACAGATCGTAGAACCTACGACGCGATGCCGGGTCGAGGCCGCTCGTCGGTTCGTCCAGGAGCAGAAGGCGAGGCTCGCCCAGGAGGGCTTGCGCCAGGCCCAGCCTTTGGCGCATTCCTTTCGAGTACGTCCGGACCGGTCGGGCCGCTGCCTCCGCACCAAGCCCGACGCGCTCCAGCAGACCTATGGGATCGGATCCCTGCACCTGCTTGAGCCTGCTATAGAATGCGAGAGTCTCCCGACCAGTCAACGCGTTGTGGAATGCGACGCTTTCTGGAAGGTACCCAAGTCTCTGACGCACAGCGACAGCGCCGGACGCTGGGTCTTCGCCCATCACCCTGATACTTCCGCTTGAGGGGCGAATGAGACCGAGCATCAATTTGATCAAGGTGGTTTTTCCAGCCCCATTATGGCCTACGAGCGCCACCATCTCGCCCTCGTTAAGCGCAAAAGAAACATCTCTTACCGCCTGCACTTTTCCGTAGTGCTTGGCGATTTTGGATACGACGACGGTCGGCTCTGTCATTTTACAGCTCCAGAAGGCGGGGGAGGCACCATCAAGGGGTGGTTGTCTATTACGCCGCCAGGAAGCAAGGCCGGGAACTGAGCTTGCGCCCACCGGATCAGTTGGACGGCAGGGCTGGTCGCGAGAAGCTTGGCCTGCGGCGATGTCCACAGAACCTTGTCCATCACGTCGTTGGGGCGGTAGGGATTGTCGCCAATGCCGTCGCCGTTGAGGTCGAACGCGGGATTGTCGCTCCAGTAATTGCCGCGACCGTTGGCCGACCAATCGAGGTAGCGTGTTCCGACATACTTCACCTGATTGCGATTGTTTATGAAGGAGTTACCACTCATGGTGTTCCCCTCCGAACCGGCCGTGAAGTGGATGCCGATCGCGCAGCCATTGAACTCGTTGTCGACGAGTTTGTTTTTGTTCGCATTGTAGATGAATACGCATTTTTCAGGGCCAAGGCGGAATCCCGAGATATCTCCCGCAGCAATGGGGCTCGCCGCCTCCGCAGGTATCTCGTCCGCAGACGCCCGCGCGCCTGCAGACGCCCAACGGCTTTCAGGCTGTGACCGTCCGCGTACGACGTTGCCTTCTACCAAGGAACTGTTGGCTGAATTCAGCAGGATACCGTGATCGCGATCACCATCGGAGACGTTGTCGATGATCTTAAGGCGGTTCGAAAACATGATCGCATAGCCGACAGTGTTGCCCGCCGAAACGTTGCCACTGATCTCGCTGTCGTTGGTGTACATGTAGTGAATTGCAAAACGTAGGTCGTGAAAGTTATTCTTGCTAAAGACATTCCGCTTGCTGGCGTTTGTCGCGATGCCGTCGCGCCCAAAACTGATGTCGTTCTCAACAACTTTCGCGCCAGGAGCGTTCCAGACCGTTACGCCGTTTCCAGACTCGCTGAGCCGGCCTTCCTTGATCCCGACGATCCGATTTCCGCGGGTAACGGAATCCTTCGCACCATGAATGTAAATCCCATAGAGATTCTCTGAGATCAGGTTGTTTTCAATGACAGCGCCGGTGGCCGCCTCGGTCGCAAAGACGCCAGAGTCCATCGTTTCCAGGTTCGAGCCGGATCCTCTTATCTCAAGACCGCGCAAGGTGACGTCCGCAGCATTTATGGTTACGACCGTTCCTTTGCCATTCCCGACCACGACCGCGCCTGGGGACCCTTGGAGGACCACCGGCTTGCTAAGAGTCAGAGGCCCTTCGTAGCTGCCTGATCGGAGGGTGATCGTATCGCCCGGCGCGGCCTGCGCGACAGCCTCGACTAGACTCGGACCGTCCGAGGGCGACACAAAGCGATCCGCGGCTGAGGCGGTGGCAGCGATGGCGGCCCAGAGGGCCGCCATCGTTAATGTCCTTGCTTGTCGCATCAGATCGTCTTCGGTTCCACCAGCATACGGCCCTTCATTTCCATGTGCATCGCGTGGCAGAACCACGAGCAATAATACCAGTAGACGCCTGGTTTGCTTGCCTTGAAGGTGACCGACGCAGTCGCTTGCGGCGCGACCTCCATGTTGATCCCGTAGTTGACGATCGCGAAACCGTGCGTCAGGTCTTCGACTTCGTCAATGTTCGTAACATAGACAGTGACCTCGTCTCCTTCCTTCACGGTAAAGGATTCCAAACCGTAGGCGGGGGCGGACGAGGTCATATAGACCCTCACCTTGTCGCCATCGCGGACGACCTGGGAGTCCGTCATGAGGTCGATGTTGTCTTTCTTCGCCTGCGCGACCGCGTCGGCAAAGAAGGGATCATCGCGGCTCCAGAGGCTGACTGGGTTGATCTTTGACGCATGAACAATCGTCGCATCGTGCGGTTCTGCGAAGGTCGGGTTGTCATGTACCAGAACCATCTCGTCCCCGGAGATGTCGATAAGCTGGTCGCTCTCGGGCTTGAGCGGACCTGCGTTGAGGTACCTATCCTTCGAGAACTTGTTCAGCGAAATGAGCCACTTGCCATCTGCTTCCTTGGTCTGGCCCATCGAGCTGTGGTTATGGCCCGGCTGGTAATGGACGTCGAGCTTCTGGCGGATCGGATTGACCTCTTCACCCTTGAAGGCACGCTTGGCATCTTCGATGTTCCATTTGCAAATCTGGCTGTCGATGAACAGCGTGGTATAGGCGTTGCCACGACCGTCATAGGCCGTGTGCAAAGGACCGAGACCGAGTTCCGGTTCCGCGACCACGGTGTCTCGGGGCTTGATCTTGTCGTCGAAAAGATCGTCGAACTTGCGGACGTCGAAGACTGTCACGGTTGGGGAGAGCTTGCCTGCAGCCACCGCATGGATTCCGTCGGGTGCCGTGTTCATGCCATGGGGCCCGTTCGAAACCGGAATATAGCGCGTGTACTTCGAACCATGCCGTCCATCGATAACCGGAACGCCGCTGATCTCCTTGTAATCACCGTTCTTTACGGCTTCCTCGATGCGTTTGATATTGAAGACGACCACCCAGTCCTGGTCCTTCGCCATCATCTGCTCGAGGTTCACGCCGTTTTCGGAATTGTAGCAGGTGGAGTAGCAGTATTTGCCCTGATAGTCGGCGTCGACGTTGTCGAGGTTACCGTCGACGATGACCTGCCATGCGACCTTCATGGTTTCGCCATCAACCGCGGTGAATACGGCCTGATAGGCCTTCGGATCGTCCAAGACCTTGCCGTCATTCGGAATCGGAACGCCGTCTTCACCGTTGCAGAATACGTAGCCGGTCTTCGGATACTTCTGAACACGAAGACCATGAACCGTGTGCTGGTTGGGCAGCTCGATGATCTTGTCGCACTTCATCACGTCGAGACGAATGCGGCATACGCGAGTGTTTGCCTTGTCGTTGGCGTATAGATACCGTCCATCATAGGTGCCGTCCGTTTGCGACGGATGCGGGTGGTGAAGATCTCCGTTGTGGTAGACGCCGCCCTGATCCTTCAGGAATTCCACCGTTTTGGGAAGTAGGCCTTCCGTCAGAACCTTCCGGCTTTCGTTGGTCTGTCCCCAACCTGTTGCGCTGCAGCGGTTGAATACCGGAATGCGCATGATTTCGCGCATGGAGGGCACCCCCACAATCCGAACTTCGCCGCACTGGCCGCTGGAGAAGAACGTGTAGTACTCGTCGAGCTCTCCCGGCTTCACTTCCCACGTCTGCTTGCGCCCTTCCGCTGCCATGGCCTCAGTAGCGAGCGCGCCCGAGAAGTTGATGGCTCCCCCTGCTGCTACAGCTCCGGCAGCCGCGGCCATCGCCGTGGTTCCGAGAAGCTGACGTCTGTTGAACCTCGGCTGCGTGTCTTCCGTTGACATGTTTTCACTTCCCTAGTTGAGGCCGCGACTGAAATGTCGCGCGCCGATTTAAGCTCTTTCGATAGGCTTGCCGTTATGTGTTACGACCGTTCTTGGCGGTTTCTCACCGCGCGACTCCGGCGTGGAAAGGGCCATGAACTTCTCGCGCTTCAACCGGACCTGGATCATGTGCGGGCAGCGGTGGTCGTCGTGATAAAGTTCCTGGCAATGCATGCAGTAAATGCACTCGTTCACATTGATCTGCCCTTCCGGATGAATGGACTGAACGGGACATTCCTTCGCACAGCGCTGGCACGGAGAACCGCATTCCGGATATCGCTTCAGCCATTCGAACATTCGAATTCGTCCGGGAATGGCAAGCGCAGCACCGAGCGGACAAAGGTACCGGCAGTAGAAGCGCTCGATGAACAGGCTTGCAATGAGCAGGGCGCCGGCAAAGACTACGAACGGCCAATCGCGGACGAATTTCAAGATGATTGCTGTCTTGAACGGTTCGACTTCCGCCGCCATCTCGGCGTACGAGATTGAGTAGAAGGACAATCCGAACAATCCAAGAAAGATGATGTACTTGATAGGCCAGAGCCGTTCGTGCAGCCCCCAGGGAAGCTTGACCTGAGGCACCTTTAGGCGCTTTGCGATGTTGCTGAGCAATTCCTGCAACGCGCCGAAGGGGCAGAGCCACCCGCAGAAAGGACCGCGCCCCCAGAACAGCAGGCCGGCCGCGACCGACGCCCACAGAATGAAGATCAGCGGCGCCGCCAAAAAGAACTCCCAACTGAAGTTCGTGATTAGCGCGTTGGTGAAGGTCAGAACATTGACTACGGATAGTTGGGCGTTCGCATACCAGCCAAGCCACACGAGCGTGAAAACAAGATAGCTGTTCCTCACCCACGCAAACAAAACTGGACGTTTGACTAGCCAGTCCTGGAAGAAAAAGATTGCGGTCAGGACGAGAAGGGCGGCGCCGGTGATCCCGATATTGACGCGGTTCAGATTCCAGATGCTGATCCAAAGCGGCTGTTCGTCTGACGCCTGCGTTGTTGTGTCCACCAGGGGGACGACCGCCGGGGTGGCGATCGCCGGAACCGGAGCGGCCGCCTTAGTCACCGTGACGTACTTCGATGGCAACGCATATCCAAGATTGAAGGGAACGACTGCTTTGTCGCGTGCACCGGTGCTGCTTCGCTGTGCCAGAAGCTGGAGTTCCCAAGGCTCAGTCACGTCGAATGTATATTCGGGCGCAACGACAAACAGTGCGATCTCCTTCAATGAAGGCGCGTCAACCGGTGCGAGAGCTGCGATACGAGTATGGTAGCGATCGCGGAATCGGAGCCCCTGTCCGTCCTGTAAGAGCTCGATTCGATCGAATATGCCACCGCGGACGTAACCTGAACCTTTGAAGGAATACGCACCGTCGCCAGCGACCAGGATCGCAGACTGGCCAGGCTGCAAACGGCTTTGAAGCCTAGCGTATGCTGCATCTCCTAGAAGGGTTTTCCCAATCGACGGAACGTTCACCGGTGCCACGTAAAGATCAATGAAGCGGTCGTCCGGTGTCGTCGTTTCCGGATGCGACGCTGCGTCGGGCTGGCCGGCATCATTGAAGGCCTTGGAGACCTCGCCAACAGTTAACCGAAGGCTTCGCACAGACCCGTCACCTAAGAGTGTCTGCCAGTCGCTGACGTCCGTCTTCGTCAGATCCAGGGTCTTCACGTCTGCTTGTTTTTGTACGCCTCCGGCGTCGGCGGGATTAAGTCTGCCACTTCGAATAAGCTTGACAGCGGAGCGGATGACGCTGTCGCCCATGACGAGGACTGTCACGGTTGCGCCGCTTACGATCTCGACCTGCGGTGGCCGCTCTTCGCCGGCAGCTACGCGGCCGAGATTTTTCCCGATAATGGAATTTAGTGCCGCAACCACCTTGGCCTGGGGAATGCCGATGAGCACGATCGGTTCATGGTGATCGATCAGCTTGATCCCTCGCACAACGCCTGCTGTGTCGATCCCCACGGCGATATGGATAGGCTTGCCAGAATAGCCGGTGGAATTGGTGAAGTCCGAATTTAGATAGGCATAACCAAGCACGTCAGGGCCGCGGTACACTGGCGCGATCGGAGGCTCGCCTTCTGGGTTGCCGAACCGATCAGCACCCTGAAACAGGTCGCTTGGTTGAATCTTCTCGAGATATGACGGTAGCTGGCCCGCCGACATTGCAGGCGCCGCGAAAGCTGCGAGAATACCCATTGCCGCTATGAAGAACATAGCTATGCGGCCAATGTCTGCGCCTTTTTGTATTGTTATCATCGCGTCCTTCAGCCCTTCGGTGCGTTCGCGGTGAGAACATATACGGAGAAAAACCATGTGTTATTTGATCAAGATCAACCAAGCGTGATGATTTTCCGGTGAAATGCGCAGGCTCAAAGCGTCAAACAGCAACCGCGAAAGCCGCAGGCTTGCGAGAAGAAAGGGAATGGACATGTCAACCACTCGCGAGCCATGGAAACTGGCCTCTCTCGCCGAACTGTTGGCGCTTGCGGCTCGAATGGAGCAGGAGGCGATTGACGGGTACCTTGATTTATCCCGGAGGATGGAGTCGCTGGAGCGACCAGATCTGGCACGCGTTTTTGACACTCTGGTCGCAGAGGAGCAGGGTCACCTCAGCAAGGTCGACGAGTGGCGACAAGGGCTGGGTTTCTCGACTCCTACCCAGGCACCGGAAAATCCAAACGAACTGTTTGAGGACGAAGGCGTCGGGATCGTCTCTCCCGATCTTCTAAGCGCCTATCGGGCATTTTCAATGGCGGTAAGGAATGAGGAACGCGCCTTCGTGTTCTGGACCTACGTCTCAGCACACGCGCACTCCGAAGAAATACGGGAAGCAGCCGAGCGTATGGCGCGAGAAGAGCTAGGACATGTCGCAACACTGCGACGAGAACGCAGGCGAGCATTCCACACCGAGCGGGGCCTGAACATCGACGTCACTATAGATAGCCTGCCCGACCTCGAGCGCAAACTGAAGCACCATCTTGATACGCAAGCAGCATCCGAAACCGAAGCTGGCAAGGAAACGGCATTGCGATCTTTCTCACGGCAGTCGGAATTGCGGCTGGCTTCTCTAGTAGAGGCTCCACTTGAGGGGCCTGCGTCCCCAGCAAGTTTTCCGCGATCCGCGCTTGGGTCTCCCCTCGCGCTGGGTGAACTACTGGTGGACTACTATCTCAATCTCGGAAGCCAAGCAAAGCAAGATATCGATGCTTCGCGAGGGCGCGCCTTTGCCGCGGAGTTGATCCATTGTCTGGCAACACTTCGAGATCAACCTCCGCCAAAGTTGGCTTAGGTTTGCAACGGTCGACGCCGACGCCTGATTGTATGTTGAGACGCATCCCACAGTCTGGGCTTCCGCTGAGACCTGCCGACCTTCAGTGTCGCAGTTGAGGCTTGCCCATACGTTCACCGGGTCAATAAAGGATGCTCGTTATTGATCGCGATCAAAGACGCGACGTGGATTCGACGTGAAAAGCGAACTCAACGAAACTTGGAGTTCAAGGCAATGATGATTGCCCAGCACGACCGTGTCGCCGAAGCGCAATCCCCTGCGGCGGATTCCGCTGCCAACAGTTCAATGGAGAGTAGGGGCGGCGGAGGTAGATCGCTTGGCGGTTTGAGAAGACTCGCTCCTTTCCTACGAACGCATCAATGGCTTGTTGCTGGGAGCCTGGTCTCCCTGACAGCCGCGGCACTGATCTCCCTGGCGTTGCCAACTGCAGTCCGCCGTTTGATAGACCAGGGGTTCACCCGTACCGATGGCGCGTTCGTAGACCGCTACTTCGTAATGCTTGTTGCTCTTGCCATAGCGCTCGCAGTCGCTAGCGCGTGTCGATATTACTTTGTAGCTGCGCTCGGAGAACGCCTTGTCAGTGACCTGCGGCTCGAGGTTTTCAAAAAGGTCTTGCGACTCCCTGCGTCTTTTTTCGATGCTAATCGAGCCGGCGAGATCAGTTCGCGCCTGACCGCCGACACCGCCCAGATCAAGTCGGCTGTCAGCTTGGCCGCCTCAGTTGCGCTACGCAACTCTATTCTTTGCGCGGGCTCGCTGGCGATGATGTTCATGACCAGTCCCAACTTGTCGTCGATCACCATCAGCGCCATCCCATTGATCGTCGTTCCGCTAGTAGTTTTTGGCCGATCGGTTCGACGCCGCTCGCGAGCCGCGCAGGATGCACTGGCGCAGGCGTCCGCGTTTGCGAGCGAAGTTATTTCTGGGTGCAGAACAATACAGGCGTTCAACGGCGAGAATGCTGCCGAGCAGAAATACATCAACGACGTAGAGACTTCCTACGCGAGCTCGGTGCGCGCGGCTCAATCTAGGGCTTACCTGACCGCCTTCGCGATCGCTCTGATCTTCGCCAGCGTCGTCGGAGTTCTGTGGATCGGCGCGCGTGGCCTGCTGTCAGGATCCGTGACCGCCGGAAACCTCAGTCAGTTCCTTCTTTACGCGGTCATAGCTGCGGGCTCTCTCGGATCGCTGTCCGAAGTCTGGGGCGAACTAGCACAGGCAGCGGGCGCCGCAGGCAGGCTTTTCGAGCTGTTGGGCGAAGAAGAAGGACGTCCACAGCCCGGCGCGACGGTGCCGCTGCGAACCCCAGTTGCCGGCGGCGTCGAATTCCGCGATGTCACGTTCGCCTATCCCGGCATGGCCGACCGTCAAGTGCTCCAGGGATTGTCGATGCGGGTGGCGCCGGGCGAGACCGTTGCGGTTGTCGGTGCATCAGGCTCGGGAAAAAGCACACTCTTATCGCTCTTACTCGGTTTTTATGGAACAAACGAAGGGCAGATCTCGATCGATGGGTACGATGTAACCTCCTTGTCCGCGGAGGAGGTCCGACAACAAATCGCACTCGTTCCTCAGGACGTCACTATCTTCGCCTCCTCCGTCAGGGACAACATCGCCTTGGGAAAAACGGGCGCGAGCGACGCCGAGATTGAATCCGCCGCGGCGCGGGCCCAGGCACACGAATTCATTTCCAACCTCCCGCATTCGTACCATACCGTCGTAGGCGAGCGGGGGCTCACCCTTTCCGGGGGACAGCGCCAGCGGATCGCGATTGCCAGGGCCGTCTTAAAGAATGCACCGATCCTTCTTCTCGACGAAGCGACGTCGTCCTTGGACGCCGAAAGCGAGATGCTCGTGCAGAAGGGACTCGAAGAACTTATGAAGGATCGAACCACGATCGTCATAGCACATCGACTCGCTACGGTGCTCAAGGCAGATCGGATCTTGGTCATGGACAGCGGCCGCATCGTCGAGGAAGGAACTCACGCTTCGCTGGTCCGCAAGGGTGGCGTATACGCAAAACTTGCCGAACTCCAGTTTGACGCGCCGGACTCGCACAGAGACGAACGGGATGCCGCCTGATGATCACGGAGAAATTCGGAAGACGCATCAGGATCGGCACTCGTGCAAGTCCGCTGGCAGTCGCCCAAGCGACGGAAGTCGCTTCGCGCCTTGCCGCCTGTCACGGACTGTCGATCGAATCCTTCGAGATCGTCCGCCTCACGACGAAAGGAGATCGGCTCAGCGAGCAGCCTGTTCCAGACGTCGGCGTCAAGGGGCTCTTCACCCAGGAGCTGGAAGATAGGCTCTTATCGGCAGACCTCGACCTTGCGGTTCATTCCTGTAAGGACGTCGCGACCGTTCTTCCAGACGGGCTACACATTAGCGCGTTTCTGCCAAGGGAAGACGTGCGAGACGCGCTGGTGTCGCGAAGCGGAGCTGGTTTCTGGGACCTGCCGTCAGGGGCCGTTCTCGGCACCTCCTCCGTGAGGAGAGCGGCGCTCCTTGCGATGCACAGGCCAGACCTCGTTGTCATACCATTTCGAGGCCTCGTCGGGACAAGGTTGCAGAAGCTATCGGACGGAATAGTCGACGCCACGCTGCTAGCCAAGGCAGGGTTGAACAGGTTGGATCTTGCAGGTGTCGCGACGGAGGTGCTGGATCCTCGCCAATTCCCACCAGCTCCGGCCCAAGGCGCCATTTTTATCGAAAGCGCCAAGGCAAATCGCATCGTTGCCGACTTGGTGTCGGCTCTGGACGACGCTGCCACAGCCGACGCCGTCCGTTGCGAACGGGCCTTTCTTCGTGTACTCGACGGCTCGTGCCGAACTCCGATTGCCGCTTACGCGACATGCCACGGAAGCGAGGTGATACTCCGGGGGATGACGATCGAGCCAGACGGAAGCAACCCGGTTAGGGTGGTGGTCAGAGGGGCTCGATCAGCGACGGAAAAAATCGGACTGTCTGCTGCAAATTGCATCATCTCCCGCCAAGCCGGGCGGCAGATGGAGGAGGCCGCGTTGTGTCCGCACGTCTAGGAAAATTGATCTGCGTCAAATCGTTAAGTTTCGGGTAACTCTTGCAGCCCATAAGTTGGGTGTCCCAAAACCGAGTCGCCACCATGCCAGTCAGTGCCCTGTCAGTGCTTTCGCCCGATGCCTTGGACGAATACATCGATCTCCGGTCGGTCCCCAAGCATCGGTACTTCGGTCAGCTTGACATAATCGACCGGCTTAGAAAGGCGGTTACATTCGACTATATTTTTGTCTCTGGACTGGACGTGGACCACTATCGTTTCGGAGAGGGTTTCTCTATCGACACCGATCTTCCGCCTGCATTCATCGAGGCCTACATGGCGGACAAGCTGCCCCAAACCGATCCCTTTATCCTCGCCGCTCAGTCGTCGAGAACCGTCATTGTTGAGAGCGACGTTTATGCCGGTACGGAAGTGCCACAGCGTCTGCTTTACCTGCAGCGTACGTTCGGAGTCCACAATCGCACCGTCGTGCCTATAATGCGAGATGAAACAGTATATGGAGCGGTCGGCTACACACGCGCGACGCCCTTCAACGCTGGCGAGATCGCATTTCTCGAGCTTGTTTCCGGAACAGTTCACAACGCGTTCACCAAGCCTCTCATGGAGCGATATGCCGCCGACCAGATGCGATTATCAAAGGGTGAGATGGCCTGCCTTTCGCAAGCAAGCCTCGGTTTGACGAGCGAAGGCATTGGCAAAGTCACGGGCTACCAGTTGGAAACTGTGAACAGCTATATCAAATCCGCGACGAAGAAGATCGGAGCAGCAAATCGCACACAGGCGATCGCTGAGGCAATTCGGCGCGGGCTAATTGCTTGACCTTCGACAAGGCCATGTTGGCCGGTGGTCTAAATTCGGCGATACTGACTTGGCTGAATTATCACTTCTCATGTTCGACCTCGCTGAAGTTCGGGCGCGAGGGTTGTGATCACTGCAGCCCGCAGCACATTCTTAGAGATTAAGATCGATCTCCCCACAACGCGAGTGCTCGACAACAGCGTTCGTTTCGGGTTTGAGTTCCTAGAGGCCTGCACGCTGGATTTGGCCGAGTTTCCGGACGCAAGCCAGGCAGGCAGTCAGCATCGCTGGGAGAAATGCTCTGACGCAAATTCTTGCGGCTAGGGGTGCGTTCCTGAAACGGACGCCGGTTGTCAAATGGTCGCCTGATATGGCTCCCGAAAAGCGATGCCGGACACCAGTGAGTCCTCGAAGCGAAGCAAGAAGACGGCGGCGCGAACGGTCATATACCTGCCATCTCGAAATATGAACTCTATAGATGATGCGATAGGGGCACTCCGCACTGGGCGCTTCAGCGCCCAGTCTACAATGAAACATTCGATTGGCATGTCGGTCACGTCGATGTCGAGCAGGGATCTCTGCGCACGTTGATTGGCATATGCGATAAGATCCTGGCCGTTGACTAGCAGGATTGGCATGCGCAGATCGTTAAGGGTGTTGATTTGCACTGAGAAGTGACCCGGCATTGCCGGATATTGTCATCGAGAATTGACCCATGTTTTGAACCTTGCTCCGCGTGTTTTCAGCGGGAGCTATGGAGTGATCGACATGGCGTTATTGAGCGTGATCCGACGCTGGCATTTTAGAGACCATTTATCCATCCGGGAGATATGCCGCAGGACCGGCCTATCCCGGAATACTATCCGCAAATACCTGCGCCTGAACGGCGTGGAGCCGAAGTTCAAGGTGCCGGAGCGGCCGAGCAAACTCGATCCATTCGCAGATCGTCTGTCGGCTTGGTTAAAGACGGAGTCCAAGAAGGGCCGCAAGCAAAAGCGCACCCTGAAGCAACTCCATGCCGACTTGGTGGGCCTCGGCTACGACGGTTCCTATTGCCGTGTTGCAGCCTTCGCAAGGGAATGGAAAGCAGACCGGCAGAGGGAATTCCAGACGACGGGGCGCGGCACATTTGTGCCTCTTGCATTCGAGCCCGGAGAAGCTTTCCAGTTCGACTGGTCGGAGGACTGGGCGATCATCGGCAATGAGCGCACGAAGCTGCAGGTCGCACATACGAAGCTAAGCTACAGCCGCGCCTTCATCGTCCGGGCCTATCTGTTGCAGACGCACGAGATGCTGTTCGACGCCCACAATCATGCATTCCGCGTGTTTGGCGGCATCCCCGGCCGCGGCATCTACGACAACATGCGCACGGCAATCGACAAGGTCGGCCGTGGTAAGGAGCGCGACGTCAATGTCCGCTTCCTGGCGATGGCCAGCCACTATGTGTTTGAGCCGGAGTTCTGCAATCCTGCGTCCGGCTGGGAGAAGGGACAGGTCGAGAAGAACGTTCAGGATGCACGTCATCGCTTCTTTCAACCGATCCCACGCTTTCCATCGCTGGAAGCCCTGAACGACTGGCTTGAGCTTCGGTGCAAGGAGTTCTGGGCGAAGACCCCACACGGCCAGATGCGTGGCACCATTGCCGATATCTGGGCTGAGGAGGCTCTGGCATTAATGCCGGTCTCTCGGCCATTCGACGGTTTCGTCGAGTATACAAAGCGGGTCACACCCACCTGCCTCGTGCATCTGGAGCGCAATCGCTACAGCGTCCCGGCATCGTTTGCCAATCGTCCGGTGAGTCTTCGGGTCTATCCGGATCGTGTCGTCGTCGCCGCAGAAGGTCAGATAGTCTGCGAGCATCACCGCGTCATCGATCGCTCCCACGACCGGCCGGGGCAGACGGTTTACGACTGGCGGCACTATCTGGCTGTCGTACAGCGCAAGCCCGGCGCTCTTCGCAATGGTGCGCCGTTCGTTGAGCTACCGGACGCGTTCCGGACCTTGCAGCAATACCTGCTCAAGAAGCCCGGCGGAGATCGTGAGATGGTCGACATCCTGGCGCTCGTCCTGCAGCACGATGAACAAGCCGTCCTATCGGCCGTCGACATGGCGCTGAAGTCGGGCGTTCCAACCAAGACGCATGTTTTGAACCTGCTGCATCGTCTCGTCGATGGCAAAACCTTCACGCCGCCGACGATAGACGCGCCCCAGGCACTGACACTCACCAATGAACCAAAGGCCAACGTCGAACGCTACGACACCCTGAGAAAGACGGAGGTTCGCCATGCGCCATAACCCAGCAAGCGGTGCGATCGTGATCATGCTGCGACAATTGAAGATGCATGGCATGGCCCAGGCTGTCGGGGAACTGACCGAACAGGGAGCCCCGGCGTTCGAGGCCGCGATTCCGGTCCTGTCGCAGCTCCTCAAAGCGGAGACGGCAGAAAGGGAGGTCAGATCGACAGCCTATCAGCTCAAGACGGCACGCTTTCCCGCCTACCGTGATCTGAACGGCTTCGACTTCGCAAGCAGCGAGATCAACGAGGCGCTCGTGCGCCAGCTTCATCGCTGCGACTTCCTCGACGAGGCCAACAACATCGTTCTGGTCGGCGGACCCGGCACAGGTAAAACGCATGTCGCCACGGCGATCGGCGTTCAAGCCATCGAGCATCATCATAAGCGGGTTCGCTTCTTCTCGACCGTCGAACTGGTCAACGCTCTCGAGCAGGAGAAAGCTCAAGGACGGTCCGGTCAGATCGCAAACCGGCTCATACACTCCGATCTCGTTATCCTCGACGAACTTGGATACCTGCCATTCAGCGCGTCAGGCGGTGCACTGCTCTTCCATCTGTTGAGCAAACTCTACGAGCGGACCAGCGTCATCATCACTACCAACCTGAGCTTCAGCGAATGGGCTAGCGTCTTCGGCGACGCCAAGATGACCACAGCGCTGCTCGATCGCCTGACCCATCACTGCCACATCCTCGAAACCGGAAACGACAGCTTCCGATTCAAGAACAGCTCAGCGCATGAACCCAAAACCGCAAAGGAGAAAAGTAGGAACTTGACCACCACCACCGACCCGAAACATACCTAAGAGGCGGGTCAATTCTCGGCGCAAATGCCGGGTCACTTCTCAGTGCAAATCAACATCTTCGACCAAATGGATGAAACATCGGGCTCTTTGCCTGTCCTGAACCATCGGTATCGTCATGTCCGCCCGTAGCGCAGGTCTCCTTCTGTTTCGGCGGACGTCCGACGTGGTCGAGGTTCTCCTCGTCCATCCCGGCGGCCCGTTCTGGGCGAAAAAGGACGAGGGCGCTTGGTCAATCCCGAAAGGATTGGTCGAGTCAGGCGAGAGCGACTTCGATGCGGCCGTACGCGAGACCCGAGAGGAACTGGGCGTCGACGTCGATGGAGAGTTCGTAGCGCTGGGCGAGTATCGACAGCCCAGTGGAAAGACCGTCGTCGCATGGTGTGTCGAAGCCAATCCGCTGCTCGACATGGACGATATCAAGAGTGAGACCTTCACGATGGAATGGCCGCCGAAGTCAGGACAGCAGAAGAGCTTTCCCGAGGTGGATCGCGCCGGCTGGTTTTCCATGGAAGTTGCAGGTGTGAAGATGCTCAAGGGCCAGCGGCCTATGCTTGAAGCCCTTCAGCGGCATCTGGGATAGCTATCAGAACCCCACGCCTCAATGGCCGCCATAAGGCATGCGTCCGCCTGTGAGCAGCCATGACTTGCATCCGCCGCAGCGCATCGCCATCTGCAGGTCACCGCCCAGAACTTATCAGAGCCACCGCCCGGACCCGAGGTCTGTGAGCGAGGAGATCATCATGCATGGAATTTCGAAGACCCTGACCGAGATGACGTTGGTCGAGCGCTCCAGCTTGCTCGAGACCGTCGCAGACGCCCTAGAGGCGAGCGCGGACGAAGCCGAGGAACATGGCGACGCTACCTTCGTGACGAACTCTATGTGCGTCGCGAATACGATCCGCGGCATGTCCTGCAACCTCGGCGCCGCCGATCTTGCTGCTGCTGAACTCCTGTTGGAGCAAGGCATCATGCTCATGCATGCCCACGCCAATCGAAATAAACCAACGAGCCTTCACTAGACGGACAGGTGATTACGCGTCTTCGCGATTGAGTATCCGCATGGTGCGAATTTTGTCCGCGAGCGTAAGCAGAGCCTTCGCGACCGTCTCGTCACTCATGGCTTCTATGTCCCTGGCGATCTCTTCGATGACATGCTCGTCAGACCGATCCAGTGGAGCGGCCTTGCCCGTGGTGATGAGAAGTCCTCGCAGCGCTCCTGATGCGGTGACGCCCTTCCTCAGCAGGTGCCGTCGTTCTGGCGGGGCTAGCTTGCCGACGCCGTTCGCGGCGCGAACGAGTTCGACAACGAGGTTCGTCGTAACCGTCAAAGCGGGTTGACCTCCGGCATTGGCTTGCCCTCGAACCGTGAGGAATTGACGTCGCGAGAGACACGATGGAATTCCAGCCGGTCATCAAGGTTCTCATTCAACAGCTCCTTCGCCTTCGCGGCCGGAGTCGCCGGATCAAGCCACTCCTTGTAAGCGGCCGGGTCCAATATTACCGGCTGCCTGTCGTGAAGTTTGGACATTGGCTGACCAGCGGGCATGGTGACGATCGAGCAGCTTGTTACGCCAAGCGCCGAGTTGTGCGCCCAGATTCCCGCGAACGAAAATGGGTCGTCGCCGGGCAGGTGGATGTGCCATGGATCTTTCTTCCCGTCAGCGTCGCTGACCGTCCATTCGTAGAATGCCGACGCAGGTATAAGGCACCGCTTCGACTTGAAGGCTTCGCGGAATGCTGGCGCGGTGTCGACCGTCTCGATCCGCGAATTGAACATGGCTGCTTTCGGCATCTCCTTCGCCCAAAACGGCACCAACCACCACCGCGCTTCCTCGGCGACCTGCTTCCCTTCCGGATCGTTGTGAACAATCAGGACCGTCTGGGTGGGAGCGATGTTGTACCGCGCCTGCGTGTTCCTACCGCGCTCTGTATCCCAAGCGAGATCGTAAAGATCGACGAAAGCCGGCCATTCATGCTCCAACGTAAACCTGCCGCACATGAAGGGCGATATCCTATCTCTTGAGAACCGCAAGATCGCGCGCAAGGTCACGATTTGCAAGCAGCGCAAGCATATGGTTGTCGGCCAGCTCGACGAGAGCGGCCGCAACCTCTTCTGGCTGCCAACCCACCCCAATGGCAGATGCCGCGACCGACGCGATCGCGGATTCCATGGCTTCCTGACATCTGAGGAAGCGATCGGGATGATCTTCGAAGGGAGGCGAAGGGATTACGGTCATGAGACCGAAATGTCGTCCAATTATAAACCGTCAAGGCGCCCATCTTGACTGCCGGGCCGGCATCACCATCTCAACGTCGATCCCCCGGAGCTGCGATATGGACGACATCATCTTCACGAACCTGTTCGACGACGACAAAATGGAGATCTTGCCGCCGGAGAGGAACTCCTGCCGGGAAGGAATGATGTCGCGTTGCGACTGCTGCGGACGCCCGGCCGCGATTGACGAAGACTGCTGTGGGATTTGCGAAGAATGTCTCCTACCATGAATGGAACGTCGACCACGGCGACGCCGGATTTTCAGCGGGCGCTTGCTGCGTTTCCCGCAGGATATGTCGAAGGCCATTTGAATGGGAGAAGATGGGGATCGACCGTCAAGCGGTCCGATGACGGCAGTCGTGTCTGGCTTTTCGCAGAGGAGCTAGGCGGAGGCGAGATTGTCTCCTTTAACCTGTATCTCCTCTCCAGCGATCGACCGATGCTGAGGCCCTGCGAGATGGCGTCGGAAAAGGTTACGGAATTCGTCATCGCGTTCGTGCCAGACCGGAAAATCTAAACGCAACGATAGGTGCAGACCGCACAGAGTTGAGCCGTTGGAAAGGTCTTGAAGCCCATCCGCCCATAGCACGCCTGCGCCACCGACTTCTCCTTGCCGCCGTTCCTCTTGAGCTCCAGCAAGTCCTACCACCTCGTGCCCAGGGGTCACATCGTCCAAGTACCTTCACCGTCGGCATCGGGTATGTATCCCGTCGGCCATTTAGCACCCGTGATGTTGGCGCCATCATAGTTCATCCCATCGATCTTGGCGCGGCTAAAGTCGCTGTCGCTCAGGTTGGCGCCCTCGAAGTTGCAGCCCGACAAATCAGCATCTCCAAAATCGACGTCTGACCAGTCGGAGAACGCCAAGTCCTTGCGCGGGTCGATTTTGGCAAATCGCCAGAGCTCAACTATGCTGGTTCCAGCCGGTGCCTCCACGATATCGTCAAAGACGGTTCGTTCGCTGCGGCTAGCCTTCGAGACTTCTGCTTTCTGTAAACCTTCCCTAGGCGCGTCGGACTCATAAAATCCATCGTCCGCTAAAGCGCCTACCCGCGCATGAATGCTGAGGCCGAGTTCGACCGGGTCGTAGTCGGCAGAGGGCCGCTCTGCCGCCGGCATTGCCGCCACTACCTCATCCATGGTTCCGACAAGCCTGACCTCTGGTCCGGGAGCACGGCCGACAAGGAAATGGAAGTCGTGTGTGGTATCAAAGAGCACTTCGACGACCGCGCCATGGGGATCATCTAGTTCCGAGAGAAGTCTATTTTGAACCGTTAAGACTTTGTAGATCCAGATGCCGCGCAAATGCCTGTCGGGGTTGACCTTGTCGAGGGCAACAAAAAGTCCGCTGTCTCCATCGTATACCTCGTAGTCTTCCCGAGCCCCCGTATAGTAGCGCACGATGAATCCAGGATTGGACCGATCCTTTACGATACTGATGCCAATTCCGTTCACGCCAGTCACCTCCGGTCTCTTTGCCCTGTCAACAGGACGGATATACGGGGGTCGCGTAAATTCGATATTGGCGAATTGCATCGATTTCTACCGATCGCCCGCTTTCGCGCCACAGCCAGCAAAGTGAACACCATTGTAGCAGTTTGATCGGTTGTAACGTTTCCGCGAAAATGTTACAACCGAATGAAATCATAGCGTTATGAGCGCATCTTAGCAAAAATTCGTTCCATCTGACGCCTTATCTATTGGATGAACGAGACGAGAAGCTTTTCATTTAGGCTCGCCACCGCGTGGGCGTTCACGTTCGTGCGGCCACGTATCGAAGATATAGTTCCACATCCCCATGTAGAGCGTCGGGCACTCACTTGGTCGGTTCGTGTTCGGCAGAGACATTCGCCAAGTCCTTGAGCATGCCGAGCCGTCTCCAAACCAAGCTATCCGCGCAACGTCTACATGATCGTGCCATGATGCACCTGGGTTAAGATCTTGTAGACGCCGTGGTGGTGTGCGCCTCGCTTTCACAGGAGCATCCAATGATCATCGTATTTTTCGAATATGACGCACGGCCCTACTTCTTCGGTGTCACCTCTGGAAAGCAGACGACCGGGTGCTCGTTGTCGTATAACGACGTGGCCGCCGAGCTCTTCGACCTTCAGAAAGCTGAGTGGAAGGTTGACACAATCGATGCCCAGCCAACCTATATCCAAGGCACAGCCTTACGCCGCTTCGAGTTCGTCGAGGGGCGTTGGGTGTTAGTTGACGTGGAAGACGGCATCATGACTGTCGTAGCGGACATGCACGACGGTGATGGCTGTTTCTTGATCTCGGCAAACGAGCCGAACGAGGTCTTTATCGCAGAAGCCACGGAAGTCACTGACGACCTCATCGCGCAAGCCGGTTCAAGTTACGGCGGATAAGGCTGACTTATGTTTCCGGGCCGCCTCGAGGACAGCTTCGGGATAGCGTCCGCGACTTATTCCCAACTTGACAAAGAAATGGTCGAGATTAAGCAGAGCGCCCTCGCCAAGGAGGCGTTCTCGCTGATAGTCGACCTCAACAAGCGCTGCTACTCGGTCTATTTCGTCCGCGAGATGCACCGGAGGTTGGCAACTTCTTAGCTTCTCCAGTGACGCGCGCGCGGTCACAATGTCGCCAAGCTTTTGGGACGCGCGTGCGATACCTAGGAGAGTTTCTTCTGGTGTTCTGGATGTTCTGCCAAGCTTTTTCATACAGGCAGTTTGCAGAATAACTCTGCCGGCATCAACGACCCGACGGCGGAGGTCCGGTGTCTGCGATGGGCAACGAGAATGCTCCACGATATTCTTTTACGGTCGCGGAAGGCAATGACTAGGACGTTGTCCAAAAGAATTCCGAGCTTGCCGAGATCCAAAAGGAGACCGACTTTACAGTCGCTCAGCCTCTCATCTCGTGTGGGGCAGGCCGGCTAGCGCCCGCGATCGACGCCTGTTTCGACTAGCTCGACTCCGTGCTTCCCCGACGACCTCCATTTCAGGCCCTCGGTTACCGAGAAGAGGCAGGGCTGGCTCAAATTTGAGTGGCTTAGGTCTTTTCTTGAGCTAAACCAATTGCTCTTACGAGGCGCCAAATAATATCTCACGATTTCAATCGGATAGGTCAAGGCGGTGGTTTCGGCGGCAAATCCGGGCTCTCGTTAGAGGTACATTCGTACCTTATCGGAGGGGCGTACGGCCATTGTGGGCAACCCGGATCAGCCAGTCACGACATCTTGACGAGTCACTAATCTATGTGAAATGCTAAGATGTCAGACCAATTTAAAGGTCGGCTGCCTATAAAAATATTGGGGAACCATGAAGGCACCAAACAGCGATAGGCCGGTTATCCGGCCGCTTCCGGCGATGGATCGCGCGCGTCAGGTAACGGATGCGTTGGCGGACTATGTGGAAGATGCGCGCCTGCAGGCCGGTGACCGGCTGCCGGCTGAGCGCGAGCTGATGGCGGACCTCAGGGTCGGGCGCTCGACCATTCGCGAGGCGATCCGGCACTTCCAGGCGCTCGGTGTGATCGAGACGCGCAAGGGCAGCGGGACCTATCTGCTGAAGCCGATCTCCAAGGCGACCATTCACATGCCGCTGTCGCTGCATGCGACGGACCTGCGCAACGCCCTGCTGCAGACGCTGGAAGTGCGCCGTGGCATCGAGTGCGAGGCAGGCATGGTGGCCGCGAAGAAGCGCACCGCTCAGGACCTTGTCGTCATAGAAGAGAAGCTCAACGAGATGGAGCGCGTCCATCTGGAAAAGGGCACCTCGGGTCCGGAGGATCTGGCCTTCCACCTCGCCATCTACGATGCCAGCCACAATCCGCTGTTTCGCCAGCTTCTCGAGCAGATGCGCGAGACCTTCTGGCAGTTCTGGCAGCACCCTTTCGAGCGGCAGGACTTCGCCCGCCGTTCCTTTCCCTTTCACCGCACGCTCTTCAACGCGATCGCCGCGCGCGATCCCGAGGCGGCGCGCGAAGAGACACTGAAAATCCTCGCGTTCGTCGAGGAAGACATCAAGGAAATGTCCCAATGAGCAACGGTTCAGACCCGTTCGAATTCGCGTCCCTCATCACCGCGCACGACGAAGGAAACTTCGCCGAAGCAGTGGTGCCGCCGATCTTCCAGACGTCGCTGTTCACATTCTCCGATTACGACGACATGATCGCCTCTTATCGCGGCGAAAAGGTGCGTCCGATCTACACGCGCGGCCTCAATCCCACGGTGCGCATGTTCGAGGAGATGCTGGCGAAGCTCGAGGGTGCTGAGGATGCGCTGGGTTTTGCCAGCGGCATGGCGGCGATCTCGTCGGCGGTGCTGGCCTTCGTCGAGCCGGGCGACCGCATCGTCGCCGTCAAGCATGTCTATCCCGATGCCTTCCGCCTGTTCGGTACGGTCCTGAAGCGCATGAAGGTCGAGGTGACCTATGTCGACGGCCGTGATGAGGAGGCCGTCGCCAAGGCGCTGCCCGGCGCCAAGCTGTTCTACATGGAAAGCCCGACAAGCTGGGTCATGGAAGCGCATGATGTCGGCGCGCTCGCGGCTCTGGCGAAGCAACATGGTGTGATCTCCATGATCGACAACAGCTGGGCAAGCCCAGTCTTCCAGCGGCCGATCACGCTCGGCGTCGATCTCGTCATTCACTCGGCTTCGAAATACCTCGGCGGCCACAGCGATGTTGTCGCCGGCGTCGTGGCCGGCTCGAAGGAAATGGTCGCCCGCGTCAAGGCGGAATCCTATCCCTATCTCGGCGGCAAGCTGTCGCCCTTCGATGCCTGGCTTTTGATCCGCGGCATGCGCACCTTGCCGATCCGCATGAAGGCGCACGAGGCGGCCGGCATGACGATCGCCAAGCGCCTGCAGGATCTCGATGTCGTCGAAACGGTCTGCCATCCGGGCCTGGCCAACCGCCTGCCGGCGGGTCTTAACGGCACGTCGGGGCTGTTCTCGTTCATATTCCGCGAAGGCGTCGATATTCGCGCCTTCGCCGATCACCTCAAGCTCTTCAAACTGGGAGTGAGCTGGGGTGGACATGAAAGCCTGATCGTACCAGGCGAGGTCGTCCTTCAGCAGAAGGCACAGCCCAGTTCCGCGCATACCTTCGGGATCCACGCGCGGTCCGTACGCCTCCATGTCGGCCTCGAAGGAACCGAGGCGTTGTGGAGAGACATCGAGGAGGCGCTTTCCGTCGCTTCGTAAAAGTCCAGAAACAGAGGAAAAACCTGGAAGGGGGAACTGAGCATGAAAAGACTGATAACCGCAACGCTGCTGGCCACGATGATGGCGGGTACGGCGATGGCCGACACGACGCTGAAGCTCGTCGAGGTGATCACCAGCCCCGAGCGCACCGAAACCCTGAAATCGCTTGTCGGCAAGTTCGAAGCTGCCAATCCCGGCACCAAGGTCGACATCATCTCGCTGCCCTGGAACGAAGCGTTCCAGAAGTTCGCGACCATGGTATCGGCGGGCGACACCCCTGACGTCATGGAAATGCCGGATACCTGGCTCTCGCTCTACGCCAACAACGGCATGCTGGAGAGCCTTGAGCCCTACCTCGAAAAGTGGGAATACACCAAAGGCCTGACGCCGCGCGCGCTGGAACTCGGCCGCGACGTCAAGAACACCGCCTACATGCTGCCCTACGGCTTCTATCTGCGCGCGCTGTTCTACAACAAGAACCTCTTCAAGGAAGCCGGCGTTTCCGAACCGCCGAAGACGATGGACGAGTTCGTCGCCGCCTCCGAAAAGGTCTCCAAGCTTCCCGGCAAGTCCGGCTACTGCCTGCGCGGCGGACCGGGCGGCCTGAACGGCTGGGTTATGTTCGGAGCGACGATGGCCGGCTCCAACAAGTTCTTCAACGACGACGGCACCTCGACCATGAACAGCGAAGGCTGGACCAAGGGTCTCGAGTGGGTGGTCGATCTCTACAAGAAGGGCCTGGCGCCGAAGGACAGCGTCAACTGGGGCTTCAACGAGACCGTCGCCGGCTTCTATTCCGGCACCTGCGCCATGCTCGACCAGGATCCGGATGCCCTGATCGCGGTTGCCCAGCGCATGAAGCCGGAAGATTTCGGCGTCACCAAGATGCCTGTCGGCCCGAGCGGCAAGGGCTTCACGACCATCGGTTTTGCTGGTTGGTCGATGTTCACCACCAGCCAGAACAAGGATCTGTCCTGGAAGCTGATCGAAACGCTTGAATCGCCCGAAGGCAACATCGAGTGGAACAAGCGCACCGGCGCTCTTCCGGTTCATACTTCGGCCGAGAAGGATCCCTTCTACGCCAGCGAGCAGTTCAAGGGCTGGTTCGATGAACTGGCCGACAAGAACATCGTCCCGACCGTGATGCCGACCTACCTCGAGGAATTCGCCTTCTTCAAGGATTCGCTCGCCATCAAGACGACGCAGCAGGCGCTTCTCGGCGATATCACGCCGAAGGAACTGGCTGACCAGTGGGCGGACTATCTGACCAAGGCTCAGCAGAAGTACCTCGCGAAGAAGTAAGCGGGCTTAGAGCAAGCAGCCCCCTCATCCGACCCTACGGGCCACCTTCTCCCCAAGGGGAGAAGGGAATGGAGACGTCGCGGCAAATCCCTTCTCCCCAACGGGGAGAAGGTGCCGGCAGGCGGATGAGGGGGCTACCCCCGATCGGGGTCCTATAGTCGAACCATGAAAGCCGCCCAAGATGACCATGACCGCCGATACGCTCGACAGTCGCCGTGACCGCCGGTCGTGGCTGAAGCGCGTCGCCGATGCCTCGGAACCCTATCTCTACAGCGCCCCATCGCTCGTCCTCATCATTGCCGTGATGCTGGTGCCGCTGGTGATCGGCGTGTCCTATGCGTTCCGCGATATCCAGCTTCTGAACCCCTTTTCCGGCGGCTTTGTCGGGCTGGAGCATTTTCGCGACCTCTCCAAGGACGCCGCCTTTTATGGCGCGCTGAAGAACACGCTCTGGTGGACCGGCGCGTCGGTCGTCCTGCAGTTCATCTTCGGGCTTATCCTCGCGCTTTTGCTCGACAAGCCGTTCTGGGGCAGGGGCCTCGTCCAGGCGCTGGTGTTTCTGCCCTGGGCCGTCCCGTCGTTTCTCGCCGGCCTCAATTGGGCATGGCTGTTCAACCCGGTGATCGGGCCTATCCCGCACTGGCTCTATGCGCTCGGCCTTATGAGCGAGCCGCGCAACATCCTTTCCGACCCGCAGTACGCCATGTGGGGGCCGATCATCGCCAATGTCTGGTGGGGCATTCCCTTCTTCGCCATCACGCTGCTGGCCGCCCTTCAGGCAATTCCGCGTGACCTCTACGAGGCAGCCTCGATCGACGGCGCCACTTGGTTCCAGCGGTTCCGCTCGATCACGCTGCCGTTTCTCGCGCCGACGATCGCGATCACCGTGCTGCTGCGCACCGTATGGGTGTCGAACTTCGCCGATCTCATCGTCGTTATGACCGGCGGTGGTCCGGCCGACCGTACGCAGATCGTTGCCAGTTATATCTTCACCCAGGCGTTCAAGCGGCTCGATTTCGGATACGCCTCGGCGATCGCGCTTGTGCTGCTGGTGTTGCTGCTCGCCTATTCCATGCTGATCATCCTGCTTCGGCAGACCCTGCTGAACAAGGATTGAGCCATGAGACGATCCATCATCCCCACCATCGCGCACCGTCTGGCGATCCTGTGCTACATCGTATTCGCGCTGTTTCCGCTGTTCTGGCTGCTCAAGGTCTCCGTCACGCCCAACGACCTTCTCTATTCCGAAGGTGTCCGGATGTGGCCGTCGCGCACGACCTGGGAGCACTATAGCTTCGTTCTCCAGCACAGCGCGTTCCCGACATTCTTCAAGAACAGCCTTATCGTGTCGGCCTCGACCGCCGTCGTCGTCACGATCTGTGCCTCGCTTTCGGGCTATGCGCTCTCGCGGTTCAATTTCCGGGCGAAATACTGGATCGTGGCGCTGATGCTGCTGACGCAGATGTTCCCGCTGGTCATGCTGGTCGCGCCGATCTTCAAGATCCTGACGCCGCTGCATCTGACCAACAGCCTCACCGGCCTCGTCGTCGTCTACACCGCCTTCAACGTGCCCTTTGCGACCTTCCTGATGCAGTCCTTCTTCGACGGCATTCCGAAGGATCTCGAGGAGGCCGCGATGATCGACGGCGCGACGCAGTTCACCGCGTTTCGCCAGATCATCCTGCCGCTGACATTGCCGGGGATCGCAGCCACGCTCGGCTTCGTCTTCACCGCGGCCTGGAGCGAGCTGCTCTTCGCGTTGATGTTGATCAACGGCAACGACGCAGCGACCTTCCCGGTCGGGCTACTGACTTTCGTGGGCAAATTCTCGGTCGATTTCGGACAGATGATGGCGGCGGGTGTTCTCGCGCTCATCCCGGCCGGTCTCTTCTTCCTTCTCATCCAGCGCTACCTCGTCCAGGGCCTGACGGCCGGCGCGGTCAAGGGTTAATCACATGGCATCGATCGATATCCAGAACGTCAAGAAATCGTTTGGCCATGTCCACGTCCTTCAGGACGTCGAGCTGAAGATCGATGATGGCGAGTTCGTCGTGCTCGTCGGGCCGTCCGGCTGCGGCAAGTCCACGTTGCTTAGGATGATCGCCGGCCTCGAGGATGTGACCTCGGGCGAGATCCGCATCGCCGGCAACCGGGTCAACGAGCTTCATCCGAAGGACCGCGACATCGCCATGGTGTTCCAGTCCTATGCGCTCTATCCGCACATGAATGTCGCCGGAAACATGAGCTACAGCCTGAAGCTCAGGAAGACGGCCAAGGACAAGATCGCCAGTGTCGTCGGCGCGGCTGCCTCCAAGCTCGGGCTCGATCCGCTGCTTGAGCGCCGCCCCAAGGCGTTATCGGGCGGTCAGCGCCAGCGCGTTGCCATGGGCCGCGCCATCGTGCGCCAGCCGAAAGCGTTCCTGTTCGACGAGCCGCTGTCCAACCTCGACGCCCGCCTGCGCGAGCAGATGCGCGCCGAAATCAAGAAACTGCATGGCGACCTGAAGGCGACCTCGATCTACGTGACCCACGACCAAATCGAGGCAATGACGCTGGCGGACCGGATTGTCGCCATGTATGGCGGGGTGGTGCAGCAGGTGGGTAGCCCGCTCGAGCTCTATGATCGCCCCGCCAATCTCTTCGTCGCCGGCTTCATCGGCTCCCCGGGCATGAACTTCCTCGATGCGACCTATAGAAACGGCGGCGCGCAGCTGAAGGATGGCAGCGTTGTCGCGCTGTCCAATCCGCTCAAGCTTGCAGACGGCGATAAGGTCACGCTCGGCATTCGCCCCGAGCATGTCGTCATGACGTCCGAGGAGACCGGCATGAAGGCCAGCGTCGAGCTGATCGAGCCGACTGGCTTCGGGATTATCCTGCACCTATCGCTGCATGGGTTGCCGTTCAAAATCTTCACGCTCGACCGGGCGGCGCTGGCGGCGGGCCCGGATGTCAATGTCAGCTTCCCCGCACAGCATGTTCACGTCTTTGACGCGAAAGGCGACCGGGCAAGCTGATCGCCTCTAAGTCTCGAAGATCAAGAGGACATAGGCCACGAAGAGAACGAGGTGCACCGCTCCCTGCATCAGATGCGTGCGGCCGCTGGAAAAGGTGATGATGCTCAAGGCGAGCGTCAGCACCAGCATGATCGGGCTGCTGTGTTCGAGGCCGAGTATGACGGGGTTTCCCGTGAGGTGGCTGATGACGAGCATGGCGGGGACGGTGAGGCCGATGGTCGAGAGCACCGAGCCGAGGAAGATGTTCACCGATCGTTGCAGGTGATTGGCGACCGATGCCCGCACCGCGCTGATCGCCTCGGGCGTCGCCACCAGAACGGCCATGATCACGCCGCCAAGGGCCGCCGGCGCGCGTAGCGTCTCGATGAAATAATCGATCGGCGGCGCCAGTTGCTCGACCAGGAACACGACCAGCGACATGTAAAGCGCGAGCATCACGATCGGCCACCAAAGCGGTCCTTGATGATCGTGGTGACGACTTTGAGGTAGCGCTTCTTCGGTATCGTCGATGAAAAAGCCCCGATGGCGTCCTGTCTGCAGCATCAGGAACACGCCGTAGAGCCCGACCGAGATGAACGCCAGCACCGTCTGCTGGACGGTCGAATAGCCCGGTCCGCCGCTGGGGTGGGTAAAATTCGGCATGATCATGCTGAGCGTTGCCAAAGGCACGATCACGCCGAGATAGGCGTTCGCGCCTTGCAAGTTATGCCTCTGCTCATGCCGCCGCCATGCACCGAGGAGAAGAGATAACCCCACCATTCCGTTCAGGATGATCATGACAACGGCGAAGAGCGTATCGCGGACCAGCGTCGGGTTGTTCTCGCCATGCTGCATCACGGCGGTGATGGCCACGACCTCGATCGTGGTGATCGCGAGCGTCAGTATCAGCGTTCCATAGGGTTCGCCCAGGCGCTCGGCAAGGTGATCGGCATGCCGCACCACTGCTAGTGCCGAGCCGAGCACGACGGAGAAGAGCCAGATGAAGATCAGCGTCAGCCAGAAGGGATTGGCGAGCAGCGCGAACAGCGCCGGACCGTGAAATAGGAAGGCGAGGCTTGTCAGCGCGCTGATTGCAAGGAACCACTCCCGCTGCAGCAGACTGCCGGTCGGAGGGCGGTGCAGCGTTCCCGCATCTGCTGTCACGTCGCAATTCTCCCACAGCTTTCCGCCCCAGGTGATGAAAGCACGGGCCTTGGCTGGCCTCAAGCTCAAATCAACCGAGCGTTTCGCGCGAGGCGCTTGTTTTTGGGGTCACAGGTTGCGTTTGCTGTGAGCAATGAACGCACGCACAGCCGGAGACGCCTCGGTCTTCCTGTAGGCGACGACGAGATCCGATGTCACGTTGGCATGCGGCAGCGGCACGTATCGGATGCCTGGCAGCCTGACGCATTCGAGCGATTTCGGCACGATCGCCACGCCCGCGCCGATCGCAACCATGCTGCCGATACCCGTGAAGTCCCAGGACGTGGAATTGATGTTCGGCTCGAAGCCCGCTTCCTTGCAGGCAGCAAAGGTCGTGCCGTGGAAGCCGACGTCGCGCGGTTGCTGCGGTGTCAAAAACACATCGCCAGCGAGGCCGGCAAGATTGGCGGCGCCGCGCTCCAGCGTCAGCGGATGTCCATCCGGCACCATCAGGACTAAGGGCTCGCGGCGGATGATATGGGTGGCAAGGCCATCCGGGATGGGCGCAGGGCCGCGAATGAAGGCGAAGTCGAGCAGGCCCTCGACGATGCGGGTGAGCTGCTTGCGCAGTTCCATCTCCGTCAGTTCGATCTCGACACCGGGATGATCGCGCTTGTAGGCCTTGATCGACTGCACGACCGCGCCGGAATAGGCGGCCGACGCCACATATCCGATGGAGACGCGCCCGGTCTCGCCGCGACTGACCCTGTTGACCGCCACCATCGCGACATCCGCCTGAGCGAGGATCTTCGTCGCCTCGTCGTAGAGCACCTGGCCGGACTGCGTGAGATGGACGGACCGTCTCGTGCGATCGAGAAGCGACGTTCCGAGAATCTCCTCAAGGCTCATGATCTGCTGGCTCAGGCCCGGCTGCGCGATGCCTAGCCTCGCGGCCGCGCGCTCAAAATTGCGCTCCTCGACAAGCGCCACGAAATATTTGAGGTGGCGCAGTTCAAAGGAAGCGTTGCGGGCAGGTCTTCGTGAGTCCGGGTTCGTCATGTGGGGTGCGCTTCAGAATAATTATAAACTATGAGCGTCTGAAAATATCATAAGCAAGAATGATGAAAATACCCCCTGTCATTTATTGGATGAAATAGGATAAGATGACTAAACAAGTCCAGTTTTCGGATCGTGACTGGATTGGGCGGTAGAGTGGCAAGACACCTTAGTTTCATGGAAGCGCTGGCAGCAACGGCAGTGGTGGGCGTATCGGTAACGGCTCCGGCGCAGTTGCGCGCTGAGGATGGCGACAGCGCAACGGCGCTTGCGCCGATCACCGTGCAAGCCAAGGGGGCGGAAGATCCGAAGGGCCCCGTAAAAGGCTTCGTCGCGAAGACCAGTTCGACCGCGACCAAGACGGGGACGCCGCTACTTGAGACCCAGCAATCCATTTCAGTCGTCACCACCGATCAGATCCGCGCCCAGGGCGCCGAAACGGTCGGGCAGGCGGTCGAATATACGCCCGGTGTTTCCGGCACGCCCTATGGCTCCGATCCGCGTTTCGATTCTCCGAGAATCCGCGGCTTCGACGGTCGCCAGTCGCAATATCTGAACGGCCTGAAGATGATGCGCACCGCCGGCGCGCCGGCGGTTGATCCCTACCAGCTGGAGCGCATCGAGGTCCTGAGGGGCCCGGCATCGGTCATGTACGGCCAGGGCAATCCCGGCGGCATGATCAACCTGATCAGCAAGCGGCCGGTGTTCGAGCGTTTCGGCGAAGTCGGCCTGCAGGCAGGAAGCTATGACACCTACGGCTCGTACTTCGATGTCGGCGGTCCGCTCAGCGATGGCTCCGACTTCGCCTATCGCGTCACGGGCCTGGTGCGCGCCGCCGGTGCCCAGACGGACAATCTCGATAACGATCGCTATTTCATCGCCCCGGCGCTGACATGGCAGCCCGATGACGACACCAAGCTGACGATCCTCACCAGCGTCCAGCACGACAACCCGAGCACCCCATCCAGCCTGCCGGCCCAGCTGACACTCAACGCAACGAACAATCGGCTCTCGCGCGACTTCTTCGTCGGCGACGAGAGCTTCGATCGTTCCTCGCGCACGCTGACAAACCTTGGCTACGAGTTCGAACATCGCCTGAACGACGTCTGGACCTTCCGCCAGAACGTTCGCTATTCCAATTTCGACTGGAATTACCAGGCGCTTGGCATGGCCACCTCAGGTCTCGCCGCCGACGGCCGGACCATCAATCGCAACGCGACCTTCCAGGACGAAAACCTCAACACCTTCAACATCGACAACAATTTCCTCGCCGAATTCGATACCGGCGACGTCGATCACAAGCTGCTTGTCGGCCTCGACTACCGATACTTCGCCAACGATGCCAGCACCCAATTCTGGAGCGCGACGCCGCTTGATGCGTTCAATCCCGTCTATGGTGGTCCGATCAGGCTGACGTCAAAGACGACGGACGCGCATGTCGTCTCCGACCTGCAGCAGCTTGGCGTCTACATCCAGGACGAGATGGCCTACAACAATTGGCGCGCGACGCTTGGCCTCCGGCAGGATTGGGCGAGCACGAGCGGCACCTCCTTGAATGGCAGAACCAACGTCGAGCGGTCGCTCGACAAGGATGATCACAAGCTGACCGGTCGCGCCGGGCTGGGCTATGTCTTCGACAATGGCATTGCCCCCTATATCAGCTACGCCACCTCCTTCGAGCCGGTTCCGGTGCCGACAACAGGCCAGCTGCTGGACCCGACGACGGGCAAGCAGGTGGAGATCGGCGTCAAGTATCAGCCCGAGGGCTGGAACGGCTTCGTCTCCGCCGCCGTCTTCGATCTCCGCCAGAACAACGTCTCGAACACGGTCGCTCTTCCCGGCGGCGGAACGACGATCGCGCAGATCGGTGAGGTGCACGCGCGGGGCGTGGAACTCGAAGGTGTGGCAAGTCTCGCCGACGGGCTGGACCTGCACGCCGCCTACACGTACATGGACACGGAAATTCTGGGGCGAACGGACAATGGCAATCGCCTGGACAACGTTCCGGCAAACGCCGCCAGCCTTTGGCTCGATTACACCTTCCAGGAGGGAAGCGATCTCGATGGCTTCGGCATTGGCGGTGGCGTGAGATATGTGGGACAGCGCTATGGCGATACCGCCAATACATTCGATCTCGGTGGCGTGGCGCTTCTCGACGCGGCGATCCGCTACAAGAAGGATGGTGTTACCGCGTCACTCAATCTCAAGAACATTGCGGACAAGAACTATGTCTCAAGCTGCTCCTCGTTCGGTTGCACCTATGGTGATGGCCGCACGGTCATGGCCAGGTTGAGTTTTGCCTGGTAGTTGGCAGATAAAGTGGGCGTATGATTTCAGACAATTCCAACAGGTCAGCTCTGATCGGGCGGCGGCAGGCTCTTGGCCTGCTCGCTGCCCTTGCCGTTGCATGGGATGCGAAGGCGGCGGCAAGGCCAAGCCGCATCGCGGCGATCGACTGGGCGATGCTTGAAACCCTGATGGCGCTCGGCGTGACCCCGATTGCGGCCACCGAGCTCCTGCAGTTCCGCAGCGACGCTGTCGAGCCGCAGATCCCGTCTTCCGTCGTCGATCTCGGCCTGCGCGGCTCGCCCAATTTCGAGCTGCTGCACCTGCTGAAGCCCGAACTCATCCTGATCTCGCCCTTCTACGTCAGGCATCAGCCGGCGCTGGAGGCCATCGCCCCCGTCTACTCGCTGCCTTTCTACGTTCAGGGCGAACCGCCCTATGCCAAGGCGCTGAACGCCGTCTCGCAATTGGGTGATCTGCTCGGTCGGACGGACGCCGCGGCCAAGGTGCTGACCGAGCAGGACGCATTGCTGGCGGGCCTTCGCCAACAGCTCGTTCCGTTCGCGGCACGGCCGACCTACATCATCAATATCGGCGATTCCCGTCACTTTCGCGCCTTCGGCGCCGACAGCATGTTCGGAGACATCCTGCAGCGGCTCGGTCTTCCGAATGCCTGGACGGACCGATCACGCTTCACGTTTGCAGCGCCGGTACCCATGGAAAACCTCGCCGCCAATCCCGAGGCGCGTATCGTCATCGTTTCAGATATCCCCGTCGAGGCGCGAAGCAGTCTGCGCAACAGCATGATCTGGAAGTCGCTCAAGCCGGTCAAAGAAGGGCGTGTCGTCAACATCGGCAACGTCAACCCCTATGGCGGCATCACCGCCGGGCTTCGCTTCGCGCGGCTCTTGAGCGAAGCGCTCGTCAAAGGCGGAGAGACGCTTTGACATCGCGCACAGCCTGGATCTTCTTCGCCGCCACGACAGCACTTGCGGTCCTGCTCTTCTTGCAGCAGGCACTCGCCTTCCTACCGCTCGCCGCCTGGCCATCGCTGCCGCTTGTACCCGACAGCATGACCACCGAGCAGATCATCCTGGCCTACGGGGTCTTTCCAAGAGCCGCCGTCGCCATACTGGCCGGCGCCGCTCTTGGCCTCGCCGGCGCCTTGCTGCAGCGGCTGCTCAGAAACCCGATCGCCGACCCCTCGACATTGGGCGTTTCGGCCGGCGCCCAGCTCGCCATCGTCGCGACGACGCTGTTTTTTCCGGCGATCCTCGATGGATACCGCGCGCTGGTCGCGCTCGCTGGTGCCGCCGGCGCAACGGCGCTGGTTTTCCTTCTCGGCTGGCACCGCAGCTTCGATCCGGTCACCATGGTCGTCTCCGGCCTGCTCGTCGGCATCACCTGCGGTGCATTGTCGGCTGCGATGACGCTCTCGCAGGGTGAATACCTCATGTCGCTGGTGACCTGGGACGGCGGCGCGCTCGGCCAGCAGGACTGGTCCGTCGCCTCGACGCTGGCGCTCGAACTGCTCGCGGGCCTTGCCGCCAGCATCCTGCTGCTGCGGCCGCTGGCACTGTTCGGTCTCGGCGATAGCGGCGCGAAATCGCTCGGCGTCGGGCTCGTCGGCATACGCGTGGCGGTCGCAGTGATCGCGGTGGGGCTGGCGGCCGGTGTCGCGGCGAGCGTCGGCCTGGTCAGCTTCGTCGGACTTGCCGGGCCAGCCCTGATGCGCGGCCTGGGTGTCCGGAAGCCGCATGCCATCATCCTCGCATCGCCCATCGCGGGCGGCCTGTTGCTCTGGCTGTGCGACGGTCTGGTGCAGTTCCTCGGCTCCACCACCAGCGAGACGTTTCCGACCGGCGCGATGACGGCCCTGATCGGCGGCCCGCTACTGCTCTGGTTGCTGCCGAAGGTCAAACCGGTGGAACTGCACGAGGAGCGCGCACATGTGACCGAGGCGAGGGCACCGCGCACATGGCTGATCCTGCTTCTCGCTCTCCTGCCGGCGGTCGCTCTCTTGGTGCTTTTCCTGGCGCGGACGCCCGCAGGGTTCACGCTGCTCTCGGCGCAGGACTTCACCGATTTACTGCCCATGCGCTGGCCACGGCTGCTGGCCTCGGCCGCTGCGGGCAGCCTGCTGGCAATCGCGGGTACAATCTTGCAGCGGCTGACTGGCAATCCGATGGCAAGCCCGGAGGTCCTGGGTGTCAGCGGCGGCGCCGGTGTTGGCTTTGCAGCCGCGATCACCATCGTGCCGGCTGCCGGCGTCGCCGAGCTTTTCGCCGGCGCCGGTATCGGTTCCATGATCGTGATGATCATCGTCGTCGCCTTTGCCAGCCGCCGCCAGCTGTCGCCCGAATGGCTGCTGCTCGCTGGCATCGCCGTCAGTTCGCTGACGTCAGCTATTCTGTCGGCGCTGCTTGCGATCGGCGATCAGCGCTCATGGCAGATCCTGTCCTGGCTCGGCGGCTCGTCCAACACGGCTACGCCGGCGTCGTCGATCGTGCTCGCTGTTCTGGCGGTCGTCTGCACGGGCATCGTACTCTTCTTTACACGCTGGCTGACGATCCTGCCGCTTGGCAGCGCGGTGCCGGTTGCGCTCGGCGTCCCGGTGCGCTCCGCGCGTACCGCGATGATCTGCGTCGCCGGGCTTGCGACTGGCGCGGCGTCGCTGCTGGTCGGCCCTTTGAGTTTCGTCGGGCTGATGGGACCGCATATCGCTCATCGCGCTGGTTTCATAAAGCCGGCGCATCAGCTTCTGGCGTCGTCGGCGATCGGTGCACTGCTGATGATCATCGCCGACCTCGGTGCTCGCACCGCGACTTTCCCATACGAGTTGCCGCTGGGTCTGTTCGCGGCGCTCGCCGGCGCGCCTTATCTCGTCTGGCTCATCGCCCGCAGACGGTGAACGTCAAGACAACACAGCCGGCATCGCGACGCCCAGCCGCTCGGCATGGCCACGCAGGGAGTCGATAATCCCGGGAAACAGGCGCACGCCATCGGCAAGCGCACTGCGCTTGCGTGCCAGTCCGTTTTCACCGGGCAGGCGGACGCGCTCGACGCCGGGGCGTGGCGGATTGTCGTGGCAGGCATCGACGAGCCAGCCTGTCTGGCGCAGGAAGGCTTCGCGACCACCGAACGCGGCGGGATCGAACACTTGCACCGTGACGGCAGCATTCGTGCCCTTCGGTGCATCGGCGCGGCCATAGCCTGAAAGCGCCTGCGTAAAGGCTTCGACGTGCAGCGCCATGCCGTATCCCTTCTGGCCGTGGTCCAGCCCACCTGTCGGGAGCAGTGTGCCGCCGCTTTCGATGACTTTGGGGTCGCGACTGGGGTTTCCGTCTGCGTCCATCAGCCATTCGTGCTCGTATTGACGTCCTTCTCGGATCAGGCGCTGCGCCATGTTGACCGTGGTGATCGAGGCGCTGATGTCGATGAGGATCGGATCGCCCGATGTGGGGATGCCATGTGCAACAGGATTCGGTGTATAGACGCCATTGCGGCCGCCGAATGGGGCGACCTGCGCGCCCGACGGGCTCGAGCTTGCGATACTCACCATGTAGCCCCGGTCAGTCGCGATCGACAGATAGGCGGCAAGGCAGCCGATGTGGTGGCTGTTCGCGATGGTGATTATCGCCGTGCCGTAGGTCTCGGCTCTGTCGCAGGCGAGCTTGACTGCCTCCGACGTCAGCCATGCGCCGGGCAGGCGCTTTCCGGACCAGGCAACCGCAGGTCCACGATCCGATATAACCTCGGGGCTGCCCTCGCGCGTCATCACACCGTCGGCGATGCTCTGCAGATACCAGCCGGCGAGCGCCAGGCCATGGGTCGTGTGCCCCATCAAATCCGCCTCGACGAGATAGCGGGCCACGGCCTCGGCTTTGTCCTCCTCAAGTCCGGCGGCCGCGTACAGGTCCTTGGCAAAGCTGCGCAGCGCGTCCGGCGCGTAGCGGATATCGTTGGTGTCGCTCACCAGTCTCTCCGTCGGTTGTTGAAGCTGCGATGTGCTCAGCGTGCGAGAAAGCGCGGCTCGAGCGTCTTACCATCCAGCGCATCCAGAACATTCCTTGCCGCCATCACCGACACCGCCCGCTTGGCATCGACAGTCACGCCCGCCACATGCGGCGACACAAGCGTGTTGGGTAGCTGGAACAGCGGATTGTCGGCGCCGGGCGGTTCTTGTTCGAAGCTATCGAGGCCAGCGCCGGCGAGGTGACCCTCCTGCAGCGCGCGAATAAGCGCGGCTTCATCGACGACCTCGCCACGTGCGGTGTTGATCAGCAGCGAACCACGTTTCATCAGCCCGATCCGCCGGGAATCGATGAGCTTGTTCGTCTCAGGCGTCAGCGGACAGTGCAGGCTGACGATATCCGACGAGGCAAGCAGCGTATCCAGATCTGTCTCGCGGCGGATACCTGCGGTAAAGGCGCTGTCCGGTGTATGCGGATCAAAGGCAATAGCCTCCATGCCGATCGCGCCGGCCATTTTCGCGAGCGTCTGGCCGATGAAGCCGAAGCCGACGATGCCGAGCGTCTGGCCGCGCAGCTCGCGGCCCTGGTACTGGTTCTTGTCCCACACGCCGTCACGGATCAGCGCGTCCTGTCGCGGCAGATCCTTGGAGAGCGCCATGATCATCGCGAGCGCGTGTTCGGCGACCGAATGGCCATTGCTGCCTGTGGTCATCGATACCGGAATGCCGAGCTCGATAGCGGCCGCGACGTCGATGTCGTTGGTCCCGACGCCATGCTTGGCGATATGCTTGAGCCGCCCGCCAGCCTTCATCTCCTCGGGGCCGAGCTTGTCGGCGAGCAGGCGGATGATCACAGCCTCCGGCCTGTGGGCCTTCATGATGTCGATCACGGCCTGTCGGTCGATATAGGGCTTCGTCGTCACGACCGTGGCGCCGGCTTCAACGAGCAAAGAAAATCCTTCCGGCGCCAGCTGGCCGCCGAGCACGATAACCGTCTTGTCCATTACGCATCTCCTCCCGAGAGAATGGCAGGCCGCGGCGCGCGATGGCGCCAGGGCGTTTCAGATCTCCGTTAGGATCAGGCTGCCTGACGACGCGGCGAGCGGGCCATCAGTCGGGCATAGGCGATCGCCGATAGCATGTTGACGTGATTGGCCTTGCCGGTGCCGGCGATGTCGAAGGCAGTGCCGTGATCGACGGAGACGCGATCGATCGGCAGGCCGAGCGAGACGTTGACGGCCGTCTCGAACGCCACGAGCTTGATCGGGATATGCCCCTGGTCGTGATATTGTGCGATCACCAGATCGAAGGCGCCGTTGTAAGCGCGGGCGAAGACGGTATCGGCCGAAATCGGCCCGACGACATCGATGCCCTTGGCCTGCGCCAGTTCAACGGCGGGCGCCAGGAATTCGGTGTCCTCGGTGCCGAAGAGGCCGTTTTCGCCGCAATGCGGGTTGAGACCGGCAACGGCGATGCGCGCCTTCTTTCCAAGCCGCAGGAAATGCTTGTGCCCGGCCTCGATGGTCGCCAGCACGCGCTCCGTGCGCGCCCGCTCGATCGCGCCCTTTAGCGAGATATGCGTGGAGACGTGGATGGTGTTGAGACGCTCGGAGGCGAGCAGCATGAACGAGCTCTTCGAGCCGGTGAGGTGCGCCAGAAGCCCCGTATGACCGTCGAAGTGATGGCCGGCGAGGTTCATCGCCTCCTTGTTGATCGGGGCGGTCACGATGACATCGGCCTCGCCGGACATCGCCAGATCGACGGCGCGGGTGATATAGCGAACCGAAGCGTCGCCGGCGACCGGGCTGACCTTGCCGATCTCGGGAAGGGCCGCACCCAGGTCCACTTCATCGACGGCGATCTTGTTCTCGCCGGCGGAACCGGCAGGCGCGAAGTGCAGGCCCGTCTCGGCCGAGCGGTTGGCGCGCTCAAGCGCCTCGGTGTTGCCGACGATCACAAAATCGCGGCGCTCGATTTCCGGCAACGTTGCCAGCGCCTTGACGATCACCTCGGGGCCGACACCAGCGGGATCACCCAGCGTCACCGCGACTTTTGCATTTCTGTCCATCAGTCACATTCCTTATTGGATCAAACGCACCTAGTAGGCGGCTTCGTATATCGAACGTATGTCGGCGCGCGCGAGATCGCGCGGGTTGTTGTCGAGAAGGCGACGAATGGCGAAGGCATCGTCGGCCATGGCGTCGAGATCGCTATCCGGCACACCGAGCGCCGAGAGCTTCATCTCGATGCCGAGATCGGCGCAGAAGCTATAGGCCGCATCGAAGACCGACTGTACGTCGCCCGACGTCTTGCGGCCAAGCGCGTCCATCACCGCGCGTGTCTTTTCAGGCACCGACGGCGTGTTGAAAGCCAGCACATGCGGGAAGATCAGTGCGTTCGCCGCACCATGGGCGATATGCCAGCGCGTGCCGAGCGGATAGGCCAGCGCATGGCCACCAGCCGTGTTGACCGGCCCGAGACAGAAGCCGCCGTAAAGCGAGGCGAGCGCGAGCCCGGCGCGGGCTTCCGCATCGGCGCCATCCTTGACGGCGCGGGCGAGATATTTGCCGACTAGCCGCGTTCCCTCGATCGCGTAGAGGTCGATCATCGGATGCGCCTTGCGGTTGGTGAAGGCCTCGACGCAATGGGCCATGGCATCGACACCGGTAGCCGCGGTCGTCCGGGCCGGAACCGTGAAGGTCAGCGCCGGATCGATGACGGCGATATCGGCCAGCATGTGAATGCTCTCGACCGCAAGCTTTGCCATCGTCTCGGGATCGGTGACCAGCGCGCGAATGCCCGCCTCGCTCCCGGTTCCAGCCGTGGTCGGCACCTGCGCCAGCGCGACGCGGCGGGGCCCGTGAACCTTGTTCGGGCCGACGACGTCGCGCAGCGTCTGCGACGAGCCGGCAAGAACAGCCGCCAACTTCGCAAGATCCATGGCGCTACCGCCGCCGAAACCGACGACCAGCTGCGCATCCGCAGCATTGGCGGCCGCAAGCACCTTGTCGAGATTGGCGGTGTCGGGCTCCGGCGTCACATCCGCGAAGACCGTGACTTCACCCTTTAGGCCGAGCGTATCGACGCGCGTGGCATTGAATGCGTCGGAAATGACCAGGATGCGGGCGTAGCCCTTGTCACTTGCCCATTTCCCCAGGCGCTCCGCCGTCCCCACGCCGAACTCGATGATTTCGGGCCTGATGATTGTGATAGGCGAATCCAAGCTGACCACCGGATTACTCCTCCCCCTGCGGTATCGCGGCATCTTTCGGCGCCGCCAAGATGTAAATTTGTTATACCAGCTCCGTCGGCTTGGCAAGCTTGGACATCAAGTTTGGCTGGAAAAATGCGATGTGGTGCGGATAATCGACCACTGCGCCGGCTTTTATGGTGATCTATGTAATTGATATTACTTATTTAATTGGAGCGCGTCGAAGTCTGTCGCCTGTGGCCGCGCTTCAAGCGATGCGCTCAAGCATAGGCAACGAATTTGTAAATTAAGAGCAATAAACTATCAATTCGGCGCGCCAAACGAATCCGTTGGCACGCCGAGTTGACAAGCGAAGCGCAATTCCGGCGTCAGCCGAGCGCATCCGGAGACAGCCGCACATATTTGAGTGCGCGCCGGTAGTAGGTGTAGGCGATATGCACCGTGCCATCGGTCCCTTGGGTGATCGACGGGTAGGAAAACTCCCGGTTGACGGCGTCCTTCGAGTTGTTGCTCAGGCAGTAGCCATCGCCGGTATCGAGGTCGATGCGGCGCGGAAAGCTGCGGCCGCCATCCGTAGAGAAGGCGAGGCTGAGCGGTGCGCGCGGCACGCCCCAGATCGCCTTGCGTCTCCGGCTCGGCTCGCTGGTGACGGGTGCCGCTGGCTCGTCCCCTTCGATTTCGTCGTAGAGAGACAGGCGCCGCGCATCGGACATCGAGGCGTTGCAGTGGTTGTAAACCATTGCGATTGTGCCATTTCCCAGCTTTACAGCCTGGATGGACGAATTGTTGTTCGGCAGATCGATCGGCTCCGGCGCGCTCCAGCTCTCGCCGTCGCGCGAGCGGCTGGACAGCACGAATTCGGCCAAACGGTTGCGATAGAAGGCGACGAATTCGCCATCTGGCAGGGGCACGATGTTCATGTGTACCGCGCCGATGCTGTCGGGCACCTCGGTCATCGCCCAGTTTTTGCCGGCGTCGCGCGAGATCAGCACGCCCGCGGTATCGGCGTCACCGGTCCAGCGTTCGCCAGGCAGTCCGATGCAGCGAAAAACCGGCAGTAGCCAAGTGCCGGCGCCGTTCACGACGATCGGTTGGCGCACGAATGTGCCGGGAATATCGCACAGCACGCGGACCTCGCCAAAGGTGCGGCCGCCATCCGTGGAGATCCGACATTTGACAACCGAGCCATCCTGGTTGCCGGATGTCTGCGACGTGTAAAGCAGCCAGACATCTCCGCCAGGCGCGTTGAAAATCAACGGATTTTGCTCGGATTTCGCGGGGTCGTCCGACATTTTTTCCGGCTGCGACCATTGCGTTGCACCCGGCGCCAGACGCGACATGTAAATCGAGATGTCGCCCATGCCTTCCATCGTGCCTCCAAACCAGACGCAGGTCAGCGTGCCATCCGGCAGGAAGGCCAGGTTGGCGGCGTGGTTCTGGATGCAGGGGGAGGGGAGATAGGCGTCGAAACGCCCGTCCGTGGTGGGATTGGCGATGATTTCGCCGGTCATCAGATCAGGAACGGCGTCTGGTTGCAAACCCGTGAAGGCCATGGTCGTCCTCCTTTAGGGCAGTGTCTTGTAGGCTTCGGCAAGCGCGGCGTAATCGGCGTCGCTGATCGGCATCAGCGGTGCGCGGGTGCGCTTCCAGGCCGAGTTTCCGGTCTTCAGGCCGACCATAGCCTTGATCGTCGGGATCTGCACATAGGAGTTGGAAAGCGTGCGGTAAGCGTTGATGCGCGCTTGTGCGGTCTCGACCGCCTCAGCGCCGCTTTCATCGTGAACCTTGTCATAAACGGTGCGCAGCGAATCCGCGACCAGATTGGACGTTGCGGTAATGCAGCCGGCACCACCGGCCTTCAGCAGCGGCAGCAGCAGCGGATCGGCGCCGGCGAGTACGGAGAAGCCGGGATAGGCGGCGATGATTGCCTGCATATTGTTGAAATCGCCCGCGGATTCCTTGATGCCGACAACCGTGTCTGGGAAGGCTTCGATCAAGCGGCCAATCAGCGGAACCGACAGCGGAACGCCGGAAACCTGCGGAATATGATAGAGGGTGACCTGCAGCTTGCTGTCGGCGATCTTCTCCAGAATCTGCGAATAGGCGGCAAACAGGCCGTCGTCGGAAACGCCCTTATAATAGAAGGGCGGCAGCATCACGACCTTGGTGACGCCGAGCGACAGGGCATGCTTGGTGAGATCGACCGTCTCCTGGATGGCGACGACGCCGGTGCCCGGCAGCAGCTTGTCGGCAGGGATGCCGGCTTTCAGCGCTGCCTCAAGGATCGCCTTGCGTTCGCTCGACGAAAACGAGTTTGCCTCGCCCGTGGTGCCGAGCAGCGCCACGCCGTGGCATCCCTCCGACAGCAGTCGCTGGCAATGTTCGGTGAAGAGGCCGAGATCCGGGCTTCCATCGGCATTGAGTGGGGTTGCGGCGGCGCTATAGACACCGGTGATCTTGTGCTTGTTCATGTCGTCCTCCTCGGATGAACGCCGCATATGGCGGCAAAAGGCGGGAAACCCGGCCTGCAAGATGCGGTTTTCTTCATCCTCGTCCGGCATGTTGTCAATATGACAATAAGCATTTCAATCGATCGTATTTTTCAAGCTATTGAAATCATGTAGGAAAATTTTTGTCGATTTTGTCGAAGTGTGGATGAATTAATTTTTGTTGACATATTTACATTATCGAGCGAGTGTCTGCGCCATGTCATGACGCACTTTCGGGATGGAGCGAAAGAGCCAAGCGTCATCGGTTTTGTCATGGGAGGATGGAATGACTGATCGGACGAATGAGAATAAGGGCCAGAATAACGGAATGTCGCGTCGCGAGGCGCTGAAGCTCGGCCTCGCCGCAGGCGTTGGCCTAACGGTTTTCGGCCTGAATGCACGCATCGTGCTCGCCGATGACGGCCAGGTGCTGAAGGTCGCCAACCCGGCGTTCAACCAGGATTGGTCGCCGCTGCGCGGCGGTGGCGTTCCGTTCCGCTGGAACTCGATCTGGTGGGCTTCGCCGATGTATTTCGACAGCGAAGGCAAGATCAAGCCTTACGTCTTCACCAGCTGGGAATCGCCTGACAACAAGGTCTGGACCTTCAAGATCGACCCGAAGGCAACCTTCTCCGACGGCAGCAAGATCACTTCGGCAGACGTCAAGGGCTCCTGGGAAGTCGCTTCGATGCCCAACACGAAGAGCCAGCGCGCCGACCAGGTGCTGAGCAAGGTTCAGGGTTACAAGGAAATCGGCGCGGGTTCCGGCAACGAGCTGACGGGCGTTGCAACGCCTGACGAGGGCACCGTCGTCGTCACGCTGACGGAAGCCGACCCGATCTTCTTCATGCGTCTTGCCAACCACATCGCGCCGATCACCAAGGCCGCGCAGTCTCGCGGCAGCGACGGCGAGGAAGTGGCCGACTGGTACAAGCCTGACAGCAGCGCCGTCTATTCCGGCCCGTTCAAGCTCACCAGCATCGATATCGACGCCGGCAAGCTGGTGTTCGAGCCGAACGAGAACTTCTTCGGCCCGAAGCCGAAGCTGGCGCGCATCGAGATTACCTCGATCGAAGACAACGTCACCGCGACGTCGCTCATCAAGTCGGGCGAATTCAACGCCCATACCGAGCTCGTCACCTCGACGATCATCCAGGATCTCGGTCCGGAATTCTCTGCCGGCCCGCTGATCCCGACCAGCCAGCACTTCTGGTTCAACGTCACCCGCGCACCGATGGACGATCCGAAGGTCCGCCAAGCGCTGATCATGGCGATCGATCGCGACGGTCTCTTCAAGGCCTCTTATCCTGATGGTCCGCACAAGAAGGCCGACCAGATCCTGAACTCGGTTCCCGGCGCCGACAATTCCGGCTTCGAGCCCTTCCCCTATGATCCGGCAGCCGCCAAGAAGCTGCTCGCCGAATCGAGCTATGGTGGCCCTGAACGTCTGCCGAAGATCCTCTTCGTCGGCATCTCCGCCCCGGCCATCCAGGCAGCGGCGCAGTACATTGCCGAGCAGTGGCGCCAGAATCTCGGCATCACCGCCGTCGACATGAAGCCGCAGCAGGACTCCTATGCCGGTCCGGACCAGAACGCGGTGCAGATCTTCCGCGACGACGTCGGCACCCGTGTTCCTGACGCCGTCTCCTATCTCGCCGGCTGCATCGCCTCGACTTCGTCCAACGCCCAGAACAAGCTTGGCGGATACAAGAACGAGAAGGTCGATGCCGCACTCGCGGAAGCCGCGACCAAGGCGGCCGACGATCCCGATCGCGTCAAGCTCGCCCAGGATGCCCAGAAGGCATTCCGCGAGGATTGGGCCTTCATTCCGTGGTACTCTCAGGCGATGTCGCGCTGGGCCACCAAGGAGGTCAAGGGCATGGAGAAGAACCTCGACTGGCAGGTCGTGGCGCCCTGGGACATTTCGATCGGCTGAGCCGGTCCGGAACCTACGAACAGATAGCCCGCCCGTAATCGGATTTTGGGCAACTTAGCAACCGCGCGAAGACCGCAAGGCCTTCGCGCAAGTTTCAAGAAGACATCGCATGTCCGCGTGAGCGCGGAAACGTGTCTACCAACCGGTGGGAGGTGACCTTGTTACGCTACGTGCTAACCCGGTTTGCCATCTGGATTCCGTCAGTCCTTATCGTCATGCTGGCCGTCTATGCGCTGGCTTTCTATGGCGCTGGCGATCCGATCAAGCTGATTTTTCTGCGCGCGCCCGGCGACGTCGCCTATAACCCGCAGCGCATCGAAGCCATCCGCGAAAGTGCCGGCCTGAACAGGCCCTTCATCGAGCAGTTCGGCCTTTACATCTGGAACCTCCTGCACGGACAGTTCGGCAATTCGCTGACATCGGGCCGGTCGGTCTGGGCCATGGTCTCGGCGGCAGCTCCGGTTTCGTTCAAGCTTGCGCTCTGTTCCATCATCCTCACGACGGTCATTGCCATTCCGCTCGGCATGATTGCCGCGATGAACCAGAACAGCCGCCTCGATTACACGATCCTCGGCTCGGCGCTCTTCCTCTGGGCGATCCCGGCCTATGTCGCCGGCCCGCTACTGATGGTCGGCCTAATCGTGCTGATGCCGATGATCAAGGTGCCCTACGGCTGGGGCGGCGTCTTCGACGTGCGCATCCTCTTGCCGATGATTGTTCTCTCCTTCCAGCCGATCGCGCTCATCGTGCGCCAGACGCGCGCCGCCGTCATCGAGGTGCTGTCCGAGGATTTCGTCCGCACCGCCCGCGCCAAGGGCGTGCCTGAAATGGTCGTGGCGCTGCGCCATATCCTGCGCCCGGTGCTGACGCCTGTTGTCACCCAGCTCGGCCTGATCATGATCACCATCGTCAACGGCGCGATCTTCGTCGAACTCGTCTTCGGTCTGCCCGGCCTCGGCCGCCTGACCGTGCAGGCGCTCACCAATTCCGACTATCCCGTCATTCTGGCGATCACGCTGATCGGATCCTTCCTGGTGATGATGTCGAACCTTCTGGTCGACGTTCTCTACCCGCTGCTTGATCCGCGTGCCAACGATGCAAGAAGGAGCCGCTGACCATGTCCGCCATCCTTCTCTCTCCCGTCGCCCAACAAGAAGAGGCACCCGTCAGCCTGTGGCGTGACGCGTGGTATCGCCTAAAGCGCAACAAGCTTGCCGTCTTCGGTCTCGCTGTCGTGCTCATTCTGGCCTTCGCCGCGATTTTCGGCCCCTATCTGACGCCCTATGACTATCTGAGCCAGGACCTGCAGGCCCGAAACGCCGTTCCGTCGCTGGCCCATCTCTTCGGAACCGACGATCTCGGCCGCGATGTCTTCAGCCGCGTTGTCTACGGCACTCGCACGGCCTTCCTGGTCGCGGTCATCGTCACCGTCATCGCGGTCTTCATCGGCACGCTGCTCGGCGCTATCGCCGGCTTCTTCGGCAATCCGTTCGATCGCGTCATCATGTGGCTGACCGACATGACCATGTCGGTGCCCAACCTGCTTCTCGTCGTCGTCATCAACGCGTCGCTGAAGTCGCCGATCACCAAGTGGATGGAAGCGCAGTATCTGGCGACCCTCAATCCCTTCTATCGCCAGACGATCTGGGTCGATTTCATGCTGGTCTTCGGCTCGATGGCGTTGATCTCATGGCCGCCCTATGCGCGCCTCGTTCGTGCCCAGGTCCTGTCGATCCGCAGCCGTCCCTATATCACCGCCGCCCAGGCGCTTGGTCTGTCGAATTGGATCATCATGAAGCGTTACGTCATTCCGAACGCGCTTGGCCCGTTGATCGTCTCGGTCAGCGCCGGTCTCGGCACGGCCATGGTGCTGGAAAGCGCCTTCAGCTTCCTCGGCGTCGGCGTCAATCCGCCCACGCCCAGCTGGGGCAACATGATCTCCGACGGCCTGCGTGTCTGGCAGCACTATCCGCACCTGCTGGCTGCCCCGGCCGCCGTCCTCGGCCTTGCCTCGGTCGCCTTCAGCTTCCTCGGCGATGGCCTCAACGACGCCCTCAATCCGCGGGGTTCCAAATAATGAGCACGACGCGATCCAATGAGAAACTGCTCGATGTCCGCGGCCTGACGGTCGAGATCGACGGCAGGAACGGCCCGGCGGTCGTGGTCGATGGTATCGACCTCTACGTCAACAAGGGTGAGACGCTCGGCGTCGTCGGCGAATCCGGCTGCGGCAAGAGCCTCACAATGCTTAGCCTGATGCGGCTTTTGCCAAACAAGATCAAGGTCACCAAGGGCTCGGCGAGCTTTGACGGCCACGACCTGCAGAAGATGTCGAACAAGGAACTGCGCAAGGTGCGCGGCGGCGATATCGGCTTCGTCTTCCAGGACCCGATGACCTCGCTCAACCCGGTCATGCGCATCGGGGACCAGATCTGCGAGCCGCTGATCTACCACCGCGGCATGAAGAAGGCCGAGGCGCGCACGCGCGCCGTCGAACTTCTGCGCCTTGTCGGCATCCCCGGCCCGGAAGAGCGGCTGCAAGCCTACCCGCACGAGCTCTCCGGTGGCATGCGCCAGCGTGTCATGATCGCGATCGGCCTTGCCTGCAATCCGAAGCTCCTGATCGCCGACGAGCCGACAACGGCACTCGACGTCACCATCCAGGCGCAGATCGTCGATCTGGTGAAGGACCTGCGCGCCAAGCTCGGCATGTCCGTCGTCTGGATCACCCACGACCTGGCGCTGATCGCCGGTCTCGTTGACCGCGTCGCCGTGCTCTATGCCGGCACCGTGGTCGAGGATGCGCCGGTTGACGAACTCTACGCTCGCCCGAGCCACCCCTATACGCGCGGCCTGCTCGCCTCGATCCCGAAGCTGTCGGATGCGCCCGCAAGCCGTCTGAGCTCGATCGGCGGCACGCCGCCGGAGCCTGGCCGTCGCCCCAAGGGTTGCCCCTTTGCCCCACGCTGTCCGCTGGCGGAAGCCGTCTGCCACGAGCGCGTGCCGAAACTCGAGCCGATCTCAGGCGCCGGAAACCACCGCACCGCCTGCTTCGTCGTCCAGAAAATGCAGGAGGCCGCGTGATGGGTGCCCAACCGCTGCTCAAGGTCGAAAACCTCGTCAAGCATTTCCACGTCAAGCTCGGTGCCTTTGGCGAGCGTTCGGCGACAGTATATGCGCTCGACAACGTCAATCTCGACATCATGGAAGGCGAGACGCTCTCGCTCGTCGGCGAATCCGGCTGCGGCAAGTCGACGACAGGCTTCACCATCCTCAACCTCTACAAGGCGACCTCGGGCAAGGTAGTCTACAAGGGCCAGGATCTGGCGACGCTGGATGAAAAGCAGATGCGGCCCTTCCGCCGCGACCTGCAGATCGTCTTCCAGGACCCGTATTCGACGCTCAACCCGCGTATGACGATCGGCGAGGCCGTTGGCGAGCCGATCCTCTTCCACAAGCTCTGCACCAAGGCCGAGCTGAAGGACCGCGTCGCAGCACTGCTCACCGACGTCGGCTTGCCGACCCGCTTCGCGCAGCGCTATCCGCACGAGCTTTCCGGCGGCCAGCGCCAGCGCGTCGTCATTGCCCGCGCGCTTGCCTGTCAGCCGAAGTTTATCGTCTGCGACGAGGCGATCTCGGCGCTCGACGTCTCGATCCAGGCGCAGATCATCAACCTGCTGCTTGACCTGCAGGAAAAGTATGGTCTGACCTACCTGTTCATCGCCCACGACCTTGCCGTCGTGCGCCATATCAGCACCCGCGTCGGCGTCATGTATCTCGGCCGCCTGGCGGAACTCGCGACCCGCGAGGAACTGTTCGAAAACCCGCTGCACCCCTATACCAAGGCGTTGCTGTCGGCCGTCCCGGAAACCGATCCGGAACTCGAGCGCACCCGCACCCGCCAGATCCTGCAGGGCGACGTGCCGAGCCCGCTCAACCCGCCGAGCGGCTGTCGCTTCCATTCGCGATGCCCGATCGCCATGGATGTATGCAGCAAGGTCGTGCCGGAGTGGAAGGAAGCAAAGCCCGGCCATCTCGTCGCCTGCCACGCGGTGAACACGGGACAGGCTGCATGACGTTGAAGGTCGCGATCATCGCTGACGATCTGACCGGCGCGCTCGACACGGGGACCCCGTTCGTCGATGCCGGTCTTTCCGTTGCCGTGGCGATCGAGATAGAAGCCATCGACGATGCTCTGGCGACCGGTTGCGAGGTGGCAGTTGTTAACACCGCCTCGCGCGCCCTCCCGGAGGGGGAAGCGGCGAGAAGGGCAGGCCTCGCGGCCAGCGCTCTTCTTGCCGCACACCCCGATATCGTCCTGAAGAAGATCGATTCCCGGCTGAAGGGCAATGTGGCGGCTGAAAGTGCCGCCATCGCGGCCATCTTCGGCCATCGCGAAATCACCATCGCCCCGGCCATTCTTGACCAGGAACGCTTCACTCGCGGCGGCCATGTGGTCGGGCGCGGCGTTGAAACGCCGTTGCCGGTGGCCGCCCTTTTCGAGGGTCGTGAAGATAGGGTTGTTGTCGTCGATGCCGGCAGCGATGCGGACTTAGACCGGCTCGTCTCTGAGCATGATTGGCAGACGGCGCTCGCGGTCGGTGCGCGTGGGCTCGGCAGCGCTATTGCCCGTCGCCTTCGCCGGGGACGCGATGCGACGACTGTATTCGAACCCGCGCGCAACACGCTCTTTGCATTCGGCTCCCGCGACCCGATTACCGCCGCGCAGATGGCCCAGCTCGAGGCATCGGGCGCTTTGCGTGCGTCGATTGCTGCGCCGATGGGCGCGCTAAATGAGACAGAAACACTGGGCTTGCCGGCGCTGCTGTGCTGCACCGGGGAAATGTCGGAGGACGCGGTCGCCGTCGCGGATCGTTTCGCTGAGGGCGTAAAATCGGCGATCAAGCAGACGCGGCCAGATATGCTGATGGTCGGCGGTGGTGATACGGCGCTGGCGGTGTTTCGCGCGCTTGGCGTTCGCACACTTTTGCCCAAGGGGGAAATAGAGGCGGGGATTCCCTGGTTCGACGTAACCGATGTAGATGGCCGCCATTTCCGTTGTGCGGTAAAATCCGGGGGCTTTGGGAATTCCGATAGTTTGCTAAGACTGATTCCTCAGAATCAGGCGGCGTGAGATAATGCCGGCGGGGAGAATGGACGTGGATGAAGCAAACGGTGCGCCGGCAACCCCGGCGCCGAAGCCGGAGCGCGGCAAGCCGATGAAACTGGTGGACCGTGTGTTCGATCAGTTGCAGGAGCGTATTCGTGCCGGAAACTACCCGCCGGATTCGCGGTTGCCCGGCGAACATGAGCTTGCGTCCATGCTTGGCGTTTCCCGGCCGATCGTTCGCGATGCGCTGGCCAAGCTGCGCGACCAGGGCATGGTCTATGCCCGTCAGGGCGCAGGAACCTTCGTCAGCGCCAACAGCTCGCCGACGACGCATCTTTCCTATTCGCCGGTCAAGACGATCGCCGATATCCAGCGCTGCTACGAATTCCGCCTGACGATCGAGCCGGCCGCCGCCTATTTCGCCGCCAAGCGCCGCGACGAGGCCGCGATCCAGAAGATTGCCTCGGCGCTGGCCGATCTCCGGGAAGCGACGAGCCATCAGCTGCACCGCACCGACGCGGATTTCAATTTCCACCGCGCCGTGACCGAGGCCGCCAACAATCATTATTACACCGCCTCGATCGATGCGCTCAAAGCCCATATCGCTGTTGGCATGCATCTCCACGGTCTGTCCCTGCTGGGGCCGAGACCCGGCCTAGAACAGGTCTTCCAGGAGCACAACACCATCTACAAGGCCATCGCCGAAGGCCGGGCCGAGGAGGCGCGCGACCTGATGCAGTCGCATCTCGAAGGCTCTCGGGATCGATTGTTCGAGGGCAGGGCGCTCGATCTCTCCTTCTAGATCACGTCGGTGCCGCAAAAGCTTGCAGCGGTTTTGCTGCACCGACATGCGATCAATCAGCTCGGCGGCGCGCCCAATGCGTGCAGGATGCCGCGAAGCTCGGCAAGCCCTCTCAATCGACCGATCGCCGGATAACCCGGCGTGGTGGTCTTGGTGAGATCGTCGAGCATGCGGTGGCCGTGGTCCGAGCGGAAAACGATCGTCCCGTCGGCCTTGCGGTTACGATCCTCGGCGACCAGTTCTTTCAGCACGGCGACCATGTCGACATCGCCTTCCAGGTGGGCGCTTTCGTGGAAGCTGCGGCCGTCGCCTTCGCGTTTGGTCGCTCGCAGATGCGCGAAATGAATACGGGACGCGAACCGTCGTGCGATGGCGGGCAGGTCGTTATCAGCACGTACGCCGAGACTGCCGGTGCAATAGCACATCCCGTTCGCCGGCGACGGGACAGCATTGAACAGCGCCGCATAATCCTCGGCGGTGGAGGCGATGCGCGGCAGGCCGAACAGCGAGCGCGGCGGGTCGTCTGGATGAAGCGTCAGCTTGACGCCACGTGCTTCGGCCACCGGCGCAACCGCCTCAAGAAACTCGATCAGATGCTGGCGCAGGCGGCCGGCATCGATGCCGGCATAGGCGGCGAGACGGTCGCGAAATTCCGGGATGGTCAGCGGTTCGGTTGTCGATCCCGGCAAGGCCGAGGTGATGTTGCGGGTGATGTCGGCAATGTCGCTCTCCGACATGGCGTCGAAGACCTTGCGGGCGCGCGCCTTGTCTTGCGCCGAGTAGGCCGCATCGGCGCCGTCGCGCTGAAGAATGAAGAGATCGAAGGCTGCGAACTTCTCGTGGTCAAAACGCATCGCCGTCGCGCCGGTGTCTATCTCGTGGTCGAGATCTGTCCGGGTCCAGTCGACGACAGGCATGAAGTTGTAGCAGACGATCGGGATGTCGCAGGCAGCAACCGCTTCAAGGCTTGCGATCCACGCCTCGATCTCCGCCTTCGCCTGCCCACCCTTGCGCTTCACCGCATCTGGAATCGGAATGCTCTCGACGACCGACCAGGTGAGCTGCGAGCGCCCTGGGGGCGTCGTCTCGATCATCGCCTGGCGCTCGCGCACCTCGGCCTCGGTCCAGGCGCGGCCGATCGGCACTTGGTGCAGCGATGACACGATGTTGGTCGCTCCGGCTTGCCTGACTTCGTCGAGCGCGACCGGCGCATCCGGTCCGAACCATCTCCAACCCTGCCGCATCTGTTTCCTCCTTCAATGCCTTTTGTTTTGGTGTCGCCGTTCGTCAGCAGAAATAATCGGGGTAGCGCGTGCGCAGCTCCGCCACATCGGGGATGACGGCGCTCAGATGATGCGTCATTGCGGCGCGCGCGGCCTCCACATCATGCGCGGCGATCGCGTCGCGGATGATCGCGTGCTCGCCGACCACATTCTCCATGCGGCCGAGCACCGGTAGCGTCAGCCGTCGAGCGCGGTCTATCTGGACCTTGACGGATTTCAGGATACCCCAGATGCCTGGATAGCCGGCAATCTGCGCGATCGCCTCGTGAAAGGCCTCATCCTCTTCGTGAAAGCCCGAGGTGTCGCCCAGAATGGAGAGCGCCCGCTGGCGCGTGATGATGGCGTCGAGGCGGGACAGATCAGCCGCCGAGGCGATCTCCGTTGCGCGCTCGACCGTCGTTCCCTCCAGTGCCTTGCGCACCACGACGGCCTCGGGGATCGCCGATACCGGTACACGCGACACGACGGTGCCCGACTGCGGATAGATGTCGACCAATCCGCCTTCCGACAGCCGGAGAAGAGCCTCGCGAACGGGCGTCCGGCTGACCGCGAAATCCTCGGCGATGCGCTTTTCCTGCAGCGCCATGCCGGGCGGCATCTTCAGCGAGACGATGTCGTTGTAGAGCCGCTCGAAAATGGCGTCCGCCGTCGTCACGCGCCGCAGCTTTGCCGGCCGCTCGGCCTGCGCCGAGAGTTCGGGAATGGCGGTGGCAGCGGCTGGATGCATGTAGGGCCCTAACGTTGACTTGAATGTGCATACTAGTATATCAATTCTACATTGCTGCCAAGATACACCGCGGAGGAACGGTGTTTCTGGCAAGAAATTCAGGAGGTTCCAAACAAAGCCGGCCAGAAAATCCGACCGCATAAATGGATCAGGATACGCACGTGCACGGATTTGGTGTGCTCTGTGCGGCCAAAAGAGGAGGAGAGAACAGCATGAAATTTACCCGCAGAACATTCGTCGGGACCGCAGCCAGCGCTGCCGTTGCCGCCATGCTTCCCGTCAAGGTTTGGGCGCAGGCCAAGAAGCCCGCAAGCCCCGTGACCATCACCATCGCTGACGTCGCCGGCAACCTGGCGCTGACGCAGGGCATGTTTGAAGCCTATGCATCCGAAAAGGCCGATTGGGTTTCGAACTTCGCCTTCACCAAGGCGCCGGCCCCTGAATTTCCCGGCAAGATCAAGGCGCAGCAAGCGGCCGGGAAGGTCGATATCGACCTCGTGCTGACAGGCACGGACGCGCTCTCGGCCGGTCTTGATCAGGGCCTCTGGCTCGACCTCGCCGCGCACAAGGCGGATTTGCCCGACATCCAAAAGATCCTGCAGCCGCAGGCATTCAAGATGCAGGCGCTCGCCAAGGATCAGGGCATCGTCATCACCTATTATCCCTCGGGCCCGCTGATCGAATACATGCCTGACAAGGTCGCCACGCCGCCGAAATCGGCGCCGGAGCTGCTGGAATGGGCAAAGGCCAACAAGAACCGCTTCATCTACGCCCGCCCTGCCAATTCCGGCCCCGGCCGCACCTTCCTGATGGGCCTGCCCTATCTGCTCGGCGACAGCGATCCCCGCGATCCGGTCAAGGGTTGGGACAAGACCTGGGAATATCTGGCAGCACTTGGCGAACACATCGAATACTACCCGACCGGCACCGGTCAGGTGATGAAGGAGCTCGGCGAGGGGACGCGCGACATCGTCGTTTCCACCACTGGCTGGGACATCAACCCGCGTGCGCTCGGCATCGTTCCCGCCGAGGCGAAGGTGCAGAAGCTGGAAGGCTTCCATTGGGTAACGGATGCGCATTACGCCGTGATCCCCAAGGGCGTCTCCGACGAGAAGATCGCGGTGCTGATCGACGTCTTGAACTACATCCTGCAGCCGAAGCAGCAGGCGATTGCCTATGACGCCGGCTATTTCTATCCGGGCCCCGCCGTCAAGGACGTGACGATCGAGATGGCGCCGCAGGAAAGCCAGGACACGATCAAGGAGTTCGGCCGGCCTGAATATGCCGACTGGATCGCCAACAATCCGCTGGAAGTGCCGCTCGAGCCAAAGCAGCTCGTCGAGGCCTTCCGGATCTGGGACGAAAAGATCGGCTCCAAGAAGGGCTGATCCCTGACATTGCCGGCGCCGGTTGTCATAGCCGGTGCCGGCCATTTTCGGCGTGACATGGAGAGTGGTTTGAACTCGGTAGCGAATACGGTGGCCTCTTCGCGCGGCACCGCGCGTCTTGAACTCGATGGGCTGAGCCGCTCCTTCGGCGCCTACAACGCGCTCGATGGCATCGATCTTGCGATCGAGCCCGGTGAATTCGTGGCGCTGCTCGGTCCATCCGGCTGCGGCAAGTCCACGGCGCTCAACTGTATCGCCGGCCTTCTGGGGCTGTCTGGCGGGGAGATCCGTCTCGGGGGCAAGCGCATCGACCAGCTTGAGCCGGAACGCCGAGGGTTCGGGATGGTGTTTCAGAGCTACGCGCTTTTCCCGCATATGAGCGTGCGCAAGAACGTCGGCTTCGGGCTGTCGATGCAGGGCATCAAGGGACCGGAGGCCGACAAGCGGATCAATGACGCCTTGGCGCTGGTGCGCCTGGAAAGCCAGGCTGACAAGCTGCCCGGGCAGCTCTCCGGCGGTCAGCAGCAGCGCGTGGCGATCGCCCGCGCCATCGTCATCCGCCCGCCTATCGTGCTCATGGACGAGCCCTTGTCCAATCTCGACGCCAAGCTGCGCCTGGAGATGCGCGCCGAAATCCGCGGCATCCACGACCAGATCGGCTCGACGACCATCTACGTTACCCACGACCAGGACGAGGCGTTGTCGCTGGCCGACCGTATCGTCGTCATGAGCCAGGGACACATCGAGCAGATCGGCTCGCCGCAGGATCTCTATCAGCGGCCCGTCAATGTCGGCGTTGCCGACTTCATGGGCTTTCGTACCCGCGTGCCCGGCAAGGTCGTCTCGGTCTCGGGCGATGAGGCCGAGATCGACGTTGCCGGCGCCCGCATCACCGGCACGATGCGCACGCCGCTCAAGCCCGGCGACGCCGCTATCTTCTCGGTGCGCCCCGAGGACTTGGTCGCCGCCGACGAGGGGATCGCCGCCATCGTATCGAGCATGGAGTATCGCGGCCGCGCCTTCTTCGGACTGGCGCGCTCGGCCGACGGATCCGACCTCTATTTCCGCGCCGACGACGCGTTGCCCCGCGGAACAGCAACGCGGCTGAAGCCGATCGCGGGCAGGGCGCTGGTCTTCGGAGGCAGCGCACGATGAGCGCGCCGTCGCTTCGAACGCGGCTGGCGGCCCGGGGCTTCGACGGCACCACCATGCTGATCCTCCCCGGCCTTGCCTTCATGATCGCGCTGTTCGTCTATCCGTTTCTCTACGGCGTCGTGGATTCGCTGACGCCGAAGGATGGCGCGTGGTATGCCAACTATGCCAAGTTCTTCAGCGATCCCTTTCAGTACAACACCATCGGCGCGACGCTCTGGCTGGCGCTGCCGGTGACGATCATCAACCTCGCCTTCGCCGTGCCCGTCGCCTTCCGTGTCCGCCTGATGCACCGCCAGCGTTTGCTCACGACCATCCTGGTACTACCAATCACGCTCGGCACGGTTTTCGTCGCCGATGGCTTGCTGACGTTCCTCGGACCGCGCGGCTGGTTCAACCACACGCTTCTGATGATCGGCATCATCGACAATCCGATCAAGCTGACCAACAACTACTGGGGCGTCTTCGCGTCGCTGCTCATCACCGGCTTCCCCTTCGCCTTCCTGCTGACGCTGTCTTACATCACCGGCATCGATCCGGCGATCGAGCAGGCAGCCGCCACGCTTGGGGCCGGCCCGAGGCAGCGTTTCATGCGCGTCTTCCTACCCTTGCTGGTGCCGGGGCTTGCGGTAACCTTCTGCCTTGCTTTCGTGCAGGCGTTCGCGGTGTTTCCATCCGCCGTGCTGTTGGGTGCACCGGCAGGCCCGACCCGCGTCATCTCGATTGCCGCCTATCAGGCCGCGTTCGAGCAATATGATCACTCGCTGGGCTCGGCGATCGCGCTCATCATGGGCGGCGTTGAACTGGCTGTGGTGCTCGCCGTTCTCGGCGCACGCTCATTCTTCTACCGCGGCCCCGCCGGCGGCACGAAAGGCTGACCATGATCCGCGACCAAGGCCTCACCTCGAAGATTTGGCGTTTCGCCATATGGGCGCTCGCCACGCTCTTCGTCCTCAATCTGCTTGCGGTCATCGCAGCCGTCGTCGTCAACTCGTTCGCGACACGATGGCTCGGCACATGGCTGCCGGCTGGCTGGACAACGAAATGGTATTTCAGCGCCTGGAAGGAATTCCAGCTCTCCAGCGTCGTCCTCGTCACCTTCGAGATCGTTTTCACCGTTGTCATCATTTCGGGCATTCTCGGCGTGATGACCGCCTATGCCCTGGCGCGACGCGATTTCGCCGGCAAGCGCGTGGTCATTCTGCTCTTCCTTCTCCCGCTGCTTATTCCGCCGCTGACCTACGGCATCCCGCTTGCGACGGTGCTCTATCAGCTTGGGCTGGGAGGAACCTTCTGGGGCGTCGTTCTCATCAACGTCGTGCCGTCGCTTCCCTTCGTGGTTCTGGTGATGATCCCCTTCATCGAACAGATCGACCCGCGCATCGAAGCCGCTGCCCGTGTCTTCGGCGCAGGCACCACCAGCCTGTTCCTGCGCATCCTGTTGCCGCTGCTCTTGCCCGGCATGCTGGCGGCGCTGCTGCTGGTGCTGGTTCGCACCATCGCGATGTTCGAACTCACCTTCCTCATCGCCGGGCCGACCACGCAGACCCTCGTCGTGTCGCTCTATTATGCCGTGTTTGCCTCCGGCGTTCGGGCTGGCCAGTCGATCGATGCCATGGCGGTTGTCTATATGGTGACGACGCTGTTCTGGCTGGTGATCGCGCTGCAGTTCGTCAACCCGACGCAGATCGTCGCGAGGGCAAAGCAGCAGCCCGCGCACTAAGCCGGGCTGCTCGCTGCACTAATCCTTCTGTTAACAGAAAACTTATTGAGTAGGGCGGGTGTTCTTGACTATCGGCAGGTGGCTGCCAAGTATTGTGGGCGTGACGGTCATTTCTTGAGGAATTTGATCATGGCGCAGTACAAAGAGACCAACCGCTTTCACTGTGAGAGCAGTTCGGGCGCGCATTACGTTGTTATCGAGCAGATCCTGACATCGCGCTTGGCGCTTGATGTCGGCGCAAGCCCGCGCACCGATTACGTTACCGACACCGGCGAGATCGCCGAGCGGCTGGATGACGATACCTTCCTTTTGCTTCTGTCGGCGGAAGTCCTGCACGTCGCTTGAGGCGGCTTAGACGGGAGAGTGCTGGAAATCCCGGCCGGATGGCTTTAACTGGCTGAAACGACCTGCTCCAGGCGATTCTGGATGCGATCCGGAACGCCATGGCTGACGAAGACACGCAATCCGACATACCGACCAGCCGCATGCAGAGCTGGGCGCGCAACTCGACCATCTACCGTCTCGGACGGCAGATGATGACCGAGAAGCAGTTGGCTGACGCGATCTCGCGCAAGGCCAAACAAAAGTTCGAGGATATATCCGAAGCTCAGGTCAGGGCGCTCGCCGATCTCGCGGTCAAGTTCGGCCACGAGCAGGGCGGGTTGAACGATGTCGCCTACGCCGAGATCAGCGTGCGCTCCGGCGTGCGCAGCGGTCGATCGAAACGGATCATGGCGCAGAAGCTCGCGATCAAAGGCATCGACAGCGAGACCGCCGTCATCGCGCTCGAGGAGAGCGACGACCTCGTAGCCGCGATCAACTTCGCCCGCAAACGTGGCTTCGGCCCCTTTCGGCGCGAGGAGGCCGATGAGAAGCGCTACAACAAGGAAATGTCCGCCTTCGCCCGCAACGGCTTCGGTTTCGAATTGGGACGCTCGGTTCTCGGCATGAGCCGTGATGAAGCCGAGACGGTGCTCGACGAGCGACGGTCGTAGACGCAGGCTGCAGAACTCGAATTTCTGCCGTGCCGGCCTCACATGTGCAACGCATGGCCAAGCGCTTTGAGCGCCGCTTCCTGAACAGCCTCGCTGCGCGTCGGATGAGCGTGGATCGTGCCGGCGAGATCCTCGAGGCGAACGCACATCTCGATCGCCAGCGCAAACGCCGCCGACAATTCGGAGACGCCGCGACCGACCGCCTGCAGGCCGAGCACGAGATTGGTATCCGCCCGCGCCACGACACGCACGAAGCCATCCTCGGACTGCATGGTCATGGCCCGTCCATTGGCCGAGAACGGGAACTGGCCAACACGGATATCATAGCCCTGCGCGCGGGCTTCATCGGGCGACAAGCCGGCGCTGACGATCTCCGGGTCCGTGAAGCAGACGGCTGGAATGCAGCGCTTGTCCCAGCTCCGCGGACGGCCGGCGATGATTTCCGCCACCATCTCGCCCTGTGCCATTGCCCGGTGCGCAAGCATCGGTTCGCCGGTGAGATCACCAATGGCGTAGACCCCGCGCATCGAGGTGCGGCACCGGTCATCGATGCGCAGATATGGCCCGGCGCGATCGAGATCTAGCTCCTCCAATCCCACGCCTGTTGTTCGTGGCCTGCGCCCGACAGTGACGAGTATCCTGTCAGCCGGCAGTTTGACCTCGCGGCCATCGGCCTGCTCGATGATCAGGCTTTCGCCGGCATCGGACAGCGCCTTTGCCTTAGCTCCGAGGTGAAGATCAATGCCGCGCTCCTTCAGCGCCTTAGCAACAGGTTTGACAAGCTCGGCGTCGTATAGCGGCAGGATCTGGCCCGTCGCCTCGACGATTGTGACCGAAGAGCCAAGCTTGGCGAAGGCTGTGCCGAGTTCCAGGCCGATATAGCCGGCGCCGACAACCACCAGTCTTTCCGGCACGCTCTGCAGCGCCAGCGCCTCCGTCGAGGAGATCACCCTTCCGCCGAACGGAAGCCCCGGCAGCTCGACCGGCTCGGAGCCCGTCGCGATCACGATATTCTCTGCGCGGATGAGTTGCGCGCCGGTCTCCGTCTCGACCTCCACCGTCTTTCCGTCGCGAAATCGCGCCCGGCCATGGACCTGCTTCACCCTTGCCTTCTGCAGCAAGGCTGCAACGCCACCAGTGAGGCGCCCGACAATCCCATCCTTCCAGGCGATCGTCTTGGCGAGATCGATCGCCACGCCTTCGGCACGGATACCAAGCGAGTCTCGACCGCTCGCCATCCGCCGCGCGGCATCGAATTCGTCGGCGGCATGGATGAGCGCCTTCGATGGAATGCAGCCGATATTGAGGCAAGTGCCGCCGGGCTTCTCCATCTCGACGATCACCGTGTCGATGCCCAGCTGACCCGCCCGGATGGCGCAGACGTAACCGCCGGGCCCAGCGCCGATGACCAGCAATTTGCAGATGATCTCTTTCATGGCCCTCAGCCTTCGATGAAAATCAGCGCCGGCGTTTCAAGCAGCACGCGGACGCGCTGGATGAAGGTCGCGGCATCCCAGCCGTCGATGATGCGATGGTCGAAGCTGGAGGAAAGGTTCATCATCTTGCGCGGCACGAATTGCGTCCCATCCCAGGCGGGGCGGGTGGCGATCTTGTTGACGCCGATGATCGCGACCTCCGGGTGGTTGATCACGGGTGTCGAGACGATGCCGCCCAATGCGCCCAGCGAGCTTATCGTAATGGTTGAGCCTGTCAGCTCGTCACGCGTCGCGGTTCCGTTGCGCGCCGCCTCCGCCAAGCGCGCCATTTCGCCGGCGCAGTCCCATATCGTGCGGGCCTCGGCGTGACGTACGACCGGTACCACGAGGCCGGCAGGCGTCTGTGCGGCTATGCCAATGTGAACGCCGCCGGAGCGGGTGAGGATGCCGGCATCGTCGTTGAATGTGGCGTTTATATCCGGCTGGTCGGCGACAGCCTTGACGATCGCCCGCATCAGGAAGGGAAGGATCGTCAGTTTCGGATGCTCCGGCTTGCGGTCCCGGTTCATCGTCGCCCGCAGATCCTCCAGCGCTGTCATGTCGATTTCCTCGACATAGGTGATATGCGGGATGCGCGAGGTGGAGAGCGACATCTTTTCGGCGATCCGCCGCCGCATCCCGGTCAGTTTGACCTCTTCGGTCGTCGTATTTCTGGCGAACGGGGCAGGCGCAGCAAGCGAAGACGCCCCGCGCGCGAGATATTGCTCGACGTCTTCGCGCAAAATGCGTCCGTCTGGACGGTTTGGCGATACCTGTCTGAGATCGACACCGCTTTCGCGGGCAAAGAGGCGCACAGAAGGCGATGCCAACGGCTTCTCCTGCGGTAGGCTTGTCGGCTGGGACAACGCTTGCTTAGCTTGCGCCGGCTGCAGCCGAGCAGGCGCTTCGCTTTCACTGGCTGCGGCGGATGGCTTATCTGTCGCCAAGGGCGCGGGCCGGGCGGGCGCCGACACTTCATCTCCGCCCGCCGTCTCTATCCTCACCAGCGGCGCCTTTACGGCCACGGTGTCTCCCACTTCCGCGCCGAGCCAGGTCACCGTGCCGCTGACCGGTGACGGGATCTCGACCGTTGCCTTGTCGGTCATCACGGCCGCGATCACCATGTCCTCGCGAACCGGATCGCCGGCCTTTACGTGCCACTCCACCAGCTCCGCCTCGGCCACGCCTTCACCGACATCCGGCATCTTGATCGTGAACTCGCCCATCTTCACGCCTCCATGACTTCGCGAAGCGCCCGTCCAACGCGCGCGGGGCCGGGGAAATAATCCCACTCCTGCGCGTGCGGATAGGGCGTATCCCAGCCCGCGACCCGCACGATCGGCGCCTCCAGATGGTAGAAGCAATGCTCCTGTATCAGCGCCACGATCTCGGCCCCGAAGCCCGACGTCAGCGTTGCCTCATGAACCACGACGCAGCGACCGGTCTTCGATACGGATTGCACGATGGTATCGAGGTCGAGCGGCAGCAGGCTGCGCAGATCGATCACCTCGGCATCGACACCGGTATCCTCGGCCGCCGCGAGCGCCACATGCACCATTGTTCCATAGGCAATGACCGTGACCCCGCTTCCGGCGCGCCGGATCTCCGCCTTGCCGATCGGGATCGCATAGTGGTCTTCAGGCACTTCGCCGAGCTCATGCTTTGACCATGGCGTCACCGGGCGCTCGTGGTGGCCATCGAAGGGGCCATTGTAAAGCCGCTTGGGTTCGAGAAACATCACCGGATCAGGGTCCTCAATCGCGGCGATGAGCAGTCCCTTGGCGTCATAGGGGTTGGAGGGGACAACTACCTTGAGGCCGCAGACATGGGTGAACAGCGCCTCCGGGCTCTGGCTATGCGTCTGCCCGCCGAAGATCCCGCCGCCCGTCGGCATCCTGAGCACGATCGGGCATGTGAAATCGCCATTCGAGCGATAGCGAATACGCGCCGCCTCCTGGGTGATTTGGTCGTAGGCCGGATACATGTAGTCCGCGAACTGGATCTCGACGCAGGGTTTCAGCCCGTAGGCCGCCATGCCGATCGCCGTGCCGACGATGCCGGATTCGCTGATCGGCGTATCGAAGCAGCGGGTCTTGCCGTATTTCGCCTGAAGCCCCTGAGTGCAACGGAACACGCCGCCGAAATAGCCGACGTCCTCGCCGAACACGACGACGTCCTCGTCGCGGGCCATCGAGATATCCATGGCGCTGCGCACCGCCTCGATCATGGTCATGCGCGCCATATCAGTACCCCGCTTTCTGCCGCTGGCGGCGAATGTGCGGCGGCATCTCGGCATAGACGCCCTCGAAAATGTCCCGTACCGAAGGCTTGCCGCCGGCATGCAGCGTTCCGTGTTCCTCGGCGCGCCTTTGCGCATCGATCACCTCGTCCAGGATCTCGGCCTCAGCCTGCACGTGGCGCTCCTCGGACCAGACACCCTTGAGGATCAGGTGTTTTTTGAGCCGCAGCACGGGATCTCCGAGCGGCCAGGCGTCGGATTCGGTTTTCGGTCGATAGGCGCTCGGATCGTCGGAGGTCGAGTGGGCGCCGACGCGGTAGGTGACATATTCGATCAGTGTCGGCCCCAGATTGCGCCGCGCCCGCTCCGCCGCCCAGCGGGCGACCGCATAGACGGCCAGATAGTCGTTGCCATCGACACGCAGCGCCGGGATGCCGAAGCCGAGCCCGCGAGCGGCGAACGTGCCGGAGCCGCCGCGCGCGATGCCTTGAAAGGTAGAGATCGCCCACTGATTGTTGACGATATTCAAGATGACAGGCGCCCTGTAGGTCGAGGCAAAGACGAGCGCCGAGTGAAAGTCGGATTCAGCGGTCGAGCCGTCGCCGATCCAGGCGGCGGCGATGCGTGTATCGTTCTTGATCGCCGACGCCATCGCCCAGCCGACGGCCTGGACATACTGGGTGGCGAGGTTGCCCGAGATAGTGAAGAAGCCGTGCTCCTTCGAGGAATACATGATCGGCAGCTGCCGCCCCCGCAGCGGATCGTTCTCGTTGGAGAAGATCTGATTCATCATCTCGACCATCGGATAGTCGTCGGCGATGAGGAGGCCTGCCTGCCGATAGGTCGGGAAATTCATGTCCCCCTTGTTCAGCGCCTTGCGCACGGCGCAACTGACTGCCTCTTCGCCAAGGTGCTGCATGTAAAAGGACGTCTTGCCCTGGCGCTGTGCCATCAGCATGCGCGCGTCGAAGGCGCGCAGCTTCATCATGTTGCGCAGCCCGGTCAAAAGAGCTTCATCCGAGAGCAACCCCGCCCAAGGGCCGACGGCCTCGCCCTCCTGGTTCAGCACGCGGATGATCGAATAGGCGAGATCGCGGATGTCTTCGGATGCGACATCCACCTCCGGGCGCGGCACGGCGCCGGCCTTGGCGATCTTGACGTTGGAGAAATCGGGAAGACCGCCAGGGCGAACGGCGGGTTCGGGGACGTAGAGGCTCAGTCGTTGACTGTCTGGCATTTCCTGTGTTCCTCCTCCGCTCGCATCGATCCTCTCCTCAGGAACGACGCGGCGTATTCCCTATAGATTGCGGGCGATCACCATGCGCTGAACGTCACTCGTTCCCTCGTAGATCTGGCAGATGCGGACATCCCGGTAGATGCGCTCGACGGGGTAATCACTCATGTAGCCATAGCCGCCATGGATCTGGATCGCATCGGAACAGACGCGCTCGGCCATTTCAGATGCAAAGAGCTTGGCCATCGACGCCTCGGAAAGACAGGGCAGCCCCGCCTCGCGCAGGCTCGCTGCATGAAACACCAGCTGCCGCGCCGCCTCGATTTGTGTCGCCATATCGGCAAGACGAAAGGCGACGGCCTGATGCTCGATGATCGGCTTGCCGAACGCCGCACGCTCGCGGGCGTAGTCGCGCGCTGCCTCGAAAGCCGCACGCGCCATGCCGACCGCCTGCGCCGCGATCCCGATCCGGCCGCCTTCCAGATTGGCAAGCGCGATCCTGTAGCCATCGCCTTCCTCGCCGAGGCGAAGATCCGCGGCGATGCACATGTCGTTAAAGGCGATCTGGCAGGTGTCGGAGGCGTGCAGGCCCAATTTGTGCTCGACGCGAATGACCTCGTATCCCGGCGTGTCCGTCGGTACGATGAAGGCGGTTATCCCCTTCTTGCCGGCCGTCGCGTCCGTGACCGCGAAGACGATGATCACCTGTCCGTTCTTGCCCGATGTGATGAACTGCTTGGCGCCATCAAGCACATAGTGATCGCCGTCGCGGCGCGCGCGGGTGCGCAGATTGGAGGCGTCGGAGCCGGCCTGCGGCTCCGTTAGCGCGAAGCCGCCGATCCATTCGCCGGTAGCGAGCTTCGGAAGAAAGCGCTGTTTCTGCTCCTCGTTTCCGAATTTGAGGATGGGAACGCAGCCGACGGAACTATGGACGCTCATGATCGTCGAGCAGGGGCCATCTCCGGCGGCGATCTCTTCGAGTGCCGCCGCGTAGGCAACCGTTCCCGTGTCGGAGCCGCCATAGGCCTCCGGCACCAGCATGCCGAGAAGGCCGAGTTCGCCCATCTCTTTCAGTTCATCGCGTGGGAAGCTGTGTGTGCGATCCCGCTCGGCGGCGCCCGGCGCTAGTCGTTCGCGTGCGAAATCTCGCGCGAGGTCCCGGATTTGCTGCTGCGTGTCGGACAAGATCATCAGCGCGCCTCCTTTTTCCGCTCACTGCCGCTCGATGGCGATAGCGGTCGCTTCGCCGCCACCGATACAGAGCGCCGCCATGCCGCGCTTCAGCCCGTATAGCTCCAGCGCCGCCAGCAGCGTGACGATGACACGGGCCCCGGACGCACCGATCGGATGGCCGAGCGCGCATGCGCCGCCGTGGACGTTGACCTTGTCTTGGGGGATATCGAGGTCGCGCATGGCGGCCATCGGCACGACGGCGAAGGCTTCGTTGATTTCGAAGAGATCGACGCTCGATAGCGGCCATCCCGTGCGCTCGGAGAGCTTTCTCAAAGCGCCGATCGGCGCCGTGGCGAATTCGCCGGGTGCCTGCGAGTGCGTGGCATGACCGACGATTGTCGCGCGCGGTGCGATGTCGTGTTGGTCGGCCCGTGAGCGTCGCATCAGCACCAGCGCGGCGGCGCCATCGGAAATCGAGCTCGCATTGGCGGCCGTCACGGTGCCGCCTTCGCAGAATGCCGGCTTCAGTCTGGGGATCTTGTCGATGCTGGCCTTGCCGGGCTGCTCGTCCTCGCGGATCGTCGCTTCGCTTTTGCCTGACATGACCGATACCGGCACGATCTCGCGATCGAAATAGCCGGCCTCTATCGTCTTCTGTGCCCGCGTGAGCGATGTGATGGCATAGGCGTCCTGCGCCTCGCGCGTGAATTGATAGGCCTCGGCACAGTCTTCCGCGAATGTCCCCATCAAGCGCCCCTTGTCATAGGCATCCTCGAGCCCATCGAGGAACATATGATCGACCACGCGCCCATGGCCGAGCCGATAGCCGCCGCGAGCACGATCAAGTAGATAGGGCGCATTCGTCATGCTTTCCATGCCGCCCGCGATCACCACCGAGGCGCTGCCGGCGGCGAGCAGATCGTGGCCGATCATCACGGCCTTCATGCCGGAGCCGCACATCTTGTTTACGGTGCTGGCGGCAGTTAAGAAGGGGAGGCCAGCGCCAATCGCGGCCTGTCGGGCCGGAGCCTGACCCTGGCCAGCGGCGAGCACACAGCCCATGATGACCTCGTCGACACTCTCAGCTGGGACGTGACTTTGCGAGAGCGCCGCTGTTATCGCAGATCCACCCAGCTGCGGTGCGGCCAGCGGCGCGAAGGCTCCCTGAAACCCACCGATCGGCGTGCGGGCGGCGCCTGTGATCACAATCGGATCCTGCTTCGTCATCGCGACCTCCTCCTCGAAGCCGGCATCGGGATCTACCGTAGGCCATAACGCAAGTGCCCCTCCCGCGACCGGGAAGAACAAACACCGTCAAGCTGCACGGTTCTCCTCCCATGCGTGATCTCGTGGATTGCACTTCGCCGCATCAACCTCCCGCGGCACTTCAGGCAATCAAGACAATGCAAAGTCTATGCGCGCTCTTCGTTGAAAGCGATGGCAAATTGTTGCGATGTTTATCCGCAGCAGGCAACGAAGTTGCCGCATGCGTGGCTGCGTCAGACCGATCGTTGCGGCTCGGCTCGGCCGCGCTGCTGGACCGGGTTGCGCCCCGGATCCAGCACCATCGTGCGGCGATTCCGCCCTCTATCGGCCGTAACGGGCGAGCGACAGGTCGCTGACGTCGATATCCGCCTTTTTGCCACTGACGACATCCGTCAGCACCCGCGCGGAGCCGGTGCTCATGGTCCAGCCGAGCGTGCCGTGCCCAGTGTTGAGGAAGAGATTGCGGATGTTGGTCGCGCCGATGACAGGCGTGCCATCCGGCGTCATAGGCCGCAACCCCGACCAATAATTCGCGGCCTTCAGATCGCCACCGGGGAAGAGATCGCTGACCGAATGCTCCAGGGTTCTGCGTCGCGCGGGGCCGAGGTCATTCGTGTAACCGGAAATCTCCGCCATGCCTCCAACGCGGATGCGGTCGCCGAGGCGCGTGATGGCGATCTTGTAGGTCTCGTCCATGACCGTGGACTCAGGTGCGCGCGACGCATCGGTGATCGGGATGGTCAGCGAATAGCCCTTTACCGGATAAACGGGGAGCTTGATCCCGAATGGCTTCAATAGCAGCGGCGAATAGCTGCCGAGCGCCACGACGACGGCATCTGAAAAGACGGTGCCGGTATCGGTGACGACACCCTTGGCCTGTCCGCCCTCGACCACAAGCCCCTTGATCTGGCGTCCATAGTCGAATGTCACGCCCATCAACACGCATTTGGCGGCAAGGGCGTTGGTGAACTTGAAGCAATCGCCGGTCTCGTCCTTGGGTGTCTGCAGACCGCCGACGATCTTGTCGCTGACGTGGCGCAACGCCGGCTCCATGCGGATGCAGCCCTCACGGTCCAGCACTTCATACGGAATGCCGTCAGCAGCCAGCGCCTTCACGTCCTTGGCCGATGCGTCGAGCTGCGCCTGTGTGCGGAAGAGCTGCAGCGTGCCCTGCATGCGCTCGTCATAGGCGATATCGGTCTCACTGCGCAGTTCGGCGAGCGACTGGCGGCTGTAATCGGCAAGGCGCAGCATGCGCGACTTGTTGACCGCGTAGCGTTCCGAGGTGCAGTTGGCGAGCATCCGGAACATCCATGACAACATGGCGTAGTCCACCTTAGGGCGGAGAACCAGCGGCGCATGCTCCATGAACAGCCACTTCAGCGCCTTCTGCGGAATACCGGGTGCCGCCCAGGGAGAGCAATAGCCGAAGGACACCTCGCCGGCATTGGCAAAGCTGGTCTCGAGGGCCGGACCGGACTGGCGATCGATAACAGTGACCTGATGTCCCGCCTTGGCCAGATAGTAGGCGCTCGTGACCCCGATGACACCGGCGCCGAGAATGGTCACTTTCATGATTGCCCCTTTTATCTATGCTTTTTTTGCCTGGTGTATCGGCGCTTGCGACGTCGAGCGTGGCCCTTGATGGCTGCTTTAAAATAGCGAAACAATCGAACAATTTCCTGCTGATCAGTATGCTGATATTGCAGTCGATTACGAAGTACGAAATTATCAGGCGTCAAAAGAGGAATTATTGCGCATGATCCTTGATGCGATCGATCGTAACATTGTCCGGCAACTCAGGCTGAACGCGCGCATCGCCAACACGGCCCTTGCGGCGGAAGTCGGCCTTTCGCCCTCTGCATGTCTAAGGCGCATCGCAAGGCTGGAGAAATCCGGCCATATCAGGGGTTACACTGCTCTGATCGGCACCTCGGATAGTGACGATGCGCTGGCGGTGATCGTCAACATCACGCTCGATCGGCAGACCGAGGAACATCTGAACAGGTTCGAGGCCGCCATCCGGAGATATCCGGAGATCCAGGAATGCTTTCTGATGACCGGCGGTTCGGATTACATCCTCAAGGTCGAGGTCGAGAGCGCACGCGATTTCGAGCGAATCCACAAGGATATCCTATCGACTTTGCCTGGCGTCGCACGGATTCACTCGAGCTTCTCGATCCGGGACGTGCTGAAGCGTGGACCACGAAAAAGCTGATCTGGATGCCGTCCCTAGGTTGCAAGGCCAGCTTGCCGCGAGGGTGTCGGATTGATGCGTCTTAGGAAGCGATGGCAGTTGAGGAAAAGTGCCACTCCGCAGTGTGGCTGCACGCGAAAACAATTGTCGCGGATGCCGAGAGATGGCTGAGTTGCTATCCTTCGGCGAGATGCCGTCCAGTTTGTCTGCGAGCGTTGGTTGACGTTTGAGCCACTCTCCCGGTGAAAACGCTTTGCCCGTTTGGGTAGATCCTTGCACGTGCCTCGCATACATACTAATGGCTGTCGCGGTTCGTCGAGACGTTTGTCCAGCGAAGAAACCTGTAGCAAGCTTGGCGCCCGATGGATGCCCAGGAGACCACTGTGCGTGAACGCCAGCAGACAGAAAGCACGGCTGACTTCAGCGAAGCGCGCCGATCTGGAACGGGCGAGACCCTGTCTCGACGGGGAATCGTGTCCTACGTGATCAACCTCGATCGCTCACTCGACCGCTGGCAACATATCAAGAGCCAGGCTGACGAATTCGGCCTCGATGTTCAGCGTATCCCCGGAGTCGAGATCGATGCCGCGAAGAATACGCAATGGCCGGATTATGACCGTGCGGCGTTCATGCGTGGCAATGGTCGCCCGATGCTGCCGCAGGAATATGGCTGCTATCTCGCCCATGTCAAAGCGCTCAACGCTTTTCTGGAGAGCGCAGCGGAATGCGCCGTCATCATGGAGGACGACGTCAATCTCAGCGCCGACCTCGTCTCGCGGGCTTACGGCGCCCATCAGGCTGCGCCATTCGCGGAAGTCATCAAGCTGCTGAACCACCGCGTCGTCTGGTTTCGGCCAATCGCGCGGTCGAGCAACGGCGATGTGATCGGAAAATGTCTGTTCGGGCCACAGGGCTCAGCAGCCTGCTACCTCGTGACCCGCGCCGGCGCGCGCAAGCTTGTAGATGCCCTCAAGGTGATCACATGTCCCTACGACATTGCTCTCGAGCGTGGTTGGGCGACCGGCGTCAAGATCTATACGCTGAAGGACGATCTGATCACCTTGTCGGTTCGGTCCAAGGAGAGCCAGATCGCCGATCGCGCGCGGTATCGTTCGATCAAGCTGCGCGGACTGCGCAAAATTCCAACGCACATTTGGCGTATGGTGGAACTCTTTCGCAGGGTGCGGTACGCAGTCTCATGAGCCATGTTTTCCGAGCTATTTTTTGCCATAGCATCGAGTGTCGGCCGCTATTGCTAAATTCGTCACGATCGAGGCAGCGCTATGTTTGACAATTACGTTCAACACGTTCTTGCCTTGCCGCGGCCAGCGAAGCGGGTCATCGCTCTGCTCTTCGATGCCTGCCTGTGCATCCTGACGGTCTGGATCGCGTTCTGCTTTCGCTTCAATGACTGGTATCTGCTCACGGGTGTGCAGTTCTGGACGATCCCGGTATCGCTCGTCATCGCGCTGCCGCTGTTCATCACCTTCGGGCTTTACCGCGCCATCTTCCGCTTCATGGGCTGGGCCGCCTTTTCGACGGTCATCAAGTGCGTTCTGATCTACGGCGCCGTCTACATGGTGATCTTCACGGTTATCAGTGTGCCGACCATACCGCGAACCGTCGGCATACTGCAGCCGATGCTGCTCCTGCTTGCTGTTGGCCTGTCGCGTTTCGTGGCGCGCTATTTCCTCTACGATGCCTATAGCGAAATCCTCGGCGAAGCCGCGCCCATCCGCACGCTGGTCTATGGCGCCGGCACGCAGGGGCGGCAGCTGGTGAGTGCTTTGGGCCATTCGGCAGAGTTCAAGGTCGTCGGCTTTCTTGACGACGATAAGGGTCTGAAGGGCATGTCCCTCAACGGCGTGAAGATCTACAGCCCTCTCAACATCGAGAAGGTGTGTGCGGATCTTGAGGTCAAGACCGTTCTTCTTGCTCTTCCACAGATCGATCGTGGTCGACGCAACGAGATCATCGAACGCTTGCGTTCAGCACGGGTCGCCGTTCGCACGGTTCCCGATATCAGCGCAATCGCGACAGGGCAGGCGCAGCTGACCGACCTTCAGGAACTTGATGTCGAGGACCTCTTGGGCCGCACCGCCGTCCTGCCAAACACCGCGTTGCTGGAACAGAACGTTCGCGATCGCGTCGTTCTCGTCACGGGCGCGGCTGGATCAATCGGGAGCCAGTTGTGCCGCGAGATCGCCAGGCTGGAACCGAAGGCACTGTTGCTGCTCGACCAGAACGAATTCGGCATCTACTCGCTGCAGAGCGAACTCGGGGGAGATGACGCAGAGTCTCTCTTTCCCATCGTCCCACTTCTTGCCGATGTCTGCGATGAACACCGCATCGGCACCATTCTTCAGGCCTGGAAGCCGGCCACGGTCTATCATGCCGCGGCCTACAAGCATGTGCCACTGGTCGAACAGAACCCCGCCGAAGGCGTCAAGACCAACGTCTTCGGGACGCTGACGGTGTCCAGGGCCGCATTGGCTGCCGGCGTCGAACGCATGATCCTTGTCAGCACCGACAAGGCTGTCCGCCCGACCAATGTCATGGGCGCCACGAAACGCCTGGCCGAAATGATACTGCAGGCGCTCTCTGAGGAGCGCAAGAACACGACCTTCTCCATGGTCCGCTTCGGTAACGTGCTTGGCTCATCCGGCTCGGTCGTTCCTCTCTTCCGTCAACAGATCAGCCGCGGCGGGCCGATCACGCTGACACATGAGGAGATCACGCGCTTCTTCATGACCGTGCCGGAAGCAGCCCAGCTCGTTATCCAGGCGGGTGCGATGGCGACCGGCGGCGATGTCTACCTGCTCGACATGGGCGAGCCGGTGAAGATCATCGATCTCGCGCGTCGGATGGTCGAACTGTCGGGTCTGACTGTCCAGGACGAACAGAACCCGAGCGGTGACATCAGCATCGTGACAACCGGATTGCGCCCGGGGGAGAAGCTCTACGAAGAGCTGCTGATCAACGACAATCCCGAAGTGACGGACCATCCGAAAATCCGCCGCGCCCGCGAGCAATTCCTTGGCTGGCCGCAGCTGTCGGCCAAACTCGATGAGCTTTCTGATCTCGCGCGTGATGGCGATGCAAGGCGGCTGAAGGCAGCGTTGAGTGAACTTGTGCCGGGATACAGTCCGATGGAGCGCGTCGTCGATCTTGTCGCGCTCAGGCAGGAAGTATCGCAATGACGATTTCCGCAGTGCGAGAGAACACGTGCCGCTGGGGGCTGATATGTTCCTGGTAACCGGCGCCTCAGGATTTGTCGGCCAAGGGCTTGCGCGCACATTGCAGCAACGTGGGATTCCGTTTCGTGGCACGAGCAGAAACGGGAGTGGCCAGCTTCTTGCTATTGGAGATATTCACGGCGCGACCGACTGGTCTGTCGCCCTTGATGGCGCCGATGTCGTCGTCCACCTAGCCGCCGTCAACCAGAATGTCGTCGAAGGGTCACCGGCGGTGCTCGCCGAGTATCGATCGGTGAATGTCGAGGGAACGATCAACCTGGCGCGTCAAGCTGCCGCCGCGGGTGCAAGACGGTTCGTGTTCTTGAGTTCGATCAAGGCAAGCGGCGAGGCGACGACCAACGGCAAGCCATTTAGGGCGGCGGATGTGCCTGCTCCCGAGAGTGATTACGGCCGGACGAAGCTCGAAGCCGAGCAATTGCTGCACGCGCTTGGCAACAGCACGAAAATGCAGATCGTCGTCATTCGATCGCCGCTGGTCTATGGCCCGGGCATGCGCGGAAGTTTCCAGGCGCTGGTGCGGCTTGTGCAACGCGGCTTACCGCTGCCCTTCGCGTTGATCGATAATCGCCGGTCGATGGTCTATCTCGAGAACCTGACTGACCTGATCGTGACCGCTGCAAACCACCCGGATGCCGCTGGCAAGACGTTCATGGTTGCCGATAGCAAGAGCCCATCGACACCCGAACTCGTGCGCATGATCGCTGCGGCAACCGGCTCATCGGCCCCGCTGCTGCCGTTTCCGCCGGCGTTGTTGGAGCTTGCTGGAAAGTTGACTGGAAAGGCCGAGCTGATTCACCGCTTGACGCGCTCGCTTGAAGTCGACATCTCGGAAACCAGCCGCCGGCTGGGCTGGACACCACCATTCGAGATGACCGACGCACTGTCGCGAACACTTGGCCCCGCAAAACCCACTAAGGACTGATATGACAAGCAAGCTCAACCAGGGGATCAAGAGGGCGTTCGATCTTTGCGCGGCGTCGGGTGGCCTGGTCGTATTGTCTCCCGTGTTGCTTGTGCTCACCATCATGGTCAGGCGTTCGTCGCCGGGTGGCGCCTTTTTCCGTCAGCAGCGGGTGGGCCGAGACGAGGTTCCATTCACCTGTCTGAAGTTCAGGACGATGGCGGCCGGCACGCCTGATGTCGGTTCCCACGACGCAGCCGAGGCCTGGATTACACCGATCGGCAAGACGCTTCGCGCCTATAAGCTTGATGAACTGCCGCAGCTTGTGAATGTACTGAAAGGCGAGATGAGCCTGGTAGGCCCTCGCCCATGTCTGCCGAGCCAGCCGGAAGTCATTGCCGCACGTAGAACCAAGGGCGTGTTTGCTGTTCGCCCGGGCATAACCGGTCTGGCGCAAATCGCCGGTATCGACATGTCGACCCCGGAGAAACTTGCCACGGCGGATGCCGAATATGTCAAGACGGCCAGCCTCTGGAACGACATCGCCATGATCCTCGGCTCCGTCATGGGCAAGGGAAAAGGCGACGCCGCGCTAAAGTAAGCGCGGGGCTCGCCCACTGATGCACAGGTCACTCGGCGAGCATTAGGTCGCGCTCGCGAAATGCTAGCGGATCGCGGGTTGCAAGTCCGGAACATCGGCCTGTGCTGGCCGCAAACGAAGATTGCACCAACATGCAAACGCGGATGTCACGAGGGCAAGGCTTTCGCCAATCGCCAGTCTATTGTTGGAATTGCTGAGAAGCGTTAGCGCAAAAAAGAAAATGCAGACAAGATAGGCATGCATTGCCGCGCGTGGAATGATGCCCTGGCGGTAGGCCTTGCAGACAAAGACGATGAAGCTCGCCAGGATTAGCCCCATGACGAAGGCTCCAAACAGGCCGAACCGGACCAGTATTTCCAGATATCCGTTGTGCAACAGCGTATAGGAAACATTAGCGTAGTGCGTGTGCTTCCAGCGCTCCAGCCACTCGTTGCCCCACCCGAAAACCGGAGCGGACGAGAAGAGTTCCCATCCATTCGACCATAGCTGAAGACGCTCATCCATCGCGACAGGCGTGTTGCCCGATTGAATGGTCTGGGTGATCGTGTCTGCTCCGTTCGAACTGCCGACGATGCCGCTGAACATCGAAGCGGTCGCCTTGATCGTCGGACCGGCCGTCTGGTCGAGGTTATGGCGAACAGCGTATATTCCGACACCAAGCAGTGCGACCGCGCCGGCGATCACCAATCCACCGCGCGCGCGCACCTTTATGTAGCGCATGCCTATGATGGCGAGAACTGGTAGCGTGAAGGCCATGGCGAGCCACACCCCCTTGGACTTTGCGCCATAAATCGCAATCACGCACAGAGCCAGAATAAGCGGCGACACCACGTAGGCGAGATGCGCAAACCGACGATCGACATCGGGAGTCGTAAGATAGTGCAGAAGCCAGAAGGTTGACATCACAAAAATGAGGCCGCAGGCGACCGCGCCATGGATCTGATTGTTCATGATGAGCGGGCGAACAGCAACGCCGGTGGCGATCGTGCCGATCGTCAAAGTCACCGTGACAGCGAGCATGACAAGTGCAACGACAAAGAACGCAGCGATGATCTTCTCCATCTCGCCTTCATAGATCGCGAAGGCGATCCCGAGGATCGGGAAAAATAATGGGAAGGCGAAGAGCCAGTCGGACCCGCCAACATCATGATGTTCGGTCGTGATGTAGAGGAACGCGAAGCGTGCCAGAACATAGATCGCCCAGCCCATGCAGAGCCAGCCAAGCCAATTTGTGCGCGGACGTACCGGCTCCCTTGTGTAATAAACTAGCGCGATGATGGCCAGAATGGCGCATGCGTAGCGATAGGTATCGCTCTCCACCAGCAAGGCTGATGAAGCGAGCAGCCACAGAAGACAGCCGAATATTCTGAGCGTAGGGCTCATGGTGGCGCTGGCGGCGCGGAACGAATTGTTCAAGATGTCTACTTCTGTTCGCGCGCGTGTTCCTGCGTCAATGCCGATGGCCGCTCTCATCGAAAACATGACGCGCACCAGAACTCACTGTGAGTTCGGCGCGGTAGTCTACCAATTCGATATTTACGAAAATAGTGTGGCCGACAAGGCCGCCTCGACCACTGTTCACCGCAAAATGTTGTCACAGAGCAAAACGCGCGTCGACTTGCGGCATTAACAGTGGAGATAGCGGGAGAGGCGCCGGATACCGGACCTTGACCTCTGATGCTTAGTGCGTCGCCGCCCGGTTCTGCTTGGAGAGGCTGAGGATATAGTCGTCGGCAATATCGGCGATGGCCATCGCTATCTCAGCCGGGGAGAAATCCACCCGCTTTTCGCCAAAAATCAGCTGGTGAACGGCTTCTTCGATCTGCTGACGGCAAGCCAACAATCGATCAGCATGACTAATTTCAATGGCAGGTATTTGCATGGCGTTTGTCCCCAATGTGCTGCGCCTGAAACGAAGGTCCGTGTCCAGATTACTCCGGCGCGAATAGTCGCCGACGCGACCATGGCCACACGCATGCCCCGATCTTCACATAATAGTATAGAGGGTAAGCCTCGCGGTTCCCGTGAAATCGGTGTGACACTATTTAAAGTGGCCTTAACGCCAAAACTCTCTCAATGAGGTAGTGGGCGTGCGGCGTCAGAGACTGAATATTGACGGCTTGTGCAACGCTTGGGACGGCGAGTAAAGATTTTTTGCCACGTCTTTACTTTTAGTTGCATTTTTTCGCAGTGGCTTCATTATGCGTCAACATTCCTAATATTGCAGGCGAGGGACGCCATGAAGGCGAAATCGACGAACGCGATCGACGGCTATGTCGGGGAACGAGTAAGGCTGCGCCGCAAGATGCTCGGCATGAGCCAGGCTAGCCTCGCAGAAGCGTTGGGCATAACGTTTCAACAGATTCAAAAATACGAGAAAGGCATCAACCGCATCGGCGCCAGCCGGCTTTTGCGCATGGCGGAGATATTCGGCGTAACCGTCGGCTATTTCTTCGAAAATGGCGTTGCCAGCGCCGGTGACGACGGCAACCGCCCGGAGACCGATGCTGTCGCTGCGTTCATGGCCTCGAAGGAGGGGCTTGCTCTCGGCAAGGCGTTCATCGCCATCGAAGACCCAAACGTCCGCCAAAAGCTGTTGGCCTTGACGCGCAGCCTTGGCTCTTCTGGCATCGTCATAAATGATCGCGACGGCGCGGATCAGGCGGAGCTCGAAGGCAACTAGAAGAATGGCGCCATCCGGCTGGAAGTACGAACCGTCGTCGATTCGCCTGTTTCACAAGGCCAGGTGACCGCTATTCTCGAACAATCACGCTATTCGGATCGGATCATGCCGGCATCTGAGACGCTATCTCGCGTCACGCCGCTTCTGGCACAATTCGGCATAACGCGCGTGGCCCGCCACACGGGCCTCGATCATATCGGCATGCCCGTCTGGTGCGCCTACGCGCCCAACGCGCCATCCGCCGTCGTGGCGCAGGGCAAGGGAGTATCCGACGACGATGCCAAAGTCTCGGCAATCATGGAGGCGCTCGAGCGAGCCGTGGCGAGCCGGCCGGCGGCGTCAACATTACGGGCAACCGCGCGCGATTTGCAGGACGAAGGGCATAGGCTGACGACGGTTGCTTGTCTAACTGGATTGCATAAGGCGGATATAGGTCTGGACGAGCCGGTGGACTGGGTGATCGGGCGCGAACTGATATCAGACGTCCCAATTTATGTCCCATTCGAGGCTGTTGTCCTGAACCGCACACGAGAGTCGCGCTTCTGGATGTCGTCCGATGGACTGGCGTCGGGAAACAGCCACGACGAAGCGATCTTGCACGGCATGCTCGAACGCATCGAACGGGACGCATATGTGCTCTGGCAGATAGGCGATGACTGCTCCAGGCGGTCGAGATGCGTGGCTCCCGCATTGTTCGGCGACGATGTTCTCTTTCGACTGGTGGAAAAGATCGCAGCCGCCGGTCTTGTCCTTAAACTATTCGACATAACCAGCGATGTCGGCATTCCGTGCTTCACCGCCTTGCTGGGGCCGCGAGGTATCCTGTCGGACTCGTCCGTCCGTTTCCTGGAAGTGACGGGTGGAAGCGGCGCGCACCCCTCTCCTGTCCGTGCAGCCATTCGCGCGATAACCGAGGCTGCACAATCGCGGCTGACATTTATCAGCGGCGCGCGTGACGATATCGCGCCCGAAGCTTTTCGAGCGCTGTTGCCTGCACAGCTGCGCGACAGCTTTTTGAGCGAACCTGTTGCGCCTGCACCATTTTCCCATCCCGCAGGGCAGTCACTGCAGCAGTATTTGAGCCATACGTTGGACAGGCTGCGTGCAGCAAGCATAAACACGGTGGCTACAGTGAAGCTAAGCGCCCCGGATCTTCCGTTCGTTGTGGTAAAGGTGCTGATACCGGAGTTGGAAAATCCGGATGGAAAGCGGGCGCGGCGGTTCGGAAGCCGGGCCCTTTCAAAAGCGTTTCAATTCTAGCGAGCCTATCCCACTGGCTGCAAACGATCGGCGTGTGATACCGCCCCCAAGTTGTTTCACACTTTATTCACGGGCGCCGCACGCGTCGCAAGCCTATGCTGCCTTTAGTTGGCGGAGAAGAAACATGAGTGCGAAGCCTAAAGACCACGGGGATGATCACGGCGACAACACGAGATCGCCAGAGGATATCAAGGAGCTCGCGGCACTCGCGCGGCTGATTAGCTATGCGCGCTACGCGGCCGAGGATGTCGAGCTTGTCGGCGCCGTCCATTGGCTCGAACTCGCGATACAAGCGGTAAATCGGGAGATTCTCGCCTCGCCGAACATGGAGATCGTTGCGCCCTATCTCGCGACGACGACGGACAGCCGCAGCACGCACTGATTTTGTGAGCCCGGCGCGATCGGCGACCCTGAGCTACATGTCTTGCAAGACAGTCGCGCCGAGCATTTTGGAATAGACACACAAAGCGTTGGATCGGCTGTAGCCGTTCGTCTTGTAATAGTCTGCGACACCGCCCACCTGGCGCGAGACCAACCATAATTGCGGATAGCCTAGTTGAATCGCGGTGCGCTCTACATCAGAGAGCAGGGCGGTTCCAAAACCCATTCTTTGATGCAATGGCGAGATGGCAATCTCCGCGACATATAGGCCAGTGCCGATTGCCGACGTATGCGGCGATGCGAATACGAAGCCGACGAGTTGCCCCTGATAAAAAGCCCCAAGGTTGACGGCGTCCGATGGCGAACACAGTTCGACCAGCCGCCTTCTGGCATTCTCCATTGTCCAAGCCTCTTCCCAAGGGGGCTCGGCGTAGGCCTGAACTAGGATATTCGCGCCATACAGCGCCTCTGCCTGATCAATTCGTCTTACGCTGAACGTCATACCGAACCTGCTGCTGATCGATGCTCTTGTTGCGGCGACCGGACCAACTAAGCACAGACGCGCCTTTGGGTGTTGTGACTTCGACGTGACACAGCCATTGCGCGAACCTGGGATTCGTGCTGAATATTGCTACGATGGGGTGAGCTAGAGTAGGCAGGCGCATGCGCGCCAATATTGCAGACATCGCGCCATCAGTGATTGCATTTCGACAAATCGGCCGTCGCTTTGAGCTCGACGTGGCAATGGTCACGGGCTCAATTGAGGGATCGCCGGCAGCGATGGAGTGAAATTGAGCCTCGGGGCGCTGCAATCGCCTTCAGATGTTGACTTTAGCATTCAGCATTCCAAATCCTTAACTTCGACTGTTTCGCGCTGACGTTTGGAGGAAATGCATGGCGGATTTAGCAGTTTATATTGGATGGGATTCCCGCGAAGATATTGCCTACCAGGTTGCCAAGGCCACGTTGCTCAAAAACGCATCCATTGATGTCGAGGTTCACCCCATAAAGCTGCAGGAACTCGTCGATCAGGGTGTCTACACCCGCGAAGTCGACCCTCTGGCTTCGACCGAGTTTACCTATTCCCGCTTTTTCACGCCGTGGCTTGCCGACTACAAAGGCTGGGCGTTGTTTTGCGACTGCGACTTCCTGTTCTTCGGCGATGTTGCCGAGTTGCTGCGCTACAAGGATGACAGCAAGGCCGTGGCCTGCGTCCATCACGACTACACTCCCAAGGAGGGCGTGAAGATGGATGGCAAGGTGCAGACCAATTATCCCCGCAAAAACTGGTCCTCGTTCATGCTGTTCAATTGTGAGCACCCGTCCACCCGCCAGCTGACACCCGAGCTCGTCAATTCACAGACCGGCGCCTATCTTCACCGCCTGCAATGGGCGAAGGACAGCGAGATCGGCGAAATCCCCGAAGAATGGAACTGGTTGGAGGGCTGGAGCACGAAGCCAACCCAAGGTCTCCCGAAGGCCGTCCACTATACCAACGGCGGCCCGTGGTTTCACAATTGGCAGGACGTCGAATACGCGGATGTCTGGCTTGAGAAGGCACGCGCGCTCGACCCGCATTTCGCACCCGTGTGACCCGTGAACCTCGGTTTTCTCGTCAGCCTCCGGGCCGCCTTGTCGGGCGGGGCGCTCCGGATCGGGACGAGACCGAATATGCGGTATTTGCCAGAGCTTCGCTATCGGCACGGCGAAATCGAAATCGGTGACCGGCTCTTCACTCAATGTGGTGTGGTCCTCGATGCGCAGAGCGGCAAGATCGAGATCGGAAACGATGTCTCGCTGAACGATTACTCGATTGTGCTGGGACATGGCGGTGTCAGGATCGGCGACAGTACCAGGATCGCGGCACATGCCGTCATCGTCTCGTTCGAGCACAGCTACGAGGACGCCACGGTCCTTATCAAAGATCAGCCGATCAAAAAGGGCAGGGTGGAAATCGGCAGGGACGTCTGGATCGGTGCGGGCGCCAAGGTGCTTGCCGGCAGCAACATCGCCGACGGCTGCGTCATCGGCGCGAATAGCGTCATCAAGGGAGCGACGGAGCCGTTTGGTGTCTATGTGGGCTCGCCCGCGCGCTTGGTCAAAAAGCGTGCCCTGCCCGACACAAGAGGGGCCGACATGACAGGGAGGGAACGATGATTGACAGGGATGGAAATCCCGAATTCAAGACGACCAACCCTGCTGCGGCTGCCGCGGAGGAATGGAGGTCGCTGCTGGCGGACTATAGCGATGTCGTCTTGGTCGCAAACAGCGATGAAGTGGATATAGAGGAGCTGAAAAAGCGCTTTCCTGACACAACGCTCTTCATCTTCTTCAACAAGGTCTTCAAGGTTCTGAGCGAGCCTTTCACCCGCCATTCCATGCTCTTCTCAAGAAGCGGAACGCTAGGCGCCAATCTCGTCAAGAGCGGCAAGGTCGATAAGGTGCTGCCCTATTTCGACACGCGCACCTTCCACGGTGTCGTGAATATCAAGGCCGGGTCCGAGGAGCAGCTGAGCCCGGCATCGGATTTCGGCGACGTTCATGTCAGGCACCTCGATCTGACGGATGTCTTCACTCCGTTCTACCCTCGCGCCAGCGTGCCAACGACGGGATTTGCGCTCTGCTTCTGGCTGACGACGCTCAATCTTGGCACCAGGATCACCCTGGCGGGTTTTTCGTCGAAGCGAAGCGAGCGCTACAAGGTTCTCGATGTTCACGACTGGACATTCGAGCAGGTGCTGCTGCGCCTGATGTTCCGCAAGGGGAAGATCAACATTGTCGGGCGCGAGGCGTCCAACCCCTATGCGGATCTCTCCGCGCACTTTCCCGAATTCACACCCGCCGATATCGAGCTCACCGCCAATGAGATCATCGACGAACGGCTCGGCAACCTGAGTTCGATCGTCGATCGCCTGATGGATGTCACCCGCTTCCTTCGCTTCCTGGATCGGACCTGGAAGAGCTTGAAACCAAAGTCACGCAAGCAGCGCCGGTGGGAATCGATGGAGCCGAAAGGCGACGACAAGGGCTGATCCGCCAAGACCTGTGTCGGCAGTGCCCGCAATGGCGCATTATGTCCCGATCCTTGCAAAGACGATCCATTCGTTCAATCCTGCGGCGGCAATCTCTTTATGCTGCATGGCGGCGGCCGATGAGCCACTGCCTGAATGGAAGCCGCGGCATCCCGTCAACGGGGATGTCCATCGCGACGGAGACGGATGATGATTGCCACGCCCATCGACCCGACTGATCCATGGCTGCGCCAGGCGCAGACATTCCCGGTCCTGTCCGTCGAGATGATCGAGCGCGCCAAGGCATACGGTCGAGAAGAGGTGGTGGCCGAGGACACATTCGTCTTCGAGCGCGGCCAGCGCGGCATCGATTTCTTCCTGGTGCTGGAAGGAGAGATCGAGCTGTTCATCGATGATGTCAGACGCGGTCGCCGCCTAGTCTTCACCTATCATCCCGGCCAGTTCTCCGGCGAACAGAACATCTTCACAAAACGACCCATGCTCCTGTCGGGGCTGGCAAAATCCGGTTCGCGCCTGCTGCGGATCACCAACCGAGATTTTCATGCCTTCATCACAGGCGAACCCGATATCGGCGAGACGATCATCCGCGCCTATATCCTGCGCCGCGCCGGCTTCGTGCGTCATTCGGAGGGTGGCGTCCTGTTGATCGGGGACCGGCATCATGCCGACGTTCTCCGCATCCAGCGCTTCCTGACGCGTAACCTCTATCCTGTTGCCGTCGTCGATCCCGCGGCTGTGCCGCTGATGCAGAGCCTGGCGGTGACAGCGGATGCGCTTCCTGTCGTGGTGACGCCCGACAGGAAGGTCTGGTCGCGTCCTTCCAACGCCGCACTTGCGGATCTGCTTGGGATCAACGAGCCGCCGGAGAGAGACACGGTCTACGACGTCGCCGTGGTCGGCGCTGGCCCGGCGGGCCTCGCCGCATCGGTCTATGGCGCATCCGAGGGCCTAAGCACCATCGTCTTGGAAACGCTCGCCCCGGGCGGGCAGGCCGGAACCTCGTCCAAGATCGAGAATTACCTCGGCTTTCCCACCGGCATTTCCGGCCAGGCGCTCGCCGGCCGGGCGCATATTCAGGCGCAGAAATTCGGCGCGAGGATTTCGGTCTCGCACGAGGTCATGAAGCTCGATTGCTCCTCGCACCCCTATCGCCTCTTTCTCGATGACGAGACGTCGCTGCGCGCGCGCTCGATCGTGATCGCAACAGGTGCGCGCTATCGAAAGCTCGATGTCTTGAACTACGACAAGTTCGAAGGGCAGGGCATCCACTATGCGGCTACGGCCATGGAGGCCCAGGTCTGCGCGGATGAAAACATCGTCGTGGTCGGCGGCGGCAATTCCGCGGGCCAGGCTGCCGTCTTCCTGTCGCGAACGGTCAAGCACGTACATATGCTGATGCGCAGCGGCATCGCCTCGACGATGTCCGACTATCTGGTCCAGCGCATTCAAAGATCGCCGCGCATCAGCCTCTACCAGCAGGCCGAGATCACGGCGCTTCATGGTGGCAAGACGCTGGATGGCGTGACGTGGATCGATCACCTCACCGGCGAGAGCCACGAACTGCCTGTTACCAGCATCTTCGTCATGATCGGCGCGTCCCCGAACACGGGCTGGCTCGACGGCTGCCTCGATCTTGACCAGCACGGCTTCGTCAAAACCGGCATGGCTACTGTGGGCGACACGCCGCCTTCACCCTATGCGAGCTCGAAGGACGGCATCTTCGCGGTCGGCGATGTCCGCGCCGGTTCGGTCAAGCGCGTTGCTTCCGCTGTCGGCGAAGGTTCGGTAGTCATCGCCGCGATCCACCAGTTCCTTGAACGCCAGCGCCATGCCGAACATGACGAACCGGAACTCAACGCCACCACCGCGCGATGAGTATGGCGAGGCCGGCTCAAACGCCGGCTCGCTGATCGCTCAATCGATGTTCTTTTCCAGTTGTTCCGCCGCGATATCGGGCGGCGTCCAACCGCGTTCGGCCTTTTCGCCCAGCGCGCTGCGGTCGCCCATCATCGCCTGCTCCAGCAGGTCGGCGATTTCCTTGGCCTTGACGATATATTCCTTGTTGTCGAACACCTCGACCTCTTCTCGCCACAGAGGCGCGAGTTGACGAAGGCCTCGGACATCCTGGCGGACGAACACGGCCTTGCTCTTTTCGACATCGTAAGGATGCATGCCGAGGCCCTTCAGCGCGTAGCCGGCGGCACGCACGGAGCTGTCGAACACCTCGCGGACGATATCGTGCGCGCCCGCCTCATAGAGCCGGTAGACGGTGGTGCGGTCGAAGGCGCGGGCAATGATGTGGATATGCGGGTTCTCCCGCCGCGCATGCTTGACGATCTCGATCGCCCGCTCCGGATCGTCGATCGCGACGACAAGTACCTTGGCCTCGTGAAGCCCCGCCGAATGCAACAGGTCCGGCCGGCTGGCGTCGCCGAAGAAGGAGCGGACGCCGAACTTGCGCAGGCCGTCGATGACATCGGCCTGGTGGTCGAGCACGATGGTCTTGTAGCCATTGGCGAGAAGCATGCGGTTGACGATCTGCCCGAAACGGCCGAGGCCGGCAATGATGACGGAGCCCGGCTCGGCGATCTCGTCAGCCTCGTCCTCCTGCCGGCGATCGAAGCGCGGCACGATCAGCCTGTCGAAGATGATGAAGAGCGCCGGCGTGAACAACATGGAGACCGCGACCACGAGCAAAAGGATCGCCGCAAGATCGGGCGGCAGCACGGCGCTTTGGACGGTGAACGAGATCAGCACGAAGCCGAACTCGCCCGCCTGCGCCAGCCCCAGCGCGAAAAGCCAGCGGTCGGTGCCGCGCAGCTTGAAGACGAAGGCGAGCGCCATCAGCACGATCGCCTTGAGCACCATCACGCCAAGCGTGATCCCGAGCACGGCCCAGACCTGTGCATAGAGCAGCGAGAAATCGATACTGGCGCCGACGGTGATGAAGAACAGGCCGAGCAGCAGTCCCTTGAACGGCTCGATATCGCTCTCGAGCTCGTGCCGGAATTCGCTGTTGGCGAGCACGACGCCGGCCAAGAACGTGCCGAGCGCCGGCGAGAGGCCGACTACGGTCATCAGCAGCGCGATGCCGATGATCAGGAGGAGTGCGGCAGCGGTGAAGATTTCGCGGAGCTTCGAGCGGGCGATGAGGCGGAAGATCGGGCGCGACAGATAGTGGCCGGCGGCGATGACGAAGGCGACGGCCACGATCGTCACCAGCGTCACCTGCCAGCCCGGCAATCCCTCGACGAGGCTGAACGAGTGGTGGCCGCCACTCTCGGCATTGCTGCCGAGCGGATGGCGCACAAGCTCCGGCAGCGCCAGAAGCGGGATGAAGGCCAGCATGGGAATGACGGCGATATCCTGGAACAGCAGCACCGAGAAGCTTGCCTGTCCACCCGACGAGCGCAGTAGCCCCTTTTCACCCAGCGTCTGCAAGACGATCGCAGTCGAAGACAGCGAGAAGATGAAGCCGATGGTCAGCGCGACGCTCCAGACCTGACCGAGAAGCATGGCGCAGCCCATGACAACCAGCGAGGTGACGATCACCTGCAGCCCACCAAGCCCGAGCAGCTTGGCACGCATCTCCCAGAGCGCGCGCGGCTGCAGCTCGAGGCCGACGAGAAACAGCATCATCACCACGCCGAACTCTGCAAAATGCTGCAGATCCTGCGTCTCGTTACCAACAAGATGCAGGGCCGGGCCGATGACGATGCCGGCGATGAGATAGCCGAGCACGGAGCCGAGCCCCAGCCGCTTGGCGATCAGCACGGAGACGACGGCGGCGAGCAGATAGATGAAGGCCTGGAAGATGAAGCTATTCATGGGGCGTGCTCTCACGAAGCGGAAGCGTCTCGGCGCTCAGCAATTCCATGCCGGCGGCGGCGTCGATGTCGAAGGTTTCATCGCGCAGAGCCTCCAGCAGCCGTCGGTAGCCCTCCAGATGCGGCTCTGCCCGGCCATCGCCACGCGCATCGTGCGCGGCAAACAGTGCGTACGGAGCGACGAAGCGCATCCGGCACAGATTTGCCGTCTGCTCCAGTGGCGACAGCAGCGCCCGAAGACGGAAATGGTTGCTACCCTGTTCGCTATAGGCGTGATCCGGGCCGCCGGCGGTGATGACAGGCAGGAAGAGCTTGCCCGCCAGTTTGTCTCCGGTGTGGCCGTAGGCGAAGCCATATTCCAGCACCAGATCCTGCCACTCCTTCAGGATTGAAGGGGTCGAGTACCAGTAGATCGGAAACTGGAAGATGATCACGTCGTGCTTCAGCAGCCGGGCCTGTTCGACGTCGATGTCGATATCGAGCTTGGGATACTCGGCGTAGAGATCAACGAAAGTCACGCCTTCGATGCCGCCGGCAATCTTGGCCATCAGGATATTGACGCGCGAATGGCGCTGTCCGGGGTGGGCGAAAAGCACGAGCACCTTGGCCATGTATGGGCTCCCATCTGAATTCAAAATGCGTGAGATCCAGGGGCGGATCGGTCTGACGTGCGCGGGATCCGCACGGCCTTGGCAAGACCTAGTAGAATTGCGGGATCGGCCCTACCTGTTCGGTTTGATCAGGCAAGTCAACCATGATTTCATCCACATAGCACCATCCCCATCCCTCCGGCGGATCATAGCCTTCCATGACGGGATGACCGGTTTCATGGAAATGGCCGGTGGCGTGTCGGCCGATCGACTGATCGCAGCAGCCGACATGGCCGCATTCCCGGCACAGTCGCAGATGCACCCAGGCCTGACCGATCGCCAGGCACTCTTCACAACCGCGCGTCCTTGGGCGGACGTCGCGGACCAGGCGAACATGCTTGCAAGTATGCGACATGGTTCTTCCTCTCGTTTGCTGAATTTATGCGGGCGACTTCGGCTGTTGGCAATCGCTTCCTGCGAGCCCGCGATCAGGGGCTTCCCGCGCCTGGCATGGGGGATTCGATGCGTCCTCACGAGACTTATGCAGTCGTTCCGTGCGCGGGCAACTATACCCAGGTATGCCCCCACAAGACCCAGGTCTATGCAAACTTGATCATAGTAGGATTTCACCCGCGCGTTCCCGTCACCAGAATGAACCCAGAAAATCACACTTCAACGGTTTCAGGACGGAGATTGACGATGCAGGCGACGGCTATGATTGCGATGGACCACCACGAGCCGAACATCGGCGCCCTCGGCGTCATTCAGCAGGCCTCCTCCGAAGTATCGCGGCTCCTCGCACGCGCCATCCATTGCGTCGATCAGGACGAGGCGATCGCCATCGATCTCGTCAAACGCGCCTCGATGCTGCTGAAGCCAACCCCAGCCGTCTCGGCCAATGCGGTACCGCGCGAAAGAGCGGCATCGGGCGGCTTGGCGCCGTGGCAGGTGGCACGGGTCAAGCGGTACGTCGAAGATAACATGTCGCGGACCGTGGCGATCGACGAACTGGCGGAACTGGCACGGCTCAGCACCAGCTATTTCTCGGCCGCCTTCAAGACGAGTTTCGGTCTGTCGCCGCACAGCTATGTTATCGCCCAGCGCGTCGAGCGCGCCAAGCAGCTGATGCTTTCCACCGATGCGCCCCTGTGCGAGATCGCGCTCGATTGCGGCCTTGCCGATCAGGCGCACCTCTCGCGGATTTTCCGCCGCGCAACCGGCACGACCCCCAGCGCCTGGCGCCGCTTCCGCCTTCGCCCGGCCGCCAAGCGCGAAGCTGTGGGATACGAGGTTGCGCTGACTGTTTGACCGCGGCTTCTAACGCACGAGCGGGACGGGGATCTATGATGTGCGCGGCACCAGCGCCACCGATACCGGAGCATCCGGCAACTGGATCAGGCGGTCTGTTCGGCAAGCGCCGATCGGATTGCGGAGATGAAAACCCGTACCTTTGGCAGGATCAGCCGGGTCGTCGGGTAAACCGCCCAGATCGCGTTGGTTTCGGGTACAGCGTCCTCGAGCGTGATGCGAACCAGGCGGCCGGCGCGGATATCGTCTTCGACATTCCAGTCGGACAGCAGCGTAATGCCGCCGCCGGCAAGGCAGGCGGCGTGGCAACCGGCGATGCTGCTCGACGAGAAGCGGGCATTTAACCGTACATGCGCTTCCTCATCGCCTTGCATGCCGCTGCCCATAAATGTCCAGTGCGTGACGCCGGTCATCGGAAGGCAATCGTGCTCAAGCAGATCGTGCGTGTTCACCGGTGCGCCGTGCCGCTCAAGGTAAGCGGGTGCGGCGACCAGCGACCGCGCATTGTCGGCGAGCTTTTGGGCGATCAGGCTGCTGTCCTTCAGCCGCGCGATCCGGATCGCGAGATCGGTGCCGGAGGCAACGAGATCAGGCAGACCGTCATTCATGTCGACGGAGATCCTGAGATCCGGATTGTCGTCCAGAAGCTTCGGCACGAGCGGCATGACGAGTTTCAGGCCGAAGGCGATGGGCACCGAGACGCGCAACAATCCCGCTGCGCCCTCACCATCCGTCCGCAGGCGGGCCTTGGCCTCATCCTCGTTTTCCACCAGCGCCTGGGCGAACGGCAGGAAGGTCTCGCCCTCCGGCGTCAGCGAAAGAGACCGCGTGGTTCGATGCATCAGCCTTACGTCCAGCACCGCCTCAAGCGCAGCGAGACGGCGGGTCGCCACCATCGGCGCGATCCCAAGGCGCCGCGCTGCTTCCGAGAGACTGCCCGCGGCTGACGCAACGACGAAAACCCTGACGTCCTCGGTATTCATTATATCGACTTTCGATATTCAGGCTGAACATTTTCGATCAGTACCGCGAGATGCGAGAAAATAATAGATAGATCCCATCTTCTGAAGCCAGAAAGGCAAACAGCATGACCACCGTCACCACAATCGAAAGGCCGGGGGGTGCGACATCGGCCGGCATAGGCCAGATCGGCCTTCTCGCCATGGCCGCGGCCAGCGGCATCGCCGTCGCCAACATCTATTATAACCAGCCGATGCTCGGGATCATCGAAGCCGATTTTCCGGGCCAATCCGCCACCGGACTGATCCCCACCGCAACCCAACTCGGCTACGCGCTCGGGCTGCTTCTGTTGCTCCCGCTTGGCGATCTCGTTCACCGCCGGCGTCTGATCATCGGCCAGTTCCTGATACTCGCCGTCGCGTTGGTGCTTGCGGCGATCGCGCCCACGGCCTGGACACTGGTTGCGGCGTCTCTCGTCGTCGGCGCGAGCGCAACCGTCGCCCAGCAGATCGTACCTTTCGCGGCCTCGCTGGCATCGCCTGAAAAGCGAGGTGCCACGATCGGTACTGTGATGGCGGGCGTGCTCTCGGGCATCCTGTTCAGCCGCACCCTGTCCGGTTTCGTCGGAGAGCATGCCGGCTGGCGCGAGATGTTCTGGATCGGCGTTCCGATGGCACTCGTGGCCGCAGTCATGATGTTTGCGGCCCTGCCGAACCATCGCCCGACCTCGCGCATGCGCTATCACACCGCGATCCGTTCGCTCGCTCATCTGTGGAAGCAGCATCCGGCGCTGCGCACGGCAACCTTCGTGCAGGCAGCTCTCTTCGCGTCGTTCACCAGTTTTTGGACGATCCTGGCGCTCTACCTGCAAGGCCCACGTTTCGGCCTTGGCGCTGATGTCGCGGGTCTGTTCGGTATCGTCGGCGCGGTCGGCGTCTTTGCGGCGCCGGTGGCGGGCCGTATTGCTGACAAACGCGGCCCGCATTTCGTAGTGTGGCTCGGTGCTCTCTTAACGCTCGTCGCCTGGATCGTCTTCGGCGTGTGGTGGTCGATCGCAGCGCTGATCATCGGCGTCATCGTGCTCGATTTCGGCATTCAGAGCGCGCTGGTCTCAAATCAGCATATCATCTACGCGCTGGACCCCGAGGCCCGCAGTCGGCTGAACACGATCTTCATGACGGGCATGTTTCTCGGCGGTGCCGCCGGATCAGCGCTTGCGACGTTTGCTTGGGGCTATGGCGCATGGCCGGCCGTGACCGTTCTCGGCGGATTGCTCGCCATCGTGTCGCTCGGCGTCAGGCTGCTCGATCATCGTGCGCAGCCAAAGACGGCCGGACGTCACTAAGCGAGACGCCAACTCGCAAAGAAAAAGCGCCAGCCGTGTTTTCGGCTGGCGCTTTCGATTCAATTAAACGTGAAAGTCAGCCTTCGATCTGAAGGTTGGCATCTCGCGCTGCGGCGATCAGGGCCTGCCTCGCGTGGCCGACACCACGCTTTCCTTCCAGCACAGCGGCGCAGGCCTTGAGCGCGCGAACAAAGGATTCACCCGTCAAAACCGGCCATTTGTCGGCCAGCAGCCAGGCCGCGTCGCGCGTGCTTTTCACCACGTATTTCACGGAGCCAATCGCGATTGTGAGTGGTCTCTTCCAGAGCTTTTCATCAGTCATGCATCACCTCATCGGCGGCCTTAACGCGGGCCGTAAGATTTGGTTCCGCTGATAATTTCAGATGAGGTGATGCTCATATAGTGACCAGCCGACGACCAACGCGTCGCGCAAAAAACACCGCGCGACGCATTGGGGGTGTTTCATGGCGTTTTTGTTCATCGCACCCGGCGTCGTTTTGAGGGAAGATCGGCCTTTCTCTTGTTTGGTGGTGCAGATCGATGGCTTCGCAGGATCCCCTACTTCAACCATTCCAATTGAAGCATTTGACGCTGAAGAACCGGCTGATGTCGACCGCGCACGAGCCGGCTTATTCGGAAGACGGCATGCCGACCGATCGCTATCGGCTCTATCATCTCGAAAAGGCCAAGGGCGGCATCGCGCTCACCATGACGGCGGGCTCGGCGGTCGTCTCGCCGGATTCGCCGCCGGCCTTCGGCAACCTGCACGCCTATCGCGACGAGATCGTACCATGGCTGAAGCGGCTTTCCGACGACTGTCATGAACACGGCACGGCCGTGATGATCCAGCTTACCCATCTCGGCCGCCGCACCGGCTGGAACAAGGGCGACTGGCTGCCGGTGCTGGCGCCAAGCCCGATCCGCGAACCCGCCCACCGCGCCTTTCCCAAGGAGGCGGAAGAGTGGGACATTGAGCGGATCGTCGACGATTATGTCTCGGCTGCGCAACGCATGCAGGCCGCCGGCCTCGATGGCATCGAGTTTGAAGCGTATGGCCACCTGATGGATGGCTTCTGGTCACCGGCCACCAACGTCCGCGAGGACGAATTCGGCGGCGGGCTCGAGAACCGCATGCGCTTTTCGACGATGGTCACGGAGGCCGTGCGCAAGGCCGTTGGTCCTGATTTCATCGTCGGCATCCGTCTTGTCGCCGACGAGCAATGGGACAAGGGCTTGTCGCGCGAGGAGGGCGTGGAAATCGCGAGACGGCTCGTCGCCGGCGGGTCGATCGATTTTCTGAATGTCATCCGTGGCCATATCGATAGCGACGCGGCGCTCAACAACGTCATCCCCATCCAGGGCATGCCGTCCGCGCCGCATCTGGATTTCGCCGGCGATATCAGGGCCGCGACGAAATTTCCGGTCTTCCACGCCGCCCGTATTTCCGACGTCGCGACCGCGCGGCACGCGATCGCCGAGGGCAAGCTCGACATGGTCGGCATGACGCGGCCTCATATCGCCGATCCGCATATCGTGAGAAAGATCGAAGCCGGCGAGGAAGCGCGCATCCGCCCCTGCGTCGGCGCGACCTACTGTCTCGATCGCATCTATGAGGGCGGCGAGGCGCTCTGTATTCACAATGCGGTGACGGGCCGCGAAACGGAACTGTCGCACGAGATCGCTCGAGTCGCGTCGCAGCGACGGGCGGTGGTCGTGGGCGCCGGGCCGGCCGGGCTTGAAGCCGCCCGCGTGCTGGCCGAGCGCGGCCACACGGTCGACATTCTGGAGGCGAGCGGCGAGGCTGGCGGCCAGATCAATCTACTGGTCCGCAATCCAAGGCGGCGTGAGATGGTCGGGATCATCGACTGGCGCCTGGAGGAGCTCGAACGGCTCGGTGTCACGATCCACTACAACGTCTTTGCCGGCGGCGACGATGTCCTGGCCTTCGAGCCTGATCTGGTGGTGGTGGCGACTGGCGGCATTGCCCAGTCGCCTGCGCTCGACGCCGGCGATGAGCTGGTCACCTCGACATGGGATATCCTGGCCGGCTCGACGAAGCCGGGCGAGACCGTGCTTCTGTTCGACGACAACGGCGCTCATCCGGGCATGTCGGCGGCCGAAGTCATTGCCGGTGCAGGCGCCGAGCTGGAGCTTGTATCGCCGGAGCGCTTCTTCGCGCCGGAGATCGGCGGCATGAACCATGTGCCCTATGCCAAGGTCTTCGCCGAGAAGAACGTCAAGGTCACCATCAACACGCGGCTGAAATCCGTGCACCGCGATGGCAACCAGCTGGTCGCCGTTCTCGGCTCCGATTATGCCGAAGCGACCGCGTGGGAGCGCCGGGTGTCGCAGGTCGTCGTCGAGCACGGAACGATGGCCAATGCCGATCTCTATTTCGAGCTGAAGCCGCTGTCGCGCAATCTGGGGGCCGTCGATTACGGCGCCTTGATCGCAAGACGAGCGCCGTTGCGGCAGCGCAATCCGGAGGGCCGCTTCGATCTCATTCGAATCGGTGACGCGGTGGCGAGCCGCAATATCCACGCGGCGATCTACGAAGCCTTCCGCTTCGCATCACTTCTTTGAGATCAGGTGCGACAAGGATGATCTTATTGCGACTGACGTTACATGAGAACATTGAAAGAAAGCTCCAATGCGCCATTTTTTGACGCAATCGGAATGGCGCATGCCGGGCCAATGACGGCTCAATGGGGAGGCTGGCGGACGCGGTGCTGCTGGCGCCCGGGTTCACGTTGCACCGCGACCAGAGGGAACAAGAAAATGAAAATGCTTTTGGCTTCCACCGTCCTCGCCGCCGGCCTGCTTGGCCTTGGCGGTGCTGCATCCGCCGCCGAATGTGGTGATGTCACCATCGCCAACATGAACTGGCAGTCCGCTGAAGTGGCGGCAAACATCGACAAGCTGATCCTTGAGGCAGGCTACGGCTGCAAGGCCGAACTGGTTGTCGGCGATACCGTCCCGACGCTCACCTCCATGGCCGAAAAGGGCCAGCCCGATATCGCGCCCGAGGCCTGGGTCAGCCTGCAGCCCGAGATCGTCAACCGCGGCCTGACCGACGGCAAGTTCATCAAAGCGGCGAAGATTCTCTCCGATGGCGCCATCCAGGGCTGGTGGATTCCGAAGTATTTCGCCGACGCGCATCCTGACGTGAAGACGATCCCCGACCTGATGAAGCATCCGGAGCTTTTCCCGGCGCCTGAAGACAAGAGCAAGGGCGCCGTCTTCAACGGCCCGCAGGGCTGGGGCGGCACTGTCGTGACCGCGCAGCTCTTCAAGGCCTACGGCGGCGACAAGGCCGGTTTCACGCTCGTCGACACCGGCTCTGCCGCCGGCCTCGACGGCTCGATCGCCAAGGCCTACGAAGCCAAGCAGCCATGGGTCGGCTACTACTGGGCGCCGACGGCACTTCTCGGCAAGTACGAGATGGTGAAGCTCGGCTACGGCGCCGAATATGACGCCGCCGAATGGAAGCGTTGCACCTCGGTTGCCGATTGCGCCGATCCGAAGGAAAACGCATGGCCGGCCGATAATGTCGAGACGCTGGTCACCAAGACCTTCGCCGATCGTGCCGGCCCCGATGTCGTCGGCTACCTCAACAAGCGCGCCTGGACCAACGACACCGTCAACAAGCTGATTGCCTGGATGTCGGACAACCAAGCCAGCGGCGAAGAAGGTGCGAAGTACTTCCTGAAGAACAACGAAGCGATGTGGACCACCTGGGTTTCGCCCGAGGTTGCCGCCAAGATCAAGGCTTCGCTCTAAGCGCCGCATCGACAGCGGGCGGCCCGATTACGGGATGGCCGCCCGCTTACACACCGGCGAGACGGCCAACAATAATCAAAGCCGCCGCCGATTTTGTCATGGGGAACCGACATGGATTGGCTCTGGAAATTTCCGTCGATGGACGAGGATATGCTGCGCGCCTTGAAAAAGAGCGTGGACGAGGGCTTTCGCGCCTTCACCCGCGGCTACGGCAGCGGCATCGAAAATCTGTTCAGCCCGCTGCAAAGCTTTCTGATCTGGGCTGAACGCCTGATGACGGGCATGCCATGGCCGCTGGTGATCGCGCTCATCGGCGCAATCGCGTGGCTGGCGACGCGCAGCTGGCGGATCGTCGTCGGCTGTATCGTCACGCTGCTGCTCATCGGCTATTTCGACATGTGGGAAGACACGATGAAGACGGTCTCGATGATCTTCGTCTGCACCGTGCTTTCGATCGCGATCGGCATCCCGATCGGTATCGTCATGTCGCGCTCGGACCGGCTGCAGAAGATCGTCAACCCGATCCTCGACGTCATGCAGACGATGCCGAGCTTCGTCTATCTCATTCCCGTCGTCATGCTGCTCGGTATCGGCCGCGTGCCCGGCGTCATCGCCGTCGTCATCTATGCACTGCCGCCGATGATCCGGCTCACCAATCTCGGCATCCGCATGGTCGATCGCGACGTGCTCGAGGCAGCCGACGCCTTCGGGTCGTCGAGCTGGCAGAAGCTGCGCAATGTCCAGCTGCCGCTGGCGCTGCCGACGATCATGGCCGGCATCAACCAGACGATCATGATGGCGCTCGCCATGGTGGTCATCGCCTCGATGATCGGCGTGCAGGGTCTCGGCCAGCCGGTGTTGAAGGCCATCGCCAACCAGTATTTCACGCTCGGCGTCTTCAATGGCCTCGCCATCGTCGGCATCGCCATCATCTTCGACCGCATCAGCCAGGCTTACGGCCTGCGTCTGCAGAAGCACCGGGAGGTCGTCCATGGCTAGCCAGTCGATCGATATTCGCAGCCTTTACAAGATCTTCGGCCCACGCGCTCGCGATTTCGTCGAACCCGTCATGCGGGGGATGTCGAAGACCGAGCTCAACAGGGAGCACGGCCATGTCCTTGGCCTGAAGGACATCAACATCACCATCCCCGGCGGCGGCATCACCGTCATCATGGGGCTATCGGGCTCGGGCAAATCCACGCTGATCCGCCACATCAACCGCCTGATCGACCCGACCTCAGGCGAGGTTCGTTATGGCGATGTCGATGTCTGTCGCATGGACAAGGAGCAGCTGCGCCAGTTCCGCCAGAAGAAGACCGCGATGGTCTTCCAGAAGTTCGGCTTGCTCCCTCATCGAAACGTGTTGCAGAACGCCGTCTACGGCCTTGAAATCCAAGGCGTGGGGAAGGGCGAACGCGAGGAGCGCGCGCAACACTGGATCAAGCGCGTTGGTCTTGACGGCTTTTCCAACCACTATCCCAATCAGCTCTCGGGCGGCATGCAGCAGCGTGTCGGCCTTGCCCGCGCGCTGACCAACGATGCCGAAATCCTGCTGATGGACGAGGCCTATTCGGCGCTCGATCCATTGATCCGCGTCGACATGCAGACGGTGCTGCTCGACCTGCAGAAGGAGCTGAAGAAGACCGTGGTCTTCATCACCCACGACCTAGACGAAGCATTGCGGCTCGGCGACCGCATCGCGATCCTCAGGGACGGCGAGGTGATCCAGCAGGGTACCTCGGCCGATATCGTGCTCAGGCCCGCCGACGAATACATCACCGCCTTCGTCAAGGAGGTGAACCGCGCAAGAGTGATCCATGTCGATGCGGTCATTGCGCCGCCGTCAGTGTCGGTGAAGTCCGGCGTTCGTATAACCACTGGCACGACCGTCGAGGAAGCGCTGCGGCAGCTATCGGCCGCCAACGCGTCCGTGGCCGCTGTCGTGTCTGGAGACGGTCAGGAGATCGGCAGCGTCAACATGGGCGAGCTGATCCGCTGCCTCGTCGGTCAGGAGCCGGGCACATCGCAAACGGCGTCGCCTGCGGCCGTGGCCGAAGCGATGTCGGCGATCCCGTGATCGGCGGGCAAACAGCGTTGCATTCAGCTTGAAACATGCGTGGCCGAACAAAGTATCGGCAACGCATTTTTCTTTCGGAACAATCGGTTACGCCTTCGGCATCCAGTTCTGGTCGAAGTCGGCGAAGGAGGCGGCGGGAAGCGGGCCGGCGGTTATCAGCGTGAAGTCGAAGGCGGAACGCAGATCCGAGCCCAGCACATACTGCCGATGCACGCGGAGGAAATCGCGACGGATCTTGCGGTAGTGCTCGCCCGTCAGCATGTGGCGCATGCGGATCGTGGCGATCGAGGCCTGCGGCGCGTCGGCATGTCCGCAGAGCGCCACGACGCGCGACTTGTAGAAATGGATCACGTCGGTCAGACAGTGGATCTCCAGCCAGAAGATCTGGCGTGTGCGCGCGATCGCGCCAACCCGTGCCCGCAGGCTCTTCGCAGGTCGCAATAACGCGCACTGCAGGATGGCGCCGCCGAGCGTGACGAAGACCACCTGCTTGTTGGCGAAAAGCCCGGGTTCTTCCTCGACCAGCATGCCGATGACATGGCTGGCGACGCTCGATCCCATGCTGTGCGAGGTGATCAGATATTCGTCGGCATCCTCGCGCAGCGCGTCGCGCACCCGCGCCTTGCACCGGTCGAGCCATTGCACGATGGCGGGATCGTCGAGCTTTGCCAGCGCCACGGCCAGATCCCAGTCCGCGAAGAGATGCAGCGTGTGGAAACGCGCGGCGAAGGGCAGGAAGACGAAGCGGAAGAACATCACCCCAAGCAGCACGCTCCAGAGAAAGTTCCAGCGCTGAAGGCCGAGAAGATAGGGAGCGGCCGCAATCGTGGCGCTGAGGAGAAGTGCCAGCAGAACCAGCGCGAACGGAAACACGAAGAACAGACCGAAGCGCCAAGCGTGGTTGAAATAGCCGACGAAGCCGCCTTGGACGATGACGCTGGCGGCGCTGGCATAGCCGGAGGCGAGGCGCTTTAGAAGGCTCTTGTCGCTATATTTGCGCACGAGCTCGTTGTGGTCGAAGACGAAAACGCGGCTCGACGTTCTTTCCCCTTGAGAGCCACAGTTGACGTCGAAGGAACCGCCATCCTTGAAGGCGCCGACATCGAGGTCGAGATTCCAGGCCTTGGCGCTCAGCTTCGCGGACCGTGCATAGCGCGCATGGTGGGCTTTTGAATCAAGCGGCTCGAAACCAGGGAAATGCAGAACGACGCGTTTTTCCACCAGCGGATTGGCCACGGGGTTGATGGCAGCTCTTTGACTCAATGTTTGTGACCCTGGCAGCAAATCGAAATGCGACGACCGGCCCTTGTCGATGGGCCTTGTCGTTCTTTACGGACGATGGTGGACGGCAGACCACTGACATTCTCGGGGTGCGCACCAGTCCAGTCGCAAAGACTGAAACAGAAAACCCTTAAAAAATGAGTGGTCGTTTCGGAAGCTCATCTATGAGCCGACTATGGAAACAACAAGGCCTCTCACCTTTCTTTTCGTCAAAAGCGGTGTATTGCGGCATATCGGAGACAGCTTTCTTGCTGCGCATGGAAAATTGCGCGATATTTCAACGGACTGGATTGCGCACAAGAGGGAGGCTGTTGGTGACCTGCGCCAAGAACATGGTTCGAGGATATCGGGGTTGAAGACGGCGCGGCGGCTTTCAGTTTCCGGCTCTCCAAGGGCGCGTGATCCGTCGGACGCACGTCCCGGCATCAGCCCCGTCGATATCGCCGATCACAACTCACGAACGACACTCGGCCTTCTGCGCCGCCTCGGCCCGCTGACCCGGCAGGAATTGTCGCGACGCCTCGGGCTCACGGAACCGGCGATCGCGGGGATCGTGCAGCGTCTGGCGAATGCCGGCTTGGTCACTGGGCGCAAGCGCGCCAGCACGACACGCTATGCGGCGCTGGAGTTCGCGCTCTGTCCCGACGCTGCTTGCTCGCTCGGAATCTCGATAGCTCCGGACGGAGGGGAGATCGTCGTCATCGACCTTTCCTGTGCAATCCGCGCACGCATCGGCTTCACCGCTGTCGAGGAGATTGGCGAGGCGATCGGGAGCATCCAGAATATCGCGTCGGGCAAGCTCGTCGGCTGCGGCGTGGCCATCGCGCCAGGAGCGTCCATCGACCGCATTAGCCTTGAGGAGCGCATCGGCGAGATGGTGGGGCCGCTCTACGTTCTCGACGACAGCGAGGCGGCGATCGGCGCGGAACGCGCGCTCGGGATCGGCGATCCGGAAGGCGGACTGGTCACCATCCTGATCGACGAGACTGTTCGCGCGGGGCTTCTCATCGGCGGCCGGCCGTTTCGCGGCATTCATGGGCTCGCCGGCCAGATTGGCGACATGCGATCGGGCGTGGATGGCGCGACGCTGAACGAGGTTGCGACGTTGTCGTCGCTTGAGCGTCACATGGCCGCCGGACACGCTTCGGCGGATGCGTGGATCACGGTTGCCGCCCGCCACCTTCACGAAGCGGTTCTGGCGATCTCCGGCTTCATCGCGCCGGGCGCGATCCTTATTGGCGGATCGTTGCCCGATGACATTCTGGCCTCGGTGATATCGAGCATGGCGCGGGAGCGGGAAGAGAAAATCCGCGATCTGGTGATCGCCCCCTGGATCCCGGTGGTGCAACCGGCAACTCATCCGAAAGACGGCGTGGTGCTGGGTGCTGCCCTTCGGCCTTTCAACGAGACGCTGTTTCCCGCCTGAGAGCGTCAGCCGGCCAAGACTGCTGGCCATCTCTCCAAGCTGTTCGCGAGACCACCGATCGGATTGCGGAACCGCTGCGCCGGTTCGGCCGATGGCAGGCCAAGACGATGCGCCAGCGGAATGGCCGCCGCGCCGAGCGCTGCTGCATCCTCCGAGCCGGCCGCGCGATGCAGCGATGGCGCCTTGGCGCCGAGGCGGCTGATCTCCTCGTGAACGTAGAGCAGCAACTCATCGATGATGCGGACGGGAAAACGACCGCCGATGAGAACACCCTCGGGATCGACGATCATGCCGATATGTACGATCGCCTGCGCGATCTTGACGCTGACCTTGCGCAGCCATGCACTAACGATCGCGCGCCCCGCCGCATCGAGCGTCAGCAGGTCGGCGGGCGTGGACGCTTCGACGCCATTCCGCTTCAGGTGATCGAGCAGGATGAACAGCGAAAACATCTCGCCAAGCGGCTGGGTGCTACCGGCGAAGGGGCCGTCGTCGAACAGCACCGGCAGCCAGCCGATTTCCCCGCCAATCCCGCTGGCGCCCTTGTGACGGATGCCGTCGATCACAAGACTGCCACCCAGGCAGGCGTTCGCCAGGATATAAAAGAAGCTGCCGATCTCGGTGCCGAGCCCGTATTCGATCTCCCCCAGAGCCGCCGCGTTGGCGTCGTTGTCGATGAACACGGGGTGGTCGGAGATCGCCTCCAGCGCACCGCGCACATCGTATCCGCTCCAGCGCCGGTATTCCGGTGGAAAGCCGATAACGGGCACTTCGCCAAGCCAATCGGGAATGGCGAGTCCGATCCCGGCCAGTCGGCTTTCCTCGATGACTTTGCGTCGCCTGAACGAAGAGAGCGCATCGGCCATCAGCGCGACGAAATCATCCGGCAGCAGAAAGCGTGCCTCGTGGTGAATGCGGCCGCGCACCGTACCGACGGCGTCGACAGCGACGATGGTCAGGTGATCGCGGTCGATATTGGCGCCGATCGAGAACACGCCTTCCGGATCGATCTCCAGCTCGATCGCCGGCTGCCCGCGCAGCCCATGCCGCCGTCGCGCCTCCATGACGAGGCCTTCATCGAGCAGCCGATCGACGATCCGTGTCACGGCCTGCTTGGTCAGCCGCGATCGCGCCGCCAATTCGGTGCGCGAAATCGGCCCGCCGCGATGGATCGCGCTCAGGATCATGGCCCGATTGGCCGCCGCCGCCTGCTCAGGATTGGAGCCCGAAACCTGCAACTTGCGTCTTCTCCTCTTAGGTGTCTGGTATGTTGAACCGCCACAAGACCTATCGAGTCTAAGTCATTGTGTCGTAAACGGAAAGAGCCCAGCCACCGCGTGACCGGGCTCCAACCATTCGTTGACGTCGACTTAGCGCGAAATACGCCAGCTCTTGACCTGGAACGGCATCAGTCCCTCGACCGGCACATCGCGCATCGGCTCTTCCAGAATGCTCACTGTTCCCTCGTTGTGCCATCCCTGCGGCAGCGTCAGACCGAAGGCGCCACGGCGGCCGGCGGGCTCGTAGACGCGCAGGATCAGGCCATCGCCATCCTCGCACGGCTTGATCGCCGAGAGCGCCGCGTCGATGCCCTCAGCCTTGATCGGCTGCCACGCCCCGACGGCGCGGTCGGAGACGGCCATCGCCAGCAGCGGCTGGTTGAGGTCGTCGGCTTCCTCGCGCACGCCCCCCTCGTACCAGGAGCCCTCATGCGGCATCAGCGAGTAGGTGAAGCTCTGCAGCCCCTCATCGGCCAGCGGGTCCGGGTAGATGGGCGAGCGCAGCAGCGAGAGGCCGAGCACGTTGTCGCGGATGCTGTGCCCATACTTCGCGTCGTTGAGGATCGCGACGCCGAAGCCCGGCTCCGAGAGATCGGCGAAGCGATGCGCCGGCGCCTCGAACATCGCCGCGTCCCAGGAGGTATTGGCGTGAGTGGGTCGTTCGACGACGCCATAGGCGCATTCGCAAGTTGCGCGCGCATTGCGCACGGCAACATCAGTCAGCGTGCGCAAGAAGGCGCGTCGGTCGTGCCAGTCGAGCTCGGTCTGGATATCCAACCGACGGGCATTGGCGCCTAGCGACAGGATCTGCGTGATGCGCGAGTGGCGCCAGGTGCGCACGATCCTGATCGCGGCGCGGTGCGCCGTGTTTTCGATCAGCTCGATGCTATCAAGCGCGGTGATCTCCTCGCCGCGCGCGGCATAATCCTCCTCGACGTCCCAGGCGTCCCAGTTGCGCGGCTTGTCGGCCGGGTAGACGAACAGTCGGTTGCCGGCGCCTTCGAGCGCCTCGCGGCCGCTCGGCTTGTGCAGGATGCTCGCAATCGAGCCGTCCTTCGCCAACGTCACCTTCAGTGTTTCGTTCTCGAGATGGCTGCTGCTCGCCGAAAGGCCCGGCTGCGCCTTCAGCGATGCAATGTCAATGACGGCGATGGCGAGTGGGGCGATGCTGTCGCGTGTGGACACATGGCTGCCATCGGCCAGCGTCAACCGTACTGGCCGTTCGTCAAGCGACGGGTTGACCACCAGCACGTTGCTGCCGCTTCCTGATGGCAACTGTTTGGCGATGGCCGCGAGCGCGCTTGCCTGCGCGGCCTGGCCATCGGCGATCACGCCGTCGAGTTCTTCCGCGCTGTCGGCATAAACCTCGGCGATCGAGGAGCCCGGCAGAATGTCGTGGAACTCGTTCTTCAGAACGACGCGCCATTCGTTTTCCAGCGAGGCCGGCTTCTCGCCGCCCATGAGATGCGCCAGCCCGGCAAGGGTTTCCGCGGTGATCAGGCTGCGCTCGGCCTTGCGGTGCAGGCGCTTGACGACGCTCTGGCTGGTCAGCGTCGCGCGATGCAGCTCGAGATAGATCTCGCCCTGCCACGTCGTGAGCTCCTTTTCGGCGGCACTCTTGTGCGCCCCCTCGAAGAAGTCGTGCACCTTGGTCCAGCGCGCGGCCGGCAGTGCCGGGAAGGCGCGCAGCTGCTCCTCGCGTGCGATCATCTCCGGCGTCACGCCGCCGCCACCGTCACCATAGCCGACGGCCAGAAGCGTCGTTTCGTGCTTGTCCTTCTGCTGGAAGTTCCGCCAGGTGGGCACGAAACAATCCGGCTGCACGAAGCCGTTATAGCCATGCATCGGGTTGTCGAAGGTGTGGGTCAGCACCCGGCTGCCGTCGAGGCCTTCCCACCAGAAGAGGTCGGCCGGGAATTTGTTGGTCTCCGACCAGTTCACCTTGATCGTGAAGAAGCTCTTCATCCCGCCCTGGCGCAGAAGCTGGGGCAGGGCGCCGGAGAAGCCGAAGCAATCCGGCAGCCAGCACACGGTGTGGCGAACGCCGAAGGTCTTTTCGAAATATCGCTGGCCGTAGAGGATCTGCCGGCTGAGGCTTTCGCCCGTCGGCATGTTGGTGTCGGGCTCGACCCACATGCCGCCGAGCGTTTCCCATTGCCCTTCCTTAACGCGCTCGACGATGCGCTTCAGAAGCTCGGGATCATCCTCGGCGATCTGGTTGTAATAATGCGCCGTCGACTGGTTGAAGCGGAAGTCGGACGACTGTTCCATCAGCGAGAGCGCGGTGTGGAAAGTACGGCGCATCTTGCGGCGGGTCTCGCGGTAGGGCCACAGCCAGGCAAGGTCGATATGCGCGTGACCTGTCAGCGCGATCTCGCCCTGCGGCGGGAAGCGTTCGCGCAGTTGCTTCAGCTCCTTGATCAGCGTGTCGTAGGCCGCGACCACGCTGGCGCGCTGTCCCTGGTTGAGACCTTCAGGTGCGGTTTCGAGGTCGGGCAGCTGCCAGATCTTCTGCTGGCCGACCGATGGCGACATGCGGGCGATATAGGCTGCGGTCGATGACGGCCAGTCGAGCCCGCGCATAGCGGCTTCGGCGATATCGATCAGATGCGGAATGACCTCATGGCCCTCCAGCGTATCGACCGCCTCGGAGATCTGGCGCAACAGAAGCCACAACCGGTCGACCGGCCCGTCCAGCCACAAGAGGTTCGCCCGCTCGAGCCGGGGCGCGCGGACCGGCTCGCCGAACGGCAGGCGTGCGACCGTCTCCGAGGAGACTTTGATCCGGCGCGACGTCAGGCGGAATTCCTGGTGGTAGGGGTCGAGACCAAGCCGCGTTTCGTTGCCGGCCTCGTCGGTGATGGTGATCAGGCTTTCGCCGCCGAGATTGAGGCTGAGGCGCGCCTCCTCGACCGGCCAATGCTCCGGCACGCGCGCCGAGGCGGCGAAGCTGACCGTGCCATCCTTGCGCGGCCATGCGGCACCGATCGCTATCGGTTCGCCGTCGAAGGTCCAATCGCTGATCTGGACGGTTTCACGGGCGCGCCAGTGTTCGAGTTCCGACATGCGGACGCGGATGCGGTCGAGGCGTTGGGCAAGCGTAAGCGACATGATCATATCCTGAGGTTTGAAAAGACATCAGCCCTTGACGGCACCGGCCGTCATGGCGCCGAGAATGAGGCGTTGGAGCGAAAGAAATGCGACGATGGCGGGCACGACAGACACGAGGCAGGCTGCCGCCAACAACTGGATGGAGCTATCGTTCTGGGTTCCTGCATACTGGAAGATGCCGACGCCGATCGGCATCAGTGCCTCCTTGCTGATCAGCAGGAAGGGCACCAGGAATTGCGACCAGCCGGCAATCACGGAGATGATGAAGGCGGAGGCGATCCCCGGCGTCGAGAGCGGCAGAATGATCCGCCAGAAGACGCCGAAATGGCTGCACCCGTCGATCAGCGCCGCCTCGTCGAGGCTTCGCGGGATGCCGTCGATGAAGCCCTTGAGGATCCACGTCACCATCGGCACGGCAAGCGCGATATAGACCATCGTCGCGCCGAAATGGCTGTCGGTGAGGCCGATCTTGGCCATGTAGCGGTAGAGCGGCACCATGATGACGAGCGGCGAGATCATCTGGAAGGCAAGCAGCACCATCATCCACGGCCCCTTGCCGCGGAAAGGAAAGCGCGAGAAGGCATAGGCAGCCGGCAATGCCACGATCAGGCAGCCGATCGCGCTCGACGCCGACAGGATGAGCGCGTTCCAGAGATAGCCCGCGAATTTATCGGAGGAGAGGATCGCGATGAAATTGTCGAGCGTCGGCGACTTGGGGATCAGCCTGGAGACGCCGAGAAACACCTCCTTGCGGGTGCGCAGCGCCAGCGACAGCAGCCAGACCAGCGGCCATGCGAAGAAAAGGAAGGTGATCAGCATGAAGAGATAGCTGAAGAGATCGCCGATACGTTCCTGTCTCGAATTGATCATTGGGGTTCTCCCTTCGGCAGGAAGCGGGCATAGACGAGCGCCAGGCTGAGGCTGATGACAAGCATCAGGATAGACAGAACCGCGCCGGCCGCCAGATCGTAGTTCCTGAAGACGACGTTGAACGTATAGAGCGACAGGACCTCCGTCGCCCGGCCAGGTCCGCCACCGGTCAGCGAGATGATCGCATCGAAGGTATTCAGCGTCTGGATGGTGATGAGGATCATGTTGACGAGGATCGCCGCGCGCAGTTGTGGAAGCGTGATGTAGATCATCCGCTGCCAGGGATTGGCGCCGTCCATCTCGGCGGCCTCGTAGAGTTCCGGATCGATCGCCTTGATGGCGGCGTACATGACGACCATTGAAAAGGCCGTTCCGCGCCAGACGTTGGAAATCACGACCGACCACATGACCATGTTCGGGTCGGACAGCCACTGGACTGGCGAGGCGCCGAGCATCCTAAGCAGGCTGTTGAGGCCGCCGAAAGGCGCCTCGTTGAACAGCATCTTCCAGATGATGCCGCCGGCGATCCCGGGCACAACCCAGGCGACCAGCGCCGTGGTGCGCACGATGGTGGAGCCGAACAGGCCGCGTTTTTCGCTGCGCACGACCACCTGCGCAATGAACAGGCCGAGCACCTGCTGAGCAACGACGCTGGAGCCGGTGAAGACGAGTGTCACCCAGAGGATCTGCAGCAGCTCCGGCTTCGAAAGTGTGTTGGCAATCGTCCGCAGCGTGTATTCCTCGTCGTTGCCGACGATCGATATGTTGGTGAAGGCAAAGCGGAAGACGTCGATCAGCGGATAGAGATAGAAGATCCCGAGAACGAGGATCAGCGGCATCAGCCAGGGCGCGGGCGAGGGGTAGAACTTTCGCGCGGCAAGCCTGCTTCCGGTAGGCGCAGTCTCGGCCGCAATGCTGAGATTGGTCATCGATCCGTCCGGTCATGTGTCATTGAGATCAGGCAGTCGGCATCGGTGGCGCGGGTGAGGTTACCCCGCGCCACCGATCATCAGCTCAGCTCCGTTTGAAGGCGCTGAGCGAGGCGCTGAAAGCCTCGTCGACGGCGGCTTCCGTCGCCTGCGTGCCTGTTAGCACCTTGCCCATCATGATCTGGATCTGGTTGGATATCTCCGGATAGACCGCAGCCCCTGGCCGCGCCTGCCCGACCTTCAGGGCTTCGGCGAAGGTCTTGTTCGCCGGTGTCGAGAAGACCTCATACTTGTCGTAGAGGTCGGCGCGCGTCGGCAGCTGCTCCTGCAGAGCGTTGGCCGGCCCCATGTAGACTTCGCGGGCAAGGTCGGCGCAGACCTTCACCTTGGCGGCATCCTTGCTGAAGGCGGCAACGGTCCACCCGCCGGTGCCGGTCGAGCGCTCATTGGCGGTCGGGCCGGGAAGGGGAGAGAAGGTCCACTTGGCGAACTCTTCCTCGTCGAGCGCGGTCTTCAGCTGCGCATACTGCCAGTTGCCACCAACGAAGAGCGCCGTGGTTCCGGCGGCCGCAGCGGCATTGAAGTCGTCATAGCTGCCCAGCGTCGCGACACGCTTGGGAGCAGCACCCGATTCCACCAGATCACGATAGTAGTTCACCGCCTTGATGAACTTCGCGCGGTTGTCGCCCTCTCCGAAGATCGGCTTGCCCTGATCGTCGACCAGCTTGCCGCCCTGGCCCCAGAAGTTGGCGAGCCAGTCGAAGGTTGTGCCCTCGTAGCGGCTGCCGTTGAAGAGAATGCCCTCCATGCCCTCGTCGACGGAATGCAGCGCGGCCTTCTTCAGGTCGTCCCAGGTCTGAGGCGCGTCGGGCACGATTTCCTTGTTGCGGTAGAGAACGCGCAGGTCGGTCGACCACCACCAGGCATAGATGTTGCCGTCATCGCCGGTGATGCCCTCGCGGATGAAGGGGAATAGCTGGCCGATCTCTTCCTTGCTGAAGTAGGGCGAGAAGGATTGCAGCACGCCGGATTTCTTGAAGAGCGGCAGCACGAAGGAATCGACCGCGGCGCAATCGGGCGCAGAACCGGACTTCGCCTGCTCAAGCATGCGCGCCTGCTCCTGGCCAATATCACCAGACATCATCTGCAGCTCGATTTGCCAGTCAGGGCGCTTGGCGATGAAATCGTTGAAGAGCTTGCTGTAGCCCTCGGCATAAACAGGCTCGTTGTTGCGCGGCCCGTCTGTCGTCATGCGGAAAATGAGCTTGTTGGGCGCATCGGCCTTGCCGACGATGTCGCCCGTGATCAGATCCTGAGCCGCCGCGATAACAGGCGCGGCCAGGAACGAACCCGCCAGAAGGGCGAGCATGATTGCCTTGTTCTTCACCAGTATTTCCTCCCGATTCAGGATCCCATCCGAGCCGCTGCCTCCACAACAACGGGTCTCCTCCGATCCGTCGACTAGATTAAGTCACTTTTCTTTTGTGTCAAGCAGGTCGCAATACGGACACCATTGCACGCTCAAGATAGTGGGGAACCGCATGGCTTGGGTGTGCTGGGGAGAACTCAATTGGCCTTGCATCTGCCGCATCGGCACAGCATCCTCCGATGGAGGAAAAGTCACCGGGGGAGGTCTAATGGACGCAGTTCACAGGTTCGCAACTGCCGGAATAGTGGCAATTCTGGCCGCGCTGACGTCCGCATGCACGACGGGCTCGAACCATAATCCGGCCGATAACTTTTATAATCCTCGAACGTCAGCCAACCCGGCATGCGACGCTGGATTTAGGCCGACCAACAACTGGACGTGCAGTTATTGAGTTTCACGCCAAGCTGACCGGCATCGCAACTCGGGCAAATCAATCATGCGATGCCGCAAGCGCGATCGAATCCGCGACCTCGATGCAGCGGTCGGACAGCGTGGCGGTCGCCACGCGCAGGTAACTGCCCGGCAACAGCGAGAATTTCGCGCCCGGATGCACGGCGATCCCGCGTGCGGCAAGCGTGACCATCGCGAAGGGCTCCGAGGACACCGGCACCCAGGCCGACAGCCCAGCGCCATGCGCGGCGTTTATGTTTCGGTCGCGCAATGCCTGCACCAGATCGTAGCGGCGCTGCGCATAGATCGCGCGCGCCTTGCGCACAGTCTCTTGCGTGGCGGGATCGCGAATCAGCCACGCGCCCGCCGCCTGCAGGATGCGGCTCGTCCAGCCGGCGCTGAAGCTGCGGAAGGACTGGATCTGCTCAACGATCGCCCGCGAGCTGGAAAGGGCCGCCAGCCGCAGGTCCGGCCCATGGGTCTTGGAGAGGGAGAATATGTGGATCACCCGATCGGGGAAGATATTCCCCATCGATTGCCTCGGCGCATCGGAGATATCGCCAATGCCATCATCCTCGACGATCAGCGTATCGGCACCGCGCAGGACGTCGGCCAGGCTTTGCATGCGCGCGGCAGTCACGGTCTGGCCGGTGACTGAATGGATGCGCGGTTGGAATATGAAGGCGACGGGACGATAGGCCATTGCCTGGCGCAAGGACGAGGGCAGTGGACCCTCATGGTCGCATTCGACCGGAATGATGCGCGCGCCGCGATCCTCGAGAATATCAAGAAGGCGCATGGCAGTGGGGTTCTCGATTGCGACTGCCGCGCCGGGCATGACGAGCGCGTTCATCAGCGTGTATACCGCGTTGTAGCCGCCGTTGGTGGCGAGAAACGCCTCGGGCTCATAGGGCCAGGTCTCCCTGACCGCTGCCTCGAGCTCGGGCAGAATGCGGTTGCGCTCATAGCTGTTGAGATTCTCGGCTGATGCGCCGTAGGCCATGGCTGTCTCGAGCTTCGGCAGAAGCGTGACGTCGGGAACGGCCGCAGTCAGGTTCAGCACGTCCTCGCCGTAGTTGCCGGAACTCGCCAAACGCTCCGGCTTGGCGACGAAACGGTCGCCGCTCACCCATGTTCCATTGCGCCCACGGCCGCTGATGATCTTCTGGCGACGCAATTCGCTCCACGCCTCGGAGATCGTCGCCGGACTGATACCAAGCGCAAACGCCAGATCGCGAATGGCCGGTAGCTTGGTGCCGACAGGCAGCGCACCACCCCGGATGAGCGCGCTGGTCTCGAGCGCGATACCGCGAATCGTCCGATCGGTTATTTTTTGGGCAAACCACGCCGCATCCCGACTATCGCTCATTTTCGCACCATAATTAATGTTCAATAACGTAATAACATTTGATCAGTATTATTTGAACATTTAACGATGCGCCAGACAAGAAATTTTGAGAGTGAATGCAGATGCCGATCACACTTCGCCTTGCCCTTCGCGACTGGGACTACATGACCCCTCTCATTCTCGGCGACGTCTCGTCGTCGAAGCTCGACGTCAAGGTCGAGCGCATCGGCACCCTTGTTTCGCATGTCGGTAAGAGCGACACCTGTGACGCAGCCGAAATGTCCTTCAGCCGCTACACCCAGCTGCGCTACGATGGTGATCACAGCGTCGTCGGCATTCCGAACTTCATCATGCGTGGCTTCCGCCATCGCTGCGTCATCACCATGAAGGACAGCCCGATCACCGAGCTGTCGCAGCTTGCAGGCAAGCGCATCGGCGTTACCGGCTGGCGCGACTCGGGCAACACCTGGACGCGCGCCGCCGTGCGCCGCGAAGGCGTTCAGGTCGAGGACGCGATGTGGTATGCCGGCCGCCTCACGGAAGCGCATCCTGTTGTCGATCGGCTCGACGGCTTTGGCCGCCCCGGCCTCATCGAAGCCGCCCCCGGCGAACGTCCGATGGTCGACCTGTTGCGTGAAGGCCAGCTCGACGCGATCTTCACGCCGTTCATGCCGGATGGCTATTTTGCCAATGGTTCACCTTTCCGGCAGGTTCTTTCCGACTTCCGTGGCGCTGAGCGTCGATATTTCGACGAGGTGGGATATGTACCCGGCATGCACCTCATCGGCATCAAGGCTGAGATCGTGGAAGAGAATCCTTGGATCATTGCCGAACTCAGCCAGCTGATCGAGGAATCGCAGCGCATGTGGCTGAACAAGCGCCGCAAATATGCCGACACGTCGCCGTGGATGTTCGACGAGCTCCTGAAGACCTCTCTCGAACTCCCTGCGAACTGGGATGAAAACGGCCTTGCCGCCAACGAGAAGATGATCGCCGACTTCTCGGCCGAGCTGCACGCTCAGGGCATTCTCGCTCGCGAGATGACCCCTCTGGAACTCTTCCCGTTCGACACCGACGGCAGCCGGACCGGTACCACCGCCTAACCGCCTACCACTACAAACAGCATTAATAAGGGGAATGAACATGTTGCTGAAGAAAATGACCTACCTCGTCCTGGCAAGCGCCGTGGCCACCAGTGCTGCGATGGCAGAGGACGCGGCCTTGCCGAAGCCGGCGCTTAACGCCGCGCTGCATGACAAGCTTCCCGACGCGATCAAGACCTCGGGCAAGATGATCTCCGTCAACAACGGTTCGTTCCCTCCCTATGAAATCGTCACCGGCACCGTCATGACCGGCGCCAGCGCCGATCTGACCGAAGCGCTGGGCGCCGTCCTCGGCGTCAAGATCGAACATGAAACGGTCGGCGGCCTGCCGGCGCTGCTCGCCGGCGTCAACTCCGGCCGCTACCAGTTCGCTTTCGGTCCCGTCGGTGACTACAAGGACCGCGAAGCAGCCAACGACTTCGTCGACTGGGTTCAGGAATTCGTCGTCTTCGCGACCGTGAAGGGCAACCCGAAGGGCATCACCTCGCTCGACACGGCCTGTGGCCAGCGCATCTCGGTCATGGCCGGCGGCTCCGCCGAGCGCGTGATCAAGACTCAGTCGGACAAGTGCAAGGCTGATGGCAAGAGCCCGGTCGAAGTGCAGTCCTACACCGATCAGCCAAGCTCGATCCTCGCCGTGCGCTCAAAGCGCGCCGATGCCTTCTTCTCCTCGCAGGCGCCGCTCACCTATTTCGTCAGCCAGGCCAACGGCCAGCTCGAACTGACCGGCGTCGGTCAGAAGAACGGCTTCGAAGACATTTTCCAGGGCGCCGTCGTTCCCAAGGGCTCGCCGCTCGGTCCTATTCTGATCGACGCCATCAAGGTACTGATGGCCGACGGCAGCTATGCCGCGATCATGAAAAAGTGGGGCCTTGAGAACAACATGATCAAGGAACCCGGCCTCAACCTCGGCGGACAGCTTCCCAAATGAGCACCAACACCACGACCAATGCACCGCCTTCGGGCGGTGCTGACTTCCGCGACGTCGTTACCGCGCATACGCCGTTCAGAACGGGACGCCTCGTTCTCTGGGCGATCATCGCCATCGTCGTCATCGATTTCGTCTGGATCGTCGCCAACAACGAGAATTTCGGTTGGCCGGTCGTTGCCCAATACTTCTTCGACCCGACCGTCATCAGCGGCCTCTATGTCAGCCTTGGCCTGACTGTCATCGCCATGATCCTCGGTGTCGCGCTCGGCCTGATCATCGCGATCATGCGCATGTCGAACGACCGGTTGGCGAAAGGCTTTGCCTCGCTGTTTATCTGGTTCTTCCGTGGCACGCCGCTGCTGGTACAGCTGATCTTCTGGTACAACATGTCGACGCTGTTTCCGCAGTTATCGATCGCCATCCCCTTCGGCCCATCGCTCATCAGCTGGGACACCAATGCTGTGATCACGCCGATGACGGCGGCCATTGTCGGCCTGGCGCTCAACGAAGCGGCCTACATGGCCGAAATCATTCGCGGTGGCCTTCTGTCGGTCGATCGCGGCCAGGCTGAAACCGCCGAAGCCTTCGGCATGACCAAGGGCAGGGCGCTGCGGCGGATCATCATTCCGCAGGCGATGCGCTCGATCGTTCCGCCGACGGGCAACCAGCTGATCAGCATGATCAAGGCGACCTCGCTCGTCAGTGTCATCGCCATGGCCGATCTGCTCTATTCCGTGCAGTCGATCTACAACCGCACCTTCGAGATCGTTCCGATGCTGCTGGTCGCCGTCATCTGGTACCTGCTCATCACCTCGGTCTTGAATATTGGCCAGAGCTACATCGAAGCCTATTACGGCCGCAGCGAACGCCGCAATGGCGCAACGGCCAAGCCGGCCACTGTTGCCGCTGCAGAGGAGGCAAGCCATTGACCGCCGTCTCCAATACTAAGCCGCTGGTTCAGGCGCGCAATGTCCACAAGTCCTTCGATCATCTCGAAGTGCTGAAGGGCATCGACCTCGACATCATGCCTGGCGAAGTCGTCGTCGTTCTCGGTCCGTCGGGCTCGGGCAAATCGACCTTCCTGCGCTGTATCAACCACCTCGAGTCCATCCAAAAGGGATACATCGAGGTGGATGGCGAGCAGATCGGCTACCGGGTGCGCAAGGATCGGCTGGAGCGACTTTCGCCCAACGGCATTGCCCGCCAGCGCCGCAAGATCGGTATGGTGTTCCAGCAGTTCAATCTCTATCCGCACATGACGGTGCTGCAGAACATCATCGAGGCGCCGGTCGGCGTCCATGGTGAGAACCGCAAGGATGCGATCGAAAACGCCAAGCAGCTTCTGCAGCGTGTCGGTCTGTCGGAGAAGGCGAATGCCTATCCTCGCCAGCTCTCCGGCGGCCAGCAGCAGCGCGTGGCGATCGCCCGAGCGCTCGCGATCAAGCCGAAGCTGATGCTCTTCGACGAGCCGACCTCGGCACTCGATCCGGAACTCGTCGGCGAAGTGCTGTCGACGATGCGTGATCTCGCCAAGCAGGGCCTGACGATGATCGTCGTCACCCACGAGATCGGCTTTGCCCGTGAAGCGGCCGACCGGGTGGTGTTCATGGATGGCGGCGTCGTGGTCGAGCAGGGCAAGCCAGAGGATGTGATCGGCAATCCGCAGCATCCGCGCACGCAGGCCTTCCTGTCGCGCTTTCTCTGACGTCAGGCTCATCCGGCCGAGCGCCGCTCATGATGCAATCGAAGACCCGGCCGGCCCTCTCATGGGGCCGGTAGCGGACCACGCATGCAAAGAATTGGAACGGACATGACCATCGACAACGATTTCGCCCGCCTTTCGGATTTCGAGCCCATGGACGCCGAACTGCGCGCCATCCGCCAGCATCTGCACGCCCATCCCGAACTGTCGTTTGAAGAAACGGAAACCGCACGCTTCGTCGCCGAAAAGCTCGAGGGCTGGGGCTATGAAGTGACCCGCAACGTCGGCGGCAACGGCGTCGTTGCCCGCATGACGCAGGGCGCCGGCAAGAAGAGCATCGCGATCCGCGCCGACATGGACGCGCTCCCGATCACCGAGCAGACCGGCAAGCCCTATGCCAGCCAGGTGCCCGGCAAGATGCATGCCTGCGGCCACGACGGCCACACGACGGTGCTGCTGGGTGCTGCCGAATATCTGGCGCGCACCCGCAAGTTCAACGGCACGGTCAACCTGATCTTCCAGCCGGCCGAAGAGGCCGGCGGCTTCAGCGGCGCTCAGGCGATGATCGATGACGGCCTGTTCGAGCGCTTCCCGTTCGACGCCATCTTCGGCCTGCACAATCACCCCGGCGCGCCTGAAGGCAGCTGGCTGATGCGCTCGGGTCCGCTGATGGCGGCTGCCGATACGGTCGAAATCAAGATCACGGGCAAGGGCGGCCACGCGTCGCGTCCGCACCTGACGATCGATCCCGTCGTCGTTGCCTGCAACCTCGTCGTCTCGCTGCAGACGGTCATCTCGCGCAATGTCGATCCGACGCAGACGGCTGTCGTCACGGTTGGCGCCATCCATGCCGGCGAAGTTGCCAACGTCATTCCGGAAAGCGCGAGCATGCTTTTGACGGTGCGCTCGTTCGATCCGAAGGTCCGTGAGATCCTCGAGAAGCGCATCCGGGCGCTGACGACGTCGCTGGTCGAAGGCTTCGGCGCCACCGTCGAGATCGACTACGCCTACGGCAACCCCGTCGTCGTCAACTCCGAGAAGGAAACAGAGTTCGCCCGCATGGTGGCCGAGGAACTGGTCGGCGAGGGCAATGTCGCGCTTTGCCCGCTTATCCCCGGCAGCGAGGACTTCTCGCACTTCCTGCAGCACAAGCCCGGCAGCTTCCTGCGCCTGGGTAACGGCATGAACTCGGCGATCCTCCACAGCGCCAAATACGACTTCGCCGACGACAGCCTGACGGCGGGTGCCGCAATGTGGGCGCGTCTCACAGAACGCTATCTCGACGAATAATCGTCCGGTATCGAACTCTCCCAAGAAACGAAGAAGGGGCGCCCGCAACAGGCGCCCCTTCTTTCATGTCATGCAGGCTTTTATATCATGCGGGCCGCGGCGCGGATGCGCCGTCGGCCGGTAAGTCCAATTACTGGTTGGACGAGGCGGCGGATTTGTCCGCGGCAACCTGCGTCTGCGCCATCGCTTTCACGAGCGCCACGATCTTTTCGCGCAGCTGCGTGTCCGTGATCTTGATGAACGCCTTGTTGAGCGCGAGCCCTTCCTTGGAATGCAGGAATTCGGCGACCGGATCGGTCGTTGCCGTCAGATCGAGGCCGGCGAGCGACAGGGGCTCCGACGGATCCTGCTGAAAGAAGAAACTTGGCGTGGTATTCAGAACCTCAGCGATACGCTGCAGCCGGCTGGCGCCGATCCGGTTCATTCCCTTTTCGTACTTCTGCACCTGCTGGAACGTCACGCCGATCTGCTCGGCCAACCTTTCCTGGCTTAGTCCCAGCAACTGCCTGCGCATCCTGACTTGGGAACCCACATAGCTATCGATTGCATTCGGTGTCTTTGCATTCATCCTGTATTTCCTATGCCGGAATCAAAGCGAAACAGTCCCCGGCAAACCGGCTCTATCCAGCAACAACAGTTTGTCTTAGCAAGCGATCAAATTCAACCTCAGGATTATGACGATAAGGTGATCTGTGGGCTGAAACCCCGAAGATGCGCGCCATACGTGCGTTTCGCTCAATCTCTACCGCCGAAGCGGATCGGCCGGATCACACGGTGGACAATCTTTAGCGTCCGGTCGGGCTGGATCATGTAGGTCTCCTCGACCTCCTGTCCGTACTGGTCGATGAAGCTGTGCGGGAAGGTCGAGCCGATCGGCGATTTGGTGAGCTTCGTTCGAGGCTGGCCACTATAGATGATGCTGCCTGGAATCGGCGTCAGGCCGGGTGCGGAGTAGTCCTTGCCCGTCGTGCATCCTGCCATGAGAACCAGCGCGACAATTGCAACCACAGTCCGTTTCATCGCACCCTCACATCTTCGCTTCGCTTGACCTGTGCATATATGGTCGCGGCTTGGAATGGACAGGAGAAACCGGCTTATCCCGGATGTTTTTTGATGGCGGCGGCAGACGCCGCCATCAAAAGCTGCTTGCGCCGCGCGCCTAAAGCAGTCCGCGTTTTGCCAGATTGGCCATCAGCGCGCCGATGCCGAAGGTCCAGGGGGTGCAGTCGTTCGAGCGTCGCACCGTATTCACAAGCGAGCCGAGTCCGGCCGACGAAATCTCCACGACATCGCCGATCTTGTGGGTAAAACCCTGGTTCGGCGCGTCGCGGTCCTGTATCGGGGCAAACAGCGTTCCGAGAAACAGCATGAAGCCATCGGGATATTGGTGATGCGCGCCGCAGGTCTGGCGGACGAGATCGGTCGGGTCGCGGCTGATCTTTGACATCGAGCTCTTGCCGTGAAGCACGAAGCCGTCTTCGCCGGTTACCTTCAGGTCGAGTTCGGCGCTGCGCACGGCGTCGAGATCGAAGCTCTTGTCGAGCAGACGGATGAAGGGGCCGATCGAGCACGAGGCGTTGTTGTCCTTGGCCTTGCCGAGCAGCAGCGCCGAACGCCCCTCGACATCGCGCAGGTTGACGTCGTTGCCGAGCGCGGCGCCCCGGATTTCGCCACGGCTGTTGACCGCGAGCACGATTTCCGGCTCCGGATTGTTCCAGGTCGAGACGGGATGCAGGCCGACATCGGCACCCCATCCGACGGAGGAGAGCACCGGCGCCTTGGTGAAGACTTCCGCATCCGGGCCGATGCCGACCTCGAGATACTGCGACCACATGCCTTCCTCGATCAGCGCTTGCTTGACCGTGGCTGCTTCAGGCGAACCGGCCTTCAGATTGTTGAGGCTACCGCCTATCAACGTGCTGACGCGCTGGCGGATCGCGGCCGCCCGGTCGGGATTGCCCGCCGCCTTCTCCTCGATCACGCGTTCGATCATCGACTGCGCGAAGGTGACGCCGCAGGCCTTGACCGCCTGCAGATCGACCGGCGCCAGCAGATAGGGGCGCGAGGAATCCGGCTTGCCGGTGCTGTTTGCGGCGATGTCCTCGAGCGTTCCAAGCGACTTGCCGTTAGCCGAGCGAACGAAGGCGACGAGATCGGGCCTCTCCAGAAGCGCGCTCATCGTGGCCACGTCCTTCGAGGTGATATCGATCACCTGTTGATCGCGGATCGTCACGAGGCTGGGGCCTTCGGCGGCAGGGTTCCAGACACGGCCAACGAACAGACCACCCGAGGCGGCGGCGTCGAGAAGGGTATAAGGCATGATAATGTTCCGTCACGCGAGCGATGGACGCGCTCTATGAGCCAGGGGATGCGCCGCCCTCCAACCCAGCGGCAGCAGAATCGATCACATTCGCCTGCGACGGGCAAGGCCGGAATGCGGGGGAATGATCGCCTATCTGCGAAAACGATGATGGGCCGATGCCTAACCAGACACCGGCCCATGATCGAAAGTTGCCGCTTAGTGGTTATCGCGCGGGATACCTTTGGTCTGGGCGATCCGCTGATACTTCACCGCCGGCTCCAGCACCGCGCCTGTTTCCATTTGCCCGACATAGGAGCGCTGGATTTCCTGCCACGGCGTCTGGCTTTCCGGATAGACATAGCCGCCGGCGGCGACCAGTTCCGCGCGTCGCTTGGCGATCTCCTCGTCGCTGATCAGGATGTTGGCGGTTCCCTTCTTCAGGTCGATGCGCACCTGATCGCCCGTCTGCAAGATCGCAAGACCACCACCGGCGGCCGCTTCCGGCGAGGCATTGAGGATCGAGGGCGAGCCTGACGTGCCCGACTGGCGGCCATCGCCGACGCAGGGGAGAGACGAGATGCCCTGCTTCAACAGATAGTCCGGAGCGCGCATGTTCACCACCTCGGCAGCGCCCGGATAGCCGATCGGGCCGGCGCCGCGCATGAAGAGGATGGTCGCGGCGTCGATGACCAGCGACGGGTCGTCGATGCGGTGATGATAATCCTCCGGCCCGTCGAAGACGACGGCGCGGCCGGTGAAGGCTTCCGGGTCATTGGGATTGGAGAGGTAGCGGTCGCGGAACTCCGGCGAGATGACGCTGGTCTTCATGATCGCCGAGGAGAAGAGGTTGCCCTTCAGCACGCGGAAGCCGGCGCGCTCCTTCAGCGGCCGGTCAAAGGGCCGAATGACCTTCTCGTCCTCGATCATCGAGGCCGTGTAGTTTTCGCCGACCGTCTTGCCGTTGACCGTCATCGCGTTGGTGTCGAGATGGGCGTGCTTGATCAGCTCGCCCATGACGGCGGGCACGCCGCCTGCGTGGTAATAATCCTCGCCGAGATATTCGCCTGCCGGCTGCAGGTTGACCAGCAGCGGGATTTCCTCGCCATGCGTCTGCCAGTCATCGACCGAGAGCTCGACGCCGACATGGCGGGCAAGCGCGTTGAGGTGGATCGGCGCGTTGGTCGAGCCGCCGATCGCGGAGTTGACCTTGATTGCGTTGATGAAGGCTTCCCTGGTCAGGATGTCCGATGGCTTCAGATCCTCGCGTACCATCTCGACGATCCGTAGACCGGTCTCGTAGGAGATTTCCTGGCGGTCACGATACGGCGCGGGGATGGCGGCGGCGCCCGGCAGCTGCATCCCGAGTGCTTCGGCAAGCGAGTTCATCGTGGTCGCCGTGCCCATCGTGTTGCAGTAGCCGGTCGAGGGCGCGGAGGAGGCGACGAGCTTGACGAAGCCCTGGTAGTCGATCTCGCCGCGCGCCATCATCTCGCGGGCCTTCCAGACGATCGTGCCCGAGCCCGTGCGCTCGCCACGGAACCAGCCGTTCAACATCGGGCCGACGGACAACGCGATCGCTGGGATGTTCACGGTTGCCGCGGCCATGAGACAGGCCGGCGTGGTCTTGTCGCAGCCGATCGTCAGCACGACGCCATCGAGCGGATAACCGTAAAGCACCTCGACGAGGCCGAGATAGGAGAGGTTGCGGTCGAGGCCCGCGGTCGGGCGCTTGCCGGTTTCCTGGATCGGATGCACCGGAAACTCGATGGCGATCCCGCCTGCATCGCGGATGCCTTCGCGCACACGCTTGGCGAGTTCGATATGGTGGCGGTTGCAAGGAGACAGGTCCGAGCCCGTCTGCGCGATGCCGATGATCGGCCGGCCCGACTGCAGCTCTTCCTGGCTGAGGCCGAAGTTCATGTAGCGTTCGAGGTAGAGCGCCGTCATGTCGGGATTGGCCAGATTGTCGAACCAGGCGCGGGAGCGAAGCTGCGGCTTCCCTGTCTTCTCGTCGATTGCGGTGTTGCTGGATGAGGGGGGTGTTTTCTCGACCACGATCATTTTCCTTGGTTTTGCTGCGGTATTGTCATGCGGTTAGCCGATCGGTACGTCCAAGTATTATCGGTAACATGGCGGATTGTCGGCGCGCGAAGCGGCTCACGTCACTCCGGCAACGTTTACGGCGTTGTCTCCTCAGGCCGGAACGTACTGCGAGATGAAGCGCGCGTCGCGACGGAAATCGGATGGCGACATGCCGGCGATATGGCGGAAGGATTTGTTGAAGGCGCTGATCGAGCCAAATCCGCTATCCATCGCCACCTGCAGCACATTCGCCTCTTCGTTCATCAGCATCGCCTGCGCGCGCGAAAGCCTGAGCAGGTTGACGTATTTGCTGAGTGTCATCCCCGTCGTTTTCTTGAAGAGGTTCATCGCATACTTCGGATGCAGGTCGGCGGCGCGGGCGATATCGACCGAATCGATCTCGTGCAGGAAGTTCAGGGCAATGAAATCGCACATGCGCGCGACGCTGCGCGAGGATTGCGGATAGGCCTGCTCGACATCATCCGTCGCCGACAAGCCGTTTGGCGCCAGCATCGAATAGGGCTCGAGCACGATGCGCTCGATGCGCAGAAGCATTTCCTCCACGGCGTGCTGCGCCTTGGCGGCATCGCCGGATTTCGCGTAAGCTACCCAGCGCGGAAAGTTCTCGATGTCGGCGGCATCGGTGGCGGACGTGAAGAGGATCTCGCCCTTCATAAGCCGGCTCGAAATGTTGATCGGCACGCGCATGCGGAAGAAATAGACCAGCGGCAGATGCCCGCCGGCATAGATCGAATCATCGCTGCTCTCGTCCATCTGGTGCGGCTGCCCGCCCCAAAACAGGCACATGTCGCCGGCCTTCATGCTGATGTCGTGGCCGTTCATGCGGTAGTGCACCTCACCACGCATGATGTAGTTCAGTTCCACCTGCACATGCCAATGCGGCATGAGCATTGGCGGCGGATGGTTGTGAAACATCTGGAGTGCCGTCGGCAATCCCTCGATGCTGCTCGCTCCCGGCTGATAGACAGCCCTCTGCTCAATCTTACTTTCCGCCAAATCCATATTCCCTTTTTAGGAGACAGCGGCTCCCTTGCGGTTAGTGTAGTCACGTTCGCTAAGGGACGGCAATTGAAAAGGGAGGATTTTCAATGCGCTTCAAACTTATCGGTGCAACCGCTGCTGTTGCACTTCTCGCATCCGGCTCCGCATTCGCGCAGTCCGCCAATCTCACCATCTGGAGCTGGAACGTCGCCGCATCGGCGCTGAAGTCCACGCTCGAGGGCTTCAACAAGCTCCACCCGGATATCAAGGTCACCGTGGAAGACCTTGGAAACCAACAGGTTTTCGACAAGATGCTGGCAGCCTGCGCCGCTGGCGGCGAGGGCCTTCCTGACATCGTAACGGTCGAAAATTTCGAGGCCGAAATCTTCTGGAATCGTTTCCCGGATTGCTTCGCCAACTTGAAGGACCTCGGCTATACGGCTGATATCCAAGCGAAATTCCCTGAATTCAAGCGTACCGAGCTTGAAGTGGGCGATGTCGCCTATGCCATGCCATGGGATTCCGGCCCGGTCGCCGTCTTCTATCGCCGCGACTTCTACGAAAAGGCGGGCGTCGATCCGGCATCGATCAAGACCTGGGACGATTTCATCGCCGCCGGCAAGAAGATCTCGGCTGCCAATCCAGGCGTCGTTATGGCGCAGGCCGACTTCAATGGAGACAGCGAATGGTTCCGCATGATCTCCAACGAGCAGGATTGCGGCTACTTCTCGACCGATGGCCAGAACATCACCATCAACCAGCCCGCCTGCGTCGCCACCCTTGAGAAGGTCAAGGAGATGAAGGACGCCGGTACGCTGACGGCCGCCATCTGGGACGAAAAGATCCAAGCCAACACCGCCGGCAAGGCTGCCAGCCAAATGTATGGCGGCTGGTATGAAGGCACCGTGCGCTCGGGCTCGCCCGATCTGTCGGGCAAGTGGGGCGTCTACATGATGCCGAGCCTGACGCCGGATGGCCCGCATGCGGCAAACCTCGGCGGCTCATCGCTGGCGATCGCCGCCAACTCGGCCAACAAGGAAGCCGCCTGGACCTATGTCGATTATGCGCTCGGCACCAATGAAGGCCAGGTCGCGATGCTGAAGTCCTTCGGCCTCGTTCCGTCGCTGCTGTCGGCGGTGCAGGATCCGTTCGTCAACGAGGCGCAGCCCTATTGGGGCGGCCAGAAGGTATGGGCCGACATTCTCTCGACCCTGCCGAAGATCAAGCCGAGCCGTGGCACGCAGTTCCAGACGGATGCTGACGCGATCTACAAGGCCACCCAGACCAAGTATTTCGCCGGCGGCTATCCCGATGCGAAGGCGGCGCTCGACGATGCCGCCAAGCAGATCGAGACCGCTACCGGCCTTCCCATTGCGGAATGAGTGACGATGCCGGGCATCCCCGTGGTGCCCGGCTTCCATCTCTCGCTTCGACTTTGAGGAGAATGAAATGCCGACCCGGAACCGGAGCGCATATTTTTTTCTTGCGCCCTATCTGCTCGTCTTCGCCACCTTCTGGCTGTGGCCAATCATCAGTTCGTTTCTGATCTCGTTTCAGAATACGCGCGTAAATCCCTGGAAATTCAGCGCTTCTGTGAATTGGGGACGCCTGATCGGCGATCCCGCCTTCTACAATGCGCTCTATAACACGCTGATCATCCTGGTGATCCAGGTGCCCGTCATGATCGCGCTTGCGACGCTGATGGCCGTGTTGTTGAACTCGCCGCTCCTGAAGGCGCGACCGCTCTATCGCTTTGCCTTCTTCGCGCCCGTCGTCGTCGGCGAGGTGGCCTATGCCGCCGTCTTCCGGCTGATGTTCAGCATCGACTTCGGCATCGTCAACAAGCTGATCACCTCGGTCGGCCTGTCTCCCGTCTCCTGGTTCGACAATGCCAATGCCGCGATGGCGCTCGTCATCATCGCCGTCACCTGGCGCTGGGCTGGCTACAACGCCATCATCCTGCTCGCGGGCCTGCAATCGATCCCCGACGATGTCTATGAGGCCGCCACGCTCGACAAAGTGTCGAAGACCAAGCAGTTCATCCATATCACCCTGCCGCTGTTGAAGCCGATCATCCTGTTCTGCGTCATCCTGTCGGTCATCGGCACGATGCAGCTCTTCGCGGAACCCTTCCTGATCACCAATCGCGGTGGTCCCGGCGGCGGCACCGAAACGCTCGGCCTGCTGCTCTATCGCCAGGGCTTCCTGTCGCTGAACTTCGGCTACGCGTCGGCAATCGCCTACACCATGGCCATCCTCGCCATCACCATCTCGCTGCTCAATCTCTGGGTCGGGAGGGAACAGAAATGAAATCCAAGTCCCAATCCAAGATGCTGCAGACCGTGCTGTTGCATGTCGTGCTGACGCCGCTCGCCATCGTCTGGCTGTTTCCGATCTGGATGATGTTCGTGTTCTCGACCATGCCCGACTACGGCATCTTCAGCCCTGACATCGTGCTCTGGCCGTCGACGAACTTCGTCGAAAACTTCAAGAACCTGCAGGCCGATACAGACTTCGTGCGTGCCATGTTCATCTCGGTCGTGGTCGCCTCGGTCTATACCTTCCTGTCGGTGCTTCTGACCTCGATGGCGGGCTGGGCGCTGGCGCGCTATCGCTTCGTCGGAAAGTCGATGGTCGTCGCCATCATCCTCGGCACCATCACGCTGCCGTTTGCCGTCGTGGTCATCCCGCAGTTCATCATGGTGGCCCGCGAGTTCAAGCTCGCCAACACCTGGGTTGCGCTGATCGTCCCGCCGCTGTTCAACTCGCTTGGCGTGTTGTTCATGCGTCAGGCCTTCTCGATGATGCCGGCTGAGCTCTTCGATGCCGCGCGTGTCGAAGGGGTCAAGGAGCGGCAGATCTTCCTGCGGATCGCCTTGCCGCTTGCCCGCCCGACGATGGCGGCTCTCGCCATCATCCTCTTCCTGGCGTCGTGGAACAACTACCTCTGGCCGCTGCTCATCAATTCCAAGCCCGGAATGATGACCGCGCCGGTGGCGCTCGGATCGCTGATCGGTCTCACCAAGGTTTCTTGGGGCGGCATCATGGCCGGCGCCATGCTGCTCACCGCGCCGATCCTCGTGGTCTTCGTGTTCCTGCAACGTCACTTCATCGCCGGCATTTCGGCCGGCGCAGTCAAATAGTCGGGGAACGCCTGATGTCTGAACTTTCTTTGAAAAACGTGGTCAAGCGCTTCGGCGCGCTCGAGATCATCCATGGCGCCGATCTCGACGTGAAGGATGGCGAGTTCGTCGTCTTCGTCGGCCCGTCCGGCTGCGGCAAGTCCACGCTGCTGCGCATGATCGCCGGGCTGGAGGATATCTCCGGCGGTGAGATCAACATCGGCGGCAGGGTCGTCAACGATGTCGAGCCGGCCGATCGTGGGATTGCCATGGTCTTCCAGTCCTATGCGCTCTACCCGCATATGACGGTCGAGGAGAATCTGAGCTTCGGCCTACGCATGAACGGCAATCCCAAGGCGGATACCGAAAAGCGCGTCAAGCATGCCGCCAACATCCTGCAGATCAACGAGTTGATGCAGCGGCGGCCGAAGCAGCTCTCTGGCGGCCAGCGCCAGCGCGTCGCGATCGGCCGCGCCATCGTGCGCGAACCTGAGGTCTTCCTGTTCGACGAGCCGTTGTCCAACCTCGATGCGGAGCTGCGCGTGCAGATGCGAGTGGAGATCTCGCGGCTGCACAAGCAGCTGGGCACTACGATGATCTACGTCACCCACGACCAGACGGAGGCGATGACGCTTGCCGACAAGATCGTCGTGCTCCGGTCCGGCAACATCGAACAGGTGGGCGCGCCGCTCGATCTCTACGACGATCCCGCCAACCAGTTCGTCGCCGGCTTCGTCGGGTCGCCGAAGATGAACTTCCTGAAGGCCAAGGTGATCGAGACGGGGGGCGGAACGGCCACCGTCGCCATCGCCGGCGAGCAGAACGTGCGCCTGACGCTGCCGATCACCTCGGCGGTCGAGAACGGCGCTGACGTCACGGTCGGCATCCGCCCGGAGCATTTCAGCGATGCCGGGCAGGGGGATACGGATCTCACCGTCTCCATCGACGTCGCCGAACACCTCGGCAATACCAGCTACATCTACGCCACCACGAAAGGCGGCGAGCAGATGATCATCGAGCGCCCGGAATCACGCACCGCCGCGGAGCGCGACACGCTGACGGTCGGCCTTACTGCAAAGCGGGTCTTCCTGTTCGACAGCGCGGGCAAACGCCTGCGCTGACCACTTTTCCATCCCAAGACTTGAAACTGACTGACATGAAAGAAGAGGACTTTCCCATGAGCTCAGATCAACCGATCCGCTGGGGTATCATCGGCCCGGGCACCATTGCGCGTACCTTCGCCGATGGCATCGCGCATTCGCGCACCGGCAAGCTCGTCGCCATCGCAACCCGCAACCCCGAAAAGCCGGGTCTTGCGGAAAACTTCCCCGGCGCCCGCATTGTCAAGGGCTATGAGGCGCTGCTTGAGGATAACGAGATCGACGCCGTCTACATCGCCGTGCCGCACACCGGCCACGCCGAATGGGCGATCAAGGCGATCCGGGCGGGCAAGCATGTGCTGGTCGAAAAGCCGATCGCGCTGACCGCCTACGATGCCGACGCCATCTATCATGAAGCCAAGAAGGCCGGCGTCTTCGCGGGCGAGGCCTTCATGTACCGCGTCCATCCGCAGACCGCCAAGATCGTCGAACTGGTGAAGTCGGGCGCCATCGGCGCCCTGCGTATCATCCGCACCAGCTTCGGCTTCAACATGGGCACGTTCCGGCCCGAACATCGCCTCTTCGCCAACGAGACCGCCGGCGGCGGCATTCTCGATGTTGGCGGCTATCCTGTTTCCATGGCGCGGCTGATCGCTGGGGCTGCCGAAGGCAAGCCGTTCCTCGAACCGGAAAAGGTCGCGGGCGTCGGCCATCTCGGCCAGTCCGGCGTCGACGAGTGGGCATCCGCCGTGCTGCAGTTCCCCGGCGGCGTCATCGCCGAAGTGTCGTGCTCGATCATGGCGAACCAGGACAACACGCTGCGCATCATCGGCTCGGAAGGGCGCATCGAGGTCAAGGACTTCTGGTTCGCGTCGGGTCACAAGGGCGGCGTCGGCAAGATCGAGCTCTTCAAGGGCAACGAACAGCAGACGATCGAGGTCAAGGAAGAGCGTTGGCTCTATTCGTTCGAAGTCGATGCGGCAGGCGATGCCATCCGTGCGGGCCAGCAGGAGTTCACCTCTCCCGGTATGGGCTGGGCTGATTCCGTCGGCAATCTGCGTGTGCTCGACCAGTGGCGCGCGTCGATCGGCCTCGAATACAGCGTCGAGAAGGCGGCAAAGCGGGTGACCAATCTTGCCGGCGACAAGGTCACGCTCGGCAACAGCATTCCCAAGCGCGCCATCCCCGGCATCTCCAAACCCGCCTCTGTGGTCACGCTCGGCTTCGAGTTCTTCCCGAACTTCGCCGCCGCCTCCCTGACGCTCGATGCCTTCTATGAGGCCGGCGGCAATGTCTTCGACACCGCCTTCGTCTATGGCGGTGGCAAGACGGAGAGCATCTTCGGCGACTGGCACACCAGCCGCAATGTCAACCGCGAGGAGATCGTGCTGATCGGCAAGGGCGCGCACTCGCCGCTGGTCTACCCCGATGTCATCGCCAAGCAGCTCGACCAGTCGCTCAACCGCCTGAAGACCGACTATGTCGACATCTACTTCATGCACCGCGACAACACCGATGTTCCTGTTGGCGAGTTCGTCGATGCCATGGACGCGGAGGTCAAGCGCGGCCGCATCCGCGGCATTTTCGGCGGTTCCAATTGGACCCGCGAGCGCATGGACGAGGCAGCGGCCTATGCCCAGAAGAACGGTAAGCTGGCGCTGGCAGCGCTGTCGAACAACTATTCGCTGGCTGAAATGCTCGACCCGATCTGGGCCGGTTGCGTGACGTCGTCGACCGACGAATGGAAGACATGGCTCAATGAGCGGCAGGTGCCGAACTTCGCATGGTCCAGCCAGGGCCGCGGCTTCTTCACCGACCGCGCCGGCCGCGACAAGCACGACGACGAGGAAATCGTTCGTTGCTGGTATTCCGACCGCAACTTCGTGCGCCGCGATCGCGCGATCGAGCTCGCGGAAAAGCTTGGCCGTAGCCCGATCCACATCGCGCTGGCCTACGTCATCGCGCAGCCGTTCCCGGTCATTCCGCTGATCGGACCACGCACAATCGCCGAGCTGGAAGACAGCCTTTCGGCGCTTGATATCAAGCTGACGCCAGAACAGGTGAAGTGGCTCGAGGCATGATCCATCGTCTTTTAGGATGATGTGAGAAAGCGGGAATTTGGGCTCCGGGTTCCCGCTTTTTTCTGGCGTTCGCCGCCATTCGACCTATATCGGTCTCAGCGCTCCGGCGAAGGGTTGGAGCAGCGCTCGGATGGGCGCGATTTCGCGCGATCGGCCGTTTGGCGACCCCGCGCTTAGGCATGAACGATACAGGAGCATCCCATGAAACCGCTCTTTTCAATCGCAGCGCCCCTGGCGCTCGTGACGCAGCTGGCGTTGACGCCGATCGCGTTGGCGCAGGAGCCGGTGGTCGGTGTGTGGAAGACGCAGGTCGGAACGACGGCGACGATTGCGGAATGCGGCAATGGCTATTGCATCACCATGAAGACCGGCGATCATGCCGGCCAGAAGATTGGCTCGTTTACCGGCGAGAACGGCAATTTCACCGGAACGATCATCGAGCCCGACAGCAAGAAGACGTTTGATGGCGTGCTGACCGTCTCCGGCGACACCGTGAAGATGCGCGGCTGCACGATGAAGGTCATCTGCCGCTCGCTGATCTGGACGCGCCTCTAAGTTAGCGCCGCAGTCCCTCGATGACGGCCTGATATTCGTGAGCGAGCGAGATTGCCGCTTTTGCAACCACGGGATTGATCGAATTCCGATCAATCGCCTTTGAGCATGTCTCGAACAGTCCGCGCAGCTCGCATTCGATCTCGGACAGTTCGGGATATTGCTGCACAAGCACGTGCGGAAGCAGTTTTGCTTTCGTTTTCATGGATTTGGAACCGAACCATATATCCGGCGACGCGATCGTCGCGTTCAGGATGGCGGTTTCAAGCTGTCCGGTGGCACTCACGATGTCAGTGACCAAAGCCGTCATTCTTCCCTCCAAGCAAAGAACCCGGAGATGACGATGCATATCTCGTGCCAAGCGCCATTTGTCGCCCGCGGATCGGCTCGATAGCGTTCCGGCGCCGATGCGCGGCAGCCATCGAAATTTACCATCAGGATAAATTGGCCTCCCCAAGCTGCGATTTCGGTACACATCCATTAGACAATTCGCAAATACTTGCTTACGCTGAGATTCTGGGCAGAGGGGACACGTCCATTATCAATCGTTGGCGCTTATTTCGTCATCGCAAGACCGGCCACCGCGAGCATATCGCCGGGGCGGCGCACCCCCACAATTGCCTCCAAGTTTCGCTGGCACTTCTGCTTTGCACCGCCGCCTTCTTGGCGCCGGCACATTCACAGGGACAAGAGCGCGTCCCGTACGACGTCGCGCCGGGCACCACACTTTCGGGTGGCGCCGGGGGCGCGGGTGGTGCGGCTTCAGGCTCGCCGGGATCCACCGGCGGCGCCGGCGGTGCGGGCGGCCCTGGGTTCCTCGCAACTGTCCCGACCGCGATCACGATCGGCACAGGCGCGACGGTCACGGGCGGCGCCGGCGGAGCCGGTGGATCGGGCGGCCTCTTTGGCACGCCTGGGGCGGCGGGCGCGGGTGGCGTCGGCATTATCGGCCGCGACCTTTCGATCATAAATGGTGGCGCGATCAGTGGCGGCTTGAGCGGCGATGGCGCCACGCGCGCGGACGGCTTGCAGACCGGCGGCTCGACCTTTCTCGGGTTTTCGACCGGCGCGACGCTGCTTGGCGGCATCCTGATTTCAGACGGCGAACTGGCCGTCGGCGCAAGCAACACGACCATATCCGGCGCGATCAGGGGCGGCGGCGCGCTGACGCTGCAAAGCGGCCTGCTCACCTTTGGCGGAGCGAACAGCTACACTGGAGATACCACGATCAAATCCGCCGCCACCTTGCAGGCGGGTGCGGACAATGTGCTGTCGCCGACGAGTGGCTTTGTGGTCAACGGCAGCCTCGACCTCGTGGGGCATGTGGCGACGATCGGCTCGCTCGCGGGTTCCGGAGACGTCGGCACGTCGGGCGGTGCGGCGACACTGACCATCGACACGGCGGCGTGGCGGCAAGTCGCGTTTATGGGCAGCTTCTCGGCCGGTCCGCTTGGTATCGTCAAGACCGGCGCCGGGACACAGGTTTTTTCGGGAACGGCGGCCTATACCGGCGCGACAATCGTCAATGGCGGCACCCTGGCGATCAACGGCATGGACCTGTCGAGCTCCAGTTCGCTCACGGTCAATTCCAGCGGCACGATCGCCGGCTATGACAGCACCTTGCCGTCGACGACGGTAAACGCGGGCGGCTTCATCTCGCCCGGCAGCACCGGGCACGATATCGGCGTGCTCTCCATCGCGGGCAATCTGCTGTTGGCGCCCGGCGCGACCTATCGCGCGGACATCGGCTATGTAGGCAGCGTGGGGACCAGCGATCTTCTCGACGTTACGGGCGTGGCCACCATCGGCGGCTCGTCGCTCAATCTCGTCGGCTCCTTCTTTCGTCCGGCGCGCTATACGCTGATCACGGCGACCGGCGGCGTCAGCGGTCTCTTCGCCAACACGCCGCAACAACTTCCGCTGGCCGAGCTCGCCTTCGCCTACGATGCCTCCAGCGGCTATCTCGACGTGACCTATAACGGCCAGCCCATCACATCCGCCATCGCGGCGCGAAGCTTCGCGCGGATCGGGACGGGAACCGGCGTGCAGTCATTGGGCTCGGGCAATCCCGTTTTCGACGCCATCGTTGGGCAGGTCTCCACGACTGCCATCGACACCGCCCTCGATCAGCTCTCCGGCCAGAGCTACGCGTCCATCCGCTCCTCGATGATCGACGACAGCCGATTCATCAGGGACACACTCAACGACCGGCTCTATGGAACCGCGCAGACAGCGCGGAGCGAAGAGACCGCGAACGGCTTCTGGCTTCAAGGTGTCGGCTCATGGGCCAACCGCGACGCAACCTCGGAAGCATCCGCTCTTGACCGCTCCATCGGTGGCTTCTTCCTCGGCGGCGATGGTGAAATGAGCGATACTGTGAGGATTGGCCTCGCCGGCGGCTACAGCAGATCGTCTTTCGACGATGACGGCCGCAATACCCGCGCGAACAGTGACGACTGGTACATCGCGGCCTACGCTGGAGCGGACTTCGGCCAGGTCAGGGTCAGAGGCGGCGTTGCCTACACCTGGCACGACCTCGATACGACACGCGATGTCGTCTTCCCAGGCTTCAACGAGAGGCTCTCGGCCGATTATTCGGCGGCGACGGCGCAGATCTTCGGTGAAGCCGGCTATGCGATCGACCTCGGCCAGGCAACGCTGGAACCATTCGCCGGGGCCGCCTACGTCAACGTGCGCTCCAATGGTTTCAACGAAACTGGCGGGGATGCCGCGCTCCGGGTGGACGACGGCAACGACAATGTCGGGCTCACCACCTTGGGGCTACGAACCACGTCGGCCTTTTCCATCGAGGATGTTACCGTCGAAGCCAGAGGGATGGTCGGCTGGCGCTATGCCTTCGGCGACCTCGCGCCGGTCGACGTCGTCGCCTTTTCCGGCGGCTCGTCCTTCGGCGTGACCGGGCTCACAGCAACCAGGAATGCGGCGCTCATCGAGCTCGGCTTCGATGCCCTTGTTTCCGACAATACGAGACTCGGCCTGTCATACAATGCGGCCTTGTCGCGGGACGCTATCGATCAGGGTGTGAATGCGCGGCTGATGGTGACGTTCTGATAATCTGAGAGTTCCGCTCCCGCTGCCGCCTCTCAAAGATCGACATAGCCCACCCTCCGACGCTGATCGGATGGTTTATCCGAGGAGCTCGTATTGCTTCGCAATCTCAGCAGTGGTCTTTTCGAGGCCAGGGTAGATTGTGCTGGACTTGATGTTTAGCTTGGCCAACTGCTCAAGGATCGACTGCTTGTTTCTCACCGTGACGCGCCTGATGTTAAGCCCGCTGTGCCCGGTCTCAGGAAGGACAGCGTCTTTACCAAAGATGAGAAAGGCGCCTGATTGCGACAAGATGCGCTCATGTGTGCTTCGGGCGCGAACGAATTGAATGCTCTCCAGATCGCTTGGCACTATGCGGGCCTCGAAATACGGCTTCTCGCGTCTGATGAAGTGCAGCAGCCTCCCGCATTCAGGTAGTAGGTTGAACGCCTCGAGGGACCGGCCGGTGTCCAAGCGATCTTTCGCTTGCTCCTCGAGCATCGCGAGGTTTGCGATGCAGCTAACAGTGTCGGACTCGAAGAAGCGAACTTGCTCCTTTGGCGTCGTTAGGATGATGACCTCCCCGTCTATTTCGTGATTGGATTGGTCGAATTTGGCCGTGGAGCAGCAAAAATAAAGCCCCACCAGCGGATTCGACGTCACGTCGAGCAGTCGTGTTGGCAGTCCAAAATGCTGCATGCGGACAAGTCGATCCAGCATATACGCGTCACTGCTGAACGCAGAGGACTGGGCACTCAAGAGTTCCAGTATCATGCGCGCTTCGTTCTGAAGATATCTATACTCGCCCGAGGCCGTCTTCCGATAGAGGGATGGCTCGAGCTTGTAGCGTGAGTCCGAGTGGCCCCGATAGAAAACCTCGTGATCAGGAGGCACCTGCAACGTCATCACGACCTGCATGAACTGTTCAAGGTTCTCGACAACGGTGGATGCTGGCCTTGGCTCCACTGGCAACGGTGGAGCTGGGTTCAACGGCACTGCGAGGCTCGGCGCCGGGGCAGGCCAATCTTCATTTTCAGTCAGAAGATCGGCTGCCCGCAGCGCGCCGACAACATCATGGCTCTTGACTGCCCAATGGCTTCGATGGATCTCGAGCTTTCCCATCCCGAAGGCGTTCTCGAACGGCTTGAGATCGGGAACTGTCCGAGGACCGAAATCGCGCTCGATCACGAAGGAATACCGGATCTCGGTGCTCTCGATGGACAAGGCGAAAACCCGACCGATCTTTACCCAAACTGTTCCGCCCGGCTTCTGTCGGTCCGACTGAAGTTCGGTCATGAATACCGTTGGGAGACCTGCGAGGCGCGCCAACGAGGAAGGGACCACGGGTGTGAACTGCCCCTCTATGTCGGGAATCGTATACTCAAACAGACGCGCTAGGGGAAAGGTTGCCGTGCGGATCGCATTGAGCGGCACCTGCCAGTCAGACCCGTCGTACAACATTATGAGGTTGAACAAGGCGTCAATTCCTTTCGGGGCGGTCGTCGACCGATAACATCGGATACGTGGGCACCATAGGCAGCATAAGGAGAACGACCGTTATCTCGCAACCAACAGGCCCGATGTGTTGAGGTCCCAATGCCAGATCGCCGCGCCCACAATCGCCGGTATTGCGTCTCCGCTCGAGATTGGGGAGGGCCTGCTTCTCGTAGTGCAGTCGTTCTGTTGACGTTGGCAGGCATAGCATAAATTGCAAGCAATTTTGAATGCACGCGCTCTTATCCTTTGGGCGGCGTGCGGCTAGCTGTCGTCAGCCGGCGTTGGAATAAAGCGTCTGGTGCGGCAATTGAGTCAGTAAATAACTATTTAGATACAAAATATCATGATTTAAAAACAATTAGATAGGTTAATTTTTGGCAATCCAGCCGGATCGTCCGATCTTGACAGCATATCGCTTTCGCTGTCTGTCTTGTCACGAGGAGTGCGGTGAAGCCTGATAGATCTGGGTTTCGCGCTGCAAGTGAGGAGGACGCGTTTCTATGTTGAGATTTGCCGTTGTCGGGATCGACCATGGGCATACCTTCGATCACGTGAAGGGATTGCTGGCCGCTGGCGCCGAATTCGTCGGCTATTGCCCGAAGACATCCGTTCCCGCCATTCGCGAGATGTTCGAGAAGACCTATCCCGATGCGCCACAGATCGACCGCGAACAATTGCTCGCCGATCCCTCGATCGACGTGATCTGCATCGCGGCGATCCCGGCCGATCGCGCGGATCTCGCCATCCGCGCCATGAAATCCGGCAAGGACGTGATGTCCGACAAGCCCGGCGTGACGACATCGGCGCAGCTGCAGGCGGTGAAGGACACGATGGCCGAGACGGGCCGCATCTTCTCGATCTGCTTTTCCGAACGCCACTGCGTGCGCTCGGCCGTAAAGGCCGGCAAGCTGGTCCAATCTGGCGCCATCGGCACGGTCATCCAGACGCTCGGCATGGGGCCACACCGGCTGCAACTGCCGACCCGGCCCGACTGGTTCTTCGACCCGGAGAAATTCGGCGGCATCATCGTCGATATCGCCTCGCACCAGGTCGACCAGTTCCTGTTCTACACCGGCTCGACATCGGCCACGGTCGCCGCAAGCTCGGTCGGCAATTTCGGCATGCCCGACCGACCGGCCTTCCAGGATTTCGGCGAGGTGCTCCTGCGCTCCGACAAGGGCTCCGGCTACATCCGCGTCGATTGGTTCACACCCGAGGCCTTGCCGACATGGGGCGACGGTCGCCTCACCATTTTGGGGACAGAAGGCTATATCGAGCTGCGCAAGTACATCGACATCACCGGCCGTCCCGGCAAGGATCACCTCTTCCTCGTCAACGGCAAGGAGATGACGCACATCGATTGCAGCGACGAGAAGCTCGATTATTTCGAAGCGTTCCTGGCCGACGTGCGCGACCGTACGGAGACGGCGATGCCGCAGGCGCATGTCTACGAGGTCTGCCGGTTGTCGCTCGAGGCGCAGGCAAATGCGGTGAGGATCGGCCAAGGTCAAGCTCCGGTCGGAGGGCGCTGAGATGAGCAGGAAGTTTCGCGTCGGCGTGATCGGCGCCGGCATCGCTGCGCGCCATTTGTCCGGCTTCGGATGGAACAAGGAGCTGTTCGACGTCGCGGTCCTTTGCTCGCTCGATGCCGATCGCGGCAAGGCGCTTTGCGAGGAGTTCGGCATCCCTGAATACACGCAGGATGCCGAGGCGATGATCGCCCGCGCCGATCTCGATATCATCGACATCTGCACACCGCCGAGCTCCCATTTCGAGCTCTGCCGCAAAGCGATCGAGGCGGGCAAGCATGTGATCTGCGAGAAGCCGTTGTTCGGTTCGATTGCCGAAGTGGACGAGATGGCCGGCATCGTGGCGAGGGCCAACGGGCCGCAGCTGATGCCAATCTTCCAGTATCGCTATGGCTCCGGTCTTCAAAAGCTGAAGATGCTGATCGAGCTCGGGCTCACCGGCGAGGCTTTCCTGACGACGATCGAGACCCATTGGTGGCGCGGGCCTGACTATTACGCGGTGCCCTGGCGCAGCAAATGGGCAACCGAACTTGGCGGTGGCCTGCTCGGCCACGCCATCCATGCCCATGACATGCTGAACTATATCCACGGCCCATGCGCCGAGCTCTTTTCCTTCGGCGCCACATTGGTCAACCCGATCGAGGTCGAGGATACGGCCGCGCTCTCGGTGAAAATGAAAAACGGATCGCTCGCCAGCCTGTCGATGACGCTCGGTTCGCGCGAGGAGATTTCGCGCCTGCGCTTCTGCTTCCGCGATCTGGTGGCCGAAAGCATCATCGAGCCCTACACGATGGGCCGCGATCCCTGGAGCTTCAAAGCGGGCAACGATGAGCACCAGCAGAAGGTGGATGCGGCGCTCGCCCGCTACGAGGTCCAGGAGGACGGCTATACCCGCCAGTTCGAGCTCTTCCATCAGGCGCTGGTCCGTAACGAAGAACCGCCGGTGACGCTTGCCGACGCTCGCAATTCGCTGGAACTGGTCACCGCCGCCTACCACTCGCAACGCACCGGCCTTCCGACATCCCTGCCGATCCTTCCCGACCACCCGCTCTACCGCTCCTGGCTGCCAGAAGAGGCCCGCTAGCAGGGAGAGACGATCGCGATCAAGCTTAACCGATAATATTGCGACGGGGACGACGAAAGTCGCGCCGAAGTAACGACTTGCTAAGCTCCATTTGTCAGCCTCGGATCCATTGATTTTCATAATCCGTTGTTCGAGGTCTTTCATGTTTTTGAGTAAAGACGATTGGATCAACCAGCGTGCCTATGCGCTGTGGGAAGCGGAAGGTCGGCCCGACGGGCGCGGCGGGGCGCATTGGCAACAGGCGGCCCGCGAGTATCAGTTGCTGGAGCGGACGCGGGCCTCCGCCGATGGCAGCGACCTGATAGAACGCTTGAAGACGATGGGCCGGATGATGCGTGAAGCGGACCGCGACGACCGAGCCGAGACACCGGAAAATTCAGCTTCCTCGCGCCGTTAAGCAAGATGATCTGCCACGCCACGAAGTCGTCATTCGGCCATGCCGCGCGTTAAGGCTTCTTTAGGCATAATCATCTGTTTCCATTATAATTTAGTGGGAAAACGATCGCTAGAGTACAACGTCAACCTTTGCTGAAGAATATGCAAAGTCGAAGGCATGATCGCCTTCTTGCATGGCAGAGGCGGCGAATGTTTTCATCGATTGTACGCGAAGTGAGGTCTCGACTCACGGGACGCCTATCCGCTCGTCCTGATCGCCCCGAGATCGGCGCCGACGCGTGTTCCGCCGATAAGTCCGCCGAACTCGTCCACCTGAAGAAGCTGTTCGATCACTCGTCGCGCGCCGCCCGCATCGGTGTGTGGGAATGCAATCTCCCGGACGAGACGCTGGCATGGACCGACATGGTCTACGAGCTGTTCGACCTGCCGGTCGGCCACCCGCTCAGCCGCGACGAGACCGTCAAGCTCTATACCGAGCGGTCGCGCATCGAGCTGACCATGCTGCGCGATCGAGCCATCAAGGAGCGATCCGGCTTCAGCCTCGACGCGGAGATCATCACGGCCAAGGGCAACCATCGCTGGATCCGCATCACCGCCACGGTCGAATGCGAGGGCGACCAGCCGGTCCGCATCTTCGGGATGAAGCAGGACATCACGGCCGAGAAGAAGCTTTTCGACGAGATTCGCTATCTGGCGGAGTTCGACCTCCTGACCAACCTGCCGAACCGCGTCCAGTTCCAATCCACCTTCGAGAGGCTGTGCGCGACCGAGGCCTCCAGGCAAAGCGTGGCGTTGTTCCTCATCGATCTCGACGGCTTCAAGCAGGTCAACGACCGCCTCGGCCATCAGGCCGGAGACCAATGCCTGCGCGTTGCGGCCAATTGCCTGCGGTCCGTGCTCGGCGGCGCCGAGCTCGTGGCGCGCATCGGTGGTGACGAATTCGCGGTGCTTCATCGCTATGGGTCGAGCGACGAGGCGGCCCGCATCGCGAGCTCCATCGTCACTGCGCTTGCCGCTTCCTGCGACGAGGATGGCCGGCATATCGGCATCGGCGGCTCGGTCGGCGTGGCGCTGGCGGCGGGCTATCTCGCACCGAAGGACATCTTCGCGGCGGCCGACGGCGCGCTCTACGCCGCCAAGAGCGGAGGCCGCAACCGCTTCAGCCTCGCGCATCCGTCGTTTGCGTCGCAGACCCACGCGGCTTAAGGCACGGGCAACTTCCCCCAGATTGTGTGATCAGGCGCAGCCGCTTGCGGCTTTCCACGGCATGCGCTTTTGGGCTAACAGCTTGGCATCGACATGATCCAACGAGCACCAATACATGAGCCACATTCCGCAAATCGATTACGACACCGCTTCCGAGGAGATCCGCTCGGCTCACGACGAGGAAGTCAGGGTTCGCGGTCGGATGACCAACATGAAGCGGACGCTGCTGCATTCGCCTCAGGCGCATCGCATCTATGCGGAATGGTTCACGCTGCGCGCCGAGCTGGCCGCAATCAGCGACCGGCCGATCTGGATCTTCTCCCACGCGATTTCGAAGGCCTGCAAGTCGAAGATCGCCATCACCTTTTTCCGCCGCGCGCTGATCAACAACGGCTTTAAGCCGGATGCGCTTGAGCTCTCCGAGGAGGAGGCGCTGCTCGACGCATTCGGCAAGGCGATCGTCGCCGATTCCAACGCTATCCCGAGCGAAATCTGGGTTGCGCTGAAGCAGCGTTACGACGCCAAGACGCTGGTCGATCTCGTCGCCTTCGCTGGCATCATGATCGCCACCGCCGTCTTCAACAACGTCGTCGAGGTCGATTTCGATCCGGAGCTTGAGGCATTCGCCGAGGGCGCCGCTCGATAACGAAGATGCCGTTTATCAAGCGATATCAATCATGTTCGAGATCTTTCTCGACTTTTTTGTCAAGTTCGCTCGCGACGAAGACCGCGTGTTCGGTGATCTGCGGCAGACCCATCAGCTCGCCGAACGCGCCGCGTGCCAAGGGACCGGAGATCAGCAATGTCGAATCCGGTCGCCCGTCACCGGCAAGCGCCTCGGAGGAGAGGTTGCAGGCGATGCCCAGCCCGGTCGGATCCAGCTGCAGGTGGCCGAGATCGCGTAGCCTCGCCAGCCACGGCTGGCTGTTCAGGATGCCGCCATGGGCGGGGCCCGTGGTGACGACCATCGCATCGTAAACCCGCTCCAAGCGTTCACCGTTGCGCCGTCGCAGCACGACCCTGATGTCTTCGGCCTCGCGCCTGATGCTGGCAACGGAGGCGGCCAGCACCTCCATGCGGCCGTTGGCGACCGCCCGGTCGAGCACCTCTTCCACTTGCGGCGCGATACGGAAGCGGTGCACGTCCCAGAAGGGGCGAAGGTGACGAACGATCCGCCGGCGCTCCGACACAGGCAGCGCCCGCCAGATCGCGTGCCCGTGACCGCGCACCTGATCCAGCACCGCATGCCATGTGAACCCCGCTTGTTCGGCCTCGCGGATGGTGCGGCGCACGAGGCGCAAGAGCTGGGTGGCGCTCTCGACCGGCACCGTCTCGAACGCGCCAAACGGATCCTGCGCGACCGCGGGGTGGCCGCGCGATCTCAAGCCTCGCCGTGAGATCGACGTGACCGGGCCGCGATGTCCCGTGATCGATAGCGACGCCACGACATCGGCGGCTGTCAGCCCGTTGCCGACGACGAGGAGGCGATCATCAGGGTCGATGGCATCAAGCGCGCGCGGCACGGTGGAATCGGCGACGAACTTCGGATGACCGGCGAGCGCCATCAACGCCGAGGGCGGCGATGGCGAGGGGTGGCTTGTCGCGATGACGAGATAATCGGCAAAGGTCTGGCCGCCCTGGCTATCGGAAATCCGCCAGAAGGCGCCGTCGCGCTCGACATCGGTGACGACCGCTCGTCGATGCCTGACGGCGCCGGTTTCGACAAGCGGCCGCAAGGCTGATGCAACATAGCGCCCAAACAGCGCTCGGCGGGGAAAGATGGCCCCATCGACACGACGGGCAGCGGGATCGTCGGCGATCGCGTCGTTGAGCTCGATCCATTCGAGGAAATCTCCGGGATGCTCCGGCAGAAGGCTCATTCTGGCTGCTGGCACGTTGATGCGGTGCGCGGGGTCGTTCGTGTCATAGGCGAGGCCACGGCCAAGCTCGGCGCGCGGCTCGAAGACGGTGATGGCCGGCGGCCGGTCCCTGTTTGCCAATGCCAAATGATAGGCAACACCGGCGCCAGATATGCCGCCACCGATGATGGCGACAAGCGGCCTGCGCGGTAGCTGCAGGTGCTGATGGTCGTAAGGGAGATTATCGTCATGCATGTCTGGTTGCCGTTTTAACTCGGTGTCGAGATTGTTCGATTCTAGTTCGGATGGGTGACAGTTCAAAACCCACGTGATCCTCCCAAGCGTTATTTTTGGCAAACCCACAGAAGTCTTGGCATTTTTGTATTCCATGGCGCGGTCGGGGAAATTGTCGCCGTTCACAATCTCCTGATTGGGATTTAGCCGAAGAAAGAATTGACTCGACCGGGGATAGATGTTCAAAAGCTGACACAATTTGTCAGCAATAGATCGTGGGGAGGCGATCTCACGAAGGACTAGCGATAGCTTTCATGAGCGCCAACCCTCCAGCGGCCACCCCTCCAGTGAATGGCGCTTTCGCGGAACAAGCCGCGCACGTCGGCATCCGCACAGGGCGTATCCTCGGCCTCTTGGTTGCTGCTGCTGTTCTTGTCTTCGTGATCTGCGCCTCCCTGGCGGTCGGCGCGCGAAACATCTCGGTTACCGACGTAATTTCGGTCTTCTTCTCGAGCGCGAGCCAGATAGACAGCGAGACCATCTGGTCCCTGCGGCTGCCCCGCACGCTGCTCGGCGTGATGGCGGGTATTGCCTTTGCGCTGTCCGGCGCACTCATGCAGGCGCTTACCCGCAATCCGCTGGCTGATCCTGCCATTCTGGGCATCAACGCCGGCGCGGCGTTTTCCATGGTCGTCGCGATCGGCCTTCTGGGAATCACTCATCCATTGTCACTGATCTGGTTTGCGTTTGCCGGTACCGGCCTTGCGGCCATTGCGGTCTATCTCGCGGCCATGGGTGGACGCGCCGGCGCGACACCGTTGCGGCTGACGCTGGCCGGCGTCGCGATCGGCTCGATGCTGCGCGGGCTCACTTCCGCGTTGATCTTCCTCGACCCGAACACGTTCGATCACATGTTGAACTGGGAAGTCGGCTCGCTGGCGATCACCGGTTACGACAATCTGATCGTCACGGCGCCGTTCGTCGCCATGGGGATTGTCCTCGCATTGGTATCGGCGCCCGTCCTCAACGTCGTTGCCCTCGGTGACGATCAGGCTCGCTCACTTGGCGCTGGCATCGGCAGGGCGCGCGTGATGGTCGTGTTGGCGGTCATGCTGCTGACGGGTGCTGCCACAGCCGCGGCGGGCCCACTCGGCTTCATCGGCTTGATGGTGCCCTATGCCGCGCGCTGGATCGGCGGCACGGATCAGCGCTGGATATTTGCCTACACCCTGCTGCTCGCTCCGATCGTCCTGCTCAGCGCCGATATCCTGGGTCGTCTGAGCATGCGACCCGCTGAAATCCAGGTCGGCATCGTCACGGCCTTTGTCGGCGCACCGGTGCTCATCTGGCTGGTGCGTTCAAGAAAGGTCAGAGCGCTGTGACCCTGCATCCCGCTTTCACCCGCCGACGTATCATGGTTCGCGCGTTCAGCGACAAGCTGGCTCTGGCTATCGACAAGCGGCTTCTCCTTGTATGCCTGTTGCTTCTGCTTGCCGGGTCGACCGTCATGATCGCGGCGCTCGTCAGTGGCCAGCTGCACGTGCCGGCCATCGACGTTCTGAACGTGCTGATGGGGGGTGGCGAGCGCCGCTTGCGTATGGTCGTTCTCGACTGGCGCATGCCGCGGGCTGCTGGAGCTGCAATCCTTGGCGCGCTGCTTGGGCTGGGCGGCGCGGTTTTCCAGTCGATTACGCGCAATCCGCTTGGAAGCCCCGATGTTGTCGGCTTCGATGCGGGCGCATACACCGGCGCCATCCTGGCGATCACCTTCGCCGGTGGCAGCTGGATTGCGCTTGCGGGCAGCGCCATAGCCGGCGGCCTCGCGACGGCGTTCGTCGTCTACCTTCTCACCTGGCACAAGGGCATCCAGGGTTTCCAGCTGATCGTCGTCGGCATTGGCGTCAGTGCCATGCTGACTTCGGCCAACCACTGGATTCTGCTCAAGTCTTCTTTGTCGACGGCCATGGCCGCCAGCACCTGGGGCATGGGCTCGCTCGCTAAGATCAACGGTCAGCAGCTGTCTCTGGTCCTGTGGCTGGGTATTCCCGTGATCTTTTTTGCTCTCATCCTGGCGCGACCGCTAAAGCTCATGGAAATGGGTGACAGTCGCGCAAAGGCGCTTGGAGTGCCGGTCGAAGCTGCAAGGTTGGCACTGATGGTGGTTGCCATCGTCGCAACCGCGCTCGTCACGGCGATTGCCGGTCCCATTCCTTTCGTCGCGCTTGCCTCGCCACCGATCGCCCATGCGATAACTCGCACGGCGGGCACGTCGATCGCCGCATCCATGGCGACCGGCGCCTTGTTGCTGTCGGCTGCAGATTACGTCGCTCAGCACAGCTTCGCACCCATCCAGCTCCCCGTCGGCGTCGTGACGCTCTGCATCGGAGGCACTTATTTCCTTTGGCTGATCATCAAGGAGGCGCGTCGCGCGTGAAGCCTCAAACCGCTCCCCGTCTCGAGGCGCAGGCCATCGAACTCGCATACGGAAAATGCGTCATCGCGGAGGATCTTTCGGTAACGGTTCCATCAGGATCGTTCACCGCGATCGTCGGACCGAATGCCTGTGGCAAGTCCACTCTGCTGCAGGCGCTGTCGCGCTTGCTGATGCCTGGCCAGGGTGCCGTCCTGCTCGACGGCCGCACGATCTCGACCATCCCGGCCAAGGAATTTGCCCGCAGCGTCGGGCTCATGCCGCAGAGTTCGGTGGCGCCGGATGGCATCACCGTCACCGAGCTTGTCGCCTGTGGCCGCTACCCCCATCAAAACCTGCTTCGCCAATGGAGCCGGGCAGATGAACAGGCGGTGTCGGCTGCGATCGAAGCGACCGGCATGAACGATCTCGCCGGCCGCCGCGTCAACGAATTGTCGGGCGGTCAGCGTCAGCGTGCCTGGATCGCCATGGTGCTGGCGCAGGAAACCCCGCTTCTCCTGCTCGACGAGCCGACGACTTTCCTCGACATCGCCCACCAGATGGAGCTGATGCTTCTGCTCGAGCGGCTCAATCGCGAACGCGGCTACACGATCGCCGCCGTGCTGCACGATCTCAATCAAGCCTGCCGCCATGCCACCCACATGATCGCCATGCGCGGCGGCCGCGCGATCGCCGAGGGCCGTCCAGGAGACATCGTGACAGAGACGCTGGTCCGCGAGGTGTTCGGCCTCGATAGCATCATCATCAAGGATCCGGTCGTCGGTACGCCGTTGGTGGTGCCGCGCGGACTGCATCACAATTCTGATTGAAAAAGGAAAGGATAAGACTTTGTCGCTGCGACTGACACGACGTGAGATCATTGCCGCATCGCTGCTGCTTGCGGCCGGTCCGCTACTGGCCCAGGAAGAGACAATCACCGTGGATGGGATGTTTGGTCCCGTGCAAGTGCCGAAGTCGCCGAAGCGCGTGGTCGTATCGGATGGTGACGACGTGCTGCAGCCGACCGTCGCGCTTGGAATTATTCCGGTCGGCGCATCCCGGCCGAACTTCACGGGCGGTTTCGCAAAGGGCGTTGCCGAGCGTCTGCCGGCCGATATCGGCTATATCGGATCGTCTGGGGAACCCAATTTCGAGACCGTGCTTACGCTCGAGCCCGATCTCATCTTGATGAGCAACGACGATATTCCCGATCTGCAGGGAATGTACGAGCGCTACAGCCAGATCGCTCCCACCGTGCTCATCGATGTGCAGCCCAAGGATTGGCGGAAGACGCTGACGACGATTGCGGGTGCCACGGGGCGTGAGGCGCAGGCGAGCGAGTTGCTGACGAAATACGATGAGCGCGTCGGACAGGTTCGCAGCGCGATCAGCGGCAATATCGGAACGGCGACGATCGCCCGCGTTCGCACCAATCTCGTGCGCTACATGCTGCAGGACACCTCTTTCACCTGGAGCGTGCTGAAGGATGTCGGCTTCCGCGCCCCGCCGCAGCAGCAGATCACCAGCAATGACGGCTTCATCAACATCAGCCTCGAACGGCTTGACCTCCTGGAGGCCGATTTCATCCTGCTGCTGGAGGACGAAGGCGCCAAGGGGCCGGGCGCCATGAGCGAGAAACTCAAGGCGCTGCCGACCTTCGCCAACCTGAAGGGCGACAAGATGGAGCTCCCGTCTGCGGACTACCTGTTCGGCAACGTCCTGACGGCCTTCAACATGCTCGACGTGCTGGAAGCCAAGTTCAAGGCATAGCCAGGCCCATCCCTGTGGCGATGGTGCAACTGCATCGCCACGGGAACGCTCTTTTAGCTCTTCCCCTTCCACGGCACCAGCACGGCTTCGAGGATGCGGATGGCGGCGCTGAAGGAGAAGGCGCAGGCGGCGATGATGCCGATGCCGACGAAGACGACATCTGTCGCCAGGAACTGCGACGCCGACATGATCATGTAGCCGATCCCACGGGTGGAGGCGATCAGCTCGGCTGCGACCAGCGTGCCCCAGCCGATGCCGAGCGCGATCCTGAGCCCCGTCAGGATCTCCGGCAACGCCGAGGGCAGAACGATGCTGATCAGGATCTGCCACGGCCGGGCACCGAGCGACCGCGCGGCGTTGACGCGCTCGATCGGCAGCGAGCGGACACCGGCCTGGGCCGAAAGGCAGATGGGCGCGAACATGGCGAGCACCAGCAGCGTCACCTTTGAGGTCTCGCCGATGCCGAGCCAGATGATCATCAGCGGCAGATAGGCAAGCGGCGGCAGCGGCCAGTAGAACTCGATCGGCGTATCGAGCACGCCCTTGACCCAGCGGTTTAGCCCCATCAGCAGGCCGACCGGAATGCCGACGACGGAGGCGATGGCGGCGGCGGTGACGATGCGGAACAGGCTCGCGGAAACGTGCTCGTAGAGCGAGGCGCCGGCATAGCCGTCATTGTAGATCGCCCCCACTTGCGTCCACACTTCCTGCGGTGTCGGCAGGAAGAGATGCGGCACCAGCGCCAGCTTGGCCACGAGCCACCAGGCGGCCAGAAGCACCAGCGCGGTAGCGATGCTGATCAGCACGGTCGGCTTTTCGCCGGCACCGAAGCCATTTATCTTCACGAGTTTCGGCTGTTCCGCAGGCGAGCCGATGACGACGCGGCCGGTTTCTGTGAAATCGCTCATTCGGCGGCACTCCTCAGTTCTTCCGATCCATGCAGGATGTCGCGGATCTCTTCACGCAGATTGGCGAATTCCGGCGATGTCTTCACCGCCCTGGCATCCCCCGTCTCGGCGAAGCGGCGGACGAAATCGAGGTCGAAGCGGGCGACGATGCGACCCGGGCGCGGTGACATCACCACGACCTGCGTGCCGAGAAACAGCGCCTCCTCAATCGAGTGGGTGATGAAGAAGATGCGGGTATGCGTCTCCTTCCAGATCGAGACGAGCAGTTCCTGCATCTGTTCGCGGGTGAGGCTGTCGAGCGCGCCGAAGGGCTCGTCCATCAGGAGCACGGCGGGCTCGGTGGCGAGCGCTCTGGCGATGCCGACGCGCTGACGCATGCCGCCGGAGAGCTCATAGGGGAAGGCCGCTGCGAAATCCTTGAGGCCGACTAGGTGCAGCAATCGTTCGGCGCGTTCGCGGCGGGCGCCTTTCGGCACGCCGGCGAACTTCAGGCCGAGGGCGACATTGTCGATCACCGTCTTCCAGGGCAGCAGCGTGTCCTTCTGGAACACGACGCCGCGATCGGCACCCGGCGAGGTGACGGGCCTCCCGTCCAGCGTGATCGCGCCTTCGGAAAGCGGCAGGAAGCCGGCGATGGCGTTGAGCAGGGTGGACTTGCCGCAGCCGGACGCGCCGAGCGCGACCACGAAGCTGTTTTCGGGAATGGCGAGCGAGACGCGGTCGAGCGCATGGACCGTCCGGCCGTCTCGTGTCTGGAAATAGACGCTCGCGTGATCGACTTTGAGCATGTCAGGTCTCTTTGAAAATGAGGACGCCGGCGCGGTGTCGCGCCAGCGTTTCTGCCGGAAACGGCTTAGTTGCTCGGATTGGCCAGCGCGTCCGCGGTCACGAAGGCGGCGTAGCTCCGCAGCACTTCGCTGACCTTGCCCTGCTCCTTCAGGAAGGTGGCGGTGTCCTTGAGGATCTTGGCAGCACCAGCCTTTTCGCCGCCGCCGAGCCATGCGTCGGATGCCTGGACGTCGGGCGTCAGAAGCGTCAGGTTCTTCAGCGCCGCAGCCTGCTGTTCGGGCGTGCCGCCGAGCGCCTTGGCGAGCAGCTTTGCGTTCTCGCTATCGGCGTCCCAGGCCTTCTTGTCCTTGGCGAAGGAGGCGTAATAGGTGTTGATGACACCGGCAAAGCCCTTCAGGAATTCAGGGTTTTCATCGGCGAATTTCGAGGCTGCGACCCAGGCGGAGAAGGTCGGCGCGCCCTTGTCGGCGACGTCCTTGGAGGTGACCAGCACCTTGCCCTTCTTCTTCAGTTCCGTCAGCGCCGGATCCCAGACGAAGCCGCCATCGATGTCGCCGCGATTGTAGCTGGCGACGATCTCGGGCTGCGGGATCGCGAAGACCTGCACGTCCTTCTCGCTGAGGCCGAGCGACTTGATCAGCGCCAGGAGCTGGTAGTGGTCGGTGGAAACAGGCGCTGCGGCGAGCTTCTTGCCCTTCAGGTCCTTGAGCGAGTTGATGCCCGAACCGTCGCGGACGACAAGAGCCTCATCAATCCCCGAGATCGAGGAGAGGTAGAAGGCCTTGACTGCGAGGCCGCGCGAGGTGGCGGCCGCGAAGGGGCTGGAGCCGACATAGCCGACCTGCACGTCGCCCGAGGCGATCGCCGCGAAGATTTCGGCGCCGGAATTGAACTTGCGGAAATCGATGTCATAGCCCGTCGCCTTGGCGAACTCGCCATTTGCGATGGCGACCGACGACGGCAGCGCGTCCGTCTGGTAGGCAACGACAACCTTCTTGTCGGCTGCCTGCGCGAGCAACGGCGCGGCCACGGCTGCTACGCCAAGTGTAAGTCCTGCGATAATGCCCTTGATATTCATGTTTCGCCCCCAAATGCCGCGCTTGTGCGTCGGCTCAACTTGTTTCGACGGGAAAACACTACGGCGGGCCATGGGCGGCACACAGATAAAACTATCTATTTTATAGAGTATGGCGACAATATTGTTTTGCGTCTGATTTGCCGGGCAGATGATTGCGGCTTGTCGGTGGTTGCCGCGTCAGGCGGCATCCATGGTGATGAGGTAGCAGAGCGCCTTGCCATCCATCTCGAGCGAGATGCCGGCCGCGTCCTGCAGCAGCAACGTGTCACCTTCTGCGAGAGATGCCTGGCTATCGGCCCAGGTGAGATTGACCGCGCCGCGATGGCAGAACACCAGCAGCGTGCCGGCCGCGCCGCCGAACGTCACTTCGCCATCGACGGCGACGCGCTCGACCCGGTGCCACAGGCCACCGCGGCGCGTCATGACGTTGAGATCGGTGATCGGCCCGGATTTGAGCGTCGCGGACACCGCGACGTCCGCGGGAAAGGCGAGGGGTGCGCTCTCCTGCGTCAACAGCAATGGCGCGCGACCGTCGATCGCAAGCGACATGCCCTCGCCGTCAAGGATCGACAGGGTCCTGTCGATGCCGGGGAAGATCGAGAACGGTCCATCGGTTGCGACCGTCGCCATGCTGATCCGCCAATCGAACTCGGACAGTGCGGCCCCCTCCGGCGAAACCGCAATCTCCACCGTCTCCCCGCCACCGTTCTTCCACGGCATGCGGCGATAGCTGCTGGCGGTCAGGGTTGTGGCGCGGGGCATGGAATCTCCGGAGGTTGCAAATGGGAGGGGAGTGGAAGACACTCAGGGGATTGGAGGCGAGTGATGGACATCGTCAACATGGCAAAGGATGCCCCGATCAATCAACCGGAAACGGCGCCCAAGAAGCGCCGCATTGGTTTCATGGAAGGCATGATCACCGTTCCCGACGACTTCGACACGATGATGGCCGAGGAAATCGAAGACATGTTCTATGGCGGCGACCTCTTTCCTCCTGAAGACCCAATCAAGCCGATCGTAACAGACAAGGAATGAGCGGGGACGTTCGAGCGGACGCTGATTGCGACCTCTCGTAACAGTCGACCAGACCATCCTTCAGTATCCGGGCCTCATACCGTTCTGAGGCCCGGTGTCTCGCTCTATCAGTTCCCGAGAATCCCCGGCAGGCGCAGGCCCTTCTCTTTGGCGCAATCCAGCGCGATGTCGTAGCCGGCGTCGGCGTGGCGCATGACGCCGGTGGCCGGGTCGTTCCAGAGCACGCGCTCCAGGCGCTTGGCCGCATCGTCGGAGCCGTCGGCGCAGATGACCACGCCCGAATGCTGGCTGAAGCCCATGCCGACACCGCCGCCGTGGTGCAGCGAGACCCAGGTGGCGCCGGAGGCGGTGTTGAGGAGCGCGTTGAGGAGCGGCCAGTCGGACACGGCGTCCGAGCCGTCCTTCATCGCTTCCGTCTCGCGGTTCGGCGAGGCGACCGAGCCGCTATCGAGGTGGTCGCGGCCGATGACGACGGGGGCCGAGAGTTCGCCGTTCTTGACCATCTCGTTGAAAGCCAGCGCCAGGCGGTGGCGATCGCCGAGGCCGACCCAGCAAATGCGGGCCGGCAGACCCTGGAAGGAGATGCGCTCGCGGGCCATGTCGAGCCAGTTGTGCAGGTGCTTGTTGTCGGGCAGCAGCTCCTTCACCTTGGCGTCGGTCTTGTAGATATCCTCAGGATCGCCCGAGAGAGCCGCCCAGCGGAACGGGCCGATGCCGCGGCAAAACAGCGGGCGGATATAGGCCGGCACGAAGCCCGGGAAGGCAAAGGCGTTTTCAAGGCCTTCGTCCTTGGCAACCTGGCGGATGTTGTTGCCGTAGTCGAGCGTCGGCACGCCGGCATCCCAGAAGGCGACCATGGCTTCGACGTGCTTCTTCATCGAGGCGCGGGCGGCGGCCTCTACCGCCTTCGGATCGCTTTCGCGCTTGGCCTTGTGCTCGGCAACGGTCCAGCCGATCGGGAGATACCCATTGAGCGGGTCATGCGCCGAGGTCTGGTCGGTGACGATATCGGGGCGCGGGCCGCCGGCCTTCATGCGAGCCACGAGTTCCGGGAAGATTTCGGCGGCGTTGCCGAGCAGGCCGACCGACTTGGCTTCGCCCTTCGCCGTCCATTCGGCGATCATGGCAAGCGCTTCATCGAGCGACTTGGCTTTGGCATCGACATAGCGGGTGCGCAGGCGAAAATCGATGCGGGTCTCGTCGCTTTCGACCGCGAGGCAGCAGGCGCCGGCCATGACGGCCGCCAGCGGCTGCGCGCCGCCCATGCCGCCGAGGCCGCCGGTCAGGATCCACTTGCCCTTGAGGTCGCCATTATAGTGCTGGCGGCCGGCTTCCACGAAGGTCTCGTAGGTGCCCTGCACGATGCCCTGCGTGCCGATATAGATCCACGAGCCGGCGGTCATCTGGCCGTACATGGCGAGACCCTTCTTATCCAGCTCGTTGAAATGGTCCCAGGTCGCCCAATGCGGCACGAGGTTGGAATTGGCGATCAGGACGCGCGGCGCATCCTTGTGTGTACGGAACACGCCGACCGGCTTGCCGGATTGGACCAGCAGCGTCTCTTCTTCCGTCAGCGTCTTCAGCGTCGCGACGATCTGGTCGAAATCCGCCCAGGTACGCGCGGCGCGGCCGATGCCGCCATAGACCACCAGCTCGTGCGGGTTTTCGGCGACGTCGGGATCGAGATTGTTCATCAGCATGCGCAGCGGCGCTTCGGTCATCCAGCTCTTGGCGTTGAGCTCGGGGCCAACAGGGCTTCTGACATCGCGAATGTTGTGGCGTGGATTGCTGGTCATTGCGTTCCCCTTATCCGGGTTGGATGGCTTGTTGTTTCAGGCTTATTTCTTGAGGTTCGGCGCAATCGCGGCGATGCGATCGAGAATGTCTTTGAGATGGACGCGCAGGCGGTCGGCCTTGGCGGTGTCGTAGGCAAAGGGCGGCTTTTCGGTCTGAAGATGCGTGGATTGCGCGAGCTCCATCTGGATCGCATGCACACCGGTTTCCGGCCGCCCGTAGTGCCGCGTCGTCCAGCCGCCCTTGAAGCGGCCATTGAGGATGCTGTCGTAACCGGTGGCCGAAGCGGTCGCGGAGACGACTGCCTGCTCGATGGCGCGGTCGCAGGTCTTGCCCAGATCGGTGCCGATATTGAAATCCGGCAGCTTGCCTTCGAAGAGGAACGGGATGTGCGAGCGGATCGAGTGGCAGTCGTAGAGGATCGCGACGCCGTGGATCGCTTTCACCCGCTCGATCTCGGCGGCAAGCGCCGCGTGATACGGCGCGTGGAAATCGCGCAGGCGTTCAGTGATATCGGCGTCATCAGGTGCCTCGCCGTCCTTCCAGATCGACAGGCCGTCGAAATCCGTTTCAGGCACCAGGCCGGTGGTGTTCTGGCCGGGATAGAGGCTGGTGCCGGATGGATCGCGATTGGCGTCGATGACGTAGCGGTGGAAGGTGGCGCGCACGGTTGTGACGCCATGGATGAGGCCGTCATAGAGATCGTGGATGTGCCAGTCGGTGTCGGCGAGCAGCTTGCCGTTGTCGTTCAGGCGGTCCCAGATGGCTGGCGGCACGTCCGTGCCGGTGTGCGGGAAGCCGAGGATGATGGGGGATGTGCCCTGGTGGGTTTCGTGGGTGGTCATTGGTTGAATGCTCCACGGGTTGCGGGGGTGTTACCCCCCTCTGTCCTGCCGGACATCTCCCCCACAAAGGGGGAGATCGACTCGTTGTTATCGCCTTGCAGAACGGTTGACTTTGGAGCGAGCGGGAGCGCCCAGCCAATCTCCCCACCTGTGGGGGAGATGCCCGGCAGGGCAGAGGGGGGCGCCACGAGTGCCGACATCACCATCACCCCTCCAACCCAGGCAGAATCCCCGAAGACACCGCTGCATTCAGCCCACCCGAGGCCACCAGATCGCTCGCCGCCTGCAGATCACCGGCCATGTAGCGGTCGACCTCCAGCGTCGGCACGACCGTGCGGATCGCGGCGATGGCGCTCGAAAGCTCCGGGCTGGTGGCGAGCGGCGCGCGGAATTCGACGCCCTGGGCTGCCGTCAACGCTTCGATGCCGATGATCGAGAACAGGTTGTCGGTCATGGCAAGCAGGCGGCGGGCGCCGTGGCAGGCCATGGAGACGTGGTCTTCCTGGTTGGCCGAGGTCGGCGTCGAGTCGACCGAGGCCGGGTGCGACATCTGCTTGTTTTCCGACATCAGCGCCGCGGAAGTCACTTCCGCGATCATCAGGCCGGAGTTGAGGCCGGGCTTCTTGGCGAGAAAGGCAGGCAGGCCGTAGGAGAGGGCGGGATCGACGAGGAGCGCGATGCGCCGCTGCGAAATGGCGCCGATCTCGCAGACGGCGATGGCGATCTGGTCGGCGGCGAAGGCGACCGGTTCGGCGTGGAAATTGCCGCCGGAGACAACGGAATTGTCAGACAGCACCAGCGGGTTGTCGGTGACCGCGTTGGCCTCGATCTCCAGCGTGCGGGCGACCGAACGCAACAGGTCCAGGCAGGCGCCGTCGACCTGCGGCTGGCAGCGGATGCAGTAGGGATCCTGGACGCGCTCGTCGCCCTCGATATGGCTCTGGCGGATAACGGAGTTGTCGAGAAGTGCGCGGAGCGCAGCGGCCGTGTCGATCTGGCCCTTGTGGCCGCGCAGCGTGTGAATGTCGGGATGGAACGGCGCCGAGGACCCCATGGCAGCATCGGTCGACATCGCGCCGGTGATGAGCGCTGCCTGGGCGGCGCGATGAGCGCGGAAGAGGCCGGCGAGCGCCAGAGCGGTCGAGGTCTGCGTGCCGTTGATCAGCGCCAGGCCTTCCTTGGCTGCCAGCACGACAGGGGCCAGCCCGGCCTTGTCGAGCGCCGCAGCGCCGGTCAGGCGCTCGCCTTTGTAAAAGGCTTCGGCTTCGCCCATCATCACGGCCGCCATATGCGCCAGCGGCGCGAGGTCGCCGGAGGCGCCGACGGAGCCCTTTTCCGGAATGACGGGAATGACGCCCTTTTCCAGCATGCCCTCGATCAGCCGCACCAGTTCCAGACGCACGCCGGATGCGCCGCGGCCGAGCGAGACGAGTTTTAGGGCCATGATCAGGCGGACGATGTTTTCGGGCAGCGGCGCGCCGACGCCGCAGCAATGCGACAGGATGAGATTGCGCTGCAGGGTCGCGACGTCAGCGCTGTCGATCTTGATCGAGGCGAGCTTTCCGAAGCCGGTGTTGATGCCATAGACGGGCGCATTGCCGGCGGCGATCTCGGCGATACGGGCGGCCGCCTTGTTGATGCCGGCGTCGAAGGAGCGGTCGAGCACGGCAGGCTCGCCGGCCCAGTAGATCGTTTCTAGATGTTTGAGCGATACGGAGCCGGGATGAAGAGTGATGGTCAACGGTCGATCCTTTCGCCCTTGAAGACGTGTGCGTGAAGCGGGTTGAAGCCGATGCGGTAGACGAGTTCGGCGAGGCTCTCGACATCCCAGATAGCGAAATCGGCGGACTTGCCGGCTTCGAGCGTGCCGGTTTCGTCGATGAGCCCAAGGGCGCGCGCACCTTCCCGGGTAGCGCCGGCGATGCATTCCTCGACGGTGAGGCCGAACAGGGTGGCCGACATGTTCATGGTCAGGAGCAGCGAGGTCAGCGGCGAGGTGCCGGGGTTGCAGTCGGTGGCGATGGCGATGTGGGCGCCGGCCTCGCGCAGCGCCTTGACCGGCGGCTTCTGCTTTTCGTTGATGGCGTAGAAGGCGCCGGGCAGGAGCACCGCGACGGTTCCGGCCGCGGCCATGACGACGGCGTCATCGGCGGTGAGATATTCGAGATGATCGGCCGACAGCGCCAGATAGGAGGCGGCGAGGCGGGCGCCGCCGAGGTTGGAGAGCTGCTCGGCATGGAGCTTGACGGGAAGACCGAGCTGCTGGGCGCGATCGAAGACGCGGCGCATCTCTTCGACGGAAAACGCAATGCCTTCGCAGAAGCCGTCAACAGCATCGACCAGACCTTCGGCATGCGCCTGCTCAAGGCCGGGCAGCACGACATCGGTGATGTAGTCGCCATTGCGGCCTTTGTACTCGACCGGCGTGGCATGGGCGCCGAGGTAGGAGGTGACGACGCGGACCGGGCGAATATTGCCCAGCGTACGGGCGGCGCGCAGCATCTTCAGCTCGGCTTCGATGTTGAGCCCATAGCCGGACTTGATCTCGATCGTCGTCATCCCCTCCGACAGCAGCGTGTCGAGACGCGGAAGCGAGGCGGCGACGAGGCCGTCGACAGAGAGTGCGTTGGTGGCCTTGACCGAGGAGACGATGCCGCCGCCGGCGCGGGCGACTTCCTCATAGGTAGCGCCTTCCAGGCGCATCTCGAACTCGCGGGCGCGGTTGCCGCCATAGACGATGTGGGTGTGGCAATCGACGAGGCCGGGTGTCACCCAGCGGCCTTCGAGATCGGTGATCTCGGCGCGCTCGATCGCCAGAACCGGCAATTCGCTTTCCGGGCCGACATAGGTGATGCGGCCGGATTCGACGACAACGGCACCCTTTTCGATGACGCCGAGTCCATCCTTGCTTGGGTCGAGTGTTGCCAGGCGGGCGTTGCGCCACAGGTGCGGGCGAACCTCTCCCTGGGCTTGCTCGTCTGAAAAATTGTTCCCGTTCATCAGCTTTGCGCCTTTCCTTATGCCTTAACATGTATATACATAATAAACAGGTGACAAGGGAAAATTTGGGCGTATCTCTGGAAAAGAAAGAGACGCTTCCGCCAGAAGGAGAGAAATCGATCATGGCACAAACCGTTGCGACGACACTCCATGCACGCGCAGCACTTCTCCCGGAAGGCTGGCGGGAGAATGTCCGGCTGACGCTCGCGGGCGGACGCATATCGCGCATCGAGACAGCGGTTCAGCCAGAGCCTGCCGACGAACGCCATCATACGCTCGTTCCGGCCATGGGGAACCTTCACAGCCATGCTTTCCAGCGCGCCATGGCGGGTCTTGCCGAGGTAAGGGGCCCCGCCAACGACAGCTTCTGGAGCTGGCGCACCGTCATGTATAAATTCGCGCTGTCGATGACGCCTGAACATGTCGAGGCGGTGGCCGCGCAGCTCTACATGGAGATGCTGGAGGCCGGTTTCTCCCGTGTCGGCGAGTTCCACTATCTGCATCATGACAAGGATGGGCGGCCTTATGCCAATATCGCGGAGCTGGCCGAGCGGATTGGCGCGGCGAGTGCCACTGCTGGCATCGGGCTGACCTTGCTGCCGGTCTTCTACGCGCACTCCGGCTTCGGCGGCGCCGAGCCGATCGACGGCCAGCGCCGGTTCATCAATTCGCTCGACAGCTTCGCGGCGCTGATGGACGGCTGCCGGACGATGACGTCGCGGCTTGCCGGCGCCGAACTCGGGCTTGCGCCACACAGCCTGCGGGCAGCGACGCCGGAAGAGCTCATCAAGGTGGTGCCGATGGCGGGCGAAGGACCTGTTCATATCCATGTTGCCGAGCAGGTGAAGGAGGTCGAGGATTGCATCGCCTGGTCCGGCGCCCGGCCGGTCGAATGGCTGCTCGACAATGCCGATGTCGATGGCCGCTGGTGCCTGATTCATGCCACCCACATGACCGAGAAGGAGACCCGCGAGATGGCGCGGCGCGGCGCGATTGCCGGTCTCTGCCCGATTACCGAGGCCAATCTCGGCGACGGCACCTTCCCGGCGCCGTTGTTTCTCGAAGAGGGTGGGCGTTATGGCGTCGGCTCCGATTCCAACGTGCTGATCTCGCTACACGGTGAATTGCGACAGCTCGAATATTCGCAGCGTCTGGCGCTGAGGGCTCGCAACGTCATCGCCGCATCCGGCGGCTCGACGGCGCGCAGCCTCTTCGACCATGCGATCACCGGCGGCGGTGCGGCGCTGAAGGCGCCGGGCGGGCTGGCGGTCGGGCATCACGCCGATATCGTCGCGCTCGATACATTAGCCGTTCCCTATCTCGCCGCTGATCAGCTGCTCGACCACTGGATGTTTGCCGGCGGCGTTGCGGTCGACAGCGTCTGGGCGTTGGGCGAGAAGAGGGTCGAGGGTGGCCGGCATATCGGCCGCGAGGCGATCAACCGGCGCTTCCTCAAGGCCATGAGCGAGTTGCTGGCGGCCTGATGGCCTTTCCAGACTCAGGCAATGCCGGTAGACCGAGAGAAAAGCGGAGCGTGACGATGGATCAGGGCAGGGACATCACCTTGCATCAGCGGATCGTAAACGACATCGAAGGCCGCATCGTCTCGGGCGAGTGGCCGCCGGGTCACCGCATTCCGTTCGAGCTCGAGCTCACCAAGGAGTATGACTGCTCGCGCATGACGGTCAACAAGGCGCTGACCCAGCTCGCCAAGGCGGGCCTGATCGAGCGTCGCAAGAAGTCCGGCAGCTTCGTCACCCAGCCGCAGGCCCAGTCGGCGGTGCTCGAGATCCACGACATCGCCGCCGAAGTGAAATCGCTGAACCTCGCCTATGCGTTTTCGGTTGCCAGACGCGCCAGGCGCAAGGCGGATGCTGACGATAACAGGCGTCTCGAACTGCAGCCGGGCTCCTCGGTCGTCGAGGTGGTCTGCATCCATTTGGCCGGCGGTCGTCCCTTTTGTCTCGAAGAGCGCCTGATCAGTCTCGCCACCGTGCCCGAGGCGGAGGAGGCCGACTTCTCGACGGTTCCGCCGGGCAGCTGGCTGATCAACCAGATTCCATGGTCGAGCGCCGAGCACCGGATCCACGCGGTCCCTGCCGGAAGTGAGGCTGCGGCGTTGCTCGACATTGCGCGGAATACTGCCTGCCTGGTGGTCGAGCGTCGTACCTGGAGCAATGTCGGCCCGGTCACCCATGTGCGGTTTACCTATCCCGGCGACAAGCATGCGTTGGTGGCGCGGTTTACGCCGGCGTCTTGAGCGCTGGGCGTTCGGTCTGACAGGCGACTGAGAGGTTGTGCCGTGCGGCCCCCTCATCCGGCTGCCGCCACCTTCTCCCCGCGGGGGAGAAGAGACTCGTGGCAGGCCGCTCGCTCAACCTCCCCTTCGCCCCAACGGGGAGAAGGTGGCCCGAAGGGTCGGATGAGGGGGCCACACGGCAAAACTTCTCAACCATAACCTTGTATCCCGCCGACACACCAAAACCCCACGCCGCCCGAAAGCCCGTGTTTCCACCATGCAAACTTCACTCGGACGGGGCGCTGGAAATCACCTCGATTGAGTAAGTAGAATATGGCGCTTTCCAGCGCCCCGTTCGGCGGTTTATGAACGCAACTCCGGTCTCTCTGCCTTCTCGCCCAACTTCGCGACGAGACCATGTGTGCCTCACAGGCACGTCCGGGCTCAACTCGGGCCCATCTTGCGACGGAACCCGCCGTCACCGGAGGGAGACCATTTTCTGCGAACCCGGGTCATGAGGTTTTGCGTCCTACCCTCACGCTCCGCGCCGATCCCGCCTCGCCGGCACGCCTGCCGGTGTATCCGATGACGGGACGGCGTTATTCTAGGCCGAGGTTTTTCGAATGGGGAAAATTGAAGCAGAAGATTCGTGTAAGCTGTTGATTTGACGAACATACGTCGCCCGCAGAAACGAAAAAGCCGCGCGCCTTTCGACGCGCGGCTCTAAAGCCTTGGGAGGCTCAAAACCTTAGAGCAGGCCGGCTGCGGTCATCAGTTCGACGACCTTCTTGTTGTCGAGCTTGGAAGCTTCGACCTTCGGTGCCTTCAGGTCGGCGATCGGGACCAGCTTGGCGTTGGAATCGCCGGCAACCGCGTATTCGAACGAGCCGCCGTTCTTCAGGACGTCCTGTCCAGCCTTGGAGGTGATCCACTTCAGCAGGGCCTGTGCTTCCTTCGGGTGCTTGCTGGACTTCAGCACGCCGCCGCCGGAAACGCTGAGGAAGGCGCCCGGATCTTCGTTCTTGAAGTAGTGGAGGCTGACGTTCTTGCTGTTTTCGCCGGTCTTGGCCTGATCGCCGAACCAGTAGTAGTGGTAGATCACGGCGCCTTCGACTTCGCCGGCATTGACGGCCTTCATGGCAACGCTGTTGCCCTTATAAGGCGTTGCGTTTTCCTTCATGGCCTTCAGCCAGGAAGCGGTGGCTTCCTCGCCCTTCAGCTGCAGCAGCGCGCCGACGATCGCCTGGAAGTCGGCGCCACCGGGAGATGCGCCCCAACGGCCCTTCCAGGCCGGATCGGCGAGATCGAGCATCGACTTCGGCAGCTTGTCTTCCGTGAGCTTGGTCTTGTCGTAGGCGAAAACGGTCGAGCGGGCAGCGATGCCCGTCCAGGTGCCGTCGGCCGGGTGGAACTGGGCCGGAACCTGAGCCAGCGTTTCCTTGTCGACCGGTGCGAAGAGGCCAGCGGAAGCGACCAGCGCCATGGCCGGGGAGTTTTCGGTCAGGAACACGTCGGCCGGCGAGGCGTCGCCTTCCTGGACGATCTGGTTGGCGAACTGCATGTCGCTGCCCTTGCGGACAGTGACCTTGATGCCGGTTTCCTTGGTGAAGCCTTCGGCCCACTCGGTGCCGAGGCCCTCGTGCTGGGCGTTGTACACGACGATGCCTTCGGCATCCTGCGCGAACGCGCCGTTTACGAAGGCTGTCGCGGCAAGAAGCGCTGCGGCGGAAGCCAGCTTCAGGCTGATGGATTTCTTCATGTCAAACTCCCGATTGGAGCGAAACCAAGCGCACATGGGCTCAAGTTTTCGGTCGCTATGAATTGGTCTTTTCACGCGTCTGCATGTCTCGGCCAGCGCTGCCGGCTAAAACTATTCCAACGCACTCCACTTATCGTGAGCCTTGGTCCGTGACCATGGGGACTAAAGTCCCTAGTGGCGGCGTAGAGGACCGGGGCCGCTAGAAATGGGCGCTCAATCGTCGAGAATTGCAGCATCCGGCCGGTAGCAATCAACCGATGGCAACCGTTTCGGTCGGAAAACCAAGGAGCATACGCATGAAGAAGATCATCGTTCACACTTGCGTTACCGCCGGATCGCTGTTGCTGGCGCTTGGCGCGGCCGTGGCTGGCCCACTATCTCCCAATGCCGGCATGACAGCGACCAAGCCGCCGCTGGCAACACTCGTGCGCCAGGGCGCAGACCATCTCGTCAAGCACAAGCGCCACGGCCGCGGGCTCGATGACGGTCCGGGCCATGTCCGCCACAGCTCGTCGTCGTTCTCGTCGGCATCCTCTTCCTCCTCCCGTGGACGCGGCTCCGATGATGGCGCGAGCCACGAGCATCACGGCGGCGACGACCATGGTGGAGACCACCACGGCGGTGGTGGCGGCGACGATCACGGCGGACGCCGCTGATCGCGATGTCAGTCATGTCCTGGCCCATTGAGGGCCGGGACCGTTCTCAAGGAGATCGATCGTGAGCACGTGGCCGAAAATCGCCTGTACCGTCATTCTCTGCACGATGTCAGTCGTGGCGGGTCCGGTCTGCGCATGGGCGGACAAGGGAAGCGGCGGCGGGTCGAGCGGAAGCGGGAGTTCGGGCGGAAGTGGGAGTGGTAGCTCGGGGGGTAGCGGATCTGGATCGGGGTCCGGTTCGGGCTCGTCTGGCTCCGACCATTCCGGATCCCCCGGTTCGGGGTCTTCGGGCTCAGGCTCAGGTTCATCCGAGTCGCACTCGTCTGATGATGGCGGCAGCCGCTCGGGAGGTGGCCGGCATGGCGGCAGGGATGATAGCACCGGCTCGATAGCCCCGCGCGAGGATCGCGCCTTCGATGGCGGCTGGCGCGAGCGCATCCGGAACGGCCGCTACGAGCTGTTCGATCCCGAGGGTCGCCTCGTCATCCGCCGCGACGCCAAGAAAGCCGATATCGACCGATTCCGCTGATCGATATCCGGAATGATCAGGACCGCGATCGCGCGTCGCGCAGGAACATCGCGGCTTCCGTGCGATTGCGCGCCTTCAGCTTCTGCAGGATGCGCGTCATGTTATGCTTGATCGTCTTTTCCTGAAGGTTGAGCTGGCGGGCAACTTCCTTGTTGCTGTTGCCATCGGCAACCAGGGCGAGGATCTGCTCCTCACGTGGCGTCAGCGAGGCCAGGGCATCCTCTTGCAGGGTGCGCTCCGCGGCGGCTTGGGGCTGGGGCGCATCGCCCTTCATCTCCGTCAGGATGCGCGCGGCGAGGCTTGGCGACACATAGCTCTCGCCGGCCACCACATTGCGTACCGCCGACACCAGCGTGGATGCGTTCACGCCTTTCAGAATGTAGCCCTTCGCCCCTTCCTTCAGCGCGTCGAACAGATCGCTGTCTTCTTCCGAAGCCGTGAGCACGATGACGGTTGCGGCCTCATCCGCCTTCATGATCATGCTCAGCGCGTGGTGACCGCCGCCGGGCATGGAGAGATCGAGCAGCAGCGCATCCGGACGGTGCTGGCTGAAAAGCGCGATAGCATCGGCGGCGCTGGCGCCTTCGCCGACCACCTCGAAACCCGGCTCATCGGACAGGCTGCGGGCGAGGCCGTTGCGGAATATCGGGTGATCGTCGACGATCGCGACCCTGAGCATGTCTGACGTCATTCCGCCGTCCTCCTCGGTAGTGTCATGCATATGCGGGTGCCGGTCTTCGCGTCGGACGCAATGTCGAGACGTCCGCCAAGCCCGGCAAGCCGTTCCTCCAGGCCGGCAAGGCCAAGGCCGTCTTCATCGCCCGACCGGACGAAGCCGGTTCCGTTATCTTCGACGGCGATCCTGATATGCTGGTCGTCCTCAGCCGCCGTGACTGAAATTTTCGACGCGCCGGCATGCCTGGTGGCGTTGCTCAGCGCTTCCTGGATAAAGCGGTAGGCGCAGATCTTGGCGGCCTGCGAGGGTATATCGAGCGGCCCTACATTCGAGATGATCCTGGTGCGCGAATGCGTCTCGTGCGCCTGGATGGCGCGGCGAACGACATCCTCGCCCGAGAGCCTTTCGAGCTCCGGCAGGGTCAAGCCGCGGCAGATGTCGCGGATCTCCTGGATGGCCTCGGTGATGGAACTGCTGACGAGCGACTCGTCATCGCCCTTTGCCTTGCCCTTGGCGATCGCTTCCAGCCTCAGCGCCGCAAAGCCGAGCAGCTGTGCCGGGCCGTCATGCAGCTCGGCTGAGATGCGGCGGAGATAGCGCTCGTTGAGCGTTGCCGTGCGCTGGTTTGCCCTGTCGGCGCGCTTTCGCAGCGCCCGGTTGAGGTCGAGCATCCGCGACAGCTCGATCACCTGCGCGTCAAGCGAGCGGCGCTGGACATCGATCAGATGGCTGCCTCTGGCGACGATGATGAAGAGCAGTGCGAGCATGCCGGCCGTCACCGTGCCGACGACCAGCCAGCTCTGCAGCCTGGCCACCGCGAGCTCCGCGCGCAGGTCGCTGGCGATCTCGTAGAATTCCGCGACGCCGATGATGTCGCCCGACCAGGGTTCGCGGATTGGACTGTAGATCTCCAGAAGCGGCTGGCCGCTTTTCTGCTCCAGCTGGTTTTCCTCGCCCTTGAGATCGTCGAATTCCGCATGAACCGAACCGGAAAGTGCCGTGGCGAGACCCTCGGTCATCGAGAAGTGCTTGCCGACGAGGCTGGGCTCGCTGCTGAAAAGCACGGTCCCATCGGGCCGCCAGATCTTGAACGAATAGAGCCTGTCGCGCAGTACGCCTTGCTGCAATGTTTCGGTCAGCGCCAGCTTGGCGCCTTCGCCAAGCGAGGTGGCCGAGGCAAGTTCCTGTGTGAGCGGGGCGATGATGCTGTCGACATAGAGCGCGGTGGCGTTGGCGGCGTTGCGAACAGCTGCGCCCTCGATGCGGCTTGTCACCCATAGTCCGATCAACGCCATGCCGAGCACGAGCACCAGGCCACCGGCGATGCCGAATTGCCACGCCAAAGTAAGCCTTTGGCGCAATATCTTGCGGGGTTGGGTGACCGAAACGACGTTCATTACGCTAGCATATCGATGTTTCCGCCTGAGCAGAAGAAGGACCAATGGCGGTTCTGCACGGACGAAAGCCGGTGAAGGGGAGGCGTGTTGCCCGGACGCTCCATGTGCGGCGCCTGAAATATTGAGAATTAGGTAAGGTTCTGCCGCTAGGCTGGTTAGCGTTAACGAAGCCTTACCCGGTAGAAGATGATTCGGCGCATCCTCATTGTTGTGATGATCATGCTGACCACGATCGGCAGTGCGCAGCTTTGCCTGCCGAGCGCTTCCTTCGCGGCCCCGTGCCAAACCGAGGTCGTTAACGAAGGCGACGCCCTTTCCGGCGCAGACAGCCGCGACATCAGCCATATCCATGACGCTGAGCACTGGACGAGGCGGTCGCCTATCGATGCCTGGCCCAGTGCCTGGGAACTCGCCGACGTAAGCTACCATCCCAATCTCCCGATCCATCTCGAAGGCCGGACGCTCGATCCCATGTATCGGCCGCCGATCGCCGGTGGCGCTCTTTCCCGTCCCGATTCACTAGCCAGAGCAGCCTGACGATCTCCTGATGATATCAGGGCTGCTCGAGAGAGAGCCCCGATGTTGTTACTCGCTGACGCACCCAAGAGCCTTCCTGCCTCGCCGCGATATCTCAGGATACCGGGAGCGCGCGCACGATGACCCTCGTATCGAAAATCATCCTCGCCAAACGCCGCGGCCATCTCAATGTCTCGGCGCTCAACAGGGGGCGCCGAAAGAAGGTCGATCTCTATAGGCAGGGCAAGACGCGTGTGCTTCTGGTCGCGCTGGCGCTCGTCATCGGCTTTACGGCCAGTGCCGCGCGGCTCGTCGAATACGGGGCTCGCGATCCCGAGGAGACATCCGGCATCCTGCCATCGGACAAGCTTCTGGCCTCGCGGCCCGACATTCTCGACCGGCATGGGCAATTGCTGGCGACCGACGTTCGCACCGTCTCGATGTTCGCCGAGCCCAACAAGATCGTCGATGTCGATGATGCGGTGGAGAAACTCGCCACGATCTTCCCCGATCTCGATCGGCGGGGGACCTATGCGAAGCTTTCCGTGAAATCGTCGCGCTTCGCGTGGCTGCGCCGGCAGATCACGCCGCGCCAGCAGAGCCAGATCCTTGAGTTGGGCATCCCGGGGGTCGGTTTCCGGCCGGAGAAGAAGCGGTTTTATCCGGGTGGGAATACCGCCGCGCACGTGCTCGGCTATGTCGATATCGACAATCGCGGCGTCGCCGGGATGGAGCGATACCTCGACCAGCAGGGTCTGCTCGACCTTCGCGCCGCAGGCCTGACGAGTGACATGCCGCTGGAGCCTGTGAAGCTCTCCATCGATCTGCGGGTGCAGAACATCGTGCGCGAGGTCGCCGCCGAAGCCATGGTCAAATACCGCGCGGAAGCAGCCGGCGCCGTCATTCTCGACGTGGAGACGGGCGAGGTCCTGGCGATGGCATCGGTCCCCGACTTCGATCCCAATCAGCCGTCGCGAACGCTTGCCAACGGCAAGGTCGACAAGGAATATGAGAAGGGCTGGTTCAACCGTATCAGCAACGCGACATTCGAGATGGGCTCGACCTTCAAGAGCTTCACGCTGGCGATGGGCCTGGACGAGGGCAAGATCAACCTGAACTCGATGGTCGACGCCACCCGGCCGATCCGCATGGGCGGCTTCATCATCAAGGACTTCAAGGGCAAGAACCGCGTTCTCTCGATCCCCGAGGTCTTCCAGTATTCCTCGAACATCGGCACCGCCGCCGTCGCCGACATGGTCGGCATCGACCGGCACCGGGAGTTCCTGACCAAGCTCGGGCTGCTCTCCAAGATGGAGACGGAAATGCCAGGCGTGGCGACGCCGACGCAGCCGCGAACCTGGAAGAAGATCAACTCGGTGACGATTTCCTTCGGTCACGGTGTCGCGACGACGCCGCTTCAGACGGCCGTGGCTGCCGCCTCGCTGATCAACGGCGGCAAGCTTCTCCCCCCGACCTTCCTGCCGCGCAGTTCTCAGCAGGCGGGGGATATCGCCAAGCTCGTTCTCAGCGACAAGACGAGCCAGGACATGCGCTACCTCTACACCTGGAACGGCATCAAGGGCTCCGGCCGCAGCGCGCAGGTCGAAGGCTTCAACATCGGCGGCAAGACGGGCACGGCGGACAAGGTGGTCGACGGCCGCTATGCGAGCGACAAGAACTTCAACGCGTTCGTCGCCGCATTTCCGATGGACCGGCCGAAATATATCGTGCTGACCATCATCGATGCGCCGGAAACGGGTGAACATGGCGGCCGGACGGCGGCCTCGACAGCTGCCCCGATGATCAAGTCCATCATCGGCCGCGCCGGGCCGCTGCTTGGTGTCGCCCCGCGCTTCGGAAGCCCGGATGCGGAGTATCTGCTGGCGGACTACTGAGTGCGGCAGGAGGCTTGCGGTCGTCGAATATCAGGCGACCGCCAGTGCAAGACGCCTGGGTCGAGGATCGCCCGCCCCATTCTGCGAATGCTTCGCAGCTGCATTAAAAACTGGAAGATGCAGTTGCAAGTCATTGTTAAGTAGCGATTTTTGCTGTTTTCTTTTCCACTTTGATTGTTGACAGAAAGAGGCGGGTCGCCTACCCAGCGCTCATCGGGGAGTAGCCACCGCCTGAGGGCGGGAGCGTGTCAACATACTCGTGCGAGAGCACGTGGCGCGTTCGGCCGGTAAGATCGGCTCGGCAAGACCGTGGCGGACGTCACCTGGCCAAAACAGGGTGAATTGGCTCAGCTACGAATCTCCTGAAGGGTTCAACCATGTCATTGCTATCGATCATCGTGCTGGCGTTCAGCATGTCCATGGACGCGTTCGCCGTCTCCGTCGGCCGGGGTGCAGCCCTTGGTCGCCCGCGCTTCAGCGAGACGCTGCGCACCGGCGTCGTCTTCGGCATCGTCGAGGCGATCACACCGCTGATCGGCTGGGCGGCGGGTGTCGCCGCTGCCCGCTTCGTGACGGCAGTCGACCACTGGATCGCTTTCGGCCTGCTTGCCGCGGTGGGCATCAACATGCTCCGCGCAGCGATGAGCAGCGAGCAGGAAGAAGAAAAGAAGCCTGGCATGTCCTTTGCCATGCTGATCGCGACCGCGATCGGGACCAGCCTCGATGCCATGGCCGTCGGCGTCTCGCTGGCGTTCCTGGAGGTCAACATTCTTGTCATTGCGGTGGCGATCGGCGCCGCCACTTTCCTGATGGCGTCAGGCGGGATGCTGGTCGGACGCCTGATCGGCGAGCGTTTCGGGCGCTACGCCGAGGGTGTCGCCGGCGTGGCGCTGATCATTCTCGGCTCAACCATTCTCTATGAACACCTGATGGCCGGCTGAGGCGATCAGGCAAACGCGCGGTGGTGGAGCGCCGTCAGGCCTTGATCAGCCGGACCTCGGTTCCCCAGGGATCCATTGCGATATAGCCGCCGGGCACATGGCCGCCGATGCCGGCCGTGTTGAACCGCTTGATCTGCTGCTCGTAGAGCAGGGGTTCCGAGACTGTCAGCGAGAACCAGCTGAGGCCGGTCTTGGAGCTGTCGCGGCCGCCGGCGCCGGCGCTGCGCCATGTGTTGACCGCCACGTGATGGTGATAGCCGCCTGACGACAGGAAGGCTGCGTTGTCGCGCTCGGCGCTGGTGGCTGCGAGGCAGAGCAGATCGCGGTAGAAGCCGTTCGCCTCGTCGATGTCGCCGACGCGCAGATGGATGTGGCCGATGCGCAGCCCTTCGGGCGCCGCGTCATAGGTGTCCTTGGACATGTCGGTCAGTGCGGCGATCGCGTCGATGTCGAGCTCCTTGGTGCCCATGGTGACGACGCCGTCCTTCCATTGCCACTGGTCTCGCGGCCGATCGGAATAGACCTCGATGCCATTGCCCTCAGGGTCGGTCAGGTAGATCGCCTCGCTGACGCTGTGATCCGCGAAGCCGTCGAGCGGGATCTTGGCGACCGCGGCATGCACCAGCCAGCGCGCGAGATCGACCCGCGTCGGCATCAGATAGGCGATGTGGAAGAGGCCTGCCGAGGTCGGATCCTCGTAGCCGGCGTCGGGTATGCTGGTCAGATAAAGCAGCGGTTCGTTTGCCACGCCGAGCATAACCTCGTCGGCACTTTCGGCGAGCACCTGGAGGCGCAGCGTGTCTTGATAATAGCGGCTCATGCCAGCGAGATCACGGACGCGGAGCGCCGCGCTCTTGATATGCGCGGCGGTGGTCACGCCATAAGGCAAAGCGGCGGCCGCCGGCATCGTTCCCGTTTCGGCGTTTACGGCATGATTGAATGCGGCTGCGAGCGAGCTCACGCCCGCGAGTTGCAGCATATGGCGGCGGCTGATGACCATTAAGACGATCCGGTGGCTGGCATGTTTATTCCCCACCACCGCATCGGGCCTTCGGGCCGGTTCATCAAGTCAAAACTATGTGAGCCGGCCCTCCGTCTTTAAGGCCTTAGAGTTTGACGGCCTGGCCGGTACGCACGCTTTCATCGGCCGCAAGGCAGATCTTCAGCGAGGTGACGGCGTCGTCCATATGGCGGGCGAGGTCGAGATCTTCCGTTATTGCGCGATAGACGAAATCCTGCTCGCGATCGCACAGCATCTGATGGTCGGGCTCGTCGTGCATGTCGAGCCAGTCGTCGGATCGGCTGAAGCCGCCGGCCGCATCGGTTCCCGCGTGGTGGACGCGCAGGCGCGACGTCTTGGTGTGGGCGTCAAGGCTGGCGGAGCTTGCGCCTTCGTCCATGACGATCGAGACCGAGCCGTTGGGCGAGATCACGTCTTTGACGAAGAAGGCCGTCTCCGACATCATCGGCCCCCAGCCCGCCTCGTACCAGCCGACGCTGCCATCTTCGAACAGCACCTGGAAGTGACCGTAATTATACATGCCCTTGGGGAGGCCCTGCGCCAGTCCGACGCCCATGCCGCGCACTTCGACCGGCTTGGAATCGGTGATCTGGCACATGACGTCGACATAATGCACACCGCAATCGACGATCGGCGATGTCGTCTGCATGATGGAGCGGTGAATGTCCCAGGCGGCACCGCTCGATTGCTGATTGAGGTTCATGCGGAACACGTAGGGACCGCCGAGGCTGCGCGATTCGGCGATCATCCGCATCCACGAGGGATGGTGACGCAGGATGTAGCCGATGACGAGCTTGCGGTCATTGGCCTTGGCTGCTGCGACGACGCGCTCTGCATCGGCGACATTGGCCGCGAGCGGCTTTTCGACGAAGACGTGAGCGCCGCTTTCCAGGGCTGCGACCGCCATGTCGGCATGGGTGTTGGTATGCGTGGCGACCGAGACGACGTCGGGCGAGAATTCGGCGAGCGCGGCGGCATAGTCGTTACGCAGCGGATAGCCGGAAAGCTCTTCCGGCAGCGTCGGTGTCGAGCGGTTGACGAGACCGACGATCTCGAAGCCGGGATGCGCGTGGTAGGCGAGCGCGTGGCTTTTGCCCATCTGGCCGAGGCCGACCACCAGGACCTTGAGTTTTTGTTTTGTCATGACATTCGCCTCGTTTTTCAGGCCGCCGTCCGGCGCGCTTCGGCAATCGCGCGGGCACCGATGCTGGCAAGGGCGACCGAGAACAGGGTGGGATTGGTCGCGGTTGCGGTGGGAATGACGCCATTGCCGGCGACATAGAGATTGTCGAAGCCCCAGACCTTCGACGTCTTGTCGCAGACGCTGGTGCCATCGTCGGCCTCACCCATGCGGATCGTGCCCTGGAAGTGGAGCGACGAGCCCACCGGCTGCACGAAGGTGGCGAAGCCAGGAGCGGGCCGGCCGATGATGTTGGAAATCTTCACCGCGAGGCTCTTCGCGTCTTCGAGGCGCGCCTTGTCGCCTTCCGATTGGCGCCACTGGATCGAGATGGCGGGCAGGCCGAGCCAATCGGTGCGGGTGTCGTCGAAGGTGACGCGGTTGTCGGGGCTGATATCGGAAGAGACGAAGACGCCCATGCCGATCGGCTGTCCCAGAATATCGCCCGAACGCGGCATGCTGTGCAGGCTGGCAGGCGCGATGGTCACCGAATATGGGAGTTCCTTGGTGGCCGGAATCCAGTTCATGGCCTTCATCGGCACATCGGTCTCCATCTCGGAAATCTGCGAGACGATGTAGTGGTCGTTGAGGTTGCGGCCGAGCGCTTCCGGGCGGATGCCGGATGCATAGAGAAGCTGTGGCGAATGGAGCGCGTCGCAGGCGACGACGACGGTGCCGGCGGTGACCACGAAGGTGTCGCCGGAACCCGTGCCAGCGAGCTCGACGCCGGTGACGGTCTTGCCATCATGGATGACGCGGCGGCAGGCGGTCTCCTTCAGGATAGAGAAGCGCTCGGCCCGCTCATCGACGAGATCGCCGAGAACGACGTCGGTGCCGTGATAATGCAGGCCGTCGGGGCCGGGCGTGGCCGCGAGCGGCATCGGCTGGACGAAGCGGTCCGGCGTGCGGCCCGCATTGAAGACGGCGCCGAGACGGTCGCGAAGCGCAATCGCGGCAGGATCGCCGGCATTCGGGTCGGTGTTGGTGCCGAGAAGCTTGGCGGAAGTCGCGAGCGCCGCCTGCATCTCACCGGCTGGGATGAACGGTACGAGCTCGATTTCCGACGGCACCGGCGTGCCGGTCGACCATTTGGTGCCCATGCCGCCGACATTGGCGGCCGAGAAGCCAGCAAACAGGTTTTCGTCCTGCGGGTCGCCGTCATTGGCGATGAACAGGCCCGAGCGGCGCAGCAGCGAGCCGTCGAAACCACCGGCGCGGCGGGCTTCCCACTCTTCCTTGTTGATCGGCATGCGCGGGCTGCGGTCGCCGCCCTGGGCGAGGACTTCGAGCGCGCCGCGCTCATCGAGATCGGCGACGTTGTCGAGATGTGCGCCTGTCTTCGGCAGGATCTGCGGCCCGGCCTCCACCATCACGATGCGCGCTTCGGGCCACTCGTTGCGAATGACCCGGGCATAGGCCGAGCCAGTCGGACCGGTTCCCACAATGACGACGTCTGCAGACTTTATTGCCATTCCCGCATGCTCCATGCACTTCATCTCTTTGATAACAAACAAGGATGTATCGCGGTGATTGTCAATCTCGATATTGACAGTCTCAACCGCGTTTCCGATGGTGACGCCACAGATCGCGAGGAGTCCCCATGAAGTTCGGTTTGAGTTCCTACAGTTTCCGCCCGCTGATGTTGGATGGTTCGATGCAGATCGAGGACCTGTTCACCTGGCTCAGGGACAATAGCGGCGAGCACCTTGAGCTCGCGACGCTGTCGATCGCACCAGGTGGCGACGACCTGAACTACGAGCTGATCAAGGATGAGGCGAGTATCGAGCGTCTCCGCAAGGCATCCGCCGAGACCGGCATTCCGCTCTCCGGCCTCTGCATCGCCGGGAACTTCATCGGCGACGACCGACGCGCACAGATCGACCGGGTGAAGCGCTATGTCGAGCTTTGCGACCGCCTCGACGTCCGCTTCCTCCGCCACGATGTCGTGCCGTGGTCGCTGCGGGCGACGAATGCCGCGCAGTTCGAAACGGTCTTCCCTGTGATTGTCGACGCCTGCCGGGAGGTGGCCGACCATGCGGAGCGCCTTGGCGTCATCGCAAGCGTGGAGGACCACGGTTTCTTCATGAACTCCAGCGAGCGTGTCAAACGCCTGCTCAACGCCGTCGACAGCCCGAACTTCAAGATGACGCTCGATGTCGGCAACTTCCTCTGCGTCGACGAAAATCCGGTGACCGGCACGCGCGCGTCGATCGCGCATGCGAGCTTCGTGCACATCAAGGATTTCTACGTGCGCGCCGAAAGCCCGGGACCGGGCTGGCTGGAGACGCTGAACGGGCAGTTTATCCGCGGTTCCGTCTTCGGCTTCGGCGACTTGCCGGTGAAGTCGATGCTGAAGAGTGTGGTGGATTCCGGCTATGACGGCTTCGTCTCGCTCGAATACGAAGGCAACGAACCGACGCTCTATGGCTGCCAGACGGGTCTTGCCAACGCCCGTAGGCTGTTCGCCGAACTCAAGGGCTGAGGCTGCGGGTGATGATCGGCGGGCTTGAGCGCCCGCCGGTGTTCTTAGAGAGCGGCGATTCGATCGACCCGCTCCTTGAGCGCCGCCAGCCGGTGGCGGTCGCCGCCGGGTACCTCGACGGAAGCCCAGCCGGAATAGCCGACCTCGGCGAGGGCGCGGTTGACCGCCGCCCAATCGCAGTCGCCATCGCCGATCTCGACCTCGAAGCCCTTCCACGGACCCTCGCTGTTCATCTTGTCGAGGCTGTACTCCTTGACGTCGATCTTCAGGATGCGGTGGCCCAGCGCCTCGATCCAGTCGGTGGGTCGGCCGTAGCGCAGCACATTGCCGACATCGAAATACCAGCCGACCTTCGGATGGTTGCAGGCGTCGACGAAAGCGGCGGCTTCCAGCGGGCTGAGCAGAAAGTCGTTCCACACGTTTTCGAGCGCGATCGAGACACCGGTCTTTTCTGCGTAAGGGATGATCTTGGCGATCTCTTCGAGTGCACGGCTATAGGCCGTCTTGTAGCTCGTCGGGCTGTTGCGCACGACGCCTGGAACCAAGAGCACCGTATCGGCGCCGTAGAGCTTGGCATCATCAAGCGCCGTGATCATCGAATCCACACAGGCCTGACGGACGGCGGGATCGGCATCGGTCAGCGGGCTCTTCCAGTGCATCGAGTTTACGAGGCCCGGAATGGCCACGCCGGTCTTGTCGCGGGCATCCAGAACTTCGCGGGACGGCAGGTCGTTGGGGGAATCGAGTTCGACGCCATCGAAGCCGAGGTCCCGCAGCAGCTGGAATTTTTCGAGGATCGAAAGCTTGTCCTCTTCGATCATCGACCATTTCAGGCTGATCTTCGCCAGCGGGCGAGGGGACTGCGATGCTTTATGGGAAGGCGAGGCGGTGGGATTGGTCATGCTCATGTCTTTGCTTGGAAAATGGATGCGCGGGCGCACTATGTCATTGAAGTCGCAGGCCATCAACGTCTGTTATGGTGAGCACGATTTCTACTGGCTGAGCCCACCGAATGCCTTGAGATAGATCGCCAGCAGTTGCGTCTGCGAGGAGATCCCGAGTTTGCGGTAGACGTTGCGGCGGTGCACTTTCACGGTGCCGGTTGAGATGTTCAGCTTGAGCCCCACCGATTCCGAAGAGTGCCCTTGCAGCACCAGATCGACGATGGCGGTCTCGCGGCTGGTGAGGTTCAGATCCTGCCACACGGCGTCGGCGGGCTGGATGTCGGCCTTGTCTTCGCCCCGCTTGCGCGTGCGCCTCTTGCTCGATTGGGCTTGGCCATCGAAGCGCTCGGCGAGCCCGGCGAAATAGTGCTGCGTCAGCCGGGTGACGAGCGGCTCGGCCTTCTTCAGCAGCGCGATCTCCGCCGGCGGAAAGACGCCGGTCGCTTCCCGGCGCATCAGTGACAGCACGACGGTAATGTCGTCATCCTGTTCGACGAAGAAGCCGATCTCTTCGGCTAGACCCGTCTGCACATAATAGGTTCGGTAATATTCGCTGGAAAAGAAGCGGTCCGGCACGAGCTCGCGCATCCGGAACACACCGCTGCGGCGCGCCCGGGCGGTGTGGTAGAAAGGATCGAGGAGATAGGGCCCGGCCTGGTAGAGCGTGACGAAGATGATGTGCTCCTTCGGATCGAAGGTGCTGTAGAGATCGATCGGCCGTTCCTTGCCGCGGTAGGCGAAGACGACGACGTAGTCGAAGCGCACAAGGGATGCCATCATCTGGCGAAAGGTCTCGCCGAATTCGGCATCGCTCATGACAGGCTTGCCGACGGTGGCCTTGAAGGCCTGCAACAGCGCCTCCAGATCCATGCTCATGCCGAAAACCTCCCGATCGGGCCGCAGATATCCGCATACCCCTGTATATACCTTCCACGAAGCCGCAAGGCCTTAAATACCACTCTTGGGGTATATACCGTCAGGGAAGGGCGGGCTTAGTCTTTTCCCAACGCCGGTGGCAAAAGGCAGCGTAGACTGCCGCCAAACCAACCGCAGGGAACAGACGTGGCATCCGCTTCGACGAACGATATCGAATTCCGTTCGGTCACCAAGAATTATGGCTCCGTGACCGCCGTAACGGACATCAACCTCAATGTGCCCAAGGGCGCATTCCTGGCGCTGCTCGGCCCATCGGGCTGCGGCAAGACGACATGCTTGCGCATGATCGGCGGCTTCGAGCAGCCAAGCGACGGCACGGTGCTGATCGACGGGCGCGAGATGAACGGCGTGCCGGCTTATCGGCGGCCAGTGAACATGGTGTTTCAGCACTATGCCTTGTTTCCGCACTTCAATGTCGAGCAGAACGTCGCCTATGGGCTGCGGCAGATGCGGCCGAAGATCGCTGCCGCCGAGATCAACCGTCGCGTCGGCGAAGCGCTCGAAATGGTCCGCCTCGGCGGCTTCGCCAAACGCCGTATTCACGAGATGTCCGGTGGCCAGCAGCAGCGCGTGGCGCTGGCGCGCGCCATCGTCAATCGCCCCTCGGTGCTGCTGCTCGACGAGCCGCTGGCCGCGCTCGACAAGAAGCTGCGGTCGGCCATGCAGATCGAGTTGCAGACGCTGCAGCGCGAGCTCGGGATTACCTTCGTTCTGGTCACGCATGATCAGGAAGAGGCGCTGTCGATGGCCGATATCGTCTGCGTCATGAGCGCTGGTCGCATCCGCCAGCTTGGCTCGCCGCAGGAGGTCTACGACCGGCCGGCGGATCTCTTCGTTGCCGATTTCGTCGGCAAGACCAACCGCGTCGATGCAATGGTCGAGACGGATGGCCGGACGCTCAGGCTGGGCGACGGTTCGGCGCTGCCTGTTTCGGCGGCGCAGGGCGCCTTGTCCGGCCAGGCCATCGTCGCGATCCGCCCGGAAGCGATCAGGCTTACCCGCGTTCAGGCGGGCGGCGGTGCAAGCTTCAAGGGAACAGTCACGCACCGCATCTTCCTGGGATCCTCGGCGGAATATGCCGTGGCGGTGCCCGGGCTTGGCGACTTCCTGGTCACGGCCGATCGTCGTGACAGCCAAAGCGATCTCGTCGAACCCGGCGAGACGGTCTTCCTCGGCTTCGATCCGGCCGGGGCGCATGTTTTTCCAGCTTCCAATGCAGCATAAAACCACAAAAAGGGAACAGCATCATGAGCAAGGACTACAAGGATAATCTCCCCATTTCCGCCGAAGGCTTCATGGACGAGTTCATGCGTCTGAAGCGCGGCTCCATCAGCCGCCGTCATTTCCTCGGCATCACCGGCCTCGGTCTCGCCACCGCCGTGATGTCGCGCTTCCCCGGCGCGCTGTCGACACCGGCTTATGCCGCCGGCGAACTCGGCACGCAGATGTCGATCGCCACCTGGCCGAACTACCACGACCCCGCGACCTTCGAAAACTTCAAGGCAGCCACCGGCGTTGCCGTCGAAGTCAACGTCTTCGGCTCCAACGAGGAAATGCTGGCCAAGCTCCAGGCCGGCGCTTCGGGCTGGTCGCTTTTCGTGCCGACCAACTACACGATCTCGACCCACCACAAGCTTGGCCTGATCGATGAACTCGATCTCTCGAAGATCCCGAACTTCAGCCAGACGGCCGAGAACCCGCGCTTCACCAAGGAAGGCCAGATCGACGGCAAGACCTATGCCGTGCCGAAGAACTGGGGCACGACCGGCTTCTCGGTCAATACCTCGAAGATCAAGACCAAGCTCACCAGCTGGAAGGATTTCTTCGAGATCGCCCAGACCGAGGCCGATGGCCGCGCCATGGTGCACGATTACCAGCTGACGACGATCGGCAGCGCGCTTGTGTCGCTCGGCTACGACTTCAACTCGATCAAGGCCGACGAGCTCGCCAAGGCCGAAGAGCTGCTGATCAAGGTCAAGCCGCATCTCTTCGCCATCAACAGCGACTACCAACCCGGCATGCGCGCCGGTGACGCCTGGATGACCATGTGCTGGACCAATGACGGCGCACAGCTCAACCGCGACATGCCGGAGCTTGCCTTCGTTCTCGGCAAGGACGGCGGTGAGATCTGGACGGATTACTACGCGATCCCGAAAGATGCGCCGAACAAGGCCGCCGGCTATGCGCTGCTCAACTACCTGATGGACCCCGCCAACGCAGCCAAGGAGCACATCGCCAACGGCGCGCCGGCCACCGACAGCCGCGTCATCGCGCTGCTGCCGCAGGAGATCACCTCCAACAAGATCGTCTATCCGGATGAAGCTTCGCTGACGCCGCTGGAATTCGGCGCCGCCGTGACGCTCACCGACCCGAGCCGTGCCGAACTGATGGCACGCTTCAAGTCGGCCTGATCCATCGCCAAGGCACGTCGCCCTTAAAGGAGGCGTGCCTTGCATCGATCACACTGCTCTTTTTACGAACGCTTCTCTGGACCAAGATGACCCTGACACCGGACACCAAGAAACGCCTTGTCACCGCCGCGCTGGTCGCGCCGGCGAGCGCATGGCTGTTTATCTTCCTGGTGCTGCCCTTCATCGCCATCGTGGTGTTCTCCTTCGGCGAGCGGGCGCCGGAAGGAGGCTATCAGGCGGCCTTCACCTTCGCGCAGTTCGCCAATCTCGGCTCGCGCGCCGCTGCCTTCAAGAATACGCTGGTGCTGGCGCCGATCGGCGCCTTTGCCTGCCTGCTCGTCGCCTATCCCGTGGCCTATTATCTGGCCGTGAAGGCCAGCCCACAGCACCGCCTGCTTCTGGTTTCGCTGGTCGTGGTGCCGTTCTGGACCAGCCTGCTGGTGCGCACCTATGCCTGGATGTATATTTTGGGCGCGCGCGGCATTCCGCATCTGCTCGAATTCGTCGGCATAGAGAATGTCAGGCTCTTGAATACGCCCGGCGCCGTGCTGCTCGGCATCGTCTACGGCTACCTGCCGCTGATGATCATGCCGATCTATGTCAGCCTCGAAAAGCTCGACCGCCGTCTGCTGGAGGCCTCGGCCGACCTCGGCGCCAAGCCGCTCTCGACCTTCTTCGGCATAACACTGCCCCTCTCGCTTCCCGGCGTGATGACCGGCGTGGCGCTGGTGACGATCCTCTTGCTTGGCGAATACCTGATCCCGCAGTTGCTCGGCGGCGGCAAGGTCTTCTTCATCGGCAACGCGCTCGTCGATCTCTTCCTCCAGTCGCGCAACTGGCCGTTCGGATCCGCGATCGCGGTTACGCTGGTGGTGGTCGTCGTCATCGTGCTGCTTGTCGCCATGCGTATCGCATGGCGCGTCGCCGGCACCCGACAGGTGGATCTCGTCTGATGCGTAGCCTCGTCACCGCAGTCTATCTGTTTCTTTATACGCCGATCGCGCTGGTCGTCCTGTTTTCGTTCAACGCCGGGCGCAACGCATCGGATTTCACCGGCTTTTCCACGCAGTGGTATGGCAAGGCGCTCTCCAACACCTTCCTGATGCAGGCGCTCGAAAACAGCCTGATCATCGCATTCACCAGCGCGACCCTGGCGGCAATCTTCGGGACGATGGCAGCGATCGGCATGGAGCGGCTTGGCCCGAAGGCGCGGGCGGTGTTCGACGGTCTCTTCGCCGCGGCAATCGTCGTTCCAGGCGTTGTCATCGGCATTGCGACGCTAGTAGCGCTGGTCGAGGTCTTCGGTATCCTCAATCCTCTGCTCGCCGCCGTCTGGCCGGGTGAGCAGCCGCCCCGGCTCCAGCTCGGCTTCGGCTCGATCATCGCGGCGCATGGCCTGTTCACGATGGCGCTGGTGACGATGATCGTGAAAGCCAGGATTGCCAGCCTCGGCCGCGATATCGTCGAGGCATCGAGCGATCTTTACGCCACGCCGCTCACCACATTTCGCGAGATCGTCCTGCCGCAGATCCTGCCTTCGATCCTCGCCGGGTTCCTGCTCGCCTTCACCTTCTCGTTCGACGACTTCATCATCGCCTTCTTCGTCGCCGGCTCCAACACCACGCTGCCGATCTATGTCTTCGCGTCGATCCGCCGTGGCGTGACGCCCGAGATCAATGCGATCGCAACCATGGTGCTGGTCGCCTCGCTCGCGATGATCCTGATCGCACGGTTCCTGATGCGTGAAAAACAACAAAAGACATTAGGGGAAACACCATGATTCTTGCCAACCGTGTTGCAATCGTCACCGGCGCCGGTTCCGGCATTGGCCGCGCAGGGGCTTCGATCATGGCGCGAGAAGGCGCCCATGTCGTCGTCGCCGATGTCGACTTCATGAATGCCGAAGAAACCGTCCGGGAGATCGTCGCAGCCGGCGGCAGCGCCGAGTCCCTGGTGCTCGATGTCACAGACGACAGGGCGCTGGAAGACGGCGTCGCCGCGATTGCCAGCAGGCACGGACGCATCGATATCCTGCACAATCATGCCGGCGCGCAGGTGGCTGGCGATCTGGAGCAGGTCGCGATAGAGGGGTTCGACAAGTCCTGGGCCTTGAACGTGCGCGCCCATTTCATGGCCGCCCGGCTGGTGATGCCGCTGATGACGCGGGCGGGCAAGGGCGTCATCCTTAACACCTCGTCTTCCTCGGGCGTACTCTACGACCGCGAGATGATCGCTTACACCACGACAAAGCACGCGGTCATCGCCATGACCCGCCAGATGGCCGGCGACTATGCGAAGTTCGGTGTGCGCGTAAACGCGCTGTGCCCCGGTTGGGTCGACACGCCGTTCAACGAGCCGTTCATCGCGCAGATGGGCGGCAGGGATGCGATCGAAAGCTACATCGCCGAGAAGGTGCCGCTCGGGCGCTGGGCCGATGTTTCCGAGATCGCCGAGCCCATTCTCTTTCTCGTCTCCGACCGCTCGTCATACATGACCGGGCAGATCCTGGTCGTCGATGGGGGCGAAACCGTCGTTTGACGCGGGTGTCGAAATAAACTTCGAAATAGATCGGATTCAAACGATTCCGTGGCTTGAGCAATCGGATGGGCTGGACTAGTCCGTTGCTGAAGCGACAGCGGAGAACACGACAATTTCCAACAGCACCAGCCCCAAGCTGCAGGGTTACCTATTCACCTTGGCTGCGGTTTTCATCTTCGCCGTCCAGGACAGCTTTTCGAAATATCTTGGCGAACGATATTCGCCGATCCTGATCACCATGATCCGCTTCTGGGCGTTCGCGGCTTTCGTGATGCTGCTGGCGATGCGCAAGCCCGGCGGCGTGCGTGGCGCCTTCGTCACGAAACATCCGCTGATGCAGGTTATGCGCGGCGTGCTGTTGGTGGCCGAGATCGCGCTCTTCGTTTACGGTCTGGCGCATACGGGGCTTGCCATCACCCAGGCCATTTTCCAGTCGACGCCGCTGATCGTGACCATTCTTTCGATCCCGTTTTTGGGCGAGCATGTCGGCTGGCGGCGATGGCTAGCTGTTGTCGCAGGCCTGTTTGGCGTGCTGTTGATCATCAACCCGACCGGTGGCGCCTTCAGCTTCTATCTCTTGCTGCCGCTCGCCTGCGCGACCATGTTCGCGGCCTATAGCGTCGCCACAAGGGCGGTCAGCCGCAACGATTCGACCTTTACGAGCCTCATCTACACCGCCGTGGGCGGCGCGGTCGCGATCTCGCTGCTTGGCCCCTTCTACTGGACGCCGATCGCCGTATCGGACTGGCCGATGGTCGCCGCACTCTGCATCTGCGGCACGGTCAGCCACTATTGCCTGATCCGTGCATACGATTCCCTGCAGGCCTCCGAAGTGCAGCCGCTCGCCTACCTCCAGCTCGTCGTAGGCGCGGTCATTGCGGTGATGTTCTTTGGGGAGACGCTGAGCTGGAACATGCTGCTCGGCTCCGCGATCGTCGTCGGCGCGGGTCTTTTCACCATGTGGCGGGAGCATCGCGCGCAGTCCAAGAACAATCCGGCCTCCGGCTCGGGGATCGCCGAGCGGCCATAACCGGCTAAAGCGCCATGTAGCTGCGCCACAACACATAGAGGCTGACGGCGAAGATGACGGCGCGGAAAATCGTGGCTAGCGTGTTGCGCCGGTCGGCAAGGCGCGTTGCCGCGATCGTTCCGATGATGCCGCCGCCGATGCCACCCGCTATGAAATAGCCCGCGGTCGCCCAATCGACCAGGCCTGATGTGGCATAGTTGGCGGCGGTGGTCAGGCCGAAGGTGCCGACGGCCATGAGCGAGGTGCCGACGGCGTTGATGAGGGGCATGCCTGTTGCGAGCAGCAGCGCTGGCACGATCAGGAAACCGCCGCCGATGCCGAAGAAGCCTGAGAACATACCCGTCAGCAGCGCGATCGCGGTCGTCTTGCCGTGCACCGCCATCGTCAGCGAGTGGGCGGTGATGTCAGAAGCGGTGCGGGTCTTGCGCATGGCGAAGCTGACGAACATCATCAGCAGGCCGAACATGAAGAGCAGCCTCTGACCGTCGACAAGCTTGCCGAGGCTCGATCCCAGATAGGCGCCGAGAGCGCCGGCGGCTGCGAAAATCAGCGCGCAGCGCCACCAGACGTGGCCCTTGGCGGCGTGGCCTGCGAGGTTGAGATAGGCATTGGCGGAAACGGCGAGCGCGCCGGTTCCGATCGCGGTGTGCACGTCGCGCATGCCCACGGCATACATCAGAAGCGGCGTGGCGAGGATAGAACCGCCGCCGCCGATCAGGCCCAGCGTGCATCCAACAAGCGAGCCAGAGCCGAGCGCGAAAAGGACATGCTGGAGCGATCCATCCACGATGTCATCTCCCCCAGACCGATCCGGGAAGGGCGTCGAGCGGGATCTTCAGGTAACGACGGCCATCGGCCTCGGGCTCCGGCAGCGCGCCGCCGCGAATATTGACCTGCAGCGCATGCAAGATGAGCTTCGGCATCGGCAAGGTCCGGTCGCGGGCCTCCCGGATCTCGATGAACTCGGCGCGCGAGCGACCGGCGACATGCGGGTTCTTCTGCTTCTGTTCGGCAACCGAGCTTTCCCACAAGGCATCGCGTCCGCCGGGCATGTAGTCGTGGCCAGTGAAAAGCCGGGTCTCGTCGGGGAGATCCAGAATGCGCTCGATCGACGTCCACAGGCTATCGGCGCTGCCGCCCGGAAAATCCGCCCGCGCTGAGCCGCTATCGGGCATGAAGAGCGTGTCGTGGATGAATGCTGCGTCGCCGACGATGTAGCTGATCGATGCCAGCGTATGCCCGGGCGAATGCATCACGCGGGCCTCGAGATCGCCGATCCTGAAGGTGTCGCCGTCGGCGAACAGCCGGTCCCATTGCGATCCGTCGCAGGCGAGGTCGGGCCAGTTGTAGATTTGTTTCCAGATCTTCTGCACCTGCACGACATGCTCGCCGATTGCGGTCGGCACGCCGGTGCGCGCCTTAAGGTAGGAGGCGGCGGAGAAATGGTCGGCATGCGGATGCGTGTCGAGGATCCACTCGAGCGTCAGGTTATGGCGCGCGATGTGGTCAAGCAGGCGATCGGCATTCGTCGTCGCCGTCGAGCCCGACTTCTCGTCGAAATCGAGCACGGGGTCGATGATGGCGCATTTGCGGGTGGTCGGGCAGGACACCACGTATTGGATGCTGCCCGTGCGCACATCGTGAAAGCCGGCGACCTCAGGCTGCTGCATAGACCGTGCTCTCCGTGGCCGCCACACGCGGGAAGAAGATCGCCCGGCTCGGATCGAAATCGTAATCCCTCTCAAAAGCGGTCGCATCGGCGGCGATCTGGGCGACAGAGTCGAGAATGAACCGGGCCTTCTCGTCATCGAGCAAAACGCTGAAATTCAACCGGATGAAGCCGGGCTTCATGATCTCCGCGCCGGACAGAATGGCCTGCCGGATCGCCTCCGATTGCTGATCGTCGATCGAGAGCAGCCGGTGGACATAAGGCCCGGCGCAGGCGCAGCCGCCGCGCGCCTGGATACCGAAGCGGTCGCTCAGCATGCGCGTGATCAGCTGCTGGTGGACATAGCCGCCCTTGCCGTCCTTCACGCGGAACGAGAAGATCGGCAGACGGTCGGGGCCGGGCAGGCCGAGGATTTCCAGCCGCTCGATATGTGTCCAGGCGCTGAAGGCGCGCTCCGCAAGCGCATGATTGCGCTCGGCCATCGCCTGCGCGCCGATCGCGTCCTTGACGATGAAGGCGAGTGCCGCCCTGATGTCGCCGACGACATTCGGCGTGCCGGCTTCCTCGCGGGCTTCGAGGCTGTCGCTATAGTCATGCGCGGTGGGAGACACGAACTTCACCGTGCCGCCACCCGGCCATGACGGCTTGGTCGCCGAGACAGCGTCGCGCCGGACGATCAGGATGCCGGAAGCGCCGGGGCCGCCGATGAACTTGTGCGGAGAAACGACGATGGCGTCGACCTCAGCACCTGATGCCGGTGACATGGCGATCGGCACATAGGGGCCGGCGCCGGCGTAGTCCCAGATCATCCTGGCGCCCGCGGCCTTGACGATGCCGGTGATCGTGGCGACGTCGCTGGTGATGCCGGTGATGTTTGACGCGGCCGAGAGCGTGCAGATCGTGAGATCCGCGTCGCTATCGCGCAGTGCTGCTTCGAGCAGACCAAGGTCAGGGCCGCCGGATGCCTGCTCGGGAATCTCGACGATCTCCGCGCCGCTCTCGCGCCAGGGCAGGATGTTGGAGTGGTGCTCGTAGGGGCCGATGACGACGCGCACGCGCTTGCCTGACGCAATCGCGTCCGTCACGCCGAACAGCGAGACCAGCCGGTTGATGCCCGCTGTCGCGCCGGAGCCGGTGAAGATCACCGCATGATCAGCATTCGCGCCGCAGAAGCCGCCGATCAAGCCGCGCGCTTCGCGGCGCATACGCGTCATGAAGCCACCGCAGTAGGAGGCCTCGGTGTGGCTGTTGGCGTAATAGGGGAGAACCTCTTCGAGCACGAAACGCTCGACCTGGTGCAGCGCCCGGCCCGACGCGACATAGTCAGCGTAGACGAGGCTCTTCTCGCCATAGGGACCGGATATCTTCGCTTTCGCTCCGACAAGCCCGTCGCGAAGAGCGGCGATGACATCGGCGCTTGCGAGACTATCGCGGAATTTCGACAATGCTGTCGCTGTGTGCGATGGGGCGAGGCGAGGGGTTTCCACGGTCGTTCTCCTTGCTGGGGATGGCGACGTGGATTGTAATCTGGAACGGGCCGAGCAAACTCACCTGATTTTAGGCGGAATTGGCTGAAGTCGGATCGTATGATCTAATTGGGCGGCATATCCGCTTATTTTGATATGGCTGTGCCGGCGAGCGCAATCTGGCTGAGCGAGATGGCAGCGAGTCAGGATGATCGGTTGTCGGAAACGGTGTTGCTGCACTCTCGCAAACAACGCGCACGACAAAGCCGACGCCTTGAGCGAGACAAGGCGCCGACCAACTGACTGACTTGGATCTTCCGGCCTTGATTAGCCTTCGTAGTGCCCGGACGCGGCTTCCTTGGCGGACTTCACAACGACGGCAAAATTGACGTCCTTCGTGATGGACGTGCCGCTCTTGCGGAGATCGGCGACCTCCTTGAGCTTGCTACCTGCCGGCGGATCGAGCGGGGTGACGGTTCCCGCGCGGAGATCGGCGACCCAAAGACCTTCTTCGCCGGTGATGCTGATGACAACGACTGCGCTCATGTTCTCTTTCCCTCTAAGATGAACTGTTAAAAGCCTGCCTTCTTGAGGCCCTCTCGGTAGAGGTCCTTATGCCATTGCTCCTTGCTGGGCACTGCCGCCAGCCAGGTATCGACGTCGAAATTCGGGTTTGCCTCGCGCACGCGGCGCACAAGAATGCGTGCCTTGTCGGCATGCCCCATCATCGCCCAGCTGGCTGCCGCCAGGCGATCCGCGAGGCTCGGGTCGGACATCTGGCCGATGTAATCGATCGACGAGCCGAATTCGCCGAGCGCGTAGTTGGCGCCCGCCGCTGTCCAGAGATACATGTCTGGGGTCAGTGGGTTCAGTTCGATCGCCCGCTCGATCTTCTGCAGCGCCATGCCGGGGCGAGAGCAATGCACCAGCGTATCGGCGTGGTCGGCGATGACGTCGGCGTAATGCGGCGCCAGCGCTTCGGCGACTTCCATCGCCTCGGCGCTCTCGTCGAAGTCGCCCTGCAACAGCTTGGCGACGCCGAATTCACGGTAGCCGTCGGCGAAGTCCGAGCGCTTCTCGATCGCCTGCCTGGAGAGGTTCTCCGCCTGCTTCAGGAGCTCGATATCGCCGCGCGCGGTGAGCAGCCACTCCTTGGAATAGGTGCGCCCCATGGCGCTCAGCGCCGGCGCGAAATCGGGGCTCGCGGCAAGCGCTGCCTTCATCTCCTTGCGCGCGCGCCGGAGGTTGGGAAGCGTCATGCGCGTCATATCGCGCTTGCCGGCGAGATAGCGGTGATAGGCCGCGGGATTGAGTTCGATATCGGCGCGCTGCTCCTCGTGGCGGGCGATTTCGCGCGAGACGGAGAGCGCGATCTGCCGCGAGATCGCGCGCTTGTCGCGCAGCAGGTCGAGGCGATGCAGGCCGAAACGTTCGGCCCAGAGAACCTGCGCGTCGTCGACGAAGATCAGCTGGGCAAACAGCGTCACGTCATCTGCGCTGCCACTGATGCGCGTCTCCAGCACGTAGTTGACGGCCTGTCGTTCGAAGAAGGCGGCCTGCGTTTCCACGTTGTGGCCGACCTGGACAGCAGAGTAGGGCGCGATCACGCGCAGGCTGTTGAAGGCGCAAAAACCGATGGTGATGTCCTCGATCAGCGACGAGGCGATGAGGCCCGCATCCGGGCTCACCGTCTGGTTGCTCGGAGGAAGCAGCACGAGACGCGGGATCGCATGGGCTATGCTGCCCGCTTCGACGGCCAAGCCGGCGGCCGCGCCATTGCGCGAAGGCGCTCTCGCTTCGGCTGCGACCTTAGCGCTGCTGTTCCCATTATCGGATGCCGAGAATTTGGCGCCGCGCTCGATCGAGCCGCGTCGCTTGGCGAAATAATTCTGAAGCGATTCAACATCTTGTTCGGCATTGAAGATCTTCAGCAACAACTGCAGAGTTTCCGGGTCCTGCGGCTCGGAACGGAAGAGGATAACCGCCGCCTTGCGCAGCACTTCCGCGTCTTCACGGGTCTGCGCATCGCCATGAGCCGCCCTCAGCGTCCGCTCAAGCAGCTCGACGTGCCGGTTTCCTTCATCGACGACCCAGCTCCTGAACTCGCGGCTCTGGATCTTGACCGGGCCGAGGAATGGCTGATCGAGCAGCTTGACCAGCCGCCGCAGCCGCGCGAACGGCGCCGAGGTCTCGTCTTCCCGAATGAGCTGGATGTCTGACGTCAGCAGCGTGCGATCAATCGAGATCGTGCTGCCCTCGAAGGATACGAAACTGGATCCGAGCTCGCTCTGATAGGCCTTCAGCCGGGAGAGCAGCTTTCGCAAGGTCGTGTCTGAAGCGCCGTTGTCCGTTTCACCCCATAAAAAGCGGGCGATCGTGGTGCGATACGCCGCCCCCTCGTCAAGCGTCAGCAGGTAGGCAAGCAGCAACAGCCCCTTTTCGGGCAAGGCGATAACACTGCCATCCTCGCCGGCCAACCGCAGCTTTCCAAAGGTCTCCAGAACGAACGTCATTTTACCCCTGATAGGTCCGCTTTTGCTGGGCGCCGGCTCGTCCCACGGGCAGTTTGTCACGATGTGCGGCGACATTCAACAGCTGCATTCGCGCTTGCGAGACGCAAAGGTTGTAATATCCTTGCGGTCGGAAACGTTCACTTACAGCTTGTCACACGCCCTCGTTTGCAAGTGAATGCGGAAAACAACGTATGGTCTTTCGGGCGCATAAGACAAGATCGGGATCAAGATGCGAGTGATCTTTGCCGGACCGACTCTTTTTGGTGCGGCCCTACCGCCCAGCGCGGATTATGAGATCCGGCCGCCCGCAAGGCAGGGCGACGTCTACCGGGCAATCATGGACGGCGCCAATGTCATCGGCCTGATCGACGGGATCTATGAGCACGTGCCGGCAATATGGCACAAAGAGATACTGTTCGGGCTGTCGCGAGGCGTCCACATGCTCGGCGCCGCCAGCATGGGTGCTCTGCGAGCAGCGGAGTGCGCCACCTACGGAATGATCGGCATCGGTGAAATTTACGAGGGATTCGCATCCAATGCGCTCGAAGATGACTCCGATGTCGCGCAAACGCATGCACCCGCCGAAATGGGGTATCTCCCGCTCAGCGAACCGCTCGTCAACGTCCGCGCCACAATATCGCGATGTCTGGCGCTCGCTCATATCAGCCGCGAAGAGCATGACGCGCTGCAGGCTGCCGCGCGGGCCATCTTCTTCAAGGAACGCACCTATCGTCAGCTGGTGCGGCGCGCACTGGGCGATGCGGAGCGCGCAGACGCAATCCTGACGCTGCTACGTGACAACGACACCAACCTGAAACTCCGTGACGCCCGGCTTTTGATCGAAGCGGTCGCCAAGACGCCCGACCGGAGGTTTGCATCGAATGTGACCTGGACGTTTCAGGCGACCGACTTTTGGAAGGCCGAGTTTCCGGATTGGGCTTAACAGTCGGCTGTTAAGGACGGAACGCTAAGCCGATACGAAGCCAATCAGGCTCTCACCTTGTCTAAGAGCAGTTGAGAGCTGATAGATATAAATCGAAAGTGGTAGATATATTTCAGAAATCCGTGCCAGAATGAGAACTATACATGTGGAAATCCTGCACATTTGTAGTATCTGGACATGTATAAGATGGCGTTATATAAGCGATACTTGAAGTGGGGGCTTCCATGGTATCTATATCGCTTGCTTTAGCGGACGATCATCCTTTGATGCTAGCCGGTCTGGTGGAATTTCTCAGGCCGCACGATCAATTCTCGATTGTTGCCACCGGTTCCACCGCCGACGATGCGCTCGACATAGGATTGCGGGCACAGCCGGACATTCTCATTGTCGATCTTATGATGCCCGGCAATGTCCTCGACGCGATCGGAAAGCTGGTGCGACAGGCTGTGACGACACGCGTTCTGGTCTTTACGGCAATGACGAGAACCGACCTTGTCATCAAGACGCTTGATGCCGGTGCCAGCGGATATGTCCTGAAAGGCAGCAACCCGCAGGAACTTATTCAAGGGCTGAACGCAGTTCACAATGGCGAGATATTCATTACATCGAGCCTTGCATGCCGGCTTGTGGAAGAGCAGCGGATGGCGAGCTATAAACGGGCCACGGGGACGGAGATCAAGCTAAGCATCCGTGAAGCTCAAATCATCGCCATGCTTGCGCGCGGCTGGACCAATCGGCAGATCGCATGCGAGCTGAAACTGGGCGAGAAGACCGTCAAGAACTACATGACGATCCTCATGCACAAATTGAACGCCCGAAACAGACTGGAAGTTCTCCTCGCCGCGCAGAAGCTCGGCGGTGATATCGAGCCGGCTGTCCGGCATTAGCTAGAGTCTGTCAGCAAACCTCACAGGAACAGTGACAACCAATTCCGTGCCTTTGGCGCGACGTTGTCTTATCTCCACGGAACCACCAAACGATTGGACACGGTTGTGAATGCCCGCCAACCCCAGCGTCGGCAAACGGTGCTGCGCCGTTGATTCGGGAACACCCGGACCGCTGTCACTAACGATGATTTTGATTTCCTCTTCACCAGCTCGCGCAATCACCTGCTGATCAATGCCGCCAGCGTGTCGGAAGGCGTTGGTCAATCCCTCCTGAACCGCCCTGTAGAGACAGATTTTCAGAGCTTCCGGGACTTCGCTGGGCAGGTTTTCGTAACTGGCCTTGACTGTGGTTCCGCTTGTGAATTGATGCCGATCGACGGCGAGCTTCAGAGCATCCTCCAACGAGAGCTGGGCGATTTCCGGCATCACCAAGCCAGTGGACAGATCACGCAGCTCGGTGAAAACCTGGCGGGCGATCGCCGACGATGACAGAGACGCCGTTGCGACACTTCCGGATTTTCCGTCCGCGGCGTCCCGCGCGCTGTCAGCTCCCAGCCGCAATATCAAGGCACCAAGAAGCTGGAGTGGACCGTCGTGCAGATCGGAGCCAAGGCGGTTGAGGAAGGTCTCGTTGAGCGCGCTGGCATCAAGGCGTGCTTTATCCGCGGCCCTTCGCAGCTCTTCGTTTTGCTGCGCCAGCGCGCGCGCTTCAGCGAGCTGGGTCTTAAGGCGCAAACGCTGTTCGATGATGGTCTTGTCGGCACGGTGTACAACGAAAAAGAGAGCACCAAAGATCGAGAATGTCGTGCCGGTGACCAGCAGCCAGGTCTGCCGCTGGACCAGGTCTCTTTTGTCGATGAAATCCTGAGCAGTTTCGTAAACCTCACCGACAGCAATGATGTCTCGTGTTCCCGGACTGTAGATAGGCGCGTAGATTTCGATCAGAGGCTCCTCGGTATCCCGGGGCCGCTCACCCTCGTCATCGTGGCCGTATTCAAGATGGACAACGACGTTGCCTGTGAATGCCTGATCGACGTTGGTGGACGGAAAGCGGCGGCCGATGAGAGAATTGTCCGTGCTATAGACGATTTCGCCATCGCGTCGCCAGACCCTGAGGCTTTCGATACGGCGGCTGAGGTCAGCGTTGGCGAGAAGATGATCGAGCTCCTCCCGCCTGGCCGGAGATACACGCGGCCCGGTTTCGGTCACTTCGACGTGTCGTGCGAGGAACCCTTCCATATAGAGGGCCGCGGATTCCGCGCGGCTTCGGAGTTGGCTGTCCGCGATCCTCGCGCTCAGCCACTCCCCCAATATCGCCGTCGCGCCGAGTATGATCAGCGCCGCCAAAATCCCAAATTGGGCCGAAAGGCTCAGCCTCCTCCAAGACCAGCGGCAGTTGCGCTCCCGCAATGAATGTTCCCCCTCCGACGGGACCAAAGTCCCATTATCGCCCATGCCTTAGGTCCTCCCCTTCCAGGCGGAAAGTCCTGAAAAATAGCAGGACCTCAGCAACTGTCGTTCTCCCCCTCGCATATTAGTATCAGCGCAAGAAGACTTAGCCAAATTTCACGGTGTGTCTGTCCGCGCGGCTCCATTTTCCCCGCTGGGCAGTCCTGCCGCCACGTCGAAACAGACCGACATCGGGCCCAACGCGGCCAACCCAACGGGAGGAGATAGAGATGGTTACCTACATTCGTTCCGACCTCGACTTCATACTGAAGCAGATCAAGATCGCGGAAGCGGACGCCGCATTCCGGCAGGGTGTTTCGACCGGCGATCCTGAAAACGTGGCAAAGCCGCTTTTCGGCCCGGGCGGATCGATACCGACCTACAATCTATCCTGGGGACTTCGCACTGTTGATGGGACCTATAATAACCCCCTTCACCCGGAGTGGGGCGCTGCCGATAACGAATTCCCCGAGCCGCTTGGCACGCAATTCAAGACCATCATGGTTCCGGCCGGCCCTGGAGGACAACTGGTCCCTGTTTCATACAACCCGACCGTCGACAATGATGGCCCCGGGCCCTCGGGTGCCGGCGACGTTTTCGATCCTTATGTCCGCACCATCTCGAATCTGATCGTCGATCAGACGCTGGGCAATCCGTCCGCTATCCTGACGGCGCTGCAGCGCGCTGGCATCGTCCCCGCTGCGCAGCAAATGGCGGTGACCGCACAGATCACCGCGGCTTATGAGCCGCTCAAGCCGCTGTTCAACGCACTTGGCGTGGCCGAGCGACTGAACGCCGAGGCCCAGGCCGCAGCGTCCGCTAGCCCCAACAACCAGGGCCTGCAGGATGCTGCCGCCCAGACGGCCGCCAACCTTGCCGCGGCGGAAGCGGCGCTTGCACTTGCCGATGACGATCTGATGCTGCTGCTCGATGCCAACGGTGTCGAGCTTGACGGCGTCAACGTCGTGATCACCAACGCCGCCCCCGATGAAGGGCTGTCGGCGCCGTTCAATTCCTGGTTCACGCTGTTCGGCCAATTCTTTGATCACGGCCTGGATCTTGTTGCCAAAGGTGGCAATGGCACGGTCTTCATACCGCTGATGCCCGACGATCCGCTCTATGTTCCGGGCGGCTCGACAAACTTCATGGTCCTGACGCGCGCTACCCTGGCGGGGCCCGGCGCGGATGGTATCCTGGTCGATGATCCGAACACGGCGGTTAACGAGGCGGCGGACAATACCGATCGCCCGGTCAATACCACGACCTCTTTCGTCGATCAGAACCAGACCTACACCTCTCATCCTTCGCATCAGGTCTTCCTGCGCGCTTACGCCCTCAATGCGGCCGGCGACCCGGTTGCCACCGGCAAGCTCATTGAGGGCGGCAATGGCGGCATGGCGACGTGGGGCGACCTGAAGGCGCAGGCGGCTGATCTCTTGGGCATCCAGCTTGTTGACGCCAATGTCGGCAACGTCCCATTGCTCGCCACCGATCCTTATGGCGAGTTCATCCGCGGCCCCAACGGCTATCCCCAGATGGTTACGGCCACCGGCCTGGTGGAAGGCAATCCCGCGGCCAATGGCGGGCTCGGGGTTCTTGTTCCTGCCAATGTCCTTTTGACGGGCCACGCCTTTCTTGCCGACATCGCGCATAACGCGGTGCCGGATGGTCTGGCCGATGGCGATATCGAAATTGGTCTCGGCAACCCCGACCAATCGCCGACCGATGGCAACTACGACAATGAGTTGCTCGATGCCCACTACGTTGCCGGGGATGGTCGCGCCAATGAGAATATCGGCCTGACTGCCGTCCACCACGTATTCCACTCCGAGCACAATCGTCTGGTCGAGCACACCAAGGAAACGGTGTTGCAGGACGCGATCGCACTGCTCGACGGCGGCGCGTCCCAGGCGGAGGCCGTGGCCTTCCTCAACGAATGGCTGATCAACGATGTCACGGAGGTTCCGGCCAACGCCGACGGCCTCGTCTGGGACGGCGAGCGCCTGTTCCAGGCTGCGAAGTTCGGAACCGAGATGCAGTATCAGCACCTGGTTTTTGAAGAGTTCGCCCGCAAGATCCAGCCGAACATCAACGTGTTCCTGGTGCCGGATGGCTTCGATGTGACGATCGATCCCTCAATCGTCGCTGAGTTCGCGCATGTGGTCTATCGTTTCGGCCATTCGATGCTGACGGAGTCGATCGATCGCTTCGATCCCACGTTCACTGCCGATCATATCGGTCTGATCGAAGGCTTCCTCAACCCGCTCCAGTTTGAAAACAACGGCGGCATCTCGACCGTCGATGCCGACATCTCCGCCGGCGCCATCGTTCGTGGCATGACCCGCCAGGCTGGTAACGAAATCGACGAGTTTGTGACCAGCGCACTGCGCAACAATCTGCTGGGCCTTCCGCTCGATCTCGCGACGATAAATCTGGCACGCGGCCGAGACACCGGCGTTCCCTCGCTGAACGAGGCGCGCTCGCAGTTCTATAACGCCACCAACCAGGACATTCTGCTGAAGCCTTACGAGAGCTGGGTCGATTTCGCCGGGCATCTGAAGCATGAAGCGTCGATCATCAACTTCATCGCCGCCTACGGCACCCACACGCTCATCACCTCGCAGCCGACACTCGAGGGCAAGCGAGATGCAGCACTGACGCTTATCTCCGGCGTATCGGTCGGCGGCCTTGCCGTGCCCGCGGATCGTCTGGATTTCCTGAATGCCACCGGAGCTTACGCCGGAGGCTCGCTCGGAGGCCTGAACAACGTCGATCTGTGGATCGGCGGTCTGGCCGAGGAGATCATGCCGTTCGGCGGCATGCTCGGCTCGACATTCAATTTTGTCTTCGAAATGCAGATGGAGAAGCTGCAGAACGGCGACCGCTTCTACTATCTGCAACGCCTCGATGGCTTGCACCTGTTCGGCGAAATGGAGAACAACTCGTTCGCCGCGATGATCATGCGAAATACCGACGCGACGCATCTGCCTTCGGATGTGTTCTCGACCCCCGGCCTGATCCTCGAGGTCGACGCCACACGGCAGTTCAATGACCTTGACGGGGACGGCGTGCTCGAGAGCACGGATCCTGTCGGCGACGGCATCCTGACGCAGCTTGTCATCCGCAACAATCCGGCGACGACAGGTCCAGACACGAACTACCTGCGCTATACCGGCGGCGACCACGTCGTCATGGGCGGCACCGATGGTAACGACATCATCATCGCCGGCATCGGCGACGACACGCTGTTCGGAGACGCCGGCAACGACAGGCTGGAAGGTGGCTTCGGCAACGATATCATCAACGGCGGCGACGGCGATGACATCATTGTCGACAGCGGCGGCGACGACAACATCAAGGCCGGCAAGGGCAATGACGTCGTTCACGCGGGTCCCGGACTCGATCTGGTGATGGGCAATGACGGCCAGGACTTCATCTTCCTGGGCACGGACATGGGCTCGGAGGTCTTTGCCGGCACCGGTAACGACTTCATCTATGGCAACAAGAACGCCGAACGCATCCTCGGCAACGAGGGCAATGACTGGATCGAAACCGGGACCTTCGACGGCGCTCCCGGCGACAACTTCGACGAAATCTTCTCGCACGACGAAATCGATGGCCACGACGTTTTCCTGGGCGACGGCGGCTTCGACGAATTCATCGGGGAGGGCGGCAACGAAATCTTCGTCGGCAGCGCCGGCCGAGGCAAGATGGTGGGCATGTCCGGCTTCGACTGGGCGACCTACAAGGACAACCCCAACTTCGTGAACGCGGACCTGTCGATCCCCATCGTGTTCGATGAGGCTCCGACCTTGCCGCAGAACGCTTCACTCGACGAATATGAGTCCGTCGAGGGCCTTTCCGGTACGCGGTTCAACGACATTCTCACCGGCACCAACGTGCTTGCCGCGGAACGCCTTCCGGCCGCTCAAGGCGGCACCGAAGGTTATCAGGGCAGCGCGCTCGATGCAGAAGGTATCGCGCTCATCGCCGGCTTGCAGGAACTCCTCGGTGCAGGCGTGACCGCTTACAGCGAAGGCGACATCATTCTGGGTGGTGACGGCAGCGACCGCATGACGGGGCAGGCCGGAGACGACATCATCGATGGCGACAAATGGCTCGACGTCCAGATCGGCGTCTTCGCACCAGGAGACACGGAGCATGCGGGCCCGCCGATTGCCTTGCACAACTCGATGACCACGCTTGCCGCCAGCATGTTCAATGGCACCATCAATCCCGGCCAGCTGGCGATCGTGCGAACGATCAGAAACAGCAACGATCAGGTCGACAGCGATGGTGTTGCAGACATCGACACCGCCGTATTCTCCGGCGCACGGGCTGAGTATGACATCACGTTCAATCCTGACGGAACCGTTCTCGTCGCTCATACCGGTGGTCTTGCGACCGACGGCACGGATACGGTCCGCAATGTCGAACGGCTTGAGTTCACGGATCAGACCATCTCGCTGCAGGCACCCACGCTTGACCTTAATGGCGACGTGACAACCACGATCACCACGACGGTTGCGCAGGCATATCGCGACCAATTCAATGGAGCGTCTCACGCCAACAGCAACGGCACGGTTGCCTGGGCGACCAGGCCTTGGGTGGAAACCAATGATACGACGACCGGCAACGTCGTCACTGGTGGACAGATACAGATCGATACCGGAGGTGGCACCGTTGACGGTGCTGCCGGAACAAACCAGTTGCGCTTCCTAGCAGGCGACGGAGCGACAATTACGCGCGCCCTCGATCTTACCGGCCGCACCACCGCGACGCTTACATTCAGCTACGACATGACGGACTTGGAAGCTGGAAAGAACCTCGTCGTCGAGGCGTTTAACACCGTAACGTCGACCTGGCAGTCACTGGGATCCTTGCAAGGATCGAACATCGGCGGAGGCAACAACACAAACGGCACCTTCACGGGAACGCTCACTCCGGCCCAGATTGGCGCAACCTCCGCGATCCGCCTCACCGCGGTGGGTAATTGGAACGACGGCAACGACACGCTGTTCATCGACGACCTGAACATCGCGACCACCACCGTGACAACCACGACCACGCCCGGAACGCCAGGCAATAACTACGTGGCGAATTACACCGAGAATGGCGCGGCAGTGGCGATCGCCTCGGGTGCCCGGATTACCGACGATGGCACGACCATGGCTTCGGCCCGTGTCGTTCTCACCAATGCCAGCGCAGGTGACGTTCTGTCGGTGGCGGGCGGATTGCCGGGTGGCATTACCTCGGCGGTCGACACCAGTGTTGCCGGGCAGATCACGCTCACCCTGTCCGGCAACGCATCGCTCGCCAATTATCAGACTGCGATCGGACAGGTCCGTTTCGCCAACAGCACGGATAATCCTGCCACGGTCGACCGCATCTTGCAGATCACGGTCAATGACGGGCTGCTCAGCAGCGCGGTCGCGACGACAACGGTTCATGTGGCTGCGACCAATGATGCACCATCCGCCAACAACGACACCGTCATCACCAACGTGGCCGCGAACACCGCCTTCACGATCTCACAGGCAGCGCTTCTTGCCAACGATACGGATCCGGAGGGTTCACCGGTCACCATCACGGCAGTGGGTGGCGCCAACGGTCTTGCAAGCGGGCCGACACTGGCTGCGGGCGGCATCACTCTGTCGGACAATGGAACGGCTGGTGGCTCGTTCACATACACCGGCAGCGACGGAACGCTGACCGATCCGGCAACCGTGACCATCAATCGGGTTACGACAGCGGGTATAACCGGGACGGCTGCCGCCGACATCATCGTTGGCAATACCGCGGCCAATACGATCACGGGCGGTGGCGGCAATGACCATATCAGCGCCGGCGACGGCGGTGACACGATCAGCGGCGGCACCGGAAACGACATCATTCTCGCAGGCGCCGGCAACGACACGATCAACTGGAACGCGAATGCTGCCGGTGACACCGATGGTTTCGACATGGTCAACGGCGAAGTAGGCGGGGCGGATACGTTCATCGTGAACGGCCGCGCCGGTCTGGCGGAGACGTTTACGATCTATGCCAGAGCTGCGGCAGTCGCAGCTGGCATCCAGGTCGTCGGAGCTGATACCGAGATCATCATCACCCGCACGGTGGCAGGCACGACATCCGTCATTGCCGAGCTCGACAACATCGAGGAGATTAGCGTCAACACGCTCAACACCACCGCCAACAACGGCAATAACCCGACGGCGCCGGATGGAGGAACAAGCAACGGTGATACAATTCAGGTCATCGGTAATTTCGATGCGCCGAACACTAGCCTGAACTTCAGTACAATCACAATCGACGGCAATGCCGGCGACGACACCGTGGACATCAGTTCTCTCGGCTCCGCGCATCGCATCGTCTTCCGTTCGAATGGCGGCAAGGACACGATCATCGGCCAGCTCCGGCCGCAGGACGTCATTGAACTGCCTGCCGGCGCCGTGCTTGCCGACTTTGAGACCACCGAGGCCAATGGCAAGGTCACGATCAGCAACGGTACCAACTCCATCACCTATACTGCCCAGGCGGGTAGCACGCCGCAGATTGTCGGGAACGGCGAAGTTCCAGACGAGGAAGGCGAAGTACCCGAAGTCCCGACGATACCTGCACCGACCACCGGTGCACCGATCGCCGGCACTGCTACCGCCAACGTTTTGATCGGCACCGCAAGCGGTGAAACGATCGTCGCCCTTGCCGGTAACGACACGGTCATTGGTGATGGTGGCGCCGATGTCGTCAGGGCCGATGAAGGAGACGACTTCGTCTCGGCAGGCGGTGGCAACGACATGGTCTTCGGCGGCGACGGCAATGACGACCTGTTCGGCGGCGATGGCAACGACATGTTGTACGGCGACAGCGGCAGCGATCGCATCTTCGGTGACGCCGGCAACGACATGATCAACGCCGGGGCGGGCAACGACACGGCCTACGGCGGCAGCGGAAACGATCTGTTCGTGGCTGGTGTCAACGATGGAGACGACATCTACTACGGTGAGGCCGACATCGATACGCTGGACATGTCGTCGATCACCGCCAATCTCACTGTCGACATCGGCAGCGGCTTCATGGGCCAGGGAAGCGCTTCCAGCAGCCAGTCGGGCCATGACACGCTGTGGGGCTTCGAGAACGTCGTAACAGGGTCCGGCAACGATGTGATCACGGCCAACTCGTCCGTGAACATCATCGAAGGCGGAGCGGGCAACGATACCTTCCGCTTCCTGTCGGACACCGCAGCAAATGGCGACACGATCACCAGCTTCCAGGCCGGTGACAAGATTGATCTCAGCGGCACGGACGCAAACAATGGTGTCGCCGGCAATCAGGCATTCACGCTGATTTCAGGATCGACCCTCAGCGGGGCCGCCCAGATCGCCGTGACGCATGAAACCAGGGATGACGGCGACTACACCGTGGTCTCAGGCAGTGTGGACAATGACGCCACCGCTGAGTTCCGGCTGAGCATCAAGGGCAATCACAACCTGACCAGCACGGACTTCAACCTCTAGCCAGAAGTGTCCTGCGCGCCCGTGAAACGGTGCGCAGGACCTTTCCTCAACAGCAGGAATTGGTGACATCATGCGTCCGAAGAGCCCGTTGACCGGTACGAAAAGAAAGAATGTCGAGAAGCTGACGCAGAGGTTCAGGGGGATATTCCTGTTCCTTTTCCTCGCATCCGGCATCATCAACATCCTTGCCCTGACCGGGTCGTTCTACATGCTGCAGATCTATGATCGCGCGTTGACAAGCGGCAGCGTGCCAACCTTGCTTGGTCTGTCGGCACTGGCGATCGGGCTCTACCTGTTTCAGGGCCTGTTCGATATCATCCGTTCGCAAGTGCTGGTGCGGGTCGGAGCGCGTCTCGATGCCAAGATCGCGCCCATGGCGCATCAGGTGGCCATCGACATGCCTCGTTTCGGCTTCTCTACGGCTGAATCACTGGACCGTGGGCGCGACGTCGACACGGTGAGGGGATTTGTCAGCAGCCAGGGACCGCTTGCGTTCTTCGATCTTCCCTGGATGCCGCTCTATGTCGTGTTCGTCTATATGCTGCATCCCTATCTCGGCGCCCTGACCTTCGGCGGCGCCTTTGTGTTGTCGATCCTGACGATCGTCACCGAACTCATGACACGCAGATGGGCGGCCGCGACGCACAAATCAGGCATCGAACGCAATGCCATCGCGGAATCGAACACCCGCAATGCCGAAGTGCTGAAGGCGATGGGGTTCGCGGAGCGGGCTGTAAGGCGGTTCAATCGCGCCAACCAGGAGCACCTTGCCCTGCAGACACGCACCAACGATATCAGCGGCACTTTTGGTGCCGTTTCAAGGGTGCTGCGCATGATATTGCAATCCGCGGTTCTCGGTCTCGGAGCATGGCTGACGATCATCGGAGAACTATCAGCAGGCGCTATCATCGCTGCCTCCGTTGCATCTGCCCGCGCGCTCGCACCCGTCGACCTCGCGGTCGGCAACTGGAAAGGGTTCGTTGCCGCGCGGACAGCATTCGGAAGGTTGAAGGAAACAGTGGTGGCGCTCTCCGGCGCCGAACCGCTCATGACCCTGCCGGCGCCAAAAAGGACCTTGAAGGTCGAAAAGCTCACAGTGGCCGCGCCAGGGTCGGGCCGCATCCTCTTAAGCGATGTCAGCTTCGAGATCACCGCCGGACAAGCGCTCGGGATCATCGGGCCGAGCGGTGGCGGAAAGACCACGCTCGCGCGCGCGCTGACTGGTATCTGGCCGGCATTGCGCGGCAGTGTACGTCTTGATGATGCCGAATTGACCCAGTGGAACGACACCACGCTCGGACAGCATATCGGCTATCTTCCGCAGGATGTGGCGCTGCTCGATGCTACCGTCGAGGAAAACATCTCCCGTCTGGAAGATCGCCTTGATGCAAGAGCGATTGTCGAGGCTGCGCAGACCACGGGTGTTCATGAGATGATCGTCCGCCTGCCGGAGGGCTACCGGACCGCGCTTGGGCCGCAGGGCGCTTCGTTGTCGGCGGGACAGAGGCAGCGGATCGCGCTTGCGCGCGCGCTGTACCGCAACCCATTTGTCGTGGTTATGGACGAGCCCAATTCGAACCTGGACGGGGAGGGGGAGTCCGCTCTGACCGAGGCGATAAATGCCATACGAACTCGCCAGGGTATCGCCGTCGTGATTGCCCATCGGCCAAGCGCTCTGGCTGCGGTCGACCTTATCGCTGTCGTGCAGAATGGCAAGATGGTCGCATTCGGGCCCAAGCACGAAATCTTGAAACCAGCCGCAGTTGGCGATGCCAATGGCAGAGCGCCGATGACTGCGCGCATGACCTCAAGGGTGTCGGAATGATCGAGGCCAAAGGAACAAAATCGGCCAAGGACGAAGATCCTCAGGCCAAATATCTTCTGAAGAACGAGGACGTGCGATCGAAGGCTCCGGCGTTCGTTGCGATGCTCCTGACAGGGATCGCGCTCTATCTGAAGAGCGCATTGTCCAGCGACGCAGCCGAACCGAGCCGCGATGAATCGCCGCCTCCGGACGAGCCGGAGCAGGGGCGGATGCCGCCGGCGGCGATCAAAGCCGGCGTATTGCGAGTGATCGAACCAGCATCGCGTCCTGAGGCGGCGCCCAGAAAGCCCGCGGGGCCGCTGCCGGGTGGTGGATCGCGCGAAGAAGCCATCGATGCCATCGAGTGGCCGCCCTTCATGTTCCAGCGCATCGAGTTGTCCGCACCGCTCTTTCAAAGGCTGCCAGCCGCCGGCTCGATCACCTTGCGGGCGTCGAACGACAATATCGACCGAGGCGGCTCTTTCTCCAGTTCCCATACGACGGGAAGGCGAGGTCAACAGGACGTCGAGGATGAGAGAACGGACGAAGAGAGGGAGGAGGACGAAAAAACCGAGGAAGGCACCCCGTCTGCCAACCGTGCGCCTCGCGTCGCTGGCCCTGTCACGCTGCTTGATGTATCCGGCTGCGCCGCTGTCCTCATCGGCCTTTCAGATCTCTTGCGCGGCGCGTCGGATCCGGATGGCGACGCGCTGCAAGTTACGAATGTGACCGTGTCGTCAGGGACAATCGTCAAGGCGGAAACGGGTTGGCTGTTCGACTGGACCGAGCTTGGTGGCGTGACCGTCAACTACGTGATTTCGGACGGCAAGCTTTCGGTTGCTCAAACCGCGCATTTCGCGGTCGTCACGGCGCCACCGATCGTTGGCACCGACGGCGGAGACCTTCTGCTCGGCACGGACTGTGCGGACGTGATCGATGCAATGGCGGGCGACGACAATATCGACACGCGCTCTGGCGCCGACACGGTCCACGGAGGAGGAGGCAACGACAACATCGTTGCTGGCAGCGGTGACGATATCATCTTTGCGGGTCTGGGCGATGACGTTGTTTTCGGAGGCGCCGGCAACGATCAGATTCACGGCGGCGCGGGCAGGGACCGCCTGTGGGGAGACGAAGGCAACGATGTCGTGTTCGGTGATGAAGGAGATGACTTCCTCAGCGGCGGATCAGGTGATGATCGGCTCTTTGGCAACGATGGCAATGACACCGTTTCCGGCGACAGCGGAGATGATGTGCTGGACGGTGGCGATGGAAACGACGCACTTTCTGGCGGAGAAGGCGACGATACGCTTTTGGGACAAGAGGGCCGTGATACGCTTTCGGGAGGGGACGGCGATGATGTTCTGACCGGAGGCTCGGGCGGCGATACGGTCGCAGGCGGGGCAGGCGCTGATAGCGTCATCGGAGATCTGGATGCCGCTGATGACTATTACGATGGCGGTGATGGTCTGGATACGCTCGACTACTCCGCGGCCGCGATGTCCATCGTGGTGGACCTTTTGGAGTCGGTCGCGACCGGAGAGGAGATTGGATCGGATAACGTTGCCTCCTTTGAGGTCATCAGGCTGGGCAGCGGATCCGATACGGTTACGGGCTCGGCTGGTGACGAGACGGTCATCGCCGGTGCAGGCGAGGACCGCATTCTCGATGGAGGCGGCGCCGACCTCGTCTACTGCGGTGATGGCGACGACATCATCATCGCTGCAAGCGACGGCGCAGACGATCGCTATGATGGCGAGGCCGGATCGGACACCGTGGACTACTCCCAGTCGGCTCATGGCGTGCTCGTCGATCTTTCGACCGGCGTGGCAACCGGCCTGGATATCGGGAGTGATATTCTTGAGAACATCGAACAGGTGATCGGAACTAACGAGGAGGATGTCTTTACCGTCGGGCTGACGACGTCCATTCTTCAGGGCGGCGGCGGCAACGACGTGTTCCAGTTTACCCTGCCATCCAGCGCGTCAAGCAGCGACGTCATCCATCATATTCTGGACTTCATGGTCGGCGACCGGATCGAGACATCGGCCTACCGCATTTTCGAAGAGCTCGCCGACGATCTCGAGGACCATTTCGAGGCTGTCTACGGGCAACAGGACGACGATGATGCTCAGCCGATCCGGGTGCGACACGAAGGGACACACGAACTCAGCCGCACGCTCATCGAGATCGATGCCGATAACAACCAGACTTACGAAATGACAATCAATCTGAGCGGTCACCACATGCTCGTGGTCATCGACGCGGCCGCTTGAGGGGAGGGACGTGCATGTCCGAGCAACGAAACATCTGCCGAGATGGCGACGACGCCGACACTTCATTTCCCGTCACCGTGCGAGTGATGGCGGGGGCAATCCTCGGCGTCCTGCTTTTTGCGGGTGCAGGCGGGTGGGCGGCGACGACACAGCTGAGCGGCGCCATCATCGCATCCGGCTTGGTCAAGGTCGATCAGAACCTCAAGGCCATCCAGCATCGCGACGGCGGGATCGTCAGCGAAATCGCCGTCAGGGAAGGGGATTTCGTCACCGAGGGGCAGATCATGCTGAGGCTCGACGATGCTCAGACCCGTGCTGAACTATCGATCGTCAAACACCAACTGGTCGAGCTTCTGGCCAGACAGAGCCGCCTCATCGCCGAACGCGATAACCTCGCCAAGATCGACTTCGGGTTCGGACAGCGTGACCTGCTAAGCACAAACCCCGCTGCATTTGTGGGCGAAACGCGTCTGTTCGTCGGTAATCGGCAAAATCGTGAAAGCCAGAAGCAGCAACTGCAACTCGGTATTTCGCAGCTCGAGGAGGAGATAAAGGGGCTGTCCGCCCAACGCGATGCCAAGATCGACGAGCTGGCCCTGGTCGAGCTCGAACATAAGAAAATAAAAGGGCTCACCGACAAGAAACTGATGGAGACGTCGCGGAAATACGTGATCGATCGTGAAATGGCGAAGCTCAAGGGCGAGAGCAGCGAGATCTACGCAAGCATCGCTCGATCAAAGGCACGCCAGAGCGAGATAGGGCTGCAGATCATAGCGATCGACGAAGCCGCGCGAACCGAGGCGCAGCGCGAATTGAGCGCGGTCGAGCCGAAGATCTCGGAACTGAAAGAGAAGAAGATTGCGATAGAGGATCGTCTGTGGCGCACCGATATTCGCGCGCCGCTCACCGGAACGGTCAACGAACTTTTCGTCCATACGATCGGCGGCGTCATTACGCCCGCGGAAAAGCTCGCAACGCTTGTTCCCTCGCAGGCTGCCTTGAAAATCCAGGCAAAGCTCTCGCCCACCGATATCGACCAGGTTTTCTACGGGCAGCATGCACGCATGCGTTTTTCCGCATTCAACCAGCGAACCACGCCTGAGTTATCCGGCAAGATTGCCTACGTCTCGCCGGCAACGAGCAGCGACCCTGCATCGGGCGATATATTCTATTTGGCTGATGTCATGGTATCGGCGGAGGAAATGGCAAAGCTTGAGGGCAACGTCCTGCTTCCTGGCATGCCGGTCGAAGTGTTTATCTCGACGGAACAGAGAACCGCTTTCTCGTTCCTCGCAAAGCCTTTGACCGACCAATTCAGCCGCGCCTTCAAGGAGCAATGAGATAGGACTGCCAAGCTGGAAGCGTTGGCTTGTGAGTTCATGCTGAAGCGCGACTTACGGGTTCAGCCAAGCTAACCAGCATAACGAATCTGCGCGAGGAGTTTCTTTCGAAAGACCTCTGCCGGCGTTCGATAGCCAAGGCATTTGCGTGGCGTAGTGTTCAGCCGATTGCAGATCTCGATAAGGTCGGCATCGCTGACGGAGAGCGGATCGACTTCTCTCGATAGCCATTTACGGGCTCGTCTGTTGGTGTTTTCGACCGTGCCTTTTTGCCATGGCGATTGCGGATCGCAGAACCAGGTCTGGGTGCCTATGCTTGCCTGAAGGTAAGGCCAATCGGTGAACTCCGTGCCGCGGTCAAAAGTGATGGAGCGACGCGCTAGATGGGGCAGGGCTTGCAGTGCCTGGACGAGGCCGTCCATGACCGGCCGGGATTGCCGGTCATTGTTACGCAGGAAGATGGCAAAGCGGCTCACCCGCTCGACAAGCGACGTCACATTGGCTTTCCCGAACTTCTTGCGGAACTGAATGAGATCGCATTCCCAATGCCCGAATTGCTTTCGATCAGCAACAGCGTCGGGGCGGCGAAGAATGTTGAGTTCCGGGCTAAACCGTTGACCGTGTTTGCGTCTGGCGTGACGCGGTCTACGTCGAGCCCGATGTTCGGGCAAATGTCGCCATAATTTTATCGCCTGACCATCGGCCGAATACGCGAACTTGTAGATCGTTTCGTGGCTCACCGAGACAGGATGTCGCTCTAGCCGCATTCGGCCGGCGATCTGCTGCGGCGACCAGCCATGCATGATCCGGTCTATGACGGACTGCCTGACATTCGAGAAGCGCGACAGCTTCCGCAATTTAGCGCGCCGTTCGCACGCCATGTCATGCGCCGTAACACAATAATAGCCGTTCAGATCCGGGACGACGTTATCGATAAACATGTTGCGCCGGATTTCCCGGAAAATCGTCGAGCGATGACGCCCGAGCTTCTCGGCGATAATGTCAACAGTCAGGCCCGCCATGCGCCAGCGGGCGATCTTACGCCGTTCATCCATGTCGATGTGGGAGTAGGTGCGTTTCATTGCAGCTTCCTTGCGAGTGACAACCCATTGGTATCATTCGCAAGTCGCACTTCATCCTTGAACCCACCCCGGCTACATACAATGTCAAAGCTGAATAGGGCTGCGACGTTGTCAGCCATTTAGATACGCGACACTGGCTGCTCGGATCAGCCCCCGATCCGACCGGCTGGGCCGGGT
>NZ_JAGHMF010000020.1 GCF_017741815.1 Rhizobium sp. 16-488-2b
CGCCTCCTCGCTGCTCGACGTTCTCGACGCCCAGCGTCAGGTCTCGCTCGCCCAGGCAAGCCTGGCCGCGGCCGTCCAGCAGATGGCCAGCGACTACGTCGCGCTCAACGTCGCCATCGGCGGCGGCTACAACCCGGGCGGCAACACCGCCCCGGCCAAGCCGGTCGCCGCAAAGGCAAGCACTGCAAAGGCAGGCTGAGACCACAGCAATTGATGAAAAGCCCCGGTTCGCCGGGGCTTTTTTGTTTCTGGAGTGCCCAGTGATTGCGGAAAATCGCAAAGCGGCGCAAGATTGGATTCGACAACGACGACGGCGTCATGTAGGCATTGATTAAACGATTAATCCAATTCGTCTGGTATCATGCCTCCAGCCCGACCGGGACCAAATCTGAGCAGGATCGCAACGTCGCTTGGCGTCTCCGTCGCGACAGTGTCGAACGCGCTCTCTGGCAAGGGCCGTGTGTCCGAACAGCTTGCCGAGCGGATCCGCGAACACGCGGCCGAGATGGGCTACGTCCCCAGCCAGGCGGCGCGCGCGCTGCGCACCGGCCGCAGCGGCGTCATCGGTCTGGTGCTTCCCGATATCGCCAATCCGCTCTTCCCCAAGCTCGCGCAGGCGATCGAGTTTGCCGCAACATCGGCCGGCTACGGCGTCCTCATCGCCGACTCCCGCGGCAACATCACCGCGCAGACGGAAGCCATCAACCGGCTGATCGAGCGCGGCGTCGAGGGACTTGTCATCGTACCGCGCCGCGCAACCCGCATCTCGGCCGCGAGCTGTCCGGTCGCCGTCATCGACACGGCCTCGACACCCGGCAACACGGTCGCCGCCGATCACTGGCAGGGCGGACGCGATATCGCCGACCACCTGGCCGAACTCGGCCACAAGCGCATCCTCGTGATCGGCAACAATCCGGAATCCAACGTCCAGAACGATCGTGTCGGCGGCATCCGCTCCGGTTTGCGTCCCGACATGCAGTCCTCCACCCTTTGGGTCGAGCGCCTGGAACGCGAGAACGGCATGGGCTGCACGCTCGGCCTCGCCGAAAAGGTTCGCGAAGGCTACACCGCCTTCGCCGCGCTGTCGGACCTGCAGGCGCTGAGGGCGCTCACCGAACTGCAGCGCGACGGCATCGTCGTCCCCGACATGGCAAGCGTCACCGGCTTCGACGACCTGATCTTCTCCCCCGTTATTACACCGAGCCTGACGACGGTGGCGATGGACATGGCGACGATCGCCGATGTCGCCATCTCGTCGCTCCTGAAAACCATCCAGGCAAGCGGCAGCCGCGAAGGCGTGCTCGTCGCTTCCGAAACCGATCGGGTGCCCATGCAGCTGATCGTTCGCCAATCATCGGGTCCCGCCGATCCAGCCAGGATCGACCCGACCAATAGCGACCCAAGCAAACTGGACCTAGCCTCTCAGACGGAGAACTCCTGACATGAAGCATGCCCTCATCGCCTCGGCGGCCCTTCTGGCCCTCACGCCCGTCGCCGCCAGCGCTCAGGAAAAGACGCTCACCATCTCCGTCTACGCCTTCGCGCAGGATGACTTCAAATCGATCGTCTACGACCCCTTCGAAGCCAAGTGCGGCTGCAAGCTGGTGGTCGAGACCGGCAACAGCGTCGAGCGCCTGGCGAAGATGGAAGCCAACAAGGCCAACCCCGTCGTCGACATGGCCGTGGTCTCCATGGCCGATGCGCTGTCAGCCACCCGCAAGGGCCTGATCGACAAGATCGACACCTCGAAGCTCACCAATTTCGGCAAGCTTTACGACCTCGCCAAGGATCCGAACGGCGACGGCATGAGCGTCGGCTATACCTTCTACGCCACCTCGATCGCCTACCGCTCCGACAAGATGAAGATCGAGAGCTGGGCCGATCTGCTGAAGCCTGAGTATGTCGGCCACGTCGCTTTCCCGAATGTCACCACCAACCAGGGCCCGCCGGCGCTCTACATGCTCGGCCTGGCACTCGGCAAGGACAGCCCCGACCTGAAGGCGCCGATCGCAGCCGTCGGCGAAAAGAAGGACGACATCGTCACCTTCTACGAGAAATCCTCGCAGCTGGTGCAGCTGATGCAGCAGGAAGAAATCTGGGCAGCCCCGATCGGCCGCTTCTCCTGGGCTGGCTTCACCAAGCTCGACGTCCCCGTCTCCTGGGCAACGCCCAAGGAAGGCCAGACCGGCGGCATGAACGTCATGGTCATGACCAAGGGCTCGAAGAACCAGGACCTCGCGCTGCAGTTCATGGATTTCTGGCTCTCCACCGAGATCCAGACCAAGCTCGCCGAAAAGCTGGTCGACAGCCCGGCCAACAAGGAGGTGAAGGTCTCCGACGAAGCCGCCAACAACCTCACCTACGGCGAAGATACGGTGAAGAACCTGAAACTCATCCCCTCGGCTGCAGCCCTCGATAACCGCGCCGGCTGGCTGAAGGAATGGAACGACACGGTCGGCCAGTAACGGTCGAGAGACACCGAAACGGCTCCGGCTCCGGCTGGAGCCGCACCATGTGATTGCTCTGAAAGACGCCTCATGTTTCAAAAACGCACGGAAGCCCTGGCGCTTGCCTTGCCCGCGGCCCTGTTCGCCGCGCTGGTCTTCCTGCTGCCCGTCGTCATCCTTCTCTCGGAAGGCTTCCACATCGACGGCAGCTGGACGCTCAGCGCCTATACCGGCTTCTTCTCGCAATCGCTGAACCGCACGGTCTTCCTGCGTACCTTCAAGCTCGGCCTCGAGGTGACCGCCGTCTCCGCCGTCATCGGCTATGCGGCGGCGTTCGCCATCGTCAACCTGCCGCCGAAGGGCAAGGGTCGGATGATCGGCCTCGTCACATTGCCTTTGATGATCTCGCCGGTCGCCCGCACCTATGCCTGGATCGTCATTCTCGGCCGGACGGGCATCGTCAACCAGGCGATCCAGGGCCTCGGCCTCAGCGACAGCCCGCTGCGTCTGCTCTTCACCGAGACCGCCGTCTTCATCGGCCTGCTGCAGCTCTTCCTGCCGCTGATGATCCTCTCACTGATCAGCGCGCTCGAAAACATGCCGAAGGACGCCATTCCCGCCGCCCGCGTGCTCGGCGCCAACTGGTTCCAGGTGTTCTGGAAGGTGATCCTGCCGCTGACCCGCGAGGGGCTCGTCGTCGGCGGCACGCTCGTCTTCACCGGCTCGCTCACCGCCTACATCACCCCCGCTGTCCTCGGCGGCTCCAAGGTGCTGATGCTGGAAACCCTGCTCTACCAGCAGGTCTCGGTCGCCAACGACTTCGTCGCCGCAAGCGTCATCGCCTTCATGCTGATCGTCATGAGCTTCGCCGCCAACATCCTCTTGAAGCGTCTGGCTACAGCGAGGAACAAGCGATGACCTCCCGCATCCTCTCGCCGCTGGTGCTCGGCCTGCTGCTGATCTTCCTGATCGGCCCCTTCTTCATCATCATCGCCGCCTCGCTCTCTGCCGGCGATACGCTGGCCTTCCCGCCGCAGGGCCTGTCGCTGCGCTGGGTCTTCAAGGTCTTCACCATCGACAGCTTCCGTGACAGTTTCGCCATGTCGATGCTGCTTGCCGTCGGCGGCACGCTGGCAGCCCTTGTCCTCGGCATCCCCGCCGCCTACGCGCTGTCGCGCTACAAGCTGCCGGGCGCGGAAACCATCCGCACCATCGTCTCGCTGCCGATCATTGTGCCGGGGATCATCGTCGGCCTGGCGCTGTTGCGCTATCTGGTCGTGCCCTTCGGCTTCAACATCACGCTGGCGCTGTTCTTCGCGCACACCGCACTGGTGCTGCCCTATGCCGTGCGCGTCGTCTCGGCGAGCCTCAACAACCTGCGCTCCGATATCGAGGAAGCAGCTGTCCTGCTCGGTTCGTCGCGCGCGGGCGCCTTCTTCCGCGTGGTGATGCCGAATATCCGCGGCGGCATTCTCGCCGCCTTCATCCTCGGCTTCGTCACCAGCTTCAACCAGGTGCCCGTCTCGCTCTTCCTGTCAGGTCCAGGCGTCCGCACGCTGCCGATCGACATGCTGGGCTACATGGAAACCACCTACGACCCGTCGATCGCCGCGCTCTCGGCGCTGCTCGCTTTTCTTTCCATCGGCATCGTCTTCCTTGCCGAACGCTTCCTGGGGTTCTCTCGCTATGTCTGACACCTATCTGCAACTCGACAAGCTGACGCTTGCCTACGGCGATACGGTCGCGGTGAAGGATCTCGATCTCTCGATCAGGAAGGGCGAGCTCGTAGCACTCCTCGGCCCCTCCGGCTGCGGCAAGACCACGACCATGCGCTCGATCGCCGGCCTGCTCAACCCCGCCTCCGGCCGCATCACGCTCGATGGCGCCGATATCACCCGCGTTTCCGCCAACAAGCGCAATGTCGGCCTGGTCTTCCAGTCCTACGCGCTGTTCCCGCATCTGACCGTCTATGAAAACGTCGCCTTCGGCCTGCGCCTCAAGGGCGTCAGCGGCCAGGATCTCGACAGCAAGGTGACCGCAGGAATCAAGTCCGTCGGCCTCGCCAGTTTCGCGGCCCGCAAGCCGGGCGAACTCTCCGGCGGCCAGCAGCAGCGCGTGGCGCTTGCCCGCTCGATGGTCATGGAGCCCAAGGTGCTGCTTCTCGACGAGCCGCTCTCCAACCTGGACGCCCGCCTGCGCCTGGAAATGCGCGCCGAGCTGCAGCGCGTCCAGAAGGAAACCGGCGTCACCATGATCTTCGTCACCCACGACCAGATCGAGGCGCTGGCGCTTGCCGACCGGATCGTGGTGATGCTGAACGGCGGCATCGAGCAGATCGGCACGCCGGAGGAAATCTACAATAAGCCCGTCTCGGCCTTCGTCGCCGATTTCGTCGGCTTCGAAAACGTCTTTGCGCTGGAAAACGGCAAGCTCGCGACATCCAACTCACTCGTCGAGCTTTCCGCTCCAGTGCCGCAGGCCGCAAAGGGCCTGGCCTGGCGTCCGCGCATGGTGATCCTTGGTTCAGGTCCTTTCCAAGGCACCGTGCGCGGCACCTCGTTTGCCGGCAACGTCAGAGAATATCTGCTCGACACGCCGCTCGGCCCCATCAAGGCCGAGGTCGATGCTAGCGAGCCGAGCCACGCCATCGGCTCCACGCTTTCTTTCGACCTGCCGCTTGGCGCCGCGGCCCCACTCTCTCGCTACAGGTAACATCATGGGCGTCTGGATCGACACCGACATGGGCTTCGACGACATCGCCGCCATTCTGGTCGTGGCGCATGCCAAGCTCGACATTGCGGGCATCTCGCTGGTCTTCGGCAACACGCCGCTGCCGCAGGTCCGCGTAAACGCTGCCGGCGCCGCCAAGGCCTTCGGCTGGACCTTCCCGATCCACTCCGGCCGCGCCTCAGCCGTGCTTGGAGAGATCGAGACCGCCCAGGCGATCCTCGGCGAAACCGGCATCCCGACATCGGGCAAGACCTTGCCCGACGCCGCTGCTCTTCCCGACAGCGACGCCTTCACCGCCTTATGCGACTGGCTCAAGCAGGACGGCCCGCACCGCATCCTGGCGCTCGGCCCGCTGACAAACATCGCGGCACTTGCACTCGCCCGCCCCGATCTCGCCGCCCGCATCACCGAGCTCACCTGGATGGGCGGCGGCGTCACGTCTGGCAACCACACCGCATCCGCCGAGTTCAACGCGCTGGCCGATCCCGAAGCGCTGGCGATCGTCATCGCCTCCGGCCTGCCGCTGCGCATGGTCGATCTCGACCTCTGCCGCAAGGTCATCGCCGTCCCTGACGACGTAGCCCCGATCCGCAAGGCCGGCGGCGCCAATGCCGAGATGCTGGCCGATTTCCTCGACGGTTATATCACCATCGGCACCAGCCGTGGTCGCGCCGGCATGGCGATCTACGACCCGTGCGCCGCAGTCGCCTTCGCCCACCCCGAGATCGTTACGTTCCGCACAGCCCGCATCGACGTCGAGCTGCAGGGCAAACTCACGCGCGGCCGCACCGTGGTCGAAACCCGCGCCACCCACGCCAAGCCGAATGCCGACTATGCCGTCGAGATCGACAGCGAGGCCGCCCGCGCCATCATCCTCGGCGCGCTCCAGCAGGAGGCCGCCCGATGAGCCAGTTGGAACCCATGGACCTCAGCGATCCGAAACTGCGCGCCCGCGCCGTTGCCGCCGCGCGCGGCGATGCGCCCTTCGACGTGCTGATCACGGGCGGCCAGCTGCTCGACGTCGTCACCGGCCTGATCCGCGACGCCGATATCGGCCTTGTCGGGCCGCTGATCGCAAGCGTGCACGCCCCAGGGAGTCGCAAGGACGCCAATGAGACGATCGACGCCCGCGGCAGCATCATCGCACCCGGCCTGATCGACACCCACATGCACATCGAAAGCTCGATGGTCACCCCATCGGCTTACGCCGCCGCCATCCTGCCGCGCGGCGTCACGACTGTTGTCTGGGACCCGCACGAATTCGGCAATGTCCACGGCATCGATGGCGTGCGCTGGTCGATCGAGGCAACGCGCGGCCTTCATCTCCGCACCATCCTGCTTGCCCCCTCCTGCGTGCCCTCGGCTCCGGGCCTCGAGGTCGCGGGTGCCGATTTCGACGCCTCCGTCATATCCGAACTGCTGCGTCGGCCCGAGATCGGCGGCGTCGCCGAAGTCATGAACATGCGAGGGGTCATCGACGGCGATCCCCGCATGACCGGGATCGTCAATGCCGGCCTTCAATCCGGCAAGGTGGTCTGCGGCCACGCGCGCGGACTTGACGGCAGCGACCTCAACGCCTTCATGGCGGCGGGCGTCACCTCCGACCACGAGCTCACCTCGGCTGACGACCTCCTGCTGAAGCTCGCCGTCGGCCTGACGATCGAACTGCGCGGTTCGCACGATCACCTGCTGCGCGAATTCGTGGCGGCGTTGAACGGCATCGGCCACCTGCCATCGACCGTGACGCTCTGCACCGACGACGTCTTTCCCGACGAGCTCCATTACTGTGGTGGCCTCGACGATGTCGTGCGCCGTCTGGTCAGCTACGGCATGAAGCCCGAATGGGCGCTGCGCGCCGCGACCTTCAACGCCGCCCAGCGCCTGCGCCGCCCCGACCTCGGCCTGATCGCCGCCGGCCGCCGCGCCGATATCGTGCTGTTCAAGGATTTCACCGAGTTCGAGACCTCAGCCGTCTTCGCCAATGGCCGCCTCGTCTCGCGCGACGGCAAGATGGCGATCGACCTGCCGGCCGTCGACAGCGCGCCGCTGCAGCACTCCGTCAAACTCTCGGCGCTGACCGAAAACGACTTCCGCATCCCCTCCGAGGGCAGCCGCGTCCGCGTCGCCACCATCGACCGCCCGCGCTTCACCCAATGGGCGGAAGCCGAGACCGCCGTCGTCGATGGCTATGTCGTCCCACCGGAGGGCAGCGCGATGATCTCGGTCGTCCACCGCCACGGCAAGGCCGACGCCCGCCCGCGCATCGGCTTCCTGACCGGCTGGGGAACATGGCGCGGCGCCTTCTGCACCACGGTTTCGCATGACAGCCACAACCTCACCGTCTTCGGCGGCAATGTCGAGGACATGACCATCGCCGCCAACGCCGTGATCGCGGCCGGCGGCGGCATGGCTGTCGTGCAGGATGGCGAGATCAAGGTGCTCCTGCCGCTCCCCCTCTCCGGCCTCGTCAGCGAAGCTCCGCTCGAAGAAACGGCAGAGACCTTCCGCGCCATCCGCCGCGCCATGGAAGACGTCGTCGACTGGCGACCGCCCTATCTGGTCTTCAAGGCCTGCTTCGGCGCCACCCTCGCCTGCAACCTCGGCCCGCACCAGACGGATCGCGGGATCGCCGATGTGCTGACGGGACGGGTGGTGGAGACGCCGGTGATTGAGGTTTTGTAGGGGTGGTGTGACGCGTAATTTTTGGCCACTACCGTTGCAATCGTGGCGACGTGCTTAGATCCTCGGGACAAGCCCGAGGATGACGCCGAGAATGTATATTGCCTCATCACTTCAATAGGTTACGAACATCCGCCACTCTCTCCAACGTCATCCTCGGGCTTGTCCCGAGGATCTAAGCACGGTCCCATTTACTCGACGTGAGTGGGCACTTGGCACTACCCGCGCACCACAAAACCCCGCCCCCGAGCAGAGGTCGGCGACGGCTGGCAGGCAACTCCCAAAAACGGGAATGGGCAGGCGGCATCGTATAAAGTGGTATGGGTATCAGGCGTTCCACCTGCCCGGCCACTTCGAGGTTTCCGGTTCGTCCGGGCCGACAGGAGCGTCTCTCGGCCTTTCCTTGCCGGATGGATATCAGGCCCTGACAGCCGTCGATCCACCTGTGGCGACCATCACCGAACGCCGGATACCAAACTTGGCGTGACCGGTTCGCGAACCCGGCTCCCTGTCCGATGACATGGCAATTGTGGAACGGCACCGGATGGTGGGGACGAACGAGGACGATGATTTCGGCCAAGGCGCTGATTACCAAGCGATATTTGTGACGCGCGACATTAAATCTTGCCCGCTGCCGCAACAGACACCCCTCACCCCGCGGCCAACTCCCGCTCCACCAGCCGCGTCCAGAACGCCACGCCCGGCCCGATCGCATCATCGTTGAAATCGTAAGCCGTGTTGTGATGCAGCGCCCCATCCACCGCCGGGCCGTTGCCGAGCCAGACGTAGCATCCCGGCGCCTGCTGCCCGAAGAAGGCGAAGTCGTCGCCGGCCGTCGAGGGCGGGAAGTGTGTCACGACCTTCTCGCCGAACACGTCGGAAGCCGCAGCCAATGCCCGCTCCGTCGCATCGGCATCGTTGACGACAGGCGGAATGCGCCGTTCGAAGCCGTAGTCGGCGGCAATTCCGAACATCGATGCGGTGCCCTCCGCCAACCGGCCGATCTCGTGTTCCAGCTGGTCGCGGACATCAGGCGAATAGGCGCGCGCCGTGCCGCCGATCTCGACGATATCGGGGATGACGTTGAGCGCCTTGGGGTCGCCCGCCTGAAGCGAGCAGGCGCTGACGACGGCCGGCTGCAGCGGATCGACGACGCGGCCGACGATGGTCTGCAGCGATGAGAGGAATGTGCCGGCAGCGGTGATCGGGTCGCGGCCGAGATGCGGCTTGGCACCGTGCGTGCCGGTCCCCCGGAAGGTGACGCGCCAGCTGTCGGAGGAGGCAAGCTGCGGCCCGGCGACCACGGCCATCTCATCCACCGCGAGGCCCGGCATGTTGTGCAGCCCGTAGACGGCGTCGCAGGGGAAGAGCTCGAACAGCCCGTCCTCCACCATCCGTTTCGCCCCGCCGCGCCCTTCTTCGGCTGGCTGGAAGATGAAATGGACGGTGCCGGAGAAGCCGCGCGTGGCCGCGAGATGCCGGGCGGCGCCGATGAGCATCGTCGTGTGCCCGTCATGGCCGCAGGCATGCATCTTGCCCGGCACGGTCGACTTGTAGGGACGATCGGCAATCTCGGGCATGGCGAGCGCATCCATGTCGGCGCGAAGCCCGATCGTCCGTGTGCCGTTGCCTAGCTGCAGCGTGCCGACGACGCCGGTGCCGCCGAGCCCGCGATGAACCTTGATGCCCGCCTCGCCCAAGAGCTTCGCAACGATGTCGCTCGTCCGCACTTCCTCGAATCCGAGTTCCGGATGCGCGTGCAGATCGCGGCGCAGCGCGGTGAGGAACGGCAGATCGGCTTCGATCTCGGCGGAAATAGGCATGCGATTGAGGATCCTGTAGACACAATCGGGCGCCGGAGCGACGCCCGTGATAGACCTTGTTTATCAGGCAAATGAGCGGCGAATTCAACCTTTCGCGACTGCAGCATTGCGTCTTGCGGCGCCGTTGCCGCCGATCTCTCAGACTTGTGAACGCACGGAGAATTTGCGGCGCAATACCGGCGCTTGACAGCAACCGGGCTTGGGTGACGTAATCCCCGCAACGCGAAAGGCCGCATAATGAGCGACGACCAGATCCCCGCCGATAGCAAGCTGACCAATTCGAAACGCCGCTGGGCCTACGAAGGCAAATTCCTGACCGGCCGCACGAGCCGGCCCGAAACCGACCGGCTGCCGCCCGGCCAGCATCTCGTCAAGAACTGGCCGGTGCTCGATCTCGGCGAACAGCCTGCTGTGTCCACCGACACGTGGCGGCTGGAGGTCGGCGGGCTGGTCGAGACCCCGCTTGATCTCAGCTGGGCCGCCTTTCAGGCGCTGGAACAGAGCACCCGCGTGTCGGATATCCACTGCGTCACGACATGGTCGCGCTACGACAACAAGTGGAGGGGCGTCGCAACGCGCGATCTGCTCGATCTCGCCATGCCGAAACAGCAGGCAAGCCACGTCATGCTGACCAGCTATGACGGCTACACGACCAACCTGCCGCTTGCCGATTTCGCCGCCGAAGACGCCATTCTCGCCACCGCCTGGGAAGACCTGCCGCTGACCCGCGAGCATGGCGGCCCGATGCGGCTGATCGTGCCGCATCTCTATCTGTGGAAGAGCGCCAAGTGGCTGCGCCGCATCGACATCATGCCGGCGGACGCGGCCGGTTTCTGGGAGCGCAACGGCTACAGCATGTATGGCGACCCCTGGCGCGAACAGCGCTACGCCGACGATTGATCGTTGCGCATCCGCGAAGCCTCGCACGCTTGGAGGGACCAAACGCGTTTAACGCGCATTCCTTCCCGTTCGACGCGAAGATTTACTCGCCTCTACATTGAATATTCTGTTCAAACGAATCCTTTGGTGTAAGTTGGCCGCAGAATGGTGCACCGCATGAACCCATCCTGGGTTGTTCGATTAACCTGTCGCACATTTCACGCCTGAGTTGATGACCAAGGACACCACGTTTCACACCGTCACGCAGAAGCTTCTCGACGCCTGGCTGAGCACGTCTCCGCATCAGCCGGGGCCGCCCGAGGCTGTCTATCGCGATGCGGTCGACCTTTTGACGATCAAGATGCGACTGACGGTTGTCGTGCTCGATGGCGAGGATCCGATGGACTGGCGGCTGCAGGTGGTCCGCTCCTCCGGCTTTGCCTCGCGGATCCTCAACATCAACAAGCTCTTCGCAAACCAGCGCATCGGCGATTTCAAGGATCGCAGCTATATGGAGACGGCGGTCATTCCACGCTATCGCGAGGTGATCGCCTCGCAGAAGCCGTCGATGGAAATGGTCAAGACCGAGCTGCTCGGCGTCAACATCGCCTATGAGCGCATGGTTCTGCCGCAAAGGACGACCGAGGCCAAGCCGGCCTGGCTGCTGACCGTTACCAACGGCCGCTTCATGTTCAACGCGCCGGAGCGGCAGGCAAAGCTCGACGGCACCGACGAGGCCGTCGTCCAGCTTTTGACCGAGGGCGCGACCGCCAAGCAGATCGCCACCGAACTCGGCATCTCGCATCGCACGGTCGAGCACAGACTGGAGCGGATGAAGGAACGATACGGCGCCAAGAACACGGTGCACCTCACCGCCATGCTGGTGGCGATGCACCTGCACCGCGAGACCGACCGAAACTAGATCTGCTTAGGCTTCGCACTAAGCAACCGCCGGCACCCCATCACGATCAGGAAGCAGAGAGCCGCAAGGCCGGTCAGCGATGCCATGCTGGCGGGATGGGTGGGGATGTCGGCCCAATGCGGGCGGATCACATCGGCCGTGTTGAAAGCCTCGCCGCTGAAGGCGCAGGTGATCAGCGACAGCCCGCGCATGGTCATGGCGACGTCGATCTCGGAGACGATCGCGTCCGCAGCCTTGGTCTCACGCGGCATGTCGCGCAGCTTGAGCAGCACCGCCTTGGTGGCCGCCAGATAGGCATGCGAGCATTCGTTGAAGGGGCTCGCCTCATCCGTCACTCCACCAGGCATCTTGCCCCAGAAGCAATAGGCATACTGGATCGCGGCATAGTTCAGCACGCGGCGAAACGGCTCGTCGGTATCGGTGGCGCGAGACGCGAGGTCGATGATGGCGGCCCGATGCTCGGCCATCACGATCATTTCGCCATGCGATATCTCGGGAATGGCGAGACCGGTATGCGGCCCGTCCGTGCTGCGCTGATGCGCGACCGCTTGCCCGCCGGCGGCAAGCAGCGGCAGGATGAGGCACAATAACAGACGGGCGGATCGAGCGATCATGTCAAACAAAAGCCCCGGCCGAACCGGGGCTTTCCTTTTCGTCAGTGAAGAACCGGCGCGGCCGGCCGGCGAGCGGCAGAGGCGACCGTTAGCTTGCGCTCGGCAAGCGCCCCGAACGCGAGACCGATCACGGTCCACAGGATCGCATGCATGCCGATCGAGGTGGTGCGGAACTGCCAGAGCACCATTGCCGAATAATTCTCCGGCACTTCGTTGATGACAGGCAGCAGATACTGCACGACGCCGATGAAGAGCACATAGGCAAATCCGGCCATGATCGCGCCGTTCCATGCGCCGAAGCGAGGCGCCAGCCGCCGGGCAAGCGAGATCGCGGCAATCAGCGCGGCGATCGACACCACGATCATCAGGAAGAACAGCTCGGTTCTGACCCCGATCGTATCCGGATTGCCGACCGCGGGCGGATTGGCGGGATACTTGATGTTGGGCACGATGACGACGGCAACGAAGGCAGCGCCTGCGATAACCGCCGAGGTCGCCCGCGCGCTGAGCGTGCTGACGCGGCCCTGCACGAAGGCGAAGATCAGCGCGAAAATGCCGCCGACGGCGATCGCATAGGCCATAACGCCGGTGAACAGGCCGATGCCCGCCTGTGTGGCGCGGCTCACCAGTTCCGGCTCGGCCGCTTCACCGGCAGCCTGTGCTGCCGCCTCTTCGAAACCGATCGCCTGGTCGACGAGCGGCTCGCCGAACGTATGGGCAAAGGCAAACACCAGGACGCCAGCGATCAGGCCCGCCAGCATGCCGCGAAGCAAAAGTTTTCCAACCATGTCTCAAACTCCCTTAATGGCAGGGAAAACCGAGCAGGTGTCGGCCGTCATGCACGAACTCGTGCACATACATGCCGTTGAACAGCGCCATCGCGCCTTCTTCGGTGCCGACGAAATAGATGGCGATCAGCATCAGCAGGCCGCCGAAAATGGCCCATGGCAGGATGTCGCCGACGGGAATGGGAGCAGCCACCGAGGTGGGCGCGAGCGTGGTATGAGACATGAATTCCTCCTGGAAAAACGCGTTCAGTCGAGAATGTTCGTGGGTAGGGTCTGACTTCCAGTTTGAGGTATCCTCATCCTGATCACAGTGGCGCGACCGCACCGGAATTTCACCGGCTTCCAAACCTACGAGATCAACGTTATAGCTGCCGGCCTCGACCTGTCAACGCGCTGTCACACAAGGGCACGATTACAGAAGGGCATCTCTCGCGTGACAAGGAAAAAGCCAGCGTGATGACGCGTCTCACCTTCATCTGCCACGGCGCCACCGACGCCATCAGGCAGGCCCGTTTCCCGCTCGACGAGGCGCTGGAGGAGAAGGCGATTATCGAGGCACGCGCATTGGCGCCGGCCATGCCGCGCGCCGACCGCATCCTCACCAGCCCGGCGCTGCGCGCACGCCAGACGGCCGATGCCCTCGGGCTTGGCGCCGACATCGCTCCCGCTTTGGCCGATTGCGATTACGGCCGATGGGCCGGCCAGTCGATCATGGCGCTGCAGGAGAGCGAACCGGACGCCCTCTCTACTTGGCTAACCGACACCGACGCGCCCCCGCACGGCGGCGAAAGCATCCGCGCCCTTCACGACCGCGTCGCGCCATGGATGCAGGATCAGTCCGCGCTCGGCGGCCACGCCATCGCAATCAGCCATGCCCCCACCATCCGCGTTGCGGTGCTGATCGCGCTCGGAGCGCCGCTCTCCTCTTTCTGGCACATCGATGTCGAGCCGCTCTCAGCGGTCAGGATGACCAGCAACGGCACCCGCTGGGCGCTTCGCTTCGACCGCGTGTAATTTCGATAGTTTCACATCCAGAAATTTAGATAAGCCTTGCGCAAGCCAATTGCGCAAAAGCTAAATCGCCTGGCATTTCCAGGTGATAATCCTTCGTAAAAGGAGGCCTGACCATGTCTTACGACTGGAACGGGGCGCGGCTGAAACGCACGCGTCTCATGCGGTTTACGGGCGGCGCGATCTTTCTGTGCCTGGCCGTCACCGTATCCATGCTGATGCACCTCTAGCATGCGAATAGCGGGCGAACGACGATGTTCGCCCGTTTCCTTTCCCGTATTTCATTAGATACGGATACGCCTATGAGTAGGCGCAGATAACTAGAAGTCACCCCCTAGTTTCAACGGATACTTTAGACTTCCGTGCTATATCCCACCAAGGTGGAGATGGAGTGGGGAGCATGCCGGTATTTTTCCGGAGTAGAGCCGGACGGCAGTGGCTGTCCCTGATAGTGCTTGGCGCGGCCTTGTGGGTCGTCGGCGCGGTGTTGGAATTCGGCGATCTGCTCGCCTTGTTCGTCCAGCAATTCGATAGCTACGGCGCCGACAAGTTGGTGCTCGCACTCGCCGTCGCCGGCACGATGAGCTTCGTCTATTCCGTCCTGCGCATCACCGATCTCCGCAAGGAAATGGACCTGCGCGCCAAGGCGGAAGCCAAGGCCGACTGGACCGCAACGCACGACCACCTGACCAAGCTTCCCAACCGCTACGCCTTCGAGCGCGCCGTGCTCCTGCATCGGCGCGCGCAGATCGATGCATACAGCGAGGAATGGGAGCGCAATGTCAGCATTTTCTGCGTCGATCTCGACGGCTTCAAGAAGGTCAACGACCTGATCGGCCACAATGGCGGCGATGCGCTGCTGGTGGAGGTCTCCAAGCGCATCTGCGCCATCGGCAGTGCCAATTCCGTCTATCGCTTCGGCGGCGACGAATTCATCATCGTCGCGACCGGACTGTCGTCGCAGCATGAGGAGCGCCTGTCGCGGCTTTTGATCCAGGCCGTCACGCGCCCGATCCACATCAACGGCTTTGCCGTCGAAGTCGGCGCCAGCGTCGGCTATGACCGCTGGCAGCAGGGCGAGCGGCTGGAAGATACCGCCCACCGCGCCGACCTCGCAATGTACGAGGCGAAATCGCGCGGGCCGAACAACTACCTCGCCTTCGAAGCCTCGATGCGCGACAAGGTCGCACTGCGCGCCTCGCTGGAAGCGAAGCTCCGCGTCGCGATCAAGAACAAGGCGATCCGCCCGTTCTATCAGCCGCTGATCGATCTGAAGACCGACGAAGTCTGCGGCTTCGAGGCGCTGGCCCGCTGGACCGACGACGAGGGCAACAGCATTCCGCCCGCCGTCTTCATCGGCATCGCCGAGGAGACCGGGCTGATCACCGTGCTCTTCGAGGATCTGCTGAGCCAGGCCTGCAACGATGCGCTCGCCTGGGACGATCACATCACGCTCTCCTTCAACGTCTCGCCGGTACAGATGGAAGACCGCCTGTTGACGGCGCGCATCTTCAAGGCGCTGACAGTCAACGATCTCCCCGCCCATCGTCTCGAGATCGAGATCACTGAAAACGCCCTCATCCAGGACCCGGCTAGCGCCGCGGCCGTCCTCGATGAGCTCCACGATGCCGGCGTGCAGATCGCGCTCGACGATTTCGGCACCGGCTATTCCAGCCTCTCCCAGCTCGCCAGCTACCGCTTCGACAAGATCAAGATCGACAAGAGCTTCATCGCCACCTATCGCGACGACGAGCGCCAGGAAAAGATCGTGCGCGCCATGCTGGCGCTTGGCGTCAGCCTGAATATCAAGACCACGGCCGAAGGCATCGAGGAGCCGCGTCAGCTCAACCACCTGCTCTAGCTCGGCTGCGATATCGGCCAGGGCTACTTCTTCGGCCGACCGATGCCGGCTGGCGACATAGCCCTCTTCCTGAGCCAGAGAAACGCGACTTTGGCGGCCGAATAGGCACGCTTCCGGCCTTTCGCCGTAAAATTAGCCATTTGTGATGGAACCATTCAAGATGTGGCGACGTTGGTACGTCGGGTCGCATAGGCGCCATTGTCTGCGGCACGCTTTCGGCGTGCGAAAACGCGGCGATCCACGGTTGGGCACCGCGGTTCCCGATTGAGTGAAGAGTGTACCCTTATTCATAGGAGAGGGATCTTATCATGAATGTTCGCATCCTTACTGCGTCAGCAGCGATACTCATGCTTGCCGGGTCAGCCTCGGCGGCCGACCTTGTCTCCGAACCACCACCCGCACCCGTCGAGCAGGCAGCACCTGTCTTTACCTGGACTGGCTTCTACACCGGTCTTCAGGGCGGCGGCGCCTGGGGCAATGGTGATTTCTCCGGCATCGGCTCGTCCAACATGAACGGCGGCCTGATCACCGGTTTCGCAGGCTATAACTGGCAGCTGGACAACAGCATCGTGCTGGGTGTTGAAGGCGACGTATCCTACAACTGGAACTCCGAAGACGTCGGCGTCAACAGCTACAAGTTCGACACGACGGGATCGGTCCGCGCCCGTGTCGGTTACGCGCTTGACCACGCCCTGCTTTACGGCGCGGCCGGCTGGACCGGTGCCCGCGGCCATGTCGACACACCTCTCGGCAGCGACAGCGCCACCTTCTCCGGCTGGACGGTCGGCGCCGGTGTCGACTACGCCTTCACCGACAACGTCTTCGGCCGCCTCGAATATCGCTACAACGATTACGGCAGCAAGGATCTTCTGGGCGTCGATACCGACTTCAACCAGAACGTCGTGACCGTCGGCGTCGGCTTCAAGTTCTGATCTCGCATGCATAAAGGCGGCACGCCGCCTGTCGAAAGAGCCCGGTCCTGCACCGGGCTTTTTCGTGTCGGCAGCAGGCGGAGTGCCGTGGGCGCGTTTCAGGCTTGCGTCAGTTGAGAGCGCTATGCGGCGCCTGGGCTGAAAACCGAAAGCGATCCGCATGCCGCTTGAAACACACGCCACGACATCTTCCTCCCCGCAATCCTATTCACTCGTGCAACGCATCCTCCATTGGCTGACGGTGCTGCTCGTCTTCTTCAATCTCCTGCTCCCCGACGGAATGAACGCCTGGAACCGCAGCATGCGCCTCAACGGCAGCGCCACCGCCGACCAGATCGCAAGCGCCAACATCCACGCCTGGGCCGGCATCGCGATCCTGGTCGCCGTGGCGCTGCGTCTGGTCCTCAGGGCAACGCAGGGCGTACCGGCGCATTCGCCGGACGAACCGCCCCTCCTCAGAGCCGCCGCCAGCATCGCGCATGGCCTGCTCTATCTTCTGCTGCTCGTCATGCCGCTGACCGGAATGGCCGCCTATTATTTCGGAGCAAATGCGGCGGGCTCCGTCCACGCCGAGATCTTGAAGGTCATCCTGTGGGCCTTGATCGGCCTCCACGTGCTCGGCGCGCTTGCCCACCACTTCTACTTGAGGAGCGACAGGCTGCGGCGGATGACAGTGGGCTAAGTGGGGTGGCCACGACGCAAAGATCTGTGGGCTTTGCCTGACAGCGCCCGTGATTTCCTTGTCCGACTCACCATCAGAAGGTAAGAAGTCGCTAATAGACGGCCGCGTGACAGGCCGAACCGTTAGTACGTCTTCAACCTCTAACGCATAAAATCTCAATCAAATTCAGCAGCATAGACTGCCGCCGCGCACCCACGCGGCGAGCCGAAAGGTGTGATCATGCGGATACCATTCATGATTTCAGTATTGGCGACAATGCTGATGGCCTTCCCCAATACCAGCACGGCCGGCTCGACGCTGCGCGCATCCCGCTCGATCGGCGCGCCCATCGGCTTCCCCTCGGCCTGCACCCGTTATGCCTGGCTCTGCCACAATACCAGCAGCGGCGAGATCAGCGACGAAAAGGCGATGCCGCTTCTGAAGAAGATCAACCGCGATGCCAATTCGAGCGTCCGGCCGGCAACGGACTATACCACGACGGGCAAGACCGAATACTGGTCGCTGCCGATCAACAACAAGGGCGATTGCGAAGACTATGCGCTTCTGAAAATGAAATCCCTGCTCGACGCCGGCTTTCCCGCGAACAAGCTCGCCATCTCAGTGGTCATCGACCGCAAGGGCGGCAACCACGTCGTGTTGCTTGCCCGCCTGAAGTCCGGCGACTATGTGCTCGACAACCTCGCAGGCAGCGTAAAGCCCTGGTCCAGCACCGGATACACCTTCCTCGCCAGCCAGAACTTCAACAACAAGAGCGCATGGCAGGTGACGCTAGCCGGACCGCGCGCTGCCCAGTTCTCCGGCACCTGAGGGCCTTCGGCCCCGACGTTGCCCCTGCCCGCGCAGGCTCTTCACAATGCGCCGGAGGCACGCCTAAACTCCAAAAGCCCGGGCACCTCGCCCGGGCTTGATGTTTGCGACGGTGAAATGGCACGGCTTGCGTAAACCGCCGCCATTTCCCCATCGAGGCATGCGCGACCAGGGCTTAGTGGCCGCTGCTGCCGCCAGCGCCACCACTGCCGCCGTTACCGCCGGAACCGCCGCCGGCACTGCCGCCGTTGCCGCCCGCGCCACCAGCACCACCGTTGCCGCCGCCGACACCGCTGCCGCCGCCACCACCGTTGCCGCCGGCACCACCGCCGCCGCCGCTGCTGCCATTGCTGCTGCCGTTGCCGCCGTTGCCGCCGTTGCCGCCAGCACCGCCGTTACCGCCGCCATTGTTGCCGCCAGCACCACCGTTGCCGCCGGTACCGCCGCCGCCGCCGCCGCCAGCGCCACTGCCGCTGCCGCCATTGCCGCCGCTGCCGCCGTTGCCGGCATTACCGCCGTTGCCGCCGTTGTTGCTGCCGCCGTTGCCGCCGTTGCCAGCAGCACCGCCGTTACCGCCGCTGCCGCCACCGTTGCTGCCACCATTGCCGCCAGAACCACCGTTGCCACCGCTTCCGCCGAAGCCACCGTTGTTGCTGCCGCCATTGCCGCCATTGCCGGCCTTGCCGCCGTTACCACCGTCGCCGCCATGGTTGCTGCCGCCATTGCCGCCGTTGCCGCCCTTGCCGCCGTTGCCGCCGCGGTTGTTGCCGCCGTTGCCACCGTTGCCGGCAGCACCGCCGTTACCGCCGTCGCCGCCCCACCAGCTGCCGCCAGTGCCGCCGCCGCCGCCGTTGCCGCCATTGCCGCCATCGCCGCCTCGGTTGTTGCCGCCGCGACCGCCGTTACCGGCTTTACCGCCGTTACCGCCGTCACCGCCCCACCAGCTGCCGTCGTTGCCGCCGCCGCCGCCGTTGCCACCGTTGCCGCCATCGCCGCCTCGGTTGTTGCCGCCGTTGCCGCCATTGCCGGCATTGCCGCCGTTGCCGCCCTTGCCACCATGGTAGCTGCCGCCGTTTCCGCCGCCGCCGCCATTGCCGCCATTGCCACCGTTGCCGCCGTAGTTGTCGCCGCCATTGCCGCCGTTGCCGGCATTGCCGCCGCTACCACCGCCGCCACCGCCATTGCCGTGGCCATGTCCGTGGCCATTACCATTGCCGGGGTCGTTCCAACCGCCGCCATTGTTATTGCCGCCATGATGGCGGCCACGATGACGGCCACGACCGTTGCCGTCATCCTCGCCGCCAGGATCACTGATTACAGTGACAGGGCCGGCGCTTGCGGTATTGGTACCACCGCTGCTACCGCCGCCATTACCACCATTATTGTTGCTGGAAGAACCGTCACTCCCGTTCCGGCCATTCCGATCATGGTTGGAATCCGTGAAGGGGTTTACATCAAATATCGACTGCACCGGGAAGCACAGTCGCTCCTCAATCGATCCCGGCTGCACGTTTCTGCAATCGAGATTGAGCGCCTGGGCGCTCCCTAGGCTCGTTCCTGCCAGCAGAAATCCTACACTGACAGAGAGCTTCAATAGTGTTCTGTTCATTTCGCTCACTCCCATCGTTAACGTGGCGTTAACAGGGAATTTTTATATGAGTGAGCTATAATTTAGAAAGGACAAATAAAAATGAGGAGCGTACTCATTTCGGCTGCAATTGCATTATTTAGTATAAAAGCATCATCTAATAGTAGATAATCGCGGAACCAATGAGTAACACAAGGAGCTTTATATGCGGAGAATTGCGGCCATTCTAAGTTTTGTTATGAGTATTCCTTTAATTTCTAGTCAGAGTTTTGCAGGATCCGAAATTCCCGCCAGCCGTTCTATCGCTCCTCCTGTTGGATTTGGCGCTGCCTGTGCCAAATACGGATGGGTATGCCACGGAAAAGGCGGGGTCGACGTAGGGGACAAGGAGGCGCTGAGGGCGCTTCAGGAAGTCAACCGCTTCGTAAACTCGAAGGTGAAGCCCACCGAGGACCGCATCACGAAGGGCCGTCGTTCGGACAACTGGACGCTGCCCGTCAACAACAAGGGCGACTGCGAGGATTATGCCCTCCTGAAGATGAAGACCCTGCTCGATATCGGGTTTCCAACCAGCAAGTTGGCCCTATCGGTGGTCCTCGATCGCAGCGGCGAGAACCACCTCGTGCTGATCGCCCGCCTGAAGTCCGGCGATTACGTGCTCGACAATCTCGCCTACAACGTCAAGCCATGGCAGCGCACGGGCTACACCTTCCTCGCCAGCCAGAACTTCAACAGCAAGGCCAATTGGCAGGTGACCCTGGCAGGGCCTCGCGCCAGCCAGTTTATCAAGGGCTGAAAGGGCGTTATCGGCGCAATCGACCATTGAAGGCCGCGCGTTGCGGCTTTCGCAACCAATACTGGAATCTCTCGCGCCGCTGGCAGAATTAGACATGTTGCGGATGAGATACACGTTTCTCAATGCAACGCGACCGGCCACGCCGCCGCAATGTTGTCATCCGGCTGTAACCGGCGATCCAGTAGGCAAATTCCTATCAACCACGATAGGAACGCCCCCTATGACTATCCGTAGCATCCTCCTTGGCTCCGCTGCCGCCATGAGCATCATGCCGGCAGCACAGGCTGCCGACGCCATTGTCGCGGCCGAACCTGAAGCCGTCGAATACGTCCGCGTCTGCGACGCATACGGCACCGGCTATTTCTACATCCCCGGCACCGAGACCTGTCTTTCGATCGGCGGTTACATCCGCGTCGAGGAACGTTTCGGCCGCGACCGCTCCGGCACCTCCGACTGGTCCTCCTGGACCCGTGGCCAGGTCACGTTGAGCTCGAAGAGCGAAACCGAATACGGCACGCTGACCGGCGTCATCACGCTGCGCACCAACGCCGAGAACGCCACCAACCAGACCGCCCTTCTGCAGGAAGGCTATATCGACCTCGCCGGCTTCCGCGTCGGCATGCAGTATTCCTGGTGGGATAACGACCGCAGCATCGGCACCGGTGAAACCGACGTGATCTCGAGCAACCAGACGATCCACAACTCGGTTCGCTACATGTACGAGACGCCGAACTTCAGCGCCGGCGTTTCCGTCGACGAACTGGAAGAACGCTATCGCACCAAGCCGGGCGAAGGTCCGAACAATGTCGGCGTCACCGGACAGCTCTTCGGCAAGGCCGGCGCCGTCAGCGGCTACCTGCTCGCCGGTTACGACACCGACACCGAGGAAGTGGCGCTGCGCGGTATAGTGTTTGCCGATGTCGGCCCGGGCCAGCTCGGTGTTTACGGCCTGTGGGCCAGCGGCGCCAACTACTACTACGAGGAATCCGAGTGGGCGCTCGGCGCGCAATACGTCTACAAGGCCACCGACAAGCTCTCGATCATCCCCGGCTACCAGTATTTCAGCAAGATCTCACTGGATTCCAACGGCGAGTTCACCGGCGGCGACGCCTGGCGCGCCGGCGTGACCGTCGACTACAAGATCGCCAAGAACCTGCTCACCAAGCTCAGCGTCCAGTATTACGATCCTGACAACGCGCCCGAGCAGGTCCAGGGCTTCCTGCGCTTCCAGCGCACCTTCTAAGCAAACGCAAACGATGGGCCGCGCTTCGGCGCGGCTCACTTTTCTTCTGTCCTGAGTGATGGGCCTGCCAACCGCGAAGATAATCGCCCGGAGCGGATACGCGCGGAAAGTTGCATGGTGGCCACGCAATAGCCGGCTTACGAAGGAGAAAAGGCGAGGAAGTGTTTTTTTGGTGGCGGAACAATGCGATCCGCCCTATCGTTTCCTCTAGGCAATGGAGGTTGCCAAAGGAGGAAAACATGAACGATAGCGTTTTTGGCTTTCTGGTCGCCGCGGAAATGTCCGCTCTGTTTTGGGCTGGCGTGTTTTTGGTCGCAGCGACTTTTTCTTGAGACAAATATTATTGTCTTGAAACGGTGTTATCGCTGGAAGAATGGTAGCGGGGGACCGTGATGGCCTCTATCACCGACTTGACGGACCTGGACTTATTGATTTCGGAAACTGGCAGATCGACCTGAAAACGGCGATTTCCGACTATTTACGGCGAAAAGAGCCGACTGCCGCCAACATTCCTAAAAGCAGAACTTTGAAAGCACGCGAGATGGACTAGCCCCTCGGCGTGATCAACGCCGCGTATTCAGCTTGGGAAGCTTCGAGAACCCCGAGCAAATTCAAAGCGGCGTTTCACTGAGACTGGACCTCGCCGGGCTCGATCCGGCGAGGTTTTGAAACGCCGTATCGGAGATATTCATGCAGCAGTTTGCGCATTCATTTGTTCCGACCTTTCCTCCCATGATGTTCACCAAGTCCTTTGCCGAGACGGCCGCCAGCTACCTACAGCATGGCGGAGATAATCGGCACCTTCAGCCCATCATCGAGCATTTCGGCGATCGAAACCTCGCGACCATCTTCCCGTTCGATGTAAAGCAGATGGCGATTGACCTCTATCCGACGCAAAGCAATGCGACACGCAACCGCCAAGCGCTCACGCCGGCACGAGCCGTGATCAACCACGGATACGAGCGCGGCTGGTGCAATCTGATTCGCATCAAGAAATTGAAGGAGGAGAAGCCGCTTCCGAAAACGCCAGCATCGCCGATATGGATGCATGCGTTTATCCGTCGCTGCGATCAAGACGGACTGCCGCATCTGGCGGCCTTGGTGCTCTTCATGGCACAGACTGCGGCCAGGGTGAGCGAGGCGGTAAGCTTGAGATGGAGGGACGTGGATCTTCCGGCACGGCGGGCAGTTATTCTAAAGACGAAGACAGGCACCAACTCGATTCGTCACTTGACCGACGAGCAGGTATCTCGGCTGCGCGCCATGCGAGGCAGCGAGCCTGACGACGCCCCAGTGTTCCGCTATCGGAACCGCCACGCGGTGAATGAGCGGATCAAAGCGGTCTGCAGGCGAGCAGATATCAGCTACAAATCATCCCACCTTTGCGGGCGCCACACCTTCGCCACTACCGCCATCGACCTCGGGATGGATGTGAAGACGGCAATGGAGGCTGGCGACTGGAAGACGGCAAGCATATTCCTCGGGATCTACGTGCACCCTCGGCAGAACTCAGGGCGCATAGTCGCCGATCGCTTCAATGCCTTTCAGTTCGATACGAACCTTTAACGCTGGATTCGTCCGACCGCAAAAACATTCGAAAACGAGAGGCCAATATTTACTCAACATAAAGTTTAATTGTAGAAGCTTGGCGATATTGGGGGCGAAGCATGAAAATCAACATTGCCGACATTACACTAGACGTCCAGAACTTCAGGCACGCTACCGTAGCCACTGAGCGGGAGGCTATGCGCATATTGCTATCGGGTGAAAAGACCCACAAAGTTTTTGAGCTTGCCAACGATATTGTCGAAATGCGCGGGCTGGATCCATCGTCCCTCCTGATTGTGATGAATGATGACGCCCACCCCGGCCACTACATTGCGCTAGAGGGCAATCGGAGAATCACGGCCCTTAAAACGTTGATTAATCCAGAGTTGGCGGCTGATCTTCCGACCTACGCGCAGTTTAAAAAGTTGAGCTCAGGCTTTCTGGCGCTGGGCATCACGCAAATCGAATGCACGATCCTCGACCGAAAAACTGCTTTCGACTGGATCAAGCGCAAACATTATAACGGGATGGGCGGACGAGGCGTGATGCCATGGAACGCCTTAGCCACAGCTCGCAGCGATGCCTCCGAGGGTCGCCCGCCCAGGTGGATGATCTCTTTGGATCTCGCTGCTACTTATGGTCACTCAGCTGACGACTTGCTGGACGGAATTTCCTCAAAGACGACTACAGTCGAGAGGGTCCTATCTTCCAGCCACATGTCAACGATTTTGGGCATTTCGTTCGACGCAAAGGCGAGAAGCATAGCCCCAGACAACGGAGATTTGAAAGCCGCCGCCGGGCTAATTGCCGCCATGCTGGCCGATATGGCGCGTAAGGACTTTACCGAACCAACGGTTACGACAGCCGATCTGCAACAAATATACATTGAGGGTTTTGAGCATCTCAATGTGCTGAAGAAGCCCGCCTCCACGGGTAGCCACAGTGGGGCAAGCAGCAAATCGAACGGCACCTCGACCGGTACTGGTCAAGGATCATCCGGAGCAACCGGCCACGGAGGTGCGCCAGGAACAGGCGGCGGAGCCGGAAGCACCGGACCCGCGCAAGCGGCAGCAGCAACCGCCGGAGCAACCGCCAAATCAAAGGCTGTGAGGCAACGTAACAAGTTAGCTGATAAGGGATTAAGAATATCTAATAAGGCGCTCAATCGTCTCTATTCGGAACTTCGAAAGCTAAATGTCGAAGTTTATCCTCATGTCGGCGCTGCGATGAACAGGATATTTTTGGAAAAAGCGACGCTAATCTTCTTGGAAGATATGAACGTCGCTTGCAGAAACCCTGCAGGCTGGAACGATTTCAACGTTAAGCTCAAAGACAAAGTCGCTGGCGCGCTCCACACGATCGATCCGCAGAAGAAAAACACCAAGCTTGACTACGCTAGGGACGTTGCAAATGGCGTGCAGAACAAACTGCACACCCTAGATTACCTGAACCAGGCCATCCATAACCCGGCAAATCTCCCGGCTGCGAGCGAGATAATCGGAATATGGGACCGTTTCCACCCATATTTCGAAGAGCTTTTCAAAGTGCTTGAATCTAATGGAAAATAAAGCTGGCCGAGGATATCGGGAAATGTTAAGTCAGGCTTCAAAGAGGCGCTGACCATGACCAACCATTCCCCCCTTAGATACCCGGGCGGCAAAGGCAAGCTTGCCCCATACGTTTCAGAAATTCTCCGACAAAACGACCTGGAAGGCGGCCACTACGCCGAGCCATTCGCAGGCGGCGCTGCCGTTGCTTTGGACCTTCTATTCTCCGAGCGAGTGAAGCACATTCACATCAACGACCTTGACTGGACGGTATACTCGTTTTGGAAAGCGATAATTGACCACACAGAAGACTTCGTATCGCTAATTGAACGAACCGAAATTACGGTCGACGAATGGATGAACGCGAGGGAGGTCAAGCGAGCCGCGCGCAGTCACGCAGTTTTGGAGGTTGGATTCTCGACCTTCTTCCTGAACCGCACAAACCGTTCTGGTATCTTGAATGGCGGCATGATTGGGGGAATCGCTCAAGATGGGGCTTGGAAACTGGACTGCCGATTCAACAAAGCCGATCTCATACAGCGAATTCGGCGAATTGGAATGTTCCGGTCCAGAATTACACTTACCAATCTTGACGCTTCTGACTTCTTAACAAACCACATACCCTCTATTGCGCCACGCAGCCTCATCTATATCGACCCGCCCTACTACGTTAAGGGCGCATCCCTCTACCAGAACCACTTTAATCATCAGGATCACGTCGATTTGGCAGGCGTCGTCAAAGCGATTGACCGCCACGCTTGGTTCGTTTCCTACGACAACGTCGAGCAGATCCGGAGGATTTATCGCGACTGCGATCAAGAGCAGTTCGGTATTGGCTATAGCGCCAGAAATCACAGCAAGGGTTCAGAGGTCATGGTGTTTGGCAATGGCCTTCGAAGACCTCCTAATGTTTTTGTAAGCAAGACCGAGCAAAGAGCGATCCTGCGTGCCGCCGCTTACGGCTAGTTCAAACTGCTGGTCCGACTTCATGCCGGAGTACGGCAAAGCAAGTGCGGCAAAACCTTGGCGTTCCGTGAGGCAAAACCTCGATCGCGTCGATGACTAGCTTTCTCGCTCGAAGTGCCTCGCCTCATTGACCAGGTCGCACGCGGGCACGATATTCCGCCGATGATTGATCTGTGCCCGTTTAACGAAATCCACCTGATGAACCACACAGTCGTCCACTGGCGTCTTGCCGATGGAGGATGGGAGATCGCTGCCTACCGCACATCGAGCGGCGGGGGGATGTTGAGATCCATCACAGGCGACCTCATCAAAAGAACATCCGGAGGCGGTCCCGGTACTGAGGAATTCAGCGAGACGCTTGGCATGGTGATGATGATTGCCTGCACGAAAATACAGAGCGACCGCGTCAACGGCCCGAGGCGGTAGGAGGGCAGCTAGCTTTGAAATTCCCGATGGCCTGAAATGAAAAACCCTGCCCCGCTTGGAAACGGGACAGGGCGAAATGATCAATCCGGAGAACGGCGCAGCGCCCAAGTCATGACGGCCGGCAGGCGAACGACACAACCTGCGTCCATCGTCGACCAATTGGCAACATCGCTCTTCGCTGTGGCACCGGCCATTCCGCCAGGTATCACAGACATTGCCGCCGCCAACTCGACCATTCGCTGATAAAGCGGCGACTTATCGACTTCCGCCGCCGCCGACATTGCGGCGGCGAGAGCGAAGAATCTGGCCTTGAGATAGAGCAGCGTCTCGTCATGAGGTCCCTCTGCCCTCGCCTGTCCCGCCACACCCGTTGCAGCCAGAGCGGCCAATCCAGTAACAATCCCCCGGCGCAAATGGCATGGAGATCCAGTCGCGCCGGCATCATGACCGGTGCGGTTTGCATCGCATTGCATTTCCACATTCCCTAAAACTACGTCCTTTTCCGAAGAGGCCAGACCAGGGCGATGCTATCCCGGCCTCCTCGCTCATGTGCGCCCCCAGCACACTCGCCAAAGAGCAGCTATTCATTAACTACACGCAACCGGCGATATGCATAACTAATCTGTGGCATCGTGGTGGCATATCGGTCAATCGTCGTTTGTGGCATCGCTGCGGCATGGCGGTTGAAGACTTACATTTTAGGTTACGAATACCTGAAGAACTGAAGAAGCGCGTCGCGGCGGCCGCGCGCGCAAACGACAGATCCATGACGGCAGAGATTATCGCCCGACTTGCCGACACATTTGCAGTGACTGATATCGACCCGGATGACGAAGATCTTCTGCAGATCATCGGAGACCTTGAGCGTGTGAAGCGCCGGGTGATCGATCGAAACGCGCGCTCTGCAAGACGCAAGGCTTGACGGCTCTCACGTTCCGATCCATTTGTTCGTCAGTGCTGGGCGGGCACCTTTTCAAATCATGCGGCATCACCACCTTTTTGAGGAAGGATGACGCATGCCAAAAAACGGCGCCTATTGGCTTTGCGAGTTTCGCGGCCTTCAAATAGACTACTGGTGCGGGAAGTGCGAGAAACGCGGTTCCTCGCTCGGCGATGACTTGCTGGCCCGGTTTCCCGATCAACCTATGCCGAGCCTGCTGCACGGATTAGCCGCCGAGTTGGGTTGCGATCGAGGCCCAAACGCCCCTTTCAATGACAAGTGCTATCTTCGATACGAAAAGAGTGGCGAGGATGCCCTTGGCATAAGGACAAATCCTAACAAGCCTGACCACCTCAGAACGCTTGGCGAGCTGCAGCAGTATCACCAGCTTTTCGCCCTGTGTCCGGAATGCAAAAGACGCAAGCCGATATCGCGTTGGGACATCGAGCGAAAGCACGGGAAGGATTTGACGTTGGGGAGACTTGCATCGTTCATGAGATGCAAATGCGGTCACAAAGGCGCCCAACTAATAGTGGGGAATATGTCGCGCTGACCGGTTCGGCTGGGCCGAAAGGAAATGAATTATGGACGATCAATATGTCTGGCTTCTCCCCCACGAGCTTTCGCGAACAGACGAGGAGATAATGGCCATTTCCTACCTGGTAGGGATAGAAGCCTGCAAGATCGGCCTTGCATGGCAGGGCCGATCCACTGATGGAGAAAAGCTCCAGCATTTCAAAAAAGCCATCACCTTTCATAAGTACGACCCTACGCAAGCAGGTGACACAGAAGACGACGTATAGGCCGGAAGATCTCTGGCTAGTGCTTGCGAGCTAGCTCCAAGATCATCTTGTCCAGGACGCCCGTAAGGCCCTCGACCTCGTCGCAAAGAGCCTCGACCCGTCGACATATCATGTGGGCGTTGTCCTTCGCGAGAACCCGTTGCGCCTCCAACTCATGCGTGAGCTTGTCGACCGCGGTGGTCGCATTTACCAAGGCCGTGTGATCGACAATGACCGCCGCAACCTGTGCGGTGGAGGATCTAGCTGCTGCCGTCGAACGCTCGCCCGACAAGAGCCCCATGTGACGGACGCTCCATATCACCGCCATGCCCACACCCATCGCGACCAGAAGCGGCAGGGGCAGCTTATCCAGATTTTCCATTCCGTGCCTCTCCCTGGTCGTGCGCGGCCCTGTTGATGTTCACAAGCTCGCCCAAGGCGAACAGTGGATAGATTGCGAGCCACGTCGAGACGACGCCAGAAGATGCGTATCCGTATGTAATGCCCGACCAGATAAAGAAGCCGACCCCCGCCGAGAACTGCCGAACGGCGGGGGTCACATATTTCCTTGCACCGTTGACGATGAGGCCACCGACCCTCAGGACACCCAGCAGCACCATCACCCATCCTAAGGGGCCGGCATCTCCGAACAACTGGCGAAAGCCACCCCAGGCAGGCTGAGAGAAGAGATCATCGGACCAGAGAAGGACGGCGCCCCACAGGACAGTGTGCCCGGCGAGGAACCATTCCATCATACGGGGTCCAAAACGATGCTGGATGCGAATCCAAATACCAGGTCCGACATAAGGTGTGTCCGGCATGGGCGTCATTTCCGGCAGGCCGCATCCTTGCGGCACTGCTCGTTGTTCGACGCGATCGCCGGCCCGGCGGTGGGATCTTCCGACGCAGCGCGTGCTGCGACCGGATCGGAGAACCGCGTCATTTGATACCCGCTGCCATTAATCGCATCCACTGTCTGGCAACCCGCTGTCACGCATGATGACAAGACAACGATCGCGAGGCGACTTCCGCCGAAAATCCGCATTGCTATTCTCCATGTTAGAAATTCGGCTGGTCGCCTCTTTGATGGCGGCCATCTTGAGAGCATCCTGCGTCCGACTGGCACCATGCCAGAGACCAAGGCTATAGACGGCGCCGACGGCAAGCATGCCGATCGCGGCGATTTTCAGGCGCGCCGGCACACTTGCCCAAACCGCTGCGACGAGGGCGCCCACGTCAATTCTCCACAGCGGCGCGGATGTCGCGGATCGCCGCGATGATCTGCTGGCGGGCGTATATCCCCACGGCGATGAAAAGCGGCAACGCGATCAGCAACACGGCCAGCGCCTTCCAGTCGAAGCCACCGAGGGCGGCGATGCTCAATCCGCCGCCACCGGTAAGCAGACCGGAAATCCAACCTAGAAAGTTGAACTTCTTCTTTACCTGCGCCTCGATCGCCGCAGGCACCACCTGTCGCTCCTCGACGACGGGCGCCGCCTGAAACGCAGCCATCTTCGTCGACGCACCGGATAGCGCCAATAACGCCGTGTGGAGAGCCGCGCGCGTCTTCGGTCCCGGGTCACCGTCGGTCGCCAGCCCCGCGTTCAACTGGAATTGCTTGACCGCGTCCGGCGCATAGCCGAGCACGACGAGCGACAGGCGAACGTAATGATCGATGCGATCGGCGAGCCCGTTGATGCCGCCGTTGATTTTCTTCGTGATCGTCTCGATGTCACCCTGATCGGCGAGACGATTGAGCGCCCGGTTTTCCCAATACCAGAGCGGCGCCAGTCCCTCCCACGGGTCGGTGTTGACCAGATCTGGATTGCGAACGAAATCGGGGGGATGGTAACCCTTCTCGTCACACCAATAATGAAAGGCTTTGTAGTTCCCCTGGCCGGTGAGCTGGATACCGGTTCGCCCCATGTATTTCTTGCCGTCGCCGTCGATCTGCGGCGTATTGCCGAGATCCGTGCGCGTGTCATAGCGCTGCTGGGCGGGCGTCGGACCCCAGATCTCGCGATCATAACGGAAGTTGCCGCTTTCGTGCATGAGCTGCGCAAGGAACTGCACGACGCGGTGGACCCGGTCCATCCCCATGTCGGCGCCGTAGCGATCAAGCGCCACCAGCACCGAGTTCATGTTGCTTTCATTTACAGGCCCACGAGCAGACGCACGGATCTGCTGAGCCGTAACGGATACGGTCATCGGTAGTGTCTCCAAAGGATAGGTGATTAGTTTTCGTCAGTGCGCCCGAAGCGCCTGTTATAGCCTTCGTACGTCTCGTTGCTCGTCGCCGCAGCGGCCGGCTTGCTGCCGGCCGCTGCATCGCCGGAGGAGCTGTCGCCCGCTCCGGACTTTCCGTCGCCGGATTTCCGCTTGTCCTTGCCGGCCCCCTCGCTCGGCTGCTTGATATCGAGCGACGTCGTCGCGCCACCGGATCGGTCCGCCTGGTGGGTTACACCTGAGATCCGGTAGGTCCCATCGATACCAGGACGGGCCCCGACGAGAACGAAGGTCCCCTCCGCCTGGGCCGACACTTCGAGGTCGAGCGTAACATTGCCCTGCCCGCCCTCGCGCTCGGTTTCGGTCTTGCGGCCCTCGGCGACGGTCTTGGCCTGGTCTTCGTCGGCAACGGTCGTGCGGACCTCGTCGGTGGCGTCGGCTTCCACGCCGGTCTCCACCTCAAGTTCCTTGAACTTGGCCGATGGACGGTCGAAATAACGTACCTTCGACTTCGAGAATTTTCCACGTCCGGTGACCGGCGAGATACTCCAGTTGATGACGTTTCCGGCTTCGAGGCCCGAGCCCACCCTGCCCACGACAGTCGGCATCGGCTGACCCGTCGCGCTCAGCCCCTGCCCTCGCTTCGCCAGGACCGCTTGATCACCGCGGATCTTGAACGTCCCGCCGACCTCGCGAGCGATCTTCTGACCGAGGTGCAGGAAACTCTCCGCTGCGGCAGACCAATAGTCACGATGGACAGCGGCGAAGGCTGGGTCGATGACGATCGATTCCAAGCCCGCATTCTTCGCCGCCTTGCCGAGGAAATCCTGCAGGGTGGCGTCGTCCATATGGTGCGACTGGGGTTCCTTCGCCTTGCCCTTGGCATCGAAGCCCTTGGCGCCAACGGAGAGCGTCCTGCCGCCTCCCCGAGATCCGTTGGAGCGGACACTGTCCACCTTGCCGGAAAACACCTGCGTCCCCTGCAGGAACACCTTCACGCTGGCGCCCTCGGGCGGCAACTTCACCTGTCCGAGCGAATCGTCGAAATCCAGACTGCAGGTGTCGCTCGCAGAGCCATCCTTATCCGAAACGGTGATCTTGGTGAGGACAGGACGCATTGCCATCGTCAGGTCTTCGCCGTCGACGAAGACTTTCCATTGCACTATCCAATTATCGAATATGCTCGCCATGATCAGTTCCCGAAAATCGACATGACGGGTTTGTAGACGAAGGCATCGGCCGCCGGCTTATCGGGAATTGTGAGCACCGTGCCGAGTGGCAAAAATGTCCCCAGTTCGGACAATCCCGGGTTTTTCGCCAAAGTCTCCGGAATCAGAGAGCGCCCCTCGACGCCATAGGCCTGATGCAGGAGGAGATCGACGGTCATGCCTTCGCGGCGCATTTTGAAAGTCTGCGGCATGATCACTCCAACATTCCAAAGAGCGACAGGATGGTGACGATGATCCCGGGCGAAGCACCGTCCGGGCTGACCTTTGTCAGCGAGATCGAGTGCTTAACGAAGAAGCCGACGCCGTCCCGCATGAGATCCGTATGGTTTTCGGTGATCGTGTCGATGACGTACCAGCCGAGGCGGGCACCATCGCCACGAAGGACCGGAAGCTTCTGGCCGGATCTCCGAAAGCCGTGCGCCATCTCCAGCTCGGTCAAGCCTCCCGTCTTGAACGGCAGAAGCTGACCGGAGAGGGTAATCTTTTCCTCACCCTCTCCCATGAATTCACGGGCGATCATTCCGCCCATGACTGGCTTGTCGGCGAAGTCCGCCGATGTCGAGCGCTGCATTTCGTCGACGCTGAAGGGGCGCGTGTCCAGCGTCAGCGCACCGATCGAGTAAAGCATCAGGCTACTCCATATCCCGTGTCGGCATAGATCCCTGCGACCTGGTCTCGGAGCTGCTGACCAACGAGGCTCGATACCTTGTTCGCCAACTCTTCCGGATTGGTCACCCCATGAACGGGGATCGTCAGATTGATGTTGACGTTCGGCGCGGGCCGAGGGTTCGTCACGTTGACATCCTGCGTGCCGCGAGGCTGGCTAATTTGGTCGATGCTGGCGGCATCGAGGGCGATGGGCTTCGCGATCCCCAGATCGTCGGCAGTCTTTCCCGGAAGCGTCTCGGTGGTGCTGCCACCAATCCCAGCAGCACGCGCGCCCCTCGCAGCATCTATGGCCATCGACGAGGAGACGCCCGGATCTGCGGCTTGGTTGCGCTTCAGTCCGAGAGGATCGACGCCAAACAGACGCTGGAGATCCTCGCGATATTGCCTCTGATTTTTGACCTGCTCGTCAAACGTATCGCCCGGCGTGAACGACATTGCTTCCGACATAAGGGCCGGAGCGCCCGCGATCGAGAGCCCTTTCATCCACGTCCAGATGCTGGCAACGCCTGCAGCGGCGGCACCGTCACCCGCAGGCGACGTTGCACCACCGACCTTGCCGGGTTTACCGCCCCCCTTCGGAAACGTTCCTCCCGATACGATGTCCGCGATCGAGCCTACGGTTTTCAGCGCGCCGATGATCGCCGAAGCGCCACTCAGAAGCATCAGGGCGCTCGCGAGGCTGCGAATGGTTCCGGCCAGAAAGCCGATACCCGCCGCCCACAATGCGATCTGCAGGCCGTATGGCGCCAGATCAGCCAGAAACTGCGCGATCGGGTTATCCTTGATCGCGGCATTCAGTTCGCGGATCGAAGCACCCCACTCCTTAGCCTGCACAAAGATCCGCCCAAGCCGGTCACCAGCGTTCGGATCGATCTTACCAACCAGAAGGTCGCCTAGATCCTCGATCACATCACGGATACCGGCATACCCGAGACCTTGCGCGAAACCCTGAATGCCGGTTTTGATCTCGTCGAAAACCGAGACGCGAGAATCAAGGGTGTCGATGACGTAACCGATGCCTGACACCGCCTCCTTGATCGTCGGCAGCATCTCGTCACCCATCGCCCAGAAGACGTTGGAGACCTTGTTACGCAAGAGCTGCAGCGCATTCGCCGTGGTATTGGAGCGCTCCACAAACTCCTTGAATGCAGAGCCGGAATACTTCGCCTTGTCGCTGACACTGTCCAGCGCCTGGTCGAGCAATCCCATATTGCCGATCAGCGGAGCGAACGCCTTCGCCTCATCCCCGAAGAAATCGGAAAGCAAGGCAATATGCCGATCCTTCGGAGCCTTGGCGATGGCGCGCAAAACCTTGCGCATCGCCTTCGGTGCGTCCTTCTGCATCTCCTTGGCAATCTGCGGGAGATCCAGACCCAAGGCCTCGGCTACATCCCGCTGACCCTTCTTCGCGGAATCACCCTTGGTCAGGGCCTTGACCACGTTCTGCATGGCCGTGCCGGCGGTCTCAGCCTCAGCGCCGGCCGCGATCATAGCGCTACCGATCCCGGCGATCTGCTCTTTGGTGAAACCACCCATTTCGGCGAGCGCGCCGACACGCAGCATATAGTTGGTGATATCCTTGGCCTTCGAAGCCATGTTGTTCGACAGGTGATTGATCGCATCGGCCATGTCGCCGGTTTCGGAAACGCTCAATCCGAGCTGCGTCTTCAGCTTCGCGAGACTTTCGCCGGCCTCACCTGCTGACATGTCGAACGCGATACCAACGCGCGACGCCATTTCCGAGAACGCCTTGAGGTCATTCGTCGCGACACCGGACTCGCCCGCCGCTGCGAAGAGCGCGGCAATATCGTCTGCCGCAAGAGGAACCTCGGTCGACATCTTGCGGATGGTGCGACGCAGGTTTTCGAACTGCTCTTCGTTGGCATCGACCACCTTGCGGACATCGGCAAACGCGCTTTCGAAGCCGATCGCGGCGCCCGCTGTGGCCTTCACCCCTTCGGAAATGCCAAGATAGGCGCCACCGAAAGCCAGGAGCTGCGCCGTCAACGAACGGAATGGAGCCGTGAAAGACGAGGCCTGCTTTTCGATGCCACCGAGAGCGGAGGAGATGCTGCGTGCCCGGCTCGTCACCTGATCAAGCAACGTAATTCTCAGCCGGCTCTCATGAGTGGTCATGATCTGGTCCCTTTGGGCTTTCCGAACATTTTTTGGGTGCGTTCAAAGACCGTCAGCAAACGCTTCGGTCGCCACCGCCAGACCATGTCGAGCGGTGTATTGGTCCAATGCGCGACGAAGATCGCTATGCCGTTCCAGTCGATCCCGTCTTGGTGTCGTTTCCCAAGAGATTTCCGACCTTGCTCATGATGTTCTTGAGGTCGCGAGCCTTCAGTTTCTTGATCACCGGAAGGGAAACGCCTGTGACGCTGGCCATCATCACGGCCATGCGTTCGATCTCGTTTTTGCAATCGGCCGCTTCGATCAGGTCGCCGACTTCCGCCTCACGGAACGTCAGGCTGTCAATGGTCACCTCATCCACGGTAACGGGCGAGAGCAGTGTGACGCTGATGTTATCCATTTACTTTTCCTTTGGGTTGCATACTAGATTGCCGAAAGATTCAGCATTCACACGAGGCTCCGGTGCAGGACACAGATCAGATCGCCGCATTGTTTCTTTTTACAGTTGTCGGCGGCGCCATCGGAGCGAGGATTGTCAAAAGCGAGTTTTGGAAGGGCGCGCTGACCACCGCGGCGTCGCTTGTCATAGTCGGGGCGATCTTCATGACGGCCGGATCGACCAACCACATTCTCGCACTTGCAGCAGTAGCGGTCGCAATGATCGCGACCTGCGGAGCGCTCCGCATGAAGCCAATCCAGATCACAACGACCGTGCTAGGCGCTTACGCTGGATTGCTGGCCGTCCAGACTTTCATATTCTGGACGAGCCAGGCTTAGGCCCTGCTAAGCGCCAAGCGCAGACCGGTGAGACGCGAACCGATCTACTCCACCGACCCGCAGGACACGTTCCCAGAAATCGATGTAGAACAGCTCGACACCGTCGAGATGGAACTCGTAGTGGGTGACTTCCGCGAAGGTATGCGTGCACCCCTGAAACTCAGCCGGGTCGCTTTCGTCAGGCTCCCAGGCATTGATCACGCCTTCGATGATGGCGCGCCCCGGTACCGCAGCACCACCACCAGGGCCGCGCCTCAGATAGCTGCCGGCAAACACCCAGCGATCCGTTTCGCCAAGACCGGTAAAGATGTTGGTATCGATGCCCTTGGCCGAGAACGCCGGCTCCGGCGCCTCGATGCGAGGGAGCGAGAAGTTCACCGCCATCACGCCGCCGCCCGGGTTATGCTCACCCGTGGCGAAGGTTATGCCCGGCAGGGTAAGCGAGGCGATGGTGATGCCGCGCACCGTGTCGGGAGCCGATACGCGGCGAACATCGACGGCGGAAAGCAGGTAGAGAGGTAGCTGTGCCATTTTCGACGATCCTTCCGATCTGGCTTAGTTGACGGTGCTGAGACGGGCGATGATGTCGGCGACAAGGCCTTCCACCGCCGGGCGATAACGCCGAACCTCGTGACGGGCGAGCTTGAAGGAGGGCGCCGGCTCGATCCCGAGGTTGACCAGAAGGTGACCTAGCCGGATCTCCTCGGGGCTGTTCTTGTTGGCATCGAACTTCACCTCATATCCGAGGATATCGTCGTTGCCCTTGTGGTCGCGCAGCATGAACTTCAGGCTGTTGATCCACGCTTCGACCCGCGCCGCCGAGATCTTCGGACCGAGGAACTGACGAGTGATTTCCATCATCTTCACGGTGAGATAGTCGGCGCCGCGAACCTGGTGGATCTGCTTCCAGAGTTCGCCCGTGGTGGTATTGTCGGTCCCGATGAAGACGAAACCGCCGTCCGCGATCGAGCCGTCGACCCCGCTTTCGCCGGCCGCGACGATCGAGACCTCGCTCTCCAGCATCTGCTGGCCTTCGGTCGATCCATCCAGCAGCGAGAACGGGATCTGCCGCGAGAGGCCGGCAATGCCGTAAACAGCGCGGTTGGCGATCGGCTCGAAAGGCTTGCCGCCGTTCTCGGAATCAACCCGCTGGAAAAGACCGATGATGCGCGGGCCCATCGGCTTGGTCACCAGGTTGGAGCCGCTGTAGACGCGAGCCGCGACACCGATCGGCATGATGCGCTCGGAGTTCAAGGTTTCGCGCGCGTCGATCGCGTTGGCCGCCGACGTGTCGTCGACATCAATCACCGACACCGCGAGCAGCCGTTCACAAGCCGCGTGAAGCGCTGCAGCCACCGGACCCGCCGTGTCCATGTCGACACGGTACGCACCGCGCCCGGCCCAGACGAGACGAGGCGTGGCGTTGACCGCAGAAGGAATGCTCGCGATGTTCGTCGGCGCAAGCGCGGTCGCGATGTTGGCAGCAGTGGCAGCGCCGTTGGCACCCTCAGCGACGCGATAGATAGTCACGTCGGCACCGGCATTCAGGCCATTGAGCTGCGAATTGACGGCGTTGACCGCATCGCGAAGCGGGCCGGTACCGAGCTTCGCAAGCATCCCGGCATCGGCCGTCGAAATACGCACCGGCTGGCCGATCGGAAAGGCGGTAGCGTCGGCGTCGGTGGATGCCTCGACAAACAGGCCCTTGGAAAAGTCCGCACCAAGCGCCGGCACGGGCTCGTCATCTGGGCGCGAAAAGGTCATGCCGAACACTGGATCGGACATCTGTGGCTCCTATGAAAATGGGAAAGCCTTGCCCAAGGGCTGATCAGGGCACAGGTTTGCCCGCCCCGGTGTGGGGCGGACAACAGATCTCACGAATGTGATCGGTTAGGGCCAGTAGGACGCGTTGGTCGCGTAATCGGCGGGGATCGGTGACAGGTTCTTGATCTGACGAGCAGCGAAGATATGAGCTTCCTTATGCGCCAAAGCCGCGTATCCGAAGCGGACAACAGTTTGCGCATCCATCGGGTGAATGCTGTTGTCAGCAGCAATCCACGCGAACGTCTCTGGACCGTTTGGGTCGAGAAGCTTGCGCCAGCTAAAGTCCCCGGGCAGTGCGCCTAGCGCGATTGCATCCGTTGCAGCGGACTTTGCACCAGCGATGTTCTCGCGGTCCTCCGCTCGCGTCTGGTAGAAAACGTCTTCGAAGGTGAAACCGTCAACGATGCGGCGGTCCCGTTCTACATCCACCGCAGCCTTGGTTGCAACCGGTGGGGCGAAAGGGGAAATTACATTCCCGCTTAGCTCCCAATCGGCAATCATCTGTCTGTGCCTGTTGCCAAAATCGTCAGGGACGATCATCTGAGCTTCATCTATGACGGCGGAGATATTGCCATCTGGAGTATATTGAGCGGACTGAATTGTCATGATCGCATCCCTTAAAGCTCAGCATCGAAGGAGTTGTCAGCTCCCACCACCACAGGGCCGCTAGCTACTGCCGACGTTCTGATCTCTGCCCCCAGCTGCGTAAGCACGCTAGGGCTATATCCAGAGGCGTTGACCGAAGTGATGATGCCGATGGCCCCGAAGGTCGGTACCGCACGCATACGCACGGGGAATGTGTAGTACATGCCCGTGGCGCTACCGCCAATTTGGTATGTAGTGAAGTGCATGGCGTTGTTGCGGTAGTAGTAACGCTGGCAAATGGCAATTTCCTGCTGCAATGGGCGCTGACCGAACGGATCGGCCTCCGCTCGGCTGTCGCCCTCGACGAACGACATCACGGATAGCTCGTAGTTACCGGTTTGCCTGGGGGTTAGCACCCACGCCAGTTCCAGGTAGTCGTTGCCGTTCGATCCCAGCGTCTTCGCCGCGACCGAAGGTACGTTGAAGAGCGCCCGCCTGACCTGAGAAGCCGCGCTATAGATCGTGGTAACGTCAAGCGAGGCAGACGCGGTCGTGACGGCGCCGGATGGCGCCCCCCCTGTGCCGAAATTCTGAACGAGTTCGCACGCCAGCGTCTCGTTTCCTGCAGGCCCTGTGAAATGTCCACGAGCTGAAGCGACGGCAGCAGCAAGAGTTTCCACGCCTTCGATCCGCTGCGCTATCCGCAGCGTCCCACTCGTCGGCGCGGTCGCAAATGCGGCCCGAAGTTTGAACTTCGGATTACCGGGAGACAGCACCTGTCCGATAGTCTGCAACTGCTGGCTGATCGTTACCGGCTGGTTCGTATTGTTGGTGATCAACCAGCGGTCCAAAACGTAGACAGACGAGCCCGCATTGATCACCTGACCTGTTGCTGGAGCTGCCAGCCGCTGGCATATGCTGAAACCACCGTTGATGATCTTATTGCGGGCACCCGACATGGGACCGCCGTTGATGCTCGCAACTCCCGCCAGCTTGTTACCAGCCAGGTTGATATCGCCGGACATAGTACCGCCCGAAAGAGCAAGGCGAGATCCAACGAGATTGTTCACCTCTAACTTGGTGTAGGTGGTTAGCTGGTCGGCCTTTAAACCAAGGGCCGTCGCCACGTCCGCTGCCCATCCATCCACGTAAGCGACCGGAGCATAGTAAGCAGGCAGCTGTCCTCCGAGTTTTGCGGAGTTGGGAGCCGTCCCGCTGCCGATAATCTCCTCGATCTGGGCGCGCGCTTCCTCGATCTCATCTTGAAGGTTCTCAAGCTGAGGCGCGATCGTCGCCTGCACATAATCGAGAGAGGCCTGCGTCCCCTGCTCGATCAGCGCCTCGAAACTTGCCTCCAGTTCCTCGCGAGCCGTGAGGCGTGCGGCGATATCGCCAAGCACAGAATTCCAGATTTCCCGGTCGATCTTCGTCTTCGGCCAGGACAGAAGCTGGTAGTTGTCAGAGCGGTCTGGCATCGTCGATCGCCTCCTCCCCTTCCTGCTCGACGATGCGAGCGAGGAGAGCGCCCGTCATCTCGATTTCATTCAGGGGCTTGTAGGTGAAGGCGCCGACCCGGACGAGCCGGGCCAGCTTGACGGTGTAGGTTTTGTCCGGATCGATTTCCATGTCACCCTCACAGTGCTGCGATGAAGACGTCCTGCACGAAAGGCACAGTGACGATATTGTTGGTGTTTGCGGCCAGGCGCATACGAGCACCGGTCGCCGCAGCGCCGAGCGCGTAGGTGGACACATAGGTCCGGCGGTTCGGGTTCTGCGGATCGATGGTCATCTGCGTGGTCGTGGGGTTGACCACGGCGGCGCCGACCATGATCGACGGCGCGAAGGTGTGCCGGGTGGCGTCGTAGTTATCGAGCGTGTACTGGGTCACGATCGATGTCGTCGACAGGCCGAACGCCACCAGCTTGCTAACCGCGACCATGTTGCCGCGATTGCGCGCCACCTGCGAAACCGCCTTGTCATCAAGCTGGATCATCGGCTGCAGGTCAGTAGTGCCGAGCATCACCATGCGCAGCTCGACGGTGGCAGGGAGCCCGACCAGAGGGTTCTCCGCAGGGTCACCGTCGTCGAGTTCAATCCAGGTGTCCGTTCCCGCCGGCCGGATCTCCCAGCCGAGTTCGCAGCCACCGGGAATCCATCCGGCGAAAACAAAATCGATCTGCGTCATGCCATCGGCAAGATTGAGGGCATGCATCGCAATGACCGTGCGCGGGCTGCGATAGCGGGCGCCATTCAGCCTGAAGCAGAAATCGATCTCGGTGGAGCCCTGGGCGAACGCACCATCGGTGGTGATGAACTGCGAGCCACCCGTGTACTTGTTCGCTCCTGACGTGTGGAGTGAATGCGCACCCGTCGTCACGGTGACGAAGGCATAGCGTTTACCACTCTCCAAGAGCGTGATCGGCAGGACGCATTTATTCCAGCCCGTGACCAGGTTGGCACGCGGCAGGACGCCCTGGGCGAGCATCGCGTCGAACTTCGGCGTCCCCGCCGTCGTGGTTTCCACGATGAAGACATGAACGTCGCCGTCTGAGCCGACACGCGCGAACGACAGGTCGAGGCTGGTCAACTGCATCGGCTGCGCAACAAGGAAGGTCTGCGCATAAACGGATCCGTTCACGCCGACTTCTTCGGTCACATACTCCCAATACGGCTCGATATAGGCCTCATAGCGGATCTGACGAACACCGTAGACCTTGTGGCCTTTCTTGCCGCCGTAGGTCGCTACGACCTCGAATTGCTCGCCGTTGATCGTGAAGATCTGGCCGACACGAGCATCCCCACCGAGAACGGACCAGCCGGCCGCGTTCTCACACGCGGCCTGTGTCGGGCCGTAGGTCACACGCACACGGGAGGCCTCCTTGCGGATAAGCGTCGTCTCTAGGTGCACGAGCTGCGAGATGTTCAGCGATGCATCCAACGACGTGTTCGCAATACGCGTCACCTCGTCGAACGCCGGCACCATGCGCCGTCCGCGAAACGCGATCTTCGGATCATCTTCCGCCTGCACTTCAAGCCGGGCCTGTGCGGTTGCCGCAAAGCCGAAGCGGACGCCCTCCTCGATACGAGCGAGCCAGTCGACGTGCGTGTTATCCCAGCGATCCGGCACGAGCGCGTCATCATAGGCATAGGCTCGCGCCTCGTCGGGAAGATCACCCTTGAGACGAACGGCGCCGATATCGCGCTGCATCTGGCGGATGATTTCCGGGCGCGGGATTTCCGTCAGCTTGCCCCAGATGTTGACGATCTGGGTTTCGATCGTCTCGGTGCGCAGAAACAGGCTGTCGAGGTCGACCTCGATCGCCGCGACACGACCCTCGACTTCATAGAGTGTCTTGACGCGGCTTTCGTTGCCCGGCTCGATTGTGTCGACGCCCGTCGACTTCAACAGAACATAGGCGATGCAAGCGTCCGTCGATGCGACCACCGGCTTGACCGGCACCGGGTTGGCCTCGCCGCTCTGGGTGATGAGCTTGACGATGCGCTTTACCGTCTTCGGCGTCGTGCGGTTGACGATCTCGCTCACCTCGGGATCTTCCGAAGCTTCGAAGGGACGGTTTTCCGTCTCTTCGATTTCCTCGCCACGCAGCAGGACCGCGACCCAGCGCTGATCGGAAGCCGCGACGGGGATAAGGAGCTGCAGGTTGAGGTTTGTCGGCTCCGCCTGCTCATAGACGATCTGGCCGTTGACGTAGCGGCCGGCTGACACCGTCACCACCTGGGCGGATTGCTTCGAGACAGTGAAAGCGGCCCAGTGCGCGGGGTAGCCAATGGCATCGAGCCAGAGACCGTCGGTCGCTTCTTGAGAATGCTCCCCGATCGCCTGAAAATCGGCGTGGTCGGCAATTTCGGCCTCAGAGAATAATGTGCGCTTCATGGCAGCTCCTAATCAAGGCGGGTCCTGTCGACCCAGCCGCCGAAAACGTGGCTGCCGTCGATCAGGATGTTGTCGTTGAAGGTTATCCCGCGCCGCCAGGCGAAAGACACGGTGTATTGAGTTTCGGGAACCTTCGCGATCACCATGGCGCGCTTGACGCGGCGCAGGGGTTCGAGGTCCACCCTCGTCGATGCCGCGCGGCCAAAAGCCCCGCGACCGATCTCAAACCTGTTTCGGGGCGCCTGCAGCAACACCTTCACCAGGTAGTGCGCAACGAAAGCCTGGTGCGCGATCGGCGTCCGCCCGATGACCGCCCGCCCGAATGTAAAGCGGGCCGGATGCGCAATGCGGTCGATGATCTCGGCATCGACGAATTCGAGATATCGCCGCAAACCGGGCAAGGTACCCTTGAGCGCGGCGATCGGCGATCCCGGGTAGAGGGTGGACACGCCGGCCGCCTGGGCGATCATCTCGCGCTTGCGCTCGTCGGGCCAATCATCGAACCAGAGGTCAACGGAATGATGCGCGGCAAGCCACGGCAAGAACCGCTCTTCGGTGCGATATGGATTGAGCAGCTCGGCATACGGCACCGGCAGGTCATCGGACATGCCGGCGGCCATGGCCCGCTCGAAGGGCCCGACGCCATCCGCAAGAAGTCGACCGACGACACTCATTCGCGCACCGTGGTCACGATGTTGATGCTGGTCATCACAGGCACCTTGTAGGGATCAGGATCGATGACGACGGGAGCGAGGTCGCGAACCTTGATAACACCTGGGCCATAGGCAGCGCCTGCCAGCAGGCCATCGGGGATTTCGCCGCCGATGATGATCCGCTCTGTCGCCGCCGCCCTGACCCTGGTTTCCGCTTCGAGCCGGATCGCTTCGGCGGAGGGACCGACGCCTGGCACATCGAGCACCAGCGACACGACATATTCCAAGCGATCGGCGGCGAGCACCGAGATTGCCACAGCCTCGGGCGCGCGGTTTACATCTGTTACCGCAGCGCGAACCGTTGCCAGCTCAAGGCTCGTCGGCGACCGGCCGAACGGCCCGATCAACACCACGTCAGTATCTCCGAGCCGGCCATGGATTGCCCGCCCGTTGATGCGCGCGTCCCACAGACCGAGCGTGCGATCGTCCGACTGAGGCCATGCCGCCCACGCATCGAAGAGGTAACGACCGGCCGAGCCTGCGGAAGGGACGTCGAAGGATAGAAGGTAGCGACGCAACAATGCCGCGTCGCTTTCGAGCACAGCCGGCTCATCCCCGATCTCGGGAACGATCGTCAAACGGGCAATGTTACGGGCCGCCGCCAAGGCATCGAGATTGGACCCTGTCGACAACGAGGCAAGAAGAGCGCGAAGCCCATCATTGACCCGCTGCCTATCGAGCGTCCGCAGATATGTCCACGCCCTGCCGACGACGATCGCCGGGTTCGTCTGCAGCGTCTGCTCTTCGAAGGCGGGCAGCAATGGGTCGATGACCCGCTGCGCTGCCCACTCTTCAAGAAACCTGTCGACGAAGCCCTGCTGCATGGCAGTCGTCGACAGGATCTCGATCGCGTCGGGAGCCGGCAGGCGGGAGAGGTCGATCGCCGTTGGCGCATATGTCGATGTCATGCCGCTACCGCCGTGATGCCGCTTGCAAAGTTGAGGGTGAAGCCGACGACACGTTCGACCGTGTAATCGCCGAGGTGTCCGCGAGGGCGAAAATCGGCCTCGATCAAGAGACCAGCCCGACCCATACGGATCTCGTCGACCGTCCCCGTGGGGACGACGCGACGGATTGCGAAGCGCGGCTCCCAGAGTTCGATCGCCGTGGCGATGAGCTGCTGCCAGGTAGCAAACAGGGATGGCGTCATACCTCGACCGAGCAACTCGATAACACCGCCGCCGAACTCTCGGAGGAGCACGGTCGACGAAATACGGGTCGAGAGAATGAAGACGGTGGCCTGAAGCGCCGAGGAGAGATCGCCGAGGATTGCGCCAGTGCGGCGATCAATTCCCGCCATCGCCGGAACCGTCCGTCCAGCTTGCCGGAAGCGGCTCGCTTTCCGGGGAGATGCGATCGAGCGACAGATCGTAAGCCGCCTCGTCGCTGTTCAGCGAGACTGTCTTCGCATCGCCGACGCGCTTTCCGTTCACCCAGGCGACACCAGGGCGCACGTGATAACCGACACGGCCATCACCGCCCGAAGCGGCACCAGTCGTCGCGAGCGCTGCGCTCGACGAGATCGTCTTTTTCCTCATTTCCGTTCTCCTAGCTGTCGTCTCGGTGCTTGGCCGAGCCGGATGTGATGATGGCGTTGCACTGGGTGCGGTCGCCGACGCGCGCGACCTTGCGACCGTCGAGCGAATATTCGGCGGAGCCCGATATGATCGGGTTCGTGCCATGAATGGGGCAATCGTAGAGATCGCCGATCCGCGCGATCTTCCTGCCGTCGCTTGTGCCGGTATCGGAGCCGGTGATGATTGTGCCGCCGTGCGAACCGCTGTCGCCGATACGTGCGACGCGCGGCATCAGGGGTTCACCGCGAAATCGGGCGCCACAATCTCGACGCCGCCCTCGGCTTCGATCCTGAGTTTACCGCCCTTGATCGAGAGCCGGACGCCTGCATCCTGAAAAACATTGGCCTCCACATCGTCATTCGGCGATGGGTTGCCGTCCGAGTAACCACCCCTGATGACGAAGCCCTGCCTCGGATCACCCGTCGGATTGACGACACCGACGATCTGCCCCTTCTTGAGCGGTATCGATGTCTTTCCGGTTTCGGGATGCGGGTACCAGGGCGAAAGATACGGCTCGGCATCCGTGCCACCGAGGCGGAGCCGATAACCCTTCTGAGCATCGACCACCTCGACGGGCCCGACCCTGAGAGAATTGCCGAAAGCGGTTTTCAGCATCTCGACATCGAGGCGCATTGCAATGAAATCGGAAATCATGATGTTCTCCCGAGATGGAGAGAGAGAATTCAGCCCGTGGCGAACACGTCTTGCAGCGCCGCCAACTCGGCGACCGTCATGCCGTTGCGCCGCTGGACGGCATCCCATTCCTCGCTGACGCCGCCGATCAGCCCGCGCATCATAGCCGCCTGGGCTTGGTAGGAGCGATCTTCCGAAGCATCGAGAGCGACGAGAAACCGCATGAAAGCCGAGCGCTCGTCGAGCGCGACGCCCTTCTCAGGCTCGTCACCAAGTTCGACCGTGAGCCGCATCTGGTGACCGGCAAGCCGCTGACCGTCTTCGGTGTTTCGGGCGCCGGCATATTCGATTTTCACGATCCGATGATGCAGGCCCCGGTAAATATCGGCCCATGCGTTCGATGGATCGTTCAGCGCATCGCCGACCTGCCGCTGGACGATGTCGAGATAGAATTCGCGATTGCGATCCGACCCTGGAATGTTAATTCCGACAAGAACCGTCTCCTCGGTCTGCTCGTCGATTTCGAGCATCGCCGACGAGATACCCATTTCGAAGATGATGTCGCACAGCCCGTTCTCCGTGAGCGAGCGGCCGGCGGTCCCCTCCGCCTTCCCCTGATCGGTGTAAACGGACACGAAGGGCCTGTCTTCCTCCGTGCGCAGACTGCCGTCGGCTTGAATGTCCAGCGCTCCGTTCGGAGTGTCGAGAACATTGTTGCCGACCAGCGTCCGCCCCTTGAGGGCTTCGACGGCTGCAATCCGCAGCGCTATTCGCATCAAGCTCATTGTTCCCCGAGCTCCAGAATGAGGCGGCTCTCGCCGCGATCGTCGACACGAAGAACTTCAAATCGAGGTTGCCCTTTTCGGGCTATCGCTCGAATTCGATCGCCAGTGGCGAAGGCCGGACCATCATAGCGAGCCGGATCGATATGCAGCTCAGCCTTGCCCGCCGCGAGCTTGGAGCGCCAGGCGCGCGAGGCGCCGGGCGACAAGCTTGACTCTTTGCCGCCGCCAACCCTCAAAATCGCATCGAATTCGTCGATCGTTGGTCGCTCAGGATCGACACTGCCGTCTTTCATGAAGATCAGCTTGACCGGCTCCGCGAATTTCCAATCGACGGCTTCGACCACACGATTGCGCAACTCATGATGGCGAGCAGCTATGGGCATCAGTTCGAACCCGCTTCGATCGCGGCGATGATCTCCGCCTTGGTCTTGGACGGATCGACCTCGATGGTCCGTTTCTTCGCTTCCGCGACAAGGTCATCCTTGTTCAAGGATGCGAGATTGACCACCGCGTCATCGGCGGCATGATCCGGGATCTCAGGCATGGTCATGCCGGCCTTGAGAAATTTTCCATTGTAGTAGCCGGCTTCAGTCACAAGCTTCGTCATAACACTCTCCATTAAGGTTCCGGCCGCCTCTATCGGGCGGCCGGTTGACGGCCTCGGGCGCTACTTCGCTTTGGCGCTCTGCAACATCTCCGGGCGGGTGCAGATGAACAGCGGATAACTGTACAGCTCGACGCGGTCCCATTCGTCGCGACCAGACTTGTCTTCCAGCACCAGGCCGTAGAATTCCTGACCGCGCTTGTTGAGATACGGCTTGAACTCGCTGGCGGGAGCCCAACCGACCTGGAATGCACCGCGAGCGCCGATCGGGAAGAAGCGGGCCTTGTCACTGCCGATGGCGATCGTCGTGCCGTCGTCAGTACCCTGGTAGTTGATGAAGATGATCCCTTCGAACTCGACAGCCGAATAACCTTCGATGTTTTCGAGGGAGGCAGCCTTTTCGGTTCCGAGCTTGGCTTCCTTGTATTGTTTGTGGTTCACAAGGAGATCGAAGAATTCATCGCCCACCAGGGCGCCGACTTTCGTGCTGGGGGTCCATGCTCCCTTGGCGGCCTTCTGCATGGCGCGCTTCACGTCTCGGCACTTCTTGCGAAGGTCGGTGGCGTCGTCGTCAAGCTCGAAATCAATTTCGGCCGGTGCGGCAATGCCCCAAAACTCGTACCAATCAACGAGCACGGTTGTGCCGTCGGCATCGAGGACTTTGCCCTGCACGGCGCCGAAGCGCATGTGCTCCCAGGTCAGTTCCAGATCGTCTTTGATGGCCCCAGTGCGAGTCGTAACCTCGTCCGTGACCTCGACTGTCTGCTCGTCGAAGGGCAAGGCAAGAACGCCAGCCAGCTCGATCGCGTAGATTGTCGACCCCTTGGCGAGCCGGACGGCTTCCATGGTCCGCAGCTTTGCACCTTTGGGAACAAGCTCTTCGGGCGGTGCGCCGTTCGCCGATGTGGGGATCAGCGTCAGAACGCCGTTCGTGTCCGCGATGCCGATCGTCCGAGAACGAGAATAGATCGGCGAAAAGAGGTTCAGAGAGCCGAGAAGCTGCGGTCGGAAATCGACACGCTCGACGATCTCTTCCTGCACCTCGATGGCGCCCCAGGCGTTCTGATTGAAAATGTCTGCTACAAGAGCCATGGACGTGCCCCTCCTTATCGGGCAGCGACGCCGAGCGCCGCGAGGGCGGCAAGCGCGGTTGTTTTCTGGGGATCGGTCACGCCATTGGCCCAGACCAGGACATCGGCATGAACTTCGGCGTCGCGCGCGGTGACAGTGCGCCGGACGGTCTTTGCAGTGGCATCGCAACCTTCGTAGAGGATTGCGACAGCGTTCTGGGTGCCATCGTTTGCACCGGGCGCATAGGGCTTGTACTGGCCGATCGTAGCGCCAGCGGCGGTGATCTTGCCGAGCACCGTACCGGCGTCAAGCTTCCCACTGCCGGAAGCAATGACAATCTGGTCGCGGGAGCGATAGCCGTTGGCCTCGGAAACGATGTAATGTGCAGTCGGGCGCGTGCCCTTGGTGAGCGTTACCATGACGTCGATCTCCTTTTAGCGACGCTTGTTGGCGCGATCGACAGAAGCCGAAAGCAGAGAGCGATCGCCTTTCTGCTGACCCGTGCCGTCCTGCTTGTTGAGCCCGGAGCCGTTCATTGTCGTCCGGCGGGGCCGGTAGTCATCGGCATTGTTGTCGTCCGCCGAAGCTTTCGGGGAGACAGTCAAGGTCGCCTTCGCCTGGTCGACGGTGCTACCTTGCGTGAAGAGATGTTCGGCGAGAGCTTCGCGCCCCTTCGCTTCTTCGAGCGCCATGATCGCCGTACGACGATCGCGATCGCTCTTGACCGCAGCCTCAATGCCGCCGTTGGCCGCGTCGAGATCTGCTTTCAGCTTGTTATTTTCGGCGGCAAGCTGATCCGCACGTTCCTTATCCGTCATGGAGATCTCCTCGGTTGGACGGTGTTGCGCGGCTGGAGCCGCCATGGTCGCCGGAAGCGACCAGTTCTTTTTCTTCGCCATCGCGACCAGGTTCTTCGGTGCGTGAGCGAACAGCCGATAGTCGAAGGCCGCTACGGGCTTTGCCTTCTGTTCCGTGGTTTCGTCGGCGAAGCCCTCTTTCACTGCCTCGTCGGGAGTGAGCCAGCGCTCAGCCTTCATGATCTCGCGGCACTCTTCCGCTGTCTTTCCGGACTTGGCCGCATAGACGCGGGAATAGGCTGTCGCGAGCGCTTCGAGCGCCTCGATTGTCTTGCTGTGATCGGCCGAGTTTCCGAAGGTTCCACCAGCCGGGTCGTGGATCATCATGACGGCACCAGCAGACATTGTGACCGTTCCGCCTGCCATCGCGATCAGCGAGGCGGCGGAGGCCGCAATCCCTTCGACGATGATGTTCGTCTCACCCCGGCGCGAGGTAAGGAGAGCATGGATGGCGGCGCCCTCAGATGCGATACCGCCACCGGAATTCAGGTGGACGTCGAGCGGGTCATCATCGTCGATACCCGCAAGAGCGAGGACAACATCCTGAGATGTGAAACCGTCTTCAAAATAATAGTCGCCGACATAGCCGGTCAGCCGGAGCTTTCCGTCTTCAATAATAGCAGCCATGTTTTGGAACCTCAGTAAGGGCGCATTCGCCCGGACATCGCGTAGCGTGTCCGTTTCGGCGTTTGGCCGCGGGAAATCTGGCACTTGCGAATTGCTTCCTCGAGCGCCGTTTTGACATCGGCGAGGCTAGCGTTTGCAAAACGCGACATATCCTCGCCGAAGCGTGCTTCGGTAACCATCTCGCCCATAAGCAGGGCTTCTTCGACCTTGCGAAGCTTTACCGCTCTGGCGCACCAGTCGACCGCAATAGGATCAATGTCATCATCAGCCATCAGGCAGTATCCTTTGCGGGGTCGCGACTACCCTCTGTGGCAGCGCCTTGCGGTCCGGCCCCGCCTTGGGTCCGCCCAAATGGGTGAGGAACCCCGACCTTCTCGAACTGATCTTTCTCGCGGCCGAGCTGAACAATCTGTTCCTGACCATTCTTTCCGCGTTTGGCGCAGATGTCCGCGAAGGTGGAGACCCCGATCTCCAATTCGATCTTGTCAGCGAGGACGGCCTTGTAATTATCCGCCGATGGGGCCGCAGGCCCGTGCCACTCGGCTTGAAAGACCGACTCTCGATGGCGGCGAAACGCGTCTCGTCCGCCTTTGATCTGGATCTTTCCCCGCTCAATCATCTCTTCCAGCCAGCGTTCATAGATAGCCTGTAAGAAGGGAGCGACGATGCGACTACGACGTCGCAACACGACGGGCCAGATAGTCGCCACGGACATCAGCACCGAAGAATAGGTCGCGTCCGAATGATCCATGGAAAGAGACTCGTAGGTGACGCCGAGGCAGCGAGCTATCTCCCGAAGGAGGTTCTGGAAAAATTCGATGTAGTCACTGCTTGGCGTCGACGAAGAATGCAGTTCCAGTTTCTCCCCTGGCCCGAGGTGGTTGATCCGGGCTGGATCAGACATCGAGATGCCCTTCTCCTTTAGTGCGCCGAGGCGCATATCCCAGACCTCCAGAAGATCTTGCTGAAGCCCTCCAATGAACTCATCCCAAGAGCCGTCGGTCTGGTCGAAGCCATCGGGCATGTCGATATCGCCCAAGGTCTGCAGAGCCTGAAACGCGTTCTCGCTCTGCTCTGGGCTCGTGATCGTGGCAGCGAACACCGTTTGTAGAAGCGTCTTCGCAAGTGTCGCATCGGCGAGCTGATCAGACTGGGCAAGAACCTTCAGCGCTGGCGCGACCTCGGATATCCCCCGCGCGCTGTTGAGATTTGCGCCGCGATCCATGAGATGGATGACGTCGAATGCATCAATGTCCCGGTCGCGCTCAATTCCGCTTTCCCGCACCCTGAAACGATAGGCCACTGCGCGATTGTTGGCATCGTGGAAAATGCCCTGCTCAAGCCCTTCCACTTCTCTCGTGACGCGCGGGCATCGGTGCGAAGCGATCAAAGAAACTTTGGTTCCGGTCTCTATCCCATAGCGCCGACGGTCGGCAGGCTCCATGTAGTCGAGGATACCAAATGCCTCTCCGGATGCCAGGTAGCTGCGCAGAGCAGCGTCTGCCATTTCGGCTATGGTCGACTTTCCGGCGAGATCGCACTCTTTCGGGTTCCAAGCGTAGCGGCGCCACTCTTCCTCGACCATGCGGCACCATTCCGCAGCTTCCTCGTCGGAATAACCGAGCTTCGTTAGCTTGGCACGACAATTGAGCTTCAGCTCCTCGCCGATGGTGTCGCAAAGGATCTGCATAATAGCGCCAGCGATCCAGCCACTGTTGTGCATGAAATCGACAGCAAGTGCTGCCGCCCGCTCGGCGGCCTCGCGCACGTCATATCGCGCGTCACGGGTGACCGCCTTGCGCATACCCAAGACACCGGATCGGTCGCCGCGCAGATAGCGCGCAACATGACGACGAGAAGGCGTCGCCGTGGGGCCCGGCGGAGTTACCTTCGCCGATTGTGCTTTCACGCGGACGCGCGGCTTAGCTTCGATCACGAGTATGACCTCCATTTCTTACGGGGTGACCGGGCCTTGCCCGAAGGCGTCGCTGAAGGGGGTTGAGCCGCCGGCTTTGTCTTAACGAACGGGTTTTGCTCGGCGGCTTCAAAGAGATCCGCCGGCTCCTCGTGATCACCGTGCAGATCGCGCACCAAGTCAGCCCAACGATCGAGCGTCAATCGCCGCTTGCTCTGCAGATGCCAGCCAAGGGCGAACGCATAGACAGTAGCGTCGAACCAGTCGTTCACACGACCGACCACCTTCTTCCATTGGCGACCCGCTTTGGGCTTGATCAATCGGCGCGCCCTACGGCTGACGGAGGAACGGGCCTCTTCTTCAGCGTCGACAAGGCGCTCGGCTGTCAATTCTTTCGCGAAATCCGCGTCACAGAGATCGGACGCAAAATGGATCGTGTTGCGAGGCCACTGCCCTGTTTCCGAACGCCCTTGCACGAGGTTCGCCAACGCAGCGGTAACCGCAGTCTTGATGTCAAAAAGGCCTACCGGATAAAGCAGCACCTTCGATATCACGCGCCGGTTCCGGTCTTTGATGTCCTTCTTTACCGGTGTGCCCAGCCAAGGAAGGCCGATCGGTTCACGCCCATCAAGGGCGTAGACGTTAGGCCGGCCCGCGCAGAAGCGGTAGACGCGGTCGGTGGCCCAACCCGAGTCAACGCCACTGAGATCGATCCCCTTTTCGCGGGTGCCGTTCTCGACAGGATATGTTCGGGCCTGCGCATCGGAGAGTTTGATCCAAGGCTCGTCCGACTGGTCGGGCGCACCTTCGAAGATCTCACGGTCGATCAACTGCACTTGGTCGCGGGCGCCAATCGCATAGGCGACCCATTTGATGCCGTACCCTTGCACGTCCGCTGCAGACACAACCAGGGCCGCCCAGGACGGGATTACCCGGGATGGCAACAGCTCAGTTTTCGCTGCCTCGACGATCTTTTCCCATTCGACGGTAACACCGCCGGGATCGTACGGCTCGGCAAGATCCTGCTGGCAGAACGTTCGCATTTTCGTGGTGTCGCCCTCGGCATCAAGCCAGCGCGCCCATATCTGAGACCACTTTTCACGAGGAGCGTATGCTGCCCACAGATGGTAGCTCGGCTGCCAGTCCCTGCACCGTCCTTCACAGGGAGGGCAAGCCCACTCGTCGATTTCGACCGAGGAGATAGCAAGCGGCACAGGATCTTCGTGCTCGGCAACCCTGCGGGCTATCCATCGCCCTCGTTCCATCATGTCGCGCTTGTGCCCATCGAAAATAGGCTCGTCGCACGCGAGGCATCGCATATGAACGGGCAGATCCTGTTCGGCATCCGCACCGCGCATCATGTCGAAACTCAGCGCCTGGAATGTCGAGCAGTGCGGACAAGGCAGGTAGAAATACCTCTGGTCGCCGGCGTCAAAATCCTCGCTGATAGTGCATTCCCCGGCGACGCCGGGAGTTGAGCTCTGCCACTCCTTGGCTAGGTCGCCGTACATCTTCTGACGGGCTCTGGCCTGATCGCGCGGACTACCGCGACCGTCGACGTCTTTTGGATATCCGGTCGTTTCGTCCATGGCTAGATACTTGATCGACACCATCTGCAGACCCTTGGAAGAGCCGGCATTGACGATCTGGCAGAAGCCGCCTGCATAGCGCTTGAACGAGGTGGTGCTACCCTGCTCATCCCGACTGCTCACCGGCATAACTTTGTGGGCTATGCGTTTAGAGGCTTCAATTGTGGGCTGCAGCTTTACGCGGTTAAACTTCGTTGACTCCTCGATCGATGGCAGAACGATCATCATCGATCCCGGCGCCTGGTCGACGATAAAGCAGAACCAGTTCTCGATAGCCGTCGACTTGCCAAGCTGCGCTGCCCATCGGGCGGTCACCCGCCTTGCGGGATGATCGGGGTGCAGGCAGTCTTGAGGCTCACGAAGATACGGAACGCGATCGGTACGAAAATCGCCGGGCCAAGGAGAACCAGACTCCGGCGACACCTTGCGGTAGCGGTCGGCGTGCTCACTGATTGTCAGATCTTCGGTCGGACGGCTTGCAGCCTCCATCCCTCGGAAGATTGCAATCGCACCGTTCGGCAGCTCCGGAAAACGGGATCTGATATCGTGTACGGTCATTGTAACGACTGCGTGTGCTCCGGCTGCCCCGCGTCATCGCCACCAGCATCGTCCCGGCGGCGCATGGCATCGAGTTTTTCGAGGACCTGACGATTGAAGACAGCCAGACCTGCCTTCGAGAAGTTCTTGAGGGCGAGGCGAACAATCCGCTCTTCCCAACCATACTTGAGCGAAAGAGTGCTTGCCTCGGTCTCGATCGCGCGCTCAAAGGCGCTTTGCATCATAGCGACCGCGTCGCGGCCCGCCTGGTCGACTTCGGCAAATGGCGTCAACTCCTTACGACGCTCCGCGAGGTCCATCTCTCGCAGCTCGGCGTCCGCCTGCGCTTTACGCGCCGCGCCATCTGACTGGGTTCCTGAGAACCTTCCGCTCGGCGAGGCTGATGAACCAGCCGAACGCGTTTCGCTCTGCGGCAACGGTAACGGCAAGGAGCGGATGCGGACGTTCTCGCCGCGATGCTCGGCAAGCGCCACGAAATCTACCAGATTGGACTTGCCATCGGGCTTGAGTGGAAGAGCCTCGGCATGCTGCTTGAGATACCGAGAAAGCGTCGAACGATCGACCCGATCACCGCCAGCTGAAAGACGTGCGGCCGCCTCAGTGATTGAAATCCACTCTTCGTCCATCGTGCAACGCCCCGTGCATCACGTGTGCTTGCACGTGTATTCGTGTACCGCTTGCGAAGTGTCGCACTGGTGAAATCCCGCAGTCGCGCTGCCCCGTTGGCTCCGGCTCCCCCAAAACGGTCCCTAAATGGGGGGGGGTGTGGCACTTTCGCCACAGGCCGACCCTTTGGGGTCTGGGTCGGCGGTGCGGTCATGGCACCAGCTTGATCAGGGCCTTGTCGACGCGTTCCTGCAGCAGAGGGCCGGCGATGCGATCGAATGCGGCCTTCGTCGGGCCGGTGCGCATCTCGACGGGAATGATCACCCCGGATCGGGCGAATGTGTAGTGGCGCCCACTGCCCTTCTTGATCAGGCCGCGCACACCGCGAGCTGCTATCGCCTGAGGCTCGAAGTCGGACAACTTCGAGCGATTGCGCACCATCACGTGTCCACCCCATTTCGGGACTTCCACGCGGTTCGGCCACCAACCTGCCCGCATGAATGCACCCGGGTACAGCGTCGATTTGCCGAAGGGGCGAGCAACAACACCATCGGGCGTTTCCCGAGGGTTGAGATACTTCAACCGAATGTTTCCGCCCCGGGTGACCATGTCGTAAGACAGCCGACCAGGTCGCGCTCTCGTCGGATCACCGACCGCCTTGACGATCGTCTTTCGCGGAAGGCCGGTTTGGGCCGTCAGGTTTCGGATAACCTGCGTCTTCGCTCGGTCGCCCACCTGGTTGACGATACGCGGCAGAACCTTCGGAAACCGTTGGTTCAACTCTGTGACGCGTTTTCCGTAGTTGCTCAGCACCCGGTCTGCCCAAGCTATGTTCAGCAGCCGCATCGCAAAACCCCTGTGATCTATACGACAAAAGGCGACCCGAAGGCCGCCTCGCAAAGTCCCAATGCAGTAGCACTGACCCTGACTCGGTCTCTCGCGACGAGAGTGTCAGGGCGGGGTCCGACCGGTTACCGACCCGGAAGCTTTCGCTTCACTCGACCAAGATCAAGTCTCGGTCTCAAGGGCTCACTCAGGATCATCGGATCATCCGTGGACGAATGACTCTCAGAGAATCACCAGCATTGCAAGAGGCAAAAAGATCCGAGCCACCGCACCTGCCTGGTTGATGTCGACAGGGATATTACCCTCATCCTCGTCACCTTTACGCCCCTTGCCGTTCCGCTTTCCGACAACACCCTCCCAACCTTTGAAGGGCCCATCGGAGACTAGAACAGCAACCCCCTCGGCGAAGTTGTCCGGCACTGGCGTTGAGGTGTCGTATGCGCCCCGCTCCGCTTTCCCCTTGAAATGCATCAGTTCTTTCTCTCCGATGCGGATGGGATTACCGCCGCCGACGAGGTCGATAACGTCGTCGATCGCCTTCAATCCGCTGATCGCCGCAGGCTCGAAAACGCATCTGACGAACATGTATCCGGGCAGGGCTGCGCGCGGCGGGATGGTGATCATGCGGCCACGGCGCTTCATTTCCTTCGCCTTGGTCTTCGGAAAAATCAGCTCGACGCCAGCACCGAGAAGAACCTTTTCCACATTTTCCTCGCGCCCGGTCATGATGCGAAGAGCGAACCAGAACTTTTCGCCATTCCGATTCGCGCTGGCGATCGACAGCATGTTGGCCTTAATCGTTCTGAGCTGCGCAGCTCGATCGAGTTTCGTCCACAGACGGGACATGTCGACCTTGTCGCTCATAGTGATGGTTCTATGCTGCATGATCATCGCTTCGCTCCGCCTTAATCACCGCCCGCGCGGCATTTTCAAAATCGTTCAAGCCGTCAGGTCCCCCCTTGGGGAAGTAGACCACACGCATCGTCCCGGGATCGGGGACGAACGGCCAGTTCATGTCCCGGTGGTATTGCCGCCATGCCAGGTACAGATCGGAGTCGACCGGAACCGGTTCGCAGAGATCCGACATCGCCGCGAAGCGAGCCTCAGCCTTTTCGCGACCGCGATCGGCGGCAAGCTTGTGGAGCCGGTTAACCTCCGGATATCCGTTCTGGAGCGCACGACGGCGGTATTCCTGCTCGTAGTACCCATCAGGGAAAACGAGATTTCCACCTTCGAGCCGGATGCCACGAGCATCGAGATAGGCCATGGCCCGGCTCTCGCTGGTGCGCTTATGGACCTCGAAAACGCTGGATGCGGCCTGCTGGATATCCTCCGGCATGTCGAAAGCGACAACCCCGTCGAGCAGCGAAGCCATCCGAAGTCCCGCCCAGACCGGGCCGAACGGCGCCACGTCGATGCTATCAGAAGCGACCTGCTTGGCTCTCTGGCGCTCGACGGAGCGAGGCGCGACAGCATCCACGTAGTTAAACATCTTGTCGCGGAGATACACCCCCAATGGCACGCAGTTGGGCTTACCCTTACCCTCGCCTGACTTGACCTTGGGGCAAGCCGCCAGATACGCGTCGCGTCGCTCGTCAGCCAATCTACGCTCTTCGGCAGTCAGCTTCAGGAACTGCCGCAATGCCCAGTCGCGAGAAGATCCGAGAACCTTCGGCCATGGATTTTCGCTACGACCGATCATCAGCGCATCGAACGCCTTCTCGATCTGTTTTGGATCTTCTTCCGAAGTCTCGCGCACGCCCTCTCTCTCTGAGGGGTTATTGGAGGGGTAATAAGGGGTTGTCTGACTCCTGGAGTCATACTTAGCTGTCGTGGGTGTCACCCTTAGACTGTCGTCGGTGTCACCCTTATTTGCTAAGGGTGACACGGTGTCACCCTTTTCACAGCCGTTTTCGACCGTTTCGGACGCCGATTGACCGCCCTTTTCGGCCACATAGGAATCCCATCCTACACGGGCGATGGCGTCGAGAACGCGAAGCTCAAGCGCGTACTCGGTGGTGTGACCTGGGCCGCGGCCGCCCTGCCGAACCGTGCGCAGGAGGCCCGCCGAGAGGAAAGCGCTGATCTCGCGATGGACCTGACGCGACGAGCACTGAGCAGCCTTCGCCACGGTCTCTATGGCAGGAAAAATGCGCGTACCGTCATCGTGGCAAGCATCGATAATCTTCAGCAGGACCAGTTTGCGGATCGGCGTGCCCATGTCGGCAAGGAAGCCGGCGCCGAGCAGGAATGCACTCATTCCGCTGCCTCCACGAAGGCGTACTCGCCGTTGCACTGGGCCAACAGCATGACCATCTTCTTCGGCACGCTATTGCCAACCAGGTGACCGATCTCCGTTTTGGTCGGCTTGCGCTTCACGTGGCGGCCGCGAGCATCGGTGAACTCGATCACGTGGTCGAAGCTTGCCGGGTCAAAGCCGTGCGCGCGCGCGCCCTCCAGAGGGTCGAGCATGCGCATGCAGATGTCGGTGATGACCATGGTCTGGCCGTTGACCTGCACCAGGACGAGGCCATGGCGATCGGTGACAGTCAGCGTGTTCAATGGGTCGCGGACGTCGTGTCCGTTCTCGCCGGAGCCATAATAGGCCTGCAGAAACGGCAGGATCAGCATTTCATGGCCGCCACCTGCCGTCTGCGTCGGTAAGGGATGAGTGATATCCTGCCCCTCGACATCGGTATGACGAAGGCGACCCAGAGTCGCCGCAACCACGCCCTGCTGCGGATTGACCGTCAGCGTGGCAAGAGGCTCCTCGATCTCGCGACCAGGGTGGACGCCGCCGTCGCGGCGGGCATCATTGTTGTGCTGAGCGAGAAACGCCGCGACCATCGCCTGTCGCTGGCCGCCGGCAGTCTGCGTTCCGAGAGGGTTCTCGATATCGAGGCAGCGCGCAACCTGACCGGCATGCTCGCCGTTGCCGGCCTGTATCATCGTGGCGGCCACCACGCCGAGCGGCGGCGCGCAGCCCGCCCTCTTGTGAAAGCTGTTTGCCGGCTCCTCCAAGTCGCCACCGACCGAATCCGCACGGAACTTCGTCAGGTGCGCCGACACGACAGACTTCCCCGGGCTGGCCTGCACCGTGCGCAAGGGCTCCTCGACAGACCACTCTGAAACACCACGACCCTGCCCCTCGCCATGCGCCGTGTCGACAATCGTCGGGACCACGAGAGCAAGCTCACCACCCTTGGCCGTCGTCAGGGTGTTCAACGGCAATGCCGTCGACCGGGCCGAATTGGCGCCCTTCGTGTGCGTGATCGGAACGATGAATGGCTTCTCGGCATCCACGACGTAGCGCATGATACCGCGAGCAATCCGCCGCAGCGTTGCCGGCGCCAACGGCTTCTTGCGATCGAAAATCGACTTCACCGGCAGAGACCAGTCGATAATGGTGTGCGCGCCCACCCACGGCTTGAGCCCCAAAGCCTTGGCTTTGGCGCGTGGTGCGTGAGTGCGCTCCGGCCAATGTATCGGTCCGCCATCGGCGCGCGCGACGCCGAAAAATCGCTTGCGAATGGTCGGAATCCCGTAGTCTGCGCACACCAGCACTCGATCCTCGAAACTATATCCGAGCGACCGCATGTGCCGCAACCAGGCACGCCAGATGCGCCCCTTATGACGCGGATCGGGTATCAGCCATTGATCGCGGACAGGAATTCGCTCGCCCTTCGCCGCAACCGTGCCATCGAGCCGCAGCGCCCGCCCGGTCGCCGGATCACGCTTTGCGATCAGCGGCCCCCAGGTCTTGATTTCCTGCACGTTCTCCATCGTGATGACTTCAGGACGCACCTGACCCGCCCAGCGTGGAACCACCCAGGCGAGCGAGCGCCGACGTTTGCTGACCGGCCTCGACCCCTTCGCCACCGAGAAATGCGTGCAGTCCGGTGAAGCATGCAGGAACCTGACACCGCGTCCGCGTGTCGCCTGCCGAGGATCGACCTCGAAGACGTCGCAGCGCAGGTGGCGGGTGTGCGGGTGTCGCTTTTCATGCATGGCAACGGCCAACGGGTCATGATTGACCGCGAGATGCACGTGGAAGCCAGCGTCCTCCAGACCATCGCAGCCGCCGCCCATGCCGGCGAAAAGTACAACGGTCATACGGTTGTCGAGCCCGAAGCTTCGGGGTCTCGCTATCGAATTCATCTGTGTCCCCTCGTATAAACGGCCCCGCTAGACCGCAGCCCTCAGTTTTTCCGCAGCCCCACGCACAGCATCCAAGACTGTCGGAAACGATGCTCCGTCAGGCGTCCGCGTGGCGCTGGCATAGGCCTGCATGGCTTCCAGATACTCGATGCCCGCCTGCAGCCCTGTCCGCTGCAGCAGTGGTCGAATGGTCATGTGTTCGCGAAAAAGAATGCTGATCGGGCACCGCAGCAGCCAATCAGCGCGCTCGGCAGGCGTAGCCGCACCCTCCAGACCCTCTATGATCGGCAGGATGGACCTCATGCGCGCTCACGCGTTTCACGCGAGACGTTCGCTGTAACGGCTTGATTTTTCGAAGGGCTGTCACGCATCGCGAGATAGTCCATCGGGTCTTTGCGCATGGCAGCGCAGAGCGTCAGCAGGCTCGCCGCCGACAAAACCGTCTCACTGCATGCCCGTGAAATCATCGCCGGGTTCAGCCCGGGATAGATGTCCGTCGCACGCCGCGTCGAAAGGCGATTGTCCGCGATCCATTGGCGCGTATCCCTCGACAGGCGAGCGCGATCGATGTCAGGCCGCATCAGCCGTCTCCTTCGTGCTGGAGGCGGCCAGACGCACGCCATGGGCTTCGGGGTTGACGCCGAGGGACCGCCAGAGGCGCGCCTGGGCATCGCCGGAGATCGGCCGGCCATGCCAAGCCTGCTCGAATTCGGAGGCACTCACTCCGGCCTGCCGGCGGAGCGCGGTTTTCGCAGCGGCTTCGCCCTTCGGCAGGTCGACGACGGTCAATGGCGGATTGGGAAAGGCCGTCATGAACGCGGTGATCTTCACGCGCGCCCGCAGGAAGCCTTTCAGCATGTCGATGGAAAAATCCGGATTCATCGCGACCAGCCTTCCCCGGGAATGACGGTATAGATGCCGTCCTCGTCAGCCGGCCCGACCATGCCGCGATCCAAGAACTCCGAGATGAGTGCCTCGGCGACCGTGTCGCGGACACCGATCCCGCGCCGCAGCTCCGGCCGCGAGAAGGCAACCTGCCGCGCACCCCAGGCGACGGCGTCCACGCGGACCTCGCCGAGCCGTTCGTCGAGTGTCTTTCTCGGCGTCTCGCGCGAATAGTTCTCGTCGAAGTGGATCGATGCGGCGTGGCCGAGTTCGCCCGGCTCCATCGCGTCCGCCTGCTCGAAGTCTTTCCAGTCGACCCGCTGCACCAGGGTCGCGCTGCCATAGCTCCCGTCGGGTTGCCGCTCCCAGACGAACCATGCCGTATTCATGCGGCTCGAAGCCTTTGGCCCGGTCCATCCCTCGCGATGCATCATCGGGAGCCGGCGCTTGAAGACATAGACCCGCGCCGGAGGGTTCTCGTCCATGACGAAGTTGCGGTCATCGTCCTCGAAGCCGCAGAGGAAGTTCAGGTTCAACAGCAGCGCCATTTTCTGCGGCTTGTGCACGCGAAGCGCATGCGCGACGAAATCGTTCAGCACGTCCCCGTAGGGCGGGTTGGTGACGATGTCGTCGCATCCGCCAGACGATGCCGGCGTGCTCGCCAGAAAGTCGCCGACCGCCTGCAGCTCGCCGTCGCCGTTGCGCGTCTGCCGGTCGACCAGGTCCGACAGGACGACATCATAACCATGCGCTTCAAGCACGCGCGAGATCGCGCCGTGGCCGCAGGCCGGCTCCCATACCGATCCGGAGAAGCTTTCGAGCGCCAGCAGCGTACGGGTCGCCACCTCAGGCGTCTGATAGAAGTTCTCGCCGCGATCATCCTTGGTGGCGGACGCCGTCCCGATCGCGGCCCGCAGGTTGGCGCGGCTGGGGTCCATGCCGAGAGAAACGCGGGCCTCGATAACGCGATCGATGAAACCGGGTTCCGCCTCGACTGCGGCGCGCAGCTTCCTCGCCTCCAGCAGGCGGCGGCGATCCACGCCGATCTCGTCGAGTGTGAAAATGTCCGCGCCCGGGACATTTGTTTTACGCCCCTTCTTCGCGACCTGCCCCTTGGCCTGCGCCTCTTCGATGACGGTCGCCATCGATACCCAGCAGGCGCTTTCGATCTTGAGGGCGTCCGCCTGCATGCGGCGAGCCTTGTCGATCAATTCCTGACTTGCCTTGACCTTCGTGGCGTAGGTCGTGGCCGTCTTCGCCTGGTCGTAGACCGCCGACGACAACATGAGCGCCATCTTGAGGTCACCCTTGTCGAACAGGGCTTGCGCCCGGCCGATCGCGATCGCCAGTTCGGAAACATCATGCGGCTGGACGGAGATGGCGTTCATCGCTGCTGTCCCCGCCGATAGTCTTTCCAGCCGTCGAGAATGCGCACGACGACAGCCTCGTCGATGCCAAGGCCATTTGCGATCTCGCTGGTGCTCCATTCCTTGCGTGCCCACAGGAGCAAGGTGGCGCCTGTGATGGCGTCGAGGTCGCCGTCGGTGATCGGCATGCTCTTTTCGCGGGCGCACAGTGCAGCGAATCCCATGTCGAAGAGCTGCTCGGCAAGCAGACTGGACGCCACGCCGCGCTCGCGCGCCTGACGATCGAGCGTGGCCTTGGCCCGCTCGGAGATCTTGATTGAAACGCCGATCATCTTCTGGGCGAAAGCCATCACTCAGCCCTCATGAGACGATCGAGATAGGCCTCACCCTTCCGCGTGATGACGACGAGATGCCGGTCACCATCGACACGCTTGAGATAGCCTGCCGATACCGCCCGCTCAGCGCCCCGGGCATCGCACGAAAGCGCCAAGGGATAGGACCGCGAGTTCTGCCGCAGATGGAGTGCGACCTTGCGCACCAGGGCGGCGCCGTCACGTCCGATCGGCGGGTCGATATCGGCCGCCATCACTCTGCCATCCTGATCGGATGGACGGTCGCGCCACCGGCGGCGATGGCCGAAGAATGGGCGCGGATCAGGTCAGACGCTTTGTCGACGATCGCCTGCAGGTCGCGGATCGCCTGCGCAGACTCAGCCTTGGTGACCTTGAGGTCAGAAAGCGCGAGCGCGGCGTTCCCCTGATATTCCGCCGTTCGTTTCGCAAGCTCTGCGTTCTCGCGCATCAGGCACTGCCCGTCGCTCTCAAACATGCGGGGATCGGAGATCTTGCAGCCGTGCAGCTCCGCCTGCGCGCGCGTGACCGCGAAGTCACCGCACTCGGCTTCGAGCCGCATCACCGCCGGGACCGGCAGCAACTCGGTGTCGGAGTCGCTGTTGCAGCGGCCGATCTGGCTTTTCGAAAGAGACGTCAGTTCGGCGCACGCTTCGATGCCACCGTTCTTCTTGATGAGCAGGCGGTTCGCAGCCTTGAGGCGATAGAACCAGGCATTGGTCAACGTGTCGTTCATGTCAGTCTCCAGACAGCAGAATGCGTTTCCCAGTCAGGGAAATTTCGGTGGTTTTTCCCGTAGTGGGAAAGGATCAGAAATGAGATGTTCAGCTCACGAACGGGTCACGGAGGACCGCATGAGCAGACAATCAACAGACTGGTTGCAGGGGCAGGATTCGAACCTGCGATCTCGTGGTTATGAGCCACGCGGGATGTCCTCTTCCCTACCCTGCTCTGAATTGAGCCCCTACCGCCCCGGCCTATCAGGGATGCTCGCAGCCTGTTGCAACGTGCGAGCTGGCGACCCAGCAATCGCAACCGGACTTCCCGGTCGGTCGCGATTGCTGGGAGGGGGACGCCGCGATCCGTCGCAAAGCGGACGGCGCGTTCGGCACACCTCGAAAGAAAGATCGCACCGGAAGAGCAAGATCTGCCAGTCCGGTGCGAGTTTGCGCGGCGAATGCCAAGCGCTTGGGAGTGGTATGAGGTCAAGGCGCAGCCTCCCGAACTTCGGGAAACAAGGTCAACATTTCGGGGCGACGGATTTTCAACCACTCAAGGCGCTGCTGGTGCAGGTCTTCGAGGGTGACAACGCCGCCGCTGACTAGCCGAATACGCTCTGCCATCGGTGCGTCTGGACGATTTTCGCCAGTTTCATACCGCTGATACGAGCCAGCATATTCCACCTGGAGAAGCGCTGCCGCTTCCTCCATCGTCAAACCCTGTTGCTGTCGCCATTGCTTCATGTGCATGCGGCCAATATAGCGCAAATCGCTACATTGCTGTCAAGCGCATTTAGCGGTTATCGCGATATACACAACATTGCGAAAAGCGCTAAATTGCTAACATGTTGAGATTGAAGGAAATTCGCAAATCCAAAGGGATGACGCAGCAGCAGGTCGCTGATGCGCTGGGCCTTCACTTGACCAACTACAACAAGTTGGAAACGGGAGCGACAGAGATGACGCTGACTCGATTGGAGCAGCTCTCCCAAATTCTGCACGTCGCGCCGACCGAATTTATTTCGCTTCACAGCAACACCCGAACCGTGCAAATCAAGCAGCACATTCAGGCTGGCGTGTGGAGCGAATCTTTCGTGTGGCCTGAGGACGCATGGTATGAGGTCGCGATCCCAGACGATGAACAGTTTAGAAACGTCAATCTTTACGGGGCCGAATTGAGAGGCCCTTCAATGAATAAGCGGTACCAGGACGGCTCGGCGATCATCTATACCAGCATGATAGAAACCGGCGAACAGCCTGCCTTTGGCAAGCGCTACATCGTCGAGATCGAACGCGCCGACGGGCTGCGCGAAGCCACCATCAAGACGCTATGGAAGGACGAGACCGGCAAGCCGTGGCTCCTTCCCGAGTCCAACGATCCCCGCCACCAGGCGCCGATCGACCTGACCGGCGCCGAGGGAGACACCATCCGGATTGTCGGGCGGGTCGCCTACTCCGTTCAACGCGAAGACTAGGCCGCAGCGCAGCCCAGTACCGAAAGCCGCCCTCGCCGGGCGGCTTTTTTCATGCCTGCATATCTCGATATGCATCACACTGATTCATCATAGCTTTTTACCATTAGCGATATTCGCTATATTTTCTGCTTGACATTTTTTAGCGATTATCGCGATATTTGTCGCATCCGGTCAAGCAACCATCCCCACCCGGATCGCCATTAAGGCGCGCCGCCGCTCACCCCAGACCACAGAGCGGCGGCGTCTTGGGGACGATGGAGACAATCGATGCAGCAGGAAACCCAATACAGCGGCGTAGTCGCCCGCAACATCGCAGCAGAAATGGCAGACATCGCTCGCGTGATGGGAGAGAGCCCAACCCGCGCAGATTTCCGCAAGGCCGGCTTCACCGATCAGCAGATCGACAAGCACGCTCACGACGCTTCGATCATTTTCGCCAAGGCTTCGAACCGCCGCGCCGCCTGAACGATCCGCTTCGGTTACCGCCCCGCGTCACCCCTCGCGAGGGCGGGTTCCGAAACGGATCATCAAAGGAGATGTCATGACCCGGCTGACAGAGACCCACAGCACGATCGACCAGGCGATCGGCGCTCGCCTTCGCACCCTGCGCAAGCAGGCGAACATGTCACAGACGACGCTTGCCGACGCGCTCGGCGTCACCTTCCAGCAGGTGCAGAAGTACGAGAAGGGAACCAACCGCGTCGCCGTGTCGACGTTGATCGCCATCTGCCGGACGCTGGGCATCGGTACCGCCGACGTAATCGCCAGCGTGGCCGGCGAAGAGCCGAGCGCCGAGGGATCGGTGCGCATTCGAATGGCCGACCAGATCGCCACGCTTCAGCACCAGCACCAGGCCATCCGCGCCATCCTCGACGGCAAGCCGTCTTCCGACCTCCGCACCAGCCCGCGAGCAGCCGTCACCGAAAGCGCGATCACCACCGTCCAGTGATCGGCTTCGGTTTCCGCCTCGGCGCTCCCTGCGTCGAGGCGGTTTCCCAAACCGACCGCGAAAGGAAAGTCCCATGCAAACAGTTGCGAAGACACCCGTCGTACCCGTTTCGGTGTGCGAGTTCGGCAGCTTCGAGCTGCCGAGAATGCCGCGCCAGCGCCAGATCGTTCTCGAGCTGACAATCCTCATGATCATCGCGATCGTTCTTCCCGTCGCCGTCGTCCTGCAGGCCTGATCATGGACAGCGGGACCGCAATTTTCATTTCGTCGATGGGCGCGGCGTTTATCGCCGGTCTGCTGGTGACCGCCGCCATCCTGCTCGGCAAAGCCAGCCGGATGGTGACACGCGCCAGGCTGTCGCGCCGCCCGTTTACCATGGACAAGACATGGGAACGCTCACCCTGGGGGGACAAATAATGACGGTAGTCCGTTTTCCCACGCCGGAGGGGCAGCCGCGCCTTCGCATCGTCAGAGCGGAGGTCGAACGCGAGATGTCGGATTTCCAGCTTGATCAACTGATCGAGGCCGCCGACGCGTTTTCCGTGGTGGTGAGCGAAGCCACCGGCAGCGCACGGCGCATCATGTGCGGCGACAAGCTTCTGGAGGGCGATGCGACGCTTTGCGGCGAGACGCTTCATTCCGCCCTTCTCGGGCTGAAGCCGCTGATCGAACTCGCCGGCATGAGCAACGACAACCGCGAACTCTACCACCTGATCGAGGCTCGCATTCGGGCATACGAGGGGAGCGACCATGCTCGCTGAAGCACTCCGACCCGCGTCCATCACCCGATACGCCCTTGCCTTGAAGCTCGCCGGGATCGAGCTGCCGATCCGCCATGACAGTGCGAACGTCGGCACGATCGTCGATGCGGCGGGGCGCGGCTTCGCCGTCGTCGACATGAACCGCGAACTTCCGGACGAGCAGACCACCGACATCGCCGAGCTGATCGTGCTCGCCGTCAACACGCGTGCTGGCGTCCTTTCCACCTCGCTGTAAGTCAGAGCCCCGATGAACCTCGACCTCGCCAAATCCCTGCTTCCCGAGGCCAAGCATGTTGCCAGCCTCGTGAGCGAAGAATGGGCGGAAAGCTACGACGTGGAGAACATGCGCGCCGAGATCGTCGTTCGCGATACCGTGACCGGCGAAGTCGTGCCGATCGCCATCATCAACCGAAACTGCGGGTTCGATGATCGGCAGCTTCTGTTCAAGGCGCCTCTCTTTTTGCGTGCGCTGCTGACTCTGCTTGGCGCCTCCTTCGCGGAGATCAAGCGACTGCAGTCTCAGCAAGATCCTCAGGGATCGGAGCGATCCCCCACCAACGGCCAGAAGCGCGACAAGAACTACGCCGCCGAATGCGCGATGCGATGTGGCGACCAGCTTTTCCGCCGCTTCCTCGCCGAAAAGAAGGGCGTCTCCGACATCAGCGACGACGATCGCGTCGCCGTCGCCATTCGCCGCATCCTTCGCGTCGACAAGCGCAGCGAACTGAACACCGACGCGGGCGCCCGCAACCGCTGGCTGGATCTGCGTGCCGAGTTCGACGTCTGGAAAGGACACCCCAATGGCTGAGAATTCAGCGATATCGTGGACGACACACACGTGGAACCCTTGGATGGGTTGCACCAAGATCTCGCCCGCCTGCGACGGCTGCTACGCCGAGGCGCTGATGGACAAGCGATACAATCGCGTCCAGTGGGGGCCACACGGCGATCGGGTTCGTACCGGCACCAGCACATGGCGGGAACCGCTCCGCTGGCAGAAGCGCGCCGAAAAAGACGGCGATCGCCCGTTCGTCTTCTGCGCCAGCCTCGCCGACATATTCGACAACCAGGTCGATCCCCATTGGCGCGCCGATGCGTTCGATGTGATGCGCCGGACACCGAACCTGGTCTACCTGCTGCTGACGAAGCGACCACAGAATATCGTCAAGCTCTCCGACGCCGTCGGCGGCCTGCCGGCGAACGTCGCGCTCGGCACCACCGTCGAGGATCAGAAGCGGGCCGACCAGAACCTGCCGGCGCTGCAGGTCGCCAAGATCGAGACCAACCCGCTGTTCACCTTCGGCTCCTTCGAGCCGCTGCTGGGAATGATCACCATCCCGCAGGTTCTAATGCCGGACTGGATCATAACCGGAGGCGAAACGGATCAGGGCAAGCACCGGGCGCGACCGTCGCACCCTGATTGGTTCCGTAGCTTGCGCGATCAGGCCGCGACCCACGGCGCAGCCTATCATCACAAACAGAACGGCGAGTGGTCTCCGCTCGAAACGCGGGTCGGAACGCACCAGCAATTCGCCATCGACCACGATGGCAATCTCTATGCATCGCACGAGATCTCGTATCCCGACGGCGTTCGTCGAGGCGAGATCAATGAGCGCGCTCGCGCCAGTCTGACCGCAATTTACAAGGTCGGAAAGAAGCAGTCCGGAAGGATGCTCGACGGCGTGACCCATGACGAATTTCCAGAACTGAGGACATCATGAGCAAGACAGCACCAGGCAAGCAAAAGAACCTCATGGGCAACTTTCCCGCGAAGCTGGCGTGGGCATTGGAGCCAATTGCCGAGTACGCCGAAAACGATCTGCGCTTCTGGGACGGAAGCCTTTTCATGGAGCCCGCGCCGGAGGGTGGAGCTTTCATTGGCGCGGCAAGCAGCCATGCCATGGCGGTATTTCACGCACAGGATGCCTGGTGCAACAGCGCCATGACGTTCCGAATGCCGCATGAGGCATTTCGCGCCGCCGAGCCCCGCTATCCCGTCGAAATGACATACTGCGGTGAACACTTCGCCGTCGACGTCCCAGAATGGATGCAACCCGGCACCATATGGGTGACAAACGCCGGCATGTTTATCCAGCCAAAGATGCGAGCGCCGTGCTTCGCTGAAGAGGCCGGGGACTTTTACCCGGTCCTTTTCGATCGAACGGCAAGCGTCGGACACCATCATGTCGGGATCGACTACACGGCCACCGAGGGTGTGAAGGTTGAGTGGCGGCGCCCGCTGATCAAGGCAGGCACAGAGGCTTCAGGCGCTCCCATCCGCAGTTTCGCTGCCAATCCCGGCATCATCTCGCTTCTCGAACGGGTCTTTGACCTCGCCATAGCCGAGAGCCCACCTGAAGCACCGCCGGCAATCTTTCATCGCCCGACCGGAACCGACGAACAGCCGGGACCGGTCTTGGTCACCATCACCGACCGGCCGGACATCGTAGCGACCTACATGCCGCTCAAGATCGACGGCAAGACGGCCCCGACGATCCCTTGGAACTTCCTGAAACCCCCGGCAGAGCAGAATTCGGAGGCCAACGATGCAGCATAGTTCCGATGGCGATACCCCCGCACCCGTTGATCAGGCGACGTGGGCAAGGACCAACGGCAGAAAGCCGGATCTTGCCGATCACGAGTTCATTTTCGTCAGGGGAGTTGGCGAAACGCGGGAGGAAGTCGAGGCGCACCGCGATGGTTACGGTCAGTCCGTCGCCAGCGTCGAAGACTGGTCCGATACGATCGAATACCGGCTGAAGCGGCCATTGCCGGCGCCAACGCATAATGCGGCTGGGGAGACGAAGCGCGTTAGCGTGGCTTATGCCTATTGCTGCAGCGGCTCCACAAAGTATTGCGATTGCGTCAACCCAAACCACGGCACGGTTCTCATGGGTGAGAATGAGCCAGGCGACGACTATATCGTTGTTGATGCTCCAGCAGCACCCGCAGAGCGGGGAGATATGGGTCGGGCGCTCGCTGACGCGCTGAATGAGCGCCAGCGCCAGGTGGACGCTGAGGGCTGGATATCTCAGCATGACGATCAATACCGCAATGACGAATTGCCGCGCGCAGCGATGTGCTACCTGCTCGGCAACCCCGGCAACTGGCCATGGTCTCGCAATTGGTGGAAGCCGACCGACCGGCGCCGCGACCTCATCAAAGCAGCCGCGCTAATCATCGCTGAGATCGAGCGACTTGATCGCGCATCAAGTACCTCGGCGACCGGAGGGGCCGCATGAGCTATTCGATCAAACCTAGAAACGATGCCCGCAAAGCCTTTCTCGATAGTGGCTTGACTTACGCCGACCTGTCTCGTCGAGATCTAGAAGCCCTTCGCAGCGTTCTCGGGAAGCACTTGAAGAGCGCAGAGACGATGAAGGGCTATAGGATCGACCGCGCGATCCGCGTCGTCGACTGGCCGAGGGGCTGGGCCGCTCTGACATGCAGCGCCTACTATTTCGAGAAGCGCGAGGCTATCACTTTTGGCCAAGAAGGCTTCATCGGCTTCGGCGGGTGGGCGGACGACAGCAATGTCGCGCCGATTATATCCGGCTTTCACGAATGGCTCGCCGATACCGCAAAGGCAAAGTCTTTTGAACGATCTGCGATGCTCGAGGCGGGTGCAGCATGATCCTTTCCCGCCGAACATTCCTTACGAGTGCCGCCGCCGTCGCAGTCAGCCCGCTTCTACCACCGGCCAACCCAGCCGGTGCCACACTCGGCGCTGCAGCAAAGCCTGCAACAACAATTTGGGTTGGTGGTCACGAGGGCGAATTCGACTGGCAACCATTCGATGCGGAGACGCGCGAGCAAGCCATGCGGGAGCTTCTTAACTCGTGGGAAGGCATTCCTGAGGGCGAAATAACCGATGATATTCTCGCCCAAAACGGCCTCTGCCTGCAACGCGCAGACAGCATGGACGGATTGCAGGTTGATGAGATCAAGCCCTACGATTGGGTGGAAGCTGGTCTGGGCGCTTGCTGCGATCGATGCAGCCACGAATGTTTTGCTCCTGACGGCGCGAGAGCCATCAACGGAGAGGCCGTCTGCGAAGAATGCCTAACCGTAGCCGATCTACTCGATAGCGACGAATACGATCGGAAAGTGGCAGAGGAGCGCATCACAGAATGGCTCTTAAACCACGACTGCGACGAGGCGTCTGTGCGAAAGCAGATGTCGAGCAGCTTCGATCCCGACCTCATACCAACCGAAATCTGGCAGAAATGCCTAGCCGAAGCGAGGGCAGAGCTATGACCAAACTAACCTACCAGCAGAAGCTAGACGCCCTTTCTTATAGGTTTTACCAGGCCGGCCCCTGGGCTCCGAAGGCGGGAGATTTCTATACCACCAGCCGCGCCGACCTCGAACTTTATCAGGTGGTTTCGGTAGAGAACGGCCTCGTTCGCACCCGCTACACTGAAGGAACGGACGCCATTTCCGAATGGCCGGAAGCTGGCTTCCTGACCGAAGGTTTTGGAGCAAGGCGCGTGTTCGTTCCTGATTGGGTTATTTGCGCCCCACCAGCGCCCACTCATAGTTTGGTTGGGAGCGAGCCTGTCGGATACGGGTGCTTTGACAGGGGCGTTCTGTTTGCGACTTTCTTCGCCAAGGCCAGCGCCGAAGAAGAAGCGAAGATGCATCAGGACACTGAGGTTCATCCGGTTTACCGGCACCCCGCGCCCGCTGAGCTTTCGGTGGGCAGCGAGCCGGTCGTATCCGTCAAGACGATGCGGCTCGGCGACGGCCGGGCCGACTACTTCGTTTCCATCAAGGTCGGCAAACGCGAAGTCACGCCTCATGTGTTCCGAGAGGAGTACAAAGCCGCCTACCACGTCGCTCTCTACAGTTGGCTACTGAACGGCACTAACAAGCCGGATCTGATGGCGTTCGATGAGGGCGACTGGCCGGCGCAGGCCACAGAAACCCTTGCCGACGTAGAGGCCGAGATTGCCAGCGTCGTGCAGTCGGTCAACGAGTGGGACGATCGCACGTCGCCTGATGACTACCCAGAGCACCTGCTGATCACATCTGAGGAGCTAACGCTTATCCTGCGCAACTTCGCAGCCGCCATCAGCTCTATGGAGGTGGCGAATGGGTGAGCGTTCATATCCCACGTGGATCATCCTCCAGCGCCACGGCATGGTGCCGGATAAGAAGGGACCGTTTTACGAGACGAAGCCCGTCGAGGAGTTCTTGCGGGAACTCTACAGCCTGTACCCGGGCTGCATCTGCATCGTGATAACCGACATCGGAGAGGCAGGCTGGCATCCAGAGCACGGCTACGAGTGGCTTGACATCTATGGTGACAGACGCCGGCGCCATCCGCGCAAGGATGAGGAACAAGGCCAGACGAAGCCTATCGGCTATCTTCGAGGCAGTGGCGTCGAGTTTCTGAAAACGGGATCGGCATGCATCTACAAGCACAGGGACTGGCAGGCCTATGTTCCGGTCTACGCCTACCCACCGCCCGCAGAGAGGGAGGATCAGCCATGATCGCCCGAGAAGAGATCATGTTTGCAATACAAGACGTCTTCGCCGAGCGGCGTCGTCAAATGGAAGCTGAAGGCTGGACACCAGATCACGATGACATTCACGGCGATAGAAGCCTCGCGCTGGCCGGCGCTTGCTATGCAATGTTTGCGTCGGTGAGCGACAACGCGCGCGCCGGCACAGACCTGTCCGGATGCCTCGTAGTTGGTGGTAGGAAACTACCCGGTTGGTCCGCGTGGATGGAGATCTGGCCATGGTCTCGCAAGTGGTGGAAGCCGTCCGATCGTCGGCGCGATCTGGTAAAGGCGGCCGCGCTGATCATCGCCGAGATCGATCGCCTCGATCGGTTATCGTCGAACACGGAGAGCGGCCACCAATGATCCAACGCATCGACCAACTCGATAGTCCGGTGACGGTAGGCAGGTACTATTTAGTGCCGACCGTTATCGGCACCTGGTATGGCAAGCTTCAGGCATGGCCAGTAATCGGCCCTAAGCATAACGATCGCCACTGCCTCGAATTCGCCAACGATCACTATCACCTCGACGCCCGGTTCATGGCTACTCCGCGCGGGAGCTGGGACGCCGAAATATCGCATTGGCGCTCCGCGTGGGGATCGCCGATGCAGATCAATGACCAGGTCAATTCCGAAGGCCTTCCAGCGCCGGTCTGGAGAAAGATGCTCTGTAAGCGCCCCTCTAATCCGGTTATTCCGCTGCTGATCGAGCAGGTCTCCGACGCCATCAAGGCCGGCAGAAGCCCGCAGTGGAAATGCCATGTCGACGAATGGCAGGGGCGCCAAGCCAAGCGTGACGCACGCGGGTGGGTCTGCCCTCACCGCTCCGTTTCCCTCGCAAATCACGGCGCAGTCGATGGAGTGATTACCTGCCCCCTACATCTACTGAGGATCGACGCTGCAACTGGGATTGTACTCCCACTCAGGAGCGATCCATGATGCGTTACCTCATTTACTTCATGATTGGATGCGGCCTCAGTCTGGCCGACCCATACGCTGGCTTGCCGCTGCCACAGCGGTTCGCCGTCTACGTAGCATGGCCTGCAATTGTGGCGCGGGACTTGGTCAACGAGGCCAGCCGGGGCCATTCCGTCGGCAAGACGGAGGATCGCCGATGAGGCCGACGGAGACAGAAAGCCCCATAATCGAGTTTGTTAAGGCACTTGCAAGACGACAGGCCAGACTTGACGCAGCGCCACCTCCGCCTGCAAATGAGAACTCCCACGAAGAAATGCAGGCAAAAAAACAATGAAGCGTGCCGTAATCTACGCGCGATACTCCACCGATCTGCAGAACGACAGGTCCGTTGAAGACCAGATACGGCTTTGCGAAAGCCATGCCGATCGCAACGGATTTGAAGTCGTCGAGCGCTACTTTGACCGGGCCAAATCCGGAGCATCTATGTTCGGGCGCCCAGGTCTGGCCAACCTCATGCAAGCGGCCGAGCGAGGAGAGTTCAGCGCTGTCATCGCGGAATCGCCCGATCGTATCTCTCGCGACATTGCCGATCTCGCCCATGTCCACAAGACGCTGAAGTTCCGCGACATCGTGATGAACTGCGTAAACGGCGGCGAGATGGATACAATGCAGATCGGCATGTATGGCGTCGTCGGCCAGATGCAGCGTGAGGAAAGCGCCAAGAAGGTCAAGCGCGGCATGGTCGGAGTGATCCGGTCAGGGCGCAACGCTGGAGGCAAGGCATACGGCTACAAGCCGATCGCCGGAAAGCCTGGCGAACTTGAGATCGTCGAAGCCGAGGCCGATACGATTCGGCGCATTTTCCAGATGTATGCCGCCGGCGTCTCGCCCAGGTCGATCGCGCGCGTTCTCAACGAGGAAGGTATCGTTGCGCCCCGAGGGCGGCAATGGAATGCCTCGACTATCAACGGCAATGGCCAGCGCGGCTGCGGCATTCTCCGAAACCCGATCTATGCCGGGACTGTGGTCTGGAACCGTGTCCGGATGGTGAAAGACCCTTCGACAGGCAAACGGATCTCCCGCGTGAACGAGCAGTCGGAGCACGAGAAGATCGAGGCAACGCACCTGCAAATCGTCCCTGACGATCTGTTTTCGGCTGTCCAGGCGCGCAAAAGCGAAACGACGCAGTTGGGGACCAAGACCCCGCGCTCCAAGCGCATCCTGTCCGGTTTACTCCGGTGCGGGGCGTGCGGTGGCGGCGTGACGATGGTCGGCTCCGATCGCAGCGGGAAGCGCATCCAGTGCAGCAATCACCGTGAAAGCGGCGTGTGCAAGAATAATCGCCGGTACTATCTGGAGCGGATCGAGGCATTGGTTTTAAGCCGCCTGCAGGCGCAGTTCGCGGACACCAGCATCATCGACGCATACGTGTCAGCCTACCAGGAAGAGCAGAAGCGCATCCGCAGCTCCGCAATCCGCGATCGGGCAAATGCGTCCAAGCGCTATGAAGAGGCCAAGGCCGAGATCACCGAAGTCATTCGCATGATCTCCAAGGGGCTGATTGACGACGAGGAAGGCGCCGCGCTTCTGATTCCACTGCGGGCGAAGCGGGATAGCCAGAAGGTGATCCTCGACACGACAGAGCAACCGACAAACGTCATCGAGCTGCAGCCAAAGGCAGTCCGCCGCTTTCGAGAGAATATCGAAAGTCTGGCGCAGATCGTCATGGAAAAGGGCGGAGAAGCGTCACCGGAGCTTATTGCGCCATTCAGGCAGCTAGTTGCCGCCGTGATCATCGAGCCATCAGAGTCCGGCCAGCCGTACAACATCAGGCTGAAGGGCTATCTATCCAGTCTTATCAATTCCGATGTGTCGGTTATAAAGTTGGTAGCGGGGGGCGGAATTGAACCGCCGACCTCAGGGTTATGAATCCTGCGCTCTCACCAACTGAGCTACCCAGCCAAACCACCTAACGATGCCGTTTGCGATGCGCCCGGCTCGTTGAATGAGCGGCTTATAAGGCGGCCTTCACGGTCATGTCAAGCACATGATCGAGAAAATCACCGGGCTTTTGTCACGCCGCCACCGCACCTTCAAGAAGCGCCTTCAGCGACGCTTCCGCCGCCGGCTCGCGCTCCGAGCGCTCGATGAAACCACCGCCATAGACGCGCGCATTGTCGCCCGGCGCCGAATAAAGCGCGCAGGCCTGCCCCGGCGCGACACCCGCCTCGCCCACCGCTAGATCCACGTAAATGCCGGTGTGATCGGCATGCAGCACGGCCGGCGTCGGCATGCGCGTCGAGCGCACCTTGGCGAAGCAGGCAAAGCCCTCGCCCGCAGCCGCCTGCGCAAGCTCCTCGTCTCCAAGCCAGTTCACGTCGCGCAGATAGACGCGGTGCGTCTCCAGCGCTTCCTTCGGGCCGACGATGACGCGGCGCGAGCGGGCGTCGAGATAGACAACGTAGAGCGGCTCGCCGGTGGCAACGCCGATACCGCGCCGCTGGCCAATCGTGTAGTGCAGGATGCCCTCATGCTGGCCGAGGACCCGGCCGTCGAGATGCACGATCTCGCCCGCCAGCGCCGCATTCGGCTTCAGCTTGTTGATGATATCGGTGTACTTGCCCTGCGGCACGAAACAGATGTCCTGGCTGTCGGCCTTCTTGGCGACGACGAGGCCCATCTCTTCGGCGAGCTTGCGGGTCTCCGCCTTCGGCAGCCCACCGAGCGGGAAGCGCAGATAGTCGATCTGCTCCTGCGTCGTGGCGAACAGGAAGTAGCTCTGGTCGCGATCGGCGTCAGCCGGGCGGTAAAGCGCGCGACGGCCGGGATTGCCCGGCGCCGGATTGGCGCCGGAACGGATATAGTGACCGGTCGCCAGCGCATCGGCGCCGAGCTCGCGCGCGGTCTCCAAGAGATCGGCGAACTTGACCGTCTGGTTGCACGACACGCACGGGATCGGCGTCTCGCCGGCGACGTAGCTTTCCATGAACGGATTGATGACGGTGTCGCGGAAGCGCTTTTCGTAATCCAGCACATAGTGCGGAATGCCGAGCGTCTCGCAGACCCGGCGCGCATCGTCGATATCCTGGCCGGCGCAGCACGAGCCGGCGCGATGCACAGCCGCGCCATGATCGTAGAGCTGCAGCGTGATGCCGAGCACATCATAGCCCTGCCGCTTCAAAATGCCGGCCACGACCGAGCTGTCGACGCCGCCAGACATGGCCACGACAACGCGCGTATCTTCCGGCCTCTTGTCAAAATCCAGTGTGTTCACAGGGGTGCTGCCAATTCAAAAGGGTATCTTTATCCGCCCTATCCTACAGAATTTTGGCGGATTTGCATCGCGACCAACGGGATCGACCGCCGGCTCTTGTCTGGCGGTGGATATAGAAAGGATTGGGGGCGCGTGCAAGGGGCGGTGGTTTTGGGTGGGGTGGCTGCGGTGTTGATGCCGTAGGCGTTGTGCCGTGAGATACCCCCCTCTGCCCTGCCGGGCATCTCCCCCACAGGTGGGGAGATCGACTCGTGGTTAGGTTTGCGCCAACCAGTAAAGATGGAGCGAGCGGCTGCCCCCAGCCAATCTCCCCCCTTGTGGGGGAGATGTCCGGCAGGACAGAGGGGGGTATCTCACGGCACACCCTCTCAGCAGCTCCACAACCCCCATCAAGCCGCCGTCGAAGCCACCCCCCCCCCGCCCGCAATCAACCGCTCGGCTTCCGCAAGCGGCATCGGCTTGCCCAGCAGATACCCCTGAACCTCATGAAACCCCTCCTGGCGCAACCGCAGCAGCTGCGCGTCGGTCTCGATCCCCTCGGCGAGCGTCGTCGCGTTGAAGCCGGAGCCGATGCCGACAACGGCGCGCACAATCGCCAGATTGCCGGGGTCGGTGTCGATGCCGGCGATGAAGCTGCGGTCGAGCTTGATCTTGTCGAAGGCAAAGGCGCGCAGATAGCTGAAGGAGGAATAGCCGGTGCCGAAATCGTCGATGGCGATGCGGATGCCGAGTTCTTTCAGCGCCTTCAGGAGCGGCAGGCTCTGGCCGACATCGGCGAGGAAGACCGATTCCGTGATCTCGATCTCCAGCCGCTCCGGCCGCAACCCGCTCTCGTCGAGCGCCGAGACGACACTCGCAAGCAGGCTGGTGTGGCGAAACTGGCTGACCGAGAGATTGACGGCCACCTTGAGCTCAGACGGCCAGCGCGCTGCCGTCCGGCAAGCCTCGCGCAGCACCCACTCGCCGATCGCGACGATCAGCCCGGTCTCCTCCGCAACGGGAATGAACTCCATCGGCGGCACCAGTCCGCGCTCCGGATGGTTCCAGCGGATCAGCGCCTCGAAGCCGCCGAGACCATCATTTTCCAGCTGCACGATCGGCTGGTAATAGAGCTCGAACTGGTTCTTCTGCAGCGCCTCGCGCAGCTCCACCGTCAGCATGTGCCGGCGCTCGGCCTCGAGCCGCATCGAGGGCTCGTAGAAGCGATAGGTCGAGCGGCCGCTTTCCTTGGCGGCGTAGAGCGCCAGATCGGCATGGCGCATCAGCACGTCGTCGTCTTCGGCATGATCGGGCGCCAGCGCGATGCCGATGCTGCAGGTGACATGCTCGTTGACGCCGTCGAGATCGAAGGGCGAGGACAGCGACGCAAGCAGTCGCTCGGCGAACCGCTCGATACAGCCGGCCTCCCGGAAGCCGACAACCAGCGCGAACTCGTCGCCGCCAAGACGCGCCACCAGATCGCCGTGGTCGGCAAGACCGGTCAGCCGCGCGGCCACCTGACAGAGCAGCGCGTCGCCGGCCGCGTGGCCCTTGCTGTCATTGATATGCTTGAAGTGATCGACATCGAGATAAAGCAGCGCCATCGGCTTGTCGGTGGTGGCAAGCGAGGAAACGCGCTTGATATGCTCGGCGAAGAAGGCGCGGTTCGGCAGGCCGGTAAGGGCGTCGTGCATGGCCATATAGGCAAGCCGCGCCTCGACTGACCGCTCCTCTGTCACATCCTGCGAGATGCCGAGCAGGTAGCGCGGGGCGCTGCCATCGGGCGACGGCAGGGCGCGCTTGACGGTTCTCAAAATCCGCTGCTGGCCGTCGGCGCGTTGCATCGTCTCTTCGAAGCTGATCGCCCCCGACGCTGCGAAAGCACGGGCATCCTGCTCGCGAAACGCTTCGGTCTGTTCGTCGTCGAAGAAGGTGCGATCGCTGCGGCCCACCACGTCGAGAGAATGGCGGCCGATGATGTCGCCACAGGCTTCGTTGAAGAGAATATAAAGACCATCCGCCTCCATGTCCTTGACGAACACGCCGACCGGCAGGTTGTCGACGATGCTGTCCAGGAGCGAGCGCGTGTCGCTGACCTCGCGGTGCGCGGCATTCACCTCGGTCTGGTCCTGCACGATGGCAAGGATCGCGTCGCGGCCGTTGAAGCGCACGCCGCGCCCATAGGTCAGCACCTCGAGCATGGTGCCGTCGGCCTTCAGATGCGTCCAGCGCTCGGCACGTTCCATGTCGGAGCGCGCGTGCACGGCAGTGATCATCCGCTGACGCTCATGAACAGGGCGGATGTCGAGCACGGTCATGCCGGCATAGGCTTCACGCGAATAGCCATAGAGATCGACGGCGGCATTGTTGACGATCAGGAAGCGTAGGGTGCCGGGGTCGTAGACCCACATCGGCGACGGATGGGTTGCGAAGAGAGACTGGAAATCATCATTGGGAGTATCGGTCGAAACGAATGCTCTCTGAATACCTGTCATCGGCAATGTCACAATCACATGAATCTGATGGCTGATTCCGACAACTATAGTGAAAAAAACTAAATAAAATCAGAATCATAGTTCGCACAAACTTTAGGCGAACCGCCTTCGCCATGTGCAGCGCTAACCACTTGTTATGATGTTTCGCGGCTTTTCTTCACACACTGGAAAGGTCTGCACAAAGATCGACCAGATCAGTGGTGGCTGTGCGCGCACTGCCCGTGATCGGCCAGAACCTCGATCACCCGGCACTGATCGACCCGCCCGTGACCGCATCCGGCAACCATTGCCTCCAGCTCCACCTTCAGCGCCATCAGGCTGCGGATGCGCTGCTCGACGTCGATAAGCCGCGCCTTGGCGATCGCATCGGCCGAGGCACAGGACTGGTTTGGATCGTCCTGCAGCATGAGAAGCGTGCGGATCGCATCGACCTCGAAGCCAAGTTCGCGGGCATGGCGGATGAACACGAGGCGGCTGATGTCGGCGGGCTCGTAGGAGCGCTGGTTGCCCTCGCTGCGACTTGGCGCGCTCAATAGCCCAATGCCCTCGTAATAGCGGATGGTCGGCACCTTCACGCCGCTTTGGCGCGATGCCTCGCCGATGGTGATTTTTTTCATCATTTCCCCCTTGCACCTCTAGTCGCTAGAGGATGTAGGAAGGATGCTTGTCAATGACAAGGAAGCCCAAAAGGAAGCCGATGATGAGCGACAGGATCGAGAAGCGCTACAGGGTCGAGGGCATGGATTGCGCCAGCTGCGCGGCCAAGATCGATACCGCCGTGCGCCGCGTCTCCGGCGTCGAGGACGTCTCGGTGTCGGTAACCTCTGGCACCATGACCGTGCGCCACGACGGCAGCAGCGACCTTGCCGCGATCGAAAAGAAGGTGACCGGCCTCGGCTACGGCCTGCGCCCCTTCGCGACCACCGAGGCACCCCGCCCGAACAGCCAAAGCGCCGAGCATGTGCACGGACCGGACTGCGGCCACGATCACGGACACAGCCACGCGCGGGACCATGCGCACCACGATCACGATCACCATGACCACGCACACGATCATGCCGGCGACAGCCAAAGCGCATCCGCGGAAATCGAGGGCCTGCATGGCCACGACCATGAGTCCATGTCCGGCCCATGGTGGCAGAGCCGCAAGGGCCGCCTGACGATCCTCTCGGGTGCCGCCCTCGTCATCGCCTACATCGTCGGCCATCTCGTTCCCTCGATCGCACCCTATGCCTTCATCGCCGCGATGCTTGTCGGTCTCATCCCGATCGCACGCCGCGCGGGCATGGCCGCGCTGTCGGGCACGCCCTTCTCGATCGAGATGCTGATGACCATCGCCGCCGTCGGAGCGGTCATCATCCATGCCGGCGAGGAAGCCGCGACCGTGGTCTTCCTGTTCCTGGTCGGCGAACTGTTGGAAGGTGTGGCATCAGGCAAGGCGCGCGCCAGCATCCAGTCGCTGACGACGCTGGTGCCGAAAAGCGCCCTTCTCGAAGAGGGTGGTGCAACCCGCGAGGTTCCGGCCGAAACGCTTGCCGTGGGCTCCACCATCCTCGTGCGCCCCGGCGACCGCATCTCCGCCGACGGCATCATCTTGTCCGGCGAAAGCGCGATCGACGAGGCACCGGTGACAGGCGAAAGCACGCCGGTGCGCAAGGGCGAAGGCGACGTCGTCTTCGCGGGAACCGTCAATGGCGACGCGGCGCTGCGCGTCAAGGTGACGGCTGCTGCCGCCGACAACACCATCGCCCGCGTCGTGCGCCTCGTCGAGGAAGCGCAGGAGAAGAAGGCGCCGACCGAGCGCTTCATCGACCGCTTCTCGCGCTATTACACGCCGGGTGTCGTCGTCGTTGCCGCCCTCGTCGCCATCCTGCCGCCGCTGGTTATAGGCGGCGCATGGGACGAGTGGATCTACAAGGGCCTTGCGATCCTGCTCATCGGCTGCCCCTGCGCGCTTGTGATCTCCACGCCCGCCGCCATCGCCGCCTCGCTGTCCTCAGGCGCGCGGCGCGGGCTGCTGCTCAAGGGCGGCGCGGTTCTCGAGACGCTGGGCAAGATCAACGCGGTGGCGCTCGACAAGACAGGCACGCTGACGGAGGGAAAGCCTGTTGTCACCGACATATTGAGCTTCGGAAAGCCCGAGGCCGAGGTGCTGACCTATGCCGCGGCCCTCGAGACCGGCTCCAGCCACCCGCTGGCGCTCGCCATCCTCGGCAGGGCCGCGCGCGACGCCATCGCCATCCCGCAGGCAACCGACGCCAAGGCGCTTGGCGGCAAGGGTGTGACCGCCACTGTGGCCGGCCTTCAGGTCTTCCTCGGCTCCCCCAAGGCCGCCGCCGAAATCGCGGCACTCTCAGACGAGCAGCAGGCGCGCATCACAAGGCTGAACGACGAAGGCAAGACCGTCTCCGTGCTTGTCGTCGGCGACCAGCTGGCCGGCGCCATCGCCATGCGCGACGAGCCGCGCGACGATGCCAAATCGGGCCTCAAGACGCTAACCGACGCCGGCGTCAGGATCGTCATGCTGACCGGCGACAACGCCCGCACAGCCAATGCCATCGGCAAGGAACTCGGCATCGAGGTCCGCGCCGAGCTGATGCCGGAGGACAAGCAGCGCATCGTCGGCGAGTTGCAGAAGAGCGGCCTGAAGGTCGCCAAGGTCGGCGACGGCATCAACGACGCGCCGGCGCTTGCGGCGGCTGATGTCGGCATCGCCATGGGCGGCGGCACGGATGTGGCGCTGGAGACGGCGGACGCCGCGATCCTGCACGGCCGCGTCTCCGACGTCGCCGCCATGATCGCGCTGTCGAAGCGCACCATGCGCAACATCGGCGAAAACATCTCGATCGCGCTCGGCTTGAAGGCCGTCTTCCTGGTCACGACCATCGCCGGCATCACCGGCCTCTGGCCCGCCATCCTCGCCGACACAGGCGCCACGGTGCTGGTGACGATCAACGCTTTGCGATTGCTGCGGCCGGTTTCATCACAGGCTTAAGACTGTGTTAACAGCACGCGCGGCGCGCATTTTCCCACCATTATTGAGGGGTGAAGAGCGCCACGCTCCCTAGAGCGTGCATTCTCCAATCAATTCAACTACATGCAAAATTAGGTAATTAAATTTTTCTTAAAAAGCGACGGCTGTTTGAGAGGTTTTTGCAAGGGGTTGCCTCTATCCGGCGCGAGTCATTCAATTTGCAAGGCTCGCATATGTTCCTAGACGGCATATTTTATCCCAATCAACCGCCCAGTGGATCCACATCCACGACCAGCCCTTCACAAAGCGCTCCGGAGGCATCGACACCACCCGAGCAATCCGCTTCCCCCTCCCCTGCAAGCGAAGAGCCCATCAGCTATCCGCCCGAGGAAACGGACGACCAGACCTACACCGCTAAGCCGCAGACCGGGCCCGAGGCGGCAGCTCCGGTCGAATCCGAGCCCCAAGCACCGGCTGCCGACGATACCCAGCAGGCAGCACCCGCACAGCCGGTGACCACCGGCGAGACCGCGGAGCCAGTCGAACAACCGGCCACGGAAACGCAGCCAGCCACCGCCGCTGAGCCCGCGCCGGCGCAGCCGCAGCAGAACGCCCCAGCAACGCCCGCCAACGACAATAGCAGCACCGCACCGGTGTCCGGCACCGGCGAGACCGGCGGCACGCCCCCCGTTGCAACACCATTGCCGACGTCTCCAACACACACCTCAGGCGCTTCGGCCACGAAGTCATCGGCGACATCGGCAAGCGCAGTCGGTAAGGGCGATGACATCGATCTGACTGATCTGGTCCGCAAGCAGGCGGAGCAGACAAGCCAATCCCAGCGGCTCCGGTCGATGTTCGCGAACGGTTCGACCGGCGCGGCATCGCCGTTCCTGTCACTCTTCGGCGTCGAGGCCGGCAGCGAGGAAAGCCGCGTCAACGCCGTCACGCTTCTCTACCAGCAGTTTTGACGGCGCGCGTCGCGGAACACCCGCGATCAATATCACAAAGCCCGGCGCATGCTCCCGCGCCGGGCTTTCGCGTTTCGTGAGCCGCAACCGGAAGACAGCGCTTGCCACATTCTGGAACCTATCTCTTCCTCGCGCGTTTGTGATCGAGGAGGAGAAGCACCATGACCAATGATTTCAATCGTCCGAATGCCGCGAACACCCCACCGGCGAAGAGCTCGTCGAAGACCATGTGGGTTGCAATCGCACTTCTGGTCGTCATCGTCGCCCTGGCGGCAACCTATTGGCCAAGGGGTGCATCCGCTCCCACGGCAAGCGCGCCGAGCGCAACGGCACCCGTGACCGAACCCGCGGCACCGGCAACCCCGCCCGCCTCGCAGGCCACCCCGCCGGCTGCAACGCCACCGGCAGCAGCCCCCGCGACACCGGCCCCGGCAACGCCAGCACCGGCAACCCCGGCGCCCGCAACGCCGGCTCCCGCGAACCCGCAGTAAAGCCGGTTCAATCGTAGATAACGAAAAGCCCGCCAATCCAGGCGGGCTTTTTTGCATGCGTGACCGATGCTTAGTTCTGGCCCGCCTTCAGCACCCGGTGCGTGCTGTCATCCAGGGCATTGCCCATCTGGCGGCCATCCTTGGCGAGGCCGTTGGCGGTGTTGGCGCAGGACGACAGCGCCAGCAGCGAGGTGAGCGCAATGGCGGCGGCAAATCGTGTCATGAAAATCTCCCCAGTGTTCGGAATAGTGAAGTGATCGGCCGGAGCGGCACGCGATCAGGTAGATAGCGCCCGCCGGTCGGCGATCAACGCCGCCGCGAGAACCCGAAACAGAAAACCCGGCACAGTCGCCTGCGCCGGGTCTCTTCACATCTTCCCTGGGAGGAAAGCCTCAATCAACAGCAAATACGAGCGGCTTGGCCTGTCGGATTGCTGGGTTGGCGGTCAATTTTCCAAGAACGTCGTCGCTGACGGGGCCATCGACATAGAGCAGCGCGATCGCGTCACCGCCCTGCTCGCCACGACCGAGCTGGAAGTTGGCGATGTTGACGCCGGCCGCACCCAGCGTCGTGCCGATGAAGCCGATCATGCCGGGAACGTCGGTGTTGGAGATGTAGACCATGTTCGCGCCGACATCGCCGTCGAGGTTGATACCCTTGATCTGGATGAAGCGCGGCTTGCCGTCGGAGAAGACCGTGCCGGCGACCGAGCGGGTCTGCTTGTCGGTCTTGACCGTCAGCTTGATGTAGCCGTCGTAAACGCCGGTCTTGTCGCGCTTGACCTCGGAAAGGACGATGCCCTTTTCCTTGATCATGATCGGCGCCGAAACCATGTTGACGTCGGCGACCTGGTTGCGGATGAGGCCGGCGAGCAGAGCCGAGGTCAAAGCCTTGGTGTTCATCGTCGCGGTCGCGCCGTCGAACAGGATCTCGATCTCCTTGATCGGGTCTTCCGAGACCTGGCCGACAAAGGCGCCGAGAACGTCGGCGAGCTTGATGAACGGCTTTAGGATCGGTGCTTCCTCAGCGGTGATCGACGGCATGTTGATGGCGTTGGAAACGGCACCCTTGACGAGATAGTCCGACATCTGCTCGGCAACCTGCAGGGCAACGTTTTCCTGCGCTTCCGTGGTCGATGCGCCCAGGTGCGGCGTGCAGACGACGTTGGGCAGGCCGAACAGCGGGCTTTCCTTGGCGGGCTCGACTTCGAAGACGTCGAAGCCGGCGCCGGCGACATGGCCGGACTTGATGGCTTCGGCAAGTGCCGCTTCGTCAACCAGGCCACCACGGGCGCAGTTGATGATGCGAACGCCGGGCTTGGTCTTGGCGAGGTTTTCCTTGCCGAGAATGCCGCGGGTCTTGTCCGTCATCGGAACGTGCAGTGTGATGAAGTCGGCCTTGGCGAGCAGCTCGTCGAGCTCGACCTTGGTGACGCCCATCTCCTGCGCGCGCTCGACAGAGAGGAAGGGGTCGTAGGCGAGAACATGCATGCCCAGCCCAATGGCCTTCTTGCAGACGATGCCGCCGATATTGCCGGCGCCGATGACGCCGAGCGTCTTGCCGGTGATTTCGACACCCATGAACTTCGACTTTTCCCACTTGCCGGCCTGCGTGGACGAATCCGCTGCAGGCAGCTGGCGGGCAACGGCGAACATCAGCGCGATCGCGTGTTCAGCGGTCGTGATCGAGTTGCCGAACGGCGTGTTCATGACGATGATACCGCGGCGCGAGGCGGCCGGGATATCGACGTTGTCGACGCCGATACCGGCGCGGCCGATGACCTTGAGGTTGGTCGCAGCGGCGATCAGCTTTTCCGTCGCCTTGGTGGCGGAACGGATGGCGAGACCGTCGTAATTGCCGATGATTTCGGCGAGCTTGTCCTTGTCCTTGCCGAGCTGCGGCTGGAAATCGACTTCGACGCCGCGATCACGGAAGATCTGGACGGCGGTTTCCGACAGTTCGTCGGATACGAGAACGCGAGGTGCCATTGGGGGCTTCCTTCAAAAGGTTCAACGATGGAATGTAATCGGGATTGCGAGGCTCCGCTTGTTCAGCGGAGCCGGATGCGATCAACTCAGGCAGCAGCCTGGGAAAGCGTTGCCTTCTGGGTCAAAAACGCCCAGGAGAGCCACGGCATCAGCTTTTGCATGTCTGCAGTTTCGATCGTGGCGCCGGCCCAGATGCGCAGGCCCGACGGCGCGTCGCGGTAGTGGCCGATGTCGTAGGCGACACCTTCCTTGTCGAGCAGGCTGACGATGCCCTTGGCGAAGTTCGCCTGGCCGTCGGCGTCGAGCGCCAGAACGTCCTTGTCGGTGATCTTCAGGCAAACCGAGGTATTGGAAGCCGTCTCGGCCTTGACGGCCAGGTTAGCGATCCAGTCATTGGCGGCGACGAAGTCGGCGATGACCTTGGCGTTGGCGTCGGCGCGGGCCATCAGGCCCTTCAGGCCGCCGACATCCTTCGACCACAGCAGCGCATCGATATAGTCCTCGACGCAGAGCATCGACGGCGTGTTGATGGTTTCGCCGGTGAAGATGCCCTCGATCAGCTTACCGCCCGAGGTCATGCGGAAGATCTTCGGCAGCGGCCAGGCCGGTGCGTAGGTCGTCAGACGCTCGACGGCGCGCGGCGACAGGATGATGACGCCATGAGCGCCCTCGCCGCCGAGAACCTTCTGCCAGGAGAAGGTGACGACATCGAGCTTGGCGAAATCGAGGTTCTGCGCGAAGGCGGCAGAGGTCGCGTCGCAGATCGTCAGGCCCTTGCGGTCGGCGGGAATGAAATCGCCATTCGGGACGCGAACGCCCGAGGTGGTACCGTTCCAGGTGAAGACGACGTCGCGGTCGAAATCGATGGTCGAGAGATCGGGCAGTTCGCCGTAACCGGCTTCGATCTTGCGAACGTCCTTCAGCTTCAGCTGCTTGACGACGTCGGTGACCCAACCGGCGCCAAAGCTTTCCCAGGCGACCATGTCGACGCCGCGCTCGCCGAGCAGCGACCAGAGCGCCATTTCGACGGCGCCGGTATCGGAAGCGGGCACGATGCCGATGCGGTAATCCGCCGGCACTTCGAGAACTTCGCGTGTGAGATCAATGGCTTGCTTGAGCTTCGTCTTTCCGATCTTCGCGCGATGCGAACGGCCAAGCGGCGCGTCGGAAAGGGCTTCGAGCGACCAACCGGGGCGCTTCGAGCAAGGGCCAGAAGAAAAATGGGTGTTATTCGGACGGACGTCCGGCTTCGCGGTGGCAGTGGCCATATGTATACCCTTCCAGGTAATTAGCCTCTCGTTGGGGAGAGGTGTCCCGCCGCCGGATTTATTCCTGGTCTCTGTCGCAGTCAAGCGGAAAATCGTCGTGGCTAGATGAGTGCGTTTGGCCACCGCGCGAGATCACGAAAACGTGATCAGCACCCTTCGCACGGCTTGACGCAGATCAAGACCAGCGGGAGCGAACTGCGGAACAACGGGTTCGTAAGCAACCACATGCACCTAAGAAAGTGATTGCCATGAATGCCTCTACAGCCTTTTACAGCACCAGAGCCAATTTGATTATTCCTTTCATGTCGGGCTTCTACGACCGCTTCGCGGAACCATTCGCATGGGCGGCCATGAGAATCGCCGTCGGCGGCATGCTTGTCGTCGAGGGATGGGTAAAGATCAGCCACCCCCTCGCCCAGGTCGGCTTCGTCGAGAATATCGGGTTCCATCCCGGGTGGCTATGGTCGCCGCTTCTGGCCGGCCTACAGTTTTTCGGCGGCTTCTTGATCGCGATCGGCCTCTTCACACGGCCCTTGGCGCTCGCCAACACGATCATGCTCGCCATCACGTTATGGTATCATTTTGCCTTCCCCTACGGCTCGGAGTTTCTGACACCGGCCGGTATCGAGGCACTGAAAAGCGGCACGACCGAATACTTCACCCCCGCCGCTCTCGCCCGGCTCAAGGACGGCGGAGAGGCCTTCCTGGAGACCGTGCAGACCAAGGCGGAACTCGCTTCACTGTTCTGGATGGGTGGCACGGGTCTGTTCGCAGCCTTCGGCGGCGGCGCCTTCTCGGTTGACCGCACCTTGCTGCAGAAGGAATTCTGACGCTCGACCACGCCCCAAAACAAAAAAGCCGCTCGGCGTACCGGGCGGCTTTTTCATGTTCAGGACACTGGTCTTACTTGTAGACCGGCTGCTGCAGCGGAATTTCCGGAGCAGGCTCGTAGGACGCCGTCTGGCAACCGCCGAACAGGTAGCGAGCGCCGACGCGTGCTTCGTGAACGTTGAAGCCCTTGTCGCGGCCCGGGCCGCCGTTTTCGTTGTAGCCGAACATGTCGCCGCCGTTGACGTGCAGGAAGCGATAGCCGACGTCGGCCTTGACGTTGCAGGTCACGTCGATCGACGCACCGGCCATCAGGCCGTAGCTGAAGCGCCAGCCGCCCTTGCCGCCGTGGATGACCGTGTCATCGCAACCATTGCCGCTGCCGCTCGTGTCGCAAGACGTGTTGCTCAGGTCCTTCCACTTGACATAGGTGCCGCCGATGCCGGCGCCGACGTAAGGCGTGACGTAGCCATAGGTGCCGAGATCGACATAGGCGTTGGCCATCAGCGACCATGCGGTCAGCGAGGAAAGATCGGTCGAGGAGCAGGTCACCTGGCAGGCGCCGAAGGCAGAGCCGCCGCCGCTGGTCGAACCGTGGAAGTCGGACTTGCCGAGATAATCCAGCGTCACGTCGGTGCGGAGATAGTTGTTGATCTGGTAACCGACACCGCCGCCGATGGTCCAGGCATCATCGAGATCCGAGCGGTCGAAATCGACTTCGCTGGCATTGCTGCCCTGGAAGTATTTCGCGCCACGCAGATCGTTGAAGCCGTAGCCGACATCGCCGCGCAGATACCAGCCGGTCGCTTCGGTCACGGTGACCTCGGGAGCGGCGATCGGTTCGGCGGGCATGAGGTCCGCGGCATAAGCATTCGAGGTAATGAGCAATGCGGCGAAGACGCCAGACAAGCTTCTCTTCATGGATCCCACTCCAAGGTTCGACGCCTGGCAGGATCGAGCTCCGCCAGTTGAATACGTTTCGGTAAGGATAATGAAGTGGAAACGTTAAGCGCTGCTTAACTGTAATTGTCAAACATCGCCTTTTACTCAAAGGCACTGGCAAACCGATGATATCGTTTGAATTTTAATACTGAAGCACGCATCAGGCGGACGCGGTCAAAGCCTGCGAAGATCACCACCCGCGCGTCGCTGCCACGCTAATAAAAAGCGCCCGACTTAACAAAGTTAATAGCGGTTCTGGCCAATCAGGCGTAGGGTGCATCGTCGGTCAGGACTTTTAAGGCAATGACCGCTTGGGAGTTACTAAGCGCTTCCGCCCCTTTATGGAGGTGCGCCCATGTCCAAGCTCAATAGAGCTATTTCGTTCGAAGAAGATCTATCGCCCGTTTTCGATGCCTTGTCGCTTTGGTGCAAGGAGCAGAAATTCGGACCCGACAGTCTGCAAGGCTGCGCAGCCGCATCGAGGCTGCTCGACTTCTTCGAAGACGGTGCCATCACGACACCAGCGCTTCTCGAGCTCATGCGTCGAGACGTGATCTGACAAAATCGCGATGTACAAATGAGAATGCCCAGCCAAAGGCTGGGCATTGGAAGCTTGTGGACGGTGCCTGACGAGTGTCAGGCGGCCGTGCGCACGCTTGAGATCGTGCCGATCAGGTCGTTGACGATGCGCTCGATCTGGCTGCGATCGTCGCCTTCCGCCATGACGCGGATCAAAGGCTCGGTGCCGGACGGACGGATGACCAGACGGCCGCTCTTGGCAAGCTCGGCCTCGGCCTCGGCAATCGCCTGCTGCACATGCAGGTCTTCCAGCGGCTTGCCGCCGGAGTAGCGCACGTTGCGCAGGAGCTGCGGCACAGGCTCGAAACGGCGGCAGATTTCGCTGACGGTCTTGCCGGTGCGCTTGACCGCGACCAGGATCTGCAGCGCGGCCACGAGGCCATCGCCGGTCGTGCCGTAATCAGACAGCACGATATGGCCGGACTGCTCGCCACCGACATTGTAGTTGTTGTTGCGCATGTGCTCGACCACATAGCGGTCGCCGACAGCGGTGCGCACGAGACCGAGCCCCTTGCCCTGCAGGAATCGCTCCAGTCCGAGGTTGGACATGACGGTGGCGACGATGCCATCGCCGCGCAGCTGCTGGCTTTCGGCATAACTTTCGGCAATGACGGCCATCAGCTGGTCGCCATCGACGATCGCGCCATTCTCATCGACGATGATGACGCGGTCGGCGTCGCCATCGAGCGCGATACCGATATCGGCGCGCACTTCATCGACCTTCTTCTGCAACGCCACCGGGCTGGTGGAGCCGCAGTTGAGATTGATGTTGGTACCATTCGGCTCGTTGCCGATGACGACGACATCGGCGCCCAGTTCCCAGAGCACGGCCGGTGCCACCTTGTAGGCGGCGCCATTGGCGCAATCGATGGCGATCCTCAGCCCCTGCAGCGTCACGTCGCGCGGCAGCGTGCGCTTGGCATGCTCGATATAGCGGTCATGCACGCCATCGACGCGCTTGGCGCGGCCGATATCGGCGGACTTGGCGAGCTGCGCGCTCATGTCCTTCTCGAGCAGATCCTCGATCTGCATCTCCAGATCATCAGACAGCTTGTAGCCATCCGGACCGAAGAGCTTGATGCCGTTGTCTTCGTATGGGTTGTGCGAGGCGGAGATCATCACGCCGATATCGGCGCGCAGCGAGCGCGTCAGCATGGCGACGGCAGGCGTCGGGATCGGGCCGAGAACGAAGGCGTCGAGGCCGGCGGCGGTGAAGCCCGCGACCATGGCGTTTTCGAGCATGTAGCCGGAAAGCCGCGTGTCCTTGCCGATAACGACCCGGTGGCGGTGGTTGCCGCGACGGAAGATCGTGCCTGCCGCGATACCGACCCGCATTGCGAGATCCGGCGTCATCGGAAACACATTGGACTGACCGCGAATACCATCAGTGCCGAAATAGCGTCTTTTCATATGCACCCCTGTGCCTTGAGCGCGCGTTACGCCGCGCATCGTCGTGTCTGCAAATTGCACGCCTGCGCGTGTTCCCTCGCCAGAGAGGCCTTCATTGAGGCCACCTTATGTCAGCGGAATGCCACAAAACGCGGCAACCATCACGTCAATTAACGAGAAAATCGATTATATCCCGTTACCAACGAAAAAGGCCGGACACCATCTCGGGTGTCCGGCCTTCTCATGATTTCCAAAGAAAATCAGTGTGGTTGCGGCTCCATGCCACCTTCGGCCTCGTCGCCCTTGGCAGGACGCGTGCCGGTCTTCGGCACGGCCGAGCCACGGCTCGGAGGCGTATCGTCACCGAGATCACGCGACGGCTTTTCACCGCGAATCAACGCCTTGATCTCTTCACCGGTCAGCGTCTCGTATTCGAGCAGGCCTTCGGCGATGGCCACGAACGCGTCGTGGTCGTCGGTCAGGATGCGGCGCGCTTCGGCGTAGGCTTCGTCAATCAGCTTGCGAACTTCCGAATCGATGGTCATGGCCGTCGCTTCGGACACGTTCTTCGACTGCGAAACCGAATGACCCAGGAAGACTTCCTGCTGGTTCTCACCATAGGAAACCTGGCCAAGCTTGTCGGAGAAGCCCCACTGGGTGACCATCGCACGGGCAAGCTTGGTGGCCTGCTCGATGTCGGACGATGCGCCCGATGTGATGTTCTCCTTGCCGAAGGTCAGTTCTTCCGCAACGCGGCCACCCATCATGATGACAAGGCGCGAGACCATCCACTTGTAGCTCATCGAGTAGCGGTCGCCCTCGGGAAGCTGCATGACCATGCCGAGTGCACGGCCGCGCGGAATGATCGTTGCCTTGTGCAGCGGATCGGCCACCGGAACCTTGAGCGCCGTGATGGCGTGGCCGGCTTCGTGGTAGGCGGTCAGCTTCTTTTCGGCTTCGGTCATGGCGGACGAGCGGCGTTCGGCGCCCATCATGATCTTGTCCTTGGCGTCTTCGAATTCCTGCATGGTGACGACGCGCTTGTTGCGACGCGCGGCCATCAGGGCAGCTTCGTTGACCAGGTTCATCAGGTCGGCACCGGAGAAACCAGGCGTACCGCGAGCCAGAACCTTGAGATCGACATTCGGCGCCAGCGGCACGTTACGGGCGTGAACCTTGAGGATACGCTCGCGACCGACGATATCGGGGTTCGGAACCACGACCTGGCGGTCGAAACGGCCCGGACGCAGCAGCGCGGGATCGAGAACGTCGGGACGGTTGGTCGCCGCGATCAGGATGATGCCTTCGTTTGCTTCGAAGCCGTCCATCTCGACCAGCAGCTGGTTCAGCGTCTGTTCGCGTTCGTCGTTACCGCCGCCGAGACCGGCGCCACGATGGCGGCCGACGGCGTCGATTTCGTCGATGAAGATGATGCACGGCGCGTTCTTCTTGGCCTGCTCGAACATGTCGCGGACGCGGCTTGCGCCGACACCGACGAACATTTCGACGAAGTCGGAACCCGAGATCGTGAAGAACGGAACGTTTGCCTCGCCTGCGACGGAGCGTGCGAGCAGCGTCTTACCGGTACCGGGAGGGCCGACCAAGAGCACGCCGCGCGGAATCTTGCCGCCGAGACGCTGGAACTTCTGCGGATCGCGCAGGAATTCTACGATTTCCTCGAGGTCCTGCTTGGCTTCGTCGACGCCGGCGACGTCATCAAACGTGACGCGGCCATGTGCTTCGGTGAGCAGCTTTGCCTTCGACTTGCCGAAGCCCATCGCGCCGCGCGACCCACCCTGCATCTGCCGCATGAAGAACAGCCAGACGCCGAGGATGAGAAGCATCGGCAGCAAGGTGCCGAGATAGCTCAGGAAACCGGAAGAACCGTCGGTTTCGGGACGTGCCGAAACGAGAACATTCTTCGTCTGCAGGCGATCGAGCAGATTGTCGTCGACCACAGGCGTATAGGTTTGGAAGGTGGTGCCATTTTCAACATAGCTGCCGGAGACGCGGTTACCCGTGACGACGACTTCCTTGACGCGGCCCGCATCCACTTCACGCAGGAACTGCGAATAAGGGATATCGCGGGAGCTGGTCTGCGCCGGCGACGTCTGGAACATACTGAAGAGGGCAATCAGCAAAAGCGCTATGATTGCCCACAAGGCGAAATTACGTAAGTTAGGGTTCATCGAACTCCCCAGCACTGGAACGACCGCCTCATGGCGAGCGCTTTATTCGGTCTCTAACATAGGATTGCGTCAGGCGGTTGCCAAGGCAAACCCATCAGTTAGATGGTTTTTCCGTCAATAAGACCTAAAGGCGGTTTTGGATAGGGGCGTGTTCCAAAGGCTGCCGCGAGGCTGGTCGCGAACTTGACGTCCAATCGTGTCAAAAAACGGTCGAAGGGTGCGAAATATGGCACGAGATCGATGTGCTCGGCGAGATCGGGCAACGGGTCGGCGGCCTTGATGCGCGGTTGCGCCGCACGGGCTCGGGCGAGCGTGCTTTTGGGGAGGTTTTCGGGCGCGGGCATGGCATCTCCAGCCCCCGCAGCCACCACCGTTACCTCAACGCCGGAACCATTCGCCACCAGATACCGCCCATCCCAAACGCCGCACTCTCCGGGGCCAATCGCAAGCGGCACCAGCCCCCGCGTCTCCCGCGCCAGATACAATCCATCGCGCCTGAGATCGAACACCACCCGCCCCGCCGTCATCCGGCCCGGTCGGCCTGCGGCGAGAAAGTCTAGCACCGCGCCAATCTGCTCCGCCCCAAGCGCAAACGCCTGCCCGCCGATAACAGCCGCAAGCCGCGCAAGGCCATGCCCAAGCACCGCCCGATCGACAGAAAGCCCAGCAACCCCAACCCGCACCAGCATTCCCTCATGCACATCGACATGCGCATCGACCCACCCGGCCGCAGCCTCGTCGAGCACCATCCGCGCAGCCGTCATCGCTTCGATCTCGCCGACCGAGACCCCCTCGCCCGCCAGCGCCTGGCGCGTCCGCACCCGCTCATATTTCACATCCTCGTTGCTCGGATCATCACTCCAGCCGATACCGTGCAGCTTAAGCATCGCGCGAATATCCGCCCGCAGCGAAGACAGCAGCGGCCGGGCAATCCAGATGCGGCGATCAAACAGAACCAGATCGGCGATCCCGGTCGTGGTGGCGGTCGAGCGTTGGCCGCGCATCGCAAATGTCTCGCGCTGATCGTCGAGCGTGTGGCCGGTCACAATAATGTCAGCGCCGAGTTCGAGCGCCGCCTCGGCGAGCAGCCCGTAGCGGGCGTCGCGCGCCGCCGCCATGATGCCGGCCTTTGGCTTGGCGCCCTGCCAGACCTTGGTGACGTGGGGAATATCAAGCGATCGGCAAAGAGCAGCGACATCGCGCGCTTCATCGGCCGATTGCGGGCGCAGCGCGTGGTCGACGGTCGCGGCGCAGAGAGAAATTTTGGGGTTGAGCTCGGCCTTCAGCGCATCATGGAGAGCAATCAGCAGGCCGGTGGAATCGCTGCCGCCCGAAATCGCGACGAGAATGCGCGAGGGCTGGTCAAGCGAGGAGAGAAAGCGGCGTGTCGCCGTCTCTGGAGATAGGATGCCGTCCGGGCGCAAGACCGGAAAGCCTTAGCAGGAGAGACGCTTCTGCTCACTCGCGACCTTGGATATGACGGCGCGGGAAGCCTTGGGATAACGCTTCGGCACTTCGCGCAGCGTTGCGCAGGCGGTTTCCGTGTTGTCGAGTGCGGCGAGCGACATGCCGAGCTTCAACAGCATTTCCGGCGCCTTTTCCGACGTGCCGTACTTCTGGTGCGCGTTCAGGAAGGTCTTCGCCGATTCGTTGAACTTGCCCTGCGAATAGAGCGCTTCGCCAAGCCAGAAATTGGCGTCAGCCGCACGCGCGCTGTTCGGATACTGGCCGATATAGGCGTTGAATTCCTTTTCAGCCGTCGAATAGTCGCCTGACAGCACATGGCCGTAAGCTGCCTTGTACTGATCGGCCTCGCTGCCGAGAGAAGCCGTCTGCGAGCCGGCGGCACCGACCGGCGGCAGCGGGCTGGAGCCGACTTCGGCGCCCGGATTGACCGAGCCACCGATCGGATTGCCGTTCTGGTCGAACTGCATGGAACCGAGCTGCTGCGGCGGCTGGCCGAGACCGGTGTTCTCAGGGACGTCGGTCGAGGGCGACGTTTCAGGTGCCCTCGAGGTCTGGATGGCGCGGGCGACATCGTCGCCACCGCCCTGTCCTTGGCTCATGCCTTGCCCTTGTGCCGTCTGGTTGGAAGCCGGGATATCGGCTTCGCTCTTCTTCATCGGCTTGGATGCACCACCGGCGCTGCCGCCACCGCCGCCGCTCTTTTCCAGTTCCTGGAAGCGGAATTCATTGTCTTCCTGCGCCTTGCGGATGGTTTCCTGCATCTGCAGCAGCTGGAAGCTCATTTCCTCGATGCGGCCGTTCAGCTGGCGAAGCTGATCTTCGAGCTGCTGGATGCGCACTTCCGCGCCGCCGGCCTGCACGTTGACGACGGGCGCCTGCGCCGGTGCCTGGCTGGCCGTCTTGTTTCCGAAATGCAATCCGAATAGCGACGACGCGTTCGCCGACTGGCCAACCCCGGCCACCGTTGCGAGGCAGAGCATGCCCGCCACGACAAATTTCTTCATTTGGTTCGTCCTGTCCCAGTGATTCTTCGCGCCTCGATGGCACGAACAGGAGATTTTTCCAATTGCTTTCAAAAAGCAACGGAGTTCGGCCAAAGTGTGTTCAAAAAGAAAAGGCGGCCCGCGATGGAGCCGCCTTTCCAATTTGTAATAAAACCCGGCTTTTTATCGCCGGATCGGCAGTTACATGCCAGCGCCACCGAGAACGGTAACGGCGCGGCGGTTCTGCGACCAGCAGGAGATGTCGTCGCAAACGGCGACCGGACGTTCCTTGCCGTAGGAGATCGTCTTCATGCGCTGAGCCGGAACGCCGCGCGAAGCGAGGTAGTCCTTGGTGGCAGCCGCACGGCGAGCACCGAGAGCGAGGTTGTATTCGCGCGTGCCGCGTTCGTCGGCATGGCCTTCGATCGTGATTGCGTACTTCGGATAACGGCCGAGCCACTGAGCCTGACGATCGAGCGTCTGGGCAGCGTCGGCGCGGACCGAGGTCGAGTCGGGGTCGAAGAAGATGCGGTCGCCAACGTTGACGGTGAAGTCCTGGGCCGAACCCGGCGTTGCGGCGCCGGCACCGAGGCCGAGATCACCGGCGCTGTTGGCCATGTTCTTCTTGTTGGCGCAGCCGGCAAGTGCCAGACCGGCGACGAGCGCGATCATGACCGGGTTGCGGGCGAAGTTCTGCATGCGGCTCATTGCCGGGGTATGAATTCGGCTCATGGCCGGTCTCCTTGCGACTTGATTAAGGTTGCCGGACTGTAACCGTTCTCGGTTAATCGGCTTTCAAGAACTATGGTTAACGAATGGTTGATTTGGCCCTCTGTCGCCCCATTCGTAGATTTTTGAGGCGACAAGAAGGCAGGCATGCGGACTTCCCTACTCCAGAAGCGGCGACCAGGCCGGGTCGGAAGCGTATGCGGGGGTCTTGATCATCTGCTCGTTGTAACCGCTCAGATCGATCGAGTAGAGCTGCGGGCCACCTGCACCCGCCGCCTGGCGGAAGAACATGATGACGCGGCCGTTCGGCGCCCAGGTCGGGCCTTCATTGTGGAAGCCCGTGGTCAGGATGCGCTCGCCCGAACCATCCGGCTTCATCACGCCGATCGAAAACTTGCCGCCCGACTGCTTGGTAAAGGCGATCAGATCGCCGCGCGGAGACCAGACCGGCGTGGAGTAGGAACCGTCGCCGAAAGAGATACGCGTCTGGCCCGAGCCATCGGCGCTCATCTTGTAGAGCTGCTGGCGGCCGCCGCGGTCGCTTTCGAACACGATCTGGCTGCCATCAGGCGAATAGGACGGCGAGGTATCGATCGCAGCCGTGGACGTCAGGCGCGTCGTGGTGCGCGAACGCAGGTCCATCGTGTAGATGTTGGCGTTGCCTTCCTGCTGCAGGCTCATCACCACCTTCTGGCCATCAGGCGAGAAGCGCGGCGAGAAGGTCATGCCGGGGAAGTTGCCGACCACTTCACGCTGTCCGGTTTCCAGCTGCAGCAGGTAGACGCGCGGCTGCTGGTTGGCGAACGACATGTAGGTGACTTCCTGCCTGTTCGGCGAGAAGCGCGGGGTCAGAACGAGGTCGCTGCCATTGGTGAGCATGCGCACGTTGAAGCCGTCCTGGTCCATGATGGCGAGTTGGCGCTTGCGCTCCTGCTTGCTGCCGGATTCGGACACGAAGACGACGCGGGTGTCGAAGTAGCCTTCCTCACCCGTGATCTGCTTGTAGATCGCGTCGGCGATGATGTGGGCCACGCGGCGCCAGTTCTCAGGCTGCGTGTAGAACTGCTGGCCGGTCATCTGGCTGCCGGCAAACGTGTCCCAGAGACGGAACTCGGCGCGAAGACGGCCATCGGCCTCCTGCGTAACGCGGCCGGTGACCAGCGCCTGTGCGTTGATGACCTTCCAGTCCTCGAAGCGCGGAGCGGCATCCGGATTGGAGATCTTCTCGATGAAGGCATTCTTGGCGATTGGCTTGAACAGGCCCGAGCGCTGCAGATCCGCGGCGATAACCTGCGAGACCTGGGCGCCCATGTCGCCCTGCAGGAAGTCGGTGATCGCGATCGGCAGCGGCTCGACATTGCCCTTGTTGATGTTGATTTCGACAAGCGCATGCGCCGGCGTGGCGATGACTGCGGTGGTCATCATGCCAACGGCGACCATCAGGGCGCGAAAAAGGGAACACTTGGTCATAGAGGACAAGCCTTTCAGCATTTTAAAGGGCTAGATCGCTGGGGTCGAAATTGACGATGACTTCGCCCCAGGCGTCGTATTTGTCTTTCGGCAGATTGGTGAACGGCGACGACTTCATGACGGCGCGCTTGGCGCCGCTGGCGAGCGCCATGCGGGTCGATTCGTTGGTGCCGCCGATGGCTTCCACTTCGGGAGCGCCGATGATGTTGCCGTCGGGGTCGAGCTTCATGTGGACCCTGATGCGGACTTCGCTGGCGCCTTCCATGCCGGGAATGACCGACCAGTTACCGGCGATCGCGCTGCGCAGCGCATCCATTTCGCTCATCGACAGCTTGGAGCCGCCGGTCGCCTTCTTGGCGCCGAGCGAGGCCACTTCGGTCGAGCTCTTGGCGCCGCCATTCGACGGATCCTGCTTGTTCAAGAGTGCGGCGATGTCATCGGCGTTGAAGTCGCTCTTCTGCGCGGAAGAGGCCTTGGCCTTTTCCTGCTTCTTGTCGGACTTCTTCTTATCCGACGGCTTTTCGTCGGTCTGCGCCTTGTCTTCCGTCTTCTTCTCCGCAGGCTTTTCAGCCGGCTTCTGTTCCGGCGGCTTCGGCTGCGGCTTGACTACGGGTGTCGGCACCTTGTCCGGCAATGCTTCCGCATCCGGCTTCGGCGGCTCGGGCATGTCCTGCGGCTTCTCTTCAGCCTTCGGAGGCGTCGGCGCGATTTCCGGCTTCGGCGGCGTGATCGACGCGACCTGGCTCGGCTCCACCGCCGTATCTTCCTTCATGATGTCCTTCACCTCGTTGGGCACGGGATCATTTTCCGGAAGCGGCTTTTCGGAGGCCTTCGGGGCTGCGGCCGACTCGTTGTTGTTTGGCTTGGCGTTCGGGATCGGCGGCGTCTTCAGGTCGACCTTGTTCTCGCCCATGTTTTCGGCGTTGGCCACATTGGTCGGCTTGGAGGTCGGCTTCGGCGCCGGCTTGTCGCTCGGCTTGGCCGTCTTGTCTCCCTGCTGCAACTGCGTCAGGTCCTCGACAGGCACGAGGTTGACGGGCATGGCCTCGAAATCCTCGACCTTGAACTCCGACGGGGAGCCGATCGAAATCAGCGCCCAGGCGAGCAGAGCACAGTGCAGTACAGCAGATGAGACAATACTGGCCTTCATAGCTCTACTACGGGCCCTTCTTCTCTTGGGTGACGAGACCGATGTTCTTGAAGCCCGCACCCTGGATGCGCGCCATGACATCGGCGATCACGCCGTAAGGCGCGGCCGAGTCGCCACGAACGAAGATGCGCTCATTGTAGCCGGTGGTGGCGATCGCCTCGAGCTTGGCAGCGATTTCCTCGACCGGGATCGGCGTTTCCTGCAGGAACGCGGTACCGTCGTTCTTGACGGAGATCGTGATCGGCTGCGTTTCGGAATTCAGCGCCTTGGCCTGCGTTTCCGGCAGGTCGATCGGCACGCCGACCGTCATCATCGGAGCGGCGACCATGAAGATGATCAAAAGCACGAGCATGACGTCGACCAGCGGCGTCACGTTGATTTCGGAAATGGCGCCACCTCTGTGGCCACCGCGACGACGCCGACGGTTTCCACCGCCTCCGCCACCGCTTGGAGCACCCATACCCATGTCGTTCTCTCCGTTTCCGTCGGATTACTGCGCGGCCTGACGCGGCTGCAGCTTCTCGTCGATTTGGCGCGAAAGAATGGCGGAGAATTCATCCGCGAAGCCTTCCATGCGTGCCGAGAGCTTGCCCGCATCGGCGGAGAACTTGTTGTAGGCTATAACCGCCGGAATAGCGGCGACGAGGCCGATCGCGGTTGCGAGCAGCGCTTCGGCGATACCCGGCGCAACGACGGCAAGGTTGGTCGACTTCGAACCGGCGATTGCCTGGAACGATGTCATGATACCGACGACGGTACCGAACAGACCGATGAACGGGCCGGCGGAGCCGATCGTCGCCAGCGAGCCGAGACGGGCGGAAAGCCCTTCGGATTCGCGAGCAAGCGTCACGTCCATAGCGCGGTCGATACGCATCTGCAGGCCGATCGGCGAACGTGCGCCGCGCTCGAACGACTTCTTCCACTCGCGCATGGCGGCGACGAAGATCGAGGCGAGCCCCGTGTTGTTACGCTCCGACAGCGAGCGGTAAAGTTCTTCCAGCGACTGGCCCGACCAGAATACCTGCTCGAACTTGTCGAACTGCCGGCGGGCGCGGCCGAAGGCCAGATACTTGTCGATGACGATCGCCCAGGTCCAGACGGACGCTGCGATAAGACCGAGCATGACGAGCTTGACGACGAGGCCAGCCTGCATGAAGAGCGACCAGAGACTGACGTCCGTGTGAGCCGCTGCCAATCCTACTTGTTCCATTGATCCAAAATCCCCGAATCCAAACGCCCGGCACTTGACCGGGCGGCACAAAGTGATCTCGCAAGATATGTCTGGCTGCCGCCGCCCAAAGCCCTGGTCAAGCTTCCAAGCTCTTATCCGCCTTCCTTGCCGTCAAATTTGGTCAAAGGAAGGCGTGCACCGCACAAACTCTGACAATCCGAGTAAGACACTATTATCGTTAATAGTTCGTTAGCGCCGGATCATAAAAGGCTGACTATTGGCGAGAGGTTGATCCCTTGGAATACTTGGCCAGATCTCAGATCGATGACCAAAACAGCACAAACCTTGCGCGCGGCAATTCCTTCACATGAAAGTCATGTTTTTGCAAGCCGCGTTTTCAGGAAGCTGCCATGTCGTCAGGGCTGAGCAAGATCACGCCCAACGGCGTGAAGTGACGAACATTCGCCGTGACCACGGTCAGATTGCGCACCGAAGCCGTTGCCGCGATCAGCACATCAGCCAAGCCCGGCCTATGTCCGCTCACCTCCGCCTGCTCCTCGATCGTGCCAGCCGCCATCGCGATATCCGCGTCGACAGGCAGAACGTGATCGCCGAACTGACCGATCAATCCGGAAAGCCACTCCGCGAGCTTGGCAGCCCTCACATCAGCACCCTTGCGTTCGAGCTTTTTGATCCCGCGCTGGATCTCCGCAATGGTGATGGCTGAGAGATAGAGCGAGCCTTCGCCGCCTCGCTCAGACATCCAGTCTCGAATATCAGGTGAGATTGCCGGTCGATCCGGCGCGAACAGCGAGATGATATTGGTATCGAGCAGGTAACCGGTCACAGCTCGGCGTCACGCATGCTGGATGTGTTCCGATCCAGATCGAGGTCATCGTCGAGACCGCCGGGAAATGACATCAAATATTCGCCAAGATTGAGCTTCGTCCTGGCCAGCGCCTTCTTCGCCTCCTCCGCCGCCTCAAGCGAAACGATAGCGGCGACCGGCTTTCCGTGGCGAGTAATCGTCACGAACTCGCCGCTCATCGCTTCATCGACGAGACTGGAGAACGTTGCCTTTGCATCGCGAAGTGTAACTGTCGTCATCGGAACCTCAGCGTGACCACAGGTGACTACATAGCAGCTCGCTCACGAAGTTTCAACGAACCGCCGAGGTCAGACCTCGATCATCATCTGCTTCGCTACCCCCTCCGGCAGCCGCCGAGGACGGCCGCTGGCATTGATGACGGCGATGATCACCTTGGCGGCGATCAGGAGCGTGTCGTCGCGGCGGATCTCCTGCGCGAGCACCATCTTGGCGCCGCCGGCCTTTTCGGTGCGCGTCGTCACCGTCAGGATATCGTCCATGCGCGCCGGCGACTTGAAGTCGATCTCCATGCGATGGACGACGAAGACCAGCCCCTCTTCATCGGCGGTGATCAGCTCGCGCTGCTCGACGCCGAGGCAGCGCAGATAGTCGGTGCGGCCGCGCTCGAGGAAGTGCAGATAGCGGGCGTGATAGACGAGACCGGAGAAATCGGTGTCCTCGTAATAGACCCGCTGCAGCAGGCGATGGCCCGCTTCCGTCAGTTCGCCCGAGATCGAATGAGAGATCGAATGCACACCGTCCGCCATAATTTTCTCCAAAGTCGCGCGCCCTCTTTGGCTGAAGACATTCCGCCTTGCAAGCATTGAACAATTGTCACGCTTTCTAAGTAATCCTCGATAGCGAAGGCCAACAAGGAGACGACACCATGAAGATTGCGGTGATGGGCGGAGATGGATTTATCGGCTGGCCAACATCATTGCATCTGTCTGACGCCGGCCACGACATCCACATTCTCGACAACCTCTCGAGACGCTGGATCGACACTGAACTCGGCGTCCAGTCGCTCACCCCGATGGACTCGATCCAGGAGCGCACCCGCATCTGGCACGCCGAGACCGGCCGCCGTATCCACTTCAACCTGATCGATCTCGCGAGGGATTACGAGCTCCTGAAGAAATGGCTCGCCGAAAACCGGCCCGACGCCATCATCCACTTCGCCGAGCAGCGCGCCGCGCCCTACTCGATGAAGAGCGATCGCCACAAGAACTACACGGTCAACAACAACATCAACGCCACCCATAATCTCTTGAACGCGCTGGTGGAACTGCAGCTCGACGCGCATCTGATCCACCTCGGCACCATGGGCGTCTACGGCTATTCAACAGTCGGCGCCGCCATCCCAGAGGGGTATCTCCCCGTCGGCATCGAGACGACAAGTGGCGAGACGGTGAGCCAGGAAATCCTCTACCCCGCCAATCCCGGCTCGATCTATCACATGACCAAGTGCCTGGATCAGACGCTCTTCCATTTTTACGCCAAGAACGACGGCCTCAGGATCACCGACCTGCACCAGGGCATCGTCTGGGGCACCCACACGGAGCAGACCCGCCGGCACGAGCAACTGGTCAACCGCTTCGACTATGACGGCGATTACGGCACCGTTCTGAACCGCTTCCTCATCCAGGCCGCGATCGGTTATCCGCTGACCGTCCACGGCACCGGCGGCCAGACCCGCGCCTTCATACACATCCAGGATTCCGTGCGCTGCATCGAGCTCGCGCTGAAGAACCCGCCTGCGCGCGGCGCTCGCGTCGAGATCTTCAACCAGATGACCGAAACCCACCGCGTCCGCGACCTCGCCGAGATGATTGCGAAGCTGACCGGCGCCGAGATCGCCTGGCTGCCCAATCCGCGCAAGGAAGCGCCGGAAAACGAACTGATCGTGAAGAATGACAAGTTCCGCAATCTCGGCCTCGATCCGATCACGTTGAAGACGGGGCTGATGGGCGAGATCGTCGACGTCGCGAGGAAATTCGCCTATCGCGTCGATCGCAGCCGCGTACCGGCGGTGTCGGCCTGGACGAGGGACATCGCGCCGACGATCAACCACGATCCCGAGGGCAAGCGATTGAAGTCGGTGTCGTGAGGGGGAGTAAACGTAGCCTTCGCCGAGCGGTGAGCCCCCTCATCCGCCTGCCGGCACCTTCTCCCCGTTGGGGAGAAGAGACTCGTTGCACCCACTTGGCACAAATCACCCGTTCAGTTCCTACGATAGCCGGCGATGCCCACCACCTGCCGCTTCTCCCCACCGGGGAGAAGTGCCGGAGCGCCAGCGAGGCGATGAGGGGGGCGAGGTCTGCCGAGCGGCCTGAGAGACAAGCGAAGGCCACCTCCACAGCGTACCCAGAGACCCACGCACGATGACCTCCCCCAACGCCTACGTCACTCTCGTCACCAACGCCGACTACGCCATGGGCGCCACCGCGCTCGCCCGCTCGCTGCGCATGACCCACACCACCGCCGATATCGTCGTCCTCCACACCGGCGGCGTCACCAACGCGGACCTCGCGCCCCTCAGCACCCTCGGATGTCGCCTCCTCCCCGTTGACCATCTGCCGCTGTCGGACGCCTTCAACGAACGCCACGCACGCGGCAACATCCACGCTGCCGCGCCCTTCACCAAGGGCCGCAAGCCGATCTTCCATTCGCCGCTCGACAATTTCTGCAAGCTGCGCCTCTAGGAACTGACCGAATACGCGACTGCGTCTTCATCGACGCCGATGCCATCGTGCTGCGCAATATCGACCGGCTCTTCGCCTACCCCGAATTCTCCGCTGCCCCGAATGTCTACGAATCGCTCGCCGATTTTCACCGCATGAACTCCGGTGTCTTCGTCGCAAAGCCTTCGAAGGAAACATTCAGCGCCATGCTGGAGCGCCTAGACCAGCCGGAAATCCTGTGGAAACGCACCGACCAGACCTTCCTGCAGGCGTTTTTCCCGGAATGGCATGGTCTACCTGTTTATTTCAACATGCTACAATATGTCTGGTTTACCATGCCTGCGCTTTGGGACTGGAACAGTATTTCCGTCCTGCACTACCAGTATGAAAAGCCATGGGAAACAGATCATCCGAAGGCGGAAAGCCTGCGGCCGCTGATCGACCTTTGGCAGGCATTCTACACGGGCAAGGACGTGCCGGACATATCGGCCATGGCCAATCCGAAAGGGGCAGCATGAAGGTACTGGTATCGGGTGGAACAGGACTTGTCGGTCGCTATATCGTCGAGGAACTGCTTGCAGCCGGATATTCGGTCATCATCGGTGGCCGCCACGCCCCGCTGCCGCGCGCCTTCTCCCGCCCCGTCGATTTCGCCCCGCTGTCGCTTGACCCCGAAAAGGATCATATCGAGGCCTTCGACGACGCCTATTTCTTCGTGCACGCCGCCTTCCATCACGCGCCCGGCAAATATCGCGGCGGCGAAGGCGACGATCCCGAAACCTTCAAGCGCTTCAATCTCGATGGCACCGTGCGCCTGTTCGAGGCCGCCAAGCGCGCCGGCACGCGCCGCTGCATCTTCATCTCCAGCCGTGCCGCCTATGGCGAACACCCGCCGGGAACCACGCTGACGGAGGCGACGCAGGAAAAGCCGGAAACGCTCTACGGCCAGACCAAGCTCGACGCCGAACGCAGCCTGGCGCATCTGGCCGCGCCCGGCTTCGCGACCGCCAGCCTGCGCCTCACCGGCGTCTACGGTAATCTGCGCCCGAACAAATGGGACAAGCTGTTCGGCGACTATCTGAGCGGCCGGCCGATCCCCGCGCGGGCCGGAACCGAAGTACACGGCCAGGATGTCGGCAAGGCCGTGCGCGTCATGCTCGAGGCCGATGCCGGTCGCATTTCCGGCGAGACCTTCAACGTCTCCGATCTCGCGCTGGACACCTGGGATATTCTCGAGCCGATCCGCTGGGAGCACGATTGCGCCAACCGCCTGCCTGTCGCCGCCGACAAAACGCTGCTGACGCCGATGGACACGACCAAGCTGCAGGCGCTGGGCTGGCAGCCGGGCGGACTGCCGCTCTTCGAGGAAACCATCCACGCTCTGGCGACACAGCCGGTCGCCTGACACCCGAACGTCGCATTCGCGCGTTGCTTTTGCATACGCGCGTTTTATTGTCGCCGCCGAACGAGCAAGGCGGACATCATGAACGCAAAAGACATCAAGGCCGAAATGCGCGCCGAAAGGCTGGCGCTGAGAGACGCCATTCCCGCGGAAACCAGGGCAGCGATGAGCCTTGCCATGGCCGAGCACGCTGGCGAGGCCATCGCCTTTGCACCGGGCACGATCATCTCCGGTTTCCTGCCGATCCGCTCGGAAGCGGACCTTCGCCCGCTGATGGCGCGGTTTCGCGCACGCGGCGCCAGGCTCTGTGTCCCCGCCATTCTAGACCGCCAGACCATCGCTTTTCGCGAACTCGTGGACGGCGCGCCGCTGGTCTCGACCGGCTTCGGCACATCAGGCCCAGGCCCCGATGCACCGGTTCTCGACCCCGAGATCCTGCTTGTCCCGCTGTCGGCCTTCGACACACGCGGCCACCGGATCGGCTACGGCGCCGGCCATTATGACCGCGCGATCGACCGTTTGAGGCAAAAAGGCATGCATCCGAAACTCATCGGCATTGCATTCGACCGCCAGGAAGTGGCACATGTGCCCGACGAGCCGCACGATGTAAGCCTGGATGCCATCCTGACAGAAAGCGGCCTGCGCTTTTTTGCCTCTTGGATTGGATAGCAATGCGACTGCTTTTTTTGGGTGACATGGTCGGCAAGACGGGACGCACGGCGGTGTGGGATCGCCTCCCCGGCCTGATATCGGACCTGAAGCTCGACTTCGTCGTCGTCAACGGCGAAAACGCCGCCGGCGGCTTCGGCATCACCGAGGACATCTTTCTCGAGACCATCAATGCCGGCGCCGACGTGGTGACGACGGGCAATCACGTCTGGGACCAGAAGGAAGCCGTCGCTTTCGCCGGTCGCAACGATCAGTTCCTGCGCCCGGCCAACTATCCGCAGGGCACGCCCGGCCGCGGCTCCGGCCTGTTCTACGCCCGCAACGGCGCCCGCGTGCTGGTTGCCAACGTCATGGGCCGCGTCTTCATGCATCCGGAGCTCGACGACCCCTTCAAGGCGGCAGAAACCATTCTCGACGCCTGCCCGCTGAAGGAACAGGCCGATGCGATCATCTTCGATTTCCACGCGGAAGCCACCAGCGAGAAGCAGTGCTTCGGCCACTTCGTCGATGGCCGCGCCTCCTTCGTCGTCGGCACCCACACGCATGTGCCCACCGCCGACCATCAGATCCTGAACGGTGGCACCGCCTACCTCTCCGATGCCGGCATGTGTGGCGACTATGACAGTTCGCTCGGCATGGACAAGGAAGAGCCGCTCAACCGCTTCATCTCGAAGATGCCGAAAGGCCGCATGGAGGCCGCCACCGGCCCCGCCACCATCTGCGGCGTCGGCGTGGAGATCTCTGATGCGACGGGACTTGCGGAAAAGATCGCGCCGCTACGCCTCGGCCCGAGACTGTCGGAAACCATCCCCGAATTCTGGCGCTAAACCGGGCACGGCCTGCCGGTGACGGAAAAGTGAGCATCGCGGTCCGGATTTGATCTGGACCGCTGCCGACCCTTGCCGCATCCTTTTGCCAGTGAAAGCGCTGGGGACGTGGCATGAAGCTGCATTTTCTTGTCTTCGCAATGACCACCCTCTCCGGCCTGGGCTGGCTGGGTTCTGACGCCGCGCAGGCGCAGGAAGCGCGCCGCAACGTCAGCCAATGCCAGGCGATCGCGCAATCCATCCCCAAGGCCACATTCGCGAGCTTCTCCGGCACTGTCCCGATCGCACGCGCGGCCGACAACGAGACGGTGACGCTCACCTATATCGGCCACTCCACCTTCCTGATCGAAACGCCCGGCGGCGTCAGCATCGCCACCGACTACAGCGGCTGGTACCCGACACCGCAGCCGCCGATGGTGGCGACGATGAACCGCGCCCACTCCTCGCACTACACGCTGACGCCTGATCCGGCGATCAAATACGTGCTGCATGGCTGGAGCGACGTGCCGGGAGAAAAGGCGAAGATCGATTTGACGGTCGGCGACACCTACATCCGCAACGTCACCACCGATATCAGGGGCGGCTATGGCGCGCCGCAGGCGGATGGAAACTCGATCTTCATCTTCGAGGTCGCAGGCCTTTGCATCGGCCATCTCGGCCATCTGCACTACGAACTGACCGACGCGCATTACGCGGAGATCGGCCGGCTCGACATCGTCATGGTCCCCGTCGACGGCGGGCTCACCATGGGCGCCGACAGCATGAGCCGCATCATCAAGCGCCTGCGCTCATCGCTCATTCTGCCGATGCACCAGCCACGCCCGCTCGCCAACTTCCTGTCGATGTTCGGCCCCGACTTCGACGTCGTCTACGCCACGGGCAACAGCATCGACGTCGCGATGCGCACGCTGCCGAAAAAGCCGCAGATCTATGTGGCCAAGGGGATGCAGTAGAGGGATTGCCGGCGTCACTCAAAGCGACGGCAATATCGGGCGGTTCTTTTCGTCATAGGCTTCGACAAGATCGCCGATCCGCGACGCCAGCAAGGCGAGCGGATGATCTTCGTCATCACCGATCTCGGCAAAGATTTCGTCAAGCTGCCCGACTAGGCGATCATACTCCGCCTCGTTCGTCGGCATTGCGATCGGACCTGAAAGCTCATGACTGCTCATCGCCTTACCTCCAGTTGCAACGCATGCTACGTCATACCATCAGACGCGTCAAACCTCCCACCCATGCAACCGACGCAACAAAAAAGCCCAGGAGCCAAAGCTCCCGGGCCTCGATCGACCTCGCTACACAACCGCACTCAGGCGAACTGCAGATGCTGACGCACGCCGACATCCGGCATCTTGTCCTCGTCGAGATTGGCCTTGGCGATTTCCCAGCCGAATTTCAGCTTGCTGCCGGTCGACACCCAGATTTCGGCGTCGTCGACGTGCATGGCGAGCATCGTCAGTTTCGGGTCCTTCTTGCCATCCTCGTACCAGGCGGCCACCACCGAGTTCCAGTATTCCTCGATCTTGGAGGCATCCTGGCGAACCTCGATCTTGCCGGCGAGGCAGGCGTGGTAGTCGTGATCCTTGCCGACCACGCAGAAATGCGCGCGCGTTCCGGGCTTGATCGCCCGCACGATTTCCGCGTCCGACTTGGTGTAGAACCAGATGGTATTGGTCTTGGGATCGGCGTTCGGCGCCATGGGCTGCATGTGCATGTCGGCACCATCGACGCCGAGCATGCCGGCATGAATGTCGTTGACCTGATCCCAGAGCTGGCGTGCCGGGTGTTCCCGAGCCTCGTTGAAACTAGCCATAGCGCTTCCTTCCGTTTCGAATGGTCCGTGTTTGAAACGTCATCTCGCGGGCTTTGTTCCCCAAAGTGAAAACAGATGCTACGCTCCTGGTATCGTGGGGATATGGGGGATCGTCATGCGCATAGCGGCATTGGTCACGCTGGGCTTCGCCTCGGCATTGTCTCTGGCATCGGTCTCGCCCGCCGACGCCGCCGATCGCATCTTCATGCCCGACGAGAACGGCCAGATCGTTTTCGTCACCCCATCGAGAAACATCGGCTGCACCTATATCCCGAAGGGCGGAACGGAGATGTATAAGCCCGATGACGGCGGCCCCGAACTCGGCTGCGACCGCATCGAGCCGAAATACATCCGGCTGGTCCTGTCCGCCTCCGGCAAGGCCTTCATCTTCGAGATGGAGGGCGACACCGCCTGCTGCAACGATGTCAACGTGCTCAACTACGGCGATCGCTGGAAGGCGGGACCGTTTACCTGCATGTCCGATGAAAGCGGCCTCACCTGCCGACGCAAGGACGGACACGGCTTCTTCGCGAGCCGCAACAAATACACCGTCGATTGACGCCACGCCCCGGCGTCGCGGCCATCCGGCACGCCTGTTTTCCCTTGAACGCGCCCCGTTTCACTCTTATAAGGCGGCCCATTCCCAACAATAAGACGTGAACAGGGGTGCCATGGCTGGCCATTCACAGTTTAAAAACATCATGCATCGCAAGGGCCGTCAGGATGCCGTGCGGTCGAAAATGTTCTCCAAGCTCGCGCGCGAAATCACCGTTGCCGCCAAGGCTGGTCTGCCCGACCCGACGATGAACGCCCGCCTGCGCCTGGCGATCCAGAACGCCAAGGCCCAGTCGATGCCGAAGGACAACATCGACCGCGCCATCAAGAAGGCTGCCGGCGCCGACGGCGAGAACTACGATGAAGTGCGCTACGAAGGCTACGGCCCGGGCGGCACCGCGATCATCGTAGAAGCGCTGACCGACAACCGCAACCGCACCGCCTCCAACGTCCGCTCGATCTTCACCAAGGCCGGCGGCGCACTGGGCGAAACCGGCTCGGTATCCTTCTCCTTCGACCATGTCGGCGAGATCACCTACAAGCTCTCTGCCGGCGATGCCGACAAGATGATGGAAGCGGCGATCGAAGCCGGTGCCGACGACGTCGAGACCGACGAAGAAGGCCACTACATCACCTGCGGTTTCGAAGCCCTCGGCGAAGTCGCCAAGGCGCTCGAAGCCTCGCTCGGCGAAGCCGAAACCGTCAAGGCCGTCTGGCGCGCCCAGAACAACGTGCCTGTCGACGAAGAGCGCGCCCAGTCTCTGCTGAAGCTGATCGACAGCCTCGAGGACGACGACGACGTGCAGAACGTCTATTCGAACTTCGAAGTCTCGGAAGAAGTTCTGGCCAAGCTCTCGGCCTGATCACTTACGATCGCAATCTGAAAAAACCGGCCCCGGAAACGCGGCCGGTTTTTTGTTGTCCACAGGTCTATCCGCGTGAACCCTCACATACTGACCTCTGGCGGTAACACGTCCGTGAACACGGGGTGTTTGTTAAGGCCTCAGTAACCCTGGCCGCTTTGAATGCCGCCCATTCGCTCCAGCCGGTCTGCCTCAAGGCCAGCCTCATTTACTTCTCTCGGCGGGAAAACGACCCATGAAAAGACTATCCCTTTCGCTCTCCATCGCACTTGCAGGCACGCTCGCAGGCGCGGTCACGGCTCATGCGCAGCCATCCATGGTCAAGCAGTTCGACGATTGGGGTGTCTATTCCTACGACCGTTCGGGCAAGACGGTGTGCTATATTCTGACAGTGCCGAAGACCATGCAGCCCGCCGCCGTCGATCACGGGCGCAACTATTTCGTGGTCGGCCGCGCGCCGGGCCGTGGCACCAATTACGAGCCGCAGGCGATCATGGGTTATGATCTGAAGCCCGGCTCGCGTGCCAAGGTGGAGATCGGCGGCAAGGAGTTCACCATGTTCACCAAGGGCTCGTCCGCCTGGGTGCTGGAAGAGACCAAGGAGCCTGATCTGATCGACTCCATGCGCGGCGGCAGCGACATGACCGTCGACGCCGTCTCACGCCGCGGCACCGCCACCAGCTACACCTACTCGCTGAACGGCGTCACCGCCGCGCTGAAGCGCATGGCCCAGTGCAACTGAGCCGATCGCAATGTGTGAGACAAAACTGACGAAGCGCATCTCGGCATGAGGCGCGCTCGAAAGGACGGCGCCCGGGTGCCGTCCCCTGCCCGCCTTGCTCGCGGCTGGAAGCGCACGGCGGCGATCTGCCTCGCCGGCATGGCGCTGGCCTGCACCTCGATCGCCGCCAATCCGCTGCTGTCGCAGCCCGCACCCGTTGCTGCGAAGACCGACAACGGCCCCAAGGGCCGCGAGACCGGGCTGAAGGTCCCTCGCTTCGTGTCGCTGCGGTCGCGCGAGGCCCGCATGCGCGTCGGCCCCTCGCTCGATTACGGCATCGCCTGGATCTACCGCGTCCCCGGCCTGCCGCTGGAGATCACCGCCGAATACGGCAACTGGCGCCAGGTGCGCGACAGCGACGGCGTTTCCGGCTGGATGCACCGCGCACTTCTGTCGAGCAACCGCACCGCCATCGTCGGGCCGTGGCTATCGGCACACGTGCCGCTCCGCGACGGACCAAGCAACTCGGCGCGCAAGCTGGCCTCGCTGACCCCTCGCGTTCGTGTCGCGATCAGCGATTGCGACGGCAGCTGGTGCAAGGTGGATGTGACCGGCCACGACCTCGAAGGCTTCGTCAGGCAATCCGCGCTCTGGGGCGTCTATCCCAACGAGACGATCAAGTAGAGGCCCGGCCACCGCAATCAGGCGGCGGCCTGCATCCCGCTCGCTGCCGTCAGGCAGCAGCCTGCATCAAGGAGTTGAGCCCGGCGAACAGCTCGACCGACTTCAGCCGCGCCTCGATATCGTGGATCGGCATCGAGATGATCAGCTCGTCGGCCTGTGTATCGCGCAGGAATTCCGCGAGCTTCGCCTCCGCCGTCTTCGGTGACCCGACCACGGCATAGCGCAGCGTATGCTCGACTGTCATCTTCTCCATCGGCGACCAGAAGCTCTCCATATCCTGGAGCGGCTTCGGAAACTGGCCGCGCACGTTGCGGCGCAGGTTGACGAATTGCTGCTGCGCCGAAGTGAAGTGATACGCGGCCTCCTCGTCGGTCTCCGCCACCGATCCCATGACGCCGACCATCGCATAGGGCTTGTCGAGCACGGCCGACGGCTGGAACCGGTCGCGATAGATATCGAGCGCCTCCATCAGCGAATCCGGCGCGAAGTGCGAGGCAAACGCATAGGGAAGCCCGAGCATGCCGGCGAGCTGCGCGCTGTAGAGACTGGAGCCGAGTAGCCAGATCGGCACGTTGCTGTTCATGCCCGGCACGGAGAGGATCGCCTGGTTTTCGACCGGCGCGCCGAGCAGCTGCTGCAATTCGACGACATCGTTGGGGAAGCTGCTGGCATCGAGATTGCGCCTCAGCGCCTGCGCCGTGCGCATATCGGTGCCGGGTGCCCGCCCGAGCCCGAGATCGACACGCCCCGGAAACAGCGCCTCCAGCGTGCCGAACTGCTCGGCAATGACAAGCGGCGAATGGTTCGGCAGCATGATGCCGCCCGAGCCGATCCTGATCCTTTTCGTGGCAGCCCCGACATGGCCGATGACCACGGCCGTGGCGGCACTGGCGATCCCCGGCATGCCGTGGTGTTCGGCCAGCCAGAAGCGGTTATAGCCGAACGCCTCGGCCCGCTGCGCCATCCGCGCCGAACTCTCCAGCGACTGCCTGATGGTGCTGCCTTCGGCAACGGGTGAGAGATCGAGGATGGAGAAGGGAACCATGGCGCGGCCTGTCGGTGGTTGGATTGGACACCCTATGTAGGTGCTCGAACGGAAGCCCCAAAGGGCAGCGCGCGAAAAACACCGACCGCGACACGGAGAGGCAGCGCTCGCATTGACAGCCCGTCGGCGGTTGTCTAAGCATGCCTCATACCGGCTGACCGGTCGTAAGCGTCTAACGTCAAGCAACGCACTTATCGATCCTCGTCGGTCGGAGTGCGTTTTTTTGTGCCCGTTGGACGAGGAATAGCCAGGAGGTTACCGTGGCTTTCCAGACTTTTCGTGATCCGCAGCAGCGCCGGCTGTATCTGCTGGCAGCGATCCTCTTCATCTCCTATCTCTGCATCGCGATCGCGCTTCCCGTCATCCCCGTTTACGTCACCGGCACGCTCAAGCTCGGAAACATGTGGGCCGGTCTTGGCGTCGGCATTGCATTCCTCTCGACCATCGTCAGCCGCGGCTATGCCGGCGGAATGAGCGACCAGCGCGGCACCAAGGTTGCCGTGCAGCGCGGGCTTGCGCTCTACGTGGTTGGCGGGCTGGTGTCGCTGATCTCGGGCCTGCTGTCGCAGATGCCGGCCGCCGCCTACCTTGTGCTCATTGCCGGACGGCTTCTGCTCGGGCTTGGCGAAAGCCTTGTTGCAGTCGGTATCATCTCATGGGGTATCGGCATCGTCGGGCCGCAGCGCTCCGGCAAGGTGCTCGCCCTCGTCGGCGCCGCCATCTATGGCGCGCTGGCCGTCGGCGGCCCCATCGGCCTGCTGCTGCTCGCCCATCTCGGTTTCGCGGGAACGATGGCGGTCGGCGCGATCCTGCCCTTGCTGGGGCTTATCGCCATCAGCAGGGTTCCAGCAGTTCCGGTGCACGCCGCACAGCAGCGCCCTCCGCTTCTGAGCGTGATCGGGCGCATCTGGCTGCATGGTGCGGTCATCTGCCTGCAGGGCATAGGCTTCGCCGCCATCGGCGCGTTCTTCACGCTCTACTTCCAGAGCAAAGGCTGGGCCTTCGCCGGCCTCGGTCTGACGGCCTTCGGCGTCGGCTTCGTCATGGTGCGCATTCTCTTCGGCCACCTGCCGGATCGGTTCGGCGGGCTTGCCGTGGCCATGGTGTCGCTTGCCGTCGAAGCAATCGGCCAGGCCCTGATCTGGAGCGCCGGCGACCCCAGCGTCGCGCTGATCGGCGCCTTCATGACCGGCCTCGGCTGCTCGATGATCTTTCCGGCCATGGGCCGCGAGGTCGTTCACCTCGTTGCGCCGCATCTGCGCGGAACGGCGCTCGGCGGCTTCTCGGCATTCCAGGATGCGTCCTACGGGCTGACGGGACCGCTTGCCGGTCTCCTCGCCGATCGGGCGGGATATGACAGCATCTTCTTCGTCGGCGGCATCACCGCCACCTTCGGCCTGCTGATCGCCACCGCCCTGCGCCGCAGAACCGCCCGTGCGGCACTCCCCGAGGGGCAATGACCCCAACGATCCCGCTCATGCCGGCACCAACGCCGGCATGAGCCTGCTGTGGTCGAGAGATCAACCAGCCTTTGCCGATCCGATACCATCAAGCTTGGCGACGGCATCTGCGGGCAGCACGAGATCGGCAACGGCGAGGTTTTCCCGCAGATGCCCGCGCGACGAGGTGCCGGGGATCAGCAGGATATTCGGCGCGCGTTGCAGCAGCCATGCCAGCGCCACCTGCAACGGCGAGGCACCCAGCTCGGCCGCGACATCCGACAGCGTCGAGGACTGCAGCGGCGAGAAGCCACCGAGCGGGAAAAAGGGCACATAGGCCGTCCCCTCCCCCGCAAGCTTTTCGATCAGCGCATCGTCGCCGCGATGGGCGAGATTGTACTGGTTCTGCACGCAGACGATCTCGGCGATCTTGCGCCCGTCGGCGATCTGCTTGGCGGTGACATTCGATAGGCCGATATGCTTGACGAGGCCCTGACGCTGCAGGTCCGCAAGCACGGTCAGCGGCTCTTCCAGCGATCCCTCGGCCGGGCCGTGCACGTCGAACATGGCGCGCAGATTGACCACCTCGATCGCATCGAGACCGAGGTTCTTGAGGTTGTCGTGGATAGCCTGCGTCAGCGCCCCCTTCGAAAAGGCCGGGTTCCACGACGCATCCGACCCGCGCACCGCCCCGATCTTGGTGACGATCACGAGGTCGTCCCTATAGGGATGCAGCGCTTCCTTGATGATCTGGTTGGTGACGTGCGGGCCGTAGAAATCGCTGGTATCGATATGATCGACCCCACTCTCGACCGCCTCACGCAGCACCGCCACCGCTTCCGCGCGATCTCTCGGCGGCCCGAAGACGGCCTTGCCGGCAAGCTGCATGGCGCCGTAGCCGAGCCGTTTGACGGTGCGGTTGCCGAGTTTGAATGTTCCAGACTTCTCAAGATTGGACATGGTCTTTCTCCGTTTCGATCAAGACGAAAAATAGGTCAGTCTGGTTCCATCGATAAGCCAAGACAATCCGCACGGGCTGTTCGGAATCTCGGACAGTGAATTGGTATCCGCTCACGGCGAAGACGGAACAGGAATCGCCTCGGGCTTGCCGAACCGCAATCCGCAGACGAGCGGTACGCTGACCGCGTAGACGACGATGACGGACAGCCAGATCGCGCCTGGCCATTGCGCCCTGACGAGAAAGTAGATGCTGGAAAAGCCGAGCGGCGTGACGATCGAGGCAAGGCTGACCGCCGACGACAGCACGCCCTGGAACCGTCCCTGCTGGCTCTCGTCGACCTGCCGCGTCGCCAGCGATTGCAGCGCCGGAACGCCGATGCCGCCCAGCGCAAAGAGCGGCATGATCGCGAAGATCATCCATCCCTGCGTGGCAAACGCCATGACGACGAGCGAGAGACAGGCGCTGGCGACCCCCGTAAGGATGGCGCCGCGTTCGCCGAGCAGCTTGACGGCGGGCCCCGGAAGGAAGGCCTGGGCCAGCGTCTGGCAGACACCGAAGGCGCCGAGCGAGAGGCCGACCCACAGACCGTTCCACTGAAAGCTGTCCGCGCCCCAAAGCGCCCAGCAGGTGCCGTAGACCTCGCCCGTGGCGCTGAAGACGAAGAAGATGAGGACGATGGGCAGCAGGCTCTTCATGGAAAAGAGCCAATGCAGCGGCCGCAGCGGGTTCAATGCCGCGAGATCGATCTTCTCCCGGCTCGGCTCGCGCGATTCCGGCAGCATGAGAAAAGCGAGAAGCAGGTTGCAGCCGTTCAGCACCGCCGCCGCGATGAAGGGTAGCCGCAGCCAATAGTCGCCCAGCGCGCCGCCGAGCACCGGGCCGACGATGAAGCCGGCCCCGAACATCGCATTGATGAGACCGAAGCGGCGAGCGCGTTTGTCCTCGGGCGATATGTCGGTGATGTAAGCCGATGCGACGGAGACATTGGCGCTGGTGAGCCCGGCGATGGCGCGGCCGAGAAGCAGCATCCACAGGCTGGGTGCGAAGGCGAGGAACATATAGTTGATGGCCGCACCGCCAAGCGAGATCAGAAGCACCGGCCGCCGCCCGAGCCGGTCGCTGAGCGAGCCGAGCACAGGCGCGAAGATGAACTGCATGGTCGCATAGAGCGCGGTCATGATGCCGATGGTGGAGGCGACATTGTCGGTGTGGGTGACGTCCTTCAGCAGTGCGGGAAGAATGGGAAAGATGAGCCCGATACCGACGGCATCGAGAACGATGGCAGTGAAGATGACGAGAAGTGGTCTGGTAGATGATGTGGTCACAGATGGTGTGGTCATGGCGTGTTCCGATCGGACGCAAGCGCACGAACGCACGCGGCGCCGATGGCTCACGATAGGGCCTGACGATGCAGGCGATTGATGTTTGGGAACGCTGGCCGATCGATGCCTGAGGCGGCATGGATGGCGTATGCTTGACCGCATGGACGACAATTCGTCCACCTGTTTTACTCCGCCACTGAGCGGATCAAGGGAAGCGGTCGCTTTTCGCGATGCGCTTATTTACGCCAATCGCGCGCTTGCGGCAAGTGGCGTGCGTCCGGCGTCGTCCGGACGATTGGCTGAACAAAAGAAGAACGTTCGCGATGGGGCTGATTTCGCCTGCAGCCGGCCCTTGAGCATACGCAGGTCCGGCACCGCCGCTTCAATCGTGAGAAGCGGCGGCCTCGATGCACATCTTACCCACGCCGCCTAAGCACATGCACCTCAGCGCTGTGCTGATGCTCGCCCTGCGCCAGCGTGAAATTGGCGAGCTGGCGGTCCATCTCGACCGCTTCGGTGGCAAGCAGATGGATGGCGGCCGTGCTTTCCTCGACCATCGCCGCATTCTGCTGCGTCATCTGATCGAGCTCGGCAACCGCCGTGTTGATCTGGCGCAGCGTTTCGGCTTCCTCGCGGGTGGCGTCCATGATCTCGCTGATCTGGCCGTTGATCGCCTCGACATGACCGCCGATACCAGTCAGCGCCACACCGGCCCGCTCGACCAGCGACACGCCGGCCTCAACCTCATGCGTGGATTTCTGCAGCAGATGCGAGATCTCCTTGGCGGCGCCCGACGAGCGCTGCGCAAGCTCGCGCACTTCCTGCGCCACGACCGCGAAGCCCTTGCCCGCCTCGCCGGCGCGTGCCGCTTCGACGCCGGCATTGAGCGCCAGCAGATTGGTCTGGAAAGCGATGGAATCGATGACCGAGATGATCGAGTTGATTTGCCGCGACGAGGCCTGGATCGCCTCCATGGCCGCGATCGTGTCGCGCATGATCTGGCCGGAGCCCGATGTCTCGCGCTTGGCGTCGCGGGCGATCCGCTCGGCCTCTTCGGCGCGCGCGAGCTGCGATCGGACCGACTGGGTAATCGCATCGATAGCGCTTGCCGTCTCGGTGATCGACGCCGCCTGCCGCTCGGTGCGGCCGGCAAGATCATCCGAGCCGGCGCGCATCTCTTCCGAGCCCGAACGCACCGCCGCCGAATTGCCGCCGATCGCCGTCATCGTGTCGCTGAGCGTGGCCAGCGCCTGGTTGAAATTGTGGCGCAGCCCCTCGAGCTCGTTGGGGAAACGGCGGTCGATCTGATAGGCGAGGTCGCCGTTCGCCAGATGCAGGAGACCCTCGTCGATCGCCTCGACCACCTCCTGCAGCGTCTTGGCCTCCGCCTCGCGCTCGGCCATATGCTGCCGGCGGTCGCGGTCGGCGCGTTCGCGCGTCTCGGCGCTGGCAGCTTCCAGCGTGCGGCTGTCGATAAGCGATTGCTTGAAGCGGGCGAGCGCCTTGGCCATCGTGCCGATCTCGTCGTGGCGGTTCTGGCTGCCGATCTCGACCTCGAGATCACCATCGGCCACCGCACGCGTGACGCCGGCAAGCTTGGCGAGCGGCGAAAACAGCATCTTGGTGATGATCCCAGTCGCGATGGCCATGACCACGAGCACGCCGCAGCCGATCATCGTCAACAGCATCGCGATTTCAAGCGAACCGGCATTGATCTCGCTGAGACGCATGCTCTCGACCACGAGATAGCGCGCACCCTCGTAGTCAACGGGCTTCACATAGGCGCGCGCGGCGCCATCGGCGCGGCTAAAATCGTTGACCGACATAGCGGGATTGGCAAACGCATCCTTCAGGAAGGTGAAGGGCGCGGTATCGAGCGTCGCCAACCGGCCGGCCTCGTTGACCGTGACCGCCGACCCATCATCGGAAACAATCGCCGCCTGCGCGGTGCTTCCGGCAACGATGCCCTTGGAGAGGATGCTGGCGACGACATCGTCGCGCACCCTAAACAGCATCACGCCCTTCGGCTGGCCGAGCTTGACCACGGGCACGGCATAGAAGATCGCCGACGCACCATTCGCATCCACCCGCAGACCCGAGAAGCCGGCGGGCGCGCCATCGTCGGTCGCCTTGGCGGTGTTTTCGATCGCCTTGGCAAAGGCAAGGCCGGCGCCGGTCGATTTCCACGCATCCGACTTCAGGTTCTCGGCGAAATCGTCGTTTTTCTTGTAGGAATAGAGCACGAAGCCATCGAGATCGGCGATCAGCAGATCGCTGAACGGCGTGTTCTGCAGATCGCGCGCCACCTCGCCCTGGGTCTTCTCATGGTTGGAATAATAGAACCCGCTCGGCGCATCCGGCTTCACCAGCTTCTCGCGCTCGCCGGCCGGGTTCGGATTGTCGGTGATGAACACCTTCTTGAGCTCGGCGCGGACGTCGCCCGAGGTCTTCTCGATGGTCTTCCAGCCGCTCTTCAGGCTGGTGATCGACATCTGCAGCGCCTCGATGCGGGCGATCGAATTGGCCTGGTTTTCCAGCTGCGCCAGCTGATCATGCAGCATGTCGCCGCGAAAGATCAGCACGCTCTCCTTGGCCTTCAGCGCCTGCTCGCCGGAAATGCGGCTGCTGGCGAAATAGGCGAGACAGTTGATGGCGGCGATCGACAGCGCCGTCAGCAGAATGAAAGTAGCAATGACCTTGAAGGACAGCGACTGGAATCTCTGAATCATGGAAAAACTCGAACCCCTTCCGGAACGGCTGATAGCGACGGGGCTGGCGCCCCGCAGGCAGGCCTGAAAACAGAACACGGGGAGCCTTCACTCAAGAAAGCTGGCTCCTCTCATCTCTTGTGGATCATAAGTTACCGAGGGAATTTAAATTCACGTAAATGAGCCCTGACAAAAACACCGGGATGTTTTTGTTTTGTTCACATATCGATGGCAGTTATCGCTGATCTGCAATAGGATTACCGCATGCAAAGCGCGATTCGTATCATCGGCATCGACCCCGGCCTGCGCCGCACCGGCTGGGGCGTCATCGAGACGCTGGGCAATTCGCTGCGCTTCGTCGCTTCCGGCACGGTCACATCCGATGGCGACATGGACCTCGCTTCGCGCCTGTGCCAGCTGCACGACGGCCTTGCCGACGTCGTACACGTCCATCAGCCCGACGAAGCCGCCGTCGAGCAGACCTTCGTCAACAAGGACGCCGTCGCGACGCTGAAGCTCGGCCAGGCCCGCGGCATCGCCATGCTGGTCCCCGCCCGCGCCGGGCTGCAGGTTTCGGAATATGCGCCGAATGCGGTGAAGAAGGCGGTGATCGGCGTCGGCCACGCCGAGAAGAAGCAGATCCACATGATGCTGAAGATCCTGATGCCGAAGGCCGAGTTCAAGGGCGACGACGCCGCCGATGCACTCGCCATCGCCATCTGCCACGCCCACAACCGCGGCGGCGCCCGCATGCGCATGGCAGCGCTCGCCGGCTAGCTTGTTCTTGACTTGTTCTCATTTGGTGATAAGTAATACCTGAGAGGTATTACTATGCGTGTAACCGAAAAAGGCCAGGTGACGATCCCCAAGGAGATCCGCGACCGATTGAACATCGGCCCGGGGTCGGAGGTGGATTTTGTCGCAGACGAGAAAGGTGCTCGGCTTGTGGTCGTCGCCGAAGGCAAATCCACATCGGACGAAGAATTCGCGACGTGGCTGAAAAGCGTTTCGGGTACGTTCGATACGCTCGGCATGACCACCGACGAATATATGGAATGGCTGAGGGGGCCGCGCGATGACCTCGGTCCTCGTTGATACCAACGTCTTCATCGACGTTTTTGGGCCGGAAACGCAATTCAAGGAATGGTCGTCAGAGATGATTTTGAGGCTGCGCCCGCAAGCGCAGTTCGTTCTCACGCCGATTGTCTGGGCCGAATTGGCAAGCATGGCGCCGAGTGAGGATCAGCTCATGTTCATGCTGGCGCGTCTTAATCTGGTGCGCGAATCGGTGCCCTTTCCTGCGGCCTATCAGGCCGGACTGGCCCATATCGCCTACCGCCGCGCCGGCGGCGCGCGCGAACGCACCCTGCCCGATTTCCTGATCGGCGCGCATGCGTCCGTTCGCTCCCATCGCCTGCTCACCCGCGATCCCGGACGTTACCGGGCCTATTTTCCGGCGCTCGACCTCATCACGCCCGAAACCCATCCCATCTGAACTCTTAACCGGCGGACCACCAAACATGATCGGCAAGCTCAAAGGCACCATCGACGAAATCGGCGACGACTATGTGCTCGTCGACGTGCACGGCGTCTGCTACGTCGCCCATTGCTCGGCGCGCACCCTGTCGCGCATCGGCTCGGTGGGCGAGGCCTGCATTCTCTTCATCGAGACCTATGTGCGCGAAGACCAGCTGAAGCTCTTCGGCTTCATGACCGCGCTCGAGCGCGAATGGTTCAACCTGCTGCAGAGCGTCCAGGGCGTCGGCTCCAAGGTCGCCCTTGCAGTGCTTTCGACGCTGACGCCTGGCGAACTCGCCAACGCCATCGCCCTGCAGGACAAGACATCGATCTCCCGCGCCAACGGCGTCGGCCCCAAGGTCGCGGTCCGCGTCGTCACCGAACTCAAGAACAAGGCCCCCGCCTTCGCCGGCGAGGCATCGGCCAATATCGGCCTCAAGCAGGAACTCGGCGAAGGCATCGCCTCCGCCCCTGTCGCCGACGCCGTCTCGGCCCTCACCAACCTCGGCTACAGCAGAGACCAGGCCGCCAACGCCGTTGCCGCCGCGATGAAGACCGCAGGGGAAGGCGCTGACAGCGCCAAGCTGATCCGGTTGGGGCTGAAGGAGTTGTCGCGGTGATTGGCTGGAGGCCGGTTTGCAACTACTATTGATGCACTCGACCGAAAGAGGCTTCAACGATGAGCGCTTTGACAAAATTGAGTTCGAAGGGACAGCTTACCATCCCGAAGGGAATTCAGGAGGAGCTGGACATCGCGCCGGGTACCGAATTCTACCTGACGGTTGAAGACGGCAAGCTGTTGGCGACACCGAAGCGCACGCCCGTACCAACCACGAAAAGATTGATGGATTTCGCAGGAATTCTCGGCAAGCCTCCCAATGGCCGGAGCTTGAGCTTGGAGGACATCGATGAGGCCATCATGAACGCGGTGGCCGAGGACGAGGAGCGTATCCAGCGGGAATGGCGCGAAGGTCGTAAATGATCGGGATCGACACGAACATCCTCCTTCGGTTTCTTCTGGACGACGAGCCGGCGCAAGGCGCGATGGCGCGACAGTTCATGTCCGAGCGAACTGCTGACGACCCGGCATATGTCAGCGCAGTCGTGCTCGCCGAAACAATCTGGTTGCTCAACCGACGTCTTGGTTACTCCACGTCGGAAATCGCGACGGTCTTGGGGCTGCTTGCGCAAACCGATGAGATCGTTGTCGAGCATTCAAAAGAGTTGAAGCTTTTGGCCGCCGACACACCCCGACCGATCGCCGACATCGCTGACTATCTTGTCGTCTGGGCCGCCGCGAATGCGGGCTGCGCCAAAACCTTTACCTTCGACCGCAAGGCCGCCCGCAAAATTCCCGGAATGGAACTTCTCGCATGACCGACAACGCCCGCCTCATCACCCCGGAAAAACGCGGCGAGGACTTCGACTCGACGCTGCGGCCGCAGTCGCTCGACGAGTTCACCGGCCAGGCTGAGGCCCGCGCCAATCTGAAGATCTTCATCGAGGCGGCGAAGAACCGTGGCGAGGCGCTCGATCACGTGCTTTTCGTCGGCCCACCCGGCCTCGGCAAGACGACGCTCGCGCAGATCATGGCCAAGGAACTCGGCGTCAACTTCCGCTCGACATCAGGCCCGGTCATCGCCAAGGCCGGCGATCTCGCGGCGCTGCTCACCAATCTCGAGGAGCGCGACGTGCTCTTCATCGACGAGATCCATCGTTTGAGCCCCGCCGTCGAGGAAATTCTCTATCCTGCGATGGAAGACTTCCAGCTCGATCTGATCATCGGCGAAGGCCCTGCCGCGCGCTCGGTGAAGATTGACCTGTCGAAGTTCACGCTGGTCGCCGCCACCACCCGTCTCGGCCTTCTGACGACGCCGCTGCGCGACCGCTTCGGCATCCCGGTGCGCCTGTCCTTCTACACCGTCGAGGAACTGGAACTGATCGTGCGCCGCGGCGCCCGGCTGATGAACCTGCCGATGACCGACGAAGGCGCCCGCGAGATAGCGCGGCGCGCCCGCGGCACCCCCCGCATTGCCGGCCGCCTGCTCCGCCGCGTGCGCGATTTCGCCGAGGTCGCGAGAGCCGAAGCTGTCACTCGCGAGATCGCCGACGAGGCGCTGACCCGGCTCTTGGTCGACAATCTCGGCCTCGACCAGCTCGACAAGCGCTATCTGAACATGATCGCGGTGAATTTCGGCGGCGGCCCCGTCGGCATCGAGACGATCGCAGCCGGGCTTTCCGAGCCGCGCGACGCGATCGAGGATATCATCGAGCCCTACATGATCCAGCAGGGCTTCATCCAGCGCACCCCGCGCGGCCGCGTCCTGACCGCCACCGCCTGGAAACATCTCGGCATGCAGCCGCCGAAGGATCTCGAAGCCGCGCAGTTCCGCCTGTTCCAGCAGGACGATTGACGGAACCGCGCCCCACTTCGTGCATTGGCATCTCGAAAGGAGATCGTTATGCAGAAGTACCGCATCGGCACTGGTGTCGAATGGAAATGGGGCAAGGGAACCGGGACCGGCAAGATCAAGGAGAGCTTCACCGACGACGTCGAGCGTACGATCGAAGGTGCGGTCATCAAGCGGAAGGCGAGCAGCGAGGAGCCGGCCTATCTGATCGAGCAGGAAGACGGCGGCAAGGTGCTGAAGAGCCATTCCGAGCTGAAGAAATCCGGCTGACGGCAGCCTAAAGGCCTGCATGCCCCAGCCGTCGCAACGAGGAGGACATGCCGTGACGGTTTTCGACCCCATCCGATCCTTCCGCAAGCTCGCCTATAACAACGCGCTCGCCAATCACCGCCTGCACATGGCCTGCGCGCTGTTGCAGCCCGGCGAGTTCGAAGCGCCGCGCGTGAGCTTCTTCCCGTCGATCAAGGCGACACTGAATCATATCCTGACGGTGGACTGGTTCTATGTCGATGCGCTGGAGGGTGGCATACTGGGGCCGCAGGCCTGGGCGGTCGAGGAGCCCTGCCCTGATATCGCGAGCCTTGCCGCCGAGCAGAAATCCGTCGATGCAAGATTGGTGACGCTCGCCGAAGCGCTCTCCCCGCAGAAGCTGATCTCGACCGTCGAGATCCATCGCGGCGAACGCATTCAGCGGGAGCGAATGGAGGATGTGCTCGCTCATCTCTTCCAGCACCAGACGCATCATCGCGGCCAGGTGCATGCCATGCTGGCGGGCACCAGCGTGAAGCCGCCGCAGCTCGATGAATTCATCGTCGCCGACGATGCCAGGTTCCGGGGCGACGAGATCGCCGCCCTCGGATGGAGCGAAGCACGGATTATGGACTAGAGCAATTCCAGGAAAAGTGCGAAGCGGTTTTCCGTCCGGAATTGCGTGAGAACAAAGAGTAGAGCAGTCCGCGATTCGAAGAAAAGCGGAACTGCTCTAATCCTGCAGCCGCGCCTTCAGCCCGTCGATGATCGTCTTGCTGAGCAGCGCGTAGTTTTCGTCGAAGTGGTGGTCGCCGGCGAGCGCGATGACATCGACGCCGCTGTCCTTCAGATCCGGGCAGGCAACCTCGTCGTCATCTTCCTTGCCGTAAACGCACTGGACGATCTTCGGATCGACGGCCTTCAGATCGGCCACCGGATCGCCGCCGGCGCCTTCGGTCTTGGCGCCGAGCCAGCCCATGACGGAGATCTGGTAATCGACCTCGTGCGAGAGCGACAGCAGCGAAATCTGCGCGACGGCGCTCTTTGCCGCCGGCTTCAGCCGCGAGAAGGCGGCCGGCACGACATCGGCGCCGAAGGAATAGCCGACCAAGAGAACATGCTTGACCTTCCACTGCTTGCGGTAGAGCTCGATGATCTTGCCGAGATCGTCGGCGGTTTCCTGAGGCTTACGCTCCGACCAGAAGTAATGCAGCGAATCCACGCCGACGACGGGAATGCCCTGTTTCTGCAGCGCCGCACCCACTTCCTTGTCGATATCGCGCCAGCCGCCATCGCCGGAATAGATGATCGCCATCGTGTCGAAAGCAGGCTTGGCGTCGAGGATCGTTAGCGGCAGCCCGAGTGGATTGTCGGCATTGCCGGATGCGGCGATCAGGTCGTCGAGCGTACTGCTCAGCGTCGTCTGCGCATCATCCTGGGACTCGCGAATGTCGATGTCCGAATGCGCCTTCTTCAGCTCCTCCGCATGCGCGCGGCCGTCCTTGTCGGCATTGGGCGTGAAGGCGGCAATGATGGGATCGGGCAGCGCGATGTCGCTGAGACCATAGATCATCCGGTCTCCGACCGTCTTCTTCTTGGCCGGCGTGCAAAGCTGCTGCGTCAGCGGAATACCCGCCAGCGGATCGATCGCCAAAGTCTGGCCGATGGTCGCATCCGGCGTCTGCGCGGCGATTGCCAGCGCCAGCGCCCCGCCCTCGCCGATGCCGGCGACAACAGGCAGGTGATACGGGCTGTTGCCGGCGGCGCGCTGCACCTGCTGGCTGAGCGACTCGATATCGGAGACCAGATAGATGCAGCCGTCATTATCGCTGACATCGTATTTACGCAGAGCATCGATATAGGACGGGAAGTCGACGCCGATGACAACGGCACCCTCGCCCACCAGCCGGTCGGCCTCCGTCTTCTCCTTGTCGCCCCAGCCCGCGGCATCCGAGATCAGCATCACGGCGCCCTTCACGTCGCCGTCAGGCAGGAAGATGTGCGGCGACGGGATGAGCCCGGTCTCGAACTCCTGCGTCGTCTCGTCGGCCGCATGTGCGGCGGGAATGGCGAGCGCCAGCGCAAAGGCGGCGGCCAGAATGTGTCTTTTCATCATTTCCTCACGACCCCTTTCAATCCGCCGCCGATCAGGAGCGTCGCGTCCATCAAAGCGATCATCGGATTGCCTCCTCCGGACACCGCAAGATAGCGCGGATGCCATTGAGGGTGAAACTTGGATTTGAAGGCCCTCAGGCCCTTGAAGTTGTAGAAGCGCTCGCCGTGCTCGAACACGGTGCTGCCGATGCGATCCCAAACGGGCGCCGTCTCGCGCTTCGACATGCCAGAAAGCGGGGCCATGCCGAGGTTGAAGTGCGAGAACCCTTCGGCGCGCAGATATTCCATGATCTGCACGAACAGGAAGTCCATGGAGCCCTTGGGCGCATCCGGCGAGAAGCGCATCAGGTCGATGGTGCCCTCATCCTTGGCGCCGGTGATCAGGATGTTTGCGAAGGCGACAATCTTGCCTTCGAGCTTCAGGATGCCGACCGGCTGCGCAAGAATGTAGTCGGGCGTGAACGCACCGAGCGAAAAGCCCTTCTCCTTGGCGTTATGGTCGGCAAGCCAGGCATCGGAAACAGCCGCCAGCTCGTCCATCACGCCAGGCACGTCTTCCGCCGCGATCACCTCGAAGCTCAACCCGTCGCGCTGGGCGCGGCTCGCGGTCTGGCGAAGGTTCGCCCACTTGCCGCCCTTCATCTCGAAGGTCGAAAGATCGGAGACGGCGAGTTCGCCGAGCTTGAAGGCGCGCAGGCCCGCATCGGCGCAATGAGAAAGCAGCGCCGGCGAGATCTGGTAGAACACCGCACGGCAGCCGGCGGCGCGCGCGGTTTCGACGAAGCGCCACACGAGCTCCGGCATCGCGCTGCGGTCGCCGACGGGATCGAAGAGCGCGATCCACGAGCGCCCTTGGCGGCCATACATGATGAAGGCATCGCCCTTGTCGGAGAACATCACGCTCTTGTCGCCCATGCGCACCAGATTGGCGTCGGCGTAGCGCTGCTTCTCGACGATATCGACGGCGCGCTCCAGCGCCTCGTCGGTTGCCGGCTCAAGCCGGGTCGTGGCCGGCCGCAGCAGGCTGAAGACGGCGATGGCGGTTGAGATGATGGTGATGCCAAGCACGGCGCGCAGACCGCGCGGCGCCTCGTCGGCGAATTCGAACTGCCACCACAGCTCGTTGCTGTAATCGACGTCGCGATAGACGAAGAGCAGGATGACAACGGCGCCGACGCAGACAACGGCGATTGCCGTCAGCCACGACGCCGTCAGCGTCTGGTTGAGCAGCGAGGCGCGGCGACGGAACAGGCGGCGGCTGACGAACAGGCCGAAAATCAGGAACGCGAGGAACGAGGCCTCGACCAGCGCCACGGCCTTCAACAGCGACAGCATCAGTGCCGCGGCGGCCGAGAAGATGGTGATCCACCATGCACCGTCGAGCTTCTGGCCAAGACCGCGCGCGGCGACCACCAGCGCCAGTCCGGCAAGGCTCGCCAGGAAGTGCGCGCCTTCCACGATCGGCAGCGGCAGATAATTGGAGAGGAATTCCAGGTTGGAATCCGGCGTCGGTGTGACGCTCGAAAAGATCAGCATGACGCCGAGCAGCAGCGACAACGCCGACAAAAGCTGCGGCATCAACCGGATGCCGATCCGGCGGAAACCGGAGGCAACGGGATGGTCGGCGAAGCGACGAAGCTCGGTCGCCGAGACAGCCAGGACCGCAAGCAGCAGCGGCACGACGTGGTAGATCAGGCGGTAGAGCACCAGCGAGCCGAGCACGGCGTCGATATTAACAGCACTGCCGAGCGCGGCGATAATGACGGTTTCGAACACGCCGAGACCGGCCGGCACATGGCTCAGCACGCCGAGGCCGACGGCAATCGCGTAGACGGCGAGAAACACCGGCCAGCTGATCGCCGTCTGCGGCAGGAGAACGTAGAGAACGGTGGCGGACGCGGCGATATCGAAGGCGGCGACCAGGAACTGACGCGACCATGTGGCGGAATCAGGCAGCCGCAGCGAGAAACGCCCGATGCTGACCGCGCGGCCGCCACGGCCAAGCACGACACCCGCCGCCAGCACCAGCACGATCGAACCGCCGAGGAGACGCAAAACCCAGCTGCTGACATCGATGAGCGGCGCGATCTCGTCTGCGATGGCGAGAAGCGCGATGGAGCCGACACCGGCCAGGCCTAGGCCGAAGGCGATGGTGACGAAAGCGATGACGCGGCCGATATCCTCCGGCGTCAGTCCAAGCCTCGAATAGGCGCGGTAGCGGATGGCGCCACCACTCAGCGCGCCGAAGCCTGCCGTGTTGCCGACGGCATAGGCGGCAAACGCGGTCAGCGCGACCTGCGGGAACGGCAGCTTCTTGCCGACGTAATCGATAGCGTTGACGTCGTAGAACACCAGCGCGAGGAAGCTTAGCGCCGTGAAGAACAGCGCCAGCACGATCGAGCTGATCTTGGTGTCGGCCAGCGCCTGCACCACGTCGTCATAGCGCACCTCGGTCGTCAGCTGCTCGATCGCGAAACCGACCATGCAGAACACGGCCAGCGTGGCGAGCGCCGTCAGATGCGTCCGGTACCGGCTGAAAAACCGCGAAATGGCGGATTCTTCTATGACTTCAATCTCTTCCAAATTGGCGTGCTTCGACATTACGAACCGTCGTAAACCTACATATGAGCGGGAATCATGTCTTGGACATCTAACATAACCTGCATGTAACTTCTTGGACGCAAGCCCGCGAATACATGCCAACACTACCCCAATGCCGCTTAACGACGCCTGCTTCATCCCCAATTGGGGCATTTTTGGCGCGAAGACGGGGGTTCCAATATTGTATTTTCGTAAGGTTAAAGCACTCGGTGGCTGAGTGCCGGCATCCGTAGATACCGGCATTCAGGCTAAGCCGCCGGCTCGGCGCCCTGACCGCTCTTCTGCGCGGCGTAGCGCGCAGCCGCCGCATTGGCGTCCGCATCGTGCGTCTCACTCGACACTTGCAGCGTCGGCACGGCGAACTCGATGCCGTTCTCCTTGAAGGCCGTGCGGATCATCGCCAGCGCGTTGCGGCGGATGACGAACTGTTCGCCGGGCTTCGTCATCATCGCCAGACGGATGACGATCGCGAACTCGCCGAACTGCTCGACGCCCTTCATCTTCAGCGTCTCGATGATGTGAGGCGCATAATCGGGATTGTCGAGCAGCTTCTGGCCGATCTGCTTGATGACCTTCTTCGCCAGGACGAGATCGGTGTCGTAGGTGACGTTGAGGGTGATCTTGTCGATGGTCCAGTCGCGATTGAGGTTCTTGACCGCGCCGAGCTCGCCGAACGGCACGGTCGTCAAAGGCCCGCGATGATGACGCAGTCTGACGGAGCGCAGGCTGAACGCCTCGACCACGCCCTTATGGCTACCGCTCTCGATATACTCGCCAACCCGGAAGGCATCGTCCCAGAGATAGAACATGCCGCTGATCACATCCTTGACGATCGTCTGCGCCCCGAAACCGACCGCGACGCCGACAACACCGGCACCCGCAATCAGCGGCCCGATCTCGACGCCCAGCCCCGAAAGCACCATCAGCACGGCGATGACGGCGATGACGACCGCGAGGACATTGCGGAAGATCGGCAGCAGCGTCTGCAGCCGCGCCCGCCTTGCCTTCTCGTCATCGTTGATCGAGCCCTCCAGAGGCGAGTCCTCCAGCCTGCCGTTGATATAGGCGCGCGCCAGATGCCAGAGCAGATCGGCCGCGAGCAGGATGACGATGCCGCCGACCGAGCCGCGCACGATCCGATCGATCATCGTCTCGCCCGCCGCCATCCGGTCGGCCGCGAAGCCGAGAATGCGGCCGAGCCAGAGGGCCGCGATGGTGATGATGACGGCGCGCACGCCGCGATCGAGCAACACCGCCGCGATCCGCTTCTTGGCAAGGAAGCCGGCCTCGGCCTTGTGCAGCGCCCGAACAGCAAGCGTGGAGACACGCAGAACGCGCGGCAATGCAACGGCATAGATGCCGAGCCATAGGATGAGGTTGAAACCTGCCACCCACAGAAGCCAGAGGGCTGCGAAATAGATGGTCAGCATCCAGGAGGCCGTCGTGCTCTTCTGGCCCTCCTCTACCGGACGCGACCAGACCGCTTCGGTCGCGATGGCCAGCAGCCCGAGCCCGAGCGCGTAGGCCACGAGATAGCGCGACCCGGGAGAGAAGCCGAGCGGCGCCATCAGCTGGATCAGCACCCAGCCGAACACGAAATAGATGATGAAGGTGCAGCTGCGCTTGAACCAGAACATCGCGGTGGCGCGCGAGACGTCCCGTTCGCCGCCGACATGCGGCAGTGTCACCAGCGCCACGATGAGACGGCCGACCGAGATGGTGACGCGCGAGACGATCAGCGCGATGGCAACAGCGATCGCCAGCGATTGCGTGATGGGCGGCCAGTTGAAGAGCACGAGCGGTACGAGCGTCGCGACACAGAACACCAGCGCCGGCACGATGCGGTAGCTCAGATTGTTCGCCGCATGGTGCGCGACCGTGACGACCGCGCCGTCTTCGAGCTTGACGCGCGGGCGCGGCACGACCATCCGGAACAGGAATTCCGCCACCACCCCGGCCAGAAACAGCGCCAGCAGCTCGATGGTCACGAATGCCCAGCCACTCGGCTGCACCTCGCGCTCGACGATCTCCGATGCATTCTCGACTTCATCCGGCAGCGTCATCGCAGCGCCGGAGACGAGATCGAAATGACGGCGCGCATGGCCTAGGAAATCGGAAAGCACCGACATCTGCTCGCCGGACATCTCGCCACCGGGTGCTGCCGGTTGTGCCGGGGCGCTCGCCGGCTGCGCTGCCGCCGGGGCCTGTCCTGCCGGAGCCTGAGCTGCAGGGCTTTGCGTCTGCGCCTGCGTCGCCATCCATTGCTTGACGGCGGGCGTCTCCATGAGCTGCAGCATCTGCCGCACCTCGGCGGGCGGCGGTGCTGCCGGTGTCGGGCTGGGTGTCGCCGCCGGCGTTTGTGCCGCAGCACTCGAAACGATCATGCCAAATGCAAGGAGCGGCAGAAGCCGCTTCATGATGCGCGCACCAAACCCCAGACCCATACCAGCCCCTCCAATATATATAGCGTAGCTTATATTGAAGCGCGGGAAAGAAAAGCCCACGCAGCTTGTGGCTGCGTGGGCTTGGATAACCATTATTGCTGAATGGTTTACGCCTTCGGCTTTTCGACGTGACCGCCGAAGCCGGCGCGCATGGCCGAGAGCACCTTGTTGGCGAACTCGTCGTTGTCGCGCGAGGAGAAGCGGCTGTAGAGCGCGGCACTCAGAACCGGTGTCGGAACGCTCTCGTCGATGGCGGCCATGATCGTCCAGCGGCCTTCGCCCGAATCCGAAACGCGCCCGGCATAGGCGCCGAGCGCGGGATCCGCATGCAGCGCATCCGAGGTCAGGTCGAGCAGCCAGGAGGTGATGACGCTGCCGCGACGCCACACTTCGGCGACGTCCTGCAGATTGAAGTCGTACTGGTAGTGCTCAGGATGCGCGATCGGCGCCGTCTCGGCGTCGACTTCATGATTGTCAGCGCCGATATTGGCGCGCTTCAGGATGTTGAAGCCTTCGGCGTAAGCCGCCATCAGGCCGTATTCGATGCCGTTGTGCACCATCTTGACGAAGTGGCCGGCGCCGTGCGGGCCGCAATGCAGATAGCCCTGCTCGGCCGTGCTGCCGGCCTGGTCCGGGCGATGCGCCGAAGGAACGACATTGCCGACGCCAGGTGCCAGCGACTTGAAGATCGGCGAAAGCGATTCGACCACGGCCTTTTCGCCGCCGATCATCAGGCAATAGCCGCGCTCGAGACCGAACACGCCGCCGCTGGTGCCGACGTCGACATAGTGCAGGCCCTTGGTGATCAGCTCGCCGCCACGGCGAATGTCGTCGTGATAATAGGAGTTGCCACCGTCGATGATGATATCGTCGCTGTCGAGCAGCGGCGTGATTTGCGCGATCACCTTGTCGGTGATGGCCGCCGGCAGCATCAGCCACACGGCGCGCGGGCGTGAAAGCTTCGAAACGAACTCTTCCAGCGAAGCGCTGCCGATGGCGCCCTTGCCGACCAGATCGTTTACGCTTTCCGTCTTCGCATCATAGACCACGCATTCATGGCCATCACGCATCAAGCGCTGGACCATGAAGCTGCCCATACGGCCCAAGCCAACCATGCCAAGCTGCATCTCATAATCTCCTGAGAATTGAGAATCTAATCGATATTATGCGCGAATACCTATCACTCGCACTGCAGCACGCAAGCGAAGTCTCCGTCACAATAGCGGGAACGCTACCGCTTCGCGCGCCGATGAACGCGAGAACCGCGAGCCCGCAAGGCATTCCGCCGAATCTGGAAACTAAAAAAATATTTCGAATGTCAACCGCAAACCGCCAATAAGGCTGCGGCTCATTGCTGCACCGCAAGAATTACGCGCCCGCTGGTGGCATCGCTGAGCATCCGTGCGGTCTCAGGGAACACGGCTTCCGGAACGGAAAGCGTCAGCAGCGCACCCGCATCCACGAACACCTCGGCCACGACGCGCACGCCGGCGAAGCCCGCAAGCCGCGCCTTCACCAGAGCCAGATCCGAGAAATTCACCGCGATCTCGGCCTCGACGGTCGCGACCAGCTCGACCGTCACCGCGGCCCTGAGGCACGCGGCAGCCGTGCCGCCATAGGCGCGGATCAGGCCGCCGGTTCCAAGCAGAACGCCGCCGAACCAGCGGGTGACGACGACCGCCACCCGGTCGAGCGACTGCCCGTCGATCGCCTGCAGGATCGGCTTGCCGGCGGTGCCGCTCGGCTCGCCATCATCGTTGAAGCGATAGTTCTGGCCGATCCGCCACGCCCAGCAATTATGGTTGGCGGCGGGATCGCCGTGCGCGGCGAGAAAATCCTTAGCATCCTCTTCGGAGCCGATCGGCGCCGCGACAGCCAGAAACCGGCTCTTCTTGACGATCTGCTCCAGGGTCTCGATGCGGGTGAGTGAAAACATGGCCATTGCCATATCGCCAGCAGCGCGCGCTTCGCAAGCAAAACCGGCTTGAAGCCAAGCCCCGCTCGCAAATCAAAGGCCACAAAAGCAAAACGCCCGCAGCTGGAAGCAACGGGCGTTTCAAATCTATCTGCTCATGAAGAGCAGCGATCGCTTGTTAGCGAGTGGCGTCGCGAGCAACGCGCTGGATTTCGGAGCGGTCGATACCGAGGTCGTTCAGCGCACGGTTGGACATGCGGCCAAGTTCGCTAACGGTCTGACGATACTTGCGCCAGTTATTGAAGGAGCGTGCTACGTTCATGATGATCCCCTTTCCTAGGGCTTTCAGCGCTTGGCAGCGTGTTTGCTACCCGTGTCTCTCTGTTGATGCGAATATATGCATGAAGGCCGACAACGAACAGCGCTAAAGCATCAGAACACCCATGCGCCAAGCGCATAACTAAAACGATGCTGCTTAATATTTTTGCCCTCAGAAAAGCCGTAAACGTTTTAGGGAAACGCCATTTTGCGGCGATTTCGCCCGAATTCCCAGAATAGCGATCGGCTCGATCACAATCGTTAAAGTGTTTTAACCGTTTTAATCGACGGATATCGGCTCCGCGCCTCGGAAAATCAGCGATCTCTGCGTGAGAAAAACTCGAAACGCATCCCGTGCGCTCAGCGCATGCTTTATTGGCAAGCCTGCGACACAGTACCGGACGGACTGTGAAAGGCTCACGAGGAGCCCGTTTTTCGCCGCAAGCAGCCGCACCCCATTGCCAGCAAACTCGGCATACGGCAGTAGAAGCGCGCCGGCGTGATCGAATGCGCGACATCAGGCGGCCGTGCCAGCACCCGCGCAACAAGGACGTCACATGAAGCATATCCTCGCCGCGGCCACGCTTGTAACCACCACCCTGCTCCCGGTCACAGCCACCCGCGCCGCCGATTTCGGCGTCACCCCGATGACGGATGGCGACACGTTCATCGGTTGCCTTGCCCAGAACAACCACACCGGCATCGGCTACCTCGCCGTCGGCGACAAGCTGGCGCTGTTTGCCAATGCCGACGCTTTCGCGATCGCCAAGGGTGAGCGCGTCAACGGCACGTGGTCGGTGGATGGCGCGGCCGCCGCGGATTTCTCCTCGACTGCCGACAGCGACAAGACGGTGACGATCGACGTTCCGAACGATGCTGCGGCCGTCACCGCCTTGACCTCGGGCAAGGAACTGACGGTCACCGCCAACGGCATTGACGTCATCCTGCCGCTGACGGGCACGGAGGAGGCATTTGCCGCGCTGACGACCTGCATGAAGGAAAACGGCGCTGAATAGCGCCTGATACCAGGGCGCTCGAAGCGCGATACGATTGCCGGAGATGAGAAGGAAGAGTGCGATCCGCGGCAACCGATGGAGGTTTACGATCCTGGGTGCCTACAAACGTAGGTGGGCGCCATATGTCCAAGCCCACGGGCCTGGCCAGGGACAGCTCCCTTTGGATCGAGTATGGCCCCAGGGATTGTGGTTCCTGTCGAGAGGCGCAGATCGCAACTGCTATATAAGACCGATCCATGACGCGCGCCAGAGGCTGACGCGGGCGTCCCGGATTTAATTCGAGCGCTTCAGTTGGACCCGCCTAGTTCAGAGCCGCCGGCGCCCGGCCGTTCAGCTTGTCGGTGATCCCGCGCAGCTGGCTGCTGACCTCGACGATTGCGGCTGCGATGCTCTCTTCTGTGCGGCTGGTTGCCGCCAACACCGTGTCGCGGTTGCTGCGCAGGCTGTTGAGTTCATCTTCCAGGCTGGCGACGCGCCGGGTCAGTTCCGAGATCTCGTCCATGATCATGATGCCGGCCATGACGGTGATGCGGAGATCGCCGATTTCGCCGAACTGATCCTTGAGATGGCCGACATAGCGGTCGAAACGGGTGGCGAGATCGGTCAGGTGATCTTCCTGCCCCTCTTCGCAGGCCATGCGATAGGCCTTGCCGTCGATCGTTACCGTTACCTGCGCCATATCCTAAGCCCTTTATTAGCGGTCGAGAACCGCGCGGATCGTCTCCATCGCCGTCACCAGACGACGTGAGACCTCGCGATTGACCTCTTCCAGCCGGTTCGCACGGAATTCCGCCTGGTCGAGCTCCTGCGCCAGCTTGGAGCGATCGGCATGCACGCGGCGCACCTCGCCCTCGATCTCGCCGGTCTCGCGCTGCCGCTCGATCCGGGCGTCGACGGCGCTGTCGAGCGCCGAAATCGCCTGCCGGAGCTCGAGGAGCGCTGCATCGATGCTGTTGCCTGTGGATGTCATGTCTTTCCGGTTCCCCGCGCAAGACCCGCGAATCGGTATTGAGGCCCGACGCGATGTTTTCAAAAGGATATGCAGCTCGCCAACTGCCCGTCAATAAAGGCTGGAAGGTGGCAGGCGAGCTAGTTGTGGATGACTGAAATCGGCAACTATGCGCATGGCTCTGTCAGCGCCCCCATCAGCAGCTCTGTCACACGCTTGTCAACTTTTGTTAAAATCGTTGGTCAAATGTCAAAAATCGTCATTTCGACCCCTCTATTAGGGCTTCGATTTATTGACTTGCCTGCTCCAACTGCTATTTGTGCACCCGCTCTCATTGATGGTCTCCGCAGGCTTGAGGCCATCCCCCGACACCCCGGAACAAGCGGAATAGCGATGATTTCTCCTGAACAACACGACCGGATGGCAAACGCGATCCGTTTCCTCTCAATGGATGCAGTCGAGAAGGCGAATTCCGGCCATCCGGGCATGCCGATGGGTATGGCCGATGTCGCCACCGTCCTGTTCTCGAAGTATCTGAAGTTCGACCCGTTGAAGCCGCATTGGCCAGACCGCGACCGCTTCGTGCTGTCGGCCGGCCACGGCTCGATGCTGCTCTACTCGCTGCTCTATCTAACCGGCTACCCTGACATGTCGGTTGATGACCTCCAGCAGTTCCGCCAGCTCGGCTCCAAGACCGCCGGCCACCCGGAATACGGCCACGCCACGGGCATCGAAACCACCACCGGCCCGCTCGGCCAGGGCATTGCCAATGCCGTCGGCATGGCGATCGCCGAACGCAAGCTGCGCGAGGAATTCGGCGCCGACCTGCAGGATCACTACACCTACGTGATCAACGGCGACGGCTGCCTGATGGAAGGCATCAGCCATGAAGCCATCGCGCTCGCCGGCCATCTGAAGCTCAACAAGCTCATCCTCTTCTGGGACAACAACTCGATCACCATCGACGGCGCTGTCTCCCTGTCGGATTCGACCGACCAGATCATGCGCTTCAAGGCTGTTCATTGGCACACGATCGAAGTCGACGGCCACGACCAGGCAGCGATTGCAGCAGCCATCGAGGAAGCCCACAAGTCCGACAAGCCGACCTTCATCGCTTGCAAGACCGTGATCGGCTTCGGCGCCCCGAACAAGCAGGGCAGCCACAAGGTTCACGGTTCGCCGCTCGGCGCCGAGGAAATCGCAGCCACCCGCAAGGCGCTGAACTGGGAATACGAACCCTTCGTCATCCCGAACGACGTTCTCTCCGATTGGCGCGCCGCTGGCACCCGTTCGGCTGAAGCCGTCAAGGCATGGGAAGGCCGCCTCGAAAAGGCAGCGACCAAGGCCGAGTTTACCCGCCGCTTCGCGGGCGACCTGCCGCAGGGCTTCGACGCCGCCATCAGCGACTACAAGAAGAAGCTCGCCGAGACCAAGCCGACCGTTGCGACCCGCAAGGCTTCCGAAGACGCGCTTGAAGTCATCAACGGCTTCCTGCCCGAGACGATCGGCGGCTCCGCCGACCTGACGCCGTCGAACAACACCAAGACCAGCCAGATGCATTCGATCACGCCGACGGACTTCGCCGGTCGTTACATGCACTGGGGCATCCGCGAGCACGGCATGGCGTCTGCCATGAACGGTATCGCGCTGCACGGCGGTCTGATCCCCTACGGCGGCGGCTTCATGATCTTCTCGGATTATTGCCGTCCTCCGATCCGCCTCGCTTCGCTGATGGGCATCCGTGTCGTCCACGTTCTGACGCACGATTCAATCGGCGTCGGCGAAGATGGCCCGACCCACCAGCCGGTCGAGCAGATGGCCTCGCTGCGCGCCATCCCGAACCTGATGATGTTCCGCCCGGCCGACGCAGTCGAAACCGCCGAGTGCTGGCAGATCGCGCTGAACACCAAGGACCGTCCGTCGGGCCTGGCGCTCACCCGCCAGAACCTCACCACGGTTCGTACCGAGTACAGCGAGAAGAACCTCTGCGAACTCGGCGCCTACACGCTGGCAGGCAATGCCGACGCCAAGGTGACGATCTTCGCTTCGGGCTCCGAAGTCGAGCTGGCCGTTGCCGCCCGCAAGACACTTGAAGAAAAGGGCGTTACCGTCCGCGTCGTCTCGGTCCCCTCGACCGAACTGTTCTTCGAGCAGCCGGATGCCTACCGCGCCGAGATTCTCGGCAAGTCGCCGATCAAGATCGCCGTCGAAGCCGCCGTTCGCGAAGGCTGGGATGCGTTCATCGGACCGGAAGGCACTTTCATCGGCATGAAGGGCTTCGGCGCTTCGGGTCCTGCCAAGGATGTCTTCAAGAAGTTCGGCATCACGACGGAAGCCGTCGTCGCCGCAGTTGAAGCCAAGCTTTGATCTGATACAAGGAGCGCCTCAGGGCGCTCCTCTTTGCTTATAAACCAAGCCCTACTCTCGGGAGAGACACACATGACTGTAAAGGTTGCCATTAACGGCTTCGGTCGTATCGGCCGCAATGTTCTCCGCGCCATCGTTGAATCCGGCCGCACGGACATCGAAGTCGTTGCCATCAACGACCTCGGCCCGGTCGAGACCAACGCGCACCTGCTGCGTTACGACTCGATCCACGGCAAGTTCCCGGCCGAAGTGAAGGTCGAAGGTGACACGATCACCGTCGGCGGCGGCAAGCCGATCAAGGTCACCGCTGTTCGCGACCCGGCACAGCTGCCGCACGCCGAACTCGGCATCGACATCGCCATGGAATGCACCGGCATCTTCACCTCGCGCGACAAGGCTGCCGCTCACCTGACGGCTGGCGCCAAGCGCGTCATCGTTTCGGCTCCTGCCGACGGTGCCGACCTGACCGTCGTCTTCGGGGTCAACCACGACCAGCTGACCAAGGAACACCTGGTCATCTCCAACGCCTCCTGCACGACGAACTGCCTCGTGCCGGTCGTCAAGGTTCTCGACGATCTCGTCGGCATCGATCATGGCTTCATGACCACGATCCACTCCTACACGGGTGACCAGCCGACGCTCGACACCATGCACAAGGACCTGTACCGCGCCCGCGCCGCAGCCCTGTCCATGATCCCGACCTCGACGGGTGCAGCAAAGGCCGTTGGCCTCGTCATGCCGCACCTCAAGGGCAAGCTCGACGGCACCTCGATCCGCGTTCCGACCCCGAACGTTTCGGTCGTCGATTTCAAGTTCGTTGCCAAGAAGGCCACCTCGGTTGCCGAAATCAACGAAGCCATCAAGGCTGCTTCCAACGGCAAGCTGAAGGGCATCCTCGGCTACACCGACGAGCCGCTGGTTTCGCGCGACTTCAACCACGACAGCCACTCCTCGATCTTCGCCTCCGACCAGACCAAGGTCATGGAAGGCAACTTCGTGCGCGTTCTGTCCTGGTACGACAACGAGTGGGGCTTCTCCAGCCGCATGTCGGACACGGCTGTCGCCTTCGCCAAGACCATCTAAGGTCTTCGCGACAAGACTTAGGAAAGCGGCTCGGGAAACCGGGCCGCTTTTCGTTTGTTAGGACGCGCTGGAAGGTCGAACGCGCTTGCCCGTATCCAGCCGAATGGGGTAAATTCAATCAGCTGCAACGCGGTCGCGCAACGAGACGCCAAACCGACAACGAGCGAACCACCCATGAAAATCCTGATGTTGGCAATCCTACTTGTCATGATCGCCGGCGTGCTCAGCCTGACCGTCGTCGGCGGCGGCTCCAAGCAGCTCGCCAAGGGCCAGCCGCTGCTGGCCTCCTCCTCGCGACTGATGGGACCGCGATAATTGCACGCACGACGGCTGCGGGGCTGGCGTGGCGCGAACGAACACCATAATGTTAGACATCAGCGAAACGAAAGACAATTCAATGGATTATTTCACCATCGAGATATCAGGCAAAGCCATCGCGAGTTTCCGCTCGGAAAACGCCGAGGACGCCAAGCACTTCATCGAGGCAGAGGATTTCCGCGAGGATCTGACGGTGCTCGAGACCGAAGGCAAGCCGGTATGGGATGGCAAGGCGCCGCTCACCCTGCGCAAGGCGACCCCGGATGAGGCGAGCGAAGTCGAGCATGCCTACGAGTTCGACGACGACCCCTCGCGCACCATCGACGACGAATTCGTCGTCTTCCTCATCCCGATTTCGGACGCGGATGAAGACGACAGCGACGAAGAAGCGTAAGGCCAAAGAGAAATACACGACGATTGTCCAAGAAAAGGACAGGGCAGCGATTTCTGCCCTGCTCTCGCCTGATTTGATCCTACACTTTACTCAGGATCACTCTCCAACCGTTCATTTGATTTGCCGTTAGGCGGATCGCTCAGCAGCATGATGCAGCAAAGCGCAAGGATAGCCCTTTAGGTCTACCCTTCGTTTGGATTTTGCCGTTTACTGGCGGGCATCGGACCGGAACTGGAGACGCGATACCATAGTTTTAGACAGCCGCATGCGACGGGGGGCGACACTGCGGCGATAGATATTTGCATAAAGGGGTTCGGGCATGGAAGCATTCTACATCGTCGTACTGGTATCGACGGCGCTCGTGCTTCTTGCGGCCTTCTCCAGCCTGCTCGCCTTCCGCTTCGGCGCGCCCCTTCTGCTCTTGTTTCTCGGCATCGGCCTGCTTGCTGGTAGCGACGGCCTCGGCATCGAGTTCACCAACAACTACCTCGCCTACATCCTCGGCTCGATCGCGCTTGCCATCATCCTGTTCGATTCCGGTTTCGGCACGCCGGTGCAGGCCTTCAAGCTCGCCGCCGTCCCCTCGATAACATTGGCATCGGTCGGCGTCCTGATGACGGCGTCCCTGTTTGCCGTCGCCGCCATGTGGCTTTTGAACTTCACCTGGCTCGAGGGCATGCTGCTCGGCTCCATCGTCGCCTCCACCGACGCCGCCGCCGTCTTCTTCCTGCTGCGCATCGGCGGCATCAACATCCGCGACAAGGTGCGCTCGACGCTCGAGGTCGAATCCGGCACCAACGACCCGATGGCGATCTTTCTGACCATCGCGCTCGTCGAGGTCCTGGCATCGGGCGAGCGCTATCACGGTATCAACATCGGCATGCTCGCCATGTTCGTGCAGCAGATGGGCCTCGGCGTCATCCTCGGCCTGCTCGGCGGCATGATGATCGTGCTAATCGTCGGCAGGCTGGAGACCGATCGCGGCCTGACGCCGATCTTCGTTCTGGCGCTGGCGCTCCTGGTCTTCTCGTTCACCGGCGCCGTCGGCGGCAGTGGCTTCCTCGCGGTCTACGTCGCCGGCATCTATGCTGGCAACCGCAAGCTGCCCGGCTATGCCTCAATCAAGCGCTTCCAGGATGGCATGACCTGGCTGGCGCAGATCATCATGTTCCTGGTGCTCGGCCTTCTGGCGACGCCTTCGCAGTTTGGCGCGATCGCCATCCCCGCCGTTCTGCTTGCGCTCTTCCTGATCTTCATCGCCCGGCCGCTGGCGATCTGGCTGTCGCTGCTGCCCTTCGACTACACGCAGCAGGAGATCGGCTTCGTCGCCTGGGTCGGCCTGCGCGGCGCCGTCTCCATCCTGCTTGCCATCATGCCGATCCTTGGCGGGCTGGAAAACGGCCAAGTCTACTTCAACACCGCCTTCATCATCGTGCTCGTCTCGCTGCTGGTGCAGGGCTGGACCATCAAGCCGGTCGCTAAGAAGCTCGGCCTGATCATTCCGCCGCGCATCGGCGCCGTCGACAAGGTGGAGGTCGACCTGCCGGGTGCGGCCAACCACGAGCTCCTCTCCTACCGCGTCGTCAAGGACAGCCCCGTGCTGCGCGGCGAGCGCATTCCGCGCTGGGCGACACCCTCGCTCGTCATCCGCGACGGCAAGTCGATGCGCTATCAATATGCCGGCCGCCTGCGCGAGAACGATCTCGTCTATCTCTTCATCGTCCCCTCCTATTCGCGCCTGCTCGACAAGCTCTTCGCAAGCCGCGTGCCGGTGGAGGAAGACGACACCGATTTCTTCGGCGCCTTCGCGCTCTCCCCGAGCCGCCCGGCGACCGATCTCGACGCCGCCTATGGCCCCGGCCTGTTGAACGAAAACGAGAAGGGCCTGACCATCGCCGAGCTGATGAAGCAGCGTCTCGGCGGCAAGGCGGAATATGCCGACCGCGTGCGCCTGGGATCCATCATCCTCATCGTCCGCGACCTCGACGACCACGATCATATCAGCGCGATCGGCATGTCGCTGGAGGCCGTCGAGCCGGCCGTGACGCTGCCGATCTTCATCAATCTGCGCGATATTATCGACCGCGTGCATGACCGCTTCAAGAGCCGCAAGAACAAGGAGGCGGCAGCCGCCGCGGCGGGTGGAAAAGCCGACGAAAACCCGCGCTGAACGCCTTGCGTCCGCGATGATCCTTGCTATGGTCCCCGCATCTTTTCAGGCAATAAACGAACGGATTTCCCAATGCCTTCCTTCAAGACACTCGACGATCTTAACGACATTGCCGGAAAGCGCGTTCTCGTCCGCGTCGACCTCAACGTCCCGGTAAAAGACGGCAAGGTGACGGACGTGACCCGCATCGAGCGCGTCGCCCCGACCATCAAGGAACTCTCCAAGAAGGGCGCCAAGGTTATCCTTCTCGCGCACTTCGGCCGCCCCAAGGATGGCCCCTCGCCGGACCTGTCGCTCACCCTGATCGCCCCCTCGGTTGAAGCCGTGCTCGATCATCCCGTGCAGACGGCAACCGACGTCATCGGCGAAGCCGCCGCCCGTGCCGTGGCCGCCATGAAGGATGGCGACATCCTGCTTCTTGAAAACACCCGCTTCCACAAGGGCGAGGAAAAGAACGACCCCGATTTCGTCAAGGCGCTGGTCGCCAATGGCGACATCTACGTCAACGACGCCTTCTCGGCCGCGCACCGCGCCCATGCCTCGACCGAAGGCCTTGCCCGTCACCTCCCGGCATACGCCGGCCGCACCATGCAGGCTGAACTGGAAGCGCTGGAAAAGGGCCTCGGCCAGCCGGTCCGTCCCGTCGTTGCCATCGTCGGCGGAGCCAAGGTCTCGACCAAGATCGATCTCCTCATGAACCTCGTGAAGAAGGTCGACGCCCTCGTCATCGGCGGCGGCATGGCCAACACCTTCATCGCCGCGCGCGGCACCAGCGTCGGCAAGTCGCTGTGCGAGCATGATCTCGCCGACACCGCCCGCCAGATCATGATCGAAGCCGCCACCGCTGGCTGCGCGATCGTTCTGCCCGAGGACGGCGTCGTCGCCCGCGAGTTCAAGGCGGGTGCCGCCAACGAGATCGTCGCCATCGACGCCATCCCCGATGACGCCATGATGCTCGACGTCGGCCCGAAGTCGGTCGAAGCTGTGAAGGCCTGGATCGAGCGCGCCAACACGCTGGTCTGGAACGGCCCGCTCGGCGCCTTCGAGATCGAACCCTTCGACAAGGCAACCGTTGCCGCCGCGCGATATGCGGCAGAGCGCACCAAGGCTGGCAAGCTCACCTCGGTGGCAGGCGGCGGCGATACCGTCTCGGCGCTGAACCACGCGGGCGTTGCCGATGACTTCACCTACGTCTCGACCGCAGGCGGTGCGTTCCTGGAATGGATGGAAGGCAAGGTCCTTCCTGGTGTCGAGGTCCTCACCAAGGCCAAGTAAGTCAAACCGGGCTTTTGGCCTGTTTGGACCGTTTCATTGAAGACCGCGGGAGCCAGCGCTTTCGCGGTCTTTTCGTTGGCACTAAAATAACACTTAACTTTCAAACGTTTGAAATGATTTCAATCGTTTCAATAGCTTACACCAGGATTTTCCTTTTAAAATTCTTCTGATATCGCAGATTCGAGTGCCTATCGGCTTTGACATAGAGCAAAATCCGGACGCGACGCGCCGGTTTTACGGAAGGAGTGAAGTATGGTGGACGCGAAGATGTTGGACAAGATCAGCTCGGCGCCGGGATTCATTGCAGCGCTGGACCAGAGCGGTGGTTCGACACCCGCAGCGTTGCGCCTCTACGGCATTGCCGACAGCGATTACCAGGGCGACGAGGAGATGTTCCGCCTGATGCACGCCATGCGCGTTCGCATCATGAGCGCGCCGGCCTTCACAGGCGACAAGATCATCGCCGCGATCCTCTTCGAGCGGACCATGGACGGCGACGTCGATGGCCAGCCGGTTCCTTCCTATCTCTGGGAAAAGCGCGGCGTCGTTCCGCTTCTGAAGATCGACAAGGGCCTGGCCGCCGAGGAAAACGGCGTCCAGATGATGAAGCCCATGCCAGAGCTGGAGACGCTACTCGCGCGCGGCCGCGACAAGGGAATTTTCGGCACCAAGATGCGCTCGGTGATCGCAAGCGCCGACCGAACCGGCATTGCGGCTGTCGTAAAGCAGCAGTTCGAGGTGGCACGCCAGATCATCGGCAGCGGCCTCGTTCCGATCGTCGAGCCTGAAGTTTCCATCAAGAGCCCGACGAAGCAAGAGGCCGAGGCCATCCTTCGCGACGAGATCGCAAAGCAGCTCGATCTGCTTCCGGCGAGCGAAAAGGTGGTGCTGAAACTGACGATCCCGACGGTCGCCGATTTCTACGCGCCTCTGGTCGACCACAAGCAGGTCGTGCGCGTCGTAGCACTCTCTGGCGGCTACAGCCGCACCGACGCCTGCGAGAAGCTCAGCCACAACCACGGCATGATCGCAAGCTTCTCGCGCGCGCTGACGGAAAACCTGCGCGTTTCGATGAGCGACGCGGAGTTCGACGCGAGCCTGGCTGAAACGATCAACGAGATCTACGCCGCTAGCGTCAACAAGGCCTGATCTGCCCGCCTATCTCTACAAACCGGCTGCCTCTGGCGGCCGGTTTTTTGTTGCCACGCGTCGTCATCGATCGATTGTCACGGCGACAAGAATTCCCCTTCTGCCAAGCGGCGGCGATGGCTACTGATTGCGCTCCTGAACCATCGGAGCACGCAATGACCGCCGTTTCCTTCACCACCGTCGATGTCTTCACCTCCACCCGCTTCGAAGGCAACCCGCTGGCTGTGATGACGGATGCGCGCGGCCTCTCCGATGATCAGATGCAGAAGATCGCCGCCGAGTTCGGCTATTCGGAAGTGACCTTCGTTCTGCCGCCCGAAAACCCCGAGAACACCGCCCGTGTGCGCATCTTCACCCCGACGACGGAAGTGCCCTTCGCCGGCCACCCCAATGTCGGCACCGCCTATGTGCTCGGCAATCTCGACGACATCTTCGGCCAACCGGTCGGCGACGTCATGCGCTTCGAGGAAAAGGCCGGCGTTGTCACCGTCGACGTGCGCCGCGAACAGGGCCGCGTGACCTCGACCGCGATCCGCGCGCCGAAGCCCCTATCGACTGGCAACACTGTCCCTGCAGACACCATCGCCCGTTGCATCGCAATCGACGGCGCGAAAGTCAGCACCCGCATCCACCAGCCACTGACGACATCCGTTGGCCTGAGCTTCGTCGTCGCCGAACTCGCCGATCTCGACACGCTTGCCCGCGCCCGCCCCAACCTCGCTTACTTCCAGGATGCCGCCGGCCCAACGCTCGAGGGAAACCACGACTTCTCGCTGTTCGTCTATGTCCGCTCGGCCGACAAGCCCTGGCAAATCCGCGCCCGCATGTTCGCCCCGCTCGACAACGTCCCGGAAGACCCCGCCACCGGCAGCGCCTCGGCCGCGCTCGGCGCCTACCTCGTCTCGCTGGAGCCCGATCCCGACATGACGGTATCGCTGACCATCGAGCAGGGCGTCGAAATGGGCCGCCGCAGCCTCATCGGCATCGAGGTGACGAAGACCGGCGGCGTGGTCACCGACGTTGTGATCGCGGGCGCCTGCGTCGAGGTCATGCGCGGCGTGATCGCCTGCTGATCATGTCGCGATGGATCGCGGCGCGCTTGACAGCAATCCGGCGCAAGCGATATCAAACTGGCTATCGGCAATGGATTCTGCCGAGGCCAGAAAAGGCTGAACCGCTTCCCCGACGAAGCCGATGACTCCTACTTCATTTGCCATCGCGCGAAAGGGTAGAGTCATGTTCGAAGTCTTCGTTCCATCACACATCGCCGGCGATACCGCCCGTCATCAGGGGGCAGCACTATGATCGCCTTCTCCGATATTTTCGGCATCCGCCTGCGCCAGCTTCGCGACATCGGCAAATGGATCGCCGTCATCGTTCCGATGGCGGTTGTCGTCGGCTCGCTCTGCGCATTCTTCCTCTGGGCGCTCGATCTTGCGACCAGGAGCCGCTTCGACCATCCCTGGCTGCTCTACGGCCTGCCCGCTGCCGGTTTCCTCATGGTGCTGATCTACCAGACATTTGGAAAGTCCGCCGAGGGCGGCAACAACCTCATCGTCGATCAGATCCACGAACCCGGTGCCGGCGTTCCCCTGCGCATGGCACCGCTCATCCTCGTCTCCACCGTCGCCACCCATCTCTTCGGCGGCTCGGCCGGACGCGAAGGCACGGCGGTGCAGCTTGGCGGCAGCATCGCCAGCGCCGTGGCGAAACTCTTCCGCCTGTCGCCCGCCGATGTCAGTATCCTCCTCATGGGCGGCGTCGCGGCCGGCTTCGGCGCGGTGTTCGGCACACCGATCGCCGGCGCCATCTTCGCGCTCGAAGTGCTGACCATCGGCCGCATGCAATATGAAGCGCTGATCCCCTGCCTGATGGCCGCAGTCACCGGTGACTGGGCCTGCCACGCCTGGGGCATCGAGCACACGCACTACCACATCGCTTATCTCGCCGACGCGCCCGCCAATGTCTTCCATCTCGATGCGATCCTGCTGTCGAAAGTCGCGGTCGCCGGCGTCATCTTGGGGCTCGCGGCGAAATCCTTCGCCGAGCTTTCCCACGCAGCCTCGGCACTGTTCAAGAAGCTCCTACCCTACGCCCCGCTGCGCCCGGTTTTGGCCGGGCTGATCCTGATCGGCCTCGTCCATCTGCTCGGCACCCGCGCCTATCTCGGCCTCGGCGTCTGGTCGCCCGACGCCGCCGACCCCACCATCGCGGGCTTCTTTGCGCCCGGCGCCGTCGATTATTGGAGCTGGTTCTGGAAGGCGCTCTTCACCATCGTCACACTGAGCGCCGGCTTCAAAGGTGGCGAGGTCACCCCGCTGTTCTTCATCGGCGCCGCACTCGGCAATGCGCTGGCGGCTCTCTTCGGCGCGCCGTCCGATCTCTTCGCCGGTCTCGGCTTCGTGGCGATCTTCGCCGGCGCCACCAACACGCCGCTCGCGTGCATGATCATGGGCATCGAGCTCTTCGGCGCCACCCACGCCGTCTACCTCGCCGTCGCCTGCTTCCTCGCCTATCTCTGCAGCGGCCATTCGAGCATCTATCTGGCCCAGCGCCTCGGCGTCCCAAAACGCCGCGCCATGCGCACGATCCCCTCAGGCGTGTCGCTCCGCCATGTCAGGGATCGGAAGGTGCCGGCTGTCGAGGGTGTCGAGAAGTAAGGCACGAAAACGCCCGCCACGAGAACGTGGCGGGCGACTTGTTCGGCATCGACCTAGGCAGCGTTTGAAAACAGATAAGGCCGGCGCTCCGTCTCGCTCGCCTTGAAGGAGTGCCGCAGATGCAGCAGATCCTTGCGCGCGATCAGCCCGACCAGCCGCTTCGTCTGCGGATCGATCACGGGGATGCGCCCTTCTCCCGAATTCAGCATGATGTCCGTGACATGCCCGACCGTATCATCCGCAAGCGCATAAGCGATGTCGGCATTCGATGTTGCGTCGACAATGCTGACATCGGACGCCACGCCCTCCTGACGCCACCGCAGCACATCGGCGCGTGAGATCAGGCCGAGCAGCACACGCTGGTCGTCGACGACGGGATAGACGCGATGCGTCTTCTCGGCCGTCTCGAAGAAGGTCTTCACCTCCCCCACCGTCTGCCGCGATGAAAGCACATCGACATCCACGATCATGATGTCGCGGGCGCGCGTCAGCTCGAACGGATCGATGCCGTATTCGCGCGTGATGTGCTGGCCGCGCCGGGCGATCTTTTCCGTGAGGATCGAGCGCCGAAGCACAAGCACCGTCACCGCATAGGCGGACACCGTGGCGGCAAGCAGCGGCAGGAGCGCCGACAGGTCTCCCGTCAGCTCCACCGCGAAAAAGGTTCCGGTCAGTGGCGCGCGCATCGTGCCGCCCATCATCGCGGCCATGCCGATCAACGCCCAAAACCCCTGGTCCCCTGGCAGAAACAGCCCGGCCAGCCAGCCAATCGCCCCACCGAAGATGAGCAGCGGCGCGAGCACGCCGCCAGAGGTGCCGGATGACAATGCGATCAGCCAGATCGCCACCTTCACGGCGAGGATGGTGAGGACAGCGGCCGGAAGCACGTTGCTATGCAGCAGATCCTCGATGATATCGTAGCCGACACCGAGCGCGCGCGGCTCGATCAGCCCGCCGATCCCGATGAACAGGCCACCGATCGCCGGGCACCACATCCAGTGAACAGGCAGGGCCTCGAACAGGTCCTCGACCTTGTAGAGGAGCACGGTCAGGAGACCGGACGCGAAGCCGGTGAGAATGCCGAGCCCGGCGCAGAGCGCAATCCCCCACCAGGGCAGGCTCATGTCGAAATGCGCGGGAAACAGCGGACCGGCGCCGAACAGAAACGGCCGCCAGCAAGCCGACACACAGGCAGCCACGGCCACCGGAATAAAGCTTCTCGGCTTCCATTCGAACAGAAGAAGCTCGACCGCCAGGAGAAGGGCCGCGATCGGCGTGCCGAAGATCGCCGTCATGCCGGCGGCAGCACCCGCAACCAGCAGAGACTTGCGCTCCGCCGAGCTCATCTCGAAGCACTGCGCGAAGAGCGAACCGATCGCGCCACCGGTCATGATGATCGGCCCTTCGGCGCCGAACGGGCCACCGGTGCCGATCGAGATCGCCGACGACAGCGGCTTGAGCACCGCCACCTTCGGCGACATGCGGCTTCCGCCGATCAGGATGGCCTCGATGGCCTCAGGGATGCCGTGTCCCCTGATCTTCTCCGAGCCGAAGCGCGCCATCAGCCCGATGATCAGTCCGCCGATGACAGGCACGACAAGCATCCACAGCGACGGATGCGCATGCGCCAGGCTCTCGGCAACGAGGCTGACCTTTCCGAACCAGACGATATTCGAGACGAGCGAGATCAGGCTGACCAACAGCCACGCCGCGAACGCGCCGCCGGTGCCGACGACGACGGCCATCGCGATCAGCGCCAGAACGCGCCTGTCGGTGGTGAAATCGCCCGCCGCGCGGCGCGGCAGTAGGGAAGCGGTATTGGGGGACGTATCGGGAGGAAGAGATTTTGGGGGCATGGTCGATCCTGTCTGGTGTTTATCTGCGCGCTCAAATATATCGTATTACGATATAAATCAAGAGACCGATCTCTCGCGTCTCATAAGGCGCGCGCCTCGCGCCGCGGGCTTTGCGGATGGCGGCGATAACGGCTAGAGATCGCCCTGACTTTCATGGGCGTTGACGGAAGGATGTGGCGATGCGGGACGATCTGTCGGACGAGGATTACGAAGCGCTCGCGAACCTTCGCCACACGCTGCGCCGTTTCATGGATTTCAGCGCGTCAGCCGCGCTTGAAGCCGGCCTGCCCGCGCAGCAGCACCAGGCGCTGCTCGCCATCAAGGGGCACCGCGCGCCCGATCCGATGACCGTCGGCCTTCTTGCCGAGCGCCTGATCATCGCGCCGCATACCGCGACCGAACTGGTGGGCCGTCTTGAGGCCGCCGGCCACGTCAGCCGCCGCCCCGACCCCAACGACCGCCGACGCCAGACGCTCATCCTGACCGACCAGGCCGAAGCCGTCCTCAAACAGCTGACGACCATCCACCTCAAAGAAATCCGCGAAATGGCACCGCGCCTGATCGCTATCCTCCAGAGCATCCAGGAGGAAACGCCACTGCCCGATGATCCGTGGTCGGCGTAGGATATCGACGAGCCTGTGGGCAGCCCTCAAGGCGCTCCGTTGATCTCGACGATATTGCGATCAGGGTCACGAAGATAAAGCTGCGGGAACCCCGCCATCCCGGTGCGGAAAATCAGCATGTGCTTGGGATCGTCGTCGGGCAGATCCCCGCTGAAGCCGAGGGCGGCGAGGCGTTCGAGAACGGCCTCGAAGTCATCGGTCCGAAACGCGAAGTGCCAGTCGTTGCGATCGATGTTTGGCCGTTGCCGGAAGGTGCCCTCGGGATGCACGACGAGGTGGACCTGCAGACTGCCGCAGGCGAGCCACGCCCCGCCCACCGGAAAGTCCGGCCGAGGGATTTCGGAAAGACCAAAGACATCGCGGTAAAACGGTAGAGATTTCTCCAGGTCATCAGTGATGATCGACACGTGATGCAGGGCAAGCATGTCTTCTCCCCCCAAGAAGCGTCCAAGCAATCATCACAATAGCCGAAACAGCAGCCTGACACCATCTGAGGGCGAGCCTCTTCCCGCGACCGGCGTCTCTACAACCAATTGCGCCTAAACAAACAGATCCCGCCCAAGCAGCGCGACGGCCCAGATCGCGAAGGCAAACAGTGCGATCTTCCAGAAATCCGCGCGCTTCCTGAGGCCCGGCAGACCGAGCGGCTTGATCAGGTGCACCACCATCGCAAGCATCAGGAGAAGCGCGATCAGCTTCGTCATGTCTTTATTTTTCCATATGTTCTTGATGTCACAGGACGGACATTATTTCGCGCGACGACTGCCCATAAACATGCCGTAAAGGCATTCGGGGACACAATCAACATTTCAAAGACTGGGCAGCATCGTGTGCTGCCATATGTCTTTGTGCATGTAAGCTGAGTTGCATGGGGGGCCAATGAAACGAAATCTTCTATCCGTCGCCGCACTTCTGTTCGGCACGCTCTTTCTGTTCATGGGCAATGGCCTGCAAGGTATCCTCCTCCCCGTCCGCGGCAATCTCGAAGGTTATGCGACCACCACGCTCGGCCTGCTCGGCACATCCTGGGCAGCCGGCTTCGTCATCGGTTGCCTTGTTGCGCCGAAGATGGTCAGCCGCGTCGGCCATGTGCGCGCCTTCTCCGGCTTTATCTCGATCATCGCCATCATCGCGCTGGTCAGCGGCATCGCCGTTCATCCGGTCTGGTGGGTGCTCTTGCGCGCCGTCACCGGCTTCGCCACAGCCGGCACCTCGATGATCATCGAGAGCTGGCTCAACGAACGCGCGACAAACGAGAGCCGCGGCGCGATCTTCTCGCTCTATATCGCCATCACCCTGATCGGCGTCGTCGCCGGCCAGATGATGATCCCGCTCGAGGATGTGCGCACGCCCATCCTCTTCATGATCTGCGGCATCTTCTACTGCATCGCCATGCTGCCGACGCTGCTGTCGACCGCCGCCTCGCCGCAGCCGCTGAAGGCCGTGAAGCTCGATCTCAAGGCGCTCTATCGCAATTCGCCGGTTTCCTGCCTCGGCATTCTCCTGGTTGGCATCGCCAATGGCGCCTATGGCACGCTGGGCGCCGTCTTCGGCGCCGGCGCCGGCCTCTCGGATACCTCGATCGCCATTATGATGAGCTCGACCATCTTTGCCGGCGCCGTCATGCAGCTCCCGGCCGGCCGCTTGTCCGACCGCATCGACCGCCGCTACGTGCTGGCGGCCATGTCGGCGATCGCGGCCCTTGCCGGTCTGATGCTCGTCGTCCTCCACCCCTCCTCGCCCGCCTTCATCATCACGCTGGTGGTGCTCTATGGCGCGGTTGCCAACACGCTCTATCCGATCGCCGTCGCCCACGCCAACGACTATGCCTCCTCGGAAGACTTCGTGAAGGTCTCCGGCGGCCTGCTGCTGCTTTACGGTATCGGCACCATCATCGGCCCGACGATTGGCGGCCCCGTCATGTCGATGGCAAGCCCGCACGCACTGTTCCTGGTGACCGCACTCGCCCACGTGCTGATCACGGCTTACGCGATCATCCGCAGCCGCGCGCGCGCCGCCATCCCGGCAAGCGACCGCGACGCCTTCACCACCATCCCGACGGCCACATCGCAGATGATGACGCCCGAGGGCATGACGCTTGCCGATCGCGGGCAGAACAAGACGCCGGAGCCGCCGATGGAGCCGGCAACCCGATAGACTTGAAGCGGAGACGGCCGGGCGCTTGCCCGCCGACACGAGGACGGAGGACCGAACATGAGCTTCATGGATGACGACCGGCCGCAGAAGAAACCGAATCACGAGATCGGGATGGACCTCTCGATGATGTCGGTGGACGAGCTGAACGCGCGTATCGACATGCTCAAGGCCGAGATTTCGCGCATCGAGCACGAAGCCGCGCGCAAGGCATCGGGAAGATTGGCTGCAGAAAACCTCTTCAAATCGTAAGCCGGCAAAACCCCGGATTTGATTTATAGCCGCCGCGCAAGTGTTAATTCGGCACACACTTAATGAGGCGTTAAGCTTTCTAATGTATTGATGTGCTCATCCGGACTTGCTCTGGATCTCAGACAGTTTCCCATGCGGTGAATTGGTCTGATTTTTCTCCCTGTTTTACCTTGAGAGCCGCTTTTGCGGCTCTCCTTTTTCGCATTGGCTGGGGACGAAAACCACGAAACTGTGGAAGTTAACCCTTTATTAAGAAACGCCTTGCGCTATTAGGCTAAAACTACCATCTTTAAAGTCATTAAGGCCGACCGGTGAAACCTTTTGGGACCGGCCTGCGTTACCTGATCAATAAGTAGATGCGTGCAACAGGGACCCTTTAAATGTCAGAGCTTGGATTGAACACGATCAGTTTTGCAGGACGCGCTGCCGCATCGTCGCAGTTTAAGACATTGTACTCCGAGGGCATGTCGCTGGTCGAAGAGACCGCCGCCTATCTGGATGGCAATGGCCGCACCGCATCCAAGGTTCTGCCGCGCATGGCATCGGTTCTCTACGCAGCGGAATCCATGCGCCTCACCACCCGCCTGATGCAGATGGCTTCCTGGCTCCTTCTGCAGCGCGCCGTCAACAATGGCGAGATGTCGCGCGATCAGGTTCTGGCCGAAAAGAACAAGGTTCGCCTCGACGGCTTCAACGTCGACCGCAACGCACCGGGCTGGGGCGACCTGCCGGAAGCCTTCCGCGATCTGATCGAACGCTCGCTGCGCCTGCAGAACCGCGTCGCCCTGCTCGACCGCGAAATCTATCGCCCGAACGAAGCAGCGATCGTTCCTGACAACCAGAACAGCGTCCAGGCTCAGCTCAGCCTGCTGCAGACGGCCTTCGGCAACAACTGATCCATTCAAAGTAGACTGCATAAACCGGCTGCGTTCCCTGCGCGGCCGGTTTTTTGTTGTCTGGGCGTTAGCCCGCTAATCGGCGTTCAGCTCAAGCGTAGCCCAAACGCAAAAAAGCCCCGCTTTCGCAGGGCTCCTTCGAAATCAGTGCAACAGCAGCGATTAGAGGCCGAGGCCGCCGAAACGCTTGTTGAACTTGGAAACGCGGCCACCGCGGTCCATGAGCTGCTGGTTGCCGCCCGTCCAGGCCGGGTGCGACTTGGAATCGATTTCGAGGTTCATCACGGCGCCTTCCGAACCCCAGGTCGAGCGGGTTTCGTATTCGGTGCCGTCGGTCATGACTACCTTGATGGTGTGGTAGTCGGGATGGATTTCAGCCTTCATAACAATCTTCCTGCGATGTCACGTCCATTTGACGCACCACGTTGCGACAAGAGGACCGATTGAATAAATGAAGCCGCAGTCGCTACTGGCTACGGCTTCCCATTAGGATGCGGTGCCTATACATGAAGGCCATTAGGATAACAAGAGCCATCGACCGTGTTGCACGGTGTTGAAGGCTGCTGGAGATTGAATTGACAGACGCAATGCAGACCGAGAAGAAAAAGTCCCGCTCGCTGAAACCTCTCGGCAGGCTGACGCCTTACGTCATGCGTTATCGCGGCCTCGTCACCGGCGCGCTCTTCTCACTGGCGCTCGCCGCCGTCACTTCGCTGGCGCTTCCTCTTGCCGTGCGCCGCATGATCGACCACGGCTTCAGCCATTCCGACGGCCGCTTCATCAACAGCTACTTCATCATGCTCATGGTCATGGCGGTCGTTCTCGCCATATCGAGCGCGCTGCGCTACTTCTTCGTCATCACGCTTGGCGAGCGCATCGTCTCCGATCTCCGCCGCGACGTCTTCGCCCATGTGACCCGGCTGTCCGCCTCCTTCTTCGACGTCAACCAGTCCGGCGAGATCGTCTCGCGGCTGACGGCCGATACCACGCAGATCAAGTCCGCCGTCGGCGCCACCGCCTCGGTCGCGCTGCGCAACATGATCCTGTGTCTCGGCGCCATCGTGATGATGGTCGTCACCTCGCCGAAGCTCGCCAGCCTCGTGCTCTTGGCCATCCCCCTCATCGTCTTCCCGCTGGTCGCCTTCGGCCGCTCGGTGCGCAAGCGTTCGCGCGCGGCACAGGACAAGCTGGCCGAAGCCTCGGCCTTCGCCAACGAAACCATCGCCGCCACCCGCACGGTCCAGGCCTTCGGTGGCGAGACCGCCGCGGCAAACCGCTATGGAGCTGCCGTAGAAGCCGCCTTCACCGCCGCCCGCGCCGCCATCCGCTCGCGCTCGCTTCTCACGGGCATCGCCATCACGCTGATCTTCGGCAGCGTCGTCGCCGTCCTCTGGGTCGGCGCCCACAATGTGCTCGAGGGTACGCTGTCTGCCGGCACGCTCGGCCAGTTCCTGCTCTATTCCGTCATCGCCGCCGGCTCGCTCGGCGCGCTCTCGGAAGTCTGGGGCGAGCTGTCGCAGGCAGCCGGCGCCGCCGACCGCCTGACCGAACTGCTCGACGAGGTCTCGCCGATCGTAACCCCGGCCAATCCGACCGCCCTGCCCGATCCGAGCCTCGGCCGCGTCGAGTTCACAGACGTCCATTTCGCCTACCCCTCGCGCCCCGACACATCGGCCCTGCACGGCCTGAGCTTCGCGGTCAAGCCCGGCGAGACCGTCGCCATCGTCGGACCCTCAGGCGCCGGCAAGACCACCATCTTCTCGCTGCTGCTCCGCTTCTACGATCCGCAGCAGGGCGCCGTCATGATCGACGGCGTCGATGCCCGCCAGACCGACACCGACGGCCTGCGCAAGCGCATCGCCATCGTCCCCCAGGATGTCACCATCTTCGCCGCCTCCATCCATGACAACATCGCCTTCGGCCGCCCGAACGCCACGCGCGAGGAAGTCCGCGCCGCCGCCATCGCCGCCCAGGCCGACGAGTTCATCGCGAGATTGGAGCAAGGCTACGACACCACGGTCGGCGAACGCGGCATCATGCTGTCGGGCGGCCAGCGCCAGCGCATCGCCATTGCCCGCGCCATCCTCAAGAACGCTCCGATCCTGCTCCTCGACGAAGCCACCTCGGCACTCGATGCCGAAAGCGAAACCCTCGTCCAGCGCGCCCTTGACGGCCTCATGGAGGGCCGCACCACACTGATCATCGCCCACCGCCTCGCAACAGTCCTCAAGGCCGACCGCATCCTGGTCCTCGACCAGGGCCGCGTCGTCGAGGAAGGCACCCACCAGAGCCTGGTGCGCCACGGCGGCATCTACGCCAAGCTGGCCCGGCTGCAGTTCGATGCGGGTGCCGAGGAGCTGCTTGCGGCGGTGAAGTGAAAGCGGGGTCAGGTTTCCGCTAGGGATTGCAAGCCCGGAGGCGTTGCAATAGCGTTGAGCCGTACCCAGGGATCCAGGGCGCGGGAGTTCAGGCACTATGAAAAGCAAAAGCCTTAAGCCGCTTCCGCGCTTCTCTACCGACCGGCAGGCCGAGGATTTCGTCGCGGACGCCGATCTGACTGAATTCGATCTCTCCTCCGGCCGCGACATATTGTTTGAGAGAAGCCAGCCTCCTCAAGGACGCACCCACCCAAACATCCCGATGGAATAATTGGATTTTTTGTTTTAGGCTGCGCTTGCAGATTTAAACAACATCCTGATTCCGGGAGACAATCGATGTATAAGTTCGAAGTTTATAAGGACAAGGCAGGCGAGTTCCGTTTCCGTTTCAAGGCATCGAACGGCGAGACGATGTTCGGCTCCGAAGGCTACAAGGCCAAGGCGTCGGCGCTGAACGCCATCGAATCCATCAAGAAAAACTCTCCCGGAGCCGTCGTCGACGACACCACCAAGGCGGCTGACGCCTGATACATCAAAGGCGGCACCTCAGGGCGCCGCCTTTTTCTTTTGTGCTTCCGGGCCGCTTACGTTGCAGCGTGCTCCGACGTCAGCGGTGGATGCCGGTGTAAACTTCAACTTCCCTCATCCCTGTGCTCGTCACAGGGATCCAGCGCGATCAAGTCCTTGATCGCAATAGACTCTCTTCGCCGCGCAGACGCGCGTCGGCTGGTTTCCTGTGACAAGCACAGGAATGAAGGAGAGTGCAGAGCGCACCGCAGCGACAAAATTGCCGGCTGCGGGACAAAAACTGCCCTACCCCATCACTTCTCCGTCAGCTTCAGCTCGATCCGTCGGTTGGTCGCCCGCGCTTCGGGCGTATCGCCGGGCGCAATCGGCTGATACTCGCCGAAGCCGGCCGCAACCAGCCGGTCGGCCGGAACGCCTTGCGCGATCAGGAACTTGACCACCGAGATCGCGCGCGCCGAAGACAGCTGCCAGTTGTCGGCGAAGCGGCCGGTGCCGGCGAGCGGCACGTTGTCGGTGTGGCCGTCGACGCGCAGCACCCAATTGATCTCCGGCGGAATTTCCTTGGCGACGTCGAGCAGCGCTGCCGCAAGCTTGGCCATCTCCGTCTGCCCATCGGGATTGAGATCGGCGCCGCCGGAGGGGAAAAGCACTTCCGACTGGAACACGAAGCGGTCGCCGACGATGCGTATGTTCTCGCGGTCCGACAGAATCTCACGCAGGCGCCCGAAGAAGTCCGAGCGGTAACGGTTGAGCTCCTGCACGCGCGCGGCAAGCGCCACGTTGAGCCGGCGTCCGAGATCGGCGATCTTCGTCTGCGACTGCTGGTCCTTATGCTCGGAAGCCTGCAGCGCCACTTCGACGGCAGCGATCTGGTTGCGCAGCGCCGCAATCTGCTGGTTGAGCAACTCGACCTGGCTCATCGCCCGGTCGCTCATCTGCTTCTGCTCGTCGAGTTCCTTGGTGAGCGAACCGATCCGCTGCTGCGCCGCGTCCTGGCCGCCGGAGCCGGCCGAGAGCAGCGACTGCAGCCGCGAGCGCTCGCCTTCGGCGGTCGCAAGCGAGGCCTGCAGGTTGGCGACGCTGTCCTCGAGATCCTGCTTGCTGCCCTTTTCGAGCGCGAGCAGCTGCGTCAACTCGTTGATCTGGCTGTTCAGCCGGTTCATCACCTCGTCACGGCCGGAAATCTCGCGGCTTAGAATGAACTGCCCGACGACGAACACCGTGAGCAGGAACATCACCGCGATCAGAAGCGTCGACAGCGCATCAACGAAGCCGGGCCAATAGTCGACCGTGCGTTCGCGGCGACGGTTGCGGGCAAGAGCCATGGCTTACTTGCCCTCGCTCTTTTCGGTCTGCGGCACACGCGGGCGCTCGGAAGAAGCATGCTTTTCCTGCGCGCCGATCCGCTCGGCAAGGCGATCAAGCGTGCGGCGCATGGCCTTCGCCTCGTCCTGCTGCGCCTCGATCCAGTCGCGCAGCATCTGCTGCTCGTTGCGCATGTTCTTGACCAGCCCCTGAATGCCCTCGGCGAGATTGGCCATGGCCGCGACCGAACGCTGACTGCCGCCGCCCTCTTCCGAGACCTTTTGCATATATTCCGACAGCGCGCGGATCTCTTCCGGCGAAACGCCGCCCTTGGTGTCGATCACGGGAGCGGCGAGGTCGGAGCCGACATCGGTTACCGACGACAGCCAGTTTTCCAGCTCGGTATAGAAGCGGTTCTGCGCGCGGCCGGCCTGCAGGTCGAGGAAGCCGAGGATGAGCGAGCCGGAAAGACCGAGCAGCGACGACGAGAACGCCTGGCCCATGCCCGACAGCGGCTGCGACAGCCCTTCTTTCAGCGCCGACAGCACATCCGAGGAGCCGTTGGTTCCGGCGTCGAGCGACTGGATAACGTTGCTGATCGAGCCGATCGTGCCGATCAGGCCCCAGAAGGTGCCGAGCAGGCCGAGGAAGACGAGGAGACCGATCAGATAGCGCGAGACGTCGCGGGATTCGTCGAGCCGGTTGGCGATGGAATCGAGAATGGAGCGGAAGGCCGTGGTCGAGATGCCGCTTGCCGAGGCATTGCGGCTGCCGATCAGCGTGCGCATCGGCGCCAAGAGCTTCGGGTTGCGGTTCACCTTGTCGGCGCTGCCGGCAGCTCGGAACGAATTGAACCAGCGCACCTCGGGCCGAAGCGACAGCACATGGCTGAAGACAAGGATGATGCCGATGCCGAGAACGCCGAGAATGAGGCCGTTCAGCCCCGGATTGTGCATGAAGGCCGTCTGCGCCTGGCGGAACAGGATGGATGCTATGAACCCGACGATGACGAGGAACAGCACCATCGTCCACAGGAAGGGCATCGGGCTGGATAGCTTATAGCTGTAATTTCCCGTGGTTTTTTCGGTCGAGCCGAACTCCGCCACATTCACATTTTCCATAGATTCCGCAGCCTCCGGCCTCATCACAGCCGGAGACTAGATCATCATTGTGCCGAATTGAAGTATGCGGAACGAAAAAGCCTGTCTTTATAACAAAGACTTACCGGCTGGGCACCGGACGCTTGGCAACTTCCATCAGCGCCTTCTGGATGTATTCGTTGCCGGCCACGACGCTGCCGGTCTCGAGAATCGAGTTGCCGCCATCAAAGTCGCTGACATAGCCGCCGGCTTCGCGGATGAGCAGGATGCCGGCCGCGATATCCCAGGCCGAAAGGCCGGTTTCCCAGAAACCGTCGAAACGACCGGCCGCGACATAAGCGAGATCGAGCGAGGCCGAGCCCATGCGGCGGACACCGGCGACTTCGCCCATGACGTGTCGGAGCTCGACGAGGAATTTGCCGTGGTTGCCACGGCCAAGATGCGGAACGCCGCAGGCGACGACCGAGTCAGAGAGCACGCGACGCGCGCCGACGCGCAGGCGGCGATCGTTGAGGAAGGCGCCGCCGCCACGCTCGGTGGTGTAGAGCTCGTCGGTTGCCGGGTTGAAGATGACGCCGGCAACGATCTCGTTGTTGCGCTCAAGCGCGATCGAGACCGCGAACATCGGAATGCCGTGCAGGAAGTTAGTGGTGCCGTCGAGCGGATCGACGATCCAGCGGTGCGCACCGTCGGTGCCCTTGATCTCTTCGCCTTCCTCTCCGAGGAAGCCATAGGTCGGACGTGCCTTCAGAAGCTCTTCGCGCACGATCTTCTCGGCCTTGCGGTCGGCGGACGAGACGAAATCGCCCGGTCCCTTGACCGAGACCTGCAGGTTCTGCACTTCGCCGAAATCACGCCCCAGCGATTTTCCTGCCTTGAGGGCAGCCTGAACCATGACATTGAGAAGAGCTGAACGGGCCATGTGGGCGGTTTTCCTTGGGCTAAATAGGTGCGCGTTGTCAGGGCGGGGATGGTCCCTGATCGCCGGTAGAAGCTGCGCTTTATAAGATTGGCGGCTTCAAGACCACAAAATCGGGGAAATTTCAAGAGCGCCGCCGCATGGCTGCATTGAATCGCCGGAAGGCTGCAAATTAATTATGGACAGATCAGTCTGCAATTCCTATATCTCCCCCATGGCAAGACATAAGGAATTCGATCGCGACCTGGCGCTGGGCGCCGCCATCAACGTGTTCTCAGAGCACGGTTATGAAGGCACCTCGACGGACCAGTTGCTGACGGCGATGAAGATCAGCCGCCAGAGCATGTACGACACCTTCGGCGACAAGCGCGGCCTCTATCTGGAAGCCTTGCAGCGCTACAATGCCGACAGCACAGCGAGGTTGATCGACGACCTGAAGCGCCAGGCATCGCCGGTCGAAGCGCTAGAAGGCGCGCTCGTCGCCTTCGCCTCGCGGCCGGCGTCGGAAGCCAGCCGCGGCTGCCTCGGCGTCAGCGCCGTCTGCGAGTTCGGGCGCACGGATCTTGAGATCGCCACGCTGACTGACACAGCGTCTCGCGCCCTTTCCACGGCGCTGAAGGCGATTATCGAAGACGGCCGCAAGAGCGGCGGCATCGCATCCGACATCAACCCCGACGAGGCCGTCCACTTCCTCGGCGCGGCCCTATCAGGCATGAAAGTCAGCGCCCGCAACGGCGCCTCCCCCGAAACCCTTCGCGGCATCGCCCGCATGGCCATCCGCAGCCTCCGCTAGGCCCACCGCAAGACCGCGTCGCTTTTTCTTGCCTAATTCTAGACTGAATGATCCAGAAACCAGAAAGGAAATTTGAAATGTCTCACTCTCTCACCGACAAGGTTGCCCTCATCACCGGTGGCTCGCGCGGCATCGGCGCGGCGATCGTCCGCAGGCTGGCGCAAGACGGCGCTACTGTCGCCTTCACCTATGCCAGCAGCGATGACCGGGCGAAGGCGCTCACCGCCGAGATCGAAACCAAGGGCGGCAAGGTGCTGGCGATCAAGGCGGATAGCGCCGATCCCGAAGCCGTGCGCAATGCCGTCGCCGCGACCATCAGCCACTTCGGCGCGCTCGACATTCTCGTCAACAATGCCGGCATCCTGATGCTCGCCCCTCTCGATGAATTCGCACTGGAGGATTTCGACCGCATGTTCGCGGTCAACGTCCGCGCCGTCTTCGTCGGCACCCAGGCGGCGGCAAGGCACATGCAGGCAGGCGGTCGCATCATCAATATCGGCAGCGTCGTTGCCGACCGCAGCGGCTTTGCGACATCCTCGGTCTACAGCATGACCAAGGGCGCCATCGCCTCGATGACCCGCGGCCTGGCGCGCGATCTCGGCCCGCGAGGGATCACCGTCAACACCATCCAGCCGGGCCCAACGGCCACCGACATGAACGGCGCGCCCGGCACGGAGGAGCACCTGTCGCCGCTGATGGCGCTGGGCCGCATGGGCGAGGACAGCGAAATCGCCAGCCTCGCAGCCTATCTCGCCAGCCCCGAAGCATCCTTCGTCACCGGCTCCGCGCTCACCGTCGACGGCGGCTACCTCGCCTGAACGCAAAAAGCCGGCGGTGCTCGCACGCCGCCGGCTCTCATCTGTTTATTGCAGCACCTCAGAACTTCTGCTGCGTGATCAGAACCTCGCGGGCGATCTGCTCCAGCGGCAGGATGCGGTCCACCCCGCCCTTGGCGATCGCCTCCTTCGGCATGCCGAAGACAACGGAGGTCGCCTCGTCCTGCGCCACCGTATAGGCGCCCGCCTGGTGCATCTCCAGCATGCCCTTGGCGCCATCATCGCCCATGCCGGTCATGATGATGCCCATGGCGTTGGAGCCGGCCGAACGCGCCGCCGAGCGGAACAACACATCGACCGAAGGCCGGTGGCGCGAGACCAGCGGGCCGCTCTTGACCGCAACGTGATAGCGCGCGCCGCGCCGCTCGAGCAGCATATGGCTGTCGCCGGGCGCGATGAGTACATGGCCGCGCAGCACGGGATCGCCATCGACGGCTTCCTTGACCTCGACCTCGCACAGGCTGTTCAGTCGCTTGGCGAAGGCGGCGGTGAACTTCTCAGGCATGTGCTGGACGATGACGATACCAGGTGAATTTGCCGGCAGCGCCTCCAGAAACTCGCGAAGCGCCTCCGTTCCACCGGTCGACGCGCCGACGCAGACCACCATCTCGGTCGTCTTCGCCATGGCTTTCCCTGATGGCGGCGGCAGCATGGCATCCGCCGTCAGCTTCTGCGCCGGCATCGGCGCGCCGGGCCGCAGGCTGTTGACGTTGCGCCTGACATTGCCGAGACGCGCATGCGAAGCGCTTTTCACCGCCTCGCGGATGCGGACCGCATCGTCGGCCAGACTGTCGGCAGCGCCGATCTTCGACTTCAGGATCACGTCGACAGCGCCGGCCTCCAGCGCCTGCATCAGCGTTTCCGACCCAGCCTCCGTGAGCGACGAGCACATGACGACGGGGATCGGCCGCTGCGACATCAGCTTGCGCAGGAAGGTGATGCCATCCATGCGCGGCATCTCGACATCGAGCGTGATGACATCAGGGATTTCTTCCTGGATCTTCTTCGCCGCCATGAAGGGATCGGTCGCGACCCCCATGATCTCGATATCGGGATCTTCCTGCAGCACGCGAACGAGCGTCTGGCGAACGCTTGCGGAATCGTCGATGACGAGAACGCGGATCTTCTTGCCCATATGCTCTTTGACCTAGATGCGCTGGAACACGGTGTTGGAAACCTGCTTCAGGGGCAGGTCGATACCGGTGATGGATTCGGAGTGGCCGATGAACATGTAGCCACCCGGCAGGAGCCGCGCGCATAAGCGCTCCAGAACGCCCGATTGCGTCGGCTTGTCGAAGTAGATCAGCACGTTGCGGCAGAAGATCATGTGCATCCCCTCGCCAACAGGATAGTTCTCGTCCATCAGGTTCATGCGCGCGAAGCCGACGCGGCTGCGCAGATCGGCCGAGATGCGGACCTCGCGGCGATCCTTCTGCTTGGCCACCATCACATATTTCCGCTGCAGCTCGCGCGGCACCGGATGCACCAGATCCTCGGAATAGATGCCCCGCCGCGCCGTCGCCAGCACGTCGGTGCTGAGATCGGTCGCGAGAATGCTGTAGTTGAGGTCGCGCCGGTCGGCGACGAACTCTTCGAGCACCATGGCCATCGTATAGGGTTCGGCCCCCGTGGAGCAGGCGGAACTCCAGGTGCGTATCGTGCGGACACCGCTCGATACCAGCGCTGGAAGCGCCACCTGCTGCATGTATTCGAAGTGGCGCGCCTCGCGGAAGAAGTCGGTCTTGTTCGTCGTCACCGCGTCGATCAGATAGACCGTCTCCTGTTCCAGCCCGTCATCGTGAAACAGGAAGTCGCAATAGTCGTCGAAGGTCGCGTGCTGCGTTGCCCGCAGCCGGCGGCGAAGCCGGCCTTCGAGCATCGTCAGCTTCGTCGGCGGCATCTTGATGCCGCTATAGTCATAGATGAACTGTGCAAGCTTCTCGAAATTCCGCTTGCTGATCCTGTCGCCCACCATCTGGGTCTCAACGGCAGCCATGCTCATAAGTCAAAATACTCCAGCGTGTCCGCTCAGGCGGCCGATTGCAGGGCGGAGGCATCCTCGCGCGACAGAAGCCGCGCGAGATCGACGATGACGACGAAGCCGGTTTCCCGGCGCACGACGCCGGAAATGTAGTCCGAGCGCCAGCGCACGCCGATGTCAGGCGCCGCCTCGATCTGATCGTTGCGGAACGGCGTGACCTCGAAGACCCGGTCTGCGACGAGGCCGAGCGTGAGCAACCGGCTCTCCATCGGGATATCGAGCACGAGAACCCGCGTATGCGAGGTCGGAACCGTCTTCGACATGCCGAGCTTCAGCCTGAGATCGATGGTCGGGACGCCCTGGCCGCGCACGTCGCGCAGGCCAAGGAGATAGTCGGGACCATTCGGGATCTTGAAGGCCTCGGCATAGTCGAGGATCTCGCGAACCACCTCCACAGGCACGGCGAAGATTTCCTCGCCGAGGCTGAAGGTGACGAACTGCGCTTCCTGGGAGGTGGTTGCCATATTATGCGCTTTCCTTGAAATCGGCGTCGCCGTCATCGGGTCCGCCCATGGCCATGTCGAGTGCGAAGCCCTTGGCGCGCGCCTGCTGCGCCGAGACCGAGTTGGCCACCGGCTTGGATGCAGGCTTGCGGGCGGCTGCGGGTGCCGGGCTGCGCACGCTGATGCGGGCGGCGGGTTTACGGTTATCGCGGCTGCCGGCCATGTCGACCTTGAAGAAGGCGATCGAGGTCTGCAGTTCTTCGGCCTGGCTCGCAAGTTCTTCCGAGGTCGCCGACATCTCTTCCGATGCCCCGGCATTCTGCTGGGTCACCTTGTCGAGCTGCTGGATCGCTTCATTGATCTGCGAGGCACCGATGTCCTGCTCGCGGCAGGCAGCGCTGATCTCGGAGACCAGTTCCGCCGTCTTGCGGATGTCAGGAACCAGACGACCAAGCATATCGCCGGCTTCGCTGGCGGCCTTGACGGTATCGCCCGACATGGCGCTGATTTCAGCCGCTGCCGACTGGCTGCGCTCTGCAAGCTTGCGCACTTCGGAAGCAACGACAGCAAAGCCCTTGCCATGCTCGCCGGCACGCGCTGCCTCGACGGCGGCGTTTAGCGCAAGCAGGTCGGTCTGACGAGCGATTTCCTGGACGATGCTGATCTTTTCGGCGATCGTGCGCATGGCCTCGACGGCGCGGGTCACAGCGTCACCGGAAGCCTCCGCATCCTTGGCGGACTGGCGCGCGATCTTCTCGGTCTGGGCTGCGTTATCGGCGTTCTGCTTGATGTTGGCCGCCATCTCTTCCATCGAAGCGGACGCTTCTTCAGCCGATGCTGCCTGTTCGGTCGCGCCTTGCGAGACCTGCTCGGAGCTCGCCGACAGTTCCTGGCTACCGGAGGAGACGTTTTCGGCGGCCGCGATCGCATCGGCGACGACGCCGCGCAGACGCTCCACCATCTGCTCCAGCGCGAGACCGAGCGTATCCTTGTCCGACAGCGGCTTCGGCGCAACCGTCAGGTCACCGTTCGAAATCTGCGTGGCGATGTTGGCCGTGTTGCGCAGGTTTGCGGTCATGACGTTCAGCGTGTCGACCAGATCCTTGATCTCGTCGTTTGTCCTGACGAGAACGTCCTGGTCGAGATCGCCGATGGCAACTGCGCTGACGGCGGCCTTCGCCTTGTTGAGACCGGCGCTGATGCCGAGCGCGATCCAAAGAGCAGCGGCGATAGCGATCAAAAGTGCGACACCGGCAACGGCGAAGATGAAATTGCGGGTATTGGCGTACTGCGCGCTCGTGTCTTCGTCGGCCTGCTGCATGGCGGCACGGTTAGCGTCGATCCGAGCCTGGGTCAGCGTTTCGATGTCGTCGACAATCGTACGACCTTCGCCCGTGGCCAGACGAACGGCTTCGGCGCCGTTACCATCCTGGGCGAGCTGGTGAATGTGATCATCGAGCGCATAGAGCTTCGTCTCCAGCTCCGCGACATCCTGCCAGCCCTTCTTGGCGGCTTCGCTGGTGTTGTTGTCGATAAGCCACTGACGGGTCTCGGAGAACTGCTTGCGGTTGGTGTTGCTCGCGTCGATATATTTGGCGACGTCCTCGGGCTTCGTGGCGGTTGCCATGTTCATCTGCGCACGAACGATGCGAAGCTGGAAGTTGCCGAGATTCTGTGCCTGCTCAAGACGCTTGGCCGGTCCGGCGATCACATCGCTGATCGCGTTGTTGAGATTGGAGAGGCTGTAGATGCCGTAGCCGGCAGTCGCCAGAAGCAGAACGATCATCAGGCCAAAGGCGATGGCCAGTTTCAATTTGATGGTAAACCGCATTTCTTCATGTCCTTGAAATCGCAGTATTGAAGACGCCGCCATTGGAGAAAATGGTGGCAAGACAGGCGCAGGAAGACTGTACATCCACCCTTCTGCGATCTCCGGAATCCGGATATTTCAACCGACGTATTCACACTTCGGGTTGTCGCACCGCGCTACCGGCTCGGTGCGACGAAACTTAAATCAAGCGCTTTCGAGAAAATCGTCGCCGCCGGCGTCAGGGCCACCCATCGACATGTCGAGAGCAAACCCCTTGGCGCGCGCCTGCTGGGCCGAGACCGAGCGGACGCTGAAATTCTTGTTGCCAGCCGCCGTCGGGCGGGTGGCGCCGGCCTGGGCAGACCGTGTCGCGGCGGGCTTGGCTGCAACGGTCCGGACGCCTGCCCGCATGCCCGACATGTCGACCTTGAAGAAGGCGATCGAGGCCTGAAGCTCCTCGGCCTGCGCCGCGAGCTCTTCGGAGGTCGCAGACATCTGCTCGGAGGCACCGGCATTCTGCTGGGTCACCTTGTCGAGCTGCTGGATCGCCTCATTGATCTGCGAGGCGCCAATATCCTGTTCGCGGCAGGCAGCACTGATCTCGGAGACGAGCTCAGCGGTCTTGCGAATGTCAGGAACCAAGCGACCAAGCATGTCGCCCGCTTCGCTCGCCACCTTCACCGTATCGCCCGACATGGCGCTGATCTCGGCTGCGGCCGACTGGCTGCGCTCGGCAAGCTTACGGACCTCGGAAGCGACCACCGCAAAACCCTTGCCATGCTCGCCGGCACGCGCTGCCTCGACGGCGGCGTTGAGTGCGAGCAAATCGGTCTGGCGTGCGATTTCCTGGACGATTACGATCTTGTCGGCGATCGTGCGCATGGCGATCACGGCGCGGGTAACCGCCGCACCGCTCTCCTCGGCATCCTTTGCCGACTGGCGCGCGATCTTCTCGGTCTGCGCGGCGTTGTCGGCGTTCTGCTTGATGTTGGCGGCCATCTCTTCCATCGAAGCCGAAGCCTCTTCGGCGGACGCTGCCTGTTCACTCGCCCCCTGCGACACCTGCTCGGAGCTGGCGGACAGTTCCTGGCTGCCTGCGGAGACGTTTTCGGAAGCCGAAAGCGCATCGGCGACGACGCCGCGCAACCGCTCGACCATCTGCTCCAGCGCGATGCCGAGCGTGTCCTTGTCCGACAGCGGCTTCGGCGAAACGGTCAGGTCGCCATTTGCGATACGGTCGGCGATCGCAGACGTGGCGCGCAGATTGGTGACCATGTCCTTCATGGCGATGCCGAGAACGTCCTTCTCCGAAAGCGGGCGCGGATCGATGGAGAGGTCGCCCTGCGCCACCTGGTCGGCAATTCCGGCTGTCTGGCGCAGATTGGCGGTCATCACGTTGATCGTGTCGACGAGATCCTTGATCTCGTCATTGCTCTTGATCTCAATGTTCTGGTTGAGATCGCCGATCGCCACCGCGTCGGCAACCGTCTTCACCTTGCGCAGACCCGAGCTGATCGTCGTTGCGATCCAGATGGTCGCGCCGATGGCGATGACGAGCGCGACACCCGCCACGATCAACAGCATCATGAAGGTCGTGTCATAGGTCTTGTCTCCCACCGCATCGGCGTCGGCAACAGCCTGCTTGGTCAGCGCCGTCAGCGCGGCGGTCATGCCATCAAGCTTCTGGCGCGCGGCGACACCGTCAGTCTCGTTGAGCTGCAGGCCCATCTCTTTCTGGCCCGAGGTCATTAGGCCGCGAATGCGGTCGTTCAGCCCGACATACCCCGTCCAGAACTCGCGGATCTGCTTCCACTCGTCCTTGAATTCCGGCGGCGCGTCATGCTCGCCCTCGTCGAGCGCCTTTTCGAATGCCCCACGTTCCGCATCGATCGCGGCGTTTGCCCGGGATACGAATTCGGGCCTGTCAGCGACAAGCAGGTCGCCCACCGCAAGACCAAGACCATCGAAAGCGGATGTCAGGCTGCTGGCGTAATGATCCTGCTCTACCGGACCTTCCAGGAGCTCGTTGCGCAGCGTGTTCATCGTTTGCAGGCCATGGATACCCAGTCCAACGGCGCCGATGATCAGCAAAATCAGCAGTGAAAAAGCAAATGATAGTTTGAGCTTGAGCGTAATGCGCATGTGAAAACTCCGGCCTTTGAAAATCGCTGGGTGAAACCGCGGTGGCGATCTGCGAGGATTCCGATCATCCAGGCGATTTCGGAAATAAGATGGGAGCTTGCATCCGCTCATGGCCGGCGGCTGTCGCGCGCCTTGCCTCCAACGATCCATTCGTTGGCAGTCTTGATGTCGTGGCCGGTCATCCGGCCACGACATGTTTCTTGATCACGCGCTTTCGCGGAAATCGTCGTCGCTGGCGTCAGGACCTCCCATCGACATGTCGAGAGCAAAGCCCTTGGCACGCGCCTGCTGGGCGGCGACCGAGCGAGTATTGACGTTCTTGTTGCTGGCCACGGTCGGCCGTGCGGCAGGAGCCTTGGCGGCCGGCTTGGCCGCAGGCTTCTTGAAGACGACCTTGCTGCCCGCGCCGTCGACCTTGAAGAAGGCGATCGAGGCCTGAAGTTCCTCGGCCTGCGCCGCGAGTTCTTCAGAGGTCGCCGACATCTGCTCGGAAGCACCGGCGTTCTGCTGCGTCACCTTGTCGAGCTGCTGGATCGCTTCGTTAATCTGGGCAGCACCGATATCCTGCTCGCGGCAAGCGGCGCTGATCTCGGAGACGAGCTCGGCTGTCTTGCGGATATCGGGAACCAGGCGGCCAAGCATATCGCCGGCATTGCTGGCGGCCTTGACCGTATCGCCAGACATGGCGCTGATCTCGGCGGCGGCGGACTGGCTGCGCTCGGCAAGCTTGCGAACTTCGGAAGCCACGACCGCGAAGCCCTTGCCATGTTCGCCGGCACGCGCTGCCTCTACGGCGGCGTTGAGTGCGAGCAGATCGGTCTGGCGTGCGATTTCCTGTACGATGACGATCTTGTCGGCGATGGTGCGCATGGCTTCCACGGCACGGCTGACGGCAGCGCCGCTTTCTTCCGCGTCCTTGGCCGACTGGCGAGCGATCTTCTCGGTCTGCGCGGCGTTATCGGCGTTCTGCTTGATATTGGCGGCCATTTCTTCCATCGAAGCCGAAGCTTCTTCAGCCGACGCCGCCTGCTCGGTCGCGCCCTGCGAGACCTGCTCGGAGCTGGCGGAGAGTTCCTGGCTGCCGGCCGAGACGTTCTCGGAAGCCGAGAGCGCGTCGCCGACCACACCGCGAAGACGCTCGATCATCACGTTGACGTTGCCCAGCAGTTCGCCGATCTCGTCGCGATTGGTGATTTCGGCCATCTTCGTGAGGTCACCCTCGGCGACTTCGCGCACCACGTTGTTGGCGCGGTTCAGGCCCTTGGAGATGGTGCTTGCAATCCAGAAGGCGGTGATGGCGGCAAACAGGAAGGCAGCGACGACGGCGATGATCATCGTCAGGCGGGTCGCCTGATAGCTTGCTTCCGCATCATCATCGGCAACGCTCATGCGCTCTTTCTCGAGCTTGAGGATTTCCGCAAGCGCCGTATCGATCTGGTTGGCCGCAGCACGTGCCGTGGTCACGGAGACGTTGTTGGCGGCTTCGGCGTTACCGGCCTTCACGAATTCACGGATTTGGTCGTCGGCCTGGAAGAACTGCTTCGATAGCTCCGAAACCTGTTCCCACCGCGGGCGGCCCTGTTCGGTAGCGATCTGCAGCACCGATGCCAGCGCCTGCGTGAATTCCTTGCGCCCGACATCGCCCTTGGCGATGGAATTGTTCACTTCGGCCGCGTCCTTGGCCATCAGCAGGTTCTTCTGCTGCCGGATCGCTTCGAGCTGGCCGATGTTGATGGTCTGCGCCAGTTCCAGGCGCGCCGCCGGGCCGGCCAGCACGGCGCCGATGGAATCATTCAGACCGCTGAGGCTGATGATCGAATAGGTCGATGTGCCCAGCAACATGAGGATGATGAAGGCAAATGCCGACACCAGTTTCGTCTTGATCGTCAATCGCATCTCTAACCCCTTACCCCTCGATGACGCAGCCTAAACGGCGGTCGATGTCTCGTGTCGTGAAGAAAACAGTGCCTGCAGATTGGGCAGGATGATGAACTCGCCCCCGCGCTTCACCAGGCAGTTGATGTAGTCGGCGCGCCAGCGCATGCCGACGCTCGGTGGCGGTTCGCTGGCTGCCCGTGCCAGCGTCGTCACCTCGTTCACTTTGTCTGTACGCAGGCCGACCAGCGTCGCCTCGCCATCGAGATCGACCTCGATGACAATGATGCGGCTGTCGATCGTCGCTTCCGTGCCGTCCATGCCGAAGGCCAGGCGAAGGTCCGCCAGCGGAATGACCTTGCCGCGAAAATTGATGACGCTGGCGACGAAGGGCTGCGCCCCCGGCACCGCCGTCTCGGGTAGCAGGTCCAGGATTTCCTGGACGATGACCGCTTCGAGCGCGAAGGTCTCGCCGTTCATGTCGAAAGTCAGGACCTCGACTTCGTCGGCATAGTTCCAATGATGGTCGATCTTCTCGGCTGCCGCGCTCATCCTGCCACCCGCATCTGTGTTTCCTGTTGCTGACCGGCGGCCACGAGATGGCCGACGTCGAGAATGAGGGCGACGCTGCCGTCGCCGAGAATGGTGGCGCCCGAGAAGGTGGACACGTCGTTGTGCAGCTTCGACATCGACTTGATGACCGTCTGGTGATCGCCGATGATCTGGTCGACCACCAAGCCGACACGCTCCGTGCCGGTGGAGATGACCACGACCTTCTGGTGCACGTCGGGCTTGGTGCCGGTGCGGAAGAGATCGCGAAGTCTCAGGAACGGCACGAGGCTGTCACGCAGCGAGATGAAGCTGCGGCCGCGCGAACGCAGGTCCTCTTCCAGCGACAGCTCCAGGCACTCCTCGACAGCCGACAGCGGAATGACGTAGCTGCCATTGCCGACCCGCACGAGCAGGCCGTCGATGATCGCAAGTGTCAGCGGAATGCGCAGCGACACTTCCGAACCCTGACCATTGAGGCTGGTGATGTCGATCGCGCCACGCAGCGCCTCGACCGTCTTCTTGACCACATCCATGCCGACGCCACGACCGGAAAGATTGGTGATCGCCGCAGCCGTCGAGAAACCAGGCGCGAAGATCAGCTGCAGCAGCTCGGAATCGGTGAGCGGCTGGCCGGGCGCGATGAGGCCGGAGGATTCCGCCTTGGCGCGGACCCGATCTCGATTGATGCCGCGGCCGTCGTCCTTGATCGAGATGATCACCTCGCCGCCGGCCTGGCGTGCCGACAGCGTCACCGTGCCGGCTTCGCTCTTGCCTGCCGCCAGGCGCTCGGCCGGCGTTTCCAACCCGTGGTCGATCGAATTGCGCACCAGATGCACCAGCGGATCGGCGAGACGCTCGATCACGGTCTTGTCGACCTCGGTGCTTTCGCCCTCGGTCACCAGCTCGATCACCTTGCCCGTTTCGCGGGCGAGATCGTGAACGAGACGGCGGAAGCGCGAAAACAGCGTCGCGACCGGCACCATGCGGAGCACCATCATCGTGTCGCGTAGTTCACCCGACAGGCGCTCGATTTCCTCAGACACCGAGCGCAGCGCGATATCGGCGCTGGCGCTCGCCAGCTGGCTGAGGCGCGACTGGGCGATGACGAGCTCGCCGACGCGGTCCATCAGTTCATCGAGACGCTCGGCCGGAACGCGAACGTTTTCGGCAGCCTTCGCCTGGCGCTGGTCGGCCTGTGCTGCGCTCTCGCGCTTGGCGGGCACCGCCTCGACAGGCTTGAACTCGGGTGTGGCGAGAACTGCAGGCGCAGCCGCGACGGGCGCTGCGACAACTGGCTCAGCCTTGACCTCTGACACGACGGCAACTGGTTCAGCCTTGGCTTCCGGGGCGGCAGGAGCGCTGATCTCCTCGACCTCGAGCTCCATGTCGTCCATGACGAAGATGAACACGTCGTCGATCGCGGAGCGGTCCTGCGCGCTGGTGAGAACGACGTCCCAGGTGACGTAGAGATCGGTCGGAACCATCTCGTCGAGGACAGGAATGGCGGAGAGGTTGGCCTTGACGCTGCATTCGCCGAGGTCACGCAATTCGTCGAGCAGGCCGAGCGGATTGGTGCCGTTCGCCATCGAATTCGAGGGAAGGCTGAAGCGGATGCGCCAGGTGGTGGTCTTGGCGGCGGGAGCGGCGGAAGCGGCGACCGGGGCCGATTGAACAGCAGGAGTGGCAACGCCACCCGCTGTCTCGCCGACGGCGGCCTGAAGCTGGGCCAGCAACCGCTGGCCGGTGTCACCGTGATCGGCATCCGGCCGATCGACGAGAGCACGCATGTGATCCTGAGCGGCAAGCACGGCGGCGACGAGTTCGGCCGTTGCCGGCACCTCGCCCTTGCGAACCCGGTCGAACGCCGTTTCGCAATGATGCGTGAAGGCGGCCAGCGCATCGAAGCCGAACATCGAGCCCGAGCCCTTCAGCGTGTGAAGGCCACGGAAGACGGCATCGACGACGTCCTTGTCGTCGAGCTTGTGCGTCAGATCGAGAAGACCCGTCTCGATGGCTTCGAGGCATTCGGCCGCCTCGGTGCGAAAGACCGCTACAGGATCGAGAGAGCTCATCTGCCGAGCACCTTCCTGGCGATCTTGACCAGGTTTTCCGGATCGAACGGCTTGGTCAGCCAACCGGTGGCGCCGGCCGCCTTGGCGCGGGCCTTGAGGTCGGCGTCGGATTCGGTGGTGAGGAAGATGATCGGTACGCCGGTATGTTCCGGCAGCTTGCGCAGCTCCTCGATCATCGTCAGGCCGTCCATCACGGGCATGTTGAGATCGGTGATGATCAGGTCGTAATTGCCGGCCTTGGCAGCCGCCAGGCCCTGCGCGCCATCGGCCGCTTCGCTGACGGTGTAGCCCGCATTGGTCAGCGTGACCTTGGTCGTCAGTCGAATGCTTGCGGAATCGTCGACGGTGAGAATGTTGGCGCTCATGGCTTTACCTCTTCATGCAACCAGAATTTTGTATCTTCGCTGTTGAAGGCTTCCACGAAGCCGGCGCGCTCCAGCACCTTCAGGACTTGGCCGCGGGCGGGAGCCGCGAGTGCGAGCGCTTTGTCGTTGGTTTCAGCGTGCCGGCGAACAGCTTCGATCAGCTGCACAAAACTCAAGTCGGCCTCAGCTTTTTCGGGAATATCGAGAACAACGGAACTGTTATTCTTAAATAAAGACGCAATTTTCGAGAAGATATCCGAGATATTCCTGATCGTCAGAACTTCCGGCAGGGATATAGACTCGGAATACTGTTCACGCACACTCACTTCGGCCTCCTAGGGCGGAGAAATACTTTTTCAACCCTTTGAGGAATCTCACGGCACGCTTAACAACACGTAAAAGTAGGTTGCAACGAAATGCAATTGAGACGAGTCCCGACTCCCTGAAATATCACCTGACAAAAATAATAATTAGCACTCAAACATGTTTATAAAAGCAAACAAATTCATATGCTTATTAAAATTATGAGCGTTTGCCGGCAACGGGCGTCGTGCAATTCACGCTATGTTAAGCACAACGCTGACGAGTCTGGCGTGTTTACTCCTCGTTTCCATGATGCCCGTAAAAATAGTCCCGAACCTTGCTGAGGTTTTAAGTAAAGGACAATAAAATGACGAACGGGGCGACATCGGCTGTAACTGCTTTCCAGGCATCTGGATCAGCCATCAGCCAAACACTGGAAGCGGCGCACAGCAAGGTCGAGGAGCGCTTTCTCGAAGGCGGCACCGTCCTGCTTTCGGTCATGGACGTCCTCAACCGACTGTTGAGCTCGCTCGATAACATCACCAAGGCGCTTGATGCTGGCGAGAATGGTGATGCCGGCGCGGAACTGCGCTCAACGGTGAAGAGCCTCAGCGATCTTCCGACCGCCGAAAAGTCCCGCCGCGACGCGCTTTCGTCGCTCGCCGAAGCAGGATATTCGCTGCGCCGGCACGTCTCCGACATGCAGGAAACCATGCGCTACCTGCGCACCTTCGCCGTTACCGTGAAGATCACCGGCGCCGGCCTTGCCGAGTTCGCCGGCTTCGCGCAGGAAATTCTCGAGCGCATCTATTCCGGCACCGACGAGGTCAACCGCTTCGCCGGCCGGATCGAGGAGTTGGAAAAGGAAGTCAAGCTCGCCCTGACCTTCGGCACCGACGTCTCCAAGAGCTACGCCGACACGGTTCCCGCCGTGGCCAGCGCCCTTGATGGCGATGCCCGCAAGATCGCCGAACACCGTCAGAACCTCGCCGCTATCGCCCGTGACGTCGGCGCGGTCGCCAGAGGCGTGCAGAGCAAGGTCGCCTCGACCCTGTCGGCGCTGCAGATCGGCGACATCACCCGCCAGCGCATCGAGCATGTGCAGAGCACATTCACCCTGCTCGACGAATTCCTCGACAGCGAGGACGGACGCGGCCTTGATGCCGACGCCCGCGCACGCCTGCAAAACGTCATCCAGCACCTGACGGCCGCGCAGATGAACGAGATGTGCCGCGATTTTCACCGCGATTCCCAGAACGTCGTGAAGACGATCGCCAGCTTCGGCCACGACACGCAGGAGATCATGCGGCTGCGCGACCAAATGAGCGGCGGCGGCCAAGGCAACTTCATCCGCGCGCTCGAATCCAGCGTCTCGGCCGCCCATGAGATCGTCAAGCAGGTCGACGCCGTCACCCTGAAGGCCGATCAGGTCAGCCAGTCGACCCGCGACACCACCGCCAAGCTTCTGGAAGCGATCGGCAACATCAAGGCGGTGAAGACAGACATCCATTACATGGCGCTGAACACCAATCTGCGCTGCAGCCGGCTTGGTGAAGCCGGCAAGTCGATCAATGTCGTCACGGCAGAGCTCCGCATCTTCGCCGGAAAGCTGGATGACAGCGCCGACGCCATCGTCAACGGCCTGCCTGCGCTGGAGGAAGCCGCCGGCCGCGTGGCACCATCGAGCGAGACGGCATCAGGCGGCCTGGCCGAAAACCTGACGACCGCCGTCGCCGATATCCGCACCGCCGCCGATACGATGGAAGCCGAGCTGAAGACACTGTCCGAACACGGCCGCGAGGTCGCCGGCAAGATCAACCTGTTGATCGGAACGCTGGATTTCCAGAAGGATCTCGGCGATGTGCTGGCAGGCTGCGCCGATACGCTGGAAGATGCCGCCGGCGCCGAGATCGCGGATATCTCGGACTTGGCCGAAGCCATCGCCCCGCTCGATCGCAAGATCTTCAAGCTCTACACGATGGTGCAGGAGCGCAACGTCCACCGCGACATCATCGCCGCGGTTGAAGAGACGGCAGCGGTCGAGCCCGAGCCGGCAAGTGCTGCGACCAGCGACGAAGACCTGTTCGAGGACGCGCTCTTCTAAAACGTTGTAGCGCGGTCAGCGCAGGCGGCGGAACTTGTTGGCGGCTTCGATCCCCGCCTTCTGCTGCTCTTCCTCGATACCGAGGTAGAAATCCTCGAGCGCCGGGTCGGGCAGACCGGCACGGCGCGAGAGTACATACCACTTGGCGGCCTCGACAGGATCCGGCTTCGTGCCGAGCGCGTTGATATAGAGATGCGCCAGCTTGTTCTGCGCAACAACGTTGCCGTCATTGGCGGCGATTCTCAGCCACTGAAAACCCTTCTCGAAATCGCGCGGGCCATTGGTTCCGTTGACGAACCAGACGCCGAGATCGAGCTGCGCGGTGTCGAAACCGGCATGTGCGGCGCGCGCCATCCATTCGCGGGCAAGCTGCTTCTTCTCGGGCGGCAGATCGGGCAACGACGAGTAAATCTCGGCCACCGCGTATTGCGCGTCGGCGACGCCCTTTTCTGCCGATTTCTCGTAGAACGGAAGTGCCAGCTTCAGGCCCTTGTCGCCGGGATTGTCGGCGACCAGGATCTGCCCCCAGTTAAACTCGGCCGACGCATTGCCGGCTTCGGCCGCCTTGCGCATGTAGGTGTCGGCAAGCGTCTTGTCGCGTTTGACGATGCGGCCTTCCATCAGGATGAGCGCGTATTTGAACATCGCCGCAGGATCGCCGCCCTCGGCCGCCTTTCCGTACCAGAAGGCAGCCGCCTTGGCGTCGCGCTTGACGCCGAGACCATCGGCCAGCAGTTCACCCATCAGCGTCTGCGCCGCCGGATCGCCGAGCTGCGCACGCGGCAGCGCAATCCCCATCGCCGTCAGATAGTAGCCGCGCTGATAGGCGCCATAGGCATCGTCGACCTTGCCCTTGTAGTCCTTCTCAGGCGGCAGGTCGGGCAGCTTCGCGCCCATGCGATCGAACACGCCGACACCGGTGGACGGTGTTACCCCGTCCGGCTGCGCGCGGCCTGATTTCAGTGTCTCAGGCGCGCCGGTGAGTGGTCGCGTGACCATATTGTCGACCTGCTGGGCCGATGCGCCATGCGCGAAAACCGCCACATATGTGGCGGCGGCAAGGAGGGAAAGGCGCAAATGGCGTGTCAGCATGGGCATGAGGGCGATATCAACCCTCAAACCGTGGCGCTTTTTCGTCAAGAAGTGCGTTGATTTCGGCAACCACCAGGGCCGCGCGCGCCGGCTCGCCGAAAACGGCGAGACGCATGGCCACGAATTCCGCGCCGCTTTCGGCGACAGCGAGCGCCGAAGCAGGATCGGTGCCGCCCATGACGATGCACGGGATCTCGATCATCGAGGCCCACCATTCGGCAAGCGCGAGGTTCTTCGGATGCGCCTCCGGCTTGATGTCGCCTTCGAGCTTGCCGAAGAAGACATACTCGGGCCGCTCCTCGCCGATCTCAAGCGCATGATGCCGGTCGGCCGCATTGCCGCCGCCGACGATCAGCTTGTCGGCATATTTCTCCACCGCCTCGGAAATCTCCGCCGCACCGCCGGTGATATGCAGGCCATCCGCCTTGGTGCGGCCAACGACACGGCTGTCGCCGGCAAGCAGCGCCGCCGCACCCGCGTTCTGCGCCAGCGGCACGATCTTTTCGGCATGTTTCTGAAACTCACCGTCACCAAGCCCGTATTGCGGCAGGATGATCGAGGCGACATCACCGCCCTTCAGCGCATCGCCGACGATTTTCGCCTGCTCCTCGGCATCGGCGATATCGGGCACGATCAGCACCAGGCGGCAGCGGTTTTCAGGTTCGCTCATGAACTCTTTCCATTTCCAGCGGATTTCGCCATTTGCCGGCAGCTCCGCACTCGTTTTGTGTGAGTAATTCCGTTAGACCGGGCTGGCAAGGGGAGGACTTCAAAAGCATGCCGATGGACGTGTCATTTTACTACGCCGCCATTCCCGCCGTAATTCTGGTCGGCCTCGCGAAGGGCGGTATGGGCGACGCCTTGTCGCTGATCGGATTGCCTTTTCTGGCTCTCGTCGTCTCCCCCGTGCAGGCCGCCGCCATCCTCCTGCCGATCCTGATCTTCATGGACATGATATCGCTCGTCATCTGGCGCAAGCATGGCGATTGGACGACGCTGAAGATCATGCTCCCGGGCGCGCTAGCCGGCATCGCGCTCGGCTGGGCGACCTCCGCACTCGTTCCCGGCAGCGTCTTGCGCGTCGTCATCGGCATCGTCACCATCCTCTTTTGCCTGCGCTATTTCTGGAACAACTTCGGCCCCGGCAGAGGAAAGATCGTGCCGCCGCATGGCCAGCGGCCGGTACGCGCAACGCTCTGGGGCGCCTTTTCCGGCTATGGCAGCTTCGTCGCACACGCCGGCGGCGCGCCGTTCCAGATCTACGTGCTGCCGCTGCAGATGCCGCCGCGCGAATTTACCGGCACCAGCGTCCGCTTCTTCGCCATCCTCAACGCGGTCAAGCTGATCCCCTATTTCGCGCTCGGCCAGCTCGACACTCATAACCTCGCCGCCTCCGCCACGCTGCTGCCCTTCGCGCCGCTCGCCACCATCGCCGGCGCCTGGTGCGTGAAGCGCATGCAGCCGAAAATATTCTATCCCTTTATGTATGCGATGGCGCTGATCGCGGCCGTCCTGATCGCCCGCGAAGGCCTTGGATTTTAGGCCTTAAAGGCCTTGCTGCGGCGCACAATTCGCTTGCCCAAATTCTCCGATTGACGTAGCTTTTCACCATGTCGAACGTGGACCCTTTCACTGCGATTGCCGACCCTCACCGGCGCTTCCTGCTGGAGGAATTGCGACGCTCGCCGCGCACCGTCAACGAGCTCGCCGAAGGCCTTCCGATCAGTCGTCCGGCCGTCTCCCAGCACCTCAAGGCCCTGCTCGATTGCGACCTCGTCTCGGTCACCGCCGATGGCACGAAACGCATCTACGCGGTCAACAATCGCGGCTTCGACAGGCTCAATCTCTGGCTGGATCAGTTCTGGGCATAACGCCATCAGGACATGAAAACGCGCCGGCTGCGACCTTTTCGGCAACCGGCGCGCAGGAACATTCCACGGACGCGACAAACTACTAAACAACTGGTTATATTGCGATATTTACCCTTTGAATCGCGTCGACCACGCCCTGTAACGTTCTATCCTGCTTAGTGTACGGATGATTTGAGACGCTCAATCTCGTCTTTGATGCGCAGCTTCCTGCGCTTGCACTCGGCAACCTCACGGTCGTCTCTGGAGGGGGATGCCATCAGAGAATGGAGCTCGTCTTCGAGAGCGCCATGCTTCTTCTGGAGTGATTCAAGATGAGCTTGAACAGTCATATGACCCTTCCTTCCTCTTACCTTTCTCCAGCCAACACCGCCGGAGATCCAAGGCGTCAACCCTCAAACTGTGACACATTTTTGAAGGCTTGTCGAAGGCGAAAACAAGGAGAGAGCGTGGCAAATTCATGATCGAGACTAACTAGCCGTTACCGCTATTTGGTGATAGGAGCTTGCAAAAATTAGCGACAGGCCGGAGAAGGTCTGAAGACGATCATGGGGAATGCGTATGCCGGATCAGGAACAGGCGGAAGTCAGGCTCATGGTGGCGCGCCTGCGCCAGGAGCATGAGGACTACGATGTCGCCATCAACGCCATGATCGCGACGGGCTGCGATGCGCTGCGCGTTCAGCGCATGAAGAAAAAGAAGCTTGTTATCAAGGACAAGCTGTCGAAGCTCGAAGACCAGATCATCCCGGATATCATCGCCTAAGGAAGTGTCGTGACGATGACAGACAGACCGACCGTTGCCATCATCATGGGAAGCCAGTCCGATTGGGAGACCATGAAGAACGCCGCCGATACGCTGGAGGCGCTCGAGATTCCCTATGACGCCAGGATCATATCGGCACATCGCACGCCCGATCGCATGGTCGAGTTCGCCAAGGGTGCGAAGTCGGAAGGCTTCAAGGTCATCATCGCCGGCGCCGGTGGCGCCGCCCATCTTCCCGGCATGACCGCCGCGATGACCCCTCTTCCTGTTTTCGGCGTTCCCGTGCAGTCGAAGACGATGTCCGGCCAGGACAGCCTGTTGTCGATCGTTCAGATGCCCGGCGGCATCCCGGTTGGAACGCTGGCGATCGGCAAGGCCGGCGCCATCAATGCGGCACTTCTTGCCGCCGCGGTTCTGGCACTGTCGGACGAAGACCTTGCCGACCGACTTGACGAATGGCGCGAGAGCCAAAGTGCTGCGATCGCTGAATACCCGATGGACGACCTATGAGCATGACAACGATCGGCATCATCGGCGGCGGCCAGCTTGGCCGCATGCTGTCCATGGCTGCCGCCCGCCTGAACTTCCGCACCATCATTCTCGAGCCGCAGGCCGATTGCCCGGCAGCGCAGGTCGCCAACCGGCAGATCGTCGCCGCCTATGACGATCCCGCGGCACTCGAAGAACTGGCGACCGTCTGCGACGTCGTCACCTACGAATTCGAGAACGTCCCCGTCTCCGCAGTCGAGGCCTTAGCGCAGACCGTGCCGGTCTATCCGCCGCCGAAGGCGCTGGAAGCCGCCCAGGACCGTCTCGTCGAAAAGCGCTTCATCAATGATTGCGGCATTCCGACAGCAAGGTTCCACGCCGTCGATAGCCAGGTCGATCTCGAGGCAGCCCTCGCCGATTTCGGCGGCCAGGGTGTCTTGAAGACGCGCCGCCTCGGTTACGACGGCAAGGGACAGAAAGTCTTCCGCTCGACATCAGATAGCGCCGATGGCGCCTTTGCCGAGCTCGGCAGCGTTCCGCTGATCCTCGAGAGCTTCGTGGCTTTCGAGCGCGAGATCTCTGTCATCGCCGCCCGCGCCATCGACGGCAGCGTTGCCTGCTACGACCCTGCCGAAAACGTCCACCGCAACGGCATCCTGCACACATCGACCGTCCCGGCGTCCATCACCGACGCCACGGCCGCCGCCGCGCGCGAAGCCGCCGAGAAGATCCTGTCGACGCTCGGCTATGTCGGCGTCATCGGCATCGAGTTCTTCGCGCTCGCCGACGGCAGCCTGATCGCCAACGAGATGGCGCCGCGCGTGCACAATTCCGGCCACTGGACGGAAGCGGCCTGCGTGATCTCGCAGTTCGAGCAGCACATTCGCGCCGTGGCGGGCCTGCCGCTCGGCAACGCTGACCGCCATTCCGACTGCGTGATGCAGAACCTGATCGGCGACGATATCCTTGCTCTTCCGGGCTGGCTGAAGCGGCGCGACACGCTGGTTCACCTCTATGGAAAGACGGAATCGAGACCCGGCCGCAAGATGGGTCACGTCACCACACTTGCGGGGAAATAAGGGGTTTTCCCCTGACAAAACCGGCCACTGCCACGGGAAAAACACCTTCACGTGGTTGACACAGACAAGAGGCCGGGTTATCTGCACGCCCAACCTGAAGAGCGCGCCCTGAGCGCGCTTTTGAATGTAATAGATACGGGCGAATGTGAATTCCCCCCAACATCGCGGATCAAAACAATGAAGATCAAGAATTCGCTCAAGTCGCTCAAGGCTCGTCACCGTGACAACCGCCTGGTTCGCCGCAAGGGCCGCATCTACATCATCAACAAGCTGAACCCACGCTTCAAGGCTCGTCAGGGCTGATTTGGCTGGCCGGATGGCTCGGCAGCGCTTGCGCGCCTGAGCCTGTCCGGAAGGGTCCTTTTGTGATCCCGTTAAAGTGTTTTGATCTTTCGCGTTGGCGGGCTATTATGCCCGCCATGCGTTTTTTGGCCATGACCTGCGCGGCACTGCCGCTCTCCCTCGCCCTGCTCTCAGTTGCCTTGCCTGCCCATGCGCAGGAACCCGCACCCGCGCGGGACAAGGAAAAGATCGTCGAGCAGCAGGCCGCGAACCTCTCGCCCAAAGAACATCTCGATCAGCTCTTTGCAGCACTGAAGCGCGAACGCGACGCCGACAAGGCGGATAACATCGCCAACGAGATTCGCGCCGAATGGAACGATTCGGGCAGCGCTACCGTCAACCTGCTGATGCAATGGGCCGACAAGGCGATCGAGGAGAAGCGCAACAGCGCAGCACTCGATTTCCTCGACCAGGCGATCGCGCTGAAGCCCGGCTACTCCGAAAGCTGGAACCGCCGCGCCACGCTGAACTACACCAACGGCGCGATGCGCAAATCCATGTCCGATATCGAACATGTGCTCGATATCGAGCCGCGCCATTTCGGCGCGCTTGCGGGCATGGCTTCTATCCTTGGTGACAGCGGCAACGACCAGCTGGCGCTGAAGGCATGGGAGCGCTTCCTCGAAATCTACCCCGCCAACCGCAATGCGCAGGAACAGCTGAACACGCTCTCCGAAAAGCTCGCCGGCAGCCGCACCTGACATATTACTGTGTGACAGGTTCCCCTCTTGCCCGGCCCCTCTTGAAGGTGAACCGCGCGAGCCAATCTAACGTATGGTCCGTTAGTCCCTGCCGCAGGTCGCACCATGCTTACCCTCGTCTCCGCCCTCCTCGCCCCTCTAGCCGCAGCAATCGGCTACTCCTCCTATAAGGCCCGCCAGTTCGAGCAGGCCTATCCCAATATTGGCGAGCTGACCGACATTGGCGGCTACCGCATGAACGCCGTCCACATCGAGCGCCCCGAAACCGCCGACCTGCCGGCGCTGGTCTTCATCCATGGCGCCAGCGGCAACCTGCTCGACCAGATCGGCGCCTTTCTCGAGCCCTTGCGTGGCCGCGCCGAAATGCTCTTCGTCGACCGCCCCGGCCATGGTTATTCCGAACGCGGCGGACCGGATAACGCCCTGCCCTCAGGCCAGGCGGACGCCATTGCCGCATTGATGGAAAAGCGCGGCATCGACAAGGCGATTATCGTCGGCCATTCCTTCGGCGGCGCCATCGCCGCCGCATTCGGCGTCCGTCATCCTGAAAAGACGGCCGGCCTGCTCTTCCTTGCGCCCGCCACGCACCCGTGGCCCGGCGGCATCGACTGGTACTATCACGTCTCTACAGCCCCGGTGATCGGTTGGCTCTTCAACCACGCACTGGTCGTCCCGCTCGGCCTGCGGCGCCTCGAACGCGGCACCCTCAACGTCTTCCGCCCCAATCCAAGGCCGGCCGACTACATCCTGAAAACCGGCCCCTCGCTGGTGCTGCGCCCCGCCACCTTCCACAACAACGCCGCCGACTTCGTGCGCCTGCTCGATTACTTCAAGACGCAGTCGCATCTCTATATCAAGATATCGGCACCCACTGTCATCATCACCGGCGACAGCGACGACATCGTCTGGGAGCACCTGCACTCGCAGGGCCTTGCCCGCGATATCGCCGGCTCCGAACTCGTCAAGATCAAGGGCGTCGGCCACAAGCCCGACTACCTCGCCACCGACGTCGCCATCGCGGCAATGGAGAAGATGTCAGGCCACGACCGCGACCTGCAGGCCGCAGCACGGATTGCCGAGGCAAGACTCACGATGTCCTCAGCAGAGGAAGCCAGAATGCCGAGCGCTCCGCAGCCGGCGCCGAAGCCCGTCGCAACGCCAGACCTGCAAGGCACCACTTAGCGCCCGCCGCGCATTGCCTGCCACGCCTGCAACCCCATATGTTCCCCATGCCAGTCCAACGAGGGGAACATCATGGACCGTCTTCACACGAAATCGGCAGCCTTCATCGCTGCCCTGTCGCTGACGCTGGCGCCAATCGCGCCGGCGCTTGCCGCCTCGCCCGCGCCGGTCGAGGCCGAGCATGGCATGGTCGTCACTGCCCAGCATCTGGCGACCGATGTCGGCGTCGACGTGCTGAAGAGCGGCGGCAATGCCGTGGATGCGGCGGTTGCCGTCGGCTATGCGCTCGCCGTGGTCTATCCGACCGCCGGCAACATCGGCGGCGGTGGCTTCATGACGATCCGCATGAAGGACGGCAAAACCAGTTTCCTCGATTTCCGCGAGCGCGCGCCGATCGCCGCCACCAAGACCATGTATCTTGACGCCAAGGGCGATATCGTCCCCCGCGCCAGCCTCGACGGCTATCTGGCCGTCGGCGTGCCCGGCTCCGTCATGGGCTTCGAGACCGCCCGCGAGAAATACGGCACCAAGTCGCGCCAGGATCTCATCGCCCCCGCCATCCGCTACGCCAAGGATGGCTTCACGCTTGAGCAGGGCGACGTGGCCTCGCTCGAAGGCAGCGCCAAGCGGCTGGCCAAGGACGAGGCCGCCGCCAAGATCTTCCTCAAGCCCGACGGCAAGCTCTTCACCTCGGGCGAAAAGCTGGTGCAGCCGGAGCTCGCCTCAGTGCTGTCGAGCATCTCCGACAAGGGCACCGACGCCTTCTACAAGGGCATGCCGGCGGATGCGATCGTGAAAGCGAGCCAGGTCAAGGGCGGCATTCTCGCGAAAGAAGACTTCGAGCAATATCAGGTGCGCGAGCTGAAGCCGGTGGAATGCAGCTATCGCGGCTATGACATCATCTCCTCGCCCCCGCCCTCCTCCGGCGGCGTCATCATCTGCGAGATCCTGAATATCCTGGAAGGCTATCCACTCTCCTTCCTCGGCTACGGCTCGGCCGAGACCGTGCACCTCATGACCGAGGCCATGCGTTACGCCTATGTCGACCGCAACGCCGCCCTCGGCGACCCGGATTTCGTCGACAACCCGGTCACGACCCTTCTCGACAAGAGCTACGCCAAGGCTATCCGCGCCAAGATCGACATCAACAAGTCAGGCACCTCCGCCGACCTGAAGCCGCTCGGCGCCAAGGAAAGCACCGAGACCACGCATTACTCGATCATCGACGACGAGGGCAACGCGGTCGCCGTCACCTACACGCTGAACGGCAACTTCGGCGCCGGCGTCGTGGCGCCCGGCACCGGCATCCTTCTCAACAACGAGATGGACGACTTCACCTCCAAGCCCGGCGTCCCCAATCTCTACGGCCTCGTCCAGGGCGAAGCCAACGCCATCGCGCCCAGGAAGACGCCGCTCTCGTCGATGAGCCCCACCATCGTTACCAAGGACGGCAAGCCCTTCATGGTGATCGGCAGCCCCGGCGGCTCGCGCATCATCACGATTACGCTGGAAGCCATTCTGAATGTCGTCGATTTCGGCATGGACATCAGCCAGGCCGTCAACGCCCCGCGCATCCATCACCAGTGGCAGCCCGACAAGATCTATTTCGAACCCTAAGCCCTGTCGCCCGACACGATCCGCGCGCTGATCGCGATGGGCCACACCATGGACGACGGCAGCGGCACGCCCGTCTGGGGCCAGGCCGCCGGCATCCTCGTCGGCGGCAAGAGCCTGAAAGATATCGAGAAAGGCGGCGGCGCCCGCTACAACGGCGCCATGGACAGCCGCTCGGCCGAGGGCTCGGCCGGCGGCTATTAGAGCACACTCATCAGCGGATCGTCGTATGCGCATACTCGGCCTGGATCGTGACCACCGGCTTGGCGCCGACCACGCTCGGCCGGGGGCTATCGATCAGCGACGCCTTGGCGGTGACGGTATAATCGACGGGCACGTCCTTGCCGAAGTCGAGATAGCTGTCCACCGAATGCGCCTTCACGTCGATCGTCTCGTCGGCATTGAGCTTGTCGTAAGTCAGATGCGCCCGCAGCGCGGCGCTGTCGATGGCGACGTTCGAAGCATGACCCTGCAGTGTCACGTCGGCCGCCTTGCTCGATAGGCCGAGCTTCGCAAACTCCCCGTCGAACCGAGCCATGACAGCCTGCTGGTTGACGTCGATCGACCCGCCCGGCGGGATGTTAGCGACGACTTCGGGCGAGCAATCGGAGAGATCGAACCATTTCGTAGAGGCGACCGCGATCGAAAGCGTCGTCCCATCGATCACCATCCGGCTCTGGTCCTCGCAACCGCTGAAGAACCAGCTCGAATACCAGCGGCTGAACCAGCCATCGCGCCGCCCCCGCGTCTCGGCCCGATAGGGCTCATCTGAATTGGCGCTGATCCGGATCGAGCTGGCGTCACCTGTTATGACGATCGAGCGGATCGCCGAGACGTCGATCGTCTCTCCCGTCCGCCAGCCATCGGCATAGCTTGAAACCAGCGTGAACAGGAGCAGAGGTATGGTTAGGATGATCATCATGGCAGTCTCCTTGCGTGACACCGCTCCCATCGAGCGGCTGACCCAAGGTCGCTGAGACCACAGGAAATCGAGACCTCGATCGCGATCCGGGTCGCCCGAGATTGCGATCGAGGTCATTGTCGTGCTCATATCACTCTTCTGTTGCTGGATCCGCACCCATGATCTTCGTGCCGCTGCCCTTCGTCGTCACCTTGCTGCTCGCGATCCTGCTTGTCCGGATGGTCAGGCAAAGCGATGGCCTGGCGCCCGAGCGGCGGCCCTTCCTCATCCTGATCGGGCTCTACGCGCTGCAATCGGTGCTGCTCGGCCTGCGCTGGGGCTATGACATCATCGCCCTGATGCCCGGCCAGGCGGTGCTCGCCGCCCTGATCGCCGCCTTCGCCTGGATCAGCTTCAGCAACCTCGCGCGCGACAACACCCTCTCCTGGCTGCGCCTTGCGCCGCATCTCCTGCCCGCCGCCATCGTCCTTCTGCTGATGATCTTCTGGCGCGGCCCCGTCGGCATCTTCATCACCGCCACCTTCACGGCCTATGGCGCCGCCCTCATCTGGCTCGCCCGACACGGCCCAGACGGGCTTGTTTCCTCGCGGCTCGACGGCGCGCTCCTCTCCTACCGCTCGCTGCTGATTACCGCCGCGGCGCTCCTTGCCTCCGCCACCGCCGATATCGTCATCAGCTTCGATTTCCATCGAACCGGCGGCGCTCACGCCGGCGCCGTGGTCGCGATCGGCAATGTCATCTCGCTGCTGGCACTCGGCACCGCCGCTGCCATCGCCAGCAGCAGCCAGTCCACAGAACCCGCGCATTCGCCGCAGCCACAGCCACCGGCCCCCTCGCCGACATCCGGCCCGACCGAGGAAGACGGCGCCATCGCCCGCTCGCTGGACCAACTCATGCAATCGCGCGAACTCTACCGCGACCCCGAGCTCAATCTCGGCCGCATCGCCCGCCGGATGAACCTGCCCGCGCGGCGCGTATCGATCGCGGTCAACCGCGTGCACGGGGCGAGCGTCTCCCAATATGTCAACGACTTCCGCATCCGCGCCGCCTACCAGATGCTGGAAACGACCGATGAGCCGGTAACCCGGCTGATGTTCGACTGCGGCTTCATCAGCAAGTCGAATTTCAACCGCGAATTCCTGCGCGTCACCGCCACAAGCCCCACGGAATACCGCCGGCACCACCAGACCCGGCCGGTCAGCCCAAAGCCCGCACCGGAACCGGAATTCCTGCCAGCGCCGCAAGAGCCGCTTTTCATGTCACCGTGACAAAGCAGCCGTTCACAACGCGAAGGCCGCGTCCTATTCATGACGGCATCATCATCCGAAAGAGCTTTCCATGGTCAGCATTGAAATGATCGTCGCCGCCCGCGCCCGCCTGCGTGGACATGCCCGCCGCACCCCGCTTCTTTCCTCTCCGTTTCTCGATGAGATCGCCGGGCGCCGGCTGTTCATCAAGGCCGAATGCCTGCAGCACACCGGCTCCTTCAAGTTTCGCGGTGGCTGGTCGGCCGTCTCGGCACTGGAGCCAGACGTGCGCGCCCGCGGCGTCATCGCGTTCTCTTCCGGCAACCACGCGCAGGGCGTCGCCCTTGCCGCCAAGCTGCACGGCGTCCCCTCCGTCATCATCATGCCCTCCGACGCCCCGAAGCTGAAGATATCAAATACCCGCGCGCTCGGCGCCGAGGTCGTGCTCTACGACCGCGCCACCGAAGACCGCGACGCGATCGGCGCGCGCCTCTCGGAAGAGCGCCGCCTGACGCTGATCAAGCCCTTCGACGAACCGCAGGTCATCGCCGGCCAGGGCACGACCGGGCTGGAGATCGCCGAACAGGCGGAAGAGGAAGGCGTGACCGCAGCCGAAGTGCTGGTTCCCTGCGGCGGTGGCGGCCTGACCTCGGGCATCGCGCTGGCGCTCGAAGCCCGCACGCCAAGCTTCCGCGTCCGCCCCTGCGAGCCCGAAGGCTTCGACGACACCACCCGCTCGCTGGCCTCGGGCAAGATCGAGCGAAATGCCACGCTATCAGGCTCGATCTGCGACGCCATCATCACCCCGCAGCCCGGCAACATCACCTTCCCGATCCTCAAACGCCTCGCCGGCCCCGGCCTCGTCGTCACCGACGAGGAAGCGCTCCGCGCCATGGCGCTGGCCTTCACCCGCCTGAAGATCGTCGTCGAACCCGGCGGTGCGGTCGCGCTGGCCGCCGCGCTGTTTCATGGCGAGCAGTTGCAGGAGGATGCCGCGATCGTGGTGACCTCGGGCGGCAATGTCGATGACGAGATGTTTGGCCGGGCGCTGGCGTTGCGGGGGTAGGATCGCGAGGTCGGTGTTGCGGGATGTCGCTGCGAGACCGAGAGCTCGGCGGGTGCTGTAGCCGGCTCCAAGACCGAGGTCTCGGCGGGCGTGTTACCCCCCTCCAAGCCAACGACGAACTCACCCGCCGAGCCCTACCGCACGGCACCACACCAAGCCCGCGATTAGGCCCTATCAACCGGCTCAATCCCCCTCCGCAAGCCCCCGCCGGATCGCCACCTCCACCGGGCAATAATCCCCATCCGCCCGCTCCAGCGAAAACGGCTGCCGTAGCCCAAGCGGTGGCTGCGCCATGAAGCGCGGGGTCCTGCCGCGATGCATCTGCGCAGCATGCACCAAGAACGGATGGCACAGATAGACCGTACCCGCCGCCCCCGTCGCCAGCGCCTGCGGCCGCTCGGCCCCCATCTGCTCCAGATACATATGCGACCGCCCCGCCTCGCCCGCCGGCGCCAGATAGCGCGCCATGTCCTTGTGCGAGCCCACCCGGATCCGCGTCGGCGCATCCTCCTCGCCGACATCGGAGAACAGGAAGAGCATCAGCAACGCCCGGTCCCGCGAGGTGACGTTCACGCGCCACGCCGAGAAATCGCTGCGCTCGTTCGGGTCGCCCGTCTCCCCGGCGAAGCTCAGATCCACATGCCAGCCGGCATCCCCGGGATCATCGGGATGCGGAAACCTTACCGGAAAGCTGCCGAGCCCATCGCGCGGCAGCCACCGCCCCTTGCCCACCAACTGATCAAATGCCTGGTGCAGCACCGGCGTGTTGGCCGCCGCGGCAAACGGTCCGCCGCCGTAGCCGGGAAGTCTGACAACGGGATGGGTCCAGGTTGAGGGATCGTCGCGATCGCAGGGAATGTCGCGCCACATGATATCGCGCGCCTGCTTCGCCAGTTCGCGTGGAAAGGCGTTGTCGATGCGGATAAAACCGTTCTCGATGAACAGCTCGATCTCGGCCGCGCTGAGCACAGGCGGATAGGTTTTGTCGGTCATGGAAATTGCTCCATCTGCGCCTCCCCGGAGCGTCGCTCGTCTGACAGGAGGCGGATTTCGGTCAAGCGCCGCTGCCGGCCGAAGGGCCGGGTTGCGGTCGCGTCTTCGGGGCCACAGTGGTGGCCGAGCCACTAGCGGCTCAAGAAGAAGACCGAAGCGATGTTGAGCGTGAGGGTCATCATGGTGGCTGAAGGCTAACAGCGGCCGGCCAACGGGTCAACCGCGCCCCTACCGTGCCATCCGCACCGCACTGGCCGCAACGGGCCTTGCAACCTCGCCAAGCACATCCGAAACCGACTGCCGCACCAACCCCGCTAGCCTCGCCACCGCCGGCGCGCTCTCGGCCTCGGCGCGATGCAGCACCAATCCGAGCCCCGGCAATTCAGGCAGCGCCAGTTCCTCTGCCATGATCGGCCTCACCTTCCCAGGCAGGCCGACCGGCGTGCGCAGCGTGATGCCGAGCCCCGCCGCCGTCGCCGCCCACAAGCCGCCGAGGCTGGGGCTCACAAAGGCGAGCCGCCAGGAAATGCCCGCCGCATCCAGCGCCCTGGTCGCCGCGCTGCGCATCAGGCAGGGCGCCTCGAGTGCGGCGAGCGGCAGCGGCTCCCCGCTCGCCGGGTCCCACCCCGATGACACGGCAGCCGACCCGATCCAGCGCATCGGCACCTCGCCGATCCGGTCGCAATGCGACGTCAGCGTCCCGTCGCTCCAGGCGAGCGCAAGGTCCAGCTTGCCAGACATCACCCGCTCGATCAGCTCGACGTTGCGCACCACGCGCGCCTCAATGCGTACCTTCGGATGCGCCCGTGCGAAACGGCCGAGCACCTCAGGCAGCAGCGTCTCGCCGAAATCTTCCTGCAGCCCCAGCCGCACCCAGCCCTCCAGCTCGACGCTGTGCACGGCCGCCGCAGCCTCGTCGTTCAGTTCCAGCAGCCGGCGCGCATAGCCGAGCATGGTTTCACCGGCATCGGTCAGCGCCAGGCCGCGGCCGGATTTGCGGAAGATCGGCGTGCCCGCCTGCTCCTCCAGCTTCTTCAGTTGCGCGCTGATCGCCGAGGTCGAGCGCCCTAGCCGGTCGGCGGCTCGCGCGAAATTGCCGAGCTCCATGCCGGTCACGAAGGTTCTGAGAACGTCGAGGTCGAAGATCGTCCGGCGCATGAAACAGTCCATATTTTCAGGATCGACAATCCATTATATTCTGATTTTCTGCATTATCGTGCCGTGCGATCCTCTTCCTGTCAACATCTGGGAAAAGGAGGCAAACATGCCCTTCACTCGTATCTCGCTTCTGAAAGGCAAGTCGCCGGATTACATCGCGGCTCTCTCCGAGAGCCTCCACCGCGCCATGGTGGAAACCTTCAACGTGCCGCCGGCCGATCGCTTTCACATCATCCACCAGCACGATCGGGGCGAACTGATCTTCGACCGCAATTATCTCGCCGGTCCGCGCTCCGACGATTTCGTGCTGATCGCCATCACCGCCGGCAAGCCGCGCACAGCGGAGGCGCGCACCGCCTTCTTCAAGCGCGCGGTCGAACTGCTCGGCCAGTCGCCGGGCCTGCGGCCTGAGGATGTGATGATCGTCGTCAACACCACGGCGCCGGACGAGTGGTCTTTCGGCAATGGTGGGCAGCAAATGCTGGAGCCCGGCTGGGAAATCCGCGCAATGGAGACCGCGCCATGATCGCGATGCAATACGCTTTCACCCTGCCCGCCGATTACGACATGGCGATCATCGACCGCCGCATCCGCGACAAGGGCCCGATGACCGACGGCTTCCCAAAGCTCGGCTTCAAGGCCTATCTCACGGCGCGCAAGGGCGAACTCGGCGCGACCGACAATCTCTACGCGCCCTTCTATCTCTGGCGGCACGCTGAAGGCGCGAGCGACTTCCTCTGCGGCCCCGGTTTTGAGGCCGTCAGCCAATCCTTCGGCCGGCCGCAGGTGGCGACGTGGATTGTCTGGCATGGCGATGTGGCGCCGGATGTGGCCGAGGCGCGTTTCGCCACGCGCGAGATCTTGACGCTGGGTACTGAGGTGTCGCTCGCATCCGTTCGTCAAAGCGAGACGGCCCACGCGCGGGAGCGGTTGGATCAGCCCGGCGTGCTCGCCTCCGTCGCAGCGTTCGATCCCTCGGGTTGGACGATGGTGCGGTTCGCATTGCACGCGGACGCGCCTGCTGTGTCGCCGTCGACGCGGATCTATCGCGTCGGTCACGTGTCGCTGCCTTGACTGGTTATTCGCGGGACAGGCATGAAATGCTGATCGAGAGGTCAGTGGGTGCGTTGCCCCCCTCTGCCCTGCCGGGCATCTCCCCCACGGGTGGGGAGATTGGCTGGGCGCGGCCGCTCGCTCCAACCTTCATTGTTTAATTGGGGAGCAAGCCACGAGTCGATCTCCCCCCTTGTGGGGGAGATGTCCGGCAGGACAGAGGGGGGTATTCCACGCACCAAGCCAGCGACCCACCACAACCCGACAACGAAAAAACCCGCCACCTCCAGGAGGCAGCGGGTTCTCAATTCAATCATACCAAATCCGGATCAAAACCCGCTCTGGCCATCCGAACCGATATAGGCGATGCGCAGCATGTTCGTCGCGCCCGGTGTCCCGAGCGGCACGCCGGCCGAGATGATGATGCGGTCGCCCGGCTTGCCGAAGCCTTCGTCGGCGACGATGCGGCAGGCGCGGTTGACCATGTCGTCGAGGTCGGTCGCGTCATGCGTGACCACACAGTGCAGGCCCCAGACAATGGCGAGGCGGCGTGCGGTCTGAATAACAGGCGACAGCGCCAGGATCGGCACCTGCGGACGCTCGCGCGAGGCGCGCAGGCCCGTCGTGCCCGACGAGGTGTAGCAGACGATGGCCGACAGGCGCAGCGTTTCGGCGATCTGGCGGGCCGCCAGCGAAATCGCGTCGGCGCCGGTGGCTTCTGCCTGGGCGCGCTGGGCGTAGATGATGCCGGGATAGTGCGGCTCGCGCTCGATGGTGCTGGCGATCGATGCCATCGTCGAGACGGCTTCAACAGGATAATCGCCGGACGCGGATTCGGCAGAGAGCATGACGGCATCGGCGCCTTCGAAGACGGCGGTCGCGACGTCGGAGACTTCGGCGCGGGTCGGGACCGGCGCCGAGATCATCGATTCCAGCATCTGCGTGGCGACGACGACGGGCTTGCCCGAACGGCGGCAGGCGCGGATCAGCTGCTTCTGGATGCCGGGAACGGATTCGAGCGGCATTTCGACACCGAGATCGCCACGGGCGACCATCAGCGCGTCGGAGAGCTCGATGATCTCTTCGATCCGCTCGATTGCCTGCGGCTTTTCGATCTTCGCCATCAGGCCAACGCGGCCGCGGGCGATCTTGCGCACTTCGACCAGATCCTCGGGACGCTGCACGAAGGAGAGTGCGACCCAGTCGACGTCATCGGTTGCGAGAACCGCGTCAAGGTCGGCACGGTCCTTGTCGGTCAGGACGCCCGCGGTGAGGATCGTGTCGGGAAGGCTGACGCCCTTGCGGTCCGAAATCCGGGTGCCGGAGATGACGGTCGTGACGATGCTCTTGCCGTCGCACTTTTCAGCGCGCAAGGCGAGCTTGCCATCGTCGATCAGCAGGCGGTCGCCCGGCTTCACGGCTTCGAGAATTTCGGGATGCGGCAGGAACACGCGGTTCTTGTCGCCGGGGGTGTCGTTGTTGTCGAGCGTGAAGGTGTCGCCCGGCTTCAGGTCGACCTTGACGTCGGCGAACTTGCCGACGCGCAGCTTCGGACCCTGAAGGTCGGCGAGAATGCCGATCGGGCGGCCGCTGCGCGCTTCGACGGCGCGGATGCGCTGGATCAGCGTGCGCATCGTGTCATGGCTCGCATGGCTCATGTTGATGCGGAAAACGTCGGCACCGGCCTGGTGCAGCTTCTCGATCATCGCTTCTTCGGACGAGGCGGGTCCGAGCGTTGCGAGGATTTTTACTTTGCGGTTACGCTTCATCAGTTCGGACTTTCCTGGGTGCCTGGGGTATCGGAAAGTTGAACCATCCAGCTGCCCTGGCGGCCCGTGTCATATTCCTTGAACCCCATCTTCTGATAGCCACGGGCGTAGCAATCATTGACGCCCGTGATCTTGAATTCGTTCTCCGCCACGCACATCTGCACGTCGCCCGTCCATCGTCCTCCCCGGGCGGCGTCTTCGGCGTAGAGGTAGTAGTAGCGAGACTGAAGCTCTCCCTCGATCAGTGTCGCGCAGGTCGTTGCCGGGACCTGCCACCAGCCTTCCGTCATCCAGCCGTCCTTGGCCCGGTACCCGATCGCCACGCCGACTAGATTCTGCGTACCGTTGCAGACGCGAAAATCAGCACGCGCCACATCGGCAATGAAGAACGGCGAGAACGCCGCGAGAACAAAAAGAGCAAAACGGGCAAGCGGCCCGGAACGCGTAAGGAAACATGGCGCGGTCTGGATCAACACGACTTCCAATTGGCTCCCGGTTATTCGTTGTCGTGCCTTCTTGCGCTGCCTCCCGGCGAAAGTCAACGCAATGCTAATCGATTATATTTCTGACATCAAACAAGAGGCGCAGTCGCCGCCGCAAGGATCGCGCGGAGATTGCCAAGCCACGGCGAAGTGATTGCCAGGTGTTTGATCACGGGGCGCGCTTGAACCCTTCCCCTGCCCGTGCGATCAGAGACACGCTTGCAAACAGTCAATGGCATTGTCCTCGATGAACGACTTCCAATCCTTCGAAATTCTAGGCGGACATCATGACAGGGGTATGGTGCTCCTGGGTGATCATGCAATGAACCGCCTGCCGGAACGCTATGGCAGCCTGGGCCTGCCCGAGAGCGCCTTTGCCCGCCACATCGCCTATGACATCGGCATCGAGGGGCTGACGCGGGCATTGTCTGAGAAGCTTGGCGTGCCCGCCGTGCTCGGCGGCTTCTCCAGATTGCTGATCGACCCGAACCGGGGCGAGGACGACCCGACGCTGATCATGAAGATCTCCGACGGCGCCATCATTCCGGGCAATCACCCGATATCAGACGAGGAGTGGAACGGCCGCATCGCCAATTTCCACCGCCCCTATCACAATGCCGTCAGCGAGACGATTGCGAAGGTCGCAGCCGCCACCGGCAAGGCGCCGCTGGTTCTCTCGCTGCATTCATTCACGCCCGCCTGGAAAAACGTGCCGCGCCCGTGGCACGCCGCCGTGTTGTGGGACAGCGACCACCGCGCCGTCGCCCCGCTTCTTGACTTGCTGCGCGCCGATCCCGATCTGGTGATCGGCGATAACGAGCCCTATGATGGCGCGCTGAAGGGTGACACCATGTACCAGCATTGCATGGTCACGGGCATCCCGCACGCGCTGCTGGAGGTTCGCCAGGACCTGATCGGCGACACGGCAGGCATCGCCGCTTGGGCGGACCGGCTGGCGCCGATCTTCGCGACCATGAACGCCGACCCGGCGCTGCATCAATACCAGGTGCACGCCTCGCGCACCGGCCCATACTGACGATAGGAGAGCAAAGTGACCGAGCTCAGCAAGGAACAACAGACCGAATTCGAAGCCGCCGCCTTTCGCCGCCTCGTCGCGCATCTGCGTGAACGCACCGACGTTCAGAACATCGACATGATGAATCTGGCCGGCTTCTGCCGCAACTGCCTGTCGAACTGGTACAAGGACGCGGCCGATGCCGATGGCGTCGAACTGACGAAGGACGAGGCCCGCGAGATCGTCTACGGCATGCCCTTCGACGAGTGGAAAAGCCGCTACCAGAGTGAAGCGACGCCCCAACAAAAAGCCGCATTCGAAAGCAACAACCCGCACAAATGAGCCCCGGCTCTGTCGAATAGGCTTGACCCCGGCTGATCTTCACGGCAGTCAACGCCATCCGAATTTTTATCCCCCTAGCAGGAGAACACGATGTCTGATGCCCACGGCGTTGCCCGCGACCAGCTTCGCGCTTTCATCGAGCGCATTGAACGGTTGGAAGAAGAAAAGAAGACCATCGCCGACGATATCAAGGACGTCTACGGCGAAGCCAAGGGAACCGGCTTCGACACCAAGATCCTGAAGAAGGTCATCGCGCTGCGCAAGAAGGATGAGCAGGAGCGCCTCGAGGAAGAAGCGATCCTCGACACCTACCTCGCCGCTCTCGGCATGATCGAAGGTCCGGCAGAAGCCTGATTTCCGCTCACGATCAATACGATCGAACCCAATGAAAAAGCCGCCGGGTCGCCCCGGCGGCTTTCTTTTTGTCTCTCTGCTCGACAATCAGCCGAGCTGTGTGACGTAGCGCACGTCGAGATAGGCGTTGATTGCTTCCGAGCCGCCTTCCGTGCCGTAGCCCGAATCCTTGATGCCGCCGAACGGCACTTCCGGCAGGGCGAGACCGTTGTGGTTGATCGACAGCATGCCGGCTTCGACCCGGCGGCCAAGTGCCTGCGCGGTGGCACTCGAGCTGGTGAAGGCGAAGGAAGCCAGGCCGAACGGCAGGCGGTTTGCTTCGGTGATCGCGTCGTCGAGCGTCGAGAAGCGGTTGATGATGGCGAGCGGGCCGAAAGGCTCCTCATTCATCACGCGCGCCGAAAGCGGCACGTTGGCAAGCACCGTCGGCTCGAAGAAGTTGCCGGTGTTGCCGATACGCCGGCCGCCGGTCTTGAGCTCTGCGCCCTTCGAGACGGCATCGTTGATCAGCTCTTCGAGAGCCGGGATACGGCGCTCATTGGCGAGCGGACCCATCTCGACGCCGGCGTCGAGGCCGTTGCCGACCTTGACCGCCTGGGCAGCCTTCACGAAGCCATCCGTGAACTGATCCATCACGCCGTCCTGCACCAGGAAGCGCGTCGGCGCGACGCAGACCTGGCCGGCATTGCGGAACTTCGAGCCGGCCATGATCGACACGGCCTGATCGACATTGGCGTCATCAAACACCATGACCGGAGCGTGACCACCAAGCTCCATCGTCGCCCGCTTCATGTGCAGGCCGGCCAGCGCCGCCAGCTGCTTGCCAACAGGCGTCGAGCCGGTGAACGAGATCTTGCGGATGACGGGGTGCGAGATCAGATATTCGGAGATCTCGGCCGGAATGCCGTAAACGAGGTTGACGACACCATTGGGAATGCCGGCATCGGCGAAGACGCGGATGAGTTCAGCCGGCGATGCCGGGGTTTCCTCGGGCGCCTTGACGATGATCGAGCAGCCGGCGGCGATAGCGGCCGAAAGCTTGCGCACCACCTGGTTGATCGGGAAATTCCACGGCGTGAACGCAGCAACCGGACCGACCGGCGACTTGATCGCCAGCTGGGTAACATTCGGCGCGCGCGACGGAATGACCTGGCCATAGGTACGGCGCGCTTCTTCGGCGAACCAGTCGATGACGTCGGCGGCACCAGCAATTTCAATGAGCGACTGCGCTAGCGGCTTGCCCTGCTCGCGCGTCATCATCCAGGCGATGGTTTCCTTACGCTCGCGCAACAGGTCGGCGGCGCGGCGCATCATCTTCGAGCGGTCGAAGGGCGAGGTATCGCGCCAGACGCGGAAGCCCTTGTCGGCTGCGGCGAGTGCGGCGTCGAGATCCTCGCGGGAGGCATGCGGAATGGTGCCGATGGTCTCACCCGTGGCCGGGTCGGTAACGGGCAGCGTCTTGCCGGAGGCGGCATTCTTCCATTCGCCGTCGATGAACAGCTTCACATCGGGATAGGTCTGCATGATTATTCCTTGTCGTCTTCATCAAATCAATTTGTCGGACAGCGAACGGCGCGCCGGGGGCGCGCTCCGCACATGCCTCATATAGGCCGAACGGATGCTGTTTCTCAGAGCATGCGACGTTATAAACCGAAATGGGCCTGTGTCTCCCCCCAATCGGTCATGCCACTTATGCCAAAAGCGCTACGCCAAAAGCTCTACGATTGCAGGACTTTGACCATGCCCCGGATTGATGTACTGAACATGACATCGCGGGAGAAAAGCATATGGATGAGGTCGGCTGCATCATTGCCGGTGCCGGCGTAATCGGGCTGGCGATCGCGCGCGAAGCCGCGATGCGCGGTCTGGAGACACTGGTCATCGAGGCCAACCCGATGATCGGCATGGAGACCAGCTCCCGCAATTCCGAAGTCATCCACGCCGGCATCTATTACCCGCCCGGATCGCTGAAGGCACCGCTCTGTATCGAAGGCCGCGGAAAGCTTTATCGCTACGCCGAGGACAGGCGCATCCCCCACGCCCGCTGCGGCAAGTTCATCGTCGCGACCAGCCCGGCGCAGGTCGAAAAACTGGAAGCCATCCGCATCAAGGCGGCCGAATGCGGCGTCGACGACCTTGTGCTGATCTCCGGCGAGGAGGCAATGGCGCGCGAACCGGCGCTGAGCTGCGTCGCCGCCCTCGTCTCGCCCTCGACCGGCATCATCGACAGCCACGCGCTGATGCTCTCCTTGCGTGGGGATGCCGAGGAGAACGGCGCCTTCATCGCCGTCAACACCGAGATCGTATCAGGCGAGGCCACCGACAACCGCTTCGTCCTGCGCACCCGCGACAAGACGAGCGGCGAGGAATACGACGTCGCCTCGCGCCATTTCATCAACGCCGCCGGCCTGCACGCAAACGATCTCGCCCGGCTCGTCTCGGGCTTCGATCACGGAACGGTGCCGAAGCTCCACCTCGCCAAGGGCAACTACTTCGCCGCCCCGACGCGCAACGTCTTCTCGCGGCTGATCTACCCGGTGCCGGAGGATGGCGGCCTCGGCGTGCACCTGACCATGGATCTTGGTGGTTCCATCCGCTTCGGCCCCGATGTCGAGTGGATCGACGCCGTCGACTACGAGGTCGATCCGACGCGCTGCGAGCGGTTCTACGACGAGATCCGCCGCTACTGGCCCGGTCTGCCCGACAACTGCCTGCAACCGGCCTATAGCGGCATCCGCCCCAAACTCTCCGGCCCCGGCCAGCCCGCCGCCGACTTCGCCATTCACGGCCCATCCGTCCACGGCGTCAGCGGCATGGTGCATCTCTATGGCATCGAGAGCCCGGGCCTTACCTCGTCGCTTGCAATCGCCGAACACGTCATGTCCGAGATTGCCGACTGAAAGGTGGCGCATAACGCCCGTCTCCAACCTTCGGATAGTGGCTTCACCACGCAATTCGCGGTAGATTGTGACGTCCGATAGGCAACTTGCGGAGCGCATTTCGTGAAAACGATCACCGACAAGGAACTGGCCGAGCGCCTGCGCCAGGCGCTCACGATTCTCGACAACAGCATGCCCTCGAGCAAACGCGCGCTCAACATCTACGAGATGGTCATCCGGGTGCTCGATACCGGCGCGCGCGTACTCGAGGACGAACAGTTTCGCACGACCGCCAACGACAATCCCGGCAAGCCCTGAAGCGGGCGTGACGCCCTACCCCTTGATCCGCGCCAGCACGCGATCGAGTGCCGCGATCAGCGCGCCGCTGCCGCCCTTGTGGTCGAAATCCTCGAAGACCTGCTCGTTCAAGCCGCCCTTGGTGGAGAACTCTTCCTTGAGTTCGGTGAGCGGCGTCTCGCCATGCTTCACCGCCTCCTGCGCGAGGCTGAGAAATAGTGGCGCCAGATAGGCCCGCGCCTTGTCCGCAGGCATCCCCTGATCGGCGAGCCAGCCGGTGGTGCGGTCGAGAATGCCGAAATAGGTGGCCATCAGCGCGCTTGCGGCCGCCAGCAGATCATACTCCGCGCGTGTCTCGCAGGCGACGGCACTGCCCAGCGCCGAAAAGATCGCAGCCACCGTATCATTCCCAGGATAGATCGCCGTCACCCCGGCGCGCTCGGCAACGAAGGGCAGCGGAATGGCCTGGGTGATTTCGACAGGCGCATCGATCCAGTCCTCGAGCTTCGCCCGGTCAGTGGCAGCGACAACGCTGACGACGCACTGCCCGGCACGAAAGCGCAAGCATTTGATGACCTCCTCGGCGATCTGCGGCCGGATCGCCAGGAACAGGATATCGGCGGCATCGACCACGGCCTGGTTGTCGGCGCCGATCTCGACCAGCGGCGACGACGCGGCAAGACGTGCGGCGATCTCGCCATTGCGCGGCGAAACGGTGATCCGCGACAGGTCGAGAGACGAGCCAAGCATCCCTTTAACCATGGCCTCGGTGATCGTCCCCGTACCCACGAACCCAATCTTCATCACCGCTCTCCCTTCGAAGTCGCGCATCCCGCGCCACCAACAAAAAACCGCCGGATCGCTCCGACGGTTCTGACTGTCTGATCTGGAAGATGGCTCAGTTCGATTCGAACTTGCGCACTTCCATGAAGTTCACCGCCGTGCCGCTGAAGCGGCCCGTATCGATCGACGCCGTCTTGGTGAAGCCCTCGGCATAGACGGCCTTCGGCTGCGCGCGCAGCGTCTGGCTTACGAAACGCGGTGCCTTGACCGGCTTGGTCACCATTTCCATGCGCGCGTTGCTGAGCGCCCACTGCGAGATGATCTTCTGCGTCAGCTTCGGCTCGGTGGTCACAGTCGCGCGGCTGGCATCGGCCTCGGCGGCTTCATGCTTTGTCGGCCGGCCACCCTTCGAAGGCAGGCTCTGAGCAGCACTCGGCTCGATTGCCGGCTTCGGCACATCGAAGGCATCGCCGAAGCTTGCCGACTTGGTCGCGGGCGCAAGCGCTGCCAGCTGCACCGGCGGCTTTTCGGCCGGAACCTTTTGCGGCATCGCTGCGTTTATAGCCTGTTCGACGCTCGATACCGGCGGCTGGTTGGCTGCAAGCTGGCCGTGATTGGCAGAGTTCTGCTGATTGAGAGCATCGGCAACGGCTGGAGAAAGCGTACCCTGCTGATCTGCCTCATCGACACCGGCTTCCGGATCGGCATTCGCCGCCGCCAGGAGCTTTTCTGCAAGAGCCGGACGCTCAGCCGGCGTCGGCACTGCCGCGAGATTCCCCGTCATCGCGGCAGCCGGATCGGCTGAAGCGACTTCCGCGTCTCCCGGAGAACGACGTGCGCCGAGGAGCGAAGGCACCGGAACGCTATACGCGCTGAGATCGGCATAGCCCTGCTGGCCCTGATCGGTCACAGCGGCGAGAGCATCCTGCGCTGCATTACCCGACTGCGGAGCGACAAGGGCGCTGGCCACTTCGCTGCCGCCAGGCTGATTTGCGAACGCCGGCCGCACCTGCGGGATCGGCGCGTTGACGCTTGCGACTTCAGTCTGCTGCGAAGCTTCTGCCTGAGCCGGTGCACCCTGGCTCGGATCAGCCGCGTTCGGCATATCGGCGGCCTTCGGCGGCGTTGCCTTGGCAACGGCGACTGCTGGCGTGCTGTCGTCGGAGTTATCCTCTTCCTCATCCGCGCCACCGCCAAACAGGGCTGCAAACAAGGTCTTCGGCTTCTTGCGCTCTTCGCTGGCCGAGCCGGTATAGGCGCCGGAGCTTGCCATCTGCACCGAGCTGTCGCTCACGCGACGCTTGTAATCGGCGACCGCCTGCTCATAACCCGGCAGCGGCTTGCCGTCGGCCGGGATGTGCATCGTGTTGCCGTTCGGGAAGAGACGGACGAGTTCGTCGCGGTTCATGCGCGGCCATGCGCGAACGCCGCCGACATCCATGTGCACGAAGGGCGAACCGGATTTCGGATAGAAACCAACGCCGCCGACCTGCATTTTCATGCCGATCGCGCGCAAAGTCGCCAGTTTCACGTCAGGAATAAAGAAGTCCATCGCCTTGCCGAGCATGTGCTGGCTCTTCTCGGCGACACCGGAATTGCGCGAGCGGTTCTTCAGCATGGCGTTGGTGCCCGGCGAACGGAAACCGCAGACGACGTTGATGTAATCCTTGGAACCGCTCTGGCGGTAGACTTCCCAGATCAGGTCGAAGAGGCGCGGGTCCATCTTCGTCGGCTGGTTCTTGCGCCAGTCGCGAAGGAAGCGGTTCAGCTGCTCGAGACCCTTGGGGTCGAACCTGCCGTTGCGCTTATAGGTGATGACAGCCTTTTCACCCGTGTGAATGAAGTAAAGCTTGAGACTACGCGTTTCGCCCGCCGCTTGCGACGGCGTACTGGAGCCGACGAGCACCGGGGACGAAACTGCAACTGCGAGAAGGGCGGCCATAGCCGTCCTTGTCACCTTTCCGCAAAGGTCTGCGCACCTGTTGCGCCATGTCGGGCGCGAAGGCTTCGTATTCCAATTCAGATCCGGCAAACTCAATCCCCGTCAGACAGCCGATGGTCCCTCAATCTGACCCTTGACTGTGAAATGCGGTCACACGATGGCAAAAATGCCACACATGATCAACCTTTTCTTTACATAGTGAACAGGCCACTAACAAGTGGTTTATGATTGGTAACAAAAGATGATTGCCGGAATCTTAACTGAAACACCCTATGCAGCGTCCTTTTGCGGGTTGTCCGGGTCGATCCCGTAGTCCTTCAACTTTCTGTAAAGCGTCGAGCGTCCGATGCCCAGCTTGCGCGCAACCTGGCTCATTTGGCCACGATAGAACTTGAGCGCGAATCGGATCAGCTCTTCTTCGACATCGGCTAGCTTGCGCACGTCGCCTGATGGATTGGTGCTCGAAATCGCGTTGTCGGGAGCGTCGTTGATCCGCGCCGCGACATTGTCGGCCACCGTCTGCGAGACACCGAACTCGGCAGCGGCGATCTCGCCGAGGCGAACATTGCTGCTGTTGTCGGCAACCAGCGCCAGGTGATCGACCACGTCGTATTCCGGAAGCTGCGCCGCGATCTGCGGGAAGTCTGCTTCCGTCAGCTCCGGACCATCGGCCAGAACCACGGCGCGGAAGATCGCGTTTTCCAGCTGCCGGATGTTGCCCGGCCAGTCGTAGGCGGTGAGGAGCGCCAGCGCGCCGGCATTGACCGTCATCCGGTTGCCGTTCTTCTGCTCGCTCGAGAAGCGCTCCGTGAACACCCGCACCAGATGCGGAATGTCTTCCTTGCGCTTGCGCAGCGCCGGGATGGTGATGGGGAACACGTTGAGGCGATAGTAGAGATCCTCGCGGAAGTGGCCGTTCTTGACCTCTTCGATCAGGTCCTTGTTGGTCGCCGAGATCAGGCGGACGTTGACCTTGTGCGCGGTGCGCGCGCCAACGGTCTCGATCTCGCCCTGCTGCACGGCGCGCAACAGCTTCACCTGCACGTCGAGCGGCAGGTCGCCGATCTCGTCGAGGAAGATGGTGCCGCCATCGGCTTCCATGAACTTGCCGACATGCCGCTCCGTAGCGCCGGTAAAGGCACCCTTCTCATGGCCGAAGAGAATGCTCTCGACCAGATTGTGCGGAATGGCGCCACAGTTGACGGTGACGAAGGGCTTGCCGGAGCGATCGCTGCCGGACTGGATGGCGCGGGCCACCAGCTCCTTGCCTACGCCGGATTCACCTTCGAGCACGACGGGAATGTTGGATTGCGCGGCGCGCTGGGCGAGATCCAGCACGCGGATCATCGCTGGGCTTGCCGACACGATATCGTCGAAGCCGACGGCACCGGAGCGCGAACGCCGTCCGGCGCGTGCCTTTACCTCGCGTTGATCGAGCTTCAGCGCATTGGCGATCGAATTGGAAATCCGCTCCGGCGAGACGGGCTTGACGACGAAATCGAAGGCACCGGCGCGCATCGCCTGCACCACGGTCTCGATCCCGCCCTGCCCGGTCTGGACGATCACGGGAATTTGCGTACCGAAGGCATGGATCGCCTCGAGAAACTCGAGGCCTGTCATCTCGGGCATCATCAGGTCGAGAACGATGACGTTGTAGAGGCCACCGGCCCTCTTCACCATCTCAAGACCGATCCGGCCATTCTCTGCCTGGTGGACGACGTGTCCGTGACGCTCGATGGCGTTCTTCAGCAGTCTGCGCTGTACAGGATCGTCTTCGACGACAAGTATCTGCGCTGCACCCTTGTGCTCGTTGTAACCGGTCATTGCTGCCTCACTTCATGCGAAACCTTGAATGGCAATGTCGCAGAAAGGCTTGAACATCCAGTTTTGAGAAATAATCGCATTTTAACGTTTGTGACGAAGGCGGATTCGCCTCGAAACGACGCTCCTGCGCGACGAAAAGCCCCTTGATGCCAAGGCTTTGGGCGCTTAGACAGTCAGACCTGTCGTAAAATAGGAAGAGGATCCCGCTCATGAAAAACCCGCTCTTCGGCGCCGAATACAACTTTTCGGTAAGCAATGCCGGTTCCGCGAAGGCGATCGAACTCGGCGACCTCCCGACCTGGAAGCTTCAGGACCTCTATCCTTCTGCCACCTCCGACGCCTTCAAGGCCGACATGGCGAAGGCAGAAAAGGACTCTCTTGCCTTCGAAGCCAAGTGGAAGGGCAAGCTCTCGGACGCCGCGACCAGGAAGGGCGCAGACGGCATCGGCCAGGCGCTGAAGGAATATGAAGCGCTCGACGACATCATCGGCCGCCTCGGCTCATTCGCGGGCCTCACCTATTTCTCCGACACGTCGAGCCCGGCCAACGGCAAGCTTTATGGCGACGTGCAGGCGAAGATCACCGATTTCTCCGGCCACCTGCTGTTCTTCACGCTCGAGCTCAACCGCATCGACGACGCCGTGATCGACGCCTGCATGGCCAACGACCCCGATGCCGGCCACTATCGTCCGTGGCTGGTCGATCTGCGCAAGGACGAGCCCTACCAGCTCGACGACAAGCTGGAGCAGCTCTTCCTCGAGAAATCGATGACCTCGGCCGCCGCCTTCAACCGCCTGTTCGACGAGACCATGGCGGAGCTGCGCTTCGAGGTGGATGGCGAGATGCTGTCGATCGAGGTGACGCTGAACATGCTGCAGGACCGCGACCCCGAAGTGCGCCGCAAGGGCGCCATGGCGCTTGCCAAGACCTTCAAGGACAATCTGCGCATCTTCACGCTGATCACCAACACGCTCGCCAAGGACAAGGACATTTCCGACCGCTGGCGCGGCTTCGAGGACATCGCTGATTCAAGGCACCTCGCCAACCGCGTCGAGCGCGAAGTGGTCGATGCGCTGGCCGCCGCCGTCCGCGACGCCTATCCGCGCCTGTCTCACCGCTATTACACGATGAAGGCGAAGTGGCTCGGAATGGATCAGATGGAGTTCTGGGACCGCAACGCGCCGTTGCCGGAAACCTCCAATGCCGTCATCTCCTGGACCGAGGCCAAGGACACCGTTCTCTCAGCCTACGGCAATTTTGCCCCCGAGATGGCCGCGATCGCCAAGCGCTTCTTCGACGAGGAGTGGATCGACGCGCCGGTCCGCCCCGGCAAGGCGCCAGGCGCCTTCGCGCACCCCACAGTTCCCTCCGCCCATCCCTATGTGCTCGTCAACTATCTCGGCAAGCCGCGCGACGTGATGACGCTCGCCCATGAACTCGGCCATGGCGTGCACCAGGTGCTCGCCGGCGGCCAGGGCGCGCTGATGTGCCAGACGCCGCTGACACTCGCCGAAACCGCCTCCGTCTTCGGCGAAATGCTGACCTTCCGCGCCCTTCTCGACAAGACCAAGGACAAGCGCGAGCGCAAGGCAATGCTCGCCCAGAAGGTCGAGGACATGATCAACACGGTCGTGCGCCAGATCGCCTTCTACGAATTCGAGCGCAAGGTTCACACCGCCCGCAAGGAAGGCGAACTGACGGCCGAGCAGATCGGCGAGCTATGGCTGTCGGTCCAGGCCGAAAGCCTCGGCCCGGCGATCAAGATCTCCGAGGGCTACGAGACCTACTGGACCTACATCCCCCACTTCATCCACTCGCCCTTCTACGTCTACGCCTACGCCTTCGGCGACTGCCTGGTAAACTCGCTCTACGCCGTCTACCAGAAGGCTGATCAGGGTTTCCAGGACAAGTATTTCGAGCTCCTCAAGGCCGGCGGCACCAAGCATCACTCCGAACTCCTCAAGCCCTTCGGCCTCGACGCCACCGATCCGTCGTTCTGGAGCAAGGGTTTGTCGATGATCGAGGGGCTGATCGACGAGCTGGAAGCGCTAGATAAGGGCTGAGGTGTCGTCCTTTCTCCCCACCGGGGAGAAGGGAGATTGCCGCACCGCACCGCTTCATAATCAGGACCCAGCATGAACGGGCGCGCCCCCCACATCCTCTTCCGAGACGACACATCCGGCCAGGTCATGCTTTTCGCCGACCCGGCCGAGATCATCGTCGCCCACACCCGCGCCGAGGTCTTTACCGGCCTCGCCGGCATGGAGGAGGCCAGAAAGGCGGGCAAGTGGCTCGCCGGCTACATCGCCTACGAAGCCGGCCATCTCTTCGAGGACAAGCTCGCCGGTTTCGCCATCGAGAACCGCACGACCCCGCTCCTGTGCTTCGGCGTCTTCGACCACCCGCAACCGGGCGGCCACCCGCTCGCCCAACCAACACAGCGCCTCGAAAACGAAGAGTTCCTGACCGCGCCGAAAGCCGCATGGGACTTCGCCACCTACCAGAACCGCTTCGACCGCCTGCACCACCACCTCATGCAGGGCGATTGCTACCAGGCCAATCTCACCATGCCGATTACGGCCCGCTGGTCCGGCGACCCGCGGGCCGCCTTCTGGTCGCTAATCGAACGCCAGCCGGTGAAATACGGCGCGCTGGTCGATCTCGGCGGCCCGGTCATCCTGTCGCGCTCGCCCGAGCTCTTCTTCCGCACCGACGAGGAAGGCTGGATCGAGACGCATCCGATGAAGGGCACGGCAAGGCGCGGCAGCACCCCCGCCGAGGACGAGGCGATCAAGCAGGCGATGCTCGCCGACATCAAGACGCAGGCCGAAAACCGGATGATCGTCGACCTCTTGCGCAACGATATCTCGCGCATCACGGAAGTCGGCACGCTCGACGTCCCAAAACTCTTCGATATCGAGACTTATCCTACGGTACACCAGATGGTGAGCCACGTGCAGGCAAAGCTGCTGCCCAACCTCGACATCCGCGACATCCTCGCCGCCCTCTTCCCCTGCGGCTCAATCACGGGCGCGCCCAAGATCAGCGCCATGACGATCCTGCACGAGCTCGAAGACGGCCCGCGCGACGTCTATTGCGGCGCCATCGGCATGATCGCACCCTCGGGCGCCATGCGCTTTTCCGTCGCCATCCGCACGCTCACGCTCTTTGACGACGGCCGCGCCGTCTTCAATGTCGGCGGCGGCATCGTCATCGATTCCACCGCTGAAGCCGAATATGAGGAATGCCTCCTGAAGGCCCGCTTCGCCATCGGCGACCAGCCGATCGCAGGAACGGGGAGCGTCTGACCATGGCCGATTTCTCGCTGATCGAAACCCTGCGCTACGAGCCCGACACCGGCTTCATCCGCCTGCGCCTGCATCTCGCCCGCCTCACCCGCTCCGCCCGCCGCATCGGCTTTCCGCAGCCGGCGGGTGCGCTCGAAAGATTGCAGCAAGCCGTCGCCGACGCTACCACGCCTCAGCGCGTCCGGCTGACCTTCGACGAGAACGCGACTATCGACGTGACCGCCGCACCCTTCACGCCGCTCGCGCCCGACACCAGCTGGACCATCCGCATCGCCGACCAGCGGCTGGACTCCGCCGACAGGCTGCTCCGCATCAAGACCACGCGCCGCGCGGTCTACGAGGCCGCGCGCGCCGAATACACCACTGCGGACGCTGACGAAGTGCTGATGCTGAACGAGCGCGGCGAGGCCTGCGAGGGCACGATCACCTCGATCTTCCTCGACGATGGCTCGGGCATGCTGCGTACACCACCGATCTCCTGCGGCCTGCTGGCAGGCGTATTGCGCACCGAACTCATCTGCCAGCGCAAGGCCCGCGTCGGCCGCATTACGCGCGATGATCTGATGACCGGAAAACTCTATGTCGGGAACTCCCTGCGCGGGCTGATACCGGCAAGGCTCACTGACTAGGCAACGATCCGCAATCGATCCCGCCCGCCCTGCTTGGCGTGATAGAGCGCCTCGTCGGCGCGCGCATAAAGCTCGCGCGCGGTATCGCCGGGATGCAGTTCCGCAAGCCCGGCCGAGCAGGTGTAGGAGAAACTCGGTACATTTAGGATCGGCCGGGCGCCGCGCACCGTCGTCAAGATCCGCTCGATGATCAGCTCACCCTGCGCCAGGGTCGTATCCGGCAGGATAAGCATGAACTCCTCGCCGCCGATCCGCCCGAAACTGTCGCGCCGGCGCACGAGGGGATGCACCCGGCGGGCGAAATCGACCAGCACGTCGTCGCCCGTCTGATGCCCGTAGAGATCGTTGATGCGCTTGAAGAAATCGAGGTCGATGATGCAGATGCAACCACCCGCGGGCCGCGGCGCGGCATGCCCGTTGGCAAGACTGTCGAGCGCCGCCATCATGAAACGGCGGTTGGAGACGCTGGTAAGCTCGTCCGTCTGCGATGCCTTCAGCGCGAAGTCGCGATCCTGCCTGACATCCCGCTCGCTGGCCTTCAGATGCGTGATGTCGCTGGCGATGCAGAGCATCCAGCCGTCCTTCTGAACGGTCTCCGTCATCCACAGCCAGCGCCCGTCGACCACATCCGTCTCGAAGGCGCGAAACGGCAGCTTGCCGCGCCGCGATTGCGCCGAGACCAGCCAGGTCTCGAAGTCGGAGGTCCGGATGATTGTGCCCTTGCCGCTGCGCGTATTGCGCCGCATCAGGTCGGCCCACAGGGGGCATTCCTCGGGCTCCAAGGCAAAGGTCGTGCGAAAGGCCGGGTTTGCATAGCGCAGACGATCGTCCTGATCATAAAGCGCGATCAGGACGGAACTGTCCTCCTGCAATTCCGCAAGCCGCTCCGATATCTGGTTCATCCGATGGTTCCGGGGCGTGGATATAAGATGATTCGCAGTTTGACGCTGAAATCTGAAAAGAAGATGGATGGTTTCGGCGCAATTGCACTATTCGGTTGTTTCGGAACGCGACGCCTTGGTTCGCGAGGGCGATAGTCGCCGGGCTGGCGGTTTCGGAGGGGTAAGGCAATGAACAGCGAACTGCGCGACCACATCCGTTTGCTCGAGGAGAGGTTGTTCGACCAGACGGTCCGCAACACGCGCAGCCTGCTGGAGACCCTGCTCTCACCGGATTTTCGCGAGATCGGCAGCTCCGGTCGCCTTTATCGTTACGAGGAGATCATCACCGCTCTGCTGGAAGAGCCCAGCGATGGCACGACGCGCCAGCTGACCGATTTCGAAATTCAAACACTGGCATCCGACGTGGTTCTCGCCACCTATCGCTCGGAGCGCATCGTCCAGGGCGAGCCACCCGTCCGGGCGCTCCGCAGCTCCATCTGGCGCCGCGACGCCAACGGCGCGTGGCGGATGGTCTTCCATCAGGGCACGCCGGAGCGTTAGCCCTGAGGCTTTTGATCGCTGCTTGATCGAGGCGATTTCCGGATATCGACCTCTGGCGGCGGAAGTTCGTTCTCGGTTCCCCAGGACGACAACCAGGCACACATCGCCTCGTTGGAAATGAACTCACCGCGATCGGCGGCCAATATTGCGGCGTCGATAGACGCCGCCAGTTCGTCGTCATCAGCCATCGCCCGGCCTCTCGTCACCTATTGCCAGCAGGCTAGCAAATCGGCACTTTGCTGACAATGACGCCACCGACCTACACGCCCTATGACGGCTCGACCAAGCCCTTTACCATCGGCCTGATGCCGCTCGATCCCGATCGCTGGATCGAGCCCGATGCCGATTGGGCCCACTATGTCGGCGAGAAGCGTGCGCTGGTCGAGAGCAGTCGCGACGACGTCTTCGTCGCCGAAGCCGACACATCGGACGCGCAGCAGGAAGCACTCGACCTGCTGCGTCAGCATCTGCGCGAACGCCACCCCAACCTCTGTCCCGACGTGCCAGACACTGGCAGCGATCTCCCGCCGCTGCTCAGCGCCGGCCTGATGATCCAGGACGATCTCGTCATCATGCGCCGCAAGCCGGATGGCTGGCATCTCGTGGCCGGCTTCGTCGCCTTCCCCTCCTCCTGGTCGCTGCGCGAAAAATTCGGCCGGCCGATGCATGCGATCCATGCGGATGTGCCGGGCTTTGGCGAGGGCACGCGCAATGCCACCCTGATCCACCGCATCTTCGACAATCTGCAGGTTTCTCAACCGGTCGAGCGGCTGAACTGGTCGGTCAACACCTCGAGTGCCCTCTTCCTGCCGCTCTCCAAGCATCGCCGCCCGCCGCAGGCAGAACCCTTTACGCTCGCCGATCGCTTCGCCCGCGTCGAGCGCCAGACGCTGCGCAAGCTCCCTCGGTCGGGCGATGTCCTCTTCACGATCCGCGTCTACGTCGATCCGATCTCCGCTATTGCCCATCACCCGCAGGCGCAAAGCCTGGCGGCAAGCTTCGCAGCCCAGCTCGAAAGCCTCGACGAGCACCAGGCCGCCTACAAGGGACTGAGCCTGCAGAAGCGCGAACTGGCGGCGAAATTGCACGCGTTTGCAAGCAGCGATCGCTTCACCTGATATTTACATTCCCGGCCGGAACGCTCTTTATTGTGACGTGATTTTGTGATTAGAGCCGGTCACCTAGCGGTATTTGAACGATTTCAAATGAATTCTTAGAGGCCTCTCGCCTTCGTCGCCTTCCACAGGAGAAAAGAATGACGGAACAGAACCACCCGGTATATGCCGAAATTACCGGCCCGATCGTCATGATCGGCTTTGGCTCCATTGGCCGCGGCACGCTGCCCCTGATCGAGCGCCACTTCAAGTTCGACAAGAGCCGGATGGTCGTCATCGACCCGCGTGAAGAGCCCTCCGACATGGAGATCTTGAAGCAGCACGGCGTCCGTCACATCAAGGAATATGTGACGAAGGACAACTACAAGGACCTGCTGAAGCCGCTTCTGACCGAAGGCGAAGGCCAGGGTTTCTGCGTCAACCTCTCGGTTGACACCGGTTCGCTCGACCTGATGAAGCTCTGCCGCAAGCTCGACGTTCTCTACATCGACACCGTCGTCGAGCCGTGGCTCGGCTTCTACTTCGACAAGTCCATGAAGAACGCCGACCGCACCAACTATGCGCTGCGCGAAACCGTTCGCAAGGAAAAGGCAAAGAACCCTGGTGGCGCCACCGCCGTTTCCACCTGCGGCGCAAACCCGGGCATGGTTTCCTGGTTCGTCAAGCAGGCGCTGGTCAACCTCGCAAACGACACCGGCCTGAAGTTCGACGAGCCGGATCAGCATGACCGCGAAGGCTGGGCCAAGCTGATGAAGAAGCTCGGCGTCAAGGGCGTCCACATCGCAGAGCGCGACACGCAGCTCACCAAGAACCCGAAGCCGCTCAACGTCTTCTGGAACACCTGGTCCGTCGAAGGCTTCATTTCCGAAGGTCTGCAGCCGGCTGAACTCGGCTGGGGCACCCACGAAAACTGGATGCCGAAGAACGCCAAGAAGCACAAGAAGGGCTGCCAGGCCGCCATCTATCTCGAGCAGCCGGGCGCCAACACCCGCGTTCGCACCTGGTGCCCGACGCCTGGCCCGCAGTATGGCTTCCTCGTCACCCACAACGAGTCCATCTCGATCGCCGATTACTTCACGGTGCGCGACAAGGACGGCGAAGTGACCTTCCGCCCGACCTGCCACTACGCCTACCATCCCGCCAACGACGCCGTTCTGTCGCTGCATGAGATGTTCGGCAATGGCGGCACCGCGCAGCCGGTTCACCACGTTCTCGACGAGCATGAACTCGTAGACGGCGTCGACGAACTCGGCGTGCTGCTCTACGGCCACGAGAAGAACGCCTACTGGTTCGGCTCGCGCCTGTCGCTCGAAGAGACCCGTCGCATCGCGCCTTACCAGAACGCCACCGGCCTGCAGGTCACCTCGGCGGTTCTGGCCGGCATGGTCTACGCGCTTGAAAACCCGAAGGCCGGCATCGTCGAAGCCGACGAGATCGACTACAAGCGCTGCCTCGAAGTACAGCTGCCCTACCTCGGCCCGGTCGAAGGTCACTACACCGACTGGACCCCGCTCGATGGCCGCCCGGGCCTCTTCCCCGAGGACATCGACACCAAGGATCCTTGGCAGTTCAAGAACATCCTCGTTCGCTGATAGAAACGAGATCACGATCACCAGATGCCCGCCGCAAGGCGGGCATTTTTGTAACGCCTGCTGTATAAATGCCCTGACGCGCGCAAGAAGCCTTGCCTTCCCGGAACGCTCGCGCCATGTGTTCGTTAACCAAGCGTTATGTTTTTCGGTCTGAACTTCCGGGAGAATCTTATGAGACTCAAAACCCTCCTCGTGATCGCGAGTGCTTCGGCGGCCCTTTCGGCCTGCGTTCCGCAGTCACCGCGTCCGATGCCCGTTGCCGCCGCCCCGGCGCAGACAGGCGTGGAAGGCTCCTGGTCGGATCCGAACGGCATCATCTCCACCTTCCAGGCCGGCACGTTCACGACGCGCACGACCGACACCAACCAGATGCTGGCCTCCGGCACCTACATCAACACGTCGCCGACGCTGGTCGAGATCAACATGACCTCGCTGGTGCGCAAGACGCAGTCCAAGGTCAACTGCGCGCTGGTCACCCAGAGCCAGCTCAACTGCACCTCCGACAGCGGCTCGCAGTTCAGCCTCAACCGCCACATGTAAATCGCCTTATATGGCCGATCGAAAAAGCTCCCCTCGCGGGAGCTTTTTTTGTTTACCGCTCTTGGAATGCACCCGCGCTGTCACAGGTTTTTCTCTTGCGGCCACTAAGGGTTGATGGAAACATCGACCGCGTAGGGACGGCGAGGCTTGGGGGACTGGTATCCGGTAAACCGGATCGGGTTCGAGCGTCGCCGATAAAACCAGGAGAACAGGATGACGAAATCGTTTCAATTCGGTCTGCTGACCGCGTCCGTATTGGCGCTGTCGAGCAGTGCCGCCTTTGCCGATTACCAGCTCAATATTTTGCACATCAACGATTTCCATTCGCGCATCGAGGCGATCAACAAGTTCGATTCCACCTGCTCGGCCGAAGAGGAGAGCAAGAAGGAATGCTTCGGCGGCGCCGCCCGCCTGAAGACCGCCATCGACCAGCGCCGCGCCGCATTGGCCGGCCAGAACGTGCTGACGCTGAACGCCGGCGACAATTTCCAGGGCTCGCTGTTCTATTCGACATACAAGGGCACCGCCGAACTGGAGATGGTCAACGCCATCAAGTTCGACGCCATGACGCTCGGCAACCATGAATTCGACGACGGCGAAAAGGCGCTGGCGCCGTTCATGGACAAGGTCGCCTTCCCCGTCACCGCCGCCAATGTCGAAATCTCCGACGCCTCGACGATCAAGAAGAAGCCGGAACCCTCGGTCGTGCCCGAGATCGGCGGCCAGAAGATCGGCATCATCGGCGTCGTCACCACCGAAACCCCGGAGCTCGCCTCCCCCGGCCCGAACGTTAAGTTCACCGACGATGTCGCGGCGATCACCAAGGAAGCCGCCAAGCTGAAGGCCGGGGGCGTCAACAAGATCATCGCGCTGACGCATGTCGGCTATACCAGGGACCTCTCCGACATCGCCAAGATCCCGGATGTCGATGTCGTCGTCGGCGGCCACTCGCACACGCTTCTGTCGAACACCGATCCGAAGGCTGAAGGCCCTTATCCGACCATGGTCGACAATCCCGGTGGCTATAAGGTTCCCGTCGTCACCGCCGCCTCCTACAGCAAGTATCTCGGCGATGTCGTGATCACCTTCGACGACAACGGCGTCGTCAAGGAAGCCAAGGGCGACCCGATCCTGATCGACAGCTCGTTCACGCCCGACCCCCAGATCGCCGCCCGCATCACCGAGCTCGCCAAGCCGATCGAAGACCTGCGCAAGAAGGTCATCGGCTCCTCCGAGGGCCCGATCGAAGGCGACCGCAAGGTCTGCCGCGTCGAGGAATGCTCGATGGGCAACCTCGTCGCCGACGCGATGCTCGATCGCGGCAAAAGCCAGGGCATGCAGATCGCCATCCAGAACGGCGGCGGCCTGCGCTCGTCGATCGACGGCGGCGATGTCACCCAGGGCGAAGTCGTCACCGTGCTGCCCTTCCAGAACACGCTCGCCACCTTCCAGCTGACAGGCGCCGATATCCGCACGGCGCTGGAAAACGGCCTCGGCAAGATCGAGGAAGGCGCCGGCCGCTTCCCGCAGGTGGCGGGCATGAAGTACAGCTTCGACAAGTCCAAGCCCCCGGGCAGCCGCGTCGTCTCCGTCGAGGTCAAGGACGGCGACGCATTCGTGGCGCTGGATGATGCCAAGACCTACGGCGTGGTCACCAACAACTACATGCGCGCAGGCGGCGACGGCTATTCGATCTTCGCCACAGCAGGCAAGAACGCCTATGACTTCGGCCCTGATCTCGCCGACGTTACCGCCGATTTCCTCGCCGCCCATTCGCCCTACAAGCCCTACACGGATGGCCGCGTGACCGAGGTCGCCTCTTCGGCCGCAGCGCCTGCACCGACGGCACCGGCAGCAACGCCGGCACCGGCCACGCCTGAAGCAACGCCCGCTCCCGCCACCCCGGCCGCAACGGCACCGTCCACGGAAGCCCCTGCGGCGCTCGCACCGAACACGCCGACCACCCACGTCATCGCATCTGGCGACACGCTGTGGGATCTCGCCAAGCAGTTCTATGGCGACGGCACGCTCTGGAAGAAGATCTCTGAGGCCAACGGCAAGCCGACCCCGCGCCATCTGACGGTTGGCAAGGAGCTGCAGATCCCGTCCAAGTAAGCCTTGCGGCTGGACGCAATAAAGTATGACGATTTGTCCCAATGATCTGAGCCGGTCCGGGGTTTCCCGGGCCGGCTTTTGTTCCTATAGGGTGAACCATTCGATCTCGTCCGCGTATGAGCGGCTGAGCAGCAGAACTGAGGTTTGAATGACGACCGTTGATACCACGCACCATCCGTCGGCACACCCGAAGGTGAACTATGGCAAGGTGGGCGTCCTGCTCGTCAATCTCGGCACCCCTGACGGCACCGACTACACCTCGATGCGCCGCTATCTCAAGGAATTCCTGACCGACAAGCGCGTCATCGAATGGTCGCCCTGGAAGTGGTATCCGATCCTCTTCGGCATCGTCCTCAACACCCGCCCCGGCAAGGTCGGCAAGGCTTACGAGCTGATCTGGAACAAGGAGAAGGACGAGAGCTATCTGCGCACCTACACCCGCAGCCAGTCGGACCTGATGGCCGAGCGGTTGAAAGATTTGGAGAACGTCAAGGTCGACTGGGCCATGCGCTACGGCACCCCCTCGATCGCCTCGCGCATCCAGGCGCTGAAGGACGACGGCTGCGACAAGATCGTGCTCTTCCCGCTCTATCCGCAATATGCAGCCGCCACCACCGCGACCGTCAACGACAAGGCTTTCCAGCACCTGTTGAAGATGCGCTGGCAGCCGGCGCTACGCACCGTGCCCGATTATCACGACGACGACACCTATATCGAGGCGCTGGCCAACTCGATCACCAAGCATCTGTCGACGCTCGATTGGCAACCGGAAAAGATCATCGCCTCCTTCCACGGCATCCCCATGTCCTACTTCAAGAAGGGCGACCCCTATTACTGCCAGTGCCAGAAGACCGGCCGCCTGCTGCGCGAAAAGCTCGGTCTCTCGAAGGACCAGTTCATGGTCACCTTCCAGTCCCGCTTCGGCCCGGAAGAATGGCTGCAGCCCTATACCGACAAGACGGTGGAGCAGCTCGCAAAGGACGGCGTGAAAAAGATCGCCGTCCTGAACCCCGGCTTCGTCTCCGACTGTCTGGAGACGCTGGAAGAGATCGCCGAACAGGCGGCGCATTCGTTCCACGAGAATGGCGGCGAGAAGTTCGCGCATATTCCGTGTCTGAACGACAGCGACGATGGGATGGCGGTGCTGGAGAAGGTGGTGCGGCGGGAATTGTTGGGGTGGGTTTGAGGGTAGCGGCTAGGCCTCGTCAGCCGCTGCGACCAGCCATACCCCCCTCTGCCCTGCCGGGCATCTCCCCCACAAGGGGGGAGATCGACTCGTGGTGAGGTTTACGCCAAACAATTAAGGTGGAGCGAGCGGCTGCCCCCAGCCAATCTCCCCCCTTGTGGGGGAGATGTCCGGCAGGACAGAGGGGGGTAACACACGGCAAAACCGAGCCTAAGTGCACTCCTCACAACCCACTCACACCCCCCGCCGATTCCCCCACAACAACACATGCAGCTGCGGCAGCACCCGGGCTTCGAACCACCGATCCTCGGTCACCTTCCCCACCAGCCACAACATCCGATCCATGATCCCATCGATATCGATCCTGGCATCATCGTCATCGGCAGGCGGCGGCGTGTGGTTCCCGGGCTGCAGATAAACCGGCAGATCCGGATACCGCGCGGAAGCCTCCCGCGCATAGCCATAATCCCGCTCATCGAACACCACGATCTTCAGCGCGATATCAGGCCCGCCGGCGGCCTTCCGTAGACAGTCCTCGAACTGCCCCCAGTCCGTCTCCATGCCGCTCGACGGCGGCTTCGGGCTCAGCACCAGCGTGTCGAGATCGGCAAACCAATCCCTGGCGACACTGCCTTGCGTCTCCAGCGCGAACCGATAGCCCTCGCCATGTCCGCGCGCAATCAGCGGCCCCAGCGGCTGGATCGCCGGATTGCCGCCGGAGAGCGAGACAGTCAGTGGCCGCCCGCCCGAGAGCGAAACGACCTCGGCCCAGATCTCCTCCACCGACATCGGCGTCCATTGATCGCGATATTCGCTGTCGACGGCATGCAGCGTGTCGCACCACGAACAGCGGTAATCGCAGCCGCCAGTGCGCACGAAAACCGTCGGCAGGCCGATCAGCACGCCCTCGCCCTGAATGGTTGGCCCGAAGATCTCGCTGACGCGGATCTTGTGATCGGCGCTCATGGCCGGTACTCCGCCCAGGTCTTCGGTGTCTCGCTGACCCGAACGGCCGACGTCTCCGGCAGGATCGCCTTGCACCAGTCATAGAAGTGCTTGGCGAGATATTCAGACGTCACTCGATCATGACCGAGCACCTCGTTCAGATGCCTGTGGTCGAAACGCTCGTCGATATAGCGCTTCAGCGGAGCAAGCTCGTGATAGTCACGCACGAAGCCGTCGTCATTGAGTTCTGCAGCCGCAAGCTCGACGACGACGATATAGTTGTGCCCGTGCAGCCGCGCGCACTGGTGATCGGCGGGCAGATGCGAGAGCTGATGCGAGGCGGAGAAGTGGAATTCCTTGGTAATGCGGAACACGGGATTACACCTCCGTGGCCGCGAAGCCCGATGTCGCCGACTTCCAGAAATCCGCGTCCTCGTAGTCCGTCGGGTCCGCGACGCCGGCCAGATGAAACGCCTCGCGCCGCTCGACGCAGGTGCCGCAGCGCCCGCAATGGCGCGCCCCGCCCTTGTAGCACGACCACGTCTCCGCAAACGGCGTGCCGTGCTTTTCGCCATCGGTGACGATATCGGCCTTGGTGGCGTTGACGTAGGGCGCCTGCAGGTTGACGCTGGCATAGCCGTCCAGGGCTGCATCCTGCATGGTTTGAAACGCGTCGATGAAGCCGGGGCGGCAATCGGGATAGATGAAGTGGTCGCCGCCATGCACGGCAACAGCCACGGCATCCGCCTTCTGCGCGGCGGCAAGCCCGAAGGCGATGGCGAGCATGATGGCGTTGCGGTTCGGAACCACCGTCGCCTTCATGGTCTCCTCAGCATAGTGTCCATCGGGCACGTCGATATTGTCGGTCAGCGCCGAGCCGGTGAGGTGGCTGCCGATCGGCCTGATGTCGATGATCTGATGCGGCACGCCGAGCCTTTTGGCGCAGGCGGCGGCATAGTCGAGTTCCTTGCGGTGACGCTGGCCGTAATCGAAGGAGAGCAGGCCGATAAGCTGCTGTTCCCCAGCGATCCAGTGCGCAAGCGAAACGGAGTCCAATCCGCCGGAGCAGATGACGATAGTCTTCATGATGTTTGATCCCTTGTTTTGACCGGGTGGGCTGCGACCGGATGCGGGCGTTCTAGGCCAAAGGGACCGCATTGTGAAGAACCAATCGAACCCCCATATTTGATGGGTAACGCGGCACGACTACCTGAGAGCGTGGCTTTTGAAATCGTCTCGGCTAAGGTGCGGCTATTCGATTCGGGTTTTGGGAGGTATTTCATGGTTTTGGGCGGCTTCGACATCGTGGTCATCGCGCTGGTGGTCTTCGTCATCCTGGTGCTCTTCGCCGGCATCAAAACGGTCCCGCAGGGTTATCAGTACACGGTCGAGCGCTTCGGCCGCTACACCCGCACGCTGGGTCCCGGCCTCAACATCATCACCCCCTTCATTGAGCGCGTCGGCGCCCGCATGAACGTCATGGAGCAGGTGCTCGACGTTCCCACGCAAGAAGTCATCACCCGCGACAACGCCTCGGTCTCGGCCGATGCCGTCGCCTTCTACCAGATCCTCAACGCCGCCCAGGCGGCCTACCAGGTTTCCAATCTCGAAAACGCCATCCTCAACCTGACCATGACCAACATCCGCTCGGTCATGGGCTCGATGGACCTCGACGAGCTACTCTCCAACCGCGACGCGATCAACGACCGCCTGCTGCGTGTCGTGGACGATGCCGTTCAGCCCTGGGGCATCAAGGTCACCCGCGTCGAGATCAAGGATATCCAGCCGCCGCGCGATCTCGTCGATGCCATGGCCCGCCAGATGAAGGCCGAGCGCGAGAAGCGCGCCCAGGTGCTGGAAGCCGAAGGCTCGAGAAACGCGCAGATCCTGCGCGCCGAAGGTGCCAAGCAGTCGGCGATCCTGCAGGCCGAGGGCCAGCGTGAATCCGCCTTCCGCAACGCCGAGGCGCGCGAACGCCTGGCCGAGGCCGAAGCCAAGGCCACCAAGATGGTGTCGGAAGCCATCGCCGCCGGCGACGTGCAGGCGATCAACTACTTCGTGGCGCAGAAATACACCGAGGCGCTGACCGCGATCGGCTCGGCCACCAATTCCAAGGTCGTGCTGATGCCGATCGAGGCCTCGTCGATCATTGGCTCGCTGAGCGGCATCGGTGCCATCGCCAAGGAAGTCTTCGGCGGCAGCGACACTCCGCCGGCGGCCCCCGCGCCGCGCCAGGTCCAGGCCCCGCGCACCACGCCGCAGGTCAACCCGTTCAACCAGAACCCGGAGCGCTGATAGATGCTGGCCGCCATCACATCGGAATTGGGGCCATGGAGCTGGTGGGTCGTCGGCCTCGTGCTGCTCGCCGCCGAGATGCTGGTGCCCGGCTTCTTCCTCGTCTGGATCGGTCTCGCGGCAATCGCCGTCGGCGCGCTGTCGCTGCTCTTCTGGGATAGCGCCTTCTGGGTGTGGCAGCTGCAGGCGATCCTGTTCGCCGCCTTCGCCGTCGGCGCCACCTTCATCGGCCGCAAGCTGACGCGCGATCACGGCGAGACGGACGAGCCCTTTCTCAACCAGCGCAGCGCCAGCCTCGTCGGTCGCACCGCGACGCTCGCCGAGCCGATCACCGAGGGCCGTGGCCGCATCAAACTGGATGACACGCAATGGAAGGTGAGCGGCCCGGATCTGCCCGTCGGCGCGCGCGTCAAGGTCATATCAAGCAACGGCCGCGACCTGACGGTCGAGGAAGCCTGATCCCGATCAAGCTGGCCTTGATCCCGATCAAGCTGGCTTGATCAGGCCACGCCGATCCTGAGAAGATCGTGGAAATGAATGAGCCCGACCGGCCTGTTGTCGTCGTCGACGACAATCAGCGCGCCAATGCTGTGCTTGTTCAAGAGCGCTAGCGCGGCGGTTGCCAGCACATTCGGCTTCACCGTCTTCGGCGCCCGCGTCATGATATCGTCGACCACGAGCTCCGACAGGTTGCGCGACAGATTGCGCGCCATATCGCCCTCGGTGACGATGCCGCAAAGCCGGCCGTCCTCGTCCAAAATACCGACACAGCCGAAATGCTTGCGCGATAGCGTCGAGATCGCCTCCGGCAGCGGTGTGCCCTTGGCAACCAGCGGTACGCGCTCGCCGGTGTGCATGACATCGGCGACATGGCTCAAGGCCGCACCCAGCTTGCCGCCCGGATGGAACACATGGAAATCGCGCGCCGTGAAGCCGCGCGCCTCAAGCAGCGCGATCGCCAGCGCATCACCCATGGCCAGCTGCATCATCGTCGACGTGGTCGGCGCCAAGCCGTGCGGGCAGGCTTCCTCGACATTCGGCATCAGAAGCACGACATCGGACGCCTTGGCCAGCGACGAATCCGGCGAACAGGTCATGGAGATCAGCGGAATGGAGAAGCGGCGCGTATAGGCGATCACGTTGCGCAGTTCCGCACTCTCGCCGCCCTTCGACAGCGCCAGCACCGCATCCCCCAGCCCCACCATGCCGAGATCGCCGTGATTGGCCTCGGCGGCGTGCATGAAGAAGGCGGGCGTTCCGGTCGATGCGAGCGTCGCGGCGATCTTGACGCCGATATGGCCGCTCTTGCCGACGCCGGTAACGATCACCCGCCCCGAAATGCCGCCGATCGTTTCGACAGCCTGCATGAAAGGCCCGGCGAGATCGCCGTCAAAGGCCTGTTCGAGGGACACCAACGACTGTCGTTCGGTGGCGAGTGTGCGCCTGGCCGAGTCGATCACGCCGTTGTCGATGAGATTTACCGCTCGCTTGATCATCGCCATCCGTTAGCCGCTTTCCAGCGCGGTGTCCACCATAGCGGCGGATTGCACACCGCTTGCGGCCAAATGGCAACGAATGGTTAACCACGAGGCTTTACGTTCGGGTAACCACTTCGAAGCATGCCGAGCGCAACCATATGGGCCATTGGAGACATACGAGCAGTCTGACGCCGCTCCGCGCGGCGGGCGTTGCCGTATCCGTGGCGCTGGCTGGTCTTGAGCTCGCAGTCCCCACTTCGGCGCTCGCCCAATCGGCGCGCACTGCCGCATCCTCCTCTCCCCTTGCCCAGTCCGCCTACATCGCCACCCCCGATGCCACGGGCGATCAACCGGATGACGGCGCGGCCATACCCGGCGCCGCGGCATCCGCCGACGACCCGGCCAATGCGAACGACGGCACTGCCAACGGCGCCAACGCCAACACCACCGCGACCGCACGGCAAACCACATCAGGCGACCAGCCGAGCGATGAGACCACCGGCTCCATTCTCGACGAAGACATGATGCGGCTGAACACCCGTGAGGCCCCGCTCGACGAGCGCAGGCCGCGCAAGCCCGACGTCAATCTCTCGACCGAGGAAACCCCTGGCATCCGCGTCGGCACCTTCGTGCTGCGTCCGACCGTAACGCAGAGCATCAACACCGAGACGCAGAAGGACGGCGACGTCAAGCAGACGCGCGCCTTCCTCGAAACCGACATGAAGACGACGCTGACGTCGGACTGGGCGCTGCATCAGCTGCTGATCACGAGCGAGGGCGCCTGGCAGAAGAATGTCAGCGGCGAAGGCGAGGAGCAGCCGGACTTCCGGATCAACGGCGATCTGAGGCTCGATCTCCCCGAGGAAACCACGGCCCACATCACCGGCGGCTACCACTTCTACCGCGAAGACACCGACGACCCGAACGCCATCCAGAACGCCGACCAGCAGTCGGACGTGCAGGAGTTCACCCTAGGCGCCTCGATCGAGCGCGACTTCGGTATTCTGCGAGGCAGCACCGGCATCGATTTCACCCGCACGATCTATTCCGACGCCACGCTATCCGATGGCACCGTCGTATCGCTCAGCGACCGCGACCAGACATCGGGCACCCTGCGCGGCCGCATCGGCTACGAGCTGTCGCCTGCCCTGATCCCCTTCATCGAAGGCAATGTCGGCAAGACGGTGTATGACCAGACGACCGACGTAGCCGGTTACCAGCGCTCCGGCGACAGCTACGGCGCCAAGGTCGGCGTCGAGGTGGATCTTGGCGAAAAGCTGCGCGGCGAAGTGGGCGTGGGTTACGAGATCGCCAGCTTCGACGACGTCAGGCTGTCGGATATCGACGCAACCGTGCTCGATGCCAGCGTCCGCTGGTCGCCTCTGCGTGGCACGGATATCGATTTCGGCCTGCAGACCAGCCTGCAGCCATCCACCACGCCAGGTGTCGCGGGCTATATCTCGCGCGCCATGACGACGACGGTCACGCATCAGCTGCGCGACAATCTGGTCGGAACCTTCCTGGGTGGGATAACCTTGCGCGACTATCCATCGGATAGCACGATCAGCGACGAGACGGTCTATACGACCAGCGCCGGCCTGACCTGGAACATCAACCGATATCTCGATCTGACGAGCACCATCGGCTATGAACTCACCTCCAGAAAAGTCGGCGCCGACTCGCAGCAATGGCGGGCCGGCGTCGGTCTGAAGCTGAAACGCTGATAGCGATCGGGAAGACCGCGACGCGGCCTCCCCTTCAATCGCCTGATATCAGAGACCCTTGAGCAGGTCCTTGAAGCCTTCGATCACGGTCGGGCGGATATCCGCACGTTCAAGCGCGAAGGCAACGTTGGCGAGGATGAAGCCATCCTTGGCGCCGCAGTCATAGGTCGTGCCCTTGAAGTGGTAACCGGCGAAAGCCTGGTCCTTCAGGAGCTTCAGCATGCCGTCGGTGAGCTGGATCTCGTTGCCGGCGCCGCGTTCCTGGGTTTCCAGGATCTTGAACACTTCCGGCTGCAGGATGTAGCGGCCGTTGATGAAGAAGTTCGACGGCGCGGTGCCCTTGGCGGGCTTTTCGACCATGCCGGTGATGCGGAAGCCGTCACCGATCGCGTCGCCGACGCCGACGATGCCGTATTTGTGGGCTTGATCGGGCGCGCACTCTTCCACGGCGATGATGTTGCCGCCACTCTGGGCATAAAGGTCGATCATGCCCTTCATGCAGCCCTTGGCTTCGCTCTTCATGATCATGTCGGGAAGCAGCAGCGCGAAGGGCTCGTCGCCGATGATCTCGCGGGCGCACCATACGGCGTGACCGAGGCCGAGCGGCTCCTGCTGGCGCGTGAAGCTCACGGTACCAGCCTTGGGAAGCTGGCCTGCGAGCAGGGTGATTTCGGCGTTCTTGCTGCGCTCGCGCAGCGTCTGCTCAAGCTCGAAATGGATGTCGAAATAGTCTTCGATGATGTGCTTGTTACGGCCCGTCACGAAAACGAAATGCTCGATCCCGGCTTCCAGCGCTTCATCCACCACATACTGAATGATCGGCTTGTCGACGACAGTCAGCATTTCCTTCGGAACGGCCTTCGTGGCCGGAAGGAAGCGCGTGCCGAGACCGGCGACCGGGAATACAGCTTTGCGAACTTTTTTATGCTCTGCCACACAGGCCTCCTGGGATGATTCTAACGCTTGAAATATAACGCGATTTTGATCGGATTAGATGAGATTTGCTACGGTTTTGCAAATAGTGACTGTGTTCGTGCGTCATGGTAAAGAATTTGTTGACTCCGTTCGGGTAGTCTCAGGCCTGAGCGGAATTTTTGCGCTCTGCTGTGCCTGAAACGAAAGGACGGATGACCGCCGATGACTCAAAATCACAAAATCTCCCTTCGTGGTCTTGCATTCGCATTCATCATGACCGCATCCGCCAGTCTGGCGCCTATTAACGCCATGGCCGACCAGCGGTTCCAGAAGTGGATCGCGGACTTCTATCAAACTGCCGCTCAAAATGGCATCAGCAAGGCAACTTATCGTAAAGCTTTCTCAGGCGTCAGCGACCCTGACCCTACGGTGCTGGAAAAGGCTACTTATCAGCCTGAATTTACGACGAAAATCTGGGATTACGTGGATTCTCGCGTAAATCCTTATACCGTCCAGATCGGCCGCAAGATGATGGCCAAACACGCCTCTACGTTGAATTGGATCGAGCGAAACTTCGGTGTCGACAAGACGATTCTCCTGGCGATCTGGTCGATGGAATCGAACTACGGCGCCGTGCTCGAGAAGGACGACAGGCTGCATTACGTGCCGCGTGCGCTGGCAACACTCGCCTATGCCGACGCCAAGCGCACCAAGTTCGCGCAGAAGCAGCTGATCGCCGCATTGAAGATCCTGCAGAACGGCGACATCTCGCCTGATGGCATGACCGGCTCCTGGGCCGGCGCCATGGGCCATACCCAGTTCATCCCCACCAGCTACCTGCTCTACGCCGTCGACGCCGACGGCAACGGCCACCGCGACATCTGGAACTCGGTTCCCGACGCGCTCGCCACCTCCGCCAATCTCCTGAAGAAGAACGGCTGGGATTTCGGCAAGACCTGGGGCTACGAAGTCAAGGTACCATCGAGCGCGCTGAAGCACGTCGGCAAGACCATGACGCTGTCGCAGTGGGCAGCCCTTGGCCTGAAGCGCCCGAGCGGCATGGGCTTCAAGGACGGTTCCGGCAAGGCGGTCTTGAAGATGCCTGCCGGCAATGACGGCCCGGGCTTCCTGATGACCAGCAACTTCTACACCATCAAGAAGTACAACGCCTCTGACAGCTACGCCATTGCCGTCGGCCTGCTCGCCGACGAGATCGCCGGCTATGGCGGCATGAAGCAGCGCTGGCCACGCCCAGATGGCACTCTCGACGTCAAGGAGAAGTTCGAGCTGCAGACCCGCCTGAAGGCGCTCGGCTATTATGACGGCGAGGTCGACGGCAATTTCGGCAGTGGTTCCAAGGCCGCGATCGCCGCCGTCCAGGGCCGCATCGGCATGCAGGCGGATGGCGAACCCTCGCTGCCGCTCCTGAACGCGCTTCGCAAGTAGCCGTCACGTCGCGATCAAAAACACGCGCACCGCGCTTTGGGGTGTGGACGCCCGTCCCGCTCCATGAGAAAATAAGCGTCGATGCAGGGCGGCCGATATGCGTAAACGAGTAGATCAGACAACAGCCAAGAGTGGCGTTCGCGGCATGCTCCGCTGGGGCGCGTTGGGCGCGGCGGTGCTGGTCTTGTCCACCTCTGTCCTCCCTCCCGTTTCGGCCGAAGCCCAGGAACAGCGCTATTATCAGCGCCGCTCGCTCATGGATTTCTTCTTGGGCCGCCGTTACATCGACGAGGCCCCGCAGGCGCCCGGCCAATACACGCAGCCGCGCGCCGCCCCCCAGCGAAAGAAGAAGGCGCCGCCTAAGGCCGCCGTCTCCACCCCGCGCGCCGCACCCGTGATCGCACCGGAAGAGAAGGTCGTCGAGAAGCTCGACAATGCCCAGAAGATCCTTGTCGTCGGCGACTTCCTGGCCGGCGGCCTCGGTGTCGGCATGGACGCGGCCTTCCAGGATTCGCCGGGCATCCTCATAGAGACCCATAGCAACGTCGCCTCCGGCCTCGTGCGCGACGATTATTACGACTGGCCCACGCAGCTCACGAAATTCATGGACGAGGCCAAGCCCGCCATGGTCGTCGTCATGCTCGGCGCTAACGACCGCCAGCAGATGGTGACCGATGTCGGCAAGGAGAAATTCCGCACCGATGGCTGGTACACCGAGTATCAGCGTCGCGTTCTCGCCTTCGGCAAGGCGGTGACGGCTAGAAAGATTCCGTTGCTCTGGGTCGGCCTGCCCGCTTTCGACTCGCCTTCGATGATGGCGGATGCGGCGCAGATGAACCAGGTCTACCGCAAGCAGGTGGAATCGATCGGCGGCGAGTTCGTCGATATCTGGGACGGCTTCGTCAGCGAGAGCGGCGATTTCATCGTCACCGGCTCCGACATCAATGGGCAGCAGGTACGCCTGCGCACCTCCGACGGCATCAACATGACCGATGCCGGCCGCCGCAAGGTCGCCTTCTATGTCGAAAAGCCAGCCCGCCGTATCCTCGGCACCCAGGCAAGCCCCGATCTCGTGCGCCTCGACAACAGCAGCGCGCCGGCGATCGGCCTCTCGTCGAACCCGGCCGATCACACCGACCCGATCGCGCTCTCCGACCCCAACCTCGACGGCGGCAGCGCCCTTCTCGGCGGCGCCGCCATTCCCGTCAGCGCCACGAAGTCGCCGCGCGACAAGCTGGTGCAGGATGGCGAAATGGCCAAGCCCCCGGCCGGTCGCGTCGACGACTACAGCCGCCCCGCCGCCAAATCGACCGCCGAGGTCTCGGTCAAGTAAAAGCGGGCGCTCGCACGCCCGCCTCTCTTTCTTTAGCTCAACTGGCTCAGCTCGGAAAATCCGCACTCAGCGTCACATCCGCCCATGCATCGAAATTCGACCGCAACGCATCCAGCCGCTCGCGAGCGATCTTCAGCGCCGGCGCGCCCAGCAGCAAGCGGAGCGGCGACTCCTCCGCCTCGTAGACGGCAATGACGGCCGCGGCAGCACGCGCCGGATCACCCGGCTGGTTGCCGGAGACCGCACGGGTCGCGGCCCTTCGCTTGCCAGCCGTCTCCGCGTAGTCGTCGATCACGGTCGCCGATTCGATCATCGAGCTGCCGGCCCAATTGGTGCGAAACGCACCCGGCTCCAGAATGGTGACCTTGATGCCCAGCGGCGCCACTTCGTGAGAGAGCGATTCCGACAAGCCCTCAACCGCGAACTTGGTGGCGTGATAATAGCCGGTCGCCGCGAACGCCACGAGGCCGCCGAGCGACGACGTGTTGAACACATGCCCGCGACGCCGCGCGCGCATGCCGGGAAGCACCCGCTTGGTCACCGCGATCAGGCCGAAGACATTGGTCTCGAACTGATCACGGATTTCCTGATCATCGCCCTCCTCGATCGCCGCGAGATAGCCGTAACCGGCATTGTTGACCAGCACGTCAATGCCGCCAAAATGCTTCTCCGCCGCACCAACCGCCTCGTCGATCGACGCTTTGGAGCGCACATCGAGCGCAAGCGGCAACACGTGATCGCCGTAGCGCGCGACCAGATCGTCGAGCGCGCCGGGCTTGCGCGCCGTGACAGCCGCCCGCCAGCCGCGCGCCAATACGGCTTCGGCCAAAGCGAGGCCGAGCCCCGAGGAAGCACCGGTGATGAACCAGATGGGGGAAGTCTCAGTCATGTCGTCTCCTTCCGGGCTTTTCGCCCACTCTTTCGTTGAGCCTTAGCGCCGGCGCAGGATCATGCCGCCATGGTGCAGCGTGTCGCGGTCGACGAAATCGCCGTCGGCGGTAAAGCCGGTGTCGTCCCAGTAATCGATATGAGCGCCACGGACCTCGTAGCGCCCCTGATAGGCGCTCTCGCGGTTGCCGCGCGCCTCGTCGTATCGGCCGTTCTCCAGAAGCGCGTGCCGAACCCGGCCGTCATCGGTGATCCACATCCCGACATAGGGGTGATCGCTCATCATCTCTCTCCTCTTCCGGCCTCGCAGGACCGATGCGATTGCAGGCGACGGCTCTTCCGTCTTGCCATGGGATGAGAGATAGGGGCGACATTGGCATCAAACGAGTTGTCAATCCGAGATAGCTTGGTTAGTTATTCTAACCAATGAGCGACCAGTTCGAAGGCATCTCCGTTTTCCTTGCCGTCGCGGAAGCGCGCAACTTCCGCGTCGCCGCCGAGCGGCTGGGCGTGACCCGCTCCGCCGTCAGCCAGGCGCTGCAGCGGCTGGAAGACCGGCTGGGCGTCACGCTCGTCCAGCGCACCACGCGCAGCGTGCGGCTGACCGAAGCCGGCGAACTGTTCCAATCCCTGGTGAAGGAGCCCGCCGACCGGGTGACAGAGGCGATCGAAGCCGTACGCGAGGTCCGCGCGCGGCCATCGGGCCTGCTGCGCATCGCCGTGTCGTCGATCGCCGAACGCGTCATTTCCGGCCCGTTGCTGGCAAGCTTCATGACGAAATATCCGGAACTGCGCCTGGATATCACCATCACCGACGGCGAGTTCGATATCGTCGAGGCCGGCTTCGATGCGGGGATCCGGCTGGGCGAGGTGATCGAGCAGGACATGGTGGCCGTCTCCGTCTCCTCAGCCCAGCGCCAGTGCGCCGTCGCATCGCCCGATTACATCGCCCGACGCGGCGCGCCGCAACACCCCCGCGATCTCGTCGATCACGTCTGCATCGGCTGGCGCCCTAGACCCGACACCGCCCCCTACCGCTGGGAATTCACCGAGAATGGCCGTGATTTCGATGTCGCCGTCGATCCCGACATGACGACCAACGACATGGGCATGATGCTGCGCATGGCCTCTTCAGGCGCCGGCATCACCTTCGGCATGGTCGAGACCTTCGCGCCCTATATCGCGCGCGGCGAGCTCGTGCCGCTTCTCGAAAGCTACTGCCCACCCTTCGACGGCTTCTACATCTACTACCCCCGCCGCCATCGCCAGCCGCAGAAGCTGCGCGTGCTGGTCGATCACCTCTCAAGCAGAGGCTGACTGCGGGCATACCGAGCCGGCGGCACGCCCGCATATCGCGAAAAGGCGACGCTGAACGCGCTGGCCGAACCGTAACCGACGCGCTCCGCCACCTCATCCATCGCGAGTTCGCGGCCGCGCAACAGCTGCTTGGCGAGCGCCATGCGCCAGGCCAGCAGATACTCCATCGGCGGCAGACCGACGACACGGCTGAAACGCGCGAAGAAGGCCGATCGGGAGAGTGACGCTTCGGTTGCGAGATCCGCCACGGTCCAGGGATGGGCCGGCCGTTCATGCAGCGCGTGAAGTGCCGCCGCCAGCCGTTCATCCGCAAGACCACGGCTCAGCCCAGGCGCGCCCGTCGGCTGCGTGCCGGATCGGAGCGCCTCGATCAGCAACACCTCCAACAGCCGTTCAAGCACCAGCTCACGCCCCGGCCGCCGCTCGCGTGTCTCCTCGCCGACCAATTGCATCAGCGTCGCCAGACGCGGTTCGCCGCGAACGACAACGACATCGGGCAGCAGCGAAACCAAAAGCGCCGCATCCGGCGAACCGAAGCTGCAATGACCGATGCGCATGCGCAGATCCGCCGGCCCATCGAGACGACCCGCGCGGAAGCGACCGTCGCTCATCTGCTTCGGAACGACGGCGGGCAGATCGCGCGGCGCGTCGATGCTCTCATTGACGAGATCACGCATGGCCGGCACCAGAACGAAGTCGCCGGCCTCAAGCATGAACGGCGGCTCCTCCCCGAATGTCACGCGACAGTGCCCCTCGATAACAGCGCAGTAGAAGGGCTCGCCCGTGGCCTCGCGTTCAATCCGCCAGAGGCCGGCGCATTCGACCAGCTTCGAGAAACGCGCGGCGGGCTGCAGCAGCGTGACGATTTCGGCAAGAGGATCAACGGCCACAATCAGGACTATCGCTAAAGAAATGGAGACTTCAGCCTATATCAAGTCTCGCACGCGGTCACTACCCTGCAATCATTCCCTTTCAATTGGAGACGCAGATGCCCACGATATTGATCACCGGTTGCTCGTCCGGCTTTGGCCTGGAGACCGCGAAACTCTTTCTCGACCGTGGCTGGGATGTGATCGCAACGATGCGCAAACCCGACCCCGACCTGTTGCCGGCCTCCGAACGCCTGCGCATCCTGGCGCTCGACGTCACGGACCCTGCAAGTATCGCGGAGGCCGTGGCGGCAGCCGGTCATATCGACGTGCTCGTCAACAACGCCGGCTTCGGAGCTCCCTCGCCCATCGAGCTCACCGCGCCGGAGACCGTGCGCTCCCTGTTCAAGACAAACACGATCGGCACCTTGGCGATGGTCCAGGCCGTCGTGCCGCAGATGCGCCAACGCCGGGCGGGCGTCGTCATCAACGTCACCTCGACGGTGACGGTGAAGACGCTGCCGGTCATCGGCGTCTATCGAGCGAGCAAGGCCGCCGTGAACGCGCTGACGGAATCCTTGGCGGTCGAGATGGAGCCATTCGGCGTGCGCGTGCATATCGTTCTGCCCGGCCGCTCGCCAACCACCCGCTTCGGCGAAAACGCCCGCCCCCATTTCCGTGGCCTTGACGATGCCGACTATGCGCCGATGCTTCAGCAGTTCATCAAGAACGTGCAGGACGATACCGGCCCGGTGACCCATCCCGCCGACGTGGCCGAAGCTGTATGGCGGGCTGCGACCGATCCATCCGCGCCGCTGCGTATTCCAGGCGGTGCCGATGCGGAACTCTGGATGGCCGAGGCGGGCCTCTAAAAACCGACCTTGTAGCTCGGGACCGCGCAAGGCAGCCCCGAGCCCAAATCAATCGTGTCGGCTAGCTCCGCTGTAATGCCAGATGCGCCCCGAGGCCGATCAGGATTCCTCCGCCCGCGCGCTGCACCAGCCGCTGCGCCGAACCCGAGCGCCTCAGCCTCGAAACCAAGACACCCGCCAGCATCACGCAGACGATATCAGCCGACGAGAAGATGAAATTGACGATCGTGCCAAGCAGCACGAATTGCAGCCAGACCGGAAAGCTGGCGGCGGGATCGATGAATTGCGGCAGGAAGGCCAGGAAGAAAATCGCCGTCTTCGGGTTCAGCACCTCGATCGAGATGCTCTCGACAAAGGCGCGCCGGCCGGACTTCGGATCGATGGCGGAGAGCGTCGTCTCCCCTTGAGACTTGCTGCGAAACAGCGAGATGCCGAGCCAAACCAGATAGGCCGCACCGGCGAGCTTGACCGCCATATAGAGCACCGGCACCGCATGAAAGATGATCGACAGGCCGGCGGCAGCCGCGATCACATGCACATAGCAGCCGACATGGATCCCGAGCGTCGCCATGAAGCCTGCCCGCCGTCCGCGTGCCAGCGTCTGGGCGGCGGCGTAAAGCATGGCCGGCCCGGGAATATAGGCAAACAGCGCCGTCGTGACGAAGAAGGTGATCAGCAGTTCGGTCGATGGCATCCGGTGTTGTTCCTTGCCGCATAGCCATGCGAAGCGATGGCCCGCGCACCATAGATCGCCGCATCGCGGTTGACCATGCCGCAATCCCATCGCGCCGGCGGGACTAAGACCGTGCCGGCCTTACTCGATCACCTCAACCGCCGACAACACCTCCACGCTGGCGGCAGCACCGCATCCATGCACCTCGATCTTCAGCTTCGCACCCGGAACGATGATCGTCCTCAGCTTCGCCTGAATGACCTTGGCATTGCCTGGCGGATCGACGTTGATGTAGCCGGTGCCGCGCTTGTCCTTGAACTGGAAGCCTTCTATCGCCTGCCCGGAGGCCTTCATCGTCAGGTCCACCACCTCGCCCGTCGTCGTGGCCACCTGGCAATCCGTCTCGGGGCTCAGGCCGGAGAGACGCCCGCTCGCTGCCGCCGCAGCGACCACAGGCGCGGTCGACGATCCGCAGCCGGAAAGCACTCGCAGCACGGCAGCCCCGCTTCCGCGCAGCGAAAACGCATAGGGCAGGCCGACCGGATCGAAAGCCAGCGTCGCCCGGCTCCCCTTCTGAAGGGCATCGGCGAAATCATCGGCAAGCGGCCAGCGATAAAGATCGTTGGCGCCGCGCTCTGGCAGATTGAAGGTGTATGTGCGGCCATCGATGATGATGTCGAACGGCTCACCGGTCGCCTTGCCGTGCTCGTAGATCACCATCTCGAAGCTCGGCGCGCCCACGGCCGGGCAACTGACCAGCAGGCACATGTTCTCGCTCAGGCACTTCGCCGTCGCCGGATAATTGACGTAGCCGGCGCGCTCCCAGGCCCCGGCCGGCGATGCCGCGACGCATAGGAAAGCGGCGACAATGCTGATGACAGATCGAACAGACATATTCATTGACCCCCGCACAACAAACAGTCCGTCCATACTCGCCGAACTGACGCGCCGGCCGCCAGATAGACTTTCTCGGTATGTAGGCTGCACAAGGCACAAAAAAGCTCGGGGCCGCGCAAGCGCAGACCCGAGCCAAGATCAATCCAAACGTCCCGGCAGCTTAGCGCGGCAGAACCGTCGAGCCCATCAGCGCCTCGTCGATGGCGCGTGCCGCCTGGCGTCCCTCGCGGATCGCCCAGACGACCAGCGACTGACCGCGGCGCACGTCGCCTGCCGTCCAGAACTTGTCGACCGAGGTCTTGTAGTCGCGGTCGTTGGCAACGACGTTTGTCGAGCCGCGGCGGTCGGTGTTGAGCGTCAGCTTGCCGTCGAGTTCCTTGAGCACGCTCGTGGTGAACGGGCCGCTGAAGCCGATGGCGATGAAGGCGAGATCGGCCTTGATGATGAACTCCGTGCCAGCGATCGGCTTGCGGCGCTCGTCGACTTCGCAGCACTTGACGCCGGTCAGGACGCCGTCTTCGCCGATGAACTCGAGCGTCGCCACCTGGAACTCGCGGACAGCACCTTCGGCCTGGCTAGAAGAGGTGCGCATCTTGGTGGCCCAGAACGGCCAGACCGCGAGCTTGTCTTCCTTCTCCGGCGGCTGCGGACGGATGTCGAGCTGGGTGACCTTCACGGCCCCCTGGCGGAACGCCGTGCCGACGCAGTCCGATGCGGTGTCACCGCCGCCAACGACGACGACATGCTTGGCGCCTGCAAGGATCGGGTCCGATGCCCAGCCGACACTGTCGATGTTTTCGCGGCCGACGCGCTTGTTCTGCTGCACGAGGTAAGGCATCGCATCGTGAACGCCGGCAAGGTCGAAGCCAGGAATGCCGGCTTCGCGCGGCGTTTCCGAACCGCCGCAGTAAAGAACGGCGTCATGATCGGCGAGCAGCTGCTCGACCTTCAGATCGACGCCGACGTTGACGCCGCAATGGAAGGTGACGCCCTCGCCCGAGATCTGCTCGACGCGGCGATCGATGAAGTTCTTCTCCATCTTGAAGTCGGGAATGCCGTAGCGCAGCAGGCCGCCGGGCTTCGATTCACGCTCATAGACATGCACCTCGTGACCCGCGCGGCCGAGCTGCTGGGCAGCCGCCATGCCGGCAGGGCCGGAGCCGATGATCGCGACCTTCTTGCCGGTGCGAACGGCAGCCGGCTGCGGCCGGATGAAGCCGAGCTCATAGGCCTTGTCGGCGATCGCCTGCTCTACGGTCTTGATCGCAACAGGCGCATCCTCGAGGTTCAGCGTGCACGCTTCCTCGCAGGGAGCGGGGCAGACGCGGCCGGTGAACTCAGGGAAGTTGTTGGTCGAATGCAGGTTCTGGATCGCTGCTTCCCAGTTGTTGTTGTAGACCAGATCGTTCCAGTCGGGGATCTGGTTGTGAACGGGACAGCCGGTCGGGCCATGGCAATAGGGAATGCCACAGTCCATGCAGCGCGCGGCCTGCTTCTGCACTTCCGGGTCCGACATCGGGATCGTGAATTCGCGGAAATGCCGGATACGGTCCGACGCCGGCTGATACTTCGCCACCTGCCGGTCGATTTCCAGAAACCCTGTTACCTTACCCATGCTGCTGTCTTCCCTTACACTCATGACCGCCTCACCGCAGCCAGTTGTCTGTTTTCAGTCCCGTTAACCGGGGCAAATTGCTGAACCGTCATTAGAACATATCCCCTTGAGAACCATCCATGAGACTGTGACAGGATTGCTGTCGGCGCAGTCGCCATGGGTCATCGAGATATTTCGGTATCCGCCACGCACGATTGGCACGTGGCGGATATGTCGGTGTTGTTATTCCGCGGCAATCCCCATCCGGCTGCGCTCCATTTCCTCGAGCGCGCGGCGGTATTCGACCGGCATGACCTTGCGGAACTTCGGACGATACTCCGCCCAGTTGTCCAGGATCTGCTTGGCACGGGTGGATTCCGTGTAGTGCAGGTGGTTGGAGATCAACTGGTAGAGGCGTTCCTCGTCGTGGCGGGTCATGTCGCCGGAAACGTCGACGCGGCCCTTGTGCGCGAGATCGCCGCCATGGTGATGCAGCTTCTCCATCAGGTCGTCCTCTTCAGGAACCGGCTCGAGCTCGACCATCGCCATGTTGCAGCGCTTGGCGAAATCGCCGCTCTCGTCGAGAACATAGGCGACGCCACCCGACATGCCGGCCGCGAAGTTGCGGCCAGTCTCACCGAGCACGACCACCACGCCACCTGTCATGTATTCGCAGCCGTGGTCACCCACGCCTTCGACGATGGCGATGGCACCGGAGTTGCGCACCGCGAAGCGCTCGCCCGCGACGCCGCGGAAGTAGCACTCACCCTCGGTCGCGCCGTAGAGCACGGTGTTGCCGACGATGATCGAGTCCTCGGCGATGATCTTCGAGTTCTCCGGCGGACGCACGATGATCTTGCCGCCAGAAAGGCCCTTGCCGACATAGTCGTTGCCGTCGCCGATCAGCTTGAAGGTCACGCCGCGCGCCAGGAACGCGCCGAACGACTGTCCGGCCGTGCCGCGAAGCGTCACGTTGATCGTGTCTTCCTTCAGGCCACGGTGGTTGTAGCGCTTGGCCACCTCACCCGACAGCATCGCGCCCGCGGAACGGTCGACGTTCTTGATGCCGACTTCGAAGCTGACAGGCGTCTTCGACGCGAGTGCCGGCTCGGCTTCCGCGATCATCTTGCGATCGAGAATGTCGTCGATCGGGTGCTTCTGGCGAGTCGTCCAGTAGGTTGCTTCCTTCGGCGCCTCGACCTTGTGGAAGATGCGGCTGAAGTCGAGACCCTTGGACTTCCAATGCGCCAGCATCTCGTCCTTCTCGAGCAGCTCCGAAGCACCGATGATGTCATCGAACTTGGTGAAGCCGAGGGAGGCCAGGATTTCACGCACTTCGTTGGCGACGAAGAAGAAGTAGTTGATGACGTGTTCCGGCGTGCCCTTGAAGCGCTTGCGCAGGACCGGATCCTGGGTGGCAACGCCGACAGGGCAGGTGTTCAGATGGCACTTGCGCATCATGATGCAGCCGGCGGCGATGACAGGAGCCGTCGCAAAGCCGAATTCATCCGCACCAAGAAGCGCACCGATGATGACGTCGCGGCCGGTCTTCAGGCCACCATCGACCTGTAGCGCGATGCGCGAACGAAGGCCGTTCAGCACCAGCGTCTGCTGCGTTTCGGCAAGGCCGATTTCCCACGGAGAGCCGGCATGCTTCAGCGAGGTGAGCGGCGATGCACCGGTGCCGCCGTCAAAGCCGGAGACCGTGATGTGGTCGGCACGCGCCTTGGCAACGCCGGCGGCAACCGTGCCGACGCCAACTTCCGAGACGAGCTTGACCGAGACATCGGACGTCGGGTTGACGTTCTTCAGATCGTAGATCAGCTGCGCCAGATCTTCGATCGAGTAGATGTCGTGGTGCGGCGGCGGCGAGATCAGGCCGACACCCGGCGTCGAGTGACGGGTCTTGGCGACCGTCGCATCGACCTTGTGGCCAGGCAGCTGGCCGCCTTCGCCGGGCTTGGCGCCCTGCGCAACCTTGATCTGCAGCATGTCAGCGTTGACCAGATACTCGGTAGTCACACCGAAGCGTCCCGAAGCGATCTGCTTGATCGCCGAGCGTTCCGGGTTCGCCGAACCATCCGGCAGCGGGAAGTAGCGGTCTGACTCTTCGCCGCCCTCGCCGGTGTTGGACTTGCCGCCGATCTTGTTCATCGCGATCGCCAGCGTCGTATGCGCCTCTCTGGAGATCGAGCCGAAGGACATGGCGCCGGTCGAGAAGCGCTTGACGATCTCGACTGCAGGCTCGACGTCATCGAGCGCGACCGGTTTGCGCCCGATCTGCTCGGCGGTCTTGATCTTGAACAGGCCGCGAATGGTGTTCATGCGCAGCGCCGACGTGTTCACCATCTCGGCGAACTCGCGGTAGCGGTCCTCCGAGTTGCCGCGAACGGCGTGCTGCAGCGTGGCCACCGCATCCGGCGTCCAGGCATGGCTTTCGCCGCGCATGCGGTAGGCGTATTCGCCGCCGATATCGAGCGTGGTCGCGAGCAGCGGATCCTTGCCGAAGGCGGACGTGTGGCGGGCAACGGTCTCTTCGGCGATCGCCTTCAGATCGACGCCTTCGATCATCGTCGCGGTGCCGAAGAAATACTTGTCGACCAGCGCCTGCTGCAGGCCGATCGCATCGAAAATCTGGCCGCCGCAATAGGACTGATAGGTCGAGATGCCCATCTTCGACATGACCTTGAGGATGCCCTTACCGACCGCCTTGATGTAGCGGTAGACGACTTCGGACGCATCCACTTCCTTCGGAAACTCGCCGCGCATGTGCATGTCGGTAAGCGTGTCGAAGGCGAGATAGGGGTTGATAGCTTCGGCGCCATAGCCCGCCAGCAGGCAGAAATGGTGCACTTCGCGCGGCTCGCCGGTCTCGACGACGAGGCCGACGGAGGTGCGCAGACCCTTGCGGATCAGGTGATGGTGCACGGCGGCCGTCGCGAGCAGCGCCGGGATCGCGATACGATCAGGCCCGATCTGGCGGTCCGAGAGCACGATGATGTTGTAGCCGCCCTTGACGGCCGCTTCCGCGCGCTCGCAGAGGCGGTCGAGCATTTCGGGCATGCCTTCGGCGCCACGCTCCACGTCATAGGTGAAGTCGAGCGTCTTGGTGTCGAAACGGTCTTCCGTGTGGCCGATCGAGCGGATCTTTTCGAGATCGCCATTGGTAAGGATCGGTTGACGCACTTCCAGGCGCTTGGCGTTGGCCGCACCCTCGTGGTCGAGAATGTTCGGGCGCGGGCCGATGAAGGACACCAGGCTCATGACCAGCTCTTCGCGGATCGGATCGATCGGCGGGTTGGTGACCTGCGCGAAGTTCTGCTTGAAGTAGGTGTAGAGCAGCTTCGACTTTTCCGACATGGCCGAGATCGGCGTATCGGTGCCCATCGAGCCCACGGCTTCCTGGCCCGTCGTTGCCATTGGCGACATCAGGATCTTGGTGTCTTCGGTGGTGTAGCCAAAGGCCTGCTGGCGGTTGAGCAGCGACACGTCGCGGCGCAGCGCGCGTGGCTCCACCGGCTTCAGGTCTTCGAGGATCAGCTGCGTGCGATCGAGCCAACTGCGATAGGGATGCTTGGTCGCGAGCTCGGTCTTCAGCTCCTCGTCGGAGACGATCTTGCCCTTCTCCATATCGATCAAGAGCATCTTGCCCGGCTGCAGGCGCCACTTCTTGACGATATCCTCTTCGGCCACCGGCAGCGTGCCGGCTTCGGACGCGAGGATGACGCGGTCGTCTGATGTGACGAGGTAGCGGGCCGGACGCAGGCCGTTACGGTCGAGCGTCGCGCCGATCTGCTTGCCGTCTGTGAAGGCAACAGCGGCGGGGCCGTCCCACGGCTCCATCAGGGCTGCATGGTATTCGTAGAACGCCTTGCGCTCCTTCGACATCGACTGGTTGCCGGCCCAGGCTTCCGGGATCAGCATCATCACGGCATGCGCCATGGAGTAGCCGCCGCGCACGAGGAACTCGAGCGCGTTGTCGAAACAGGCCGTGTCCGACTGACCTTCATAAGAGATCGGCCAGAGCTTGGAGATGTCCTCGCCGAAGAGCGGCGAAGACACCGATGCCTGGCGCGCCGCCATCCAGTTGACGTTGGATCGCAGCGTGTTGATTTCGCCGTTATGGGCGACCATGCGGTAGGGATGCGCCAGCTTCCAGGACGGGAAGGTGTTGGTCGAGAAGCGCTGGTGCACGAGCGCGACCGCGCTCTCGAACCGCGGGTCCGACAAGTCCTTATAATAGGCGCCAACCTGGTAGGCCAGGAACATGCCCTTGTAGACGATCGTCGAGGATGACAGCGACACCGGATAGAAGTGGCTCTCCTCGCCGTCGAACTCGTCGTATATACGGTTGGAGATCACCTTGCGCAGCGTGAACAGGCGGCGTTCGAATTCATCGGTGGTTGCGGCGCTATCGCCGGCACCAATGAAAATCTGACAGTGATGCGGTTCGGTCGCGGCGATATCCGGCGCTTTCGACAGCGACGAATTGTCGACGGGCACGTCGCGAAAACCGAGGAGAACCTGACCCTCTTCGGAGACGACGTCCTGCATCACCTTCTTAAAGTGCGCGATCTGCTTTTCGTCGCGCGGCATGAAGACATGGCCGACGCCATATTCACCGGCCTTCGGCAGGGTGATGCCCTGCTTGGCCATTTCCTCGCGGAAGAAGCGATCGGGAATCTGCACGAGAATACCAGCACCGTCACCCATCAGCGGATCGGCGCCGACAGCACCGCGATGCGTCAGGTTCTCCAGAATGAAGAGACCGTCCTTGACGATCTGGTGCGACTTCTGGCCCTTCATGTGCGCGACGAAGCCGACGCCGCAGGCGTCATGTTCGTTGCGTGGGTCATAGAGGCCCTGTTTGCCCGGGAGACCGTTGGCGAACTTACGCGTATCGGCCACCGCGCGCATGTCTGCTGCTGCGAACTGGTCGATGTCAGTGGATGGCGTGTTCTTCGTCATCGTCTTGCCTCCTGTCAGAGCCCGCGATCGTGCGGGCGGCTCTTCGTCGCACACCGTCCCTGATCTTAGGTTCGGCGCATGACAGCGCTGTTGCATTATCGAAGATCCGGTCGCCGGCGGCAGGCTTTCTCTGGGAAGGCAGAGCCTTTCCCGACAAAACAACCGTTGCGCTCCGCGCCTGCCATAGGTCCGTGCGGGAACTTCTTCCGCGCTCCAAGAACTATAGCGTGAAACCCCACGAGTGTAAGGTCCCCCAGCGCCTCTTCGGCCTTGACGGCCAAAATAGGACAGCAACCCTGTCCTAATCCATCGGTTCTATGCCAGAAACGCGACAGCTCCGCAAGAGCCATAAATTAAAAAAACGTCAATTGGCGCATCAAGATTACCAAATCAATCAAGTTGGCGACATAAAATTACGCGATCTCGTATTATATTGTTTCTTGATTGCGGAATTCAATTTTTGTGATGGGTTGCGCCCCAATCGCTTGATCCGGTGAAGCTTTGGATTAAGCTCCCATCCGAACCCGCCCCCACCTCCATTTTTCCCAGGCATTTTCCATGATCTTCGCTTCCGACAACTGGGCTGGCGCCCACCGTTCCATTGCCGAGCGCCTGCTGCAGGAATCTGCCGGTTTCGCCGCCGCTTACGGCACCAGCGACCTCGACCGCCGCGTCGAGGCGCGCTTCGCTGAAATCTTCGAGCGCGAGGTTTCCGTGTTCTTCGTGGCGACGGGCACGGCCGCCAACTCGCTGTCGCTTGCCAGCGTCCAGCGCCCCGGCGGCATCACCTTCTGTCACGCCGAAGCCCATGTGATCGCCGATGAATGCGGCGCCCCCGATTTCTTCAGTCAGGCGCGGCTTACCCCTGTCGATGGCGAATTGGGCAAGATCGATCCGGAAAAGCTCTCCAAGGCGATCGCCGGCTTCCCCGAAAACGCCGTGCACCATGGCCGCGCGACGGCGGTCACCATCACCCAGGCGACCGAGATCGGCACCGTCTACTCGCTCGACGAGATCGATGCCATTGCCGCCATCTGCAAGGAGCGCAAGCTGCCGCTCCACATGGACGGCGCCCGCTTCGCCAATGCGCTGGTGGCGCTCGGCGCAAGCCCGGCCGAAATGACCTGGAAGCGCGGCGTCGACATCCTCTCCTTCGGCGGCACCAAGAACGGCTGCTGGTGCGCCGAGGCGATCGTCGTCTTCGATCCTGAAAAGGCGAAGGAGATGCCCTTCATCCGCAAGCGCGCCGCCCAGCTCTTCTCCAAGTCGCGCTTCATCGCCGCCCAGTTCGACGCCTACCTCGACAACGGTCTGTGGCTTGATCTCGCCGGCCACGCCAACGGCATGGCCGATCGCCTGCGCGCAGGCATCGACGCCAGCAACTCGGCCCGCCTCGCCTGGTCGACGACATCGAACGAAGTTTTCGCCATTATAAAGAAGAGTGCCGGAAAGGCCGCGGAAGACAAGGGCGCGAAATTCTACGAATGGCCGATCCCCTCAGCCACGCCTGATCTCGTCGGCACTGATGAGATCCTGATCCGCCTCGTCACCAGCTTCGCGACAGAGGAAAAGGACGTCGACGGCTTCCTGAGCTGCCTCGCGTCCTGACTCATAAACGCCGATCGGCCCGGTGATCGAAATCACCGGGCCGATCCTCATGGCGCCGCACCCAGCCATGCGGCGCGCATTCCTCACCTACATGCTGCTCATTTCGCCTGTCGTCATCGGCATCATGTTCACGTTCATGTGGTACATGACCCAGATCGTGCCGACGATCGTGATGCAGACGATGATGGCCGTAAAGATGAAGGCCAAGAGCGTCCAACCGTTTTCCGCGCGGCTGTCGACATGCAGGAAGCAGACGACGTGGACGACGATCTGCGCGATGGCGAGCGCGAAGATGATCACGGTGGTTGCCGTGGCATTTTCCAGCGCCCCGGACATGACCAGCCAGAACGGAATGACCGTCAGGATGATCGACAGGATCGAGCCGGTCCAGATGCTGCCCTTGCTGCCGTGAGCGGGTTCGGTGTGATGATGTGTGCTCAACGAAGTGCTCCAAACAGGTAGACGACGGTGAAGACGCCGATCCAGATGATGTCGAGGAAGTGCCAGAACATCGACAGGCACATCAGGCGACGCTTGTTGTCCTCATTCAGTCCGCGCTGGGCAATCTGCACCAGAAGCGTTACCAGCCAGATCAGGCCGAACAGCACGTGCAGGCCGTGCGTGCCGACAAGCGTGAAGAAGGCCGACAGGAAGGCGCTGCGCTGCGGCGTTGCCCCCTCTGCGATCAGCGACGAGAACTCATAGAGTTCTACGCAGAGAAACGCCGCACCGAGTACGCCGGTGACGGCGAGCAGCCGCCACATGGTGGCCGTACGGCCGGCGGCCATCGCCTGCATGCCGATCGAAAGCACGATCGACGATGCCAAGAGGAAGCCGGTGTTCAGCGCTACCAGCGGCAGCTCGAACAGATGCTGCGGTGGAGGCCCACCCGCATAATTGCGGCTGAGCGTTCCGTAGACGGCGAACAGCGAGGCGAAGATCAGCGCATCGCTCATCAGGTAGATCCAGAAGCCGAGCATCGTGGCGCCGCCACTGTGATAATGCTCCTCGGCTTCGGGCTGGTGGTAGACGCGTTGGGCGTCCTTGTTGACGAGTTGAATGGTCATGTCAGGCCCTCGCTGCCGGCTGCTGCGCACGCTTGCCTTCGGTAAGCGCGATCGCATCGGCCGGGATGTAGTGATCGCGGCTGTAGTTGAAGGTGTGGACGATCGAGACGACGAGGATGCCGGCGAAGCTGATGGCGGCCAGCCACCACATGTACCAGATCATGCCGAAGCCCAGTGCCGTCGCGAGTGCCGCAACCACGACGCCGGTGGCTGTATTGCGCGGCATGTGGACGGGGCGGAAGCCTTCGGTCGGATGCTTGTAGCCATGCTCCTTCATGTCGTGCCAGGCGTCGAGTTCGTAGACGACGGGCGTGATCGCGAAGTTGTAGGCAGGCGGAGGCGAAGTGGTCGACCATTCCAGCGTACGACCATCCCAGGGGTCGCCGGTGACATCACGCAGCTTGTTGCGCTTCACGATGCCCATGACGATCGCCATGACGAAGCCGAGCACACCGATGAGGATGATGACGGCGCCGATCAGCGCGATGACGAAGTAAGGCTGCAGCGTCGGGTCGTCGAAATGGTTGACGCGACGCGTGGTGCCCATCAGGCCGACGATGTAGATCGGCGTCCAGGCAACCCAGTAGCCGATCACCCAGCCCCAGAAGGCAACCTTGCCCCAGAACTCGTCCATCTTGAAGCCGAAGGCCTTCGGGAACCAGTAGGTCATGCCGGCGAAGAGACCGAAGACGACGCCGCCGATGATGGTGTTGTGGAAGTGCGCCACCAGGAACAGCGAGTTGTGCAGCACGAAGTCGGCAGCCGGTACGGCGAGCAGAACGCCCGTCATGCCCCCGACCACGAAGGTCAGCATGAAGGCGACGACCCACATCATCGGCAGTTCGAAGCGGATTTCGCCGCGGAACATCGTGAACAGCCAGTTGAACACCTTGGCCCCGGTCGGAATGGCGATCACCATCGTGGCGATCCCGAAGAAGGCGTTGACGCTCGCACCCGATCCCATGGTGAAATAGTGGTGCAACCAGACGAGGTACGAGAGAATGGTGATGACGACCGTGGCGTAGACCATCGAGCCGTAGCCGAACAGGCGCTTGCCGGTGAAGGTCGAGGTGATTTCCGAATAGATGCCGAAGGCCGGCAGGATCAGGACGTAGACCTCGGGGTGCCCCCACATCCACACCATGTTCCAGTAGAGCATCGCGTTGCCGCCGAGATCATTGATGAAGAAGGCGGTGTCGAGATAGCGGTCGAGCAGCAGCAGGAAGAAGGCTGCCGTCAGCGCCGGGAAGATGGCGATGGCGAGAACGTTGCTGCAGAGCGCGGTCCAGGTGAAGACAGGCATCTTCATCAGGCTCATGCCGGGCGCGCGCATCTTGATGACGGTTGCGACCATGTTGACGGCCGAGAGCGTGGTGCCGATGCCGGCGATTTCGAGCGACCATAGATAATAGTCGACCCCGGTATCCGGACTGAAGGCCTTTTCCGCAAGTGGCGCGTAGGACAGCCAGCCGGTGCGTGCGAATTCGCCGACGAACAGCGAGATCATCACCAGCACCGAACCTGCAACCGTCAGCCAGAAGCTGAGGTTGTTCAAGTAGGGGAAGGCGACGTCGCGCGCGCCGATCTGCAGCGGCATGACGAAGTTGACGATGCCGACGACCAGGGGGATCGCCACGAAGAAGATCATGATCGTCCCGTGGGCGGTGAAGATCTGGTCGTAGTGGCTCGAGTGCAGGAAGCCCTCGTTGCCACCGAAAGCAATCGCCTGTTGCAGGCGCATCATCACGGCATCCGAGAAACCGCGCAGCAGCATGATGATCGCCAGCACGATATACATGATGCCGATCTTCTTGTGATCGACGGAGGTGAACCACTCCTTCCAGAGATAGCCCCAGAGCCGGAAATAGGTGAGTGCTGCGACGACGATCAGACCGAGCGCGGCGACCGCGATGAAAGTGCCGACAAGGATCGGCTCATGGATCGGCAGCGATTCGAGCGTTAGCCGCCCGAAGACTGTCGTGGTGAAGCTATGGTCTTGCATTGGAGCCCTGCTGTTCAGGCGCGGCGAGTGCGCCACTGTTGGTGCCGGTGTTGGTGTGGTCGTGAGCGGCCGGAACGGCGGCGGTGACGTCGCCGGATGTCGAGGTGTGGCTCATGGATGGCATGCCCTGGCTCATCTGCCCCTCGCTTAGTGGCATCGACGAATGATCCTTGGGATGCGGCGCGAACATGCCGCCATTATCGCGGTCGAGCGCGCGGTCCTTCTTCATGATGTCGGCGGCGCATTCGGTGCCGGCGACCACGCAACGGTTGAGAACGCGATCAAAGAGGCCGGAGGCGACGGCGGAGAAGTGCATGACGGGCACCTTCTCGCTCGGCTTGTCCAGTTCGACGTAGCGATCGGTCGACAGCGTCTCGCCCGCGGCCTTTATCCCCGCGGCCCATTGGTCGAACCCTGCCTGATCGACACCGTGCAGCTTGAACCGCATGTCGGAATAGCCGGCGCCGGTGTAGTTGCCCGAATAACCCCAGCTGTCGCCCGGCGCGTTGAGCACGGCGTGCAGCATCGATTTCATGCCCGGCATCGCATAGATCATGCCCGCCAGCGTGGGCGCCGAGAAGGTGTTGAACTGGTTTGTCGAGGTGATGGAGAAACGTACGGGGACATCGACCGGGAGGGCCAACTCGTTGACGGTTGCGATGCCTTGTTCGGGATAGATGAAGAGCCACTTCCAATCCATGGCGACGACCTGGATATCGAGAGGCTTGTGGTCCTTGGCCAGCGGCTTGTTGGCGGAAATTCGATCGAGGGGGCGGAAGGGATCGAGGCTGTGGGTGGTGATCCAGGTGACCACGCCGAGACACGCGATGATCAGGAGCGGGATCGACCAGACCACCACTTCGATCGGTGCCGAATGGGTGAAGTTCGGATCGTACTTCTCGGGCGCTCGGCCCTTGCGGTATCGGAACGCGAAGACCACGATCAGGGTCAGCACCGGAATGACGACGAGAAGCATCATGCCGAGCGCGACGAGGATGAGGTTACGCTCCTGAAGAGCGATATCCCCCGTTGGGTTCATCACCACCATATTGCAACCACTGAGAGGAAGCAGCGCAAGAGGTGCGACAAACCGGCGAAAATTTCGTGATATGAATGTTTTCTGGCGCATGCCCGGAAGCTATGTCGCCCCCCGCGCGGCAGCTTTGACATAGATCAAACTTCGATCCGGATGACCGGGGATTTCGCTGCGACATTTTTGTGTGCCGGCCGAAAATCGCAGAGTTCGGTCTCAGACGCCACCAAGCCAGCGCGGCGGCGGCTTTGCGCCGATTTCGTTGAAAAACCCGCTTGATCGACTGCTCATCCGCCCATTTCGGTCCTTCCGGGCGGAGTGCCAATGCGTTTCTACCCCGCGTCTCGGCGC
>NZ_JAGHMF010000031.1 GCF_017741815.1 Rhizobium sp. 16-488-2b
GCTCGATCAGCTGCGACAGGATTTCAACGGTTCGCTGACGCGGCTGCAGGCGACGATGCGCCAGATCCGCGACAATGTCGAAATGACCCAGGGCAACGGCAACCAGATGGGCTTGTCGGCTGCGGTTCTTTCCAAACGTACCGAACAGCAGGCTGCTTCGCTCGAAGAAACGGCCGCCGCCATCGACGAGATTACCGTCACGGTTCGCTCGTCGGCGGAGCGTGCCAAGGATGCCGACCAGATCGTCCGCCAGGCCAAGCGCAGCGCCGACGACTCGGCGATCGTCGTCAACAATGCGATCGACGCCATGGGCCGCATCGAAGAAGCCTCCCGTCAGATCGAACAGATTACCGGTGTCATCGACGAGATCGCCTTTCAGACCAATCTTCTTGCCCTGAACGCCGGCGTCGAGGCAGCTCGTGCCGGAGAGGCTGGCAAGGGCTTCGCTGTCGTTGCCCAGGAGGTGCGCGAACTGGCGCAACGCTCCGCCAAGGCAGCCAAGGAGATCAAGGTCCTCATCAACAAGTCGACGACCGAGGTCAATACCGGCTCGCATCTGGTGCAGGAAACCGGCGCGGTCCTTGCGAAGATCAGCACCCAGATTGTTACCATCAGCCAGCACGTCGAAACGATCGCCCGTGGCAGCCACGACCAGTCGAGTGCCCTGCAGGGGGTCAACTCCACCGTCAATCAGATGGACCAGATGACACAGCACAATGCGGCGATGGTCGAGGAGACGACGGCCGCAAGCCGCGAACTCGCCTCCCAGGCCGACAGCCTGCTGGGGCTGGTTCAGCAGTTCAAGATTGAAGGAAATGGACGAGAATTGGGCTTGCATAGGGCTGCCTGATTTGCGGTAGTCCAAATGGATTTAGCGCCCTCATCTTCGTCGAAGTCAGTTCTGGGGCCGGCAACCAAAGTTGCCGGCTGGATGAGAATTTGCCCGGACGCTGATGGCCGCCCCGATCAGTTAGACACCACTCTCGACCATGAACCTTGACATGAACGGCAGACTTGCCGCGCCGACTGCCTTTGGTGCGCTCAAGATACTCGTTGGCATGACCGCGACCTCGGGAACCAATTTCTGTAGCGAGGCGCACACATTCCGAGAGACACTCGCCGGCACAAATGAAGATACGATAACGGCTTCCAGCTCGACAAATTGGGTGAGCGACCTGACGATGCCGCGCATCTTTTCCGCGAGTCTGCCTTCCCATTCGAGAACCAGGCCGTTCTCCGGCCACGGTGCAAGTGGTTGCCAAAGATGATCCGTCGGCGCACCCGCGGCGGTCAACATGGTTTCCAGTGACGCCGCGCCCACATCGAAACTGACAACAGAATTGCCGTGATGAATCTGGTGCTTCAAAACCAGCCGGCTGTGGAGGTTCGCGCCAATGTAAAAATAGAGATAGTCGGAAAACGGCTTGGCAATGCCGAACATGCTCTCTCCGCTGGCTGCAGCGGTGATGTCGTTCTGCACGAACACCGAGTATCCGGTGAGCTCCTCGACTTCCTTTTGCAGAGAGTCGAAATAGGCTTTCTCCTCACGACCCTCCGATGCGCTCGACGGCAGAGCCAGGCCAATACCGGCCAGCCGCTTTTGAGCATTCTTCGGAACGATGTTCATCGCCTGCCGGATGGTGTCGATGAACATCGTTTGGTTGCTATCGCGCTCGGGTTGCGGATTGGGAAGCTGCATATGATAGCGAACGGCGCCAACGAAATCGATCAGAACGACGTCCGTCCGCTTCAGGCCAACGCTGATGCCAATCGAGAAGGCCCCCTCGGGGTTGAGGGCTACTGGAACGGTTGGCGGCCCAACACGTCCCTTTTGTGCTTCCCCTTTTTGAACCAACCCCTCTTGTTCCAGCGATCTGACGAGCACCGAAATCGTCTGGGCGGAGAGACCTGTCCGTTCGCCGATCTCCAATCTGGTTATCTCGCTGTTTTGAAGGAGCAGCGACAGCAGCAGGCGTTCGTTGTAGCTGCGCACGCTCACGGCGTTCAGGCCCGTCGCCCGATCGGCAATACGCAGGGGATTGGGTGGTGCAAAACGCATATCAGGCATCAATGCGATCCTCGCCGAGTAAGGCATAAAGATGAACCGGCATCCATTTGTCGTGTCGTTGCGGCAATATCATCATCTCCAACCGATCGCCTCGACTTCCCTGGCCAGCGCTGTTCCCAAGGCTTCATGCGCTTCCCGGTTGATGTGAAAACCATCGCGAGGATCACACGACGCGACGGTCGCGGCGTCAAAGAAGTGGACTTCGAGCGAATCGGCAATAATTTCAAACTCAAGGGCGAGACGCCGGGATTTCTCCTGGGCGCCGGAAAATATGGGTTCCCATTCCTTGATATCGTCCAGCATTGGGGGCGGAGCAACCACCATGATTTCGGGGGGCTTGCCGCCCGGGCCGGGCGCCAGTTCCCTGATATCGTAGACCAGGCAGCCAATACCCATCGCCACTTCCGAGGGTGGTTGGCCGAAGCGCGCCTTCAGGTCGTTCGTCCCGAGCATGATGATGACAAGGTCGAGGATCGCGTGGCTCATGAGGCACGGACGCAGGTAGGATCGGCCGTTCTTCATCGTTCCTTCGATCGGATCGTCGCGAACCGTTGTGCGGCCACTCAAGCCTTCCTCGATGACGTACCACGCGCTTCCAAGCTCCCGTCTCAAAACTCCAGGCCAGCGTTCGTTTGGCCCGTATCGGTCGAGCGGCGAACCCCCCGGAATTTGGCCATGCGTATTCGAGTCGCCGTAACATAAGACTGACCGCATTTCCTCCCCACCTTTATGGCAAATCATAAAGACGCATGAACATTCTCTGGGGATTATGGCCTTTGTCGATCTATGGCGCAAGTTTATTGATATTCATTCAATCTGAATAATTATTGACAGCGTTTTAGAGGTGTGGCATTTCTATGAATGGGAGAGCAAGATTTCCAGGAACTGAACATAGCCAACCCCAGTCATCCAATGGCGTTGGCCCGCGACTAAAGCCGCTTCAGCGGCCTGGATAAGTGCGTCTCCGTGTCAATGGAGATCCGACGTCGATGAGGACGACGGTGTTTGTGCAAGGGAGGAATTCTCAGTGAACGGCTATCTGAAATCTATTCTCGGGGCGACGCTTGTGGTGGCATCCACCGCGGGCCCGCTTTGGGCTGATGACGTCAAGTTCATGGACGGCATCACGCCGCGAGCTGGCGACAACCCGCAGACCGAAGCTGGCAAGTACAAGAAGGATTGCGGCTGGGTCATCGGCATGAGCGACTTTGGCGTCAACGCCAATACCTGGACGGTCCAGGTCGCTCACGAGTCCGAGGCTGCTGCTGCTGCCAACAAGTGCATCAAGAAGTTCATCCTGCTCGACGCCGGCTTTGACCAGAAGAAGCAGGTTGCCGACATCGAAGATCTGATCGCGCAGAAGGTCGACGCGATCATCGTCCAGCCGGTCACTTCCACCTCCGCCAACGCATCGATGAAGAAGGCGATTGCTGCTGGCATTCCGGTCATCGTCCATACCGGCCGCGTAGAGACGGACGATTACACGACAGAAATCCAGGGCGGCGCCGAGCACTTCGGCAAGGTGATGGGCGACTGGCTCGTCAAGACGGTCGGAAACGACGGCAAGATCTGGGTGCTGCGCGGTCTCGCCGGCCATCCGGAAGACACCAACCGCTACAATGGTCTTCTGGAAGCGCTGAAGGGCACGAACGTCAAGATCGTCGCCGAAGAGCATGGCGATTGGCAGTATGACAAGGGCAAGAGCGTCTGCGAGACCCTCTACCTGAACAACCCTGATGTGAACGGCATCTGGTCGTCGGGCGCCGACATGACGCGCGCCTGCGTCGACGTCTTCAAGCAGTTCGGCGCCAAGATCCCGCCGATCTCGGGCGAAGGCAACAACGGGTTCTTCGGCCAGTGGATCAACGACGGCTTCGAGTCGATCTCTGCAGAATATTCGCCGGCCCAGGGTGCCGAGGGCGTGCACGCCGCGATTGCTCTGCTTGAGGGCAAGCAGCTCTACAAGCACTACGACTACAATCCTCCGGGCTGGGATCTCGAGAAGGTCAAGAAGTATTACCGCGACGATCTCTCCGCGAACGTCTGGTGGCCGTCTCAGCTCTCCGAAGACGATCTGAAGAAGTATTATAGCAAGTAATCATTCTCCCGCGGCGCGTCCGCCGGTTTCGTTCCGGAACCGGCGGATGGCCACCGGAACGGAATTGCGTGATTTGGGAGGAAGCAATGGCCAACCTTGTGGAAATGTCGAACATTTCAAAATCGTTTGGCGGAAGTCTGGCACTTGACAGGGTGTCGCTGGAGCTCTTGCCGGGTTCGGTGCATGCCCTGATGGGCGAGAATGGCGCCGGTAAATCGACCCTCATGAAGATCCTTGCGGGTGTTCATCGGCCAGACAGTGGCGATATCTTCAAGAACGGCCACAAGATCTCCTTCGTCAATCCGAAAGAGGCACTTGATTTCGGCATATCGACCGTCTTCCAGGAAATGACGCTCCTGTCGAACCTCACGATCGCCGAAAACATGTTTCTCGGGCGTGAGCCGGTCACGCGCTTCGGCACTGTCGACTACAGGCGCATGAATGCCGAAACCAGCAAAGCGCTAAAGGAGCTTTCGCTCGACCTCGATCCGCGGACCCTTGTTTCGAATCTCAGCATCGCCGAACGGCAGTTCGTCGAGATCGCCCATGGCATCAAGGCCGATGCCTCGATTTTCATTCTCGATGAGCCGACGGCTGCTCTCAATGCCGCCGATGTCGAGATCATGAACAAGCATATCCGGCGACTGCGCGATGCGGGCAAGGCGATCGTCTATATCTCGCACCGGATGGATGAAATCTTCCAGATCTGCGACACGGTCACGGTCCTGAAAGACGGCAAGCTGGTGGGCACGCGCCCCCTTTCCGAAATGACGCCGACATCGCTCATCGCGATGATGGTCGGTCGGGAATTGAAAGATCTTTTCCCGGCAAGAAACCCATCGGCAGCCGGCGAACCGATGCTCGACATAAAGCACTTCAAGATCGGTGCGGCGACGAAGCCATTTTCGCTGCATGTTTCCAAGGGTGAGATTGTCGCTCTGGCGGGGCTGGAAGGACAAGGGCAGCAGAAGCTCATGCGCTCGCTCGTCGGCCAGTTCCAGCCGTTCTCCGGAACCGTCACATTCCAGGGAAAGTCACTTGCGTTGCCGGTGCCAAATGAGAACGGTATCCGCAAGCTGCAGCAGATGGGGGTGGGTTTCGTTCCTGAAGATCGCAAGGAAGAGGGTCTGTTTCTGAACCTTCCGATTGCGCACAATATCGAGATTGCCCTGCATTCGGCAAGGATGGGTTTTTCCGCCGCGAAGAATTATCGGAAGGTCGTTGCGGAGACGATCAAGCGGCTCAACGTGCGGACGATCAACGTGTCTGCGCCCGTTGGCGCCCTCTCCGGCGGCAATCAGCAGAAAGTTCTGCTCGGCCGCTATATCGCCGCCAATCTCGATATCCTCCTCATTGAGGAGCCGACGCGCGGCGTCGATATCGGAGCCAAATCGGAAATTTACAAGCTGCTTCGCGACTTCACGCAGAACGGCGGGGCCGTGCTGGTCCTGTCGAGGGAAACTGTCGAACTGATCGGCCTTTGCGATCGCATCTATGTCGTCCATGGCGACACGGTCGTTGCAGAGATGCCCGCCGCCAGGGCCACAGAGCACGACATCCTCGACGCCGCCCTGAGCGCGTAAGCGCCAAATTAGAGAACCAATCCGATGACCAAGACTCTTTCAAGACTATTTTCGGGAAGCCAGAATCGCCAAGGTCTCTGGATCGTTCCCTTGCTGATCACCATCGTCCTCAGTATTGCGCTGATCGTTCAGACAGACCAGTTCCTCAACAGTGAAAACCTGTTCAACCTGATCGCCCAGGCAATGCCGCTGATCATCACGGCGGTCGGCCAGCTGTTCGTCATCCTCGTCGGCGGCCTCGACCTTTCCGTCGGATCGCTGATCAGCTTCACGACAGCCATACTGGCGTTGGACGCCCCGGGCTACATTACGATACCGGCAGTCTTCCTGCTGGCGGCCTTGCTCGGCCTGACCAACGGCATTGTGATCACCCGTCTCAACGTCCATCCGATCATCGCGACGCTGGCGATGCAATATATCGTGCTCGGAGCTGCGCGCATCTTGCGTCCCGTCTCCGGCGGGACCATTCCGGATGTCGTCATCAGCTCGGTCTCGGGGTCGTTCCTCGGCATCCCCATGCCGATATTCTGGGGCATTTGCGTTGCCCTGGTCGCCTGGAAATTGCTCTACGGCTCACGGTTCGGACTTCATCTCTTCGCGATCGGCGGAGGCATTTCCAGCGGCATGGAAGACGCCACACGTAACTTCGGTGTGGCCGACAAGCGCAATGTCATCCTGGCCTATGTCGCCTGCTCGTGTTTTGCGGCTCTTGCCGGCGTGTTCCTGGCCGGCCGCATCGTGTCCGGCGATCCGAATGTCGGTCTTCTCTTCGAGCTCGATGCGATCACTGCCGTCGCCATTGGCGGCACGCAACTCTCCGGCGGCGTCGGCAGCCTGCAGGGAACGATTATCGGAGCCCTGGTGCTAGCGCTCCTCTCCAACGGCATGAATCTGGTCAACGTTTCGCCGTTCATTCAGACGGCGATCAAGGGCGGCATCCTGCTGCTTGTCGTCGGTTTCCAGACACGCAAGAAGATGGGGCTCTAAAATGTTAGGCTTCGCGAACAATCCCGCAATTCAGCGAATGCTCAGGGTCGCGCCTTCGTATTACGTTTTTGCATTGCTTCTGCTCGTTCTATTCGTCTCGCGCCCGCAGATGCTCAATGCAAATGTCATGGGGATCTTCATTCGCCAGGTCGCCCCTCTCGGCGTTCTCGTCCTCGGACAGCTGCTCGTCATGCGCGTCAAGAGCATTGACCTTGCAGGCGGCGGCATCATCCTGCTCGTCAACTATTTCATTTCGTCGAACCTTCTTCCTGGAATGTCGGCGACAGGTTTCGTCCTGCTGGCGCTCTTCACCGGCACCGCAATTGGCCTGTTCAACGGCTTCATGGTCGGCAAGCGGCGTGTCTCGGCGGTCATTGTGACCCTTGCCGTGAGCATCATCCTTGTGGGTGCCGTCCAGTTCCTGTCCAGCGGCAAGCCGCCGGGGAACGTGCCGACCTACTTCAACACCATCTACAATGTGAAACTTGGTCCCCTGCCGCTCCCGGTTCTGTTCTGGGTCGTGCTGACGGCGCTGTTGTCCCTGCTTCTGTCGAGAACGGTGTTCGGGCGCTACGTCACCTCCGTGGGTGCCAATGCGGAAGCCGCGCACTTCTCGGGCGTTCCCGTCGAACGCACGGTTGTCGTGGCGCACACACTCGCAGGCCTTATCGCCGGCATCGCCGCCCTCGTTCAAACGGCGTCGATTGCGGTCGGAAGCGTTCGTGTCGGCCTGGATCTTCCGATCCTGTCCGTTGCGGCGACCATTCTCGGCGGCGTGGTGTTCGGCCGGGGGGAAGGTGGCGTCTGGGGGCCGTTCTTCGGTGTCCTTTCTTTCGCGCTCCTCTTTGTCGTGATGACGTCCTTCGGCGTCAGCGACTCCGGGAAGCTCATCGCGCAAGGTCTCATCATCCTGCTTGCGGCCATTTTCTACGGCCTCAAGGCACGCAACTCGTAGTTATCGGAGGAATAACGATATGGCAGAGAGCCGCTCAATACTGTGTTTTGGGGATTCACTCACATGGGGATGGATTCCGGTGCCGGAATCGTCCCCTACCCTCAGATACCCCTTTGAGCAGCGCTGGACCGGCGCCATGGCAGCGGCGCTGGGTGACGGCTATGCGATCATCGAGGAGGGCTTAAGTGCCCGCACGACGAGCGTCGAGGACCCCAACGATCCCCGGCTGAACGGAAGCGCCTATCTGCCGATGGCGCTGGCCAGCCACCTGCCGCTCGATCTTGTGATCATTTTGCTCGGCACCAACGATACCAAGTCCTACTTCCGCCGCACGCCCTACGAGATCGCCAACGGCATGGGCAAGCTTGCAGGACAGGTTCTCACCTGTACCGGCGGTATCGGCACGCCCTACCCTGCGCCGAAGCTCCTGATCGTTTCGCCGCCGCCGCTCGCTCCCATGCCTGACCCATGGTTTGAAGGCATGTTTGGTGGCGGTTACGAAAAGTCCCTCGAGCTCGCAAAGCAGTACAAGGCGCTCGCCAATTTCTTGAAGATCGACTTCCTCGACGCTGGCGAGTTCGTCAAGACCGATGGCTGCGACGGGATCCATTTCTCTGCCGAGACGAACATCACGCTCGGCCGGGCAATCGCGGCGAAGGTCGAAGCGATTTTCTCACAAGAGGCGAAGAACGCTGCAGCTTAGCAGTCTTCCGCCGCCGGCCGCCAGCGTCTCCCTCCCAGGACGCTGGCGGTCCCCTTCCATCAACAAGATTTGAGGCTTCCATGACCGGCTATGTTCTGGCGATCGACCAGGGGACAACGTCCTCCCGTGCCATCGTTTACGGCCCCGATGCCCAGCCGATCGCGATCGATCAAAAAGAGATATCGCAGTCGTTTCCGAAGTCCGGCTGGGTCGAACACAACGCCACCGAAATCTGGGAGTCTGTGCTTGAGACCTCCCGCAATGCTCTAAAGCGGGCAGGCATCGAAGCGCGGGACGTTGCGGCAATCGGCATCACAAACCAACGCGAAACATGCCTTGTTTGGGAGCGGTTGACCGGCAAGCCAATTCATCCGGCGATCGTCTGGCAAGACCGACGGACCTACGGCGCATGCGAGGTTCTTCGCGCAGACGGGTTTGGTCCGCTGATACAGGAAAAAACCGGCCTTTTGCTGGATCCATATTTTTCCGCCACGAAGATCGCCTGGATCCTCGACAATGTCGAGGGCGCGCGACGGGCGGCCGAGGCCGGTCAGTTGCTCTGCGGCACGATCGACACCTATCTGACCTGGATGCTCACCGGCGGCGCTGTGCACGCGACGGACGCAACCAATGCGTCGCGAACGTCGTTGTTCGACATTCGCGAGAACCGCTGGGATGACGAATTGCTGGGCGCGTTCAGAGTCCCGCGGGCTCTCCTGCCCGAGGTGAAGGATTGTGCTGACGATTTCGGCCAGACGATTGCCGGCCACTTCGGCGCTCAAATTCCGATCCGGGCGCTTGCGGGCGACCAGCAGGCAGCCTTGATCGGCCAGGCCTGCCTCAAACCCGGGATGCTAAAGTCGACCTATGGAACGGGTTGCTTCGTGGTCCTGAATACCGGCGACAAGATCGTCCAATCAACCAACCGCCTGCTTTCGACCATCGCGTACCGTCTCGATGGCAAAACGACCTACGCGCTTGAGGGGTCGATCTTCATGGCGGGCGCTGCGGTTCAATGGCTCAGAGACTCCTTGAAACTCATCAAGGAAGCGGACGAAACAGGCCGCCTCGCGCATCTTGCTGACGAACAGGAAGACGTCTATCTCGTTCCAGCGTTCACCGGGCTCGGTGCGCCGCATTGGAATTCGCAAGCCCGGGGAGCAATTTTTGGCCTGACGAGAGGGACAGGAGTAGCCGAGCTTTCGCGGGCGACCCTGGAATCCGTCTGCTATCAAACGCGCGATCTCCTCGAGGCTATGGCGTCCGACTATCCGATGGACGTCCGAGGTGCGACCCTTCGCGTCGATGGTGGGTTATCCGGCAGCGATTGGGCCATGCAGGCATTGGCCGATTGCCTCGGAAGCGTCATTGAGCGATCCCCAACTCAAGAAGCCACTGCCTACGGAGTTGCAGCACTCGCGGGCTCGCGCGCGGGCGTTTGGCCAGATCTGACAGGCTTTGCAGCGAACTGGCAGGCCAAGAGCCGGTTCACCCCAAACCTCAACATTGACGAGCGGGCACGACGCTACCGGAAATGGCGTGCTGCCGTTGCAAGCACGCTTTCCTATGCGGCAACGGCGTGACGTCACGGGAGATCGATATGGAAGACAAAATCCACGACCTGTTCGTAATCGGCGGCGGTATCAACGGCTGCGGGATCGCGCGTGATGCGGTTGGTCGAGGCTATTCGGTGGCGTTGGCGGAGATGAACGACTTCGCTTCCGGCACCTCTTCAGGCGCCACCAAGCTCATCCATGGCGGCTTGCGCTATCTCGAACACTACGAGTTCCGACTGGTGCGTGAATCGCTGATGGAGCGCGAGGTGCTCTGGGCGATGGCGCCGCACATCATCTGGCCGATGCGCTTCGTGCTGCCCTACCAAAAGGGCGGCATCCGTCCGGCCTGGCTGATCCGGCTTGGACTGTTCCTTTATGACCATCTCGGCGGCCGCAAGCTGCTGCCCCCGACTGCGGTTCTCGACATGCGCCGCGACGAGGCGGCGAAGCCGTTGAAGGCGCTCTTCACCAAGGCCTTCGAATATTCCGACGGCTGGGTCGACGATGCCCGGCTTGTGGTCTTGAACGCCCGTGATGCCAGCGACAAGGGCGCGCTGGTCATGCCGCGCACCAAAGTGGTCTCGGCGCGGCGCGAGAACGGGCTCTGGACCATCGAGACGGTGGATACGGTCTCCGAGATCGCGACGGTTCACCGCGCGCGCATGCTCGTCAACGCGGCCGGTCCCTGGGTAGACCATGTCATCCGGGGAGCCTTCGGCAAGAACGAGGCCCGCAATGTGCGCCTCGTCCAGGGCAGCCATATCGTCGTGAAGAAGAAGTTCGAGGGGCCGCGGGCCTACTTCTTCCAGAACCCCGACAACCGCATCATTTTCGCCATTCCCTATGAGGACGAGTTCACGCTGATCGGCACCACCGACCGCGACTATTCCGGCGATCCGAAGGATGTCAGGATCTCGCAGGACGAGACGGACTATCTCTGCAAGGCGGCGACCGAATACTTCAAGGAGCCGGTCAGGCAAGAGGATATCGTTTGGACTTATTCAGGGATACGGCCGCTATTCAACGACGGCGCTTCGAAAGCGCAAGAGGCGACGCGCGACTATGTGCTTAAGCTCGAGGGGGCTGACGGCAAGGACGGCAGGACGGCGCCGCTTCTCAATGTCTTCGGCGGCAAGCTCACCACCTACCGGCGTCTGGCCGAACATGCGCTGGAGAAGATCGGCGAGGCGATCGGCGTGAAGGGTGCCCCGTGGACGGCAAAGAGCCATCTGCCGGGCGGCGACTTTCCGGTCCAAGGCTACGAGGCCGAGGTGACCAAGCTTCATAGCGCCTATCCGTTCCTCGCGGCTTCACATGCGCGCCGGCTTGTCCGCCGCTATGGCACAAAAGCACCCGTTCTTCTCGGCACTGCCAGGAAGATCGAGGATCTCGGCCGGCATTTCGGGTCGGACCTCTACGAAGCCGAAGTGCTCTACCTGATGGAGCACGAATGGGCACGCACAACGAATGACATTCTCTGGAGACGCTCGAAGAAGGGGCTGCATCTCAGCCACAGCGAAGTGTCCCTTCTTGACCATTTAATCTCTGAAGTCATCCAGCGGCAGGTCGCCGCGCAGTGAGATTTTTTGGTGGGCCATAGCATCGATCATGCTGGGCCGCCGCCTGACGTTTGAGGAGTTTTAATGTCGGAGAAGATTTATCCGGTTACCAAGCCGGTGCAGCGCCATGCGCTGATCGGCAAGACCGAGTACCAGGAATGGTACGAGGAGAGTGTTGCCGGCCCGGAGCAGTTCTGGGGCAAGCACGGCAAACGTATCGATTGGTTCAAGCCCTACACCAGCGTAAAGGAGACCTCGTTTACTGGCGACGTCTCGATCAAATGGTTCGAAGACGGTGAGACCAATGTCGCCTACAACTGCATTGATCGGCACCTGGAGACGAGGGGCGATCAGGTCGCTATCATCTGGGAAGGCGATGATCCCTCTGTCGACAAGAGGATCACCTATAACGAACTTTTCGAGCAAGTCTGCCGCTTCGCCAATGTGTTGAAGAAGCATGGTGTCCAGAAGGGCGACCGCGTCACCATCTACATGCCGATGGTGCCGGAAGCGGCCTATGCGATGCTCGCCTGCGCCCGTATCGGCGCGATCCATTCCGTGGTCTTCGGCGGCTTTTCGCCCGAGGCGTTGGGCGGCCGCATCGTCGACTGTGAATCGATCTTCGTGATCACTTGCGACGAGGGCATACGCGGCGGCAAGCCGGTTCCGCTGAAGGCCAATGTCGACAAGGCGATCGACATCGCTGCGCGCGGTCATGTCATGGTCAAGAACGTCCTGGTGATCCGCCGTACAGGCAGCGCGGTGGGCTGGGCGCCAGGCCGCGACCTCTGGCATCACGAGGAATCAATCACTGTTTCGGCCGACTGCCCGCCCGAGCCGATGAGTGCGGAAGATCCACTTTTCATCCTCTATACTTCGGGCTCTACAGGCAAACCGAAGGGTGTGTTGCATACGACCGGTGGCTATCTCGTCTACGCCTCGATGACGCACGAATATGTGTTCGACTACCAGGACGGTGACATCTACTGGTGCACGGCCGATGTGGGTTGGGTCACCGGCCACTCCTATATCGTCTACGGGCCGCTGGCGAATTGCGCCACAACGCTGATGTTCGAGGGGATCCCGACCTTCCCCGATGCCGGCCGCTTCTGGGACGTCATCGACAAGCACAAGGTCAATATCTTCTATACGGCGCCGACCGCGATCCGCTCGCTGATGGGCGCCGGCGATGATTTCGTCAAGCGCTCCAGCCGCTCGAGCCTGCGTCTCCTCGGCTCGGTCGGCGAGCCCATCAACCCCGAAGCCTGGGAATGGTACTATCATACGGTCGGCGCCGGGCGCTGCCCGATCGTCGACACCTGGTGGCAGACGGAAACCGGCGGCATCATGATCACGCCGCTGCCGGGCGCGACCGACCTCAAGCCCGGCTCCGCCACCCGCCCCTTCTTCGGCATCAAGCCGGAGCTCCTGGATGCGGAAGGCAAGCTTATCGAAGGTGCCGCCGACGGCAATCTCTGCATCGCCGACAGCTGGCCGGGTCAGGCACGTTCGGTCTATGGCGACCACGAGCGCTTCATCCAGACCTATTTCTCCACTTACGAGGGCAAGTATTTCACTGGCGACGGCTGTCGCCGTGATGCCGACGGCTACTACTGGATCACCGGCCGCGTTGACGACGTTCTCAACGTCTCGGGTCACCGGCTCGGCACGGCGGAAGTCGAGTCCGCCCTGGTTTCGCATCACCTCGTCTCTGAGGCAGCCGTCGTCGGCTATCCGCACAGTATTAAGGGTCAAGGCATCTATTGCTATGTCACGCTGATGGCGAGCGGCCAAGGGTCCGAAGAGTTGCGCCAGCAGCTGGTCAAGCACGTCCGAGCGGAAATCGGCCCGATTGCTTCGCCGGACAAGATCCAGTTCGCGCCGGGCCTGCCGAAGACTCGCTCAGGAAAGATCATGCGCCGCATCCTGCGCAAGATCGCCGAGGACGATTTCGGCTCGCTGGGCGACACTTCGACGCTTGCCGATCCGGCTGTCGTCGATGATCTGATCGCCAACCGGCAGAACAGGGCCGAGGCAGCGTGAGACCGAAGGAAAGGACTTACCCCATGAGATTGATACTAATGGGCCCGCCCGGCTCCGGCAAAGGGACGCAAGCCAAGCGCATCTGCGAAAAGCTCGGCATCCCGCATCTGTCGATGGGCGACATCCTCCGGGCCGAGGTAGAGGCGGGAACGCCTCTCGGTTCGGCGGTCGCGGCGACGATGGCAGCTGGCGGGCTCGTTTCCGATGACACCGTCTCGGCGATCGTTGCAAACAGGATTGCCAGTCCGGAAGCAGAGTGCGGATTCGTGCTCGATGGGTTTCCGCGCACGATCTCGCAGGCTGCCGCGTTGGATCAGTCGCTCGGTGAGCATTCCTTGACGGCCGTCATCGAGCTCGTCGTCCCGGAGGAAGAACTCTACGACCGTATCTGCCGAAGAGCGACGGAGTCCGCCGGCGCGCGACGCGCCGATGACAATGCCGCGACGTTGGAACTGCGCCTCCAGGCGTATCGGGCAGAGACCCTTTCGGTCAGTGAATTCTACAAGGGTCGGTGGCCGTACTTTCAGGTCGACGGTCTTGCCGCTCCTCAGGACGTAACCGCCCGGATTCTGGAAATCCTAGAGACGGCCGCGACGGAATATTCATGAAACATTACTAATTCAAGATCGATTTTACCGGATATTCATTCACTCAGAATAATTATTATTGGACCTCGTTATCTTGGGTGGAGAATCATGAGCATTCATTTTGACTTCCTGCTATTGCGCGGACCGATCCGGACCAAAATCTTCTGCCTGCTGACGCCGATACTTGTCGGCATCGCGGGCTTGAGCCTCGTCAACTATCTTTCCGGCAACATGCTGAATACCCAGCTTGCCAGCAGCTCGAGCGGGATGGTCACGCTGTCGGCGATCAAGCAGGCTCAGGACGGGATGAACTCCTTCCTGCTCGAGGCGACGGAAGCAAAGCGCGATGCGCTGAAGGCGCTGCTCGCCGACCAGAGCGCCAAGATATCGACGAGCTTGTCCTTCGCTCAAGAACAGGATGAACGACAGAGCCTGCTTGCCGCAGGGACGATTGCTGAAGAGGTCTCAAAGACAATCGACGGCCTCTGGGAAATGCACAGCGACGAAAGGAAACTTCGGGAGGGGATTTCCAGCGATCTCTCAACCTTGTCGGATGTGCAGTCCAAACTGCAAACCTATTTGAACATCCCCGCTGACCAAGCGGCAGCACAAGCGGCGACGGCGGAAACGCTGAACAAGATCAACTCCATGAACTATGAACTTCGGATCGCCTCCTCCGATTTTCTAGGTGGAATGAATGAAGACACCCTCAAGAAGGTAAAAGGTCGCCTCAAAGGGCTGGGCTTCTATCTCAGTAAGGTGAAGGAACAGCACGCGGCCAACGGTCCCATCCAGGAATTGTCCGATAAGGCCGTTGCGGTGATTGGTCAGGCGCAGGAGGCATTCGATCAGCTCCTCGTCAAAGTCGAGGCTCGTGACGCGGCATTCAAGGCGGCGAGCGCCAGGATGAACGACTCTTGGAACAAGATCCTCGAGTTCGCTCAAGTCCAGCGTGATCATGCCTCCGTCGCACAGGATCAGGCGCAACATATATCCGTCGTGACGACCGTGCTTGCCCTGCTCTTTGGTTGCATCGCTGCTTTCCTGCTGCTCAGAACCATCAAGTCTCCGATCGAAGCGCTGACCGCATCGATGAAGGCGGTTGCGTCCGGAAAACTCGACGAAAAGATCGGCAGCGTCGAAAAACGCGACGAGATCGGCGAAATGGCGAGGGCATTGGACGTATTCCGTAACAACGCGCTCGAAAAAATCCGCGTCGAAAGTGACGCGGAACAGTCGAGGTCGCTGATGCGGCAACAACGCCAGGAAGACGATCTGCGCAAGACCCGCGATGCGGCTGCCATCAGCAGCGCGGTCGAGGCGGTTGCGTCCGGCTTGCACAAACTTGCGGGCGGAGACCTCACGGTGACTATCGCTCTCCCTCTCGACGGAGAGCTCGATCAGCTGCGACAGGATTTCAACGGTTCGCTGACGCGGCTGCAGGCGACGATGCGCCAGATCCGCGACAATGTCGAAATGATCCAGGGCAACGGCAACCAGATGGCCGAGGCGGCTGAGGATCTTGCCAAACGTACCGAACAGCAGGCTGCTTCGCTCGAAGAAACGGCCGCCGCCATCGACGAGATTACCGTCACGGTTCGCTCGTCGGCGGAGCGTGCCAAGGATGCCGACCAGATCGTCCGCCAGGCCAAGCGCAGCGCCGACGACTCGGCGATCGTCGTCAACAATGCGATCGACGCCATGGGCCGCATCGAAGAAGCCTCCCGTCAGATCGAACAGATTACCGGTGTCATCGACGAGATCGCCTTTCAGACCAATCTTCTTGCCCTGAACGCCGGCGTCGAGGCAGCTCGTGCCGGAGAGGCTGGCAAGGGCTTCGCTGTCGTTGCCCAGGAGGTGCGCGAACTGGCGCAACGCTCCGCCAAGGCAGCCAAGGAGATCAAGGTCCTCATCAACAAGTCGACGACCGAGGTCAATACCGGCTCGCATCTGGTGCAGGAAACCGGCGCGGTCCTTGCGAAGATCAGCACCCAGATTGTTACCATCAGCCAGCACGTCGAAACGATCGCCCGTGGCAGCCACGACCAGTCGAGTGCCCTGCAGGGGGTCAACTCCACCGTCAATCAGATGGACCAGATGACACAGCACAATGCGGCGATGGTCGAGGAGACGACGGCCGCAAGCCGCGAACTCGCCTCCCAGGCCGACAGCCTGCTGGGGCTGGTTCAGCAGTTCAAGATTGAAGGAAATGGACGAGAATTGGGCTTCTCAAGCGCAGAGGAACTGTCGCACCAACCGGCCAGCCAAAGCGCGGCTTGAGGTTGCAACCGAATTGCACATGGCGGGACAGGAACAGCGTTTGAAGCGGAGTAGAGAAATCGGATCCCTCGGGATTCACATGACAGGTTGAAACATGACGATCCCACCAGACACCGAACTTGGCGCTTATCTGCTCCAGAGGAAAGTCGATCCTGACTTGGCAAGCTTGGTTGAAAGCATCGCAGCGTCTGCGACCGTAGTTGCCGACCATCTGAAGGAAGCAGCCTTTCAGAACCATATTGGCAGCGCCGGGACGACGAATATCCAGGGTGAAGATCAGAAGCTCCTCGACGTCTTGGCCGATCGGGTGTTTCGCGAAACATGCGGAGACGCGACGTCGCTCGCTGCCTATGTTTCGGAGGAGGCGGAGGAAGTCACGTGGTTGAAAGCCCCTGCCGCTGGCGACCTCATCCTTTACGTCGATCCATTGGACGGCTCATCGAACCTTGAGGTGAACCTTTCCGTCGGCTCGATCTTTGCCGTGAGCCAGGTCCAGGCAGACGGCGACACCAATGTTCTGCGCAAAGGCCGGGATTATCTCTGCGCCGGCTATGCCATCTATGGGCCGTCCACGCTCTTCGTGATCACATTCGGCCTCGGCGTGGTCGGTTTCACGCTGGATCCATCCGATGGGCAATTCAAACTAACCAATGCTCAGATGCGCGTGCCACCGGAAACGAACGAGTTTGCCGTGAACTCCTCGCGTCAACGTTTTTGGGACGAACCGATCCGCCGCTATGTCGACGAATGCCTTGCGGGATCGGCTGGGCCACGCGGCCAAGACTTCAACATGCGATGGACGGCCTCCATGGTCGCCGACGTCCATCGCATTCTCACGCGTGGAGGGGTGTTTCTCTATCCGGCGGACGAATCCAATCGTCGCGCCGGTGGCAAGCTGCGCCTGATGTACGAAGCCAATCCCATGGCGTTCCTCATCGAGGCGGCCGGCGGTGCAGCATCCACCGGAACCGAAGACATCCTTCGCATCCAACCACAGGCTCATCATCAGCGCGTGTCGGTCTTGCTCGGGTCGAGCAACGAAATCGAACGCCTGGTGCAACTTCACCAAATCCATCCCTCGCAAGAGAAGATCGGCTCTTAAATGGCTCTCATCACCCTTCGTCAATTGCTCGACCATGCCGCCGAGAATGGCTACGCCATCCCGGCTTTCAACGTGAACAACATGGAACAGATGCTTGCCATCATGAAGGCTGCGGCCCGCACCGACAGCCCGGTGATCATGCAGGCAAGCCGCGGCGCTCGTGCTTTCGCAGGCGACGCGACGCTGTCGCATCTGATCCGCGCCGCAATCGAGATGTATCCGCACATCCCAGTGTGCATGCATCAGGACCACGGGAATTCGGCGTCGACCTGTATGTCGGCTATTCTTGCAGGTTTCTCCTCCGTGATGATGGATGGATCCCTCTCGGAAGATGGCCGCACGCCTCTCAGCTTCGATGACAACGTCGCCGTCACCTCCAAGGTGTCGGAAATGGCGCACCTCGTCGGCGTGTCGGTCGAAGGCGAGATCGGCCATCTCGGCTCGTTGGAAAGCGGCCGCGGCGAAGCGGAGGACGGACATGGCTTTGACGGCGAGCTCAGCCGCGACATGCTGCTGACGGATCCCGAAGAGGCCGCCGAATTCGTACGCTTGACAAACGTGGATGCTCTCGCCATCGCCATCGGCACGTCGCACGGCGCTTACAAATTCTCCCGCAAACCGGACGGTGACATCCTTTCCATCAAGCGCCTGAAGGAGATCCACGTCCGTCTGCCCGATACCCATCTCGTCATGCATGGGTCGTCGTCGGTGCCGGCGGAACTCCAGGAACTGATCAACGCGCATGGTGGCGACGTGAAACCAACCTATGGCGTTCCGGTCGAAGAAATCCAGGAAGGCATCCGACACGGCGTTCGGAAGGTGAATGTCGACACGGACCTCAGATTGGCGTTTACGGGAGCGATCCGCCACGTCTTTGCCCTTCATCCTGGCGAGTTCGATCCCCGCAAATACCTCGCCCCAGGCATCGAGGCGATGGCAGCGGTCTGTAGCGACCGATACGAGCAGTTCGGCGCCGCCGGACATGCCTCCGGCATCAAACCCCTGCCGCTCGCCGAGATGGCGAAGCGCTATAGCCACTAATTTGGGGATAAGACCTTGAGCAACTCTCCCCGCCGGCTCATCGTCGGCAACTGGAAAATGAACGGACTTACGGCCGATCTCTCCGAGATCGAAGAGGTCGCATGGAACATCGGTGAACTGAGTGCAGACGTGGCTATATGTCCTCCGGCAACGCTTCTGCAATCCGCCGTGAGGATAACCGCCGGAAGCCGGATTCTTCTCGGCGCCCAGGATTGCAGCGCTCAGGAAGGTGGCGCTTACACCGGCGACATATCCGCCCGCATGATCGCCGACTGCCGCGCCCGCATCGTCATACTAGGTCATTCCGAGCGGCGGCAGTATCAGTGCGAGACGGATGCGATCGTCAGGCGCAAGGCCGAGATCGCGCTCAGCGCCGGCTTGATCCCCGTGATTTGCGTGGGCGAGACGGAAGCGGAGCATCTCCGCCAGGAGACCCTCGCCGTCCTAAAAAGCCAGCTGCAGGATTGCCTGCCCGCCGCGTTAAACGAAACCGCCGTGGTCATCGCCTATGAGCCGGTCTGGTCGATCGGGACCGGACGCGTGCCGGACCAAGGCGAAATCCTTGCCGCTCATACCTTCATCCGATCCAGTCTGATCGATGCCTATGGATCGGTCGGTGCTCAGCTGCGGATCCTCTACGGTGGATCAGTCAAGCCTGAGAATTCGGCCGAGATTCTTGCTCTTGAAAACGTCGACGGTGTTCTGGTCGGCGGCGCAAGCCTGCGCGCCGCGAGCTTTCTTCGGATCTGCGAGGCGACCGGGACATAGGCCACCCGCCCGTCTGTTGCAGAAGCCCGAGACAAACCAATAGGGCGGATCGTTCGCCCTATTGCTCGAGGATGAAATAAACACCAACGAAAGCAGGTTGGTCATGGAACATTGGATGCTTTCGCCCATCGAAAAGACCTGCCTTCGATGGGTGTCGATGGGAAAGACTGTTGATGAAATCGCCCTGCTCCAGGGCAGGAGCGTCATCGAAATTGAAGGATTTCTCGAGCAAGCGCTTGTCGCACTCGAGGCAAGCACGATGCAGGAGGCTCTCGAAAAGGCAAGCCTTTCGAAGCCCGACTGACGTTGGCCGCAGGATGGCGATCAGCAAACCCACGATCCTTCAACGACAGGTATGGCGATGAATTGACCAATCATGTGAAAAATCAGAATGCGACCAAAACACCGAGCCCGATCGATGTCGAGGTCGGGGCAAGGATCCGCACAAGGCCAAGCTTGCCGAGGCTTTGGGCGTGACGTTCCAGCAGGTCCAGAAATACGAAAAGGGCATGAACCGCGTCGGCGGGAGCGGGTTGCCCAACGTCGCGAATGTGCCGGGCGTGCCGGCGTCGTCCTTCTTCAATTCCGAGACCCGAGACGGACAAGCTAAAAGGCTGAGAGGTTCCACCGCGGAAACAGGACTGGGCGCCTTCCTCCAATCCGACGAAGGCAGGGATCTCAAGGGCGCATTCGCCAGGATTGCGGAACCTGCGGTTCGCCGGCAGGTCATATCCCTCGTCAAGGCAATGGCTGCGACGGCAGTGAACGGTCCCCGGGGGGACGTATAGGTTCGGGTCGATCCTGTTTCGCCGCGAGCTTGAAGATTTGGAGAGTTCTATTGCATCATACTGCACTCCGACACGGTGACATGGTGCAAGCCGGCCCGGCGGGTCCGCTGGACCGCGACCACGTGTGTTCCGCAGGAGATACACACTACATCCTCGGCCGTTTCAGCGCCTGGAAGGGAAAGTGCCGTTCAGCCCTGAAACTTGGCTTCGATGACGCGCCCGATGCATTCGTTCTTTACCTGCCCTCCTCGAGTGCATCGGAGATGCGTTCCGGTTCGCCGCGTTTCCTGTCCACCCGAGCAACAGGTTTTCTGGAAGATCTTGCGCACTTCGACGAGCTGACTCCTCATGAACATTCCAGCTATATCGGCTTGTCCTTCGAAAAGGCGGCAATGGTCCAGCAAGTGAGTGAACTGCTGGATGGTCCCGTCACGACGGATCTCGAATTCGATCGTATTGTCGATCTGACTTCCGAGAAAGGATTGCGGTTGGCGGCGCTCGGCCATCTTGTCTGGAGTTGCCTCAATCTTTCAGAAGCAGATCGACTGTCACCGGCTGCCATCGAGCGGCTGTTTCAGGCGACGATGATCGCACTTTTGGAGGTCGCTCCTAACAGCTACATGCCGCGACTGGAACAGTCGGTCTCGCCCGCTGTCCCATGGCATGTGAAACGCGCCATCGACTACATGCATGCAAACCTGGCCCAATCCATCACGGTCGCCCTGATCGCAGCCGAGACCGGTACGAGCGTCAGGGCATTGCAGGGGGCCTTCCAACGGTTCAAAGGCACCACGCCTTTGGGCTATCTCAGAGCGATTCGCCTCGAAGCTGCCCGTAGAGCTCTCATCGGCGATCGTGGCTCCCGATCGATTGCTGACGTTGCACGCAATGCAGGGTTCACCCACATGGGGCGGTTCGCGGCGGCCTATTATCAAGCTTTCGGCGAAACGCCTTCGGAAACGGTCCGGATGCGCTGAGTTTCCGGTCGAGCGGTAGCGAAGGCGGAAACGATCGTAGGTGCTGGGGCGGCGGGAAACTGCTGCAGATTCGATAGGCGTGCGTGGATCCTTTATCTCCAGCGGAAGCAGCCCAATCCCGCTCTTTTGTGATGGCGTCCTAGCCCGGCGCCGGATCTTCCACGATCAACCCGTAAAGGGTCCACTAGCAAGCTGCGGCCGCTTCGGCTTCGCCTCGCGGTGATCGCGCCCGCCGTCGGGCCTTTTGAGGAGCCATCGAGCGGGATTGGCCCGCTCCCGAAGGAGCCTCTCACATGTCGCACGATCTTTCCCTCGCTCAGTCCCACGCCTTCCAGCTCTCCCGCGACCTGATGGTCCCGGTCACCCTTTTCTCGGTCGATGGCGAGTACGGCGTGCTTCCTTCCGACGAGATCGACGCCGACGACGATCTCGAGATCGTCCACGAGTTCTTCCCTTGGCCGGCTCATTGAGCCGCTTTGCCGTTCGGGGTGCCGCTCGCGAGCGGCAGGCCGCAAGGGAGGCTGCGCCGCGGGCGGGTATTGCATGATCCGACAATTGTCAGCCGCGCCCTTGCCGCCTTTGCTCTTCGCGGCTGGTGGAAGCGCGCCCGCGAAATGACGGGCAAGGAAGGCAAAGAGGAAAAAGCATGAACAGAAAGGATATAGAGGCGCTGCGCGACCAGGTGAGTTGTGCCGCCGTTCTTGAGCATGCGGGCTTCGCCATCGATGCGAAGGAGAGTACCCGTCGGGCGGTCAAGTTTCGCCGAGGGAGCGAGATCATCATCGTCACCCATGAGGGGCGCGGATGGTTCGACCCGTTGAGTGATGCAAAAGGCGATGTGTTCGGACTTGTCGAGCATCTCGATCATGTCGGCTTTCTCGAAGGCGCCGGGAGGGTCGCCGACCTCGTCGGTTTCGCGATCACCGAGCCGGAATGGCTGCCTTCGAGGCACGATCAAGGATTCGATCTCGCTCTACCTGAGCGTTGGCAAGGACGTCGTCGTCCGTGGCCCGGCTCGTCGACATGGGCTTATCTCTACGGGGACCGTTTCCTGCCGGTCCCTTTGCTCCGCGCCGCGATCAGGCAGGACCGCCTTCGGGAGGGTCCATGTAGCAGCATGTGGGCGGCGCATACGGACCATGCCGGGATTGTCACCGGCTGGGAGGCGCGAGGGCCTGAGTATCGGGGCTTTGCCTCCGGAGGAACGAAGGTTCTCTTCCGTCTCGGGCCGGAGACAGCGTTGCGCCTGGCCGTCACTGAAGCTGCGATCGACGCCATGAGCCTTGCCGCCATCGAGGGGCCGCGGGACGGGACGCTGTATCTCAGCACGGGCGGCGGATGGTCGCCGTCAACGGAGGGGGCGTTGCGGCAGTTGGCCTCGCGGCCCGATGCTCTCCTCGTCGCCGCGACAGACGCCAATCCCCAAGGAGAGATGTTTGCCGAGCGGTTGCGGGCGCTCGCTCACGAAACCGGCTGCGACTGGTCGAGGCTCCGCCCGCCCGAGGAGGACTGGAACGAGACCCTGAAGATCAGGGAGAAAGAAAAACGGGAAAGAAAGGAAGGCGGCGTGCCGCATTCGCGCCGCCCGCGTCAAGGGAAGCTTCGCCCGGCGGAGCCGGCCCTTGACCCGGCCGGCCGCGATGCCGGCGGCCCGGAAGGTGTCATGAAGGACTGAAGAGGATGGCAAGGTCGGAAGGACAGTGCTGCGCTTCGGTCCGAAACCATCCGAAGGAGCCGCAGATGAATCCCTCTCCCACAATCCGCAAGGTTTTCCAGGGCGTGGCCTCACGCCAGCAAATGTTCCTCATGTTTGACCGGCACGCCCAGCGTCCGAACCGTTGGGAGGGTGACGCCTCGCCGCTCTATGCCGGCGAATGGTTTGAGATCGGCGAGGGCGAGCATGACTATATGTTCGAGATCCTGCCACCGCTCTGGATCCGCGGCGCGATGTTTGCAATGCGCGAGTTTCTGACTGGTTCGGTGACATCAGTGTTCTTCGCCTTGCCGATCGATGGCGCCATTCGACATTTTCATGGCTATTGCGACCTCTCCGACGGGCAAGCGGCCGAGCGCATGCGCGTGGCAATCATCGAGCGTGAGAGCCGGCCCGTGCGCGCCATGACTCGCGAGGAACGCCTGGAACACATCTGGAGCATCGCGGCGGACGACTATCGTGGCTTTGCCGGCGATAGCTGGGAGGAAGCCGCGCGCGGCAAGCGCACAATCGTGCTCTTCGGCAGCAAGATGGGCCGCACGGTAAAACTGCTGGACGATCTGACCGACGACGAGGTCGCAGGCAAGCTGCCGGTGCAGCTGCGCCACCTCCCCTCGCCAATCGCCGCGTGAAGGAGGTACACCATGCTTTCCTTCCCGCTCACATCCGTCCGCCAGGTCATCGCCCGCGGTCGTGCCGACGCGGAAGCCCATGGCGGCTTTCGCAATCCCTATTACGGCCTGCGCCCTGGCAAGGACGAAAAGCCGGGCCTCTGGCTCGTCGGCGACCAGGGCGTCTACCTCCTGTCGAACGGCAAATTGCCAGATGGTACCAAGCCTTTGGTCGTCTATGCCGAGGAATGCGATCCCCGCACCAATGATGACTGGTTCGACGTCAAACGCCGAACCTTCGGCGGCGACGACGGCGTCGATTTCATCGATGCGGAACAGCTGGAAGCCATGATGACGGCTGCTCCGGAGGCGACGCACCTTCGTATCGTATTTCGTCAAGACTCGATGCAGCTCAGCCTGATCGCGAAGTCTTAAGGCAATTCGCGACCAGTCCGGCCCGTTTGGCCACCAAACCCAAACCCCCTGAGTGTCCTTCAGTCCCGCAAGTAGCTCCCGCGGGGTGATGACGCTCGCCATTTCCCGAGGAAAATTTCATGAGCAACAATCCCTTCACTCTCGACGTGTTCGGCGGCAGCGCGCTCTCGTCCGGCCTCGGCCTTGGTGTCACAGCGTTCGGCGTCTTCGATACGGTCGCCGCCAATGACGACGACCCCGAACCGCCGCCGCCCTCTCCCGCGCCGGCCTTGCCGGTCGCGACGATAGAACATCCGGTGCCCCGGCGGCAGGGCAACCGGTGCAACTTCTACCTCGACGATGCGGATCGAGGCTTGGCCGCATCCTGGAAGGATCGCGCCCGCGTCAATGTTGCGGCGATCCTGATCGCGAGCAACATCGAGAAGCAGGATCGACCAGCCACTCCGAAGGAGCAGGCGCAACTCGTCCGCTTCACCGGCTTCGGCGCGAGCGAACTGGCGAACGGGATGTTCCGCCGTCCTGGCGAGCTCGATTTCCGGAAGGGCTGGAGTGAGCTCGGCGGCTCGCTCGAAAGTGCTGTTTCAGATGCTGACTACACCTCACTCGCCCGCTGCACGCAATATGCCCATTTCACGCCGGAGTTCATCATCCGGGCAATCTGGTCGGGCTTGCAGCGCATGGGCTGGCGTGGCGGCCGCGTGCTCGAGCCCGGTGTCGGTACGGGCCTGTTTCCAGCTCTCATGCCGGCGGCGCTTCGCGACAGGACCTTCCTCACCGGCGTCGAACTCGATCCCGTCACCGCCCGCATCGTCAAGCTGCTTCAGCCGAAGGCGCGGATCATCAACGGCGACTTTGTGCGAACCGATCTGGCGCCGATCTATGATCTCGCGATCGGCAATCCACCCTTCTCCGATCGGATTGTTCGCTCTGACCGGACTTATCGCTCGCTCGGGCTTCGGCTGCACGACTATTTCATCGCCCGTTCGATCGACCTGCTCAAACCCGGCGCGCTCGCCGCCTTTGTCACCAGTTCCGGGACGATGGACAAGGCGGACCCGACGGCGCGCGAGCACATCGCCAAGACCGCCGACCTGATCGCGGCGATCCGATTGCCGGAGGGTAGCTTCCGCCAGGACGCCGGCACGGATGTCGTGGTCGACCTTCTCTTCTTTCGCAAGCGCAAGGTCGGCGAACCGACAAGCGATCTGGCCTGGCTCGATCTCGAGGAGCTGCGGCCCGAAAGCGAGGACGAGGGCGCAATTCGCATCAACCGCTGGTTCGCACGGCATCCCGGTTTCGTTCTCGGTGATCATGCTCTCACGTCCGGACCCTTTGGCGAAACCTACACCTGCCGGCCGCGCGCCGAGGAAGACCTGCAGGCGGCTCTGCTGCAGGCCATCCGGCTCCTTCCCGAAGGCCGCTACGATGGCGAGCCGACCGCGATCGACATCGACCTCGAGGATGAGCTCGGCGAGATCATCGATCTTCGGCCCGAGAACCGACAGATCAGGGAAGGAAGCTTCTTCATCGACATCAAGCGCGGTCTCCTGCAGATGGTCGGCGGATCTCCGCAGGCGGTGAACGTACGAAAAGGGCGATCAGGGGAAGGCCTGTCCGAAAAGCACGTCGGCATGATCAAGAAGCTGATTCCGATCCGCGATGCGGTGCGCGAGGTGCTGAAGGCCCAGGAACAGGATCGCCCATGGCGGGATCTGCAGGTTCGCCTGCGCGTCGCCTGGTCGAGCTTCGTGCGCGATTTCGGACCGATCAACCACACCACGGTCTCGATCACCGAGGACGAATCCGGCGAGATGCGCGAAGCGCACCGCCGTCCGAACCTGCAGCCGTTCCTCGACGATCCCGATTGCTGGTTGGTCGCTTCGATCGAGGATTACGACCTCGACACCGATACGGCGAAACCGGGTCCAATCTTTTCCGAACGGGTCATCGCGCCCCCTGCCCCGCCGGAGATCACCAGCGCCGCGGACGCGCTAGCCGTCGTGCTCAACGAACGCGGTCGCGTCGACATCGAGCATATCGCCGAACTGCTGCACCGGAATGCCGATGCGGTCGTCGACGAACTCGGCGATGCGATCTTCAGGGATCCCGCGGACGGTTCCTGGCAGACCTCGGATGCCTATCTCTCCGGGCCGGTCCGCACCAAGCTTGCTGAGGCCGAAGCTGCTGCGGCGCTCGATCCCGTCTTCGGGCGGAATGTTCGCGCGCTTCAGGCGGTGCAGCCCGCCGATCTTCGTCCCTCCGACATCACCGCGCGCCTCGGTGCGCCGTGGATACCGGCGAGCGACGTCGTCGCGTTCGTGAAGGAGATGATGGGCGCCGAGATCAGGATCCACCATATGCCCGAACTCGGGAGCTGGACCGTGGAGGCCCGGCAGCTTGGGCTTACTGCGGCCGGCACATCGGAATGGGGCACCAGCCGCCGCTATGCTGGCGAGCTGCTGGCCGATGCGCTGAACAGCCGGGTTCCGCAGATCTTCGACATCTTCAAGGATGTGGGTGGCGAGCGGCGTGTTCTGAACGTCGTCGATACCGAGGCCGCGCGCGACAAGCTGCAGAAGATCAGGCAAGCCTTCCAGAACTGGGTCTGGACAGATCCGGATCGCACCGACCGCTTGGCGCGGGTCTACAACGACCGCTTCAACAATATCGCGCCTCGCAAATTCGACGGCTCTCATCTGAAACTTCCCGGCACCTCAGGCGCCTTTGTTCTTTATGGGCACCAGAAACGCGGCATCTGGCGGATCATCTCCTCCGGCTCGACCTATCTTGCGCACGCCGTCGGCGCCGGCAAGACGATGACGATGGCGGCTGCGATCATGGAGCAGCGCCGCCTGGGGCTTATCGCCAAGGCGATGCTCGTGGTCCCCGGCCATTGCCTGGCACAGGCTGCCCGCGAGTTTCTCGCGCTCTATCCAAACGCCCGCATTCTCGTTGCCGACGAGACGAATTTTACGAAGGACAAGCGCGCCCGCTTCCTGTCACGCGCGGCGACGGCCACCTGGGACGCGATCATCATCACGCATTCGGCGTTCAGATTCATCGCCGTGCCGTCTGCCTTCGAACAACAGATGATCCACGATGAGCTGGAACTCTACGAGGATCTGTTGACAAAGGTGGACAGCGAGGACCGCGTCTCGCGCAAGCGCCTCGAGCGGCTGAAGGAAGGCTTGCAGGAACGTCTGGAAGGGCTTGCGACCCGCAAGGATGATCTGCTCACCATCGCCGAAATCGGTGTCGATCAGATCATCGTCGATGAGGCGCAGGAATTCCGCAAGCTTTCCTTCCCCACAAACATGAGCACTTTGAAGGGTATCGACCCGAACGGCTCGCAGCGCGCCTGGGACCTCTATGTAAAGTCTCGCTACATCGAGACCAAAAACCCCGGCCGGGCGCTCGTGCTTGCCTCGGGCACGCCGATCACCAACACGCTCGGCGAGATGTTCTCGATCCAGCGCCTGCTCGGCCATGCAGCGCTGCTCGAGCGCGGGCTGCACGAGTTCGATGCCTGGGCGTCCTGCTTCGGCGATACCACGACCGAGCTGGAGATCCAACCGTCCGGTAAATACAAGCCGGTCAGCCGCTTCGCGAGTTTTGTCAATGTCCCGGAACTGATCGCCATGTTCCGAGCCTTTGCTGATGTCGTCCTGCCTGCGGATCTCCGCGAGTACGTCAAGGTGCCGGATATCTCCACGGGTCGACGGCAGATCCTCACAGCAAAGCCGACGCCTGCCTTCAAGGCCTATCAGCAGATCCTCGATGCCCGCATCAAGGCGATCGAGATGCGCGAGGGGCCGGCGCAGCCCGGCGACGATATCCTGCTCTCGGTCATCACCGACGGCCGCCATGCGGCGATCGATCTCCGCCTCGTGATACCGGCCAACGACAACGAGGAGGCCAATAAGCTCAACCTTCTCGTCCGCAATGCCTTCCGGATCTGGAAGGAGACGAGCGACGATACCTACGTCCGGCCGGACGAAAAACCCTTCGAGCTGCCGGGTGCCGCGCAGATGATCTTTAGCGATCTTGGAACCATCAACGTCGAGAAAACTCGCGGCTTTTCGGCCTACCGCTGGATCCGTGACGAGCTCGTGCGGCTCGGTGTTCCCTCGTCCGAAATCGCCTTCATGCAGGACTACAAGAAGACCGAGGCCAAGCAGCGGCTGTTCGCTGACGTGCGCGCCGGCCGAATTCGGTTCCTGATCGGATCGTCGGAGACGATGGGAACCGGTGTCAACGCCCAGCTCCGGCTCAAGGCGTTGCATCACCTCGACGTGCCGTGGTTGCCGTCGCACATCGAACAGCGCGAAGGCCGCATCGTCCGGCAGGGCAACCAGCATGATGTCGTCGACATTTTCGCCTACGCCACTGAGGGCAGTCTCGACGCTTCCATGTGGCAGAACAACGAGCGAAAGGCCCGCTTCATCGCCGCCGCGCTGAGCGGAGATACCTCGATCCGCCGGCTCGAAGACCTCGGTGAAGGGCAGGCCAACCAGTTCGCGATGGCCAAGGCGATCGCTTCCGGCGACGAGCGGCTGATGCAGAAGGCTGGCCTTGAGGCCGATATCGCGCGACTGGAAAGGCTGCGCGCCGCGCATGACGATGACCAGTACGCGGTCCGTCGGCAGATGCGCGATGCCGAGCGTGACATCGAGGTCTCAACCCGTTGCATCTCAGAGATCGACCAGGACATCCAGCGCCTTGTTCCGACAGGCGGTGATGCCTTCGCCATGACCGTGCTGGGCAAGGTCCACCATGAGCGTAAGGAGGCCGGTCGCGCGCTGATGAAGGAAATCCTCACGCTCCTCCAGCTCCAGCAAGAGGGCAAGGTACACCTCGCATCCATTGGCGGCTTCGATCTCGCCTACGACGGCGAGCGCTTCGGAAAGGGTGACGGGTATCGCTACGCCACCACGCTCCAGCGCACTGGTGCCGCCTACGAGATCGATCTTGCGGTCACCGTCACCCCGCTCGGCGCGATTTCCCGCCTCGAGCACGCGCTCGACGGTTTCGAAGAGGAGCGGGAGCGCTATCGCCATCGTCTGGATGAAGCGCACCGGCGGCTTGCCTCCTATCGTTCCCGCGAAGGCGGCACCTTCGCCTTCGCCGACGAACTTGCGGAAAAGCGCCGACAGCTTCGCGACGTCGACGATGCTCTTGCAACCGCGTCCGCTCAGAACGACGACGCCCCGGCGGAGGCTGCTTGATCTGGATCAGCGGTTTTGATGCAACGCAGCATTTGCATAGCTGCGTTGCACAATATTTGCTTTCCTTCCGATCGAAATTTGAGCATAGTGCTCACAGCTGATGCACATGGCGGATTTCCTCCCAGTGCCGCCGCAGCAGCTGTTCCCCTCTGGAGGTTTAAATTACCTTCACATCTAAAGGGCCCGAGTTTTCTCGTGGCCCTCTTTTTTTGTCCTGATTTTCGGCCTGTCGATGCGACGCCCATGACGTTCGCGTCGCCGACGGCCTCACCGCGCTCAGGACATCAGCTCGACACGCTCGATCGTTTGGATCAGTCGCGCTCTCGCATCCTCCGGGTGGTTCAGGACAGTCACGACGTCGGAGAGGCTTGAATCCTCCAAAAAGTGTGAGCGGCAGCGTCCCGAAGGATGGAGGACCAATAGAAGGAGGAGGAAAAAGAAACCGGTCGCTGACCGGTCCGACCGTCGCCGCTCGCGCTCAACCGCCGCCTCCGCATCCCGGCCCCTCGACCTGCGCAGGGCTGTCAGCCCCGCGTGTCCTTCGCGGCAGGGACGCTCGGCCGCAGTTGCGCCGGCCCGCCCGCCCTGCGGTCCGGGAGGTGTCTTCGAAAGAAATGAAGACAGGAAGGACCGGCAAGAGAGCCGCGTCCCGCATCCCGGAGAAGGAAAATCCCATGCACATCATGAAGGTCGATCCGCGCTCGTTGAAGGACAACCCGGACAACACCCGCCAGTCCAAATCCACTCCCCAAGCCGATGCCCTGTTGCTCGCCACGATCAAAGCCGTCGGCATCATCCAGCCGCCTGTCATCTTTCCGGAGGTCGGTGGCGGGAACGGCTACGTCATCGAAGCTGGCCATCGGCGCACCCGTATGGCCATTGCCGCAGGCCTCGAAGAGATCGAGGTTCTCGTCGTCGAAGCCGCTAACGACAATGGCGCCATGCGGTCGATGGTCGAGAACATTGCCAGGGAGCCGCTCAACCCCGTCGACCAGTGGCGCGGCATCGAACGCTTGATAGCGCTCGACTGGACCGAGGAAGCAATTGCAGTCGCGCTTGCCCTGCCCGTCCGGCAGATTCGCAAGTTGCGCCTGCTCGCCAACGTCTTGCCGGCAATGCTCGACCAGATGGCGCTCGGCGACATGCCGAACGAGCAGCAGCTTCGGACGATCGCGGCGGCACACCTCGATGAGCAGAAGGAGGTCTGGAAGGCGCACAAGCCGAAGAAGGGCCAGCCTGCCACGTGGTTCCAGATCGCCAACGCGCTGAGCAAGACCCGCATGTATGCAAAGGATGCGAGCTTCGGCGACGATCTCAAGGAAGCCTACGGCATCGAATGGATCGAGGATCTGTTTGCCCCCGCCAATGAGGACAGCCGCTATACCACCAACGTCGAAGCCTATCTCGGCGCCCAGCAGGAATGGATGACGAACAATCTGCCCAAGAAGGGCGTGATCGCCGAGGTTACGCAATGGGGCGAGGCGAAGCTGCCGCAGAAGGCAAGCCGCGTCTATGGCAAGCCAAGTAAGGGCGACCACACCGCCATATACCTCGATCGGAACGGCAAGGTTCAGACCGTGCACTACCGGATGCCGGAGGAAAAGAAGACCGGGGGGAAGGGAGCGCTCGTTGGAGGTGGTGCCACCGCTGGCGACGATGTGACCGACGCGCCGAAGCAGCGACCTGATGTCACGCAAAAGGGCCACGACATGATCGGTGACCTCAGGACCGACGCGCTGCACGAGGCGCTCGCCCGCGCACCGATCGAGGACGATACGCTGACGGCGCTCCTCGTGCTCGCTTTTGCCGGCCTGAATGTCCGGGTCGACTCCGGTGCAAACGACACCGTCTTCGGTCCGAAGCGGTTTGCGCGCCATGCGGTTCGGCTGCTCGACGGCGACGGCAAGCTGTCCTTCGACATCGACACGTTGCGGATTGCCGCCCGCACGATGCTGGTCGATGTGCTCTCTTGCCGCCGCGGCATGTCGAACAGCGGTATCGTCTCGCGCATTGCCGGCGAGGCCATCGGTGCGGATGGATATCTCCCGAACATGGGCACGGAGGACTTCCTGCTTTGCCTGTCGCGGCAGGCGCTTGAGACGTCGTGCAAGGATATCGCGGTTCTGCCGCGCCCAAAGGTCCGCGAGACCCGTGCCGCCCTCGTCGAGCACTTCAAGGAAGGGCATTTCGTCCATCCGGCAGCCCTGTTCGCTCCCGATCCGAAGGAACTTTCCGGACTGCTCAAGCAAGGCGAGATCGTCGAAGAGGAGGACACCGTCACCTCCGACGAAGCGACGGATGGTCTTGTAGACGAGCTTGCGGGCGGCAGGGTTGCCGGCGATGCGGCCGATCTCGACGTTGCCGATCCGCAGGTCGGTGACGACGCCGCCGACGAGGACGAAGCCGCCTACGGGATTGCGGCCGAATAGCCACCCTCCCCTTTTCATCCGATCGACACCCCGCCGCCGGCCATCACCGGCGGCGGTCTCGTCTCCATCAACAGCAGAATTTCAAGGAGATAACTGATGTCTGCGTCCCTGATCTATGACCTCGCTCCGATCGGCTCCATCGTCGCCTGGTCCGACGGCAACCCTCGCCCGCCCGAGCGTTTCAAGAAGAAGCTGGCTGCCTGGCAGACCCGAAACAGCAGCGGCCGCCTGATCCGCAAGGAAGGTCCGCGCCAATCCGGCAACTACGCCTCGCCGGGGTATTTCACGCTGCATGAGGCGGATTTTGGCGGCAGGAATACCGTCGTCATGCGCATTCACCGAACCTTCGGTCTCGATTCCGATCTGACCTTCAAGGTTCTGGAGCGCCCCGCGCTCGGTTCTATCCGCCTCTTCGATCGCGCTGGTGCGAACGCGGAGCTCGTCCATCTCGCCGACCATCGCGAAGCGGCCGTGGCCTGGCTGAAACAACACGGATATCCGAACGCTGTCCTCGGGGAGGTGACCGCCGACGAGGTTGCGGCTGCTCATGTCGAAGGGAGAGTTGCCGCATGAGCACGCCCGATCTTCAATACGACATGGTTCCGACCGCCGACGACGCGGCGGTGGAATTCGGCGTTAGCGCGGCAGGCTTTCCGGTCGCCCGGATCGCCGATATCCTCCTGGCAATGGTGCCGGCGCGTGATGGCGTCAGCTTCCTCGCCAGCGCCTGGCGGATCATCCGTCCACTTTCAGAGCTGACGCGGGAGGATTTCCACGGTCACGAAGGCCGCCTTGAAGATGAGGCGGCGTTTCGCACCCGTGTGGTCGAGACCGCACGGCACAAGCGCGAACTTTCCGATCTCGGGCGGATCCTGACCCGTATTGCGACGAATACGCCATGGGGTCCGTCGCAGCTCGCGACCATCTATGCCGAGGGGATTGTCTCCCATATGACGGCCGGCCATGGCGGGTTTCATCTGTCGGCCGAGCGGAATCTGCGGGTGTCTTCCTTATTGCGAAAATCCTCGCCCTGGTACGAGGAGGATGCCGAATGGGCCATCGTCGCTCACAGCTTCCCGGACCTGTTCACGGCCTATGAGCGCAAATGTGCCGAGGAGACGATCCGCAACAGCTGGCCGTCGGCCTGGGAGGCGATCCACGGCCGCGAACTGGCGCCCGGCCAATCCAGGACAAAGGACCGGGACGCCTTCGAGAGCGAGCATGCCCGTGACTGGATTGTGATCTCCGCGGTCTTTTCCAGCCACCATGCCGACATGACGGAGGTGATTGCCACACCGGGCGGCATCCGGGACCACCGCGCCGATGAACGGCGCTTTCTCGTGCCGAGCTGCGAATACGCAACCCGCGGGCCATTTCGCTTCGTCATCGAAGAGCGGCGTCACGCTGTCTATGACGGCCCTTCGGACTTCATCGGCTGGCGGCAGCGGAGGACCGGAGCATGAACCCGGTCAATCCGTGGGTGCTCCTTTCACGTATGGAGGTGGCGCGGCGCGAAACGCGCCATCACCTCGATCTCGTCCATCGGCAGATCGCCGCGCGCGCCGAGCGCCTGGCCGTAACCGAGAAAGCGAAAGCCAGGAACCGTAGGCACAAGCGCTCCGGCTCGCGATGGAGCCGGTCCGATGAGGTGCTGTTGCAGGATCACGTCGATCGGCTGACCTTCGGGCGTCGTGGCGAAATCGAGGCGCTCGCCCGGAAGCTGGAGCGTCAGGATCGCGCCATCACCACGATGCGGCTGAAGCTCGGCGAAGTTGCTTGGCGACAGGCTGCATGAGAGGCGGTCGCCGGAGGCGTATTGGCGGAGAGCACATCCCGCGTGTCCGGCGAGGGTCTTTGCGAGGATGGCCATCGGTTTCGGCATTCGGTTTCGGGGTGCAAGTTCCAACCACGTGTCGGCCTGCCCTTCGTGTTCGTTGCGGTCTGAACCGGCGGTCGGTCGTTTCAATGCCGCTATCGCGCCGCGGAGCGGCCAGGACAGCCTCACTTCGCAAAGCGAGCCCGCGCCCTGCGCAGGGTGCCCCCGCTTGGCCGCAAGCCAGCTCTGCTTGCTCAGCCGTCCCGGACCTGTGAAAGCGCCCGTCCCTCGCCGGTTCCTTTTGACCGCACCGAAGGGCAGACCGGCACGAGCCGGAGCCGCTTCGGACGAAACCGAAGAAAGGAAACCGATATGGCCAAGCCCGCGACTTCCAACCGCTCGTCCGCTCGCGTCGTGCAGCTCCGCAAGGGCGCCACCCTCGAAATGGTCCGCCTCACCTGCCCCGACAGCGCGCAAGCCCTCAAGATCGCTGAGAGCTTCGGGACCGCCGTGGTCGACAGCGACGGGATCCGCGATGAGCATGAGCGGATGGTCACTGCGAGTTCGGCAAGCCTCGCCGAAGGTCTCGGTGAGAAAGCGATGCAGATCCATCTCCAACGCATCGTCGGCGCCTTCGTTGGATCAGCGCATGGCGCCGGTCAGTTCTACTCCCGCGCGGTATCGGAGGCCCGCGACGCCACAGCCAAGGCATCGAACGATGCCCGGGACGAGGATCTCGACGGCCCGGTCGGATATGACAGCGCCGCTCAGCGCAAGCGTGAGTTCGCAGCCGATATGGGCGTTCAGGCCCATGCGCTTCGGATGGCAGCCGAAGGCGCCGTCGCGGCCTACGAGCACGTGGTCGGTGAAACCTGGAAGCCGTTCGATCGCCCGGTCGACAATCCGGGCGCTTCACTTGACCGCAAAGCGGCCGATGCGCAAATGGCGGCGCTCGGCTGAAGCCATCGAGCGGGGCATCCGCCCCGCCCTCCTTTTTTATTCCGGATTGCGTCAGCCGGCTCCACTCCGGGGCCGGCCTTTCCGCATGTCCATGCCTGAGCCTACGGAAAGGCGGAGAAAGGAGTTGAGGAGATGGCCGATCGCGGCCCGTCCCTGTCGCCGGTCCTGCAGGAGCCGGCCTGTCGCCGCAACGGCTTCGCCGTCCTCCACGCTGTTCCGGCCGTTCCGGTGCCCTGCAGGCCATTCCGCTCCTGCCTTCGGACCTCCGCGACGGGCCGCGATCGGCGCGGCCCCGGAAAAGGAGATTTTGGACATGAGCAGGAAAGCCGAAGGCGAGCGAGCCGACATCTATACGAGGATTACCGACCGGATCGTCGCCGATCTGGAGAAAGGGGTTCGTCCCTGGATGAAGCCATGGAATGCCGCGAACACCGAAAGTCGGATTACCCGGCCGCTACGGCACAACGGTCAGCCCTATTCGGGCATGAACGTGCTCCTCCTATGGTCCGAGGGGATGGCGAGAGGGTTTACCTCTCCGATGTGGATGACCTTCAAGCAGGCGCTGGAGCTCGGCGCCGCGGTTCGCAAAGGCGAAACCGGCTCGACCGTCGTGTTCGCCAGCCGCTTCACCAAGGCGGAGACCGACCGCAACGGCAACGATGTCGACCGGGAAATTCCCTTTCTCAAGGCATATTCCGTTTTCAACGTTGACCAGATCGACGGATTACCGGACCACTACTACCATCGTCCGACGCGAGCCCTCGATCCGGTTGATCGGATTGAAAATGCCGATCGTTTCTTCCGCAACACAGGGGCGGTCATCCGGCATGGCGGATCACAGGCATATTACTCCCCGGCGACCGACCACATCCAGATGCCGCCGTTCGAGAACTTTCGCGATGCGCCTTCCTATGTGGCGACCCTCAGCCATGAGAGCGTGCATTGGGTCGGCGCCCCGCTTCGGCTGAACAGGGATCTCAGCCGTTATCACAAGGATCGATCCGAACGCGCCCGCGAAGAGCTGATCGCCGAACTCGGTAGCTGCTTCTTATGCGCCGATCTCGGTATCGCTCCGGAGCTGGAGCCGCGACCGGATCACGCCTCGTACCTTCAATCCTGGTTGAAGGTTCTTTCAAATGACAGGCGTGCCATCTTCCAGGCGGCGGCGCATGCGCAGCGCGCTGTTACCTATCTTCACGATCTGCAGGGTACGACGGAAAACGCAAGCAAGGCAGCTTGAACGCGCCAGGCGTTAGCGACGGTCGTCGTCATCGGCGACGGCCGTCGGCGCTTTGTGTTTTGGTTCGGTTTGTGGATCCTCATTCCGTCTGAGGTCCAACTTTGCCCCATATCGATGCTCTCGTTGCATCGAATTTGGGTTTGCGGGACGATTTCCTCTCGACGAAGAACGGCTTTTCCTGCTGACGCATAAATCCTCCTGGGCGACGAATCGCGCCTGAACGATATCGCGCGCCATCAAACGCAACTGGCGGTCATTCCGACTTTTCATACCGACGGTTTCGAGGGCATGACGTCCAGCGCCATTGGCGACAAAGGGAATTTCCACCCTTCCCCACCTGTTCAGGTTGTTTGTAGGGAGCACAGTTCGCCGCGTGGGTTGTTGCGGAATGCTGCATCGCACAAATATAGGTAAGATTGCGAATATACTTACTGGAGAGGAGGCAGGTCGTGGAAAAGTACGTGGGCGCGAAGCTACATGGCATTCGAGTGACCGACGCGAAACTGAACTACCACGGCTCGATCACGATCGATGCGGACTTCTGCCGGGAGGTCGGTCTGAAACCGCTGGAATATGTGGAGATCTGGAACAAGATGTCCGGAGCGAGGATCAGCACGTACGTGCTCTATGGTGATCCCGGCTCCAAGTGCTGCATTCTCAACGGTGCGGCAGCTCGCACGTGCCAGCAAGGCGATGAGATTATCATCGCATCCAGCGTCTTTTGCGAAGTCGATGACATCATCAAGCTCAAGCCACGCGTGCTGGTCTTCGGAGAAAACAACGAAATAGTCGACAGGATCACCTACGAGGTCTTTCGCCGCGCGGACAACTCTTTGGATATGGCAGTGACGTCCGAGCTTTCCGATAATAGCTACGGATTTCCTGCCTCCATTTCCGCATAGCACTGCGACACCCGAAAATTGCAGAGCCCTGGTTATGGCCAGTCGACGCCGATTGCCTGCCACCTCGGCGTCCTGGATCGACATAGGCAGCTCAAGCTACTTCGTCCCTCGGTGATGGCGGCCATGACGCCCTGCGGGAACCAGGATCGTAGGCGTTGGCGTAATCGATATCGTGGCCGGCCGCTCGGAAGAATCTTATGCAGTAGGCCAGAGTTCCTCGACGTTTTCCGAGGCGGTTTGCCGTTCGTCCGTTTTCCGCCATTGCTGTTGACCTTCGAGGGGGACCATTGCCACGTCCCTTAGCCGGTTGTTAGCGGCGCTCCATTTGCGGGCTCGATGAGGCATGTCTGACCGGAGAGCGGCTTCGCCTCGATCGTCCTCCCGCAACGGCCGTCCGCAACTTTCTTCCCCTGTCGGCTCCGCCGCCATTCCTCGCGAAGCAAAAAAGCCGCTCCCGGCCGCCCTCCATTTCATTGCGGCCCTTCAGGTGCGGTCCGATCGTCCCCGGTCCTTGCGACAGCCATCGAGGCCGCAATGGCGCGGCCCGAAACAGCAAAAGGAACTTGGACAATGGCTACCATCGGCACCTTCACCTCCACCGAAAACGGCTTCTCCGGCTCGATCCGCACCCTCGCCCTCAACGTCAAGGCCCGCATCGCCCGCGTCGAAAACCCCTCCGACAAGGGGCCGCACTTCCGCATCTACGCCGGCAACGTCGAGCTCGGCGCCGCCTGGCAGAAGACCTCCGAACAGGGCCGCGACTACCTCTCGGTCAAGCTGGACGATCCGAGCTTCCCCGCTCCGATCTACGCCACGCTGGCGGAAGTCGAAGGCGAAGACGGCGTGCAGCTGATCTGGTCGCGCCCTAACCGCGACTGACCTCCTCAAGGCTCCGCCCGATCGGCGGAGCCTCCGCCGTCAAAATGCGAAGCCGGCACCAGGCGTCGAGCCCGGTCCCGGCTTTTTTTGTGCCACACGGAAACGGGAATAGCCGCACAGATCGCCCGATGGTGCCGGGCCGGGATGGCGGCCTCAAGGACGAGCGGTTCCCCCAATTTCGCGCCGCCGCCTGTGGCGCCAACACGAAATCGGCTCCCCCACCCGCCGGTTCCACCGGTCGCGTTGCGATCCCTCACCCCGCCATCCCGACCCGCCCTGCGAGCTCATCTTTCACGATCTCAAGGAGATGAGACCATGACGATCGAACAGCACATCGAAGAACTGCGGGCAGAGCTGAACAACGCATGCGGTGCGGCCGAGCGCCGCCAGATCGAGGGCGAGCTTGAACTTGCACGGGCCGAGCTCGTCGTGCAACTGGCCGAGCAGGTCGGTGCCATCGAAGCCGACCCGCCCTTCTGAGGCGGCTTCCCCTTCTCATTTTCAGAGCCGAGCTCCGTTCGGCAATCACCGTCCCCGATTTCAGTGCTTTCCGCCTGAGAAGCACCGCGCCGTCGCATCTCTCCTTCCGACACAGCTGTCATCTACGTCAGGGTATGTTGCAGCCCCTACCTCACGCCGCAACCTTGCGCCGCCAGAATTTTCCCCGCCGCATGCGGCTCCTCGCGCAATCAAAATTCAGGCGGCTCCAGGTTCTCCGCTCCCGCTTCGACCGTTCCGGTGCGGCCCTCTTTCGAGGTCTGCTTTCGATCCCCGCGATACCAGCAATTCGAAAGGAGAACCAACAATGCAACAACTCGCAAAGTTCCTCGCAGACACGGGCCGCCGGCTCCGCAATCTCGGCAAGGTGATCAGTCACTTCTTCCGCAAGGGAAAGCTCGGCCTGAAGCTCGCAATCAAGATCCCGTTCTTCGTCGAGATCGAGTTTTCGTTCGGGACCGACTGGGACCGGCGCAAATGACGCAAGGGTCGCCACGGCGACCCTTTTTTTACTGCTATCTGCCGCCGGTGGCCTGCTTTTAGCGCATAGCGCGATGGTCGGCCGCCCTCGGTCGGTAGCCACGTGTTCTCTTTTGCCGCGTCAGATCGAGGAACAGGCTGACCGCCTCTTCCTCCCGTTGGAAATGGTGGACCTTTGTCTGCCCTGACGTTCCTATCCTTCCCCACCTTCGCGTCAGACAAGTTTCCCCGAACAAGGAAACCGAAATCTGCATGGCATAGAAACGAGCCATGTTCCTGGCTGGATCCGATCGCTCGACATAGAGCTGGTAGGGTTGCGTGACCATGCACACAGAATCGCCGATCCCTGCCAATGCGTCCAACGACAGTTTTGAATCGGTGAAAGCCTGTCGATTCATCGCCGTGATGTTTCGCGAGACATGGGGGACTAGCTTGGCGAGACGGCTCAGCCGCACGGCTCTACTCGCTGGCGCTCCCGGAGCCCGAGACGGTCTCCGCGCATTCGCGTGACGCTCCTCTCGCGGATGGCACGGCGCCGTTCTAATCCGAGTAATCGTAATATCCCGGCTCCGACGCACCGGCCCTGAACGTCATTCCGGGAATGATCCGGCGACATCGTTAAGACTTTAATCTAATATTCATTCTCTCTGAATAACTATTATCCCACGATCGGGTTGGGCGGGACGAAGTCGTGCGGATCAGGCTCGATTCCTCTGTCGCAAGGGTCCATCCGGGATGGAGTTTTCGGCAACCGATCGGGATTTGCTGGGGAAATAGGAAGTCTAAGGCATGGCAGAAATTATCGACTTTCCCTTGGAACAAACGTACAGCGCGCAGCAACGCGCGCTGATCGAGAGTGCGGAGCGAGAGGGTGCACGCTTTCTCAAGGCGGCCGAAAGTTTGCTTGGGGTTCTCAAGCAAGCCCAACGAACGCAGGCGGCAATTCTCGCATATCAAGCCGAAATGAAGAGAAGTCGGAGTGAAATCACTCCGCACGTGGACAGTCGCAATGCGGGTGAAAGCCCTGCGTCTCTCGACGTCTGTCGCGGTAGCAACATCCGATATGCATCCGCTGACTGAAGTTGTTCAACCGGTTGGTGATCGCCGCCATCGTCAAGATACGTGAGGGAAAAGACCGTGCTCGGGTTCGAGAAAAAGAAACAATATGCTTTCCTACTAGGGGCAGCGCTTCTCCTCGGCCATGGTGCGAGAGCGGAAGACGTCGACTTGATGACCGGCGTAGTCGCTCGTTCAGGCGACGAGGGCACGATACCAGCCGATAAATTCAAGAAGGCGAGCCCCTGGAAAATCGGAATGAGCCACTTTGGTGTCAACGCCAATACATGGGCTACTCAAATGGCTGCCGAATCGCGGGCGGCTGCCAAGAGCGATCCGCGCATCTCGCAGTTCGTGGTGCTCGATGCCAATCTCAGCCAGGCCAAGCAAATTGCCGATATCGATGAGCTAATCGCCCAGAAAGTCGACGCCATCATAATAACGCCGGTTTCACCGACTTCCGCGGACGCGGGCATCGAAAAAGCAATCAATGCCGGCATTCCGGTCATCGTCCACACGGGTCTCACCAAAACCGACAAGTACACCGTCGATATTCAGGGCGGCGGCGAGAACTTCGGAAAGGTCTCGGGCGAGTTCCTGGTCAAGGAACTGGGAGGCAAGGGCGATATCTGGGTCCTGCGCGGACTTCCAACCCATCCGGAAGACATCAATCGCTACAAGGGACTCCTCGAAGCCATCAAGGGCACAGATATCAAGATCGTTGCCGAGGACGCCGGGCTTTGGTCGTATGATTACGGCCACAAGGTTTGCGAGACATTCTATCTCGAAAACCCCAAGGTCGACGGCATCTGGTCGTCGGGCGCTGACATGAGCCGCGCCTGCATGGATGTCTTCCAGCAATATGGCGCAAAGGTTCCGCCGATCACCGGCGAGGTGAACAACGGCTTTCTTCAGAAATGGATCGAAAGCGGAGTTGATGCTGTCGCCACCGAATACGGGCCGGAACAAGGAGCCGCGGCTGTTCGCGCCGCCGCCGCGCTGCTCGAGGGCAAAGCCATCCACAAACGCTATGTTTATGAGCCGGACGGCTGGGACATCCAGAAGGCAAAAGCGAATTACCGTGCTGACCTGTCAGAAAAATTCTGGATGCCAAGCAGTCTGACCGACACCGACCTCAAGGCCTTGTACGGCAAGCCCTGAACGCTTGCCTACCCCCGACGTTGGCTTGGTCCGGCGAACGTCAGAAGTCGAGGTCATCAGTGTAATTACTCAACCCACTCTATCGAGCGTGGCGGGATCAGTGTGCCCGCGGTCGCTCCGATTCCAAGGAGCCGTCTCCCATGACACCAGCAGCAACGAAATCCAACGACCGACGTAATTTCGGGATTGCCGGACGCTTGACGGCGGCTTTTGTCGGCATTGCGGCCCTCGCAGCCATCGCCGGGGCCTCTTCGTCCTGGTATTCGATGAAAAGCTCCGGCATCGTCAAGGAGCTCGGCGATCGAACACTCCCGACCGTCACCGAATCCCTCGCCTTCGCGCAAGAAAGCGCCATCCTTCTCGCAGAGGCGCCCAATCTCGTCTATGAGCCGGATCTCGCTTCGCTCGACGCAAGTTCGAAGCGCCTGGAAGCAATCCTCGCCGGTCAAAGCCGTCGACTGACGGCTTTGCGCGACCTTGGAGTGACGGCGGAACTACTTGATTCGGTGGAAAAGACGAGCCAAAGCCTCCAACCAAAGCTCAATCAGCTGACATCCATATCTTCCGACCGGATCAAGTCGAAGTTTCACATGCAGGAGGGCGTGGCCAGCGCTCTGTCCCGTTACAAGTCTCTGGCGTCCATGCTACGCAACGCACAGGCCGGAACGGCGGACACCAGCATCGATCGATCCCGCGCCCTGACCGACCTCCAGATGGCGGCCGCCCAGATATCGACGCTGATATCGGCCATACCAGATGCGCCAGAGACCGAACTACCCGCTATCAAAGATCAATATGATACCTCCGCCAAGGAGATTGACAGCATACTGGCTCGCCTGAAAGCCTCAGGCGGCAGTGCAGCGCTGCAACAGCTTGCCACGGCTCTCCTGAACGAGGGCGGAGGTCCCGAAGGGCTGTTTGCGCTTCGAGCCGACCAGGCCAAGCTCAATGGCCAGATCGCAGATATGCTGAATGATTTGACGGTGACCTCCATCATTCTTGGAGTCGACGTCAAATTGATTGCGGCGAAGGAAAAGCAAGCTGCCCGAAATGCCGCGGAACTGTCTCGGGGAGTGACCCAGCAGACTGTCGCCGTCAATGCGGCAACGAGCTTCCTCGTGATTGCAGCCGCCCTCAGCGCCCTATTCTACGTCCGGCGCTCCGTCACGCGGCGGCTGATCAGGCTCGCGACCGTTATGGGCCGTATCGCCTCCGGTGATCATTCCACTCAAGTCCCCATGTCCGGCCGCGACGAGATCACCGACATGGCCGGCGCCGTCGAAGTGTTCCGTGCCAATGCCGTCGCCAATATCCGCCTCGAACAGGAAGCAGAGGAGCAGCGCAACCTGACAGAAGAGGATCGGCAGCGTAAGGCCGAGAGCGATCGCGTCCGGGCAGAGGCAATGGCACAAGCCACGCAGGGTCTCGGCGAAGGGCTGAAGCACCTTGCCAACGGAGATTTGACCTATCGGCTTTCGCAGACTTTTGCTGCCGAATTCGAGACGCTGCGCGCCGATTTCAACGGTGCCGTCGGCCAGCTTGCCGAGACCCTGAGTGCCGTCGCGGACGCGGCAAACGCCATTGACAGTGGCAGCCGCGAAGTCAGCGGCAGCGCCGATGACCTGTCCAAGCGCACCGAGCAGCAGGCGGCGTCGCTCGAAGAAACGGCAGCTGCCCTCGACGAGATCACGGTGAATGTGGCCAATTCGTCCAAGCGCGCCGATGAAGCTCGCAAGATCGCCGCCCAGGCCAATACCAGTGCCGCCCAGTCGGGCCAAGTGGTGGCGAGCGCTGTCGACGCCATGGAAAAGATCGAACAATCGTCGAAGCAGGTCTCCAACATTATCGGCGTCATCGACGAAATCGCATTCCAGACCAATCTCCTTGCGCTCAATGCCGGCGTTGAGGCGGCCCGAGCCGGCGACGCCGGCAAAGGCTTCGCCGTCGTCGCACAGGAAGTTCGCGAACTGGCGCAGCGCTCCGCGAAGGCTGCGAGGGAGATCAAAGAGCTGATCCGAAACTCCTCGGTCGAGGTGCAGAATGGCGTCAAGCTCGTCAGCGAGACCGGTGCCGCCCTGAAAACAATCGAGGGATACATTGTTACCGTCAACCGGCATATGGACTCGATCGCGACATCGGCCCGGGAACAGTCGGTCGGTCTCGTGGAGGTGAATACCGCCGTCAACCAGATGGATCAAGTCACCCAGCAGAATGCTGCCATGGTCGAGGAAAGCAATGCCGCGAGCGCGACACTCGCTGGGGAGGCCCGCCGGCTTCGCGACCTGATCAGCCAGTTCCAGTTTGGCGAGCAGATGCGCCGGCAGGCTTCCGTCACCGAGGCCGGCCCATCCAACCGGCCCGTCGCATCGCCGGCGCGCCGAATTGCGGGTGCCGTGGCGAGGGCCTTTTCCGGCAACGTCGCCGTCAAGCAGACCTGGGAAGAATTCTGAGCAAAGGCGCCGACCGCACCTTCATCTGGCGAGCGGGAGGCGCCGCTCGGTTCCATTTGCCGTGCTCCCAAAGGCCGAACGTCGTTTGGGAGCACCGATCCTCTGGCGGCAGGAAACCCCGCCAGTGACCAATGTCGTTGTACGGAGCCAGCCAGAGCGTCCTATCGCCAGCAGTGCTGGCAAGCGGTCGCGTCCCTTCAGGACGCGGTTCTATCTCTCTCAGACACCCCATTTTGCACCCGCCGTTCCGGCGTCAAGGACATCGCGGCCACTCCAATTTTCCCTGCGCCGTAAGCGGCACAGGGAAAATCGGTTCCTCCGCTCGCCGCACGGCGGCCGCGTTCCGCGCTCCCTGACCCCTCACGGCTACGGTGCAGACACCTTTCGTCAGAAACGAAAAGGAGACTCTGATGACAAAGCATCAAAACACCCACCTGGTTGGCGAAGACAAGAAGCTACCGGATCAACGGCCGAACTGGCTTGAAAGTTTGCGCCGAAATTTCGATGCGGAGGTGCATCTTCCCGCCGATATCTCTCGCGAGTTTCTGTCTGCGGCGCTGCTTTGGGCGATCGGCAACAAGGTCGATTTCGGGTTGTTCCACGAGGCCGACGAGATCATCATTGCGCACTTCGGCGGTGATGAGATCTACCTCCCGTCCCGGTGGTCCGACAAACGATGGCACATCGGCCTTGAGGACAAAGAGCCTTTTGACCCGGGAGATTGAGGCCGAGACCAGAGGCGGCTCGCCGCCTCGGGTCTTTGCCTTTCGCGTGAGCCGTTTCCAGCCGGATCGACCGGCCGAAGCGGCTATGAAAGAGGGGCTTTTGCGCCCCTCTCAACCTCACCCCATGAAGGAAGGGCGATGCCCCTCCTTCAAACTTCCTCGCATGGGGAAAGGGGACGGTTCCCTCCTCCCTTCCCCAAACCCCTATCCCTCTCCCGTGCAGGAAAAACGATGATGGCTGTCACAGCCCCTGGCACCATCCGTGTCGCGCCCCATCCCATGACCGGGCGAGGCCTTCCTTGATCAAAACATCGCCCAGCGAGTTGCCCGCGCGAGACACGGTTCGAAGTTTGCGTCCATACTTGTCCTCGTCACGGAACCCGGCCGCCAGAGAGAATTTTCCAGCGTTGAGCAGCGTCAACAGGCGGGATTTCGCCGCTTCACCTTTCATCCGTTCAGCCTCGCAGCGGGGCGGGCTGAGTTCAGGCGTATCGATATCGGCAATGCGGATTTTCTCGCCCCCGAACCAGAAGGTGTCGCCATCGACGATGCAGTTCGTCCGATGGCTGTCGCCGCACAACACGAATGGCGCAGACAGCATATCTTGCCCCGGCGTTCTGGCGAAGGCTGCGATGCTGTCGAGATGGCCGCTGCGCTCGAGATACAGCCAACCGGCGGCGCCGATCACCACGGCCCAGACAATCGCGGTCGGAATGCCTCTGCCGCGATCGGGACGGTGAAGACCCGGCGTCGAGCGCGACGCGTTGAAGCCGGCGCGATTGTTCGCGATCTTCCGGTTTTTCCTGAACGGTAAGACGTTCTTTTGCACCAAGCTTTTATCCCCCTTCGCCAGCAGACGTTACAGTCGGTTTGGTTTCATCGGCGTTTACCGCAGGCGTCGAATTTGAAGCTTACTTCCCCCTTCCGCCGATCGCATGAAACCGGTTCTCGCCGACGCAGGCCCTCATATCAACCCGCCGGAACCAGATGGCCCGGCCGCATCTGAGCGGCGCATTGCCGGCTGTGAAGACGATCTGTTCGTCCGCCCGCATGCGTAGGACTTCGTGCGGCTGAATCAGCGGTCGAGCCGCGAGCTGCTTCGAGCGCGTTCGTGACGACCCTTTCGCTTGGAAACTGCGGCTGACCTGGTCGATCTCGACCGTGGTCATGCCGCAGCGTTTCGATATGTACTCGGCAGTCTCCGGATCGTTGATCGCGGCGAACGAAATCCAGCTGGCACTCTCAAACCATTTGCTTGCTGCGTCCCGGCCGCCATAGGTCTCACGCATCTGGCCGATCGACTGATAAATCATCGTCAGCGTAATCCCGTATTTGCGGCCGGCGTCGCGCGCGGTCTCGATGATCCGCATGTAGCCGAGGCGCGCGACCTCATCGAGCAGAAACAGCGCGCGCCCATTGAGCTGTCCGTCGCAATTGTAAATCGCATTCAGGAACGAGCCGATGATGACTCGCGCAAGACCCGAATGGGTCTCCAACGTCTTGAGGTCGATGTTGATGAAGACGTCGGTGTTTCCCGCGGCGATATCGCTGGTCGAGAATTTCTTTCCCGACACGAGGGCGGCATAGTTCGGATAGGAAAGCCAGTGCGTTTCCTTGACCGCATTGGCATAGACGCCGGAGAAGGTTTCCGGCGTCATGTTGACGAAGGCGGCGACGTTCTCCTTCACGAAATCCGAGCCGGAATTGTCGTAGATGTCTTGCAGCCGCTTGCGCAATGTCGGCTCCGGCTCCGAGAGATTCATGCGCACCTGCCGAAGCGTCTGCTCCGTCTCATCCGTGTGACCAGACAAGCAGACATCGGCGATGAGCGCCGTGAGCAACTGCAGCGCCGATGCGCGAAAGAAGTCGTCACGGACGCCGCGCGCGCCGCCGCTGTCGCTCATGATCCATGACGCGACGGAGGCGATATCCTCTTCCTTCGTTCCGCCGAAACGGCCGACCCAGTCCAGGACATTAAAGCCGATGTCTGGCTTCTTGGGATCGAGGACGAACACGTCTCTCCCCGCTCCGCCGCGATGCGCGGAGACCATCGGTGCGACCTCGTTCGACGGATCGAGCACGATCAATGTACCACCCCATTTGAGTGCCGTCGGGATCGTCACCGACGTTGTCTTGAAACCGCCGGAACCGGCAAAGACGATTCCGTGCGACGAGCCGAAAGAGCCATCGAAGCATAGTAACGGCGACTTGCCGCCGGCGCCCCAGGTTTCCGCGTTGTCGGATCGAAACGCTTGTGATGCAACGCTGTCCTTGTCGACCCGATAATGCTCGCCAATGACGATACCGCCAGTATCGGGAAACAGCTTCGCCGCTTCCGTCAGTTTCATCCAATCCGCTTCGCCATGGAGCGCCCGCTTGCCCTGAATGCGTTTCGGCTCGACACGTGCGAACGCCGCATTGCCGATGAGCACAACGCGGAGTGCGAAGCAGGCACACATGAGTGCTACGCCCGCTCCGATCGCCGTTGCTGGATCGAGATAGACCAAGACCGACTTGTCGGCGTTAAGCGCCTTCGTGAAATCGGCAAGGCGCATCGTTTCGCGGGTAGCCGCGATCAGGATCGTCCCGCTGCATCCGGCAAGGACACCCCAACCTGCCTGCTTGACGTTGATCGAGCCGGCGCTCGCGAACAGGAACAGAATTCCGATCGCCGCACTGGCACCATAGGGCAAGGCGATCCCCGCCCGCCCCCATGCCAGTCGCGCAGCCTCGGTCTTGCCGAAGCCTGAAAGCCACTGCTCGATCCCGGTCATTCCGATGACGACCAGGATCATCAACGTCCCTGGCACGACGACGAGCGCAATCCTATTGATCGTCATTGCCGAAGGCCTCCACGCCGATTGCCGTGAGCCTGGACCGCTCGCCCTCGTCGCCTTTGATCCGGCGGGCGGCATCGAGAAGCGCGCCCAGCAACAGCGCGCGCTTCTCGTAGCGCAGCCCGGCTTTGACGATCAGCCCGCCGAGCTCGATCTTTTCGCGCGTGTCCTTCTTGCGGGCATCGGATGTCATCGTCCTCGCCATGCGCTCAAGCCTCGCCAGCGCTGCCCGCGCCCGCGCCAGACGCGTCCTCCGTGGTCGACGCTTGTCCGCTGCTGTCGCCGGCGCCCTTCTTCCCTCCGGTCGTAGCGCCATGCCCTCCCCGAAATCGCTTGGTCAGTTGCTCAAACGCTGCCTGAAGTTCCGCCTCGTCGATTTCGATCTCGCCAAGGCCCGCCTTGAGCGCGACCCTACCTATCCGCTCGGCTTCCCTGGTCTCGGCGAGCTTGAGCTGTTCCTGCAGTTTTGCGATTTCGTCGCGGATTTTCGAGGAAGGCTTCTTCATGTCCGATCGTCTCCTGGGTGAGAAAGCTTGTCTTTCGAACCCAGTTTTTCGGAACAGAGTGCGGAACGCACTACTGTGAATCCTACAATCGCCAAGGGCGATGCTTTCGGGAATGATCCCGGCCGTTCCGAAGGAGCGGCTTCCAAGGGCGCAATTATACGTCGCTGGCGCGACGTGTTGCTGAGAGAGGCTGGTGGGGCCGCCGCTCCTGACGAACCCTTTGATTTCGTTCGCAACCGGGAAAGAATTCCGCCGTGGCCGTCCCTCACTTCTCCGTCAGCGTCGTCGCCCGTGGCTCCGGCCGCAGCGCCGTCCTGTCGGCGGCCTACCGGCACTGCGCCAAGATGGAGTTTGAGCGGGAAGCCCGGACGATCGACTACACGCGAAAACAGGGGCTCCTGCATGAGGAGTTTGTGATCCCCGCCGACGCGCCGGATTGGGTTCGCAGCATGATTGCCGATCGCTCGGTGGCCGGCGCATCCGAGGCCTTCTGGAACAAAGTGGAGGGCTTCGAGAAGCGATCCGACGCGCAGCTCGCCAAGGACGTCACCATAGCCCTGCCGCTTGAGCTGACGGCGGAGCAGAACATCGCGCTCATGCGCGACTTTGTGGAGCGGCACATCACCGCGGACGGCATGGTCGCCGACTGGGTCTATCACGACGCCCCCGGCAATCCCCACGTCCACCTCATGATCACATTGCGCCCGCTGACCGAAGACGGTTTTGGTTCGAAGAAGGTCGCGGTGCTCGGCCCGGATGGCAAGCCAATCCGAAATGACGCCGGCAAAATCGTCTATCAGCTGTGGGCCGGTGGCACTGAGGATTTCAATGCGTTTCGCGACGGCTGGTTCACCTGCCAGAACAGGCATCTGGCGCTTGCGGGTCTCGACATCCGCATCGATGGCCGTTCCTTCGAAAAGCAGGGTATCGACCTCGAGCCAACCATTCACCTCGGCGTCGGCGCTAAAGCCATCGAGCGCAAGGCCGAGCAATCCAACCACAAGTCGGAGACCTCGACTCCCAAACTCGAACGCATCGAGCTTCAGGAGGAGCGCCGTTGCGAGAACGCCCGCCGCATCCAGCACCGTCCGGAGATCGTGCTCGACCTGATCACGCGGGAGAAGAGCGTCTTCGACGAACGCGATGTTGCGAAGGTGTTGTATCGCTATATCGACGATGTCGCTCTGTTCCAAAGTCTGATGGTCCGCATTCTGCAAAGTCCGGAAGCGCTCCGGCTCGAACGCGAGCGGATCAACTTTGCGACAGGTATTCGGACCCCCGCGAAGCACACCACGCGCGAGATGATCCGGCTTGAAGCCGAGATGGCCAATCGCGCGATCTGGCTCTCCGGTCGCGCCTCCCATGGCGTCCATGAGGCGGTGCTGCAGGCGACCTTTGCGCGCCATTCCCATCTGTCGGATGAGCAGCGAACGGCAATCGAGCATATCGCCGGGGCCACGCGGATCGCCGCCGTCATCGGCCGTGCGGGCGCCGGCAAGACCACGATGATGAAGGCTGCGCGCGAGGCATGGGAAGCAGCAGGCTATCGTGTCGTCGGCGGCGCCTTGGCGGGCAAAGCGGCCGAGGGATTGGAGAAGGAAGCGGGCATCGGCTCCCGCACATTGTCGTCGTGGGAGCTTCGCTGGAACCAGGGTCGCAACCAGCTCGACCACAAGACGGTGTTCGTGCTGGACGAGGCCGGCATGGTGTCGTCACGGCAGATGGCGCTGTTGGTCGAAGCCGTCACCAAGGCCGGCGCCAAACTCGTACTTGTCGGCGATCCGGAACAGCTTCAACCGATCGAAGCGGGTGCCGCCTTCCGCGCCATTGCCGATCGCATCGGCTATGCAGAACTCGAAACAATCTATCGTCAGCGCCAACAATGGATGCGCGATGCCTCGCTCAATCTCGCTCGTGGCAATATCCGCAAGGCTGTCGACGCCTACACCGCTCATGGTCGAATGATTGGTTTGAGACTGAAGGACGACGCGGTCGAAAGCCTGATCGCAGCGTGGGACCGCGACTACGACCCTTCGAAGACCAGCCTGATTCTCGCACACCTCCGCCGCGACGTCCGAATGCTTAACGATATGGCGCGCGCCAAGCTGGTCGACCGCGGTGTCGTCGAAGACGGATTACCGTTCAAGACCGAGGACGGAACCCGCATGTTTGCCACAGGCGACCAGATCGTGTTCCTCAAGAACGAGGGCAGCCTTGGCGTCAAAAACGGCATGCTCGCAAAGGTGCTTGAAGCCGCACCTGGCAGGATCTTTGCGGAGATTGGTGACGGCGTGCACCGCCGCCAGGTCACGATCGAGCAGCGCTTCTATAACAGCCTCGATCACGGCTATGCGACGACGATCCACAAGAGCCAGGGCGCGACGGTCGACCGGGTGAAGGTGCTTGCTTCCCTCTCGTTGGACCGGCATCTCACCTATGTGGCTATGACGCGCCATCGTGAGGATCTCGCCGTCTACTACGGCAGTCGGTCGTTCGCCAAATCCGGCGGCCTCATCCCGATCCTGTCGCGTCGCAACGCCAAGGAGACGACCCTCGATTACGAGAAGGCGTCGTTCTACGCCCAAGCGCTGCGCTTTGCGGAAGCGCGGGGCCTTCATCTTGTCAACGTCGCCCGCACGATCGCACACGATCGCCTCCAATGGGCCGTCCGGCAAAGCTCGAGGCTCGCCGACCTCGGCGCCCGACTTGCCGCCATCGGCGCGGCAATCGGACTGGTCCGTGGCGGCAACAACCAATCCATCCCGAACACGATCAAGGAGGCCAAGCCCATGGTGTCAGGTATCACCACCTTCCCGAAATCGCTTGAGCAGGCTGTCGAGGACAAGCTCGCCGCCGATCCCGGGCTCAAGAAGCAATGGGAGGACGTCTCGACCCGCTTCCAGCTCGTCTACGCGAAGCCGGAAGCTGCCTTCAAGGCGATCAATGTCGATACCATGTTGAAGGACCAGTCGGTCGCGCAGTCCATCCTGGCAAGGATTGCCGGCGAGCCAGAGAGCTTTGGCGCGCTCAAGGGCAAGACCGGTCTTCTCGCCAGCCGTGGCGACAAGCAAGACCGGGAAAAAGCGGTCGCCAATGTGCCGGCGCTCGTCCGAAATCTTGAACGTTACCTTCGTGAGCTGGCCGAGGCCGAATTGAAACATGAGACGGAGGAGCGCGCGGTCCGGCTCAAGGTTTCGGTCGACATCCCGGCGCTCTCACCATCTGCCAAACAAACGCTCGAACGCGTTCGTGATGCGATCGATCGCAACGATCTCCCGGCTGGCCTCGAATACGCGCTCGCCGACAAAATGGTGAAGGCAGAACTCGAAGGTTTCGCCAAGGCGGTTTCCGAACGTTTCGGGGAACGGACCTTCCTGCCTTTGGCTGCGAAAGACACGAGCGGCAAGACTTTCGAGACCGTCACAGCAGGAATGACGGCCGGCCAGAAGGCGGAGGTCCAGTCTGCGTGGAATTCCATGCGGACGGTCCAGCAACTTGCTGCTCATGAACGGACGACCGAAGCGCTTAAACAGGCGGAGACGATGCGTCAGACGAAGAGCCAAGGGCTCTCCCTGAAATGACGGCGGGAACTGGAACGCGCCGGTCGATGACTACGCAGCAGCGACGAGCCGTTGTGGTTCTGCCGATGGCGGCAGTGGCCGCCATCCTGCTGGTGGTGACTGCCGTCGTCGGCGGCTACCGCATCAATCTGACACCGAGCGAGCCACTCGGCCTGTGGCGCATTATGCCGCTTCATCGACCGGCAGCGGTCGGCGACCTCCTGTTCATCTGCCCGCCGGAAACGGCGGCAATGCGGGCAGCGAGGGCTCGCGGCTATCTCCGTTCCGGTTCCTGCCCGGGTGGGGTCGCACCGTTGATCAAGACAGTGATCGCCGTCGCAGGACAACACGTCGAAATCGGCGCCAGCGTAAACGTGGAAGGTCGGGAAGTTCCCTCTTCCAGTCTTGCCCAACGAGACGGAAAGGGACGGCCGTTGGCGCCGTTTATGAGCGGCACCATACCGCCTGGATATGTCTTTCTGCATTCCGCGTTCCCCGGCTCCTACGATTCCCGATACTTCGGTCCGGTGCCTACTCCGGGGATTCTCGGTCTGGCGCAGGAGGTCCTCACCTATGCGCCGTGATTACCTTCGGCCGGCGCTGCTGATATTCGCTTCGATCGCGATCGGCGTAGTGGGCTGGAGCGGCCATGTGTTGCTTCTACCCGTCGCGCTGGGGTTTCCGCTTCTGTGGTCGATCTCGCGAACGAGATTTGTGGCGGCACTTGTCTCTGCCGGATATTTCCTGGCAGCAGCACGTGGTTTGCCGCAAGGCGTAGCGGCGTTCTATTCGTCGGACATCTGGCCGGGCCTTCTGCTTTGGCTGTGTGCGTCTTTGAGCTTCGTTGCCGTGCATACGGTCGTCTGGACGGAGAACAGCGGAGTTCGTCCGTTTCGCTATCTTCTGGCAGCCATCATCATGTCGATCCCGCCTTTCGGTATCACGGGCTGGGCGCATCCTGTCACCGCCGCGGGTGTTCTGTTCCCAGGGTGGGGATGGTGGGGACTTGGGCTTATGACAGCTGGCCTTGCGGGCCTCGTAACCCGCATCTGGCCAGCTGTCGCCATCGCCTTCGCAGGCCTTTGGCTGTGGTCCGCCGCATCGTGGACCGAGCCGGGTCTACCCAATGGCTGGCGCGGTGTCGACCTCGAATTGGGCGCTTCGCTCGGTCGGGACGCCGGTCTTCACCGCCAGCGTGACCTGATCGCAACGGTGCGGAATGCGGCCAGCGATGGCGCACGCTTTGTGGTGCTGCCGGAAACTGCGCTCGGTTTCTGGACACCGACCGTGGCGCGGCTTTGGACGAGCGCGTCCGGCGATACCGATGCGACGGTCATCGCCGGCGCAACGGTGCTCGATGCCGCCGGCTACGACAATGTCCTCGTCGCGATCGACAGGAAGGGCGGCCGCATCCTTTATCGCGAACGTATGCCGGTTCCCGGATCGATGTGGCAACCGTGGCGGTCCTGGTTCGGGGAAAGTGGCGGCGCAAGGGCGGATTTTTTTGCGAATCCGGTCGTCCCGATCGGTGCCAGCCGGGCAGCGCCGCTGATCTGCTACGAGCAACTGATCGTTTGGCCGATCCTTCAGTCCATACTCCACGATCCGGATTTTGTCGTCGCCGTGGGAAACGGATGGTGGACCGAAGGGACGTCGATTGTCGCCATTCAGCGCGCCTCTGCCACCGCATGGGCAACGCTCTTCGGAAAACCGCTTGTTATTGCCTTCAACACCTGACTGCCTAGGAGACACCATGCTCGACGCCGCCCTGATAAAAGAATGCGCAGACCCTTCCCTCAAGCCCGCGATCGTCGAGCAGTTCGTGATGGCAGCGGGCTCGGATGATCCCCTCGCCGTTACCGTCAAATCGGGCGGCCGATTGATACTCGTTCCGAAAGCGGCATCGACTGAGGAGGCGCTGGCAATCGTACGCCAATATGCTGGTCAGGCCGTCGTCCGCGTCGGCCTGACGCAGTTTCCCGCTGGGGTTGGAGTCAAGGAAGCGACCGATTTGAAGCCCGATTTAGTCGACCCCTGCCAGAATCTTCGCAAAGGCACGGCGATGTTCGCCAAGGTCCTCAGGATCGTTGCGAAATGGTATGGCAACCCCACGAGCAAAGACGTCTTCCCGCAGATTTTTGAGGATGCGGTTTACGCATGGAAAACCGGTGAGTTCGAGGGCGTGAGCGTGTTTCAGGCGGAGGATCCAGGAACAACGGTTGGTGTTTCGCAGCAAAGTAGAGAGAAGATCCCCGCCGAGGAGGGGGAGGACGTTGACGCAAAAGCAAGAGAGGAACAGCCAGAGGCGGAGCAGGATGCTGGGCGCGCGGGGATACGGATCGATCTGTCGCGCATTGGTGGTCAGCAATAGCATTGAGTTCAAGGCGGAATCTTAGTTTGAGTCCAATGCATAAAATTAGTGGGACTCAAACGCATTAAACTAGTGCGATTCAAAAGCGTGAAACTAGTGTGACTAAAATGCAGGATATTAGTGTTTGTCAAAGGCGTCAAATTAGTGCAACAACAATGCACGGAAGTAGTGGTCCACTACTCACACATCGTCGCCGGAGGCCAACGTGGCGAAACCCAACGAACTGCTCGCGGCATCCCTGGCTGAACTGAGGGGAGTGACGCAGAACGGCACCCGATCGGTGGTAAAATCCGAAGAGCTCAGCCGTGTCCACCGGGAACGACTACAGGGCAACGGGTTCCTTGAAGAAATCATGAAGGGCTGGCTGGCGGTGAACTCGCGACCATCGGCCAACAACAGGATAGATGCGGCCTGGAGCACCGTCTACTGGGAGTTCGTTGCCAGATACCTGGACGACCGTTTTGCCGACGCATGGCGGCTCTCCGCGGAGGCATCCGTGGCTCTATGGTCCGAAAACCATTCCATTCCTGGGCAGGTCATCGTCAGAAGCCCGAAGGCGAACAACCAACTTGTGAAACTACCGAGCAATACGTCGCTCTATCTGCTGCGCTCAAAGGAAAACGAGCCCGCCGAGACGAGAGAACGATTGAGATTGATGCCGATGGAGGAGGCGATTTGCAATCTCTCGCCGGAGTCGTGGAGAACGTTAGCGACCGATGTCATCGCGGTCATTGGCTCGATCCGTGGAACAAGCACGCTGCTGCAATATCTTCTGGACGGCGGCCGGAGCCACGTTGGCGGTCGCATCGCAGGAGCCCTGCGCCATCTTGGCCGCACAAGGGACGCGGACACGATCATCAAGACCCTGGAATCGGCCGGCTACAACCCGCACGAGGACAACCCTTTCGACCCGGCAGTCGATCTGGTCACGCTGGATGCGAGACGAACTCAGGCGCCGTCCGCTACCCGGATCAAGAACCTCTGGGCGAAAATGGGGAAAGACGCCCTCAATCACATCGGATTCGAGCAAGTGCGTATCAACGACCGGGACGGATACATCTCGGACATTGATGAGCGCTATGTGGCCGACGCCCTGAACTCGCTTTCGATCGAGGGTTACGAGGTGTCGGAAGAGCTGATCCGGAGGGTACAGGACGGTCAATGGAAACCGGACGAGGACGCGCAGGACTACGAGACCAAGAACGCACTCGCCGCCAAGGGATACAGATTGGCCTTTGAGGAGGTGCGCGATGACATCAGAAAGATTCTTGATGGAGCACCTACCGGCGAACTGCTCGAGGCACGGCACCAGGATTGGTTCCGAGCCATGTTCAGCCCTTCGGTAACCGCGGGTATCATCAAGGCGCACCAACTCGCGGGTTACCGACCACACAATGTGTATTTGCGGGGATCCTCGCATGTCCCCTTACCGCCAAACGCAATCGCCGACGCCATGGACGCACTGTTCGAGAGCATTTTGCAGGAATCCGACGCGCGCGTGAAGGCAATCCTCGCTCCGTTCCTGTTCACCTATATCCACCCATTCCCGGACGGGAACGGACGCACGGCGCGCTTTATCATGAACGCGCTTCTTGCCGAATGCGGAGCGCCGTGGACGGTCATTCCTGTCGCGCGCCGTGACGAGTACATGAATGCCCTGGAAGAGGCGAGCGGGCACGAAAACATCGCGCCGCTGACGAGATTTGTGTCGGAACTCGTCAACGCGCCGCCACCTTCCACAGAAGCCGGTGCCAGCCACAAAAGCACCCAGAGAAAAAGGGCATAAGTGGCCGCTCCTTGCCGCGTCTCTTTAAACGGGGATGACCCCGAGCTAAGAGCTGATGCCCATGTCGTTTGATCTTGTCACAAGCTCCGCAGGTTCGACACTCAGCGCCTGTGCGATCTGGCCGAGGACTGTGATCGTGGCGGACATTTCGGCGCGCTCGATTGCCCCTATGTGCCGAACGCTCAGGCCCGTTCGGTGCGCGAGTTCCTCTTGCGTCAATTTTTTGACATGACGTATTCGACGCAGATTGATCGCCATGACCTCTCTGAGATCCATGACTAGAGCGGAGCCTGAAATGGAACTATTATTCCAGGAACTATAGTTCCGATTCGACGTTGCACGTGCTATTGCTCGTCCTGCCTGTCGCCAGGACCGCTAAGACGGCCAAAGGAACTATGAGAGACATATCAGGCATTATAGCCTAGACGACTGTTGCGCAGAGCGATTTCGTCTCGAGCGTCGGGTGATTAAAAAAGGGAGTAGAACGGGTGAGCGACGTCAACTCGTCTGAGATCAACGACGAAACAAAAAAACGCCGATCCTGTTTTGGTTCTATGGAGAAGTCAGAACTGGAGACTCTGGCGATCGCCGCGATCAGAGAGCACCGCCGACTTATTGTCGCCGACGAAGCTGTCTACGAAGAGTGGACGAGCGCGTCATCCGATCCTGCGGTCTCGAGCGCCGTACTCGAGACCTTGCAGCGAGAATATATCGCGCGCCAAGAGAAGTCCGCAGCCCAGCAGGAGGAGCTCTCGGAAATCATCGATGCGCTCGGCTATGTCCCCGACGTTGCTCCAGATGCCGACGATTGACGCTATAGCAGGCCGTGGTCCTTGGCGATCGCGACGAGGTGGGGAACGGTCGCCGCTTCAAGTTTCTCTCGCGCCTTATCCAGGTAATGCTGCACTGTCCTTGGATTGATTCCCGTCAGGATCGCGGTTTCAGGCGCGGTTTTCCCTTTCGCCGCCCACTTTAGACACATTGCCTCTCTGGGGGATAGCAACCGCTTCGGCGGAACAATTGTGGTCGCAGCAAGCATCTTCAGGCGGTAATGGATCGCCAGAACGGCGCGGACCGCTTTTTGACCATCCTGAAGCTTTGAAACATCAGCCGCCGGGGCTGAAGATGCAAACGTCAACATCATCGTTGAGCCGAAACTGCCTTCGACTGGTATAGTCACCCCACTGCGAATGCCGTGATTGATCGCCTGGTCCCGAAAGCGCCTGAGTTCGGAGGCGCCACGAGCGGGCCAATCATCGGCCGTCCATGGAAAGATCTCCATGCGAGTCTTCGCTTCCCAAACCACCGGGTCGATGCGGGAATAGTGGCTTTCAAGATAAACGCCCTGCCATTCTTCCGGATAAGAGTTGAATGTGCGGATTTCCGATCCCTCAGTCTGCAGATACGCAAAACGCTCGAAGCCACATGCGTGCGCAAATGTCTTCAGAGCGCGTTTGATCATACGTTCATCGTGCGCGGCTTCTGTCATATCGATGAGAGAGCGAAGGTCACCGTCCACTGACTTTTCTCCTACTGCGCAGCTGCGAGCCTCCCACTCGCCGCGCCTGCTGGCGCCGCGAGTTACAGGTGCCACCGTTCGGCCAGCCGGAGCCACACGGGACATCGAACCTTGGCTGCGAATTCTCCGTCCTCATTCGTTTCCGATGAAAACACAGTTGCCTCATATGCGAAGCATATCCACGGTCGTTGCAACTGATAGGTCTACTCACCTCTACCGAGTATTCAAGTTCTCACGATCTAAAATATGATTATTTGATGAAAGATTTTACCGAGGAATAGCTCTGTCGCCACGCGGTAAAATAGGGCAATCTCAAGGTTCCGCGCGCCTTAGCGACCGCCATAGGTCGACGGGAAAATAATGTCCTGATCGACCAGAACATTGAACTTGTAGCCCGGCCGGATTCGAATTGTCGGTTGAACGTTCAGATTCTTCGAGATCGTCTCTTCCGCGACTCGGCCGAATGACTCGGCAAAATTCCGTCGCGCTGCATCCGAGGCCGTGTCCTGCGTCGCGAGCGTCGAACTCTCAGGCATCGACATATCGATACCCGTCCCGATGATTGCCACCAAGGCTGCGGAACCGAAGGTCCTCCAAAGGTGGCGGTCGACCTTGTCCTGGAAGCCGCCATACCCTTCAGCGTCGGTGCCCGCCATACCACCGATCTGCAGCGTGGGCCCATTCGGAAAAATGAGGTCCGTCCAGACGACGAGTACGCGTTCCTGGCCGAAGGACACCTTTGAATCGTAGCGACCAAACAGCTTTGCGCCCTGCGGAATGAGAAGGCGGTAGCCGGTTGCGCTGTCGTAGACATTCTGGCTGACTTGAGCGGTGATCCGCCCAGGCAGGTCGGAATTGAGGCCCGTGATCAGTGTCGCCGGGATGACCGAACCGCGCTTCAATTCATTGGGTGACATCTGTGGCACGACCTGGTTTGGCAGGTAGCCGAGATCCTTGATGTCCTGATTGAAAAAATCCTCTTTCGACGTCTGGCCGTTCTGATCGACGTTCTGTCCCATCAGGCCGGATTTCATGGCGGCGGCATAAAGGTCTGATGGACTGTTTGCCGCGACATTTGTCGGCTGACGGCTGGCGTCGTTGGTGGAGTTTGCGGCCTTCTCGATATCGGAGATGTCAACCTTCAGCGGCGATTCAAGCGCCGTGGAGCGAGCCTGGAGACGCGCCATCCGCTGGCGCTGGGCTTCGCGCATATATTGTTCATCCTGCTCTCGCTTCAGGCGAGCCTTCCACTCCTCTTCGGATTCGACCCTTTGTCGGCGATCGTGTCGATCTGTTGGTTGGCGCTCGACGACCGGCTCCAGCTTTTCCTTTTTCTCCGCGACGACGGGCGTCGGTTGAAACACCTCCTGCTTTTCTGGGTCACCGATAATGCCGTCCGTGACACCCCGCTTAAGCTGGTCGCCGAAACTGGTCGCAGGGCTGTTGGAAGCACCCTCGATGTCGCCACGATGGAAGGAAAGCCCGCGCAGCGACAGACCAATCACAACGACGCCGACGAACAGCACGATGACGATGATGGCGACGATGATCGGCAGGCGGTTGAGCCGGCGCATGCGCTGCTGATCGTCGGCTTGGCCCAACGTGCCAAGCTGGAGCGACTGGACCATGTTAATCTCCGTCAGTTGCGCTGTATGATTGAAAGGGGACTGGCCGGCACAGCGCCGGCCGCCGTCGGGGTGTATGCGCGGCCCAGAGCGATGGAAGGCGTCGAGACCTGCGCCAGCACCTGTCCGTCGAAGCCCTCGATTGCATAAGCAAGCACGACCGGCTTGGCGTCTTTGGCGATCTTGCCGTCCGTGACGACCGTGTAGCCCCACCCCTTCAGCGCCGCCTCGAGGGCGGATGCGAACTCCGATGTGTCCGTCTCCATTTTGATCGTGGTCGTAGCACCCGCCGGGCCGATCTGCTCGGCCAGACGGCTTGCCATGTCGCCGGCGATGGCGCTTGCAGCCGGTCCGGTGACGGTCACCGGGGTCGAGCTGGTGGTCAGTGCCTGGTCGGCCGTTTGGCAACCGGAGAGCAGCGCGGCCGCGATGAAGAATGCGAATAGCTTCCGCATGGTCAGCCACCCCGCCGGATGGTGATCTTCTGCTGCCGCCAACCGACTCCCGAAACGAGGATCGCCTTGTCGATCGCATAGTCGACGGTCATCATGTCGTTCTTCATGCGATAATTGACGATGCGATTTTGACCGCCGGAGACGACGAAGAGCACCGGCGCGTCCTGGCCGGAGATCGATTTCGGGAATTGGATGTAGGTCTTCACCCCGTCCGAATAGACCCGCTTCGGTTTCCACGAAGCACCGCCGCTGATTGAATAGGAAAAGTTCAGCTTGTCCGGCGCGGTGCCCGGAATGCCGCCCGTTTCGAGACGAGCGTTGATGTCGGCGAGCTTGGTCGACACGTCTTCCGGATATTCGAAACCAATGCGCGCCATGTACTGGCTCGGATGGGACTTGAGCTGGATATGATAGGTGCGCCGTGATGTCGTCACGACCATTGAGGTGAGAAGGCCTGGCTCCGATGGTTTGACTATGAGATGGATCGCCTGTCCGCCTGTGGCCCCCGAAGTGGCCGGCTCTACCTTCCAGCGCACGGTGTCGCCGACGAGGACGTCGCGAACGATCTCGCCACCCTGAAGTTCGATGTCGCAGACCTGTAGAGGAGAGCAGACGACGGACGGCTGGGTCTCGCCGAACAGAAAAATGACCTTTCCGTCCGGACCAGTCGTGACCAGTCCAGGCGTGCCGCGCCACTTTCTGGAAAGATTTGTTCCTTTCACCTCGTTGCTCGTCATGCTTTGCGCCTGCGCGCCCGCCGCAAGCAAGAGTCCGGCCATGCAGCCGGCGGCTGCGATCAATCCCGTTTTTTTCATTGAAAGAATCCCTGCCCTTAAAGCTGTGCCGTCCAGTCAAAATCTCGGACGTAGAGGCCGATCGGATTGAGGCGGATCGTCGCCTCATCCTGTGGCGCGGTGAGCGTCACCGTTGCGATCCCGCGGAACCGCCGCGTGCCGGTTTCCTTGCCCTTGCGGTCCCGCTCGTATTCCGTCCAGTCGATCTGATAGGTTTGGTTCGAGAGCGCGACGATGTTGTTGACCTCGATGGCAACTGTCGAAGACTTCGCCTTCTCGAATGGAGAATTGCCTCGAAACCAGTCATTGACCTTCTCCGTCGATGGATCGGACGTGCGAAGAAGGGCGTAGGTGCGGTCGATATATTGCTTCTGCACCACCGCATCCGGCGTGATTGAGCGAAAGCTTGTGACGAAGTTGCCAAGTGTGGCGCGCACCACGCGGACATCGGCATACTCGATCTGCTCGGGGAAACCTGCCGTGACCGCAGTTCCGAGCTTGTCGACCTCGACGATGTAAGGCACGAGCCGCACCTGCGTGCTCAGATACATCGCGTAGCTGAAGCCGATGACGGCCATGACGAGACCGAGGACACCAACAATGCGCCATGCGGCTGCGGCCTTCACATAGGAGCCATAGCGTTCGCTCCATTCCTGGCGGGCGGCAAGATACGGGTTTTCCGGGGCGCGGTTCGCTGCCATTTATTCTTCCCTTGTCTCGATTACGGTTTGTCGTTGCGTTCGGGAGGAGGCTTCGGTCCGCTATGACCGCCGCGCTGTTGATCGAGCTTGGCGTTGGCCAGTCCGAGAATGGACCCGGCATAAGCGCCCGGAGAGCCGATTGCCTTTTCCTTCGCGGCTGATCCGGCTGCTTGCGCGCCGGAACTGAAGCTCGCACCCATGCCGCGAAGAGCGGCACCTGCAACGGATGAACCGCCAGCTCGTGCGGCTTGTGCCGCCGCGAAACCCGCGCCGGCAGCGCCGGCGGCGAGGAAGCCAGCCCCGGCGGCAAATGATGCGGCTTGCCCGCCGTGGCGGATCGCTTCCATTCCTCCGGACACCGATGCGCCCTGGACAACGCCCTGGATGATGTTCGGGACATACATGGCGATGATGAAGACCACGACTGCAATTCCAGCAATGGCAAGAGCGGTTTGAAACTGGTCGCCGATATCGGGCTGATTGGCGAGGCCGATCAGCACTTCGGAACCAATGCGAGAGATCATGACGAGTGCCATGAGCTTCATCCCGACGGAGAAGGCATAGACCAGATAGCGGACTGCAAAATCCTTGGTGAAGGACGAACCACCAAGGCCGAGCATGATCATGCCGGCAAGCAGCCCGATATACATTTCGACCATGACCGACACGAAAATCGCGGCGACGAGAGAAAATGCGATGACTGTCACAACCATCGCGAACGCGGCCGAGATTGCCAGCGCATTGTCTTCGAAGAGGCCAAACTGAACCTTCTCCGACATCTTTGTTGCAACTGCGAGTCCGGCGTTGAACACGTCAGCTGGTGATGCCGTCCCTCCGCCGGCGCCGATCTGGAACAGACTGTCTACAACCGCCTTGGCGAAGGTTGGTCCCTGCGCCAGCACGAACGCGAAGAAGCCCACGAACATGATCCGCCGCACCAGTTCGGCGAACCAGCTGTCCAGCGAGGCTGACTGGATCGCGAGCCAGACGGCCGCGATGCCGATCTCGATCGTTGCGAGGATCCAGAAAAGGGATTTCGCCGCGTTCATGACGGTGGTTTCCCACCCCTTCGCAGCGGTCGTAATCTGGCTCTGGAGGGACGTCAAGACGGACCCCTCTTGCGCCAGCGCCGGCTGGGTCGTCACCACCGCAAATGCGACAATCACCATGGCCAACCGGAGCTGATGAAGTGTCGTCGTGTCTGTCATCCGATCACCATTCGACCTTCATCTTCTCGCCGCCCGATGTCGGGTATTCCTTCGAGCCGAAGAACTTCGCCCTGCGCTCCTGAACTTCCTGCTTTTCGGAGATCAGGAACCAAATTCCGGCACTTCCGACTGCCAGGATAGTTGCAACTGCGATGAGGAGTGCTTTCGTTCTCACCATTCCACCTTCATTTTCTCGCCGCCTGAAGTAGAGGGAGCCGTCGCACCGAAGAATTTCTCTCGCCGCGCCTGTGCCAGATCCTTGTCGGTCTGCTCCGTCTGCAGCGAGGTTCCCATCATCGTCATCTGCTGAGATACGAGGCCGCGAAGCTTCTGCATCTGGGCAACCTGCTGAGCGGCGATCTCATGCCCGACCTGCAAAGCCTTCATCTGCCCGTCAGCCGTCTCGGACATCGACCGCAACGAGGACATTGTGTCTTCCTCGCTATCGAACTGGTCGGCCGTGAGGCTCGCCGCCTTCAGCGAGCTGGCGATCGTGTCGCGGTTGGTGTCCGACCAGGACTGATAAGTCGAGGAGAACGTCGCGTTGTCCGGCAGGTTGGTCTTGAGATCGGCGTAGCGCTGAAAGCGCTGCTGAAGAATGTCGTCAGCGTTGCCCATGGAAAATGAGATACTCTGACCTTGGTCGACGATACTGCGCAGCTGGTTGAGATCGCTTTCTACCTGTCCCCAGACATGGTCAGGAAGCTGCGCGGTGTTTTGCAGCATGTTCTCGTAGATCTTCAGCTGGTTCTGGATCTGCTCTGCAAGCTGGCTGATCTGGGTCAGCTGATTGTCGACCTGGATGCCGGAGCTTTTCATGAGATCCACGAGCTGCGCATTGTTGGCGAGCTGCGTCCATTCGGTCGCAGCGCCGGTGGCTGTACCGGCTTGCACAGAGCCTGCAGCTCCGATCGTGAGAGTGGCGGCCGCCAAACAAGCGAGCCATCTATTCGAACCTGAGTAGCGATGCGGCATCGTGAACTCCTCTCGTTTCAAGCCAGTGGATCGGCCAGTCGTGGCCATGTTCGGATTTCAGTGCGCGGATGCGCTTGAGGTCCTCTTTGCCCGACGCGCCGACAAAGCTCAGCGCGACTGGCCCAAGCGACATGTTGAAGAGCCGCCGGCCCTCTGGCGTGGCGACGTAGTATTCGCGCTTCGGCATGGCGGTAGCTACGATCTCGATCTGCCGCTCGTTGAAGCCGATGCGCTCGTAGAATTCGCGCGTCCCCGGCTCGCGAGCGGCGCCATTCGGAAGGCATATCTTTGTCGGGCAAGATTCCTTCAGCACGTCGATAATCCCGGACCGTTCGGCATCAGAGATCGATTGGGTCGCAAGAACGACGGCGCAATTCGCCTTGCGCAGCACCTTGAGCCACTCGCGAATCTTGTCGCGGAAGACAGGGTGCCCGAGCATCAGCCACGCCTCGTCGAGCACGATCAAGCTCGGCGACCCATCCAAACGCTTCTCGATCCGGCGGAATAGGTAGGTCAGCACTGGCACGAGATTGCGTTCGCCCATATTCATCAGCTGCTCGATCTCGAAAGTCTGGAAGGCGCCGAGTGTGAGGCCGTCCTCTTCCGCATCGAGGAGCTGGCCCATCGGGCCATCGACGGTGTAGTGATGCAATGCGTCCTTGATTTCGCGCAGCTGCACGCCGCTGACGAAATCCGAGAGCGACCGACCGGATGCACTCGCCATCAGTCCGACCTGCCGAGAGATGGCGTTACGGTGATCGGGTGTGATGGTGACACCCTGCAGGCCGACCAGCATCTCGATCCATTCCGTCGCCCAAGCCCGGTCAGCGTCACTTTTGAGATCAGAGAGCGGGCAGAAGGCCAACGCTCTCCCCTCTTCCGCATTGTCGCCGCCGATCTCATAGTGATCGCCGCCGGCTGCGAGCGTCAGGGGCAGAAGTGAATTGCCTTTGTCGAAGGCAAAGATCTGCGCATCTTCGTACCGACGAAACTGCGCGGCGATCAGGGCCAGAAGCGTCGACTTGCCTGAGCCGGTTGGACCGAAAATCAGCGTGTGGCCGACATCATCGACGTGCAGGTTCAGACGGAACGCTGTCGATCCGCTCGCAACCTGCATCAAGGGTGGGGAATTCGGTGGGTAAAAGGGGCATGGCGCGACCGGGTTTCCGGACCAGACCGAATTCAGCGGAATCAAGTCGGCGAGATTGGCGGTGTTGATCAGCGGCTCACGGATGTTGCAATACCAGTTGCCCGGCAAGCTGCCGAGATAGGCGTCGGTGGCGTTGAGCGTTTCGATCCGCGCCCCGAAACCTTCCGCCTGGATCAGCCGCCGGATCGCTTCGGCCTTTTCCTGCAGTGCTTCGCGATCGCTGTCGAACAGCACGACGACCGGCGTGTAATAGCCATAGGCCACCAGCTGCGACGAAGCCTGTGCGATGGCATCCTCCGTCTCGACCACCATGGTCATCGCGTCCTGGTCGACGGATCGACTTTGTGTCTGGAATATCTGGTCGAAGAACGGCCGGACCTTCTGCTGCCATTTCTTTCGCGTGCGTTCGAGCTTTTGCCGGGCCTCCTCGGCATCAAGGAAAATGAAGCGCGATGACCATCGATAGGTCAGCGGCATCAGGTCTAGGCTGTTGAGAATACCGGGCCAGCTCTCGGCCGGCAGACCGTCGATCGCAACGACGCCCAGGAAACGGTTTTCGACCTTTGGCGTCAGTCCGTGCTCAAGCTCCGCGGTGGCGATCCAGTCGAGATACATGGGAACGTCGGGAAGCCGGATTGGATGGCTTTCCCCGGTGGTGCAGAACCGGGCGAACTGCAGCAGCTCGTCATACCGGGCAATTCGCTCCCCTCCCCTCTCGACCGTTTCACGAGTTTCCATTCGCCGGATCGAAAGTGTGTTGGCAAAATACTGCTCAAGCTCGCGCACCGCGTTTTTGAACACGAAAAGCACCGTGTCCGCGTAGGATTTTTTCCGGCTTTCCTCATCCGAATAGATGTATTTGCTGAGAGCAGTCTTCTTGGACTCGAGCGGCCGGTAGGTCAGGATTAGCGCGTGCTTGCTCTCGAAATGCCCCTGGTCGCGTGCGAAATGCGCCCGACGCTCGGCATCGATCGCCCGGGTTACCGGGTCGGGGAAATGGCAACGGTCTTCTGTGGGATAGTCGACTGTCGGAATACGGATAGCCTCGACCTGGATCATCCAGCCGCTTCCAAGCCGCGACAGAACGGCATTGATCTGCCTTGATAGCTCGTTGCGCTCAAGATCAGTCGCACTTTCGGAGTCCGGCCCGGCGAAGTACCAGCCAGCCATGAGGCTTCCGTCCTTCAAGAGGAGGACACCATTGTCGACCAGGCCGGCATAGGGAACTAGATCGGCGAATGATGGGCCGGTCACCCGGAAGCGTTTGAGAGCTACCATGGCCGGCCCCCTCAATACCGGCGCCACGGCGAGGTGGTCGCCTTGTAGTAGGGCTTGTAGGAAATGTGCCTGATATAGACTTGCCGCATCAGTGGGTCGGACTTCGCCATTATCCTGAGCAGCCCGACGATCACGACCCAGACGGCGACGCCGAAGATCGCCGAATAAGCCGTAAGCACGACGAAGATCAGGATTACGGCTGCAAGACCGATGATCAGCACCAGCTCCCGGTCGGCGCCCATTAGCAGGTTCGGGCGCGAAAGCGCGCGATGGATGCGGTTACGCCGCAGGCCGGACAGGGACTCAGCCATGATCTCCCTCCCCTCCTCTATTCGAACCAATTGACGTGATCTGCTCGTCGGTCAACCCGATCGAAGCGCCGGTTGCACCGAACAGGCCGACAATATTGGTGGCGCCGAGCAGGATGCCGGCGACAAGAACGACGTACACAAGTCGCCGCGCGAAATCGTTGAGCTCGCCGCCGAAGATGAGCATGCCGCCGGCAATGGCCACGGCTGCAAGCGCAATTGCGCCTGCGACCGGGCCGGTTATCGACTCCTGAATCTGCTGCAGTGGCCCTTCCCATGGGAGGCTGCCGCCGGAACTGGCGAGCGCCGGCGCGACAGAGGCAAGAAAGATTGGCCCCGCCACGAGCGCGGCGGCGATGAGGGTATGCTTACGCGACATGGCGCGCCTCCTGTTCTTCGGTGGGTTGATCGGATTCGATCTCGTATTGTCCGTTGATGAACCGCTCGACTTGAATGATGTCGCGAACAAGCCGCCCGCGCGGCGTCCGCTCAATCGAAATGACCAAGTCGACGGCCTCTCCGATCACCTCGTGCATCGGCTGCTGGCTTGCCTCGGCCGTGAGCTGCTCAAGACGGCGTAGCGCCGACATGGCGGTGTTCGAGTGAATGGTCGCTACGCCGCCCGGGTGACCCGTGTTCCAGGCCTTGAGTAACGTCAGGGCCGCGCCGTCGCGAACTTCGCCAACGACGATCCGGTCGGGGCGCAAGCGCATGGTGCTCTTCAAGAGCCGGGCGATGTCGATCGAATCGCTGGTATGGAGGAGAACGGCGTTCTCGGCCGCGCATTGGATTTCCGCGGTATCCTCAAGAATGACGAGACGATCCTCCGGCGCCGATTTGACGATCTCGTTGATCACCGCATTCGCAAGCGTCGTCTTGCCCGAGCCCGTTCCCCCGGAAATGATGATGTTGAGCCTCGCGGAGATCGCGCTACGGATCGTCGAGGCCTGGTATTCAGTCATCACGCCGGTGTGAACATAGTCTTCGAGCGGAATGAGGCGCGATGCCCGGCGTCGAATCGTGAAGGCAGGCTTGGCTACAACGGGGGGCAACAGACCCTCGAAGCGGTGGCCACCGATTGGCAGCTCGCCGGAGATGATTGGCTGTTCCGTGTCGACCTCTGACTGAAGCGCGTGCGCCACTGAGCCAATGACCATCTCCGCGGCAGCGGATGACATCTCGCCAGCGGGCGCAACGCCGTGACCGAGGCGTTCGATGAACAGCCTTCCGTCCGGATTGAGCATGATCTCGACGACAGTCGCGTCGTCCAGGGCAACACAAAGCTGATCGCCGAGCGCCTCCTGAAGTTTGCGGACAAGCCTGGGATGAGAGCGAAGCTGGTTCACGGATGTCTCCTTACGCTGCCTGGCTGAGAGGGCTGAGTTCAGAACGGTAGTGGGAAGGACGGAGCCTGAGGAACGTCTCCGCATTGGCGGGCAGCGTGCCCGCCACGGCCATCGTCACGCCGATCTTCTTCGGCTCGCCCAAACGCTGCAGCGGCCATCCGACGCGAGCAAGGATGCGCTCGAATCGGAGATCGGTCACTGTGACAATCTCGGTGTAGCCATTCGCGAAGCACCATTCGATGATGCCGGCGAACATGGTCAGCGTGGCCTCATGGATGGAGCCGTCGCCCCTCCCCTCCGCTAGGGCCGTGTCGACGCAGAAGCGGGAACTCTCGATCATCGCGGCATGAGCGTTGAGTCGACCGTCGGGGAGAAGCGACGGGAAAACATCAGCCACCATTGTCGGACCAAGCGAAGGAAGGAGCCGCGCGCACCCTGCCATTTGGTCGCCGTTAGAAATTGCTAGGATGCAGGTCGGCATCAGAGCGTCAAAAGCATCCGATTCCCGGCCATCGGCAACATCGACCTCCCAGCCTAGCCGGTCGGCGAAGACACGCGCGCGCAGCTGATGATGGCATTGGAGGAGCTGAGCTTCCCGAACATTTCGTGGATTTGAGATCGCCAGAACCTGCATGGATTTCTCCGTCGTCGTTGGTCGGCGGGGAAATCAGCACGGATCAGAATCTAGGGATAGTTGTAGGATCCTACAAGGTAGGATTCGGCTGAGTCGCATGGGCGAGTTGGCTTAGACTGGACGACGGCGCGTAGAGCGTGACCTCTTTTTGGGTTACGATTGTAGGATTGACAGTAAAACAAAACATGAACACTGCCAAATGGCAGTCTTTCTAACGCAATGATATTAAAGGTAAAACGAATTTCTTTGGAGTTTCTCGACTTGCGCGCGTAACCTTCTGTTAACCTAAAAGCTCTTGCCCAAAAAGCAGAATCGGCGCTAACTGCCAGCGGCGGAACTTTTCCAGTTTCGCGAAAAAAATCGCCACTGGCAAGGAATGGGTTTGAGATGGCGAAGTCCGTCGTAAGAGCAGCGCCTGTAGTTGAAGGGTTGACGACCTTGATGGAGCGTCATGCAGACGCGCTCTCCAGTCAACTTCAAGCGCATCATCTCAAGGTCTTCCCGCCGACTTCCGAGAAGGGCATTCGAACGTTCGGGCCGTCGGAGGCATCTAAGTTGCTCGGCGTCGGTGAATCTTACCTACGACAGACGGCTTCGGAAATGCCTGAGCTGAATGTAAGCATGAGCCCGGGCGGTAGGCGGAATTTCTCAATTGAAGATATCCATACAATCCGCAAGCACATGGACCAGGTCGGCCGTGGGAACCGACGCTATCTACCGCATCGTCGAGACGGCGAGCAGCTTCAGGTTATCTCCGTTATGAATTTCAAAGGCGGGTCGGGCAAGACGACCACAGCCGCACACCTAGCACAGTATCTGGCAATGCGCGGGTACCGGGTACTGGCGATCGATCTCGATCCTCAAGCAAGCCTTTCCGCACTCTTCGGCAGTCAACCGGAGACGGACGTTGGTCCGAACGAAACGCTTTATGGCGCCATTAGGTACGATGATGAGCAGGTCCCGATCGAGCAGGTTGTCCGGGGAACATACATTCCCGACCTGCACCTCATTCCCGGTAACCTCGAACTGATGGAGTTTGAGCACGACACCCCGCGCGCGCTGATGAAGCGCAAGGAAGGCGACACGCTCTTTTACGGTCGTATCAGTCAAGTGATCGAGGACATCGCTAACAACTACGATGTCGTCGTGATCGATTGCCCTCCCCAGCTCGGCTACCTCACGCTTTCGGCTCTGACAGCAGCAACATCGATCTTGGTCACTGTCCATCCTCAGATGCTGGACGTGATGTCTATGAACCAATTCTTGGCGATGACTTCGAATTTGCTTCGGGAAATCGAGAACGCTGGCGCTGAGTTCAAGTTCAATTGGATGCGCTACCTCATCACTCGTTTTGAACCGAGCGATGGGCCGCAAAACCAGATGGTCGGCTATTTGCGGTCGATATTTGGCGAGAGTGTCCTCAATTTCCCGATGCTGAAAACCACGGCAGTGTCGGACGCTGGTCTGACAAACCAAACCCTTTTTGAAGTCGAGCGCGGGCAGTTCACACGATCGACTTATGACCGGGCCTTGGAGGCGATGAACGCCGTTAATGACGAGATCGAAACTCTGATCAAAAAAGCATGGGGTAGACCCACATGAGCCGGAAACACATCCTTGGCGTCTCGACAAACACTCCCGACACGCCATCCGTGGATAATAGGTCTGGAAAAAGCCGTTCGATGCCGCTTCTTGGTGTGGCGAGGAAGGACCGTGATCCGGCCACGAAGCTAACGGCGAACATTGGCAACGCACTACGTGAGCAAAATGATCGCCTTAACCGTGCCGAAGAGATCGAGCGGCGTCTCGCTGAAGGTCAGGCAGTGATAGAACTTGATGCCTCGACGATTGAGCCGTCTTTCGTGCAGGATCGCATGCAAGGGGAGATCGACGGTCTTCTTGCTTCGATCCGGGAGCAAGGACAGCAGGTCCCGATCCTTGTGCGACCGCATCCGAACCAGCCGGCCCGATATCAGGTTGCCTTCGGCCACCGCCGGCTGCGGGCCGTTTCAGAACTGGGACTTCCGGTCAAAGCGGTCGTCCGCGAACTGACGGACGAGCAGTTGGTCGTAGCACAGGGTCAAGAAAACAACGAGCGCGAAGATCTTACCTTCATCGAAAAGGCGCGCTTCGCACACCGCCTAAATAAGCAGTTTTCTCGGGAGATTGTCATCGCCGCGATGTCGATCGACAAGAGCAATTTATCGAAGATGGTTTTACTCGTTGATGCCCTCCCCTCTGACCTGATCGATGCGATTGGCGCTGCTCCTGGTGTTGGACGGCCCAGTTGGCAGCAACTTGCGGAGCTGGTTGAAAAAATCTCTTCACCGGCCGACCTGGCGAAATATGCGATGTCGGAGGAATTGCAAGCGCTGCCATCGACAGAACGGTTCAAGGCGGTGATTGCTAATCTCAAGCCGGGCCGGGTCGCTCGCGGGCTTCCCGAAGTCCTGTCCACCCCTGACGGCACCAGAATTGCACAGGTAACTCTGAGCAAGGCCAAACTGGAAATTACAATCGATAGGAAGGCGACGCCTGATTTCGCGACCTTCGTGATCGAGCAGGTGCCGGCGCTATATCAAGCGTACCGCGCCGAAAGCCAACGGAAACAGGGAGAGTAACCCGCAAAAGAAAAGAGCCTCCTCAACGTCGCCGTCGTGGAAGCCCTTCTGTCTCTCTAGCAAGAACAGAATCGCATTTCCTCGAATCCTCGTCAAGAGTCTTTGGCGCCGTTTTGGTGAGCTCATTTCCTTTGCCTGCTGAAAGGTGAAAGATGATGCAGACGGGAAGTGTAACGACGCCATTCGGGCGGCGGCCGATGACGCTTGCGCTGGTACGGCGCCAGACTGCGTTGGCCGAAATCAAACACGGCAAGACTGCGGATAAGTGGAAAGTATTCAGGGATGCTTCCGCCGCCAAGGATCTGCTTGGGATCCAATCCAACAGCGTCGCGGTTCTCGACGCACTGCTGAGCTTTTATCCAGACAAAGAGTTGCGCCAGGACGCACAATTGATCGTCTTCCCATCGAATGCTCAGCTTGCGCTTCGAGCGCATGGAATGGCCGGCGCAACTTTGCGCCGGCACATCGCCATGCTCGTGGAGTCGGGCTTGATCGTCCGGAAGGATAGCGCCAACGGAAAACGTTACGCTAGAAAGGATGGCGCGGGCCAGATCGAGAGCGCATTTGGCTTCGATTTGTCGCCGCTCCTCGCGCGGTCTGAAGAGCTAGCGATGATGGCACAGCAGGTGATGGCCAATCGGGCGGCCTTCAGGAAGGCCAAAGAGAGCCTGACGATTTGCCGACGAGACGTTCGGAAGTTGATCACTGCAGCTATCGAAGAGGGCGCGGAGGGCGACTGGCAAGCGGTCGAGGACGTCTATGTGGGGCTTGTGGGCAGAATTCCGCGCGCTCCGACGCTTGCTGACACCACTTCAATCCTCGAAGAAATGCTGATGCTTCAGGATGAGATAGTCAACCGATTGGAAATTCGAGAAAATTCAGAAAATAATAGCACCGATGCTGCTCATAATGAGCAGCACATACAGAATTCAAAACCCGAATCCCTAACTGAACTTGAACCTCGCTCCGAAAAAGAGCAGGGCGCTAATCCGAGTGAAACCCACCGGTCAAGGAGCGAGCCGATAAAAGCATTCCCCCTAGGAATGATCCTGAAGGCATGCCCGACCATTAGCGACTACGGGCCTGACGGGGCGATTGCTAGCTGGCGTGATCTCATGCAGGCCGCAGTGGTAGTTCGATCTGCGATGGGGGTGAGCCCGTCGGCTTACCAAGATGCGAGTGACGCGATGGGACCGGAGAATGCGGCAGCAGCGATGGCGTGCATTTTGGAGCGAGCGAACTTCATCAATTCGGCCGGGGGCTATCTCCGACATCTGACACGGCGGAGCGAGCTCGGGGAATTCTCCCTCGGCCCGATGATAATGGCGCTGTTGAAAGCAAACGGGCAGGGGACACTGCGGGTTGGCTAGAATTAGTGAGTACGCAGCAGGATGGTCTGTGGTCAGCTGACCACAGACCTAATAGGTTGAAAATATAAGCCTTTTTAGAATCGGCAGCTGAACGTCGGATTCCTGCAGAACCAGGCTCTGCTCTGATTAGAAGCTTATAAGACTGCTCGACAAGCAGCGAAGGCCCCGTGCCGTCGTTGACCGTGGAGGAGAGCCAGCCTCAACAGACAGCCGTATCGGTGAGTGTTTTGCCGATCGAGGGATGTAACGCGGAATTCTTCCTATTTTACTACCCCAGGCATATGCGTTGACTCCTGGGTCGAGCTGGGAGACAAAGCAATAACCCACACAGAGGACGACTAATGGCTGACGAAGAGATTCAGATTCCGCCGGACGGTACTGTTGCTGCTGAAATTGAGCCGGATGCTCCGGAAAGTAAAAGAGCAAAGAAAGTAAGAGCCGAAACGTCCCACACGGGTTCGTTCAAATTGGTGGAGCCGAAAACCCGCGGACGCAGCAATCAAGAAAAACTGGAAATGATCGGCCAAGTCGAAGCTCAGGTCGCTGGCGGCGTAATCTTGAAGGACGCCGTTAAAATCGTGGGTATTTCTAATCAAACCTATTATCAATGGAAGAGAGCCATGGTTCAACCCGTCTCACAGAGACCGGCCGTGTCTGTGTCGGGAGACGATGAACTCGCCGAGTTCACCCAACTCGAGGAGGAAAATCGGCGGCTTAGAAAGTTGCTCTCTGAAAAGTTGCGCGCAGAAAACTCCGACCTACGCAAAAGGCTCGGAATGAATTAGCGGCTTTTGGGGTCCCTTCGCTTAATCACCTTGCCGCGCATCACTCAATGAATGCCTTGAAAAAAATTCCGCGCATTCAGATCGTTGCGCTATAATACAATCCCAATCTTCTGGCACATGAAAACACTACGATCCAAATTCGTCATCGAATATAAGACGAACAGACGCCAAGCCAAGGTTCGACCAACATCGATCTGGGGCAATCTGGATTTGCAGGCGGCAGCCCACGCGGTCGCGGCCGACGGGGTCGTGCCGAAGGTAAATGTGCCGCAAGTCCCTTCAGTCCTGGAGAAGGTTGCCGCGGCAAATTCCGACGTGGCCACCACGTTTGCTCAGATTGACATTAAAGATCTTCCGGGGAGGCCTTCCGAAACATTATCACTGAACGATGGTGGCATCGAGCCGGTAGCTATAGAGGGCAACGCGTTTAATGCCGGGCCTTTGGTGCAGGAGGAGCGAACCTCGGTGCCGTCGCGGGCTCCGAGGTCTCGAGCGAAACTGCGGACAAAAGGGCGGTCCCCCGGCACCACAGAATGTGCTGCAGTCCTCGGTTATCGTCGCGATCCCTCTGTGCAGTCCGGCTCGGAGGACGAGCTTGCTGCTGTCGAGGCGGAAAACCGTCGTCTGAAGCGCCTCATGATCGTAAAGCTCCGTGAGGAGAATGACAGGCTCAAGTCCGCGCTTCGACGATTTTGGAGCGCCTGAGCGCGATACGGGTCAAACTTGCTTCAGCCCTAGAAAGCGGGCAAACAACGTGGAGTGGCGCCTAATGATCGCGGCGCTCGAGCATCGCTAAGCGTCGTCAGCGCCGCTGAGATGTTGAGGCGCTGAGTTTTTGCAAGACGGAAAATCGGATATGTCGAGGTTGACTTTGTGGCTCATTCCGGGAGCTCGTCGTCCGGCAGCTTTGTGGTGCTGACCGATATAGCCACAGGCTGGACTAAATACGTGCCGTTGGTTATGCGAGAAAGTGGAGCCGGTGATGCTGTCCGCGAGGATTGCTGGGAAGCGATCGCGTCGCCATTGATAGCGTGGGTCATCTCCGCAGAGGCGTGTGCCACCGGCTTGTGGACGTAGCATTCATCGACCTCGGCGGAAGACGCCAGCCCATCGCGCAGCGAGTGGCCAGAGAATTGGAAGGCGCGCTCTATGTTGCTCGGATCGCCACGAACGCCTGCAGCCAATGCAGCACACTTCAACCGAGCCACTTCCTTGTCGTTCAGCCGTTCCGGACCGACCGACTTTCCCTGTCCCATGACGCGGCGGAAGAGGGGCCGGGGCGAGCTTGATCCAGGTCTCGACAGCGGTGGCGGGGCAGGTCGGATCTGAGGATCCGCGGCAGATCTCGAGGTCGCGCCAGCCGGGCTTGCCGCGCAGGTCGAGGATCATGTTCTTGTAAAGAAGCCCGACCCATCCTCCATCTGCTTGGTAATGATAAGGTATACGGCCCGCGACGAGCGTTTTCCATAAGAGAAGCGGTTGGTATTCCGTTGAGAGTCTTGTTAAACGAACAACGCCAAAGCCTGACATGCTAGATAGCTTCGCTGCCTATCGTCCAAATTCTGATCGCCTTGTACGTTCTCGTCCTAAGTCCCTACTTTGGTGGGTATCAATGGTGCGCTTAACTAAATCCGCTAAATGTACCTGGATTTCGATTGCGTTCGTCATGCGAACGAAATCACTACTCTGACTCTGTGTCACCCGCTCTTGGATCGATTTTTCGATTTCAGTTATTATATGGTCCAAACTTGACGAACGGGAGCCAGATGCTGTGGCAGCTATTCTCTCTTCCCATTTTGTAAGGCGTTCACGTCGAAGCTCAGCTCGTCTCTGGCAGATGGAAGTTGCTGCATTCAAAGCCCAACGCTGTCCGGTGGCTTCCAGGATTGTCTGTACCATCTGTCTTTGCAGGGGAGTCATTTGAATATCTGCTTCGACAAGCGCTATCCCGCCCGCGGCGATGTGCATGTGACTCATCCCTTGAAGATCGTCTGAGAAATATTCAAAAGATTTTTGCAGAATGGCGTTGCTTTCGGTGCGATTAAAAGTCTTAAGGTTGTGGGCTAAGCGTCCAATCGCCCAAGCTTGATCCAATCCGTGCTCCATGTCCATGACATGCGTCACGAGCTCACGTTTCCTGTGTGACGGTTGAAAATGTAGTGTCGCCTCAACAGCTTCGATGCGAGTATGTGCATATGCTTTGTGACTCTGAGCGTTGTCACTAGGATGATCAAAGCCCGCTTCTGGAATTGCAGTGCGATAAATCACGTCGATTGCTTTGCCTAACCGACTCAAATTGCGGTACAAAGATCCTGTCTTTTCATCATTCTCAACGGCGTTGTAGAGTTGCTTGCTCGTACGCCGCAGCGCATTCAAAGATTTCATCGTTTCTAGAGGATCAACGCTCACTAAGCAGTTAAGAATTTCACCTACAGTTTCTGGAGCTAAACGATCGAGAGCGTTCGAACTGCTTCTGGCTTGACGAGATGCATCCTGTCTTTCCATGTTACCATACCTAAATCATCGCAATACGCTTCATGTTACCTAACGCCTCCCACAATGTATTGTTTAGTCTGGTTACACATGCAATTGAAACTGGGCGGTATTGGGTTAAGGTTCGAGCGCTGATACCAGGCAGCAAAATATTTCCATTCCAACACATAGACCTCGCGCGCGTTGGCGGAGCTTGCCACCTTCACGTTGCCGCGAGGACGGCGTCCCAGGGCTTTCGAAACGAGCTGAGCCTGGTCGGCAACGAGAGGGGGAGGGGTGCGATCGACACCTGCAGCGCTTTTGCGCTCGTGCTCGGCGTGTTGCCTCTTGCCCAGGCTACGGAGCTGAGCCTGCGGCATAGAACGCTTTTGGCACTGACGTGATTTGCCACGATGCTCGGGATATTCTTCGCGCCACTGTAGCTCGCGACGATCAGCAGGCTCTCTCGAGGAAAAGTCGGTTCCGCTGAACTGTCTTCACCGGCCTGTACCGAAGGCCGCTATGTCGATGACAGTGATACGCCAAGTGTCCGTCTCTGCTCGGGGTGTATAGACCTCAATTGTAACAGAGAGCCCGTGTCATAACCCGGCGGCCCTGGTGAGGTTGACACGGAAGCGGTCGCGCCTTCTCTGATACCGCCGGGTCATTTCGGCCGAGGCATGGCCGAGTTGCTTTTGCACATAACGTTCGTCGACTTCGGCAGAGGAGGCAAGGCCAGCCCGCAGCGAGTGGCCAGCGAATTTGAGATGTCGTTCGATCTCCGCCAGATCGCCGCGAATACCGGCAGCCATAGCGGTGCGCTTGACCAGGCGAGCGATCTCTTTGTCGTTGAGACGTTCTGCGGCAACGGATTTGCCTTGGCCGGTGACGCGACGGAAGAGGGGACCATGGGCAAGCTTGGCGAACTTGATCCACGTCTCGACGGCCGCGACAGGGCAGGTAGCGTCGGACGAGCCACGACCGACCTCAACCTCGCGCCATCCGGTTTTGCCGCGAAGAGCGATGAGCATGCCTTTATCGAAGATCTCGATCCAGCCACGACCGTCCTCGGTCTGATCGACTTTAAGGTCAAGGCCGACGATTTCCGAGCGCCGAAGGCCGCCGGCATAGCCGAGAAGTAACATAGCCCGATCCCGCAGACCGCGAAGCGTACCGCGATCGAGCGTCGCGATCATCGCGACGAGGTCTTCGGCCAGGACAGCTTCCTTTTGTACCGGCGGACGGGCATGGCTGTTGCGGATGCCGGCCATTACGGTGGCGATGTGCCGATCCCTGCGATCAAGGGTTTGGCCACGCTGGGCAAAATTCCAGGATAGCGACGACAGGCGGCGCTCGATCGTCGATACGGCGTTCGGTTTCATGCCACGCTCTACCGCTCCAGAGGCACAGGCGGTGATATAGAGGCCAACGATTTGCGGGTCCGGGGCGAGGGGCGACAGATCCTGGCGCCGGCACCAGGCGGAGAAATGCTTCCAATCGGCGGCGTAGGCACGGCGCGTATTGGCCGAGCTCGCCGCCTCAACGTAGCCCCGGGCGCGGTCGGTAAGGTCTTGGAGGTGCGCCTGCAGGCCGGCCGCTGGCGGCGGGGTAGGGGAGGGAACACTACCGGGTGGATGGTCGTCGAGTTTCGTGTCGCTGCTCATCACGCCGCCTCAACGTCGGTTTGCGAAAAGTCGTTGCCAATGAAGAGTAGGGCTTCATCGGCGCGTTTCGCCAAGGCGTAGGAACAGCAGTCGGCAAAATTCAAGCCGGCCGGATGGCGGCCCTTGCCGTAGGTCAGCCAGGCTCGTGTTGCCATATCGACCAGATCCGCGTCGATCGGTATGATGTCGGCCGCGACCTTCGTCAGCCACAGATCGATCTCCGCTAGGGCATGCTCACCGCGGCGGCTGACCAGCACCATGCGTGCTTCGAGCACGCAAGTTGCCGGCACCAGGCGAACGGGATCCGAAACCAGGGCTTTTTCCAGCCGGACAGCGTCGGGCTCGTTGCGCAGGATGGCGACGATGGCGGAGGTGTCGATCACCATCAGTTCGGAATTCCGTGCTCGTCGTAGCCGATGATGTCCTCGTCGCTGCGACTGTCGAGTTCCGGTAGTCGCGCCACGCGTTCGCGGATCGCCCGCAGTTCGCCGAGTAAGCGCTCTTGTGTACCGTCGCCGTGGCCGAGGCGATGCAGCCGCTCGCTCAGGGCCTGGTGGATGGCGGCGGTCTTGCTGATCCCCTGGCGGCGTGCGAGCTCGTCGGCCAGCGCGACGGTGGCCGGGTTTTTGATGTTAAGGGACATGAGAGGCTCCGAAAATCTACCTTTTATTGATTTTCTACCCTATGGTTGAGGGGTATGTCAAGCACGTCCGATAATGCAACATTATCGGACGTAATAGTGTGGGGACGGGCGGTGCGGTTTTCTTCGGGATTACTGGCACAAAGTGCGCACATCAACTATGCTTTCTCGCATGGATTCGCCCGCATCAGCCCCACCACCTGCCCCGATCTGGTCGCACACCCTGCCAACCTGGGCACTGCCGCGCGGCCACGAGACGAACGAGGCCGACGCGGCCTTTGCCGCCGGTATCGCTCTGAAATCGCTTGACGATCTGATCCGCGCCGACCCGCCCTGGCTGGGCTGCTGGCGAGATCGCCTTGCTCTCAAGTCGGCTGCCGGCGCCGCCAGGATGCACGGCCGCAGCGAGAACGAAACCGCCCTTCGCGACGCGGTATTGCTCACTGCCCCGGGCGACGATTCCGGGCCGGGCGGAAAGCTGTTTCTGGCCACACGATCGCTGACCCGCCGATCCGGCACGCCGGGGTCGCCCTTCGTGAAGGAGCTCGCCGATTTAATGGACCTCCGGTGGGATGAGGGTCTTGCCTCGATCCTCGATACGGTCGATTCTGCGATCCAGTCCGGGCGAGCAGCACCCTTCGCAGTGGCGGACCTGATAACGGGGATCTTTGCCGTTCGTCCGGACGCAGAGGTGCTGGCCCTGGGCCTGGCGGATGTCGTGCTCTCCCAAAAGCTGAAATGGCCAAGACCCGTGCCGCTGCTGCTGTCCGAGCGCTACGGCGCCGCCTTCCGCACGATCGGCGGACGCGGGCGTGTGCGGCCAGGCGATCCGGCTTATCCGCGCGCGGTCTGCCTGGCGTTGGTCGAGGGTGTCGAGGCGGCGCTTCGCTCTGCTGCCGATATCGATCGGCGGGCCAGCCGGCTGCTGACTGTGGCGCCGAAGCTGCGCACCAAGGGTGCCGGATCGGTGATCCGCAAGCTGTTGAACGAGGATGCAGTGCCAGCCTCGGCGCCCGGCAGCAATCTGTCGCGCTGGGCCGCCACCCGGCTGTTCGAGCGTCTAGAAAGTTTTGAAGCGGTGCGAGAAGTTTCAGGCCGCTCATCATTCCGCATATTCGGATTATGAAGATGGCGAAGTCCGCGGCAACTCAAACTCAAAGGCGACCATCGCGAGACCGACAGCAGGACGTTCTCTTTGATCGCGAGCTCGAGGATCTGCCATCGGGGTTGCGTTGGCGGGAATGGATGCTGCGGGTCGAGGCGGTGATCTTTGCTTCGGCCGAACCCGTCAGCCGCGAGACCCTGGCGCGGGTGGTCGGAAGAGATTGCAGCATCGATCTGCTGATCGACGATCTTATCGCGGAGCTGGGGGATAGACCCTACGAACTGGTGTCGGTCGCCGGCGGCTGGCAGCACCGTACACGACCGCGGTTCGCCGAGACGATCCGCGCTTCCTCCGCGCCGACAAGGGGAGGGGCGGCGGAATTCTCGGAGTTCGAGGCGATGGTGCTGATGGCGGTGGGATATTTCCAGCCGGTGACAAGGAGCGAGTTGTCGAAGATTTTTGGCAAGGAGGTCAGCCGCGATACGATCGCCGCACTCCGCGGTGCGGGGTTTCTCGCCTCCGGCCCCCGCAGCCCGAGTCCCGGCGCGCCGTATACATATGTGACGACCATGCACTTCCTCTCAGCCTTTGGATTGGAGACGCTGCGGGATCTTCCCAACATGGAAGCGCTCGAGGATGCTGGGCTGCTAAGTCGAAAGGCGCTTGAAAACACGGGCAGCGAGCCTGAGGGCGACATTCTCGACGAATGAGACTTGATCAGTCAGTGCGTATTCATCGAGCCGATTCAAAATTGTTTGCCGGCGGCGGTTCCTGCGTGTCCTGCCGCTCGATATTCGACCGATGCTATTTCCTCCTTCGAAGGGACGGCGGTTGAACGGGTGAAGCAATGCTTGGCTCATGTCATGGTTGCATTCCGGCAAATTTGAGATCACGATAGGTTGGGGATTGGCAGAGCATCATTGGCGGCAAGCGTGTCCCGTCATTTTGGGCCGATATTTGCTGCATGATCGGGGGATCGGGGATGTTCGTTGGCTGGCAGGGTATCAGAGCGATAGTTACCTTTGCTCTGCTCGTGTCGGGTTCGCCGGCGTCGAGAGCGGCTGAGTTAACGGTCGGCCTTGTGCAACTGAGAACTGCCGACGCCGGTAATTTCCAAGTTATGAAGGCGTTGGCTGTAGAGGCTAAGAACCAGGGTGCAGAATTAGTTGTATATCCGGAGGCCTCGGATCTGGGATGGCTCAACCCGGCAGCCTTTACCCAAGCCGAGCCAATCCCCGGCAGATATAGCGCCGCCTTTGCGTCCATCGCTTCAGAACTTGGGGTCTGGGTTGCCGCGGGGCTCACGGAGCGGGGACCAAAAGCTGGTCCTGGTTCCAACCCAGACGCATTTGAGGCTTATGATGCCGGAATTCTCATCAATCCCAAGGGGCAAATCGTCATCCATCATCGACAGTTTAACGTCGTACAGAACGCCTTTGACCCCGCTGCCTGCCAATCCATCCTAAACCGACCACAATGCTCGTACACACCGGGTGAAAAAGACGACATCAAAATTGCCAGGACCCCATTCGGCAGGACGGCAATTCTCGTTTGCGCGGACGCCTATACTTACGCGCCAGCTGCCGCACTTGAGCAATTGAAGAAGCTCACACCAGATTTCGTCATCGTGCCATGGGGCGTCACCGCGGCGGCGCAAAATCAGTGCGGCGGCAAAGGTTTTAATGCAACAACATATGCTTCCGAAGCGGCTGCCTATCTCAAATCCGCCTTTGTCGTGGGTGCAAACGCGACAGGCGAACGTTCGTACGGTCGCTTCCTTCCATCCGTGTACTGCGGCGACAGCGGCTACGCTTCGCCTTCAGGAGATGCGGTCGAAGCGACGCCGACAACCTCCGCGTTAGTATTGGTCCATATTCCTGACAGCTTTCAGGCGCCGGCACCCCTCGTCACAAATGAAATGTCCGCAGTTCACTTGTGTCCTGTAGTTTGCAACTCGTTTGCTTCCGCTTGGAATCATCAATGGAAGGCTACTGACGCCGGCCGTGGGGGTAGCTGTGGCTGCATTCCCGACACCGGACAATGAGATCAACAAGGTTATCCGCGCGGTGACAGCCGTATGACCGACTTGGTTCGATTGGCCGTCGCAAGCTAACGGAAATTGCTCGACGCTGGCCGCCCATCAGGGGCATTTGAGGGAGTTTTCATGAAAATGATTTCGAAGTCCAGCGGGCGAGGAAGGGTCAAGAAATTTCTCCAGATGGAACGGTTCAAGCCTGTCCATGCTGTTCTTTTTGCCGGTTTCCTCTTGGCAGGCGCGCCAGTTTATGCAGCCGAAACCGGCATCGATCCGAACGAGGCCCTCGAAGCCTACGTTTACCTTCACCGGAATCCAGAGGTCGGCAAAGACCTGCCTAAAGCCCATGACTACATTGTCGGGCGGCTGCAGGCCTTGGGCGGCTTCTCGTTTGAAAATGTGCCGTCTTTGCCATCAGCGGTCATTGCCATCCTCGATAGCGGTAGACCTGGGCCGATAATCGCGCTGCGTGCTGATATGGATGCTCGTCGCCTGGATGTTGGGGATGAACCTACGAGCCACGATCCGCAGTCTCAGTTGCCAGGGCTCATGCACAATTGCGGTCACGATGCCCATAGTGCAATGCTTCTTGGTGCGGCCGCGGAACTACACGCGCATCCGGAGGAATTCAAAGGTAAGATCGTCTTCCTGTTCCAGCCGGCCGAGGAGGTCAAGGGAGGCGCCGACGACATTGTTGCTGATGGGATTCTGACGCGCCTTGGCGTCCGGGCTATTTTCGCACAGCATGTCGTCGCAGAACAGGCCGTTGGCGAAGTGACTGTTTCGCAGGGCTCGGCGATGGCCGGCAGCAACACCTTCAAACTTACGTTAAGCGGGACGGCTTCGCACGCCGCGATGCCTTACGAAGGCGCAGACCTTGGCGTAACCTCAGCCAAAATCATTCTTGAACTTGCCAACCTGCCTGCGCGTGGGTGGGATTCATCGAACCGTCCCGCGGTAATTTCGGTGACAAAGATCAGCAGCAGCTCCAACTCGATCAATGCGACCCCTGCAGAAATAACGATAGAAGGGACCCTTCGGGCATTCGAGCCCCTTGGAGACGTGGCAATTTCCGGATCACTCAACAATCTCATTGCGGTCAGGATCGGGGCGCTTGCGCAAGTCTACGGCGCAAGCATTGATTGGCACGTAACGCCCGGCACGCCGCCCACCATCAACGATGTGAGTATTATTCGCAGCCTGGCGACAGATCTGGGAACCGAGGCGGGTGTAAAGTTAGCCGTGTCGACGGACCGCTTCATGACCTCGGAGGATTTTGCATATTACGGACTGCAGTTGCCTGCGGTCTATTTCGGACAAGGCATCGCGAAGGACGGATTAGGCGACGTCGGGGTTCATCAGCGAGAGTTCACAATCCACCCGGACGCCCTCCCAAATGGCGTTCGGTTTCTGGTCGCGCTTGCGCGGCTTGCAAGCGAAAGACTTCACTGAACTCATCGAAATTCACCCCGGCGCAATCCGCGCGGAAGGAGGGACCAATGTCGGTCGTCGTAGCTGCCATCATCGCCGGCGCCACCGCGGGAATAACAAAGGTTGGAGGCGAAATCGTCTCTGACCTTTATAAGGCGCTGAAAGGAAAGATTGCCGAAGTCGCCCAGTTGGACCTTTCCAGCATCGAGGAGCAGCCGGAGGACACGCACGAAAGGATGGCACTGGAGGGCGAGGTAAAGGGGGCCAAGCTTGATACTGTTGCCGCGGTCATTGAGGCAGCCAACCGTGTGATAGAGGCTACGATAAAGCAGAAAGTGCCGATGGACGACTCTTGGCTTGTCGATGTCGAGACGCTCGTCGCGAAAAAGGACATCATCTTCCGCGACATGGATACGGAAGCGTTGTTGCTCAAAGCCAGATCCGTTCGCACTAACGGCCAATTCGTTGTGGAAGGTATCAAACAAGGACGCTCCCGGCAGAAGGCAGAACCCTTGCTTCAGGTTGGCCAACTGCAGGCCAACAGCGTCAGCGTGCTCCAAACGATAATCAACGCAGTTCCGAACTGGCTCAAGATCGTCATCGTGGTCGGCGTATCCGTTCTTATCGTGAAGTTCGGCTACGACTACTTTTCGAGACGTGCCGCTTTCGACGCGGCTGTTGAGCGTGTGTTCAGCCAGCAAGGGGACGGGTACATGTCCTCTGTAAATTCAATGCTGAATCTGCAAGCCAGCATTAGAAACACGAGAGACAACGGTTTTTGGACTCCGCTCACAGCGCAATGGAGCAAACATATCGGCCGACTGGAGGGGTTTTTTGAGCCAATCGCCACAGGACTGACGACAGGGACGATGTCGCCCGCCGGGTCCGCGCAGCGAATTTGCCCGGCCGTTGAAAATGTCCTCAAGGCCCATTACGGAATGCTTGCGAGTATTTCCAAGGTGCCCGGTATTTCGGTCAATTTTTCAGCTGGTACCGGAACCTCTGAGCTGTCGATTTTCGGCCCAGTGGTCTCCATTCCGAGCACGCGCGAGATCGAAGTCGTCTATGTCCAGGCTTGCGACGGAGACCTTGAGACGATCAAAAACCCTCCCGACCTGCGCACCGCGCAAGAAAGGCGGCACGATACAATTGGCGCGATCGATGAGCAGATTGAGGAACTAAGGCGTCTGAAGCAGACTGATATTACCGCCGCACGTGAAAAAGCACGTTCTGATTTCGTATCAGCGGTTGCCAGGTCATATATTCGAATGGGTATGTATCGAGTGGATGCCATCGACAAAGCCGAGCAAGAATATGACGAGGTTTACAACGGGTCTGGGTCATTCAACTACTTGGAGCCAGGGATAAACGACGCTGTCGACAGAATAAAACAGATAAAATCTCTCGCCTCGCGTGATTTCGATGGCGAGATTAAAGCCCTTGAAGCGCAAAAATCAGTTCTCTGAACCGCCATGGCATTCCATGCTGGATCGAGATACCTGAGCCGCCAAGTACTTTGCAGACTGGCTGAACGATCAGTTTATTTTGCACCCCGCTGGGTCGGACGCGACGAAGTTAATACCTTTGCCTTGAGGCTTTCAAGAGTCGGGCTCACGGCGGAGATGAATAGGGGTTGAGCAGCAACGGCTACCGCTGGCGCATTCGGAAGCTGTCCATCTTATGCAGCCGTAAGCGATAGAAAGGCGAATGCGGATCGTCTTGTTTTGGCAAGCGGCTGTTCCGTTAACCACAGGCGTCCACTCGCGCGAGCGTCATACCGGGCTGCTGCGACGGTGGTGTTCAGAAACCTTTATCCCGCAGTCGTCTATCATCCGGCCGAAACGGCGTTGGCTGTGGAGGCTGCCCGAACTGTCTTGGGAGAGGACTCCTTCGATTCCGACCACTCGCAGCTCATGGGCTCGGAAGACTTCGCATTCATGCTCGAAGAACGACCTGGAAATACTGCGCTCCTTGACAATGGCAGCACGGCGGGGCCGCACGACCCTGCCTATGACTTCAACGACGCAGCCATCCCTTATGAGGTCGCTTACTGAAGAGGGTTGGTCGAGACAACCTTGTCGCTGTAAAATCTAGAAATTCGGCCTCTAAATCGTGATCGCCGCTTGCATACCAACCGCGCGCCGGCATCATCGGGGACTGACATGTCCTCTGATCAAAGTGATCCTGCTGCAACAAGGCGAGACAGAGCGTGCGCGACACTTGAACGAGCAATGGCTCTGAAATTCGTGGTAGACTGTTTATGGCTGGTCAGGTCATGTCGGGACAAACACCTTGAATTGCGCGGTATCATTTCGGTTGGGTTGCTTTTGATGAGGATGATGTGACGGCCGGTCATGGGCGCCCTTCTTGACTCCATGGGTCAAACGGCCGGTAATGCGCTCAGGTTTTTAAAAGCAGTGGACTCTGCGACACTCGCCGCAGGTCGATCTTCCGTGGCAAACTAGGATTCGACGTGCAGCTACAAGCTAAAATAACCGATTTCAGCGAGTTCGACATTCTGCCGGTTTTGAAGAGGCCGTACGAGGAACGGGTGATCGATCCGACCTGTGGCACAGCCGGATTTCTGTTTCATGCCGCGGAGTATTTCGACAAGCTGGGCACCTACGAAGAGCAGAAGTCGAACTGGCAGGCGCGTGAGCGCGAGGAACGGCGTTTCAGGCTGCAATCCGCCCGACGTATGGCACGGACAGCGCACCGGATCGCCAGAGCGTCGCTCAAGAGCGCAAGCCTACGATCCAACAAGGTGAAAACCATCGACCTCTCCGAGGAAGAACTCGCTGCCCACGTTCTAGAATTGTTTGCCGACCAAGGAGGTCGCTGCAAACTATCCGACCTCGCTGTACAATTTGATGGGGCAATAGCTGATCCAGAGATGGCGTGCTCTCTCGACCGCATCGACAGTGGGGGAGGTTACACCCGAGGCAATCTACAGGTCGTCTGCAACTTCATCAATCGGTGGAAGAGTGATACCGACAATTACAAGTTCAAGCAGCTGCTCGCGCTCATCAGGTGCCATGCTCCTCAGCAAGAGGTGATAGCTCCGGCAGACCGGTTGTCGCCCGGGTGGGTCCATACGCATCGCCTCTGACCTAAAATATTGGTGAAACCATATGAACGGGAGCGTTTGGAGGCGAAGAACATGCTCATTCATACCGTGGTTGTCGATGGGGCCCTAGCGTTGCGGATGCAGCGGCTCGCCGCTGCGTGCGAAGGCGCGATCGGCCGCCAGATACTAACGCTTCCCCTTCTAGCTGCTCGGCTCGCGGGCGGCTTTATAGCGCCGGCGTCACAAGAGATCTTATATCCCGCGATACGAGCAGCTCTTGACGCCGGAGCGTACGAAGACATCGGAAAGGTTGCCGGCCTGCCTGGGATGCCATCTGCTGTACTCACCGCCCTCCGCAGCTGGTGGGACGCCGGCATCATAACTGGAATTGCGGACAACCCCCGCCTTCGTGACTTTACGATGCTGGAACGACGTGTGAGAGAGGCGCTGCCTGCGGGTACACTTGCCCCGCCAGATCTCGTTGAAGCGGCGCTGAAGCGTCTGGACCACGCTCCAAAACTTTTGGGTTCGGTCACGCTTCACGAGGTTCCCGACATCAAGCCTATCTGGCACCAGCTCATCGTGCAGCTCTGCGGTGTTGTTCCAGTGCGATGGGTCGCTTCGGCTCATTGCCGGCGGAGCTGGTTCCCGGGAAAGACGGAAGCTTTGCCGGCCGGCCGCAGCCTGCTCGCCGCCGCCGATGTCTGCGCCGATCCGCGAAGCGAAGTGCGAGAGGCGCTACGCTGGGCGCGGGCGCTCATTGCGGAAGACGGCATATCTCCAAGCGAAATCGCGGTCACAGCCACTTCGCCGACAACTTGGGACGATACATTCTTGGTGCTTGCGCGCGAGGCCGGGCTTCCATTGCATTTCAGCCATGGCGTCCCGGCTTTGGCGACGCGCGAGGGCCAAAGCTGCGCCGCGCTCGCTGATGTTCTACTGAGGGGTCTCTCGCAAGAACGTGTGCGCCTCCTGTTTGCTCGAATTTCTCCAGCGCGTCACAATATCCCCCTCGACTGGGCAAAGGGTTTACGGCGAAGCGCTGCTCTGTCGAGTCCGCAGCATTGGCGGCACGCCCTCAAGAATGCGCGGGCCGAGCGGGCAGATGGAGAAGTGGCTGAAAAAGCATTGTTGCCGGTTATCGAGCTTCTCGCTCGCGGTATCCTCGAGGCGGATCGCGCGGGACATCTTCTGTTGCGTGGGTCGGCGCTCACCTTGTGGCAGGATGCCCTGCGCATGGCGCCTCCCCAAGCAGTGGAACTCTCGCTCCAGGCTCTCCGGGTCGATGACGGGAGAGAGCCCGGCAGCAGCGTCGTGTGGGGACCGGCTCGTCATCTAGCCGGCGCCTCTCGCAAGCATGTCCGGCTTCTTGGCCTCGAAGCAAACGCCTGGCCGCGCCAAACGATCAAAGATCCGTTGCTGCCGCAGCATCTTCTCGACAAGATTAGGCTTCCGTCAGCTGATATAGCCGACGAGGACCGAAGGATGCACAACCTCATCGTAAGTCAGTCTGACGGCTATGCGCTGTCACGCGGACACAGGAGTGCGACGGGTGCGCTGCAAGCCGCGAGCACGCTATGGCGCCGCGATCAGGAGCGGATCGTGAGCAGGAGCGGCATTCCTAGGCACGCCTTCAGCGAAAGCGATCGCCTGTACGCAAGACCTGCAGATGCAGGCAAGCAACGGCAGGTTCGGTCTAGCCGCGCCTGCTGGCGGGCTTGGCAGGACAGCGAGCGACATACAATGCATGACGGCCTGGTTCGAGCGAACCATCCTTTGATCCTGGATGCGCTCGCGGAAGTACAATCCACGACGTCCCTAAATCGCCTCCTTTGCAATCCGCTCGGGTTTGTCTGGGAGTACGCGCTTCACTGGCGTGAGCCCAATCTGGACCCCCAGCCACTGGCGCTTGACCATCGCGCGTTTGGAGAACTCGTCCACGCCCTCATTGGAGGCGTTCTCCGCGACGGTGCGCCGATGAATGCCGATGAGATCGAGATCGGTCTAGCGGATGAAGCAAGGCGACTGGGCGACGCATGGCCAATCGCACGTGCTGTCCCACCGGGTCTGCTATGGCGCCATACCATGACAGTGGCCCGCGAACGCGCATCCCGCGGGTTGAGAGATGCTCTTGGAGAACCTCGTGGCATGAGTTGGACGGAGCTCACATTCGGGGAGCCCATCGACGGGCCTCATCCTTGGACAACGCTTTCGCCAGTCTCGGTGGGAGCGACCGGTATCGCATTTCGCGGCAGAATCGATCGGCTCGACGAGGACGGGTCTCGAGGTACGGCCATCATAACCGACTACAAGGCAGGTGCGGCGCCCGAGCGGAAGAAAACTATCGTTTTCAATCGAGGAACGGAGCTGCAACGCGTTTTCTATGCTCTGGCCGCCAGATCGTTGCTGCCGGAGGTTCGGAACGTCGAGTCTCGGCTGACCTATCTCAGGAACGAACCCGCCCGCACATTGAGCTTGGTCCACGACGAACTCGCAGCTGCAATCGAGGAAGCCATCACCTTCACAGCCGCCGGTGTCGAACTTCAGAAGACCGGGCAGATTGCGCCGGGTCCCCAGCCGGAGTTTTTTGACCCGATTTCGATCGCGCTGCCATCCGACCTGGACGTCTATCGTCGTACCAAGCAACGTCCCTTCGCGCAGGTGAACAGCCCGCTATCCAAGCTTTGGAGCAGTCCGTGACCGCTGACTTAGATGCTCGCAGACGCGCGTTGACAGACTTCATATCCAACATCCTGGTCGAGGCAGCCGCTGGCACCGGTAAGACGTCGTTGATGGCTGCCCGTGTTGCGATGATGATAGCGAGCGGGATTGAACCCTCAAAGATCGCCGCGATCACCTTCACCGAACCGGCGGCAAGCGAGCTTGAAGCGCGAATTCGTTGGACGATTGCGGAGCTCCGCGCCGGAAAGATCCCGCCGGCGCTTGCAAAAATACTCACTGAGCCGTTGGACGCGGATGCGCTTGCTCGTCTCGAGGCCGCGGCTCCGCGCCTCGACGAAATCACGGCGACGACAATCCATGGCTTCTGCCAGGGCATCATCCGCTCGCACGGGCTCGCAGCGAGTCTGGATCCCGGATCCAGAGTGATTGATGCGACTGTCGCCGAGGCTCTCTTCGACGAAGTGCTTGCCGAGTGGCTGAAGGGCAAGCTCGCGGACAGTGCCGACGAAGATGGAGCGATCGCCACCCTGGCCAAGGACGACCCGCTTGGCGTTGTCGAGCGCGTTCGCGAGCTTGCCATATTGCGCCGGGACCATCGTACCGCGAGCGCACCTGCACCTGATTTTTCATCCCGGCCGGATCGGACATTCACCGATGCCGTCGGGGCGTTTTCCCGGTGGCACGCGGCTGGTCCAGCCGAGACTGGCACAGCAGACCTGATCGATGACCTAGAGCGTCTGGCCGCATTCTATAACGGGGCCCTGGTGAGTACCGCATTTCCAGAGCTTTGGCGCTTGACGCAGCCTCCACGCATCGAAGCGATGTTGCCGCGGTCCATCGATCTACAGCCCTATCGCAGAATGGCGGCCTGGAAGAGTGTCCTCGGAGCGGTCGAGGGCCAGCGCCGCGGTGAGGAAGCGTCCGCCCGCTACGAGCAGGTAAGCGCGGCATACCGCGTCTTGATCGGGTCGATTGCCCAGAGGCTTGTGCACGAACTGGCCGCGGCCTTGAGCGAAGTGATCGATGCGTATGAACTTCGCAAGCGTGATGCTGCGGTGCTGGATTTCGATGACCTTCTGCTTCAGGCGCGGCTTCTCGTTTGCGACCATACGGAAATTCGCGAATGGCTCGCGTGGCGCTACTCGCATCTTCTCGTCGATGAATTCCAGGACACCGACCCGCTGCAGGCCGAGATCTTGTTTTTCATCGCGGCAACCTCGCCTCCCACTCGCTGGGAACAGGCTCAGCTTCGGCCCGGCGCACTGTTTCTGGTCGGCGATCCCAAACAGGCCATCTATCGGTTTCGCGGGGCCGACATCGAAGCTTATGCCGTGGCCAAGTCGGTGATCGCAAAATCAACGAATGGCTGCCTGCTTGCGGTCACGGCTAATTTCCGGTCCCGGGCGGAAGTGCTTAAACATGTCAACGAGGTTTTCCAGCAAGTGCTGGCCAAGCCGGGACAGCCCGGCTTCGTACCCTTAACGGCTACGGTGAACCCCCCGCCGCTGCCATTTCCAGCTGCGGCGAAGCTCACGATCGACGTGCCACGCGATGCCCGGGCAGAGGAGCAGCGCGAGGCGGAGGCGGAGGCAGTGGCCGAACTTTGCGTACGCCTGATAGGGGCACTTACGATCACCGAAGCAGACGGGACGGAGCGTCGCCTTCGCGCAGGGGACATTGCCTTGCTCGCGCCCACCCATACCGATTTATGGCGTTACGAGCGCGCCCTTGAAGGACAGCGGGTCGCTGTCGCCTCTCAGGCAGGTAACGCGCTATTCCGGCGGCAGGAACTGCAGGATATTCTGGCTCTGGTCCGAACCTTGACCGATCCCTTGGACACACTCGCTTTTGGCGCGCTTATGCGCGGCCCGCTTGTCGGAATGAGCGATGAAGAGTTGCTCGATGTCACGGCGGCACTCAAGCCTGATGCGGATGGACGCCGGCGATTTCAGTTGCGGACGGTGGCTGACGACGTTGGACACTCCCTCGCTCGTGAAGTGCTTGTCAAACTCCAGGGTCTGCACCGTCTCGCCGCGGAACTCACACCCATGCAATTGCTGGGGTACGCGATCGAACGCTTGAACCTCCGCGTGGTGATGGCAGCGCGTCATGGCCAACGCAACGCCCGAGCACTGGCGAACCTCGACGCAATTATCGAGCTCGCCAGGCCCTATGGAGTCGCTGGCCTGCGCGCGTTTGCGCTCGATCTCCAGCGGGGGTGGGAGCGAAAACGCCGCCACCCCGAGGGACGGGTGGACGTCTCTGGAGACGCGGTCGAAATCGTCACGATGCACAGCGCCAAGGGGCTTGAATGGCCTGTCGTCATTACGGTGAATTCGTCAACTCGTTTCAAGCCTCAGGACCAGTTTGTGTATCGCCAATCGGACGATACCCTTCATTGGATCGTCGGCGGCATTGAGCCGCCCGACTTGGCAGCCGCCCGCAACGAGGAGGAATTCCGCGAAGCGAGGCAGCGTGAACGGCTGTGGTACGTTGCGACCACCCGTGCCCGCGATCTGCTCGTAATCCCCGATCTGCCAGGAGCGTCGTCGCGCTCGTGGTCGAGGGTCATGGATCTGGGACAAAAGCGCCTGAGTGAGCTTCAGACTGACATGCTGCCTGCGTCCGAAGTGACCACTGCTAATGTCCTAACCAACGAGCAGACCGATGCGATCTTCATCGCCGAGCGCGAGCGCATCGTGGCTGCCTCGGAACCAATTCTCTGGGACCGTCCGAGCGAGCGCGATCCTGACCGCAGCGCAGACACGATCGACAGCTTTGTCGTGGATATTACGGCGGATGGCCAGCGAATTGTCGGGGCAGGCGCCCTCCGCGGTACCGTTCTTCACAAGCTCATGGAGGAGCTTCTCAATGGTGAATTGTCCGATAGTGAGGACGAGGCCATCCGGCGCGCAGGCGAACTGCTTGACCAACTGCAAGCCGTTGTCGATGACGACGCCATCGAGCGCAGGCCGGATCCTGCCGAGATGGGGAGAACGGCGCTGCGGACATTGCGCCTGCCCGAGCTTGAGCCGTTCGTCGGCAAGCTCGTACCCGAAATTCCGCTATGGGCCGCAACCCCGCCACGCTATCTTGCCGGCCGAGCGGACGCGGCCTGGGTCGACGATGACCGGATCGCCCTGGTCATAGACTGGAAATCGGATGTGAACCCGGATGCGCCTGCACAGGGTGCACACGCGGCACAGCTCCGTGACTATCTGAGCGTGACCGGTGCTGAACGCGGGGCCGTCGTTTACATGTCAGCTGGGCATGTCTCCTGGATCGAACCGTGAGTCCCGTGATCACCAGACAGGATTGAGTATCGGGGAGGAGGAGCAAACGATCACCCGGCTAGATCCACGCGTCATCGCGACGTAGAGGTTTCGAGCGTTGAGAGCAGCGGCGTTCAGAACAACGGAGACATCGGCTTCAAGGCCCTTGAGTAACAAGGTGCTGCCGACGGAGCGTCTGGCAAGCGGCCGCCCGACCAACCGCGACTGCTCGCGGATCGCAACAGTCGCCTCCCGGAAGGATGGTCCCCCTGGGGAGGCGGCGAGCTGCAGGGCGCGCTGTGCCGCGGCAAGCACCGCCGGACGATAACACCGCACCCCACCCGCCCTGTTGATAGACACCAAAAGGTCTGCAACCGCGCTGAGCGTTCGCTCCTGCTCGAACACAACGGCCGCCTGTTCCATGTCGGACAAGGCACGGCCAAGGCTGCCCGACCGGGCGGCAGTGATCGACCGCACAAGGTCATCGGCTGAAAAATTGCTCATCAGATTTTCTGCAAATCCGGCGGCCACTGACAGCGCTTCCGGGCGGCTGACATCGAAGGCAGCGCCAAAGTCAATGAGGTCACGCAAGTCTACGGCCTCCACAGTGACGGCACCGTCGACCTGACGTGCGAAGCGGCGCTGTCCAGCCGGGTCGGTGCTGTCGCCGATAATAAGCACCTTCGCGTCGCCAGGGACTTGTACCGCGGCCGCCGCGAGACGAAGCGTATCATCGCGCCGGCCGTCGAGCTCGATCCACTGAACTGCAGCCGGTGCCATTCGCAGATCGATCGGTGCGCCGCTGGCGAGTTGGGGCCGGAGAGAAAGCAACCAGCTGCCCAATTGGGCAGCTCCGGCATTGTTCCAACGCCACGGAGTTGTCAGTTCCCCGACGACCGGGAAGAACGCCAGAACCTCTGAATTCCAGTCCGCTAGACGGTCGGCCCCGAAGCCGAAGATGGATTGGAAGGGGTCTCCGACGATCGCTGTCGGCAGGCTCTGCGCAAGCCAGGCTACGAGCGCATGCTGCCGGATCGAGCAGTCCTGATACTCGTCGACGAACAGCCTTTCGTAGCTGGCGGCGAGGATGTCGTTCACATGTCCGGCGGCGGCGAGCCGTGCCGCTGCATCTCGGATGGCCTCATAATTCGGCCGGGCACCGGTTATGATCCGCGGATCGTGCCCCGCGCGCTGCGGAAATGTTGAAATCAGCCGGATGGCAAAACCATCCAACGTGGCTGATCGATAAGAGTTCGGCTTCACCCCCGCCTTTTCGAGACGCCCACGCAGAGCTGCAACACCGGCATTGGTGTGCGTCAACACCAGTACCGGTTTCGCGCCGCTGTGCCGCGCAAGCGCGTCCGTAATGAGCTGCGTCTTCCCACAGCCAGCAGGCGCTACGACAAGTCCCCGCCCGATTGCATTCAGGTCGATTTCACCGGCTGCCATCTTCAATCCAATCCAACACGCCATCCATTACACTCGTGAGACTGGCATTGGCGGCAGCATAGGAAGGTCCGACGATGGTCCGTCCGGCGGTCTCCATGGTTGTAATGGTCTTAAGCCAGCCGAACCGCGCCGCAGCATTCCCCAGGAGCGTTCGGCTGGCGGCATCGAAGCCATTAATCAAAGCGTCGGTTTCAAGAACAATCAGCGACGTCGAGCTGTTCGAAATCGTCTTGATATGCGCGTCGATAAGTGCGCGATCTTTTGCTTCGACCGCAAGCTCAAGGAGTTGCGCGACGGACGCGTCGGACAAGGCAGCAAACAGCTCCTGCTCAAGCGCCCGCCCCCCGCCCCAGGCGAAAACCTGCCCTCCGCCGGCGAGGAAAGCTGCTTCCGCGGCTGCAGGCGCGGCTTTGTCACTATCGCGCAGGATGGCGACGCGGTATCCAAGGGACTGCAACGCGTTGGCGCGGCTGAACGTCTCATCGCCATTGCCGTTGACCAGCGTGGCGCCGCAGGCGGCGAGAGATAGTTCACCTGTTCCGGTAAAATGTTGATCCAGCCCGCGCATAAGGCCGATCTCGCTTCCGCCTTCACACACAACGATGGAGGTGGCAAGCAGGGCATGGGCGTGAGCCCGGATCGTCCCCTGCACGTTCCCTGCGTCGCTGGCACGGGTCACGACGTGTTCGTGATCCTTATGTCGGACAATGTGGAGCTGGTGAGCGCTCAGTTCGGTGACGGTCGTTGGTGAATGGCTGGTCGCGAACACCTGCATCGGAGGAACTTCTTCCTTGGCACCGAGCGCCCCGAGCAAGCGGATGATGCGGTGCGGCTCAAGACCGTATTCCAGTTCATCGATCAGGAAGGTCGTTGCCTTCTCTGCAGCTTTCCGCTGCAAAGCGGCGATCAAGAGACGCGACGATCCCAAGCCGAGCGACCTTAGTGGAATACCGCTCTCGTCGTGCAGCGAGATCGACCCGCCCGTAAAGCTGATCGAACCGGCGTCGATAAGGGCCTGCACCGCCGCACCGACAGGAACGCCCATCTCATCTGCAGCGGCGGTGACGATCTTCAACGAACCTTCCAACTCCTTGAGTTTCTCCTGATCAAAAGCATCACGCATCTCGCGCGCCAGCCGGGTCAGTTCACTCGATGTATCTGCCTTGCCTTCCGTGATTTTGCTCAACACCGAGCCACGCCGCCACGTTAGGTGTGAGTCGCCCGCCCCACCGAGCCGCGCCGGGGCGATCCGGGTGCGATCCGCCCAACTGAGGTTGCGCGTTCGTCCCGCTGCCTGCGCGCGCGGCGACACGAGCGACCATTCCGGCTCCAGGTCGCTCTGTACGGTGAGTTGCAGGGTCAGCGCCGTTTCTAGCCCGGCGCCTGGCTCCGCCTCCACGATTCCCGTCACCGCGTTGAAGCCCACAAGGAAGTCGCCATACGCGTCGATGTTCTTGAGCGGATCATCGAGGGCGCCAAGGGTAACCGAAATGCGGATAGGCTGATTAAAGTCGATCCCGTGGAAGTCCGTATCCGTGAAGGACAACGATCGCCGCGCGCCGAGGCATAAATCGATCGCGTCGAGAATAGTCGACTTCCCGCTGTCACCCGGACCGACCAGACAGTTTACGCCGGGTCCTGGCAGCCATCGAAGCTTTTTAATTGCGCGAAAGTTCGCAATTTCTAGCAGCCGAACTGCGGTCATGCCGCCCCCCTTAACAATTGCGTTTTCCGCGATAAGCTTCTGCCGCCAACCGTGGTTAAACCCGGGTATACGGCGTGCTATTTCTGCCCGCGGCTGGATTAGAAATTACACTCATGGCGAGTGATTGAGAACAGGGCTTTTCCATGTGTGTGTTGGCGAGGTGTGAATTTCATGTATAGAAGTGCGAGAGGTGCGCGGGAGAAGACTTTTTCAACTATTTGGGTTACGATTCGCGTGACCGCGAGTTTAACTCCAGAACCCTCAGAAACGCGATCGATATGGCACGAAGCGACCTCCTCATTTCCCTTGTACGCGCCGGAGCGTCCGGCGATCGGGCAATGCTGAAATCCGCAACGGAAGCCCTGGTGGCTGAGGAGCGTGCACAGAACCATCACATCGTCGCCGATAGACTCGAGCGCGCTCTATCAACGGTCGCCGTCACGCCACCCGCGCTGACGGCCGCCTCCAGTCCTGCCGGTTCCGGAAAGGACACGATACTCGAACTCGAGCCGCGACTTCAGCTCAATCAGCTGATGCTTCCGCTTCCGGTGGAGCAGGGCGGCCGTCAACTCATCGAAGAGCATACTCGCGCCGATGTCTTGCGCGCTCATGGCTATGAGCCGCGCCATCGGGTTCTGCTCTCCGGTCCACCCGGTAACGGCAAGACCTCCTTTGCTGAGGCTGTGGCGGAGGCACTCGGGCTACCGTTTTTTGTTGTCCGATACGATGCGCTGATCGGAAGCTACCTCGGCGAGACGAATGCTCGTTTGCGCAAGCTATTCGACTATGTCCGTACACGGCCGAGCGTTCTGTTCTTCGACGAGTTCGACTCGATCGGCAAGGAACGTGGCGATACCCACGAGACCGGCGAAATCAAGCGGGTCGTCTCGTTCCTCCTGATGCAGCTCGACCAGCTGCCCAGCTACGTCGTCGTGATCGCCGCAACCAACCACGCCGAGCTGCTGGACCGGGCAGTTTGGCGACGCTTCCAGATGCGGTTGGCTTTCCCGGCCCCGGACCGGCAGAGGATCGGAGTTTTCCTCGACCACATTATCTCGCAATGGCCCGATGCGCCTAAGGCTGCGGCGAAATCGATCGCCGCGAAATTGGGTACCGTAAGTTTTGCAGAGGCTTTGGATTTCTGCCAAAACGTGCGAAGACGACAGATATTGGGCTTGGGGGAGCTTTCCATCGACGATGCACTTCGTTCAGAACTGGACCTCTGGGCAACAAGAGTTAGCCCCGAGGTTTTGAATGGCGAGCGATCCGACCAAACCGATACTGAGACTGCATCCGAGCGCTCCGCAGCCAAGAGCACCCGGCCGTCAAGCGGTCGTACGCGGCCCTCAACCAAACTCAACCGCTGACCAGAACCAGCGATTTGGCGCGAAATTTCAACGTCTTACCGACGTGCTGCAGCGCGACCCGGCAGGGCTTGCACTTCGCGCTGATCCGTCCGCGCTGGCGCCTGAGCGACTTCTCGTATTCGAAGTGAGGGGGAGCATTTCCGCCTTTGCACGGGCAATCAACAACGTGCCAGGCCTCGAACTTATCGACGAGGAAGAGTTGCCGGGCGATGAGGACAAGGCACCCGTTGCCTACTTGCTTGTACCGGATTTGCGGGCACTGAGGCAGATAGAGTCGCTATGGCGAACCTGGGTGGCGGGCCGAGTGTTACCACAGGGCTTTACACCATGGCGCGACGTCTTTGCCTGTCTTCGCGACCTTCGTGTTTGGGGTCCTACCGATCGCGTCCAGCGATTGGACGCGGATGTCCTGACTGAGGAGATCGAAGGTCGGGCCGACGACGAGCTTGTTCCTCTTGAAATCGAACTGGTGTTCCGCGCGTCTCCTGACGCAGGTGCGATCAGTGAAGCGATGGTCGTGGAGGCGATCGGGCAGAGTGGTGGCCGACTTCTCAGTCGCGCCAGACTGGATGACATTGCCTACCACGCCATCCTTGCCGAATTGCCAGTGGCAGCAATTCGGATGGTCGTGGAACAGTCTCCCGCCAGCCTGGCCGGTGTCGAGCCTATCATGCACATTCGCCCGCAGAGCGTCGTCGAGGAAATTGACGCCAATGATATTGTGCCGGCTGCTCCTGCGCCGGCGATGGGACCTGTCACCGTCGACCCTATCCTTGCGCTTCTCGATGGTGTCCCGGTCGCGGGTCACCCGCTGCTGCAGCCCTATTTGAGTGTGGAGGACCATTTCGGGCTTGAGCCCGGCGCTGTCGTGGCGCAACGATATCACGGGTCGGCCATGGCCTCCCTTTTAGTTCACGGGGATCGCAACAAGCCGGAGCCTCCGCTGCCTCGTCAGGTGCACTGCATTCCTGTTCTCGGCGACAACGACCGCTTTCCGCCGGAGAGGCTGATCATCGATTTGATCTATCAGGCTGTCATCCGAATGCGCGCGGGCAATCAACCCTCGGCTCCACATGTGATCATCATCAATATCTCGCTTGGAAATGTCCGGCGCCCATTCTACGGTCAGCTGTCGCCCTGGGCGAGACTTCTCGACAGGCTGGCATATCGCTTCGGTATCCTTTTCCTCGTCAGCGCGGGCAATATAACGACACAATTCCCCGTCGCGGCCTTTGCAAACAGGGTCGCGTTCGAGGATGCCAACGCCGATCAGCGCGCGCGCGGCGTGATCAACGCGGTTGCGGCAGTTGTCGCCGACCGTCGATTGCTCTCCCCGTCCGAAACGATCAACGGCTTGACCATCGGCGCTCGAAACCTGGATTGGGTGCCGACCGCTGAGCGAGCCTTGGCACGCGTTAACGTAAACCCCTATTCCGAACTCGACATTGCAAACCCGTCCAGCGCGCTAGGGCCTGGATTCGCAGGCTCCGTTAAGCCAGATATACTTATGCCGGGCGCACGAGAGCACCTCCGCGTCGTCGCCAGCGCGGAGAGCGTCACGGTCGCACCTGCGGGCGCAAGTCGAGGAGCGGGCCTCAAAGTTGCCGCACCGCCACGCCCTGGCCTTGAGAATGCCGAAGGGTTCACAAATGGGACGAGCGCAGCAACGGCACTTGCTTCCCGAACGGCACATCGCATCCACGATGCTTTGGAGGCGGCCTATGGTCAGGAATTTCTGCAGCTGACGAATACACAACGAGCTATTCTCATCAAGGCTCTGCTTGTGCACCCAGCGCGCTGGCCGAATGCGGCGGCTGGCTTGGTCAAAGAGCTACTAGGGCCGTTCGGCCAGGGTCAGGCTCCACGTCAAAAGGACAACATTCGCCGCTTCCTCGGATATGGCCTGTTCGACAGCGACGATGCCGTCGCCTGCGCCGCGGACCGTGCCACCTTCTGGTGTGTTGGTTCGCTCGGGAGGGAGCGCAGCGTCGATGTGCTGGTGCCGATACCGGCGGCGATCGGCGGACAGGCACGCGCTCACTCGGTTTCTGCTACATTGGCTTGGTTCACACCGGTCGTGCCCGGTCGGAAATCCTATCGCGCTGTTAGGATGAAGATCCTCGATCCGGCCGAGATCGCGGGTCTTGGTGTTTCCGCTGACGCATGGCAACCAGATGGAAACCAGACCAATCGCGGAACCGTCTTTACGCGGGTGTGGAGCGGGGCTCAAGCCGCGGTCGTCGCCGACGGTATGAGCTTGCGATTGAAAATTCAAAGAGAACCCGATCCCGCCGGCGCCGTTGACGAATTGGTTCCGTTCGGTCTTGCGGTTACCCTGGAAATGCCTGGCGAGCTGAGAATTTACGATCAGGTGAGAAATCGCGTTCAACCGCGTCCGGCGCAACGAGCCGCTCCATAATTAAGGAAGTAGACATTGTGGTCGAAATACCGTCAAACTTCATTGGCGATTTCAAGGTTGGGGACAACCTTGTTTACAACGCTGGCGTTCTGCGCTCGCTCTGTGACCATAATGGCGGCGGCGGCTTGAATAAGCTCGTGATGGTGCAGGTCGGGGCCATTCGAGGCCGCGCTGGGCCAAATCATCTACCGCGCGCAGAATTTCTATCGCGAAGGCGTCCCTAACATCGACGAAGCCGACCGGCAGGAAATCGAAGGCAAAAAGATAGACAAGCTCAACAACATCATCGATGTGATGCGCAAATATGGGCTGCTCGACGAGCTCGGGGCAGGCATCTATGACGAGCTCCACACCCTTCGCAAATTTCAACAAGGTCCATATTCAGGATGATAATCAGGATGTACCGCGCGATGAGGCGGTAACCGTCATGTCTGCAATGGCCAATTGCAGAGACTGCCTTCAATGATGGCATTTAGCCCATACGCCGACATTCGGACGGCTACTTCCCATCGGCGGCCTCTATATGAGGATACCGCAGCTGAAGGATAAATTTGATCATATTACAGATGAAACCATATTCAAATATGTAGGCACATCCTTTGTTGCTACCTTGAGCTGAACGTAACCCCCTAAAGCCAAGGCTTTGAACTTCTGTATCTTTTATGCCTTCCTTAGATTGTCATTGCTGAAAGTGTGTTACAATGATCGCAAACGGGTCCTCCAACAATCCCCAGACCGGGCAGCAGTCTAGAGACGTTACGCAGCTCGATCCTGGCGCTGTTCCTGTAAGCAGGCTTGATGCTGAAGGTCATGAACTCTTCGCAGAATGGCGACCTCGGCGCCCGTTCCTTCGACGAGAGGACGGCGTCTTTCTGGTTCTCCGTGCGGATGATATCATTCTGCTGGGCACCGATCCACGTACCAGGCAAATAGAAACAGAACTCATGTTGTCTCGTGGCGTCGAAGGCGGTGCCGTCTTCGACTTTATCCGCTATAGCATGCTTTTTTCGAATGGCGAGGCACATTCGAAACGGCGCTCAGCCTTTACGAAGACCTTCGCATTCCGGATGATTGAGGCACTGCGCCCGGAGATCATGAAAATAACGGAGCATTTGTGGGACGATTTGCAGAAAGTTGAGGATTTTGACTTTGCTGAAATGTATGCTTCGAAATTGCCTGCTCTAACCATCGCAAGTGTGCTTGGCTTGCCATCTGAGGATGCGCCTTACTTCACGCAACTTGTTTATAAAGTTTCACGCTGCTTGAGTCCTTCATGGCGAAAAGAGGATTTCGCGGAGATTGAAGCTTCTGCCATCGAGCTCCAAGACTATGTTCGGGCAGCGGTAGCGGACAGCAGCCGTCGTATAAGTGACGACTTCCTCTCGAGCTACTTGAAAGCGGTGCGAGAAGAAGGAACGCTGTCACCCATCGAAGAGATCATGCAATTGGTTCTTCTCATACTCGCGGGAAGCGATACAACGCGTACCGCGATGGTGATGTTGACGGCTCTTTTGCTGCAAAATCCTGCTATCTGGTCCTCGCTATGTCGCGATCAGTCCGGCGTCGCAGCCGCAGTCGAGGAAGGCCTCCGTTTCGAGCCACCAGTTGGGTCTTTCCCGCGGCTAGCGCTCGAAGATATTGATCTGGATGGGTATGTGTTGCCAAAGGGAAGTCTCCTAGCCCTAAGTATCATGTCCGGCCTCAGGGATGAGAGACACTACGAGCGTCCGGAGCTTTTTGACGTAGCGCGTAAACAAATGCGTTGGCACCTCGGATTTGGTGCGGGTGTACACCGGTGCCTCGGCGAGGCTCTGGCGCGGGTTGAATTGCAAGAAGGACTTAGAACCATTTTGCGCCGCGCGCCGAATCTTGCCGTGACGGGTGACTCGCCACGGATGATGGGTCACGGCGGTGTACGGCGGGCCACGGGAATGACGGTGAAGTTGAGTCTCGACCAGTGAGCTCAATCCGCGCTGCTCGCTCGGCGGAAGGATGGCGTGTCACGCACTGTCTTAGATGAATTGGGAGGATTCTCATGCAATTGGCGCCAGTGGATGGTGTAACGACGATCGACGACCTTACGCTTGATCCCTATCCGATTTATCGCCGAATGCGCGCGCAGACCCCGGTGGTGCGTGTCGCCTCGGTGAAGCGGACGTTTTTGACTAAGGCCTCCGATACCAAGATGGTGAAGGATGATCCCGCGCGCTTCAGTTCTAATGACCCCAGCACACCGATGAAGCCGGCCTTTCAGGCCCATACTCTGATGCGTAAGGATGGAGCGGAACACGTCCGCGAAAGAATGGCCATGGCCAAGGCCTTCGCCCCCAAGACGATCGCGGAGCACTGGGCGCCGATCTATCGGGACATCGTGAATGACTATCTTGATCGCCTTCCGCGCGGCGACACCGTAGATCTATTTGCGGAAATCTGCGGCCCGGTGGCCGCCCGCATCCTGGCTCATATCCTTGGAATTTGCGAAGCATCCGACGCGGAGATGATACGTTGGTCGCAGCGGCTCATTGACGGGGCGGGCAACTTCGGATGGCGTCCCGAGCCCTTCGAGCGGTCGGACGAAGCCAATGCGGAGATGGACAGGCTATTCGATATCCTTGTCGAAAAGCACCGGGCGGAGCCGAACCCCTCGGCTTTCGCGATCATGGTGAACGCGCCCGATCCCATACCCATGAGCCAGATATATGCCAACATTAAGATCGCCATCGGCGGAGGGATCAATGAGCCTCGCGATGCTCTCGGCACGATTGTCTATGGATTGCTGACCAATCCCGAACAATTCGAAGAGGTAAAGAGGCAGCAATGCTGGGGGCAGGTCTTCGAGGAGGGAGTGCGCTGGGTTGCGCCGATCCAGGCGAGTTCGCGCCTCGTGCTGGAGGACACGGAAGTTCGTGGTTTTCTCATACCGAAGGGCGATACCGTGATGACCATCCAAGCCTCTGCCAATCGAGATGAGGATGTCTTTGAGGACGGAGAGCGCTTCAATGCCTTCCGCAATGGGAACGCGCATCAGTCCTTCGGTTCAGGACCGCATCACTGTGCCGGTGCGCAAATCTCGCGTCAAACCGTTGGGGCAATCATGTTGCCCATGCTGCTTGAGCGCTTTCCGAATATGGCGCTGCCTAACCCGGACGCGGTGCAGTGGCGCGGGTTTGGCTTCCGCGGACCGATTAATCTTCCAGTTACGCTGATATGATCGGTAGCTTCTGTCGCATCACACCTAAGTCGTCCGATGCGGCTATTTCGGGTTGGCTCTTTGAATTACAGCAGCAGTCTATAGCCTAATATCAACAGCGGTAATCAGACCGCAATGTTAAATAGCGCCGCGCATAATTGACCTGTTCCGCCCGGCCATGTGAAGAAATTAACGAGTCAGAAGCGGTGCGCGCTGCAAACTGCGCGCAAGCTTCTGCAGGAGAAAGCAATTGCCATCGCGAATGACATTCGCGGCCTCTTGCGCAATTTTGAGCTCAAAGTTGGTTTAGTTGGGACGGCCGATCTCGAGGATAGGGTCCGCGAGCTCACAGAAGACATTCCCGATCTGGCGGAGATCATGGCCGCGCTCCTCACCACCAGGCAAAAGCTGCGTGAAGAGTTTTCCCGCCTACATCGGAAAGTGTCAGAAATCGCCAAGGGTAATGCGATCTGCAGACGTTTAATGACGGTTCCTGGTGTCGGCCCGGTTACGTCGCTCGCTTTATGAGCACGATCGACGTTCCTGCCCGCTTCAAGAATTCGAAAGCCGTTGGGCCATCCCTCGGATTGACCCCAGTTCGCGGCGATGAAGCCATGCGAGTGCTGCTGTATGAGGCCGCACAAGTCATGCTGCGACGGGGTCCCAGAGATGGTCCTGGCTCAAAGCCTGGGCCATGCAGGTTGCCAAGCGACGCGGCCGGCAAAAACCGATTGTCGCGCTGGCGCGCCGCCTTGCTGTGATCACGCACCGCATGTGGCGCGACGGAACAGAATTCCGTTGGAAATGGGCGAATATGCCTGCGTCTGTCTGAGAGGAGTCTGGAAAGATTCCGCTAACCGGTGGAAAGGCGCCCCTGCGGGACGATGGATGAGGTGAGCTCGCTGGGCTCTTCTGTCGATCGCTTCACCGCAGTCAGAACGCGCAACAGATTTGGGCCATCTCATTCTACTGATCCCATGCTGGGAGGGCATGCGCCGATCCCGAAGAGAAGCGAGGGCCCGCGAGAGACGTCGAACTGTCGAGAAGCTGAAAGCTCAAAAGCGCTTGACCTCAACACGCTGAACAAAGGACTCCTGAAACGATATGCCTTGGGGTTGTAGAACGCTTGCAATCTTAAGTTAGACATTCTTACGAGCGGGTCACCCCAGTCATTTGTGGATTTAGATCCCAAGCCTGTACCCATATCATTGGACTAAATTATAAGTTGTACATTACAAAAATAATACAATAAAAATTGAGACTCGTTCTTTATCGAAGTAGGCTTCGGATGATTTAGGGAAAAGGAGTTTGGATAATGGAACCCAGCCAACGAAACTTCAATGACGAACCTGGTGCTTCTCATGCAGAAGTCCGTTCCATTTCGGCAAGCACAGGGTTGCCTTCCGAGCTTTGGGCTAAGGTTGCGACTTATATTCCCACGCCGGACCCGGTGGAAACGGCACGGAATCTCGGAAGCCTGGAGCGTGCAGGGCGGGTAGGTCGCGAAGCCGTTGGAAGTGATCCTGTCGGAAAATATCACGCTCGCATGAAGCGAATTGGCGCTTCTGCCAAAGCCGTGTTCGATACGGTCATTCCTGGAGATCAATTGCCTGAGTGGGAAGTGAACAGACCTTCTCCGACAGCTAGAACGCGAGCCGTCGGATCAATTCTTAAATTCCAATCTGAAGCGGGAAAATCGAGATTTGTCGTCAATATTCTCAACTTGCCAGAATCTGCTCAATGCGATGCGATTCTCAGCGTCATAAAGCATCTGGATGATCTTGGCGAAGTTAACAAGACACGCCTCATCGAACGCTCCATCGAAATTTTGCATCTGGATCCTCCTCTGACTTGGAATATGGGCCAGAAATGCCCTGCGGCCGACGTGCTGGTCCAAGGCGAAAAGTACCTGAATGCGGACCAACAAGCTCGAATACAACAAGAGAGGAATGATCGTCCGCGACTATCTCCCCTGTTTCGCCGAGCCACTGAGGATTTCGAGGTTCAAAAAGCAATGGATGCAAATCCCAGAAGATATAGGGATGCGGCGGAGCCGGAAGTCAGAGCTGTAGACGCAGTAATTGAAGCAATCGAAAGGTATAGCGCGTCCGTAGCAAGAGGGGGACCAACTGCTATCGGACTTCTAACGGCCAACGAAAGCTTTGAGAAAAATATTAATGATGCCTACACTCGTACAAAGGCCGAACTAGATGCTTCTTCGCGTGACAGAAGTCGGTCCGGATTATCGCGATAATTTCCTGGATCGACGGCGCTGCTTGCGTCGCTCCACGGCATCAGGTTTGGCGTCGTCGCCCCTGGCCCAGTTCCGGATGTCGTTTGACAGGTGCATGTAGAGTGTACCTGTTGGAGCCGATTTTTGCCGATGGTCGCCTTGGGAAAAAGAAAGGTTTCGGAGCCCCGTGAGTGTGGGCAAATAAACGAAACATATGCGGGTGTGAAAATTCTAACAACGGTGGCAGCGCAACCGAGCCGCCTGCTAACCGACGACTTTGCGGTTGCGCTTCTTACCATCGAAGGATCCATAATGTACCGAAGCTCCAGGTTGCGTGCGGTTTGGAGTATGGATCGCCGATGGCGCTCGGAGCTTTATCGAGGATCCTTCGCCCTCAATCCTTCACGCCGAAAGAAACCGGTGAAAATGTCGAAAGAACCCATCCCAGTGAAGTCTTCGTCCCTACTGAGAATTCCTTCTCATTAGGCTGGCGGAACGACTGCAAGACGGGATCTGGTAGTAGAATCGACCTTCTCAGCGCTGCGCGCAATCTCCATTCCTTGGTATCGTGATGCTCTCAATTCTTTTACTCGTTCTAAAATGGATCAGCTATGAAGCATATCGTCCCAACCTTGTTCGGGGTACTCTTGGCTACAGCGGTGAATGCTGCCAACGATCTTCATGTGCTCGCGACTTTTCCCGAGATTGAGCTCGCCCTGACAACTGGCAAGCCGGTGAGTGTCGCGATTGACTTAAGTTTATGCACTCCCGCGAACGGCGTTACACCGCCGACGAAGACGCGTGGAGGCATCCGAATAGAGGGGTACAGGATCACAGCTGACGGCACCCTTGCGTTTGCCGACCAGCACTTTACGATTGATCGTGACGGTGAGCCCATTCTTCAATTTCTTCGCTATCACATCAGGTTGGATGGCAATGCCGAACTCACCATGGTCGTATTCAAAATGCCAAGCTATGAGCGAAAAGGTACCAGTTTGGTCTACAATTGCGCAATCAGTCGTGGATTGAGTTTCTTCGCTTCAGAGTGATTTGATTGCCCCGGAGAATCTGCTCGGTAATCTAGCAGCCGGCCGAGCTCGATCAGGGCAGGAATACCATCTCGGATCGGTGCCTGAAAAACTTCACTGCCAACCCCAGCGGAAGCGGAGTGCGCCAAGCCGGCCTCGTCGGCGACGCCGAGGGAAGAGCGGTCTTGTCGTTATACGATGCCGGCGGCTACCCATTATATGCCCGTTAAGGTTCCCATCGACTTTTTTACTAGCTTTCGATGTCCCGGCCGTAAAGGTTCGCAACCGTTGAAGCCTCCGTACCCAAACCGTCCTTTGCTTGCGTCGCATCGATGTCGTCCATGGTATGCCACCCGCTCGCGGGCCTATGGGTGGATTTGCCAGCGCTGGTGACATTGATACCACGTTAATTTTTCGTCCGCGTCGCGACAAATTTCATGATGACATATGAAAATCCAATAGAGTTGGGTTTCAAACCAGGGCGTGGCGGCCGGTTGGAATTTTCCCAAGTCCACCGACCGTTATTCTTACATGCCGAGCTGGCGCTCCTTGTCCTCCCCCTCGCTCACTGCGAGATGCTCGTATAGCTGGATCGGATAAAATAGTTCGGAGCCAAAAGCAAAATCGAGGAGCAATTGTTCGAAAAAGGATCTCTTCGTTGACGTGGGACGCGGCTGATGGTCGGCTAACAATTGTAGGCTGGGTAGGGATACGCCGTCGATGGTTACCAATCGCAGGTGTAAGTCGCTGCGCCGCTTGTCTGTTTTCTTTTGGTGTTCCATGTCATCGTACTCCTTGTGTAAGCCTACCGATGATATGTGCAGCCCATCTGCAGTATGATGATTACAGGGGAGCGCAGATTGGTTTCAAGCGTAACCCAATTAGCCTGCCATAAGTTATGGCAATTGGTCAGGATTGGGCGCCGTATCGCGCTACATTTGTAACTCTGCGTTTCTGACGTTGCGTGCTGCTGCGGGTGACCTAAACGAAAATGCGTCTGAAGAATATTTCATTGATATGCACATGAAATAGCCAGTTGGGTTTCAAATATCGCCGATGTCCTCGCTCTTTCGTAGACGACAGCCTTTGGAGCGCTATGGACACCACTTTGTTTCCGCCGCCCCGCCACGACATTACTCGCCGCTCGTAGCATAGCAATTTGCCCTGTCGACGCATGATCAGGCTCTTGGTTATCTCGACGATTTCATTTTTTCTCGATGCAAACCCCGACATTTGACCAATTCGATCCTATGAGCCACCGCGGAGTCAAAGAGCACCTCGGCAGCCAGGAGAAGCCATAGCCAAGGTTGTGTTTCAATTGAAACAAACTGAGTCGACGTTTGTGATTTCAACCCCATTTACAAAGCCTACCGTGCGGCCTATGCGCCGCCGGAGTGGGAGCGTTGGCACGAGGAAGTAAGTGCGGATGAACGGAAGGTTTTCGCCGACTCGGCAAGATTTCAAGCAAGGCGCCAAGCCTTGGTCTATCCTGGCCCTGATAGTTGCCGCAATGATTTTTGCCTTAGTGGCAATTCAGTGCTGGCAGGACAACGAAACCAATCGGGCAATCCTGACCCAATTGCGCGCAATTAACATCGACAGTGCCTCGCTGCAGCGGGATGTACTCGGCGCTCACGCTGGTTTGGTGGCGAACTACCGCCCCATTATCTCCAGGTTGGCAGCTTTGCGGAAGAACCTCGAAAATTTGAAGCGACTATTTGAACAATCCCATCTTGTGAGCGGCAACGATTTCTCTCAACTGCTAGGCCAGCTAAAGGTGTCTGTGGATACGACCGACGCGGCGGTCGCAGCGTTCGGAACGCAAAACGTGCTCCTGCAAGATTCACTGGCCAGCTTCACTCGTGCGCTGAGTATTCCTCCCAGAATGCCGTCGACGGATCGGGCGGTCGAAAAACCGATCGAATTGGCCAGCCTGATGCTGCAGTTTATGCGTCAGCCAAGCGCAGCTCTTTCAGCGGAGATCAGTCAGGAACTCGATAGGCTCCAAAATTCACGCGATGGGGATGAAGCTCCGGCGCGTATACTTATACGTGAGGGTCGCATTGTCTTGTCGCTTCTGCCCCGGGTGAACGATGCGGTAAACATGATTCAGACCTCTGACACCGCGGAGATTGCTGAAAGGTTGCAGCGTAAGTGTTTGGAGGCCTATAGCTTACAAAACGCGAGAGAGCAGCGGGCAAGGATCTTCTTGGGTTCCGTTTCGGTGGGCCTTTGCATCTACATGATCTCACTGGTCTATCGGCTGCGCCGGAAAACGGATTGGTTAGCGCGGCGTTTGGATTACGAAGAGCTAATCAAAGAGATTGGCGTTTGCTTTGAAGGTGGTGGGGCCACCACGTCATCCGCGCAAGCTGCGCTTGGAATTATTCGGCGCTTCTTTAATGCCGATTCATGTGCGTTAGCATTGGTGGAACATGGTGATAGGTGGGTCGTCGAGAGCTTCACTGCGAAGCTGCCCGAGCCCGTCTGGAAAGATGTGGCGCTACGCGAAATGGTTTCTTTTGCCAAAGCGGACGAACGTGCGTCGGTGTTTCGCATCATGTCGACCCAAAACGTCGGCTGCTTTTCTCCGGAGATTCCAGGCCTTTCGATATTGCTGGCGCACAAATCCACGGATCAACTGATAGCGATTTGTTCGCTAAGTTACCAAAGCTATCGTCTGCGACCTTCTCCGGGTGAAATTCAGCTTCTTGAGCTCGCTACCGCCTGCCTCTGCCATTACATCGATGTTCGCCGCAAGCAGACCGAATGCGATATTCTGGAGAGGCGATTAGAGCATGCGGAACGCCTTCAGGCAGTTGGCACACTTGCCGGTGGAATAGCGCATGAATTCAACAACATTTTGGGGGCAATCCTCGGGCACGCCGAAATGGCGCAAAACACGGTGCCTCGATCATCTGTCATCCGGAGATACATTGACTATATCATTTCGTCGGGCGACAAAGCCAGGCTCATTATCGATCAGATCTTGACGCTGAGCCGAAAGCTGGAATGCGTGACAAAGCCGTTTAGTGTCTCAGATCTAGTGATGGAAATCGCTCCTTTGTTACGCGTTGCATTGCAGGGTAGCATCGATATTAATTTCAAGTTTGATGACAAGCAGAGCGTGATCGAAGGAAGCCCGCTTGAGCTTCAGCAGATGCTTATGAATCTTTGCAAGAACGCTTCCCAGGCCATCACAGACGATGGACAAATCGACATCATAGTTGGCCGAACTTTTGTATCGAGACAGAAAATACTGGCGCATGGTGTTATGCCAGCCGGCGACTACGTTCTCCTTTCTGTCAGCGACAACGGTGAAGGCATTGCCGAGGACGTACTACCCCACATTTTCGAGCCTTTCTTTACAACACGTGCTCGCAGCGGCGGTACTGGCCTGGGCCTCGCTACCGTGCATGGCCATATCAACGGGCTTGCGGGATACATCGACGTTACCTCAACTATCGGGCGAGGGACGCGCTTTGACATTTATCTACCCCCTTCCTCTAAGGAGCCAGTCAGCCCCGACACGTTTTTTGGCCGCGGTAAAACACCGCGCGGGAGCGGGGAGACTGTGGCACTAGTTGAACCCGATCCCGTCTTGAGGGAAGTGTACGAAGACAAGATTGCCGCTCTGGGTTATGAACCGGTGGGTTTTAGGGCATTTGAGGAGTTTCGTGAATGGATTTCAAAAGGCAAACAAGCCGATCTGGTTCTGGTTGACCATTCGTCCCTTCCCATCAATCAGAGTGAAACCGCTTTGCATGCGGCTTTGAAGACCGCGTATATCATCACTGGAGGAAATGACCTTAACATGTCCCTTTCAAGGGATGACATGACAACTGAACTTTTTCTGCCCAAGCCTATATCTTCCAGAACGATGGCGCATGCGATTCACACTAAAATCAAAACATAGAGTTGACAAATTTGAACGAGGGCAATCCGAACATCTGTTCGGCGCGGCTCGATATGAGATTACATAACCAGATCAATAGTACAATCCAAGTGATCAGGGCGCGCTAGTAATGGTTTGTCGCGGTCGTTTTCTGCAGATAGTTCGGGCGGCTGCTGGGACCGGAAAACGGGCGACGATTGCTGAAGTCTTTTCGGTAAAAGGCGAGCCGTTCGCTAAGCTCGGACGTCCCACCATCGTCCTGGGGGGACAAGTAGCGAACTTTTGGATGACGTAATTGGCAAAAGTCTTCGCCCTTATTGGGCATCGCGTCTATGTACCTGGGGCGATGATGCCATGAGGTATCGAGTTGCGATAACTCACATTGAATGCCGAGTTCTCCGGAGGTGTGATCAACGTTGTCGGTGCTGACTTTTCGAAAAGCCCCTTTACAAGGTTCGACGCCGAACGTGGTTCGCGACACGGCCTCGACGATATCGATGCTGATGTCGGCGGGATCAAAGCGGCCGCCATACCAGCGCTCAAGCTGGCGACGCTGAGGAGGCGTGCCTGCCATGGGGTGCCGCGGCTTAGTCATTGCGTCCAGGAACTCCGCAAAGCCGGATGTTCCGCCAATCATCGTCCGGCGGCGCCCTGTGCTCACCAACGAGGAAGCGCGGATATTCAAGGGCTGGATTACCGTCCTCGATGGCCTGCATTGATGGAGTGCTGCCAGTCATCACCGAAGTTGTAGGTATAGGTGACGGTCGAGACACCGCGATCGACCAGTGCTCCAATGCGAACGTTCCGAGCGGCATTAGTCTTTCGGGTGTATGCGTCATCAGGATCCGACACATCATATCGTCTACCACCAGCCTCAAATTCGAAGAGATGATAGTCCTCGAACAACATCAGAGCCCGAATGCCGTCGTGTAGATCCTTTAGGCTCAAGTTAAGTGGCACCTCGACCCTGCGCCAGATCACTGGTTCCATCCCGTTAAGTTGGACATGCAGTCGAGCAATGCGATCGGAAAGGGTCATGAGACCGTGGTTGAGTGTCATCTCTCTAAGGGGAGCAATTTCTCAATCTGCATGAGTGGTGTGCACCGGTCTCATACCCTGATCTGGCCCTTAAATCAGCATTTCCCGTGTTTGGCATTGCGTCCGAAGACTACCCTCACGGTACGGTACGAGATCTTACGTCGGTGGGATTAGATCGTCGCCATTGTCTCAGGGGTGCCGTCTTTTGCCGTCGCGTGCCTAATACCTTGAAAAGGAGTTCTCGCTTCAAATGAAATAGAAAAGAAGAAATCAAAAATCCTAGAGTAACCAACCCACCCGATGATCGTGAACATCAAATGGCGCATCTCTTCCAACCGAAGGGCTGTGTTGGTTATCGATTGGGGAGATAAGGAATGTTCAGGGCAACGGGGCCACTGTCGATCGTCTTATTGGCCTCCGTGTGTTCGTCGAGCGAAGCGGCGCCACTCTCATTTGCCGAGTTCGATTATTTTGCCCGCGAATGCGCGCCATCAGTTGCGCCATCTACCCTTGCGGCGATTGCTAAGGTCGAGAGCCTCTTTGATCCGCTTACGGTACATGACAATACCACAGGCGAAACGCTTCACTGGCAGAATCACGCACAAGCAACGCAGGTCGTGATGGACCGTCTCGACGCGCGGCATTCGCTGGATGTTGGCCTCATGCAGATCAATTCTCGGAATTTTTCCGCGCTCGGTCTGACACCTGGCGGTGCCCTTCAAGCGTGCACGTCATTGTCTGCCGCCGCAAACTTGCTTGCTCGTCGGTATGCTGGGGGCGAAACGGCCGACGAAGAGCAATTGGCGCTTCGCCGGGCAATCTCCGCCTACAACACCGGTGATTTCACGCACGGTTTTGCGAACGGCTACGTGCGAAAAGTTGAAACGGCCGCTCAACAGCTCATCCCTCCGTTAACCGAGCGTCAAAAAGACGATCGTGAGAAAGCGAGATCCGAAGAAACATGGGATGTTTGGGGTTCATACAAGCGCCGTTCTCCGGAGGGCGGGGCTGGCGGTTCATCTGGTCCGCCACCGCCGCCAGAACCGGACAACCGCAAATCCGAAGACAACAATCAACTCTTATTCGACTTAAATGAAGGAGGTCAGCAATAATGCGATGCTTTGAGAGATACCGTGTACATCTGAATCGCCTCTCGATCTCGAACGCGATGATGCGCATTGTGTCTGGCTATGCGCCGAGCGTGGGCGGTGCAATGGGATGGAGCATTTTCTCCTCAGGGCCGGCCGCAGCCCAATCTGCGGGTGGCGGTACTGACCCAGCCACAATGGTTAACAACATATGCACGTTTATCCTCGGTCCGTTCGGCCAGTCACTCGCTGTTCTCGGCATTGTGGCCATCGGAATCTCTTGGATGTTCGGGCGAGCTTCGCTCGGTCTCGTTGCCGGCGTCGTCGGCGGCATTGTCATCATGTTTGGAGCTAGCTTCCTCGGCAAAACGCTGACTGGCGGTGGTTGATGGATGATTATCTAGAAGAAGCGACCCTTTACCTGGCGGCGACACGGCCCGCATTGTTTCTTGGGGTGCCGCTGACATTGGCGGGGCTATTCATGATGTTTGCTGGCTTTGTCATAGTTATCGTTCAGAACCCGCTCTACGAAGTCGTTCTCGTGCCCTTGTGGTTCGCGGCGCGGCTCGTCGTGGAGCGAGACTACAATGCGGCCAGCGTCGTTCTGCTGTTTTTGCAGACGGCAGGAAGGAGCGTTGATGGTCTGATTTGGGGCGGCGCAAGCGTTAGCCCAAATCCGATCAAGGTTCCCACGCGAGGGAGAGGAATGGCCTAATGCTCGGCGCAAGTGGCACGACCGAAAGATCCGGTGAGGTCTATCTCCCCTACGTTGGGCACCTCAGCGACCATATCGTCCTTCTCGAAGATGGATCGATCATGACGATGGCGCGTCTTAACGGCGTTGCCTTTGAGCTCGAGGATACTGAAATGCGCAATGCACGTTGTCGTGCATTTAACACGCTGTTGCGTAATATCGCTGATGATCATGTGTCAATATATGCTCACCTCGTACGTCACGACGATGTGCCACCATCGGCGCCGCGACACTTCCGTAGCGCTTTCTCCGCGAGCCTAAGCGAAGCTTTTGAGCAGAGGGTGCTCTCCGGCCAACTCCTTCGCAACGACCACTTCCTTACGCTAATCGTGTTCCCCCGAGCGGCGCTTGGAAAAGTCAGGAGGAGGTTCAGCAAACTCCATAGAAAAAAGGAAAACGATCTAACAAGTCAAATCAGGAACTTGGAAGATCTTTGGCATGTTGTCGCTGATGCTCTCGAAGCGTACGGCCTGCGTCGGCTTGGCGTTCGTGAGAAGCAAGACGTACTTTTCACGGAGGTTGGAGAAGCGCTGCGGCTAATAATGACTGGTCGATTCACGCCGGTTCCGGTCGTCAGCGGCTCACTGGGCGCTTCGATCTATACCGACAGAGTCATTTGCGGCAAGCGAGGGCTCGAGATCCGAACGCCAAAGGACAGTTATGTTGGATCTATCTACTCGTTTCGCGAATACCCGGCAAGGACGCGACCGGGCATGCTCAATACCCTATTGTCTCTCGATTTTCCACTTGTTCTGACGCAGAGCTTCTCGTTCCTGACTCGCGCGCAAGCGCACGCGAAGCTCAGCCTCAAGTCGAGCCAAATGATGAGTTCTGGCGATAAAGCCGTTACCCAAATCAACAAATTATCCGAGGCGGAGGACGCACTGGCGAGCAACGAATTCGTTATGGGGTCACATCATTTGAGCCTTTGCATATACGCAAACGATCTCAATAGTCTTGCCGACAGAGGTGCTCGGGCCCGGACGCGATTGGCGGATGCGGGAGCCGTTGTTGTCCAAGAAGGCATCGGCATGGAAGCGGCCTATTGGTCGCAGCTGCCGGGAAACTATAAGTGGCGCACACGTCCAGGCGCAATCACTTCGCGCAACTTCGCTGGTTTAGTCTCCTTCGAAAGTTTTCCCGAGGGGTCGAGCTCAGGTCACTGGGGCAACGCGATTGCGCGCTTTCGCACTAATGGTGGAACGCCCTTCGACTACATTCCGCATGAGCACGATGTCGGCATGACGGCGATATTTGGCCCTATCGGAAGGGGCAAAACGACGCTCATGACCTTTATCCTCGCCATGCTCGAGCAAAGCATGGTTGATCGCGGAGGTGCGGTTGTCTTCTTCGACAAGGACCGTGGGGGTGAGTTGCTGGTCCGCGCCACTGGAGGAACATATTTGGCACTCCGCAGAGGAGCGCCTAGCGGATTGGCGCCGTTGCGTGGTCTGGAAAATACGGCATCCTCGCACGATTTTCTGTGCGAATGGATCGTCGCGCTCATTGAGAGCGATGGCCGTGGAGGAATTTCTCCGGAAGAGAATCGCCGTCTAGTGCGGGGCATTCATCGACAGCTCTCATTTGATCCCCATATGCGGTCTATCGCGGGATTACGTGAATTTCTGTTGCATGGGCCTGCCGAAGGCGCGGGAGCGCGACTCGAACGCTGGTGCCGAGGCAATGCACTGGGCTGGGCATTCGACGGCGAGCTTGACGAAGTAAAATTGGATCCTTCGATTACTGGTTTCGATATGACGCATCTTCTCGAATATGAGGAAGTATGCGCTCCCGCCGCAGCATATCTCCTACACCGAATTGGAGCCATGGTCGATGGCCGCCGGTTTGTGATGAGTTGCGATGAGTTTCGCGCCTATCTGTTAAACCCTAAATTTTCGGCTGTGGTCGACAAATTCCTGCTTACCGTTCGCAAAAACAACGGGATGCTAATACTGGCAACCCAGCAACCTGAGCATGTTCTGGAATCGCAGTTAGGCGCCAGCCTGGTTGCGCAATGTATGACGAAGATCTTCTATCCGTCGCCTACCGCAGACCGATCGGCATATGTCGATGGACTGAAATGCACTGAAAAGGAATTTCAGGCGATCCGTGAAGACATGGCGGTAGGTAATCGGAAGTTTCTGCTTAAACGAGAGAGCGGAAGCGTCATCTGCGAATTTGATCTGCGGGAAATGCGCGAATATGTCGCCGTCCTGTCGGGACGCGCCAACACGGTGCGATTCGCGGATAGGTTGCGCGAATCACAGGGAGACCACCCATCCGCCTGGCTCAGCGAATTCATGGCCCGTTACCAAGAGGCAAAAGATTGATCAAAGGTAGGAAACTATGAAGACGACGCAACATATTGCAATGGCGTTGACCGTCAGCCTTCTTTCTGCTGGCTCCGCGCGGGCGCAGTTCGTTGTTAGCGACCCGGGGACGGAAGCCGAGACGCTGGCGACGGCGCTCACAACTGCTGAAAATCTCAGTCAGACTATAGCGATGGTTACAATGTTGACGTCGGCCTACGGTGTCACCGGACTGCTGACTTCGCTCAATCAGAAAAATCAGTATCCCTCGACCAGGGACTTGGACACGGAAATGTTTTCGGCGCGAACACCAATGTCGACCATGGCGCGTGCGATCACCACCGATAGAGATCGCGCCGTAGTTGGTGGCGACGCTGAAGCGGAACTGTTGCGGTCGCAGATCACCGGTGCCGCGAATAGCGCCGGCATTGCGGCCGACAACCTGGAGGCGATGGACAAACGCTTGACGGCGAACACCGAGACGTCGGCACAGCTTTCTCGCTCCCGCAATATTATGCAGGCAACCGTCACCAACGGTTTGCTTCTCAAGCAGATTCACGACGCAATGATTCAAAATGTCCAGGCGACCAACTTGTTAACGATGACCACCGCCCAGGCTGGCCTTCATGAGGCCGAAGAGGCGGCAGCTCAACGCAAAGAGCATCAAAAGACTGCGGTCATCTTTGGGGTCGCCCCCTGAGATTGCGCAACTTATTCGTGCTGTCCATCCGCACACTTCAGCATGCAAGTTTAGTGTATCCGACATTCCGCGACAAGCCAGTCAAGGTCAGGTCCAAACGATGAACTTCACGATTCCGGCGCCGTTTACGGCCATTCATACGATCTTCGATCTAGCCTTTACTACAGGCCTCGACACGATGCTTGGGACGATCCAGCAGGCGGTGAGCGCGCCATTGATCGCCTGTGTCACTCTTTGGATTATCGTTCAGGGTATTCTGGTCATGCGTGGCGAAATCGACACGCGCGGTGGTATCACTCGGGTGATCACGGTCACCGTCGTTGTTGCCCTTGTCGTCGGGCAAGCCAACTACCATGACTATGTGGTTTCAGTCTTTGAAGAGACGATTCCAAACTTTATTCAGCAGTTTAGTGGCAGTGGGCTGCCACTGCAGACCATTCCAGCTCAGCTGGATACGATGTTCGCCCTAACCCAGGTCGCATTTCAGAAAATCGCATCCGAAATCGGGCCAATGAATGACCAGGACATCCTTGCTTTTCAGGGGGCTCAATGGGTCTTTTACGGCACGCTCTGGTCTGCGTTCGGAATTTACGACGCCGTTGGCATTCTCACGAAAGTGCTGCTGGCGATCGGTCCGCTGATCCTCGTAGGATATATCTTTGATCGCACTCGCGACATTGCGGCCAAGTGGATTGGTCAACTTATCACCTACGGTCTCCTGCTTCTCCTGTTAAACCTCGTGGCGACCATCGTCATTCTAACTGAAGCGACTGCGCTCACCCTTATGCTCGGGGTAATTACCCTCGCCGGTACGACCGCGGCTAAGATCATTGGTCTTTACGAACTCGACATGTTCTTTCTGACTGGTGACGCGCTCATTGTCGCTTTGCCGGCAATCGCCGGCAACATCGGAGGCAGTTATTGGAGCGGCTCGACTCAATCTGCCAACAGCTTGTACCGACGCTTCGCTCACGTCGAGCGCCGCTAGGCGCGCGAAAAGATCGCGTCAATGGAGAACTCGATGAAATATTGCCTACTATGTATGGTTCTCGCTTTAAGCGGTTGCCAGACGAACGACAAATTGGCGAGCTGCAAAGGCCCAATATTCCCGCTGAATGTCGGGCGATGGCAGCCTACGCCGTCAGATCTTCAGCTCACCAACGCGGGTGGACGCCATGAAGGAGTCTGAATACGCCTTGTTGGTAGGGCGGGAAAGCCTAGCTGAGCACTACAAGGCAGTGGAGGCTTTTCAAACTGCGCGTGCGAAATCGGCGCGGCGTCTCTCCAAGGTCATTGCAATTGTCGCGGCCGTTGCGGTCTTAGGGAATGTTGCTCAAGCCTTTACCATTGCCACCATGGTGCCGCTGATCAGGCTTGTGCCAGTATATCTATGGGTACGGCCGGATGGCACCGTTGACAGCGAGGTATCCGTCTCGCGATTGCCTGCAACTCAGGAGGAGGCCGTCGTTAACGCCTCGTTGTGGGAGTATGTTCGGCTGCGCGAGAGCTATAATGCCGATACCGCCCAGTACGCCTATGACCTGGTATCGAACTTCAGCGCCCCAACAGTGCGCCAAGATTATCAGCAATTCTTCAACTATCCCAATCCCAGTTCGCCTCAAGTGATTCTCGGCAAACGCGGCAGGCTGGAGGTCGAGCACATCGCTTCGAATGATGTCGCTCCGGGTGTGCAGCAAATTCGCTATAAACGGACCCTCGTCGTCGACGGCAAAATGCCGGTGGTGAGCACGTGGACTGCGACAGTTCGCTACGAAAAGGTGACCAACTTGCCCGGGAGATTGAGACTGACCAACCCGGGAGGTGTGGTTGTCACCTCCTACCAGACATCGGAAGATACCGTTTCGAACGTAGGCCACAGCGAACCATGACGAAAAAAGCGTTTCTCATTCTGGTATGTTTACTTTTCGCCGCGACCGGCGCGAAGGCTGAAGACACGCCGGCGGCCGGCAAACTCGATCCGCGCATGCGCTATCTGGCTTACAATCCCGATCAAGTGGTGCGCCTATCGACGGCGGTTGGAGCCACCTTGGTTGTTACATTCGCGGCTAACGAAACGGTTACCGCTGTTGCCGTTTCCAATAGCAAAGATCTCGCGGCCCTTCCGCGCGGAAATTATCTTTTCTTCAAGGCTAGCCAGGTTCTGCCGCCCCAGCCAGTGGTCGTGCTAACTGCCAGCGATGCCGGGATGCGGCGCTATGTTTTCAGCATATCTTCCAAGACGATGTCGCGCCTCGATAAAGAGCAGCCCGATCTCTACTACAGCGTACAATTCGCGTACCCTTCCGATGACACAGCGGCTCGCAGGAAGGAGGCACAAGAAAAGGCTGTTGCAGACCGTCTGCATGCAGAAGCACAATATCAACGCAGAGCGGTGGATTTATTGGATCAGCCTGCCACGACCGTTGTTGCCGGAGACAAGAATTGGCATTACGTCGCTCAGGGCGATCGTTCGCTGTTGCCGCTCGAAGTCTTCGACAATGGATTTACGACGGTATTCCACTTCCCAGGCAATGTGCGCATACCCTCCATCTACACGATGAATGCCGATGGCAAAGAGGCTGTCGCGAACTATTCAGTCAAAGGGAGCTATGTCGAGATTTCTTCGGTTTCCCGTGGCTGGCGTCTGAGGGATGGCCACACCGTACTATGCATCTGGAATACCGCTTACGATCCCGTGGGCCGGAGGCCAGAGACGGGCACTGTGAGGCCTGATGTGAAGCGCGTCCTTAAGGAGGCGAGGGGATGAACGACGATAATCAGCAATCGGCGCATAATGTCGATGCATCTGGATCTCTCGTCTCCGACACACATCGCCGGCGCCTTTCCGGGTCTCAAAAGTTGGTCGTAGGAGGTGTCGTTCTCGCGTTATCACTTAGCCTCGTTTGGCTTGGTGGGCGTCAAAGGAAGGAATATGGAAACGCACCGCCGGCAACCATGATTGCTACGAACACCAAGCCATTTCATCCGGCTCCAATTGAGGTTCCGCCTGATCCTCCGGCTGTCCAGGAAGCCGTCCAGCCGACTGCTGTTCCACCAGGACGAAGTGAGCCGGAGCGGCATGAACCGCGCCCGGAAGAAACACCGATTTTTGCGTATACCAGTGGTGATCAAGGGATCAGCAAGCGCGCCAATCAGGGCGAGATTGACCGAAGACACGAAGACACAGGAGAAGACAGGTCCTTGCCGAACGGCGAAGTAGCTACCGAGAACGATCTGTCGATACGCATGAAGCCCACTGAGCTACAGCCTAGCAGGGCTACGCTCTTGCCCCACCCGGACTTCATGGTGACGCAGGGGACGATTATTCCGTGCATCCTACAAACGGCAATCGACACAAATTTGGCAGGTTACGTAAAATGCGTGTTGCCTCAAGATGTTCGTGGAGCAACGAATAATGTCGTGCTTCTCGATCGTGGCACCACCGTTGTAGGCGAAATCCAACGTGGTCTACAGCAGGGTGATGCGCGCGTTTTTGTGCTTTGGGATCGCGCGGAGACGCCCGACCATGCCATGATTTCGCTTGCATCGCCAAGCGCAGACGAACTCGGTCGCTCGGGATTACCGGGCATGGTCGATAACCACTTCTGGCAGCGCTTTAGTGGGGCCATGCTCTTGAGTGTGGTGCAAGGAGCCTTCCAAGCAGCGAGCACCTACGGTAGTAACTCGGGCGGCGGGATGAGCTTCAACAGCTTCCAGAATAACGGTGAACAAACGGCGGACACAGCCCTCAAGGCCACCATCAACATACCGCCAACTTTGAAGAAAAATCAGGGGGACAAGGTCTCCATTTTCGTGGCACGGGACCTCGATTTCTCGGGCATTTACCAGCTTCGCACCACTGCCGGCACGGTGCGGGGACGGGATCGCCGCCCTTAAAGAATTCAACTTTTCGCTTACAGATGGGGATACAATACAAATGGAGGTGGATCCGCAATTACGCTTCCTGCTCAAGCCGATTTTGGAGTGGCTCGACGACTCGAGGACCGAAGAAGTTGCGATAAACCGACCTGGAGAGGCATTTGTACGCCAAGCTGGCATCTTCACCAAATTGCCTCTGCCTCTGTCCTATGATGATCTTGAAGATATCGCTATTTTAGCTGGCGCGCTGAGAAAGCAGGATGTCGGACCACGCAACCCCCTTTGCGCTACTGAACTTCCAGGTGGTGAGCGGCTGCAAATTTGTTTGCCGCCGACCGTCCCATCGGGTACCGTCAGCTTAACGATTCGACGCCCAAGCTCCCGTGTTTCTGGTCTTAGAGAAGTCTCGTCCCGTTACGCTGCTTCGAGGTGGAATCAGTGGCAGACACGAAAAATGCGGCAAGATCAGCATGATGACGCTATCCTTCAGCATTACGACAACGGGGATCTGGAAGCGTTTCTGCACGCGTGCGTCGTTGGTCGACTGACGATGCTGCTTTGCGGCCCCACTGGTAGCGGCAAGACGACGATGAGCAAAACCTTGATCAGCGCTATCCCGCCGCAGGAAAGGCTGATCACCATTGAAGATACGCTCGAACTGGTCATTCCACACGAGAACCACGTAAGGCTACTCTATTCTAAGAATGGGGTTGGGCTGGGTGCCGTGACCGCCGAGCACCTGCTCCAGGCTAGTCTGCGTATGCGACCGGACCGAATACTGCTCGGCGAGATGCGCGACGACGCTGCATGGGCTTATCTGAGTGAAGTCGTCTCAGGGCATCCGGGATCGATTTCCACAATACACGGCGCCAATCCCATTCAAGGTTTCAAAAAGCTGTTTTCACTCGTAAAAAGTAGTACGCAAGGCGCTAGCTTGGAAGATCGCACACTGATTGACATGCTCGCAACGGCCATCGATGTGATCATACCTTTCCATGCCTACGATGACGTCTATGAGGTGGGCGAAATCTGGCTTGCGGCAGAGGCGCGCCGTCGAGGCGAGACCATAGGCGATCTTCTCAATCAATAGTAGTATTCCTTCCACTCAAAATATAACGGGGTTTGTTACAAAATTACATTTGTAGCAAAGCCCAGCAATCTTTGTCATGAAACTGAAACAATTCGTTAGCATTTTTGTCATGCACGGGCCGGGCCGAAATTCTGCCGGAGTTCCCGTATAGTGAGAAAAAATTGACGAGTGGAGTCTAACACATACATCCTTTGCATGCATAGATTCCGTTGAGCTGCAAATTGCTGGCCAGGATCCTAGATTGAAAGGCGAACCGTTGAAGCACGTTCTTGTCATAGATGACGATGTCGCTATGCGTCATCTTATAGTCGAGTACCTTACGGTACATGCCTTTAAGGTGACCGCTGTAGCCGATAGCAAGCAGTTCAATCGCGTGCTCTCTTCCGAGACCGTCGATGTTGCGGTTGTCGATCTTAATTTGGGTCGTGAAGATGGGCTTGAGATCGTTCGCACCCTGGCGACCAAATCAGACGTCCCAATCATAATTATTAGCGGTGATCGCCTTGAGGAGGCGGACAAAGTTGTCGCGCTCGAACTGGGAGCAACCGATTTTATCGCCAAGCCTTTTGGGACCCGCGAATTTCTAGCGCGCATCCGTGTTGCATTGCGCGTGCGGCCCAGCGTCGCGCGAACGAAAGATCGACGCTCATTTTATTTCGCTGACTGGACCCTTAACCTCAGGCAACGCCGTTTGATTTCGGAAGAGGGCGCTGAGGTGAAACTCACGGCAGGTGAGTTTAATCTTTTGGTTGCTTTCCTGGAGAAACCGCGAGACGTCCTATCACGCGAGCAGCTTCTGATCGCCAGTCGAGTGCGCGAGGAGGAGGTATATGACAGAAGTATAGACGTCCTCATATTGAGGCTCCGCCGAAAACTCGAAGAGAACGCAACAAACCCTCAGTTAATCAAGACTGCAAGAGGCGCCGGCTATTTCTTTGACGCTGACGTGAATGTTTCCTATGGAGGCATGATGGCGGCCTGATGCAGGGGTGCCTACCGACTTGGCACCCTGTTCCCAAAGTTAACTGATTGTTCTGGCCGAGTGGCATGGGCCGCTTATACTCCGTACTCCGAGCACATCAGCACTGCGAAGTGGTCGGATAGGTCCTAAAGGTTAGCCTCTAGTCTTCTTCTCTCCAGCGAAGAAAGATGCAAGCGCGGCTGTAGCCAGTTTGTGGCCAAAAGCCCGGGCAGTCTCCAATCCCAACGGATCAAAATGATTGCGAGCGATTTTTAGCAGCGATACCGGGAACATGCGGGAGGTCTGAACGATGATAGATTTTTCGGAAATTGCCTGGGGAACCGCGTAGCTATTCGGGGCCGTGCTAAATGATCCGTCCGCCAACATGTTCTCAAAATCGGCGAGTGCACGGCGCAAGATCATCTGCAGCGCCTTGGAAGCGCTGTACTGCAGAATCAAGTTATCATATATCTTTGATACCTCAGGAGCGGGTGGTCGCGCCGAAAGAAAGACCTGGATCTTTTCCGGCGGCGCAGTCGAACTCAAGGCGTCCGCCGTTAGCATTGATTGCCGATCGGAGTTGTCACGACGCTTGGCGGCGATAGGAGGAGGTGGTCGATCTTCCTGTCCGCCTCTTTCAGGTAACTGCGGTTGCGCCGAGTTTTGCGAGGAACGAGCTGGGATTGGGTGAACGATCTCCGGTCGCGCGGCAGCAAGCCGTCTTGCTTCACCGACAGACAAAGCGGGTTTGCGGATCCCCATCTTCAGTTCCCCAAGGTTTCGCCGATCAATTCTGAAATTGTCACGAGTTCCTCCATCGCAATTCTGAGGTTCCGCTCGAGGAGGCGCATCGTCGGATCATTTGCCGTGTTCAGCAATGTGAGATGCAACATGCCACGCTCCTTCATTGCAGCGAATGCGTCTCTTTCGTGCATTGGAGATTGCACGACAGGCAGGTTCGCCAGCATGTCTGACATCGCGCGTTGCGACGTGGTCAATCGGCCAACCGGGACCCGCTGGCGCAACACGGCGGTCGGGATCACCAAGTTCTCGCTCAGCAGCAGCTCGACGACATAACGGTATGTTGAAAGAGCCTCATCGACATCGAGCGGAGTTAACATTGTGGGGATCAGAAGCAGGTTTGAGCTAGCGATGATTGTGTTGTTGAGCTCGCTCGAACCACCATGCGTATCGGCCAACGCATAGTCAAAATCTTGAAGCTCGGCGTCCTCATAAGCCGCTTCAAGAAGTGACATTTCTTCTGCGGCGTACACCTCGCAGGATGTATCCCAGGTGTTGCTACGCATGGCGTTTTCTTTCCATCGCGTTAAGGGGCGGTTCTCATCGGCATCGAAGAGAGCCACTCTTTTGCCGTCTCTTGCAAAAGCGGCGCAAAGGCCCATGAGCGCCGTGGTCTTGCCGGCGCCTCCTTTAAATGAGCAAAATGTCAGAAGTTTCATGGGTTTATCCTGCCGACGTTGTGAACGAAAGTGCGTTCGTATTTTTGTCTGTATGTGTGGCTGTGTGTATAAAAGAAAACTACCAAGCATATATTTCAATTGCATTGAAAGATAATTGCAAATGTAACTATACAAATCGAACTATGCGCAGGATATTCTTGAATTTATTCCGTTCGAGGCTAGGCTCTGCTGGTCTCGACTGGAGAATTCCACTTCGGAACAAATCCAGATCATTCCGCTTTCTATGGAGCAAGCCATGTCGCAAAGCGAAAAACCGACTTCAAGTGACATTGTCGACCGGCGTGAAGGCCCGAAGATTGAAGGTTTCAAGGTCGTTAGCACTCGTTTGCGATCGGCCGAATATGAGAGCTTCTCCAGCCAAGCCCGTCTGCTAGGGCTCTCCGACAGCATGGCCATAAGAGTTGCGGTCCGCCGCATTGCCGGCTTTCTCGAAATCGATGCAGAGTCTCGTCAGACGATGGAAGCCATACTTCAGTCCATAGGAGCACTCTCAAACAACATTGCCGCGCTACTGTGCGCCTATGCTGAAAATCCGACAACGGATTTAGGGGCTCTGCAAGCTGAACGAAACGCTTTTGGTAAATCGTTCGCTGACCTCGACGGCTTGCTCCGTACCATTTTGTCCGTATCACGGCGAAGGATCGACGGTTGCTCCATGCTGGCGGACGCCTTGCAGAACTGACGTAGCACCTGGCGGGGAATTTGTTGGATGCCCGATCGGTCTCAAGTCATCATCCGCATCGTGCCAGGAGGTGGGACGAAGACCCTCCAACAGATTATCAATCAGTTGGAGTATCTATCCCGGAAGGGCAAGTTGGAGCTGCAGCGCTCGGCCCGGCATCTCGATACTTTCGTACCACCGGATGAAATCCGCGAGCTCGCCCGAAGCTGGGTTCAAGAAACCGGAACTTATCACGAAAGTCAGCCAGACGAGGAAAGGCAACAGGAGTTGACCACCCACATCATTGTAAGCTTCCCTGCCGGTACAAGTCAGGTAGCAGCCTATGCAGCGAGCCGGGAGTGGGCAGACGAGATGTTTGGGTCAGGCTCAGGGGGAGGCCGATACAACTATCTTACAGCCTTTCACATCGATCGCGATCACCCACATCTGCATGTGGTCGTTAATCGTCGCGAACTTTTGGGGCACGGCTGGCTGAAAATATCCCGACGCCACCCCCAACTCAATTACGACGCCTTGCGCATTAAAATGGCCGAGATTTCACTTCGCCATGGCGTCGTCCTCGAGGCGACCAGGCGAGCTGAGCGCGGCATCAGCGATCGGCCGATGACTTTTGCCCAGTATCGACGCCTTGAGCGACAGCAGGCCAATCAAATTCGTTTCGAGGATCCTCATTTCGAACAATTCTCGCCTGGGGGAAACGACCGAGAACCGGATCAATCTTTCAATTCTTCGTACGGTGAGCTACCTCAAAACGTGTCAGAAGGTTCGGAACGAAACGAGTGTCTACAACCGGTGTCTGAAGTGCGTTCCCGCGCACCAGTCGGGTCGAACGGCGACGGCGTGACGCCGAATCGTGTACCGTCTGGAAACGATTCCCGTTCTCAATCCCGCGGCGATGAAGCCTTTGTGGACGATGACAATTTGAGGAACGGCCCTCTCACCATAGCCGGAGACGGCCAGGATCTTGAAGGCCGTTCTGGCACTCATCGTTTGGCAACCGTCACGCACACAACACGCGAAGATGACGTTCGGCAACGACCTCTTCGAAAACGGCCTCGCGGTGATGAGGAAGAGCAGAGCGGCGCAAAACTGACCAGGGTAAACGAAATTCGGACGGGAGTGACAATCACCGACGTACCGGTTGCCCCGGACGATCCGATAAGATCGCCGATACAGCCCCCTGAACCAAATCCGTTGCATGACCCGGGACAGACCAACATCGCTACGGACGGATTGCCTCCGAGAGCCGATCGCCCGCAGCAGCGACAGCCAAATTCTAAGCGTCCTCGTGATGATGACGCCGAGCCGAGCATTCGCAAGCGGTCAAGGGACGGGCGCAGCCAAGGGGATGAGGGAAATAGAAGGTAGAAAAGGATCGATCATGGCAGATGAAGAATTCCGTCGAGACTTGAGCCGCTCCACTACGGTGAACTCGAATTCCTCACGACCATTAATTCCTGGTGGGGCTCGCGACCTTCCAGGTACTTCCACCGGAAATCAACGGCCTGCAACCCATCCCCAGAATACCGCAGAGATACCCCCGGCGAGATCAGCCGAAGCTCCGGCAGGCCAATCAGCGGTCTTTCCGAGGAATAAAGGGTATTTTCGTACGGCCATGCAATACCTGCGGGAGATTGAAATGCAGTCCACTGCCGCAGCGTACCACGAAACGTCGTCGTCACGTTTTGGCAAGGGGCAAACAAAGCGGTTGCGCGAACACGAGCAAACCGGTGACGAAAGTGAATCAGTGGCGAAACGGAATACCAGCTCGGAAAAGCAGGTGGGTACTATTGCCGCGTCTTTGGCTATGAACCATAGCTCGACCGCGACGCCTGCGTCGCAAGGGGCGCACCGGTCTGTAATGGAGCTGGATAATATCGAAGAGGCTGGAGAGAGCGGTACGCAATCTCAGCACGAAATTGCGACGCAACCTGTTGACACACGCGCTTTTGGTTCAAGTCATGAAGTCATCATTCCTGGAGAGGGCCAGCCTGAAGAAACATTCGACAGCGCACCGGATTGGATGGTAGACAGCGGGGATAGCCTTCCTTCGACGGAACAAGGCTTCTCTGGGCCAGGGTTAGATGACCTTGATTTGCTCGCCGACAGCAGTTCGCCGCTCAGTACTCAGGTTGTTCCTGCTGATATAGCCGCTACGAATTTAAGCATTGACGCAGGGTCCACCAGCACCGAAAGCACCCAAATCCTCGCCGACAGTGACTATTTCGACGACGCGACCGAAATCGGTAGCGAAACAGCTTCAGGATTGATCCAAGAAGGTTCCGTTCGATCGCTTGGCTCACCGGAGGAACGCTTCGATGCATTTCCCGAGTTGACCGACGAGGACTTGGCGCAGATTGACGCACTCTTCAGAGCCCCCTCGCCTTCGAGGCGGGATGTTGCGCACACTATTCATGCGGTCAGCTTGGACGATGCCTTCTCACGCGAGGATCTTGCCGCAGGCCACGACGGCTGGCTTACGAATCCTGCGGTCCATCAGGAAACTTCTCGGCAGGAATCGAGCCCACTAGAAACGAAGTCCGACGACTTCCCCGAACTGACCGAGGAGGACCTGGCGCGGATCGACGCACTCTTCGAAGCCCGCTCGACTTCGGCGCGGGATGTTGCACCCGCTGTTCCTGCGGCCCCGTTGGGCGATGTTTTCTCAGGCAAGGATTTTGCTGCGGGCCTCGACGGACTACCTAGAGACCCCGCGGCCCATCAGAGGACTTCGCGGCTGGTGACAAGCCCATCAGAATCGAATTCCAACGACTCCGAATGGACGGACGAAGAGTTAGCGCGGATCGACGCACTCGTCGAGCTGCATTCCAAGAGGCGTCGTTTCGAGCAGGATGTTGCTGGAAAATCTCATAGGCTCAGTCTGAACGAGGCTATCGAGGAGGTTCGTTCGCCCACTACGGTTTCGGGAACGAGCGTCGCCCGGGCGGCACCTATCACGCTCGAAAGCGGAGTATCTGGACTACCGCAGGCTACCCAAGCGGAGCCTTCAGGCTCGGACGTCGCGGGGCCACTGAAGATCGGCAAGGCACCGCGTGTCGATATCCGACGAGATGCTTCGGATAAAGAGAAACAAAAAATCTCGTTAGATTATCAGGTTCAGTCAGAATCTGGCGCATCCTATGTTTACCAGCCGCGACACCCGTCCATTCAAACGATTTTCGATGCTGAACATCTTGGTGACCACCTACTAATTGGGAACGAGCCAATTCCTCCTTGGCCCCACCCGTTGAACCACGTTATGCGCTTTGAAACATGCAAGCAACTATTTGAAAGATTGCGGAAGTGGCCGACTGCGGAGGAGTTGGAAAACAGTGTGATCCTCGTCAAAGCGGATGGCGCGCAAAGATCCTACATGCCGCGAAACCAGCTCCTTTTGCATCTCGGGCCGGAAAAGTATCTGGAACGAATGAACGCGCTCGGTCTCTCCGGAAATGCTTTCAGCGGATTGAAGTCCGGTAGCAAATATTTCTATGATACACCTGCTGGACCACGGATCAGCGAACATGATTATGAGTTCCCGCGACAGGCGGGCGTGCACAATCCGGAGGTGATGGTACAGCATCCTAGCGGAACCTTCTTTTCGTTTTGGCCAAAACTTCTCAGGTTGGAAAGGCTTGCGACAGTAACGGATACGTATGGCGCGGAAAATGTTTGGCTCAAATCGCCAGGCAACGCTTACATGACGCCGGAAACCTATAATTCCAAAGTTGCGAACGGCGCCGAAAACCTTTTTATCGAGTTCATACATCCCACTCGTGTCCACGACCACGTTGGCGAACCTGGAACGTCAAATGCAAAAACTGTCGGTGACCTAACCGAAGATCGCGCGCAACATGCAGACCGGTTAGCAGATCAGTCCATGGGCCGGAGCGGGCATGGCCGTGACGCGCAGCGTGGTACGAGGGCGTTTGAACCGCGGGTGCGGGAAAGCTATGGGCTGTAGATCCAGCTGCCGGTAAACAAATTGGCGTTTCCAATAGGTGAACAAAGCGTGGTTACGTGATGAATTCAGGCAAGTACACGCCATTACGCCTAGCTGTGAGCATAGCATGTTCATTGGCAGCTGGGTTTTGTGCAGCCAGTCTCTATGCAACATTTCGCCATGGCTTTACTGGCGAAACGATGATGACTTTCAGCGTTTTTGCGTTCCTGTATGAGACACCACCTTATTTGGGATACCAAAGCCCTACGTTCTATCGCGGACTTGCCATTATCGTTGCCACGTCGACGCTTGTGTTGCTATGCCAACTATTGTTCTCGATGCGCGATCGCGAACATCACGGCACTGCTCGCTGGGCAGGCTCCGGTGAGATGAAGCACGCCGGCTACCTTCGGCGCTACAGTCACGTCACGGGTCCCATCTTCGGCAAGACCTGTGGACCACGTTGGTTTGGCAGCTACCTGAGCAATGGAGAACAACCTCACAGCCTTGTTGTCGCTCCGACTCGTGCTGGTAAGGGCGTTGGCGTCGTTATCCCGACGTTGCTAACCTTCAAGGGCTCGGTGATTGCTCTGGACGTGAAAGGCGAACTATTTGAACTCACATCGAGGGCGCGTAAATCTAGCGGTGATGCGGTTTTCAAGTTCTCGCCCTTAGATCCAGAGCGGCGAACGCACTGTTACAATCCCGTGCTGGATATTGCCGCGTTGCCGCCCGAACGGCGCTTTACAGAAACGCGCCGCCTCGCTGCGAATCTCATCACAGCCAAAGGCAAGGGAGCCGAAGGTTTCATCGACGGGGCACGGGATCTTTTCGTAGCAGGCATATTGAGTTGCATTGAGCGCGGCACACCAACGATCGGTGCCGTTTACGATCTGTTTGCTCAGCCGGGCGAAAAATACAAACTATTTGCGCAACTCGCGGAGGAAACACAAAACAAAGAGGCTCAGCGCATCTTCGACAATATGGCGGGAAATGACACCAAAATATTGACGTCCTACACATCGGTGCTCGGCGACGGCGGACTCAATCTTTGGGCCGATCCACTCGTTAAAGCGGCTACAAGCCGCTCGGATTTTTCCGTCTACGATCTGCGGCGGAAGAGGACTTGTATTTATCTTTGTGTCAGCCCGAACGATCTCGAAGTCATAGCGCCCTTGATGCGTCTGCTCTTCCAGCAGGTTGTATCAATCCTGCAGCGATCGCTGCCACTTTGGGATGAACGGCACGAAGTTCTGTTTCTCCTCGATGAGTTCAAGCACTTGGGCAAGCTGGAAGCCGTGGAGACGGCAATTACGACGATCGCCGGCTACAAGGGCCGCTTCATGTTTATTATTCAGAGTCTGTCGGCTTTGACAGGAACTTATGATGAGGCTGGTAAGCAAAATTTTCTCAGCAATACGGGTGTCCAGGTATTCATGGCGACTGCTGATGACGAGACGCCGACCTACATTTCTAAGGCTATCGGCGACTACACGTTCCAGGCTCGCTCAACGTCGTACAGCCAAGCGCGCATGTTTGATCATAACATCCAAATCTCCGACCAAGGAGCACCGCTTCTGCGCGCCGAACAGGTCCGCCTACTCGACGACAATTATGAAATAGTCCTTATCAAGGGCCAACCTCCCCTCAAACTGAGAAAAGTGCGATATTATTCGGATCTCATATTGAAGCGGATTTTCGAAAGCCAACAGGGTTCCCTTCCCGAGCCCGCATCTTTGATGCTGCCGGGAGACACAAACCTCTTTGACGGCAAGCTCGGCCAGGGAGCAGCCGATACAACTTTGCAAAAACCGGTGCAGATTGAAGAGAGTGACTATGGAGAGGTCGGTACCCCCCAAAGCAGTACCGTGGCTGATGGAGAGCACAGCGTGTCAATACCAATAGAAGTTCGCCCGGGTTCAAACGGAGTTGGTGACAAGCGGGAGTACAAAGGTGCGGACACCGCAACCTCCGAGACGCTTGCGGAAATTGCTCCAGCTTTTTTGGCGCAGCGCGAACTCCTGGACCAGATCATTTCGCTCCAGCAACGAGGTAGAACGGCTTCCAGCACTTGAAGATCGTTGTGACACCGCATCGGATCGAGTCTTGCTAGCGCCGTCAGATGTTATGTTTCGTGAATGCATTACTACCGCTGAAGGTTGCTGTTTAATGAGATATCGCCATGAAACCGTCGGGAAGCTCGAAAATTGGATTCGCCGAGTGGGCTGAATACTCGCTCGAGGTTAACGCCGGGGTTACGCCTGTCCTTCATCCCAAAGAGCCTTTGAACCGTTTTGCTAGCTCCCCATCTGACGGCCAAACGGATCACCGGGAAAATTCATCTGCGCCATTCTTTTATGAGGGAATGAGACTGGGTGCTGCCGAGCAGTCCGCTTATGAGACATGGGATAGAGCGGACAGGCCCAGTTGGAAAGACCTGATACTGAGCGCTCGCGTGAATGCGATTGACAGTTCCGCTTGGAAATCCGATGTCGGAGAAAGCACCTCTTCGGTTTTTGTCTATGAGGGGGTTCCTCTGGGGGGAGGGGAACGGCGTGCCTACGAGGAATGGGTGGAGCCGGGGCAGCCCAGTTGGCAAGAACTCGTTGTCAACGCGCGTATTGAAGAGCTAGACACCTCTACTTCAATTCCGAATGAGTATAGTCGCCTTCAAGAGGAATTCAGATCCGATGCACCTAAGCGTAAGCGGACAAGCTCGATTGACAAAAAAGACGGTTTCCCTGAACCATTTGAATTTGATGGGATGAGACTCGGCTCACCTGAGCGCGAAGCATATGAGAATTGGAGCAAACCGCAACCACCATCCTGGAAAGACCTGATAGTTGACGCCCGTCTTCAGGCAATCGGCAGTTCTACCTGGCTCAACGAATCAAATGACAGCTCGGTCTTCGAATACGAGGGCGTCCCGCTTGGGGAGGGGGAACGGCTAGCGTATGAAAAATGGCTCGAGCCCGCGCAGCCAGGATGGGAAGACCTCGTTGTGGACGCACGCGTCGCGGAATTGCACTCTGCTTCGATGTCGTGCGAACACGAACGGGGCAAGGACGTTGCTTCCAACGAGTCAGGGCGCATGTCCGGCGCCCCAATTAACGGCAAGCAGGTGTTGCGTGCCTTTGTGTACGATGGAGTTGCGCTCGGAGCAGCCGAGCGCGCTGCGCATGATCGCTGGAGCAAGCCGGACCGACCCACCTGGGAAGATCTTATCATAGACGCACGCCAAGCTGCTATTGAAGGCGATGCCGTTTCGAACCCGGCGATCGGGAAGATACCTTCTTCAGTCTTCGTATATGAGGGAATGTCGCTTGGGGATGCGGAACGTCAGGCGTATGGAAGGTGGAGGCAACTAGCCCAGCCGCGGTGGCAAAATCTGGTGGTGAACGCGCGTCTGGCAGAGCTCGACCCGTCGGCCTGGATTCTCGATGAACATGATCCGTTTGAGGATGGCGAGGCGGTTGCTCCCCCATCGGAAGCAAGCACAGCCAGGAACATCCTTCCCATTTTGGATAATCAACCGGCATCGCGCCGGCCCGGTCTTGCACGTGACGCAGCACAAGAGACGGCTCACGTGCAAAACCCGGCATGTGCACAATTGGAAACAAGGCGCACACTAAATTTCGGGTCCTCTGGACCGGATTCAGACCAAACCGCGATCATCGCCGGCAGTAATCGCCTCGAGGGTGCGAGCAAAGTAAAGCGGCTCGGCACCAAGAGCCACCGAGCCGCCACAGCAACGGCCTATGACGCGATTTCCAGCGCGAATGGATTGTCGTCCGATGAAGGTTGTTTGACGATACAATCCCCTCAGCCAGAAAAAGCCGTGCGCTCGAGAAATGACAATATTGGTACTTATGGAAGTCGGAAAAATGAACGAGCGCGGCTCGCGACCGAGACCGGGAAGTACGAGTCGGAGCATATTTTCGGATTCAAGGTTGTCCACAATACCCTGCGGGCGACAAAAGAGGGCCGGCGGCTGGAAAGGCCGATGCCTGCCTACCTCGAATGCAAGGAGCTTCATCGCCAACATGTTGGCACTGGCAGGAGACGGACCGGACTGATTGGGCGCGGATGGCCAGATGATGCAAGCTATCGCTCAGACCAAAGGGCAACTCTGTCGGACCCTGTTGCGTCTGCGGAGGGTGCGACCGCTTCAAATGGGTATCAGTTGAACCAGCTAGGCTACGCGCATCAACTCGCTAACGATGGTTTGCAAAGTGAATCGCCCAATGGAGTCACCATGCCAATTCAGGTCGCGACAACTAGCTATAACTATACGGTGAGCCGTGATCCTGTCCTTTCACCCCCCAGCAAAGAGCAAGCCCCTCAATTGCTGCACCTTGGACCCCGTGGGCAAACAGAAGCTGTGCTTGCCCGAGAGACCGCATTGACCGGAAGATGGCCAACTCTCGAGCGTGAGCAGCAAGTATACCGGGAGTTTTTGGCTCTATATGACGTCAAGAAGAATCTGGACGCCAAACCACTTGGTATGCGGAAGAAAAAAACCGCCCTTGTTTCTGCGTTGGACCGGACCGCCGGTTTGATAGGCGCGTCACCTTCGAAAGCTCAATCGTCGAGCGCGAAGGACGACAATACCATCCCGCACGACGAGCGAAGAGTCTATGATCCGCGGGATCGAGGCCGTGCGGAGCACCGTGAACGCTGACGGTAGGATCCAGAATGACAATTCATTGTGGCATTCCGACAGACTATCATTCACAGGGGCACCGTTTACTCGGCCACTTTCTCCTGCGGCCTTCTTTGAAAAAGTCGCGCTAACTCCGTGATTTAGCGAGAGTTACATATGAAACGCGATATTCGTTTAATGACTGAGGCTCGGATGGTAGGTTCAACACAAACTCATTTCTATTCGGAGTCTAGATTGTGCCCGAAGAGAGACTGCCGTTGCAAGAGTCTGGAAATACTGTGCACGGTTGATGTTGATTGGACCGCTTGCGTCCCAAGCTGGCTTTCGTCTGAACCGCTTGCCGCCGATAGTCAAGTTCACTTGGCAGGCAATCCGACAATCTCAGGGTGTGACTTACTTTAAGGGACACTTGGTTGAAGAAGCGAGATGGAAACTGCGTACCGGAACAGCCTCGCACCAGGCCATTTGGGACCGTGAAGATGGAGAAAGCTCTAATTTGCGCTCATGAATTTCCGTCCGATGTTTTTAGGTTGGGCTTAGGCCCGGAGCGGCAGGCGCTAGGAACGTCGTAATTTCTGTAGGAGAAACAACGATATGGCAATCATCAAACTAAATGCGAATAAAAACAGGCCTGTCTTGGCGGTTGAGGAGCCGCAAGAAATTCACACAGAGGAGTTGAGCAACAATCACCAGCCGAATGGTTTTACGAGTTTGGATCTCGAAATGATCGAACTGGAGAATTTTGTCCTTCACTGCCCGCTCCCGGAAGAGAACCTAGCTGGCTAAAAGGAGTTAGACGATGAATCCGAAGGCCGACGGCAACGATGAATATATCAATGTGACTGGCGAGCACGACGTCAAAAATGCTGGTGTCGCCGATCTAAAGCGCCAGAGGACAGCGGGCGTGAATTCAAACACGACTTCCGATATTGAGATGACGGGCAGCTACGAAATTCTCACACACGACATCCACGGGAGCCCCACCCACACGGAAGATATCAACTCTCACCTGGATGCGCAGTTGCTCGGCTCTCAGTCAAGCCATGTTTTTAGCAGCGCCCATGACAATCGGTCTGGGGTTGAAAATGAGTTATCCAGCTTGTTCGCGAATATGGCTTTACCAGGCCATGATCGGCGCCCAGACGAGTATATTCTTGTGCGGCAAACCGGACAAGACAGCTTCGCAGGTACTGTTAAAGGTAACCTCGATCATCTGCCCACCAAGGCGGAATTCAATGCGAGCTGCCGGCTCTATAGGGACGGGGTCGGCAACTACTATCCCCCACCCCTCGCATTCGACAAGATTGATGTTCCCGAACAATTGGCTGCAAGCTTGCATAAGCTGGAGCCAAAAGAACGGAGCAAACCGCGTTTTCAATACAAGTTGGAAGTCTGGAACCGAGCTCACGCGGAGATGGGTATCACCGGCACAGAAATTTTTTATCAAACAGACAAGAATATCAAGCTCGATCGAAATTATAAGTTGAGGCCCGAGGATAGATACATACAAACAGAGAAATATGGGCGCAGAGAAATTCAAAAGCGCTACGAGCACGAGTTTCAAGCTGGTTCTCTGTTGCCCGATATTTTAATCAAGACCCCGCAGAATGATATACATTTCTCGTATAGGTTTGCCGGCGACGCTTACGCTAACAAGCGATTTGAGGAATTCGAACGCGCCATCAAAAATAAGTACGGCAGTGATACCGAGATCAAGCTGAAATCCAAGTCTGGCATTATGCATGACTCCAAATATTTGGAATCATGGGAGCGAGGCAGTGCGGATATCCGTTTCGCAGAGTTCGCCGGCGAGAACAGAGCTCACAACAGGCAATTTCCGGCTGCGACTGTGAATATGGGAAGGCAGCCAGATGGGCAGGGAGGGATGACTCGCGATCGTCATGTAAGCGCTGACTACCTATTGCAAAACATGCCCAGTTCCCCTTGGGCGCAAGCCTTGAAAGAGGGAAAGTTGTGGGATCGCGTTCAGGTCCTTGCTCGCGACGGAAACCGTTATATGTCACCTCCCAGACTGGAGTATTCCGACCCGGAACACTTTACCCAGCTGATGGATCGAGTTGGTCTGCCCGTGTCGATGGGTCGGCAAAGTCATGCGAATAGTATCAAGTTTGAGCAGTTTGACGCACAGGCAGCGGTTATTGTTGCAGAGGGCCCGAACTTACGTGACGTTCGAGATTTGTCTTCGGAAAAATTGCAACAACTGTCTCAAAAAGATGTCCTGATAGCGGATCGCAATGAAAAGGGTCAGAGAACTGGCACTTACACTAGTGTTGCGGAATATGAGCGCCTGATGATGAAATTGCCGAACGACGCAGCGCAGCTTCTCGCTGAACCGTCCGATAGATATTCACGTGCTTTTGTCCGGCCAGAGCCAGCATTGCCACCCATCAGTGACAGCCGGCGGAGTTACGAAAGCCGGCCGCGTGGTCCAACCGTAAACAGTCTGTAGGTTTCCTGCTAGCACGTCAGTGACGAAGCCCACTAGTTCAAACATGCCAATGAAAGGGTTCAACAATGGTCGACACGACGAAAAAAAGTGTCGCGAAGTCGCTTACGGCTGACATGCGCCGTTCTGCTAAGCGGCTTTCTGAGCAAACGCGTAAGGCGTTACTTACTGAAGAGGAGGCAACAAGGACGCTAGCCCGGTTCGAAACCCCGGACCAGAAGCGAAAATATGCCGCCGACATGCAGATAATCGACAAGCTGGACGCCGGCTTTCGAGGCGAAATAAGTTATAAAATGCTTGGAAATAAACGGCTTCGGGTCGACAGCCCAGACGAATTAACGCGCGAGCATGGTATACTAAGAAAAACGAAGAAAGTTCTGAAGCGTAACGCAGAAACCGGCGATATTTACTTGGGTCTTCACGAAAAGAAGACCTGGAGAAGCGTTAGCAGCCATCTCTATGCCGAGGACGGTACACTTCGCGCGAAGCTTGTGAAATACAAACACGGACGCTTTGAGGAAAAATGGGAACGAGACGAAAATGGCCTGCTGATCCGTACGCGGCATGTCAACCGAAATAGGCTTTTTCAACCGATTTCCGAGAAGGTGAGCGCACCCTATCGGAGCGGACCGGAAAACCGGGTCTTTCGTGAACTAACCCGTCAAAAAGGTTCCAAGCAGGAAATTTTTGAGCGGGACGACAAAGGCAACCTCGAGCTCGTCGGCAGCAAACGTCTCGGATTTTCGAAGAATTTAACGAAAGCCGCGGACCGTCAAACTTCTCGGACGACGATTCGAAAACTTGGTGGCGCATTCAGCAAATCTTATAGCTCCCTCCTAGACAAGGAGGGCAACGAACTTGGCCGGGATATATCAAGTCACCGCCGGCTCTTCAATAAGCGATCGGCCGTCTACGATGATGCCAGCGGGCAATTGAAGAGCACCAAGCATACCTTCGGTAAGATCTACAAGAGTGAAACAGCGTATTTGAACGCTGATGTCAAAAAAGTCTCAAAAAAGATACTTGGCGTGACGGTTCGTCGCAAACTGACGGCGCTAAGTGAACAAGAACATGACGCTCAGAAGCTGCGCAATTTGGAATCCATTGAGCATAGGAAGGCTTGGCAGAAGCGCGCAGTTATCCCCATATCGCCTCTACGGGAGGCGGCAAATGTGCATTTAGCGCCGCAGTCGTATCCGGTCAGTTTTGTTGGAGGCGGCCGTCGTGACGAGGCCGAAACTAAGGTTGTGCCTGCACAAGGCCAACCAATTGATGCCGTTGTACAAACGTCACCCTTGTTTCGCCAACCGAACTCAGAGCGACAGGTCAATTCTCAAACACCACCTCCGTTGTCAAATGTGCGTCTCTCAGACCCAGCTTTTCGAGCGGAAGGGGCTAAGTCGTACAAAGAGCCACTGGCGATCAATCTCCAGCGTGATAATGAAAGGGAAATGCAAGAAGAAAAAAACCTCAGTGAGAGGCCGGGACATCTCTTCCTGTCAAACCGGCCAATAACAGAGATGTCGTTTCCGGGATCCCCGGAAAGAACAAGGGTGTTAGGCTCGCGGAGGGCCTCGCTAAACCCATCCGCCGATCAGAAATTCTCGGTCGATAGAGCGAATTCCCAACCACAGCCGGTGTCTTCATCCCCGATCAATAATCATCAGTCGGATCCAAACGACCAAGAGCTCCTGAGTTTCCTGCATAGTGTACCAGTCCCACCGCCGTTGGAAGTACATGCCGCACCAGGCGGGCGCATTCAGGACAGCTTCCGTGAAGCTTCCAGAGACAGTCTGGTGGGAACGAGTTCAGCGCCGGGGAGTGTAGTCGATGAACATTTTCAAGGGCCTTTGGAACGCGATCATTCGACCATTACAACAAGCGAGCGCTTTGATCCGCAGTCATTGTTTGGCGAACCGGGCTTGTCGCACGTCTCAGAAGGCCGGCCAGAACTTTCGACGGAACGCGACCATTTGACAGATTCGGAACAGCAAGCCTTACTGAATGAATTGCTTGGTGTTCCATTACCGGGTCCTTTGCCGAAGGCGGATAACGAGCGATCGAGGGTTTTGGAAAGATCACGGAACCGAGAGCGCTCCATGTCAGGAGGGCTTTCACTTTAGAATAGATATACCGTTCACATACATCTGGCATCCACCCATTGTCTTGATTGAAACAGACAAAGCCATGCGGAACACGCCACTTTGAAGCGATGCTCGAGAAATTGTTGAGAGCGTAGGACATCGTGATGAAACGCAATCGTGACATCCCGCTGCAGGACTTCGACGCATCGCAGGCGACTCGGCGAGAAATTTTTGCGCCGCCCGCGATGCACTTGTATTGGGCCACGAGCTCCAAGGGAGCAATGCCATGAGTGTTTCATCGAAGCCCACCTGCCGTATTGTGCGGCCCGGCAGCACCTATGCCGGAAAACAGGGCCTCAGCTATTTCAAGGGGATTGCCGCCGAGACAGTGGGCTCGACGGAGATCTGCATGCATCTTCTGACGATTCAGCCGGGCGCCCGCGCCAAGGCGCTTCTTCATGCCTCGCATGAGACTCCATCAACGCGGCTGGAAGAGCACCTCATCGTGCATGAGGGTGAGATGTTCTATATTTCCGGCCAGCATCGCGGGCATCTTCCCGCAAACCTCAGCGATGGGCTGGCGACACCGGCCCGCACCGACCCGAACAAGGTGGAAAAGCCTGGTCCCGCTGCCGGATTTGGAGCGGCATGTAGCGCGCTGAGCAGCCGATATGCCGATTGAACTAAACCTCTAGCCGCGGAGTTGGCGCGTGGTTTACCTGATGCTCTGCCTGAGGGAATTTGGTTTTTCGCAACCCAGCCTCAAGATAGGTAATCGAGGTGGCTGAGATGACCTCTCTCCGTCGCCGGATGACCGAGGACATGACGGTCCACAATCATTACCGGCCATACATCAATGATGTCTTTATGAAGTCGTAGCCGCCATTTCGGCTGATCACTGGCTCGGCTCGGCCTGAACGTATCCCTTACCTTCCAGGTCCATCTTTCTTCTAGTCGCCACGTGTCTGGCTTTCCGGTTGTGCGTGTGTGAGCGATATCGCTCATAACAGCTATTGGTTCTTGGCGTTCGCTGTGTTCCCTCGCTAATCGCCGTGCCGGGAACGCGTCCAAAGCCCTTACTCCACTGGAAAAACGTGTCATAAATCCTTCATTTGACGAAGATCTATTTCGCTCATACGTTGATTGATGTCGATCATTTCGAAGAAAGGAAGCGTCGGTGCTCAATGCGGCTCAGGATCGCCAAGCCAAAATCATAGAGCTGCTGCGTGAGGAGTCGTTCCTGCCGATCGGCAGGCTCACTGAACACTTCCAGATCTCGGTAGCGACGGCTCGGCGTGACTTGGGCGAACTCGAAGAAGTCGGACTCCTGCGGAGGACACACGGCGGCGCTGTTGGCATCAACCAAGTAGCCCAAGACAAGACGAATGCGGCTCGTGCCGTTTGGAACCAACCGCAGAAAGTAGCTATCGCTTCTGTGGTCTCCGGAATGATTGTCGATGGCGACACGGTGCTCTTGGATGCCGGCACGACCGCGCTGGAAGTTGCAAAGAAGTTAGTCGGCCGTAAAAGCCTCACGCTGATATCGAATGGGCTCGACATTGTTGCGGAACTCGCCCGTGTCGAGGGCCAGAGCATCTATTCCGTAGGCGGCGAGTACTCCGAGACGAACCGCTCCTTCCGTGGTCCGCTGGCTGAACATTTCATTCGCCAATTCAACGTCGACAAACTCATCCTCAATGCAGCGTCCATCGATGTCGACCGCGGAGTGATCTGCACCTCCACTCCGGTCAACGCGAGCATCGCCCGCGTCATGATGGAAGTGTCCCGGCGCACCATCGTCGTCGCGGACCATTCGAAGTTCACGAAGTCCAGTCTTTCGGTCATTGGAAAGATCGAGGATGTCGGCGTCGTCGTGACCGACGCCGGCATAAAATCGATTATCGACGCAGCCCCCGAAAAGCTGCGGAAAAAGTTCGTCATCGCGAACTAGGCACACCCCCATACCCGTCAACAGCATCTTGCCAAGCAGGAGACAACAGATGCTTTCGCCCAGCCGTAGGAACTTCATCATCGGAGCAAGCGTCGCAGCGCTTGCATCCACCACCAGCCTCAAATTTGCATTTGCACAGGAACGCCGTGCGCTGCGCATTGGCGTAAATGGCCTTCCCGCGACGCTGGAGCCGGTCAACGCAATCAGCAACGTCGGCCCCAGGATCGTCAATCAGATCTTCGACACACTGATCGTGCGTGATTTCTTCGGTGACAGTGCGCCGGGCAACGGCATTAACCTGATCCCCGCGCTCGCCGAGAGCTGGGAACGCATCGATGATAACGCCGTCCGCTTCAAGCTTCGGCAGAAGGTCATGTTCCACAATGGCGCGGAAATGACGGCCGACGACGTCGCATACACGTTCTCTTCGGAGCGTCTGTGGGGTCCGGAAGCGATCAAGACGATACCACTCGGCAATGCCTATTCGCTCGAGTTCGACGAGCCCGTTGTCGAAGACAAATACACGGTCGTTCTTCGCACGAAGACGCCAAGTCATTTGACGGAAAGCTACGTGGCGTCCTGGATGGGCCGCATTGTTCCCAAGGACTACTACAAGAGCCTGGGACCAGTCGGTTTCGGTAGCAAGCCGATCGGAACCGGTCCTTACAAGTTCGTCGAACTCGTCGCCGGCGATCGTGTTGTCCTCGAAGCGAATGACGTCTACTGGGGTGCGAAGCCGATGGCTTCGAAGATCACCTACCAGCTCGTGGCAGAGCCCGCCACCCGCGTCGCCGGCCTGATCAGCGGCGAGTACGACATCGTGACGACGCTGACACCTGACGACATGGACCTGATCAACGGTTATTCCGACCTGGAAACGCGTGGAAACGTTGTCGAGAACTTCCACATGTTCACCTTCAACATGAACCAGCCCGTCTTCAAGTCGAAGGAGCTGCGTCGGGCGCTCGCGCTGGCTGTCAACCGCCCGATCATGGTCGAGTCCCTCTGGAAGAACAAAGCCACGATCCCGCGCGGTTTCAACTTCCCGAACTACGGCAAGACCTTCGATCCGGATCGCCGGCCACTGGACTACAACATCGAGGAAGCTAAGCGGCTGGTGAAGGAAAGCGGCTACGACGGCACGCCGATCACCTACCACACGATGGGCAACTATTACGCTAACGCAGTTCCGGCGTTGATGATGATGATCGAAATGTGGAAGCAGATCGGTGTCAACGTGGTGCCCAAGATCTATGCCCCGGGCGCGGCTCCCAAGGATCCGGACAGCTACATCCGCAACTGGTCGAATGGCCAGTGGATGACCGATGCGTGGGCCACCATGGTCTGCGAGTTCGGACCTAAGGGCCAGGTTCAGAAGCGTTGGGGATGGCAGGCTCCGGCGGAGTTCAACGAGCTCTGTGTGAAGGTGTCACAGTTGCCGGATGGCAAGGAGCGCTTCGAAGCCTACAACCGGATGCGCGATATCTTCGAAGAGGAAGCGCCCGCTGTCATTCTCTACCAGCCCTTCGACGTTTATGCCGCTCGCAAGGACGTCAACTGGAAGCCCATCAGCTTCGAAATGATGGAGTTCCGAAACAACCTCAGCTTCTCGTAGCGGCACCCAATGTGATGGCGGTGCGCATTCGTGTGCACCGCTTCAGGGAGACAGTCCATGGCCAAGCTTCTGACCGTTCAAGATCTCGTCGTCGAGGTCCCGGCTCGCAAAATAAAGATCATCGACGGCATCAGCTTCTCCCTGGATGCCGGGCAGACGCTGGGACTTGTGGGCGAGTCCGGCTGCGGAAAGAGCATGACCTGCTATGCCATCGCGAACATGCTTCCACGCGGCATTGCCCGCACCGGGGGGACCGTGAGGTTCGAACGTGATCAAAACACTTCCTCCCATTCGAAGGATCCGACGATCGCGATGATCTTCCAAGATCCGACGAGCAGCCTCAATCCGGTTCACACAATTGGCTATTATCTGGAAACTGCCCTATCGCGCCATCAGGGCCTAAAGGGAAGTGACGCCCGGCTCGAGGCAATGCGCTTGCTGGAACGGGTGGGAATTGATCGTGCCAAAAGCCGACTGCGCGCCTATCCGCATCAGTTCTCGGGCGGCATGAACCAGCGAGTGATGATTGCACATGCTCTCGCGGCAAAGCCCCAGCTACTGATCGCCGACGAACCGACAACGGCGCTGGACGTGACGATGCAGGCACAGATCCTGCATCTGCTCGAAGAGCTCAGGGCCGAGACAGGGATGGCTTTGATGATCGTGTCCCACGACCTCGGTGTCATTGCGCGCCTCGCGGACCGGGCGGCAGTGATGTATTGCGGCAAGATCGTCGAGACCGCTCCTGTGACGGAACTCCTCCAGCGACCGGCGCATCCCTACGCCCGTGCGCTTATCGACTGCATGCCGAGTATCGATCCCGATGATCTCGATCCTCCCATCCCGATACCGGGATCGGTGCCTCTCCTTGATAGCCTTCCGGAGGGATGTCATTTCCATCCGCGCTGTTCGCGCGCGAGCGGAGAATGTTCCGTTCGTTTCCCAGCGCCTGCCGACATCGGTCTCGTCCACGAGGCTTCCTGCTATCATCCGGTGGTCGCATGAACACGCCTCTGCTCCAAACCCGTGATCTCACCAAGGCCTTCCGTCACAAGACCGGGTTCTTCGCCAAATCTGAGAGCCCGCTTGCTGCAAACTCCATCACATTCGAGCTCTCGCAACGGGAGCGTATCGGCGTCGTCGGTGAGTCGGGCAGCGGCAAGTCCACGCTCGGTCGCCTCCTCCTCGGGCTGACGCCCCCAACAAGCGGCGACGTATGGTTCGAGGGTGTCAATCACAGGGATCGCAGCGGACAGGAGTGGACGAAGTTTCGTATCCGCACATCGCTGGTTCAGCAGAACCCGTTGTCCGCCCTGAACCCGCAGATGACAATTGGCCAACAAATCACCGAAGGCCTTCTGGTCCACCGCATCGCAGATCGCGCCGGTGCGTATGAACGTGCGGCCGTGATGCTCGAAAGGGTCGGTCTCTCCAGCGCGATGATGGACCGCTATCCCCATCAGATGTCGGGTGGCCAGAGGCAGCGCGTTGTTATCGCTCGCGCCCTGATCCTGGATCCGAAGTTGGTCATTTTCGACGAGGCGGTGTCGGCACTGGACGTATCGGTACAGGCACAGGTCGTGGCACTTCTACGCTCGCTTTGGCAGGAACTCGATCTGGCCTACGTCTTCATCACGCACGACCTGCGTATTGTGCGCCACCTCGTGGACCGCATCGCTGTCATGTATCTCGGGCGGGTGGTTGAGATTGGGGACATCAAGTCCGTCTACGAATGGCCACGGCATCCCTATACCAGGGCTTTGCTCGCCTCAGTCCCGACTATGGATCCGAGCGTGCGCAACGTCGAGCCGCCGATCAAGGGAGAGCTCGATGCTACGAAAATAGCCCAAGGCTGCGGCTTCCGGTCACGCTGTCCGTTCGCAATCGACAGATGTTCGACGGATACACCTGAACTGAGAACGGTTGGCCGGCAGCAGGCCGCGTGCCACCTCGCTGAAGAGTTTCCACGATCGATCGCCGCCCCGCAGCGAAAGGAACTGGCGCTATGACATCGTTCATCCTCGCCCGGATCCTGAGAGCGTTGGTGGTCCTCGTCTTCACTGTCACGCTCGTTTTCGTCGTCCTGAGACTGAGTGGCGATCCCGCTCAGCAAATGCTGTCGGACAACGCCGGCCCGGATGCTCTTGCCGCTTTCAATGCCAAGTGGGGCCTCGATCGGTCGATACCGGAGCAATACCTGATCTACGTCGCCAATGCATCGCGGGGCGATTTCGGGATTTCGTTCGCCGACGGGCGCGAAGTCTTCACCGTCGTCAGCGAGAGGCTACCGAAGACGCTTCTCGTCACCGTGTCGGCATTCCTTCTGAGCATCCTGATCGGTGTTCCCGCCGGCATCCTTGCGGCGGTCCGACGGGAATCGGCGGTCGACAAGGGTGTGATGGCGGGCGCGGTGCTTGGCTACAGCATTCCCAATTTCCTGCTGGGTCTTGTGTTCATCTTCGTATTCGCTGTGTGGTTACGCATACTTCCGAGCTCAGGCAGCACCACGTGGAGACATGCGATCCTACCGATCGCGACGTTTGCTCTATTCAACGCTGCTGCTATCGCGCGGTTTATGCGCTCGACGTTGATCGATGTTCTCGGCCAGCCCTATATCGCTGCCGCGCGCGCTGACGGTATTCCCAGTTGGGAGATCATTCTGCGTCACGCATTGCCGAATGCAGCTATCCCCATGGTCACGACACTGGGCTTTACCGCCAGCGGCCTGCTTGGCGGTTCTGCGCTGATCGAGCCCGTTTTTGCATGGCCGGGGCTCGGCAGCGGCTTCGTCAGTGCCACGAGCACGGGAGACCTCCCGGTGGTTCAGGCGATGATCGTCCTGTTCACCGCGTTCATGGTCACAATCAACCTGACCGTCGATGTCCTATACGCGGTCCTCAATCCGAAAATCAGGAAGCACTGACATGGCGATTGCGACAACCTCCCGTATCTTCCGTGGCTCGATATCGGCACCCTTCCGCCGAATGCCTGCGAGCATCGCGCTGTGTTGCCTATGGATCGGGATAGTCGCGTTCATCGGCGTGACCGCGCGATGGTTGGCGCCCTTCGACTATCTCAGCCAGGATCCACTCGCCCGGTTTGCCCGACCCTTCGTATCGGCCAGCCATTTGCTGGGGACCGATTACCTGGGTCGTGATGTGATCAGCAATCTCCTGATCGCCACTCAGACGACCTTGATGATCGCCATCATCGGTTCGGTGATATGCGCTCTGATCGGAACGAGCGTCGGTCTGGTCGCAGCCCATTTCGGCGGCTGGGTCGACAATGTGGTCATGGGCTTTTCCGACGCGATGGCATCGGTACCCTTCATCATCATCGCGCTTGGCGTGCTGGCCTTGCTTGGTTCCAGCCCGCTGTTGTTCGTCTTCCTCGTTGGCTTCGCCAACTGGGAACGATATGCGCGGCTCACCCGCGGCCTTGTCATCAGTGCGAAGGAAGAGGGCTATGCGGAAGCAGCCCGGATTGTCGGGGTTCCAGCTCGCCGCATCTACCTTCGCCACATGCTGCCAAACATAGCTGGTCCGCTGATCGTTCAGTTCACCGTGAACTTCCCGGAAATCATCCTTCTCGAAAGCGGGTTGAGCTTTCTCGGACTGGGCATTCAACCGCCGGCCACCAGCCTTGGTCTCATGGTCGCCGATGGCCGCAATTACTTGGCGATCGCCTGGTGGCTCTCCGCCTTCCCGGGCGCGGTCATTGTGCTGACGACCCTCTCCATCAGCCTCCTGGGCGACTATCTACGCGATCGGCTCGATGCGCGGCTCCGTTAAACGAAAGGAAACAGAATGAATCCGTTGAGAATGACCATAGAGAACATGCGGCTTGGAGGGCATCGAGGCCATAGCGCGGGAGCGCCGGAGAACACTCTTGCTGCATTCAGAAAGGCATTTGAATACGCCGGGCCTCTCGCGACCTGCGAGACGGATCTCAGCATAACGAGCGACGGCGAGCTTATCCTGATGCACGACAAAACTGTCGACCGGACCACTGATGGACACGGTGTCGTACAGAAGATGACCTATTCGGAACTGTCGAAGCTGGATGCGGGTAGCTGGTTCAGCGACGAGTTCGCAGGAGAGCGTGTCCCAAGGCTCAGGGAGGCGCTGCAACTCGCTCGTGAGCTTGGCATCATCTACCAGGTCGAGCTCAAGATCTACGATCAGAACGAAGTGTTTTTCCCAAAACTGCGTGCACTCATCGATGAACTGGGTTGCGCCGATCTCATGCAGTTCTCCTCGTTCGATTACGTCCAACTGAAGGCCGTAAAAGAAGCCATTCCCGAGGTGCCGACCGTCGGTCTGATGCACTCTCGTCTGATCGATCCCGCGGCCGTTGCGCGGCAGGCCAATCTCGATGCCATGAACATCGAAGTCTATCACTTCGCCAGTGGCGAGGCGCGTCAGCTCCATGAAGAAGGCCTCGCCGCGTTTACCTACCTGCCGGCCGGATACCACGAAAAGCTCATGCAGTATGGCGTCGACATCGAATCCCAGGTCATTCAATGGGTTCGTGAGGGCCAGTTGGACCAGCTCCTTGGCGACGACGTTGCACAGGTGACCAGACTAAGGGACAGAGCCCGTGGCTGATATTCGATCGTCATCTAGACCAACACGGCCTCTCGAGGCAGTGGTGGAAGAAATCGCCAGGGAGGCCGGCAAACTGGCCCTCAGCCACTTCCATTCGTTGGCAAGCCTCCCGGTTGAGAGCAAGGGTCACCTCGACCTCGTTACCGAAGCAGACAAGAAGGTCGAGGAGTTCTTGATAGCCCGCCTGCGGGAAGTCTTCCCGGACGACGGTGTGTTCGGCGAAGAAGGCGGAGAAATTTCCGGCAGCTCCGGCAGGATCTGGGTCATCGATCCCATCGACGGAACATTCAATTTCGTACGCGGTAGCCAGAATTGGGCGGTCTCGATCGGTCTCTACGAAAACCGCCGACCATCGTTTGGCGTCATCCATGCTCCGGCGAGGGATCTGACCATCGTCGGGGGAAAGACCATCCCGACCCAGCTCAACGGTAAGCCTCTCAAGGCACTTCCCGCTTTGGACATGTCGCGCGCCTCCACGGGCTTCAGCTTTCATCCATCCGTATCAACGGCTGACCGCTTGGAGGTGATACGATTCATCTCGGATGATCTGGGAATTAGTTTCCGCTTCTGCGGAGCGGCCACGATTTCCTTGATCGAAGTGGCGATGGGCGAGACAGATGGCTACGTCTCGGTCGGAGATTCAACTTGGGACGTCATGGCGGCGCTTCCCATTCTTGCCAATCTCGGTGTCTCCCATACGATTGATTGGGACAGGATCAATTTGCAGGCCAAGCTTCGGTTCGCTTGCGGAAGCAACGCCTTTCTGGAGAAGGTCAGACCTTTGCTGGAGAAAATGGCGATGGCTGCTTAATACGACGCTGCGCTATCAGAAGAGCTCGAACGCTGGCAGATCCAGAGGCGAACCAATGCACGGCGATGTGTCTGCGATCAATCGATATTGTTGGACGGCGATCTTGAGGCTCTCCTCTCACGGCCGCGAGGACTGGGCGTTGGGCAATCCACAAGGGAGGGCTAATCCATAAGAAGAAGCCGCATCCGGTTGTTGTACGGCAGGAGGCAGGCAGGGGAAGAAGCAGAAGCGGCGACCGTGGCGCCGACGGGCAAGCGGCGGCCTGCATCGCGCTCGACGTTTCGCCAGGCGCGGCCACAGCTTGATGGCCTGGCCGTCTGCGGAACAGGCGAATTTGTAGGTCGTCTGATAATTGACGCAGATCGGGTGGCGCTCCAGCCGCATGCGGTCGGCAATCTGCTGTGGCGACCAGTCATGCATGATCCGCTCGATCACCGTTTGACGCACATCGGAGAATCAGTCGAGCTTGTGCAGCTTGGCTCTGCGCTCACGTGCCATCTCGCTGGCAGTCACGCATAGCCGCTCAGATCCGGCATCTGCGGATCCTCAAAAACATTCCGCTTGAGCTCGCGGAAAATCGTCGAACGATGCCGGCCGAGCTTCTCGGCCATGACTGTGGCGCTCATGGCCAGCCGCTCGCCAGCGGCGTCCATCCATGCCGATCTGGGAGTAGGCACATCTCACGAGCATTCCTTGCGCGTGGTAACCCATTGGTTTCTATCGAAAGTCGCACTCCGTCCTTGAATCACCCACTAATGCGGACTCTGGGATGATGGAATCGGCCGGCTTTGTCGTCGACGAGCAATGCGATCTTGAAATGATCGAGCGCACCATGGCGGACGAGCTAACACGCGCCCGCTGCGCCTCGACCTACAGAAGAATGCATTTGCGGAACGCCACGATGACGTCACCCAGCGCAATGACAACTCCATTCCTATGCGAGCTCAAGATGCTGGCTTGATGGCGGCGGTGGCAGGATATATGCTTTTGTAATCGCCAGAGAATGCGACATCATTTGAGACCTTCCACACTCTACTCTTTACCAAGGTTGCCCGACATTTCTGGCTAACTTTTTCTGTAGTGTGTATTTCATTCAGTGGTGTTGTACCAAGAAACGTAGAATTCAACATGATTGGATGTAGTATAAGATAGTGTATTTACAAAACCATTAGGCTTTTGGAGAAACATTATTCTCGTGCAATTGATTATATGCCAATATTTATAGGAGAAATAGCATATTACTATTTCAGAAATCGATAATAGAGTGTTAAGACAATTACAACAATCATCACACTGTAACTGAAATTACAAACGCCAAATAGCGCCGTGGGGCACTATTAGTGGAAACAATTATTCGAATTTTTTAAAACCTATGACATCGAGATGTGGGCAGCGATGATCAACATTCCGGTGGATATCTCGTTTACGCCACTCCCAGACTGCCATGTCATCCTCAGGGCGGTCTGAGATAACCCAATCGGCCATCGCCGCTGCATTGCCCGGCGTTCCATAACCACGACGAATGTGTTTTCGTTCATCTGTCTCGCGCTTCACTGCCCTCCCTGTCATGAAGTCGATGCCATACTCTGCTCTACCGCCATGTTCCAGTTGGTCAGAGAAATCGTAAGACCTCGTTACGGCCATCAGCTTAAGGCAAGGATGCATCTTTCGCACATCAGGGTCCTCCTTCACGTAATAGGCAAGGCGAACCGCGGCGTGATCTTCGTTGAACGCTCTGATCACTTCCGGATTCGTGCACTGACCCAATTGGTCACTTTTTACCCCAGCGAACACAATATGAACCGCAACGATCCTCATCGTCTGCTTGAGAATTGAATCGATCCAGGCCCGTCCAGCTGCATAAAGGTCCTCAACCGCGAGGTCGTCGAGATGGAGTAACTTCGCTAACCTAGGAAGCTCGTGGGGAAAAATCGCCGGCATCAGTGCAATGGTTTGCCGCCAGTCAGGTGCTGGGTCGGCACCTTTAACGGCATCGACGAACGAGTCGCCGTCGGAGTACTTAAATGTATAGAAGAGTAGCACCACTCGTTGATGATATCTCGGACGATGGCTGAGCCAAGCAGTAATAATGTGGGCTTCAAATTGGCGACCATCCAAAAAGACGGTCGCAACCGGATTAACCTTGAAAACGTTGTCGAGGAGAGGCTCAAGAAATGGAACGAAGTCGTTCGTGACGACGTATGAATCGCTAATTCTGCCCTCTGAAATCTCGCGAATGATTACCGGCACGTTCTCGATCTCACGATAGGGCATCTCCCGGATCGGTTTGTCTGGCAAAGTGGTGACACGCCACAAGTTGAATTCATGCGATACAATGGGCATATTGTCCCGAGTAAGCGCAACATCCAATTCGCAGAGATTCCGGTTACCTTCTCCCAGCGCAGTCAGGATCGAAGTTTCGGTACATTCCTGCACACCTTTCCCTAGGTTGTACATTCCGCGGTGTTCTATCACTTGAAGAGGCAATGGTTCGTGGAGCCGTTGAAGAAGATTCGCCACCGAATGTCGTTCAAGAACGTCCTCGGAGGTGACGCCCGGTGGGAGATCCCACTGGAGTTTCCACTCAGGCCACCCCTTCTCTTTCAGGGAAGACGGTTTGCGCTGACAAAGGTGTGGCATAGCAACATCAGCAGTTATCGATGAAGAACTTCCATCCATGTGAGCCCTTCGAAGGAATGGAGATTGAATTGAAATTTCGAAGAATTCGATGAGCTTGAAAGTGATGTTAATTCGGAAGCTGGCGGTGAAAATTATATCTCTGCGTTTGTTTAGAAATAAGGCAAATATATAGTATATTAAGAAATAGCTGTTGCATCTAAGATCAATACCAATATTATATATTGGTGATAGGTGTCATGCGAACTAAAAAATTTAATATCAATTAATTGAAGTCGCTGGTGGCGCGCATATCGAGCATATGGATAGAATATTTCCTGCATTTTAGGAAATAAGACGTGCCAGAATCGACTGGCAATTTTAAAATACGTGACAACTATACAAATTTATTTTATTTCATAAAGGCAATTATTTAAATACATCAAGTTGCAAGATGACGACAACAGCTTCTCTCAATGGCGAATGAAACCACTACAGACTGTTCAGATGTGATTTACAGAGCAGGGCCAGTGGATCGAGAAACGTCATCAGTCTCTGAGATCGGAAGAAGCTCTCCAAGTTCGCCAATAGTAGCAGCAAGCGCATCCTCACTAGGAATAACGAAGACGTTTGGTCCACCGGGCTTGGTGTCTGCAGTGCCTACCCAGAACGCGATGCCGTTTTCCTTGTTGCCAACGGCGGTCAGCAAATCTCTATCGTTTTCACCGTTGCCGCACGCGATATGAAATCCGATCTTATGAGGGAGTAGATTGACATAAGCGAAATAGCCGTCGCGTTTGCCGGGCGTTTCCTTGGGCATGAGACAATGACCCTCCGACACTGCGACTGCCCGGAAAGCACGTCTTGAAGGATCATCAATGCGCGAAAGAAGCGATGAAAGCAGATCTCCGGCTGATTGGTAACTTAGATGGGAGTCCCACATCTGACAGCCGTAGAAATGCTCCATTGGAATGTTGCGGATTCCGGGAGTGTTGCCGAGGTTGCTCTCCATAACCATGTGGACAGGCTCCCAATTGGGTGGGGGAACTGATTCAAGACGTTTACCTTCGAAGATTGTGACCGTCCCGTCGTTTCCTTGAAAGCCAATACCCGGAATTGCTTTAAAGGGCGAGCTAGCGATCTCGCCGCCGTGACGAGCGGAAGTGAGCAATAGGTAGTGCCCCTTACCGGCAATCTTGGACAAATTGTCGATGATATTGATGGCAGGATTAATTTCCCAGCAGTGACGGCTCCGATCTTGTTTGAATGTGGTGCCATCGCCATCAAATGCGAGTAGGGCTCTGAGAGCCGGATCCGCAAGATGGCGTTGGAGACGTTCGGCGATATCGGGAATGAGATAGCCAAGTAACATATCGGGAGCGATGTGGGTAAATAGGCCACGCAAAGAAGCCTTTAAATGCATGCAGCAGGAAGGAGTTGACTTTATTGGATAGAGAAACCTCTTACTTAATGATGCGTTGTCCTGTCATTATTATTGTGGCCCACAACTATGACATATAGTTGCGTACAGAGGAGAGCTGTATTATCTGTTGACTTAATACGGAACAACAAATCCTCTCCCTTTTTTCCCAAGATCTTGCCCTTTTCTTCCCCGTTATCATGCCTGCCAGTGATGCAGCTTGCGCCGCCGCCGTCGCGTTCCCTGAAGGAGACTGGAAGGGAGAACTCGCTGCGCTGCAGGTTTTGCATGACCCTGTTGAGGTGCTTAAAACCGCTGTCGGCAGAGGTCTTGGCGGCATATGTAACGTCGTTGCTGCAATGAATCCCGAAAAGGTGAGAGGCCTCGGCGAAATCATCCGGCGGATGCCTGCTCTAAATCACCGCATTGCCGTCGCCGCCGGTGAAACTCCTGTACGAGATCTTGGAATAGGGTACCAGTGCGCAATCTGCCACCCCGACATAGCAAGTGCGATCCTAGCCACTTCTGACGGGATCAGCCAGGCTGTCCGTGAAAAGATCGAGAAAGAAGTTGCTGAAGATATTGGAGAAGGCGCCGCCGTCTACATCTTCGTTCAGCCGAGGATGAGTTCCAGAAATTCTCCCGTTTCCGTCCATTTCACCCTCCAGTTTGCGAGATCCGGAACTCTCGCTGATGCCAGAATGCTTGAGAGTTACAATTCTATGAAAGGCAATGGCACAGTCACTGCAGAACTCTTGAAAAATCATTGGAAACAGCACGGGATCCTCAGACCAACTCCTCGTCCGCCGGCGTCAAAATTTGAAGCCCTTTTCGCTCCTGTCCCCGACAACAGCAAGCTGGCCGCCGCCGATTTCACCCATCTTGGCTTGGTTGACCGGGATCGAGAACTGCTTGGCAGTACCGTCTTCGCGATCGCCGCCAACAAGCCTCGTGGAACGGTAGTTTATCAGTGCGACAAGGTCTTGTATTTGGAAGTTGACGTTGAGTCGCACCGTACCTTAGAGGTGCTCCACCGCCTTGGCGAGCACGTATATGGTAGGGGTGGTTCCACCAGTTTCGGTCTTCACACTGGCCCTTCCTCCTGCCTCAATCTTTCTGCTGCTGCGCTTACTTCATTTTTCAAACGAGATGATCTTTGTTCTGTTCCGTTAAGTGGTGTTTTTGGTCTCTTCTGTGATCAAGCCAGCCGTGCTTATGCCGCCAAGGAAAACGGACTTCCGCTCACCGCCTTCGCTCTCGAGAATGAAAATCAGTTTGAACTCGTCGATCCTCAGGTTGTCAAAAAATATGTTCTCGGTCTTTTCGACGCCCCGACAATGGTTGTGCCCCGCGATCCAAGCAGAGCGAGCTTCTGCAGCCAATATATAACTTTCCGGGAACCACATCCCTGTAAAGAGTTTAATGAAATTGGTGTTCTAATCCTCGATGCTGCTGCTAGAATGCTCGAACGTTATGCCAAATTCCTAGAAGACGGTGGGAGCGACGATAATGAAATTGCGAGCATCAAAGATGTATTTGGTTTAACTGATAGTAAATTATGAATACGATACAAAACAGAAGAAGTAACTGCAGTTTCAAATGTGTTTAATATGTGTGTTGTTTTTGTATGTTGAATTCCTTTTTGTCAATATTATTGGCGTGGTCGAAATTGCATAAATTCAGGCCGTAATTTTCCGGCCTTTTTGACTTTTCGTTCATCTTTTTAATTTTTGACTTTTTCTAGGGGACAGCTTTATTTATTTTCAATAACATGTCGCCATTTAAGTATACATCAGCATAAAAAGAAATAACAGTAGAAAGTTTTCGAATTATATATGTTCTATCCAGATTTACATTGCTAAAGTATGCCACTGATAACCAAAAGAGCTCTCTAATTATCTCTAGCAATACTCCATACCTACGTGATGTATCTTCCGTATAACCGCCCCCGCTTCCCCCTGTTTGCCATTAACAGTCTACCTAGTGCGGCCAAATTGAAACGAGCAATTTCTCAGGCCTTTGTCTGCTATGATCAGTTCTGCGATGAACTTTTACAATATCAGCAAAGGTGGACAGATTGGGTGTTCGACCAAGGATTTGCAGAAACCATAGAAGACGTGGCGCTGGTGTTCCAGATTGAACCTTGCCTTCATGGTCCCCGAACAGGCACACTAGAAGTGCTGAGACCTCGTCGCACCCAGGTCTTCATTTATACGTCGTACCGCCGGTTGTGCCACTTTGTTAAGAACCGGTGCATTGCTCAGCCTGGAGATGCCGTACTGGCTTGCATGATCCCGCCTTACGTGAGTGACCTCTCACTGCAGGAAATGTCTCGAGCCCACAATAGCTTTTGCCCAGGCAGTTGCACGACCATTGCAGACGTACAGTGCTTTATTGCCATCCAACTCAGCAGCCTATTTGTTGATGAGGGCACATGTGATCTGCATGGGCGAAATGGCTTAAAAACAACCGGCCGCTTTTTTCGTCGTCCCGCTGAGTGCTTCAGCCGTTACGACATAGTAGCTGTAGGGCCAGTGCTCTTCCATAACGCATTGGATAAGCCAGCGAACTACAATGAGAATCTTTCCTGCTTCGATCTGCGGTACGACTATCAGGTTTTCCTCCATGAGCGCGATGCCCATGATTGCGTGGGGCATTATCCGGAAGGCACACCACTACCTAGTGTTGCTATCGTAGGCGGTGGGCTGTCTGGCCTTGTTGCTGCCACAGAACTACTTAACGCTGGCGTCAGGGAAATCGCCCTTTTTGACCCAATTGATGAGGTTGGGAGTTTGGGCGTATCGCCGATGCCAAACGGCGACGCTCACCAAGTCTTGACGTCATTCGGTGTCATGCCCATCTCCGGCAACCAAATTTGCCTGTCATACTATCTGGATAAGTTTAGAATTCCCTCCAGCCTTCGTTTTCCTTGTGCTGGCAGCGATCACACAGCACTCTACTTCCGGAATAAACGCTACGAATGGCCGGCTGGACAAGCTCCACCGGGTGTACTTCAGCGGGTATGTGCAGGGTGGGAGAAGCTACTATACCACGGGTGTGAACGGAACGGCAGGAGGCTGATCGCTCCGATGGATATCTTTTCCATGTTGAAAGGTCGGCGTTATAATGAAGCCTCGGAAGCACGGTGGGCTTGGCTCAGGGAGTTTTCCAATTTCACTTTCCATGCCGCTCTGGTCGAGATCTTCAGCTGTGGTGTTGAGAGTCCTGGTGGCGCGGCGTGGCAAATTACCCAGGATTTCGAGGTTTTCGGGATAATGAGATTGGGCGGCCGTCGAATTTCTTCCTGTTACACCCTGCTGTTTTCGACAATCCTGGACTGGATAATCAATGGGTACGAGGAGGACCAGCATATTTCTGTTGGAGGGGTTCATCTTTTGCAGGCTCTGATGCGCATTGAAATATTTAAGAGAAAAGCAGGACTCTGTTTTGACCCCCTGCGTGAAGTAGCCAAGGAGGGGGGGAAAGTGAAGGTATGCATGAGAGATGGCCGTTCGCGCGTTTTTGACCAGGTCATCATTGGCGGGCGTGCTGGGTCCGTTTCAACCAATATCACTCCGGTTAGCCATGCAACCTGTGTCGGCTATGATATCGGACCGCCCGCTGGGAATTCGTCCGCTACTGTTAACGCAGCACTGTTCATGATCACGAAGCAAAAATTCTGGCTTGACGCCGATATCCCAGCCTTGATTTGGACGGATGGGCTTGTCCGTGAGCTGTGTTGTATTGACATCGAATCGCCATCGGGAGAGGGACTTGTTATTTTTCATTATGAAATGAGCGACTACTTATCCCGCCCAATCCGGTCCGATGAGAAGAAGAGAAGGTGCTTGGAGTTAGTCAGGGAACTTGCGGCTGCCTTTCCTGAACTGGCTTGTCACTTGGTTCCCGTCAACGAAGACTACGAAGGATATGTCTTCGACGGCCACCTGACGGATGGTTTCAAGGCATCTTTGTGGAGGGAAAATTCTCTTAAAAAATGTCAGTACATCCAAGATCTGCCTGTGGATAAATCTCCTTTAATGGAGGATGGGGGAATTTGCCTGATTGGCAGTAACGACTGCGTAAACGGAGCTTCGTTAGAAGAGCAGGTTAAGACGGGCATCATAACAGCCTGCGCCGTCATTCACAGCACCGGCGGGACACTCTCTTCACTCCATCCTCTGGATTGGAATAAAATATATTTTCCTGCTTGAGTATATTAATGTACTATTGCGTATTAATCCCGTAGGCTTGTAAGCTGCTCAGCGGCATCGTATTTTGGTTTTCTATGAATAATCAAGTTTGTCCTTATTTTTGGTATTACACCCTGCTTAAAAATATTTTCTGGGTACATTTAAGACTGACACTAATTAGATTCCAAAAAATTCCATCTTTGACTATTAGCGCTGTGATTGATGACATTAAAGTCTTCCAGAAAAATGCCTTCGTGATTTGCTTGTCCCCCACGTGCTTTCGCATCTTGACAGCTAAAAGCGGGCCCCTTGACAAGAGCACTAGCCGGCCACGCAATTCGAGATATTCCCACTAACCCCAATGAGGTCATTGCACTCGTCAATGGCAGCCGCCCCACTTGCATTCCCCACTATACCTTTTGGGGTCCACTAGCCGCTAATTAGGACTGCATATATTTGTGGACGAGCTAAAATGTCACTATCGCCTTCTGTTCAAATTTCATTTTCACAAGACTTTAATGTTGCCAATTGAGCAGGCTGAAAGAAAATCCGCAATCAACGGAGAAACGTTAGCAGCTAAACAAAAGAAGAATGCTTCATCATTGCATAGGGCCTACAACGACCATGCCTTTCGGCGGTGGGCCTGCTTTTACTTTCCATTAGTCTTCCGCAATCTACCAAATAAAGTCCTATATAGATCCATTTACCAGAACAAAGGATTATTTAGATCATGCTGTAACGCTTCAATACTGTGAGTGTTCTTCATCTTTGTTTAATTTTACAAGCAACGTATTTTCTGATATCTACCCTTTCTTATTTTTCAGGATGGAACTAGCCGGAATAAACGTTGCCGGTATGGCTCAGACGTTTGGAGAGGTATCACTAGTCCTTTCCGACCTAGTTCGGCGGGCAAAGGTCAAGAAGAGGAAGGCCAAACGCGTGTCGCCGGGCGATGTTCCCCCTGACCAAGTTGCAGAGCTTGATGATCTGAGCGTCACTCCCCTGGCTGTGACTTCCCCGGGGCCTTCCGTGATGGTCAACGATCATCGAATTGCTACGAGGGGACGCTTTGTTGGTGCACCGGAAAATTCAAACCTACGGGATTAATACGCATTTCTAAACAAACCTACGGGATTAATACGCACGTGGCTCACCATGTCCGATATTATCTCCCCCCAGCGGAGATGATTTCGATTATATTATAATAAGCTGTTGGGGCCGCAGTGCGATTATTTAATTTTCTATATAGTACTTTAACGTCTCTCCAAAATGTATTGGAACGTAGAATAATATCATACAATAGTATGTATGTTTTCAGTTATATTAAATGTAATCGTGTTAAGCATTTGCAGTTGTATCGATATGTAATAATGTTCTTCAAAATATTGATGTTATGTGTAATAATTAAGAGAAAAAGCAGAGGTAAACCTATTATTATTGCGAAAACATTTATTAGAATAAACAGGTCAAACACATTGGGGCGTATGCTACAGTTCCCGAAGGAATCGTAAGGCTACGCCAGAGAACATGGAAACCACGACAAACTCATAGATAAAGGTGGCCTGCAAGGAGCTCAAGCCGCCTTAGGCTTCATTCTTCGGGTATACTATCTCAGGCTTCATCACGTCTTCTTCGCTTTGCACTGAGAGCCGCAGGTTTAAGTCTGGCTGCGCTGCCGCCGGAGGTGGTACCACACGGTCGCTTTCATCGAACTTCGTAAGGCCGCAGGCTATAACGTCATAGCGGCGGTTCTCAGTGCCTAGCCGCACAAAGAACGCGCAAGGTGCCTCTCTCCCATAAAGGTTGGTCAATTTTGCCTCAAGCAAGTGGACGAATAAGGTACTTGCAAAAATAGCAATGAAGCATTCCAGATCAGATTTTACCATGCGCCGGAGCGGCCAAGCAAGGTTGTGAGCATGGAGCAGTGCCTTGACCGAAAGGTCGCAACGATAGGGTTGAATCGTCGTTGCTACGACGGCCTCCATTCCAAACGTAATCGATTGTTCCCTCAGCACTTTCTGCATTTTTTCGCGAGAAAGATAAACAAATACATGTTGCTCCCTCTCTCGGGCTAAATCCGGTTGGCTGACAAACATGGGACGGTGATAGCATAGTTGGTTCTTTAAAATCTGAGCTAACTGTTTGAGGATATTCACCGGTGGCGAGTTTTCCTCCAATTCAAGAACGTCTCGAGCCCACCCCTGCTGGTACTCCATGAGGGTTTTGCCGTAGACTTGGCTATAGGTGATAAAGGCGAAGCGGATCTCCTCGCATAAGTTGATCTGGTTCCAGGCCTGCGTCAGATTTCTTGGGTAAAAGCGTGGAAGGAAGTGCATGTGGGTAGGCATTGCGATGATGAGTATGAACCAACTGCAAGTTCCAGTACCATTTAAAGGACGGTGCCGGACCAATCAGCCACAGTCTCTGGTCGGGAAAGCAAGAGTCAGTTTGGCAATAATTTCCATCCCACCAAAATCGATGCTCAAAACATGGCGGCCATGAAACATGGATCAAGCAAAAATGCTGCATGCTTGGTGGTTCACGTTGATAGTAGTGCGCTTGCTTTTTCGTATTTTTTTGGCGTTATTAAAAGTTGTTTCTAAAAGATTCCCATAATGGGGAGGGGTGGGGGCAGAGCTTAAAATTGCTGGTTATTGGGTTTGTAAAAAGTTGAATTGGCAGCTGTATTGATGGTTGTAATCACGAGGCATTATTATTTTATGATTAAGATATGAAGTGCTTAATACTAATTAAAAATCTTTACACGTGCGGCACAGGACATAAATTATGCAAAATGTTAGTAACTATCAAACACATGGCTAGGCCAAACTGAATGTAAATTATTGAAATCAACGTGACCTTATACGATTTGATATTGTAATGATGAGACAAGTACTCCATCAGAAATTTGATTGCCCATTCTGACACGGGCTTTAGATGTGAAGCCATGATCCGTTTTAGAGCCCAAAATCAACATAAGGCCCAAACTGCACTTAGCCAGAATAAATGAATGCTGTCTTTGTCATGTTTTAAATGAGAGTCCAATGAAAAAGCGACACCTGTTTGGCTTGGTGCCGACAGGCCTAACGTGGGGCTCAGGTTGAAAAAAGTGGCCTCTTTTCGCAGCATAAATAAAGGTAGGCGGGTGTACTATAATTAATGGAAAAAGAGAGATTCTGTTGATGATATGCCACCATTATTGGACATCAGAACCTATTCCCATCCGTGCTTTTGCTAATGTGCAAAACTCTGATTCATTTAAAAGAAGACACGTGCTAATATATAATTGTTTATAGAATGTGCGACGTGGTACGTCGGTAGCCGTTTTATTTATTATTAGTTTTTGGTGCATCTATACCCATCTCTATGTTCAACTTTATCTATAGTACATAACATCTATAAATAGTAATGGTGCTTTGAGTTATGGGTACAAGCCACTTCTGTTTCCCACTTTTGTAACATGGCTGAAGTTGACCTGTGTGCTCTCTTTTCCAATCTTAGGGTTAAGGATGTGGCGTCAAGCGATGAGCTGATGAAGCACATCCAAAGCGTCTCAGACGAGCGGGTTTCCCTGATCGAACTCGGTGAGAACCCGTCGATGGATATCGACGAAGAGCATCCTCCCCAAACGCCTGAGACACTGTTCCTCTACGTTGACTGCCCAACGATGATGCAATGCTTCTATGGAGGGTGGTTGCCCTACAATTCGACGCATGGAGCGCTCCTCACCAATCTGCCGCCGTACCAGAAGAATGTAAGTTTCAATGAAGTGAATAGGGGGCTTAGGGAGGCATCAGGTTTCGTCGGGTACGAGGATCCTATCCGGAGCGCCTACTTCGCGGCACTTAGTTTCCCTGGCCACGTCGCCAAGCTGGATGAGCAGTTGAGGCTCACTTCGACAGACGGAGAGACTCTGATCTTTGACCTCTATGCAACCCGGCGGCATGAGCTCGACCGTGATAAGGTGGTAAGCCATGGTGAATGCATGTTTGGATAAACTGGTTGCAGTCGCTGATCTGAGGGTGCTGATGTCGACGATGGCCCAATGTGTCTACTTGTTTTACTTATTAGTAAAATACTGTAATAAGTATCATGGATATGGTCAGATGCGACCTATGCTATTGATTGAGTTGTCTTTTGTTTCTAGTTGAACGGTCATTTGTTTGAAATTAAGCCTTTTCTGTTTGACATTTGTTATGACTTTCTTAGGCTAGTTTTAATCGTTCTCACACAGCCGCAATATATGACCACACTGGCCCACTCGCCGTAAAAGATGACTTATTTACCGAAATTAGCTACCGAACTCTCAAAAGAAGTGCCGACATGTTTTCCTTACCATGTAAAGTCATACTCCTTGAAAATCGATAAATAACGACAAAAAAGTAGCCTAATGTTTTCAAGACTAGCGTGAATTCAACATAAGGAAACCAAAAAGTCGGGAAGGATGACTTTTGTTCCTGAATTATTTGAACACAATGGGGGCTACTGATATTCTGTAGCAAATAGAAAACGTTTTAAAGCAATATGTCCTTGGAGTAATAACCGGAAGAAAATGTCATGCCCAAATAATTTGCGTTGCTGACACTATTGACCAGCCACCTTTAAATAACGTCTGCTTCCCATGCATTTTTGCCAAGTTGAACAAACCTAAATATTTGAATGGCTCGTTCTTACGGTCGCTCTCGACGGTTTCATATCGATGAGTTTCGTTGGATCAAGGAGCCCACTCGATTGAAGGCTCAGCTTCTAAATGTGGTGGAGGCCCACAAGTCTGCACAAAGAGAGACGTTAAAGTACTATATACCATCTGCAGCTGAGCATTGGGCTCATGCAGAGGCTGCCTATGTCAACGATGCGGAAATGGAGCTGCATCAGGCTGGGTGGAAGTATCCTTTGTCCTTCGTCTTTACCTCCCTGGACGTGGCTAGAGCCTGCAAGGAGAACAAGCACCTCTTGTGCAAGGAAGATTCGGATGGGCAGCTGTTCGCCTGCGCCGTTCCTCCTTATCAGACAAACGTATCACTGGCGGCTTTAAGGGAAATTCACAATTCCGTTTCGGGAGGAGAGTACCAGGAACAAGAAGACATGGATTATTTTGTGGCGATTTTCCCAAATGAAAATTTTCACTATGAGAGTTGTGAAATCGTGACACGAAGTGGCGGCAAAGGAATTTGCAAGATTTATAGCAGGGAACTGGGGGAGCCTTTAGCTTATGATGCCATACTGGCAATCGGCAAGGTGCTGCTGGAATAGACAGTGCATCGCATTATCTTACTTGGCTTATATCCTGCATCTTTCGTTTTACGTTCCCGTGTGTCGGCCACGTTATTGTGGTAAAATAAAAGGCTGATATAAAGCCTATGTAAAATTCGTTATAGTTTTGGTATTCGTACTATAAGTGTTGTATGCAGTCGATGACAGGTTATATTACGTAATATATTGTATTGTAATCAATAATAGTACAGTGGAGTGTGCTTAATGAAAGATCATGTTACGCAGCTATTTATTATTCAATATGCGATGACAATAAACAAAAGGTGACAACGTGATAATAATAACGGCGGTTTCAGCGATTATTGGGATATGCGCTGGCCCGATACACTTAAATAACACAGACAGAATTTGAGAGAGCACGCAGGTTGTAGCCAAGTTGAGTGACTTGCCGGTAGCACCAAAGCCAAGCTCAGGTGTTCCAAATAGACTGGCGTCGAGGCGACGAGCACGACGACCTTGCCGGAGATTGCGGTCGCAGGGGGCTCAAAGCGGGTGGCTTGTAACGGACCCTGTGCTTCTTGCCATAGCTTTCATTGGGCATAGCCATTGGGACGGTTGCTGAGCAACGGGCAAATCTGTTCTTCCATCTCGCTCGCTTGAAAAAAATGCTCCGTCGGCAAACGGCGGAGAGGATGCCAATTCTTAAGGGAGTCAATGGACTCGTGCGAATGGTGAGCATGCCGTCCTGACTATCGGCGTTCCACAAACAGTCGATCAGCAGGCCATTCTCTATAGCCATTCTCAATATGTTTTCCAAGTTCTTAAAACCTGCCTTTATAGCATTGATCTCCCAGCACTCTTGATAGAGTCAATTTAATATTCAAAAGAAGATTTTAGTGGACATGGAATATAATCGCGTGGCCGAAGACGAGCCTTCAAAATCAGAATCCACTAGGATAAATAATAATATCTAAAAAGCATCGAATTTTGGTTAGGCACGAGAGGCTGACGCGGATACAACTCAATTGCTAGTGGAAGGGTTCCTGTTATCTAGCGCATCGAATTCACCGTTTCACTATATGCGTTCCTGATTGGCTGATCTGCGGGACCACCATTGACTGACACTAATATCAAAAGTGGGGCTGCTCCAATTATGATGCTTTGTGAGAGGTTCCCTTCCCAATACATGCACGCTGGCAGATTCGGATAAACAATTGAGATATGATTCCATTATTTATTTATTTCGCATCTCGAAAAGTTCACAGAAACCAACAAAGAGGAGGCCGGGTGTTAAATACTCTGCAGCTGTGCTCTAAAATGATCAGAAGAGAATTTACAGCTGGAGGCACAAAACACTAATCCTGCAAAAGTATAAGCATGGCGGATGAGTTGGAGCGTCAATTGCAAACTATTTCTCTCATTACAGTCCTGGGCCCGGATGTAAAGGCGGGGCTTGAGGCGGCGCTACTAGACTACCGCGAGGATCTCGACAGCTGGAAAAGCGAGGGTTACCCGGTTGCAGATCTCGATCAGACTGTGACGGTCGACAAGCTTCTTTACATGTATATGGATGCAGGAACAGCAGACTGGTGTGTAAAGAATCGATTCCTTGTTTGCAACAATGGCAATTCAACCGCAAAAGTAACCTCGCTTCCACCATACCTTTCAGGCGTTACAAGCGCCGAGGCGTATGAGAAACTCAACTCCATTGTTGATGGGAGTGTCGCCCCCCAATCCCGTGGGCCTCCATGCTATTTTGTGGCGTTCCCGCCCAGCAGTTGTTTCGAGAAAAACGGTGAGATATCGGTGCGCACAGTGGACGGCGAGCGCGGCCCCTTCGATGTCTTTACCCGGCAGCGTCAGCCACAGGATCAGAGTGATATGTTTTTTAAATATGAAGAGATTGTATGTGCTGGAAAGAGTGTATTTTAATGATATTAGAATTTAATAGTGGAAATGTCATGTAATTCTGCGTTTATGATGTAATTTCTTTGTGGCATCAATAAATGTACCGTCGTTATGTTGATATGGCAAACAAGTAAGTTATAACAATATTTCTTATATAACGATTAAAATAAAATACAAACGTTTATTTGATTACACAAATGTATGAAAATACAGACATAGTGCACACGTCGCAGGAGAAAAGATGACACCACTGGCCGGATATTTTTGAGCCAAGGATAGGTCTGCCCGGGGGCGAGGGCGTTCATATAGCCCCCATGGAGCGGTGACAATTGTAGTAGTCGTACTTTCCCATGTGCCGCAGCGGATCCTTCATTGTTTTCCCTGAAGCTTCCGCTAGGATCGGTGCCCATGGCTTCAAAAACGCCTCGCAGATCAACGGACCGATAACTGTTCCAATCTGTGAATCAATGCCCGACATATCAAAGCCCGCTGTCTCTATTACCTCGTAGCTTATCTCGCCCTCTTTGAATCGGGTGTTGAAGAAGGTCTCAACATCCAACATTTGAGGCCTGCTGGCGTCAGTGGGGATAATTAAAACATAGTGACTACCCTTCTCCGGGCGGACAGTTTCAACAAAACTGTGGAAGAAGTCGGCACCATCCACTGTATGAATTTCGAACCCAAACCTCTCCTGTAGGACGCACAGCCCAAACGCATGAGGAACGATCCCGGCGCATCCCGAGGCGATGAAATAGATTGGTTGAGCCTCTGCAAATCTTGCAGCAAACGCTGTTCCAGGCTCGACGCCTTTTTCTGCGGCCTTAAACAAGGCAACTGGAAGTGCCTGCAGAGATGAAATAAGAACCGGAAGTAGTGCCCAGTTCTCTCTTTCCTTCAGAATGCCACCAATAAAAGACAGTATGAGCATATGGATAGCTTGGAAAGTTTGAGTTGTTTTCCCCGTGAAGAATGCCTGATGACCGAAGGAGGCGAGTTTTGAGCTTGCAGATGTCGTGAAGACAACTGACTTGCAAGCCTTGTTCTTCAAGAACCCCGCTGCGTCGACAGTTTCCGGTGTCATCCCTGACTTCGAAGACAACACGACAAGCGTCGCCGGATCATCCACCGCGTGCGCGTTGACCTGCAGAAGATTCACAAAGGTTGCAGACGCGTACACCTCATATCTGAGGTTCCGGCTGACCTCTTCAATATAATGTTTCAGACTCTTCGCGATTGCTAGACCGGCCCCGGCAGAGACGAATAGCACGCGCTCGATTCCCGCTGACGTGGCGCGTCCAGATTCAGCGACCGCTTCGAGCTGTCGGATCGTCGTGCTCAGCTGTCCAGTCATTGCAGACGCGCTTGTGGACGACGGCTCATACAGCAAATCCATTGTCTGAGATCAAGTCGCTGTTCTAGTCTAAGGTGAGTGGAACTGGTGTTTCTCTGATTTTTGAAGCGGGATGTGTCCAAGCGGAGTGCAATTTATACCAATCAACGAGGTGGCTCACGCGTCATTTGTTGCGGTAGGTGTACCCACCTTGCTGAGCTGTCGTTTCCGTGTTGGGCCGGCCTCGAATATATAAACCGTAATTGAACGTCAGCGCTTACGCATTCCAACGTGGCAGGGAATAAGAACAGGATAGAGTTGGTGCAGGTTTGCTGGACGAATCACAAATCCCTGAACGCGGTTGGTGGACCATCTCTTTTGGGGTGCTGACGGCATAGGGGCCCAGTTTAGGTGTAAATGGCTTTTGAAGGTGGCCAGATATTACGAGTTCCCTATTCCAGCGATTAAAAGATAACGTAGGGACCATGCCAGTTGGCCAACTGACTATAAGGCTTGCATAGAAGGCTTGCATAGATCCACGCGCTTGAGGAGGTTCGTATCTCTCACGCGCTGACCGATATTAAAAGCACCCTAGTCAGGCCATCTCTATATCGAAATAAGACTTTCAGATATCGCATCCTAGAATGCCGATCTCTCTCGAGTACCTCGGCCCTGCCCAAGCACCAGCCAGTGTCGGCGACTTTTATTTCCTTCGCCACGGCAAAACCGATTTGAATGAGAAAGAAGTATTCGTGCAAGGCGAGAAACATTGGGGTGTACAGGGCGCCGGCACGAACATCGGTCTAAATGAAACCGGCAAACGGCAGGCGGTCCTCGCCGGCAACGTTCTGCGCAAACTGCCCATTGGCAGTGTCGTCTGTTCGCCGCTTCTACGCGCAATCCAGACCGCTGTAATCGCTAACATCGGATGCCTCTGCTTTGAAATTGATGATGACCTCAAAGAGCGTGACTTTGGCAAGCATGAGGGCGGCTATGGGCCACTGAAGATGTTTGAGGAAAATTATCCAGATACTGAGAACACGGAGTTGTTCTCTATGCGTGTGGCAAAGGCCCTTGCCCATGCCGATACTGAAAACACACTCTTTGTTTCCCATGGAGGCGTGCTCAGGGTTGTCGCTGCACTTCTTGGCGTAGAACTTACCAAGGAACATACGGACAACGGACGTGTTCTTCATTTCAGACGCGGGTGTCCACAGTGGACTGTAGAAATTCACCAAAGCCCGGTGATCTTGATTAGCGGTCCAAGCCGCGGCATCGGCAAAGCGATCGCGGAAAACCTGATTGTGCACGGGTACCGCATGAGCCTCGGCGCCCGGAGAGTGAAAGACCTCGAATCCGCTTTCGGACCACAGAGCGAATGGCTGCACTATGCCCGTTTCGATGCTGAGGATAACGATACAATGGCGGCATGGGTGACCGCGGCCGTCGAGAAATTCGGAAGGATCGACGGTCTCATTAACAATGCTGGTTGTGGAGAACCCGTAAATCTTGAGAAAGATATTGATTATAAGCAGTTCCATCGGCAGTGGCACATCAACTGCGTGGCTCCGCTGCGAATGACAGAGCTCTGCCTACCATATCTCTGTGAAACCGGATCTGGCCGCGTAGTTAACATCAACTCCATGTCAGGGCAGCGGGTACTGAATCCTTTTGTCGGTTACAACATGACGAAGCATGCATTGGGAGGCCTCACCAAGACCACTCAGCACGTTGGTTGGGACCGCGGAGTGCGAGCGATAGACATCTGCCCGGGCTTTGTTGCCACCGAAATGAGTGCCTGGACTGACCTTATTTCGAGTAATGACATGATCCAGCCCAATGATATAGCCAACCTAGTTCGTGAAGCAATTGAGCGCCCAAATCGTGCGTACGTGCCGAGAAGTGAGGTCATGTGCATGAAGGAATCGATCCACTAGTATGGCATGAAGATAATGTTTGCGTGTATTTTACTTATGTATTGTGCCGTGGCAGATGCTTTGTAATAAAAGTTTGTTAAATATCATTTCTTTTTGAGTAAATATTTCTCATTCGCCGATTATGCGTAGTGTTAAATTGAGGGGTCTTTTTAATTAGATGATTTAGCTTAGAGATAGGACACTCTGATGAATTCAGATTCATCGATCCGTCTCTTCGATGGAGCGCTGGTCCTCTAATCTTTCAGACAAAAAAATTCGGCAGTGATATCGCCGCGTATCATTAGGAATCGCTCACGCACAGCTGTCCTGTTGCGGCCTCTGCATACTTCCGGGACGGCACTTTGGATTGTCCCCGCACGTCGCTGTCATCTGACCTGCCTGAAGTGCTCAGCGAAGTGGGCAGGATCTTCAGCTGTCGGATATCGGGGGGCTCGTTTGATGAGTCGGAAATAGCCCTCGGTATCCAACAACTCCTTACGCCGAATTTACGGGCGTCTCTTACTTTATATGTCAGAGGCGCCACTTGCGCTCAAAGCAGGACATTTCTTATATTAGTGCTGACAGGATATATTCCGTTGTCGGCTAAATAAATTCGTTTGTACGTGCCTGCCTTTGGATGTGCAATGTCTATTTTCGCCCTGAACACAAAGCGAGAAAATTAGTTCATTAGTTCACACGTTCGTTCGTAAGCCCACGGTGAAGGCCGTCTTGCGATGATGAGCTGCTGACTGCCAATCCTAATGGTAACACTAGGAGTAGTCATATGACGATGCATCCAATTCTCGTCGCCACGCGTTCCGCAGCGATCTCGTCTTCGGTGGCGTCGGCTTCAAGCTCTTCGAGCTGCAATTCCATTTGCTCGATCAGCCGGGCGCGGCGCTCCGCGCTCAGGCCGTACTGCTCGCGAAGCATCTTGGCGATCTCGAGCTTGAGATGCCGGATCATCGCTAAGACGTCGTCAGGACCGCGCGCACCTGTGCGAGGTCGGCCTCGGCAGAGGCGGCACGCGCTTCCGATGTCGCAAGAGCGGCGCGGTCTGGCTATCTCCGAAGCAGCATCATCCATGGCCTAAAGCTACCATGGCGCATGCCGAAAGCCCAACAAAAACAGAGGAATGCAGGCGATCAGTCTGCCTTCGAAGGTCGTTGCGTCCAGCGCGGGTTGCGCTAGTCGATTCAGCCGAGCTGCGCCGCCGACACCGGCAAGGCGGAGCCATTCTGGTGACTGGCCAGACGAACTTCCCAGCTTCCAGCCGCTTCAGGTAAAGCGCCATGCCGACGCCGTCATGCCAGAGGACTTTGATCAGGTCACCCTTGCGCCCCCGGAAGCAGAAGACCTCACCGCCATGAGGATCGCGGCCAGACCTTGCTGAACCTTCAGCGCCAGGCTGTTCATGCCGCAACGCATGTCCGTCACCCCGCCCGCGATCCACAAACGCGATCATGACCCATTCACAACGGGCAACAGGCGGGCAAGAATGGTCGGATCAAGCGAGGCTGGGATCGTCAACCGTCGGCCATTCGGCAGGCCGATCTCGATCGTCTTGTCGTTTTCAAATCGCGGCGATGAGGCTACCTCGCAAGATGCCGCCGCCGGTGGCGAAACCGCAAGCGGCACGAAGCCCGTTATAGCGGAACTGCCCAGAAGACCACTACGGTATTCCCGACGCCAACGGGTCAACAATGACCGTGACAATCCATATCGCCGCGCCGCCACCGAACCCTGCCGAAAGCCTTGTAGACTTTCCCCGACGATCCGAACCTTCTCTTCGTCCGACCAATCGACCAATCCCGTCGGCGACCAGGATCGTCGACGGGCAAAACCTCAATGGGGGAAATGATTGTAGCACATGACATAAGGCATGGATTTAAAGCCAATCAGCAAGTCAGGACAGACGGCCTTCGCCGGACGGATACGACCATAAAACGCATGCCAGCGGTGATGGAACTCGACTTCTTCCCCGAGGTGGGCAGAATGTCCGGTAGATGGCTCTCGGAATAAAGGCATGGCCATTCGCCGGTTCCTAGCGCGGAGATGAGTGCGCCGCCTTCATGTATTCCCTGACCGTCACCATCAAGATGAACGATATCGATCCGCAGGCCTGGCTGGCCAGCGCGCTCGCTCGCATGCCCGGCATTCCCGTCTCACCGCTGCCGGAACTCCTGCCCTGGAACTGGTCCGCCACAGGCTACGCTCGGCAGGTTGCAGCCTGATGGCGCGCCCGACGCATGTCTACACGATCGACTACGTCGCCAGGCTGATCGGCGAGAACCTCGAACTTCTCCAGGAAATCGCCAGCAACTCGGACAACATCGACTACGGCGAGATGATCCATGCCTACGATGGAACCGAAGAGGGCATCACCACCTTCACCGAACGAGGCGTCGAGAGCCTGAAGGAGTTTCTCGCCGATATCCGCGCCTTGGATGGCGGTGTCCGGCAATTCCTCGTCGACGAGCAATGCGATCCAGAAAAGATCGAACGCATCATGGCGGACGAAGCGAAATCATAAGCCCCGCGGCTTTCCCCTGCTTCCGATTACCCACATTGTCGGCGAGTTGCGATGGAGATGCCGAAGGCGATGTCATTGAGGCGTGCCAGGCCTCGCCATACGACCATGTTTCCGGGAGGAGGATCGTGCTTACGAGCGAGATAGCCACCGAGCATGGCGATCTGGAGCAAATAGGAGGCAAGGGTCCTGCGCAGGATGCGCGGCGTGGGGCGCGCTGCATCGATGCTGTCGAGTGTCACGATTTCAGCCGGGGTAAAGAATTGTCTCCGGTTCCGCCTCGGGCTTTTCCCGTGCAGACATGGTGAGGAAAAATATCCGCCAGCTGACCACCGCAATGAGGGCAAGGAACTTCGCCAATCGATCTGCGGTCTCGAGCCTTGCCTTTTCGGCGCCGCAGCCGGATTTCATCACCTTGTGAAAGACCTCGACTTTCCAGCGCAAGGCGTACCATTCAAGTTTCTCGATGGCGGCGGTGATATCGCCGACCGGCAGATTGGTCACCAGCTTCCAGTCGATCGGCGCACGGTCCTCCGGCGGGTTGATCTCAAGAGCATGGATGTAGGTGAGAAGCTGGGGCGTAGCGCTTCCGCTTACCTTTGGGTGGCAGGGTTTCGATAGTGGCAAATTTCACATGTAGGTTCGCGATTTCGTTCTGGCCGATCTTGACACAATGGCATCCGACCCAAGGTGCAGCCGAGAGCTGGGCGAAGACCCGATGCGCTCCCTGTTTCGGCTCAGGGCCCGTCGGCTCGGTCGCCAACCGGTTGGTCTGCACCCGCACCAGAAAGCGTGTGCTGAGATCCTGCGCGAGGCAGAACAGTTCGTAGATATCGCTCTCGCGGTCGGCCACATGCACACAGCGTTCCGGTGCGTCGATGAGCGCCATGGACTGGCGCAGATTCTCAAGCCAACGATAGCTTTCCTTCGTCTCGATCGGAACGCGCGTGAGATTGACATGGCGCTTGAGCGTCCAGGTTCCCTTGTACTTCGTACGTGTTCAGAATTTCGCTGCCGTCAACCCAAGTGGCGTGCCTTCCAGTGTCAACGCCAGGCTCGAATGCATCAACATGCCACATAACGTTACCGGGTAGGACCGCCCCGCTTTATAAGCTCCGGCGTTAATGGTCTTGGTGAAGCCGATCTTGCCCAGCCTCGTACGGCTGTAAGTGAACTCAGTGGTGTCCTGCACGACAACGATCGGACCTTCACTGTCTGCGCAGCGCCTAGCGGTCGTAGCGAAATGGCCAGCCAGCACGCCGTGCTTTGTGACGCGAGGATTGTCAAAGAACCGGTAGGCCGCTTTCGTCGCGGCCCAGTCACCACATGCCGCCGGGATGGGGTGTGACCAGTCGCTGACATTATCTGGTCAAGCAGCCGGTGCATCCGGCGCGCCAGGCGTTTGTCTGGCAGACCCGATGATATGATCTCATCGCCAAGCCAGCCCACTCCACCAGCTTCCGTATCCTCGCTCATCTACGACGCCTCCGTGATTCGGCGTCACAGACAGAATCACAGACGATTCATCGGAGGCAACCTCGTCTGCAGCAGATGTGGGTAATCGGAAGCTTCCCCGGATGGATACAGACAACAGGTCTCTTAGCGGACAGGGTGTGGTTGGAATGAGCTCTATCGTCTCAGGCGTCGCCGGAATTTAAAAATAGATTTCATGTTCACGGTAGTGCTTTCTCGGCAAAGCAGACAAGTGTTTTGCTGTTAATCCTCCGATTGAGAAAGGAAATCCTCCAGGAACGGCGCGATCACCAAATCATCAACGAGAGCGGAATATTTTTCTCGATCTTCCTCCGCTAGTCCCTCATCAGTTATGATGCGCTTGATCTGCTCGATTGGGACGACGCTGTAGATCTTGCGGCTGCCAAACTTGCTACTATCGATGATCAAGGTCGTTTCCATGGCAGCATTGACCATCGCTCGCTGAAGCTGCACTAAGTCCAATGAGGTATCGGTCGGTCCTGTCGTATCCACGGCATGAGTGCAGAGGAAGAAATGGTCGCAATTCAGTTCGCGAACGAATTTGGTGCTTGTTTCTCCAAGGAGCACATAGGCACCGTGCCGGCAACTCCCGCCGGGCACCACGACTGAAATTGGATCCTTGTTAGCGAGAATTGCGGCGACTTGAACATCGTTGGTGATGACAGTCAGCGGGATGCCAAGCTCAGCTATCGCATGCGCCAGATGGTGTGAGGTCGACTTTGAATCGATCAGGACACTCTGCCCCGGCTGCAAGATGCTTGCCGCCGCTTTCGCAATCGCTCTTTTTTCCTCTACCGACGTGTTCTTCGCTTCTTCAGTCCGCTGTTCATAAGTAGTGTTTTGCCGAGTTCGGACAGCTCCACCGTGCGTCCTCTTGAGCAAGCCCTCCGAAGCGAGCAGATCAAGATCCCGTCTGATGGTCGAAATTGACGCATTCAGGCGCCGAGCAAGATCCTGCGTCGAGGCGACGGAATTGGCAGAAAACCAATCCATGATCTTCGCTCGCCGTTCTGCAGGAAGAAAATCCTCGTCCTGGGCTATATCCTTGTCGTTCAAGCGCGCTCTCGCTTTTCTCAATGCCATGGTCGTTTACTACGCGAGAAATCGGATCGATAAAAGGTTTCTTTAAAGTGGGGAAGGCCGGACTAGCCGGCCTTCAGACTTAAAATCAAAGGGTGATGGTGAGGTATTTCGCCTCGACAGCGCCCGCGCCTTTATAGGCGGTGACTTCAATTTCCACCTTGAAATCAGTATTCCCCAATGGGGAGCAGAGGACAGTGCGGGCTGGGTCGATTCCCCTAAAGCGCTCGCCGACATAGGCCATGACGGTCGGAGCGTCTTCGGGATTTGGAATGTAGACCGTGGACATAACGACGTCCGCGAGGCTGGCGCCAACTGATTTCAGCGCGCCCTCGATGTTGCTGAAGCACTGTTTAGCCTGCTCAACCGGATCTGTGGACATTTCGCGTGTCTTGTAGTTCCGGCCAGCGGTGTTGGACACGTAGATCCAATTGTCCACCGCGACGATGCGCGAGTAGCTTTCCTTTTCCTCGTAGAGGCTTCCTGATTTGACTTTGATGACCTCGACCATTTTCTTCCTCACTTGAATTGATGTGAAAAGGACCAACCCGCCAAAAGACGGTTAAAAGCCGATCGCTTCAGGGCTGCTCCAGCACCCGTTCGTGGCGTCGGTCCAGTGACCGCTAATGACCTACCGGCAATAGCTATCTTTCGCAAGCCAATATCATCAAAAAACGTCATATAAGAGCAAATATGATTAAAAACGCTCGTTTATGGCTTAGTCTACTTGACGTTTTATGAACTTATGACATTATGGCGCATTAATTTCGTGGGAGAAGTGGCAAAATACTCCACATTTTCTCACGCTTATCGGTCTGCCGCATTTGGCGCGGTTTGGCCGACGGCAAAATGAACAATGTGGGAGCGGCACGGATCAACGTTCGCCCCGGGGATCGAATGCATGTTGCGTGTCTGGTGAAGCGTGTGGGCTTTATCAAACGCCGTAAAGGAGGGCGCGTTGGGCGATAGAGCGAAAACGAGTTGTTGCATTGACATCGGGGCCAACTTGTTTTGGTCGCAGAATGCCGACGTGGTAGAGGCGATCCGGGACCGGAGCTGTCGCCCTGTAAAAAAGCGGCAGAAAACGTCCCTCAATCATCGCAGTCGTCCAGCCAGGGAAGTCCTGCAATGATCGCTTACAGTTTGAAGCGCGTCGGCTTTGCGCTCGTGACCCTGTTCCTCGTCCTGACTTGCGTGTTCGTTCTTGTCCGCATTATTCCGGGCGATCCCGCACAGGTGATCGTTGGCGAACAGGCAAGTGAAGCGGCTGCAGCCGCGATACGGATCCGGCTTGGTCTCGATCAGCCGATGTACATCCAGTATGTCACGTTCATGGCCCAGATCTTGGGTGGCGACTTTGGGCGCTCAATGATCACCAATCGCCCCGTCCTCCAGGAGATCGTAGCGGTGCTTCCGTGGACACTGGAGTTGACAGTCGCCGCCCTAGTACTTGGTTTGATTTTCGGGATCCCGGCAGGCGTCGTGGCTGCAGTAAGGCGCAACAAGATGCCGGACTACGCTATGCGCCTCATCTCGCTGATTGGACTTTCTGCTCCGGCCTTTGTAGGCGCGATTGTCTTGATGATGGTGTTCGCAATCAAGCTGAGATGGTTTCCGGTGATCTCCGGGGCCGGGGGGAACACCATCGGCGAGCACATCCGGAATATGGTCTTGCCAACCGTTTCTTTGGCGATGTTCATGCTCGCGTACATCACCCGCGTCACCCGATCGGCGATGCTTGAGGTTCTCAATCAGGATTTCGTTCGGACCGCCCGCGCGAAGGGAGCGCCGGGAAGCGTCGTCGTCTGGCGGCATGCACTCGGAAACTGCCTGATCCCAATTACGACCGTTGTTGGTCTCTATCTCGGTATTCTGATTGGCAATTCCGTCCTGACAGAAATCGTCTTCAACCGTCCTGGGCTTGGCAAACTGATCCTCACGGCCCTCTCCCAGCGGGATTACACCCTGCTGCAGGGTCTGATCGTCATCTACACGCTGATTGTGGTGCTGGTCAATTTGATCACCGACCTGACCTACGGCCTCCTCGACCCACGGGTACAATACAAATGACCGTAGCCGACTCCAAAATGAATGCGCGCCGCCGACTGCCCAACTGGATGAACATGCCGGTCATCGTCGGAAGCACCATCTTGCTTCTCATGGTGCTTGCCGCGATATGTGCGCCCCTCATCGCGCCAATGGATCCCATTAAACAGAATATTCTGGCGCAACTGGCGCCGCCGGATGCGAAGTATCTCTTGGGCGCGGATAATTTCGGGCGCGATACGCTCTCGAGATTGCTCTTCGGCGCTCGGTATTCGTTGACAATTGGCATCCTTTCGACCGCGCTTGCAGTGTTTGTCGGTTCTTTGATCGGCATGGTCGCTGGTAACTTCGGCGGCAGGATCGACATTGTATTGATGCAGGTGATGGATGTTGTGCTTGCGTTTCCGTCACTGATACTGGGTATCGCTCTAGTCGCAATGCTCGGCGCGACGATGACCAACATCATCATTGCCATTGCGTTTACGGCCGTCCCGGCGTTCGCACGTATCGCAAGATCCGCAGTGATTTCGGTTCGTGATCGCGAGTTCATCCAAGCCGCGCGTGCTTTGGGCCTGTCAGAAACCTGGGTTCTCTTTCGTCATATCCTACCGAATATTGTCCCCGAGATTCTCGTAATGGCGTCAATCTGGATGGCGACGGCGGTGCGAACAGAAGCTTCACTTGCGTTTATTGGGCTCGGAATCGCGCCGCCAGCGCCAACGTGGGGGGGCATGGTCCGTCAAGGGTTTGAGAACATTCTCAATTCATTTTACCTCGCCCTCTGGCCTTCCGTCGCAATACTGATCCTCGTTCTTGCCTTCAATATGATCGGCGATGGATTGCGCGATGCGATCGACCCGCGGCTACGCGTAGTTCGCGACGGAGAATCACGATGACAATTCTAGAACCCACCGTCGGCGAGCCCTTACTGTCGATAGAAAACCTGAGCGTGAAGTTCGGTCGCTTCACTGCGCTAAAGCCGATGTCCTACACTATCCGCCGAGGCCAAACGCTTGCGGTCGTAGGCGAGTCAGGATCCGGGAAGTCGGTCTCCGCCCTCGCGATGATGAGGCTACTTCCAAACACTGCCGACGTCGGCGGACGGATTATGTTTGAGGGCACAGACCTGCTCGGTTTGTCTGAACGCGAGATGCGCAACATCCGCGGCGGGCGAATCTCGATGATTTTCCAAGAGCCTATGACGTCGCTCAATCCGGTTCAGCGGGTCGGCGATCAAATCGCGGAGGCAGTGAGATATCATCGTGGTATGACCGGCAACGCCGCAATGGAGGAGGTGGGCCGTCTTATGGAACGCGTCGGCATCCGCGACGTCGAGAGCAGAATCGGTGCCTACCCCCACACCTTTTCGGGTGGGATGCGCCAGCGGGTCATGATTGCCATGGCGCTCGCGTCAAACCCCGCACTACTCATAGCCGACGAACCGACGACGGCGCTCGACGTGACGATCCAGGCGCAGATCATCGAATTAATGCAGGAAATCCAACGCGACACCGGCGTATCGATCCTGTTTATCACTCATGATATGGGTGTCGTCGCAGAGATCGCCGATGATGTGCTCGTGATGAAGTCCGGCGACTTGATCGAACACGGGGCGGTAAAGCCGATCTTTGACGGAGCAGAGGCAGAGTATACGCGATCCCTTATCGCCGCCGTACCCCAACTCGCTTCAGGTCTGTCTGATACGGTGAAGCAATTGCCTTCCCCACGCGAAGGGGAATTGCTTTCAGTCGATGATCTGACAGTTCGCTTCGCTGTGCGCGCAGGACTATTGGCACGCCACAAAGGGAATATTCACGCTGTGGAAGGTGTGTCGCTGTCGATCCGCGCTGGTGAAACGCTGGGTTTGGTGGGTGAGTCCGGTTCGGGGAAGTCGACGATCGGTCGAGCGGTCATGAACCTCGAAAAGATTTACTCCGGAACTGTTAAACTTGCGGGGAGGCCTATTGAATACTCCTCCAGCGCCGCTCGAGCCGCGTTTCGCCGTGATGTGCAGATGATCTTTCAGGACCCGTATGGTTCGCTCGACGGTCGGCAGACGGTTGGCAACGCGATCATGGAGCCGATCATATTTCATCGTATTGCCAACAAAGCCGAGGCGCGCGATCGCATGAAAGCGCTGCTTGCCCGGGTCGGCCTGCCGACATCGGTGGCAAACCGCTATCCGCATGAGTTTTCCGGAGGACAACGGCAGCGCATTTGTATTGCTCGGGCCTTGGCGATGGAGCCTAAACTAATCATCGCGGACGAGGCGGTCTCGGCACTGGATGTCACCGTCAAAGCGCAGATCATTGAGCTGATGATAGGTCTGCAGGAAGAGTTTGGACTCTCCTATCTCTTCATTAGCCACGATATCGCGGCCGTTGAACGCATTTGTCATCGCGTGGCTGTGATGCATTTCGGCGAAATCGTCGAAGTCGGACCGCGCGAAGCAGTAATAGGCAGCCCATCGCATGGCTATACGCAGCGCCTGCTATCGGCTGTGCCCATAGCGCACCCGGACTTGCGAGGGACGCGTAAACAGATTCCTGACGACGGCAAGCGGCCTTCACCAATGAGGCCAATCGGTTATTCGCCACCTGTCGTGCGCTGGCGCGAAGCCGGGCCGGGTCATCTTGTGCGGACGGAGACAGAAGTCGCATCGCCTGTATCGAAGTGACTGTCCCGGTGGTGACACAAGCACCGCTGGGTGGGGAGCCCAAATTGAAAGAGGGAGAATGAAATGACTATCAAAAGCATATTGGCGGGCGGGCTGCTCGCTCTGGCCATTACAACGCTGCCGGCGTCAGTCTCGGCGGCGCCAAAAACCGACCTGGTGGTTGGCGTTGAAGCTGCCGACATTTCGCAATCTGATCCACATTTTGCGGCGAACACTACCGACCGCACCATTGCGTCGTGGATCTACAGCGGTTTGGTCCGTTTCCAGCCTGGTAGTACCGATCCTGCTTTGATCGAGCCTGATCTGGCCGAAAGCTGGGAGACGTCGGCGGACGGACTGGTGTGGACATTCCATCTGCGTCCGGGCGTAAAATGGCATGACGGCTCAGAAGTGACCGCGGAAGACGTGGTCTTCTCGATCCACAAGGCGATGAAGAAAGACACTTCTGCATTCGCCGGCGACTATGCGGCCTTCAAGTCAGTCGACAAGATCGACAATCTGACTGTCAAGATCACGCTCGATCATACCATTCCCTCTGTTCTCGGCGTATTGGCAAATTATGGGGGTGGCTTCATTGTGAAATCATCCGCGGGGAAGTTGCTCGGAACGGGACCATTCAAGGTTGAGACTGTGACCCCGGGGCAGAGCATCAAACTTGTCGCAAATGACGATTATTTCCGTGGCAAGCCGCAACTGACTTCCGTCACAGCGCGCTTCCTGCCGGAAGCTTCTGCTCGCGACCTCGCTTTCACGGCTGGTGAGGTAGACACTTCAATTGTGGTCCAGGATAAGAATAGCGTTGCTCGATTGAAGGCGGTGCCAGGCGTCACGGTGGATGTATTTGCTCCCGCCGAAGAGGCGCAACTGCATCTCAACACGAAGATTGCGCCGCTGGACAACCTTAAAGTCCGACAGGCAATCAGCTATGCAATCGATCAGGCGCAGATCGCGAAGTTCCAGGGTGAAGACTTCACCCAGCCGGCAACATCGGCAGTGCCCTCGAACAACCTGGGTTTCAACCCCGATAGCGGTATTCTTGGCTATGATCCGACGAAGGCTAAGGAATTACTCTCCGAGGCAGGGTTCCCCGACGGCTTGACGATCCCATTGATCAGCAGCCAAAATCCGGGCCTGCTAAACTTCGCGCAAATCGTTCAGGCTCAACTTGCTGAAGTTGGCATCAAGGTTGAAATAAAGCCTGTGGAACACGCAACCTATCACCAGATGATCCGTCAGGACCTGAGCCCGATGGTGATCTATACCGCAGCACGCTTCCCGATTGCTGACGTCTATTTGACTCAATTCTTCTATGGCCCAAGTCAGATCGGCGCGCCGGGGCAGGTGACAAACTTCTCCCATTGCGAGGCTGCCGACGCAGAAATCAAGGCGGCGAAGGCTGAAACCGACCAGGCAAAGCAGGTCGCTCTTTGGAAGGAAGCCCAGAGCAAGATCATGGCGAATGTCTGCTCTGTGCCGCTGGTCGAAAGCCGGTTGATCTATGATCGCAAGGCGTCGCTGGATTGGGGATACGACCTCAAGGGCGCAATGAACCTCGGCCCGATCGTGACGGAAAAAACCCACTTTACTGAATGAAATGATGTGGCGATCCCTAAGGGGTCGCCACACAAACATTTCGCCGCCGCTGCAACGCAAGTTGCCGATCCCGACCGTGTTCTGCTTCACTTTTGAACGGCAATTCCCGTCTGATTGAATCAAACTGGGGTTGGCGCATAGGTCGCGGGATGACTGGATTGCAGTCTTTGACGCTACCGCTATTGCGTTGCCTTTGCGGCGGACTAATTTTTGGGCGTGAGCCTGACAGCATGCAATTGAGACGTTGCTACCAATTGTGATCTCGGCCTTCTTCGCGTCGAAGGATCGCGCACGCAGTCGGAGGTCGGCGATCGATTTGTAGCGGCCGATTCGGTTTCGACCAGCGCCCATTCCGGCCTTCAGCCGATCGCCATGTCCTTGCCCGGCGGCTTATAGCGTTGTGTGATCGGGAACCGCGGGTCCAATCATATCAACGCCAGTACCGATGCCAAAAAAGCCTGCCGTCAGGCTGGCGTAGACCGCACACCAAGCCCAGCGGCAGGCCGACACGATTGCGAGATCTGAATAGCGCCGCTGGCTGCCTCGCGTTCGTTGGCTTTGGTGCCTGCCACGACGACGACAGCACTTCTGCCTCCATCTACACCAGCAGTTTTTCCGCGCCTGCGAAGGCTTGCCTCGTATTCCGACCAGGTCGTCAACTTCATCTTGCCGATGCGATGGCGGCGAAAGGCATTGTTTTTGGGGAGCGTATTAGCGCGGCGCAGCTGTTTCCATCAGACCCGCTTTATTGATCACAATAAAGGATACGGGCACCAATGCCGGTCGAAGCTGATCTCCGTCGTCACCCATTTCGCCGCGATTTGCCCGTAACGATATACTGCTATTTGTGCCAAAGCTCCCTTTGGCACAAATAGGCGGAATTCCTCATATTTAGGCGCTCACTGCGCGATGAGGGTTCTGCTTCGAACTGAAGCCGTAGACGCGTTCAGCGAAATCGGAGGTGATGCGCTCCTCTTTGATGTCGCGGCGAACAGCCTCCGAAGATCGACCGGATGATGAGCCATAACCGCCGCCGCCGGGAGTCACGATCTCAACGATCTGTCCCGCCCTTAACTGGACTGTTCCCGGAAGATTTTGCTGCCCGTTTCCGAAATCGAAATGCGAGCCAGCGGCCTCCAGACCGCCATCGAGCCCCCAGGGGTGGACAGAAAAGCGTGCTCCGTCGACTGCGCAGCGGCAATCTGCCTCGATACGGTAGACACGTCGCAAACCCATACCTCCGCGCCATGTGCCGGCCCCTGCTGAACCGTTAGCGAGTTCGTAGCGCAGCAGTGTCAAAGGATATTCGAGTTCGAGTGCTTCGACGGGAAGGTTGGATGTGTTTGTCATGTGGACGTGGATACCGCTCAACCCATCCGCCGTCGGACGCGCGCCGCCGCCACCTCCGATCGTTTCCAGATAGACCCAGAGCGAACCGTCCTCGCGCGTGCCGGTAAAGAGCGCGCCGGTGCAAGCGCCGTTGCCAGCAGCGGTCACTTTGCCAGGCAAAGCTTTTGCAAGCGCACCCTGAACCAGGTCGGCAACCCGCTGGCAGGCGATGATGCGCCCATCAACAGCCGCGGGGTGCTTGCAGTTGAGCAACGATCCGTGTGGCGCCTCAACGCTGATCGGCCGCGACAGACCGGCATTCGGCAGAATGGTCGGATCGATGACCGCTTTTACGGCATAGTAGCAGGTAGCGAGTAAGGCGGTGTAGATGACGTTCAGACCGGCAGCGACCTGCGACGGCGCATCGAAGGCCAAGTGCATCGCATCGCCCTTGATGGTAATGTCGACCTTCAGCTCCATCACGTCGGCGAATTGGTTGCTGTCGAAATAATCTGTGAAGCTATAGGTGCCGTCCGGAATTGCCGCGATGCCGGCGCGCATCTTACGCTCGGCGTAATCCTGCAGGGCGTCGCCCGCCGCCAAGACCTTATCGCCGCCGTATTTGCTGCAGAGATCCTGCATGCGCTGAACGCCGAGCCGGTTGGCAGACATCTGCGCGCGAAGGTCAGAAAGCCGTTCGTGAGGAACCTGGCAGTTCAGCAGAAATACGTCCTGCAGGTCCTGCTGGAGCTTGCCCTCGCGATAGAGGCGGACTGGCGGCAGGCGTATCCCTTCCTGGTAGATATGGGCATGTCCCCGATCGGCAAAGTCGGCGTGGTGGGCCGTGTTCACTGCCCACCCGACCATGGTCGGACCGTGGAAGATCGGTTCGGCCAGCACTATGTCCGGCAAGTGAGTAGCGCCGCCTTCATAGGCATCGTTGCCGATGAAGACGTCGCCGGGCTTGATGTCATCGGCTGCAAAGCGCTTGTTGATGTGTGGGATGATGCCGATAAAGCTGCCGAGGTGCATCGGAATATGCTCGGCTTGGCACAAAGTGTTGCCATGCCGGTCGAACAAAGCCGTCGAGCAATCGCGACGCTCCTTGATGTTGGTCGAATAGCTGGCGCGAACCAGCGCCTCGCCCATTTCTTCTACGATCGACGTCAGCGCGCTGCCGATGACTTCTATGGTGATCGGGTCGATCTTGGTCATGACTGCGCCTCCAGAATGAGGTTGAGATAGGGATCGACCGTGGCCTGCATGTCCGGAAGGATGACGGTCGTGGTGTCCATCTGCTCTACGATTGCGGGTCCCGCGATGCGGTTGCCGGGCTTCAGCTTCTCGCGCGTGTAGACGGGGCAGCTGACGAAGTCCTTGGCTTCGTCCATGTAGACCTGCCGGGAGCCGATGACGGCCGCCTGGCAATCCAGGCCAGCGTCGGGCTGCGGCACAAACTCGGCTTTGTTGACGACACCTACCGCCTCCAGGCGGAGGGTGACGATCTGGATCTGCTCGCCTTCGGCGATGAACCCGAACCGCTGCAGATGGGCCTGTTCGAAGCCCTTGATCAGGGCATCGAGCGTGTCGGCACCGACAGTGCCTGCAGTTACGGAAACCTGGAGTTCATAGTTCTGGCCGACATAGCGCACATCTGCGGTGCGGTTGACGATGCGGCGGCCGGCTTCGATGTCCTCCTGGGCGAACCAGGCATCGGCCTGAGCCTCAAGTGCTTCGAAACCGCTGATCATCGGCTCGACGGCGTCCTGGCTCACCTTCATTAGCCGCGAGATCGCGAAGTCGGAGCGCAGGTCGGTCAGAAGCAGGCCGAGTGCGCAGAGCGTGCCGGGGGTGAGCGGCACGATCATGCGGCTCATGTCGAGTTCTTTGGCAAGGCGTGCAGCATGCAGCGGGCCTGCGCCGCCGAAGGCCATTAGCGCATAGTCGCGCGGGTCATGACCGCGCTGCACGCTGATGAGGCGAATGGCCTTCGCCATATTGGCGGTCACGACCGAGATGATACCCTGTGCCGTCTCCATCAGTCCGAGACCGAGCTGGTCGGCCAGTCTTTGAACGGCCTCGATGGCAAGGTCGCGGCGCACCTTCATGCGCCCACCGAGAATTTCGACGGGATTGAGCGTCTGTAGGACGATGTTGGCGTCGGTCACGGTCGCTTCCGTGTTGCCCCGTCCGTAGCAGACCGGCCCCGGATCCGCTCCGGCTGAGCGTGGGCCGACCTTGAGCAGGCCGCCGCTGTCGACGAAGGCGATCGAACCGCCGCCGGCTCCGACCGTGTGGATATCCAGCATCGGCGCCTTGATCGGGTAGCCGTGTACGTTCGCTTCGCCGGTGAGCTTGCAGACGCCACCCTGCAGAAGTGCGACGTCACTTGATGTGCCGCCCACGTCGAAGGTGATGATATTGTCGAAGCCCGCCATGCGGCCAACAGCCTGCGCTGCTACGACGCCGGTGCTCGGACCGGAAAGAACGGTGCGGACTGGGAGCTGGGCTGCCATGTCAAAGCCGATGACGCCGCCGTTCGACTGGGTCAGCTGCGGGGCGACCGGCACGCCGAGTTCCGACAGGCGAAGTTTCAGCCGGTCAATGTAACGCTGCATGACCGGGCCGAGATAGGCATTTACGACTGTCGTGGACATCCGCTCGTATTCTCGAAATTCCGGCGCCACTTCATGTGAGGCGCTGACGAAGACGTCAGGCATCTCCTCACGAAGGATCTCGACCACGCGCTTCTCATGTGCGTTATTCAGGAAGCCGTAGAGGAAGCAAACGGCAATTGCTTTGACGTCCTCTTCGGCGAGCTTGCGCACGGCCGCGCGCAGCTTGTCCTCGTCGAGCACGCGGTCCTCTGAGCCATCGCATTTGAGGCGTTCTGGAACTTCTTGCCGACGGTCGCGGCTGACCAGGGTTTCCGGCTTTTCGGCGTTCATGTCATAGAGACTTGGGCGCTTCTGACGGCCGATTTCCAGAAGATCACGAAAGCCGTCGGTGGTAATCAGCCCGGTGGCGACACCTTTCAACTCGATGAGTGCATTGGTGGCGACCGTCGTTCCATGGCCGAGGAAAGCCACATGGGCCGCGGTGCTGGCAACGGTCGCAAGCCCTTCCGAAACACCATCTGAGATTCCGCGCGAAGGGTCATCAGGTGTCGACGGTACTTTCCAGATGTCGAGTTTCCCCGTCTCCTCGTCGAATAAGCAGACATCGGTGAACGTGCCGCCGGAATCTACGCCAATTCTCAATGCCATGTCTTCACCCTCTTTGGCCAAGGTTTTGGCGAGCGGATCAGGCTGCCTTGGTCTTCTTGAAACGATCGAAGCGGAACGGAGCGGGGTCAACGCACGGCTGTGCGTCGGTGACGAGATCGGCCATCAGCTTTCCAGCACCAGGCCCAATGCCGAAACCATGGCCGGAGAAGCCGCTGGCAATAAAGAACCCGGGAATGCCGCCCGCCGGTCCAATGACTGGGACCGCATCAGGCGTCACGTCGATCAAACCGGCCCAGCTTTGGGTTATGCGGCTGTCAGCGAAGGCTGGAAACGCCTTGACGAGATGCGCAAAGCCTTCCCGGTTAAAGCGTTCGAATGGCATTGGATCAAGAATGCGCACATGTTCGAAAGGCGAAATTTCGTCCGCTGCCCAGGAGCGAGGCGTTCGCCATTCGTCGACGAACCGGCTGCCGACGCGGAGTTTGAGCTCGCGCCAGCTTTTGATCAATGTCGGTGCGAAATCAGAGAAGAGACGAAAGCTGTCGGGCACGATTGGAGCGATATTGGCGTTTCGCATGGCGATCGTGAAGCTACCGTCAGACCGCCTGCGGAAGGAAAAATTGTCGGCGCCAACGGGCATGTCTGGAACCCCATCAACAGACGTCGCTCGCGCCACCGATGCGAGAATCTTGAGCTGCGGAAAGTCGATGCCCATGTTGCCGCTAAAGAGCCGTGACCAGGCGCCGCCGGCAAGGACGACAGACGAGCAGGCGATGCGTCCGCGCTCGGTGACCACGCCGCTGACAGCACCTGCAGAACGTTCTATCGATCGGACCGCGCAGCCCGTGATGACGTGTGCGCCGGCGCGGATCGCGCCACGGGCTATCGCCGGCGCAGCCTTGAACGGTTCGGCACGGCCGTCGGTGGACGTATGCAGGGCAGCGGTAAAGCCATCGGCCATGCCGGGAAGATGCTGGCGCAATTCCTCGCTCCGCAGCAGGCGGGAATCGAGACCAAATTCGCGCGCATGCACCAGCCAAGCTTCGTACTCAGCCTCCTGGCGCGCATTGCGACAAAGATAGGCAACGCCCGTCTGCCGAAATCCAGTTTCCTCGCCAATTCGAGCGTTGAGGCCCTTCCAAAGCGAAAGGCTCTCTATCGCTAGCGGCAGTTCCGAAGCATCGCGTCCCATCTGCCGCACCCAGCCCCAATTGCGGCCGGACTGCTCGCCCGCAATGAGACCTTTTTCGCAGACTGCGACAGATACGCCGCGCTCGGCCAGCTCCAACGCCGTCGAGATGCCGACAATCCCGCCGCCAATCACGACGACATCCACCTTTGATGGCATGGCCTGATTGGAGGGGACAGCGTCGGGAATAATACGTGACATAATTTATCTCACTGGCTTTATTAGAGTGTGTCTTCGAGCCGGCAGTTGACCAGCATCTCCGCCATTGCAGCATTGTTGGGCAGTTCGATTGCGGTGCGCACGAGTGAGGCCAGCGTTTCCGGTTGGATCATCTCATCGGGCGTGACCTTATTGGTGTAGGAACTCATTTCGGTGCGCACGAAGCTCGGGCAGATCGCCGTTGCACGCACGCCTTTTTCCCACGCCACCTGGCGCGTCGTATGGGTCAGGCCCATCACGGCGAACTTCGTCATGTTATAGCCGACGAAGGCGTTCCTGACCCGCTTTCCCGAGAGCGAGGCTATGTTGACGATGCGCCCGGCACCCGTCGCCTCGAGGTGAGGCATGCAGAGGCGGGTGAGGCGCAAGGGTGCCTTCACGTTAACTGCCCAGAGCCGGTCGAGCGCCTCGTCGTTGTCGTCCATCAGGGAGACCTGCTCGCCGAGGCCGGCATTGTTTACGAGAGCATCGATCCGTTGAAACTTCTCTGCTGCTGACGCCACCCATCGATCCGAAGTTGCCGGTTCATAGGCATCAAAATGCGCATAGTGCAGTCGGTCGTTTTCAGGACCGAACTGCGTTTCCAGCATTTTGACGTCGCGAGCACCGAGGCTTAAGCGATAGCCATGCTCGGCGAGTTCGCGTGCGATTGCGAGCCCGATGCCGCGGCTTGCTCCAGAAATCAGTACTACGCGTGAGCTATGTGCCGTCATTGTCAAATCTCCTGGGCGCCATCGTCTGGTCGAGAATTCGTTTGTCTTGACGGTAAGCGGGCTTTTCATTTCTGACAAGTGCATTGTGGTAGAAATCGCCAAAAAAGCTTCAAAAACTCCCACGATTGAAATGACAATTGCCAAAATGCGAGCATCCACTTGACGAAGTTTGGCGTTTTATGGCTTAATCACTCAAAATACGTGCACAAGCGCTCAAAAGACTACGGGAACGGACTCTTCGACAAAGGAGAGTGAAACGCAGATCGGATCGCGGTATGCCGGGTAGGGAAATTCTAAGAATCGATAATCTTTCCATCGCCTTTAGGACGGATGGCGGCCTACGGGCCGTTGTCAACGGCGTCTCACTTGCACTGACATCAGGCGAAATTCTGGGCCTTGTGGGTGAGAGTGGCAGTGGAAAAACTATCCTGTCGCTGGCAGCGATGGGTCTTCTGCCGCACAACGCCACGGTTACGAGCGGACGGGTCGAGTTTGCCGGCGAAAATCTGCTGACAGCTCGTCCCGACGTCTTGCGTAAGTTGCGCGGCAAACGCATTTCAATGATTTTTCAGGATCCGATGGCGTCGCTCGATCCGGTGTTTACCTGTGGAAGCCAGATTGTCGAGGCAATCCAGCTGCACGAGCGGATAACTCGCCGCCAGGCCGGCGAACGTGCGCGGGATCTTCTGGCAAAGGTCGGGATCGCCGATCCGGCACGCTGCATGCGCTCCTACCCTCATGAACTGTCCGGCGGGCAATGCCAGCGCATTATGATCGCCATGGCGGTCGCCTGCAAACCCGACGTCATCATCGCCGACGAACCGACGACGGCTCTCGATGTTACGGTACAAAAACAGGTTCTTACCCTGCTACGCGATCTCAATCGGGAAATCGGAGCAGCAATTCTGCTGATCACGCATGACCTCGGTGTTATCTACGAGGTCGCTGACCGCGTTGCTGTCATCTATCGTGGTGACCTGATGGAGCAGGCCTCCACAGGCGACCTGTTTAGGGCGCCGCGAAGCGCCTACACCAAGGCGTTGATCGCCTCCATGCCATCGGCCTCCACGCCACAAAGCCGCCTTCCAGTCATATGCAGGGATGACCTTGGCCAGATCTCAAGCGTAGTCGAGGTTCGGCCGTCACAGAAGGAGCGCCTTTCGAAAAAGCCTGAGGGTGAAACGCTCCTCGAAATTCGCAATCTGACGAAAACGTACTGGCTTCGCGAGACTGCTCTTTCGGCGCCGAAGCCTTTTCGTGCCGTCGACGATGTCAGTCTGGTTATTCCGGCCCGGTCGACAGTCGGGCTTGTCGGTGAGTCCGGTTGTGGGAAATCGACGCTCTCGCGCCTTGTCATGCGCTTGATGCAGCCTGACAGTGGCGCCATCGAGTTTGAGGGCCACGATCTCGTTTCCCTTGATCACGACCGGTTACGTGCTGCCAGGCGCGACTTTGCGCTCGTGTTCCAGAACCCTTATGGCTCGCTCAATCCACGACAGACGGTCACCGATCTTGTCGCGGCGCCCATCGACATCCACCAGCGGGGACGCGATCGCGAAGCGGCGGTCGCCAGGCTCCTCGATGCGGTCGGCTTGCCCCGAGATGCCATGGGCCGTTATCCACACGAGTTTTCTGGCGGCCAACGCCAGCGGATCGTTATCGCTCGCGCTCTGGCTCTCAACCCAAAGCTTCTCATTTGCGACGAGGCCGTCTCGGCGCTCGATGTGTCCGTTCAGGCGCAAGTTCTCAACCTGCTGCACGATCTGCAGGACGAATTCGATCTCACCTACCTGTTCATCTCGCATGACATGTCCGTAGTCCGCCACGTTAGCGATACGATCGCAGTGATGCAGAAGGGCAAGATTGTCGAAATCGGCCCTGCTGCAGAGGTCTTCGACAATCCCAAAGAGGACTATACCCGCACACTCCTGAGCGCAGTGCCCAAGATCGGCACTGGCCGGCCAGCCGCTCTGGAGGCGCATTGATGGAGACCTTATCAACATTTGTCATCACACTGGGATCGAGGCTTGTTACCGCACTGGTTCAGCTCTGGGTCATTGCGACCCTCGTCTTCTCCATCATGTACATCATGCCCGGCGATCCGGTGCTGTTGCTCTTGGGACCCGAGAGCAATCCCTCTCCGGAGACGGTCGCCGCCATGCGTCATCAGCTCGGTCTCGACCAGCCCGTCCTGGCGCAATATCTCAAGTGGCTCGGCAATGCCGCAACCGGCGATCTCGGGAACTCCCTTGATGGCGTTCCCGTTGTCGAATACGTGACGTCCAGCCTCCCCAAGACTATCGAACTTGCGAGCGCTGCTATCGTCCTTGCCGCCATCATCGGCGTGCCGGTCGGTATATCGGCGGCCCTACGCCGCGGACGTTTTCTCGACGGTCTGTTGACGTCGCTCTCGACCCTTGGGATTTCGGTTCCTGTCTATATCCTCGGCTCGCTTCTCATCCTTCTTCTTAGCCTCAAGCTCGGATGGCTCCCTTCGAGCGGCTATACCGACATTTCCCGAAACGCATTTCTGCATTTCCAGAAGCTGACCTTGCCGGCTGTCACCCTCGGCCTCGGCCTAGCCGCTTCGATCGCTCGCATGACGCGCTCGTCGATGCTCGAGATCCTGGGCCGTGATTTCGTGCGATCTTTGCGGGCAAGGGGAATGCCCGAACGGCGCGTGATCTGGATTCACGTCCTTCGGAATGCAGCGATCCCGATTGTGACGATCGTCGGCCTGCAACTCGGCAACCTGATGGGTGGCACGGTACTGGTCGAAGCCCTCTTCAACTGGCCTGGATTGAGCACCCTTCTCGTCACGGCCGTTTCCAACCGCAACTATCCCCTGGTCCAGGGCAGCATCCTGACCATCGCGGCGTTGTTCATTCTGATCAATCTGTGCGTCGACATCCTCTACAGCCTTCTCGATCCACGCATCCGCCGGAAACGCGCATGAAGACGACCTTTGTTTTTCGCCGACCGCTCGTCGCCGCCAGTCTGCTTGTCGTGACGGTGGTCCTCGGGATCGCACTGGCTGGGCCTCTTCTCGCCCCGCACGATCCGCTCGCAATCAACCAGAACGCGGTCAACCAGGCGAGTTCGGCGCAATACCTGCTCGGCACCGACGAGTTCGGTCGCGATATCTTATCGCGTCTCCTGATAGGCATCCGTCCGACGATGATGGTGGCGGTTATCTCCACCACCATTGCCGCCATAGGCGGCACGGCTTGCGGCGTCGTCGGCGCCTATAGTCGGCCGGTTCTGGCCTTCTTCGTCATGCGTGGCGTCGATATCATGCTGAGTTTCCCGGCGATCTTGCTTGCGCTGCTCGCCGTCGGTTTCTGGCGCAGCGGGGTCGTCAGCCTCAGTGTGGTCATCGGCATCATCTTCATCCCGCAATTTGCACGCGTCGCGCAATCGGCGACGCTGCAGGTGATCAGGCAGGAATTCGTCGAAGCCGAGCACGCCATGGGCGCGCGCTACCTTAGAGTCGTCTTGCGGGCGATCCTGCCGAATATTCTGTCGCCACTGGTTGTTCAGGCAACATTGACGATAGCAGCGGCGATCCTGCTTGAATCCGGCCTGAGTTTTCTCGGTCTCGGCATCGTGCCGCCCGAACCATCATGGGGGCAGATGATCGGGACGGCGCGCGGCTATCTCAGCCAGAATCCCATGTATGTTGTTTGGCCCTCCGTGTGCCTCGCGCTCACTGTTCTCGCCATCAACGTCCTCGGGGACGCGCTTCGCGATTACCTCGACCCGAGACTCCGTGAGAACTGACACCTTCAACAAAGAGAGGGAACATCATGAAGAGAATTCTCCAAATGGCTCTCGCTGTGAGCCTTCTGGGGCCGACGGCCACGAGTGCGCTCGCAGGCGGCACCCTTTACTTCGGACTTTCGGGAGAGCCGTCGACACTCGATACGGTCGTCCAGCCCGGCACGTCAGGCCGTACCGTCAAGCTGGCGATCCATCGCGGGCTTGTAAACTATGGTATCGATGGCAAAATCTCACCGGAACTGGCCGAAAGCTACGATGTCAGCCTCGATGCGAAGGAGTTCACCTTCCACCTACGACAGGCAACATTCCATGATGGTTCGCCCGTTACCGCCGCGGATGTGAAGGCCTCCCTGGAGAGAATTCTCGACCCGAAAGGAAAGGGCGCCTTCCGCAACGAACTTTCGATCATATCTAAGATCGAAACGCCGGACGAAAAGACCGTCAAATTGACCCTTTCGAGCCCCTCGGTTGCGCTCATCGACTATCTCGCCCTACCGGAATCCGTCATTGTGCCAGCGGCGTGGCTGGCAAAGAATGCCGACAACCCGACCGCTTCGCCGATCGGCGCTGGCCCTTTCCAGTTCGTCAGTTGGACGCGCGGCCGTGAAATTGTCGTCAAGAAGTTTCCCGGCTACTACAAGAAGGGCAAGCCGGATCTCGACGAGGTTCATTATGTCTTCTACAGCGACGAGAACACACGGGTAAACGCCCTGAAATCCGGAGACGTTGACATCATCGACTACGTGCCCGCGAAAGATGCCGCCGATCTCGAGAAAGGGCCTGATACGGAGCTTTTGAGGAACACCGGTCCGTTCATGGGACTGCAGTTCAATACCAAGTTTGAACCGTTCTCAAAGCCTGAGGTTCGCCAGGCGATCGCCTATGCCGTCGATCGTAGCGTCATCATCAATACCGCCTTCAACGGCCTGGGCAGTCCGATCTACGGGATTGCCATTCCGAAGGGTTATATGGGCTATTCCGAAGCCAAGGCGAACTATTTCTCGCATGACATCGAGAAGGCCAAGGCGCTGCTTGCCAAGGCCGGATATCCGAATGGCTTCGAGGCACGACTGCTTGCATCGTCGCAATACAGTTTTCACCAGAATACGGCGATCGCCATTCAGTCAGAGCTGGCCAAGATCGGTATCAAGGTAAAGCTCGATCTACCCGATTGGGCAAGCCGCATGGCGAAGGCGACGGGGGCTGATTACGATTTCACCGTGCTCGGTAGCCTCGGTGAAATTACCGATGCGGACTGGCTGAGCAACTACTATTACGGCGGTGACAAGCTCGTCCGGACCAACAATTCCCCGTATTTCAATGATCCACAGATCAATGAACTGCTCGACAAGGGCAGGGCAACGGTTGACAAGGCCGAACGAGCGAAAATCTACGATGCTTTTGTCGATAGAGCGCTCGAACTGTCGCCGCTTGTCTATTTCATGTGGCGCGAACAGAGCTACGCCGTCAAGAAGGGCGTAACCGGTTTCACAAACATGCCTGGCTTTCTGACCTTCCAGTCCGGCCTTAGCATCGAAAACACGAAAATCGAGTGAACTTGCAGGCTGCCGGATGCGACGAGCGCGTTCGGCAGCCGATCCTTTCGGCAAGAAATGCTCGGCCTCTGGCCCGAGGAAAAGTAGCTTCTGACATCTCGCGTTCTTCGCTCGACAATCGTCTCCCTCTAAACACCTCTCACCGAGCCGCGGTTTATAAGTGATGCCGGTAGCAAGGTTTCCTTTCCAGGACCCGTGGCGTCGCCCATTATCCGCGCGATAAGATTTGCCGTGGCAGCTGATGCAAGCTCTCTGATGGGTAGCGAGATGACACTCAGAGGAGGCGCTATCGCTGCCGTCCAGTCGGCATCGTCAAAGCAGACAAGCGAGACGTCTTCTGGTATTGTCAGGTTCAGTTCGCGAAGCGCTCTGATTAAGACGAGGGCCACCGAACTGTCCGTCGCCAGAAAAGCCGTAGGACGGTCTGGAGAGTCGCATAACGCGCGTACCAAACGGGCGAGATTATTGGTCCCCCGACCTCCTCGAATAATCCGGTTCCCGGCAATCTGGTTTCCGGCATCGTGTAGCGCTGCGCGGTACCCATCGATACGTTCGCTAACCGATGAAATCAGGTCCTTCTGCTGTGGGTCAGACGGAGCATTTGACACGAGAGCAACCTGTCGATGGCCTCTCTCAATGAGAGATTTCACCGCCTGATTGGCGGCTCGAAAATTGTCCACTGCAAACGTATCCGCGCTAAGGAGAGGTACTCGCCTATCCAGAAGAACGATGGGACAATCCATATCCCTTGCACCGGCAAGGTGCTCGACGTCGATACTCGAGGCTGGCGAAACGATCAACCCATCGACCCGTTTGGCCAGCAGGGCGCGAACTGCATCACGTTCGAGTTCGATATCATCGTCTGTCGTGGCGAGAAACACAACGAAGCCGCTTACGCTGGCAATGTCCGTAACGGCGCGAATTGCCTGGGCAAAATGAAAACTCTCTATATTTGGAATAACGAGGCCGATCGCCTTGCTGCGACCAGTCGCGATACTACGGGCTAGTTGGTTCGGTCGATAGGCTAGCTGTTCGGCGGCGTCCAAAACGAGCCTGCGAGCATTGGGGCCGGTCGATCCGTAATTTCCAAGGACGCGCGCTGCCGTTGCTCGTGACACACCGGCCAACCGTGCTACGTCGATGATCGTGGGAGGAGAACAACAACCGTTATCTTTCACTGGCCGCTCGCATTTCGGTTCGGCGGAGGGATCGATGGCTAGGTTTGAACCTGTCAACGCATCGTACTGATAACAGGTGTCGGAGCTTGCTGGCCGGTATACGAATGACGGTAGATCTCACCGCCTGTTCAAGGTCTCCTTCCAAAGGCGCGCGACAACGATGGGTTTCTCTCGAATGCATTTGATGGCTTGGTGGAGGTCGGCGCGCTCGGCGCCGACCAAGGAGTCAACTATGCCAAGTATGAGGAGAGCAAATTTAAGTCAGCTTCGCAAAGCCTGTCGGTCGCCTCATTGCGCTGGTGCCAGTAGGGATAGAGCAGCGGCGGAACGCTAACGTCGTCGAGCCGCTTTCGCTCTTCGGCGCTCAGCTTCAGATCCGCGGCTGCAAGATTATCCTTGAACTGTGCTTCCGTGCGTCCTCCGATGACGACAGAGGTGACAGGCTTTCGACCGATCAACCAGGCGAGTGCCACCTGCGCTGCGGAAACGCCACGGCCGTCGGCAATTGAAACAAGGGTATCAACGATGCTCCAGAGGCGGTTTTCGTCGCGGATCGGAGGTTCCTTCCAGCCGGCGAACTGGCGGCTACCCTCCGGTGCTGCCTGATTACGTTGATGTTTACCGGAGAGCAGGCCCCCTGCAAGTGGGCTCCAGATAAGGACCCCAAGACCTTGATCTACGGACACCGGAAGCAGCTCATATTCGGCATCACGAGCTTCCAGCGTGTAGTGAATCTGCTGGCTGACAAAGCGTTGACGTTTCTCCCGATCGCTGACGCCGAGCGCTTTCATGATGTGCCAGCCGGAGAAATTCGAGCAGCCGATGTAGCGCACCTTGCCGTGACGGACGAGCGTATCAAGCGCTTCCATAGTTTCTTCTAACGGCGTTTGTCCGTCCCATTCATGCAACTGATAAAGATCGATGACGTCGGTCTTCATGCGACGCAGGCTCGCCTCGCAAGCCTCGATCAGATGATAGCGGGAGTTGCCGGCATCATTTGGCCCTTTGCCCATCGGGAAACGCGCCTTGGTCGCGATCAGTACGCCGTCCTTGCGCTTACCACCCAGAATGTCGCCGATGATCTCTTCGGACTTGCCGTCGGAATAGACGTCTGCCGTGTCGATCAGATTGACTCCGGCATCCAAGCAAAGATCGACGAGGCGTTTAGCCTCGGGGACACCAAGGTCGCCGACCTTCCGGGCCCAGCCGACGCCGCCGAAAGTCATTGTACCCATTGTGACAGTTGATATTTTGAGGCCTGAACGGCCAAGCTGACGGTATTCCATGAGACTCCTCCTTTTGGAATATGATTTTCGTAGGGATGGCGGCCAGACAAATCCGGTCTATTCAGACACTATCTGAGTACGCTTCCGCCTTGGTCGGCGGCGCCCACGAGCGCACGAAAGCCTGCAAATAGTTCTCGTCCCATCCCGGAATGCTGCGAACTGAGGTCTTGGGTAGCAGTCGCACGGGATAGAAACTCTCGCTCGTCGCCTAGAAGGGTAAGCGTCCCATCGTTCGCGTCGAGTCGGATGAGATCTCCGTTACGAATTTTGGAGATGGCGCCACCATCCGAGGCTTCTGGAGTAACGTGGATCGCGGCAGGCACCTTGCCTGACGCGCCTGACATCCGCCCGTCCGTGACGAGCGCTACTCTGAAGCCCCTGTCCTGCAGGACGCCGAGTGCAGGCGTCAATTTGTGCAGTTCGGGCATGCCGATACTCTTCGGACCCTGGAAGCGGACAACTGCGATAACGTCACCATTCAACTCGCCGGTCTTGAATGCCTGCTGCAGCTCGTCCTGAGTGTGAAAAACGCGTGCAGGCGCTTCGATCACGCGGTTTTCGGGTTTCACGGCAGACACCTTGATAACCGACCTACCAATATTGCCAGTCAGCACCTTCAACCCACCATTCGATGAGAACGCATCGCGTATTGGTGCCAACACCTTGGGATTACCCGACAATGCCGGCGCGGGCTCGAACGCCAAGTCACTACCGCAAAGCTTAGCCTGGACGGTGTACCCGCTGAGTCCGCTTCCGCAAACGGTCTTTACGTCATCGTGGAGAAAACCCGCATCGATCAATTCGCGAATCAGAAAGCCCATGCCGCCTGCGGCCTGAAAGTGGTTCACGTCGGCAGGGCCGTTAGGATAGACGCGTGCAAGCAACGGCACCACCCCACTCAGGTCGCTCATGTCTTCCCACGTGACGTGTAGGCCGGCCGCCTGCGCGATGGCAATGATGTGTATCGTGTGGTTCGTCGAGCCGCCGGTTGCAAGGAGCCCGACAATACCGTTCACGATCGCCTTCTCATCGACGATCTGGCCGATCGGGGTGTAATTCTCGCCCCCAACGGTAAGTGAAAGAGCACGTCGAGTGGCCTCGCGAGTAAGGGCATCACGCAAATCCGTGTTCGTGTTGACGAAGCTCGAACCTGGAAGATGAAGCCCCATGATTTCCATGAGCATCTGGTTAGAATTCGCCGTGCCGTAGAACGTGCAGGTGCCGGGAGAGTGGTAGGACTTCGCCTCGGCGACGAGCAATTCGTTGCGATCAACTTTACCTTCCGAGGACAGTTGCCGGATCCGCGTCTTGTCCTCGTTTGAGAGGCCGGACGTCATTGGGCCAGCCGGCACAAACACGGCCGGCAGATGACCGAACGTGAGTGCCCCGATCAGAAGGCCAGGGACGATCTTGTCACAAACGCCGAGGTAGACCGCGGCATCAAACATGTTATGGCTGAGTGCAATCGCCGTTGACATGGCGATGACATCGCGGCTGAACAGGGATAGGTCCATTCCTGGTTGGCCTTGGGTGACGCCGTCGCACATAGCCGGGACGCCGCCGGCCACTTGCGCTGTCGCGCCGATCAATCGCGCTGCGTCCTTGATGATTTCGGGATAGGTGCCGTAGGGCTGGTGGGCGCTCAGCATGTCGTTGTATGACGTAACGATGCCCAGGTTCAGCGACTTTGAGCCGGTCAGCCTCGCCTTATCAGATGGTGAACAGGCGGCGAAACCGTGGGCAAGGTTGCCGCATGACAACGCCGAACGGTGGACGCCTTTCTGCTTTTGAGCCTCGATACGGTCGAGATATTCCCGACGCGACTGAGTACTCCGAGCCGCGATGCGGTCGGTGACGATTTGGACAGACTTGCGCACAGACATCTAAATGCTCCCACGGCACCCATTGATCACTAAATACCGGGCTTCAAGAAACCGCCGCTGGGAAGAGGTTTCAGGTACTGGGCTATCGGGGAGACTTCGCCAATGTAGACGCGGGCAGGTCGGGTTACGATGAATGTGACGTAGTCTGCAACGTCTTCGGGCTGCAGCAAGGTTTCGCGGTCGTCGATGTGGTTCTCGGAACGCTGCTGAGTATCAACAGCTCCCGGGCAAACCGCCGTCGCCTTGACGCCAAATTCGATCCCCTCCGCATCCGTCGTCTGGGTGAAGCCAAGCATGCCGAACTTCGACGCAGCGTACGCCCCAAATTTCGCCGATGCCACTTTGCCCGCACGAGAAACAATGTTGACGATATGGCCGCTCCGTCGATCGCACATATGTTGGAAGAAGGCCTGCGTGCAAAGGAATGTGCCCTTGAGATTGATCGCCATCATCCAATCCCAATCCTCTTCCTTGATGTTCGGGATCGAATTGTGAATAGCAACGCCAGCATTGTTCATCAGGATGTCGACCGCGCCGAAGCGATCGAATGCGGCCTGGGCGAGCGCCGTGACTTGCGATTTGTGCTGAACGTCCGTTTGAACAGCAAGCGCCTGGGGTCCGATCGCGCGCACCTCGTCCGCCACAGCCTCGATCTGATCCGCCTCGATCGCGGCGAGGACGATGTTGCATCCTTCCTTTGCCAGTGCGAGAGCGGTGGCTCGCCCAATACCCCGGCCGGCTCCGGTGATGACGGCAGTTTTTCCTGCAAGTTTCATGGTTCTTCACTTTCTAACGAAGCTGTCTGCGGGCAGTTGTCGCCCGAGTAAAAGCTATCTGGGCGACTTCCAACATGGTCGCTCTTCAGAGCGGCTGGAGCCCATTCAGCACCGGTTTGACCAGAGCGGCTACAATCTTCCTTGGTATATACCAATCTGTCAAGCATTATCGACCTCGACAGGCAATTGCCCCGTAGCTCCCGCCTTTTCGAAGCTTTTCCATTCTTTTGCGGTGGTAAAGCAGGATTCTTTGTCGATAATAGCGGAGTGACAGTCGCAAGCATACCAATTGGAATGGAGAGCCCTTGGACACCGAGCCAATGTACATCCAACTGCAGCAAGATCTCCTGCGGTCTATTCAAAACCGTGAATTCGAACAGGGGAGCCGTTTTCCGTCTGAAAGGGAGTTGTCACAGAAGTTTCGAACGAGCCGTGTGACAATGCGCAAGGCTATAGATCGCCTGGTGCAAATGGGCGTGCTCGAGCGCCGAGGAACCAGCGGTACATATCTACCGGATCGTCTTTTCGACCGGCCCATAAGTGAACACGTCGCCTACAGTATTTCTGACGTCGTAGAGAAGGCGGGCCACGTTCCCGGATCAAAGCTGCTCTTTTTCGAACGGAAGGTCGCGGACAAGGCAACGGCGGCCAAGCTCAGTATTGCAGTGGGTGATCCCATCATCTCCATCCAGAGGCAACGCACTGTAGATGGCATTCCAGTTTGTGTGGAGTTCAGCTTGATCCCGGCCAGAATGGTACCGGGCCTATCCGCTGCAGATGTAATTGAAAACAAATCGCTTTATGCTCATCTCCGCGACACGTATCAACTCAATTTGCATAACAAGTCTTCGAGCATAAGTATCCATAGAGCTACGGAGGCGGAAGCGGAGTTTCTGAATCTCTCAGCGGGCGCTTCTGTTCTAAGGTTTGACGGTGTTACCGAAACAATTGACGGCATTCCCTTTGAGCATCTGCGATCGCTGAACCATCCCGACTATGTGAGTTTTTCCATCGAGCACCGGGACTACAACGCAAGTGAGGCAACGGCTTCGCCCATAACGATGATGATGGGCGGTAGGACACCACACAAAGGTGGCTAGCCTCTTCGAGACCGCTTTAAGTCCGAACAGATTTTCCACCCCGCCAAAAATCTTATTGACAGCACATTAATCGGATGTATCTTGGTATATACCAACTGGCCTGAACATGCAGACCAGTTGAGTTGGGACGTTGCTACACCCTGGCTCGGCAAGTGCCGACTCGCGCAGTAGCTTGAACCGTTCAAGCTATGGGATTGCCCTCCTTTTAACTGGGAGCGGAGGGCGACGCGTCTCACTGGTATATGCCATGCGGTCTGAACCGCCATAAAAGGGGAATTCCAACCATGAATGCCATACGACATAGGTTCGCGGTTCTCGCCGCTTCAGTATTCGTCCTTTCCGGGGCGGTTGCTTCCGCCAGCGCTGCAGACGTCGTTATCGTCGGATCCGGCGGCGTCGTGCAGGACGCCTTTAAAAAGGCGCTTTGGGAGCCGGCCGGCAAGAAGCTTGGTCTGACCGTTGCGGACGACACTTCGCAAAGCTGGACCGACGCCAAGGCGCAAGTCGATTCCGGTTCGGTGAGCTGGGATATCATCAACATCAACATTGGCGAATGCCAGCTTGCTGCGGACGCCGGCATTCTCGTCAAGCTGCCGGCAGACATCGTTGACCGGAGCAAATTTTCGCCTGGTTCGGTGAACGACTACTGCGTCGGCAATACCGTGTTTTCGCAGATCATGGGCGTCAGCACAAAAAAGTGGGGCGGCGATTACCCCAAGAACATGGTGGATTTCTTTGACGCCAAAAAATTCCCCGGCAAGCGCGGCCTGACCCGCGGCCCGCGTGGCAATATCGAAGCGGCTGCTATGGCGCTCGGCAAATCTCACGATGAAGTCTATCCATTCCTCTCAACTGAAGCCGGCCTGAATGCGGCATTTGCCAAGCTTGAAGAGCTGATCAAAACGTCGGACGTCGTCTGGTGGGATAGCGGTGCGCAATTGACCCAGCTCATCGTCGATGGCCAGGTCGATCTGTCTTACGGCTGGGATGGCCGCATCATCACGGCGATGGACGCCGGCGCGCCGGTTAAGCCCGTTTATCAGGACGGCATCATTCAGTCCGATGGTTGGGCGGTTGTGAAGGGTGGACCCCACACCGGCAACGCGATCAAGTTCGTGAAGGAAATCTCCAAGGCAGAATATGTCAAGGATTTGCCGAAATATGTCGCCTATGGCGGCGCCAACTTGCTTGCTTATGACGGCTACGATGAAAAAACATTGTCGCGCTTGACGTCATCGCCAAAGAACGTCGAGGGGCAATTGCCGCTCGGGGTGGACTTCTGGAACAAGAACGGCGCTGAGCTGTCGGAGCGTTTCGACGCGATGCTTCTGTCTATCAAGAAATAAGAATTCGGAAAGTCTGGCGGCGAAACGCCGCCGCCAGACGGCCTGTCTTCAAGCTGCGCTCGCCACAAACCGATATAACGGATCACGCGCGTAGCAACCTCGACACTGGGAGTAGTTCATTGTTTTCGCCAAGTCACACACTGCCGTCGGAACATAGTGCAGCAAGCGCGCAGTCTCTGCCGATTTGCATTGCCGGCGTCACCAAAACGTATGGGCCCGTACACGCTCTGAACGACGTCAGTCTCGACATCCGAAGCGGCGAGTTCATGACATTGCTGGGTCCTTCAGGCTCGGGAAAGACCACACTCTTGATGACGCTTGCGGGGTTTATTCGGCCGGATCACGGATCGATCAAGTTCGGCGAGGAGGAGATGTCGTTCACGCCGCCCCATAAGCGCGGGGTCGGGATGATGTTTCAGAACTATGCTCTGTTCCCGCATATGAACGTTTTTGCAAACATTGCTTACCCGTTGAAGATCGCCAAGCGTTCTAAATCTGAAATCAAGGACGCAGTCGACGAGGTCTTGGAAACTGTGCAGCTTCCCGGTTATCAATCCAGACGGATCTCGGAGCTTTCGGGCGGCCAAAGGCAGCGTATCGCGCTTGCCCGCGCCATCGTCTTCAAACCAAAAATCCTGCTCATGGACGAACCACTTTCAGCGCTTGACAAGAATCTGCGTGAAGCGATGCAGGTCGAGTTGAGATCGATGCATGAACGCCTCGGCATGACGACAGTCCTGGTGACCCATGATCAGCGTGAAGCGTTGACCATGTCGGACCGTGTCGCCGTTTTGCGTGGTGGTCAGATTTCGCAACTCGATACGGCCTCGCAGATCTATAACGCGCCCACAAGCGCCTTCGTGGCAGCGTTCATGGGAGAATCTAATTTTCTAAAAGTCGCCGTTGCGGGATCGAAATGCTCTTACAGGGGTAAGGAGCTTAAGGTTGCATCGAATGCTGTAACCGATGGGGCAGGCCTCCTGGTCATTCGTCCGGAGAAACTGGAGATCGTAGCTTCCCCCGACGGACACGATGCTTTCAATATTTTTGATGGCGTCCTGGAGCGCACTTTGTTTCAGGGCGAAAGCTACCTGGCCTTTATCCGCCTCCCGGACGGCAATTTGCTCAACGTTCGGCAGCACTTGAACCAGGCCAGCCGTGCCGCAATTCCTCAACCCGGCTCGCAGGTCACCCTTTCGCTTCATGAAAGCGAAACAGTTGTCGTCGCTGACGACGTGGAGCGCTGATCATGAGCATCGTATCCACCTCAGATGCATTCAGGCAAAACGAAACGGAATTGAGACGGGCGGACCGCCTTGAGGGCTTAGGTCTGCTGTCGCTCGCCATCCCCGGTATTTTACTGCTCTTCGTCACGATTATCCTCCCCTTGGCGGTTATGACTTATCTCGCCTTTATCGGGAAAGAGGGTACTTTCAGTTTTGAAAATTTCACGCGGCTTTGGACAAGCCCAGTTTATTTTTTGGTGTTCAGGATCACCTTTTTGGTCTCTCTGTACACAACCTTGCTGGTGGCCCTGATCGGTTATCCGCTCGCCTATTGCCTGGTACAGCTACCCAGTCGGATTCAAAACGTCGCGCTTTTGTTTGTCCTGCTGCCGTTGTGGACTGCCGTTCTGGTGCGTACCTATGCATGGCTCGTGCTGCTGCAAAGCAACGGCGTCATCAACGAGGCCCTCATGCGCTTGGGTCTTATCAACGAGCCGCTCGCTTTGACTCAAAACCTGACGGGCGCGCTGATAGGCATGGTCCATATCATGCTCCCCTTTATGGTAATGCCGCTCTACGCGTCGATGAAATCGATCGACAATGATTTGATGGCGGCTGCGGCCAATCTGGGAGCTAAGCCGGCGCGTGCCTTCCGGGATGTGTATTTTCCGTTGTCGCTGCCTGGGTTTTTCTCCGGAACACTCATGGTCTTCGTTTTGTGCCTGGGCTTCTATGTCACGCCGGCCGTGCTAGGCGGCGGCACCGTCATCATGGCGGCCATGCGTATCGCGGCAAATGTCACCCTCTATTCCAATTGGGGTGCAGCGAGCGCGCTTGGCGTGGTGCTACTTGTGATCACGATTGTGTTGGTCGTCGGCGCCGCAATCTTGGCACGGCGCGCAGGAATGGGAGCGGTGCGATGAATTGGTTTCTTCAACCTGCATCCAAGACGCAGATCACGCATTTGCAACGCCTCTGGCTTTATGTGCTTTCGGTTCTGACACTGATCTTCCTTGTCGCGCCGACGCTCATTGTCATTCCAATGTCGTTCTCGCCATCGGACTTTTTGGAATTTCCGCCACGGGGTTTCTCGTTACGTTGGTATGAAAACTACTTCTATTCCACGGATTGGATGACCGCTACCTTCGTTTCGTTGCGCGCAGCCATTCTCTCGATGCTCTGCGCGACGAGCCTTGGAACGGCAGCGGCTTATGGAATTTGGGCTGGTCGTTCGAATGGCCGTACGCTGCTGTGGGGACTTTTTGCCATGCCGATGGCAATCCCGATTATTATTTTGGCAATCGGTGCATTGTTTGTCCTGGCCAGGCTTGGACTCGTCAACACGACAACCGGCCTGGTGGCGATGCACACCGCTCTTGCCCTGCCGCTCGTGCTCATTGTTGTCACAGCAGGCCTTGCATCCTACGACATCAATCAGGAACAGGCCGCCAGAAGTCTTGGTGCAACACGTCCCTACGCGTTCTTCACAGTCACGCTTCCGCAGATCAAGTTTTCAGTCATCTCGGCGATGCTGTTCTCCTTCTTTGCGTCATTCGATGAGGTCGTCGTGGCGATGTTCATATCGAATGGCCCCCACGCAACCTTAAACCGGCGAATGTTCAATTCACTTCGAGATTCCGTGGATCCCACGATTGCAGCGATTTCGACCTGCCTGATAGCGGTTTCGATTGTTTTGCTGGTGCTCGGTCAAATCTTCAAGCCGCGCACCACTCATTGAGCGAGCGCGGCTGAATAAACCTGAAGCTTTTACCCAACGTCTGACTAGATAAAGGAATGATCAAATGACGACCCAAAAGACTGATGCCCAGATCGCAGCTGCGGTGCGGGCCGTAGCGGAGCGTGAAAGTGTCACGGACATCTTCTTCGTTGCTTGCGGCGGTTCTTACGCCATTATGCTGCCAAACCAGTATATTGTTGAGCGCGAGGCGGAACAGATCAACGGGATCGCGCTTAACGCGGCCGAATTCAAGGCTCGCGCGCCCAAGCGCCTTGGCAAGACTTCCGTGGTCATCCTTTGCTCCCATTCGGGCTCAACGCCGGAAACGGTCGAGGCGGCCGAGATCGCACGCAAGGCCGGCGCCCTGACAATTTCGCTCACGCACGTCCTCGGCAGCCCTTTGGATCAAGCATCCGAATACACCATCCCATACACCCATGAGCCCGCGGCGATTTCGTCGGCGCATTCGATGGCTGTTCTTTCGCGCCTCACGTTGGGTATCCTGAAGGCCCGTGAAGGAAATAAAAAGGCAGACGATTTTGACCGCGCTCTCGCAGTGCTACCAGGCATCGTAGAAAACATTATCAAGGATCGTCGCTCCGCGATCACGGAATTCGCTGAAGCGCACAAGCGCGAAGCCGTTATTTACACGATGGCCTCCGGTTCCAATTTCGGCGTGGCCTACTCCTACGCGATTTGCATCTTCCAGGAAATGCAGTGGGTTCACTCGGCTGCGATTAACGCCGGTGAGTATTTCCATGGTCCGTTCGAGATCACTGATTTCGACGTCCCCTTTATCCAACTCATCGGGGTTGGACCCTCGCGGACGATCGATGAACGCGCACTGTCTTTCGTTGAAAAATATAGCAAGCGCGTAACTGCCCTCGATGCAAGGGATCTTGGCGTGTCGAAGCTGCCCGAGACCGTCGCCGAATATATGACACCCCTCATCTTCCAACCCGTTCTTCGGGCCTATGCGGATAAGCTTGGAGAGGCGAAGGGTCACCCCCTGACGGTCCGCCGTTACATGTGGAAGCTCGAATACTAATGGTCTGGGAGGCGGTTCGCAGTTCGTGTCGCCTCCCAAAACAACTGCCAGGGGTGAACTACCACCCTGAGTCCAGCTTCACGCCCGAGGAGCCCTGAGCTTCCGGTGTGATTGCGCTACGCTTGGGAAGCTATAAATGTCCAATGCTATTTCTCGCCAGGCTGGACTCGTCAGCATCGGCGACAACGTGGTCGATCACTACATTGACCAACGAGTATACTATCCGGGTGGCAATGCCTTGAATGTCGCCGTTCTCGCACGTCGATTTGGTCTAGGCGATGTTGCCTACATAGGTCTGATCGGTGACGATGAGGAGGGCGCCCATGTTCATTCTTCGCTCCTCGCTGAAGGTCTGTCCGACGCTCATTTGCGTCGAGCGAAAGGCGAGACGGGCAAAGCAAAGGTAAATATCATCGATGGTGATCGGGTCTTTATCGAATCCAACCAAGGCGGCGTGCGTAAGCGGCTAATGCTGCGGATGGACGTCGATGACATTGACCTGATTTCCCGTCTCGGCCACGTGCATTCATCGTGTTTCAGTTACATCGAGCCTGAACTGCCTCGCATCCGTGCAGCCTCGAGAGAACTGTCGTTTGACTTCTCCACCGAGCGAGACCGCGACTATCTCGCAGCGATTTGCCCCCTTTTGACGCTGGCGTTCTTTTCTGGATCCGATCTGTCGAATGACGAAGCCGATAGCTTTATCGGAGAGATGCATGCTCTGGGCGTGGCCTCGGTTTGTGTGACGCAGGGTGAGCGCGGTGCGGTTTTTAGCGAAGGTGGGCGCGTAACGCGGCAAGGAATCGTGCAGGCGAAGCTCGTTGATACAATGGGAGCCGGGGACGCTTTCATCGCGGGTTTTCTTGCCGCGCGTATCAACGGGGCGTCGCTGGAACCGGCTTTGGCTCATGCAGCAGGATCTGCGGCGAAAGCGTGCGAGTGGCCGGGGGCCTTTGGTCACCCGCATCCTGCGGAGTAGGTGACGGGGCTTCGGCCAACATTCAGGGGCGATAGTCTCGCTGACCGCTAGCAGTAAATGGCGTCTGGGCGCCACCGTCTTCCTCCCGGGGAAAGTCGTCGACCGCCTTTTGGCGGACTCGAGTGAAAGGAGGGTCGGCGACCTTCCTGGGGGGCAGCAGGGCTTTTGGCGGTAGTGGGCAATGCTGTGGACGCCGTGCATCGAGCTTGCTTGCATCTCGATGGAAAACATTCGCTGGAGTAAGTCGGTGAAAGACAAAAAGATTGATGAGAAGTGGCAAGATCTCGTTTCACACTATCGGCCATTAGGTATCAAAGCGGTGCTTGCGGCAACAACTGTCCGGTCTCCTGCGCGCCCGAAGAAAAGTGGTCAATCGCCGTCCGATAAAATACCTTTAGCCACGGGGCGGGTTGATCGCGCGGAATGATACGAATTTGACGGCATTGCTGGTCGGTGCTGTTAGAACTCCTCCCGGGGCACCTTGGCTGCCGTCTCGCAGATCGCGGCGGCAGCCACTTTTCGTGGGAGCAATGGCGTCTTGGCTTCAACCGACACTTCGATGCTGGCGCCCGGTACGACACCTGCCGCCGACCGCGGCGCAACTTAGTGCGATCTCTGTCATGAAGGAATGGATACTTTCCCCGCTTGAAAAGACCTGCATTCGGTGGATTTCTCAAGGGAGGACCGTCGCCGAAATCGCGTCGATTGAGGGCAAATCCGTCGCCGACATCGAGAACTGCCTGCATAGTTCATTGGTCGTACTGAAGGCAAAGTCGATTGAGGAGGCCATTCAGAAAGCAGATCTCAGTAAGTCCAATTGACTTGATCGAAAGGCGCTCTTGCCGTCGGCTTGAAAAACGGAACCAACTTTGCTGCCGAGAACTGGGGGACGTGACTGCCCACCGGTTCAGCTTTCATATGCGCACGTTGCATCTGATCGATCTCTTGCAATATGTGTAGCAGCCGTTTGCCTGCTGTCGTGGCAAACGGCCTCAGGAACGATGGAAGTTCCATAATATCTACTATGTGATATGTTATAACATTACAACACTGCCTCGCACATGGCTCAACGCGAGTTCGGAACATACGACGTTGGAAGCGGCCAACCTTCAAGGCCACCTGTTCACAGACAGCGGCATCGGAAAACGCTTAGGCGATATGTAAATACCAATCACCAAGCGAAATACTCGTTTATCTAGTGACCAAATCGGCGCGCTGGTACGAGGAAAGCATCGCCTGAACGATACGCAAGCCATCGGTTTTCAAATCAAACCCCGAATTTTCTTCCAGCCAGGTCTGAAACGTTCCCCGCATCATAAACCAAAAGGTATATGCCGCAGTGTCGGACGTCCAGGGAGCTAGCAATTCCTTCCTAGTCTCTGCGGATCCAAAGACGCTACCTAACGTCGCTCGCACCTCCTGGTGGAACTTGAGGTCTTCATTATAGAAGGCGGCTGTATCGGAAACTTTCTTATCATAGATCTGGAAAATCCGCCTGCAGTTTTCGTTGTCAGCGAGGTAGTTAATGGCTGATGTGGCACATTCAGCAACCGCCTTCAACGGCTTCTCAACCATTCCTGCGTCATGGAGTCTGCCCAGTTTTCTTGCGTGCCAGCAAAAATCATCGCGCAATGCCAACAGAATGTGCATTTTTTGTCCGAAATGCCACTGGACGGCGCCCGTTGTTACGGCCGCTTCGCCGGCAATTTCTTGCAAGGTGGTGTCATCGTATCCTTTTTCGATAAAAATAGCTTCGGCAGAGCGTAAAATCCGCGTCCGGGTAGCTGTAGCCTCTTCCGGCGTCCTTCTCATGACTTACCTGTCCTGTGGCCAATCGCATAAGTCCTCTTGGGAACGCACCTCACCCCGGCATCCCGCGAGAGATAGGAAATAAGAGATCGGCCATGGTTTGCCACAGCGATTTCGTTACAAAATTAACAAAGGGATCACAGGTATGCAGGGCCACCGCCGCTCGTGGTACCCTCTCGTTTTATAGACAACGCAATTCACAATTCACTACCGTTCAATGCAATTCATATCATTAACTCGCCTCTGTGACTGCTACAGCTGGTTATCGGCAGCAACGATGAGGTAACTGGCAAAGTGGGCTCAGTTAGCGGCGGAGCGCACCTAAGAAATCGCTCTGTTCTGAACGTGACTTTAGCGTGGCGCTACCTTTTGCCATCGCAGACAAGAGCGCCTCAGCGTCCTCCTCGACGAGGAGGATGTTGCGATGGCTTGCTGTCACGAACGCCTCGTCAACAACGTGATCAAGAAAGGATTCGAGCTTCCTATAAAAGCCTGCGGTGTCGAGCAGCCCACAGGGTTTACTATGATAGCCAAGCTGAGCCCATGTCCATACTTCGAACAGTTCTTCAAGCGTTCCCAATCCCCCTGGCAAGGCGATAAAGCCATCCGACAGCGCTGCCATCAGCGCTTTGCGCTCGTGCATGGTCTCGACAATGCGCAGATCAGCGAGACCAGTGTGCGCAACCTCATTCTCGGCCAGTGCACGCGGGATTACCCCAATAACCTCTCCGCCATTGCTTCGGGCTGCATCGGCGATCGTCCCCATCAAACCGATCGAAGCGCCGCCATACACTAATCCGATGCCTGACGTCGCGAGAGCTTTGCCGAGGCGCTTTGCTGCGCTCACATAGTCTGGTTTCCGGCCGTTGTTTGAGCCCGAAAAGACGCAATATCTCAAACGCTCCTCCCATCGACAAACGAACATTACGCAAGATTGGCTTTGAATATTCAAACCCACCAAGATCCGTTTCGAGCGCCCAGACCAGGGCACGGAATAGCGCGGCCAAATCGTCGTAACCAACGTCTCATATTTTTGCTCTGGCGGCTTCTGGCAAGCTCAGCTCATCCGCTATGGGCCATTGCGATGGATCCGCATTAAACGATGCGAGCAGTTCGACTTGCGCGCGACACCATGGCGACACCAGCAAGCGCCCATCCTGTAAGCTTTTGACAAACCATTGCCAATCCACCCACTGCCACGCAGACACCTCATTCAGATCGGGTGTTACGCTCAAGGTTTGGCAGCGGGCGGTGAACACGGGGCACAATTCATGTTCGGTGATCCCATTCGTCATTGCTGCGCGATAGGAAAACTCGGGTAGCACAAGACGAATGCCATTTACCTCTATCCCCAATTCCTTTCGAACCCGGCGCTCGATTGCTTCAATCAACGATTCACCCGGCCGCGGGTGCCCACAGCAACTATTGGTGAGAACACCGGGCCATGTAATCTTGTCCGATGCCCGCCGCGTCACGAGCAGCTTCTTGTCGCCATCAAAAATGTAGACCGAAAAGGCAAGGTGCAGCGGTGTATGGGCGTGATGGATTTCGGACTTTGGAGCCGTGCCGATGGCCTCACCATGCTCGTTGCACAAAATGACCTTTTCGGAGAGTGTATTCGTCGAAGTGTTCATCAAACACCTCCAAGGTTGGAAAGCTGCATGCAACCTGATCGGTGGACGGTCATCAGCGTCTTCAGAAATGGCAACGTGTGGAAGTGAACGCATGGCGTCGTTAAACTCAGGGTCAAGCCGTCGTCACACCATATCCATTAAGTTGCTCGAGAAGTTGACTTTCAAGACGCTGCGCTTGCCCTTCGTCCTCGACGTCCGCACTGATCATTCCGAGACGATCGACTAATTTTTCTACTACGGCGTTCCGACGTCCGGAGTCATTGCTTATAAGCGGACCCTCGAAATCGTGTTGCCAAGATCGGAAGTTTGCGGTGTCGCTTTTCCAGCGAACCTCCCTTAGAGTTTCGAGCTGCAATCGCTGCGCTGTATCGGAGTCCATCCCGTTGTGGCTCCAGATCCGTGCCTCGCCGCTCGGGTCATCAACTTTGAGGTTGAAGCGTTCTGCATCTTGCCAAACAGGCATAGTCTCGTCCTGAAGCATGCAAACGTAAAGAGCGAATTCTCCGGAATACTCGTTGACAAGGAACGCCTTGGTCTCCTCGAACATATCGGGAGTTTCCCCTGGATAACCGACAATAAACGACACGAAATGTTTGATCGTGCTTCCGTCTAGAAGCTCGTGAGCTACACGATTTGCTCGCGCCGTGACTTTCTTGTCCATGTTCCTGAGGCTCGCATCGCTCATTGACTCGAAGCCAATGAACAGAGATTTGCAGCCGGCGTCTTCGAGCTGATGGACGAGCTCGGCATCTTTGATTGAATTTGCTCGCGTGTATGCTTCCCATTGAATGTCGATGGTAGCTAATTTCGGCAAAAGCTCCCTGAGGCGCTTCGGAGGTACGGTAAACGTTGAATCCAACGCTTTGACGTAGCTTGCGCCGTTTTGAACTTTATAGTGCTCCCAATCGCTCGCGATTTTATCTGCGGACTTATATCTCCACAGGGGCGATGCAGCCGGGAATGAGCAAAATTTGCAACTGAACGGACAACCCCGCATCGATTCGTAAGGTACAACCGGTGCATGACCGGTTAGCGCGGGTGACGGGTATTGGTCCAGGTCGATATAGGCGATCGGCGTAAGCCGTGGTCGGCCATTTACATCGCGAAACACGAGATTAGGAACGCTGGTGGGATCACCTCCCTTGAGCTTATTGAGCAAATCCGGCAGCGCAAATTCAGCATCTCCGCGAATGATAAAATCGACGCTCCCATGATCTCGCATAATCTGCATGAACTTGAGATTGCTATATTGACCACCAAGGATCAGGATTGCATCGGGGAATCGCAGCTCGATCCAACTTATCGCCTGAAGCAAGCTGCGCCGGTCCCAGATGAAGGTGGTTGAGAGGAGAACGACATCGTAAGAACCAGCGGGTTCGTCTCCAACCCCTTTCCAGATATTTTCAGTTGGCATCGCGTCGAACTCAACTCCCCCCTCAGTGAGAATGGACTGCAGCGTGAAGGTCGTGAGGTGGAACGTTCGAGCCGGTTGGGACGCGCCTTTGGCAGCAGAGCTATTGCTCATAGCCCTTGCCCCGCCGCCATCTCGACGTGCACGAAGCAACGGCACGCCCCCCCCATCGTCGGCTTTATACTGAAGGCGCGAGAGATCAAATCGGGCCCTACCAGAGCCGACGGCAGCCACTTCAGGATTGATAAGGAGCTCGAAGGATGAACCACGCAGCAGCCTGTTATCGGGAAATTCCGGCCCCATTCCGGAGATGAGCAAGATAGTCATTTTACCTCACGGTTGGCAAAGTTTCAGATTGACGCGTAGCTCGAAAGTAAGCTTTTGCTGAATCTCATGAGTAGACCTAGCCCAACGATCTAAGGTCCGGTGGGCTCCCGGTATCATGTGGAGCCGAGAGAGGAGTGAGGCCAACATTCCCGCCTTCTTGCCAGTCAGGGAAGTCGCGCTCTTGCCACCGCGCGTGTTCAAGATATTCCTCGGCAATGGCCGCTATCAGCGCCTCCCGCCGCATCGGATCGAGATGTAACAACTCGCTGATTTCGATGTTATTTTCCCTGGCGAACTGTATCGCGCAGCGATATCCGTCGATGTCCTCCAATACTGGCCGGAGAACTTCCTGGTTCCAGAGATCCGCCAACTCTTCCAGCAGGGATGGGCGCTCGTCCTTGATGGCAAACATTTCCGTAACTCGAAGTCTTGCCCGCGGCAGGAAAACATCCGGAGCCGCAAGACGCAGGCGCCTTACGTGCCACCTGAAACCGGCATTCCAATAGGAGTCCTTGGCCATGCAGTTCAGAAGGGAAATCGAACCGCCTTCGAGGATGAGGCCAGGGGAAGATTTGCGATCCTCTATTTCCGATATGAGCTGGAGATGAGCGGCCTCTGCTTCCATCACGCCTTCGGTGAGTGGGCGCGAATCTAGGTAGATTCGCTGGGTGGATTGCAGCTCCGACTCTAAAGGACGCCCGCTGCCGGTGGCGATTTGAGGGCAGCATTGTACTCGATCCAGCGCGATAACCGGCCATCCGGTCTCTCGTGCAATTTGGATTGCCAAGTCTGTTTTTCCGCTGCAGGTGGGTCCATAAATAAGATAGATTAGCATTCGCATCTCGCTCTTTTTTGGTAACTGGTGCCATCGGGCGTGACGCGGCACGATCTGATAACCGTGCCGCTTGATCGGGTATTGAAAAGTATGCGCCGCGCACAGTATAAAAAGAACAAATGTCCGAATTCGAAGTCTCGAATTCAGAAATAATGATAGTATTTGTTCCGGGTGCAACCTTAGCAACGGAGATTGGTGTTCGCAATACGGATGAAAACATTAAATATATACATTAATAATGTAAATATACTGATTGTAATGCCAGAATCCCAATGCTTGTACTAGAAGTTTCGTTTCAATTGACATCGATTCCCCAACCGACCCTGCGGGTGATCAACTTGCAGGGTGTGCCGCCGCTAAACAACGACCATGTGCTGGACGGCGCGCATACCCGACCCTGAATGTGGTCATAAACAATGCAGGTAGGGGCAAGACCCTCGGGGAGACCGCATTGCTCGAAGGAAAGAGCGTAGCGGAGATCGAGGACCATTTGCGACGTGCGGTGCTCTCGCTTGGAACAAAGTCCATCAAGGAAGCGCTTTATAAGGCCAACCTTCCCGAGCCCTATTGACTATGCATCCCCGTGCGTCAGCGTACTTGCCGTGCCTTCGGCGTTTTCCTTGAGGTCAACACCGGTCAGTTGCAAGCGCAGCGCTTCTCGAACGATCCAAACGATCTTGTCGGCCGCAACCTCATAGCTGAGCCCGTCGGCGTGAATATTCGAAATGCAGTTGCGTTCGCTGTCGCGTCGTCCCGACTGCGGTTGGAACGTAATATAGACACCCAGACTGTCGGGCACGCTTAGCCCCGGCCGCTCGCCGATTAGCACGATCGCCACCTCAGCACCGAACGCCGCCGCAGCCTCATCGCCGAATGCCACCCGCGCCTGTTCGCCCAATATCACCGCGGCGATACTGAATCCCCCAAGACGCTTAATACACGCTTTGAAGAGCGGGACCGCATGGCGCTCAACCGCCGATGCCGACAGCCCGTCCGCGATAACGAACGCGATATCGTGGCGTTCCCCCGACACCGGAAGATCGGCAGCAAGCGGCTGACGACCGAGGTCCGGGCGCGCTAGATAGACGGTCCGGTCCGCCGCACACGACCTGATACGGATCGTCGGAACTGGCGCAAGTTCCTTGGCGAGAGCAACGAAATCGACTCGGCCATGGACGGCGTCCCGCGCCCTGGCATGAGCAAGCTGAAAATCTAAAATTGCCGCTGTGGGCAATGCGTCGCCCGCCCTTCCAAGTCCAATCCGGGCACGTGTAGAATTGCGGAAACGCTCAAACGGGTCTCGGCCCCAACTCATGCGGACACCCCGTAGCTCAAGAGATTGTGAGAGAATTGGCCCGAGGCGCTGGCAGGCGCCAGACGGCCCGAATGATCAAGCATGCCCATGCGATGAAGCCAGGCTTCGAATTCCGGTGCCGGCGGACGGTTGAACTGATGCCTGAGCCCAAGAATATCGTGGTAGGAAAGGCTCTGGTAGTTGAGCATGACGTCATCAGCGCCGGGGACAGCAATCAGGAAGCTGACACCTGCGACGGTCAGCAGCACCATAAGATTGTCCATGTCGTCCTGGTCTGCCTCTGCATGGTTGGTATAGCAAACATCGACCCCCATCGGTACGCCGAGCAGTTTTCCGCAGAAATGATCCTCTAGCCCGGCACGAATGATCTGCTTGGCATCGAACAGGTATTCAGGACCAATGAAACCGACCACGGTGTTGACGAGCAGCGGGCTGAATTCCCGCGCCACGGCATAAGCCCGCGCCTCGACCGTCTGCTCGTCCACGCCATGATGGGCGTTCGCCGAAAGAGCGCTGCCCTGCCCGGTCTCGAGGTACATGACATTGGTTCCGACGGTGCCGCGCTTCATTGACATCGCGGCTTCATTGCCTTCCCTGAGAACGGCAAGATCGACGCCGAAACCTTTGTTGGCAGCCTCGGTGCCAGCAATTGACTGGAAGACCAGGTCGAGCGGTGCTCCGGCCTCGATTGCCTTGATGGAGGTAGTAACATGGGTCAATACGCAGGATTGAGTGGGAATCTCGAACCGTTCGCGCAGCCGGTCGAACAGGACCATCAACCTGGTGCAGGCATCAAGATTGTCGGTCGCCGGATTGATGCCGATCAGCGCATCGCCTATCCCATAGAGAAGCCCGTCCAGTGTCGAGCCGGCCACGCCTTCCGGGTCGTCGGTGGGATGGTTGGGCTGCAGCCGGCTCGAGAGCCGTCCCGACAAGCCGATGGTGGAGCGGAAAGCAGTGATCACGTTGCATTTGCCGGCAACCGTGATCAGATCGTGATTGCGCATGATCTTGGAGACGGCGGCGACCATTTCCGGCGTGAGGCCCGACGCGAGCGCCGCCAGCCTTTCAGTCGTCGCGTCGTAGGAAAGAAGCCAATTGCGAAACTCGCCGACCGTCATATGCGAAACCGGCGCGAATGCTGCCCGGTCATGGCGATCGATGATCAGCCGGCTGACCTCGTCGGTCTCATACGGGATCAGCAGATCCTGCAAGAAAGTTTTGAGCGGCATGTCGGCGAGCACACAGCGGGCAGCCACCCGCCGCTCATTGCTTGACGCCCCTATGCCCGCAAGCACATCGCCCGACTTTGGCGGCGAGGCACAGGCCATGACGGATTTCAAATCCTCGAAGACATGGCGCTCGCGCCCTAAAATGATCGAATACATTGTCATCCGCTCGTGGCCATGCTTCAGGCCAAAGTTTGGGGTTGGAACGCGGCCACCCTGAGAGTTGGTGGCAGGCTCGCGCGGTCGGTTTCGAAGGCAGCTACGCAAGAACCGTGCCAGGCGTTACGACGGTGACCTTGCAACATCACGACTGCGGGCCGGCAGGCGTGTCGATTGACGTGGGTGCGGCGGGCAATTTTCCGCGCTGTATTTCTGATACGCCCCTTTGGATGAGGGTGGCGAGATACGCCGCAACGGCTGCTTGTCCATCCGCGCGCGCCAAAAGGTCGTTTCGAACCTCTATCATGACGTTCGGTATGCCGTTTGCGATGCCATGCTCGATAAGTGTGTGCGTGACCCCATCCGCCGGACCGTATGGTTGGTTCCTCATGACGACATAGTTTTGATCGGTTCCTTCGGCTTCCGCGAGGATCGCATCCGCGAGCCTGGAGTCGCTGTCATGCAATACTCCGATCTCGACTTCGCGCCGCCTGCCGAAATAGATCGGGGTAAAACTATGGATGGTCACAAGGATGGTCGCGCGCCCCTCAGTTTTGCGTGCGCTCAGAATTTCAGAGAGGCCGTCGCGAAAGGGCAGATAGATTTCCCTGATCCGCGCCTGACGATCTGCTTCCGAGATGTTCTGATTTCCCGGAACGTCATAGATCTCGCTCTTTCCGACGATTGCAGACGCGGCCTCCGGCGGGCGATTGCAGTCGTAAACGAGTCGCGAATAGCGCTGGTAGCAGAGAACCGCATCGAGAGATGTCGAAAGATATCCCGCGACTTTCAGTGCACCGGGATCCCAGGCGATGTGACTTGAAAGTGCCGACGTATCAAGACCGAGGTCGCCGAGTGCTCGCGGGATCAAACGCGAAGCATGCTCACAAACGACCACAATGTCGCCGAGCGCGGCCTTGTTTTCGATCGCGATTGCAGAGTCACCAGCGCCGAGCAACGAGAATTTACCCATTTTAGTCTCCGTTGATATCCACACCATATCAACGAAAACAATAAAAGCAACATGATCTCCACATAGCTTGATATCGCCTTCTTTACGGGGCGATGGTTCATCTCCGCCACGCCTCTCCTTCGCTCACCGTTTTCGGAAGGCTGCCGAAACCCTAGGCAAAATGCCTGCAAACTATGCCTCTTTGTGAGGCAATCCTGCGCGGTGCGTGTCCAATTCGATTTCTTATGCCGATGCTCCTGCTGCGTGCTGGGATGACCCACGTGACGATTTTTCCGGCCGCAAAAATTCGAAAGCACTCATCGATCGTGTTGACAAATGCAACAAGTCCACATAAATCCACATTCCAAGGAGATCGCAATCGTGGATTTTTCAGTTCTTTCGCTCAGCTCAGCAATTGCTTCCGGCAAGCTCACGTCCGAAGCGCTCGTTAAGGAATGCCTGGCGCGCATCGCGCGGCTGAACCCCATCGTCAATGCTTTCAGTCAGGTGTTTGAAGAACAGGCTCTTGACGAGGCGCGAGCCTGCGATCGTGAAGCGGCCGAAGGTCGGTTCCGGGGTCCTCTCCACGGTATCCCGATGGGCGTCAAAGATCTCTTCTTCGTCGAAGGGCAGCTCTGCCAGCGCGGATCTCGTGCCTACAAGGATTTCGCTCCCAAGGCGACGGCGCCGATCGTCCAGCGGATGATTGACGCCGGATCTATTATCATCGGGAAGACGACGACCACCGAAATGGGGTGGTCCGGTTCCGGCTTTTCCGAATTCTATGGTCCGACACGCAATCCCTGGGACCCTAAGCTCACCAGTGGTGGTTCGAGCTCCGGTTCGGGTGCTGCGCTCGCGGCTCGGATGGTTCCCTTCACATTGGGGTCCGACGGTGGTGGTTCCGTGCGCATCCCGGCGGCATTCTGCGGTGTGTTCGCCATGAAGGGCTCGCTAGGGCGCGTTCCGGCCTGGCCTTGGAGCGCGACGGAGATGTTGTCCCACGCCGGCCCGATGAGCGTCTCGGCAAAGGATAGCGCTTTCTTGTTCAATATCGCCAAGGGGCCTGATCCGCGAGACCATCAGGCACTGCCGGACGACGAAGCCGACTACACCGAAACGCGATCGACAAAGTCGCTGCGGATTGGTTTTGCTCCAAGCCTCTTTGGGTTCAAAGTTGCGCCGGAAATCGATCGGGTCGTGCGCGAAGCAGTCGATGCGCTCACGCAGGCACTCTCGATCGATGTTCGTTCGGTTTCCCCGGACTGGGAAGATCCGATCCGTATCTTTGAAACTCTCTGGGTTGCCGGCCGGGGCGTCGCCTATGGCTCCCAGTCCGACCTGTCCGATTTCGGCAGCGGTTTCCGCGCCCTTGTCGAAGCTTCTGCGGGCTACAATCTCAATGATTATCTTTCGGCCGCGAAAGCGCGCGCGGAATTTGCTGGTCGCGTACACGCACTCTTCGAAGACATCGACCTGCTCCTCTTGCCAACCATCCCGGTCGAGCCGTTTTCGGCGGATCGGGAGGCGCCCGAGGGGTTCCAGTCGCCCTCGGAGGTCCTCGCGTGGACAGGCTGGACGCCCTTTACATATCCCTTCAATCTTTCCGGCAACCCGGCAGCCTCATTGCCCTGCGGCCTGACCGTCAACGGGTTGCCCGTTGGCCTGCAGGTCGTCGGCCGCCGTCATGCCGACGCACTTGTCATGGCATTTTGCCAGCAGGCCGAAGACCATATTTTCAAAAACAACAATCCTCCGCTTGTCGTTGCTGGCGACAAGATGGGGTGGGGAACGCCCAGCAAATCAACTGTGGAGATGTCGTCATGGAGTTCAATAGAAGATCGCTCTTAAAGAGTTCGGCGCTTGCGGGCATCGCGCTCGGCATGCCTGTTCTCAATACCAAGTTCCTGGTCAATCCGGCCAATGCCGCGGAAAACAAGGTTCTTAAATTTCTTTCGGCCGAAACTCTGACCGGCAACTGGGACCCCTCGTCTCACACGACGCTGGCGCAGATCAACCTTGAAAGCTTTGTGTTCGGCTATCTGACCCGCGCACCGATGACGCCGGAAAAACCTGACGAACTCGTCATGGAACTGGCGACCGAGATGAAGCTGGTCGACGAGCACACGCTCGAATTCAAGCTGCGCGAAGGCGTCACCTTCCACGACGGCAAGCCGTTCAGCGCCAAAGACGTCAAGGCAACGTTCGAATATGCCAGTCGCCCGGACCGGCCGGCTGCTTGGTATCCCGGTCCATGTGAAGTCGAAGTCGTCAGCGATTACGTCGCGCGGGTCAAAACCGACAAGGCCGGCTACCCCGCAAGCCTTTTCTGGTTCCTTTCTTCGTTTCTGCCGATCATGTCGGCAAAGGACGTTGCCGACCCCAAGACGCTATCTGCCAGACCGAACGGCACCGGTGGATTCAAGTTCGTCAAACAGGACGGCAACACGACCGTCCTCGAGGCCTTCGACAATTTCTACCTCGGCAAGCCGACGATTCCCGGCATCAATTTCAGCTTTGTCGGCGACGCGACGACCCGGACACTGGCACTGTTGAACGGCGAGGCCGACCTTATCGAACGCCTTGAAGCGGAACAGGTCGAAACGATCGAAAAGACCGGAGGCTTCCAGCTTCACAAGGCGATCTCGGTCGAAAACAAGTATCTCTGGTTCCGTTGCTCGAAGCCGCCCTTCAACGACTGGAGACTGCGTCGCGCCGTCTGCCACGCGATCGACCGATCGGTGATCGACGATATTCTCGGCGTTTCTGGCCATGCCTCGAACTGCTATGTGTCTCCGGTCAAGTTCGGCTATGTCGATATCCCGAACTATCCAAAGTACGACCCGGACCAGTGCCAGAAGCTTTTGGCGGAAGCCGGTTTCCCGAAGGGCGAAGGACTGCCCGAACTCGAATATATCACATCGGTGGGCTTCTACCCGAAGACGAAGGAATATGCCGAGGCCATCACGGCCATGCTTCAGGAACAAGGCTTCCCGGTAAAACTCAACGTCATGGAAGTCGCGGCCTGGGGCGACGCGCTCTACGATCGTCCCGGCGGCGGGCCTGGTCATATGATCGACTGCGGCTGGTCGACCGGTTCGCCGGAGCCGGACCTCGTGCTGCGCACGCATTTCCACTCGACGACGCACCGCATCTGCGGCATCCAGGATCCGGAAATCGATGCTGCCCTCGATAAGGAGCGCAACGCCTCGAAGCCCGAGGAGCGCAAGACGGTCATTCAGACCGAGCTGATGTCGTTGCTGGCGACCAAGACGCCTTCGTTCTCTCTCTTCACGTCAGTCTTCATCCACGGCATGCGTGATGGCTTAAGTGGTCTGTACATCTATCCGAATGGTATGATGGACGCCAATAAGGCGACATTGGCCTGATCCAGCGCTGCGGCCGCTGCCTCGCTGCGGCCGCCTTGGCCCCGAGAGACTAGGGTAAGTTCATGTTTCTTCTATCATTCCTGTTGAGACGGCTTCTGCAGGGAAGCCTGATCATCCTTCTCGTCATATTCATCATCTTCACGTTGTTGCGTGTGGTGCCGGGTGACCCCGCGCGCCTTATCGTGGGCGGCATGGCCCCCGATGCGGTGGTGGCGATGAAGGCAAAGGAACTTGGTCTTGATCGGGCCATACCGCTGCAATTTGTATCCTATCTTGGCCATTTGGCGACCGGTGATCTAGGCACGTCGTTCGTCAGGCCGAAGAGCGGTGCAAGCCTGGCCGGTTCGGCCTATAACGACCCGACACGGGAAGAGCGGGCGAAAGTTCTCGACCTTATTCTCGATACATTGCCAATGACCCTGCAGCTCGCTGCCGTCGCATTGGTCATCGCCTTGCTTGTTGCTGTTCCACTCGGCCTCGCCGGCGGGCTGTATGAGGGCCGCTGGCCTGACAAGCTCGCCCTCGCATTGGGGTCGATCTTCGTCTCGACGCCGAATTTCTGGCTTGGCATTGTTCTGACGCTTTTTCTGTCGGTGAAGCTCAGGGTACTGCCTGCGATCGGCTATAAGGGCTTCGAGTACACCATTCTTCCGGCAATCGTGCTGGCGGTGGAGATTGCGCCGTTCATCCTACGTACGCTGACCGTTTCTGTTGCGCAGGTGTTGCGCGAGGACTTCATTCAGCTTGCCCCGGTGAGAGGACTCAGCCGTGGACGCACCATCTTCTCGCATGTGCTTGGCAACTCGGCTGTCCCGCTGATCAACCTGCTCGGCGTACAGCTCGGCATGCTTCTGGGCGGCGTTTTGGTGGTCGAGTTCATCTTTGACTATCCAGGCTTGGGGCTCTTGACGATCAATGCCGTTCAACAGCGCGACTTTCCGCTCATACAGGGCGTCGCGATTTTCATTTCCGTGATGTTCGTGGTGATCAACATCCTGGTCGATCTTATCGCGATGACTATCGATCCGAGACTGGAATATTAAGATGACCGATATCGTAGAACAGAGCGCCGGCGAGCGCACCATCGTCAAGCGGGGCACCACACCGACCCGGCGCATGTTGCAGATTGCCGTGGCGCGCCTCGACTTTCGCATTGGCCTCATTGGCTTCGGATTGCTGCTTGGACTTGCGATTCTCCTGCCATTTATCAGTTCGGTTGATCCGCTCAAGATGGCGTACAACCACAAGTTTGTCCCACCATTCCCTTCCGAAGGCTGGCAATGGCCGTACGTGCTCGGTACCGATCAGCTCGGCCGCGACGTCCTCATGCGCTGTCTCGTCGGACTGTGTTATTCGCTGTTCATCGGTGCGACGACCGTGATCCTCATGTTCATCGTAGGCTGCAGTCTCGGTCTTCTTGCTGGTTTTCGTGGCGGTTGGCTTGATACGGTCATCATGCGGCTGACCGATGCTCAGCTCTCAATTCCCATGATCATTCTTGCCATCACCATCCTCGGTGTGTCCCGCCCAACAGTGCCTGCCATCATCCTCGTGCTTGGTCTTTCAGGATGGCCGCTCTATGCGCGTGTCGCCCGTTCAGTTGCTCTCGGGGAACGCAGCCGTGGTTACGTTCTCGGCGAGCGTGTGCTCGGCGCGTCCGATCTTCGAATCATGCTCCTCTTCGTGGCTCCCGTTGTGCTTCCGCCGATCGCGTTCGTTGCGGTTCTCGACATCGCCCGCATGATGATCTTCGAGTCGATCCTGGGCTTTCTCGGTCTCGGGGTTCAGCCGCCGACACCGACATTCGGGAACGTGATTGCGGATTCACGAAAGTATTTGCTGAACGCATGGTGGATCGCGACGATGCCCGGCCTATTCATGCTGATATCGCTGACTTGTCTGAATCTGATGGGTTCAGCATTGGAACGCGCGCGCAATGCGGTTCTGAGAGGGGATGCGTAAATGAGTGATCCAATTCTCACTGTCTCCAGTCTCTCAGTCGATCTCCTGCGGGATAGCAGCAAACGGCGCATCGTCGACAATGTGGGCTTTGCCCTCCAGCCAGGCGAAGTTCTCGGCCTTGTCGGCGAGGCCGGATCGGGCAAGTCGGTGCTTGCGCGCGCAATGGTGAACTCCATTCGCGCACCATTGGAAGTCTCTTCGGGGAAGGTGATCTTCGAAGGAAAAGATGTCCTCTCGCTGGATGCCCGGGGGCTCAGGTCGATCAGAGGGAACCGCATTGGCTTCATTGGTGCAAACCCCATGGGTTCGCTCGATCCGCGGCTGCCAATCGGCCATCAGATCATCGAGAAGCTTCGATCTATCCGGCCTGATATCGGTAAGGCGGAAGCTAAGGAAAAGGTTCTCGATCTACTTGGCCGGGTGCATATTCCATCGCCGCGCTCTCGTTTTCATGAGGCACCTTTCCAATTCTCCGGCGGCATGATGCAGCGTGTAATGATCGTCGATGCGCTCGTTTCCGAGCCATCGCTTGTTATTGCGGACAATATTACGCAGCCGCTCGACGTTACGGTCGCTGCCCAGATTATCAGGCTCATCGACAATCTCAGGGAAAGTCTCGATACGGCATTCCTGTTTATCTCTTCGTCGTTGCCCGTGGTGTCACAGATCGCCGAGCGGACGCTGGTTATGCAAGGTGGCCGCATCGTCGAACAGGGCAAGACTACTGATATTACTGCCAATCCGCAGCAAGCCTATACGCGCGCACTACTTTCCCGCATTCCATCGATATGGAAGAACGTATCGGCACCGGAGGCAAAAGACGGTGAGGCTGTCCTGACCGTCGAGAATGCAACACGAACCTATAGCGTACGCCGGCGCGATGCGTTCAATGCCTTCAACGAAGTCAAGGCCGTACGAGACGTGTCCTTTACCGTCAAGGCAGGTGAAAATTTTGGCATTGTCGGTGAAAGCGGTTGCGGCAAATCCACGCTTACGCGCCTGCTTGCGTGGCTCGAACAGCCGAACGCCGGACGCATTGCGTTCCTCGGGAAAAACCTCTCGAGTCTCTCCGCTCGTTCGCTGACCGAGATGCGCAAATCGTTCCAGCTGCTGTTGCAGGATCCCTACGGATCGCTGCCGGCGGGCATGTCGATCATCCGCATGATCGAAGAGCCGCTTCTGATCCACGGGGTCGGCCGCCGCGATGCGGAGCAACGCGCACGAGAGGCCATGCGCGAAGTGGGTCTTCATGCGGAACTTGCCGATCGATTGCCGGTGGGCCTTAGCGCCGGTCAGCGCCAGCGCATCAACATTGCCCGGGCGCTGGTGCTCAAGCCGCGCCTTTTGATCCTCGACGAGACCTTGTCGGCGCTCGACCAGGTCGAGCAGGCCGAGCTTCTCGATCTCTTCAAACGGCTTCAGGCGGCGCACGGGTTTTCGTATATTTTCATATCTCACGACCTGGCGCTGGTCCGTCGGATCTGTCACCGCGTTGCGGTCATGTATCTTGGGCGCATCGTCGAACTGGCGGACAACAGAACCCTTTTCGAACATCCCCACCACCCGTACACGCGGGCGCTGCTCAGCGCCATGCCAACGTTGGAGGAAAACCGTTTCCCGGGCGCGGAATACCTCCTGGACGGCGAGCCGCCAAGTCCTATTCATCTTCCTGTCGGCTGCTCGTTCCGCTCGCGCTGCCCCCGCGCGCAGAGCGACTGCGAAAAGACCGATCCGATGCTGCAGGGTTCCGAGGGCGGGAATTACGCAGCCTGCCTGCATCGGCACGAGGACGAGGCGGTCCATGTCCAGTGAGATCCGCAAGGAGGTCATCCTGGAGCGCCTCGGCCGTGATCAACGCGTCAGCGTTGTCGAACTTTCTGCCGAATTCGGTGTTTCGGGTGAAACCATTCGCCGCGACCTGAAGAACCTCGAAGCAGAAGGTGCAGTGCGCCGCGTGCATGGCGGCGCAATTCCCGCGGGTCGTACCGCCGACACGCCGATTACCGAGCGCATCAAGCTCAACTCGATCGAAAAGGATGCGGTTGCCAGCGTGGCGCGTAACCTGATCAATGACGACTGTGTGATCTTCCTCGATACAGGCACGACGACGCTTGCGCTTGCTCGCCGGCTGATCGGCTTCAAGAAGCTGCGGCTCTACACGAATTCCTTGATGATCGCGCAAGCGGCCTGCCAAAACTTCGGCGTGAGCGTGCACGTGACGCCGGGAAATCTGCGCCCGATCGAACAGGATCTGGTCGGCTACGACACGCTTTCTTACATCCAGCAGTTCCACTTCGACATGGTCTTTATGGGTGCGGCGGCAATCAACGTCGAATATGGCTTCATGGACTATGAAGAGGACGAGGCACGAATTCGTCAGATCCTGGTCAGAAGATCGTCGCGAAGCGTCATGCTGGCCGATCATTCCAAGTTTGGAAGGATCGGCAATGTGATCACCGCTCCATTCGAAGAAATCGGCACGCTCGTTACAGACCGGCGTCCGCCGGAAGATATCCTTGGCGCCGTTCGGGCTGAAGAAATGGAGATCATTCATGCTTGATGCAGGGACAATCCCGCGAAACGATTTCGATGCGATCTTCGACCGGATCTCTGCTATCGGCGCCGAGCCTGGAGCAGGCGTGACACGTTTAGCGGCAACCGCCGAGGACGGCATGGCGCGAGGCGTTTTTGCCGTTTGGATGGAGCAAGCGACCGCGCACATCACGCATGATGCAATTGGCAACCAGTTTGCCTGCTTCGAATGGGCCGGTCGGGATGCCCCCTGGATTTTTGCAGGCTCGCATCTCGACACCCAGCCGCGAGGCGGCCGTTTCGACGGTACACTTGGTGTGCTGACAGCAGGACAAGCTGCGCTAGATATTCACGCGGAGGTTCAACGTGGACGGTGCAAACCGCACTATAATCTCGCGGTCGTCAACTGGACGAACGAGGAAGGTGCTCGCTATCAACCGAGCCTCACCGGCAGCGCCGTCTTCTCCGGCGCTCTCGCACTCGGTGATGCACTTGAACTGCGCGACGGGGACGGCATATCCCTTAAGGACGCGCTCGCGGCGGTCGGTATCAACGGCGAAAGCGGGATAGTTCCTCCCTCCCCCGCGGCCTATGTCGAGCTGCATGTCGAGCAGGGACGGAAACTGCTCGAAGCGGGCCGACGGATCGGGATCGTCGAAGGAACCTGGGCGGCGCGCAAGTCGACCGTGCGCTGGATCGGTCGAGCAGCGCACACCGGCCCGACCCCGATGGCCGATCGCCGCGATGCACTTCTCGCCGCCGCGCGAGGGATTGCCGCCTTCGAAGCGGTCGTCGCCGCAAGCTATCCCCACCTCCATCGATCGGCGGCGCGCCTCGTGGTCGAGCCCAACTCGCCGAACGTTGTGGTCGACCGAGCGACTGTCTGGTTCGAACTGAGGGGGCCCGACGTGTCGGAACTGGACGCAGCCGGCGAGCTCGCACTTGCCGCGCTTCAAAAGGCGGCCGCCGATACGGTCACGCAGCTGGAAATCGTCACCGATACTTTGCGGGACCCTGCCAGCATGGATGGCGGGCTGATGGCGCTTGTCGGCCGGGCGGCCCGCTCTTGCGGTTTCGAGCCGTTGACCATGCGTTCCGTCGCAGGCCATGATGCCGTTGCCCTGCAAAACAGTGGCATACCGTCCGCCCTGATCTTCATTCCGAGCGTGGATGGCATTGCCCATCATCCCGACGAGCTGACCGAGCCGGACGACGTGCAAGCTGGTCTGACGGTGCTGACGACCACACTTCGCCATCTCGTTGAAGGAGGGCTCCATGCATGATGATGCTACAATTCAGACTGCGCTCGAAGCGGTCGGCCTTTCGGGCGCCACCCTCTCAGGTCCGATTGGCGGCGTGGTATCGCCCATTCACCGCGCTGTCGAAAATCTCTGCTTTTTTGCAAGCAAGGCCGATCAGCCGCGGGTTTTCGTCAAACGTTTCCACGATGACATGTCCCAATTTATCGCACTGGATTGCGTTGCGGAGGCCAGCCGCAAGGCGGGCGAACTGGGCATTGCCCCGCGTCTCATCCATGCAGATCCCGCCAACGGCGTACTGGTGTTCGAGGCGCTTGATGAGGAATGGGCCTGGGGCCATGCCGATGTCCTTCGCCGCCCGCGGGTTCTCGAAAATCTTCTGACGGCGAAACGCACCTTCCAGAAAGCCCAACCGCTTGCGGAAGCGCGCAGTGTTTTCGATCTCGTTGCCGCCTACCGGCAAGTTGCCGAAGAACCGTGTGTCATCCTGCCAGCACCGGTATTCACCGTCTCGGCCGCCGTCCAGCGGATTGCCGGCGCCATCGCCGCCGCGGGTGTCGATACGGTCCCATGCCATGCGGACGGCGTCTCGTCGAACGTCATGGTCGGGCCGGACGACGGGGTTCGGCTGGTCGATTTCGAGTGGGCGCGCCAGGCGGACCCCGCGTACGATATCGGAACCGTGCTGGCCGAACTCCTCCCCTTCGATGGTGAGGCGCTGCTAGCGATCGAGATCGCAACCGGAAAGCCGGATGCCGGTGTGCTGGCGCGCGCCCGTCTCTACGGTGCGGCCGACGATCTCATGTGGGCGCTTTGGGGCTTCATCAATGCCGCCCACTCGCCACGCAAGCATGTTGAATTCTTCAAATATGCCGAATGGCGGCTTTTGAGAGCCCGCACAGTCATCGAAGGACCACGCTTCGAGACATGGCTGAAACAGGTCTGACGGAGAAAGCGATGAGACGTAGATTAGGCGAAGGCGCATCGCAGGCGGAACGGGCGATCGAGCAGGCGATCGCAGCCGTCGCGGATTGGCGGGACCTCGATGTTTCCTACGAACCGGTGCCCGGCGGCATCAGCAACCCCAATTGGCGCGTCTACGTCTTCGGTGCGCCACACAGTTTCTTCGTGAAGATTCCTGGCGCCGGAACCGAAATGTTCATCGACCGAAGAACCGCGAACGAAGCTGGGCGCAAGGCGCACGAAGCCGGCGTCGGGGCTCGGATCATCGACTTCTTCCCCGAAACCGGGGTCGAGGTGAGTGAATTCGTCGAAGGGCTGAGAACATCGACCAATGCCGACTTTCTGGATCCGGTCATACGCCTGAATGGTCTTCGCGCGCTGAAGGCCTTTAACGACACCGCGCCGCTTTCGCAGCAAAAGACGACCTTCGATATGATCGACGAACATTTCCAGCAGGCTCTAGATCTGGGCGGCGAGTTTCCGAGCGACTTCAGCTGGATGAATGCGCGCTATCGCGAGGCGCGCAGCGCACTGGAGGCGTCAGGTCTCGATCTGGCGCCGTGCATGAACGATACGCTGGCCGGCAATTTCCTCCTCCATTCCGATCGCCGGGTCATGCTCGTCGATTTCGAATATGCGTCCACCAATGATCGCGCCGCCGAACTGGCGCTCTGGTTCTGCGAGATGTGCTTCTCGCCCGAGATTGAGAAGGAACTGATCGAGGAATATTATGGTCGGGCGGACCCGAGTATCCTGGCGCGGATCTCGCTATTCAAGGCGCTCGTCGACCTCAAATGGGCGACTTGGGCCATGGTGCAGAACGAAGTCTCACGTCTGGATTTCGACTTTTTCAAATATGGATTCTGGAAACATATGCGGGCACGTTTCGTGATGAACAATCCGCTATGGTCGCAGTGGCTGAAGGCGGTCTGACACATGCACATTCAAACCAACGAAAACCTGGTCTCGCCTGATTTTTTTCGCCGCTTGGCGGCTGTAGCTGCGCGTGAGGCATTGCCGCGGTTTCGACTGCCAGGCGCAGTTGTCAACAAGGCCGCAGGTGGGTTCGATCCGGTTACCGAAGCCGACCGGGAAACGGAAAGAGCCATTCGGGATCTCGTTCGGGCTGAATATCCTGGCCACGGTATTTTGGGCGAAGAGTTCGGTAATGAAGGGGCGGATGCCGGCTATGTCTGGGTCATTGACCCGATCGACGGAACACGATCCTTTATCTCCGGTATTCCACTTTGGGGGACTCTTGTTGGACTGACGGAGAACGGCCAAGCCGTCGCCGGCATGATGGCGCAGCCTTTTATCGGCGAATTGTTTTATGCAGCCGGCAATGGCGCTTTTTACGAAGGACCACGTGCCGAAGCTGGAGTGCGGCTTTCGACAACTTCGACGCAAAACCTGGCCGATGCGACCCTGTTCACGACGACGCCGGCCATCTTCGAACCTGATCGCAGAGCCAGCTACGACCGGCTCGAAAAACAGGTTCGCCTCGCCCGCTACGGAACCGATTGCTATGCCTATTGCATGCTTGCGGCAGGCCAGATCGACTGCGTCGTTGAAGCGGGCCTCTATCCCTACGACATTGTTGCCCTGATCCCGATCATTGAACAGGCGGGCGGCGTTGTGACCGACTGGGATGGTAGGCCCGCCGAGCAGGGCGGCGGGATCGTCGCTGCTGCAAATGCCGCGCTTCACACTCAAATCATGGGCGTTCTGCACGGAGAGTGACCCCGTCTCTCCTTCAGCTGGCGGATATTACCAACCTGATGCTTTCGGCGGACGGTCAACCGTGGATGATTTCAAGGCCGCCCCTTTTGGCCGCCGCCAGAATATCCGTCGGCGGGCGCTGATCGGAAACCAACGTGTTTACGCTGGAAAATGCGGCGGTAATCACATTGCCGGTCTTGCCGCACTTTGAATGGTCGGCCAGCATGATGCTTCGGGCGGTCTGCTTCAGCAGAGCTTGGCGGATTCTCGCTTCGTCCTCTTCGTAGTCCATGAAGCCATATTCCGCCTTGATCGCCGCCACACCCATGAAGACCATATCGAAGTGGAACTGCTGGATGTAGGACAGTGTGTCGTAGCCGACCAGATCCTGTTCGATCGGGCGGAGATTTCCAGGTGTCATCTGGACCCGGACGCCGAAATGCTGGCAGGCGGCTTGCGCGACCATCAGGGAATTCGTGTACAGCCGTAGCTTCTTGAAGCCAACCAGGTGTCGCGCAAGGGATAAAGTGGTGGTGCCGGTATCTAGAAAAATGGCACAGTCATCGTTGATCAGGTTGCGCGCCATCTGCGCGACCACATCCTTTTCGAGCGCATTAAACCTGATTCGATCGGTGATCGGTACGTCTGCGGTGCGCCCGGCCGGTATAGCGCCACCGTGAACACGCCGCACGACCCCCTCGGCCTCTAGGTCCTTCAGATCGCGCCGAATGGTTTCACCCGAGACACCAAACTCCGCGGAAAGCTCGAGAACGCTGACACGCTGGTCACGATCGAGCCGTTCCAGAATGACTTCCTTGCGGACTTCGCTCGACATTGACAGCTTCTTCCTCGGGTCGGTGCGGGCCGGCAGCAACGTTGATGCTGACAATCCCTGTAAGCGGCGAACCTATCTCGCAAATCTTTGGAGGTAAGGTTGGCGAGATGCGTTGGTAAGTGTGGTGACCGTGAACCGGAAAGCCCACGACGTTTTCCTTGGATTTGTGTATTTATGTGGTGTTTGCGGATCTTTCAAACGAAAATGCACTGATCTCCACGGCATGAGAATCCGGAAACGCCCCCTGCCCGCCCGCGAATCGCTGCTGGTGTGATGTCCTGTGAACTTTCGTGTCACAGAAACACCCATTTCAGTACCGTGCTCCGGTGAGGACGAACTCCCGCCTAGCTCCGCCCCTATGTGGATATGTTGCAATTTTGAAGCGATATCATCGGCGAATTGAGGTTGAATACACAAAAACAACATTGAAGAACCTAAAAAAGGTTCGACGGGAGTTTCGTACAAACTATTGAAAATAGTGGGGAAGATACGATCTGTAACGGATTTTTCAGAAGTATCAGCAATGATGGTTTGCAACTGTTTGAACTCGAAATGGATTCAAAATGCAGATTTCCCACAATTCTTTGCGACTCTTCCACCGCATGCGGTCCATCAAAGCTAAGTTTGCGGCCGTGATCATAGGAACAGCAATCGTTTCTTGCGCGTCTGTCGGGGCATTGAGCTATCAGATCGGAAAGAACGGTTTGATAGAGGCGAGCAAGATCCGCCTCGAGGCAATCGCAGCAAATCAGTCGAAGGCGCTCAGAGCCTATGATGAACGGGTAGCGCAGACGCTGACCGAAATTGCACAGAGCCAGTCGCTCGGGGAAATGACGGAGCAGGCCGGAAAGGCCATCGCAATGTCTGACCAGAAGGTACGCGAGGCGTTCCAAGACATGTCGAAGACTCCTGAACAAAGAGCAGCTTTCGACGGATCGACGGTCAAGATGCTCTATTCCGTCAAGCATAGCTCGGTGCATGGGCCACTGTTCAGCGCCTGGAAGAATGCCGATCTGAGCGATATCTTCGTCATCGATAACAATGGCCAGCTGGTCTACACGGTTACCAAGGGACCGGAGTTCATGGCGACCGTTCAGGACCCGAAGAACGCGTCCCTGAAGTCGCTGTTTGATTCATCCGTCGCCGGGCCCGCCGATCAGGTGTACCGGACGGGGTTCATACCGTTCAAAAGCGAGGAAAGCGACGTTTCGGCTTTTCTTGCTAAGCCACTTGCCAACGTCGTCTGGGGCTCTGTTGTCAAACGTGGCACCGTCGTGATCCGGATCGCACCAGCCAAGCTTCTGGCGCTCGTTTCGCCCGAAGGGCTTGGCCGGAGTGTTGACGAGGCTTTTCTTATCGGCGCCGATGGCACATTGAGGGCCGGCAACGTCGCGGAAGGCGGCTTAGCGCCGGAGCTGGTCCAGGCTGCCCGAGACCAAAAGAGTGGCTCCCTCTTCGCCGACGCCGCCAGCGGCTTAATTTTTTATTCCTATGTACCGGTCACGCTTTTTGGGCAACCGCACCTTCTGGTCATTGGTCAAGACAAGGCGAAGGTTCTTGCCTCAGCGGATGAACTAGCAAAATGGGCTGGTCTGACCACCTTGGCTGTGCTGTTCGGCATGGGGATCGTGGGTTACATCTTCTCGTCCCGCCTCACGAAACCCTTGAAAGACATCACCGGCCTGATGAACCGCCTAAACAACGGTGACCAGACGATCGAGATCCGATCCGTGTCGCGTTCCGACGAAATCGGCATTATGGCGCGGGCGCTCGAATCCTTTCGTCAAAGCGCCGTCGACAAGGTGCGAATGGAGGATGAGGCGATCCACCGCAACGGGCTGCTCGAACAGGAGCGACAATTGCGCGAGACCGAAAGCGCAAGAAGCGCGGCAGAGCTGGAAGTGGCCATGTCGGCGCTGGCGACCGGTCTGAAGAATCTGGCCGAGGGGAAACTGGATCATCGCATTGAGCATCCTTTCGCCCCGTCGCTCGATCAGCTGCGACAGGATTTCAACGGTTCGCTGACGCGGCTGCAGGCGACGATGCGCCAGATCCGCGACAATGTCGAAATGATCCAGGGCAACGGCAACCAGATGGCCGAGGCGGCTGAGGATCTTGCCAAACGTACCGAACAGCAGGCTGCTTCGCTCGAAGAAACGGCCGCCGCCATCGACGAGATTACCGTCACGGTTCGCTCGTCGGCGGAGCGTGCCAAGGATGCCGACCAGATCGTCCGCCAGGCCAAGCGCAGCGCCGACGACTCGGCGATCGTCGTCAACAATGCGATCGACGCCATGGGCCGCATCGAAGAAGCCTCCCGTCAGATCGAACAGATTACCGGTGTCATCGACGAGATCGCCTTTCAGACCAATCTTCTTGCCCTGAACGCCGGCGTCGAGGCAGCTCGTGCCGGAGAGGCTGGCAAGGGCTTCGCTGTCGTTGCCCAGGAGGTGCGCGAACTGGCGCAACGCTCCGCCAAGGCAGCCAAGGAGATCAAGGTCCTCATCAACAAGTCGACGACCGAGGTCAATACCGGCTCGCATCTGGTGCAGGAAACCGGCGCGGTCCTTGCGAAGATCAGCACCCAGATTGTTACCATCAGCCAGCACGTCGAAACGATCGCCCGTGGCAGCCACGACCAGTCGAGTGCCCTGCAGGGGGTCAACTCCACCGTCAATCAGATGGACCAGATGACACAGCACAATGCGGCGATGGTCGAGGAGACGACGGCCGCAAGCCGCGAACTCGCCTCCCAGGCCGACAGCCTGCTGGGGCTGGGTCAGCAGGTCAAGATTGAAGGAAATGGACGAGAATTGGGCTT
>NZ_JAGHMF010000002.1 GCF_017741815.1 Rhizobium sp. 16-488-2b
CGGCCCGGATGGGCGAGGCCGGGGCCGGTCGGCGGGAGGACGGGGGGTGGGCGGTCATGTGCCGGGTTGCGGCGCCAGCGGTCGCGCTGGCCGTAGAAGGACCGATCGCGGTAGTAGCGATCCCAGTAATTGCCGACGCTGAAGACGACCGTCGGGATGCCGAGCGGGCGATAATATTGCGGGTCGACATAGACGCGGCGCTGCTGATAGAGCGCCTGCACATAGCGGCCGGCGACCCAGCCGCGGCCGTTGTAGAACTCGACATCGCACCAGGGCACATCGGCAAGGCACCCGTGGATTTCGACGGATTCGCCGGCGGGAATGACGGTGACAGCTGGATACTGCGTGCTCGGGCCGGCGCGCATGTTGACGTTGGCGGTCGCGAACCCTTCGGCGGCCTGAGCTGCCACCGGGGCCAGCAACAAGGCTGCGACGGCGGTGATCTTCATCAATGTGGTCTTCACGCTTGCACTCCCTAGATAGAGCGGCCGAAACGCCGCCCCTTCAGAAAACTTTCGGGCTTATCGCCTTATCAAGACAACAGTGAACAGCTTCCCGGCCAAAGTTTGGCGAGAGTGATTCAACTTTTCTTTCAATGACTTATAGCATCCGCTGATGAACGCAGCTTGAACGGTTCGAGCACCTAGGCCTTGAAATGGGCCGGCGCAATCACGATATCCCGGTCATCGGATGCAGTCGTCGATCGCCAAGCCGCACCATGGAGCGCCGGTTGATCGACATGACAGTCGCGAGATTATCGTTAACGCTCCGTTAACCTTTCGCGGGCAGTCTGACTGCAATATTCGCTTTCACTTTGACCACGGATGTACTGGCACTGATGCGAAGCGAATGACGAAAGGCCGGTTTCAACCCGGCCTTTTTGTTTCTCTGGCGCCCCGATCTTTAAAAATCGGTGCGCCTTTTTCATTTCATCGACGCCGATTACGCCGCCAGCGCTTCCATGATGCGGATCCAGGAGCGGATGCCCTTGTGGTACGAGGTCAGCTCGTACTTCTCGTTCGGAGAATGGATGCGGTCGTCGCTGAGGCCGAAGCCGACGAGCAGCGATTCCATGCCGAGCATCTTCTGGAAATCGCCGACGATCGGGATCGAGCCGCCCATGCCGATGACGACGGCGGGCTTCGGCCATTCGTCGGAGAGCGCCGTCTTCGCCTTGGTCAGAACAGGCGAGTCGTAGGACAGGTGAATGGCCGGCGAGCCGCCATGCGGGTGGAACTCGACCGAGCAATCGGCAGGCAGTTTGGAGCGCACGTAAGCGCGGAAGCTGTCGCGGATGGCGGCCGGGTCCTGCGTGCCAACGAGGCGGAAGGAGACCTTGGCCGACGCCTTTGCGGCGATGACGGTCTTGAAGCCTTCGCCGGTATAGCCGCCCCAGATGCCGTTGACTTCAGCTGTCGGGCGCGCCCAAGTGAGCTCCAGCACCGAGCGACCCTTCTCGCCCGAGGGAACCGACAGGCCAACCTCGCCGAGGAAGCCCTCGGTGGTCAGGCCGAGCGTTTCCCAGGAAGCCTTGATGTTTGCAGGGGTTTCCTCGACGCCGTTATAGAAGCCATCCAGCGTGATGCGGCCGGTATCGTCGTGCAGGCCGGCGAGGATCTTCGTCAGGATGTGGATCGGGTTGGCGGCCGCACCGCCGAAGAGGCCGGAATGCAGATCGCGGTCGGCTGCGGTGACGACCACTTCTTCACCGACGAGGCCGCGCAGGGCGGCGGCGATCGCCGGCGTGTCGCGGTCCCACATGCTGGTATCGCAGACCAGCGCATAGTCGGCCTTCAGCTCGGCGGCATTGGCTTCCAGGAACGGCTTCAGCGATGGTGAGCCGGATTCTTCCTCACCCTCGAACAGGATCGTGACGCGCACGGGCAGCGCGCCGTTGATTTCCTTATAGGCACGGCAGGCTTCGACGAAGGTCATCAGCTGGCCCTTGTCGTCGGCGGTGCCGCGGCCGGTGAGGATCTTGCGGCCGCCAGCTTCCTGAACGGAAGGCTCGAAGGGGTCGTTGTCCCAGAGATCGATCGGATCGACCGGCTGCACGTCATAATGTCCGTAGAAGAGCACATGCGGGGCCGAAGGGTTGGCGCCTTCGTGATGGGCGACGACCATCGGGTGGCCGGGCGTGGTGCGCACCGAGGCGTCGAAACCGATGTCGCGGAGATAGGCCACCAGCCATTCGGCCGCCTTGCGGCAATCATCCTTGTAGGCGGGATCGGTCGAGATCGACTTGATCCGCAGCAGCTCGAACAGCTTGTCGAGGCTCGAGGGCAAATTCTGGTCCGCGCGCGCGAGAACCGGCATCAGGTCAGGCATTTCCGACTCCTTCTTGAATTTTTGCCGGACGATAGACCAAAGCATCAGCGCTTTCGAGGTGAAAAACGAAATGCGGGCACACGCCAGACTCTGCGAGAACATTCGTTCAGAGCAGGGAAAAGTTGTAATTTGCAATTCATAGTTATTTAAGAAGACGCTTGATAACTTCCGGAGATTGGTGCTGGAGGTGGCTGATGTTTACCGTGATCGCCTGTATTCGTGACAATCATGACTGGCGCTTGATCATTGCCGCCGTCGTCGTCTGTTTCATCGGAAATCTCACCGCCATGCTGCTGCTCTTCAGGGCCCAGCAATGCGACCGCGCCCAGCAGCGCAACTGGATCATGGCGTCCGCCTTCGCCATCGGCGTCGGCATCTGGGCCACCCACTTCATTTCCATGCTCGCCTATGACGGCGGCTATTCGATCGCCTACGGGCTGGGGCTCACCACACTCTCGGTTGTGATCGCCATCGGCGTCTCCTATCTGGCGCTGCTTGTCGCCACCGAGGGCACCAGCCGCTTCGCATTCGCGCAGGGCGGCGCGCTGATGGCGCTCGGGATCACCGCCATGCACCTCACGGGCATGCAGGCGGTCGAGGGCCAGTTCAACATTCTCTTCAACGCGACGGCGACACTCTCGGCGCTTGTCATCAGCGCAGCGCTCGCGAGCGTTGCCTTCCTGATCTTCCGTTCGCTATCCGGCTCCAAGCGGGTGCTGCTTTCCGCAACCGCAATGGTGCTGGCGATCGCCGCCGCTCACTTCGTGTCGATGAGCTTCATCACGCTGATCCCCGAGCCGGGACGGCAGATGACGGCTGCGATCGTCGAGCCGAAGGCGCTGGCGGGTGTGGTCATGGCGGTCTCGACGGCGCTCATTCTCTCATCGCTCGGCATGGTCTTCCTGGCGAGCCACCTCACCGACCTCAAGGGCCTGGCGAACGCCACGATGGAGGGGCTGCTGGTGCTCTACGAGGGAATGATCCTCGACGCCAACGAGCGCTTTCTCGAGATGTCCGGCTGGCAGCTCAACGAATTGCGCGGCCAGAAACCGGACTTCCTGTTGCTGCCGCCGGGCGGGCTGCAATCCGGCGTCCATCATGAGACGCTGCTGACCACCCACGGCGAGACGGAACTGCCGGTCGAACTGATGGCGCGGCGGATGATTTATCGCGGCCGCAGCTGCGATATCCTGGCGGTGCGCGATCTCACGGAACGCAAGCGCGCCGAGCAGATGATCGAGCACCTGGCCCAGCATGACGTGCTGACCGGCCTTCCGAACCGCTCTCTCTTCGACACGCGTCTCCGGCAAGCAATCCAGGTGGCGCAGCGCAAGCGTGGGCAGGTGGCGGTCTTCTATCTCGATCTCGATCGCTTCAAGGCCGTCAACGACCTGTTCGGCCATGCGGAAGGCGACCGGCTCCTGTGCAAGGTCTCCGCGATCCTGCAGCGCGTGGCCGACGACAGCGCCACCATCGCGCGGCTTGGCGGCGACGAATTCGCCATCATCCAGAGCGGCAAGCCGCAGCCGGATGGCGCGCGTGGCCTTGCCGACGCGATCCTTGCGGGCGTGGCCGCCGAAATGGACGTCGCCCGCGATCCGACCGCCGTCGGCGTCAGCATCGGCATCGCGGTCTATCCCGCCGATGGCGATACCGGCGAGCTTCTCTGCATCAACGCCGATACCGCGCTCTACCGCGCCAAGCATGCCGGGCGCGGCAAGGCCTGCTTCTTCGACGCGGAGATGGATGCGGCCGTCAAGGCGCGGCGCGAGATCGAAAACGAGCTGCGCCACGCGATCACCCGCAACCAGCTTTTCGTCAACTACCAGCCGATCCTCGACAGCCGCACAGGGAGCATCAGCGGCTACGAGGCGCTGGTGCGCTGGAACCGGCCGGGGCATGGAAGCTCCGAGCCCGACGTCTTCATCAAAATCGCCGAGGAGAGCGGGATCATCGTGCAACTCGGCGAATGGGTGCTGCGCCAGGCCTGCACCGAGGCGGCGCGCTGGCCGCAGCCGCTGACGATCGCCGTCAACGTCTCGCCGGTGCAATTCATGCTGCCCAATCTCTACGATCGCGTGGCCGCCATTCTGCACGAGACCGGGCTTGCGCCACAGCGGCTCGAACTTGAGATCACCGAGGCCGCCTTCATCCGCGACCGTGTGGCGACGATCTCGACGCTGATGCGGCTGCATGGTCTCGGCGTTCGCATCGTCATGGACGATTTCGGCACCGGCTTCTCCTCGCTCTCCAACCTTCGTGCACTGCCCTTCGACAAGATCAAGGTCGACCGCAGCTTTACCGGCATTCTCGAACACGACGCGGCCGCCCGCTCGATCGTGCGCGCCATCATCGGGCTCGGCCACAGCCTCGGGATACAGGTGGTGACGGAGGGCGTGGAAACGGAACTGCAGCGCCAGATCGTGACCAACGAGGGCTGCGAGCAGATGCAGGGGCTGCTTCTCGGCAAACCGGATATCGAGCCCAGCGTAAAGATGGCGGCGCGCGAAAGCTATCTTTCCGCGCATGAGAAGCAGCAGAAGACGGTGTTGCTCTATCCGCAGGTGGTGTCGACGTCGAAGTAGGCGGGCATCATCTGGGGCGGAAGACAGACCCGGGTGTTTCGGATAGGCTGCGCCTTCCTGCCGATTTGCCGGACGTTCCGCCGACGACATGACCGATAATCCCGACGACCCGCGCGCCATCGGTGCTCACGACACGCTTGAGATCTTCACCGACGGCTGCTGCGAGCCCGGCTCCGGCGACGGCGGTTGGGGCTTCGCCGTCTACCGCGATGGCGTCGAGATCGCATCCGATTGCGGCGGCGCTGTCGGCACCGCCAACAATGCGATGGAGGCGACCGCCGTTCTGGAGGCTGCGAGATGGGTCAACGCCCATGCGGCGGAGGCGGTGGTGACGATCTGGTCGGACTCGGTCTATGCCGTGAAGGGCTGCAATGAGTGGCGGCCGACCTGGCGCAACAACGGCTTCAAGAAGATCACCGCCAATAGCCGGCTCAGAAGCCGTGGCATCGCCGATGCCGATGTGTGGAGGGCGATCGACGCGGCATTCTCGGGATCAGCGACGATCACCGTTTCATGGTGCAAGGGCCATGCCGGCACCGAGGGGAACGAGCGAGCCGACAGGCTGGCGGATGAAGGGCGGCTGTCGATCGCGATGAAAGCCCCGCTCAAGCGATCGCGATGATCTCAAGCTCCTGACCGCCGGCATCGACCACGTCACCGACGGTCTTTCCGATCAGCACACGCGCCACAGGCGAGACGTAGGAGATCGACCCGGCCTTCGGATCCGCCTCGTCCTCGCCAACGATGCGATAGGTCTGCACGCGCCCGTCCTCGCGCTCGAAGGTGACGAGGCTGCCGAAGGCGACGGTGTCGCTGGACGTTGGCGCGGGCATTAGCTGGGCGGTGCCGAGGCGGGCCGCGAAGTAGCGGGCATCGCGCAACGGCGCGGCACCCTGGCGGCGGCGCTCGTTGATGTCGTCGATCCCCAAGGTCGCCTCATAAGCCTCGCGTGCTTGGCTAAGATTGAGCTCCAGCGCCTTCAACCCGGCCTCGGTGACGAGGTTCGGATGCGGCGAGATGGGGCGATCGGGAATCAGCGTTTCCGATGCCGTCTCGAAGCTCTCTTCCTTGGTGAAGGCGACCGCCAATCTCTACTCCATACCGATATCAGGGACGTCTTCGTCCCTTGCTTGTTCGCAACAGCATATACCGGCGCGGCGGCGAGCGCCAACGCTGGCAAGATGCCGCACGAACCCGCTCAGGCCTTCGTGCCGAAGACGACGTCTTCCAGCCATGGATTGGAGAACTTGCGTTCCGGGTCCATGCGCTCGCGAAGGCGGGCGAAGTCGGGGAGCTTCTCGTAGCTCCTGCCGATATGCTGGCGGGTGAAGACCTTGCCCCAGTGCGGCAGTGGCGAGAACGGCGCCAGCGCCTGCTCGATCTCGGCGGCGGCGGCATCGACCGCCGCCTGGTCGCGGACCCAGGTGAAATGGATCGACAGCGTATCGCGATTGAACTGCGGGCTCAGCCACAAGCTGTCGGCGGCGACGGTGCGGAGTTCGCCCGATTGGACGAGATGCGCGAATTTGGAGCGGATCGACAAGAGCGCTCCGACGGCGGCAGCGCCATGCTTGCGGGGCACATGATATTCGGACTGGATCTCGGCGCCGCTGCTCGGCGTAAAACCCATCTTGAAATGCGGCAGCCGATCCGACCAGCGGCCGAAGGCGCCCAGCTGCTCGGTGGCGTTTTCGGCGTCGAGGCCGATGATCGGATGGCGCTTGATGTCGGCATTGACCGCGCCATGCAGGGCATCGGGATGATTGCCGCTCTTTTCCGTCTCCTTCAGCCAGACCGCGCCGGCCTTCTCGCCCCATTGGGTGAAGACGCTGACGCTATAGGCTGCAGCCATGATGGCATCGAGATTGGACAAGAGCGCATCCCAGCTCAGCCCCTCATAGACATGCTGCGCGACCTGAAACTCCGGCTGGACATCGAGCGTCACGCGGGTGACGACGCCGAGCGCTCCCAGATGCACGACCATGCCTTCGAAATCGGCGTCGCCGCGCTTTACTTTCACCAGGCTGCCATCGCCGGCGACGAATTCCAGGCCAGAGACCGCCGTCGCCAGATTGCCGTTGCCGTCACCCGAGCCGTGCGTCGCGGTCGCAATCGCGCCGGCGATCGAGATGTGCGGAAGGGAGGCGAGATTGTGGATGGCGAGCTGGTGGCGCTGCAGGAAGAGCGCGAGCTCGCCGTAGGTGCAGTGGCCGGCGACCGAGACCTGGCGGCCTCCGCTTTCGACGACAGGATCGATCGGCAGGCGCTCCAGCGACATGGCAGAGCTGCCATCGACGATGGCGTTGAACGAGTGGCGCGAGCCGAGCGTCTTTACCGCCGCCGACCGGGCCACGATCGCACTGATTTCCTCGAGCGAAGATGGATAATGGCAGTCCTTGAAACCATAGTGAAAGCTTTCCGCCCAATTGGCGGCAGGCACCTGCGTCATGAATGAACCTCCTCGAATCCCGCAGGAGTGGTAACACGACGATGGAGGCGGAGACAAAGGAAACCCTCTTCCCCTCAGCCGCGAATCTCCTAGATTGCTCAGTATTCGCATGAGCTTACCGACGGGGAGGATGGAATGGCGGAGAAGACGACGGGTGCCGTGGGCGAGGAAGCCGATGCGTTGCAGCTGATCGACCAGCGGATCGCGGAGCTGACCGACTGGCGCGGCGCGATGCTGGCCAATGCGCGGCGGATCATCCGGGATGCCGATCCAGAGGTGATCGAGACGTGGAAGTGGCGCGGCGTTCCTGTGTGGGAGCGTTCCGGCATCATCTGCACCGGCGAGACCTACAAGACCGCTGTGAAGCTGACCTTCGCCAAGGGCGCATCGCTCGACGATCCCTCCGGCCTGTTCAACGCCAGCCTCGAGGGCAATGCCCGGCGCGCGATCGACTTCCACGAGGGAGACACGATCGACGCGCCGGCACTTGCGGCACTCGTACGGGCGGCGATCGCGCTGAACATGACGAAGGCTACGAAGAAGCCGAAGGGCGGTTGAGCGAGCGGCCCGCCGCCCACCGAACAGATACCGCGGAGGATAGTCTGATGCCGAAGATCGACGTCGCCACCGTAGCCCGCGTCAAGGGCTCGCCTTATCCGGAGCCGCATGCGGCGGCCTGCGCCGAGCGGATCCGCCAGCGGCTGGGCGACGCCGGCGGGCTTTCCGATTTCGGCATCAACCTCATGCACCTGCCGCCGGGAAACTGGTCGAGCCAGCGGCACTGGCATTCGCATGAGGACGAGTTCGTCTATGTGCTCTCGGGCGAGGTGGTGCTGGTCGAGGATGATGGCGAGACGCCGCTCCGCGCCGGCGATTGCGCCGCCTTTGCGAAGAACACCGGCAACGGTCATCACCTGATCAACCGGTCCGATGCAATGGCGATCTATCTGGAAATCGGCTCGCGGGACATGGCCGATCTCACCACCTGTTCCGACATCGACATGATGAGCGCGAATGCCGATGGCCGGTTCGTTCACAAGGATGGGAGCCCCTATCCGAAACCTTGACACCCCTGCCCGCGACCTTCACCGATGAGAACCGGGGACGCATAATATTCATTTGTTCATGATTTTGTGCGAGGCATCTCATACACGGATTTAGGTGGGGAGCACGTTTGCAATGGCTGTTGCGCGCGCATTCGGTACATCTTCCGCGGATGTGAAACAGCGGGAACTTGAGCGCCTGGCGGCGCTGGAGCAGCTCGACCTGCTCGATTCGCCGCGCGATGAAGGCTTCGAGCGGATCGTTCGGCTGATCAAGGAAGTGTTCACCGTCGATATCGGCCTGGTCTCGCTGATCGACGCGCACCGCCAATGGTACAAGGCCTGCTCCGGTCTCTCGAACAGCGAAGTGCCGCGCGAGGATTCCTTCTGCCGCTTCGTGGTGGACCTCGACACAGCCGTGATCGTGCCCGACGCCACCCGCGACCCGCGCTTTGCCGCCCACCCCGCCGTGACAGGTGAAAATCATATCCGCTTCTATGCCGGCGTTCCGCTGCGCACCAAGAGCGGCCACACCGTCGGCACCGTCTGCGCGATCGACCGCACGGCGCGCTCCTTCGGGCGCAAGGATCTCACCATTCTCGAAGAGATTGCCGGCGTTGCCATGGACCGCATCGAGCTGATGCAATCGGCGGCCACCGACAGCCTGACCGAGGGCCTGACGCGCCGCGCCTTCAAGGAAGAGACCGACCAGCTGATCGGGGCTGCGCTGCGCAACCAGAAGAGCCTCGCCTGCATCGTGCTCGACATCGACCACTTCAAGACCGTGAACGACACGCATGGCCACGCGGCCGGCGACGAGGTGCTGAAGGCGGTGTCTTCGATCTGCCGCTCGGTGCTTAGAAGCGGCGACCTGTTCGGCCGGCTGGGCGGCGAGGAATTCGCGATCATCCTGCCCAATGTCGACCGGGAGGGCGCACTCGTCGTGGCCGAGAGGCTGCGGGCGGCGATTTCGGCCGAGCCGATCGTCGGTGATTTCGGCTCGCTCGACGTGACGGCGAGCTTCGGGATCTCGGCGCTCTCGATCGTCTGCAAGGAGATCGACACGCTGCTGGCCCAGGCGGATGCCGCCATGTACGAGGCCAAGCGCAGCGGCCGCAACCGCTGCCTCTGCTGGCAATCGATCAGCTCGGATCAACCGAGCGGCGCGCGCCGACGGGTGCTGAAGGCCGGCTCGATCCTCTTCAACGACCGCCGCTCGACGATCGACTGCACCATCCGCTCGCTCGGCGCCGACAGCGCCGCGCTCTCGGTTTCGAGCTCGACGGGAATCCCGGCCGAGTTCGTTTTGATGATCAAGGGCGAAGGCTTCGAGACGCATTGCCGGGTGGTCGCGCAGGACCGGCAAAACCTGGAAGTTGCGTTCCGGGGCTGACCCGATGGCGCTCAAAGGGCGAAAAAGCGGCGAAATTCGTAAGAATTCGAAACAACTTGTGACTAAGTAGCTCCAAAAGCTGACCTTTTCGTCTTGAAGCTGAAACATAGATATCGGATATTACGTGCACGTTAAGGAAGACGTCATGATCCGTATGATTGAAGATCCCGCCGAATTGGCCGGGGAAGACATCACCGGCAAGTATATCTTGCGGAAATTGAACTACCACTGGTTTGCCTATGGCAAGGCCGGCATCGTGACCGCGTGCAAGGGCACGATCCTTCATATCGATCGCGAAGAGACCGTCTATTCCGAACGCTGGGGTCGCCGTGCCTATACCGGCAACGGCAAGCGCTACCCTGGCGGCATCTGCCCGATATCTGCCATCGCCTGCGTCTGCGACACGCCGGATGAGGTGAACGCCGTCATTCAGCTCGATGTCGAGGCGCAGGACGAGTTCTATCAGCTGATCGCCAAGACCGAAGCGCGCGTGCAGGCTCTGGCCGCATCCTCGCAGAACCAGATCTACCTCGCCGCCGCCGAGTAAGGCGCCGGCCATCCCGGGCGCTACTCGCGCCGGGGCCACACCCAAATCTCAGAGCTTCTTGGCGTTCTCCAGCAGACGGCGGATGTATTCGAGCGTCAGCTCGCGCTCGAATGTCTTGAAGCCATCGAAGAGAGCGAGATCGGCTTCGCGGGCGGCCAGAACCGCATCGTTTTCCATCGTTTTCGCGCGGTCGGTGAGGAACACCAGCTGAGCGCGCTTGTCGGAGGGGTGCGGGCGGCGCTCGATCAGGCCATCGCGCTCCATGCGCGACAGCGTGTTGGCCATGGTCGCCTGCTCGATATCAACACGGGCGAGCAACTGCTTCTGCGTCAGCCCGTCTTCGGCCCAAAGCTCCAGCAGAATCGGAAACTGACCCGGCGAAAAACCCAACCTTGCCGCGCGCTGCTGCAGCGAGCGGGCAAAGCCCTTGGCCAGCTGGCTGGCGAGATAGGCTCCCGAGTCCATTCGTTCCGTTCCCATTTTTTCAGTTAGGCGCAAAACCCAGCCACGAGCAATGCAACAAATCGTATGCGATGCTTTGAAAGACAGACATTCACATTCATACAGCTGGAGATAGTGCAGAAAAACAAAGCCGCCATAGCCTGGAGGTAAGGCTATGGCGGCTTCAAATAGGGGACAAAGGCCCGGAGAGGGGATGAGGCCTTTGTCCAAGTCCAATGCGGCGGGGGACGAGCCGGCAATCAGACCCTCGACGTGATCAATGTCGCGTCGGTGATATTTATTTGTAGTTCCGAATGTGGCTTTTCAAGGGAAAGAAAAGAATTGACTATTACATTTTGGTAACAGTCCGGTGAGCGACTTGCGCGAGACTCACGCTGCGGGCGGCAGGCGCGGGCCGATAAGGCGTTCGAGTTCGGCGAGACGCTCCTCGATATCGTTGACGGACATTCGGTTTTGATAACTGTCCTGCACGGCGTTTATGACTTCGTTGTACTGGCGCAGGCTATCGGAACGCAGTTCCTGGATATGATCGGCGAGATCATGTGTCCGGCCTTCCAGGTCGTCTATGCGCTTCAAGATCGCGCCGAGCCTGAGTTCCATTTCCGAGCGAAACTGACCCATCTCGGTCCGCAACCGGTCAACTTCCAGCTTCACGCCTCCCATATCAGCCCTGAGATCGATCAAGTCGTTCTCGAACTTGGTCATGAAACGCCCTAGCTTGAAAAACTCGACGTCGTACCGACCCATCGCGTCGACCTGCCGGGCGACCTGCGTGCTCAACCCCTTCATGCCATCGATAAGCACGGAGAGTTGGCTGAGAAAGTATCTCTGAGATTCAGGGGCTCCAGACATCGCGGGCTCTCGTTGAACGCAAACCCAATGTATGGGCGAAAAACGCCTGAAACAAGCCGCAGCTATTGAGGGGTTATGGCCGTTTCCGCGCGTTTTCCGGCGCTTCCCAAGCATGTGCGCAACGCTTGGACACCCTAACTTTATATGGACCTCGCAGGGCCGGCGCGCTATCCATGCTGCCATGAAAAAAGGCGATCATCTCTTTCTTGTCGACGGCTCCGGATTCATCTTTCGAGCCTTCCATGCCCTGCCGCCGCTGACGCGCAAATCCGATGGGCTGCCTGTCGGCGCCGTCTCGGGTTTCTGCAACATGCTGTGGAAGCTCCTGACCGAGGCGCGCGACACGTCGGTGGGCGTGACGCCGACGCATCTGGCCGTCATCTTCGACTATTCGTCGAAGACCTTCCGCAAGGATCTCTATGACGCCTACAAGGCCAACCGCTCGGCGCCTCCGGAAGAGCTGATCCCGCAGTTCGGGCTGATCCGCCAGGCGACGCGGGCCTTCAACCTGCCCTGCATCGAGACCGAGGGTTTCGAGGCCGACGACATCATCGCCACCTACGCCCGCCAGGCGGAAGCGCTCGGCGCAGACGTGACGATCGTCTCCTCCGACAAGGACCTGATGCAGCTCGTCACCGATAACGTCCACATGTATGACAGCATGAAGGACAAGCAGATCGGCATTCCTGACGTGATCGAGAAATGGGGCGTGCCGCCCGAAAAGATGATCGACCTGCAGGCGATGACCGGCGATTCCGTCGACAACGTGCCCGGCATTCCCGGCATCGGCCCGAAGACGGCGGCGACGCTGCTTGCCGAATATGGCGACCTCGACACGCTGCTTGAGCGCGCCACCGAGATCAAGCAGGAGAAGCGCCGGCAGACGATCATCGAGAACGCCGACAAGGCCCGGCTGTCGCGCGAACTCGTGAAGCTCCGCACCGACGTACCGCTGGAGCTTGCCGTCGCCGACCTCATTCTCGAGGCGCAGGACGGACCGAAGCTGATCGGCTTCCTGAAGGCCATGCAGTTCACCAGCCTGACGCGGCGCGTGGCGGAGGCATGCGAATGCGATGCGAGCGCGATCGATGCCGTCGACGTGCCGGTCGAGTGGGGCGCCAATGCGCATGGCCCTGATCTCGACGTGGCGGAACCGGCGCCGGTTGCCGGCGGAACGCCCGAGGTCGTCGGCGATGCTGTCGCTGTTCCCACTAAGGTCAACGGCTCCGCCGCACCCGAGGGCAGCTTCACGCCATCCGATTTCGCCAAGTCGCGGGCCGACGCCTTCGCCAACCTGCCCTTCGACCATTCGCGCTATGTAACGATCCGCGATGTCGCGACGCTCGACAAGTGGATCGCCGATGCGCGCGAGACCGGCGTGATCGGCTTCGACACCGAGACGACCTCGCTCGACGCCATGCAGGCCGAGCTCGTCGGCTTCTCGATGGCGATCGCCGATAACGCGAAGAGCCCCACGGGCGTCAACATCCGCGCCGCCTACGTGCCGCTCGGCCACAAGACCGGCGTCGGTGATCTGCTCGGCGGCGGCATGGCCGAGAACCAGATCCCGATGCGCGACGCGCTGCCGCGCCTGAAGGCGCTGCTCGAGGACCAGTCGGTGCTCAAGGTGGCGCAGAACCTGAAATACGACTACCTGCTGATGAAGCGCTACGGCGTCGAGACGAAGAACTTCGACGACACGATGCTGATCTCCTACGTGCTCGACGCCGGAACCGGCGCGCATGGCATGGATCCGCTTTCGGAGAAGTTCCTCAACCACAAGCCGATCGCCTACAAGGACGTGGCCGGAAGCGGCAAGTCGAACATCTCCTTCGACCTTGTCGATATCGACCGCGCCACGCATTACGCGGCCGAGGATGCCGACGTGACGCTCAGGCTCTGGATGGTGCTGAAGCCGCGGCTGGCAGCCGAGAAGCTGACATCGGTCTATGAGCGGCTGGAACGGCCGCTGCTGCCCGTTCTCGCGCATATGGAAGAGCGGGGGATTACCGTCGACCGGCAAATCCTGTCGCGGCTCTCGGGCGAGCTGGCGCAGGGTGCTGCGCGGCTGGAGGACGAGATCTACCAGCTGGCCGGCGAGCGCTTCAACATCGGCTCGCCGAAGCAGCTGGGCGACATCCTGTTCGGCAAGATGGGCCTTGCCGGCGGCTCGAAGACCAAGACCGGGCAGTGGTCCACCTCGGCGAGCGTGCTGGAAGATCTGGCGGCGGCCGGGCTGGAACTGCCGCGCAAGATCGTTGACTGGCGCCAGCTGACCAAGCTCAAATCCACCTATACCGACGCGCTGCCGGGCTATGTGCACCCTGAGACGAAGCGGGTGCATACCTCCTACTCGCTGGCTTCGACGACGACGGGGCGGCTATCCTCGTCGGAACCCAACCTGCAGAACATTCCGGTTCGCACCGCCGAAGGCCGCAAGATCCGCACCGCCTTCATCTCGACGCCGGGCCACAAGCTGATTTCGGCCGACTACAGCCAGATCGAGCTGCGCGTGCTTGCCCATGTCGCCGAAATCCCGCAGCTGACGCAGGCCTTCGCAGACGGGATCGACATTCATGCGATGACGGCGTCCGAAATGTTCGGCGTTCCCGTCGAGGGCATGCCGTCGGAGGTGCGCCGCCGCGCCAAGGCGATCAACTTCGGCATCATCTACGGCATCTCGGCCTTCGGTCTTGCCAACCAGCTCTCCATCGAGCGCTCGGAAGCCAGCGACTACATCAAGCGCTATTTCGAGCGCTTCCCCGGTATCCGCGACTACATGGACAGCACAAAGCAGCAGGCGCGCGACAAGGGCTATGTCGAGACGATCTTCGGCCGGCGAATCAACTATCCGGAAATCCGCTCATCCAATCCCTCGGTGCGCGCCTTCAACGAGCGCGCGGCGATCAACGCCCCGATCCAGGGCTCGGCCGCCGACGTGATCCGACGGGCGATGATCAAGATGGAGCCGGCGTTGGCCGAGGTCGGACTTTCCGAGCGGGTGCGCATGCTCCTGCAGGTGCACGACGAACTGATCTTCGAGGTCGAGGATGAGGACGTCGACAAGGCCATGCCTGTTATCGTTTCGGTGATGGAAAACGCCACCATGCCGGCGCTCGAAATGCGTGTGCCGCTGAAGGTGGATGCGCGCGCGGCGACCAACTGGGACGAGGCGCACTAGAGCCCCGTGCGTTCGCACGAACGCACAAGAGACGCTCTCAATCTTTGCATCCACGCATCGGACTTTCCGAAAGTCGATTTTGATTTTCGGGCCGATGCGCGGGCGCCTCGTCGAAAAATCGCTAAAATTTTCTTTATCAAGCAAGTCACTGAAAGCACTCGATTTACGCCTTGCTGCGGCTGTCGCGCAGGGGCGCCGAGAAGGAACTTATTAACCTTCATTTCCTAAGCCGGAAGAGGATAATAGTTACCAATCATGAGTGAGTGGCTGTCGTATGCGCTTTCCTAGAACCAATCTGACGGATGCCGGCGAGGTTTCCGCCGACACCCAGGGCGAACAGCTGCAGGAACAGGCCGGCGAGAAGCCGGTGCCGCCGATCTGGCAGAATCACTTTTCGCTGGCGCCGAATGTCCGCTTTACCCGCACGCCGGAGAGCCAGATCAACCCGCGCAAGCAGCCGGCCGAGCCGGTGCAGCAGCGGGTGATGGAGCCTGCCCAGGTGGCGACACCCGCCCCGCAGCCCGCCCAAGCGGCAGCACCGGTGACGGTAAAGGTGATGGCGCCGGTGGCTCAGCCGATCGTCGTGACGCCGCAGCCTGCCGCACAGCCGCGCCAGGGCTATGTCGCCCGCCAGGCCGCGATGCAGCCTGGCGTCACGCAACCGCAGCCGCATGTTCAGCAGCAGGCGCTGCGCAATGCCTATGCGTCGCAGCCGGCAGGCCCGCGCGCGCCCTTGGTCACGTCTAGCGCGCCCGTGGTCACGCCCGGCGCGCCCGTCGTCAACGTGCCCTTCGACGTCTACCAGCCGGTAGCCGATGTCGCCGCCGTCGAAGAAAACGCGATCGTCGTTTCCGAGACCGCCGACGAAGCGCAGTTCCATGCCTCTTCCAACCTCTCCTCGATCTCCGACTTCGCCTTCTGGGAAGTGATGTCCTTCGAAGATGGCGAGGCGCCCGTCGAGCCGGTGGAAGCGGCACCGCAGGTGCAGATCGTCGCGCCGCAGACCGTCTCCGAACCCCACTCGATCATCAGCCAGTTCCGCATCATGGAATGGCGCCCGGGCAGGCAGCCCGTCGTCGCGGCTCCCTATGCCGCGCCGCTGCCCGTTGCCCCTGCTCCCGTCGCAGCCCCAATCACCGCGCCCGTCGTGACGGCTGCGCCTGCCGTTTCCGTTGCAGCGCCTGTTGTCGTGGCGCCTGCACCGACCACCGGCCGCGCGCCGATCCGCCAGCCGCTTGCGGTCAGGCTGAAGCAGCAGGCAGCTGCCGCCGAGGCACTGGCGCCCGCCCCTGCCCCGCAGGTCGTGCAGCCCATCGCCATCGAGCCGCAGCCAGCAGCAGCGCAGCCGATCGCGCCGATGACGGTTCGATCGCAGCCTGTTATCGCGCCGCTCGCACCCGCTGCCCGCATGGTGGCGCACAAGTTCGTGCCATCCAAGGTCGATGCCTCGGGCTACGAATTCCCCTCCAATTCGCTGCTGCAGGAGCCGCCGGAACGCGTCGGCGAGATCATGTCGCAGGAAGCGCTGGAGCAGAATGCCGGGCTTCTGGAAAGCGTTCTCGAAGATTTCGGCATCAAAGGCGAGATCATCCATGTGCGCCCCGGCCCTGTCGTCACGCTCTATGAATTCGAGCCGGCACCGGGCGTGAAATCCTCGCGCGTCATCGGCCTTGCCGACGATATCGCCCGCTCGATGTCGGCCCTTTCGGCGCGCGTCGCCGTGGTGCCCGGCCGCAATGTCATCGGCATCGAACTGCCGAACGCGCTGCGCGAAACCGTCTATTTCCGCGAGATGATCGAGAGCGCCGATTTCGAGAAGAGCAGCTACAAGCTGGCGCTCGGCCTCGGCAAGACGATCGGCGGCGAGCCCGTTATCGCCGAGCTTGCGAAGATGCCGCATCTGCTTGTCGCCGGGACCACCGGTTCCGGCAAGTCGGTCGCCGTCAACACGATGATCCTGTCGCTGCTCTACCGGATGACGCCGGAGCAGTGCCGCCTGATCATGATCGATCCGAAGATGCTGGAACTGTCGATCTATGACGGCATTCCGCACCTCCTCACCCCTGTCGTGACCGACCCGAAGAAGGCCGTGATGGCGCTGAAGTGGGCGGTGCGCGAGATGGAAGAGCGCTATCGCAAGATGTCGCGCCTCGGCGTGCGCAATATCGACGGCTATAACAGCCGCGTGGCGCAGGCCAAGGAAAAGGGCGAGACGATCCACATCATGGTGCAGACCGGCTTCGACCGCAGCACCGGTGCGCCGATCGAGGAACAGCAGGAACTCGACCTGACGCCCATGCCTTACATCGTCGTCATCGTCGACGAAATGGCCGACCTGATGATGGTGGCCGGCAAGGAAATCGAAGGCGCGATCCAGCGTCTGGCGCAGATGGCGCGCGCCGCCGGCATCCACCTGATCATGGCGACGCAGCGTCCCTCCGTCGACGTCATCACCGGCACGATCAAGGCCAACTTCCCGACCCGCATTTCCTTCCAGGTGACGTCGAAGATCGACAGCCGCACGATCCTTGGCGAACAGGGCGCCGAACAGCTGCTCGGCCAGGGCGACATGCTGCACATGCAGGGCGGCGGCCGCATCTCGCGCGTCCACGGTCCGTTCGTTTCCGACGCCGAGGTCGAGAAGGTCGTGGCGCATCTGAAGACGCAGGGGCGCCCGGAATATCTGGACACGGTGACCGCCGACGAAGAGGAAGATGGCGAAGAGGAAGACAGCGCCGTGTTCGACAAGGGCGACATGGCGGCCGAGGACGGCAACGACCTCTACGACAAGGCCGTGAAGGTGGTGCTGCGCGACAAGAAGTGCTCGACCTCCTACATCCAGCGCCGCCTTGGCATCGGCTACAACCGCGCCGCCTCGCTCGTCGAGCGCATGGAGAAGGAAGGGCTGGTCGGCCCCGCCAACCATGTGGGCAAGCGCGAGATCGTCAATGGGCGTGGCGAGGGGGATTGAGGTCTCTCGCCGGGGGTGCTCGTGGCCGCTGACATGCAGAATGATTGGACCCGTCACGAGGCTTACCCCCCTCTGCCTGCCGGGCCACCGGGGCCGAGCCGCGTGTCTCGCCCCGCGCTTCGCTCCCCCCACAAGGGGGGAGATCGACTCGTAGAAAGGCCTCCGCCAAACAATGACGGTGATTCAGGGATTAGCTCTTGGGCTCAGCCCCTTGTGAAATCCGCCTCCGTCAGCGGAACGGGCCGGTAGCCATCAATGTCGGCGATATCGTATTCGCAGCCGAGTGCGGCCGCCACCAGGGCTTCGCCGGATTTCGACATCAGCGCCGGATCGCGCCAGAGGCCTGAAATGATGCGGCCGATGAACTGAGGGGATTCGGAGTTGGAGAGGTCGAAGAAGGCTGAGTTCTCCATCACCGCTTCGGTGCGGACCAGACCGGGATAGAGTGAGACGGCCGCGACATCGTGCGGGCGCAGGTCATGGGCGAAATCGGCGGCCATCTTGTCGGCTGCGGCCTTGGAGATACCGTAGATGGCGTTGCCATCATAAAAGCGCGACGCCCAGAACGAGATGTTGACGATCAGGCCGCGCCCATTGGCGACCATCATCGGCGCCACCGCGCGCGACATCAAAAAGGCGGCCCTCAGCGCCGTGCCGATCATGGCGTCCCAGCGCCAAATAGGCTGCTCCCAGAAGGCGCGCGGCCAGGTGAAATCGCCATTCTCGACCATGTTTTCATAGCCCGGCCAGGCGTTGTTCACGAGGATATCCAGCTTGCCGCCGTGCCTTATGGTTTCGGCGACACGATGGGTGTCGGCGTCGTTGGCATGGTCGCAATGGTGAATGACGACGCGGCCGGGCAGCGTGGCGGCTTCGTGGGCGAGACTTTCGAGCGACCCAGGACGCTCGCCTGCCGTGTCGGTCTCGTGTTGCGTTCGGCCCGTGACGTGGACGGTAGCACCCTCGGCGAGCAGCGCAAGCGCAATGCCGCGACCGACGCCGCGGCTTGCGCCGGTGACCAATGCGACGGTGTCTTTCATGGTTCGCTCCCCCCCTGTAGCGTCGATGACTTAGCGTGGAAACGCCGGCGTCTGCGGCCCCCTCATCCGGCTGCCGCCACCTTCTCCCCGTCGGGGAGAAGAGACTCGTGGCAGAGCCTCGCGATATTCTCACCTACATGCCGGCTTGAAATCAACGCTCGACGAGGAGCAACGCGGCACCACCAGCCCCTTCTCCCCAACGGGGAGAAGTGCCGGAGCGACAGCGAGGCGATGAGGGGGTGGAGCGGGAGCGACGCCCTGAGCGGCAAGCGAAGGGCACTCAACCCTCACCTCTCCTCTTGCAAACTCATCTCCACCTAACACCACTTCGCCGGTTTTCGAATTGACAGCCCCGCGTCAACATGATTGATCCGATGCAGGTTTCGAGTGCCTGCCGCCTGCAGACGCAAGTCACGGTAAAAGCTCGACGTGGATATCATCTCACCCTCGAAGCATTTCGTTGGTGGCAATGCAGGCTCCCTCCTCAATCGAAATGCCTCATATGAGGAGTGCGTGATGTCTGCGAGACAATCACCCGACAATCGATTCCTGACCGCGCCGGTGGGCCGGATCTTTGCCACGACCGCCTTGCCGATGGTGGCCATCATGACGATGAACGGCCTGCTCGGTATCGTCGATGCCGCCTTTCTTGGACGCTTTGTCGGGGAAGAGGCCATAGCGGCCATCAGCATCGCGTTTCCCATACTGCTTGTGACCATCGCTCTTTCGACGCTTGTCGGCAGCGGCATGTCCAGCCTGCTTGCGAGACAGCTCGGCGCCGGTGCGCGCGAAGAGGCGGATGCGACCTTTGCCCGGGCGCATGGCCTGGCCATCATGATCGGCCTGGCGCTGATCCTGCTCTTCCTTATCGGTGGCTGGATGTTTGCAACGCGGATGGCGGGAGCTGCGGAGCCAGTTGCCAGGATGGCGTGGGTGTTCCTGATGATCACTCTTCTCGGCACGCCGATGCAGTTCCTGCTCGGTATCCATGCGGATGCCTGGCGCAACGAAGGCCGGGCGGGTAGCATGGCGCTGATGTCGCTTGGCGTGACAGCCATCAACATCCTCTTCAACTACATCCTGATCGTGCCGTTTGCGATGGGCGTTGCGGGGTCGGCCTTGAGCACCGTTTTGGCGCAAGGAGCGGGCCTTGCTCTCCTCATCGAGGGGCGACGACGGTCCCGGGAGATGATGCCGCTTGGCGTCTTGCGGCGGAACGCGTGGCATGGACAATGGGGGCAGATCGCCGCACTCGGCGCTCCCGTCAGCCTCACCTTCCTGGGGATGGCGCTGACGGCGACCTGCGTGGTTCTTGCGCTGCCGGCCTCAGGCGAAGACCATTCACAGGCTGTTGCGGCCTATGGGATCATCACGCGCATTCTCGGTTTCGCCTTCCTGCCGCCCATGGCCGCAGCGCTCGCCATGCAGAGCATCGTGGGCAACAATGTCGGAGCCGGGCGCTGGGATCGCGCCGACCAGGTTCTGCGGATCGCCGCGGTAATCGCCTTCATCTACGGAGCCGCCGTCGAACTGCTGCTTGTGACACAAGGCAAAATGATCGCCTCCGCCTTCATCGCCGATACCGGCGTCATCGAGGAGGTTGCCAGGATTCTCAAACCGATGGCGGCGCTCTATCTGTTTTCGGGACCGGTCTTGGTGCTCGCGCTTTACTTCCAGGCTATTGGCCGGCCTCTGCAGGCCGGGCTTCTGACGCTGATGAAGTCCTTCGTGCTTGTTCCTGTTGCGATCATCGTCATTGCCGCTTTGCTGGACAGAACGGCCATCTGGTTCGCCTTTCCGATCGCTGACGGGCTGACCGTGGCGATCGCTGCGGTGGTTCTCGGCGCCGTCGCGATACGCGGCGGAGAGCGGATGAGACAGGGGTGATGGAGCCCGCCCGCCGTCGGGCGTGAAAGCGCGGGAGCCGCCCAATAGTGGCGGCTCCTGCGAAACACCCAGATACTTAGCCCGCAAATGCGGGATCGCGCGATACCGGCTCAACCTCATCGCTGGCATCCACTCCGTTCACCGCCGCCCTATAGGCCGACGGCGATCTCCCATTCACCCGTTTGAAGGCGTTGCTGAAGGCGCTTTCGGAGGTGTAGCCGAGCGAGCGGGCGACCGAGGCGATGGGGGTGCGGGCTTCGCGGAGCGCCCGTTCGGCAAGGCGCATGCGCCACTCGGTGAGATAGGCAAACGGGGCGATACCCGAGACCGCTTTGAAATGCACGGCAAACGAGGTGCGCGACATGGCGCAGGCGCTGGCGAGTTCCTCCAGGTGCCAGGCGCGCGCGGGTTCGCCATGCATGAGGCGCAGCGCGGGCGCGATCCTGGGTTCCGCCAGCGCCTTCAGCCAGCCGGCGGGCATGCGGTCGGCGGCGCTCAAATGCGAGCGCAGGATCTCGATGAAGAGCAGCTGGGTCAGCTGCGCGGAGGCAAGGGCGGCACCCGGCTGGCCGATATCGCGCTCCTCGATCAGCCGGTCGAGCAGCCAGCGGAAGATGGCGGCCTGCGGCGAGGCGGCGCGGGTGTGGATCCAGTTGGGCAGGATATCCGACAGCAGGCCGCCCCTTAGCGGATCGAGCGCGACATGGCCGCCGATATGGGCAAAATCATTGCCATCTCCCAGCGTCACCAGCCGCCGTCCCGTGCCCGTGAAGATGCTCATGGCGTCGACGGGCTGAAGCGCGGGATCGCTCGAGAGAACAAAGCTGCGCTTCCTGGCGAGCAGGCCGACGTCTCCTTCCTCGAAACGGATCGGCTCGGCCTCGCCCTCCAGCGTCACCCAGCAGCCGCCCTTCACCACCGCGAAAAACTTGATCTTGTCGCGCCCCGGAAAGGCGATTGACCAGGGGCCACCAGCGGTGAAGCCGCCGGTGACGATCGCCTCGGCTTTCGTCAGGCTCAGGACATCGGAGAAGGGATCAGCCAGCATTGTCGAACTATCGCGCAAGTGATGCGGATTTTCAAGCATTCACAGTACGGGCCTGGCTGCCTACCTTTCCGTGATCGAGTTCGCCGCGATCCGATGCGGCGGCAGGAGCATGAGGCAAGTTATGATGACTGATAATAGAGACACGCTCGTTCTCGTTACCGGCGGCACCGGGTTCATCGCGCAATATTGCATGCTGGCGCTGCTGAAAGACGGTTACCGCGTGCGCACGACCATCCGTTCACCCGGGCGGGAGGACGAGGTGCGGGCGCATCTGAAAGTCGGCGGCGTCGATGCCGGTGACCGGCTGTCCTTCGCGATCGCCGATCTCGACCATGACGAGGGCTGGAAAGAGGCGGCAGCCGGCTGCACCTATGTGATGCACGGCGCCTCGCCGACGCCATCCGGCGACCAGACGCGCGAAGAGGACTGGATCGAGCCGGCCGTCAACGGCAATCTCAGGGTGCTCAGGGCGGCGCGCGATGCCGGTGTCAGGCGGGTCGTGTTGACGTCGGCCTTCGGGGCCATCGGCGTCGGCCACGGGCCGGACCACCGGCGGCCGTTCGACGAGACCGACTGGAGCAACCTTGAAGGCAATGTCGCGCCCTATCAGAAATCGAAGACACTGTCGGAGCGCGCCGCCTGGGACTTCATTGCCCGCGAGGGCCAGGGCATGGAGCTTTCGGCGGTCAATCCGGTCGCGGTCTACGGCCCGGTTCTCGGCGCCGACTATTCGCACTCGATCCGGCTGATCGCCAACATGATGAAGGGGCAGCCGGGCTGCGTGAACGTCAATTCCTGCTGCGTCGACGTACGCGATGTGGCGGACCTGCACTTGCGCTGCATGACCGACCCCGCCGCCAAAGGCGAGCGCTTCCTCGCGACCGTCGGCGACAGCCTATGGATGGTCGAGGTCGCGAAGCTGCTGCGGCAAAGGCTGGGTGCGGCGGCGGCCAAGGTCTCGACCGATGTCTGGCCCGACGAGCAGGTACGCATCGCCGGCGAGACGAATGCGCAGCTGAAGGCGGTGGTGCCGCTCCTCAACTACGACATGAACGCGACGGGCAAGAAGGCCGAGCGCCTGCTGGGGTGGACGCCGCGCACAAGGGAAGAGGCGATCGTTGCCTGCGCCGAGAGTTTGCTTCGGCTTGGGTTGGTGTAGGGGACGATCGGCCTTGGCCGCTCTCGTAGAGACACGGTCTACGTCGTGGGCGATATCAGCCTGACACCAGGGAAATAGGTTAGATAGCGGCCGATGTCGCGCGTCAGTATCGGCAGGTTCTGGACCGCCGCCTGCGCGCCGATCATGAAATCCGGAAGAACGCCGGTGCGTGAACCGCCGGCGCGACGATAGTCGGTGAAGACCTTGCCGGCCAGGAAAAGTGCGGCGCGCGGCATCGGCGCCCAGACAAGTTCAGCCGAATCCATGAACGCATCGAGCTCCTCGATGCGTTCATAGCGGACCGCGAGTTCGGCGTAGATGACGTCGTTTATCAGCAAGGGGCCCTCCAGGCTTGCAGCCTCGAGCTGGCCTATCGACCAGCTGGCCCAGACCGGGTCGTTGGTCACCAGATCAAGCAGGACGTTGGTGTCGACAAGTGTCATTCCTCGGCACGGGCCTCACCACGGGTGAGCGCCATGATCGCATCGGTATCAAGGCCGGCGCCGGCGTGTCCCCGAAGCTTCTCGAAACGGCTGACAGGCTTCTCGCTGTCCGCCCTTGTCAGCACAATGCTGCCGTCCTCGGCTCGATGAAAATCGACCTGGCTTCCCGCCGTGATGCCAAGCAGATCGCGCACCGCCTTCGGAATCGTTACCTGCCCTTTCGATGTCACTGTGGTCGACATGCTGCGTCCTCGTAATACCTGCCTTTCTTAAGGTAATACGCCCATTGTTTCAGATCAACTGTCGCCCGTCGTTCACTCGAACGGCTCGAACCACAGCACGCCAGCGACCTCGGAAGTGCCGCCGGAATCGTTGGGGTGGGTGATGCCGTTCATGACTTTCACTTCGGCGAAGTCGAAGGGGCTGACGCCTTCGAGGACGGCGACGTTGATGCCGAACTGGCTGGTGTTGGAGCGGCGCTGGTGGTGGGTGTAGATGCCGCAGGTCTTGCAGAAGTAGTGCTTCGCCGTGCCGGTGTGGAACTGGTAGAGCGTCAGATTGTCCTCGCCCTCGACGAACTCGATGTCGTCGAGATTGGCGGAGGCGGCGATGGCGCCGCGCATGCGGCAGTAGGAGCAGGTGCAGCGGCGAATGGTGTTGAATTCGTCCGTCAGCCGCACCTTGAACTTTACCGTGCCGCAGTGGCAGGCGGCGTTATGCTGGGGTCTCGTGTCGGTCATGGGGGCGTCCTTGTGATGCCGTAGAAGTGTTTGAGGCGGGTGCCGGCCGCGGTATCGGATCGTCTGTCGTTAGCCGGATGCGGCGCATCTCGCCAGGATGTCGTCGATGACGGAGGCAAGCGGCGCGGTGGCGTCGATGACTGTGGCAGCGGACGGTATGTCTTCCTTGGTCGCGTGCAGCCGCAGGACAAGTTGCTGTTCGGCGGGGGTTGCGCCGAATTCATCGTCGGGCCTCGTTGCCAGTCTCTTCATCAGCGTGTCCGCATCGACGTCGAGGACGAAAACGTGGTCGAACAGATCGATGAAACGATCGAAATTCCTGGAGCCGCCACAGAAGAAGGAGATCGCGTTGCTTTGGTCATCGACCAGGGTTTTCACCTTGTCGATGTTCCAGAGATGGTGCCTGTGACCGAAGGCGACATCAGCCGCATTCTGCCTGCGCGCAGCATCGCTCAGGGGCTCGCCTGTCATCGGATCGCCTTTATAGGCGAGCTCGCGGTCGCCATGGACGACATGGTAGCCGCGCTGTTGCAAGCCTGACGCAACCGAGGTCTTGCCCGTGCCGGACACGCCTTCGATCAGAACGTTTCTGACGCCCATTTTGCTCTCATTCGACAGATCACAGGTATTGTTGGCGAGGCACACAGACTAGCGGTGCCGGGGGTGCCTTCTAGCGTAGAATTCTATCATATTTTCGACAGTGAGATTGGGGCTTGGTGCGAAGCGGTGTGTTGAGATGGAGTGCTCGTCCCGGGTTCAACTTGTGGCTTCTGCCGGTCGATCGTTGACGTCGTGCCGTGGGGTACCCCCCTCTGTCCTGCCGGACATCTCCCCCACAAGGGGGGAGATCGACTCGTTGCGAGGTTTTTGCCAAACGTTGAGGTCGGAACGAGCGGGTGCGCCCAGCCAATCTCCCCACCTGTGGGGGAGATGCCCGGCAGGGCAGAGGCGGGTATCACGCCGCAAAACCTGAATGAAAGGCGACGGCAGCAGGCGGAGCACGAACGACACACCACAAAACCCCGCGCCGGAGACCTCTCCGCGACGGCATAACAAGCTGGGAATGGGCAGGCGGTGGTCGGTATAAGATAGAAGTGTCAGGCGATATCGCCTGCCCGATCGCATCGAGGTTTCCGGATATCCAGGCCGACAGGAGCGTCTCTCGGCCTTTCGCTTCCGGATGGATGGGAGATCCTGACGACCCGATCATCCACCTTTCAACAACCATCACCGAACGCCGGGCTTGCGCCCTGATGTGTCAGATCCGGTTCGCGACCCGGCTCCCTGTCCAATGACGGCATCAGTATGAGAGCGACGATTGCGGCGGGGATGGATGGGGACGATGAAATCTGCAAACGACTGATATCGCGGTGATTTCTTTCGCCGCGCAATAAAATTATCCCCGTGAGGCTGATCTCTCGGCCTCGGCGCGGCGGAGCGTTTCGGCTACGAAGGCGCTCTTGCCGCCGGTGTAGTGATCCCAGTCGCCGGCGGCGTCCTCGGCGAGGCGCTGCTTCAGCGTCTGGTATTCGGCGGCGCGGTCCGGGTGGAGGCGGAGGTGGTCGCGGAAGAGGAGGCGGTCGTGGTGGGCGGGGTTGGCCTCGAGGCAGAGGTAGAGGCGCAGGCCGTAGCCTTCGTGCTCGCGGGTGAATGGCAGGCGGCCGTCGCCGTGCGGGTCGCCGTGGGCGCGGAAGCCGGAGAGCGCGAGTTTATCGGCGAGGGTAGCGAGTGCAGTGGCGTCGATGAGGACGGCGTCGAGGTCGATCTTCGGCTTGGCGGCGAGGCCGGGTACGGCGGTGCTGCCGATGTGCTCGACAGCAAGGATGAGGCCGGGCGCGAGCAACAGGAGTTCGTCGCGCGCGGCCTGGAAGAGCGAGGGCCAACGCGGATCATACTGGATAACCCGGATCGGCCGCATCGTCGTCAGCCGATTTCCTGGAGGAAGCCCTCGAGGACTTCGACCATGCGGCGTTCGCCCTGTTCCAAGGACCCACTATTGTCGAGATCGACGACGTCGTAATCGCCGCGTACGGTGAGCGGGCCGCGCGCCAGGCGGGCCATGATGTCCTCGTGGGTCTCGCGGCCGCGGGCCTCCAGCCGGCTTGCCAGCACCTCGGCGCGGGCGGTGACGTTGATCACCTTCAGGCGCGGGAAGACGGCGTGGAAATGGTGCAGCGCCGAGCGCGAGCCGTTGGCGATGACGAGGCTTCCGGCTGACAGCGACACCGAGACTTCCGAGGGGATGCCATACTTCAGGCCGTGGGCTTCCCACCAGACGGAGAAGCTGCCCGCCTGCTCCATCGAGGCGAAGCCCTGGGGCGAGACAGCGAGATGATCCTCGCCGCCGGCATCGTGATCGCGGGTGATGACGCGGCGGACGAAATGGACGTCCTGTCGCTGCCTGAAATGCCGGGCGGCTGCCGCCATCAACGTGTCCTTGCCGGCGCCGGAGGGGCCGACCACGACCACCATGATGCCGTGCTCGGTGCCGGGAACGACATGGGGCTCGTGCGAGGGGTGCGTTTCGTGCGCGGTCATGCGACCCGGCGCCCTTCGCGCCAGACGGAGCGGCTGACCGGAACGCCTTCGTCGCGGAAGACGCGGACGAGATCGGCGCGCAGCCCGGTTGCGATGCGGCCGCGATCGTTGAGGCTCACCGTGCGCGCCGGCGTCGACGTGACCATGGCGATCGCCTTCGGCAGTGAGATGCTCTCGACTTCATCGGCGATCAGGAAGGGCGCGTAGAGCAGGCTGAGCGGCACGTAATCGGAGGAGAGAACGTCGAGCACGCCGCGCTCGGCGAGATCGCGGGCGGCGATGTTGCCGGAGTGCGACTTGCCGCGCACGATATTCGGCGCGCCCATGAGAACGCTCATGCCGTTTTCATGCGAGGCCTTGGCGGCGTCGAAGCTGGTCGGGAATTCGGCGAGACGGACGCCGTTTTCGATCGCCTCGTCGACATGGGCGAGCGTCGCGTCGTCGTGGCTGGCGACCGTGATGCCGCGCTCGGCGCAGACCTTCGAGATCGCGACGCGGTGCGGCGTCGAGTTGCGCTCGGATTCCGACACGCGGCGATCGACGAACTTGGCGAACTCGGCGTCGGTCAGGCCGCGCTTCTTCTGATAGTAGAAGATGTACTGGTCCATGGTTTGGAACTGGCGCTGGCCCGGCGCATGGTCCATCAACGAGACGAGGCGGACATAGGGGTCGTTTTCGAAATCGGCGAAGTGCTGCAGCACGTTGTCGGCGGAGACTTCGCAGCGCAGGTGGATGAGGTGCTCGGCGCGCAGGCGGCCCTCTTTCTCCGCCTTCTGGATGGCATCGGCCATGTCGCGCATCTCGCCATGCTCGAAGCCGCCATCTTCGTCGGCGCCCATGCGCAGGCAGTCGAAGACCGTGGTGATGCCCGACGTGACGATCTGGGCGTCATGCGCCTGGATCGCCGCCGTCTTGTTCCAGCGCAGGCCGGGGCGCGGCGAATAGTGGCCCTCGAGATGGTCGGTGTGCAGCTCGACCAGGCCGGGGATCAGGTAATCGCCCTCGAAATCCTCGCCGAGGCGCGAGCTGCCGCTTGCGATATCCTCGATCTTGCCGTCGCGAACGAGGACCGATCCTTCGACGATTTCATCCTCAAGGACGATGCGGGCGTTGGAGAAGACGGTTTCTTTGGTCATGACCTGTGATCTTTCAAGGTTTGGCGGCGGCAAGCGGCCACCAGGAATGGGCGGTAAACGGCGCGCCGCGCGTCTCTTCGACGAAAACGGCAAGGCCCGAAATCAAAAGCGGCCGGCCGGTGAAGGCGGCGAAACGCTCGGCGAGAATGGTCTTCATCACCTCGGCGCGCTCTTCCGGCACTTGGCCAGAGAGCGTCATGTGGAACCCGAAGTCATCCATCACGTAAGGATAGCCCCAGCGCAACAGATTGGCCCTCTGGCTTTCGCTGAGCTTGTCCGGATTGCGCCGGGCGATATCGGCTTCGGACAGCGCTGCACGGAAGGGCTCAAACGACTTTACCACGGAGGCCGCGAATTGCTGAAGCGGCGGATGCAGGGAGCCGGGCACCAACGCGAAGAACCGGCCGAGCTGGCCGAGCACGAGCTCGGGGATCTCGAAGGCGGGTGTCCGGTCCGCGAAATCCTCGACCGCCTGGATGAGGTCCTTCTCGGTGACCGAGGAGGCCAAGTGGAATGGCGCCTTGATGGTGGCGTGGAAGGCATAGCGGCGCGGATCGGCGGTGAGCTCGAACTGCTCGGCGGCCGGCAGATCAGGATAATCGGGAGCCGGATAAGTTTCGCCGGTGAAGGCATCGCGACCGAGCCAATGGGCTGCCGCCACGTTCAAGGGATCACCCTTCGGCGGCGTGAAATAGAGTGCGTATCGCAAGGCCAGTATCCCGGAAATCTATGTGGATGCGGGAGGCAGTCTGCCGTGATTTGACCGCCCGCCGCAAGCTTGCTTCCGGCTAAAAGATTTCCGTGACAGAATGATGATGATCAAGACCCATCAATGGGTCTTTTTGCCCATCACCCGCGAACGCAGTGCATTGGAGATATTGTCGAAGACAAAGACGACGATGAGGATGAGGAGCACCATGTAGGCGACCTTGTCCCAATCGGAGTTGGTCTTCATCGATTCCAGGAGCTTGAGGCCGATACCACCTGCGCCGACAGCGCCGATGACGGTGGCCGAGCGGGTGTTGGATTCCCAGAAATAGAGCGACTGCGAGATGAAGATCGGCAGCACCTGCGGCACCACGCCGAAGCGCTGGACGACGACGGGCGAAGCACCCACCGACTTGACGCCCTCGCGCTGCTTGTCATCCACATTCTCCAGCGCCTCGGCATAGACCTTGCCCAGCGCGCCGGTGTCGGTGAAGAAGATGGCGGCGATGCCGGGGATCGGCCCGGGGCCGAAGGCGCGGGTGAAGAACAGCGCCCAGATCAGCATGTCGATCGAACGCAGGAAATCGAAGAGGCGCTTCGTCGCCCAGTTGGCCGAGCGGTTGAGCGTGATGTTGCGCGCGGCGATGAAGGCCAGCGGAAAGGCGAAGAGCGAGCCGAGCAGCGTGCCGACGAAGGCCATGACCAGCGTCTGCATCAGCTTCGACAGGATATCGCCATGCTGCCAGCTGGCATTGTTGAGGAAATTATCGAGCACCAGCGAGGCGTTGGACTGCGCGGGATCGATGCGGTCACCCGACAGCATGAGGCCGGCGACATCGACCAGGCTCTTGCCCCAGAAGGGCGACTGCGTGTCGAAGAAGAAATTGGCCCAGCCGAGGAAACGGCGCTGCACATAGACCTGCGTCGAGCGGATTTCCGCCTGGCCCTCGAAGCCGAAGGAGACGGTGACCTTGCTGTCGTCCTGCTTCATGACGGCGGGCGCGCCCGGCGGCAGGATGGCACGATCCTTAGTGATCTCGACAGGATAGAGCTTGCCGCCGAGATAGACGTCGACACGCTCCGGCGTCACTTCCATGCGGTCGGCATCGCTGCCGTAGGTGACGGTATAGCCGCCGGCAGCCGTCGGCAGCATCCATGCGATGACCGCATCCTTCGGATACTGGCCACGGCTGGTCCACTGCGGCACGACCTTGCCATCGACGAAGCGCAGGCGCGGCTGGGCGCGCCAGGAATACCAGTCCTGGACGTAGATCGAGGCGCGGTCCCAATTGCCGTTGACGAAGGTCGGGATGACCTTGAAGAAATTGAACGCGAGCGCGAGGTAGATGATGACGAGGCCGGCGATGAGGGCGAGACCCCAGCGCTGCATGAAGCTGCGGTGGAAGACCTCGGGATAATTGTCCAGCAGGCGCTGGCGATCGGCGGCGTTGACTGTGAGCGACGACATCAGGCTGCTCCTCGGCCGAATTCGAAGGACTGCTTGCCGATCATGCGGCGGCGGAGCCAGGCGGAAAACTGGTCGACGCAGACGACGGTGATCAGAAGCAGGATGATGATGGCATAGGTCTTGGCGGCGTGATCGCGGCCGATCGCCAGGCTGAAGACCTCGCCGATACCGCCGCCGCCGACGGCGCCGATGATGGTGGAGGCGCGCACGTTGATCTCGAGACGCAGCAGCGTGTACGAGACGAAATTCGGCATGACCTGCGGCAGGATGGCGAAGCGGACGCGCTCGAGCCAGCTGGCGCCGGATGCGCGCAGGCCCTCGTCCGGCTTCATGTCGGCATTCTCGACCACTTCGAAGAACAGCTTACCGAGCGCGCCGATGGTGTGGATCGACACCGCGATGATGGCCGAGATCGGGCCGATCGACAGGATGGCGGCGAGCAGGCCGGCGATGACGATCTCCGGGAAGGCGCGCAGGATTTCCATGATGCGGCGCACGACCCAGCGGGTGGCGCCGGCACCGACCAGATTGGTCGAGGCGAAGAAGCAGAGCACGAAGGCGCCGGATGCGCCGAGGATGGTCGAGACGATGGCGACGTTGATGGTGATCGCCAGCTGGTAGAAGAAATTCGGGATGTAGAAGCTGTCGGTGATGTAGACGCGGTCGCTGACGTAATCATACTTGATCGAGCCATCGGCATAGGGCGACGGCAGATCGAACATGGCGCGGAAGATCTCCAGCGGGCTGTCCGGCACGAAGTGCTTCATGAAGTCGAAGAGGTAGGGAAGGCGTTCGAAGAACTTGCCCGAATTGGCGCTGTTGGCGAAATCGAGCGAGGCGCCGAGGACGATCAGGAACACAACGATCGAGATCACGGTGTAGATACGCCGTGTCCGGACTTGGCTCTGATAGTGATCGAGAATTGTGCGGGAGCCTTGCTGCAGTCCGCCCATGTGGTCGGTTTCGGCCACGTGCGCCATGTTGAGCATCCTTGTTGAACGAACGGCGGCACCAGGATGATGCCGCCGCGAGTTTATTCAGAGGTTCGGATCAACCGCCGATAACCGACTTACGAGCGTCGATGATCGTCTGGTAGAAGGACTGGTCGACCGGCGACCAATCGACGTAACCACCGCCGGTGAAGCTGTCGAAGCAGCCCTTGTCGGTCTTCGGCAGTTCGGCGAAGTAGGCGGTAACCTTCTTCTGGATGTCAGCCGGCAGCTTGTTGGAAACCATCAGCGGGCCGTTCGGGATCAGCGGGGACTTCCAGACCTGGACGATATCGTCCATGTCGAGCAGGCCCTTGGTGACCATGATGTGCAGGTTGCCGGAGGTGTAGCCCTGGGCCCAATCGCCGGTGGCGGAGCCGAAGGTGGTGCCGACGTCGAACTTCTTGTCGAGAACGCCGAGAACGAGGTTCTCATGGCCGCCGCCGAAGCCGGTTTCAGAGAAGTACTGCTTGACCGGCATGCCGACATCCTTCGGCAGCGAGACGTTCGGGACGAGGTAGCCCGAGGTCGAGTCCGGATCGGCGAAGCCGAGCTTCTTGCCCTTGGCGTCGGCGAGCGTCTTGATGCCCGAATCCTTGCGGGCGACCATGATCGAGTAGTAGCCGGTCGAGCCGTCTTCCTGCTTGGTGGTCAGAACCGGCGTAACGGCGTTCGGATCCTTGAGGTAGATCGAGGCGTAGGAGGAAGCGCCCATGACAGCGAGGTCGATGGTGCCGCCCAGCAGGCCCTGGATAACGCCGTTATAGTTCGGCGACGGGAAGATCTGGACTTCCGAAACGCCGGTAGCGGCAACGAGGCCCGGCTTGACGCACTCGGTGCGGCGAACCTGGTCGGCTTCGTTTTCACCGCCGTCGAGGCCGATACGCAGGACCTTGACGTCCTGAGCGTAGGCCTGGCCTGCAACGGTGGCGATGGCGATCGTTGCCATCAGGATCTTGCGGAACGCAGACATGGTAGTCTCCTTTGGTGACGTTTGTCAGTGACTGTAAGTTACTGGGGAGCTGTGCTTTTCCGGCTTTTTCCCCCGGCCGGAAACTTGTCAGCGCATGACGGCGGAGGCGGCCATCACGCGCGATACGGCGTCCTGCTGCTTGCCCTTGATGTTATCCAGGCTGGTGGACGTCATGGTCTCGTCGATGCCGGCGCCGTTCTTGTCGGTGCCGTAGATCTCGTTGACGGCATCGGCCGTCAGTTCGGACGGCTTGCCGTCGAAGACGACGCGACCGCCGGCCATGCCGACGATGCGCTCGCAATAGCTGCGCGCGGTGTCGAGCGTGTGCAGGTTGGTGATGACGGTGATGCCTTCGCGCTCGTTGATATCGCGCAGCGCGTCCATGACGATCTTGGCGTTCAACGGGTCGAGCGAGGCGATCGGCTCGTCGGCAAGCAGCATCTTCGGCGCCTGCATGAGCGCACGGGCAATCGCCACGCGCTGCTGCTGGCCGCCCGAGAGCGTGCCGGCCATCTGCAGCGCCGTCTGCTCGATGCCGAGGCGCTCAAGCGCCGCGATCGCCTGCACGCGCTCTTCGCGGGTGAAGACGCCAAGCAGGCTGAGCACGGTGGAGCGATGGTTGAGACGGCCGAGGATGACATTGGTCATCACGTCGAGGCGCGGCACGAGATTGAACTGCTGGAAGATCATGGCACAATCGCGCTGCCAGTTGCGCAGCGACTTGCCGCGCAGGCCCGACACTTCCGTGCCGTTGAAATGGATCGAGCCGGAGCTCGGCTCCTGCAGGCGGTTGATCATGCGCAGAAGCGTGGACTTGCCGGCGCCCGAACGGCCGATAATGCCGACCATCTGGCCCTGAGGGATGTCAAGCGTCACACTATCGACGGCGATCTTCTTGCCGAATTGACGGGTGACATTCTTCAGCTCGAACATCATGCTCTTCCTCATAGCCCAAACGCGATATGAGGGAGTGCATTAGGCCCGGTCCATGAAGCTCCAATGTCAGTTTTGTGTAAGTGCTGTCACAAACGGGGCTACTGTGGATTGAAACGTGACAGTGGGGTCACAATTCTGTGACAGATGTGGGGTGTGGTGAGTATGGCGCCTTGTACGGCGTGGATCGGCGTTCGCGATTAACAACGCGACTATGGCCTCCATCAGTCAGCGCAAAAACAAAGACCCCCTCGGCACATGGCCTTGGGGGTCTCAAATACCTGCCCGCCTACGGGCGTACGGATATGCTGAAATAATGCTACAGCGCAGCCGTTAGTCAACTTCATCCCTCACCGCCGCTTCTGCAGCACCTTGTTGCCCTTCGGCCCGGTCATCTTCGGGGTGTTCTTGTCGTTTTCCTCGCGCAGCACCCGCCAGCGGGCCAGCCGCTCCGGCGCCAGCGTGCCTGATTTGACGGCGGCCTGGACGGCGCAGCCGGGTTCGTGGTCGTGGGTGCAATCGCGAAAGCGGCAGTGTTCGGCAAGCTCGGTGATCTCGGAGAAGACCTGCTCGATCCCTTCCTGCACATCGCTGACGTGGAGCGTGCGCATGCCCGGCGTGTCGATGACCCAGCCGCCGCCTTCCATGGCGTGCAGCGAGCGGGCGGTCGTGGTGTGGCGGCCCTTGGCGTCGCGTTCGCGGATGCCGCCGGTTGCCTGCGAGCCCTCGCCGCTCAGGCCCGCCAGCGCATTGACCAGCGTCGACTTGCCGACGCCGGACGAGCCGATCAGCGCCAGCGTCTGGCCGAAGCCGCTCCATGGACCAAGCGCTGCAGCGGCATCGCCGCTCTTGGCGTTGAGCACGACCACCGCGAGATCGCGCTGCAGGGCTTTCGCCTGCGCTTCGTATTCCGCGACATCAGGGGCGAGATCGGCCTTGGTCAGCACGATGACGGGCGTCGTCTCCGCCTGGTTGGCGAGCGCCATGTAGCGCTCTAGGCGGGCGACGTTGAAATCGGCGTTGCAGGAAGTGACGATCAGAAGCGTGTCGACATTGGCGGCGCCAAGCTGCTGGCCCTGGCGCCCCTCGACGCGGCGCCGCAGCAGCGTGCGGCGCTCCAGCCGGCGCACCAGCGTGTCATCCTCGGGATCCACCATCACCCAATCGCCGACGGCGAATTCGGACGTGTTCAGCTGATGCGAGATCTTGAGCCGGATCAGTCCATCCAGCGATGTGACGCTCAGGCGGCTGCGATGCACTTCGGCGATGCGACGCGGGATGAGACCATGATCGTCATCCGTCAGCTGATCGGAAAAGAAGTCTGACCAGCCGAGCGAGGCCAGGAATGTCGCTTCGTGATCGGTCGTCAAAGGTTCACCGGGGACTGCGGCGTATGGGTCAAGGTTGGCTCCGTGAAGGGACGTGTGGTGACGCGGACATTAGCGGAAGCTTCGGCGGGAAGATATGGGGTTTGCGATAGCGATACATCCGGGCGGGAAACGACAGCCGATCCCTGTTGTTATCGGAGCGACAAGTCACCGGCAGAGATTGGTGCCGTTCGCGCCTCATAGCATCTTGATTTCCCGCGAGACTTTCCTGAAAGCTGCGTTGCCCCTCAAGGAAATCTCCATGTTCGTCTCGGAAGCCTTCGCCATCGGTTCGGCCACCTGTATCGCGCTCAGCTCGATGTTCATCAACGAGCTCAACGGGCGGGTGCCTTTGATGCAGCTGGCGCGCTGGCAGCTGACCGCGGCCTTCGTGATGACGGCGCTGGCGGCGACGGTTGCCGGCAGATGGGCGACGCTTGGGGCTTGGCAGCTTGGATCGCTTCTCGCCTCCAGCGTGTTCGGAATCGTGATTGCCAGCACCACCTATTTCGCCGCGATCTATACGGCCGGACCGCGCGTGACGGCGCTTCTGTTTTCGCTGGCTTCGCCTTTCGCGCTGGTGCTCGGCTATGTCGCGCTGGGCGAGACGATCGATCTGCGCCAGGGGTTCGGGGTCGTGCTCATTTTATGCGGCATCGTGATTGCTATCGGCTTTCGTCGGCGTCGGCCAGCGCCGATGATCCCGCTTGCCGATGGCGAGCCGATAGCGGAGTCGGCGCCGTCTACGCCGCCCGTCTCCATGCTCGGGATAACGCTTGGGGTTGTGACCGCTCTCGGGCAGGCGCTGGGGAGCCTGACGGCGCGGCCGGCGATGGCCGCTGGTGTCGAGCCGTTCACGGCGATGGCGGTGCGCTCCGGGCTGGCGGTGATCTGCTTCTGGGCGCTTCTGGCGCTGCCCCGGGTGCGGGCGCAGGCGAACGGCTTTCGGGCGCGGGATTTCGGCCTTGCGGCCACCGCCGCCTTCTTCGGCACGGCGCTCGGGATGTCGCTGTTGATGGCGGCTCTGAAGACCGGCAATGTCGGGATCGTTTCGACGCTGTCTTCGATGACGCCTGTCGTCATCCTGCCGATGGTGTGGCTGCGCAGCGGGCAGATGCCGCGTGCGCATGCCTGGGGCGGGGCAGCACTTGCCATCGCGGGCACGGCGCTGATCAGCCTGAGCTAAGGCGCCGGCGCGAATGGCGATCCATCCGCGCCGGAAAGGTTCGATTCGGACGGATACGCGGCTCAGGCCTCGTATCGCGCCAGGAAATCCTCGGCGTTGAGCGCGCGGAAATCGGCGAGTGCCACGCGCAGCCGGTCGTGCTCCCAATCCCACCAGGCGAGCTTGTCCATGCGCTCGCCGATCTCTTTCGGAAAACGTTCGCGGATTAGCTTGGCCGGCACGCCACCGACGATGGTGTAGGGGGCGACATCCTTGGAGACGACCGCGCCGGCGCCGATGACGGCGCCGTTGCCGACGCTGACGCCGGGCAACAGCGTGGCGCCGTGGCCGATCCAGACGTCATGGCCGATCGTGACGCGGTTGGAGCGGCGCCATTCGAAGAACTCGGTCTCCATATCCGCATCCGGCCAGTAATCGGCGGCGCGGTAAGTGAAGTGGTGCAGCGTGGCGCGCCAAGTCGGATGGTTGGTGGCGTTGATGCGCACCGAAGCGGCGATGTTGACGAACTTGCCAATTGTCGCGCACCAGATGGCGCCGTCCTGCATGACGTAGGAGTAATCGCCGAGCTCGACCTCATCGATGCGGCAGCGCTCCGACAGCTCGGTGTAGCGGCCGAGCGTCGAATTGTTCACCGAGGCGGTCTCGTGGATATAGGGCTCAAGGCCAATCTTGCGGCTCATGCTGCGATCGGCCTCCGTGGCGAGAATTTCTGCACGTCGAGAATGCGGTCGGCGACGGCCTCGCGCACTTCCTCGTCGTGGAAGATGCCGAGCAGGCCGACGCCCTTGGCCTTCTTCTCGGCGATCATCTCGACGACGACGGCGCGGTTCTTTGCGTCGAGCGAGGCGGTCGGCTCATCGAGCAGGAGGATGGTGTGATCGGTGATGAAGCCGCGGGCGATGTTGACGCGTTGCTGCTCGCCGCCGGAGAAGGTGGCGGGGGGCAACTGCCAGAGCGCTTCCGGCAGGTTGAGCTTGGCGAGCAGTTCGGCCGCCTTTTCGCGCGCGACATCCGCCTTCGTGCCACGGGCGACCAGCGGCTCGGCCACGACATCGATGGCCGCGACGCGCGGCACGGTGCGCAGGAACTGGCTGACGTAACCGAGTGTGTGGCGGCGCACCTCGATGATGGTGCGCGGATCGGTGGTGGCGAGATCGACGAGGCGATCCTGATGCTTCACCAGGATCTGACCGCTATCGACCGCGTAATTGCCGTAGATCATCTTCAACAGCGAGCTCTTGCCGATGCCCGAGGGCCCGCCGAGCACGACGCATTCGCCCGAGGCGACGGAGAAGGAGACATCCGAGACGACGGGCAGCTTGATGCCGTCGCGCAGATGCATGGTGAAGCTCTTGGAGACTTCCGAAACAACGAGTGGCGTTGCCATGATTGACTTCCCTGGTTTTCTGGCGACAATCCGAAACCATTAGCCGGCTTACGGATCGCGCTCTCAACTATACCTGCAGGATCGAGGAGACGAGGAGCTGGGTGTAGGGCTCGCGGGGATCGTCGAGCACCCGATCGGTCAGGCCATGCTCGATAACGTGGCCGTCCTTCATCACCATCATCCGGTGCGACAGCAGGCGGGCGACGGCGAGATCGTGGGTGACGATGATGGCCGCAAGGCCGAGATCGTTGACGAGGCCGCGAACGAGATCGAGCAGCCGGGCCTGAACGGAGACGTCGAGACCGCCTGTTGGTTCGTCCATGAAGACGAGGCGCGGGCCGGTGACGAGGTTGCGGGCGATCTGCAGGCGCTGGCGCATGCCGCCGGAGAAGGCGCGCGGCTGGTCGTCGATGCGGCTCTCGTCGATCTCGACACGGCTCAGCCAATCGACCGCAGTGGCGCGGATATTGCCATAGTGCCGATCGCCGATCGCCATCAACCGCTCGCCGACATTGGCGCCGGCCGACACCGTCATGCGCAGACCGTCAGCCGGATTCTGATGCACGAAGCCCCAGTCGGTGCGCATCAGGAAACGGCGCTCGGCCTCGCTCATGTGGTAGAGATCGCGGTATTGACCGTCGCGCATGTGATACTCGACGCTTCCCGTGGTCGGCATCAGGCGGGTGGAGATGCAGTTGAGCAACGTGGTCTTGCCGGAGCCGGATTCTCCGACGATCGCCAAGACCTCGCCGGGCCAGAGCTCGAAGGAGACGTTCTTGCAGCCGATGCGGTTGCCGTAGAATTTCGAGACGTCGTTGACTTTGAGAAGGGGGGTGTCGGTCATGGCTATGCCTCCGCGGATGTGTGTGTGAGGACATGGAATGTGGCGGGTGGGTTACCCCCCTCTGTCCTGCCGGACATCTCCCCCACAAGGGGGGAGATCGACTCGTTGCGATGTTTACGCCAGCCAATGAATGTGGAACGAGCGGTTGCGCCCAGCCAATCTCCCCCCTTGTGGGGGAGATGCCCGGCAGGGCAGAGGGGGGTATCCCCGGCAGAACGCCAGCTTGAAAACTCCCTCATTCGGCCGCCTCCCGACCCTGCGCCAGCATCTCGCCGACATGGCCATGCTCGCGGCGGTCCTCGCAGTGATCGGTGTCCGAGCAGACGAACATGCGGCCGCCCTTGTCGTCCAGGATCACCTCGTCGAGATAGACGTCTTCCGCGCCGCAGAGCGCGCAGGGCTTGCCGAAGCGCTGGATTTCGAAGGGGTGGTCCTCGAAATCGAGGCTGACGACTTCGGTGTAGGGCGGGACCGCATAGATGCGTTTTTCGCGGCCGGCGCCGAAAAGCTGAAGCGCATCCGACATGTGCATTTTCGGATTGTCGAATTTCGGCGTCGGTGACGGGTCCATGACGTAGCGGCCGGCGACCTTGACCGGGTAGGCGTAGGTCTTGGAGATGCGGCCGTTATGGGCGATGTCCTCGTAGAGCTTGACGTGCATGAGGCCGTATTCCTCAAGCGCGTGCATCTTGCGGGTCTCGGTCTCGCGCGGTTCGAGGAAGCGCAGCGGCTCGGGGATCGGCACCTGATAGACCAGCACCTGGCCGGCCCCGAGCTTTTCTTCCGGGATGCGGTGGCGGGTCTGGATGATGGTGGCATCCTTCGTGTGCGTGGTGACCGCGACATTGGCGACCTTCTGGAAGAAGGCGCGGATGGAGACGGCGTTGGTGGTGTCGTCGGCGCCCTGGTCGATGACCTTCAGCACGTCATCGGGGCCGATGATCGAGGCCGTGACCTGCACGCCGCCGGTGCCCCAGCCATAGGGCATCGGCATTTCGCGCGAGGCGAAGGGCACCTGATAGCCGGGGATGGCGATCGCCTTCAGGATGGCGCGGCGGATCATCCGCTTGGTCTGTTCGTCGAGATAGGCGAAGTTATACGTGGCGAGATCGCTCATTCGGCTGCCTCCTTGAGATCGTCATCGCCACCGTTGCGGGCGGCGTCGAAGTCGTTGCGCATGCGGCGGACGAGATCGAGCTCGGCCTGGAAATCGACGTAGTGCGGCAGCTTCAAATGCTCGACGAAGCCGGTCGACTGGACGTTATCGGCATGCGAGATGACGAATTCCTCGTCCTGCGCGGGCGCGGTGACATCCTCGCCGAGCTCGCCTGCCCGCAAGGCACGATCGACCAGCGACATGGACATGGCCTTGCGCTCGCTCTGGCCGAAGACCAGACCGTAACCACGGGTGAACTGCGGCGGCGCCTTGGAGGAGCCCTTGAACTGGTTGACCATCTGGCACTCCGTGACCTGGATGGAACCGAGCGAGACGGCGAAGCCGAGCTCGGGCACATCGAACTCCACCTCGACCTCGCCGATGCGGATTTCACCGGTGAAGGGGTGGTTGCGGCCATAGCCGCGCTGGGTGGAATAGCCGAGCGCCAGAAGGAAGCCCTCGTCGCCACGAGCGAGCGCCTGCAGGCGCAGGTCGCGGCTCATCGGGAATTCCATCGGCTCGCGGGTGAGATCGCCGATCTCGTGATCCTCGGGCATCTCGCCATCGCCCTCGATCAGGCCTTCATGGGCGAGGATTTCGGAGACGCGCATGACGCGGCCGGTTTCGGCCTCGCGCAGCACCGGCTCCTCGACGGCACCATCTTCAAGCAGCGAGGGATCGAGCAGGCGGTGGGTATAGTCGAAGGTCGGGCCGAGCAGCTGGCCGCCGGGCAGGTCCTTATAGGTGGCGGAGACGCGGCGCTCGATCTTCATTTGCGCCGTGTCGATCGGCTGCGAGTAGCCGAAGCGCGGCAATGTCGTGCGGTACGCACGCAGCAGGAAGATCGCCTCAATCATGTCGCCGCGCGACTGGCGCACGGCGAGTGCCGCCAGCGTGCGGTCGTAGAGCGAGGCTTCGGCCATGACGCGGTCGACGGCAAGCGTCAACTGCGCGACGATCTGCTCGATGCCGATGGCGGGGAGCGCACGATCACCGCGACGGCGATCGGCGAGCAGGCGGTGGGCATTCGAAATGGCGGCCTCGCCACCTTTGACGGCAACATACATGGGTCACATCTCCGTTGCGGTGATCTTGGTGGTGCGCGGCAGGCAGAGGAAGCGGCTGCCCGAGGTCAGCACGATGTCGACGCCGCGCGGGAAGAGCGCGCGATTTTCCGTCCACAGATGCAGGAAGCGCTCGGGGAGCCCAAGCGGCGCGACGTCGGTGACGGTCTTGATGCCGGGACCCATCAGCGCGAGGCGGCGACCGCCTTCGAGATCGGGCAACTCGATGACGAGCGTGGTGGAACGATCCGGATATTCCTGGGTGCCGGAGGCAAACAGGCCGAAGGAGGAGAGCGTGGCGCCCTCATCGACAAAGGCGAAGCGGGCTTCGGCCTTTTCCGGCGTCACCGGCGCACCGGTGTGGAAGCCGAGCCATTGCGGCGTGGCGGACTTGGCCAGGGCAGGCGAGAGCCAGACGGGGGTGTCGTGATCGCACAGCGTCAGCGCGATGGCGCCGGCGGCGATGCCGAGCGGCGCCGGCGGCTCGGCATCGGGCGACACGGTCTGGATAGTGCCGGGGCGAGCCATGGCATCCATCATCAGCTTGAAGACGCTTTGGGCGTGGAACACCGGCTCGGCGAAGCCGCCCGACAGGGCATCGGCATTGTGCGTTTCGGTCTTGAGGGGCATCAGTCGTCTCCGCGAACCATGGTGAAGAAATCGACGCGGGTGGCCGCGGTCTCGTCGGCCTTCTTGTTATCGGCATCGGCGACGCGGGCGGCGATCGGCGCAAGCAGGGTGGTTTCGATGGTGTCGCGAGTGGCCGGCTCCTGCCAGAGCGCATCGAAGATCGCCGAGAGGCGAGCCTTTTCGCGATCGGTGCCGAGCGCCTGGGCATGGCCGATGGTGCCCGAAGCGAGGCGGATGGTGGCGCGGGTGACGGTGACCTCGCCGAGATTGAAGGCGGCACCGCCGCCGCCCATGCGGCCGCGCACCATGACGAGGCCGGTTTCGGGGCCGCGCACGGCTTGCGCCACCGGCTTTTCCGCCAATGCCTGCCAGGCCGCTTCTAGCTCCTGCCGCTCGGCGCGGGCCAGCAGATCGACGGTGCGCTTGCGCGCCCGGTCGCCCTCACTCAGCTCGGTCTTGCCTACCTTCTTTTCCGCTAAGGTCATCGCCACATCCTTTAAATGTCTATTGATATAGACAACCATACAAGCTATACCTAGACCTAAATCGCCGAAGTGACAAGCGTGTGACATTTCGGGGGCGCATAAGATAAAGGGCTAAAATGGCTGGGCAGGTTCAGAGACAGACGGGCGTGGCGCTGTGGCGGCAGATCGCCGACCGGATTCGCCAGGCGATCAGCGCCGGCGCCTATGACGAAACGGGCATGGTGCCGCCGGAGATGACGCTGGCCACGCAGTTCGGCGTCAACCGCCACACGGTGCGCAGCGCGCTTGCGGCGCTGGCGCAGGAAGGGATCGTGCGCGCCGTGCAGGGTCGCGGCACGCTGATCGAGCGCAAGGAACGGCTGAACTTCCCGATCAGCAAGCGGACGCGCTTCAACAGCGGCATCGGCGAGCAGGCGCGCGAAACGCGCGGGCTGCTGCTCGGCCATGGCGAGGAAGCGGCAAGCGACGAGGTGGCGCGCTGGCTGAAGCTTGAGCCGGGTACGAAAGTGATCCGGCTGGAGACGGTGCGCAAGGCGGATGGGCGGGCGGTCTCGAGCGCGACCTCGTGGTTTCCGGCGGAGCGCTTCGCGGGCATGCGAGATGCCTACGAGACGACGGAATCGATCACCCGCGCATTCGCCGAACTCGGCCTATCCGACTATATCCGCGCCACCACCGAAATCACCGCCGCCCACGCCGAAGCCGCCGACCTCTCGGCGCTGGAGCTGACGCCCGGCGCGATCGTGCTGATCACCAAGGCGATGAACACCGATCTCGACAGCGTGCCGGTGCAATATTCGGTGACGCGGTTTGCCGCCGACCGGGTGCAGTTCACGATTGAGAATTGAGGGGACGCTCACCAGTCGGACACCTGCGTGCGAATCAGGCATATTGGACACGCCAGATTTGTCGGAGGCTTAATGATGCAGCATACGCCGTGTGAAGCTCTTCGCTTAGGCAAATGCCTCGAACTTCGATACGACGGCTATACCCGGATCGTCGAGGTCCACACTGTGGGCATGACCAACGACGGAAATGCCATCATGCGTGTTTGGCAGGTTCGAGGCGGCAGCAACAGTGGTGAACGCCAAGGTTGGAAATTGATGCGACTCGACGAGACATTCTCCACACATGTCATCGAAGAGCCATCCGCTGCCCCACGCGTTGGTTACAAGCGCGGGGACAAGCATATGGCCTCCATCAGGTGTCAACTTTAGCCGGCGTCGAAGTCGGTGGAGAGGCTGAGGTCGCGCCAGGTGGCATGTTCGGTGGCTCTTTGCGCGTCGTTCTGCTCGATGGCGCGGATGGCGTCGCTGCCGAGCGGCAGGCGCAGCGGCGGGTTGGCGAGGCTGGCGAGGTGGATGATGGCGGCGGCGGCTTTTGCCGGATCGCCGGGCTGCCTGCCGTTATAATCGCGCTGGTAGCGGGCCATCTTGCCGACGGTTTCGTCATATTCGGGGCGGCCTTCGCGCAGCGTCGTGGACGTTCCGGCGAAATCGGTGCGGAAGCCGCCGGGCTCGACGATGCTGACCTTGACGCCGAGCGGGCCGACTTCGCGGCTCAAGACTTCCGAGAAGCCCTCGACGCCCCATTTGGCCGCCGCATAGGGCGCGCGCCCGGCGGGACCGATGCGACCGCCGACGGAGGAGACCTGGATGATGTGGCCGGCGCCCTGCTCGCGCATCAGAGGCAATGCCGCCTTGGTGACGATGATGGTGCCGAAGAGATTGGTTTCGATCTGGGCGCGGAAATCTGCGAGGCTGGTATCCTCGATCGATCCGACATCACCATAGCCGGCATTGTTGACGAGGACATCGAGCCGGCCGAAGCGCTCGACCGCGGCCTTGACCGCCTGCTCGGCCGATTGCTCGTCGGTCACATCAAGCGAAATCGTCAAGACACTCGAGGGGTAGCGCTGCTTGATATCGTCGAGCTGGGCGGGGTTGCGCGCGGTGGCGACCAGATTGTGCCCCTCAGCCAAAACCGCTTCCGCAAGCGCCCTGCCGAGACCGCGCGAACTGCCTGTAATCAACCAAACCTGTGACATCGAAATCTCCTTGATCCGTCGAAAGACCATATAGGCCTGACGGTATCTTCTTGAAAGAAGGTACCAGGTGGATCTATACATACCTTATGGTAACTGAACTGAACGATGGTACATTCGACTTCTGCGAGACGCTGACGGATGCCGAGGATGCGCTCGCCCGCGAGATGCTGGAGCGCGCCAGCGCCAAGTGGCCGCTGCGCGTCATGCATATCCTTGCGGAAGCGAAGGGGCCGCTGCGCTTTTCACGGGTTCTGGAACGGGTGGAAGGCATCAGCCAGAAGGTGCTGACGCAGACATTGCGGACGCTGGAGGCCGACGGGCTGGTGACGCGCACGCTCTACCCGCAGGTGCCTCCGCGCGTGGAATACGAGCTGACGCCGCTGGGCGGGGAGCTTCTGGTGGAGGTGGTGGGGCTCTGGCAATGGATCGCCAACCGGCTGCCGGATTTCGAGGCGGCGCGGAAGCCGAAGGGTCAGACGGAAAACGGACCCCAAAACTAGGTAACTTCCGGTCTATCCGGAGAGGCGCCGCGCATCGGAGAGACGCGCGGCGCGATGATGTTTAGTGGGCGCCGGACATGTCGCCGAGGACTTCCTTGGAAGCGACGGTCGAGTCGGCGTTGAGCTTGTAGACCATGGGAACGCCGGTCGCGAGGTTGACGCCGAGGATCTGTTCCTTGGTGAGCTTGTCGAGCACCATGACCAGCGAGCGCAGCGAGTTGCCGTGGGCGGCGACGAGCACGGTTTCACCGCGCAGGACGCGGGGCAGGATCTCGGTCAGATAATAGGGCCAGACGCGGGCGCCGGTGTCGCGCAGGCTTTCGCCACCCGGAGGGGGAACGTCGTAGGAGCGGCGCCAGATGTGGACCTGCTCTTCGCCCCACTTGGCGCGGGCGTCGTCCTTGTTGAGGCCGGAGAGATCGCCGTAGTCGCGCTCGTTCAACGCCTGGTCCTTGATCGTCTCAAGGCCGGTCTGGCCGACGTTTTCCAGGATGATCTTCAGCGTGTCCTGGGCGCGCTTCAGGTCGGAGGTGAAGGCGATGTCGAACTTGATGCCGGTTTCGGCGAGCGCCTTGCCGCCGGTGTTGGCTTCCTGAACGCCGAGCTCCGTGAGCTCCGGGTTCTTCCAGCCGGTGAAAAGGTTCTTCAGGTTCCAGTCGCTCTGGCCGTGGCGAACGAGGACGAGGGTACCGCTCATTATAAATTCCTCCTGATGAGATCAGTGTTGGGAGAGCCCGAGAACATCGAGCATGGAATAGAGACCCGGCTTCTTGTCGCACGCCCAAAGGGCCGCCTTGACGGCGCCGCGCGCGAAGATGGAGCGATCGCCGGCGCTGTGGGCCATGGAGACGCGCTCGCCTTCGCCGGCGAAGATGACGGAATGTTCGCCGATGACGGAGCCGCCGCGAAGCGTGGCGAAGCCGATCGTGCCCGCTTCGCGCGCGCCGGTGTGGCCATCGCGGACGCGGACGGAATGCGTTGCGAGATCGATGCCGCGGCCCTTGGCGGCGGCTTCACCCAGCAGCAGCGCGGTGCCCGAGGGGGCGTCGACCTTGCGCTTGTGGTGCATTTCGAGAACCTCGATATCCCAATCGGCGGGATCGAGCGCGCGCGCCGCCTGTTCGACCAGCACGCTCAAGAGATTGACGCCGAGGCCCATATTGCCTGACTTGACAATGCGGGCGTGGCGGCTGGCGGCTGAGATCTTCTGTTCGTCCTCGACCGAGCAGCCTGTCGTGCCTATGATGTGGACGATGCGGGCCTGGGCGGCAAGCGCCGCGAATTCATTGGTGGTCGCCGGCGTGGTGAAATCGAGCACGCCATCGGCGTGCAAGAAGGCGGCCAGCGGATCGTCGGTGATCGAGATACCGTTGGGGCCGAGGCCCGCGATCTCGCCGGCATCCTTGCCGATGAAGGGCGAGCCGGGGCGGCCGACAGCTGCATGCAGCACGACGCCTTCGATCTCGTGCACCATGCGGATGAGCGCCTGTCCCATGCGGCCCGCTGCACCAACCACCACCAGTTTCATCGCAGCATCGCTCATGTCAGGCGTCCATCATTCACGTATCAGAAAGTCTCGGAGGCCGCGGGCCTCTGAAGGTTGTTGAGGCGAGCGTAAAGACCGTCGCTGCGCTTCGCAAGCGTCTCGTGATTGCCCTCTTCGACGACGCGGCCCTGCTGCATGACGACGATCTTGTCGGCGCGCACCACGGTCGAAAGACGGTGGGCGATGACAACGACGGTGCGGCCGGTCATGGCTTCGTCGAGCGCCTTCTGCACGGCAGCTTCCGATTCTGTATCGAGCGCGGAGGTGGCTTCGTCGAGAAGCAGGATCGGGGCATTGCGCACCAGAGCGCGGGCGATCGACAGGCGCTGGCGCTGGCCGCCCGAGAGCGTCACGCCGTTTTCGCCGACCGGCGTGTCATAGCCTTCCGGCTGGGCGAGAATGAAGTCGTGGGCGTAAGCCAGACGCGCTGCTTCCTCGACCTCGGCATCGCTGGCGTCGGGACGACCGTAGCGGATGTTGTCGCGGATCGAGCCTTCGAAGAGATAGGGCTGCTGCGAGACATAGGCCAGCTGCTCGCGCAGCGACTTCTTGGTCACATGGGCGATGTCCTGGCCGTCGATCAGGATCTCGCCGGCCTTTGGGTCGTAGAAGCGCGGGATGAGATTGATGATGGTCGACTTGCCGGCGCCGGAGGGGCCGACGAGCGCGGTGGTCTTGCCGCCCTCGGCGACCATATTGACGCCATCGAGCACGTTGTCGTTGCCATAGGCGAAAGCGACATCCTTAAGCTCGATGCGGGCTTCGGTGACGACAAGCGGCTTGGCATCCGGCAGGTCGCGCTGGCGCGGCTCCATGTCGAGCAGCTCGTAGATCATCCGCGCGTTGACGGCGGCACGCTCCATCTGCACCTGCAGCTTGGCAAGGCGGCGGGCCGGATCATAGGCCAAGAGCAGCGCGGTGACGAAGGAGAAGAAGGCGCCGGGCGGCACGTTCTGATAGATCGAGCGGTAGGCGGCGTAGGCGAGAACGCTGGCGACGGCGAAACCGGCGAAGCTTTCGGTCATCGGCGCGTTGCGCTCGGACAGCTTGGCGATCTTGTTGCCGCGCTCTTCGGCGGCGACGATGATCTTGTTGATCTTCTGCTCGAGCTGCCGCTCCATCGTGAAGGCCTTGACGATGGAGATGCCCTGAATGGTCTCCTGCATGGCGCCGAGCACGTGGCTGTTGAGGTCGATCGCTTCCTTGGTGGCCTGGCGCAGGCGCTTGGAGAGATAACGAAGCGCCAGAAGCAGCGGCGGCGCGAGAATGAGGACGGCGACGCTGAGCAGCGGGTCCTGATAGACCATGACGCCGAGCAGCGACACGAAGGTCAGGAGGTCGCGGGCGGTCGAGGTGATCGTCAGGTTGAGGACATCGCGGATGCCGCCGACATTCTGGCTGACCTGCGCGGCGATGCGGGCCGAACGCGCCTCGTTGAAATAGCCGACCGACAGCGTCATCAGATGCACGTAGAGACGGCTCTGGTAGCGGGCGACGATGTTGTTGCCGATCTTCGACAGCGCCACCGCCTGGCCGTAGCTCGCGAAACCGCGAATGACGAAGGCGATGAAGATGGAGAGGCAGATGACCCAGACGACATCGGCGCGCCGGTTGGCGAAGGCCTCGTCGATGATCGAGCGCATGATCCAGGCGGTGAAGGCCGTCGATAGCGCGACGAGGACAAGACAGCTGATGGCGACGACGTAGCCCCAGATGTGCTCGCGGCCGTTTTCAGCGATGATGCGCTTCAAGACGGCGGTGACCGTGCCGCTATCGACGGGGCGCTGCTGGGGATCGGGTGAACGCAATAAAGACTTCCTGTCTCGTGACCATGCGAGCCGCTGCTGCGGCCCGCGCTCGAGCGGCTCTATAAAGAGTTGGCGCCCGTTTGGCTAGACTTGGCTATCGACCCCAGCGGCGGCCATCGGTCGACACGCCGAAGGTGTCGGGCCGGCGGGCGTAGGACGAGAGGCCGGAGAGTGCGGCCAGCGGATGGGTGACGACATAGGTCGGGATGGTCGAGAGGAGTGCCGTGTGCGGCGCCTTGTCCTCGAAACCGGCGCGAAACTCGGGCTTGCGCAGAGCCGCCAGGATCTTCTGGCTGATGCCGCCGGAGAGGAACACGCCGCCGCGGGCCATGAAGATCATCGCCATGTCGCCGGCAACGCGGCCGAGATAGGTCGAAAACAGCGAGATGGTCTCGACGGCAACGGGGTCGCTTTCGGCCAGCGCGTGCGAGGTGATGTCGGCCGGGTCGCTGTACTTCGGCGCGATGCCATCGGCGGTGCAGATGGCGCGGTAGAGGTTGACGATGCCGCGACCGGAGAGGATCTGCTCGGCGGAGACGCGACCCTCGATGGTTTCGACATAGGGGAAGATTTCGAGATCGCGCTTGCTGCGCGGCCCGAGATCGACGTGACCGCCCTCGCCCGGAACCGGGATCCAGACGCCGCGCGCATGCACGAGGCCGCCGACGCCAAGGCCGGTGCCCGGTCCGAGCACGACGCGGGAGGCGACCATGTCCTCATGGGCGTCGGCATTGCCGAGGCGTTCACGGTGTTCCGGCGCCAGATCGGAGATGGCGAGCGCCTGGGCTTCGAAGTCATTCACGACCAGGACATCCTCGAGCCCAAGATTCTCGATCATCGACTTCGGGCGCACGACCCAATCGCAATTGGTCAGCGGGATTTCGTCGTCACTGATCGGGCCGGCGACCGCGAGGATGGCGGAACGCGGCTTGATCGCGCTCTTTTCCAGGATGGTGGCGCGGATGGCGTCGTCGATGGTCTTGAAATCGGCGGTGCGCACGTTCGGGAAATTGACCTGTTCGGCGTCGGCCGTCTCGATGATGGCGAAACGGGCATTGGTTCCGCCGATATCGCCGATCAGGATCGGGAAGGGCATGGAGGCGTCGCTGGTATCGAGCTGGTGCATGGCAGGTTCCGTTGTTGCGCGTTCGCGCGCCGCTTATGCGTGAAGATTGGCGATCAGCCTGTCGGCCGTTGCCTCGTTGAGTGCCATTGGGATATCATAGACGATCGCAAGGCGCATCAAGGCCTTGACGTCGACGTCGTGGGGCATGGGGGTCAGCGGGTCGACGAAGAAGATCAGGGCATCGACCTCGCCGGTGGCAATCAACGCGCCGATCTGCTGGTCGCCGCCGAGCGGGCCGCTTTTCAACCGGGTGACATCGAGCGAGGGAGCGGCGTCGAGAACGCGGCCGCCGGTCGTGCCCGTCGCGAAGATCGTCCAGTTCGCCTTGAGCGTCTCCTCGTTGCGGCGGGCGAATTCCGCCATGTCGTCCTTCTTCTGGTCATGCGCGATGAGCGCAAGGCACTTGCGGCCGGCCATCAGAAGCTCCCCCTCTAAATTCACTGGCATAATTCAATCGATTTGACCGCTTCTATACGAAGCGATCAGGGTTTTAAAGAGCGGTGTCGCGGTGTTCAACCGGCATCATTGCGCTGCGGGCTTGTCATCCGGGATCGGGCCGCGATCGGGCAGCTCGTCGTCATTGGCGGCGGCCGGCGCGTCGATGGGCTGAGCGCGGAGCACTTCGGCAGCCGAAGGGCCGCCATAGGTCGCGGCGCGCACGGAGGAGACCGAGGGCGCATCGAGAACCGCCTGGCAGGCCTTGGGCAGATCCGACACCATGACCTCGCGCGGCTTGACCGGCTTGGCATCCGGCTTCGGCGGCTTGGGCTTGGCCCAGGGCGCCGGGCTGAACCACCAGGCGAGCGACTTGTCGCAACCGTCGCCGGCGACCACAGGCGCCTGCGGCTTGCAATTGGCGGCGCCCGGCGGGCACTTGATGCGGATGTGGAAGTGTGAATCGTGGCCGTATTCCGGGCGCAGCTTGCCGAGATTGGTGCGATCGCCCGTCCAGGTGTCGCACATCTTCTTCTTGATCGCCGGATTGACGAAGATGCGCTCGACCTGCGGGTAGCTCGCGGCGCGCATCAGGAGACGCGCGTGGGCCGGCGTCCAGACATTCGGGTTGATCGTCAGGAAGGCGTTCTTCTGCAGCATGGTCGTGAAGGGCAGCGCCTCGCGCTGTTCGGCCGTCATGCGGAAGTTGGGCATCGGCGTCAGCCAGATATCGGCATCGAGGCCGATCTGGTGCGAGGCGTGGCCCGTGATCATCGGGCCGCCGCGCGGCTGGGCGATATCGCCGACCAGCAGGCCCGGCCAGCCATCATATTTGGCGGCATCGCGCGACAACTGCTCGATGGTGGAGAGCATGGCCGGATTGCCCCAGCGGCGATTGCGCGACAGGCGCATGGCCTGCCAGTTCGGACCATCCGTCGGAAGCGCCTCGGCACCAGCCATGCAGCCCTTGGCATAGAAGCCGTAGGGTTGCGGAGCGCCTTGGGTCGGAAGCTGAACGCCGCCGAAGATCGCCTTGGCGCTGCCGGGGCTCGGCTGTTTCTGCTGGGCGGCGACATCGCCGGCGATAAGACCGGCGCCGATCGCAGTGGCCAGTGCCAGTTTACCGATTGAAGAGAGCGCCTGCGCGATGCGGAAAGCCATGCCGTATCCTGAACTGCTGCCGACCATAGTCGAGTGATTTGCACCCGTTTTACCGTGAAATGCGATTCTGGTGAATCGATGTTTTTCACGGGCGATCACGAGACATCGCGTCGGCCGGCAGCGCCGCACTCAGGCGTTGGCGAGGATGTCCGCGGTCTTGCGGATGCGCGACAGGCGCGGGAAGATGCGCTCGCAGGCGAAGGCGTGCATCTCGGCGGTGAACGTCGTCATCGCATCCTCGGCGGCGATGACCGCGTAATTATGGGCGAACGCATCGCGGATCGTGGCCTCGACGCCGAAATTGGTGGCGATGCCGGTGAGAATAACTGTCCGGATGCCGCGACGGCGCAGCTGCAGATCGAGCTCGCTGCCGTAAAAGGCGCTCCATTGATGCTTGGTGATGCGCACATCCGGCGTCAGGTCAGCGATCTCGGGCGGTTCGCGCAGCGCCTCGGCCGGCAAGCCACCCTGTGGGAAGGCGATCGGTTCATCCGTCGGCTGGTTGACAGCATCGGCATAGTCCGCGGAAAATCCGATGGTGACGAAGACGGTCGTGCCGCCGGCTGCTTTCAGCGACTTGGCGATTGCCGCGGTATTTTCGATCACCTGCTGAGCGGAATGAGGCGCGACGGGCCTGGAAATGATAAAGCCCTGCAGATCGATGGAGATCAGGGCGGTGGTCTTGGGATCGTATAGGGACATGGAAGGCTCCGGAATAAACATGAGGATGTCCTCGCAATTGGAAATATGAGGATGCCCTCACAAAAATCAAGTACCGATTCGATCGATCGCTCGCCGAAGCAGAAGCGCGGGCACGAGCGCGTTGCCATTCTGACCGAGGCGGCCGCCAAGGTTTTTCTTGATAAGGGCTATGAGGCCGCGACGATGACGGAGATCGCCGCCGAGGCGAAATCCTCGATCGGCTCGCTCTACCAGTTCTTCCCGACCAAGCCGGTGCTGGCCGAAGCGCTGCACATCGAGCGGATGCGGCAGCTGAACGCCGCGCTGGTCGAGCTGCAAGGCGAAGTGGACGGCAAGCGGGCGTCCGAGATCGGCGACGCGATCTTCGCGCGGCTTGGCAGCTTTCTGGAGGATTACCGCGAATTTCCGGTGCTGGCGGCCCGGCGCGACATTCCCAAGGACCGCAAGGTGAAATCGCGGGCGGAGCTGCGCGGCAACATCAAGGCGCTATTGCAGAAGGCGAGCCCTTCTGTTGGAGACGATCTCGACCTTCTGTCGGCGCTGGTGCTCGAACTACTAAGGATCATCGTGACGGCGGCGCACGATCCCGATATCGGCGGCGATCCGCGCATGGTGGCGGAGTTGCGGGGGATGCTGCGCAAAAGGCTGGAGGAAGCGACGGCCTGAGCGGCAACTCTTGCGCTCACATTTGCGCGAAGCCGGACAAAAAAGGTTGCGTCACCTGTTTTTCGCCAGCATTTCGCCTATCCTCGAAAAAAGCGAAACAATTGGGGCTGGCGAATGGCGCGTGCGTGGTCGAGACTTGGTTTGGTGTTTTCTCTGTTGGGCGCTGCCGCCCTGCCCTTGCAGGCCGTCGCCCAAGAGCCGGTCTTCCGGATCGGAACCTCCACGATCGGCGAGCTGAAATACAAGCCGGGTTTCAAGCATTTCGACTACGTCAATCCGGATGCGCCGAAGGGCGGCAATCTGAGGCTTTCGGCATCGGGCACCTACGACACGTTCAATCCGCTGCTTTCCAAGGGCGAGGCAGCCGTCGGCCTGACGCTGCCGTTCGAGACGCTGATGAAATCGGCAGACGACGAGCTGCTCGCCTCCTACGGGCTGCTGGCCGAAGGGGTTTCCTACCCCGACGACGTCTCGAGCGCGACGTTCAGGCTGCGCGCCGAGGCGAAGTGGGCGGATGGCAAGCCTGTCACGCCAGAGGACGTGATCTTCAGCTTCGACAAGGTGAAGGAGCTGAACCCGCTCGCTTCCAACTATTACAAGCACGTGGTGAAGGCCGAGAAATCGGGCGAGCGCGACGTGACCTTCACCTTCGACGAGAAGAACAACAAGGAACTGCCGAATATCCTCGGCCAGCTCGTGATCGTGCCGAAGCACTGGTGGGAGGGCACCGGGGCTGACGGCAAGCCGCGCGATATCGCCAAGACCACGCTGGAACCTGTCATGGGCTCCGGCCCCTACAAGATCGCCGCCTTCACGGCAGGCGCCACGATCCGCTACGAGCTGCGCGACGACTATTGGGGCAAGGATCTCAACGTGAATGTCGGGCAGAACAATTTCGGCTCGATCAACTACACCTATTACGGCGACCGCGACGTGGAATTCGAGGCGTTCCGGGCCGGCAACAGCGATTACTGGCAGGAGACGCAGGCGGCGCGCTGGGCGACCGGCTATGACTTCCCGGCGGTCAAGGAAGGCCGCGTGAAGAAGGAGGACGTGCCGAATGCGCTGCGCGCCACCGGCATCATGCAGGCGCTGGTGCCGAACACGCGCCGCGACATCTTCAAGGATGAGAAGGTGCGCGAGGCGCTGAACTACGGCTTCGACTTCGAGGAACTGAACCGCACCGTTGCCTTCAACAGCTACAAGCGCATCGACAGCTATTTCTGGAACACCGAGCTCGCTTCCTCCGGCCTGCCCCAGGGGCGTGAGCTGGAAATTCTCAACGGCCTCAAGGACAAGCTTTCGCCTTCGGTCTTCACCACCGCCTATTCGAACCCCGTCGGCGGCGACCCGCAGAAGAGCCGCGACAATCTGCGCACGGCGATCAAGCTGCTCAAGGAAGCCGGCTGGGAGATCAAAGGCAACCGCATGGTCAACACCGCGACCGGCAAGCCGATGAGCTTCGAGATCCTGCTTTCCAGCCCGATGCTGGAGCGCTGGGCGGTGCCCTATACCAACAATCTCAAGAAGATCGGCATCGATGCGCGGGTGCGCACGGTTGATGCCTCGCAATATACCAATCGCGTCCGCAGCTTCGACTACGACATGATCTGGAACGTCTGGGCGCAGACGATGAACCCCGGCAACGAGCAGGCCGACTACTGGGGATCGGGCTCCGTCAACCAGCAGGGCTCGCGCAACTATGCCGGCATTTCCGACCCGGCGGTCGACGCGCTGATCCGCATGGTGATCTTTGCGCCCAACCGGGACGAGCAGGTGGCGTCGATCAAGGCGCTCGACCGCGTGCTCATGGCGGGCCACTATGTCGTGCCGCTGTTCTACCGCGGCACGCAGTCGATCGCCTACTGGAACACGATCAGCCGGCCGGCCGAATACCCGACCTATGCGACCGGTTTCCCCGACGTCTGGTGGTCGTCTTCCGCCAAGAAATGAGCGGACTTGCATTGGCCTGACGGCTGGGCTCCAAATGGGCCTACCGAATCACTTCGGACCATGATCAGCGCCGGTACGGACCGGCAGAGGAAGGCTTGACGATTGAGCGGCGATAGACTGGACAGCCTACGACAGAACTCCCCGGAGGCCGCTCGCTGATGGGAGCCTATATCCTTCGCCGCCTGCTTTTGATGATCCCGACCATTATCGGCATCATGGCCATCTCGTTCACCGTCATCCAGTTCGCGCCTGGTGGACCTGTCGAGCAGGTGATCGCCCAGCTGACCGGCGATGCGCAGGGCGCTGATGCCCGCCTTTCGGGCGGCGGCGGCGACCTGATGGGATCAGGGATGGATGAAGGCGGCTCGAAATATCGCGGCGCGCAGGGGCTTGATCCGGAGCTGATCAAGAAGCTCGAGAAGCAGTTCGGCTTCGACAAGCCGCCGCTGACGCGCTTCGGCGAGATGATGTGGAACTATATCCGCTTCGATTTCGGCGAGAGCTTCTTCCGCAACACGTCCGTTCTCGACCTGATCAAGGACAAGCTGCCGGTCTCGGCCTCGCTTGGCATCTGGATCATGATCTTCTCCTACGGCATCTCCATTCCGCTCGGCATCCGCAAGGCGGTGAAGGACGGCTCGACCTTCGACGTGTGGACCTCGGGCGTGATCATCATCGGCTACGCCGTTCCGAGCTTCCTGTTCGGCATCCTTCTGATCGTGCTCTTCGCCGGCGGGTCGTTCTACGACTGGTTCCCGCTGCGCGGCCTCGTCTCCGACAATTTCGACCAGCTTGCGTGGTGGCAGAAGCCGCTCGACTATTTCTGGCACCTGGCGCTGCCGCTGATCTCGCTGTCGCTGGCGGCATTCGCGACGACGACGCTGCTCACCAAGAACTCCTTCATCGAGGAGATCAAGAAACAGTATGTGGTGACGGCGCGCGCCAAGGGGCTGAACGAGCGCAAGGTGCTCTACGGCCATGTGTTCCGCAACGCCATGCTGATCATCATCGCCGGCTTTCCCGGCGCCTTCATCTCGGCCTTCTTCACCGGATCGCTGCTGATCGAGAACATCTTCTCGCTGGATGGGCTGGGGCGGCTCGGCTATCTCTCGGTAGTCAACCGCGACTACCCGATCGTGTTCGCAACGCTCTACATCTTCTCGCTGCTCGGCCTGTTCGTCAGCCTGATCTCCGACCTGATCTACACCTGGATCGATCCGCGCATCGACTTCGAGCGGAGGGACGTGTGATGGATACCGCAGCAAAGCCCGCGACCGCCACGCCAGTGAAGCCGCCGCGCAAGGGGCTGCTCTCGCCCACCAACATAAGGCGCTGGAAGAACTTCAAGGCCAACCGGCGCGGCTACTGGTCGCTCTGGCTGTTCCTTCTCATCTTCGGGCTCAGCCTGTTTGCCGAATTCATCGCCAACGACCGGCCGATCATCGCCTCCTACAAGGGCGAGATCCTGTTTCCCGTGCTCGTCAATTATCCCGAGGAGAAATTCGGCGGTTTCCTGGCCGAGACCGACTATCGCTCGGACGTGATCGCCGACGAGATCAAGGCCAATGGCTGGATGATCTGGCCGCCGATCCGCTACTCCTATCGCTCGGTGAACTCCAACATCCCGCATTCGGCGCCAACCGCGCCCTTCTGGATGATGAGCGAGCAGGAGCGCTGCTCGGGCTATCCGCAAGGGGTGAACGACCCCAACTGCACATGGAGCAACCTGAATTGGCTGGGCACGGACGACCAGGCGCGCGACGTGCTCGCCCGCGTGATCTACGGCTTCCGCATCTCGGTGCTGTTCGGGCTGGTGCTGACCATCTGCTCGGCCGTTGTCGGCGTCAGCGCCGGCGCTATACAGGGCTATTTCGGCGGCTGGACCGACCTTCTGCTGCAGCGCTTCATCGAGATCTGGTCGTCGATGCCGGTGCTTTACATTCTCCTTATCATCGCCGCGATCCTGCCGCCGGGCTTTTTCGTGCTGCTCGGGATCATGCTGCTGTTCTCATGGGTCGGCTTCGTGGGCGTGGTGCGCGCGGAGTTTCTGAGAGCCCGCAATTTCGAATATGTCAGGGCAGCGCGCGCGCTCGGCGTCGGCAACCGCACGATCATGTGGCGGCACCTTTTGCCGAACGCCATGGTGGCGACGCTGACCTTCCTGCCCTTCATCCTCTCCGGCTCGATCACTACGCTGACCTCGCTCGACTTCCTCGGCTTCGGCATGCCGCCCGGCTCACCCTCGCTCGGCGAGATGATCGCCCAGGGCAAGGCCAACCTGCAGGCGCCGTGGCTGGGGCTGACGGCATTCTTCGCGATGTCAATCATGCTGTCGCTGCTAATCTTCATCGGCGAGGCGGTGCGCGATGCGTTCGATCCGAGGAAGACCTTCGGATGAGGGCGGCCTCGTCATGGCAGGGGTTTGCGGGTAGAGTTGTGTTTTACGCAACTTTTGGAGCGTGACCGCGATGAACAAGATTGTGCGTGATCATTATCCTGTCGCCAACCTTCCCGAAGATTTGAGGGAGGGGTTCGCCGACGATGCAACGGTGCGTGTCGTGCTTGAGGTCGAGGATAAAGCCTCCTCTGAGCACGACATCTACCCCGGTCTGCGCGATTTCCAGACTGAGCCCAAGAAACCACTTACCGGTGCCGAACTTATCAAGCTGATCGAGGACTATCAGGCGCTTGGCCACCCCCCCGTCAGCGAGGAAGAAGCCGTCGCTCGCATACGCGAATTGCGTGACGAGTGGGACTACTGATGCCCGCGATAAAGAAGGTCTACATCGACACCAATATCTTTATCCTGGCGTTCGAAAATGCCGGCATGGCCACGCACCTGCTGAGAAAGCTTTTCGCGATCAAAAGCAAAAGGCCGCTCTTTGCCACAAGCGAACTGACCCTCTCGGAGCTGCTGGTCAGGCCTTTTCGTGACGCCAACAGCAGACTGGTCGATGCATATGATAGAACGATCGTCTCAAGTCCCTGGCTTGACGTCGTTCCAGTCGGAAAACCCGTTCTTCGGCATGCCGCACTATTGAGGGCGAACTACCCAAGCTTGAAGTTGCCCGATGCCATTCATGTTTCGACGGCCTTGGCAACGGAATGCACGCATATACTGACAAGCGACACCGGCTTGAAGCATGACTACGAAATCAAGGGTGCGGACGCGGCACCAAAGCGTTCACCCCTCACCACTCTCCGCCCCGACGACGCCACCCTGACCTCCCTGATCGAGAGCCTGTCCTGATGTCCGAACCCTTGCTGTCCGTCCGCAATCTTTCCGTCGCCTTCCACCAGGGAGGCGCGACTTCAGTGGCTGTCGACGGCATTTCCTTCGACGTCAACAAGGGCGAGGTGGTGGCGCTGGTGGGAGAGTCCGGCTCGGGGAAATCGGTGTCGGCCAATTCGATCCTGCGGCTGCTCCCCTACCCCTCAGCCAGCCATCCCTCCGGCGAAATCCTGTTCAAGGGCAAGGATCTGCTCAAGGCATCCGACAAGGTACTGCGCGAGGTGCGCGGCAATGACATCACGATGATCTTCCAGGAGCCGATGACTTCGCTCAACCCTCTGCATACGATCGAGAAGCAGATCGCCGAGATTTTGGAGCTGCACCAGGGGATCAAGGGACAGGCGGCGCGCACCCGGGTGCTGGAACTCTTGAACCAAGTGGGGATTCGCGAGCCGGAGAAGCGGCTGAAGGCCTATCCGCACGAGCTCTCGGGTGGACAGCGGCAGCGTGTGATGATCGCCATGGCGCTCGCCAACCGCCCGGAACTCCTGATCGCAGACGAGCCGACGACGGCGCTCGACGTCACCGTGCAGGCGCAGATCCTCGAGCTCTTGCGACAGCTGAAGGGCCAGCACGGCATGTCGATGCTGTTCATCACCCACGACCTCGGCATCGTGCGCAAGTTCGCCGACCGGGTCTGCGTGATGACCAAGGGCAAGATCGTCGAGACCGGGGCGGTCGAGGAGGTCTTCACCAATCCGCAGCATCAGTATACCCGCCATCTGCTGGCCTCCGAGCCGCGCGGCGAGCCGCCGCTTGCCGACAGCTCCAAGCCGATCGTGATGCAGGGATCGGACATCAAGGTCTGGTTCCCGATCAAGGCGGGGCTGATGCGCAAGGTGGTGGATCATGTGAAAGCGGTCGACGGGATCGATCTTTCGCTGCGCGCCGGGCAGACGCTTGGCGTGGTCGGCGAATCCGGATCGGGCAAGACGACGCTTGGGCTGGCGCTCACCCGGCTGATCTCCTCGCAGGGGCGGATCAGCTTTGTGGGGAAGGATATAGCCAGCTATTCATTCACCGAGATGCGACCGCTGCGCAACCAGTTGCAGGTGGTGTTCCAGGATCCTTACGGCTCGCTCAGCCCGCGCATGTCGGTGGGCGATATCATCGCCGAGGGGCTGAAGGTGCATGAGGGTAGTCTTTCCTATGAGGAACGCGACCGGCGCGTCTGCTGGGCGCTGGAGGAAGTGGGGCTCGATCCGACCACGCGCTGGCGCTATCCGCACGAATTCTCCGGCGGCCAGCGGCAGCGTATCGCGATCGCCCGCGCCATGGTGCTGAAGCCGCGTTTCGTGATGCTCGACGAGCCGACATCGGCGCTCGACATGAGCGTGCAGGCGCAGGTGGTCGATCTCCTGCGCGACCTGCAGCAGAAGCACGATCTGGCCTATCTCTTCATCAGCCACGATCTGAAGGTGGTGAAGGCGCTCGCCAACGAGGTGATCGTGATGCGCTTCGGCAAGGTGGTGGAACAGGGGCCATCGGCCGATATTTTCCGCGCGCCGAAGGACGACTACACCAAGGCGCTGATGGCGGCGGCCTTCAACATCGAGGCGCGGCCCACGCCCGCAGTGCAACACTAACCACATCAGAGCCCAGACAAACATGCCAGCCCCGATTCTCGTCGATCTCAAGTTCAATCCCGATACCGTCGCGCGCATCCTGAAGACCGCCTTTCTCGATCGCGGCAGCATCAATATCTCCGACCCCGAAACGAAGGGTCGGGATCTTTCCGACCTCGACTACGCACTGCTGTGGAAGCCGGATGCGGATCTCTTCGAACGGGCGCCAAACCTGAAGGTGATCTTCTCGGGCGGTGCGGGCGTTGACAGCTTCATGAACCTGCCCGGCCTTCCAGACGTGCCGATCGTTCGCTTCGTCGACCACAGCCTGACGACGCGGATGAGTGAGTGGGTGGTGATGCAGTGCCTGATGCATCAGCGTGGGCAGGCGGAGCATGACCGATTGCAGCGCCGGCGCGAATGGGGCAGCGACGTGGCGCCGGAGGCATCGGAACTCACCGTCGGCGTCATGGGTCTCGGCGTGCTCGGCCAGGATGCGGTCAAGAAGCTGACGGTCATGGGCTTCAACGTCATCGGCTGGTCGCGCACAGCGAAACAAATCGATGGCATCGAGACGTTCGACGCGAGCGGGCTCGACGCGTTTCTTTCGAAGACCGACATCCTCGTCGGGCTGCTGCCGCTGACGCCCGAGACGACCAAATTCTACAATGCGGCACTGTTTTCCAAGCTCCGCCAGGGTGGCGCGCTTGGAAAGCCGGTGTTCATCAATGCCGGGCGCGGCAAGAGCCAGGTCGAAGCCGATATCGTCTCGGCGATCGAAAGCGGCGTGCTTGGCGGAGCTTCCCTCGATGTCTTCGAGGTCGAGCCGCTGCCTTCGGACAGCCCGCTGTGGGATTTGCCTGGTGTCTTCATCACACCGCATGATGCGGCAAGTTCCGAGGAGAACGCGCTGTTTCGCCATGTGGAGCGGCAGATCACCCGCTTCGAGCAAGGCCAGCCGCTGCAATATGTGGTGGACCGCGACCGCGGTTACTGAGGCGGGAACCATCGTTGCCGGTGGCCGTTTCTTTTCCTGATGTTTTAAGGGCGGCCGATGCCGCCCGGTTTGGGAAGGGGCAAGCATGGTCGAACGGATCGAGAGACCGTGGAGCGAAGGCGCTCAGGCGCCACAAGAACCGATGGCCGGGCGGACCAAGCGAAAGTCGCCGACCAGCGTCCGCATCTTACGCATGCTGATCGCGGCGCTACTTCTGGCGTTCGCCGTCTGGATTCCCGTGGAAATTTGGAGCCGCTATCACCTGCCGCAGCCAGACGAGCCCACGCACGCCGAGCCCGCCCCAGCGCAGGGCGGTGGCGGACAGTCCGGCAGTGAAGCACCGACGCCCGCCGGGCGGGCAAGCGCGCCGAAGACTAACGCGCAGTAGGCGGGGCCGGCGCTTGCCCCGGCTTTCGGGCAAATGGCGGGTTCTTATTTGTTCTGGACATTGCCGGCGCAGTTTTCGATAAGAAAGCGCACAGGCCGGTTGTCCTGCGCCGTTCGCGGCGCCTGCACCCGGATTGGATAGGGTGGAATCGATGGCAAAGACAGATATTGCACGGCGCGTTTACAACCACGCTTGGAAACTCGACCCGATCGTCCGCAGCCTGATCGACACGGACTTCTACAAGCTGTTGATGCTGCAGATGATCTGGAAGCTCTATCCTGATGTCAACGCCACCTTCACCGTCATCAACCGTACCAAGCGGGTGCTGCTTGCCGAGGAGATCGACGAAGGGGAACTGCGCGCACAGCTCGACCACGCACGCACGCTGCGGCTCTCCAAGAAGGAGATGATCTGGCTGGCGGGTAACAGCTTCTATGGCCGCGCGCAGATCTTCGAGCCCGAATTCCTGGCCTGGCTGTCGCATTTCCAGCTGCCGGAATACGAGCTTTCGAAGCGCGACGGACAGTACAGGCTCGATTTCCACGGCTCGTGGAAAGAGACCACGATGTGGGAAATCCCCGCACTCGCAATCATCAACGAGCTGCGCTCGCGCTCAGCGCTACGCGCGCTCGGGCCGTTTACGCTCGACGTGCTCTATGCCCGCGCCAAGGCGCGCATGTGGGAGAAGGTCGAGCGCCTGCGCGAACTGCCGGGCCTGCGCATCTCCGACTTCGGCACGCGGCGGCGCCATAGCTTCCTGTGGCAGCGCTGGTGCGTGGAAGCCTTGAAGGAAGGCATCGGCGCCGGCTTTACCGGCACCAGCAACGTGCTGCTTGCCATGGACAACGATCTCGAAGCCGTCGGCACCAACGCGCATGAGTTGCCGATGGTGGCGGCCGCGCTTGCCGAGACCGACGATGAGCTGCGCAACGCGCCGTACAAGGTGCTGCGCGACTGGAACAAGCTTTACGGCGGCAACCTTCTGATCGTGCTGCCCGATGCCTTCGGCACGGCGGCCTTCCTGCGCGACGCGCCGGAATGGGTGGCGGACTGGACGGGTTTCCGCCCCGACAGCGCACCGCCGATCGAAGGCGGCGAGAAGATCATCGAATGGTGGAAGAAGATGGGACGCGATCCCCGGCAGAAGATGCTGATCTTCTCCGACGGCATGGATGTCGATGCGATCATCGACACCTACAAGCACTTCGAGGGCCGCGTGCGCATGAGCTTCGGCTGGGGCACCAACCTCACCAACGACTTCGCCGGCTGCGCGCCGACGGAGATTTCCGGCCTCAACCCGATCTCGATCGTCTGCAAGGTGAGCGACGCCAACGGCCGCCCGGCCGTCAAGCTTTCCGACAACCCGCAGAAGGCGACGGGCGAGCCTGAGGAAGTGCAGCGCTATCTGAAGTTCTTCGGTACCGAGGATCTGGTCGATCAGGCCGTTCTGGTCTGAGACGCGCTTACCGACGCATGTGTTTTGAGACGAGGGAACGGCCACGTGATCTCGTGACAGCGACGTGACGTCAATCTGCCGCCCGACCCCGTTCTTAAGTTAACGGCAGTCGCGTTCCGACGCTGCGTTTACAGCATATTGGCGGGGATGCAAGGCGGCAGGCCGTGCTTGCCTCGTGATCCCGATCATTCGAGCCGACCGGGCGCCTCGCTCTCGGGCGCCCGTAGCCCGCTTACTTGACGACGAGGATCGCCTTGCCGCGGACCCTGTCGTAGAGGTCGATGATATCCTGGTTGAACATGCGCACACAGCCGGAAGAGGCGTTCTTGCCGATCGAGCGCCATTCCGGCGAGCCGTGGATGCGATAGAGCGTGTCCTGGCCATCCTGAAAGATATAGAGCGCGCGGGCGCCGAGCGGATTGCTGAGCCCCGGCGGCATGCCTTCTTTCCACTCGCTGAGCTTCGGATTGCGGCCGATCATGGCCGGCGTCGGCGTCCAGGTCGGCCATTTGCGCTTCCACTGGATCACCGCCCGCCCCTTCCAGGCGCGGCCCTGGGCGCCCAGGCTGACGCCATAGCGGACCGCCCGGTCGTTCTTCAGAATGAAATAAAGGAACTTGGTCTCGGTATCGACGACGATGGAGCCCGCCGGCTCGTCGCTGTGATAATCGACCTCCTGGCGCAGATAGCGCGGATCGACCTCGGCATAGCTGATCGCCGGGAGACGATAGTTGCTGTCATCGAGATCGGCGTAGATCAGCGGATAATCCGGCTTGTCGACCGGGCGCTCCGGCTGAGATACGGCGGCCTCGGCGACGGGTGCCGGAGCCTCGACGGCCGGCGGCTTGGGCATGGCGACGTCGACCGGCTGGGAGGGAAGCTGCGTGCAGGCCGCAAGCAGCGAAACGCCGGCCGCCGCGACAAGCGACCGAAGAATGGAGAGGCTATGCAATTTCAGGGTATCCAATGCGAGAGGTAAGCTGTGATCCCTCTCCCTGGCCGGGCATCGGTGACCAAATTGTGTTCGCGGAAGGAAATACAGAAGGGCCCGGGAGCTTCCGCGCGGGGCTGTTGGCGGAATGCAACAGGGTGGTGAAGTGCTGGGCGTAGGGCGCAAAAAGCCAGCGTTGACTAACGGATCGCACGTCGTTGGGGAGACGGAGATAGCAGCATCGATTTCCGAGGAAATGGCGGACAAGGTGGGATTCGAACCCACGGTACGCTTTCACGTACACACGCGTTCCAGGCGTGCGCCTTAAACCACTCGGCCACCTGTCCTGCTGCTTGATTTGGCACCCTTCGGCGCAAATCGTTGGAACGGCGCGATATATACCGAGGAATTTTCAGGGATCAACCTAAATCTAACAGTTTTTTGACTTCTTCCAGCAAAAGTGCCGGAATGCGGTCCATTGCGGTTCCGGCGGCAGGGCACTAGTGTCTTTAAGTCTTGGAGAATGGGCGCAACTGGCCGGGCCAAATCCGGCGGATCGGTGGCGGAGAGTGTAATGCGTTTCCTTTTGCGTTTGGCGAGCCTGATCGCGCTGGCGGTTGCGGTTATTGCTGGAACGATCGACAGCATCCAGTCCGTGGCGGCATCTTCGGTCGTCATCACGCCGATGGGCGATGCCTGGCAGGACATGAGCGCATCCTCCTTCGAGGCGCTGCAATCGACCATCGCCTACTATATTCACCCCCGCTTCTACACGATCGCCTTCCAGTGGCTGATGATGCAGCCGGCTTTCGCGGTGTTCCTGGTGCTGTCGCTCCTCCTGTGGATGGCGGGGTACAAGAAGCCGCCGGTGGCCGGCCGTTTCGCGGCCTAGGCCAAGACGCCGGTCTCAGGCATCCTCGTCCACATTTATGCTACCTGACGTGGCGGTGAATGCCCTTTGGCGGCCATGCGCGCATGATGCGGACACGAGGCACATCGCGGCTGGCGGTGCATGGCGGCGTCTCAAATGACTAGAAAAATCGCATTTTAGCGGTGCTTTTGCGTAAAAAACGATTGCGCTGGCCGGTTTTTACGCAATGTCGGCAATTTTTTACCAGCCGAAAAATTTCTCGTGAATTTTCATTGGAGCCATGCAAGGATGCGGCAAGCCAGGCCTCCGGGGGGAGGTCGGTGGTTCCGCAGACATGCCTGAAAACGGGCTTGCGGGAGGACCCCTAACAAATAGCAACAACAGGGCTGCACAATGAAAAAATCCCTTCTGACCGTCCTTGCCGTGGCTGCCATGTCCACGACGGCGCTCGCTGCCGACGTCAAGCCGGCACTGGTCTACGGCACCGGCGGAAAGTTCGACAAGTCCTTCAACGAAGCCGCCTACAATGGCGCCGAGAAGTTCAAGAAGGAAACCGGTATCGCCTACCGCGACTTCGAGCCGACCGGCGACACCCAGGGCGAACAGGCCATCCGCAACTTCGCCAGCCGCGGCTTCAACCCGGTTGTAGCAGTCTCCTTCGCCTGGACTTCGGCGATCGAAAAGGTTGCCGCCGAATTCCCGGACACCAAGTTCATCATCGTTGACGCCGTTGTCGACAAGCCGAACGTCCGCTCGGTCGTCTACAAGGAAGAAGAAGGTTCGTACCTCGTCGGCGTTCTCGCCGGCATGGCATCCAAGACCGGCAAGGTAGGCTTCGTCGGCGGCATGGACATTCCGCTGATCCGCAAGTTCGAGTGCGGCTACGAGCAGGGCGCGCGCGCTGCCAACGCCAAGATGGAAGTGTTCCAGAACATGACCGGCACGACCGGTGCTGCATGGAACGACCCGGTTCGCGGCGGTGAGCTCACCAAGAACCAGATCGACCAGGGCGCCGACGTGATCTACGCGGCAGCCGGCGCAACCGGTCTCGGCGTTCTGCAGACGGCCGCCGACAACAAGAAGTTCTCGATCGGCGTCGATTCGAACCAGAACCACCTGCATCCGGGCTCGGTCCTGACCTCGATGGTCAAGCGCGTCGACCTCGCCGTCTACAATGCCTACACCGACACCAAGGCCGACAAGTTCACCGGCGGCGTGCAGTCGCTCGGCGTCAAGGAAGACGGCGTTGCTGCTGCCATCGACGACAACAACAAGGCGCTGATCACGCCTGAAATGCTGGCCGCCGTCGAAAAGGCCAAGGCAGACATCATCGCGGGCACCGTCAAGGTTCACGATTACACCTCGGACAACGCCTGCCCGAAGTGATCCGCGCCTGAAATTGGGCGTATGGCGGAATTGATTTTCGCCATACGCCCTTTTCGTATCTGGAGCCTGCTGTGACTGACACGCCCGCTATCGAACTTGTGGGCATCGACAAGAAATTCGGTGCCGTCCACGCCAACAAAGACATCAACCTCACTGTCGCCAAGGGATCGATCCACGGCATCATCGGGGAAAACGGAGCCGGAAAATCGACGCTGATGTCGATCATCTACGGCTTCTACCACGCCGATCAGGGCGAGATCCGGGTCAACGGCCAGGCCGTGACGATCAAGGACAGCCAGACGGCGATCGCAACCGGTATCGGCATGGTGCACCAGCACTTCATGCTGGTCGACAATTTCACGGTGCTCGAGAACATCATGCTCGGCGCCGAAGGCGGAGCGCTGCTCGCCAGAGGCGTGGCGTCTGCCCGCGCCGAGCTGAAGCGGCTGGAAAAGGAATACGGCCTCGAGGTCAACCCGGATGCGCTGATCGAGCAGCTCCCCGTCGGCCTGCAGCAGCGCGTCGAAATCCTCAAAGCCATGTATCGTGGCGCCGAGATTCTGATCCTCGACGAGCCCACGGGCGTTCTGACGCCGGCCGAGGCCGACCATCTGTTCCGCATCCTGAAAGTGCTGCGCGACCAGGGCAAGACAGTCATTCTCATCACCCACAAGCTGCGCGAGATCATGGCGATCACCGATACGGTGTCGGTCATGCGTCGCGGCGAGATGGTGGCCACGCGCAAGACTGCGGAGACGACGGTCGAGGAACTGGCCGAGCTGATGGTCGGCCGCCGCGTGCTCTTGCGCGTGCAGAAGGGCGAGGCCAATCCCGGCAAGGTCATCCTGTCGGTGCGCAATCTGACGGTGAAGGACGACCGTGGCGTTGTCATGGTCGACAACGTGTCGTTCGACGTGCGCGCCGGCGAGATCGTCGGCGTGGCGGGTGTGGCCGGCAACGGGCAATCGGAACTCTTGGAAGCGATCGCGGGCATCCGCAAGCCGCATTCGGGCGAGATCCTGCTCGACGGCCAGCCCATCGACAAGGCCGATCCGGCGCGGCTGCGGGAGCTCGGCCTCGCGCACATCCCCGAAGACCGCCACCATATGGGTCTCGTGCTGAAGTTCGAGGAATACGAGAACGCGGTGCTCGGCTATCACCGCAAACCTGAATACAGCAAGGGCCCGCTGCTCGATCTCGAGGCGATCCGCAAGGACGCGATGGAGAAGATCGAGAAATACGACATCCGGCCGCCGAATCCACGGCTGAAGACCGCCAACTTCTCCGGCGGCAACCAGCAAAAGATCGTCGTCGCCCGCGAAATCGAGCGCGACCCGACGGCGCTGATCATCGGCCAGCCGACGCGCGGCGTCGACATCGGCGCCATCGAATTCATTCACCGCCGGATCATCGAGATGCGCGACGCGGGCAAGGCGATCCTGCTCGTCTCCGTCGAGCTCGACGAAATCCGCGCCCTTTCAGACCGTATCCTTGTCATGTTCGCCGGCCATGTCGTCGGCGAGAAGACGCCCGATGCCGGTGAACAGACCCTCGGCCTGATGATGGCCGGCATTGCCGCGTGAGGCCTTGATGAGCACTGCTTCCACTCCCCTACCCCGCTGGATCAACTACGGCCTCATCCCGATCCTGAACCTTCTCACCGCCTTCCTGATATCAGGCTTCGTCGTCTGGCTGATCGGCGAAAGCCCGATCGGCGCGCTGCAGCTTCTGATCGAAGGCGCGCTCGGGAGCGGCGAAGGCATCGGCTTTACGCTGTACTACGCCACCAGCTTCATCTTCACCGGCCTTTCCGTGGCGGTCGCCATCCATGCCGGGCTGTTCAACATCGGCTCCGAGGGCCAGGCCTATCTCGGCGGTCTCGGCTGCGCGCTGGTGGCGCTGGCGCTCGACAAGTTCGTGCCGTGGTATGTGACCATGCCCGTGGCCGTGATCGGCGCCGGCCTGTTCGGTGCGGCCTGGGCCTTCATTCCAGCCTGGCTGCAGGCCAAGCGCGGCAGCCATATCGTCATCACCACGATCATGTTCAACTATATCGGTGCGGCGCTGATGGTCTATCTGCTCGTCCACGTGCTGATCGTGCCGGGCAAGATGGCGCCTGAGACCCGCACCTTCCTCGAAGGCGGCCAGTTGCCGAAGCTCGGCTGGATCATGGACATGTTTGGCGCCAAGCTGGGTGCCGCCCCCTTCAATGTCTCCTTCATCATCGCGCTTGTGGCCGCCTATTTCGTCTGGCTGCTGATCTGGCGCACCAAGCTCGGCTTCGAGATGCGCACGCTCGGCGTCAGCCCGAGCGCGGCGGCCTATGCCGGCATTCCCTATGCACGCATCGTCATCATCGCCATGCTGCTTTCGGGCGCGCTGGCGGGGATGATGGCGCTCAACCCCGTCATGGGCTCGTCGGCCCGCCTGCAGGTCGAGTTCGTCGGCGGAGCCGGCTTCGTCGGCATCGCGGTGTCGCTGATGGGGCGCAATCATCCTGTCGGCATCGTGCTCTCGGCGATCCTGTTCGGCATCCTCTACCAGGGCGGCGACTGGATCTCGTTCGAGATGCCCAACATCACCCGCGAGATGATCCTCGTCATCCAGGGTCTGGTGATCCTGTTTGCCGGCGCGCTTGAATATATGTACCGGCCGGCGATGGTGCGTCTCTACCAACAGTTCAAGCGGGCGTAAGGAGCGCGACGATGGAATATTACGACATCTTCATCAGCGTTTTGAGCTCCACCATCCGCCTGTCTATCCCGTTGATCTTCACCGCGCTGGCTGGCCTGTTCTCCGAACGCGCCGGCGTCTTCGACATCGGGCTCGAGGGCAAGATGCTGGGCTCGGCCTTTGCCGCCGCCTGTGTCGCCTATCTCACGGATTCCGCCTGGGCGGGGCTTTGCGCCGGCATTATCTGCTCGGTGGCGCTGAGCTTCGTGCACGGCTTTGCCTCGATCACCAACCGCGGCAATCAGATCATATCGGGCGTCGCGATCAACTTCTTCGTGGCCGGTATCACCATCGTGCTCGGCCAGGCCTGGTTCGGCCAGGGCGGGCGCACGCCGCAGCTGGCCGGCGACGCGCGCTTCACGCCGATCACGCTTCCGGGCGCCGACGCGCTGCGCGAGGTGCCGATCCTTGGGCCGCTCTATGCCAACGTCATCTCCGGCAACAATATCCTGACCTACCTCGCCTTCCTGGCTGTGCCGCTCTCGTGGTGGATCCTCTACCGCACGCGCTTCGGTCTTCGTCTGCGTGCCGTCGGTGAAAATCCGGGGGCGGTCGACACCGCCGGCATTTCGGTGAGCTGGCTGCGCTACCGCGCCGTCATATGCGCCGGCATTCTCTGCGGCTTCTCCGGCACGTATCTGGCCATCGCGCAGTCGGCAGCCTTCATCAAGGACATGTCGGCCGGCAAGGGCTATATCGCGCTCGCCGCACTCGTCTTCGCCAAGTGGAAGCCGGTACCGGTCATGTTCGCCTGCCTGCTGTTCGGCTTCCTCGATGCGCTCGGCAACTTCATGCAGGGCAAGCCGATCCCCGGTATCGGCGAGGTGCCGGTGCAGATCTTCCAGGCCCTGCCCTATATCCTCACCTGCGTGCTGCTTGCGGGTTTCATCGGCAAAGCCATCCCGCCGAAGGCCGGCGGCACACCCTATGTCAAGGAACGCTAAGAACATGTCCCACGACCTCTTCGAAGCTGCCCGCGGCGCCATGGCATTCGCCCACGCGCCCTACTCCAAGTTCCCCGTCGGTGCTGCGATCCGCGCCGAGGACGGCAAGGTCTATACCGGCGCCAACATCGAGAACCTTTCTTTCCCACAGGGCTGGTGCGCGGAGCCGACCGCTATCAGCGCCATGATCATGGGTGGGGCGAAGAAGATCGTCGAGATGGCCGTGATCGCCGAGAAGCTGCCGCTCTGCCCGCCTTGCGGCGGCTGCCGGCAGAAGATCTCGGAATTCGCCTCCAAGGATACGAAGATCTACCTCTGCGACGAAGCCGGCGTGAAAAAGACCATGACCATGGACGAACTGCTTCCCTTCAGCTTCGAGACCGAACTCTGATGCAGGCGGCGCTCGACCTGCTGAAGGCACGTCTCGGCGGGCTTTCGCCGCGCTACGGCGTCATCCTCGGCTCAGGGCTCGGCTCGCTGGTGGCGGAGCTCAGGGATGCGGTTCGCATACCCTATCAGGATGTTCCGGGCTTTCCCGTCAGCGCGGTTTCCGGCCATGCCGGCGAGGTCGTTGCCGGCACGCTTGGCGGCGTGCCTTTGATCATGCTGTCGGGGCGCGTGCACTTCTACGAGACGGGCGATGCCAACGCCATGCGGCGGCCGATCGAGGTGTTGAAGGCGCTCGGCGTCGAGGCGCTGATCCTGACGAATTCGGCGGGATCGCTGCGCGAGGATCTGGCGCCGGGATCGGTGATGCAGATCACCGACCACATCAACTATTCCGGCATCAACCCGCTGATCGGCGAGGAGAGCGACCGCCGCTTCGTGGGCATGACCAATGCCTATGATAGCGCGCTTGCTGAGGCGATGCGGCGGGCGGCGGAGAAGACTGGGACAGCGCTTTCTGAGGGCGTCTACATGTGGTTTTCGGGCCCGAGCTTCGAAACGCCGGCGGAGATCCGCATGGCCCGTATTCTCGGCGCAGATGCCGTGGGCATGTCGACCGTGCCTGAAGTGATCATTGCCCGAATGCTCGACATGAGGGTTGCGGCTGCTTCCGTTATCACCAACTATGGGGCCGGAATGACCGGTTCGGAACTGAGCCACGACGAAACCAAGGAGATGGCGCCCATCGGCGGTGCCCGTCTTGCCGCCATCCTGAAAGAGATGATCGCGGCTGGAGGAAATGACGCATGAGCAATCACTCGCTGAAGGAAACGGCGGCCGTGGCGCTGTCGTTGCTTGATCTCACCAACCTCAAGGACGACTGCACGGAGGCGCAGATCGAGGCCCTGTGCGCACGCGCGCAGACGCCCTACGGCAATAGCGCGGCGATCTGCATCTGGCCGCGCTTCGTGGCGCATGCGCGCTCGATCCTCGGCAGCGGCCATCCCGTGAAGATCGCCACCGTCGTGAACTTCCCCTCCGGCGACATGGAGGTCGCCGACGTGGCGGCCGAGACGCGCGAGGCGATCGCCGACGGCGCCGACGAGATCGATCTCGTCATCCCCTATCGCAAATTCATCGCCGGCAGCGGCCGGGCCGTCACAGACATGGTTGCCGCCGTGCGCGCCGAATGCGGCGAGGCGGTGCTGTTGAAGGTAATCCTCGAGACCGGCGAGATCAAGGATGCGGCGATGATCCGCCGCGCCTCCGAACTGGCGATCGAGGCAGGCGCCGACTTCATCAAGACCTCGACCGGCAAGGTGTCCGTCAACGCGACGCTTGAAGCGGCCGACATCATGCTTCGCGCCATTCGCCAAAGCGGTCGCAAGGTCGGCTTCAAGCCGGCGGGCGGCATTGCCTCGGTTGCGGATGCAGCACTTTATCTGAGCCTGGCGGAAACGATCATGGCGCCTGACTGGCCGATGCCCTCGACCTTCCGCTTCGGCGCTTCCGGCGTGCTCGACGACATCATTGCGGTTCTTTCCGGCACGCAATCGGCACCGGCGACCGCCGCGAGCTACTGAGATGATCCCGCAGGAGATCATTCGCCGCAAGCGCGACGGCGCGGTGCTGTCCGATGACGATATCCAGGCGTTCATCGCAGCACTTGCGGCGGGCAAGCTCTCCGAGGGGCAGATCGGCGCCTTTGCTATGGCCGTGTGGTTCAAGGGGATGCGCCGCGAGGAGACCGTTTCGCTGACCATGGCGATGGCGCGCTCCGGCGATATGCTCGACTGGAGCGATCTCGACCGGCCGATCGCCGACAAGCATTCGACCGGCGGCGTCGGCGACAATGTCTCGCTGATGCTGGCGCCGATCGCGGCGGCCTGCGGGCTGGCAGTGCCGATGATCTCGGGGCGCGGGCTCGGCCACACCGGCGGAACGCTCGACAAGCTGGAATCCATACCAGGCTATACGGTTACTCCTGATGCCGCGCTGTTTCGCAAGGTGGTGCGCGAGGCGGGCTGCGCCATCATCGGCCAGACGGCGGCGCTGGCGCCGGCGGACGGCAAGCTCTACGCGGTGCGCGACGTGACCGCTACGGTGGATTCCATTCCGCTGATCACCGCCTCGATCCTGTCGAAGAAGCTGGCCGCCGGGTTGCAGACACTGGTGCTCGACGTCAAGGCCGGCAACGGCGCCTTCATGGCCTCGTCCGACGAGGCCGAGCAGCTGGCACGGTCGCTGGTCGAGGTGGCCAATGGCGCCGGGCTGAAGACTTCGGCCGTCATCACCGACATGAACCAGCCGCTGGCGGATGCCGTGGGCAACGCGCTGGAGATCCGCAACGCGATCGCGTTCCTCGCGGGCGAGAAGAGCGGCACAAGGCTGGAGAACGTGGTTCTCGCCTTCGCGGCCGAGATGCTCGTCCAGTCGGGCGTCGCATCGTCGCGGGAGGATGGCGAGGCGCGGGCGGCCGAGGCGCTGTCCTCAGGCAAGGCGGCGGAGATATTCGGGCGCATGGCGCAAATGCTGGGCGGCCCGTCGGACCTCATGGAAAAGCCTGACAGCTATCTGCCGGCTGCCCCTGCCATCCGGCCTGTCGTGGCCACGCGAAGCGGCTGGCTTGCGGCCTGCAACAGCAGGGATATCGGGATGAGCGTGATCGATCTCGGCGGCGGGCGGCGACACCCCGATGACCGGATCGACCATAGGGTGGGGTTCAGCGATATCCTGCCGCTCGGCACGCACGTCGAGCGCGGCGAGCCGATCGCCTTCGTGCATGCGGCAAACGATGATGCGGCGGAAATAGCGGCTGCGGCGCTTCAGGCGAACTACGCGATCGGCGACAGCGCGCCCGCGCTGCCACCGGTCATTTCATCGCGCTTCTGACTACTGCTTCATGCTGAGCGAGCCGTCGGCCACCGCGTAGGAGGCGAGCTTCTTCAGGAAGCTCATACCAACAAGCGTCGAGGACAGGGCCTCGTCCTTGAGGACGAAAGCCTCGACATCGCGCACGCGAATGCCGCCGATCTCGACGCGGTCGAGCATGATATGCGCGGCCTTGGTCTGGCCATTGGCGGTGTTGACCGAATAGCGGAAATCGAGCTGGTTGGCGGTGTAGCCGAGACGACGGGCCATGGTCTCGTTGAGCGCAACGTAAGTCGCGCCGGTATCGATCAGGCCAGAGACCGACTTGCCATTGATGCGGAAATCGCCGGTGTAGTGGCCCTGCTGATCGGCCTGCAGGCGCATGCTGGTGCCATTGCCTGAGATTGCGGTCGTGGGGGCGGGATCGATCGCGCCGGAGACGAAATTGGCGGAGATCGGGCCTTCCGGGCGCGTAGGCGTGCTTCCGATGAAGGAAGGAACCTGTGTGGCAAGCACCGCGGCGATGCTTGCGAATATGACTGTACGCAAGAGCATGGAAACAGAAATCCTTCCTGTATAAACCGTGCATCATGCGCGGCCGTATCTTTAGCAGCTAAGCCACAATTGCTGAAAAGTTGCTAACGGCGGAAGGAGATAAGGCCTGGAAACATAGTCCAGGCCCCATGTAACATTTCAAATGGTAAACGGCGCGTTAATTACTTCGTGCCGTACATGCGGTCGCCGGCATCGCCGAGACCGGGCATGATATAGCCCTTCTCGTTGAGATGGCTGTCGATCGAGGCCGTGTAGATCTTCACGTCGGGATGGGCTTCCTGGAAGTTCTTGATGCCCTCGGGGGCAGCGAGCAGGCAGAGGAAGCGGATGTTGGTCGCGCCGCGCTCCTTCAGCTTGTGAATGGCGGCGATCGAGGAATTGCCGGTCGCGAGCATCGGATCGACGACGATCATCAGGCGCTCATCGAGCGCTTCGGGCGCCTTGAAATAGTATTCCACGGGCTGAAGCGTGTCGTGATCGCGATACATGCCGATATGCGAGACGCGCGCGGAGGGTACCAGCTCCAGCATGCCTTCGAGCAGGCCGTTGCCGGCGCGCAGGATCGACACGAAGACCAGCTTCTTGCCTTCGAGGATCGGCGATTCCATCGTCTGCATCGGCGTTTCGATGGTTGCCATCGTCAGCTCGAGATCGCGCGTCACCTCGTAACACAGGAGCGTGGAGATTTCCCGCAACAGGCGGCGGAAGCTGCCCGTCGACGTTTCCTTACGCCGCATGATGGTGAGTTTGTGCTGCACGAGCGGATGATCGATGACCGTTACGCCGTTCATGGCCGAGCCCTTTCTTTAGCTGTTCTTATAGCATGTTTCTTCCACGGAATTTGCCTCCGCCGCAAGAGCAGAGGGCAAATTGCCCCTGTGATCCCCAATCTGGCGATCCCCAATCTGGCCCGGATCGGGACGGATCAGAGCCTGGCCAGAAGCTCGCTACGCGTGGCCTCGTCGACGAAGGCGGCCTCGATGCCGGTGCGGGTAAATTCATTGATCTCGGCGTCGCTGAAGCCGAAGGCGGAGGAAGCGAGTTCGTATTCCCGCTCGAGCGAGGTGTGGAAGAAGGGCGGATCGTCGGAGCTGATCGTAACACGCACGCCTTCATCCTTCAGCGCGCGCAGCGGGTGCGACTGGAAATCCGGGAAGACCTTGAGCGCGATGTTCGAGCCCGGGCAGACTTCCAGCACCGTGCCGAGATCGGCCAGCCGCTTGACGAGATCGGCATCCTCGATGGCACGCACGCCATGGCCGATACGGGCCGGGCGAACCGCATCCAGCGCATCTGTAACGCTGAAAGCGCCGCAGACTTCGCCGGCGTGGATGGTGAGGCCGAGGCCGGCGTCGCGGGCGATATCGAAGGCGCGGGCATAGTCCGCCACGCGGCCCATGCGCTCCTCGCCCGCGAGGTTGAAGCCGGTGATAAGCGGGTTGCGGGCGCTTGCGGCGTATTCGGCGGCGCCGATGACGCTGTCAGGGCCGAAATGGCGTTCGCCGGTGACGATCAGCCTCGCTTCGATGCCCGATGCCGCCTTGGCGCGGCGGATGCCCTCACACACGCCTGCGATATAGGCGTCGGCGCCGAGGCCGATGCGCTTGCCATGATCGGGCGAGACGATGAGCTCGCTATAGAGCGTGCCGATCGCGGCGAGTTCGGCCAAATAGGTTTCGGTCAGCAGCGCATAGTCCTCGTCGGTCTTGTAGACCTCGGAGATCTTGTCGTAGCACTCGAGGAAGCTTGCGAAATCATGCCAGACATAGGCGCCGTCCTTCAGATAGGCGCTGATGTCGATGTTGTACTTGCGGGCCTGCGCCAAAGTGAGCGCCGGCGGAGCGGCACCTTCCAGATGACAGTGCAGCTCGACTTTCTTCAGATGCGACGTCACAGAAAACTCCTCCCGTGCGGGCCGGCGGGGATGCGCAGATGCTGGGCAATGGTCTCGCCGATATCGGCGTAGCTCGAACGAATGCCGAGATTGCGCGGGCGATGGCCGGGGCCGTAGGCGATGATGGGAACCCGCTCGCGGGTGTGATCGGTGCCGCGCCAGGTCGGATCGCAACCGTGATCGGCGGTGATGATGACGAGATCGCCGGGCTTCAGCTTGCCGCCAACTTCCGACAGGCGCGCGTCGAAGGCCTCGAGTGCCGCGGCATAGCCCGGCACGTCGCGGCGGTGGCCGTAGAGCATGTCGAAATCGACGAAATTGGTGAAGACGAGATCGCCATCCTCGGCCACATCCATGGCTTCCAGCGTCGCGTCCATCCGCGCCGCGTTGCCATTGGCCTTGACGACCCGCGAGACGCCCTGGTGGGCGAAGATATCGCCGACCTTGCCGACGGCATGGACCGTGCGGCCTTCCTTCACCAATCTGTCGAGCAGCGTCGGCTCGGGCGGCGGCACGGAGAAATCACGGCGATTGCCGGTGCGCTCGAACGTGGCCTTGGTTTCGCCGACGAAGGGGCGGGCGATGACGCGGCCGATGTTTTCACGGTCGAGAAGGGCGCGGGCGATGGAGCAGAAGGTCATCAGCCGCTCAAGGCCGAAATGCTTCTCGTGGGCCGCGACCTGGAAGACGGAGTCAGACGAGGTGTAGCAGATCGGCTTGCCGGTGCGGATATGTTCCTCGCCGTAGCGGGCGATGATGTCGGTGCCGGAGGCGTGGCAATTGCCGAGGATGCCGGGCACTTCGGCGGCGCGGCACAGCGCTTCCACGAATTCGGGTGCGAAGGCGTCGCCCTCGGTCGGGAAATAGCCCCAGTCGAAATTGACGGGCGTGCCAGCGATCTCCCAATGGCCCGACGGCGTATCCTTGCCGCGCGAGACCTCGTTGGCCGAGCCGAAGCTGGCATAGACCTTCTCGGCCATCGGCATGCCCACGGGTATCTTGCCGGATGCGGCCTTTGCGAGGTGCAGGAGGCCGAGCGCTGACAGGTTCGGCAGCTGCAATGGCCCTGATCGCAGGCCCTCGCGGTCGCCCAGGCCGGCGGCGCAGAATTCGGCGATATGGCCGAGCGTATCCGCCCCCTCGTCGCCATAGGCGGCCGCATCGGGCGCGCCACCGACGCCGAAGGAATCCATCACGAATAGAAAGGCACGCGGCATGTTTCACCCGACACTGAAAAGCTGGCGCGCCGGATTGCCGGCCGCAGGGTCACAAGCCTTATAACGGAGACGTCACGATGGCAAATACCGAGGCAAATGCGGGCGCTGGAGCGTGCCGTTCAGCAGTCGCTACAGAGAACGTTGTCGCCCTGGCGCTGCCGGTAATAATAGGTACGGCTAATGGTGATGGTGCTGTTGTTCGGCATGAGATTGGGCGCGAAGAGGAACAGCTTGTAGGGTATGGACAGCTCCGAGCGGACGAGGAAGCTGTTGGCCTTCTTGAGATCGGTCGGCACGGTCACGGCGGAATTGACCGCGTAGGGACGGCTGTTGTCCTGCGCCCAGGACCACTTGACGGTCGGGTTGGCCGAGGCATCGATCTGGATACCTGTAATCTTCAGGCTCAGCGTGGTTCCGGCATTGTAGGGCACGAAGATCGCGGCTGCAGCATTGGGCATGTCGGCGAGCCAGGACTTCGTCACCGTCTGCTGCTGCGTGACGATATCCGCCACCGTGGCGGCCGCGCGCGAGGCGCGCTTGCTGACGCTGAGACCGATGGTGATCTCGAATGCGCCGACATAGAGCATGACGAGGATCGGGAAGAGAATGGCGAACTCGATCGCGCCCATGCCGTCGCGGTCACCGGCGAAGCGGCGAGACAGAGCCTTCAGCTTGTCGATTGCGCTGCGGATCCTCATCACGGGTATTGCTCGTTCTGGAACGCGGCGGTGGCGACAATCAGGAAGTAGGCCGAGGAGCCGTCCGATGGCCGGACGTTGGAGATATAGGGGCGGATGAGATCGCCGATGACCTGCCACTTGTAATAGGCCCGCACCATGTTGATGGTGCCGGCGCCACCGGGTGCATATTGGAGTTTCGATGTGTCGAGGTCCGAATAGCTAGCGGTCGTTTTTGTCGGAATGGTCGTCGGGATGGCCGCGAAGGTCGCGAACTTTTGGACATCAACGAAAAGCTTGCTTGGCGTTGCCGCTTCCGTCGCCGAACAGGTGATCAGGATCGAGATCTCCTTGCAGAAGGCGGTGCGAAAGGCGGTGCGGTCGGTATTGGTGGCGGTGATCTGGCCGGTGCGGATCTTGCGGCCCAGCGTATCGACGGCGTTGGACACGAGCTCTTCGCCGGCAAAGGCGATGAAGGTTTCAATGATCGCGAAGACCACCATGAAATAGGGAATGGCAAGAAGCGCGAATTCGATCGCCGCGGCGCCGTCACGCGAGCGCCTGAAAGCGGCAAAGGACCACCGTCGCTTACATTCGCGCCGATCCGTCCGTTCCGCTGTTTGATCCAATTCCGTCATGGTTTGTATCCGACACAGCTTTGTTCATGCAGTTTTAGGTGCCGAACGTTGATTTTCCGTTTCAGGCCGGTTCAGAACTTTAACGATGAATGAAGAGACATTGACCGATCAGGGCGCGGCGGCGGCGGCGGACGTTGTGTCACTGTGCTGTTCGCAGTTCGGCGTGCAGGATAGAACCGTGCGCTCGGTCTGGCGGAATACGCGCACTGTGTTGGCTTCGTCGATCGATACGAGAATACTCTGATCCAGGATGGCGTTGCCGTCGGCATCGAGCAGGACGAGATTGGTGCTGCCGAAACTGCGGCCTGTCAGCACGATGGTCTTTGCGTCGGCGACCGTCGCATCCGCCACCTTGGCATTGCCGACGATAACCTTGCTGACTGGACGGTCGAGCTTCAACACGCGCGCCTGATCCATATAGACCCTGAGCATCTGCTGCTGTTGGGCGAAGGCCGGGACGCAGACAGTTGTACAAGCCGCGGCGGCGGCAAGAACACTGGCAAGGACTAGCCTTATGCCGCTCGATGACATCTGGATTCTCTCACGATCACGACGCTAACTTACCGAGAGCATAGAAAAAAATGGTGCATGAAACCTTAATACCGGGGCGACCCCGTCCATAACGAGACGTTAACGCGCTGTGAGCAGTACTGAAACGAGACAGGTCGCTTCGACGGCAGCCGATCAGGTAACGGCATTGGGCAACGGCCTATCAGAAATCCCTTATTCAGCAGTAACTTCCGCACGATATTTAAATATTTACCGAACTACTGAATCGGTTACTTACCATAGGGGGCGAGTGCTTCTGATTTACATATTAGTAACCCATTTTTTTAAGCCGATCGAAAGAGCGGTTCGTTAGGTTGTGCTCATCCGATCAACGGCAAACAGTTGGCGGACGTGCTGAACATCAACTGGAGTTAGGAGTTATCATGACCAAGCTTGTAAGCCGTTTTCTGAAAGACGAATCCGGCGCGACCGCAATTGAATACGGCCTGATCGCAGCGCTCATTTCCGTAGCGCTCATCACCGGCGCCGGCGCACTCGGCAGCAAACTGAACATCATGTTCAACAACCTGTCGAACACGATCGCCAACAAGACGCCGGCTGCTCCCTGATATCGCCTAAGGCGACACGATATACGCCAGACCTTAACAGGTCTGGCGCTAAACATGGGCTCACTGGCACAGTGGGCCTTTTGTCTTAAGGATCGATAGCAGAATGATCGCAGCTTCCGTCTTTGTGATATTCCCGCTGTGCCTCGCAGTCGCGGCATTTTCCGATCTGTTCACGATGACGATCCCGAACAGGATCTCCATCATCCTCATCGCGTCGTTCTTCGCCATCGCGCTTCTCACTGGCATGCCGCTTGCCGAGATCGGCAGCCATGCCGCTGGCGCGCTTGCTGTCTTTGTCGTCTGCTTCATCCTGTTCGCCACCAACACGATGGGCGGCGGGGATGCCAAGCTCTTGACGGCGGCAGCACTCTGGTTCGGCCTTAGCACCGCCATCGTCGAGTTTCTCGGCTATGTCGGCATTTTCGGCGGCCTGATCACTTTGCTCATCCTGATAATCCGGATGCAGACAAACACCATCCTTGCGATCGGCCTTCCGGTTCCGAACTCCATTCTTCTCGCCAAGAAGATCCCGTATGGTATCGCCATTGCGATCGGCGGCTTTCTGGCGTTTCCGTCTTCCCCGCTGTTCATAACGGCGCTGGAAGGCCTGAAATAAAGGCGCTTAAGCGCTCGTTAACCTAAGATCGAAGTCTTTCGTTAACTATAATTACACCAATTGGAGCCAATTCTCCGGAACGAATATTTCGATTCCTTGGGGAACGCCTGATGAAACCCGCGCGCATATTGATCCTTGGAGTGGCTGTCGTCGCCGCCGGTCTTGCCGGCGTTCTGGCGATGAGCCTTGCCGGCCGCGGATCGGTCGTGACCCAGGTGCAGCAGGTGGTCGAGAAGGAACCGACCGTCAACGTTCTGGTCTCCAGCGCCAACCTGCCTGTCGGCGCGCGATTCGATGACAAGGCCGCGCACTGGATGGCGTGGCCGCAAGGCGGGGTCGTCCAGGGCTTCATCACCGAAACCGACAAGCCTGACGCGATCAAGGAGCTGCAGGGCGCCGTGGTGCGCATGCCGATCTTTGAAGGCGAGCCGATCCGGGCGGAAAAGATCGCCGATTCCAACAGCCGTATCATGTCGTCGCTGCTGCCCTCGGGCAAACGCGCGGTCGCCACCGAAATCTCGGTCGCAACCGGTGCCGGCGGCTTCATCCTGCCGAACGACCGTGTCGACCTGATCATGGTGCGCAAGGAAAAGACCGGCGAGAAGTATCTGACCGAGACCGTGCTCAACAACGTTCGCGTGCTCGCCATCGACCAGCAGATCCAGGAAAAGGACGACGGTTCCAAGGCCGTGGTCGGCACGACCGCGACGCTGGAACTCACCCCCGACCAGACCAAGGTTCTCGCCGTGGCGCAACAGATGGCCGACCGCCTGTCGCTGGCGCTGCGCTCTGTCGCCGACGCCCGCGAGCCGGACACCAAGGCCGCCGACTACCTGCTGAGCGGCGACAATGGCAGCTCCATCGTTCAGGTCATCAAGTCAGGCGCGATCGTCACCGACAGCGCGCCTTCGAAAGCCGAGTAGAGGAAACGGACATGGGCAACTCAACACGGCACATGAAACATCTGATGGCAGGCTGCCTGTCGCTGACGGTCGGCTTTACCGGCGCTGTGCCTGACTTCCTCTTCCCCGTGGTCGGTGTCAGCGCCGCTGAGGCAGCGGCCGACGGCATGGTCAATATCACCCAAACCGGCTCGGGCGCGCATCGCAGCCTCAAGCTCGGGCTCAAAAAGGCTATCGTCATCGACCTGCCCGTCGATGCGCACGACATTCTCGTTTCCGATCCCGGCATGGCTGACGCCGTTACCCGATCGTCGCGGCGCATTTATCTGTTCGGCAAACAAGTCGGACAAACCAACATCTTCATCTTCGGCGCCGACGGCCAGCAGATCGTCAGCCTCGACATCGCCATCGAGCGCGATGTCAGCGGGCTGCAGACCAACCTGCGCCGCTTCATCCCGGATTCCAACATCAACGTCGAGATCGTCTCGGACAACATCGTTCTGACCGGAACAGTACGCACGCCGCAAGACGCGGCGCAGGCCGCCGATCTGGCTGGTGTGTTCCTCAAGGGCGGCGAGGCAACGACGCGCGAAAAATCGGTGAGTGGCTCCGGCGGCGACGGCTCGGTGGCGCTGTTTGCGGAAAACCGCCAGCAATCGCAGGTGATCAACCTGCTGCAGATCGAAGGCGAGGACCAGGTCACGCTGAAAGTCACGATCGCCGAAGTTCGCCGCGAGATCCTGAAGCAGATCGGCTTCGACAATCTGGTTTCCAATTCCGGCGGCCTCAGCGTCGCTCAGCTCGGCGCGCCGAATGCCAGCGCAGCAACCGCGACGCTCGGCGGCGGTCTGGCGGCGCTGTTCAAGAGCTCGATCGGCAAATACGACATCTCGACCTATCTGAGCGCGCTGGAACAGGCCAAGGTCGTGAAGACCCTTGCCGAACCGACGCTGACGGCAATTTCCGGCCAGGCGGCGACCTTCAATTCCGGCGGCCAGGTCCTCTATTCGACGACCGACAACGACGGCAACGTCACCGTCACCCCCTACAATTACGGCATCAGCCTCGGCTTCAAGCCTGTGGTGCTGTCTTCCGGGCGCATCAGCCTGGAGATCAAGACCAACGTTTCGGAACCGGCACCGTCCGTCAGCGGCTCCGCGCCGACCTACCAGCGCCGTTCCGCCGAGACCTCCGTCGAGCTTCCTTCCGGCGGCTCGATCGCGCTGGCGGGCCTTATCCGCGACAACGTCGCACAGACATCGAACGGAACGCCAGGTGCCAACAAGATCCCGTTGCTGGGCACGCTGTTTCGCCAGCGTACCGTGCAGCGTGAAGAGACCGAGCTCGTCATCATCGCGACGCCCTATCTCGTGCGTCCCGTCGCCCGCAATCAGCTGAACCGTCCCGACGACAATTTCAGCCCGGAGAACGACGGCGCGGCATTCTTCATGAACCGCGTCAACAAGGTCTATGGCGGAAAGACGCCGGTCGCCGACGCCCAGTTCCACGGTTCAATCGGGTTCATCTACAAATGAGCGAAGCGGGATCAGCAATGGCACAACACAGAGACACGCCGATGGCCAAGATCAAGACCAGCGCCCGTCACCGCGGCTTTTCGATATCGCTTATCGCAGCTGCCCTCGCCGCCGCGACGCTGTCAGGCTGCGCCTCGCGCGACGACCTGACCACGGGCGGCATTCCCGACGATTACCGCCAGCGCCATCCGATCGTGGTGACGGAAGCCGAGCAATCGGTGGACATCCCTGTCGCCTCGACCGACCGCCGCCTGAACACCGCACAGCGCGACATGATCCGCGGCTTCGCGCAGAACTATGGCTCGCGCGCCACCGGCCCGGTATACCTGCTGACCCCTGAGGGATCGCCGAACTCCAACGCCGCCCGCCAGCTGCGCGGCCAGGTGCGCGCCGAACTCTCCGCACGCGGGATCGCGAGCTCGAAGATCGTCAACAGCTCCTATGTGACGCTCGACGCCAAGGACGCGGCACCGATCCGCCTCACCTTCGTCGGCACCACGGCGATGACCTCGCAGTGCGGTCAGTGGCCGAAGGACATGATCAACGACTTCAGCAACCAGAATTACTACAATTTCGGCTGCGCGACGCAGAACAACCTCGCGGCACAGATCGCCAACCCCGAAGATCTCGTCGCGCCGCGCGGCATGACCCCGATCGACGCGACGCGCCGCAACGCCGCCATCAAGGAATATCGCGAACGCACATCGAACATCGAAGACGTCGGCGGCAGTTCCGCCGGCAGCTTCTGATCAGGCTGGGATTGACGATGAGCACGGTTGAATACGACATCACCAACGCCGCCGACCTTCAGCAGGCCGAAGACGCCATGCGCATGGGCGAGCTGGAAAACATGCGCCCGCTGCCGCGCATTTCGGTGCATGCCTTCTGCGAGAGCGAGGAACTGCAGCGGGTGATGGAGCGCTGCGGCAACGACCGCCGCCTATCGAAGGTCAGCCTGCGCATCACCAGCGGCGGCATCGCGGCCGCGGCCAACATGTTCGCCAGCGCGCCGACGCCGAACCTGATCATTCTCGAGACCCGCGCCGGCAGCGCCGGCCTGCTCAACGAGCTGGCACCGCTCGCCGCCGTCTGCGATCCCTCGACCAAGGTCATCATCGTCGGTTACCACAACGATATCGCACTCTATCGCGAGCTCATCCGCAACGGCATCTCCGAATACATCGTTCAGCCGGTTGCCATGCCCGACATCATGACGGCGATGGCGACGATCTTTGTCGATCCAGATGCCGAGCCATTGGGGCGCAGCATCGCCTTCATCGGCGCCAAGGGCGGCGTCGGCGCCTCGACCATCGCGCATAACTGCGCCTTCGGTATTTCGCGGTTGTTTTCGACCGAGACGATCCTCGCGGACCTCGACCTGCCCTACGGAACCGCTAACATCGACTTCGACCAGGATCCGACGCAGGGGATCGCAGAAGCGGTCTATGCCCCGGAGCGCCTGGACGAGATGTTCCTCGACCGCCTGCTGACGAAGTGCTCCGAGCATCTTTCGCTGCTGGCCGCGCCCTCCATCCTCGATCGCGCCTATGATTTCGACGGACATGCCTTCCAGCCGGTCATGGAGGTGCTGCAGCGCAGCGCGCCGGTGACCGTGCTCGACGTGCCGCACGCCTGGTCCGAATGGACCCGCTCTGTACTCGGTGCCGCCGACGAGGTGGTGATCTGCGCGTCGCCCGATCTTGCCAATCTGCGCAACACGAAGAACCTGATCGACGCGCTGCGCAAGATGCGGCCGAACGACAAGCCACCTCATCTCGTTCTCAACCAGGTGGGCATGCCGAAGCGTCCCGAGATCAGCCCGTCTGATTTCTGCGAGCCGCTGGAATGCGAGCCCGTCGCCATCATCCCGTTCGACGGCAACCTTTTCGGAACGGCTGCCAATAGCGGCCGGATGATCTCGGAGATGGATCCGAAATCGCCGACGGCCGAGACCTTCTCACAGCTGTCGCACATCGTTACCGGGCGCATCGCCGTCAAGAAGGCGAAGAAGAGCAGTCTTCTCAGCCTCCTGAAACGCAAGTAGCCCACCAGGAGTGGAATAAGGCATGTTCGGAAAACGCGGAAACGAAGGATCTGGCAAGGCGGGCGGCACGATCGCGCCACCGCCGCCTGTTGCTGCGCCTTCCTCGTCGTCGGCGCCCGCCGTCTTCGTCGAGCCGCAGCGCGAGCAGGCACGCCAGCAGGTGGCGCCGCCGCCGATGCAGACGCCGCAGCGCAAGCGCCCTGCCCGCACCGACGAATATTACGACACCAAGGCGCAGGTGTTCTCGGCGCTGATCGACACGATCGACCTCTCGCAGCTCGCCAAGCTCGACGGCGAAAGCGCGCGCGAGGAAATTCGCGATATCGTCAACGATATCATCACGATCAAGAACTTCGCGATGTCGATTTCCGAGCAGGAAGAACTGCTCGACGATATCTGCAACGACGTTCTCGGTTACGGTCCGCTGGAGCCACTCCTGGCGCGCGACGACATCGCCGACATCATGGTCAACGGCTCCGGCAAGACCTTCATCGAAGTGGGCGGCAAGACGCTGGAATCGGAAGTGCGCTTCCGCGACAACGCCCAGCTCTTGTCGATCTGCCAGCGCATCGTCAGCCAGGTCGGCCGCCGCGTCGACGAATCCAGCCCGATCTGCGACGCCCGCCTTCCCGACGGCTCACGCGTCAACGTGATTGCGCCGCCGCTCGCCATCGACGGCCCGGCGCTCACCATCCGTAAGTTCAAGAAGGACAAGCTGACGCTCGACCAGCTGGTGCGCTTCGGGGCGATCACGCCCGAGGGCGCGACGCTGCTGCAGATCATCGGCCGCGTCCGCTGCAATATCGTCATCTCCGGCGGTACCGGCTCGGGCAAGACGACGTTGCTCAACTGCCTCACCAACTACATCGACCGCGACGAGCGCGTCATCACCTGCGAGGACACGGCCGAACTGCAGCTGCAGCAGCCGCATGTGGTGCGGCTCGAAACCCGCCCGCCGAACATCGAAGGCGAAGGCGAGATCACCATGCGCGATCTGGTCAAGAACTGCCTGCGTATGCGCCCTGAACGCATCATCGTCGGCGAAGTGCGCGGACCGGAGGTCTTCGACCTCCTGCAGGCGATGAACACCGGCCACGACGGCTCGATGGGCACGATCCACTCCAACTCGCCGCGCGAATGCCTCAGCCGTATCGAATCGATGATCGCCATGGGCGGCTATTCGTTGCCGGCCAAGACGGTTCGCGAAATCATCTCGAACTCGATCGACATCGTCGTCCAGGCCGCGCGTCTTCGCGATGGATCGCGCCGCATCACTCAGATCACCGAGGTGATGGGCATGGAAGGCGACGTAATCATCACCCAGGATCTGATGCGCTACGAGATCGAAGGGGAAGACGCCTCGGGACGGATCATCGGCCGGCACAAGTCGACCGGCATCGGCAAGCCGAATTTCTGGGATCGCGCCCGCTACTACAACGAAGAAAAGCGGCTCGCCGCGGCGCTCGACGAGATGGAAGAGAAGTCGAAGGATTAGGATTATGTTCGGTTTCGATCCGATCGTGCTGGGTATCGTGCTGCTCGTGGCCATTTCGGCCGGCGCGGTCTGCTACGGCCTGCTCTTCTCACGGATGGAAACCGAAAAGAAGGCGGCAAGCCGCGTCAGCCGGGTCGCATCCGCCGAACTCGACAAGCAGAACGTCAAGGCCGCCCGCGACCGCGTCCAGGAAATGTCGAAGCGTCGCAAGTCGATGCAGGACAACCTGAAGGATCTCGAAAAGCGGCAACAGGAAAACGCCAAGAGAAAGCTCACGCTGAAATCGCGCCTGACGCAGGCCGGCATCTCGATCACGCCCGGCCGGTTCTACATGTTCAGCGCCATTTTCGGCCTTGTTCTGATGTTTCTCGCATTCCTGGCCGACGCTCCCACCATGGTCGTCCTCGGCCTGCCTATCGTGGCAGGACTGGGATTGCCGCGCTGGATCCTCAGCTTCCTGATCAAGCGCCGTCAGAACAAGTTCCTCGACGAATTCCCGAACGCGCTCGATGTCATCGTACGGTCGATCAAATCAGGCCTTCCGCTGAACGACGCCATCCGGTTGATTGCCAACGAGGGCAAGGAGCCGGTCAAGGGCGAGTTCCGTCGCGTGGTCGAATCCCAGCAGATCGGCCTCAGCGTGCCCGACGCCTGCACGCGCATGGGCAACCACATGCCGCTGCAGGAAGTGAACTTTTTCGCGATCGTCATCGCCATTCAGTCGCAAGCGGGCGGCAACCTCTCCGAAGCGATCGGCAACCTCGCAAAGGTGCTGCGCGAGCGCAAGAAGATGAAGGCAAAGGTCAAGGCGCTCTCGATGGAAGCCAAGGCATCGGCCGTCATCATCGGCGCACTGCCGTTCATCGTCGCGACCCTCGTCTACCTGACGTCGCCGCAATACATGATGGTGCTGTTCACCGACCCCCGCGGCCACCTGATCATGGGCGCTTCGGCGGTGTGGATGTCGATCGGCATCTTCGTCATGCGCAACATGGTCAATTTCGATATCTAACCGAGGCAATGCGATGTCGTCCGATCTTGCGAGTTCCCTGACCGATCCCTCGATGCTGATCGCGGTGCTGGTGGCGCTGGCGGTGTTTGCGACGCTCTACACGCTCGCCATCCCCTTCTTCGAGCGCGGCGATCTCAACCAGCGCATGAAGGCGGTCTCGACGGAGCGCGAGCAGATGCGCGCCCGCGAACGCGCGCGGATGAACGCGGAATCGACCGGCAGCAAGGCGTCGCTGCGCACGCAGAACAACCGCTCCGTTCGCCAGATCGTCGAGCGCTTCAACCTGCGCGAGGCGCTGGTCGACGAGAACACCATGAACAAGCTGCGCGCGGCGGGCTATCGCTCGGAAAACGCGCTCAACATGTTCCTGGTCGCGCGCTTTCTCCTGCCTTTCTGCTTTTTCGCGCTGGCGATCTTCTGGGTGTTCGGCCTCGACCACCTCGTCGACAAGCCGACGCCGATCCGCTTTCTCGCGACGCTCTGCTTTGCCTATGTCGGCTTCTACGCACCGAATATCTTCATCTCCAACAAGATGAAAAAGCGGCAGCATTCGATCAAGCGCGCCTGGCCGGATGCGCTGGACCTGATGCTGATCTGCGTCGAATCCGGTATCTCGATCGAAGCCGCGATGCGTCGCGTTTCGGAGGAACTCGGCGAGGCCTCTCCGCCGCTCGCGGAAGAGATGGTGCTGACGACGGCCGAGCTTTCCTTCCTGCCCGATCGCCGCGTGGCGCTCGAAAATCTCGGCACGCGCACGCAGATCCCGATCGTGCAGTCGGTCGTGCAGGCGCTGATGCAGGCCGATCGCTACGGTACGCCGATCTCGCAGGCGCTGCGCGTTCTTGCCCAGGAAGGCCGCGACGAGCGGATGAACGAGGCGGAGAAGAAGGCCGCCGCGCTGCCGCCGAAGCTCACCGTGCCGATGATCCTGTTCTTCCTGCCGGTTCTGGTCGCCGTCATTCTCGGCCCGGCCGGTATCCAGGTCGCCGACCGGTTCTAAGAGCAGCGGCCGTTAGCACAGCCTATTTTTAGGATGGACCGCCACGCTGGGTCGTGTGACATTCAAAGACGCCACCCCCACCCACGGACCATTGCCATGTCGTCGCTCAGTGTCTTTCTCAGCATTATCGCAACGCTCTCGATCGGCGCGATGAGCCCGGGGCCGAGCTTCGTTCTCGTTTCCAGGATCGCCGTGGCGCGCTCACGCGTCGACGGGCTTGCGGCGGCCGCTGGCATGGGTCTCGGCGGCGTTCTGTTCAGCATACTGGCGCTGGCGGGGCTGACAGCCCTGCTCTCGCAGTTCGGCTGGCTCTATCTGGCGCTGAAGGTCGCGGGCGGGCTCTATCTCGCCTATATAGCCTACAAGATCTGGCGCGGCGCGAGCGAGCCGCTTGAGATCGGCGAGACGACCGCCGCCAGCCGCGCCGTCGGCCGCAGCTTCATGACAGCGTTCCTGACGCAGGTCAGCAATCCGAAGACAATCGTCGTCTATGCCAGCATTTTCGCGGCGCTCTTGCCGAAGACCATTCCGCTGGAATTGTTCGTGGCGATCCCGCTTGGGGTCTTCGTCGTCGAGGCCGGGTGGTACACGATCGTGGCGCTGGCTTTCTCGGCCCGGCACCCGCGCCGGATCTATCTCGCCGCAAAGAAGTGGATCGACCGCGCGGCCGGCGCCGTCATGGCCGGGCTTGGCCTGCAGCTTGTCGTGACGGGCCTGAGCGGCCGGTAGGCTTTAATCAGTTGGCGCTGCTTGTTTCAGCGCCCACATCCTTGGCGGCGAGCTTCTGCCAGGAATTCTGCTGCGACATCATCGAGCGGAGATAGGCGACGTTGGCATCGGCCTGCTGCGGCGAGAGTTCGCCACGGGCGATCTTTTCCGCTTCCGGGAAGCGGCCCTGCAGGCCGACGACGAGCGCGAGATTCTGGCGCACGCGGCTATCGGCCGTCGGCTGGGCTGCTGCCTGACGCAAATAGGTTTCGGCGGTCCGGAGATCGCGGGTGAGCACGTAGGACATGCCGAGGTTGGAGAGGATCGACGGCTCGCCCGGCTGCAGATCGAGCGCGTCGCGATAGCGCTGGCGGGCCTCGCTCGAACGGCCGAGCTGATCGAGGATGGCGCCCTCAGCGGAGACGAGCTTCCAGTCGGGACGGTCGGCCGTCTGGGCGCGGCCGATGGTGTCGAGCGCCTGCTGCAGCTGGCCGGCGGCGGCCTGCGCCTTGCCATAAGCTGCGAGCACGTTGCGATCCTGCGGATTGGCGATCGCCACCTGCTGCATGACGGCGAGCGCCTGGGCGTCCCTGCCCTGCATGCGCAGGAGATTGGCGTAGTTGACGCCGTTGACGGGATCGCGCGGGTTCTTCTCGTAGGCCTGACCGACGCGATCGGTGGCGGAGCGCACTTCCTGATCGTTCATCGTCTCGACCGGCTTGTTCAGCGCGACCGGGATGGAGCCCGTCGTCATCCTGTCCTTGGTGGTGTTGCAACCGGCCAGCATCAGGGCCAGCATCGCGGTTGCCGCGCACTGGAGGAGACGGGTTTTCGAAGTGGTGTCGACCAAAGCAGCCATCGCGGTTTCCTGAAATCAGAAATCGGCGCCTGACCTAAAAGCGGAACAGGGAAAGGCTTTGACGCAATCTACGCTCAAGCAATAGTCTGTTAACCCTAACGGAACGTTAAAATATGATTCCCGGACGCCCCCGAAGGATAAACAATGCCCCCGTTCCAGTTCATCGAGAGACCGACCCCCTTCAACTCCAAGGGCGGCCAGACCCTGCCGATCTTCGCCGTCACGCCGGCGCATATCGAAACTGGGACGATTGATCCGATCGCGCTCGATTGGGCGAAGAAGGCGGGCTACAAGGCCGAAAGCGGCTCGCTGCTGCTGATCCCGACTGCCGAAGGCCATCTCGGCGGCGCTCTCTTCGGCCTCGGCACCAATCCTTCCGAACAGCCCTATATCACCGGCAAGCTGGCGCGCGCGCTGCCGGCGGGCGACTGGCATATCGAGACGGCGCCGCTGACGGCCAACCGGCTGGCGCTCGGCTTCGGCCTCGGGAGCTACCGCTTCGACCGCTACAAATCCGAGAAGCAGCCGGCCGGCACCCTGATGATCCCACGCGATGCCGATGCCGCCGATATCAAGCGGCAGCTGGCCGGCGTCTTCCTCGCCCGCGACCTGATCAACACCCCCACCAACGACATGGGCCCGAACGAGCTGGAAGCGGCGTTCCGCGGGCTTGCGGCGCACTACAAGGCGGAGATCTCGGTGATCTCGGGCGACGATCTCCGGCATAATTTCCCGCTGGTCCACACGGTCGGCCGCGCCAGCGCCGACGCGCCGCGACTGATGGAACTGCGCTGGGGCAAGAAGGGTCATCGCAAGATCACGCTGGTCGGCAAGGGCGTGTGCTTCGACACGGGCGGTCTCGACATCAAGCCCGCCTCCTCGATGCTTCTGATGAAGAAGGATATGGGGGGTGCGGCCAACGTCATGGGCCTGGCGCTGATGATCATGGATGCCAAGCTGAAGGTCGACCTGCGCGTCGTCATTCCCGTGGTCGAGAACTCTATTTCGTCGAACGCCTTCCGCCCCGGCGACATCTACAAGAGCCGCAAGGGTCTGACGGTGCAGATCGACAACACCGACGCCGAGGGCCGCCTGATCCTCGCCGACGCGCTGGCCTACGCCGACGAGGAAGAGCCCGACCTTATGATCGACATGGCGACGCTGACGGGGGCTGCGCGCGTGGCGCTCGGACCCGACCTGCCACCCTTCTTCACCGACGATACCGATCTCGCGCGCGACTTGATGGAATCGAGCATCGAGACCGACGATCCGCTCTGGCGGCTGCCGCTTTATGCCGGCTACGAAAAGGATATCCGCGCCAAGTTCGCCGACATCACCAATGCGCCGGCAGGCGGCATGGCGGGCGCGATCACGGCGGCGCTGTTCCTGAAGCGCTTCGTCAGCCATGCCAAGAGCTGGGCGCATTTCGACATTTACGGCTGGGCGCCTTCGGAGCGTCCGCATTCGCCCGGCGGCGGCGAGGCGCAGGCGATCCGGGCGCTTTACCACCACATCCGCGAGAGCGTGCGCTAGACTCCGATCGTTAAAATTTTATTCACCCTGTGGGGCGGCAGATTTGCCGCCCCATTGCGTTGTGCGGATACGTGCCGGAAAATGGAACGCAGGCGTAACGAATGCGGGAGGGGCCGTGCCGATCGAATTGACCGCATCGCAGGCGCTCGGGCTCTGGCATGGCGTCTCGCTCGACCAGGTTCGCCACGACGACCGCGATTTGACATTGCGCCAGATGGCGATCCTGCTGCATATCTATCTCGTGCCGCCGCCGCATACCGTGCGCGGACTGGCCGCCGAGCTCAATGTGACCAAGCCCGTCATCACCCGGGCGCTCGATACGATGGGCGAGATGGGGTTGGTGGACCGGGTGCGCGATGACAGCGACCGGCGCAACGTGCTGATCAAGCGCACCGTGGGCGGCGCGCTTTACCTGGAAAAACTGGGCGACCGCGTGCGTGAGCACGGGCGCCGGCTGTGACTTTGAGGACAAGACCATGACCACGCTCGACCGCCGCCTGCACGCCTTCAGGGACGACCTCGCCGAGCGCGGGCTGGAAGGACAGGTCACGGCGCCGCGCTTTACCGACGGGACGCCGGCGCGCATCGTAATGCCAGTCGTGGGGCTGCGGCCGCGGCCGGACGCGACCGTTGGTATCGACACCGAGCTCTTGTTCGGCGAGGACGCGACCGTGCTCGACCGCGCGGATGGATGGTGCTGGATCAAGGCGCGGTCGGACAACTACGTCGGCTACCTGCCCGAGAGCGCCGTGAGCGAAACCTCGCCCGCGCCGACCCATATCGTGACCGTTCAGCGCACCTTCCTCTATCGCGAGCCGGAACTGCGCAAACCCTATAACGACATTCTTTCGATGGGCAGCCGCGTGGCGGTCGCCGGCACCGCCGAGGCGCGCGGCAACCACTATGTGACGCTGGAAGACGGCACGGCGATCTTCGCCAAGCATGTGCAGCCGATCGGCGCGCTTGACGGCGAGGACTATGTCGATATCGCCGCCCGTTTTGTCGAAACGCCCTATCTCTGGGGCGGCCGCTCCGGGCTTGGGATCGATTGCTCCGGGCTGGTGCAGCTTTCCATGCTGATGACCGGCCGCGCCGCGCCGCGCGATACGGACATGCAGGCATCAGCGCTCGGCACCCCGATCACCCGCGAGGAACTGCGACGCGGCGACCTGGTGTTCTGGAAGGGGCATGTGGCGATCATGGAGGATGCGGAGACGATCCTGCACGCGACCGGCCATACCATGACGGTGGTACGCGAGAATTTCGAAGAGGCCGTCCAGCGTATCGGCTGGCTCTACGAGCAGCCGAACGGCTATCGCCGGCCTGTTAACTGACCGGCGGTTTCGGCCACGATGTGACGCCGCCGGACCAGGTCTCGAAGGCTTTCGACAGTCTCAGAACGCGCATGTCGTCGAAGCGGGGGCCGACGATCTGCAGGCCGATCGGCATGCCGGATTTCGAGAAGCCGCAATTGATCGACGAGGCCGGCTGCTCCGACATGTTCCAGGGAACGGTGAAGGCGATGTGCTCGAAGGGGCGGGCCGGATCGTTGGTCGGCGAGGCCCATTCGGCCGGATAGGAGACGATGGGATTGGTCGGCGAGATCACCGCATCGACCGTTTCGAACAGGGCGCCACAGGCCTTGCGCATCTCGATCGTCTGGTTGAAGCCCTTCACGGCGGCGACGCCGCTGACATCGGCCCCGCCCTTCGCCCAGCCGTAGATATAGGGAAGGATGCTCTCGCGGCGCTCCTCACTCAGCCCCTCGATATCGCCCCAGAAGCGGGCGCGCCAGAAATTGTCGAGCCCATCCAGCATCGCCCGCGACAGCACCGGGCCGACAGGGACGATGACGGCGCCGGCTTTCTCGAACTGTTTCGCCGCCGCAACGACCGCCGCCTTCACGTCGTCCTCTGCATCAAGGCCGCAGCCCGCGTCGAGCATCAGGCCGATGCGCATGCCCGAGAGGTTGATGCCGAGATCCGTCCAGTCGATATCGTTGGGCGGCAGGCTGGTGCCGTCGCGCCAGTCCGGCCGCGAGAGCGTTGCCATGGCGAGCGCCGCATCATCGACCGTACGCGTCATCGGCCCGGCGCAGCGGCCGACGTAATAGGGATCGACGGGGATGCGGCCATGGCTGGGCTTGAAGCCGAAGATACCGGTCCAGCCGGCCGGGAGCCGCACGGAGCCGCCGATATCGGTACCGATATGGAGCGGGCCATAGCCAGCTGCTGCCGCTGCCGAGGCGCCGGCGCTAGAACCGCCAGGGTTCTGCGTGACATCCCACGGGTTGCGGCTGAGCTTGTGGAAGCTCGACAGGCCGGACGAGAGCATGCCGTAGTCAGGGCATGTGGTCTTGGCGAAGATGATGGCGCCATCCTCGCGCATGCGGGCGGCGATGGGGGCGTCGTCGAGCGCCGGCGTCAGCTCCACGGCCCTCGTGCCGAGCGGCACGGGCTGGCCTTTCGTAGCGATCAACTCCTTCAGCGTGACCGGGATGCCATCGAGCGGGCCGAGCGTTTCGCCCTTAATCCAGCGCTCGGTGGAGGCCTTGGCCTGGGCGCGGGCGGCTTCGGGATCGTAGAGATAGAGCGCGGCGATGTGCGGCTCCCAGGCGGCGATATGCGGCTCCAGCGCCAGCCAGTATTCCAGCGGAGACAGGCTCTTCGCCGCAAAGTGCCGCTTCAGGTCGCGGATGCTCAGGTCGATCTCGGTCATGGCGCGGTCTTTCAAAATGACATCATCAAATCAACGGCTGGCCTCGCGGGGATCGAGCAGGTCGCGCAGGCCGTCGCCGAGCATGTTGAAGCCGAGGACGGAGAGCGCGATGGCGAGGCCGGGGAGGATGGCGAGCCAGGGAGCAAGAGCAAGATAGGTCTGCGCATCGGCCAGCATCCGCCCCCAGCTCGGCGCCGGCGGGGCAAGGCCGAGACCGAGGAAGCTGAGGCCCGCTTCGGTGAGCACCGCGAGGCCAAGCTGGATGGTCACCTGGACGATGAGCTGGCTCATGATATTGGGCAGCACGTGGCGGAGCGAGATCGCCAGCCGCGTATTGCCAAGCGCGCGGGCGGCGAGCACGTAATCGCGGCTCCAGGCCTGCAGCGCGCTTGCGAGCGCAACTCGGGCAAAGACCGGAATGAGGAAGGTGGCGATGGCGGCGATCGCCGTCAGCCGGCCGCCGCCGAGGAAGGCGCCGAGCATCATCGCCGAAAGGATGGGCGGGAGCGCGAAGATGACGTCGCAGACGCGCATCAGAAGCGTTTCGAAGATGCCGCGAAAGGCGGCTGCCGCAAGACCGGCGATGGTGCCGAGCGTGCCGCCGATGGCGACAGCGACGATCGCGATCGAGAGCGAATTCCAGCAGCCGACCATCAGCATGGAAAGCACGTCGCGGCCCAACTGATCGGTGCCGAGAAGGCCGAAGCCGAGCGGTGGCTGCAGCTTGTGGATGATCTGCATCTTGGCCGGCGGCAGCGGTGTCCAGACGAGCGACACGAGCGCGATGGCCACCAGGCAGGCGACGATCACGGCGCCGATGATGAGGTTGACGCGCTTGACGCCGCGCATGCGGCGGCGGCCGATATTGGTTGCGGTCGAGACCAGGGGCGCCATCTCAGATCCCCTTTCTCAGACGCGGGTCGATCGCGAGATAGGAGAGATCGACCAGGAAATTCATGAGGATGACGAGGCCGGCGAAGAACAGCACCACATCCTGCATGACGACGATATCGCGCTGCGACAGCGCCTGATAGGCGAGACGGCCGAGGCCGGGGAGATTGAAGACATTCTCGACCAGCACGGCGCCGGCCACCAGGAAGGTGGCTTGCAGGCCGAGGATGGTGAGGATCGGCACCAGCGCATTGGGCACCGAATGGCGCCAGAGCACGGTGGCTGCCGACAGGCCCTTGGCGCGGGCGGTACGGGTGAAATCCTCGTGCAGCGTGTCGAGCACCGCCGAGCGGGTGACGCGGGTGAGCACGCCCGCCTGCGGCAGGGCCAGCGCGACGGCCGGCATCAGCAGGGCCTTCAGCGCCGGCCAGACACCGGCGCTCCAGCCCGGAAAACCACCCGCCGGCATCAGGCCGAGCGTGGTCGAAAACAGGATGATCAGCACCAGCGCCACCCAGAAGGCGGGGACGGCGATGCTGACCTGCGAGAAGACGGCCGCGATCGCATCGACAATGCCGCCGCGCCTGGAGGCCGCGGTGACGCCGAGGGGGATGGCGATGGCCACGGAGAGCAGGATGGCGATGAGGGCGAGCGGCAGGGTGACGGCGAGGCGCTCAAGGATGAGGCCGGCGACGGGGACGCCGTAGGTGTAGGAACGCCCGAGATCGCCGGTGAAGACGCCTGCCAGCCATTCGGCGTAGCGTATGAGGAGCGAGCGGTCGAGGCCGAGTTCATGGCGGAGCGCCGCCAGCGTTTCCGGCGAGGCCGAGGTGCCGAGCATGATCGAGGCCGGGTCGCCGGGCAGCATGTCCATGACGGCGAAGATCAGCAGCGAGACCACGAGCAGCGTGAGGACGAGGCCGGCGACGCGACGGAGCACGAGGGCGATCATGCGGCGGCTCTCGGGGTGGAGGGAAGATGGGGCGAGCTGCCCGCTACGAATCTCTTCTCCCCAGTGGGGAGAAGGTGGCGGCAGCCGGATGAGGGGGCCGCGGGCTCAGCGGTTGGGTTACCCCCCTCTGTCCTGCCGGACATCTCCCCCACAAGGGGGGAGATCGGCAAGTGGTGAGGTTCCGGCCAAACAATGAGAGTGGAACGAGCGGGTGAGCCAAGCCAATCTCCCTCCTTGTGGGGGAGATGCCCGGCAGGGCAGAGGGGGGCAACCTTGGTGGGGCGATGATGTTTACGCTCAGCGTCCGTAGCCCCCTCATCCGACCCTTCGGGCCACCTTCTCCCCATCGGGGAGAAGGGAAGAGGTCGGCGCGAGCGGTCCGCCACACGTCCCTTCGCCCCAACGGGGAGAAGGTGCCGGCAGCCGGATGAGGGGGCCGCAAACTCGGTGATTACCCTAACCTCTCCATCCTCTCCCACCAACACAAACCCTCCCGCCACCTATTCGTCCCAGGAGACGTTGGTCAGCACGTTCGACGGGATCGGCTCGTTTTCCCAGAGGCCTTTCAGCTTCTTGTCCCAGACGCCGAGCTTGGGCATGACGAAGAGGAAGAGCGCGGGGACGTCGTCGGCGAGGATGGTTTGTGCCTCGGCGTAGATCTTGGCCTGCGCGGCCGGGTCGGTGGTTTCCTGGACCTTCTTCATCAGCGCGTTGAAGGCAGGGTTCTTATAGTTGAAGTAGTAGGGATCACGCGAATAGATGTCGATGTCCATCGGCTCGGCATGGGCGACGATGGTCATCTGGTAGGCGCGGTCCTTCATCACGTCCTGGACCCACTTGGCCGGGAATTCTGTGGGCTCGATGGTCATGGTGACGCCGATCTCGGCGAGCATGGCCTGCATGACCTCGGCGCTGCGCGGCGCATAGGCCATCTGCGGCGACTTGATCGTGAAGGTAAAGCCATCGGGGTAGCCGGCCTCGGCGAGCAGAGCCTTGGCCTTTTCCGGATCGTAGGGCAGCTTGGTCGTCAGGTCGACATAGCCGGGATCATTCGGCGTGTAGTGGCTGCCGATCGGCGTTCCCAAGCCGGACCAGGCGCCTTCGATCACCGTCTTGCGGTCGATCGCCATCATCAGGGCTTGGCGCACGCGCTTGTCGTTGAAGGGCTTTTCGGCATTGTTCATGCCGGCCACGACCTTGAGCTCGGTGTTGCCGATCTTGGTCATCAGCCTGGCGTCGCCGTCGAACGAGGTCATCAGCTCGGGTGCTGCGAATTCGGGGATGGCGTCGACGTCGCCGGATTTCAGCGCGGCTGCCTGCGCCTGCGGATCGGCGATGAAGCGGAAGGTGACCTTGTCGAGCGCGACCGAGACATCCTTGTTCCAATAGCCGGCGTTCTTTTCCAGCTCGACCTTGTCACCCTTGGCCCAGCTGACGAACTTGAACGGGCCGGTGCCGACGGGCTTGGTCTTGTCGTCGGCGGCCGAGTTCGGCGCCACCATGACGGAGGCCGGCCAGCCGAGCCAATAGAGCAGGCTGCCGGTGGGCTCGGAAAGATGCAGCACCAGTGTCGCGGCATCGGGCGTATCGATCGAAGAGATGGAGGCGAAGAAGCGCTTCTGCGGATTGACGGAATCCTTGCCGCGGGCGCGGTCGAGCGCGAACTTCGCGGAAGCGGAATCGAAGGCCTGCCCGTCATGGAAGGTGACGCCTTCGCGCAGCTTGAACGTGTAGGTCAGTCCGTCGGCCGAGATCTCCCAGCTTTTCGCCAGCTGCGGCTGAACCTTGCCGGCCTCGTCGATCGTCACCAGGCCCTCGAAGACGTTCTGCCAGGTGACCTGGCCGATGGCGACGGGGGCGGCGATCGTCGGGTCGAGGCCTGTGGGCTCGATGGTCATGCCGAGGCTGAGCGTGGTCTTGGCGGCTTCAGCCGGCGTCAGGCTGAGCATCACCAGGCCGGCCGAGACGGCGGCCCCAAGCGAAAGACGACGAACGAGGCGCGCGGAAGGCGCGAGCGAAAGCTTGATCATCATGTCCCCTTCATGGCCGCCGCTTGCTGCAACTGGCCGATTGCCGATAGAGTGTCATTGCGCCTGTGCACACACAATGACGATTTTGTGTGCTCAGTGTAGCCGAAAGAGCTACACAGGAATTTCCCGCTCGATGCAAGCCCAACACCACCTGCTGGCGGTCGCTGCATCCGCTCAGCCCTTGCCTTTAGGGCCGCCGGCGCGCTCGCGCATGAAACGCTCGATGAAATCGAGAAGCTTGGAGGCGGCAAAGGATAGCTGGCGATCGGGCGCGACGCAGAGATCGACATGGGTGCGAATGGCGCTTCTTGGCGCCAGCGGCACGGCGCGCAGCTGGCCGGCCTCGATCTCGCGGCGCACCGTCAGCGCCGGCAGAAGCGTGGCGGCGGCGCCGCTCAACACCAGCTCCTTCAGCATCTCCAGCGAGCTGGTGACGAAGACGGCATCGAAGCTCAGCCCCGCCTTCTCGAACAGCGCGTCGAAGGCCTGGCGGAAGCCGAAGGACTGGTCGGGCAGCGCCAATGGATAGTCGGCTATATCCTTGAGGCTCACCTCCTGCCGCTCGGCTGCCGGATGGCCTGTCGCGACGATCAGGTCGTAGGCGATCTCGGAGCGCAGACGAACCTTGGTGCCGGATACAGCCGGCGCAAACAGGGTGACGGCGATATCCGCCTCGCCGCCATTGACCGCCTCGACGGCCTGGCGGGCGCTGGAGATGGTGACCTCGAAATGCAGCTTGGGATATTTGAGGCTGAACTCGGCCAGCGCCGGCGCCAGGAGATTGGCGACGGTGGCGCCATTGGCGTGGATGGCGACGCGGCCGGCCTGCAGGCCCTTCAGATCCTCGATCAGCTGGCCGACATGATCGAGTTCGCGCAGGGTGCGGCCGGCGCGGGCGGCGAGCAGTTCTCCGGCGGCCGTCAGCTTGACGCCACGGGCGCTGCGCTCCACCAGCGGCGCGCCGAAGTGATATTCGAGGTTCTCGATCTGTCGGCTGATCGCTGTTGGCGCGACGTTCAGGTTTTCGGCGGCCTGGCGCATCGAATTGGTGCGGACCAGTTCGTCGAAATACATCAGGGCGCGTATCTGCATCTCACCGTCTCCGCATTCGGACCAATGCCATCCTCTAATCCATCACGGGCGATCGGCATAGCGGTCCCGCCACGCCGGCTGGGCGCCTTCCACCGGAAGCGCCGTCGCCTCGTAGACGCCGCGGGCAATGGCGCGGGCCATGACAAGCGTGGCGAGGTGGCAGAGTTCCAGAAATTCGGGCAGGCCGCCGAGTGGCTTGGCGCCGGTGGCGGCGGAGAAGATGGTGTCGCCATCGAGTGGCAGATGCGCGGGCAACAGCGCGCGGGCAAAGCCGTCGTGACCCATGACGGCAAGGCGATGCGCTTCGGCCTTGGTCAGCACCGCATCGGTGACGATGGCGCCGATGGTCGTGGCGGTGGTGTTCATGCCCTTGAGGCGCATGGCGGTATCGCGCGCGTCGAACGCCTGCGGCAGGCCGAGGCCGCCGAATTCATTGTCTTGTTCGAAAGGCGCCGACCAGAAATGCGGCCCCTCGCCCACCGTGGCGGAACCGAGCGCATTGACGGCGACGATGGCCGCGATGGTGTGGCCGGCCGACGAGCGGGCGCTGGCCGAGCCGAGGCCGCCCTTGAAGGTGGCGGTGGTGGCGCCGGTGCCGGCACCCACGGTGCCGAGCGCGAACGAACCCTTCGCGGCGGCGCGGAAGGCTTCGTAGCCGAGATCGCGGTAGGGTGATTGCAGGCCCCAATCCTTGTCGCCGCCATTCAGGAGATCCATCAGGATCGCCTGCGGGACGATGGGCACGCGCTGGTTTCCAACCAGGAAGCCGCGACCCATGGCGCGCAGGCCGGCCTGGACGCCGCCGGCGGCATCAAGCCCGAAGGCGGAGCCGCCCGAGAGCACGAAGGCATCGACCTCAGCCACCGTCATGGAGGGATCAAGCAGCGCGGTGTCACGGCCGCCTGGCGCACCGCCCAGCACGACGCCGGAGGCGACCGCCGGCCGATCGAAGACGATGGCGGTGACGCCGGAGCCGAGGGCCAGATCCGTGGCGTGGCCGACGGAGAGGCCTTCGATATCGGTGAGCAGATTGAGCAAGTGCTGCGTCCTCTTCGTCAGTGGGCTTTTCGCGAACAGGGCGATCAGCAGGAGGCGATAGGACGATATGGGAGGGCAAAAAACAAGACCGGCCCCGCTTCCGGCGGGACCGGTCAGATATCCTCGAATTGTTTTCGCCCGGCCTTTTCAAGCCGGCATCGAACCATGCCCTCAGGCATGGATGGGTTTGGGATGCCGGCGGGTCATCAGGTCGTGGATCGCGTGCTTGACCTCTGCCGGCGAGCTGAAATGCTGCTCGTCGAGATCGTGGACGTGATACTTCACGGCGATGAATTTCAGCCGGTTTTCATCCGGAATGACGATGCCAACGGGCACGCCTGCGTATTCGATAACTTCTTTTTTCATGCATAGAACTCCTGCCGCGCGGAGTGCGTCGGCGATGGCGAATTGACTTGTCTTTTACCGTTTAAGGGGGGACGAAGGTCACATTCGACAGTTCGGGCGGGAGAGAGCGCCCGGACGGTCACTGCCAAGCACCGGGCGCATCAGGAGCGTGGCAAGAATTTCAAAGTCGTTCATGTCTCATTCCTTTCTTCTGCGTCGTGCTTGCTTCGGGCCCCGGGCATGCCGGGACCGGCGGTTGGTGTTCCGTATAATCTACTTTATTTGTAGAGAATACATAACGAACTGTCGGAAACATATTCCGAAACGTGTCAAAATGTCGGCGATTAGGAAAATATCATTCCGCCAAACCCGAATTCACGAGAAGACCATTAGCAGGTCTTTGTGCACTTGGTATGACGATACGGAACTCTCCGTCGCTCGCAGCCAGAGATAGGGAGTGCGTCTGATTCCGGCAATGGGGCTTTTGATTAAAAGTCGGTAAGCCGCGAAATGACCGAAATGGTTAACGGGCACCGGCAAGCGATTAACGCTTGAAAGTCAGGTGGATCGTGCCACTGGGCGCGGTTTCGGATTTGATCGTGTAACCCGCTTCGAGGCCACGCAGGTCATCCCACAGGCGAATGCCTCGCCCGAGAAGTATGGGCGTGATCGCGACATGAAGCTGATCGACGAGACCGGCCTTCAGAAAATCGCGCACCACTGTCGGTCCGCCGCCGACGCGCACATCCTTGCCGTTGGCGGCCTTCGTCGCCTGCGCCAGCGCATCGACGGGGTTGGCGCTGAGGAAGTGGAAGGTCGTGCCGCCGGCCATCTTGATCGAGGGGCGCTCCCTGTGGGTGAGAACAAAGACCGGGCAGCCAAAGGGCGGCTCGTCGCCCCACCATCCGCGCCAGTCCGGATCATCGGGAAAATTGTGCAGGCCGAACATGCCGGCACCCATGATCTCGGCACCGATATTCTCGAAATAGGCCCGCGCATAGTCGTCGTCGAGGCCGGTGGTGCCGCTGCCGCTCACATCCTTGAAGACGCGCTCGCGGAAAGTCCGCGTGGCCATGTAAGCGCCCACGAGCCGTGGCCAGTCCTCGCCGAACGGGACTTCTGGCGTCTGGTCGGTCGTCGTGGCGAAGCCATCCAGCGAGATCATGAGATCGATACGGACTGCCATCGTGCTATCCTCCTCACAGGTCAAATACTAAGGCTATTGCCTTTGTATCAGATCAAATTACTAAGGCAAGTACCTTTCTAATATTGACCCGTAGCCCGGCCTGCCGTAAAAAACGACATGCCCTATCACTCGACCCCGCTCGACCTCGCCTTTCATGCCCTCAGCGACCCCACGCGCCGCGCGGTCGTCTCGCGGCTGGCCGAGGGCGAGGTATCGGTCAGCATCCTGGCGGAGCCATTCGACATGGCCCTGCCCTCCTTTGTCCAGCATCTGAAGGTGCTTGAAGATTGCGGGCTGATCGCCAGCGAGAAACGCGGTCGCAGCCGCTGGTGCCGCCTTGTGCAGGCCCGGTTCGACGAGGCGGCGGACTGGATGGCATCCGAGCGGCTGCGCTGGAGCCAGCGGCTGGATCGGCTGGAGACTTATCTCGACAATACGCAGGATGAAGTGGGAGGAGATTGAAGCACATGGCAGATCCGTTTGGCAGCTGGTCGCTGGACCGCGAAATCGTGCTGGTGAAGGTCATCCATCATCCCCGCCACCGGGTCTTCGCGGCCTGGATGGACCCCAATGCTTTGGCGCAATGGTATGGTCCCGCCGGCCTTGCGATCGAGAGCATCGAGGCCGATATCCGCGAAGGCGGCGTCTGGCGGTTCGATATGGTCGGCATGTTCGAAGGCAGGGAGCAGCGCTTTCCCAATCTCATGCGCTTCCTCGAAATCGTGCCCAACGAGCGGATCGTCATGGACTACGGTACGCCCGATCCTGAAGACCCCGATCGCTTCAGGGTGACGGTGACCTTCGACGAGCAGACCGACGGCAAAACGGTGCTGACCATGCGCCAGCTGCATCCGACCCGCGCGCGGCGTCAGTTCGTCATCGGCTTTGGCGCCGTCGAGTACGGGCTGCAGACGCTGGACGGTCTGGTGGCCTGGCTGGATCGCGACGCAGGCGGGGCGGCCGGGTAAGGCCGCTCACCAGCCCTCGGACAGCACCTTTTCCAGCATGTCGGCGAAGAAATCGGCGCTTTCGGCGGCAAGGCAGAGCGGCGGCTTGATCTTCAACACGTTGAGGTGATCGCCGGTCGGTTGCATGATGACGCCGAGGTCGAGCAGGCGCGCGCAGATCGCCGCCGTCTCCTCAGTCGCCGGCTCCAGCGTTTCGCGGTCGCGGACGAACTCGACGCCGAGATAAAGCCCCATGCCATGCACCGCGCCGATGAGCGGATGGTGATCCATCAGCGCCACCAGCCGGCCCTTCAGCCGATCGCCGATCTCGCGGGCGTTCTGCTGCAACGCCTCGTCGGCCATGATGTCGAGCACAGTGATGCCGACGACGGAGCTGACCGGGCTGCCGCCGGCCGAGGAGAAGAAATAGCCCTCCTTCTCCAGCGAATCGGCGATCACCCGCGTGGTGATAACGGCGCCGAGCGGGTGGCCGTTGCCCATGCCCTTGGCGACCGTGATGATATCGGGCACCACCTGCTGCTCCTCGAAGCCCCAGAAATGATGGCCGAGCCGGCCATAGCCGACCTGCACTTCATCGGCGATGCAAACACCGCCACGGGCCCGCACCTGGCCGTAGACGGCGGCGAGATAGCCGTGCGGCAGCGCGATGCCGCCGGCATTGCCGTAGACCGGCTCGGCGATGAAGCCCGCCAGCCGCTCGCCGCTGGCGTCGATCAGTTCCAGCGCGGCAAGGACGCTCTGCAGATAGTCGCCGGTCGAATCCGGGCCGCGAAACTCACCGCGATAGGTGTTGGGCGCGGCGACCGGATGAACCCAATCGGGCCGCGTCGTCAGCGCCTGCGGGTTGTCGGCGATCGAGGTGGAGACGGCGTCGCTTGCCACCGACCAGCCGTGATAGGCCTCGAGCAGGCTCAGCATGTTGCGCGCGCCGGTGTGCGCCCAGGCAAGCCGCAGCGCCAGATCGTTGGCCTCCGAACCGGAGTTGACGAGGAAGACGGTGTCGAGCCCGTCTGGCGCGAGGGCTGCCAGCCGCTCGGAGAGATCGGCGACGGAAGCGTAGTGAAAGCGCGAATTGGTGTTCAGCCGCAGCCATTGCTCGCCGACGGCGTCCGCCAGGCGCGGGTGGCCGTGGCCGAGAATGGTGACGTTGTTGACCATGTCGAGATAGGCGCGTCCCTCGACATCGAACATGTATTCCTTCCAGCCGCGCTCGATGCGCGGCGGGGTCTCATAATAATGCTTCTGGGCGGCGGCGAAATGGGCCGTGCGCACGGCAAGGATTTCCGCGTCAACCGGCTTCGGCGCCTCGACGCCCTTGCCGAGCAAGGCTGCCGGCGACGGGCAGAGCGCCGACCATGCAAAGACCTCAGCGGGCGTGCAGAAAAGCGGCGGCTCGGCGCCCTTCAGCGTCGAGAGCTGCACGCGCAAGCCGCCGAGCGAGCCCTGCTCGCCGGAGACCACGCCGATCGCCTGGCCTGATTCGAGCTCGGCGCCATCCTCGACCGATGGGTCGAGACCGTCGAGATGAAGGCTGATATCGGCACCCTCGAGGACGAGATGGTGGTTCTGCCAGCTGATGCGCCCCGAGAACGGTGCCGCGACCGTGTTGCCGGCGGCCAGGCAGATATCGGCATGCAGGGCGTAGGTGGCGGACGGCCTGGCGCTCAGCAGGCGGGCGCGCGACAATCTGTATTCGCCGTAACGGGTGGCGGCGGCATCGGCCTCGGAAGCGGCGCGGGCAAGCAGGCGCCAGTCCATATCGCCTTGGCCCCAATTGCCGGCGGCGAAGTGCTGGCTTTCGACGCCGAGGTCGACATAGAGCATGTTCTGGAGATCGAGATCCGGCAGCAGCGGATGCCAATGCTCGGTCGCAACAGCGGGAAGTTCGATGCCCGCCGTCTTCAGGATCGCCGCTTCCATGAGATCGAAGGGCACGGCGATGGCGGTATCGAAGATGCGCTGCTCAAGCACGAGGTTGGCGCGGACATATTCGTTTTCGGGATCGATGGAGATCTGCTGCTCGCTGCTCGCCACCAGGATGACCGCGCGGGCGACGACCAATGGCCAAAGCGCCCTGAGCTCCTCTTCCTTCAGCGGATAGACCTCATGATACGCCTTGACGGCGGGCAGCACAAAGAAGGGGTCGCCATCGGCCTGGTGCAGCAGCGAGGCGCAGGTGACGGCGAGATCGCCGACCAGCCAGCCGCGGATGATATCGCCGAAATCGATGACGCCATCGGGAATGAGACGGCCCTTTTCGTCACGGCGGCTGACGACATTATCGCCGGTGACGTCGTGATGGACGGCCTGCAGGCGCAGCGCCGGCGCGAAGGGCTGCACGCGGCGGACAGCGGCGACCATGTTCTTGGCGATGCGGTCGCGCGCGGCGCCGTCGGTGATCGCCGACAAGAGCTGGACGGCGACCGGGCCGGCGCGGCGCAGGTCCCATTGCAGATTGCGGTCGAGGCCGGGATGATCGAAATCGGCCAGGGATTTGGCGAGATTGGCGCAAAGAGCGCCCAGCGCCGCCACGGATTGTTTGGGGAGATACGAAGGCTTGGTGAGGCCCTCGCCTTCGAGATATTCCAGCAGGCGAACCTGGTAGGTCTGGTCGCGGACGACGACGGCGACGATGTCCTGGCCATCGGTGGAGGCGACCACGCGGGGCACGCGCGGGGCGCCCTCGATGCCGGCAAGATGACGGATCGCGGCATTCTGCGCCTCGAGCTCGATCGTCTCGTAGATCATGTGGCAGATCTTCAGGACGTAGGTCTGATCGCCGGTATCGACGCGGTAGTTGCGGTCCTGCTGGCTTCCGAGTTCGCTGAGCTGACCGGACAGACCGTAACGCGACTGCAGGATGTCTCCCGCTTCCTCGGCCGTCACATCTGGACGCGGAAGCTCGAGACGCTGAGCGAGCGTTTCATCGGTCATGGCATTCCCCCACCGCACGATTCGATCCTGCACAATAAGCAGATAATCGACAGCTTGCTATCGGCAAGCAAGGGATCGGGCGTCATCACTAGGAATTACCGGCCTAGCAATTGCAGGCCTGGGAATTAGCGGACGCCCGATACCAAGTGCTTAGCCCATGCGCTCGGAGGCATAGCTGCCCGGGCTTGCCGGGAAGACCACGGTGCGGTTGCCGTTCAGGAACACGCGGTGGTGGATATGGGCGTGGATGGCGCGGGCGAGCACCTGGCTCTCGACGTCGCGGCCGATCGAGACGTAGTCGTCGGCCGACTGCGCGTGGGTGATGCGCGCCGTGTCCTGCTCGATGATCGGGCCTTCGTCGAGGTCGGCGGTGACGTAGTGGGCGGTGGCGCCGATCAGCTTCACGCCACGCTCATAGGCCTGCTTGTAGGGGTTGGCGCCCTTGAAAGACGGCAGGAAGGAGTGGTGGATATTGATGATGCGACCGGACATCTTCTTGCACATCGCGTCCGAGAGCACCTGCATGTAGCGGGCGAGCACGATCAGCTCCGTACCGGTCGATTCGACGATCTGCATAATCTGCGCTTCGGCCTGCGGCTTGTTTTCCTTCGTCACCTTGATGTGGTGGAAGGGAATGTCGTGATTGACCACGACCTTCTGATAATCGAAATGGTTGGACACCACGCCGACGATATCGATCGGCAGCGCACCGATCTTCCAGCGGTAGAGCAGATCGTTCAGGCAATGGCCGAAGCGCGAGACCATCAAGAGCACCTTCATGCGCTGGTCGCCGTCGTGGATCTCGGCTGTCATCTCGAATTTCTCGGCGATCGGCTGGAAGCCTTCGCGGATCGCGGAAAGCGCCGCACCCTCTTCGGAGATGAAACTGACGCGGGTGAAGAACATGCCTGTCGACAGGTCATCGAACTGCGAGCTGTCGATGATGTTGCAACCCTTGTCGGCCAGATAGGTCGAAATCGCCGCCACGATGCCGCGTGTCGATTTGCAGGCTACCGTCAATACATATTGCGTCATGCGTCACGTTCCTTGTTTAGCCATTGGCCTTGTTCAAGCGTCGGCCTTTTAAGCGTTAGTCTGGGGCGACCGTCGAGCCTGCTTAGATCAAAGCGACATGGCCGATCAAGCACGACGCTCACGCCGCTGCACCAAGTTTGTCGAGAAGAGCGGCCTCAATGGCCGGAACATCCCATCGACCGTCAGCTTACGGCGTTTCCTATCGGAGTCCGTTCACTTTGCGTCGTGGAACCGCGAATCCCCGCCGTGGCCTTGGTGCCCTCGTTGAATTTGAGGAAGCCGACGAGAAGCCAGCCGAGGCCGGCGGTCTTCATGGAAAAGATCGCGGTCGAGCCGATCATCAGGTTCAGGAACATGAAGAGCGACAGGGAATGGCAGAGCCGCTTCTGGTTCGGCGTCTGGCCGGCCGGGTAGAAGGAGACGAAGAGCCAGAAGAGGATCAGGCCGAAGACGGTGGCGCCGTAGGTGATGTAGACGTAGCCGCTGTCGACGAAGGTGGTGGCCTTGTCGAGTTCAAGCCCCATCGTTGCCGGCAGATCCATGGCGATGATGTTTCTGATCGTGCCGCTGATGCGACCGACGAAATCGTCATCATGGGCGTTCGGCTTGAAAGCGTGAATGATGAAGCCGACCATGACAATGCCCGGCATCATCAGGAAATTGAAGATTTTCGGAATGAAGGGATAGATGACATAGCCGGCGGCGCTGACGATGGCGAAAATCAGCATGGTGCGGGTATCGTTGGTCACCAGGATGAGCACGATCGTGGTGACGAAGATCAGGCGATCGAACAGCGTGATGCGGTTGGCGAAGCTCACGAGATAGATGACCATGACGCCGCAGAAATTGGCGAGCGACACCTGTTCGAGGAAAATCGAGGAGGAGCGGTGATCGATCAGGCCGAAGGAGAAGCGCCCTTCGAAGCCAAGCGCGCCGCGAAACAGGCCGGAGTCGCTATAGGTGGCGGGGGGCACGCCGCGGGTGTTCTGGAAATACTCGGCCGGATGGACGAGCGCGACATAGGCCGGCGTCGAGATGATTTCGCAAACCAGCACGGCTAGAACCGTGAGGCAGCAGATCTTGAAGGCCAGCCGCAAAGTTCGCTCGTTGCTCCAGCGGCCGAGCACCGTGAAAGCAAAGATGATCAGGACGTTGCGCAGATGATCGATATAGCCGGCCTTGTTGATGACCATCACGTAGACAGTCAGCACGATGGTCGCGAGGAGATAGGCGAGAGGAATGATATCTTCCTCGAAGATCCCCTTTTTCAGGATGTAGCCGAAGCTGTAGGCGAGAATCAGTATCTCGCTCAACACCACGGCGGTTGGCGTCAGCGGCATGATGTTGTGATTGATGAAGGCAAGGATGGCGTTGTAGGTCACGCCGAGCACGCTGACAGCAAGGATGCTGTAGTCGATCGGCTCCTTAACGGTCGTGCCCTTGCCTGCCATAGCCTCAATCCACCAGCGTCTTGCACTTGGCCTTGTCGGCGGGCGGCGCCTTGATGGCGTTTTCCAGCGCCGTCATCTGCTGGCGGTCCTTGCCGTTGCGCGGCTGAACGTTCAGTGTCTCGGTCTCCGGCCACCAGTCGCCCGCCACCCAATAGGTCCAGCCGAGCCAGACATCCGGGTTTGCCTGAATGTGGTTCAGCACGCGGCCGAGCCCCGCCACGCAGGCCTTGTCCTGCGACACGCCGAACTCGCCGAGGAAGACGCGCGTGTTGTTCTTCTTCGCCCAGTCGGTCATCGCAGTCACGGCGTTGAGCGCGCTGTCGTTGCCGCTGCACTCTGCGTGCATGCCGGACGAATCCTGGTCGAAATACTGATGCACCTCGTAAGCGTAATTCTTGCGCGGGTCGCGAACGCCAAGCATGACCGTGCCGTTGGCGCCACCCGGCGCATCCGCCTGCCAGGAATGGGCGCCGGTGAAGCGTGTGCCCGGAACGAGGATCAGATTGTTCGCCCCCGTCGCGCGGATCGTGCGGATCGCGGCATTGGCGGCCTTCAGCCAGGCATCGGCGCCGATGTCGTAAGGCTCGTTCATCAGGCCGAAGATCACATCTTCCTGATTGGAGAATTCGATCGCCAGCCGCGCCCAGAATTCCGCGAAGGCGGTGTCGGTGACCGGCGGCGTGCCGATCATCACCTTGTCGTAATGGGCATAATTGTGCGGATCGAGGATGATGGTCAGGTGCTGCTTGCGCAAAAGCTCGACCGTGTCCTTCAGTCGCTGCAGCTCGGCTTCGTCGAGCGGCTTTCCTAGCTCGGGCTGCAGGCGCTCCCAGAGGAAGGGCAGGCGCACCGTGTTGAAGCCCTTCTTGGCGAAATAGGCGATGGTTTCCTCCGATGGATAGGCATAGGCCTTGAAAACCTCGCCGCCGCGCTCGCCGAATTCGGCGCCCGAGAGGTTGATGCCCTGCAGGCATGTGCCCTGCGCGCTGGCGCCACCGGCCTGGAGCAAGATCGTTGCCAGGACGACCGCCGCGAGGCGCCGCCGGGGGGAGGATTTGTCGCTCATCTGATACCGCTTCCGGGTTCGGCTGGTCGTTGGCGTCATTGCTGTCCCGGCATCTTAACGGTCCGTTAGCTAAGGATTTCTAAAGTCGAACTCACCTCGCCCGTATTTTGAGGCGAGCAACGAGCGCGCGCATGAACCAGTTTGACAGGAACAAGGTTGGCCGGCTGCCACAATGGCGCAGCTATGAGCCGCCGAACACCGACGCCAACCGGACCGGCACGCCCGGCCCCGTGCTGCGCCCGTCCGACTTCGTGCCCGCCAAGCCCGCGCCTACCTCGCTGATCACAGACGCCGCCCCGCAAGACACGCAACCGCAGAGCCGATCGAAACCGATATCGCCACCGCCCGCCGCCGAACCCGCGCGGGCGACCGAGCGCGACGACACGATCCAGCCGAGCGCCGACACTTCGCCTCGATCCGCCAGCACCGTCGCGCGCGAGGCGGCACCAGCGCCCCTTGCGACGCCGGTGACCGAGCCTGTCACGGCACCCGTGATCGCGCCCGCAGTCGCCACCGTACCAGAGCCGGGCGGACCGCTGCTCGACACCCGCTCGGCGATCCAGGCGATCTGGAACAGGCGGCTCCTCATTCTTGGTCTCTCCGTGCTCGGCGCGGTTGCCGGCGCCGTCGTGCTGCCGCTCTCGACGCAGAAATTCACGGCCAACACCACGCTATACTTCGACCCGCGCCAGATCGGCCTCAACGATCCCAGCACGCAGGCCTCCGGCCCCTCGCCCGAGATGATCTCGGCGATGATCGACAGCCAGGTGCAGATTCTCAGCTCCGGCAATGTCATGCGACGCGTGGCCGATGCGATGAAGCTCGACCAGGACCCGGAATTCAACGCAGGCCGAGCCGATAGCGCCGCCGTCGTCAGCGCGCTGCAGAAAGCGCTCGTCATCACCCGCCAGAGCTCCACCTATGTGGTCTCCATGGACGTCACCACGAAGAATGCCGAGAAATCGGCGCGGCTCGCCAATCAGGTCGTGGCTTCCTTCCTGCAGGAAGAAGACGGCGCAAGCTCGGGCCTCTACCAGGATACGTCGACCACGCTCGACAACCGCCTGACCGACCTTCGCCAGAAGGTGCAGGAGGCCGAACAAGCTGTGGAGACCTATCGCGCCGACAACGACATGGCCTCGACGCAGAACGGACTGATCTCCGACCAGCGCCTGGCCTCGCTCAACACGCTGCTGGTGACCGCACAGGACAAGACGATCCAGGCGAAGGCACGCGCGGACGCTGCCGCCAACCTGCGCTTCGAGGACGTGGTCGGCGGCACCTCGCAGGGCGGCGGCGTTTCGACGGCGCTTGCCACACTGCGCCAGCAATATTCGACGCAGGCCGCCATGGTGAGCAGCCTCGAGAGCCAGATGGGCACGCGCCATCCGCGCCTGCAGGCAGCGCGCTCTTCGCTGAAAAGCATATCCGACCAGATCCGCGGCGAGTTGCAGCGGCTGGCGAGCACGGCGCAGGGTGAGTATCAGCAGGCGAAGAAGGCCGAGGACGCCGTCTCCAAGGAGCTGTCTGTTCAAAAGGCCCTGCAGGTGAACACCTCCGACAAGCAAGTCGAGCTCAACGAATTGCAGCGTAAGGCGACCGCCGCGCGCGATATCTACGAGACGGTGCTGAAGCGTTCCGGCCAGACCAGCGAGGAGCAGAGCCTGTCGCGTAGCAATATCCGCGTGATCTCCAAGGCCGAGCCGCCGCTGAAGGCCAACGGGCCGGGCAAGACGGCGCTGCTGATCGCCGGCGTCATCGGTGGGTTGTTCGCCGGCTTCCTCCTCGGCGCGGGCTTTGCCATCCTCGCCAGCCTCTTTGCCCATCCGACGTTTCGCGGCTATTTCCGCAAGCCGGCCTAGGCTCGCATCGGGTCACGTTTGCGGGAGCGGCGCGTGCTTCCGCTTGATGCATTCTAATGGCGTGCTTACATCGAGCGCATTGATGGAGAGACCGGCAAACGGCCGGAGGGAATTGATGCGGCTTGGCAATTTCGAAAAAATCGTTCTCGTGGCGCTGACGCTGTCGAGCGGCGTTCTTCCCGCGCCGGCGTTTTCGACCGACTGGGGCCGCGCCGGCCAGGGCCGGGTGCAATCGGCCTATCCCTATCCAAACCTGCCCGGCGTCAAGGCGCCCACCGATCCGTCGCTGGAGCCGAAACTGACCTGCCGCACCGAAACGCAATTCGTGCGCCGGCGCTACGACGAGATCTTCCGCTCCGGCGGTATGCCGATGACCGTCTATGTGTGCGACCGCGACGGCGTGATTTCTTCCGGTAGCCAGGTGCCGCTGCGTGGCCACTACCAGCCCGTCCGCTAAGCGGGCCTTTTCCCCTCCTCATCAGGTTTCAGCTCGCACCTGCGACGCTTTTCCAGCGATGCGGCCTTGCGAGGTCGGCGAAATATTTCCAAGGTCCGGTAACAACTGCATGTGCCCGTTCGTAGAGGATGATGTCGGGTGAATTATTCGGCGCGTGAAGAGGAATGGGCAGACTGGATGCGCCGCGCGCTTGATGGCGACGCGCAGGCCTATCAGCGCTTTCTTCTGGCGGTGACGCCGCATCTGCGCGCCATGGCGCGGCGACGCTGCGAGCAATTCGGCGCGCCGGCAAGCGAGGCGGAAGACGTGGTGCAGGAAGTGCTGCTTGCCGTGCACCTGAAGCGCGGCACCTGGGATCCGGTACGCCCGATCGGCCCGTGGCTGTCGGCGATCGTGCGCAACAAGCTGATCGACAGCCTGCGCCGTCGCGGGCGGCATGTGAGCGTGCCGATCGAGGATGTGATGGAAACGGTGGCAAGCGACGACGAGGCAGCCGATTCCATGGACCGGCTCGATGCCATCCACCTTTTGGAAAGGCTGAAGGATCCGCAGCGCGACATCGTTCGCTCGATCTCGATCGGTGGCGCGGGGATCCGGGAAACGGCGGAGCGATTGAAGATGAGCGAGGGTGCGGTGCGCGTTTCGCTGCATCGGGCGCTTAAGAAACTTGCCGGCTTTTATCGCGGCGAGACGGACGATCGGAGTGGACGTGTTGAAGACGAATGAGCTGATCAGCCTGTTGACCGAGGATGCGCCGGTGCGGATGCGGCTGGGGCGCGCGCTAAAGACAGCGCTTGTCTCGGGCGTCGTCGCTTCGGCGCTGATCCTGGTATTCGCGATCGGCATCCGCCACGACATTGGAAGCATGATGGGGACCACCCGCGTGCTCTTCAAGGTGAGCCTGATGCTGGTGCTCGCCATTCTCTCATCGACGATCGTGTTTCGCATCGGTCGCCCTGACGTACCGGTCAGCGCTAGCGCCTGGGCGCTGCTGGCGCCGACAGGCGTGCTTGCGGCCGCCGTCCTGATCGAGCTTCAGGTGCTGCCGCGAGAGCTTTGGGAACCGCAGATGATGGGGCACAATGCGGCCTATTGCCTGGCGCTCATCCCGCTTCTGTCGATCGCGCCGCTTTTGGGATTCATCCTGGCGCTCCGCGCCGGTGCGCCGCGCCGACCGGCGCTTGCGGGCGCTGCCGCCGGGCTTGCCGCCAGCGCGATCGCGTCTGCGCTCTACGCCTGGCATTGCGTCGACGACAGCCCGCTCTTCGTCGCCACGTGGTACACGATCGCGATTGCGCTCGTGACCGCCATCGGCGCGGCCCTCGGGCGTCGTTACCTCAGATGGTGATAATCAAACGGCGGCCCGAACGGCCACCCTGCATGCGGGATTGCTAGCCGCCATTGGCGACGTCGCCATCGACCGCCTGCTGCTGCGTCGCCTTTGGCCCGACCGGCTGTGCCACATCGTCGATCCGGTGCCTGGTGCCATAGCCTATGATTGCGCAGGCGACGATGACGGCCATTAGCAGACAGGCAAGCACGCCCGTCAGATCGACCCTCAGCGTGGAACCGCGGCCATTATCGGAAGAAGACGTCACGTTGATCATGCGGCACCCGGCCCCTCGAATACTATCGATGAATATCGTCGCCCTCCCAGTGGGACGAACTAAGCATCATTCGAAGAGGATGGAAAGAGATTGGGGCTTATCTAAGGGATCGATCGCGCGATAATACTTGGCAGAGTTGCATGAAAACATGGCTACCCGGGCGGAGATGGAAATAGGCTTATCGGCACTTGCTATGAGGCAGTAACAAATGGGCACTGGCTCAGCGCGCACCGCCCGCCAGAGCCCTGCGCACGGCATCCGGCTCCTGTTCAATTACCCTCAACAATGCCGCAGCTGGGCCACTGATGCGTCGCTGACCCTGCTCCCACTTGCGGTAGCCAGAGAGGCTCATGCCCATCAGCGGCGCCATCTGGGCCTGGGTGAGCTTCACCCTCTCACGCACCTCGCGGGGATCGAGAGGAGTGTGAACGACCGCGGGCCCCTCACCCTTCGCATGGGCGAGAGCTTCTCCAAGCGACTGGATAAGATCGTCTGCGAAATCCGTCATTTTCGTCTCATCTCCGTCATTTCGTTTGCCGCGCGGCGGCCTTGAGAGCCGAGGCCAAGGCGGAAACAATCCGTTTTTCGTCCGGCGTCATGTCGGTCTTGGCGTTCTTCGCGTAAGCAAGCAGAGCATAAAGCGGCATCGTTTCATCGAGATAGTAGTAGATGATGCGGGCGCCGCCTCGCTTTCCTCGTCCAGATGCTGCAAAGCGCACCTTGCGAACGCCGCCCGTACCCGGAATTTCATCTCCGGCAAGAGGATTTTCCGCGAGAAAGTCTATCAGCTCCCGCTTCTCTTCCTCGCTGAACAGTTTTTCGGCTTGTCGGGTGAATGTCGGAGTCTCTGCAACAGTCTGCATGAAATGTACCCCATTGGGTTATCATTTTCAAGATAATCGACTATTCGTCAGGCATGCGAAGAGCCCGCTCAAATTCGTTTTAATGTAGAATGCTGCGGACTGCGGCTGGTATCCGGAAACGACAATGCGAAGACGTGGCTGCAGCCGGCCTGACGTTAAGAAAGACAAGCCCCGTGAGGGCTTCCGGTGAACCGGAAAGCGTATCGAAGATATCTGCTAAGTCTTGAAATAGTTGAGAAATCCAAGTTTCTCAAAAATGGAATGGTGCCCAGAAGAGGACTGGCGTTCCCGTCAAGATCAACAAAATAAAATCAATGACTTAGTGACTGCGCTGATCCGTGTTTGTACGTGGGTTTTGTACCACCGTCAAGTGTCGGATCATCACAGCAATGGGTCATTGAGCTCAAGCTGATTATCATAAGCCAGTTGACCTTCCAGCAGAATACGAAGGTGATAGATGCCGGGCGTTAGGGCGCATTCATGCCGCCATTGGAGCACTGATGTCGGTCGCGGTGGAAAATCGGGGTTAATAAAGGAGGCCACCGGCAGGCCACCGACAGTAGTTAGACGCAGGTCGATGGCGATGTTGCCCCAATCAAGTCGAGGATTGAGTTGAAAGACCACTCCGTCAGAACTGAGGCGAACAAACTCAACGAACGTATACTCGCGTTGAAATACCTTAAGGTCATCGGACACCACTATACGGCTCGACCAGTCAACCGGCGCACCCCTTAGCTGATATAGTAGGGTTTCTCGCTCCGCGTTTGAGCGGCAATAAATCCAATGAAGTGTTTCGCTCAATGCCATTGGGGACGCAGCCAGGACCTCAGCGCATCGATGTTGTATTATCGAATTGTCGCCCGATGTGCCTCCCATGTGGAAGACCTTTTCGAAAGGAATGTTTGAGAAGTAAGCTTCGTCATTGCCGTAAACCACGCCAGGAATCTGCATGTTCCTGTCGCTGAAGTGGGTCCCCTGGCGGGTGAGTATCGCTTCCGCATCTAGGACAAACATCACAAGAAAGGGCGCGTGAGACTCGTCCCCATACTTGCTCTCGCCGGGCTTCCTGATGCCTTCGATGCGGTACTGAGTGGGTGTGCATGGCCTAAAATAGGTGCGCACAAATTCGTGGGCAGCATGATTGTTGTCGATCACACCGGGAGCAGCAACATCAACCGGACGAGAATTTATCGGATCATTGCGGGCACAGAGAACTCCAGAACGCAGAATGGGCACTGCGTTCTGCAGGGGGCTATGATGGAATAAGTAGCGAGGCCAGTTTTGCCTGTGATTATAGTATGGAAGCGATAGGTTCTGCTGCCACGTTGTAATGTGATTTCGTGCAAAGTTCAGGCTTAATGCCATGACAATTCGGTCTGTGCGTTTGCGCGGGGAACCACCGCACTCCCCCGGTTCGTTGGAGCGAGTTCTACCGCTAGTTCGGGCTCATCCTCGTCTTGTCTGAGGATTTCGATGGGGCGAACCTGTGGTAGTAAGCTCACCAACGAAAGTAGCGGACTGCCACTCTCATCATTTAGCCAACCAGCCTTCTCTTTTGTCAGCAGGCCTCTTAGCAGGGTTAGCCAGACCGCCCGCAAGTCATCCCGCTCAAACGTCCAGGATGCCTTATCAGTCTCAAGCCTGAGATTGTCCTCAATGATTTGAGCGTGGATCGGCTCATCGGTGCTGATGTCCACCAGATCGTCGCCGGATAGGTCCACAGCGCGAACTAAATCCGCAAAGAAGACATCAAAGGAAAGTGTCGATGGTGCCGTATGTTTGATCTGCTCCGCAACATGCCCCAGATGCTCAGGCAGGCCTATGTCTTTGGTATAATCGTGAACGTAGATGTCTATTGGCAATGGAGTTAGATATTTCTCCATCAATGGCCGAACCTCATCCCAGTCGAGCCCCCCATTGCCGCATCCTAGCCGTGGGAAGGAAATCTCCTTTATTCCGGTTCGCTCAAACGTTGAAACAAACTTCTTCAGCCCCGCTTCGATCCACTCAAGCTTGGATGGCCCTCTCCAATGCATTTTGGTCGGGAAATTTAGCGTCATGTAATTAGGGCCGCGCCAAAGCCATAGCTTGCCCGGCGAAAGAAGCTTCTGATCGCAGATGCGCTTGTAGGCCGCGAACATATCCGGTTCGCGCTCCTTGAATTCCTTCGCAATCCCTTTCCCCATAACGCCGACACAGTTGACCGTGTTGACCAGGGTCTGGGCGGGTGATGAAAATAAGTCGGTACGCCGATATACCAGCATTTATGACCTACCCTTTCTCCGAATGATGGGTGAGAACATATAGGGAACATACAACTAGTCGCGCGAATTCGCCAGCCCTTCGAACGACTGAGATAGCGCGACCTTGACCGATTCCATCATGTTAGGCAGCCTTTTGATTCCCCGAGTCAAGTTCAAGCCAGGGCTTACCCACAGGTTTATGCAGTAGCCTTGCTCGCGGCTGGACACGTTTACTTTTTGGCAGAAATGCGAGGGTACATCATAAGCTGCGGCGAGAGGCCTTCCATTCCCTTGCTCTGACTCACTGGCGGAATTTTAGTAAGAGAAGCGGGGAAAGAGAAACGTTCATGCCGAGCGTTTCGCCCTCTCGCGTTTGATGGAAGGCCACGCAAGTGCTTTTCGCTTCTGTATTCGCCGGCACGGTAACCTTTGGGTCAGTCGCATCACTACGACCGTTGAATGCAAACGTCATCGTCGCCAGCACCTGGGTACCTGGCGGAATGATTTGCGGTGGAGCTTCATAAATGTAGGTCTTAAGCGGAAGCACCTCGCTACCCTTTGGAAAATCCCATCCGAGTTTGCTTGACGAGTTTTTGATACCCACACCGGGTTTGGGCGCATAAATGGAGCAAATCATTCCATTTAGGACGCCCGATGCGTCACCAGTGTTGGCGACCGAAATCGTTGCTTTTTCCGGTGTGATCGCAACCGCTGAAGCGACAAACTCGGGGCGGGGAGCATACAGCAACGACTTCACTGCCGAAACGACCGGTGGAACCGCGATACCAAGAACCGACAGGAATGCAATCAAAAGGCTCAGTGTGGAGTTGCCAAAGTCTAAGTTGCTTCGCCAGTCCTGGTATGAGCTACAGTGTGTGCATTTCATCGCGGAAACGGGTATTTCGGAAACACAAAGGACACATTTCTTCAAAACTGGTCGTACCATTAAATTCTCTTGCCCCGGCCATTCCGGATATCACTAGTAGCGCGTTTCCGTGGTTCGAATCATATCAGGCGGTGTCGGCGAGTTTGTAGGACCATGTGTGGATGACGGGATGGCGATTGACGTCGGCTCGCGTTGTGAACGAAGGATCAGCGGAGGGGCGCTCCCTGAGGAGCACCCCAAAGTCTTCACGCGGCGACTGTAATGCTACTGTCAGAACTTTGCTCTGAGCCTCGCCGGGACGGGAACCCTAGTTTCCAGCGGATCATGTCGGCCAAGATCGGATAAATGTCATTGTGCTTGGCGCCAAATCGCATTAGGCCGCCCTGATGACTTCCGATGTCCCTATTGCCGCTTTCCTCGCTCGGCAGATATGTGGACAAACCTGACAGGCCATGGCTTTGGCGTTGGGGCTCCGTCAATTCGTAGTATCGCCACAGTGAATTGTCGTGGCTGAAGTCAAAGTCCGTTAACTTACCCAGAAGCTCGTCCACCAACTGGTCGCCATTGCTCGGTCGGCGATTGCTGAAGGCAAAGTCGTAAACAAGCTTGGCGAGTGCTTTCAATACTACAGGCTGGGCAACTACCGTTTTCTCGCGAGCCTTGTCTTCACCGAAGCCGGGAATGGCGTCGACCGCAGTCCAGAAACGGTATGCCAAGTCAGTCTTACCTTGGACCATCGCGGGGGCGGCCCCGTTGATGTTCGTTTTGTTCAGGAAAAGCAGCGCGTTTACGGCCACGAGATCTTTTCTCGTGATCCCGCCCTCGTCGTCGGTCCAGTTCTTGACATCTTGCTCCGTGACACGCAGTCCCAGCTTGTCCACCAACTCATCCTTGATGAAGAGGTTGATTGGATTGGAGCTATCAAACTGGAGAGCCAGATTTGTGTCGACTTTCTTACCCAGGCGATTCAGATCGTGGAAAAGCTGTCGCTCTTCATCCGGCTTGAGGCCGAGATGAACCTCAATCAATAAGGTGCAGTACGTACGGGCGACCTCGAAGCACTCCTCCCATGCGGTAAGTTCATCGGGAGAGAGGCTCTCTCCATCCTTGAACCCAAAGAGGTTGGCGACTTTCTTCGGGTACGTTTTTGTTGCGCGGACAGTTTCCAGAAAATCAAAGACGATCTGCATGCCCTTGCGGCGGTGTTGGCCATCGACGACCCAGAGGACATGCCGTTGAGACAAGAAGACCTTGAAAGAGGCCGTTTCCTCAGTCCGGCGATCAATTAGTCGATCGCCCCGAATGTCATTGCCGCGAGGGTCGCATTCTCGAATGTTTACTACAATCGGCTGGATCGCCATGTACGGCTGTCGACCGAGGGTTTGCATGATTTCGTTCAGCCGAGGGGACTCTGGCTTCTTCAGAATTTCTCGCCTCTCAATGGCCGCCGACACGAGCCCCTTCAGAATATAGTGCGCCAGCTTCGTGGCATGAGCCGGGTCCAACTTGCGCTGGGCGATAGCGTCCCCATCCCGACCAGGATCGTTGGCGACCTCTGACATGCCAAAAAATTCGTGCATCGGCATCTGCATCAAGAAAGTCCGATTCCCGAGATTGTGGCCGATGAAGACCTTCATAGGCTTCTCGGAAGTGTCGCCGCCGTCGAGCATGTCATCAAGAGTTGCGAGAGGCGACGGCAGGCCATTTTGAGAGGGGATCATGTTCGCTCCTTTTCTTAAACTGAAAATATAATTATCATCCAGGATTGTTATGTCAATCCATCTGGAAACCAAAAAAATATCCCTGGGGTATTTACAAATCGGTCCAGGCGATTAGAGTTTAATGATCCCGGTAAATGCTAACCCACGCTGTCGGAATATCGAGGCACACATGAACCATATCAAGCAAATTACGCCTATTACGATCCGAGACATTGACTTCACGGTCTCCCGCCAAATCGAGCAGTGTCCAAAAACAATGATGCTGCGAGAGCTTGTAATGAACGCCGTCGAAGCAGCCGCAAAAGCACCGTCCGGGCGACGCATTGTAGAAATCAAGGGCAAAGCTGTTGCCGAGTGCGGTGAAGCCCGGAAACTAGCAATCTGGAACACAGGCCCAGGATTGAGCAGCGCACAGCTCGATCATATTTGCGATCTTGCGGCGTCCCTTGGCAAGGATATGGCGCTTGAAGGCAACTTCGGGATGGGCGCGAAGGTGGCTTCACTACCGTCGAACACCCTCGGGATGCGGTATCGGTCCTGCCGTGACGGTGTTGTCAGCCAAGTGATCTTGGGAAAGCGTGAGGGAGTGTACGGAAAGGTATGGATACCTGTCGAAGACTCTTTCGAGGAGGTCGTGGATGTAACGGAGCAAGTTCGCGAAGAGGGAGAATATGGATTAGAGGAGGATTGGACCGAAGTAGTTTTGTTTGGGAATCATCTGAATCAGGACACTGTTGCTGATCCCTACGACGGCGATCCTGAGCAAGACCGTCAATGGATCACTACGTACCTTTATCATCGGTTCTATCGGCTCCCCGCAGGCGTAGAGATATTTCTTCAAGAAGGGACTCATCCTCGTGACGGTCGACGGCAGTTCAAATCGATCCCGGAGCGTTCTGATGCATTCGGTCGCGTCGAGGCGGTCGATGTCGGTGAAGGCGTTCGCATCCACTACCTCTACGACCCTCCATATCGCGATGGCGGTCACAACAAGTCGATATCAGGCTCGCTGACGTCCTCGGTAAGCAACGCCGCGATTGTGTTCCGAGCGGAGATGTACGACGCCCGTAAGGGCCGGAAGTGGGCAGCAGATGCTCCTGCGTTCGGGATACCGTTTGGTGCTCGCCATATTTCGATACACGTCGAACTGCCCGACAATTTTCCAGTCCGACATGAGCCGTACCGTCGGTTTGTTCAGCTCACCGCCGGTGATCAACGCCCGGTAACTGTAGACGACTTTGCGGAGCTCGTGTTCCGCAACCGCCCGCAGTGGCTAGTAGAGATCATCAGCTCGCTCGCGCCGAAATCGTCCGCTTCTACCGAAGACCTTAGGAAAGAGCTTCAAGACTTGTTGAATGAGCTGCGACTCAAGACGAAAAGCCCTCGCGAGGCTGAGGGTGGCCTCCACCTCGTTGATGACGGGGGGGCGAGAGGCGCCCAGCGGGAACGCGGGCGTGGTGCGGGTGGCAGTGGTGGTGAGGCCCAGATTAGCCCCACCGATCTCATCTTCAATCCGGCAGGAGCGAAGCGGGCCAACATTTCCAAGAACTTGGAGCAAGCACCTGAGATTATCCCACTAAGGGATGCGGAGGATGTCGCGGACAAAGGGATCACTGGAAAGGCCGCCCGGTACGTACGCGAGACGAACCAACTATTTGTCAATCTCAACTACTCGGCTGTCGCGGCAGCGCAGGAGAATCTCCAGTTGCGCTACGCGACTTATGACGACCCTGAGCTGGTACGAGAGTTGGCTCGACAGTGGTCAGAACAATTGGTAATGGGCCGCGTCGGATATGCCGTTGTCTACGCTCAGGCGAAACAACTAATCCGCGAATGGACACCGGATGATGTCAAGAAGGCACTCGAACCTGAGAGCCTGAGTTTGGCGGCGGACGGTTGGCGCGATGCGGTCAGCAGCGCCTACCGCAGTATCAGTCGCCGACTTGGTGCCGCAAAATCGCCGGATGATCTTGAGGAGATGGAGGTTTCCCCCGCTTAGAGAATGAGCCAGTGGTTGAAGGAACGCGATTGAGGCTGAACTCCTTGGGTGGCCGTGCGGCTGGAGCGCACAAAGTAGTTCAGCTGCACGCTCTTGCGACAGTGGCTGTGTACTACCACGTGGCGTGGGAAATCAGCAGTTCGATGCATTTCTCCAGGTCAACCCCGAGGTGCCTCAGAACCTGCCCGCGTGACCTCGGGTAAACATGCAACTCCTTCGGTCCACCTGCGGTGCTGGGCCATTGCTTATGTGTCCCCGACGCCAACTTGTGCATCTGCTTCGCCATCTGGACTCGCCTGAACTCTGACTTGCTGTCTGGCTGCGGATCGGCTTGAACGGTCAACTCGACGGCAATGCACGCTGCAATGACCTGGCGAGGATCGATGTTAGCCTTCCGCAACCTCGCCCACGCTGCCTTGGAGCGTTCCTGGGGTGAGAGGCCATTCAGCCGGAATGCCTCCACATGCGGGCCAGCATTGGCGTACAACGTTTGGACACGCTGGACGGCGTTCGTCACCCACATGTCATCCTGGTTGGCCTCCAGCCAAGCCCTTGCCCTCTTCCGATGAGGAGCGATCTCCTTTGCCGTGTAGGAGCGCTTGTAGGGGCTTCCATGCCGGCTGTGGTGATCGGCGTGGGAGCGGCAAAAGAACGTGTCTAGACCGTCCTGTGTAGCCGCGCGGGAGCGCTTGCCGCAGCCCACCACTCGACACGTATGGAATCGCAGGCTCGGCTCGGCTGCCCGTGCGGCGACCTCGTTCTTCCGCTCGCGTCTCTTGATCCAGTCAGTCATCTATCTCGAGTCCCACTATGGTGAGCTGGTGGTTAACCCTATGGTTATAGCTAAGGTCTCACCTTGGTAGTCGTTGGTGTTCATTGGGTGAGGGTCATCCCCATCAGGGGAACCCCCAGCCAGAGTAGACCTAAGGCCCACTCGGTTGAAAAGAAGGAAAGTAGCCAGCAGATCATCCCTCAACACTGACAGTGCCTTGGACGCCTGTGTACTTCTCGAAGATGGAGAGCATGATATCGGTCGCGATCGTAAGCTGCGAGGCTGGAATCAGCACCGCGTCATGGATCGGCAGCGCCATGATGCCTCCGGCCTTCAGCGTCAGAATGATCTCGACCATGATCTGGCTCTCGACGAACTGGGCTTCGTGTCCGAGACCGCGATGGAACTGGTCCTTGATCAGCGGATGCTTTGCTTCGATCGCTTTGACCACCTCACCAATCTTGTCACTGCTTCGAAACAGCTTGCGTGTCTCCCTCGGGAACCTCGCCAACCGCTCGGACGCAAAGATCATGGCGTTCATCACGCGCTTTATGCCGTCACGCTGCTGAACGTAGCCCCAGAGTTGGTAGAGGTCCTCCGCTGGTGGCTTCTGCCCGGCAAGTCCATAGAGTATACGTGGGCCGACCTGACCGTAGTCCAGCTCCAAAGCCTTCTCTCCGCTGATCCATAGCCCCTGCCGTCGTTCATGCTTGCGAAGACGTTGCCAGAAACCACCGAACAACCTGCCGCCGCTGTCGAAGCGGTCCTGTGTAAAGATGCGGCGGAGTTGTCGGTCGTCAATGTGGAACGCCGTGTGTGGCCACGGGATGCCGGTACGGCTGAACCTGAGATCCGCCGACGCTAACCACTGGTTGATCTCAGCAAGTTCTCGCCGGAACTGGGCGGTGACGGCGGTGTCGAAGTATTCCTTCAAACCTCCCTCATCCCAGTAGTCACCCTCGTCCTTGGTGCGCTTTAGGATGATGGTTTCGCCATGCGGCTGTTCGCCGAAATCATCAAGCCCGATGTCGTGTTCTTCAATACGCGATAGCAGCGAGACGCCAGGCCGGATCACTGTGGAGCGCGATTGGCCTCTGAGCGGAGGCGGCACGTCCTGCACGACAAATCCCATCTCCGGGTTCTCCATGAGGTCCAGGATGTACGGGAACATCTTGTTATAGGCAGCCGGCCGATAGCGGCTCTTTGTAGCAAGCAGCCGATTCGAGCGCGTCGTATAGACGTCGCCTCCTCGCTCAGTGAGATGGTGATACATCAGGTCGGACAGGATGGCAGCGACGGTGAGGTCGAACGTCTCCTGATCCGCCGCACGGCGCGTGTTCTTCCTGAGACCGAAGTGCGCCTCGTAGTTCAACAGCAGGCGGATGACTTCCGACACAATTGCCTTGGCATTGTCTGAGGCAGCGAAGCGATAGGCGTTGAAGCGATGATCCCGTTCTTCCACCTCTTCGTCCGCTGCAACAAAGGGGGCGGTTATCCGATCCATCTGCGGGCCCTCATCTTTAATATGGCCACCCCGCTTCTAAGGAAGCATTGTGCACTGTGGACCCGGATGCAGGCCGACGGCGGGGTGGAAGCCTTGGGAGACCGGAGGCCTACCCGAGACCTTGTGCGGGCCCTGCAAGAGTGTCCGAGCGGCCGGTTACTACACGCCTTCAGGAGTATTGCCAAGCTTCGCTCCCAGTCAGGCTGCCGCCTGTCGCATTCGAGGCATCGTGGCTCTCACTGTTGCTGGCTAGGTCAGTTCATGCCAAATAGGACCCCGCCATGGAGGGCAGAGCTTGCGAAGCGATGAATATCTTACGGAATTTACTCGTTGCTTAGCGGGCCGGAAACCAAGGCCGCAATTTCAAAAGTGGGTCTGGCAAGCAGAGGCTGATTTTGGGGTGTGGGACTTTAATGTCCAAAAGCTACTTGATCGCGTTGGCTGGAAGACAACCAGGCCCAGAATTTCTGTCAACGCACGACTTAATCAATCCGGCAACCTCTCCGTCACTTGGAGGCCTGCAATCGTTAGCGTTTTTGATAGCTGCGATTTTGAAAGCCCGTTCCTGGTCGACACGTACGCTATGCAGAGGGACTGCCTTCTGTGGTTCAGGGATCCACCAAAAGGACCTGGAACCGTCCTTGTTAGCGCACACGAGCAGAAAGCTGAGAAGCTCCTGGCGGAAGGTATCGTGGCGAGATACAAAGAGTTGGTGACCAAGTTGGGCCACCACCTTGTCATCACAAGTCATACTAAGGTAGCCGTAACCGAGCGTAGGACAAAGGTTTCCGGTCGAGTACTTCAGTGGCAATTCGATGAAGATCCGGCAGACGAAGACGTCGTGTCCGACGCCCCCTAACTTCTGTCCCACAGCGCAACAATCTTCGCTGCATTTGCTGGATTTGCACGGATACGAATGACTGTCTGCCTCACGATACCCATCCGACGAGCGATCTCGCTATTACTCACTCCGAGTTCCGCCATCCGTAAAATTTCGGCCAGCTGATGCCTATCAAAGGTAGGCTTGCGGCCAAGAAACTTCTCAGGTTCCTTCGTCTTAGCATGGTCAATTCCGGCCCTTTGGGCGTCCTTTGTGGCTTCCATTTGAGCTTGAGCCATTCCAGCCATGAAGGTCATCATGGCGTCCCTAACGGCCATCCCCATCGCATCCGTTCGTGACCCGTCGAACTCCATATCGTTGATGATGGTCCGGACAATGATCCCCTCGCGCATCAAGTAACGGATAGTATCCGTGACGTCATTGTAGTCCCGCCCTAAGCGATCGACCCACCTGACAACCAGAGTGTCACCTCGGCGCAGCATGTCGAACAAGCGCTTGCCCTCGGGCCTCTCTTTCAACGGAACCTTGCCCGAGACGCCATCGTCCGTCACCACGGCGTCGAAAAAATATCCCTTCGCCTCCGCTTGGGCTCTCTGGTGGGCTACGGTCTGATCAGAAGTCGATACACGGGCATAGAGGACGGTCTTTGTCATTGATCACCTGTTCACATGGGTACCGTCCATTGATCTACGGTGTCCACATGGCGATGTCAACCCTTGTGGACATCTTCCGGCACGTGCCGTGAGCTGTCCATTGCGGTATAGGCTAGTGGACATTTGGGCAGCGGACTTTCGCAGCGGCCCCAAGCGAAAACGACGATAGAGCAGGATGGGGGTCCGGATGACGTGGGCAGCCTGTGCGCAGAGAGACGGCAGTCTTGGGAGTTAGTTTGCGGAAGTGAGCAACAGAGGAGCTACTGGATTTGGTGCGCCTTCCGTCGTGCTCGTCGGCGAGCGTTGCGTAGCTCGTTCCTGATGGCATCCTTAAATTGACCGAGCACCTTGTCCCTGAGGAGGTGTTGCCTCGCTGCTACGAGACGCCATTCTGCTCTGCGGTCCCCCTGCTGCACACCAAAGAACGCTTCGATATGATGCCCACCGTCTTCATGGAAATAGATTCGAATTGCCTTGTCATTGGAGAAATCGGCTATGAACGCAGAGGCTTTTCGCATTGGGATGCCGACACTAGACGTTTGCATCTGAGATGATCTTCGAAAATGCCGATAGGGCCTTCTCAGGATGAGCCTCAAACATCAGTCGGGCAACACTATCAAAATCGGTCGGATGGATGAATGTTGACACCCTTCTCGCCATGCGATCGCTGCCAACGTTTCCATAGAGCTCGACATGGTATGGGCGCCGCGAGGGTGAAGCCGGTCTGCCAATAGTCGCAGACACCTCCGCCTCTCGTTCTTTGTCATCGAAGGCAGACCATCTCACAAACGATTTCTTGAGCGCCATAGCACCCTCCCCTCAAAATCGATCTACGTTGCAACGCTGAGATCCTGCCTCAGCCAGCATCAGGCTGCACAATGTGGAGAAGTTGGGCAAGGGGGAGGGGGGAAAGATGTCGGTGACATCATTCATGAGGGCGCAGCGTATTTTTGCGGCAAAAACATTGGGCAGTATCGCGTTTGGCAAGCAGGCCATCGCTATCAATTGGTCATTCCAGATTTGTCAGGATATTTCTCAAAGACCCATTGGAACGTCCGCTCCACCTTTTCATCGAAAACCCCTTGACCATAGGCTTGTGGAAGACCCTCGTCATAAAGCTGTTGGATTGTGGCTTTGACTGCGGCCTTGGCGCGTTCCTTTAGTCGCCAATCTAGTACCAGCTTCTCGGCCTTGAGTTTCTCCAGTAGGGATTTGGCCACGCGCTTCACGAGGTCTTCGTCTTCTGGCTCAAGCTTTGGTTCCGGTTGGGTCAGGATATCGAAGATCGCAAGCTCCTCTTCGGTCAAGCCTTCCCGAATCGCTCGCTGGTCCTCGGTGTTCATGTCGCCGACCAGTGCCAGGAGCTGATTGAAGAAGTCGGCGGCGGTCAAGCTTCCGGCATTGTATTGAGCGACCAGAGCCGCGAAGCGTTCGACGAGGCCACGGCGCGTTGGATTGCGTGCGGCCATTTCCTCCAGCCGATCTTCGACGGCCCGACGAAGACGCTGTGTCTCGGTGCGCTGGCGATTGCCCGTGTCGAACATGGCCCTCAGGCGCTCGATGTCGATCCTGGAGAGGTCGAACAGGCCGGTGGTGTCGCCGTCTTCACGAATGGGGGCCGTAATCTCCACACCTGCAATCGACTCGTCGAGCAAGGCTTCGATCTTGTTGGAGACGTCGGAGATATCCGGCCTTTCGGTGAGAGAGCGAATGCGCTCGGCAGTGACCTCGATGGCTGCCGAGATCTTGCGGTATGGCTCGGCCCGGGCGTCGGGAAGCACGGCCTTGAAGGTACTCCAGACATTGGAAGCCAGCGCGAGGAAGGTGCGGCGCTCGGTGTCTGTGCCGTTCAACGCTTCTACTGCATCGCCGAGCCTCGCCAGCCGGTCAAACCCGGTCACCTCAAGGATCGCACCCGGGTCGACGTCCCGGGCCCGGCAGAAGGCAAGTGCCTCTTCGATGGCTTGGGCTAGGTCCTCGACCAGTGCGGATTTATCCTCGATGGGCTTGGCATTCGTTGCGCCGCCTACGGCATAGATGGCGAGCGCCTTCTCTAGGTTTCGAAAGATGCCGACATAGTCGACGATCAGACCAGCCTTCTTGCCCGGTGCGTTACGGTTTGCCCGGGCGATGGTCTGCATCAGGGTGTGGTTCTTCATCGGCTTGTCGAGATAGATCGTCGAGCAAGTCGGGACGTCGAACCCGGTGATCCACATGGCGCAGACGAAGACTAGTCGAAGCGGATCGCCGCCCTTCTTGAACCGCTCGTCCAGATCCTCTTCGATCATGCGCCTACGGTGGCTGCGAATGTCGAGACCCTTGGCCTCCATGTCGGCGATCTCGTTCTGGCCCTGGCTGACCACGACAGCCATGTCTGTCTCGCGCATGAAGGCGATGACAGCGGCCAAAGCCTCGCGCTGATCAGGGGGAGATGAAGCGAGAGCAGCCTCACGCCGCCCAATCTCGGCATCCCAAGCACGGCGAACCTTGTCGTGCATCCGCACCGCAGTCGCCTTGTCGATGGCCACGAACATGGCCTTGCCGCGATAGCCTCGACCGACGAAATGGCGGACAAGGTCCTCGGCAATCCGATCCAGACGGTCCTCGCGAGTGATCAGATGATACTGGGTGCCGAGGCGTTTCTCTAATTCGCGCTCTTGTTCCTCGTCGAGGTCAGCCTCTTCGATGACTGCTTCTAGATCCTCGGCAAAGCTCTCGTTGGCGAACTCCAACTCTGGGATGCGGTTCTCGTAGTAGAGCGGAACGGTCGCTCCATCCTCGGTCGACTGTTGGTAGGTGTAGGTCGAGACATAGTCGCCGAATACGTCGCGGGTCTTCTCCTCTCCGGCCATCAATGGTGTCCCAGTGAAGCCGATGAAGGCGGCGTTCGGCAGGGCGCGGCGCATGTTGGCGGCCAGCGTATCGTATTGCGACCGATGGGCCTCATCGGCGATGACGATGATATCCGACCGTTCGGAGAGAACCGGAAAGGTCTCACCCTTGGCCGTCCCGAACTTGTGGATCAGCGTGAAGACGTAGCGCTCATTGCCCCGCAACAATGTCTTCAGATGCTCCTTCGACCCCGCGCGAACCTCCCGCACATCCTTGGTCACCGCGCCACAGGCAGCGAAGACGTCAGAGATCTGCTTGTCCAGTTCATCGCGGTCGGTGACGATTACGAAGGTCCAGGCCCCGGGGATCGTCCGCAGCACCTTCCGGGCGAAGGTCAACATGGACAGGCTCTTGCCTGAGCCTTGCGTGTGCCAGAAGACCCCGAGCTTGCCTCTGTTCTCCCCGAGATTGGCCACGGCCTGAACCGCCTTGTTCACCCCGATGAACTGATGGTTCTGGGCAATCTTTTTGACGAGCCCGTCCTTGGTCTCCTCGAAGACGAGGAAGTTCTCCACAAGATCGATCAGACGTTCCCGCGTGGCGGCCGCGCGGATCGCGGTTTCCAGCGATACGCGGCCGGGCTCGGTCTCGTCATCTATCCGCTTCCATTCCTTGTAGGTGTCCCATGCCGAATAGGCTGAAGCCCCGATCCGGGTGTCGAGCCCATTGGAGACGAGAACGAAGCCGTTGGGCCGAAAGAGCTGCGGGATCGTATCGCGGTAGTCGCGGATATTGTCGCGATAGGCATCCTCAATGCGTCTGTGTCCAGCCTTCAGCTCGATGAAGAGAAGCGGTACTCCGTTGACGAAACCGATCAGGTCCGTGCGACGTCGGTGGAGTTCTCCAGAAATCCAGACCTGAGAGATCAAGGTGAAGTGATTGGTCGTTAGATCGCGCCAATCGATGACGCGGACCCGCTCCTTGGCCATCCCGCCGTCATTGTCGCGGTATTCTACATCGACCCCGTCGCGCACCAGTTCCAGAACTTCGCGGTTCGCGGCCATAGGAACCATCGACGCTCGGTCCTGCGTCAGGATGTCGAAGGCTAAGTCCAAGGCGTCTTGTGGCAGATCCGGGTTCAGTCGAGAAAGCGCGATGCGCAACGTCTTAGTCAGATAGGGATCGCGCAGGGTGTCACGAAACTGGGAGCCGTCAGCACCGAAGGTTTCGTCATAAAGATCGAAATGGCTCCAGCCGAGGCTCTCCAGAAGCTCGATTGCCGGTTTCTCGACAAGCCCGTCCTCGGAGAATCCAGTTAGGGTTGCGCGGGTGCCCTCGGGAATGCCATGCTGGATGTCCTGCGAGGTGTCAGCCATGGGCTATTCCGCTGCCTCTGCAAAGGTCTCCTCGGCTGTCGACACGTCGATTTGACCCGAAACGAGCTTGGGGAGCAAGAGGCCACGGGCGGCGCGAAGCTTGTTGTTCTGGTTTCGAAGCAGCTCAGCTTGGCCTCTGATCGGCCCAGCTACTCGGCCAAATCTGGTGGCCAAATCCGAAGGTGCGATAGAGATCTTGGTGTCGGCAATTGCCGCCTTCGATAATTCCGTCTGACCCGTCGCCCCTACACCTTGTCTTTCGAAATGCGGCTGTAGCTGGAGCAACTGAAGGCCAAAGTAGTGAAGATCGACATGATCTGCTGCTCGAACAATGGTCACGTGACCGTCTGCCGTTGCATTGGGTACAGTCCCTAGCAGTTGAGCAACCCGACCGAGCGTCCCTACCCCAGTCGAGTTGACCACGATGTCACCATCAACCAACAGTTTCGATTGCGGAACAGACTTCGACTGTCTCCGAGCAAGGAGTAGATTGAGGGCCCGGTCGCGTATGCACTTCTGATTGATTGCAATGCTGCAAGCCTCGTCATCATACTTTGGAGCAATCCCCCGACTTATGAAAGAACTCAAGATCGAAACACTTCCGATGATCCATCCCCGAGGCACCATCCCGAGTTCCGTCTCGACCAACGGTACGGCCTCGTGGCCCGGATAGCGGAAGCGGACGAACCATTCATCGAACAGCCGCCGAGCCATGTCCTCAAGGATCGTAATGCGCTGCTGGTTCACCTCGACAAGGTCGTCGTAGGCCGAGAGAACGTCAGCGATACGTTGCTGCTGAACAACATCGGGTGCTCTTACTGGAAGCAGATGAAGGTGGTTGCGGTTCAGCGTTGGGTTTGAAGAACCCACATCGTAGGTGGCCAAATTCATCGACTGCAAAAGGTAGAAGACGAACTTCCTGTCATTGCCTCTGAAGTTCTTGACCCACAGTGTTGTATCATGCGCCCAATATGGGCCATGAACGTAGAAAGCCTTTCCGAGTGTTCCTTTCCGACCAATAACAACACCAGGTCCAACGTCTGTGTACGCTATGTGGGTAGAGGTTGGTCCAGACGACGATACGACTGGATAAGGCCCTTCACTTTGTTCTTTTTTGGTGATGTCATATCCACGTTGAAGCGTGATCAAATCACCGAGAAGGCAATCATTCCATTGTGCGTCAACCATTTAGAACCTCGGCGAGATTTTGGGCAATGACGGACTGCAGCCGTGCCGCCTCCACGTTCAGGGCCTCCAGCTCTTCATGCAGTGCCTCCAGCTTCTCGCGGAAATCCTCGTCGTCCGCTTCCCCAGTTGCCACCCCGACATAGCGCCCGGGATTGAGCGACCAACCTTGGCCTTCGATCTCGGCGCGGGTAGCACTGCGGCAAAGACCGACCACATCGCCATACGCAAGCCCGGGAAACCGCTCCTCCAGCCACGCCCTTGACTGGGTGAAGAACTCCGGTTCCTCGCCCCGCCAGAGGCGCACGATGTTTGCTATTGCCTCCACCTGTTCTTCGGTGAAGTCCCGATGGGCGCGGTCGATTTGGCGGAAGATGTGTCGCGCATCGAGGAACAGCACATCGTCTGCTCGCGGCCCTGCCGCCTTTCCCTTGTCGAAGAACCACAAGGTGCAGGGAAGTGTGACCGTCAGGAAGAAGTTAGGCCCGATCGAAACGATCACGTCGACGCTGCCACTTTCGATCAGCTTCTTGCGAATCTCCTGTTCCGTGCCCCGGGCATCGGCGGCGGAATTGGCCATGACGAACCCGGCGCGGCCCGTTTCATTCAATCGTGACCAGAAGAACTGGATCCAGAGATAGTTGGCATTGTCGGCTGTCGGGACGCCATGGGGAAAGCGGTTGGCGACGTCCAGCAGCTTGCTCTTGTCGAGTTCCTTCACGTTGAACGGGGGATTGGCCATGACGAAGTCGAAACCGCCGGGTCCCTCGTATCGCCCCTTGTCGTTCTTCGTCGGCATCACCTCTTCGAAGACCGGGTCCCGATAGGTGTCGGCGTCGAGGATCTTGCCAGAGAGACCATGTACGGCAAGATTCATCTGGGACAAGCGCCACGTCTCCCGAGTTCGCTCGACACCATAAATCGACAATTCTTTGTCAGGTTCCTTTTGATGACGCTTCACGAAGTCCGCCGAATGCACAAACATGCCGCCTGAGCCACAGGCTGGGTCTAGAATGCGGCCATGATAGGGTTCGATGATTTCGACGATCAGCTGGACGATGGACGATGGCGTATAGAACTCGCCCCCCTTCTGCATGGTGTCCTTGGCAAAATTGCCCATGAAGTATTCATAGACATAGCCGAACGCATCACCAGCGATCTCGAGCGGGTGGAGAGCACGGAGCAATTCTACGAGAACGTCGTCGGGGATCGATTGATAGGTCTTCGGCAGGACGTCAGCCAGTTCCGGGTTCTTCGCCTCGATTTCCCGCATGGCTGTCGTCAGGGCGCGGCCAAGGTTCGAGCCTTCAGGAAGGGCAAGCAGGAACGAGAACCGAGCTTCTGGCGGCAGGAAGATTGCGCCTTCGGCCTTGTAGGCTTCCGGTCCGGGACGGATACGCGATCCTTCACGCGGCGCAATCTTCGCCTCGACGTCAGAGAACCGCTGGTCGGCATGACGCAGAAACAAAAGGCCGAGTACGGGTCGGGCATACTCAGCCGGAAGAATGCCGGAATTGGCCCGGAGCTTGTCTGCGGTGGTCCACAGTTGGTCGGAGATCGTCTTGAGGTCTGCTGCCATGATTGCAATTCTGAATGTGTGAAGGTTAGCCGGAGGCGACCAGAGGGCGCCAAAGACTGTGCAAGACCTCGCGTAGAGCGTCAACCGACGACGTTGCGAAGATGCTGATTTGGCGACCTCCTATCCTCCATTGCGCTTTGGATGATGACTCCACGCCTCACCGCTTCGAAGAAATGAGGCAAGTGGGGCGCGGAACAGAGCGGAAATCAACTGAAGCGTTCTTCTCTAAGCATTGTGTGGGCGAGCGTAGTTTGGAGAGATCCAACCCCCGGAAGTTGATTTGCTCCACTTTCTTCCCGAAATCACGGATCCCGTAGTTCCGATTGCTGGTCTTTCCCTTCCCGATATAGTGCCCCTGTATCCATTCGCGCTCCTCTTCGTTGAGACCCGAACGGGAGGCCGCGGTCGTCCAGGTATCCCTGAAGCCGCGCAGTGGTTTGTTGCCGCTCTCTGGAATGGCCTTGTGCTCCCTGGCGTATTTGCCCCACCATGTTGCAAAGCTGGAATGGAGATAGCCTAGCTTACCCTTGGTGGTCAGAAGCGGGAATAATGCCAGTTCCCCGGCTCGGCGGAGCTGATTCACGTAGTCGATAAAACCAAGCTCAATGAGTTTCTGCGTGATGGGGAGGTTCCGCCGTATGAGCGCGTTGCCATCCGCTTTAATGTGTCTAGCGCCCTTAACAGGATGGAGCCCCTCATCTGTAATTCTGAGGTACCAAAGGGCCTCCTCTTCATCGTAAGCGATATCACTGACGAGAAGCTGGCACATCTCCTCAGGGCGAGTGCCGTAAGTTAGAAGGAGAAGAGGAAGCCAGAATGCCGCCTCGCCCCTTCCACCTTTAGGACGCTCTCCCTTCGTAAAGACCGGAAGATTAAAGAGAGCTTGAAGCTGGGTCGGCGTAAAGCCTTCATTGGCCTCCGGCAGGCGTTCATCGACGCGCTGCTCACCGAATGGATTGTCGAGCGAACGATCCACAAAGCCGCGCTGTCTGGCCCAAGCCCAGATTGAGTTGAGATGGCTGACATGGCCATTCACGCTCTTGCCGGTAAGCCGCTGAACATCCTTGCGCGTTTCATAGGCGTCCACCATCTCTCGAAGGCCAAGAGCGCGGTGCTCCTTATCCGGATTGGCCGGCTTTTTCTGAAGGAGAAATATCCAATCAGCAACTTCCCTGCGCGTGATAGTTGCCATCGCGCGGGTACCATAGACACTTTCAAACAACCGAAGTGCCGTCTCGGTAGCCTGAGTGGTCGCCTCGCTCTTGTTCTTCATCGCAAGCTTCTTTTCGGCGAGCTCCCGCAACGTTAGGTCGCCAGAGATCGTCTGCTGGACCGTTGCGACCATTGGAGGCTCTGGTGTCGGTACAACAACCCCGGTCTGGCGCTGGAGTCTTGCCTCGGTGACTTCGATCATCATCCCAAGGTAGGCCTTGCCGAGGCGACGGAAGCTCAAGCTTCGCGGATCGACTAACAGCCCATGCGATGCACACACATCCGCCAGCTCACCGAGATGGAAGGCGTCGACCGTTCCACGAGCATAGTCGTGTCTAAGGTTTGAAAGGTAGGCCTCAAGCGTCTCCTGTCGATTATTCCATCGACGGTCGGGATCGTCATTGACGATTGCGGATACACCTGAAGAAGCGATCTGCTGACGAACGTGTTCGAACAGAATGTCCCCTTCTTGGTCAAACCGGTCCTCGTCATCTTCCCAGAGCAAATTGCTGCGCTCGGTTCCAATGATGTGAGCAATCACCTCGGCGCTGAGTTCATCATATGAGCCAAGTGAACGCTTCTTCGCGACCTCTAGGAGGCCTTCGCACTCCTTGGCAGCAGCCGAATATCGGGCCGCAATCTCGGCGCTATTTTGGGGGCCTGAACCAAGCCAGCGAACAAATTCCGTGAGGTTGCCAGGGACGTGCGGTCGGAGCGTAACGGGAATCACCTTTCGGTATTTCCAGCGACCGTTTACGTTGTAAAGATTGCGCACCACGACACCCATTGTGAAACTGCCTTTGTACCAAACGTTTGTACCAAGCGCAGTTCGCAAGTCATTGATCTTGCTGAAACACATGTCCTAACAAGGACTTATAATGGGAATGGTGCCCAGAAGAGGACTCGAACCTCCACACCCTTTCGGGTACCAGCACCTGAAGCTGGCGCGTCTACCAATTCCGCCATCTGGGCGACGGAGAGCCATGTACGGGGGTGGCCCGTTGGTGTCAACAGGGTTTTTGAAGTTTTTCTGACACCACGCAAAAAAGTCTAAGGTCAGGGCCGGGAAAGGTGGGTTTTTGGGCGGTCGGGGATTTCGGGCGATGCCAAGATAGCTTGGGCGCACTATATGTGCCTCAGGGAAAAGGATGGTGCGATGCGCGTTTTTCAGAAATTTCCGGTTGTCGTGATTCTATCCGTGATGCCGCTCAGTCAGATTTCGGCCATGCCGATGACGCCTGCCCCCGAAATGACGGGCAATCGCGATATCATCCGTGTGCAGACCATGTGCGATTCTCGCGGCTGCTTCACCTTCGGCCAGAGGCAGTCGTTCACGCCATCCTACATACAGCCGAACTACCGGCCTCCAACCGCGACCGGGCCGACCTATTATCGTCCGCGCGCGGCGGGGCCGGCGCCGCAATACTACAATCCGCAGCCGCCGACACGCTACCAGCCATCGCAGCCACAGGCGCGGACTGCGCGGCCGAACACGCCCGATCGCAACTTCCATGTCGATTGGTGCCGCAACCAGTATCGCAGCTACAATCCCAGGACGGATCGCTTCGTGACCTATGAGGGGATCTACAAGACCTGCAACTCGCCTTACGACTAGGAGCGAGCTGAGCCTTCCGGGTGCGGCTTAGCTTTCCTTCGACGACCTGTCGGTGTGGCCGAGGTCGCGATCGGGGTCGATGATATCGCGGATGCGCTGCTTCAGCTCCTTGGGGCCGGGAAAGCCGCCGTCGCGCTTGCGCTCCCAGATCAGTTCATCATCGACGCGGATCTCGAAATTGCCGCCGGTGCCGGGGATGAGCGCCACTTCGCCAAGGCTGTCGGTGAAGGTCTGCAGCAGCTCCTGCGCCATCCAGCCGGCGCGCAGCAGCCAGTTGCACTGGGTGCAGTAGAGAATGGTCACGCGGGCTTTTTTCTCGGTCATGGGGGCTTTCTGTCGTGTCGTTCCGGTGCGCGGAGCTTACGAAGTGGCCGGGTGCCGCGCAACGGATATTGCAATGCACGATGGCTTGGTGTTCTTCCTCTCATCGACAGCAAGACAGGAGATGCCGATGCGGGTTGCGATCATCGAGAACATGAAGAACACGCCGCTGGGGTCGCTCGGCATCGCGCTTGCCGAAGCCAATGCCGCGCTCGACATCTACCAGCCCTATCTCGACGGCCGGCTGCCGCAGAGCATCTTCGAGCATGACGCGCTTGTCGTGTTGGGCGGGGAGCAGGACGCGCTCGACGATGCGAACTACCCCTATCTGCCCGCGCTGGCGCGGCTGATGCAGCGCTTTTGCGAGGCGGGCAAGGCGGTGATGGGCATCTGCCTGGGATCGCAGATCCTGGCGCGCGCCTATGGCGCGGAAAACCATCTTGGCCGGCAGCTGGAGTTCGGCTGGAAACCCGTCGAGATGACGGACGACGGCAAGGCCGATCCGCTGCTTTCGGGCCTCGATGCCGATTTCACCACCTTCGAGTGGCACAGCGATACGTTCACCTTGCCCGAGGGTGCCTGCCTGCTGGCGACCAGCCCGCTCGTGCGCAACCAGGCCTTCCGGCTTGGCCGCGCGACTTATGGCACGCAGTTTCATTTCGAGGCCAGCCGCGCGGTGGTCGAGGGGTGGAAGACGGGCTTCGAGGCGACGATCGAGCGGATGGAGCCCGGCTGGCTGAAGCGTCACCCCGATCTCGCTCCCGTGGATGGCGCGGCGGCCGATGCCAGCGGCCTTGCGATCGCGCGCAACTGGGTTGCGATGATCGAGGTCGCGGCGGCGAAGGAACCGCTCGCCGTCGGCGCCTGAGGAGACGCGAGCGCCGGCCTTCGTCGCCCGGCTTACATCAACCCGCTTTCAGTCCCGGGCTTGCATCACCACCCGTAAGCTCCGGCATCAGGTCGGCGATCTTGACCACCTTGCCGCTGCGCGCGCTCGACAGCGCGGCAATCCCCGTCAGCACCGACATGGCGCCGGCGCGGGTGCCGGCGCGCTGGCCGAGGCGGTCCTCCATGCCGGGCTTGAAGATCATGTTGCGCATGCGGTCGTCGCCGCCATAGTGGCCGCCGGAGAAATGCGGCACGACGATGCGCTCGACCGGCTCCCTTCCCTTCGGAAAGTTGCGGATCAACAGGATCGTGTCCTCATCCGGTGTTTCCCAGGGCTGCTTTTCGAACTGGCGCAGCTCGATCCGCCCCTCGGTGCCGTTGAAGGCGATGTGGTGGCCTTCGATCGGTTGGAAGGTGTTGAGCGAATAGGAGACGTGGACGTTGTTGCGGTAGCGCAGGCTGACGACCATGGTGTCGGGGATGTCGATATCCTCGCGATAGACGCAGCCGTCGCGGAAATAGCCGTCGATCTCCGAGGGGTCTTCATAGAGCGCGTCGAGGAAGGGATCGGCCTCGAGATCGAGGTAGTAATCGCATTCCCCGGTGTGCGGACAGAGCTTGCAGCGCGGGCCGCGGAATGGGCCCTTGCGGCCGTAGTTCTGCAGGTCGGCAAACGAGGTGACGGCCTCCGGGTCGCTGTCGAGATACCAGTTCAGGAGATCGAAGTGGTGGGTGGCCTTGTGGACGAAGAGGCTGCCGGAATTTTCCGTATAGGCGTGCCAGCGGCGGAAATAATCGGCGCCGTGCTTGGTGTCGAGATACCAGTGAAAATCGACGGAGGTGACGCGGCCGATCTCGCCTGAGGAGAGCAGTTCCTTGATTTTGGCCGCCGTCGGCGCGTAGCGGTAGTTGAAGGAGACGTCGACGCGCTTGCCGCTGCGCTTTTCGGCATCGAGGATGCGGCGGATCTTGTCGACAGCTGTCGTCATCGGCTTTTCGGTGATGACGTCGATGCCGGCTTCGAGCGCGCGCACGACGATGTCGTCATGGGTGTAATCGGGCGTGCAGACGATGACCATGTCGACCTCATGCTCGGCGAGCATGGCGTCGATGTTCTCGTAGATCGGGGCGTTGCTGCCGATCATGGTGCGGGCGCGTTCGGCGCGCAGCGAATTGGTATCGACGATCGCTACCAGATCCACATGCTCGCGCCAGCCGGCCAGCAATTCCTTGCCCCACATGGTCGTTCCGCGATTTCCGGTGCCTATCAGTGCGAAGCGGCGTTTCTCCATCGAATGATCCTCCTTCATGCGTGCGGAAACGAGTATGTTGTTCTGCCAAATCAGATCCGGCAGCAGTCGTGGAAGCGCTCGACGCAGGTGCGGATCACCTCGTCGGCCGGGCGTTTCCACCAGTTCTCCGCCGAGAATATCTCGACTTCCTGCGCGCCATGAAAACCTGCGCCCTCCACCATCCGTCTTATGCCCTTCAGGTCGATGACGCCATCGCCCATCATGCCACGGTCGGTCAGCATGTCCCTCGTCGGCACCAGCCAATCGCAAATGTGGTGCGCGAGAATACGCTTCAGCTGACCCGCGCGGCCGATCTGGCGCGCCAGATCGGGGTCCCACCAGACATGGTAGACGTCGATCGCAACGCCCACCCCCTCGCCCAGCGTCTCGCACATGTCGAGCGCCTGGCCGAGCGTGTTCACGCAGGAGCGGTCGGCGGCGTACATGGGATGCAGCGGCTCGATCGCCAGTGGCACGCCGCTCGCGCGGGCATGCGGGAGGGTGGCGGCGATGCCGTCCGCCACCATATTGCGCGCTTCATCGATGTTTTTCGAGCAGCCGGCGAGCCCGCCGACGACAAGCACGAGGCAATCGGCGCCCAGAGCGGCCGCCTCGTCTACGGCGCGCTTGTTGTCATCGATCGCCGATTGGCGGTCCGCCGCCGTGGCTGCCGGAAAGAAACCGCCGCGGCAAAGGCCGGTGAGCTTGATGCGGTTTTGGCGGACGATGCGCACCGCCTCGTCGAGCCCCACCTTGGCGACCTGATCGCGCCAGGGGGCGATCGAGGTGATGCCGTGCTTCAGGCAGAGATCGACGGCTTCGGCGAAGCCACATTGCTCGCGAATGGTCGCGAGGTTGATCGATAGATCGTCTACCATGTTTGCCGGGCCCCGCTTTCATGCGGGGCCGCAGGCGCGACCACCATGGGTACATAGCGCGCTATATCAGGCATGGCTCAGAACTCCAGCGCGGGCACATCGAGCCACCGGCGTTCGGCCCAGGATTTCAGCCCGAGTTCGGCGAGCTGCACGCCCTTGGCGCCGGCTTCCAGGCCGTAAGGCCAGGGCGCGTCCTCGGCGACATGGCGCAGGAACATCTCCCACTGCACCTTGAAGCCGTTGTCAAAGGCCTGCGTGTCCGGCACCTCGTCCCAGGTCTTGTAGAAATCGATGGTCTGCGGCTGGTCGGGGTTCCAGACGGGCTTGGGCGTGTTGACGCGGTGTTGAGTCCAGCATTTCGTCAGCCCGGCGACGGCTGAGCCATGAGTGCCGTCGACTTGGAAGGTAACGAGATCGTCGCGACGCACGCGCACCGCCCAGGACGAATTGATATGGGCGATCGCCCCGCCTTCGAGCTCGAAAGTGGCATAGGCAGCGTCATCGGTGTCGCAATGATAGGGCTTGCCCTGTTCGTCGACGCGGGTGCCGATATGGGTGGCGCCGAGGCAGGAGACCGATTTGACCTCGCCGAAGAGATTGTCGAGCACATAGCGCCAGTGGCAGAGCATGTCGAGAATGATGCCGCCGCCATCGGCCTTGCGGTAATTCCAGGAGGGGCGCTGCGCCGGCACGCCCCAATCACCCTCGAAGACCCAGTAGCCGAACTCGCCGCGCACGGAGAGGATCTTGCCGAAAAAGCCGCTGTCGCGCAGCAGCGCCAGCTTGCGCAGGCCGGGCAGGAAGAGCTTGTCCTGCACGACGCCATGCTTGAGACCCGAGGCGCGCGCCTTGCGGGCGAGCGCAATGGCAACTTCGAGATCGTCGGAGATCGGCTTTTCACAATAGACGTGCTTGCCGGCGTCGAGCGCACGCGACAGGAGCTCGGCGCGCATCAGCGTGGTGCCGGCATCGAAGAAGATCTGGTCGTCGGGATTTCTGAGGGCCGCGTCGAGATCGGTCGACCAGCGCTTGATGCCGTGGCGCTTCGCCAGCTCCTCCATCTTGGCGGCGTTGCGGCCGACGATGATGGGGTCGATCTCGAGCTTCTCGCCTGACTTCAGCGTCAGGCCGCCCTGATCGCGGATCGCCAGTATCGAGCGGACGAGGTGCTGATTGTAGCCCATGCGGCCCGTTACGCCGTGCAGAATTATTCCTAGACGTGCCATGTCTGCCTCCCTGCAAAACTGCGTTGCAATGCCGGACGCGCGATGCCGCGCGGCTCCTCCCGGCCAGTAACCAAACAGTTACTTGATGGCAGAGGAGAAGCGGCGCTGTCAATAGCCGGGGCTAAATTTCAGCGATCAGGCTTTGATCGAGGCAAGCGTGACGTGAACGATATGGCGTTCCCAGGCATCGAGATTGCCCTTCTCCGCAAGGTCGCGGCCGAAGATGGTCGAGAGCGTGTACTGGTTGGAAATGTAGAAATAGCCGAGCGAGGCGATGGTCAGATAGACGTTCAGCGGATCGGCTGCGTCGATGAAGACGCCCGTCTTCTTGCCGCGGTCGAGCACCTCGGTCAGCTCGACGATCAGGTGCGAATGAAGCTCCTTCAGCCGCACCGATTGGCGCAGCCAGCGGGCGCGGTGCAGGTTTTCGGTACCAAGCAGGCTCAGGAATTCGGGGTGCTTCAGGAAATAGCGCCAGGTGAAGAGCGCGAGCTCGGCGATCCCCTCCTCCGGGCTGCGGTCGCCGATGTGCAGTTCGCGCTCGGCGGTGCGGATGCCGACATAGGCTTCCTCCAGCACATGCAGATAGAGCTGCTCCTTGTCGCCGAAGTAGTGATAGAGCATGCGCTTGTTGGTGCCGGCACGCTCGGCGATGGCGTCGACACGGGCGCCGCCCATGCCGTTTTCAGCGAATTCCCGGGTCGCGGCTTCGAGAATGGCGGCGCGCGTTCGCTCGGGATCGCGCTGCAGGACGCGCTCTTGTGAACGCCGCTTGGCCGGTTTCTTCTCTCCGCTGCCATCCATCCCCACTACCCTTTCCTTTAAACCTCGCGCTCATAGTTGTTTATGAACAAATTGTAAAAAGCCAAGCCTGACGATCCCGCCGCCACATGTCGCTTGACAGTCCCGGTGCTTCTTCATAGCTTGTAACCAAATAGTTATTTGTTGCAAGAGAAACCAGCCGGGAGCGTGTGGAGGCGCTCCCCAAGGGAGGAGGAAAAACAGATGACGTTTCGTGTGAGCAGACGCAATTTCGTTGCGGGAGGAGCCACGCTTCTTTCGCTGTCCGCACTGGGGCCGGGAGCTTTTGCCGCCGATGCCCGACTGCGGCTCTTGTGGTGGGGTTCGCAACCGCGCGCCGACCGCACCAACAAGGTTTCGGATCTCTACAAGGCCAAGAATTCCGGCACGTCGATAACAGGCGAGTTCCTGGGTTGGAGCGATTACTGGCCGCGCCTGGCGACCCAGGTCGCCGGCCGCAACGCGCCCGACGTGATCCAGATGGATTACCGCTATATCGTCGAATATGCGCGGCGCGGCGCGCTTGCCCCGCTTGAATCCTACATGCCGTCGAAGCTCAATCTCGACGATTTCGATCCGGCGCAGATCGAGGGCGGCAAGGTCGACGGCCATCTCTATGGCGTCAGCCTCGGCGCAAACTCGGCGGCAACCGTCGTCAACACGGTGGCGCTGCAGGAAGCCGGCGTCGAGATGCCGACCAATAAGACGACCTGGGAAGAGCTCGGCAAGATGGGCGCCGAGATCACCAAGGCGGGCAAGCGCAAGGGCTTCTTCGGCTTTGCCGACGGCAGCGGCGCGGAGCCGCTCTTCGAAAACTACGTGCGGCAGCGCGGCAAGGCGCTCTACACGGCGGATTCGAAGATCGCCTTCGGCGCCGACGACGCCTCCGAATGGTTCGACATGTGGGCCAAGTTCCGCGAGGCGCAAGCCTGCGTGCCGCCCGATGTGCAGGCGCTCTACAAGGACACGATCGACACCGCGCCGCTGACGCTCGGCAAGGCCGCGATCGACTATGCGCACAGCAACCAGTTCGTCGGCTTCCAGGCCGTGGTCAAGGACAAGCTGACGCTCAACAACTACCCGCTGATCAAGGCGGACTCGAAGGGCGGTCACTACCGCAAGCCATCGATGTTCTTCTCGGTCTCGGCGCAGTCCAAGGCGCTCGAACAGGCCGTCGACTACGTCAACTTCTTCGTCAAGGATCCAGAAGCCGCCAAGGTGCTCGATGTCGAGCGCGGCATTCCGGAATCCAAGGCGATGCGTGATGTCGTGGCCGGCATGCTCGACGATGTCGGCAAGATCCCGCTGAACTATGTAGCCAATCTCGGCGATCTTGCCGGGCCGCTGCCGCCGCCGCCGCCTTCAGGCGCCGGCGAAGGCCAGACCGTTCTGCGCCAGCTTGCCGAGCAGGTCGCCTTCGGCCAGGTCACGCCAGCCGATGCCGGCAAACAGCTTGTCGACGAGATCACGCGCCTTCTCGCGCGGGGTTGACCGACATGAGCAATGCGATGCGCGCGACGGCTGACCGGGCCGCGACGGCGGAGCAATATCAGGGAGTGGTCGCCGACAGCCGTTGGCGACCACTCCTTGCCGCCAACGGACCTGGATATCTCTTTCTTCTTCCATGGCTGCTCGGCTTCCTGGGGCTGACGCTCGGGCCGGCGCTGGTGTCGCTCTACCTGTCGTTCACGGATTTCGACATGATCCGCTCGCCGGAATGGGTGGGGGCGGCGAACTATGTGCGCATCACCACCGCGGACCCGAAGTTCGCGGCGGCGATGAAGGTGACGCTGACCTATGTGGTGCTGTCGGTGCCGTTCAAGCTGATCTTCGCGCTTCTGGTGGCGATGGCGCTCAACAAGGGGGTGCGGGGGCTGACGTTCTACCGCGCCGTCTTCTATCTGCCATCGCTGCTCGGCGGCAGCGTGGCGATCGCCGTTCTGTGGCGGCAGCTCTTTGCCGGTGACGGCCTGGTCAACGCCGCGCTCTCGCACATCGGCATCCAGGGACCGAGCTGGATCTCGCATCCAAGCTACTCGATCTATACGCTTGTGGCGCTCAGCGTCTGGCAGTTCGGCTCGCCGATGATCATCTTCCTCGCTGGTCTTCGCCAGATCCCGACCGACATGTACGAGGCGGCGAGCCTCGACGGGGCCTCGAAGTTCCGGCAGTTCTACAAGATCACGCTGCCGCTTCTGACGCCCGTCATCTTCTTCAACGCCGTGGTGCAGACGATCGACGCCTTCAAGGCGTTCACGCCCGCCTTCATCATCTCCGGCGGGTCGGGCGGGCCGATCAATTCGACGCTGTTCTACACGCTCTATCTCTATCAGGAGGCGTTCGGGAACTTCCGCATGGGCTACGCTTCCGCTCTTGCATGGATCCTGGTGCTGATCATCGCCGTGTTCACCGCCTTCTCGTTCCTGTCCTCACGCTACTGGGTGCATTACGATGACTAACGGGATCACCTCCGCGGTCGCCGCGCCGCCATCCGACATCACCAAGCGCAGCCTGCCGGCCTCGATCGTCGTCCATACGCTGCTGATCTTGGCCTCGCTGCTGATGCTCTATCCACTGCTGTGGATGGTATCGGCCTCGGTGCGGCCGGAAAACGAGATCTTCTCGTCGACCTCGCTCATCCCGTCGTCGATCGATTTCACATCCTATGTGCGCGGCTGGAGCGGGCTCGACATCACCTTCGGGCGCTTCTTCTGGAACTCGCTGGTGATTTCGCTCCTGACGGTGACCGGCAATGTGGTGGCCTGTTCGCTGGCGGCTTACGCCTTCGCGCGGCTGCGCTTTGCCGGGCGGAATTTCTGGTTTGCGATCATGCTCGGCACGCTGATGATCCCCTATCACGTGACGCTGATCCCGCAATATGTGCTGTTTCTGAACCTCGGCTGGGTGAACACCATCCTGCCGCTGGTCGTGCCGAAGTTTCTCGCCAGCGACGCCTTCTTCATCTTCCTGATGGTGCAGTTCTTCCGCGGCATTCCGCGCGAACTCGACGAGGCGGCGATGATGGACGGCTGCAGCGCCTGGCGGATCTACTGGAAGATCATGCTGCCGCTCTCGTTGCCGGTGCTGGCGACGGCGGCGATCTTCTCCTTCATCTGGACCTGGGACGATTTCTTCGGGCCGCTGATCTACCTCAACGACATGGACACCTACACGATCCAGCTCGGCCTGCGCACCTTCGTCGATTCGAGCAGCACATCGGACTGGGGCGGGCTGTTCGCCATGTCGACGCTGACGCTGGTTCCGGTGTTCTTCTTCTTCCTGTTCTTCCAGCGGCTGCTGATCGACGGCATTGCCACGACCGGCATGAAGCGTTGAGACCGGCCGCAATGAACATGCCAAAGAGACCTGCCCCATGAGCATAAAGAGAGTTGCGATCATCGGCTGCGGCATCGGACGCTCGCATATCGTCGAGGGCTACCTGCCGCATCCCGACAAGTTCGAGGTAGCTGTTCTCTGCGACCTCAACGAATCACGCCTTGCCGAAGTGGCCGACGAGTTCGGGATCGCCGGACGCACCACGTCCTTCGCCGAGGTTCTCGCCGACGAGAGCATCGACATCATCGACATCTGCACACCGCCCGGCATCCATCTCGAGCAGGTGGTGGCAGCCCTTCAGGCGGGCAAGCATGTGATCTGCGAGAAGCCGCTCACCGGATCGCTATCCGGCGTCGACGAGATCATGCGCGTCGAAAAGACCGCCAGGGGCGTGCTGATGCCGATCTTCCAGTATCGCTACGGCGACGGCGTGGAGAAGGCGAAGCGGATCATCGAGGCGGGGATTGCGGGCAAGCCCTATATGGGTTCGGTCGAGACCTTCTGGTTGCGCACGCCTGCCTATTACGCCGTTCCCTGGCGCGGCAAGTGGGCAACCGAGCTCGGCGGCGTGCTGGTGACGCATGCGCTGCACCTGCACGACATGCTGCTGCACCTGATGGGGCCGGCTCAGCGCGTCTTCGGCCGCGTAGCGACCCGCGTCAACGACATCGAGGTCGAGGACTGCGCCTCGGCGAGCCTGCAAATGGAAAACGGTGCCTTCGTCTCGCTTTCCTGCACGCTCGGCTCGCAGCAGGAAATCAGCCGGCTCAGGCTGCATTTCGAGAACGTCACCTTCGAGAGCAACCACGAGGCCTATTCGCCCGGCAAGGACCCATGGACGATCCTTGCCGCCAATGACGAGGTGCAGCGACGGATCGACGCCGTGATCGGCGACTGGCAGCCGGTGGCGCCGCGCTTCACCACGCAGATGGCGCATTTCCACGCCCATCTCGAGGGAAACGGCCCGCTGCCGGTGAGCACCCAGGATGCGCGGCGGGCGCTGGAACTCGTCACCGCCATCTACCAATCGTCGGACAGCGGCCAGGACATCGCCCTGCCCGTCGGACCCGACAGCCCGAAATACGCCGACTGGCGCGCAAGAACCCGGTAACGGACAGACAAGAACGAGATAAGGAAAACCTGGATATGGCAACAAGCGTCGTTCTTCAGAAGGTCGAGAAACGCTATGGCGCGCTTGACGTCATCCACGGCATCGATCTGGCGATCGATCCCGGCGAGTTCGTCGTCTTCGTCGGTCCGTCCGGCTGCGGCAAGTCCACGCTGCTTCGTATGATCGCCGGGCTGGAGGAGATCTCCGGCGGGGCGTTGATGCTCGACAATGAACGGATGAACGAGGTGGCGCCGGCCAAGCGCGGGATCGCCATGGTGTTCCAGTCCTACGCGCTCTACCCGCACATGTCCGTCTACAAGAACCTTGCCTTCGGGCTGGAGACGGCCGGCTACAAGAAGGCCGACATCGAGCCGAAGGTGCAGCAGGCAGCACAGATCCTGCAGATCGAGAAGCTTCTGCAGCGCAAGCCGAAGGCGCTTTCGGGCGGGCAGCGGCAGCGCGTCGCGATCGGCCGCGCCATCGTGCGCGAACCGCGCATCTTCCTGTTCGACGAGCCGCTCTCCAACCTCGACGCCGAACTGCGCGTGCAGATGCGCGTCGAGATTTCGCGGCTGCACCGCAGCCTGGGGAATACGATGATCTACGTCACCCACGACCAGGTTGAAGCCATGACCATGGCCGACAAGATCGTGGTGCTGAATTCCGGCCGCATCGAGCAGGTGGGCGCGCCGCTCGATCTCTACAATAACCCCGCCAACCGCTTCGTCGCCGGCTTCATCGGCAGCCCGAAGATGAACTTTCTGCAGGGCAAGATGGAAAGCGTCGGCGGCAACGAGACAACGATCAACGTCTGCGGCAACAGCGTGCGGCTGCCGCGCCGCGTCTCGGCACAAGCCGGAGAAAGCGTGACCTTCGGCATCCGTCCGGAACATCTGTCGCTGGTCGACAAGGGCGGCATCGCACTGTCTTCCGTCAACATCGACCTTCTGGAAAACCTCGGCGGTGCGACGATGCTCTATACGACGACGCCGGACAAGCAGCAGCTGACGATCGCGCTCGACGGGCAACAGAAGGTGGAGCGCGGAGCTAACGTTACCGCCTATTTCGACCCGGCGCGCTGTCATGTCTTCGACGGCGCGGGCTCGACGATCTAGCCCGGCCGTTTACCCCGCTTGACAGCACAGCCCGCTCTGGCCAAGATTTCAATAGGATAGGCCGCGAGGGGGACAGCGTGACGCCTGAAGACCGTATACATGCGCTTGGCATATGGAATGGTCCGATCGATATCTCGGCGATCACGGGAGGCATCACCAACCGCAACTATCTGGTCCGCGACGGCGCGCTGAAGCGAGTCGTGCGGCTGGGTGACGACATCCCCGTCCACCACATCAGCCGATCGAACGAACTGGCGGCGAGCAAGGCGGCGCATGCGGCCGGGCTATCGCCCGCGGTGATCCACCATGCGCCGGGCGTGCTGGTGCTCGATTATGTCGAGTCACGAGCGCTGACGCCGGAGGATTTGCGTGACGCCAAGACGCTGGAGCGCGTGATCCCGCTGGTGCGCGCCTGCCACCACGATATCGCACGCGAATTTCGCGGCACGGCCACGATATTCTGGGTGTTTCACGTGGTGCGCGACTATATCGCCACGCTCGATGCCGCCGGCAGCCCGTATCGTCAGCTGTTTTCCGATCTCCTTATGAAGGCGGAGCGGCTGGAGCAGGCGGCCGGGCCGTTCGAGATCGCCTTCGGCCATAACGACATGCTGGCGGCCAATTTTCTCGACGACGGCAAAAGGCTCTGGCTGATCGACTGGGACTATGCCGGCTTCAACACGCCGCTCTTCGATCTCGGCGGGCTCGCCTCCAACAACGAGTTTTCCGAGGATGCGGAGCGGGCAATGCTGGAGGCCTATTACCTGATGCCGTTGACGCCGGATCTGTGGCGACGCTACCGCGCGATGAAATGCGCCTCTCTCTTGCGCGAGATGCTGTGGAGCATGGTGTCGGAAATCCATTCGACCATCGATTTCGACTACGCCGCCTATACCGCCGAAAACCGTGCGCGCTTCGAGCGCGCCTATGCCGAACAGGATCAATGACATGACGAAGGAATTGCCCAGGACCGCCAAGGTTGTCGTCATCGGCGGCGGCATCATCGGCTGCTCGACGGCCTATCATCTCGGCAAGCTCGGCTTGACCGATACCGTGCTCTTGGAGCGCAAGAAGCTGACCTCGGGCACCACCTTCCATGCCGCCGGCCTCGTCGGCCAGCTCAGGACCAGCGCCAACATCACCCAGCTGCTCGGCTATTCCGTCGATCTCTACAAGCGGCTGGAGGCCGAGACCGGGCTCGGCACCGGCTGGAAGATGAATGGCGGGTTGCGGCTTGCCTGCAACGAGGAACGCTGGACGGAGGTGAAGCGACAGGCGACCACGGCGCAATCCTTCGGGCTCGACATGCAGCTTCTGACGCCGCAGGAGGCCTTCGACCTATGGCCGCTGATGACGATCGATGACCTGATCGGCGCCGCTTATCTCCCGACAGACGGCCAGGCCAATCCCTCCGACATCACGCAGGCGCTCGCCAAGGGCGCGCGCATGGCGGGCGTTTCGATCTTCGAGGATACGGAAGTGATCGATCTCGAGATCGACAAGGGCCGCATCCGCGCCGTGATCACCGATCAGGGCCGCATCGAATGCGAGCGCGTGGTCGTCTGCGCCGGGCAATGGACACGCAATTTCGCGGCGCGCTTCGGCGTCAACGTGCCGCTGGTTTCGGTCGAGCACCAGTACATCATCACCGAATCCTTCGGCGTGCCCTCCAACCTGCCGACGCTGCGCGATCCTGACCGGCTGACCTATTACAAGGAAGAGGTGGGCGGCATCGTCATGGGGGGCTATGAGCCGAACCCGATCCCCTGGGCGACGTCGGGCATTCCGGATGGTTTCCACTACACGCTGCTCGACAGCAATTTCGACCATTTCGAGCAGATCATGGAGCAGGCGCTCGGCCGCGTGCCTGATCTCGAGAATGTCGGCGTCAAGCAGCTGTTGAACGGGCCGGAGAGCTTTACGCCCGATGGCAACTTCATTCTCGGCGAAGCGCCGGAGCTCAAGAACTTCTTCGTCGGCGCCGGCTTCAACGCCTTCGGCATCGCATCGGCCGGCGGCGCGGGGATGGCGCTGGCGGAGTGGGTTTCCAAGGGCGAGCCGCCCTACGATCTCTGGCCGGTCGATATCCGCCGCTTCGGCCGCCCGCATTTCGACACCGACTGGGTGCGCACCCGCACGCTGGAAGCCTATGGCAAGCACTACACGCTGGCCTTCCCGTTCGAGGAATATTCCAGCGGCCGCCCCTGCCGCAAATCGCCGCTCTACGACCGGCTGAAGGCGCAGGGCGCCTGCTTCGGCGAGAAGCTCGGCTGGGAGCGGCCGAACTGGTTCGCCGATCTCTTCGCCAACGAGGAGCCGAAGGACGTCTACAGCTACGAGCGGCAGAACTGGTTCGAGGCGGTGGGCCGCGAGCACAGGGCGGTGCGCGAGGCGGCTGTCATCTTCGACCAGACCTCGTTCGCCAAATTCACGCTGAAGGGCCGCGACGCGGAGAGCGCCCTTTCCTGGATCGCCGCGAACGATGTGGCCAAGCCGGTGGGCTCGCTCGTCTATACGCAGATGCTGAACGACAAGGGCGGCATCGAGTGCGATCTCACCTGCGCGCGCATCGCCGAGGACGAGTATTACATCGTCACCGGCACGGGCTTCGCGACCCATGACTTCGACTGGATAGCCCGCAATATTCGTGACGACCTGCATGCCGAGCTCGTGGACGTGACGTCCGCCTATTCCGTGCTGGCGCTGATGGGGCCGAATGCGCGCGCGGTGCTGGAAAAGGTCACAGGCAGCAACGTCTCCAACGCCGCCTTCCCCTTCGGCCGCGTGAAAACCATCGGCATCGCCGGCTGCCCGGTCAGGACGCTCCGCATCACCTATGTCGGCGAGCTCGGCTATGAGCTGCATGTGCCGATCGAATACGCCACGACCGTCTACGACGCGCTGATGGCGGCCGGCGCTCCGCTGCATCTCGTTAATGCCGGCTACCGCGCGATCGAAAGCTGCCGGCTGGAAAAGGGCTATCGCGCCTGGGGTTCGGATATCGGGCCCGATCACACGCCGATCGAAGCCGGGCTCGGCTGGGCGGTGAAGACGAAGAAGACCACGCCGTTTCGTGGCCGCGAGGCGATCGAGCGGCAGCTGGCATCGGGCGTCAAGAAGATGCTCGCCTGCTTCGTCCCTGACGATCCCGACGTGGTGCTGCTCGGCCGCGAGACGATCTACCGAGACGGCAAGCGCGTCGGCTGGCTCTCCTCCGGTGGCTTCGGCTACACGGTGGGCAAGCCGATCGGCTATGGCTATGTGCGCAACGCCGAGGGCGTGAGCGAGGAATTCGTGCTGTCGGGCAGCTATGAGCTCGACGTCGCTCGGGTGCGGGTGCCGTGCAAGGTGTCGCTGACGCCGCTCTACGATCCCGAGATGGCACGGGTGAAGGCCTAGAGATTTAAGCCATCAGCGAAAAATTCATGCCGCGATTTTCCCCGCCTCGAAATCCCCGCCCTACACTATCGGCGTCCCGTCATCGGATACACCGGCAGGCGTGCCGGCGAGGCGGGATCGGCGCGGAGCGTGAGGGTAGGACGCAAAACCTTACGATCCGGGTCCGCGGAAAATGATCTCCCTCCGGTGACGGCGGTATCCCTCGCAAGAGGGGCCGAGTTGAGCCCGGACGTGCCTGTGAGGCACACATGGTCTCGTCGCGAAGTTGGGCGAGAAGGCAGAGAGATCGAAGTCGCGGATAAAAACCGCCGAACGGGGCGCTGGGAAGCGCCATATTCTACTTAATCAATCGAGGTGATTTCCAGCGCCCCGTCCGAGTGAAGTTTGGAATGGTTGAGACACGGGTGAGAAGCCGCGTGGGGTTTTGGTGTGTGGGTGGGATGGGATGTGGTGATTGAGAGGTTTTGCCGTGGGATACCCCCCTCTGCCTGCCGGCATCTCCCCCCACAGGTGGGGGAGAAGACTCGTGGCGGCCTCTCATGCTAATCGTAGCTTCGGCGGTGCCACAGGTTAAGCCCTCCCCCTTGTGGGGAGGGTTGGGAGGGGTCTTCGCCACCAGCACGACGACACCGTCGCTGTGTTGTCTGATCGTCCACGGCACACCGCCGCTATCGACCCACACCCTTGCCATCCGCGCCCATAGCGCTTAGCTCTCAGCCGTCACGAATCCGGATAAAGCATGCCCCACAAGGTTTCCCTGTCCCGTCTCAAGCTCACCGACTTTCGCAATTATGCGTCGGCCGGTTTGCAGCTGGATGGCCGGCATGTGGTGTTGGTGGGGGATAACGGCGCCGGCAAAACCAATCTGATGGAGGCGGTGTCGTTTCTGTCGCCGGGTCGCGGCATGCGCCGCGCCACCTATGGCGATGTCACCCGCGTCGGCGCCCATGGTGGTTTTTCGATCTTCGCGGCCCTCGACGGCATGGACGGCGAGGTCGAGATCGGCACCGGGGTCGACGGCAACGACGAGAACACATCCCGCCGCTTGCGCATCAACGGCACGCCGGCCAGGACCGCCGACGAACTCACCGATCACCTGCGCCTTCTCTGGCTGACGCCGTCGATGGACGGCCTCTTCACCGGCGGCTCGTCCGAGCGTCGCCGCTTTCTCGATCGCCTCGTACTGTCGCTCGATCCCGCCCATGGCCGCCGGGCCAGCGATTTCGAGCGCGCCATGCGCAGCCGCAACAAGCTGCTCGACGAGCGCCGCTTCGACCCCTCCTGGCTCTCGGGCATCGAGGAGCAGATGGCCACGCTCGGCATCGCCATGGCTATGGCCCGCCAGGAGATGCTGGGCCTCCTCGTCCGCCTCATCGAGGAAACCCGTGAGACCTCGCCATTCCCGTCGGCCTCGCTCGATCTCGCCGGCTTCATGGATGGCCAGTTCGATCGCCCCGCCGTCGATCTCGAGGATGAATATGCAGCACAGCTCGCCGAAAGCCGCTATCGCGACGCCGCCGCCGGCCGCACGCTGGAGGGCCCGCACCGCGCCGACCTGCTGGTCCGCCACCGCGACAAGCGCATGGAAGCGGCGCGCTGCTCGACCGGCGAGCAGAAGGCGCTGCTTGTTGGTCTCATCATGGCGCATGCCCGCCTCGTCGCCAATCTCACCGGCCACGCGCCGATCCTGCTGCTTGACGAGATCGCCGCCCATCTGGACGAAAACAGGCGCGCCGCGCTCTTCGATCTGATCGACGCGCCCGGCGGTCAGGCCTTCATGACCGGCACCGACCGCTCGATGTTCTCGGCGCTTGGTGATCGGGCGCAGTTCTTCACCGTTGCCGATGGAAAGATATTCGAATGACCGACACTTTCCCCGCCGCCAAGGGCCATGCTAGCATCGCGCCCATGGAACCGTTGAGCCCGGAAGAAATCGCCCGCTACCAGCGCCACATCCTGCTGCCTGAGATCGGCGGCGCCGGCCAGCAGAAGCTGAAGGCAGCGCGTGTGCTTGTTATCGGCGCCGGCGGCCTCGGCGCCCCCATCCTGCAATATCTCGCGGCAGCCGGCGTCGGCACGCTCGGCATTTCCGACGACGACCGTGTATCGCTCTCCAATCTGCAGCGGCAGGTCATCCACGATTCCGGCACGATCGGCGAATTGAAGACGGAAAGTGCGGCCTTCGCCATCGCAAGGCTCAATCCGCATGTCCGCGTTATCCGCTTCGAGGAGCGCTTCTCCGCAGACAGCGCCCGCCGGCATCTCTCCGGCTTCGATCTCGTCATCGACGGTTCGGACAATTTCGACACGCGCTACACCGCGGCCGATGCGGCGGAAGCGGCACAGTTGCCACTGGTGACCGGCGCCGTCGGCCGCTTCGATGGCTCGGTCACCGTGCTGAAGCCCTATGAGACAACAGCCGATGGCGTGCTCAATCCCACTTACCGCGACCTCTTCCCGGAAAAGCCGCCGGAGGGCCTGATCCCAGTCTGCGCCGAGACCGGCGTTATCGGCGCGCTCACCGGCGTCATCGGCACGCTGATGGCGATGGAGGCGATCAAGGTGATCACCGGCACCGGCGAGCCGCTGGTCGGCCGCCTGCTGCTCTATGATGCCCTTGCGGCGCGCTTCGACACCATCCGCTACAAGCGTCGGCGCGCCCGACAGAGCCAAAGCCAGGCATCGTGACCATCCTTCGTCTGGATTCCGGTTTCTCCCGCTGGGACGAGCTTCTCGCGCTCATCCTGTCGTCCTTCGCCTACATGAACGACCGCATCGATCCGCCATCCTCGGCGCTCGGGCTGACGGCCGAATCGCTGGCCGCCAAGGCGCAAGCCGAGATCGCCTATGTCGTTACCGAAGAGGGCGCGCTTGTCGGCTGCATCTTCCTGCGGCCGGAAGCGGATTGCCTCTATGTCGGCAAGCTGGCGGTGGCGCCGGCTGCCGAGCGGCGCGGCATCGGTAGGCGGCTACTTGGCATTGCGGAGGACATGGCGCGCACACTTTCGCTGCCGGCGCTGCGGTTGGAAACACGCATCGAGCTCACCGAAAACCACGCCGTCTTCGGCCGCTGGGGCTTCGAGAAGACCGCCGAGAACGCCCATCCGGGCTTCACCCGCACCACATCCATAGAGATGCGCAAGCATCTCGCTTCTTAGCGCCCCGGCAGCACCCGGTTCGGTGGGCGGTGGCCGTCCATGAAGGCGCGGATGTTGATGATCACCTTGTCGCCCATGTCGATACGGCCCTCGATCGTGGCCGAGCTCATATGCGGCAAAAGCACCACCTTGCCCTCGTTGGCGAGCTTGATCAGCTTCGGATTGACCGCCGGCTCGTTCTCGAACACGTCGAGCCCGGCGCCGGCAAGCCTGCCCTCCCTGAGCGATTTGATGAGCGCCGCCTCGTCGATCACGTCGCCGCGCGCCGTGTTGACGAGATAGGCCGTCGGCTGCAGCAGCGCCAGGCGCCGCGCCGAAAGCAGATGGAAAGTCGCCGGCGTCGACGGGCAGTTGACCGAGACGATGTCGACGCGCGCCAGCATCTGGTCGAGGCTTTCCCAGTATGTCGCCTCGAGCTCGTCTTCCGTCGTCGCCGTCACCCGCTTGCGGTTGTGATAATGAATGGAGAGGCCGAAAGCCTTGGCACGGCGGGCAACGGCGGTGCCGATCCGGCCCATGCCGACAATGCCGATCCGCTTGCCGTGAATGCGCCGTCCGAGCATCCAGGTGGGCGACCATCCGGCCCATTCGCCGGGCCGGTCGGTTAGCACGCGCGCACCTTCGCCCAGCCGGCGCGGCACGGCGAGGATCAGCGCCATGGTCATGTCGGCGGTATCTTCGGTCAGGACATTCGGCGTGTTGGTGACGGTAATCCCCTTGCGGGCCGCCGCCTCCACGTCGATGTGGTCGGTGCCGTTGGAGAAGCTGGCGATCAGCTTCAGTTGCGGCCCGGCCTCGTCGATCAGCGCCGCGTCGATCCGGTCGGTCACCGTCGGCACCAGCACGTCGGCGCTCTTCATCGCAGCCGCCAGCTGGGCCGTGGTGCGCGGCGTGTCGTCGATGTTGAGCTCGGCGTCGAACAATTCGCGCATGCGCGTTTCGACGGCATCCGGCAGCTTGCGGGTAATGTAGACCTTCGTTTTTTTCTTTGTCGTCATATCCTGGAGCTGCTGCCTTGTTCAGAGGTCCTTAACCAAGACGCGGGATAATTTTCCCGTTCCGGGGAATTTCTACCAGACCCGTACGCGAAGACAAACAAAACTCGTTGAGCGTGCGTGGAATGTCGAGGTCCGGAAATCAGGCGGAGGAACCGCCTGGGTTTTAGCGAACGGAAATCGTCATGCGCAGCACAGTCCTGAAATCATGCCTCGCCCTCGCGTTGGGCTTTGTGCTTTCGGCCGGCACCGCCGAGCTTGGCTATGCCCAGGCGGCGAAGGGTCCGAGCGGCCTGCCGCTGCCGCGCTTCGTCACGCTGAAATCCAAGCGCGTCAACCTGCGCATCGGCCCCGGCACCGATTATGCCGCGTCGTGGATGTATCTGAAAGCCGGCCTGCCGGTGGAAATCATCCAGGAATATGACAACTGGCGCCAGGTGCGCGATGCCGATGGCACCGAGGGCTGGGTCAACCAGTCGCTGCTGTCTGGTTCCCGCGCCGCAATTGCCGCTCCCTGGATGAAGGGCAAGGGCAAGAGCGTCTTCGTCAACGTGCGCCGCGAGGCCCAGCCGTCCGCGACCGTCGTCGCCAAGCTGGAGCCCGGTGTGATGATGAACATCGGCGAATGCACCGGCGACTGGTGCCTCGCCAAGATCGACGGCGCCGAAGGCTGGGTGGCGCAGTCGGAAATCTGGGGCGCCTATCCCGGAGAGGCCTTCAAATAAGAGAAGCCTTCGACGGATCGAAGGCTTCCAGGTCAGCAAAAGGTAAGTCAGGCCTTAGAGAAGACCCGCCTGCTTGCCGGCCTCGGTGAGCGACTTCATCGGACGCGGTCCGATCTGCTGGATGACGATGCCGGCCGCCAGGCAGCCAAGCTTGCCGCAATCCTCGAGCGTCCGCCCCTGCGTGTAGCCATAGAGGAAACCCGCCGCGAACAGATCGCCGGCGCCGGTCGTGTCGACAAGCTCCTTGATCTCGATGGCGCTGACATAGAAGCGCTCGCTGCCCTTCAAGATGACGGCACCCTCTTCGCTCATCGTCACCGCGGCGATCTTGCAATCCTGCGCGATCTTGACGAGCGCCTCTTCGAAATCCTCGGTCTCGTAAAGCGCCAGTGCCTCCTGCTTGTTGGCGAAAACGATGTCGACGGTGCCTGTCCGCATCAGGTCGAGAAACTCGTCGCGATAGCGGCCGACGCAGAAGCTGTCGGAGAGCGTCATCGACATTTCGCGGCCGTTCTCATGGGCGATGCGGGCGCAATCGCGGATCGCTTCCTTGGCGCGCGGCGGATCCCAGAGATAGCCTTCGAAATAGGTCACCTTCGACTGCGCCACGACCTCGGGCTCGACATCCTCGGGTCCGAGTTCGACGCAGGCGCCGAGATAGGTGTTCATCGAGCGCTCGCCATCCTCGGTCACGAAGATCATCGAGCGGGCGGTCGGCGGGAACTTGCCCTTCGGCTGCGTCTGGTAGTGCACGCCCTGGGCGCGGATGTCATGCGCGAAGATCTCGCCGAGCTGGTCTTCCGCGACCTTGCCGAAATAGGCGGCCTTGCCGCCGAAATTGGCGATACCGGCCGCCGTGTTGCCGGCGCTGCCGCCCGAGGCTTCCAGCGCCGGGCCCATGTGATTGTAGAGCAGTTCGGCGCGCTCGGCATCGATCAGGTTCATCGCTGCCTTGGTGATCTTGTGATCAATGAGGAACTGGTCGTCGCAACGCGCGATAATATCGACGATGGCGTTGCCGACAGTCAGTACATCGAATTTGGTCATGAAATGGGAGGTCCCGGTTTTGGTGATAGCCGGTAGTCGGTCTTAGCGGATTTTCAGCCCATGGGAAGCAGAAATGCCGGATTTGCGGCCAATCCTTTCGCAAAAATGCCGCGCGGACGTCATTCGCCTGTCATTTTGGCTGGCTATATCTCTCATCAACAAGATCGGCATGGGCGGATTTAGGGCAGTCGCCGATCGAGAAGGGCCCGATAAATAAAATCATGCCCTTCGACGATACCGGTGCGACGCTGACCACGGATGAACTGGCAGCATGACCAACCGGCAATCCGGCAAGACCGGATGCGGAAAAGCGGGCCGAACCCCGCTTTTTTTGCGTTTGCGCCAAGGCTCGATGTCATTCCGGTTTGTCAGCGCGAACGGTTTGCTGTTAGACCTTTGATATTCCATGCAATAGGCAATCCGTCCCCGATGTCCGCCATCTTTCTCGACGTTCTTCCCATCTTCGTGATGATCCTCATCGGTTGGCTGATCGTCAAAGTGGGATTGATGAAGGCGGAGGTCGGCGATGCCTTGAGCGACTTCGTCTTCAAGATCGCCGTGCCTTTGCTGCTCTTCCGCACCATCGCCGAAGCGGACTTCAAGGGCGCGTCGCCCTTCCGGCTCTGGATCGCCTATTTCTCCGGCGTCGCCATCACCTGGACCGCCGCTCATATCGCCGCCACGCGTTTTTTCGGCCGCGATGACCGCATCGGCGTGCTCGCCGGCGTTTCGTCGGCCTTTGCCAACACCATCTTCATCGGTCTGCCGCTCGTCCAGCGCACTGTCGGCGACAAGGGCCTCGTGCCGCTGTCGATCCTGATCGCCGTGCACCTGCCTGTTATGATGATCATCGGCACCATTCTGATGGAGCGCGCCGAGCACAAGATCGCCGGTGGCAAGGGCCGCAGCATCGTCGCGGTGTTGCGCCAGATCGCCAGCAATCTCGTGCGCAATCCGCTGGTCATCGGGCTCGCCGGCGGCGCCCTCATGCATCTGCTCGGCTGGACGATGCCGATGCCGGTCGAACTGGTGGTCGATCAGATCGCCGGCGTATCCGGCCCCGTCGCCCTGATCTCGCTCGGCATGGCGCTGCAGCAATACGGCACCTCGGGCAATGTGGGCATCGCCAGCGTCACCTCCGCCTTCAAGCTGCTGCTCTTGCCTGCCTGCGTCTGGACGACCAGCCATCTGCTCGGTCTGGAAAGCGATTGGACGGCGGCACTCGTGTTGATCTCGGCGGTTCCGACAGGCGTCAACGCCTGGCTGATCGCCAATCGCTTCGGCGTCGGCCATAGCCTCGCCGCCTCGACGATCACGCTGACGACGGCACTCGGCGCCATCACAGTTTCCTTTTGGGCCTACCTGCTCGGATAACACGCATGAAAAAGCCCGGCGCATCGGCCGGGCTCAAACGTATTCAGATCTGTCCGAACTTACTGCGTCGCCGAATCAGGCGCGTTCGGATCGGGCAGCGGCACCGGCGAATCGGCCAGCGTGTGCAGATAGAGGATCACGTTGGCGCGGTCGGTGTCCTTCTGGAGGCCGGCAAAGCCCATCGCCGTTCCGGCAATGTACTTCTTCGGCGCGGCCAGGAAGTGGTTCAGGTGATCGAAGGTCCACTTCTCGCTGGCGCCCTTGGAAAAATCCTTCATGGCAGCCGAATAGGCGAAACCTTCATGCGCGCCGATGGGACGATCTACGACACCAAAGAGGTTCGGCCCGACCTTGTTCGGTCCCCCTTTCGTGCCGTCATGACAGGCCTGACACTTCTTGAAGACCGTTTCGCCGGCCTTGGCGTCGGCTTTCGCAAGCAGCTGCGCGATCGGCACGGCGGCAGCCGGAGCAGCACCGCCGGCATCGGCGGCCGAAGCTTCCTCGGCTACAATGGTAAAGCCCTCTTTCTCCGGATTTTCCGAATGAAACAGGCTTTCCGAAGCGATGGATACGGACATCAGGACGAAAACCGTCCCAAGTAGCGCTCCCACCGCCGTATTCACGTAAGAATTCATCTGTGATGCTCCCCCCTCACAGCCGGCAGACATAAAACCGGTCTGTCACTTGAAATCGAGCGAAACCTATGTCTTTTGGCTAGTTCTTGCAACAGCCGAACGCCTCGGCAGCATGAGACTTTTTGACACCTTTCCGCCCGGAAATGAAGGCCTGAGCAATGGCAAGTCCAAATTTAGACAACGTACTCGTCCTCATTCCGGCCCGCATGGCATCCACCCGACTGCCCGGAAAGCCGCTCGCCGACATCTGCGGCAAGCCAATGGTCATCCAGGTGGCTCTGAGAGCGAAAGAGGCCGCGATCGGCCGCGTGGTCGTTGCCGTCGACGAGCAGGAAGTGTTCGACGTGGTCGCCGCCGCCGGTTTCGAGGTGGTCATGACCGCCAAGGCGCACCAGTCCGGCTCCGACCGGATTTACGAAGCGCTGACCAAGGTCGATCCCGAAGGCCGCATCGAATATATCGTCAACGTCCAGGGCGACCTGCCGACGATCGAGCCGGAAACGGTGCGCGCATCGCTGCGCCCGCTTGAAGACGCCGACGTCGATATCGCCACGCTGACCATCGCCATCGACAACGAGGAAGACAAGACGGCGCCGCATATCGTCAAGGTGGTCGGCGCGCCGCTGTCTGAAACCCGCATGCGGGCGCTCTACTTCACCCGGGCCACGGCACCCTATGGCGAAGGCCCGCTCTATCATCACATCGGCCTCTACACCTATCGCCGCGCGGCGCTGGAGCGCTTCGTATCGCTCGGGCCCTCCACGCTCGAAAAGCGCGAATCGCTGGAGCAGCTGCGGGCGCTGGAAGCCGGCATGCGCATCGATGTCGAGATCGTTGACACCGTTCCGCTCGGTGTCGATACTCCCGCCGACCTTGAAAAGGCGCGGCGCATTCTTTCCGCACAATTGAAGTAACGGATCTCCCATGAGCATCAAGACCAACAAAATCGCCTTCCAGGGCGACTTCGGCGCCAATTCCGACATGGCCTGCCGCGACATGTTTCCTGATATGGATCCGCTGCCGTGCCAGACCTTCGAGGATGCCTTCGTGGCGCTCGAAAGCGGCGATGCCGATCTGGCGATGATCCCGATCGAAAACACCATCGCCGGCCGCGTCGCTGATATTCACCACCTGCTGCCGGAATCGCGCCTGCACATCATCGGCGAATATTTCATGCCGATCCGCTTCCAGCTCATGGTGCTGCCAGGTGTGACCAAGGACGAGGTCCGCACGGTCCACAGCCACATCCACGCGCTCGGCCAGTGCCGCAAGATCGTGCGCGCCAATGGCTGGAAGGCCGTGGTTGCCGGCGATACGGCGGGCGCCGCCAAGCTGGTGCAGGAAACCGGCGATCGCTCGATGGCAGCCCTTGCGCCGCGTCTGGCCGCCGATCTCTACAAGCTCGATATCATCGCCGAAAACGTCGAGGACACCGAAGACAACGTTACCCGCTTCGTCATCCTCTCGCGTGATGAGAAGTGGGCCGAGCGCGGGGCGGCCGAGGAGAAGCTGGTCACCACCTTCGTCTTCAATGTCCGCAACATTCCGGCAGCGCTCTACAAGGCGCTCGGCGGCTTTGCCACCAACAGCATCAACATGACCAAGCTGGAAAGCTACCAGCTCGGCGGCAAGTTCGTCGCCACCCAGTTCTACGCCGACATCGAAGGCCACCCCGACGACGCCAACGTCCGCCGCGCGCTGGAAGAGTTGCAGTTCTTCTCCGAGAAGGTACGCATCCTCGGCGTCTACAAGGGCCACCCGATGCGGGGCCTGCTGCAGAAGTAGGATTGAGGGCGCCGAGGCGCCCTTTTTAATGCTCTGCAATGATGCTTACTTATCCGGCTCACAAACCCGCAACCGATGTCCATCCGGATCGAGCACCACGAAGGTCGGGCCGAAGTCGAGGTCGGTGAGGTCCTGGGCGATCGGCAGGTGGCGGTCGCGCCAGTCGCGGTAGAGGTTGGAGACCCCGTTTTCGCCCGGAACCATGAAGGCGATCTCGGCGCGGCTGCCGATCGCCGATGGTTGCGGCACGACGCTGCTCAGCCGCCACAGGCCGAGCGTGAAGCCGCCATCGAGCGCGAAAGCCACGAAATTGGGTGCGGCGGCGACCGGCTCGCGGTTCAAGAGCGCCTTGTAGAAGCTGGCGCTCTCTGCGGGATCTCGAACATAGAGAATGATGAGATTGGGGCTATTCATGGTGGTGTCCCTCTGCGTGAAAATGACGTGATGATGCGAACGCCGCCGGGTTCTCCGGCAGCGGTCAAAAGCGTGATTGAAATGTGAAAGTGTGGTCTGTTACCGCTCGCGGTCGCGGCTGCCCCAGTCGATGACGCCGATATCGCGCCTCAGATTCTCAGACATCGATTGCGGATCGAGACGCGGAGTGCCAGTCCGTCCCATGCTATGCGCCATGCCACGCGATGCATTCTGCATCATCCTGAGCATCAGCGATTGCGGATACCAGGTGTCGGAGCCGGCCTCGTCGGAACGGTGGTTGCCGCGCGTCGTCTGGCCCATGGTCTGGCCCATGGTCTGGGACGTGTTCAGGCTCGTCATGGCAGGTCCTCCTGTTTCGATAGGACCCATACTAGACTCATATGCTGTCAGTTTATGGCAGTAGTGTTTTCTGTTCCCGCGGCGCGATTTCGCGGTCGCTCCACTCCTGCAGCAGCACGGCGCGGCGGCGCGGATATCGCGTCTCCTGCGGGATCATCTCGACGATACGATCGGTGCGGAAATGCCGGTAATCCTGTCTGAGCTCACACCAGGCAACGATCATCCGGACCTGCTCGGTATAGCTGATGGCGAAGGGCCAGACATTGCGGATGGAGACCGCGCCGCCCTCGTCGGTATAGGTGAGCTTCAGCACCCGCTCGCCGCGGATCGCCTTGCGGATCACGCCCATGTCGGCCTTGCTTGATATCGGCGGGCGCATGTGGATGAGGAGAGGGGAGGTCTCGATCTCGTCGCGGATCTCGCGCGGCAGCACGTCGGCGATCTTGGCGAGTGCATCGGCGCCCGCTGCCGCCAGCCTCGGATCGGCCGCCCGCGCCACCCAGCGCGATCCCAGCACCAGAGCCTCGATCTCGTCTTGCGAAAACATCATCGGCGGCAGCATGAAGCCGGGCCTGAGGATATATCCAAGCCCCGGCTCGCCCTCGATCAGTGCCCCCTGCGCCTGCAGGCTGGCGATGTCGCGGTAGAGCGTGCGGATACTGACGCCGGTTTCCTCGGCCAGCACCGCGCCGCTCACCGGCCGCCGGTAACGGCGCAGCGTCTGCAGCAGTGTCAACAGGCGTTCTGAGCGCGCCATTCTATTGGCCTACTTCTTCCACTCCACCCAGTCGCGCATCAGGCGGTGAGCGATCGCGCCCTTTGGCGGCGGGGCGCTGCCGTTGGCGCCGGGACGCTCGAGCATCTCGATCGTCTCCTCGCGGGTAAACCAGCGGCAATCCTCGAGCTCCTGCTCGTCGCGGGTGATGTCGCGCGATTTGGCCTCGGCGTAGCAGCCGATCATCAGCGTGTGCGGCATCGGCCAGGGCTGCGAGGCGTGGTAGCGGATGCGCCCGGTGCGGATACCGGATTCTTCCAGCGTCTCGCGGCGCACGGCATTCTCGATGGTTTCGCCGGGCTCCACGAAGCCGGCGAGACAGGAATACATGCCGGGCGCGAAATGCGGACCTCGTCCGAGCAGGCAGAGATCGCGCTCCTCGTCGATGGTGAGCATGATCACGACGGGGTCGGTGCGCGGGAAGATCGTGTGCTGGCAGGCGGAGCAGACGCGCTTGTAGCCGCCGATATGCATCTCCATCGCAGAGCCGCAGCGGCCGCAAAACCGGTTGTCGCTGTTCCAGCGGATCAGGCTGGCGCCCTGGGCGAATTCGCCAAGCAGCACGTCGTCGAGCAGCATGTCGCGATAGAGCGAGCGGCCGTCGGCGGGCTTGTATTGGCTGGACAACTCCTCTTCCGGCACGGCGACCGGCACCGCCAATCTCGGCTCGCCGCTCTTGCGGTAGCCGAGCAGGATCGTCTCGTCCCAGTTGGGCTTGAGATCGGTCAGCTCGTAGCGCGCAAAGAGCGGGTCGAGCACCTGGCCGTCATGCTTCAATACCAGCTTGTCGCCGGTGAAGGCGAAGATATGGGTTCCATCCTTGGCGAGCGCCTCGTCCACCGAGTTTTCGTTGCGATGCTCGGAATCGCGGATCAGGTCGTTGGCGGCGAATGCCGTCAGATTGCTGGGCTCGGGATGGGGTACATCCGTCTCGAAAAGCGAACGGCTCATGATGAAAGGGCTTCCCGCATCGTCTCTATGAATTGGTCTCGTTTCGCGTCCTCATAAGCCTCCGCCTTGCCGTAGCCCCAGATCGGGCCGGGCCAGTTCGGATCGCCTTCGAAGCGCGCGACGACATGAACATGAAGCTGGCGGACGATATTGCCAATAGCCGCGACATTGATTTTTGTCGCCCCGGTCACCTTCTTCAAGGCGGTCGAGGCCAGCTCCGTCTCGAAGGTCAGCATCACCTGGTCGAGCGGCGTCAGCTCGAAAATCTCGGTGATATCGGCGCGCTGCGGCACGAGGATCAGCCAAGGCCAGCGACAGTCTCTGGCGAGCCGGAAGTCGCAGAGGCCCGTTTTCAGGATACTGATGCTGTCATTGGCCAGCCGGTGGTCGAGTTTGAAAGCGTCCAACGGGTATTCCTCCAGAGTTTTCCATAGGCTAGCAGTTTTTTCGGAGCTTGGCTTGCTTTTGATCGCGATATTGCCGATATGTGCCTTCGGGAGGTTGGTGGTGGACGAGCCACTCGCCAACCGGGTCAGGTCCGGAAGGAAGCAGCCCTAACGAGCCAGGCACGGGTCATCGTGCCAGCCTCCCACCCTTCTCTCCATCCTTTGCCCGAAGAGTTCGGGCGTTAAGCAGGGCGATGAGCGACACCGAGCGACAATCACAAGATGCCGCCTCGACGGGCACCGGATACCGGGTGCTGGCACGCAAATACCGCCCCAAGGATTTCACGGATCTGATGGTCGGCCAGGAGCCGATGGTCCAGACCCTGACCAACGCCTTCGAGACCGGCCGTATCGCGCAGGCCTATATGCTGACCGGCGTTCGCGGGGTCGGCAAGACGACGACCGCCCGCATTCTGGCGCGCGCGCTGAATTACAAGACAGCCGAGATCGACAAGCCGACGATCGATCTGCGCATCCCCGGCGACCACTGCCAGGCGATCATGGAAGGCCGCCATGTCGATGTCATCGAGATGGACGCCGCCTCGCATACCGGTATCGACGATATCAGAGAGATCATCGAGCAGGTGCGCTACCGCCCGGTGTCTGCGCGCTACAAGGTCTACATCATCGACGAAGTGCACATGCTCTCGACGCAGGCCTTCAACGGCTTGCTGAAGACGCTCGAAGAGCCGCCGGAGCATGTGAAGTTCATCTTCGCCACGACTGAAATCCGCAAGGTGCCGATCACGGTCCTGTCGCGCTGCCAGCGCTTCGACCTGCGCCGCATCAGCGCGTCCGATCTCGTCGGACTGTTTACCACGATCGCATCGAAGGAAGGCATCGAGGCCGAGCCCGATGCGCTGGCGATGATCGCGCGTGCCGCCGAAGGCTCGGCGCGCGACGGCCTGTCGCTGCTCGACCAGGCGATCGCCCATGGCGGCGGCGCGGTGCTCGCCGAATCGGTGCGTGGGATGCTCGGTCTCGCCGACCGCGCCCGCATCGTCGATCTCTTCCAGCACGTCATCAAGGGTGACGTGGCCGCAGCCCTTGGCGAATTCGAAAGCCAGTACGAGGCTGGCGCCAATTCGGTGGCGGTGCTCACCGATCTTGCCGATTTCACGCATCTTGTGACGCGCCTGAAATACGTGCCGGACGCCGCAAACGACCCATCGCTCAGCGAAATCGAGCGCACCAAGGGTGCGGAATTCTCGCAAGGCGTTGCCGTCACGGCGCTGTCGCGCATCTGGCAGATGCTCTTGAAGGGCATTCCCGAGGTGGAAGCATCCTCGCGCCCCTCGGGTGCCGCCGAAATGGTGCTGATCCGCCTCGCGCATGCCGCCCATCTGCCTGCCCCTGAGGACGCAGCCCGTAGGCTTGCGGAATTCTCTGAAAACAATGGCGGCGCGCGTTCGCCCTCACCATCGGGCAACGGTGGTGGAAATGGCGGCGCGACCGTCAGCTATCAGGACAATGTCATGGCCCGTGCTGCCGAAGCAGCAGCGCCGCGCCCGCAGCCCGCTGGCCCGACCGCCATGCTGCGCGTCGTGCAGAACTCCGATCCTCAGAGCCTGGCCGTCGGACGCACGGAGGCGAAGGCCGCCGATGCGCCGCAGCCGCTGGTGCGGGTCAATTCGGTCAGCGATATTGCCAACCTCGCCGGCGAAAAGCGCGATGTGAAGATCAAGGCGCTGGTGCGCAATTTCGTGCGCCCGGTTCGCGTTCAGCCCGGCATCCTGGATGTCAACCTGACGGAAGGCGCGCCGGGAACGCTGCTCAACGAACTTGCGCTGAAGCTCAAGGAATGGACCGGCATCCACTGGATCGTCAGCCTCAGCCGCGAGGCCGGCCAGCCGACCATGGTGGAGGCCGAAGCCAATGCCAAGGCGCAGCAGGTGAGCGACGCCCGGCAGGATCCTGACGTGGCGGCCATTCTCTCGCAGTTTCCGGGCGCGAAGATCATCGACGTTCGCGTCCGTGCGCCGGAACCGGAAGAAGAGGAAGGTCCCGTGCAGGCGCCGGCGACCGCCGAATCCGAAGAGGGCGATATCCTGCCCGGCGACGACATAGAATTCTGAGACACCAAGAAGGAGCAAGACGATGCGCGACATCATGGGCATGATGGGCAAAGTCAAGGAAATGCAGGCCAAGATGGAGCAGATGCAGGCGGAAATCGCCTCGCTCACGGCCGAAGGCAAGTCCGGTGGCGGTCTCGTGACCGTCGTCATCACGGGGAAGGGCGAAATGCAGAGCCTGAAGATCGATCCGTCGCTCTTCAAGGAAGATGACGTCGAGATCCTCGAGGACCTGATCGTCGCCGCCCACAAGGATGCCAAGGAAAAGGCCGACGCGGTCGCCGCCGAAAAGACCAAGGCGCTGACGGCAGGCCTACCGATCCCGCCCGGCTTCAAGATGCCCTTCTGATCGTCAGATCATGTAGATTTAAGAGCGCCGGCGCCCCTTGGGTGGCCGGCGCTTGTCGTTTGAGACGGGCGGAAATCAGGTAGGGACGGAACGCGCGCATCTGAGGGCTTAGTTTTCCGCGAGAAGGCTGTCGCGCAGCTTGTAGTGGATCGGCGCGGCCAGATAACGGGCGCGGTCTTCTGTAGAAAGACGCCTGCCGAATGTCGCCATCATCTCCGGCATCGTCACCCGCGCTCCCTTGAACCGCTCCCATTCCACGCTTTCGCCTGCTGTCACCGTGCCCGGTTCTATCACCCGGCAATAGATACCGGGCCGGCCGGCGCGGGTGTAGCGCTTGACGAAGAACGGATCGCCCATGCGCGCCGCGAAGGTGGCGCAGGGAATGCGCGCCGAGGTCACCTCGAGAACAAGATCGCCGGCTATGAACCGATCGCCGACCGCGACCATCGTGTTGTCGAGCCCTTCGATGACGAGGTTTTCGCCGAAGGTGCCGGGCTTAATCGTCTGGCCGAGTTCTGCCGACCACCAGTCGAGCGTCAGCGATCCCTCGACATAGACGGCCTGGTCGACGCCGCCATGGTGCTTGCGGTTGCAGATCGCGTCGCCGAGCAGTCCTTCGGCATCGACGAGCACGCCGCCGCTGATCGCGTGCTTGTTGATGCCGGTCTTGTAGCTCTTGCCCGGCAGCCTTTCTGCGTTGCCGATGCAGACGGCGAGGATTTTCATAAGGCCCGCTTTTCTGTCCGTTTCCGTTTTTCAAACATATGGGCTAAGAACCCGATATGGCAAAGCGAGTCACCGGCCCCGAAATCGAAAAACTCATCCAGCTGCTGGCAAAGGTGCCGGGCCTCGGCCCCCGCTCCGCGCGCCGCGCCGCGCTGCATCTGATCAAGAAGAAGGATCAGCTGCTCGGGCCCCTCGGCAGCGCCATGGGCGAGGCCTATGACAAGGTGAAGATCTGCTCGCACTGCGGCAATGTCGATACCTCCGATCCCTGCACCGTCTGCACCGACGACCGCCGCGACCAGTCCGTCATCATCGTCGTCGAGGATGTCTCCGACCTCTGGGCGCTGGAGCGCGCGGCCGCCTTGAACGCCGCCTACCACGTGCTCGGCGGCACCCTCTCGCCGCTCGATGGCGTCGGTCCTGATGATCTCAACATCAAGGGCTTGATCGAACGCGTCACCGCCGGCGGCATCAAGGAACTGATCATCGCCGTCAACGCCACCGTCGAGGGGCAGACCACAGCACACTATATAACGGATCAGCTGGCCGGGCTCGATGTGAAGATCACGCGCTTGGCGCATGGCGTGCCTGTTGGCGGTGAGCTTGATTATCTCGACGAGGGCACGCTGACGGCGGCGCTTCGGGCGCGGACGTCGATATGAGGGGAGATGAGGTGATGGGAAATTTGATGCCGTCCGAGATCCGAGATACCCCCCTCTGCCCTGCCGGGCATCTCCCCCACAAGGAGGGAGATCGACTCGTGGCGGGCTTCCAGTCAAACAATGAGAGTGGAGCGAGCGGTCGCTTCCAGCCAATCTCCCCCCTTGTGGGGGAGATGTCCGGCAGGACAGAGGGGGGTATCGCACGGTACGCCCTTGCCACCTTCTCCCTGCTCCTCAGCCTCGCAGCGACCGCCCAAGCCGCCCCCTCGAAAGCCGAAGTCGAAGCCCAGTTCGAGCGCTGGGTGCAGACCGACCTCTGGCCGGAAGCGCAAAAGGGCGGCATATCCGAGAAGACCTTCAAGGCCGCCTTCTCGGGCGTCACACTCGACTGGTCGCTGAACGACCTTGCTCCCCCCGGCTTCCCGCCGCCGAAGGAGGTCAAGCAGACGCAGGCCGAGTTCTCCTCGCCGGCGCCCTATTTCAACGATGACCGGCTGAAGCGCCTGGCCGTCACCGGCCGCAGCTTCCAGACGCAATATGCCTCGACGCTGAAGAAGATCGAGAAGACCTATGGCGTGCCCGGCTCGATCGTGCTCGCCATCTGGGGCCGCGAGACCGGCTTCGGCGCCGCCAAGATCCCGAATTCCGGCATCGAGGTGCTGGCCACCAAGGCCTTCATGTCAACCCGCAAGGAGATGTTCCGCACCGAGTTGATCGCCGGCCTGCATATCATCGACGGCGGCGATGTGACGGCGGCCGATTTCAAGGGATCGTCGGCCGGCGCGCTCGGCCAGCCGCAGTTCATGCCGACGAGTTACCTGAAATACGCCGTCGATTTCGATGGCGACGGACATCGCAACATCTGGACCTCGGTTCCCGATACGCTGGCCTCGATCGCCAACTTCCTGGTCAAGAAGGGCTGGCAGGCAAACCGTAGCTGGGGCTACGAGGTGACGATCCCCGAAAACGTCTCCTGCGCGCAGGAAGGCCCCGATCTCGGCAAGCCGATCGCCCATTGGAATTCGCTCGGCATCGACCGCATCTCCGGCAAGGCCTTCCCCTCGGGCGAGAAGAACGCGACGGGCATGATGATGGTGCCGGCCGGCCGCGATGGCCCGGAATTCCTGGTGACGCCGAATTTCTACGTCATCAAGGAATACAACAATTCCGATCTCTACGTGCTCTATATCGGCAATCTCGCGGACCGCATCGCCTATGGCTCCGGCGCATTCGAGGGCGCCTGGGGCGATGTCGGCAAGATGCTGCGCTCGGATGTCGCCACCATGCAGAAGGCGCTGGAGAAGAAGGGCTACGACGTCGGCGGTTCCGATGGCCTGCCCGGCTACAAGACGCGCCGCTCCATCGGCCAGTGGCAGGAAAAGAACGGCATGAAGCCGACCTGCTATCCCGAGGCGCACATGATCGGGAAGCTCAAGTAAAGTCTAGTGGTGCAGGTCGATATGCGCCTTGAAGAACAGGTCGTCGCTGGGCGGAATGGCCTGGCGCTCGATCATCCGATGCACATGCGGCCCCGCTTCGCCGCGATGCAGCGCCCTTAGCCGGTCGGTGTTTTCGCCGTCCACCTGGGTTCTCCGCTGGTTGTGGCGGATATACTCGACCCAGGTCGGCGTGTGGTAGGTTTCGGTCCACGAGCCCGGCTTTTCCAGGTCGCGCATCAGCGCCCAGTTGCGGGCGCCATCGCGGATGCGGATACGCCGCCGCTCGCCCATCAGCTTCAGGAACTCCGGCACGTCGAGATCGTCGATCTCGTAATCGACCTGGATGACGACAGGCCCGCTGCGCGGCGTGATATCGAGGCCGAGCGCCGGCTCGGTGAAGCGGTTGAGCGGGTCGAGGTTGAGCGTTTCGAAGGCCGGCATGGCGAATTTCAGGCCGACGACGATGCCGAACAGCATGACGACAGCCGACATCAGCAGCGCGTTGGCGACGCCGTAATTGTCGGCGGCGATACCCCAGATCCAGCTGCCCCCGGCAATCCCGCCAAAGGTCACGGTCTGGTAGAGCGACAGCGCCCGGCCGACCACCCAGCGCGGCGTCGAGAGCTGCACGATGGTGTTGAACAGCGACAGCGCCAGAACCCAGCAACCGCCCGAGATCACCAATCCCAAACAGGTGACCGCCGAAATCGGACTGAAGGCGGCAATCGCTGCGCTGAGCGCGAAGCCGGCAAACGACAGCCGCACGATCGTCTCGCTGGAGAAGCGCTCGCGCAGCCTTGCGTTCAGCACCGCGCCGCCGATGGCGCCGATGCCGAAGGAGCCGAGCATCAAGCCGTAGGTCAGCGGGCCGCCGACCACCAGCTCCAGCGCCACGATCGGCAGAAGTGCCAGGATCGAGCTGGCACTGATGCCAAAGATCAGGCCGCGCAGCATGACCTTCTGCAGGTTGGGCGACATCGAGATGTAGCGCAGCCCGGCGAAGATGGCGCTGCCGAGCGCCTCGCGCGGCAGCGTCGTCGCGGGATAGGTCGGCTTCCAGCGCATCAGCGCATAGATCAGCGCGAAGTAGCTCATCGTATTGACGGCAAAGGCCGCTGCCGCACCCGCCGCCGCGACGATGATGCCGCCGATCGCCGGCCCGACGCTGCGGGTAATGTTGAAGCCGACGCTGTTCAAGGTGACCGCGCCGGGAAGATCGGCGCGCGGGACCATGTCCCCCACCGAGGCCTGCCAGGAGGGATTGTTGAGCGCCGTGCCGCAGCCGAGCAGGAAGGTGAAGAACAAGAGCAGCCAGGGCGAGAGGATACCGAAGAAGGCGAAGACGCTGAGCAGCGCCGAGACCGCCAGCATGAAACACTGCGCCGTCAGCATCACCCGCCGTCTGTCGAAGCTGTCGGCCAGCGCGCCCGAGACCAGCGAGAAGAGCATGATCGGCAACGCGGTGGAGGTCTGCACCAGCGCCACCATGTCGCCCGACGCGGTGATCATGGTCATCATCCACGCGGCGCCGACCGCCTGGATGAGGCCGCCGAAATTGGAAGCGATGCTGGCGAACCAGATGGTGCGGTAGGTCTCGTGCCTGAGTGGTGCCAGTGTCGATGAAGTATAGGCCACGATTCCTCCCGTCGAATGCCATGCGCTGCGCCAAGCTATATAAGCGAAACGGCGATCAAGGCCACCGACCGCCTGCCGCAACCGCGCCGTACCGCCGATGGAGCTTGCAATTTCGCGGAAACGGGCCTATATGGCTCTCAAATCTTGATCGCATTGATGAGGAGTGGGCCGCAAGGACCCGCTCTTTTTTATTACCGCGATCGCCCGAAAATATCGCTTAGGAGCGCATCGCTTGTCGGATTCGACGAACGCAGACAATGAACTTGAGCCGCGGCTGATCACCGAGACTGGCCTCGACCAGCGCCTCGCCGCTATCATCGAGCCCGTCCTCATCGACCTCGGCTACCGCCTGATCCGCGTGCGCATGCTCAACCAGAACGGCGCCACCATGCAGATCATGGCCGAGCGCAACGACGGAACCATGGACGTCGAAGGCTGCGAGGAGGTCTCGGTGGCCGTTTCTCCGGTTCTCGATGTGGAAGATCCGATCGATAAAGAGTATCATCTGGAAGTGTCGTCGCCCGGCATCGATCGCCCGATGGTGCGCAAGTCCGATTTCGTGCGCTGGCAGGGCCATCTCTTGAAGTGCGAGACCTCGATCATCGTCGGTGGTCGCAAGCGCTTCCGCAGCAAGATCGTTTCCAGCGACGTCGATGGCTTCACGCTCGAGCGTGACGAGGCTCCGGCCGGCGAGGAAAAGGCGATCGTCATTCCGTTCACGGCGCTTGCCGATGCGAAACTCATTCTGACCGACGATCTGATCCGTGATGCCCTGCGCGCCGACAAGCTGGCGAAGGCAGAGGCCGCGAACCAGAACGAAGCGGAAGACGAAGAATAAACCGATCAACTTGTGGCGCCGGGCAAGGGAAGCCTCAGCGCCTAGACGGAGACAAAACACATGGCAGTCAGTGCGAACCGGCTCGAACTTCTGCAGATCGCAGATGCAGTCGCCCGCGAAAAGGTCATCGACCGCGAGATCGTGCTCGCCGCGATGGCGGACGCGATCCAGAAGGCGGCGCGCTCGCGCTATGGCACTGAATCCAACATCCGCGCCGACATCAACCCGAAGACCGGCGAAATCCGCCTGCAGCGTCTTCTCGAGGTTGTCGAGGCTGCCGAGGACTACTCGACGCAGATCCCGCTCGAACTGGCCCGCGACCGCAACCCGGACGCAGCCCTTGGCGATTTCATCGCCGATCCGCTGCCGCCGATGGATTTCGGCCGCATCGCCGCCCAGTCCGCCAAGCAGGTCATCGTCCAGAAGGTTCGCGAAGCCGAGCGTGATCGTCAGTTCGACGAATTCAAGGATCGCGTCGGCGAAATCGTCAACGGCACAGTCAAGCGCGTCGAATACGGCAACGTCATCGTCGATCTCGGCCGTGGCGAAGGCATCATCCGCCGCGACGAAATGATCCCGCGCGAAAACGTCCGCTATGGCGATCGCGTCCGTGCATACGTATATGACGTTCGTCGCGAACAGCGCGGCCCGCAGATCTTCCTGTCGCGCACGCATCCGCAGTTCATGGTCAAGCTCTTCACCATGGAAGTGCCTGAAATCTACGACGGCATCATCCAGGTGAAGTCGGTTGCCCGTGATCCGGGTTCGCGCGCCAAGATCGCCGTGATCTCGAACGACAGCTCGATCGATCCTGTTGGTGCCTGCGTCGGTATGCGTGGTTCGCGCGTTCAGGCCGTTGTCGGCGAGCTCCAGGGCGAAAAGATCGACATCATTCCCTGGTCGCAGGACCCGGCGACCTTCGTCGTCAACGCCCTGCAGCCGGCGGAAGTCGCCAAGGTCGTTCTCGATGAAGATGCCGAGCGCATCGAAGTCGTGGTTCCGGACGAGCAGCTGTCGCTGGCCATCGGCCGCCGCGGTCAGAACGTTCGCCTCGCTTCGCAGCTGACCGGCTGGGATATCGACATCATGACGGAAGCCGAAGAATCGGAACGCCGTCAGAAGGAATTCAACGAGCGCACCAACCTGTTCATGGATTCGCTCGACGTCGACGAAATGGTCGGCCAGGTTCTGGCCTCCGAAGGCTTCGCCGCCGTTGAAGAGCTGGCTTACGTCGAACTCGACGAAATCGCCTCGATCGACGGTTTCGACGAAGACACCGCGCAGGAAATCCAGACCCGCGCCCGCGAATATCTCGAAAAGCTCGAAGCCGAGATGGACGAGAAGCGCAAGGCGCTCGGCGTATCCGACGAACTGCGTGGCATCGACGGCATGACCGCCCAGATGATGGTCGCCCTCGGCGAAGACGGCATCAAGACGATGGAAGACTTCGCTGGCTGCGCAGCCGACGATCTCGTCGGCTGGAGCGAGCGCAAGAACGGCGAGACCAAGAAGTTCGAGGGCCTGTTCTCGAAGTTCGACGTTTCGCGCGTCGAAGCTGAACAGATGGTCGTTCAGGCCCGCCTCGCGGCTGGCTGGATCACCGAAGAGGACCTTGCGAAGGAAGCGGAAGCTGAAGAAGCTCCCGAGGCCGAGCAGGAAGTTTAATGTCTGCGCGTGAGCCTACCGTTTCTCCTGAGGACGACGATCTTGCAGGTTATGACGTGAATGGTCGCATGTGCATCGTGACGCGCGAAAGCGGATCGCCGGATGAGCTGATCCGCTTCGTCGCCGCTCCCGATGGGACGGTGGTGGCCGACCTGAAGCGTCAGCTTCCGGGTCGCGGCTGCTGGGTGAAGATCGACCGCGCCCTGGTCGACAAGGCGGTGGCGAAGAAATCTTTCGCCCGCGCCCTGAAAACGGATGTGAAGGCGGCCGCCGATCTCGGCGAGACCGTCGACAAGCTGCTGATGCAGCAACTGATGCAGATGATGAACATGGCCCGCAAGGCCGGACAGTTCATCACCGGCGCCTCGAAGGTGGATGCCGCGATCCGCAGTGGCGCGGCGCTTGCCGTGTTCCATGCAACGGACGCGGCGGCCGACGGCGTGAGAAAGATCGACCAGGCCCGCAAGGCCTGGCACCTCGGAATGGAGACCGAGGAGGAAATACCTTCCTACAAACTCTTCTCGGAGAGCGAAATGGAAGGCCTGATGGGTCAGAACGCTTTTATCCATGCTGCAGTGCTTGCAGGGCAGGCGGGTGAGGGTGTAGTGAAGCGCGCAAAGATGCTCGAACAGTACCGCAATGGCGGTCAGTCCCGGGCAGCGGGCGGCGCTGGCCGGCAAAAACAATGATACGGTCACCGGACTTGTCCGGCCCGATGTCATTGATCGACATTTTGATTGACAGGGACTGATGACGTCATCGCTCCCTGTCCGAAGGAACGGGAACGAATGACCGATAGCAATGACGACAAGACACTGAACGGCCCGGGCAAGAAGACTCTGACCCTGAAACCGTCGGGCGTAAGCCAGGGCACCGTGCGCCAGGATATGGGCCGCGGTCGCACCAAGGCGGTCGTTGTCGAGACCCGCAAGCGGCGCCCGATGCGCCCGGAAGACGAACAGCGCCCGATCACCCCGGTGGCAGCACCGGCAGCGCCCGTACGCGCCGCCGAGCCCGCTCCTGCGCCCGCAGCAGCGGCAGCACCGGCGCCGGCGCCTGTTCAGCAGGCCCGCCCGCCGCAGCCCCAGCAGCCGCAGCGCTACAATCAGCCGAGCGGCCAGCAGTATAACCGTCCGCAATCCCAGCAGCCTTCGCGCCAGCAGGATCGTCCGCGCCCGGTGGTTCTGAACCATCTGTCGCCGGAAGAAATGGACGCGCGCCGCCGTGCGCTCGCCATGGCCCAGGTTCGTGACGCCGAGGATGCGGTTCGCCGCGCCGAGGAAGAAAAGCGCCGTGCCGCCGAAGAGATCGCACGCCAGGCTGCTGCCGCTGAAGAAGCCAAGCGCCTTGCCGCCGAGGAAGCAGAACGCGCCGCTGCGGCCGCTGCCGCTCCGCCGGCACCTGCAACTCCCGCACCGGCCGCCGCCGAAGCACCGCGCACGCAGGCTGCGGCACCCGCCGTTCGCCGCACCGATGCGCCGTCTTCCGCCCGTCCGGCTCCCGGTGGCGCACCGGCTGCCCCCGGCGTCCGTCGCCGCGAAAATGATGAAGATGATCGCGGTGGTGCACCGCGCGGTGGCGCTCCGGCGCGTGGCCGTGTCGTGCGTCCGGAACCGGCAAAGCCGGTTACCGCGCGTCCGAAGGGTGACGATGGTCGCCGCCAGGGCAAGCTGACGATCACGGCTGCCAGCACGGACGACGACGGCAACAACCGTGGCCGCTCGATGGCCGCCATGCGCCGTCGCCAGGAAAAGTTCCGCCGCAGCCAGATCCAGGAAACCCGCGAAAAGGTTGTTCGCGAAGTCATCCTGCCTGAGACCATCACCATTCAGGAACTGTCGCAGCGTATGTCTGAACGCGCCGTCGACGTCATCAAGTACCTGATGAAGGAAGGCCAGATGATGAAGCCGGGCGACGTCATCGACGCCGACCTCGCTGAACTCATCGCCGGCGAATTCGGCCACACCGTCAAGCGCGTTTCGGAATCCGACGTTGAAGAAGGCATCTTCGACCGGGCCGACGATGCCGGCGAAATGGTTTCGCGTCCGCCGGTCGTGACGATCATGGGTCACGTCGACCACGGCAAGACCTCGCTGCTCGACGCCATCCGTCAGGCAAACGTCGTCTCGGGCGAAGCCGGTGGCATCACCCAGCACATCGGTGCCTATCAGGTCGAACAGAACGGCCAGAAGATCACCTTCATCGACACCCCCGGCCACGCCGCCTTCACGGCCATGCGTGCCCGTGGTGCGCAGGCAACCGACATCGCGATCCTCGTGGTCGCGGCCGACGACAGCGTCATGCCGCAGACGATCGAATCCATCAGCCACGCAAAGGCTGCCGGTGTTCCGATCATCGTGGCGATCAACAAGATCGACAAGCACGAAGCCAACCCGGACAAGGTCCGTCAGCAGCTTCTGCAGCACGAAGTCTTCGTTGAATCGCTCGGCGGTGAAGTGCTCGACGTCGAAGTGTCGGCGAAGAACAAGACCAACCTCGACAAGCTGCTCGAAGCCGTCCTCCTGCAGGCCGAAATCCTCGACCTCAAGGCCGACCCGACGCGTACTGCCGAAGGTATCGTGATCGAGGCCCAGCTCGACCGTGGTCGTGGCGCGGTTGCGACCGTTCTCGTCCAGAAGGGCACGCTGAAGCCCGGTCAGATCATCGTTGCCGGCGATCAGTGGGGCCGCGTTCGCGCGCTCGTCACCGACAAGGGCGACCATGTCAAGGAAGCGGGTCCGGCCATGCCGGTCGAAGTGCTCGGCCTGTCCGGCACGCCTGCTGCCGGTGACAAGTTCGCCGTCGTCGAAAACGAGAGCCGTGCCCGCGAGATTTCCGAATATCGCCAGCGTCTGGCCCGCGACAAGGCGGTTGCCCGCCAGACCGGTCAGCGCGGTTCGCTCGAACAGATGATGAGCAAGCTGCAGAACACCGGCTTCAAGGAATTCCCGCTGCTCATCAAGGGCGACGTGCAGGGTTCCATCGAAGCGATCATCGGTGCTCTCGACAAGCTGGGCACCGACGAAGTGCGGGCACGTATCGTCCATTCGGGCGCCGGTGCCATCACGGAATCGGATCTGGCGCTTGCCGAATCCTCCGACGCCGCGATCATCGGCTTCAACGTCCGTGCCAACGCACAGGCACGCGTCGCCGCTGAACGTGCCGGCATCGAGATCCGCTACTACAACATCATCTACGATCTGGTGGATGACGTGAAGGCAGCGATGTCGGGTCTGCTCACGCCGGAGCGCCGCGAAACCTTCCTCGGCAATGCCGAGATCCTCGAGGTGTTCAACATCACCAAGACCGGCAAGGTCGCGGGTTGCCGCGTTACCGAAGGCAAGGTCGAACGTGGTGCGGGCGTCCGCCTCATCCGCGACAACGTCGTCATCCACGAAGGCAAGCTCAAGACGCTCAAGCGCTTCAAGGACGAAGTGTCGGAAGTTCCGGTCGGTCAGGAATGCGGTATGGCCTTCGAGAACTACGAAGACATCCGCGCGGGCGATGTCATCGAATGCTTCCGCGTCGAGCATATCACCCGTACGCTCTGATCGTGCGAGACTAGAGTTGTGGACGGGCGCCGGATCATATGAGGCCGGCGCCCGAACCTTTTGAGGCCCCGGACTTTTGAGGCCCCAGATTTTTGAGGCAAAGAACAATGGCAACAAAAACCTCGACAGCACAGTCGCAGCGCATGCTGCGCGTCGGCGAGCAGGTGCGCGCCGCGATCACCCAGGTCCTGCAGCGCGGCGAAGTGCGCGACGACCTCCTGGAAAAGACCGTCATTTCCGTGTCCGAAGTGCGCATGTCGACCGACCTCAAGGTTGCGACCGCCTTCATCACGCCGCTCGGCGTATCGGATCACGAGACGGTCATCACGGCGCTCAACCGCCACGCCAAATTCATCCGCGGCCGTCTCGGCCCGCATCTCCGGCAGATGAAATTCATGCCCGAGATCCGCTTCCGCGACGATACGAGCTTCGACAATTACAAGAAGATCGACGAGCTGCTGCGCTCGCCCGAGGTCATGCGCGACCTCGAGGACGGCGATACCGACGAAAAGTAACAGAAGAGCCTTATGTCCAAACCACGCAAGCCCAAAGGCCGCCCGATCTCGGGCTGGCTTATCCTTGACAAGCCCGTCGACTTCGGCTCGACCGAAGCCGTCTCCAAGATCAAGTGGCTGTTCAAGGCGCAGAAATGCGGCCACGCCGGTACGCTCGATCCGCTGGCTTCGGGCATGCTGCCGATCGCGCTTGGCGACGCGACCAAGACCGTTCCCTACGTCATGGACGGCCGCAAGATCTATGAATTCACCGTGACCTGGGGCGAGCAGCGCTCGACCGACGACCTCGAGGGCGAGGTTATCGAGAGCTCCGACAAGCGTCCGACCGAAGACGAGATCCTGGCGCTGCTGCCGAACTATACCGGCGTCATCAGCCAGGTCCCGCCGCAGTTCTCCGCGATCAAGATCGCCGGCGAGCGCGCCTATGACCTCGCCCGCGAGGGTGAGACGGTCGAGATCCCGTCGCGTGAGGTCGAGATCTATCGCCTGACGCTGCTCGAATGCGAGAACGAGAACACCGCGCATTTCGAAATCGAGTGCGGCAAGGGCACCTATGTCCGCGCGCTCGCCCGCGATTTCGGCCGCGATCTCGGTTGCTTCGGCCACATCTCCGGCCTGCGCCGCAGCTTCGTCGCGCCCTTCGCCGAGGAGACCATGATCCCGCTCGCAGAGCTCGTCGCACTGGAAGACATTCAGGATGACGGAGAACGCCTGGCGGCACTCGACGCGCTTCTGATCGACACCAGCGAGGCGCTGTCCTCGCTGCCGCATCTGATCGTCAACGACGACCAGGCTCACCGCCTGAAGATGGGCAACCCCATCCTGGTGCGCGGTCGCGATGCGCCGGTGGAAGAAAGCGAAGCCTATGCCACGGCCCGCGGCAAGCTGATCGCCATCGGCGAAATCGGCCAGGGCGAATTCCGCCCCAAGCGCGTCTTCGGCTGATGTTTTTAACCCGGCGCCGACGCGCCGGGCACGCCTCTTCCCTTTGCTGCCTGAATGGTTTATAGGCAGCGCCAGCATCAGGCATTGCTTGAATGCATTCGCGGCCAAAGCTGGACGACATCCCGGCTTTTGGCGACCTTATCTCCTCTCATCGAAAGGAACATCCGATGTCGATTACTGCTGAGCGCAAGACGGCACTTATCAAGGAATACGCAACGTTCGAAGGCGACACCGGTTCGCCCGAAGTTCAGGTTGCGATCCTCACCGAGCGCATCAACAACCTCACGGAACACTTCAAGGGCCACAAGAAGGATAACCATTCCCGCCGTGGCCTGCTGACGATGGTTTCGAGCCGCCGCTCGCTTCTTGACTACCTCAAGAAGAAGAACGAAGGCCGTTACACCAAGCTGATCACCAGCCTGGGTATCCGCCGCTAAGGCTTTGCCGGCGGGCGCTCCTTATGGACGCCCGCCGCATTTGTTTCCGGGGAACGTTTCTCCGACACCGCAGGACGCCCTAGGCGTTTGCGGGACTGCCCGCGGACCCGGATGGGCCGGATCCGCAAAACCAACCGTTGACCTGTCATGGGGCAGGATTGCCGGATGCTTTCGGCCAAGGCGCACACCTTGGCCCGATTTTCTCGACGAGGAAATCGAGACCGCAAAGCCTCCCGTTGTCTTGCCCATGATGCGTCATCAACAATTGCGGTCGTCTGCGCCGTGCCCTTGGGCCAATGGCGCGCCTCCGCATTGAAGGACAAGACATATGTTCGACACTCATTCCGTGGAAATCGAGTGGGCAGGCCGCCCGCTGAAGCTCGAAACCGGCAAGATCGCCCGTCAGGCTGACGGCGCCGTTCTCGCGACCTACGGCGAAACCGTGGTTCTCGCCACCGTCGTTTCCGCCAAGGCGCCGAAGCCTGGCCAGGACTTCTTTCCGCTGACCGTCAACTACCAGGAAAAGACCTACGCAGCCGGCAAGATCCCCGGTGGCTACTTCAAGCGCGAAGGCCGTCCGTCGGAAAACGAAACGCTGGTTTCGCGCCTGATCGACCGTCCGATCCGCCCGCTCTTCCCTGAAGGCTACAAGAACGACACGCAGGTCGTCGTCACCGTCGTCCAGCACGATCTGGAAAACAACCCGGATGTTCTGTCGATGGTTGCCGCTTCGGCTGCTCTGACGCTGTCCGGCGTTCCCTTCATGGGCCCGGTCGGCGGCGCGCGCGTCGGCTACATCAACGGCGAATACGTCCTCAACCCGCATCTCGACGAGATGGACGAGTCGATCCTCGACCTCGTTGTCGCCGGTACGCACGACGCCGTTCTGATGGTTGAATCCGAAGCCAAGGAACTCAACGAAGAAGTCATGCTCGGCGCCGTCATGTTCGGCCATAAGGGTTTCCAGCCGGTTCTCGACGCGATCATCAAGCTCGCCGAAGTGGCTGCCAAGGAGCCGCGCGACTTCCAGCCGGAAGACTTCTCCGAACTCGAAGCCGAAATGCTGAAGCACTTCGAAGCCGAGCTGCGCACCGCCTACAAGAACACCCAGAAGGCTGAACGCTACGCTGCCGTCGACGCCGTCAAGGCCAAGGTCAAGGCGCACTTCTTCCCTGAGGGCGAAGAGCCGAAGTACACCGCCGAAGTCATCGGCGCGATCTTCAAGCATCTGCAGGCCAAGATCGTTCGTTGGAACATCCTCGACACCAAGAGCCGCATCGACGGCCGCGACCTCGAGACCGTTCGTCCGATCGTATCGGAAGTCGGCCTCCTGCCGCGCACCCACGGTTCTGCTCTCTTCACCCGCGGTGAAACGCAGGCGATCGTCGTTGCCACGCTCGGCACCGGCGAAGACGAGCAGTACGTTGACTCGCTCACGGGCATGTATAAGGAGCGCTTCCTGCTCCATTACAACTTCCCTCCCTACTCGGTTGGCGAAACCGGCCGCATGGGCTCTCCGGGCCGTCGCGAAATCGGTCACGGCAAGCTCGCTTGGCGCGCTATCCGCCCGATGCTTCCGTCGGCTGAGCAGTTCCCCTACACGCTGCGCGTCGTCTCTGAAATCACCGAGTCCAACGGCTCGTCCTCGATGGCAACCGTCTGCGGCACCTCGCTCGCTCTGATGGACGCCGGCGTTCCTTTGGCTAAGCCGGTTGCCGGTATCGCCATGGGCCTGATCCTCGAAGGTGACCGCTTCGCCGTTCTCTCCGACATCCTCGGCGACGAAGACCACCTCGGCGACATGGACTTCAAGGTTGCAGGTACTGCCGACGGCATCACCTCGCTGCAGATGGACATCAAGATCGCCGGCATCACGGAAGAGATCATGAAGGTCGCTCTCGGCCAGGCACAGGGCGGTCGTACGCACATCCTCGGCGAAATGTCGAAGGCGATCTCCGAAGGCCGTTCGCAGCTCGGCGAATTCGCTCCGCGCATCGAAGTCATGAACATCCCGGTCGACAAGATCCGTGAAGTCATCGGCTCCGGCGGCAAGGTCATCCGCGAAATCGTCGAAAAGACCGGCGCCAAGATCAACATCGAAGACGACGGCACCGTGAAGATCGCATCTTCCTCGGGCAAGGAAATCGAAGCGGCCCGCAAGTGGATCCACTCGATCGTTGCCGAGCCTGAAATCGGCGTGATCTACGAAGGCACGGTCGTGAAGACCGCCGACTTCGGCGCCTTCGTCAACTTCTTCGGCGCCCGCGACGGCCTCGTCCACATCTCGCAGCTCGCTTCCGAGCGTGTTGCCAAGACCCAGGACGTCGTCAAGGAAGGCCAGAAGGTTTGGGTCAAGCTCCTCGGCTTCGACGAGCGCGGCAAGGTCCGCCTGTCGATGAAGGTTGTCGACCAGGCAACCGGCCAGGAAATCCCTGCCGACAAGAAGAAGGAAGAAGCAGCCGAGTAAGCTGCGCCTTCCGATGACTTCATGGGCGCGGGAATCTTCTCGCGCCCTTTTTCTATTCAGGATCGAGATAAAACGATGAGCAGCGAAACGCTGAAGACACTGTTCCACCCCTTTGTAAGCGGCACCGTCGAGGCGCCCGGCGAGGGCGAGCGCGTGCTCTTCCTCGGCGCCGAGGCTGGCTTCGCCCTGCCGCAGGGCTTTGCCGCCGCGCTGAGCGCCGTACAGGGCTTTCGGCCGCTGTACCGGCAGCTGCTCGCCCAGCGCATCGAAACCACGCCTGAGGTCGAAGGCGAGGACTACGATGCCGTTCTGGTTCTCTGCAACAAGCACAAGGGCGAGAACGAGGCGAATATCGCCGAAGCACTTACCCGCGTGAAGATGGGCGGCCTCGTCGTCGTCGCCGGCGGCAAGGAAGACGGCATCCAGCCGCTGCGCAAGCGCATGGAAGCCTTCGGCCTGTCGCTCGAGCACATGCCTAAGTATCACGGCGTCGCCTTCTGGTTCGGCGCGCCGGCAGATCCGTCCGAAATCATCGCCAAGTTCGCCAAGCCCGCTGTGCGCGTCGACGGCCGCTTCGAGGCCGCCGCCGGCATGTTCTCGCATGACCGCATCGATGACGGATCGGAGCTGCTCGCCTCTCGCGTGCCCACCGATTTCACCGGCGACGTCGCCGATTTCGGCGCCGGCTGGGGCTATCTCTCCGTCGAGATGGCGGAACGCTCCCCCGGTGTCAGCCGCCTCGACCTCTACGAGGCGAATTACGCCGCGCTGGAGGCCGCCAAGGCCAACATCGAGGAGAACTGCCCGAATGTACCGGCACGCTTCTTCTGGCACGATCTGGCGGGCGAGCCGGTCAAGGACAAGTACGACCTCATCATCATGAACCCGCCCTTCCACGAAAGCCATGCCGCCGAGCCGGCGCTCGGCCAGGCGATGATCAAGACGGCGGCATCCGCGCTCCGCTCCGGCGGCCGCCTGCTGCTGGTTGCCAACCGCGGCCTGCCCTACGAGCCGGTCCTGGCGGCGAGCTTCCGCGAAAGCGGCGAAACCTGCCGCAACGCCCGCTTCAAGGTCTTGTGGGCGAAGAAATAAGGCCTAGGGTACCTCGGTCCGCATACTCGCGTCCGAGGTCACCTTGCCTGTTTCAGAGCGTCATCAAGACACTGCCGTTCACCTTGAGCGGCAGCTTCTGCGCAATATCGTTCTGCTGAAGCAGCTATCGCTCTTCCCCGACGATACCATTGCGTATCGGGTCTCGGATCGCACGGGATCGGGATCTCTCGTGCTCCTCAAGGTCTCCGCCAGCCCCTATGATCGGGACGCGTATGCCGAGGCGGATTGGGTTGCCTTCATCTCAAGCGACGCTCCCGCCCTTACAGAACGGCTTCTCGAGCACGTGCCAGAGAATGTCGGCGTCGTGTTCAAGGTGGCCAATGATGCCGACCGCCTGATTATTTCGGCGCGCTACGCAACAGAGCAGAAAGCCTGCTATCTATCCTACACCGGGAAGGGCAGCGTCGAGCGCGATATCGACGTGGCTGTCACCGTCGCACCCGGAAACGCCGTTCTCGACGCGCTTGAGAAGCAAGGGCACGCCCGCAACTGGCTGCAAGCCCTGCTCGATGCCGGTGAGGCTTTCGTCTGCATCCTCGGCCCCGAGGACCAGCCGCAATCGCTGTGCTTCGTCTTCCGGAATTATGGGGCGGTCTGGGAGATTGGCGGCGTCTATACCGCCGAGAATTCGCGGGGCCGAGGTTTCGCGGGTAAAGTCGTCCGCACGGCCCTGGCCGAACTTGCCAAGAGAAACATGCTCTCGCGCTATCAAGTCAGCGCCGACAACAGCGCCTCAATTCGCGTTGCCGAGAAGCTTGGCATGCAGCGCTTCATGACGCTTACGCACCACTTGCGCTTGCCGAGCGCGTTGCCGTAAAGGCGTTACCGGCCCCGAGGCCGGGAAGTGAGCGGCATCCATTGCTCCCCGGTGGTCCGAAGACAGGAGCGATAGAAACGAAAAAGGCCATGCGCAATATAATGCGCATGGCCTTGCATTCGGTTCTGGCTGGCTGCCGCTTACTCGGCGTCCGCCTTGCGCAGCGTATCGAGCGCCGGCATCGAGGTGATGTTGAAGCCGGCGTCGACGAAGTGGATTTCGCCGGTGACGCCTGCCGCCATGTCGGAGAGCAGGTAGAGGGCCGAGTTGCCGACGTGATCGATCGTCACGGTCTTGCGCAGCGGCGAGTTCTGCTGGTTCCACGACAGGATGGCGCGGGCGTCCGAAATGCCGGCGCCGGCCAGCGTGCGGATCGGGCCGGCGGAGATCGCGTTGACGCGAATGCCGCGCGGGCCGTAATCGGCCGCCAGGTAGCGCACGGAGGCCTCGAGTGCCGCCTTGGCGACGCCCATGACGTTGTAGTTCGGGATGACGCGCGTCGAGCCGTTATAGGTCAGCGTCAGCATCGAGCCGCCTTCGTTCATCAAAGGCGCCAAACGCTTGGCGATCTCGGTGAACGAGAAACAGGAGATTACCATCGTGCGGCTGAAATTCTCGCGCGTGGTGTCGGCGTAGAGGCCCTTGAGCTCGTTCTTGTCGGAAAAGCCGATGGCGTGAACGACGAAATCGAGCGTGCCCCAGCGTTCCTTGATCGCGTCCACAGTGGCGTCGACGGAAGCGATGTCCTCGACGTCGCATGGCAGCACGAAGTCGGAGCCGACTTCGGCGGCAAGCGGCTTGACGCGCTTGCCCAGCGCATCGCCCTGGTAGGTGAAGGCAAGTTCCGCGCCCTGTGCCGCCAGCGCCTTGGAGATGCCCCAGGCGATGGAGTGGTTGTTCGCGACACCCATGATAAGCCCGCGCTTACCCTGCATGATTCCCGTCATGTTATTATCCGTTGTAGCGCTGGAAGACGAGCGTGGCGTTGGTGCCGCCGAAGCCGAAGGAGTTGGAAAGCGCGATGTCGATCTTGGCGTCGTCGATGCGCTTGCGCACGATCGGCACGCCGTCGAACTCGGGGTCAAGCTCGGTGATATGAGCGCTTTCGCCGATGAAACCGGCCTGCATCATCAACAGCGAGTAGATCGATTCCTGCACGCCGGCGGCACCCAGCGAGTGGCCGGTGAGCGACTTGGTCGACTGGATGTGCGGGATCTTGTTGCCGAACACTTCGCGGATCGCGCCGATTTCCTTGCTGTCGCCAACAGGCGTCGAGGTGCCGTGCGTGTTGACGTAATCGACATCGCCCTTCACCGTCGAGAGCGCCTGGCGCATGCAGCGGATCGCACCTTCGCCCGACGGAGCGACCATGTCGTAGCCGTCGGAAGTAGCGCCGTAGCCGACGATTTCGGCATAGATCTTGGCGCCGCGGGCCTTGGCATGCTCCAGCTCTTCGAGAACCAGAACGCCTGCGCCGCCGGCAATCACGAAGCCGTCGCGGGTCGCGTCATAGGCGCGCGATGCGGTCTCGGGCGTGTCGTTGTACTTGGAAGACATGGCGCCCATGGCGTCGAACAGGTTCGACATCGTCCAGTCGAGATCCTCGTGGCCGCCGGCGAACATGATGTCCTGCTTGCCCCACTGGATCATTTCTGCGGCATTGCCGATGCAATGCGCTGATGTCGAGCAGGCAGACGAGATCGAGTAGTTCACGCCGTGGATCTTGAACCATGTCGCGAGCGTGGCCGAGGCCGTCGAAGACATCGCCTTCGGCACGGCGAACGGGCCGATGCGCTTCGGGCTGTTGTTCTTGATGGTGATCTCGGCTGCTTCAATCAGCGTGCGGGTCGAAGGACCACCCGAGCCCATGATGATGCCGGTGCGCTCGTTTTCGCTGTAGTCCTTTTCCTCAAGACCGGAATCGGCGAGCGCCTGCTTCATCGCGACATGGTTCCACGCACCGCCCTGAGACAGGAAGCGCATGGCGCGGCGATCGACCAGATCCGTCGGATCGAGCGAAGGGCGACCCCAGACCTGGCACTTGAAGCCGTGCTCGGCGAAATCGTTGGAAAAGGAAATGCCGGACTTGGCATCGCGCAGCGAAGCGGTGACCTCGGCGGCGTCATTGCCGATCGAGGAAACGACGCCCAGACCCGTGACAACTACCCGTCTCATGTGTTTCGACCTTTTCGTTTTTTCTAACTTGGAAAACCAGGCACGGATGCCCGGTGCAATCAGGCGTCTTTGTCCTTGGACAGGCCGACGCGCAGGTCGGAGGCCTGGTAGATGGTTTCGCCATCGGCCTTCAGCCAGCCGTCGGCGGTGCCGAGCACCAGGCGGCCGCGCATGACGCGTTTGAAGTCGATGCCGTATTCGAGCAGCTTCGTGGTCGGGCGGATCATGCCCTTGAACTTCACTTCACCCGTAGACAGCGCCATGCCGCGACCGGGCTCGCCGAGCCAGCCGAGGAAGAAGCCGGTCAGCTGCCACATGCCGTCGAGGCCGAGGCAGCCCGGCATGATCGGGTTGCCCTGGAAGTGGCAGGGGAAATACCAATCGTCTGGCTTCACATCGTACTCGGCGCGGATATAGCCCTTGTCGAAGGCGCCGCCGGTTTCGGAGATGTCGGTGATGCGGTGAACCATGAGCATTGGCGGCAGAGGAAGCTGCGCGTTGCCGGGGCCGAAAAGCTCGCCGCGGCCGCATGCCAGGATTTCCTCATAGTTGAAGCTGGATTGTTTCGTCGCCATGAAAACTCTAATTCCCCCGCAACTAAGCTGATGGATGTGAACGTTTAGTCCAAGTTCGACGGAAAATGAAGCATAAGCATGACTGATCTTCACCACGTCCAAGGACCGGCTGCGCGCCTTATTTGGTGGTCGCATACAGGAAGGCCAAGCCCCGGGCCAGCACTAATTACGCAAAAAGCCCGATTTCGCGGCGCTTTGACACCCGTTGTCCCCATTGAAACTATTGAAAGCCATTCGTGCAAAAGTTATATGGCTAAGAGAAACCTGATTGCGGGACGCTAGATTAGCGGGAGTTGTTGATGGCGGCTGAAGCCCCTCTTACCATTGAAGCAAGGTTGCGGGGCGCTGGCCTCAGGCCGACGCGCCAGCGCGTCGCGCTCGGCGACCTGCTCTTTGCAAAGGGCGATCGCCACCTGACCGTCGAGGAACTGCACGAGGAGGCCGTTGTCGCCGGCGTGCCGGTGTCGCTTGCCACCGTCTACAACACGCTGCACCAGTTCACCGAGGCTGGCATGATCCGCGTTCTCGCGGTCGAAAGCGCCAAGACCTATTTCGACACCAATGTCTCCGATCACCACCACTTCTTCGTGGAAGGCGACAACGACGTGCTCGATATTCCCGTCAGCAATCTCACCATCGACAATCTGCCGGAGCCGCCGGAGGGCATGGAAATCGCCCATGTCGACGTGGTGATCCGCCTGCGGCCCAAGCGCAGCTGATCTAAAATAATCTCTACATCACATCGTCGGGATGCCGGCCGGGCTTTGCCTTGTAGGTGGGAAACGTCCAGCCGTAGTAAAGCGCCCCTCCCCGCACCGCGAATGCCGCAAGCACGCCCGCGGCTGACGCCGCATAGAGTGGTAGCCCAAACTCATTGGCGCCGGTGAAGATCGCCGCGCCGACCAGCGCCGCGCTGATGTAGATCTCCGGCCTCAGCAGCACCGAGGGCTCGTTGGCGACAAGATCGCGCAACACGCCGCCGAAGGTCGCCGTCAGCGTGCCGGTGACGATCGCGATGGTCGGCGAGCCGGTGGCGGCCAGCCCCTTGGCCGCACCCATGGCGCAATAGGCCGAAAGCCCGACGGCATCGAGCCAGATCAGCAGCCGGTAGCGCGATTCCACCATATGCGCGGTGAAGAACACCAAAACGCCGGCGGCACAGCAGACCAGGATATAGGTAGGGTTCAGAACCCAGAAGACCGGCACGCGACCCAGGACGATGTCGCGCACCGTGCCGCCGCCGATGCCCGTGATGACCGCGAAGAACAGGAAGCCGATCAGATCGAGCTGCTTGCGCGAGGCGGCAAGCGCACCCGTTGCCGCAAACAGGGCAACGCCGGCATAGTCGAGATAGACGAATGGCGACATCGCGTGCTCCAATGGCGATCTTTCCCTCGAATAATCATGGCCGCAAGGGCGGCGCAAGGCGGATCAGCCAAACTCACGAACCAATGGCGTCCTTATCCGACGAAAAGAGAACCTGTGAAAACGCTGCTGATCGCCTTGAACCTCGTTGCTGCCCTGGCCGTATCCACCGCGGCCTACGCCCAGCAGTCGCTGCTTCCCGATCCTGAAGTCTACGAGAAGGATCATTTCAAGCAGCAATGCACCGAGGTCGAGTTCTCCGACGGTTTCGTCACCCATCAGGACATCAACAATGACGGGCTGGTCGATGTTGTCGTCAACGAGGGCGAAATGACCTGCGACGGCACCAAGGGCCCGCAGTGCGACGAGGACGGCTGCGTCTACAATTTCTATCTGCAGGTCGCCGAGGGCGGCTATTTCATGATCGCCACCGCCAAGACCTATGGCTACGATTTCGTGCAGCGCTTCGGCAACAAGGTGCTGGCCATGAAGATGCATCCGCGCTTCTGCGACCGGCCAGACGGCGATCCGAAGACCGATCCCTGCGTCATCACCACCCGCGTGCGCGGCACCAAGTTCGTCACCATCTCCAAGAAGTAGCGTCGGGAAACGGCCGGCTCAGCGCGGATAAAGCTCCGAGGTGCGCCCGGCGAAGTAATATCCGACGAGGCCGAACCATTCGCGGATCGCCGTTGCCATGTTCTGCGCGTTGCGGCTCGGCTGCGTGAAATCGAGCGCCAGGTGCTCGTGGCCGTCGGTTTTATAGTCCGTCGGCCACGGCGTCACGTCGATGCCGAGCTTGCGGAAGATCCCGACCGAGCGCGGCATGTGATAGCCCGAGGTGATCAGCAGGCAGTTGGAAAGCCCCTGGCTCGCCAGCAGGTCCTTGGTGTTGACGGCGTTTTCAAAGGTGGTCCGCGAGGTCGTCTCCTGCACCAGCCGCTCCTTCGCCACGCCGAACAGCGGGAAGAACCGTTCGGCCATGACCGCATCGCCCTCGTAGACACCCGACATAGACCCATCGCCGCCCGAGACGAGAATGCGCGACTGCGGATATTTCTGCGCCAGCCTCAGCGTCTCGATAAACCGGTCGCCGCCGGCATTCATTTCGATCCCGTGCCTGGATGTATTCACCTCATTCTCGAAGCCGCCACCGAGCACGATCATACATGTGAGTTCGGCGGGATCCTGCGGCTTGGCGAAGCGGTCCTCGAGCCCCTGCAGGAGATAATTGCCTGATGTCGTATAGAGCGTGAGGAAGAGCACCAGCGCGGCGCAGGCAGTCGCGAGCAGGCTGATGATGCGGAAGCGGATCAGCCCCGCGATCAGCGCGACGAGAATAAGCAGGAAAGCCAGCGACAGCGGCTGGCCGAAAATCCAGACGAGTTTCGAGAAGACAAACACGCGGGGGCCTCCGTTCCTGCATCGGTTCTGGAACGACGTCTAGCTGATTCGCGCTGACGATGGTGCGACGATCACTTCGCGCTGGACGGACGCGCGTGCGGCCGCCGACTGGTTGAACCGCCGCTGCAGCGGCTTCGGGATCAGGAGAGCAGCCAGCGCGATCAACATCGCGAAGGCGGCGACCACCCAAAGTGCTGAGGCACCCGCAACCTGCGTCAGCAGCGCGCCCGCTATGGCGCCGAGCAGCATGCCAAGCCAGGGAACGATCTGGATTGTCCAGTCGAGCCGCCGATCGCCGATCAAAAAGCGGCCGATGCCGCGCCCGAAACGCGACAATGCCCCGGTCACATAGGTAAGCCCGATCGGCAGCCCCTCAATATGTTCCACCGCGGCGTTCACCATCCCCATGGAGGCAACGATCAGGTAGAAGCGGGGAAGCACGAGGCCGGGATCGCTCATCAGCGAAGCACCCGCCAGCATCAGCCCGACGCAGCCAAGCACCACGAAAACCCGCCGCTCGGCGAAATGCGCAAGCACGATCCCGGCCGCGTTGCTGAGCACGAAGACGGTGATCGCCGCGATCAACACGGCCGCATGCCCGAAGTTTCCTGCCCCAAGCGAAAGTGCGGCGCGCGTCGTATTCCCGGTCATGAACGACACGAAATCACCGCTCAAAACCAACCCGGTCGCATCCGTCATCCCCGCCAAAAACGAGATTGCGCCGGCGAGCGCAAGCCCAGTTGCCGTTCGGCGCGTGTGAATGATGCGGCGTCGTCTCTGTCGTGTCATGGGTGGGGTCCGGGACGCTGAAATCGTGCTGCGGACCTTGGAGCCTCGCGGCGTGAAAAGGGCTGTTTGAAAATTGCTAGGGGAGCATACCCCCGAGATGGCGGGGAACGCAATTCGGGTAGTCGGATGATTTAGTCGAGAACTAAAGGAGAAAACTTGGTGGAGCTAAGCGGGATCGAACCGCTGACCTCTTGCATGCCATGCAAGCGCTCTCCCAGCTGAGCTATAGCCCCATCAGGGTGGACCGGTTTGTGCCGGGCCTGGGATGCTTCGCGAAGCGCTTGTCCTCGGGAAGTGGCGGCTTAATACGTGCGGTTTTCGCAGATGGCAAGCCTAAAAAATCGGCCCGGTGAATTTTTCTCGCCCGGGCCGATCCTTGTTCGAAATCAGACGTCTTCTTCGTCGCCGGTCACGCCGATGATGTCGCTCATGTCGTCATCGTCGTCGTCTTCGTCGGCTTCCAGGAAGGTATCGTCGTCGTCATCGCCTTCGATTTCGACATCGTCGTCGCCCATGTCAGGGATGTCGTCGCCGGATGCATCGCCGTCTGCGTCCTCGAGCGAGACCAGTTCGACTTCCGTGCTTTCGGTATCGACTTCGGCCACTTCTTCCTCTTCCTGCGCGGCTTCAGCAGCGGCTGCAGCCGAGCTTTCGACGAAGAAGGAGAGCGGGTAGGTCTTGCCCGTGTAAGGAGAAACGATCGGGTTCCGGTTCAGGTCGTAGAATTTCTTGCCGGTTTCCGGATCGGTACGCTTGGTTCCAAGTTCAGCTTTCGCCACTGTTGAGCCTCGTGATCGTGAGAATGGCCGAACCTGAGTTCGGCAAATGCCGTTGAAACCGGCGTTCTGTTCGGAATTTATAAGCCGGTCCCCATAATCGTTGCGGGCCGCCATGTCAAAGCCTAACTTCACGTGCTGCGACCGCAATCGCCATGCGCCGCGGCGGATGACCGGGCCGATGCTTTGTGCTAGTGAGCCGCGAATACTCGATGGGCAACGTGACGCCGGCAGGTTCCGGCAGCAGACGGATGGGCGACATGTATCAGCCACCGCATTTCAGGGAAGACGATCTCGGCGTCCAGCACGCGCTGATCAGGGCGCATCCGCTCGGTCTTTTGATCACGACGGGCGCCTCTGGGCTGATGGCCAATTCCGTGCCCTTTCATCTCGATGCGGCGGCGTCCGAGAAGGGTACGCTTCGGCTGCATCTGGCGAGGGCCAATCCGCAGTGGCGCGATCTCGCAGATGGCGCCGAGCTGCTTGCCGTCTTCCAGGGCGCCGACAGCTATGTCACGCCCTCCTGGTACGAAACCAAGCGCGAGACCGGCAAGGTCGTGCCGACCTGGAACTACGCTATGGTGCAGGTGCGCGGCACCGCCCGCGTGATCGACGACGCCGATTGGCTCTTGGCGCAGATCACCGCGCTGACCGTGCAGCACGAGACGCCGCGTGAAAAGCCATGGGCCGTCAGCGATGCGCCGGACGCTTATGTGAAGGCGCAGATGAAGGGCATCGTCGGCGTCGAGATCGAGATCACCGCCATCGAGGGCAAGTGGAAGGTCAGCCAGAACCGGCCGATCGCCGACCGCGAAGGGGTCGCGGCAGGGCTTGGCGAAACGGCGGGCCAGGACGAGATGACCGATCTCGTGCGCCGCTATGGCGGCTTGCCAGAAGCAGGCAAAGAGAATTGAGACACCGGCCGATTGAGATTGGCCGACAGCAATGCCCTGAAAATATCGGGCGGGGTAGAAAGACGAGCATGCCGACCAGTTCAGACCATTTTGTCATCGCCATCGATGGACCGGCCGCCGCCGGCAAGGGCACGCTGTCGCGCCGCATCGCCGAGACCTATGGCTTCCACCACCTCGACACCGGCCTGACCTACCGCGCCACCGCCAAGGCACTGCTCGATGCCGGCTTGCCGCTCGATGACGAGCTTACGGCGGAAAAAATGGCCCGCGAGGTTGAACTCGCCGGCCTCGATCGCGATATCCTGTCGAAGCACGAGATCGGCGAAGCCGCCTCGAAGATCGCCGTGATGCCATCGGTGCGCCGCGCGCTGGTCGAGGCGCAGCGCAGGTTTTCGGAGCGCACGCCGGGCACGGTGCTGGATGGGCGCGACATCGGAACGGTGGTCTGCCCGCAAGCACCGGTGAAGCTTTATGTGACGGCGTCGGCGCACGTGCGCGCGAGGCGCCGTTTCGACGAGATCAAGGCCAAGGGGATCGCCGCCGATTTCGAGGCGATTTTCGAAGACGTCAAGCGACGCGACGAACGCGACATGGGACGGGCCGACAGCCCTTTGAAACCAGCCGAAGACGCGCACTTGCTTGATACGTCGGAAATGAGTATAGAAGCCGCGTTTCAAGCCGCGAAATCGGTCATCGATGCCGCCTTGAACAAAAATTGAGATTTGAGGCGTTCCGCCAGGCTTTGCCCTGACCGCCTTAAACGACAGCCTGAAATTCCGTCCAAGCGCCGGATTGCCTTCGATGAGAGGGCGGACGGGGATCAGGCTCATTCAACACGAACCAACCGGCGCATACGTGTCCAAAGATTCGGACACGCAGGAGATTTCATGTCAGTAGCTACTCCCTCTCGCGAAGATTTCGCGGCCCTTCTGGAAGAATCCTTTGCCAAGAACGATCTGGCTGAAGGCTATGTAACCAAGGGTATCGTAACGGCAATCGAGAAGGACTCCGCCGTTGTCGACGTTGGCCTCAAGGTCGAAGGTCGCATTCTGCTCAAGGAATTCGGCGCCAAGGCCAAGGACGGCACGCTCAAGGTCGGCGACGAAGTCGAAGTTTACGTTGAGCGCATCGAAAACGCTCTCGGCGAAGCTGTTCTGTCGCGCGAAAAGGCTCGCCGCGAAGAGAGCTGGGTCAAGCTCGAAGCCAAGTTCGAAGCTGGTGAGCGCGTTGAAGGCGTTATCTTCAACCAGGTCAAGGGCGGCTTCACGGTTGACCTCGACGGCGCGATTGCCTTCCTGCCGCGTTCGCAGGTCGACATCCGTCCGATCCGCGACGTTACCCCGCTGATGCACAACCCGCAGCCCTTCGAAATCCTCAAGATGGACAAGCGTCGCGGCAACATCGTTGTATCGCGTCGTACGGTTCTGGAAGAATCCCGTGCCGAGCAGCGTTCTGAAATCGTTCAGAACCTCGAAGAAGGCCAGGTTGTTGACGGCGTCGTCAAGAACATCACCGATTACGGTGCGTTCGTTGATCTCGGCGGCATCGACGGCCTGCTGCACGTCACCGACATGGCATGGCGCCGTGTGAACCATCCGTCGGAAATCCTGTCCATTGGCCAGCAGGTCAAGGTTCAGATCATCCGCATCAACCAGGAAACCCACCGCATCTCGCTCGGCATGAAGCAGCTCGAGTCGGATCCGTGGGATGGCATCCAGGCCAAGTATCCGGAAGGCAAGAAGATCTCCGGTACCGTCACGAACATCACCGACTACGGTGCGTTCGTCGAGCTGGAGCCGGGCATCGAAGGCCTGATCCACATCTCGGAAATGTCCTGGACCAAGAAGAACGTACACCCCGGCAAGATCCTGTCCACGAGCCAGGAAGTCGAAGTCGTCGTTCTCGAAGTCGATCCGTCCAAGCGTCGTATTTCGCTCGGCCTCAAGCAGACGCTGGAAAATCCGTGGGCGGCATTCGCTCGCAACCATCCGGCCGGCACTGAAGTCGAAGGCGAAGTCAAGAACAAGACCGAATTCGGCCTGTTCATCGGCCTCGACGGCGATGTTGACGGCATGGTGCACCTCTCTGACCTCGACTGGAACCGTCCGGGCGAACAGGTCATCGAAGAATACAACAAGGGCGATGTCGTTAAGGCTGTCGTTCTCGATGTAGACGTCGAAAAGGAGCGCATCTCGCTCGGCATCAAGCAGCTCGGCAAGGACTCGGTCGGCGAAGCTGCCGCTTCCGGCGACCTGCGCAAGAACGCTGTTGTTTCGGCTGAAGTCATCGCCGTCAACGACGGTGGCATCGAAGTGAAGCTCGTAGACCACGAAGACATCACCTCGTTCATCCGCCGCGCTGACCTCGCTCGCGATCGCGACGACCAGCGTCCGGAGCGCTTCTCGGTTGGCCAGACGGTTGACGCTCGCGTCACCAACTTCTCGAAGAAGGACCGCAAGGTCATGCTTTCGATCAAGGCTCTGGAAATCGCTGAAGAGAAGGAAGCCGTTGCTCAGTTCGGTTCGTCCGACTCTGGCGCTTCGCTCGGCGACATCCTCGGCGCGGCTCTGAAGAACCGCGGCGAATAATCGCCAGCCGTCAGGCTTGAAGAATAAGAGAACCCGCCGGAGCGATCCGGCGGGTTCTTTCGTTTTCGGTCTCTTGGGAGAAGGTCGAAGGCTGGGCTATTCCCAGCCGACCATCCGCCGGTAGCGCGCATAGGCTTCATCGCTCGCCGGCGCCATCGGCAGGCCGGGACCCGGCAACATCAGGATAGGCTCGCCCATCTCATCGAGTATGGGTGCGGCGATTGCGGATTGCTGCGCGGCCATGAATGCAGCGTCGTCATCAGCCGCAAGCACCTGCTCCTCAAGCGTCTCCGCCTCGTCCGCGCCATCCTGTTCTGCGTCTTCGTTCTCGTCGCCCTGGTCGATATTGCCGTTGTGGTCTTCGCGGTTCATCTCGCGCGAACCGGCATCGTCGGTCTCGTCCTTGGCGAAGTCATAGGGCTGCGGCGCATAGGGCACGCCCTCGATGACCTTCATCAGAACCGGGGCGTAGGTGGCGTCGATCATCTGCCGCGTTGCCGATGGCGTGTCGGTATCCGCCTGTGTCGGCTGCCGCGCCGCAGCCTGTGCCGCCACGGCCTCCAGCGGAGAGGGGGCTGCCTGCGGCGTCATCGGCTTCACAAGCCCGTTCGCCATCAGCATCTGCTCGGCTGGGCGCTTCAGATTGTCAGGGATGTCGGCGATCAGCGTGTCGTCGAGCAGGACGTCGATATCGACCGCCGGCTCGACGTCCGTCGCCTCGAGCAGCGTCTCGGTCGCCTGATCGCGGATGATGACGACGATCATGGCGGTCTCGTCCTTCGACAGCGAAGCCGGAATGCCGACCCAGCTCTTCGGGATGATCGGATCGGCCTTGGTGTCGCGCGCGGCTGTCGGCTCAGCCGCGACCTCGGTTGCTTCGGCTTCGGCCGGGAGAGCGGATGCTTCCGCTGCGACAGGCGCTTCCGCCGCTTCGTCGGTCGAAAGCGTGGCGCTTGCGGCGGTCATCGCAGCCTTCGGCTCCGCGCGTTCGGCGGCGGGGGGCATGGGTGCATCGTCGGTCACAACGGTCTGCGCGGTCACTTCGCTTTCGTGGCCGATCGCCCCGCTTGCCGCCGCCATCGCCGCATTCCTGGCTCCAGCGCTATCGGTCGCTGCGGTCGTGGCGCGCGGCGCTGATGTGACCGTATCGCGATGCAGGCTGATCTCCGGCCGCTGTTCCGGGCGGACAGGCGAACCATCGTTCTGGCTGTAGGATTTGAGAACGGCGCGCGTCGCGAGATCGCGATCCCTTGTGCCGATGGTTTCGAGATAGGCGGCGATGCGCGTTGCGGCGGGGCCGGCCGGGTTTTGCAGCGCTTCGGCAAGCAGCCGCAGCGGGATGGCGTGGCCCTGGGCCGCCAGCTGGCGCTCGATCACTTCGATCTTGGCGGCCGGCAGTTTCTGGATCGCGTCCGCCAGCCGCGCTGCGAAGACGAGGTCCGGTTCGTTGTCGTCGCGCGGCTGCGAAAGCGCCTCTCCGGTGGCGGTCAGCACATTGAGCAGCGCCTCGACCATGCGGGCGCGAACGGCAAGCAGCAGGATGTTGAGCTTGGCGGTGGCACCTGATGTCAGGTCCGGGCTCTCGACCTGGTTGACCGGCGCAACCGCGGCGACGCTGCGCACGATGTCGCTGGCGCTCAGCGCCGAGGTGGAGCCCTGCGAGGGGAAGCTTGAGCTTGACGCTGCACGAACCGGAGACAACATGGCATGCTTCCTCTTTCGTAAAATGCGCTGAAGCAGGTTACAGGAAAGCCGCGTTCATCGGGCTGTTTTGCATTCTCCGGCGATGTCGCGTGCCTGGAGGACGCTGCATCGCGCCACGGAATGCTCAGAAGTTAATGAGCATCCTAGTGATTCACCGTTAATGAAGCACTAATCATTCGGTGCGTAGCGGGACACGCAGGATTTGCGTGGTGAGAGGCCGGCAAGCAATATCAGCTGTGCGCAAAAATATCCGTCTCGTCCCAGCCGAGCAGGTCGAGCTTGGCGCGGGTGGGAAGGAAGGCGAAGCATGCGGTCGCATGCTCGAACCGCCCGTCGCGAATGAGGCGGTGGGTGAGCTTGTCGCGCAGCGCATGCAGATAGAGAACATCGGAGGCGGCATATTCGAGCTGTGCTTGCGACAGCATCTCCGCGCCCCAGTCGGAGGATTGCTGGGTCTTGGAGATATCGACCTCGAGCATCTCCTTGAGATTGTCCTTCAGCCCGTGCCGGTCCGTATAGGTGCGGCAGAGGCGCGAGGCGATCTTGGTGCAGAACACCGGCGTCGTCGTCACGCCGAAAGCGTTGAAAAGCACGGCAATGTCGAAGCGACCGTAATGGAAGATCTTCTCGTGCGTCGGATCCGAAAGAAGCGCCACGAGGTTCGGCGCCTCCGTCTGGCCGGCCGCGATGCGGATCACGTCGGCAGAGCCGTCGCCCGGCGAAAGCTGGACGACGCAGAGCCGGTCGCGGCGCGGCACGAGGCCGAGCGTTTCGGTGTCGATCGCGATCGCGCCGGTATAGCGCGCTGCATCGGCGGCGGAAATGTCGCCTTTGTGGTAACGGATCGTCGCGGCCATGCTGTCGTCTTTCGCTGAGTAATGATGTTCTGGCGCTATATAGACCCGAAATCCGCGATCGCAAACCACGCCATTTGGCGCGGGTGGCGCCGATCAGCCGCGCACGGCGTCCGGTGCCTTGCCCTGCCAGTCCGGCAGCGGGAAAATCCGGTCATACGCCAGATTGAAGGCGAAGGCGTAGACCAGATAGAAAAGCGCGAAGGACACGTCCATCATGAAGGCCTGCAGCAGGCTGACGCCGAGATACCAGGCAATCAGCGGCAAGAGCGCCACAAGCAGACCACCCTCGAACAGCACGGCATGCAGAATGCGTACGGCAAGGCTCTTCTTCGTGCCGCCCGTCAGGCGCTGCATCACATGGTCGAAGCCGAGATTATAGAGATAGTTCCACGCCGTCGCCACCGTGGCGCTCGCAACGCCGACGACGCCGATATCGGCGATCGGCATGCCGAAGGCAAACGCGCCGAGCGGCGTGATGATGGCGAGACCAATGAGTTCAAAGCTGATGGCGTGGCGGATACGGTCGGAGACGGATCTCATGAAATGCCCCTATGGGAATATGCCGGGTCGTCCCGAGTTTAAGCCCATACGGCGGAGGTCGTCCTCACGAGCGCTTATATAAGGATCCGGACATCGAAGCGCAAGGCTGTGAGGAAAGGCTGTGACGATCAGTAGTGCGGCGGCTTTGTGATCGCCGGCGCTTCCAGCGCTTGCTCCTCGAGCGAAAGGAAGCGCTCAGTCAGCCGGTCCAGCTTGGCGCGCGTCTGCTCGACCACCTTCCACTGTTCCGTCAACTGGTCGGACAGTTCCTCGATCGTCTTTGCCTGATGGGCGACGGTTTCCTCGAGTTGGGTGATACGATCGGTCTGATCAGACATCGGGCTCTCCTTGCCACGACCGGCCAGATGAACCGGTCATGTGATTGCGCTCTCCAAAGCGGAAATAGGCCGCAAGGTCAATCGTTTCGAGAGGGGCCGCCGCCGATTCACAAAGTGAACCGTTTGGTTACTAAAAGCCCTTGCCGCATCTTTTTTTGTGCGCTAGGCCGATAGGCACCAGGGAGGAATAAAGATGGATATCGGCAATGGATTTCTGCATCCGGACCGGCTCTTTCCGGCCGATCCGGCAACGCGCAGCATAGCGCGCGAGCTTTACGAGAGCGTCAGCGCTCTCCCGATCGTCAGCCCGCACGGGCACACCGAGCCCTCCTGGTTCGCCGACGACAAGCCCTTCGAAGACGCTGCCTCGCTGCTCGTCATTCCCGATCACTATCTCTTCCGCATGCTGCACAGCGTCGGCGTCAAGCTCGACGACCTCGGCGTTCCCCGCCTCGACGGCAAGCCCGTTTCGTCCGGCCGCGACATCTGGCGCACCTTCGCCGCGCACTATCATCTCTTCCGCGGCACGCCGTCGAGCCTCTGGGTCGATCACGCAATGTCGGCCGTGCTCGGCTGCGAGGAGCCGCTGACATCGAGGAATGCCGACACGCTCTACGATCACATCAATGCGCAGCTGGCGCTGCCGGAGTTCCGCCCGCGCGCGCTCCACAAGCGCTTCGGCATCGAGACGATCGCCACCACCGAGGGCGCGCTCGACCAGCTGCCGCACCATCAGAAGATGGCCGAAGATGGCTGGATCGGCCGTGTGCGCACCACTTATCGCCCCGATAGCGTCACCGATCCCGATGCCGTCGGTTTCCGCGAAAATCTCGCGAAGCTCGGTGAGCTCACCGGTTGCGACGTCGCAAGCTGGGATGGCCTGATCGAGGCGCATCGCAAGCGCCGCGCCTATTTCCGCCAGTTCGGCGCCACCGCCACCGACCACGGCGTCCCCACCGCCTTCACCGCCGATCTTCCGCATTCGGACAAGCAGCGGCTGCTCGACCGGGCGCACAAGGGTACGCTCGAGGCCGGCGAAGCCGAGCTCTTCCGTGGCCAGATGCTGACCGAGATGGCCGGGCTTTCGGCGGAAGACGGCATGGTCATGCAGATCCACGCCGGCTCGCGCCGCAATACCGACCGCGAACTCTTCCAGACGCGCGGGCCGAACATGGGCGCCGATATCCCGACGACGACCGATTGGGTTGGCGGGCTCTCCGCACTTCTGGCGAAATACGGCCATGCGCCGGGCCTGCGCGTGCTGCTCTTCACGCTCGATGAAACCACCTATGCCCGCGAACTGGCGCCGATGGCCGGCCACTGGCCCTGCCTGATGATTGGCCCGCCATGGTGGTTCCACGACAGCCCGGCCGGCATCCGCCGCTATCTCGATCAGGTGGTCGAGACGGCAGGCTTTGCCAACATGGCCGGCTTCAACGACGATACCCGCGCGCTGCTCTCCATCCCCGCCCGCCACGATGTCTGGCGCCGCGAGGTCTGCGGCTTCCTGGCGACGCTGGCGGCGGAGCATCGGATATCGCGCCAGGATGCGGCGATCGCCGCCGCCGATCTCTCTTACGGCAACGCCAAGAAGGCCTACAAGCTGTGACCGAACGACTGACGCGCCTCACCGGCCTCGCACATACAGCCAAGCTCCCCGCCTTCAACCGGGATGTGCTGAAGCCGGGCATCCTGCATCTCGGCCCCGGCGCCTTCTTCCGCGCCCACTTCGCGCCCTATACGGATGCGGCGCTGGCGCTTGGTGGCGGCGATTGGGGGATCGAGGTGGCAAGCCTGCGCACCGCCGATGTCGCCGATCATCTGAACGAGCAGAACGGCCTCTACACCATGCTGGTGCGCGACACGGAAGGCACGGTCGCGCATGTCATGGGCCCGATCCTGAAAGCCCATGTCGCGACCCGCAATCCCGACGAACTGCTGGCCCGGCTCGAAGACCCGGCCATCCGCATCGTCAGCCTGACGGTAACCGAAAAGGCCTATGGCTTCGATGCCGCCACCGGCGGTCTCGATCTCAAGCATGCCGATATCGCAGCCGACCTTCAAAACCGCCACGCGCCGCGCGGCGTCATCGGCTATCTCGTCGAGGGCCTCGCCCGCCGCCGCGCCAAGGGTATCGCGCCATTCACTGCGCTTAGCTGCGACAACCTTCCGAGCAACGGTGCTGTCCTGAAGCGCCTCGTGCTCGATTTCGCCGGCCGTGTCGATCCCGAGCTCAAGGCCTGGATCGAGGCCAACGTCCCGTTCCCCTCGACCATGGTCGACCGCATCACGCCTGCCAGCACCGAGGCCACCTATCGCGACGCCGAAATGCTCATCGGCCGCGTCGATCTTGTTGCGATCGAGACCGAACCCTTCACGCAGTGGGTCATCGAGGACAGCTTCGCCAATGGCCGCCCGCAATGGGAAAAGGCCGGCGCGCTGATGGTCGAGGATGTCTCGGCCTATGAGAAGATGAAGCTGCGCATGTTGAACGGCGCGCATTCGCTGCTCGCCTATCTCGGTTATATCGGCGGCTATGAATTCATCCGCGACGTGATGGACGATACCGGCTTAGCCGCCCTCGCGCGCCGCCACATGAACGCCGCCGCCGCCACGCTCGATCCGGTTCCCGGCATCGATCTGGAAGCCTATGCCGACGAATTGACAGCCCGCTTTGCAAACAAGGCGATCGCCCACCGCACCTACCAGATCGCCATGGACGGCACCCAGAAGCTGCCGCAGCGCCTGTTGGAGCCGGCCACGGAAGCGCTGGCCGATGGCAGCAAGGCCGAAACCTACGCCATCGCCGTCGCCGCCTGGATGCGTTACGCGCTCGGCATCGACCGCAACGGCAAGGCCTACGAACTGCGCGACCCCCGCGCCGCCGAGATCGCGGCATTGCTGGCGGACATCCCCCGCAACGGCGGCGCGGTGGCCGCCGCGCTGTTCGCGCTCCCCGGGCTGTTTCCGGCGGCGCTCACCGAAAACCTCGCCTGGACCGAGGATGTGGCCAACAAGCTCGATATCCTGATCCAGGACAACAAGCTGCCGTTGTTTTAGAGGCTACCATTGCCTCAGCACAGTCGTGGCGAAGGAAGATAGCGACGGCATTCCGTCGCAGCGGCTTTCACGGCAGCGGACATGGGCCTATATGAGGGATGCCGCAGCTACGCGGTTGAGTGGGCTTTGCGATGGATAGCGAGATACAGGGACGAGCGGCGCATTCGGCGGCGATCAGGCAGCGGGCCGAGGCGGAGATGGCGGGCATGGGGGTCGATGCGGCGTTTATCGATCGTCTGGTCGAGACGTTTTATGGGCGCGTGCTTGCGCATCCCGCGCTGGGGCCGGTGTTCGACGCCAGGCTTTCCGGGCGGTGGCCGGAGCATATGGAGAAGATGAAGAGCTTCTGGTCATCCGTCGCCTTTCGAAGCGGCGCTTATGGCGGCAAGCCGGTGCAGGCGCATGTCGGCGTGGCCAACATGACGCCGGATCTCTTTCCACAATGGCTGGCGCTGTTTTCCGCGACGCTCGACGATATCGCCCCCTCCGACGAGGCGAAGGCATGGTTCATGGCGACGGCCGAGCGGATCGCCAGGAGCCTGACGCTCTCACTGTTCTATAATCCCGCGCTCGACGATCCCAGGCTGAAGAAGGGCTGAGATCGCCGGGCCTGCCCGAGATCAGGCAATGCGCTTGTAGAAGAAGGTGGAGGCGCAGAAGCCGCCTTCCGGCCAGAGCGCGTAATCCGGGATGACGCCGACGCGCTCCCAGCCCAATCGCGGATAGATCGCTTCGGCATCGCTGCCGGTCGCGGTATCCAGCACGAGAATGGTCTTGCCGCGACGCACGGCTTCCTCTTCGGCGGCGCGCATCAGGAGGCGCGCCAGGCCCTTGCCGCGCGCGGCGCGGTGGACGAGGAGCTTCTTGAGGTCGGCGCGGTGCGGCTGGTTCGGCATCTGGGCGGCGCCGATCTGCACGGTGCCTAGCACCCTGCCCTCCAGCTCGGCGACGAAAAGCAGGGTAGCGCCCGTGGCGACGCTCTCGGCAACGGCCTGCCAGTAAGGTTCGGCGTCTTCACGCGTATAGGGCTGCATGAAGCCGACGGAGGCGCCGCCATCGACGCAATCGACAAGCACATCGCAAAGATCGGGTATCGCGGCGCGCGCTTCTGTCGCGTCGAGCAGACGGATGGTGGTCATGGGGTCTCCTGAGATCAGTTAATGGCGGCGGCGGTCGAGCACGACGCAATAGCGGGCCGGCGCCGGGCCGGGATTGTGAAAGACATGGCCTTCGGCCACGGGCATGAAGAGGCAATCGCCCGGAAGCAGGCGATGCACGGTGTTGTCGCCCGTCGTCATCTCCATCTCGCCATCGAACATCCAGATATGCTGGGTCATGCCGCTGGCGGCCGCATGCGGCGGAAAGCTGACGCGGGCGCCGGCCGGGAACTCGACATCGACGATATCGACATCCGACGTGGTGCCCGGCGGCGAGACGGCGCGCCTGATGTAGCCGGTCTCGGGGTCGCGCCAGACCTGCTGGTCCTGCTGGCGCAGCAGCGGCGCGGCCTCGCCCTCCTCCGCGAAGAAGGCCGAGAGCGACAGGCCGAGGGCGGCGCAGACGCGGGCGAGCAGTGCTGCGGTCGGGCTCGCCTCGCCGCGCTCGATGCGCGATATCATTGCCCGGCTGACGCCGGACGCGGTGGCGAGTTCGTCGAGCTTCAGGTTTCTGTCGCTTCTCAGCCTGCGAATCCTGAAGCCGATCGCGGTTTCGAGTTCCTGTTCCATTATCCGATCCATATTTCTACTATAATAGAAATGCATGGTTCAATCGTGGAATCAAGCGCTATTTTCGCCGCCTGATGGAGCGACTTATCGTAAACGAAACCCTGCTTTTCCGCTTTGCGGCAAGGGGATGCGCTGCTATATGCGGCGCATGAGCACCAATTCGACCCGCACGCCCCTCGACCATATCCGCAACTTCTCGATCGTGGCCCATATCGACCACGGCAAGTCGACGCTGGCCGACCGCCTGATTCAGTCGACCGGCGGCCTTGCCGAGCGCGACATGTCGGAGCAGGTGCTGGATTCGATGGATATCGAGCGCGAGCGCGGCATCACCATCAAGGCACAGACCGTTCGCCTGCACTACAAGGCCAATGACGGCGAAACCTATATCCTGAACCTGATCGACACGCCCGGCCACGTCGACTTCGCCTATGAAGTCTCGCGCTCGCTGTCGGCCTGCGAGGGCTCGCTGCTCGTCGTCGACGCCTCCCAGGGCGTCGAGGCGCAGACGCTCGCCAACGTCTATCAGGCGATCGACAACAACCACGAGCTGGTGACGGTCCTCAACAAGATCGACCTGCCGGCGGCCGAGCCCGACCGAATCAAGGAACAGATCGAGGAAGTGATCGGCATCGACGCTTCCCAGGCCGTGCTGATTTCGGCCAAGACCGGTCTCGGCATTCCCGACGTTCTCGAAGCGATCGTGCACCAGCTGCCGGCGCCGAAGAGCGAAGCCGGCGAGAAGGGTCCGCTGAAGGCGCTGCTCGTCGACAGCTGGTACGACACCTATCTCGGCGTCATGGTTCTGGTGCGCATCCTCGACGGCGTGCTTTCCAAGGGCATGACGATCCGCATGATGGGCACGGATGCCAAGTATCAGGTCGAGCGCGTCGGCGTGCTGACGCCGAAGATGCTGGCCGTGGACTCACTTGGCCCGGGCGAGATCGGCTTCTTCACCGGCTCGATCAAGGAAGTGGCAGACACCCGCGTCGGCGATACGATCACCGAAGACAAGAAGCCGACCGCGACGGCGCTGCCGGGCTTCAAGCCGGCGCAACCTGTCGTGTTCTGCGGTCTCTTCCCTGTCGATGCGGCCGACTTCGAGGATCTGCGCGCTGCCATGGGCAAGCTGCGCCTCAACGACGCGTCCTTCTCTTTCGAAATGGAAAGCTCCGCGGCGCTCGGCTTCGGTTTCCGCTGCGGCTTCCTCGGCCTGCTGCATCTCGAGATCATCCAGGAGCGCCTGGAGCGCGAGTTCGATCTCGATCTGATCGCCACCGCCCCTTCGGTCGTCTACCAGCTGACGATGACCGATGGTTCGGAGCGCGAGCTGCACAACCCGGCTGACATGCCCGATGTCGTCAAGATTTCCGAGATCCGCGAACCCTGGATCAAGGCCACCATTCTGACGCCGGACGATTATCTCGGCGGTATCCTGAAGCTCTGTCAGGACCGTCGCGGCATCCAGACGGAACTCACCTATGTCGGCAAGCGCGCCATGCTCACCTACGAGCTGCCGCTCAACGAAGTGGTGTTCGATTTCTACGACCGCCTGAAGTCGATCTCCAAGGGATACGCCTCGTTCGACTATCACCTGGCCGATTACCGCGAGGGCAACCTTGTGAAGATGTCGATCATGGTCAATGGCGAGCCGGTCGATGCGCTCTCCATGCTCGTGCACCGCACGGCCGCCGAAAAGCGCGGCCGCGACATGTGTGAGAAGCTGAAGGACCTGATCCCCAGGCACATGTTCAAGATCCCGATCCAGGCGGCGATCGGCGGCAACGTGATCGCCCGCGAGACGATCTCGGCGATGCGCAAGGACGTGACCGCCAAGTGCTACGGAGGCGACGCATCACGCAAGCGCAAGCTGCTCGACAAGCAGAAGGAAGGCAAGAAGCGCATGCGGCAGTTCGGCAAGGTCGACATTCCGCAGGAAGCCTTCATTGCCGCCTTGAAGATGAAGGACGACTGAGGGCTTTTCAGCCGACATCCATGCGCCTATGATTTGCGCATGGATGGAGACCTGTCATGTCGCAATCTATACGCACACCGACCACATTGCCGGTCGATGAGGAACTTCTCGCGGCAGCCCGCGAACTGAAGATCGATATTTCAGAGGCCGTCGAAGACGGCATAGCGAAAGCCGTCAAAGCCGAGCGGGAACGCCTCTGGCGGATCGAAAATGCCGAGGCGATTGCAGCCTCCAATGCTTATGTCGAGAAAAACGGATTGCCGCTCGCCAAGTACCGGCAATTCTGATGGCGCGGTTTCATGTCTATCGCCTCAGACATGAACAGACATTGGTCCTAGACCTGCAATCGAACCTACTTGATGAGCTGACGACGCGAATGGTGGCGCCGCTGCTCTTGCCAGGAGAGCTGACCACCACCGTGCGTCAGCTCAATCCGCAATTCACGATCGACAATGCACATTATGTGATGGCCACCCAATTCATCGGCGTGGTCCCACTGAGCGATCTTGGGTATGCCACCGCCGATCTTACGCGGGAGAGCCACCGCATCACAGGCGCACTCGATTTCCTCTTCCAGGGTTTCTAAAGCGCCGCGATTTTTCAGATTCGCTCCTTGCGCTTTAGGTCCTTGTTTTGTCGCATGTCGTTATCGCAAAATCGCTTCGCACTTTTGCGCGACATGCACTAGGTGTTCCGCGCCATATAATCCTTCGTCAGCTTTTCGTAATCCTGCATCTCCGGCAGGGCCTCGTAGCTGTGCTCAGCGCCGGTTTCGGCGAAGGCGAGCTTCTCGCGGGTCCATGTCTCGATGAAGGGCGTGAACCAGCTGGCGTCGTCGAGCATGGTCGGGCGCAGGTTGACGAACCACTCCATGCCTTCTGTCTTCGTGAACATCCAGGTCATGCAGTGCGGGCAGAAATAGTGGTGCGACATGGCGCCGTGCAGGCCGCCGATGACGGGTTCGCCGCTGGTGATCTCGAAACCATCAGAGGGGATCGCCGCGCTCAGCGAATAGGCGCTTGAGGACATGATCTGGCAGCCGGTGCAGTGGCAGGCCATGGTCAAAAGCGGCTTGGCGCTGATCTTCAATCGCACGCGACCGCAGCGGCAGCCACCCTCGCTCGGCAAATTCAACTGGCTCATCTCTATCTCCCTGATTCCGATTGAGATGATAGCGCCCGGCGGGCGGAGATGAAGGGGATCGGTCGAATAAATGCGGCTTGGTAGCGAACTCTCAACTTGCGGGAAGAGGTAGCCACTCGCAGGTCTCTCATCCTGCCTCATTGAAAATGCGAAATAATCTGTCGCCACTGCGACATATCCGTACCGATGGGGCATCGACTGTCGCAATTGCATTTTCAATCAGTGATTGTTTATATCCTTATTTAGGCATCGACCAAAGTGCAGGAAATCCTTCTTGCCAATGCTATGTCTCGCGCGACATATCGACTTTTAACCGGCTAATAGGCAGTTTTTTCACCCGGTTTTCCCCACTATTCGCAGCTTTCGTTTTGGGGGTTGCAACGGCCGACCTTTACGATAGGTTGCGCGTTGACTTGCACGTAACAGGTCACCAAGGGAACAACGACGAATAAAAGGCGCTAAAAAGCCTAGAAAGGTGGGCCCCCACATGAACTTCCCCACAAAGAAAATTCTTGCCTCCGCAGTGCTTGGCTCGCTGCTGGCATTCTCCGCCCACGCGGCGACGATCAACATTCACAATGGCGGCGATCCGCAATCGCTCGATCCGCAGAAGCTCTCCGGCGACTGGGAGAACCGCATTGCCGGCGACATCTTCGAAGGTCTGGTGACCGAGGATGCGCATGACAATCCTGTCGCCGGCCAGGCCGCGAGCTGGACGATCTCCGACGACCGCAAGGTCTATACCTTCAAGCTGCGCGACGGCATCCAGTGGTCTGATGGCCACCCGGTGACCGCAGGCGACTTCGTGTTCGCCTTCCAGCGCCTGATGGACCCAAAGAACGCCGCCGACTACGCCTATCTGCAGTTCACCATCAAGAACGCCGAGAAGATCAACAAGGGCGAGATCACCGATTTCAGCCAGCTGGGCGTCAAGGCGATCGACGACAAGACGCTCGAGATCACGCTTGAAAACCCGACCCCTTACTTCCTCAACGCGCTGATGCACTACACGGCCTATCCGCTGCCGAAGCATGTCATCGATGCCAAGGGCGCCGACTGGGTGAAGATCGGCAACATCGTTACTAACGGTCCGTACACGCCGACGGAATGGGTTCCGGGCAGCCACGTCACAACCAAGAAGAACGACAAGTATTGGGATGCCGCGAACGTCAAGATCGATGGCGCCAAGTTCTTCGTGCTCGAAGACCAGGAAGCCGCGCTGAAGCGCTACCGCGCCGGTGAATTCGACATTCTCACCGACTTCCCGACCGACCAGTATGAGTGGATGAAGAAGAACCTGCCGGGCCAGGCGCATGTCGCCCCGTTCTCCGGCCTCTACTACTACGTCATCAACTCGCAGAAGGGCCCGACCGCCGACAAGCGCGTGCGTCAGGCGCTGTCCATGGCGATCAACCGCGAAGTGATCGGACCGCAGATCCTCGGCACCGGCGAACTGCCGGCTTACTCCTGGGTACCGCCGGGCACCGCCAATTACGGCGAGCCGGCCTACATCTCCTGGAAGGATGAGCCTTACAAGCAGAAGGTCGAAGAGGCCAAGAAGCTCTTGACGGAAGCCGGATTCGGACCCGACAAGCCGCTCACCCTGCAACTCAAGTACAATACCAACGACAACCACAAGCGCATCGCCGTTGCGATCGCCGCCATGTGGAAGCCGCTCGGCGTCAATGTCGAACTCATCAACGCCGAAACCAAGGTGCATTACGACCAGCTGCAGCGCGGCGACGTGCAGGTTGGCCGCGCCGGCTGGCTCGCCGACTACAACGATCCGGACAACTTCCTGAACCTGCTCGTCACCGGCGTGCAGATGAATTATGGCCGCTGGTCGAACGCCGACTACGACAAGCTGATCAAGGACGGCAATGCCGAAACCGATCTGACGAAGCGTGCGGAGATGTTCAAGAAGGCGGAGCAGATCGCACTCGACGACAGCGCCGCGTTGCCGATCTACTACTACGTTTCCAAGAACGTGGTCTCGCCGAAGATCGAAGGCTTCGTCGACAACATCCAGGACATCCACCGCACCCGCTGGCTGTCCATCAAGGAATAGAGAGAGGCATTGTCTTCACCCTGCCCGGGGGTGATTGCATCTTGAGAAAGACCCTCTCTGGCCTGCCGGCCATCTCCCCCACAAGGGGGAGAAGACCTGCCGCGCCAACTCTGCCCCAATCACGCCTCGGCGGATCGGCTGGGTTAAGCCCTCCCCCTTGTGGGGAGGGTTGGGAGGGGTCTTTCCCACACTATTGCCTTCGCATCCGCCAGAACCAGTTTCGACTGGTCGCGATGATGCGAAAGACCCGGCGCAGGAAAGACCGTCACCACCATGATCAATTATGCATTCCGTCGATTGCTGTCGACGATCCCCGTTATGTGGATCGCCGTGACAGCCTGCTTCTTCGTTCTAAGATTGGCCCCAGGCGGGCCGTTCGATGGCGAAAGGCCGTTGCCACCCGTGATCCTCCAGAATCTGGCGGCCCACTACAATCTCGATAAGCCGCTGATCCTGCAATATCTCTATTACGTCGGCGACCTCCTGAAGGGCGATCTCGGTCCCTCCTTCGCGTCCGAGGACTTCACCGTCGCGCAGCAGATCATGATCGGCCTGCCCTACACCTTCATCATCGGCACGGCGGCCTTTCTGCTCGCCATCGTCATCGGCGTCGCCGTCGGCTGTCTTGGGGCGCTCTACCAAAACAAGGCGCCGGATTACATTTTGGGCGCGCTGATCCTGGTGGGCGTCGTGCTGCCGAACTTCCTGATCGCGCCGATCCTGCAGCTGGTCTTCGGCATTCACCTGCAGTGGCTGCCGGTCGGCGGCTGGGGCAATGGATCGCTGAAATTCCTGGTGCTGCCCGTAGTGGTGCTGGCGCTGCCGCATGCCGGGCGCATCTCGCGCATTACCCGTGGATCGATGATCGAGGTCATGGGACAGAACTTCATCCGCACCGCCAAGGCCAAAGGCATCGGCCCGCGACTGACCGTCATGCGCCACGCGCTGCGGCCGGCGATGATGCCCGTCGTATCCTATCTCGGCCCGGCGGCCAGCTATCTCTTGACCGGCTCGCTGGTCGTCGAAAGTGTCTTCGGCCTGCCCGGTATCGGCCGCTACTTCGTCAACGCCGCATTGAACCGCGACTACGGCATGGTTCTCGGCACGGTCATCTTCTACATGGTGCTGATCGTGTTCCTGAACCTTCTCGTCGATATCGCCTATGCCTGGCTCGATCCGAAAGTGAGAAACCGATGATCCTCAATCCCGCAAAGAGAGAGCTGCTCGCGGCCGAACTGCTGGAGGCCGAGGGTCTCAGCCCCGTCAGCCGGTCGCTCACCCGCGATGCACTACGCCGCCTCTGTCGCAACAAGGCGGCCGTGGCTTCGATCATCGTGCTGACGCTGCTCGTGCTTGTCGCCTTTATCGGCCCCTACCTCATTCCCTTCGGCTACGAGGATCCGGATTGGGCCGCCTTCCGCGCACCGCCTTCGTTTGCCGACGGCCATTATTTCGGGACCGACCCGAATGGCCGCGACCTGCTTGCCCGCGTGCTTTACGGCACCCGCGTATCGCTGGCCGTGGCACTGACGGCGACGCTTGTCTCCGTCGTTATCGGCGTGCTCTATGGCGCCATCTCCGGCTATATGGGTGGACGTGTGGATGCCGTCATGATGCGCTTCGTCGACATCATGTACGCCTTCCCCTACATCCTCTTCGTCATCCTGCTGATGGTGATCTTCGGCCGCAACGTCTATCTGCTCTTCGCGGCGATCGGCGCGCTCGAGTGGCTGACCATGGCGCGCATCGTGCGTGGGCAGACATTGTCGCTCAAGCAGCGCGAATTCATCGAGGCGGCGCGTGCCGCCGGCCAGAAGCCGCTGAAGATCATTACCCGGCACATCATTCCCAATCTCGTTGGACCCGTGGTCATCTTCGCGGCGCTGACCGTGCCCGAAATCATCGCGACGGAGAGCTTTCTCTCCTATCTCGGCTTCGGCGTGCAGGAGCCTCTGACCTCATTGGGTACGCTGATCTCCGAGGGCACCGATGCCATGGAGAGCATGCCGTGGCTGCTCGTCTTCCCGGCCGGCTTCCTCGTCGCCCTGCTGCTCAGCCTGCTGTTTATCGGCGACGGCCTGCGCGATGCATTCGACCCAAGGGACCGTTGAAGGGATCGCTGACATGCAAAAAGACATCAAAAACGACACCCTTCTGGAGTTGAAGGACTACTCGATCAGCTTTCGCACGCCCGAGGGCGAGGTGAAGGCCGTTTCCAACATGAACCTCACCGTCAAGCGCGGCGAGCGCATCGCGATCGTCGGCGAAAGCGGCTCGGGCAAGAGCCAGACCTTTCTCGGCATCATGGGATTGCTGGCGAAAAACGGCCGGACCAGCGGACAGGCGCTTCTCGAAGGGCGCGACGTGCTGGCGCTGAAGCCGCGCGAGCTCGACCATGTGCGCGGCAAGGACATGGCCATGGTGTTTCAGGACCCCATGACCGCGCTCAATCCATCGCTCAAGATCTCCCGGCAGCTGACGGAGCAACTCGAGGTGCATCGCGGCTTTACCGCGCGCGCAGCCTCGGCCGAGGCGCTGGACATGCTGAAGCGCGTCGGGATCCCAGACCCATCGAGGCGCTTCAACCTTTATCCGCACGAGCTCTCCGGCGGCATGCGTCAGCGCATCGTCATTGCCATGGCACTGCTAACGAAGCCGAAGCTCCTGATCGCCGACGAGCCGACCACGGCGCTCGACGTGACGATCCAGGCGCAGATCCTCGATCTCTTCAACGATCTGACGGCCGAGATGAACACGGCACTTGTGATGATCACCCACGACCTCGGCGTCGTCGCCGGCCTCGCCGACCGGGTGGCCGTCATGTATGCGGGCCGCATCGTCGAGGAAGCACCGGTGGACGAGCTGTTCGAGAACCCGGCGCACCCCTATACGGCGGCACTCCACGCCTCGATCCCGCGTCCGGACCAGGATGTCGACCAGCTCGCCGTCATTCCCGGTCGACCGCCGAACCTGCAGCATCTGCCGAAAGGATGCAGCTTCTCGCCGCGCTGTCCGCTCGTGCAGAACGACTGCATCGACGCCGCGCCACGCCTCGATGTGCAGGCGCCGCGTCATCTCGCGGCCTGCTTCCATGCCTTTCCACGCCTCGAGGAGGTTCTGACCAATGGCTGAACGATCACTTCTCAGGGTCGAGAACCTGACGACCCAGTTCGAAGTGCCCTCCAAGGGCTTCTTCAAGCCGCCGCTGACGCTGACGGCAGTCAACAATGTCAGCTTCGATCTCAGCGAGGGCCGTACGCTCGGTATCGTCGGGGAATCGGGCTGCGGCAAGTCGACCCTCGGACGCTCGATCCTCAGGCTCCTGAAGGCGCAGAAGGGCCGTATCCTCTGGCAGGGGCGCAACCTGCTCGACCTCTCGGACGAGGAGATGCGGGCGGCGCGACGCGACATGCAGATCATCTTCCAGGATCCGATCGCATCGCTTGATCCGCGCATGACGGTTGGCGACATCATCGCCGAGCCGCTGACCGTATTCGAACCGAAGCTCAACCGCGCTCAGCGCGCCGAGCGGGTGCAGGAGATCATGGCCGCCGTCGGCCTCGTGCCTGAAATGATCAACCGCTATCCGCACGAGTTCTCGGGCGGCCAGGCGCAGCGCATCGGGATTGCCCGGGCGGTGATAACGCGGCCGAAGCTGATCATCTGCGACGAGCCGGTCTCGGCCCTCGACGTGTCGATCCAGGGCCAGGTGATCACGCTTCTGCGCAAGCTGCGCAAGGAGTTCGGCCTGACGCTGATCTTCATCAGCCACGATCTCTCGGTCGTGCGGCTGATTTCCGACGACGTGCTGGTGCTTTATCTCGGAAAGGTGGTCGAAGCCGGCGACTGCGCGACGGTGTTCGACAAGCCGGCGCATCCCTATACGCAGGCGCTGTTTTCGGCAGCCCCGATCCCGGATCCGAAACTGGCGCGCGGGCGCCAGCGCATCCGCCTGCAGGGTGACCCGCCATCTCCGCTGAACCCGCCAAAGGGTTGCGTCTTCTCGCCGCGCTGCTGGAAGGCGACCGACATCTGTCGAACCGAGATGCCGCTGAGCCAAGAGGTCAGGCCCGGCCAGACGGCCGCCTGCTACCATATCGAGCGCTAACATCCAGGCGGCCGCGCCCTTTCTACGTGGCCGCCCGGCTCCCGCAAAGCGTGTGAGTCCTGCAACAGCGCGCATATCATCACATGCTCAGGGACCATACTGTGGCCATTGCGTAGTGTTCCGGGCTTCCCTACGGCGCGAGTTGCTCTATGGTGCCTCCATCAGACCGGAGGGGTTTCATGCGCGTACGGTTTCTCGTTGTCATGCTGCTGCTGACCAGTTGTGGCCACCCAAGCGGCGTGATGACGCCCGTGGCGCTGACGGCGGCGACGCCGAAGACGACCCGCGTCGACATGCTGGTTGCGACCACACGCGAACCCTCCGGCGATCCGGCGACGCTGTTTAACGGTGAGCGCAGCCCCAAGCCATCGCTGACCGCCGTCGAAGTCTCCATTCCGCCGAACCGGAAATCGGGCACCGTGCAATGGCCGAAGCGCCTGCCGCCGAACCCGGCCACCGACTTCGCCGTCACCGGCGTCCAGCAAATCGGCACGGTGAAGGAGGGGCGCTCATGGCTCAGCCAGCACATGCATAACGGCCACGCGCTGGTCTTCATCCACGGCTTCAACAACAAGTATGAGGATTCGGTCTTCCGCCTGGCGCAGATCGTCCACGACAGCAAGATGGACGCCACGCCGATCCTCTTCACATGGCCGTCGCGCGCGCAGATCACCGCCTACGAGTACGACAAGGAAAGCACCAATTATTCGCGCACGGCGCTGGAACAGGCGCTGAGGACGCTGGTCAACGATCCCAATGTCAAGGACATCACCATTCTCGCGCACTCCATGGGCACGTGGCTGACGATGGAATCGCTCAGGCAGATGGGCATTCGCGACGGGCACCTGAACAGCAAGATCCGCGACGTCATCCTGGCCTCGCCCGATATCGACATCCAGGTCTTCGCCAAGCAATATGCCGAGATGGGCACGCCGCGGCCGAAATTCACGATCTTCGTGTCGCAGGACGACCGGGCGTTGGCCTTCTCAAGCTTCATCACCGGTCGCGTCTCGCGCCTGGGCGCGATCGACCCGACGGTTGAACCCTATCGCACCAAGCTGGAGGAGGCTGGCATCACGGCGATCGACCTTACCAAGGTCAACAGCAACGACAGGCTCAACCACGGCAAATTCGCCGAGAGCCCCGAGATCGTGCAGCTGATCGGCCAGCGCCTGATGACCGGCCAGCCGCTCACCGACAGCAATGTGACGCTCGGACAGGGCATCACCGCCGTCGTCGGCGGGACGGTCACCAATATCGGCACGGTGGCGGCGACCGCGGTCGCCGTGCCGGCGACGATCATCGAGGCGCCGATGATGCATCCGCCGAAGAAGAAGAAACCGACCACAGCCGATGAGACGCTGCAGGGCGACCTCAGGGAACAGCAGCTGACGCAGTGAGCTGCTTGTCGCTGGCTTTATACGGAAGCCGGAGCCCAAGCCAGAGGATTGACCTGGAGCTGACGGCCAATGCGATCACTCGTGCGGCGTTGCCAAGGCGTGTGCGGCAAATGCCAAAAAGCCACATGGAGTGGGCTTGGTTCGTCTGTGTCTTATGCCATTACGAGAGAAGATTTATTTGCGCGACCAGGCTTTGAACCGTCCTTCGGCCGTCGGGCTATGTCCTGAGGACTACGAGCGGCCATCGCCAGCTAGATGTTTAGTCCCGGCATTTGATGGAGCGGATTGAGGGTGAAGCGTTCGGGCTGTGAGGCCGCTGCTTTGCAGATGAACTCGTAGGGTGTGAGCCCTTTGAGGGTCTTGAGCCTCCGGCCGAAATTGTAAGCTGCGACGAAGTCGGCGAGGTGCTGACAAAGTTGATCGTGGCTTTCATAGTAGAAGCGTTTGACGGTGGCATCCTTGATGGTTCGGTTCATCCTCTCGACTTGACCGTTGGTCCATGGATGCTTTGGCCTGGTCGTGCGGTGCTCGATATCGCTGGTGGCGCAGGTGTATTCGAAGGCATGAGCCCAGAAGGTTTCGCCATTGGCGACCGCCTCTTTGATCAGCGGGACAGCCGAGCCGCCAGCGCCGGGTGTGGTGAACTGGATACCGTTGTCGGTGAGTACGGTATGGATCTTGTAGGGGACGGCAGAAATCAAGCGTAGGAGGAACTCCCGCGAGATAGCGGTGGTAGCCTTCTCATGTAGTTCCACGAAGACAAACTTTGAGGTGCGGTCAATGGCGACGAACATGTGCAGTTTGCCTTGTTCGGTGCGACACCTCGGCAATGTCGATGTGGAAATAGCCGATCGGGTAGCTCGTGAACTTCTTCTTCGCCGGCCTGTCACCATCGACTTCCGGCAAGCGGCCGATGCCATGGCGTTGCAGGCAACGATGCAGCGAAGATCGCGTCAGATGCGGGATTGTCGGCCGCAGCGCATAGAGGCAGTCATCAAGCGGCAGCAGCGTATACCGACGAAAGGCAACAATAACGGCTTCCTCCTCGACGGAGAGTACCGTTGATCTTGGCTCTTTCGGGCCGGTCGGAATATCCGCAACTGAGGACCGCTTCCGCCACTTGGCGACGGTCTTCTGGTTGATCCCGTAACGCTTCGAAAGCGTCCTCAGGCTCTCTTGGCTATGCTGTATCGCTCGACGGACTGCCTCCGTCGTCGTGGCGCTCCCATGAAGAACCTGGCCCATAGCGCATCCTTTGATTCGGAAGACAAGGATGCCCCATCAAAGCCTGGGATCAAACATCTGTTCGGCGAGCAGCTTCTTCAGCCTGGCATTCTCGTCCTCAAGCGCCTTCAGCCGCTTCGCCTCGGAAACCTCCATGCCGCCATATTTGGCTTTCCAGTTGTAAAACGTTGCTTCTGAAGTTCCGTGCCTGCGGCAAAGGTCGGCCGCCTTCGCGCCAGCTTCCTGCTCCTTCAACACCGCAATAATCTGCTCTTCCGTAAATCGCTGCTTATTCATGCGTCCGTCCTTTACTGGGCCAGAACTCTAATCCTTTCTGGAGGAAATTCGCAGTGGCAGGTCATTACAGGATAAGTCTGCGAGCCGACAGGTCTCATGTTTATTGTGTTTTTGGAAGGGATTTTGGTTGCGGGGGCAGGATTTGAACCTGCGGCCTTCAGGTTATGAGCCTGACGAGCTACCGGGCTGCTCCACCCCGCGCCAGCGTAAATCCCTTTGGGA
>NZ_JAGHMF010000017.1 GCF_017741815.1 Rhizobium sp. 16-488-2b
CGCCTCCTCGCTGCTCGACGTTCTCGACGCCCAGCGTCAGGTCTCGCTCGCCCAGGCAAGCCTGGCCGCGGCCGTCCAGCAGATGGCCAGCGACTACGTGGCGCTCAACGTCGCCATCGGCGGCGGCTACAACCCGGGCGGCAACACCGCCCCGGCCAAGGTTGCCGCAAAGACAAACTGAGACGACGACAGAAATTGAGAAAAAGCCCCGGTTCGCCGGGGCTTTCTTGAGCGCTCGTCGTGTACGATACCGTAAGATACGCCCCTTGCTCATCCGCATCCTGTAAAATCGCTCCCGGTTTCGACTGATCGTCGCAACCGCTCCAGCACCAGTACGGAAACGGGGAGTGAGACAATGGGCAACTTGAAACCGCTAGGCACGGCGCTATTGGCCGGACTGTTCCTGGCGACCCTAGCCGATGTATCGTGGAGCACAGAGCAGGCGCAGCAGCGCCAGGCGGGGCGTGACATCAAGCAGACCACGCGGCAAAGCGCCCGCGATACCAAGCAGGATTGCCGCGCCGCCAATCAACAAAGCAACGCGGCATGCCGGCAGGACAAGCGGCAGACCAAGCAGAGCGGTCGGCAAACCGCGCGCGACCTGAAATACTGAAACGCCACGGAGACTCGCAACGCTCCGCTTCGACGAAGCGCTGCGTATCTCCCTAATGTAGCGATCACATGCTGGCCTGCACGCTGTGCAAGCCGGCATAGATCCCGTCGCGCGCCATCAGATCCTCGTGCCTGCCCTCCTCGACGATCCCGTCGGCAGTGAGCACGAGGATGCGGTCGGCGTGGCGGACCGTCGACAGGCGATGCGCGATGACGACGGTAGTGCGCCCCTTGGCGAGCCCAAGCAGCGCCTGCTGCACCGCCCGTTCGCTCTCATTGTCGAGCGCGCTGGTGGCCTCGTCGAAGATCAGGATCGCCGGGTTCTTCAAGAACGCCCGCGCGATCGTCAACCGCTGCCTCTGCCCGCCGGAGAGCCGCACCCCGCGCTGGCCGATGTCGGTATCGTAACCATCGGCAAGCGCCGTGATGAACTCATGCGCATTGGCCGCCCGCGCCGCAGCCTCCACCTCCGCATCGGTGGCATCCGGCCGCCCATAACGGAGATTGTCGGCAACCGAGCCGGCGAAGAGATAGACGTCCTGCTGCACCACGCCCACATGTCCGCGCAGCGACGACAGCGTGACATCGCGGATATCGGCGCCATCGATCAGGATCGACCCCGCCTGCACGTCGTACAAGCGGGGAATGAGCGAGCACAAAGTGCTCTTGCCCACCCCTGACGGACCGACCAGCGCCACGAACTCGCCGGGGGCGATGGTGAAGGACAGGTTCTCGAACACGCCACTCGTGTCGGCATCATAACCGAAGCTGACATCCTCGAACCTGATTTCACCCTTCGGCGTCGACAGCGTATGGGCACTTGGCCGGTCGACGATATCGGGCTCGACGTCGAGAACCTCCATCGCCCTCACGAAGCCGGTATAGCCCTCCTGCCAGAGCCGCACGAAATTGGCGAGCCGCTGCACGGGATCGACGAGCACCGCGACGCAGAGAAGGAAGGTCAGGAGATCGGCCACCGTCTTCGCCGACGACACGATCCTGATGCCACCGATGACGATGACGAGGATCGTGATGAACTGCGCGAAGCTCTCCGTTCCCACGGAAAACCACGCCTCGCTGCGATAGCCATCGGCGCGGCTCACGAGAAAGCGCTCGTTCTGAACGGCGAAGCGATCCCTCTCCAGTTTCTCGTTGGCGAAGGACTGAACGACGCGGATGCCCGCAAGGCTGTCTTCCAGCCGCTCGTTGACGCCGGCGATCTGCTGCTTGCTGCGTTCCAGCGCGCGGTTCATGCGACGGTTGAAATGCAGCGCGTAGGCGACCGCGAGAGGCGTCAGCAGCAGGATCAACCCGGCCAGAAGAGGATCGATATAGAAGAGTACCAGCATGGCGCCGCCATATTTGAGGATGGCGATCGAGACATCCTCGGGACCATGGTGGAACAGCTCGCCGAGCCAGAGGGAATCGCTGGTGATGCGGCTCATCAACTGTCCGGTGCGCTGGCGATCGTAGAAGCTGAAGGAGAGCTTCTGGCAATGATCGAACAGCTCCTGCCGGACGGCGGCCTCGATACGAGCGCCCATCACATGGCCGCGATAATCGACGAAGAACACCGCGACCATCTGCACCGCGAGCAGCGCCAGCATGACGGCGCCGACCTTGAGGATCAGCGCAATTGCCTCCCCGGCATCCGCGATCATGAGAAGGCGGTTGGTGACGATATTGGCGCAGATGGGCAACGCCACCGCGGTCGCCGCGACGAGAATGGCGCAGACGACATCGGCGCAGAGCAACGGCAGATGCGGACGGTAGTAGCTGAGAAACCTGGCGACCCGAGAGCGCCGCCGCGCATGTTGATCGTCGGCAGTATCAGGCTCGGAAGTGGTCGGGAGTGGTTTACGACGCGGCGCGTCTTTTCGCGCGCGGGCGAATTGAATAGACATGAAGCGGAGTGTCCTTGTGAGTGATCGTTCCTTTCGTTCTGGACAGGATCGCTTTCATGACAGTCTCCCTGGACGAGTTTGCGTTCAGCTTCGCGCCATCCTTAACAGATCAGACGCCAAGCCGCAAAGGCCGCTCCGGGCAGAAATTCAGGAGAACACGCTTAACGTGCGTTAACAGCGACGTCAGCGCGTCAGCGGGCCATTCGTCCCTCAATCAGGATTTCGATCTGGATCGAGACATCTCGGCCTCTCCCGCCGACTGTTTCCGGCCCGTCGTTTCGTTCCGCGACAGCGCGTCTGTCACAGCCTGAAACACCCTCAAGCCTTAACCTTACTGGGTAACCAATCCATTAGCATCCTGTTGAAAACGAAGGCGGTTATGGCAATCTTCAGCCATGACAAACATCCGCTCTCCAAGATTCAACGCCGATGATATGGGACGGTCGCGGGAATGCGAAAGCGTCTGCAAAGGGGCGATAACCGAAGTTGTCCGTCGCGCAATCGCGGCGGGATGGCGTGAAGCAGAAATCGCGCTTCACCTGGCAGACGCAGCAGAAGATTATGTCATCTACCTGGCAACCAAGCCGGACCGTCGCCTGAAGGCGGCAAACAACAACTAGTTGCGAATGGGGGCGACTGACGTCGCCGGAGCAAGGCCTGCTTACGAGGGGAAGCGACCTGCCTGCTCCGAAACATACGCATCGAGACTGTCTGCGGCGCTATCGCCGCACGATGATTTGAGAGCGGCGTCCACCCGCCGAACAACAGCATGGGCTCTGAAACGAGGCCATGCTGTTTGATTTCCAGCTCAGCCCTGCGGCCGGTTTCTGAAGGCCTCGGCTTCCGCGTAGAACTTCTTTTCCCACTCCTTGTGGTTATCGAGCCCTTCGCGGATGAACGGCGTGAAGACGGCGAGGTTCATCAGCGCCCAGTTGACGAAGCGGGCCGGAAACTTCAGCGGCTTGTCGAAATCGACGAACAGCACCACGCGCGTCTTGTCCGTGTGGTTCCAGGCCTCGTGCTCGTAGGCATCGTCGAAGATCAGCGCCTTGCCTTCCTGCCAGTGGCAGATCTGGTCCTTGACGCGGATGGCGAGCTTGTCGGCCGGCTCCGGCACGATCATGCCGACATGCAGGCGCAGCACGCCGTTATAGGGACCACGATGCGCCGGCAGATGTTTGCCAGGCTCGAAGATCGAAAACATCGCCGTCTTCAGGCCGGGGATCTTCTGCACCGCGCGCCAGGTTTCCGGGCACTGCGCGATGTTCTGTTCCGACTTCACGCCGAAACCGAGAAGGAAGAAGGTCTTCCAGCCGGAATCGGTCGAGATCGTCTTCACGTCGGTCGAGATGTCCTGGAAGGTCGGCAGCTCGCTCTGGCGCACCAGCACGCGCTCCAGCTCGGCGCGGATCTTAGGGTAAGCCGCCTCGACCTCTTTCGCCCAGGGGAAAGTGGCGTTGTCGTAGACCGGCGGATTGCCGAGCTTGGCGTATTTGTAATTCAGCTTCTCCGCCCAGGCGACTATGCCCATGAAGAACCGTGTCACGGGGCTCGGGCGCCCCATCGGGGCGATGCCCGAGGTGCCGAAGGTCTGTCCTTCGGGCTTGGAATTGGCGGATTGTGGGGAAGAAAGGTCAGCAGTGCTGTCAGTCATGGGTGTTCCAATGCGCGATGCGTAAACTGTCATCTGTCACTCAGGATATGGACATCGCAGCCGATTGCGCAAGTCAGGCCTCCGTGAAGTGAGGTCAAATGTCGCGACCCGGGGGCCATCTCCCCTGGTGACTGGGGGCTTCCCTCGCATACGACCGGATTCCATTAAAATCAATGGGAGACGGATTTGGAGAACAGGTTGACCACCAGCACGCCAGCGATGATCAATCCAAGGCCGATGACGGCGGGCGTATCCAGCCGCTGCTTGAAATAGATGAGGCCGACGCTGGAAATCAGCACGATGCCGAGCCCGCTCCAGATCGCATAGGCGATACCGACAGGGATGACCTTCAGCGTCTGCGACAGGCAGTAGAAGGAGGCGGCATAGCACGCGACCATCAGCGCGGTCGGCCAGAAACGGCTGAACTGCTGCGACAGCTGCAGCGCCGTCGTGCCGATGACTTCGAGCGCGATCGCCGTAAACAGGAGCGCATAGACCGCAACCGGTGCCATGATTGTTGATCCTCTATTCTAGGGAAGTCAGCGAGCGGTCAGCTCGACGAGACGTGCCAGAAGCGCCTGGCGCTGCGCGTCGTCGGAGGCGCCGCCGATCATGTCGGCGAGCCAGAGACCATCGGCGGCGAAGCGCACGATCTGCGCATCGATAGACGAGTCCGTGCCGACATATTCCTCGATCCGCCCGTCGATCCACTCCCCCCAGCGCTGCCGCAGCCGCGGCTCGGCCAGAAGCGCGATCGTCACCTGCGCCCAGTGACCGGCGTCGTCAGGGCTGTCGCGCAGGCCGGCGACGGCGTTGAGATAGGCGCGCGTGAAACGGCCGTGCGGCACTGGATCCTCGCGCATGCGCTCGTCGAGATCGGCATCGAAGCGCGCCAGAAGATCCTCGAAGAGCGCATTGAGCAGCGCATTCTTGGTCGGGAAATGGTGGAGAAGGCCGCCCTTGCTGACCCCTGAGGCGCCGGACACGGCATCGAGCGTCACGGCACTCATTCCCTGCTCGTTCGTCAGGCGCGCGGCGACATCCAGCAGCTGCTGGCGGACGATGGCGGGTTGCTTGCGGCGATGATGAGCGTTTGACATCATGCATAAAGATACCGTCTGGACGGTTTTGTCAAGATATCGTGAAATTCGACCGCTGGGTCTGGTGCGAAATGTCGCGCTTGGTGGTGCGGGTTCCGGTTGCGATCGAGGCTTCGGCGGTGCATGAAGGAACAAGCTGTGAGGAGCCGCGCCGTGAGCGAGAACACCATTACACTTTACGAGGCCGTCGGCGGCGACGCGACGATCCGGGCGCTATCGCATCGTTTCTACGAGCTGATGGATACGCTGCCGGAGGCGAGCCACGTCCGCGCGGTTCACCCACCGACGCTCGAGGGCAGCGAAGCGAAATTCTACGAGTACCTGACCGGCTATCTCGGCGGCCCGCCCGTCTATGTCGAGAAATACGGCCATCCGCGCCTCAGAAGCCGCCATTTCATTGCCGAGATCGGCCCCATCGAGCGCGACGAGTGGCTTTTATGCTTCCGCCAGGCGCTGGAGGAAACCGTTCCGAACCCGAAGCTGCGCGAGATCATCCTTCCGCCGATCGAGCGGCTGGCCGATCACATGCAGAACAAGCAATAGGCTTCCTATAATGACGCTCAATCAGCGCTTCGCGCCGCTTTTCCTGGTATTTTCAGGCCTCTTTGGCTTTGCCGGCGTGGCGCTGGCCGCGGCCGCCGCCCATCTCGACGGCGACGGGCACTTCTTAGCGTCGGCCTCCGCCATGTGCCTCGCCCACGCCCCTGCCCTCTTGGCTTTGGCGCTGGCGGGCGAAAAGCTGAAGACCGCATGGCTCGCCGGGCTCTTTATGGGCGTCGGCACGCTGCTCTTTTCAGGTGATCTGGTGACGCTTCGCTTTGCGGGCTCCGGCCTGTTTCCGATGGCGGCACCCACGGGCGGCTTCGCCATGATGTTCGGCTGGCTGGCAATCGCCGCCGGCGCCGTCTTCCGCAACCGCGCCTAAGACCAAGCGGCTTATGACTGCTGCGGGATCCGTCCAAAGCGCAGCAGATTGCCGTGCGGATCGTGGATGTAGAACTCTTCCATGTTCCACGGCCGCACCGTCATGTCGCTGAGCTTCTCGACGCCGCGCGCCTTGTATTCCGCGTGAAGCGCGCCGATGCCGCCGCCGCGTAGATAGACGGATGTGCGCTCGCAAAGCGACCGATCGTCCGTCAGCCAGAAATGCAGCTCCATCTCGTCGCGACGCAGGATGAGATAGTCCTTGTCCTGATAGACGATCGTCTCGAAGCCGAGCCCGCCGCGATAAAAGGACAGCGTCTCGCCAATATCGAGCGACGGCAGCACCGGCAGAACCTCGATACGATCTGGATTGTCAGCCACCATTCGTCAAATCCCGTCCACGACTTGAAAGCCCTCGAACACGGGCGGCCCCTTATACATCGCTTTGCGGTCGCCGGCATTGCGATGGGCGGCGCGGAACTGCTCCGACTTCGTCCAGTTGAGGAAATCCTCTTCGCTGCGCCAGATCGTATGCGAGGAAAACAGCGTATAGCCCTCCTCCGCATTCTCCCGACCGCGCAGCAGCCGGAATTCCACGAAGCCGGGCACTTCCGAAAGGCTGGAATCGCGATTGCGCCAGACGCTTTCGAATTCCGCCTCCGACCCGATCGATACCTTGAAGCGGTTCATCGCGATAAACATGGGAACACTCACGCCTTGCGTTTCCTCTCGGCCTCGGGAGCCTCGAAGGCTATCACATTGCGGCCCTCAAGGGCATCGCGCCCGAGCGGCTTTTCCGGCAATTCGCCCGGCATGCGTGCTTCCCAGATCGGAAACTGCTCGACATTGGGATAGTATCTGCGCCGCTCTTCGCGTTCCATCATCAGCTCATAGAGTTCGGGAACCATGCCATCGCCATTGTGGGCGGCCAGCTTGTGCAGGCCGATCAACGTATACCCTTCCGGGTGTCTATCGCTCATCGGGTGGCGTTTCGCTCGTTCATGGTCGTCAGCGCCCGCTCGAGGCTGGACTTGCTGCCGTTGCGCAGCGGAATGAAGGTCTTGCCGAACTTCTTGCAGCCGGTCTTTACCCTGAGGCACGCATCATGGCTGATACAGTCGATCGGGCAGAAGACGCAATCAACGGAGGGAAGCACCGTGTCGATGCGCGACACCGCCTCGCGCAGCCCGCCATCGTGGTGGATTAGCTCGGCGCCGAAGTTGCTGGCGATCTGGCGCAGATGCGCCACCTGGCAATCACGCCCGCCGACATAAAGGAAGCTGCGGCCATCGAGCTTGGAACGTCCGGAGGTCTCCTCAACCGTGCTTGTATCCGCACTCACGCGGATTTCCCGGTTAGAACCCTTCTTCGCCTTACGCGCCATTGACCACCCGTTCGTTCATTGATCGGCACACGATTGCTGCGTGTGTGGGTGGACCTTAGTAAACTTGATTTTTAGAGTAAAGTATAAAGTTGATTATTTTGATCATATTTTCTCAAGGACCCGATTTTATCATCGGGCCGCTTGCTGTCAGCGACCCGTCGTGACCTGCACTTCCTGGGTGAAGGTCCAGATCGGCTTGCCCCATTCGGCCGGCAGCGGCGGGAATGGTGCTGCGCGGCGAACGCCATCGACCACGGCGGCGTCGAGTTCGGGAATGCCCGAGCTGCGCGCAACCGACAGGCTGCTCACGCCGCCAGAGCCGTTGATGCTCAACCGAATGCGAACGCTCATCGCGGCATTCATCCGCCTGTATTCGGAAGGCACGCGGACGGACCGCCTGATTTTCGATTGCACCTTGCCCGGATAGTTGGCGACCGCGGCACTGCCGGAGCCGCCGCGATTTCCGGCGCTGCGCGAATCCTGGTCGGAGGCCTGGTCGACGCCATCGGAAGCGCCGCGTCGGCTATCCTGCTTGTTCTCGCCCTGAGAGCCTGAACGCGTGACAACCTTCTTCGGCGGCTGCTTCTTCTCTACCGGCTTCGGCTTTTCCACCGGCTTCTGCGCAACCGGCTTCGGGTCCGGCGTCGGCACGGTCTCCGGCTCAGGCGGAATTTCCGCCGTCTCGGTCGGCTGAACCGGCGCCACATCCTCAGGCGTCGCAGGCGGCGTCTCGGTAACCTCCGGCTGAACCTCCGTCGGCACCTCGGTTGCCATCGGCTGAACGACCGAGGTCTCGGCTGGCACCTGCGACGTCAACACCTCAGGCTCGACCGCCGTCATGTTCTCAGGCGAGACCCGCGTGACTTCCTGCGTCGGCGCGACAGGCTGTGGATCGACCGGCTGCGCGTCGGGCTGAACCTCTGTCGGCTGCTGCGCGACCTCGGGCTGCACCTGTTCCGCCACGATCTCTTCCGGCTGCGGCTCGGCCGTCTCCTCACCCGACGATGCCTGGTCGAGATCCGAATCGCCGAGCATGATCACGCTCACCGTCTCGCCGGCCTCTTCCTCCGGCTGCTCCGGAGTGACGACGACGCCGACGATCAGCGCGATTGCGAGCGCGCTGTGGAAAATGAAAGAACCGATGCAGGCGGCCGTCACGCCGAGCTTGCCGCGATGCGGCCGGGTGGCCGCCGGCATCTCGACGCTCGCATCCATCAGCGGCGCCGCCGCATGGCCGTTGCTTGCGCTACGCGGATCCTGCGGGAAGGACGAGATTTGCGCCTGGCGCGTGTAGTGCAGAACAGCCTCGGCGGCCGGCTGGCGCGCGACGTTGCGGAGATCCGACAACTCGTGGCCGGGATGCATGCCCGGGTTGTTGTCGTTCACACCGCCATCGGCGACCGCCTCGTCGAAGAGAACCTGTCTCGCCTTTGATCTCGCTGAAACCACCATTTTGGACGCCTTGTACCGCTGCAACGGAAGAGGCCGGGGCTACCCCCGGCCGTCACTCAACCTTCGAAAGGAATGGAAACCTGGGAGCGGGTCACCAGACCCTTCATGCACTCGCCCTTGTCGGGGCCTTCGCACGCCGGCGTGTCATTGATCAGCAGCCGCGTCACCGCCTCGCATTTCACGTTCGGCATATCGAACTGCCGCACCCGCTTCTTGCCCTGCGGCAGATCGCGGAAATCGAGAACGGTGATCTTGTCGACGGCGTTCTTGTCGTTGAAGAAGGCAAGCTCGAAGGACACTTTGGTGATCGCTTGCGGCAGCGTGTTCAACGCCACGAAGGTCATCATGCAGCCCTTCTGCGAAGGCGCCAGCGCGTTGAGTTCCACATCGAGCGCTGCCTTCGGCGCGGCCGCCGCTGCGGGCTCCTGCGCATAGGCCTGGATCGCGCCCGAAAGGACCAGTGAGCCGGCTGCCAAAAGCGTTGCAAATCGGGTGACCGGCCTCGTGACTACCATTGCGTCTCTCCACTGAAATTCTGAAACTTGACTTACAAAGTCCGCTATTGCGTCTTTAAAAAATGATGACTATGAAAGTCAAGATAATTGTAGGTCGTAAGGGCATTTTTGGCCCACCTAAAGAAGCAAAAAAGCCAACGAAATGATGGTCGATAAGCCGGACACACTGAAGCAAACGCTGTTGGCGCGCGACGCCATGGCCGAGGTCCGAATCCTGGAGAGCAGCGAGATTTTTCGCGGCGCCAACGAGATCGTCATTCGCCACGACGGCGCCTTGTACCGGATGAAAATCACCCGCCAGGGCAAGCTAATTCTGAATAAGTAGGGGTAGACATATGACTGAGAACACCAAGCCGTCGCCGGCCGAGATCCGCGCCTTCCGCGCCGAAAACCCGAAAATGCGCGAGCGCGATATCGCCGCCCAGCTCAAGGTTTCCGAAGCAGCGCTCGTGGCCGCGGAAGTCGGCATTTCCGCCACCCGCATCGACGGAAGCGCGATCAAGCTCCTGGAGCGCGTCGCCGAACTCGGCGAAGTCATGGCGCTCTCGCGCAACGAGAGCGCCGTTCACGAAAAGATCGGCGTCTACGAGAACATCAAGACCGGCGGCCAGGGCGCCATCGTGCTTGGCGAGAACATTGATCTGCGCATTTTCCCGAGCCGCTGGGTCCACGCCTTCGCGGTCACCAAGAAGGACGGCGACCAGGAGCGCCTGAGCCTGCAGTATTTCGACAAGGCCGGCACCGCCGTCCACAAGGTTCACCTGCGCCCGGCCTCCAACGTCGAGGCCTATCACTCTATCGTGAACGACCTCAAGATCGAGGACCAGTCGCAGGACTTCATCGCCGACGACAGCAAGACGGTGGCCGACGAGAGCGGCAGCGTCACCAAGGACGAGCTGCGCGACCACTGGAGCAAGATGACCGACACGCACGAATTCTTCGGCATGCTGCGCAAGCTGAAGATCGGCCGCCAGGCCGCCGTGCGGACCGTTGGCGACGACTTCGCCTGGCAGCTCGACAACACCGCGACCGCAGAGATGATGCACGCATCGGTCAAGTCCGGCCTGCCGATCATGTGCTTCGTCGGCAATGACGGCATTGTCCAGATCCACTCCGGCCCGATCTCCAACGTCCAGCCCATGGGTCCGTGGATCAACATCCTCGACGAGACCTTCCATCTGCACCTGCGTCAGGACCACATCGCCGAAACCTGGGCAGTGCGCAAGCCGACCAAGGATGGCCACGTCACCTCCGTCGAAGTCTACGGCGCCAATGGCGAAATGATCATCCAGTTCTTCGGCAAGCGCCACGAAGGCTCCGCGGAGCGCGCAGACTGGCGCGACATCGTCGAAAGCCTGCCCAAGGCGGCCAGCGTTGCGGCGTAAGCCGAAGGAGATGACGATGCCGAACCACAATCGCGGTTCATTCAAGAAGACATCCATGCTGCGGGGCCTCATGGCCCTGCCGCTGGCAGCCTCGCTTCTCGCCTTCTCGCCGGCTGCCCATGCCGAAGACAAGATCGACAGCACCCGCCTGATCTCGATCGGCGGCGACCTCACCGAGATCATCTATGCGCTCGGCGAAGAAAAGCACCTGATCGCCCGCGACACGACCAGCCTGTTTCCCGAACAGGCTCTGAAGCTGCCCGATGTCGGCTACATGCGCGCGCTGTCGCCCGAAAACATCCTTGCAATGAACCCGACGGCCATCGTCGCCGTCGAGGGCTCCGGCCCGCCGGAAGCGTTGACGGTGCTGCGCAGCGCCAGCGTCCCCTTCGAGACGGTACCGAACGCCTATACGCGCGACGGCATCCTCGCCAAGATCGACAAGGTCGGCGCGCTGCTTGGCGTCGAGCCAAAGGCAGCCGAACTGCACAAGCAGGTCGCGACCGATCTCGACGCGGCGATTTCAGACGCCGCCAAGCACCCGGAAAGCGAACGCAAGCGCGTTCTCTTCATCCTCAGCATGCAGGGCGGCAAGATCATGGCTTCGGGCACCGGAACGGCGGCCGATGGCATCATCAAGCTCGCCGGCCTGGTCAACGCCGTCGGCACCTTCCCGGGCTACAAGCCGCTGACCGATGAGGCGATCATCGAAGCCAAGCCCGACGTCATCCTGATGATGAACCGTGGCGACGGCGCAGGCACCAAGAACGAAGACCTGATGAAGCAGCCGGCGCTGGCGCTGACGCCCGCCGTGCAGAACAAGGCGATCATCCGCATGGACGGTCTGCACCTGCTCGGCTTCGGCCCGCGCACCGCCAGCGCCGTGCGCGAACTCACCAAGGCGATCTACGGGGGCTGACCATGGCGGTAGTGAACGACATGGACGGGCGTCGCATCGTGTTTTCGGCCTCGGGGATGCGTGAGCGTCACCGGGCCGGCGACCGCTCGCTGCTGGCACTGGCGGTCATCGCGCTGCTGGTGGTCGGCTCCGTCCTGTCGTTACTGTTCTCCGTCACGACCGGCGCCTCGGATGCGTCCTTCCTCGACGTGATCGCCAATGTCGCCGGATCGGATGATGCGCTGAGCAAGCGCGACCGCATCATCATCTTCGACATCCGCATGCCCCGCGCCATCCTCGGTTTCCTCGTCGGTGGTTCGCTGGCAGTCTCGGGCGCCGTCATGCAGGGCCTGTTTCGCAACCCGCTGGCCGATCCCGGCCTCGTCGGCGTCTCCTCCGGCGCCGGCCTCGGCGCTGTCGTCATGATCGTGCTCGGCGGCGGCTTCGTCGCTCCCCTCTACGTCCTGCTCGGCATCTATGCGCTTCCATTCGCAGCCTTCGCCGGCGGCCTCGCCACGACGCTGCTGCTCTACCGCATCGCCACCAGCAACGGCCAGACCTCCGTCGCGACCATGCTGCTTGCCGGCATCGCGCTCGGCTCGCTTGCCGGCGCCATGACCGGCCTGCTCGTCTACATGGCCAACGACCAGCAGCTGCGCGATCTCACCTTCTGGGGCATGGGCTCGCTCGCCGGCTCGACATGGACCAAGATCGCCGCCGCCGGCCCGATCATCCTCCTGTCCTTCATCGTCGTCCCCTTCCTCGCCAAGGGCCTCAACGCCATCACGCTCGGCGAGGCCGCAGCCTTCCACATGGGCGTTCCCGTGCAGCGGCTGAAGAACATCGCCATCGTCACCGTCGCGGCCGCGACAGGCGCATCGGTCGCCGTCAGCGGCGGCATCGGCTTTGTCGGTATCGTCGTGCCGCACGTACTGAGAATGGCGATCGGCCCCGATCACCGCTATCTCCTGCCGGCCTCGGCGCTCCTCGGCGGTTCCCTGCTGATCTTCGCCGACGTGATCGCCCGCACCATCGTCGCGCCCGCCGAACTGCCGATCGGCATCATCACCGCGGCCGTCGGCGGCCCGTTCTTTCTCTGGATCCTGCTGCGCCAGCGTTCCCGCCTTGCCCTTTGAGTATCTGCCATGATCGAAGTCTCCGGCGTCTCCGTCCGCCTGTCGGGCAAAACCATCGTTGAAGACGTCGGCTTCACCGCCGCCTCGGGCAAGCTGACGGCGATTGCCGGGCCGAACGGCTCCGGCAAGACGACCACGATGAAGGCCGTATCCGGCGAACTGCCCTATAGCGGCTCGATCCGCATCAACGGCGAAGACGTGCGCGGGCTGCAACCATACCAGCTGGCGGCCGTGCGCGGCGTACTGCCCCAGGCAAGCAACATCTCCTTCCCCTTCACCGTCCGCGAAATCGTGCGCATGGGCCTGACATCTGGGCTGAACCGCAATCCCGAACGCGCCGAGCAGACGGCGGCCAAGGCGCTGTCTTCGGTCGATCTCGACGGTTACGAAGGGCGCTTCTACCAGCACCTCTCCGGCGGCGAGCAGCAGCGCGTGCAGCTTGCCCGCGTGCTTTGCCAGATCTCCGAACCCGTCGTCGACGGCAAGCCGCGCTGGCTCCTCCTCGACGAGCCGGTCTCCAGCCTCGACATCAGCCACCAGCTGACGATCATGCGCCTTGCCCGCGCCTTCTGCGACGCCGGCGGCGGCGTCATCGCGGTGATGCACGACCTCAACCTGACGGCGCTATTCGCCGACCAGATCATACTCATGCAGCAGGGCGGCCTTGCAGCCCGGGGCACGGTGCATGACGTGCTGACTGACGAGACCATGCACTCGGTCTTCGGCTGCCCGCTGCGCATCAACAAGGTGCCCGACGACGGCACCCCTTTCGTGCTCGCCCACAGCGCCGTCGGCGGCTGATTACAAGCGGAACCTTTTGCCCACAACCGGCGTTAAGCCATTGATTTGGGTCATTGCCGGGCATCTGTGTTCATGCAAGCTTGCGTTCTGATCCTGTGTTTAACCAGGCGGTGCGAAACCGCGCCGTAACAATGGAGAAAACCATGGCATCTTTCCTTCAGACCGGCCGTCACCGTCGCAATGGCAGCGCCGCTCTTCACAACATCGAGGCAACGGTCGAGGACCAGATCGCATCGCTGCAGGATGAGATCGCGTCGCTGACGAAGTTGATCAGCAAGAACTCGCGCAAGCAGAGCGAAAAACTCAGCGCCCAGGCGGCATCCGGCTACGAAGATCTCGTTGCCCGCAGCGAGGACTTGCTGCGCGACCTGCAGGATGGTTATCTGCGCGGCGCTTCCGAAGTGCGCGACACCGTTCGCAGGCACCCGGTCGCCACCATCGGCGCTGCTGCCGCATTCGGACTGGTCGTTGCCCTCCTGGCACGACGCTAAGGAGGCTAGATGCTGTTCCCGATCCTCAGCCTCCTGGTAGGCACGAGTGTTCACCGCACCGTTGCGCGCACCAAGCGCAACGGTATTTTCATTGCCATCGCCGCGATTTTCGTGCTGACCGCCTATGCGCTGGCCGTCACAGCCGGCGCCATCTGGCTCGCCGGCATTTACGGCGCCGTCGGAGCAGCACTCTTTCTGGCGGCCTGCGCGCTTCTGATCGCCATCATCGTGATGATCGTCATGATGGTGATGAACGCCCAGGAAGCCCGGCGCGCAAAAGAACGCAAGCAGGCGTTCGAGACGGCCGCCGCGGCCAGTCTCGGCATCATCCGCTCGCAGCCGCTTCTGACCGCCGGCGTGATCGCCGCCATGGTCGCCGCCAATCTCTTCACCTCGAAGGATCGCGACTGACATCGCTGCCGCCTTCGCTGAACGCATAAAAAAACCGGCGCCCGCAAGGGTCAGCCGGTTTTTCCTTGTCCGTTCAATGCAGTCTCAGAAGGCGAAGGCCTTGGAGGTCAGCGGCGACGAGGTCGCATCCGGTCCGAAATCGGCCTCGCCGGTGATCTGCAGCATTTCCTGCAGGCGCTGGCGGGCGCGATTGACGCGGCTCTTGATCGTTCCGACCGCGCAGCCGCAGATTTCGGCAGCTTCCTCGTAGGAGAAGCCCGATGCGCCGACCAGAATGATCGCTTCGCGCTGGTCGCTCGGCAGCTGCTCGAGCGCCTTCTTGAAATCCTGAAGATCGAGCGCGCCATATTGCGACGGGTGCGTTGCCATGGATTCCGTGAACAGGCCGTCGCTGTCCTGTATCTCGCGGCCCGCCTTGCGCATCTGGCTGTAGAGCTCGTTGCGCAGGATGGTGAAGAGCCAGGCCTTCATGTTGGTGCCCATCTCGAAGTGGTCCTGCTTGGCCCATGCCTTCATGATGGTGTCTTGCACGAGGTCATCGGCGCGGTCATGACGACCGATCAGCGAGATGGCGAATGCGCGCAGGCTTGGGAGAGCCGAAAGGAGCTCGCGTTTGAAGCTTGGTTGCTGCTTGTCCATAGATCAACCTTCACTTCGCTGCTTTGGCCGAGGCCATTTCGGCCTGGTCGAGCTTTTCGAGGAGATCGAGGAAACGATCGGGGATCGCTTCTTCCTGAACGGCAGCGTAAAGCGATCTCAAACGCACCCCGATCTGGCTGTTGGGATCCATGATATCGCTTGCACGTAACTCAGCGCGTTGGCCGTCTATGTCTTCGTTGTTCCGGCTTGTCATTAACTTTTCACTTCTTGTCCGTTGTCTCTAAGCCTCGCGTACCGCTGCGGGAAAACCTTCATTCCGGTCCCCCGCCGCCTCGGTCGAATTCTCGCCGGACAACCCTCTCGGAATGCATGTCGTGTCGCAGGTCAGTTTACGATGAGCCCCTTCTCGTGGGCAGTAGAATGCGCGGTGGTAAAAAAAGTTCCTGATCATCTGGAACTTTTTTCCGGTAGTGTGCGTTCTCGATGCACTGGAGCTGTTTTTCGGCCCTGCTTATGGGAGCTTTCTATGACACTTTCTACTCGAATTGCGCCGCACCTTCCTTATCTGCGCCGCTATTCACGGGCGTTGACCGGCACACAGACATCAGGCGACGCGTATGTCGCCGCAGTGCTTGAGGCAATCATTGCCGACATATCCATTTTCCCTGACACATCGAACGACCGCGTTGCACTCTACAAACTGTTCACGACGCTGTTTGGTTCCTCGACAGTGCAGATTCCAGAGCCCTCCTCCCCCTACGCCTGGGAGCAGCGCGCCACCATCAACCTCGGCAAGGTCTCGCCGCGCGCCCGTCAGGCCTTCATCCTGGCCTCGGTCGAAAATTTCCGCGTCGGCGAAATCGCTGAAATCCTCGACAGCGAGGAGAGCGAAGTGGCGACCCTGCTCGACAGCGCATCGCGCGAGATTTCCCGCCAGGTCGCGACCGATATCATGATCATCGAGGACGAACCGCTGATCGCCATGGATATCGAGCAGATGGTCGAGAGCCTGGGCCACCGCGTCACCGGCATCGCCCGCACCCACACGGAAGCCGTGGCGCTCTACAACAAGACCAAGCCGAGCATGGTTCTCGCCGACATCCAGCTTGCCGATGGCAGCTCGGGTATCGACGCGGTCAACGACATCCTCAAGACCTCGAGCGTGCCGGTGATCTTCATCACCGCCTTCCCCGAGCGCCTTCTGACTGGTGAGCGTCCCGAGCCGACCTTCCTCGTCACCAAGCCATTCAATCCTGACATGGTCAAAGCTCTGATCAGCCAGGCGCTTTTCTTCAACGAAAGCACGAAGGCAGCCGCCTGACGCTATATTTCAGCCATTGCGGAACAATGCAAAAGGGGGAGCGTTCCAGTCCATCTGCAGCGCTCCCCGGATATTAAGATTTTATCTAGCGCTTGCCTCTAAAAAGAAGCGGTGGGCGGACTTTCGGGTCTGCTGGCGGCATAAACGGATTGAAGGAAAGGCGGCTGGGTGAAGAGGACTGGACCATTGGCCGGCACGCCCTTCGCATTGGAAGGCAAGGAGCTCTTGATGGAGCGGGCGCTCGCGAGCGCCGGCATTGCCGTTGTCTATCAGGATCCCGACCTCGGCATCGTCTACGCCGAGAACCTCCCCGCGCATCTTGAACACGCCGTTCTCCCCGGCGGCAGCGACGCCGACATGTTCGGCGAGGTCCACGCGCGCAATCTCGAAACACTGAAGCGCAAGGTGCTGGAAACCGGCACGCCGGCCAGCACAGAAGCCGACATCGCCATCGACGGCGAGATGCGCACCTACGAAATCAATGTGCAGCGGGTCACGCTTGGCCACGAAATCGGCCTGCTGTCGATCATAACCGAGATCACCGAGACCAGACACCGCGAGAAGGTGCTGAAGTCGCTTCTGCGCGAACTCTCGCACCGCTCGAAGAACCTGCTTGCCATCATCCAGGGCATCGCCACGCAGACCGCCCGAAACACGCTGTCACTCGACAGCTTCCTGGTAAAATTCCGCGGCCGGCTTCAGTCGCTGTCGAACTCCCAGGATCTCATCACCGACAGTAGCTGGCGCGGCGCCTTCCTCTTCGAACTCACCCGCAAGCAGTTCGCCCCCTATTGGCCGGAGAGCGCCGGCCCCCTGCCCGTCACCGGGCTCAATGTTCACCTGACGCCAAACGCGGCGGTTCATGTCGGCCTTGCGTTGCACGAGTTGATCGTCAATTCGGCGACCTTCGGCGCCATTGCCGGCGGTGCACCCGCGATCGCGCTCGACTGTCAGGAAACAACTCACGGCGACCGCAAGGCGATCAGCTTCACCTGGACCGAAACGCTACCCAACGACGAAGTCCACGAATTCAGCGACAACAGCTTCGGCCGCATCGTGCTCGAACGTGTCGTGCCCTCGTCGGTCAACGGCAAGGCGGATTTGCGCCTGACGCCGGGACGTATCGAGTATCACCTGCTGATCCCAGACACGGAATTCGAAATCCTCAAGCGCGCGCCGCAGCAGGTCGGCGGCGTCTGACGTTCACCACCTGACATTCCATCTATTTTTATTGAATATCGCGCACAAGAAAACAGCCAGTGCGAGGGCGGCGCACCGGCTGTTTTCACTCACCGGGAGGGGACCGTGAGTGTGATCCGAAGGTGGTTTGGGGGCGCGCATTTTTGGGTCGATGCGATCACCATTCGGATATCGCCATAACGGGCTGTGCGAGGAATGGTTCCCGCTCTTCACGAAAAATCTCTGATTTTTTCAATTATTCTTCCGCTGTGAAGGGAAGCGCCGCCGCAAGCGCCCATCGAGCGACTTGACAGCAATCAACTCAAAATCGAAAAACCGTTCTAAAACAGCAGGATACTCCGACAATCAAGCCTGCCCTATGCTAAAATTTTACCGTTTGATAAATTTTTTATCCTGAGTTAGGCTTCGTTCCACTGGCCGTTTACCTATAATGAGGGAACTTCAATGGAACGTCTGGACACTGGGATTCATGCTGGCCGGCTTTCGCCCGCCGAGTATGACAAGAATTTCTCCGATCTTCACCCGCGCCTCGACAAGCACGAGGCTCTGGTCGCCTCCGACCGCTGTTATTTCTGCTACGACGCGCCCTGTATGACGGCCTGTCCCACCGCCATCGATATCCCGCTCTTCATCCGGCAGATATCGACTGGCAATCCCCTCGGCTCCGCCAAGACCATCTTCGACCAGAACATCCTGGGCGGCATGTGCGCCCGCGTCTGTCCCACCGAAGAGCTCTGCGAGCAGGCCTGCGTGCGCAACACGGCCGAGGAACGCCCCGTCGAGATCGGCCGCCTGCAGCGCTACGCCACCGATGCGGCCATGCAATCAGGCAAGCAGTATTACACCCGCGCTGCCTCGTCAGGAAAGAAGATCGCCGTCGTCGGCGCCGGCCCGGCCGGCCTTGCCGCCGCGCACCGCCTAGCGGTCAAGGGCCATGAGGTCGTGATCTATGACGCCAAGCCGAAATCCGGCGGCCTCAACGAATACGGCATCGCAACCTACAAATCCGTCGACGGCTTCGCGCAGAAGGAAGTCGACTACGTGCTGTCGATCGGCGGCATCGAGGTCAGGCACGGCCAACTGCTCGGCCGCGACTTCCAGCTGGCCGACCTGCAACAGCAATATGACGCCGTCTTCCTCGGCATCGGCCTATCGGGGGTCAACGCGCTCCGCGTCGAGGGCGAAAACCTCGCGGGCGTCGACGACGCGGTCGATTTCATCGCGGCGCTGCGTCAGACCGACAACAAGGCCGACATCGCCATCGGTCGCCGCGTCATCGTGCTCGGCGGCGGCATGACCGCCATCGATGCGGCCGTGCAGGCAAAGCTCTTGGGCGCCGAGGAAGTGACCATCTGCTACCGCCGTGGCAAGGAGCATATGAACGCCTCGGAGTTCGAGCAGGATCTGGCGACGTCCAAGGGCGTCATCATCCGCCACTGGCTGGCGCCGAAGGCGATCCTTGCGCAGGACGGCAAGGTCGCGGCCCTTGAGGTCGAATACACCACGCTGTCGGAAGGACGCCTTGCGACGACCGGCGAAACCGGCGTGATCGCCGCCGACCAGATCTTCAAGGCGATCGGCCAAGCTCTCGTCTCGTCGAGCCTTGGGAGCCTGCGTCTGGAATCCGGCCGCATCGTCGTCGATGCCGAAGGCCGCACCTCGCTTGACGGCGTCTGGGCCGGCGGCGACTGCGTCTTCGGGGGCAACGACCTCACCGTCTCGGCCGTCGCCAATGGCCGCGACGCCGCCGAATCCATTCACCGCATGCTGGCCGCTGATGCGCAGCCGGCCGTTGCCGTCGCCTGAAGGGGAGAGTGAACCATGGCTGATCTCCGCAACAATTTCGTCGGCATCAAATCGCCGAACCCCTTCTGGCTCGCCTCGGCGCCGCCGACAGACAAGGCCTACAACGTCGAGCGCGCCTTCAAGGCGGGCTGGGGTGGCGTGGTCTGGAAGACGCTGGGCGAGGAAGGCCCGCCCGTCGTCAACGTCAACGGCCCGCGCTACGGCGCGATCTGGGGCGCCGACCGCCGCCTGCTCGGCTTGAACAACATCGAGCTCATCACCGACCGCGACCTCTACACCAACCTGCGCGAAATGAAGCAGGTGAAGATGAACTGGCCGGACCGGGCGCTGATCGCGTCGATCATGGTTCCCTGCGAGGAAGAGAGCTGGAAGGCGATCCTGCCGCTGGTGGAAGAGACCGGCGCCGACGGCATCGAGCTCAACTTCGGCTGTCCGCACGGCATGTCCGAGCGCGGCATGGGTGCCGCAGTCGGCCAGGTGCCTGAATATATCGAGATGGTGGTGCGCTGGTGCAAGCAGTACACCCGCATGCCCATCATCACCAAGCTCACGCCCAATATCACCGACATCAGGAAGCCGGCCCGCGCGGCGAAAGCCGGCGGCACTGACGCGGTGTCGCTGATCAACACGATCAACTCGATCACCTCGGTCAATCTCGACACCTTCTCGCCGGAACCCTCGATCGACGGACGCGGCAGCCATGGCGGCTATTGCGGCCCGGCGGTCAAGCCGATCGCGCTCAACATGGTGGCAGAGATCGCCCGCGATCCGGAAACCCAGGGCTTGCCCATCTCGGGCATCGGCGGCGTCACCACCTGGCGCGATGCCGCCGAGTTCCTGGCGCTCGGCGCCGGCAACGTGCAGGTCTGCACGGCGGCGATGACCTACGGCTTCAAGATCGTCCAGGAGATGATCTCCGGCCTCTCCGATTGGATGGACGCCAAGGGCCACCGCAACCTCGACGACATTACCGGCCGCGCAGTACCCAATGTATCCGACTGGCAGTATCTCAACCTCAACTACATCGCCAAGGCCAAGATCGACCAGGACGCCTGCATCAAATGCGGCCGCTGCCACATCGCCTGCGAAGACACCTCGCACCAGGCGATCACGCAATTCGTCAATGGCGTCAGGCACTTCGAAGTCATGGAAGACGAATGCGTCGGCTGCAACCTTTGCGTCAACGTCTGTCCCGTTGAAAACTGCATCACCATGGAGCAGCTACCCGTGGGCAGCCTCGACGAACGCACCGGCAAGACCGTCGACCCCAACTACGCCAACTGGACGACGCATCCGAACAACCCGATGGCCAGGCAGGCCGCGGAGTAAGCAAGTCCAGTCATCAGAATGCAAAGCCGCAAACTGTAAAGCGACACTTTACAGTTTGCGGCTTTGTGATTATATGTCCTCATGAGGATACGGAATATTCTCCATAAAGGCCTTCGACGGTTCGTCGTCGATGACGACGCGTCCGGCCTCCAACCGGCTGTCGTGGCCAAGCTGCGCCGCATGATTTCTTATCTGCAAGATATGCAGACGGAACACGAGCTAAGGGCTATTCCAAGCTGGAAAGCGCACCAACTCACAGGCGACCGGAAAGGCACCTGGAGCCTGTTTGTCACCAAGAACTGGCGGCTTACATTTCGTATCGACAACTCGGAGATCGAGATTATCGATCTGAACTACGAAGACTATCACTAGGAATGACCCCATGACGGACGCACTTGGTATTCGCGTAAAAAGCCCCGCACATCCCGGCGACTTTCTGAAGCACGAGGTCTTGGAAGAGCTTGCGCTTTCGGTCACCGATGCCGCGCGCGTCCTCGGCGTGACCCGGCCTGCCCTTTCCGCCCTGCTCAACGAGAGGGCATCGCTATCGCCGGAAATGGCGCTGCGGTTCGAGAAGGCGTTCGGGCTTTCCATGGATACGCTGATGCGCATGCAGAACAGCTTCGACATCGCCCAGGCCCGCAAGCGCGAGAACGACATCAACGTTAAGCCCTATCGCCCCGGCTCGCATCCGTAACCCCACCCGAAAACACCTTCCGATAAGCCCCCGGGCTGGTCCCCAGCCGTCGGCGAAAATGGTGCCGCATCGTTGCCGGCGTGCCGAAGCCGCAGGCGGTGGCGATGTCGTCGAGCGATGCCTCGCCCTTTCGCTCCAACAGTTCGCGCGCATGCCGCAGCCGCTCGATGAGCAACCATTCGCCGACGCTCGACCCCGTCGTGGCCTCGAAACGGCGCTGGAAGGTGCGCTGGCTCATCCCCGCCTTCGCCGCAAGCAGGCTGATCGGCTGCTCCTCATCGAGCCGCGACCGCATCCACTCGATAAGCGGCCCGAGCCGCACGCCTTCGCGCGGCTGCGGCACCGGAGCGCGGATGAACTGCGCCTGCCCGCCCTCGCGATGCGGCGGCACGACGAGGCGCCGTGCGACCGAATTGGCCGCCTCCGCGCCGAAATCGCCGCGCACCACATGCAGGCAGAGATCGATGCCGGCCGCACTGCCCGCAGCCGTCAGCATCCGCCCCTCGTCCATGTAGAGCACATCGGCATCGAGCCCGATCTCGGGATAGCGCTCGGCGACGGAAGCGACATAGCGCCAGTGCGTCGTCGCCCGCTTGCCTGCAAGCAACCCCGAGGCGGCCAGAACCGCTACACCCGAGCATAGCGACATGATCCTCGCCCCTCGCCCATGCGCCGCTTGCAACGCCTCTATTAGCCCGTCGGGCACCGGCGCATCGATCGCCCGCCAGCCTGGAACGACGATCAAATCGGCATCATCGAGATCGTCGAGACCACCATCGACGGTGACGCTCAGCCCACCGGCCGCGCGAAGCGGCCCGGCTTCGACGCCGCAGGCGCGAAAACGATACCAGTTCGTGCCCATCTCCGGCCTCGGCAGGCCGAAGACCTCGTAGGCGATGCCGAATTCGAAGGTGCACAGGCCGTCATAGACGAGCACGGCAACCTTGGGTCCTGACAGTGCGGCAGCATTTGGCATGATCTTTACGACAGTCGTCATTATGGCCAGTTTCGCCAACACCTATCATCGCTCATTGTGTCCGGCAACAGCAACGACAGGAGACCCCGATGACCGACATGATCCCCGAACAGCAGCCCGCAGCCCACCCCGCGCCACCAAGCTACGTCGCAGAAACCCCAGCCGCGGCACCGGAGGCGATCGCCGCCTATTACGCCCGCAAGCTCGCCTTCGAAACCGATTGCTGGGACGTTCACGCCTCGCTTGCATCAGGGCGCATCGACTTCGTTCTCCTCGACGTGCGCTCTCCCGCCATGTTCGCGCGGTTGCATGTGCCCAGCGCCCAGAACCTGCCGCACGGCAAGATGACCGCGCACCGCATGTCTCAGTGGCCATCGGACACGCTCTTCGTGGTCTACTGCGCCGGCCCACATTGCAACGGCACCGACAAGGCCGCCCTACGCCTCGCCAAACTCGGCTACCGGGTCAAGGTGATGATCGGCGGCATGACCGGCTGGGCGGACGAAGGCTTCGATTTCGAAACCGGATCGTCCAACGCTACAGCATAACGGCGGGCATATGCGCCGAACGGGGAGATTGAGTTTTCCGCGCCGGCGCGCATAGTCATCGCAGGCTCAAGAGGTGGCCCGCATGACCCGTCATATCGTTGCCATCGGCCCGCTGCCGCCGCCGCTACACGGCTTCTCCTTCGCCACCGCGGCGATGGTGGAACTCCTCTTGGAAGACCACACGGTCGTCACCAGCAACCTCTCGCCACCGGAAGGCGGTTCACGCCTCTGGCGGCACCCGGCGAAGGCGGCGCGCGTCTTCGCCGCGCTCGCCAGCCTTGCACGCGAGCGCGGCCATGCCGACAAGGCCTGCTACCTCGCCTGCGACGGCGGCTTCGGCCAGCTCTACACGCTGCTCCTGGTGGCCTTCGCCCGGCTCTTCGCCTACCCGACCTACCTGCATCACCACAGCTTTCGCTACATCGACCAGCCGAGCCTCACCATGCGCGCCATCCTCGCGCTCGCCGCTCCCGACCTCACCCATGTCTTTCTCTGCGGCATGATGCGCGACCGCTTCACCGACACCTATGACCGGCGCCTGCACACCGCCATCATCTCCAACGCCGCCTTCGTGCCCCCGCAGAGCGAGGACACGGCGGTCCCCGCCCGCCCACTGACGATCGGCATGCTCAGCAACCTCAGCCGCGCCAAAGGCTTGGAGACCTTTCTCGATCTGCTGCGACAGGCGATCCTCCAGGGCTTGCCGATCCGCGCCGTCCTCGCCGGCCCGGCGACCGATGGCGCCGACCGCGCCATGATCGACGCGGCGCTGAATGAATTCGCGGGCGCGCTCGATTATCGCGGCCGCGTGCTTGGCGACGACAAGACAAAGTTCTACCGCGATATCGACGTCTTCGTCTTCCCGACAACCTACGCCAACGAGGCCCAGCCCTTGGTCGTCTTCGAAGCCAAGGCAGCCGGAAACGATGTCATTGCCTACGATCGCGGCTGCATCCGCAAGCAGCTCGATGAGACCGACCTCCTCATCCCCACCGACGCAGAGTTCACGGACATAGCCATCGCCTGGCTCTCGGAAATTCCCGCGGATGACAGGCGAGACCAGCGAAGACATGAGGTCCGGCAGGTCTACGAGATCAGGCAGAAAACCGCGCGCAAACAGGCGAAGTCCTTGATGCTGTGAAATTTCCTGCCCCGCGGGTGGAAATCCGGATGGCTTGACGCATATTTTCAATCCTGCTCATTAGAGATTTATCTCGCGTCCCGAACCGAAAACTGGAAATCCCACAGCATGCCCCCTTGCAGCGCGCTTCGCGCCCACACCAGCGATTGCCACGCAGCGGCAGACGTTTTTCCAGTTCGCCCGATGGCAGACGCTGCCCCGCATGATCGGGAGCATGGTCCATCGTGAGCGAGAATTTCGGCAAGGTCGACCTCACCAATTGCGACCGCGAACCCATCCATCGCCTCGGCGCCATCCAGCCTTTCGGTTTCCTGCTGGTCGTGTCCTCGGATTGGATGGTGGCGCGCGCCTCCGCCAACCTCGAACAGTTCGTCGGCATCGCCTGCGATGAGATTATCGGCCAGCCTGTGTCGCGCGTCATCAGCGGCAAGACCATGCACACGCTGCGCAACCGGCTGAGCATCATGCGCGGGCCAGATGTGGTGGAGCGCCTCTTCGGCATCGAGCTTTCCGAAGGCGGCCCGCTTTTCGATATCGCCATCCACATGAGCGACGAGCAGGTGGTGATCGAGGCCGAGCCCTCGCAGGAGGGCGCGCAAGGCGGCTCGCCGGTGTCGATCCGCAGCATGATGGGCCGTCTCGACCAGGCCGAAACGCTGGAAGCCTTTTTCCGCGAAGGCGCCCGCCAGGCCCGCGCGCTCACCGGCTTCGACCGCGTCATGGTCTACCGCTTCGACGAAAGCGGCGCCGGCGAGGTGGTGGCGGAAGCCGCGCGTGCCGGCATCGGCTCGTTCCTCGGCCTGCATTACCCGGCCTCAGACATTCCCGTGCAGGCGCGTGCGCTCTACACCCGCAATCTCTTCCGCATCATCGCCGACATCGACGCCGTCAATGTGCCGCTTGTGCCTGAGATCGATGCGCATGGGCGCTCGCTCGATCTCTCCATGTCGATCCTGCGCTCGGTGTCGCCTATCCACATCGAGTATCTGAAGAACATGGGCGTCGGCGCCTCGCTGTCTATCTCGATCGTCGTCGATGGCAAGCTCTGGGGCCTGTTTGCCTGCCACCACTATTCCGCCCGACTGCCCTCCTTCGAGCGCCGCACGACGTCGGAACTGTTCGGCCAGATGTTCGCGTCACGGCTGGAGAGCCGCGAGCGGCGGCTTGCGCTCGAATTCGAAACCAAGGCCCGCCAGATCGCCGACCGGCTGCTGACCTCGGTCGCCGACAATGCCAGCCTGCTCGACGATCCCTCCTGGCTGATCGATGCGCTGGCCGACGCGATCCCCGCCGATGGCATCGGCGTCTGGATCAACGGCCGCTCGGCGCTGAACGGCATCACGCCGTCGCAGGCTGAATTCGGCGAGCTCGTCCGTGTCCTCAACCGCAACTCGGCCGGCCGCGTGTTTTCGACCGACAGCATCGCCGAGACCTGGCCGGGGACAATGTCCGGCGACATCGTGGCCGGGCTGATCGCCATTCCGATCTCCCGCTCGCCGCGCGACTACGTGGTTTTGTTCCGCCAGGAGATCGTCCGCTCCGTGCGCTGGGCGGGCGATCCGCACAAGCCCGTGGAATACGGCCCGAACGGCCCGCGCCTGACGCCGCGCAAGAGCTTCGAGACCTGGTCCGAGCTGGTGCGCCAGCATTCGCAGCCCTTCTCCGCCGCCGAACGCCGCGTCGCCGAGACCATTCGCGTCACGCTGATCGAGGTCGTGCTGCGGCTGACCGATGAAGCCAACGCCGTGCGCCAGCAGGCCAACGAACGGCAGGAACTGCTGATCGCCGAGCTGAACCACCGTGTGCGCAACATATTGAGCCTAATCAGCGGCCTGATCCGGCAGTCGCGCGGCACGACTGACAGCACTGACGAGTTCATCGGCCATCTCGAAGGCCGCGTGCAGGCCCTGTCGCGCGCCCACGACCAGATTACCCGAGACCACTGGGCGCCGGCGCCGCTGCGCGCCCTGTTGCAGGCCGAAGCCGCCGCCTATCTCGGCCCGAATGCCGCGCGCATCATCATGAACGGGCCGGAAGTGCTGCTCGCGCCGCAAGCCTTTTCGATCTCGGCGCTGGTGTTCCACGAACTGGTCACCAACAGCGCCAAATACGGCAGCCTCTGCGACAGCGGCACCGTCGGGGTCGATTGGCACAAGGACGACGCCGGCAATCTGGTCATTCACTGGCGCGAAAGCGACGGCCCGCCCGTCAAGCAGCCGACCCGCCAGGGCTTCGGCACGACGATCATCCGCCGCTCGATCCCCTATGAGCTCGGCGGCCAGGCGGATGTGCGCTATGAGCCGGAAGGCCTCGAAGCGCATTTCCTGATCCCCGAGAAATTCGCGACCTTCGCCGATGGCGCGGTGTCCCTGTTGCCGGAGCAATCGCTGCAATCGGCCAAGGCCATTCTGGAGACGATCAAGGATCGGCCGCTGGACGGGCTCGACATCCTGCTCGTCGAAGACAATCTCATCATCGCCATGGATGGCGAGGACATCTTCCTGCAACTCGGCGCCCATAGCGTATCGCTTGCGCCGAATGTCTCGAACGCCTTGGCGGTCATAGACAGCCGTAAATTCGACCTGGCCGTTCTGGATGTCCATCTCGGCGAGGAAACGAGCATCACCGTGGCCGAGAGGCTGGCGGCGAAGGGCGTGCCCCTGATCCTGGCGACGGGTTACGGCGAAGGAGTGTCGCAGGCCTATGGCGCCCTCGGCGCAAACCTGCTGCAGAAGCCCTACACGATCGAGAGTGTCGCAAGCGCCCTGTCGCGCATCGCGCCGATCGTCAAATCATGACGCCGGCTGGTTCGGCCGCACGCTGAGACCATCCACGAAGAGTTGTTCGAGAAAACGCGCCGCGTCCTCGAACCGCCCCTCGCCCGATTGCCCCTGCCCGAGCACGGCGCGTACCTGCACGTCGAAGTCAGCGTAATGTTGCGTCGTTGACCAGATCGAGAAGATCAGGTGGTAGGGATCACACTTGACGATCTTGCCGGCCTTGGCCCAGGCACGGATGACCGCGGCCTTCTCGTCGACCAGTTCCTTCAGCGGCCCCTTCAGCTCGTCTTCGATATGCGGCGCGCCCTGCAGCACCTCATTGGCGAACAGCCGGCTCTCGCGAGGAAAATCCCGCGCCATTTCAAGCTTGCGGCGGATATAGCCGCGAATCTCGCTCTCGGGATTGCCTTGCGCATTGAAAGCGCGCAGCGGCTCAAGCCAGGTGAACAGCACGCGGTCGATCAGTGCCCGGTGCATCGCTTCCTTGGTGCGGAAATAATAGAGCAAATTGGGCTTCGACATGCCCGCCACTTCAGCAATCTGGTCAATCGTCGATCCCCGAAAACCGCTCACCGAAAACACATCGAGCGCCGCTTCCAGGATCTGTTCTTCTTTCTCCTCCTGGATGCGGGTGCGCCGCTGTGTTTTCGCAGCTCTCGGTATCGCCATGTCGCTAATTTTTCTCTTTCAAATTCAACTATTTCAGTCAACTTTAAACAGCGGCGATCCGCTGCCGAAAAACCGGGCATATGCCCTGAATTTTGTCTGTATTTTTCCTGATTTTCGCCTTGAGCCCGACGCCGGAAGTTGTAATGTTTACCAGTCGGTCAAATTATCCGTCAGAAGCAAATCAAAGGCAACTGACGATTTTCAGACGCTAACAAAACAACAACGGCGCTGAAACTGACCACGGGAACAAGCGGACATGCCTCACGCATGCGCCGCATAAAAACTGGTGAGGAATACGGATATGGTGGCAGCACCAGGCGAGAACATGCGCGTCAACGGGGACCGTCTCTGGGACAGTCTCATGGACATGGCGAAGATCGGCCCGGGGATCGCGGGCGGCAACAACCGCCAGACGCTGACCGACGCCGATGCCGAGGGCCGCAGCCTCTTCAAGACATGGTGCGATGCAGCTGGCATGACCATGGGCGTCGACAAGATGGGCACGATGTTTGCGACCCGCCCCGGCACCGATCCCGATGCGCTCCCCGTGTATGTCGGCTCGCACCTCGATACGCAGCCGACCGGCGGCAAGTATGACGGCGTGCTCGGTGTGTTGGCCGCCCTCGAAGTCGTGCGCACGATGAACGATATGGGCATCAAGACCAAGCATCCCATCGTCGTCACCAACTGGGCCAACGAGGAAGGCGCGCGCTTTGCCCCCGCCATGCTCGCCTCCGGCGTCTTCGCCGGGGTCCACGACATCGACTACGCCTATTCCCGCAAGGATCCTGAGGGCAAGACCTATGGCGACGAGCTGAAGCGCATTGGCTGGCTGGGCGAGGAAGAGGTCGGTGCCCGCAAGATGCACGCCTACTTCGAATATCACATCGAGCAGGGTCCGATCCTCGAAGCCGAAAACAAGCAGATCGGCGTCGTCACCCACTGCCAGGGCCTCTGGTGGCTGGAATTCACACTGACCGGCCGCGAAGCCCACACCGGCTCCACGCCGATGAACCTGCGCGTCAACGCCGGGCTCGCGATGTCCCGCATCATGGAAATGGTGCAGGCCGTGGCGATGGGCGAACAGCCGGGCGCCGTCGGCGGCGTCGGCCAGGTCTTCTTCTCGCCGAATTCGCGTAACGTGCTTCCAGGCAAGGTGGTCTTCACCGTCGATATCCGCACTCCCGATCAGACAAAGCTCGACCGGATGCGCGCCACGATCGAGGCTGAGGCCGCCAAGATCTGCGAAGCGCTCGGCGTCGGCTGCTCGGTCGAGGCCGTCGGCCACTTCGACCCCGTCACCTTCGACCCGAAGCTGGTGGACGCCGTCCGCAACGCCGCCGATCGCCTCGGCTACAGCCACATGAACATCATCTCCGGCGCCGGCCACGACGCCTGCTGGGCCGCCAAGGTGGCGCCCGCAACCATGGTCATGTGCCCCTGCGTCGGCGGCCTCAGCCACAACGAGGCCGAGGAGATCTCAAAGGAGTGGGCCTCGGCCGGCGCGGACGTTTTGTTCCACGCGGTGGTGGAGACCGCGGAGATTGTCGGATGACCATGCAGCCGCTATATTCGATACCGGCTGAACTCGCGGAGACCATTGCATGTCTTCCTCTACAGAAAACCTCGTCCTTGAACATCTGCGCGCGATCCGCGCCACGCAGGATCGTCACTCGGACGACCTCATCGAAATCAAGGAGCGGCTTGGTTTTCTCGAACAGCAATATGCGAGCATCTCACGGCGCGTCGATCGCATCGATGAACGCCTTGAGCGCGTCGAGCGCAGGCTCGACCTCGTGGAGACCTGAGCCAGCCTTCAACGAGCATTTTCCGGAAGGCGTATTTCATATTCATTAGACTGCTGGACACGGCGCGACGGCACCGTGAACGGTGCCCCGTCTGATAAAAACAGGGAACCCGACCAATGAGCACAGTCATCAAGAACGGCACCATCGTCACCGCCGATCTGACCTACAAGGCGGATGTGAAGGTCGATGGCGGCAAGATCGTCGAGATCGGGCCCAACCTCTCCGGAACCGAAACGCTTGACGCCACCGGCTGCTACATCATGCCCGGCGGCATCGACCCTCACACCCATCTCGAAATGCCCTTCATGGGCACCTATTCCTCCGACGACTTCGACAGCGGCACGCGCGCGGCCCTTGCCGGCGGCACGACGATGGTCGTCGATTTCGCGCTGCCCGCGCCCGGCCAGTCGCTGCTCGAAGCGCTCACCATGTGGGACAACAAGTCCACCCGCGCCAATTGCGACTACTCCTTCCACATGGCGATCACCTGGTGGAGCGAGCAGGTCTTCAACGAGATGAAGACGATCGTTCAGGACAAGGGCATCAATACCTTCAAGCACTTCATGGCCTACAAGGGCTCGCTGATGGTGAACGACGACGAGATGTTCGCTTCCTTCCAGCGCTGCGCCGAGCTTGGCGCGCTGCCGCTGGTCCACGCCGAAAATGGCGACGTCGTCGCCTCCATGTCGGCGAAGCTGCTCGCCGAAGGCAATAACGGCCCCGAGGCCCACGCCTATTCCCGCCCGGCCGAAGTCGAGGGCGAGGCCACCAACCGCGCCATCATGATCGCCGACATGGCCGGCTGCCCCGTCTATATCGTCCACACTTCCTGCGAACAGGCCCACGAAGCCATCCGCCGCGCCCGCCAGAAGGGCATCCGCGCCTATGGCGAGCCGCTGATCCAGCATCTGACGCTCGACGAGACCGAATATTTCGACAAGGACTGGGACCACGCCGCCCGCCGCGTCATGTCGCCCCCCTTCCGCAACAAGCAGCACCAGGACAGTCTCTGGGCTGGCCTCGCCTCCGGCTCGCTGCAGGTCGTCGCCACCGATCACTGCGCTTTCACTACGGATCAGAAGCGCTACGGCGTCGGTGATTTCACCAAGATCCCGAACGGTACCGGCGGCCTGCAGGACCGCATGCCGATGCTCTGGACCTACGGCGTCAACACCGGCCGCCTGACGATGAACGAGTTCGTCGCCGTCACTTCGACGAACATCGCCAAGATCCTCAACATCTACCCCCGCAAGGGCGCCATCCTCGTCGGCGCCGATGCCGACCTCGTGGTCTGGGACCCGAAGCGCTCAAAGACGATTTCGGCCAAGACCCAGCAATCGGCGATCGACTACAACGTCTTCGAGGGCAAGCAGGTGACCGGCCTGCCGCGCTACACGCTGAGCCGCGGCGTTGTCGTCGTCGAGGAAGAGACGATGAAGACCCGCGAGGGCCATGGCGAGTTCGTCAAGCGCGAACCGGTCACCGCCGTCTCGAAGGCGCTCTCGACCTGGAAGGAAATCACCGCGCCGCGCAAGGTCGAGCGCGCAGGCATTCCGGCAAGCGGGGTGTGATCGATGATGCGCGGCAGGCTGGTTCTTACTCTCGTTTCGCTTGCCGCGCTGACCTCCGCGGCAAGCGCCGACACCTTGCCGATCAAGGGGAGCTACGGCAACAAGGATGGATGCGCCTATGCCAAGTCGGGTGAATCCACCGGATCGGAAAATTTCTTCCTGCTGACATCGGAAGCCATCACCACGGCGGCCTCCGCCTGCACCATCGAGAAGGTGCTGAAGACCGAGGGCAAGAACTTCACCGCCAAGGTCTCCTGCGAGGCCGAAGGCGAAGAAGCGGCAAGCGAGGACACGGCAAAGATCACCTATGGCCCGAAAGGCTATACGATCGGCTTCACCTCGGATGCCGGCATAAAGTGGGGGCCGCTGCCACTATGCAAGTGAAATCACACCGGCACGTTCCCATCCAGATCCGGCAAGAGCACGACGCTCTCCTGCTCGTTGGGATCGGTGCGCGCGATGATCGCCGTGCAGGGCGTGCTGCTGAGATTGGCCGGCAGGTGCGGCACGCCGGCGGGGATATAGAACAGCTCGCCGGCATGCACGACGACGTGGTGCTCGAGATCGTCGCCGTACCAGGTGTGCGCCTCGCCGGACAGCATGTAGATCGCCGTCTCGTGCGCCTCGTGCAGATGCGCCTTGGCGCGCACGCCGGGCGGAATGGTCAGAAGATGCATGCAGATACCCTTGGCGCCGACCGTCTCGGCGGCAATGCCCTGGAAATAGCTCAGCCCCTGCTTTCCGTCGTAGGAATGGTCGGGGCGCACGATATGGCAGGTCGGTTTTGATGTCGCATCCATCGTCGTCCTCCTCAAAGCTTGCCGGCGCGGCCAAAACCGCCGCCCATAATATCACGCAAACCGCCGCCGCGCGGGGAAAACAGGATCGATCCGCATTGACGCAAGCTGCCTCCGTCGTATCCGCCAAGGATCTGTGTCTCACCTACCAGGCCAATGACGCGCCGGTGCATGCGCTGAGCAACGTCAACCTCGATGTCCGCAAGGGCGACTTCGTCTCCTTCATCGGCCCATCCGGCTGCGGCAAGACCACCTTCCTGCGCGTCATCGCCGATCTCGAGAAGAAGACCTCGGGCGATATCACAGTCAACGGCATGACGCCGGAAGAAGCCCGCAAGGCGCGCGCCTACGGCTATGTCTTCCAGGCGCCGGCGCTCTATCCCTGGCGCACCATCGACAAGAATATCGCGCTGCCGCTGGAGATCATGAACTACCCGGCCGACGAAAGGCAGAAGCGCATCGCCGAGGCGCTCGATCTCGTCGGCCTGACAGGCTTCGAGAAGAAGTTTCCCTGGCAACTCTCCGGCGGCATGCAGCAACGCGCCTCGATCGCCCGCGCGCTGGCCTTCGACGCCGACCTGCTTCTGATGGACGAGCCCTTCGGTGCGCTGGACGAGATCGTCCGCGACCACCTCAACGAGGAACTGTTGAAGCTCTGGGCGCGCACCAACAAGACCATCTGCTTCGTTACCCACTCGATCCCCGAGGCGGTCTATCTGTCCACCAAGATCGTCGTCATGTCCCCCCGCCCCGGCCGCGTCACCGACATCATCGACTCGCCGCTACCCCGCGAACGCCCGCTCGACATCCGCGAGACCCCGGAGTTCCTCGAGATTGCCCACCGCGTGCGGGACGGGCTGAGAGCGGGGCATAGTTATGAGCACTAGAGGCTTGCAGTCCGTGGCTACCCCCCTCTGCCCTGCCGGGCATCTCCCCCACAAGGGGGGAGATCGACTCGTTGCCGGCTTTGCGCCAAACAAGGAAGGTGGAGCGAGCGGGCGAGCCCAGCCAATCTCCCCCCTTGTGGGGGAGATGTCCGGCAGGACAGAGGGGGGTAACGCCCGGCACACCCTCGCCAATGCGAGGCAAGCCGCATGACTCCCGACACCCTCAAGGACAAGATCATCCCCGTCACCACCATCCTGGCCGCCCTCGTCGCCATCTGGTACGTCGCGGCCATCCTGATGAACGCCTCCTTCCAGCGCGACATGGACACCCGCGCCGGCCAGACCCCAACCACGATGGAGTTCATCGAAAAAACCCTCTCGCAGCCCAAGCCCCTCCTGCCCGCCCCGCATCAGGTGGCGCAGAACGTCTTCGAAAACACCTTCCTGCGCAAGCTCACCAGCAACCGCAGCCTCGTCTATCACTCGGGCGTCACCCTCTCCTCCACCGTGCTCGGCTTCACGCTCGGCACGCTCCTCGGCATCCTGATCGCCGTCGGGATAGTCCACATCAAGGCGCTCGACCGTAGCCTGATGCCGTGGATCATCACCTCACAGACCATCCCGATCCTGGCGATCGCACCGATGGTGATCGTCGTATTGGGCGCCATCAACATCACTGGCCTCATCCCCAAGGCGCTGATCTCGACCTATCTCTCCTTCTTCCCCGTTACCGTCGGCATGGTGAAAGGCCTGCGCTCGCCTGAGGTCATGCTGCTCGACCTGATGCGCACCTATAATTCCTCGCCCGCCCAGACCTTCTGGAAACTCCGCGTGCCCGCCTCCGTGCCCTATCTCTTCACCTCGATGAAGGTGGCGATCGCGGCCAGCCTCGTCGGCGCCATCGTCGGCGAGTTGCCGACGGGTGCCGTGGCCGGCATCGGCTCCAAGCTGCTTGCCGGCTCCTATTACAGCCAGACCATCGACATCTGGGCGGCGCTGATTGCCGGCTCGCTGCTAGCGGCACTCCTGATCATGGTGGTCAGCATCGCCGCCAAGATCGTCGATCGCGCCATGGGCGGGAGGTCGGCATGAAGAACGCATCCTGGCAGGCAATCGTCGCCTTCCTCCTCATCATCGCCGCCGCGGCGACGCTGCCGTTGTTCTCCGCCACATCGGGCAAGCCGCCATCGACAGGTATGACGGCGATCACCTTCATCCTGATCGCGGCATCCGCTCTCATCTCCTTGCTGCCGCAATCGAAGACCAGCCGCGCGACGGTGCTCTTCATCGGCGCTCATGGCGGCGCCTGGCTGCTGCTGTCGAGCCTCAGCGGAAACGAAGGCTACGCAGCGAAACCATTCTTCCTGCTGATGGCGGCGTGCTGGCTGCTTGCCTGGCGCACGGTCAGCGAGATTGTCGAGATCAGGACCAACACCCGCGCTGACGACACGGCACTGCGGCTCCTGGTGCCCGCCATCTTCGGCGCCTGGATCCTCATCCTCTGGGAAACCGCCACGCGCGGCGCCGGCATCCCCTTCGTGCTTTTGCCGCCGCCGAGCGCCATTGCGGCGCGCATCGTCGGGTCGCTCCCGATCCTCGGCGATGATGTCAGGCAGACGATCTTCAAGGCTGTACTTGCGGGATATGTCATCGGCTGCGGCGCCGGCTTCGTCGTCGCCATCCTCGCCGATCGCGTCGCCTTCCTGCGCCGTGGCCTGCTGCCGATCGGCAACATGGTCTCGGCGCTGCCGATGATCGGTGTCGCCCCGATCATGGTCATGTGGTTCGGCTTCGACTGGCAGTCCAAGGCCGCCGTCGTCGTCATCATGACCTTCTTCCCGATGCTGGTGAACACCGTCGCCGGCCTTGCCGCATCCGGTCCGATGGAACGCGACCTGATGCAGACCTACGCCTCCAGCTACTGGCAGACGCTCCTGAAGCTGCGTCTGCCGGCGGCCATGCCTTTCATTTTCAATGCATTGAAGATCAACTCGACGCTGGCGCTGATCGGTGCCATCGTCGCGGAGTTCTTCGGTACGCCGATCGTCGGCATGGGCTTCCGCATCTCCACCGAGATCGGCCGCATGAATGTTGACATGGTCTGGGCCGAAATCGCCGTCGCGGCGCTGGCAGGCTCGATCTTTTATGGCGTCGTCGCCCTCGCTGAGCGGGCGGTGACGTTCTGGCATCCGTCTATCCGTGGTGGCTAGGCGTCGCTTATTCCCGACACTGGGGTCGGGCGTAAAGAAAGAGGGAACAAGAAAATGAAAAAACTGGTTCTTGCAATGATGGCGAGCGCCATGGCGATGGCGGCAAGCCACGCGATGGCCGCCGACAAGGTGACGCTTCAGCTGAAGTGGGTCACCCAGTCGCAGTTCGCCGGCTATTACGTCGCCAAGGAGAAGGGCTACTACGAAGAGGAAGGCCTCGACGTCGACATCAAGCCGGGTGGGCCTGATATCGCGCCCGAGCAGGTGATCGCCGGCGGCGGCGCCGACGTGATCGTCGACTGGATGGGCGGCGCGCTGGTTGCCCGCGAAAAGGGCGTTCCGCTCGTCAACATCGCCCAGCCCTTCCAGAAGTCCGGCATGGAACTGATCTGCCGCAAGGACGGCCCGATCAAGACCGAAGCCGACTTCAAGGGCCACACGCTCGGCGTCTGGTTCTTCGGCAACGAATATCCATTCTTCGCCTGGATGAACAAGATCGGCCTGAAGACCGATGGCGGCAAGGACGGTGTGACCGTTCTCAAGCAGAGCTTCGACGTTCAGCCGCTCCTGCAGAAGCAGGCCGATTGCATCTCCGTCATGACCTATAACGAATACTGGCAGGCGATCGATGCCGGCTTCAAGCCGGAGGAACTGACGGTCTTCAACTATACCGCCATGGGCAACGACCTGCTCGAGGACGGCCTCTACGCCAACGAGGAGAAGCTGAAGGACCCGGCCTTCAAGGAAAAGATGGCCAAGTTCGTCAAGGCCTCGATGAAGGGCTGGAAGTACGCCGTCGAGAACCCCGACGATGCAGCCGAGATCGTCGTCGATGCCGGCGGTCAGGACGAAAACCACCAGAAGCGCATGATGAGCGAAGTGGCCAAGCTGATCGGCGACGGCACCGGCAAGCTCGACACCACGCTCTACGACCGCACTGCCAAGGCTCTGCTGGACCAGAAGATCATCAGCAAGGAACCGACGGGCGCCTGGACGCACGACATCACCGACGCGGCCGCCAAGTAAGAAGCGGCGACCAAGTCGCATCAATGAACAGGAAGCGCGCGGGCTGGCACCGCGCGTTTCTCATTTAATAAATCACAAAAAATTCGTGGCGTTGTCGGATCAGCGTCGGCTGACGCGTCATAGGAATGACGGAATTGCGGATCAACAAACCGAATGCCGGCATCACGGAATGGTGATTGATATCGGCCGTCGAGATTACTAATGTGCGCCGCGAGGAATTATTTTCTGCCGGGCTTGTGCGTGGGGCAAAACGATACCACGTACATGTCGGATTTGCCGGACGAGGGTCATCTTACGAAGTAAGATACGGCAATGATGCGGGAATATTTCTGAGCTTGCACTTACGGGAGAAGGCCTTCGCGAGCTGAGGACAAGGCGCGAGTTTGGCCAACCTTTTTCAAAGACTGGACAAAGACGCATGGTACGCATGACGCCTAAAACTCTACGCGCCTCCACCCTGATCGCGGCTGCCTTTGCCGCATCGGTCGCGTTCGCTGAGGAAAACCAGCCGCCCAAGGCACAGCAGAACCTGCCCGTGATCGTGGTCACGACATCAGCCAAGCGCGCGCTGGTCGATCGCGTCATCGGCACCGGCACGATCCGCCCGATCGAGGAAGTCTATATCCAGCCGCAGGTCGAGGGTCTCTCCATCCGCGCGCTCAACGTCGATGTCGGCGACAAGGTCGAGGCCGACAGCACGCTTGCGACCCTGAACGACGATGCGCTGGTGCTGCAGAAGGCGCAGATGATGGCGACCAAGGCCAAGGGCGAGGCAAGTCTCGCCCAGCTCCGCGCCCAGCTGGTCGAGGCCAAGGCCAATGCCGAACAGGCCCGCCTGCAGCAGTCGCGCGCCGACGAGATGGGCAAGAAGGGCACGGTCTCCACCGCACAGGTCGAGCAGGCAGACGCCACCGCTGCGACCGCCAATGCCCGCGTCTCCTCGGCGGAACAGGCAATCGAGGTGGCGATCGCCGACCTGAAGGTGATCGACAGCCAGATCGCCGATGCCGACCTGAAGCTGGCGCGCACGGACGTAAAGACGCCTGTCTCAGGCGTGATCTCGGCCAAGAACGCCCGCATCGGCGCCATTGCCGCCGGCACCGGCGAGCCGATGTTCACCGTCATCAAGGATAGCGCCATCGAGCTCGTCGCCGAGCTTTCGGAAACCGATATCCAGAAGATCAAGGTCGGTCAGCGCGCCATCGTCACGCTGTCGGGCAACCGCACGAAGATCGAAGGCAAGGTCAGGATCGTCTCTCCGACGGTCGACCAGTCCACCCGCCTCGGCCTCGTGCACATCTATATCGACGACGAGAGTGCTGCCCGCTCCGGCATGTATGCCAGCGCCGACATCATCGTCGCCGAAAAGAACGACATCGCCCTTCCGCTGTCGGCCGTCACGTCAGGTCGTAACGGCTCCACCGCCCGCAAGGTCGAGGGCGGCGTCGTCAAGCAGGTGAAGGTGACGACAGGTATCCAGGATGGTGGCTTCGTCGAGATCTCGGAAGGCCTGAAGGAAGGCGACACCGTCGTCGCCAAGGCCGGCGCCTTCGTTCGCGATGGCGACAAGATCACCCCTGTCACCGAAGCCGTATCGGCACAATCGAACTGACCGAGGCCAATCCATGAATTTCTCCGCATGGTCGATCCGAAATCCGATTGCGCCGCTGCTCGCCTTCGCGCTGCTGGTGTTCGTGGGTATCCAGGCCTTCTACAAGCTGCCGATCACCCGCTTCCCGAATATCGACGTTCCCGTCGTATCCATCAGCGTCACGCAAAGCGGCGCCTCGCCGGCCGAGCTCGAAATGCAGGTGACCAAGGAGGTCGAAGACGCGGTCGCATCCATCAGCGGCATCGATGAGATCCAGTCGACGGTCACCGACGGCCAGTCGCAGACGGTCGTCGTCTTCCGCATCGAGAAGCCGACCGCCGAAGCCGTTCAGGACACCAAGGACGCCGTCGACAAGATCCGCAGCGACCTGCCCGCCGGCATCGAAGAGCCGATCGTCACCAAGGTCGATGTCGAAGGACAGGCGATCCAGACCTTTGCCGTCTCCTCCCCCAACATGACGCTTGAGGAGCTGTCCTGGTTCGTCGACGACACCGTCAAGCGCGCCCTTCAGGGCCAGCCCGGCATCGGCCGTATCGATCGCTACGGCGGCGCCGACCGCGAAGTGCGTGTCTCGCTCGATCCCGGCAAGCTTGATGCCTACGGCATCACCGCAGCCGACGTGAACCAGCAGCTGCGCGGCACCAACGTCAACCTCGGCTCCGGCCGCGGCCAGGTTGCCGGCAACGAGCAGACGATCCGCACGCTCGGCGACACGCGCGACGTCTCGCAACTCAACACGACAACCATCAGCCTGCCGAACGGCCGCTTCGTGAAGCTCTCCGAGCTCGGCACGATCGACGACACCTACGAGGAGCAGAAGTCCTTCTCGCGCTTCAACGGCACGCCGTCGGTCACCTTCGCCGTGTTCCGCGCCAAGGGCGCCAGCGAAGTCTCGGTCGCCGAAACCGTATCGGAAAGCCTGACGGAGATCCGCAAAGCCAATCCGAACGTCAAGATCGAGATGGTGGATGACAGCGTCTACTTCACCTACGGCAACTACGAGGCAGCCCTTCACACGCTGATCGAAGGCTCGATACTCGCCGTCATCGTCGTCTTCCTCTTCCTGCGCAACTGGCGCGCGACGCTGATCGCCGCCGTGGCGCTCCCTCTGTCGGCCATCCCGACCTTCTGGATCATGGATATCATGGGGTTCTCGCTGAACCTCGTGAGCTTCCTGGCGCTGACGCTGGCAACCGGTATTCTCGTCGACGACGCGATCGTCGAGATCGAGAACATCGCCCGCCACATCAAGATGGGCAAAACGCCCTACAAGGCAGCGCTGGAAGCAGCAGACGAAATCGGCCTCGCCGTCATCGCCACCAGCTTTACCATCATCGCCGTCTTCGTGCCGGTGTCGTTCATGCCTGGCATCGCCGGGCAGTACTTCATCCAGTTCGGCCTGACGGTCGCCTTCTCCGTCTTCTTCTCGCTCGTCGTGGCGCGCCTCATCACGCCCTTGATGGCCGCCTATCTGATGCGCGCCGAAGACGGCATGGAAGACCATCACGACAATGACGGCACGATCATGCGCGGCTATACGCGTCTGGTCACCGGCACCACACGCAAATGGTACTGGCGCTACACCACGCTGCTCTGCGCCATCGCCTTCCTGATCGGCTCGATGATGTTGCTCAGCCGCGTGCCCGGCAGCTTCATGCCGCCGGATGATTCCTCACGCGTCGTGCTCTCCGTCGAACTCCCGCCGAACGCCACGCTTGAGGACACGGCAGCCGCTTCCACCAAGGTCTACGACGCCGTGCGCGGGATCGACGGCGTGGAAAGCGTCTTCGTTCTCGGCGGCGCCTCGCCCAAGGGCGATCTCGAACTGCGCCGCGCCACCGTGCGCGTCATCCTCGGCAATATCGATCACTCGCTGCTGAAGACCCTCGTCAACAAGGGTCTCGGCGGGCTGCCTGTTATCGGCAACCTGATCCCAAAGATGGAAGAACACGGCCGCACGCGTCCGCAGTGGGATGTCGAGAAGGATATCTTCGCCGCCGTGCGCGGTATCCCCGACGTGCGCATCTCCAAGGTCAACGACCGCGCCGAGCGCGACCTCACCTTCAACTTCCTCTCCTCCAACGAGGACGATCTGAACGAGGCCGTCAGCCTGCTGGAATCGAAACTGCGCGCGTCGCCGATCCTGGCCAACGTCTCCTCCGAGGGCGCCCTGCCCCGTCCGGAACTGCAGATCCGCCCGCGCATGGCCGAGGCCTCCCGCCTTGGTATCACGCCGCAGCAGATCTCCGAGACGATCCGCGTCGCCACCATCGGCGATATCGACGCCAACCTCGCCAAGATCTCGCTCGACGACCGGCAGATCCCGATCCGCGTACAGGCATCGCTCGATGTCCGCCGCGATCTGGCGGCCATCCGCGCCATCAAGATCAAGACGGCGAGCGGCGCCAGCGTTCCGCTCTACAGCGTCGCCGATGTCGACTATTCAGAAGGCCCGAGCTCGATCAAGCGCAACAACCGCAACCGCGTCGTCGCCATCGGCTCCGACGTGCCTTTCGGCACCGCGCTCGATACCTCGACCGCCGAGTTCAAGCGCATCGTGTCGGAAACCGAGCTGCCGAAGAGCGTGCATCTGGCCGAAAGCGGCGACGCCAAGGTTCAGGGCGAAATGGTCCAGAGCTTCGGCAATGCGATGCTGATGGGCCTGATGCTGGTTCTGGTCGTTCTAATCCTGCTCTTCAAGGATGTGATCCAGCCCTTCACCATCCTGTTCTCGCTGCCGCTTGCGATCGGCGGCGTGGCACTGGCGCTGATTGTCACCCAGAACGCGCTCTCCATGCCTGTTCTGATCGGCATCCTGATGCTGATGGGTATCGTCACCAAGAACGCCATCCTGCTCGTCGATTTCGCGATCGAGATGAAGCGGCATGGGATGGAGCGTGTCGAAGCCATGGTGGAGGCCGGCCGCAAGCGCGCCCGCCCGATCATCATGACCTCGATCGCCATGTCGGCGGGCATGCTGCCCTCGGCGCTAGGTGTCGGCGAAGGCGGCTCGTTCCGCTCACCGATGGCGATCGCCGTGATCGGCGGCATCATCGTCTCGACGGTGCTCTCGCTCGTCGTCGTCCCCTCCTTCTTCCTGATTATGGACGACCTCTCCCGCCTCCTCGGCTGGCTGTTCGGCCGCCTTGTCGGCAAGAAGGACGAAGAGCAGCTGCCGCTCTCGCCCGAGGAACTCACCACCGCTGTCACCAGCCTCGACGGCCGCGTCACCGCGATCGAGAAGCCCGACGACAAGAAGGGTAAATCCGGCGGCAACGTCGTTCGCCTGCCGCCCTTCGCGGCGGAGTAATCGGATCACACGAAAAAGCCGGGGTTCGCCCCGGCTTTTGATCTCAAATGTGGCTTAAGCGGCCATTCACACCATTTCTAGCGTATGGGTTTCTGATCCGGGTTCGCGGCAAGGAATTCGCCGAGAGCCGGATTCTCGGCGTGGCGTTGCTGCTGATCGACAATCACGAACTTGTTGCCCAACTCGACCCGAAGCAAAGTCAGAAGCTGATCCAGATCCCTACTGAAGCGGTCGCACCTGCCTTGTGTCCAGAGGCTGGGGTCCGTCGGATAAAGCGGGTTGAGGTAGCCGAGATATTCTTGGTCGAGACGGCTGATGATCGAATGAACGTTGCGCGGCAGAAAGATTCGAGGAGGTTCTGAAACATCCCCCTCAGGGTTATAGTAGGTCGCATCAAGCGGACCATCGCCCAAAGTGGATCGTGTAGCCTCATCACCTGCCCAAAGGCAGCCGCCGGCTCCGAAATCAAAGAAGAATCGCAGTGTGCCCTTTGTCATGGCGCGAATAGCCATGTTTCATGAAATCTCCGCAAGTGGCGCATGGCTGCGACCTCAGGCTTTCTTGTTTCTTGCTCCCACTTGATGCAGATCAACTTTCACCGCAACCATTCCGGCTAGTTTAAGCGCATGGCAGGCGCGGCCTGCGACCGACGAATGTGGAGAAAGAGATGACGACGGGCTTGAAACTGAGCAATGTGCATAAGGCCATGCTTGGCGAAACCATTCTTTTTTCCGGCCTCAACCGGGATGAGCGCAACGCGCTTCTCGCTTGCGCGACCATCGTACGCTACCAGACGCATGACATGCTGTTTCATCAGGGCGAACGGGGCGAGTATTTCTATTGCGTGCTGACGGGGTTCGCCCGGCTTTATCGCCTCGGCGGCGACAATCAGGAAGGCGACATCCGTATCTGCGAGCCCGGCGACAGCTTCGCCGAATGCCTGGTCACGGATGGCGGAGATTATCGCTACGGCGCCCAGGCCATGGAGCACTCGATCTTCGCGCGCTTCAATCTCGAACAGGTCCGGGCGCTGGTCGAACACCGGCCGCATATCGGCATCGCCATCATGCGCAGCCTCTCGCAGCACCTGCTATCGACGATCGATTGCCTGGCGAGCGACCGCATGCAGACGGCTCCTCAGCGCGTCGCGACCTATCTGCTCACCCATTGCAAACAGGAAGGTCTCGAGGCGAAGATGCGGCTTCCCTTCCAGAAGAGCCTCTTGGCGCGCAAGCTCGGGCTGGCGCCCGAGGCGCTCTCCCGCGCCTTCTCGTCGCTGCGCGCCGCCGGCGTTACCGTCAGCGGCCGCTCGATCGAGATCAGCAATCTCAACGTCTTGAAGACGATCCCGGCGATTACAAGCCGCCATGCACCTTGAGGAAGTCGACGATGGCGCCAATGCCGTCGCCGCGCTTCATGTCCGAGAACACGAAGGGGCGCGTATCGCGCATGCGCGTCGCGTCGCGGTCCATCACGTCGAGATCGGCGCCGACATAAGGCGCCAGGTCCTTCTTGTTGATGACGAGAAGGTCCGACTTGGTGATACCAGGCCCGCCCTTGCGCGGGATTTCCTCGCCTTGGCAGACCGAAATTACATAAATGGTGATATCGGCGAGATCGGGCGAGAAGGTCGCGGCCAGATTGTCGCCACCTGATTCGATGAAGACCACGTCGAGATCGGGAATGCGCTCGTTGAGGCCGGCAATGGCCTGCAGGTTGATCGTGGCGTCCTCGCGAATGGCGGTGTGCGGGCAGCCGCCGGTTTCGACGCCGACGATGCGCTCCGATGGCAGCGCCTGCATGCGCATCAGCGCCTCGGCATCCTCGGTCGTGTAGATATCGTTGGTGACGACGGCGACCGAATATTGGTCGCGCATCGCCTTGCAGAGCTTTTCCGTCAGCGCCGTCTTGCCCGAGCCGACCGGTCCACCGATGCCGACCCGCAGAGGTCCATTTCCTGATTTCATATCGTGCACTCCAATCGAGAATAATCATAGCGCGTCAACCGCAAGGCGGCCACCGGCAAATGGCGCAGATCGTTAGCGACAAGTGCCGTTGTCACGATCGAAAAAGCCGCGTCGATTGCGTCTCGTGCCGTAGCGAGACGATATCGGCCTGCACCGTCGCCGAGCCCAGCTCATCGAGCGTCGAGCCCGCCGCCCGCCGCGCTAGCAGAGCGATATGCCCTTCCCGCGCCGCCATGATCGCAACGCCATCCTTCTGCCCGGCAACGCCAAGCCGGATGCCGGCGGAAACGGCCTGCGAGACATAGGCGTGCAAGAAAGCGGCAATCGCCTTTTCGGCGCCGATCTCATGCGCGCCGGACACGGCGCCGACGGCCACGGGATAAGCCACACGTTTTGGCAGCCGTGTGAACACCTCATCAGGCCATGCGCCGGCCGCCGACAGGAAAGCGTCGCCGAGCAGCATCGTTTCCTGATGCCGCTCGCGCGATCCCGCCAACGCCTCGGCAAGCTCGGCCACCTCGGATAGCGCCGAGGCGTTGCCATGCACCCTGTTGCTCTCGGCAAGCAGCACGACGTCGTTCCAGACGGCGCCGTGGTCCATCATGGCACCAAGCCAATCGCTGAGCGAGGCGGCATCGTACACCAGCCCGTCATGCACCGCACGCTCCAGCCCACCCGAATAGGCGAACGAGCCCACGGGAAAGGCCGGCGAGAGCCATGCCATCAACCGCAGCAGCGCCTGAAGATCACCGTTCTCGGTCATGGCTCAGCCGTGCGAATGGTTGTGCCCATGATCATGTCAGTGATCATGCCCATGGTCGTGCCCGTGGCCATGATCGTGTCCGTGCCCATGCGAATGGCTGCCATGGGAATGATAGGCACCCCGCGCCGGCTGGAACGGCTCGGTGACATCAGAGACCGTCGCGCCCAGCCCCTCGAGCATGGCGCGGATGACATGGTCGCGCAGGATGAGGATACGCTCTTCCTCGATCTGCGCGCCCAGATGCCGGTTGCCCAGATGCCAGGCGAGCTCGATCAGATGCAGGCGATCACGCGCCTTGATCTCGAACAGTTTCTCGTCGGCGGCAACGATCTCCACCAGCTCGCCATCGCCGAGCACCAGCATGTCGCCATTGGCAAACAGCACCGGCTCCTTGAGGTCGAGCATGACCATCTCGCCATTGTCGAGATGCAGCAGCTTGCGCCGGAGATGCCTCAGATCATGCGGCAGCACGACCTTGTGCGTGGGGTGGGAAGACGGCGTGCCGGCCGGCAGATAGGAGGTGATGTACTGCATGATGTGTCCATTCCGGTTCAGGCGAGGAGCATGCAAAATCGGCTGGAACCGCGCAAGGGTCAAAACGCCGGTTTGCGCACTATACGCGTGTCGTTGCAACGCTTTAGTCTAATGAATGGCGGACGACCTGCCGTCGACATTGGTTTCATCCTGGCTGAGACGCATGCGGCGCTGCAGGCCCTCGTCCTCGTGGACCACGCGATTACGGCCGAGCGTCTTCGCCAGATAGAGCGCCTTGTCGGCGGCGGTATAGGCCGCCTGCCTGCTTCGCCCATCGAAGAGCTCCGCGATGCCGGCCGACATCGTGACATTGAAGCTGCAGCCATCGAGTGCGATCGTCCGTTCGGCAAGCCGGTTGCAGGCAGCCCGGATCTGCGCCACCCGCTCCTCTTTCAAGGGAGCAATGACGACAACCCCGAACTCCTCGCCGCCGAGCCGCGCGACGGTCGAGTCCGCGCTGAATGCCGCCGACAGCTCCGCCGCAACAGCAACGATGACAGCATCGCCGCAGGCATGCCCATAGCGATCGTTGACAGCCTTGAAGCGGTCCACATCGAAGATCGCGAGACAAGCAGGCCCGTCGACATCATCGAGCGCCTCGGTAAACGCCCGCCGGTTCAACAGGCCGGACAGCATGTCGGTACGGCTCAACTGCTCGAACTCGGCGCGCGAGACGCTGAGCTGATGCATCGCATAGCCCGCGACCAGGGCCAGCGCTCCCGATACGATCCCGCCGATCACCCAGGATAGCGCCACGCCATAGATCACCGCATGCTCCAGCGAAACCGGCAGCATGCCCGCCCAATCGAGCGGCAACAGCAGCACCGCGATGACAAGCGAGGAGAGCATCACCGCGGCGAAACTCATCTTCAGCGCATAGGTATAAATCGTCAGGCGATTCCTGAAATCGCCGAGCTCCGCCTCGAGTAAAATGTGCATCCGAATCGACCTTCTAGCCCCTCGCCAAGTCTATTGATGAGACACGAACCGCTGCCGGGGTCTTAAGGGAATCACTAGGATTTTAGCGAGTTTTGTAAATTGTTCGTGCGCTGCACAATGGATCGAAACGCGACGAAAATGGCTTTGGAAATGGTCGCGAAGCCGCGCATCTAATAAATTGATAAATAACAGTTTTCATGAATTCAACGGTCGCCGCGTCCCATTTCGGACGCAACGCCCCATGGTGGAACAACACACAATCACGACACAACTTTAAGAATGCATTGATAAACGTGTAGCCAGAAGTTGGCCGGCACCGAAGCGCCGGCCATTAAAGCTGATCAATACATGAAGTAGCGCTGCGCCATCGGCAGCGAGGTCGCCGGTTCGCAGGTGAGCAGCTCGCCGTCGGCGCGCACCTCGTAGGTCTCCGGATCGACCTCGATATGCGGCGTCAGGCTGTTGTGGATCATCGATGCCTTGGAGATGCCGCCGCGCGTGTTCTTGATGGCGACGAGGTCCTTGGCGACACCGAGGCGGCCCTTCAGGCCGGCGTCGAGCGAAGCCTGAGAAACGAAGGTGACCGACGAGTTGGTGCGCAGCTTGCCATAGGCGGCGAACATCGGGCGGTAGTGCATCGGCTGCGGCGTCGGGATCGAAGCATTCGGATCGCCCATCGGGGCGGCCGCGATCGAGCCGGCGAGCAGCACCATCTCCGGCTTCACGCCGAAGAAAGCCGGGTTCCACAAGACGAGGTCGGCGCGCTTGCCGACTTCGATCGAGCCGATCTCGTGGCTAACCCCTTGAGCGATCGCCGGGTTGATCGTGTACTTGGCGATATAGCGGCGGACGCGGAAGTTGTCGTTATCCCCCGTCTCCTCCTTCAGCGGACCGCGCTGGCGCTTCATCTTGTCGGCCGTCTGCCAAGTGCGGATCGCCACTTCGCCGACGCGGCCCATGGCCTGGCTGTCGGACGAGATGATCGAGAAGGCGCCGATATCGTGCAGGATGTCTTCGGCCGCGATCGTTTCCTTGCGGATGCGGCTTTCGGCAAACGCGATATCTTCGGGGATCGACGGCGACAAATGGTGGCAGACCATCAGCATGTCGAGATGCTCGGCGACGGTGTTGACCGTATAGGGCCGCGTCGGGTTGGTGGACGACGGGATGACGTTCGACTGGCCGCAGATCTTGATGATATCGGGCGCGTGGCCGCCACCCGCCCCTTCCGTGTGGAAGGCATGGATGGTGCGGCCTTTGAGCGCCCCGATCGTATCCTCAACGAAGCCGCTCTCATTCAGCGTGTCGGTGTGGATCATCACCTGGATATCGTATTCGTCGGCCACCGAGAGGCAGCAGTCGATCGCAGCCGGCGTCGTGCCCCAGTCCTCATGCAGCTTCAGCGACGACGCGCCGGCCAACACCATCTCCTCGAGTGCGGCGGGCAGCGAGGCATTGCCCTTGCCCGCGAGCGCCAGGTTCATCGGGAAGCCGTCGAAGCTCTCGATCATCCGCTCGATGTGCCAGGCGCCGGTGCAGGTGGTGGCGAGCGTGCCATGCGCCGGGCCGCTGCCGCCGCCGAGCATGCAGGTGATGCCGGACATCAGCGCTTCCTCGATCTGCTGCGGGCAGATGTAGTGGATATGCGCGTCCATGCCGCCGGCCGTGATGATCTTGCCTTCGCCGGCGATCGCCTCGGTGGACGGGCCGACGATGATGTTGACACCAGGCTGCGTATCCGGATTGCCGGCCTTGCCGATGGCGTGGATGCGGCCGTTCTTGAGCCCAATATCGGCCTTGACGATGCCGGTATGGTCGATGATCACGACATTGGTGATGACGGTATCGACCGCGCCCTGCGCGCGCGTTGCCTGGCTCTGCCCCATACCGTCACGGATGACCTTGCCGCCGCCGAATTTCACCTCTTCGCCATAGGTGGTGAAATCCTTCTCGATCTCGATGAAGAGCTCGGTATCGGCAAGCCGCACCTTGTCGCCGGTGGTCGGGCCGAACATGCCGGCATAGGCGGCGCGGGAAATCTTGTAGGGCATGGGTCAGGCTCCTTGGGAGGACGAACGGGATGCGGACGGATAAAACCGCGTGACGCGGCCGGCGGCGACGTAAGCGTCGACGAGCTGCCTTTCGGCGGCGAAGGGATGCCACTCCCAGCCTTGATGGCCGAAGCCGGCAAGCGCGATCGGGGCATCGGGAAATCGGTTCATGACCTCCGCGATCACAATCATGCCGCTGCTCGGCACGACGTAGGGCGCGGGATCAAATGCGGCCAGCGCCTGGTCGACGCCATCATGAATCACTTTGTCAACGACCACATGTGCCTTGCCAGCGTCCTTGCAGAAGGCGTTGAATTGACTCGTATAGTCGTCGCAGAAATCGTCGAGCTCGGGATGCGAAATGGCAAGCGGACCCTTAAGCGCCGCGAACTTTTCCGGATCGCGCACGCTCCAGATTTCGGCAGCCTCGACCACGGCGGGATGCGCGCGCCATGCTTCCGAAGACAGCATCGCCTTGGCGGGACGGCCGGTATTGCAGACCGCGACGACATCGGTGCGGCCGGGGCTGGCGTCATAGGATCGGCATTCGTTGAACCGGATGACGAAGCCAGCTGCGGCAACAGCCGCGGCCCCTTCCCCACCGATCTCACCATTGCCGACGATCATGATGCTCTCTGTCACCTCAGTTGCTCATCGCGTCTTCGAGCGTCTTAAGCTCCTTGGTCCTGGCATCGGTCACGTTGGCGATGCAGCCGGCAACCAGCATCGGCTCCATCGTGCCGCCACGCGCCTGAAAGCCGGCCGCCTCGCATTGCGCATCACGGTAGGTAATCCAGGCGCGTTGGGCAGTGACCAGAGCCTTCTCCGCCCCCTTCATGTCGTCATCCTGATCGCTATCGATGGCGACCATGGCGGCGCGGGTCTTCTTGTATTGAACGTTGAGCGCCTTGTCGGCCTCGTCCTGCCGCGCCCGCTCGCAGAGCGTCATGTCGGTCTGCGTCGTCGGGCTCTTGCAGTCGATCTCCTCGGCGCCGGCGCCACCGGCCGCCATCAGCGCCAACAGCCCGAAACCCATAGGCATAAAGAAACGCATCATCTCCTCCCGAGACATGATCACAGCTTGCCCATCACCAGCTGCCGGAAGCCGTAAACTTCGCGCTTGCCGGATAGCGGGATCAGCGTCACAGAACGCGTCTGTCCGGGCTCGAAGCGCACGGCCGTGCCGGCCGGAATATCGAGCCGCATGCCATGCGCCTTCTCACGATCGAAGGAGAGCCCGGCATTGGTCTCACCGAAGTGATAGTGGCTGCCGACCTGCACCGGACGGTCGCCGGTATTCGACACCTCGATGGTCACGGTCGGCGCGCCGGCGTTGAGTTCGATTTCGCCGGGTGCGGCAATGATTTCGCCTGGGATCATGATTTTCTCCTCACGCAGCCTTCACGGGCGCGCAGCCCTCGGCCTTCAGCACGCGTTTCGTCGATGCCGGGTTGTTGATGAGCTTGCCCGCCGGGCGCACCGGCCGGCGCACCAGTTCGCCGCCGCAATTCGGGCAGATGCCTGAAAGCACGTTCTCGGCGCAATCAGCGCAATAAGTGCATTCGAAGCTGCACATCATGGCCTCGCAGCTTTCGGGCGGCAGGTCCTTGTCGCAGCATTCGCAATTGGGTCGAAGCTCGAGCATGATGGCCTCAGCGGATCGGTTCGTGGACGGTGACAAGCTTTGTTCCGTCAGGAAACGTCGCTTCCACCTGCACGTCGTGGATCATCTCGGCGATGCCATCCATCACCTGGTCGCGGCCGATGACATGGGCGCCGGCTTCCATCAGCTCGGCCACCGGCCGGCCGTCACGCGCACCCTCGACGACGTAGTCGGTAATGAGAGCGATCGCCTCGGGATAGTTGAGCTTGACGCCCCGCTCCAGCCGCCGCCGCGCGACCATCGCCGCCATCGAAATCAACAGCTTGTCTTTTTCTCTTGGTGTGAGGTTCATCGTGCATCCATCTGCTTGAACTAGAGATTCCAGACTTTCGGCACAGGCGCGCCGTTGCGCAAGGCTGAAATGATCGGGATCAGGATTTTTCGAAGAGCGAAGCCGTCCGACGCTGCCAGCCGAACGACGAGCTTGCCCGCCCAGCAACTGGCGCCGCCCATATGACCGTCGAGCAACGGCCTGACCGCATTGAGATAGCCTTCCGCCTGCGGCCCGAGATAAAGCAACGTCGCGAACGCGACCTGGCCCGACAGCACCGCCTGCTCCCGCGTCAGCGCCTGGACCTCGCCCGCGAGCCTCAGATCCTCGGCATGGCAGAGCCGGCCTTCTTTGCGGATACGCCAGCGGTCACGGAACAGCCCCGAGACAACCGCCTCACCCATCGCCTTGCGCCCGAGCAGGACCGCTTCGACCGCCAGAAACTCCGCTCCCTCGTCGAGGTCGACATCGAGCCGTCGATAGAGCGAGGAGCGATCGAAGAGGATGGTTTCCTGCGGCAGCCAGTCTACGCGCGCATTGGCGCCGACCTGAATTTTCGTGGTGATCTCGGCGGTGCCGGCGGACGCCTTGTAGATCTTCTCGCAGGCCTGCGTGGTCACGTCGATGCGCGTGCCCGGACCGGCAACGACGCTCCAGTCCATGCGGTCGCCACCGGTGAGCCCGCCGGCCGTATTGATGATGACGGCTTCCATCGAGGCATCAAAGGTATCGGGCAGCCGGATCTTCGCCGCACCCTCCTGATAGAGCTCGCGGATGCGCGTGCGCCCGCCGAGCGACTTCGCGGCCAGATGCCCGCGGCCTTCGGCCCTTTGCGGTCTGGTGGCTGCCGCGGCGTTCGTCATTCCATGCCCTTTTCATGCCGCCGGTTTGCCCGGCCGTTCTCATTCAACCCTGTAACTGATTGAAAGCAAGCAATTTCCGTGCCGCACGAAGGACACAGCGATCCCGGCGCCGACCAGCGGGGCGCATGTCGTCGAGTGCCTTTAAAAGCGGCGAATGCCGATCAGACGGTCAGATGCCGGCGCGCCTCCGGCGTATCCAACGTCTCAGCCAGACCTTCATGCACGATCTCGCCGCGATCCATGATGTAGACGTAATCGGCAAGCTCCCGGCAGAAATCGAGATACTGCTCGACCAGCAGGATCGCCATGCCGGTGCTATCGCGAAGATAGCGGATCGCCCGGCCGATATCCTTGATGATCGACGGCTGGATGCCCTCGGTCGGCTCGTCGAGCACGAGGATCTTCGGCCGCGTCACCATCGCCCGGCCGATCGCCAGCTGCTGCTGCTGCCCGCCAGAGAGATCGCCTCCGCGCCGCCCGAGCATGGTCTGCAGCACGGGAAACAGGCTGAAGATATCGTCGGGAATATTCTTGTCGCGGCGCGTAAGCGGCGCAAAGCCGGTCTCGAGATTTTCCTTCACCGTCAGCAACGGAAAGATCTCGCGGCCCTGCGGCACATAGCCGATGCCCTGCTTGGCGCGCGCATAGGGCGCCAAGCCATTGAGCTTGGTGTCGTTGAAGGTCACGGTTCCCGATGACAGCGGATGCTGGCCGGTGACGGCCCGCAGCAGCGAACTCTTGCCGACACCGTTGCGCCCGAGCACGCAGGTGATCTTGCCCATCTCGGCCTTCAGCGAGATGCCGCGCAGCGCCTGCGCCGCGCCATAGTGGAGGTTTGCGTTTTCGACGGTCAGCATGGTTTTTCCCTATGATGGCTTGCGGTTGGGATACCCCCCTCTGCCCTCCCGGGCATCTCCCCCACAGGTGGGGAGATTGGCTGGGCGCACCCGCTCGCTCCAACGGCTATTGATTGACGAGACGCCCGCCACACGTCGATCTCCCCCCTTGTGGGGGAGATGCCCGGCAGGGCAGAGGGGGGTATCACGCGCACAACGCTCATCACCGCCCCAGATAATTCTCGATCACCTTCGGATCGGAGCTCACAAAATCGATCGACCCCTCGGCCAGCACCGAGCCTTCAGCAAGACACGTCACCTTCACCCCAAGGTCGCGAATAAACCCCATGTCGTGCTCGACGACCACGACCGACCGCGTCTTGGCAATCTCCTTGAGCAGGATCGCCGTCTCCGCCGTCTCCGCATCCGTCATCCCGGCCACCGGCTCGTCGACGAGCAACAGCTTCGGCTCCTGCGCCAGAAGCATGCCGATCTCCAGCCACTGCTTCTGCCCATGGCTGAGATTGGCGGCAAGGTCGTCGCGGCGGTGCGTCAGGCGAACGGTCGCGAGGATCTCGTCGATACGCGACCGGTCCTCGCTCGACAGCCGGTAGAACAAAGTCGAGAACACGCCGCGCCGGCGGTTCAGCGCCAGCTCGATATTGTCCCACACCGTGTGGCTCTCGAACACCGTCGGCTTCTGGAACTTGCGGCCGATGCCGAGCTGGGCGATGTCGGCTTCGTCAAGCTTGGTGAGGTCGGTCTGCCCGTTGAAGAAGACCTGGCCGGTGTCCGGCCGCGTCTTGCCGGTGATGATGTCCATCATCGTCGTCTTGCCGGCGCCGTTCGGGCCGATGATGGCGCGAAGTTCGCCCGGTTCGATGACGATCGACAGCGAGTTCAGCGCCTTGAAGCCATCGAAGGAGACGGAGACGTTGTCGAGATAGAGAACGCTGTTGGGTTTGACGTCAGGGATCATGGCGCTCACTCCGCGGGCTGGATTTCTGCGTCCACACCGTCTTCGCGTTTCGCGGGCGGCGTGTCGCTGGAGGATGGCTTGCGCTTGCCGAGATACTGGCCGATCGTGCCCACGATGCCCTTGGGCAGGAACAGCGTCACCGCGACGAACAGACCGCCGAGCGCGAAGAGCCAGAATTCGGGGAAGAGGCCGGTAAAGATCGTCTTGCCACCATTGACCATGATCGCGCCGATGATCGGCCCGATCAGCGTCGAGCGGCCACCAACCGCCGTCCAGATGACGACTTCGATCGAGTTGGCCGGCGCGAATTCGCCCGGGTTGATGATGCCCACCTGCGGCACGTAGAGCGCGCCGGCGATCCCCGCCATCATCGCCGAGACGACGAAGGTGAAGAGCTTGAAGTGCTCGACGCGGTAGCCGAGGAAGCGCGTGCGGCTTTCCGCGTCGCGCACGCCGACCAGCACCTTGCCGAACTTCGAGCGCACGATGGCGGACGCGATCAGCAGCGAGAGTGCCAGCAGGATCGCGGTGGCCGAAAAGAGTGCCGCGCGGGTGCCGTCGGCCTGGATGTTGTAGCCGATGATATCCTTGAAATCGGTCAGGCCATTATTGCCGCCGAAGCCCATGTCGTTGCGGAAGAAGGCGAGCAGCAGCGCATAGGTCATCGCCTGGGTGATGATGGAGAGATAGACGCCGTTGACGCGCGAGCGGAAGGCGAACCAGCCGAAGACGAAGGCGAGCAGTCCGGGCACGACGAGCACCATCAGCGCCGCGAACCAGAAATGGTCAAACCCATGCCAGAACCACGGCAGTTCCTTGTAGTTCAGGAACACCATGAAATCGGGCAGGATGGGATCGCCGTAGCTGCCGCGCGTGCCGATCTGGCGCATCAGATACATGCCCATCGCATACCCCCCGAGCGCAAAGAAGGCGCCGTGGCCGAGCGAGAGAATACCGCAGAAGCCCCAGACGAGATCAAGCGCCAGCGCCAGAAGCGCATAGGTCAGATACTTGCCGAACAGCGACATGATGTAGGTCGGGATGTGCACGGGGCTCGATGCCGGCGTCATCAGGTTCAGGACCGGCACCAGCACGGCAAGCGCCAAGAGGATGAAGAGCGCGACGATGATCTTGCGATCGAGAGACCGGAGAAGGAAGGCCGTAATCATGCTTCCACCGCCCTTCCTTTGAGTGCGAAGAGCCCACGCGGCCGCTTCTGGATGAAGAGAATGATGAGGACGAGCACCAGGATCTTGCCGAGCACGGCGCCGGCGAAGGGCTCGAGGAACTTGTTGACGACGCCGAGCGACAGCGCGCCGACCAGCGTGCCCCACAGATTGCCGACGCCGCCGAACACCACGACCATGAAGCTGTCGATGATGTAGCTCTGACCGAGATTGGGCGAGACGTTGTCGATCTGGCTGAGCGCCACGCCCGCCATCCCGGCAATGCCGGAGCCGAGCGCGAAGGTGAAGGCATCGACCCATCCGGTGCGGATGCCCATCGACGATGCCATTCGGCGGTTCTGCGTGACGGCGCGCATCTGCAGGCCGAAGGCGGAACGCTTCAGCAGCATCAGCAGCGTCACGAACACGGCCATGGAGAAGACGATGATCCACAGGCGGTTCCAGGTGATCGACAGGCCGCCGAGTTCGAACGCGCCCGACATCCAGCTTGGATTGCGCACTTCGCGGTTGGTCGGCCCGAAGATCGAGCGCACCGCCTGCTGCAGGATGAGCGACACGCCCCAGGTGGCGAGAAGCGTTTCCAGCGGACGTCCATAGAGATAGCGGATCACGGTGCGTTCGATGACGAGGCCGACGAAGCCGGTGAAGATGAAGGCGGCCGGTACGGCGAAGGCCAGCGAGTAGACTTCGAGGCCAGGGAAGGTCGAGGCGATATACTGCTGCACGACATAGGTCGTGTAGGCGCCGATCATCACCATCTCGCCATGCGCCATGTTGATGACGCCCATGACGCCGAAGGTGATGGCAAGGCCGATGGCGGCAAGCAGCAGCACCGAGCCGAGCGACAGGCCGTACCAGACGTTCTGCACCACGTCCCAGAGCGCCAGGCTGCGATTGATCGTGTTGATATGCGTCTGGATCTCGCCCTTGAGTTCGTCGGGCGCGGTCGCCATCGCCGTCGTCAGGATGGTCAGCGCGTTGCGGCCGCCACGGGCGGCGATCGTGTCGATGGCGGCCTTCTTGTCCTCGGCGCCGACATCGCTCTTCAGCACCATCACGGCGCGGGCGGCTTCCATCGTCTCCTTGACCTCGCCGTCCTTCTCGGCGGCAAGTGCGGAGTTCAGCAGTTCGAGATTGGCGGGATCGGCATCGCGCAGCAGTCCCTGGGCGGCGGCAAGGCGCGCGCCCCGATCGGGAGAGAGCAGCGTCAGCTGGCTCATGGCCGAAGCAATGACACCTCGCAGCGAATTGTTGATCCGGACCTTCGACATGTAGTCCGCATCGATGTCAGCGACAGCTTCGCCGCTGATCGGATCGGAAAAGGTCGGCTCATCCTCCGTGCCGCCCTGAAGCAGAACCGGGCCACCGCTTTCCGAATTCACGTAAAGCTGGCCGTCGCTGAGCTGCTGCAGGATCTGGCTGACATGGGCATCGCCGGATGCGACCAGCGCCTTGATGGCGACCTCACGCTCCGGAAAATCGCCGACGCCGAGCGCGTCGACCAGCGCGTGGATATCTTCCTGCGCCTTCAGCGCCGTGGCGAATGCCGGCAGGGCCAGGCACAAGGTCAAAAGCAAAATCTTGATGGCGCGATACATCGGCTTTCTGCCTCGGTTATCGTTGGCCTTCCGGCGCAATCGGGAGAAATTCAGGCCTCTAACTCGGCAACTGCCGTCCGAAGCCTCAAGGCCACGCTTCGGAGAGAGAACTTCCGCCCGGACAGGAGGGCCGGACGGAAGCTGTTTTCAGGCTTTTAGAGTGAAGGGGTGTCCACTCAGGAGCCCTTGCCGCCGCACTTGCCCGTTGCGACATTGAAGTTGCCGCAGTTCATGGGCTTGCGCCAATCGGAGATCAGGTCCTTGGAGTCAGGCAGGAAGTCCGACCATTCGTCGCCGACGACAGCAGGGGTCTGCTGAACGATTTCGAACTGGCCGTTCGCCTGGATTTCACCGATCAGCACCGGCTTGGTGATGTGGTGGTTCGGCATGACCGTGGCGTAACCGCCCGACAGGTTCGGAACAGTGGTGCCGATGATCGTGTCGAGAACCTTGTCCGTGTCGGTCGTGCCGGCAGCCTGAACCGCCTTAACCCATGCGTTGAAGCCGATATAGGCGGCTTCCATCGGGTCGTTGGTCACGCGCTTGTCGTTCTTGGTGTAGGCATGCCATTCCTTGATGAACTTCTTGTTCGCCGGGCTTTCGACCGACTCGAAGTAGTTCCAGGCAGCCAGGTGGCCGACGAGCGGCTTGGTGTCGAGACCGGCAAGCTCTTCTTCGCCGACCGAGAAGGCGACGACTGGGATGTCGGTTGCCTTGACGCCCTGGTTGCCGAGTTCCTTGTAGAATGGAACGTTGGCGTCACCGTTGATGGTGGAGACGACAGCGGTCTTCTTGCCGGCGCCGCCGAATTCCTTGATCTTGGAGACTTCCGTCTGCCAGTCGGAGAAGCCGAACGGCGTGTAGTTGACGATGATGTCTTCCTTCGGAATGCCCTTCGAGATCAGGTAGGCTTCCAGGATCTTGTTGGTCGTGCGCGGATAGACGTAGTCGGTGCCTTCGAGAACGAAGCGCTTAACGCCTTCTTTTTCCATCAGATAGTCGACGGCCGGGATCGCCTGCTGGTTCGGAGCGGCGCCCGTGTAGAAGATGTTGCGCGAGGACTCTTCGCCTTCATACTGAACCGGGTAGAACAGGATGGAGTTGAGCTCTTCGAAAACCGGCAGGACCGACTTGCGCGAGGAGGACGTCCAGCAACCGAAGACGGCCGCGACCTTGTCCTTTTCGATCAGCTCGCGTGCTTTTTCGGCGAACAGCGGCCAGTCGGAAGCCGGGTCGACGACGACGGCTTCGAGCTTCTTGCCGAGAAGGCCGCCCTTCTTGTTCTGCTCATCGATGAGCATCAGCATGGCGTCTTTCAGCGTCGTTTCGGAGATCGCCATCGTGCCGGACAGCGAATGCAGAACGCCGACCTTGATGGTGTCGTCAGCCGCAACGGCTCCATGGAATGCGCCCGTGGCCGACATGACGGCGCCGAGCACGGCACCGGAAACATATGATCGCAGATTCATCTGGTTGATCCCCTCTTCTTGTTCCGACAACAGGCCTGAAACGGCGATTAACTGTTGCTTAAGGGACTATCCGGTGCTGCACTGCGAAAGCGTATACGCGAAATGACGTAGGTGACGGGGCGAAATGTGCAGTTTTGCGTTGCACCGCACTCTTAAGCCCCGCACTGTTCCATGTTACGAACGCATGACAAGGGGAACGAAGGGGCCGATTACGGGCATGGCAGCGCGGCAACGCATTATTCCGGTCAGGCGCGAATACAATCGCTGGGTCGCCAACCAGACGCTGGAAGACTATGCGCTGCGCTTCACCGCCAAGAGCGCCCGGCAGTTCTCCTCGCAGCGCATCTCGCAGACGGCGATCGGCGCCATCTCCTTCCTGGCGCTGGAGGCGATCGGCGGCGCCATCACGCTCTCCTACGGCACCACCAACGCCTTCTACGCCATCATCGTCGCCTCGATCGCCATGCTCGCCATCGGCCTGCCGATCAGCCGCTACGCGATCCGCCACGGTGTCGACATCGACCTGCTGACCCGCGGCGCCAGCTTCGGCTATATCGGCTCGACCATCACCTCGCTGATCTACGCCAGCTTCACCTTCATGCTGTTTGCGATCGAAGCGTCGATCATGTCCGGCGCGCTGGAGCTGACCTTGGGCATTCCGCTCTGGATCGGCTACATCATCAGCGCCGTCATGGTCATCCCGCTCGTCACCCACGGCGTCCGGCTGATCAGCCGCTTCCAGCTCCTGACACAGCCCTTCTGGATCGTCCTCAACATCCTGCCCTTCCTCTTCATCGCCGTGATGGACTGGGAGAAGTTCGACCTCTGGCGCGCCTTCTCCGGCATCCGCCATGCGTCGGGGCCGCCCGGCACCATCGCCCCCTTCGATCTCGTCGAGTTCGGAGCGGCCTCCGCCGTCATCCTGGCGCTGATGTCGCAGATCGGCGAGCAGGCCGACTTCCTGCGCTTCCTCCCCCCGGAAAAGCAGACGAAGTGGCGTCACCGACTGGCCGTCTTCCTCGCCGGTCCCGGCTGGGTCATCATCGGCGCGCCGAAGCTCTTGGCCGGCTCCTTTCTCGTCGTGCTCACTTTTGCTTCAGGAGTGCCCGCCGACCGCGCCGCCGATCCGGCGCAGATGTATCTGACCGCCTTCGGCTACATGATTCCCTGGCACAACGCCGCGCTGCTGCTGATGGCCGCCTTCGTCATGGTCTCGCAGCTGAAGATCAACGTGATGAACGCCTATGCCGGCTCGCTCGCCTGGTCGAACTTCTTCTCACGCCTCACTCACAGCCACCCCGGCCGCGTCATCTGGCTGGTGTTCAACGTGGCGATTGCACTGCTCCTGATGGAGTTAGGCATCTACCGGCTGCTTGAGGAAACGCTCGGCATCTTCTCGATCATCGCCATGGCCTGGCTCTGCACCATCTCGGCCGATCTCTTCATCAACAAGCCGCTCGGGCTCGCCCCTCCGGGCATCGAGTTCAAGCGCGCCCATCTCTACGACATCAACCCCGTCGGCCTCGGCGCCATGACGCTGTCTGCGACCATCGCGCTCATCGCCCATTTCGGCGTCTTCGGCACGGTCGCGGCGTCGCTGGCACCCTACATCACCCTCATCGTCGCCCTGATCGCCTCGCCCGCCATCGCCTGGGCCACCAAAGGCAAGTTCTACCTCGCCCGCAAGCCGCGCCAGAGCTGGAAGAACCTGACCAACATCACCTGTTCCGTCTGCGAACACCCGTTCGAGCCCGAGGACATGGCCTGGTGTCCCGCCTATGCCGCGCCGATCTGCTCGCTCTGCTGTTCGCTCGACAGTCGCTGCCACGACATGTGCAAGCCCAATGCGCATCTAAACGCGCAGGTCGGCTATGTCGCCAAGGCTGTGCTGCCCGAAACCATCGTCCAGAAGCTCACCACGCGCCTCGGCCGCTACGGCATCGCCGTCGTCCTGGCGCTCACCGCCGTCGGCGCAATCCTCGCCATGATCGCTCACCAGGTCTCCTCGGCCTCGCCGGAGACCGCCGAGGTCGTCAACGGCACGATCCTCATCGTCTTCTTCGTCTTCGCCGTCATCGCCGGCGTCGTCTGCTGGTTCTATGTGCTCGCCCATGACAGCCGCGTCGTCGCCGAAGAGGAGTCCTCGCGCCAGAACACGCTGCTGCTTAAAGAAATCGCCGCCCACAAGAAGACCGACGCCGCACTGCAAGCCGCCAAGGAAACCGCCGAGGCCGCCAACCGCGCCAAGAGCCGCTACGTCGTCGGCCTCAGCCACGAGCTGCGCACACCGCTCAACGCCGTGCTCGGCTACGCCCAGATCCTCGAGCGCGACGAGACCATCCCGACGCCGCGTCAGTCGTCGATCAAGGTCATCCGCCGTAGCGCCGAACATCTCTCCGGCCTTATCGACGGCCTGCTCGATATCTCCAAGATCGAGGCCGGCCGCCTGCAGGTCTATTCCAACGAGATCAACATCCAGGATTTCCTCGACCAGATCGTCGACATGTTCCGCCCGCAGGCGCTTGCCAAGGGCCTGACCTTCAACCACCAGCGCGCGCCTGCCCTACCGCAGTTCGTGCGCACCGACGAGAAGCGCTTGCGCCAGATCCTCGTCAATCTGCTGTCCAACGCCATCAAGTTCACCGATGAGGGCACCGTCACTTTCGACGTCGCCTATCGCAGCCAGGTCGCCACCTTCACCGTGACGGACACCGGCCGCGGCATCGCCGAGAAGGACCTGAGCCGCATCTACGAGCCATTCCAGCGCGGCGAAGCCGATAGCATCCGGCCCATGCCCGGCCTCGGCCTTGGGCTGACCATCACCCAGCTTCTGACCAACACGCTCGGCGGCGAAATCTCGGTGACCAGCGAGAAGGACAAGGGCTCGACCTTCCGCGTGCGGCTGATGCTCTCGGCCGTACTGCGCGAGATGGCCGCGCCGCCGCAGGAAAAGAAGATCGTCAGCTACGACGGCCCGCGCCGCACGATCGTCGTCGTCGACGACAACGAGGACCACCGCGAGATGATGCGCGAGATTCTGGTCCCACTCGATTTCGTCGTGCTGACGGCCGCCAGCGGTACGGATTGCCTGACGCTGATCGAAGGTATCCAGCCCGACCTCTTCCTCGTCGACATTCTGATGCCTGGCATGAACGGCTGGCAGCTCGTATCGAGGCTCCGCGAAGCCGGCCAGACCGCGCCGATCGTCATGCTGTCGGCCAACATCGGCGACGCAGCCGCCCATGGCGACAGCGACGACAGCCACAATGACGCGATCGGCAAGCCGGTCGACATCCGCCGCCTGCGCGATAAGCTCGCCCTGCACCTCGGCCTGAAATGGCTCTACGCCGAAGCGGCACCCGCAACGCCCAAGAAGACCGAACAGATCCTGCAAAGCCCAGGCTATGCACATGTGCAGGAACTGCTGCGCCTCGGCGAGATCGGCTATATCAGGGGCATCGAGGCCAAGCTCGCCGACCTTGCCAAGGTGGAGGCAAATCAGCCATTTACCGAGGAACTTCGATCCTATGTCGCCGCCTTCGACCTGAACGGCTTCATGGCCTTCCTGCACCGCTTCGACGAAAAGGTGGAACACATTGGCTGAGCTCCCGCGCGACATCGTTCTGTTGGTCGACGACTCGCCGGAAGCGCTCGGCTTCCTCACCGATGCGCTGGAACAATCCGGCTTCTCCGTCCTGATCGCGACGTCCGGCTCGGCCGCACTCAATATCGTCGAGCGCATCACCCCCGATCTCATCCTGCTCGACGCGGTAATGCCAACGATGGACGGCTTCGAGACCTGCCGGCGGCTTAAGGCCAACCCGGCGATCAGCCAGATCCCCGTCATCTTCATGACCGGCCTGACCGAAACCGAACACGTCGTCCATGCGCTCGGCTCGGGCGGCGTCGACTATCTGACCAAGCCGATCAACATCGATGAACTCCGCGCCCGCATCGGCGTCCACCTAAAGAACGCCCGCTCCGCGCAAAGCGCCCGCGTGGCGCTCGACGCCGCCGGCCGCCATCTCCTGGCGGTCAAGGGCGACGGCAACATCCACTGGTCGACGCCCCAGGCCACCCGCCTCGTCAACGCCGCCATGGGCAGCGACGACGGCATGGACACCGTCATATCGACCATCGCTGCCTGGATGAAGGACCGCACCGCCGCCACCATCGCCGTCGCCCATGGAGGCCAGGACGTGCTGCAGCTCGCCTTTCTGGGCACCATCGGCCCCGACGAATATCTCTTCCGCCTGACCGCCAGCCAGCGCGCCGACGACCAGGTGCTGCGCCAACGCTTCGCGCTCACCCACCGCGAATCCGAGGTGCTGCTCTGGATCGCCAAGGGCAAGGCCAACCGCGACATCGGCGAAATTCTCGGCCTCTCCGCCCGCACGGTGAACAAGCACCTCGAGCAGATCTACGTCAAACTCGGCGTCGAAAACCGCGCCTCGGCCGCGGTCAAGGCGGCGCATGTGCTGCATGAGACGTGAGCGAGCCCTGACAGTAAAAAAGACGCTCACACTTTAGAAAGCACACATGGATATCCTTGGAGGCAACGCCCGCAAGCCGGGCATGGCATCAAGATGATATCCGACAGGTCATGAAGGACAGGCTTTATTACGTGGATCGGCTGCGGATTTCCGCCTTCGCGATCCTGATCCTCTATCACTCCTCGGCGGCCTTTTTCACAGACATGGGCTGGCTGATCCATAGCGAGCGCACCAGCCCTGCACTGTCGCTAATCATGGAATTCCCGCGCGCCTGGCGGCTGGCTCTGTTGTTTTTCGTCTCCGGCATGGGGGCTGCCTTCTCATTCCGTTCGGATTCCAGCCTCGCCTTCCTGCGCAAACGCACTATCCGCCTGCTCGTGCCCCTGCTCTTTTCCATGGCGGTCCTCGTCGTGCCGCAGGTCTGGTACGAGCGCATGTACGAGAACGGCTATGACGGCTCGCTTCTGACCTTCTGGCTGACGCGCTATTTCACCGAGGGACGCTACCCGACCGGCAATTTCACCTGGGCGCACATGTGGTTCGTCGCCTATCTGCTTGTCATGTCGGTGATCTGCTATCCGATCTTTCTCTATCTCAGCCGCCCCGATAACAGGATCATGGCCTGGTTCGAGCGCGTCGCGAAATCAAGCGCCATCTACCTCTTCTTCCTGCTGCCGCTGCTTCTCAACCTGGCCTTGACGCCCTTCTATCCCAAGGAAACCAATGCGCTCTACAATGACGGCGCCTGGTTCGCCGTCTGGGCAAGCTGGTTCGGCCTCGGCTTCCTCGTCGCCCGCAATCATCGCAGCCTGATCGAGCCGATCATCGCCAAGCGCTATCTGAGCGTCGCAATCGCGCTGGCCGTCACCGTGTTCCTCTACGCCTTCGCCTGGCTTGCCCCGGCCGAACAGGCTATCGGCAGCTATGCCGATGAAACCCCGTTCTTCAAGGCCGCGATCTTCCTGCTTGCCTGGTCGATGATCCTTACCCTGATCGGCTTCGCCGCCCGTCATTTCAATCAGCCGGACGCGCGGCTGGTCACGGTCAACCGGCTCGTCTTCCCGCTCTACATCATCCATCAGACGGTGATCGTCGGCGCGCTCTATTATGTGCTGCCGCTCGGCCTGCCTGCCGTGCCGAGCTTCATCATCATCGCCGCCGCGACCTTCGTGCTGTCGGGCCTCTTCGCCATCGCGGTGGACTTCATTCCCGGCCGCGCGCGCCTGCTCTTCGGCCTCGAAGCCAAACCGCGTGGCCCCTCGGCAGAGCGCAAGACCGTCAACGCGCAGCGATAGGCGGCGTCAGGCCACCCGGTCCGGCGGCTCGCGCCCCTCGAAGAAGGCGGTGATATTGTCCACCACCTTCATCCCCATCGCATTGCGCGTCTCGTCGGTAGCACTACCGAGATGCGGCAGCAGAACCACATTCTCCATCGCGCGCAACCTCTCTGGCACCTGCGGCTCAGCCTCGTAGACGTCGAGGCCGGCGCCACGGATCACGCCATTCTCAAGCGCCGCGATCAATTCCGCCTCATCGACGACATCGCCGCGCGCCGTGTTGATCAGATAAGCCCCGGGCTTCATCGCCCCGAAACGGGACGCGTTCATCAGGTGCCGGTTCTCCGCACCTCCGGGGCAATGCAGCGACACGAAATCGCTCGCGGCCAGTACCTCTTCCACGGTCGCTAGCTGCCGCGCGCCATATCGCGCCGCTTCCGCCGCATCGACCGTCGAGCGGTTGTAGAACACCACGTCCATGCCGAAACCGAAATGGCAACGCTGCGCGAAGGCCTTGCCGATGCGCCCGAAACCGATGATCCCTACCGTCTTGCCCGTGACCTTGGAGCCGATCATATGCGTCGGACACCAACCCTTCCATTCGCCGGCCCGGATCTGCCGCTCACCTTCCCCGCCACGGCGCGCGACAGAAAGCAGGAGCAGCATGGCGATATCGGCGGTGCAATCGGTGAGCACGCCCGGCGTGTTGGTCACCACGATGCCCTTGGCCTTCGCCGCCGCGATGTCGATGTGGTTATAGCCGACGCCGAAATTGCCGAGGACTCTGGCCCGGATCTCGCCTTCGAAAACCGACGCCGGAAGCTTGTCCGACACGGTCGGCAGCACGGCGTCGTGGGTGCGCAGCGCCTCCGCGATGGCTTCGGGCGACATCGGCAGGTCGTCGGTGTTGAAGGTCGCGTCGAAGCGTTCGGCAAGCACAGCCTCCACGGCGGAGGGCCAGCGGCGCGTGAGCAGAATCTTGGGGCGGGACATGGCGTATCCGTCTCGTCTGCGGCTACGCGCCGATCGGCGGCAACCTGTTGAATTCGCCGCCGATCGTAACCGGATCGTCCTCGATCGCAAGACCGGTAAGCGGCCGGGCGGTTCGCATTGTTGCCAAAACGAAAGAAGCCCGGTGCGAGACCGGGCTTCCAAGGTGAGAACGAAAGTTCTTACTTCGCGTCCTGCGGGAAGTAGGAGAACTTGCCGTCCGGGCCCTTCTTCCATTCGTACATGACGTAGCCTGGGATCTTTGGGTCGCCCTTTTCGTCGAACGAGATTTCGCCGAGAACGGTCTTGAACGGACCCTTGGCCTTCATCGCTGCGGCAACGGCTTCAGCGTCGGTCGAAGCAGCTGCCTTGGCAGCTTCAGCGATCGTCTGCATGGCGGCGTAGGAGTACAGCGTGTAAGCTTCCGGGTTGAAGCCGGCAGCCTTGAACTTCTCGACGAGTGCCTTGTTGTCGGGGTTCAGCGTTGCGTCCGGGCCGAACGTGTTCAGCGTGCCGGCGACTGCGTCACCAGCGATCGATGCCAGTTCGTTCGAAACGATACCGTCACCCGATACGAGCGTTGCCTTCAGGCCCTGGTCGGCGGCCTGGCGGATGATCAGACCAGCTTCGGTGTGGAGACCACCCCAGTAGATGATCGAAACGCCGGCTTCCTTCATCTTGGCGATGAGGGCCGAGAAGTCCTTGTCGCCGACGTTGATGCCTTCGTACATGACTTCGGTGAGACCAGCGGCATTCATGGCCTTCTTGGTTTCGTCAGCGAGGCCCTGGCCGTATGGGGTCTTGTCGTGAACGACAGCGATCTTGGCGTCCTTGAAGTGGTCGGCCAGATACTTGCCGGCAATGCCGCCCTGCTGGTCGTCGCGACCGCAAGTACGGAACGTGTTCCACAGACCACGCTCGGTGAACTGCGGGTTGGTCGCAGCCGGCGTGATTTCGAGGATGCCGTTTTCAGCGTAAACTTCGGAAGCCGGGATCGAAACGCCCGAGTTGAAGTGGCCGATGACGAACTTGACGCCGTCAGCTGCGAACTTGTTGGCAACCGAGATACCCTGCTTCGGGTCGGACACGTCGTCGCCGAGCACGATCTTGATCTGCTCGCCATTGATGCCGCCAGCAGCGTTGATGTCGGCAGCTGCCTGCTCGGCACCCTTCTGGAGCTGTGCGCCGAACGCAGCGTTCGGGCCGGTCAGCGGACCAGCAACGGCAACCGTGATGTCGGCCCAAGCGTTGCTGCTGAAGGCGACCATCGCCGTCAGAGCCACTGCCGACAGAAGAGACTTCTTCATTATGTTACTCCCAGTTTTTTAGCGGGTTCCGTTCCATTACCCAGCGCATCACCCACTTTACTGCGCCGGGAAACCTGTTCCACTCGGAGAGGTAATTTGTCCCTAGATTCAACCGGCTGTCAATGTTTTGCCTTCCAGGAGAAGGGTGACGTCTTTTCGTAGAGCCAGTAGTAATTATTGACCATCTGATTGGTCCGGCGATAGCGGTATCCCGCCGTCGCGAAGATCAAGAGAAGGACGAAGTCGATGGCGTAATAGAACACACTCAGCACCGGTCCGTCGAACAGCGCATGATGCAGAAACTGCATCGCAGCCGCCAGAAGCACGCTGTAGCCGATGACAATAGGATAGTCGCTCCAGCCATCGGCAGCAGCCTTGCCCGAACGCCACGCGGTCCAGAAGCCGATCAACACGACGATCAGGCGGATGACGCTGCGAACGCCGGTATCGCCTTCAAAGAAAAGTCCCTGCATATCAAAGTCTCCCCTTCGTCATGCTCAATGCCGTCCGCCTTCGAGATAGGCGGCGCGAACTTCAGGATTGGCGAGCAGCTCCTGGCCGGAGCCCGACATCGTCACCTTGCCGTTGACCATGACATAGGCCCGGTCCGACAGCTTCAGCGCCGCGAAGGCGTTCTGCTCGACGAGGAACACGGTGAGCCCCTCATCCTTGTTCAGCTTCTTGATCGCCTCGAAGATGCCCTTGACGATCAGTGGCGCGAGACCGAGCGACGGCTCGTCGAGAAGCAAAAGCTTCGGGCGGGCCATCAGCGCGCGGCCGATCGACAGCATCTGCTGCTCGCCGCCCGAAAGCGTGCCGCCGCGCTGCGTCTGGCGCTCCTTGAGACGCGGGAACATCGCGAAGATCTTCTCGACGTCTTCCTTGAAGTATTTCAGGTTATCGAGGCCGGCGCCCATCTGCAGGTTTTCCATCACGCTCATGCGCGGGAAAATGCGGCGACCTTCCGGCGACTGCGCGATGCGCAGGCGGGCGATCTCGTGAGTCGGCATCTTGGTGATGTCGCGGCCCTCGAAGATGACCTTGCCGGCGCGCGCCTGCGGGCTGCCGCAGATCGTCATCATCAGTGTCGACTTGCCGGCGCCGTTGGCGCCGATCAGGCTGACGATTTCGCCCTGGTTGACGTGGACATCGATGCCGGCGAGCGCGCGAATGTTGCCGTAATAGGTTTCAACACCCTCGACCTTGAGAAGTGGCTGACCGGTCATCAGTGCGTACCTCCTTCGAGGTTTTCGACGTCTGCGATCACCTGTTCCACTTCCTCGTCTTCGACACCGAGATAGGCCGCGATGACCTTCGGATCGTTCTTCACATGATCGGGCGTGCCGTCGGAAATCTTCTGGCCGTATTCGAGCACGACGACGTGGTCGGAAATTTCCATGACCACGGACATGTCATGCTCGATCAGGAGCAGCGACGTGCCCTCGTCGCGGATACCGCGCAGAAGCGTGTTCAGCGTCAGCGATTCCTTCGGGTTGAGACCGGCGGCCGGCTCGTCCAGGCAGAGCAGTTCCGGTCCCGTGCACATGGCTCGCGCGATTTCCAGACGACGCTGAGCGCCGTATGGCAGGTCGCCGGCGGGATCGTCGGCGCGATCGATCAGATCGGCCTTCTCCAGCCAGTAGCGGGCAAGCTCGATCGCGTTCTTCGCTTCCGCGCTGTAGCGACCGATCCCGAGCAGACCGAGAATGGTGTAGCCCGATGCCAGCATCAGCTTGTTGTGCTGCGCGACCAGGAGATTTTCGAGAACCGTCAGGCCGGAGAACAGGCGGATGTTCTGGAAGGTACGGGCGACCTTTGCTTCGCGGGTGATGCGAAAGTCCGGCAGACGCTCAAGCAGGTGTTCTCTGCCATCCTTGTGGCGCATGGTGATCATGCCCATGGTCGGCTTGTAGAAGCCGGTGATGCAATTGAACACGGTGGTCTTGCCGGCGCCGTTCGGGCCGATCAGCGCGGTGATCTCGCCGCGCTTGGCCTCGAACGAGAAGTCGTTGATGGCCATCAGGCCGCCGAACTTCATCGACAGGTGCTCGACCTTGAGCAGGGTATCGCTGGACATGTTGGTTTCCTGAGGGCTCATCAGCCGTGGCCCTCCTTGGTGAAGCTTCCCGATACCGATTTCCGTTCCTTGAGGAAGGCTGTCGGCTCACGCGATCCGACGAAGCCGCGCGGCTTGATCAGCATGACGACGACCATCGCCAGACCGAATAGCAGCATGCGGTAGAGTTCCGGCGTGAAGTCGGGTCCGAAGATGAGCTTCAGGAACTCCATCTCGCGCAGCATTTCCGTGCCGCCGATCATGACGATCGCCGCGATCGCGATGCCGGTCAGCGAACCCATGCCGCCGAGAACGACGATGGCGAGGATGACGGCCGATTCCAGGAACACGAAGGATTCAGGCGATACGAAGCCCTGGCGAGCGGCGAAGAAGGAACCGGCGAAGCCGCCGAACATCGCACCCGTGGCAAAAGCCGTGAGCTTGGTCGTCACCGTGTTGATGCCAAGCGAACGGCAGGCGATCTCGTCTTCGCGAAGCGCTTCCCACGCACGACCGATCGGCATGCGGCGCAGGCGGATCGTCACGTATGCCGTCAGGAGGCACAGCGCCAGGATCAGATAGAAGAGGAAGATCTTGTAGTAGGCCGAAGAGATCGGCAGGTGGAATAGCTTGGCGAAGCCGTGCGGGCTGGCATCGAACGGAATGCCGAACAGCGTTGCCTTCGGAATGCTGGCGATACCGAACGTGCCCTTGGTCAGATCCGTCCAGTTGATGATGACGAGGCGGATGATTTCGCCGAAGGCCAGCGTCACGATCGCCAGATAGTCACCGCGCAGACGCAGCACCGGGAAGCCGAGGATGATGCCCCAGAGACCGGCGAGAATGCCCGACAGCGGCAGAAGAACCCAGAAGGACAGGCCGAAATAGCTGGAGAGCAGCGCGTAGGAATAGGCGCCGACCGCGTAGAAGGCGACGTAGCCGAGATCGAGCAGACCGGCGAGACCGACGACGATGTTCAGGCCCCAGGCCAGCATCACGTAGATCAGGATCTGGATACCGAAGTTGTCGACCCACTTCAGCGAGCCCTGCGCGCCAACCAGCGCCACGATGACGACGGGATAGAGCACCAGCGCCAGAAGCGCGATCTTCAGGAAGTGGGCGTGGAAGAAGCCCTTCTTGTCGGAGATGTCGAGCTCGCCGCTGCGCGCCTTGGCAAGCTTGCGGGCATCGAGATGCGGACGCAGGAAGACCACGATCGCAAACCGGCCGACCGCCGCGATGGCGACGAAGACCGCAAGCAGGCCCCAGCGCTGCACGACGACGAGTTCGTTGCTGATGTTCTGCTGCGTGCCGAGACCGACATAGAGAACGAACATGCCGAAGGAGATAACGGCTGCGAAGATAGCTTCTTTAATACCCTTCTGGACAAGTCCGGATGCGGGCTTGCCAGGGGCGTTTTCAACATTTGCCATGACGTTAAACCTTCTCGACTTCCGGCCGGCCCAGGATACCTGTCGGCTTGAAGATCAGCACGAAAGCGAGGATGGCGAAGGTCGCCACATCCTTGTAGGCGATGGTGAAGTAGGCCGACCACAGGCTTTCGATGAGGCCGATCATCAGACCACCGAGAACGGCGCCCGGAAGCGAACCGATACCGCCGAGAACGGCCGCCGTGAACGCTTTAACGCCAGGCACGAAGCCGTCGTTGAAGTTCACCACGCCGTAGTACATCAGGTACATCGTGCCTGCGACGGCAGCGAGTGCGGCGCCCATGATGAAGGTCACCGAGATCGTCTGGTCGACGTTGACGCCCAGCAGCGCCGCCATCTTGCGGTCCTGCTCGGTGGCGCGCTGCGCGCGGCCAAGCGCCGTGTGATTGACGAGATACCAGAAGACGGTGAGCAGCACGGCGGTGATAATAATGATCACGATCTGCTTCAGCGAGACGGTGACGCCACCAATGTTATAGACGCTGCTGATCAGCGGCGGGATCGGCTTGTTGCGCGGACCCTGCGTCACCTGGATGAAGTTCGACAGCGTGATCGACATGCCGATCGCTGTGATCAGCGGCGCCAGGCGGAACGAACCGCGCAGCGGGCGATAAGCGACGCGCTCGATCGTCCAATTCCACAAACTCGTCATCAGCATCGCGATAAGCAGCATCAGCAGCAGCAGAACCGCGACCGGCAAACCAGCAAAAATCGATGTGAGGACGAGAAAGACGATAAGGGCGGCGAAGCCACCGATCATGAAAATATCGCCGTGAGCGAAGTTGATCATGCCGATGATGCCGTAAACCATCGTATAGCCGATAGCCACAAGGCCATAGATGGATCCAAGAGTCAGCCCATTAATGAGCTGCTGGACAAAATATTCCATATGTCTTTCCCCTGGACACAGAACCGTGAAAAGCCTGCGTCTCTTGTTATTAGAGCCCTTGTTGAGCCCTTGATTAAAGATTTCATACTGCTTTCAAGGCAAAAGGGAAGCGCAAAATTACAAAGCTCCAAAGTTCTTTACCGTTTTGGTGAAAATGACTTTTTGGCATCCATAAAGTTGATTTTTTCAACACAATCCGGCCTCTCACGCCACTTTTCACCGCAAATTCACTTTTCCCCGGGATCTTTAGCCTTCGCCGATGGATGGAAAATCGTCAAAGCACACCTGCGTCCTTTTGCGACGGCGGACGAGCCGTGCAATGAAGCGTGAAAACGACTATATGAGAAGCATGATGGAGAAGGGATCGAACAGACCCGCGATGCTCGAGACGTTTGAACGTGCCGCCCTTGAGGCTGGCAAGGCGATCATGGATGTGTACCGCGCAGGCTGCACGGCGGCCAGCAAGGCCGACAACAGCCCGGTGACGATCGCCGACGAGCAGGCCGAGCGGATCATTCTGGCGCATCTCTATCGTGATTTCCCCGATATCCCCGTCATCGCCGAAGAATCAGTCGCGGCCGGCATCGTGCCGGCGGTCGGCTCGTCGTTCTTTCTGGTCGATCCCCTGGATGGCACGCGCGAATTCGTCGACAAGCGGCCGGAATTCACCGTCAACATCGCCTTCATCGTCGATGGCCACCCGGCCGCCGGCATCGTCTTCGCGCCCGCGCTGGGCGTTGCCTTTCTCGGCGAGAGCGGCACGGCCGAGAAGTTGCATATCGGCCCGGACTTCCGTGTCGAAAAGCGGTTGCCGATCAATGTTCGCCTCGCCAAAGCCGAACGCACCGCACTCGCCAGCCGGTCGCATAACAGCCCGCAGACGGCACGCTTCCTGGCCGAGCAGGCCATCTCGGAGTGCAAGAACATCGGCTCGTCGCTGAAATTCTGTCTTCTCGCGGAAGGAGAAGCGGACGTCTATCCGCGCTTTACCCGCACCATGGAGTGGGACACCGCGGCCGGCGACGCCATCCTGCGCGCGGCCGGAGGCTGCACCGTGACCCTCGACGGTCGCCCCCTCACCTACGGCAAGACCCGGCAGGCCCACGACGCGGATTTCGCCAACCCCGATTTCATCTCCTGGGGCAACGCCCCCCGGCTTTGAGCGCGGGGACGTTTCTCGCGAATATCCCTGTGAAAACAGCGCCCGGCCCCGCGCGCTGTCCCCCCTTCCCGACGCGCCCCTACGATTTGCGGCAGTGAAACCTGCCGCGAACACCGGAGCTCGATCGTGTCGGACCAGACCAACAACCTCGCCTTGCCCTACATCCTGCCCTCCCAGGCGCAGAAGCAGGTGCCGCATAACGAAGCGCTACAGCGCCTCGACGCCGTGGTCCAGCTGACGATCATCGCCGAACGCCAGGCACCGCCCGAAACACCGGGTGAAGGCAACCGCTACCTCGTCGGCGCCGATCCCGAGGGCGCGTGGCTCGGCCGGCACGGGCTCATTTCCGCCTGGCAGGACGGTGCATGGGCCTATCTCTCGCCAAACCCCGGCTGGCGCGCCTTCTTTCTCGATACCCGTCAGCTCCGCGCATTCGACGGCGCTAACTGGAACGTCATCTCCCTCGATGCGGATGGCGCGCTTCCGATGATCGGCGTCAACACGACGGCCGACGCGATCAACCGGCTGGCGGTCGCCTCCGAAGCAAGCCTCTTCACCCATGCAGGCCAGGGTCATCAGCTGAAGATCAACAAGGCCGATCCGTCTCAAACAGGCACGCTGCTCTTTCAGACGAACTGGTCGGGCCGCGCCGAGATGGGGCTTGCCGGAAGCGATGCGTTTTCGATCAAGGTCAGCGGCGATGGCAATGATTGGTCGACGGCGCTCGTCGTGGCGCCGGATGGCGTGGTGCGCATGCCCTCGCGGCCGATCATGCGGGCATCGCCCGCTGCAGGTATCACCTCCCTGCCACCGGCAAGCCGCACCGGCTTTACGGATATCCACGCAGAACAAGGCGGCTTCGAACTTGGCGCCGCCGTACCATCAGGTACCGGCAGGCGGCTGATCGTCCCTGCCGACAGCTTCTACCTGCTGTCGCTCTCTCTGAGCACCCTCACCTCATCAGGCCACGATGTGGCGATCGAGGTCAACGGCGCCACGGTCGTCGCCAGCGCCGGCGGACCCGCCTCGACATCACCAACGCGGCAGAACGCAACGACGATCGCCTGGCTGAACCAAGGCGACTGGCTCGCATTGCTTCACAGCGGCACGGCGCAATACGAATTTGGACCGGCGAAGACCGAACTCTGCGCCGTCATGCTCTGAACGAGCTACAGCAGGCGGTAGCGGAAGGCCCGGGCAACCGCCTGCATCCGATTGACGGAATCGAGCTTGCGCATCGCGCTCTTCAGATATCCGACAACGGTGTGCGGCGAGAGCTCGAGTATGATGGCGATCTCGTCGCTGCTCTTGCCCGCCGCCGACCAGCGCAGGCATTCGATCTCGCGGCTGGTCAAATTCTCCAGCGGCTGTTCGGTCACCTGCAGGCGCGCATAGACGTCGAGGAATTCCATGGCGCTGAACACATGCGCCATCGCCTCTTCGCGCGAAAGGTCCGCCCGCGCGCCCGAAAACGCGAAAATATAAGGCTGGCGATCGGCGTCATGCAGCACGAAAGCAAATGTCCGGCGAAATCCGAGCTCGCGAAACAGCCCGGTGATCCGCCCGTTCTTCGGGTTGGTCACGCTGCTTTCAAAGGCACCGACACCAAACGAAACCGGTAGGCTCGATTTCCTGAGCTCCGAAACAAGCGCACTATTGTGAAACAGGTCGTCTTCGTCATAGGCGGCAACGAGGCTGTCAGGCCAGTTGCTGAAAATGTGATTTCCCGCAAAGCCGCCATTGTCGCCGCGGGGAAAACCCGCGAACAAATAGTGGTTGAAACCCGCCGCCTTCGCCAGACGCGCGAGGCGTTCCTTGGGATCGGCTGGCGATGGACTGGATTTTTCTGGCGATAAAAAAGCAATATTGGCCGCGCCGTCTTGAACGGCACGTTCTTCATTCCGCATCGATTTCGTCCTTCAAAGGCTAAACTTGCCTGAAAACGCTCTTCTGGCAGCAACAATCAAAGTATAGGAAAAGAAAAAATGGCCGCTTCGACGTTATGCGAAGCCTGATATTCTATTCCCAACGCACGCAGAAACAACAATCGCGACGACGCGCGACGTTCTATCTGCCCCTGGGGAGGCTTATAGTTTGACTGACATCAGACAACTAATATTCATTGTGCATGGCTCCCATGCACTTATGACAAATTTACGCAAGGGAAGCCGTGCGCGAGGCGCGCGCCAGCGCCATCATGCGACGCGGTTAAATTTATTATCAAAGTCTTACGACGCGTTTAGGCAATTTTTAAATGTGACAAGCTAGAGTGGCTCTCGTGGTCTTGAGTTGTGTAGAGAGTCCAATGACCGAAATGATACGTCCCCGAGTGAAATATGTCATCGGCCCCGATGGCAGCCCGCTGACGATTGCGGATTTGCCGCCGCCGAATACTCGGCGCTGGGTAATTCGCCGTAAGGCAGAGGTTGTCGCAGCTGTGCGCGGTGGCCTGTTGAGCTTGGAAGAAGCTTGCGAACGCTATACCCTGACCGTCGAGGAGTTTCTCTCCTGGCAGTCATCCATCAACAGCCATGGTCTTGCCGGCCTGCGCACCACGCGCATCCAGCAGTATCGCCATTGATTAATTATTGAAGTTGATTCCATTTCAGTTCGGGCCGACCGCACATCGCAGGATGTGAAGCCGGCCCGAAGCTTTTGCTGCTTTCCGGCTTTTATTTTATTGCCGAACTGAACCGACGCTCTGAAGCGCGGCCAGCGTCCACAAAGACCACTCGGACAACGGCTGCGCGAGCAAGGCTCGACAATCCTGTCAGCCACCTCCCCTTTCATCGAACAATCCGTCACCGTGAGCGGCCTTTGCTTTGCGCCGGCGCCATGGCACGTTTGCTTCAACGCAATCGAAAGGAAGGCAGTCGGGATGAAGATCACCAACGAAGAAAACGCATCGGGCGGCCGCTACGTCGCCGAGCTCGAAGGCCATCAGGCCGAAATGACCTATTCCCGCACATCGCCGACACTCATCATCATCGATCATACCGGCGTGCCGGATGCGCTGCGCGGCAAGGGCGTCGGCCAGGCGCTGGCGCTGCATGCGGTCGAAGCCGCCAGAACCGGTGGCTGGAAGATCATCCCGCTCTGCCCCTTCTTCAAGGCGCAGGCGCTTCGCCATGAAGAATGGCGCGACGTCATCAACTGATCTTCTGAAGTCGAGAAACGCCAAAAGCCATGTATGACGGACAGCACGCCCGTCATGCATGGCTTTTATGAGATGACACCCCAGATGCCCGAAGGCATCGATCATCCTGGCTTAGGCTCGTGCCCGAACCGCCCCGTCGCGCTCTTCGAGCGCGGCAGCGCGTGCATATTCCGCCTGCATCTCTTCGAGCGTCTGCTCCAAGGCCTCTTCCTGCATCCTCAGTTCCTTGATCGAAACCTGAAGATTGTCCGCGCGCTGGCGTGCTGCCTTCGCGAAGGTGGGATAGGCGAAGTGATTCGGGTCGGAAATGCCGGACTTCTTTTCCTCGACGACGATCTGGCTCTCCAGATCCTTCGTCATACGGTCAAATTCAGACATCATCATCTGCAACTGCTGCAGCTGACGACGCTTTTCGTTCACCTGAAACTCTTTCAGACGAACTAGGCTCTCACGCGACTTCATACGCATTACTCCAGTGATGCGAGACCCCGGCTTCACTTGAAACCGCCCATTAGCTGCCGCTGTCATGCGACTTGCCCAAAAAATTTCCCTCGGCGTTAACAAAAACCTACCGCTGGTAACCTTTCGTTTACGGGCATCGTTAATGATAGTGCCGATGATTTAAGGGTCGGTAAACACAACTACGCGATTTCCGGTCCGTTTCATTGGTGAGTCGAATGAATCGCTTGCCGGCCTTTCTTAATGTAACAGTTGAGGATAAGGCCTTGCGGATTCTCGTTGGAAAACAGCGGAATGGACAAAATATTTAATAAATTGATTACCTCTTGCCAGAGTGAATCAGAATTTGTTAACCATTTCGTGGCAGCTTCCAAATCACGCAGTGACATTTCTGTATCGCGTAGGGGCCAGACCACCTTTCGGCGGCGGTAAAGGGGATAAGAATGCGGGTACTACTCATCGAAGATGACAGCGCGACAGCGCAGAGCATCGAACTGATGCTCAAGTCAGAAAGTTTCAACGTCTACACCACCGATCTTGGTGAAGAAGGCGTCGATCTCGGCAAGTTGTATGATTATGATATCATCCTTCTTGATCTCAACCTTCCAGACATGTCCGGATATGAAGTGCTCCGCACTCTCCGTCTGTCCAAGGTTAAAACACCGATCCTGATCCTCTCCGGCATGGCCGGCATCGAGGACAAGGTTCGCGGTCTCGGCTTCGGCGCCGACGACTACATGACCAAGCCTTTCCACAAGGACGAACTGGTTGCTCGCATCCATGCGATCGTCCGTCGTTCCAAGGGTCACGCCCAGTCGGTCATCATGACCGGCGAACTGATCGTCAACCTCGACGCCAAGACCGTCGAAGTCGGTGGCCAGCGCGTTCACCTGACGGGCAAGGAATACCAGATGCTGGAGCTGCTTTCGCTCCGCAAGGGCACCACCCTCACCAAGGAAATGTTCCTGAACCACCTTTACGGCGGCATGGACGAGCCGGAACTGAAGATCATCGACGTCTTCATCTGCAAGCTGCGCAAGAAGCTTGCAAACGCTGCCGGCGGCGCAAACTACATCGAAACCGTCTGGGGCCGCGGCTACGTTCTGCGCGAGCCTGACGGTGCCGAATACGCCGAAACAGCCTGATATCCGATTTCGGTCCCTACGCCGATCATCCTTAAGATCCCGCCTTCACGGCGGGATTTTTTGTGTCCGTGAATAGTCTGAAACGACAAAAGCCGCCCTGAAGGCGGCTTTTGCGATTGAATCGAATGGAAATATCAGGCTGCGATGGCGCGATTGCCGAAGACCGCGGTCAGGATCTTGCGATCGAAGGGCTTCAGCAGGAAATCCGTGGCCCCTGCCCGCTTGCCCATCATCAGTTTCTTCAGGTCGGCCTCGATCACGCAATAGTAGATCTTGACCTCCTTGCCGCCTTCCATGGCACGAACCGCCACGATCAGATCAAGCGCGCCATCCATGGATGAATCGACAATCAGGTAATCAGGCAGTTCCACCTGGCAATGGGACAATGCTTCGCTGGCGCTGGAGGCTTCACTGACCATGAAGTCGAGTTCAGAGAGAATCCGCTTCCCGACTTTACGAACGACGTCCGACGAATCGGTGATCATGAACCTTTGCATCGCTGCTCCATTGCCCAGCTTCTGTCCCGGCGGGCATCTTCACGGGCAAGGATAGAAACATTCGGCTAAGGAAGTATTACTTCGATACAAGCAATGTGCCGGGAATCTATCCCGGCGCTGTTTTAGATCAGGCCGGAATGACTTCGGCGGTGAAGACGATCTCTTCGGCGCTGGCGCTGTGGCCAAGCTTCATGCCGCACTCTTCCGCGAGCAGCACGGCGTAATAGGGCTGGATCGTGTGGGCATCGATCGCTTCTTCGATCTCACCCGTCGAAATCTCCACGAACTTCGGCGGCAGGCGCATCAGCTTGCCCTTGGCGACGAGCGTGAACTTCGCGTCGAATTCCGGGTTCTCAAGCGTGATATCGATCTGTCCACCGCGCGGAATGGACGAGTAGGCAACCAGGAACAGGTTCAGCAGCAGCTTGACGCGGTTCTTCGCGATGATCGCGCGCGGACCGTTCCAGACCACTTCGGTCTTCTTCTCGGCGGCGGCGAAATCCTTGGCGGCGCGCTCGGCTTCGCCAGTGTCGATCGAAGCGCCGACGGAGCCGGAAGCGCCGAAGGCAAGGCGTGCGAATTTGAGACGAACCGACGCGTTCAGCGCGCTGGTGCGGATAAGATCCATGGCGTCTGCATCGGCGCCGCCCTCGTCGAGCAGTTCAAGGCCGTTGTTGATCGCGCCGACGGGCGAGATGACGTCATGGCAAACACGGCTGCAGAGAAGCGCGGCCAGATCAGGGCCGGTCAGGGTAAGGTTTGGATTCTTCGACATCATTGTCTCCAAGAAGGCGGTGATTCATTCCGCCACACATATTGCTTCATCATTGCACGAAGTTTGCGAGCGTACTCGGCGCCATAATGACACCATATTTGGTAAACCGATTGTTAAGACCATCCGCGCAAAATGATAGAAACGCCGGAAACGGCACCATGTATCGACCATGATGAACGGATGACACCATGCGCCCCTCAATCCTAGGAAGATTCCTGGCCGACTGCCGGCGGGTATCACTGCTCGCGATTTCGTGCCTGATGCTCGTCGCGACGCAGGCCGCGGCTCAGCAAGCCAGGAGTGATCAATACTCGGTTCAAGAAATCGTCGACGCAGGCCACTCCTTCTTTGGCTCCACCAGCGGCGGCCTTGCCAAGGCGGTCGAGGCGGCCTTCCAGAAGTACGGCTTGCCGAACGGCTACATTCTCGGCCAGGAAGGCTCCGGCGCCTTCATCGCCGGCCTGACCTATGGCGAAGGCCAGTTGAACACCAAGAACGCCGGCGAGCATCCGCTCTACTGGCAGGGTCCCTCGCTCGGCATCGACTACGGTGGCCAGGGCACGCGCGTCATGATGCTGGTCTACGACCTGCCCTCGACCGATGCCATCTATGCCCGCTTCGGCGGCGTCAGCGGCCAGGCCTTCGTCATCGCCGGCTTCGGCATGACGCTGCTCAAGAACAACAACGTTCTCGTCGTGCCGATCCGCACAGGCGTCGGCGCCCGCCTCGGCCTCAACGTCGGCTACCTCAAGATTACCCCAAATCCGACCTGGAACCCCTTCTGATAATGCCGTCACGGCGAACTCTGTGTCGCCGTGACCCATCCGCCACTTGCCCTAACGGCGTTGGCCGCTTAATCATTGGCTGACGCAAATCAACTTCTGGAAGCAGTGGCCTCGCCGTGATCGAATACGCGCTCTTGTTCGGATTGGGCTTTCTGGCCGCGGCGTTCCTGGTTTTCCTCGTATCGCCGGCCGTCCATCGCCGTATCGTCTGGTATACGGAAAACCGCATGCGCGCGACGATGCCGCTCAGCCCCCAGGAAGTGCGTGCGCAAAAGGACATGGTCCGCGCGCTTTATGCCGCCGAAAACGCCCGCACGACGCAGGATCTGATTCGCGAACGCGAAAAGTCGATGTCGCTGCAATTGAAGCACGACCAGATCGCCCGCGACGCCGGTCACTTCGCCTCCGAGATCAGCGCGCTTCAGGCCCAGATCGCCGACATGAGCGTCGAGGCTGCCGAACTGCGCTCGCATCTGCGCAAGGACGAGAATTATATCAGCCAGCTGAAGACCAGCCTGCATATCGCCGAACAGTCCAGTGCCGCCAAGGAAGGCGAGCTCGACGCTCTCCGCATCCGCCTGAACAAGATCGTCGAGCAGACCGACAATCTGAAGATCGACATGGCCGCGCGTGAGACCGAGCTCGAGAACCTCAATTTCAAGCACAGCGGACTGCGCACCGAACGCGACGAGCTTCGCCAGGACGTCGGCCTGCTGCAGAAGCGCGCCAAGGATGCCGAACAGAAGCTGACGCAGCAGGAACACGCTGTTCTGCGCCTGGAAGACCGCGCCGAGCGCGACAAGGCGGCCCTAGCCGACAAGGAAGCGCTTCTGACGCGCCGGCAGCAGGACCTGACCAAGCTCAAGGATCAGGTGAAGGCCGCCAATGCCGACATGCGCAAGGCAAACCGTGCGCTTCGTTCGGCCGGCCTTGCTCCCCTCGTTCTCATCCCGCCGCAGGAAAAGCCCGTGCCGGAAGAAGCCCCGATCTCAGAACTCGACACCGCCGCGGTCGCAGCGCGCCTCGCCGAAGAAGTGCGCGCCCGCAGCGCCGCCGTTTCCGAGGAAATCCTCGCCGCCAGGCTGAACACCTCCAACGACGGCGCGATCCGCGAGGAGATCGCAACCATCGCGGCCGACATGGTGGCCCTGACCGCCATCAATGAAGGCAAGTCCTCGCCGATCCGCGAGCTGCTGCCTGAGACGGCGGAAACGAAGGAAGGCGAGCGCATTGACCTCGCCCAGCGCGCCGCCACGATCCTGTCGCAGCCCGGCTAAGGTAGGTCGCCAAGAGTTTTCAGATACGCTTGGCCGTGGAAGACATGGCAAACAGCGCGATGCCGGTTGCGGTCGCGACGTTGAGGCTATCGAGCCCCGGCGATTGCGGAATGCGGGCGCTGCGGAAGCGCGACAGCACCGCCTGCGGCAACCCCTCGCCTTCCGTGCCCACGACCAGCGCCATGCGCTCCGAGGCCGGAATGGAGCGGATATCGACCTCGCCACGGGGCGACAGCGTCCAGATGGCGAAATCCCGCTCTGCCAATTGCGTGAGCAGCTCAACCGCATCACCACCGCGCTGATAGGGAACGCTCAATACCGATCCGACTGAAACGCGCATCGCCTTGCGATAGAGCGGATCGCAGGAGGTCTCGTCGAGGAAGATCGCATCGGCATCAAAGGCGGCCGCATTGCGGAACATCGAGCCGGCATTGTCGTGATTGGAAATGCCGCAACCGACCAGCACCAGCGAACGCTGAGGCAACCGATCGATCAGCGCCCCGCCCTGTGGCTGCCGCCGCCCAAGCGCTAGCACGCCGCGATGCAGATGGAAGCCGACGATACGGTCGAGCACATCCGCTTCCGCGACGTAGACGGGAACGCCCTCCGGCAGTCGCTCGAGAATATCGGCGACACCCTCGACACGGTTGCGCAGCAAGAGCACCTTCTCGGCCGCGAAATCGCCGCCCGCCCTATGCGCCTCGGCCAGCATGCGCAGCACGACGGTGCCCTCGGCGATAAACCGGTTATGCCGCCCGGTCAGATCGCGTTCGCGAATATCGCGAAACTCGGCGATACCAGGGTCGTCGGCATTGTCGATCGCAATGAGCCGAGGGGCCATCGTTCTCAGCCGCCGTTGACGGTCACGTCGGCAATGATGCTTCCGGCCTTGATGTCGAACACCAGCGCCTTGGCCACGCCCTCGGCCGTCTTGCCGAAGAACATGATCTGGCCGCCCGAAAGCGAAGAGGACTGGAGAACGAAGCCGGCAGGCAGGTTTGCCGTCACCGAAACCGGCGCATCCGACGGAATTCCGGCTGATGTAATCGCGACCGGCTCCTTCGCTGGCGCCCGCATCGTCTTGTAGACAACCGCGCCGAAGACCGCCATAAGGCTCACGAACATGATGAAGCCGGAGACGATCTGCAGGCGGATCATCTTGCGTCGGACATTTTCCATTGCCGGATCGAGGGGCTTTTCTTCCTGATCGTCTTCTGGCTGGACATTCGTCATATATGGCGTTCCATTCTATAAAATACTTCGGAGAAGAAGCCTCTTGAGCGACCCCTTTAAACAAGCAGCCGGCAATATGAAAGTCCTGACGGCGGATGAACATGCCGAAGGCCGGCTTGATGCGTGGATGACGGCTCAGCTCGGCGAGGAATTCTCCCGCAGCCGCATCAAGGTGCTGATCAAGGAAGGCCAGGTCACGTCGAAGGGATCAGTCGTCGCCGATCCGCAGAAGAAGGTCCGCCCCGGCGACGTCTTCGAGATCAACCTGCCCGAGCCCGAGGACCCGACGCCGAAGGGCGAGGATATCCCACTCGACATTCTCTATGAAGACGACGACCTGATCGTCATCTCCAAGCCATCCGGCATGGTCGTGCATCCGGCCGCCGGCAACTGGACGGGAACGCTGGTCAACGCGCTGATCTATCACTGCGGCGATAGCCTGTCGGGCATCGGCGGCGTGCGCCGTCCCGGCATCGTCCACCGCCTCGACAAGGACACGACGGGCGTCATGGTCGTCGCCAAGAACGACGTCGCGCACCGCCACCTCTCCGCCCAGTTCGCCGACCACGGCCGCACCATGCCGATCGAGCGCGCCTACCAGGCCGTCGTCTGGGGCCGTCCGCGCACATTGACCGGCAGCATCGACGCGCCGCTCGGCCGCGACACCGGCGACCGCACCCGCCGCGCGGTCAAGCGCCCGGGCACCGCCGATGCCGATGAGGCCATCACCCATTACGAGGTGATCGAGCGTTTCCACGAGACGCCGGATGCGCTGTCGCTGGCCTCTCTCGTCGAGTGCCATCTAGAAACCGGCCGCACTCACCAGATCCGCGTCCACATGGCCCATATCGGCCACCCGCTCCTCGGCGACACCGTCTATGGCGCAGGCTTCAAGACCAAGGCCAACCTCCTACCGGATGCCGCCAAGAAAGCGGTCAACAGCTTCGGTCGCCAGGCGCTGCACGCCTATATGCTGCAGTTCGAGCATCCGCGCAGCGGCGAACTCATGCGCTTCGAGGTCCCCCTGCCCGATGATATGGTGGCGCTGGTCGACGCCTTGCGGAATGCCGAACTGTAACGGCATCGTGAACCGGGCTTGAGCCTTGAACTACGGTTTCGCCACACTTATCTCTACAGTGACTTCGTGCGGGCTTTGACAAAGCCGCACGTTCCCGGTTCGCCTTCAAGACGCAGGGACGCGTCCAAGCGGGGATCGGAATTCAGATAGGAGGGTGCAAGAATGGCCCGAAGCAGTTTGCCGTCCATTACCGCCGGCGAAGCCGGTCTCAACCGTTATCTCGACGAAATCCGCAAGTTCCCGATGTTGGAGCCGCAGGAAGAATACATGCTGGCAAAGCGGTATTCCGAACACGGCGACCGCGAGGCTGCGCATCGTCTCGTCACCAGCCACCTGCGTCTCGTCGCCAAGATCGCCATGGGTTATCGCGGCTACGGTCTGCCGATCGGCGAAGTCGTGTCGGAAGGCAATGTAGGCCTGATGCAGGCCGTCAAGAAGTTCGACCCGGAACGCGGTTTCCGCCTGGCAACCTATGCCATGTGGTGGATCAAGGCCTCGATCCAGGAATATATCCTGCGGTCCTGGTCGCTCGTGAAGATGGGCACCACCGCCAACCAGAAGCGTCTGTTCTTCAATCTGCGTCGCCTCAAGGGCCGTATCCAGGCCATCGACGAAGGTGACCTGAAGCCGGAACACGTGGCAGAGATCGCAACCAAGCTGCGCGTCTCCGAGGAAGAAGTGATCTCGATGAACCGTCGCCTGTCCGGCGACGCCTCGCTCAACGCGCCGATCAAGGCGTCGGAAGGCGACAGCGGCCAGTGGCAGGATTGGCTCGTCGACGATCATGACAGCCAGGAAGACGTGCTGATCGAGCAGGACGAACTCGACACCCGCCGGCGCATGCTGGCCAAGGCGATGAGCGTTCTGAACGACCGCGAACGCCGCATCTTCGAGGCACGCCGCCTCTCGGAAGATCCGGTGACGCTGGAAGATCTGTCGAGCGAGTTCGACATCAGCCGCGAGCGTGTGCGCCAGATTGAGGTCCGCGCCTTCGAAAAGGTCCAGGACGCTGTCCGCAAGGACGCGCTCGACCGCGCCAAGGCCGTCCGCGTCGTCGAAGCCACGGCGTAAGCGAAACAATCCCCAAAATACAAAGGGCGGGTCTCACGACCCGCCCTTTTTGTTTACAGGGTTCCCAGCACCGCCGCGCCCGCCAGCAGCAAGCCCGTCAGGATATTTGCCAGGAACAGCCGATAATTCACCTCCGGGCGAACAAGGTCGATCCGCCCGGTCTGCCACGCAAGATGGGCGGCAATCACCAGAATTCCGAGCATATAGGGCAGCGACATGCCGAGCAGCCAGCCGCCGAGCGCCCATGCGCCAACGGCCAGACCGTAGAAGACGCCAATGATCGCCTTGCCATGCCGGCCAAACAGGATCGCCGTCGATTTCAGCCCAAGCCGGGTATCATCCTTGACGTCGACATAGGCATAGACCGTGTCGTAGCCGATCTGCCATGCAATCGCCCCGCCCCACATCAGGATGGCCCCAAGCGGGATGTGCCCGGCGACCTCGGCCCAGGCCATCAGCATGCCCCAGTTGAACGCCGCGCCAAGAACGGCCTGTGGCCAGTGTGTGAAGCGCTTGCATAGGGGATAGATGAAGACGAGCGGCACGACACAGATCGCAACAAGCCGTGTGTAGGGCGAAAGGAAGAACAGCAGCGAGGCCGCCAGCGCAAGCTCAACCGCCAGAAAGCTCAGTGCCTGCGGGATACCAAGCTGGCCATTCGCCAGGGGCCGGAAGCGCGTCCGCTCGACATGGCCGTCAAACTTGCGATCGGCGATATCATTGACGGTGGACCCGGCGCTTCTCATCAGCAGGGCGCCGAGCGAGAATATCACCAGCTGCCGAATATCGGGAAAGCCGTGCGACGCCTGAATGAGTGCCGCCCAGCACGGGAAAAGCGTGAGCCATATCCCCACGGGACGATCTAGCCGCGCCAGACGCGTGTAGGGTCGCCATGCTCTGGGAACCCTGCGCTCCACCCAGTCGTCGAGGTTGATATCGCTCAAATCCGGGCGGCTTGCAGCGGTCATCTTGTCCAAACTCCAAATCCAGAAGGCCCGGCAACGAAGTGGGCCGATCTCGTCAAAAAGGGCAAGTCTTGCGACCTGCCCTTTCCTGTATCTGTTCAGTCTGGACGACCAGCCTTACTGGCTGGTCGAGACGTCGCCGGCTGCGTTCCATTCGCGGATCGCGGCGTTGAAGGCTTCGATGCCGGTCTGGCCTTTCTGCATGGTCAGAAGCGCGCGGCGGCCGTTGCGATAGGTGATCGGGATGTCGATCCAGTCGCGCGTCGACAGAAGGTCGAGATTGGCCTTGCGGGCATCCGGGTAATCGTTGAGCGCGATCATATGGAAGTCGTCGGTGATCTTCGCCGGTACCGCGACGAGCGCATCACCACGATCCTGCTCGGTCCGCTTCATCGAAATGCGCTGAACGCTGTCGATCGCGCCACCTTCGAAATTCGCCGGCAGCGAGAACACCATCTCGACGATGTGGCTGGCAGGCAGCGACGGATCGGAGTTGCGCTTGAAGTTGATCTGCGCCGTGAGGTTCCGCTCGGGCACCGTCAGCGTGCCCTGGACGGACGCTTCCTGCTTGCCATCGGCGCCGGCCTCATGATGCAGGCTCCAGACGATCGAGCCCTGGATCGCCGTCGGCGAGCTCTGGCCGATGCGCTCTTCGTAGAGGAACATCTTCTCGCTTGAACCGGCAGGCGCGGTCTGGCCGGCGGCGGGCGGCGTCGCGGATGCTGCGGCACCGGGTGCGGTCGTGCCGGAAGCGGCTGCCGGCGGTGTCGTGCCTGCGGCGGCCGGTGCGACCGGGTCGGCGGACGCGACATTCTGCTCGGCGACGGACTTGCCTTCGGCAACCTGCGTGCTTGGTGCGGCGGCTGGGCCGCTATCGACCTCGGTGCCATCGGCCATCAGCCGCTGCGTGAACTTGTTGCCGGCGGCCGAACCGTCGGCGGAAGCCGCACCGTTCTGCGCGGCATCAGGCGTTGCAGCAGCCGGCTTGGCATCGCTTGTCTGGTCGGCGGGCGCGGTGGTGCCTGCAACAGGTGGCGGCGTCTGCGCGGTCTGCGATGGTGCGGCACTGACAAGGCCCTTGACCATTTCGGTCAGCGCGGCCTGGTGCGTATAGGCGGCATAGCCGCCGCCACCGACAACGCCCAATGCGATCAGAAGCGCGATGATGGAACCGATGCCGAAACGACGGCGCTTCGGCTCCATACGGAAATTCTTGCCCTGGAACTTCGAGGCGATGTCGTCGTCGCTGTTGCCAACGGACAGGCCATCGTCATCCTCGGCAACGACGCCGCGGTTGTCATAGCCGCGAAGCCTTGTTGCTTCCTGCCAGTCATCGCCGGCGAGAGGCTCGTTTTTCGGCGTCGGTCCGCCATGAATTTCGGAGAAGAGATCGACATCCTCGTAGGATGTGGCAGCCGGTGTCTTCTTGTCGTTGTCGATCGGCGGCAGATCGTCGAACGCGGCCGCTTCCCAGGAGAAGCTCTCATTGGCGGGCGGCATCTTTGCCGGTGCAGCCGATACCGGCGCCGACGCGTAGTCGATGCTCGACACCACCTCGTCGAAGGCACGCGCCGCATCGTTGGCGGCGGGTGCTGCATGCGAGGTCTCGGAGAACTGGCGCAGCTCCTCGAGCGCCCAATCGGTCGGCTCAACCGTCTTCGTGGACGGTTCCGGTACTTCTTCCGCCGGCTCGTTCCAAACCGGATCGAAATGACCGGCGGCGTCGGCATGAATGGGATCGTCCTGCGTCTGCTCGACGAACTGATGCGGCGGCTCGAAAACCGGAACCGGCTCGACGAGACGATTGCTCAGGTCGAAATCGCGCGCGACCGACTGCGCCCGCGGCGCGTCGTCGATGACAGGCTCGGCATAGGGCTCAACGTCGGGCGCGGCAGCGAAATCATGGCCATGCGTCTCGCGCACGGCATCATACTGATCCTCGACCGGCAGCTGCCAAGGCTCGACCGTCTCCGGCTCGGAAGCAGCGGACACATGCGGCGCTTCCTCGAACACGGGCTCGTCATGGGAATGCGCGGGCTCGTGATAGAGTTCAGGCTCAGGCTGAACTTCAGGCTCTTCGTGCACCTCGGCGGCATGCACCGGCGCCGGCTCTTCGTAAACCGGCTCCTCATGCGCGACTGGCTCGTCAGCAACCGGAGCCTCGGGCTCGACGGGCGCTTCGTAAGCCGGTTCCTCGTAAACGGGTTCTTCGTGCGCGGGCGCCTCGTAGGCGGGATGCTCGTAAGCCGGTTCGGCTTCCGGCGCCTCTTCCGCCTGTTCGGCGACTGGCTCGGGGGCCGCGGTAACCTCGGGCTCGGGCGCGACTTCCGGCTCCGCCGGCGCTTCCGTCACCGGCTCGGCGACAGCGGCATGATCCTCGGCCGGCAGCGCATCGGCATGCTCGGCTTCGACTTCACGAATGGCGGCTTCGAGCTTTTCCAGCTGGCGCTGCAGCATGGCCTCGGGCGGACGCGGCTTCATGTTCTCGAGCTGCCGCTGTACGGCACCGCGAGCACGCTCGTAAACCTTCACCCGCATATCGGGAGTGTTGTCGGTCAGGCCGTCAACCGCCCGCCGGATAACTGCGATAAAATCCGCCATACGTACTTTCTCTAAGAGTGTGGTTCGCCGCGCGAACCACACAAATAATCATATAAAACCTTAATCCTCAAAAGGATCGGTCACAAGTATGGTGTCATCGCGCTCAGGACTTGTAGACAGGAGAGCGACGGGGGCGCCGATCAGCTCCTCAACCTGGCGGACATACTTGATCGCCTGGGCAGGCAGATCGGCCCAGCTGCGCGCGCCGACGGTCGATTCCTTCCAGCCCTCAAGCGTGATGTAAACAGGCTCAACGCGCGCCTGGGCAGCCTGGCTGGCCGGAAGATAATCGATCTCCTTGCCATCAAGCTTGTAGGCGACGCAGATCTTCAGTTCGTCGAGACCATCGAGAACGTCGAGCTTGGTGAGCGCGATACCCGTGATGCCCGAGGTCTTTACCGTCTGGCGAACCAGAACGGAATCGAACCAGCCGCAGCGACGCGGACGGCCGGTATTGACGCCGACTTCGCGGCCGACGGTCGAAAGATGCTTGCCGACGTCGTCGTTCAGCTCGCACGGGAACGGACCTTCGCCGACGCGGGTCGTGTAGGCCTTGGTGATGCCGAGAACATAACCGATCGCCGTTGGGCCGAGACCGGACCCTGCGGCAGCCTGGCCGGCAACCGTGTTCGACGAGGTGACGAAGGGATAGGTGCCGTGGTCGTTGTCGAGCAGCGCGCCCTGCGCACCTTCAAACAGGATACGGGCGCCGGCCTTGCGCTGGTCGTCGAGGATACGCCAGACCTGGTCGACATAGGGCAGAACCTGGTCTGCGACGTCGTTCAGTTCCTTCTCGAGCGATTCCACCGAAATCTCCGGCAGGCCAAGGCCGCGGCGCAGCGCATTGTGGTGCGTCAGCAGGCGGTCGATCTTCGCCGGCAGTGCTTCCTTGTCGGCGAGGTCGATGGCGCGGATCGCGCGGCGGCCGACCTTGTCTTCATAGGCAGGACCGATGCCGCGGCGGGTGGTGCCGATCTTGGTGCCGCTGTTGGAGGCAGCATCTTCACGGAAGCCATCGAGATCGCGATGCAGGGACAGGATCAGCGGCGCGTTGTCGGCGATGCGCAAAATCTCAGGCGATACGTTGACGCCCTGGGCACGCAGCTTCTCGACTTCGGCGACGAAATGGTGCGGATCGACGACGACGCCGTTGCCGATGACGCTGAGCTTGCCGCGCACGAGGCCCGACGGCAGCAGCGCCAGCTTGTAGCTGACACCATCGATGACCAGCGTATGGCCCGCATTGTGTCCGCCCTGATAGCGCACGATCACATCGGCACGTTCCGAAAGCCAGTCGACAATCTTGCCCTTGCCTTCGTCACCCCATTGCGAACCGACCACAACTACGTTCGTCATTCACGTCTTCCTGTTAAAGGCGGATTTAACCGCTCCCTGCTCAAACCCGCGCATCTATAAGGCTTTGTTTTTGGGAAAGCGACCCTGTATTGCCGTCTGAATTGGCTTTTTACGTGACAAATCAGCTATTGGCAGGCTATTTGCCGCCATCGTCGGAGGAAGTTCTGCGCCCGCGCAGCCGACCGGGAGAGAATCGGCCGTGCAGTTTGCCGCCTACATATGCCTTGTCGTTGCCGCGATGTGCTGGGGTGGCAATACCGTTGCCGGAAAACTGGCGCTCGGTCACGTCAGCCCGATGATGCTGACCTCCCTGCGCTGGTTCGTCGCAACGGCGATCATTGCCGCCATATCCGTGCCGCAGCTGAAACGCGACTGGCCGGTCGTGCGCAAAAACCTCCCTCTGCTCTTCTTCTACGGCATCGTCGGCTACACGCTCTTCAATGCCATGCTTTATTCCGCGGTAAAATATACGACCGCCATCAATGTCGCAATCGAGCAGGCAGGCATCCCGATGCTGATATTCCTGCTCAACTTCCTATTCTTCCGCACCGGCGTGTCGCTCGCCCAGATCCTGGGTTTTGCGATGACCCTGCTCGGCGTAGCGCTGACGGCCGCCCATGGCAGCCTGACCACGCTTTTGGAGCTCGGCCTCAACACCGGCGACGGCCTGATGCTGGTCGCGGTCGCCGCCTACTCCGTCTACACCATCTTCCTGCGCTGGAAACCGCCGCTCGACTGGCGCACGCTGATGGCGGTGCCCGCACTCGGCGCCATGCTGAGCGCGCTGCCGCTTCTGGCCTGGGAGGCATCGATGGGTGCGGCACAGGCTCCCGACGCGACCGGATGGCTCATCACCATCTACACGGCGATCTTCGCTTCGCTGATGGCACAGGTCTTCTACATCAAGGGCGTGGAATGGATCGGCGCCAACCGCGCGGCGCTCTTCATCAATCTCGTGCCCGTTTTCGGCACGCTGTTTTCGGTCGCCCTGCTCGGCGAAACACTGCAGACGTTCCACATCGTGGCACTGGTCTTGACGCTCGGCGGCATCGCCATCGCCGAAAAGGGCCGCCCCAATCGAGTCGCCCCAGCGACGTCGGACGCGAGCTAGTTAGCCCAATTCCAGCGTGGTGACGCCAAAGACATTCTTCAGCGGAACGGTGGGAACGGCGCCGCGATACATACGCGCCGTCTCGAACACAGGCTCCAGCCCCATGCCGACCGCAAGCGCCACCGCGTCGCGATTGTCGGAGGGGATATCGATGAACACCCGTGCGCCCTTCGCCTCCTGCCCGAGCGTGGAAAGCAGCGCCGCGGCGCTGTCCGCATCGGCGGCAAACAGCGGCCCGATCTTGTATCCGTCATAACAGCGGCGGATCGTGCCATAGCCACGGATCTTGCCGCTCTTGCGCACGACGGCCGTGCGCCGATGCTTGCGGTTGGTGCACCACGAGGTCACGAAAGCCGGGCGCTGCGCCGAAAACACGCTGGCGTCATAACGCACCAGCCCGTCCAGCTTGTCGGTCACGGGCGTGGCGGTCAGCGACGACGATGGCAAGGAGCCGATCACGCCGCCATAGCGAACCGTCTTGTAGGCTTCCTCGAAGCCGGCCTTGCGGTAATTTTCCTGCTGGGCAACCACGCCATCGAGCCCGATGCTGCGGCCATTCGCAGACGCGATGCCGGCATCCCAGATCGCCCTGCCGTAGCCCTTGCCGCGAAATTCCGGGTGAACCATGTAGAGCCCGAGAAAGGCCAAGTCGTCGCCATACTTGACGACAGAGATCGAGCCAACGGGGACTTCGCCAACCGCGCCGACGAAAAACCCCGATGGATCCGCGTCATGAAAGGGAAGCGAATCGTCGAGACCTGGATTCCACCCCTCCTGGCGCGCCCATTCGAGCACTAGCTCCAACTCACCGGGCCGCATGGGGCGAACGGCAAACTCCGAATTCATGCAATCTTCCCAATCAGGCCCACGGCGAGCGCACACAGGCGGCATAATATGATGAAATCAAGTCTAGCGGCCGCGATACGCGATCGATGACCAGGAAACATGTTCTCTACGGAAGCGATCTGCATCGATCGACATGACGTCGGACACAGAAAACCTTCCGGCCGGAATCATCATGGAACAAGGAAACTGTAATCTCAAGACAATTACTTAAGAGACCATGAAGCTCACTGGGCTTTGCGAGGTTTGAACGGAAAAGAACTTGCGCCGACAGGTCGTCCCCGTCTCCCGACACTGAATTAGGATGTTTTTCCCAATTCTTACAGGAGACCCGCAATGCTTCTCGGTATCGCCCTTTCGACTACTCAATCCCCCACCCGGCAACGCCCCGGCGCCCGTGCCATCATCGCATTCGGAGACAGCCTCACCGAGGGTGCCGGCGCATCGTCCCGCGACACCACCTTCCCTGCCATCGCCGCCAACCTCTTCGATCCGCCGAGGAGGATCATCAATCGCGGTATCGGCGGCCAGACCTCGACGGAGATCGCGGCCAGACAAGGCGGCGTGCCGCTGCTGCTTGCGGTCGCCGGCGGCGATATCAGGAACCTCTATCCGCATACACGCGACTGGATGGACCGGTTCGAGACCGGCATCGTCAACGGCCTCACCCATGAATGCATCAACAAGGGCATCGACGAAAACGGCCTGCCCTATGGCGACATCAGGATCCATGGGACGGCGACAGCCGGCTTCACCGACATCGGCCGGCAGATCTACGGCGCCATCGCCGCCAACTACCTCGCGGAACCCGGCAACCGCTGGACGATCTCAAGCGCGATCCAGATGATCGCCGGCTCCACAACGGGCATAGCGGGCATGCGCCTGCTGCTCATCGAGGCCGAAGAACTCGGCGGCTATCTCGCCGAAATCGCCGCGCCCGCTTTCGCCCTCGACGGCACGCGGAGCCACGTCTCGGCGACAGCGACCAACACCCACAACTTCATCCGCTCCACCCACCTGCTCGACATCATCCCGGGCAGCGCGATCGACATCACGCTGCGCATATTCCCCGGCCAGTTCGAACAAGGGGCGGCCGCGACCGCGCTACAGCTGACACCCGGCGACGGCGAAATCCCCGCCTACCACCCGGAATTCTCGCGGCGATACCGCTTCGATCAGGGTAGCGACGGCTGGCTGCCGCGCCTCCAGGACGGCCACGCGACCCCAGTCTCGACGCTAGACGGCAAACTAATCGTCGAAAACGACGACGCCGGCGTGCTGCGAGGATGCGAACTGGCCATCGCCGAAATCCCCGGCGGCCAGATCATCCCAGGCGGCAAGCTCATCCACATCGCCTTCGACATCGAGCTCATCGACGGCAGCGGCCAGATCCATGTCGGCGGCCTCAGCGCACCGGGAGGCAGCTGGGCGACGACGACATCGGACGGCGACCCGACATGGCCGATCTCGGCGAGCGGTCATTACGAACTGGTTTTCTCAGCCGGCAATCTCGCCAGCGCAAACCCATCCTGCGAGGCAATCGCCTTCCTCAGCAGCGGCAGTCTTCTCCGCTGGTCGCTCGACAACATCGTCATCGAATGGGGCGACGAGACCCCGCAAGTGGAGGTTCTCTATCGATCGGTCGAGGCGCTGCACGGCGCCAACGGCGCCATCGGCCTCAGCGGCACGCTGGCCGGCGTGGAGGGCACGCTGACGACCGATGGCGGCACGCGCCACCTGTTCACGCGCAGCCATGCGGGCGATGCCGTGGCCACCGCATACGCCACGCCCTTCTTGCCCAGCGATGCGACCACAAGCCAGATCCAATGGCTATGGGCCGGCCGCAACAATGCGGTCACACCCGAGACCGTTCTCTCCGACATCGCGGCCATGACGGCCAATGTGCCCGGCCACCGCTATCTGATCGGCTCCATCCTGCCTTCGGCCGCCGACACCCCCGAAACGCGCCAGACAATCGCCGCCCTGAACGCCGATCTGGCCACCCTCTACACAACACGCTTCGTCGATCTCCACGCCGCCCTTACCGCCGCCGCGAACGAAACAACCTGGGACCAACAGGACATCGCCGCCGGCCTCGTACCGAGGTCGCTACGCGCCGATGCGCTGCATCTGAACGACCAGGGCTATGCAATCGCCGCCGCAGCCTGGGTGTCTGCGACGCTGGCTATGGGCTGGTGACGCGCGCGAAGCTATGGACTGGTAGCCCGGGCGCGGATCGGCCGCGCCGGATTGCCGGCGTAAACGGTCCACGCGGCAAGATCGCTGAAGGCAACGCCCCGCGCCCCTAAAACCGCCCCCTCCCCGATCGAAACGCCGGGGCCGACAAAGGCCTCGGCCGCGACCCAGGCAGCCGCGCCAATGGTGATCGGCCGAGCTATTAGTTGGAACGACGCATCATCGATATCATGCGACCCGGTGCACAAATGCGCGCCCTGCGAGATCACCGCGCCGCGTCTGATATGAACAGGCGCGATGCAATAGATGATTGCCCCGCGACCGATCAGCGTGTTCTCCTCCATGACCAGATGCGGCGGATACCAGATCCGCGCCGATCCATGCACCCGCGCATTGCGCGCCAGCCGCGCCCCAAAGAGCCGCAACAGAACCGCCCGCCACCGATGCAACGGCGCCGGCGTCCACGCCGCCAGCAGCGCCCAGACGATCCCCCAAACCAACCGCAATGCACGATGCCCGACACTAAAGCTCGGCCCGCCCTCACGCGAGCCGGATCGGGCAGCGTCGAGTATGCCGAAATTTTCCTCCACGCTATCGCTCATCGTCGCAACCGTTCCTGATAGAGCCGCGCCGGATAAGCTTGGTCCCGGACCGGCCGCGACAAAGCCAAAGCAACCGCGACCTGGAAAACGAACAACGGCAGCACCGCGCCAACAGGGCCGCGCAAAAGGATAGGCAAAGACGAGGCGATGAGAATACGCAACACGCTGACGCCGCCGAACACGCCCCACTCCGCCATCAGCACCGACCGCAGCAGCATCGCCGCAACCATCCCGCCGAGCGCGACGCCGGCAAAGCCGAAATCCATGTAGAGATCGCAGCCGACGAAGAAGGACAGGTTCGGCGTCCCGTACATGCCCGCCGCAAACAGCTCGTTCCCGACATCGAGCCCGCCCACGACAGGCTTCCCGGGCCAGACCGCGCGCGGCACGAAGAACAACAGGATGGCGGTGAGCTTCTCGCCCCACATCTGATCATGCGCCGACATGAACCGCACCGCATGAACCGCCATGTCGAAGACATCGACGGAGGGAATATCGAAAAAGTTGCCGATAACGGATATCTCGGAGAGACCACCCACGCCATCCAGTCCAAGGCGTGTGGTGATATTCAGCACCGGAAACAGGATCGTCAATGCCAACAGGCCGGCAACATAAAACCACGCAGCCGAAACCCTGCCGCCGCAAAGCGCCAGCATGACCGGCCCCCAGACCGCCAGCAGCATGAAGCGCGGCGCATTGAACGGATTTCGCGAGACCGCCAGCAAGGCGATAACGAGAAGCAGCGGCGCGAGAGACATCAGTCGCGATCGGGACACATGAAACCGCACCGCGACAAGGCAAGCCGTTACCGACTGCAGGCCGAGAAAGAACAGGCTGCCGATGAAGGCCTGCGCGGGATCCTGCTCCAGCCGCGACGACAACAGCCGTTCCAGTCCGCCTTCGGATGCGACGAAGAATGCGAAGGCGAGCCCGTTCAGGGCCAGCAGAACCGGCGTCGGCAATGTCGAACCACCCGCTTCGGCGGCCGGCTCGTCTCGCTCCATCTGGACAAACAGAAACGGCAGACAAAACAGGACGACGATCAGCATGGCTGCAATGAACTCGTGCGGCTCGTAGGCATAGGCCGTGATCGCCGTAGCGCCGCCGATCCGGTCCCCATGCATGCGCTGCAGCGGCGAGATCACGAAATAGACGAAGAGACAGAACCAGAAGACATCGCCGATCTGGAACCGGCGTGACTGAATGCGATGCAGCCCCACCAGCACCATGAGGAACATCGGCAGCGTCAAGAGAACGACGAAGAGGCTATCGGCGAAGGGCAGATTGGCGAGATAGAGCGCCGTAACGGTCCAGAGCCTGATCATGCACTGACCCGCAGGATCCTGCGCCCGTCCACTCGCCGGAACACCGAAGCCCAGATCACCAGCGCCCCCACCACATGCGTCACAACTTCCGCCACCGCCAGCCCGACAAGCCCAAGCAACGCCGCGAGACCGGCGCTCGCTGCAAAGCCGATCAACATGGCCAGCACGGCGGCAAGGGCCACGACGCGAAAGCGGCCAAGCCCTTGGGCAGCCTGCGCCAGCGTCTGCGACAGCGCCCCCGTCATCACCCCGACAGAAAAGAGCGCCACCACCAGACCCGATTGCGCAAAGGCGCCACTCATGAGCAAGAAGCAACCGCCGCCAACCAGCATCAATCCAAGCGTCAACGCAATCGCAAGCAGCGTCGCCAACCGCTGCGCCTCAAAGCCCGCCCTCAACGTGGCATGACCCTGCTGAAGGCCGCGAACCATATCGGGAAAATGCGCGCGCCGCACGAACTCCAGGACCTGCGAGGCGGCCGCCGCGATCTGCCTACCATAGACGAACAGCCCCACACCCGCCTGCCCCAGAACCGCCGCGCAAACCGCGATCTGGAAGCGAAACGACAGCTGTCCGGGCAGGATCGCTAGCATCACGCCCAATCCCTCGCGGGCAAAGAGGCCGCAATCCGCGACGCTGACCGGCACCACACGCACCGAGCAGCCCAGCCGCCAAAGCACGGCCAGTTGCGCGACGATCGCGAAGGCGTAGCCCAGCGACAGCGCCACCCCGAGGATCATGCCGGCATCGGCCGATTGCGCTCCCGCCGCGACCAGCGCGATGGCGGACGCGATATAGGCAAGCATCCCGGTCAGCCCGCTGATGCCGCTAAGCCCCAGCCCATCGAAGACGCCGGCCGCGTTGAATGCCGATATCAACAGCGCCGGGATGGCGGCCGGAATATAGGCTCGCGAAAATCCGTCTCCGCCAGACCAGGCGTAGAAGAGCGCCGCCACCGACAGCACGAGTGCAACGCCAAGCCGAACAACCGATGCCTGCCAGTAGCAGCGCCGCGCCACGTCCCGCATCTCGCCGTCCCCCGTCAGTGAAATCCGCCTTGCAACGACGACAGGCGCGCCGAAGTCGACAATCATCAATACCAGGATGGCAAAGGAGAAGTGCGTCGCGAACGCCGCCAGGAGATCGAGCGCGCCGCGATGGATCAGCCATGTCTGCGCCAGGAAGATCGATCCCTGCCCGACCGCGAAGCTCAGGATCAACAACACCGCGTCGGTCGAGCCGCGCGCCCGCCCGCCCATGGCGGAGAGCCTATTCCACCGAGGAAAGCCGCGTCTCACGCGGCACTCCGCAGAAGCTGGGTTTCGATCCAGGCATAGGTTTTTTCCAGGCCGTCCATCAGGCGCTGGGTCGGCCGCCACTGGAGTGTCTCGGCAATCAGCCGATTGTCCGATCTGCGCCCGCGAACGCCCATCGGCCCAGCGACATGCCGCTTGTGCAGCCGCTTGCCGGCGATCTCGCACACCATGTCGACCAAGCGGTTGATGCTCACCATCTCATCCGAGCCGATATTGACGGGGCCAGCAAAATCCGAGCGCATCAGCCGCATCGTGCCCTCGATGCATTCGTCGACATAGAGAAAGGAGCGCGTCTGCAGGCCATCGCCCCAGATCTCGATCTCGCCGCCATGATCGGCCTGCGCCACCTTCCGGCAGATGGCCGCCGGCGCCTTCTCTTTGCCGCCGTCCCAGGTTCCCGATGGGCCGAAGATGTTGTGGTAGCGGGCGATGCGGCAGGTCATGCCGTAGTTGCGGGCATAGGACTGATAGAGCCGCTCCGAGATCAGCTTCTCCCAGCCATATTCGCTGTCCGGTGCTGCGGGATAGGCGGAGGATTCCACGCAATTCGGGTTGTCGGGATCAGCCTGGTTGACGGCGGGATAGACGCAGGCCGACGATGAGAAGAATACGCGGCCAACCTCGCGCCGGCGGCATAGCTCGGCGACATTGAGATTGATCGTCGCCGAATTGTGGATGATGTCGGCATCGTGCTGGCCGGTGAAAATATAGCCGGCCCCGCCCATATCGGCCGCCAGCTGGTAGACCTCGTGGAAGTCGCGATCGATCACCCGTTCGCAGACGTCGATCTGCCTCATATCTCCGACGATGAACTCGTCGGCCACGCTTTCCTCATAATCCGGCAATTTGAGATCGACGCCGCGAACCCAAAAGCCGTCGCGCTTCAGGCGGGCAACGAGGTGGCTACCGATAAACCCTCCGGCGCCGCAGACAAGTGCAGTCTTTTCCAGCATGCAACGCCCCCCAGCGTTAGATTGCCTGTTTCTCCATCTGATAAAGGCCGGCGAAAATCGCCTCGAAACGGTCGGTGATCGGCTCGATCGCGAAATTTGCCCGGGCATAGGCAAGGCCGTTCGCCCCAAGCCTGCGCCGTAGCGCGACATCGCCAGCGAGCCTTCCAAGATTGCCGATAAACCCCGCCGCATCACCAGGATCCGACGCAAGACCGGCATCAGCGCGCGCGATGAGCCGTCGCGCCAAGTTGTTGCGTGGCACGGAGGCCAGCACCGGCCGCCCGCATCCAAAATAGGTCAGCACCTTGGATGGCACGCAGAAGGCCCCGGCCCCCTCTTCGATCATCGCGACCAGGATATCGGCTGACCCGAGCACATCGGGCAGATCGGTAAACGGCACCCACGGCTTTCCGCGCAGATTGCTGACACCTTCCGCCGCCGCCTTGCGTGCCAGGTTTTCGGCAATCGCGCCCTCGGAATGAACGTCGATCGCAACAGGCAGCGCTTTCGCCGCCTGTAGTAGCAGATCGGGATTGTGCTTGTAGCCGAGCGTGCCGGCATAGACCGCCCGGATCAGGCCATCGCCTTTGTCGCTCTCGGGCACCACCGGTTCCACCGATCGCATTTCATCCAGCGGCGCCCAGTTCTCGATGACGGAGAGCCGACCCGGCGTGATGCCGTTTTGCCGGAGATATGGAACGAAGTCGTCGGTGATCGCGACGACATGATCGCTTTCTCTCAGCAGACCGAATTCGAGCCGCTGATATCGGCGCGCCACAGCATTCCCGATCAGCGGAAACGCCGCAGGCAGAAAGCGGGCGATGGCCTCGCTGTAGATATCCTGGAGCCAGAAAACGAACCGCGCTCCGCATGCGCGCGCAGACTTGTGAATGACGGCTTGCGTGTCGAGCGGTGCATTGGCGGAAAGCACGATGTCAGGCCGAAACCGCCTGATCTCGCTGGCCACCATCCGCCCGAACTCGATCTCCTGCGCCCGACGCTTCAGGAAGCTCGATTTCTGAAACGGCTCGGACAGCGAAAGACCGGCGATCCGAAACCCGGACGGATCGTCCCGCCGCGCGGCAAGATCACCCTTCGGCGTCTGGAAGCTTTCGGAATAGACGTGCAGAACCTCATGCCCACGCCGTGCCAACGCGCGCGCAAGCTGCACCTGAAACGGATGACCGGAATAATCGTGGACGAGAATGCGCCTTGCACGGACCATGCGTCGCTCTTCAACGAATGAGTGAAATCGCTATTTCAAATGCCTGCAATCAAGCGCCACCGAGAAAAATCGGGGCGCAGCCATGACGCGAATAAGGTTGCATTTATGAATGAGCTAAACCTTTAGTAACGCAACTAGTGTGTCAAGCGCACGTCGTCGATAAACGCCTGGATTGCACCTAAAGAGGTAGGCCACGGCGGAAGCGGCGGCCTCCACCCCCCTACCTAGCATAGGCGGTGCGCCACATAGGCTTGGCCTTGAAGCTGAACCAATGGCGCTGGTCCTGCCCGTTCAGCACCGCGATCACAGGCGTACCGCCGCCGACATTCCCCTTCAGCGCGGTCACAGCCTTTCGCGCGACGTTCTGCGGCGTCCGCGCCCAGCGAACCACGAAGAGCGCGACATCGCAGAGTCTCGCCAGATAGAGCGCATCCACCGCCGCCTCGACCGGCGGCGTGTCGATGACGACGTAGTCGAAATGCAGCCTTGCCCGCGTCAGAAGCGCCCGCACCCGCGCGCTCATCAGCAGCTCATCGGTCGCAAATTCCGCCGGCCGCGCGCCCAGAATGACGGAGAGGTTCGTGGCATGATCGACTGCCACCATGCTGGCGAGCCCAGGATCGGCCTCGCCGCGCAGCAGATTGACGAAAGCGGGTGTCGGCTCGCGATCGACGTGGCGGTGAATGCTGGGCTTCCTGAGGTCGCAATCGATGAGGAGCGTACGCTTTCCGGCAAGCGCATAGGTCCGAGCCAGCGCGGTAGCGAGCGTCGATTTCCCCTCGCCCGGAAGGCTGGAGGACACCATGATCACGATGCCTTCCTCGCGGGTATCCTCCGTCACGGGATGCCGGTTGAGAAGCGCTTGTTCGACCGAGACCCGGATCCGCCGGATGGACTCCGAAAAGACCGAGAGCGGCGCCGTCATGATCCGGTCGGAGAGCCCGCGCCCATGCGGCCGCTCCAGCTCGCCACCCTCCTCATGCGGCACCACCGATGCCAGCTGGATGTTCAGCACCGCCTCGACCTGGTCCTCCCCGGTAAATCCGCCAACAAAGAACTCCCGCAGAAAACCCGCCCCGATACCGAACCCAAGCGCGACGAGGCTCATGACGGCGAGGACAGCAGCAACCCTCGGATAGGATGGCTCGATCGGCGGCAAGGCCTCCGAAATCACCCGACTGTCAGCCAGTTGCAGGCTGGCCTGCGCCTCGAAATCCTGCAATCGGGTGAGCAGGTTCTGATATTGCGCCCGCGCAATCTCAGCCGATTGCTGCAGGCTGTAGAACTGCGTCAATGTCTCGGAGGGGGCTGGCGGCTGCGGCGTGCTTGTCGGTAGCGTGGCCGCTCGATTGAGCTGCGCATCGGCGACGCGCAGGCCGATATTGGCGTTCGTGAAGGCATCGCGCATCCCGGCATTGGCGGCAAGGAAGGCATCCAGCAGCCCCTCGTGGCTCGCAAGGCTGTCCTTGGCAGCACTCACCCGGGCCTGCAGGCTGTTGCGGGACGCGATCGTGCCCGCCACCTTGGCGTCGATCTGATGCCTGATGTAAACCGACGCCACGCGATTGGCGAGAAGCGCGGCCTTCGCGGCATCCTCGGATGTGACGCCAATGGTGATCAGATAGGTTAGCCCCTCGCGACGAACGCGGACAGCCTCCTTGAACGAGGCCAGCGTCTCGCGCTCGGCGTCATCCGTGGTGTGAGAGGATGCGCCACCGAAGCGAACCAAGATGCCCGTAAGATAGCCGGATCGCGGCGCGAATTCCGGGTCATCGGCCAGCTTGCCCTCGCGCACGACATCGAGAAGCACCGCATCGGACTGCGCAATCCGCACCTCCCCCTCGACGCGCGCGTTATCGGAAGCACTGGCAATTGCCGCGCTATCAGGCGCCAGCAGATTCTTGGCGCTGGTATCGACCACGACAAGCGCCTGCGCCGTATAGCGCGGCGTCAATACCGTCAGGACGATGGCGATCAAAGAAAGAATAGCTGCGGCGGTGGCCAAGACCACCCATATCTGGCGACGGAGAAGGCCTGAAATCATCCTGAGGTCGGCAATATCGCTCATACGAATGCATATCCTCGGAAAATGAGATCCTATACCCGCTCCAGTATCAATGATTAAAAGTTACCACATAAGATTGAAGGCATGACCCTAGATCAAAGTGGTAGTGCGCAGGAAGCCGTCGGGCAGACCGCGAACGGCCTGCCCGACGAATGCTTTATTTATATGGCTCGAAGAGCGCCTTGATCGCATCGACCTCATTCGGCCGGATCTCGTGTCCGCCGGGATGCCATACGGTCGTCACGTCAGTGTTCTGGCGCTCGTAGTAATCGGCCAGCGCCTTGGTGACCGGCACGGGGCTGATCGGATCGCGCTCGCCGGCGGTGATCAGCACCTTGCGACCCGCCAGACCTGCGTTTTCCTTCGGCTGGAAGGGAATGAGCGGATGCATCAGCGCCGACGCATCGAACACCCCTTTCTCGATCAGCACGTTGGCGAGAATGTTGGCGCCGTTCGAAAAGCCCAGCCCGAGGATTGCCGAAGCCTGGTGCTCCCTTGCGAGCTCGCTGACGTATTCAGCCATCTTGTCGGTCGCCCGCGCCAGATCGGCCATGTCGTAAACGCCCTCGCCGGTGCGCTTGAAGAAGCGCGCGGCGCCGTATTCCGAGACGTCGCCACGCGGCGAGACGATAGTTGCCTCAGGCAGAAGCTGCCGCGCGAAGTCGAAGAACTGGTTCTCGTCTCCGCCCGTACCGTGCAGTGTGAAAAGAATAGGCTTGCCTGCGGCACCGGCATGCAGCCGGTGCACATATCCATGATCGGTCATATCGATGTCCTTAGCTTATGCTTCCAGCGGTTCGAGGTGCTGTTCCAGCAGCGAGCGCAGATGCTCGTGCTGCGTCGGCAGCTTCAGCGCTTCGCCGAGATGCGCCGTATCCTCGTCCCGGTCGAAGCCCGGTTCATTGGTGGCGATTTCAAACAGCACGCCGCCCGGCGTGCGGAAATAGATCGCCCAGAAGTAATCGCGGTCGATAACTGGCGTCACCTGGTATCCGGTGTCCATCAGGGCCTTGCGGACCTCCAGCTGCTTCGCGCGGTTTTCGACGGCGAAAGCGACGTGATGCACCGAGCCCGCGCCCGGAAGCGCCCGCGAGATGTTCGGCATCGTCTCGAGATCGATCAGGTGCGCGCCGTTGCCGCCAGGAATGGTCAAGCGCTTGACGCCGTCGCGTTCGTCCTGGACCTGGTAGCCCATGAACTTCAGCAGCTCCGATGTCGCTCCGTCGTCGCGCAGCCGCATGGCAACCGAATGGAAGCCACGGATCGCATGATCCTGATCAACGCCGCCATGCGTCCAGGGCAGACGGGTGTCGTCCTTAACTTCGACGAGCGCAAAGCCGTCACCATCGGGACCGGCAAAGTTCAGCCGCTTCTCGCCGAATGTTTCCTCGGCCTTCAGACCGGTCACATTCAACTTGGCGAGACGATCGCTCCAGAAGCCGATCGAACCCTGCGGAATGGAATAGACCGTCGTTCCGACTTCGCCGGTGCCCGGACGACCCTGCGCCATCTTCGGGAACGGGAAGTAGGTCATGATCGTGCCCGGCGCGCCGTTCTCGTCGCCATAATAGAGGTGGTAGACATCAGGAGCGTCGAAGTTGACGGTCTTCTTGACGCGGCGCAGACCGAGCGCGTTGGTGAAGAATTGATTGTTCGTCTGGGCGTTCGCAGCCATCGACGTAACGTGGTGAAGACCCTTGATCTGGTCGAGCATTTGAGACCCCTTTCTGGCCCGCCTGGCGGGCTGTTCGATGGGTCATAGATGATCTTTATCAGCTCGTTGGAATAGTCCCACGGACCGGAACGCATTGTCTACTTTTAGTGAACGACAGCACGATGTCGTTCATCACGGGCTATTCATCAGCAGGATTTTCAGGAAGCTGCCAGTCGATCGGCGAACGACCATGCTCCTTAAGAAAGGCGTTGGCCTTGGAGAAATGATGGCAGCCGAAAAAGCCGTTATGCGCCGAAAGCGGCGACGGATGCGGCGATTTGAGAACGAGATGCCGGGATGTGTCGACGAACGCCGCCTTGCGCTGCGCATAGGCGCCCCACAAGATGAAGACCACCGCATCGCACTCGTCGTTGACCTTGCGGATGACGGCATCAGTGAAGGTCTCCCACCCCTTGCCCTGATGCGACGCGGCCTGCGCCTCCTCGACCGTCAGCACGCTGTTCAAGAGCAGAACGCCCTGCCGCGCCCAATGTTCAAGAAAGCCGTGGCGCGCCGGCGTAATGCCGAGATCGGCCTGCAACTCCTTATAGATGTTGACCAGCGACGGCGGAATTCGGATGCCCGGCTGCACGCTGAAACACAGGCCATGCGCCTGCCCCGCGCCGTGATAGGGATCCTGGCCGAGGATCACGACCTTCACATCGTCAAGCGGTGTCAGATCAAGAGCCCTGAAATATTCTGATCCCTTAGGAAAAATCCGTTTCCCCATCTGCTTTCGCTCGATAAGGAAGCTTCTCAGCCTTTGCATGTAGGGCTGCTCGAACTCTGTGGACAAGGCGTTCTTCCAGCTGTCTTCGAGTGCGATGGTCTGTTCATTCATGCAATTGCCTCCACCAGCTCGCCAAAAACGAGCTGTAAACTTGCGTCGAAAAGGGATTTGGCGGACATTTTACCGGTCGCCGGCCATCAAAGTTTACGAACTTTGGGTAGTCTGCTTTCAAAACACGGTCGAATTCAAGCGTTGCCGAGGGCTTATTCAGAATGAAATTTGGGACAAGCGGGCTTCGAGGCCTTTCCGAGGATCTGAAGGGCCGGGCATCGGCACTCTATGCGACGGCGTTTGGCCGCTATCTCCTCGAAAGCGGTCGGGCAAAGGCGGGTGACCCGATCCTTATTGGCCGCGACTTTCGCCAATCCAGCCCCGAGATATCAGCCGACTGCACCAAGGCGCTTGGCAAGCTCGGCTTCGCGATGATCGATTGCGGCACGGTGCCGACGCCGGCGCTGGCGCTATACGGCCTGCATCTCGGCGCCGCCTCGCTGATGATCACTGGCTCCCACATCCCCGCCGACCGCAACGGCATCAAATTCTATCGGCCGGATGGCGAGATCGACAAGGCTGATGAAGCCGCGATCACAGCGGCGGCGACCGATCTCGACCGCACCGGCTTCGAATGGCCACTGAGTGACCGGCAAGCCGAGGATCGGTCGGTCGAGTGTTTCGACCTGTTCAAGAAGCGCAACGCCAGCCTGCTGTCCGCCAATGCACTTGCCGGCCTGAAGGTCGGCGTCTACCAGCACAGCACCGTCGCCCGCGATCTCATGGTCGACCTGCTCGAGCACTTCGGCGCCGAGGTCAAGGCGTTCGCGCGCTCCGAACACTTCATTCCCGTCGATACCGAAGCCGTCTCGGAAGAGACCATTGCGCTGTTGAAGCAGGCGGCAACCGACCATGGCCTCGACGCCATCGTGTCTGCCGATGGCGATGGCGACCGGCCGCTGGTGACCGATGAAACCGGCACCCCGCTGCGCGGTGACTTGCTTGGCCTGATCGCCGCCAACTTCCTCGGCGCCAATGCCGTGGTGACACCGGTGACTTCCAACTCCGGCATTGAAGCATCAGGATCGTTCAGCGTCATCCGCACCCGCGTCGGATCGCCCTTCGTGATATCAGGCATGCAGGAGGCGCTTGCATCGGGCAAGACCGGCGTCGTCGGCTTCGAGGCCAATGGCGGCACGCTGGTGGCGAGCGCTTTCGAGGTCAATGGCACCACGCTGCTGGCGCTGCCGACCCGCGATTGCTTCCTGCCTGTTCTGGCGACGCTGGCGCAGGCGGCCGCAAACAAGCGCCCGCTGTCGGTCGTCGCATCCGGCTACGCGCTCCCCTTCGCCGCCGCCGACCGGCTGGAGAACTTCCCGGTCGAGACCAGCGCGAAACTGATGGCGCATCTGCGCGCGAGCCCGGCCAATCTCTCCGACTTCCTGCAGCCGATTGGAGAAGTCGACAGCACCAGCGACATCGACGGCCTGCGCGTGACGCTTGCCGACAAGCGCATCATCCACTTCCGCCCATCGGGCAATGCGCCGGAAATGCGCTGTTACGTGGAAGCGGAGGCGGAAGCTGCGGCCACCGACCTTCTCGCAGCCGGCCTCAAGCGCATCCGCGCCTGGGCAAGCGCAAACTGATCAACGATTAAAGACCATTTCGAGGACACATCCAGATGACGCAGAAGATCGTTCCGGTAATCATGGCAGGCGGCAAAGGCACGCGTCTCTGGCCGCTGTCGCGCGCCGCCGCCCCCAAGCAGTTCATCCGCTTCATCGGCGATACCACCCTTTTTCAGGACACGTTGCTGCGCGTCTCAGACAAGACGCTCTATGAACCGGCGATCGTCATCACCAACGAGGAATTCCGCTTCCTGGTCGCCGAGCAGGCCCGCGAACTCGATATCTCGTTGTCGAGCATCCTTCTGGAGCCGATGGCCCGCAACACGGCCGCTGCCGTTGCTGCCGCCGGTGCGCTGGTGCGCGACCGCTTCGGCGAGAGCGCGATCATGCATGTGCTCGCCTCCGACCACGAGATCGACGCCGATCAGGTCTATTTCGACGCCGTGCGCGCAGCGATTGCCGCTGCATCCGCGGGTAAGCTCGTCACCTTCGGCATCAAGCCGACGGAACCGGCAACCGGCTATGGCTATATCGAAGGCGGCGAGGCGCTGCCGAGTGGCGCGCTGACGGTCAAGCGCTTCATCGAGAAGCCGCCGCTTGCGAAGGCCGAGGAGATGCTGGCATCGGGCGGCTTCTACTGGAACTCCGGCATGTTCATGTTCCCGGTCGCCAAGCTGCTCAGCGAAATGACGAGCTTCGCCCCCGATGTCCTAAAGGCTGCCGGCGAAGCGGTCGCGCAAGGCGTCAAGGATCTCGACTTCATCCGCCTCGACAAGGCGGCATTCGCGCAAAGCCCCGATATCTCGATCGACTACGCGGTCATGGAAAAGACCAAGAACGCAGCCGTCGTTCCCTCGCCGTTCCAGTGGTCGGATCTCGGCAGCTGGGATGCGATCTGGAAGAGCGGCAACCCTGACGAAAAGGGCAATGTCGCCGCCGAAAACACCACTGTCGTCAACACTCGCAACTCGCTGGTCATGACCCATGGCGTGCATCTCGCGGTCAACGGCATGGACGGCGTCGCCGTCATCGCCAGCGAGGATGCCGTCTATGTCGGTCACCTCAAGGACAGCCAGGACGTCGGCGCGATCGTCAAGATGCTGGCCTCCAAGCCGGCGACATCAAAGCTCACCGAGACACACCCGACCTCCTACCGTCCCTGGGGCGGCTATACCTCGATCTTCAACGGCGACCGCTTCCAGGTGAAGCGCATCTTCGTCACCCCGGGCAAGAAGCTGTCGCTGCAGAAGCACCACCACCGCTCCGAGCACTGGATCGTCGTCAAGGGCACGGCTGAGGTCACGATCGGCGAGAACGTGCAGATGCTGCGCGAAAACGAATCGGTCTACATACCCCTCGGCGAAGTCCACCGTCTGGCCAATCCGGGCAAGATCCTGCTCGAACTGATCGAAGTCCAGACGGGCTCCTACCTCGGCGAGGACGATATCATCCGCATCGTCGACGAGTTCGGCCGCAACTGACCTCCCGGTTGTCTTGAACTTATAAAATTACCTCTGTAACACCATCATGGCCTTGCCATCAGGCAGGGCTGTGATCGGTGTTTGAGGAAATTTCCATGCGTATTGTGATGATCGGCTCGGGCTATGTCGGCCTTGTCTCGGGGGCCTGCCTCGCGGATTTCGGCCATCATATCACCTGTGTCGACAAGTCTGCGGCCAAGATCGATGCGCTCGAAGCGGGCCAAGTGCCGATCTTCGAACCCGGCCTCGACACGATCATCGCCCAGAACAGAGCCGCCGGACGCCTGGATTTCTCCAAGGATCTCGCAGCCCCCGTGGCCGCAGCCGACGTCGTCTTCATCGCGGTCGGCACGCCCTCGCGCCGTGGCGACGGTCATGCCGACCTCAGTTACGTCTACGCGGCGGCGCGTGAAATTGCCGCATCGGTCGAAGGTTTCACCGTTGTCGTCACCAAATCGACGGTCCCCGTCGGCACCGGCGACGAGCTCGAGCGCATCTTCCGCGAAGAGTTTCCCGACAAGGACATCGAGGTCGTGTCCAACCCGGAGTTCCTGCGCGAAGGTGCCGCCATCACCGACTTCAAGCGTCCCGACCGCATCGTGCTCGGCACCGAGGAGTCGCGCGCCATCGAGGTCATGCGCGAAGTCTACCGCCCGCTCTATCTCAACGAAGCCCCGCTCTATTTCTGCGAGCGCCGCACCTCCGAGCTGATCAAGTACGCGGCCAACGCATTTCTCGCCATGAAGATCACCTTCATCAACGAGATCGCCGATCTCTGCGAGCAGATCGGCGCCGACGTGCAGAAGGTCGCCAAGGGCATCGGCATGGACAAGCGCATCGGCGACAAGTTCCTGCATGCCGGCCCCGGCTACGGCGGCTCGTGCTTCCCCAAGGACACGCTGGCGCTGGTCAAGACCGCGCAGGATCATGACAGCCCGATGCGGCTGATCGAAACCACCGTCGCCATCAACGACAACCGCAAGCGCGCCATGGGCCGCAAGGTGGTCGCCGCCTGCGACGGCAATGTGCGCGGCAAGAAGATCGCCATCCTCGGCCTCACCTTCAAGCCGAACACCGACGACATGCGCGACGCACCCTCGATCACCATCATCCAGGCGCTGCTCGACGGCGGCGCGACGGTGCACGTCTACGATCCCGAGGGGATGGATGCGGCGAAGGAGCTGCTCGGCCCAGTCGTCTACGGCAAGGATCCCTACGAGATCGCCGAAGGCGCCGATGCGCTGGTGCTGGTCACCGAATGGGAGGAATTCCGCGCGCTCGACTTCAAGCGGCTGAAGACGCTCGTCAAGACGCCGGTGCTGGTCGATCTGCGCAACATCTATCCGATCGCCGAAGTCACGAGACACGGCTTCAGCTATTTCGCGGTCGGCAAGAAGAGCAAGGCATAACCAACAGCAGGGCATGAGCATGCGGTATTTCATCACCGGAACAGCCGGTTTCATCGGCTTCCATCTCGCGCGCCGGCTTCTGCAGGACGGCCACGAGGTCACCGGCTTCGATGGCATGACGCATTATTACAACATCAAGCTCAAGCATATGCGCAACGCCGCCCTCGCCCAGTTTCCGGCCTTCAAGCCGGTGACGGCGATGCTGGAGGATCGCGCCGCAGTCGAACAGGCGGTCGCAGTCGCCAAGCCCGACGTGATGATCCACCTCGCCGCCCAGGCCGGCGTGCGCTACAGCAACGAGAACCCGCAAGCTTATCTGAACTCGAACCTGATCGGCTCCTGGAATATCCTGGAGATCGCCAAGAACACCGGCGTCTCCCATCTGATGCTGGCCTCGACCTCCTCGATCTACGGCGCCAATCCGACCGTGCCCTTCCACGAGACCGACCGCGCCGACGAGCCGCTCACCTTCTACGCCGCGACCAAGAAGTCGATGGAACTGATGGCGCACAGCTACGCCCATCTCCACAAGATCCCGACCACGGCCTTCCGCTTCTTCACCGTCTACGGCCCCTGGGGCCGGCCTGATATGGCGCTCTTCAAGTTCGTCAAGAACATGCTGGAGGGCCAGCCGATCGAGATCTACGGCGAAGGCAAGATGAGCCGGGATTTCACCTATATCGACGATCTCGTGGAGGCCGTCGTGCGCCTATCGACCGTCGTCCCCGCCGAGAGCAATCGCGTCGCTGAGGAGAAGGTCGAGACGCTCTCGCGCCAGGCGCCGTTCCGCATCGTCAACATCGGCGGCGGCCAGCCGATCAGCTTGCTCGACTTCGTCGAAACGGTGGAGAAAGCCCTCGGCCATCCGGCCAAGCGCGTCATGCTGCCGATGCAGCAGGGCGACGTACCGCGCACCTATGCCAGCCCCGACCTCTTGCAGGCGCTGACCGGCTACACGCCGAGCACGTCGCTCGAACAGGGTGTGGCGGCTTTCGTGGAATGGTATCTCGAAGCGCGCGGCGAACTCGACACGGCGGCCTGATCCTCAGCCCGCGACTAGGGCGGAAAACTTGCGGTCGATCTCGGCAGCCGGCACCGGCCGGCTCAGTGCAAACCCCTGTAGGGCATCGCAGCCGAGCTTGGCCAGCGTCGCCGCATGCCGCTCGGTCTCGACACCCTCGGCGATCACCTTGACGCCAAGCGCCTTGGCAATCTCGATGATCGACTTCACCACCCGCCGCTGCTCGTCGGACGTATCGATCGCATCCACCAGTTGGCGGTCGATCTTCAGGCGCGTCGGGCGCAGCCTCACGAGGCCGATCAGCGAGGCGTGGCCGGAACCGAAATCGTCGATCTCGATCTCGATGCCCATGAGCTTGATCCGGTCGACGCTCTGCATCATCTCGTCGTCGCAGTCGTCGAGAAAGATCGTCTCGATCAGCTCGAAAACGATCGAATTATCAGGGATGTCAAGCGCTTCCAGATCGCTGATCAACAGCGGATCATAAAGCCGCTGCCCTGAGATGTTCACCGAAATCCTCGGCACATCGAAGCCATGCTGCTCCCATTCGCGGCGATCCCTCAGGACGTGCCGGAGGATCGAAGCGTCGATTTCGGCGGTCAGCCCATGCTCGTCGGCGACCTTCAGGAAATCCGCCGGCGCCAGAATGCCCCGCTCCTTGTGACGCCAGCGCGCCAGGGCTTCGAGCCCGACGATCTCCCGCGTCCGGGCGTCGAATTGCAGCTGGTAATAAGGAACGATTTCGCCCGCCGTCAGCGCCAGCTTGAGCTCCTCGGCGATCCGCCGCTTGCCCATCAATTCGTCCTTCAGTCGCTGCGTGAAGAACTCGATGCGGTCGCGCCCGCCGCTCTTGGCCGCGTAGAGCGCCATGTCGGATTCGGCCAGAAGATTGGTATCGCCGCGATCCGCCGACCATGAAATGCCGATCGAACTGCCCGACTGCAGCATCTCGTGGCCGAAGCGGATCTTCTTGCGCAGCCGCTTCTGCACACGACGTGCAATCTCCCGCAATTCGTCCATGCTCTCGAAGTTGACGAGCACGATGACGAACTCGTCGCCGCCGATGCGCGCCGCCATGCCAGTCTCAGGGAGCACCGCGGCGATCCGCAAGGCGGCCGCGCGCAGCACCGCATCGCCGGCGGCGTGTCCGTAGCTGTCATTGATCTGCTTGAACTCGTCGAGATCGAGATGCAGCACCGCTAGCGTCGAGACGCTCTCGTCTTCCGCTAGTTCCGCGATCCGTTTGTCGAAGAAACGCCGGTTCGGCAGGCCGGTCAGGTAGTCGTGCGCGGCCGCATGCTCGATGAGCGCGGTGCTCTCCTCCAGCGCCAGCGCGCGGGCCTCGGCCACCTCGCGCTGCCGCGCGGCTTCAGCGTTGAGAAGCACGTCGGCGGTCACATCCCATTCCGCGCCGATGAACGACGGCGCCCCCTCCTCGCTCACATAGAAATGCGCGCGCGAGCGGATATAGCGGATCTCGCCATTCGGCCAGATGATCCGGAACTCCGAATTGTACTGGCCGCGCTTGGCGATTGCGTCGTTGAATTCCTGGGTGGCACGCGCGCGATCATCGGGATGGATCGCGTTCGACCAGATCGACGTCGGCACAGGCCCGCTCCGCTGGCCGGTCTGGTAAAGGCGATGCATCTGCACGTCCCAGGAGATCTCGTTCGATCGCAGGTCATGCTCCCAGACACCGATCTGCGACGCATCGAGCGCAAGCTCCAAACGCCGTAGAAGATCTTGAAACTCCCGCTCAGAGCGTATGGAGTTCTTAGATGCCAAAGCCATTCATGCCTCACGCCACGTCAAAGCGAAATCCATCCCCGCTGCCCGCTAGCAACCACAATCACCTACCAGTGATTGCCAAGTGCGACATTAATTAGAACACCCTAAAAATCTATCAATGATTGCATGCCAGCGCGCCAGCGCTATTTATTGTTCGTCAGGGATCGTACCGACCGTCAGGATTTTCCGCCTTCGCGGCCCGACTTCCGCTCCAGCTGCAACAGCAATCCGCTGTGATCCGTATCGCCATTGCCATCCTCGACGAAAGCGGCGAACTCGGCGCGCACCGCTTCTGTCAGCGGCAGGGTCAGTGCCAGGCTATTTGCCTCGGCAACGATGTTGTTGAGATCCTTCAGCTGCAGCCGCGAAGGGCCGGCGCCGCCGAAATTGCGCTCCACCATACGTTGACCGTGAATCTCAAGAATTCGGCCCTCGGCGAAGCCGCCCCGGATCGCACGGCGAAACGCCTCCGCCGACCCGCCACCGGCCTCGACCAGCATCATCGCTTCGGCCACGGCGCCGATGGTGATCGCCACGATCTGCTGGTTGCCGAGCTTGGCGAGCTGGCCCGTGCCGCTTGGCCCCACATGCGTCACCCGGCCGAGCGCGGAAAACACATCGCTCAGCGCATCGACGACATCGGCACTGCCTCCTGCCATGATCGCAAGCGTACCGGCCGAAGCGCCGACGACGCCACCGGAAACCGGCGCATCGAGATGGCGGATGCCGCGTTCGCCAAGCCTCGCCGCATAATCACGCGCAGCCTCTGGCGTGATCGAGCTGCAATCGATGACGACCGCGCCGGGCGCGAGCGCCTCTGCCACACCTTGCGAAAACAAGACGTCGCCGACAGCATTGCCATCGCTGAGCATGGTGAAGACGACCGACGCCCCCTCAACGGCCAAAGCCGCTGTCGTCGCAACTGCGGCGCCATCGGCCCTCAGCGCCTCGGCCTTGGCGATGTCACGGTTCCAGGCGGTAACGGCAAAGCCGGCATCGAGCAGACGCCGAACCATCGGCGCGCCCATCAGCCCGGTGCCCAGAAACGCGATCGCCCGTTGTTGACTGCTCATTGAATTCTGCCTTCCATTTCATCTTCTATATGCACGCGAATGATCTCTTCGAAGCTCGTCTCGGCCACGAAGCCGAGGCGCGTTGCCCGCTCCGGCGCGAAGGCCCGCGCCCAGCCGCCGACGATCCTCATCACCAACTCGTCCGGCTCCCGCCGGATCAGCGCCACCGCCTTGTCGCCCGCAATCGCGCGCAAGGCCTCGATCTGCTCGCCGACCGAGGCGCTGACGCCTGGCATGGTCAGGCTTCGCTGCGCGCCGAGCGGCTCGAGATCGATGCTCGCGGCATGAATGAGAAAGCCGACCGCCGAGCGCGGCGAGGCATGCCAGTGGCGCACCGTATCCGGCACCGGAAGAATGGCCGGCTGTCCCGCCAGCGGCTCGCGGATGATGCCGGAAAAGAAGCCGGAAGCGGCCTTGTTCGGCTTGCCCGGCCGCACACAGATCGTCGGCAACCGAATGCCGATACCGTCGATGAAGCCACGCCTCGTATAGTCGGCGAGCAAAAGCTCGCTCATCGCCTTCTGCGTGCCGTAGCTTGTCAGCGGCGTCAGATTGAAATCGTCGGGGATGACATCGGGCATCGGCGCGCCGAAGACGGCGATGGAGGAGGTGAAGACCACGCAGGGACGATACCCATCCTGCAAATGCGCCAGACGGATCGCCTCGAACAGCGCCCGCGTCCCCTCGAGATTGATGCCGTAGCCCTTCTCGAAATCGAGCTCGGCTTCCGCCGAAACGATCGCCGCGAGGTGGAAGATGATATCCGGCCGCGACCCGACGATCAGCGCCGCCTGTCCCGGCTGCGAGATATCGGCCGCACTCGCATCCACCCGCCCGGCAAAGCCGACAGGTGCAGCCGGCGCCACGACATCGACCAGCGTCAGCCGCCCGATCGCCTGCCCGGACAGTTTCCCGTCGGACACCAGCCGTTCGGTGAGTTTGCGCCCGATCATGCCGGCAGCGCCGATGATAGCGATATGCATGGAACCTCCTCCCGTGACAGGCGGCGAAGCAGCAACCACCCGTACCCCTCACAATTGATAGGGCCGCTCGCGCCGATGCAAGCTCAAAAAGCCATGCTGCATTGCAAACAAAATGCTGGACATATCGCGCCGGATCCGTGAACCCGAGCCGACGAAACGCGTAAGGATACCCACGATGAAACTTCCCCCGCTCCCCTACAACTCGCTCGACTGGCATGCGCTGCCGGCCAGCGAACACAAGGGCGAAACCGGAACGGCGATATGGAGAACGCTGAACAATGGCGATGTCCGCATGCGGATCGTCGAGCTTTCGCCGGGCTATCTGGCGGACCACTGGTGCGACCGTGGCCATATCGTCTACGTGCTCGAGGGAGAAGTGACGAGCGAGCTCAAGGACGGCCGCAGCTTCGTGATGAAGCCGGGCATGGGATACACGGTCTCCGACCACGGAGACGCCGCCCACCGCTCCAGGACGGCATCGGGCGCCAAGATGTTCATCATCGACTGACCGCTCTTTCAAAACCAGAAAGGGCGGAACTCGCGTCCCGCCCTTTGCTCTATTTGCCTGTGTCGGAAGCCTATTCGGCCGCCATCCGGATCACCTCGGCCCCACCGTGGCCGTTATGATCATCGTCCTTGTGCTGCACCAGCGGACGGTTGCCCGCCAGCTTGCGGATCAGCACGTAGAACACCGGCGTCATGAAGATGCCGAAGAAGGTGACGCCGATCATGCCGGAGAACACCGCCACACCCATCGCGGCACGCATCTCCGCACCAGCACCGGTCGATACGACGAGCGGCACGACACCCATGATGAACGCCATCGACGTCATCAGGATCGGGCGCAGGCGCAAGCGGCTGGCCTCGACCGCCGCCTGAACAGGCGTACGACCTTCGAATTCCAGCTCGCGGGCGAATTCCACGATCAGGATCGCGTTCTTCGCCGAGAGACCGACAAGGACGATGAGGCCGATCTGCGTGAAGATGTTGTTGTCTCCACCGGTGAGCCAGACGCCGGTCAGGGCGGCCAGCACGCCCATCGGCACGATCATGATGATCGCGAGCGGCAGTGTCAGGCTCTCATACTGGGCAGCCAGCACGAGATAGACGAGCAGCAGCGCCAGCGGGAAGACGAGCACGCCCGAGCTGCCGGCAAGAATCTGCTGGTAGGTCAGATCCGTCCACTCGAAGCCGATGCCCTTCGGCAGCGTCTCGTCGGCGATCCGCTCGATGGCGGCCTGTGCCTGCCCGGACGAGAAGCCCGGTGCCGGACCGCCATTGATATCGGCGGCGAGGAAGCCGTTGTAGCGGGTCGTGCGTTCCGGTCCCGTCGTGGCATCGACCTTGAGCAGTGCCGACAGCGGGATCATCTGCCCCGAAGCCGAACGCACCTTCAGCTGGCCGATATCATCGGCATGGGCGCGGAACTGCGCATCTGCCTGCACGCGGACGCTATAGGTACGGCCGAATGCGTTGAAGTCGTTGACGTAGAGCGAGCCCAGATAGATCTGCAGCGTTTCGAAGACGTCGGTCACCGACACGCCGAGCTGTTCGGCCTTGGCGCGATCGAGGTCCGCGTAGAGCTGCGGCACGTTGATCTGGTAGCTCGAGAACAGGCCGGCCAGCTCAGGCGTCTGGTAGGCCTTGGCGAGGAAAGCCTTGGTCGCTTCGTCCAGCGCATTGTAGCCCAGGCCCGCCCGGTCTTCGAGCTGCAGCTTGAAACCACCCGTCGTGCCCAGACCCTGGACCGGCGGCGGCGGGAACATGGCGATGAACGCATCCTGGATCGCGCCGAATTTCTGGTTGAGCGTCATGGCGATCGCTCCGCCTGAGAGATCGGGCGTCTTGCGCTCCTCGAAGGACTTCAGCTTGACGAAGACGACACCGGCATTCGAGCCGTTGGTGAAGCCGTTGATCGACAGGCCGGGAAACGCGATGGCGTGTTCGACGCCGGGCGTTGCAAGGGCAATGTCGCTCATCCGCTTGATCACGTCTTCGGTGCGGTCGAGGCTGGCGGCGTCGGGCAGCTGCGCGAAGCCGATCAGGTACTGCTTGTCCTGCGCCGGCACGAAGCCGCCGGGAACGGCATTGAACAGGCCATAGGTCGCCCCGGCAAGCGCCAGATAGATCACCATGACGATGCTCTTGCGCGACACCAGACCGCCGACACCCTTACCGTAAGCATTGGAGCTGGCGCTGAAGGCGCGGTTGAAGCCGCGGAAGAACCAGCCGAACACGAAGTCCATGCCGCGCGTCAGCCAATCCTTCGGCGCATGGTGACCCTTCAGAAGAAGGGCTGCCAGAGCCGGGGAAAGCGTCAGCGAGTTGATGGCGGAAATCACGGTCGAGATGGCGATCGTCAACGCGAACTGGCGATAGAACTGGCCCGACAGGCCGGTGATGAAGGCCAGCGGCACGAACACCGCCACCAGCACCAGCGCGATCGCGATGATCGGGCCGGACACTTCCTTCATGGCCTTGTAGGTCGCGTCGCGCGGCGAAAGGCCGTTCTCGATGTTGCGCTCGACGTTTTCGACGACGACGATCGCGTCGTCCACGACGATACCGATCGCAAGCACCAACCCGAACAGGCTGAGCGCGTTGATCGAGAAGCCGAAGACATACATGACCGCGAAGGTGCCGATGATAGAGACCGGAACCGCGATCAGCGGAATGATCGAGGCGCGCCATGTCTGCAGGAACAGGATGACGACGATGACGACGAGCGCGATGGCTTCGAGCAGCGTGTCGACGACCTTCTCGATCGAAGCGCGGACGAACTGCGTGGTATCGTAGACGATCTCGTACTTCACGCCTTCAGGCATCGCCAGCTGCAGCTCGTCCATGGTCTTGATGACCTGGTCCGAGATGGTGATGGCGTTGGAGCCGGGCGCCTGGAAGACAGGGATAGCCACCGCCGATTTGCTGTCGAGCAGCGAGCGCAGCGAATAATCCGACGCACCGAGTTCGACGCGCGCGACATCGCGCAGACGCGTGATCTCGCCATTGGCGCCGCTCTTGACGATGATGTTGCCGAACTCCTCGGGCGTCTGCAGACGACCCTGGGCGTTGACGTTCAGCTGGATATCGACACCGGTGAGGCTCGGCGACGCGCCGATCGTACCGGCAGCCGCCTGCACGTTCTGGGCGCGGATGGCATTGGTGATGTCGCTCGCCGCCAGATTATGCTCGGCCGCCTTCTGCGGATCGATCCAGATACGCATCGAGTAGTCGCCCGACCCGAAGATCTGCACCTGGCCAACGCCCTCGATACGGGCAAGCCGATCCTTGACGTTCAAGACGCCATAGTTGCGCAGGTAGGTGATGTCGTAGCGATTATCCGGCGATGTCAGGTTCACCACCATCATGAGGTCGGGCGAACTCTTGACTGTCGTGATGCCGAGCGCGCGCACCTCCGTCGGCAGGCGGGGCTCTGCCTGGCTGACGCGGTTCTGCACCAGCTGCTGTGCCTGGTCGGGATTGGTGCCGAGCTTGAAGGTCACCGTCAGCGTCATCACGCCGTCGGATGTCGCCTGGCTGGACATGTAGAGCATGCCCTCGACGCCGTTGATCTGCTCTTCGAGCGGCGTGGCGACGGTTTCGGCGATGACCTTCGGGTTGGCGCCGGGATAGGTGGCGCGCACGACGATCGATGGCGGGACAACTTCCGGATATTCGGAAATCGGCAGCGATCGCATGCCGATCAGGCCGGCGACCACGATGAGGACCGATAGCACCCCGGCAAACACCGGGCGGTCGACAAAGAATCTGGAGATATTCATTTCAAAGCCCTCTCCGGGATGAAATTTGGGATGCAACGACCCTCTCCGGCGGTTGGGATACCGCCGGTAGGGGTAGAACTGGATGCTTAAAAGGCCCTCTCTGGCCTGCCGGCCATCTCCCCCACAAGGGGGGAGAAGACGTGTGGCACTGTCCTGCCAAATCCTGGCTTGGGCGGTGCGGCAGGCTTAGCCCCTCCCCCTTGTGGGGAGGGGTTGGGGAGGGGTCTGCGTCTTACTTGGCCGCGACTTTTTCTTCCATCTGCGGTGCGACCACCGCGCCCGGACGAATGCGCTGCAGACCGTTGACGACGATCTTGTCGCCGACGGCAAGGCCGTTTTCGATCACGCGGTCGCCACCTTCGGCGATGCCGAGCTGCACCGGCCGGTAGCTCACCTTGTTCTCGCCATCGACCACGAAGACGAACTTCTTGTCCTGGTCGGTGCCGATCGCACGTTCGCTGATAAGGATCTTGTTCTCGGCCTTCGGCTGGCCCATGCGAACACGCACGAACTGGCCGGGGATCAGCTTGCCACCTGGATTGTCGAACACGGCGCGAACGCCGATCGTGCCGCTGGAAGCATCCACCTGGTTGTCGATAAGCTGCAGCTTGCCCTTGATCGGCGTGCCCTGATCGGCAAGCGTGCCGACTTCGACGGGGATCTGTTCAAGTGCCGGAACCGCGCCATCAGCGGCAGGAAGCTGGGCAAGCGCCTTGGCGACCATGCCTTCGCTGGCGCTGAAGCTGGCGTAGATCGGATCGACGGAGACGAGCGACGCCAGCTCCGACGAGGTCGATCCAGCAGCAACCAGATTGCCGACAGTCACTTCGAGCTTGCCGACGCGGCCGGCAACGGGTGCCTTCACCTCGGTATAGCCGAGCTCGAGCTGCGCTGAACGAAGAGCTGCCTGCGCGGTGCGAAGACCGGCCTGCGCTTCGGTGAATGCGTTCTGACGCTGGTCGAGATCGCTCTGCGAAATCGTCCGGTTGTCGGAAAGCCTGCGGCCGCGATCAAGCTCGATCTGCGCGAGATTGACCTTGGCTTCGGCCGAAGCCATCTGCCCCTCGGCCTGCGATACGGCCGCCTGGTAGGGTGCCGGATCGATGGTGAAGAGCAGATCGCCGGCCTTCACCAGCGCGCCTTCGCGGAAATGCACCGACTGGACGGCGCCGGCGACACGCGAGCGGATCTGCACGCGATCGACGGCTTCGAGCCGGCCGGAAAACTGCTCCCATTCGGTGACGTCGCGGCTGGCGACGACAGCGACGGTAACGGGCACGGCCGGCGGAGCGGCCTGTGCCTCTGCGGTTGCGGCAGTCGCGGTTCCGCTCATCGGCAATTCGAAAAACAGTGCTGCGGCTGAAACGGACGCAACAAGGCTCAGACCGGCGCCCACAAGGGCCCAGCGCTTCTTACTGGACGTCATTTGTATTCTCCTTACGGCCCCCACGGCCGTGTATTGATCAGGTCTTCAAAGGTACGGGTTGCCTTCGCATGTCACGAACGAAGCTTCCGAATTCTTGGGTGATGGTTTCGCGCCAACCCGAAGGCTTGTCGGACGTCCCGCCGTAAATCGTAGGCCAGCCTGCCCCGGCGGGAGCGACATGCTGACGAACTGGTACGCCGGCCTGTTTCAGGCGATCGGCGAACCCAAGCGTCTCATCGCGAAGGGGATCGTCCTTCGCGGTGAAGATCAGTGCGGGCGCGACGCCCGAGATGCGTGAACACAGGCACGGCGCCGCATAAGGATGGCATCCGCCGCCGCTGAGATAGTGGCTCCAGCCCGCGGCCCAACGCTCGCGCATGCCGATGCTGTCGGCTTCGCGCATCGAGGACGATCCCATGAACGGATCGACCAGCGGCGAGATCAGCACCTGGCCATCGAGGGCATCTGCGTAGTGATCGCGAGCCTTGAATGCCACGCTGGCGGCGATGTTGCCACCCGCTTCCTCGCCGGCAACCAGCAGCGCGGAGTTGCGGTCACCGAGACCCGAGGCGCGCTTGTTTGCCATGTAGGAAAACAGCGAGTAGCCGACTTCGAGAGGCTTCGGGAAAACCCCGCCCATGGGAGCGTTGTAATCCGCGACGACCACGATGGCGCCGGCGCTTGCGATTGCTTCGGCAACGGCATTGTCCTGCAGCCCCGAGGACTGGAAAGCACCGCCGTGGAAGTACAACACGATCGGCGAACCCTTGCCGTATTCGGCGCCCTGATAGATACGCGTCGACACGGGGCCAATGGCCACCTTGTCAAACACCATGTCTTTCACTTGCACCGTCATCGTATCGATCCTTGCGTCGCGGGTGTAATGTTGCCGTTGCAACATATTGCCCAAGGCGACGGCTTGCAATTTCTGAAAAAAAGATATTGTTATTCCACTCACGGAATAAGAAGCCTCAATACGATTACACTGTTCCGAATTTCGAACAATACCGCACTGCAACCTACTCAGGTGAATTCCGATGGACCAGCTCTCGGCAATGCGCGCTTTCATTCGCGTCGTGGAGACAGGCAATTTCACACGGGCCGCCGACACGCTCTCAATGCCCAAGGCGACGGTGACCAATCTCATTCAGGGGCTTGAAGCGCATCTGCACACCAAGCTCCTCAACCGCACCACCCGCCGCGTCATGGTGACGACCGACGGCGCGCTCTATTACGAACGCGCGGCCCAGATCGTCTCCGAGATCGCCGAGCTCGATGGCAGCCTCACAAATTCGCAAGGGCTTCCGAACGGGCGCCTGCGCGTCGAGATGGCCGGCGCCTTCGCCGACTGGATCGTCGTGCCGGCGCTCTGCGATTTCTATCAGAAATATCCCGATATCCGCATCGACCTCGGCGTTGGCGACCGCACCGTGGATTACCTCGCCGAGAACGTCGACTGCGCGCTGCGCGCCGGCACCCCGGCCGACCAATCCTTGATTGCACGCCGCGTATCCGAGGTGGAACTCATCACCTGCGCCTCGCCGCTCTACCTCGAGAAGTATGGAGCACCAGCGAGACCGGAAGAGCTTGAAAACGATCATTATTCGGTCAACTATTTTCGCGCGCAGACCAACCGGACGCTTCCGTTCGAATTCCGCAAGGACAACGAGGAGTTGGAGATCAATCCGCGCTATCTCGTCTCGGTCAACGACAGCAGGACCTTCGTGACGGCAGCCACCTCGGGGCTTGGCATCGCGCAGTTACCGCACTTCATGATCCGCAATGAGCTGGAAAGTGGTGCGCTGGTTCAGGTGCTGCCGGAGTGGAACCGTGAGCCGCTCGGGCTCTACATCGTCTATCCCCCGAACCGACACCTCAGCAACAAGGTCCGCGTCTTCGTCGACTGGATGGTCAAGCTTCTGACCGACGCCAAGCTGGATGCCCGCTGACAGAACTGCGGCCCGCGAGGCGTTTACCTTCAACGGGCCGCAACCATATGTTTTGCCATTTCTTCTTTCACTCTCTGCCGGGTCACCAGGGAACAATGGCTCGGCAGTTATTGAGGTCTGATGCGTAGGATTGGAGGAGTCCCGCACATCCCTACATTGCTAATATAGACAATCATGATGCAAATGTAAGGGGATATTGCGGCCCCGCCGCTTCAAGACTGGGTGCGCCTCCATCCTATTGCAGACGCTGGCATTTTTCAGCGAGCGATATCCACAACAGCGACCCGCCGGAAGGCGAGCGGCCCGAAAGCCGCCCTCCCCAAGACACAAATCAGATCATGCCGCCATTGGCGCGCAGCACCTGCCCGTTGATCCAGGAACCGTCGGGACCAGCGAGAAACGATACCGCCGCAGCAATATCCTCTGGTGTGCCGAGCCGCTCCAGCGGGTTCATCTTCGCCATCCGCGCAACCAGTTCCTCGGACTTGCCGTTGAGGAACAGATCGGTGGCCGTCGGCCCCGGCGCGATGGCATTGATTGTGATGTTACGGCCGCGCATTTCCTTGGCCATGATCCCCGTCATCGTCTCGACGGCGGCCTTGGTCGCGGCATAGACACCGTAGGTCTCAAGCTTCAGCCCGACCACCGACGTCGAAAAATTGACGATCCGGCCGCCGTCGCGCATCCGCTTGCCGGCCTCGCGCAGCGTATTGAACGTGCCCTTGAGGTTGACGTCCATGATTCGCTGGAAATGCGCGTCGTCGGCATCCGCGATCGAAGAAAGCGCCATGATCCCGGCGTTGTTGACCAGCACATCGACGCCCCCGAAGGCTGCCTCGGCCGCATCGAACATCCGCCGCACGGCTTCCGTGTCGCTGACATCGGCCTTCGCCGTCAGCGCCTTGCCGCCGCGCTTTTCGATCGCAGCAGCCAGCTCTTCGGCCGGCGCGGCGTTGCCGGAATAGTTGATCACGACGGTAAATCCGTCGCGCGCGAGCCGATCGGCAATCGCCGCACCAATGCCTCTGGACGCGCCGGTTACGATCGCGACCCTGTTTTCCGATACCGTCATTGTCGTTCTCCTTGCTTGGAAGCGCGATATCGCGCCGTTGGAGAGAAGATGCCGCTTTTCTCGCGGCGGATAATCATCCATTATTCGCCATCACTATCCGGATATAGCGAACAGATAGATGGACAGATTCGATGCCATGCGCGTCTTTTGCCGGATCGTCGAGCGCCGCAGCTTCACCGCCGCCGCCGAGGATACCGGCCTGCCGCGCTCGACGGTGACCGATGCGGTCAAGCAGCTTGAGGCCCGCCTCGGCGTTCGTCTGCTGCAGCGTACAACGCGCCACGTGAGCCCGACGCTCGACGGCGAGGCCTATTACCGTCGCTGCCTGTCGATCCTCTCGGATATCGAGGACGCGGAAGGCGCATTCGCCGGCGCCAAGCCGAAAGGCATGCTGCGCGTCGATGTGCACGGCACGCTGGCGCGCCATTTCGTTCTGCCCAACCTGCCGTCGTTCCTCGAAGCCTATCCCGATATCGAACTCTACATGAGCGAGGGCGACCGCCTCGTCGATCTCGTGCGCGAGGGCATCGACTGCGTGCTGAGGGTCGGCATCCCCTCAGATAGCGACATGGTCGCCCGCCGCGTGGCGATGCTGGAGGAAGTCACGCTCGCCTCGCCTTCCTATCTCGCCCGCTATGGAACGCCCGAGCATCCCGACCGGCTCGACGGCCACCGCATGGTAGGCTTTCACTCCAGCGCCACCGGCGCGCTGGTGCCGCTCGAATTCCTCGTCGGCGGCCAGATCCGCAACGTCACCCTGCCCGCGACGCTGTCGGTCAACGCCGCCGAAAGCTTCCACGCCGCGGCGCGCCTCGGTCTCGGCATCATCCAGGTGCCGCGTTATCACGCCCAGCGCTATATCGACAGCGGCGAGCTCCAGCCTATCCTGCAAGACTATCCGCTGACGAAAACGCCGGTCTCGCTGCTCTATCCGCGAAATCGCCAGCTCTCGCCCCGCGTCCGCGTCTTCATCGAATGGTTGACGAAGGTGTTCGCGAGGCAAACATAGGCATACGAGAAAGACGTCGGCAAACCCATCATCGGGAGCAAACACCATGACCATCACAGACATAACCGTGAATTCACGCGAGGGCGGCTTCGTCGTCATGTTCGGCGACAAGACCGGAAACAGCATTGCCGTGACGCTTTATAATGCCGCCACTCCCGGCCTGACCCGCGACAATGCCGTCTCTCACGCCCGCCACCTGCTTCTCGCCGCGCACGACAGCTCGGCCGGCGACGGCGCCCGCAGCAAGGATGCGGCTACGCTGGAAGAGGAACTGGACGAAGGCCTCGAAGACACCTTCCCCGCAAGCGACCCGGTCTCCGTCACCGGCTCGTCGATCCCGCTGCACGATCCAAAGCCCGGCCGATAGATCATATGGACGACAGGACAGGCGCGCTCGGCGCCGCACCGATAACGGGCGAAGCACTCACCCGCTTCTTCGAACGCGATGCGATCTCCGTCGCCCGCGAGCTGCTTGCCTGCCGCCTCACCGTCGGCGGCATCGGCGGGCGCATCGTCGAGACCGAGGCCTATTTCCCCGATGACGAGGCCTCCCACAGCTTTCGCGGCCCGACACAGCGCAACGGCGCCATGTTCGGCAAACCGGGCAATGTCTATATCTACCGCGTCTACGGCATGCACCGGTGCCTGAACTTCGTCTGCACCCCCGGCTCCGCCGTCCTGATCCGCGCCATCGAGCCTGAAATCGGTATCGCCACGATGATCGAACGCCGTGGCACCGACGCGCTCACGCAGCTCTGCAGCGGCCCCGGCAAGCTCTGCCAGGCGCTCGGCGTCACCATCGCCCTCAATGATCGCCTGCTCGACCACGCCCCCTATTCGCTGACGCCGACGGCACCGGCGCCGATCGTCAGCGGAAAACGCATCGGCATCACGAAAAATGCCGAAGCACCATGGCGCTTCGGCATTTCAGGGTCTCGCTATCTCAGCAAACCGTTTCGCTGATCATTCCATCACGGCGCTGTGGTCCATGACCGGGGCCACCTTGGGCTTGCGCAGCAACAGCACCAGCGGAATGACCGCCAGCGACATGATCATCAGCAGCTTGAAGTCATCGATATAGGCGATGATGGTCGACTGCAGCGTGATCAGTTCGTTCAGCGCGGCTCGACCGGCTGCGGTGAGCGGGCTCATCCCCTGTGCTGCCGCCGCATCGAAGGCGTGGTTGAACGGCGTGACATAGGCGGCGATGTTCTCGTGGTTCACCTGCGCGTTTTCGACCAAAAGCGCCGAGACGATTGAGATCCCCACGCTCGAGCCGATGTTTCGCGACAGGTTATAGAGACCAGTGCCGTCGCCACGCATCTCCGCCGGCAGCGTCGAAAACGCGATCGTCGTCAGCGGCACGAACAGGAAGCCGAGACCGGCGCCCTGGATGAAGCCGACAGAGACGATCGTCCACTGCGAGACATCGGGCGTCCAGCCGGTCATGTCGTACATCGCCCATGCCGTCAGCCCGAGGCCGAGCACCAGAAGCAGGCGCGTATCCACCTTGCCGATCAGCCGCCCGACGATGAACATGCACAGCATCGTGCCCATGCCGCGCGGCCCCATGACGATACCCGCGGTGATGACGGGATATCCCATCAGCGTCTGCAGATAGGGCGTCATCAGCGCCAGCGACGCCAGATAGGTGATCCCGATCACGAAGATGAAGATCATGCTGACGGAGAAGTTCCGGTCGAGAAACAGCTTCGGATTGACGAAGGATTTCTCCGCCGTCAGCGTGTGCACGACAAGCAGATAGAAGGCCGCAGCACAGATGATCGCCTCGATCATGATCTCGCCCGAGGCGAACCAGTTAAGCTGTTCGCCGCGATCTAGAAAGAGCTGCAGTGAAGCGATGCCCAGGCTCATCATCCCGAAGCCGAACCAGTCGAGCTTGGCGAGCGCGTCCAGTTTCGTCTCGGTGACGTAGATCATGATGCCGGCAAAGGCGAGCGCCCCGATCGGCACGTTGATGTAGAACACCCAGCGCCAGCTGATGTTATCGGTCAGCCAGCCGCCGATGACGGGGCCGAGCACCGGCCCGACCATGACCGACACGCCGAACAAGGCCATGGCGGACCCGCGTTCTTCCGGCGTGTAGATGTCGAGCAGAATGCCCTGCGACAGCGGCACCAGCGATGCGCCGAACAGCCCCTGCATGAGACGGAAGGCGACGATCTGGTTCAGCGATTGCGCCAGGCCGCAGAGCACGGATGCGACGACGAAGCCGATGATAGCGGTCAGAAGCACGCGCTTGCGACCGAACTTGGCGGCAAGGAAGCCCGACGGCGGCGTCATGATGGCGGCCGCGACGATATAGGAGGTGAGAACCCAGTTGATCTGGTCGGCGCTCGCCGAGACGCTGCCCTGAATAAAGGGCAGCGCGACGTTGGCGATCGTCGTATCCAGCGCCTGCATGATGACGGCGAGGATGACGCAGGCCGTGATCATGCCGCGGTTGGCGACCGGGACGAAGGACGCGGAGGCAGCGTTACTCATGATCTCCGCCCGAGCGGCCCAGAAGCTTGGACACGAAATCCGGCAGGCCGCGCGCGTGGCCGGTATCGACATCGACGACCGTGCTCATGCCGACGCGAAGCGGCGGCTTGCCGGCTGCATCCTCGATGCTGACGCGCATCGGGATACGCTGCACGACCTTCACCCAGTTGCCGGTCGTGTTCTGCGCCGGCAGCAGCGAGAAGCTGGAGCCGGAAGCCGGACTGATGCTCTCGACCTTGCCCTTCCAGGTCACACCCGGATAGGTGTCGACGTAGATGGTGGCCGTCTGGCCGGGCTTCACATAGGTAAGCTCGGTTTCCTTCGGGCTGGCGTCGATCCACAGATTGTTGGTCGCGACCAGCGAGAAGGCCTGCGTCGATGCCTCGAGATAGGAGCCCGGCTGCAGCGCGTTGACATTGGTGGCGATGCCATCGAACGGCGCACGGACGACGCTGTGATCGAGCTGGCGCTGCGCGTCGTCGACCTTGGCCTTGGCTTCGAGATAAAGCGGGTTCTGCTCGGCCGGCTGGTCGGCATTGCCGCCGAGCTGGGCGAGCGTCGCGGCGGCCTGCGCCTTCGCGACGGCGACCTTCTGCTGACCGGCCTGCAGATTGTGCTTTGCCTGGTCGAACGCCGTGCGGGTGGCCGCGGAGCTGTTCAGCAGGTTCTGCTGGCGGTCGAACTCGGTCTGGAAATACGGGATATCCGCCTCGGCCTGAGTGATCTCGGCCAGCGACTGCTGGTAGCTTGCTTCCAGGTTGAGGATCTGGTTGCGAACCGCGCCGAGCTGCGCCTTGGCGCCATCGAGCGCAATCTTGAACACGTCCTGGCGAAGGCTGAACAGTACCTGGCCCTGCTTCACCGCTTCGTTTTCATGCACGTTGATCGTATCGACGATGCCGGAAACGTCGGTCGTCAGCCCAACCATGTCGGACTTGATGTAGGCGTTGTCGGTGGACATCACCTGGCCGCCATTGACGTAGTAATAGCCGCCGACCACCAGCGCGACGGGCAGCAGTGCGAACGGCACCGGACGGGTCATGCTGCGCTTGCGACGCGGAGGCATCGTCAAGGGCGGCGCCACAGCGGTGGCGGACGCAGGGTTGGACGATGGCGCCTCGGCAACGGTTTCCTCGCGAGGAGAAACCTCGTTCGTTTCAACATCGGTATTGGCAGCAGTCTTGGCATCGGCGTCGGAAACGACGCGCAGGGGAGTTTTATCAGCCATGGTTGGTCTCGTTTTCGGCCAATGCCAGGGGGGTCCGGCAGGCCTGCACTAGGTTGGTCTTCATCTGCGACAGGATCTGGAAAAGCTGCTCCCGCTCTTCGGCGGAAACATCCTCCAGGGCTTCGCCTCGCGTCACATCGCCAAGTCCGCGCATTTCCGCCAGAAGCGGATGTGCCTCCTCGCGCATGTAAAGCAGCCAGATCCGGCGGTCCGTCGGGTGCTGGCGGCGCTCGATCAGCCCGCGTTCGGCGAGCTTGTCGAGAATGCGTACAAGTGTGATCGGCTCGATCTCCAGCATCTCCGCCAGCCCACCCTGGTGTATCCCCTCATTGTTGGAGAGATACGCCAGCGCCTGCCACTGCGACGACGTCAGCCCAAGACCCTTCGCCCGCTGCTCGAAACGCTTTCGGAGCAGGCGTGCGACGTCATGGAGGAGGAAGCCGAGAGGCGGATTGCTGTTCATTGAGGACTGCGCCAATAGTAAGCACACTTATAATGTGCCTAGATATATTGAGCAGGTGCAACATACAAGTCACCTTCGGTTGATTATTGCGAATGTGCGGCCAAATTGTCGCACCCGGCTAAGGAACATGCCGCCGAAACCGGCAAGCGTCGGCGGCCCGCCGATACTCTCCCTGATTTCATTGATCTTGGAAGTTTCAACCCACCGGGATTTGCTTTTCGTCAAGACACCCGTTTATATCGAAATCCAGAGGCTTACCGGGTGGGGACCTTCCCGGCCAATCGATCGCAACGGCATGCAAGTCGTGAGCGCTATCCGCGCCACGAACGTAAGACAGCATTAGAAATAGGCGAGCGGCACACAGTCGCTCGAGTACCGCCTGACATGAAACGCATTCTTTCAGCATAGTCATGGCGGCGTGTTTGGCCGCCCGAATGGGGAGCCGCCATGCCTTTCTCACTTCGCTACGTCTTGGCCTTCAGCAGCGTCGTCTTCTTCCCCCTCGCCTCATCCGCCCAGCAGGCCGCGGCCCCGCCCCCGCCGCCGGTCACCGTGGCCAAGCCCGTGGTGCGCGAGGTCGTCGACAACGACGAGTTCATCGGCCGCTTCGAGGCGGTCGACGAGGTCTCGGTGCGCGCACGCGTCGGCGGCTATCTGAATGAGGTCGATTTCACCGACGGCGCGCTGGTGAAGAAGGGCGACAAGCTCTTCGTCATCGACCAGCGCCCCTTCGTCACCGCGCTCAACGAGGCCAACGCCGCGCTCGAAGTCGCCAAATCCACTCAGACCTATGCCGAAGCGCAGTTCAACCGCGCGCAGAGCCTCGCCACCAGCGGCAGCCAGTCGGTCTCCACACTCGACGATCGCCGCCGCGAATGGCTCTCCGCGCAGGCCAATGTTCGCGGCGCCCAGGCAACCGCCGACCGCGCGGCCCTCGACATGGAATATACGACGATATCAGCGCCCTTGAGCGGCCGCATCGACCGCCGCCTGATCTCCACCGGCAATCTGGTGCAGGCCGACCAGACCATTTTGACGACAATCGTGTCGCTGGACCCAATCGATTTCTACTTCGACGTCGATGAACGCCGCCTGCTGAACTTCGCCGACACGGCGCGCAAGCTCGGCAAGGATCTGCAACTGGGCGGCGGCGGCGTGCCCGTCACCGTGACGATTTCCGATCCGAACGCCAAGCCCTTCATCGGCAAGCTCGACTTCGCCGAAAACCGCATCGACAACGAAAGCGGCACCATCCGCATCCGCGCTCGCCTCGCCAATCCCGACCTGATCCTGCAGCCCGGCCTCTTCGGCCGTGTGCAGGTGGAGGCGTCCAACAAGTACAAGGCGATCCTCGTGCCCGACGAGGCGATCGGCTCCGACCAGAACGAACGCGTCGTCTTCATCGTCGGCACTGACGGCAAGGTTTCGACCAAGCCCGTGCGCCCCGGCCCGCGTCTCTACGGCTACCGCGTCATTCGCGAGGGCCTTGATGGCACCGAGACGATCATCGTCAACGGCCTGATGCGCGCCCGCCCCGGCGCCACCATCACGCCGCAGATGACCGAACTGCCGCAGGAGCGGCGCGACACGCCGCCGGAGAACGCCGCGACGGAGACGCCACAATGAGGTTCGCTCATTTCTTCGTCGACCGTCCGATCTTCGCGGCGGTCATCTCGATCGTGCTCCTCGTCGTCGGCAGCATCGCCTATACGCAGCTGCCGGTGTCGCAATATCCCGAGATCGCGCCGCCGACCATCGTGGTGCGCACCTCCTATCCGGGCGCAGACCCGCAGACCATCGCCGATACGGTCTCCACGCCGCTCGAGCAGCAGATCAACGGTGTCGAGGACATGCTCTACATGTCCTCCTATTCCAGCGCCGATGGCGCCATGTCGCTGACCATCACTTTCAAGCTCGGCACCGATCTCGACAAGGTGCAGGTGCTCGTCCAGAACCGCGTCTCGATCGCCCTGCCCCGGCTTCCCGAAGAGGTGCAGCGGCTCGGCGTCACCACCGACAAGAGCTCGCCCGACCTGATGATGGTCGTGCACCTCCTCTCGCCCTCGCATCGCTACGACCAGCTCTACGTCTCCAACTATGCCCGCAACCGCATCCGCGACACTCTCGTCCGCCTCGATGGCGTCGGCGACGTGCAGGTGTTCGGCGAGCGCCAGTATTCCATGCGCATCTGGCTGGACCCGCAGAAGCTCTCCGCCTACGGCATGACATCGGATGACGTGGTCTCGGCCCTTCGCGACCAGAACGTCCAGGTCTCCGGCGGCAAGATCGGCGCGCCGCCCGTCACCGGCAAGAACGCCTTCGAATATACGGTCAGAACCGACGGCCGCTTCTCCGACGTGCGCGAATTCCGCTACGTCATCGTCAAGTCGACCGGCGCCGGCCGGCTTGTGCAGCTGCAGGACGTCGCCCGCATCGAGCTCGGTGCGCAGGACTATGTGACGAACAGCTATCTCAATAACGATCCCGCCGTGGCGCTCGGCATCTTCGCCCGCCCGGGAACCAACGCGCTCGATACCGCGCATCAGATCCAGTCGCTGATGAAGGACATCTCCCAGACCTTCCCGCAGGGTTTGGAGTACCGCATCGTCTATGACACCACCGAGTTCATCTCGGAATCGATCACCGAGGTCTATCGAACCATCGCCGAAGCCGCGATCCTGGTGGCGATCGTCGTCCTCGTCTTCCTGCAATCCTGGCGAACCGCGATCATCCCGATCATCGCCATCCCGGTCTCGCTAATCGGCACCTTCGCCGTGCTCCTCGCCTTCGGCTTCTCGCTGAACATGCTGACGCTGTTCGGCCTGGTGCTGGCGATCGGCATCGTCGTCGACGACGCCATCGTCGTGGTCGAGAATGTCGAGCGCAATCTCGCCAAAGGCATGACGCCGAAGGAGGCCGCGCATGTGACGATGGATGAAGTCGGCACCGCCGTCGTCGCCATCTCGCTGGTGCTGATCGCCGTCTTCGTGCCGACTGCCTTCATTCCTGGGATCTCCGGCCAGTTCTACAAGCAGTTCGCGGTGACCATCTCGGTCACCACCGCGATCTCCGCGCTGAACTCGCTGACGCTGTCGCCGGCACTCGCCGGTATTCTGCTCAGAAGCCACGATCACCAGCACACGCGCAACAACATCGCCCTGCGTTTCGGGCGCGGTCTCGCTAATGGCTTCAACAACGGCTTCGATCGCCTGAGCCACGGCTATTCCTGGATCGTCAGGCATCTCGTCCGAAGCTGGATCGGCATCACCTGCTCGCTGCTCGTCTTCGCGGGCCTGCTCGGCGCCACCTACTTCATGATAACGAAGGTCCCCTCGGGCTTCATCCCGACCATGGACCAGGGCTACGCCATCGTCGTCGTCCAGCTGCCGGATGGCGCGTCGCTGGCGCGTACCGATGCGGTGGTCAAGCAGGTGGGTGATATCGCGCGGACGGTGCCCGGCGTCGGCAATGCCGTGCAATTCGCCGGCTTCAGCGGCGCGACCTTCACCAACGCCTCCAATTCCGGCGTCGTCTTCGTGCCGTTCAAGTCCTTTGCCGAGCGCGAGGAAGGCGGCGAGACCGCCAACAAGATCATCGGCGAGCTCTTCGGCAAGCTGCAGAGCATCCAAGAGGCCTTCATCATCGCCGTGCCGCCGCCATCGGTACGCGGCGTCGGCAATTCCGGCGGCTTCAAGATGCAGATCCTCGATCTTGAGAACGCCGACATGACCCGCGTCCTCGGCCTTGCCCGCCAGATGATGGGCGCGGCCGCGACGACGGAAGGCCTGACCGGCGTCTTCACGACCTTCTCCGATGCCAGCCCGCAATATTATCTGGCCATCGATCGCGACAAGGCCCGTTTCCTCAACGTGCCGATCCCCAACATCTTCAACGCGCTGTCGATCAATCTCGGCGTCGCCTATGTCAACGACTTCAACGCCTTCGGCCGTGTCTACCAGGTCCGCGCCCAGGCCGACCGGCAATACCGCATGGACCGCGAGGATATTCTCGGCCTCAAGGTGCGCTCGGCGACCGGCGCGCTGGTGCCGCTCGGCACGCTGATGGATATCCAGGATTCCAGCGGCCCTGCCCTCGTCCAGCGCTACAATATGTATGTGTCCGTCCCGCTGCAGGGCAATCCGACGCCAGGCACATCGACGGGCGACGCGCTGAAGAAGATGGAGGCGCTGGCCGCCAAGATCCTGCCGCCCGGCACGACCTTCGAATGGACCGAACTCGCCTACCAGGAAACCCACACCGGCAACACGGCGGTCTATATCTTCGCCCTGTCAGTCATCTTCGTCTTCCTGGCGCTCGCGGCGCAATATGAAAGCTGGGTGCTGCCGCTGGCGATCATCCTGATCGTCCCGCTGGCCGTGCTCGCCGCGCTGATCGGCGTCTGGTTCCGGGGCATGGACAACAACGTGCTGACGCAGATCGGCCTGATTGTCTTGATCGGCCTTGCGGCGAAAAACGCGATCCTGATCGTCGAGTTCGCCCGCCAGGCGGAAGACGAAGGCAAGTCGCCTGTGGAGGCAGCCGTCGAGGCGAGCCATCTGCGCCTGCGCCCGATCCTGATGACGGCCTTCGCCTTCATCTTCGGCGTTCTGCCGCTCGCGATCGCCACCGGCCCCGGCGCCGAAATGCGCCAGTCGCTCGGCACGGCCGTCTTCTCAGGCATGCTCGGCGTCACGATATTCGGTCTGTTCCTGACACCCGTCTTCTATGTCGCGCTGCGCTCGTTCAGGAGAAAGGTCCGACCGGCGGAGACAGTGGAACCGGATACGCAAGCACCGCCGGCCGAAGCCTCGTCATGAGGGTCGGCGGGCGAGTGTCGCCTGTTTTGAGCGGGAACTGGAGAGCACCTTCCTCAGCGGCTTTTCGATGAGTTCGTAAGCAGCGGTTCCGAGAACCACGCCGGCGAGAACACACACCGGAGCCATAACGGTGGCTGAGAGGCCGATCACCTGCCCCGCCTTGGCGACCACCGAGATCGCCAGCGTGTGCCAGAGATAGATCGAGTAGGAAGCGTCGCCGAGATAGGTCAGCAGCGGCATGCGTCCGAGGCTTCCGGCCGCCTCCAGCGACACCATCCCGTAGACCAGAACCATCGCCAGCGGACCGCATATCCCGGCATTGAACTCGGCGCCCATCAGATGGATGGCGGCGAAACCGGAAAGGGCGGCGCCCACGCAGGCAAGTCCGAGGCTGGTGCCGGCAATCCACCAGCGCAGCCATAGCTCGGCGATCAATACGCCGCCGACAAATTCGAGAATGATCGGCCGCGTGTAGGTGTAGAGCGCCGGCGTCGTCGGCTGCAGGACCTGCCCGGCCAGGAAGAAGCCGCCGAACAGCGCGAGCAGAAAGGCGAGACGCCATTTGCGCGGCAGGAATAGCGCGCCGGCGAAGAGCACATAGAAGAAAATCTCGAAATTCAGCGTCCACCCCTGCACAAGCACCGGCCAGATGTCGCCGGTGCTCGGCGAATGCGCGGGAATGAAGAACAGAGACGCAAGGATATGCGACGTCGTCAGCTGCAGGTTCGGAAACAGCCCGGCCACGGCGCCGGCGATCATGATTGCAGTCACCAGCCAATAGGATGGCGCGATGCGGCGCAGGCGGTCGATAAGGAAGCCCTGCGGCGTCATCGGCCGACGCTCGCTGATCACCCACATGATGAAGCCGCTGATGACGAAGAACACATCGACACCGGCAGCGCCGATGGCGAAGTGCTCGCCGGACTTTTCGGCCGCGTGAAAAACGACGACAGCAAGCGCCGCGAAGGCGCGCAGATATTGGATGCCGTAAAGGGTCTTCATCCGGTTTCCTCAAATGACCGGTCAGTGCCGGCCGACAATGCTGTTAAGTGCTAATGCATCAAAGGTTCGGGCTGCCGTGCCTGCCGCGCCCATGCGGCGACATCAGGCTGGCGGCGCACGCTCATCAGCTTTCCGGCGCAGAAATAGAACAGGAACGTCCCGACATTGTAGGGCGTCAGAATGTCGATCTCGACGAAGGAGCGGATCAACAGAAGCACGCAGATGGCAAACAGCAGATAGGATTCATCGTTCCTGATGTCTTCGATCAGGTGACGGAGATGCCCCCACAGCATCTTCAGGAAAGTGAAGACCAGGATCGCCAGGCCGACGAGGCCGAGCTCCACCGTCGTTTCGATATAGGTGTTGTGGAAGTGGAAGCCGCTGCGCGAGCCAATGAAGAACTCTTCCCAGAGACGCTCCGGCTCCGAAAATCCCTGAACCCAGTAGGCCTGATAGCCGACGCCGAAATAGGGATTGTCGGCCGCAGCCTTGATCCCCTGCTGCCACAGATAGGTGCGGCCCGTCAGCGTCGAATCCTTGCCGAAGATCCCGAGCACGGCATCGACCGCGCCGAGATAGACACCGGCGACCGCAAGCACGATTACCGCGACCCCACCGCCGATGACGAGCAGCTTGCGCTGGTCGGGCGTCAGCGTCAGCACGACACGCAGGCCGACCATCAGCGCCAGAACCACGACCGCGGTCAGGACCGAAGTCGCCGATTGGCACATCATCAGGCAATAGGCCGACAGCAGTCCGACGATACCGGTCGTAGCCAGCCATGATGGACGGCGTTCTCCAAAGATGAAGACAGTCGCAAAGCAGGCGATCAGGCCGAGCGAGGCGTAGAAACCAAGCTGGTTCTTCGACGCGAAGGCGCCGACGAAGCTATAGGTGTTGTCGATCACGTCGAGCTCGTAATGCCCGAAGAGCACCGAATAGACGAGCACGATGCCGATACCGGCGACCATGCCAAGCGTCAGCGTCTTGGCATCCAGCACCCTGACCGCGATCAGCGTGCAGAGCACCTGCGTGAAATATTGAATGGCGGCGCGCATCGACACGCTGGGTGCCGCCGACCAGAATACCGACAGGAAGGCGATCGCCGCGAAAGCGTAGATCCAGATGTAGCGATTGTAGTTGCCGAGCACCTTGCGGTAATCGACCGCGATCAGCGGCAGCCAGAGCGCATAGTAAAGCAGGATCGACACCTGCCCGAACCGAAGCGAGTAGGCGAACGAAAAAAGCGAAATCGCCACGGCGGAAACGGCATAGGCCACATTCCCGCCGGGCTGGATGAGCGCCGACTTAGCGATACGCATACTGCCTCGTTACCTCATGGCCAGTCCGGCGGTGACCTTGATCAGATCGCCGGGCTGCAACGCGGTGCTTTCCTGCACCGGGATTTCTTTCGGCTTGCCGTCCACGTCACGAATGACGGAGTAGGCAATGCTGGCGGCACCCGTCGACGTGTCGAAGCGGGCGGCATCCGTGGACTGGGTCAGCGCCTCGGCCATCAGCGAGTTGCTCGTCGTGAGCTTCAGATTGAGCTGGTCGAGCTGCGCATCCGCACTTTGCTTTTCCTGGGCAAGCTGAGCGTCCCAGTCGTTGCGAAGCGTGATCTCGTCCTGGTTGGCCTTGCTGATATCCTGCTTAGCCTTGAGCGAGTTCGTGTCGATGTCGAGAAGCATCGCCTCGAGATCGGCCGCGCGTTGCTCGGCGGTCATCTTGCGGGCGCTGAGCACCAGCCCCTTCTCGGCGAGATCGTCGACCTTGTCGCGATCGGCCGTGGCAAGCTCCAGCTGGCGGGTTTGCGTCTGCGTCTTCTTGGCAAGCGTCTCGACTTCGCTCTGCAGCAGAGCCCTCAAGTCATCGAGTGCCTGAAGCTGCAGCGTCAGCCGCTTCTTGCGCGAGGCCATGAGCGCGTTCTCGCTGTCGACGAGCGCCCTCGCCTCAGGCTTGTCCTTCAGTTCGGCCGGAATCTCGAAACTATCCTTGTTGTCGATTTCGGCCTGAAGACGAGCCTGCTTCACGAGAAGCCGTGCCCTGTCCGCCATGTAGACGACGGCGTCGCCCTTGGCGTTGATGAAATCGCGCGCGAACCGCTGGCCGGAATCGGCCCGGCGAAGGCCGCCGGCAAGGCTGACGGCCTTGGCGACGGTGAGGTTCGGCGCGAACGGAAACTCACCCGGCTTCTCCACGTCTCCGGAGAGATAGACAGGGCGGAATTCCGACAATTCGACGGATGCCGACGGCCGGTCCTTCAGGGCAAACTGCTTCTGAAGAGCCATGCCGATCTGCTTGGCGATGGCGTCGGTCGTCTGCCCGGAAGCAGCGAGATCGCCGACGAATGGCAGCGAAATGCTGCCGGACGGGCCAACCGTGTATTCGCCGCTGACGACAGACCAGTCGCGGATCGTCCCATCCGCCGTCTGCCATTCGGCAACTCGAATCTTCACTTTATCCATGGTTCCAAGGCGGTAGTCGTCCGCGCTGGCAATGAATGAGGACAGCAGGAATGCACTCAACCCGGCAGCGACTGCAACACCGGATCGAAGGGCACGGGATCGCCCAGCCTGACTGCCAAATAGACGTTCGTTCATATTTTTCCCCGTGTTTCGTCCCGACGGCGAGCCATAAGACGTGCTCGTCGGGCGTAAGGATGCCGTTAGTAGCTTCCGCGCTGAGCGCAGACGGCGGGAATGGTCTTTGCGATGATCGCAACGTCCCGGGCCATCGACCAGTTTTCGACGTAGTGGGTATCGAAAGCGACGCGAGCGGCATAGGAGACGTCGTTGCGTCCGCTGACCTGCCAGAGACCGGTCAGGCCTGGGCGGGACTGCAGATAGAAGACGGCGGCGTGCTCGTACATTTCAAGTTCGTCTTGAACGACGGGACGCGGACCGACGACACTCATCTCACCGCGAATGATGTTGAAGAGCTGGGGAAGCTCATCAAGGCTCAGCTTGCGCAGCACGGCACCAACGGCAGTTACCCGAGGGTCGTTCTGCAGCTTGCGCGTGGCGCGCCACTCATCCATGGCGGAAGGGTTGTTGCGCAGGTATTCCTGCAAAACCTTGTCGCCATTGGTGACCATTGTCCGAAACTTCAGGCAACGGAATTCCTGGCCATTGTGGCCGATACGGCGATGACCATAGAAGGCCGGACCCTTGTCCGTGAGCTTCACAAGCAGCATCACCATCAAAAAGATTGGGCTCAGAAACAGAAGCCCGAGGCAGGCGGCGGACACATCGAATGCCCGTTTTGCGAAGCCGCCTGTGGGCGGAAACGCGTTTTCGTGAACTGCGCCATAAAATGGCGAACTGTCCGATCTCGTCGCAGACTTCATAGAGGTAACTCCACTTATGTTTGCCGTTTGGTCGGTTAAGGCTCAGGACGCTTAGCTAGCGCTGACGAGTTGGGAGTGTATGAGGGGATTTTGTTTTTTTAAGCCACGTTTTTAAAACCGCTCGTTATCGAACGTTTTTGGAAACATTTGTTCAACTTTTTGTATTTCAGGGGTCGCTGAAACATATTTAGATTCCACCAAAGCGATCAAAACTATATTTGCAGACTGAAATAAAATGTCCTGTGACTTCTTGCCAATACACCCTGAACGAAGTTTACAGGGGTAACCGGCCCCGGTCGAAAGTTCTTGGTTACGGCCATCACTTCTCCAACGGACCTTTTTTTAAACTTGAACCGAGCCGTTTTATTGCATCGCAGCATCAATTTTGCGCCGCACTCACAAATCGTTTGAAATTAAAACTTTGTAATAAAAGTTGAATGCGAAACGCGGCCACTACACCTCAGCGGGTATCGATTGTGGCATAAACAAGAACGTGCATTGCCAAATTGGATGCAACCCTCGGATCGAAACCCAACTTTAACGACGTTTTCCGATTGGTGGGCGCACGGGCCGATAAGTGGCATTTTTACCAATACGCGGAACAAACCTTTAAGGTGACGCTTGTAGTTACTGAATACAGGCGCAAAAGACGTCTTCACCGCTTTAGTTACATGACGAAGTCCTGTAAAAAGAATCTACAAAATGGTCCTGGTGTGGCCGCGTATTCAATGGCTGTTCATTGAAGGGCACCATCTGGGGAGGCAACAAATGTATGCACCTCGCGTTTTTGTCAGCATGTTGGGCGCACTCGCCGTGTTCGCCGTCGCGACCTATTGGCTGAGCGGTTCTCTATCCGGCACCATCATCAAGACCGTGATCTGTGCGATCCTGCTGCAGGCAGGCTATTTCGGTGGCGTGCTCTACCTCGTCTGGAAGGAAAGCAAGGAGCGCAACGGCGCCAAGCGCGCGGCCGGCCGCGCCGAGGAAGCTGAAAAGCTGCACGTACCGCCTTTCAACAGCTCCGAGCCGTTCAATCGCTAAACCCCGAGGGCAGCCCTGCCTGCCCGTTCGCCGCTCACGAACCCACCCTTCGTAACATCATGTGAAGCGCTCTTTGTTGTCTGCTGCGCTGCAACGTCCTAGGTCTTGGGCGAAACAACGGAGGTAGAGCGTGGCTGAAACAGCTAGCATATGCGTCATCATCGCCGCCAAGAACGCGGCCGATACGATCGAAATCGCCGTCAGATCAGCACTTCTCGAGCCTGAGGTCGCCGAAGTTGTGGTCGTCGACGACGGCTCGAGCGATTCCACAGCGGAGGCCGCCGAACGCGGCAACGACGCCACCGGCAGGCTCAGGATCATCAGGTTCGAGAAGAACAAGGGCCCGTCCGCCGCACGCAATCATGCCATCGACATCTCCACGGCGCCGCTGATCGCCATCCTCGACGCCGACGATTTCTTCTTCGCCGGCCGCTTCTCCCGCATGCTCTCGGACGATGACTGGGAATTCGTGGCCGACAACATCGCCTTCGTCGATGCCGACACGGTCGCCCAGGCGCCGCAGAAGCTCGATCGCTTCGCCGAAAACCCTCTCTATCTCGACCTGACGACCTTCGTGGACGGCAACATATCCAAGCGTGGCGTGCGTCGCGGCGAGATCGGCTTCCTGAAGCCCGTCATGCGCCGCGCCTTTCTCGACAAACACCAACTTCGTTACCGCGAGGACATGCGTCTCGGCGAGGACTACGATCTCTACATCCGCGCTCTGGCGCTCGGCGCCCGCTACAAGGTGATCCACAGCTGCGGCTACGGCGCCGTCGTGCGCGGCAATTCGCTAAGCGGCAGCCACCGCACGGAAGACCTGCGCCGCCTTTACGAGGCGGACCGTTCGCTTCTCAAGGATTTCAAGCTGAAGCCGATGGCGGCGGACGCCGTGCGCCGGCACGAACAGCACATCCGCGCCAAATACGAGCTGCGCCACTTCCTCGACATCAAGAACCAGAAGGGCGCCGGCGCCGCGATCGCCTATGTCGCGACGCATCCCTCCGCTTTCCCGGCAATCGCCGGCGGCATCCTCGCCGACAAGACGGAGCGCTGGCGCAACCCGGATGGCGTGGCGGTCACCTCAAGCGGCGACCGCCTTCGCTATCTGCTCGACGCGCCGGCCGAATAGCCGTTACTTCACCAGCTTGCCGGCCGCGAGCTGGAATGCGCTCTGGATCAGCCTCGGATCCTGCACCAGCCAGCGGGCGAGCAGGCCGAAATCGGGCCGCCGGCGGCGTTTGAGCTGCCCCACCTGCCCCCACAGCGCCTGCTTGCGCGCCCGGCTCTTGTAGGACCGGATGGTCGCGATCTCGCGCGGCCGCGAGGCGAAGCGGCTTTCCAGCCGGTCGAGCGCCATCCAGGTGATGAACTGCTGCTTCAGATATTCCGGCGACGTATTGTCGACGCCGTGGAAGATGTTGATCCCCTCGCCGCGCAGCGCGCCCGCATCGGCGCAGAGCAGAACCTGCTTGGCCGCCAGCATGCAATCGCAGAAGAACAGGACGTCTTCCGCCGCCAGCCGCAGCGCCGCGTCGAAACGCACGGTCTCGATCAGCGGACGGCCGATCACCATGCATGACATGTGCAGGAAGGCCCAGTCGTTGATCATCACCCCCGCAATATCGGGAACCGAGAGGATATGGGGCGTTTCCATCAGCCGCTTCGCGCCGTCGATCTTCGCAAGCGCCGCGATCCCGAAGTGATAGTCGAATTCCGCCCCACCTTCGATCGACGCCCAATAGCAATCGCCGCCAAGCGTATCCATGGCCGTGAACGCGTTTTTCAGATGATCCGGGGTCCAGATGTCGTCCGAATCGAGAAACGCGACATAGCGCGTGTCGGCGGGAACATGATCGAGCCCGGTATTGCGCGCGCCGCCCGGCCCGGCGTTCGGCTGGCTGACAACGGTGATTCGCGCCCGCTCTTCAGCGGTCAGCGGCGCAAGCTCGCTTGCCGGCGCATAGGGCGACTGATCGTCGACGACGATGATATCGAAGTCCTGAAAACTCTGCGCAAACGCCGACGCAAGCGCCCGTCTGAGGATGCCGTCATCCCGCTGGTAGAACGGAATAATGATCGTGAAAGTCGCCATACTCTCTCCCTGAGAGGTTCGAATTGGTACTTCGGTCGGTGCCTGTAGCCGTGCCATCTGGGCCAGCTGCTGCACCGCACAAGCATCAGGGGCATTTCGGCCGAAATTTGTCAAAGGCGGCAGGAAGAGCGCTGACGGCCCCTCGATCCGGAAACGCTCCATTGTGGATCAAACCGCCCCATTCCGACCATAAATGATGAACCACTTGCGGACGGCTGCTGTAACATTTCCTCTCATTTGATAAAAACTTTCGTGCGCCGCACCACGCCATTTGCGCCTAAGCCAGTGAATATAATCATTTTCTTGAATGCACTGCTGGCACTGGCTTCTGGCCGGGGCGAGAACACTTCAGCCGCGCATTTTTCGCGAGCCATTACGGCAAGTAGTATCCGTTACGAAACGGCGTGATCGATCACTTTTGCTGCAGTGCCATATTTTCTTCCGTGAATTCGCCCTAACTTCCCTCGCTGCGGGCTGAAGTCTGCTCTGATTGAAACGGTTGCAAAGGGGAGCTGCGACCCAAAAGGGGTGACTGACAACGTGAATGTTGATACCAACGTGTCCTCACGGATCAACCTGATGCGGATTGTGCTCATTTCGGGCATCGTATTCGTACACATACCATTCGGCGACCAGACCAGTCCCTTTGTCGGGACCTACGGCGCCTTCGATTGGCTGAGAGTATTCCTGGCGGAAGCGCTGTTCAGGGTGGGTGTGCCCTGCCTGAGTGCGATTTCCGGCTATCTCCTGTTCCGTGGCGGCTTGGAGAATTTCAGCTACCTGAAAACGGTACGCACGAAATCCAAGACCGTGCTCCTGCCATTCCTCTTGTGGAACGGGCTGTTCTTCCTGGCGATCCTGGTGGCGCTCGGCGTCGGCCTCGGCGACGGCTACGTGCCGAACCCGTGGCAGGCCTCGGCGCGCGAGCTGATGACCCAGCTCTTCGCGGTCGAGGACTTCCCGGTCAACGTGCCGCTCTATTTCCTGCGCGACCTCTTCGTCTGCATCCTGCTGTCGCCGCTGCTGGCATGGCTGATCCGCCATGCGCCGCTTCTAACGCTGTCGGTGCTGCTCGTGGTCGCCGTGGTGCCGGAGGCATCGCTCTATGTCGTCCTCAAGCGCTCCATCCTCTTCTCGTTCAGCCTCGGCATCTATATCGGCCTGAACAAGATCGACCTGAAGGCGCTCGACCGCTTCGCCACGCTTGGCGCGGTCCTCCTGCTCGCCAGCTGCGCGGCGCTTGCTACCGTCATCTACATGACCGGCCCGAGCCTGCCGGATTGGGTGCAGTTCCTGCGCAACACGCTCGCCATCTTCGGCGCGCTCGGCTTCTGGCTCTTGTCGGCGCCGCTGATCGAGACACAGATCGGCCAGCGACTGTCGAAAACAGGCAGCCTGAGCTTCTGGATTTTCTGCAGCCACTATCCGCTGCTGATCTTCATGTGGATCGTCTGGGGCAAGGCGGGCGTCAGCTTCTATCCGGCCTTCTTCATCCTCTCGCTGGCGGTCCTGTTCCCGTTCCTGGCTTTCTCGAACAACCTCTGCCGCAGGATCGCCCCTCGCCTTTACGCCGTCCTGACCGGCGCTCGCGCCAAGAAGCCCTATGAAAAGCCGGTTACGGCGGGCGCGGCCCCTTCCAAACTCGTTACACAGCAAAGGTGACACATGACGACCAAAATCGCCCATGCGCGAAAACTTTGCCCCGCACTCGGTATCATCGGCACGCTCCTCATCGGCGCCTCCTCGGCTTTCGCCCAGCAGGCAGCCCAGCAACCGAGTGCCCCCTCCTTCGTCGAGAATTTCGATAAGCTCGACCGCAGTGTCTGGTACATCTCCGATGGCTGGAACAACGGCCCACATCAGAACTGCACTTGGTCGAAGAACCAGGTGAAGGTCGAAGGCGGCGCTTTGCAGCTCTCCTTCGCCGAAGGTCAGTCGAAGGACCGCAACTATCTCTGCGGCGAGATCCAGACCAAGAAGCGCTTCGGCTACGGCACCTATGAGGCCCGGATGAAGACAGCGACCGGTCCCGGCCTGAACTCCGCCTTCTTCACCTACATCGGCCCGGCCGACAAAAAGCCGCATGACGAGATCGACTTCGAGGTCCTCGGCAAGAATTCCGGCCAGGTGCAGGTCAACCAGTACATCAAGGCCAAGGGCGGCAATGAGAAGCTGGTTCCGATCGGCGCCAATGCCGATGACGGCTTCAACGACTATGCCTTCGTCTGGGAGCCCGGCCGGCTTCGCTATTATCTGAACGGCAAGCTCGTTCAGGATGTCACCGATCCCGCGAAGATCCCGGATAGCCAGCAGAAGATTTTCTTCAGCCTCTGGGGCACCGACACGCTGAAGGACTGGATGGGCAAGTTCGCCTACACCAAGCCGACATCGCTTGAGGTTGAGCGCTTCGCCTACACGGCCCCCGGCGACAAGTGCCAGTTCCCTGAATCGATCGCATGCACGCTGAACTGATCGGCGCCGAAGGCGCACAAATGACAAGGAGTGCCATGCTCAAAGTCCTGTATCTCGTGCATGATCTCTCGGATCCCGCCGTCCGGCGGCGGGTGCTGATGCTGCGCGAGGGCGGCGCGGAGGTGACGCTGGCCGGTTTCCGCCGCGGCGAAAACCGCCTCGCGGAAGTGCACGGCATCACGCCGATCGAGCTTGGCCGCACCGCCGACGCCAAGTTCGCGCAGCGCATCGGCGCTGTCGCAAAGGCAACGAGCGGGCTGAAGGGCCTGCTGAAGACGGTCGACAAGCCCGATGTCATCATCGGCCGCAACCTCGAAGCGCTCGCGGTCGCCGATCGCGCCAATGCGATGTTCGGCGGCGATGTGCCCGTGGTCTACGAATGCCTCGACATTCACCGGCTGCTGTCGCGCAACGACATGGTCGGAAAGATCATGCGCGGCGCAGAAGCCCGTTTCGGCCGCAAGGCGCAGCTGATCATGACGAGCTCGCCCGCCTTCATCGAACACCACTTCGCGCCGCGCTCCGGCATCAAGGCCGAGACGCTGCTGATCGAAAACAAGGTCATATCGATCGACCAGACGGTGCAGCCGACCATCGCCCGCCCGCTGAAGCAGCCCGGCCAGCCTTGGAAGATCGGCTGGTTCGGCGCGCTCCGTTGCAGGAAGTCGCTGACCATGCTCGCCGAGTTCTCGCGCCTGATGGAAGGCCGCGTTGAGATCGTGCTGCGCGGCCGCCCCGCCTATTCCGAATTCGAGGATTTCGACGACTTCGTCGCCAGCGAACCCTACCTCCGCTTCGAAGGCCCCTACAAGAACCCCGAGGATTTGAGGGCGATCTACGACGACGTCCACTTCTCCTGGGCGATCGATTTCTTCGAGGAAGGCCTGAATTCCAGCTGGCTGCTGCCGAACCGGCTCTATGAAGGTTGCCTCTACGGCACCGTTCCGATCGCGCTCGAAGGCACGCAGACCGCGCGCTTCCTGCGCGAAAAATCGATCGGCCTTGCTCTCCCTGATGCAAGCCCGGCAGCGCTGCGCGCGCTGTTCGAAACCATGACCGGCGAGCGCTACCATGCGCTCAGCGACGCCGTCGCCGCCACTGATCAGAAAACCTGGCTCGCCGACCGCAGCGACTGCGAAGCGCTCGTCGCCAGCCTTTCCCGCCTTGTGCCTGCTGCCGTCGAGAGGGGCGACAGCAGTGCATCCGCACCGAAAACCGTATCTCCAGAAGGGTGGACAACCATGCAGCCTGATGCCAGTTCCAGCGTCTCCAGTCTCATAATCATCCCCTGCTTGAACGAAGAAAAGCACATCGAGCCGCTGCTCGCCAAACTGAGCCGCGAAATCGATCACATGAACGCCAAGATCGTCGTTGCTGACGGCGGCAGCAAGGATGCAACGCGCGAGATCGTCGCGCGCATCAGCATGTCCGATCCGCGCATCGTGCTGCTCGACAATCCCCGCCGCCTGCAGAGCGCCGCCACCAATCTGGCCGTCGCCACCTTCGGCCGCGACTACGATTACCTCATCCGCATCGATGCCCATGGCGATTATCCGGACGATTATTGCCGCCGCCTCGTCGAGGAAGCCGTCGCCACCCAGGCCGATTCCGTGGTCGTATCGATGGAAACGGTCGGCTTCGGCATGTTCCAGAAGGCCACCGCCTTCGCCCAGAACTCCAAGCTCGGCAATGGCGGCTCGAAGCATCGCGAGGGCGCCAAGGGCCATTGGACCAATCACGGCCACCACGCCCTGATGCGCATCGCCGCCTTCGAGGCCGTCGGCGGCTACGACGAGACCTTCAGCCACAATGAGGACGCCGAACTCGACTACCGCCTGAAAAAGGCCGGCTTCGGCATCTGGATGACCGACAAGACCCGCATGGTCTATTACCCGCGCTCCAGCGTCGCCACGCTGTTCCGGCAGTATCTCGGCTATGGCCGCGGTCGCGCCAAGAACATCCTGAAGCATGGCAGCATGCCGAATGTTCGCCAGATGCTGCCGCTCCTGGTCGTTCCCGTCTTCATCGGCGCATTCCTCGCCGTGGTGAACTGGGCCGCCGTCATACCGTTCAGCCTGTGGGCAGTCGCCTGCGTCGGCTACGGCTTCTGGATGGCGATCGGCCAGCGCAACCCCTACGGCCCGCTAGCTGCCGTATCGGCCATGGTCATGCACTTCGCCTGGTCGGCCGGCTTCTGGATGGAACTTCTGAGCTTCCGCGGCAGAAAGGTGGCGTCGTGAACCAGCCCCCAGAACAGACAAGAAAACCGCAGACCAGACAATTGCAGATCGACATCGGCATCTGCACCTATCGCCGCGCTTCGCTCGACGAAGCGCTGCTGTCGCTGGCCGTCCTCGAGGTCCCTCCCGGCTCGCGCCTGCGCATCATCGTCGCCGATAACGACAAGACGCCGAGCGCCAGGGAGCGCGTCGAGGCGCTTCGTCCGCGCATCGCCCACGAAATCGCCTATGTGCATTGCCCGGCATCGAACATCTCGATCGCCCGCAACGCCTGCCTCGACAACGCCACCGGCGACTTCCTGGCTTTCATCGACGATGACGAAGATGCGAGCGAGGATTGGCTGGTCGAGCTGCTCTCGACCGCCCGGTCAACCAAGGCCGACGCCGTTCTCGGACCTGTCCGCAGCGTCTACGCGGACACCGCACCGCGCTGGATGCGGGTCGGCGATTTTCATTCGACGCTTCCCGTCTGGGTCAACGGCGAAATCCGCACCGGCTACACCTGCAACGTGTTGCTGCGCCTCTCCTCGCAGAGCCTTGCCGGCCGCCGCTTCAATCTCGCGCTCGGCCATACGGGTGGAGAAGACACGGAATTCTTCAGCCACATGCATGAGGCCGGCGGCAAGATCGCCTTTGCCGAGAAGGCCTATGTCTATGAACCGGTGACCGAAAACCGCGCCGATCTCTCCTGGCTCGCCAAGCGCCGCTTCCGCTTTGGCCAGACCCATGGGCGGCTGCTGCAGGACACGGGATCCGGTGGCCTCAACAGGACGAAGCAGATCGCGCTTGCCGGTGCAAAGGCCGGCTTCTGCTACGCCGCCGCCCTCGCCTGCGTCTTCTCGGCCGTTCCGCGCTACCGCTACGCCCTTCGCGGCATCATGCATTCCGGCGTCGTCAGCGGGCTGCTCGGCGTGCGCGAAATCCGCCAGTACGGAACGGCGGAGGCCGCATGAAGCAAGACATGCCCGACGTCAGCTTTATCATCGCCGCGTATAATGCGGCGGCGACGCTCGGAAAGGCGATCGACAGCGCGCTTGCCCAGCGCGGAGTCACGGTCGAGGTGATCGTTGCCGACGACTGTTCGGCCGATGAAACCAGGGCGATCGCCGAAAGCTATGCCGACCGCAACGTCCGGCTGATCGCGCTCGCCCGCAACGGCGGACCGTCGGCGGCGCGCAACGCCGCGATGTCGGCTGCCACCGGCCGTTGGCTGGCGGTGCTCGATTCCGACGACACGGTTGACCCCGACCGGCTGCGCCGGATGATCGATCGCGCCGAAAAAGCCGGCGCAGAAATCGCCGTCGACAACCTGCGTGTCATCAGGACCGACGGCACGCCGGCCGAAACCATGTTCGCCGAGGACGCGCTGGCGCAAATGCCGACGCTCACTCTTTCCGCCTTCATTCGCTCCAACGCCCTTTTTCAAACCACCCATAATTTCGGCTATCTGAAGCCGATCTTTCAGCGCGCCTTCATTCAAAGCCATGCCCTTCGCTTCGACGAAAGCCTGAAGATCGGCGAGGACTATCTCTATCTCGCCGGCGCCATGGCGCTCGGCGGACGCTGCGTTTTCGAACCGCTTGCCGGTTACGACTACAATATCCGCGAAGGATCGATCTCCCGCGTTCTTTCGCTTCACCACATCGACGCCATGATCGAAGGGGATAAGACCTTCCTTCGCAATCACACGCTGGATGCGGAAGCAGCCGCCGCCCAGTATTTCAGGGCAAAAAGCCTGCTTCGGGGAAGAGCCTTTCTCGTTCTCGTCCAGAATATCAAAGACCGGTCGATCCTCGGAACGATCAGGACAGCCTGGGGCACCCCATCCGCTGTCGGGCATCTCAGCATGCCCATCGCAGCACGGGCCAACCGCGTTATCGCGTCGCTCCGCAAACTGATTGGCCCGCAGGCCGACCTCACAGCCATCGATGGCACGACCCGTTCCCGCAAAGGATAGAGCCATGAACCAACGGAACCTCACCTTGCACAGCTCTCTGCCAAAAGCGCCCGACGACTCCGATTCCTTCATCGACATCGATCGCCTGATCGCGATCCTGATGCGCCGCGTCGGCTCGATCGCGCTCTGCGTCGGGGTGACAGTGACGCTGGCGGTGATCTATCTGCTGTTCTCCACGTCGCAATATACGTCGATGACGCAGATCCTGCTCGATGACAGCATGACCAAGTACGCGCAGGACGCCACGCCGGTGGCGAACTCCCAGCAGGTCGACATGCAGATCGCCAGCGCGGTCGAAATCCTGAAGTCCAACCAGCTCGCTTTGCGCGTCGTCGATGCCGAGAACCTGCAGGACAACGCCACCATCCTCGATCCGCCGGCCTCCCCTGTTGGCCTGATCAAGTCGGGCGTCAAGCTGCTCGCCAGCGCCGTCCTCCCCGGCCGTCCTCCGGTTTCCGAGGACGACGCCCGCGCCGGCCGCCGCCAGAAGGCCGCCGCCCTCATTCAGGAAGCAGTCGCCGTCTCGCGCGTCAACCGAAGCGCGGTTCTCGCCGTTTCGTTCCGCTCGACCGACAAGCTGCTCGCCGCCCGCATCACCAAGGCCTACGCCACCGCTTATCTGAGCGACCAGCTGAACGCCAATTTCGACGCTACCGAAAGCGCCTCCGTCTGGCTGCAGCAGCGCCTGACCGACCTGCGCGAACGCTCGCAGCAGGCAGCGCTCGAGGCCGCCAACTTCAAGGCGAAGAACGGCCTGACGTCGGCCAATGGCGAGCTCATGTCCGAACAGCAGCTGGCCGACCTCACCAAACAGCTGATCGTTGCCCAGTCGGACGCCGCCAGCACCTCTGCCCGCTACAACCAGTTCAAGCAGATCATCGATCTCGGCCCTGAGGGTGCGGTCAACAACGCCGCCATCTCGTCCGGCCAGGCCAACAATTCCGTCATCCAGGATCTGCGCACGCGCTACATCAATGTCAGCAAGCGCGAGCAGGAAGTCACGACGAATTTCGGCGCCGATCATCCGCAGGCGGTCGCACTCCGCTCGGAAAAGGAAGATCTGACCCGTCAGATCTTCCAGGAACTGCAGCAGCTCGCTTCGAACGCCCGCAATGAATTCGAGGTTGCCCGTTCGCGCGAAGCGTCGCTGCGCCAGAACATCGATCACCTGACCGGCAAGAACTCGGAGGCCGACAAGTCCATCGTCCAGCTGAACGACTTGGAACAGCGCGCATCTGCGCTGAAGACGCTCTACGAATCCTACCTCGGCAAGTATGAAGAGGCCTCGCAGCAGCAGTCCTTCCCGATCGCCAAGGCCCGCGTGATCTCCGAAGCCGGCATCCCGGTCTCGCCGTCCAGCCCGAAGCGGACGATGACGCTCGGCCTCGCCATCGTTCTTGGCCTCATGGCCGGCGGTGGTCTGGTCGTGTTCCAGGAATTCCGCGAACGCTTCTTCCGCGTCGAAGGCGATGTCCGCACCATTCTCGGCCTGAAGTTTCTCGGCTACCTGCCGCTGGTCGGCAAGCCGCCGCGCGAACGGAAGATCTTCCGAAACCCGAGCCAGCTCGCCCCTGAGCCCGGAGATCCTGTCGGTGACGATGGCGCCACCTTCGAGCGCATCATGCGTGTCGTTCTCGAAGCGCCGCGCTCGGTCTTCGCCGAAACGCTCCGCAACGCCAAGCTTGCCAGCGACGTCATGTTCCAGGGTCGCTCCGACCGCGTCATCGGCGTCGTCTCGGCGATGCCGGGAGAAGGCAAATCGACGACGGCCGCCAACTTCGCGGCACTGCTCGCCTCAAGCGGCAAGCGCACGCTCCTCATCGACGCCGACCTTCGCAATCCGGGCCTGACCCGCATGCTGAAGACACCGCCGCAGCATGGCCTCGTCGAAGCCGTTCTGGGTGAAATCCCGTGGGCCGGCGCCGTGAAGGTCGATCCGACCACCAAGCTCGCGATCCTGCCCGTCATCTCCAATGACAACCTGATGCACACCAGCGAACTGCTGGCCTCGCAGGGCATGTTCAATCTGATGGAAAACGCCCGCAAGATGTTTGACTACATCGTTGTCGACCTTGCGCCACTCGGCCCTGTTATCGACGCCAAGGCCTTCGCGCCGCAGGTTGACGGCTTCCTGTTCGTCACCGAATGGGGTGCGACGCCCACCAACCTGGTGCGCGACGTGTTGAACGCCGAGCCGCAGATCAAGTCGAAGATCCTTGGTGTGATCCTCAACAAGACCGACATGGCCGAACTCGGCAAGTTCACCAACTTCGGCGGCACCGAGCGGTACCGCCACAAGTACACGAGCTACTACACCGAAGAGACGCCGAAGATGCGGGAAACCGCCGAAGCGGACGCTTAAGTCGAGAAAAGGCGTACCTCGCCCTGCCATAACCGCGCGACAGTCAACCTGTCGCTGCGGTAGGCGCCGGTGTCGAGGTTGAGCCGCATCTCCTGCACGTCGGGCTGATCGACCGGCGTGTGTCCGTGAACGATGAGCTTCGGCAGCGGCAGATCGCTTTCGAAGAAGCGGTGGCGGATGAAAACCAGATCGTCATCCTGCTGATTGTCGATCGACCGCGCCGGATCGATGCCGGCATGCACGAAAAGCACCGCCGGCGTGTCGATCAGGATCGGCAGAGAGCGCAGAAACTCGATATGCGCTTTCGGCAAAGAATCGCGGATGAATGCATCGCGCTTCGACGCCGTGCGGAACAGCCCCGGCATCTGGTTGGGATCGATGCCGTAGGAATGCAGCAGCGCATCCGCGCCGGTCATCATCCAGCTGTCGTAGGACATCTTGCCGTCGATATAGTCGAGCATCATCATTTCATGATTGCCCGTCAGGCTGATGCGATCGAAATCCTCAGGCACCGGCTGCATCAGGTACGAAATCACCTGCGCCGAGGCCGGCCCGCGATCGATATAGTCACCGAGCGTGATGATGAGCTTGCGCCCCGGCAGGCGCGATGCATCGTCGAAAATCGCCTGCTCGGCCTGTCGCAAAAGATCGAGCCTGCCGTGAATGTCCCCAATCGCGTAGATCGGCATATCGCCGGGATCGAGCTGGAGCCGTGTGCGAGGGTTCGACGGCATATGGTACCTCATGCTGCATTATGTCATGGGTCGCGAGGGCAGCGCCTTTCATTCAGGCAGCGGCAAACACGACCCAAGACAGCGCCCACGCGGGCAATGGAATGTCAGTAACACTCTTATTTCTTAAAAAACACGCGCTATCTTCGCGCAGCAACCCCGCGAAGACCATCCCCTCACCATATAGTGAGCATCCTATGAATCGACAGCACGTCATGGGACAGGTCGCATGGCCGAAATCATCGGAAATTGGAGTGTGGTGCGAAACGCCGTCCCTCAGGCGACCGACATCGGCGCTGTCTCGTCGCTCTCGGTCCACTTGTTGTTGTTGCCGGATGCCACGAACTGCTCGAGCGTCATGTTGTCGAGGATGTCGGCAATCGCGTCGCGCACATTGGTCATCGACCGGCGCACCTGACAGGTCTCGGGATCGGAACAGTCGTCGCAGGCTTCAAACGCAGTGCGGCTTGCGCAGCGGATCGGGGCGAGCGGACCGTCGAGCGTGCGGATCACATGACCGATGCGGATTTCGGATGCCGGCCGCGACAGCGAGTAGCCACCGCCCGGCCCCTTCTTCGAGCGAAGGATGCCGACATTGCGCAGTTCGAGGAGGATGGTGTCGAGGAACTTCTTCGGAATATTGTTGCGGGCCGCCACATCGTTGATGAACGCGGTTTCGCCCGGTGCGAGCCGTGCGAGATCAACCAATGCCTTCAGGCCGTATTTTCCTTTTTTCGTCAGCATTCCGACTACCTTACGCTCCTCACGTGATCCCCTATCCGGCAGGGCATAGCGCCGAATCCGTGAAGAGACAACAAATGACATCGTTTATAGAGTATATATGGCGAAGTGTTGCCCTATGGCCCCTCGGAAGACGGCCTATTTACGGCTGGAGGCGACGTCGCGGCACCTGGATTGGGGCCATCGCTCTTGAAAACGGCAAAAGCGAGCGCGATCATCGCGATCACGAAGGCGGCCGCACCGATCAGCGCCCATGCCGAAAGCCTGCGGCCTTCGCTGAGCATGCGCTCTTCCCTGTCATCCAGACGACCGGGCTTGTCAGCGGCCTGATCCGCCGAACGTTGATTGGCCAGACGTTGATCGTTCCGGCGATCGTCATGATCCGCCATATCGCATCTCCAGCGGGTTCCGCGCCGGTGGTCAGATCAACGGATCACGACCCTGCGCGATGCTCCGGTTGAGCTCTTCGGCGATATCGCGCGCGTCCTCCCTGGAAAGCCCGACCAGGTCGCGCCCGTCGCTTGCCGCCGGCAGCGCGGTCATCGAATCCACGACCGTCCACCGCCCCGAGGGCTCGCGCCGGATCTCGTAACGCAACGGTTCGTCAGGACCATCACACTCCACGAGCATCTACCTCCGTAAGCTATGCTCTCTTATGTGTGCCACCGGCACGCTTCGGCAAGGATGCCGCCGCCAACTCCGTCAGTTCACGACGTCGGGAACGTTGGCCTTCAGCTCCTTGATCCAGATCCGCGCATTGCCATCGGACGGGGCGCGCCAGTCGCCGCGCGGCGAAAGCGAACCGCCCGAGGTGACCTTCGGCCCGTTCGGCGAGGCCGAGCGCTTGAACTGGCTGATGGTGAAGAAGCGGAACAGGAACGTTTCCATCCACTTCTTGATCACGGGAAGATCGAAGGCGCGGCGCTTGTCCTCGGGGAAATGCGGCGGCCAGACACCGGCGTCGACATCTTTCCAGGCGGAATAAGCAAGGAAAGCCACCTTCGACGGACGCAGCCCGAAACGGGTGGTGTAGAACAGCGCGAAGTCGTGCAGATCGTACGGGCCGATCTTGTCTTCCGTGCTCTGCATCACGCCGTTCTCGTCGGCGGGAACGAGTTCCGGCGAGATCAGCGTGCCCAGAATGCGCTCCAGCGTCGCCTTGGCATCGGCGTCGAAATCGCCGGTGCGGATGACCCAACGGATGAGGTGCTGGATAAGCGTCTTCGGCACGGAAGCATTGACATTATAATGGCTCATCTGGTCGCCGACCCCATAGGTCGACCACCCCAGACCGATTTCCGACAGGTCGCCGGTGCCAAGCACCAGCGCATTGCGCTGGTTGGCGGCGCGGAACAGGAAGTCGGTGCGCAGACCCGCCTGCACGTTCTCGAAGGTCACGTCATAGACCGGCTGCCCGCCGGAGAACGGATGCTTGAGATCCCGCAGCAACTGCAGCGCCAGCGGCTTGATATCGATCTCTTCCGCCGTCACCCCGATGCTGCGCATCAGCGCCCAGGCGTTCGACTTGGTCTCGTCGCCAGTGGCAAAGCCCGGCATGGTGAAGCACAAGATATCGGAACGCGGCCAGCCGAGCTTGTCATAGGCGCGCGCCGCCACCAGCAGCGCATGCGTGGAATCAAGCCCGCCCGAGATGCCCAGGCAAAGCCGCTTGATCCCCGTCGAGCGCAGACGCTTCATCAGGCCCTGCACCTGGATGTTGAAGGTCTCGTAGCAATCCTGATCCAGCCGGCTCTCGTCAGCAGGCACGAACGGGAAGCGCGCGACATCACGCTCCAGCCCGATATCGTCCTGCGGCGCCTGGAACTGGAAGCCGATACGCCGGAACGCGCGATCCGGCGTCAGGTTGAGCGTCGCGGCGTCGTTGAAGGTCCCGGTGCGCAAACGCTCCAGCCGCAGCCGCTCGACATCGATATCGGCAACGCACATCTGCGACGTCATCGGGAAACGCTCGGTCTCCGATAGCATCGAGCCAAGCTCGTAGATGCAGGCCTGTCCGTCCCACGCCAGATCCGTCGTCGATTCCCCCGGCCCCGCGGCCGAATAGATGTAGGCGGACAGGCTGCGCGACGATTGCGAGGCGCAGAGCAGCTTGCGGGTTTCCGCCTTGCCGACGGTGATGTTGCTGGCCGACAGGTTGGTCAGGATGAGCGCACCGCCGAGCGCACCGAAATCGCTCGGCGCGGCGGGCGCCCAGAGATCCTCGCAGATCTCGATATGGAAGGTGAAATCGGGCCGATCCTCGGCCGCGAAGATCATGTCGATACCAAAAGGCACGGTCTCGCCGGCGACCCGGATAGCCTGGCCGCGCACGGTGCGCCCGGACGCAAACCAGCGCTTCTCGTAGAATTCGCGATAATTGGGCAGATGCACCTTCGGTACGACGCCGAGGATGCGGCCGGCGTGAATGGCAATGGCGCAGTTATAAAGCCGCCCCTCGTGCTGCAGCGGCGCCCCCACCAGGAGAACCGGGGTCAGTGCCGCGCTGGCGGCGACGATCTCGGCGATCGACGCATCCACCGCCTTCAGAAGCGCGTCCTGTCCAAGGAGGTCGTCGATGGAATAGCCGGAGATTCCAAGCTCCGGAAACACCATCAGGCCGACGCCCTGCTGATGGCCTTGCCGCGCCATATCCAGCGTCGCCTTCGAATTGAAATCAGGATCGCCGACCTCGCAGATCGGCGTGCAAGCCGCCACGCGGACAAATCCCTGATCATAGACCGAATAGAAATTCACGAATGCCTCCAGCAGCCAAGCGCTTCGCAAGGATCATTACATCCAAATGCGGCAGCGCAAAACCGCATCTCTTTGCAATGCTGCCCCCTGCCGGGCTCATTCTTGCAAACTTCTGGAACATGTCTCAACCGGAATTTCACCTGAAGTTGTACACATCGCGAATATATCGCGATCATCGGTGAAAAATTACAAAACTGTCATAAAACCATGAGGTCAGCGCCCTATAGCGACCGCGCGCGCCCTTCGGTTTTTCACCAACAGAGTTCTGAATGCCAAACCTCGCTCCCGTCCACGCTGGACTGCTCCGGGAAACTGTGCCCGGCGAGCGGCGCGTGGTGTTGACGCCCGAGGATGTCGGCAGCCTATCGGCACGCCTGACCATCAGCTTCGAACGCGGCTGCGGCACGGCCGCTGGCTACGAGGATGAGGCCTATATCGCTGCAGGCGCACAGCCCGCCAACCGCGAGACGATCGCGCGCGACTGCAATCTCCTAGTCAGCATCCGCAAACCGCTGGACGTGCGCGGCTTCGCCGGATCCCCGACCCTGATCTTCCTCGGCTCCCCGCTTGACGCCAGCGAGCCGGTAACCCGCAGCCTCCTGCTCGACCTCGCGCGCCTTGAAGGTATTGCGGACGCCGGCAGCATGGACGTGGCGACACGACAGGCGACCATTTGCGGCCATGCCGCGGTTCTCGAAGGCGCCCGTCAACTCGGCATCGGCCACCCGATGCTTGTCATGGACGGCTCCCAGGCGCGTCCGGTCAAGATGGCGGCGCTTGGCGCCGGCGCGGCCGCCATGCAGGCGATCGCCACGGCCAAGCGCCTCGGTGCCCTCACCTATCTCTTCGGCTTCACGGACGACGAACGCGAACGAGCAGAGACATTGGGCGCGAAATTCGTGACGATGGATTCGGCACTCAGGCATTCGCGCGCCTCTACAGGCGACGCCCTGATCGCCGCCAGCCGCAAGCAACTTGCCGGCCAGCTCCGCGAAATGCAGCTAATCGTGTCCAGCGCTGGCGGCGCGGTCGACACTGCACCGATTCTGATCGACGACGCATCGCTTCCACTCCTGACGACCGGCACCGTTATCATCGATCTCGAAGTCGCCGCCGGCGGCAACTGCGCGATGACCAAGGCGGACGAAATCGTCGCCCGTAACGGCATCAGAATTCTCGGAACGACTACTTTAGCGAGTGTCGACGCACACCAATCCAGCCGCCTGTTCAGCGAAGGCGTGCGCAGGCTGCTGGAGCGCGTGACGACACCAGACGGCCGCCTGCGAATTGACGGCAGAGACCTGCTGACCAGCCACCTCAGTGGCGAGCGATTCGCAGGCGTGAGCGCCGCGTCATGACCGAAGGACAACTGTAACTCGGTCATATTATTGCACCGCAGCACGACAGACGTGCATAAGCATTCCGCCATATACTATTGAGATGGTTCGATTTTTAAGATCGAGCCATCGCCGACCCGTTGCCGCCGTCACAAAAGTTGCCTTTCTGCAACACCATCTTTTTGCATCGCAAATATAACGAATTATGACTGTATCTGTAATTGATACATTTAAGCCAAAATGTAATTTGCCGGCCACGGAGACATCACGTCCCCGTGAGGGCTTGCTTTTAAATTGGGGTAGGTAGGGCCGTTTTCGGCAACAGTGACCTGTGCCCAATCCTAAATAGATTGGACTCAACTATGACTATTCGTATGATGCTCATCAGCTCGGCAGCGGCTCTCGCCGCCGTATCGGGCGCTCAGGCTGCAGACGCTATCGTCGCTGCTGAACCGGAAGCTGTAGAATACGTTCGCGTTTGCGACGCTTACGGCACCGGCTACTTCTACATCCCGGGCACGGAAACCTGCCTCAAGGTCAGCGGTTACATCCGTACCCAGATCAACGCCGGCCCGAACGCCAGCGCATCAACCGCTGGCGGCACCTCGGTTGCCAACCGTTCGGACTGGGACATGTACACCCGCGGTCAGGTTCAGTTCACCGCCAAGAGCGACACTGAATACGGCCCGCTCACCGGCGTCATCGTTCTGCAGGCGAATGCCGACAACGCTTCCTCGCAGGCTACTGTCCTCGACTCCGCTTACATCGACATCGCCGGCATCCGCGCTGGTCTGTTCTACAGCTGGTGGGACGATGGTCTCTCGGGCGAAACCGATGACCTCGGCTCTGGCAAGACCCTGCACAACTCGCTGCGTTACCAGTACGAAGCTGACGGCTTCTACGCTGGCATCAGCGTCGACGAGCTGGAAGACAGCCTCTACAAGACCGGCGAACGCTCCAACAACTTTGGCGTTGCAGTTGGCGTCGGCGGCAAGGCTGGTATCTTCACGTACCAGATCACCGCTGGCTACGACACCGACAACGAAGAAGGCGCTGTTCGCGCCATGGGTACCGTTGCAATCGGTCCTGGCGTTCTCGGCCTCGCAGGCATCTACTCCTCGAACCTGAACGCTTACTACAGCCAGGCCGAATGGGTATTCGCTGCTGAGTACGCCATCAAGGCGACCGACAAGCTGAAGATCACGCCTGCCGTTCAGTACTACAACAACTACCTGCCGGTCAGCGGCAACACCGCCTTCACCAACAACGACGCTTGGAAGGTTGGTCTGACGGTTGATTACCAGATCGTTGACAACTTCTACGCTAAGGCAACCGTCAACTATCTCGATGCCGACAATGCCAAGGACGTAACGACGGGCTTCTTCCGCCTGCAGCGCGCGTTCTAATAATCTTCGGGCGCCACTCTTCGATCACGCCGGGTCTTTTGATCCGGCGTGGACGGGAATGGCGCCCGATTCAGAAGTTTCTGATCAGATTGACCTCCGATCAGTTTACGGAAGGTGGCGCGGTTTCCCTGCTGAGCCACCTTTTGCTATTGGTTGAATGGATTATTCCGCGGCATCGCGCCGATCGGCCGCAGGTGTATCGGCCGCGTCAAGCTTATGCCGCTCCCCATCGAGACGACGCAACTCCGCCACGCTATCCTCGACCGTCATCGCTCCCAGCATGTCGACAACAGCCTGTTCCGCCCGGTCACAGAGATATTCGGAGAGATCGCCGATATTCTCGCCCACCAGACCCGCATGCGGGATTTCATGGCGCGTCGCCCAGAGCTTCCGGCTTCCGGTCACGGCAGCATAAATCTCGCTGAGGAGGATTTCGTTGCTCGGCCGCGCGAGCCTGATCCCGCCCTTGCTCCCCGCCGCAGAAACGAGAATGCCGCTCTCCGTCAGCGGCGGCAGCAGCTTGCGCACGAAGCTCGCATTCGTATCGAGCCCCACCGCCAGCGACTGGCTCGTCGAGCGCATGTCTGCTTCGTCGTTGACGGCGACGCTGACGACGATCTGCATCGCCGTGGAAAAACGCGTATCGATCATGCTGATCTTCAGCCTTGGTTGAATGCAACAGGTGGCGGGGACACGGATAGACTGAGCCACACGCTGCAGCGGTAGAGGAAGTGATATTTCCCCTGAAATTGCATTGTCAATGAAGCCGATCCTAAATCACACTTGTTTGATACCCGGCTACCACTCTTAGCTAAAGCCAGCCGATCCGCCTGAGCGCCCACAGCGTCGCGATCGACGTGATCGTCACGAAACCAACGATGACGATAAACGCCCAGGTATCGTTGACCCCGGGTATCCCGCCGACATTCATCCCGAACAGCCCGGCCACCACGCTGGGCGGCAGAAGCAGCGCCGCAAGAGCCGCCAGCCGGTTCGAATTGCGCGCGATGCGCTCGCTGATCACGGTCGACAAGTCATCGTGCAGAATGCCCGTCCGGTCGCGGATGGCGTCGAGATATTCGATGAAGCGCATCAGCTTGTCGATCACTTCCCGCAGCCTCAGCTTATCGCGCTCGAGCAGCCATGGCGCGTCGTCGTGCTCGATACGGTTCAGCGCGTCGCGCTGCGGCGCCAGATAGCGGCGCAGCTGCACGGAACGGCGGCGCAAGAGCTTCAGCCGCTCGCGCACCTCGCTCGCCTCGCCGTGAAAGATCATCTCGTCGAGCTCATCGACCTCCTCGTCCATTCCGTCGAGAACCGGCTCGAGATCGCGCACCAGCTTCTCGCCGATCAGCGCAAGCAGATCGCCGCTGCGCTGCGGCCCCTTACCCTTCTCCAGCGCCGCCCTGATATCGCGAAGTGCCGTGATGTAATGCCCGCTATCTCGAAGTGAGACGACGCGATTGCCATCGACCCACAGATGCAGCGGCACGAGATCGAGCCCGGAATGCGGCTCCTCGGCCTCGTCGGGGGCGGTGGCGCAAACGCCGCGCAGGATGATCAGAAGCCCATCATCGACTGGCTCGACGCGCGGCCGCGTCTCCTCCTCCAGCAGCGCTTCGGCCACAAAGCTATCGAAACCGCCCTTGGCGTTCACCCATTCGGCGGCCGCCGGATGATCGCGCTCCAGGTGCAGCCAGATCACGCCATCGCCGGGCTTCCAGGCGCAGACATCATCCATGTCGATCTGCCTGCAGCCGCCTCGCCCATCAAGGAGCAACGCGAAGCGTATCCCTGGTTCGACACCGTAGCTTGCCATCGGCGCACTCGCAGTCTTCATTGCCGGTCCTTGCCCGCCGGGGGTGACGGAAATAGAGCCAAGTCTCTGAATATTAGGAGGGATTCTAACATGTCGCGGAAACGACGCAACATCGACCCTGTCCGGCAGCGACCGGTCAGCTCTCGAAGGCAGCGGAAGCCCGCGCCACCCGCACCCGTCATCCACAAGCCACATGCCTCTGGTCGTGCAGTTTGATAATTATGTCGTAGACAGGCTCTACACGTCGCGTTTCTATCCCTAAAATCCGATCTCAATATTCAATCAGGGTCGCACTCAATGGCAGAGTTTCCTAAGCAGGCTAAGGTCGTCATCATCGGTCTCGGCGGCATCGTCGGCGCATCCATCGCCCATCACCTGATCGAGCGCGGATGGGACGACATCGTCGGCATCGACAAGTCGGGTATCCCGACCGACATCGGCTCGACCGCCCACGCCTCGGACTTCTGTTACACCACGTCGCACGATTATCTCTCGGTCTGGACCACCCAGTATTCGATCGATTTCTACGAGAAGATGGGCCACTACTCCCGTATCGGCGGTCTCGAAGTCGCCCGCACCGGCGACGACGCCTGGATGGAAGAGATCAAGCGCAAGCTGAGCTCCGCCAAGGCCTTCGGCACCCGGGCGCATTACGTCTCGCCTGCTGAGATCAAGGAAATGTTCCCGCTGATCGAGGAAGATCAGGTCCAGGGCGGCATGTTCGATCCCGACGCAGGCCTCGTCATTCCGCGCTCGCAGACCGTTGCCGGTAAGCTGGTCGATGCCGCCGAGAAATCCGGCAAGCTCAAGATGTTCGGCAACACGCCGGCCCAGTCGCTGATCGTCGAGGGCGGCCGCATCAAGGGTGTCGTCACCCATCGCGGCACCATCATGGCCGATCACGTCATCGTCTGCGCCGGCCTCTGGGGCCGCCTGATCGCCGAGATGGTCGGCGAGGACCTGCCGGTCATGCCGGTCGATCACCCCCTCACCTTCTTCGGCCCCTACAACGAGTTCGAAGGCACGGGCAAGGAAATCGGCTACCCGCTGCTGCGCGACCAGGGCAACTCCGCCTATATGCGCGACACTGGCGACCCGAAGACCACCGAAGGCGGCCAGATCGAGTGGGGCTATTACGAGACCACGAATCCGCGCATGTGCCACCCGCGCGAACTGCTGGAAAAGCACGAGGCGCGCCTCTCGCCCTCGCAGCGCGACCTTGAGATGGAGCAGATCCTCGAGCCGCTCGAAAAGGCCATGGAGCTGACGCCGATCCTCGGCGAACTCGGCTATAACGAAGGCCATTCCTTCAACGGCCTGTTGCAGGTCTCCGCCGCCGGCGGCCCGTCCTGCGGCGAAAGCCAGAAGGTGCGCGGCCTCTGGTACTGCGTCGCCATCTGGGTCAAGGACGGCCCGGGCTACGGCAAGCTGATCGCCGACTGGATGACAGACGGCCGCACCGAGATCGACCACAACTCGATCGACTATTCCCGCTTCTACCCGCACCAGCTGACCGAAGACTTCATCGCCGGCCGCTGCTATGAGGCAGCGCAGAAGATTTACTTCCCCGCCGTCCACACCCGCGAACCCTACGCGTCGGGCCGCAACGCCAAGCGCTCGCCCTTCTACGAGCGCGAAAAGGAACTCGGCGGCTACTTCATGGAGCTCGGCGGCTGGGAGCGTGCGCATGGCTACAAGGCCAACGAACACCTGCTGGAGAAATACGGTTCCCAAGTTCCCGTGCGCGAAAACGAATGGGACAACCGCCACTTCTGGCGCGTCTCCAACGCCGAGCATCTGGCGATGAGCGAGGATTGCGGCATCGTCAACCTCAGCCACTTCCACATGGTCGACATCGAAGGCCCCGATCATGTCGAGCTGCTTGAGTGGCTCTGCGCCGCCAAGATCGGCGGTGACGCCAACATCGGCAAGGGCATCTACACCCACTTCCTCGACGACGAGGGCATGGTGCGCGCCGACTTCACCGTCATCCGCATGGCCGACCGCTGCCGCCTCATCAACGGCGCCGACGCCGGCCCGCGCGACTTCCACTACATGAAGCGCGTCGCCGAGGATCGCGGCCTCGACGTTACGATCACCGACGTCTCGGAAAAGTTCATCACGATCGGCATCTGGGGCCCGAATGCCCGCGACACGCTGAAGAAGGTGGTCGCCGATCCGGCAGCGCTCGATCCCGAAAACTTCGCCTTCGCGGCCATCAAGCCGATCGAGATCGCAGGCAAGACGGTCACAGCCTTCCGCATCTCCTATGTCGGCGAACAGGGCTGGGAACTGCACATGAGGTACGAGGATGGCCTGGCCGTCTGGGATGCGCTCCGCGCCACCGGCGTCATGCCCTTCGGCGTCGAAACCTACGCCAACTCGCGCCGCATGGAAAAGTCGCTGCGCCTGCAGAACGGCGATCTGCTCACCCAGTACAATCTGCTGGAAGCCGATCTCGCCCGCCCGAAGGTCAAGGAAGCCGATTTCCGCGGCAAGGCCAAGCACCTGGAATACAAGGCCCGCGAACACCAGCCGGCGATGCTCTGCACCCTCGTCATGACCGAAAACACCGACAGCAAGGGCGTCAAGCGCTACCCCGTCGGCTCCATGCCGGTCATGGATCCGGAAACAGGCAAGTCGCTGGTCGACAGCCTCGGCCGCATCTCCTACACGACCTCGGTCGCCTACGGCCCGACCGTCGGCAAGAACATCGCGCTCGCCTACCTGCCGCAGGAATACTGCCAGGTCGGCCGCAAGCTGAACGTCGAGTATTTCGCCGAGACCTATCCGGTCGAAGTGGTCAGCGTCGGCTACAAGCCGATCTACGACCCCGAGAACCTGAAGCCGCGCACCTGATTTAGGCCCCGGCTCAGAAAGTCCGAAACAAAACAGCCCGCGGGATCTCTCCCGCGGGCTGATTCATGTCCAGTCTCACGAACAGAGCCGGCAGCACTCTCGCGCTGCCGGCCTCTTATCCTAGTGCTTCTCGCCGCGAACGGCGGTCACGTCGGCGGCCGTTACGGCAGCGGCCTTGTTGTGCCAGCCGTCGCGCAGGAAGGTCGCGAGTGCGGCGACTTCGTCGTCCGACAGGCGGTTTTCGTAGCCCTGCATGCGTAGCTTCATCGGGCGATCCGGCGTCGACGGCAGTTCGGCGCCGTGCAGGATCACGCTGATCAGGCCCTTGGGCGACTTGGCATCAACCAGCGAGTTGCCATCGAGCGCCGGGAAGGTCTCGCCGGCGCCCTTGCCGCTCACCATGTGGCAGGCGGCGCAGTTGTCGAGATAGAGACGCGGGCCGAGCGGCATGTCGGGCTTGGCGTCCGAAAGCAGCGTTTCGGTCGCCGTCACCTCTGCCTTCTCCGGCTGTGCGGTCGAAGCCGAACCACCAGCGTTACCGATCTTCTTCAGATAGGTGGCGATCGCGAGGTTATCGTCGTGGCTCATGTACTGCAGCGAGTCACGAACGACGAGCATCATTTCGCCGGTTGCCGACGAGTGAGCGTTGCGAGCGGTCGAGAGATAAGCCGCCAGCTGCTCGGTGCTCCACGTCTGCGGACCACTTGCCGGACCACGAAGATCAGGGGCCGTGAAACCGTCGATCTCGCCGCCGGAGAGGAAGGCCTTCGACGAATTGTCGATGCCGTCCTGCGCCATGAACAGGTTGCGCGGGCTGTGGCAGGCGGCGCAGTGGCCGGCGCCTTCAACCAGATATTTGCCGCGGTTGAACTGCTCGTCCTCGCCCTGCTCCGGCTTGAAGCCGGCCGCGTAGCTGGCAGCCAGCCAGTTCCAGGCGCGCAGGCCGAAGCGCATGTTGAACGGGAAGGAAAGCTTGGTTTCCTCCACCTTGTTCGAGACAGGCTCGACCTCATGCATGAAGTAGTCGTAAAGCGCCACGACATCTTCTTCCGAGAGCTTGCGGTAGTTCTCGTAAGGCATGGCCGGATAGAGATGCGTACCGTTGGGCGTCACGCCGTCGTAGAGGGCAGCGCGGAAATCGGCGAGCGTCCAGTTGCCGATGCCGGTGTCCTTGTCGGGCGTGATGTTGGTGGTCCAGATCGTGCCCATCGGGCTCTGGATGGCGCGGCCGCCGGCGAAGGGCTTGCCGCCTTCGCTGGTGTGGCAGGCCATGCAGTCGCCGGCGCGCATGACATACTCACCCTGCCCCTTGGCCGGCTTGAAGTCGGCTGCGAGCTGAGCGGTCGGGCCGGTACGCTGCACCGGCACGAAGATGAAGGCAACGAGCGCGATAACGCCCAGAACGACCAGCGTTCCGATGATGCGGAGAAAGGTTTTCATCTCTGTTCTCCTTATGCCAGCGGCCGCGGGTTGGGCAGGTAATCCTTGCGGATGTGATGCGCCGCCCAGTAGGCCAGACCGCCGACCATGCCGGTCGGGTTGTACTGCGTGTTCTGCGGGAAGACGTTGGCGCCCATGACGAAGACGTTATGGCAATCCCAGGACTGCAGATAACGGTTGAGAACCGAGGTCTTCGGATCGTCGCCGGTCACCGTGCCGCCGGTATTGTGGGTGGTCTGGTAAGGACGGACGTCGAACATGGCGCCTTCCTTCTTGAAACCTTCCTGCATCGTGGTCGGGTTCATCGACTTGGCGATCGGTTCCATCTTCGACTTCATGAACTGCGTCTGGCGGATTTCGTTTTCGTGCCAGTTATAGGTCATGCGCAGCATCGGACGGCCGTGGCGGTCCTTGTAGGTCGGGTCGAGATCGAGATAGTGGCCGCGATAGGACATGACGGAGCCGTGGGCGCCGATGTTCATCGCATGGCCATACCATTCGCCGATGCCCTTCTTCCAGCCTGCACCCCAGCTTGGCGTGCCCGCAGGAAGCGGCATGGTGTGGCCCGGCTGGCCGTTGGTCTGGCCGGCACGCCAGTAGGCGCCGCCGACAAAGCCTTCCTTGGCGAAGTCGATATTGTCGATGCCGAAATCGTCGATGCAGAAGCCGTTGGCGCCCGTGCCGATGAACGGGTTGAATTCCTCGTCCTTGAAGAACAGCGTGTAGCCGCCGGTGATCTGGTAGGCATAGTTACGGCCGACGACACCTTCGTTGGTGTTCGGATCGTAGGGCTGGCCGATGCCCGAGACGAGCATCAGGTGCACGTTGTTCAGCGCAAAGGCGGTCAGGATCACCAGGTCGGCCGGCTGGAAGACTTCTTCGCCGGTCTTGTGGTCGAAATAGGTAACGCCGGTCGCGGTCTTGCCGTCTTCGGCCTTTTCGACGCGCAGCACTTCCGAGTTGACGCGATACTCGAAGTTCTTCTTGCGCTTCAGGGCGTCGATGATGGCCGTCTGCGGAGAAGACTTCGAATAGTTGTAGCAGCCGTAGCGCTCGCAGAAACCGCAATGGTTACACGGGCCCATCTGCATGTTGTATTCGTTGACGTAATCCTTGGAGGCAATGCCGCCAGGGCTCGGGAACGGGTGGTAGCCCGCAGCCTTCGCCGCATCGCGGAACTTCACCCCATCCCAGGTCGACGGCATGGCCGGCATCGGATAGTCGTTGGAACGCGGCGCCTCGAACGGGTTGCCGCCCTCGACGATCTTGCCGTTGACGTTGCCGGCCTGGCCGGAAATGCCCGCGACCTTCTCGAAGCGATCGAAATGCGGCTCGAGCTCTTCATAGGTCATCGGATAGTCCTGGATCGTCATGTCCTCGGTCATGACGCCTGCGCCGAACTTCTCGGTCACATAGGACTTCAGGCGGTATTCCGACTGCATCGGACGCCAGTTGAGGCCGTTCCAATGGGTGCCGGCGCCGCCGACGCCGGTGCCGAGCAGGAAGGTGCCGAGGCTGCGGTAAGGCAGCGCGGTCTCATCCAGCGAACGGCGAATGGTGACCGTCGTGTTCGCCGGCTTTTCCATCATGCCGTAGCGAATGCCGTACTTCAGCTCATCGATCATGTTCGGGTACTGGAAGTCGGGAACGGTCGCCTGATCGTGACCGCGCTCCAGCGCCAGAACCTCGAGGCCTTCATTGGCAAGCTCGATGCCCATGATCGCGCCCGTCCAGCCGAAGCCGACGAGAACGACGTCTTTTTTCTTTTCTGTGCGTGCCATGATCGTTAGCCCCTTTCGCCGGAGATCGAGACGGGGCCAAGCGGATACTTGACGTTATGCTTGCCGACCCACTCCTTGTAGGAGCCGCGCGCGCCCGGGAAGCCGATATACTTCCAGGCAGCCATACCATGGTTGCCGCCATACATCGGGTCGGAGAAGTAGCCCTCCTTGGTGTTGGCGAGCAGGATCGAGAAGAACTCGCGCAGCTCCGGCTTGATCTTCATCTCGTCCTTCTGGAGCGAGGTGAGCGCCTTGTCCTGCGTTTCCGGGTCAAGCTCGGCGAAGATCTTGCCGTGGGTCTGCTTGCACCACTCGTTGAACACCGGGATCGCCTGCTGGTAGGTTTCCAGCGGGTTGAGCGGGGTCTGCCAGCCGCGCAGCGGGCTAGCCGCCGGCTCATACGGGCCGACCATGTACCAGTCCGACGCCTTGCCGTAGTCGCCGGCGAGCTGCTTGTCGATGAAAACGGGAACGCGCGTCTCGATCGCGCCGGGGCCATCGCCCTCCGACGGAATCAAACGCGCGACCGCAGCCATGACGAAGGCCCACTCCGTGGGCTGAAGACAGTCTGGCTTGTATTCGGTGAGCGCGGCGGGTTCGGGTTTGGTTTCGGCTTTTGCTGCACCGGCAATGCCGGCAATAGCCGCGGTCGCCGCGGAAGCTTTCAGGAAGCTTCTGCGGGACGGCAGGCCCGGGAGGTCTCTCATGATTGGCTCCTTCACGACCGTGGGAGTCGGTCGCTCAAGTTTTGCTGAAGCGTCAATTCAGCGCAGGGCAATTTGACGCTTAGCGCCGTACGCCCGCTGGAGCCGAGTGACAAGCACCGGGAAGTGAAAACTGGTTCTATTTTACCTGAAAACGAGAACTATTTTGCACATGTTCAAACTATGGCGCGATATTTTACGCATGGAACTCTTTATTTGTGGAATTTTCTGCTCAGGTATAACGAGGTGATGAGGCCATGCAGCTGAACGCAAACGCCCGCTGGAAACCGGGCGGGCGTTTGCTGTTCGTTTCAGGCGGTCCTCAGTTCGACCCGGCGGCCGCGACCAGTACCGGCTTTTCGCTGTAATCCCTGGGGAATAGCTGCTTCAGCGCGGCGACCTTCGGCAGGTCGTTGATGACGATATAGGGATAATCAGGATTGTTAGTCAGGAAGTCCTGATGATACCCCTCCGCGACATAGAAACTCTTGCCCGGCTCGATCTTCGTCACGATCGCACCGTCGAAAACCTTGGCATGGTCGAGCTGGTCTATATAGGCCTTCGCCACCTTGGCCTGCTCATCGTTGGCGGGGAAGATCGCCGAGCGATACTGCGTGCCGGTATCCGGCCCCTGGCGGTTCAGCTGCGTCGGATCGTGCGCAACGGAGAAGTAGATCTGCAGCAGCCGGCCGTAACTGACCTTGCTCGGGTCGAACACGACCTTAACGGACTCGGCATGGCCGGTATCACCGCCGCTGACGGTCTCGTACTGCGCGGTCGCCTTCGCCCCGCCGGCATAGCCTGATGTCGCGCTGATCACGCCCTTGACGTGCTGGAACACGCCTTGCACGCCCCAGAAACAGCCGCCAGCGAAAGTTGCCGTTTCGCGCCCGCTTGCTGCCGGCTCGTCGAGGGCGGGTGGCGGGATGACATGCACTTCCTTAGCCACTGATGGCGTCAGCTGCAGCACCAACCCGCCCGCCAGTGCGACGGCGACACCAAAAGCGACCGCTCGAATCGGACGCCGTGTTCTGGATAGTCCGTGACTGTTCATGATGCTTTCCTCTCTGTCGGATGGAAGGTCAAGGCAACGCCATTGAGGCAATAACGCAGACCGGTCGGCTTCGGTCCGTCGTCGAACACATGGCCGAGATGGCCGCCGCAGCGACCGCAATGCACCGCTTCGCGCACCATGCCGAACTGCGTGTCGCGCGTCGTGCCGACGACATGCCTGTCGAGCGGTGCCCAAAAGCTCGGCCACCCCGTGCCGCTGTCGAATTTCGTCGCCGAGGAGAAGGCATCCTGCTCGCAACCCGCGCAGGCGAAATTGCCCTTGCGCTCTTCATGCAGCAGCGCGCTCGTAAAGGGCCGCTCGGTCCCCTCATGGCGTAGAACATCATACTGATCCGCTGTCAGCTTGCGCCGCCATTCGGCATCGCTGTGATTGACGGCAAAGGTTTCAGCGGCAGCGCTCTTCGAGCGTCCGAGGACAAGCGGCAGGCCGATCGCGGCAAGGCCGGTACTAAAGAGTAGTCGACGTCTGTTCAGCATCTCGCGGTCTCCCAAATGGCGTTCGCGTTACTGACAGCATCTACGAGCCGGACGGCGGTTTTGTTACACACCTGATGCAGGAAACGAAAAAGGCGCCGACTTCACAGCCAGCGCCTTGAAAACATCGAAGCGAGAAGCGACGCCCGGTCAGACCGGACGATGCAGGAAAGCCGGCATGCGGGCGCTCTCCGACAGCGTCGAGAGATAGAGCCGCGCCGTGTCGAGCGCCTCGCGGATCGTCACGTCCATATCGAGATAGCGATAGGTGCCAAGGCGGCCGACGAAGGTGACGCCATCTTCCTTCTCCGCACGCGTAACATATTGCGCCAGCTGCTCTTTCTCCTCGACCATCCGGATCGGATAATAGGGAATGTCGTCGGGCCCGCAGGCGCGCGAGAACTCGCGGTAGCAGACCGAACCCTGATGCTCTTCCCACGGAGAGAAATGCTTGTGCTCGGTGATGCGTGTAAACGGCACCGAGGCGTCGCCGTAGTTCATGACCGCGCAGCCCTGGTAGTCGCCATCATAGCTGAAGCGTTCGAAATCCAGCGTCCGGTAGCCGAGCCGCCCCGCCTCATAGTCGAAATAGCCGTCGAGCTGGCCGGAGTAGAAGACGTGGCTGGCATCCTCATGCTCGGCGCGCTCGAACCGCGTGCTCAGTTTCACCGTGATATTGGGATGGTCGAGAATTCGGCCGATCATGTCGGTATAGCCATTCTCGGGCATGCCCTGGAATTTGTGGAAGAAGTAGTTGTCGTCATAGTTGAAGCGCACCGGCAGCCGCTTCAGGATCGAGGCCGGCAGCTCGGTCGGCGAGCAGCCCCACTGCTTCTCGGTATAACCCTTGAAGAAGGCCTCGTAGAGATCCTTGCCGACGAAGCGCATGGCCTGCTCTTCGAAGGTCTGCGGATCGGTGATCGTCTTGTCGGCCTGCTCCTCGATGAACGCCTTCGCCTCATCCGGGCGCAGCGTCTTGCCGAAGAACTGGTTGATCGTGTGCAGATTGACCGGCAGCGAATAAACGCGCTCCTTGCTGGTCGTCTTCACCCGGTTCTTGTAGGGCATGAAGGTCTGGAAGCCGTTGACGTAGTCCCAGACCTCGGCATCGTCGGTATGGAAGATGTGCGGTCCGTAGACATGCACCATCACGCCGGTATCGGCGTCACGCTCGGTGTGGCAGTTGCCGGCGATGTGGTCACGGGCATCAAGGATCTCGACCTTGTGTCCCGCCAGCGCCAGTTCCCGCCCGATCACGGCGCCCGATAGTCCGGCGCCGACGATCACGATCTTTCCATTCCCCTGCATTCTCTAAAGCACCCGTTGCCTGTGGCCTTGCGGCAAGTTGAAACCCCTTGAGGATGGACCGGCGGCGTTAAGCCGTCGGCTCGGTCCACAGGCGCGTATCGATGGCGAGCGGCGCGTAGTCGTTCCACTGCGCGAGCTTCTCGCGGTAGTGGCGGCGATAGCTCGCATCGTCTTCGAACTCGCTGAGGGTCTGCACCAGCTCGGCGCCGATCTCGTAATAGGCCTCGAGGTTGCTGAGGTCAGGCGTCGGCGTCTCGCCGCGCTCGGCTTCGCCCTGCATCTGCCAGAACAGCTCCTCCAGGCGACGGGCGAGACCCGGGATATCCCGAAGCGCACTGCCCTCGCGCTTGTCCTTCAGCGACTGGCGGATAGCGGCCAGGCTTGCACGATCCTTGAAGAAGCCGATAGCGCGCGCAACGTAATCGTCAGGCCCACTGCAGGCGAGCTCCGGCACGCCGGCGGCGGCAACGATGCTGTTGCAGAAGCGCGAGGCAAAGCTCTTGCCCGGAACGGTCAGAACCGGCAGACCCATGGTGATCGCGTCGCCCGCGGTCGAATGCGCGCCGTAGGGGAAGGTGTCGAGGAAGAGATCGGCCAGCGCGATGCGCGCCAGATGATGCGCGTTCGGCGCCTTCGGCGCGAAGATGATCCGCTTGGCATCAATGCCGGCCTTGACGGCGGCCTGCACGAGGCGGTCGTTCACGGCCTCGTCAGCCGCGAGCAGCCACAGCACGCTGCCCGGCGTCGCAGCCAGGATCGTCATCCAGCGCGCGAAGCACGGCTCGCTGATCTTCTGCATGCCGTTGAAGCAGGCGAAGACGAAAGCATCTTCAGGGAGACCCGCCTGCGTGCGCGTCGGCTGCGCGGCGATCTGGCGCTTGCGGTCGATCGGCTGGTTACAGGCGATCCGCAGGACCTTTTCCGTATAGTAGATCTCGTTTTCAACAGGCACGATCGTCTCGTCGGCGATCATGTACTGGTGCACGGGGCTGCCCATGGAACCGGGATAGCCGCAGAAGTTCACGATAACAGGCGCCGGACGATAGGCGAACAGCTTCGTGCGGGCATGCTTGGTGTAACCGTTGACGTCGATCAGGATATCGATTTCGTCCTTGCGGATCAGGTTGGCGGCATCGGTGTCGCTGAGCGCGCTGATATCGCGCCATCCATCGACAGCCGCCTTGATGCGCTCCTGCGTCGCGTCATTGGTGCGCGGCTCGCCGCAGTAATAGCCGAAGATCTCGACCGTCGTCTTGTCGTGCAGCTCCAGCACTTCGCTGAGCGCGAAGCCGACGGCGTGATCGCGCAGATCCGACGAGACATAGCCGACGCGCAGGCGCTGGCCGGTGCCGGTCTTCACGCGCGCGGACTTGCGTGGGAAGGCCGAAAGGTTCGGGCGACCGACAAGCGTCTTGTTGTAGCGATAGGCCTTGGCCAGCTGATAAAGCGGATCGTCGGCGTAGCAGGAGAGCGTCAGCGTCGACATGGCGTCGAGCAGCTGCCGCGCACTGACATGAATCGACGGCGTCAGGATCGGCCACTTGCACTGCCGCTGGCGCAGCGACGTCCAGTGCTGGCCGGCTTCCGGCCGGTTTGGCTGCAGCTCGATCGCCTGCCACAGCGTGGTTTCGGCAGCCTCCAGCACGTTGCCGCCCTCAAGAACGCGGCCGATGTGCTGGAGCGTCATCAGCCGATGCTCGATGCGCTCGCTGGTAATGTCGCTGGTCATCTCGACATAGCTGCGCCATTGCTCGACGGCCTGATGGCCGAGACCGCAATCCTCAAGCGCACGGCCGAGGTTGATATGCGCCGGGCCAAAACGCGGATCGATCTTCAGGCAGGCACGCAGCGCGCTGATCGCGCCGGCCACGTCGCCGGCATTACGCGACACCACGGAATAGTTGAAATAGGCGAGATGCAGCAGCGGATTGTTGTCGTTGAACGCGATCCACGTCTTGTAGAGCTCGGCCGCCTGCTGCCGTTGATCGGCGTTCGCGAGACCTTCCGCGATGGCGATCAGGTCGCCAAGCGACAGGCGTTGATGGCGTGCCTGCTCCAAAATGTTTGCGATTGGAGAGACTTGGCTCGATGCAATTGCGGTGTTCGCGTTCATGGACGTCCTACGGCAAGGGTGGCCGGATGGCCTGAGATCAACAGACGCATGAAAGCGTCGGGTTCCTTGCTACCGGATAGAGCTTGCGTCGGGCTGGCTGATTGGCCTCCACGACGGCATGAGAACGCCTGATATCCAAGGCTGTTCGGCTGGTCCCGGAGAAACGAAAAACGCCGCCCGAGATGATCGGGCGGCGTCTCTATTTTCGTCTATCCGTGACTTAAGAGTTCAGCGCTGCGTAGGCCGCGAGAACCGCGTCGACCTGGGCCGAGTTCAGAGCCGGCACCTGATCCGTGGTGAAGGCGTCGAGCTGATCGGTCGTCCAGGCCGAGAAGTCCTCGGTCTGCAGTCCGGCCAGAGCCTTGGTGCTGATCGCCGCGATTTCGTCGGTCGAGAAGGTCGCGATGTCCTCGCTGGACATTGCGGCAATCTCCGCCGAGCTCATCACCGCGATCTGGCTGCTGGTGAAGGCCTTGATCTGATCGGTGCTCATCGCATCGATCTGGTCCGTCGTCAGCGAAGCCACCTGGTCGGTCTTCAACACAGCCACCTGATCCGTTGTCAGGACTGCGATGTCTGCGGTGCTGAGCGCCGCGACCTGCTTCGCGGACAGTACGCCGAGCTGATCGCTGTTCATGGCAACCATCTTGTCGGTCGACAGCGAGGCGATCTGGCTGGTGGTCAGAAGCGCGATCTGGTTCGTCGTCAGAGCCTTGAACTGATCGGTGGTCATTGCGTCAATGCTGGCCGAGGAGAGTTCCACGATAGCCTTGGTGCTGATGGCCGCGATCTCGTCGGTGGAGAACGAGGAGATATCGTCCGTGTCCATGGCGCCGATCTGGGCAGCGGTGAGAACCGCGACCTGACCGCTCGTCAGCGCCTTGACCTGATCAGAGGACATGGCGGTGATCTGCTCGGTAGTCAACGAAGAGACCTGGGTCGACTTGAGCGCCGCGACGTTGTCGGTGGTCAGAGCTGCCACTTCGTCGGTCGTCAGAGACTTGACCTGCACCGCCGTCAGCGCGCCGACCTGTTCCGAAGACAGGATAGCGATGTTGTCGGTCGTGATCGCAGCAAGCTGGCCGGTCGTCAGCAGTGCAACCTGGCCGGTCTTCAGAGCCTTGACCTGATCGCTGCTGAGCACCTTGATGTCATCAGTGGTCAAACCGGTCAGAGCCTTGGTGCTGATCGAGGCAATCTCGTCTGTCGTGAAGGACGAGACACCATCCGTCGACATGGCGCCGAGCTGAGCCGAGGTCAGTACGCCGATCTGGCTGCTGGTCAGGGCCTTGATCTGATCGGACGACATCGCCGTGATCTGCGCGGTGCTGAGGGCGGCAACCTGGCCGGTCTTCAGCAGAGCCACGTTGTCGGTGGACAGAACCGCGAGGTCGCCGGTGCTGAGTGCCGCGATCTGCCTGGAGCTCAGGACACCGATCTGGTCGCTCGTGAGTGCCACCGCCTTGTCGGTCGTCAGCGACGCGATCTGCGAAGTGCTGAGCAGGGCCACCTGACCGGTGGTGAGCGCAGCGAACTGATCCGTGCCGAGTGCCTCGAGCGTGTCGGTCGACAGAGCCGCGATGATCTTGGTGTTGATCGCCGCGATTTCGTCGGTCGAGAAGGTCGCGATGTCGTCGGTAGACATTGCAGCGAACTCGTCGGCAGTCAGGACGCCGACCTGTGCGCTGGTCAGAGCCTTGATCTGGTCGGAGGACATGGCGCCGATCTGCGTGTTGTTCAGAGCGGAAACCTGGCCCGACGACAGCAAGGCAATGTTGTCGGTGCTCAGAGCCGCGACTTCGTCCGTGGACAGTGCCGCGATCTGGTTCGACTTCAGTGCGCCGACCTGATCGCTGGACAGAAGCGCGACGTTGTCGGTCGTCAGCGCGGCGACCTGTGCCGTGCTGAGCAGAGCAATCTGGCTCGACTTCAGAGCCTTGACCTGGTCGCTGGTCAGCGCGTTGACGTCGGCGGTGCTCAGACCTGCAAGCGCCTTGGTGCTGATGGCCGCGATTTCATCGGTCGAGAAGGACGTGATGTCGTCGGTGGTCATCACCGCGAGCTGGGTCGAGGACATGGCACCGATCTGATCGGCGGTCAGCGCGGTGACCTGATCTGCCGTCAGGGCGTTGAGCTGGTCCGTGGTCATGGCGGCGATCTGACCGGTCTTGAGCAGAGCGACGTTGTCCGTGGAGATGACGGCGATGTCATCCGTGGTCAGAGCGGCGATCTGCTTGGAGTTCAGGGCGCCGAGCTGATCGCTACCCATGGCAGCCATCTTGTCGGTCGACAGCGATGCGACCTGGCTGGTGGTGAGCAGCGCGACCTGGCTCGACTTCAGAGCGGCGAACTGGTTGGTGTCGAGAGCTCCGAGGCTGTCGGTGGAGAGCTGTGCGATGGCCTTCGTGCTGATCGCGCCGACTTCGTCGGTCGAGAATGTCACGATGTCATCGCTCGACATGGCGCCGATCTGGGCGGCCGTCAGAACCGCGACCTGACCGGTCGTCAGTGCCTTCACCTGATCGGTCGACATGGCGTCGATCTGCGCCGTCGTCAGAGCAGCAACCTGCGTGCTCTTCAAGATGCCGACGTTGTCGGTCGAGATCGCAGCGATATCATCGGTCGACAGCGAGGCAAGCTGGCTGGTGCTCAGCGCCAGGATCTGGTCGCTCAGCAGCTTCGTGATGTTGTCGGTCGTCAGCGCGTTCAGCTGGATCGTGCCCATGGCGGCGATCTGGCTGGACTTCAGGGCAACGACCTGATCGCTACCGAGACCGTTGACGGCATCCGTGGTGAGACCCGAAAGCGACTTCGTGCTGATTGCAGCGATTTCGTCGGTGGTGAAGCTCGCGATGTCGTCGCTCGACATAGCATGCAACTGGTTGGATGACAGTGCGGCGACCTGCGTGCTGGTCAGGGCCTTGACCTGGTCGGACGTCATCGCGTCGATCTGCAGGCTGCTCAACGAGGCAATCTGCGTCGTCTTCAGGATGGCGACGTTGTCGGTCGTCAGGGCGGCGAGTTCATCCGTCGAAAGAGCGGCGATCTGCTTCGAGTTCAGGGCGCCGACTTGGTCGCTGCCGAGAACAGCCACCTGGTCCGTCGTCAGCGATGCAACCTGGCCGGTGGTCAGAAGTGCGATCTGGGTCGACTTCAGGGCCTTGACCTGATCGCTATCCAGAGCTGCGAGGCTTTCGGTGGAGAGCTGTGCGATGGCCTTCGTGCTGATCGCACCGATTTCGTCGGTCGTGAACGTCTTGATGTCGTCGCTCGACATCGCGCCGATCTGGCCGGCCGAGAGGACGCCAACCTGGCCGCTCGTCAAAGCCTTGACCTGGTCGGTGGACAGGTGGCCGATCTGGGCCGTCGTCAGGGCGGCGATCTGCGTCGTCTTCAGGATGGCGACGTTGTCGGTGGAGAGAGCGGCAACGGCGTCGCTGGAGAGGCCGGAGAGCTGCTTGGAGGTCAGGGCGACGACCTGGTCGCTCTTCAGGAGGGCGATGTTGTCGGTGGAGATGGCGCCGAGCTGTGCGCTGCTCAGGAGAGCGATCTGGCTCGACTTCAGCGCGACGATCTGATCGCTGCTCAGCGCAGCCACGTCATCGGTGGTCAGACCCGTCAGAGCCTTGGTGCTGATCGCGGCGATTTCATCCGTGGTGAACGAACCGATGCCATCCGTCGACATCGCGTCGAGCTGTGCGGAGCTGAGGACGCCGACCTGCGTGCTGGTCAGAGCCTTGACCTGATCGGACGACATCGAGCCGATCTGCGACGCGCTGAGGGCTGCGACCTGCGTGGTCTTCAGGATAGCGACGTTGTCGGTCGAGAGCGCGCCGATTTCATCAGCGGTGAGCGCTCCGATCTGCTTGGAGTTCAGGGCGCCGACCTGGTCGCTGGTCAGGAGAGCAATGTTGTCGGTGCTGAGCGCGGCGATCTGGCCGGTGCTGAGCAAAGCGATCTGGCTCGACTTCAGGGCGATAGCCTGGTCGCTTTTCAGAGCGCCGATGACGTCGGCCGACAGACCGGAGAGAGCCTTGGTGCTGATGGCTGCGATTTCATCGGTCGTGAAGGTCGCGATGTCGTCGGTGCTGAGGGCAGCAAGCTCCGAGGAGGTCATCGCGCCGATCTGCGCGCTGCTGAGAGCCTTGACCTGATCGGAAGACATAGCGGCGATCTGACCGTTGTTCAGGGCGGCGATCTGGCCGGTCTTCATGGCGGCGACGTTGTCGGTGCTGAGAGCGGCGACATCATCGGTGGTGAGAGCTGCGAGCTGCTTCGAGGTCAGGGCGACGACCTGATCGCTCTTCAGAGCGGCGACCTTTTCGGAGCCAAGCGATGCGACCTGCGAGGTGGTCAGGAGCGCGATCTGGCTGGACTTGAGCGCTGCGAACTGGGTGGTGTCGAGAGCTGCGAGCGTCGCGGTAGACAGGCCGGCCAGCGTCTTCGTGCTTATGGCGGCGATCTCGTCGGTGGTGAAGGTCGCAATGTCATCGGTGGTCAGCGCGCCGAACTGCGCGGAGGACAGGACTGCGGTCTGGGTGGAGCTGAATGCGCCAACCTGGTTGACGTCGAGGGCTGCGAGCTGGTCGGTGGTGAGCGCTGCGACCTGCGTCGTCTTCAGTGCGACGATCTGGTCGGTGTTGAGCGATGCGATGACGTCGGTGGAGAGCGAAGCAAGCTGCTTGGAGCCGAGAGCACCGATCTGCGTGCCGGTAAGAACGCCGACCTGGTCGGAATTCAGCGCGCCGAACTGGGCGCTGCTAAGAAGAGCGATCTGGCTGGTCTTGAGCGCGATGATCTGGTCGCTGGAGAGCGCCGCCATGCTATCGGTGGAGAGGCCGCCGAGAGCCTTCGTGCTGATGGCCGCGATCTCGTCGGTCGAAAACAGCGCGATACCGTCGGAGGAGATGGCGCCGAGCTGAACCGAAGTAAGCGCCGCTGCCTGCGTAGAGGTGAACGCGGCGACCTGGTCGCTAGAGAGGTTGGCGATCTGCGCGGAGGAGAGCGCGCCGAGCTGCGTGGTCTTCAAAACGGCGATCTGGCCGGTCGTGAAGGCGGCAACGTCTTCCGTACCCATGGCAGCGATCTGCTTGGAGGTAAGAGCAGCAACCTGACCGGTCGAAAGCGCGCCAATCAGTTCAGAGCTGAGGTTTGCGACTTCAGTGGTGGAAAGGGCGGCGACCTGAGTGGTGGAGAGGCCACCGAGCTGCGCCGTGGAGAGAACAGCCAGCTGTTCGAGCTTGAGGCCAACCAGCGCGGTCGCCGATACGGCGCTCATCTGCTGGGAGGAAAGAGCAACGAAGTCCTGGGTTTCGATCGCGCCGAGCTGTGTCGAGCTCAAGGCCTTGATCTGCGTTGTCGTGAGCTGCGCCACGTCATCGGAGGAAAGATTTGCGATCGCGGTCGTCGATAGCGCCCGGATCTGATTGACGGTCAGAGAAGTTACAATGGAAGTCATGGACGAGCGCCCCTCGCGTTAGCTGATCAAAAGACATCATCCCGCCCCGTCGGTCGGACGCGCATAGCCGCACTGAAGCCGGCCACACGGCGTCGTCGGCATCGACGATCCGGGTTTCCTGTCGGAACAAAATTGGGTCAAACTAAACATGGCTCGGACGAGCCAGCGCAAAAGGAGGGCATCATGCGCCCAGAGCCAAAGCGACTCTGATCCCTACGCCAATGAACGCGAACTTCTTAACCCCCGGCACCATCTACCAGCGTCCATCATGGACCCACCGGTCAATTGCGCTCCTCGGTAGAGCTATCGCGAGCAGTGAAACTCTTATTCGGCAGTCTTTAATTTCGAGTTAACGTCGCCTGTAACTGAGCTGCACTCTTGTTACAGATTCGGTCGCCGGAAGTTTAAATCGCCAATTTTTTAGATGCAATTGGCACACTCCGTCTTTTTTCAAGCCGAAACGGGACAGTTCGACTGGCGATTGCAACAATGGTTGCCTGCACCAACGGAGGCTCAACGTATCAATTCAAAACGATAGAATAGGAAGGAGAAAAACTCATCCAGAAGCATGATTCTCTTTTTTAATTGTCAGATGATCAATTAGAAATACTATAGAAATAACAACGAATCATCACGGAAACGCAAGTTACCTGACGATCTCGAGCGCCGGATAGCAAATGTCGGCGCGGCACTCCAGCAGCATAGCGCCGCCCACCGGCAAGAATTTCCGACCATTTTTGGGTCTTAGCGCAAATTCGGCTCGTTCGACCGCGCCGGAATGCTGCGGCGCACACCGATTCGTCCCCGAGGCAAGCCCGGCACAAGTAAAATGGCGTTCATGGAGCTATTGGGTGATAGGGACGACTAGAATGCGACTGTCTATATTGATTAGAGGCCATAACTTTCTTGAAAAGGATCGTTTCGGCCTGCCGATGGACGGGCGGGACAACGCCGCGTCCTTGCTCGAAAACGTGATCGCGCCGATCCGCGCGAAGAACCCTGATGCCACGGTCTATCTTGCGACATATGAAAGCCCGGCGCTGGCCGAGTTGCAGGAGAAGTTCGCGCCATGCGAACTGATCCTGCTCGACCCCAACGGCAGCTCGCAGGCCGAGACCTACAAGGAAGCGCTGAAGCACGTCTTCCAGAAGACCGACTACGATGCGCTGGTGGTGGTCCGCTTCGATCTGGCTTTCAAGAAGCCGTTCGACGCCTGGAACCTGAAGGTCGACATCAACAGCATCCACTTTACCTGGAGAGAATATCGCGACTACTGGCGCGATCACCGCCGGGTCGGCGATGCGATCCACGTCATCGGCAAGGCCGCCATTCCCGCCTTCCACAATGCGCTGATCATGAACCAGCTGGCCGGCCGCGGTCATCTGCACATGATGTACTATTATCTCCGCACGATGCACGACAATCTGAAGTTCATCGAGGACGGTTACTTCGACACCAACACGCTGTTCGCCAATCCCGAATGCGACAACCCGCTTTACACGGTCTTCAACCGTCCACGGCTGACCAGCATGGCGGGCAGCACCGGCATGGTCCTGCACGAAATCCGCGCGGAATAACACGCAAGCCCTGTAACAAGAACGCCCGCATCGAGGTCATCGATGCGGGCGTTCTGCTTTATAGCACTGTCATGAAAGTATAGCGCCCGCGAAACCGTCCGCGAGCGCCGTGCTCCAGGTAAATCAGACCAGATACTTGTCGTTCTTGGCGCTGGGGATCTTCACGACGGCAACCGTCGCATCGGTCAGCGCCTCGAACTGGTTGACCTTGCCAGGCTCGATATCGATGATGCTTCCCGCTTCCCACACCTGGTCGATCATCCGGACCGTACCGGAGACGACGAGCGTGATCTCGCGCGCGATCTTGTGGTAATGCGCCGCATCCTTGTCGCCGGCCACGTAATGCTTCACGCCGACCTCGAACGCATCCGTCTTGACGACGGTTGGGTCGAAATCGCCGATGAACCAGCCGCCGATCATGTCGTTGAGGGTGAGTGGCTTCTCGCTCATTTTTCACCTTCCGTGACGGACAGCTCGATCAGCTGACGATCCGACTTGATCGGGTGGAAGTCCTTGGCGTTGATCGGGAAGATCCCGATCTTCTTACCCTCGAGCACCATCTCGTTATAGACGGGGCAGACATAGAACATGTTGTTGTGCCGAGCGTCCTTGCGGATCGCGTTCTTCGCCGCGCGCACGAAGTCCCGTCCCTGGCGGAAATAGTAGAAACCGGCCGTCGCGTTGTCGCTGATCGGATGCTTCTCGGCCGCCTCGACTACCATGTTCTGGTCGTCGAGCCTGACGAAGGAGTAGCGCGGATGCACCGACTTGAAGGTCATCGTGCCGCCGTCAAGCTCGCGCTCCACGAAGTTCTGGATGACGCCGTCGAAGGGAACCGTCAGGAATTCGTCGCCGTTGAGGATCAACAGCGGCTCGTCGTTGTCGATGTAGCCGGCGGCGAGCAGCGCCGTGCAAGCTGCCCCTTCCGTCTTGTCCTCGACCGAGACCACCGCGGCCTCCGGCGACAGCAGGCGCACCACCTCGTCGAGGTGGTAGCGCGCCAGGTCTTTCTTCTGCATCGCCACGATGATGCGGTGGCCGGGGATCTTGGCGCATTCGGCCAGCTGCCGCTGCACCAGGGGCACGCCGTTGATTTCCACCAGCGCGGTCGGATAGGCCTCCATCGCCTGGATGCGAGGCTCGCCGGCTATCAGGATCAGAATATTCATCGCAAGCTCATCAACCGTGGATTTTTCGAATGGTCTCGGTGATCGCGGGATAGTTCACATCCGCGATATCGTTCACCACCATGACATGCGCGCCGGAACCCTTGGCCGCCTTGATGCCGTTCTCGTTGTCCTCGACGATCAGGCATTCCTCGGGCGTCAGGCCCATCATGGTGATCGCCTTGACGTAGATTTCCGGGCTCGGCTTGCCGTGCTTGACGTCTTCGTTGCTGAGCTGGAACTCGAGATAACCGTCGAGTGCGGCTCTCGACATCATCAGCGACACCGTGCTCTTGATCGAGTTCGACGCCACGGCGAGCCGGTATCCGTCTTCTCTCAGCCGCGCCAGCGCGTATTCCTGCTTGAAGGTCGGCTTGCACTTGGTGTGGATCATCTCGGTCGTGTAGAGCTGCTTCATCTCGTTGATGAAACCGTGCAGCGCCTCGGGAAGCCCTCGCGTCGTCGTCAGTATCTCCAGCTTGCGCCGTGTCGGCAGGCCGTCGAAGATCGTCAGATGCTCGTGCAGCGGAATGGTGTATCCGAAGAGCTCGAGCGCCCGGTTCAGCGCCTCATAGTGCCATTCGCGCGCATCGATCAGCACGCCGTCCATGTCGAAGATAATTGCCTTAAGCGTGGTCATGCTGCGTCCCGGCCAGTCAAAATCAGTTGCGCGCGCTCCGGAAAGTCGGTGCAGACGGAAAGCCCGTCCCGCTCGTTGAGCCCCGAAGACACCAGCCAGTGGAGAAATGGTTCATATTCGTCGTGACGACCGTGAAGATCCGGCGCCACCAGCGTGACCGACTTGCCGTCGGCGAGAATGCGCTCGATGAGCGCCGCGTCATACCAGCGCCCCGGCAGGAAGTTGTCGATCCACACACCGGTCACGCCGGGATCATCATATAGCGAGGCCTCGCGCTCATATTCGCTGAGACGCGTGAACGACGTCATCTTGCGCTTCACACCCTGGATGAGATCGGGTACCGATGCATCGAACAGGAAATAGTTGCTGTAGCCTTCGCTCGAGAGCACTTCGGCCAGCATGTCGTGCAGCCCATCCGCCTTGATGTTCAGCGCAAGCAACGGAGAGCCGTGTTGCTTGGCGATCCGGAGCAACTCCGCGAACGAGATCTCCCCCCCGCGCGGAATGTCATGCGAGATGACGATCGAAGGCGCACCGTCTACTTGGCTGTCGCGCACGTCGGTCTCCGTGCCGAAGCCGAGCGAGAAGGAGCGAACGAAGGCCTCGACGGAGTTCTTCTCCTCAGGCGTCTTCCAATAGCCGCGATGGCTGAGAACCTCGATCATAGCGAGGCACCCAGCGACCGCGTCACGTCGACGGACAGAGGCAGGCTCTGGAAATGGGTGAGATCCTCGGGCACGCCGAGACCGTACATGCCGGCATCCACCGAGCCGATCGAGTAGGCGCCGATCTTCGAGCCGTCCTCGATCATGAAATTATAGACCGGCGCCACGTAGAACTCGCCGTTGACGCGGAAGTCGCGCTCGATCATCCGGTCCGCATAGGAAACGAAGTCCGAGCCCTTGCGGAAATTGTAGATCCCGACGGTCGCGTGATCGGAAATCACCTGCTTCTCGACGACGTTGTCGATATAGCCATCGGCGCCGAAGGAAACGAAGCTCCACTTCGGATCATCCGCCGTCATGGTCATGATCATCCCGTCGAGATCACCCATGGCCCGAAGATAATCGTCGATATCGACGTCGATATACTGGTCGCAATTGGCGATCATCATCGGCTGGTCGTTGTCGATCTCGTCGCGCGCGAGAAGCACCGTGCAGGCGGCACCCTCGGTCACCTGCTCGACCAGAAAGATCTCGCAGCCCGGCGCCCAGGCGCGCAGCTTCTCACCCAGCCCGTGCCCACTTACATGGGCGGCCTGGCAGATGAAGATGAAGCGATGCTCGACGGACGGGCGAAGGTTTTCGATCACCAGCCGGATCATCGGCACGCCGTGTACAGGCAAAAGTGGCTTGGGGAGAGTATAGCCGGCCTTGGCGAAGCGGCTTCCGTGCCCTGCCATTGGTACGACGATGTTCAACATTGCGTATATCCCGAATTGTATCAGCTTACACCGTGAGGCGACCCATAGCGGTCGAAGCTGGCGTCACGCTGTCCCGAGTGGGCCAGATGCCCGGCTGAGCAAAGAAACTTGCCCGAAATGAAACGACCCGCGCGGATCGCTCCACGCGGGTCGTTTCATGTATTTTTATTCAGTGTCTGCCAGACGCATGCGGGAAATATTTCACCAGCTTCCGGCTGAGCTGAAGACGACCTCAGGACTTCTTCGTGAAGACCCCGAGATTGATCAGCTGTACGCGCCGATTGTTCGATCCTGTCGTATCCGTGCCCGGGATCGGCATGTATTCGCCGACGCCAACAGCATAAAGCCGCTGCGGATCGACCGCGAAAGTCGTGGACAAAGCCTCCTTGATGGCAGCCGCCCTCTGCTCGCTGAGATCGAGATTGTGCTTCTCATCGCCCGTCGAACTCGAGTGCCCGACCACCAGGAATTTATAGTCCCAGAGGTTCGGATGGTGCAGCGCATCGGCAAGCAGGCCGAGCGTGCGGTAGGAACTCGGCTGGATCGCGACGGAATCATTCTCGAAATTGATCTCGACCACCATCTGCGGCAGCTTGGCGATACGCTTCCAGTTCGGCAGCTCCGACATCTGCTTGCTACCGCCGCCGATCGCCTCCTGCCGCAGGATTTCGAGATCGATGGCAGGCGCTGCGGAGGTCAGCTTGCCGAGCCCCTTGACGATGCGCTCCTGCGACACTTCCTGCGCCGATGCCAGGGCGGGAAAGAGGATAGTCGCCGCCGCGAGAATGATTGCTTTCGAAAGAACCCGCTTCATCGCCTCATCTCCATCCGGCATTGGTGATCGTCTGATTGCATTCGTCGCTGACGCGCGGCTGCTTCTTGATCAGGCAGGCAAGCACAAAGCCGTCTCCCTTGATGCCGTTGCAGCTCTTCGACATGTCGCGCTGGCAGACGCGTTCATAGGCCGTCTGCGCCTGTTCGCGTTGCGTAATCGATTGGAAGACAGTGCCGAGCGAAGCCTTGCAGCTCGGCGAAACCTTCGCCGCGTTCTGCTGCAGGCAATCGGCGATGCGGCCGCTGCCGAGGTTCAGTCCCTTGCACAGTTTCTGGATGTCGGTGCCGCAATCGCTTGCGAGTTTCGTCACCGCATCCGCATAGCTCAAGGTCTGCGCCGAGGCTCCCCAGGCAAGGCCCATGGAGACACACGCAACGGCCGTTATCAGAATCCCTCGTCTTGATCTTTTCATCCTGTCCGTCCCTGACTGGTCACATCGACGGGCGGGACGATGGCATGATGTCGCGCGAATGGAGCGTATATTACCGTAACGCACATCGGTCTCGGCCGGCCGGAATTGGAGCCTTCACACGATTGGAAGGAGGCCAGGATCGACCTCGACGACCGGCATTTGAAGCCGTTTCCAGGCCCTAGCCGTAACATACCGTATCTTACAGCCACCCCCGCGTATCATACTGCCTTCGCTTCTCCATCCGCCCTATCATCTCCTGAGGATGAACTTGGAGGACGTAGAGATGACATCGACGCAGACATCCGCACCCCATTCCATGGCCAGCGCCGAAGAACTACGCAAACGCGCCCTTGAGCTCCAGATCGCCGAAATGGAGCGCGACGAGAAGATCAAGGCGCGAGAAGCTGAAAAGCATGCCGAGTTCGTCGAGGACTTCTTCCGCAAGCATATCGACGAGAAGGAACGCGCGATGATCAAGCGCCTCGTCATGAAGGCCGCAGCGGACGGCAAGTACGAAGCGATGATCTACAGCTTCCCCTCAAGCTTCTGCGACGACGGCGGCCGCGCCATCAACAACAGCCTTCCAGGATGGCAGAAGACGCTTCAGGGCAAGGCGAAGGAGCTTCTCGACCTGTTCGAACAGCTTGCCAAGCCACAGGGCTATGGTTTGAAAGCCATGATCATCGATTTCCCCGGTGGCATGCCCGGCGATGTAGGCCTGTTCCTGACCTGGGAACCCCCGGTAAAATAAAGCCCCGGGAGGGGCAGCAGGAGCGCATCGATTTTGACGGGTGGCGGTTGTTTCGGACAACCGCCACCCGATTGCCTTTCACCCTATTCGGAAACGACCGACCAGTTGTTGTCGGGATTGAAGGTCTTGATCGCCGCCGCCTTCTTCTCCGTCTCCGGCCCGAGGTCGCGCTGGTAGATGACGCTCATGCCGTTCGCGATGAATGTCTGCACACCCGTCTCCCGGTACTTGACCGGCCAGGCGATCACCGCGAAGCCCGCCGTCATGTGACCGTTGACGATATAGCTCTGCTTGCCGCCAAGCACGTTGTCGCCCTGCCCCGTCAGGATCCGGTAGCGATATCCGAAGTAGCCCTCGCCGCGCTTGGCCTTGCCGAAGGCAGCCGTCTCGATCAGCGGACCGGCCGGGCTATCCTCGTCACCGGGGCCTGCCTGCCAGTACAGACCGTCCCGCTTGCCGGGCGAACTGATCAGCTTCTGCGCATACTCGTAGATGCCAGAACCAGTCCGATCCTCGGAGGCATAGATGTGCTGGGCAATCACGAAATTATGGATGGTCTCGATCGTCGCGAGTTCGTTCTCGCCGATGCGGCGATTGACGATCTCCTCCAGACCGATGCGCGTGTCGAAGGTCCACTTGTCGTCGGCGCCTTTCGTCAGCGGAAACGGCAGCGGCCAGAGCCTGTCGCCGATGGCGACGACCTTGCGCCCATCTAGGTCCTCCAGCTTCATCAGCCGCGACGCACCCTCGCGGATCAGCGCGTAGCTGACCATCGCCGCGTTGTTGTCCTTGAGCTTGTCGGCCTTCAGGCCGAGCAGCTCCGCAAGTCCGTTCACGTCGTTTGCCGCAAGCACCGTCTTCAGCTTGTCGAGCGCCATGTCAGGCGTGTCGAAGGACGGTTGCGGCGCCTTGCCGATGAACTCCGACAGGCCGGTCTGCGCCAAGGACGGACTTGCGAACGTCAAGAGCAGGACCACACCAACCAGCAAACGCATCAACTTCAGTCGCAATGTCATGGTTACCTCCATTGGCTTGGGAAACCCGGTCCGGTTCTATCGTCTTCCACCACCGCCACGACCGCCGCCACCGCGCCCACCGCCCCCGCCACCATGAGATCTGGGTGGCGGGCGACTGGCCCGTGGAGCCCCGCGCTGGCCGCCGCCCATGCTCTGCCCGCCACGCTGGGACGCGATCGCGTCACGACGTCCTGACGATTGCGGGTTGCCGAGCGCGTTGGGCTGCCGTGGGCGGTTGTCGGGCCTCGCCGCCATCTTCGGCGCCCCGGATTTTTTCTTCACATTGCCCGCGGACTTCGATGGGCGATTGGCCCCGGCATTGCCGGGACGGGCGTCCGGCCGAGATGCATTCGCGGGACGGTTCCCGGCATTCGGCCGGTCCGCCGGCCTGTTGGCGATGCCCGGCTTGCCGTTGGCCTTCAGGCCGTTGACCGTCCCTTTGCGGATGTCGTCGGCGCGCGCGGCCGTGTTGCGCCCCCCTGCCCCGATATCCGCCCGGCGTTCGCCGACCTGGTTCTTCAGCTGGTTGCGCTTGTCGCCTTCAAGGCCGGACTTGATCGCCGTCCGATCCAGATTGGCGAACTGGCTCTTGTCGATGCTGAGCTTGCTGCGATCGACCTTCGTCCAGTCGACATCGTTCCACTTGACCTTGCCGTTGAAATTCCGGTCGTTGAAGCAGTTGTTGCAGTCGATATCGACGTCGCCGTTCCACCGGCCGCCCCAGACACCCCAGTCGTCCCACTTGACGATCGCCGCCCAGGCGACACCGGTGACAGCCCCCGCGAAGAACGCGGCGCCCGGATAGTAGTAGTTGTCATAGGAACTTGGATAATAGGAGATCGGCTCTGCCGCGTAGCCGGGCTCGTAGAGCATCTGCGGCTCATATTGCGGGATGTAGACCTTCTGAGGATCGGTCGGGCGGATCACCACGTTGTTGTTTTCGGTGACGACGGTCACCTTGTCGTCCGTCTTGATGATGTTCTTCGCCACCGCCTCGTCGCGCAGCTGCTGGATGGCAACGAGCACATCCTTCTGCTGGTTGGTCAGCGCATCGCCGAGCTTTTGCGTCCAGTCGAGGTCGTCGCTCATCATCTTCACGATGTCGGGATAGTTGAGCAACGAAATGATGCTGCCGTCCCAGTCATCCTTCGGCTTGAGATCGGCGCTTTTCTTCTTCGCCTCGAGGAAGCGTTGCGCCTCGATGATCTGCAGCGGGAAAAGCGACGCAGCCGAAATCGCGGCGACCAGCTCGTCCGGATAGAGCGCGATACGGGCGACCAGTACCTCCAGCTCATCCTCGGACAAAAGGTCGGTCGCAGCTACCGGGGCCGCGGGCGCTGGCGCGGCAGCGGGAGCAGCCGTTTGCGCGAACACGAAAGGCGCCGGCTGCATGGAAATAAAGGCCAGCGCCGTCAAGCCAGTTGTCAGGCCGGCGGTTAGTCTGAACGATCTTGATTTCATGACGCGTCGACCTTTCCGTGCAAATGGCGATGAATGCTGTTCTTGACACGATCCGTGCCGGGCCGCGTCCGGGCGCTCAGAAGCGCTTGAGCGATACGACGTTCGATTGCGACAGCGCCTCGCCGATTTCGCTGAGAAGCGCTTTCTCCAGTTCCTTGTATTCCTGCCGACGCGCCTCCCGCTCCGTGCGCGGAAGGTCGTCGAGGTGGGCCAGCGTCTCCAGGATCACCGCGAGGTCCTCGCACATGCTGCGGAACGTTTCGCTCACCTGGTAGAGATGCCGAACCCTCTTGGCCTTCTCAGGGAAATGGACCTCGGCGACGGCGAGAGCGGACAGTCGCGGTACATTGCTTTCTCTCCAGCTCATCGCACGCCCCCACCGCCGACCTCCCCCCAGGAAGACCAGCTGATTATAGGGCGGTTGAGCGCGGGCGCAGACGTAAGATACGCGAAGATACGCGGCATCCGCGCTCCTTGCTGTTGACGATTGACGGACGCGGACCACGTCAATTCGCGCGCCAAGGTCGACGATCGGCGATGTCTCGCTTGGCACCGAAAAGCCCCTCGCCCCTCCTCGATCCGATAGATGTTACGTGATGCTACGGGCGTCTCCGACCACGCAGGTCTATTGTTTTTGCGTATTCCCCGCACCCGCTGAGGTCGACCATTCGTTGTCGAAAGGCAAAAACCGTGTTCCTCGACTATTTCGCACTGGGCGTTCTGTTCTTCGTCGTGATCACGCTGTTCTACGCGGTGATCGCGATCCACGACATCCCGCACCTGATGGCAAAGGCCAGAAACCATCCGCATCAGGATGCGATCCACGTCGCCGGCTGGGTCAGCCTGTTCACGCTGCACGCCATCTGGCCGTTCCTGTTCATCTGGGCAACGATCTACCGCGAGGATCGCGGCTGGGGCATCCGCAGCGATGGGAAACTGTCGCCGGCGCAGGAGGCCAACGCTGAAATCGCACGCCTGCATGCGCGCATCGCGGAACTCGAAGGCCAGTCGGAAGGCCAGACATCGGAGAAGGAGAACGCCTGATGGACCTGCTTCTCATATTGACCTACGCGGCGCTCTGCTACGCGATCTTCAAGATCTTCCGCATCCCGGTGAACCAGTGGACGCTGGCGACATCGGTCCTCGGCGGCATCTTCCTGATCGGGACGCTGTTGCTGTTGATGAGCTACAATCATCCCTACACCAGCGACGCCCGCATCTACTTCACCTCCGCGCCCGTCATCCCGACGGTCGGCGGCCAGGTGGTCGAGGTGCCGGTAACGCCCAATGCGCCGTTGAAGAAGGGCGACGTCCTCTTCCGCATCGATCCGCGCCCCTATCAGTTCACGGTCGACCAGAAGACGGCGGCACTCGCCGAGGCCAAGCAGACGGTGCTGCAATTGAAAGCGGCACTCGACGCCGCCAATGCGGCCGTCACCGGCGCCGAAGCCTCCAGGGACCGCTCGCTGCAGGCCTTCGAGAAATTCCAGGCCTCCAACGAAAACGCCAAGTCGAGCGGTCGTGGCGCCGTCTACTCCGAACTCGAAGTCGAAAACCGCAGGGGCCTCTATCTGACGGCCGAGGCCGCGGTCGATACCGCCCGCGCCCAGGCCACGCAGGCAAAACTGGCTTATGAATCGGAAATCAACGGCACCAACCCCACCGTTGCCCGCCTACAGGCCGAACTTGCCAACGCTGAATACGAGCTCGATCAGACGACGGTCCGCGCCCCCAGCGACGGCTACGTCACCCAGGTGTTCCTGCGCCCTGGCATGATGGCGAACCCGCTGCCGCTGCGCCCGGTCATGGTCTTCATCGACAGCCAGGACCAGATGCTGGGCGCCGCCTTCATCCAGAACTCGCTGCAACGCGTCAATGTCGGCGACGATGCCGAGGTGGCCTTCAAGGCGGTTCCCGGCAAGATCTTCAAGGCCCGCGTGCAGGGGATCATCGACGTGATGGCGCAAGGCCAGCTGCAGCCCTCCGGCGCGCTGATCGACCCGCAATCGCCCGAACGCGCCGCCCCCGGCCAGACGATCGCCAGCATCGAGCTCCTCGAGAGCACCGAGGGCTACCAGCTTCCCGGCGGTGTCGTCGCCGAGGTCGCCGTCTACACCCACCACTGGCACCACGTCGCGGTTCTGAGAAAGGTGCTGCTGCGGATGAGCAGCTGGATGAACTACGTCTTCCTGGAACACTGAGGGGAGAAGGCCGGTCCCGCTCTTGCGGGTGGGGCCGGCACCAATACGGGAATAGCGATGACGAAGTAATAAGGAGCCCGCGGTGATAGGCAGTCTTCCGATGTTGCGAGGCCTGAGCGGTTTCAGCAGGGATTGGCTGAAGAGCGATATCCCGGCCGGGCTGTCGATTGCGGCCGTCGGCCTGCCGAGCGCCATCGCCTATCCCGCCATTGCCGGCCTGCCGCCGGAAACGGGCATCTACGCCAGCATCGTCGCGCCGATCGCCTATGCGATCTTCGGACCCTCGCGGCTCCTCGTCGTCGGCCCGGATGCGGCCACCATGACAGTGCTTGCGGCGGCCATGGGCACGATCGTCGCCGCCTACCCCGCCGGCACGCCGGTCGATCGGGTCGCCATCGCGGCAGCACTCGCGCTCGGTGTCGGCATTTGCTGCATCGCCGCCAAGCTGCTGCGTCTCGGCGTTCTCGCAAGCTTCCTCTCGCGCCCAATCCTCGTCGGCTTCTTCGCCGGCGTGTCGCTGTCGATCCTCGTCGGCCAGATCGGCCGCTTCACCGGCGTGAAGATCGAGTCCGACGGGCTCGTCCCGCCGCTCGTCGAGATCGCCGGCAAGAGCGGCCTGATCCACTGGCCCTCGCTACTCCTCGGCCTTGCGATGTTCGCGCTGCTGTGGCTCGTCCGGGCCTTCCAATTGAAGATCCCGGGCCCGGTGCTGGTCGTCGTCCTCTCGGTGGTGCTTTCGGCCATCTTCGATTTTCAGGGGCGCGGCATCGCCGTCGTCGGCGACATCCCGAGCGGCCTGCCAAGCTTCTCACTGCCCGCGCTCCACCAGATGCCACTCGACAAGATCATACTCGGCTCCGCCGCGATCTTTCTGGTGAGCTTCGGCGCGGGCATCGTGGCGGCCCGCAGCTTCGGCTCGCGCACCGGCGAAGAGGTCGATGCGAACCAGGAGCTGATAGGCCTCGGCGCGGCCAACATCGCGCCGGGGCTGTTCGGCTCGTTTCCGATCAGCGTTTCGGATTCCCGCACGGCAATCAACCTGTCGACCGGCGGCGTCTCGCAGGCGGCCGGCCTCGTCTCGGCGGCAACGCTGATCGCGGCCCTCGTCTTCCTGCACAGCGCGCTGCGCATCCTGCCCATTCCGGCGCTGGCCGCGATCCTCGCCATGGCGGCGATCAGCCTCATCGACGTCCACGAACTGCGCAAGATCTGGCGCATCAGCCGCATGGAGTTCATCTTCGCGCTGATCGCCATGTGGGGCGCCATCAGCTTCGGCGTCCTCAACGGCGTCATCGTCGCGGTCGCCGCAACACTGGTCTATCTGCTGCGCCAGACGATGTTTCCGCGTGACGGCCTGCTCGGCCGCATCGAAGGTCGGCACGGCTTCTTCGACCTTGCTCGCCACCCGGAAGCACGCGCGGTCGACGGCGCCGCCGTCTTCGCCGTCCAGGGCAGCATCCTCTTCTACAACGCCGACTACATCAGAAACCGCCTGACTTCAGTGGCGCGCAACCTGCCCGCCGAGACCCGATGCCTTGTGCTCGATGCCAGCGCGATCACCCATATCGACAGCACGGGCGCCACCGCGCTCGAGGCCGTGGCCGAGATCCTCGCCAAGCGAAACATCACCTTCGCGATCGCCGATCTCAGCGAGGAGAGCCGCGGCATTCTGAGCCGCGCCGGCGTCATCAGGACGATCGGCCCGGACAACATCTTCAACGGCAGGGAAGAAGCACTGCGCGCGCTGATCGGAAATTACGACCAGACAGGCGGGACATCGGCAGGCACGACATCGGCAGGCAGCACGGTTTAAGAGCACGGAGGGAGAACCATGGACGAGATACTGGAAACCAAGGGCCACGACCCGGAGCCATCGGCAAAGTCCAACGGCAAGGACAAGAAGAAAAAGAAGGCGTGGGATTACGACAAGCAGATCGCCCGCCTGCAGGTGGAGCTTGCGCATCTCCAGGCGTGGGTCAAGAAATCCGGCGCCCGGGTGGTCATCGTCTTCGAAGGCCGCGACGCCGCCGGCAAGGGCGGCATGATCAAGCGGATCACCGAGAAGGTGAGCCCGCGCGTCTTCCGCGTCATCGCGCTGCCCGCCCCCACCGAACGCGAGAAATCGCAGATCTACATGCAGCGCTACATCAACTACCTGCCGGCCGCAGGCGAAGTCGTGATCTTCGACCGCAGCTGGTACAACCGCGCCGGCGTCGACCGCGTCATGGGGTTCTGCAGCGAGAAGAAGGTGCAGCGTTTCCTCGAGCTCGCGCCGCGTTTCGAGGCGGCGATCGTCGAGAGTGGCGTGACGCTTTTGAAATACTTCCTGACGGTCAGCGAGGAGGAGCAGGAGCGTCGCTTCCGGCGCCGCATCGACGATCCGGTCCGGCAGTGGAAGCTGAGCCCAATGGACGTCGAGTCCTACCAGCGCTGGTGGGACTATACCCGCGCCTATGACGAGATGCTCCGGATGACCGACAGCAATCACGCTCCATGGTGGATCGTCCCCTCGGACGACAAGAAGCGCGCCCGGATCAACTGCATCTCGCACATTCTGCAATCCATCCCCTACGAGCGGATCAAGTTCGAGGAGCCTGATCTCGGCAAGCGCCAGAAGCGGCCGTCGGACTTCATCGAGGACGGCAGCGTCCGCCACGTCGTGCCTGACACGACGCAGTAACCAGACGCGCAAGGGGGCTCGCGGCGCGGGTTATGACGATGGACCAGACGAACGACGTGGGCATGGCGGCGAAGGACGCCGGACAGATCTCGATCGAGGCACGGGTCAGCGACCTTGTGCGCCTTGGGATCATCGGCCTCTTCGCCTACTGGACGGTGCTTCTCATCGCGCCGTTCGCGCTGATCGTCGTCTGGTCGGCCATCCTTGCCGTCGCGCTCTACCCGATGTTCAACGCACTCTCGCGGCTGATCGGCAACCGGCCGGTGATCGCCGCGACGGTCATCGTCGTCGCCTGTCTCGTGCTGATCATCGCGCCCGTGGCGCTCGTGGCGGTCAACTTCGCCGACGCGGTGGAAGGGCTGGTCGGCAAGCTACAGGCGGAGAGCTTCGCGCTGCCGGCAGCACCCGAGAGCATTCGCGCATGGCCGGTCATCGGCGAACGCCTTTATGCCGGCTGGAACAAGGTCGCCGGCGATCTCGCCTCCAACATCATCGAGTATCAAAAGCCGATCCTGCATGTGATGGGTATCGTCGTCGCCAAGCTCGCCTCGATCAGCGGCGGCGTGCTGAGCTTCGTCGCCTCCGTCATCCTCTCCGGCTTCTTCCTCACGCAGTCGACGCGGCTGGCCGAAACCATTCAGGTCCTGGCGAGCCGCATCGCCGGCGACCGGGGCGTCGGCTTCGCCAAGCTTGCGGGAACGACGGTCAGGAATGTCTCGCGCGGCGTCATCGGCGTCGCCTTCCTGCAGACGCTGATGTGCGGCCTGTGCTTCGCTTTCTTCGACCTGCCCGCGCGGGGCGCACTGACCTTCATCATCTTCATGCTTTGCGTGATGCAGCTGGGTCCGGGGCTGGTCCTCGTGCCGGCGATCATCTGGGGCTGGCTCTCATGGCCGACATCGGTCGCCCTGGCGCTCACCGTCGTGGCGGTGCCGATCATGCTTGTTGACAACGTCCTGAAGCCGATCCTGATGGCCAAAGGTCTCTCGACGCCGATGCTGGTGATCCTGATCGGGGTTATCGGCGGCACGCTATCCTATGGACTGTTGGGCCTGTTTCTCGGCCCGATCGTGCTCAGCGTGTTCTACGAGTTGCTGCGCGCCTGGGCCTGGCCGCCGCGTGAAAGCACGGAAGCAAAGCCGCTTATACCGGTTGATTGAGACGAGACAAAAGAAGGCTGAACGGCCTCACCCCTGAGATCTGAGCCCGCCGGAGCAATAGAGGATAACCTCCTGCTCGATCTCATGACAAAGTTCGGAATACTCCGCGATCAGACTTTCCTGCAGCGGCTTCTCGCTGCGAAACCGGTCGAGGGCGTCGGCGGCGAGTGCGTAGGATTCGAACATGTCACCGAGCGCTTCCGTGGGCACGCCTGCCAGAACATGCCGGATATCCGGCAGTCTGAGCATCAGCCTCCTCCGTCCGCGCTCCCGGTTCATGGCTTACCTCCGCATTCTCTACTCCTTGTACGAATCCCTGAGGGTGTCGGATTGTTCCGCGATGCAACAAATATCGCTTTTTATCGACAAGCAACCATGATGAGGCGGGTGGGCGGCCGAATTACTCCGGCAGCGCGGTCTGCCGGAAGAAGGTGACGATGGCCTCGTCGGGCACACCGAACCATGTCGTGAACAGGTCCACGAAATCGGCCGAGGCATAGGTCTGGCTGAGCGCGCGATCGACAGCAAGCCGGAAATCTTCGTCACCGCGCGTGAGTTCCAGCCCCAGCGGCTCATAGGTGAAATGCCGTCTGAGCACCACGAGATTGCCGGCATTGTCGCTGCGGGCGGCCGCATCCATCAGGAGCGGCATGTCGCCGAAGAGTGCTGCCGAACTGCCGTCGACAACGCGTTCGATACCGATCGCGTAGCTTTCCACCGGCACCGATGTCGCCGCCAGCTGGAAGGTCTTGATCCGGTCAGCCAGCCAGCGCTCGCTGGTCGTGCCCGCGATCGACGAGAAGGTCTTGTGCTCAAGGATGGTGCGAGCGGGAGAGCCGCGCCAGATCGGCCGGCTGGTGGGCTGCCCATAGGCCAGCACCTCGGTCAACGCCAAAGGCGCGCTCTTGCTCAAAACCACGCCCGTGCCGCTCGGAAAGATCGGCAGCGAGAAGGACACTTCGGCGCGACGCGTGAGCGTGATCGGCTCGGCGCCGCAGACGAGATCGACCGTCCCGTCCTTTATCGCCGGCTCCCGCCCCTTGTCCGTCAGCGGCACCCATTCGACATTCAGCTGCGGCAGGTTCAGCGCCGTCTTCAGGCTGTCGGCGATCTTGCCGCACAGCGCGACCGCGTAGCCGCCTGGTGCCGCCTGCTCGGTCTTAAAGGAGAACGGCCGGGCGTCCGGCTCATAGCCGAGCTTCAGCGAACTGCTCGTCTTGATGCGATCGAGCGTCTGCGCTTCGGCGACCGACAACGCCATGGAGGCGGCCGCGCCGGCGAGGATCGACGCGGTCAGCAATGTCTTCAAACGCTTTTTCTGTTGCATGACGTATCCTCCCCGGAACTATTCTGCCGCCGCGACACGGTTCAGGCCGCTGGCAAAGCGCGGCGCGATCCGGCCGTAGATGATGAAGCTGATACCCGTGACCAGCATGCCGCCAAGCACCGCGTCCTTGCCCGAGGCATAGATCGCGAACACACTGTAGAGCATGCCGAGCGTGGCGATGATGGAGTTGAGCCGGTACTTCGCTGGCGGCACACCCGCCTTCTTCATCATCACGAAGAGGGCCGAAAGCGCCACGATATAGGGCAGCACGTTGGTGACGACCGCGAGGTTGACGAGCGCGGAAAACTGCTCGTTGAGCGTCGGCGAGATCGTCATCAGGGCAAGGCCCGTCTGCACGATGCCGAGGATGATCATGCCCTGGACCGGAGCGCCCATCTGGTTCACCCGCGAGAAGATCGCCGGGAACATCCGCTCCTGCGCCGCCGTGCGCGCCGTCTGCGCGATGGTGAATTGCCAGCCGAGCAGCGACCCGACGCAGGCAAGCACCGCGAGCGCCATGATGATCGAGCCGATCGTCGGATTGAACATGGTCGCATAGGCAAGCGCGAAGGGACCAGTCGACGCCGCGAGATCGGCGTTCGGGACGATGCCCTGTATCACAGTCGTCGACAGGATGTAGATGACGGCGGCCCCAAGCGTGCCGAACATGCAGGCGAGCGGCACGTCGCGCTTCGGATTTTCGACGGCATCGGAGTTCTGCGCCGCGGACTCCATGCCGAGGAACGCCCAGAGCGTCAGCGAGATGCTGGATCCCATCCCCTGCGCCAGCGTCAGCCCCTTCGGGTTCCAGGCAGCGCCGAACGTGCTCGAACTGAACCAGAACCATCCGATGATCGAGAGCAGACCGACCGGGATGATGACGCCCCACACGGTGATCGATCCGATCCGCCCGGTGATGCGCGGGCCGCCGAAATTGGCGGCCGTGGTGATCCACAGGAGAGCGATCAGCGCGACACAGGTCATGACGGGCGTCGAGGTCAGCACCGGAAAGAAGCCGGCGAGATAGCCCACCGCCGAGATGCCGATCGCGACATTGCCAATCGCCAGCGACAGGAAATAGAGGAAGAAGACGAGGAAGTAGCCGTCCTTGCCGTAGGCATCCTCGGCATAGGCAGACATGCCGCCGGGCCGCTGGTTGAACAGCCCGGCCTGCGCGAAACCGTAGGCGATCGCCATCGAGCCGAGCGCCGTGACGATCCAGGAGAGCAGCGAGATGGCGCCGACCTGCGCCATGTTCGCCGGCAGCATGATGATCCCCGACCCCATCATGTTGACGGCGACGATGAAGGTCAGCTGCATCAGGTTCATCTTCTTCTTGGCCGTGGTATCGGCCGCAGCATGCATTGTGTGATCGGTCATGATGACACTCTCCCCTCGCCCTACTCGCGCACGACATATGTGTGGAACTTGATGCGCCCATCGATCCGTTCCTGGAACACACCCTGGACCTCGTAGTTGAAGCCCGGGAAGCGGTTGAAGGACTCCTCGAAGGCCAGGAAATAATCGCGCATCGGCCGCGCCCTGTTGTCCCAGCGCTCTCCGGGCACGATCACGCCGATGCCGGGCGGATAGATCAGCGCCAGCGTCGCCGAAATGCGCCCGGCGGCTTCCGACAGCGGCACGTAATCGACATTGTTGGCGACCAGCGCCTCGTAAGCCTGCTTCGACGAGATCGCCGGCTCCGGAAAGCTCTCGGATCGGAAACACAGACGCTGCAATTCCTTGACGCCGGCGGAGCGATAGAAGCTGTGCATCTCCTTGCAGACCTGCCGCACCGTGTAGCCCTGATAACGCTCGCGATTGGCGGCGAAGACCGTCGGCAACACATCCTGCAGCGGCGCGTCGCGATCCCACAGGTTCTTGAACTTCACCAGCTTGGCGACCAGCGTGTTGAGCTTGCTCTCGTCTTCGGCCGGCGTCAGCAGGAAGAGCAGGCTGTTCAGATCGCACTTCTCCGGCACGACGCGTTGCTCGCGCAGATAGTTGGCAACGACGGTCGCCGGGATGCCGAACTCGCGATACTCGCCCGTCTTCCGGTCGATACCCGGCGTCAGTAGCGTCAGCTTGTTGGGATCGACCATGGTGTAGCCGGGCGCGTAGCCGGCATAGCCATGCCACGTCGCCTCGGGATCGAACCGCCAGCACTGCTGCTCGCGCTTCAAGACATCCGTCGGCACGTCCTCCCACCTTATGCCCGCGAGATCGCCGGTATGTTTGGACCCCGTGACGGAGATCTTGTCCGGCACGAAAGGATCGAAGAACCATTGCTCCTCGGCGCTCGTCGCCTTGCTCTCGTAGTGCTGAACGAAACCGCGCAGCTTCTTGCGCACCTCGATCCCGAGACCGATGCAGCGGTCCCAGAGCATCTCGCCGGCCTTGCCCTCATGCACCTTCGCATTGACGTCGAGCGAGGCGAACAGCGGATAGAAGGGCGATGTCGAGACGTGCATCAGCAGCGATTCATTGAAACGCTTGTGCTCGATGAAGCGGCGCTGGTCGCTGATATGTTCGTCGCGCTTGTGGATCTGCGACGCCTGCGAAAAGCCCGCCCCCTGCTTGTGCACCGACTGCGTCGAGAATAGGCCGGGCATGTCGGGCTTGAGGTCCTTGAGCCGCATCGGGCTATGGCCCTCGAACAGCGGATGGAACGCGTTATAGCCGATCCAGGCTTCGTCCCAGAGCACGTAGTCGCAGAGATGGCCGATCTTCTCCATGACCTGGCGCACATTATAAATCGTGCCGTCATAGGTGGCGAGCTGGATGCAGGCGAGCCGGAAGGGGCGCTCCGCATTGGCCCGGCTCTTGTCCGCGAGAAGCGGATGGGCCGCGATCTGCTGGCGCAGCCAGCCCTCGTCCCACGCCGCCCAGTCGACGGCGCCGATCATGCCGAAGGAATTGCGCGCCGTCGGCAGATAGATCGGTATCGCCCCCGCCTGCACCAGCGCGCCCTGGTGCAGCGACTTGTGATTGTTGCGATCGAACAGCACGAGATCGCCGGCGCGCAGCACCGCGTTGGTCACCACCTTGTTGGAGGTGCTGGTCCCGTTCAGGATGAAATAGGTGCGATCCGCCCCGAATATCCGCGCCGCCTGCTTCTGCGCCTCGACGGCGGGGCCTTCGTGGATCAGGAGATCACCGAGGTCGACATCGGCGTTGCACAGATCGTTGCGGAAGATGCTCTCGCCGAAATACTTGAAGAACAGCTGCCCGGCCGGCGATTTGCGATAAAACTGCCCGCCCTGGTGGCCGGGGCAATCGAAGGCGATATTCGCCTCGCCATCATAGGCCATCATGCCGCCGAAGAACGGCGGCAGCAGCGACTTGCCGTAGTTGATCAGGCTGGAAACGATCTGCTTGGCGTAGAAGGCCGGCGTCTGCTGGCCGAGGTAGACGAAGCCATCCACCTCGCCCGCCATCTCCACGACGTCCATGTCCGAGATGCTGAGCGTATCCGCCATCGCCCAGACCGGCGTGCGGAAACCCGCCTCGCGCAGCGAGCGGAGGAAGCCGCGCGCATAGGGAAGCAGGCCGCCTTCCACGGAGCCGATATAGGCGCCCACCGACGCGTCTTCCGAAACGTCGGCCGTATAGTCATCGCGGAGTTCGACCTCGAAATTGTCGGCGGCGAGCTGCGCCAGCAACTCCTGCACTTGGCGGTTGTCGCGATCAACGACGGCGACGATCTTCAGCATCTTGTTGAACGGTATCGCAACCGTCGGGGACTTCACGTCGCGCGGGATCATTGGACCGCTCCCTCCGCCACGCAATCGACGAGGTAGCGGCGGCCGTTGCTACCGGCCTCGAAGCGCAGGCCGTGGATATCGGTCTCAAAGCCCGGGAACTTGCGGTCGAAGTCGCGCGCGTAAAGCAGGTAATCCTGAATGGATTTCGTCGTTTCGGTGATCCGCTCGCCAGGCATGATCAGCGGAATACCCGGCGGATAGGGAACGATCATCACCGCCAGGATGCGGTTCATCAGCTTGTCGATCTCGACGCTCTCGATCCGACCCTTGACGAGATGGTCGTAGGCATCGGCCGGCCGCAGCGCCATCTCGGGCAGCACCGTATACATCTCGCGCTGCGCCTTCGGCACATCGTCCTTGCGGTAGATGGCGTGGATCTGCTCGCAGAGATCGCGCAGGCCCATATTGCCGTAAGCCTCGGGATGGGCGGCGGCGAGCGCCGGCAGCGCCCGCGTCAATGGCGCGTTGCTGTCGTAGAGATCCTTGAAATTGATGAGCTCGGTAACGAGCGTGCTCCACTTGCCGCGCGTGATCCCCATCGAGAAGAGCACGAGGAAGGAGTAGAGCCCGGTCTTCTCGATCTCGATGCGGCGCGAAGAGAGAAACTTGGTGATAACAGCCGCCGGTATCCCGTGCTCCTGCATCGTCCCATCCGCCGAAAGCCCCGGCGACAGGATGGTGACCTTGATCGGATCGACCATCACATGGTTTTCGGCAAGCCCGGTAAAGCCGTGCCAGGCATCGCCCGGCTTCAGCACCCACTCCGCATGCGTATCGCTCGGCGTCTCCTCGGCGATCGTGGGCTCCCACACGTCGAACCACCAGCTTTGCCCCATCTGACCGCGCACCGCGTTCATCGCCCGGCGGAAGCTAATGGCTTCGTCGATCGTCTCCTGCACCAATGCGCGGCCGGCCGGCTGCTCCATCATCGCCGCGGCGACATCGCACGACGCGATGATGCCGTATTGCGGCGAGGTCGAGGTGTGCATCATGAAGGCTTCGTTGAAGCGCGTGACGTCGAGCTTCTTGTTTTCGGCGTGCTGGATATGGATCATCGACGCCTGCGAGAAGGCCGCGAGAAGCTTGTGCGTCGAATGCGTGGCGAAGGTGATGGCATTTTGCGAGCGCGCCGGCTGCGTCGACGAGATGCCGTGGAAGCCGTCATAGAACTCGTGAAAATTCGCGTAGGCATACCATGCCTCGTCGAAGTGCAGCACCTCGACGGAATCCTTGAGCGACACCTTGATGGCGTCGACATTGTAGCAGAGGCCGTCATAGGTGGAGTTGGTGATCACCATCAGCCGCACCTTGCCGCTCGTCTCGCCTGCAAATGGGCTGGCGGCGATCTTCTTAGCGATCGCCTCGGGCGTGAACTGATCCTTGGAGATCGGCCCGATGATGCCGAGCCCATTGCGCGAGGGAATGAGATAGATCGGCGTCGCGCCAGTCATGATCAGCGAATGCAGGATCGACTTGTGGCAGTTACGGTCGCAGAGCACGAGATCGCCGCGTCCGACCATGCCGTGCCAGATGATCTTGTTGGCGGTCGATGTGCCGCCGACGACGAACAGGGTCTCATCCGTGCCGAAGATGCGCGCCGCGTTGCGCTCTCCCTCCGCGATCGGCCCGACGTGATCCAGAAGCGACCCGACGCTGCCGACCGACACCGAGATGTCCGACCGCAACGTGTTCTCGCCGAAGAAGGTATAGAAGAGCTGCCCGACCGGGCTTTTGCGGAAGGCGACGCCGCCGCCATGGCCCGGCGTATGCCAGGAATACGCCCCCTCCAGCGTATAATCCATCAGCGCCTTGAACATCGGCGGCGGCAGTCGGTCGAGATAGTTGCGCGCCGCCTGCACGATGGCGCGCGCCATGAACTCGGCGGAATCCTCAAACAGCCGCAGGAAGGCGTTGGCGTGGCGCAGCACGCTGGCCGGCACGTCTTCGGCCGTGGTGTCGTCGCCGAACAGGAAGATCGGCAGCCGGTCGTTCTTGCGGCGCTTGGCGCTTAGAACCTCCTCCAACACCTGCCAGCGCGACGCCTTGTCCTCCGTCCCGTCGACGGAAACCAGCCAGGCCGACTCCGTGTTGAAGATATGCACCAGCCGCCGCGCATCCTCGTAGGTGACGCCGGAGACGACACGAAAACCCTCCGCCTCGATGGCGGCCGCCAGATCGCGCATCCCACGGCCGGCGGCACTCTTGCCGTCGAAATCCTCGTCGATGACTGCGATCGGAAATGACTTGTGGAATTCCATGCGCCCCTCCAGAACCCAAGTTTGGACAGCGGCTGTCATGCCGCTGCGTGCGTCTGAGATTGGGCGGATGGTACACGGGAGGTTGCGGACCGTCGTTGATTGCAGTCAACGTGACGGCAAAAGCATACAGCTAAGAGAAACGATGCCTATTCGGCCCATTCGGCATCGGCGGTAAAGGCGATGGTCAGCCAGCGATTGGCCCCCTCGCCGCCGATCCGGTCTCCGATATCGTCGCGCAGAGCATCCCATTCCTCGATCGTCTTGGCGGGCAGCCCCTCGGGCACGATGAAGTAGAGCTCGACCTCGGTCGCTCTTCCGACGCGCGCGACATAGGCGCGGTAGGAGAGGAAGCCAAGGCGCTGAACGGTCTCCGACGCCACCTGGTCGACATGCTCCTGCAGATCGACAGGCGCGATCAGCAGCACCTCGCTGAGCGCCTTCAAGATCGTGCCGATAGGCAGCGGGATCATCACCAGGCAGACGAGGCCGAGCACCACGGGGTCGACATATCGGGCGATCCAGGCCATTGGCGTCGGCAGCACCGCAAGACCGATCACGAAGGCGACAAGCAACGCAAACGCGATACCGCCGGACATGATCCAGGCCTTGATATCGAGCGCGATGAAATCGGACTTCAGGCTGCGGTTCAACGCAATGCCGATCGACGCCATGACCACGCAGACGACAAGCGTGGCGCCGGAATAGACGATCGCGGCGCCGAAATGCAGCTCATGCCCGCCATTGATGACGCTGATGACGGCATTGATCAACGCGTAGACCGCCACCGTCATCAGCAGGCAACCGTTGAGCAAAAGCACGATGGGTTCCAGATGCCAGAAGCCCATGGTGAAGCGGTTGCGGATGCGGCCGGACTTGGCATTGTTCTCCGCCGACCGCACAATCAGGCTCGACACCCAGAGCGCGAGCCCGGTCATCGCCGCATCGGCCAGCGAATAGACGCCATCGAAGGCGATGGAAAATGAGCCCGAGATGATGCCGAAGACGATGCCGAGAGCCGCCACCACGACGGTCGCCACGATCGATATGGTCAAAAAGCGCTGCTCGTTCCGCATCACCGTCTCCGCTGGCTTCCATCTCATTTTAGCGCGTTCACACAAATGGTGAAGGCTTCAGGCGTGGCGGCGTACTACGCATTGATCCGGATTGCGAGCCTTGCGGATTGGGAAGAGGATGCCCGTGGCCGCATAAACCGGGACGCTGTCCCGGGCCGTCCGACGGCTATCGTCCACAGCGGTGAACCGATCTTCGGGAGGGATTTCATGACGACCTCGCAGAACGGCAAAAGCCTCGGGCTCGCCGCCTGTACCGCCATCGTCGTCGGCAACATGGTCGGTTCCGGCTTCTATCTGTCGCCGGCCGCCGTCGCGCCCTATGGCAATCTGGCGATCCTGGTGTGGATGATCATGGGCGCCGGCGCGATCTGCCTTGGCCTCACCTTCGCGCGGCTTGCCGGCATGGTGCCGGCCGTTGGTGGCCCTTATGCCTATACGCGGCTTGCCTATGGCGATTTCGCCGGCTTTCTCATCGCCTGGGGCTACTGGATCTCGATCTGGTCGTCGCTTCCCGTCATCGCCATCGCCTTTACCGGCGTGATGATCGATCTCTTCCCTGCCCTCGGCAATCGCATCGCCGCGACCATTCTGACGCTCGGCGTCATCTGGACGATCGTGCTCGTCAACCTGCGCGGCGTCCACGCGGCCGGGCTCTTCGCGCAGGTGACGACCTACGCCAAGCTCATCCCATTCGGCGCCGTCGCCATCATCGGTCTCCTCTATATAGACACCTCGCATTTCGCCGAATTCAACCCGAGCGGCCAGCCGCTGCTGCAATCCTTCGCGGCCCTGGCGCCGCTCACCATGTTTGCCTATCTGGGTCTGGAATCGGCCACCGTTCCCGCTGGCGATGTCCGAGACGCGCGCCGAACAATCCCCCGTTCGACCGTGCTCGGTATCTCCATCGCCGCGGCTCTTTATGTTCTCGGCACCGTCGTCGTGATGGGCGTCGTGCCGCGCCCGCAACTCATCCACTCCGTCGCCCCCTTCTCGGAAGCGGCGGGGCTGATGTGGGGGCGTGGCGGCGAATTGGCGATCTCGATCGCGGTAGTGATCTCCTCGATCGGCGCGCTGAACGGCTGGACGCTGCTGATGGGCCAGGTGCCGATGGCCGCCGCTCGCGACGGCCTGTTTCCGCCGCTCTTCGCCCGCCTCTCCAGCCGCGGCGTTCCCGCCATCGGCATGGTCGTCTCGGCCACCTTCGCGACGCTGCTCGTCCTCGTCCAAGCGGTCGGATCGGACAGTTTCGCGGCGGTCTACCGGCTGATGGTCGGGCTGAGCACGATGACAGCCGTCGTCCCCTACGCCTTCTGCGCGCTCGCCGGTACCCTTGTCGCCTCGCGGCTGAGCAACGGGCAGAAGACGCCCCGCGTCACCCTCATCGAATTGATCGCCTTCCTCTTCGCCATGTTCACGCTCTATGGCTCGGGCGCCGAGCCGGTACTCTACGGCATGGTGCTCCTGATGCTCGGCATCCCCGTCTATGTCTGGCAAAGGCGAAACGGCGAGGTCGCGCGCACGCAAGGCGTCGAAACGCAAAACGGGGCGCCGATACGCCCCGCTGCCTCGCTATAATCCTCGTGCTGCTTCCGGTCCGCCCATTCAGCCGTGCCAGCTGAGCCCACCGAAGCGGCCATCGATGATCGTGCCGAGCTCGCCCCGCACCATGCCTGCAATATCCGCAAGCGCCCCGATCGCCGCCGCCTTGCCCGTCGTCTCGGCGAAGTGGCATGCGGCATCGACCTTCGGCCCCATGGACCCGGCCGGAAAATCGAACTGCTTCATGTCGCCGGGGCGGGCCTTGTGGATCGCCTTTTGCGACGGCTTGCCCCAGTCGAGACAGACGGCCGGCGCGTCGGTTGCCATGATCAGCAGATCGGCGCCGATCTCGCGCGCCAGCAGTTCCGAGCAGAGGTCCTTGTCGATGACCGCCTCGACGCCAGCAAGATGACGCTCCTTGCCCTTCTGGTACATGGTCGGTATCCCGCCGCCGCCGGCGCAGATAACGATGGTGCGCTGCTCGAGCAGCCAGCGCACCGGCCGGATTTCGAAGATGCGCTTGGGAAGCGGCGAAGCGACGACCCGGCGCCACTTGTCGCCATCCTGCTTGAACACCCAGTTCTTCTCCGAGCGGATGCGATCGGCATCCGCCTTCTCGTAGACCGGGCCGACGAACTTGGTGGGGTTCGTAAAACCAGGATCGTCGGCATCGACCTCGACCATGGTGAGCAGCGTCGCCAGCGGCTGCTCGAAGGGCAGCACGTTGCCGAGTTCCTGCTCCAGCATGTAGCCGATCATCCCCTCGGTTTCAGCGCCGAGCACGTCGAGCGGATAGGCCTCATCAGGCTTGTAGGCGGCGCCCTGCAGCGCAAGCAAGCCGACCTGCGGCCCGTTGCCATGGGTGATGATCAGCTGATGCTCGGCGGCCAGCGGCGCGATCGCCTCCGCCGCCACCCGCGTATTGCGTCTCTGGACATCAGCGGTCATCGCTTCCCCGCGCCGGAGAAGAGCGTTGCCGCCAAGCGCGATGACGATCCGCATCCTAGTCTCCCAATGTCGCGACAAGCAGCGCCTTGATCGTGTGCAGCCGGTTTTCCGCCTGCTCGAAGGCCACATTGGCCTCGGATTCGAACACTTCGCCGGTGACCTCCAGGCCGTTGCTCATGCCGTAATCCTCGGCGATCTGCTTGCCCAGTGTCGTCTCCGTGTCGTGGAAGGCCGGCAGGCAGTGCATGAACTTGGTCTGCGGATTGCCGCTCGCCTTCATCAGCGCTTCGTTGACCTGATAGGGCGTCAACAGCTTGATGCGCTCGCGCCAGACGTCCTTCGGCTCGCCCATCGACACCCAGACGTCGGTGTGGATGAAATCGACGCCCTTCACCGCCTCCTTGGGATCGTCGGTGATCAGAAGCCGCGCGCCGGATCGCTCCTGCAATTCCCTGGCGATCTTGATGTATTCCTCGGCCGGCCAAAGCGATTTCGGCCCGCATATCCGGACGTCCATGCCCATAAGGCAGCCGACGATCAGCAGCGAATGGCCCATGTTCGAGCGCGTGTCGCCGATATAGGCGTATTTGATATCGGCGATCGGCTTGTCGGCATGCTCGCGCATGGTCATGACGTCGGCGATCATCTGCGTCGGATGATACTCGTCCGTCAGGCCGTTGTAGACGGGCACGCCGGCATAGCGCGCCAGCGTCTCCACCCCGTGCTGCGCCGAACCGCGATATTCGATCGCATCATACATGCGGCCAAGCACGCGCGCCGTGTCCTTGAAGGATTCCTTGTGGCCGATCTGCGAGCCGGAGGGATCGAGATAGGTGACGTTCGCCCCCTGGTCCGAGCAGGCGACTTCGAAGGCGCACCGGGTGCGCGTCGAGGTCTTTTCGAAGATCAGGCAGATCTCCTTGCCCTTCAGGTGCTGCTGCTCGGTGCGGGCATACTTGGCCCGCTTCAGATCGCGCGCGAGATCGAGGAGGTAGCGGAATTCTCGCGGCGTATAATCCTGCACGGTCAGAAGCGAACGGTTGCGCAGATTGAAGCTCATGGTCTTGCTCCGTAGGGCTGTTTCAGGATGTCTGCTGTCAATAGGCGGGGTCGCGCCGGATCGGGCATGTCATGCAATGCCCGCCGCCACGACCGCGGCCGAGTTCGGAACCGCGAACGGTGATGACCTCGATGCCCGCCTTGCGAAGAAGCGTGTTGGTGTAGGTGTTGCGGTCGTAACCGACCACGACGCCCGGCTCCAAGGCGACGACGTTGTTGCCGTCGTCCCATTGCTCGCGCTCGGCCTGGTAGGCGTTGCCGCCTGTTTCCACGACCCTGAGCTTGCCGACACCGAGCGCCTTGGCGACGATATCGAGCATCGGCTCCGTCTCCGGATGAATGTCGAAATTGCCGTCGTCATCCGTCTGCACCATGCTGTAGCAGCGGATCTGATCGACGACTTCGGCAAAGAGCGTCACCACGTCGCGGTCGCAGAAGCTGAAGACCGTGTCGAGGTGCATGGCTGCCCGGCTCTTCGGCATCAGGCAGCCGATGACCCTGGTAACCGCCTTGTTCTTGAACAGGGCGCGCGCGACCTGGCCGACCGCCTGATAGGTAGTGCGCTCGCCCATGCCGATCAGCACGGTTCCATTGCCGATCGGCATGACGTCGCCGCCCTCGATCGAGGCGTTGGCGAAATCCTCGTCGCTGTCGCCCCACCAGATCTTAAAATCGCCGTCGCGGAACGTCGGATGAAACTTGTAGACCGCGCGCTGGATCAGCGTCTCGGGCTGCCGCGCCGGCCAGAACATCGGATTGCAGGTCACGCCATTATAGATCCAGCAGGAGGGATCGCGCTGGAACAGCGTGTTCGGGATGGGCGGAATGACGAACTCGGTCTCCGACAGCGCGCTCAGCATCAGCGTCTTCGCCTTCACGTCGGGCAGGTCGGAAATGGCGATGCCGCCGATCATGAAGGCCGCGAGCTGTGTCGCCGGCATCTCGTCGAGCCAGGGCCGCACCGCCTCGGCGATCTGCGAGCCGAGCACATTCGGCGTAATACGGCGATCGAGCACGAAGTCGCGCGCCGGCTTGTCGACCAGCGTCTGCGCCAGCATGTCGTGCAGCTCGAGAACCTCGACGCCGCGCTCCTGCATCTTCAGCACGAAGTCGTAGTGATCCTTCTGCGCCTCGTGAACCCAGAGCACGTCATCGAAGAGAAGATCGTGGCAATTGCCCGGCGTCAGCCGCTGGTGGGCGAGCGACGGTCGGCAGACCATCACCGTTCTGAGCTTCCCGACTTCCGAATGAACCCCAAAACCGCGCATCGCGCTCTCCTCCAAGCTGCCTGGGATAGCGATCGCCCTGCTACCCACGGATGAGATGAGCCTAACGGGACGGGTTCGGCCGTGTCATTGATCGCAAGCAATGCGCGGAGCGGTATTGCTGGTCAGCGGGCAATCGCGAAAGCCGCGGTCATTCCACGTAGAAGACCAGATTGCCGTTGCGCGCCCGCGTGACCCACTCGATATCGTCGGGCGTCAGCTTCTTCGCCTTTAGCTGTTCGACCAGCCACTTGTTGGATCGCGCAGCCGCCCTGACGGCCTTGACTTCATCCGGCTTGCCCGGCTGATGCAGCGCGCCGGTTTCGATCGCCGTCGCATAGCTGACGACCGAAAACCGCTTGCCATGATAGTTTTTGACCGCATCGGGCAGGTTTTCGGCCCAGTTCATGCGCCGATATTCTTTGCGATCCTGCTGCGCACCGACAGGTGCCGCCATGACGGCGACGATCGCAATTCCTGTCGCAAGGACCAGCTTTCTCATCGTAGGGCTCCATCGACAACTGGGGGCGAGAATTGGGGAAAGTCCCGCAATGATAGGCCGTCCTGGGATAACCGGCATTGAGCCGGATCAACGCATCGCGGCGCTTGGTGCGCCGGACATCAATGTTTTCAATGTGTCGGCTACCACAGATGTTACGCGATGCTACGCCTGAAGAGCGCAGTGTAGTGGTAATATACAGTCAGTGAGAGGGTGGATCGGGGAACCGCGCTCTCGCGCTTTCGTTGCATTTGAGGGAGAGTTTACTCGATGGCGAATGACCTGACCGTGCACCTTGTCGACGACCAGGAGATACCGCGGCGATCCTTGACGTTCCTGCTGATATCCTCGGGCTTCGCGGTTCGCGCCTATGAGAGCGCCTCGGCGTTTCTGGATCAGTTACCCGTCTCCGGCCGGGCATGCCTCGTCAAGGTCACGCGCATGTCCTGTGCCGACGGGCTTCAATTACTGGAGCGGCTGAACGCGCTCAACGCGAACATCCCCACAATCCTCGTCGGCGGCGATGGAGACGTGGAAACGGCCGTGCAGGCGATGAAGGCGGGTGCGGCCGATTTCATCAAGAAGCCATTCGAGGACCAGGCGCTGATCTCGGCGATCAACCAGGCAACATTGCGCCGGACGCCCCCCTCGCCCGCGCCTGTCGACACCGAGGTGGTCGCCAACCGGCTGCGGCAACTGACCGATCGGGAACATCAGGTTCTGGCCGCCGTTCTGGACGGCCTGCAGAACAAGATGATCGCCTTCAACCTCGGCATCAGCGCGCGCACGGTCGAAGTTCATCGCGCCAACGTCATGGCGAAAATGGAGGCCCGCAACCTGGCCGAACTCTTGCGCATGGTCCTGACCTCGGGCGGGATGCAACAGTCTCCCGCGACGCGCGCACCTGCTTTGCCAGCCGTTCCAGTCAGGCTACTTTAAGCTGCGTTCGACAAAGTCATTGAAACCACACATGGTTATGGGATATGCTCCATTAGTAACGACTGAATAGAATTGCGTGATCGTGTCGGAGGGGCATCATGAGTAGCGCAAAAGTCGAGTTTTCGGGCGAACCAGGACCTAAACCGGAAGACATCCTCCAGCAACTCGAGCGTGTACTCGCCAGCGACGAGTTTCACTCGCCCGAGCGTGGCCGGAAGTTCCTTCGCTTCGTGGTCACGGAGACCCTGGACGGACGCGCCCAGTTCCTCAAGGCCTTCACCATCGCCAATGAGATCTTTGGCCGGCAGAGCACCTTCGACGCCCAGAACGACCCTGTCGTCAGGATAGAGGCCGGCCGGATTCGGCGCGGCCTCGAGCGCTACTATCTCGTCGCCGGGCAAGATGATCCGATCGTGATCACCATACCCAAGGGCGGCTACGTCCCGCATTTCGATTATGCCGAACCATCGCATTCATCCGCCGATCCGGCGCCTCGTTCCGAGCCTGCGACGGCACGCGCACCGGCCCATCGCAAGACGCGAGATACCAGATCGTTCGCCGCGCTGGCGGTTGGCGCCACACTCCTGATCGCCGCGACAGCTGGTTACTTTCTGCTGCCGGCGGACTTGCTGAACGGCCGGACCAGCACCCAACCATCCCCCGTCGCCGATACGTCCAGCCCGATGATCGTCGTCGAGAACTTCCAGTCGGATACGGAAGAGGGAGCCACCGCCGATATCGCCCAGGGGTTGCGAGACGAAATCATCGGCCAGCTCGCAACATTCAACGACATTGTCGTCATCGCCGATCCCTCGCGCGCCAACAATGGAACCATGCGCGGCTTTGCGCTACAGGGCAGCGTGCAGCGCGATGGCGACAAGTTGCGCTCGATCTCGCGGCTGATCCGGCGCTCGGATGCGGCTGTCATCTGGGCGAATAACTACGACGCCGATCTCGGTGCCAAGAGCGTCCTGCAGATTCAAGCCGACATCGGGCAGGATATCGCTGTGTCCGTCGCCCAGCCCTACGGTGCGATCTTCGTCACCGATACCGACAAAATCGCCGCGCCGTCGATGAAGGAGATGGGCGGCGTCTATGATTGTACGCTGGCCTACTACAGCTATCGCAGGGGGATGGATGCAAAAAGCCACGCCACCGCCCGCGATTGCCTTCTCCACGCGACAGAGCGCTTCCCGAACAATGCAACCTCATGGGCGCTGCTCTCGCTCGTCTATCTCGATGAGATCCGGTTTCGCTACAAACTCGGTCTGCAGCCGGCACCCGACACCATGACGCTGGCGACGAAGGCAGCCGAGCGCGCGACGGCCATTGCTCCCGACAATACCCGTGCGCTGCAGGCGGCGATGCTCGTCAGCTTCTTCACCAACGATATCGACAAGGCGCTGAAACTCGGCGCCGCCGCCTATGCCGCCAACGCCAACGATACCGAAGTCGCCGGCGAATACGGGCTGCGGCTCGCTATGTCCGGCAAGTGGCAATCCGGCTGCGAACTCGTCTCCCGCGCCGTCAACAAGAATGCCGGCCCGAAGGGATATTACGAAGTGGGCATGGCGCTTTGCGCATATATGCGGGGTGACCTGCAGGCCGCCGAGCTTTGGTCGCGTATGTCTGACCTGGAATACAACCCGATGCACCGCCTGGTTCTGCTCTCCATCCTTGGAGCGGAAGGCAAGACCGAAGAAGCCGCGCAACTGCGAGACTGGCTGAACGCCCACGCGCCAGAGATGATGAAGAACGTCCGCGATGAACTGTCTCGACGCCTGCAGCGCCCGGAAGATCTGGAGCGCATGCTGACCGGTCTGCGAGCGGTGGGCGTCGGCAACGAGATGGCCGGCCTCAACTCCGAACGCGAGAAATGAAAGGGCCGGCTCCCGACGCCGGCTTCCGACGAGACCGTGCTAACGCGGGTGCGACGCATCCTTGATTTCACTCACCGCGGCGATGTCCTTGACGACCCGGGTCCCGATCGCGTCCTGGAGATCGAAGACGTTCTGCCCCGTCGTGTCGTGATCGAAACGCTTGGCCCATAGCACGCGTCCGTCGGCGCTGCGGATCAACCGCAGCTGCACATGCAGCGCATCGCCCTCGAAGGTGACATTGCCCTGCAACGCGAATAGCGCGCTCCCCGTTGTGGCTGCGGCGGGCGAACTGGCGGGCGTCAAGACCACCACGCCATCCAGTTTCGTCAACTGCGAGATGATCTGGTCGTTGAGCCCCCTGGCGATCTCCGCCCCGCCGGATGGAGCGCCGAGGACAGCAAGCGGCTCGACGATGACACGCGCGCCGCCTGCCTGATCCTGCGCTGCCGCCGGTCGGTCGGGCGCCGGCGTCAGATACTCCTCAAGCGGACGGACAAGCGCCAGCATGGCAAGCGCCGCAAAGATGAAGGGAATGCCGACCGGGACCAGCAGATCGCGATAACCGAGCCTGCGCCCGTTCCGCCGGGGTTGCTCCGCGCCGCTGATCTCATCGGAGCGCGTGGCAGCCTCGCTCACCGCGCCCTCGGCCACCGCCCGCCGCTCGAAGCGCGGCGCGTAGTGTCCTTTTGGAATGGTGATATGCACCGGATCGCCGCCTCCGCAAACGAGGTAGTAGCGCTCCAGCGCCCGCCGGATGCGGCCGGCCTCGATCCTGACAACCGGGTCGCTCTGGGCGTCGAAATCAGCGCCGCGACCGAAAACCGCCTGCGCGATATTATAGGCCGTCAGCTGCTCGCTTCGGCCGTCGAGCGCCTCTTCGACGACATAGCGAAAAAAACGGCGGCCGCGTTCGGGCGCCTGAAACTCGCGGCTTCTCGAGATCCGCTCGAGCTGGTCGATGATCTCGGCACGGTCCTGTTCGGCGTCGCGGTTCTCGCCGTCGCTCGATGCCATCGATCCCTCCTGCGGAAAGACCCGGTCGTTCTGTGGGGCTGGGGTTTTGCCCCCTGGGCGTTATACACCGCGAGCGCGAGGAGAGCTTCCGTAGCACTACGTAAGGGGAATTTCGAATGTGCCGCACCGCCCGTTTTGCCTATTCTATGGGGAATGGAGGGAGATACGATGTTGCATGTTCACGATCTGCGACAGGAGCCTATCCAAGTCCCCACGCGCCCGCGCACCTTCGAGCCTGCCGACCAGACGATCAGGCTGAAACAGGACCAGATCGTCTATAGCGAAGGGCAAAAGGTGCTCGCCTTCTACCAGGTGGAGGCCGGCGCGATCAGGATCTACCGGCTGATGCCAGATGGGCACCGGCACATACTGTCATTTTGCGCCAAGGGCGATTGGTTCGGCCTCGAACAGGGCGACTGCCGCGCAGACTTCGCCGAGGCCGTCTGCGAAGCAAGGATCCGCCCTTTTGCGACGACAGCAAACAGCACCGCCACGGGCAGCCTGCTCAACATCGCGCTCGCCAATCTGGCAAAGGCGCAGGCGCGGCAGCTGGCGATGATCGAGCAGAGCGCCCTCAAGCGCGTCGCCGTCTTCATCGAGGAGATGGCCGAACGCCACCCCGGTGAGAGCGAATTCGACCTGATGATGTGCCGCAGCGACGTCGCCGACTATCTCGGCCTGACCATCGAAACCGTGGCCCGCTCCTTCACCAAGCTGCGCGAGAGGCACATCATCCGCCTCAAGGGCAAGCTGCAGCGACGCGTGCAACTGATGGACAGGGAAGCGCTCGCAGCGCTCACACTCTAGGCTTGGTGAACGCGCAACGACAAATCGCAAACGATATCGGACCGGAAAAACAGGAGATCTCGATGACAGATGTTGCGCTTCGACATTCCGCCAGACGCCTCGTGCCGGCTTTGCCGCTAGCCGTCGCCACGATCGCCCTGCCCTACCTCGCCGGCACAGCCACGGCTTACGCCGCCGATGATCCCTTGAAGAGCTTCCCAATCGTCATCCACTGCCAGCAGAAGGATACGACCCATATCTTCTACCTCTCCAGAGTCACCGACGCTGGTCTCGCAACCTACGTCGCCTCCGATCGCATCGCCGGCACCATCTCGCTCGACGGCCAGGCCAAGGCCGTCGTCGGCGGCGAAGGCGGCGGCAATTGCGTCGGCAAGACGCTCGCGGATCTCAGAGCCGCCCATCAGGCCTATGATTTGAAGCCGCAGTGAGACCGGCTCTGTGACACCAGCCAAGTGACAAGAGCCACGTGATGTCGGCCAAGCGATTCAAGCCACAGGCTTCCGCGCCGCTCAAGCCGTCGCGTCGCGACCAGTGCCGCGTCCACGATGCGCTCCGCCCTACCCGCGTACTGCACCGCCCCCGCACCCCGCCGCCAACAACCCGGCTTCGGCAATCTCGTTGCGGCCTTGCCCTATCGGGGCCGTCAGCGTTAGTGTCAGCCGGCCATCGCAGCGATCCTTGCGCCATGAAAGGCCTCTCAGGAGTATCGCGCCGATGGGCATGAGGCTTGCGAGGAGACGCCGATGGACGCCCCGACAATCGTCATCGACTATGCCGGGATCATCCAGACCTCGCTGGCGCCGGTCTTTCTGCTCGCGGGCACTGCCGCCTTCGTCGGCATCTACGCCACCCGCCTCGGGCGCGTCTCAGATCGGCTGAACGAGGTTGTCGAGAAGAATGAGCCTGACGACAAGCGAGAGCGGCAACTGATATACTTGCGCCGGCGCACGCTGGTGCTTGAAATCGCCGTCATCCTCGGCGTCATCGCCGGCATCTGCACCTGCTGCGCGATCCTCAATCTGCTATCCGGCGCGCTTGCCATCCGCATCCGGCCGCTGAACCTCGTCTGGTTCTTCGGCAGCGCCATCGTCGCCCTCATGCTCTCGCTGCTGGCCTTCCTGATGGAGCTGCTCTCAGCCGGCCGTAGCATCCTGCTGCAGATCCGCGACAACCGGCCTCCGAAGGTGGGTCGGTAAGTCTGTCGTATTGTGTTTTGGGAAAGGAATATTGGTTGCGTTGTCAGGCTTAGACCCTGCGGCCTTCAGGTTATGGTCCGCAGGACGAGGAGCTACCATCGCCAGGGAAGATGAAGTCTTCCCGCCAGCG
>NZ_JAGHMF010000027.1 GCF_017741815.1 Rhizobium sp. 16-488-2b
AGCAAGGATGCGCTCGAATCGGAGATCGGTCACTGTGACAATCTCGGTGTAGCCATTCGCGAAGCACCATTCGATGATGCCGGCGAACATGGTCAGCGTAGCCTCATGGATGGAACCGTCGCCCCTCCCCTCTGCGAGGGCCGTGTCGACGCAGAAGCGAGAACTCTCGATCATCGCGGCATGACCGATAAGTTGACCGTCGGGGAGAAGCGACGGGAAAACATCGGCCACCATTGTCGGACCAAGCGTAGGAAGGAGCCTCGCGCACCCCGCCAGTTGGCCCGTCTCAGCGATGGCGAGAATATAGGTCGGCCGAAGCGCGTCGAAACCATCCGACTCGCACCCAGCCGATACATCGACTTCCCAACCCAGGCGATCGGAAAAGACCCGCGCACGAAGCTGGTAGTGGATGTGGAGGAGGTGTGCCTCTTGAATCGTCCGTGGCATTGAGAGCGCGAGAATCTGCATGATTTTCTCCGTCGTTGTTGGTTGGCGGGAATTCAGCACAGATCTGGATGGGTTGGCAGTTGTAGGATCCTACAAGGCGCACTCACGTGAGTCGGCCAGGACAAGTGATAAAGAGCGATCGAGGGCGGCCTTGTGTGCCCACATAAAAGCGGGCGAGTTGTAGGATTCACAGTAAAACAGAGCATGAACGCGGTAGGCCATGCCGCTTGCTAAACACATGAAAACGCAACAAAAAGAATTTTGAAACGTGCAGCACGTCGATTTCGCGTTAACCCTTTGTTAACCTTAAATCTCTTGCGGCTATGTGAGAATCGGGAGATAGTTGCGAAAATTATGGCTGTAGGGCCATTTTTTCGAAAGTTTAGCCTCCCAGGAAATAGTTTGCAAAATGAGCCATCAGCAGCCCAACCGGTTTGATATCGAGATTGCCCAGCAAGGGGCGAAGATCTCAAATGCGTTGCATATGCTGCGCAGTCAACAATATCCGCCAGATGCTCGCAAGGGATTGCGCAAGTTTCAACTGGGAGAGGTCGCTGACTTCATCGGGGTCACCCAAAGTCATCTTCGACAAATTCATGCGGAAGGTAAGGGCCCCGAGATAGAATCGGTCAGTGGACGGCGCTACTACACGGCTGATCAGATGTTGGAGCTTCGCGACTATCTTGAAGCCAATAAAAAATCCGACAAGCGATATTACGTTCCCCGGCGTCGTGAAGGCGAGCCGATGCAGGTCGTGTCGGTTGTGAATTTCAAGGGCGGAAGCGGAAAGACCACGACCGCTGCGCACCTTGCACAATATCTCGCCCTCACCGGCCATCGCGTACTTGCGGTCGATCTCGATCCACAGGCATCGCTGACGTCCCTGTTCGGAATTCAGCCTGAACTTGATGATACCGCATCTCTGTACGAGGCGCTTCGTTTCGATGACGAGCGGAAATTCATCTCGGAGGTTATACAGCCAACCAACATTCCGGGCCTTGATGTAGTTCCGGCAAATCTGGTCCTGCAGGAATACGAGTATGACGTGCCCCTGGCAATCTCCTCCAAGAAGGGAGAGGACGGGCGGCTATTCTACATGCGTATCTTCAATGCGCTGAAACAGGTGGACGGCAGGTACGATGTGGTTGTCATCGATTGCCCGCCACAGCTGGGATACCTGACGATCACCGCGCTTATGGCTTCGACAGGCATTCTGATCACTATCCATCCTCAGATGCTGGATATCATGTCGATGAGCCAGTTCCTGATGATGTTGGGGGGCATAATGGGTCCGGTCGCAGAGGCTGGCGCCGAAATGCGTGTCGAATGGTTCCGCTATCTCGTCACGCGCTTCGAGCCGACGGACATCCCGCAGGCGCAGATGGTCGGGTTTATGCAATCAATGTTCGCTCAGCAAATGTTGCGAAATCACGTTCTAAAGTCGACGGCCATTTCTGATGCTTCGATAAAAAAGCAGACTTTGTACGAGGTCGAGCGAGGCGATTTCGTCCGTTCTACCTATGACCGGGCAATGGAAAGCCTAAATGCAGCCAACGGCGAAATCATGGAACTAATCCACGGCGCATGGGGGCGGAAATGACTCGTTTGTCAGCCGTTTTTTCGCGGGGATTAATAAAGTATATCAACCATTTGGCGACGTTCAAAGCGAATTTGGAGGCCTGCTATGGCGCGTGAAAATCCTTTTGCGAAACTGGACATAGCTTCCATCGCGTCTAACCAGACACCGACAAAGCCTGGCTACGGCATGACGGGGGCAGCTAAGACTGTCGTTCGGTCCATTGAGGATCTGGCGGAGAACACCAAGAAGCTGATGGAAGGCGAGGTGATCGTGGATCTGGATCCGCGTTTGATTGACGTTTCCTTTGTCGCCGATCGCCTTTCCGACGATGGCGAAGAGTACCAGGAACTTAAGCAGGCGATCAAGGAGTCCAGCCAGACGACGCCCATTCTGGTTCGACCCAGTTCGTCGGATAGTCAACGCTTCATGGTCGTCTTCGGTCACCGCCGTCTCAAAGTCGCCAAAGAGCTTGGAATTCCGGTCAAGGCAGTTGTCAAAAAACTGGACGACATCACGTCCGCGATCGCCCAGGGGCAGGAAAATTCCGCACGCTCCAACCTGTCGTTCATAGAGCGCGCGTACTTCGCACAGAACCTACTTGCGTCTGGAATGATGAAGGATGTGGTCCGGTCGTCGCTCGCGATCGATGAGGCGATGCTTTCGAAAATGCTCGGTGTCGTGGAGGCCGTCCCGGCGTCGATCCTCAAAGTGCTCGGGGCCTCCAAGAAGATCGGGCGCGACCGGTGGCTTAGCCTCCGTCAATTGCTTCTTGCTCCTGCCCTCCTGAAGGTTGCTACGGAGTATGTCGAAACGGCAGGCTTCGTTGAGCTGACTGAAGACAAGCGGTTCGATGAGCTCCATGACTACCTGAAGCGCTACAAGGCCAAATCGGCTGCAAAGAAGCCCAAGGCCAGTGTGTCCGGGAGGGATTGGACTTCGAGCGATACGTCACTGAATTTCGTGATGAATGCCAAATCGAAGAAGGTTGCGATCGAGCTTTCGAATGTCGAAGCGAAGCCCTTCAGCGAGTGGCTATCAGCTCACATGGATCGTTTGTACGACGAGTACAGAGGATCGAAGCAGGAAAACAACGGAGACTAAACCGCAAAAGAAAAAGGCCCCCAAACGGTAAACCGTGGAAGCCTCTCTCGTATCTCTCGCAGGATTGAGAATCGCATTTCCCGGAATCACAGTCAAGAGTCTTGGCACCGATTTGGTGAGCGGATTTCTTTTGCCTAGCGGAAGGTGAGAGAGAAATGCAGACGGGACAGGTAACGACGCCCTTTGGGCGGCGGCCGACGACGCTTGCCTTGGTGAAAGGGCAATTGGCGGTCGCGGCATCAACACCAGGCACGCGTGTAGAAAAATGGAAAGTATTTCGCGATGTGTGCGAGACGAGGGAGCGCTTCGGTTTGCAAGACAGAGCGCTTGCCGTTCTCGATGCCCTTTTAACCTTCTACCCCGACGCAGAGCTCCACGCTGAAAACGGGCTCGTTGTATTTCCATCCAATGCGCAGCTATCCGTTCGCGCTCATGGGATTACGGAAAGTACACTGCGCCGCCAGCTCGGCGCACTCGTCGATGCGGGACTTATCCAGCGTCGTGATAGTCCGAATGGGAAGCGATACGCACATCGCAGTCGAGACGGTGAAATCGAGCAGGCTTACGGCTTCGATCTGAGCCCGCTGCTTGCGCGTGCCGCCGAGCTTGCCTTGCTGGCTCAGGACGTAGCCGCGGAGCGTATGCGCTTTCGCCGGGCGAAGGAAGCACTCACGATCTGCCGCCGAGATGTCCGCAAGCTGATTACAGCCGCCATTGAGGAAGGCGCTCCCGGCAATTGGGCACATGTTGAAACGATATATGTTGGTATTCTCGGGCGGCATCCTCGCTACCCGGACAGAAAGCAGGTCGAAGCAACACTCGATGAGATGAGACTCCTGCGGACAGAGGTCCTTAACCTTCTGGAAATGAGGTCAGAAACTGAAGATATGCACGGCAATGCCATGCTAAATGACCGCCACATACAGAATTCAAATACCGAATCTATCTATGAAGTTGAACCTCGCTCAGAAAACGCGCGGGGCGAAAGCGTGGCGGAAGAGCCGCACGCAAGGAGTGTGGCTCCCGGAAAGACAAAGGCAAAGCTCGAACAGATCAAGGCGTTCCCGCTGGGAATGGTCCTTCGAGCTTGCCCGCAGATTGCTGACTATGGGCCGGGGGGCGGCATTGCCCATTGGCGCGAGCTTATGACCGCGGCTGTGATGGTCCGCTCGATGTTGGGTGTCAGCCCGTCAGCCTATGAGGAGGCCTGCGATGCGATGGGGCCAGAAAATGCCGCAGTGGCGATGGCCTGCATTCTTGAGCGATCGAACTTTATCAATTCTGCCGGCGGCTATCTGCGGGATTTGACAAAGCGTTCGGCGCAGGGCGAGTTTTCCCTCGGGCCGATGCTATTTGCCCTTTTGAAGGTCAATAACGAAGACAAGCGAAACACTGCTTAGACGTGGCACCGCGGTAAACGTTACGAGCTTCGTCGAAACCGATTCTGCTTGAACCATGGGAACCAGGCATACTTGTCAGCCGTTTTTTTTCATGATTTCCTCTTCTGATACAATGAGTTATTAGCGGTGAAGAACAAATTTCCAGAGGGAACGGCGCGATGTGGAAGGCGAAGGAGAAGCAGCTGAGTGTCGAGCAGATCACTGGTCATGCTGCGAAGAGGCACCGGTTAATCGTCGGTCGAGCACCTGAAAGCACCGAAATGCTGTTCACGCCGGCCGAACTTTACGGTGCTATGGCGCAGTGCTCGAGCAGAGCGAAGATGGATCAGCATGCGGCGAGAGCTCAGGTTCAGATGTGCCGCCACCTCATCGCCAGGCACGTCGATGACAAGAATGATCGATTCGCTCTGTTGGATACTGCCCGGACCCTGAAGGACTATGTCGGAAAGGCCATGACCGGCCTCGTTGGTGATGGCATCGCCTATCTTCAGATGGTTCGAGATGGATACCGTTGGATAGATCATTTCGAAAACCACGCCGTCCATGGTAAGCCGCCAACCACCCGGTCGCCAGACTATGTCTTCAGCCGCACAGGAGATTTGTTCGTCGCCCTTACAGAGTCAAAAGCGACCAAGGGAGCTTCTAGGGCCGCTTTTACAAAAACTGTCAGAGACGGCTACCAAGAACAAGTCGAGCCTTATCTGGGCCGTAAGATTGGCACCTGGATCGCGTCTCATGGCTATGCCGTCGGCAGCTGGATGAAGTCGGTGAAGAAGGCCGAGATTTTCATCGACCACACAGTGAGTTCAGGTTCGTCATCCGGTAATGGCGACGACCCTTCAGAAAAGTCTGATCCGCGGAGCGTGCGGTTCGGCAGCTATTGCGGCGTCCTCACTCTCCTGTTCGGGCCTGATATCGGAGAGGCAGCGCGCGATCGCCGCTGGAGACCTTCCGAGCAGACCTTCACCACCGTTGACTGGCTCAACCGGACATGGATTGTTGGAGAAGACGCCGAGTGGGAGCCGTTGGTCGTCATTGGCGAAGAGCGCCCGATTTTCAAATCAGGACCGGTGCGATTTGTGAATGGTATGGCGCTGGATATGGAAGTTGCTCGGCGGGTCTTTGCTTTGATCGAGTCGAGCGAAGGGGATTTGGATCTCATAGGAGAGCTTCCGGAGTTCCCTGCGGATCTCGTCGAGACAGGTAAGCGTTCCGGTGGCGCAATCTTCCTAGATGGTTTTGCCGTTCTCGGCCGTGACGAAGATCTGAGCAAGTTTCAGAGGATATCGGTGAATCCCCCGGCGCAATCCTCCGCTGTGCTGACTGAGGCTGAAGTCGACATGACCGCCGCGATCACGACGGCACCTCATCGTGTGGAAAGACGACTGCTAACGGCCGGCGAATCTGGCGAGGGCAATCAAGGGGCGCTTGCGCTCATTTATGTCGCTGAAGGGTAGGACTGCCGCGCTGCCACCGTCCACACCCTCAATCAGGCTCAAACAGCGAGAATAATCATGATGAAGCGACCCACGCTATTTCTGTCGTCGACCGTGTATGATTTTGGTGATCTGCGAAGCGCGCTGAAAGATTATCTGGAACTGCGAGGATGCCGGGTTTTGGCGTCCGAGTTCACGGACTTCACGCGACCGCTGGATGAGCATTCATACCAGGCGTGCCTCAACACAATCGAGCAGGCCGACCTGTTCGTCCTGTTCATTGGTCGGCGCGTTGGCGGTTGGTATGATCAGCAAATGCAGATCAGCATTACCCGCGCTGAATTCCGTCATGCCTACAAGCTTGCACAGCAACGCCGCATACGCATCCTGTGCTTCGTTCGTAGTGATGTGTGGGAGCATAGGCAAAGCGTCCGCGATCTTGAAAAGGCTCTGAGAGACGACCCCGAACTGAGTGATCAGCAGCGTGAGCGATATGCCAAGTATCCGACGATGGCGATGGACAACGCGAACGCCATCATCTCATTCATCGACGAAGTCACCAAGAACAACGAGACCGCCAAGGCGGTGAGGGGGCAGGGGGTGGCGCCAATTGCCAATTGGATTTGGCCGTTCTCAACCTTCAGCCAAGTCCGTGAGGCGATCGATCCGCTGGTTCTCAACGGGCTTCCCGTCGCAGATGCTGCCGGCAGAAAGGCTCTCGAGGAGCAACTGTATGTTCTGCTTCAGAAGGCCGTCCCGCAGGCGAGCAAGTCGGTCGTCAACCCGGTGAGCAGTGTTCTGAAGCTGCGGAATGCACTCAACCTAAACAGCGGTGACCTAACTCGGAAAATGCAAGTCCCGGCAGATCGGTGGAACACCTTGGTCTTTCTTTTGACGCTGTCATCGAAAGCGCAACCTGACGTATCCGCTGTCACGTCGCATTTGGGTTCCGGGCTTCTTCTGGCCTATGACCCGAAATCTGGCGCCTTCGAGCAGACGCCGGAATATGATCTCCTGGTCCGGGTGGTCGATCAAGGAAATCTCCTCCAAAAGACTTCGGCGACCGATATGAGGGAGCTGTTCGAACATGGCCGCCAGGTGACGACTGAGGGCGATCGGGTCGTTCCATGCCACCTCTTGGTCATATGGCTGCATGGCCTGATGCGTTGGGTGGAATTCATCGCCTGTGCAAAGGCACTTGCACGATCGCTGAGCGGTAAACCGCTGGTCCAGCCTACGGTGATTCCTACGACGCCGATTATCGATCAAGAGGAGTCGTTGGCCGCGGAATTTGTATCTATCGAGGAGATCAGGAAGTTTGTGAGTGAGTAGCGCAGCACTTATCGAAGCTCGCCTACCAGAGGCAGAGCCCAAAGCGATCTTCGATCTCGGATATGAGCGCAGCGCTGACTTGGGCCTGACACAGGACAGGCAGTCGAGGAGTTACGCCAAGCGTACGCTGACCAACCATCGCGACAAGCACCATATGGCGTTCAAAGCATCCTTGCCGCTCGACCGCTGCGGCGTGTTGCGTTGTTATAGTAGCTCGATGCCTGCTGCACGGATCGATGGCGAGACTGCTCCATCGCCTCAGGAAGCGGTATGCCACGATTGGCCGCCTCCGTCAGGTACCCCGACCGGAGCCCGTGCGCGGAAAACTCCCCCGGATCCAGCCCAGCCATCGCCGCCCGCTGTTTGACGATCGCGTTGATCGCACTCGGCTCCAGCGCCCGCTTCGAAACGTTGCCCCAGCGATCGATCTTGCGAAAAATGCTCCCGCTCTCGATCCTGCCAACCGCAAGCCAGGCATTGAGCGCATCTACGGGCCGGCCTGTCAGATAAACGACCTCATCGTGTTCGGAGCCGGACGTCTTGGTGCGGCCCAGATGAATGGCGAGAGAGGGGAGGGGAGGGCCGCCCTCAACAGTGATTGGCGGCTCGACCGTGAGCTGTTCCCTGCGCAGCCCGGCAATCTCGCTGCGACGGCGACCGCCAGACGCAAACGCCACCATCAGGATTGCCCGGTCACGGATGTCACGAAGGCTGTCGGTGCTGCAGGTGGTGAGCAGCTTTGCCAGGACGTCGCCGGTGACCGCCTTGGCACTCTTACGTTTCCTTGGCCGTGGTGTTGCGCGGACAGCAAGGCGTATCGCGGATTTCAGCGACGGGGAAGAGAAGACGCCGGTCAGGCCACGCCATTTTGTCAGCGTCGACCAACTGGCAAGCCGCCGGCGCACGGTATCGGGCGCGTGCGGTCCCGACGATCTAAGGAAGCCTTGCTCGCGCAGGCTTTGCTCGACATCAGCTGGCATGCCGTGCTGAGGATCGATGTCTCGCTGATCAGGCTGCCAGAGATGATGGGCGACGAATTTCAGCAGCATCGCCTCAGGAGCCGGCCAGGGGAGGGATGCACCCGTCGCCGCCAGCGACCACGCCTGCAGATAGGCAAGGTCAGACGTCAGCGCCCGCAGGGTGTTTTCGCCCATGCCTTCGTTGACGAGATGTCGCAGCGTTTCGACATCCTGGTCGGTGAGCAGTTCTGCCAGTTCGTCGCGCCGGTCGATCGGCAGCACCGCGGCGATCGTGTCGAGCTCAGCGGCGCGGCGATCAACAGAGTTCTTCGAGGACATGCGGACTCCGGTTCGTCGAAATCGGTGCAGTTGGCCGGGTCGACGACGCGGCAACGACGGGAATCTGACAGCTTTGCCCGTCGAAATCAATCACCTCCGATAATGAAGACTTATCGGTGGTCAGCGACCACGAGCACATTTATCGGATGTGAGGAACCGTAACATCGATATGGCGTTCGTTTAGGAAATCGTTTACCATAAAATCAATGACTTATGATCTCGCGAAAATCAGCATTTCTACCCTGATGCGGCCGGCTTTCGACGCCGGCATCGCACTCACCCGTCTCGACGAGCGCATCGCCCGCTCGCCGGTCGGCGCGGGCTTCCTCGAACGGTCGCAGTTCACTGATGCCTGCGCCTCGCTGTGGATCGACGGCGAACTCGTTCATCTCGAAGACCTCGTCCTCCACGACCACACCCGCGATATTCGCACGCCCACACACGAACTGACCATCGCCCGCGACGTTTTACGAACGCGCCGTCGTATCACTGGGCAGTCACCGGATTGGGCCTTGTCGGCAGAGGGTATCCGAGTTTTGCGACAGACTTCGGACATCAGTCCGGCGGGAGCCGAAACGGTTGATCCAGCCGGTGCCACCAAACGCGTCGTCGTGGTCGAACCAGTAGGGGAGGGAGAGGATGACGACGACATCGGAAATCTCCCCGGCGTCGATTACGCCGCCATCGATGCGATCCTTGCTCGCTCTGACGCCGCGATCGAACGAGCCAGAAAGCCTGGCCGGGCTCCGGCCGATCCGATGATCTACGATCTCGACTGGGATGAGGATGCCCGGCTCGACGAATGGCGCGGGGTGTTGCGGCAGGCGGAAAATCTGCCGGCGGTGCTGCAGGCGATCATCGCCCTCGACGCCTGGAACGAGCTTGCCGTCCTCCAGCACGCGCCCTGGCTGGGCCGGCTGTTGGCCGCCTCCGTTCTGCGCCAGGCCGGCGTTACCACCGGTGCCCATCTTGCCGCCATCAATCTTGGCCTCAAAACCATCCCCGTCGATCGGCGCCGGCATCGCGATCGGGAAACCCGGTTGCTCGCCATCGCTCAGGGTTTGCTGGCGGCCGCCGAGATCGGTATGAAGGAGCATGACCGGCTGACGCTGGCGCGCACCCTGTTCGAGCGGAAGCTGGAGGGGCGCCGAACATCATCCAAACTGCCGGAACTGGTCGAGCTCGTCATGGCAAGGCCGCTGGTGTCGGCGGGGATGGTGGCAAAGACGCTGGAAGTGACGCCGCAGGCGGCGCGGCGGATCGTTTTGGAGCTGGGGCTCAGAGAGATGACGGGGAGGGGGAGGTTTCGGGCGTGGGGGATCCTGTAGCACCTGTCACTATTTGGATCGGGACCGCCGCGCGATCCAGATAGCGTCGCTTTGTGGATGCGCGCCGATCAGAGAAATCCTGCATCCATTAAGTGACCCTTCCACAGTGGTTAGACCGGGTCCGCGCGTTTGCGGGTCATAAGTCTACAAGCCAGATGTTGATCTCCCCAGCGGGTCGCGAACGCTTCCGAGACTTCAAACCAACTCCCATCGTTGCCGGCGCCGTGGTTGGCGCCCATGCACGAACATTGGCATTCATGGTGCTGGGCATTCATGCAGGAAGGGGAACATTTCTCCTGCTCGCGATAGGGCTGGATCACATAAAGCTGCCTGTATTTCTCCAGCGCCCGTGTCACGAAGTCGTTGAACCAAGCTTTTGGCAGTTCCCAGCATTGCAGAGGCTCGATCCAGGCAGGCTGCAGCTTTTGCCCGTGATGCAGCCAAAGCCGATTGTGCTGGGAGTAAGGGAGGCGTGCCCGTATCCGCTGGCCTTTGCCGCCGCGTCTCAGAACTACAGGGATTGTCTTCTGGTTCCAGACGCGCCGGAGTTCGCTGTCACTGATATCTGCCCCCATTGACATCCCCCTCCTGTTATATGATCTCGGTCCCTGACAACCTCAGCGTAACAGCTCCGGCAAGTCGTAGAGCAGCTTCATCGCGTCGGGCCAGCCGACGTCGGAAAACAGCTTGAGGATCTCAAGCAGTTCGGTGCGGCATACTCCATCTTCAAAAAGGGAACGATAATCCGCAAGGTAGCGCGTGACGATACCGACGATCAATTTGAGCGCGAGGCTTTCGTGGTGATATCCCTCTCGCATGCCGGCGCCTAACAGGATCCCGTGGAGCGCCTTGAAGACACCTGGGGGATCACCAGGGATCAAATATTCGTAGAGCTCGATGAGATGATGATGCGTTGCCGGCTCGTGAGACTTCGACAGCAGTGCCAGCATCGGGCGATAGTCGGCGAGGAAACTGCTCATGGCCTCAGAGGTGTCAAGCCCTTGACTTGGGTTGCTGCTCTCCTGGTATGCCCCTGAACCGAAGTAGAGTTGGTTCATGAGATGGTGGATGATCTGCTCTGCCGCCCGGTATCGGGCAATCGCCGCGTCTCGCGCGGCACCCTCCCTGTCGTCAGCGATCAAAACAGCATAGCTTTCTGTCGCGGCAGCTGAGCAGACTTCAAGGATAAGCATTGACCCACGCTGCGCGCGATCCGAAAGCGGCTGGTCATTATCTTGGTCTGACTTATAGCGCGCGATGAACGCCTCGCGAAGCGGCGAGATGAACGCCATAAGCAGGTCCTGGTTCGTGACCAGATCCTTCAGCCATTCAATTAGCCACTGCAGCGCTTTCTCTCGGCTCTGTCCAGCCCAGAGCTGAGCTACGAGTCCACCCAGAACTTCGGAAAGTTCATCGCGGCCGGAATTCTCTCTCCGAACGAAGCTGTGGCGGCGCTGTTCGACGATCTCCATCAGCCCTTCCGCGCGGTCGACGTCGCTCCAGATCAAACGTGACAGGACGTGAGCGACGTGGAACGTAAGTACATCGACATTTGGTTCATTGCGCACGATGCGCTCGGCCAGCTCCCACATTTTTTGCGGCGCGACACGACTTAGTACCTGCAGGTTTTCGGCCGCTTGCACCCGCACCACTGGTACCGGGTCCGCCAGAACCGCTTCAATCATGTCGATTATTTCGGGGCGATCCTCTCCGAACCTATTTGCAAGGTGCACATAGGCCTCGGCCGCATATACACGAACTGCCCAATTGCCATAGCTGCGTACGTTGTCTTCACCGTCTTTCGACTCCGGGAACCGGCTTGCCCAAAGGCGACCCAGAACGCCAAGCAATAAAGCGAGCGAAGGCATACCCTCGTTTTCGGGGACATACGCTTCGCTACCAGCGATCATTTCGATCGCATTGCTAATATTGCCCCAGACAGGCTGTTCGACGCTTGCATGGAGGGAAGCGGCGTTCGCGTCGAACAGAAAAATGGTCGCTTCTGTCTCCAGCCACAAAGCCGACAAAGCAGTCGCGTTGCTTTGAGAGGGAGTTTGCCTCACCCTCTCCGCAAGCGCTTCCGACTGGTCGATCATTTGCGCGTTCATGCCGTCTTCGACATCGACGCCTTCTTCGGCGAGGATTTGGCGCATCATTCCGCGCGCAGGCCCTGAGGTGACCGTCATAGTTCGAAGAGGCGGATTTCCGGCAAGCTCGCCCGCGTTCGCCAGTTCGGCGCGGAACGCACGCATCGCATCTGTTGCTATCGACGCCTCATCGACGGAAGAGAGGAAACGGCTCAAGACCCGTCGCCACCAACGCTGTTCATATTCGTCGCTGAACAGATCTGGGCGAAGAACCTCTGCTTCGAAATCCGCGCGACCCTCGATCGAACGGTGAGGATAGGCGGCGGCCACAAAGCGAACGGCATCCCTGACTGTAACCTGATGGGTGAGGATCGTAAGATTGCTCGCATACGGCCACAGCTCCCCTGCGAGCTCAGCGACCCGCTCCGCCCCGACGCCTAGCAGCCGCGCCCACACGGCAGGACTTGAATATCCAATTGCGGCTGCCTCGATGCACTCGACAAATGCAGCCGTCGGGCAACCTCGCAAAAAGCCGACAAAATGGCCAAGAACATTATCCTCCGTGCCGCTACCCCGTCCGTTAGATTGATCCCACGCGAGTTGCGCAAAATCGTTGCCAATGAGATCGAACGGCTCGCGCCCGGCGACGAATACACGGCGCCGTCGATCGCCAATCTGAAGATCACGATCAATTTCACCCAATGCCACCTCGATCGCAGCGCGCGTGCCTGCATATGCCGATAGGTCAAGCAGCTGCCGCGCGTCCTTGCCCAGATGATATCGACAGTGGAGATAGTCCTGTCTGCGGTTTGAGGAAAGCGGCATGATCCGGCTGGGCTGGCCGCCAAAATGCGAGACACTGTCATCGCTGATTTCGCGCGAGTAAAGCACTCGGTAAATTTCGACGGCGAAGTGGGTATCTGATCGGGCAATCGGCAAGATCTGTTCCGTCAGCCAGCTCGCTTCCTTGTCGGCGTACGCCGAAAAGTGTGGATCGCGCAGGATACGATCCAGCAGCGCCCGGGATGCCGCAGGCTCGGCAGCAAAACTTTTTCCTACGAACCGGATCGCATTTATCGCCGTTTGCTGCATCGGTGGCTCAGCCGTCCAGGCGAGGGTCAAGAGAGCTCGCGAAGTACGGCCGAATAGGTTGAGAAGCGGCACATCAGACAGATCAGCTTTTTCGAACAATATCTGGAGCAGGAGCCGCGTCGGATCGGACATTTCGCGAACGCCTGTCGTGATCGCGGTGTCAGCGACCTCTGCCCACGCAGTCGCCGTCTGGCGCGCAACACCTCCCGAGGTATCGACCAGAAGCCCAACGAAGCGCGCGAGCCGTGACAACAGCGTCGCCATCGCACCATCGGCGGCACGGGCTTGGATCAACGAAATCAGGCCCGCAATGTCAGATGGCGAGTTCACACCCTCTAGCGCCGTCCGCAAGGCGACATTCGCCAATACAGGATCGACGTTGGCATTAGCGTAGATGTCAGCAATCAGCCGCCAAACAGCACGCTTTCCCTCGCTATCGCTACGCCATAGCCGCTCGACGGCAAAACGCAAAGCTGGCGCGAGCATCAGGGCGATCGCACTACCGCCTTTCAGCTGCGCGATCAGGAGCGGGGGATCGTCCCATTCCAAAAAGAACCGTCCGGCGACATGATCGAAGAGAACGTGATGCGAAAAGCTGACGAGGTCCCCCGTTTCAGCAAGCACACCCGAAGCAATCACTTCATCGACATTATCATTTGCAATGAGCACCTTTCGGACCGCGAGGCGGCTGCGGCGAACCATCACATCAACCGTCGCGCCAGCGGCGCGATGCAGCGGCGTGCCCGGCAGCCGTCGATCCTCATAAGCGTCGATCAGATCCGATTGGGTCGAGACTGTTCGAATACTGTCCGGATCAACGCCATCAGAAAGCAGTTGTGCAGCGAGCGAGAGGTTGAAGATGTTTCGTAGGAGATCGCGCAGCCGCTCAGGTGCCGCATCAAGCAAGTTGCCAAGTGCTCTCGCGTCCGCGCCAGCCTGACGGAGATCTGGATTGCTGAGGCGCGGCACGTTGAAATGGCGAACATTGCGTAGCGTCGGATCGGCGTATTCCGGGTCGGGCGGGGACCCGGGGAGTGCGTCGCGAAAACGCCGGCCATTTCTGAGATCGAACGTGCGGATAGACGCCGCGATCGTCCAGGACTTGTCCTTTGTAGCCATTGTTTCAATTAGCTGCGCGAACACGGCTTCGGCAGGACCGCCGCGCGCTGCATCGAGAGCGTCGATGATGATCAGTTTTCGACCTGCGCCTGGCGCTGCTGCCAGTACCTCGGCTAGCGGTCGAGCGAGCTGAAGCTCGGATTGGAGATCGGTAGCAGTGGCAACGCCTGGGAAGCGATCGACCGAGAGAAAGATGACCCTCTCGCCGGCGGCGCGGCGTGCTTGTGCCAGCGCTACCAGGGCTCCGGTTTTTCCCGCGCCGGGCTCGCCGATGACAATAAGCGAACCGGTCGCGATGGCTGACGCCATGGGGCTGTCACTTTGACGGGGAATTGGTATCCCGCCCTCGATCGGCAAGCGCGTATGGCCAGTCAGCCGGGTAAGCTCTGCATCGGTAACGGCGGAGAGGCGAGCGAAATCGGCGTCATAGCCGGGAGCACCTGTATCGTTGTGATGCAGCGCGCGGAGTGCTCGCAACAGCCCTTCGCGATCCGCTGGCGCACCGCTGCCAATGAGGTTCCGGACAATGGTTTTGAGATCTCGCAAGGGTGCGTCGCCTGCAGCCTCCGAGCCGTAGACGCGTGATCCGAGCACGCGGGAGGCCTCGCGCCAGTTATCTTCGCCCTCGTCCATCGAGAAACGGACGACTTTGAAAAGACGGGCCATCGTGACAAGCTCGTCGTCGCTTGGAGGGTCGACGACAAGATCCACACAGGCGGCGCGTGCGTGGGTCTCGAAGAGTTCCAGTGCGTCGGCTTCAGCCCGGCTGCGCTGCGACTTCACCGTTGTCCAGGTGCCTCCGGTATCGAAAGCCCGGCAGCCTTTCTCGAGCTTATCGAGCGTACGGGGCGCGGTGGTGCTTACCGCAAGGATGGCCCGATAACGCGCGACATCGACGGCAACACCTGTTGTTCGCGCTTCGACCATGGTCCTGACAAGTTGTGCGATGGTTTTGCCAAGTGGGCTTTCGGCACCCTGCGTCAGGCCAGCGCTGGTCTTGCTCTGAAAGTCGATCCGGGTATCGTCATCCTGTCCAAGCTCGATGTCATCGAGGCCTTCTCCAGTCTCCAAACGCAGGCTGACTGGAAGTGCCGCGTTCGCAAGTCCAAAGCGTCCGCCGACCGGAATACGGGCCAGGATATGCGCGGCGAGCCATGTACCGACCTCGGCCTGAAAATCCATGCCTCCCTCGGTCGCGCGTCCACCAGCAGGCTTTGACGTTCGAGCGGCTTTGCGAGCAGTCATCCAAGCAGGTCCTCGAATTGGCGTGCGTGGCTCGGTGTAGTTTTGGGGGCAATCTCGGCCTTTCCGCCAAGTAGATCGCGAAGCGACTTGAGCTTTGAGAGCAGCTCATCGAATGTGATGATGGCTACGCCAGCGAGACTTGCACGATACAGCTCGAAGGCACGCTTTCGTGGACCTTCGGGGATGATACCCGCTAGAATCATTCCCCTGACGCCATAGGTTTCGAGCGGGACCGCGCGGTTCTGCGATTGAAGCCGATAGATGTCGCTACGCAGCTTGTCGATCTGGTCAATCACCTGCGCCACGGCGCCAACTAACTCTGTCGACGCGGTGTATACGCCCCCCCGATATTCCCTTTTGCCGATGAGCTCTTCCCCAGGAGTCTTGATCTCGAGCACCGCTATACTGTCGGTCAGCTTGTTGGTGAGCAGGAAATCGGCAATCTTTTCGCCGGAGCCATTCAGGATCCTGCCTCCCACATGCGCTTGGCCCTGCACGAGCAAAACCGGCACATTGAACGCCATATCGAGAATGAAGGGGTTGGCCTCGAGGAGTTTTTGCCATTGCAGTTCGGTCGTTCGTTCAGCGAACCGCTCCTCGATACGTGCAATCAGTTCATCGAGCGAGGCGAGTTCAATCTCGTCGTGCAGCTTCAGCAGGCCGCCGCGCTGCGACTTCATCGAAGTGCGGACGGACGCCGAGGCCATATTGACCAGGGCTGCCCGGTCGTTATCCGAGAGCTTGGTATCCGTGATCGTGTCACCAATCACGTCGGCGATGTCATCGGGGGCGCGGTCAAAGACCCTTACTGGGAACTTTTCACTGTCCAGGCGCGTCAGAAGATTGGTATACGCAGCCTGTAGCTTCTTCCGCCGCGTCAAAACCTGTGCCTTCTTCTCGAACCTGTTTGCATTCAGGCGTAACTCGTCGAAGAGCGTGTAGCCGATCTCGTATGTCGTACCATCATCCGTCACGCCGACGTCCAGCTCGCGCTTGTAGGTGACACGCAGGTTCGTCACGCCTTCGACTTGCCTGATAGCATTCACGATAAACGAAAGCTTGCGCTCGAGGCCGAGACCGAAATTCGGGTCTTTGACAAATCCCTTCGGCATGCCCTCGGCGAGGAAAGCCTGAACATCCTCGATGGTACGAAATTCGTTGAAATCCTGAAAGAAATCTTCGTCTTCAATGATCTCAATCGACACGATAGGATCATATTTCGGCATCAGGAAATCTTCAGATTCCGGCATGGTGTTGATCGGGAAGAGCGTGGTTGTGTGCTTGCCCGCATCGAAGCGTATGAGCACCTGCGTCGTATTGATTTCGGTGAGGTCAGCGATCGCGATTCGCCGCTCGGATGGTGTGAAGAACACCTCGACGAAGCCGGGCCCCTTTCTCTGCAGGAAAAGAGTACCTTTGTCGTCATCACCGAACTGGGGGCCGAAGGTTGCCATACGCTATCCTATAAATATTGGGAAAACATAGGTGTAACGAGTACAACCTGCAATCGGAGCGGACGGAAAAGGTGGCACTTGCAGGCGAACGGCGCTGTCCCTCTTCACGGTGGTTGCGCCTGCTGAGATCAGAGCAAGCTACCCTGTTCGATAGGCGCGCCCTATCTTGAAACAATTGAAGATCCATAAGGCTCGCGACGAAATAATCAGCGCGTTAGCAGGTGAAACCGACTGGATGCCGTCGTTGCTATCATCATCCACATATGGTGTTCATTTTCAGGAGAAATTTCTTTCGAAGATCTACAGAGTGCGGGTCGGCCAAGGTTGCCAGATATCGATCAAACTCCGCTTCCAACTCTGTGTGGAACAGTGTGCGGTTCACAGTGATCTGACCATTATCGAAGCGCATTATTGGGCCGCTGACCCCGACCGTCATCTTTTCGGTCGCCCCGCTGTGATGGAGTGCGCATCGCCCTTGGCTATAGAACTCGTCAGCCTTCTTCGTCGCCACCATGCCAGCGCCGAGACAATCGATAAATGGCTGCCAGTTGCTCAGGAACTCTCTGAACAGCCGACCGCTTTGACGTGTGTGGTTGGTCACCCCCTCACGGAAACCCTGAATTGTCTCGAGAACGAGGCAATCCAAGGCGAGGATCGCGAAGCCATATGTCTGCGGCTTGTTAGCTTTATCGACATCGATCAGGGTCTGTGCTGGCTTGATGAAGCGGCCCTGTATGCGATCCCTCAGTACATCGACTGCCTTCAGCCATTCCCCCTGTTTCGGATTGTCGGGATCCAGTTCGAGGCCGCGCCAGAACGCGACTGTGTACTTCGGGCTGATCTGGAGGCTACGGCTCTGTGTCGTGTCGCTCATCGGCCTAGCTTTCGAGAACCGCGACACCTGACCCCAACACAGATGTGTTTCGGCGTGGAATATTGACCCCTCTGGCGGGGTGACCGGCGTCCAATTTTGACCCCCCACCTGTTTCGTCTGACCATCCGTCTTTCGCTGGCGGATGGAGGGGGAGTTGAAGCGAGTGGATACGATTGCGCGTGTTCGTCGAGCCTTCCATGTTCAGGGCTGGTCGGTGAAGAGGATCGTCCGGGAGCTGCATGTTTCCCGCAACACAGTTCGCAAGATACTGCGATCTGATCAGACGGACTTTTCCTACGAGCGCGAACGGCAGCCGCTTCCGAAGACCGGGGCCTGGAAGGCTGAGATCGAGCGCTTCCTGGCCGCGAACGAAGGCAAGCCATCTCGTGAACGGCTAACGCTGATCCGGATTTACGAAGAGCTTCGGGCGCTGGGTTACGATGGCAGCTACGATGCGATCCGGCGCTATGCGAAGGGATGGTCGAAGGATCGAGGGGCCGTGACGGCCGAAGCCTACGTGCCGCTCTACTATGCGCCCGGTGAGGCCTATCAGTTCGACTGGAGCCATGAGATCGTCTTGATCCAGGGCGTGACGACGACGGTGAAGGTTGCTCATGTCCGCCTCTGCCACAGCCGGATGATGTTTGCGCGGGCCTACATGCGTGAGAGCCAGGAGATGGTCTTCGACGCGCACGACAGGGCCTTCGACTTCTTCCGTGGCACCTGCACGCGCGGCATCTACGACAACATGAAGACGGCGGTGGAGGCCGTCTTCATCGGCAAGGAACGGCTCTATAATCGCCGTTTCCTGCAGATGTGCAGCCATTATCTCGTCCACCCCGTAGCGTGCACGCCAGCATCCGGCTGGGAGAAAGGACAGGTCGAGAACCAGGTCGGCCTCGTGCGCGAGCGGTTCTTCACGCCACGCCTCAGGGTCAAAAGCCTGGAGGAACTCAATGTTTGGCTGCTCGACAAATGCGTTGCCTATGCCAAGGCCCATAGCCATCCCGAGCAGACGGCGCAGACGATCTGGCAGATGTTCGAGGCTGAACGTGGGTGCCTTGTGCATTACGTCGGCCCATTCGATGGTTTCCACAGCGTTCCGGCCTCGGTGTCGAAGACCTGCACTGTCCGCTTCGACAACAACAAATACTCGGTTCTATCGACTGCCGTCGGCCGCCCCGTCGAGGTTCATGCCTATGCGGACCGGATCGTCATCAAGCAGGATGGTATGACGGTTGCGGAACATCAGCGCAGCTTCGGCCGCGGCAATACCGTCTATGATCCCTGGCACTATGTTCCTGTCCTCGCTCGAAAACCCGGTGCCTTGCGCAACGGCGCTCCCTTCCGCGAATGGGTTTTGCCAACAGCGATGGAGAAGGTCCGCAAGCGGTTGAAGAGCGCCGATGACGGGGATCGGCAGATGGTCACCATACTCGGATGTGTTCCTGCTGATGGTCTTACCGCCGTTGAGGCTGCCTGCCAGGAAGCACTCGATCACGGCGTCTGCTCTGCCTCGGTGATCATCAACATTCTGGCGCGAAGCCGCGATCCGGCTCCCGCCGCAACCCTGCAAATCCCCGATGCGCTTCGGCTTGCCCATGAGCCGGTCGCCGACTGCGACCGTTACGACAGGCTCAGGAGGGTAAGCTGATGGAACGCACGCAGGTTCTCGAACTGATGAGCACGCTGAAGCTTTACGGAATGCGCAGCGCCTACGATGAGGTCATGGGGAATGGCATCAAACGACAACATGAACCGCCGCGCATCGTCGGCGATTTGCTGCAGTCGGAGATCGCAGAGAAGCAGGCACGCTCCATTCGCTATCAGCTCAGCATCGCCAAGCTGCCACTCGCCAAGGACATCGACGACTTCGACTTCGCCGACACGCCCGTCAATGAATCTCTGGTGCGGGAACTGGCCACCGGCACCTTCGTCGCAGACCAGCGCAACGTCGTCCTCGTCGGCGGCACGGGAACCGGCAAGAGCCATCTGGCCATCGCGATTGCCCGTGCTCTCATCCGCAACAGCACACGTGGCCGCTTCTTCAATGTTGTCGATCTGGTCAATCGCCTGGAAACGGAAACGCGCAACGGCAAGCAAGGTCGGATGGCCGACTACCTCACGCGACTCGACTTTATCATTCTCGATGAACTCGGTTACCTACCGTTCGCGCAGGCCGGGGGTCAGCTCCTGTTCCACCTGATCAGCAGGCTCTACGAGCGCACCTCGATCATCGTCACCACGAACCTTGCATTCGGTGAATGGCCGTCGGTGTTCGGCGATGCCAAGATGACGACAGCACTCCTCGATCGCCTGACCCATCACTGCGAGATCGTGGAAACCGGAAACGAGTCCTGGCGCTTCAAGAACCGCTCTCAAAGCTAAAGCCGAAGATACCCATCACCCGCACTTGGCCTACCCTCTGCAACCCCGGCCAGCGCCGGGCAGGCCAAGCGCTGACCGCCTACAGGGGGGTGAAGATTGGACGCCGATAAGGGGTCAACATTCCGAGCCGATTGACAACACAGAGAAGTCGTTGGGCCGGATCTGCTTTCGAACCTCTGGCGGATAGCAATTCCCCCCGCCCTCATAGTTCCTATGGACCGCGCGAGCCTGCTCGTTCGTCAGGACGTAGAATGTCGGTGCCATCGTCCTCAGATCGAGTTCGATGAAGATGAAGAAGTCTGCGTCGCCCTTCTTGTTCATCTCTACAGGCCAACGCGTGATCTCGGTAGGCCGCCGCAGAAACTGTCGAGTCTTCACTTCAATCGATTTCGGCTGTCCATCGACGACAACGATGACATCGTGACCAGGTGCGCCTTCCGGCCTCATATAGGCGGCAAGTCCGAGTGTGTTGAGCTTTGCCACGGTTAGCAGCTCGCCCAGCGTACCGGATTGTGGGGATGACAGTTTTTCCAGCGTCATTGCTCTTCGTATTCCCCAAGAACTTCAACTAGCGGCCCAAGTCCGGTCGTTCCATCGGCGGCCGGGTGGCGGATCCGGTTCGCGGTCAGATGGACGGCCATGAGCGCCATGGCTGGTGTCTTTCCCTGCACCCTGTAGCGAACGCCATCGAGAGCAAATGTCGCCCGGGCTGGGCCGAACTGGATGCTAATGGTGCGATAGATTTGCGGATACGAGACCATGATGAGTTTCGATATACCCGGCACGGATGTCGTCCAAGCATTGTCCTGACCGCTCTCTCGAACCTTGTCGAAGGTCTCAGTCATCGACTGCGGCGGCCACATATCGAAGGCCATGACAGACTGGATCTTCCGATCGAGGAAACTTCCCGGGTCCCCGGTCGCGAGATCGTCCATGATCTCGTGGTATGTAACTTTGCGTGGTCGTTTGTTCTCCGGCTTTCGCCGTTCTGCCGCCAGCAGCCTACGCTCCTGGCCCGCGGCCTCCGCCTCATTGGCGCTGCGGTGCAGTCCAAATGACCGGAGGATCTTCGCTATGATTGTCCCCATGTTCCCCCCGACGGCGAATTGTCCCTAAAAATGCTAGGAATTCCGCTCATGGCCAACATATTTCGCCTTCTCTAAAAATCGGACATACTGGTTTTTCAGAGGCGTGATTTCCTATAAGCCTCCTCTATCGGAACCTCGAATTTCGCTCTGCGAGATGGCCATCTATCCGGTTTAGAATGGTCTCAAGACCGAGATAGCGGACGTAGCCGCCTCCGCCCCGCTGGATGATGCCGTCCAAGAAGATCTCGAAGGAATGACCATCACTCGCTAGTCGTGTGACAAAGACAGCTCCACCACTCATGCCGTCCAAAGGCTGCGCGTCCTCAGGATATCGCAGCACGCCGAAGATATTGCGGGAAGCAAGGTCTCCCGACTTGCAGATTGGATGGATCCGCATACCGCCATTCTCCATGACCATTCGCTGGAGATGGCTCGGCAAGCCTGAAGCTAAAGCTAAATCACCAGCGCGACCAGTGAGGCGACGTTCGACGGGGAAGAACTGCTCTCGCGAGTATGCTGGTAGCATTTCGTATTCCACCATACCGATCACATAGTCACTTTCGTCCTCGTTGGCCTCAGGCGAGAAAAGGTATGTGTTGAACGGAATGCTGGTGCTGTCGGTGCCATCGTCCATCAGCACCACCAGATAGTCCATGCGGTCCTTGAAAGCTGTTACTGTTTCGCCCGAGATTGTTGCTATCTGGTGGCGCGTGAAGACGGCAAAATGTCGTCCTCGGTACTGGAAGAGAACAGCGGTGCCCTGAAGACCGAACTGATAACGGCGAGCGACCGTCCCATCTTGCAGAGTGAGCTCGAACCCATCCAGACCGTAATATTCGTCACCAGGAGCGGCGAAACAAAGTGGGCGGATACATCGAGCAGCGATCGTTGGCTCCTGCGGATCCGTGAATTTCAACATAGGAGGATCAATCCTTTCGACGGCGAGCGCGGATTTCGTCAATTTGACGGTCAATCTCTGCCTCGGCGGCCGCGCAGCTCTCCGCGAGATCGTCGCGAAATTGCGAGGTGTCCCTCAGAAAGTCGACATAGGTGGCCACGGCCAGATGGGTGTTTGCCTTAGAGCGCAAACGCTGAACCCGCCGCTTCCATCCTGGTATGGGATCCTTCTTGATCGCCAGGCGGTAGTTAGCGGCGAGCCAGTCAACAAGTTCATGGATGGATCTGTCGGAAAAGCCATTCTCGCGTGCGAACTTATGCCCCTCCGGCAAGAAGGCCAGCCGCCATATCTGGCAATCGATCGTAGCCTGATCTCGCGTGATCCCCTTCCCCTTGGGATACACGCCAGTTGAGATGACATCCAGGTAAACGCTGTTCTCGGTGACGATAGAATCCATATGGTCCGCGAGCGCGCCGATCGTCTTGCCTCTATCGAACTGGCACCGATCCCTCAGCGTTGCACATGCCTTCTCGAAGTCACCTAGTTCGGCCGGATTGCGTCTGCTGCTGTTGAAATACTTTTTCGCGCGTTCCGGGATTACCATCTTGTTGCCGTAGTAAAGACCACGCCCAGGAAAGGCCTTCAGAATGTCGCATGCCACCGAGAAGTAGAAATTAGCGATAGCTGGCAGGATGGCTTCGTGCTGGAGGCCGACATGGTACAGCTCGTTTCGGAATTCGTGCATTATTGCAACTGTCCGTGCCTGTTCCTCTGTGACCATCTTCTCGATACGTGCGAACTTTAGCTTCGCGTCGAAGGACTGTCCGACAGCCTCGGCCAATTCCAACTTATGGGTGTACGCCTCCTCTAAATGGTGCCAACTCTTGAGGTGAACATACTTTTCTGTGGCGAGCTTATGGGCTGCGAGCTCCACCGCATTGTCGGTCAGCATCAGTGCAAACCGAGCATCATGAACGCTGCCCTTGTCCAAATGTTCGAGGGCGAGATCCATTTGATCGAGGAGAGCCGCGTAAAAGCTGAGAGCTGTCATCCTAGGTCAATCTCGTCTGCTGCCGGTCGAGCGCGCTCGCCAGAGAAGTGTTTCATCTTGCGCTCTCGACGACGCCATAGCAATTCGGCTTCAATCAGCTGAGGAAATTGGTTGGAGGACGTGGCCTTTAAGAATGATTTTGGTGCAATCGATCTCGCCTATTATCGGTTCTAGGATCGACAAATCTTCACTCGTGGAGAAAATCACCTGTTGTCCGCGACCCTTTGATGTTGCTGCTCGTCGCAACAGCTGCTCGAAGCTGACCTTCGAAGATGATTGCTGACGCGGTTCGTCGAAGACCAAAACACCTGGATGGTTCGTGCTGTAAGAAGCGGCCAGTTCGAGCAGCCCAAGCTGATAAGCCCATTTCAATCGTATTGCATCGCTTGCGGATGTTTCAAAACCGATCTCAAAACCCTCAACTTCAGGGCGATACGTATCCTGGGAGATAGCAAGATCGTCGGGTTGAAAGGTTTTAAATCCAAACTGCCGCGCCTGTGCACGTAGCAATTCAGACAGACGGTTGAGCTTTGCCTTATCGCTGTCGGATAGCTCATCGTCAGGAAGCGCGCTTCTCTGTTGAAGAAGCGTCATGTACTGCTCAGACAAGGCGCTGAAACCGTTCACCGCGTCATCAAAAAGAGACTGCAGCTCGGAGAAATCTCGAATCTTCCGTTCAATCAGAATGCGTTCTTCGATCGCTGACGCCGAAACGCTCGTCGCCGGTGCCACTAGGTCAGCTCTTAGTGTTCTAATTGCCGTGTAGGCTTCGCTGAGGTCTCGATTTAGCTGTGAAAGTAATCCTTCACGCTCTCGATTTTCCTCTTCCTCGCGCCGAAGGATGTCTTCAAACATCCTGATTTCAGACTTGATGTAAGAGATGTTGTCTTCGATAGGCATGATCGATGCGAGTGCATTTTGAGATAGTAAGGTGTCTTGCAATCCTTGTTCGCAGGTGGGGCAGCGGTCAGGGCTGAGGGACCATTGAACGCCTGAAAAGCGCTGTAGCTTTTGAACATCCTGGTTTTTCTGCAGATCTTCTCGCAGAGTCTGGATGCGCCGCGTCAGGGCATCAACGTCCGCTAATTTTACCTGCCTCACCCCGTTTAATGAAAGGCGCTGGACATTGAGGCTCTCTGCGTGCGCGATCACCTCGGCGAGTTTGGCTTCTATAGCTGGCACATTGTCGGACACAACCGGTACTTCGGCTTGGGAAATAGTGTCGAGTTCGGACTTCAGCTCCCTAAGATGCTCATCAAGTGGCGTCCACCCACCTTGTGTTGCTACTGACACAAACGCTTTCGTGATCGCGTTCAAATCAACGATTGGCTTTCTACCGAGTGCCTCAATGCGGGAGGCAGATCGATTCAGCAGCTGGCTGAGGTCTTGCCAGTTTGTCTCCCACCTGCTGGTAAGAAGGTTGATGCGTTGATCTAACTGTTCACGTTTGCGTTCAATCTCATAGGCCTCGAGCTCCGCGATGAACTCGACCGCTCGTTTATGGACTTCTCGAATGCGGAAATATGTCGGGATGGCTGCGGGAATGGAGGACCACCCGGACTTTTGCTCCACCCAGAAAAGCGGGAACACGGTTTCGAGATAGAGCTTGATGTCTTCCTTCTCGTAGCCCCGAACTACGGGGAGCTCCCAGCCAAGAAAGTTCTCGAAGAAATGATGAAACCCGTCCTCGCGTTGAGCAGCACCCGGATCTCGCACGAAGAACTGCTGGGTCCGATACTGGCCTTCAGGCTCAGACAGGCCAGGGCCGAATTGTACTGTTATTAGGCGGTCATCGAGTTTTGAGACGACAGGGCGATGGACCGTCACTGTTGTGCCGACTGAATTTTCCAGTTCAAGCATCACGTCAGATTCAACGACCCGCACGCTTTCGCCACTATCTGTTATAAGATGGCTTGTCATCGCGTGTGGAAGAGGAATCTCACGGCGAGGGCTTAGCATCCGTTCCAAACCAAGAACGTAAATCATCCCTTGAAGGCAGGTTGATTTACCCATGGTGTTGTCGGCCCAAAGAACATTTAGCCCGTCGGTGAAACCGAGTTCAACTCCGTACCAGCCCTGCTTTGTAAGCGCACGAAGCCTGAGGCGTCTCAATTTGAAGGTCATACAAGATTCTCCGGACGCCAGACCGCTTTCATAAATCCATCAGTCAGCTTCGGCGCCACCTCAGAAAGGAAGGCTCTCTCAGCGTCAAGAACGCCGCTGTCTTTGGCGATTGCCTCAGCTGCTTTGCGACCCTCGTCGGTCAAAACAACCACCGATCCTTTATTGACGCTCACGAGACCCATCGAATGGCTGAGAGCCACCGCGCGGTTTAGCCAAGGCTCGACTCTCACCGAAACGTCGAGTGGACGATACCGTCCCGCGATCAATCCAAGCGCCTCCTCCCGTCCTTCTTCGAGCCGCACATTGTGCGCGAGAAACTGGAGTTTCTGAAAGCTCGCCTTTTTCCCGCGACTGTAAAATACACTTAGGAGCAGTATCGCCATTCCCCAAGCCATCCGCAGGTCGCCGGCGACAGGCTCTGGGCGGACGGTGAACGTGAACTTGGATGTATTAAGTATGTCTAAGAAAGGGCTTTCACGGGACATTTGGGAAATCCAATGGGCATTGCATTATCCATTCAGAGACGGTTCCGAACACGAGTTGATCGATGTTCTCAGGCGATAGATTTGGCGCCGCCCCCTTGATTGCTTCCTTGAGGTTCATAATCTCATCGTTTAGGATGCCGCTTGCCGTAACTGCAGTGGGGCCGGCAAACTCTAAATGGCGCCTCCGGCTTGCAATCACTGTGGCAAGATTGTCATGCAACTCGGGTGCCTGGGATCGAAGAGCACTCATAAGTGCCGCGCCCTGCAGATGATAACGAGTAGCATCCGCAACTGCATCTTCGAGCTTCTGAGGAGTTGTACGCTTCGCGAGCTTCGTGCGAGCGGTTGATAGCAAATCCTGTGAACCCTCCTCCTTCTCCCAAGAGCTAATCTGCGGATTTGTCGGATTCGGAATGCTGAGTTTGATCAACGATAGTTGCGCTGCATTGAGCGTTAGGGCATCAGCGCCGAAAAACGCTTGATCATGAATAAGGACCTCAAAGTCAGTGTCGAGATAAGGCAGTGCTTTCGATCGGAGCTCTGTCGTCTTGTTCGCGCAGTGTATGTTCACGTCCTTGCTGTCGTGTAACGGGCTGAGCAACACCCATCTCTTTATCGGCGCCCCGAGGAAGAGTTTCGATACAATAACGTTGTTTTTTTGTAGTTTTCCAAGATCTTTAGTAATCTTATCTTTTTGCTTTTTCGCGCGTTCAGCGACGCCGATGGGCTCTTCTACCGCGTAACACTGATATGCGACGCTGTCCTTGTTGCAGTAATAGTCGATACCGAGATCACCCTGATCTTTGGCGGGCACCTTGTGGACGTTTAATACGCCATGCCGACAATTCAGGAGGCCAAGCGCAAATATCTCCCAGTCGTCGGGATTCCAAATAATAGTGGTTGACGGCAAGACTTCCCCCAGCATTCAATATAGGCAATCTACATGAAGGACGGTTGCGTGCAATGAGAGACGAGCGGCCGTAGGTAGCAACATTTAAGTTTTTGATCTCATTGGTGGGCGGTCCCGGACTGAATAAGCTGTGGCCTGATGGACCAACCGCAATTTCCCGATGCGAAAGTCGCCATACTCGCGATCACCACGAAATCAGCTGATCCGGGTGCGGTAAAACGGGAGCACGTCTGAGTCGATCGTCGCAACGTCAGCAATCTCAGGCTTGTCGTTCCCGACTTCGACCTGTAGGCGCGCTCTTCGGCATCGAGCCAGCCCGGCAGCATTCGGCCGTGTAGTGGATATCGTTCCGTCGAACTCTCCTGTGGAACAGGCGGCTTCCAAGAGGTCGCCCGACCTTCCCGGCGTTGCGGTGGTCGGGGAGACCCACTACCTTTGAGGGTATAGTCAAGTGACCGCATTTCATTTGCCTGGAGGCGATGTGGATACGCTTTTCAAAGAAGATCTCGAAATTTCACTTCCGCCGCAATTCGCGATAGCTGGTAAAATCCATGGTGCCTCTGTAAGAAAACTTGCCCATCCCGGCTGTAAGCTGATCGCCTCTGCGAACGAGTTCACCGAAAAGCGAGTTCGGGGTCTGTTTCTCCGCAGCCCCGATGGACGGCGCGAGGTGGCGGTGATCCCCCGAAAGACGGACGTGGATCTGCCCAGCGACGAGATACTGCGCCATCCGGCGGCGGTGAGCCTCGCGGAATTCCGGAAAGACCCGACCCCAGGTGTCTGGATCAAGCCCGCCGCCGCCGATGCCAGTAGCATCCCGTTCGAGAAACTCGTAAGCGAATGCGCGGAGATACGCGCATCTTGGCGAGGGGCATTCACCTTTGCCGAAGAGCGCATAGTTGGAGACATCGTTGTCCAGCCCGGTCTCAGGAAGCCGCAAATAGGGGCGATACATGCCGCCCTTGGCCATTGGACCGCTTCTTCCGCCCCAGCAACCATCGTCATGCCAACCGGAACTGGCAAGACCGAGACGATGCTAGCGCTGATGGTCGTGGCCGAGGTCGAGCGGCTTCTTGTCGTCGTGCCGAGCGATGCCTTGCGGACGCAGATCTCGGAGAAGTTCCTGAGCCTCGGGGTTCTCAAGGACAGCGGCTGTCTCGCTGTAGACGCGAAATTGCCCATCGTTGCGACCCTCGATGAAATCCCCAAGTCGGTCGAAGAGGTCGACGACATCTTCAGGCGGGTCAACGTCGTCGTCACGACGATGGACGCGGTCGCCAAGGCAAGCGGAGAAGTCCAGTTGAGGATGGCAGAGCTTGTCACCCACCTTTTCGTTGACGAAGCGCACCACATCGCCGCCAAGACGTGGCGAGAATTCAGAGCCCAGTTCGCAAACCGCATCGTCCTGCAGTTCACAGCGACGCCGTACCGGACCGACGGGCGGCGCGTCGACGGCAAGTTCATCTACAACTACCCGCTCGCCAAGGCATTTGCTGAAAAGTACTTCAAGAAAATCCACTTCAAGCCGATCTACGGGCTTGATCGTGACGACGCCGACCTGCGGATCATCGAGGCCGTCAAGGCCGCGCTGGTCCAGGACGAGGCAGAGGGCCATGTTCATCTTGCGATGGCGCGCTGCCGGATAATCGATACCGCCGTCAAGCTGCATCGCCTCTATTGCAAGCTTCTGCCGGAGTACAATCCAGTCATTGTCTATAGCAGCCTCTCGTCGAAGGCGAAGATGGAGGCTCTCCGGAAGCTGAGGTCCGGAGAAAGCAGGATTGTCGTATGCGTCGACATGTTGGGAGAGGGCTTCGACCTTCCTGAACTCAAGATCGCGGCGCTGCACGACAAGCATCAGAGCGAAGCAGTTACCGTTCAGTTTGTCGGGCGGTTTACGAGGACGAGGAAAGATCTCGGCGACGCGACGGTGATCGCCAACGTCGTGGCCGGCGGCATGCGGGACAGTCTTCAGGCACTCTATAATGAAGACGCCGACTGGAACCATCTGCTCGAAGGCCTCGGAACCCGTAACACTGCCCGCGAAGAGCGGCGGCAGGAAGTATTTGAGGGTTTCGATCTACCACCGACGGATTTTCCGCTGGACCAGGTGACACCTCGCCTCGGTGCGGTCGTCTACGAGACCACTTGCGAGCGATGGGATCCAAACAAGATCGTTGATGCCTATGGGCCCGGCTCCATAGTCGAAGGGCCGTCGATAAATTACGCCGAGCGGCTTGCGATCTGGGTTTTGAAGTCCGAAGAGAAGCTCAAATGGACGTCGATGAGGCAACCCGTAAATACCGCGTATCATCTTTACGCGTGCCACTGGGACGACGAACGTCAACTTCTCTATGTCAGCAGTTCTAACCTGAGCGACCTTCACGCCCGGCTGGCCGAAAAGGTTGCCGGGGCCGACGCGAAGCGAATTCGCGGCGACGATGTTTTCAGGGTGCTCGACGGCTACAAGCGCTTGATCCTCAGCCATCTCGGTCTTTCGGAGGCCGTCCGGAAGCCGATCCGGTATTCCCAGTTCATGGGCAGCGACATAGCTCCTCAGCTAACCGACGATCCTGCCAATCGCGGCCGGATGAAGACGAACATTTTCGGGCAGGGTTACACGGCGAGCGGCAAGTCGACGATCGGGTGTTCCACGAAGGGTAAGATCTGGTCATACGAGTCCGTCCATGGGTTCGCAGGCTGGATGGAGTGGTGCAAGACCATCGGTGCCAAGCTGCAAGATTCATCCATCCAGCCCGACGGTATCCTGCGCCGCCTGGTTCAGCCCACCAAGCTTACTTCGATGCCTCAAAAGCACGCCGTCGCCATCAATTGGCCAGAGGCGGTCCTCCATGTCGATGACGACCGGGTAGATTTGGTTTTCGGCGACGTCTCGGTTCCGTTCTACGATTGCGAGATCCGCATCCTGTCTCAAGTTCCGGGCACCGAGATCGTTATGAGGGTCGGCGGAGATGACAGGTTTGTCGATTTCACGATGACCATAGACGGTTCCGGTGCGCACTATACCCCTACGGTCGCGAGCGGTGTCCGCATCGGTAAAAAGACCACGGATCTGGTTTCATGGTTCAAGGACGATCCGCCTCATATCTACTTCGCTGACGGGAACATGCTTCTGGCGTCCGAGCTACTCAAGCTGCCGGATGACCACGCTCCGCCGTTCGATCCCGAGCGCCTGGTCGTACGCAACTGGACGGGCGTCGACATCAGGAAGGAGTCGCAGGGGAGGGACAAGGACGCGACCAGCATCCAGCGGCGCGTAATCGATGAACTCCTGCAGAGCGGTGGGTTCGATGTCGTCTTCGACGATGACGGGTCCGGGGAATCCGCGGATGTCGTGGCCATCAAGAAGGAGGGCGACGTCATTACGGTGGCGATGTTCCACTGCAAGTACGCGAGCGATGCCACCCCGTCAGCGAGGGTCGGAGATCTCTACGAGGTCTGCGGTCAGACGCAGAAAGCAATCCGGTGGAGGGAGCGGCCCGACCTGTTGTTCGCCCGACTTAGAAAGCGCGAGACTGCGATACAGAAGAGATACGGTCTATCGCGGCTGGAGAAGGGCAGCGTTATCGACCTGATCCAGTGGCACAACCGCTGGAGCGAGTTCGACTATCGTTTCGAGATGACAGCCGTCCAGCCCGGATACTCGAAATCGGAGGCGATCCGGCAGCAAGACAAGGGGCAGCTGGAAATTCTTGCCGCAACGCAATCGCTGCTCATGGACACGTGGGCCATACCATTCACGTTCCAATGCAGTCCCTAAACCGAAGATTTTGAATCTACAGGAAATCGGAAGCGTCAGTCCCTGAGAGTGCTAAATATGGACGATCCCGCTTCCGCTTCGACAGGAAAATTATATGGCCGGTAATGAAGAAGACGTTTTCCGCAAAGCCAAGTCTGAATATCAAGCTCTGCAAATTTTGCAGGTGCTGATGCTCCGTGAAGCGTGTGGTCGGTCTAATGACAGTATTTTGGGGGTGTGCTTGGATAAATGTGGCATGTACGGAGCCCCGGAAGAAATTCGGGCGGTCATAGGTTTCCTTGAGCGATCCGGCTTGGTACGCACGGACAAGGTCGAGGAGTACGTGATCGTCGCGATCACAGATGCGGGCGAACGAGTTGCCGAGGGTAAACAAGTCGTTGATGGAGTGGCGCGCCCGACGCGAAAATAGTGGAGTTGATGACGATACTTCATCGAGCCCGGTCGTGAGAGGAGAAAGATCGGTTGTCTCCAACAAAATCATATGGATACATCATTTCAATGATGCCGCGACTACGGGTGCCAGGTTCGGATCTGTTCAAGGCGTTCCCGATTTCTCAGGTCGGGCACAGGCGATCCTGCTCGGGGCGAGTAGATCCAGGACCTTCTTACAACAATGCTCCTTTCTCGTTCCGACGTGCTTCCGAGGGTTCGCCTCATTCATGCGCGCCTTCGGGCCGCCTGCATGGGCGGCTCCGGCCTGAGTCAGGGTCACCTTCTCCACTCGATCTCAAATTGACCCCGGTGGCATAGGAAGCGGCGAGGATCGGCCCCAGCGTTCCGCCGTGGCCAGGGTAACCCTTTCCGAAGATGCTAGTGGCGACGTTTCCACAGGCGTACAGCCCAGCGATGACTGTCCCGTCGCAACGCATGACTTGCCCATGAGCGGTGGTCCTTAAACCGCCTTTGGTGCCATTATTGCCAGGCAGGATTTCGACGGCATAGAAGGGACCTTCGTTGATAGGTCCAAGGCATGCATTAGGTACGACAGTTGGGTCGCCATAATAGAGGCCGTGAGCGTCTTCCCCACGTTGAAATGCGCGATCACGGCCTTCAAGTGCGTCTTCGTTGAAACGGGCGACCGTATTCCGCAGACCTTGGGCCGAAATCGAGAGTTTATCCGCAAGCTCAGCGAGCGAGGGTTCGGAGTGCATCCAGTTCGGAGCAGCCTCGGTCGGAGGAACTGAGGCGACGGTGTAGCGGGTCTTGAACGCATGGTCGAAGATCAGCCAGGCGGGCCGATTCAGGTACGAAAAAGATCCTGGATCAAAGATATTGAATGCCATTCCAAGATCATTGTATGAGGTCGCCTCGTTGACAAATCGCTCTCCCTTGCTGTTCACCAAAATAGAACCGGGAAGTGCCAGATCTCGAACGATGTTCCGCGTTAGGGGCATTCCATCTAGCTGTTCGCCGGGAATGTGGTATGCCGCTGTCCACCACGCCTCCGTCATATTCGCGACCGCCGCGCCGGCTTCCAGTCCGAATCTCAATCCATCACCGTCATTACCCGGAGGTGTCGTGGCGGCGCTGGTGAAACCGGGCAGGAAAGCGGCCACCATATCCTGGTTCCATTCGAAGCCGCCGGTTGCCAAAATGACGCCGATGCTTGCGGAAATAGCTCCTTTCGCGGTTTCAATGCCGACACAGCGTCGACCTTCGAACGAAAGATCAGTCGCGGGCATGCTGACATGAAAATCGACGCCCGCCTGTGCGCAAGCCTGAGCCAAACCTGCGACCAATCCCGCACCTTGCGTGCGGACATTTCGCCCTTGACGATCTGTGACAATGTCGACAGAAATGCCCTTCTTAGCTTCCGTTGAAGTCACTGGTTGCCGCAAGGTCGAATAGCGCAGTTTCTGGAATAGCAAAGGATCCATGGAGGGCTCGAACGGCAGGGGCTCCACCGAGCGCCCGGTCTTGGCACCTGCCCATCCGGGATGATAATCGGGGCGGTCAACACTGAAAAATCGTAGATCCGAGCGCCCTTCGATAAACCGCAGCATTTCGGGGCCATTCTTCAGAAACGCCAGAAGCAATTCGGAGGACGTTTCGCCGAGCGTTAGACGGTCAAGGTAGATCTTGGCGTCGCCCTCGTCGTCGGCGAAACCGGAAGCAGCCATCACATGATTGTTTGGGATCCAGATGCCGCCACCAGATATCGCCGTTGTCCCACCGATGAGGTGAGACTTTTCGAAGACGCCGACCGATAGTCCTTGATCAACTGCGGCGAGTGCGGCTACCAGACCGGCGCCGCCGCTTCCCAGCACGATGATGTCATAGCTTCGCATGTTTCGTGTTCCTAGATAACCGATCTGCTTACCCGTCTGTCGTGACTGTTCAAGAGGTTCCGGCGGGTTTCTTCCGTCAATGTGAGAATGTTCACACGGACATGTGCCTCAATTTCGCTGGCAGCTTTCTTGTTGACATAGGCTTCGATGATCCACTCATGCCCAGCGAGGGTAGACTTACCGCTGTCCCGGCCCAAAGTGTGAAGGATCGTCGCTTCCGTTCGAGGTTGAATGAAACGGTTGATCATGGCGATCCTCGACCGCAATTGGCCGATCTGATCCACGATCGTGGTGTTTGGGCACCGTCGGTTGATGACAGCATGAAAGTCGAGATTTCCCTGGGTCCAGCTCGGCAGGTCGAACGACGCCAGCGCCTTTGCCATCTCGGCGTTGATAGCCTTCAGCTGTTTGATGTCGCCGGCAGTAATTCTCGGCGCCGCAGCGCCAGTGACGTAGCCCTCCAGCACCGCCAGAAGCTCCATCTGCTCGGCCCAAAGGTCCGGATCCGCGCCCGCGACGATTGCGCCCGAATTCTTGCTGAAGATCACGAGGCTTTCTGCCTCAAGGCGACGAATAGCCTCCCGGACTGGAACCGGACTGATCGACAACTCCTTTGCCAGTGTGTCGATCACTAAGCGCTGCTTTGGCGCATAAAGCCCGCGATCGATCCCCTCCTTGATATAGTCGTATGCGAGCTGCTGCTTGCTTTTTGCTGCTGTGGCAGGTGCCATCACCTTTGCCATGCGGTTTACTCTCCAACGACGATGTCAAATATAAAATCAGATTTGATTTCCCTTCGACCTAGCGGCTTCGACAGCTGTCGGCAAGCCTTACCGCTTCCAAGCCAGGCGTCGTTCCAGGCTTATGCTCAACCTGGAGAGTGCAAAGACGATGATGATGAAAATCAGACCAACCGCGGTCAGATACTCGAATTGCTTGTAGGTGATGGCTGCCTGGGCATTGGCGACATAGACGATATCCTTGACGCCGATGACGCCGACGATGGCGGAATCCTTTAATATCACGATGAACTGATTCAAGAGAAGCGGGATAGCGGTCCGCAGCGCTTGAGGCCAGATGATGATCGAATTCGTTTTCCATCTCGTCATGCCCATGGCAGCGGCTGCTTCCCATTGGCCGCGATCAATGGTGAGGAGTGCAGACCGATAGATCTCGGCGACATATGCTGTGTTCAGCAGTGTCAACGAGATGATGGCCGCAGTAACCGGATCCATTTTCCAGCCGGTGACGCCCGCAAGGGCGAAATATACCAAAAGCACGTAGACGTATGGCGACAGCGAGCGAAAGATCTGGATGTAGAGAAACCCGACAGATCGCCCAACGGGGGATCTGCTTCGCAACAGGGAAACGATCACCCCGCCGAGCGCCATGGAGCAGGCGAGGGTTATTATCGCAATCAGAAACGTAAAGCGCAGCCCGTACAGCATCGCGGGCATGAAATTCAACACAGTTGTCCAACTATTCATGGCGCTCACAGCCCCCTGCTTTCGTTCAGACGGTTCTCGATAATATTCACCAGCATTGAAAGAAGCAGCATGGTCGTGATCAGCAGTGCTGCGACTGAAATGTAGGCTTCGAAAGGCCTGTAGTGGTTCAGACTGATGTCTTGCGCGGCAAAAATAAGTTCTGGTACCGCGACGACGGCAGCATAGGTGGACGCTTTGAAGCAGATCACGAAGACATTAAGCAGAGGTGGGATCACGACTCTGATCACCTGAGGAAATAGAACCGTACGATTGATGCGGTAGTCTGAAAGGCCAAGCGCTTTGCCGGCCTCGATTTGTCCGACGTCGATCGAATTGTAGCCGGTGCGAAAGATCTCGGACGCGAAGGCTGAACTCATAATACCGATCGCGATGATGATCGCCTGCGGACCGGACAATGCCAGACCGAACTTCGTGGCAATACCGAAGTAAATCCACAGAAGCAGGAGATACATCGGGAGACCCCGAACGATCTGCACGTACACGTAGGAAATCCCGTTGGCAATCTTCGAGCGCGATGCGGATCCGAGATATGAGATGAACCCGATGACGCATCCGATCGCGAAGCCAGCAAGCGCAAAATAGAGGTCATAGGCCAGCCCCCAGAGAAAGCGTGGCCACTGCGCCAGAACGATCGAGAAATCGAGGTCCATTTCGTTCCCTTTCAAGCCCAGTTCCATCTTGAGCGTCTGATTATCGATACGCCGACGGAGGCGCTTCGTCAACATCATATACGATTTCATATTGCAAGTCAGATAGTTTCGGTTCATAAATATAGGCAAGGGAACTTCTTGAGGCCCTTCGCGACAGATTGGATGAACGATGCGATTTTCAGGAAAAGCTGTTCTTGTCACAGGCGTTGCGAGCGGTCTCGGGAGAGCAGTAGCGCAGGCGCTGGCGGTCGAGGGGGCACAGCTGGCCCTTGTTGATCGTGCAAGAGAACCGCTCGACCAACTCGTTTCAGAACTTCAAAAGAACGGCTGCGAAGTTATTCATTTCGTCGGCGACGTCGCGCAGGAGCAGACTTCCAAGGAAGCAATTGGTCTGGCTCTTCGGCAGTTCGGCAAGCTTGATATTTTGATCAACAATGCCGGGATCAATCCCACAGGCACCATTTCACAGACTGATCCGGCCACTTGGCAGCATGCTTTAGACGTCAATCTCAAGTCGGCGTACTTGTTTTGTCGGGAAGCCATTCCGCACATGATCGAGGCTGGCAAAGGGGTGATCGTCAATACGGCGTCGATTGCCGGGCAACGCGCCTCAACAGGCGAGTCCGTTTACGGCGTCTCTAAAGCCGGTCTGATCATGCTGACGCGGACAATCGCGCGAGATTATGGAGCGCGGGGCATTCGGGCGAATGCGATCTGCCCTGGCGTATTGGAGAGTGTCATGGCGGATCGTCTGACACGCATGTCTTCAGATCAAGTCCTGGCACGTGATCAGCGGTTTGCGCCAACTGTTCCGCTTGGTCGCTTGGGGACCTACGAAGAAATTGCCAAGTCTATTTTGTTCTTGGCGAGCGAGGATGCCAGCTACGTCAATGGCGCGCAGCTGACAGTAGACGGCGGTCTGACCGCCTAGAAAAATTGCACCCCGCTGTCTCGGGCTGCATGCCGATAACCACATTGAAAAAAGGGGAATGCTCATGCATACGAAGAAAGACAATGAAATGCAGGCTGACCGACGTTCGCTTCTGACTGCCGGGTTGTTTGCCGGAGGCGCTGCGGCCGTGGTGCTGGGAGCTAGTGGTGCCGCCCAAGCTCAGGATGCCAACAAGGAGTCCGTTTTGGACAAGGCGATCCGCACCAAGAAAATTACCGTTGCGGCTAGCCTGAAGTATCCGCCGAACCTCTATCTTAACGATAAGGGCGAACCGGATGGCTATGAAATCGCCATCATCCGCCGAATGATGAACGATATTTCCCCCGACATTCAGGTGGAGTTCGCCGACATGGACTTCGGCCAGATGTTTGCCGCCGTTGAGTCAGGACGTGCCGACATGATGACCACCGGCACGATCTTGCCGAGCCGATCGCTACGGGGGTGGTTTGCAGGTTGCGCCGTTACGTTCCAGCCGGTTTACATCGTCGGACGACAAGCTGCGGAATTGACATTCGATCAGATGAACAACTCCAGCTTCAAATTCGCGGCTCTTCAAGGCAGCTCGCAAGAAGCAAAGATCCGCGCGCTCTATCCCAAAGCCTCAGTATCGGTTTTTCCCGACCAGACCGGAGCCATTGGCGAGGTGATGTCTGGTCGAGCCAATGCCACCCTGCAATCGCTGTTCACGATCGTGAATACCAAAAAGCAAGGCGTCGACCTCGCGATCATCGGCAACGCGCCGGCCTATGTGGATCACAATACGTTCTTCATGCCGACCGGCGATATGAAGATGTACATGTTCGTGACCAACTGGCTGTTGTTCAACGCCGCCGGCGGGATCATCAACTCCTTGTACCGCGAATATATTGGCAAGGACGCAATTGCAGCCGGTCTGCCATATCTCGCAGTCGGTCCTGGCGGCAGCCCGCTTCGCATTGAAGCCTAAGCCTTCTGGGGCGGCTTGACCAGGCCGCCCCGCTTCGGCAAGGAGCGCAAATTGGAACACGTCAATACAAAAAAAACCGTCATCTCGCTGCGAGGTGCAAGCAAATGGTTTCCAAGTCCCGATCTTCCAAACGTTCGGGGTCTGAACAATGTCTCGCTGGACGTTCTCGAAGGGGACGTGGTTGTTCTTCTGGGTCCTAGTGGCTCGGGAAAGAGTACCCTCCTCAGATGTCTTAACCTGCTGACCATCCCGGATGAGGGACACCTAAGGGTGGGGTCGATTGAGTGGGATGCGCAGATCTATCACGGCACGCGCTCAAAGGAACGTCGCTACAAGCGCGACTTCCAAACGCTTCGCCGCGAAACCGGGATGGTTTTCCAACATTTCAACCTTTTCCCTCACATGACGGTGCTGGAAAATGTGATGTGCGGCCTCATCCACACCAAGGGCCTTTCCAAGGCAGAGGCGAGGGAGACCGCACAAAAGGAGCTCTCCAAGGTCGGGCTTGCTGACCGGGCAGAGCACTTTCCCGGTCAATTGTCAGGTGGACAGAAACAACGGGTCGCCATCGCACGTGCTATCGCGACGAAGCCCCTCGCAATGCTCTTTGATGAGCCAACATCTGCCCTCGATCCGGAATTGCGTGGCAGCGTCCTGTCAGTGATGCAGGATCTTGCCAGGGAAGGTATGACCATGGTCGTCGTCACCCATGAGATGGGTTTTGCACGGGCCGTTGGCAATCATATCGTCTTTCTGGAGAACGGTGAAATCATTGAGGAGGGCATGTCTGCCACATTCCTCGACAATCCCAAGACCGACCGCGCAAAACGATTTCTATCGGAAATCGCCTAAAGCCAGCACGGATGACAGAGCGAGGGAATACACGCAAAGGAACGGCCGAAGGTCAGGAGTTCAGAAGGCGTCGAGAAACCGATAGCTCGCAGGGCAAAGGTGCGACAACATCCTAAGGTTTCTCATCGTCGTCCGATAGTCCGGGAGCGAGGCGGTAGCCGGCCAAGACGAGGGTGTCGATGTCCAATGCTGGGCTGATGCACATCAGCGCGCGTTTTGAGCGCTGAAGCCTCACGGTCCGCCGATCCTCTCCTCACGGGCAGCTCAAATAGGAGGCTTGTAGCCTTCGATCTCGCGATGCCACTTGGCCTTACCGCATTGGCCTGACCGGGGCATCGATCAAGCCAGCGGGAGTGGCGTTAGATGATCCCGGAACTGCGATTTATTCCAGACATACTTCCGCGCCGTCCGCTCCATCCCCTCGATTGCCTCGGGCGTAAGCGGGCGTGTTACCTTGGCCGGCATCCCCACCACAAGCGATCCATCAGGGATGTCCATCCCCTCGGTCACCAGCGCGCCTGCGCCGATCAGGCAATTCCGTCCGATCCGGGCTCCGTTGAGAACAGTGGCTCCCATACCGATCAGGCTGCCATTGCCAATGGTGCAGCCATGCAGCATGGCCTTGTGGCCAATCGTACAGCCAATGCCAATGGTCAGCGGAAAGCCGGGATCGACATGTAGCACGCAATGTTCCTGAATGTTGCTGTTTTCGCCTATGACGATGGGTTCATTATCGCCGCGCAGCACTGATCCCCACCATACTGAAGCGCCGGCTCCAAGCGTCACCCGACCGATAACTCGCGCATCCGGCGCGATCCAGAAGTCGCCATCCGCAGGAAGGCTGGGGGAGTGATCCCCTAGCCCATAAAGGTTTGACGGCGCACTCATTCGAAGAAGGTCGCGTTGCGGCCGCCGACGACAATGTTGAACCTGAAGCCTTTCTCAACGTCGATTCCGGGTGTGTCATAGGGCTTGCCGATGTTGCGCTCGAATGCGTCTCCCATCAGGATTGCCATCGGGTCGGTCGCGTTGTTGGGTTCGTCCGGGAAGTACATCTGGGTGACCAGCCGAGCTGATCCGCCGCTGACCGATAGATGAATATGCTTGGGCCGCCAGCGCCCGATGTCAGGGCGGGCCAGATAAGCGCCAGGGCTGATGGTCCAGAACCGGTAGTTGCCGTCATCGTCAGTCAGCACCCGACCCATACCGAGGAAGCGATCGTCGAGCTTCAGGCCTGAGTGATCCTCGACATGGCGGTAACGGCCATAGTGATTGGCGTTCCAGATTTCCAACAGCGTGTTGCGCAGTGGTCTGCCGCTTTCGGTCCGCACGGTTCCCGTCACCTCGATAGGAATGCCGTCGGCGCGGGTAAGATCGGGTGAAATCCGGGTCATATCCCATTCGTTCTGGCGAGAAAGCACTCGCGCGGGCAGGTAGGGCACGAAGCTTTCGCGGGCCGCAGCAGGGATCAGGCGCAGCCGCTTGCGCGGCGTCCGCTGATCAGAGGTGTTGTCGGTCGGCCCTATTCCGAGCTGCCGTCCAAGTTTTGTCATGTTAGCATCCTCCTATCAGCTTTCGAAATCGTCGAAGAACGGGGTCTCATTCTCCCCGGCCATCACTATATCCAGACGATAGACCTCGGCCCCGTCCACCGTGCGTCCGTCCGGTCGCGCGATCAGCCGTGAGCGATCCGCATCGTCCAGTTCGGAAAGCAACGGGTCTTCGTCATTGCCGGGTTGGTCGGCAAAGAAGACCTGCGTGACGATTCGGCTTATCCCGTCTGAGAACAACGTTACCGTGATGTTCGGCGCTCGGCCCTCGGCGGCGCCGGGAAGAATGGTACGGAAGGAATATTCCCCGCTGGCACTGCGAAGCCTACCGTAGCCGTAGAACCAAGGGTCGATATCGGCGTGCCCCGCCATTCTTGGCGTGCGATACACCCCCTTGGCATTGGCCTGCCAGAACTCCATGACGACACCATTGGCCAGATCCCCATGCCGGTCCAGAACGCGGCCGCGAAGGATGATACGCTGCCCGCTGGCCCCGCCGATCACGCCCGGATGAATGCGGGTCAAATCTTCCAGGCTTTCATCTCCGAAATAGATCGGAAAATAGGGGCCGCAGGTGTCTTCATTGGTCGGTGCCAGGGCATTTTCTTTTCGATGCTCCTGTGTCATTGAATTTCCTCCGTTGAACCTATCCGGTTTTAGATATAAAACGTCGGCGCAAATCTTGACAAAAGACTGGCCCGACGCGTGAGCGAATCCTCCAACCATTCCATATACTTCGTCCCTGGCCTCCACCGGGGGCTGCGCGTTCTCGAAATCCTTGGCGAGGCGGGCAAGCCGATGTCGCTTAGCGAAATCTCGCAGGTGATGAAGCTCAGCCGGTCGTCGGTATTTCGCCTGATCTATACGCTGCGGCAGATGGGCTTCCTCAAGGAGGCAGAACAGGCCAACAGTTACACATTGGGCGCACGGGTTTTGAACCTTGGCTTCGCCTACCTCAATCAATTGCCGATCACGACAATCGCACGCCCGCATCTTTCGGCGTTGCGGGACAAGACCGGCGTCAGCGCCCATCTGAGCGTGCTTGAGGGTCACGACGTTCTCTATCTCGGGAGCCATCAAGCGCGCACGGGGTTCGTCTCGAATATGGTAACGGGAACGCGCACCGCCGCCTATGCATCGGCGATCGGATGGTGCCTTCTGGTGTCGCTGAGCGATGACGAGCTTGAGGCGTTTTGCGAGGGGCAGGAGATGACCGCCTATACCGAGCACACTCCGACCAACGCCGCAGCGCTCAAGTCCCGCGTCGATCAGGTGCGCGCCCAAGGTTTTATCGTCTCGCGTGGGTTCCGGGAACCCGGCGGATCCAGCGTTGCGGTTCCAGTGCGCGACAACAGCGGGAAGGTTGCCGCATGCATCAATATCTCTGGGCCGGACACCGGCTTCGACTTCGATCGGCTTGATAGCTTCTACATCCCCGAAACCCGGGCGACTGCGTTGCAAATCTCGCGCGAGATGGGATATGGCGGGCCTGGCTGACATCAGCTTAGACCAAGGATAGTGCGGGCCTCCCCGGAGCTGGCGATCGTGCCGCCAAGGCTGTGGATGATGGAAGTGCCCTTTTCCACCAGTTGCGCGTTCGACCGGCAGTATTCACCCTTCTCGATATAGGCCGTGTCCTCCATCCCGATGCGGCAGTGACCGCCCAGAAGGAAGGCTTGCGCTAGCATCGGGAAGGCCATCCGTCCAATCCCGAAGGCTGCCCATTCCGTCTCCTCCGGCAACTGACTGACCAAGTAGGCCATGGTCTCGGGGTTGGCCACCGCGCCGAAGCGAACGCCCAACACCATCTGCACCATCAGCGGTTTCTTGATAACGCCGCGCGAAAGGAAATCCTTCAGCATGTGCAAATCGCCGGAATCGAAGATCTCGATCTCAGGCTTTACGCCGGCCGCGTAAATCCGCCCTGCCATGATCTCCAGGTTACGTGGCGTGTTGATGACGCTAGCTTGACCCGACCACATGGTGTTGAAGTCGAGCGTGCAGATATCAGGACGCAGCTCTTCGACATGGGCCACGCGCTTGTCGGGTGCACAAAGCGTCGAGCCGGGCGCGGCAATCTGCGGATCGTCGTCAGAGGGGATGAAACGGCCGCCCTCACCGGTGGTCAAATTGAGGATGACCTCCTCATCCTGTTCTCGGATCCGCTGCACGAGTTCGCGATAGAGCTCGAGCCGCATTGAGCCCTTGGCGGTCTCGGGATCGCGCACATGCAAATGCACGATGGAGGCTCCCGCCTTGGCAGCGTCCAACGCCTGTTCGGCAATCTGTTTCGGCGTGATCGGCAAATGCGGGCTGTTTTCAGGCGACATCAAATTGCCGGTGATGGCGGCTGTCAGGATGGTTTTCTTGACCATGTCACTTCTCCACCTTGTTAAGAACCGTTTCGACCGCTCGCGCGAGCAGGTCAACGATGCGCGCGATCTCGTCCGGGGTCGAGGTATAGGACGGGGCGAGCAGGACGTGGTCTCCATTCGTCCCATCGGCGCAGCCCTGCGCCGGGTAGCACATCAAGCCGAGATCAAGCGCGGCTCTCTGGATCTTTTGCGATAGCCTCGCTGCGGCAGGAAAGGACGCCTTTGAGGCTTTGTCCGCTACCAGCTCTACGGTCCAGAACAAACCTCGGCCCCTGACATCACCGATATTGGGATTTTGGCCGAACCGTGCGTTAAGCGCGTCACGCAGCTGTTCCCCGCGCGCCCTGACGTTTTCAAGCAGGTTCTGGTCCTGGATCACTTTCTGCACCGCAAGCGCGCCGGCAGTGGCGACGGCGTGGGACATATAGGTGTGTCCGTTCCAAAGAAGGCCGCTACCGTTCTGAATCGCGGCAACGACCTTCTCGGCGGCCATGACGGCGGCGATCGGCTGGAATCCCGCGCCAAGACCCTTGGCAAGCGTTGTGATGTCAGCGGCTATACCTTCCTGTTCCAGCGCGAAAAGGCTGCCGGTGCGCCCCATGCCGCACATGACCTCGTCGGCGATTAATAGAACGCCGTGCCTGTCACAGATCTCGCGAATGCGCTGAAAATAGCCTCTCGGAGCGGGTTGCGTGCCGAGCGAAGCCCCGACCACCGGCTCCGCCACGAAGGCCATGACGGTGTCGGGACCAAGTTCGCGGATGCGCTGGTCCAGCAGGTTCGCCATGCGCTCTGCGAATGCAGCCTCGGATTCGCCGTCGTGGCGCATCCTGTATTCATAGGCGGCGTCGATGTGACCGACGTCCATCAACAGCGGCCGGAAGGGTGCCCGCCTGCCGGCGTGCCCCCCGGTCGCCAGTGCTCCCAGTGTGTTGCCGTGATATGAGGGGGCCCGTGCGATGATCCGCGTACGTGCGGCTTCCCCGCGTTCAAGATGGTACTGCCGCGCAAGTTTCAGCGCCGCCTCCATCGCCTCGGATCCGCTGCCCAAAAACATCACCCGACCATCGCCTGTGCCTTCGGGTGCGCGTTCCACAAGGAAACTCGCAAGCTCCTCGGCCGGTTCGTTGGTGAAAAAGCTCGTATGCGCAAACGCGACCCGGTCGATCTGTCTCTTGATGGCGGACCTGACCCTTTCGTTATCGTGGCCGAGGCACGACACAGCGGCGCCGCCGCACGCATCCAGGTAGCGCTTACCGCTCTCGTCGATCAGAAAGTTTCCGTCTCCGCCGACAACAGTTGGAAGCGTCGCGTCGAGAGAGCGGTGCAGCACGTGGGACATGGGCTCGATTCCGTCTTGCATATAGAACAGCGTTTTGTATACTAAACAACATTAAAGGACTCAAGCGATTTCCTCTCGCGGTGGAAATATGGAGTTTGTCGTCATGGGCGCTTTGGCCGGCCTTCGGATTATCGAGGTATCGCAGGTTCTCGCCGGGCCGTTCTGTGGCTATCAGTTTGCATTGCTTGGGGCAGAGGTTATCAAGGTCGAACTGCCCCACTCGCCCGATTGCGCGCGCGGGCGCGGTCCTTTGCCTGCATTGAATGCGGACGGAATAGGACTGACCTACCAGGTGCAGGGTGGCAATAAGAAGTCGCTGGCCCTCGACTTCCGCGCCGAACCGGGGCGTGCGGCGCTTCTCAAGCTGGTCGAAAGAGCAGATGTCTTTCTGGAGAACTACTCCACCGGGGTGCTGGATGGCTTCGGGTTGGGCTATGAGGATTTGCGAAAGTGCAATCCGAAGATCGTTCACTGTTCGATGACCGGGTATGGCGAAACGGGGCCGAGGGCAACCAAGGGCGCTTATGACAATACGATTCAGGCCAGTTCGGGTACCATCGCGCAATGCGACGGCCAGAAGCCAGGAGTGTCCTTTGTCGATTACGCGGCTGGTTATTCTGCTGCTTTCGCCATTTCCGCCGCGCTCCTGCAACGCGAACGTACAGGGGAGGGATGCCATATCAGCGCCTCTATGTTGGAGGTGGCGCTGTCGCTAATGGCGCCGGAAGCAGCATCGAAACAGGTCCCCGAGGCAAGGCTGAAGGTTCCCGAGGCGGGTATTTCGGCCTTTGACACGGCGGATGGCCGCCTGATGCTGGGGGCTTTCAAGCCGACACAATATCGCAAGCTCGGCGCGTGCCTCGCGTCGCTGGGTCATAATATTCCACTTCTCGCTGGCGTCAGCGACTGGAACGATGTCGAGAGCCATTCAGCCGCGATCCGCGCCTCGCTCGAGCCGGTATTCCGCGAGCGCACCGCAGAGGAATGGCAGGCGGTTCTCGAAGCCGCCGACATTCCTGCCGAAAAGATCCTGCCGCTGGAGGAGGCCGTTGCCTCGCCTCAGATTGCAGCACGGGGCTATTTCGCACCGTCTCCCGACGATCCCTCGATCCCCCTGCCGCTCGCCGCCTATCGGATGAGCCTCGGCGGTCCGATGCTAACTGGCGCGCCGCCCAAACTGGGGCACCATAACTACCAGATTTTGGAAGGTCTGGGATATAGTCCGGAAGAGATCGCGGCACTTCGGAATTCTGGGGTGATGCAATGACTCTCCGGCTGACCGCAGAACCGGCCTTCTATTTGCCGGAGGAGTTACGCCACAAGGGCGAGCCGTCTGCCTGGGCCAAGATGACCCGCCCGGGGCAGCCGATCCATTCTTTCCTCGAGGCTGCCTTCTTTGACGAGGCGCGCAGCCTGTGGCTTTCGGACGTGCCCTATGGCCGCGTGTTCCGCGTCTCGCCCGAAGGCGCGTGGGAAGTAATGCACCGGATCGACGGCGAACCCCATGCCATGCGCATAGCACCGGACGGTCGCCACATCGCGGTGGACTACCGCCAAGGACTAATCGAGTTGACCGGTCATGATAGTTACAACGTGCTGACGACCGGCTTCGAAGGCCAGTCTTTCCTTGGGCTTTCCGATATGTGCTATGGAAAGGACGGCACGCTTTGGTTCACCGATAGTGGCCGCACCTCATTGAGCGATCCGCGCGGGCGGGTCTATTGCATTTCGGCCGCGGGCGACATGCGCCTGCTGCTCGATCGCGTCCCCTATTCCAACGGGATTTGCCTGTCGCCGGACGGCGCCTGGCTCTATATTGCCGCGACCCGTGCCAACCAGGTCTGGCGGTTGTCCACCTGCCTGCCCGAGATGGGTCAGCCGATGGCGGGCACTTTCTTGCAACTCTCCGGCGGATTAGGGCCAGACGGACTGGCCACCAATGCCCGGGGTTGGCTGGCCGTGGCGCAGGCGCAGGCCGGGCGAGCGTATGTTTTCGACGAGCTCGGCGACCCGATCGCCGAGGTTCGCTTGCCTAAAGGGCTTTGGACAACTTCCGTGACCTTCCACCCGGACGACCAGACCCGCCTTTTCATTGTCGATGCCCAAACAGGCACCGTTTTCACCGTCGACATTCCTGATTGAGGGATCCTAGTTCAATGAAAAAAGAAGACCTCTACGGCTACGTGCCCGCCATCGTCACGCCCTTCAGCGACACGGGCGAGATCATCGAAGACGCCTTTGTCGAGTTGTTCGAGTTCCTGATCAATCGCGGGGCGACCACCATCTGCATCGCGGGCGACAACGGCGAAAGCTGGGCGCTGTCGGCGGCTGAGCGAGGCCGGCTGGTGCGACTGGCCAAGGATACCGCAAAAGGCCGCGTATATGTGATGATGGGCATTTCCGCTCCCACGATCGCCGCTTCCCTTGCCTATGTCAGAGCTGCCGAGGAGAACGGCGCGGATGCGCTACTATCGATGCCTCAGACCTATGTGTTGAAAGCGTCTCAGGCGGAGCTCATGGCACGGTTCGACAAAGTTTCGGCGGCGACGGCCAAGCCGCTTGTGCTGTACAACTCGCCCCGCCGGATGGGTTTTTCACTGAGCGTGGACCAGACCGAAACCCTGATGAACAACCATAATGTCATAGGCATCAAGGAAAGTCAGCGTGACTTCTTCTACCACACCCATCTCTTGCAGCGCCTCGGCGACAAGATGTCAGTGATGACTGGTCCTTGCCACTATATCCTGCCGAATTTTGCGCTCGGGGCCAAAGGCTTCATCGCCACTGGCCCTGAATTCACAGACCTGAAGCCGTCCGAAATGGCGACCGTCGGCGCCGGTGCCCCTGATGCGATCTGGCGCCACGCCCATTACCAGCTTACCGTCCTTTATGAATTGCTGATGGGTACTGCCACATGGCCCGCGTCCTTCAAGGCGGCATTGAACTTGATCGGCCTGCCCGCGGGCGTTCCGCGCGATCCGGTCATGCCTGCAACCGTAGACGACATCGACAAGATCAAACGTACCTTCGACCAGCTTGGGATCAGCTATTCCTGATGCGCCTCACGCCCGATCAGTCCAGCCATGTTCGACGAACGCCGTTAGTGGATTTTACCTTCGACGGTACTGGGGTTTCTGGCCACGACGGCGAAAGTCTGGCGGTCGCGCTGATGCGGGCCGGCCATCTGCACCTGCGCGACGCTCCCGAAGATGGTGGAGCGCGCGGGCTGTTCTGTTGCATGGGGCTGTGCCAGGAATGCGTCGTGCGTATCGACGGTATGGTGGTCGAAAGCTGCCGATCTACCGTCGCGCAAGGATTGGCAGTCACCTCGTTAAGGCGGCAATCATGATGCACAATAGCGATGTCGCCGTGATCGGAGCAGGTCCTGCCGGAGCGAACGCTGCACTGGCCGCCGCGCGCCATGGCTTTTCCGTCACCCTGATCGACGAGCAACCCAGAGTCGGGGGTCAGGTCTGGCGCGCTAAGAGCGCCGCTATTCTGGAAGCTCCCGCTACGCCTGAAACTGTGGCGGGAAATCGGCTGCGCCAGGAAGTCGACGAAAGCTCTGTCACCCATCTCAGTGAGGCACGGGTCTGGCAGATCGAACGGTGCGAAGGGGGCGCGAATCTCTACCTGCTGCGGCAGGGCCGCAGTGACGTTCTGCACGCGCGCGCCCTGATCATCGCCACCGGCGCACGCGAATTCGTGCAGCCGGTGCCCGGCTGGACGACACCGGGGGTGCTGGGATTGGCGGGCGCGACGGCGCTGTTCAAGCAGGAACTGGTACTGCCCGGCAAACGCACGGTCGTCTCAGGCACCGGGCCGCTGGTATTCTACGTCGCATCCGAAATCCGCCGTCTGGGTGGTGAGGTAGCCGCAGTCATTACCCCCAACAGCCGGGGTGACTGGCTTCGCTGCCTTCCAGCGATGGCATCACGCCCTGATCTGCTGTTGCGCGGCGGCCGTTGGATCGCCGATTTGGTCCTGAGCGGCGTACCGATCTACTGGCGCCATGCGGTAACACGGGTTGAAGGCGAAACCCAGGTCACCGGTGTCGAATTCCGCAAGCTTACCGCCGACTGGTCGCCGACTGGTGCAGTACGACGCATCGAAGGCGACAGTTTGTGCCTCGGCAACGGACTAACCCCGACCACCGAGGCCGCGCAACTGGCAGGGTTGGGACTGGAGCATAGCCCCCGCTTAGGCGGATGGATACCGTTACACGGCGTGGACGGAACAACCGACATCGCTAGTATTTTCCTGTGCGGTGATGGCACCGGCATTCGCGGCTCGACGGCGGCAGAAGTTCACGGCCGGCTGGCCGGTTTAAGCGCCGCCGAGCATCTAGGCGCCGATACCAAGGGCGAACGCGACCGCCTACGCGCCGTCTACGAACGGGCGGCCCGCTTCGGCACCGCGATGACTGGCCTTAGCCTTCCCCGCGCGGGGCTTGCGCGGCTGACCACCGATGAGACCATCGTTTGCCGCTGCGAAAGCCTCTCACGGGCTGATATCGTTGCAGAGATCTCCAGCGGCGCTGGTAGTACCAATGCCGTGAAGTCAGGCCTCCGTGCAGGGATGGGTCCTTGCGGGGGCAAGTTCTGCCAGACCGCCGTGTCCCGCATGATCGCTGAGGCCGAGGGTGGGGGCGAGGCCGACGTGCCGCCCCCGACACCGCGGCCGCCTCTGCGCCCGGTGCCCGTTGAAGCGCTAGCCGGCGACTTCAACTATTCCGACCTGCCAATCCCAAAGCCCGCACCGCTATGACCATAACCTATGACATAGCCATTGTCGGCGGCGGTATCATGGGCTGCGCAAGCGCGCTTCGCATGGGCGAAGGGGGAATGCAGCCCCTCGTTCTGGATCAAAGCGATCTTGGGCAGGGGGCGTCGGGCGTGAATGCCGGCACGCTGAGCCTGCAGATCAAGCGCGTCCGGCTGATGCCTTATGCGCTGAAGGGCCACCACGAATGGGAAGCAATGGGGGAGGCTGTCGGCTTTCACAAGACCGGCGGCTATACCCTGGCCTTCACCGAACGGGAGGCCGCGTTACTGCACGAGCGCCAGACGCTCAAGGCCGTGGCGGGAGCCCCGATCACGTTTGTCTCGGACCGGCAAATCCGCGAGGCGGAACCGGGCCTGACCCGTAAGGTGTTGGCTGCGAGCTATTGTCCCGAAGACGGCTATGCCAATTCATCATTGACGGGTCAGTATTTCCGTCGGCGACTGCGCGACGCCGGGATCGCGTACCGCGAACGTTGCCCGGTGACCGCAATCGAGCGTGGGTTGAAAGGCTTTACCTTGACTACGGCTGACGGCCAGGTTCATGCCCAGCGCCTGCTTTTAGCGGCGGGGGCCTGGCTGAAGCCCGTCGCGGCACTGCTGGGTGTGGAGTTGCCGGTTCAGGCCCGGATCAACACCGTGTCGGTGACCGAGCGAATGCCGCCGCTGGTCTCCAGCGTGATAGGCCACGCAACTGGACTGCTCACCATGAAGCAAAAGCCCAACGGCTCCGTCCTCGTCGGCGGCGGCTGGCAAGGGCGCGGCGCGCCGCAGGAGGGGCGCGGCCAAGTCATGGCAGAAAGTGTGCAACCCAACCTTGCGCTGGCGCAATACGCACTGCCAGCGCTGGCCAAGGCACGGGTGTTGCGAAGCTGGACGGGGTTCGAGGCCAACGTACCCGATTTTTACCCGCTCGCAGGTGCGCTTCCCGGCGTCGGGAACGCATTCGTCCTAGGCTGTGTCCGGGGCGGCTACACCATCGGCCCCTATATCGGCAAGCTGATGGGAGATTTCATATTGGGCCGGGAGCCTGAACTGCCTCTCTTCGATCCCGCCCGTAGATTTGAGGAGGAAACGACATGAGCCAGATTTCGACCGACCACTGCCGCTTGGACGGCAAACTAGCCATTGTCACCGGTGGTGGTAGCGGCATAGGTGAGGCCACCGCCAGGATCTTTGCCGATGCCGGTGCCACCGTGGTGGTTGCCGGGCGTCGCATGGAGCCGCTGGAGCGCGTGGCGAAGGAGATTGGTGGCCACGCCATTGCCTGCGACGTGTCTGACCAAGAGCAGGTCAAAGCCATGTTCGCAAGCGCGTTGAAGATCAACGGCCGGATCGATGTGCTGCTAAACAATGCCGGCGGCCCAGGTCCGATCGCCTCGGTGGCCGAGGTTGATATGGTTGCATGGGTTGCCTGCATGAACATCAATCTCGTGGGTGCAATGTACTGCCTGCAAGAAGCCGCGCGGATCATGAGCGCGCAGAGATCCGGTTCGATCATCAACATGTCCTCTCTCATGGGAATTCAGGGTTATCCGATGCGCTCGGCCTATGTAGCGTCGAAATTCGCGCTGATCGGCATCACGGAGACCATGGCGCGCGAACTGGGGCCGGTGAATGTGCGCGTCAACGCGCTGATGCCAGGAGCAGTCTCGGGGGAGAACATGGATCGCATCCTGAAACGACGCGCCGAGGCCGAGAGCCGTCCCATCAAACAAATCGAGCGTGAGAACTATACCGATGTGGCCGCGCTCAGACGCTGGGTCGCGCCGGAAGAGGTAGGTCGCGCGGCGCTCTACTATGCCTCCGACCTCAGCTCGGCGATCACCGGCGACAAGATGAAGGTCGACTGCGGACGATTTTGATAAGGGCAGAGCAGGATATTACAGGTACTTTGAACTATGTGAAGGACGAGGGTGTCGGGTGCTCTCAGGCCGCGATTGGATTCTTGTGACCACAACCACTTCTAAACACTGGCTCGTATGCATTGGACTGTGGTTCGTGGCCGTTTCAGGGTTTGCACTTTATTCCTTCGAAACCTCGAAGCAACGGCTGGCCGGTGAGTTGGAAGCGGCCGGCCAGACCTTGCACCGGTTGATCTCCCAGCGCGTGGCACAACACGACGCACACATGACCAGCCTCATTGCGGTTACCAGCGGGGCGCAGCCTGCTCCATTCAGCGCCGTTCGGCACGTGATGGAAACCATCATCCGCTTTTATCCCCGTATCGCTTGGATCGAACTTATCTCGCTCGGCGACGGCGAGCCCGAGGACCACAGGGTGAAAGTGCTGCTGAGAGTGCCAGAAGGCGGAAGCGAGGATCTGGCGGCGCTACGCGGTGCATTCGCGGAACAGGAGCGTGGTAAAATTGCCGTCTACGAAAATCGAAACGGCCGATATCTCCTGGCAAAAAGGGCATCTTTGCCTTCGGAAACCGCAGTGGTGCTTTCCATCGATGCCCGGCTTCTGTCCGATCCCGAGGAACGGCCCGCATGGGCCAGGGTTCGCCTGATGATCAATGGAAAGCTCCTGCTCGATCTTCCAGCACAGGACGGCGTCGATACAGCCGCTTCGTTTATTGCTCCCTTACATTTTGAATCGGTCATCGACGGCGAAAATCAGCGGCTGTCGTTGTTGCTTGATCGGTCCGTGCCACTTGCAGCGCTGCTGCCGGCAAGGCACGCGGTCGGCTTTGGCGTCATGACCGCGCTGGCTTTGATTGCGGCTATGTTTGCGCTGCGGCAGCGATCGACAACGCTGCGGTTGCAGCGGGAGATGGAGGAAGCCGAGGCCCGCGCGGCGCTGCACGAGCGGGAAACATTGCTTGCACATGCTTCGCGCGTCAATGCAATGGGTGAGATGGCGTCTGGCATCGCTCATGAGTTGACGCAACCACTGACAGCGATCCTCAGCCGAAGCCAAGCATCGCTCAGGTTGGCCGGTGCAGACGTAATTGACATTAAACGCATTTCCAGTGCGCTGGAGGTAAACATCCGGGAAGCAAAGCGAGCGGGAGAACTGCTAAAGCGGATGCGCGACTATGCTTCCAACAAGGCGCCGAAACCGGTTCAGTGCTCGCTGAATGAGATCGTCAAAGAAATCATCGCGCTAACCAACATAGATTTGAAGCACCGCGGCATCCGCCTCGAGTACAGCCTCACGCCGGAACCACTGGATGCCGTCGCCGACGCCATCGAACTGGAACAGGTGCTGCACAATCTCATACGTAATGCGGCTGACGCATTGGAAGGAGATTACTCTCAAGCAACGCTCATCCGCATAGAAACGCGAGCAGTGGGCCGCGAGGCCAAAATCATTGTCAGCGACAGCGGACCAGGCATCGCCGTCGAGGCGCTGTCAAAACTGTTCCACCCCTTTTTCACCACAAAGCCTGAGGGGATGGGGCTCGGGCTGTCGCTGTGCGCGACGCTGGTCGAACGTATCGGCGGCAAAATAGAAGCCGAAAATTCCTCAAGCGGAGGGGCAACGTTCACCATTACGTTGCCGCGCGCGTCAAAGAGCGATGCATCGTGAGCAAGTATAAGGTCTACCTAGTCGATGACGACGAAGCCGTCAGAGAGGCGATCGCCTTTCTGCTAGATACCTACGGAGTCACCGCCGAAACCTTCGGTGACCCCAAGACATTGCTTGCGCATATCAACAAGGAGAAGCCAGGTTGCCTAATCGTTGATTTGCGTATGCCGCTGGTTTCCGGGCTGCAACTGCACGCGCAACTGATCGCCCGCGGCATTGACTGGCCCACGATTATGATCACCGGCCACGGTGATGTTATCGCCTGCCGTAGTGCATTCAAAGCCGGCATCCAGGACTTTCTTACAAAGCCGGTTGATGGCGAAGTTTTGTTCGCGGCGCTCCAGCAGGCCTTTGAAAACCTGGATGCGCGGCTGGAGAGGTGCGAGGCCCGACGGCAGTTGGCGCAGTTGACGGGCCGCGAACGCGAAGTTCTCGAGATGATTGCCAACGGATGGGCGACCAGGGAAATTGCAGCAGCGCTCGGCGTCTCAGTGCGTACTGTCGATGCACATCGGGCAAAAATTGCCGGGAAACTCGGGACCAGTTCGGTAGCCGATTTCGTGCGGTTGACACTCACCAACAAGACGACGCAATAGGTAGTTCTACCTACACCGCATGGTGGCAACGCGGATTCTGTGATGGAAGTCGATTAAGTACGACTTGTGCCGGGAAAGCCAGACGCTTCTCCAACCAAAACCAGGAACCACACTGTGATCAAACGTTTTCTCGTAGTAGCATTCGCCTTCAGCTCCACGATCGGCGCGGCCCAGGCCGATCTCCTTACCGAAAAGAATATCCCTTCAGACCTCGCCGTCCGAATGGCGAGTAATGCAGTCGAAGCTTGCGCCGCAGACAAGTATAATGTGAGTGCGGCCGTCGTCGATCGTGCGGGTGTCCTTCGCGCCCTCGTTCGTGCAGACAACGCTGGTCCGCACACCGTTGACTCTTCGCGCGCCAAGGCCTTCACCTCTGCATCGTTGCGGATACCAACCTCGAAGCTGGCGGAGAATGCCGCGAACAATCCAGCTTCGGCCCAAGTGGTCAACATTCCCGGCTTTCTGGTGCTTGGGGGGGGCGTGCCAATCAAGGCTGGCGACGTGGTGATTGGCGCGATTGGCGTCGGTGGAGCTCCAGGGGCGAATCTCGACGAGGCATGCGCTGTCGCCGCAATCAAAGAGGCTGCTGAAGCGCTGAAATAGCCCCGTCCCACGCGCGACGCTTGCCCCCGGCAACTGCCGGGGGCATTCGATTGCTCTGGGCGCTGCGATACTGACGGCGGCGTGCCAATCATATTTGCCCAACATCACAGCGTTTGGGAGAACCTAGGAGGCCAGCTGGTTGATGTCACGCCGCCACGTTTTTGGCGTGCCGGCTGTTTTAGGGGCGCACCCACAGCAGTCGAGTTCTTTCCCCTTGGCTGGCGACCCTGCCGACGGCTGTCGCGGACTTTGTCTCGGCCTGAATTTCGATATGTCGAGGCATCTTACCGAGCGGGAAATCGGTTAGCTGCGCCGGTGCCTGGAGACAGTCGTGGGATCCCGCTTGCCAGGCTCAAAACCAGTTCATGGTTTGGGCGAAGTCGTTTTGCTGATTTTGCAACGCCTTAGATTTTGATTTTGCGGCTGCAGCTCTCGGTGGTCCTTAGTTAGGATCCTTTCAAGGCGCGAGACAAAAAAGCTACTAGTGTCGTCAACTATTTACCACTTATTTTGTCACCCCATTCGCTCCGACTTGTAGGATCCAGGGCTTGCCGGAAAGACAATGGTCTTGTTGCCGTTCATGAAGACGCGGTGGTGGATATGGGCGTGGACGGCACGCGCCAGAGCCTGGCTTTCAACATCGCGGCCGATTGAGACATAATCGTCCGGTGATTGCGCATGGGTGATGCGGGCAACGTCCTGCTCGATGATCGGACCTTCATCGAGATCCTCGGTCACGTAATGAGCCGTAGCCCCGATCAGCTTCACGCCACGCTCATAGGCCTGTTTGTAGGGATTGGCACCCTTGAAACTTGGCAGGAAGGAATGGTGGATGTTGATGATCCGGCCCGACATCTTCTTGCAGACCGCGTCCGAAAGCACCTGCATGTAACGGGCAAGCACGATCAGCTCCGCACCGGACTGCTCGACCACTTCCATCAGCCGGGCTTCGGCCTGCGGCTTGTTCTCCTTGGTCACCTTGATGTGGTGGAAGGGGATGTCGTTGTTGACGATGACCTTCTGGTAATCGAAGTGGTTTGAAACGACGCCGACGATGTCGATCGGCAGCGCCCCGATGTTCCAGCGATAAAGCAGGTCGTTCAGGCAATGGCCGAAGCGGGAGACCATCAGGAGCACCTTCATCCGGTGTTCGCTGTTGTGCAGTTCCCAGTTCATCGCAAACGTGTCGGCGACCGGCTTGAAGCCTTTTTCGATCGCAGCCTGATCAGCCCCCTCCTCCGACATGAACGTCAGGCGCATGAAGAACAGGCCGGTCTGCAGGTCATCGAATTGCGAGCTATCGACGATGTTGCAGCCGATCCCGGCGAGATAACCGGTCACCGAGGCGACGATGCCGCGCGTGGACTGGCAGGAGATGGTCAGGACATAGGCGGGCATGGCTGGGTTCTCGCAGACAACAGGGCTCGTGGCCGCAACGCGATGCTGCGACCGCTTCTCGCGGGTGGAGACTGAGGGATTAGAAGCTCTTCTCGAGTTCCGGCAGCAGTTCGAACAGGTCGCCGACGAGGCCGTAGTCTGCGACCTGGAAGATCGGGGCTTCCTCGTCCTTGTTGATGGCGACGATGACCTTCGAGTCCTTCATGCCGGCCAGATGCTGGATCGCACCGGAGATGCCGCAGGCGATGTAAAGCTGTGGTGCGACCACCTTGCCGGTCTGGCCAACCTGCCAGTCGTTCGGGGCATAGCCCGCATCGACGGCAGCGCGCGAGGCACCGACGGCCGCACCGAGCTTGTCGGCAACCGGAAGGATGACTTCCTGGAACTTTTCAGACGAGCTCAGCGCACGACCACCCGAGATGATGATCTTGGCAGACGTCAGTTCCGGACGATCCGACGACGACAGGGCATTCTTCAAGAAGGTGGAAAGGCCCGGATCAGCCGCAGCCGAGATGGCCTCGACCGAAGCAGAACCACCTTCCGCTGCGGAGGCGAAGGAGGCGGTGCGAACGGTGACGACCATCTTGGCATCGGTGGACTGAACCGTCTGGATGGCATTGCCGGCATAGATCGGACGCTTGAAGGTGTCGGCCGAGACAACCTCGATGATCTCCGAGACCTGGGCGACATCGAGCAGGGCCGCGACGCGCGGCAGCACGTTCTTGCCGACCGAGGTCGCGGCCGAGATGATCGTGTCGTAGTTGCCAGCCAGCGAAACGATCAGCGCTGCCAGCGGCTCGGCCAGATTGTTGGCAAGTCCTGCGTCGTCAGCAACGAGAACCTTCGCTACGCCCGAAAGCTTGGCTGCCTGATCGGCGACGGCCTTGGAGCCGGCAACGAGCACATGAACGTCGACTCCAGTCCCACTGGCGATCTTGGAAGCCGCCGTCAGCGCCTTGGCGGTCTGGTCGGACAGGTGGGTGTTGTCGTGGTCAGCCAGAAGAAGAATGGCCATGATGTAATCTCCTCAAATCTTCCGGTTAGAGCACGCCGGCTTCGTTCTTGAGCTTGTCAACCAGCTCTGCGACGGACTTAACCTTGACGCCCGCCTTGCGGCCGCCTGGTTCCTCGGTCTTAAGAACCTTCAGCCGTGCCGTCGTGTCGACGCCAAAGTCAGCCGGCGTCTTCTTGTCGAGCGGCTTCTTCTTGGCCTTCATGATGTTCGGCAGCGAGGCATACCGCGGCTCGTTCAGACGCAGGTCAGTAGTCACCACGGCCGGCAGCTTGATGTCGATGGTTTGCAAACCGCCATCGACTTCGCGTGTCACGGTCGCCTTGTCGGCACCGATTTCGACCTTGGAGGCGAATGTACCCTGAGTCCAGCCGAGCAGAGCCGACAGCATCTGGCCGGTCTGATTGCTGTCGTCATCGATCGCCTGCTTTCCGACGATGATCAGGCCGGGCTGTTCGGCTTCCGCCACGCCCTTGACGATCTTGGCAACGGCCAGCGGCTCGACGGCATCGTCCGTTTCAACGAGGATGGCGCGGTCGGCACCCATGGCGAGTGCCGTGCGCAGCGTTTCTTCCGCCTTGGCCGGGCCGACCGAAACCACGACGACTTCCTCAGCCTTGCCGGCTTCCTTCAGCCGCAGAGCCTCTTCAACGGAAATCTCGTCGAACGGGTTCATCGACATCTTCACATTGGCAAGCTCGACACCCGCACCATCCGGCTTAACCCGGATCTTGACGTTGTAGTCGACAACACGTTTGACCGTGACCAAGATTTTCATCATTCTAGTTTCCTCAGATAACGTTGACGATCACATGCGGCCGCGCAGGGCCTGCGGATCGTAGGGAGATTCTTCCAGTACGCGCGCCATGCGCATCTCGCCGAGGATCGGCACTTCAACCTCGGTGCGCGGGACACCGAGTTCCGGTGGCAGCAGCGCGAAGGCGACGTCATGGCCGAGCGTATAGGCATAGCTGCCCGACGTGATGCGGCCGACCAGCTTGCCCTCGTGATAGACACCCTCGTAGATCAGCGAGCTTGCGCCATCGGTATCGATGGAGATCGTGACCGAGCGCCGCCTGATGCCCTCTTTTTTCTGGCGAACAAGCGCCTCCCTGCCGATGAAATCGCCCTTGTCGAGCCGGATGAAGCGATCGAGATTGCTTTCCCAGGCCGTCAGTTCCGGGTTCATGTCACGATACATGGCACGGTAAGACTTTTCGAGGCGGAGCGATTCCAGCGCGTGGTAGCCGATGAGGCGCAGGCCGTGCGGCTCACCCGCCGCAAGGATCGCCTGCAGCAGCTGCCGCTGGTAGGGCAGCGGGTGATAGAGTTCCCAGCCGAGTTCACCTTCATAGTTGACGCGCAGCATCCGCACGTCCGTCGCCAGGCCGACCGTACCGGACTTGACGCCGAACCATGGGAACGCCTCGTTGGAAAGATCCATCTCGGTCAGACCCTGCAACACGTCGCGCGCCTTCGGACCGACGACAGTAAAGCAACCGCGTTCGTTGGTGACGTTTCGCAGCTGCACGCTGCCGTCCTTCGGCAAAAGCTTCGATAGGTCATCGAAATTCCAGCGCTCGGCGCGCGGCGTCGAGATCAAGTAGAAGCTGCCGTCTTCAAGGCGCGCCACGACATATTCAGCCTGCACGCCGCCGTTCTTCGTCAGATGATGGCTTAGGTTGACGCGGCCGGCTTTCGGCAGGCGATTGGCGAGAATAGTATCGAGCCAGGCTTCGGCACCGGGGCCGGACACTTCGAACTTCGTCATCGGCGTCATTTCGACGAGACCGACCGCCTCGCGCACCGCCCGCACCTCTTCAGCCACGTAATGGCCTTTCTGTGTCCAGCGCCAGCTATACTGGTCCTTGGCTTCAACACCGTGCGGAGCAAACCAGTTCGGCACTTCCCAGCCGTTCAGGACGCCCCAGACGGCACCGCGCTGCGAGAGGATATCGTAGGATGGGGCGGTCTTCTGCGGGCGCGCGGCCGGCATGTCCTGACCGGGATAATGCAGCTCGGCATGGGTGCCCCAGCTTTCCTTGACCTTGTGCCGTGTCCATTCCTTGTTGGCATAGTCGCCGAAACGGCGGGGATCGAGCTCGGAGGTATCGAGGCTGTTGGCGCCTTCGACGATACGCTCGGAGAGATAATAACCGATCGCGCCGCCCCAGAGGATGCCGCCCGGCACGCCTTCGGCGATCCAGACATTTTCGAGCCCCCAGGCCGGGCCGACCAGCGGCAGCTCGTCAGCCGTCATCTGGAAGGGGCCGCGCACATTGGCCTTGATGCCGACACGGCCGAGCGCCGGGACCATCTCCATGGCAGCTTCCCAGTTCCAGGCCACCGCATCGAAATCTTCTTCGACCAGATCGGCGCCGAACCATTCGGGCACGCCGTTTTCGGCAAAGAGCTTCAGGTGTTCGGTCTTCTCATAGGGACCGAACATCAGGCCATCGCCCTCTTCGCGCAGATAACCCTCAAAACCTTCGTCACGCAGGATCGGCATTTCCGGCAAGCCCTGGCGCTTGCGCTCCACGATCTCTGGCACGGCATCGGTGATCCAGTATTGGTGCAGGATCGGGATGGCAGGGATTTCGAGACCCAGCATCGCACCGGTCTGGCGGGCATAATTGCCGGTCGCCGCGATGATATGCTCGCAGATGATCTCGCCATTGTTGGTGATGATCTTCCATTCGCCGCCGGGCAGACGCTCGAAACCCTTGACCTCGGTGTTGAGGTAGATCTTGGCGCCGCGGTCGCGTGCACCCTTGGCCATGGCCTGGGTCACGTCGGCCGGCGCGATATGGCCGTCGTCGGGATGGTAGAGCGCAGCCAGCATGTCCTTGTTGTTTTCGAGCAGCGGCCAGAGTTCGCGCGCTTCCTGCGGCGTGACCAGTTCGGCGCGAATGCCCTGCACGGCGGCAACGCTCATATAGCTCTTGTATTCGTCGAGACGGTCGCGCGTGTTGGCGATGCGCAGCTGGCCGCATTTGTGCCAGCCGACATGCTGGCCGGTTTCCGCTTCCAGCCCTTCGTAGATCTCGATGGTCTTGGCGATCATCCGGCCGATACTGATGTTGCGGGCATAGGAAGGAATGAGGCCGGCGGCATGCCAGGTCGATCCGGCCGTCAGCTGGGTGCGCTCAAGAAGCGCGACATCGGTCCAGCCACGCTTGGTAAGACCGTAAAGTATGGCGGCGCCGACACAACCACCGCCGATGACAACGGCGCGAGCATGAGTTTGCATGGAAGAGGTTCCCTCGTATTGGTTTGTCCAACCCTACAAACGCCAGTGGCCGTTGTAATCTTGCAAAAAATTCTTCAACGGCATAACTTCAAATTATGCACCGGCTTCGTTCTCTTGTCCCCTCCGCCAATTACCTGTTCTGCTTCGAGGCAGCCGCCCGCAGGCGCAGCTTTACTGCGGCCGCGCAGGAACTAAATGTCAGCCAACCGGCCGTGAGTAAGACCATCAGGCTGCTGGAGGAGGCAACGGGGCTGAAACTGTTTCGCCGCGAGCATACGCGGCTGGAGCTGACGGCGGACGGCCAGCGGCTTTACAGGGAGACACAGGACGCATTCGACCGCCTGCACATGGTCATCTCCTCGCTCCAGAAGAAACATTCCAATGACGTCGTGCGGGTGTCCTTCTCGGCCGCCTTCGTGCAGCTCTGGCTGCTTCCGCGACTGAAGGATTTCAAGGCTAAGCATCCGGACGTACCGTTGCGCATCGAGGAAAGCAGCCGCGACGATCAGGACCTCGTGGAAGAGGATATCGATGTTTCAGCACGCCTCGGCGATGGCAAATGGCCGGGACTCCAATCCTGGCATTTCTTCAACGAAGAGATCTTGCCGGTATGCAGCCCTGACTATCTTCGGGACTTCGGCCCGATCGTCGAACCGGCCGACCTGCTTAAGCACACGCTTCTGAATTTCGAGGAGAGGCACCGTACGCGCCTTGCCTGGCGCGAATGGCTGGAGTGTCATTCGGTGTCCGTGGCGCGGCTAAGGCAGGATTTCGTTTTTACCGACGCACTCGGCTCAATCGAGGCGGCGGTGCGCGGGCAGGGCATCGCGCTCGGCTGGAAACATCTGGTGCAGGAGCACCTAGAGGCCGGCCGGCTGGTCGCGCCACTGAAGGAGATCTATCAATCCGGTCAGTCTGTGCATCTCATCATGTCAGCTCAGAGGTTGCCGAAAAGCGGCGCGGCACTTTTCCGAGATTGGCTGATTCACCAAATTTAGTGAGCCTCCGATAACGTTTGCTAGGCAAACACAACGCGATGGTTCAACTTGGTGTTTTCGCGGTGATGGCTCGTCTGACGCGCCTGATTATTCCCGATAGCAAAAGCACGATCATAGGTAATGCGAAAAGGATTGATAACTTCGCTAAATGTGGGTTGAGACCAAGCTCTACAGCTGCCTCGAGACATATTTTGATGAGGCCGATTACGTAATATGCTATCGCGATTACGGAGAAGCCCTCGACAGCCTGCTGGATGTGGACCTGTACTCGCGTCCTCTCTTCGACCGAAGCAAGAAGCGACGCATTTTGGTCTTCAAGTTGAACTTGGACCGTTGTTCGTAGCAGGTCTCCTGCTAGTGCAACACGTTCGCCGAGTTCAGCGAGTCGACGTTCCGCAGCGCTCGCCGATTGAACTGCCGGCAGGAATCGACGCTCGATAAAGGTGGAGATACGTTGGCGCTGTTCGACGCGCTCCTCTCGAATTTCAACCAACCTCCTATTTACGATGTCAGCGTAAGCTTTTGTTGCACCAAATCGTGTTCTCGCGTTTGACGAGTAGTTTAAAACATCAGACGATAGCTTTGTGACATCAGAAAGAAGGGCTTTATCGACCTTGGCGGAGGTCTGCATGTGGGTTATCAAATGATCAACCCGCGCATCGAACTGTACGATTTTCTCCAAAGTCTCGCGTGTAACCGGAACGGCGAGCAGCGCCATCATTCTATAGGTCTCGATTTCCAACAATCGCCGCACCATACGACCCGTGCGGTAGGCATTGAGCTTTCGATTAAAAAAGTGCAGCTCGACGAAGCCGCTTTCGCTCAGTTGGAAGTTCGAACAAACCTCCGCGTCACCGCCTCCCACTTTGGAAGCGACAAAGTCGTCAGCTGGTTGACTATGTGGTTTACTGTCATTCTCGTCGCGGACGATGACGCGCGTCGCGCTAATAACCTCTCCACCCAGGCGTTCAATGTAGTCGAATATACTTGGGAGCTTATTGGCGTAATCGGAGTCTGCCGGTATCAGATAAGTGAGAGTAACAAATTCGGTATGCGCTTCCCATTTGAGTCGGCCGTTTTCCAAGCGGCCGATGCCGTGGCAGCCTTGCCCGGTGGTTGACACGTCTTCAAGGCCGGAGGTGAAGGACGTCAAACATGATCGATCGCACTCGACAATCGCGACATGCCAGACATCCGTATCACCGTCGAAGTAGAGAGATGGTCGAGCGTGTAACTCTTCGTGTAAGTTTCTGCGGAGCGGATGCTCCGTGGCAAACGGCATGGACATAACGCCTCCGATCCAAACCGGGCAATCGAACGACGATCCCGCAACACGGCAGCCGTCGAAATAGCAGGTCTGCAAGTGTGACGCTTATTCTGAATCGGAAAGACCTATTGCGCATACCTGCATATATCTGACTGGGAGACCGGGGTATTATGCAATTATAAACGGATGAGTTAGGAAAGCCCGTCGCATGCTGAATAACCCTAGATCCCATGGACTTTGGGAGCACTCCGCCACTCCGGCCCGAGAGACCGAAGCACTCGAAGCCGCCGTTGTTGCCGATGTCGCGATCGTCGGTGGGGGCTTTACCGGACAGTCGGCGGCGCTTCACCTGGCACAACGCGGAATGACAGCAGTCGTTCTTGAAGCTGTTGAAATCGGTTTTGGCGGTGCCGGGCGTAATGTCGGACTGATCAACGGCGGCATGTGGGTGATGCCTGACGACATCCCCGGCGTCCTTGGGACGAAGTACGGGGAACGCTGCCTTGGCCTTCTCTCCGATGCCCCGACTTTGGTTCGCAGGATCATCGAGGAAGAGGGCATTTCCTGTGAGATCGAGAAGAATGGAACCCTGCACCTTGCGGTGGGGTCGCAAGGACTTAAGGAACTGGAGGAACGTCATCGCCAGTGGACGGCCCGTGGGGCGCCGCTGCAGCTTTTGGATGCTGAGGAGGCCCGACGCCGAACCGGATCGCCCGCCTATGCCGGGGCGTTGTTCGACCCTCGCGCTGGCACGCTGCAACCCTTGAGTTATGTGCGCGGACTGGCTGCTGCAGCGATGGATGCCGGAGCCCAAGTATTCACGCGCAGCCCGGTCGTGTCGTACGAGCGACAAGGTGATGGCTGGCAGGTCACGACACCGCGCGGATCAGTGACTGCGAGATGGGTTATCGTCGCAACCGATGCGTATTCGACGGGTCCATGGCAGGCTGTTCGCGAGGAACAGGTTCACCTTCCCTATTTCAATCTTGCAACGAAGCCTCTGTCGTCCAATCTCCGCAAAAGCATTTTGGCGAATTGCGAAGGCTGCTGGGACACCAAGGAAATTCTTTCCTCATTCCGCATGGACCAGCGTGGCCGACTGATCTTCGGCAGTGTCGGAGCCCTGCGCAATACTGGCAATGCTATCCATCAGGCTTGGGCGAGGCGGTCCTTGAAACGATTGTTCCCGCAGCTTGCCGAAGTCGAATTTGAGTTTGCTTGGTTTGGGCAGATTGGGATGACCAGCGATGCCGTCCCGCGCTTCCACAAGTATGAGGATAACATGGTTGGTTTTAGCGGCTACAATGGCCGTGGCATTGCGCCGGGTACAGCATTCGGTCGCGTCCTTGCGTCCTATGTTTGCGGTGAAATCAACGATGATGACCTTCCATTGCCGGTGACCGAGGTGCGGCCGCAGACGTTGCGTATAGCAAAGGAAGGCTTTTACGAGTTGGGTGCACAAATCGCTCACTTGGCTGGAGCCCGCATTTAAGAGGAACCAATTTGCAACTTCCCCGCCGTTTTTTGCCTCCGCTTTCCTGGCTGGCCGCCTTTGAGGCGGCTGCTCGAACTGGAAGTGTTACCCTGGCGGCCAAAGAATTGAACCTCACTCAGAGCGCTGTCAGTCGACAGATCCGCGCGCTGGAGGATCAACTCGGCGTGGAGCTCTTTCACAGGGAAAAGCAGACGATCAAATTGACGATCGGAGGAGAGGGGTACGCCCGTGAAATTCGCGACGCTCTCTTCAAGATCAGCGCGGCTTCGCTCAATCTCCGGGCAAATCCCTATGGAGGGACGCTTAATCTCGCAATCCTCCCGACATTCGGCACGCGGTGGCTCGCACCGCGTCTTCCGGAGTTCCTGGCACAGAATCCGGGCATAACGATTAATCTCGTCACAAAAATCACCGCGTTCGATTTCCGTTTGGAACCTGTCGACGCTGCGATTCATTTCGGCCGACCAGAGTGGAGCAGCGGGGAGTTGGCGCTGCTTCGTCACGAGATCGTGGTGCCAGCCTGCAGTCCGCAACTGCGGGATCAGTTCGAATTTTCGGAGCCGGCCGATGTTCGGAAGGCGCCTCTCCTGCATCTTTCCAGCCGACCAGATGCCTGGGAGCGTTGGATGGTGATCAATGGCGTATCGCCCGATTCCGTCCATGGCATGCTCTTCGATCAGTTCGCAACGGCAACTCAAGCTGCGGTTGCCGGCGTTGGGGTTGCATTGCTGCCGAGGTTTCTTATCGAGGAAGAGCTGGCGTCTGGGAAGCTGGTATGTGCCCTCGACCTCCAGATGAAAAGCGCAGAGGCATACTATCTTGTTTGGCCCTCCGATCGTGCTTCGCATCCTCCGCTGCAGGCTTTCAAGAAATGGATTCTAGCGGAGACAGCGGATCAACGTTGATTGGTCCTATTCCCAAGCGGAATGACATCTGACGGATCGATTGATTGCTGTTGGCATTTTCCGGATGAATACTCCTCTGCATCATGAGCCCCGGGAATGAGGGCATCGACAGAGGAGGCCGTTATGACAACGCAATTCGCGCATCCCGACGACATTCGTACACGCTTTTCCAAAGCGATGTCCGAGATGTATCGCAATGAGGTGCCGCAATATGGGACCTTGATGGAACTCGTTTCGGACGTGAACGATGCGACATTGGCGAATGATCCTGCGCTTCAGGAGGCGATGGTCAGAAATGACGAGCTGGATCGTCTTGATATCGAGCGTCACGGCGCGATCCGTCTCGGGACGGCTGAAGAGCTGTTCAATATCCGGCGCGTTTTCGCGGTCATGGGAATGTATCCGGTAGGATACTACGACCTTTCGGTTGCCGGCATTCCCGTCCACTCAACGGCGTTTCGTCCGGTTGACGATAAAGCGTTGAGCCGCAATCCTTTCCGTGTGTTCACGTCGCTCCTTCGTCTCGAACTCATCGAGGACGAAGCCCTTCGTGCCGAGGCCGCCGAGATTCTCGGGCGCCGGCAGATCTTCACGGCGCCGGCTTTGGCTCTGGTTGAGAAGGCCGAGGCAGACGGCGGCCTGAGCGATGCCGACGCCGACGATTTCGTCCGCGAGGCCCTTGAGACATTTCGCTGGCACAACGATGCCACCGTTACGCTTGCCGCATACAAACGCCTTCATGATGCCCATCGCCTTATCGCCGACGTCGTGAGCTTCAAAGGGCCGCACATCAACCACCTGACACCGCGCACGCTCGATATCGATGCCGTCCAGGCAGAAATGCCGAAGCGCGGGATTTCCCCTAAGGCCGTAATCGAGGGGCCGCCGCGGCGCAAATGCGCGATCCTCCTGCGTCAGACGAGTTTCAAGGCCTTGGAAGAGGGCATCAATTTCAAGCCGTCCGAGGACCAGCAGTCGAGCGGAATGCACACCGCGCGATTCGGCGAGATCGAGCAGCGCGGTGTCGCGCTGACTCCGAAGGGCCGCAAGCTTTACGACGATCTTCTTGCGGCGGTCCGGCGCGATGTACAGGTCGGGGCATCCGGAGGTAAGTCAAAAGACTACAATGTCCAACTGACCGAGACCTTCGGTGAGTTTCCCGACGAATGGGCCGATCTGCGAAAACAGGAATTGGCGTATTTCCGGTACTCGACAACAGAAAAGGGGAGTCGTTGCTCGCCTCACGACCGCTTGCCGACAACGCTCGATGCTCTGATCGACGCCGGCTTTATCCGCTTCGACCCGATCGTTTACGAAGATTTTCTCCCCGTCAGCGCGGCAGGCATTTTCCAGTCGAACCTGGGTACCGACGCGCAGCAGAACTACTCTGAACGGTCGAACCGAGATGCATTTGAAAACGGTCTCGGTAGCACTGTGCAAGACGAGCTTGCCCTATATGCGGAGGCTGAGAATCGGTCGTTGGATCAGACCTATGAAACGCTCGGTCATCCCGAACTCGCGCAGCGTTCGATCGCGTAAGGGGTGACTTCGATGCCTGCGCGCGAAACGGAGCGAAATCAACAGGCGTTCAAACGCTTTTCCACAACGCTGGTGCGCGCCGGCTTTAAAGGCGAGACAGTCAGCGACCTCGGATCTCTGACTGTCTATTCAACTGACAACAGCATCTATCAGGTCCGCCCGATGGGCGTGGCCTTCCCGAGATCTGCCGACGATCTGGTGATCTTGGTTAAGTGTGCCGGCGAAACGGGAATCCCGCTTTCCGCTCGCGGCGGCGGAACGGGCACCAACGGCCAATCTCTGACCAGCGGTGTCGTGGTTGATCTCTCGCGCCATATGAATGGCATCGAGGGTCTCGATCTGGCCGCTGGGACGGTCACCGTCCAGCCAGGCGTCGTTCTCAACGAACTCAATGCGTTTCTCGAGCCGCACGGTTATTTCTTCCCGCCCACGGTTTCGACGGCATCTCGCGCGACGATCGGTGGGATGATCGGAACCGATGCCTCGGGAAAAGGCTCGCGCATATACGGCAAGACGTCAGACTACCTGCATTCACTCGAGATCGTGCTCTCGGATGGCAGCGCTTCTAAAATCGAGGACCTCGACCTTGCGACTGCGCGCCTCGTGGCGCAACAGGATTCACTTGTCGGTCGAGCCTACCGCGAAGTTCTGCGCGTCATTTCGGAAAACGTCGAGGAGATTGCATCGGCGTTCCCCAAAATGAATCGCGGTCTCACGGGATACAACCTTCAAAGCGTCCTGAAAGACGATGGGAAAGTACGGCTCGCTTACTTGCTGGCAGGTTCCGAAGGAACATTGGCGTTCACGACGTCGGTGACCCTGAGAATTTTGCGCCGTCCGAAGCTGAAGGCGCTCGTTCCGATACGCTACGCGCACTTCCAGACGGCGCTTGAGGATGTTTTGCTTCTTTTGGACGCAAATCCCTCGGCGGTCGAAATCATCGACGACAAGGTTCTGACCCTGGCACAGCAGGATCCTGTCTGGTCATCGATCGAAGCGGTGCTCGGAAGTGATGCAAGGGTCGCCGTCGGCGGTCTGAATTTCGTAGAGTTCCTAGCTGACGACGAAGACGAACTGCAGCGCAAGCTCGATAGTTTGGCCGGGCAACTCGCTCAGCGCTCGCACCTCTTTATCGACTGGAGGATTGTCACCGACTCAAAGCTTATTGCCGAGCTTTGGTCTCTTCGGGAAAAGTCCGTCGGCCTGCTCGGCAGGCTTTCGCCGACAAAGCAAGGCATCGCGTTCGTCGAAGATACGGCTGTTCCACCGGAAAGGCTCCCTGACTTTGTCCGCGAGTTCCGAGACGTATTGGACAGTCATGGCGTGACCTACGGCATGTATGGCCACGCCGATGTCGGTTGCCTTCACGTTCGGCCCGCGCTCAACATGCGTGATCCTCGCGATGCCGCCCTCATTCGTCCCATCAGTGACGCAATCGCGTCTTTGTCGAAGAAATACGGCGGCCTCCTGTGGGGCGAACACGGCCGCGGCTATCGAGGCGAATACTCGCCGTTCTTCTTTGGAGACAGGCTTTACCGGGAACTTTGTTCAATCAAGCGCGTCTTCGACCCTTCGAACCTGTTCAATCCCGGAAAACTCGCGTCGCCCACGGGCGAGGGGATCGATGCGATCGACACGGTCTCGTTTCGTGGAGAGTTCGATCGTCAAATCGACGCGACCCATGCGAAGGCTTTCGATCGCGCTCTAGCGTGCAACGGCAATGGCGCGTGCTTCAACTGGGACAAATCCGATCCCATGTGTCCGTCCTACAAAGCGACACGCGACCGAAACCAGTCTCCAAAGGGGCGCGCGGCCCTCATCCGTGAATGGGCTCGTTTGCGGTCTCTTAATGGCACGAGTCGCACGGCAGCCGAACTGTCCGGCGTCGAGGAGGCATTGAAACAAAGCCTTTCGACATGTCTCTCCTGCAAGGCGTGCTCGAGCCAGTGTCCGATCAAGGTCGACATACCTTCGATGAAGGCGCAATTTCTGCATAACTACTATCGCCGACGGCGCAGGCCGTTCCGGCACCATCTACTATCGCAAAGCGAAAATGCATTCCGCATTGCGCGACGGCTTCCGAAGATTGCGAATATTGCCAAAGCGGCAATGAGCTTCTGCGGAGGGGATCGTCTGACTAGATTGGTCGATCTCCCTGACTTCTATCCTGCCAAAGCTTCGCGTCCGACCCTTGGCGACCCTGAACGCCTCTTGAATCTTCCGGACGATGAGAAGCAGCGAACGGTTATTCTGCTCGAAGATACTTTTACGAGTTCCTTTGACGGCGGTGTGGTGAGCGCGTCATACGCGCTTCTCGAACGGCTTGGTTACAAGGTCTGGCGTGAACCGCCGATGGCCAATGGGAAGGCCGCTTACGTCATCGGAAATCTGGAAGCTTTCGAAAAAACCGCGCGTGCAGCGATATTGCGGCAGGAGACGCTTCTGGCAACAGGCATTTCCGTTATCGGCATCGAGCCGGTAACGACCCTGATGCATGACCATGAATACAAATCCTACCGTGCAGACAGCGCAACGTCCGCTGTTATCCTCACGTTCGAAGATTTTCTACTTCGGGAGATAAAGAGCGATCGCATCTCGATCTCTACCCTCCCAGCGAATAAGCAGAACTACTCCCTGTTCCTGCACTGCACGGAGAAAACCGCCAGACCATCTGCCGCTGCAAGTTGGATCGAGATCTTCACGTTCTTCGGCGCGGATGCGACATATGTTCCGACAGGTTGCTGCGGCATGGCCGGAATGTTCGGACACGAAATCGAACACCAAGCAATGTCCAAAAAGCTCTTCTCTATGAGCTGGGCGGAGAAACTGGACGGTCTAAAAGGCAGCATTCCTCTCATTACCGGGTTCTCTTGCCGCTGTCAGACAGAGCGTCTGACAAACATGGAAGCGCGGCACCCGGTTGAGGCCCTCTTGCAGATTGTCAGCGGCGTGCCCGCGTCCGGTCATGCGCTGACGAGACAAAACACACTCAAATCCACACAATCAGATTATGAAAGGAATGGTCATGTCGACTAACGCACTTCAAAAAGGAGCAGGCGCATCGAGCCTGCCGTTGAAAACAGTCACCGACAAGCTCCTTACAGAACTTGGGATCGCGCCGGAAGCATATGCCAAGGGCGAGATTCGCGCTCGGACACCGATTACAGGTGAGACCCTTGGTCAGATTGCCAGCATCACCCGTGATGAGGCTTCCGCAATCGTTGAAAAATCTCATCAGTCATTTCTCGAATGGCGTGACGTGCCGGGCCCACAACGTGGCGAATTGATCAGGCTTTTGGGTGAGGAACTGCGCGCGAACAAGGAGGCTCTGGGCCAGCTTGTTTCCATCGAGGTCGGCAAAATCACGTCCGAAGGTCTGGGCGAAATTCAGGAAATGATCGATATCTGCGATTTCGCAGTCGGTCTATCGCGCCAGCTCTACGGTCTGACGATCGCGACCGAGCGTGCCGACCACCGCATGATGGAAACTTGGCACCCACTCGGTGTTATCGGCATTATAACGGCCTTCAATTTCCCGGTTGCGGTTTGGGCCTGGAACGCGGCACTGGCGCTGGTTTGCGGAAACAGCGTCGTCTGGAAGCCGTCCGAGAAGACAATGCTGACCGCTCTTGCGACCCAGGCTATCTTCGAGAAAGCGCTCAAGCGCTTTAAGGCTCAGGGTGGTCAGGCTCCCGAAGGTCTTGCTCAGATGATTATCGGCCGCCGTGACGTCGGCGAGGTTCTCGTCGAAGACCATCGCGTTCCTCTCGTATCGGCGACGGGCTCAACGGCGATGGGCCGTGCGGTCGGGCCGAAGCTCGCCCAGCGTTTCGCCCGCGCAATTCTGGAGCTCGGTGGAAACAACGCCGCTATCGTTTCGCCGACAGCGGATCTCGACCTTACCCTGCGTGGCGTTGCCTTCGCAGCAATGGGGACCGCCGGCCAGCGTTGCACATCGCTGCGCCGCTTGTTCGTTCATGAAAGCGTCTACGATAGCTTCGTCGACAGGCTGACGAAGGCCTACGCCTCCGTCTCTGTCGGAAATCCGCTCGAAGGCAATCTCGTCGGTCCGCTGATCGACAGGCTCGCCTTTGACGCTATGCAATCCGCACTGCAGGCCGCTCAGGCAGCAGGTGGAAAGGTAAGTGGTGGCGAGCGTCTTAGCGCCGAAAGCGAAGAAGCCTACTACGTGCGTCCGGCACTGGTCGAAATGCCAAGCCAGCTTGGCCCCGTAAAAGACGAGACATTCGCTCCGATCCTCTACGTCATGAAATACAGCGCGTTCAACGACGTCTTGCGACTGCATAACGCAGTGCCCCAGGGTCTTTCCTCGTCAATCTTCACAAATGATATGCGTGAAGCTGAGCTGTTCATCTCCGCTCGTGGCTCGGATTGCGGTATCGCCAATGTCAACATCGGTCCGTCCGGTGCAGAAATCGGTGGCGCCTTTGGCGGCGAGAAGGAAACTGGCGGCGGCCGTGAATCCGGCTCGGACGCGTGGAAGGCCTACATGCGCCGCGCAACCAACACGATCAACTATGGCCGCACCCTGCCGCTCGCGCAGGGCGTCAAGTTCGACATCGAGTAGGACCGAACGATGGACACTGTCGTCAACAGCTCACATTTCCGGCCAGCCGAAAGGCTGGTCGAGATCGGCGTCTCCGAGATCCTGAAGATCACCGGCCATGCCAACGAACTGAAGAAACAAGGTCGCGATGTCATCATTCTCGGTGCGGGCGAACCGGACTTCGACACGCCCGACAACATCAAGGAGGCCGCGGTTAGAGCGATCGCGGCTGGCCAGACGAAGTACACCGCCCTCGACGGTACCGCAGAGCTAAAGGCGGCAATCCGGCACAAGTTCAAGACCGAAAACGGTCTGGAATTCGAGCAGAACCAGATAACTGTCGCGGCCGGCGCCAAGCAGGTGATCTACAACGCGATGATGGCGACGCTCAATCCGGGCGATGAGGTGATCATCCCGACGCCGTTCTGGGTAACCTATGCGGACATCGTGCTGATCGCCGGCGGCAAGCCCGTTCTCGTCCCCTGCAGGGAAGAGAACGGCTTTCGTTTGTCGCCGAGTGATCTCGAGGCGGCGATAACGCCGAAAACGCGTTGGCTGATGTTGAATTCTCCGTCGAACCCTTCCGGCGCGGCCTATTCGGCTGAACAATATCGCCCGCTCCTCGACATCCTGCTGCGTCATCCGCAAGTCTGGCTGATGGTGGACGATATGTACGAGCATATCGTCTATGGCGACTTTGAGTTCGTCACTCCGGCGGCGATCGAACCTAGGCTTGCCGCACGAACACTGACGATCAACGGCGTATCGAAGGCCTACGCCATGACGGGCTGGCGTATCGGATATGCCGGAGGGCCGACGGAGCTTATCAGATCGATGGCGATCGTTCAGAGCCAGTCGACTTCCTGCCCGTCGTCGGTCAGCCAGGCTGCTGCCGTCGAAGCGCTCACGGGCTCCCAGGATATTCTTGCGCCGCGCCGCGCATCCTTCCAGCAGCGCCGCGACGTCGTTGTCAGTGCCCTGAACAACATCGTCGGCATAAGCTGCCGCGTTCCGGACGGCGCTTTCTACACCTATGCGAGCGTCGAAGGTCTGATTGGGCGCAAAACGCCGACGGGAGACGTCATCGATAGCGATTCTGCTTTTGCATCCTATCTGCTCCGGGCAGCAGACGTCGCCGTCGTCCCTGGCTCCGCGTTCGGCTTGGCGCCATACTTCCGGATTTCCTACGCCACTTCAATGGAGGAATTGGTGGAAGCCTGCCGGCGCATCAGCGTCGCAGCATTGCACCTGCAGTAAGGTCGCCCGCCGGGCCGGGCGTTGGGACCTGGCCTGTCGACTTTTATGCACCGGCCTCGATGGTTCGCCGATGCAACCCAGAAATCGCCAAATGTTGGTTGGGTCGCCGGTCAGCGAGCCCCTCACTTGTCGCCTATCGCTTAGGGAGGTCTTGAAGATGGATCAATTAGCATCCAACAAAACTACACAGACGACAACATTCCTCGAAAGCGTCGATGCCTACATCGATAGCGCCATGGGCCATTTGAACCTCTCCGATGGATTGGCAGAGCGTATCAAGGCCTGCAATTCGACTTACACCGTCCGTTTCGGCGTGAGACTGCGCGGGCGGATGTTCAGTTTTGTCGGCTGGCGATCAGTCCACAGCGAACATGTCGAACCAGCAAAGGGTGGCATCCGGTACTCCATCCACTCCGACCAGGAAGAAGTTGAAGCGCTCGCGGCGTTGATGAGCCTGAAATGCGCCGTGGTCGATGTTCCCTTTGGCGGATCGAAAGGAGCGCTTAAGATAAATCCTGCGGATTGGGATGCACACGAACTGGAGCGTATCACCCGCCGCTTTACGCAAGAGCTCGCGAAAAGGAATCTGATTTGCCCAGGCCGGAATGTTCCTGCACCCGATATGGGAACAGGTGAGCGTGAGATGGCCTGGATGGCCGACGAATACAAGAGAACCGGCGCGTCTGACATCGTGAATGCAAATGCATGCGTAACGGGCAAACCACTGGCACGGGGCGGGATCGCAGGGCGCACCGAGGCGACCGGCCGAGGTGTCCAGTATGCGATCCAAAGCTACCTTCGCGACTTGAACGAAAATGGTGTCGATGGTCGCCGAAATCTTGCAGAGATGACTGTGATCGTGCAGGGCTTCGGAAACGTCGGCTATCATGCCGCAAAATTCCTACATGAGAATGATGGTGCGAAGATCGTCGCGATCGTTGAGCGCGACGGCTATATTTTTAATGACAAAGGCCTGCCTGTCGAAGATGTCAAACGCTATCAGCTCACCCACGGAACAGTTCTCGGCTTCCCGTCCGCCGAGAGCGTTCAGGATCCGGAAGCGGGTCTTACGCTTGAGTGCGACATCCTTATACCGGCAGCGATGGAAAATGCGATTACGGTCCGCAACGCCGACCAGATCAAGGCACGGCTGATCGTCGAAGGTGCGAATGGACCAGTCAGCTTCGACGCCGAAGAGCGTCTCACCGACCGGGGAGTCGTCGTGCTTCCCGATCTCTTCGTCAATGCTGGAGGCGTTGTCGTCAGTTACTTTGAGTGGGTCAAGAACATAACTCACATACCGTTTGGTCTGATGGAGCGCCGCCGTCGCGAACGTCGCAATCTTCAGATGACCCAGGCAATGGAGGCGATGACCGAGCGAGCCTTCCCTGCCGACATCAAAGACGAGTTTCTGGAGGGTGGAGCGGAGATCGACCTCGTTCGCTCCGGATTGGAAGATGTCATGCGTAGCGCCTACGATAATATCTCCGAACTGAAGCGGGCATCGAAGATTATGACCTTCCGGACCGCGGCGTATGTCATCGCCATCCGGAAGATTGGTGACGCGTATCAAGCGATCGGAATTTGATCGTCCGGGATCTCCTTTGATGAAGCTTGCAGTGAAAAAATGACTTCTTCTGCAATGCCAGATCCTGCGATGTTTTGAGTTCACATTCGCGAAAACCGCGTTTTCTCACGACGATGAAACTTGCATGCTCCAGATGAATTTTTCCGCCCTGAAGCGTTCAGGCGCGATCAGACCGCGTACAGCATGCTTCTCATGTAGATGGGGGAAGCATGCTAGCCGCGTCGATGGCCATTGCACCTCGTGCGTTCCGTTTTTACGCTACTTGTATTTGAAGAATTCATTCAACGGCGCATTCCGATGGACCAAATTCAAGCGCACTCCGGGCATCAATGCAGTTCTAGATCTCCTTCCTCTACTCCTTTGATGTTGTCACACACCCACACAATGTCGGCATCTTCCTCAGAAGTCGAAACAATAGCGTGCGCCATCATGCTATCAAAATATATGCTGTCACCGGCTTCCATTTTGAGAGGTGCGTACAAGTCGGAATAAAATGTGACGGTTCCGCTCACGACGAAGATGAAAACTTCTCCCTCGTGCGAGATGAGCGTTTTGAAATCCGAGATTTTCCTCGCCTTGACCTTTGTACGAAACGGCAGGACCCGCTTTTTCGATATGTCGGAGGCAAGTGCGTGATGTATATAATGCTTACTGGACAAAGCAGGCCCTTCGCCGCTTTTTGTATAGCTCCTTCGTCCTGCGCCCGCCTGCACCGGTGTTGAACTGAACAAGGCGCCGATCTCAAGTGAAAAGCCGGCAGCCAACTTTTGCAGGATATCGAAGGTAGGGGACATCACACCATTCTCTATCTTCGAGAGCGTGGAGCGTGCGACTTTTGTCTCATTGCTCACTTCCTGGAGCGTCAGCCCGCGCTCAAGCCGCAAATCACGAAGCTTCTGGCCAAGTTCTTGGCGACCATCGGAAGATAAATTTTCCGACATCCCTGAGCTTTGCAATAGCGTGATCTTCGTCTGCTTTGTCGCTCGCATTACTTTCCTACCTTCAAATCGACTTCAAGTACCATCGGCATACTCTGTTTCGAATTTCATACGGCGCGAACGACTGTGGCGTCAAGGAGCGCGGGGAATGAGTTTCCTATAGGAAACAAATGTCATAAATTTGAGAAAAAGTGCTTGACCGGTAGGCATCAAAGTGAGACAAACTGCCCGACAAGCTCGGAGAACGGCCAGTACGGTCGGAAAGTCGCTCAAAGAAACGACAGTCATCCGAGCATTAAAAGAGGGTGATCAATTGCGTGGATCTCAATAACGTCGTGTCATAATCGAAAGCGTTCAGATTTTAGACCAGATGTTGTCTCGCCTGGCAGCAAGTCTAAATTGAATCGTGGGCGCGCGGCGTGAGGGTTTACGTGGCTTAACGTCGAGATTGGGCGAATCGCGCAGAATATTACCTTGAAACGAAACCTGTTGTGAATCGGATGCAATCGCACGCCGACGCTTTAGCATGGGAATTCTAATGGCATGGATGGTGCAATTCTTTATCTTGGCGGGAACCAAAGCGCCGTATTGCCACCGACGGGGTGCCCGGACGTGATGGCGGCGACTGACAACGTTCTCATCCGGCTGTCTTCCTTGAGTAAGCATTACGGAAGCCACACGGTTCTTGACGGTATAGATCTCGAAGTGCGTTCGGGTGAAGTTCTCGCGATCATCGGACCGAGCGGTTCCGGGAAAAGCACGCTACTGCGCTGTATCAACTATCTCGAGCCGCCAGATGGCGGTACGATCTCTATCGGTGCAATGACGATTGACGCTGCGCGGCCCGTTGCACGCGCGGAGCTTTCTGGCCTTCGCCGGCGTGTCGGCATGGTTTTCCAGTCGTTCAATCTCTTTCCGCACATGTCGGTCCTGCGAAATGTAAGCTTGGCGCAAGAGCGCGTGCTTGGCCGCAGCCGCAGGGAAGCCGACGAGCGATCAATGCAGCTTCTCAAGCGCGTGGGCCTCGCCGATAAGGCGGAACAGTTTCCCGTCCGGTGTTCCGGCGGCCAGCAGCAGCGTATCGCTATTGCCCGTTCGCTCGCGCTCGATCCGGAAATCATGCTGTTCGACGAGCCGACATCGGCTCTCGACCCCGAGCTCGGCCTTGAGGTTCTCGCCGTAATGCGCGAGCTGGCCGAAAGCGGCATGACAATGATCGTCGTTACCCACGAGATGAGCTTTGCCGAGAACGTTTCCGACACGGTCATGATCATGGCCGACGGTCATATCGTAGAAAAAGGACCGTCGAAGGAGGTCATGCGCAATCCGCAACAGGAGCGGACGAAGCGCTTTCTCCGCGCGGTACACGATCGATGAGCGTGGCAGAGTTTCTTCCCCTCCTCCGGGGTCTAACCTGGACGATCGCGCTGACGGCAGGAGCCTTTCTAATCGGGGCCGTGCTCGGCATCCCGCTGCTTGTAGCACGCCAGAGCAAATTCTTGCCGCTGCGGGCGCTCGCGATGGTCCTAATCCAGGTCGTGCGAGCCATACCGCCTATTCTCTGGCTCTTCATCATCTTCTTCGGTCTTGGCATGAGCGTGACGCCGATAAGCCCTTTCCATGCCGCTCTTATGGGGCTTGGGCTGATTGCAGCCGCGAACATGGCGGAGATATATCGGGGCGCGGTCGCGTCCGTCCATCACGGACAGTGGGAGGCCGCCTCAGCACTCGATCTTGGCCACTGGTCGGTCTTCCGCGACATCATCGCACCCCAGGCATTCCGCGTCGCGCTGCCGTCGGCGGCGAGCTATCTCATCGGCCTCATGAAGGAGACGGCAGTCGCCTCCGCCATCGGCGTGTCGGAGCTCGCCTACCAAGGCAACCAGCTTTCGCAGCTCACCTATCGAGGCCTTGAAGTGTTCGCAGTGGTCGGGCTCTTTTACGTGCTTCTGAGCCTTCCAATCGCATGGCTCTCGCGCATGGCCGATGGCTATCTCCAGGCAAGGGTGGCGCGCTGATGTTTCCGACTTACGACGAAATCTCCACTTGGCTGCCTCATCTCCTTGGCGGGCTCTCGATCAGCCTGCAGGTAACGGCACTCAGTCTTCTTATCGGCATTCCGTTTGGTCTGGTTCTGGCGCTCGGCGTGCTGGCCAGGAACCGCGCGCTGAAGGGCCTCAGTCTCTTTCTTGTCGAGATCGGCCGCGGTGCGCCCGCGTTGGTGCTCCTTCAGTTCATCTATTTCGGCTTGCCAACGACCGGGGTGACGCTTGGCTCTTATGCCGCCGCGGTGATCGCGCTCGCTTGGAACACCGGCGCATATACCAGTGAGATCATTCGTGCCAGCTTGCAATCCGTCGCCCATGGCCAGCGGGAGGCGGCGGTCGCCCTCGGTCTCAACCGGCTCGACGAACTGCGCTACGTGCTCCTGCCGCAGGGCCTGCGTGTGGCACTTCCTGCATTGCTCGGTTTCTCGATCCTTATTTTCCAAGGTACGTCGCTCTGCTTCACCATCGCACTGCCGGAGCTGGTGAGCCGTGCCTACGAGATCGGCTCGACGACCTTCCGCTATTTCCCGGCTCTGCTTTCAGCTGGCGCACTCTATGCCTGCATTTCCATCCCCGCCGCCCTCTTCGTCAGTCACGTCGAGAAGCGTGCGGGACTTTACGCCCACCGTTGAACCTCAACTGAAAGGATACCTGCATGACCATCGTATCGACCACCAAGCAGATTCTTCTAACCGGCATTGCCGGGTTCCTGATCTCGTCCTCTCTTGCGTCCGCGCAAGATTGCACGCCGAAGCACCAGTTCGCGACAGTTGAAGCCGGAACGCTGACGGTCGCGGTTACCACCTATGCCCCGCATTCCTTCATCGATGACAGTGGGGCCATGAAGGGCATCGATGGCGACATCGCCGCGGAGTTTGCCAAGCGCGAATGCCTGAAGGTCAAGGCCGTCGCCGTCGATCCCGCCGCTGCCATCCAATATGTGCTCTCCGGCCAGGCCGATATCACAACTGGCGACTGGTATCGCACGGCAGAGCGCGCGAAGGTCATGAGCCTCTCCGCACCGCTCTACACCGACCAGATGGGCATCTACTCAAAGGAAGACTTCAAGAAGGTCTCGGATCTTGAAGGCAAGCAGGTCGGCACGGTGCAGGGCTATCTTTGGGTCGCAGACCTGAAGACCCTGCTTGGCGACTCCCTGAAACTCTACCCGAATTCGGTCAACATGCAGCAGGACCTCAAGTCCGGCCGGATCGATGTGGCCGTCGACGGCTATTCGACCGGCGTGGTTGCCGCGCAGAAAGGTGCGCTCGGTGATATCAAGGTCAATGTCGCGACCTCCGATGATCGCGTGAAGGCGAGCAAGGAAGCAGCGCAGGCGGCCTTCCCTTATTCGCTGAAAGCCAAGGAACTGGGCGTCGCGCTTGATGCCGGGATCGCCGAGATGCATGCGGATGGCACGATCGTCACCATCCTGAAGTCCTATGGACTGGACGGTACCGCAGCAGAGACCGGTGCCCCGCGCCTCGTCGAGTAAGCATTTTATCAGCGGGGGAGTTCGCTCCCCCGCTTTTCAGCTTAAATGGAAATCGGAGACAATAAAGATGACTGTCTATACGGTCACGCGCAAAACGCAGTCCTGGTACGGTGAGCAAATCGGCATCTTGATCCTGGATGCAGCCTATCCTTGTGTGCCAGGAAACGTTGGCAACGCAACCACTTATGACTACCCCGTCCGCTTCCAGGAAGTGCGCGGCGCCTCCATCGACCGGCTGCTGAACCAGCGCGATCCGGCGTTGAAAGAGGTCTTTATCGAAGCGGCCGTCGAATTGCAGAACCGCGGCGTGAAGGCTATCACCGGCGCCTGCGGCTTCATGGCCTATTTCCAGGAGGAGGTCGCGGCAGCGGTCGATATTCCGGTCTTTCTGTCCAGCTTGATGCAGATCCCGTTCATGCATGCGCTGTGCGGAGGCCGCGTCGGCGTCATTACTGCCAATGCCTCGCGGCTGACGCCGCGCCATTTCGCGGCCTGCAATGTTGCTGATTTCATTCCGTTGGCGGTTTCGGGCATGGAAGATCAGACGGAATTTCGAGAGGCCATCCTTGAAGAGCGCGGCACACTGGATTCTGCCGCAATTGAGCGTGAGGTGACAGCCGTTGCGCGCAAGCTGGTCGCCGATAACCCGGACGTAAAATCGATTCTACTCGAATGCAGTGACCTACCGCCATATGCACACGCAGTGCAGTCTGCAACCGGACGGCCGGTCTTCGACTTCATTACAATGATCAACTATGTACAGAGTTGTACCGCACGCCGTCCCTATTTCGGAAGCATTTAGGGTGCCAGACAGCAGTTTTTGGAGTTCAAGGTAGCTATTAGCTGTTACCGTTTTCAAACTGGAGGGTGATTTCCAGAGATTGGCTGAATTGTCTCCAGACTCAGCAGAAAGTAGCAGGCCAGGAATGCTCTCTCCACTGGAGAAAGCGTGCCTTCGTTGGCTTTTGCGAGGCAGAACAATTGATGAGATGGTCGTTCTAGTTGGCAGATCAAAACACGAGATTGAAACGTGTATTGCCAATGCGGTTAAGGCTGTTGGTGCAACTTCCATTGAAAATGCACTACATATACTCGCCACGAGGAAGCGTCGTGACCTTTGAGTAAATTCGAGGTCGACAAGTCTTTTCGGTCGGAATTGCTCTCCATGACTTAGTGATGTTGGATGAACCCGGGCAACCATTCTGGCCTAGCGTCTTAGCGGCACCCCACTCTGACAGAATCGCGATTAGGTCAGATTGGGGTGCCTCCATGCCGTTTTAAACCACGTCTTTCGACGATCATCTTGAGCTACCTGGCGCTGACCGGCTAGGGGTCGGAACAAGAGCAGTTCGAAATCGTACCAGGCCTTTATCAACCAAAGACAGCCACGGCAGATTTGATGGTGATGCCGCCGCTTCGACTACGGCGCATTTGGCGGCCGGTAGCAGCATGGAAGACCTGCTGCAATTGCGGTGCGGGAGGAACGCGTGATCAGAGGGTTTTCGTGCTTTCCTTGCCGCTTCGGCTTTTCCGCACTCCTTGGCCGATAACAACGCGCTGGGACAAGCGGAACCCGATTTCATGGAAATACAGGTCGGCAAGTTCCGGGCTGATGCGATGAAAGACGCCTGCAATGGTTCGCCGGATCCGGGCATTGAACCCCTCGGCTGAATTGACGTGGACGGCATCCCGTACATATTCGCGGCTGGAGTGGTTGACCGTCTCGTGTACGGCAAAGCTTTCCCCTATGGCCACGAACGCCTTTGCCTCGTCGCTCATCAAATGCGCTCGAAGTTCAACTTGTGTTGCAACTGCTCGTACAGCAGCACGCAATGAAAGGCCCGTAACGACAGTGGCACGGGCATCGCCCGCAATGGAACCTGGGGTGAGGTCTGCCGGTCGCTGCACAATCGCAATGACCGGCGTCTTCTCCGTCTTTATCTGCCCCCCTTGCGGCCTCTTCCAGGAGGCGGATCATCGGGATGCTTTCTGGGTCTGCCGCCGAGATAGAAATGGTCGACTTCCACCGTGCCGTCGAGCATGTGCTCGCGCGCCACCATGAGCCGCAGTGCATGACCGATCCGCCAGGCGGTCGGTTGGCTAACGCCAAGGGTCTCGGCGAGACGGACCGAGGATAGGCCTTTATCCGACTGCAACAACAGCCACATTGCTTTGAGCCAGGTGCGCAACGGAAGCTTCGTGGCATGCAAGGGCGTATGCGTTGTCACGGTGAACTGCAAGCGGCAATCACCGCTGGAGCATTGGTAGAGGCCAGGCCGACGTAAACTGACGAACCTGGTCAGCGACCCAAGCCCGAAAAGCCCTGACCTTAGGATGGTCCTGATTGCCAATCCGATAGACAAGGTCATAGCCCCATTCTACCTCAAGCGTCGCCTGCGGGAAGAGAGGCAGGAGACGCCCGGCAACAAGGTCTTCAGCAACAAGAACACTCCGCCCAAGTACCACGCCCACGCCACGGACCGCCGCCTCGATCGACATGCTACCATGGCTATAGCCCGGGCTTCGCATGACCGGATAAGGCAACTGCATCACGGCGAACCATCGTTCCCATGTCGTGGTCATGCCGATCTCGTGGATCAGTTGGCACTTCGCCAGGTCTTCGACCCGATCCAACCCTCCCATCTTCTCCCGGTATTCCGGAGAGCAGACGGGCGAGACAACCTCATTCATGATGCGCTCGGCCGATGCGAAGGGATATTGCCCGTTGCCATAGCGGAGCGCCACGTCGACATGGCCAGAGGCAAAGTCGACGGGGTTGTCTGTAACTTCCACGTGAACGTCCAAATCGGGATGGTCTCCAATCAGCCGATGAAGCCGCGGCATGAGCCATTTGCTTGCGAAGGACACGCCGCAACTGACCACCAGTCGGCTCCTATCGTTCCTGCGCCTGATGTCTTCGGACTCACGTGATAGTTCTGACAGGACTCGCGTGACGGTGCTGAAGAAAGATTGGCCCGCTTCAGTAAGCTCGATCCTGCGGGTCAGGCGGCGGAAGAGGGGGACGCCGACGTGGTCCTCGAGTGCTTTTATCTGGCGGCTGACCGCTCCATGCGTCAAATGCAGTTCCTCGGCCGCGAGCGTCATGCTGAGCCGCCTTCCCGTAGCCTCGAACGCGCGCAGTGTCTGGAGCGGGGGAAGAATGTCGGCCATGGCATCCCAGGCGTGAGCCGCTCTCACGCATCCCGTGAGAGCAAATGGTTTGTCGAAAGATTACACCGCATCTTACACATGCTGCGAACGCACGCCAAATTCAAGTCTCGTTCGGGACCTGTCTGCAGCCTGGTCAAGCAGAACTTGGGAAACGCCATTATCGACATCTTCACGGTTGCGGACACCGACACGCGAGATCTCCATCATTCCCGTCAAAGAACCCACCGAGTTTCAGACATTTGTAGCCAAGCAGGCGGATGTGAACCCTTCGTGTGCTTGGCGGCTCACAAGGGAAAAGTCGCGGTGGGCTCCCGCAAAAATCAAACTTCTACTGCCGCCCCGGCAAAGCCGGGGGAACTCTCACGTTCGCTTAGGAATATGTTATCCAGCTGCGGCTAAAATCATCTAATGTCTTTGCTCTGCTCCTTGATGATTGTGATTGGAATCGGATTGCTTGTTGCGGCCGTGCCGTCCCTGTCTTCTATTTTACGCACGTTGAACCAGGGTCGGATGCGCCGGGGCTGGTACAGCCTGCGGGCGCTTATCTTTCTATTCCTCATAGGCTATGCCTGTTTTGGCGTTCTCGCGGTTAACTCGCGAGCAGCAATGACGGAGTTGGTTGTTTCGACCATTTTGATGGCCGGCGGCGCCTTTGTTTTGATTGTGTCGCGTCTGTCCGATTTCACCACCAAGGATATCGTGCGGATCGCCGCTCTTGAACGCGACGTCATGCGCGATCCGTTGACCGGCGCATTCAACCGACGCTATCTCGACCACAAGCTCGACGAAGAAATCAACAGGTCCCGACGCTTAAGCCGGCCGCTCTCGGCGTTGATCCTGGACCTCGATCACTTCAAGCATATCAACGACACCTACGGACATCCGACCGGTGATGAGCTTCTACGGCACGTTTGTATGTTGATCGACAGCCATCTCCAGACAATGGGAACGGTCGTTCGCTATGGCGGTGAGGAGTTTGTCGTGGTCGCGCCTGATCACGACATCAATGCTGCCGATGCTCTCGGCAACAGGATGCTGCGCCATATCGCAGATCGGCCACTAATTTTATCGGACGGAACTAAGCTTACCGTGACCGCAAGCGTAGGCGCGGCCGAGTTCGACCACAATGATACGCCCGCGGAACTGCTCTTGAGAGCCGATGAAGCGCTATACGTGGCGAAGCGGAACGGCCGCAACCAGCTTCGGACCGCGACTCGAAGACAAGTCGTAACAGCGGCCCTAGAGCCCCCGCTTTGTCCTTTTCCTAGAGGACCTGACGGTCTCGCCACCATGGATGAGAGATCGAGGCAGCAGTTTTAGTGCATCATAAATGCGGTGCAGATGCCCCTCGCTTGAACCGATTAACGAGGGCGTGGTGACGATTTAACGATTTGGGATTCCCGGGGCGGACCAAATCAGGTTCAAGGCTAGTTTTGAAGATTGGCCATGGATTGCGATGCGCTTCGGGATGATCGGTGGGAACAGATCAAAAGATTTGTGCCCGGCGGCACGAAAGGCAAGCGCAGTCCGCGCACGAACAACCGTCGATTCCTGGACGCGCTGTTGTGGATCGCCCGCTCCGGTGGTCGCTGGCGTGATCTGCCAGAACGGCTCGGCCATTACCGCTAGGTGAAACGACGTTATTACCGCTGGATCGAAATGGGCGTCCTTGACGAGATGCTTTCGGTTTTGGCCCGCGAAGCCGACCTCGAACGGCTGATGATCGACAGTACCGTCGTGTGGGCGCATCAGCATGCGGCAGGCGCGCGCAAAGTCAAAGGGGGCAGATGCCCAGGGCCTGGGTCGGTCTCGGGGCGGGTTGAGCACCAAAATCCACGCCGCCACCGAGGCGCTCGGGCTTCCAGTCCGTTTGATCGCCAGCCCGGGGCAGCGCAACGACATCGCCTTTGCCCATGATCTCGTCGAGGGCTTCGACGCCGACGCCACCATCCCCGACAAGGGATATGACGCAGATCATCTCGTCGACAGGGCCGACAAGGCCGGAATTGACGTCGTCATCCCACCCAAGCGCAAAGTCCTGCGCCCTTACGACGCCGATCTCGACAAGGAGCGCAACAAGACCGAACGCTTCTTCAACAAGCTTAAACAGTTTTGGCGCGTTGCAACCTGCCGATTCCGATGAAGCCGCCCCATTGTTCCGAGATGATTGCGCCCCCGGATTCCGGGATGATCTCGCCCCCCGTTTCAGGGGTCTGCAGGCAATAATTGTTGTCAGTTCGTTCGAGTGATGTGTCAAGCTTTGCGCGGCAGATTTCGTCGTAGGCTTTCTCCGCTGAGTTCGATGCGGTGGGCATTGTGGACGAGACGATCCAGGATGGCGTCGGCATAGGTGGGATCACCGATGACACCGTGCCAGGCGGATACGGGGAGTTGGCTGGTGATGATCGTCGAGCGCCGGCCGTAACGGTCCTCGAGGATTTCAAGCAGATCGTGACGGGCCTGTTCGTTGAGTGGCTCGAGGCCCCAATCGTCCAGGATCAGGAGCTGAACGTGGCCCAGGGTGCGTTGTAGGCGAGCGTATCTACCGTCGCCGCGGGCGAGCGCGAGCTGGGCAAAGAGCCTTGGGACACGCTGATAGAGAACAGAACGGTCGTCACGGCAAGCCTTGTGGCCAAGGGCACATGCCAACCAGCTCTTTCCGACACCCGAGGGACCGCAGATAGCGAGATTGTCGTGAGCGCCGATCCAGTCGCCCCCGAGCAGTTTCATGAAGAGCGCACGGTCGAGACCGCGTTCGGCGCGATAATCGACATCTTCCGGGGTGGCCTGATGACGAAGCTTGGCGAACCTAAGACGCGCCGCAAGCTTGCGGTCGTAACGGGAGCTCCATTCCCGCTCGAGCAGCAGTCCGAGCCATTCGGCATGAGAGAGATGTTCGGCCTCGCCGTTGGCGACGAGTTCGCCGAAGGCTTTGGCCATGCCGGCCAGGCCCATGGCGTTCAGTCTATCAAGTGTTGGATGAGCAAGCATTCTTCGTTCTCCTTAGTGGTAATAGCGAGGTCCGCGGATGTTCTCGTGGTGGATCGGTTCGTGCGAGGCGGCTCCTTTCGTGTCCGCTGTTCGGTCGAGGCGATTGTCGAGGATGGAGCGCACCGAGCCATAGGTCCGGGCCCCGATCTCCAGCGCGCGGGCGCAGGCTGCATTGACCCTGTCGCGGCCGAAGCTCTTGTTAAGGCGGATAATGCCGAGGCAGGCGCGAAAGCCCTGCTCGGGATGCGGCCGGTCGGCAAGGATGCGCTCGCACAACAGCTCGACATCCGGCCCCATGGCAGAGGCTTCGCGCCGAATGCGTTCGATCGTCCAGTCGGCAAACCGACGATGCGCCGAGGGCATATGATCGGGGATGGTCGTGTGCTTGCCGTTGCCGCTCGAGCGGCGGTGCGCGGCAATCCGCTCGCCCTTGTGGAATATCTCGATCGTATTGGCGGTGATGCGCGCCTCGACCTGCTCGCGGGCGAAGCGATAGGGAACGGAGTAATAATGCCGTTCGATCTCGACGTGGTAATCCAGTCCAGCGCGCCGGATACGCCATTCGGCGAAGACATAGCGCTCGACAGGCAATGGCCGCAGAGCCGGACGATCGAGTTCCTCAAACAATTGACGCCGCGTGCAATTGACCCGACGCAAGACCCTGATGTCGTTGAGGTCACGGAGCAATTCCATGATCGCGGCATTGACCTCGGCGAGACTGTAAAAGACGCGATGGCGCAGCCGGCCCAGCAGCCAGCGCTCGACGATACGAACCGCGGCCTCCACTTTCGCCTTGTCGCGCGGCCGCCGCGGCCGTGTCGGAAGGACCGCGCTCCCGTAGTGCGCCGCCATGGCACAATAGGTCCTGTTGACCTGAGGATCGAAGTGGCAGGCCTTGATGATCGCCACCTTGGCATTGTCAGGGACCAGAAGGGCCGGCGAACCGCCGAAGAACTCCAGCGCCTGAACATGGCATTCGATCCAGTCCGGAAGCGTCTCTGTCCAGCGCGCCTGCGCATAAGACAGGCTGGACGCTCCCAAAACCGCGACGAACAGGTGCGCCTGCCGCGTCTTGCCCGACAGCCGATCAACGACGACTGTAACCGTGTCGCCCGCATAATCGACGAACAGCTTGTCGCCGCTTGCATGCTCCTGCCGCATCGTCACTGGCAGCTTCAGTGCCCAGCCGCGGTAAAGGTCACAATACCGGCTGTAGCGATACCCGTCCGGATAGCGGCCGATATATTCGTCCCAGAGGATTTGTAGTGTCACGTGCTTGCGCTTGAGCTCGCGATGGACCTCGGCCCAGTTCGGCTCGGGGGCCCGGCGATGACCCGTCTTCGTCCCGGCCGCCTTGTAGAGCGCCGCCTCCAGGACGGCATCGCTCACGTCGTCATCCAACGGCCACGAAAGCCCCGCAGCCGTCGCTCGCCGCAGGGTCTCGCGCACCGTCGACGGTGCTGCCCCGACCCGAACCGCGATCGATTTGTGGCCCAGTCCTTGCTCGGCTCGATATCTCAGTATCTCGCGGACACGCCGCATCTCTAGTCTCTCCGCAGGCATACCGTTCCTTCCTCGTCACCATCGACGGAAGGAACTTCACACCGGCAGAACACCCACGCCACACCCCGTCCGAAGGGGGCGGCATCATCTCGGAACGAGGGGGCGACTAATTCTCGGAATCGGGGGGCGAGATCATTTCGGAATCAGGGGGCGGATTGCCTCGGAATTTGCATTGCAACCAGATACGACAAGCTCGTCGCCAACTTCATGGGCTTCGTCAAACTCGCCGCTATCGCAATCTGGCTCTAATAGTTAAATCTTCACTGCGGATCGGAAGCATGCCTTCAAGGATACGCAGGCGCAGCTTCGCTTGGACGAAGACCCCTATCTCGTCGTGACCGGCAATTTCCTTCAGCAGGGTGGCTTCAACGCGACAAGCAACTAAGCAAGTGCCACTGCGGCAATTGCTCCATAATGCCGCAATAGCCACGAGCGCCAGTCGTTTGACAAAAGCAACCTGTTGCCTCCGTTCTCAACGTCGTTCACCTATGTCTAGCTGTTTGTTCTGGGTTTTGAGCCAGTTTTTAAGATTCTATCCAAATTGCGCAGGCAACTTCGGCCGCGTTTCGGTGTCAGCATCCTTTGTTAACTTCTCGCCACGCCTTAATGGCTCCGGTTCTTCGAGCAATGTCTCGATGCGCTGGCTGAGCTTCGGCGCCGCTGCCGAACTCGTCGCTCCACGAATGAATTGTGGCGCTTTCCCCGATGCCCATAAATGCACGACGTCTTGATGCTGCTCTCGAGGGGCAGCCGGGCGGGCTTGCTTCCAACGACTGAGGTAAATGCATGATCTCGAGCAGCCTGCTGGTTATTGGCATGCGAGCGGTCGACGCAATCGGGTTGTCGATCATGCAGGCCGGAGCACTGAAATGAGCGGCACCGGCATGAGCACGTTGTTGAAGATCGTCTTCAGGCCGAAGGTGAAGCGGAAAACACGCCATACGCTGGCGTCGCGGGCGCTGCGGCTTGCGGCACTGCGTATCGCGCTGGTCTGCGCCTGTGCCGGCGGCGTGTCCTATTTCATCAATCATTCCGCGCTTGAGCGCTCGTTGCGCTCGCAGCTCTCCTTTTCGACCGAGCAGGCTCTGCAGCGCGAGTCGCTGCCCTTCCGCGAAGTGAAGGACCTCCAAAAGAATTTCCTTGCCGAATTCAGCAGGATCTACGCGATACCGGAAGCCCGGCAATCCTTGGCACGGAATTTCGATGATATTTTCTATCGCCACGAGGACGGATCCTACACCCAGCGTCCCGGATTGTTTGAAGGCGAGCCTTTGCCCGACGGGCGCAGATTTCCCAACATGTCGGCGACCTACGCGCCCGACGTGACGCCGGATGAGGACGTGAAAACGCGGTTTGCGCTGTCTTACCTGCTCTCTTACCAATTCGGTTCTGCCACCAAGGGCCGCCTCTTCAATTTCTACGGCGTGGTTCCGGAAAAAGGCTTCCCGATTTATCAGGCTGCCGACATCGCCAAGGTTTTCAAATATGAAGGCCCGGATGCACTGAAGCTCGAGACTTTCGAATTTTTCTCCCGCGGCTTCGGGGGGCCTCAAAACGATACGTTCTTTACGCGCATCTATTGGGATCCCTCCAACAATGCATGGATGACGACGATCGCGACGCCCGGTGCGCCAGACGTTTCAGGCAAGCATCGCATCATGGCCTGCGTCGACGTGCTGCTCGACGATCTGATGAAACGAACTGCAAATCCGACGCTGCCGGGCGCACGCGCGACGATCTTTGCGGCCGATGATCAGGGAACCCTGATCTTCGACGGCAAATACGCCGATGCGATCACCGCCAGCGCCGGCGAAGCCTCGATTTCCTCCCTTGAAATTGCCGACTACCAGCCATTGCTGAAGGCAAGCCGGTCGATCGGAGCGGGTTCGGTGTCGCTCGTCGACAGCGCCAGCGAAATTACCGCGGTCGGCCGGATTCCGGATACGCCCTGGGTGCTTGCCGTCCACTATCCGAAATCTCTCATGCGGCCCGCCGTCCTCACCAATCTCGGGATCGTCATCGCGCTCGGGCTGCTTACCCTGTTCGTCGAACTCTTCATCCTCCGTTCGATCCTGCAAAAGCAGGTCGCCGAACCGCTGGTGCGATTGATCCACGCCACGCAGCTGGTCGGCCGCTCCGGCGTTACCGTTGCCAACGACGCCCTGCCCACGCACTCCGACGACGAGATCGGCGAGCTTGCCCGCGATTTTGCGTCGATGGCCGCGCGCGTTCACGCAGCCCATGAAGCGCTTGAGGGAAAGATACGGGATCGAACGTCAGAGCTGGAGCGGCTCAATCAGAAGCTCGTGACCATCAGCCAGACGGACGAGATGACGGGCGTCGCCAACCGCCGCCGCTTCGACGCCGTTCTCGCAAGCGAACTCGCAGCGTTTGGGCAAGGTCAGGACCTGCTGATGCTTGCCATGGTGGATGCCGATTGGTTCAAAGGCTACAACGACCGATACGGCCATCCGGCGGGAGACGCCTGCCTGAAGGAAATCGCCGGGGTGCTGGAACGCAATACGCGCAGCCAGCAGGATCTCGTTGCCCGCTATGGCGGAGAGGAATTCGCCATCATTGCGCGGATCGCCTCAGCCAGGAACGCGCCTGCCATCGGACAGGCTCTGTGTTCGGCAATGGCGGCCGTCAAGCTGCCGCATGAGGGATCGCCTTTCGGGCACGTGACGCTCAGCGTCGGCATTGCGCTGGCGGCGCCGGATGAGAATATCTCTCCGGAAGCGCTTTTGCTCGAAGCCGATCGCGCGCTCTATCGCGCCAAGCAGGCAGGGCGAAATCAAGCCGTCGTTGCCGACACACAGATGCAGCAGCTGGACGCCTGAAGCATATCGCGAAAAGTGTGCGGCGGCTTTTGCGGCAACCACACGGGAAAGATCGCGGTCCGCTTTAGAAAATTCTAGGCTGTGGTGACAATTTAATCATTTGAGCCAGAGCATGATGGCGGCGATCTTGATGAATCCCATGAAGTTGGGCGGCGATTTTGTCGTAGCGCGTTGCGATTCGGCGCCATTGCTTGAGCTTTGCAAAGAAGCTCTCGACGCCCCAGCGGGCCTTATAGGCGATGCGGTCGTAGCAGTGCTGATATTTTCGATGACGGCGCGGTGGAATGACCGGTTCGCTACCCTGTTCAAGGATAATGTCATGCAGGCTATCGGCGCCATAGGCGCGGTCGGTGAGCACATGCTTGGCCGACAGCCCCCTGACGACGTCGCAGGCAGAAGCCAGATCGTACTGCTGGCCGGGTCCAGGTGAAAGCGCACCGGCAGGCCGAGCTGCATCCAGTGCGGATATCCAGTGGCTGCGCCCTCTATCCTAAAGCTGCAACATTTCGGCTTATCTGCTACCCAGCTACTAGCTGATTAAATACGAGTTTACGATTGACCCCAATTTTGGGTCTGATCGAAAAGGCGGGTGACGCCAGGGCTGGCAGGATGTCGGATTTCGATACGATTGAGGCAGATGCCCAGTCGATGTCTCCCTTCTACGCCATCGAGGACACGTTGCCAGCTTACTCTCCCAACGACCATACGAGTTCTTGCCCGCAATAACTCCGCTGGAGGCTGCGCCAGATTCCATGAAGTATGCTCAACATTGAGATCGAACGCTGAAGCTGTAAGCGGCGCTGGTGCGAGAAATAACAAAACCATCTATCTTCGTAATTCAGGAAGTATATCAAAAATGCCAAATATCGTATCTTTTCCCAGCGTCAGGTTCCAACAGACTTCATTCCCTCAACTTCAGGAGGCACGGGACCAGATGGTCGAGATCTTCGCTAAGCTCGAAGAGATCCGTTTGGCCATGGCATCTCTGTCCCAAGGGGGGGATTTCTCACGAGATAGGGAGGTCTCGCACGAAGAGCTGAAGTTCGATGGGGCGAGAGATCGGCCTGCAATCGTGGCGATCTGTCTTTCGGATGACGGAGCATAAGATGGTCGGATCGGCAACGCCAGTAAGCGAACAAAACCGGTCCATGGGGCGGTATATCCGGTCGATCGGCCGTCAGTACGTCAATACTGTTGCAGTCGCGGTGTTGCTGGTCGGAGCCACATGCATGACGGTGCTGGTGGCGCTTGATCGTCACTCTTTGCAGGAGGACATAAGCTTTCTAACCAGCAATCAGTTCATAAGATTTCAACAGCTTGCCAACCAGACCCGAGCTCTGATGCGCGCTTCTGTGGATGTCCAGTTGCCTGAATACATTGTCGACGGAATGCGTGACGATATTTTGCAGGCGATCGGGGAGATACGTTCAGTAGGCGCCCGCTTGGACACGCTGCACGATGAGATCAACGAAAATTATCTTGGACAAATCCTGCCGCAGGATGAGGAATTCGAGCGTCTACGACAGGATCTAAATGCTTCGGCAAACGGATTTCTCGAGCGCGCCGAGAGGATCGCCAAGGCTGATTCTCAAGAGCGCCGGGATCGCTATACGTTCTGGGGAGCGATAGACTTCGCCGCCTCCTCGGACAGCATGCTGATGCGCGGTCTTGGCGACCTCAGCCGGCGGGTTCGTGAAAGAAGCTCGCTCAGCACCCATAACGCCAAGCTTGCAGTAGTGAGCCTTCTTTCACTCATTGCAGCGACCGTTCTTCTCACCGCCATTCTGGTATTCCGTCCCCTTTTGCAAAAGCGGCGCACAGAACATCGCCGAACCGTGAACTACCAATGCAAGCTGTCCCGAATTGCGAGCATGGACGATCTAACTGGACTCGGCAATCGCGCCTACTTTAACTCGGCCATGGCGCGTCTATTCGCAGGCGTTGAAGCCAAGCAATCGGGCTTCTCGCTGCTATTGGTAGATCTCGACCATTTCAAGAGTATCAATGACAGCCTTGGTCATGCCGCCGGCGACGCGGTTTTACGGCATGTCGCCGAAGCGCTGCGCCAGACTATTCGGTCTGGTGACATCGCGGCGCGTCTGGGTGGGGACGAGTTTGCAATACTCCTCTCCGGCGTGACAGATGCATCGTTGCTGGCCACGATTGCCGAGCGCGTCCGGCAGGCTATCGCAGCTGATATACCTTTCGACGGGCGCCTTTTGCGGACTTCGGCATCTGTCGGAGGTGCTATTGCGCCAACGCACGCGAACGATGAAAAATCCCTCCTTCAAGCGGTCGATGTTGCCTTGTATTCGGCTGAACGTGAGGGTGGAGCGGCCGTTATTTTTGACGAGGCTGCGCTTGCCAAGCGCCTTGAGCGCACGCAACTTGTGAGCGCTCTTGGCGTTGCCGCTGATCGCGATGAGTTTGTCGTGCACTACCAGCCCAAAGTCGATCTTGTTACGGGAGCTCATATTGGATTCGAGGCGTTGGTGCGATGGCAACATCCCAGCCTCGGACTATTGCCCCCCGGGCGCTTTCTGAAGTTGATGGAGGGGACCGAGCTTATGAGAGGCATGACGCGAGGCGTGATTTCGGCGGTCGGTCGCGACCTCAATGCCTGGAAACGGGCCGGGCTGGCCCCAGGTACAATCGCCATCAATATGCCTGAGCTGCTTCTTCTCTCGGAGGAAGGGTACAACATCTTCGCCGAAGTCGTTCGAGCGAATTCTCTTGAATGGAGCGACTTTGCAGTCGAGATCACCGAGGATGTATTTCTCAACCGAAACTCACAACAGATACTTAGTTCCGTCGAGGCTTTTCGTCGGCGTGGGGTCTCCGTTTCCCTCGACGACTTTGGTACCGGATTTGCTTCTCTTGTACACCTGCGGGACTTTCCGTTCGATGAATTGAAGATCGACCGGAGCTTCGTTTCGGGGATCGAAACGGATCCGCGCTCAGCACAGATCATTCGTGCAATCGTGGACCTGTCGCGCAATCTCGGGAAACGATGTGTTGCTGAGGGTATCGAAACGGATGCGCAGCAGCGTTTCCTGCTCACGGTCGGCTGCGAACTGGGACAGGGCTACCTGTTCGGTAAGCCGGCACCGGCCGCAATGGCAACCTCCCATATCCCGGCGGTTCGCACGGTACAGCTTATGAAATCGGTCTGGGCGGAACTCAGCATCGTCGGGAGCGCACATTAAAGACGCTCCGAGGCCATAGAAGGAGAACAAATTTGGTAAGGAATCTAGAGCATTTCCGGTGAACTCCGGTTCACCGGAAATGCTCTAGTTGTGAGCTGTTTTTGCCGCATTATCCGACGACGAAGCGACTTCGCTTCGGCTGGAAATGCCCTAGCATCTTTCTGCGGGCGGTAACGTCACTGCTGCTTGCACTACCGTCAAATCGTGCACACGTCCGGAACGTAGGGCAGTCGACATCGTTCACTTTTGGATTTCCAAGAGCGAGGTGACAGCGCTCGATGTGTTCGACACGCGTGGACACGGGCGGGAAATCGCTGGGTCAATATATTCGTAGCCGCTGATAGGCTCCAACAGAGAGGGCACGTGGCCCTCGCTTTGATGAAAATGATTGCCCAAAACAGTGACGTCGGTGCTCAGTCCATGGCGATGTCATGGGCAGATGTCAGAAGGGTTTATCACTCTGCTAGCCGACTTCTTTGACCATAACTGCATTTCAGTCGAAACGGCGCAGGAGCGGCTATACGCCATACTCGACCAAGGATAGCACAAAGTTCTTACCGATCGGAAATTGGCTATGCGAATTGGCTCGCGATGTGGGAAACTGCCCATCAGAACATGGTACCTCCGCTCAGCCGCCCCTTGTCGAAAGAGCGGCTATCCGGCCGGCATCCTCTCCGGCGCGCAACCTGCGGACGAACTACTCGAATCCTTCCCCAGCCAAGGCAACGCGGCGCTTGCCGCTGGCGACTGGGAGGAATTCTGACGAAGCAGCGTAAGCGGCTGCTCGGCGGCAATGCCGGTTCGCCCACGGATTGTCCGCTACCGGGGTCCGCCTGGCGCGTGCAGCGCTCAGATTGCGCGGGATCCGCTCTATCGGGAGTTTATTTTCGACACCATCGCAGAGCAACGGCGACTGCTGGAAAGCGCCGTTCAGCAGGACCGAAGCATGCGCCGCCGGGCCGAACGAGCACTCGCCCTTGGCGGGGAACGGTCAGCGCGCCGGCTGAAGACGAGACCTTGATCGACTTGTCGCCCTTAACTACGCCCGCGGCCTCAATCCCAAATCCGTGTCGTGATGGAATACATCCCTCTATCACCGCCGGTCAAAGCTCTTTTGGTCACAGGCTAGAAAGAATTGGCGCCGGTTAGGTGACTAATTGTCCATAGCCTTTGAAGAGCATGTATCCTGCAACGACGAAGATGAGTAGAGCGAAGAAGGTATTGAGCACGCCCTTTCGGGCAGCAAGCCCGCGCGCGGCAAAGGCGCCGATCAAGCCGCCCACTATGCCGCCACCGATGAAGACGGCGGCGAGTACCCAGTCGACCAGGCCGGAATAGGCATAGTTGAGTGCCGTCGTCAGGCCGAAGGCAGTGACCGCGAGGAGAGAGGAGCCGATGGCGAAGAGGATGGGCATGCCGGTCGCAGCGATGAGGCCGGGCACGATGAGAAAGCCTCCACCAATGCCGAAGAAGCCGGAAAAGGCCCCGGTTAGCCCGCCGAAAGCGATCACTTTCGGGGCGTTCTCGCTGGAGCACTGCGCATCGGGATCGCCCTCCGCGCCGCGCCCCTTGAACATGAGCGCGCCGACGACGAGCATTAGCAGGGCGAATAGGATAAGCAGGTGCTGCCCGTCGATCATCTTGCCGATGGAGGAGCCGATGAAGGCGCCAGCGATGCCGGTGAGACTGTAGACGCCCGCGCAGCGCCATTTGACATTGCCGAAGCGGGCATGGCCGAGAAGGTTGGCAAAGGCGTTGGCGGCGACCGCGAAGGCGCTGGTGCCGATGGCGAGATGCGGGTTGGGAACGCCGACCACATAAACCATCAGCGGAACGGCGAGAATGGAGCCACCGCCCCCGAACAGGCCGAGGGTGAAGCCGACGAGCCCGCCGGACAGCGCGCCGAGGCCGTATTGAATGGATTCCAGAGGCATGGCGCACCTTTTGCCGCACGTTCAAGCGGCCGTGGTCCAGTGTTGTCGAAAAGCGTACAAGGCGAGGACATTCGTTGCGGACTATCGGATCGCCGCCGCGGCGCGGCCGAACGTCAGGCGATAGAGGACCATGCCGGTGAGCATCGCGGCGACGAACAGGACGGCCTCCCAGCGGCCCGTCGTCAGGGCGGCTATGGCGGGACCGGGGCAAAGGCCGACTAGCCCCCACCCAAGGCCGAACAGCGCCGCGCCGCCGACTAGCGCTCCATCGACACGGCCATGTTCGGGAACGTGGAACTGGTCGTCGAAGATCGGTGCTCTTTGGCGCCTTCGGATCACGTAGGCGAGCGAGGAGGGGATCAGCGCACCGCCCATGACGAAGGCAAGCGAGGGGTCCCAATTGCCGGCGACATCGAGGAAGGCGAGGACGCGGGCCGGGTTGATCATGTCCGAAACGACGAGGCCCGCGCCGAAGAGGAGGCCGCTCAGGATCGCGGCAAGGGTTCTGGCGAACATCAGTTGATGCCTCCCAAGACAAGGCGGACGGCGAACACGGTGAGGGCCGCGACGGCCATGAACACCGATGTGGCGGCTAGCGAGCGCTTCGACAGACGTGCAAGGCCACAGACGCCGTGACCGCTCGTGCAGCCGGAGCCGAGGCGCGTGCCGAAGCCGACGAGAAGGCCGGCGGCAAGGAGCAGCGGAGCCGACGCGGTGACGACGATCTCGGGTTGCCGGATGAAGGCCGATGCAAACGCCGCGCCGGCCAGAATGCCACTGAGGAAGCCGAGGCCCAACGTGCTGACGCCGGCGCCGGTGAGGCCAGCGGCCGATGCGGCAAGGCCCGAAATCCCGGCGATACGGCCGGTGGTCAGCAGATAAAGGCCGGCCGACAGGCCAATCAGAAGGCCGCCGGAAAGCGGCCAGAGTATGGTCAGGTTGTTCATTGGGTCACAGCACGTTGAGGGGGATCTTGAGATATTGCACGCCATTGTCTTCAGCGGGCGGAAGCTGGCCGCCGCGCATATTGACCTGCACGGACGGCAGGATCAGCCTTGGCATGGCGAGCGTCGCATCGCGCTCCGTGCGCATCGTGTAGAAGTCGCCCTCGCTCACGCCTTCATGGACATGGACATTACCGATTCGTTGGGCGCCGATGGTGGTCTCCCAAGCGTAACTGTCGCGGCCGGGCGCCTTGTAGTCATGGCAGAGGAACATGCGTGCGTCGTCCGGCAGCTTCATGAGGCGCCGAATCGAGCGGTAAAGCTGGCGTGCGTCGCCGCCGGGGAAGTCGCAGCGCGCGGTGCCGTAGTCCGGCATGAACAGCGTATCGCCGGGGAAGACGGCATTGCCGATGACGTAAGCGAGGCAGGCGGGGGTATGGCCTGGCACGTGCAGCACGGTCGCGTCGAGAGTGCCGATCGAAAAGCGGTCCCCGTCGTTGAAAAGCTGGTCGAACTGGCTGCCGTCCCGCTGAAATTCGGTGCCGGCGTTGAAGATCTTCCCGAAGACCTGCTGCACGCGGACGATTTCTCGCCCGATGGCAAGCTGGCCGCCGAGTTCGGCCTGCAGCAGCGGCGCGGCGGAGAGGTGATCCGCGTGGGCGTGGGTCTCAAGCAGCCAGTGCACGTTGAGACTTTCAGATTTTATGTAATCGATGAGCGCTTGGGCGGACGCGCTCGCAGTGCGGCCCGAGGCCGGATCGTAGTCGAGCACGCTGTCGATGACGGCGCAGGCATTCGATTTCGGATCGCGCACGACATGGCTGATTGTGAAGGTCTGCTCGTCGAAGAAGGATTTCACGACAGGACGTTTCGCCGGATTCGCAAGGCCCGCCGCGACGATGTCACGGGCGTGATCGAGCGGGAGATCTGTAACGGTGCTTGGCATGGCTGGGTTCTCCATGGGGACGGTCAATAAATATATATTTACAGTAATTATGCAAGTGTGTATTTTGTGGAAATCGAAACCGACAGCCGTTATCACGGATATCCGGCCTGCGCTCAGGAATGCGATTATGACTGAAACGGACACCCACTCCACCCGTCCGCCGCGCCTCGACGAGGTCGCGCCCGACTTTGCCGCGCGCTCTACGGCAGGCCCCATCACGCTGTCGACCTTCCGCGGGCGCTGGCTCGTGTTCTTCTCGCACCCCGCGGATTTTACGCCGGTCTGCACCAGCGAATTCATCGCGCTCGCCCGCGCGATCCCGGAATTCGAGAAGCTTGACTGCGCGCTGCTCGGGCTTTCCGTGGACAGCCTCTATTCCCACATCGCCTGGCTGCGCGACATTGAGTGGCGCTTCGGCGTGAAGGTCACGTTCCCGCTCGTGGAGGACAGCGCGATGGTGATCGCGCAGGCCTACGGCATGATCGACGGCACCGCGCAAACCAGCGCGACCGTCAGGGCGACCTATGTTATTGACCCGGAAGGCATCGTGCGCGCGGTCGTCTGGTATCCGATGAATGTCGGACGCTCGGTCGATGAGCTCCTGCGCCTCGTCGCGGCCCTTCAAACGGCCGAGCGTGAGGAGGCCTCGACGCCGGAAGGCTGGCGGCCGGGCAATGCGCTCCTGGAACAGATATCCCTTGCCAACGAGGACGAGGGCGCTCTGCGTACGGGCGAAACCTGGTACTATCGGGAGAAGCGGGTGTGAGCGGGAAGGCGGGAGTTTCGCTCGAGACGATGATTGCCAAGGCGCCGGAAGCGGCGGATTTCATGCGCCAGTTCAGCAACGCCAACCGTCTCATGTTGCTGTGCCAGATCGCGCGTGAAGAAAGTTCGGTCAGCGACATTCAGGAGGCGCTTGGCATCAAGCAGCCAGCGCTCTCCCAGCAATTGGCGGAGCTTCGGCAGGCCGGTCTCGTCAAAACGCGCCGGGCATCGCGCCAGATCTACTATTCCATTGCGGACGGCCGCGCCGGGGCTGTAATGGACTTGTTGTTCGAGCTGTTTTGCGGCGGGGAGGCGACCGATACCGCCGAACCGGTGAAGAGGTCAGTTGAAACGGCTGTTCCAGAAACGCGCGGAGATGCCGCGCATTTTGCCCGTATTCTTCCCGCCGAGTAGTCCTGTGGAGGATTTAGGCGTGGAGGTCCGTCCACCTTAATTTGCTGCTTCAACGCCACTTATCCGGAGTTGTCCGTAGCGTGCCTTTCAGACGGCGCCTCATTTCCTGCTTCAGATTTTCGGTTCGCGCTTTCCTGGCAGTTGGCATTGTATGCGCGACGACGGTGAAACCCAGCTTTTCGGGGTTTAATATCGCCACAACATGCTGGACGAGTCCCTCGCCCCGCAATCGATCAAGGCGCCTTGAGCAATGAGCGGGGATAGGTTCATGATCTGTGACAACGCTCGCGTCCACTTGTTTGAAAACCCTCCGTCGAGGTCGGCGGTATCGGGACCGCGATGCTGATCTGCTACGAGCAACTCATCCTTTGGCCGGTGAGCCCGGCATCGTCGACACGACCGGCACGGATGCTGGACCAAGGGTCAATCGTCCCATCCACCTTGCGATCGTCAGATGGGACAGATCAAACGATCTCTTTATGAGCAGCAATTCCTTGGCCAAGAATTCCCACGTGGTACGAACATTCATTCACGTGTTTTCAGCCAGGACGGTGCCTTGCCTCACGCGTCAACCGTTCGCCGGATCACCACCTTTCCTCGCGCCCGGCCAGACGCCGATCGCTCCAGCGCGGCGGGGGTGTCCTCGAACACAAATTCGCGGTCAATGATCGGCCGCAGGGCGCCGGCTTCAACAAGCTTCCCGATTTCCGCCAGATGGCCGCCGTCCGGGCGCATGAACAGGAAGCCGTATTCGATGCCGCGCGCTCGCGCCTTCCGGCGGATCGAAAAGCTCCCGAGTCTGATCACCTGGCGGACCATCCAATTGGCACCAATCGTTCTAGCGAAGGCGGGATCGGGAGGTCCGACGATTGAGACTAGCATGCCGCCTGGTTTGAGCACGCCGAGGGACTTGGTCGTCACATCGCCGCCGCGCGTATCTAATACCATGTCGTAACCACTCAGCCGCTCTTCGAACGGTTCCTGGCGGTAGTCAATTACCTCGTCCGCGCCGAGGTCGCGGGCGAGCGCCACGTTGGCGGTTCCGACGGTAGTCGCAACATAGGCCCCGAGATGCTTAGCGAGTTGGATCGCCATCGTGCCAACGCCGCCCGAACCGGCATGGATGAGCACTCGCTGTCCCGCTCGCACCTTCGCGCGTTCGACCAGCACTTGCCAGGCGGTGAGCGACACTAGCGGCAGCGCTGCCGCTGCCGATGGATCCAGGTTCGCTGGGAGGGGGGCGAGATCCGCTTCGGCGACCGCGATCCGCTCGGCAAAGGTGCCGATGCGGTCGCCGCCGACGCAGGCGAACACCCGGTCGCCGACCTGCCAACGCCGCACGCCCTCGCCGACAGCTACGACGATGCCGGCAAGATCATGCCCAAGGACCAGCGGCATGTCATAGTGTAGGATCGCTTTGAAGGCGCCCGTGCGGAGCTTCTCGTCGAGCGGGTTGACGCTGCTTGCATCTATTTCGACCACCACCTGCCCCGGACCGGCGATCGGCTCGGGCAGGTCGTGGGGTGTCAGCGCCGCGCCGTAGCGTTCGAGGGCGTAGGCCTTCATTGGTCACCTCCCGTCGGAAGCACCGCCTCGAGCGCCCCGCGAGCGCCCGGCTCGACGTCGAAGACCAGAAGCGTCGAGGTCGCCGTCGCGCATAGGCGCGCGTCGCCGTCGTGCAGTTCGGCCTCGGCAAAGGCGACGCGCCGCCCGCAGGAGACTACTCGCCCGGTCGCGCGCACCGTTCCGCTATCGGTGCCGAGACCGCGCAGGTAGGATATCTTCAGCTCCAGTGTCGTATGGCCGCGCCCCGGCCCCAAGGCCGAATACGTGGCGATACCGCATGCGCTGTCGAGCAGGGTGGCGGCATAGCCGCCATGCACCGCGCCCAGCGGATTATAGACGCTGCGGTCAGGCGTACCCTCGAACACGGCTCTTCCTCGCTCGACCTCGACCAAGTGTAAGTTCAGGGTCTCACCGATGGGTGCACGATGGTCGGCGGCAAGCATCGCTCGGAGTTGGGCCAGCCCGTCAGGGCTGTTGTCGTTCGTCTTACTCATTGTAATGCTTTCTCACCACTGCTCGTGGAAAGGGCGCACCTCGGCCAGGAACGACCAAGCGTCCCTGGGCTGGTGGGCGAGGTGAAACACTTCTGCCGCGATCGACGTCGGCGAGATGAAGAAGTCGTCCGGTTTGGTTGGCTGGAGCTCGCGCTGCCACGGTACGTCGATCGCTGCGTCGATGACGAGATAGGCGACATGGACGCCCTTAGGCCCGAGATCGCGTGCCAGGGATTCGGCAAGGATGCGCTGCGCAGCTTTTGTTGGCGCGAATCCCGCGAAGGCCGCCTTGCCCCGTTGTGACGCGCCATTGCCAGTGACGATGATCGCCCCTTCGCCGGTCTCGACCATCGCGGGTGTCGTCAGCCGGGCGAGATGGAACAACGCCATCGCGTTGATCTCGAAGTTGCGGACGAGCGTTGCCGCCTCGATCTTGTCGAAGGTGCCGAACGCTCCGCCGACCGCATTGTGAACCACCACCTTCGGAGCGCCCACCCGCTCGATCGCGTGTGCCAGCGCCTCGGGATCCGACACGTCGCACGGCACCGCAACCGTGTCGGCGATTTCGCGCTCGAGCACGGTGAGCCGGTCGGCATCGCGGGCGAGCATCGCCACGCGGTAGCCCCCTTCCACAAAACGGCGAACGGTCGCAGTTCCCGTCCCCGGGCCGACCCCGGTCACGAGCGCGAGCGGCTTTTGGATATTGCTCATGCTGCCACCTCAAGGCGCGCGATTTCCTCGCGCAGAAAGTCGATCCGGTCGTTGCCGAAAAACATTGCGTCGTCGAGGATCATGGTCGGCGACCCGAAAACCCCGCGCATCGCCGCCTCGTCGGTGAAGCTGTCGAGCTGCGCCGCCGTTTCTTCCGTGTCGATCTGGGCGGCGATGATGGCGGTGTCGATGCCCGCTGCGGCGAGTTCGGCGACAACAGCTTCCGATGTCGCCAGCGATCGGCCTTCGCTCCAAATGGCGCGGAACAGCGTGAGCGTCACGTCCGCCCGCTGCTCCGCTGCAGTTACGATGACCGCGCGCGCCATCGCCTCGCCGTCGTTCGTTCGCATGTCCGAGGGATTGAGCGCAATCCCGTAGCGCCGTGCCCAGCGACCGAGATCGGTGCGCGCGTACCGGCCTTTGGCGGCGCAGGTGATTGTGGTCGGCGTGTTGCCGACCTTTTCCATGACTGTCAGCACCTTCATAGGCTTGAAGTCGATTGAGGCGTCCAGCGCGCGAAGCTGGGTGAATGCGAGATAGGAGTAAGGGCTGCGGAAATCATAGAAAAATTCTATTGTGCAGGACATCAGTCGGTTCCTGTTGCAGTTAAAAGGCGGTGAGTGGCGTCATCGGCTCCCGGCCCCGGCCGCAGCCGAACACGTTCGAGCGGCAAGAGCTCGCCGGTCACAGCATCGACCAGCGCTAAGGTCACGGGATGGTTGGTCTCTCGATCGACCATTTCGATCGAGGGCGACCCAAATCCGGTCGCGTCCCAGCGATCGCCCCATTCGCGCAAAGCTACGCTGACCTTCCACAGGTCATGCCCCTTGCGCGTCAGGCGGTATTCATCACGCGGGGGGCGCTCCTGATAGCGGACGCGCTCGATGATGCCCGACGCGGTCAGATGCTTCAGCCGCGCCGCAAGCGTCGCGGCCGGAATTCCCGTGCTGGCCCTCAGCTCGTCGTAGCGGCTGAGGCCGAGCGACAGGTCGCGTATCACCAGCAAGGCCCATCGGTCGCCGATCAGTTCCATCGCTCCTGCAATGGAGCAGCGCATGCCCGAGAATGACCTAGTCTTCATCCGCAGCTCCATTTCCAAGGTGTCAGGTCGCAGCGATACCGCCACTCGAGACGCGCGGCCTGCTCAGACCGTGGAGCAGCGCTGAGTAGGTTTGCTGTGCTCTGCCAGAACATGCTGAGGAATTTCATCTCAGCTCCAATCTCGCTTTATCAAGCGGCTAAACCAGTAACTTCAATAATTGAACTTACAAGAAAAGAGACAAGTGCGCAAGCCATCCATTTCGCTCGCGCGTCGGATACCGGTGAATCGAAAGAAGGCGATGGAGAACCGCGGGCGGCCTCCCGGTACACCTCAGGCGAGATCTCTGACAGAAAGCGCCGAGGCCGCTCGGTCTTAGGGTTGTCGAGGCATTCGTTCGACAGTCCTTCCTCGATGATCTCGCCGTTCTCGAGGAAGACGATACGGTTACCCACCGCGCGTGCAAAATCAATCTCCTGGGTCACCACCACCATGGTCATTGCCCCTTTGGCCAGATCCTGCATGACCGGGACCACACTTCCCCGCAACTCGGGGTCGAGAGGGGATGGTTGGCTCATCGAACAGCATCGCAGGAGGTTTGGTTGCAATCGCGCGCGCGATGGCCACACGTTGCTTCTGCCCGCCCGACAGCTGTGCCGATAGTGACCTTCTCTGTCGGCGAGGCCGACCCTGGCAATTTCCTCGCGAGCGATTTCGCGCGCTTCTTCCTTGGGTTTCCCTTTGGTATGGACGACGCCGCACATGACGTTTTTCAAAAGCGGTCGTTGATCGTTTCCAGGGCCGTTAAATCAACCTCGTTGCAAAGTCCGATGCAATCCGCCCCCTTATTCCGAGATGATGCCGCTCCCTTCGGAAGGCATCTGGCGCGACCGAAGCGCGCCAGCGGCTCTGTTGAGTGAGAACCCAAGTAGGTTTGCAAGGGCCGATGCTAGAACATTGTGTTGGTATTTGCCGCCTTCTCGGGGATGGGTTGGACGACGTCCCAATGCTCTACGATTTTCCCGTTCTCGAGCTTGAAGATGTCTATGATGGCATTTCCGCGAGTGCCTGGCTCTCGCACGGAATGGACGTGGAGGACAACGTAGTCACCATCCACGAAGGACTGCTTTATTTCGCTGCGAGATTTCGGGAACTTCTCACGTAGAAGAGCAATGAATTTGCGGAACCCTTCGGGGCCATCCTCGGCAAGTGGGTTGTGCTGAGTGTACCGTGGACCAACAAGAGCGAGTGCGGCCTCCACATCCTTTTGATTCAGCCCTTTTTCGTAGAACTCCAAAACTGTCTTTAGATTGCTCTGGCGCTGGGCGTCGTTGATTTCTGTCGCCGAGGCTGTAGCGGCGGAGATGCTCAACAACGCCGCACTGGCCGCGATGACGACAGCAAAGATTGTTGAACGCATGGGCAGGACACCCATGGACTGATGTGTGGTTTGCATTTTGGGGCGTCTGTTCACGCACATACTCCTAGTATCTGTTGGAAATCATGTTTCCATTGGTTAGATACGTTCGATTGCGATGCAGCAAAAGAGAGCACCTCGAGCTCACTTGGTTCCCAAAGGGAAACCCGTGGCCTGCAGGAGAAAAACTTGACAGTTGATAAAGCCTACGATGTCTATGAGGATGGCTGCCCAACCCGGCAGGTGCTGGAGCGCCTGGCAGAGAAGTGGGCGCTGTTGATTCTCGACCGCCTAGAGGGTGGCCCGATCCGCTTTAACCACCTGCGCCGTGACATTAAGGGCATCTCGCAAAAGGTATTGTCGCAGACGCTGAAGAGGCTTGAGCGTGACGGACTGATCAGCCGTACGATCTTCGCAACCGTACCGGTGACGGTCGAATACGCCTTGACCCCGCTCGGGCGGACCTTGACTGAAACAGTGTCGGCATTCACCCATTGGGCTGAAAGAAATATGGAGGCCGTCCTTACCGCGCAGGCGGCATACGATGCTGGAGACAGGAACGGTTAGTAATCGTAGCTGTAAGCGCTTGCCAACTTCGAGCGTGTGCTAACATTGATTGCCAATGACACGGTGCAGTCACGAGTCGTCGCAATGCGCTCAGCGATATTGGAGGGAACGGTCACGAAACGATAGAAGGCCGTGAAGCGGGCGGCTGTCGTTTCGACCTCTTGTTTGTATGGACTGTCGAGAAGCGCCTCGAAATCGGGCATGAGGTCGGACATGGCGACAAGAGGTTGATGTCATCGGCGCCGGCAGAGCAGTAAGGCACCCGGCCGGGCATCGAGATGCCGCATAATCGCCAGCATTTCCGCTATGGTCATCCTGTGTTCCTGTTCCGACCCATGCGCGAATATTCGACCGATAGGCTCGTAGCCCTGGTTCCACGCATCACATTGATCCATTGTCAGATAGTCCGAGCAGAAAACGCCGATCTTTGCGACCACACGCCCTTATGTTGGCAAGTGCCTACAGATGCCGTCGAGCGACGCGAGCGCAGTGCTTCTTAGAGGTCACTTAACCAATTATTATCCCACATACTATACAAGTTAAGTATCGACTTGTGAGGCTGGAGATAAAATATGAGCAAGGTGTCAATCCGCGGCCTTCTCTGCTTGATCGCCGCTGCGCCGCTCGCCGCATTCCTGTGGTTGAGTGTGCAGTCCGTGATCAACAGTTATGCGAAGTATCAGCGCTTGAACGAGCAGATGGTCGTGCAAAAACTCGCCTCTGCGGGCGGGAGAATTGCGCAATCAATGCCAGCGGAGGCCTTCGCCACTGCCAATGAAAGGGATGCTCGCCGTCAGATTTCCGATCAGGTCATGAAGGAACTGAGCACGGCTTATGCCTCATGGAAGGCCGAGGGCAACTCTGACGAAACGATTGACCGGTCATTCGCCTTTATCCAAGACAAACAAAAGCTATTTTCTGATTACCGCGCCAAAGTGGATGCTGGAAAGCCGACGGACGCCGAAGAGCGGGAAATCCTCCAGCCGACCTCCGCTGCCGGGCTGGAACTGGTCCGCCGTTCGGGCGGTACTATCACTGACATCGATTTGGGGCGATACATCGATGGTTATCACGCCCTAATGCAGGTCAATGATGCCGGTCTGATTGAGATCAACCTTGGCGAAAAGTATCTCTCCGGTGCGGCCCTGTCGCCGGGCGAAGTGCAGTTCCTTTTCCTCGCGAAAGGCCTGCGAGACCGCTACCTACCGGTGCTGCGGGAGTTTCTTCCGCCGGAACTGGTCAAACCGTTTAATGATCTCTTCAATGGGCCGGAGGGGGCTTTCCTGTCTTCGGTCCGTGAGCAGATGTACAACGAGCCGGCGCAGGGAAGTGATCAGGCGAGATCGGACCGCTGGAGAAAGGGCAGTAGTGCCCAGGCTGGTCTGATGGCGGAGCTGATTGCGAAAGCCGAGCAAAGTCTGGGCAAGAAAGCGACTACGGAGCTGAATGCGCTGGAGCGGGCCTTCATGAAGAGCGCCGCCATTGCTCTGGGCGTCACGACGCTCGTCCTCGTCCTCAGCTTCGTAGTCGTGCGCAACATTTCCCGGATGATCCGTTCCATTCAGCAGCGCATGGGACTACTGGCGGATGGCGATACGGCAAGTGCCATTCCGTTCATAAGCCGAAGTGATGAAATCGGGGACATGGCGCAATCGGTGGAGGCCTTCCGCCAGGCCGCCATCCGAAATGCGCAACTCGAGGCGGAAGCGGCGGCGAACCGAACCCGCGCCGAAGCGGAACGGGCCGAGATGCAGGCGCGTGCGGAGGCGGAGGCCGAGGAGCGGCTCGAAAAGGCGACGCAGACTTTCGCTTCCAATCTGCGCCGGCTTGCCCGGGGTGACATGCTCTGCGAGATCAATACGCCGATGAACGCTCAGTTCGAGGCGTTGCGGGCGGATTTTAACACCTCAGTGCGTCAGTTGCGCGAAGCCTTGCTCAGCGTCGGGCATTCGGTCTCGACGGTCACCAGTGGCTCTAAGGAGATCTCCGACGCATCGGACAATCTGGCCAAGCGAACAGAACAACAGGCAGCTTCACTGGAGGAAACGGCAGCGGCACTGGAAGAGATAACCGTTAACGTCGTCGCGACCTCCAAGCGCACGGCCGAAGCCCGTGACGTGGTGCGCGATGCTCGCCGCCGTGCGGACCAGTCGGGCGCCGTAGTGCGCAACGCCGTCAGCGCTATGCAGCGGATTGAAGAATCCTCCCGGCAGATCAATCAGATCATCGCGGTGATCGACGAAATCGCCTTTCAGACGAACCTTCTCGCCCTCAACGCTGGTGTCGAAGCCGCCCGTGCGGGCGAGGCCGGCAAGGGCTTCGCCGTCGTTGCCCAAGAAGTGCGCGAACTAGCGCAACGCTCGGCCAATGCGGCCAAGGAGATCAAGGGCTTGATCACGAATTCGTCCGCCGCCGTCTCGGAAGGGGTCAAGCTCGTCAGCGATACCGGTGAAGGATTGAGCACCATCGAGCAACTGGTGCAGACGATCAACGCCCATATGGATGCGATCGCCACCGGCACTAACGAACAGTCCACCGGGTTGGCTGAAGTGAACAGGGCGGTCAACCACATGGACCAGGTGACACAGCAAAACGCGGCGATGGTGGAGGAGATGAGTGCGGCGGGTGCGGGCCTAGCGCAGGAGAGTTCTATACTAAGCGAACTCCTGTCCCATTTCCAGTTCGAGGCTTCCAGCCTGCGCTCGGTTGCCGCAGGATCGGCGCGGGCGGGCGCGCGGGCGGCTTAGGTCGGGCCGAGGCTGCCGGTCTCGGGACCGAGCCGACGTTGCGTGAAAACTTTTTGGAGAGGTCAGGCCGACGTCATGCCGGCCTGACGCTGTAGGGGCTCAGCCCACCTGCTCGAACGTGTCGGATGCCCGGCACTACGATCTTCGGCGTCCTGGCAATGTTGATCTCCAGCGCCTTACCCAGCCCGTCCGATTCGGACCGACCAGCCGAAGGCGAGGGTGGGAACGCCGACAATGCGATCCGCCGTCGACGGTCAGGGTTGCGCCGGTGACCACGAACGCATTCGACGAGCAGAGAAATGCGATGACTGTCGCGACCTCGTCGGGATGGGCGGGGCGAGCCAGGGGCACGTCGCGCGACAACGCTAGAGGCTTCCTCACGGGTGGCAAGGTTTATCCTAGCTCGCAATTCATCCGTCCCCGCATCGACCATGTCCGTGGTGACCCAGAGGGGCCCGCATCTGCCGCATCCCTGACGAAATTGGCCGCCCCGATCGGCTCCGCCACGGCCTTCATCTGCGCCTTACGGTCGCAAAGATCGCGTCGGCTCTGGAGTCGGGGCTGCGGCGCTCTGAGCGCCGTTTGCACGGGGTCCCTCTGGGTTTCTCGTCTATTTGGGGCCCATCGAGTCCGTTAGTTCTCCCAGAAGGTCGAGAAGGAGATTGATCTTCTCCTCGCCGAACTTCCGCTCAAGCTCGGTGTAGATCATGCGGCTATCCGGTGTGACTTCTTCGATGATCCCGAGCCCGACCGCGGTAATCCGCAGCATAACCCGTCGCCCGTCGGCCTCGTCGCGCTCTTTCAGGATCAGTCCACGCTCTTCGAGCGACTTGATGATCCTGGTGAGGGAAGGGGCGAGGATGAAGGCCCGCTCGACCACTTCCGACGCATCGACCGTGCCGTTTTCGGCGAGGATACGGATGACCCGCCATTGTTGCTCGGTCAGGTCGTGGGCGGCCAGCATCGGGCGAAAGTGCGTCATCACGGCCTCGCGCGCACGCAGCAGAGCAATCGGCAGGGACCGCTTGGTGTTGCGCGGCAGGAGCGCGTCCTGCGTGAGTCGGGTGGACTTGCTTTCGGCCGTGATCATGCTCCCTCTATGCGGAAGTTCGGCTGAATTTGCAAACGTTCGTTGACTAGCATTTCCCTTCTTGACAGGCGGCAACATTCATTTAACATGTTAAATATAAATTTCGGGAGGAACCATGCCGCATTTCACATTCGACTACTCGGCGAATCTCGAGCGTCTGGTCGACTTGAAGGCTTTGGCGAAGCTCATTCATCAAACGATGATGGAGACGGGCCTCTTCGAGCTCGGGGCGGTCCGCGTGCGCGGCTTTCGCACTGACGTCTATGCCGTGGCCGATCTGCTCGAGGAGAACAGCTTCATCGACATGTCGTTGCGCATGGGTAAAGGGCGCAGTGAGGCGGATCGGAAGCGCGCTGGCGATGTCATCTTCGCCGCTGTCGATGTCTTTCTGTCCGAGCGGTTCGAGACGCCGCATTTCATGCTGTCGCTCGAAATCCGCGAAATCGACGCCAATTTCAGCTGGAAGAAGAACGCCATTCATCCGCGGCTTCGACAGAAGACCATTTGACAACAGACAAAAAGACACACGGCGCCGGCTCGGCGCGCAGTAAGTCCAAGGAGACGGATGCATGGCATCGTTTGAAGATAATCTGGCCAAGTCCAGGGCCTATCTGAAGAAGTTCGAAGGCGGCGTGAAGAACCGCATCGGCGGAGAGGATGTCGACGCTCTCGACGGCTCGACCTTCGAGACCATCTCGCCGGTGGATCTCGGTGTTCTGGCCAAGGTCGCGCGCGGCAAGGCCCAGGATGTGGATCTCGCAGCAAAGGCGGCGAAGGCCGCATTCGCCGAATGGGCCGCAATGCCGGGGGATGCCCGTAAGAAGCTGATGCACAGGATCGCCGACGCGGTCGAGGCGCGGGCGGAAGAGATCGCCTTCGTCGAGTGCATGGATACCGGACAATCGCTAAAATTCATGGCCAAGGCGGCGCTCCGCGGTGCGGAGAACTTCCGCTTCTTCGCCGATCGCGCCCCGGAAGCGCGCGACGGCAAGTCATTGCGGGCGCCCGGGCAGGTGAACGTGACCACCCGCGTGCCGATCGGCCCGGTGGGTATCATCACCCCCTGGAACACCCCGTTCATGCTGTCGACCTGGAAGATCGCGCCGGCGCTTGCCGCCGGGTGCACCATCGTCCACAAGCCGGCCGAGTTTTCGCCGTTGACGGCGCGCCTTCTCGTGGAAATCGCGGAAGAGGCGGGGCTGCCCAAGGGCGTCTGGAACCTCGTCAACGGCTTCGGCGAGGATGCCGGCAAGGCGTTGACCGAGCATCCGCTGATCAAGGCGATCGGTTTCGTCGGTGAGAGCCGCACCGGCTCGATGATTATGAAGCAGGGTGCCGACACGCTGAAGCGGGTGCATTTCGAGCTCGGCGGCAAGAACCCGGTCGTGGTCTTTGCCGACGCCGACCTGGAACGCGCCGCCGACGCGGCCGTCTTCATGATCTATTCGCTGAACGGCGAACGCTGCACGTCCTCATCGCGACTGCTGGTCGAGGAGAAGATCTACGACCAATTCACCGCCATGGTCGCGGAGAAGGCCAAACGGATCAAGGTCGGCCATCCGCTCGATCCGCAGACGGTCATAGGGCCGCTGATCCATCCCGTGCACGAGAAGAAGGTGCTGGAATACATCGAGATCGGCAAGTCGGAAGGGGCCAAGGTCGCGGCCGGCGGGGAGAAGTTCGATGGTCCCGGCGGCGGCTGCTATGTCTCCCCGACGCTGTTTACCGGCGCCAACAACCAGATGCGCATCGCGCAGGAGGAAATCTTCGGCCCGGTGCTGACCGCGATCCCCTTCCGCGATGAGGACGGGGCCCTGTCGCTCGCCAACGACGTCCAATACGGCCTGACCGGCTATCTCTGGACATCCGACGTCACGCGGGCCTTCCGCTTCACCGAACATCTCGAGGCCGGGATGATCTGGGTGAATTCGGAAAACGTCCGGCACCTGCCGACGCCATTCGGTGGCGTGAAGAATTCCGGGATCGGCCGCGACGGCGGCGACTGGTCCTTCGATTTCTACATGGAAACCAAGAACATCGCTTTCGCCACCAAGCCACACGCAATTCAGAAGCTCGGCGGCTGAATTTCCCACGACACGATCGACGTCCTACGGCGCCAACCCTAGGACGGAGGAGGTACATCATGGCACTACCGGAACCCAATCTCTACCCGCCCTTCAACATCGTGCGCCTGAGCCACGTGGAATTCGGCGTGACGGATCTCGCCCGTTCGCGAGCCTTCTATGTCGACACGCTCGGCCTGCAGGTGACCGACGAGACGTCGGATGCGATCTATCTGCGTGCGATGGAAGAACGTGGCCACCATTGCATCGTCCTGCGCAAGTCCGACAAGGCAGAGGCGCGGGATCTCGGCTTCAAGGTCTATGACGAAGCCGACTTGGAGAAGGCGGCGCGCTTCTTCGACGGCAAGGGGCTCGGCGTCGAATGGGTCGAGCGACCTTACCAGGCGCGCACCTTCCGCACCCGCGACCCGCTGGGCACGCCGCTGGAATTCTACGCCAAGATGGACCGGCTGCCGCCGATCCATCAGAAATACGCGCTCTATCGCGGCGTCAAGCCGCTGCGCATCGACCACTTCAACTGCTTCTCGCCGAACGTCGATGAAAGTGTGGCCTTCTACAACGAGATCGGCTTCCGGGTCACCGAGTACACCGCCGATGAAGAGACGGGTCGTCTCTGGGCCGCCTGGACACACCGCAAGGGCGGCGTGCACGACATCGCTTTCACCAATGGCAGGGGTCCCCGTCTGCATCACACGGCTTTCTGGGTTCCGACGCCGCTCAACATCATCGACCTGCTCGACTTGATGTCGACCACCGGCTGGGTCGCCAATATCGAGCGTGGTCCGGGCCGCCACGGCATCTCGAACGCCTTCTTCCTCTACATCCTCGATCCGGACGGTCACCGCATCGAGATCTATTGCTCGGATTACCAGACCGTGGATCCCGATCTGGAGCCGATCAAGTGGGACCTGAAGGATCCGCAGCGACAGACGCTTTGGGGTGCGCCGGCGCCGCGCTCCTGGTTCGAACACGGGAGCCTGTTTGCAGGAGCGGCAGTCCGTGAGTCCGACCTCAAGGCGCAGCCGATCATCGCGCCCTGACCTCATCCCTTAGGGGGCAGCACGGTACAGGTGCTGCCCGTCCGATCCTCTCAGCAAGGCCAGTTCATGCAGCTCAAGGACCCGACACTCTTCCGCCAGGCCGCCCTCGTCGGGGGTGACTGGATCGAGGCCGATCCGGCCAATTCCATCGCGGTGGACAATCCCGCCACCGGTGAGATCATCGGGCGCGTGCCCAATCTCGGCGCAGAGGAAACTCGTTCTGCGATCGAGGCGGCCAGAACGGCGCAGGTCGAATGGGCGTGCCGCACTGCCAAGGAACGAAGTGTCATCCTGCGCCGCTGGTACGAGCTGGTCATGGCCAGTCAGGACGATCTCGGACGGATCCTGACCCTCGAACAGGGCAAACCCCTCGCCGAAGCCAAGGGTGAAATCGCCTATGGTGCCTCCTTCATCGAGTGGTTCGCCGAGGAAGCGCGGCGGCTCTACGGCGATATCGTCCCAGGCCACCAGAAGGACAAGCGCATCCTGATCATGAAGCAGCCGATCGGCGTGGTCGCTGCCATCACACCGTGGAATTTCCCGAATGCGATGATAACCCGCAAGGCGGGCCCCGCCTTTGCCGCCGGTTGCGCCATGGTTCTGAAGCCCGCCTCGCAGACACCATTCTCGGCCATTGCGCTCGCGATCCTCGCCGAACGCGCCGGCTTACCGAAGGGGCTGTTCAGCGTGCTCACCGGTTCTGCCCGTGTGATCGGTGCCGAACTGACGTCGAGCCCTGTCGTGCGTAAGTTGACCTTTACCGGCTCCACCGAAGTGGGGGCGGAGCTCTACAGGCAGTCGGCGCCAACCATCAAGAAACTGGGGCTGGAACTCGGCGGCAATGCGCGGTTCATCGTATTCGACGACGCCGATCTCGATGCGGCGGTCGAGGGTGCGCTAATCGCGAAATTCCGCAACAACGGCCAGACCTGCGTCTGCGCCAACCGGATCTATGTCCAGGATCGCGTCTATAACACCTTTGCCGAAAAGCTCGCAAGCGCGGTGGACCGGTTGAAGACCGGCAACGGTTTCGACGAGGGTGTTACACTCGGCCCATTGATCGACGGCAATGCACTCGCCAAGCTCGAGGAACATGTCGCGGACGCGTGCGGGCAGGGCGGCCGGCTCCTGGCCGGCGGCCGGCGCCACCAACTCGGTGGCCACTTCTACGAGGCAACCGTCATCGCCGACGTCACGCCGATGATGATGGTCGCGAGGGAGGAAACCTTCGGGCCGCTCGCCCCCCTGTTCCGGTTCAAGGACGAGGCGGATGTTATCGCCCAGGCGAACGACACCGAATTTGGGCTCGCTTCCTATTTCTACGCCAAGGATCTCGCGCGCGTGTTCCGTGTCGCCGAGGCTCTGGAGTATGGGATGGTCGGCGTCAACACGGGGCTGATCTCGACAGCGGAAGCCCCCTTTGGCGGTGTGAAGCTCTCGGGCCTCGGACGCGAGGGGTCGCGCTACGGCATCGAGGAATTCACCGAAATCAAGTATGTCTGCCTTGGCGGCGTCGAGTGAGGAGCACGTCCATGTCCCATCCCCGTTTCCTGAGCTTCAGCACCTCCACCGGCGGCCGAGGCTTCGGTCTTGTCGTCGCGGGCGGCATCGTCGATCTTTCCATGAGGTATGCCGGACAGTATCCGACACTGCGCGAGGTCGTTGCCGACGGAGCGCTCGCAACGCTTGCGGAGCGGCATGCAGGAGACAAACCGGACATGGCGCTGGCTGATGTTTCGTTCGAGATACCGATTCCTGCACCGGAGAAACTGATCTGCGTCGGCGTCAATTTCCCGGACCGCAACGAGGAATACAAGGACGGGCAGGCCGCCCCCGCCAATCCCTCGCTCTTCATTCGCTTTTCCCGGTCCTTTACCGGTCACGACCATCCGCTGATCCGTCCGCCGGAAAGCCCACAACTCGACTACGAGGGCGAGATCGTCATCGTCATCGGCAAGGGTGGCCGACGGATCGCGGAACGGGACGCCCTCAATCACATCGCGGGGTTGACCTTGTGCAATGAGGGTACGATCCGCGACTGGGTGCGGCACGCCAAGTTCAACGTGACCCAGGGGAAGAACTTCGACCGGAGCGGGTCGATCGGGCCATGGCTCGTTCCGTTCGTGGACGAGAGCCAGATCGCCGACATCAAGCTGGAGACCCGGGTCAATGGCGAGGTTCGCCAGAGCGACCGCACCAGCCGGATGATCTTCTCCTTCCGCAAAATCATCAATTATATCTCGACCTTCACCACTCTAGTGCCCGGCGATGTGATCGTCTGCGGCACGCCGACCGGGGCCGGTGCCCGCTTCGACCCGCCCATCTGGCTCAAGCCTGGCGACGTCGTCGAGATCGAGGCGGATGGACTGGGCGTCCTGAGAAACACGATCGATGACGAGGTCTGACATGCTGACAAAAGACGAGATCGAAGCCGCTGCCGCCAAGCTCGATGAGGCCGAGCGCACACGGGTTCAGACTGGGTTGCTGTCACTTGCACATCCAGGAATCGATATGGATGACGCCTATGCCATCCAGGCGTCCTGGGTAAAGCGGAAGGTTGCCGCCGGGCGCAAGGTCATCGGCTGGAAGATCGGGCTGACCTCCAAGGCCATGCAGTATGCCCTTAATATCGACATCCCGGATTCAGGCGTCCTCTTCGACCACATGGTCTTCGAGGATGGTGCCACAGTTCCGAAGGATCGCTTCATCCAGCCGCGCATCGAAGCAGAGATTGCCTTCGTCATGAAGGCGCCGCTGAAGGGACCGGGGATCACCGTCTTCGATGTGCTGAACGCCACCGACTACGTTACGCCTGCACTGGAGATCCTCGATACGCGCATTCTCCGGGCGGATCCGGAAACGAAGAAGCCGCGGACGGTGTTCGACACGATTTCCGACAATGCCGCCAATGCGGGGATCGTCACCGGTGGGCGCGCGGTCAGACCGGATGCTCTCGACATGCGATGGATGGGCGCGATCGTCAGCCGCAATGCCGAAGTCGAGGAGACTGGGCTCGGCGCGGGCGTGCTCAATCAGCCGGCCCGCGGGGTTGCATGGCTCGCCAACCGGCTGGCCCAGTATGGTGACGGCATCGAGGCGGGGCAGATCGTACTTGCCGGCTCGTTCATCCGACCCGTCGAGGCTCGGCACGGAGATACGATCGTCGGCGATTTCGGTCCCTACGGAACCGTCAGCCTGTTTTTTGAATGAGCCTACCAAGTCGGACGAATCTCGTCCGACCCGACTATGAAGAGGAAGCCGTGATGCCTGCACCCGTCAACACCTTCAAGCGTGGATTGAAAGAGGGCCGCCTCCAGATCGGCTTGTGGCAGGCTCTCGGAAGCCCGAACGCTGTCGAGATCTGTGCCGGCGCCGGCTACGACTGGCTATTGCTGGACGCCGAGCACGGGCCGAGTGACGTACCACGTCTGGCCGAGCAGTTGCGCGCAATGCGCGGTTCGCCCTCGCATGCAATCATTCGACCGCCCATCGGTGAGACCTGGGTCATCAAGCAGATGCTGGACATTGGCGCGCAGACCGTACTCGTCCCCATGGTGCACGATGCGGGACTTGCCGCCGAGATGGTCAAGGCCGTGCGTTATCCGCCCCAAGGCATCCGCGGCGTCGGCGCGGCGCTGGCGCGTGCCTCGGACTTCAACCGTATCGGCGACTATCTGCAGACGGCGAACGACGAGATCTGCCTCCTGGTGCAGGTGGAGAGCTGTGTCGCGATCGACAATCTCGATGCGATCTGTGCTGTCGAGGGTGTGGATGGTGTCTTCATCGGACCCTCCGATCTGGCCGCAGACATGGGTTACCTGGGGCGGCCGGGAGCTTCAGAAGTCCAGGAGGTCGTGGAGCAATCCATCGGGCGGATCCTCGCTGCTGGCAAAGCCGCCGGGATTCTGATCGGGGATCTCGGACTCGCGAAACGCTACTGCGAGTTCGGGGCGACATTCGTGGGGATCGGCAACGACGTGGGATTGCTTGGCAATGCCTCCGCTCGATTGCTCAAGGATTTCAAGGATGCAAAGCCGACGCAGCCAACGGCGGGCGCGAAAGTCTACTGACTACGCCGGGGATCTGAACCCGGGAATTTGACAAATTCCCGATTTGTTAACATGATCAGTAATTAGGTCGCCGGCTTTGGGAGGAGACGGGCATGCACTTGGCGAGCTTGGGACGTTGCGTTCCCACGCAGTGGGTGACGCGCGAGTTCGACGCATGGACGTCGGACCTGAAATCCATATGCGGCCATTTCAATCCCAGCCGATACGACGGGTCGAACGTTGTGCGTGGTAGTGCCGCGCTGTCTCACGCCGCCGGGATAGAACTTGCGCAGGTGGCGAACGACCTCGACTACATCCGCCGTGATCCTGACGACATCCGGGCCGATCAGGGCGACAACCTGTTCCTACTGCTGCAACTGGAAGGGTCCTGCGGCGTCGAGCAGTCCGGCCGTCAGGAGCAGCTCCATCCGGGCGAATGCATCCTTGTCGATTCAACAAGGCCGTCGATCTTCTATTTTGGCGGCTCGTTTTCAAATCACCTGTCCGTGCACCTGCCCAGGCAGATGCTGCTGTCGGACAGGGCCGTTCGGATTTCGGTGACAAGGAAGATTAGGGCGGACGATCCGATGTCGATAATGCTCGGCGCGCTCGTCGCCAAGATGATAAGCACGGCAAGCGACGACAACCGGGCGCCGCATCTGAGGGAATTGCTGTTCAACACAACGCGACAGGCCTTCGCGACCGATCCGGGCGAAGAGTTCTTCGTGCGTGGCGACAGCGGCACGGGAAGGCTCGAGGTCGTCCAGGTGCTGATCGACGAGAACCTGACCGAGGAGTACCTGACGCCGCAATGGCTCGCCAACCGCGTGGGCGTCTCGCTGAGAACCCTTCAGGAGGATCTCAGCTCCCAGGGCATGACGGTGACGGGCATGATCAAGCTCAAGCGCCTGCATCTCGCCCGGGCGAGACTCGAAAGACTGCGGGGCGCGCATCATCCTGGTGCCATCGCGGACGTCGCATACTCGGTCGGCTTCAACGACATTTCCTACTTCAATCGCAGCTTCCGCAAGCTGTTCGACTGCTCGCCCAAGGATGTGGTAACGTCCTGAAGCGGGTGTCGCGCTTTTGTCCAATTCATGCCGCGCCGTGATCCAAGAATTACCGACGGCCATCGGCTAATATCCTCTCATCGCATTGCATGGGAGGATGTATCATGAAGGAATTCACGCTTGTCATCGACGGCAAGCCGGTTTCGACTGCACGTCACAGAGAGGTCAGAAATCCCTCTTCCGGCACAGTCGTCGGCATGTCGCCGCTAGCCACCAACGACGACCTGAACACTGCCGTAGCTGCCGCAAAGTCGGCATTTCCGGCGTGGGCTGCTCGGCCCTCCTCCGAGCGCGCCGCGCTCTGCGCCCGTGTGGCGGAAACGATCGAGGCGAATGCGGAGGAAATGGCGCGGCTTCTGACGCTGGAGCAGGGCAAGCCGCTCAACGGGCTCGGCTCGCGCTTCGAAATCGGTGGGGCCGTTGCCTGGACCCGTCATACGGCTTCCCTAGACCTGCCGGTCGAAGTGGTCCAGGACGGACCGGAAGGTCGGGTGGAATTGCATCGCAAGCCGATCGGTGTCGTTGGCGCCATAACGCCTTGGAACTGGCCGGTCATGATCGCCTGCTGGCATATCATCCCGGCCATCCGCACCGGCAATACGGTGGTCATCAAGCCGTCGCCGAATACGCCGCTTACGACCATCCGTCTGGTGGAACTGATGAACGAGGTGCTGCCGGCCGGTGTCGTCAACGTCATCGCCGACGACAACGATCTGGGCGCGGCGCTCACGTCGCATCCAGATGTTGCCAAGATCACTTTCACCGGATCGACCCCCACGGGGCGCCGCGTGATGGCGTCCGCTGCCGATACACTGAAGCGCCTGACGCTCGAACTGGGCGGCAACGATGCCGGCATCGTTCTTCCCGATGCCGATCCCAAGGCGATCGCCGAGGGCCTTTTCTGGGGTGCCTTCATCAACGGCGGCCAGACCTGCGCCTGCCTGAAGCGCCTTTACGTCCATGACAGCATCTATGACGCGGTGTGTGACGCGCTCGCGACCTATGCTTCCGCCATTAAGGTCGGTGATGGCTTGGTGGAGGACGTGGTTCTCGGGCCGCTGCAGAATGCAGCACAGCTCGGCATCGTCTCGGCACTCGTCGAGGAAGCGGTCGCCAGGGGCGGTCGGGTATTGACGGGGGGTGCGCCGCAGGGCGGACCGGGGTACTTTTACCCCGTGACCCTGGTCGCCGACGTCGATCACGGTGCCCAACTCGTTGACCTGGAGCAGTTCGGTCCGGCCCTGCCGATCATCCGTTACCACGACATCGAGGAGGCGATCGCCAAGGCCAACGACAATCCCAGCGGTCTTGGCGGCTCCGTCTGGTCGAAAGATGTCTCTAAGGCAAAGCAGGTCGCGGCGCGGCTCGAATGCGGCTCGGTCTGGATCAACAAGCATGGTGCAATCCAGCCCAATGCACCGTTTGGAGGCGTGAAGCAGTCCGGGATCGGGGTCGAATTCGGGGTCGACGGACTGAAGGAATTCACCACCATCCAGACAGTGTTCTCCTGAACGGTTCGTCAGGCTTTATTCAAGGCGCGGATGTTTCGACACCGCGCGGGAGGCTCAAATGCGTGAGTTTGATTATATCGTCGTCGGTGGCGGGTCCTCGGGTTCCGTGGTGGCCGCGCGTCTTTCGGAAGATCCGTCCAGGAAAGTCCTGCTGATCGAAAGCGGACAGAAGGACACCGACAAGTTCATTCATATCCCTGCCACCTTCTTCAAGGTGATCGAGAAGGGACGCGACGTGCATTTCTACACGTCCGAGCCAGATCCCGGCATCAAGGGCAAGCCGAACGTTGTGCCGCAGGGCAACGTGCTCGGAGGCGGGAGTTCGATCAATGCGATGATCTACGTCCGCGGCCAGCGCCAGGACTACGAGACTTGGGCGCAGATGGGATGCCGGTCCTGGTCTTACGATAAGGTGCTTCCCGTCTTCCGTGACCTCGAAGGCAACCAGCGGCTCTCCGGAGAGTTTCACGGCGCGGACGGTCAATTGAAGGTGTCCGACCGCCGCTACGGTCATCCGCTGTCTTGGGCCTTCGTCCGGGCGGCCCAAGAGGTCGGGATCAAGTACAACGAAGACTTCAATGGCGCCGAGCAAGAGGGCGTCGGGTTTTACCAGACGACGACGAACAATGGTCGCCGCTGGAGCGCTGCGCAAGCATTTTTGCGAGACGCTGAGGGGCGCGCTAATCTCGAGATCATGACCGGCGTCAAGGTCGAAAGGGTCCTATTCGAGGGGCGGACCGCGGTCGGCGTGCAGCTATCCTCCGGCGCAACGGTGAAGGCGCGCTGCGAGATCATCATGACGGCAGGCGCGATCGCCACGCCCAAGATCCTCCAGTTGTCCGGCATCGGCGCGGCCGAGCATCTGCGTTCGCACGGCATCGATGTCGTTGCCGATTTGCCGGGCGTTGGGGAGAACTATCAGGATCATCTCGAGGCGACAGTTCAGGCCGAAGTCAACATCCTCTCCCTGTTCGGACAGGACAAGGGCTTCGCCGCCGTCAGCCACATGCTGCAATACATGCTGACAAGGACGGGTCTGCTGACGTCGACCGTCGTCGAGTCCGGCGGCTTCGTCGACACGGCCGGTCTCGGCCAGCCCGACATCCAGTTCCATGTGCTGCCGAGCTTCGTCGGCTTCGGCGAACGGACGGCCTCGTCTGGACACGGTATCTCTATTGGCCCTTGCTTCCTGCGGCCACAATCGCGCGGCACGGTCAAACTCCGGTCGGCCAATCCCAATGATCCAGCGCTCTTCCACGCCAATTCCTTCGCGAACCCCGCAGATCTGGAGACGCTGGTCCGCGGCGTCGAACTGGCGATCAAGATCACGGAAGCGCCGTCGCTGGCGAAGATCATCAAGCGTCGCGTCCTGCCGACACCCGGCATCGAGAAAGATCCGGACGCTTTGCGCGATTACATCCGCGGGATCTCGAAAACCGTCTTCCATCCCTCGGGCACGGCCAAGATGGGCATTCGGGAGGATCGGATGGCTGTTGTCGACGAGGAACTCAAGGTCTTCGGCGTCGACCGGCTGCGGGTGGCGGACGCCTCGATCATGCCGACGCTCGTTTCGGGCAACACCAATGCACCGACGATCATGATCGGGGAGCGCGCCAGCCGCTTCATCTTGCGGAAGGATCGGGCGGCCTGAGGAGATCGCGCGATCAAAACCGGCCTTTTGGCCACGAAGCCGGGTTCCGGCTCACATTGGGAGGAAAACATGAAATCGCATCTTCTGTGCGGCACCGCCGCCATTGCATCTCTGTTCTTACTGTCGGCGGGTTCCGCCGCTGCCGCACCGAGTTGCGGCTTGAACAACGGTCAGACTGCGTCCGGCAAACCACTCAAGGTCGGCGCCATCGTCGGCCGGACGGGCCCCGACGACTTCTCGTCCGCCTCGCTAGCGGCGAAGGCCTATTTCGACTGCGTCAACGCTAATGGTGGGATCAATGGCCGCCCGATCGAGTACCTCGTCGAGGACGACCAGTGGAATCCAGAAGTTGCCGCGCAGGTCGCGACCAAGCTGGTCAAGGACGAAGAGGTGGTCGCCCTCGTCGGCAACGCCTCCTTCGTCGAGATGGGCGTCAATGCCAAGCTCTACGAGGAAGAGGGCGTGATGGCCATGGCGTCCGGTTGCGCTGTGGCGGAGTGCTTCGAATCGAAGAATATCGTTTCCACCAACGAGGGTCCGCTGCCTTCTTCCGTGGGTGCTGCCCAGTGGGCCGTCGGCAATCTGGGCTCCACCAACGTCGTGTGCATCGGTCTGACCATTCCAAGCGTCGGTCCGTATTCCTGCGGCTGGACCGAGAAATACATGCAGTCGAAGAACCTCGCAGGATCGAGCGTCCTGCTCGATCCGTCGGCCGCAGACATGAACTCGGCCTTTCTCGAAGCCGTGGCCTCCGGGGCAGACACGATGCTCGTCAATCTGCCTGCAGGTATGGCCGCCGCCTTCCTGAAGGCCGCCCTCGAGTCGGGCCAGCGCGACAGCTACAAGTGGATTTCCTCCACACCACTTTATGATCGTGATGTTCCGGCCATGCTTGGTGCCGACTGGGCAGGCGTCATGCACGTAAATATCGAACTGACGCCGATTGACGGGACCGGTCCCGATGCCAACAATTGGCGTGCGGTTCTCGATGCTCACGGCAATGCCGATGACCCGCGGGACACGTTCAGCCAGGCCGGATACCTCTCTGCCCGCTTCTTCGTCGATGCCATGCTGCAGCAGGACCCGGCGAAACTCGACCGTGCTACAGTGACTGAGGCGATCCGCAATATCAAGAACTATAAGTCCGACCTCCTGTGCGGCCCCTATTATGTCGGCCCAGGCGACCGCCACATGCCAAACCACGCCAACATGATGGTGCAGATGATCGAAGGTGGCTACAAGGTCGTCGGCCAATGCACGGACATGGACAGCGCCTATCTCGATCCCTATCGCGCCGATGAAAAGGCGCTTGGCATCGTGAATTGAGGCCCCGCGGTCATGCTGGGAGCCTTTGGAATGTTTCTCGTCTCGGGGCTCGCTGTCGGCGCCCTATATGCGCTGGGCGGGGTGGGGCTGGTGATCCTGAACCGGGCTACCGGCGTGCTCAACTTCGCCTATGGCGCCATCGGCGCCGTGGGCGCCATGACTGCCTGGCAGGTGCTGGAATGGCACCTGCCGGAGCCTCTCGCCTGGGCGGCCGCGATGGGGGTAAGCCTCGCCCTCTCGCTGGGTTTCGGGTTGCTGGTCGCTCCGCAACTTGCCCACCGGGAACCGGTGATCAAGGCGGTTGCAACACTCGGCTTCGCACTGTGCCTGCTTGGCCTGATGAACCTAATCTGGATGGTGACGTCCCGCAAGCTCGGCTTGTTCTCGGACAGCCTCGGCCTGTCCATCATCGGGGTCCGTATCAACGGGACCCGGCTGATCGCGCTGGCCGGCGGTGTGATCGCTACCTTGGCCATGGGGATCTATCTGTCCAGAACCCGGACGGGTCTCCTGATGCGGGCCTTGGCCGACAGTCGCGACGTCGCGGCCATCCTCGGTGTTCCGGTCCGCCGCGTCGAGGCCTTCGCCTGGGGGATCTCCGGTGTGCTGGCCGGCTTTACCGGTCTGCTTTTCGGAGGATTGGTGCGGCTCGATCCGGCCGTTCTCACCTTTCTCGTCATCCCGGTGATCGCCACCACTATCATCGGACGACTGAAATCCATTCCGGTTACCTTCGTGGCCGGGCTGCTAATCGGCGTGACCGAAAGCATGCTGACCCTTGTGAAACCGCTTGCCCCATTCCGCGTCGCCGCTCCCTTCGTCATCGCGACACTGGCGCTGATGTGGCTACAACGCGGCCGACGGCTGACATTTGCGGGAGAGGATTGAGATGATGGCATCGAACCCCCCGGTGGTTTCCACCCCTGTCTCGGCCCTTTGGCGGTCCCGCGCGATCGGTCTCGCCGTCCTCGTTGCGGCTCTCGCCTTTCTGCCACCGTTGTTGCTGGCCTCCCTCTGGATCAAGGTCCTGACCGGCGTGGCAATCTACACGCTGACGGCCGCCGCTATCGCGCTGCTCTATCGGCGTCTTGGGCTGGTCTCTCTCGCGCATGTCGCTCTCATGGGTGCTGGCGGCTGGGTCGGTCTCAGACTCGCTTACGGGCTTGGCACGCCCTTCGAGGTCAACATGCTGGCCGGCGGGGTCGCTGCTGCCGGGCTGGGCATGGTGTTCGCCTATCCGGCACTGCGCATGCGTGGACTCTATCTGGCGTTGGTCACCCTGATGATCGCCGGCGCCTTCGCCATCATCGTCAATGTCATCCAGTTTCCCAATGGCGGCAGTGGATGGTTGGGTTTTGCTGTGAAATCGGCCGGATACATGCCGCGTCCGACCTTCGCGAGCAGTGATGCGGCCTATTTTGCCTATTGCGTCGTGGTTACGGCGCTCGGCATGGCACTCACTCACTGGCACGAAATCGGGAAGGCGGGCCGGGCCTGGGCGCTGATCCGGCGTTCCGAGGCTGCGGCGATGTCGACCGGGGTCGACGTCCCCTTCTACAAGGTCTGGGCCTTCGCCCTCTCAGGCTTCCTCGCCGGGATTGCCGGCGTGCTGCTCGCCGGCAATCTGCAAATGCTCGACGCGCGCAGCTTTCCGGCTGCAGAGTCGGTGATGATCTTTGCCCTGACTATCGTCGGGGGCGCTTGGAGCCCGGTCGGGGCGCTGATCGCAGCGGCGCTTTATCGCCTCGTTCCGGCCCTGCTCAACGATCTGGGGGTCAACGGCGACACTGCCTACATCATCTTCGGTGCGGCCCTGATCCACGCGCTCGCCACCGCTCCCAGAGGCATCGCGGGGCAGATCGAGGATCTCGCGGTCCTGTTGCTCGGCAAGTCGAACGGAGGGAGCGCCAGATGATCGAGATCGATGGAGTAACGGTCTCCTTCGGCGGTGTGACGGCGCTGAACAGGCTGACTGTGCAACTTGATGCGCCGGTGGTCGGCATCATCGGGCCAAACGGCGCTGGAAAGACGACGTTTCTAAACGTGCTTTCCGGCTTCGTGAGGCCGGGCTCAGGGCGGATCCGCGTCTTCGGCCAGGAACTAACTGGATTGCAGCCACATCAGAGGGCTCAATGGGGCCTTCGCCGATCCTTTCAGAAGGAGCAGGCCGTCGATGAACTGACGGTGGAAGACAATGTTAGGGTTGTGCTCGACTCTCTTCGTCTGTCACGGGGTGACGCGGAGGATGCCCTTACGAGGGCTCTGGAATTCACCGGGATCAATGCCGTCCGCCGCCGCTCCGTCGCGGGCCTCAACTCCTTTGAACGGCGCATGACGGAACTGGCGCGTTGCGTGGCCGGTTCGCCCAAACTCATTCTGCTGGACGAGCCGGGTGCCGGCTTCTCACAGAGCGAGGTCGCAACGCTGCGGTCCGTGATCAACGGGATTTCCGAAACGATCGGGGCCCGAACCTTCCTGATCGATCACGATGTCGATCTGATCCAGGCCACGTGCCAGCGAACCATGGTTCTCGATTTCGGATCGCTCGTCACCTATGGCGAGACGGCCTCGGTGCTCGCCGATCCTCGGGTGCGGGCGGTTTATCTCGGTATGGAGGAAACGTGATGCAAACTCTGGAGATCGAGGGGCTGATCGTCCGCCGGGGCGTCAAGCGCGTCGTGGATGGTGTGTCGATGAGCCTGAAACCGGGCACGGTCACGGCCCTGCTGGGGCCAAACGGCGCCGGCAAGAGTTCGCTGGTGCTGGCCCTTGCCGGCGCACTCCCGCTCGAGGCAGGCTCCGTCCATATGGCTGGCCGTCGCCTCTCCGGGTTGGGGACGGAAGCGGTTCGGGCCGCCGGTGTCGCGGCTGTTCCCGAGGGGCACCGGGTGCTGCCGGGGCTTTCCGTCGACGACAACTTGCGCACGGCCGGGCATGCCCATTCCCGCCCGGAGCTCGATCGGGCGCTCGATGAAATCTATTCCATTTTCGGCGAGTTGGCTGAGCGGAAGAACCAGCGGGCCGGGTCCATGTCCGGAGGTCAGCAACAGATGCTGGCACTCGGGCAGGCGCTTATCTGTCGACCAAAATTCGTGCTCGCCGACGAGATGTCGCTGGGACTGGCGCCCTTGATCGTCAAGCGGCTGATGAACGTCATTGAAAGGCTGGCCCAGGAAGGGACGGGCATCCTGCTGATCGAGCAGTTCACTGCCGTCGCTCTCTCGCTGGCTGACCACGCCATCGTCATGTCGCGAGGGCGGTTCGCCTATTCCGGCGAGCCTCAGAGGCTGATCTCGGAGCCGGATATTCTGCACAAGGCCTATCTGGCCTGAATGGTGGCATCGGCCGGATTTTCGGTGGCGTCTTGCGGCGAGGCAGCGCGGTCCGGCCCTCTGCTTCGGGGGCGAGGCGACCCTGCCGCCAGGCTGCGGGTGAGATACCCGTTCTTTGGCGGAGGAAGCGGGAGAAATAGGCGGGGTCACCGACTTAATGATGTTGAACATCAGCAGGCGTTTTGCCTCGAGCTGGCGTCGCTCCATCAGCGTCTCCTTGACGGATGGCCCGGGGCCTCCTGCGCCGCCTTGTCGAGCAGGTGCCGGGTGGTCGCGAGCCCGTAACGTAACGCGCCACGACGGCAAACCTGTTCGGGTCCGATTGACTGGAGAGAGAGAGCGATCCAGGGGCCGGGGTGAGCATTGGTGCAGTGTGGCAAACTACCGATTTTGGAGGATAAATTGCGCTCTGCTGGGCTCCCTGCTTTCGGGATGGAGGCATCCAACGCTGGCAGTAGTTCGGAGGCCGATGGGGAGACATTCCTTTACTCCGAAGATGAACCACGGGACCACAAGATCTTCGTCGAAGGAAAGCTTTATGTTGTCGGCCGGTTCAGAGCATGGAAGGGAAAGCGCTGTCCTTGGGCGAAATTGCCTTTCGATCCTGCGCCTGACGTTTACATCCTTTGTCTGCCCGCTTCGGAAACTGAAAGTGCCGCAAAACTTGTTTCTCTGACGCGAACCAGGGGTTTTATAACGAGTTCCAGCCGGTTCGGAGAGCTCATTCAACTCGATCACGGCAGCTATGTTCTACTGGCATTCGAAAAGGCGGCAATGATTCAGCAAGTTAGTGCGCTGATTGAGGGACCTGTTGTAGATGATGTTGAATTTGACTGCGTTGTCGACCTGACAACAGTAAGTGGTTCGAGGTTGGCGGCACTTGGTAATCTTGTCTGGTATTGCATTAATGGTTCCGACGGAAACAGCTTCCCGCTGCTGGCAACTGAGCACTTGTTCCAAGCAACGATGATCGCGCTTTTGAATGCTGTTCCTAACAACTACCTCCGCCGAGTTTCACAGTCTACTTCGCCGGCCGTGCCATGGCGTGTGAAGAGAGCAATCGAATACATGCATGCCAACCTGTCTCGTTCCCTTGAGGTGTCTGAAATAGCGCGCGAGATCGGGACTAGCGTGAGAGCATTGCAGAGCGGTTTCAAGCAGTTCAAAGGTACTACAATCTTGACATACCTGCGAACTATCCGCCTAGAAGCCGCTCGCAAAACTCTGCTCGGCAACACAACCTCTCCGTCAATCTCCGACGTCGCACGGAGTACAGGTTTTACCCACATGGGGCGGTTTGCTGCGGCTTATCGACAAGCATTCGGCGAAACGCCGTCGGAAACCATCAAGTTGCGCTGAGGTCCACGCTTTCGTGCATCCGGATTTCGGAACGCCGTGCGGAAGCACTTTGAGATCACCGAGGAATGCGCTGGGCTGGGTCTCCAGCGGACGAAGCATCTTCTTCAACTCGACAAGGCCAATTGTCAGGAGCGAGTGACCCAATTGGCTCGCGCAGCGGAGCCCAACTGCGTGTCAGGGTCACTACCGCCGCTTCATCGAGAAGCGAACGCGCATAGGTGTCTCCGCGTCGGGAGATTTGGCCGTCGTAATCTACTCCGCCCGACTGATAGCGCGGCGCGTTCAATACCACCAGGGTGATCGTGGTAAGACGATCGCCCCGATGTATTGCCTGCATTTCGAAGTGCCGGTTACGCCGCCGTTCGCCTTTCAACCTCAAGATTCTCCGCCACCCGGAAGGACGCAACCAGCATTCGGAGCTTCTGCGCCTCTCCGGCGAGAACAGAACTCGCCCCGCTGGCCTCCTCCACCATTGCCGCATTCTGCTGGGTGACTTGGTCCATTTGATTGACGGCACGATTGACTTCAATCAGCCCATTCGACTGTTCCCGAGCAGCCAGTGCAATAGCATTCATCTGTCCGTTCACCTGCGAATTGGACTGCTGCATCTGCTGCAGTGAAGCGCCGGTCCGATTAACCAATGTCACGCCCCGTTCGACGGCGCCTGATGATTTGGAAATGAGCGCTTTGATTTCGCGCGCAGCGGTGGCTGATCTTTGCGCGAGCTCTCGAACTTCCTGGGCCACAACCGCAAATCCCTTGCCCGCATCTCCTGCTCGAGCGGCCTCGACACCTGCATTGAGGGCCAGAAGATTGGTTTGGAAGGCAATATCATCGATTACACCGATGATATTTGAGATTTCGCACGAGGACGCCTCAATGTCTCCCATTGCTTTGACGGCGTCCTTCACTATTTCCATGGACTGCATCGCATTTGTCGCAGCCCGCGCGGAAATGCCCTGTGCTTCATCGGCGGTTTGGGCCGAACCGGAGACGTTGACAGTGATCTCGTCCAGCGCCGCGGCGGTTTCCTCCAAAGCTGCGGCCTGCTGTTCGGTGCGCTTCGACAGGTGATCGACGCTGGTGCTGATCTCTTTTGCACCACGGTCAATCTCCGTAGCCACGTCGACAATTGAAGTCATTGTGGAGGAAAGCTGTGTAGTGGCAGCGTTGAAGTCGGCTCTCAAGCGCTCGTATTCCGGTGCAAAGGGTATCTCGAGTTTGTGCGCCAGGTCTCCTTCCGCCAAACGGCTGAGCCCCAGGGCAAGACCTTCCGTTGCCTGCATCAGCAGATGCATCCGGCGGCGCTCCTCGGCTTCGTGTGTCTGCTGACGCTCCAGTTCCTCGATCTGAAGTGCCTCCGTATCGGATTGGAGTCGCAACCGTTCAATGGCGTTCTGGCGGAACACTTCCACTGCGTCAGCCATCTGCCCAAGTTCATCCTTACCACCGCGCGAGGGTACATCAATATCGTTGTTACCTTCGGCCAGCCTCCCCATGGCGTCGGTCATTCGAAGAATAGAACCTCCAAGACGTCGACCAACGAAGGTGGCAATGACTATCGATGCAGCGAAAGCCGCGATACCGGCCAGAGCTGCCAGGATGGCAAAATTGCGGGATTGTTGCTCCAGATCGGCCATTGAAGTAAGAATGTGCCCCACACCAACAACTTGACCGGCGTAGTCGTGAATCGCGAATGCTAACCCGGCGAAATGAGTGCCGGAAAGGTCAAAATTGGTTTTGACCTCACCTCCCTGCTGAATCATGGAAAGCTGTTCTGCTGTGAGCAGCGGATCCCCGGCTTTGCTGCTTGCGGTGAGGAGAGACTTTACCTCGAGAACCGCATTTGTATCCATTGGAAGGAAATAAAGTTCCGCCTGATGTTCGCTTTCGCCAATAATCTGTCTAATATAGTTTTCCCCAAATCTGATCCCGAATTCAAGTGAACCCACGTGCTTGCCGAGATGGAAGACAGGATAGACTGCGCGGATGCCGGCCCCGGCGACACCACGCTCCAAGCCGAAGATCGGTCTTTGCGTCTTGTTTGCCTCGACCACGGTGAAGCGGAAGCTGGACAGATCATCGCCGAATTTTTCTGGCTTATGTATACGAAGAAATGCCTTCGCATCCGGCGTATGGAACTGAAATTGGTCGATGCCGAACTGTTCTTTCATCAAGGGGAATCCGGGGGTGAAGATGCTCACGAGCCTGTCACGGTCTCCCTCAGCCATTGCAGCCTGAACTTCCGGCATCTCGGCCACCAGACCTCCAAGGCTCCTCGCGCGCTCGATTTCGGCATCGATCGATTGATTAAACTTCTGGCGCAGATCATTGAGTTGCTTCTGCGATGCAGACCCAACTAAGTTGATCGCACCCAGATAGAGAGGAACTCCTACGGCTAAGCCGGAAACGATTGAGGCAAAGACGATTGCCATAAAAATTCGTCGCTTGATCAACATGTTTTGCCTTTCCACCGCTTTTGATAAGTAATGAAGTTTCGCTCATAGTTACTGAAATTGACGAAATCGCACTTAACTGCCCCCAATATCGCCCCCCGAAAAATAAAGGGCACGGATGTGCGCTAGCGAGATTTCCGTATGGGAGTTAATCAAGCGTCCATCACGGCATCCGAACGCGCTTTCCGAGCTGTCCTGCTGCATAATCTTCATGCGTCAGCTTTATTGAAATCCGTCGGGCGACATTGGTTTGCCGGTGAGATATTCCTGCCTCTTTGGCCGCTTCACTGTAACTACCCTAAAACTATAGCCGCAGACCGCGAAGTCGCGTTTCATGAGATTTCACTCCGCTCCCGTGGCCTCGGAAAATAGGAGGAGGTTCCGAGGCATTGGCGAGCGAAGCCCACGAATTCAATGCTATGGGCAGCTAAGACGTAATCGGACGCGGCCAGCCAGGCATCGAATGTATAAGTTAGGAAAACCAACGGGTTCATCCCGCAGACGCGATTGGCGTTAGAGCAATCGCATTGCTGCATCACCACTTTGGGCGGAGATTCGGCCCCGAGTTAGTAGTGGCTACCATCACAGCACTCGCCACCAGCACGGTATCGCCTAAACAAAGGATTAATCATCAAGCCCGGCGCGCAAAACGCTGCCGAAAATGGACCAAGCAGACCTGAATTGGATAGATTCGTGTGTCTGACGACGTCTCTCGCATACGCAAAGGCTCGCAAAGTGGGCTTCCGCAGCACATCGATCTAGTGGAGTTTGTCGATCGACGCTGCCGTCACGAGCGTCGCAGACTAATGCGAAGGATCGGGACGTGAGCGGATGCCGGTCACTGATGGTGCTGTTTATGCGATCGCTTCATGGCGCCGGACGGATTTCGGGTGTGCGCAGCCATGTATGCGGCTGAGGACGGCGCAACGAAGGGCGACTTCCGTCCGCTCAGCGAGGAAGTACCGAGCCCGCAGGCGCCGTCCGATGATGGACTTGTATCGCCCGATGGTGCTCTCGACGGGTGCGCGCTTGCCGTAGCTCGTGGAAGCCGATCGGACGATCGATCTGGTCGAGCAATGGCCCCACCCGCGAGCCGTCGCCAATGTCCTGACCGGGCATCTTATGGGCGATGATCTCGCCACTACCTGCCTCCAGAGCCAGGGTGCAGCTTGCGCCAACGGCGACGGGATCTGGCGCCATGGGGCGCCGTGGGGATTTCTGCAATAATAGCAGCTAAGGGGATTTGAAGTTGTTTGGGTTGAAGCGATTTGTGCCCGCGCACTCGAAACCGTTTCCGAGCTCAGGGAAACGACTCGGCTTATCTGTGTGCTATCCGCCTTTGCGCAGTGCCTTCGCGCAGTGCGTAAGGATCTTCTCGATCCTCCTATCCAGAATCCGGGAAAGACATATGCCTGAAATAGGGCTTCTTTCACTTCGGCCGTTTTCCCGCCGACTATCGGAAGTCCTATGGCGAGAAACCATCGGACACGAAAAAGACGAGCAACAAAAGCCTAGCCGAGCCCGGCCAGATCCAAGTTCAGAAGCATTGTCCGACTCGCGCATCTTTGGGTACGCGGATGTAGCACCGGTGACAAATTATTAACACGTTAAATAATACTACTGGCGAGTAGCCAGCCAAGTGCTGACCAAAGGTATGCTCACGTAGGTATACAATCTGCCTTGAGCATGCCCGCCCGACGCCGTTCAATGATTCGAGCGGCATTTCGCTCAACGTTCGACCTGAAAGAATGACGTTTTCAGCTACGCAGGAACTTCAACTAATGTCTGCAAGCGTTTTCTCACGCATCAGTACCAAGCTCGCGCTCATGTCCGGGGCAGGTATTCTTCTTATGGTACTTACTACGTTGGTCGGCTGGATCTGCGCTCAGGACGCCAATGAGGCAGCCTCACGCGCATTCACGCAAATGACCATTTCCCGCAATCTTGTCGATGCAAAGGCTTCCGTGCGCGGCATGCAAATAGGCGTGCGCGATCTCCGTCTGGCCCGCAAAGCCGAGAATGCGAACAAAGCGATTACCAACGTGCAGGAGCGCTACCACTCCGTGCAAAAATACCTGGACGAAGCGAAGGCGCAGATGTGGACGCCGGCCAACGGGGATCGCGTTCAGGCGATTAAGAATCTCGCCGAGACCTATTCGGGTTTGGCCGGCGATCTAGCGAAGGTGGTCGAAGCCAGATCGAACGGCGGCGCATCGACCAATGAGGTCAATAGCAAGGAGGAGGAGCTTCGCACATCCCTGCTTGCAACTGCGGAAGCGATGACGAAGACGCTGGACGAAGGCGTCCAGGTCGCGAAGGACCTTGCGACCGAGGCCGTGAATGAGAGCCAACGAGTGCAGGCGTTTACCAGCATCATCAATATCGGCATGGCATTTGCCATGGTGCTGCTGCTGACCGGATCCGCCGTGTTCGGCGCCCGGTCGATCGCCCGCCCGATCGGCCGGCTGACGGGCAGCATGAGCATTCTTGCCGACGGCAATCTCGAGACGGACGTCCCCTTCAGCGCCCGCCAAGACGAAATCGGCGAGATGGCCCGCGCCGTCGAAGTGTTCAAGCAGAACGGCATCAAGGTGCGCGAGTTGAACGCGCAGGAAGCGGCGTTGCAAGCGAAAAGCGCCGACCTGCAGTCGAGCATCGGCGAGGTCGTCTCGGCGGCGGTCGCCGGCGACTTCACGCAGCGCATCGACAAGGACTACCACAACGCCGACCTCAACCGGTTCGCCGCCCAGGTAAACGAGCTGGTGACTTCGGTCGATCGCGGCGTGGCCGAAACCCGCCGGGTTATCTCCGCATTGGCGGAAGGCGATCTGACGGAAACCATGCGCGGCGAGTTCCAAGGTGCCTTCGGCGAACTCAAGAACAACGTCAACGCAACCATGGCGAACCTGCGCTCCGTTCTCGGCGAGGTGCGTTCGGCCATCGACACGATCAATGGCGGCGCCGGTGAAATGCGGATGGCCTCAGGAGATCTCTCCAAGCGCACAGAGCAGCAGGCCGCCTCGCTCGAGGAAACCTCCTCGGCCTTGGAAGAAATCACCGCCGCCGTGCGGAGCTCGACCGAGCGGGCGACCGAAGCCAGCCATATGGTCGACGAGGCGCGCCGCAGCACCGAACAATCGAGCGCGGTCGTGAAGGATGCTGTTTCGGCGATGGGCAAGATTGAGCAGGCCTCGGGCGAGATTGGTCAGATCATCAACGTCATCGATGAGATCGCCTTTCAGACGAACCTTCTGGCGCTCAATGCTGGGGTGGAAGCAGCGCGCGCCGGCGACGCCGGCAAGGGCTTTGCCGTCGTCGCCCAGGAAGTACGCGAACTGGCGCAGCGCTCGGCCGCCGCGGCCAAGGACATCAAGGCCTTGATCTCGCGCTCGGGTGAGGAAGTGAACTCCGGTGTCAAGCTGGTGACTGCAACCGGAGAGGCGCTGTCGCTGATCCAGGGCCACGTGGTCAAGATCAACGAGCACGTCCATTCGATCGCCACGGCTGCGAAGGAGCAATCAACGGGCCTGGCGGAGGTAAACACGGCCGTCAACCAGATGGACCAGACGACCCAGCAGAATGCCGCGATGGTGGAGGAATCAACAGCAGCCACCAACCGATTGGCCGACGAGGCCGGGAACCTTGCTCGACTGATCACCCGCTTCAGGCTCGACGGGTCGGCATCCGCGCCGCGCACCGTCGCCCCTGACAGCAAGCCGGTCCCTTCCCCCGCCCGCGCACTCGGCCTTAAACTCGCCGGTGCCTTCGGCGGCAAAGGGGCGACCGCAGTTGCCGTGGATACCTGGGAGGAATTCTGATGCAGGTAACAGCGATCGCCCCAGGCCAAGCGACGATTCTGGAAATCATTGCCTTTCATCTCTGCGACCAGCAGTTCTGCATCAAGACAACGTCAATTCGGGAAATCCGGGGGTGGGCAGCGGCAACGCCGCTGCCCCACTCACCTCCTGATGTCATCGGGGTGATGAACTTGCGAGGATCCGTAATACCGATCATCGATCTCGCCGCGCGCTTAGGCGTGCGGAGCACGATAGACACCAGCCGCGCCGCGATCGTCGTTGCGGAGGTTGACAAAAACATCGTCGGCCTCGTGGTCGATCAGGTGTCGGATATTCTCTCTATCCGGGCGGACCAGATTCAGCCCGTGCCGGATCTTGGAACGTCTTTCGATCCGGCCTTTTCGCACGGCATCATCCCGCTCGAACGCGGCATGGTCTGCTTTCTTAACCTCGACCACATGTTCGAGAGGTTCGAAGACGGAGCACACGCCGCGTGACTCGCGATCCCGGCCAAAGACGGCCGGGGCCTATCAAAAAAGAATACTCCCGAAAGATACTTCCGATGAATCGACTCATCGCACTCCCTCACCTTGAGCCAGCCAACACAAACGGCGCTTCGCAAGCCTCAAGTGATCTCGAGACGAAGGCAGCGCTGGAACGGGAGCGTGACAGAATCCTGCACATTGCCAACTATACGGAAGCGCTCTAACCTGCGCGGGTAGTTTCCTTTCGCTGTTGCCGTTCGCGTTCATGACCCGCAAGTGGTGGCGGCGTGCGCGCTCGGACGGCGTCACTCCTACGGCCTGGGAAGTGGCGGTGCTCGTTCACCTGCGAGAGCGGCCGCGGGCCGGCGACATATGGGTCGATCGCAGCCGGGCATGGCGCAGTTTCGAGGATTATCTTCTGCCTCGACCGATCTTCGCCCTGATGCGCGCCGAAGGGCGGCTCGGGCTTGCCATCCCTGACAGCTTTGCCGAATGGCAAGCCGAACGCACTCCCACACTCGACGCGAGACTCAAAGAGCTGGCAAGGGCGGCGGCTGCCAACGCCATTCCGGATTCGGCTATTTCCGACAAGGGTTTGTCGGTCTCCCCGAACCGCGAGGAGGAGCGTGACAGGATCGTCGCGCTCAGCCGTCGACTTTATGTTTCGGTGCCACGAATCAGGATCACCAGCCTGCTTGCCGAGGTGCAGAGCTAGACCAGGTTCCTAGACAGCTTCACGCATTATCGCACCGGGCGAGACTGCGAACGATGAGCCGGCGCCGAACGCATGGCGGAAAGCTCGCTCGGCGTCACGATCCACCAGATGATGCTAATGGTGGATCGGCATCTGCGATCAGAAACCTACGCCTCGGCGACCGCCGTGCTGGTCGATGCGCAGCAAGCCCATCCCTTCGCCGCGGTCTGGGGTGACGGTCATATCTCCTCCTCGGACAGGCAGTTCTTTCCAGCGGGCGGGCGCGGCGAAGCAAGCCTTGAATACAATGCAAAATACGGCAAAAGACCGGGTGCCTCGTGCGCGTAGACCTGAAGGCCGGTGCTGTCGACGAGGATATGCACAGCTTCGTCCGAAACTTAACGGGTATGTCGCTCGAACCGAGCAGCAGGCATATCCGCGCCCTTCGGCTCAGCTTGGTATGATGGGGAGCAGCGAGCTTCAGCCCCGTCAATGACAGTACCGATTCCACCAAGCCTTCTGTCTGGCGTAGCCGCCGTCCGAATACCAGGCCATCAAGGCCGTCTCGATCGCCAGATCGGAATAGCGGGGGGCCACCTCTGGCCTTTCGTCTTGGCGACCGCCACAAAAGGGCTTCCGGCGTAAGCCATAAGGTCAAACTACCACGCCGACGAAGTCCAGTCTCATACTCCTGCCAGTTCGTCACCTTTAACCTCATCTTACCGATGCGAGGACGGCGGGACACATTATGTTTGAAAGGCATGGCTGCGACAAACCGACTATTGACCTTCCATGCGCCTACGCCAATCCGATTAATGATCCGCGCGCCAACGTCCTATCTGGCCTGAATGGTAGCATCGGCTGGATTTTCGGTGGGCGTCTTGCGGTGTGACAGCGCGGTCCGGCCCTCTGCTTAGGGGGCGATGCGACCCTGCCGCCAGGCTGCGGGTGAGATACCCGTTCTTTTGCGGAAGAAGCGGGAGAAATAGGCGGGGTCATCGAAACCGATTTCACGAGCGATGTCTTCCACCGATCTGATGGTGAACATCAGCAGACGCTTGGCCTCGAGCAGTCGTCGCTCCATCAGCATCTCCTTGACGGATTGCCCGAAGATCTCCTCCGCCGCCTTGTCGAGCAGGTGCCGGGTGGTGGCGAGCAGCGTCACGTAACGCGCGACGGTCCAGTCCTCGCGGTAATGCAGGTCGATGGCACGGCGCAGGCTGGCCGCCAACCGCTTCGACGGGGCGGCTTCGATGATGTCACTGCCCCCTCCCACCCGGGCGATCTGAGAAAGCATAACACCGGTCAGGCCCGCGAGTAGCCGCGGGCTGGTCGAGGTTGTGCCGAGATACTCGTCGATGACCATTTCGGAGAGGCGGTCGAGACGGATCCAGGCCGGATCCCCCGAGCTGCCTCCGACGAGGCAAGGCGCGTCAAGCGGCAGATCGACGGTCGCGGCGAGCGAGCGAAGCTGGTCGTCGGAGATGGAGATCACCACGGCATCCGAATGCTCTTCGACATCGAAGGCATGGACGACGCTTGATGGCACGAAACTGACGGTTGGAGCCAAAAAATTCCAAGTGCGATCTTCGATGCGGTACGTCCCGCCGCCTTTGAACCAGTATGTGATCTGTCCCATCTGTGGATGCTTGTGCGGCGAAACATGGCCAAAATGAACGCTCCTGCGCTCCATCACCGTTTCCACGTGGAAAAACCCGACATCCAGCGTTCGGGGCGGTTCGCCGTAAACGAAGTAGGTTGGGACGTCGTGTCTCTCTGTCATGCCGGAAAAAGTACCAGCGAATTGGCTTGTTTGTCCATAGTCCGGAGCCTTCGGCGGATTTAACGTTTGTCAGGATTTACAGGGAGGATCGCACATGCGTGCAGAAGATTACCGGAAAGACAAAATGCGTCCTTTTACCGGCGCCGAATATCTCGAGAGCCTGAGGGATGGACGTGAAGTCTATATCAACGGCGAGCGCGTCGCTGACGTCACGACCCATCCCTCCATGCGCAATTCGGCGCGTTCCATCGCGCGCATGTATGACGCCCTGCATGACGAGAAGACCAAGGCGCGCCTGACTTCGCAGACGGACACCGGTTCGGGGGGCTACACGCATAAATATTTTCGCGTTGCCAAATCGTCGGAAGATCTGGTCGCGCAGCAGGGCGCGATCGCCGACTGGGCGCGCATGTCCTATGGCTGGATGGGGCGCACTGCAGATTACAAGGCGGCCTTGATGAATACGCTCGGCGCCAATGCCGACTGGTACGGTCCGTTCAAGGACAACGCGCTTTCGTGGCACAAGCGCGCCCAGGAGTCCGTGCTGTTCATGAACCATGCGATCGTCAATCCGCCGATCGACCGGCACAAGCCGGCAGACGCGGTGAAGGATGTCTTCGTCCATATCACAAAGGAGACGGATGCCGGCATCTATGTCTCGGGCGCCAAGGTCGTGGCGACCTCGTCGGCGCTGACCCATTACAACTTTCTCGCCCAGAGCTCGGCGACCGTGACCGAAGATCCGTCGCTTTCCGTCATGTTCATCGTCCCGATGAATGCGCCCGGCATCAAGATGTTCTGCCGCGTTTCCTATGAGCAGACCGCGACCTCGGCGGCCCAGCCGTTCGACTATCCGCTTTCTTCGCGCTTCGACGAAAATGATGCCATCCTGGTTCTCGACAACGTTTTCGTGCCCTGGGAAGACGTGCTCGTGCTGCGCGATGCGGCCAAGATCCTGTCCTTCCACCCCGCCTCCGGCTTCATGCATGGCTACTGCTTCCAGGGCTGCACGCGTCTGGCGGTCAAGCTGGACTTCCTGGCGGGGCTCCTTGCCAAGGCGCTCCGGGCCACCGGCGGTGATGCCTTCCGCGGCAACCAGGCGATGCTGGGCGAGGTCATCGCGATCCGCCACCAGTTCTGGACCTTCTCCAACGCCATGGCACACAACCCGATCCCGTGGGCCAATGGCGCGGTTCTGCCGAACCTCGAAGCGGCACTCTGCTATCGTACCTTTATGTCGGAGGCCTATCCGAAGGTGATCGACATCGTGCGTCGGACAGTGGCTTCCGGGCTGATCTACCTGCCGTCGTCGGCCAGGGATTTCCAGAATCCCGATATCGATCGCTACCTCGCACAATATGTCCGCGGCTCGAACGACATGGGCCATATCGAGCGCATCAAGATCATGAAGCTCTTGTGGGATGCGACGGGCACCGAATTCGGTGGGCGCCATGCGCTCTACGAGTTGAACTACGCCGGCGCTCCCGAAGAAGTTCGTCTGCAGGTGCTCAAGGGCGCTGAACGGGGCGGGCGTCTGAAGGAGATGGAGGCGCTCGTCGACCAGTGCATGGCCGATTACGACGAGAACGGTTGGACCGGCGACACCTGGATGTCACCGCAGGACGACCTGCGTGCCCTGCGCGACGCGGCAGAGTGAGGGGGCAGCAATGACGACCTCCGTTTCCAAGACCGAGTTTCGCAACGCTATGGCTAGGGTTTGCGCCCCGGTCAACGTGATCACCACCAATGGACCCGCCGGTCGCGGTGGGTTCACAGCCACCGCTATGTGCTCCGTCACCGACGAGCCGCCGACGCTGCTCGTCTGCATGAATTCCCAGTCGTCGCAGACTGGTCTCTTCGTCGAAAACCGCCGGTTCTGCGTCAATGTCCTTACCCAGGAACACCGAGATCTGGCGGGTCTCTTCGCGGGTCAGCAGAGCGACATGGAGGCACGGTATGCGGCAGCAGACTGGACCAACTTGCCATCCGGTAATCAGGCGCTCTCAGATGCCATCGTTTCCTTTGATTGCCGGTTGATCCAAGCCCGTCTTGTTGGGACGCACAATATCTTCATCGCCGAGGTCGTCGATATAAGGTGCCGTTGCGATGGACACGCCCTGATTTATTTCGATCGGAATTATGTGCATGTGCCGACGCAAGCGGCAGCCGCGGGGGCTAATTCAGTCTGATCTCATGTACTTGAGTTCTCGCGGAACGGGCCTTCTGGTTCCATAAATCGCATTATGCGAGATGTTATAACGTTACATGAAAAGGAGCGAAGAAGAGATTTCGACTTTCCGAGGCACCTTGGCTGCCGTCGACCAGGTCCCGGCGGCAGCTCTTTTTGTTGGGGCGTCGCCAACTCACCTCCACCGATGTTTCGATGAGGGCACTCGGTGCCACGCTCTCCGCCGACCACGGCGCAACCAACCGCGATTTTTGTCATGAAGGAATGGATACTTTCGCCGCTTGAAAAGAGCTGCATCCGATGGATTTATCGAGGCAGAACCGTCGCCGAGATCGCATCCCTCGAGGGTAAGAGCGTTGTTGATATCGAAAACTGCCTGCGAAGTGCTTTACGCACGCTGGAGGCAAAATCGATCGCGGAGGCGCTCCAGAAGGCGAACCTCCCTAACCCCGATTGAGGGGCAAATCACTCCCGACGCCCGCTCTTGACTTGAAAACGGAAGCGATCTTGTTGCCGAGAGCCGCGGGAAGCGTCTGGCTCAAATGCGAATGCCGTACCCGACAGAGCGTTCCAGCTGGAGCAAACCAATCCCGCTCTTTTGGATGGCGTCCTGGCCCGGTGCCGGATCTTCCACGATCAACCCGCAGGGGGTCCGCTAGCAAGCTGCGGCCGCTCCGGCTTCGCCTCGCGGTGATCGCGCCCGTCCTCGGGCCTTGTGAGGAGCCATCGAGCGGGAATTGGCCCGCTCCCGATGGAGCCACTTCAAATGTCGCACGATCTTTCTCTCGCCCAGTCCCACGCCTTCCAGCTTTCCCGCGACCTGATGGTCCCGGTCACTCTGTTCACGGTCGACGGCGAATACGGCGTCCTTCCGTCCGACGAAATCGACGCCGACGACGATCTGGAGATCGTCCATGAATTTTTCCCATGGGCGGCTCATTGAGCCGCCGTTCCTGAGTGCCGCTTGCGAGCGGCAGGCCGCAAGGGAGGCTTCGCCGCGGCCGACCCAGGCATTGCATGATCCGACAATTGTCAGCCGCGCCCTGGCGGCCTTTGCTCTTCGCGGCTGGTGGAAGCGTGCCCGAGAAGAGACGGGCAAGGAAATGCGAGGAAGAAGAGGCATGGACAGAAGAGAAATAGAGGCGCTCCGCGAACGGGTGAAGTGTGCTGCCGTTCTCGAGCAGACGGGCTTCGCCATCGATATGAAGGAAAGCACGCGGCGGGCAGTGAAGTTTCGACGGGGGAGCGAGATCGTCATCGTCACCCATGAGGGGCGCGGATGGTTCGATCCGCTCAGCGATGCAAAGGGCGACGTGTTCGGTCTCGTCGCGCATCTCGACCATGTCGACTTTCTCGAATGCGCCGGACGTGTTGCCGCGCTCGTCGGTATTTCGATCACGGAACCGGAATGGCGGTCTCCAAAGATAGAGCAAGACTACGACCTCTCTTTATCCGAGCGATGGCAAACACGCCGCCGTCCATGGCCCGGTTCGTCGACCTGGGCTTATCTCGATGGTCAGCGTTTCCTGCCGGCATCTTTGCTTCGCGCCGCGATCCGGCAAGATCGTCTGCGCGAGGGGCCATATGCCAGCATGTGGGCAGCGCATACCGACAGCGCCGGAGCCGTCACCGGTTGGGAGGCGCGGGGTCCCGAGTATCGCGGTTTTGCCTCCGGAGGGACAAAGGTTCTCTTCCGCCTGGGGCAGGACACGGCGTTGCGCCTGGCTGTCACGGAAGCTGCGATCGACGCCATGAGCCTCGCCGCCATCGAGGGGTTGCGGGATGGAACGCTCTATCTCAGCACCGGCGGCGGATGGTCGCCGTCGACGGAGGCGGCGCTGCGGCAGATGGCATCGCGGCCCGAGGCTCTGCTAGTTGCGGCGACAGACGCCAATCCGCAAGGCGAGATGTTTGCCGAGCGGTTACGGGCGCTCGCTGACGACGTCGGCTGCAACTGGTCGCGCCTTCGCCCGCCGGCGGACGACTGGAACGAGGCCCTGAAAATCAGGGAGAAAGAAAGGAGGGAGAGGAAGGAAGGCGGCGTGCCGCATTCGCTTCGCCCGCGTCAAGGGAGGCTTCGCCCGGCGGAGCCGGCCCTTGACCCGGCCGGTCGCGATGCCGGCGGCCCGGAAGGTGTCATGAAGGACTGAAGAGGATGGCAAGGTCGGAAGGACAGTGCCGCACTTCGGTCCGGAACCACTCCGAAGGAGCCGCAGATGAATCCCTCTTCCGCAATCCGCAAAGTCTTCCAGGGCGTCGCCTCACGCCAGCAAATGTACCGGATGTTCGATCGTCACGCCCAGCGTCCGAACCGCTGGGAGGATGACGCTGCCCCGCTCTATGCCGGCGAATGGTTCGAGATCGCCGATACCGAACATGACTACATGTTCGAAATCCTGCCGCCGCTCTGGATCCGTGGATCGATGTTTGCGATGCGCGAGTTTCTGACAGGATCGGTGACATCGGTGTTCTTTGCGCTGCGGATCGACGGCGTCATCCGGCATTTCCATGGCTATTGCGATCTTTCCGACCGCCAGGCCGTTGAACGCATGCGGGTCGAAATCATCGAGCGCGAGAGCCGGCCGGTGCGCGCCATGTCGCGCGAGGAACGGCTTGAGCATATCTGGAGTATGACGGCGGACGACTATCGTGGTTATGCTGGCGAGCGCTGGCCGGAGGAGTCGCGTGGCAAGCGCACGATCATGCTTTACGGCGGCCAGACGGGCAGCACCCTGAAGCTGCTGGACGATCTCTCCGACGACGAAATCGCAGCCAAGCTGCCGGTGCAACTGCGCCACCTCCCCTCGCCGATCGCCGCATGAAGGAGGTCGCGCCATGCTTTCCTTCCCGCTCACATCCGTCCGCGCGGTGATTGCCCGCGGTCGGGCCGATGCGGAGGCCAATGGTGGCTTTCGTGATCTCTATTACGGCCTGCGCCCTGGCAAGGACGAGAAGCCGGGCCTCTGGCTCGTCGGCGATCACGGCGTTTATCTGATGTCCAACGGCAAGCTGCTCGATGGCGCCAAGCCCTTGGTCGTCTATGCCGAGGAGTGCGATCCCAGCACCAATGACGACTGGTTCGACGTCAAACGCCGGACATTCGGCGGCGACGACGGCGTCGATTTCATCGACGCGGAACAGCTGGAACCGATGATGGCGGCGGCTCCAGAGGCGACGCACCTTCGCATCGCATTTCATCAGGACTCGATGCAGCTCACCCTGATCGCGAAGTCCTGATCACTGAGACCACCGGCCCCCGTCAGGCCACCAATCCCTGAACCCAGAGCGTACTTCAATCCCGCGAGCTTTTCCGCGGGTGATGACGCTCGCCTTTCCCGAGGAGAACTTCATGAGCAACGATCCCTTCACTCTCGACATGTTCGGCAGCAGCGCGCTGTCGTCCGGCCTTGGCCTCGGCGGCGTCACAGCATTTGGCGGTTTCGATGCCGTTGCTGCCAATGACGACGACCCCGAACCGACACCGCCCTCTTCTGCCCCGGCCTTGCCGGTCGCGACGGCAAAGCGTCCGGCGCCGCGGCGACAGGGCGGCCGGTCCAACTTCTACCTCGACGATGCCGATCGCGTTCTTGCGGCGACGTGGAAGGAACGGGCGCGCATCAATGTCGCGGCGATCCTGATCGCAAACAACATCGAGAAGCAGGACCGGCCGGCCACTCGCGAGGAGCAGCAGCGGTTGATCCGCTTTACAGGCTTTGGCGCATCGGAACTTGCGAACACGATATTCCGTCGTCCGGGCGAGCCTGACTTCCGCGCCGGCTGGAGCGAGCTTGGCACTTCGCTCCAGAGTGCGGTTTCGGAGGGAGACTACGCGTCCCTTGCCCGCTGCACGCAATATGCGCATTTCACGCCGGAGTTCATCATCCGGTCCATCTGGGCGAGCTTGCAGCGCCTTGGCTGGCGTGGCGGCCGGGTGCTCGAGCCTGGCATCGGCACCGGCCTGTTCCCCGCGCTGATGCCGAAAGCATTGCGCGATCGGAGTTTCTTCACCGGTATCGAGCTTGACCCTGTCACCGCCAGGATCGTCCGCCTGCTACAGCCGAAGGCGCGGATCATCAACGGCGACTTTGCGCGCGCCGATCTGGCGCCGATTTACGATCTCGCCATCGGCAATCCGCCTTTCTCCGACCGGACCGTCCGATCCGACCGGGCCTATCGCTCGCTGGGCTTGCGGCTGCATGACTATTTCATCGCCCGTTCGATCGACCTCCTGAAACCCGGCGCGCTCGGCGCCTTCGTCACCAGCGCCGGCACGATGGACAAGGCGGATGCGACAGCACGCGAACACATCGCCAAAACCGCGGACCTGATCGCCGCGATCCGCCTGCCGGAGGGCACCTTCCGCCGCGATGCCGGCACGGACGTCGTGGTTGACCTGCTCTTCTTCCGCAAGCGCAAGACCGGGGAGGCTGAGGGAGACCTCTCCTGGCTCGCCCTTGAGGAGGTGCGACCGGCGACGCAAGACGACGGCGCAATTCGGGTGAACCGCTGGTTTGCGCGACATCCTGATTTCGTGCTTGGCGATCATGCCCTGACCTCCGGCCCCTTTGGCGAGACCTACACCTGCCGACCGCGTGCCGGCGAGGACCTTGAGGCGGCTTTGCAGCAGGCGATCCTCCTGCTTCCCGAGGGCCGCTATGACGGCGAGCCGACCGAAATCGACATCGACCTCGAGACCGAGCTCGGCGAGATCGTCGACCTTCGCCCCGACAGTCGACAGGTCCGGGAGGGTAGCTTCCTCATCGACATCAGACGCGGTCTCATGCAGATGGTCGACGGCGCGCCGGTCGAAGTCCAGGTGCGCAAGGGCCGCACCGGCGACGGCATGCCGGAAAAGCACGTCCGCATCATCAAGAAACTGATCCCGATCCGCGACGCCGTGCGCGATGTGCTGAAGGCCCAGGAACAGGATCGGCCGTGGCGCGATCTGCAGGTTCGCCTACGAATCGCCTGGTCGAGTTTCGTGCGCGATTTCGGGCCGATCAACCACACCACCGTCAGCATCACTGAGGATCCCGAAACCGGCGAGGTGCGCGAAACGCACCGCCGCCCGAACCTGCAGCCCTTTCTTGACGACCCCGATTGCTGGCTGGTCGCCTCAATCGAGGATTACGATCTCGACACCGACACGGCCAAGCCCGGCCCGATCTTTTCCGAACGGGTGATTTCGCCCCCTGCCCCGCCGGTAATCACCAGCGCCGCCGATGCACTCGCTGTTGTCCTCAACGAACGTGGTCGCGTCGATATCGAGCATATCGCCGAACTGCTGCACAGACATGCCGATGCGGTCGTCGATGAACTCGGCGATTCAATCTTCCGGGATCCTGACGACGGGTCCTGGCAGACGGCCGACGCCTATCTCGCCGGCCCGGTCCGCACCAAGCTCGCTGTCGCTGAAGCGGCCGCGGGACTGGATCCAGCCTATGAGCGCAACGTTCGTGCGCTTCGGGCCGTACAGCCCGGCGACCTTCGCCCCTCCGACATCACCGCACGTCTGGGTGCGCCGTGGATTCCGGCGAGCCATGTCGTGGCTTTCGTCAAGGAGAGGATGGGCGCCGACATCAGGATCCACCATATGCCGGAGCTTGGCAACTGGACCGTGGAGGCGCGGCAGCTTGGCTACAGTGCCGCCGGTACATCCGAATGGGGTACCAGCCGCCGTGATGCCGGTGAACTGCTCGCCGACGCACTGAACAGCCGCGTTCCGCAGATCTTCGACGTCTTCAAGGACGCCGGCGGCGAGCGGCGCGTCCTGAACGTGGTCGATACCGAAGCCGCGCGCGACAAGCTGCAGAAGATCAAGCAGGCCTTCCAGGATTGGGTGTGGACCGACCCGGATCGCACCGACCGGCTGGCGCGGGTCTATAACGACCGGTTCAACAACCTCGCGCCGCGCAAATTCGATGGTTCGCATCTCAAACTTCCTGGCGCCTCAGGCGCCTTTGTTCTCTATGGGCACCAGAAGCGCGGCATCTGGCGGATCATCTCGTCCGGCTCGACCTATCTCGCGCATGCCGTCGGCGCCGGCAAGACGATGACGATGGCGGCCGCAATCATGGAACAGCATCGCCTCGGTCTGATCGCCAAGGCGATGCTGGTCGTGCCCGGCCATTGCCTGGCGCAGGCGGCGCGTGAGTTCCTCGCCCTCTACCCCAATGCCCGCATCCTGGTGGCGGACGAGACCAACTTCACCAAGGACAAGCGGGCGCGATTCTTGAGCCGGGCGGCGACCGCCACCTGGGATGCGATCATCATCACGCACTCGGCGTTCAGGTTCATCGCTGTGCCGTCGGCCTTTGAACAGCAGATGATCCACGACGAGCTCGAACTCTATGAGGATCTGCTGACCAAGGTCGACAGCGAGGATCGCGTCTCGCGCAAGCGCCTCGAACGACTGAAAGAGGGTCTGCAGGAACGCCTGGAGGGCCTCGCGACTCGCAAGGACGATCTTCTCACAATCTCGGAAATCGGTGTCGACCAGATCATTGTCGACGAGGCGCAGGAGTTCCGGAAGCTTTCCTTCGCGACCAACATGTCGACGTTGAAGGGTATCGATCCGAACGGCTCGCAGCGCGCCTGGGACCTCTACGTCAAATCCCGCTTCATCGAAACCAAGAATCCCGGCCGGGCGCTGGTGCTCGCTTCCGGCACGCCGATCACCAACACGCTTGGCGAGATGTTCTCGATCCAACGCCTGCTCGGACACGAAGCGCTTGCCGAGCGCGGTCTGCACGAGTTTGACGCCTGGGCATCGTGCTTCGGCGACACGACGACCGAGCTCGAAATACAGCCCTCCGGCAAATACAAACCGGTCAGCCGGTTCGCGAGCTTCGTCAATGTTCCGGAACTGATCGCGATGTTCCGCGCTTTCGCCGATGTCGTCATGCCGGAGGATCTTCGCGAATTCGTCAGGGTGCCTGATATCTCCACCGGCCGGCGGCAGATCCTCACCGCTAAACCGACGCCGGCCTTCAAGGCCTATCAGCAGATCCTCGATGCCCGTATCAAAGCGATCGAGATGCGCGAGGGACCGGCACAGCCCGGCGACGATATCCTGCTCTCGGTCATCACCGACGGCCGCCATGCGGCGATCGATTTGCGCCTCGTCATCCCGGTAAACGATAACGAAAAGGACAACAAGCTCAACCTCCTCGTCCGCAACGCCTTCCGGATCTGGCAGGAGACCAGCGAGGCCACATTTATTCGCCCGGACGGCAAGGCTTACGAGCTGCCAGGTGCGGCGCAGATGATCTTTTCCGATCTCGGCACCATCAATGTCGAGAAGACCCGCGGCTTTTCGGCTTACCGTTGGATCCGCGACGAGCTCGTGCGGCTCGGTGTTCCCGCTTGCGAAATCGCTTTCATGCAGGACTTCAAGAAAACCGAGGCCAAGCAGCGGCTCTTCGGTGATGTGCGCGCCGGCCGGGTTCGGTTCCTGATCGGCAGTTCCGAGACAATGGGCACGGGTGTCAATGCGCAGCTCCGTCTGAAAGCGCTGCACCATCTCGACGTCCCGTGGCTGCCGTCTCACATCGAGCAACGCGAGGGCCGAATTGTCCGGCAGGGCAATCAGCATGACGTGGTCGATATCTTCGCCTATGCCACGGAAGGGTCGCTCGATGCTTCCATGTGGCAGAACAACGAGCGCAAGGCCCGCTTCATCGCGGCAGCGCTCAGCGGTGATACATCGATCCGCCGGCTCGAGGATCTCGGTGAAGGGCAAGCCAACCAGTTCGCCATGGCGAAGGCCATCGCTTCCGGTGACGAACGGCTGATGCAGAAGGCTGGACTGGAGGCCGATGTCGCCCGTCTGGAACGGCTGCGCGCCGCCCATGACGACGACCAATATGCGGTCCGCCGGCAAATGCGCGATGCGGAAGGCGACATCGAGGTCTCGACCCGCCGCATCGCGGAGATCGGCCAGGATATCGGCCGGCTGGTGCCGACTACCGGCGACGCTTTCGCGATGACCGTTCTCGGCAAAGCCTACCAGGAGCGCAAGGATGCCGGCCGCGCGCTGATGAAGGAAATCCTCACTCTTCTCCAACTGCAGCAGGAGGGTGAGGTTCATCTGGCGAGCATTGGGGGTTTCGATCTTGTCTATGAGGGCGAGCGCTTCGGAAAGGGTGATGGCTATCGTTACCTCACCACGCTCCAGCGCACCGGCGCGGATTACGAGATCGATCTTGCGGTGACGGTGACGCCGCTCGGCGCCGTGTCCCGCCTCGAGCACGCGCTCGACGGGTTCGACGAGGAGCGGGAACGCTATCGCCACCGCTTGGAGGAAGCGCGTCGGCGGCTTGCCTCCTATCGCTCGCGTGAAGGCGGCGTTTTCCCCTTTGCGGATGAACTTGCCGAGAAGCGCAGACAGCTCCGCGACATCGATCAGGCCCTCGCCGATGATGCGAGGCGTACGGACGAAGCCGCTGCTGTTGCCGCTTAGCTTGCCTGTTGCCGCAACTCTTCGATGAGTTCCGGATGCCGGTCGAGAAGGCGCAGCAATTGGCTGGTCGGGCCGCTTGGCTCGACCAAGCCGCGCTCGTATTTGTCGAACGCGCTTTCACCAACCTTCAGGATGCCGCCTGCTTCACGTTGCGACAGTTTTAGTTTTTTGCGCACTCTGCGGATTGTCGACGGAGAGGGAATGCCTTCAACTTCTTCCTTCAACGCCCGCAAGGCCGCGTCCGTTGCCTCCATGTCGTTGCCGACATGAACACCTTCGTCGCCGCTATCGGGATAATATCCCGGCAGGTCGACCGTTTTGCTCTTGCCCTTGTAGGTCACGACAAACGGTCGGACGTCCCGGCGCAGCGTCTCTCCGGTTTCCGGTGAGATCATCGTTTCGGGCAGTATATTTGCTGCAACCGCCATTATCATCTCTCCTTGAATGACATGATCCGGAATTCCGTGATCACGTCCGCCTGGAATTTCACATAAAGCACCATGCCGTGCTCGGGGACCGGCACATGATAAACATCTTGCCATACCCGATGGTCTGCGTTCGCTGTCATCGACTTGTAGAACATACGGCGCTCGATGGTGTCGATGGTCGCGACGATGCCGGCGCGGTCGTAGCCCAATGAGGCGGCATCCCGCAGCGCCGTCGTCGTGATGGCAAGCGTCGAAATCGACCCCAAAACAGCTTTAACGGCCTCGAGATCGTATGTCGGGCGCCTTTTCTCCATGACTTTATATGACACCTTAATGGTGTCAAATCAAGCTTGTCGTTGTGGGGAAAAGATAGAGGAAAATCCGGGAGGAGAACCGGTCGCAGATCGGTCGTCCCGTCGCCGCTTGCGCTCAACCGCCGCCTCCGCATCCCGGCCACTCGTCCCGCGCAGGGCGCGAGGCACCCCGCTTGTCCTTCGAAGCAGGGACGCTCGGCCGCAGTTGCGCCGGTCCGCCCGTCCTGCGGTTCGGAAAGTGTCTTCGGAAAGAGATGAAGACAGGAAGGACCGGCAAGAGGCCGCGTCCCCGCATCCCGGAAGAGGAAAATCCCATGCATATCATGAAGGTCGATCCGCGCTCGTTGAAGGACAATCCGGACAATACCCGGCAATCCAAATCCACCCCGCAGGCCGATGCGCTGCTGCTCGCCACCATCAAGGCCGTCGGCATCATCCAGCCGCCCGTCATTTTTCCCGAAGTTGGTGGTGGGAACGGCTACGTCATTGAAGCCGGTCATCGTCGCACCCGCATGGCCATCGCCGCAGGCCTCGAGGAAATCGAGGTGCTCGTCGTCGAAGCCGCAAACGACAATGGCGCCATGCGGTCGATGGTCGAGAACATTGCGCGCGAACCGCTGAACCCGGTCGACCAGTGGCGCGGCATCGAACGCCTGGTCGCACTCGACTGGACCGAGGAAGCAATTGCGGTGGCACTCGCCCTGCCCGTCCGGCAAATCCGCAAGCTGCGCCTGCTCGCCAACGTCCTACCGGCGATGCTCGACCAGATGGCGTTCGGCGACATGCCGAATGAGCAGCAGCTCCGCACGATCGCGGCAGCACACCTCGATGAGCAGAAGGAGGTCTGGAAGGCGCAGAAGCCGAAGAAGGGCCAGCCCGCCGCATGGTGGCAGATTGCCAACGCGCTGAGCAAGACCCGGATGTATGCCAAGGATGCGAGCTTCGGTGACGATCTCAGAGAAGCCTACGGCATCGAATGGATCGAGGATCTGTTCGCTCCCGCGGACGAGGACAGCCGCTACACCACCAATGTCGAAGCCTATCTCGGCGCCCAGCAGGAGTGGATGACGAACAATCTGCCCAAGAAGGGAATGATCGCCGAGGTTTCTCAATGGGGCGAGGTGAAGCTGCCGCAAAAGGCAAGCCGCGTCTATGGCAAGCCCGGCAAGGGTGACCACACCGCCATGTATCTGGATCGGAACGGCAAGGTTCAAACCGTGCATTACCGGATGCCCGAGGAGAAGAAGACCAAGGGCAAGGGAGCGGTCGTCGGAGGTGGCGACACCGCTGGCGAGGATGCGATCGACGGGCCGAAGCAGCGTCCCGACGTCACGCAGAAGGGCCTCGATATGATCGGCGACCTCAGGACCGACGCGCTGCACGAGGCGCTCGCCCGCGCACCGATCGAGGACGACACGCTGATGGCCCTCCTTGTCCTCGCCTTTGCCGGCATGAATGTCCGGGTTGACTCCGGGGCAAACGACCACGTCTTCGGCGCGAAGCGGTTCGCCCGCCATGCGGCTCGGTTGCTCGACGCTGACGGCAAGCTCGCCTTCGACCGCGACACCTTGCGGGTTTCCACCCGCTCGATGCTGGTCGATGTGCTGTCGTGCCGCCGAGGCATGTCGAACAGCGGCATCGTGTCGCGCATAGCCGGCGACGCCATCGGCGCGGACGGATACCTCCCGAACATGGGCACAGAAGACTTCCTGCTTTGCCTGTCGCGGCAGGCGCTCGAGGCTTCGTGCGAGGGCACCTCGGTTCTCCCCCGCCCGAGGGTCCGCGAGACCCGTGCCGCACTGGTCGAGCACTTCAAGCAAGGGCATTTCGTCCATCCGGCCGCCCTGTTTGCCCCCGATCCGAAGGATCTCGCCGAACTGATCAAGCAGGGCGAGGTCGTGGAGGATTACGATACGGTGACCTCCGAGGAAACAACGGATCGCCTCGAAGGCGAACTTGCTGACGGCAGCGTCGCCGGCGAGGAGGCCGATTTTGCTGTCGCCGATCCGGAAGCCGGTGACGGCGCCGACGACGCGGTCGAGACCGCCTACGGCATCGCGGCCGAATAGCCGAAGCCCTCCCATCTTTTCCGATCGATCCCCCGCCGCCGGCCATCACCGGCGGCGGTTCGTTTCCATGAACACCGCAGAATTTCAAGGAGATGTCCAATGTCTGCGTCCCTGATCTACGATCTCGTCCCGATCGGCTCCATCATTGCCTGGTCCGATGGCACACCCCGCCCGCCCGAGCGCTTCAAGAAGAAGCTCGCGGCCTGGCAGACGCGCAACAGCAAGGGCCGGCTGATCCGCAAGGAGGGTCCGCGCTCCGGAAACTACAACTCGCCTGGCTATTTCACACTGCATGAGGCGGATTTCGGCGGGAAAAACACCATCGTCATGCGCATTCACCGAACCTTCGGCCTCGACTCCGATCTCACCTTCAAGGTGCTCGAGCGCCCCGCCCTCGGTTCGATCCGCGTCTTCGATCGCGCCGGTTCGAACGCGGAACTTGTCCATCTCGCGGACAATCGCGAGGCGGCCGCGGTCTGGCTGCAAGAACACGGCTATCCGAACGCCGTGCTCGAAGAGGTGACCGCCGACGAGGTTGCGGCTGCTCAGGTCGAAGGGAGGGCCGCCGCATGAGGACCTCAGAACTTCAGCATGAGCCGGTATCGGCTTTAGAGGATTTGGACGTGGAATTCGGCGTCAGCGCCGACGGATTTCCGGTCGCCCGGATCGGCGATACGCATCTGGCAATGATGCCGGCGCGCGATGGCGCGAGCTTCCTCGCGAGCGCTTGGCGGCTCGTCCATCCGCTTTCCGAGCTGACGCGCGCAGATTTCTACGGTCACGATGGCCGCCTCGAGGATGAGGCGGCTTTTCGCGCCCGGGTCTTCGAGACGGCCCAGCACAAGCGCGAGTTATCCGCCCTGAGGCGGATCCAGACCCGCATGACGGCCAGTACGCCCTGGGGACCGTCGCAGCTTGCGACCGTCTACGCGGAGGGGATCGTGTCCCATATGACGGCTGGCCATGGCGGGTTTCATCTGTCGGCCGAACGGAATCTTCGCGTCTCCCCGTTGCTGCGAAAGTCCTCGCACTGGTACGAGGAGGATGCCGAATGGGCCATCGTCGCCCTCTCCTTCCCGGAGCTCTTCACCTCATACGAGCGCAAAGGTGCGGACGAGACATTCCGCAACAGCTGGCCGACCGCATGGGAAGAGATCCACGGGCGCGAACTCGGGTCCGGCCAATCCTGGACGAAGGACCGGCAAGCCTTCGAGCGCAGGCATGCCGGCGACTGGGTCGTCGTCTCGGCGATCTATTCCAGCCACTATGCCGATATGACGGAGGTGGTCGCCACGCGCGGCGGCATGCGGGACCAACGTGCCGACGAGCGGCGCTTTCTTGTTCCGAGCGCCGAATATGCAACCCGCGGGCCGTTCGGCTTCGTCATCGATGAACAACGTCACGCCGTCTATGACGGTCCTTCGGACTTCATCGGCTGGCAGTGGCGGAGGACCGGGACATGACCCCGATCAGTCCGTGGGTGCTCCTTTCCCGCATGGAGGCGGCGCGTCGTCAGACGCGCCATCATCTCGATCTCGTCCATCGGCAGATTGCCACACGCGCTGAGCGCCTGGCCGTGACCGAAAAGGCGAAAGCCAAAAACCGCACGCACAAGCGCTCCGGCTCACGATGGACTCGGTCGGATGAGATGCTGTTTCAGGATCACCTCGATCGCCTGTCATTCGAACGTCGCGGCGAACTCGAGGCGCTCATCCGGAAACTGGAGCGTCAGGACCGTGCCATCACCACGCTACGGCTGAAGCTCGGTGACGCGGTTTGGCGAGAGGCAGCGTGAGAGGCAGCCGCCGGCAGCGCATTTGCGGAGTGTGCCCGCGTATTGGTGAGAGGCATTGCGAGGATGGCCATCGTTTCCCACATTCGGTTTCGGGGAGAGTCTCAGCCCCGTGCCGGCCTGCCCTTCGTGTTCGTTGCGGTCTGAACCGGCGGCCGGTCGTTTCAAGGCCGCTTTCGCGCCGCGGTGCGGCCAAAACAGCCTCGCTGCGCAAAGCGAACCCGCGTCCCGCGCAGGGTGCCCCCGCTTGGTCGCAAGCCCGCTCCGCTCGCTCAGCCGCTCCGGACCTGTGAAATCGCCCGTCCCTCGCCGGTTCCTTTTGACCGCACCGAAGGGCAGACCGGCACGGGGCCGGAACCGCTTCGGACCAAACCGAAAAGGAAACCGTTATGGCCAAGCCCGCGACCCCCAACCGCTCTTCCGCCCGCGTCGTGCAACTCCGCAAGGGTGCGACCCTCGAAATGGTCCGCCTCACCTGCCCCGACAGCGCCCAGGCGCTCAAGATCGCCGAAAGCTTCGGAACCGCACTGGTCGACAGCGACGGCATCCGCGACCTGCATGAGCGACTGATCAATGAGACCGCCGACAGCCTGGCGGAGGGCCTCGGCGAACGGGCGATGCAGATCCATCTCCAGCGCATCGTCGGCGCCTTCGTCGGATCGGCACATGGCGCCGGGCAGTTCTACTCTCGTGCGGTCACAGAAGCCCGCGACGCCACGGCGAAGGCGTCCAACGATGCCCGCGACGAGGATCTCGATGGTCCCGTTGGCTACGACAGCGCCGCCCAGCGCAAGCGCGAGTTCGCGGCCGACATGGGTGTCCAGGCTCATGCGCTCAGGATGGCGGCCGAGGGCGCCGTCGCAGCCTACGAGCAGGTCGTCGGCGAGACCTGGAAGCCCTTCGATCGCCCGGTCGAAAACCCCGGCGCCAATCTCGACCGCAAGGCGGCCGAAGCGCAAATGGCCGCCCTCGGGTAAAGCGGCCCGGGCGGCGCCCACGTGCCGCCCTACCCTCATCTTTCCAGCTTCCATCGGCCGGCTCCCAAGAGGGGCCGGCCTTTCCGCATGTCGCGCTGCCCCAGGGGAAAAACAGGCAAGGAAATGAGGAACCGGCCTATCGCGGCCCGTCCCTGTCGGCGGTCCTGCAGGAGCCCGGCTTGTGAGGTGCAACGGCTTCGCCGTCCTCCACGCTGTTTCGGCCGTTCCGGTGCGCTCCAAGCCCTTCCGCTCCTGCCCTCGGACCTCCGCGACGGGCCGCGATAGGCGCGGCTCGGAATAGGAGGTTTGAGACATGAACAGGAAAACCGAAGGCGAACGCGGCGATATCTACACGAGGATCACCGACCGGATCGTTGCCGATCTGGAAAAAGGGGTTCGTCCCTGGATGAAGCCGTGGAGCGTAGCCAACACTCAAGGCAGGATTACGCGGCCGCTACGGCACAACGGGCAGCCCTATTCGGGCATGAACGTTCTCCTTCTATGGTCCGAGGGGATGGCGAGAGGTTTCGCCTCTCCGGTGTGGATGACCTTCAAGCAAGCGCGGGAGCTCGGAGCCGTGGTTCGCAAGGGCGAAACCGGCTCGACTGTGGTGTTCGCGAGCCGCTTCACCAAATCGGAAACCGACGGCAATGGCAAGGAGGTCGACCGGGAGATCCCTTTCCTGAAGGCGTATTCTGTGTTCAATGTGGACCAGATCGACGGTCTGCCGGACCATCACTACCATCGTCCGGAACCGACTCTCGATCCGGTCGAGCGGATAGAGAATGCCGATCGCTTCTTCCGCAACACCGGCGCCGTTATCCGCCATGGCGGGACGCAAGCCTACTATTCGCCGGTGACCGACCATATCCAGATGCCGCCGTTCCAGACCTTCCGCGATGCGGCTTCCTACACGGCAACGCTGAGTCATGAGGCAACGCACTGGACCGCGAACCCGCGGCGCGTGGGCCGCGATCTCAGCCGTTATGCCAAGGACAAGAGCGAGCGCGCCCGCGAGGAACTCATTGCCGAGCTCGGCAGCTGCTTCCTATGCGCCGACCTTGGAATCGTACCGGAGCTCGAGCCACGGCCCGATCACGCGTCGTACCTTGCCTCATGGCTCGCCGTGCTTTCCGAAGACAGGCGGGCGATTTTTCAGGCGGCCGCTCATGCGCAGAGGGCAGTCACCTTCCTGCACGATCTGCAGCCTGATGCAGCTGATGAGAAAGTCGCGGCTTAAAAATCAGCGTCGGTCGTTGCATCCGCCAACGGCCGACACCTCTCTCGGCTCTCTCTGCTTGAGCGCGCCCTGATCTGGTGTCAGGTCCAGCTTGCCCCAGATCGAGGTTTTGCGGTCGGTCGGTTTGAGCTTTCGGGATTGCTTGATTTCGACGGTAAACGGCTTTGTCTGCTGACGCATGTATCCTCCAGGCGACGAATCGCGAGCACACGATACCGGGTTGATTACTGGAGGCAACTCCCACTCTGGCCGGTCCGTCGCCACCGAATTGCGGCTCTGGCATTGCGATAGAGAAACGGTTCGACCACAGCAATGTTCCGCTGGGTGAGGCGGTGGCAGGTTGCCATCAGCGTGTTCCTCTTGACCCGTCGGCATAGGCCACGTCCTTTGCGGGCTCGATGAGGCATGTCTGATCGGGGAGCGGCTTCGCCTCGATCGTCTTCCCGCAACGGCCATGCAAAACTTTCTTCCCCTGGCGGCTACGCCGCCATTCCTCGCGCGGCAACAAAGTTTCTCCCGGCCGCCCTCCATTCCATTCCGGCCTTATCAGGTGCGGTCCGATCGTCCCCGATCCTTGCGACAGCCATCGAGGCCGCGAAGGGCGCGGCCCGAAACCAACGAAAGGAACACGAAAATGGCAACGATCGGCACCTTCACCTCCACCGAAACCGGCTTCAACGGCTCGATCCGCACGCTTGCCCTCAACGTCAAGGCCCGCATCGCCCGCATCGAGAACCCCTCCGACAAGGGCCCGCACTACCGCATCTACGCCGGCAATGTCGAGCTCGGTGCGGCCTGGCAGAAGCGCTCCGAGCAGGACCGCGACTACTTCTCGGTCAAGCTGGACGACCCGAGCTTCCCCGCTCCGATCTACGCAACCCTCACCGAAGTCGAAGGCGAGGACGGCTACCAGCTGATCTGGTCCCGCCCCAACCGGGATTGAGATCCGGACGAGGCCCCGCTCGCCAAGGCGGGGCCTCCTCCCGACAACAGGGCGACCTCCTTCGTGCCGCGGCTTTTTCCCGTTCGTTCTTCCATATTGGATGAAATTGGATGGAAAAATGGATCTCGCTATGTCATACCCCATTTGGATGGAAACGGATGGGAAAATGGATGACGGCGCTCGATCTCTCCAAATTGCGTATCACGCCTGAGATCCTGTCGTTGATCGCCGAGATTGACGAATTCAAAGGCGCCTGGCGAGCGCTTGGTCGCATCGCACCCGATCGGCTGTCCAGCTTGCGGCGGGTTGCGACGATCGAAAGCATCGGATCGTCGACACGTATTGAGGGCGCGAAATTAAGCGACCGCGAGGTCGAAAGGCTGCTCTCGAACCTCCGTATCGGCTCGTTCTCCAGCCGAGACGAACAGGAGGTTGCCGGCTATGCCGAGGTGATGGAGACGATCTTCTCCGCCTTCGACGCAATCCCGCTTAACGAAAATCACATCCGCCAACTGCATCGGGATCTGCTCGCGCACTCGGTCAAAGATGAACGACACAGGGGAAACTGGAAAACCCTTGCCAACAACGTCGAAGCCTTCGACGAGGATGGACGAAGTCTGGGCGTCGTCTTCGCGACAGCCTCCCCTTTCGATACGCCGGGCCGAATGTCGGAACTAGTGGCCTGGCAACAAGCTCAGGAGAAGGATGGCACGTTTCACCCTCTACTCGTCGTCGCTGTCTTCGTCGTCGTCTTTCTGGAAATCCATCCTTTCCAGGATGGCAATGGCCGACTGTCGCGCGCTCTGACCACTTTGCTGCTTCTTCGGGCGGGTTATTCCTATGTGCCGTACAGCTCACTGGAAAGTGTTATCGAGCAGAACAAGGAAGCCTATTATCTCGCGCTTCGCCGAACGCAGGGCACGATACGAACGGACCAACAGGACTGGAATCCGTGGGTCGAGTTTTTCCTGCGGAGCCTGCAACGCCAGAAGCAGCGTCTCGAGCGCAAGATCGAGCGTGAGCGCATTCTCCTCGGCGACCTGCCGGAGTTGTCCGTCGCGATCCTCGAACTGGCGCGTGAGCGCGGGCGCGTCACGGTGATGGATGTGGCCAAAGCGACAGGCGCGAGCCGCAACACCGTCAAGGATCATCTTCGGGCGCTGACCGAGCAGGGACATCTGACCCTCCACGGAGCCGGTCGTGGGACCTGGTACGGCTTAAGCTGACGCCGGAGCGAAGCGTCCCCCGATCAGCCGAAATCGGAGCTATGGTCCAATTGTGCGCAGCCGCCATTGCCACGTGCCTTTGCCTGATATAGCGGGGCTCCATTCGCGGGCTCGATGAGGCATGTCTGACCGGAGACCGGCGTCGCCTCGATCGTCCTCCCGCAACGGCCATCCGAAACTTTCTTCCCCTGCGGACGCAACCCCACTCGACAGGCCGAGTGGGGACCCCGGCGTGCCGCATTCCTCGCGCAGCAACAAAGTTCCTCCCGGCCGCCCTCCATTTCATTGCGGCCCGGCAAGCCACCCCACGGCGCGATGCGCAATGGGGACCCCGGGGGTGCGGTCCGATCGTCCCCGGTCCTTTCGACAGCCATCGAGGCCGCGAAGGGCGCGGCCCGAAACCAACGAAAGGAACACCACAATGGCAACGATCGGCACCTTCACCTCCACCGAAACCGGCTTCAACGGCTCGATCCGCACGCTTGCCCTCAACGTCAAGGCCCGCATCGCCCGCATCGAAAACCCCTCCGACAAGGGACCGCACTACCGCATCTACGCCGGCAACGTCGAGCTCGGTGCGGCCTGGCAGAAGCGCTCCGAGCAGGACCGCGACTACCTCTCGGTCAAGCTGGACGACCCGAGCTTCCCCGCTCCGATCTACGCAACCCTCACCGAAGTCGAAGGCGAGGACGGCTACCAGCTGATCTGGTCCCGCCCCAACCGGGACTGAGATCCGGACGAGGCCCCGCTCGCCAAGGCGGGGCCAAGCGGCCGAATAGAGAAGCCGGGAGCGGGCATCGAGCCCGCTTCCGGCTTTCCGGGTGCCATGCGGAACCGGAAATGTCTGCTCATAGCGCTCCAGTATGCCGTGCCGGCATGGCGGCCTCAAGGACGAGCGGTCAACCCCCAATTTTGCCTCCGCTTCGGTTCCCGCCGCTCCAACAAAATCGGCTCCCCCACTCGCCGCCGCTGGCGGTCGCGTTCGCGATCCCTGACCCCGCCATCCCGTCCCGCCCCGCGTCGTCGTCTTTCACGAACTCAAGGAGATGAGACGATGACGATCGAACAGCACATCGAGGAACTGCGTGCCGAACTGAGGAACGCATGGGGCGCGGCCGAGCGGCGTCAAATCGAGGCGGAGCTCCAACTCGCCGAGGCCGATCTGGCCGTCATGCTTGCCGAACAGGAGGGCGCCGTCGAAGCCGAGCCGCCATTCTGAGCGGCTCGTTCCTCCTGTTATTTGAGCCGGTCCGCCGGCTCGACCGGCCTCCCGGCTGTCAGGGATTTCACCCCTCAACGCTCCCCCCGGCTCCCGCCGGAGACGGTCGCGTCCCCTACGGGTCCGCGGGTCTCTTCTCTCTATGACCTCCCATTCTACTCCAGCAAATCCGGCGTCAAGGACGGCGCGGTCTCCCCCAATTTTTCCGCCGCCAGGCTCTGGAAAAATCGGTTCCCCCGCTTGCGAGCCGCGTCCCGCGGTCCTTGACCCCTCTTTGCTACAGAGTGGCCGATCTCCGTCATCAACGAAGGAGATCACATCATGACAACCGATCAGAACATCATGCTCTACGCCAAGCTTTCAGGCTTCCGTCTCGTCGTCCTCGCAAACCGCATCGGTTGCGACAGCGAATTCTCGCGAGCGCTCCACGATCGCCTGATCAAAGGACTGGAGGCAGCAATTGGCTGCGTGCGGATCATCATGGCGCTGGAGCGGAGCGTTCTCACCGGAGGCGAGGAGTTCGCCGACTATCAGTTGGAGGGGGAGGCCGAGATATTCGGGCGCTTTACTATCAACTTGCTGGACGATCTCGAATTCGATTTCGACACGCATGAATATCGCATCAACGGCGGCGATTGGGCCATCGCTTTGACGGCGGACTATACCGGCGTTGATATCGACTATCCGGAGCTGATCGCGCTCACTGACGACGAACTCGGCTCACTTGCGCCGATCATCACGGCGATCACGCGGGAAACCGGCACCCCGGTAAATGCGTCCCGTATCAGCTACGACGATCACGCAGAATCATAATCAGTCTTGCGGTGCAGTTTCATCCGAGGGGCGGCGAGAGCCGCCTCTCAATAGGGATGTCGAGGAGGCATCGCGATCGTAGCGATGGCGACCAGTTGAGCCTCTTCCTTTCGATCCTGCTGTCATCTCTCATCGGGGATGTTGCAGCCCGTTCGTCACGACGCAACCTGCCGCCGCCAGAATTTTCCCCACAGCACTGCTGCTCCTCGCGGATCAAAATTCAGTCGCCGGCAAGTCCTCCACATTCGTTTCGGTGCGTCCCTCCTTTCCGGTCTGCCGACTATCCCCGCGATGACCGCAATTCGAAAGGAGAAACAACATGCAACAGCTCGCTCAATTCCTCGCCGCCACCGGCCGTCGGCTCCGTACTCTCTGCAAGGTGATCAGCCACTTCTTCCGCAAGGGCAAGCTCGGCTTGAAGCTCGTGATCAAGATCCCCTTCTTCGTCGAGATCGAAGTGTCCCTCGAGACCGACTGGGACCGGCGTCGCTGAAACGCCCTCTTGGCCCGCTTCGGCGGGCCTTTCCCAATTTGCCACAGAGGCGCGCGGGCGGTAACCGCGTTTGCGCTTTTGTCGAAGCAGATCGAGAAACAGTTCGACAGCTTCCTCTTCCCGCCCGAAATGATGGACCATCATTTGACCCTTCGCGCCAATGCGGCCCCACTTCCTGAGTAGGCAAACATCGCCAAAGAGGTTCGGTTCGATCGACATGGCGTAGTAGCGTGCCATGTTCTTCGCGACATCCGTGCGTTCGACATAGAGATGGTAGGGTTGCGCGATCATGAGATCAGAATCGCCGATCGCGGGAATCGCGTCCAACGACACTTTTGAATCGGTCGGGGTGGATCGATTCACATCGGTGATGAAATCGGAAATGTCATGACAGGCTTGGGCGGGACGCCTTCGGCGCACGGCTCTATTCGCGGTGCTCACGGAGCCCGCACACGATCTCCGCCCCATGGTGACGATCCTCTCGCGGCTCTCAGCCGCACCATCCATGTCGAGCGCCGTCCCAGCGCCGGGCGAGGCCCTCGTTGACGAGGGTGTCTCCAAGCGAGCGCCCTGCCCGCGTCACGGTACGGAGCTTGCGGCCATACTTGTCTTCGTCGCACAACCCGGCTGAAAGCGAAAACTTGCCAGCATTGAGCAGCGCCCGCAGGCGTGCTTTCGCGGCCTCGCCCTTGATCCTTTCCGCCTCGCAGCGCGGCGGGCTGAGTTCCGGCGTGTCGATATCCGCGATGCGGATTTTCTCTCCCTCGAACCAGAACGTATCGCCGTCGACGATGCAGTTCACATGGCGATCTGCACCGCAGAATGAAAATGCCGCTGACGATGAATCCGCTGTTGGTGTGTTGGCCGCAGTCACAAACCCAGAAAGCTTATTAATACCCCCGAAGGCAAGCCAGCCTCCCGCAGCAATGACCATGGCGCAGACGATCGCGATCAGGGGTTTGCGCGGGCGGCTCGGTCCCGATCGGGGTGACTTCCCCTGCCAGCGATGTCGATCGTTCCTGCTGCCGGACTTCCTCGGCTTTCTGAACGGAACCACATTCGATTTCGTCACCTCGGTCCTCTCCTGTATTCCCCAACTTATCGGCTTCGGTTCATCCGCGTTTATGAGCAAGCGTGCTATCAGACGGTGTGCGGGAGCGGGGCGCGGTCGGTCCCGCCTCCCCTTCGGGCCTCTTTGTTGAGGCTCCTGCGGCTGCGCTATTTCCCGCTCCTCGCACGACGAGAATTCCCGAAATCCCGCCCTTTCGTGCGACGCTGATTTCTCCGATACTCTTCATTTTTCTGGATCGACCTTGCTCGCTGCTCTGCGCGCCGGCTCGATCAGAGGGGCTTCGGGTGGGCTTCCAAGCTTGTGAAACCTGTTCGTGCCAACACAAGCTTTCATGTCGTCGCGCCGAAACCAGATCGCGCGGCCGCATCGAAGCGGCGCGTTCCCCGCCGTGAAGACGATCTGTTCGTCAGCGCGCATGCGAAGGACTTCGTGCGGCTGGATCAACGGTCGTGCGGCCAACTGCTTCGACCGCGTCCGCGACGATCCTTTCATCTGCGAACTTCGGCTGACCTGGTCGATCTCGGCCGTCGTCATGCCGCAGCGACGCGAGATGTAATCCGCGGTTTCCGTATCGTTGATCGCCGCGAAACTGATCCAGCTCGCGCTCTCGAACCACTTGCTCGCGGCATCGCGGCCGCCGTAGGTTTCCCGCATCTGGCCGATTGACTGGTAGATCATGAGAAGCGTGATGCCATACTTCCGGCCGGCGTCGCGCGCGGTCTCCAGGATCCGCATGTAGCCAAGGCGGGCAACCTCATCGAGGAGGAACAGTGCTCTGCCCTTCATCAAACCATCGCGGTTATAAATTGCATTGAGGAACGAGCCGATGATGACGCGTGCGAGGCCCGCATGCGTCTCCAGGGTCTTGAGATCGATGTTGATGAAGACGTCGGTGTTTCCATCGGCAAGATCCCCCGTCGAAAACGTCTTGCCCGAAACCAGCGCGGCGTAGTTCGGATAGGACAGCCAGTGGGTTTCCTTGATGGCATTCGCATAGACGCCGGAGAAGGTTTCAGGCGTCATGTTCACGAAGGCCGCGACGTTCTCCTTTACGAAATCCGAGTCCGAATTGTCGTAGATTTCCTGCAGGCGTTGGCGCAACTGCGGTTCAGGTTCGGAAAGATTGGCGCGGACCTGGCGAAGCGTCTGGTTCTCCTTCTCAGTATGTCCGGAAAGGCAAACGTCGGCGATCATCGCCGTCAACAACTGCAAGGCCGAGGCCCGGAAGAAGTCGTCGCGCACACCGCGCGTACCGCCGCTATCGCTCATGATCCATGAGGCAACGGATGCGATATCCTCTTCCTTGGTGCCGCCGAATTGCCCGATCCAATCCAGCGCATTGAATCCGGTTTCCGGCTTCTTCGGATCGAGGACGAACAGGTCTCGGTCCGCGCTGGTGCGATGGGCCGACACCATTGGGGCAACCTCATTCGACGGGTCGAGGACGATCAGCGAGGCGCCCCATTTGAGCGCCGTCGGGATCGTCACCGATGTCGTCTTGAAACCGCCGGAACCAGCGAACACGATGCCATGCGACGAACCGAACGAACCGTCGAAGCATAAGAGCGGTGACTTACCACCGGCACCCCATGTGTCGGGATCATCGGCGCGAAACGCGCGCGTCCCTACGCTGTCCTTGTCGACGCGATATCGCTCGCCGACGACGATACCGCCGCCCTCCGCAAACAGGCCCGTCGCCTCCTGCATTTTCATCCAGTCGGCCTCTCCATGCAGCGCCCGCTTGCCGCGTATGCGTTTGGGCTCGGCACTGGCGAAGGCCGCGTTGCCGACGAGCGCAACGCGGAGGGCGAAGCAGGCAGAAAGCGCTGCAGCTGCCGCTCCGATCAGCGTCGCCGGATCGAGATAGGAGAGGAGCGACTTGCCGACCGGAACCTGGTTCGCGAATGCCGACAGCCTGATCGCCTCGCGAACGATGGCGACAATGATCGTCGCTAGCCCTCCGGCGGCGACGCCCCATCCTGCCGTCTTGATCCTGATCGCGCCGGCGCTCGCGAACAGCAACACGATGCCGATGACCGCCGCGGCGACATAAGGCAGGGCAATGCCGGCGCGGCCGAGCGTCTGTCGAGCAGCCTCCGTCTTTCCGAAGCCGGACAGCCAGTGTTCGATCCCGGTCAATCCGATCACGACCAGGATCATCAGCACGACAGGCGCCATGAAAAGAATGATCCTATTCATCGCTGTTGCCAAAGGCCCCCGCGCCGATCGCCAGCAGCCGCGGCCGTTCGGTCTCATCTGCTTTGAGGCGCTGGCTCAAATCGATGAGCGCGCCCAGCAGCAGCGCCCGTTTCTCGTATCGAAGGCCCGCTTTGACGATCAGACCGCCGAGCTCGATCTTTTCCCGCGTGTCCTTCTTGCGGGCGTCGGATGTGGTCGTGCGCGCCATCCGCTCAAGCCTCAGCAGTCCCGCCCGCAGCCGCGCCAGTCGCGTTCTGCGTGGACGGTGCCCTGCTTTCGCCTGCGCCTGCTCCCCTCTTTCCTCCGGTCGTACGAACCTCGCCTCCGCGAAACCGTTTCGCCAGGTCCTCGAAGGCCGCCTGCAGCTCTGCCTCGTCGACCTCGATCTCGCCAAGTCCGGCCTTGAGGGCGATCCGGCCGATGCGCTCGGCCTCACGGGTCTCGGCGATCTTTAGCTGCTCCTGGAGTTTGGCGATTTCGTCGCGGATCTTGGAGGATGGCCTTTTCATTCCGTACGTCTCCTTTGGGTTGGAAAGCTTGTCTTTCGAACCCAGTTTCCCGGAGGAGCGTGCGGAACGCACTACTGTGAATCCTACAATCGCCAAAGCGCCAGCTTTGGTGAATGATCCCGGCCGTTCCGAAGGAGCGGATCCGAAGGGCGCAATTATACGTCGCTGACGCGACGTTCTGCTTTTTGCCCCTGGCGGGGCCTTCCGCTTCCGACGAACCTGTTGATTTCGTTCGCAACCGGGAAAGAATTGCTGTGGCCGTCCCCCATTTCTCCGTCAGCGTTGTCGCCCGCGGCTCCGGCCGCAGCGCCGTGCTGTCGGCGGCCTACCGGCACTGCGCCAAGATGGAGTTCGAGCGCGAGGCTCGAACGATCGACTACACTCGCAAGCACGGATTACTGCACGAAGAGTTCGTTATTCCCGCAGACGCTCCCGAATGGCTGCGAACGATGATCGCGGATCGTTCGGTCGCCGGTGCTTCCGAAGCCTTCTGGAACAAGGTCGAAGATTTCGAGAAGCGCTCCGATGCGCAGCTTGCCAAGGACGTCACCATTGCTCTGCCGATCGAACTGAGCGCTCAGCAGAATATCGCGCTCGTGCGGGATTTCGTCGAACGGCACATCACGTCGAACGGCATGGTGGCCGACTGGGTCTATCATGACGCGCCGGGCAACCCGCACGTTCATCTGATGACAACCTTGCGGCCGCTGACCGAAGACGGTTTCGGCGCCAAGAAGGTCGCGCTGCTTGGACCGGACGGCAATCCGATCCGCAACGATGCCGGCAAGATCGTCTATGAGCTCTGGGCTGGAGGCATCGACGATTTCAACGCGTTTCGCGACGGATGGTTTGCCTGCCAGAACAGGCATCTGGCGCTGGCCGGTCTCGACCTTCGCGTCGACGGCCGCTCCTTCGAAAAGCAGGGGATCGATCTCGAACCGACCATCCACCTTGGCGTCGGGACCAAAGCGATCGAGCGGAAAGCCGATGTTGCTACGAAGCCGGTCGAGCTCGAGCGCATCGAACTGCAGGATGCGCGCAGAGCCGAAAACGCGAGACGGATCGACCGGAGCCCAAAACTCGTCATCGACCTGATCACGCGTGAGAAGAGCGTCTTCGACGAGCGTGATGTCGCCAAGATCCTGCATCGTTATATCGACGATCCCGCCCTGTTCCAAAGCCTCATGGTCCGGATCATCCTGCATCCCGACACGTTCCGCCTTGAGCGCGAGCGGATCGACTTTGCCACTGGTTCCAGATTGCCCGCCAAATACACGACGCGGGAAATGATCCGGCTGGAAGCGCAGATGGCCAATCGCGCCGTCTGGCTATCGCAACGGTCGTCACATGGCGTGCGGGATCCGGTGCTCGCCGCGACTTTTGCCCGTCATGACCGCCTGTCGGATGAGCAGAGAACTGCGATCGAGCACGTCGCGGGAGCCGAGCGGATTGCCTCGGTGATCGGCCGCGCCGGCGCCGGTAAGACGACGATGATGAAGGCGGCACGCGAAGCCTGGGAGGCGGCCGGCTATCGGGTCGTCGGTGGCGCACTTGCCGGCAAGGCGGCCGAAGGGCTGGAGAAAGAAGCGGGAATCCCTTCTCGGACACTTTCGTCCTGGGAGCTTCGCTGGAATGCGGGAAGAAACCAGCTCGACAGCAAGACGGTCTTCGTTCTGGACGAGGCCGGCATGGTGTCGTCGCGGCAGATGGCGCTGTTCGTCGAAGCGGTGACGAAGGCCGGCGCCAAGCTCGTTCTCATCGGCGATCCCGAACAGCTCCAACCGATCGAAGCAGGCGCCGCGTTTCGGGCGATTTCCGATCGCATTGGGTATGCGGAACTCGAAACCATCTATCGCCAGCGCCAGCAATGGATGCGCGATGCCTCGCTCGACCTGGCGCGCGGCAACGTCGGCAAGGCAGTCGACGCCTACCGTGCCAATGGCAAGGTGATCGGGTGGGATCTGAAGGCCGACGCCGTCGACAACCTCATCGCCGCCTGGGACCGCGATTACGATCCGGCGAAGACGTCGCTGATCCTGGCTCATTTGCGCAGGGACGTTCGCATGCTCAACCAGATGGCGCGCATCAAACTCATCGAGCGCGGGGTTCTCGACAAGGGAGCTATGTTCAAGACGGCGGACGGCGATCGCAATTTTGCCGTGGGCGACCAGATCGTGTTCCTCAAGAACGAAGGATCGCTCGGCGTCAAGAATGGCATGTTGGCCAAGGTCGTTGAGACCGGGCCGGGCCGCATCGTCGCGCAGGTTGGCGATGGCGAGCTTGCGCGCCAGGTGCTGGTGGAACAACGCTTCTACAACAACCTCGATTATGGCTATGCCACGACGATCCATAAAAGCCAGGGCGCCACGGTCGATCGGGTCAAGGTGCTGGGTTCTCTTTCTCTTGATCGCCACCTCACCTATGTCGCCATGACTCGTCATCGTGAGGACCTGGCCGTCTATTACGGCCGAAGATCCTTCGCCAAGGCCGGCGGCTTGATCCCAGTCCTCTCGCGCAGGAACGCCAAGGAAACGACCCTCGATTACGCTGGTGGTCCCTTCTACCATCAGGCCCTTCGCTTCGCCGAGGCTCGAGGTCTCAATCTCGTCAACGTGGCCCGCACGCTCCTCCGCGATCGGCTGGAATGGACGGTTGGGCAAAAGCAAAAGCTCATCGATCTTGGTGCGCGGCTGGCCGCGGTCGCCGCCAAGCTCGGGCTCATCATCGGCTCTGTGAAATCCCCAATTCATGACACTGTCAGGAAGGCAAGACCCATGGTTTCCGGCATCACCACCTTCGCAAAATCAATCGACCAGGCGGTGGAGGACAAGGTCACAGCCGATCCCGGTTTGAAGAAACAGTGGGAGGAGGTTTCGACCCGTTTCCACCTCGTCTACGCGCAGCCGGGAATCGCGTTCAAGGCGATCAACGTCGACGCACTGCTGAAGGATGGAGCGGTGGCGAATGCCACCATCGGCAGGATCCGCGATCAACCGGAAAGCTTCGGCGCCTTGAAAGGCAAGACCGGTCTACTGGCAAGCGGCACTGACAAGCAGGCGCGGGCAACAGCGCTGACCAACGCGCCGGCTCTGGCTCGAAATCTGGAACGCTATCTGCGCCAGCGTGCAGAGGCGGAGCGCAAATATGAGGTCGAGGAACGCGCCGTCCGTCTGAAGGTGTCCATCGATATTCCGGCGCTCTCGGCAAACGCAAAGCAGACCCTCGAACGTGTGCGCGATGCGATCGACCGCAACGACCTGCCGGCCGGTCTCGAATATGCGCTTGCCGACAAAATGGTGAAGGCGGAGCTCGAGGGATTTGCGAGAGCTGTATCGGAGCGTTTCGGCGAGCGGACCTTCCTGCCTCTTGCCGCAAAAGGCACCAACGGACAGACATTTAACACCGTCACCGCGGGGATGACGGCCGGACAGAGGGCCGAAGTGCAATCAGCATGGAATTTTATGCGGACCGCGCAGCAGCTGGCCGCGCATGAGCGCACGACGGAGGCTTTGAAACAGACGGAAACCCTGCGTCAGACAAAGAGCCAGGGACTGTCCCTGAAATGACGGCGCAAGTCTCTGTACGTCGGATGCGACCTGCGCGACGATCGAATGCCGTCGTGCTTTTGTTGGTGGCGGCAACCGTCGTTGGGGGCAGTGCCGCTGCCGCCAAGATCGGCGGCTACCGCATCAACCTGACGCCGAGCGAGCCCCTCGGGATATGGCGCATCTCGGCGCTCAATCGAGTGGTATCGGCAGGCGATCTCGTCTTCATTTGCCCTCCGCAAACGCCTGTCATGCGAGAGGCCAGAGCGCGTGGCTATCTCCGCTTCGGAACCTGCCCGGGCGGGGTCGCTCCGCTCATCAAGACGGTCATCGCGGTTCCCGGGCAGCATGTCGAAATCGGTGCGGGCGTAACGATCGACGGGCATGCGATCCCTTTCTCCGATCTGGCTCAGCGCGACGGCAAGGGTCGGCCGATGGTGCCGTATTTCGGCGGCGCCGTGCCGGCACAAAGCGTCTTCCTCCATTCACCGCACAGGAGCTCCTACGACTCCCGCTACTTCGGTCCCCTTCCCGTTTCGGGCATCCTCGGCCTGGCGCAACCGGTGCTCACCTATGTGCCGTAAGCGCGTTCGGCCGGTCCTGTTGATTGCCGCTTCAATCATCGCCGGAACGGTGGCGTGGAGCGGTCACGTCCTTTTCCTTCCGCTCGCATGCACGTTTCCAACCCTCTGGGCGCTTGCGCGGTCACGACTGGCGGCCGCAGCGGTTTCCGCCGGTTATTTCCTCGCTGCATCACGCGGTCTGCCGCAGGGCGTTGCCACCTTCTATTCCTCCGACCTCTGGCCGGGACTGCTGCTCTGGCTCAGCGCATCGCTGGGCTTTGTCGGTGTCCACGCAATGTTCTGGACGAGATGCGAACGTACACGACCGTTTCGCTACCTCGCGGCAGTCTTGCTCATGGCCATTCCGCCAATCGGTATCACCGGCTGGGCGCATCCGATCACGGCCGCGGGCGTGCTGTTTCCGGGATGGGGATGGTGGGGGCTCCTTGCCGCGACAGCCGGCCTCATGGGCCTCGTAACCCGCATGTGGCCAGCTGTCGCGATTGTCCTGGCAGGCTTTTGGATCTGGTCCGCCGCAACCTGGGACGAGCCGAAGCTAACGGAAGCGTGGCGGGGCGTCGATCTCGAATTCGGCGCTTCACTCGGTCGCGACGTCAGCATTAGGCACCACCGTGATCTGATTGCCACGGTGAAGGATCGAGCATCCGGCGGCGCCCTCACCATTGTCCTCCCCGAGAGCGCCCTGGGCTTCTGGACGCCGACCGTCGAGCGGCTCTGGGTAAATGGGCTGCAGGGCACTGACGTCACCGTCATTGCCGGCGCTGCGGTCGTCGATACGGGCGGATACGATAATGTTCTGGTCGCTCTCTCTCGTAACGGTGCTCGCGTCATTTATCGCGAGCGCATGCCGGTCCCGGGCTCGATGTGGCAGCCTTGGCGTCCCCTGCTGGGTCAGAGCGGTGGCGCGCGGGCGCATTTCATCGCGGACCCGGTAGTGGCGGTCGCTGATGCTCGGGTCGCACCGCTGATCTGCTACGAGCAACTGATCGTCTGGCCCGTTCTCCAATCCATGCTCCACGATCCGGACGTCATTGTCGCCGTCGGCAACGGCTGGTGGACCAAGGGGACATCCATCGTCGCCATCCAACGCGCCAATGCGGAAGCCTGGGCGCGTCTGTTCGATAAGCCCCTCTTGATTTCCTTCAACACCTGAAGCCCGAGGAGACCTCATGCTCGACGCTGCCCTGATCCAACAATGCGCCGACCCCTCATTGAAGCCGGCAATCGTCGAACAGTTCGTGACCGCTGCGGGCTCGAACGATCCGCTTGCCGTCACGGTCAAATCGGGTGGCCGATTGATCCTCGTCCCGAAGGCGATGACGCCGGACGAGGCCATGGCGATCGTCCGGCAGTATGTCGGCCAGGCAGTGGTCCGCGTCGGCTTGACACAGTTCCCTGCGGGTGTCGGCGTCAAGGATACGGCCGACTTAAAGGCTGATCTCGTCGATCCTTGCGAAAACCTTCGCAAGGGAACGGCGATGTTCGCGAAGGTCTTGCGGATCGTTGCCAAATGGTACGGCAATCCGAAGAGCGATGACGTCTTCCCTCAGATCTTCGAGGACGCTGTCTACGCCTGGAAGACCGGCGAGTTCGAAGGCGTGAGCGTGTTCCAGGCGGAGGATCCGAGAAAAAGCGTGACGATAGACAATGTATTGCCTCCAGAGGAGGCCGAGGCGAGCAGCGACATACCTCCTGCGGATACAAGCACTGAAGGCGCCGAGAAAAGCGAGAACGTTGGGTCAGCTGAGATGCGGATCGACCTGTCGAGGATCGGAGGAAAATGATTTCCTTGGAAGGTGACTATACTTCCGGAAGCGAATAGCGCGTGAGAACCGCTTCCTCTCCGTCGAGGGTTACTTCGATGACTGCGTTGACCATATCCTGCGCGCCTGCCAGATCCTGCAATATGAGGGCAAACAATTCTCGTTGCAGCACAGGCAGCACCTGCGGGACGATAATCACCAGACCCGCATGCAGCTCTTCCTTGGCATAGAGCTTCCGGAAGTCGCGGGCGTTGTTCGTCACGAAGGTGAAATCTTCCTCGATAATCCGAGGCATTAGGTCCCAATCGGTCTCGCCGCTCAGTCCCAGCCAATTTACATGGAAACAATCGTGGCCGTGCTCTTGAGCCACGGCCACGAGAGACGTGTGAAGGCATTCATCGATAAGAAACTTCACGAGGTCGAGCCAGACGTTTTAGGGACGTTCTCGTTCCGAAGGATCAGGCGCTTCACGGATTTCACCTTCAGGCCCTGCTCCGAAAGCTTCCTCGGACGTCCTCTGGCGGGATGGGCCGCAACCCAGATCTCGGCAAGTTCCACCATGCGCTCGGTGAGCGAAGGATAGCCCTCAACGATTTCCGCTGTACTTGCGCCTTGGGTCTTCATCGCGGCAATCGTTCGCACGGGAACACGGGTTCGCTTGAAAACCGGCTCGCCGCCCACGACGCCTTTCACGCTTTCAATCAGTCGTTCGGCTTCTCGAAGCGCCTCGGCCCGCGCGGCCAGTTGTTCTCGTGCTCGCGCAACGTCGATAATGAGATAATCGTCTGCCCTAACAGTTTCGGCATCGGGGTTCTGGTCGATCGTATCGAATAGGCGCTTGCGGCGCTCGGCAGACAAGATCGATCCGACGCCGTACCAGAGCTTCAACCGAAGCAGATCCTCATCGGTGAGTGCTCGACCCCTGCTACCAACGAGATGAGTCTCGATGATGCGCTTGTCGATCGCATTGTGCACCGACTTCACAGCGATCTCGCTGACAGCCGCCGCCTCGGCGGGTGTGTAGGCGTGTGACGTGCTGGCCATAATCATTCTCCTTGTGGAGAATATATAATGCGGCCCGCCGCTCGTGTAAAGCCTTGACCCATGCTCAATCTCAGTGGTCGAGCTGTCCCAATCGATCGATGCACATCGGCTTCGGAGCGGAAACCGCCTCCGAACCCTAAAATCCAGTCGACCACGGGCGCGATTTGCAGATCAGTTCGATTTGGTCACAAGCTCGGCGGGTTCGACGCCCAGCGCTTCTGAAATCTGGCCAAGGACGGTGAGGGTTGCCGACATTTCGGCGCGTTCAATGGCACCGATATGGCGTGCGCTCAGGCCTGTGCGGTGCGCCAGTTCCTCCTGCGTCAGTTTCTTGCCATGACGTATTCGACGCAAATTGACCGCCATGACCTCGTTGAGATCCATGACGTGAGCGGAACCTGAATCGGAATTATTGTTCTAGGAACTATAGTTCCGATTCGACATGTCCTGTGATATTGGGGGCAATCGATCTTCGACGGATTTGCAATGTTGGTCTTATGATAGTCTGTAGCGCGGCCGCACAGTGCGGGACCAAAGCATCGTTTCGAGTGGTGAAGGAATGAGTTTCGAGGAAAAACGAATGAACGATGCGGAGTCCTCTGAGACCGACAAGAGCGAGCGGGATCCGCGGTTCTGTTCGATGCCGAAGGAAGCGTTGGAGGAATTGGCGGTGTCGGCAATACACGAACACCGCCGGCTGCTCGCCGCGGATGAGGCTGTCTACGAGGAATGGACTCGCGCGAGCGGCGACCCCTCGGTTTCCAGCGACGTCCTGGCAAACCTGCAGGATGAATACATTGCCCGTCAGAAGAAGTCCGAAGCCCAGCAGGAAGAGCTGTCGCAGATCATCGACGCACTTGGCTACATCCCCGACGTCCCATTGGACGATTCAGCACGGTGTTTCGAACATACAATCCGGCCATCAGTATCATCGTATCGGGCGGAGAAGACTGGAAGCTAGCTCGTTGTGTTCATGTTGGTATATTGCCACCCATAAATTCGACGCCCAGTTCATTAAACCTACGCCAACGTATTTCACATTGACGCCGAGAACCGCCTTCCAGCGCCAGCTCGAACACGTTGGGAAGTTCCATCGTCGTTTCCATGACCAACCGGGCGCCACCTGCAGACAGATTGCGGATCGTGCAATCCCGCGTGGCCACGCCGTTGTTATAGATGATACGCGCGCCCTTGAAGGCGCGTATTCTGGGGGACGCCCGCCGCTCATCCACGGCAGAGCAAACCGTCGGGACGTGCAACGTGGTATGGAGCCCCGTGCGGCCACATCAGTAGTTGGTGTAGCATGCTTCGGCTTTCAGCTGAGTGCCGCCCGCCAGGGACGTCAGGAGATTTGGCACAACGGTCGTGAACTCGTATTCGATCCTCGCCTTTGAAAGACCTTCCAAACCGTTGCAGCTGGCACTGCGATCGAGAGTGATCGCCGTCGGATCAAGTTGGATGAGCCACCCCGCCGCTTTGGACTTCGCAAATGCGATCGCATTCTCCGAGCTGTAGGCTCCACCGTCTTCGCATTGGATCTGCGGTATGCCCATGCAACGCGCCGTGGCGATTGCTGTTTCGTGAAGAGCATGGGTCGCCCAGAACAACCGGGCAAATTCGATCATACCAAACAGCAACAACAAAAAGACCGGCGCGACCAACGCAAACTCAACGGCGCTGGCGCCGGAACGTTCACGAATGAACCTGCGTATGGAATACCTCATTTCGTCTGCACCATTGCGTTGGCGGCAATGGAACCGTCCTTGACGACATCGAACATCGTGAAGAACGGGGTATATGCCTGCTTTGCCGTTACAGCGACATAGCGTCCGGCACGCCCGCCGTCAGGGCAAGACGAGTTGCAGGTGACTTGCGACCCCCACTCGACAGATGCGGCATTCCCCTTCGGGCAATAGCAGGCATTGGCCTGACTGGAGACGCCACCGATCTTGATCGTCGCCCCGTCATAACTGGCCTGCGGACCGTTATTGACCTGTATTGCCGCGGTGGCATCGCCCCGATAATTGCTGGCGATCATGAGGGCAAGATTCTTGGCCAGTTCGCTACCGTTGCTGCCATCGACCTGGTCGGCATGGGCGATTGCATAGCTGGCGCTTGCCGAGACGGCCGCCTCCAGTTGAAATCGCGAGAACACCAGCATTCCCAGATCGACACTCGCCACGAAGACGAGAGCGAAGATGGGAACGACCAAGGCAAATTCGATAGCAGCATTGCCCTTTGTGTCTTTCAACACAAAAAGCGGATGGCCAAGGCGAACGCGTGCTCGCAGCGCCATTATTCTCAGAAACGTCTTCATTGGACCAAGGCCACCTTTCGGGTTCCACTCAGTTGCGTACATTCGGACATCGCTTGGGAGCCGCCGGATAGCGAGATGCTCGTGCCGATCAGTTGCAGACAGCCGTTACCCGCGTCCCCGAGCTGACCACCACCGCCAAAATCGATCACGCCATTTGGAAAATAGAAGGCGCCCGAGATTTTCGCTCTGCCGCCGGAGGTGATCTCAGCGCCTGTCGTATTCTTGGAAGACTGCGGACCGATAACCGCCAATTCCGCATAGGGGCCGGATTTCGGGGCGTTGAGCGTGATGGCGTTGCCGCCGGTCAGGCAGAATGACTTTCCGCTACATTCCCAATCAGAAGGTGTTTCGGTGCCTGACAGGACGATGGTGACGTCCTTGCCGGAGACCGCGACGTTGTCGCTGCATGCGGAGCCGCCGGTATTCACCGAGAAGTACCCGTCAACGGTATAGGTACCAGCGCCAAGTCGTGCACCGCCTGCCAGATTGACGTTTCCGGATATGTCATGCTCGGCGCTTGCGGGGATGGTGATGCAGCTACCGCCACCACCGCCGTTCAGATCTCCGTTCAGGCGGAAAACACCCTTTCCGGTGCTGGCATCCGCCATGACCGTGATGGAGCCGCCATCAAGCCCGATGGCGTTGTCGCCGCTGGATTTCCCGATGGTGTAGCTGTTGGACGTACCGGCCCCGAGTTTGAGTGTGGCGCCTGCACCCGTGTAGAAACCTGCGTCAAACACGAAGGCGCTTGGTCCATCTATGGTGACTTTGCCCGAGGCACAGAGGCTATAGCGGGCATCACCACATTTCTCGCCTCCCATGCCGAAGTGGAACGAACCAGTTCCAAATGTCAGGTCCGCACCATAGACCCCCTTCTCGACGTTGAACGTGCCGTCACCGAATTCGAGCTTCGTGCCGAAGTCGTTCTGAATCCTGCCCGAGAAGTTATAGACTGTCGACTTGACCCCCGAGACGTTGAACTTCACCTGGAGGTTGCCGTGGACAAGCAACGAGCCGATGTTGATCTTGGAACCGCTGCAGGTCACATCCCACTTGTCCATCCAGTACTGATTGTAGTTGGCCGGATCGTAGCTGCATCCAATGGCCTGCAGGGCGGCGGCAGTGTCCGGGGGTGAGGTGCTGCCACCGAACTCGATGTCCTTGCCTTTGGTGACCGAAGCCTCAGTCGGCCAGGACGCCTTCCGAATTATGTCGAGGCGAGCATTGAGTTCCGCCACGCCCGCGTGATTTTCCAAGGGATCGGAGGTGTACTGCTTGGTGACGGGAGCTTCGCTGCCGTCGCCTTTCACAATGTTCGCTGTCCACGGACAGGGCTGCGAAGAACCCTCAAAGTAGGTGGCACTCTTGGCTGTGATCTTGGTACCACATGGTGCGATCAGATCGTTGTTAGAGGCCACGTAGCAATTTGGCGCGCCGACCTGGACACCACCGGAAAGCGTCACGCCTGTTCCCGATTTATCAAGCGCGATGATGCAGGCACTTTCCGCCGCGCCAAACGAAGAATAGGCCTCTGCTGCGACGTCAAGCTGAGGTTTCACCCCTAGAACCGGCGCCAGAAACAGCGTGTTCGTCGTCTTCACCTCAACGTATACCGCCTGGAGCTTTTCGTTTTTCGGTGACGCCGCAAGCGAGACGGAAACGTTCGCGGGATCGACGCCGTTGAGCTTCGCAACATTGAGCGCGGCAGACCTCATCCGATCCTGCGAGCTTGTTTCACTATAGGCGAGCGCGCCCGCGTAAGATGCCAGATCAGCAGTGCGCTGATTTTCGTCCCGGACCAGCAACCCGTATCCATACTCGACGGACAAAGCAGCAAAACCAATGATGACCGGCAGCAGTATTGCCGCCATGATCGCGATGCCGCCGTGCCGGTCGGCGCTCAAACGTAAAATAAGGTGGTGAATAATCTTCATGGTCAAAATTCTCTTTGGGAGCCATGGGCCAGTGCAAACCTGATGGCCGGGCGCCTTTGCTCTTCATATTTTTTGTCTGGCAAATGGCGACCCGGCTCCGTTCCACGAGGGACCCCAAAACAGGGTTCTCGCTCCAGCGATGGGACCGAAAAACGAAGTGCTCTGCGCTGTTCCTGGCTGCACTTCACCGCGAACGCGGACAGAGCCCGACGGAATGGACACCACTGAGCAATCGCTCAGTCCGCGTTCTCAGAACGCCTCCCAATCTCCGGTAGCGATTGCTGCATTGCCCTGACTGGCAAATGTTTCACGCAGTTTCGACCGAAGGTCGCGCGCCGGAGAGGACGCCGCGTGCACAGTGGCTTTCCCAACAGGGCGAGGACGCGCGATCGAACCTCGGCCGGTGTTGAAATCGCTGAGCATACCCGTGATACGGCTGACCTCCTGGACCAGAGCATGGCTTGCAGCAGTGGATTCTTCCACCATCGCGGCGTTCTGTTGCGTTCCCTGATCCATCGTGTTGACGGCAGTATTGATCTCCTGAAGAGCGGTCGCCTGCTCGCTGGATGCCCTGACGATCGCCCCGATGTGACGGTCGATCTCTTTCACTTCGCCGACGATCTCCGTCAGAGCTTCACCGGTCTGCCCGACCAGCGATACACCTTCCTTTACCTGCTCGCCGGAATTGTTGATCAGTTCCTTGATCTCCTTGGCGGCCTTGGCCGAGCGTTGCGCCAGTTCGCGGACTTCCTGGGCGACAACGGCAAAGCCCTTACCCGCATCGCCGGCCCTTGCGGCTTCGACACCCGCATTGAGCGCCAGGAGGTTGGTCTGGAAGGCGATCTCGTCGATCACCCCGATGATGCTGGAGATTTCCCGCGATGAGCTGTCGATCGCACCCATGGCGGAGACGGCCTGCTGAACAATCTGGCCGGACTTTTCGGCGCCTGCACGGGCCTTGGCAACAAGGTGCCCAGCCTCTTCCGCGCGTCGGCTCGAATCCTTGACAGTTGTCGTGATCTCCTCCAGCGCCGCCGCCGTCTCCTCGATCGAGGCGGCCTGTTGTTCGGTGCGCTTGGCGAGATCATCGGCGGCAGAGCGGATCTCCTGCGCGCCGGCGCTGATCTGGGTCGCGGCACCATCAATATGCTGGATCGTCGTCGACAGCTGTTCCAGTGCATTGTTGAAGTCGTCTCGCAGCACATGATAGGCCGCCGGTAGATCGTCATCGATCCGGTAGCTCACATCCTTGGCGGCGATTGCCGCCATCGCCTTGCCGAAACAGTTGCAGACGAGCTGACGCTCCGCGTCGATGGCTTCTGTCTGGGCCTTCTGCTTGGCGATCTCCGCCTCGTCGATATAGACGGATATCGCCAGGTCCATGTCCAGCATCACGGCCTTCACGAGACCGGCGAGTGCTTTGCCGAACTCTGCCGGCTTCATCGTCTTCTTCGAGAACATCCCGCCCTTCGGGAATATCTCTTCGACGGCGCTGTTGATCAGATGGTCGAGAATGATGGCGTATCCACCGATATACCATTGTGGCTCCAGGCCGATGCGGGCATGCACCGTGCCAATCGTCCGCACCTTGGCAACATAATCCTCGTTGAAGTTGCCGTCCGCGATATTGACCCAATGACCCATCTGTGCGCCCTTGGCGCGGGAAATGTGATCATCGGAGGAGAAGAAGCGGCTGGCTTCGGGGGTTATTCGCAGTTGCGTGTAGAATTTGTCGAGGCCATGTGGCAGTTCGCGTTCGACGAGGGCCTTCAGCGATCGGATCCCGGCGCGTCCTTCCTGATCGAGTTGCATGAAATCGAGACGACGCTCGACACTCTGACTTTTTGACTTTGAGACTACAGCTGCAGCACTCTGGACGGAGTTGCTGCAGGTATGCATGGCGGACTGGCTCGACATTCCCGACCTCGATTAAAATGGCTGAAACGGTGATCGGGCAGTGCCTCAATCACGTCGAAACCCGTCATCATGTCCGGCTTTGGCGCTCATCCGCCTTTCTCGACGACCCCAAATTTGGCCGACCTGGTTAATTTGGTGTTAACCGAAACCCATAGGTGCTTGACCCTTCACCCTTAGCTGCGCCCATGGGACATCGCGTGCGAATTTCGGATATTATCGGCCGATACTGTCGGGATGAAAAATGAGCGGTCATTCCGACGCGATCAATTGCTTGGCAGGCACACGACCGCCACCGCATGTGCTATGCTCGGCTCATCTACCTCCGCGGCCCGCTCTGGCACTCCGGCCGTTGCGAGTGATCAGCGCTCACTTCCCCTGATGAGCCTATTTCTTGCTTAGGACAGCATAAAGCTGCTCCTGAGCGCTTTCGACGGGTATGCGATCATCGTCGAAAAAGTTCGCAAGAACCGCGATAAATGCTTCGGACATCTGGGCGGGCATTGCCATGGATTGGGCGCTAACGTCGCTGTTCCTTGCGATCATTTCCAATCCAAGACGACCACAGCGATCAAGGTTACTCGGATCCACGTCTGTCCGTACGGGAAGTGATCCCTTGAGCCCGCTGAAAGCAACCTGATTGACCGGGTCCATGACCACGCGGGCAAAATCCCGCTGTGCTTTGATTGAAGCTTCGCGATTTGTAATCGGGAAGGCGAAGGCATCGACGACCATGAAGTAGGCGATTTCCGTACCCGGCACGAGGCTGCATTGGAAGTCCTTGTCCAAGACATAGCCTCTTGTCATCAGTTCTCCCTTGGCCCAATCACCCATGAACTGCATGCCGGCATCCCCGCTTCCCACCGCCGCAGCAGCATCCGCCCAGGTTTTGCCCACCCGCCGCTGCGCAGGCTCAGCATAGCTGGACAGTCGTCGCAACATCGAGAGCGCTTCAGCCATCCGGGGATCACGTATCATCGACGCGTCACCCCGGATTACGCGGGCATATCCTTGCGAACCCAGCTGCTGGTACATGATGTTATTGAATATGAGCGAGATCTCCCAGCGGCCGCCTCCCAGTGCGAGAGCAACATGCCCCTCCTGTTTTATCCTGTCGGCAGCGCCAATAATTTCCTCCCACGTCCTCGGCGCCGGAAGTCCCAGCCGATCAAAGAGGGCCTTGCTGGTCCACAGCCAGTTCTCGGCATGAATGTTCGTTGGTGCGAAGTAGATCTTCCCCTTGAAGCTTATCCGATCAACCACGGTCGCAGGTAGCACCTCACGCCAGCGGTCTGCCGCGGCAACCTCTTCCAGATCCAGGACGATTCCCATTTCCGGCAATTCCCGGGAACCTTCATTGGCGTTCCACTGCATGACCGCGGGTGCGTAGCCGCTGGCGACGCGATCACTCACTGTGCGTTGAACGGCAACCTTGTTTTCCATAGGAAGATCGATCCAACGGTTTCCCGCACGCGACCAAGCATCCCGAAACACGTCGAGCGCTCGTGCCTCACTCTTCGACACCCAATAATGGACGACATCGATGGCGCCGCGCTCGTCTGCCGAAACAGGACTGGAGGGCAGGCCAAATACCAGTGGCGCAAGAACCAGACCAAGATGCTTTGCTTTGTTTGAAAAGGTCATTTTGCATTTGCTCCGGAATGATGCGTCAATGTGCGCCCGCGGCGACCGGGTGGATTGTTTCGACAAACGGTACGAATTGGACCGCAGGAATGTGAGAGACCGCAATCTCAGCGGGCGCGGGTTTGCCGAACAGGTAGCCTTGACCCAGCTCGCAGCCGATCTCGAGAAGGAAGCGGCTTTGGGCATCCGTCTCGATACCCTCGGCGACGCATCGTTTTCCGAGATTGTTGGAGAGGTCCACGATTGCGCGGATGATTTGTGCCGACCGCGGATCCGTTTCGATGCCGGAAACGAAGCTACGATCGATTTTCAGTTCGTCGAAGGGGAAGTCCCGCAGATGGACCAAGGAAGCAAACCCAGTGCCAAAATCGTCGAGCGACACGGAAACGCCCTGTCGACGAAATCCCTCCACAGCGTTGAGAATCCGCTGGGAACCTCGGTTGAGGAATACATCTTCTGTGATCTCGACAGAAAAATCGCTCCATTCAAGGCGGTTTTCTCGGATTACCTTCGCAAAGATATCATAGCTTTCGTCCGTCAGGAGAAGCATCTCTGGCAGGTTGATGGCGACGGTGCCGGGCGCCAAGCCGGAACGCTTCCAGAAACGAAGGTCACGGCCAACAGTCGATATGACTGCCTTGGTCATACCCTTCATGAGTTGGGTGCCATCCATCAATGGCAGGAACCGACCGGGCGGCAGCAATCCGAAACATGGGTGCTGCCAGCGCACCAGCGCCTCAAACCCCACATGCTTGCCTGTGAGGAGGTCGACCTTTGGCTGATAGTGAACGACAAACTCCTGTCGGTCGGCTGCGGTGGCAAGTGCAGCCAAGAGCTGAGTGTCCTCGATCCGGTTGGCAAGTGCAGCTTCGTCGATGACGACGGCGGCACTACGTTCCCCCTTGGCGGCGTACAAAGCCACATCGGCCGCTTGCAGCAGACCGGTGCCATCATTTGCATGAAGAGGCGCGATAGCCCCACCAACGGATGCCGACGTCCGAAGAATTCGCCCCTCGAAGACGATATCTTCGGCAATGGCCTGCCTTATGCGCTCCGCAATAGAAATTAATAATGACGCATCCGTCACGCCAGGAAGAAGCATCGCGAATTCGTCTCCCCCAAGACGCACTGCCGTATCACCTGCACGCACAACCTGCCGAAGCGCCTCTGCGACATGCCGGAGGATCGCATCTCCGGCAGTATGACCGAAGCTGTCGTTGATACCCTTGAAGTGATCGAGATCGACCAGGAGTATTGAAAAACCCGGATCCTTGCGTCCGAGTTCAGAGACAAGATGCGTAAGAACGGTGTTGAACTGGGAGCGATTGCCAAGCCCCGTCAAACCATCCGTATGCGCAAGATGCTCCAGTTTGGACTGGTAGTCTACGGTCCGGAAATGCTCATTGCGCAGTTTCTGCAGCAGGGGGCGGAACACCAGCGTGGCTGTGACGAGGACGGTCATTGCGATGAGCGCAAGAAGACACACGCCCGCAAGTTTCGCGTTGTAGACACTGAGCGTGCTTCGTTCGTGAGTACGCTGACTGAGATCTGAAAATCCGCGCATCAACATGCTGTCGGATGCTGCCGCAAAATCTATCGCTCCCCAGAACGAATATCGATCCCGCCTCTCTTGCGTGCCGGCCGTTGCGATTTGCTCAGCTCGCCCAAGGAATTCCACTACAGACTTGCCCAAATCCTCTCTTGCGCGCTCAAACGCCTCGTCCTGGGGGAGTAGACGTTCAAGGTAGTTCCCCTTGATTTCTGCATGCATGGTTTCCAACCGGCTCGCCACGGAGCGGAGGTCCGTAATTGCCTGGAGGATGTCGTCACGCATCGCATCGACAATATATTCGGGCAGCTTGAGGTCAGCCGAAGCGCGCATCAGAGCACGGGTCTGGTTGGCGAGTTGTTGAAACCGTATGAACTGATTGCTGGTCAGAAAGCTGATGTTCTGCTGCAGCGAGTGGCGGTCCAGCGCCACCAGCACCGTCGCGCACGTAGCCCCGATCAACAACATCATAATGATGACCGTGTTAAGGTATTGCCGGCTGATCGACCGAATATACCGACCCATGGACTTGTTGTGTTCGCTTATGAGCTGTCCAGCAAACGGCATCTCATCAGCCCTCGCCGGCAAGTTCGGAGGCAGCACCCCGCCCGTTCGCGGCCCAGAGACCAAACTCCGTATGATCCAGCAATTGAATTCGAGGTGCGGCAGCGCCTTGCGATGCAGAAGCAGTTATCGCCATGCGGATCTCTTCGAGCTGTGCATAGACCTCCAGAATCTGGTCACGTACAGCCCGCAGCTCAGGGGATGAATGCTGTTGGAACCTGGTACTGGGAAAGGAAATGAGATTAGACATTTTGAGAGTATTCCCCTAAATCATGCAATTCGTTGGTCTTTCAGCGCCACCAGCATTGTGACATTCCATCTCCTTCCCGCACGCCTTCCAGTAGCGAATAGCCCTCACGGCATTTCGCAACGACGCTGTATTAGGAGAAATTGGGAACCGGCGGATCGTAAGGATGAGCTGACGCAGTAGTCTCGATGGCGGTGAAAGTTGATATCGACCAGGCACAGACCCCGGTCGTATCGAAATCCGACATCCTGCCAGCCCCGGCGTTCATCCGCCTTTCCGATAAAGCCCAGAATTGGGCTCAATTGTAAATTTGTGATTAATCAAATATTGGCCAGATGAAGGCGAACAAATAGGTTGCGGATTTCGGATATTCGGCACGCCACAGGGATATCCGGGAAGAAAGCGACCGTCGATGGAAACGGCGCCTATCTAAACGAACCGGCCGGGCAAGGTTGGAAAACCCTTCAAGGTCTCCGCCCGCCTCTTTCAATCGCGCTGGGCTTGGCTTTCCCGACCCCTGCGAATTGTCTCATTAGGCAATTCCCCGAAAGCCGCTTTGTAGAGAGCTGAAAAATGGCCCATGTGGACGAACCCGTAGCGTCTGGCCACAGCTGAGACCGTCAAGTCTCCCGAAACGAGAAAATCGCGCCGGACGGCTTCCAACCGCAATTGCCGCCAGTAGTCGGATGGGGTCGTGTCCTTGAACTGCTGGAATGCTGATTGCAGAGCGCGGATGCTCACACCAGCGGCTATTGCGAGGTCCGCCATCTCTAGCGACGTATCAAGGTGAGCCATCATGAAGTCTATCGCTCGCTTCACGTGGCGAGGCACAGCGGCCGCCGCCGGGTCTTTGAGCGCGCTGGAATAGGTGTGTGGCAACTGTTCCAGCATGCATACGAGCATTGACCGGAACAGAAGCTCCGTTGACCGGAGTGGCAAGGCTTCTTCTTTGTCGTTTGCAAACGTCGACCACAGCAAGCCTCCCAAGGACATGAGATATCCGTGCAAGGTCGTGTTGGCTTCGATCTCAATCGCGAAATCCACATCCCCCGTCACAGGCCGATCGAGTAACAAGCTCAGTTCCCGTTTGAGAGCGTTCTGGCTGAAGGTGACGCCGATATGCGAGCGTCCCGCATGCTTACGAACGAACTCCGTCTGCTGCAGTTTGCCGACCAGAATACTATCTGACTTGGAAACGAGATCGAGGCCGCGACAACGAACTTCCATTGCCCCCGCTATTGGAAGGTACAGAGCACACGAGTCGGGAGGGGCATCGAAACTTGCCTCGACGCCGATGCCACAATCCGTCCGCCAGATGTCAAAACTGCCGGCGGAAAACTGCAGGTTCTCCATGCTGACCTTTCCGGCCTTGGAGAGAGGGCGGAGTTTTACGCATTCACGGCTCTGAGGAAGCTGTTCCTGAAGTTCGTCGATGTCCATTTGCACGAACTTGAAACGAGACGTTTGAGGAGCCCGCACCATCAGTGCCCCCGGATGCGTGCGGATCGGGCAGGGAGCTTTTGGGTAAGTTCCGTACCGCTCCGCCCAGATTCTCGCCAGATTTCAGCCGAGGGATACCGAAGAATGGGAAGTTGCCCGTGGGCAACAGTATCCGCACAAGTCGGCTTTGCAAATTCGATGAACATTGTGGTACGTACCTCAGAATACTCAAAATGCGGTGTCGTGGAGGCGAGAGCTCGTCTCTTCCTACCCCAGATTTGGGTCGATTCGCTAATTTTCTGCTAAAATGAGGACGGGCTGCCGAGCAGATGTTGCCGAAACCACGATGGCTGCGCCGTTATATTTCACGTGAAGTTAGAGCAAAGACTCCTGCATCATATTAGATGCCGGCGAATTGCTTCGGCGATCGCATGAGCGCGGTTAGCCGCGCCCAGCTTCTTCGCCGCGCTCTTCAGGTAGCTGTTGACAGTTTCGGTTCGATACTCGGAAACCCCGGAAATTTCCTCGCTGGTCAAGCCAGTGCTGGCGAGCTGAAGGCAACGCAGCTCACCATCTGTAAGCCGCAAGGCATCAGCGGCAAAACGATCCATCAAAGGCTTTGAAATTGTCCGGTGCAACGGCTCCGCGATGAATACCAGGAACTCTCGTTCGCCTGGGGTAAACGCCCGCTCCGTCGTGAAGCAAACACCGCCATAAACAACACCACCCCTGGCGACGGGAATTTGCAGGCGCTTGCCGATCTCGTAAGAGCGATGCAGATAGGAAAGACGTTGGGCCGGCGGCGAAAGGTCAAATGCCTCTTCCTCTGTCATCGGTGTCGCCTGTGCAGTCGACCGAACAAGCAGGGGATCGGAGCGGTTCCACTGTTCCGAAAAGTATGTTTCGACATAGGCTGGCGGCATGTCGCTCTCGATCGAGCGCCCTCGCCCGATGTGGTATCCGTTCAGGTCAAGTCCACCGAAGGCGACGTGCCGGAACCCGACAGCCTTTCTCACATGTTCAAGCAGCTCGTTATCGCGCAGTTGTCGCTGAACTGGAACTTCCGAAAGGTTCTTGAAGCGGTCAAACCCCTCCCCGTGTGTATGCCCCATCACTGATCTCTCGCCGAATCCTGAAAACCACATTTTTGCGCTGAATGCTTAACGCAATATCAATCGTCAACAGGCAACTTCTGGCTGATATTTCAGCTTCGCTCTCAGATTGTCAGCCGGGTCTCGGCGATTACACAGGGTATATGCATGGCAACGGGCGTCTGGGAGCGGCTTGCGGGCAATCTGGCATTTGTCGTTTTGTGCTTCGCCATGTGGGCACATTTTTCGATCTGGTACCGTCGGCTAATCGTTCGGCACGACAAAGTTCTTTTTGGTGCGTTCGCGGGCTGCACTTCTATCGGCTCCATGTTGCTCGCAGTCCAATACCAGCCCGGAATCTATCTTGATCTTCGTTTTGTTCCGCTTGCGCTGACCGCTGCATTGGGCGGCCCCATATCTGCCATCGGTGCAGTAGTCCCAGCCGCTATCTTTCGCCTCTATCTTGCCGGAACGGCTACCCTTGACGGGATCGTGGCGATCCTGGTCGTGAGCTCGGTGGGAGCGGCGACCTATTTGCTGCCGCGCACAAAATTCTCAGCGGGACGCATCCTTCTATTTCTCAGCCTGGCCCTGGCGCTTGCGCTAACCCTGGTGCTCGCTATTCTTCCAAGCCTGTCGGAGGTCCAAGCGCTCTCGGCCATCGGGTTCCCACTCATCACGGCAAACTGTGTCGCTGCAATCCTGTGTGGCCTCATCATGCTCAAGACAGATCGGGTGCAGCTGGAGCGCCGAATTTTGGAAACGGCATTCTCGCAGTCCCCCGACTATCTGTACGTTAAAGACAGGGAGAGCAAATTCCTGACCGTGAACGACAATATGGCCCGGCTATTCCGTTTTCCCGCAGCTTCCGACATGATCGGGCTTTCCGACTTCAACCTGCGCACTCCTCCAGAAGCCGAGGAGCTGTATTTCCGCGAACAGCAGATCATGCGCACCGGCGAACCGCAGATAGACTTTCAGGAGCGGTTGAACGATCGCCACCTGCTTGCGTCGAAGGTCCCTCTTCGGGATAGTGAGGGGCACATCGTTGGCCTCGCAGGCGTCACCCGTGACATTGCCGAACGCGTGGAACTCGAAAGCGAGCTTCGCGAAAAGCGAAACCTGCTGACGCTTGCGATGCATGGCATGTCCGAGGGTTTCGCCATTTTCGACAAGAAGGGGTTCCTCGTCTTCTGCAATGAGCAATACCGGGACGCATTCCCGTTTTCACGCGATGCTCGAGTCGTCGGTGCGCATATCAGCGACATCTTACGCAGCGTAGCGGAAACGGGCGAGCGTATCGACATGCCCGACGTGGCTTCAGAGCAATGGATCGAGCTGGCGGCAGCAAGCCTTCCTGTCAACAAGGACGAAGAAATCCAGCTTCAGAACGGCGAGTGGCGCGCACTTAAGACCCGGCTCGCCCATGATGGCACGGCGATGGTGGTCGTGTCTGACATCACGGCGACGAAGCAGGCGGAAATCGCTCTCCAGGAATCGGCTAACCAGCTCAGAGCCCTTGCAGACACGGATGGACTGACCAATCTCACCAATCGCCGCGCTTTCGATCGGGCTTTTGCGGCCCAAACCGAACATTGTATCAGCAGGGGTATGCCGCTCAGTGTCCTGATGATCGATGTCGACCGCTTCAAAGCCTACAACGACACCTATGGCCATCTTGCTGGTGACGACTGCCTGCGCATCGTCGGAAGATGTCTAGACAAGTCCGTGAAGCGCGCAGGGGACCTCGTGGCGCGTTACGGCGGCGAGGAGTTCGTGGTTCTACTTCCAAACACGGACGAAAAAGGCGCTGCAATCGTTGCCGACGAATTTGCTCATCTCCTGGCCAAAGAGAACATCCCACATGCTGGGAGCGAGTTCGGGCGAGTGACCGCGAGTGTAGGAATCTCAACGGTCACGGGGAAAGGTCTGCACTTCGGCTCAGCACGCATCCTTTCGGAAGCCGATGACGCCCTCTATGAGGCGAAAGAGAACGGTCGCAATCAAGTGGTGGCGCGGACGCTATCGGACGGACAGACCGTGACAGTTAAGTAAGGACCGAAGGCATCATAATGGCGGCCTTTCGCTGTTGCCGCCAAGCCCAAACACAGCAGAATTGGGCGCGTCTGCAGCTCGTATTCCAATTGTGGGAGGGCTGACGCGACGATGCTAATTAGAGCTTAGCAACCCACGATCTTTCGCGATTCCAACAAGCTGCGGCACTGATTCAGCGCCCAGCTTGGCACGGGCTTTATCGAGGTAGTGCTGCACGGTCCTCGAATTGATGCCGGTCACAGCGGCAGTTTCGAGTGTGTTTTTTCCTTTCATCGCCCATGTCAGGCACAGCATCTCGCGTGGTGACAGCACCTGCTTCGGATTGACGGCGGTTTTGGCAGCAATCATCTTCAATCGATAATGAACCATCATCACCAATTGGACAGCTCTCTTCGAGTCGAATGCGGCCGGGACGTCCACGTCTCTTTCCGAGGATGCAAAGGTCAGCATCATCGACGCGCCGTAACCACCTTCAACAGGGATCGTCATGCCGCAGCGGATCCCGTGGTCGATCGCCTCGTCGCGAAATTTTCTGAGTGGTGAAGAACCGCGGGCCGGCCAATCCTCCGCAGTCCAGAAGAAAACGTCCCGTTTGCGCTTCGCTTCCGTCACCACCGGATCGATGCTGGAATAGTCAGCCGAGAGGTAAAGACCCTCCCAGGGTTTGGGATAGGAGTTGAATGTCCTGATCTGGGCGCCTTCTTTTTCGAGATAGGCAAACCGTTCGTATCCGCAGGAACGCGTGAACTGCCTGAGGGCGCCCTTGACCATGGCCTCGTCTTGCGCGACTTCCAGCATATCAACGAGCGAGCGAAATTCTCCGTCCACGAACGCTTCTCCTATGTTTTTGACCCGTAACGCGGTCCTTTATTTGCCAGCCGAGACGCTGGATGATGGGCATCGTCGTTTGGCAACAGGCGGACCTGCTAATCGCCAACTGACGATAGCTCCGCAACCGGCGGTGCTTGGTTGATGCAAAGCAGTCCCTCTTGCCGTGTACGTTAGCACTACCCATAAAGGGGGAGCTTTCAAGGCTCCCTGCCTCAAAAAGATGACAAATCAAGAAAAGTTTTTGCGGGCGAATGGAAACCGTGTTCTGACGCGAGTGCTATGTACTGAAGAGAACGCGATATAAGGCCCGGCCCGTTTGCCCACGCAAGGCCCCAAATCCTAAAACTGCCAGCGCTTTTCAAGCGGCAAGATCACTTGGCGTCGATACGCGCCCGCTCGGATCTGACGGCTTTGATGATACGCCAGTTAATTCCCGGCTCGCGTGGCATCTGGATATCGTCCATGTTGTCGAAATCCGAAAGCCGGGTGTAAAACGCACTTCGAAGGCGCGAGATAAACTGCTTCGGCAAAGCGGTGTTTTCGAGAAGGTCCGGGTCGTCATCCGGCAAATCGCCAAAATCCATTTCTGTCATCGCCTATCCTTTCCTGCGTTGAGCAGGACCATCCGGCACCATTTCTTCAGCCAGCGCAACTCGCAGATTTGCACCTCTTGCAGACTTGGCGTTTCCTTTAGTTTATGCGGTAAGCCGACGGAAAGATGATGTCCTGGTCGACGAGGACGTTGAACTTATAGCCGGGGCGTATCTGGATCGTCGGCTGTACATTCAGGTTCTTCGAGATTGTCTGCTCGGCGACGCGACCGAAGCTTTCAGCAAAATTCCGTCTGGCGGCATCGGACGCCGTATCCTGCGTCGCAAGCGTCGAACTCTCCGGCATGGACATGTCGATCCCGGTTCCGATCAGCGCGACGAGTGCTGCCGAACCCCAGGTGCGCCAGAGATGTCGATCGACTTTATCCTTGAACCCGCCATATCCCTCGGCATCCGTGCCCGCCATGCCGCCGATCTGCAGGGTCGATCCGTTCGGAAAGATGAGGTCGGTCCAGACGACGAGTACGCGCTCCTGGCCAAACGACACCTTGGAATCGTAGCGGCCGAATAGTTTGGACCCCTGCGGGATCAGGAGCCGATAGCCGGTGGCGCTGTCAAAAACGTTCTGGCTGACCTGAGCGGTGATTCTGCCCGGAAGATCGGAGTTGAGCCCGGTGATCAACGTGGCCGGAATAACCGAGCCGCGCTTCAGCTCATAGGGCGAGATCTGCGGTACGACCCGGTTCGGCAGATAGCCGAGATCCTTGATGTCCTGATTGAAAAAATCCTGCTTCGAAGTCTGGGTGTTCGGATCGACGTTCTGTCCCATCAGCCCTGATTTGACAGCGGAGGCGTAGAGGTCGGAGGCATTGTTGGCTGTCGCAGTTGTCGTCTGCCGGCCCGTGTCTCTGGAATTGTTGGCGACTTTTTCGACATCGGAAATATCCACCTTCAATGGCGAGTCCAAAGCCGTTGCCCGCGCCTGAAGGCGGGCCATACGCTGGCGCTGCGCCTCGCGGATATATTGTTCGTCCTGCTCCCGTTTCAGGCGGGCTTTCCATTCCTCTTCGGATTCGAGCCTTGGCCGCCGTTCTTGCCTTTCCGCGGACTGGCGGTCGACAACAGATGTTTCCTTCTCGACCTTCTGTTCGACGGCGGGCGTTGGCTGAAACGCTTCGCGCTCAACCGGCTCGCCGATGATGCCGTCGGTAACGCCGCGTTTGAGTTGGTCTCCAAAATTGGTTGCGGGAGCATTCGAGGCGCTCTCGATATCATTGTTCCGATTGAATGCCAGCCCGCGCCACGACAGCCCGACCACGACCACCCCGACGAACAACGCGATGATGATGATGGCGATGATGATCGGCAGCCGATTGAGACGGCGCATACCCTTCTGATCGTCGGCTTGGTTGGAGGCGCCAAGCTGGAGAGACTGGACCATGTTCGCCTCCCCTCAGTTGCGTTGCATGATGGAAAGCGGGCTTGCCGGCGTGGCGCCGGCCGCCGTGGCCGTGTAGGCCCGACCAAGGGCGACGGACGGCGTCGAGAGCCGTGCGAGCACCTGACCGTCGACGCCGTCGACCGAATAGGCGATCTCGACCGGTTTCACGTCTTTGCCAACCTTGCTGTCGGTGATGACCGTATAGCCCCAGCCCTTCAGTGCAGCCTCGAGCGCCGTCGCGAAATCGGACGAGTCCTTATCCATCTTGAGCGTTGTTGTGCTTGCTGGACCGATCTGCTCGGCAAGCCGGCTCGCCATGTCGCCGGCAATGGCGCTTGCGGCAGGGCCGGTGACGGCGACCGGGGTGGAACTGGTGGTCAATCCGTCCTCGGCCGTCTGGCAGCCTGAGAGCAGGGTGGCGATGATCATGATGACGAGAAGCTTGCGCATGGTCAGCCTCCCCGCCGAATGGTGATTTTCTGCTGGCGCCAGCCGACGCCGGAGACGAGGATCGCCTTGTCGACCGCATAGTCGACGATCATCATGTCACGCTGCATCCGATAGTTGACGATACGGTTCTGGCCGCCTGAGACGACGAAGAGCACGGGCGCATCCTGGCTCGATACTGATTTCGAAAATTGAATGTAGGTTTTCACACCATCGGAATAGACCCGTTTCGGTTTCCAGGGTGCCGAGCCACTCACCGAATATGAGAAGTTCAATTTGTCGGGCGCCGTGCCGGGAATGCCGCCGGTCTCGAGCCGGGAATTGATATCGGCGAGCTTGGTCGAGACGTCCTCCGGATATTCGAAGCCGACGCGGGCCATGTATTGGCTCGGATGGGACTTGAGCTGGACGTGATAGGTGCGCCGCGATGTGGTGACCACCATCGAGGTAACGAGTCCCGGTTCCGACGGCTTGACGATCAAATGGATCGCCTGCCCGCCCGTGGCGCCGGAAGTCGCCGGTTCGACCTTCCAACGAACCGTGTCACCGACAAGCACATCGCGGACGATCTCGCCGCCTTGCAATTCGATATCGCAGACTTGAAGCGGCGAGCAGACGACCGACGGCTGGGTTTCTCCGAACAGGAAAATGACCTTGCCGTCCGGACCGGTCGTCACCAGCCCTGACGTCCCGCGCCATTTCCTGGATATGTTGGTGCCCTTCACCTCGTTGTTTGTCATGCTCTGCGCTTCAGCGCCGCTCGCGAGGACGAGCGTGGCCAGGCAGCCGGCGGCTGCGATCAATCCTGTTCTGTGCATTGAGAAATCCCTTGCCCTTAAAGCTGCGCTGTCCAGTCGAAATCCCGGACATAGAGACCGATCGGGTTGAGACGGATGGTCGCCTCGTCCTGCGGTGCGGTGAGCGTGACCGTCGCGATGCCGCGGAAGCGCCGCGTGCCGATTTCCTTGCCCTTGCGGTCGCGTTCGTATTCGGTCCAGTCGATTTGATAGGTCTGGTTCGAGAGCGCCACGATGTTGTTGACCTCAATGGCAACGGTCGACGACTTCGCTTTCTCGAACGGCGAGTTGCTCCGGAACCAGTCATTGATCTTCTGCGTCGACGGATCTGAGGTCCGAAGCAGCGCATAGGTCCGATCGATACATTGCTTCTGCACCACGGCATCCGGCGTAATGCTGCGGAAGCTGGTCACGAAGTTGCCGAGCGTGGCGCGCACCACCCGGACATCCGCATATTCGATCTGTTCGGGGAAGCCTGATGTCACCGAGGTTCCAAGCTTGTCGACCTGGACAATATAGGGCACCAGCTTGACCTGAGTGCTCAAGTACATCGAATAGCCGAAACCGATCACCGCCATGGTGAGACCTAGAATGCCGACGATGCGCCACGCGGCTGCAGCCTGCACATAAGAGCCGTATCGTTCGCTCCATTCCTGGCGCGCGGCAAGATAGGGGTTTTCGGGGGCGCGGTTCGCTGCCATCGGTCCTTCACTTTCTGATTGCGATTAGTCTTTGCGTTCGGGAGATGGCTTTGGTCCGCTGAGACCGCTGCGACTTTGGTCCAGCTTGGCGTTGGCGAGCCCGAGGATCGATCCTGCATAGGCGCCAGGAGAACCGATGGCCTTTTCCTTGGCCGCAGAGCCCGCAGCCTTGCCAGCGGACCCGATCCCTGCGCCGAAACCTCGGAGGGAGGCACCCGCGACGGATGAACCAGCGGCCCGGGCAGCCTGACTTGCCGCAAAGCCGGCCCCTGCTGCACCCGCTGCGAGAAAGCCGGCCCCGGTCGCGAAGGACGCCGCCTGGCCGCCATGGCGGATTGCTTCCATACCGCCCGAGACGGAGGCGCCCTGCACCACGCCTTGAATGATATTCGGCACATACATGGCAATGATAAAGACCACGACGGAAATGCCGGCGATCGCCAAGGTCGTGACGAACTGGTCCGAGGAGGCGGTTGGCGCATTCGCAAGACCCAGTAGGACCTCGGATCCAATCTTTGCGATCATCACCAATGCCATCAATTTCATGCCGACGCCGAAGGCGTAGACGAGATAGCGGATGGCGAAGTCTTTCGTGTACGACGACCCACCAAGCCCGAGCATGATCATGCCGGCGAGCAGGCCGACATACATCTCGACCATGACCGAGACGAAAATTGCTGCGACCAGCGAGAAGCAGATGACGACGACACCCATCGCCAACACGGCCGCAATCGCCAGCGCATTGTCCTCGAACACGCCAAATTGCGCTTGCTGCGACATTTGCGAGGCAACCCGGATACCAGCGTCGAACACTTCAGCAGGCGACGCCGATCCGCCGCCTGCTCCAATCTGAAAGAGGCTGTCGACGACTGCTCGGGCAAAGGTCGGCCCTTGTGTGAGAACGAAGGCGAAAAAGCCAATGAACATGATCCGCCGCACAAGCTCCGCGAACCAGCTGTCGAGCGATGCCGCCTGCAGCGCCAGCCAGACGGCGGCAATTCCCACTTCGATGGTCGCCAGGATCCAGAACAACGATTTCGCCGCATCCATGATGGTGGTTTCCCACCCTTTCGCGGCGGTCGAGACCTGATTTTCGAGTTCGGTCAGAACTTGTCCTTGTTGCGCGAAGGCTGGAACTGCACAGACGAGGCACAGGAGACCCGCGATCAGGAATGACCGTTCAAGACTAGATTTCACCATCTTGGACGCATCTCCTGGCCACCCTTGATCGGCGGCAGTTCTTTGTTCGAGCCGAAGAACTCTTCCCTGACGGCGCGTCGTTCCTCAGTGAGCGACGGTTTCGTGGTGTCTCTGGATTTGACGATCAGCACAGTCGCCGCAGATGAAACAGCGGCAACAACCACAAGGAGGGCAATGACGACGGCGCGGTTCACCAGCGGGGCTCCATCTTCTGACCTTCCGGAATGCTCTTGATCTCGGCGTTGAAGAATTTTTCCCGCCGGGCCTGCGCGAGATCCTTGTCGGTTTGTTCGGTCTGAAGCCATGTTCCCATCATGGTCATTTGCTGGGAGACGAGGCCGCGGAGCTTCTGCATCTGCGCGACCTGTTGCGCCGCGATCTCGTGCCCGACTTGCAGGGCCTTCATCTGTCCATCGGCGGTCTCGGACATCGATCGCAGCGAGGACATCGTGCCTTCTTCGCTATCGAACTGGTCGGCCGTCAGGCTCGCCGCCTTCAGTGTGCTGGCGATCGTATCCCGGTTCGTGTCCGACCACGTCTGGTAGCTCGACGAAAAACTTGTCGCGTCGGGCAGGTTGGTCCTGAGGCTCGAATAGCTCTGAAAGCGCTGCTGCAGCACATCATCGGCATTTCCCATCGAAAACGAAATGCTCTGGCCCTGGTCGACGATGCTGCGGAGCTGATTGAGGTCGCTTTCGACCTGCCCCCACATATGCGACGGAAGGGTCGCGGTATTCTGCAGCAGGTTCTGGTAGATATTGAGCTGCGTTTCGATCTGTTGCGCGAGCTGGCTGATCTGGGTGAGCTGGTTCTGGATTTGCTCGCCGGATTTCCCAACCAACCCGACCAGTTCGCCATTGTTAAGGACCTGCGTCCACTCGGTCGCTGCACCTGTAGCAGTGCCCGCCACCGCAAGGTCCACAGTGCCAATTGTCAATGCGACGGCCGCCACGCCGGCGAGCAATTTATCCGAAGTTGAGCAGCGATGTGGCATCGTGAACTCCTCTCATCTGAAGCCAGTGGATCGGCCAGTCGCGGCCGTGTTCGGAACTGAGCGCGCGGATGCGCTTGAGGTCTTCCTTGCCCGACGCGCCGACGAAGCTGAGTGCGACCGGGCCGAGCGCCATATCGAACAGCCGTCGGCCTTCAGGGGTGACCACGTAATATTCGCGCTTGGGAATGGCGTTCGAAACGATCTCGATCTGCCGCTCGTTGAACCCGATCCGCTGATAGAATTCGCGTGTTCCCGGCTCCCGTGCAGCGCCGTTCGGCAGGCAGATCTTCGTTGGGCAGGACTCCTTCAAGACGTCGATGATCCCAGAGCGCTCTGCATCCGAAATGGACTGCGTGGCAAGCACGACAGCACAGTTGGCCTTGCGCAGCACCTTCAACCACTCGCGGATCTTGCTCCGGAAAACCGGATGACCGAGCATCAGCCAGGCTTCATCCAACACGATCAAGCTGGGAGAACCGTCAAGACGCTTTTCGATCCGCCTGAACAGATACGTCAGCACGGGTACGAGATTGCGCTCGCCCATATTCATGAGCTGTTCGATCTCGAAGGTCTGGAAGGCCCCAAGCGACAGGCCGTCCTGTTCCGCGTCGAGAAGCTGGCCCATCGGACCGTCGACCGTGTAGTGATGAAGCGCGTCCTTGATCTCGCGCATCTGCACGCCGCTGACGAAGTCCGATAGGGATCGTCCGGCAGCGCTGGCCATCAGTCCGACCTGCCGCGAGATCGCGTTGCGGTGATCTGGGGTGATGGCAACGCCCTGCAGGGCGACCAGCATTTCGATCCATTCGGTTGCCCAGGCGCGATCAGCATCGCTCGCGAGGTCCGATAGTGGGCAGAAGGCCAGCGCCTTTGCCTCTTCTTGGGCGTCACCACCGATCTCATAATGATCGCCGCCGGCGGCGAGCGTCAGCGGCAGGAGCGAATTACCCTTGTCGAAGGCGAAGATCTGGGCGTGTTCGTAGCGCCGGAATTGCGCTGCGATCAGAGCAAGAAGCGTGGATTTGCCGGAGCCAGTTGGCCCGAAAATCAGCGTGTGACCGACGTCGTCCACATGGAGGTTCAGCCGGAACGGTGTCGAGCCGCTCGCCACCTGCATCAGCGGCGGCGAATTCGGCGGGTAGAATGGGCAAGGCGCCACCGGACTGCCCGACCAGACTGAGTTCAGCGGAACGAGATCCGAGAGATTGCTGGTGTTGATCAGCGGCTCGCGGATGTTGCAGTACCAGTTACCCGGCAGGCTGCCGAGATAGGCATCAGTAGCGTTGAGCGTTTCGATCCGCGCGCCAAATCCTTCTGCTTGGACCAGCCGGCGGATCGCCTCCGCCTTCTCCTGCAGCGCTTCGCGATCCTGATCGAAGAGAACGATGACCGGCGTATAGTAACCATAGGCCACCAACTGCGACGACGCTTGCGCGATGGCATCCTCGGTCTCGGCTACCATCGTCATGGCGTCCTGATCGACCGAACGGCTTTGCGTCTGGAACAACTGGTCGAAGAACGGCCGTACCTTCTGCTGCCATTTCTTGCGGGTGCGTTCCAGTTTCTGCCGTGCCTCTTCCGCATCGAGGAAGATGAAGCGCGATGACCAGCGATAGGTGAGCGGCATCAGGTCCAGGCTGTTCAGGATCCCCGGCCAGCTCTCGCCCGGCAGGCCGTCGATCGCGATGACGCCGAGAAAGCGATTTTCGACCTTTGGGGTCAGTCCATGCTCGAGCTCGGCCGTCGCAATCCAGTCGAGATACATGGGCGCATCCGGCAACCGGATCGGATGGTTTTCGCCGGTGACGCAGAAGCGAACGAATTGCAGCAGCTCGTCATAGCGGGCGAGCCGCTCCCCTCCCCTCTCGGCAACCTCGCGTGTCTCCATGCGCCGGATCGAAAGGGTGTTGGCAAAATACTGCTCGATCTCGCGGATCGCGTTCTTGAAGATGAAGAGCACCGTATCGGCGTAGGTCTTCTTGCGGCTTTCCTCGTCCGAATAGATGTATTTGCTGAGTGCTGTCTTTTTGGACTCGAGCGGCCGATAGGTGAGGACGAGCGCGTGCTTGCTCTCGAAATGCCCCTGCTCGCGCCCGAAATGCGCCCGCCGTTCGACGTCGATCGCGCGCGTGACGGCGTCGGGAAAGTGGCAGCGATCATCCGACGGATAGTCGAATGTCGGGATGCGAACCGCCTCAACCTGGATCACCCAGCCACTTCCGAGCCGCGACAGGATCGTATTGATCTGCCGGGACAGGTCGTTGCGCTCAAGATCCGTGGCGCTTTCGGAGTCCGGGCCGGCAAAGTACCAGCCGGCCATCAAGCTCCCGTCTTTCAACAGAAGCACGCCATTATCGACGAGACCGGCATAGGGGACGAGATCCGCAAAGGATGGGCCGGTGGCCCGGAAGCGTTTGAGGGCGACCATGTCTTGCCCTCAATACCGGCGCCAGGGCGAAGAGGTCGCCTTGTAGTAATGCTTGTACGAGACATGGCGGACATAGACCTGTCGCATCAGCGGGTCCGCCTTTGCCATCATCCTCAGAAGCCCGACGACGACGATCCAGACGGCGACGCCGAAGAGCGCGGAATAGATCGTCAGCACCACGAAGATGAGGATGACGGCGGCAAGACCGGTGATCAGCACCAGTTCCCGGTCCGCGCCCATCAGCAGGTTCGGACGCGAAAGCGCGCGATGAATGCGGTTGCGTTGAAGGCCGGACAGGGACTCAGCCATGAGCCCCCTCCCCTTCTCCACGTTGATCGATCGCTGTAGCTTGCGCGTCGGGCAGTCCGATCGAGGCGCCGGTTGCGCCGAACAGGCCGACGATGCTGGTTGCTCCGAGGAGAATGCCCGCGACGAGGACGACATAGACGAGCCGGCGCGCGAAATCGTTCAGTTCGCCGCCAAAGATCAGCATGCCGCCGGCGATCGCGACGGCCGCAAGAGCGATGGCGCCGGCGACCGGTCCGGTGATCGACTCCTGGATCTGCTGCAGTGGCCCTTCCCAAGGGAGCCCGCCACCGCCGGAGCTGGCAAGCGCCGGCGCGACCGATGCGAGAACCATAGGCGCAGCAAGAAGTGCCACGGCGATGACGGCATTGCTACGCGACATGGCGCGCCTCCTGTTCTTCCGTAAGCTGGTCGGATTCGATTTCGTATTGGCCGCCCGCGAAGCGCTCGACATGGATGACGTCGCGAACGCGCCGCCCACGCGGCGTCCGCTGGATCGAGACCACGAGATCGACGGCTTCCCCGATCACCTCGTGCATCGGCTGCTGGCTGGCCTCGGCGGTCAGTTGCTCGAGGCGGCGAAGTGCCGACATTGCGGTGTTGGAATGGATTGTGGCCACCCCTCCGGGATGACCGGTATTCCACGCCTTCAACAATGTGAGCGCAGCGCCGTCACGAACCTCGCCGACCACGATCCGGTCCGGGCGCAGCCGCATGGTGCTCTTCAAGAGCCGCGCCATGTCGACGGTATCGCTGGTGTGGAGAAGAACGGCGTTATCGGCGGCGCACTGAATCTCGGCGGTGTCTTCCAGGATGACGAGGCGATCTTCCGGGGCCGACTTGACGATTTCGTCGATGACGGCATTTGCGAGCGTCGTCTTGCCCGACCCGGTGCCTCCGGAGATGATGATGTTGAGCCGCGACGAAATCGCGCTGCGGATGGTCGAGGCCTGGTGTTCGGTCATCACGCCGGAGCGGACATAGTCGTCGAGCGGGATCAGACGCGACGCACGCCTGCGAATGGAGAAAGCCGGCTTGGCGACGACCGGAGGCAAGAGCCCTTCGAAGCGGTGGCCGCCGATTGGCAGCTCGCCGGAGATGATTGGCTGTTCCGTGTCGACCTCTGACTGAAGCGCGTGCGCCACTGTGCCAATGACCATCTCCGCGGCAGCGGATGACATCTCGCCAGCGGGCGCAACGCCGTGACCGAGACGTTCGATGAACAGCTTTCCGTCCGGATTGAGCAT
>NZ_JAGHMF010000026.1 GCF_017741815.1 Rhizobium sp. 16-488-2b
CCCCCACACAACACCCCCAAAACTACCCCCGCGTCACATGCTCCGGCGCATCCAGCGTATCGATCTTCCGCAACTGCGGAAACCCGCTCGCCCACAACGCCGCAACGACAAGCGTCCCGATCCCGCCGATGACAACCGCCGGCACCGCGCCGAACATCGAGGCCATCGTTCCGGCGCGAAACTCGCCAAGCTCGTTCGAAGCCCCGACAAACACCATGTTGACGGCGTTGACGCGGCCGCGCAGTTGGTCGGGCGTCCAGAGCGCGATCAGGCTCTCGCGCACATAGACCGAGACCATGTCGGCCGCCCCCATCAGCGCCAGCGCCGCGATCGACAGCTCGACATTGTCAGATAGGCCGAAGACGATCGTGCCCAGCCCGAACAGCGCCACGCCGACGAACATGTAGACCCCGGCGCGATGCTTCAGCGGATAAGTCGCGAGCAGCACGGCCATGACGATGGCACCGACACCCGGCGCCGAGCGCAGCAGCCCGAGCCCCCAGGGACCCAGCGTCAGGATGTCGCGCGCAAAGATCGGCATCAGCGCCGTGGCGCCACCCAGGAGCACCGCGAAGAGATCGAGCGAGATCGCGCCCAGCACCACCTTTTCGGTGCGAATGAACTTGAAGCCGCCGAGGATCATGTCCCAGTTTTTCGCCTCGCCCGTGGTCTTCTGGGCCGGTTTCGGGATCATGAAGAGAAGGGCAGCCCCGAGTCCCGCGAACACTACGGCCACCGTGTAGGCCGTATGCGCATTGATGCCGTAGAGCAGGCCGCCGATGACCGGACCCGTGATCGAGGCAAGCTGCCAGGACGACGAGTTCCATGCGATCGCGTTCGAGAGGTCCTCGGCCGGCACCAGATTGGGCGCCAGCGACTGCACCGCCGGCGACATGAACGCGCGCTCGATGCCGAAGACCAGAAGCACCGCGAAAACAGGGATGGGCGAGAACGTACCGGTCATGGTCATAGCTAGCAGCGTCAGCGTGCAAAGGGCGGCCACCAGCGAGCACAGCGACGCAATGGCGCGGCGGTTATAGCGGTCGGCGACCGAGCCGGTGACGAGGATGAGCAACAGCGAAGGGAGAAACTGCACCAGCCCGATCAGGCCGAGATAGATGGCGCTGCCCGTCTGGTCGTACATCTGCCACCCGACCGCGACGCTGACGATCTGCTGCGAAAACGAAAGGAGGAAACGCGCGAAAAAGAAACGGGTGTAGGAGGAGTGCCGGAAGGCCGCGAAGCGGTCGCCGTGAGCCGAGATGGACATGTTGTCTTTCCAAGAAACGGGCGAAACATCGGTCCCCGACGCGCCCGTTGAACATGATTTGCCGCAGATTGCACACGGCTCTTGCCGGTTTAGTCGCCAATGTCTACATGTCTGTCAACAACGAACTGGAGACCGCGATGCTTGCGCTTTTTCAAACCATTGATTTGGCTTTGAATCTTTACACCTGGATCTTGATCGCCAGCGCCATTTTCTCGTGGCTTTACGCGTTCAACGTGATCAATTCCAGCAATCAGTTCGTCAATTCGGTCGGCATGTTCCTTTACAATGTCACCGAACCGGTCCTGCGCCCGATCCGGCGCGTGCTGCCGAACCTCGGCGGCATCGACATCTCGCCGATCATTCTGCTCCTGATCATCTTCTTCATCCGCTCGTTCATGTGGAACACCATCGTCCCGATGGTGTTGCGATAAGGCCCTGGCAGGCCTTTGACGGTCATGTGGTCCTTGCCGTGAGGCTGACGCCGAACGGCGGGCGGGACGAGATATCGGGTATTGAGCTGGATGCCGACGGCAAGGCCTATCTGAAAGCCCGTGTCTCGGTCGTCCCCGAGAAGGGCAAGGCCAACAAGGCGTTGATCGCGCTTGCCGCCAAGTCGCTTGGCGTCCCCAAGTCGGCGATCGATCTCATCTCCGGCGACACGTCGCGTAAAAAAATCCTCCGGATCGATGCCGAGCCGGAGGATATCATCAAAAAACTGGAAGCTTTGTTTGGCCCATGAGCCGAAGAACGATCAGGCCTTTTCCTTCTTGGCGCGCTCGATCGCCTCGAGGATCAGCTGGCCGGCTTCCTTGGCGTCGCCCCAACCGTAGATCTTCACCCACTTGCCGGGCTCCAGATCCTTGTAGTGCTCGAAGAAATGCTCGATCTGCTTGAGCGTGATCTCGGGCATGTCCGTGTAGTCCTTGACCTTGTCGTAACGCATGGTCAGCTTCGGCGACGGAACGGCGATGATCTTCTCGTCCTTGCCGGAATTGTCTTCCATCTTCAGAACGCCGATCGGGCGCACATTGATGACGCAGCCCGGAACCAGCGGACGGGTGCTGGCGATGAGCACGTCGATCGGGTCGCCGTCCTCGGACAGCGTGTGCGGTACGAAGCCGTAGTTACCCGGGTAGGTCATCGGCGTGTAGAGGAAACGGTCGACAACCAGCGTGCCGGCGTCCTTGTCCATCTCGTACTTGATCGGGTGGCCACCAACAGGAACTTCAACGATGACGTTGACGTCCTCAGGTGGGTTCTTGCCAATGGAAATGGCGTCGATGCGCATGCGATTACTCCCGCAACGTGAAATCTTCGCAGCCAGATAATCGGATTCATGCCGCGAAGCAACATAGCAAGACCGCGCAGGCACATGATTGTTTTATGATCTGGCCTTCAAAATGCCGGAAAACTGGGCAGAGGCCAGCACTTTGCTCCCCCGCACCTTGTCGCTGAGCGGATCGCTCAGTTCCAGATGAAGCCGATCTTCTTCAGAGGCTTCTCGTCGAAGGTTTCGGTGCCCTCGCAATAATCGATGCCACCATGGCCGCGATAGAACTCGGCGCCGCCTTCATTCTCTTCCAGGCACCAGACCACCATGCCCTTGCAGCCGAGCGACTTCAAAAGCCGCTGCGCTTCGGAAAACAGCATGTGGCCGAGGCCGATACCCTGATATTCGGGGCGCAGATAAAGCTCGTAGATCTCGCCTTCCTGCGGCAGCGCGCGGGCGCGGTTGAGACCGAGCGTTGCATAGCCCGCAACCGTTCCGGCGACATCGAGCACCAGAAGCGTCGCCGGTCCGCGTGTCGCCTTGCGCCACCAGCTTTCGCCGCGGCGTTCCACCATCTGAGTCAGCGCCTTGTGCGGAATGATGCCGGCATAGGTATGTTTCCACGCAAGCCGGTGCACCTCCGAGATAGCTCGGGAATCATGCGGCTCGGCCCGCCGAACATCGATCGACAACGTCTTCATAACGCTTACTCTGGCCCGGTCGCGGACAATTAACCATATGCGCTAACGCATTCAGCCGGATTGCCCACAGGGTTAACATGTGGACGACGGCTGAAATTTAACGCTTTTTTAACTATTGCGACAAGAAGGATTCGGCGAACCGCACAAAATAAAAAACCCGGCGCGATGGCCTAAGAATGGAGCGGCGTTAAGGTTGCCCGCTTTGCCACGGAGCGAATTCAAAATCCCAAACGCTATCGGGCGATTTCATCATCCTTCGCGTCTGCATTTTGATGTTTCTTCTTGCCATCTATGGATTGAGGCGGGTGACCAGATCAGCGATCCATGGGTCGGTGAACTCCGCAATGGGGTCGTCACTTCGATCGTGCTTTCGATGGTATTCCCCGGCACCGAAGGCATCGTAAATCTCGACCAATGGCTCAGGCAAGTAATTATCGCGCTCATGATATCGTTCGATCACTACTCGCCATAGATCGTTCATAACGTCGTCGCAGAAATCGTAAGTTAGCTGTCGATGGTGGTACCTCCAGGCGATCTCCACAGCGGTGGCGTTAAAAAACGCCCACTTGTTAGAAACGCCTGCGCGGCGAAACGCGTCCTCATAATGTGCAATATCGGCGTAATACGAGACAGCGCCTTCCTTGGTGTACTTTTCCAAGGCGAACTGCAGAAAGGCGGACATTGCGTCCGACGTCGTACCGTTACCAATCACGGCTTAGCGCTCCATGAGATAGCCTAAACAAAAACGGCCCGCAGCATCAAAGCTGCGAGCCGATGGGTCGGAACAGGACCTTGCGGTCCTTACGAGCCTGTTCGACTTAGGCGGTCTTCGCCTTGGCGAAGCGCTTGCGGTCGTTGGCGTCGAGATACATCTTGCGCAGACGGATCGACTTCGGCGTCACTTCCATCAGCTCGTCGTCCTGGATCCAGGAGAGAGCGCGGTCGAGCGTCATGCGGATCGGAGGCGTCAGCTTGACGGCTTCGTCCTTGCCGGCGGCGCGGATGTTGGTCAGCTGCTTGCCCTTGAGGACGTTGACCTCGAGGTCGTTGTCGCGGCTGTGAATGCCGATGATCATGCCCATGTAGACCTTTTCGCCGGGCTCGATCATCATCGGGCCGCGATCTTCCAGGTTGAACATGGCGTAGGCCACGGCTTCGCCGGCAGCGTTCGCGAGGAGAACGCCGTTCGTGCGGCCACCGATTTCACCCTTGTAGGGCTGGTAGTCCTTGAACAGGCGGTTCATCACGGCGGTGCCGCGCGTGTCGGTCAGCAGTTCCGACTGGTAGCCGATGAGACCGCGGGTCGGAGCGTGGAACACCAGGCGAACGCGGTTGCCGCCCGAAGGACGCAGCTCGGTCATTTCAGCCTTGCGCTCGGACATCTTCTGAACGACGACGCCGGAATGCTCTTCATCGACGTCGATGACGACTTCTTCGATCGGCTCCATGGTCTGGCCGCTCTCGTCCTTGTGCATGACGACGCGCGGACGCGACACGGCAAGCTCGAAGCCTTCGCGACGCATGGTTTCGATCAGAACGGCGAGCTGCAGTTCGCCGCGGCCGGAAACGTAGAACGAATCCTTGCCTTCGGCTTCTTCGATCTTCAGCGCGACGTTGCCTTCGGCTTCCTTGAACAGGCGGTCACGGATGACGCGCGAGGTAACCTTGTCGCCTTCGGTGCCGGCGAGCGGGCTGTCGTTGACGATGAAGGACATGGTAACGGTCGGCGGGTCGATCGGCTGCGCGGTCAGCGCTTCGTTGACGGCCGGATCGCAGAAGGTATCGGCAACCGTGCCCTTGGAGAGGCCGGCGATGGCGACGATGTCGCCTGCGTGTGCTTCTTCGATCGAGGTGCGCTCGATGCCGCGGAATGCGAGGATCTTGGAAATACGACCGGTTTCGATCGTCTTGCCATCCTGGCTGAGAACCTTGACGGCCTGGTTCGGCTTGATCGAGCCGGAATTGATACGGCCGGTGATGATGCGGCCGAGGAAGTTGTTGGCTTCCAGGATGGTGCCGATCATCGTGAACGGGCCTTCGGCAACCTTCGGCTCCGGAACGTGCTTGAGCACGAGGTCGAGCAGCGGCGCCAGGCCTTCATCCTTCGGACCTTCAGGATTGAAGTTCATCCAGCCATCGCGACCGGAACCGTAGAGGATCGGGAAGTCGAGCTGTTCGTCGGTGGCGTCGAGGCTGGCGAAGAGGTCGAACACTTCGTTGATGACTTCCTCGTGGCGGCCATCGGGACGGTCGATCTTGTTGATCGCGACGATCGGACGGAGGCCGACCTTCAGCGCCTTGGAGACGACGAACTTCGTCTGCGGCATCGGGCCTTCAGAGGAGTCAACGAGAACGATCGCGCCATCCACCATCGACAGGATACGCTCGACTTCACCGCCGAAGTCGGCGTGGCCGGGGGTGTCGACGATGTTGATGCGAACACCCTTCCACTCGACCGAGGTCGCCTTGGCAAGGATCGTGATACCGCGTTCCTTTTCCAGGTCGTTCGAGTCCATCACGCGTTCCGCAACGCGCTGGTTTTCGCGGAACGAACCGGACTGTTTCAGGAGCTCGTCGACCAGTGTCGTCTTGCCATGGTCAACGTGCGCGATAATCGCGATGTTGCGAAGTGCCATATGTCTATATCTCTGAGGCTGGGGCGCCACGCTGGGAGGGCGCCAATTGCATTGGGGCGGCTCTTACAGTGTTTTTCGCGAATGCGAAAGGGGGGAGCCTGGAATGAAAGGAATGCGTGCAGGACATGGATGGCATCAGCTCGTCCTCTCGGGGTCGAGCACCACGCGCCAGAGCTCCTGGTCGTTGCGATCCATCAGCCGCACCGTCAGCTGCTCGCTGGCGCCATCGATATCGACGAGACCGAAGAATTGCATGCCTGCTGACGGCGGCAGGTTCTGCTCGGCGCCGCCGGGCGCCGCCTTCATGAACTTCACTTCGGGCCCGAAGGTCATGTCGAGCTCCTGCGGCCCGTAGGTGCCCGAATGCAGCGGCCCGGCCACGAACTCCCAGAACGGCAGGAACTCGCGGAATTTCGCCCGCTCGGGACGATAGTGATGCGCCGCCGCGTAATGCACGTCGGCCGTCAGCCAGATCATGTTCGATATCCCGGCATCGCGGATGAAGCGCAGGAGATCGGCGAATTCGAGCTCGCGACCAAGCGGTGCGCCATTGTCGCCATTGGAGATCGATTCCGATCCGCGCCGGTTGCCGTAATCGTCCCAGATCACGAGCCCGATCGGCAGATCGCAAGCGATCACCTTCCACGTCGCCGTCGAGCGCACCAGTTCGCGCTTCAGCCACGCGACCTGCCGCTCGCCGAAAATCCGCGACTGCGGCGAAAGCTTTTCGTCCAGCCCATGGCTGTTCGGCCCGCGATAGGAACGCAGGTCGACGAAGAACACGTCGAGCAGCGGCCCATAGGAAACCTTGCGATAGATTCGCCCCGGCTCGGCCGCCACATGGCGCGTCGGCGTCATCTCGTGAAAGGCTCGTGCCGCCCGCGCCGAAAGCACCGCGACCGACTTCTCCTTGTAGCGATCGTCATGGCTGAGATCGGTCGACGGCGACCAGTTGTTCAGCACCTCGTGATCGTCCCACTGGTAGAAGATCGGGCAGACGGCGTTGAGCGACTTTACGTGCTCGTCGAGCAGATTATAGGTCCATTGCCCGCGAAACTGCTCGAGCGTCTGGGCGATCTCGCGCTTGGCTTCCGTGACGATGCGGTTCTTCCAGACCCCGCCGCCACGCAGCGAGATCTCGTCTGGAACCGGATTGTCGGCATAGATCGTGTCGCCGGAATGGATCATGAAATCCGGCCGGTGATAGGCGATCGTCGAATAGGTCCGCATCCCCTCATCATCGATCCCCCATCCCTGCCCCACCGTATCGCCCGACCAGACGAAGCGGATATCGCGACGGGCGACGGGTGCCGTGCGAAACTGCCCGAGGATCGGCTCCGACCGGCTGTTGATGTCCTGGAGATCGGCCGCGCGGAAGCGATAGAACACCTCCTGATCGGCGGGAAGATCGGTAAGCAAGAGCTTGGCGGTCAGATCGCTATCGGGCGTGACGTCGATGGGCGGCAGCCTGACGGCATTGGAGAACTTGTCTGATGTCGAATATTCCACGAAGAGCCGCGACGGCCGATCCACCCGCGTCCAGATCACCCCAGAGGTCTGATCGACATCACCGGATTGCACGCCCGAGGTAAACACCGGCCGGCTGGACGATCCGCGCGCATAATAGGGCATCGCCAGCCCCGCCACGGCAAATCCGCCAACCGCTCCCATCGAGGATAAAAAACGGCGGCGGGTCGGTTCCGTCAATGTCATCGGGTGGCGCATCCGGCTTGGCAATCGGGACGATCTCCCGCACCTCGCCTATGCCCACCCCAGATGTCACCCACTTGACGCCGCCATGACGGTTTTCCGAAGGTTTGGCGACAGTTTTGTGTTGGGGTCGGTGGGGTTTGCGTCTCGCTTGGCTATCCGAGGATTAGACACTCGCCAGCGCCGCGGCCAGCATCACCCCCCTCTGTCCTGCGGACATCTCCCCCACAAGGGGGGAGATCGACTCGTTGCGGCGGCATCCCCAAACTATGAGAGTGGAGCGAGCGGCCAAGCCCACCCAATCTCTCCACCTGTGGGGGAGATGCCCGGCAGGGCAGAGGGGGGTATCCCACCCAAAAACGTCGAAGGCGTATCAGCTCAATCGCAACAGCCGAGACCCAACATCAAACTAACCCCTCAGGCATCACTCCCCGCCAACTCCTCGAACGTCGCCAGCCCACGCTTCACCAGCATCGCATCCGGGCTCGGCAGCTTGCCGCGGAATGCCCGGTAGGTATCCTCGGGATCGACCGACCCACCCACCGAATAGACGTGATCGCGCAATTTCCTGGCTATCTCGCCATTGAACGCATCGCCCGTCTCCTCGAAGGCCGAAAACGCATCGGCGTCGAGCACTTCCGACCACATGTAGGAATAGTATCCCGCCGAATAACCGCCCGCGAAGATATGCTGGAAGTGCGGTGAGGCATGGCGCATCACCATCGACTTCGGCATGCCGAGCTCCTTCAGCACCGCACCCTGCACCGCCATCGGATCGGCGACTTCGTCCCGCGTATGGAACGCCATGTCGACCAGCGCAGACGAAGTGAACTCCACCGTGTTGAACCCGGCATTGAAGCTGCGCGCCGCCAGCACCTTGTCGAGCAGCTCCTGCGGCATCGGCTTGCCGGTCTCGAAATGCACGGCGTACTGCTTGAGGATCTCAGGCACCGTCAGCCAGTGCTCGTAAAGCTGCGACGGCAGTTCGACGAAATCGCGCGACACGCCGGTGCCCGACACCGAAGGGTAGGTGACGTTGGAGAGCATGCCGTGCAGCGCGTGGCCGAACTCGTGGAACAGCGTGCGTGCGTCATCGAGCGACAGCAGCGCCGGCTTGCCCTCGGCGGGCTTGGCGAAGTTGCAGACATTATAGATGATCGGCAGCTCGCCCTCGGCGCCATTCTTCAGCGGCAGCTTGTGCTGCGACTGGAACGCGCTCATCCAGGCGCCCGAACGCTTCGACGAACGGGCGAAATAATCGCCGAGGAACATCGCCACCAGCTTCTCGTCGCGGTCGCGGATCTCGAAGACGCGGACATCGGGGTGATAGGCGGCAACGCCCTTCTTCTCCACCGCATGAATGCCAAACAGCCGCCCCGCCACGTCGAAGCAGGCGTCGATGATCTTTTCCAGCTGCAGATAGGGCTTCAGCTCGGCCTCGGAGAAATTGAATTTCTGCGCCCGGATCTTTTCGGCGTAGAACCGCCAGTCCCAGGGCATGACCTCGTGGTTCTTGCCTTCGTCGGCGATCAGCCTGGCGATATCCGCCTCTTCCTCACCGGCGCGCTTCACCGCCTTCACCCAGACCTTCTTCAGAAGATCATTCACCGCATCAGGCGTCTTCGCCATGGTGTTGTCGAGCTTCAGCTCGGCGAAATTGCCGTAGCCGAGCAGCTTGGCCACCTCGCCGCGGAGCTGAAGCGTGTCGCGGATGATGCCGCGATTGTCCGAAGGGCCGTCATTTTCGCCGCGCGCCACCCAGGCCTTGAACGCCTGTTCGCGCAGCTCGCGGCGCTCGGAGAAGGTCAGGAACGGCTCGATGATCGAGCGCGACAGCGTCACCGCGAACTTGCCCTCTTCACCGCGCTCGCGCGCCGCCGCCGCCATCGCATCCTTGAGGAAATCGGGAACGCCTGCGAGATCGTCGCCGTCTGAAAGGATCAACGCCCAGCCCTTCTCGTCGGCGAGCACGTTCTGGCCGAACTGCGTGCCGAGCCCCGCCAGCTTCTCGTTGATGCCGGCGAGCTTTTCCTGCTCCGCCTTCTCAAGCTTGGCGCCCGACTTGACGAAGCCCTTCCAGTGGCGCTCCAGCACCCGCGTCTGCTCCAGCGTCAGCCCGAGCTTTTCACGCGCTTCCCAAAGCGTGTCGATGCGCGCAAAGAGCGCCGCATTCATGCCGATCTTCGAATAATGCCGCGACATCTTGGGCGAGATATCCCGCTCCAGCGCCTGGATGGTGTCGTTGGTATGCGCGCCGGCGCGGTTCCAGAACAGGGCCGATACCCGCGAGAGATCGTCGCCCGCAAGCTCAAGCGCCACGATCGTATTGTCGAAGGTCGGCGCTTCGGGATTGTCGGCGATCGCATCGATCTCCTCTTCGTGCCGGGCAAGGGCCGCATCGAAAGCCGGCGCGAAATCGCCGTCATTCAGCGCCTCGAAGCGCGGCAGACCATTGAGGCCGTTCCAGTCGGTGAGAGCGGGGTTGTTGGCGGGCATACGGACATCCTTGTTTGGCGGGCTTGTTCGGCGGGCGTGTTGTCTCGGAAACCAATATAGGAAGGCAGCACGGCGATTGGTATCGCCACCTTGAGCGAGCGACCGCGCCACCTATACGAGAAGTTGATCCCTAAAAATGCTATATAAGAATTAACTATTTGTTAACGATTGACCATGGTGCGGCGCACACGGTATTTTTGCTCAATCTTTTTTAATCATGGATGCGGGCAATGGAAATCACATCACTGCGGTTTTCGCCGAATTTATCGTTCCGGAAATATTCCGATAATTCGCAATTTAACAACAGCTTGACCGAAACCTTCAGCTCGGTTTCGAGCGCTTCATCGACCTTCAGGATCGACGAGGCGACATCGGCGCAACCGGATTTTTCGGCCATAACAGCCGCCGACCTGCGCAACCATGCGCGCCAGAATTTCGACAACGGCACGCTCGACCAGGACACCTATGCGGCGATCTCCGAACCGCTGCCGATGCGCACCATCGACCCGTCAGGCAACGTTCTCGATCTCTCCGACGTCACCGACGGCACCAGCTTCAACTTCAGGGACTATTACAAGGACCAGCTGCAGATCGCCATGTCGATCGGCGATCCCGAGACGGTGAAGACCCTGAAATCGGTCGTCAGCTTCCTCGACGTCTGACGCGCTACCGCTTGCGCCCGGCGCAGGCCGATCAGGCCTTGCGCCACCCCATCAGCCCCGGCGTCGCATGCAGCAGAGCCTGCACGGCAAAGCCCATGAACAGCACGCCCGAGCAGCGCACGATCAGCCGCTCATGCGCGCGATAGAAGCGCCGCACCGCGCCGGTACCGACGATCGCGATCAGGATCATGTCGGCGACGATGAAGCCGAGGAACGACACGGCAAGCAGCACCGGCAGCGTCTGAAACTGCAGGGCGCTGGCCGACCCCGCCACCAGCGCCGTGAATGTCGCGAGCGCCACCGGATAGCCCTTTGGATTGGTAACACCGAAGATCAGCCCGCGCCGAAACGGCCGCTCGACAACCATCAGCGCCTGCCCCTCGCCCTTCGGCTTGGCGCGAAACGCGTTCCAGCCGATCCAGGCGAGATAGAAGCCGCAGGCGAGCCCCAGTGCATCGAACACGAAGGTCCCGATCGTCTTGGCGCCGATGATCGCCACCAGCGCCAGCGACGCCCACAGCGTATCGCCGACCAGATGCCCACAGACAAACTGCGCCCCCGCCTTCCGCCCCTGCCCGGCTCCGATACCCAGCAGCGCCAGAAACGCCGGTCCGGGAATGAGCACATAGAGAAGCGCCGCCAGAAAAGCGCCCGCGAGCAGCGATTGCGTCATGAAGAATCCCCCGTGAAAAGACCGAGATTATGCGGTGTGGCGGGGACGTCAAGCGGAAGCAAGAAAGCCCCGCCGGGATCACCGAAGCAAGCCGCCCAACCTCATTCAAACTATTGATGAACGCGTTCCGCCGCCGCAATGGATTTCGCGGATCGCGCGGATTAGCCTTGGCCATTGCTTGCCCTGGTTTCATGAGGAAAGCCGTTTCCCAATGCCCATTCTCGACGCGACCGCCGTCCACCCGATCACGCTGCCGGATGGCACCATCTACAGCGATACCGTCTATCTGAAGAACGTCATTGCCCATCCGCGCATGGAGATCGGCGACTACAGCTATTACACCCACTCGGGCAAACCGGAAGACACCGCCGGCGTCCTCGCACCCTATCTCGGGCATGCCGTCCGCGAGCGCCTTATCATCGGAAAATTCGTGCAGATTGCCCGTGGCAGCTATTTCATCACCAGCTCGGCCAACCATCCGATGAATGGCTTCACGACCTATCCGTTCCGGATCTTCAAACCGGAAACCTTCGGCTACAAGGACTTGCCGGTGAAGGATACGATCGTCGGGCATGACGTCTGGATAGGCCATGACGCGGCGATCATGCCGGGTGTCAAGATCGGGTCTGGCGCCATTGTCGCCGCCGGATCGGTGGTTGCCCGTGACGTTCCGCCCTATGCCGTCGTCGGCGGCAACCCGGCAACGATCATCCGCATGCGATATCCAGCGGCCGTCATCGATGAACTGCTTCAGATCGCATGGTGGGACTGGCCTCTGGACAAGATCGAGGCGAACTTGGCGGCTCTTGAGAACGGTGATCTCGCGGCACTGAAAATGGCATAACGCAAATATCGCAATAGGCGCTCCCGCGAGCCTTTGCGCGCCTCGGCATTTTTGCATTGCCGTATCACAAGCCTTGCGTCAGAAAAGACGAAGTCCTGCTTTCCAGGCGTTGCGACCGCCACCAGCCAATCGAGTACCCGCATGCCCCCATTCCGGATGAGCGCAAGGCGAACGAGCATGCTCGGCGCGCTGCTTGCCACCCTCGGCCCGATCTCCATGTCGATCTACACACCCACCATGCCGGAGCTGGTGGGCGCCTTTCACACGACGGATTCAGCGATCAAGCTGACGCTGTCGCTCTATTTCGCCGGCTTCTCGATTGCCCAGCTGCTCGCCGGCCCGCTCTCGGATGCCTTTGGCCGCCGCGCCGCGACGCTCCTCTTCGTCGGCATCTACATGGTGGGAAGCCTGCTGTCGGCGTTTGCGCCCGGCATCGAATGGCTGCTCGCCGGCCGCCTGATCCAGGGCATCGGCGCCTCGGTCGGGATTACCGTTGCGCGCGCCATCGTCCGCGATCAGTTCACCGGCGTCGACGCCTCCAGGATCATGAACCTGATTGGCATCATGATCGCGATCGGCCCCGCCATCGCGCCGACCGTCGGCGGCCTTGCGCTCGCCGCCTTCGGCTGGCAGTCCGTGTTCTTCCTGTTGATCGGCTTCGGCCTTTTGATCTGCCTCTCCGTCCTCGTCTTCATGCGCGAGACCAGCACGCCAGACCGCCGCCGCGCTTTGCCCGGCCCGCTGCTACAGGCCTATGCCGAGCTTGCCCGCGAGCCGCGCTTCATCTCCGCCTCGCTGGTGCTGGGCGGCTCGATCGGCGCGCTCTACGCCCAGGCGACGATGCTGCCCTTCATCCTGATCAAGGTGGTCGGCCTCTCGCCGACGGCCTTCGGCCTCGGCATGCTGATGCAATCCGGCTCCTATTTCGCAGGCTCCGTCGCTCTCAGGATGACCTCGGCACGGCTCGGCGGCGATGGCTCGGTTCGCGCCGGCCTTTGCCTGTTCGGCCTTTCCGGCATCATGATCGCGCTCTCGGTCGCCTTCGTGACACCGAGCTATATCTCGATCATGGGCCCGGTCGCCTTCCTGGCATTCGGCCTCGCCTTCCTGACCCCGCACATGACCACCTCAGGCCTCTACCCCTTCCCACACATCGCCGGCTCCGCCTCGGCGATGATGGGCTTCATCCAGATGGGCTGCGGCTTCACCGGCGGCCTCATAGCCTCCCGGATCGGCGCCCCCCTCATGGCCTTCGGCACCATCATCCCCGCCATGACCCTGATCGCGATCATCAGCTACCTCTGTTTTTTGAAGGCGACCCGCCGTGCGACGACGGTGTCGCATTCCAGTCTGGGGGAGTGAGGGCTTGGAGCCAGCCACCGATAAACCATTGAAATAAAAGCGCAAACACCTCCACTGGCGTCATCCTCGGCCTTGTGCCGAGGATCTAACCACACCTCCACAAGTTCAAGGTGAGTGGACACTTGGCACTCCCCTTCCACAATGCCGCTTCTCGTCGCCAAGCATCCATTGACTCACATTCCGGGCAGCGTGCTTAGATCCTCGGGCCGAGTGTACAGCCTTGATACATACCTGACAGATGTTCGGAGACATGCCTGACACTTTTCGGATTGCAATCCGGGAGGTTTCGATGGCTTGGCGGGCGAGGTCGGTTGTGGACGAGCGTTTGGAATTCTGCCGGTTGGCGGGGCTTGAGGGGGGCGAATGTGTCGACCCTTTGCGAGCGCTTCGGCATCAGCCGGCAGACGGGCTATGTCTGGCTGAAGCGGTTTGCCGCCGGCGAGACGGTCGATGACCGATCGCGCCGGCCGCATGCAAGCCCGCGGCGCACCACTGTCGATCTCAAGCGCTCGGTGCTTTCGGTCCGCGACGAACACCCGGCCTGGGGCGCGCGCAAGATCGCAAGGCGGCTGCTCGATCTCGGTATCGAACCACCCTGCGCCTCGACCGTGCATGCGATCCTTGCTCGCCATGACAGGATCGGCCCGCACACGAAGGACCACATGGCGCCAGGCCGCTTCGAGCGCGAGGCGCCCAACCTGCTTTGGCAGATGGATTTCAAGGGGCAGATTAGGCTGACCTCGGGCGGTTGGTGCCATCCGCTCACCATCATCGACGACCATTCCCGCTTCGCCATTGCCATCGAGGCCTGCCTCGACCAGCAGATGCCGACCGTTCGCAGCCGCATGGAGCCCATCCTGCGCCGCTACGGCCTGCCCATGGCCATCTATACCGATAACGGCAATCCTTGGGGCACCGGCGTCCCCAATCAGTGGACGCGGCTGCGCGTCTGGCTGCTGAAGCTCGGCATTGATCTCATTCATGCAAGGCCCTATCACCCGCAGGGACGCGGCAAGAACGAGCGCTTCCACCGCAGCCTCAAGGCCGAGGTGCTGAACTTCGCGGCGCTCTCCGGCCAGCCTCAGGCGCAAAAGGCTTTCGACCGCTGGCGCGAGATCTACAATCACCACCGCCCGCACGAGGCGATCGGCATGGCGGTTCCGGCCAGTCGCTACAGCCCTTCGCCGAGACCTTTTCCCAAGCGCCTGCCGGAGCCCGTCTACGACAGCGGCGAGATCGTCCGGCGCATCAGCACGACCAAGGGCTACATCGTCTTCAAGGGGCAGGCATGGCGCGTGCCCGGCGCCTTCAAGGGCGAGTGCCTGGCCCTTCGTCCCCTCGACCGCGACGGCCTATACGGCGTCTTCTTCGGCGCAACCAAGGTTGCCAAAATCGACCTCGCGAACCCGCCGTGAGTGTCAGGCATGTCTCCGAACGACTGTCAGGGATGTCTCCGGGCTTTACACCGAGCCCGAGGATGACGGCGGAGCGTGGGGCGATCGCCGGCAACCTATTGAATAAGCGATAAAATATAGCCGCTCCGTCCACGCAAATACAAAAAGGCCCGCACGAGGCGGGCCTTTCGAAACCAAACCGGCAGATGCCGCTTACTTGCTCAGATTACGCTTGCCGAGCGTGCGCAGGCGCAGCGCGTTGAGCTTGATGAAGCCGGCGGCGTCCTTCTGGTCGTAGGCGCCCTGGTCGTCTTCGAAGGTGACGAGCGTGTCGGAGTAGAGCGACTTGTCGCTCTCGCGGCCGATGACCATGACGTTGCCCTTATAGAGCTTCAGCGTCACTTCGCCCTCGACATGCTCCTGGCTCTTGTCGATCAGCGCCTGCAGCATTTCGCGCTCCGGCGAGAACCAGAAGCCGTAATAGATCAGCTCGGCGTAGCGAGGCATGATCTCATCCTTCAGGTGCGCCGCACCACGGTCGAGCGTGATGCTCTCGATCGCACGGTGGGCCGACAGCAGGATCGTGCCGCCGGGGGTCTCGTAGACGCCGCGCGACTTCATGCCGACATAGCGGTTCTCGACGAGGTCGAGACGGCCGATGCCATTGTCGCGGCCGTAGGTGTTGAGCGCTGCGAGCAGCGTTGCCGGGCTCATGCGCACGCCGTTGATCGAGACGGCATCGCCCTTCTCGAAGCCAACCTTGATGATCGTGGCCTTGTCGGGTGCCGCTTCCGGCGAGATCGTGCGCATGTGCACGTATTCGGGAGCCTCGACAGCCGGATCTTCCAGAACCTTGCCCTCGGAAGAGGAGTGCAGCAGGTTGGCGTCGACGGAGAACGGCGCTTCGCCCTTCTTGTCCTTGGCAACCGGGATCTGGTGTGCTTCGGCAAACGCGAGCAGGTCGGTACGCGACTTGAACGACCAGTCGCGCCAGGGAGCGATGATCTTGATGTCGGGGTTCAGCGCATAGGCCGAAAGCTCGAAACGAACCTGGTCGTTGCCCTTGCCGGTCGCACCGTGGGCAATGGCGTCGGCGCCGGTCTTCTTGGCGATATCGATCAGGTGCTTGGAGATCAGCGGGCGGGCGATCGAGGTGCCGAGCAGGTAGACGCCTTCATAGACGGCATTGGCGCGGAACATCGGGAAGACGAAATCGCGCACGAACTCTTCGCGCACGTCCTCAATGTAGATCTCCTTGATGCCGAGCATCTCGGCCTTCTTGCGCGCCGGCTCGAGCTCTTCGCCCTGTCCGAGGTCGGCCGTGAAGGTGACGACTTCGGCGTTAAGCTCGGTCTGCAGCCACTTCAGGATGATCGAGGTGTCGAGACCGCCGGAATAGGCGAGGACGACTTTCTTTACGTCTTTGTGCGATGCCATGATGATGAGATCCGTTGTGCCAAGAGGGTCGCGGCCAGCCGCAAGACCCGGTATCGCCGGGCACTTTTAGCGAGATTGACGCCGGACGCAAGGGACACGGCCCCGAACGGCGCCTAAAGATGCGCCTCGATGTTCATGCGTCGATGCAGCACGCGTATGATGGTGACCAGCCGGTCGGTCTCCTTGTAGACGATGAAGTGGGATTGGTAGGCGAAAGCCCTGTAGCCGGGACGGACACTATCCGAGAAGCGGCCTCGCTTGGCTCCGCTCGCCAACTCCGGAAAACAGCCAACCAATCCGCGATAGTAGCTGTCGGCCTGTTCTTTCGACCACGTCTGAAACGTATATAGCCAGATATCGTCGAGATCCTGGCGCGCTCTTGGCGAAATGCGGTAGGAGCGGTGCCTAGCGGACATGTTTGCGATGCAGTTCGCTCAGGAATTCCTCGCCGTCGAACTCGACCGGTTCCCCCGACTGCTCGCCCTCGATGATCGCCGCCTCGATCGCATCACGCTCGGCCTTGTGCTGCAGCACACGCAATGCTGCATCGACGACCTCGTCGACGGACCCGTAATTGCCGTCTCGCAGCTGTGTATCGATGAACTCTTCCATCTGCGCGTCGAGGCGGATGGTCTCCAACCTGCCCATGCGGGAGCTCCTGCTTCTGCGGTTTGACTTGCCGTTCGAGATTACCATATCTGGCTGCGAGCGAACAATCCCAGGCGAAAGGCCCAAGCCGTGACCGATCTCACCGATATCATCAAGCCCTCCAACGTCGCCGTCATCACCGGTGGCGCCTCGGGCATTGGCCTGGCGGCCGCCAAGCACTTCGCAAGCAAGGGCATGAACGTCGTCATAGCCGATCTCGGCGCAGAGCGTCTGGCGACAGCGGCAAAGGCGATTGCCGCCATTTCCGGCGACGACCATGTCTTCGCCGTCGAGACCGACGTCTCCGACAAGGCAGCGCTGCAGGCTCTCGAGCGGCAGGTCGTCGAGCGTTTCGGAAAGGTGCATGTGCTGATGAACAATGCCGGCATCGGCCCGGAGACATCGATCTTCAGCGACGACAGCGGCTGGGACGCGATCCTTGGCGTCAACCTGATGGGCGTGGTCAACGGCACCCGCGCCTTCGGCCCCGGCATGCTCGCCCATGGCGAACCCGGCCTGATCATCAACACCGGTTCCAAGCAGGGCATCACCACGCCTCCGGGCAACCCGGCCTACAATGTCTCGAAAGCGGGCGTGAAGGTCTTCACCGAGGCGCTGGAGCATGAGCTGCGCAACACCGAGGGCGGCAAGCTTTCCGCCCACCTGCTGATCCCCGGCTTCGTCTTCACCGGCCTTTCCAAGGGCTTTGGCGGTGAAAAGCCGGCCGCGGCCTGGACGGCGGAGCAGACGGTCGACTTCATGATCGAAAGCATCGAGAAGGGTGATTTCTACATCCTCTGCCCCGACAACGACGTCGCCCGCCCGGTCGACGAGCGGCGCATGGCCTGGGCCGTCGGCGACATCATTGAGAACCGCCCGCCGCTGTCGCGCTGGCATCCCGATTACGCCGAGCGTTTCAAGGCGTTTCTCGAAGGAAAATAGCAACTGAGCCGATCGGGCCTATTAGAAGGTTTGATTGGTGCATTCCTTGAAAGCCGGATATGAGACATTGCTTTCATAATCGGCTTTACGAGTGTGCCATGGATTTTCTGCCGACCTTGCCGACGCTTCTCGCCTTCGCCGCCGCCACGCTTCTGCTGGCCGCCACGCCTGGTCCCGACATGACGCTGTCGATCAGCCGATCGCTGGCACAGGGAACCAAGGCTGCGCTCTTCGTGGTGCTCGGCACCAGCCTCGGCATCGTCGTCCACACCATGCTGGTCGCCTTCGGCATCTCGGCGCTGATCACCGCTTCGCCCACTGCCTTCCTGATCCTGAAGACGGGCGGTGCCGGTTATCTCCTCTGGCTTGCCATCCAGGCGGTGCGCTACGGCTCGAAGCTGTCGATCAAGAAGGTCGACGAGGCCAAGGCGACGCCGCTGGCCAACATCTCCTCGGGCTTCTGGGTCAACCTTCTGAACCCCAAGGTCATCATCTTCTTCATGACCTTCCTGCCGCAGTTCGTCAGCGCCGGTGATCCCACGGTGACGCAAAAGCTGATCTTCTTCGGATTCTGCTTCATCCTGATCGGCATGCCCGTCAACGCCGCCGTCGTCTTCGCCGCTGATTGGCTGGCCGGCTGGCTGCAGAACAACAGGAAGGTTCTGCGCGGGATGGACTATACATTCGCCGGCGTCTTCTCCGTCTTCGCGGCGAAGATCCTGCTCACCCAGGCACGCTGACATCAATAAAAACCCCGGGAGCGCTTGGCGGTCCCGGGGTTGAAGAAATGCCTGATATCAGCCGATCAGCAGCGCGTCGTCGTCGAGCGTCTGGCCGCGCATCTTGCGGAACATGTCGATCAGGTCCTCGACCTGCAGGTCCTTGCGGTTGTCGCCGGAGACGTCGAGCATGATCTCGCCGCCGTGCAGCATGATGGTGCGGTGGCCGTAATCCAGCGCCTGGCGCATGGAGTGGGTGACCATCAGCGTCGTCAGCTTGCGCTCCGAAACCACGCGGTCCGTCAGCCCCATCACGAACTCGGCCATCCCGGGGTCGAGCGCCGCCGTATGCTCGTCGAGCAGCAGCACCTCGGAGCCGGCAAGCGTCGCCATGACAAGCGAGATCGCCTGCCGCTGACCGCCGGAGAGAAGATCCATGCGATCCTTCATACGGGTTTCGAGCCCGAGATTGAGCTCGGCGATGCGTTCGCGAAAATGCTCGCGCCGGCGTGGGCCGAGCGCTGAGGTGAGCCCCCGCCGCTCGCCGCGACGTGCGGCCAGCGCCAGGTTCTCCTCGATCGACAGCGCGCCGCAGCTCCCCGTCAACGGATCCTGGAACACGCGGGCGACGAGGCCGGCGCGCGCGGCGGTCGGCTTGCGGGTCACGTCGGTGTGGCCGATCATCACCTGGCCTTCGCTCGCCAGCACATCGCCGGCGAGTACACCAAGCAGCGTCGACTTGCCGGCGCCGTTGGAGCCGATGACGGTCACGAACGAGCCTTCCTCGATCGTCAGGTTGACGCCATTCAGCGCCTGCTTCTGCAGCGGCGTTCCCTTGCCGAAGACGACCTTGATATCCTTGAGCGAAATCATGACGAGGCACCTCCGCGACGCAGGCGGGGAAGAACGAGCGCCACCGTGACGAGGACTGCGGTGACGAAATTGAGGTCGGAGGCCTGCAGGCCGATCACGTCGCTGGAAAGCGCCAGCTGGATGGCGATGCGGTAGAGGATCGAGCCGATGACGCAGCCGATCAGCGCGATCAACAGTCCGCGCTTCCCGAGCAGCGTCTCGCCGATGATGACGGCGGCAAGACCGACGACGATGGTGCCGACACCGGAAGTCACATCAGCAAAACCGTTGGTCTGCGCAAACAGCGCGCCGCCGAGCGCCACCAGCGCGTTGGAGATCGCCATACCGAGATAGATCTGGCGGTTGGTCTCCACACCTTGGGCGCGGGCCATGCGGGCGTTGGCGCCGGTCGCGCGCATCGCCAGACCGGAATCGCTTTCGAGATAGCGCCAGACGACGATGATGGCGATGACGACGAGCACGCCGACGAAGAGCGGCCGCACGTAGAAATCACGCAGGCCGTGGCCGAAGAACGGGCTGATCATCGTATCGGCATTGATCAGCGCCACGTTCGGTTTGCCCATGACGCGCAGGTTCACGGAAAACAGCGCGATCATCGTCAGGATCGATGCCAGGAGATTGAGAATCTTGAAGCGCACGTTGAGCATGGCGGTGACCATGCCGGCCGCAGCCCCCGCCGCCATGGCGATCAGCGCCGCGAGCCAGGCATTGACGCCCGCGATTATCAGCACCGCGGTCACGGCGGCGCCGAGCGGAAACGAGCCGTCGACGGTCAGATCCGGAAAATCGAGCACACGGAATGCGAGGTAAACGCCGAGCGCGACGAAGGCATAGACCAACCCCAGCTCCACGGCTCCCCAGAATGCGATCTGACTCAAGGCTTTTGCCCTTTCTTGTGCTGTTTCCGTGGACAAGACCCTCTCTGGCCTGCCGGCCATCTCCCCCACAAGGGGGGAGAGGACCCGTGGCACTCGATTGCCTCAATTGGGCGTCGAGGGCTCGGCCGGGTTAAGCCCTCCCCCTTGTGGGGAGGGTTGGGGAGGGGTCTTTATTCCAAGGCGGTAAGGTCCGCTATCTTACTCGATGGTCTTCATCTCTATGCGATCAGCCGCCCCCGTGCAAACGGGAGCGGCTGATCATTCAGGTCTCTATAATTGATTGGCGATCAGTCGATCGTCTTCGTCGCGCGCTTCAGCACGCTTTCAGGGAACGTCACGCCCATCTTGGCGGCGGCGCCCTTGTTGATGACGAGATCGCTGCCGGCGGCGACCTTGCCCGGGATATCGCCGGGGTTCTCACCCTTCAGGATGCGAACGACGATTTCACCGGTCTGCTTGCCGACGTCGTAATAGTTGAAGCCGAGAGCGGCGACCGAGCCGCGCGAGACGGAATCCGTGTCGGCGGTGAAGAGCGGAAGCTTGGCCTCGTCGGCAACGGCCACGGCACCCTCTAGCGCCGAGATGATCGTGTTGTCGGTCGGGATATAGATCGCATCGGCACGGCCGACGAGCGCGCGGGCGGCACCCTGCACTTCGGCGGACTTGGTGGCGGCGGATTCGACGACCTTGAGACCGGCCTTTTCAGCCTCGACCTTGAGAACCGCGAGCAGCGATACCGAGTTCGCTTCACCGGAATTGTAGAGATAGCCGATGGTCTTGGCGTTCGGCAGGATTTCCTTGATCAGCGCCACATGCTCGGCAACCGGCGACATGTCGGAAAGGCCGGTGACGTTGCCGCCGGGCTTGTCCATGTTCTTGACCAGCTGCGCACCGAGCGGATCAGACACGGCGGTGAAGACGACGGGGATGTCGCGGGTGGAGGAGACGACAGCCTGCGCGGAAGGGGTGGAGATCGGAACGATCACGTTCGGGCCGTCACCGGCGAACTGGCGGGCGATCTGGGCTGCGGTCGCGGGATTGCCCTGTGCCGACTGGAACACGAACTTCAGGTTCTCGCCTTCCTTGTAGCCGGCAGCCGTCAGCACGTCGAGAACGCCCTTGCGGGCGGCGTCAAGCGCCGGATGTTCGACGATCGCGGTGACCGCAACGGTCACGTCTTCGGCTTTTGCAGGCAGGGAAAGGGCAAGGGTCGCGGCCACGGCAGCGAGCAGTACAGAACGCATGGGTATCCTCCAATAATGCTTTTGGGCCGCTTTTAGAAAAAGCGGCCCATGAAATCAATCATTAGAAGATGCTGAGAGGATCAAACTTGCTGATCACTCACTCACCCATCACGCAAGCGTCAGTCATCCGAGCCGTGGTTGGCGATCATCATCGCTTCGAAGGCCAGGCGCTCGGTCTTGCGCATGCGTTCCGATTCCGACTTCAGCTGGCCGCAGGCGGCGAGGATGTCGCGGCCGCGCGGCGTGCGGATCGGCGAGGCATAGCCGGCCGAATTGATGAAATCGGCGAACTTCTCGATCTGCGCCCAGTCGGAGCACTGGTAGTTGGTGCCCGGCCAGGGGTTGAACGGGATGAGGTTGATCTTCGCCGGCACGCCCTTGAGCAACTGGATGAGACCCTTGGCATCTTCCAGGCTGTCGTTGACGTCCTTCAGCATCACATATTCGAAGGTGATGCGGCGGGCGTTGGAGAGACCCGGATACTTGCGGCAGGCGTCGATCAGTTCCTTCAGCGGATACTTCTTGTTGATCGGCACCAGGATGTCGCGCAGGTCGTCGCGCACCGCATGCAGCGAGATCGCCAGCATGACGCCGATCTCGTCGCCGGTGCGGAAGATCTCCGGCACGACGCCAGAGGTCGAGAGCGTGACGCGACGCTTGGAGAGCGACAATCCGTCGCCGTCGGTGGCGATCAGGAGCGCCTGCTTGACGCTGTCGAAATTGTAGAGCGGCTCGCCCATGCCCATCATCACGATGTTACTGACCTTGCGGCCCTCGGCCGGCATGATCGTGCCCTGCGGCGCTTCGCGATCCGGGAAATCACCCAGCCGGTCGCGGGCGAGGAGCAGCTGCGACAGGATTTCTTCCGCCGTCAGGTTGCGCACCAGGCGCTGCGTGCCGGTGTGACAGAAGGAACAGGTGAGCGTGCAGCCGACCTGGCTGGAAATGCAGAGCGTGCCGCGACCTTCTTCAGGGATATAGACGGCCTCGATCTCGACGGGACGACCAGCACCGCGCGCCGGAAAGCGCAGCAGCCACTTGCGGGTGCCGTCGTTGGAGACCTGCTCCTCGACGATCTCGGGTCTTGCGATGGTGAAGTGCGTCTTCAGCGTCTCGCGCATGTCCTTGGAGATATTGGCCATGTGGTCGAAGTCGGAGACCCCGCGCACATAGATCCAGTTCCAGAGCTGCGCCACGCGCATCTTGATCTGCTTTTCCGGCACGCCCTTTTCGCGCAGCGCGGCGCCCATCTCCTCGCGGGTGAGGCCGATCAGCGACGGCTTCGGCAATGCTTCGCCGCGCGCCGGCTGGTTGCCTGCGGGCTTGAGAACGGTCATCGCATCCATGACGGACATTTAATCTAATCCCGAATTCAACATGCGATCCTCCCGATAGTCCGAATGACTGGCGGGCGGAGCGGGCATGAAGGCAGAAAGTGAATGCGGAACTTGGCGGCCGAGCCGCGATCCATCCGCTGTTGTGCGCGCCTTTAGCATCATTTTTGCCATCCGTCACTATAGATGGAAACGACGAAGGCCGGCGCAAGGCCGGCCTTCGAAAATGAGGCGTGTGTCGCCAGCGCTTACTTGCAGCTTTCAATCTGCTTCAGCGAAGCCGAAATGCCGGCCAGCGAATAGCTGTAGGACGTCGCCGTGCCCTTGCGCGAGGTGGCGTTGACGGTCATCGAGTGGCCGCCCTTCATGGCGGCGACCAGCGCCGGTTCCTGCGCTGCATTCTCGACCCAGCCGGCCTTGTCCTTGGTGAACATCACGAAGGTCTTGTTGTCGATGACAACGTTGATCTTCGAGGCGTCCTTGACGGTGTAGCCCATCATCGCCTGCGGCTCGTAGGAGATGTTCTGGCCCGGGCGCTGCGAGACGATGAAGAAGTTCTCGCCGTGGTCGATGCCGGCGGGCTTCTTTTCGGTCGGCACCGAGAGGACGTAGCAGACGGTGCTGTTGCCCTGCTTGTAGGAATAGGCGCCCCAGGCCTGGAACTGCTGGATGCGGGTCGGCGCGGTGGAAGCGGCGGCGGCTGGCTGCTGCGCGGCGGCTGGCTGCTGCGCGGCGGCTGCGGGCTTCTTGGACTGTGCGGATGCGATGCCGGCGCCGGCGAGAACGAGGGAAAGGGCGAGTACGGTACTTTTTACAAACATGGATATTCCTGCCGGTTCTTGCGATTCGAGCCCGAGCGAGCGGGCGGCGCATAATCACGATCTGCTTTATTTTGACTTAATTCAGGTTACCAAAGCGTCAACGCAGGCCGCGAGAAGTCCGTGCCTGTGCCATTTCCACCCGGGTGTCAATGTTGAGCGCCGGATTAACGCTCGGGATGATGTAGTCCGGAAATGATCTGAAACCATCGCTCTTAAGGAATTTAAGACATAAAGATAACGGCAAGAGTTTGACGTTTCGAAAAACCGATGTACGTGAATAAGGACTGGAAATCCGTCAAGGATTTCATCGAGCCAGGGGGCTTTCGAACGGAATGGACGCCGAGGACAAACAGCGCTTCGCTGCCCTAGCTGGGGCTGTGGCGGAACGCCGCGACCAGCAGGCGTTCGCCATCCTGTTCGACTATTTCGCTCCGCGCCTGAAATCCTGGCTTCTCAGGCAGAAAATGACCGCAAGCGAGGCCGAAGAGCTCGTCCAGGAGGTCATGATCGTGCTCTGGCACAAGGCCGATCTCTACGATTCGAGCCGCTCGTCGCTCTCCACCTGGCTCTTCCGCATCGCCCGCAACCGCCGCATCGACCTGCAGCGCCGCGCCCGCGCCCGCATCCTCGACGAGGACGATCCGGCGCTGCAGCCGACCGCCGAGATCGGCGCCGACGAGCTGGTCGCCAATGGCGATCGCGATGCACAAGTTCGTGAAGCGGTGAGCCAATTGCCCGAAGAACAGCGCGAAATGCTCCGCGCCGCCTTCTTCCTCGGCCAATCCCACTCCGAAATCGCCGAATCGACCGGCTTGCCGCTCGGCACCGTCAAATCCCGCATCCGGCTCGCCTTCGGCAAGCTTAAGAAGGTGCTGGAAGCGGAAAACGCGTGAGCGTGCGCTACACCGTCTTCATATCCTCGGGCCGCACGCGATCGGGCGCGTCTTGCAGCGCCTTGTCGGCGGCTTCGTAGTGGTTGGGGCGGATGTGGCGGTTGACCATGGCGAAGGCGGCCGAGAGGACGGCGATGTCGTCGGTGAAGCCGATGCCGACAAGCACGTCGGGGATCATGTCGACGGGCAGCACGAAATAAGCAAGGGCGGCGAGCAGGGTGCCGCGCACCTTGAGCGGTGTCTCCCGGTCGAGCGCGCAGTAATAGGCGGCAACGACATCGCGTGAGAACGGGATCTTGCGCGCCGCCTTGCGGAAGGTCGGCCAGAATTTCTGCCGAACGCTCTTTTCCCGCCGCTCCTGCGTTTCTTCATCGCCCGGCAGCAGGATTTCACCGTATTTGACGTCGTCCATGTCCACTTGGTCCCTGTCCACTTGGCCCTTTGTGTTCCAGTTGGCCCTTTTGAGGTCAGGCCAGAATATGGGGGGTCTTCGGCTGCGATTCAATCGATCCGCCGCGCCGCGGCCTTCTCCATCAGGCCCGCCAGCTTGAAATCGAGCTCCGTCAGCCCGTCGGCCGAATGGGTGCTGAGCGTCACATCCACCTTGGAATAGACGTTGAACCATTCCGGATGGTGGTCGAGCTTTTCGGCGGCAAGGGCTACCTCCGTCATGAAGCCGAAGGCCTCGACGAAGTTTTTGAACTTGTAGCTCCTGGTGATCGACTTGCCGCCGTCGCCAAGCGACCAGCCGTCGAGTTTCGCCAGTTCGTCGCTGATCGCCTGGCGTTCCAGTTTGTCCCGTTTCATGCGATTGTCCTTTGCGTTCACCATGGGTCTCTTATGAAACGCACCAGTATCCTGTTTGTTTGCATGGGCAATATCTGCCGCTCGCCGCTGGCCGAAGGCGTCTTCAGCCACCTCGCCTCGCAAGCCGGCCTCTCCGACCGCTTTCTTGTCGATTCCGCCGGCACCGGCAGCTGGCATGAGGGCGATGAGCCCGACAGACGGTCGATCGCGACTGCCCGCCACCACGGCATAGACATATCAGCTCAGCGCGCGCGGCGCATCCGCAAGCATGATTTTGCCGATTTCGATCTGATCATTGCCATGGACCGAAACAACGTCGCCGCCTTGAAGGCGCTCGATCGCGATGCAGGGAACATCCATCTGTTCGGTGATCTGGCGCTCGGGAGCGGAGAGGATATCCCCGATCCCTAATATGGCGGCGCCGATGGCTTCGAGGCGGTTTATGCCAGGCTCTTGGCCGGCTGCAGGAAGCTGTTGTCGACGCTCGGCGCAGACAGCGCCTCGCGCAGCGGGAACACCTCTTCCGTCAGATAAGGCCCGCCGCCGACCGAATCGCGCGACGAGAGAAGCACGAAGCGCGGCACGGTGAAGGATGCGGTCTGGAAATTGCCGCGTCCGGCAAGATAATGCACCACATCGTCGACGCGCGAGGATTTCAGCCGCGCCAGCGTCACATGCGGAGTGAACTTGCGCGGATCCGGCGGAAGGCCGATCCGCTGGCAGATCCGCTCGATTTCGGCCTGCAGGGCATACATTTCGGGATTTTGCGTGACACCGGCCCAGACCGAATGCGGTTTCTTCGAGCCGAAAGCGCCGATACCGTCGAGCTTGATCTGGAATTCCGGCCTGTCGATGCGGTCGAGCCGGTCGACGATCTCGTCGGCCGTGCGATTATCGACATCACCGATGAAGCGCAGGGTGATGTGGTAGTTTTCCACATCGATCCATCGGGCGCCAGGGAGACCACCGCGCAACAATGACAGGCTCATCGCCGCATTGCGCGGAATTTCGAGGGCGGTAAACAGTCTCGGCATAACGAGCACTCCCCGAATCTTTTGCAGGTGCTCACACGGAATCACGCATTGATCACGTGCGCAAGTCCCTAATTCTTCACAGTCGGCAACGTTCCAATGAATTGTGTGATTGCCGGTTCCATCTTTTGAACCATGGTATCCACGCCTTTGGAATTGGGGTGCATGCCGTCTTCCAGCTTCAGCGACGCATCGAGAACGACGCCGTCTAGGAAGAACGGATAGAGCGTAAGGCCATGTTTTTTGGCGAGTTTCTCGTAGATCGGGTTGAACCGCGCGGCGTAGTCGCCACCCATGTTCGGCGGCGCCATCATGCCGGCGAGGAAGACCGCGATCCCGCGCTCCTTGAGCCGGGTAATCATTTGGTCGAGATTCTTCTCACTTTGTTCGGGCGCGATACCGCGCAGCGCGTCGTTGGCGCCGAGCTCCAGAATGACCGCATCGGTGCCATCAGGCACCGACCAGTCAATGCGCGAAAGCCCGCCCGTCGTGGTGTCGCCGGACACGCCTGCGTTCGCCACCGTAACATCGAGTCCCTTGGCCTTCAGCGCCGCCTGCAGTTTCTCCGGAAAGCCGTCGCCGGGCGGCAATTGATATCCCGCCATCAGGCTGTCGCCGAAGCCGACGAGATTGATCGTGCGCGCCTGCGCTGAAACCGAAAGCATCATCGAAAAGACGATGACAGCGATGTGAAGACCCGCAACTTTAAATCTCATCCCATTGTCCCTAAATTGGCGGCAGCTGGGCTTTCATATAGGTAGGGCATTTACCGTTGGCAAAAACCATCATCGATCTGAAACGGGCCGATCTGACGCTCGGCAGTGCCGCGGCCTCCGTGCATGTCCTGAAGGGCATCGATCTCGAGATCGCCGCCGGTGAATCGGTCGGTATCGTCGGCCCTTCCGGCTCCGGCAAGTCGACGCTGCTGATGGTGCTTGCTGGTCTCGAGCGGCTGGATAGCGGCGAGATATCAATCAACGAAGCCCCCCTGCATACGATGAGCGAGGATCAGGTCGCCGATTTCCGTGGCCGCAACATCGGCATCGTCTTCCAGTCCTTCCACCTGATCGCCAACATGACGGCGCTTGAAAACGTCGCCGTGCCGCTCGAGCTCGCCAACGTCGCCAATCCCTTCGAGATCGCTCGCCGCGAGCTGAAATCCGTCGGCCTCGGCGACCGGTTGAACCACTATCCCGGCCAGCTTTCCGGTGGCGAGCAGCAGCGCGTGGCGATCGCTCGCGCGCTTGCGCCATCGCCGGCGCTCCTGATCGCGGATGAACCAACAGGCAATCTCGACACCGACACCGGCCGCCAGATCGCAGATCTCCTGTTTTCCAAGCAGGCCGAGCGCGGCATGACGCTTGTCCTCGTCACCCACGATAACGCGCTCGCCAAGCGCTGCTCGCGCCAGATCCGCGTCCGCTCCGGCAAGATAGAGGGCGACAGCGCCGCGATTGAAGCCGAAGTGGCCATTGCATGACGCTGATCACCCCGCGTATCGCGCTCGCCTTCCGTCTTGCCCTTCGTGAGCTGCGCGGCGGCCTGAGAGGCTTTTACATCTTCCTCGCCTGCATCGCGCTCGGCACCGGCGCGATTGCCGCGGTCAACTCGGTCTCGCAGTCGATCACCGACACGATTGCCACGCGCGGCCAGGAGATTCTGGCCGGCGACGTGCGCTTCGAGCTCAACAACCGCGAGGCGGCCGCCAACGAGCTGGATTTCCTGCGCTCGCTCGGCAAGGTCTCGGTATCGACGGGACTGCGCTCCATGGCCCGCAAGCCTGATGGATCGGATCAGGCGCTGGTCGAGGTCAAGGCCGTCGACGACGCCTATCCGCTCTATGGCAGCTTCGAGGCCGAGCCCAACTACCCGCTGCATACGCTTCTTGCCGATCAGGACGGCACCTATGGCGCGTTGGCCGCGCCACTGCTTCTGGAGCGTCTCGGCCTCAAGATCGGCGACGAGCTGCTGCTCGGCAACGTCATCGTCAACATCACCGGCACGGTGAAGACCGAACCGGACGCGGTCTCCGAAGGCTTCGGCTTCGCGCCGCGCCTGATGGTGAGCCGCCAGGCTCTGCAGGCCTCGGGCCTGATCCAGACCGGCAGCCTCGTGGAGCACAGCTACAAGATCAAGCTGAACGACCGATCGGACATGGCAGGCATCCGCGACCGCGCCACCAAGGATTTCCCCTCGGCCGGCTGGTCGATCCGCACGAGCGACCGCGCCGCCCCTTCGCTTACCGAAAACATCGAGCGATTCTCGCAGTTCCTGACACTGGTTGGCCTGACCGCGCTGATCGTCGGCGGCGTCGGCGTGGCGAATGCGGTGCGCGCCTTCCTCGACGCCAAGCGCACGACGATCGCCACCTTCAAGTGCCTGGGCGCCCCGGCCTCGACCGTTGTCCTCATCTACCTCTTCCAGATCGGCCTCATCGCGCTGGGCGGCATCGCAATCGGCCTCGTCATCGGCGCGTTGGCCCCCATTCTGGCGGCCCAGTTCCTGGCGCAGTTCCTGCCGGTCTCGACCGCGCCGACGCTCTATCCGGTGGCTCTGTCGCTGGCCGTGCTCTTCGGTGTGCTGACGACGCTCGCCTTCGCCATCATGCCGCTCGGCCATGCCCGCGAAGTGCCGCCGACGGCGCTGTTTCGCGAGCAGGGCTTCGAGGCCCGTCGCCTGCCTTCCTGGCCCTACATTCTGATGGCCGCCGTCTTCCTGGCAGCCCTTGCAGCCCTTGCGGTGGCGACCGCCCATGATCGCTTCATCGCGATCGTCTTCATCGGCGCCATCGCCTTTGCCTTCGTCGTCCTGCGGCTGGTGGCTGCCGGCATTGCTTGGCTTGCCCGCCGCAGCCCGCGTGTCAACTCGCCGGCGCTGAGGCTTGCGATCGGCAATATCCACCGCCCCGGCGCGCTTACACCTTCCGTCGTGCTCTCGCTTGGCCTCGGCCTGGCGCTGCTCGTCACCCTGACGCTGATCGACGGCAATCTGAGACAGCAGCTCACCGGCCGCATGGCTGATGGCGCACCGAACTTCTTCTTCGTCGACATCCAGGGCGCCGAACTCGACGGCTTCCGCAATCTGGTGAAGACCGATGCGCCCGATGGCAAGCTGGTCGAGGTGCCGATGCTGCGCGGCCGTATCCTTGCCTTCAACGGCGAGGACGTGACCAAGCGCAAGGTGCCGCCATCGGGCCAGTGGGTGCTGCGCGGCGACCGTGGCATCACCTACTCCGATACACTTCCCGAAAACGCCGTGCTGACCGAGGGCACATGGTGGGACAAGGATTACAGCGGCGAGCCGCTGGTGTCGTTTTCAGCGGAAGAGGCGGGCGAACTCGGCCTCAAGGTCGGCGATACCGTCACCGTCAACGTTCTCGGCCGCAACATGACGGCGAAGATCGCCAATCTACGCAAGGTGCAGTGGGAGAGCCTGTCGATCAACTTCGTCATGGTCTTCTCGCCCAACACCTTCAAGGGTGCCCCGCATGCCTGGCTGGCGACGCTTACCGATCCCAAGGCGACATCCTCGCAGGAAGCCGCGATCCTGAAATCGGTGACCAACACCTATCCGACGATCACCAGCGTGCGCGTCAAGGATGCGATCGACATCGTCAATTCGCTGGTGGCGCAGCTGGCAACCGCGATCCGCGCCGCGGCCTCCGTCGCCCTCATCGCCTCGGTGCTGGTGCTCGCAGGCGCGCTTGCCGCTGGCAACCGCGCCCGCACCCATGATGCCGTGGTGCTGAAGACGCTCGGCGCCACAAGGCGCATGCTGATGCGCGCCTTCTGCTACGAGTATCTGATCCTCGGGCTCGCGACGGCCGTCTTCGCGCTGCTCTCGGGCGGCGTCGCCGCCTGGTTCATCGTCGCCCGCATCATGAAGATCCCCTCGCAGTTCCTGCCTGACGTCGCCGGTATGACGATCGTCACGGCCTTGGTGCTGACCGTCGGCATCGGCCTGATCGGCACATGGCGCATTCTCGGCCAGAAGGCGGCACCCGTTTTGCGCGAGCTCTGAGTGGCCGGGTTGAAATAATTCCGGCACCTTACGGCGATTTAACCCGATCGCGGGTTGCAAGGCTCTTGTTTGCAAAGGGCGAAAGGCTCATATTATCCGCAGGCATGCTGAAGCTCCGCAGCGGCGCCCGGGCAAGAAAACCCGACACCGTGTTCATTCGGAGCTGACAAGAGGAAATCATGGCTGACCTAAGAAATTACCAGGGCCGCGTTCAGAGCGGTGTCCAGACCGGCGAGATCGATCAGGGCCTTCGCAGCTATATGCTGAAGGTTTACAACCTGATGGCTATCGGCCTGGCGATCACCGGCCTGGCCGCCTATTTCGCATTCACATTCGCCGTCTCCAACGGCCAGCTGACCGCATTCGGCGCAGCGATCTACACCAGCCCGCTGAAGTGGGTGGTGATCTTCGCTCCGCTGGCGCTGGTCTTCTTCCTGAGCTTCAGGATCAATTCGATGAGCGTATCGGCCGCGCAGACGACCTTCGCGGTCTATGCAGCGCTTGTCGGCCTGTCGCTGTCGTCGATCTTCCTGATCTACACCGGCCAGAGCGTCGTGCAGACCTTCTTCGTGACGGCCGCCTCGTTCGGCGCGCTCTCGCTCTATGGCTACACGACCCGTCGTGACCTTTCGGCCATGGGCTCGTTCCTGATGATGGGTCTCTTCGGCCTGATCATCGCCTCGATCGTCAACATCTTCCTGGCCTCCTCGGCCATGCAGTTCGCGATCTCGGTGATCGGCGTGCTGATCTTCGCGGGCCTGACGGCCTACGATACGCAGCGCATCAAGGAAATGTACTACGCCGCCGACGCCACCATGGCCGGCCGCAAGGCGATCATGGGCGCGCTGACGCTCTACCTCGACTTCATCAACCTCTTCATGTTCCTGCTGCAGTTCATGGGCAACCGCAAGTAAGACGAAGAGCGAGAGACAGGGCGACGCTGTCGCCCTTGATACAGACGACACGTTCGAGACGATCAGAACCGCTTGCAGCAGGGATGTTGCAGGCGGTTTTTCTTTGGTCGATCGAGGGGCCTTGGGACGTGCGCTTAGTTGCCGGCGAAATCGACCGACGAGATATCGACGGACCATTCGAAATCGGCAGGCGAGGGGCGGCCCGGCAGGGTGTCCAGACCACGGTAGCGGTTCAACGCCCAGCAGCTGCCGTACTCACTATGCGGCGCGATGATCTTGTCGCTGCTGAAATAATCCGAATAGACCTCGCCGCTGAACCCCGGACGCTTCGCGATCAGCCGGAAACGCACGATATTGACCTGCCGGTCGGAGGCATTCGACAGCTCGACGAAAACCGGCTTGTCCGGATCCTGGCAACCGCTGGTTCCGCTGCTCGTGCCCGACACCAGGCTCGCCGAGTTCAGCCGGTCGGATTGCTGGAAATAGAGATAGAGACCGACTGCAGCGCCGACGCAGGCAAGGGCGGCAACGACGATCAACGTGTGGCGGGGAAACAGCAGAAAGCAGACCAAGACGATCGGGACCGCGATTACCATGAAAATCATTAGGTCTGCTCCATTTCATTCATGAGCTAAAGCAGCCAGCCGCAAGAGGCAAGGCTTTGGGAACGCCGAAGTTGCAATGCTGCTTCAGGGGGGGGAAGTTCTCAAGATGGGTATAGGTCTGAGCAGTAGACAGCGTAGCGCTGCTCGGCGAAGTAGGCGATGAACAGTCATCGACGTCGTGCGCCTGGAGACGTGCTTAGATCCTCGGCACAAGGCCGAGGATGACGTCGACAAGGGGGTAAGTGCCTTTGTTTCAATAGGTTACCGGCGGCAACCACACACTCCGCCGTCATTCTCGGGCTCGTCCCGAGAATCTAAGCACGCTTCCAAGGATGCGACGCTAATGGACCACCCGCCCCCTCCCAACCATCGCAGCCCGTCTGCTTCCCCCTTGCCAACTGCCGCTGCGAATGCTCTTCAAGCAACGAACACCATCTCTCCAGACATCGGCCCGCCCCATGCCCGTTCTCCTCCGCGACGCTTCCCTTTCCGACATCGACGCGATCACCGCCATCTACCGTGAATCCGTGCTGAACGGCGTCGCGAGCTATGAGATCTCCCCGCCGGATCGCGACGAGATGGCGGCGCGCTTCGAAGCAATCGTGTCGAAGGGCTACCCCTATATCGCCGCCGTGGGCGAGACCGGCGCGCTCGTCGGTTATGCCTATGCATCGGCTTTCCGCACACGGCCGGCCTATCGCTTCATGGTCGAGGATTCGATCTATCTGGCGCCGGAAGCGCAGGGCAGAGGCATCGGCAAGCGGTTGCTGGAGGAGTTGATAGCGCGAACGACCACGCTCGGCTTCCGCCAGATGATCGCCGTGATCGGCGGTGCGCATCCGGCCTCGATCGCGCTGCATGCAAGCCATGGCTTCGTGGAGATCGGCCGCATCAAGGGCTCCGGCTTCAAACAGGGGCGCTGGCTGGACACGATGCTGATGCAGCGTGTGCTCGGCGCCGGCACTGCGACCGATCCCGATCCAGACACCTATCCGGGCACGCTGTTTCTGGGTTGATGGCGCCTATTTCTCGACAAGCTTCAGCGACTTGTTGAACACCTTCAGCACCTGCTGCAGGTCGTGGCCGCGCTTCAGAATCTGGCCGTGGGTGTTGACGACGGAATAGGCGCCCTGCTTGGCGGCGAGCTTGGGATTCTTTTCGATACGGAAGAGCGGCATTTCGCCGGAGCGCTTGAAGACGGAGAAGACGGCAAGGTCCTTCAGGTGGTCGATCGCGTAGTCCCGCCACTCGCCTTCGCCGACCATGCGCCCGTAGATCCACAGGATCGCATCCAACTCTCGCCGGTGAAACGTCACCGGCAACGGGTCCTTACTCTGCTTGAAGTCCCTGATATCCACGACGACGGGGGAATCGCTGTCGGTGGCCCGATTATTCCCACGCCGCAAATCCGGCTGATCTGTCATCAGTCTCGAATGCCTCCGTTCGTGACACGCGGGTGACAGTTTGCCTTAGCCTTTACAAATTGCAAGCGCGGCCTCGCGCGCATTAAGCATAGTCTGTGCAATCTGCCGCGTGCCGCATTTCAGTCAAAACAGCGCCTCAATTAAAAGTGAAATTCGCTCGCACTTGACCGGCGCATCCTCAGCGGGTTCGCCGACACTGAATTCTGCGCATCGTCTTTCGGCAATTTGGAGGAGATGTGACTGTTTGGCGCCAGCGCGCCAAAGGGCCCGGCTGACCGTATCGACCTTAACCCCAGCCCCGAATACGATCAGTCGGGCCGCCCCGCTTCCACCTGAAAAGACAGATGAAACCCTTTGAAGCGTGTCGCGATCCTTCGGATTCGCTAGTCACGCTTCAAGTCTTTGTTTTGTCGCATGTCGTCGCCGCAAAACCGCTGCACACTTTTGCGCGACATGCTTAGTACTGTGGCGGCTCAGATGTTCTTGCCGGCCATGACGACGGTGGCGCCAAGGATCGCCGATGGCGTTCCGTCGGTCGTGGACGACTGAAGCAGCACCGCGCATCCCTCGAGATCGGGTTTCTGCAGCACGGTGGCCGGCAACGTCAGCTTTGTCTGCTTGCCATCCCACATGCCGACCGTTTCGACATCCGAGACGCTGTGCGTATAGGCGATCTTCTGGCCGCTGTTTTCGCCCTTCTGCACCTCGATCGTCTTTTCGCGATCGAAATAGACCATGACGACATTGGCTTTGCCCTGGCCGGGCGCAACGTTGATCTCAAGCTGGTCGCCCTTGACCTCGGCCTTGATGGGAACGGTCAGCCCCTCGCCACCGGTGAGAAAGCCGTCGACCTTCTTCTCGATGCCGCCGATATCCGAGCCCATGACATGATCGCGGCCGTTCACCACCACCTGCGGCGTGTAGACATTGGCGCGGCCCATGGTCTTCGCATAGCCGTACTGCCGCTCGGTGTTTTCCTTCGAGCTCAGCGTGTCGGCCCAGCCCATGTAGTTCCAGTAATCGACATGATAGGCGAGAGCGATGATATCGCCACGCTCAACAAGCTTGCGGAAAGCCGCGTCGGCGGGAGGGCATGAGGCGCAACCCTGGGAGGTGAACAGTTCGACCACGCCTTTGGGCGCCTCGTCGGCGAGCAAAGGGCTCGCCAGAGCGACACCTGCAATCAGCGAAATCAAAAACCGCGGCGACATTGCACCTCTACCTCTTTTCCTCTCCCACCCTTACCGGACCAAAAAGCTTGGCAAGGGCTCCGTCTCTTCAACCTAGAGATAATCTCTCCCGATCCAAACGAAAAATCACGAACGGGTGAGACGGCGTCCGCGTGGGACAACTCCGCAACACTTCGCCGTGAGGCAGCCCCTTTGCAGCCTCCCGAACACGAAAAAGCCGCCAGAATCGCTTTCCGGCGGCCATTATCATGCAATCCGTTAAAAATCCGAGCCGATCAGGCTGCGAGATCCCGCAACACCGTCTGCAGGATGCCGCCATTGTTGAGGTAGATCACCTCGTCGAGCGTATCGACGCGCGACAAGAGCGGAACGTCCTTCACGGTGCCGTCGCCATAGGTGATTTTCGCGATCTTCCTCTCGCGCGGCTTGATGTTCTCGAGCCCCTCGATGGTGACGGTCTCGTCGCCCTTCAGCCCCAGCGTCGCCCAGGTCGTGCCCTCCTCGAAGACGAAGGGGATGACGCCCATGCCGACGAGGTTCGAGCGGTGGATGCGCTCGAAGCTTTGCGCGATCACGGCCTTGACGCCGAGCAGGTTGGTGCCCTTCGCCGCCCAGTCGCGCGACGAGCCGTTGCCGTATTCGACGCCGGCGAAGATGACGAGCGGAACGCCCTCGGCCTTGTACTGCATGGCCGCATCGTAGATCGATTCCTCTTCCTTCGACGGGTAGTGGATGGTGTAGCCACCTTCCTTGCCGTTCGGGCCGAGCATGTGATTGCGGATGCGGATATTGGCGAAGGTGCCGCGCATCATCACCTCGTGATTACCGCGACGCGTGCCGTACTGGTTGAAGTCGGCCACGCCGACATTGTGCTCCAGCAGATAGGCGCCGGCCGGCGAGGCAGCCTTGATCGAACCTGCCGGAGAGATGTGGTCGGTGGTGATCTTGTCGCCGAACAGACCGAGGACGCGCGCACCCTTGATGTCGGAGACACCGGAGCCGGTCTTGCCCATGCCGACAAAGTAGGGCGGGTTCTGCACATAGGTCGAGTTGTCGTCCCAGGCATAGGTCTGGCCCGGAGGAACCTGCACGGCCTGCCAATTGGCATCACCCTTGAAGACGTCGGCATATTTCGTCTCGTAGAGTTCGCGGGTGACGTATTTCTGGATGAAGGCCTGCACTTCGTGCGAGGTCGGCCAGATATCCTTCAGATAGACGGGGTTGCCGCTCTGGTCCTCGCCGATCGGCTCCTTGGTGAGGTCTTTTTGCACAGTACCGGCCAGCGCGTAGGCGACCACGAGCGGCGGCGAGGCCAGATAGTTCGCCTGCACGTCGGGCGAGATACGGCCTTCGAAGTTGCGGTTGCCGGAGAGAACGCCCGAAACGATCAGGCCCTTGTCGTTGATCGTCTTCGAGATCGGCGCCGGAAGGGGCCCCGAGTTGCCGATGCAGGTCGTGCAGCCGAAGCCGACGAGGTTGAAGCCGAGCTTGTCGAGATCGGCCTGCAGGCCGGATTTCGCCAGATACTCGCCGACCACCTGAGATCCCGGCGCCAGCGAGGTCTTGACCCACGGCTTGGTCTTCAGCCCCTTGGCGACGGCATTGCGGGCCAGAAGGCCGGCGGCGATCAGGACTGACGGGTTGGACGTGTTGGTGCACGACGTGATGGCGGCAATCGCCACGTCGCCGTGGCCGAGATCGAAATCGGTGCCTTCCACCGCGTAGCGGTTGGAGAGCTGGCCGGGCTTCTTGTAATCGGCATCCATCGAGCCGGCGAAACCGGACGCGATGTTTTCCAGCGGGATGCGGCCTTCGGGACGCTTCGGGCCGGCCATGGCGGGCACGACGTCGCCGAGATCGAGCTCCAGCGTGTCGGTGAAGACGAGATCGGAGCCATCGCCCTCGCGCCACATGCCCTGCGCCTTCGAATAGGCTTCGACCAGCGCGATGCGATCATGCGAGCGGCCGGACATGGTGAGGTAGTTGATGGTTTCGCCATCAACAGGGAAGAAGCCGCAGGTGGCGCCGTATTCCGGGCCCATATTGCCGATCGTCGCGCGGTCCGCGAGCGGCATGTTATCCATGCCGGGGCCGAAAAACTCGACGAACTTCGAGACCACGCCCTTCTTGCGCAGCATCTGCACGACCATCAGCACGAGGTCGGTGGCAGTCACGCCTTCCTTGAGCTTGCCCGTCAGCTTGAAGCCGATGACTTCAGGCAGCAGCATCGACACCGGCTGGCCAAGCATGGCCGCTTCCGCCTCGATACCACCAACACCCCAGCCGAGCACGCCGAGACCGTTGATCATCGTCGTATGGCTGTCCGTGCCGACGCAGGTGTCAGGATAAGCGATCGTCTCGCCGTCCTCTTCCTTCGTCCACACGGTCTGGCCGAGATATTCGAGATTGACCTGGTGACAGATGCCGGTGCCTGGAGGCACGACGCGGAAATTCTGGAAGGCCTGCTGGCCCCATTTCAGGAAGCGGTAGCGTTCGCCATTGCGCTGGTATTCCAGCTCGACGTTCCTGGAGAAGGCCTGCGGCGTGCCGAATTCGTCGACGATGACCGAGTGGTCGATGACGAGATCGACCGGCACCAGCGGGTTGATCTTCTCAGGATCGCCACCGAGCGAGACCATCGCGTCGCGCATCGCCGCAAGGTCGACCACGGCGGGAACGCCGGTGAAGTCCTGCATCAGAACGCGCGCCGGGCGATAGGCGATTTCGTTTTCGACGGTGCCCTTGTTGTTCAGCCATTCGGCGACGCCAAGGATATGCTCCTTGGTCACGGACTGGCCGTCCTCGAAGCGCAGCAGGTTCTCGAGCAGAACCTTCATCGAATAGGGAAGCTTGGAAACGCCGGGCAGGCCGTTTGCTTCGGCCTTCGGCAGGCTGAAATAGACATAGTCCTTACCAGCGACGGTAAGGACGGAACGACAGTGGAAGCTATCAAGTGATTTAGACACGAGAGACCCCGTTTCTGATCGCGAACACAATTGTGCGGACGCCTATGCACTAAAGGCACATCAGGATGCGGGTACGGCCATTTCCGCGGTCCGCACATGAAGTCAGACCTCATGTTCGGCGCTAGGATGAAATTCACGCCGACCGCTGGCGTGGTAATCCACATATAGATAACTTCGGCAAAAGCTGCCAGAGAGGGACCAACCATTTCTGATTTTTTTGCATCGCATGACTGAAAACGTGAACCCCGGAACCCCCATGCATCTCCAAGCCTCCGATCTCGCTGCCTTCAGGGGCGAAGAGCTGATTTTCGAAGGCGTCTCCTTTAGCCTGACATCGGGCGAAGCCCTGGTTCTGACTGGCAAAAACGGCTCCGGGAAGTCGACCCTGCTGCGCGTGCTGGCGGGCCTGCTGCGCCAGGAGACGGGCACGATCACCGTCACCAATGCCAACGGCGCGACCGACATCCGGCTCCCCGAGATCAGCCACTATCTCGGCCACCGCAACGCCATGAAGAGCGAGCTGACGGTGGACGAGAACCTCGCTTTCTGGCGCCGCTACCTCGGTAATGCTGACGGCGGCACCGGCATGTCGATCGAAGACGCCGCCGACGCGGTGGGGCTGTCGGGTATCACCCATCTCCCCTTCGGCTACCTCTCCGCCGGCCAACAACGCCGCTTCGCCTTCGCCAAGCTCCTCGTCTCCCACCGCCCCGTCTGGATCCTCGACGAACCGACCGCAGCGCTGGACGCCAGCGCCGACCAGCTCTTCGCCGGGTTGATCGAGGCGCACCGTGGGGCTGGCGGGATCGTGATTGCGGCGACGCATCAGCCGCTGGGGTTGAGCGATGCGCGGGAGTTGCGGATGGCGGGGTTTTCGGGGGTGAGTGCTGGGGTGTGGGGGTGATGGCGATGTTTGCGAGATACACCGTTGTTGCTCAGCGGGTGTGGCCCCCTCATCCGACCCTTCGGGCCACCTTCTCCCCGTTGGGGCGAAGGGGAGCTCGGCGCGAGCGGCCCGCCACGAGTCCCTTCTCCCCCACGGGGAGAAGATGCCGGCAGGCAGATGAGGGGGCCACGGGCGCTGAGTTCAGCTATAGCCGAGCCGCAAATGCTGCACGTTGTCGTCGCGCCAGGATTACCCCCCTCTGCCCTGCCGGGCATCTCCCCCACAAGGGGGGAGATCGACTCGTTGCGACGGCATCCCCAAACAATGAATATGGAGCGAGCGGCTGCGCCCAGCCAATCTCCCCCCTTGTGGGGGAGATGCCCGGCAGGGCAGAGGGGGGTATCCAACCCACCAACCAATCGATCGTTCCCACCCCAACGAGGGCCCACCCATGACCGCCCTCCTCTTCCGCGACCTCAAACTCTCCATCCGCGCCGGCGGCGGCGCTCTCGTCGGCGTGCTCTTCTTTCTCACCGTCGTCGCCGTCATCCCCTTCGGCGTCGGCCCGGATCTTGCCCTGCTCGCCCGCATCGGCCCGGCCATCGTCTGGATCGGCGCGTTGCTCGCAGCCCTCCTCGGCCTCGACCGCCTGTTCCAGGCGGAGCGTGACGATGGCGCGCTTGATCTGATGCTGATGCAGGAAACGCCGCTGGTCTTGACCGTTCTCGTCAAGTGCCTCGCCCACTGGCTCGCCACCAGCCTGCCGCTGGTGATCGCCTCGCCGCTGCTCGGTCTCTTCATGAACATGAGCGAGAAAGCGATCGGCGCCACCATGCTGACGCTCCTGGTCGGCACGCCCGCCATCACGCTGATCGGCGCGGTCGGCGCGGCGGTCGCCGTGGCGCTGCCGCGCGGCGGCCTGCTGGTGTCGATCCTGGTGCTGCCGCTCACCATCCCGGTGCTGATTTTCGGCGTCAGCGCCACCTATGCGGCCGTCGAGGGACCAGCCCCCTTCCTGCCGCCCTTCCTGATCCTGATCGCGCTGACACTGTTCTTCGCCGTCATCGGCCCGGCGGCGGCGGCATTGGCGCTCAGGAACACATCGGATTGATCATCGGCTTGATTGCCCGTGGCGGCGGATCGCGCTAAGGAGACGGCATGACCGAGAATAGCCTTGCCATCACCAAATTCAGCGATCTTGCCAACCCCACGCGGTTCCTGGCGCTCGCTTCCCGCCTCATCCCCTGGATGGCCGGGATCACCGCCCTCTGTTTTATCGTGGGGCTGTATCTCAGCTTCACGACCGAAGGCGACTACCAGCAGGGCGAAACCGTCCGCATCATGTATATCCACGTGCCGGCGGCCTGGCTGTCGATGATGGGCTATACGATCATGAGCCTGTCGGCGATCGGCACGCTCGTCTGGCGCCACCCGCTGGCCGATGTCTCGGCAAAGGCCGCAGCCCCCTTGGGCGCCGCCTTCACGCTGATCGCGCTCGTTACCGGCTCGCTCTGGGGCAAGCCGATGTGGGGGACGTGGTGGGTCTGGGATGCGCGGCTCACCTCCGTCTTCATCCTGTTCCTGATGTATCTCGGCCTGATCGCGCTCAACCGCGCCATGGAAGACCCGAGCAAGGCCGCGCGCCTCTCGGCCGTCCTGATCCTCGTCGGCTTCGTCAACATCCCGATCATCAAGTTCTCCGTCGACTGGTGGAACACGCTGCATCAATCGGCAAGCGTGCTGCGCCTCGACGGCCCGGCGATCGACCCGGAATTCCTTCGCCCGCTGCTGGTCATGGCGATCGCCTTCACCATGCTCTTCCTGACGCTGCATGTGATGGCGATCCGCAACGAAATCTGGCGCCGCCGGATTGCCGCCCAGCGCCGGCTCGCCGCGCGCCTGGCAAGCCGCGAGGGTTAAAGAGATGACACAGTCCTACGCCTTCTACGTCTACGGCTCCTACCTTTTCGCCGGCCTGATCACCATCGCCGTGACGCTATGGACCTGGCAAGACGGCCGCGCCCGCCGCCGCGAACTCAAAGCGCTCGAAGCCTCCGGCATCCGCCGCCGCTCCGCCCGCGCCAAGGATGCGCCGAACGCACAGGCGAACCCATGACCGACGCGCCGAACACCGAGCCGACGCAGTCCACGCAATCCGCCGCCCCCGGCACGCCGAAGGAAAAGCGCGGCCTCGGCCGCTACGCCTTCGCGCTGATCCCGCTTCTCGTCTTCGCCGGCATTGCCGGCACAGCGGGCAAGATGCTCTACGACCAGGATGTGCACGGCAAGAACATCTCCGAGATTCCCTCGGCGCTGCTCGGCACCAAGGCCCCGTCGCTCGACCTGCCGCCGCTCGAAGGCGCCAACCTGCCGGCGCTCACCGACGCCGCCGTCAAGGGCAAGCTGACCCTGGTCAACGTCTTCGCCTCCTGGTGCATTCCCTGCCGCGAGGAGCATCCGATATTAAAGGAACTGGCGAAGGATAGCCGGCTCAATATTGTCGCGATCAACTACAAGGACAAGAACGACAACGCGCTGGGCTTCCTCGGCGAACTCGGCAACCCCTACAAGGCGATCGGCATCGACCCCAAGGGCCAAGCCGCCATCGACTGGGGCGTCTACGGCATCCCCGAAAGCTACCTCGTCGGCCCGGATGGGACGATCCTCTACAAGCGGGTTGGACCGTTCGACGATATCAGTTTGAAAGAGGGGCTTTATCCGGCGATGGAGAAGGCTTTGGGGAAGGCGGGGTCGTAGGGCGGCTCGGCGAATGAGAGCGGGCGCTTGAGCCCGGAGCCCCCTCATCCCCGGTGCAACTCGTTGCACCGGGGATGAGGGGGCTCCGGGCTCCACGCCAACCACAGCCAAACCTCCAATCACCCCACCAAAGATCGCGGCACCACAAACCTCTCCAACACCCCGCTCCCAACAGTCACATCCCCCCAAGCCACCGCGAAATCAATCACCGCCAAAGCCCCCGTCGGAAACTTCTCCCTGAGCCCGGCAACGCTCTCCCCAGCCGAAACAAGATCGATCGCCAGCTCCTGCAACCCCGGATTATGCCCAACGACCAGCAGCGTGCGAACAGCAGCATCGACACCGCGGATAACCGCCGCGATCCGCTCCGCCACCGCCTCGTAGATCTCCCCCACATCCCGTCGCTCGATATCATCAGGCAGTTCCGCGCCGACAAGCGCCCAACTCTCCTGCGTCCGCCGCGCCGTGGACACCAGCGCGAGATCGGGAACCAGCCCCTCGCGGGCCATGTATCGCCCCATCAGCGGCGCCGCCTTCAAACCGCGACCGCCGAGCGGACGATCATGGTCGTCGACGCCTTCGGGCCAGGCGGATTTGGCGTGGCGCAGCAGAAGCAGGCGGTATCGCGGGAGCGGGGTGGCTGGTGTCATGATGCTCTCCGGATGAGGGATGGGAAATTGTAACCCCATGAACGAAAAAGGACAGGCCGAGCCTGTCCTTTCCAAATCGCGCAATCCAGCCTCTTCCGTCACCGGGAGAGGCTGGAAAATCTTAGTTCCACTCGCGGATATCGACGAAGTGGCCGGCGATGGCCGCGGCAGCTGCCATGGCGGGCGACACCAGGTGGGTGCGGCCCTTGAAGCCCTGGCGTCCCTCGAAGTTGCGGTTGGAGGTCGAGGCGCAACGCTCGCCCGGCTTCAGGCGGTCGTCGTTCATGGCCAGACACATGGAACAGCCAGGCTCGCGCCAATCGAAACCGGCGGCCTTGAAGATCTTGTCGAGGCCTTCGGCTTCCGCCTGTTCCTTGACGAGGCCGGAGCCCGGAACGATCATGGCGCTGACGGTGCCGGCAACGGTCTTGCCTTCGACGACCTTGGCGGCGGCGCGCAGGTCCTCGATGCGGCCGTTGGTACACGAGCCGATGAAGACGCGGTCGACGGCGATGTCGGTGATCTTCGTGCCCGGCTTCAGGCCCATGTAATCAAGCGCGCGCCACTTCGAGGTGCGCTTGTTTTCGTCGGCGATTTCATCCGGGTTCGGAACGATGCCCTGCACTGAGATGACGTCCTCGGGCGAGGAGCCCCAGGAGACGATCGGCGGCAGTTCGGCGGCGTTGAGCGTGACGACGCGGTCGTAATGCGCGCCTTCGTCGGACTTCAGCGTGTTCCAGTATTTGATCGCCTGGTCGAGCGTTTCGCCCTTCGGCGCGCGCGGCTTGCCCTTGATGTATTCGTAGGTGACGTCATCAGGGGCGATCAGGCCGGCGCGGGCGCCGCCTTCGATCGACATGTTGCAGATCGTCATGCGGCCTTCCATCGACAGCGCGCGAATGGCTTCGCCGGCATATTCGATGACGTAGCCGGTGCCGCCTGCCGTGCCGATTTCGCCGATGATGGCGAGCACGATGTCCTTGGCGGTGACGCCAGCGGGCAGCACGCCGTCGACCTGCACCAGCATGTTCTTCGCCTTCTTCTGGATCAGCGTCTGGGTGGCCAGAACGTGTTCCACTTCGGACGTGCCGATGCCGTGCGCCAGCGAGCCGAAGGCGCCGTGCGTCGAGGTGTGGCTGTCGCCGCAGACGATCGTCATGCCGGGCAGCGTGAAGCCCTGTTCCGGTCCGATGATGTGGACGATGCCCTGGCGCTTGTCGCTCGCCGAATAATATTCGACGCCGAACTCGGCCGCGTTGATCGCCAGCTGCTCGACCTGGATGCGGCTTTCCTCGTTCTTGATGCCGAGATGGCGATCGGGCGAGGTCGGCACGTTGTGATCGACGACCGCGAGCGTCTTTTCAGGCGCGCGAACCTTGCGGCCCGTCATGCGCAGCCCTTCGAAGGCCTGCGGCGAGGTGACTTCGTGGACCAGATGGCGGTCGATGTAGAGAAGACAGGTGCCGTCGTCCTGTTGATCGACCAGGTGGTCGTCCCAGATCTTGTCGTAGAGGGTACGAGGTGCGCTCATGGCGATACATCCGTTATTATGCAAAGGGCGTTTGCTTGCAGTGGGGGTATGGAGCTTGGCGGCGCATAGGCCACCGGCCGTCGGTCGATCAGAAAGGGATCAACGAAGTCGGCTGTTGAGCGCACCGGAAACGGTCGCAAAGAAGCGTGCCGGCAGGCGGTAGTGATCCTGCAGCACGAAAATATGCGCCCCAATGCAACTGAACTTGGATTCCATGAGCAGTCACTTACCAATTTTTCCGATGCTCGGCAATTCGATTCATTAGCGCTTTATCGCCGTCCGTCTCTGCCGCGCATTCGTTTCTCGATCTGCCTGAGGCCAAGCGACAGGCCGATCGTCAGGATCAGGTAGATATAGGTGACGATCGAATAGGTTTCAAAGAAGCGGAAGGAGCCGGACGCGTAGATCTTGCCCATCTGCGTGATATCGGAAACCCCGAGCACCGAGACCAGCGAACTATCCTTCACCATCGCCACGAAATCGTTCGACAGCGGCGGAAAGATCACCTTGATCGCCTGCGGAAAGACGACCAGACGAAAACGATGGTAGCGCGACAGGCCGAGCGCCTTGGCGGCTTCGATCTGCCCCTGATCAACCGACTGGATGCCGGCGCGGAAGACTTCGGCGATGAAGGAGGAATAGCCGATCATCAGCGCGATGATCGCACGCCACATCAAGGAGAAATCGCGCACCAGCACCGGTTCCGTAAGCCCGGCATTCACCAGCGGCGCGGTCAGCAAATTATAGGCGGCGACGAAGGCCGGCGCGCCGACGAAGGCGACATAGAACAGAAGCACCAGCATCGGGATGCCTCTGATAACCTCGACATAGAAGCGGGCGATCTGGCGCAGCGCTACGCTGTCCGAAAGCCCGAGCAGGGCTATGCCGAGCCCGAGCAGCGTCGCCAGCGCAAAGCCGACGAGCGTCACGAAAATGGTGATGCCGACGCCATTGAACACGGTGCGGAACACCTGCGCATAGACGTCGTTGGCGATGATGACGGCGGCAAGCACGAGGCCGATCACGACAAGAGCGACCAGCCACCAGGGATAGTCGCCCCTCTCCTGGCCCCGCGGGTTTGGCTGCGGAGCCATCATGCTTCAGTCCGGGCGCGGTATACGGTTACGACAGACGGGATCATTGACCCATCTTGTAGTCGAGGAACCATGTCTTGTTGAGCTTGTCGAAGGTGCCGTCGGCCTTCAGGCTCGCGATTGCCGCATTGACCGGGCCGACCAGATCGGAACCCTTGGGGAAGATGAAGCCGAAATCCTCGGTGCCGAGCGGCCCTCCGATGACCTTCAGCCCGCCATTCGACGCATCGACATAGCCCTGCGCCGCGACGCTGTCGGTCAAGACCACATCGACATCGCCGGCCTTGAGCGCTTGCACCGTGGCGCCGAAGGTCTCGAACAGCTTGATGCGCGGGTTCTGCTCGTTGCCGTCGAGGATCTCGTAGACGGCGGCATAGAAGGGCGAGGTGCCCGGCTGAGCGCCGACCAAGCCGTCATTGAAGGCGCCGAAGGTCTTGGCGTCGGTAAAGCGCGCCTCGTCGCCCCGCACCAGCATGAACTGCTGCGAGCGCATGTAGGGATCGGAGAAGTCGACCTTGGCCTTGCGGTCGTCCTTGATGGTGATCCCGGTCATGCCGATATTGTACTGGTTGTCGGACACCGCCTGGATCATCGCGTCCCAGCTGGTGTTCTGGTACTCGACCTTGAAGTTCAGCCGCTTGGCGATCTCGTTCATCGCATCATATTCCCAGCCGATCTGCTTGCCCGTCTTCGGATCGACGAACTGCAGCGGCGGATAGGCGTTCTCGGTGACGACGACGACGGTCTTGCCCTTGAGATCGGGAAGCTCGGCGGCGGTGGCAGCGAGCGGCGAAAGAGCAAGTGCGGTCAGTCCGGCAAGGACGGTGCGACGAAACAACATGAAATATCTCCCCAAAATAGCGCTCGCGGAAACTGTCATGTTTGCAAAGCCGCTGGCAAGGGGATTGGCGTGCGAGGACGAGGGAAATCGGGAATGGTGGTTTAAAAATGGGGGTGTTTGGAGAATGGTAGGCGTAACGGCAAGGTCTGCGCCCGTGGCCCCCTCATCCCCGGTGCAGCAAGCTGCACCTGACCTGCCGGCACCTTCTCCCCGAGGGGAGAAGGGGAGATGCCGCGCTGTCCCGGCCAAAACAAAACGCTACATGTTTGGTGAGGGGCGCACAACGCCAGCCACCAGCCCCTTCGCCCCAGCGGGGAGAAGTGCCGGAGCGCAGCGAGGCGATGAGGGGGCCACACGGCACAACACTGGCCATCTCCCCCCTTGAACAAAATCCCAATCGGATGTCGGATCACCCATCCCTCGTCCGTCCTTAGGGTCCAACCCATCGCATCAACTTCGGAGGAACACCCCATGCCAAGCACCATCCGCCTGCACCGCGTTCTCGCCACCAAGCCCGAGAAGGTCTACCGCGCCTTTATCGAAGCCGACGCGATGGCCAAGTGGCTGCCGCCGAATGGCTTTACCTGCAGCGTCCATCATTTCGAGCCGACCGTCGGCGGCACCTTCAAGATGTCGTTCCGCAACTTCACATCAGGCAACAGCCATTCCTTCGGCGGCGAATACCTCGAACTCGTGCCCGGCGAACGCGTGCGCTATGTCGACCGCTTCGACGACCCCAACCTGCCGGGCGAGATGGAAGTGACGGTCGAACTCACGAAGGTCTCGGTCGGCACCGAGATCAACATCACCCAGGCCGGCATCCCCGACCTCATCCCGCCGGAAGCCTGCTACCTCGGCTGGCAGGAATCGCTGCGCAATATGGCGCGGCTGATCGAGCCGGAGATTGCGGAGTAGGGGGAAGATCCGTTCGCCGACTTTCCGCAAGTCCCCCTCCCCAAGGGGGAGGGGCTCGCTAGGCTCACCGCTAGCGACAACCGCAACCTCCCAACAATCGAAACGCCCATTGTCGGCACTACGGTGCCACAAGTTGGCCCCTCCCCCTTGTGGGGAGGGGTTGGGGAGGGGTATTCGCCACACCCTCACCCAACGACCAAATGCGTCTTTTGATTGCATTAACGCGGAACCGCTATCCTGACGTCGAAATAATCACCGTCACGGAGCCAGCATGACACCCCGCCCTTCGGATTTTGCCACCGCCGGCTGGGCCTACGGTCCGACGGAAACGGCGTCGGCCATCTGCGCGCTGGAGGCCGCCGGCATCCGGGTGCTTGCGCACACGCTTCATCACACGACGATGGTTCCCCACTTCATGACCGCACTTGGCGGTATCGAGCTTCGCGTTCCCTCGGCCGACGCCGAGAGCGCGCGGGAAGTCCTGGCGTCCATTTCGTTTTCACGCCCACGCGGCAACATCTGGCTGAAAGCGGTAGGTGGGCTTTTGCTTCTGCTGTGGATCGGCATGCCGCTGCCGGCAAGCGGCCTCTATGGCGTGCGCCCCATCGCCGCCGCGCCTCAAAGGATCGAGCCCTAGTCGCAGCGCATTCGCCCACACCCATCACCAAAACAAAAAAGGCGACCCGAAGGTCGCCTTTTTCGTCAATCCTTGCGGATGAAGCTTATTCCGCTGCCGGCTCGGCTGCGGCGGCTGCTTCAGCGGCAGCTGCCTTTTCGGCGGCTTCCTGTGCTGCCTTCTCGGCTGCCAGAGCCTGAGCAGCTGCAACCTTTTCAGCTTCCAGACGTGCCTTTTCCTGAGCGAGAGCGGCGCGCTCGGCGTCGTTGAGCTTGCGGGCGCGAACGCCGGTGTCTTCAACGATACGGGCCGACTTGCCGCGACGGTCGCGCAGGTAGTAGAGCTTGGCGCGACGGACCTTACCGCGGCGAACAACTTCTACGCTTTCGATGGCAGGCGAGTAGACCGGGAATACGCGCTCTACGCCTTCGCCGTAGGAGATCTTGCGGACCGTGAAGTTTTCCTGCAGACCGCCGCCGGAGCGGGCGATGCAGACGCCTTCGTAGGCCTGTACGCGGGTACGCGTGCCTTCCGTGACCTTCACGTTGACGCGGACGGTATCACCAGGAGAAAATTCCGGGAGCGTGCGCTTGGCTTCGATCTTGGCGACCTGTTCGGCCTCAAGCTGCTGAATGATGTTCATGTGTCAACCTCATTGTTGGTTCGACAACCAGAGCGCCCTGCGATCAATCCTTGGGTCATGCCTCGGATCTATGCCTCTGTGAGGCAGGGGCGAATGCGTCTGTCTTTCTTTGCTTGGTTGATGGGAAATTCCCATTCCGGGGGTGCGCATACTCTATCACGCGGGCTTTGTCACCCCTTGAGCGTGAGATTCGTGATTGGGGATGGTGATTGGGTCGCTCCCAAGTCCTCATTTAGCCCCCTCCCCAACCCCTCCCCACAAGGGGGAGGGGCTTGCTGGGCGCACCTTCCCTCCCAAACTGAAGCCTTTCTACAAGCACCAGGAACACGAGTTGGCAGGGAGGTCGCCACAGGTTAACCCCTCCCCCTTGTGGGGAGGGGTTGGGGAGGGGTCTTCATACCGCGTGCGGACGGGTCTTCGTGTCGCCCTGTGCATTATTTGATTAAATATTTGTCAAATGCCCAAATCGGGAGCAAGTTCGATTGTGGCCATTTTGTGGCCCGCGAATCCTAGGAGGGGATTACATGACATCTGGCAATCCGTCGCCCTCGTTGTACAACGAGGATCTGGCGCCCGCTCGGGAGAGGAAGTGGGGCGCCTTCAGCATCTTCAACGTCTGGACCTCGGACGTTCACAGCCTGTGGGGCTATTATCTCGCCGCCAGTCTTTTTCTTCTGTGCGGCAGCTTCATCAATTTCGTCATCGCAATCGGCCTCGGCTCGCTTGTCATCTTCGTGCTGATGAGCCTCGTCGGCAATGCCGGCGTCAAGACGGGCGTGCCGTTCCCGGTGCTGGCGCGCGCCTCGTTCGGCACCTTCGGCGCCAATGCGCCGGCGCTGGTGCGCGCGGTCGTTGCCTGCTTCTGGTATGGCGCGCAGACTGCCGCCGCCTCGGGCGCCATCGTGGCGCTGCTGATCCGCAACGAGAGCATTCTCGCTTTCCACCAGAACAGCCATTTCCTCGGCCACTCGACGCTGGAAGTGATCTGCTACGTCATCGTCTGGGCGCTGCAGCTCCTGATCATCCAGCGCGGCATGGAAACGGTACGCAAGTTCCAGGATTGGGCCGGACCAGCCGTCTGGATCATGATGCTCGTCTTGGCCGTCTATCTCGTCGTCAAGGCAGGCACCTTCTCCTTCGGAGCCGAAATCCCGCGCGACGTGCTGATCGAAAAGACCAAGGACGCCGGCGTCCCCTATGAGCCGGGCACCCTGCCTGCACTCGCCGCCGTCGCCGCCACCTGGATCACCTATTTCGCAGCCCTCTACCTGAACTTCTGCGATTTCTCGCGCTACGCCAAGGACGTGAAGACGCTGCGAAAGGGCAATCTCTGGGGCCTGCCGATCAACCTGCTCGCCTTCTGCCTTGTGGCGGGTGTCACGACCACCGCGGCCTTCACCGTCTATGGCGAGGTGCTGCTGCATCCCGAAGCCATCTCGGCCAAGTTCGACAGCTGGTTCCTGGCGCTTCTGGCGGCCCTCACCTTCGCTGTGGCGACGCTCGGCATCAACGTCGTCGCCAACTTCGTCTCGCCGGCCTTCGACTTCTCCAACGTCTTCCCGCGCCACATCAGCTTCAAGCGCGGCGGCTATATCGCGGCATTGATCGCGCTGGTGCTCTATCCCTTCGCCCCTTGGGAGACGGGTGCCGCCCACTTCGTCAACTTCATCGGCTCGACCATGGGACCGATCTTCGGGGTGATGATGGTGGACTACTACCTGATCAGGAAGGGCGAGCTCGACGTCGCGGCGCTCTATCGCGAAGACGGCGAGTTCCGCTTCCAGAGCGGCTGGCACGTCAACGCCTTCATCGCATTCGCGATCGGCGCGCTCTTCTCCTCCATCCTGCCGACTTTCACGTCTGTCCTGCCGGAATGGTGGGGCACCTACGGCTGGTTCTTCGGCGTCGGCATCGGCGGCGGGGTCTATTATCTCCTGCGCATGACCACCCGCGGCTCCGCCGTCGGTGCTGCCTCGCGATAAACGAAATGCCCGGCTTCGGCCGGGCATATTTCTTTGCAACGGATGCGGCTGGCCGCGTCTTCGAGAGGGATGTTTAGAGCGGCGTTTCAATAGGTTACGGAGCGAAGCCACTGACTCAACCGTCATCCTCGGGCTCGTGCCGAGGATCTAAGCACGTCCCCGCATGCTCGACGCGGATGGACGCTTGGTAGCCTGCTCTCAAAAGGTCGGTGAGACGCTACGACGGCCGTTGCCTCGCCGAAAAATGTCAGCACCGTTGGACTCCGGGCAGCGTGTTTAGATCCTCGGGACAAGCCCGAGGATGACGTCGAGAGGGTGCTTCACTCGGCGTTTCAATGGGTTACCACTGACGCTCAACTATCCCGCCGTCGCCGCAAGCCCTAGTCCTCCAGCAAATCCGGCCGCCGCGCACGCGTCAGCGTCACCGCCTGCTCGCGCCGCCATTTCTCGATCGCGCCGTGATTGCCTGATGTCAGCACCGCGGGGATCTCGCGGCCTTCCCATTCCTGCGGGCGCGTATAGTGCGGATGCTCCAGCATTCCGCCCTCGAAGCTCTCGTGTAGCCCGGAGAGATCGTTGCCCATGACGCCGGGGAGGATGCGGACGATGGCGTCGAGCACGGTGAGTGCTGCGGGCTCGCCGCCCGAGAGCACGTAGTCGCCGATCGACACTTCTTCCAGCTGGCGCGCGTCGATCACCCGCTGGTCCACGCCCTCGAAACGGCCGCAGACGATGATGACGCCTTCGCCGGCTGCCAGTTCGCGCACGCGCTTCTGCGTCAGCGGCTTGCCGCGCGGGCTCATCAGCAGGCGCGGGCGGGTGTCGTTTTCGGAGACCGTATCGATGGCGCGGGCGAGCACGTCGGGCTTCAGCACCATGCCGGCGCCGCCACCGGCCGGCGTGTCGTCGACGGTGCGGTGCTTGTCGGTGGCGAAGTCGCGGATCTGCACGGCATCCAGCGCCCACTGGCCGCGTTCCATCGCCTTGCCGGCCAGCGAATAGCCGAGATGGCCGGGAAACATCTCCGGGTAGAGTGTCAGGACAGTCGCCCGGAAGGCCATCTTATCGCTCACTTCTTTTTCTTTGATTTTTCGCCGCCGGAATTGTCAGGCGTAAACGACGGGCCGTCATCGTCGCTGTCGACGAGGCCTGAGGCCAGCGGATCGATGGTGATCTTGCCGGCTTCGAGGTCGATCTCCAGCACAGAGGCTTCCGAAAACGGGATCAGCACCGGGCGCTTGCCGGGACCCTTCAGTTCGAGCAGGTCGCCGGCGCCGAAATCGAAGATGCCGGTGACGGTGCCGTAGCTGACGCCCTGGTCGTCGACGGCCTCAAGGCCCTCAAGATCGGCGTAGAAGAACTCGTCTTCCTCGAGCTCGTCGTCGGGCAGGTTGTCGCGGTCGATATAGAGCTCCAGACCGTTCAGCGCCTCGGCGGCATTGCGGTCGTTGATCCCCCGGAAGCGCACGACGACGACATTCTTCATCTCGCGGATCTCAAGCACCTCGAAGGTGCGGCCGTCCATGCTGTGCAAATGGCCGTAATCGCCGAGCGCGGTCGGATCTGTGCTGTAGGACTTGGCGCGCACTTCGCCGCGCAGCCCCTGCGCGCCACCGATCGTTGCCATCAGCACCGGATTTTCTAGCTTTGTCATGGCGTCCCTAATGTCGAAGCCGGAGGTTTGGTTCGTCATAACCGAAGTGAACGGGAATGGAAACGAAAACGGGCGGCATGTCGCCATGCCGCCCGTTCGATCAAGGCCGAAGCCCGGAATTATTCCGCGGAAGCAGCAGCTTCTGCAGCGTCGGCGATCTTCTGAGCCTTTTCAGCTGCACGCTCCTGAGCGCGCTTGCCGGGCTTTGCCTTTTCCGGGTTGTTCTTGGCTTCGCGCTTTGCAAGGCCAGCTTCGCTCAGGAAGCGCAGAACGCGGTCGGTCGGCTGTGCACCCTGTGCCATCCAGTGAGCGATGCGGTCGGCGTCGAGCTTGACGCGGGCATCGTTGTCCTTGGCGAGCATCGGGTTCCAGGAACCGAGGTTCTCGAGGAAGCGGCCGTCGCGCGGCGAACGGGCGTCAGCTAGAACGATGTGGTAGTACGGGCGCTTCTTGGAACCACCGCGTGCGAGACGAATTTTCAGTGCCATTTTCTTTACTCCTTGGATGTGTCTGAACCGCTTTTTGTTGAAGCGGCCTTGTTACTTTGCAGCAGCGCCGTTTTCGGCGTGATCCGCTGCGATCTGCTCATGATGCCGGATGACTTCCTTGATGACGAAGTTCAGGAACTTCTCGGCGAAATCCGGATCCAGATTGGCATCCTTGGCCAGGTGGCGAAGGCGTTCGATCTGGTATTCCTCGCGCGCCGGGTCTGCCGGCGGCAACTTGTACTTGGCCTTGAGAACGCCGACCTCTTTGGTGCAGCGGAACCGTTCGGCCAGGATATGCACCAGCGCCGCGTCGATATTGTCGATCGACTGGCGATAGCTCAAAAGCTGGGCTTTGATTTCAGGATCAATCATAGTCTGGGCGACCCCTTCACTTCTTCTTTGGCAGGCCGGGAAGGCCCGGAAAACCACCGCCGAGGCCGGGCAGCTTGGCGCCGCCGAGACCTGGCAAACCACCGCCGCCGAGGCCCGGCATGCCGCCGCCCGGCTTGCCGAGGCCAGCGGCTTCCGCCTGCTTCTGCAAGGCTTCGAGCTGCTTCGGATCGATGTTGGAGAGATCGGGCATGCCGCCCATGCCGCCGCCAAGGCCACCGAGGCCCATCTTGCCGGCAAGGCCGCCCATCATCTGCTTCATCATGCCGCCTTTGCCCTTGCCGCCCATCATCTTCATCATGTCCGCCATCTGGCGGTGCATCTTCAGAAGCTTGTTGATGTCGGAGGCATCGGTGCCGGAACCGGCGGCGATACGCTTCTTGCGCGAATGCTTGAGCATGTCGGGGTTGGCACGCTCGGCCTTGGTCATCGAACCGATGATCGCGAGCTGGCGGCCGAACAGGCTGTCGTTGAGGCCGGCCGAAGCCATCTTGTCCTTCATCCCCGCCATGCCGGGCATCATGCTCATGATGCCGCCCATGCCGCCCATCTTCTGCATCTGGCGCAGCTGGTCGGCGAGGTCGTTCAAATCGAACTTGCCCTTGGCCATCTTGGCGGCCATGGCGGCCGCCTTTTCGGCGTCGATGTTTTCGGCGGCGCGCTCGACCAGCGAAACGATGTCGCCCATGCCGAGAATGCGGTCCGCGATACGGCGCGGGTGGAACTCCTCGAGTTCGCCCATGCGCTCGCCGACACCGATGAGCTTGATCGGCTTGCCGGTGACGGCACGCATCGAAAGCGCCGCACCGCCACGGCCGTCGCCGTCCATGCGGGTGAGCACCAAGCCGGTGATGCCGACGCGTTCGTCGAAGTTGCGCGCCAGGTTGACGGCGTCCTGACCGGTCAAGCTATCCGCGACCAGCAGGATTTCATGCGGGTCCGACTTCTTCTTGATGTCGGCCATTTCGACCATCAAGGGCTCGTCGATATGCGTGCGGCCGGCGGTGTCGAGGATGACGACGTCATGGCCGCCGAGCCTGGCTGCCTGCACGGCGCGCGCGGCGATATCAGTCGGCGACTGGCCGGCAATGACCGGCAGCGTATCGACATTGGTCTGCACGCCGAGCTGGCGCAGCTGCTCCTGGGCGGCCGGGCGTCGCGTATCGAGCGACGCCATCAGGACCTTCTTCTTCTCGCGGTCGGTAAGCCGCTTGGCGATCTTCGCAGACGTCGTTGTCTTGCCCGAGCCCTGCAGACCGACCATCATGATGACGACGGGGGCCGCCGCATGCAGGTCGACGCCCACGCCTTCGCCGCCGAGCATCTCGATCAGCTCGTCATGGACGATCTTGACGACCATCTGGCCGGGCTTGATCGACTTCAGGATCTCGGCGCCGACGGCCTTTTCACGAACGCGATCGGTAAAGGCGCGCACCACGTCGAGCGCGACGTCGGCCTCCAGAAGCGCACGGCGAACCTCGCGCAGCGCTGCGGAAACATCGGCCTCCGAAAGCGCGCCACGGCCTGTCAGTCCATTCAGAATGGATCCAAGACGGTCCTGGAGGTTCTCAAACATCGGCTCTTCCTTGTGATTTCCGGATAGGGAAACCTTGTGCTTTTCCTTGACGAAAACAAGACGCATAGCCAAAAAGCACCCGAGGGCGCATCGCGCTGTCGGGTGTGGACCTCCGGGATCGATTTATACCTTTGCGGGTCCCGGTCGGTGGCTCGAGTCTTGAAGCTCGTCGCAGATTGAGCGGCGGTAAACAGGAAAACGGCCGGAGAGTCAAGGCAATCAGGGCAAATAAGCGGTTCTCGGCCTTTCAAAAGCCGACGCGGCAACCCAAATGCAGAGGCCCGAACAGCATATCACGGCGACAAGGCTCCCACCGCATGGCAAACGCCAAACCCCAAAATCCCTACTACCAGGGCCCGGTCACCGACCATTTCGACGGCACCCGCTTCTTCAACCCCGGCGGCATCGCGCCCCTCAGCTTCCGCGCCATGCTGCGCTGGCAGTTCAACGGCGAGCGGCAGAGCTGGCAAAAGCAGGTGCCGAGCCCCTTCCCGCAGGCCAAACCCGATGCCTGCGTCGAAGGCGACGGCCTGAGGGTGACCATGGTCGGCCACGCCTCGATGCTGGTGCAGGTGGCGGGCCTCAATATCCTCACCGACCCCGTCTGGTCCGACCGTGTCAGCCCCTTCTCTTTCGCCGGCCCGAAGCGGGTGACCGCGCCCGGCATCCGTTTCGAGGACTTGCCGAAGATCGACCTCGTGCTCGTCACGCACAATCACTACGACCATCTCGACGTCGCAACCCTGAAGCGGCTGCAGGCGGCCCACCGGCCCCACTTCATCACCCCGCTCGGCAACGACACGATCATCCGCCGCGCCGCGCCTGACGCCAAGATCTCCACCGTGGACTGGGGCGACCGCATCGCGATATCAGACGCCATCACCCTCGACGCCGAGCCGGCGCATCACTGGTCGGCGCGCGGCACTGGTGACCGCAGCATGGCGCTCTGGGCGTCCTTCGTCATCTCGACTCCATCGGGCAAGATTTACCACGTCGGCGACACCGGCTTTCACGACGGCATTAACTATCGCTCGGCCGGAGAGAAACACGGACCCTTCCGCCTCGCTATCCTGCCCTTCGGCGCCTACGAGCCGCGCTGGTTCATGCAGGGCCAGCACCAGAACCCCGACGAAGCCGTCCACGGCATGCAACTCGCCAACGCCGCCCATGTGGCGGGGCACCACTTCGCGACGTTTCAGCTGACCGACGAGGCGATGGACGCGCCGGTGCGGGCATTGGAGGCTGCGTTGCGGGAGCATGGGGTGGCGCGGGAGCGGTTCCGGCCGCTGAGGGCCGGCGAGGTGTTTGATGTGCCAGCGGGGTGATGGGCGGTGGTTTTCGCATCCATGACCGTTGCGTTCCGGGAGGCGTGGTTAGATCCTCGGGACAAGCCCGAGGATGACGTCGAGAATTTATTTCACCTCACGCTTTCAATAGGTTACGAGCGAACGCCACTCACTCCATCGTCATCCTCGGGCTCGTCCCGAGGATCTAAGCACGGTCCCACTTGCTCGACGTCCGTGGACACTTGGCACCACCACGACACCACAAAACCCCGCGCCCGAGCAAGACTCGGCGACGGCAGCGGGCGGTGCCCCATAAAAACGGGAACGGGCAGGCGGCATTGTATGGTTGGTATGTGTGTCAGGCGTTTCCACCTGCCCGATTGCTTCAAGGTTTCCGGTTCGTCTAAGCCGACAGGAGCGTCTCTCGGCCTTTCTTTGCCGGATGATCCCGCGGCCCTGACGGCCTTGGAACCACCTCTGACAACCATCACCGAACGCCGGATGCCAACCTTGGCGTTACCGGTTCGCGAACCCGGCTCCCTGTCCGATGACATGGCCATTGTGGAGCGACGCCGGATGACGGGGATAACGAGGCGCGCCGAATTTCGCTATCATGCTGATAATGTCGGGATGCTTCTCGGTCGTGCCGCGAAATTTTCCCCGCCGCCACGGTGTGGACAGGAGCGGATGGGCCGATCACGCCGCCACTGGTAATTCCCGCGCATTTCCGCCATATACAGCCCAAACACACATGGACATGAGACAATGAGCGCAACGGTCGAATTCGCGAGGATGAACGGGCTTGGCAACAAGATCCTGGTTGTCGACATGCGCGGGCGCAAGGACAAGGTCACACCCGAAGCCGCGATCGCGCTCAATGCGGCCTCCGAGACCCAGTTCGACCAGATCATGGCGATCCACGATCCGAAGGCCGAGGGCACCGATGCCTGGATCGATATCCTGAACTGCGACGGCACCAAGGCGCAGGCCTGCGGCAACGGCACGCGCTGCGTGGTGCAGGCGCTGTCGGCCGAGACCGGCCAGAAGGTCTTCACTTTCCAGACCGTCGCCGGCATCCTGAACGCCGCCGAGCACGAGGATGGGACGATCTCGGTCGACATGGGCCGACCGGTTTTCCAGTGGGACAAGATCCCGCTTGCGGAAGAGTTCTTCGATACCAGCCGCATCGAGCTGCAGATCGGACCGATCGACAATCCGGTGCTGCATTCGCCTTCGGCCATGTCGATCGGCAATCCGCATGCGATCTTCTGGGTCGACAGGGATCCGATGAGCTTCGATCTGGAGCGCTTCGGGCCGCTGCTCGAAAATCACCCGATGTTTCCCGAGAAGGCCAATATCACGCTTGCGCAGGTGACGTCCGACGCGAGCCTGCGCACCCGCACCTGGGAGCGCGGCGCCGGCCTGACGCTTGCCTGCGGTTCGGCCGCCTGCGCAGCAGGCGTCTCCGCCGCGCGCACCGGCCGTACCGGCCGCAAGGTCACGATCGATGTCGCCACCGCGCCGAGCCGGCAGCCGCTCACCATCGAATGGCGTGAGGACGACCACGTCGTCATGACCGGTCCTGCCGAATGGGAATGGTCCGGCACCGTCGATCCCGTGACCGGCGCTTGGCAGCGTGATGAGGCGGTCGAGGCTCCGGGGGCGGAAGCCAAGTGAGTGGGGTCGAGGTCATCACCTTCGGCTGTCGTCTGAATACCTACGAATCCGAAGTGATGCGGGCCGAGGCCGAGAAGGCCGGGCTGAACAACGCCATTCTGGTCAATACCTGCGCCGTTACGGGCGAGGCCGTGCGCCAGGCGCGCCAGCCGATCCGCCGCGCGCGTCGCGACAATCCTGAAGCCCGCATCATCGTCACTGGCTGCGCCGCGCAGACCGAGAAACACACCTTCGCCGAGATGGCCGAGGTCGACGCTGTGCTCGGCAACGAAGAGAAGCTTGCGAGCGCCAACTATCGCGCGCTTCCGGATTTCGGCGTCTCGGCCGAAGAGAAGCTGCGCGTCAACGACATCATGAGCGTCAAGGCGACCGCGCCGCAGATGGTCAAGCATATCGACGGCCACGTGCGCGCCTTCATCCAGGTGCAGAACGGCTGCGACCACCGCTGCACCTTCTGCATCATCCCTTATGGCCGCGGCAATTCGCGCTCGGTGCCGATGGGATCGGTGGTCGATCAGGCGCGCAAGCTCACCGAAAGCGGTTATCGCGAGATCGTGCTGACAGGCGTCGACGCCACCAGCTACGGCGCCGACCTGCCGGGCGAGCCGACGCTGGGGTTGCTGGCGAAGACGCTTCTGAAGCAGGTGCCCGACATCCGGCGTCTCCGTCTGTCGTCGATCGACAGCATCGAGGCGGACCGACATCTCCTCGATCTCATCGCCGACGAAACGCGCTTCATGCCGCATCTGCATCTGTCGCTGCAGCATGGCGACGACATGATCCTGAAGCGGATGAAGCGCAGGCATTCCAGCGCCGATGCGCTTGCTTTCGTCAACGAGGTCAGAAGGCTGCGGCCGGAGATCTCGATCGGCGCCGACATGATCGCCGGTTTCCCGACCGAGACGGAAGAGATGTTCGGCAATGCAGTGAGGCTCGCCGAGGATGCGCGGATCGCGCATCTGCACGTCTTCCCCTACAGCCCGCGACCGGGAACACCGGCGGCACGGATGCCGCAGCTCGACCGGGCGTTGGTCAAGGAGCGGGCCGCACGGTTGCGCGCCACTGGACATATGCTGCATCAGTCCCATCTCGACGAGATGGTCGGCACGCGGCAATGGCTGCTGGTGGAAAACAACGGACTGGCGCATACGGAAAACTTCACGCTTGTCGCAGCGCCGGGCTTAAGCCCCCGCGCGCTGGTCGAGGTCGATATCGTCGGCCACAACGGCAAGCACCTCGACATGCAACTGACGGCCGCCTCCGCGGCCTGACCTGACGGAATTCTCATGGCGTTCAGCTTCATCAAAAAGGTCTTCACCTTCGGCCCCGACAAGACGGCGGAAGAGCAGGCGCCGGATACGGTCGAGACCAAGGCCCCCGAGGTCGCGGTCGAGCCGGTCGCGGAAGTGCCGGTTGCCGAGGTGACGGTGCCGGTGCCATCGGCGCCGGTGGAAGACTTGCCTGTTGCCGCCGATCCGGTGTTGCCGGAGGAGGTGGAGACGGCCGGTGGGCCTTCGGCCGATGGCGAAGGTGTTGGCGAGGACGAGGTTTCCGAGGATCTGCCGACGGCGCTTACGACTGATGATGTCGGGTTGGTGCCGTTGTCCTTGCTGGAGGCTGAGGCGGAGGCGGAGCCTGTTGCTGAGGCGGAAGACGTTGGCTCAGTGGGTGCGGTACCCCCCTCTGTCCTGCCGGACATCTCCCCCACAGGTGGGGAGATCGACTCGCCGGAAGCTTCCGACCAGACCTCTGATGTCGAGGAGAGTGGCAAGGCCGAGCCATCAACCGACGAAACGGTCGAGAATGAAGCGAGCGAGCAAGCCCAGCCAATCTCCCCCCCTGTGGGGGAGATGCCCGGCAGGGCAGAGGGGGGTATCACGCCCTCCGAGCCAGCGTCTATCGACTCCACCGAACCAACTCCGACCGACACCGACACCCCGATCCTCCCCAAGGGCTTCTCCACCGCCACGGCGACCCCCGAACCCGTCACCATCGTCCCCCCGGCCAAGCTCAACTGGTTCCAGCGTCTGCGCGCCGGCCTCGCGCGCACCTCGTCGCAGCTGACCGGCCAGATCTCGGCGCTCTCCACCAAGCGCAAGCTCGACGACGACACGCTGCAGGATCTTGAAGACCTCTTGATCCAGGCCGATCTCGGCGTCGAGACGGCCCTGCGCGTCACCGATACGCTGGCGTCGGAGCGCTACGGCAAGGATGTGTCGGGCGAGGATGTGAGCCGCATCATGGCGGCCGAGATCACCAAGGTGTTGAAGCCGGTGGCCAAGCCGCTGCAGCTCGATCTCAGCCACAAGCCGCATGTCATTCTGGTCGTCGGCGTCAACGGCACCGGCAAGACCACCACCATCGGCAAGCTGGCCGCCAAGCTTTCCGGCGCCGGGCTGAAGGTGATGGTGGCTGCCGGCGATACGTTCCGCGCGGCGGCGATCGAGCAGCTGAAGATCTGGGCCGACCGCACCAAATCGGAATTCATCGGCACCAAGCTCGGCGCCGATGCGGCGGGGCTTGCCTATGATGCCTTCGAGCAGGCGAAGCAGAAGAAATGCGACGTGCTGATCATCGACACAGCCGGCCGCCTGCAGAACAAGACGGAGCTGATGGCCGAGCTCGAGAAGATCGTGCGCGTGCTTGGAAAACTCGATCCGGACGCGCCGCACACCGTGCTGCAGACGCTCGACGCGACCACCGGCCAGAATGCGCTGAGCCAGGTCGAGATCTTCCGCAACGTCGCCGGCGTCAACGGCCTGATCATGACCAAGCTCGACGGCACGGCGCGCGGCGGCATCCTCGTCGCCATCTCCGCCAAGCACAAGCTGCCGGTCTACTTCATCGGCGTCGGCGAAGGCGTGGACGATCTGGAGCCCTTCGAGGCCGAGGATTTCGCCCATGCGATCGCAGGCCTCGGCGACGCGCGGGGCTGATCAAATCGCCGCCATTGCCGCCGATCACGATTGATGCCACAGATATGCCCGCAAGGGCGCGCAAGCGTCCGGGATAGAGACTGACGATAAGAACTGACGACAAAGACTGATTAGGGAACGGATTAGGGACCTCATGACGACCGAGAGCGATATCACCCCGTCGGCGACAGACAAGCATCACCCGATGCTCAAGCTGGCGCTGGAGCTCGGGCCGTTGCTGATCTTCTTCTTCGCCAACCTGCGCGGTCCCTGGCTGGTGGAGAAATTCCCGGCTCTCGCCTCGCTCGGCGGCCCGCTCTTCGTCGCGACCGCGCTGTTCATGGCGGCGACGGTGATCTCGCTCGTCATCTCGAAGGTCGTGCTGCGACACCTGCCGATCATGCCCTTCGTCTCGGGCATCGTCGTTTTGATCTTCGGCTCGCTGTCGATCTATCTGCAGGACGAGACCTTCATCAAGATGAAGCCGACGATCATCAACTCGCTGTTCGGCCTCACGCTGCTCGGCGGGCTGCTGTTCGGCAAGTCGTTGCTCGGCTATGTCTTCAACGCCGCCTTCCAGCTCGATGCCGAGGGATGGCGCAAGCTGACCGTCCGCTGGGGCGTGTTCTTTCTGTTCCTGGCCGTGCTCAACGAAGTCGTCTGGCGCAACTTCTCCGACGACACCTGGGTCGCCTTCAAGGTCTGGGGCACCATGCCGATCACCATCCTGTTCACGCTGGCGCAGATGCCGCTGATCATGAAGCACACGATCGCGCCCGAGGGCGAGGCCGGCCAGTGACGGCGCTGCAGGCGACTGACAGGGACAGGCACCAGACCTACTGGTTCATCGCCTGCCTTGGGGTGCTCATCGCGCAGATCGTCGCCGAGTATCTGATGGGGCGCACGCCGATCTGCACCTGCGGCTACGTCAAGCTGTGGGAGGGCACCGTCAATTCCAGCGGCAACTCGCAGCACATGTCGGACTGGTACACGCCGTCCCACATCATCCACGGCTTCCTGTTCTACGGCCTGGCGCATCTGGTGCTGCGCGGCAAGCCGATCGCGATGAAGCTGCTTCTGGCGCTGGTGATCGAATCCGGCTGGGAGCTGCTGGAGAACTCGCCGATCATCATCGACCGCTATCGCACGGCGACGATCTCGCTCGATTATTACGGCGACAGCATTCTGAACTCGGCGATGGACACGGTGTTCATGGTGCTCGGCTTCTTCTTCGCCTGGCGCGCGCCGGTCTGGCTAACTGTTACGATCGCCATCTTCTTCGAGATCTTCACCGGCTACATGATCCGGGACAACCTGACGCTCAACGTGCTGATGCTGGTCTGGCCGCTGGAGGCGGTGAAGACATGGCAGGGCGGGGCCTAGAGCTACAAACTCCAGGCCCACACCTCTAATTCACATCCTTAGAACGTCGCCGTCTTCGGGTCCGGGCCCATGCGCGCCGAGCTGCTGTCGAGCTTGGCGATCTCGGCCATGTCATCGCCATCGAGCTTGAAGTCGAAAACCTGGAAGTTCTCGACGATACGCGACGGCGTTACCGATTTCGGGATGACGACGAGGCCGCTATCCATGTGCCAGCGGATGATCACCTGCGCCGGCGTCTTGCCGTGCTTCTGAGCGATCTTGGCAAGAACTGGGTGGGCGATCAGCTTGCCCTGGCCGAGCGGGCTCCAGGACTGTGTGGCGATGTTGAGCTTCTTGTGCGCTTCCTGCGCCGCCTTCTGCTGGAAGTCCGGATGCAGCTCGATCTGGTTGATGACGGGCACGACGCCGGTCTCGGCAATCAGTCGTTCGATATGTTCAGGGTAGAAATTCGAGACGCCGATCGACTTCGCCCGGCCCTCTTCGCGCAGCTTGATGAAGGCTTTCCAGGTATCGACATAGGCGTCGCGGTTCGGCGCCGGCCAGTGAATGAGGTAGAGGTCGACATAATCGGTGCCGAGGCGCTTCAGGCTCTTGTCGAAGGCCTTCAGCGTCGTGTCGTAGCCCTGGTCGGCGTTCCACAGCTTGGTCGTCAGGAAGACGTCCTTGCGGTCGATACCCGACGAGCGGATACCCTCGCCGACGCCCTCTTCGTTTTCATAGACGGCGGCCGTATCGACATGGCGATAGCCGGCTTCGATGGCCGCGCGCACCGCGGGTGCCGCCATATCGTTGGGCGTCTGCCAGACGCCGAGGCCGACCTGGGGAATGGAATGTCCGTCGTGAAACGTAATGATGGATTGCTGTGCCACAATAAATCTCCGCGAAAGCGATGAATGGAACGGGGCGTGGTTGAACGGCGGCTATCCCGCCATTTCCCGAAACGCCTTTCAGCCCGGGCGTCGGTCGGATTGCATATAGGTCAGGCGGCCCGCGATATCACCCCTGCTCTCTTATTCCGGGATTACAAAACCCTGACGACGGTGCCCTTGCGCAAGTAAGGCAGGATGCGCTTCATGTCGCGCGGGTGAATGGCGATACAGCCCTCTGTCGGCTTGTAGCCGGGGCGGATGAGGTGGAAGAAGATCGCCGAGCCGCGATTGCGGGCGCGTGAGCTGATGTTCCAGTCCATGACGAGGCAGACGTCATAGAGCCCGTCGTCGCGCTTCATCTTTTCGTGACTTTTGCTGAACGGCGCCTTGACCAGCCTGTTGTAGTTGGCGTCATCAGGCTGATCGCACCAGAGCATGTCCTCGCGGATAAGGCGAATCGGTAGCCGCGTTCGCAAACCGGAGGTTTTTTCGCCGCGAACGAAACCCGAAATCAGCCGCATTTCGGCGATCGGAGTGGCCCCATCACCCTCACGCTTGCGTGTGGTGCGCCCCGAACGACCAACCGCTGCGGGCACCACGACTGTGCCGAATTGTAGCAAAGCCCGGCTTTTCTGCCCCGGTGCGGGTCTAACCGTGATGATCGTTGGTTGTATAGACGGTTTCCGCCTTGTTTTTTCCATGTTTCTCACATGTTTTTGCAATTGCCGGGGCAATGATTGAAATCATATAGCACCATATACGACAACAGCTTGGTATCCTGATCTTTGCCAACATCCTCAAGTTGGCGTAGGAGTAAGGGGACCAGATGGCGAGGGACATAGCCGCATGACAGCACGCACCATTTTGTTGGTGGATGATGACGACGACCTCCGCGAAACCCTCACGGAGCAGCTCTCGCTCTATGACGAGTTCACGGTTCTCCAGGAATCCACGGCTGCCAAGGGTGTCGAACGCGCCCGCGCGACGGCCATCGATCTCCTGATCATGGATGTGGGCCTTCCCGACATGGATGGACGCGAGGCTGTGAAGCTTCTGCGCAAGGGCGGCCTCAAGGCGCCGATCATCATGCTGACGGGCCATGACACCGATTCAGATACGATTCTCGGCCTCGAGGCCGGCGCCAACGACTATGTGACGAAGCCCTTCCGCTTCGCGGTTCTGCTTGCACGCATCCGCGTGCAGCTGCGCCAGCACGAGCAGAGCGAGGACGCCACCTTCAGCGTCGGGCCTTATGTCTTCAAGCCGAGCCAGAAGCTTCTGACCACTGAAAACGGCCAGAAGATCCGCCTCACCGAAAAGGAAGCGGCGATCATCCGCTATCTCTACCGCGCCGAACAGAAGGTCGTCACCCGCGACGTACTGCTCGAGGAGGTCTGGGGCTACAATTCCGGCGTCACCACCCACACGCTCGAAACCCACGTCTACCGCCTGCGCCAGAAGATCGAGCGCGATCCGTCGAACGCCGAAATCCTGGTCACGGAAAACGGCGGCTACAAGATCGTCCCGTAATCATGGCGCTGAATGACGATATCCAGCTGCTTGCGCAGCTTCCGCTCTTCAACGGAATGTCGGAGGATCAGCTGAGGCTGATCGCCTTCGGCGCGGATCGGCGCGTGATCTCGAACGGGCAGATGCTTTTTCGCGAAAGCTCTCCCGCCGACAGCGCCTACGTCATCGTCAGCGGCAGTGTCGAACTGAGCCACACCGGACGCGACAACAAGCCTGAGGTTCAGGCGGTTGTCGGGTCCGGCACGCTTCTGTCGGAGCTTGCGCTGGTCACGCTCGTCGAGCGCAAGTTCACGGCGATCGCCCGCGAGGACACGGCGATCATCCGCATCACCCGCGCGCTGTTTCACCGGCTGATCGAGGAATATCCGGATGCGGCTTTGCTGATCCAGCAGCGCATCCGCGACAATATCGCGGCATTGGCGGCCAAGGCCGCCGCCGAGCTTCACCGCTTCGCCTGAGGCGCCTGCCTAAGCTAATCAGAGATCGAAATGCGCCGTCACCGGCACGTGGTCGGACGGCCGGTCCCAGCCGCGCGCCTCTTTCAGAATCTCGATGCGCTGCAGATGCGGCCCGAGATCGCGCGACGACCAGATATGGTCGAGACGCCGGCCCCGATCCGCCGCTTCCCAATCCTTGGCGCGGTAGCTCCACCACGTATAGAGCTTCTGCGTATCCGGCACGTTCTGGCGCATCAGATCGAGCCACTGGCCGCGCTTCATCACCTCAAGCAGGCCCTCGGTCTCCACAGGCGTGTGGCTGACGATCTTCAAAAGCTGCTTGTGCGACCAGACGTCGTGCTCCATCGGCGCGATGTTGAGATCGCCCACCAGGATCGCCGAGGTATTGGCCTCACCGTCGGCCTTCAAGAGCTTCATCTCCTCGATGAAATCGAGCTTGTGGCCGAACTTCGGATTGATCGCCCGATCCGGCTCGTCGCCACCGGCGGGCACATAGAAATTATGGATGCGGATACGCTTGCCGCCGCGCTCGAACACCGCCGAAATGTGCCGGGCATCGCCGACCTTGCAGTAATCGGTGCTGTGATCCTCGACCAGCGGAAACCGCGAGGCGATCGCCACCCCGTGATAGCCCTTCTGGCCATGGATGATCACATGCTCGTAGCCCATCGCCTTCAAGGGCGCCAACGGGAACAGCTCGTTCGGCACCTTGGTTTCCTGCAGGCAGATGATATCGGGGCGATGCTTGAGGAAGAGCTGCTCGACGATCGGCATGCGCAGCCGGACCGAATTGATGTTCCAGGTGGTGATCGAGAAGCCCATTGCGCTGCCTTTTCCAATTCTGTTGGAAGGGCTTTAGAGCAAAGGCTGCGTGGATGGAACGGATGGGGCTGAAGAAAATGGTTCCTCCCTGCCCCGTCACCAAACATCAATCGCGATAGGCAGCCGTTCCCGGGATGACCTCGTAAGGCACCTTGAACACCTTGTCGTCGAACTGCACGCCGGTCTTGACGTTGAACACCATGACGGAGGTGTCCTTGCCCTGGTTGTCGGTGATCGTCCACTGGCGCAGATCATAGGTCTTCGGGTCGAACATCATGGTGATGGTTGAGTTGCCAAAAACGGTGTTGTTGCCGAGCGCGATGGTCGTCAGGTCGGACTCTTCCTTGACGCTCTTCACCGAGCCGGCCGACAGGTCGATCTTCTGTGCCAGAAGCAGGCTGAGCGGCGTCTTCGACAGCGGGTAGAGATCCCAGGTCTTCAGCTTCATGTTGCCGATCGCCACGTTCTTGCCATCGGCGATCACGCGGATCGGCGAAGGGTCGTCGTAGTTGAAGCGCAGCTTGCCCGGGCGCTGGATGAAGAATTTGCCGCCGGTCTGCTCGCCCTTGGGGCCGAACTGCACGAACTCGCCCTGCATCGTGGCGACCGAGGAGAAGTGGTCGGCGATCGCCTGCGCGGCGTTGCTGTTGGACGCAGCCGCGGCCGCCTGAGCGAAGACGTTGAGCGGCAGCGCGGTGGACGCAGCCGCGACAGCAAGCGCGCCCAGCATGTGGCGCCGTGTCAGCGTGAGGCGGTCCAGGAATGTGTCGGAGTGGTTCATGAAAGTCTCCTTTATGCAGTCTGCATGCTGCCGAAACGCGGCGTCTTCATGGCGTCCTAGCACGACCGGCCAAAGGTAACGTTTTCGCGCCGATCAGGTTTCCGTGAAGCTTAGGTCCATGCGAAGTAAATCGCGCTGAAACTGCCGGAATCAAGGGCGCGCACGCCCTTACCGGTCGAGAATATCGCCTTCGGTGGGAACCAGGATCTCGCGCTTGCCGGCATGGTTGGCCGGGCCGATGATGCCCTCCTGCTCCATCCGCTCGATCAGCGACGCCGCGCGGTTGTAGCCGATGCCGAGACGGCGCTGGACGTAGGAGGTCGAGGCCTTTCCGTCGCGGAGGACGATGGCAACGGCCTGATCGTAAGGATCATCGCTATCGGCGAGATTGCCGGTGCCGGAGGGTCCGCCGCCGTAATCGCCGTCCTCGTCGTCATCGGCGGTGATGGCATCGAGATATTGCGGCGCGCCCTGCGTCTTCAGGTAGGCGACGATGTCTTCCACCTCGCCATCGGCCACGAACGGGCCGTGGACGCGCTGGATGCGGCCGCCACCTGCCATGTAGAGCATGTCACCCATGCCAAGCAGCTGTTCGGCGCCCTGCTCGCCCAGAATGGTGCGGCTGTCGATCTTCGACGTCACCTGGAAGGAGATGCGGGTCGGGAAGTTGGCCTTGATCGTGCCGGTGATCACGTCGACCGAGGGACGCTGCGTTGCCATGATCACATGGATGCCGGCGGCGCGCGCCATCTGCGCCAGGCGCTGCACGGCGCCTTCGATATCCTTGCCGGCGACCATCATCAGGTCGGCCATTTCGTCGATGATGACGACGATATAGGGCAGCGGCTTCAGATCGAACTCTTCCGTCTCGTACATCGCCTCGCCGGTTTCCCGGTCGAAGCCCGTCTGCACGGTGCGCGAGATCGCCTCGCCCTTGGCGAGCGCCTGCTCGACGCGGGAATTGAAGCCGTCGATGTTGCGCACGCCGATCTTCGACATCTTCTTGTAGCGCTCTTCCATCTCGCGCACCGTCCACTTCAGCGCCACGACGGCCTTCTTCGGATCGGTAACGACGGGCGAGAGCAGATGCGGAATACCGTCATAGACGGAGAGTTCGAGCATCTTCGGGTCGATCATGATCAGTCGGCACTGCTCCGGCGTCATGCGGTAGAGCAGCGACAGGATCATGGTGTTGATGGCGACCGATTTGCCCGAGCCGGTGGTGCCGGCGACGAGCAGATGCGGCATCTTGGCGAGGTCGGCGATCACGGCTTCGCCGCCGATCGTCTTGCCGAGCGCCATGGCGAGCTTGGCCTTGGAGGTCTCGAAATCTCTGGAGGCGATCATCTCGCGCAGGTAGACGGTCTCGCGGATATTGTTCGGCAGCTCGATGCCGATGGCGTTGCGGCCCGGCACGACGGCGACGCGGGCGGCGATCGCGCTCATCGAGCGGGCGATATCGTCGGCAAGGCCGATGACGCGCGACGACTTGATGCCGGGAGCCGGCTCCAGTTCGTAAAGCGTGACGACGGGGCCGGGGCGGACATGGATGATCTCACCCTTGACGCCGAAATCCTCGAGCACGCCTTCGAGCATGCGGGCATTCTGCTCCAGCGCGTCGGCAGACAGCGTCGAATCGCGCACGACGGCCTTGGGTTCGGCAAGCAGGTGCATCGACGGCAGCTGGAAGCCTTCGGGACGGATGAAGGAGCCCTGCTGCTCGCGCTCGATACGGGCGCCGAGCTTGGGCCGGGCGGCGGCCTGCTGCACGCGCGGCTCGGCGCGGCCGCCGGGCTGCTTGGCGGGCGCGCGCATCATCCAGCCATTGTCGTCCTCGTCATCGGGCAGGATATCGGCCGGGCGCGGCGGCATGTCGCCGTCATAGCCCATATCGTCGTCATCATCGTCGTTGAGCGAGATCGACGGCGCAGACACCACGCGGCGCGGCGAACCGGCCCGGGGCGCGATCGACGGATCCATCGAGGGATCCATGCGCTCGCCGCGTTGGGGCGCCTTGGCGCGCACCGGCTCGTTGAGCTTGCCGAACTCGTCATCGTTGAAATCGTAAGGCGCGTCGTAATCATCAAGCTTGCGCTTGCGCGGGCCCATGCCGAGCATGCGGCGCATGCGGGCCTGGCTCATGTACCAGGCATGCGTCAGCGCGCCGAAGGCAAGCCAGCCGCCCTCGTCGTCTTCGTCGTCCTCATCGCCCACCGAGCGCAGCTTGGAACGGCTGGCGGCGTAGTTTTCTTCTTCCTCTTCCGCCTCTTCCTCCTCGGTGCGGCCGACGATGCCGGCGGCAAAAAGCATCATCCACACGCAGGGGACGGCGAAGATGCAGCCGACGGCGGTAGCAAAGGTGCCGGTCGGATAGGCGCCGACGAACAGCGCCGGGAAGCGCAGGATCATGTCGCCGATGACGCCGCCGATGCCGTTGGGGATCGGCCAGGTGAGCGGCGGCGGAAAGCAGCCGAGAACGGCCGAGGAGAGAACGGAGCCGAGGCCCCAAGCGGCGGCGCGCGCCGGAATGCGGGTGAAGCGGCGGCCGGAGATCAATGCCAGCGCCCAGGCGACGACGGGCAGCAGCGCAACGACACTGGCAAGGCCGAGAAACTGCATCAGGATATCGGCGAACGCGGCACCGCTATAGCCGAGCACATTGGTGGGCTCGTTGCCGGTGGCGTAGGAATAGCTCGGATCGGCGACGTTCCAGGTTGCCAATGCCGCGACGGCCAGTGCCAGCGCAATGAAGATTGCAAACCCAAAAAGGGTCTGCGCCTGCCGGAAAATGAACCCCGAAAGGGAGAAACGGTTCGGCCGGCCATCCATTGCTGGCGATGTGCTTCTTGCCATGTGTTGTACCCGTCCAATGCCTGATGCGTGCGAATCGCCAATGCGCTTCGCGCCCAATGCGTCCGCTCCACCTAACCAAAGGACGGTTAAAGCGATGTTAACCATGCGGGGTCTGACTCATACATCGGAAAATAAAAAGGCCCGAACCTTTGAAAGGTCCGGGCCAAAGGCGGCTCGAGTGTTGATCAAGCCGCGACGGGCTGTTCAGCGGCGCCTGTTTTCAGGCGCCGCAAGCCTTGATTAGGAGTGGTAAGCAGCTTCGCCGTGCGTTGCGAGGTCCAGGCCTTCGCGCTCGGCTTCGACGGGAACGCGCAGGCCGACGATGACGTCGACGATCTTGTAGAGGATCGCCGAGCCGATGCCGCACCATACGATGGTGATGGCGATCGCGGTGATCTGCGTCATGACCTGGCCGCCCATGGTAACGCCTTCGGCATAGCCGACACCGCCGAGCGATGCGCTGGCGAAGATGCCGGTGAAGATCGCGCCGAACATACCACCGATGCCGTGAACGCCGAAGACGTCAGCGGTATCGTCGTAGCCGAACTTGTTCTTCACCACGGAGACGAAGAAGTAGCACAGCGGCGAAACGATCAGACCCATGATGATCGCGCCCATCGGGCCGACGATGCCGGCAGCCGGCGTGATGGCGACCAGACCGGCAACCATACCGGAAGCGCCACCGAGCATGGAGGCTTTGCCGCGGGTAAGCGTTTCAACGACAGCCCACGAAACGACGGCGGCAGCCGTGGCGACGAAGGTGTTGACGGTGGCGAGCATCGCGCCGCCCGAAGCTTCCAGGTTGGAGCCGGCGTTGAAGCCGAACCAGCCGAACCAGAGCATCGAGGCACCGACCATGGTCAGCGTCATCGAGTGCGGCGCCATCATGTCCTTGCCGAAGCCGATGCGCTTGCCGACCATGATCGCACCAACCAGACCGGCAACGCCGGCGTTGATGTGAACGACGGTACCGCCTGCGAAGTCGAGCGCGCCCATCTTGAAGAGCAGGCCGTTTGCGTCCCAGACCATGTGAGCGATCGGGAAGTAGACGAAGGTGGCCCACAGTGCGCAGAAGAGCACCACGGCCGAGAACTTGATGCGCTCGGCAAACGCGCCGACGATCAGAGCAGGCGTGATGGCCGAGAAGGTCATCTGGAACATCGCGAAGATGAACTCAGGAATGACGACGCCCTGCGAGAAGGTCGCAGCGGTCGAATCCTTGGTAACGCCGGCGAGGAACATCTTCGCCGTTCCGCCCCAGTAGGCGCTCTCGGAGCCGCCGAAGGCGAAGGAGTAACCGTAGATGACCCAGATGAGCATCATGACGGCGGCAACCATCGTGCACTGCATCAGAACCGACAGCATGTTCTTGGCGCGAACGAGACCGCCGTAGAACAGCGCCAGGCCCGGCAGGATCATGAACAGCACGAGAAGTGTGGAGATGAACATGAAGGCGGTGTCGCCCTTGTCCGCAACCGGAGCGGCAGCAGCGGCCGTCGTGGCGGCATCCTGCGCGAAGGCGACGACCGGCGCGAGAAGCGCTGCGGACGCAGTGGCAAGGCGCGCCAGAGTGGGAGAAAACTTCGAAATTGACATAGAGAAAAGCTCCTTGGCTCTACCGTTACTTACAGCGCTTCTGCGTCGGTTTCGCCGGTACGGATGCGCACGGCATGGTCGATCGAGTAAACGAAGATCTTGCCGTCGCCGATCTGGCCGGTCTTGGCCGACGAGGCGATGGCTTCGACAGCCTTGTCGACGATCTCCGTTGCGACGGCGATCTCGATCTTGAGCTTCGGCAGGAAGCTGACCGCGTATTCGGTGCCGCGATAGATTTCGGTATGTCCCTTCTGGCGCCCGTAACCCTTCACTTCGGTCACGGTCAGGCCCTGAATGCCGATCGCCGTGAGGGCTTCGCGCACCTCATCCAGCTTGAACGGCTTGATAATGGCCATCACAATTTTCATCTGGTTTCCCATCCTTCGTTACCCTCGGCACGGAGCCGACTCTCCTTGCCACTGCCGTTTGCGACCAGCGACCGACCTCTTACATTCAAGGGCCGTGCCAGATTCGAAACGATTTGTTAAGGTATTGAAAAATAAGGAGTATATTTACAAGCGCCAATAAACAGGCAAATGATTGCCTAATAATCGCTCAAAAAATACACAAACGAAGAAATTTGCATCCGAATTAGTCATTTGCCCTATTACGAATCAAGCCCTCCTGCGCCACCGACGCAATCAGGACACCATCTCGCGTATAGAGGCTACCGCGCGTCAAACCTCGCGCGCCGGATGCGGATGGGCTGTCCTGTGTATAAAGGAGCCAGTCGTCGAGCTTGACCGGGCGATGGAACCACATGGAGTGATCGAGACTGGCGACCTGAATCGTCTGGTCGAAGATCGAGGTGCCGTGCGGATAAAGCGACGTGTCGAGCAGCGTCATGTCGGAGATATAGGCCAGCAGTGCCGCCTGGCAGTGCCAGTCGTCCGGAACGGCTCCGTTGGCGCGAACCCAGATATGCTGGAGCGGATCGAGCTTTTTGTCGGAGAAGTAGTGCGTGAGCGAGACGGGCCGGACCTCGATCGGCCGCTCACGTCCCCAATATCTGCGGATCGCCTCGGGTGCGTGCGCAAGATAGCGCTTCGCCATCTCGTTCTCGTCGATCAGCGTCTCGGGCATCGGCACGTCGGGCATGGCGGCCTGATGCTCGAAGCCGGGCTCGACGATCTGGAATGACGCCGAGAGCGCGAAGATCGCCTTGCCATGCTGGATGGCGGTGGCGCGACGGGTGTTGAAGCTCGATCCGTCACGGATGCGCTCGACCTGGTAAATGATAGGAACGGCCGGGTCTCCGGGCCGCATGAAATAGGCATGCAGCGAATGCACCATCCTCTCGGCTTCGACGGTGCGCTGCACCGCCATCAGCGCCTGCGCGATCACCTGCCCGCCGAACACTCGCTGCCAGCCGACCTGCGGGCTTGTACCGCGAAAGATATCGACCTCGATCGGCTCGAGATCGAGCGTCGCAAGCAGAGTTTCCATCGCGGTCGGCTTTTCGGTGTGGCGCGTCATTTTGTATGGCTCCAGCAGGTAGGAAGTGCGGTGATGATGATCTATATAGATCAATAGGATATTCTAAAAGAACGGGACGGGCGTTATGCGTGACATGCTTGTGGTTGGCGGGGGTTATGTCGGGCTCTCCATGGCTGTCGCGGTCAAGCAGGCGGCACCGCATCTTGATGTCGCGGTGGTCGAGGCAGCCCCCGCAGACGTCTGGCGCAAGGACCCACGCGCGTCCGCCATCATCGCCGCCGCCACCAAGATGCTCGACGTTTTCGGCATCTGGAACGAGATCGAGCCGACGGCACAGCCGATCACCAAGATGATCGTCACCGATTCCAAGACCTCCGATCCGGTCCGTCCTGTTTTCCTCACCTTCGACGGCGAGGTCGAGGACGGCAAGCCCTTCGCCCACATGATCCCGAATGTCGCGATGGTCGGCGCTCTGCGCGGCGCCTGCGAACGCCTCGGCATCGAGATCACCCACGGCCTTGGCGCCACCGGCCTGAAGACGCTGGACACCCACGCCGAAATCACGCTGTCGGATGGCAGCACGATCGAGACCAAACTCGTGGTCGCCTGCGATGGTGTGCGCTCGCACCTGCGCGATCTCGCGGGCATCAAGACGGTTCATTGGGAATACGGCCAGTCCGGCATCGTAACCACGGTTGAGCACGAACGCCCGCACAATGGCTGCGCCGAAGAGCACTTCCTGCCCTCAGGCCCCTTCGCCATCCTGCCGTTGAAGGACAACCGCTCCTCGCTGGTCTGGACCGAAACGACGGCGGATGCCAACCGGCTGGTTCGCTCCGACGACCTGATTTTCGAGGAAGAACTGGAGCGCCGCTTCGGCCACAAGCTCGGCGCGCTGAAGGTGGTGGGCGACAAGCGCGCCTTCCCGCTTGGCCTGACGCTGGCGCGCGCCTTCGTCGCCCCGCGCCTGGCGCTCGCCGGTGACGCCGCCCACGGCATCCACCCGATCTCCGGCCAGGGCCTCAATCTCGGCTTCAAGGATGTGGCGGCGCTCGCCGAAACCATCGTCGAAGCCGACCGCCTCGGCCTCGATATCGGCTCGATCAACATTCTCGAGCGCTATCAGGCCTGGCGCCGTTTCGACACCTTCCGCATGGGCGTGACGACGGATGTGCTGAACCGCCTGTTTTCCAACGACCTCGCACCGATCCGCATCGCCCGCGACTTCGGCCTCGGCCTCGTAGATCGCCTGCCGGGCCTCAAATCCTACTTCATCGGCCAGGCCGCCGGCACGACGGCAGCGGGCAACCCGCGCTTGCTGGCGGGCGAGGCGATCTAGAGCCTTTCCTGGTTAGCTTGAAGCATTCTGCCGGAGCAGGTTTTCGTCAGGGCAAAGGCGATTGGCGAAGGGCATACCCCAGGTACGGTCGAGCCGATCGCCTTTGATCCTGGCGGAAAGATGCCCGGCCCTAGCTGGTTTGCGAAGCAAACCACCGGGGTTGGCTGAAACGGGCCGTCTGATCGTTCGGCCGGCTTGGCCGTATGCTTTGGCTACGACGCGCGCCGGCCGAACGACCATCCGACTCCGTTTGAGCCAACAGAATGCTTCAATCTAGCCAGGAAAGGCTCTAGGGGCTTGATCTATTCCTCGATCTCGCGCGCTTCCGATACCAGCATGATCGGAATGCCGTCGCGGATCGGGTAGGCGAGCTTCGCCTTTTCGGAGACGAGCTCGTTGTGCTCGCGATCATAGGTGAGCCGCCCCTTGGTCAGCGGGCAGACCATCAGCTCCAGAAGCTTGGGATCGACGCGGCTCAGTTTTTCGTCCATGCGACCGCTTCTACTGCAAAATCGTATCCGAGTCACCGAAGACCCGGGCAAGGACGATCTCGGTGATGGCGATCAGCGTTTCGGCCCGCGTCTTCAGATCCGGCGCCTCGAGAAGCGCCTGTTTTTCCGCCGGGCCGAAGGGCGACATCATCGCCAGGGAATTGACCAGCGTCATGTTGCTGGCGCGCTCCACGCTCTCCCAGTCCGCCTCCAGCTTGTTGGCCTCGAGATAGGCCTTGAAGGCGGCGAGAAGGGCTGCGCGGTCGACCGCGTCCTCCTCGTTGCGTGCCGAGAGATCGGAGATGAACGGCGCGATGCGGAAGGTGCGGTATGGCTGGTGCGTGTCCTTTTCGTCGAGCAGACGGAAGCGGCAGACGCCGGTCAGCGATACGATGTAGCGACCGTCGCCGGTCTCGGCGAACGAGGTGATGCGCCCGACGCAGCCGACGGCGCTGAGATTGCCGTCGCTATTCTTGTCGTCGCTCTCGCCAAGCGCCGGCTGCACCATGCCGATCAGCCGGTTGCCTGATATCGCCGCGTCGAACATGGCGAGATAGCGGGGTTCGAAGATGTTGAGCGGGAGCTGACCGGTCGGAAGCAGCAGAGCGCCGGTCAAGGGGAAGACGGCGATCGTGTCAGGCACATCGCCGCTCTTCAGATATCGTGCATTCCCCACTTGCATCGGCACTCGTCCCGCATAATCGGCGGACCTAAACCACACGTCCGCATCTAAACGAATGTGGGGTACGCCATCGAAAACGCAAGGGTCGATGGCGGCAAACCGAAAGGCGAAATGTCGCTGATGCTTAAGAGAACAGCAGCGCCGAAAGCTTGCGCCGTCCCGAAACGCTGGCCGGATCCTTGAAGCCCCAGACCTCGAAGAACTGCAAAAGCTGGCGGCGCGCGCCGTCGTCGTCGAAGGTCCGGTCCTTGCGCATGATGTAAAGCAGGTGATCGGCCGCTTCCTCGCGTGCGCCCTCGACATTGCGGATCTTGGCGAGCTTCATGCGCGCCTCGTGATCGTCGGGGTTTGCGGCAAGCGCCTGTTCCAGAGCCACGGGATCGCCGAGTTTGCGGGCTTCCTCGATCTGCTCGAGCTTCTTCACCACCGCCTGGATCGCCGGATCGGCCGCCATCTCGTCGGGGAGTTCGTTCAGCGCCTCGCGCGCCCGCTCATGCTGGTTGGCTGAAATCATGCACTGCGCCATGCCGGCGAGCGCCTTGGCGTTGTCGGGATCGGCCTGCATGACGGCGCCGTAGAGCTGTGCGGCGCCATTGATGTCGCCGCTGGCGAGCAGACCATCGGCCTCGACAAGCACAGCCTCGATCTCGGCAGCCTGATCGGCACCCGCGGGACCGGCGACACGATCGATGAACTCACGGATCTGGCTTTCGGGCACCGCACCCATGAAACCATCGGCCGGACGACCGCCAACGAAGGCAATGACGGCAGGGATAGACTGGATGCCAAGCTGGCCGGCGATCGACGGATGGTCGTCGATATTCATCTTGACGAGCTTGACGCGCCCTTGAGCCTCGTTGACCACCTTTTCGATGACGGGGGTCAGCTGTTTGCACGGACCGCACCAGGGCGCCCAGAAATCGACGAGAACAGGCTGGTTGCGCGACTCCTCGATGACGTCCTTGCTGAAGGTCGCCGTCGTCGTATCCTTGATATAGCCGCCGGCGGACGCCATCGGCGCTGGCGCCACTGCCTGGGCGGGTGCCGCAGGCGCGCCGCCATAGCTCGCCGTTGCCGACATCTGGCCGAAGGAATTGCTGTAGGGATTGTCGTTGCCGCTCATGAGTATCTCCCGCCGCGCCGGTCAGCCGGCTTTTCTAGCGTTAAAATCGTATGTCAGGACGTCACTTTCAAGACAAGCGGCGTGTGACCGGTCGCTTCCATGAAGCGAACGAGGTCCGCACTTGCAATCGACGTGGTCGCGTCGTTGGACAGCGGATGGCAATTGATAATCTCGTCCTTCATGAGATCGGCATCAAGAACGAATGTGACCTTGTGGTCGGAATCATTGATCGCGCCGAACGCCGTGACCGAGCCCGGAATGACGCCCAGATACTCCATCAGCTTCTCCGGCTTGCCGAACGACACCTTGCTGGCGGCGCCGATCAGCGTGTGCACCGTCTTCAGGTCGACCGAGGCATTCTCCTCGACGGTAAGCAGGAAGAACTGGTCCTTCTTGTCCTTCACGAACAGGTTCTTCGTGTGACCGCCGGGAATCTCGTCGCGCAGCGCCACCGATTCGGCCACCGTGAACACCGGCGCATGCGTCTTGGTGCTGTGCTTGATGCCGAGCCCGTCGAGAAAGGCGTAGAGTTCGGTTGCGGTCTTCGGCGTCTTCTCGGTCATGGCTCGTTCCAGCACTCTATTGGGATAAGGCGCCCCCTGATTACGTCTCCCTCCCCTTTTTTGCAACGTGCCTATTCGCCGCTTTTCCCTGCATTTGCGGCATTTTAGCTGGGGCCGGGAAAGCTTTTCAAATTTTTCTTCGCCTTTCCGTCATTTCCCTGTTGCATTTGAAAATCGTTTGGGCGATATAGCGCCCGTCGCCGCAAGGTGGCGCCCACGGTCCTCCAAACTACCACAGGCCGTCGGGATTATGAGCGGGTGTAGCTCAGTGGTAGAGCACAACCTTGCCAAGGTTGGGGTCGAGGGTTCGAACCCCTTCGCCCGCTCCAAATCTTCCCAACCAGTTGATATATTGTAATTATACGATCGCCGATTGGCCGCATTGATCGACGCGTCCATAGGACCGAAGCGCGAAGCCGCACGCGCGACCGTCATCCTCGGGCTCGTCCCGAGGGTCTGAGCACGGTCCCTCTTGCTCAACATGAATGGACACCTGGCGCCCTGTTTTCGACAGTTGGGTGACGCTCGACGGCGAACACCGCCCCGTCGCAAACATCAGCACCGTTGAATTCGCGGAAACGTGCTTAGACCCTCGGCACAAGGCCGAGGGTGACGGTCGAGAGGGCAGATGCCATCCGTCTCAAGGCCGGAAACCAATCTCCTCTACGTCCCGCGATGCGCAACGCCCCAACCTCACCCCTCAAAAAACATTGATTTGCGCGTCGCACCTGCCCATGTTGAAGCAAGGGGCAGGATAACCGATTGGGCGGGAGAAGATGCTGCAACGGACCGAGGAAACAGATGCCGCGCTGGTCGACAGGCTGCAGCAGGCGGCGTTCAATTACTTCCTGAAACATTCCAACCCCGATAACGGGCTTGTCGCCGATACGTCGGTCGCAAACGTGCCCTGCAGCATCGCCGCCGTCGGCTTCGCGTTGTCGTCCTACACCGTCGCCGTCGAGCGCGGCTGGATGACCAGGGCGGACGCGATTTCACGCACCACGACGACGCTCTGCTTCTTCGCCAACGGCCACCAGGGCCGCGAGCGGCACGCGATCGGCTACAGGGGCTTCTTCTACCACTTCCTGCACATGGACACCGGCCACCGCGCCTGGAACAGCGAGCTATCGACCATCGACACGACGCTGCTCGTCGCCGGCGTGCTGACGGCAGCGGCCTATTTCGATGGTGACGACGAGGCCGAGACCGAGATCCGCCGGCTGTCGACGCTGATCTACGAGCGCATCGACTGGCATTGGGCGCTGAACAAGGGCGAGACCATCTGCATGGGCTGGAAGCCCTCAAGCGGCTTCCTGCGCTGGCGCTGGCAGGGCTATGACGAGGCGGTGCTGCTCTACACGCTGGCGCTCGCCTCGCCGACGCACCCGATCCCCCAATCGAGCTACGACGCCTTCACCTCGAGCTATTCCTGGATGCTCTTCGACGAGAAGTGCTATCTCTATGCCGGGCCCTTCTTCATCCACCTCTTCTCGCATGCCTGGATCGATTTTCGCGGCATCCGCGACAGGCCGATGACGGCGCGCGACAGCGATTATTTCCGCAACACCCAGATTTGCATCGAAGTGCAGCGCGACTACGCCGAGCGTAACCCCGGAAATTTCATCGGTTACTCCAGGGATATCTGGGGCCTGTCTGCCTCCGACGGTCCACCGCCGTCGCGCAGCCGTCATGGCGACCGGCGCCCGAGCGTGCTCGGCTATGCCGCCCGTGGCGCCCCGCTCGGCCCCGATGATGGAACGCTTGCGCCATGGTGCGCGCTTGCAGCCCTGCCCTATGACCGCGAGGCTGCGATCTCAGGCACGCGGGCGCTGCTCCAGGCCTATCCCGACCTCTGCTACGAGGGCCGTTTCCCCGGTGGCTTCAACCCATCCGTCAAGACGGCGGGACCGGAGGGCTGGGTAGACGACCGCTGCGTCGGTATCGACCAGGGGCTGCTCGTCATGTCGATCGAAAACGACCGCTCTGATTTCATCTGGAACCTGATGCGGAAGTCCGACGTTATCCGCACTGGCCTGGAACGCGCGGGCTTTACCGGCGGCTGGCTGGAAGACGAGGCGGAAGACGAAGAGCTCAAGATCGCCTGACAGCGTTTAGCGGATGGGCAAGCGCCGAGGGCACCCCTCAGCGCACGAAAACATGCGCCTTGCCGGCGATCTCGAGCCGCACCCGGTCGCCGCGGGAAGGCAGCGCCACGCTGGAGGTCTTGATGAGGATCGGCGGCAGCGCCACGCCGTCGAGCGAGACAGCAACCGTGCAGGTCGCGCCGCCGAAATCCACCTCGACGACACGCCCACCATAAGGCTGCTCGCTGCTGTCGGTGACGACGCGGATCTGTTCGGGCCGGAGCATGATCTCGACCTTGCCCTGATGCTGGCTGTCGACGGCGACGTGACCGAGCGCACAATCGGCATGGCCGTCGCGGATGATCGCCGGCAGCATCACGGCGTCGCCGAGAAACAGCGCCGTCTCGCGATCGCGCGGCGCAAGATAGAGCGATTGCGGTGATCCGGCCTGCACAAGCTTGCCATCGCGCAGAACGGCCACCTGATCGGCATAGGAGAGCGCCTCGGCTTGATCGTGGGTGACGAGAATGCTGGTGATGCCGGCCGCCTGCAGCACGCGGGCCACCGCCTTGCGCATGTTTTCGCGCAGGCCCGTGTCGAGTGCCGAGAAGGGCTCGTCGAGCAGCATCAGGCGTGGCTCGCGGCCGAGCGCGCGCGCCAGCGCCACGCGCTGCTGCTGGCCGCCGGAAAGCTGGTGTGGGCGGCGCGTCAGCATGCCGCGATCGAGCTCGACCATATCGAGCAGGTCCAACACCCGCTTGTCGCGGTTATCAGCGCCGCGGGCAATACCGAAGCCGATATTGCCGGCGACGTCGAGATGCGGAAACAGCGCGCCTTCCTGCGAGACGATACCGATGCCGCGCTTGTGCGCCGGCACCGCCGCCGGCCCGTCGGCCAGCAATTCGCCATCAAGCGTGACGCGCCCCTGATCCGGCTGCTCGAAGCCGGCGATAATGCGAAGCAGCGTCGTCTTGCCGGAACCGGACGGGCCGACCACGGCGGTGCGGCTGCCTGCCGTCACCTCAAGCGAGATGTTATCGAGCGCCTGTACCTGACCGTAACGCTTGCTGGCACCGTCTATCGTAAGCAGCGTCATTGTCCGGCAGTCCGTTTCGATTGAGCATGGAGAAGAAGGGTCAGCGGCAGTGAGAGCACGACCATCATGAAGGCGTAAGGCGCGGCGGCGACGTAATCGATCTCGCTGGTGAGCGACCAGAATTTCGTGGCCAGCGTCTCGACGCCGTTGGGCGAGAGCATCAGCGTCGCTGTCAGCTCGTTGGTGATCCCGAGCGCCACCAGCGCGATGCTGGCCGCCGCACCCGGCGCTGCAAGCCGCATGGTGATCTGCCGCACCGCCTGGCCCGGCGTGCGCCCAAGTGCCATCGCGGCGCGCTCCAGCTCCACCGGCGCCTGCGCGATGCTGGCACGAAGGCCGACCATGGCGCGCGGCAGGAAGAGCAGGATATAGGCGAGCAGCAGCGTCGCGAATGTCTGGTAGAGCGGCAGCACAAGACGCACGGTGATCGTCACCAGCGCCAGCGCCACGACCACGCCAGGCAGCGAGCCGACATAATAGTGGCAGGCTTCGAGCACTCGCTGCACGCGGCCCGGCGCGCGCACGGACAGCCACGCCATGGGCGCGGCGGCGATCGTCGCCAGAATACCGCCGGCAAGCGCCAGCACGATCGACTGCACGAAGGCATTGCCCACGTCGACCCGCCAGATGCCAGCGCCGCCGAGATAGAGCCAGCGCACCAGCGTGACGAAGGGAACGCCGAGCGTCAGCGCCGCGACGATGACGGGCAGAAGCACCGCCGGCACAGCGAACCAGCCGAGACGGCGGCGATCGGCCGGGCGCGCCGAGCCTGAGCCGACACGGGCATAGCGCTCATTGCCGCGCACCAGGACCTCGATGGCGAGCAGGAGCAGGCAGCAGGCGACCAGCACGCCACCGAGCATATTGGCGGCCGGGCTGTTATAGGCGGACTGGAACTGGTCAACGATCGCGGTCGCAAACGTGTCGAAGCGGATCATCACGAACAACCCATATTCCGACAGCAGGTGCAGCGCGATCAGCAGAGAGCCGCCGCAGATGGCGAGCCGAAGCTGCGGCAGGATGGTGCGGAAGAACACCGCCCAGGGTCCAAGCCCGAGCGAGGCAGCCGCATCCTCGATCGCCGGATCGAGCCGGCGAAGGGCCGCCGCGACGGGCAGGTAGAGGAACGGGTAATAGGCGAGCACCGAAACGAAGACGCCGCTCTGCAGCCCGCGCATGCCCGGCACCAGACTGACCCAGGCGTAGGAGTGCACGAAGGCAGGCACGGCGAGCGGCGCCACGGCCAACCAGGCCCAGAGCCGCGCGAAGGGGACATCGGTGCGCTCGGTGATCCAGGCAAGCGTTACCGCCAGCACGATCGACAGCGGCACTGTGATGACTTCGAGGGCGACGGTGTTGACGAGGAGATCGCCGACGCGCGGGCGAAACACCAGCTGCTTCACCGTTTCCCAGCCGACATCCACCGTAATCCAGCCGATGAAGCCGAGGGGAACGAGGCTGAACAGCGCGACGATTGCAGCGAAAAGCACGACGGGCGCATAAGGCATGCCCCGGCGCGGTCGCGCCAGTCCTGCCGCTGGCCGCGCCGTTGGCATATCGGAAGCAAGCAATCTGTTGTCCTGCAGCAAGGCCGCGCCTTTGACACGCTGAAAAAGGAAGGCAACCGTCTTTGAAAGACGGTTGCCGTGTATCGTCATGGCCTAAAGTTTTCTTGAGGCAAAAGCAACAGTTTTGCCCCGACCGCCGCGCTGCAGACCCTAGATCAACCCCGCCTCGGTGATCATCTCGACCACCTTCTTGCTGTTGAGCTGCGAGGCATCGACAACGGGCGCCTGCAGCTCGGCCATCGGCACGAGCTTGTCGTTGGAGGCGGCACCCTTGCCGACGGCGTATTCATAGGAGGTGCCGTTCTTCAGGATCGCCTGGCCGGTCTTGCCGGTGATGAACTTCAGGAACGCCTGCGCCTCCTTCTGATGCTGGCTCGACTTCAGGATACCGCCGCCCGACAGGCTGACGAAGGCGCCCGGATCCTGGTTCTTGAAGTAGTGAAGCGCGACGTTCTTGCTGTTTTCAGCTGTCGCCGCCTGATCGCCGAACCAGTAGTAATGATAGATGATCGCGCCATCGACCTCGCCCGCGTTGACCGCCTTCATGGCAACCGTGTTGCTCTTGTAGGAGGTGGCGTTTTCCTTCAGCGCCTTCAGCCATGCCGCCGTCGCTTCCTCGCCCTTCAGCTGCAGCAGCGCGCTGACGATCGCCTGGAAATCGGCGCCGACGGGGGCGGCACCCCAGCGGCCTTTCCAGGCCGGATCGGCGAGATCCATCATCGACTTCGGCAGTTTGTCCTCGGTGAGCTTGGTCTTGTCGTAGGCAAACACCGTCGAGCGCGCCGCGATGCCCGCCCACATGCCGTCCTTCGGGCGAAACTCTTCCGGAAGCTGGTCGAGCGTTGCCTTGTCGATCGGCGCGAACAGCCCGGCGGCATCGACCAGCGTCATCGCCGGCGAATTCTCGGTGAGGAACACGTCGGCGGGCGACGCCTCGTCTTCCTGGATGATCTGGTTGGCGAACTGCATGTCGCTTCCCTGGCGCATCGTCACCTTGATGCCGGTTTCCTTGGTGAAGGCATCCACCCACTCCATGCCGAGGCTCTGATGCTGGGCGTTGTAGACGACGATCCCCTCGGACTCATCTTCCTGCGCCTTGGCGCCCGAAGCGAGCGATGTCGCGGCAAGAAGCATGGCGCCGAGCGCTGCGGCCTGCGAGAGGCGATTAAGGGAGACGGTCATGATGCCCTCCATGGCATGTCATCTGCGATATCCATGATATTGCAGCGGTATATTTTCCTTGGCACCCGATTTCAAGTTTAGGCGACCCGTAGGCCATCACAAAGGCTTGAAATAATTGGAAAATACTTAGAATGATTCTAGCCGGCAGCAAAAAGGGCGGCAACGCCATCGCGCTCCCGCCCCTTAATCATCGCAGTCCTCAGACGCTTATTCGACGTCGAACTTCACGCCCTGCGCCAATGGCAGCGTCTTGCCGTAGTTGATCGTGTTGGTGGTACGGCGCATGTAGGCGCGCCATGCGTCGGAGCCGGATTCGCGGCCGCCGCCGGTTTCCTTCTCGCCGCCGAACGCGCCGCCGATCTCGGCGCCCGATGGGCCGAGATTGACGTTGGCGATGCCGCAATCCGAACCGCGCGCCGAGACGAAGGTTTCGGCCTCGCGCATGTCATTGGTGAAGATCGACGACGACAGGCCCTGCGGCACGGCATTGTGGTCTTCGAGCACCGCGTCGAAATCGCTGTACTTCATGACGTAGAGGATCGGCGCGAAGGTCTCGTTCTCGACCGGACCCGTCTGCGCGGGCATTTCGACCAGCGCCGGGCGCACGTAAAAGGCGTCGGAGGCACCGTTTTCGACACGCTCGCCACCGGTAACCTTGCCGCCTGCGGCCTTCGCCTGCTCCAGCGCCGACTGCATGTTTCTGTAAGCTTGGCTGTCGATCAGCGGACCGACCAGCGTGCCCGCTTCCAGAGGATTGCCGATGCTGACGGAGCCGTAGGCCTTCTGCAGGCGCGGAACCAGCGCGTCGTAGACGCTCTCATGCACGAACAGACGGCGCAGCGTGGTGCAGCGCTGGCCGGCGGTGCCCATGGCCGAGAAGGCCACGCCGCGGAGCGTCAGGTCGAGATCGGCCGTCGGGCAGATGATCGCGGCGTTGTTGCCGCCGAGTTCGAGGATGGCGCGGGCAAAGCGCTGCGACAGGCGCGGACCGACGGCGCGGCCCATGGCAGTGGAGCCGGTGGCCGACACCAGCGGCACCTTCGGATGATCGACCAGCGCCTCGCCGACATCGCGGCCGCCGATCAGAAGCGTCGAGAGATTGGCCGGCGCCGTGCCGCCTTCGGCGACAAAGCGTTTCAGCGCCTTTTCGAACAGCGCCTGCGTGGCAAGTGCGGTCAACGGTGTCTTTTCGGACGGCTTCCAGACGGTGGAATTGCCGCAGACCAGCGCCAGCGCCGCATTCCACGACCATACGGCGACGGGGAAATTGAAGGCCGAGATGATGCCGACGACGCCGAGCGGGTGCCAGCTTTCCATCATCCGGTGCTCGGAACGCTCGGTGGCGATCGTCAGGCCGTAGAGCTGGCGCGAAAGGCCGACGGCGAAATCGCAGATGTCGATCATTTCCTGCACTTCGCCGAGACCTTCGGAGGTGATCTTGCCGACCTCGATCGACACCAGCCGGCCGAGCTCGGCCTTGGCCGCGCGCAGCTCCTCGCCGAGCAGGCGCACGAGCTCGCCGCGCTTAGGCGCCGGAACGGCGCGCCATTCGAGAAACGCTTTGTGGGCGTTATCGATCGCGGTCTTGGCGTCGGCGACCGACACTTCCTTCAGCGCGCCGATTTCCTTGCCTGTCACGGGCGACGTCACCCGCAGCGTGCCGCCGGTGAAGCGGTCGGCGCTGACGCCGAGCTTGGCAAGCAGGGTCTTGGTTTCGGTGGCGAGATCGAGCGTTTCGATGGTCATTGTCGTGGTTCCAACCTTATTGTTCTTAGAAGCGGGCATCGGCGAAGTGGGCGACCTGGGCGCCGGCTTCGTACCATAATTCCTTGGCGGCGCGGAAGCGCGGCTCGGCGGGATCAGTCAGCGGCAGCGGCAAGTCGGCCTCGCTCATCTCGCCCAGAATATGGCGGGCAAGCGTGCGGCCGAACACCGTTCCCGGCGCGATCCCCCGGCCATTATAGCCGGAAAAGCCGACGACGTTGTCGGCGAACTTGTGAAAGCGTGGCAGCGCATTGTCGGTCATGCCGATCTTGCCGTACCACTCGCATTCGAACTCGACATCGCCAAGCTGCGGGAAGAGCTTCTTCAGCGCGCGTCGCGCCCAGCCCTTGTGGACGGAAAGCCCTGTGTTGCGCAGCGCGCCCACGCTGCCGAACACCAACCGGCCGGCCTGGTCCATGCGGTAGGAGGAGAGAATTTCCTTGGTGTCCCAGACGCCCTCGCGGCCAGCCAGGATCGATTTGCGCAGATTGTCACCGAGTGGCCGGGTCGCCAGGTTGAAATAGGGCAGATGCACCTGCTCGATGCGCACCTGCTCCCAGGGGCCGGTGCTGTAGGCATCCGTCGAAACGATGATCCAGTCGGCAGTGACCGAACCCTTCGACGTCTTCACCGTCCAGCGCTTGCCGTTTCTCTCGGTGGCGATGACGGGGCTCGACGTATGCAGCGCAACGCCGGCCTTGACGGCGGCGTGCGCGAGGCCGCGCGCATAGGCGAGCGGCTGCAGCGTGCCGGCGCGCATGTCGAGCAGCGATCCGGTATAGGCGTGGCTGCCCACCCGCCGCGCCGTCTCGGCGGCGTCGAGCAATCTGACATTGGCACCGCGCGCCGCCCACTGGCTGGCGCGATCGGTGATTTCCTTGAGGCCATCGGCGCCGACGGCCACATGCAGCGTGCCGTTGCGCTCGAGCTCGCAGGCGATCTTGTGCTTGTCGATCAGCTCCATCACCAGCTTCGGCGCATTGCCGAGCAGGTCGAGCAGGCGCTCGCCATAGACGGGGCCGAGAACGCCGGGAAGATCGTCGGGCATCACCCACATGCCGGCATTGATCAGCCCGACATTGCGCCCCGCGCCGCCGAAACCAACCTCGTTGGCCTCGAGCAGCACCACCGACTTGCCGGCTTCCGCCAGATGCAGGCTGGACGACAGCCCGGTATAGCCGCCGCCGACCACGACGATATCGGCGGTCACCGCGCCCGAAAGCGGCACCGTTGCCGGCGGCTGCGGCGCGGTCTTTTCCCAGAGGCCGTGGGAGCGCGGATCATTCAGCATCGGAGAGCTCCGTTCGCGGATATCAGGCAACGTTGCTCAGGCGCAGGCCGGAAAGCCCGAGCAGATCGATCGCCGCCTCCAGCGAGCGTGCCTGACGTTCCGCGTAGAGGTCAAGCTCATCCGTGACGGTCGCGCCGAGCGCCTCCTCGAAGGCCGAGCGGTTGGACCGGGTCGCGTAATTCTGCTGCTGGTCCGTGCCGAGGTTCGACTGGAAGATCCCTGCGGCACTGACGGGCAGGAAGTCCTCGTAGACGATGGGATCGAAGGTGAGATAACCCAGCTCGATCAGCGCCTCGGCATCGTCAGGCAGCGCGCCATCGACGGCGGCGGCAATACCCTTGGGCGTCGCGGAATAGTGGAAGAAGGCCAGCTGCTCGGCCCGAAGCGCCGCCCAGCTATCCGGCAGTTCGCGGAACCGCTCGGCAAGCTCGCTGTCGTAATCGCCGGCCTTGGCGCCGCCCGCACCGACCTGCACCTCGCCGCGAACCGAGGCCAGCAGCCGGTCGTAGAGCGCGCGGCCCTTCGCCGTCAGCGCCACGCCGCGCTGCTCGATCTCGCCGAAGCGGGCCGTATGCGTACCCTTCGTGGCACCGGCCTCCCCGGCAAAGGCGATCGCCTCTTCCAGCGCCTTGAAGCTGGTCTGGCGCAGCAGGATGTCGCAAGCCCGGCGCGGCGGCCCTTCGATGACGGCCTTCGGCGTGATGCCGCGCTCCGGCATGCGGGCCTGCACGGCGTCGATATCCAGCGTGCGCGGGGTCAGGTGGTTGATATGCGGCCCCTTGAAGGAGACGACGTCGGCGATCAGCCGGTGCGCGTCGTGCAGGCGCTTGTAGGTCTCGGCGGTCACGGTCGCCTCGCCATGCCAGCGGAAGGTCTCCAGCGCCTCGGCGACGAACTCCTGCCCTTCCGCTTCCGTCAGCCCGCCGGCCTCTTCATGACGCTCGATCAGCTGGATGGCGCGCTCGGTATAGATGCGGCGCTTCGACAGGATATCGGCGGCCTCGGCGCGCAGAGCTTCATCCTCGATCAGCTCGAGCCTGAGCAGCGAGGTGAAGACCCGGAACGGATTGACGCTGAGGGCGGCCTGGTCGACCGGGCGGAAGCAGGTGGAATGAACAGGCACGCCGGCCACCGAGAGATCGTAATAGCCGACCGATTGCATGCCCATGACCGCGAAGAGGCGGCGGATGGTGAAAAGCTCTTCGGGAGTGCCGAGACGGATGGCGCCGTGGCGCTCGACATCGATGCGCTCCAGCTCGCCGGCCCGCGTCAGGCGCTCGCGCAGCGCATTGTCCTTGGCCAGCACCTCGGCATTGACGTCGGAAACCAGTTCCAGCAGCGTTCCGTATTGCGGCACCTCGGCGCGATACATCCGCGACATCGCTTCGGTGAACAGCGAACGGATGCGGTCTGTGGAAACGAAGCCTGCCATGATAGAAATCCCCACGTTCATTCCGATTATGATTAGTGCAGCTATTTACAAGCGCCCGAAAGCCATAAATATCGACATTTCGGAAATAGCTCATTCTGAAATGGAATGACCCATGCTGACGTCAAGGCGTTTTCTACCCTCCACCGCGCTGCTTTCCGCCTTCGAGGCGGTATCGCGCACCGGCAGTGTCACGGCCGCCGCCAAGGAACTCGACCTGACGCAAAGCGCCGTCAGCCGCCAGATCAAGACGCTGGAGGAGCAGCTCGGCGTCGAGCTCTTCATTCGCGAGCGCCAGACGGTGCGCCTGACGCTTGCCGGCGACGGCTATGCCCGCGAGATCCGCGAGGCGCTGCGGCGCATCTCCAGCGCCTCCTTGAACCTGCGCGCCAATCCGCACGGCGGCACGCTCAACCTGGCCATATTGCCGACCTTCGGCACCCGTTGGCTGGCGCCGCGCCTCGGCCGCTTCCTCGCCGCCAATCCGGGCGTTACCATCAACCTCGTCACCCGCCTCTCCTCCTTTGATTTTCGGCTCGATTCGATCGACGCCGCCATTCATTTCGGCCATCCGCTCTGGCCGGGCGCGGAGCTGACCTTCCTGATGTCGGAAAAGACCGTGCCCGCCTGCAGCCCCGATTTCCGCGACCGCTACGGCATCAGCCAGCCATCCGACCTCGTCGACGTCCCGCTGCTGCATCTGACCACCCGCCCAGATGCCTGGGAACAATGGTTCGCCGACAACGAAGTGCCGCCGCAGGCCGTCCACGGCATGCTCTTCGACCAGTTCGCGACTGCAGCCCAGGCGGCGATCGCCGGCCTCGGCGTGGCATTGTTGCCGGCCTTCCTCATCCAGGACGAGCTGAAGCGCGGCGATCTCGTGGCATCGGTCAATCGCGAGATGGAGAGCAAGGAACGCTACTATCTGGCCTTTCCCGCCGAACGCGCCGACTACGCCCCGCTCGCAGCCTTCCGCGACTGGATCGTCCGCGAAGCCGCCGGTTGACGGAACCGCTTGCGCCCCACCCGTCGTTTCGCGCATTATGCGCGGCAACAGAATTCGATGCAGGAAATTCCCATGAAGCCGATCTTCGTCCAGCTCCAATGCGCCCCCGGCAAGACCTACGAGGTCGCCGACGCCATCTACAAGACCGAACGCGTCTCGGAGCTCTATTCGACCAGCGGCGATTACGACCTGCTTCTCAAAGTCTATATCCAGGAAGGCGAGGACATCGGTAAATTCGTTAACGATCAGATCGCCAGCATTCCCGGCATTGTCCGCTCGCTGACGACGCTGACCTTCCGGGCATTTTAAGCCCGTAGTGACGGTCGGTTAACTCTTCGCCAAAGCAAATCCCCGAAGCCGCGGACATTTAACGCCGCCTTAACGCAGCCCGTTGCCATGTGGCATCGATGAAAGCCGTGACCTGTTCATCGCGGCCGAAGGAACGACACATGTCCGCCGCCGAACTCTATTCCCATGACGTCGAACCGGTCGCCGCCAGCGCGCCGCTGATCGTTCACGTCATCCGCCAATTCCTGCCCAATCGCGGCGGCCTCGAGGACGTGATCGCCAACCTCTCGCGCGAGACACTCAAGCGCGGCTACCGCGTCCGCGTCGTCACGCTCGACAGTCTGTTTACCGCCCGCGACAAGAAGCTTCCCTCGCGTGAGACCATCGATGGCATCGACATCGTCCGCATCCCCTGGTCCGGCAGCACGCGCTATCCGCTCGCGCCTGAGGTCTTCCGCCATCTCGGCGACGCAGACCTGATCCATGTGCACGCGATCGACTTCTTCTTCGATGCGCTTGCCTGGGGCCGCTTCCTGCATCGCAAGCCGATGGTGGTCACCACCCATGGCGGCTTCTTCCACACGACGAAATTCGCGACCATCAAGAAGGTCTGGTTTCAGACCATCACTCGCGTCTCGGCCATGGCCTATAAGCGGGTCATCGGCTGCAGCATGTCGGATCTCGCACAGTTCGAAAAGATCGCGCCGAGCCGCAGCATTCTCATCGAAAACGGCGCCGACATCGGCAAGTTCGCCGACCGCGCATCCCGTGCGCCTAAGCGCCGGATCGTCACGATCGGCCGGTTCTCGGTCAACAAGCGCCTCGACAGGCTGATCGACGCACTGGCGGTGCTGAGGGTGTGTAATCCGGATTGGCATCTCGATATCGCCGGCGTCGAATCCGACCTGACCCGACAGGACCTGATGGCCCAGATCGACCGGCTGAAGCTGAACGACGCCGTCACCATCCATGTCGACGCCGACAACGCCGCCGTCGGCCGCATCATCGCCGACGCCTCGATCTTCGCCTCGGCCTCATCCTATGAGGGCTTCGGGCTGGTGGCGCTGGAAGCCATGAGCGCCGGTCTGCTGCCGGTGCTCAACACCAACGAAGCCTATAAAGCTCTCGGCGAGCGTCACAAGGACATTCTGCTCGCGGACTTCGCCGATACGGCCGCCGCAGCCCTCGCGCTGGAAACGGTCTACAAGCGCCTGAAAGCCGAAGGCCCCGCGGTGCGGGCCGCCCTGCTCTCCGATGCCTCGGCCTATTCCTGGGACGTCGTCGCGGAACGGTACATCGGCGTCTACAAGGAGCTCATCGCCGGCTAATAAAAGTCGGCGCTGTTACCTCGACAATTTGAAAAATCTACCCGACCCAAAACGGGCAGGCGCACGCCTGTGCCCGCTCAGGCCTTCGCCAGCCGCGCGATCTCGGCAAACACCGTCCGGCGCGATTCCGGTGGGGTCAGATTGTGATCGGCATCCGGCAGCATCACCAGCCGGACGTTCGGATGGCGCTCGAACTTGCGGCCGCCGGGGCCGAAGTGGAAGTACATGTGCTCCAGGCCGACATCGCCTTCGCTATAGATCAACGTCAGCGGCACCTTGCGCTTGCCGACGGTGACGAAGGACTTCTTCACTTCGCTCGCAGTGTGCCGGCGGCTCGGCAGATATTCGAGCAGCGGCGCGATGCGCACCGACATGCGGCGTGAAAAGGCGATGATGACATTGCGCGTCGCCGCCAGCACGTCGATATCGCCCTTCAGCAGGCGCTTGACCGTTGCGAAGCTGGAAAGCCGCTGGCCGTAATCCTCGAAGCTGCGCGGCACCGATACGACATGCTTGCGCTCGACCGGCTGGTTCGGATCCCAATAGTAGACGAAGGGATTGATCGAAACAGCGGCCTTCACTCGAACATCGTCGACAGCCGAGCGGATGGCGACATAGCCGCCGCTGCAGCGCCCGGCAACCATCAGCGGTCCGGGAACCATGCCCTCGAGCAGATCGAGTGCGGCCTGCGCATCGGCGTTCTGGGTGGCGGAATAGAGGATCTGATCCGGTGCGTCGGGACGCGGCGGGCTGTCGCCGACATTGGCGGAATCGAAGCGGATCGAGGCGACGCCCTCGCGGGCAAGCCCCCGGGCCATGTCGGTGACCGCGCGACCCCAGCCGGACTGGCGGTCGTAGGCGGTCGACAGAAACACCACGCTGTTGCCGCGCGGCCGACCGACCGGGCGCGTCACGACGCCGACCAGATGATTGAACGCGCCGAAACGGACCGGCACTTCCTCGAAGCCGTCGCCTGCGAGCGACTGCGTATCGACAGCGGAGGCGGAGGGCGCAGCGGCCGGATCGACCGACGTTTGCTCGTCCACCCATTGCGCCAGCGTCTCGACGACCTCCATCGGCGTGCGCGAGAAGACCGGGTCGGAGATCAGCCTGTCGTAGCCCTTGAACGTCTGCTGCTCGACCGTCGCGCCGAGCGCGGTCAGATTGTCGGCGAGCGTCGTGTCGTCGGCGCGCTCCGGGCGCTCCAGAATGAGGTAGCGCTGTGCTGCCAGCGTTTCCGGCGCGGCGATGCGGACCTTCGACAGTTCCGCGGCGATCCCATCGGGCATCTGCAGCCCGGCGATCATGTGCTTGCCCTCGGGAATGGCATCTTCGCCCAATCCCAGGTGATGATTGATGAACGTCGCCCATGCACGAAGCTCGCGCAGATAGGCGCGGCCATTGACGACGGGACCGAGCAAGGCGACGGCATCGACGCCTTCGATCGATGGCGCGGTTCTCTGCGCCAGTGCCGCACCGAGCCCCTGCGCGACGATGATGATGCGGCTGCAGCCGCTCAGCTGCTTCAACCGCTCGGCCGCATTGCGGATCGCGTCTTCCCAGATCTTCAGGCCGACAGTGTCATCGACATCAAGAGCATCACCGGCGCCGGGATAATCGAAGCGCAGGCTGGGCACGCCGAGGCCCGCGAAATGCTCCGCCGTCACGCGGAAGAACCGCCGGCTGCACATTTCCTCAAGCCCCCAGGGATTGACGAAGAGCACGGCCGTGGAGCGCTTGGCAACGCCTGCGTTCTCCGGCTTGAACAGGCCGATCGTACCATCGAAAGCGAATGGCAGCGCAGCCTGATTGCCGGCGCCTTCGGCAAGACCGGTCTCGACCGTGATCTCGATGGGCTCTTCTTCTTCCGCCAGCTTGGCGCGCGCTGGCGCAATGAAGGCGACTGCCTTGCGGGCGGACTTTCCTACCGAGCCGGGCAATTTTTCAACGATCGACAACATAACATCGGCATCCTCTCGCGGAATTGCCTTTAAAAGCTTGAGCGCAACAATATAGCCAGCACCCCCAAGAACGACTGCGAGAAGAAGTCCAATAGAACCATTGATATAGTGTAAAATTCCAAGGGCTATAATTGCGCACAGAACCGACGCGGCAAGCGTCTTGAGCAGATTTACGTACAAACCGGAGAGCTGAGAGCCGAAACCGGTCTGTCGCACCATGATAATACACATAATCGTGAACACGCCGATGCGCACCATCGCGGCACCCTCGGCGGCGAAGAATGGAACGACCGCAAGGCAGCCAAGCGTCATCACGGCAGCGCCGACGAGGCTGACCTTCAGCCGGTCGCGGGCGCGGTCCATCGAGAGCAGATAGAGGCTGAGCGTCTGCATGAAAGTGTAGGACGGGGCGGCAAGCGCCAGCAGCGCCACGACGGTTCCGCTGCGCGCGAATGCCTCGCCGAAGACAGCGCGCACCAGTTCGCTCGATATGGCGGCAAGCCCGAAGCTCATCGGCAGGATGATATAGGCCATGCTGCGGGTAACGGCCGCGAACACCTCGACCGGCAGGGTGCGGTCGTCGCTGGAGTGGCGCCGCTCCGAATAATAGGGGAGCAGGCTGCCCGTCATCTGGATCGGCAATTGCAGCGCGATATTGGCAACCGACAGGCCGACGGCATAGAAACCGACCATCTCGACCGACCAGAACTGCTGCAGGAACAGGAGCTCCAGCCTGTTGAGGAAGATGGAATCGATCAGGAACTGCGCCGATAGTACGATGGACGAGGCCGCCAGATATTTCAGCGGCACCCCGCAGCGGTCGCGCGGCGTCATCAGGATCGGAATGGTGGCGATGAAGAACACCATCTGCCCCAACAGATAGCCGACCAGCACACCCTCGACCCCATAAAGAACCGCGCCGGCGCCGACGCCGATCAGCTGCAACAGGCACACACCCATGGCGAGCTTGAAGAAATCAGTCAGCCGCCGCTCACCGATAAGGTAGAATTTGACGAAGGATCCGATCGCCTGAACGAAGAAAAGCGCACCGGTCACATAGGCGACCGAGGGTGCGGTCTTTGCCCAATGCATCTGCTCGGACGTCAGGAAAAACAGGGCGTAGAGGCCGAGCAGCAACAGCGTCGAGCACAGCATGACGGTGACGAGCAACGAGGCGAAACCCAGCCGCCGGCGCGCGTCAAAACCTTCCGCCTGAAGCTGCGGCAGCGTCTTCGACATGGTGATGCTGGAGCCGAGCTCGGCGATCGACGCGCCTGTCACCACGAGCCAGAGCGAGAAGGCGACGATGCCGTTCGCCTCTGGCCCGAGCAGCCGAGCGGTGATGATGGAAGACAGGAATCCCGTTACCAGGAGCAGCATTCCCGCCGCCCCGTTCATCACAGAATTCGCGATAATTCCCTTAGACATAACGTATCCGCTTTAGGCCGTTCGAAGGGCCTATTTTAGTAAGAAAGTCTTTCGAAATTGATTGCGCCTCATCTTTTGCGACGAGCGACTTAGAAGGAAAAGGCGCGCGCGCCGCCCGGTGTCAGCACCTCGCCGGTCGGGCGATCATCCGCTCCTCGCCCGGAGAGCGGCCGCAGGAGAACGCGCTTGGCGACCCCCGGCGCCAGATGGAACCAGTCATCGTCGGACCGGAAACCATCGACGCTGAAATGCACCGACTGCGCCAGCCTGTCGGTCGCCAGATCCGCAAACCACGCGCCGCCATCCTCGACCAGCGACACCTGGATCTCGGCATCGTGCACGGCTCTCGAGCGCCCCTGCGGGAAATGGAAGGCATCGGCCACCACCGCGCCACCCTCGGGAAGCCTGAGGCGCGCCACCGTGACGTCATGTGCCGGCGGCCCGAAGCGGAACGCGTAGGTGGTGTCGAAGAACGCGCCGAACAGATCGGTTGCGGCAAACGTCTCGGCGCTGCGTGGCGCAAGCGTCAGGATGCGTCCGCCGCTTGCCACATTCTGCCGGCCGTTTCTGAAGCAGATGACCTCGAGATCGAGTTGCAGGCTGTGTTCGGTCTCGTTGATGACATGCACATCGAGGCCATTGGTCCCCTCGTCGGTCACCAGCACCTGCACCGGCCGGAAGGCGCGGCGCAGCGCGTACCAGATCGGCTTCGGCGCACCGGTTGAATCGATCACGCCCCAGCCGGCGCCGGGCAACAAGTCCTGCAGCGTCCAGACCAGCGCGCCATTGCAGCTCGATCCCCTGCGCCGCCATTCCGCAAAGGTCTCTTCCGCCACCTCGCCGGTGACGGCGCGCGACAAGTCGAGATAAAGATCGCGGTTTTCGCGACGCAGGCGCGCGGGATCGACGTCGTAGAGATGGCCGAGATAGAAATCGCGCACATCCTCGAAATCCCAGGAGGCGCCGCGATCCCGCGAAACACGCGATTTCCATAGCGGGCTGTGCACTGGTGGAACATCGAGATGTCGTTGCAGCGTCTTCTGCTGCGGCACGTTGGCGAAGGCAAGGCTTTCAGCCGCGAAGCGCACGTTCGCGCGGCGCGCATCGTCAAGCGGCCGCATATAGGCGCCGACGCCGTAATAATGCGTCACGCCGGCATTCGGCGAAAACGGCATGGCGCCGCCGGACGGCGAATTGGCGACGTAGGGGATTTCGGGGCAGAGCCGCGCCGCGATCGCCGGTATGATCTCGTCGGTGATCGGGCCGGACCAGAATTCCGGCGGCAGGCCGAGCATCGCCGCCTGCTGGTAGATCTCGCTGCCGCCGCAGAGCACCGTAAGCGAAGGCGAACCCTGCACGCCGTGCAGGAACTCCTCGACCTCCGCGTGGACATGCGCGGTAAAGGCCTTATCGTTCTTCGGATAGTCGAAATTGGCGAACATGAAGTCCTGCCAGACCATCAGCCCGAGCTCGTCGCAAAGCTGGAAGAACTCCGGCGTCTCGTAGGCCATGGTGCCGCCGATGCGGATCATGTTCATGCCCGCCTCGGCCGCCAACCGCAGGAACGGCTCATAATCCGCCCGCGCGCCGGGAAGCTTCACGATATCGGCGGTGGTCCACACCGCGCCGCGGCAAAACACCCGCTCGCCATTGATGAGAAGCGCGAAGTCGCCGCCATCCTTGCCGCGATCGGCCGCGACGCTCCTGAAGCCGGTCTTGCCCAGCGGATGTTCGACACCATCGATGACGACCGCGTAATCGTAAAGGCGCGGCGTTCCGTGCGTGTGAGGCCACCAGGGCTCCACGTCCTTCAGCCTCAGAATGGCCGAGTAGTGCCGCTCGCCGACCTTTTCGAACGCCTGCTCGACGCCGCCGCAACGCAGCGACAATTCGGGCGCCTCTGCGTCGGTGCGGAGCGACACGCTGAGCTTGGCTGAACCATCCGGCTCCAGCACCGCCCGCACACTGACGTCATCCAGTGATACGACATCGCGGCGCACCAGCGTGAGCGGGCGCCAAGGGCCGGCGGCGTGGATTTCAGGGCACCAGCCGGGCATGCGGCCGAGCAGCGTGGTGCGGACATTCTTCAAGCCCTGCGGCGTGATCATCTGCGGCCGCCAGCGGGCGCGCGGGCCGTTGTCGGCAATCCGGGGCGCCAGCGCGCGAAAACAAAGCGCCAGCTCGTCGCCGCCTGACAGCGTCACCGGCACCTCATGCATGGTGAACATGCTCTCGGACGAAAGGATCTCCTGGCCGTTCAGGAATACATGGCAAAGCGTCGCCAGCCCCTCGAAGCGCAAAATGGCATCACCCGGCGCAGCGTCGAACAGGCGGCAAACATACCAGGCGTCCCTGTTGTCGAGCGGCACGGGGTTTTCGCGGTCGAACAGCCCTGCTTTTTCCAGCGCGGCGGCGGCCGTGCCCGGCACCTCGGCGGGGATGAACTGGGCGGACAGCGGCAGGTCGTGCGGATTGGCGCAGGCGCCGGGTTCCGTCAGAACCAGATTCCATCCCTCGCTGAGCGCGATCTCCTCCGCCGCGATGCTCGCCAGTCTCCCACGCATGATCAGGCCTCCGGCTTCAAAGACGTTTCGTGAGCGAAGCCATCATCGAATCCCACGCATCGGCCGCCGGATCAAGCGCAGTCGTTAGCGGCGCGAACTTCTTGCGCGTGACGGCGCGTGCCAGCTGAAACTGCACGGATTTCGCAGCCTCCGAGAGCTTGCGCGCATGCTCTGCGGCCTCGCCGAATTCGGTCTCCGAATGCCAGACCAGATGATCGGCCATGAGCTCGAAATTGGCGCCAAACTGGCGCAGCGTGTTGAAGGCGTATTTGTGGAAGAAGCCGAAGGGCCGCTCGGCCACGGCCTCGACCTGCTCGGGAAAGACCGATGCGAAGGCACGGATCGGGTTTTCACGCGGGCGGCGGGCGAAATGCGAAGACAGCAGCGCGCGCGAAACGCCCCGCGTTGCCTGCGGATCGACAGGCGCGTCGGGGAACTTGGCGAACTCGGTATAGGGCAGGAACTGCGGATCCTCGTCGCGAAGATCGAGCTGGAACAGCCCGTCGAAATCCTCGCCCTCGAGGGAAAAGAAGCCGCCATTGTGGAAATAGTCGACACGCTTGTTCGCGACATCCACCCGGTTGATCGCAACCGTCGTCTTGCCGTGCTCCTGCCGGTAGGCGGTGCCCTGCGTGTCGGGCATATAGAAGCTGTCCATCTCGATCAGGCAGAGACGGCCGCGCGCGATCTGCGTCGCGACATGCCGCTCGACCTTGTCGAAGATCGCAAGCTCGGTGACCCTGATACCGTAGAGTGCTTCGAGATCCTCCAGCGGCACCTTGAAGAAGGTGAACTGGTCGCCCTCGAAATCCTGGCCGAGCGTGAAGCCCAGCATCGCCTCGGGCGGGAGCCCAAGCGTGCTCAGCACCTCGATCCAGAGGTCGATATAGCAATTGGTCTCCGGCCACATGCGCTCCATGGAATGCAGCGCATGCGGGCAATAGCTGTCCGGGCTGATCCCCGGGAAGACGGATGCCATCGTTCCCCTTAGCCCCAGAGCGCCTGGCGCACGGAGGCCGGCCACAGCTTGACGTCGAGGCCATGGTGATGAAACAGCGCCAGCGCGATGCGTTCCAGGCCGAAGCCGACGCAGGCCGTGAAGGCAACGCTGCCGTCCTCGAGGTTCAGGCCCCACTTCTGGCCGAAGGAATCCTGGTGGAAGTTGAAGCTCATGCAGGCCGTCGGATTGGCCGTCGAGGTGATCGGGATCAGGAGCTCGAACTTCAGGTTCTGGTCACGCTGGTTGTTGACCATCATCTTGCCGGCGCGGCCGAAGAACGGATCGTTGGCGACGTCGATGGTGACGTCGAGACCGACGAGCTTCATCATCTCAAGGCCGCGATCCATCCACTTCTGACGGAAGTCGGTGACGTGCAGCTCGGTACCCATGCAGACATATTCGCGCATGCGGAACAGCTGCTGGCGGGCCGGATCGCGCGACGGCTCGTGGCGGAAGCAGTAAGACTGCAGGTCGAACAGCGCGCCGTCCTTCGGCAGGTTGCCGCGGCGGGCGACCGTCGGGTAGAGCGGATAGCAGGCGGCCGGCGTCAGCACGATCTCCGTGGCTTCCTGGCCCTTGGTCCAGTCGTCGCCCACTTCCATGCACTGCAACAGGTTCATGTGGTCGAGCTCGTTGCCGCAGAAGCTGTGGACCGTGCCGGCCAGCTGCGGGAAGCTCTTCATGTAGCCGCTCTTTTCGAAGATTTCGCGGTTCATGCCCGGCGGAAAGCGCATCGCTTCCGCGCCGTCCGCGCCGCCGAAGCGATCGATCAGGCGCTCGAAGGCGGCGATCACGTCCTCGAACTGGCCGCTGCGGCCATAGAGGCCGTCGACGCCCATATCGATCAGAAGGCCGGATTCAAAGAGCCGGTCCAGAAAGGAGGTCTGCATATCCATGTGAGTTACCCCAGTAGGCTGGTGTCCTGCTTGTGGACAAGGAGCATGCTCGACGTGTTGCCAAGGATGCGGTCGTTGGAAATCATCAATTGAGCGGAATGCGCATCGCGAAGATGGCGGCCGAGGCTGAACGGCGTACCGTTCTTGTAGCCCATGATGCCGCAGATCAGCATCGCGTGGTTGACGATCTCGAGGATCGTTTCCGACGATGCGATCTTGACGTTGTTCATCGCCACGGCAAACGCCATGGACGACAGCTTGTCGGGATCAGCCTTGGCATCCTCGTAGGCCTTGAGGCCGGCGACGACGTTGGACTTCACCATCTGCAACAGGTTCGACACTTCGGCGAGACGCAGCGCGCCAGGTGGCGGCGCACCCGGCGACTTGCGGGCAGCGGCGCGTACGAAAGCCTGCGCACGAGAGAATGCGTCGATGGCGATGCCATACCACACGCCGCTCCAGAGCAGGTGCGAGGACGCCAGCATCGACTGCGCCGCGATCTCGGCGAAAGGCTTCGGCAGGATCTGGCTCGCCGGCGCTTCACCCTTGAACAAGAAGCCGTCGGAGCAGGTGCCGCGCATGCCGAGCGTATTCCAGACATGCGTCTTTTCGAGCGTGTACTGATCTTTCAGAAACGCTGTCAGAACCTGGTCCGAAGGCGCCGCGTCAGGATGAGCGCGCGAGGTGATCAGGATCGCATCGGCATGCGCCCCGTAGGAAATGACGGTCGCATCCTTTTCGAGACGGCAAACACCGTCCTCGACATGGATGGCGCAAATGCTGTTGCGCAGATTGCCGCCGATGCCGCCTTCGGTCGTCGCCGACCCGATCAGCAGCTGCTCGGCCGCGATGCGGCGCATGAAGTCGGCGTGCCACGCGCTATCCGCCCCATGCTCGACGAGGCTGGAAAGCTTGATGTGGTGCATGGCGAAAACCATGGCGCTGGCGGCGCAGGCCTGGCCGAGCATCGAGCAGAGCTCGGCGATCTCGGTCGTGGTGGCGCCTTCGCCACCGAGGCTGCGGGGAATCTGGATGCTGAGCAGGCGCTCCGCCTTCATTGCATCCACGGCCTCCTGAGGAAACCGGCCTTCAAAATCGACGGCGTCCGCGAATTTCGCCGCAATGGCGGCAACGCGGGCAGCCCTTGCTGCAAAACTGTCTTCCGTGATTTTGACCGGGAAGTTCATCAGGCGACCTTCCGGCTATCCTTGATCAGATCAACGGTCCGGGCGATGGCCGAGATGCTGGCGAAGGACTTGCGATTGAGGAGATTGTCCGGGAATTCGATATCGAAGGCGTCCTCGATGCCGAGCATGAGCTGAACCGATGCGAAGGAGGTGAGCCCCGCCGCGTACAGATCGGCATCGTCAGCCACGGTGTCGATAGCCACAGGCAGCTTGCCGAATTTCGCAAGCAGTTCGCGGATCGTCGTATTCATCCTCACATCTCCAAGCTGTCATAACCAGAGCGGGCGCTCATCGCCCTGTCATGGAGGTGCTTTTAAGGAGGAAAAACCAATATTCCGCTAAGGCATGTGGTTAAATCTGGCCACGATGAAAAGCTAAGAATTTAGCATCTTCGGCTGATCAGTAGAGATAAAGCAAATCGGATCATTGCTTTGCAGGAAAAGCTTAAACGACGCTTGGCCCGAGCATGAATGAACCCGAGTGCTGAAATGAAACGAAGAACGGTACAGTTAACTCCCGCGCGGCGGGTAGATATGCTCTTGTCCGTTGTAGTCGGAAACCGAATAGCAACCCTCCGCGTTTCTGCGGATCGAGTTTTGGCCGATATCGGCTTTGCCGTATCCACCGGGGATATCCAGAATATAGGTCGGCTGACACAATCCAGAGATGCGGCCACGCAATGAAGCGACGATCGCCTGCCCCTCTTCCACCGAGAGCCGGAAATGGCTGGTGCCGGGCGCCAGATCGGGATGATGCAGATAATAGGGCTTCACCCGCGTCTCGACGAAGGCCTTCATCAGCTCCGCCAGAACATCGGGATCGTCATTGACGCCCTTGAGCAGCACCGACTGGCTGACCATGACGATGCCGGCATCGATAAGCCGGGCGCAGGCGGCGCGCGCCTCGGTCGTCAGCTCACGCGGATGGTTGGCATGCAGCGCGACATAGGTGGTCTTGCCGCTCGCCTTCAACGCCTCGATCAACGCCGCGTCGATCCTGTCGGGGTCGACAACTGGCACGCGGCTGTGAAACCGGACGATCTTGACGTGATCGATATCTTTGAGCTGTTCGAGGATATCTCGCAGCCGGCGCGGCGACAGAACCAGCGGATCGCCGCCAGTGAGGATGACCTCCCAGATCTCGTCATGGCCCCGAATATAATCGAAGGCAGCCTTCATCGCAGCGGGATCGAGCGTCCCCAGTCCCTGCGGCCCCACCATCTCGCGACGGAAGCAGAAGCGGCAGTAGACTGGACAGACATGCACCGCCTTGAGCAGCACGCGATCGGGATAGCGGTGAACGATGCCCTCGACGGGGCTGTGCGCGTGGTCGCCGATCGGATCGGCGCGCTCTTCCGGCGTCATCACGAGTTCCGCGGCATCGGGCACGAACTGGCGCGCGATCGGATCTTCTGGATCGTCATGGTCGATCAGCCGCGCCATGTCAGGCGTCATCGCGATCGCATAGCGCGCCGCGACGTCGTCCAGCGCTTCGCGGTCACGATCGGCGATGAGCCCGGCATTGGCGAGCTCGTCCACCGTCTTGATCGGCCGGGTGATCGTCACTGCCCGTACTCCGCAACCGGCGCCCACAGCACCTGATCGATCCGCCGCGCGCCCGTTGCCAGCATCACCAGCCGGTCGAAGCCAAGCGCGATGCCGCTGGCGTCGGGCATGATCGCCAACGCGTCAAGCAGGTCGTCGTCGATCGGATAGGTCTCGCCATAGATCCGCTTTTTCTCCGCCATCTCGATCTCGAAGCGGCGGCGCTGCTCGACGGGATCGGTCAACTCGCCGAAGCCGTTCGCCAGCTCGACACCGCAGGCATAGACCTCGAAGCGCTCGGCCACACGCGGATCGCCGGCCGACGGCCGTGCGAGGGCGGCTTCGCAGACCGGATATTCGTCAAGGATGGTCACGCGGCCCATGCCAAGATGCGGCTCGACCTTCTCCACCAACACGCGACTGAAAAGATCGGCCCATTGATCGTCTCCGGCGACGCGCATGCCGTTGCGCCGCATCTCGGCCGCCAGATGCTCGCGGTCGGTCGAGCCATCGGCGCTGACCGAGGCCAGAAGATCGATATCGGCATGACGGCGGAACGCCTCGGCGACGCTCAGGCGCTCCGGCCCGGCGAAGGGATCGCAGTTAGTCTCGCGATAGCTGAGCATCGTCGTCTGCATCGTCTCGGCCGCAAGCGCTACGATGCGCACGCAGTCCATCATCAGGCTCTCATAACTCTCGCCGGTGCGATACCATTCAAGCATGGTGAACTCGGGATGGTGCAGCGGCCCGCGCTCGCGGTTGCGATAGACATGCGCGAAGCAGGCGATGCGCTCCTCGCCGGCGGCAAGCAGCTTCTTGCAGGCGAACTCTGGCGAAGTGTGCAGATAAAAAGGTGCGGCCTGCCCATCCGTGGTCAGCGCCTCGGTGGCAAACGCATGCAGATGCGCCTCGTTTCCAGGCGACACCTGCAGCGTGGCCGTATCCACCTCGATGAAGTCCTCGCGAGCGAAATAGCCGCGCAGAACCGCCTGAATCCGGTTGCGTCCGATCAGGAACGGCCGGCGGTCGGCATGCACACTGGGCGTCCACCAGGGCGACGCTTTGGCGATCGAGGGTTTCATCGAATGCTGTCCTGACCGGATCAACCAACGCAAGGGCTGGCTATTTGCCGGATTTTAGGTTAGTTGCGCCCCCAAAGAACACCTGATTGCGTCTCCGGGGCCATTTCGACAGTCCTCTACGACGCCAAAAGCCGAGTTACAAGGAACTCTTATGGTCAAGGTCATCGCCTCTTCCGTCCGCAAGGGCAACGTCCTCGATGTGGACGGCAAGCTCTACGTCGTTCTGACGGCCAACAACTTCCACCCGGGCAAGGGCACGCCGGTCACCCAGGTCGACATGCGCCGCATCGTCGACGGCGTGAAGGTCTCCGAGCGCTGGCGCACGACCGAACAGGTCGAGCGCGCCTTCGTGGAAGACGTCAACCACCAGTTCCTCTACGAGGACGGCGAAGGCTTCCACTTCATGAACCCGGAATCCTATGACCAGGTCGTCGTCGACAATGAGACCATGGGCGACCAGAAGGCTTACCTGCAGGAAGGCATGGTCTGCATCCTGTCGATGCATGAAGGTGTAGCGCTTGCCCTGCAGCTGCCGCGCCACGTGACGCTTGAGATCACCGAGACCGAGCCGGTCGTCAAGGGCCAGACGGCATCGTCCTCCTACAAGCCGGCTATGCTCTCCAACGGCGTCCGCACCTCGGTTCCCCCGCATATCGACGCCGGCACCCGCGTCGTCATCGCGACCGAAGACAACTCCTACGTCGAGCGCGCCAAGAACTAATCCGGCGCCGAACTGAAGATTCAAAGGCCGTATCGCCCCGCGATGCGGCCTTTTTCTTTGGCGGTCGTCCCCGACTGCAAGACACAAAAAAGGCGCCGGGAAACCGACGCCTTTTCTTATCCGTGGGCCCGATCGCTCAGGCCAAAGCCATTAGCGCGGGCAACGTGCTTCGTAGCGGCGGCCGTAGCGGTCGCGGTAGACGCAGTAGCCGCGGCGTTCGACCGACTGGCCGATGAGTGCGCCGGCGAGACCACCGGCAACGGCGCCAACGGCCGCACCACCCCAGCTGTGGCTGACCGCGCCACCGATGACAGCACCGGTGCCGGCGCCGATCGCGGTGCCTTGTTCCGTGGCCGTGCAGGATGCGAGTGCGCCGACCAGAGCGCCGATGAGTACAATCTTCTTCATCATAACTATGTCTCCCAGGGTTTTTGGCGCGCGTTAGATGCGGCCCATGAGTACGAGAATGATAATAATCACAAGAACTAAGCCCAAACCGCCAGAAGGTCCATAGCCCCAGCTGCGACTATAACCCCAATTCGGTAGGGCTCCGAGCAAAAGCAGAATAAGGATAATGAGTAGTATCGTTCCAAGCATATCCCGTGACCTCAGCGCATTTCGAGTTTGAATGAGCCAGAAACACGTAAGCCGGCTTTTGGTTCCGCCGATTTTTCCAAGAGGACAATATTTTTCAGCAGGTAAGCCGACGGCACCTGGCATACCCGCGCCGAAGCTGCGTAGGCACAGCGGCGAAGGCCGCATTTGCGCCTATGGTTAAAATTTCCATAAAATACAATAGGTTGCCGTGAACAAACCGGGAAGTCGGCAAAGTCGCTGATTCGTCTGCTCTTTGTTCCGGATTTGATCGAGCCTGCTTCGAAACGGATTTTTTACATTTCGGGCGGGACCGAAGTCACGGCTGGGAGCCGGTTCCTTATCCGCCGAACAAAAACACCGACACACGCCAAACGAGAATCTTCCGATTCAGCATCTGGTGGGAAAAAGTGATTCAAAATCAATACTCAGCAGTGAACAAACCCTGAATCATCGGGAGTCAGCGATTCGTCTCCGATTCGTTCTACTGCTGTTCCGAATCGCTATGCGAGCATTCCACAAGCTATTCGCGAGAGCTAAAATCCGCCGGTGAAATTGAAATCAGCCCTTGCGTTTGCGCCGGCGGCTGTCCATTTGTTTGTCTGCTTCGGATCAGGAGCTTGGTTTTACCCCCGGGGCACCCCCGCCCCGTCTGCAGGACAAAGACACTGACATCGCAGCCGATGATACTGAGTGGGCGCGGCGTGACCGCGGTGCTCGGTCCAACCAATACAGGCAAGACTCATTATGCCATCGAGCGGATGGTTGCCCACGGCACCGGCATCATCGGCCTGCCGCTGCGCCTGCTCGCGCGCGAGGTCTATACGCGTGTCTGCGAAAAGGTTGGTGTCCACAACGTCGCTTTGGTGACCGGCGAGGAGAAGATCTCGCCGCCGAATGCGCGCTACTCGGTCTGCACCGTCGAAGCCATGCCGCGCGAGACCAAGGCCGCCTTCGTTGCCATCGACGAGGTGCAGCTATCAGGCGATCTCGAGCGCGGCCACATCTTCACCGACCGTATCCTGCATCTGCGCGGCCGCGACGAGACGCTGTTGCTTGGCGCCGGCACCATGCGGCCGATCCTCCAGCATCTGCTTCCCGGCATCACCGTCGTCGAGCGCCCGCGCCTGTCGCACCTGCTCTACGCCGGCCAGAAGAAAATCACCCGCCTGCCGCAGCGCTCGGCCATCGTCGCCTTTTCGGCCGATGAGGTCTATGCGATCGCCGAGCTCATCCGCCGCCAGCGCGGTGGCGCAGCCGTCGTTCTCGGCGCATTGAGCCCGCGCACCCGCAACGCCCAGGTGGCGCTGTATCAAGCAGGCGACGTCGAGTATCTGGTGGCGACGGACGCGATCGGCATGGGACTCAACCTCGATGTCGACCATGTCGCCTTCGCGCAGGACCGCAAGTTCGACGGCTACCAGTTCCGCAACCTCAATCCCGCCGAGCTCGCCCAGATCGCCGGCCGCGCCGGACGCCATCTGCGCGACGGCACATTCGGCGTGACCGGTCATGTCGATCCGTTCGACGAGGAGCTGGTCGGCCGCATCGAGGGCCACCACTTCGACAACGTCAAGGTGCTGCAGTGGCGCACCACGGACCTCGATTTCAAGTCGATACAGACGCTGCGCGCCAGCCTTGAAACCGGGCCGCGCGTGCCCGGCCTGACGCGCGCGCTGCCGGCTGTCGACCAGCAGGCGCTCGAGCAGCTGTCGCGCTATCCCGAGATTCGCGATCTGGCCGATACCCCTGCAAGGGTCGAAAAGCTGTGGGAGGCCTGCGCGCTGCCGGATTATCGGCGCATTACGCCGGCCCAGCACGCCGATCTGATCGCGACCCTCTTTTCCGATCTCGTGCGCTATGGCACGGTGAATGAGAATTTCCTTGCCGAACAAGTGCACCGCGCGGATCGAACTGACGGTGAAATTGACACGCTTTCGGCGCGAATCGCGCAGATAAGGACGTGGACCTATGTATCGAATCGGCCCAGCTGGCTTGCCGATCCGACACACTGGCAGGAAAAGACGCGGGAAATCGAAGATCGATTGTCCGATGCGTTACATGAAAGGTTGACGAAACGCTTTGTTGATCGCAGGACATCTGTGCTCATGAAGCGCCTGAGAGAGAATGCGATGCTGGAAGCTGAAATCAGTGTAAATGGCGATGTCTTCGTAGAAGGACATCATGTAGGGCAGTTGTCGGGTTTCCGGTTCACGCCTGTATCGGGAGCGGATGGTCCGGACGCGAAGGCTGTCCAGGCTGCTTCGCAAAAGGCGCTTGCTTTGGAATTCGAAGCCCGCGCAGCGCGTATTCACGCGTCCGGCAACGGCGATCTGGCGATCGGCTCCGACGGCTCGATCCGTTGGCTCGGCGATCCTGTGGCACGTCTGGCCGGCACCGAGCACATCATGCGTCCGCGCCTGATCCTGCTTGCCGACGAACAGCTGACCGGCAATGCGCGCGACCACGTCGCCGCCCGCCTGGAGCGCTTCGTCAATCACCACATTTCGACCGTGCTGAAGCCGCTCGACGATCTGTCGCGCGCTGAAGACCTGCAGGGCCTCGCCAAGGGTCTGGCGTTCCAGCTGGTGGAAAATCTCGGCGTGCTCTTCCGTCGTGACGTGACCGAAGAGGTCAAGTCGCTGGATCAGGACGCGCGCGCCTCGATGCGTCGCTACGGCGTTCGCTTCGGCGCCTACCACATCTTCGTTCCAGCGCTCCTGAAGCCGGCTCCGGCCGAGCTCATCACGCTGCTCTGGGCGCTGAAGAACGACGGCCTCGACAAGCCGGGCTACGGCGACCTCATTCCGGTTCTGGCCGCTGGCCGCACCTCGGTCGTCACCGATCCGAGCTATGAGCGCAATTTCTACAAGCTGGCGGGCTTCCGCTTCCTTGGAAAGCGCGCCGTTCGCGTCGATATCCTCGAGCGCCTGGCAGACATCATCCGTCCGCTGCTGCAGTGGAAGCCGGGTCAGCCGAACCGCCCAGAGGGTGCCTATGACGGCCGCCGCTTCACCACGACAACCGCGATGCTCTCCATCCTCGGCGCCACGCTCGAGGATATGGAAGAGATCCTGAAGGGTCTCGGCTACCGCGCCGACGCCGTGAAGGCCGAGGAAGCAGCCACCTATCTGGCAGCACAGGACGCCGCCGCGACGCCGGCCACAGCAGCAACGACGGAAGCAACCGCTGACGCCGCCGCTGAAACCGCCGAGCACGACGACGCCGACAGCGCCTCTGCTGACGAGACGGCTGCGGAAGCGCCGGCTGCCGAAACCGCCGAAGCGCCTGTTGCCGAAGTGCCGGCCGCTGAAGCACCAGTCGCTGAAGCAGCCGCGACCGAAGCCTCTGCCGAAGCTGCGCCCGCAACCGAAGCCGCTGTAACAGAAGCCGAAGAGCCGAAGCCGGTTCTGCTCTGGCGTCTTGGTGGCCGCACCGACGGCAACCAGCGCCAGGCACGCGGCCATGGCGAGCGCCGTGGCGGCGAACGCCAGGGTGAGCGTCAGGAGCGAGGTGAGCGCCAGGGTGACCGCCAGGATCGTGGCCACGGCCATCGTCGCCAGGGCGGCGAAGGCGAGAATCGCGACGGCAACCGCCAGAACCGCGGCAAGGACGGCGGCAAGCCGCACCAGGGCCGCAACGACCAGCGCGGCGACCGTCAGGACCGCGGCGGCAAGGGTCGCGACGACCGCAACAACAACCGTGGCGGCTCCCAGCCGTTGCGCTTCGAGGCAAAGCCCCCGCGCAAGGAAAAGCCGGTCGATCCGGATTCGCCCTTCGCAAAGCTCGCTGCCTTGAAGGAGCAGATGAAGAAGTAATCGATGAGCGAGAAGACACAGCCATCAAGCGGTTCGCGCCAGCGCATCGACAAGTGGCTGTTCTTCACGCGCATGATCAAATCGCGCTCGCTGGCGCAGGCCCATGTTCAATCCGGGCATGTGCGCATCAACGGCGAGCGCGTTTCCCAGCCAAGCCACCAGATCAAGACCGGCGACAGGATCGAGCTCTCGCTCGACCGCCGCGAGTTCGTTCTGATCGTCAAATCCGGTGGCGCGCGGCGCGGCCCTTTCGAGGAGGCCCGCCTCCTCTACGACGACATCTCCCCCTCCGCGCAAGACCGCAAACAGCTGACGCCCTACGAGCAGGCGACCCGCGATACGGGCGCTGGACGCCCGACCAAGAAAGAGCGCCGCGCAATCGACCGCCTGATGTCCGACGACGATTAGAAAATCCGTCTCCAAACTCGGCGCTTTCGAGCTTTCTTTATCCTTGAAATCCGGCACTAAAGCCGATACTTCACAAGCAACTTGCCGGATGGCGTGGCAGTTCCCAAGACTGGTCATGTCCGTCTCCGGCCAGGGGAAAGGCGCGACGTTCCAGGTTGCCCGGCCCCGTCTGCGTGAAAATCCTGGAGTTCTTCATGACCTATGTCGTGACCGACAATTGCATTCGCTGCAAATATACCGATTGCGTTGAAGTCTGCCCCGTTGATTGCTTCTATGAAGGCGAGAATTTCCTCGCGATCAATCCTGACGAATGCATCGACTGTGGCGTCTGCGAGCCGGAATGTCCCGCCGAGGCAATCAAGCCGGATACCGAACCGGGCCTCGACAAGTGGCTGAAGATCAATGCCGAGTTCGCCAGCATCTGGCCTAACATCACCGTCAAGAAGGACGCGATGGATGGCGCCAAGGACGTGGATGGCGAGACCGGAAAGTTCGAGAAATACTTCTCGGAAAAGCCCGGCGCCGGCGATTGATCGCCCATTGATACTATAGTCTGAGACAGGGCCGGAATCTGCCCAATCTCACGGCGGATATGCATGACTTATGGGGGCGACATGTGTTGCCCGCATGACTCATACGCAGTAAATTATTGATTTCCTCATATTTTTGTGGTAACTTTCACACACTGTTCCTTTTGCGGCATCAAGGATGCCCCAAACCACCACGAAAGCAAACAAATCCAAGCGCGATTTCCGTGACATATCATGATCTTGAGCTGTCACGCCCTAAGATTGCGTGTCTGAATATGCTTGCTTCTTCCCGGTGGGACCAGAAGTAAAGTCACCCGACGGATCCGACCGTCTCATCCGGGCCTGACTGACCCGGCTCCGGCCTTGGCCGGAAGCGTAACAGGGAGTTTTTGACAAGAATGACGATCCAGCAGAAAAAGCCTTCAGCAGCCCGCCATGGTTTCAAGACCGGTGAATCGATCGTGTACCCCGCTCATGGCGTCGGTACCATCAGCGCCATCGAAGAGCAAGAAGTTGCCGGGATGAAGCTCGAACTTTTCGTTATCGATTTCGAGAAGGACAAGATGCGCCTGAAAGTGCCGGTCGCAAAGGCTATGAGCATTGGCATGCGCAAGCTTTCCGAGACGGATTTCGTCGAGCGTGCTTTGAAGGTCGTGCAGGGCAAGGCGCGCGTCAAGCGCACCATGTGGTCCCGTCGCGCGCAGGAATACGATGCCAAGATCAACTCCGGCGACCTGATCTCGATCGCTGAAGTCGTTCGTGACCTTTATCGTGCCGAAAACCAGCCGGAACAGTCCTATTCCGAACGCCAGCTTTACGAAGCAGCGCTTGACCGCATGGCGCGCGAAATCGCCGCCGTCAACAAGCTCTCGGAAACCGAAGCCGTCCGCCTCGTCGAGACGAACCTGAACAAGGGTCCGAAGCGCGGCAAGGCAGTGGAAGAAGACGAAGCAGAAGAGGAAGAAGCAGCCTGATCTCAGGCTTTCTTCTCACCAAAAAACCCGGCCATCGTGCCGGGTTTTTTTATTGGAACCTTTTCCACGGTCGCGCGTTTACACACTGTCACCACGGACTTCCGGGAGAAAGCAATTTCGCTGGAGGTCCGGTTTTCATGTCAGGATGCGACGAGGAGCGGATCATGCCTTCCACAAATTGCCAATTTGGCAACGTGAAGAAAACGGTCTGGGCTCGCGGCATAACCAGCACATAGCAGTAACTAGGGCCTCTCTCTGAGACGTCCAGAGTTAGAGGCCTTCATATCTTCCAGCCATGAATTTGATCCGGTCCGCAATGTCCGGAAGCAAGCCTTGTTTGCCCTTTTTCAGGGCTAAAAGTCTGAACTCAGGAGACCGATATGAAGAACATGTCTGCAGACCGGCGCATGATCAAGATCGCCATGGCGGCTCCCTATCTTGCCCGCGAGGAAGAACATGACCTCGCTGTCCGTTGGAAGCACAACGACGACCGCGGGGCACGCAACCAGATCGCAATGGCGCATATGCGCCTCGTCATTTCCATGGCCGCGAAATTCCGCAACTTCGGACTTCCCATGAGCGACCTTGTCCAGGAAGGCTATGTCGGCCTTCTGGAAGCAGCCGCCCGCTTCGAGCCGGAGCGCGATGTCCGCTTCTCCACCTATGCAAGCTGGTGGATCCGCGCCTCGATCCAGGATTACATTCTCCGCAACTGGTCGATCGTGCGCGGCGGCACCAGCTCGGCCCAGAAGGCACTGTTCTTCAATCTGCGCCGACTGCGCGCCAAGCTCGCCAAGGGCGATACGCAGCTGACGCTGCAATCGATCCATCAGGAGATCGCCGCGGCGCTCGGCGTCAGCCTCTCCGACGTCCAGACCATGGATGCACGCCTTTCCGGCAACGACGCCTCGCTCCAGGCACCATCGGTGTCCGGCGATGCCGACAGCGCCGAGAAGATGGACTTCCTCGTCAGCAACGAACCACTTCCCGATGAACAGGTCACCAACATGATCGACGGCGAACGCCGCCGGGTGTGGCTTGCTTCCGCGCTCACGCATCTCAACGAACGCGAGATGAAGATCATCAGCGCCCGCCGCCTTGCCGAAGACGGTGCGACGCTGGAAGAGCTCGGCGCCGACCTCGGCATCTCCAAGGAGCGCGTCCGCCAGATCGAAAGCCGCGCCATGGAAAAGCTCCGGACAGCCCTCGTCAGCGCCGATCCGTACATGGCCGCGCACTAACCCCGATTACTCCGAGATTACTCCCCAGTGATGCAACTGGCCCGGCGCAAGCCGGGCCTCTTTTTATTCCGATATGATTTTGACGCGGTCGCCGGGTGCCACCGAGGCACCGGTCGGCAGGGCGTTGATCAGCTTGAACAGATCAAGCTTGCGATCCGTCCCCATCATCCGCGCCGCGAGCGTGGTGATGTTGTCACCCGGCTGTACCGTCAGAACGCGGACCCGAAGCGGCTTCAGCGACGCGGCCTCGGCCGGCGTCATGCGTCGGAAGCTGGAGCGCAGCACGTCGGCCGTCGATTGCAGCGCGGTGCTTCCCTTCGGCACGGCCGTGAGGAAGCGGAAGATCTGCGAATTGTTGCGCACGACAGTCACGTCGAAATCCCAGCGATCGGCACTGGCGCGCGCGGTAGCCGCTTCCATGCCGTTGACGGTGATCTGCTGGATGGTCGACGGATCGAGCCCGGTGACCCAACCGCTGGAGATATAATTGGTCAGCGACTGGTTCTGGTTGTCGGCCACGCCGTCGAAGCGGATCGCAATATCGCCGGGACCGGTCGCCATGACCGCCTCGACCTTGTTGTCGATCTTGAAGTCCGGCGGCACGTCGAAGCGGATACCGAGACCGCCATGCAGGAAGGTCTGGCCGCGAACATAGCCCTCTTCCGGGCTATCGCCATAGAGCAGGCCATCGATGCCGTCGAGATAATATCCGCGCCCGGTATCGCCGACCTTGCCCTCCTGGCCGAAGGCACGGGCGTGGTCGCGCGCAAGCTCGATGCGCTGCGCCGAGTTCGGATGGCTCGACAGGAAGTCCAGGCTCTGGTCGGCATCGGGATCGACCGACATGAAACGGCTGTAGCCGGCCATGGAATCGAGGAAGCGGCTGGCCGCATAGGGATCGTAGCCGGCTTCGCCGAGCATGCGCACGCCGATGACGTCGGCCTGCAATTCCTGCTGGCGCGAGAAGGCGGCGAGGCGCAGCTTGCCGCGCGCCAGCGCCTGCTTGCCGGCGATATCGCTCGAAAGCACTTCGGCAACGACGCGGCTGGCGATCACTTCTGCCTCTTCACGCTTCTGCCGTTCGATGCCGTGGTTGGCGGTGACGTGGCCCATTTCGTGCGAGAGCACGGCCGCCACTTCCGACGCATCGTTGGCAAGCGCCAAAAGACCGCGCGTGACATAGAGATAGCCGCCGGGCAGCGCAAATGCGTTGATCGCGGGCGAATTCAGGATGGTGATGCGGTAGGACTGGCTCGGATTTTCCGACACCGCCGTCAGCGCGCCGGCAATGCGCGCCACCAGACGCTCTGTCTTGGCGTCCTTGTATTCGCCGCCATAGCTGGCGACGATGCGCGGGTGCTCGCGCGCGCCCATGGCCGCACGCGGATCGTTCTTCTGCACTTCATCGACGATCTGCGGATTGGACGAAGGGCCGACGCTGGGCTGATAGGATTGTTCGAGCGCCGACTGACAGCCGTAGAGCGCCACGGTTGAGGCGGACAGGATCGACGCCCGTCGCGCCCAGCGGCACGCTGCGAAGAACACATCACTGGAAGGCGCGGGCAGTTTCCACGTCGTCATGCGGTCCAGTCTGGCTCTCCGAGTCATCGCGCTTCTCGGCCGGCTCGCCGTCATGGCGCCCCGGTCGTCTTCATCAAGGTTCAACAGGCGTACGCCCCCGTTTCCGCAGTGCACAATCGAGGGCCCAAGTCTTTGCTTTAGCTGATTTCCGCATCGGTTGCATAGCGAGACTCTGCCTAAATATGGCGGCTTTATACTTTAGCAAGCCTAACGTGGTTAAGGAGTTCTCTGGGTCGCCGCAAATTATGGCGAAAGTGCCGTTGTCTTGTTAAGATTCGTCGATCCGGAGAAATTGCCGCAGCGCGGAATTGTTCTCGCCGGTCGAAAACCGCGCGATCGGCGCCGCCACCGCGACCCTGCCCTGATCGATGAAAATCGCATAGTCGGCAATCCGCCTGATCTCGTCGGCATCGTGCGACACGATCACAACCGTGTTGCCGCTGTCGCGGTGCATGGCCAGAAGCAACCCCGCCATGTCGCGCCGCAGGCTCGGATCGAGCGCGGCGAAGGGCTCGTCGAGCAAAAGGATGGGTCGCTGACGCACCAGCGCCCGGGCAAACGCCACCCTCTGCCGCTCACCACCGGAAAGCGTCGCCGGCATCCGCTTTTCGAAGCCTGACAGCCCGACCTTCTCAAGCGCCGAGGTGATGGCGCGCCGATCGGCATCGCCCAGCTTCAGCGCTGCATGGATGCCGAGCCCGATATTGGTGAAGACATCGAGATGGGCAAAGAGGTTGTTGTCCTGAAACACCAGAGACACGGGCCGCTCTGCCGGATGCTGATGGCCAACATCCTTTCCATCAAACAGGATCTGCCCCGCATCCGCCGTATCGAAACCGGCCAGCAGATTGAGGAAAGTGGATTTCCCCGCGCCCGACGCACCTGTGACGCCGATGACCGCGCCCTCAGGCAGCCCGCAATCGAACAGGAATGTATTCTGGCCCAGCCGCAGCGTCACGCCGCGCATCTCGATGGCATCAGTCATGCGATAGCGCCTCCCGCTTCGGTTCATCCGTCACGCCAGAGCCCATCGTGCCCGAAATCGTCAACAGCAGGCAGATCACGCCAAGGATCAGCGCCAGCCCATCCGCATCATTGGTGCGGTAGCTCCCGAGACTGGAATAAACCAGCCATGGCAGCGTCACGAAACTATCCGAACCGAACAGCGCGACGACGCCGAGATCACCCAGCGACAGCGCCATGGCAAACGACAGCGCCGTCAGCACCGGCTTGCGCAGATCCGGCCACGAAATCAGCCGCAGCTTGGCGAGGCCGGAGATGCCGAGGCTGGCACTCAGCCGCTGCGTGCGGCGCTGGTGGATTGCGTAGGCAGGCTCCAGCACCCTGACGACGAAGGGCATCGCCATCAGCGCATTGATGACGACGACAAGCACCGGCGCCACGACATTGACGTCGCCGACACCGCGCGCCGCCAGGAACCATCCCGTGGCGAGAACGATGGGTGGGAAGAGCAGCACGAGCGACGAGGCGGCAGCCATCGCGGCAGAGAAGGACCGCGTGCCGCGCCGTGCTCTCTTCTCAAGCGACAGCGTATGGCGTGCACGCACGAGCGGCATCGACAGGGCGAACGACAGCAAGGCCGACGAGAGCGCCATCATGCCGCTGGTTGCAAGCGCCCGCCAGAAGATCGCTTCGCCGCCCAGCTTCACCAGATCGGCGCGCAGGCCGGCGATGACGATGAAGAGCAGCGGCAGGCCGAGAAAGAGTACCGCCAGCGTGAGAAGCGCGCGATCGGCGATCCATGCACCGAAGAGCGTGCCATCGGGCCGCCGGATCGTGCGACCCGCCGTCAGCCCCGCATCGCCAGATGCCGGCAGCAGCGACAGGATCCCTAGGACCACGGCCGTCAGCGCAATCTGCAAAAGAGACAGGCCCACCGCGCGGCCGGGGTCGAAATCGAAGCGCAGCGACTGGTAGATCGCCACCTCGATCGTGGTCGCCGCCGGGCCGCCGCCGAGCATCAGCACCAGCGTGAAACTGGTGGCGCAAAGCATGAAGATCAGCCCGGCCACGCCCGGGATCACCGAGCGCAGCACTGGCCACTCGATGAAGCGGAAGACGGAAACCGGCCGCATGCCGAGGCCGCTCGCCACCAGCCAGTATTCGCCCGGCACCCGCTCCAGCGCCGCCAGCATCAGCCGGCAGGCGAGCGGCAGGTTGAAGAACACGTGCGCAAGCAGAATGCCCGACAGCCCGTAGATGCTGACGGGTTGGTCGATACCCGCCCATGAGAGCATCGTGTTGACGACACCCTGCCGCCCCCAGATGCCGATCAGGCCGAGCGCGCCGATCAACACCGGCAGCCCCATCGGCACCGCCATGAGCCGAATGATCCAGATGCGACCGATAAATCGCGGCTGCCGCGCCAGCGCCCGAGCGACCGGGATGGCCAGCACGACAGACAGCAGCGTCGAAAGCGCCGCCTGCAGAAGCGTGAAGCGCAAAACGCGCAGGATGTATGGATCGGAAAGAATCGGTCCGACAGGCATGCCATCGGTGGAGATCAGCAGCGACAGCGTCGCGACCGTCACGAAAACGAGAATGCCGGCGAGGCTGAGCGCCCCGCCGGCCAGCGCATATCGTCTTTCGGACGGCGCAAGAAGCATCAATTCATGCTCATGGCGGCCAGCCACTCGTCGATCCAGGCCTTGCGGTTATTGGCGACCTCATCCGAGCTCATAAGGAAGGTCTTCGACGGGTTGACGAGCTTGCCGAAAGCATCCGGCAACGGCTCCGAGGTCTTGGACACCGGCATCATCCAATTGTTGGTCGGGATTGTGTCCTGGAAGCCAGGGGTGACCATGAACTTCAGGAAGTCCTGCGCCAGCGCCTTGTCCGGCGCGTTCTTCAACAGCCCCGCGACCTCGATCTGGATGTAATGTCCCTCGGAGAAAGCGGCTGCCTGGTAGCGATCCGTGTTTTCCGAAACCATGTGATAGGCGGGCGATGTCGTATAGGAGAGCACCATCGGCGCCTCGCCCTTGGTGAACAGGCCATAGGCCTCCGACCAGCCTGGCGTCACCGTCAGCACGCGCTTCTTGAGCTTCGCCCAGGCTTCCGGCGCCTTGTCGCCATAGACCGACTTCACCCAGAGAAGCAGGCCGAGGCCCGGTGTCGAGGTGCGGGGGTCCTCGATGACGATCTTCTGCGCGGGATCTCCGTCGACCAGCTCCTTCAGGCTCGCCGGCGGCGTCTTGATCGTCTGCGTGTCGTAGATCACGGCGAAATGGCCGTAGTCATAAGGCACGAAGACATCATCCTTGAAGCCGCCGGGGACCTGCAGCGCGCCGGTATCGACGCCGCTCGCATCGAACAGGCCGCTGGCCTTGGCTTCGGTGATGAGGTTGGTGTCGAGGCCGAGCACGACATCGGCCTTGGTGCCGGCACCTTCGAGCTTGAGACGCGACAGCAGCGCCACGCCATCCGCAACGCTGACGAAGTTGACCGTGCAGCCACATGTCTTCTCGAATGCTGCCTTCACCTTGGGACCCGGGCCCCATTCGGAAGTGAAGCTTTCATAGGTGTAGATGGTGAGCGTCTTGTCGGCGGCGTGTGCTGCCGTTGCCGAAAAGCCAGCCAGCAGCATGGCAGCGCCGAGCGCATAGGTCTTGAAATGGGTCATGACACCTCTCCTCTAGGTTCAATGAAGGGGAAAAGGGCGGTGCCTGGTGTCACGCGTCTAATCCCTCCGCCGGTGTTAGCCGGATCAGGTTCCGCGGGTTGGCTTTCGCAAGCCTCTCAGCCAAGCATCTGGAAGATACGAGGCACCCCGTTAGAGCGTCGCAAGATGTATATCCGTAGCCGGCGTCTGGCAAGAGTGGACGTCGGCCCGGGTTCGTTGGCCAAGTTCGTTGGCTATTCGGCGGCCTCGGCAGCCGCTTTCGCGGGCGTAGCGCCACCCGTGCGCGGCAGTTGCACCGGCTTCAGCATGAGGGCCGCGAGCAGGCCGAGGAAGGCGATGAGGCAGGAGGTCAGGAACAACGGCACGAAGGCGCTGGCATAGGCATCCGCCACCGCCTGGCGCGCGGCTTCAGGCAAGGCCGCCATCATCTTCGGCGTCAGCTGCTCGACATTCTCGACGCCGGGGATAGACGCTCCCGTCCGACCGAGCTGCGAGCCGATGATCGCACCATAGATGGAGATGGCGATCGAGGCACCGCCCATGCGCGACAACGTTACCGATCCGGTCGCCGCCCCGACATCGCGGGCGGGCGCCGCATTCTGCACGCCGATGATCGGCACCTGCTGCGCCAGACCGATACCGATGCCGTGCACCGCCATGATCGCGCCGATGATCATCACGGGTGTTCCGGCATGCACCTGCGACAGCAGCGCGAAGGCCACCGTGCCGAAGGAGAGGCTGGCGACGGCGAACGGCTTGTAGCGTCCCGTCGCCGAAATGAACCGCCCGGCCGACAGCGAGCCGCATACGATGCCGCCAGTGAGAAGAATGAAGAGCGCACCGGCGGCCGAAGGCGACAGGCCTGTGGTCGTCTGCAGAAACAGCGCGAAGTAGTTGACCATGCCGATCCCGATCGCGCCGCTCATGACCGACATGACAAGCAGCAGGCCGAATGTCGGGTTACGAAACAGCGACAGCGGAACGATCGGCTCGGCGGCACGACGCTCCACCAGCACCCAGCCGATGGCACAGACGATTCCGAGCGCGATGATCGCAAGATTGCCCGGCGCGACGAGCGAGCCGAAAAGCTGGCTGCCATCGGCGGCAAGCACGATGCAGCTGGTGGTCATCGCCAAGAGCAGCGCGCCGGCATAATCGATCTTCGGACGGCGGTTCGGTTTGCGGTAGGGCAGCATGAAGGCCAGCCCGGCGATCACGATCGCGCCGATCGGCACGTTGACGAGAAAGATCGAGCGCCAGCCGAACAGATCGCTCATCGCGCCACCGAGGACAGGGCCGATGGCGCCGGATGCCATCAGCACAAGGCTGGAATAGCTCTGGTATTTCGCCCGCTCGCGCGGCTCGAACAGATCGGCATTGACGGCGAAGATCGACACCATGATGCCGCCGCCGCCGAGCCCCTGCAGCACGCGCGCCGCGATCAGCGTATCCATCGACACGGCCAGACCGCACAGCGTCGAGCCCACGGTGAAGATGATGATCGCCGCCATCATCACGTATTTGCGCCCGAAGAGGTCGCCGAGCTTGCCGTAGAGCGGCATGACAGCGCTGACGGCAAGGAGATAGGCCGAGCCGATCCAGCCGAAGCGCTCGATCTGGCCGAACTCGCCGACGATAGTGGGCAAGGCAGTGGCCACGATCTGGTTGTCGAGCGTGGCCATGAAAAGGGCGGCCGTCAGGAAAAGAAAGAGAATGAGCCGGCGACGGGGATCCGTGACCAGAGGCTGCGCGGCGACTTGCATGTTCATCGGATGATCTTTCAGGGTTTCGTCGCATTTATGTGCTATCAGCATATAAATGTCAATGTCACATAAATGACAGCAGCATGTTTTCTTGCGCGACAGTTCCTGCTATCGTCCCGCGCATGAACGATACCGCAGAAGAGACCCGCGAGCCGGACGCCGCGATCGAGGACATCGTGCATATTGGGCAGAGCATGACCCGTATGCGGATGATCACGGGGCGGCGCCTCATCGCCCGCCTCGCCATCGCCAAGGTGGCGCCTGATATCGAGCTCTCGCATCTCGACGTGCTCGATGCCGTCATGCGAGCCTCCGAGCAGGGCGAGGTTACTGTCGGCACCATAGCCGAGGCCATGCGCATCGACCCCTCGCGCGCCAGCCGCATCGTCGCCGATATGGTGGGCAGAAACGTCCTGCAACGCGCCGCCTCGCAGCAGGATGCAAGGCGCATCCTCGTGGAGGTCACGCCTTTCGGTCAGCGGCTCCTGCAGGAACTGAAGGCCCAGAAGCTCGCCATCATCAAGGACGTGATCGCCGACTGGTCCGCGGAAGAAGCGGAAACCTTCGCCGGACTGTTCGACAAGTTCATGGGCGGATTCGAACGCGTGTTCGCCGTCAAGGACAAGAACCTGCCACCTGCGCCAAGCCTGTCAAAATAAGCGCACGAATTGATCTGAATCAATCTATTGATTGGCGTCATTTCCTAAAGCTCTGCTGGACGTAAAATTCAGGAGAGAATCAGTGAACCCCCGCCATTTCAAACTCAAAGCCATTTTTGCAGCCGCCGCTCTCGCCAGCGCCGCATTTCCGGCTATGTCCGCCGACCTGACCCAGCCGACCGCGGCACAGGAAGCGACACAGAGCCAGAGCCCCTGGATGATCCGCCTGCGCGCGCTCGGCGTCATTACCCAGGATTCCGGCTACGTTGGCGGCGTCGCGGGATCGGATCTCTCCTATTCGGACACCGTCATTCCTGAATTCGACGTCACCTACTTCTTCACCGACAACATTGCCGCCGAACTCATTCTCGGTACGACATTCGCCAACGTCACCGGCGAAGGCTCGATCGACGGGCTCGGCAAGATCGGCAAGACCTGGCTGCTGCCGCCGACCGTCACGCTGCAGTATCACTTCAACGACTTCGGCAACTTCCATCCCTACGTCGGCGCCGGCCTGAACTACACGATCTTCTACAACGAGAAGGGCAAGAGCGCCCAGAGCCTCGATATCGACAACACCTTCGGCGTCGCGCTCCAGGCCGGCTTCGACTATATGTTCGACGAGCACTGGGGCCTCAATGTCGACGTCAAGAAGATCTTCCTGCGTCCCGATTTCAACGTGAACGTCGGCGGCGCCGATATGACCGGCAAGGCCAAACTCGATCCCTGGCTGATCGGCGCCGGTGTGACCTACCGGTTCTAAAGCATGTCGCGCAAAAGTGTGCAGCGGTTTTGCGGCACCGACATGCGACAGACAAAGGCTTAAAGCGTGGCAAGCGAATCCGAAGGATCGCGACGCGCTTTAGCCAGGCTTTATCGCAGAAACGCCGGAGGGCGCGGACAAACCATGTCCGCGCCCTTTCCCTTTTCCTCCGCTTTGCGCTATGGGCAATGCCCATGAGCCAATCCACCTTCACCATCCTGCTCGGCGGCGAGCTGCACATGACGGAGCGCCTTCGCGCCGCCGTCTCGGGCAGCCGTTTCATCGCGGCCGATGGTGGCATGCGGCACGCGCTGGCGCTCGATGTCAGGCCGGAACTCTGGGTCGGCGATTTCGATTCCACGCCGGATGATCTGACGGCCGCATTCTCGGACATTCCGAGAAAACCCTACCCCGCCGCCAAGGCCGCCACCGATGGCGAGATCGCCGTGTCGGAGGCGATCGCCCGCGGTGCAAAGCGGCTGATCCTCGTCGGCGCCCTTTCAGGCGACCGTTCAGACCACGCGCTGCAGCACTTGCTCTACGCCGTCAGCCTCGCCGAGACCGGCCTCGATGTACTGCTCACCTCGGGCACGGAAGAAGCCGTGCCGCTGATCGCGGGCAGCATTACGCTCGACCTGCCGAAGAACAGCCTGTTTTCCGTGCCCGCCTTCAGCGAGCTCAACGGCCTCTTCATCGAGAACGCCCGCTATCCGCTCAGCGATTTCCATTTGCCCTTCGGCTCGTCGCGCACCATTTCCAATGTCGCGGAAGGCCCCGTGCGCTTCTCGCTTGAAAGCGGCCGTGCCATCGTGCTCGCCCGCCCTTACGATCTTTCCGGAGTCTGATTTTTGGCGCCCCCTATCCTTAAACTCGACGATATCTTCCTGAGCTTCGGCGGCGCGCCGCTTCTGGCGGGTGCTGCCCTGCAGGTGGAGCCCGGCGACAAGATCTGTCTTGTCGGCCGCAACGGCTCCGGCAAGTCGACGCTCCTGAAGATCGCCGCCGGCATGGTGGAGGCGCAGTCCGGCGAAGTGTTCCGCCATCCATCATCGACGGTGCGCTATCTCGAACAGGCGCCCGATTTCGCCGGCTACAGCACTGTGCAAGCTTATGCGGAAGCTGGCCTCGGGCCGGGCGACGATCCCTACCGCGTCACCTATCTGCTCTCGCATCTCGGCCTCACCGGCGAGGAAGACCCGAAGAACCTCTCGGGAGGCGAAGCGCGCCGCGCGGCGCTTGCGCGCGTTCTGGCGCCCGAGCCCGATATCCTGCTCTTGGACGAGCCGACCAACCATCTCGATCTTCCCACCATCGAATGGCTGGAAGGCGAGCTGCAGAAGACCCGCAGCGCGCTGGTTCTCATTTCGCACGACAGGCGCTTCCTCGAAAAAGTCTCGACCGCCACCGTCTGGCTCGACCGCGGCACCTCGCGCCGCCTCGACCGCGGCTTCGCCCATTTCGAGGCCTGGCGCGACCAGGTGCTGGAAGCCGAGGAGATGGAACAGCACAAGCTCGGCAAGGCAATCGAGCGCGAGGAGCACTGGCTGCGCTATGGCGTCACCGCGCGCCGCAAGCGCAACATGCGCCGCCTCGGCGAGCTGCAGACGATGCGCGCCAGCTATCGCGGCCACAAGGGTCCGCAGGGCACCGTGCAGGCGACCGTTTCCGACGCGCAGGAATCCGGCAAGCTCGTCATCGAAGCCGACAAGATCACCAAGACCTATGGCGAGCGCCCGATCGTCACGCCGTTTTCGATCCGCGTTCATCGCGGCGATTGCATCGGCCTCGTCGGCCCGAACGGCGCCGGCAAGACGACGCTCCTGAAGATGCTGACCGGCCAGCTGCCGCCCGACACCGGCATCATCAAGCTCGGCACCAATCTGGAGATCGCCACGCTCGACCAGAAGCGTGAGGATCTGAACCCCGAGGACACGCTAGCGCATTATCTGACCGACGGGCGCGGCGAGAACCTGCTTGTCAACGGCGAGCAGCGCCATGTGACCGGCTACATGAAGGAATTCCTGTTCCAGCCGGAGCAGGCCCGCACGCCGATCAAGAACCTCTCGGGCGGCGAACGCGCCCGCCTGATGCTCGCCCGCATGCTGGCGCGGCCGTCCAACTTGCTGATCCTCGACGAACCGACCAACGATCTCGACATCGAGACGCTGGACCTCCTGCAGGAGGTCGTCGCCGGCTTCCCTGGTACCGTTATCCTCGTCAGCCACGACCGTGACTTCCTCGACCGCACCGTGACCTCGACCATCGCACCTGCTGTTCCCGATGCGCCCGATGGCCGCTGGATCGAATATGCCGGCGGCTATTCCGACATGCTGGCGCAGCGCAAGGGTGCAGCCGACGAGCGCAAGAAGGCGGAGAAAGCCGAGAAGGCGAAAGCGCAGGATGCGGCCCCTACCGCCGAAGCGCCGAAGGGCAAGGGAAAGCTCTCCTTCAAGCAGAAATTCGCGCTCGAAAACCTCCCCAAGGAGATGGCCAAGGCCGAAGCCGAGATCGCCAAGCGCGAGGAAAAGATGGCCGACCCCAACCTCTTCTCCAAGGACCCCACGACCTTCAACCGCCTGGCCGCCGAGATGGAGAAATTCCGCGACAGCCTGGTGAAGATGGAAGAAGAGTGGCTGGAACTCGAAATGCTCCGGGAAGAGCTGGAGGGCTGATCGCCCTCTACGCCGCCGAAAGCTGAGCCTCGATCGCCGCCTTGTCGACGATCGACCACACGTTGGCGATCTTGCCCTCGGCAAACTCGTAGAACACGTTCTCGGAAAACGAGATTCGCCTGCCGTTGACCGGCAACCCGAGAAACATGCCTTGCGGGCTGATGTTGAAATTCAGCCGGCTGGCCACCGTGGTGTCATCGGCGATCAGAATCTGGACGTCGAAATGGAGGTCGGGTATCGCGCGAAACTCGGCCTCACGCGCCTGCCGATAGCCATAGAGGCCAACCATCTGGCCGTTATAGCGCACATCCTGCTCGACATATGTCCCAAGGTTTTCCCAATCTTGGAAATTCAGACAGTCGATATAACCGCGATACAAATCCGCAAGGCTCTTCTCCAGCATCCAAGCTCTCCCACCCATTGGCAATCCTTGCCAGATAGTTCCCGTCTCCGAGCCGGAAACCCTCACATTTCATTGATTGGCCAGCGCTGAGACCTCGTGCCTAATCTCCCGAAGGCTCCCGCCCCCGGAGCCATGAGGAGAAAACCCATGTCTCGCTATCTGATTACCAGCCATGTCGCGGCGCTTGCCATCGGCATTCTTCTGAGCGCGTCGCAGATCACATCGGCAGCAGATGCGCAGCGTGTGCGCGTTCGTGGCGATATCGCGAGCCTTTCCAGCGACACGCTCGTCGTCAAGACCCGCGAGGGCGCCGACCAGACCATTGCACTGAAGCCCGAATGGAAGGTTGGCGGCATCAAGAAGGCGTCGGTCGAAGACATCAAGCCCGGCGATTTCGTCGGCATCGCCTCGCTGCCCAAACAGGACGGCGGCGATGGCGCGCTTGAGGTCCTGATTTTTCCGGCAGCCATGAAAGGCACCGGCGAAGGTAGCCGCCCCTGGGACCTGAAGCCCAACAGCAGCATGACCAACGCAACCGTCGCCAAGGCGGTCAAATCCGTCGATGGCCACACCGTGACACTGACCTATCAGGGCAAGGAAAAGACCATCTCGATATCGGACGATACGCCGATCGTGACCTTCACCGCCGCACAGAAATCGGACCTGACGCCAGGCGCACATGTCATCGTCATGGGCGAGAAGACAGCGGACGGAACGGTCTCCGCGGCACAGGTCACGGTCGGCACCAACGGCATCGTTCCGCCGATGTGATCCCGATCGAAGCGATCAGAGCGCCGGCGCCGGGGTGTTCGGCGCCTTGTCCGCTACCTTGTTTTCGTCGGGCCTAGCGGCCAGCGCTTCGAGATGCAGCACGCGCGGGCGGAAGGCCTCGATATAGGCATCGGAGCGGCCAATATAGATCATCGTCGCATCCGGCATCGCCTCGAGCACCTTCATCATCGTCGACTGCCATTCGGGCTCCATGCCCTCGAGCACTTCGTCGAAGACCATCCATTGCGGCCGGACCAGCAAGAGGCGCGCGAAACCGATAGCCCGCTGTTCATCGGCATCGAGCAGCTTGTCCCAGCGTGCGCGCGTATCGAGACGGGCAACGAGATTGTGCAGCCCCGCCTTTTCGAGCGCCGCCACCACATCGTCGTTCTTGTAGGTGTCGGCGGCTGCGGGAAACGCTAGCGCTTCGCGCAAGGTACCGCCGGGAATATAGGCCGATTGCGGCACGAACAGCATGTCGTCGGTGGGTGGCAGGCCGATCTTGCCGCTGCCGCAGGGCCACAGTTCCGACATCGCCAGGAAGAGCAGCTTGCGATTGACGTTGTGGTCGCCGTTGATCATCACCTTCTCGCCGGCCTTGATGGTGACGCTGCCTTCATGCAGCCGGAAGCCGCCACACTGGTCGATCTCCTCGTCCATCTTCGTGGCGATCGTCACATCCTCGAGCGTCAGCGTTCCCGGCGCGCTGCGCTCGTAGGCGATCGTTTCCTTGAGGTCGACGTCGTCGCCCATGGTCGTCAAAGCCTGGCGGAAATCGGTGACGCGCATCAAGGTTGCGCGCCATTCGGCGATCGGGCCGAAGTTCGACACGTACCAGCGCAGCGCGGTGTTGACCTGGTTGAACGCGCCGACCGACATCATCAGCTGACCAAAGGTGAGGCCACCGGAGAAATAGGCGGGCGCCGCCACGATGATCGGAATGACGACGACGAGCCAGCCATAGCCTGCCGACACCCATGTCAGGTTGACGTTGGCCATCGCCAGCTTCTTGATGACGGCGAGAACGGCGCTGATATCGGTGTTGATCCGACCCCGCTCGTTCTCCTCGCCGCGCGCAGCCGTGATCGCCGGAATGTTCTCGTTGGCATGCATCAGTGCAAAGCGCAGCTCGGCCTCCTTGGAGAAACGGTCGGCATTGAGCTTGACGAGCTTGCGCCCGACGAGCTGGCTGAGCACCGAGGCGGAAGCCGCGTAAAAGATCGCCGCCCACACCATGTAGCCAGGAATGGAAAAGGCGTATTCGCCGAAACGGAAGACGAAGCCGCTCGACAGCTCCCAGAGAACGCCGATGAAGCTCACCAGCAGGATCGTCGATTGCACCAGACCGATGACAAGTCCGGTCGTGCTTTCCGCCAGATTACGCGCATCCTCATGCAGGCGCTGGTCCGGATTGACGCCGATCAGCCCGCTGGAGGCGAGCCTGAGCGCCCGCTTGCGCTGCAGCCACTGGTCGACGAGGTCGCGCGTCAGCCCCTCGCGCATGTAAAGCGCCGTCATCTGGTTCAGCCAGGCCTGCACCACGTTGAGAAGCAACAGCATGCCGGCGATCAGCGCGAAGATCTTCAGCTGGTGGAAGAACCCCGGCAGGTCGCGCCGCGAGATGGCGTCGTAGAAAGGCGCGTTCCACTGGTTGAGGATGACGGTGGCATAGGCTGTCGCCAGAATGATCCCGATCAACGCCGTCGAAAGAATGAGCACCGGCGCCCGCACCCTGGAATGCCAGAATGCCGAAAACATCACCTTGAGCCGGAAGATCAGGCTGAGATCATACCCTACCCGGTCCTGCCCCTGGATGCTCGGTCTGCTTTTGACGTCCTCTGCCATCATGCTTCCTTACGCGTATGTAGCACCTGAATAGCACCGTGAGTCAGCCTGTCCAGCAACAGTTTCTAGCATCAGGTAATGCGCGAGTTACCTCGGCAAATAGGCGACGCCGCGTATCGGTCATTGATTCGCGGCCTGACTGGGTCTATTTAGAGCGCTCCGTGGTGATTTGGCCGGCCGGCTTGCAGCCACGTTAAAGAAGTTGCTAAAGGGCCGCGTGCGGACCGATAGCGATATTTTCGTTTTTTCATCGAGTGACCGCTATGCCGATCAAGATCCCCGATACCCTGCCCGCCTTTGAAACCCTGGTTCAGGAAGGTGTGCGCGTGATGACCGAGACGGCCGCGATCCGTCAGGACATTCGCCCCCTGCAGATCGGGCTTCTGAACCTCATGCCGAACAAGATCAAGACCGAGATCCAGATGGCGCGCCTCATCGGCGCCTCGCCGCTGCAGGTCGAGCTGTCGCTTGTTCGCGTCGGGAATCACAAGGCGAAGAACACCTCGGAAGATCATCTCTTCTCCTTCTACCAGACCTGGGAGGAGATCAAACACCGGAAGTTCGACGGCTTCATCATCACAGGCGCGCCGATCGAAACGCTTCCATACGAAGACGTTACTTATTGGGATGAAATGCAGCAGATTTTCGACTGGACACGCACCAACGTGCACTCCGCGATGAATGTCTGCTGGGGCGCGATGGCCGCGATCTACCATTTTCACGACATTCCCAAGCACGCGCTGACGGAAAAGGCCTTCGGCGTCTATCGCCACAAGAACCTCAAGCCGTCGTCGGTCTATCTCAACGGCTTCTCCGACAATTTCGAGGTTCCGGTCTCACGCTGGACGGAAGTGCGCCGCGCCGACATCGAAAAATCCGAGACGCTGGAAATCCTGATGGAATCGAGCGAGATGGGCGTCTGCCTCGTTCACGAGAAGAAGGGCAATCGGCTCTATATCTTCAACCACGTCGAATATGATTCGACATCGCTCGGCGACGAGTATTTCCGCGACGTGAATGCCGGCGTTCCGATCAAGATGCCGCACAATTATTTCCCGCACAACGACCCGTCGATCCCGCCGCAGAACCGCTGGCGCAGCCACGCGCATCTGCTGTTCGGCAACTGGATCAACGAAATCTACCAGACGACACCTTACAATCTGGAAGATATTGGCGAGGACGGCTGAGACCTTTTCGCTTTGCTTGATACGCCGCCGGACCTGACCGGCGGCGTTTGTTTTTCATATCGCGGCGGTTGCGATTTCATTCAATTGAGAGCAGGTTCTGGCCCGAAATTGCGGACGCGAACCGGGGAGGAAACAGGATGGCGGATGGATTGAAGCGGGACGTTTTTGGAACGACGAAGACGGGCGAGACCGTCCATCGCGTCGAAATCTCGGGCGGCGGCCTGACCGCCAAGGTGATCACCTGGGGCGCGGTCATCCAGGACCTCAGGCTCGAAGGCCATGACGCGCCGCTCACCCTCGGCTTCGATGATTTCGACAGCTATCCCGCCCATTCCGCCTATTTCGGCGCGACGCCCGGCCGCAACGCCAACCGCATCGGCGGCGGCAAGTTCACGATCGATGGCAAGAATTATCAGCTCGACCTCAACGAAAACGGCGTCAGCCACCTGCATGGCGGCTTCGAGAACATCGCGCTGCGCAACTGGACGATCGTCGAGCACGACAGCGACCGCGTCGTCCTGAAGATCGTCGATGCCGATGGCCGCGGCGGCTATCCCGGCAATTGCACCATCCTCGTCACCTACCGCGTGCATGGCGATGGCGAACTCTCGGTCGTCTACGAGACGACCAGCGACCAGCCGACCATCGCCAATGTCTGCCAGCACGCCTATTTCAATCTCGACGGTCGCGACGACACGCTTGGCCACGACATCATGATTGCGGCCGACAGCTACCTTCCGACCGACGAGCGCCAGATTCCGACCGGCGAGATCCGGCCTGTCGAGGGCACGGTCTTCGACTTCCGCGAAATGGCCTCGCTGAAGCGCTTCGAGGGCGACACCCAGGCGCTCTACGACCACAATTTCTGCCTCTCGTCCGAACGTGTCGCCAAGCGTTCCGTGGTGCTCGCGCGCAGCCTCTATTCAGGCGTGTCGATGGAAGTGCGCACGACCGAGCCCGGCGTCCAGTTCTACGCCGCCTTCAAGCTCGATGTACCGGTGCCTGGTATCGGCGGCCGCAAATACGGCCCCTTCGCGGGCTTCTGCCTGGAAACACAGATCTGGCCTGACGCCATCAACCACGAGGGCTTCCCCAACGCGGTTCTGCGCCCCGGCGAAGTGCTGCGCCAGGAAACGGACTACATTTTCTCCAAGAGCTGACGGCAACAAGCCGACCATGCCCGATGTCATCAAACCCTCGCAGAGCTCTGCGAGGGTTTTTTCATGCAAGTTAGCTCTTGCAATTGGTTCCAAAGAGGTTCTATTTTAATCTCATGGATAGAACCAGTCTGATAGCGGAGATCGAGGCACGTGGACTGCGCGACACAGCGCGCAGCGGGCCTCTCTATCGTCGTCTCGCGCAGACACTGACCGGCCTGATCAATGAGGGGCTGCTGAAGCCGGGGGCAGCACTTCCGAGCGAGCGCGATCTGGCCGAAGCCCTGAAGATCGGCCGCGTCACGGTGCGCACCGCCTATCGCGATCTCCTGAACTCAGGCACGCTGGAATCACGCCATGGCAGCGGCACCTTCGTTTCGGCCAAGGTCGAGCGCATGGAGCAGTCGCTCTGGCGGCTTTCGTCCTTCTCCGAAGACATGCGCTCGCGCGGCCGTGTGCCGGCGGCGCGTATCCTGTCGCGCACCATCAACAAGCCCTCGCCGGAGGAGGCCTTCCTGCTGGGCCTCGGCGTCGACGAGCGCGTGTTGCGCCTCGATCGCCTGCGCCTTGCCGACGGGCTGCCGCTGGCGATCGATCGCTCCGTGGTCCCCGTGAAGTTTCTCGATGACACCGCCGGCGGCGAAGGCTCGCTCTACGACGCGCTGACGGCAAGCGGCCACCGTCCGGTGCGCGCGCTTCAGAAGCTCTCCGCCGTCACGCTCGACGCGACCTCGGCGGCAGCGCTCGACGTTGCGGCCGGCGCACCTGCCCTTCTGATCGAACGCGTATCGCGCCTGGAAGACCAGCGCGTCGTTGAATACACCCGCTCCCACTATCGTGGCGATGCATATGATTTTGTTGCAGAATTGAGAATTGGAGACGAGCTATGAGTGAAACCCAGTCGCTGATGTTGCAGGAAGCCGGCCAGTCCCCCGAGGTGGTCGCCACGCTGCTGCGCAAGGAAAAGCCTGTTTTCGACGAGATCGCCAAGCTCTTTTCCAGGAATGCGCCAAGCGTCGTCACCACCGCCGCGCGCGGCTCGTCCGACCATGCCGCCACCTTCTTCAAATATCTCTTCGAGATCACCTGCGGAATTCCGGTGGCCTCGGTCGGCCCGTCCATCGCATCGGTCTATGGCACGCCGCTGCGCCTCAAGGGCGGCATCCACTTCACCGTATCGCAGTCGGGCGCGAGCCCCGATATCGTTGCGCTTCAGGAAGCGGCCAAGCGCGGCGGCGCGACGACCATTGCCGTCGTCAACGTCACCGACAGCCCGCTCGCCAAGCAGGCCGATCTCGTGCTCGACCTCAACGCCGGCGCCGAAAAGAGCGTCGCGGCGACCAAGTCCTTCATCGCCTCGGTCGCGGCCCTCTCGGGCGTCACGGCGGCAATCGGCGCCAGTGGCGACCTGCAGGCCGCACTTGAAAAGCTTCCCGAAGCGCTGAGCGCCACATCGGGCATCGATACGGCTGCCGCCGAAGACGTGCTTTTCAACGCCACCTCGCTCTACACCGGCGGCCGTGGCCCGGCCTTCGCCATCGCGCTCGAGGCAGCGCTGAAGGCCAAGGAGACCTCCGGCCTGCATGCTGAAGCCTTCTCGCTTGCCGAACTCATGCACGGCCCGATGCGCCTTGTGCAGACGGGTTTCCCGATCCTTGCCTTCACGCCCGATGACGCGGCTTACGCAAACAACGTCAAGGCGCTGGAGCGTCTGAGCAAGCTCGGCGCCACCACCGTGCCCTTCTCGACCCAGGAACTCCCCGGCATCAACCTGCGCGTCCCCACGACCGGCAACGGCCTCCTGGACCCGCTGGTCTCGCTGCTGGTGTACTACCGCATGATCGAGGCGGTCACCCGCCGCAAGGGCTTCGACCCCGACAAGCCGGCGAACCTCTTGAAGGTGACGGAGACCGTCTGATGTCGCGCAAGATCTTCACCGGCGCCCGCATCTTCGACGGCGAGCGCTTTCACGACGACGGGGCGCTTGTCGTTGCCGATGGACGTATCGAGACGATCGCCAACCTGAACGACCTGCCAGACAGCGAGACGATCACGCTCGACGGCGGTATCCTCGCGCCCGGTTTCATCGACGCCCAGGTGAATGGCGGCGCCGGCCGGATGCTCAACGACGAACCGTCGCCAGCCTCCATGTACCGCATCGCCGAGGGGCACAGGCCCTATGGCACAACGTCGCTGCTGCCGACGCTGATCACCGACACCGGTGAAGCCACGGTCGCCGCCATCGACGCCGCGAAAGAAGCGGTCAAGACGAACCGCGGCGTGGCTGGCCTTCATCTTGAGGGGCCTCATCTCGCGCCTGCCCGCAAGGGCGCGCATCTGGCCGAACTGATGCGTCCGGTCGAGGATCGCGACGTCAAGGCGCTCTCCGCCGCCGCCGAGGCGATCGGCACGCTGCTGGTGACGATCGCGGCCGAGCAGGTCACGGCACGACAGGTACGAGAACTGAGCGAGGCAGGCGTCACCGTCAGCATCGGCCACTCCGACTGCACGAGCGAGGCCGCCGAAGCGCGCTTCGACGCCGGCGCCCGTGGGGTGACGCATCTCTTCAACGCCATGAGCCAGCTTGGCCATCGCACACCGGGGCTTGTGGGCGCGGCAATCGATCATCCGGCCGTCTGGTGCGGCATCATCGCCGATGGCCACCATGTCGATCCCAAGGCGCTGCGCACGGCGCTGAGAGCCAAGCGCGGCGAGGGCAAGCTGTTCTTCGTCACCGACGCCATGTCGCTGGTGGGTTCCACAGAGAACAGCTTTACGCTGAACGGCCGCACGGTGCGCCGCGAGACCGGCGCCTTCTGCTCGAGACTGGTGCTGTCAGACGGCACGCTCGCCGGCTCCGACGTCGATATGGCCTCGGCGATCCGCTACGGCCTCACCTATCTCGATCTGTCGCTATCAGAAGCGCTGCGCATGGCAACGCTTTACCCCGCCCGCTTCCTGAAGCTCGATGACCGTGGCCGCCTCGCGCCCGGCCTGCGCGCCGATCTAGTGCATATGACCGACGGCATCAAGGTCAACCAGACCTGGATCAGCGGCGAGCCTGCGTGACCGCGAAATGCCGATTGTCAATTTCGCGTTGACAATCGGTCGCCAAAGCCTGGTCTATCCGGTAACGGCCGGCAGGCTCATATTCCCCTCACGAAACGGCGGCACATCAGACGCGCCGCCCTTGTGAGAGGACAAAATCATGGCCCAGATCATCCTGAATTCGGCAACCGCCATCCTGATCGCGGCGGCATTTCTGGCAAAGGCAGCAATGGCGCTCCGCACTGAAAACCAGGTGCGCGTCCGCGTGCCGGTGAAGGTCCGCGACCGGCACCATCCCAACGGTTGAATGACCGAATAATTCCTCGAATTCGCCCCAATATCGACACCGGTCGGGATCAGGAATGCCTCGACCGGCTTGGGAGGGAAAGACAATGACGAAGATCATCGGCGCTGCGGCAATCTTGACGATTGCGCTCGCCACTTATGCGGCGCTCAACCCATACGACACGAGCAAGACCCCGCATAAGCCGTCGCACCAGACGACCGTCAGCGATACCGAACATACCGCCTCGATCCGCTAAGCAGATCTGCGCAAGGCAAAGCCCGCCTTAGACGAACAACTGCCCGCCATTGGCGCTGAGCGTCGAGCCGGTGATAAAGCCGGCATCATCCGAAACGAGAAATACCACGCAGCGCGCGATCTCGTCCGGCGTACCAAGACGCCCGACCGGGATCTGCGGAATGATGCGCTCGTTGAGCACCTTCTCAGGAACCGCGAGCACCATCTCGGTGCCGATATAGCCGGGGCAGATGGCGTTGACGGTGATGTTTTTCGTCGCGCCCTCCTGGGCAAGCGCCTTGGTGAAGCCGAGATCGCCGGCCTTTGCCGCCGAATAGTTCGCCTGCCCCATCTGGCCCTTCTGACCATTGATCGACGAGATATTGACGATGCGGCCGAAGCTGCGCTCGCGCATGCCGGCCCAAACCTGATGCGTCATGTTGAACAGGCCGGTGAGGTTGGTGTTGATCACCTCGTGCCATTGCTGCGGCGTCATCTTGTGAAACATCGCGTCGCGCGTGATGCCGGCATTGTTGACCAGCACGTCGATCGGGCCGAGCTCGGCTTCGATCCGAGCAAGGCCTTCGGAACAGGCTTCGTAACTCGATACATCCCACTTGAAGACTGGAATGCCGGTCTCCGCATGAAACGCCTGGGCGGCTTCGTCATTGCCGGCATAGTTGGCCGTGACCCGATAGCCCGCACTCTTCAAGGCCAGTGAAATGGCGGCGCCAATACCGCGCGTACCGCCGGTGACAACAGCGACTCTGCTCATGTTCCGCTCCCCATATGTAAGGCTCCGCTATCCCCGGAGCTCAACCACGACACGATATAAAGCAGGCTATTAGAGTGCTTCGAAGCACATGGCGACGCCCATTCCGCCGCCGATGCACAATGTCGCAAGTCCCTTCTTGGCGCCGCGGCGCTTCATCTCGAACAGAAGCGTGTTGAGCACGCGCGCGCCGGACGCGCCGATCGGGTGACCGATGGCAATCGCCCCGCCATTAACGTTGACGATCTCGGGGTTCCAGCCCAGATCCTTGTTGACCGCGCAGGCCTGCGCGGCGAAGGCCTCGTTGGCCTCGACGAGGTCGAGATCGTTGATCGACCAGCCTGCCTTTTCCAGCGCCTTGCGCGAGGCCGGGATCGGGCCGGTGCCCATGATCTGCGGATCGACGCCGGCGGTGGCCCAGGAGACGATGCGCGCCAGCGGCTGGATGCCGCGACGCGATGCTTCCGCTTCGGTCATCAGCACGGCAGCGGCCGCGCCATCATTGAGACCAGATGCATTAGCCGCCGTCACCGTGCCTTCCTTGTCGAACGCCGGCCGAAGCTTGGCCATTGCCTCCATGGTGGCGCCGTGGCGGATATATTCGTCCGCATCGACCGTGACGTCGCCCTTGCGCCCCTGGATGACGAAGGGAATGATCTCGTCGCTAAAACGCCCGGCCTTCTGCGCGGCCTCGGCCTTGTTCTGCGAGGCAACGGCGAACATGTCCTGCTCCTCGCGCGTCAGCTGCCACTGGCGGGCGATGTTTTCGGCGGTCACGCCCATGTGGTAGCCGTAGAAGGCGTCGGTGAGGCCGTCCTTGATCATGGTGTCGACCATCTTCATGTCGCCCATCTTGGTGCCGGCGCGCAAATGTGCTGCATGCGGCGCCATCGACATCGATTCCTGGCCGCCGGCGACGATGATCTTCGCATCGCCGAGCGCGATCTGCTGCATGCCGAGTGCGACCGCGCGCAGGCCGGACCCGCAGAGCTGGTTGATGCCCCAGGCGGTCGCTTCCTTGGGAACGCCGGCCTTCATCGCCGCCTGGCGCGCCGGGTTCTGCCCTTCGCCCGCCGGCAGCACCTGCCCGAGGATGACCTCGTCCACTTCGGAGGCATCGACGCCCGCCCTATCGAGCGCGCCCTTGACGGCCGCGGCACCCAGTTCATGGGCGGCGACGGTGGCGAAAGCGCCGTTGAACGAGCCGACGGCCGTACGGCCGGCGCTGGCGATGACGATAGACGGACTGGACATGAAGGTCTCCTCGTTTGCTCCACCACATATAGGTTGAAACTGACAAAGCTTCATCGCCAAGTCAAACGACAAGACAGCACATGCGAATTTTCGAAAGAACTTACGCTGCGTGAATTGTCTTGCACTAAAAGGGGCTTGCCGCATCGCACAAAGAGATTGTCACCGGCCCGATTTTGCGTCTACACTCCCAAGTGGAGGAATTTCAATGACAATAAGACGGGCTTTGGGAGATTCATATGGCGAAGAATGAGGGCCAGGTAGCGATCAAGAAATACGCCAATCGCCGACTGTATAACACCGGCACCAGCACATACGTGACTCTGGAAGACCTGGCGGAGATGGTGAAGAAGGGAGAGGACTTCACCGTACAGGACGCCAAGAGCGGCGACGACATCACGCATTCCGTGTTGACGCAGATCATCTTCGAGCAGGAATCGAAGACCGGCAACACGCTGCTACCCATTTCCTTCCTACGCCAGCTGATCACCTATTACGGCGACCAGATGCAGATGGTGGTTCCGAGCTTCCTGGAACACTCCATGCGCGCCTTTACCGAACAGCAGACGCAGATGCGCGAGCAGGTGACACGCGCGTTCGGTGAGACGCCGCTGACGAAGAACCTGCAACTGCCCATGCAGATGGTCGAGGACCAGGTGCGCCGCAACACCGAGATGTTCCAGCAGGCCATGCAGATGTTCTCGCCCTTCAAGGCGCCGGCAACAGCCGCCAAGGAAAGCCGCAAGGCCGAAGCCAAGGATATCGACGAACTCAAGGAACAGCTGCGCGCGCTTCAGAGCAAGCTCGACAGTCTCTGATACCAGACCCCGATCGCTTCGCATCTCCTCAAGCCGAGAGCTCGGGGAGATGCCGAGACTCATAGCCCGATAGAGACATCCCGCCCGGCGCTGCGGATCGATACCGCGAAGCCGCCGACGACATCGATCAGCGCGATCGTCAGAAGAATGAAGAACACCTGCGTCGCCGCATCCGGAACAAGCAGGAACTCCACCAGAAACGCGATGAAGACAAGCATGGACAGCATGTGGTTGGCCAGGCTGCCGCGCGCGTTGCGCGTTGCGCGCAAAATCTCGAAGAACAGAACGACGAGCGCCACGACGATGAACAGGTCACCAAGCGACATGCTCCAGATCGCCCCTGAGATCATCGACAGTACGATGAGGTCATTGTGAAGCGCGGGAAGTCCGCCGCTGCCCATGAACCCGACCATCGCAAGATTATAGAGAATGAAAGGCACGACCATCAGCGGAATTGCAGTGAACATGTGGCGGTATTCTCCCTCGGTGGAAGAATAGTGCCGTAAATCACCGCGTCACTTCAAGTGATCATGCGATATATTATTGCCAAAACGCAAAAGGCCGGCACACGGCCGGCCTTGCGAATTCTGCTGAAGCAGAACGCATAATGAAATTATGCGCTTTCCTTCGGCGTCAGAACCTGACGGCCGCGGTACATACCGGTCTTCAGATCGATATGGTGCGGGCGACGCAGTTCGCCGGAGTTCTTGTCTTCAACGTAGGTCGGGGCCTTCAGCGCGTCAGCAGAGCGGCGCATACCGCGCTTGGACGGGCTTGTTTTTCTCTTAGGTACAGCCATTTTTCTTACTCCACTTCACAGGCGAACACATCCAACGGCCAGACTGGCGGCCGAAACGACATATCGCGATTTCGGAAATTTTGCGCGCTTATACATGCCTTGGAGGGGCTTGACCAGTCCCCAGCTTTATTTTTTGAGATTCACGTGAATCTCTTATCAGACCTCGTCTTCCTCGACGATCCAAGGCTCCGCGCGCGCCGCATCCTCCCAGGCCTTCCAGGCCGGCAGGGCCTTCATCGCCGCCATATAGCTCAACGTATCGCCCGACGCCACCAGATCGTAGATCTCGAAGCGATTGACGACAGGCGCGAACATCGCATCGGCGCCCGAGAATTCACCAAACAGAAAGGGACCGCCGGAATGAGCGCGCAGATCCCGCCAGATCGTCTCGATGCGCGCCACATCGGCCATGACGCCGTCGGCAAGCGCAATCCGGCCCTTCGGGCGGCGCATGTTCATCGGACAGGCGCTGCGCAGCGCCCTGAAGCCAGAGAGCATCTCCATCGACACCGCGCGCGCCACGGCCCGCTTGTCGCGCGCCTTCGGCCACAGGCCGGCTTCGGGATAAAGCTCGGCGACATATTCGATGATGGCGAGCGACTGCCACACGCGGGTGGCGCCATGCTGCAGCACCGGCACCTGCCCGGTCGGCGAAAACGCCCGAAAGTGCGGATTGCCGGCCGCGTTGTCGAAAGGAACCAGAACCTCCTCGAACGGAATGCCGGCCGCCGTCAGAGCGATCCAGGGGCGAAACGACCAGGAGGAATAGTTCTTGTTGCCGATATAGAGCGTCAGCCGGTCCAAAGATATCTCCCTTGCAAGCAAGCGCGGCCGAGCCGCACATCATCCTTCATACGTGCGATCACGCATGCCAGATGATATCTGGGGTCACCAGCGACATCTTCTGATGTCAGTCATAAATGCATCTGATGTATTCGCCGGAATTGCGCGCCCGGCGCTCGATGACGCCGGCGAGACTGCGCAGGCCGCGGCCCGGCTTGCCGGCATTGCGGTCGATCGGATTGGGCAGAGACACCGCAAGCAGCGCCGCCTGCCGGCTGGTGAGCTTCGACGCCGGCACCTTGAAATGATAGCGCGCCGCCGCCTCGATGCCATAGATACCCGGGCCCCATTCGGCGATGTTGAGATAGATCTCCATCAGCCGCCGCTTCGACCAGACGAAATCGGCCGTCACCGCCAGCGGCAGTTCCATCGCCTTGCGCACGAAGGAACGGCTGTTCCACAAGAAGAGGTTCTTCGCCGTCTGCATCGGAATGGTGCTGCCGCCGCGCGTCGCTTCACCGCGCAACGTGTCGGTCACCAGCATCCGCATCTCGCCCCAGTCGACGCCACCGTGGAAACAGAACTGCCCGTCTTCCGACATCATCACCGATTGCACCAGAACCGGCGAGATCTGGTCGATCGACACCCATTGCCGGTCGTAGCCGCGCAAGAGAACCAGATCGCGCAGCATCAAGGTCGAGACTGGATGGATGAAGGGCAGCACGTAAAGTAAGATCAGCGCATAGGGCAGAACAAGCAGCGCGGCGATCGCCAGAACAATGCGCATCATAAGCGAACGACCCTTTAGCCAAACGAGGGCGCGCCGATGGATCGGCATGGCCATGCTGTCGTCTGTCTCCGGCGTGATGTCCAATTCCCCTGACCCAGTCTCGTTCCCCTCTTCTCCATACCGCCTGCAAACTGGCATGGCCAGACACAAAGGAAATCTTGGTTGCTCTGTCGACAATTCCGTTGCAAGCCCAAGCCCGCCCGTGCCAAACAACGCCGCATGAACGCGCATCTGAAGACATTCGAAAGCCGGCTCGCAGCCAACGCCCGTGAGATCGAAGGCGTGCTCGACGCGCTGCTTTCTCAAGCGGTCTTGGACGACGAGATCGCACGCCCGGAAAACCTGCGCTCGGCCATGCACTACGCGGTGCTGAACGGCGGCAAGCGGCTGCGCCCGTTTCTGGTCGTCGAGACGGCAACGATGCTCGGCGGCAATCGCGACGCCGCCCTGCGGATCGGCGCCGCGCTCGAATGCGTTCACTGTTATTCGCTCGTCCACGACGACCTGCCTGCCATGGACGACGACGACCTGCGCCGCGGCAAGCCGACGGTGCACATCGCCTATGACGAGGCGACCGCCATTCTCGCCGGCGACAGCCTGCTCACCTACGCCTTCGACATCATCGCCTCGACGCCAGGTATCGACGAGGCGCGCAAGGTCGCGCTGATCCTCGCGCTGTCGCGCGCCTCCGGCCTCGGCGGCATGGCCGGCGGACAGGCGCTCGATCTGGCCGCGGAGAAGCAGGCGCCGGACGAACAGGGCATCATCATGCTGCAGGCGATGAAGACGGGTGCGCTCATCCGCTTCGCCTGCGAGGCGGGCGCCATCGTGGCCGGCAGCCCGGCTGAGGACCGCGCGACATTGCGCCGGTTCGGCGAACGCATCGGCCTCGCCTTCCAGCTCGCCGACGACATCCTCGACCTGACCGCCGACAGCGCCACCATGGGCAAGGCAACCGGCAAGGACGCCGGCCGCGGCAAGGGTACTCTGGTGGGCCTGCACGGCATGGCCTGGGCCGAGGCGACGCTCTCAGCCCATGTGAAGGAAGCCGAAGCGCTGCTGGCCCCCTATGGCGAGCGCGCCACGGTTCTCGTCGAAGCAGCCCGCTTCATCGCCGAGCGCAAGAGCTGAGACAGCAATCGCTGAAAAAACGTCACCGAGACAAGATTCCGGCGCCCGCTCAGGCTCTGCTCTCTTGCCGAGCGACACGTGGCGCGCCTAGAACTTGGCGCAAGGCCGCAACGATGCGCGGCCGTTCCCAAGAGAAGCGCCATGCACGAGACCCTGAGCTACCTTCCGCAGATCCTGCCGGCTTATATCGCCTATATCGTCGCCGTCATCAGCCCCGGCCCGGCCATCATGGCGATCGTCTCGACATCCATGGTGCATGGCCGCAAGGCCGGCATGACGATCTCGCTCGGCATTTTCGCCGGCTCCTTCACCTGGGCCTGCGCGGCGGCACTCGGGCTTGCCACCATTCTCAACACCTACGCGGTGGCGCTTGAGATCCTGAAGATTTTCGGTGGCCTCTATCTGCTCTATCTTGCCTACAAGGCCTTCAAGGCCGTGCGCGCCAATCCCGATATCAAGCAGGCCACGACGCCGAAGAACATGTCGACCCGCGCGCTACTTTTGCGCGGCTACGGCATTCACGTCACCAATCCGAAGGCGATCTTCGCATGGCTGGCGATCATCGCGCTCGGCATGCCTCAGGGCGCGCCGGCATCCGTTGCCGGCCTGATCGTCGGCATCTGCCTGACGACGGGCTTCATCGTCTTCATGGGCTATGCCGTGCTCTTCTCGACACCGCAGGCGCTGAAGATCTATTCAAGCCTGCGCCGCTGGATCGAAGGCGCCATGGCGGCCTTCTACTGCTTCGCAGGGCTGAAGCTGCTCACCAGCCGGATCTGATTTTGGATAGGAAAAGCGACGGCGCGGATTACTCCGCCGCCGTCCTGTTCTGGCCGAAACGCTTTTCGATGTAATCGGCGACCAGCGCCTCGAAATCCGACGCGATATTCGGACCGCGCAGCGTCATCGCCTTCTGGCCATCGATATAGACGGGCGCAGACGGGCTCTCGCCGGTTCCTGGCAGCGAGATGCCGATATCGGCATGCTTGCTCTCACCGGGGCCGTTGACGATGCAGCCCATGACCGCGACGTTGAGCGCCTCGACACCCGGATACTTGTCGCGCCACACGGGCATGTTCTTGCGCAAGTCGTTCTGGATGTTCTGCGCCAGCTCCTGGAAGACCGTCGACGTCGTACGCCCGCAGCCGGGACAAGCCGCGACGACAGGAATGAACTGGCGGAAGCCCATGACCTGCAGGATTTCCTGCGCCACCTGCACTTCACGCGTACGGTCGCCATTCGGCTCCGGCGTCAGCGATACACGGATCGTATCGCCGATCCCGTGCTGCAGCACGTAGCCCATGGCGGCAGAAGAAGCGACGATGCCCTTGGTGCCCATGCCGGCCTCGGTGAGGCCGAGATGCAGCGCATGGTCGGAACGTTCAGACAGCATGGAATAAACAGCGATCAGGTCCTGCACCTGGCTGACCTTGGCCGACAGAATGATGCGGTTGCGCGGCAGGCCGATCTCTTCGGCGAGATTGGCCGAGATCAGCGCCGACTGCACGATCGCCTCGCGGGTAACCTGGCGGGCCGAGAGCGGCGAACCGGCGGCCGAGTTCTGGTCCATCAGAGCGGTCAGCAGTTCCTGGTCGAGCGACCCCCAGTTGACGCCGATACGCACAGGCTTGTCGTAGCGGATCGCCATCTCGATGATGTCGCCGAACTGCTTGTCCTTCTTGTCCTTGAAGCCGACATTCCCGGGATTGATCCGGTACTTCGCCAGCGCCTCGGCGCAATCGGGATGATCGGCAAGCAGCTTGTGGCCGATATAATGGAAGTCGCCGACCAGCGGCACGTCCATGCCGAGGCGCAGCAGCCGGTCGCGGATGCGCGGCACGGCGGCAGCGCTTTCATCGCGATCGACGGTGATACGAACAAGCTCGGAGCCGGCCTTGTAGAGCGCGGCCACCTGGGCGACAGTGGCGTCGATATCGGCCGTATCCGTATTGGTCATCGACTGGACGACGACGGGCGCGCCGCCGCCGACGATGACGCCGCCGACATCGACGGCAACGGATGCGCGGCGCGGTTTCGGATCAAAATCCGTAGCTGAAGACATGGATAGAGCTCTTGAACCCTTAAATTTCGTGCCTTTCAGGTGGATCATGACCGCCCGCTTGTCAACCCGCGGCATCCATCACTTTGTTTGACGTCTCTTAGTGACCACCACCGGAAATGCCGTCCGCATAGCGCGCCAGGTTGGAGAGCGCCAGCACCACGAGGAGAAGCACCGGCAGCGCCATGAAAACGACGGAGAAGCCGACATGCTCGGCCACGAAGCCGATCGCCGACGGCGCCACCAGCATGCCGGAATAGCCCATGGTGGTGACGACCGAGATACCGATACCTGCCTTCAGATGTGGAATATTGCCCGCTGCCGAGAAAGCGATCGGCACCATGTTGGAGATACCGATGCCGCAGAAGGCAAAGCCAAGGATGGCGATCTCCGCATTCGGCGCGAAACCTGCGAGAAGCATGCCCGCGATGGCGAACAGCGTGCAGATCCTGAGCGTCATGACGCCGCCCAGGCGATCACGAACGAGGTCGCCGGCAAAGCGCATCGCCGCCATCGTCAGCGAGAAGGCAGCGAAGCCGAAGCCCGAGAGCGCAACCGAAGCACCGAGTTCTTCGCGGAGATAAAGCGCGCCCCAGTCGAGAACCGCGCCTTCCGGCATCATCGAAAACAGCGCGACGAGACCGAGCAGCCAGGGCAGCGGCACCATCGGCAGCCGCGTTTTCTCTTTCTTCGTATCGGGATGCGGCTGGTCGGCAAGGATCATGTTCCAGGCAACCGCAAGCGTGATGGCCGCGAGAGCCGTCGCGACGATGGCATGTGCAAACACGCCGAAATGCGCGATCAGCAGCCCACCGAGGCCGGCGCCGATCAACCCGCCGAGGCTCCAGAAGGCATGACAGGACGACATAATCGCCCGCCGCATCGACTGCTCGACGGCGACCGCATTGGCATTCATGGCAACATCCATGGCCCCCATGAAGCCGCCGAACAGGAAGATCGCGATTGCCGCCATCACAATATTGGGCGCCAGCGTCAGCGCCAGCAGGCCGGGCAGCAGGCACACGGCCATGGCAAGCGATACGACCCGCGATCCATGCCGCGCGATCTGTGCGCCGGCAATCGGCATCAGCGTCAGCGAGCCGATCCCAAGCACCAGGATCATCAGCCCGAGGTGGAACTTGCTGAGCTCCAGTCGTTCGGCGAATTCGGGGATCTTCGGCGCCCAGGAACCAACGGTGAAGCCGTTGATCAGGAACAGCAGCGACACCGCCGTCCTGTTCTTGGTGACGTAGCCGCTTCTGACCGGAAGCGCTGTGTTGACGTGATTATCCATGTCTCTTCCCATTATGCACTGGCGCCGGCACTCCTCGTCCGGCGCATCATTGAACGATATTTATTCGTTTTCGCCGGCAACCAGCGTCTTGCATCCAAGATCGCGGTAGCGCGCCAGCATCTGAGGATCGGCATCGCGCTCAACCACGAGGCAGCCGCAATCGGCGGCCGAGAGCACGCCATGCGGCGCGGCCGTGCCGAACTTGTCGGAGGTGACGGCGACAAGTACCTGCCGGCTCTTGGTCGCGACGAAGCGCTTGAACTCCGCATCCTCGAAACCGAAGACGGTGACGCCGGCCGCGATATCGACGCCGCAGGCGCCGAGAATGCAGAGGTCGGGCGACAGCGGCTCCATGTCGCGCATCGCCTTTGCCCCCAGCGCGCCGCCCACCTGCCGGTCGATCAATCCGCCGATCAGGATGACGTTGACGAGCGGCTTGTCGATCAGCGCCGCGGCGATCGACGGCGCATTGGTCACCGCCGTCAGCGGCAGATCCATCGGCAATGCCATGGCTATCGCCAGGTTCGTGCTGCCCGCATCGAAGAACACGGTCATATCGGCCGCGATCTGCGAAACGGCGGCCGCCGCCAGCGCCTGCTTGCGGTCGCGCGCGATGCCAGCGCGGTGATTGAGGCTGCCGCCGGCAGGCGAAACCGGCAGCGCGCCGCCATAGACCCGCTCGCAGAGCCCCGCCGCCGCCATCTCGCGCAGGTCGCGGCGCACCGTATCCTCGGAGACACCGAATTCCGCCGCGAGCTCGGCGGCAAGCACGCGCCCATGGGTCTGCAGCTTGCGCGAAATGACGCTCTTGCGCTCCTGCAGCAGAAGTTCGTTCGTGTTCATGCCGGATTTAGCCTGACCAATCTCAAATCGATTGAATCATGCATAAACCGATACAAACGTGCAAACAAGCGGGAGCAAACAAATCATCGCCTCACATTGTGAAACACTGAACACCAAAACCGTGATAAATGAGAAAAATATTCGCAATTGCCGATTTTCTTCGCAGTTTTTGACGCATCGCGGCATCGGCTTTTCTGCGATTTTTCAGCCATCGAACACACTGGTGAATTGGACAGACACATGAACCTCCTGAAGACCCTCGCCACCGCAGCCCTGATCCAGGCCGCCGCCCTGATGCCGGCACTGGCCGGCGAAAACCTCGCCGCCATCAAGCAGGCGGGCGTGCTGAAGATCGGCACCGAAGGCACCTACGCCCCGTTCACTTTCCATGATGCCAGCGGCAAGCTTGTCGGCTTCGACGTCGAGATCGGCGAAGCAGTCGCCACCAAGCTCGGCGTCAAGGCCGAGTTCGTCGAAGGCAAGTGGGACGGCCTGATCGCCGGCATCGACGCCAAGCGCTACGACACCGTCATCAACCAGGTCGGCATCACCGATGCACGCAAGCAAAAGTATGACTTCTCCGAGCCCTACATCGCCTCCAAGGCCGTGCTCATCGTTCGCGACGGCGACGACAGCATCAAGACCTTCGCTGATCTCAAGGGCAAGAAGTCGGCGCAGTCACTGACCAGCAACTTCGGCAAGCTCGCCGAACAGTCCGGCGCCGAACTCGTCGGCACCGACGGCTTCGACCAGTCGATCCAGCTGGTGCTCACCAAGCGCGCCGACGCCACCATCAACGACAGCCTGTCCTTCCTCGATTTCAAGAAGCACAAGCCCGACGCCCCGGTAAAGATCGCCGCGCAGGAAGAAAATGCCGACCACTCCGGCATCATCATCCGCAAGGGCGAACCGGAACTGCTGGAAGCGATCAACAAGGCGCTCGTCGATATCAAGGCCGACGGCACCTACAAGACGATCTCCGACAAGTATTTCGGCCAGGACGTCTCGAAGTAAGTCTGAAGCACAGCGCAGATATCCTCCCAACCCCTCCCCGCAAGGCGGAGGGGCTTTTTATTGGGCGCTTTCCGACTAAATCCGACATGAGCGCCAATGCGTACGTTCTGCACGCATAGTGCCACCTCTTAGCCCCTCCCCCTTGTGGGGAGGGGTTGGGGAGGGGTATTCCACGTAAAAACCTATAAACCCCGCGAAAGGGAACGCCCGTGCCGCACTGGCTTCAATTGATGGCGGATTCGCTCGTGCCCCTGTTGTGGGCCGGGCTGGTCTTCACCATTCCGCTGACATTGCTGTCCTTCACCTTCGGGCTCGTACTCGGCCTGATCACCGCGATCGCCCGGCTCTTTGGCGCAGCCCCCTTCGTGGCGATCGCCCGCTTCTACGTCTGGGTGATCCGCGGCACGCCGCTTCTGGTACAGCTCTTCGTCATCTTCTACGGCCTGCCCAGCATCGGCATCCTGCTCGACGCCTTCCCGGCAGCCCTGATCGGCTTCACGCTCAACATCGGCGCCTACAGCTCCGAGATCATCCGCGCCGTCATCTCCTCCGTGCCCAAGGGCCAGTGGGAGGCCGCCTATTCGATCGGCATGAGCTGGCGCCAGGCGATGAGCCGGACGATCCTGCCGCAGGCCGGTCGCGTTGCCGTGCCGCCGCTGTCGAACACCTTCATTTCGCTGGTCAAGGATACGTCGCTCGCCGCCGCCATCACCGTGCCGGAGCTCTTCCAGGCCGCCCAGCGCATCGTCGCCACCACCTATGAACCGCTGATCCTCTATATAGAGGCAGCCCTCATCTATCTCGCCCTGAGCTCCGTTCTCTCGGCCCTGCAGGTCAGGCTGGAGCGCCGCTTCGCCCGCTATGGCGGCATGCTGGAGGCAAACGCATGATTGAGCTCTCGAATATTGAAAAGCGCTTCGGCGACGCCGTTATCCTGAAGGACATCAGCATCCGCATTCCCGAAGGCAGCGTTACCGCGCTCGTCGGCCCCTCGGGCGGCGGCAAGAGCACGCTCCTGCGCTGCATCAACCTCCTGGAGATCCCGACCGCAGGCACCATCCGCCTCGGCGAGGAAACCCTGACCTTCAAGCCCGGCCAGAAGACCAGCTGGCAGGCGATCCAGAAGATCCGCCGTCAGACCGGCATGGTTTTCCAGAATTTCCAGCTCTTCCCGCACCAGACGGCGATCGAAAACGTCATGGAAAGCCTGGTGACCGTGCTGAAATGGCCGAAGGAAAAGGCCCGCAACCGCGCCATGGAACTCCTGACCAAGGTCGGCATGGCCCACAAGGCCGATGCCTGGCCCTCGACGCTGTCGGGCGGCCAGCAGCAGCGCGTGGCGATCGCCCGCGCGCTGGCCCCTTCGCCCCGCGTCCTTCTCTGCGACGAGCCGACATCGGCGCTCGACCCGGAACTCTCCGCCGAAGTCGTCGACGTCCTCGGCCGCCTCGCCAGCGAGGGCACGACCATGGTCATGGCGACCCACGACCTGAGGCTCGCCTCGAAGATCGCCAACGACGTCGTCTTCCTGGAAGCGGGCAGCGTGGTCGAGACCGGCAGCGCGAAGAACATCTTCACCGCCCCGGAACGCGAACGCACCAAGCGCTTCATCTCGACGATCAACGCCGCGCATACCTACGATATTTGAGGGATAATTACGAGATCACGGGGCAAAGTCAGGATTACGGCGGAGCGGATGGCCGCAGCCGCAACTCATTGAAACGCGAGTCAAAAACCCGCTCGGCGTCATCCTCGGGCTTGTCCCGAGGATCTAAGCACGCCTCCCGGAGTTCAACGGTGCGGACATTCGCGACGGATCAGCACGCGCCGTCGAGTCGACAAAAACACGCGCCAAGTGTCCATGCACGTCAAGCAAGTTGGACCGTTGGCAGATCCTCGGGACGAGCCCGAGGATGACGGCAGAGTAAGTGGCCGCGTCCGTAACCTATTGAAACGACACGGTACGCCGCCAAGAACGCCACACAGCGGATAGCCCGACCGGGCGCCGCATGACACGACGCCCGCCAGCATCACTTACCCTGCATAAGTGACCAGCAGGTCCTTGGCATCGATCTGGTCGCCGGCCTTGACGAGAACTTCGGCGATCGTGCCGTCCTTCTCGGCGTGGATCGCCGTTTCCATCTTCATGGCTTCGATCGACACCAGCACGTCACCGGCGCTGACCGTCTGGCCGGCCGAGACGAAGGCGCGGGAGATTACGCCAGGCATCGGCGCGCCGACATGGGCCGCATTGCCCGGCTCAGCCTTGCGGCGGGCAGCAGCTCCGGTGGCACCATGGGCGCGATCCGGAACCTTGATGCGGCGCGGCTGGCCGTTGAGCTCGAAGAACACGGTGACCATGCCCTGGCTGTCGGTGCCGCTCATCGCCTGGTTGACGATGACGAGCGTCTTGCCCTTCTCGATATCGGCAAACAGCTCCTCGCCGTCGCCAAGACCGTAGAAATAGGCAGGCGTCGGCAGAACCGAGACCGGGCCGTAGGTGTCGGATGCCAGAGCGAAGTCGGTGAAGACCTTCGGATACATGAGATAAGAGGCAAACTCGAAGTCGTTGACCTCGCGCTCCAGCTTGGTTTCGATCGTCTTGCGTTCGGCATCGAGATCAGCATCCTCAAGCAGCGAGCCGGGACGCACCGTATAGGGCGCATCGCCCTTCAGCGCCTTCTTCTGCAGCGCTGCCGGCCAGCCAGACGGCGGCTGACCGAGATCGCCCTTCAGCATCGAGACGACGGATTCAGGGAAGGACACTTCCTTGTCTACGCTGACGACGTCGGCGACGCTCAGATCTTGGCTCACCATCATCAGCGCCATGTCGCCGACCACCTTGGAGGACGGCGTCACCTTGACGATATCGCCGAACATCTGGTTGGCGTCGGCATAGGCCTGCGCCACCTGATGCCAGCGGGTCTCGAGGCCGAGCGAGCGGGCCTGTTCCTTGAGATTGGTGAACTGGCCGCCCGGCATTTCGTGCAAGTAGACTTCCGACGCCGGTCCCTTGAGATCGCTCTCGAAGGCCGCGTACTGGTGGCGCACCGCTTCCCAGTAGAACGAGATGCGGCGGATCCATTCCGGATCGAGACCCGGATCGCGCTCCGAACCACGCAGCGCTTCGACGATCGAGCCCAAGCACGGCTGCGAGGTGTTGCCCGACAGCGCGTCCATGGCCGCATCGACGGCATCGACGCCGGCGTCGACGGCAGCCAGAACGGTCGCGGCCGCAATGCCCGAGGTGTCGTGCGTATGGAAGTGGATCGGCAGCGAGGTTGCCTCGCGCAGCGCCTTGAACAGCACCTTGGCAGCGGCCGGCTTCAACAGGCCCGCCATATCCTTCAGCGCGATGATATGCGCGCCGGCCTTTTCCAGCTGAACGGCGAGATCGGTGTAGTACTTCAGATCATACTTCGGACGTGCCGAGTTCAGGATATCGCCGGTATAGCAGATCGCAGCTTCGCAAAGCTTGTTCTCTTCCGCCACCGCATCCATCGACACGCGCATGTTCTCGACCCAGTTCAGGCAGTCGAAGACGCGGAATAGATCGATACCGCCGGCCGCAGCCTGGCGGACGAAGTATTTGACGACGTTATCAGGGTAGTTCTTGTAACCGACGCCGTTGGCGCCGCGCAGCAGCATCTGCAGCAGGAGGTTCGGTGCCGCCTCGCGCACCTGAGACAGGCGCTCCCACGGATCTTCCGTCAGGAAGCGCATGGAGACGTCGAAGGTGGCGCCGCCCCAGCACTCCAGCGAGAGCAGGTTCGGCAGTGCATGCGCATAGGTGCCGGCGATACGGGCGATGTCGTAGGTGCGCATGCGGGTCGCGAGCAGCGACTGATGGCCGTCGCGCATCGTCGTGTCGGTCATCAGCACGCGCTTTTCGTTGCGCATCCATTCGCCGAACTTCTTCGGACCAAGCGTGTCGAGCAGCTGCTTGGTGCCGTCCTTGATCGTCGTGCCGTTGGTGTAGGGCACGACGGGCTCGGCGGCATCCGCCGTCGGGCGCGGCCTATCCTTGGCCTCGGGGTGACCGTTGACGGTGACGTCGGCCAGATAGGTGAGCAGCTTCGTCGCGCGGTCCTGGCGCTTGACCTGCTGGAACAGCTCCGGCGTCGTGTCGATGAAGCGGGTAGTGTAGCTGTTATCCTTGAACTTCGGATGCGTGATGATCGCTTCCAGGAAGGTCAGGTTGGTGGCGACGCCGCGGATACGGAATTCGCGCAGCGCGCGGTCCATGCGCGAGATCGCTTCCGACGGGCTCGGCGCCCAGGCCGTGACCTTAACCAAGAGCGGATCGTAATAGCGGGTGATGATGGCGCCCGAATAGGACGTGCCGCCATCGAGACGAATGCCAAAGCCGGATGCCGAACGATAGGCGGTGATACGGCCGTAATCCGGGATGAAGTTGTGTTCCGGATCCTCGGTGGTGATGCGGCACTGCAGGGCATGGCCGTTGAGCTTGATATCGGCCTGTGCGGGCACGCCCGATTCCGGCGTGCCGATCGCGAAGCCGTCGAGGATGTGGATCTGCGCCTTGACGATATCGATGCCGGTGACGACTTCGGTCACCGTGTGTTCGACCTGGATGCGCGGATTGACTTCGATGAAGTAGAATTTGCCGGTATCGGCATCCATCAGATACTCGACGGTGCCGGCGCCGACATAGCCAGTGGCGCCCGCGATCTTCAGCGAATAGGCGGCCAGTTCCTGGCGCTGCGCTTCACTCAAATAAGGGGCTGGCGCGCGCTCTACGACCTTCTGGTTACGGCGCTGGATCGAGCAGTCGCGCTCGAAGAGATGCACGACATTGCCATGCGTATCGCCAAGGATCTGGCTTTCGACGTGACGGGCGCGCTCGACGAGCTTTTCGAGATAGACCTCATCCTTGCCGAAGGCGGCCATCGCCTCACGCTTGGCTTCGGTCACCTCGCGGGCAAGGTCCTTCGGATCGCGAATGGCGCGCATGCCGCGACCGCCACCGCCCCAGGATGCCTTAAGCATGACGGGATAGCCGATCTCGTCAGCCATCTTGGCAACAACGGCCATATCGTCAGGCAGTGGATCGGTGGCCGGAACGACGGGAACGCCGACCGAGATCGCGAGATTGCGGGCCGCCACCTTGTTGCCGAGCTGGCGCATCGTATCGCCGGTCGGGCCGATGAAGATGATGCCGGCCTTGTTACAGGCATCGACGAATTCGGGGCTCTCGGACAACAGGCCGTAGCCCGGATGGATCGCATCCGCTCCGGAGAGCTTGGCGACACGGATGACTTCGTCGATCGAAAGATAGCTCTCGATCGGGCCGAGGTCGCGCGCAAGATGCGGGCCGCGGCCGACCTGGTAACTCTCGTCCGCCTTGAAGCGATGCAGCGCCAGTTTGTCTTCCTCAGCCCATATCGCGACCGTTTTTATCCCGAGCTCGTTGGCAGCGCGAAACACGCGGATGGCAATTTCGGAACGGTTGGCGACAAGGATCTTGGAAATGGGCAAATGCAGTCTCCTCACGGCATAAAAACGGGCAATGCTGCACCCGCGAAAGGAGTCTTAACCCGCTGTCACGGAAAGTTCAATTTCCCACGACGACGCAAGATCGAATTTCTCTAAACTAGCTAGCTAATGAGCCCGTGGCGGAAAGCAACAGCCACGGCATGCTGGCGGTTCTTTGCCTTCAGCTTGTCCTGCAGACCGTTCATATACCAGTCGACGGTATGGTTGGAGATCTGCAACAGCTTGCCGATCTCGACCGACGTCAGTCCTTCCGCGAGATACTGAAGGATTTCCATTTCGCGCCGCGTAAGCCTTGTGTCGGCACCCGACAGATCGTCCGACACCGAACCGTCTTCGCCGCGCAGTTCGAGCAGGCGCCAGAATGCCCGCTTGGCGATCGCATCGAACAGCGTGATCTCGAGCGGAGACAAATCGACAGGTTTGCCGCCGACACTCAGATAGCCGAGCACACCGCTTCTCCCATGGATCGGAAACATGTAGCCGTCCTTCAGGCCATAGCCCCAGGCAGCGGACATCACCTGTTCCATCCGCCGATAGTGCGGATCCTTGCGGAATGCCGCGAGACTATCTTTCCAGCGAAACGGCTGTTGCGCGAAGGCGAGATAACGGATTGTCGGATCGTTCAGCATATATTTCTTGCCGACGTAGATCTGCGGCCATCCCTCGGGCCATTCGCCGGCGAGCGCCGCCCCTGTCAGGTCCTCGCTGTGTTTGGGGTAGCGAAGCAACCCATGAAACTCGAAGCCATAAGACAGGACGACATGCTTCAACTCATCGACCACCGCTTCCGGTTTCCGGCACTCTTCAAGAACGACAAGTAATTGAATTAATGAATGAATATTCACTAAAATGCCCCCATCCCATCACAGGCTTTTAAGTGAAGCCGCTGCGACAGGATTTGCCCCGATAGCGAACGGTTATCGATGCAATTGAAATTAGAGTTCAGAATATCGTTTATGGTTGTGCCAGTTTGACGCGACAACGCAAGGGTTAAATGCCGCCCCTTTTCATTTCACTAAGAAATTTTACCACATCTGGCAGTCGCTCATGAAAGCGGGCATCGGCGCGACGGCGAAATTCCAACAATGAATGCCTTGTTAATCGCCAGTTCAGATAGGTTTTTGTAGCATCGCAACATCCGCTATTTCGCAGATGCACAAAGAGGAATTCGCCGTGTCGCTTTTCAAGGTCTATGCAAGAGCTTTGCGCTATCTTGGCGCCTATAAGTTCCGCGTATCCCTGGTCGTTATCGCGAACATCGTGCTCGCAGCGATCACCATCGCCGAGCCGATCCTTTTCGGCCGCATTATAGATGCAATTTCCGGCAAAGGCGAGGTCAAGCCGATCTTGTTCATGTGGGCCGGTTTCGCCGTCTTCAACACGATCGCCTTCGTCCTGGTCGCCCGCGAGGCTGACCGGCTGGCGCATGGCCGCCGCGCAACGCTTCTGACGGAAGCTTTCGGCCGCATCATCTCCATGCCGCTCTCCTGGCACCATCAGCGTGGCACGTCCAATGCCCTGCATACGCTGCTGCGCGCCTGTGAGACGCTGTTCGGCCTCTGGCTCGAATTCATGCGCAATCACCTTGCGACCGCCGTTGCCATCGCCATCCTCATCCCGACGGCGATCTCGATGGACGTCCGTCTGTCCGGCGTGCTTGTCGTGCTCGGTATCGCCTACTGGCTGATCGGCCGTCTCGTCATGAGCCGCACGAAGGATGGCCAGGCTTCGGTCGAAAACCACTACCACACGGTTTTCTCGCATGTCAGCGACTCGATCAGCAACGTCTCGGTGCTGCACAGCTACAACCGTATCGAAGCCGAAACCAAGGCTCTGAAGTCCTTCACCGAACGCCTGCTGCAGGCCCAGTACCCGGTTCTCGATTGGTGGGCGCTGGCCGGCGCGATGAACCGCATGGCTTCGACGATCGCCATGATGATCATTCTCGTCATTGGTACCGTCATGGTCCAGGCCGGCGAGCTGCGCATCGGTGACGTCATCGCCTTCATCGGCTTTGCCAACCTTCTGATCTCTCGTCTCGACCAGATGCGCCAGTTCGCCTCGCAGATCTTCGAGGCCCGTTCCAAGCTCGAGGACTTCTATGCTCTCGAAGACTCGGTCCGTGATCGCGAAGAGCCTGCCGGCAACGCCGACATCACCGACGTGAAGGGCGAAGTCGAGTTCCGCAACGTGTCGTTCCGCTTCGGCAACACGGCACAGGGCCTGCACAACGTGTCCTTCACCGCCAAGGCTGGCCAGACGGTTGCGATCGTCGGCCCGACCGGCTCGGGCAAGACCACGATGATCAACCTGCTGCAGCGCGTCTACGACCCCGACAGCGGCCAGATCCTCGTCGACGGCCACGATACGACGAAGATCACCCGCAAGTCGCTGCGTCGGTATATCGCCACTGTGTTCCAGGATGCAGGCCTGCTCAACCGCTCGATCAGCGACAACATTCGCCTCGGCCGGGAGAACGCTTCGGATGAAGACATGCGCCGTGCAGCTGAAGCCGCCGCTGCCGCCGACTTCATCGAGACCCGCGAAGACCAGTACGACACCCATGTCGGCGAACGCGGCAACAGGCTTTCGGGTGGCGAGCGCCAACGTGTGGCCATCGCCCGCGCCATCCTCAAGGATGCGCCGATCCTGGTGCTGGACGAGGCGACCAGTGCGCTCGACGTCGAAACGGAGAACCGCGTGAAGGCTGCGATCGACAATCTTCGTCAGAACCGCACCACCTTCATCATCGCCCACCGTCTGTCGACGGTTCGCGAAGCCGACAAGGTTCTCTTCCTCGACAACGGCCGCGTCGTCGAAGAAGGCAGCTTCGACGAGCTCAGCCAGAGCAACGGTCGCTTCGCCGCACTGCTCCGCGCCAGCGGTATCCTGACGGACGAGGAAGTCCGCAAGGCACACACGACGGAAGCCGCCTAAGACAGGCACTTCACGAAAACGATCGAAGCCGGATGGTCCGCCATCCGGCTTTTTTCGTGCCTGAACCTGAGCTGCTGCGGCCCGGCCTGACTGCAAAGCCTTAGACTAAAGTCATAATCCCAAAGCCGCTCTCCGTAAGCGTGGTATTTTCTGGCACACTTTCCTCGGGCGAACCGCGACCAGGGGTATGCTTTGAGGAGAGTATGGTCGCGCGCCGCATTTCACATCATTCTGTGGAGGACAGAACATGGCAAATGTCGCAAGCGTCGGGGGCGCGAAAGCCGGACCGATGACATCGGAGGAGAAGAAGGTCATCTTCGCCTCCTCGCTTGGCACCGTATTCGAGTGGTACGACTTCTATCTCTATGGCTCGCTCGCCACCTATATCGGCGCGACCTACTTCACCCAATATCCAGAAGCCACCCGTAACATCTTCACGCTGCTGGCCTTTGCTGCCGGCTTCCTGGTACGCCCATTCGGCGCGCTCGTCTTCGGCCGACTCGGCGATCTCGTCGGGCGTAAATACACCTTCCTGGTGACGATCCTGATCATGGGTCTCTCGACCTTCCTGGTCGGTATCCTTCCCGGTGCCGCCACCATCGGCATCGCCGCGCCGATCATCCTGATCGCACTTCGCCTGCTGCAGGGCCTGGCGCTCGGCGGTGAATATGGCGGGGCAGCCACCTACGTGGCCGAGCACGCGCCGAATGGCCGCCGCGGCTACTTCACCTCATGGATCCAGACCACCGCGACGCTCGGCCTCTTCCTGTCGCTGATCGTCATCGTCGGTGTCCAGTTCATCATGGGCAAGGAAGCCTTCGCCGCCTGGGGCTGGCGCATTCCGTTCCTGGTCTCGGTCGTCCTTCTCGGCGTCTCCGTCTGGATCCGCGTGCGGATGAACGAATCACCCGCCTTCCAGAAAATGAAGGCGGAAGGCAAGGGCTCCAAGGCGCCGCTGACGGAAGCATTCGGTCAGTGGAAAAACGCCAAGATCGCCCTCATCGCCCTGCTCGGCGCCACCATGGGCCAGGCGGTCGTCTGGTACGGCGGTCAGTTCTACTCGCTGTTCTTCCTGCAGAACGTTCTGAAGGTCGACCTGCAGGCAGCCAATATCATGGTCGCCGTGGCCCTCATTCTCGCCACGCCGTTCTTCGTCATCTTCGGCGGCCTGTCGGACAGGATCGGCCGCAAGCCGATCATCATGGCTGGCCTGTTGATTGCGGCAGTCACCTACAATCCGCTGTTCAAGGCCCTCACCTGGACCGCCAACCCGGCGCTTGCCGAAGCCCAGGCCTCGGTCCGGGCAACGGTGACGGCCGATCCGACGGACTGCAAGTTCCAGTTCAACCCGACCGGCACATCGAAGTTCACCAGTTCCTGCGACGTGGCGACAGCCTTCCTGACCAAGAACTCGGTGCCTTATGATGTCGTCCCCGGCCCTGCCGGCCAGCCAGCGACTGTGAAGATCGGTGACGAAACCATCACCAGCTTTGACGCAGTCGCTGCCGGCGACAAAGCCAAGGGCCTTACTGCGGCCTTCGAGAAGAGCATCAACATCGCGCTCCACGACGGTGGCTATCCACTGAACCGCGGCGCCATCAAGGTGCCGGACGCGAAGCTCGATGCTTTCATCGCCGCCAATCCGGAACTTGCGCTGAACGCCGATGCGATCCGCGCAGGGGCCAAGGAGACGATGCCGGCCGACAAGCTGGTGGCGGCCAAGCTGCTGACGGCGGATGAAGCCAATGGCGTCACCGACATGGCGGTCTACAATATCGCCGGCGGCGGCACCTTCGCCATGGCGGCTGATCCCGCTCGCGTCAACTGGATCGGCACGATTGCCATCCTGTTCGTGCTGGTTCTCTATGTGACGATGGTCTACGGCCCGATCGCTGCATTGCTGGTCGAACTATTCCCGACCCGCATCCGCTACACCGGCATGTCGCTGCCCTATCACATAGGCAACGGCTGGTTCGGCGGCCTGCTGCCGGCAACGGCGTTCGCGATGAGTGCCGCCACCGGCGACATCTACTTCGGCCTCTGGTACCCGATCATCTTCGCTGCGATCACGCTTGTGATCGGCCTGATTTTCCTGCCGGAGACCAAGAACCGCGATATCCACGCAATGGATTGACCATCCCGGAGACGAGAGACAAGGCCCGGCGCTCCAAAGGCGCCGGGTTTTCTATGGCCGGAAACAGCCGCTTCGGCTGTGGCCAGCCGCCGACGCTTGGGCGAAACAGAAGATTATGGCGCGCGTAGACGATGGCCACCATCATCGAGAACCACCCGCCGAGCGCCAGACCGGCGATCACGTCGCTCGGATAATGCGCACTCACCATGACCCGCGTCATGCCGAACCACAGCGCACAAGCCGCGAAAGCAATGCGATAGCGCGGGAAAAGCAGCGCGAAGGCGGCGAAGAAGGCGCCGATCGTCGTTGCGTGGCCTGATGGGAAGCTTTCGAAGGAATGACCGGAGAAGGACGAAAACGAGAAGATGCCGTAGTCCTGGAAATGTTCCGGCCGGGCCCGCCCGATCAGCCGTTTCAGGAGATTGGCGACCAGTCCCGACAACGCGATCGAGGTTAAGAGATAGCAGCCGATCCAGCTGACCCTGAGCGCCTGCAGGCGGTGACGCACGCTGGTGGCGGTGCGCGACGATGCCCAGCCCTGGAACAGAAGGAAGGCGCTGACGATGATGATCCAGTCGGACTTGCCGAAATCGGTCAACATCAGGCCGACCCTGCGAATGGTTGGCGGCACGTGATCGCCGCCGACAGGACCATCGAACAATAGGAGCGAGAGGATCACGGCGTTGACCGTGACGAACAGACAGGACTGCCAACGCAGATGCGGCATGCCGTGACGACAGCGGAGCCTGCGTTTCTCAAGCGAAGAGAGAAAGGATTTCATGTCTGTCGGCGGTCCTGGTCAGGGGTTGTCGATCAACCACCGAGACCTAGCAGAAGCAGACTACAGAATTTTTACGGAGGCGCTTACAACAAGCGGCTGAGCCGCGGTATCGGCCACCCGCCATCGCGCCCGATCGAGAACACCAGACCGAAGCGTGCAAACAGGATGGACGTGGCAAAAGCGATCCACGCGCCAAGCGCCAGCCCCGCCGTAACGTCACTGGGATAATGCACGCCGATGATGATACGGGTGGCGCCCAGCCACAGACCAATGGCCACGAAGCCAAGGCGAAAGCGGGGAAAGAGCAGCGCCAACGCCATGAACAGCGCCCCGATATTCGCCGAATGCCCGGAGGGAAAACTCTGGTGCAGAAAATCCATGTTGAACGGCGCGAAACTGAAGATACCCTCCTGATCATAGATCAGCGGTCGCGCGCGCCCGATCGCAAACTTCAGGGAGTTGGCGATAATGGCGGTGAACAGGACGGATAGCGCTACATAGGCAGTCATCTGCCCGAAATAGATCATCCGGAACCGCTCGCGCACTTTCCACAAGCGCCGTCGGACCAGATAGGCGGTCGCAACAACGGTTGTCAGACCGGCGAGAATCCAGGCAAGCCTGCCGATGTCGGTGATATCACCGGCAAGCGTGACCAGCGGCTGCGCCAGTTCCTTGGCCGCAATACCGAGCGGGCGATCGAACACGAAAAAGGCGATGGCCACGGCGTTGATCGCGGAAAAGGCAAACCCCTTCCAGGGAACCCGGCGATGGATCGTACGGCGCGCCTGGTAGCGCTTCTTCAGATAGCCCCAGAAACCCGGCCTTCGATCGCTCTCGCTCATTCCACTCCCGCTCTTTTCTCAATGCAGGAGTGAGATAGGGGCGGCGATAGGCACCTTCAATGCAAAGACCCTCCGCATCGTGAGATGCGAAGGGTCTGAAAGATGTTTCACGTGAAATATCAGGCAGAAAGCGCCTTGAACTCGGCGAGGATCGCTTCGCCCATCTCGACCGTGCCGACCTTCTTGGCGCCGTCGGCCATGATATCGGCCGTGCGGATGCCCTTGTCGAGCACGTTGGCAATCGCCTTTTCGAGATTGTCGGCTTCCTTGACCATGGCGAAGGAGTAGCGCAGGCACATGGCGAACGAGGCGATCATCGCGATCGGGTTGGCAATGCCCTTGCCGGCGATATCGGGGGCCGAACCATGCACCGGCTCGTAAAGCGCCTTGCGCTTGCCGGTCTTGCCGTCAGGCGCGCCAAGCGAAGCCGACGGCAGCATGCCGAGCGAGCCCGTCAGCATGGCGGCAACGTCGGACAGCATGTCGCCGAACAGGTTGTCGGTGACGATGACGTCGAACTGCTTCGGCGCGCGCACCAGCTGCATGCCGCCGGCATCCGCCAGCATGTGCTCGAGCTTGACGTCGGAATACTTGTCCTTGTGCGTCGCGGTGACGACCTGGTTCCACAACACGCCCGACTTCATGACGTTGCGCTTTTCCATCGAGCACACACGGTTCTGGCGCGTGCGGGCCATTTCGAAGGCCACGGCTGAGATGCGCTCGATCTCGTAGGTGTCGTAGACCTGCGTGTCGATGGCGCGCTTCTGGCCATTGCCGAGATCGGTGATCGTCTTCGGCTCGCCGAAATAGACGCCACCCGTCAGTTCGCGGATGATCAGGATATCGAGGCCTTCGACCAGCTCCGGCTTCAGCGAGGAAGCGGCAGCGAGCGCCGGGTAGCAGATGGCAGGACGGAGGTTCGCGAACAGCTCGAGATCCTTGCGCAGGCGCAGCAGGCCGGCTTCCGGGCGCACCTCATAGGGAACGTCGTCCCACTTCGGACCGCCGACGGCGCCGAAGAGAACCGCATCGGCGGCAAGCGCCTTCTGCATGTCGGCTTCAGAGATCGCTGCGCCATGCGCGTCATAGGCGCTGCCACCGACCAGACCTTCGTCGGTGACGAAGCCGGCGGACATTTCCTCGTTCATGTAAGCGATGATCTTGCGGACCTCGCCCATGGCCTCGGGACCAATGCCGTCACCCGGCAGCAGGAAAAGATTGCGCGTCGTCATGGAAACCTCCGGGAAAAACAAGTTGCGGCTTATTATCCCTCGGCAGAAGGCATTTCAAGCGACCAAGAGGCCGTTTCGGTACGGTTGGCGCCAGAGTTGAAGATCAGTTGAACGATCGGTTGACCCCTCGATTTGCATCGGCAACAAGAAGGGCATCGTGACCATGACCCGGAAAACGCCCATGCCCGCCGCACCGCTCCATCTCGACACGCCGCTCTTTCAGACATCCGCCGACTATAGCGCTGCAAACAGGCCGCTCTGGCTGAAGCTGGACGCGCTGCAGCCGGCGGGAAGCTTCAAGCTGCGCGGCGTCGGCAGGTTGTGCCAGCATGAGGTGGAAAACGGCGCCAAGGAAATCTTCTGCGCCTCCGGCGGCAATGCCGGCATCGCCGCTGCCTATGCCGGCCGTGCGCTCGGCATACCTGTCACCATCGTCGTGCCGGAAACGACCTCCGAGGACGTCCGCCGCTCGATCGCAGCCACCGGTGCCGCCGTCCTAGTCCATGGTTCCGTCTTTGACGAGGCCAATGCCCATGCGGTCAATCTCGCCGCAGAGCGCAAGGCCGCCTATGTGCACCCGTTCGACCATCCGTTGCTCTGGGAAGGCCACGGCACGCTGATTGACGAAGTGGTGGCCAAGGGCGCCGAATTCGACTGCGTGATTGCCAGCGTTGGCGGCGGCGGCCTGCTTGCCGGCATCGTCGCCGGCCTAAAGCGCAACGGCCTCGATAATGTGCCCGTCATCGCCGTCGAGACAGAAGGGGCCGCATCCTTCAACGCCAGCCTGGCCGCCGGCGAACGCATCACCCTGCCCGCCATCACCTCGATCGCCACCTCGCTCGGCGCCCGCCAGGTCGCCCAGCATGTCTTCGACCTTCCCAGGCATCATCCGATCGAGAGCGTGACGGTGACCGACGCCGAAGCCGTCGCCGCCTGCCTGAAATTCGCCGACGCCTATCGCATCCTCGTCGAACCCGCCTGTGGCGCCGCTCTTGCCGTCGCCGACTGCCACCCCGACCTCCTCGCCCGCTTCAAGAACCCACTGATCGAGGTCTGCGGCGGCATCGGTGTGTCGCTGGAGAAGCTCAAGATGTGGAGAGAGCGGCTGCTCTGAAGCGACCGAGCCGATCAGGCGTTACCGTCGATAGCTTTATGTTGCGCCAAGGGGTGTCCATGTCGCCGCTCCGCGGCAACAACAATTGCCCGCGCTTTCTCAAGCACCTCATCCAGATCGGTGCTCTCGCCGCGATCGAGCTCGGCGAGCCCCTGAGCGATGTCGTCGAACGCCTCCACGAGCTCGGTCGGCGATGACACCTGTGATTTATCTTGGTCCGACATGCCAGGCTAATCCCGCAATTGAGCGAGAGGCAATGTAGCCCAGCCTATCGCGGCGTCAAAGCACCGAAACAGCGCTACCGTGCAGCCAAAGAAAAAGCCGGCGGGAGAGAACCCGCCGGCTTGATCATGCAATCCTGTCGAGGCGCTTAGGCGGCCCAGGGATGGGAAGCGGCGTTGGCCTTTTCGAACTGGTCGATTTCCTTGCCCTTTTCCATCGTCAGGCCGATATCGTCGAGACCATTCAGCATGCAGTGACGCTTGAAGGCATCGAGATCGAACTTGATGGAGCCGCCATCAGGGCCGGTGATTTCCATGTTTTCCAGGTCGACCGTCAGGATGGCATTGGAGCCGCGCGAGGCATCGTCCAGCAGCTTTTCCAGATTTTCCGGGCTGACCTTGATCGGCAGGATGCCGTTCTTGAAACAGTTGTTGTAGAAAATGTCGGCGAAGCTGGTGGAGATCACGCAGCGGATGCCGAAATCGAGCAGCGCCCACGGAGCGTGCTCACGCGAGGAGCCGCAGCCGAAATTGTCGCCGGCGACGAGGATCTTAGCGTTCTGGTAGGCCGGCTTGTTGAGAACGAAATCCTCGTTCGGCGTGCCGTCTTCATTGTAGCGGGCTTCCGCGAAGAGACCCTTGCCGAGGCCAGTGCGCTTGATCGTCTTCAGGTAATCCTTCGGGATGATCATGTCGGTGTCGATGTTGACAACCGGCAGAGGGGCGGCGACGCCCGTCAGCTTGGTGAATTTTTCCATGGCCTGGCCTCCAGTTCGGCAGAGATAGTGTGTTGATCAGCGTTTAGTCCAGTTTCCCGGCAAAATGAAGGGGAATCTGCAGCCCCGGCCAGCGCCCCGAAGACCCGGCCGGCCGGGCGCGACTGATCTAGCCGGCCTTGGCGGGCTCGTTCATCGCCCAGGAGACGCCGAAGGGATCGCGTAGCTGACCATAGCGGTCACCCCAGAACATGCGCTCGACGGGCATGACCACCTCGACCCCGGCCTTCACCGCCCGATCCCACCACAGATCGATATCGTCGACGACGAGCTGCAGCGAGAAACCCTGGTGCGGCCGGAACGGATGACCGTGCTCGGGATAGGCGTCGCTCAGCATCAGTGAGCTGCCGTTGATGTAGAGATGCACATGCATCGTGCGCCCATTTTCATCGGGCGGTACGACGAATGCCTGCTCGGCGCCGAAAGCTTTGTTGTAGAATTCCGCCGCCTTCAACGCGCCGTCGACAGTGATGTAGGGGAGCAGCCCGTTCTTGACCGGCGGCATGGCCATCTGGCCGGTTTGCGTTTCGCTTTCCATGCAGTCCTCCATTGATGCCTGGCGTGATGCTTGTGCAGCCACAAGCCTTGCCGCATCTAGGACGCGCGAGCAAAACGCCAGCCGACAGACTGAATGAAATAAATTCGGGACGCCAGAAGCGATCGGAGAGGGGCGATCAGAGATCGATGATCGTGCCGCGACCGTCGTTCCAGATGCGCATGGGTTGACCATCGCGCGTCTTGGACTTCGCCCTTGCGCAGACGGGAGCCGCCTTCATCTTCAGCGAGAGAGCGCGGCCGACCATCAGCACCGTCAGAATGGCGCCAACGGCGAGCGTCACCGAAAAGGTGAAGAGCGCCAATGCTGCGAATGCGGTGATGCCTGCAAGCAAAAGGAAGACGGAACGAATATTCTGCATGGGTTTGAAACCTTTCTAGGAAAGGAATGTGGTCCTTCGTCTTGTCTTTTGCAAGATAAGCATGGCTTTTTGTTGTCTTGCCATCAGTCACAAAGCTTGACACACATTCGTGATGAGCCAGTCTCCTCTCACCCGTTCGATGAACCTGCGCCGCTCGGTGCTGAGCGTTCCCGCGATCAACCCTCGCGCGCTTGAAAAGACCCATCAGCTCGATTGCGATGCCGTGATCTTCGACCTTGAGGATTCCGTGGCGCCCGAGAAGAAGGCCGAAGCGCGCGATAACCTGGCCGCTTTCTTCCAGGGCAAGCCGCTCGAGGGCAAGGAACGCATCATCCGCATCAACGGCCTCGACACCAACTGGGGCCGAGCCGACATGGAACTCGTGAGCGCGCTTGAGCCGGATGCCGTCCTGCTGCCGAAGGTCAACGAACCGCAGGACGTCATGTTAGTCAGCGATCTTCTCGCGGATGCCGATGCGCCTGATGAAGTGCGGATCTGGGCGATGATCGAAACACCGCGCGGCATCCTCAATGCCGCGGCGATCGCCGAGGCCGGACGGACGGCAGGCTCAAGGCTCGATTGCTTCGTCGTCGGCCTCAACGACCTCAGAAAGGAAACAGGCGTGCTGCCGCAACCCGGCCGGCAGTATCTCGTGCCCTGGCTGATGCAGGTGATCCTCGCCGTGCGCGCTTACGGCCTCTGCGCGATCGACAGCGTCTTCAACGACTTCAAGGATATCGATGGCTTCGACACCGAATGCGCCGAGGCACGCGCCATGGGTTTCGATGGAAAGATGCTGATTCATCCCGCGCAGATCGAGCCCGCCAACCGGCATTTCGGCCCGGACGCATCCGCCATCGCAGAAGCCCAAGCGATCATGAAAGCTTTCGCCGACCCCGCCACGGATGGCCTCAACGTCATCAATGTCGGCGGACGCATGATCGAGCGGCTGCATCTTGTCCAGGCGGAAACTCTGGTTCATAAAGCCCGCCTGATTGCAGATCGCCAGAAGGCAAAAGGCCAGACGGCAAACTGAAAGACGATGTGATGAAGCTTTACCGCCTTCTGACCGGCCAGGACGACGCCGCCTTCTGCCACCGCGTAACCGATGCCCTCAACAAGGGCTGGTCGCTGAACGGCTCGCCGGCCATGACCTTCAACTCGCAGACCGGCCAGGTGATGTGCGCCCAGGCGATCGTCAAGCATGTCGAGGGCAAGGACTACCACCCCGACATGAAGCTCTCCGAGCAGTAAGAATTTCCGGCGAAGACCAGCGTTAAGGGGAAGGCAGCGCCTAGCGCTCGGCCGCCTCTTCGGCGCTCGCCTCGATCCGCTCCATATCGTCGTCGCTGAGACCGAAATGGTGGCCGATCTCATGGATCAGCACGTGGGTGATGATATCGCCCAGCGTTTCGTCGTTCTCGGCCCAGTAATCGAGGATCGGCCGCCTGTAGAGGCGGATGCGGTTCGGAAGCTCGCCCGTTTCCAGGGTGAAGCGTTCGGAAATCCCGCGTCCCTCGAACAGGCCGAGCAGATCGAAAGGCGTTTCCAACGCCATGTCCTCGAAAACGTCGTCGTCGGGGAAGTCTTCGATCTCGATCGTCAGATTGGTGGTCAGCGCACGGAATTCTTCCGGCAGGTGGCTGTAGGCCTCCATCGCCAGGGACTCGAACGTGCTGATTGTCGGAGCGTGGCGATCCTGCCAATTGTCGCTCTGGTCTATGCGAGCCATAAAAGCTCCTTTCCTTTGCCGCCCATATAGAGCCTTTGCAGCTGATTTTCGAGAGCGGAATCAAAGGCAGGAATAAATTCACATCAAACGGCTGTTGACTCTTCGGCCGAGCTCTGGAATCCATAAGAACATAATAGGAACATCCGATAGATGGAGTGACGTCGTGGCACAGTCGGCCGTGGCGCGCGAGCGGCTTTTTGCGCTCCGCGAAACCATTGCAAAGCTTGAAGGAAAACCGGTGCCAGCATTGGCGGCGGCGGAAAACCAGGCTTTGGCCGAAACCGTTCTCGACAAGCCGAAGAGCGAAGACGCCCTGCGTCTGCCGCTTGGCATCCCCGCTCTGGATGAGGCACTCGACGGCGGCCTGCCGCTCGATGGCCTGACCGAAATCCGCACGACGCTACTGCGCAATGCCGGCGCAAGCAGCGGCTTCGTTCTGGCGATCGCAGCCATGCTCCAGCATGGGCAAGAGGAGGGGGCGAATACGCACCTGCCGATCCTCTGGATCGCCGACACGGTGGCGACGATGGAGGCCGGACGGCCCTATGCCGTCGGCCTTAGTGATTTCGGCCTGAAGCCGCGGCTCTTCCTGCACGCCGCACCCAAAAAGCTGGAGGATGCGCTGTGGCTGGCGGAAACCGCCGTCGAAAGCGGCGTCTTTCCAGCCACCATTCTCGAGGTTCGCGGCAATCCCAGGCCCTTCGGCCTGACGGAGAGCCGCCGTCTCAACCTGCGGGCAAAGGCGTCTCGCCGCCCGCTTTTCCTGTTGCGGCAGGCAGCGGAGGAAGAGGCCAGCAGCGCCATCTTCCGCTTTCGTGCCGAACCCGCGCCATCTGCGGCGCGGCCCTTGCCTGATGGTTCGATGCTGGGCGGCAGCATCGGCAATCCGATCTTTCGCATCACCCTGGAGAAGAGCCGAAACCCGGCTCCCTTCTCCATTCTTCTGGAGTGGAACCCCCATGACCGCCGGTTTTTCCCTGTCCGCCCATCAGCCAACACTCGCTTTCCAGGCGAACGCTCAGCGCATTCTGGCGCTGCATTTTCCGCATCTGCCAACCGATCGCATATCCAGGAAGAAGTGGGGTCTCGCCTGGCGTTTGCGCAATCGTCCTGAGACGCCGCCGATCGTCTGCTCCGGCCGCCACGCCAACACCATGCGGCTGACGGCGCTGGACGAGGCAGCCGAGGCGATCAACCTGAAAAAGAGCATGGGTGTCGCCGAAGCGCGCGCCATCCACCCGACGATCGAGGTGATCGAGGAGGATCCCGCTGCCGACCTGCGCTTTCTCGAAGGCATCGCCGACTGGTGCGATCGCTATACGCCGCTCGTGGCGCTCGACGGCAGGGATGGCCTGTTTCTCGATATCACCGGCTGCGCCCACCTCTTCGGCGGCGAAAAGGCGCTCCTCAAGGATATCCTGTCCAGGCTCTTTCAAATGGGCATCGACGTCCGAGGGGCTATCACCGCCTCCCCGGGCCTCTCCTGGGCGGTCAGCCGTTTCGGCCAGGGAGGCGTGATCGACGCGGATGAGACGGAACGGGTCGTTGCTCCCCTTCCGGTCGCTGCACTGCGCCTCTCGGACGACACGGTCGCAGCACTCACCAAGATGGGCCTGAAATACATCGGCGACCTGATGGAAACCCCGCGCGCGCCGCTGACCCGTCGTTTCGGCGCAAGCGTGCTGTTGCGGCTTGACCAGGTACTTGGAACGGATGAGGAGCCGATATCGCCGCGCCTGCCCGTCGCCAGCCTCTCGGCCGAGCGCCGCTTGATGGAACCGGTCGTCGCGGAAGAGGAGATTCTGGCCGTGACCGACCAGATCGCCCATGCGCTGAAACCGTCGCTGGAGGCGCGCGGCGTCGGTGGCCGCGTTTTCGAACTCGTCCTGTTTCGCGTCGATGGCAAGGTCTTCCGCATCGCGGCCGGCACGACCAGGCCGCTGCGGGAACCCAAGCGCATCGCCGTCCTCTTCACCGAACGCCTGCAGGCCGTCCATGACGATCTCGACGCCGGCTACGGGTTCGAGATCCTGCGGCTCAATGTCCTGCGCCATGAAAGTTTCGATACGGCCCAGAGCGATTTCGAGGGGCACCGTCAAACGGACGCATCGCTGGCCATCTTCGTTGATCGCGTTTCGGCAAGGCTCGGTGCCGATTGTCTTCAAACCTTTCAGTTACGCGAGAGCCATATACCAGAAAGGGCGGCTATTCTCGTCCCCGCGATCGACGCTTTATCGGCATCCCGAATTGAGCAAATCATTACACCACCAGCACGCAGCGAAAGACCGGTCCGTATTTTGCAGCGGCCGGAACCCATGGATGCTTTCGCCGTAGAGGTTCCCGACGGCGCACCCGTCAGCTTTCAATGGCGCCGCATGCGCCACCGCGTTGTCAAAAGCGAGGGGCCTGAACGGATTGCCGAAGAATGGTGGATGAAAGACAAGACCGACGACAAGGATAAGCCCTCGCGCGATTATTTTCGCATCGAGGACGATCAGGGCTATCGGTTTTGGATCTATCGCGAAGGCCTTTACGGCTACGATGAAAAGCAGAGCTGGTACATGCATGGAATGCTCGCATGAACGCCGGTTTTTTCGAGATCGGCGCTAAGACGAACTTCTCCTTTCTGGAAGGTGCATCCAAGCCTGAGGAGATGGTGCTGCAGGGCACGCTCCTGAAATTGGGCGGTCTCGGCATTGCCGACACCAACTCTGTGGCCGGCGTCGTCAGGGCGCATGCCCAAGCCAAGGCGATCAAAGAAAAATACGAGCGAAAACAGCAGGGACGGCTGCAGGGGGACGAGAAGCCAGAAACCGTTCTCGACCCAATTCGCTTTCAGCCGGGGGCTCGTCTCGTTTTCTCGGATGAGACCCCGGACATTCTGGCCTATCCACAAGACCGAAAAGGCTGGGCCCATCTTTGTCGCCTGCTGAGCGCCGGTAATCTGCGCGCGGAAAAGGGCAGTTGCCTCTTGCAGGAGGCCGACCTTATCGAATGGGGAGACCGGATGATGCTGGCGCTTGTACCCAACCCATCAATCGCCGACGATACCGGTCGTCACCCCGTCTTCGAAGCCTGCCTCCGACGCCTGCGCGAGCGTTTCCGGGGTAAGTTCCACATGGCACTGACGCCCGCTTATGACGGTCGCGACAGGCGCGTTTTTTCCGTTCTTTCCATGCTGGCCGCCCGCAACCGTGTGCCTCTCATCGCCACCAACCAGCCGCTATTTCACGAAGCGGCTCGCCGCCCCTTGTCGGACGTCGTCACCTCGATACGTGAACACGTTCCTATCTATAAGGCAGGCTTCCTGTTGACGCCGAATGCAGAACGCCATCTGAAAGACGAACGTGAAATGAAACGTCTCTTCAGGGATCATCCGGACGCGGTCATCAACACACAAAGGTTTTTCGCCGGGCTGAGTTTTTGCCTCGACGACCTGCAGCACAATTACCCGGATGAAAACGACGAGGGTGAAACCCCTTACGAGACACTTGAACGCCTGACCTGGGCCGGAGCCGCCAGACGTTTTCCAGAGGAGATGAAGGATGAAACCAGAGCGCAGATCCGCTATGAGCTGGAACTAATCAAGGAAAAACAATACGCGCCTTATTTCCTGACGGTCCACAGGATCATCATGCATGCCCGATACAAGCTACATGTTCTTTGCCAGGGCCGTGGCTCGGCTGCCAACTCGGTCATCTGCTACTGCCTGGAAATCACCGAGGTTAATCCGGAGAAGAATAAGCTTCTCTTCGACCGCTTCATGTCCACGGACCGCGACGAGCCTCCCGACATCGATGTCGATTTCGAGCATGACCGGCGTGAAGAGGTGATCCAGCACATATACCAGCGATACGGAAAGGAGCATGCCGGGCTCACGGCGGCCGTGACCAGCTACCGCACGCGTTCCGCAGGGCGGGAGGTCGCAAAGGCGTTTGGCCTGTCGGAAGACGTCCAGTCGGCGATTGGCAGTCTGGTCTGGGGCTGGTCTGACGACAAGCTTTCGGAACGCGAGGCCAAGGCTGCCGGTCTTGATACCGGAAACATCGTGACCAACAACGTGCTGAAATATGCGTCAGAGCTTCTAAGCTTTCCCCGCCACCTCACCCAGCATGTCGGTGGTTTCGTCATCACTCGCGATCGGCTCGATGAAGTCGTGCCCATCATGAACACGGCCATGCCGGACCGTTACATGATCGAGTGGGACAAGGACGATCTCGACAATTTGAAGATATTGAAGGTCGACGTTCTGGCACTCGGTATGCTGACCTGCCTGCGCAAGGCCTTCGACCTTCTTCTGCTGCATTACGACGAGAAGAAGACCCTCGCGGATCTCGGCAATGCCAAACACGAAGACGAAGAGCCCGTCTATGACATGATCTGCCGGGCCGACACACTCGGTGTTTTCCAGATCGAAAGCCGGGCGCAGATGAGCATGCTGCCACGCCTGCGCCCAAGAGAATTCTACGATCTGGTGATCGAGGTGGCGATCGTCCGGCCCGGCCCGATCCAAGGCGACATGGTCCACCCATATCTGAAGCGTAGAGAGCAGCGACGGCAAGGTATTCCGATCGACTATCCGAGCGAGGAGCTAAAAGACGTTCTGAAACGGACATTGGGTGTCCCTCTCTTTCAGGAACAGGCGATGCAGATCGCCATCACCGCGGCCGGTTTCAAGCCGGCGGAAGCCGATCAGTTGCGCCGGGCGATGGCGACCTTCAAGCGAACCGGCACGATCGGCAATTTCGAAAAGCGCTTCATCGACGGCATGATGTCCAAGGAGATCTATTCGAAAGAGTTCGCACAGCAATGCTTCAATCAGATCAAGGGTTTTGGCGAATACGGCTTTCCGGAAAGCCACGCGGCCTCCTTCGCGCTGCTCGTATACGCCTCCTCCTGGGTGAAGGCCTATTACCCCGATGTCTTCTGTGCGGCCATGCTGAACTCGCAGCCGATGGGCTTTTACGCGCCTGCGCAGCTGGTCCGCGACGCCAGGGAACACGGCGTGGAGATCCGGCCCGTCGACATCAACAGCTCGGATTGGGACTGCCTCCTGGAAGGCGGACGCTTCGATGTTCGTCGGATCGATTTCCGCCATCGTGAGATGACTGATGTCATCAAGGCCAACCACGCCGTCCGCCTCGGCTTTCGCCAGGTCAAGGGGTTATCCGAGGAGGCCATACGCGAGAAACTGATGGCTCACCGGGGATATGGCTACACATCCATCCGCGATCTCTGGCTGCGCTCGGGTCTCGAAAAATCCGACATCGAGCGGCTGGCGGATGCGGATGCCTTCAACAGCATCGGCCTGTCCCGGCGCGAGGCGCTATGGGCGGTCCGTGCGCTGGATGTGAAGAGTGCTGCCGAGCGCTTGCCGTTGTTCGATCAGGCATCTCATCTCGATCTGCAGGTCGAGCCGCAAGCCAGACTGCCTGCAATGCTGCCGGGCGAGCAGGTGGTCGAGGACTACCGATATCTGTCGCTGTCGCTCAAGGCGCACCCTCTGTCCTTCCTGCGCGACGAACTGCGCGGGATCGGCATCACCCGCAGTGTCGACCTGCTCAAGGTGCCGAACGGCCGCTGGGTGACGATTGCCGGCCTCGTATTGGTGCGCCAGCGTCCGGGCTCGGCCAAGGGCGTTATCTTCATGACGCTGGAGGATGAAACCGGCGTCGCCAATGCCATCGTCTGGCCGAAGACCTTCGAGAAATATCGCGCCATCGTCATGGGCGCCCGGCTCGTCAAGATCCGCGGCAAGCTGCAGAGCCAGAGTGGGGTGATCCATACGGTTGTCGATCACATCGAGGACATGACGCACGCCTTGGGCCTCTTGCAGAAGGAGGCCAATCGCTTCGGCGTCTGCGACCGCTCGGACGAAGCGCGCCGACCGACCGCCGATCCCCGACAGAAGAAGCTCAACGAGACATTGGAGAAGGCGGTGATGGAAAAAAGAATAACCACGCATGACAAGCGCGGGCGGAATGAAGCCACGGCGTCGGTCATGCCGAAGGGCCGTAATTTTCATTGATTTTCAATGGCGGGTCCGTTCGGTCATCGTCGCAAGCGGAGAACCATCCGCTTTGATTGGATCGTAAGCGGGCCGGAAGGCAGGCGAAGCGGGAGTGCCTGAATATGAATCTTTCTTGACAACGAACGTCTTCTTTAGCAAAAAGACGATAGTCATTGTCATGTTTGGAATGAAGACGTGCTTGTCTGCAGTTGCAACTATATAACCGACACCGAAATCCGGGAGGTTATCAACAGCCTTCTCGATGAGGACTGTTGGCAGCTTATTGTCCCTGCGAAAGTCTACCACGCCATGGAAAAACGCGGCCGTTGCTGCGGTTGTTTCCCGAATGTGGTCGACATCATCATTCAGACGACCGAGGACTATCACGCCCGTCGGCACTCGACGGATGCCGAAATATTTGATTTCATGTCCCGCCTCAGAAACTTCCATGAAGAAAACAGGAGAGCGGACATTGAAAGGCGACAAAAAAGTCATCGAGCGGCTTAACGAGGCCCTCTTTTTGGAACTTGGTGCTGTCAACCAGTACTGGGTTCACTACCGGCTCCTTGAAGATTGGGGTTACACCAAGCTCGCCAAGAAGGAGCGCGCTGAATCGATCGAAGAGATGCAGCATGCCGACAAGCTCGTCGCACGCATCATCTTCCTCGAAGGCCACCCCAACCTGCAGACGCTTGCGCCCCTGCGCATCGGCCAGAACGTCAAGGAAGTTCTGGAAGCGGATCTCGCCGGCGAATACGACGCTCGCACCGCCTACAAGAAATCACGCGATATCTGTCATGAGGCCGGCGACTACGTTTCCATGAAGCTCTTCGAAGAGCTCCTCATGGACGAGGAAGGCCACATCGACTTCCTCGAAACGCAGCTCGAGCTGCTCGGCAAGATCGGCGAGGCCAAGTATGGCCAGCTGAACGCCGACTCGGCCGACCAAGCCGAATAATCACGCCACAGGAGCCGGTCGCCCAGGCGGCCGGCATCCAAATTTGGCGCCATAAATCAGGCAGCCGGCAATCCGGCGAGATGGCTAAACTCGCTGACCACCTGCTCGTAGACGCCGCGCTTGAACGACACTATCAGTTCCGGCAACTCCGCCATCGGCTTCCAGTCCCAGGCGTCGAATTCCGCGGAATGTCCACCCGGCGGCGGGTTGATGGCGATCTCGCTCTCATCACCATCGAAGCGGAAGGCGAACCAGCGCTGCGTCTGACCGCGAAACTTGCCCTTCAGCCCGATACCGATCAGCTGCGGCGGCAGATCGTAGTTGATCCAGTCCTTCGCCTCGGCAAGCAGCGTCACCGTCTTCATCCCCGTCTCTTCATAGAGCTCGCGATAGGCCGCCGTCAGCGGGTCCTCGCCCTTGTCGATGCCGCCCTGCGGCATCTGCCACAGCTGCGGCGAGCCATCATATTCCGAATTCTCCGCCGGAATCCGGCGGCCGGCCCAAACGAGCCCGGCGCGGTTGAGGATCATCACGCCGACACAGGGGCGATAGGGCAGATCTTCGGCTTTAACGGTCGATTGGCTCATGGTTGTCTCTGTTATGGTTTCTTCGGATCGTTGGTCAGCGCGGCGATCCCGACGATTTCGATGCCGCGCATCGCCGCTTCTTCCGTCCATTTTGAAATGGCATCGATGCTCTCGTCAAATGCCGAGGCGACACCGATCGCCTGGCCGTTGCGCTTGGCCACGCGCTCGAGTTCATCCAGCTTGTTGGTGATCGCGTTGAAATCCACCTGCCCGTCGAGCTGCACGTCCGCAAAGGCGTAGGGCGTCTCGGTGCCCTTGGCAATCGCGGCCGTCTTCGACTGCGCCGAGGTGCCGTCGTCGAGAAAGAGCAGCCCACGCTTACCGATATCGCGCATGACAGGCTCCAGGGCATTCGCATCCGAGAGGAAACGGCCGCCCTGGTAGTTCAAAACGCCGGTGTAGTTGGTGATTTCGCCCATCGCCCGGTGCAGGCTCTCGATATTCTTGGCGACGCTTTTCGACGTCAGCAGCGTGTCGGGGCCTGGATCGTTCGCCGGATAATCAAAAGGCTCGAGCGGCACCTGGATCAGTATTTCATGGCCGGAGCGGCGCGCCTCCTGCATCCAACGCTGCAGGCTGTTACCGGTTGCAGCGAATGCAAGCGTCACCTCCTCGGGCAACTGCTGGATCGCCCGCTGCGTGCCCGTCTGGCTCAGGCCAAGCCCGCTCACGACGATCGCGATCCGCGTTCCATGCGCGCCCGACCACGGCCGCGCATACTGATCCATCGGCCGACGACCATCGGGGCCAACGATCGGCAGCCGCCCGAACGACGACGCCTCGAGCAGGGCATCGTTCGGCAGCGCGGCCATTCGCGGATCCTGCCCCACCTGCATGGCATCGATCAGAACGGGGCCATTTCCGTCGCGGGTTTTCGGGCTGTATTTGGTCACCACCGAGCCATCGCCAGTCGTCATCCGCTCGACATTGGCGCCGGAATTCGGCTCGCTGCGCGGCATGCCGTTGGGAGGCGCGGCATCGGGCGCGGCGGTCTGTTGGGCGGTATCGGTAGGAACGGCGGAGGCCTGCTCCTTGGCGGGCGGCGTCTCGCGCTTCAGGCCATCACCGCGAAAGGCGGTATAGACCGAAAAGCCGCCGATCAGCACGAGGCAAAGCCCGGCGACCACCCGCCCCGTGTGCAAGACGCCAGGGCGCTTGCCGCCGGGTTTGCGGTTCTGTCCAAGAGGCGCGTGCAGATCGGTATTCATTCTTCGGCTGCTTCCATCATCAGGACAGCAAAAAGGCGTCAGGCCGGATCCTCATCCGGCCTGACGCCTCATCTGATCATTACTTGGCGCTAACGGCCTTTTCAGGGTTCGGCGGGAAAGACGGGTCCGTCTTCTTGCCGCGCAGAAGGTCGAGCGCGTAGTTGAGCTGCACGTCATCCTTCGGATCCGGCGGCACGTAGGCGACGGAGCCCGAGCCCTCGTCCGTCTCGCTCTGGCCCTTGATGTGGCCGCGCAGGGCGGATTCGCCCTCGGTCACCATCTTGCCCTTCAGATCATCCGGCAGCGGCTCTTCGACCTTGATGTCAGGCGTGATGCCGGTGCCCTGGATCGAGCGGCCCGACGGCGTGTAGTAGAGCGCCGTCGTCAGGCGAAGTGCGCCGTTCTCGCCAAGCGGAATGATGGTCTGAACCGATCCCTTGCCGAAGGAGCGCGTGCCGAGAACCGTGGCGCGACGCAGATCCTGCAGGGCGCCGGCAACGATTTCCGATGCCGAAGCCGAGCCACCGTTGATCAGAACGATCACAGGCTTGCCATCAGTCAGATCGCCCGGGCCGGCATTGAAGCGGCGGGTTTCATCCGGATTGCGGCCACGGGTGGAAACCACCTCGCCGCGCTGCAGAAGCGCATCCGATACCTGGATCGCCTGATCGAGCAGACCGCCCGGGTTGAGGCGCAGGTCGAGCACGTAGCCCTTGAGCTTGTCGGCCGGAACGGTCTTCTTGATCTTCTCGATCGCCTTTTCCATGTCCGGATAAGTCTTCTCGGTGAACGAGATGATGCGGAGATACCCGACATCATCCTCGACGCGCGATTTGACCGCCTGCACGGCGACGACATCGCGAACGATCGTCAGTTCGATCGGCTTGTCGGCGCCCTTGCGGATCAGCGTCAGCTTGATCGGGGTGTTGATGGCACCGCGCATCTTCTCGACAGCGTCTTCAAGCTTCAGGCCACGGACGGACTGTCCGTCGATCTCAGAAATATAGTCGCCGGCGAGAACACCTGCCTTGGCGGCCGGTGTGTCGTCGATCGGCGTGATGACTTTGACCAGCTCGTCTTCCATCGTGACTTCGATGCCGAGACCGCCGAACTCGCCCTTGGTCTGGGTCTGCATGTCCGCCGCGTCCTTGGCGTTCATGTAGCTCGAATGCGGGTCAAGCGACGAAAGCATGCCGTTGATGGCATTTTCGATCAGCTTGTCTTCAGCCGGCGGCGTCACGTACTGGGCGCGAACGCGCTCGAACACGTCACCGAAAACGGACAGTTCCTTGTAGGTGGACGCCCCCGCCGCTTCCGCGGGCACACCGGCGGAATAGATGACGCTCATGGCCGTCGCACCCATCAATGCGCCAACCAGAACAAGAGAAGCCCTACGAATCATTGCGTGCCTTTCCGGTGTCTTTGGCGGTCCACCATGGTCGGGAATCGACCGGCTTTCCGTCTTTTCGAAATTCAATGTAAAGCGTTGGTCGGTTTGTTTCCAGCGCCAATGCAGTCGCACTGGCCACTCTTTTCGCACCCATCACCGCAAGCGGTTCGCCGGCGAAAACAAACTTGCCCTGCCGCGCGTTCATGGTCTCCATTCCGGAGAGAACCAAGTGATATCCATCGCCGGCATCGAGAATGATCATCTGCCCGTAGCTGCGAAACGCGCCGGCATAAACGATCAGACCATCCGCCGGTGCGGTGACCACCGTCTCCGGGTTGGTCGCCAGCGTCATACCCATCGCCTCGTGGCCTGTTCCATCGGCATCGCCGAACTGGCGCAGGATATCGCCGGCAACGGGCAACTCCAGCTTGGCCTTCAATTCTCCGAACGGATATGCGGGCGCAATGCGGTTTTTATCGGGCACCCCGCTGTCCGCCAAAGCCTTGGCCTGCGCGCGCTGTTCATCCGTCAGCAGCCTGCGATTTTCCTCCGCCTGGCGCGCCGCGGCCGTCGCCTGGCGAACGGATGAAATCTCGCTTTCCATCGATGCCACAAGGCTCTCGAGGCTCGTGGCCTTGCCCGCCAATTCCTCGGAGCGTTGGCGCTCGGCATTGAGCTCGGCTGTATTGCTCCGGCTCAATTTCTCGTTCTCGGCGAGAAGCAAATCCATGCGCCGCTCTTCCTCGAGGCTGTTGGTCATCGTCGTCGTCAAGCCGGCTTTCTCGGCGGCACTTGCGGCCTGCAGCGAGGCCAGGTTGCCGAGATCGGCGGCGAGTTTGTCCGTCTCCTTGCGGATGCCGGGAACAACGGCACCGAGCAGGATGGCGCTGCGCACCGAAGCAAGCGCATCATCGGGTGTCACCAGAAGCGCCGGCGGCGGGTTGCGGCCCATCCGCTGCAGCGCCGCGAGCACCTCGGCCAGCAATCCACGCCGCTCGTGCAGCGAGTGGCGAACCGCATCTTCCTTCACGCCCAGATCGGCAAGCTTCTTCTCGCTCTCCAGTATCTGCTTTTCCAGCGACTTGCGCCGCGCGGCGGAATCGATCAGCGCCTGGCGAACACTGCTGGTGCTCTTGTCCAGATCTTCGATGCTCTTCTGCAGTTCCGCGACCTTGCTCGAAGAGAGATTGATGGTCTTCGATAGCGCATCCAGTTCGCTGCGCGTCTGGTCGCGCTTCTTTTCCAGTTCGACGGCCGGATCAGGTGCCGCAGCCGCAACGGGCGCGCTTGTCGCCTGAGGGTCCGGTTGCGCGGCGGCCGGCTGCTCCTGCGCCAGAGCGGAAACCCACCCGGACACGCCGAGAACCGACGCGGCGAGGCTCGCCACGGCAACCGACAAGATCACATAGTTTTGCTTGGATGCAGGTGTCGGCATGCCGATCGGTAAATCCTCTTAAACCGCGCGAAGATTAAGCTGATTTGACCATCTTTGCCAGAAAGATTGAGGCCTGCCGCCCGATCGCGCAAGACACACCTGCGTGAATGATCGTGAGCGCTCAGACGCGATGGTAGGGATGGCCGGAGAGGATCGTCACGGCGCGATAAAGCTGCTCGGCGATCAGCGTGCGAACGAGTTGATGTGGCCAGGTCATCTTGCCCAGGCACAGCGTTGCGTCCGCCCGATCGTAGAGCGCCGGATCAAGTCCATCGGCGCCGCCGATCGCGATCGTCATCTCGCGCTTTCCCTGATCGCGGTAATTGCCGAGAAGAGTGGCGAAGCCTTCGCTGTCGAGCGCCTTGCCGCGCTCGTCGAGGAGAATGAGAATACTGCCGTCCGCCAGCGACTTCTGAAGCATGCCCGCTTCCTCGCGCTTGCGCGTATCGGAATTGGAGGCGCGACTTTCGGCGACTTCGACAACCCGGGAGAATTCGAGGCCGATGGCGGGACCGGCCTTTGCAAAGCGGTCGAAATAACGCGCCGCAAGATCCTTCTCCGGGCCGGATTTGAGCCGCCCCACGGCAAAAAGACCAACGCGCATGTGTCCGCTCCTGCTATCAGGCTTTTCCCGGCTCAAAAGTGCCGCAGGCCGGGGCTAAAGCACCACCGGCCCAATCACAGCCATCTATCAGGCGCCGGACGCAGCGTCCAGACAGCCTGCCGGCTGGAGTATCAGTGCAGCGTCTCGTCCAGATCGGGAGCCTGCCACATCTTTTCGATGTTGTAGAACTCGCGAATTTCGGGACGGAAGACATGCACGATAACATCGCCGGTATCGATCAGGATCCAATCGCCGGCATCCTGGCCTTCGACCCGGGCGGAGCCGAAGCCCTCGTCCTTGAGGTCGCTGAGCAGGTGGTCGGCAATCGCCATGACATGGCGGCTCGAGCGGCCCGATACCACGACCATGAAGTCGCCGAGCGCCGATTTTCCGGCAATGTCGATGGAAACGATATCTTCAGCTTTGGAGTCCTCGAGGCTGACGAGGACGGTGTGCAGGGCGCGGGCAGCGGCATCAACGCCACGTTCCGGGCTCTTCGGGACAACGACTTTCGTGTTTCCCTTTGCGTGTACTGTTGTCAGTGCTTTCCCTTTCTCGGAATGACAAAGCATGCACATCACTGATTTGGCGAACCAAATCATGGTTAAGATAGGCACCGAACCATAAATGTTTCAAGACGCCCGCGATCACAAAGCATGAATGCCGGATTTGGCGCAGTAGCAACGGATGGCTCAGCCTCAAGTGCATCCTGCGGGGCTGTGTACAGTTGCTGTCGCCCTCAGTAAAGTGATGCTTCGTCCCAGTGCGAAGATTACAAATGAAAAACACCTTAGAAAACACGCTTGTCCCGGTCCTTCGCATCAGCTTCCCGCATGAAGATCGCCTTGGGCACGGCAAGATGGAACTGCTGGAGCATATCAGGGAGACCGGCTCGATTTCCGCCGGCGGCCGCGCGATGGACATGTCCTACCGGCGCGCCTGGTTGCTGGTCAGCGAAATGAACCGGATGTTCAAGCATCCCGTCGTCGAATCGCAACGCGGCGGCCAGAAGGGCGGCGGCGCGGCACTGACTGAGTTCGGCGAGGAACTGCTCGCGCGTTTTCGGCAGATGGAGCGGACGATCAGGGTGACCTTGGCCGACGATCTCGCCTGGCTGGAAAGCAACCGTCTGATCGATGGCACCGAGCCGGCTGTCTAAGGCTCCAGCGCAACCGTCTTGATGATGGCGAACACCGGCATGCCCGCGCGCAGCGCCATGCGCTCCGCCGAGAAAGTGGTGATCCGCGACAGGATCGCATCGCCTCCACAATCGACCGTGACGTCTACGGTCGCATCGTCGGAAGGCGTCACCGTCAGGATCGTACCTTCAAGCACGTTGAGCGCGCTGAGGCCATTCGGGCGCTCGGTGGCAAGCATCACGTCGCGCGAGGGAATACGGACACGCACCGCCTTGCCCGGCGCAAGACCGGCATCTGGCACATGCAGCCGCACGGTCGCCATCGCAACAGTTGCCAGGCGATGCCGCTCGTCCACGGCCTCCACACGCCCCTGCAGCAAGGCGCCCGCCTCGCGCCGATCGAGCGACGCGGCGGGCAGGCTGAGCACCTCGGTCGCCGCGCCAACGGCCTTCACCCGACCGTCCTGCATGACGACGACCTGATCGGCAAGCCGCGCCACCTCCGCCACCGAATGGCTGACATAGACGATCGGAATATCCATCTCGTCTCGCAGACGCTCAAGGAACGGCATGACCTCGGCTTTGCGCGCTTCGTCGAGCGCGGCAAGCGGCTCATCCATGAGAAGCAGGCGCGGCGACGACAGAAGCGCTCGGCCGATCGCCACCCGCTGCTTTTCACCGCCGGACAGATGCTCAGGGCTGCGACCGAGCAGCCTCTCGATATCGAGCAGGCCGACGATCCGCTCAAAACTCTCCCGTGGCGCGCCCTTCGGCGCGAACCAGCGACCGTAGGTCAGGTTCTGGCGCACGGTCAGATGCGGGAAGAGCCGCGCCTCCTGAAAAACATAGCCGAACCGCCGCCGATGCTTGGCGACGAAAATCCGCTTGGCGGTATCCGTCAGTATCTCGCCGTCGAGGCTGATTTGCCCCTCGTCGGGCCGCGTCAGCCCGGCGATCATCCGGATCATCGAGGTCTTGCCCGAGCCCGAGCGACCAAACAGCGCGGTGATCCCGCGTTCCGACGTGAACCCCGCCTCGAGCGAGAAGGCGTCAAACCGATGCTTTGCCTGAACAACGAGCGTCATTGCGGATCGATCCTCCGCCCGATGAGACGTGACAGAAATTCGGATGCGAGCAACGCAGCCATGGAAATAACCACGGCCACCAAGGTCAGCCGCAACGCGCCTGCATCCCCGCCCGGCACCTGCGTGAAGGAATAGATCGCAGCCGATAGCGTCTGCGTCTCGCCGGGAATATTGGAAACGAAGGTGATCGTCGCACCGAACTCGCCCATGGCTTTGGCGAAGGCCAGGATCATGCCGGCGATGATGCCAGGTAGGGTGAGGGGCAGCGTCACCGTCAGGAAGACCCAGAACGGGCTGGCGCCGAGCGTGCCGGCGGCCTCTTCAAGTTTGCGGTCGATCGCCTCAATCGAGAGCCTGATGCTGCGCACCATCAGCGGAAAGGCCATCACGGCGCAGGCGAGGGCCGCCCCGGTCCAGCGGAAGGAGAAAACGATGCCGAAATACTGATCGAGAAAGGCGCCGATCACCCCGCGCCGGCCAAACAGCACAAGCAAGATGAAACCGGTGACGACGGGCGGCAGGATGAGCGGCAAGTGCACGATGCCGTTGAGAATGGACTTACCCCAGAAGCGCCCCCGCGCCAGAAGTAGCGCGACGCCGATGCCGAAAGGAAGGCTTACCAGCATTGCAACGATCGACACGCGCAGGCTGAGCATGATCGCCGTCCATTCGTCACTGCTCAGACCAAGTGCTTCCAAATGCAATGCTCCTGAAAAAACGAAGGCCCACCGTGGCGGGCCTTCAGACTAGGCAGTTGCGTTTAAAACCGCAATTATTTCAGGATGGTGAAGCCCTGTTCGGTAAAGAAGTGCGCAGCCTTCTCCGACTTCAGGAAGTCGAGATAAGCTGCCGTATCGGCATTCTTGCTCTCCGACAGGATCGCGATCGGATAGGTGATCGGCGGGTGCGAGTCGGCAGGGAAGGTGCCGGCAACGGCAACGCCCGGATCGGCGTTCACGTCGGTCCGGTAGACGATGCCGAACGGCGCTTCGCCGCGCGAGACCAGCGCCAGCGCCGCGCGCACGCTTTCAGCGCCTGCGACCTTGCCTTCGACCGACGACCAGACGCCGAGCTTTTCAAGCGCGGCCTTGCCGTACTTGCCTGCTGGTACCGACTTGACTTCGCCCATTGCGAGCTTTCCGTCGCCGAGCAGGCCGGCGAGATCGAAGCCCTGCTTGATATCAACCGGCTTGACCTTGTCCTTGGCGGCGACGAGCACGATGCTGTTGCCGAGCAGGTTGGAGCGGGTGTCCGCCTTGATCAGGTTCTTCTTGGCGAGATAATCCATCCAGTCGAGGTCGGCCGAAATGAACACATCCGCCGGCGCTCCGCCTTCGATCTGCTTTGCCAGAGCGGAGCTCGCCGCATAGGAGACGACGGCTTCCTTGCCGCTTTCCTTGGCCCATTCGGCATTGGCCGCATCAAGCGCATTCTTCATGCTCGCGGCCGCGAACACCGTAACTTTTTCAGCGGCGAAGGCAGTGCCGGCGGTCGCACCAAGCCAGATCGCGGAGACCGCGACGGCTGCGAATTTCACCCATTGACGACGATTGTGCATAGTGGCTCCCCAACGCTTCGAGATATCTGCAGAGATATAACGGAAACTTGGCTGTTGACCAGCACTATATTCAGTCGAACGCAACGCGTGGAATAGGTTCGCAGCCGAACTGATCGCACTGGCGTGAGTCATGACCGAGGGACTGCTGCAAGGCAGCAATGCGCGCGGCCAGGAGGTAGCCATTTGCTAGTATCCGTCCGACAAAAAGGCCCTCAAACTTGATAAATCTCTAGTGTAGTGCGCAGATATTGAGCATTCGAATGGGTGCGACACTTAAACACATGTCAGAAATGCATTGCTGCGATGCACCAATTCCGCTTTCCTTTCTGTGATACTCATCATACAAGTCTCTCACCGGACAGCGATCTCCTCCTCCCAAGCTGTTCGGTAACGGATCGGCAACACTCCTCCTCCCAGTTGCCGGTCAAGTTTTAAGCCCGACGGATCCTCCCCCGTCGGGCTTTTCATTTTCCAGCTTGATATTGAGAGAAATGAGCTAAGCGCCGTTTTGCGCGCGGATCGCTGTCGAGCTCAGTCGCGATCTCGGACCGTGGATGAATGTCCAGGCCGGCGCCGGCTTCTTCCAGAGCGCTCTCGAATCATCCTCGTCGATCCGCGCGAAGTCGAAGGTCTTGGCCATCTTCGATGACAGGAATGACAGCGTCGCGCCCGGCCTGTCGATGACGGCGATCGGGAACATGCGGGCGATATCCTGCCACCGCTGCCAGCGATGAAATGTCTTCAGACTATCGGCGCCCATGATCCAGATGAAATGCACATGGGGATTGCTGATCTTGATCCGCGCCAGTGTTTCCGCGGTGAAGGTCGTACCGAATTTCTTCTCGAACGCGGTGACCTTGATTGCCGGATGCTTGGCGAGCTTTTCGCTGAGCCGCACCCGCTCCGCCAAAGGCAACAGCTGGCTCGGATCCTTTAAGGGATTGCCGGGAGTAACCATCCACCACAGCTGATCGAGACCGAGCCGCTTGATCGCGATCTCCGCCACCAGCGCATGGCCCTGGTGCGGAGGATTGAAGGAACCGCCGAATAGACCGACCACCATGCCCCGCTCGGCATGCGGCACGCGAAGATAGCGTCGGTCCAATTCGTCGTTGATCACATCAGGCCCGGACTTGGCCGGTGCCATGCACGCGGTATTTGAACGAAGTCAGCTGCTCGACGCCAACGGGGCCTCGCGCATGCATCTTGCCCGTCGCGATGCCGATCTCCGCCCCCATGCCGAATTCACCACCATCGGCAAACTGCGTCGAGGCATTGTGCAGCAGGATGGCGGAATCGACCTCGGTGAAGAAGCGCTCCACGACGGCTGGGTTTTCGGCGATCACGGCTTCGGTGTGGTTCGACGAATAGGTCTGGATATGCTTGATCGCACCATCGATGCCATCGACGACAGCGACCGAAACGATCGCGTCGAGATATTCCGTCGACCAGTCTTCCTCGGTCGCCACCTTCGTTCCCGGCGCCGCCATCACGACGCTTGAAGAGCCGCGAACTTCGCAGCCGGCATCCGAGAGAACTTCGAGTAGTGGTACGAGATGCGTATCACTGACAGCGCTGTCGACCAGAATGGTCTCGACGGCGCCGCAAATCCCTGTCCGGCGCATCTTGGCGTTGACGACGATCTCCTTAGCCATGTCGAGATCGGCGGATGCATCGACATAGATATGGCAGAGCCCTTCCAGATGCGCGAAGACGGGCACCCGAGCTTCATTCTGCACACGCGCGACAAGGCTCTTGCCACCGCGCGGAATGATAACATCGATCGCTCCATCCAATCCGCGCAGCATGGCGCCGACGGCCGCGCGATCCGTGGTCGGAACGAGCTGGATAGCATGTTCAGGGAGCCCAGCAGCCTTCAGGCCGCGCACCATGCATTCATAGATAGCCTGCGATGAACGACGCGAATCCGAGCCGCAGCGCAGGATGACGGCATTGCCCGCCTTGACGCAGAGCGCCCCGGCATCCGCCGTCACATTCGGACGGCTTTCGAAGATCACGCCGATCACGCCAAGTGGGGTGCGCACGCGCTCGATCTTTAGGCCGTTCGGACGATCCCAGGCGCTGACTACCTCTCCGACAGGGTCTTTCAAAGCGGCGATCGCGCGAATGCCATCGGCCATCTCCGCGACGCGCTTGTCGGTGAGCGTCAACCGGTCGATGAAGGAGGGCAGCATGTCGGAACCCGCCGCATCCTCGAGATCCCGCGTGTTTTCAGCGAGGATCCGCTCCTTGTCCGCCAGGATCGCATCGGCCATGGCATTCAGGGCGGCGTTCTTGGCGTCGGTCGAGGCGAAGGCCAACGGTCGCGCGGCAGCCTTGGCCTTGCGGCCGATGTCATTCATCAGCGCGTCAATGTCAGGGCTTTGCACGACTGTATCAAGCATGGGCGGCGTCCTTCTTCTGCCTTTCCGATTTCGAATTGATTTGCGAGGTCATGACCATGTCGTCGCGATGGATCATCGCCGCGCGCCCGGCATAGCCGAGAATGGCCTCGATCTCGCTCGACTTGCGGCCGGTGATCTGCCGCGCTTCTTCGGCATCATAGCCGGCCAACCCGCGCGCGATCTCCCGGCCATTCGGGCCGACAATCGCCACCGTGTCGCCACGGCTGAATACGCCGACAACCTTGCGCACACCGGCGGGCAGCAGGCTCTTGCCACCACCCAGCGCCGTCACCGCGCCGTCATCGACATGAAGCTCTCCGGCCGGCTGCAGCTGCCCGGCGATCCAGGTCTTGCGGGCAGTCACGGGCGTGCCCGAAGGCGCGAACCAGGAGGACCGCGCGCCGTTTTCGATCGCAGACAACGGACTATCGGTCTTGCCTGAAGCGATGATCATCGCGCAGCCCGAGGTCGTCGCGATCTTGCCGGCATCGATCTTGGTGCGCATGCCGCCACGCGACAACTCGGACGCAGCACCGCCAGCCATCGCCTCGATTTCAGGCGTGATCTCGGCGATCGTTTCCAGGAACTGCGCATCCGGGTCGAGATGCGGCGGAGCGGTGTAGAGGCCGTCAATATCGGAGAGCAGGATCAGGAGATCCGCGCCCGCCATCGTCGCGACGCGCGCCGCCAGACGGTCATTGTCGCCATAACGGATTTCGCTGGTGGCAACCGTATCGTTCTCGTTGATGATGGGAACGGCGCCGATCTTCAGGAGCTGGTTGATCGTCGCGCGCGCATTGAGATAGCGGCGGCGCTCTTCCGTATCGCCAAGCGTCAGCAGGATCTGGCCGGCGACGATGCTGTCCCGCGACAGGCTCTCTGACCAATCGCGCGCAAGCGCGATCTGGCCGACCGCGGCTGCGGCCTGGCTTTCCTCGAGCTTCAACGCGCCCGAGGGCAGATCGAGAACCGAGCGCCCAAGCGCGATGGCGCCCGAGGACACAACGAGCACATCGACGCCCTTGTTTTTCAACTTCGCGATATCGGCGCACATCGCGTCCAGCCAGCTCTTCTTCAGGCCGGTTTTCCGGTCGACGAGCAGCGCGGAGCCGATCTTGATAACGATGCGCCGGTAGCTACCCAGCGCCTTCTGCCTAGTCATTGGCCTCGTCCTCGTCGGCGATCACATCGCGATGACGCACCTTCAAAGCTTTGGCCGGCTTCTCGGCAATGTTGGCCTCTGCATTGGCCTCGACGATGATATCGCGCAGCGCACGCAACACCTCGGTCATGCCCATGCCCGTTGCCGCCGAGATCTGGAAGGGCGTGCTGCCGCAGGCCTTGGCAAGCTCCTTGGTCTTCTTCGTCAAAGTCGCCTTGTCGAGAACGTCGATCTGCGACAGCGCCACAATCTCAGGCTTGTCGCCGATCTCGTCGCTATAGGCCCTGAGCTCGTGCTTGACCGTCTTGTAGGCCTTGCCGACATTCTCTTCCTGCGCGGACACGAGATGAAGCAGAACGCGTGTCCGCTCGACATGGCCGAGGAACCGATCGCCGATGCCGACGCCTTCATGCGCGCCTTCGATCAGGCCGGGAATGTCGGCGAGAATGAATTCGCGCTCATCGATGGTCGCAACGCCAAGATTGGGGTGCAGCGTCGTGAACGGATAATTGGCGATCTTGGGGCGCGCGCGGGTAACCGCCGCGAGGAACGTCGACTTGCCGGCATTCGGCAGGCCGACCAGACCGGCATCGGCGATCAGCTTCAGACGCAGCCAGATCGTCTTTTCCTCGCCCTCGAGGCCAGGATTGGCCCAATCCGGCGCCTGGTTGACCGAGGTCTTGAAGTGCGCGTTGCCGAAACCGCCATTGCCGCCGCGGGCGAGGCAGTAGCGCTGCCCCTCTTCCGTCAGGTCGCAGATCAGAGTTTCCTGGTCTTCCTCGAAAATCTGGGTGCCTACGGGCACCTTCAGCGTCACGTGCTCGCCATTGGCGCCGGTGCGGTTGCGGCCCATGCCGTGCGTGCCGATCGTCGCCTTGAAGTGCTGCTGGAAGCGAAAATCGATCAGCGTGTTGAGACCATTGACGGTCTCCACCCACACGTCACCACCGCGTCCGCCGTCACCGCCGTCAGGCCCGCCGAACTCGATGAACTTCTCGCGCCGGAACGACACGGCACCCGCGCCGCCGCTACCGGATTTGATATAGACCTTTGCTTCGTCGAGAAATTTCATTTTACTTCCATCATTCGGTGTCATTGGACGCCCGTCTTGGCCTGATCGATATAGGCCGTTCAGCCGGAGGTCAAAGATTATCGTTAGGTTTGCGAGCTATAACATACAGTACGGCTTCGGTCTCGACGGCACGTACGACTTGAAACGAATCGCCGACAGTCTTGCCGGCGCCGATGTCATCGCGCTCCAGGAAGTCACCCGCGGCTTCGCGCGAAACCGATATGCCGACATGGTGGCCGACCTCGGCGCCCTCTTCCCCGACCATTTCTGGGTCTACGGACCGGGCTGCGACCTGCATGTCGCCGAGATGGACGGCCATCCGGCGCCGCGCGGCATGCGCATGCAGTTCGGCAACATGGTCCTGTCGCGCTGGCCGATCCTGTCGACCCGCACGCTGCTTCTGCCGCGCAGCCGGACGCTCACCAAGCTCAACCTGCAACGCAGCGCCACCGAGGCCGTCATCGACCTTCCCGGCGGCGCCGTACGCGTCTATTCCGTCCATCTCGATCACGTCTCCAGCGACGAGCGCATCCGCCAGCTCGCGCATCTGAACGGCCGCATCAACGCCTTCACCCATGAAGGCGGATCGCTGACCGGCGCCCGCGAGTTCGAGATCGAGGAGCTCCCGCTGCCCGAAGACTATCTCGTCATGGGCGACTTCAACATGCTGCCGGAATCGCCCGAATACTGCGCTTTCGCGGGCCGAAAGGACGGATATTACGGCCGCACGGCGCGCATCGGCACGCCTGTCGACGCGTTCGAGGCGCTCCGCGCCTATCAGCCCGACAGCTACAGCTGGATGGATCCCGCAAATCATCGCAAGCGCATGCATCTCGATTACGTCTTCGTCAGTTCTGGCCTCGAAAGCCGGCTAAGATCCGCACGGATCGATACCTCGGCCATGGGGTCCGATCACTTCCCCGTCTGGGTCGAGATCGACAATTGAAGAAGGCGCCCCGACGTGTGGGGCGCCTTCATGTTTTATCAGGCGCTCTTGCTCTGCTGCAATGCGCCGGGCTTCAGCATGGTCTCGACATGCGTGACCATCGTGTTGCGGGCGAAGCTGAAGACCTCGCTGCAACCGGTCATGCGGAAGCCGAGCTTTTCCTGCAGCCTGAGCGACGCCGGATTGTCGGCGAAGACGCCAGAGTGCACGACGGTCTCGGGCATGCGCCGCGAAAAGCGCTCGAGCGTGGCGGACACCGCCTCGCTCATATAGCCGCGCCGCCAGTAGTAGCGGTTCAGCCAGTAGCCGAGATGCCAGCGACCATGACGAAGCTCGATCGACACCACGCCGATATGCGCGTCGTCACCATTGGTGATCGCCATCTGCCAGTCCGGCAACCGGCCGGCCGTTACCGGCACCAGCCAGTCGAGCGCATCCTGCCGGTCATAGGGTGCAGGCACCCGTGCCAGCATCCGCGTCACCGCGAAGTCGGACAGCGATTCCGCGATCGCATCGGCATCGCTTAGCCGATGCGCCCGCAGGAAAAGCCGCTCGGTCTTGATGTCTGGCTGCGAACCGGCGGTGGCGACCTGGGGCCTTGGCCTTTCCAGGCTGAGCGCGCTCATAATACGCTCCCCCAGCTTCTCAGCGACATCCAGGTCTTGCGGTCGAGTCTGTACCATTCGACCGGCACGTTGCTGCCAAGCGCCAGCGAGGCGGCGAGCCCCGATCCCTGGAACTGGAAGCCACACTTCTGGATGACGCGGCGCGAGGCGATGTTCATCACCCGGCAACGGGCGTCGATCTGGTCGACATCCTCACGCGTGCGGAACACCATGTCGACCAGCGCATGGCAGGCCTCGGTCATGAAGCCCTGGTTCCAGTAGGGCTCGCCCAGCCAGTAACCGATCTCGACGGTGCGCCCATCAAGATGCGGCTCGACCCCGCAGCAACCGATAAAGGCGCCGTTTTCGGCTTTGGTAATCGCATAGACGCACTTGCCAATCTCGCCATCTTTCGTGCGTCGCACGAAGTCGGCGGCATCATTGGCCGTATACGGGTGCGGCATGCGCGACACCATTGTGGCGACTTTGGCGTTGTTGGCGAGATGGGCAAGGGCGTCAATGTCTTCTTCGTGGGGCGCGCGCATGACGAGCCTTTCCGACAGTAAGACAGGGCAATCGGTCCTTAACCGCTCCGGCCGCAGCCGCTCTTCGGGAGACCTTTGGTCTCTCCGTAACAATTCGCCTTGCATGGTTCAGTCCTCCTTGAGGGTAAAGAAAAAGGGGAGATGGGTGGTGCCCCATCTCCCCTTTTGTCTTGACTGAACCTGATACGCTCAGCCGGGTCGATGAGACACCGGCTGCTATAAAGCGCTACCGGCTTATTCCGCTGCTTCCGCTTTCGGCATCACGGATACGTATACGCGGCCGTTGGCCTTCGTACGGTAGTTCACATTGCCGGCGGTGAGAGCAAAGATCGTGTGATCCTTGCCGAGGCCGACGTTGGAACCCGGGTGCCACTGCGTACCGCGCTGACGCACGATAATGTTGCCTGCGATGACGGCTTCGCCGCCGAACTTCTTCACGCCAAGGCGCTTGGATTCAGAATCGCGACCGTTGCGCGACGAACCGCCAGCTTTTTTGTGTGCCATTGGAGTTCTCCTTTAAACCTTAAGTCCCGTGATCTTACTTAGCAGCCACGATGTCCGTGATACGGACAACAGTGTGGTGCTGGCGATGGCCGCGCGAGCGCTTCGAGTTCTGACGACGGCGCTTCTTGAAGGCGATGACCTTCTTGCCGCGGTTGTGCTCGACGACTTCGGCCTTGACGGACGCGCCCTTGACGAAGGGAGCACCGATCGCGGCATCGGCGCCTTCGCCGATTACGAGGACTTCGGTGAATTCGATCGATTCGCCAGCGGTGACTTCAAGCTTCTCGATGGTCAGCACGTCGTTTGCTGCCACACGGTACTGCTTACCGCCGGTCTTGATGACTGCGAACATTTTTTATCCTTTCATGTTCGTTCCGGCTCGACCCGCACCAAACAGGTGGCCGTCTTTTTATCAGTCGATGTTAAGCAGGGATTTCAGGGCTCTTGCCCAGGAACTCTGGCTGCCGGTGATGCCCCACGCGGGCGCGGGACGGACAAGGCGCGGACTTATCCACACCTATTGGGTTGCGCAGATACGCGAGCATAAAAAAACTGTCAAGGTAAAAGGATGACAAAAGGATGAAATGGCTTGAGATTACGACTTGCCAGCCCGCCAAACTCTCGCTATGAGACAGCCCGCGCCGAACAAGCGCCGACCAACGAAGCGGAGAGGTGGCTGAGTGGTCGAAAGCACCGCACTCGAAATGCGGCATACGGGCAACCGTATCGTGGGTTCGAATCCCACCCTCTCCGCCATATTTCTTTTGTCCGACCCGGACACATGGGTAACAATCCGCACCTGAGACATAGATGACAAGCTCGTGCCGAACGGGTTGTCCGTTGTTCGCAACGTCCTCTGTCCGAGGCCGATATATCCGAGATCAGATCACGGGAAGCCGGCGAGCCAAAGGCGACGTCGTAGACCCCGCGCGCTTCATCAGTTCGTCGAGGTCGTCGTCAAACTCGCAGGCTACACTGTGGCGGCGCTTGTCACCGAGCAACGAGCTGGATGCCCAATGGCGCAGCGCCGCCGATGATATCAAGCAAGCGGTCGATATTGGGATGGGCGCCGGGGCGGGTTTTCGCGTCGGCGGTGTGCTCGGCGAAAAGGTCGAGGGCGTAGGTTGCGGCTTGCTCATCGAGGATGCCGAAACATTGCTGCAGATATTGGTAGACCGCGAGCGATCCCTGTTTGCCCGGCTGGTTTTCGATCGTCGCCACAATGACGCCGGCCGGGTCGGTAAGGTCTATGCGAGCAAGGCCTTCGACTGACGGCAGCAGTTGCAGATTGTCCTTGAACGAAGCCGTTGGCTGGATCATCGCGTATTCCTTTTCGCGTGGCAGGTTGGCCCAGCGTCTAGCAGCTTCGGCTCCATATCGCCATGCCGCAAAGCAAGGCCTATGCCCCTGCCCGCTTACCGCTTCAGCGCACGGCCGCTGCGGCTCTGCGAAATCGCCCGCGACTGCGAGCGCTGCACGAGGGCCTGCTGCACCTCGGCCTGGAAAACCATCACCTGGTGACGAACTTCCGCTTCTGGCAGTCCGAGCGATTCGAGTTCGCTCGCCAGACGCCGGCATTCGGTCTTCCAGTATTGAACGGCATCGGCACCATGCAGGCGCTCGAGTTCGGCAGCGCTGCGATCGATGTCGCCGGCGCGCGAGGCCACAGGAAAAAGGACGATTTCACTTGTGGTCATGGCCTTCAAACTCTTGCTTGTGTTTACCGACATCGATTCGTTCCGTTGTGTTCGACACCATTCCTACCGAAGCATGGTTAACGCTTTCCTCCACCATCTGACGCGTTGTGCCGGGATGGTCACGACGTGCCAGCGGTTGCGCAAAGGCCGGGGGCTTTTGATCCGCCATAAACAAGGCTACACATCTTGTATGTGTCAGGTGGATGGGGGATCGATTTGGTACGGAAGATGATCGCGGGGCCGGTGGCGACGGCCATCGTTCTGTTTGCGCGCGCCATAACGGCCGTGCGCGCCATTTGGACGAGCGACGGCCCGACAACGGACACGTGCATCTATTTCGCCAATCATTCGAGCCATGGCGATTTCATTCTGGTCTGGGCCGTTCTGCCGCCCCGCCTGCGCCGGTCCACACGCCCGGTGGCCGGCGCCGAATACTGGCTGAAATCCGCGATCACCCGTTTTATCGGCAGCGACGTGTTCGACGCCGTGCTGATCGAGCGCGAGCGCGACAAGCGGACCAGCGATCCGATCGAGGTGATGGCCAATGCGCTGGATGCTGGCTCGTCGCTCATTCTCTTTCCCGAGGGAACGCGCAATCTGACGGAGGCTTCACTGCTGCCGTTCAAGAGCGGGCTCTTCCATCTCGCCTCAGTGCGTCCGGATATCCGCCTCGTCCCGGTCTGGATCAACAATCTCAACCGCGTCATGCCGAAGGGCGAGATCGTTCCGATCCCCTTGATCTGCACCGTCACCTTCGGAGAGCCGATGCACATGCATCCCGGCGAAGACAAGCAGGTCTTTCTCGACCGGGCGCGGACGGCCCTTCTCGATCTCTCTCCAAAACAGCCAGGCGGTAGCGAATGAACACGGCCAATTCCGACCTCCTCACGCTCGTGCTCGGCATCCTCGCGGTGCTCGTCGTCGCATCCGCGGTCGGCTTTGTGCTACAGCGCCGCCTCTCGCCCGACGGTGCCAACGCCTCCATCGAGAACCTCAACGCGCGCATCAAGGCCTGGTGGGTGATGGCGATCCTGATCGGCATCGCCTTCATGATCGGCCGCGTCGGCATCCTTATCCTCTTCGGCTTCTGCTCGTTTGCGGCGTTGCGCGAGTTCATCACGCTGACGCACACGAAGCGCGCCGATCACTGGGCGCTGGCGACCGCCTTCTTTGTCGTGCTGCCGCTGCAATATTTCCTGCTCTGGACCAAGCAATACGGCATCTTCGCGATCTTCATTCCCGTCTATGCCTTCCTGCTGATGCCGATCATCTCGGTGCTGCGCGGCGATACCGAGCGCTTTCTCGATAGGATCGCCGAGGTGCAATGGGCGCTGATGATCTGCGTCTTCTGCGCCTCCCACGTGCCGGCGCTGCTGACGCTCGATATTCCGGGCTATGAGGGCCGCAACGTGCTGCTCATCGCCTTCCTCGTCATCATCGTGCAGCTGAGCGATGTGCTCCAATATGTCTGGGGCAAGCTCTTCGGCCGCACCAAGATCGCGCCGAAGCTGTCGCCTTCCAAGACCGTCGAGGGCTTTGTCGGCGGCGTTGCCAGCGCCACGCTGATCGGCGCCGGCCTCTGGTGGATCACACCGTTCACGCCGTTCCAGGCTGGACTGCTGGCCTTCGTCATCACCATGATGGGCTTCTTCGGCGGACTGGTGATGTCGGCGATCAAGCGCGACCGCGGCGTCAAGGATTGGGGCAACCTGATCGAGGGCCACGGCGGCCTGATCGACCGGCTCGATTCCGTCGTCTTTTCCGCACCGATCTTCTTCCATCTCGTCCGCTACTGGTGGTCGGCCACATGACGACTAGGCTGCGGCGCATCGCGGGCAACAGCATCACCCATGTCGCATTCGCCTTCTGCGCCATGGGCGGCTGGGCGATGTTTGCAAACCGCGGCTACTCACCCGGCCGCTTCCTGCTTGCCGGCCTCGTCCAGGGCGCATTGTCCGCCTGCCTGACGCTCTTTCTCAAGACCGCGGTCGAGCAGTTGTCGCGTCGGATGAATGGAACAAAAGCCCTCTGGGCGCCGCCGCTGATCGCCTGCCTGGCATCAAGCGCCATTCTGGCGACGATCCATGCGCTGAGCGGCACGCCTGAAATTCTGAAAACGATCGCGCTGCCGCAGGCAGTCTCGACCAGCTATGCGGCGATCTACAATTATTCACTGTACCGGAAGGGGGAGCGGGCATGACCGAAACAGGTGACCGCAGGCCGCTGGCGAGCCGCGACACGCACTGGGCGCGCTCGATTGCGCAATGGCTGGCGTCGAAATCCGTCACGCCCAATCAGATCTCGCAGGCAAGCATGATCGCGGCTGCACTCGCCAGCGGCGCGTTCTTTCTGTTGGGATATTGGACGGGCTGGGCGCAGGCTCCTTTTTTCATCGCCGCCGCGCTCTTTTGCCAGCTGCGACTGCTCTGCAATCTGTTCGACGGCATGGTCGCCGTCGAGGGCGGGAAGGGGGCGGCCGATGGGCCGTTCTGGAACGAGTTCCCGGACCGGGTT
>NZ_JAGHMF010000024.1 GCF_017741815.1 Rhizobium sp. 16-488-2b
GGGACCAATCAGCATCGCAGCCAATTCAAGAAATCCAGAGCGAAAGTCACCGTCGCCAGCAGCGCCGCCGCCCTCGTTCTGTGAAGCGGCTTATAAGGCCCCATACCCAAACAAGTCAACAAGCCTTTTTCAAAAAATCGCAGTTTCTGGCAACTGACTGATTTTGATAAGGAATTTCCAGAAGGCCTGTTTGGGTGCCGGAAATACCCCCCTTCGGCGCACGCTTGCGGCAAGCATCCACGTCTATATAGGAGCGCAAAAGCATGAGACGAGGCCGTCTGCCCTCACATTTTCACAATCAGGTGGTCTCAAGGGCAGCGTGAACGTCGTGGCCGGTCCATTCGGGTCCGCTCATTTGACTCCCATATGTAAACTATGCACTTTTCCGGCCACCCAAATGCCCCCTGGGCCTGGTTGACCCGATCAGCTGAAAGGATGCGGACGCCTTTGCCATGGTGACTGAGAAGATGATGATCCGCTCGTTCGGCAACGAGCCAGCCCTTCTCGCCGATGGCAGACGTGCGCCCGACCGCCGCGAAGTTTCGCTGCGCTGGCTATCCGGCACCTTCCTGACCGGCATCACCTCGAGCGTATTGATGGGCGTGGCGCTGTTTGCAGCCCTCGACGGCCGCCAGCAGCTGGCGATCCCCGCCGAGGCCTATGCCAGCATTGCCAATACCGCCAATCCCGACGCCGACGTCACCCGTGGCGGTCGCCTGATCGCGCCTGCGATTGCCGCCAAGCCCTCCGATCGCAAGATCATGGAAGTCTCGACGGTCGTGCATGAGGGCGACAAGGAAGTGGTGCGCCGCCAGCCTTTCGCGCGCGTGAAGATGACGCTCGCGGCCAATCACGTCGCCACCGAGGATTACCCGGCCTTCAACCCGCTCTCGATCTTCTCGGCCGATGAGCCGGAACCGCAGCCGGGCGTGCGCACCGGCCAGATCTACGGGTCCGACGTCGAATCCGAAGTCAGCCTGAAGACCGAGGCCTATCCGGCATCGGGCTCAAACCTGAAGATCGCCGCCGGCATGTCGCTCGACGAGATCGAGGAAAACGTCCGCTCCAACGGCTCGGTCTTGACCGACGGCGCCTCGCAGGTGGCCGCCCTCTATTATGTCGACCCGCAGCGCTTTTCGACCGACGACAACGACGTCGACCTGGCCTCGGGCCTGACCGCGCGCGTGCTCGAGCAGAACATGACGGTGTCGGCGCCGGAATCGATCACCCCGCAGACCGAGGAATTCGCCGACGATATTGTGCCGGTCCGCCAGGATACGCCGATCGTCAAGGCCATGATGGATTCGGGCTATCCGGAGCCGCAGGCAAAGGGTCTTTCCACCTATCTGTCGCCGTTGTTCGGATCGGAAAACCTGTCCAAGGGTGACGTGCTGCGCATCGGCATCCTGCAGAAGGGCGAGCAGGCGAAGATCATCCGCGCCAGTGTCTATCGCGGTTCCCGCCATGTCGTCACGGTGGCACTCGACGATACCGACCATTACGTCGCCGGCAGCGAACCGCCGAAGCTCGATGCGATCGCCACCGCTTTCGACGACAGCGCCATGACCGCGCCGTCGAACCAGAATCTGCCGCGCGTCTATGACGGCATTTACCGCGCCGCCCTTTCCTATGGCATGACCAAGGACATGACGGCGCTGATCATCAAGCTCTTGGCCAGCAGCGTCGACTTCCAGGCCGAGCTGCGCCCGACCGATACGCTCGAGGCCTTCTTCTCGGTGGCCGATGCCAGCGGCCAGGCGACGGATCAGTCCGAACTGCTCTATGTCAACGCCCGCTTCGGCGATACCCAGACGCGCTTCTACCGCTTCCAGGACCCCGAAGACGGCTCGATCGATTACTTCGACCAGGACGGAAAGAGCATCCGCCAGTTCCTGCTTCGCAACCCGGTGCCGAACGGCATCTTCCGCTCCGGCTTCGGCATGCGCCGCCACCCGATCCTGGGCTTCGCCCGCATGCACACCGGCGTCGACTGGGCCGCCCCGCGCGGCACGGCGATCATCGCCGTCGGCAACGGCACTGTGGAAAAGGCCGGCTGGGACAGCGGCGGCTACGGCAACCAGACGATCGTGCGCCACGCCAACGGCTACGAATCCTCGTACAACCACCAGAGCGCGATCGCCAAGGGCGTCGTCCCGGGCGCCAAGGTGCGCCAGGGCCAGGTGATCGGCTGGGTCGGCACCACGGGTGAATCGACCGGTCCGCATCTGCACTACGAGATGATCGTCAACGGCACCAAGGTCGACCCGCTGCGTGTGCGTCTGCCTGGTGGCAAGTCGCTCGCGGGTCCGGCGCTTGCGAAGTTCGAGGATGAGCGCAAGCGGATCGACACGCTACTGGGCAATCAGCCGCCGCCGCAGGTGGCGAGCAAGTAGTTTTCGGGTTGGCTCGGGATTTCGGCTCGGTGAAGAGCCGGTCGCTGTAAGCGACGTTTTGCCGTGTGTTACCCCCCTCTGCCCTGCCGGGCATCTCCCCCACAGGTGGGGAGATTGGCTGGGGGCGCCCGCTCGCTTCACCTCAATTGTTTGGCGCAAACCCCACCACGAGTCGATCTCCCCCCTTGTGGGGGAGATGTCCGGCAGGACAGAGGGGGGTATGCCGGGCGTCAACGTTAGCGCTTCATCGCCAAAACACAAAAACGGCGGCCGAAGCCGCCGTTTCCACTCACACCCCAGTCCACTTACGCCGCTTCGCTGACACCAGCACTCCTAGTGCGGAACAGCAGCCGATCGGTCCCGCCGGTGATCTTCACCGTCGAACCATCCGGAACCTGTCCGCCGAGGATCTGCTCGGCGAGCGGATCCTGGACGTACTTCTGGATCACCCGCTTCAGCGGCCGCGCGCCATAAACCGGATCGTAGCCCTTGTTGGCGAGCCAATGCGTGGCTTCATCGTCGAGCTCGATCGTGATCTTGCGTTCGGCCAGGAGCTTGACCAGACGCTGCAGCTGGATGTCGACGATCGCGCCCATCTCGTCCCGCTTCAGGCGGTGGAAGAGGATGATCTCGTCGATGCGGTTCAGGAACTCCGGCCGGAAGTGGCCGCGCACCATCTCCATCACCTGCTCGCGCACCAGATCGCTGTCGTCGCCGTCCTTCAGCTGCGTCAGATATTCCGCACCTAGGTTCGACGTCATGATGATCATCGTGTTGCGGAAGTCGACGGTGCGGCCCTGACCATCGGTCAGGCGGCCATCGTCGAGCACCTGCAAGAGCACGTTGAAAACATCGGGATGCGCCTTTTCGATCTCGTCGAACAGCACGACCTGATAGGGCCGGCGACGCACCGCTTCCGTCAGTGAACCGCCTTCCTCATAGCCGACATAGCCGGGAGGGGCGCCGATCAGCCGGGCCACGGAGTGCTTCTCCATGTATTCCGACATGTCCATGCGCACCATCGCCGTCTCGTCGTCGAAGAGGAAGCGGGCCAATGCCTTGGTCAGCTCCGTCTTGCCGACGCCGGTCGGGCCGAGGAAGATGAACGAGCCGAGCGGCCGGTTCGGGTCCTGCAGGCCGGCGCGCGCCCGGCGCACCGCCCGCGACACGGCCTGAACCGCGTCACCCTGGCCGATGACAGACTTCGCCAGCTCGTCTTCCATCCGCAGCAGCTTCTCTCGGTCGCCTTCCAGCATCTTTTCGACCGGAATACCGGTCCAGCGGGAGACGACATGCGCGATGTTGTCGGGGGTCACGACCTCCTGCACCATGGCGCTGCGATCATTGTCCTGCGCTTCGGCTTCCGAGAGCTTCTTTTCAAGCTCCGGAATGACGCCGTAGGTCAGCTCGCCGGCGCGCTGGAACTCACCCTTGCGCTGGGCGATCGCCAGATCGTTGCGCGCATCGTCGAGTTCCTTCTTCAGGTCCGCGGCAAGGCCGAGCTTCTGCTTTTCCGCCTGCCAGCGGGCCGTCAGCGCATCGGCGCTCTCTTCCAGATCGGTGAGCTCGGTCTCCAGCCGGACAAGCCGGTCGGCCGAGGCAACATCGGTTTCCTTCTTCAGCGCTTCGCGCTCGATCTTCAGCTGCATGATGCGGCGATCGAGTTCGTCGAGCTCTTCCGGCTTGGAATCGACCTGCATGCGCAGGCGCGCAGCCGCCTCGTCCATCAGGTCGATCGCTTTATCGGGGAGAAAGCGGTCGGTGATGTAGCGGTTCGACAGCGTGGCGGCCGCCACAAGCGACGAATCCGAGATCCGGACCTTGTGGTGCTGCTCGTATTTCTCCTTCAGGCCGCGCAGGATCGAGATCGTGTCCTCGACCGTCGGCTCTTCGACGACGATCGGCTGGAAACGACGGGCGAGCGCCGGGTCTTTCTCGACATGCTTGCGGTATTCGTCGAGCGTGGTCGCGCCGACGCAATGCAGTTCGCCGCGCGCAAGCGCCGGCTTCAGGAGGTTCGAGGCATCCATCGCGCCGTCACCCTTGCCGGCACCGACGAGCGTGTGCATCTCGTCGATGAACAGGATGATCTCGCCATTTTCGGCCTGCACCTCGTTGAGCACGCTCTTCAGCCGCTCTTCGAACTCGCCGCGATATTTCGCGCCGGCAATCAAGGCACCCATGTCGAGCGCCATCAGCTTCTTGTCCTTCAGAGACTCAGGCACATCGCCATTGACGATGCGCAGCGCAAGACCTTCGGCGATCGCCGTCTTGCCGACGCCGGGTTCACCGATGAGAACGGGGTTGTTCTTGGTACGGCGCGAGAGCACCTGGATGGTGCGGCGGATTTCGTCGTCGCGGCCGATCACGGGATCGAGCCGGCCATCACGGGCTTCCGCCGTCAGGTCGCGGGCGAATTTCTTCAGCGCGTCAAAGCCCTGCTCGGCATTGGCGCTGTCGGCCGTGCGGCCCTTGCGGATTTCGTTGATGACCTGGTTGAGCGTCACCGCCGTCACACCGGCATTCTTCAGCGTGATCGCGGTGGACGATTCCATCGCCAGCGCCTGCAACAGACGCTCGACCGTGACGAAGCTGTCGCCGGCCTTCTTCGATGCCTCTTCGGCGGTCGAGAGAACCTTGGCGAGTGGTGCGGCAAGATAGATCTGGCCGTTGCCGCCGGAAACCTTCGGCAGCTTGGCAAGGGCGGCATCGTTGGCAAGGCGGGCGGCCTTGGCGTCGCCGCCGGCGCGTTCGATGAGAGATGCGGCCATGCCCTGGTCGTCGTCGAGCAGCACTTTCAGCACATGCTCGGGCGAGAACTGCTGGTGACCCTGGGCCAACGCATAGGTCTGCGCCGACTGGATGAAACCGCGCACCCGCTCGGAGTATTTTTCAATATTCATCAATAGACCTCCTTAAATCGCCCTGCCCTCATAAGGCACAGGCCGATGACTGAGATTGAGCTCCCTCAAGAGGCGAGCCATGCCTCTTCGCCGGCGGCAAAACCGAGGCGAAGAACTTGCTCAGGATATGGTGGGAAGCCGCGAAAGTTTAAAGAGGTGGCGCGCCCAAAAAACCACGCCTGCGAGCGGCCACCGAGAGGCCGAAAACGAGATCGCCCCGCCGGAGGGCTGCTCGGGCGGGGCGGGATCGGATTGTATCGAATGGCGCTTAGGCAGCGACCAGATCGTCCGTCTCGTTTTCCTTGAACATCTTGGCGAGGTTCAGGAAGCAGATCATGCCGTTTTCGGAAGCGATGATGCCTTCGCAGAAGGCGCGGTCGAAGGATGCCGTAACCTCGGGAACCGGCTGCACCTGATCGGCCGAAATCGTCAGGATATCGGAGACGCGGTCGACGAGCATGCCGATGACCATGTTATGCACTTCGGCGACGACGATGGCGCTGCGCTCATTGGCGACGGTGCTCTTCATGCCGAGCTTGAAGGCGAGGTCGATGATCGGAATGACCGAGCCGCGCAGGTTCATGACGCCGATGACATCGGCCGGCGAATGCGGGATCGGCGTCGAAGGCGCCCAGCCGCGGATTTCGCGGATGGTCGTCGTCTTCACGCAGAATTCCTGGTCGTGCAGGCGGAAGGCAATGATCTCAAGCGTATCGCCACTGAAGCTCGGAGAATTGATCGTCGTCATTAAAAATGTCCCAACTGTCGAAAGCCAGGGCAGAAGCAACCACGCCACCATTGGCGTCGATGCACTTTGCCTTCAAGCCGCCAGTTCTCTGAATATGAAGAGTACCGTTACGGTTACTGAGGACTGTAAAGAAAGAGTGTTTCCCAAATCTAAACCGACCGGCAGGATTTTTCGCCCGGTGAGAAGGGGAATGCAGCGGAGGGAAATGCGTTGAACGGATGCCGGACCCGTTCAACGCAGCCAAGTCTCAGACGATCGTCTTCTCGATCTGCTCCACCGCCCAATCGACCTGATCCTTGGTGATGACGAGCGGCGGCGCCAGACGGATGGTGTTTTCGTGGGTATCCTTGGCGAGAAGACCGAGGTCCTTCAGCGCATAGCAATACTGCCGCGCGCCGCCGGCTTCCGGCACCAGCTCGATCGCCATCATCAGCCCGCGTCCGCGCACCTCTTTCACGATGTTCGAGCGGATCGACCGCAGCCCCTCGAGGAAGTAGTTTCCCATGCGCTCGGCATTGCCGATCATGTCTTCTTCCGTCAGCACCTTCAGCGCCGCGCGCGCCACGGCGCAGGCAAGCGGATTGCCGCCGAAGGTCGAGCCGTGCTGGCCAGGCTTCAGCACGCCCAGCACCTCGGAATTCGAAAGCACGGCGGACACAGGATAGAAGCCGCCCGACAGCGCCTTGCCGATCAGCGTCACGTCCGCCTCGATGCCCTCATGCTCCTCGGCCAGCAGCTTGCCGGTGCGACCGAGCCCGGTCTGAATCTCGTCGAGGATGAGGGTGACCTTATTGTCGGTGCAGAGCTGGCGCACCGTCTTGAAATAGCCGGGCTCCGGGATGATGACACCCGCCTCGCCCTGGATCGGCTCGATCAGCGCTCCAACAGTATTCTCGTTGAACGCCGCGGCGAAGGCTTCCGCGTCACCGAAGGGAACAGTGCGGAAGCCCGGCGTGTAGGGGCCGAAGCCTGAGCGCGCATCGGGATCGGTGGAGAAGCTGATGATGCTCAGCGTCCGGCCATGGAAATTGTCGGAGCAGACGATGATCTCGGCTTTGCCCTCCGGCACGCCCTTCACCTCGTACCCCCATTTGCGCACCGCCTTGATTGCGGTCTCGACCGCCTCGGCGCCGGAGTTCATCGGCAGGATCTTGTGCGATCCCGTCAGCGCCGCGAGTTCCTCGTAAAGATGCGCCAGCTGGTCGTTGCGGAAGGCGCGCGAGGTGAGCGTCAGCTTGCCCGCCTGCTCGACCATGGCCGAAAGGATCTTCGGGTGGCAATGCCCCTGGTTGACGGCCGAATAGGCAGACAAGCAATCGAGATAGCGCTTGCCATCCGTATCCCAGACATACACCCCTTCGCCGCGCGTCAGCACGACGTCGAGCGGCTTGTAGTTATGGGCGCCCAGGCGCTGCTCGGTATCAATCAATCTGGCTGAACTGCTCATGGTCGTCCCCTTTTGTTATGCGGTTTCTTATGCAGCGCGCGTCGGGCGGTCGAAGATGCGGCGGCCGAACAGGCTGGCCGTCAGCTCGACGAGAACGCGGGCGCTCTTGCCGCGATCGTCGAGAAACGGGTTGAGTTCGACCAGATCGAGAGAGGAGACGAGCCCGCTGTCGCAGAGCATCTCCATGATCAGATGCGCCTCGCGGAAGGTCGCTCCCCCAGGCACCGTCGTGCCGACGCCGGGCGCCACGTCGGGATCGAGGAAATCGACGTCGAGGCTGACATGAAACAGCGCGTTCGCCGCTTCGACCTTGGAGAGAATGTCGCGCATGATCGCCGCCACCCCCTGCTCGTCGATCGAGCGCATGTCGAAGACGTTGACGCCGTGCTCCTTGATCAGCTCGCGCTCCGGCGCATCGACCGAACGGATGCCCACCTGGAAGACATTCTTCGGATCGACCAGCGGCCGGTCGCGCGGCAGAATGTCGGAGAGATCGGCCTGGCCGCAATAATAAGCGACGGGCATGCCGTGAATATTGCCCGAAGGCGATGTCTCCGGCGTGTTGAAATCCGAATGCGCATCGAGCCAGAGCACGAAGAGCGGCCGCTTCTGCTTGGCGGCATAGCGCGCCATGCCCGATACCGTACCCATCGAGAGGCTGTGGTCGCCGCCGAGAATGATCGGGAAACGACCGGCATCGGCGATCTCGTAGACGCCGGCTTCAAGCGCCCGCGTGAATGCGCCGACGGTGCGCAGATTGTGCGCCTTCGGATTGTTCGGCAGGTCACGGGCCGGCACGATCTGCACGTCTCCTGCGTCAGCGACATCATGGCCGAGATCGACAAGCGCGCGGTCGACGCCAGCGATTCTCAGCGCCGTCGGCCCCATCGCGGCCCCCCTGCGGCCGGAGCCCTCTTCCAAAGGCGCACCGATAAGGGTGACCGATCGCGACTGTGCCTGCATTTGTCTCTCCTGCTCACTGCTTCGGTTGAATATCTGACATCGCCACGGCGACAAAAAGATGAAAAAGTGCCAGTTTCACAGCATGATTTGACAGTTTGCCAAGTCCAACCATACAAAGTGAAACCCCGCTCCTGCAAAGTAAGACCATGGACGACCTAGATCAGGAACTTCTGAGCGCCCTGCGCCACAACGCCCGCAGCCCCGTCTCCTCGCTTGCCGCCATGACCGGCGCCTCACGCGCCACCGTCGCCGCGCGCATCGACAGACTGGTCGCCAACGGCACCATCGCCGCCTTCACCATCCGCACCGGCCACGAGACCCGCGCCGCCGGCGTGCGCGCCATCGTCATGATCGAAGTACTCGGCAAACTCGCCGACAAGGTCGCCGACCAGCTGCGCGGCCTGCCGCAGGTGCGCGCACTCCACAGCACCAACGGCAAATGGGATTTCATCGCCGAACTCGAAGACCGCGACCTCGTCTCCTTCGACGAAACCCTGCGCCGCATAAGACTGATCGACGGCATCAACACAACTGAGACAAACATATTGCTGAAGACGAGGAAGACTAGCTTTTAGCTGGATGGCGTGGAAGTCGGCACCTATTTCGTGCGCTGAAGGCCGATAGTGAACATTGAACCTCTGACGACTTGTTGACTCACCTAAGGGCGAACAATACCCTGCGAGTTCAGTCGTTAGGCTTGTCCTCAGATGACAGATCCATCTCTTCAGCGGCGTCTTGCCGCCATCGTCGTTGCCGATGTGGTGGGATATTCTCGCCTGATGGAGGCTGATGAAGTCGCGACGGTGGAGAACCTCCGGGCACTCCGTACCGGCGTTATCGAGCCCGCCGTGACGTTCCACAACGGTCGAATCTTCAAGATCGTAGGCGACGGCTTCCTAATCGAATTCGCTAGCGCATTGGATGCGGTCAAGGCAGCGCTGGAAATACAACGGGCCACCACTGCCACCAAGACCCCGGGAGACCGACGTCTGCTTTTACGCGTCGGTGTCAATGTGGGAGATGTCATAGGCGACGGCTCGGATATCCTCGGCGACGGCGTAAACGTCGCCGCGCGCCTTCAGACGCAAGCCGCATCGGGAGGCATCTGCATTTCAGCCGGCGTCCACGGCGAAATCGTCGGCAAGATTAACGAGCGGTTCTTCGATGCAGGCGAGCGCTACCTGAAGAACCTGACCCGCCCGGTCCACGTGTGGCATTGGCCGGATGCGCTGCAAAGCATATTGCAGTTACCCGAAAGCCCCTCGATCGCCGTATTGCCGTTCACCAATATGAGCGGGGATGAAGCGGACACCCATTTTGTCGACGGCTTGACCGAAGACCTGATCACCGACCTGTCCCGTACGGCTGGCCTGTTCGTCATCGCGCGCAATTCCGTCTACGTTTACAAGGGCAAAGCTGTCGACGTACGGCTGGTGGCCCAGGAACTCGGCGTCCGCTACGTCCTTGAGGGGAGCGCCAGACGCGCGATGGGGCGTGTCCGCATCAATGCGCAATTGTTCGACGCGCTTTGCGGCAAGCACCTGTGGGCCGACCGGTTTGACAGGACGGTGGAAGATGTTTTCGAACTGCAGGACGAAGTCAACGCCAAGATCGTCGAAGCCCTCGTCGGCCGGCTGACCGCCCCGGCGCAACGCAATCGTCCGAAGAACGTCGAGGCATACGACCTGTGTGTCCGCGCCCGCCTCCTGACGGAAGAGTCACCTCAGACTGAACGTGAGGCACATATGCTGCTCCAGCGCGCCGTTCAACTTGAGCCGTCATATGCCGAGGCCCTCGGTCTTCTCGCATATAACCGTTGGCTTGCCTGGACTCATTTCGGCGAGCCCGAAGATCCAAACCGGGCGATGGCAGTGACGTTGGCGCAGGAAGCGGTCGACCTGGATCCCAACGACGCAGGCTGCCGATACATTCTGGGGACCATCATGGCCTATGAGCGGCGATGGGAGGAATCGGAGGGAGCCTTCACCAAGGCCCTGGAGTTGGACCCCAACCACGCCGACACCTGGGCCGCCATGTCGGATATGTCCGTGCTTGATGGCAAGGTTGCCGCCGGCCTGGCGCAGATCGAAAAAGCCCTGCGGCTCAACCCCTATCCTGCCTGCTGGTACCTTTGTCATCTCGGGCAGGCGCAGTACGCCGCGCACGACTATCAGGCAGCGAAGGTTACCCTGCGCAGGGAGGAGACCTATCGTACAAACTCACGCAAATTCCTGGCCGCGACGCTTGCGCAGTTGGGCGACGACGAGGAGGCGCAGCGGGAAGCAGAATTGTTCCTGATCGCCCATCCCCATTTCACGATCGACCATTGGCTCAACTCCCAGCCGCTCCGCGACACAGATGTGGGAGACCACTTCGCCGATGGCTTCCGGAAAGCCGGCCTGCCGGAGAGGTGAAAGCGGGGGGCCCACGCCCCGCCCTCAATATTCCTTCTCGTACACCACGCCCGCCTCGCCGGCACCATTGGCGCCGGCCGCACCGCGCAGCTTCACGCCGCGTCCCACATCGAGGTTGATGATCGCCTTGGCGCCGTCCTTGGTATTTTGCTGCAGCTCGATATAGGTGCGTTCGTTGAGATAGCGGCCGACGCCGACATTGGTCTGGCCGTTGGCATCGGTGCTGATATCGAAATCGTCGACGCCGAGCTGGTTGCGCAATCCCTGGAACAGCGAGGTCGAGCGGCCGCCCGCAAGCTGGCTGACGGCATCGGCGAGCTGGGCGATCTGGATAGCCGAGAGCTTCGACATCGACTGCCCGAAGATCAGCTGCGCCAGCACTTCATCCTGCGGCAGCGCCGGCGAGGAGGAGAAGGTGATGGCAGGATCGGTCGCCAGGCCCGCAACATCGACGGTCAGCGTCGTCGTGCCCGAGGTCGAGGTCGCCGCCATCTGCAGCGCCGGCGTCAGATCGCCGGCAAAGGTGATCCGGCTCTTGTCGGAGAAATCGAGACGGCGGTTGAGGATGGTGAGACGCCCACGACGCATGGTGAAGCCGCCGGAAACGACAGGCACGGACGCCGTGCCCCGGATAGTCACGCTGCCGCCGAGCTCGGCATCGATCCCGCGTCCACGCACGAAGATCTGCGAGGGCGCATCGACCTGGATGTCGAGATTGAGCGTGCTCGACTTGCCCCTGGCGCCTTCCTGCGTCGTGTCGCGCATCTGGGCGAGAACGGCCTTGGGCGCGTTCTTGTGGCGGATATCGATCTCGCGCAGCGATGTCGGAAGCTTTTCCGGAACGGTGATCGACGCCTTTTCGAGCGTGAGCTTGCCATTCAGCGTCGGATTGGCAAGAAGCGGTCCGCGCAGCCCGATCGTGCCGTCAACCGTGGCGACGACAAGCGTGCCGTCGACATAGACGGCCTTGTTGAGACGGACATCGATATTGGCGGGGAAGTTCGCTGCCGGCTGGATACCGACATCGCCGGTCACCGCGATGTTGCCGCCGCTCGCAAGCTGCCCGGTCAGGCGCGAGATCACCGCGCGCTGCCCGTCGAAGCGGATATCGGCCGTCAGACTGTTGATCTCAAGATTGCGCCGGACGTCGATGACCTTGGCGCCGCTGGTGGCGACCGTCCCATTGATCACGGGCGCCGCCGCGGTGCCGCCGACCTGCAGATTGAAGTTGGCGTTACCTTCCGCCACGAACCCTTGCGCGGCGAGCTGCGCGCCGAGAACGGCGAACGGCAGGTTGCCGGAGAAACGCATGTCGAGTGCACGGTTGCCTGAAATGGCAAGGTTGCCGCCGCCCCGCAGCGACAGACCGGCATCGCCGGTAACCGTCGTGTCGATGGTGAGCCTACCGGAAGCGAGCTTGCCGTTCGCGCCGATCGCAAGCGGCGAGACACCCGCGCCCCGCGTCTGGCTGGTCGCGGCATTGCGCCAATCGAGCTTGAAGTCGACATCCGGCATCGGCAGCTTGCCAGAGGCCGAAACCGTGCCCGAGATATTGCCCTCGGCGGCCAGCCCCGGAACGAAGGCGTTGGCGAGGCCCGCCGGCAGGTTCGATATGTCGGCCTTCACGGCAAGCGCTTGCGCATTGGCGCCCGCGACCACGAAATTGCCCGCCGCCTTCAGCGCCACGTTGTTGCCGGTCAGATTGGTGGTGAAGTCGAGCTTGTTGTCGGCAAGCTTGCCATTGGCATTGGCGGACAGCGAGCCGACGCCCGCGGCCCGTGTCTGCGTCGTCGCCGCGTTTCTCCAGTCGAGATTGAAGTCGATGACGGGATTGGCAGGTGTCCCCGATGTCTTCGCCCGACCCGAAATCGTGCCCTCGGCGCCAAGGCCAGGCACGAAGCCATTGGCAAGGCTCGCCGGTAGGTCGGTGATATCGGCGTCGACGGAAAGCCCCTGGATATTGGCGCCAACCAGCGCCGCCGTCCCCTTCGCCTTGAGCAATGTCTTGCTGTTGCTGGCCAGATTGGCGTCGAAGTCGATCTTGTTGTCGGCGAACTTTCCCGTCGCATCGAGGCTGAGCGCCGAAAGGTTGGCGCTCTTGGTCTGCCGCGTCGTCGCGTTCGCCCAGTTGAGCTTGAAATCGACGGATGGCAGCGGCAGCGCGCCGGAAACCTTGGCAGTGCCCGAGATCATGCCGCCGGCATCGAGATCGGGCACGAAGCTGCTGACAAGTGCGGCCGGCAGGTTGTTGAGCGTCGCATTGGCCTCGATCGCCGTCGGCTTGGTCCCTTCGATCCCGACCTTGCCGGCCGCCTCGAGCGCCGCACCGTCCTGACCGTCGAGCTTTGTGGTGAAATCGAGCGCGTTATCCTGCAGCGTTCCCTTCAGCGCCAGCGCCATGGCCGGCAGCTTCGCCGCCTTCGTCTGGCTGGTCGCGACATCGGCCCAAGCGAGATCGAAGCTGGCCTTCGGCTGCTGCAGCGTGCCTGATGCCGAAGCCGTGCCCGAAATCGTGCCGCTGGCGCCGAGGCCATCAACGAAGCCATTGGCGAGCCCGGCCGGAACCGCGCTCAACGTCGCATCGACCTTCAGATCGCCGATCGCCGAATCTTGAAGCTTGAGATTGCCCGCCGCCTTCACCGACATGCCGCCGGTGGCCGAGACGTTGCTGTCGAAGGTGAGCGTATTGTCCGCGAACGTCCCTTTCACCGAAGCGCCGACGCCCGAAAGGCCGGCCGCCTTGATCTGGCTGGTCGAGGCGTTCTTCCAGTCCAACTCGAACTGCGCGGCCGGCATCGGCAGCTTGCCGGATGCGCCGAAGCTTCCCGATATCATGCCCTGCGCGGCCAGATCGGGCATGAAGGCATTGGCGAGCGCCGCAGGAATATTGGCAAGCGTGCCGTCCACCTTCAGCGTCTGCGCGTCATTGCCGGTGACGACGAAGCTGCCATCGGCCTTGATCGCAAATCCGCCGCTGCCGCCGGCATTCGCATTGAAATTGAGGATGTTGTTTTCGAGCTTGCCGCTTGCCGTCAGCCCGAGCGAGGAAAGCTTGGCGACCTTGGTTTGGCTGGTGGCCGCATTCTTCCAGTTCAGCTTGAAATCGAGCGCCGGCGCCGGCAGCTTGCCCGAAGCAGGGACGCTGCCGGTAATGGCGCCTTCGGCGTTGAGCCCAGGCACGAAGGCATTGGCCAATCCGGCCGGAATGTTGACGATATCGGCATCGACCTGCAGCGACTGCGCATTCGGCCCCGCCGTGACGAAATTGCCGGCCGCCTTCAGCGAAACGCCGCCCTTGCCGCTCAGATCCGTTTTGAAATCGAGCTTGTTATCCGCGAACTTGCCATCGGCACCGATCGCGAGCGCGGAAAGCCCGGCGCCCTTCGTCTGGCTGGTCGCGGCGTTCTTCCAGTCGAGCGTGAAATCGGCCACGGGTGCGGCCGGCGTGCCCGACACCACGACCTTGCCCGAGATCGCGCCCGCCGCATCGAGATCGGGCACGAAGCTGTTGGCAAGGCTCGCCGGCAATTGCTTGACCACGGCATTGATATCTAGCGCTTGGCCCGCCGAACCGGTCACGTTGATCGCGCCGTCACCCGTCTTGATCTCGAGACCATCGAGCGTAACCGTGCCATCAGTGATCGAAAGCTGCGACGGCGCGGCGAGATCCACCGCAATGTCGTGCGGCTTGGCCGAGAAGCGGTCGAGCTGGACGAGCGTCGTGCCGGCATTGGTTTCGACACCGCCGCCCGCCACCAGCGGGTGGTTGTCGTAATAGCCGTCGAGGCTGAAATTCGTGCGGTTCCCGAGCTGCGTGAAGTTCACCGCCAGACTGTCGATCTTGTTGGTGCCGGATGCGACCTCGTCGGCCTTGATTGCCCCGGTTGCCGCAAACGCCGAGAGATCGGTCACGGTGACATCGACATTGGGGCTGACGATCGCGAAATTGCCCTGCTTCAGGCCACTGCCCGTCGCCGCCACCTTCAGGCCGATCTTGCCGGCATCGTTGCTGATGTCGACCGATCCCTTGAGATCGCCCTCCGCCTTCTGGCCGGCCAGCGCTGCAATCAGGCTGAGATCGGGCAGGTCGAATGTCAGCGCGCCGGTCGGCGCGAAGCTTTCGGACAGCGCGACGTGACCCGTCAGGCTGTTGTTGCCAACATTGGCCTTGATCGACGGCAGCGTCGTCTGCCCGCCCTCGGACAAAACGTCGGTGCTGATGTCGATCGCCTGGCCATCGATCTTGCCGGTCGCCTTCACCTGCGCCTTGGGCGCCTTCGGATCGGCGGTCGCGGTCAACGCCACAGCGAGATCGCTCAGCCCGCGCCCGGCCATGTCGATCGCGGGAGCGTTGAGATTGGCGGAAAGCGCAAGCGCGGAGAGATCGCCGCCCGCCTTCAGGCTGTATGTCACGGCGCCCGAGGCCGTGTCGAGCAGCGGCTTGATGTCAGGCACGCGGCCGGCAAGCGTCGCATCGAGCGTCGTGCCGTCGAGGACGATATTGCCCGTCGCGACCGTGAGGTCCGACTTGATGCTGAGGTTCGACAGATTGATCTTGTCGGCAATGGTGCCCGCCACTTGGCCTTCGATCGTGACAGGCGTCTTGAACCGCGCCGCGACAGCCGGCGGCATTGCCGGCGGCTCGACGGTCAGCTTGGCATTACCAGTGAGCGAATTGTCGGTGAGCTGATACGCACCATTGAGGCTGGCATTCGCCGAGGCGCTTTCGATCGTCGCGCCATTAAAGCCGATCGCAGACGGCGAAATCTGCAGCGGCAGCACGATGGTCACCGGCCCCTGAACCGCCCGGTTGATATCGGGATTGGCGAAGGTCATGTCGCCGGCCACAAGGCGGATCTGCACCGCGCCGGAGCGACCGCTGAGATTGAAGTTGTCGCTCTTGGCGGTCAGCTTCACGTTACCGATCGTCGCCTGCGGCAGCACGGCGGTGTCGAGCGAGGCGCTGGCATTGAGCCGCGACGCCTTGGCATCCCCCGTCAGCGCCAGATTGACGCCCGAAATCATGAAGCGCGCTTCGCCTTCAGCCAGCGGCCAGCGGAAATCGACCGGCCCAGAGGTCCCGAGCACATTCGCATTCAGGCTGTTCTTGCCCTTCGGATCCAGCGTTCCGGAAGCAGCGATCACGACGGCGCCGGTCGCCACATTGCCGGTCTGGATGTCGATCTTGCCGGCATTGTCGAAGTTCGCTGCGAGATCGATGTTCGTCTGGCCCGCGAAAAGCGGGCGGAACGCCGCCGGCATCAGCGAGCTCAGATCGCCGCCGCCCTTGATCTCGACATGATGCAGAGCCTGGTCCGGCGTCAGCGTGTGATGCGCTTCGATCGCGGCGCGCTGCTGGCCATCGAGCGAGGCCTGCAATTTGGCTTTCCAGTCGGAGATCGGGCCATCGCCATTGAGGCTGATCTCGACGGCCGGATTGTTCGGCAAGGCGAGCACGCCGGCAAGCAACCCGCCCTTCGGCTCGTTGAGCTTGGCCTTGACCGTAAGCTGGCTGTTTTCAGGCAGGAAGGCGACGTCGGCCGTCAGCTTGGCATCCGGCACGTCGTGGCGGTGAACCGTGATATTGGCATCGCCACCCTTTGAATCGGCGCGTACGCTGCCATCGGCCGAGAGCGTAAAGGCGCGCCCGATCAGGGGCTGCGACAGGCTGATCTTCGGCAGCGAGATCTGATCGATGTCGACCTTGATCGGAAGCGAGAACTCGCCGCTGGCCTCCCCTTCCGCGGCCGGCCGCGACGGCAATGTGCGGACCGGCTTACGCAGAACTCGGATGGCATCCGCCTCCAGGCGCGTCGCATGGAAGCGCCCGGTGAATAGCGCCAGCGGATTCCAGTTGATCGACAGGCCGTCGACATCGGCAAACGTGCCCCGCGTATCCGAAAGCACGATGCGGGTGGCGCCGAGGCCGCCGGTCAGCAGCCCCTGCGGGTCCATTACCCGGATGGTCATGTCGCGGTTGGAGATCGTCGACGTCACCTTGTCGACGAGAATGCGGGCGCCGAAGCCGGTGAAGCCGAAGATGCCGATGGCCACGGCAAGCAGGATGACGAGAACGCCGGCTCCGTAACCGAGCAGTCGTGCAATCCACTTGAAGATGTTCGTCAGCGTAAGCATGGACCCGGAGCTATCCCGTTTTCTGCGCGGCTATCGCAATCTCGCTGCGAGCCTGAACCTCGTTAGAACGACTGACCGATGCCAGCGTAAATGCCGTAATCCGTCCCACCCTCGAACTTGTTGAGGGGAACGGCGAAATCAAGCCGGATCGGCCCGAATGGGGTGGCGTAGCGCAGGCCGATGCCGGCACCTGCCCTGATATCCGAAAAATCGGGCGCAACATCGGCGGAGACCACCCCGACATCGATAAACGGCACGATGCCGATCGTGTCGGTGATCTTCACGCGCGTCTCGAACGACGCCGTCATGAAGGAAGCCCCGCCCGTCGCCTCGTTGGCGGCGTTATAGGGAGAGATTTCCTGATAACCGTAACCGCGCACCGACCCACCGCCGCCGGCGAAGAAGCGGCGTGTGGCCGGAATGTTCTCAAGATCGTCGGCGCCAAGCAGGAACCCGGCCGAAAGCTTGCCGGCCAGCACGATCCGGTCCTCGGCGCCAAGACCATAATAGCCCGATACCGAACCCTCGAAGGCGGAGAAGAACGTGCCGTTATAGGCTTCATAGCTCGGCGTCACCTTGCCCATCAGCCGGTAGCCGGATGTCGGGTCGAGCTTGTTGTCGCGCGCATCGCGGTCGAACTGGAGGGGGGCCGCGAAGGTCAGGTAGGTGTTGTCCCCGAACGCGTCGTCATCCTTTTCCCAGCTCACTTCGCCCGCGCCGGTAAACGTGTCGGTATCGTTGAGTTCGTAGGAATAGCCGAGCGATGCCGTCACCAGCTTGGCGCTATAGGCGTCGGGATTTTCAGTCTTGGCGAGAATGCTGGCGATCAGCGTACCCGATGGCACAAAGGCGCCGGGCTTGGTGAAGGTAATGCCCGCCGAGAAATCGAGATCGCCCAGAGCCGTCGCATCGCCGAGACGGCCAACAGCACCCTCGACGCGCAGCCCTTCCGCGCCTCCGAACAGATTGCGATGGCCCCAATAGCCATTGACCCCGAAACCGTCGATCGTCGAATACTGCGCGCCGACGCCGAAATAGCGCTGCTTGCCCTCCGACACCTCGATGATCATCGGCAGGCTGCCGTCGCCGGCCAGCTGGTCGCCCTCATGAATGGTAACGCTGGAAAACACGCCGAGCGCCCGCAGCCGCTCGCCGGCCTTCTTCAGCGCCTCCGGAGAATAGCGATCGCCCTTGTTGATCCGCGAATAGCGCTCGATGAAATCGGATCGCACGGCCTTGGCGCCCGTCACGCCCACCGTCCCGATCGGCGCGACCGGCCCACCCTCGGCGGCGAGCACGACATCGACAGTATCGGTCCTGTGATCGGCCACCACCTTGCGCGTCGTCAGCTTCGCCAGCGGCCGCCCCTCGGCCTTCAACTGCTCGACGATCTTGTCGCCGGCCTTGATGATCGTCAGCGACCCGGCCGAAGCGCCCGACCCGAGATCGTAATCGGCGGGATTGCGGTTTGCCGCGTCGCCGCCGAATTGCACTTCGCGCACATGAAACACCGGCCCGGCCGCAACGCTGACATTGACGGGGACCGGGCGCGAGCGATTGAAGGTGGGGTTCGGCGGCAGGTCGTCGATATTGCGCCCATCGACGGTGATGGTCACGACGCCGCCATAGCGCGCCTTTTCATAGAGAGCCGCGATCAGCCGTTCGCGATCGTCGCGCGCCTTGACGACGACACCGAGATCGCCCGAAACCGGCTGCTCCTTGTCTCCCACCAGCCGCGAACTGTTCTCAAGCGCCTCCTTGAGGTCGGGATCATCGGCATCCGATGTCAGCGTCACCTCATAGCGAACGGGGTCGGGCACCTGGTTGGCGTCCGTATCGTCCTTGCCGAAGAAGTTGATCCCGAAAAGCTTGAAGGCGTATGCATTCGACACGAGTGCCGGTGACAAGGCAGTCGCCACCGCGACCATTGTCACGATGCCTGCTCGCCGATACGCAATACCCGGTTTCGGTGCCTTCCGTCTAATCTGCATCCGCCGCTTTTTGGTTACACTGGATTTAAGCTCTGCGCCCCCCGGCCTGATGCGACCTTAGCGGCAAAATTCATTTTGTTGTACCGTTTTAAACCGCATGATTGCTGATTTAGCGGAAAAAACGAAAATCCCGGGCCAGAGACCCGGGATTTGAAAGGTTTTGGCGAAGGATCAGCCGCGGCAATCGTCGATATAGCGGCGACCATATTCGTCGCGGTAGTAGCACTGGCCGGGCTGTTCGGACACGCGGCCGATGAGCGCGCCGGACACGCCGCCGACGGCAGCACCCACAGCGGCACCACGAACATTGCCCGTAACCGCGCCGCCGATGACGGCGCCGGATGCCGCACCGATGCCCGCACCCTGTTGCGTGGGCGTGCAGCTTGCAATCGATAGGCCGATGAAGGCGAGCGCAATAATCTTTTTCATCAATAACTCCTGATTGGTCGCCCGAGCGGGCGGTGGCCGTCCCTGATTCCTGTCTTTTTTGTAACCTAGACTGCAAACTATGGCGCAAAAAGGGGCAAGCAACCGCTCCAATCGATTTCAATTGGTAAGCAGCCACGAAAATCGACTGGCAAATCGGTCACCAAGAACCATGCGAAGCACTGCGCGCAGGGCTGCAATGCGCGATTGATCTGGTCAAGAACGCCAATTTCAAATTAAAGTAATTCGAAACTATGGGCCAATTGACGCACATGGTGCTAAATCGGACCAAAAGGGTTGACGTGCAGTCGTCATTGGGCGGAGAACGCCTGCACGATACTGGAGCATGAGATGGATTTCGAAGCATTCTTCAAGAACGAGCTGGAAGGCCTTCACAACGAAGGTCGTTACCGCGTGTTCGCCGATCTTGAACGTCACCGCGGCAACTTCCCGCGTGCCACGCGCCACACCCCCGAGGGACCGAAGGATGTGACCGTCTGGTGTTCCAACGACTATCTCGGAATGGGCCAGAACCCCAAGGTGATCGAGGCGATGAAGAACGCCATTGATCACTGTGGCGCGGGTGCGGGAGGCACCCGGAATATTTCTGGCACCACCCACTACCACGTTCTGCTCGAGCGCGAACTCGCAGATCTGCACGGCAAGGAATCGGCCCTGGTCTTCACCTCGGGCTATGTCTCCAACTGGGCGGCGCTGGGCACGCTCGGCGCCAAGATCCCCGGCATGATCATCTTCTCGGATGCGCTGAACCACGCCTCGATGATCGAGGGCATCCGCTACGCCAAGTGCGATCGCGTCATCTGGAAGCACAACGACCTGCAGGATCTGGAAGCCAAGCTCGCCGCCGCCGATCCGAAGGCGCCGAAGATGATCGCCTTCGAGAGCGTCTACTCGATGGACGGCGATATCGCGCCGATCAAGGAAATCTGTGACCTCGCCGACAAGTACGGCGCCATGACCTATCTCGACGAAGTCCACGCTGTCGGCATGTACGGCCCGCGCGGCGGCGGCATCGCCGAACGCGAAGGCCTGATGGACCGCCTGACGGTTATCGAAGGCACGCTCGGCAAGGCCTTCGGCGTCATGGGCGGCTATATCGCGGCATCGACTGCGCTCTGCGACTTCATCCGCTCCTTCGCCTCCGGCTTCATCTTCACCACGGCGCTGCCGCCGACGCTCGCCGCCGGCGCGGTCGCCTCGATCCAGCACCTGAAGGTCAGCCCCTTCGAGCGCGCCCGTCACCAGGATCGCGTTCGCCTGCTCCGCGCCCAGCTCGACAAGGCCGGCATCCCGCACATGCCGAACCCGAGCCACATCGTGCCGGTCATGGTCGGCGACGCCGCCAAGTGCAAGTGGATTTCGGACCTGTTGCTCGACAATTGCGACGTCTACGTCCAGCCGATCAATTACCCGACGGTTCCGGTCAAGACCGAACGCCTGCGCATCACGCCCACCCCGCTCCACACCGATGCCGACATCGAGCACTTGGTGGAAGCGCTGCATTCGCTGTGGTCGCGCTGCGCATTGGCCCGGCACGTAGCGTAAAGTCACGCGCGACGGCGCTGCACTCTCGGCTTGGAGCCTACGGCAGACAGCGAGAGTCATAAGCTATTGAAAGAACGCGGAAACCCCACTCGCCGCGTCATCCTCGGGCTCGTCCCGAGGATCTAAGCACGTGGCCAAGAGTGCAACGGTGCTGGGTGCATGAAAGAGCGAAGCAAGCTCTTCGTTCTACCGCCAACCCGCTTCTCCCGCCTCGCCAAGTGTCCACTCACGTCCAGCAAGTTGGCCGCTCGGCAGATGCTCGGCACAAGACCGAGCATGACGGCGGTGGGTTTGGAAACGGCTGCGGATAGAGTGGGCAACCTGTTGAACGAAAACGGCGCCCCACTCTCGACGTCATCCTCGGCCAACGAGCCGAGGATCTAAGCACGTCGCCAAGAGTGCAACGGTGCTGGGTGCATGGAAGGGCGAAGCAAGCTCTCTGCTCTACCGCCAACCCGCGTCTCCCGCCTCGCCAAGTGTCCATCCACGTCCAGCAAGTTGGCCGCTCAGCAGATGCTCGGCACAAGACGGAGCATGATGGTCGTGGGCTTGGGGGCGGCTGCGGATAGAGTGGGCATAACCTGTTGAACGAAAACGGCGCCCCACTCTCGGCGTCATCCTCGGCCAACGAGCCGAGGATCTAAGCACGTCGCCGAGAATGCAACGATGCTGAGCGCATGGAAGAGCGAAGCAAGCTCTTCACTCTACCGCCAATCCGCGTCGCCCGCCTCGCCAAGTGTCCATCCACGTCGAGCAAGTTGACCGCTCAGCAGATGCTCGGCACAAGACCGAGCATGACGGCGGTGGGTTTGGAAACGCTGCAACCTATTCGACGAAAACAGTGCCGCACACTCGCGTACGTCGCGGACCGTCCGCAACCAGCCCCTCAGGCAGCCTTCTCCCGTGTCGCCACCAAGACCGCAGCTCGCTGCCGGGCTTCTTTGTCGACGGCAAACACGTCGTCCATCGTCGCGGCCTCGGGCAGATGCGCCAGCTGGTCCATCACCGTCTCGGTCACATCGGCCATGGCGAGGAACGACAGGCGTCCGGCGATGAAAGCTTCCAGCGCCACTTCCTTGGCGGCATTCAGAACCGCACCCTGCACGCCGCCGCGCGTCATCGCAAGGCGAGCGAGCCGCAGCGCCGGGAAGCGCGTTTCATCGGGCGCTTCGAAATCCAGCCGCGCCAGCTTGGCGAAATCGAGCCGCTCGATCGGCAGGTTCGGCCGGCGCGGATGGGCCAGCGCGTAGCCGATCGCGGTGCGCATATCAGGCGCGCCGAGCTGCGCCAGCACCGAACCATCGGTATAACCCACCATCGAATGGATCACCGATTGCGGATGCACGATGACCTCGATCTGCTCGGGCGTCAGCCCGAACAGGTGCTTGGCCTCGATCATCTCGAGCGCCTTGTTGAACATCGAGGCGCTGTCGATCGAAATCTTCAGCCCCATCGACCAATTCGGATGCGCGCGCGCCGTCTCGACGGTCACACCCGCCATCTCCTCGAGCGACGCATTGCGGAACGGTCCGCCAGACGCCGTCAGGATGATGCGCTCAACGGCGTGGCGCTGGTTCTCTTCCAGCACCTGGAAGATCGCATTGTGCTCGCTGTCGACGGGCAAGAGCTTGCCGCCGCCGCGCCGCACGGACTGCACGAAGAGGTCACCGGCGGAAACCAGGCATTCCTTGTTGGCGAGCGCGATATCGGCACCCTTGCGGGCCGCGGCCAGCGTCGGCGCAAGGCCCGCTGTGCCTACGATCGCCGCCATCACCCATTCGGCCTCGAGGTCGGCGGCTTCCATCAGCCCGGATTGGCCGGCGGCAACCGCGATCCCGCTTCCATCAAGCGCGCTCTTCAGCGCCTCGTAATGGCTGTCACTCGCCGTCACCGCGAGTTTGGCACCGGCCGCGCGCGCTTGCTGCGCCAGCAGATCGACGTTCTCGTTGCCCGTCAGCACGGAGATTTCGAAGTTTTCGAGACCGCCGAGATGCTTCACCACATCGAGCGTGTTCTTGCCGATCGAGCCGGTCGAACCGAAGATGGAGAGGCGCCGAGGCCCGTTTCTGCCCGTGATCATGCGCGATTTTGCCTGCGTTCCGTCATTTCCCTCGGCTCTACAGGGGATTGGAATGACCGGCAAGTGTGCAGTGCAGCAGATTTTTGGGCCCGAGGGGTTTACATCCCCGCCGGTCGATGTGATCCTGACAACAATCCTCAGGGATAGGAGCATTGGCAATCGTATCGGTTGCAATTTTCAAGCTCCGGCGGCGCCAATTTCGCGCCCGCTTCCGTATCCGCGCCAAAGGCCGGACGCGATAGAAACCAGAACGAGATGTCGGGTTTGCAAGGCGAATTCCCGCGCGCTTTCGTGCGTTCCAGCCTTGAGCCCGCATCGACCAGAAGACCCTGACCGTTACGAAGGGACAAATGGCCATGAAAGCGACAAGCAGTTTATTGCTTCTGCCCGCCGCGCTCATTTCATTCGCACCGCGCGTCCACGCAGAAAACCTCGTCATCTGGACACCTGTGAAAGTGTCCGAACGCTCCTACAAGGCAACGATGGGCTTTCGCCTGCCCGCCGAATGGGAAACCAGCGCCGGCGCCGATATCGGCCTAGCGGCATCGAAGGGCGGCGTGCTGCTCGGCGGCTCGGAACAGGCCTCGCTCTGGGGCAAGATCACCAAGGTCAGCGTCACGCCCGCGGCCCGCGCCGAGCGCTCGGCCAGCGTGCGCGTCGATACCTTGAGGGGCAGCGGCGCGCTGATGCTCAGCCGTTCCCGCAGCTGGATCTTCTCCGATTCGCTGGACATGGTGTCGACCCGCTTCGTGCAGGTCCGTTACGACGCCATCGACACCCGCCAGACATCCGTCGATACCTCGCAGACGCTGAAGCTGATCCAGCCCTGGACAGGAACCTCGTTTTCGGCCGCCGCTACGGTGTCTGGCTTCAATGGCGATGTGACGAGTTCGCTGGCGCTGAACCAGTTGATCCTCCCCGACCTTAATTTGAGCGCAACAATCAGCAATCCTGGCTCATCCACCCGCTCGGGAAGCATAAACCTGAACTACCGGGTCAGCTGGTGACCGCGCACGCGACGCCGGCGACGAAAGGTTTCTTAATCGGATGGGAGGAAGGAAGGCATGACATGGCAAGTTGCGAAACATCACCGTCCTCACGAAAGACGGACATGAGCGAAGAGGCAGCGCTGACAGCGAATGTATCCACCGCGCTGGCGGTCGCCAGCGGGTTCGACGCCTCGCACATCGCAGTGTCAGTCGAGCAAGATGAAATCGTTCTCACCGGATTGGTCGCTACCAAGGCGGACCTTGCCAGCGCCATCATCGTTGCCGAGACGACTGCAAGCGACCACACGGTCCGCAATCGCATCGTTGTCGCCCAATCCGTGCTCGACAACCTTGGCGAAGCCGTCTGAGCGATTAGCCGGCAAAGCGTTCCGTCAGGAAGCCAGTGGCAACACGATCCGTCTTCTGCGTCGTGACGGGGCCGCTCGGCTGATAGCTGACGGCGATAAGAAGGCCACCAATCAAGAGATAGGCAACCGCGAGCATCGAGAGTTTCATGGTCATGAGCTTGGTCTCCTTTGACCAGAACAACGCGACGATCGGCCGTAGGTTCCCTTCCCGAAATGAGCCACCCACACGGCACCCACGAAACTAAAAAGCCGCCCCTCACGGGGCGGCTTTTCCATTGAAATCAAATGATAAAATCAGCCGGCCGGCGTCAGCGTGACCGAGGTGCCGGTTGCAGCGACGTTGAGGCCGAGCTGTCCGGTGACGCTGATGGTCTGCAGCTGGATCGATCCGGCGGTGCCGCCGAACAGCACGTTGGCGCCGACGCCACCTGCAAGCGTGGCTTCAGCGGTGATGCCCTGGTAGAGGCCGCCGAGCGAACCGCGGTGATAGCCTGCCGTCGGAGCGAACACGGCCCAGACGAGACGGCCGCGCGTGGTAAAGCCGAGATCGACGCCCATCTTGCGGATGGTGCCGCTGTAGTGATCGACGGAGCCGCGCGTACCGTTGAAGACGCAATCGACGGACTTCGCCGAACCCAAGACGTAGCCGACACCGCCGCCGACGTCGCAGGTCAGAACGCCGATCTTGACGCCATCGCGCTGATCCGGCTCTTCATAAGTCGTCACAAGATCCGCTGCCGCCACCGAAGTAGCGAAGACTTGAGCCAGCGAGGCTGCTGCGACGATCGATGCGATTGTCTTGTTCATTGTGGTCTCCTTAGTATCCTGAAGAAAAACATAGTGCCTTGTTATAACTTACCAACCCCGGCTGTATGAACAAAATTAACAAATGCTCAAAAGCAAATGTGTGGGGTTTGATTCGCTACATGCATCCCGATTTCTGGCTGATTTCGGGCGTCAATCAGGCGGCGCCTGAATAAATCCCTGTCATCGCCTGTTGTTCCACCGTCATCACGCGTTCTTGTCTTCTGAAGCACGACGAATTGGTGGTTTCCGCGCACAAAAAAGGACCCCGGGCTGCGCCGGGATCCTTGATCGCAATGCCATGATTATTTGAAGTCAGGGCATGCCTCGCTCTCGGAAGCGCCGCTATTGCCGCCCTGGGCGGCTGTCGTACCCGGCATCGGCTGCGCCGGGCAGCGCGTGCGGTCGACGGTCCCTGTCGTGTTGGTGTTCGGCCCCGCGCTCATCGTGCCGGGCGTGGTGCTGTAGGTGGCGTTCGGATCGACCACCGTTGGCGATGTTCCAGTCGTATTCGGAGCATCCGCGTTTGCGCCACCGCCGCTATCGACCGTGCTGCTGCCGATCGTCGATCCAGCCGGGCTCGGGTTTGACTGGGCCATTGCCCCGCCTGTTGCCAGACCAAGTGCCAGGATCGATGCCGCGATCAGTTTCGCTTTCATGATGCTTCTCCTTCTTTCGTATCGACATGGGGTCAACGACAGAGGGCTTTCATCGTTCCCAAAAAAAGCGGACCAAAAAAATACGGGCGCATCTCAGCGCCCGTATCCGAAAGCATCCGACAGGACCGCCTCAGGTCTGCCAGTCGTCCGTCGCTGTATGCGCAGCAGCGGCAACCGGACTGTCGGCCAGCGAATAGGCGTGGATATAGTCGATCTTCATTTCCGAGCCGTTGGGCAAGCCGTCCGTCGGCGATCCGGCAATCCCGCCGACCGCGAGGTTGACGATCATGTACATCGGATCGTGCATGTCATCGGGCGTATCCGCATGTGCGATTGCCACGTCGTCGAAGTACCAGACGATCTGATCCTGATCCCAGAGCACCCCATAGGTATGGAAGCCCTCCGTGCTTGCGACGCTGACGGCCGTATGATCCTTTGTATGGCTGCCGCTCGCCGCCGAATGCGCCGTCACGTGAACGGTGTTCGGGTCCTGCCCGCGCATTTCGACTACGTCGAGTTCCGGCGGCCAGGAGCCGTCCTCCGGCAGCAGCCAGAAGGCCGGCCAGACGCCTTGGTCCGTCGGCATGTCCGCCCGGATCTCGAAGTATCCATAGGTCTGGGCGAAGGTCGAGTGGGTGTTGAGCATCCCCGACGTATAGTCGAAACCTTCGAGCTGGCCTGCAAGCGCCGCGGGCGTTTGCGCCGCCGTGATCGTCAGCACCCCGTCATGGACGGAGAATGGGTTGACCGACGCCGTACCGGCATAAGACGGGTTGATGTACCACTGCTCCTCGGCGTTATCGGGCAGCGTGCTCCCCTTTTCGGCCGCCCACCAGAACTTGGCATCCCAGGTTCCCTGACCGCCACTATGGAGCGACAGGCTGTCGAATTCGTCGGCGAAGGTCATCGTCAGCGCCGAACGATCGAGCGTCAGCTGGAACTGGTCGGCGTGCAGCGCCGAAGCCGTCGTGTTGGCCAGCACGAGGCTTTCGCCACCGCCGAGATCGATCCGGAGGTTGGCCCCTTCCTGTGTCGAGTGGCTGATAACCTGATCGAAACTCGTCAGCGAATAGCCGTTGAAGCGGATCGTGTCGTCGCTGCTGAAATCGACGATAAGGTCGCTGCCATTGCCGCGCGTGAAGAGAAATGTATCGGCCCCGCCGCCACCGATCAGCACGTCATTGCCCGCGCCGCCATCGATCGTCTGGCTACCCGCGGCACCGGAGATGATGTTGTCGGCGCTGTTGCCGAAGGCATAGCGCCCGGCGCCCGTCACCGTCAGGTTCTCGAAGTTTTCGGGCAGCGTATAGCTCATCCAGGTGTTGATCGTATCGATCCCGCCACCCGGCTCTTCGACCGCGCGGTTGATGGCGGAGTAGAGATAATAGATATCGTCACCCGTACCCCCATGCATGGTCACGTTGACCGAGCTGTCACCCCATATGCTGTCATTGCCGGCTGTGCCGTTGAGCACCGGTCCGGATCCTGTCGCCGACAGCCAGGCGGTTGAAGCGCCGCTATAGAACAGGCTTGTGCCGACTGCGTTCTGAATCGACTGTGGCATGGTTCATCTCCTAGGGTTTTCGTGATTGAAACATTGCCAAGGGCATCCACACGATGCCCTGATGGCCGAACGCTCCTCCCTTGCCCGACGCGCCTCCTCCCAGACGCCATCAGGCAGGCCCCTTATTCCTCCCTAAAGGCACGGGCCGCCTGATCGGTGAACGGCTTGGCGAGATAGGCCAGCGCCGTCCGTTCCCCCGTTTCGATGAAAGCCTCCACCGGCATGCCGGCCACCGGCGTCAGCTTTCCGAGCCTTCGCCATTCGCCGTCCTCGATATGAACGCGCACGCCGTAGTAGCTCTGTCCGGTTTTCTGATCGGTGGTGAGATCGGCCGCGATGCGCTCCACCCGGCCATTGAGCTCCATGGTGGTGCGCTGATTGAAGGCAGACAGGCGCAACACCACCGCCTGCCCCACCGCGACCTGATCGATATCTCCAGGCGAGAGCCTGACATCAGGCGTCAGCGCGTCACCATCGGGTACGATCTCCATGATCGCCGCTCCGGCCTGCACCACGGCGCCTGATGCATGCACCGACAGCTGATGGACGATGCCCGCCTGCGGCGCGCGGATGTCGATATGCTTGAGATCGTCCTCAACCGCGACCAGCCTCTCGGCATATTCGCCGGTGTCGCTTTGTGCCTGCCGCAACTGGTCGGAGACTTCGCTGCGCCTGTCGTCGCCAAGCTGGATGATCTGCAGTTCCGTCTCCGCGATCTTGCCCTTCACCTCGGCTGCCGACGCCACGAGGTTGCCAAGCTCGCCGGTAAGATCGGCCGCGTCGCGCTGCAGCGCATAGACCCGCGTTGCCGGAATGATGCCCTGCTTCAGCAGCGGCTCGAGGCTCGCCAGCTCCTTGCCGATGATCTCGATCGCCTGCCGCTTGCCGTCCTGCTGTGCCACCAGCCCACCCGCCTGCTGACCGAGCTGGCGGATGCGCTCGCGCAGCTGCGCCACCTGTCCGCCGAGCGAAGCCCGCCGGTCTTCGAACAGCCGCTGCTCGCCCTGCATCAGCGTCTCCCGCTCCTCCGGGGGCGCTTGTTTCACAAGATCGGGAAACGCGAATGTCTCCCGCCCGTCCCGCTCGGCCGAAAGCCGTGCCGTTCGCGCCGCAAGCTGCCGCAAGCGCCGCGACACGATCGAAACCGTTGCCTGCGCCTGCGTATCGTCGAGCCGCAACAGCACCTGCCCTGCTTCCACCTTGTCGCCATTGCGAACGAGGATCTCGCCGACCGTCCCGCCCTTCAGATGCTGGATCGGCTTCACATAGCTGTCGACGACGAGCGTGCCCGAGGCGATCACCGCACCGTTGAGATGGATGGTCGCCGCAAGGCTGCCGAGCACGCCGACGAGAACGAGAACCGCCGCCAGCGCCACAAGCGCCAGCCGCCGGATGGCCCGTTCGGCGATCGGTGCGCCCGCACCATTTGCAACAGGCTTCATCGCGCCGCCCTCCCCTCGCTCACCCGCCCGAAGCGCACCGGCGAGAATGCCGCCGAGACCGCCGCCACCGGCCTCCCAAGCACCTCTTCCTTCGGACCGAAACCACGTACCTGGCCCTCGGCCAGCACCAGCACCTTGTCGATACCGGCAAGCGCGCTCGGCCTGTGGGCGATGATGATCGCCACCCCGCCGCGCTCACGCACGCCCGCGATCGCGCGGGTCAGCGCCGCATCGCCGTCAGTGTCGAGATTGGCATTCGGCTCGTCGAGCACGACCAGGAAGGGATCGCCGTAAAGCGCGCGCGCCAATGCCAGCCGCTGCCGCTGGCCGGCGGAAAGCACTGCCCCTTCTTCACCGATCTCGGTATCGAAACCCTCGGGCATCCGCACGATCATCTCATAGATGCCGGCGGCCCTGGCGGCCGCGATCACGGCATCCGATGACGCCGTCGGATCGAAGCGGGCGATATTGTCGGCAATCGTTCCATCGAAGAGCCCGACCTCCTGCGGCAGGTAGCCGATGTGCCGCCCCAGTGCCTCCGGCTCCCATTGCGACAGCGACGCATCGTCGAGCCGCACGGCCCCCATGCGCGCCGCCCAGATCCCGACCAGCCCGCGCGCCAGCGACGACTTGCCTGATGCGCTCGGCCCGACGATCCCGATCGCCTCGCCCGCCTTGGCTTCGAACGAGATTCCGCGCAACAGCGGCACGGCCGAACCGGGCGCCGAAAGATGCAGGTTCTCCACCTTCAGCCCTTTGACCGGCGCAGGTAGTCGCACCTCTGGGTCGCTGACCTCATCCGCCTCGCTTAACCTGAGAAGCCGCGCCCAGCTCTGGCGCGCCGCGGCAAAGCCCCGCCACTGGCCGATCGCCAGCTCGACCGGTGCCAGCGCCCGGCTGATCAGGATGGAGCTTGCGATCATGATCCCGCCCGTCGCCTCCTGGCGAATGACGAGAACGGCACCGACAGCCAGCACGCCGGACTGCAGCACCAGCCGTACGACACGCGACAGTGTCGACAGCGATACGGTGATGCCGGTCGCCTTAAACTGCGTGTCGCGGTAGCGCAGGTTGATCGCCGACCAGCGCTCCTCCAGCCGCCGCGCGAAACCCATCGATGCCACCGTCTCGGCATTGCGGCGGGTGGCTTCGGCAAGCGCCGTTCGCTCCAGCCCGATCCTGGCCGCGGCCTTTGTCGGCGCCCGCGTGCGGATTTCGGCGATGATGGTTAGGCCAACCAGAACAAGCGCCCCCGCCAGCGCCACCGCGCCGATCCAGACATGAAACAGGAAGCAAAGCCCGAGATAGAACGGCATCCAGGGAAGGTCGAACAGCGCCGTCGGCCCCGGCCCGGAGAGGAAGCCGCGCACCATGTCGATATCGCGCATCGGCTGCAGCCCGTTCTCCTCGACGCTCCGCCGCGACGGCGCGATGGCGAAGGAGCGGAAGACGATCGGCCCGAAGCGCTCGTCGACCGACTGCCCCAGCCGCGCCAGCACCAGCGAGCGCAAGAGTTCGAGCAGCCCCAGAAAGGCGAAGAGTGTCAGCGTGATGATGCCGAGCCCGACAAGTGTCGGCAGGCTGCGGGCGGGTATCACGCGGTCATAGACCTGCAGCATGAAGAACGAGCCGGTCAACGCCAGGATATTGATGAAGCAGCTCGTCATTCCGATCCCGATCAGCGTGCCCCGCACGGACGAGACGGCGGAAATCAGGAACGGCGCGGATGTTTTCGCCTTGAATTGGGACAAATGGCCTCTCGATCGCATGAAACTGGGGCAGTGATGTCCCGAACATGGATCACAACAGTGACGAGAGCTTTCTCTTTCTATGGTTGTGCAAAACTAATAAATCTCACTGTTAACGCGAGTTTTGCATCGCAACATGACCCTGTCCCGCCATGACGCAACACCGTGCCCCTATGAGACAATTGCCCAAAATTTGCGTTTGCCTGAGATCGCTCATGTCCATGACGACGAACGGACCAGCGTAGGATTGAACGGATGGGTCATGGCGAAGAGGAGAATGTCGTCAAAAGCTTGTTGATCGACAGGGACAGTCAAGCTATGCAGGGGACGTTGTCCACGTAGCTCAGCAGGATAGAGCACAGGATTCCTAATCCTGGGGTCGGAGGTTCGAATCCTCTCGTGGACACCATTTTCCTGCACATTCGATCGTTTGCCATGGCCCTGGCCCGGCTCCGCCGCGTCATGCGCGAGAAGACCCGGGCGCCCGGGTCTCCGATATCAGCCAATCATTCGCCCAGCCGCTGCTCGGCGAGCCGCACCCAGTAGGAGATGCCGTGGCTGATGACGTCGTCGTTGAAGTCGTAGGCCGGATTGTGCAGGCCGGCGGTATCGCCATTGCCGATGAAGATGAAGGCGCCGGGCCGCGCGTTCAGCATGTAGGAGAAATCCTCGCCGCCCATCATCGGATCGATATCGACATCGACGTTGCTCGCACCCGCGATGTCGGTCGCCACCGCCGTCGCATGCTCCGTCTCACTCGCATGATTGGACGTGACGGGATAGTTGCGCTGAAAATGGATATCGGCCTCCGCGTCATGCGCCTCGGCGACGCCGGCAACGATCTGCCGGAAGCGCTTCTCCGCGAGATCGCGCACCGCCTCGTCGAGTGTCCGCACGGTGCCGGCGAACGTCGCCTCGTTGGGGATGACGTTATGCGCGAAGCCGGCATTGAACTTGGTGACCGACACCACCACCGAGCGCAGCGGGTCAACATTGCGAGATGCGATCATCTGCAGGTTGGTGATGATCTGCGTGCCGATCGCGATCGGGTCGATCGTGCGGTTCGGCTGCGCCGCATGGCCGCCACGCCCCTTGACCGTGACGGTGAACTCGTCGGTCGCGGCCATGATCGGCCCCTTGCGGATGGCGAAGTGGCCGACGGGAAGGCCGGGCATGTTGTGCATGCCGTAGACCTCCTGGATGCCGAAGCGCTCCATCATCCCGTCCTTGACCATCAGGTCGCCGCCGGCGCCACCCTCCTCCGCCGGCTGGAAAATCACCGCGACATTGCCGTTGAAATTCCGGGTCTCGGCGAGATACTTCGCGGCCCCGAGCAGCATCGCCGTGTGGCCGTCATGGCCGCAGGCGTGCATCTTGCCCGCAATCTTCGATGCCCATGGCTTGCCCGAAATCTCGGTCAGCGGCAGCGCGTCCATGTCGGCGCGCAGGCCGATCGTACGCGATCCCGCGCCATTGCCCTTGATCAGCCCGACGACGCCGGTGCGGCCGATCCCGGTGACGATCTCGTCGACGCCGAATTCCTTGAGCTTCTCGGCCACGAAGGCGGCCGTCTCTTCCACCGCATAGAGCAGGCCCGGCCGCTCGTGAATGTGCCGGCGCCACTCGGTCACTTCGTCCTGAAGTTCGGCGGCTCTGTTCAAAATCGGCATGCTTGCTTCCCTGATGAAAATCGAAAACGGCGGCAATAACGGGATTGATACCACGGCTCGCAAATAAGTTAGACAATGACCTTTGCCATGTCATGGCCATATACGTTAAATAGGGGAAACTTTCGAGACATCAGGACATCTTTAAGGACAAACCGTGTCGACGCGCCAGAAACGCCTGCTTGCCGCCTTGCGGCCGATCACCATCGCCGCTTCCGCAGCCGCCATCGCTTTTTCCGCGACGACGCAGGCCTATGCCAATCCGCATATCCTGGTCGATGTGCAGAGCGGCCGTGTGCTTGAGCATGAGGATGCCTTCCGCAAGTGGTATCCGGCCTCGCTCACCAAGCTGATGACCATCTACACCACCTTCGACGCGATCCGCTCCGGCCAGATCACGGTCGACACGCCGATCGTCATGAGCAAGACCGCCGCCGCCCAGCCGCCGGCCAAGATGTATTTCAAGCCGGGCCAGAAGCTGACGCTCGACAGCGCGCTGAAGATCCTGATCGTCAAGTCTGCCAATGATATCGCGGTCGCCGTCGCCGAAGCCGTGGGCGGCACGCAGGATGCCTTCGTTCTCCGTATGAACGCCGAAGCCGCCAAGCTTGGCATGAGCGACACCCATTTCGTCAATCCGAACGGCCTGCCGGGCAAGGGCCAGTACACGACGGCGCGCGATCTCGCGATCCTGTCGGTCGCGCTGCGCCGTGATTTCCCGCAATATGCCAGCTACTTCTCGCTGGAGGGGATCACCACGGGCAAGCAGAACATCCCCGCCATCAACATGCTGATCGGCCGTTTCGCCGGCGCCGATGGCATGAAGACCGGCTTTATCTGCGCATCGGGCTTCAACCAGATCAGCTCGGCGACGCGCAACGGCCGCACGCTGGTTTCGGTCGTGCTCGGCACTGACAGCCTCGCCGCACGTGCCGACGCGTCGGCCGACATGCTGCAGCGCGGCTTCACCACGCAGCCGACAGGCACCGACACGCTGGGCTCGCTGAAGCCCTATGGCGAAACTCAGGAAGTCGCCGACCTCACGGCCGAGATCTGCAGCGCCAAGGGCGCCAAGATCCGCAGCGAAACGCGCGACGAGGTGGGCCGTATGAAGATCCATTCACCCTATATCCAGGAAATGGATCACGAGCCGAACTTCGTCTATGCCGGCCTGATCCCCGGCCAGAACGACCCGCAGCCCGACAAGCTGGCGACGGCCGATGGCGTCGGCGACATCGCAAACGTGCCGATCCCGACACCGCGCCCCACCTCTGGCTTCTAAGGCTTACAGACCTCTAAGGCATCGACACATCCAAGGCATACAGGCATGAGCGCAGTTGCGGATCGCATTCCGGTCACCATCCTCACCGGCTTTCTCGGCGCGGGTAAATCGACCCTTCTGAACCGCATCCTCAAGGATCCGGCCATGAAGGACGCCGCCGTGATCATCAACGAGTTCGGCGATGTCGGCATCGATCATCTCTTGGTCGAAAGCTCCGGCGACGCGATCATCGAGCTGTCGGATGGTTGCCTGTGCTGCACCGTGCGCGGTGAACTGGTGGATACGCTGGCCAACCTGATGGACGCCATCCAGACCGGCCGCGTCAAGCCGGTGAAGCGCGTCGTCGTCGAGACCACGGGCCTTGCCGATCCGGCGCCGGTCATGCAGGCGATCATGGGCAATCCGATCATTGCCGAAAGCTTCTCGCTTGATGGCGTCGTCACCGTCGTCGACGCCGCCAACGGGCTGCAGACGCTCGACAACCACGTGGAAGCCGTCAAGCAGGCCGCCGTCGCCGATCGCCTGATCATCTCGAAGAAGACGCTCGCCTCCCCGGCCATACTGGAAAAGCTTGAAACCCGCCTGCGCGCGCTCAACCCGCGCGCCGCGCTGATGGATGCCGACGACGACGCAACCGGCACCGCCGCCACCCTCGTCAACGGCATTTACGATCCCGCCACCAAGAGCGCCGATGTCGGCCGCTGGCTGCGTGACGAAGACGCCCACGATCACGGGCATCATCATAACCACGATCACGGGCATAATCATAACCACCATGGGCACGATCACGGCCATCATCATCACGGACATGAGGCCCACGGTCACCATGATCATGGGCATCACCACCATGATCATCATCACCACGACCACCAGCACGTGCACGACGTGAACCGTCACGACGCCTCGATCCGCTCCTTCTCGATTGTCGAGGACAAGCCGATCGACCCGATGGCGCTCGACATGTTCGTCGATCTCCTGCGCTCGGCGCACGGCGAAAAGCTTTTGCGGATGAAGGCGATCGTCGCGATGTCGGATCGTCCCGACCGGCCGCTGGTGCTGCATGGCGTGCAGAGCATCTTCCACCCGCCGATCCGCCTGCCGGCATGGCCTGATCCCGAGGACCGGCGCACCCGCATGGTGCTGATCACCAAGGACCTGCCGGAAGCCTTCGTCAAGGACCTGTTCGACGCCTTCCTCGGCAAGCCGCGCATCGACACCGCCGACCGCACGGCCCTCAACGACAACCCGCTGGCCATCCCCGGAATGCGCTTTTAGCCATTCCGCTGGAATGCGTTTTTAGAGCTATCGTTTGCGGATCAGAAAACGGTGACCGCTCTCGGTCCTCTCGATCTCGATCAACTCGTGACCATCCTCATGGCAGAAATGCGGAATATCGATCCCCGCAAGCGGATCGGTCGTCTCGACACGGATCGTCGCGCCTGAAGGCAGCGACGACATCTTCTTGCGTGTCTTGATGACGGGCAGCGGGCACTTCAGCCCGCGCAGATCATAGGAAATGGCGCTCACGCGCGATCAGTCCCGGCCCCAGAACTTCCAGAACGGCTTCTTGGAGGCAACCTCGACCGATTCAGGCTGCTCGACGGGCGCAAACGCCGTCGCGGTGGTCGCAGCCGATTCCATCGGGTTCGGCGTCGGCACCGGCACGGATGCCGGGTTGACGATCGCGGCATCGGCCGTCTTCACGCCAGCGGTGGCATCTGAAGGTGTCGAACCGGTCACCGTATTGGCCGCAACCGTGGTCGCGGTCCTGGCGGCCGTCATGCCTTCGAGGTCGGCGACCTTCATCATCTTGCCGGCCTCGAGCGAGGTGCCGGTCGGCGCATAGGCGAGTTCGCGGCCCTTGCGCTGCTTGGCAACGACGGCCTTGCGCTCGGCTTCCGAAGGATCGTACCACGCCATGCCGTCGAATTCCTTCGACGCCTTGGTGTAGGCCAGCTCATAGGTCTTGTCGTAGGAGGCAAGCGCTGCGGTCAGCGCCGGCGGCGTCGACATCTCGGGGCACTTGCCACCGGGATTGAACGCGCCCGAAGACTGCTGGTTGAAGACGTACTTCTTCTCGCAGAAATTCACTTCCGGCGGACGCTTGGTGACTTCGAAATTGTCGTAGCCGACCTTCAGCATCTTCCAGAAATCGAAGTTCTCGTTCATCCGGTGCTTGAACATGTTCTCGGCAGTCATCCGGAACGGGAACGCCTGCAGCTGCACACCGGTCTGGCCGCCCTTGAAGGCGTCGCGCGCGAAAGCGTAGATCTCGAGCACCTGCTCGTCCGTCATCGAATAGCAGCCCGACGACGAGCAAGCGCCGTGGATCATCAAATCCGTGCCGGTGCGGCCGTTGACGGCGTCGTAGCGGTTCGGGAAGCCGGTATTGATGGCGAGATAATATTTCGAGTTCGGGTTCAGGTTCGCCTTGGTCAGGTTGTAGAAACCTTCCGGCGCCTGCCGGTCACCCTGTTTCACCTTGGGACCGAGACGGCCCGACCAGGCGCAGATCTTGTAGCTGGCGATCTTGTCGTAACGGTTGTCCGTCTTCGCCTTCCAGATCTCGAGCTGGCCTTCTTCCTTGAAGATTCGGATCAGGATCGGCGAATTGCGATCCATGCTCTTGGCGGCCATTTCGTTGAGGATGCGCGGCGGAAGCGGCTGTTCGACCTTGTTCTTGACCTTGGAGAGGTCGATCTGCGTGGTTTCCAACGCGTCGTTGCAGCCGGCCAAGGCCAGCGCCATCAGGGAAACATAGGCAAAATGACGAAAGCGCATTCAATCTAGCCCAATTACGAGATGCGACCCAATCCGTTGAACGGGTTCGAAGTGAAGCGAATCATTGGCCCAATCTGGTTTATAAAACCTTAACGACCATGCCGCGCACCCACGACCCCCGCAAGCACAAAAGCTATTGATAACACTAATGTGGCCAAGGTTTGGCCGCAATCCGCGGCCTCACCCAAGCCTGCTTCGCGGCCTCCTTAGAGGTTGCGGCCCATGTTCAGGAACTTCTGGCGGCGATCGTTGCGGATCTGCTCGCCGGTGCGGCTCGCCATTTCGCCGAGCGCATTGGCAATCACATCGCCGGTCGACGCGATCACGCTGTCGGGATCGCGATGCGCGCCGCCGAGCGGCTCACCGATGATGCCGTCGATGATGCCGAGCGCCTTCAGGTCGTCCGAGGTGATCTTCATGTTGGTGGCCGCTTCCTTGGCGCGCGCGGAATCGCGCCACAGGATCGAGGCCGCACCTTCAGGCGAGATCACGCTGTAGATCGCATGCTCGAGCATGTAGACCCGGTTGCCGGTCGCGATCGCGATCGCGCCGCCCGAACCGCCTTCGCCGATGACGACGGAGATGATCGGAACCTTGAGGCCGAGGCACATTTCCGTCGAGCGGGCGATGGCTTCCGCCTGGCCGCGCTCTTCGGCGCCGACGCCGGGATAGGCACCAGCCGTATCGACCAGCGTGATGACCGGCAGACCGAAGCGGTCGGCCATCTCGAGCACGCGGATCGCCTTGCGGTAACCCTCGGGGCGCGCGCTGCCGAAATTGTGCTTCAGGCGGCTCTTCGTGTCGTTGCCCTTTTCCTGGCCGATGACGGCAACAGGCTGGCCGCGGAAGCGTGCCAGACCCGCCTGGATCGCCGCATCCTCGGAAAACTTGCGGTCGCCGGCGAGCGGCGTGAATTCCTGGAACAGCGTCTTGGCATAATCGACGAAGTGCGGCCGCTGCGGATGACGCGCGACCTGGGTCTTCTGCCAGGCGTTGAGCTTCGAATAGATTTCGACCGTCGCTTCGCGAACACGAACTTCGAGCCTGCCGATTTCATCGGATGTGTCGATGCTCTCGTCTTCCGAGGCAATCTTCTTCAATTCGATGATCTTGCCTTCGAGGTCGGAGATCGGCTTTTCGAAGTCGAGATAATTGTGCATGAGGTGCGTTTCCGTTCCTTGTGCCCGGGGCATTTGTCTTTTGGCTGCCCTTGTCGCCGGTCCTAATCCTGCTTTTTCGCCTGTTTGGCAAGGGGGTGATGCGTTTGGACCAGTTGCTGGAGCCTTTCTTCCAGCACATGCGTGTAGATTTGCGTGGTGGAAATGTCCGAATGGCCAAGCAGTTCCTGCACCACGCGCAGATCGGCGCCGTTGGCCAGCAGATGGCTGGCAAAGGCGTGCCGCATCACGTGCGGCGAGATCATCGATGGGGTCAGCCCCGCGCGGATCGCCAGGTTCTTCAGGTCGCGGGCAAAGACCTGCCGGGCGAGATAGCCCTCTTTCGAGGCCGCCGGAAACAGCCACGGGCTTTCCTGTGGATTTTCGGCTTTCGCCGCCTCGGCCGCCAGCATCCGGCCGTAGAGCTTCAGCGCTGCGATCGCCGATTGCGACAGCGGCACCAGCCGCTCCTTGTTGCCCTTGCCGCGAATGATCAGGAAGCGCCCTTCCTGGTCGAGCACGCGGGCGGGAAGCGATACCAGCTCGCTGACGCGCATGCCGGTGGCGTAAAGCAGTTCCAGCAGCGCCAGCATGCGCAACCGCTGCAATTGCCCGGGCGCCTCGTCCTGCGCCTCCTCCTCGGCCCTCTCCAAGAGCCGACCGACTTCGTCGACACCCATCGTCTTCGGCAGCGCCCGCCCCTTCTTCGGCGCGTCGAGAATGCCGGTCGGATCGTCGGTGCGCAGGCCCTCGGCATAGAGGAACTTGTAGAACTGCCGCATCGCCGCCAGCCGCCTCGCCTGCGACGAGGGCTTGAACCCCTGCGCGGCAAGAGACGCCAGATAGGCGGAGAGGTCGGCGGACGCCGCCTCGGTCAGCCGTACGCTTCTGCCGTTCAGGAAGGAATGCAGATCGTCGAGATCGCGCTCATAGGAGGAAAGCGTGTTGGCGGCAGCACCCCGCTCGGCGCTCATCATTTCGAGAAAGGACTCGACCTGAACGCGGCTGAGATCCCTCATCGCGTCACTTCTTCGCCGGGCTGATCGCGCCGGTGGCGGGCGGGTTGATCCGCTCGGATGGAATGCGGATCGTCACGTCGCGCTCCTTCGGCTCGACGAAAGTCACGAGCGCCCACATCGTTCCGTATATCGCTCCGGCGATGACCGCCAATATGGCGAGAAATCGGAACAGGCTCGGCATTCAACAACTCCATGGCTTTGCTTCTTTATGAAGAAGCGCGTTTGCAAGTGCAAGAACCAGCTTTTGAAGCATGATTCCCTTACCTCTGACTTGACGCTACACCTGCATTTGTTGATACCGTTCGCAAACAAAGTGTGAATGGACCAATGAACGACCCAGTTCTGATCGTTGCCGATAGCCTGAGGGACAGAGCTCGTGCTGCGCTCGGTTCGCGCAATCTGATCCTCGTTGGTCTGATGGGCGCCGGCAAGTCGTCGGTGGGCCGCATCGTCGCCACCCAGCTGGGCATCCCCTTCATCGATAGCGATGCCGAAATCGAGCGCGTGTCGCGCATGTCGATCAGCGAGCTTTTCGCAGCCTACGGCGAGGACGAATTCCGCGCACTCGAGGGACGGGTGATGAAGCGGCTGCTGAAGGGCGGTCCACGCCTGGTCTCCACCGGCGGCGGCGCCTTTATCAACGACCGCACCCGCAAGCATATCAAGCGAGGCGGCTTGTCCGTCTGGCTGAAGGCCGATCTCGACGTGCTCTGGGAGCGCGTCAACAAGCGCGACACCCGACCGCTGCTGAAGACCGAAAATCCCAGGCAGACACTCGAAAACCTGATGAACGCAAGATACCCGATCTACGAGCAGGCCGACCTCACCGTATTGTCGCGCGATGTGCGCAAGGAAGTGATGGCCGACGAAGTGCTGAAAGCCGTGATCGACAGCAGAACCGAAAGTGCAGCCTGATGAATGCGATTGCCGCCTCCGCCGAATGCAAGGTTCACGTGCCGCTGGGCGACCGCGCCTACGACATCCTGATCGGCCCCGGCCTGATCGCACGCGCCGGCGCCGAAATCGCCGCTCGCCTCAAGGGCCGCAAGGCCGCCATCATCACCGACGAGAACGTCGCACCGCTTTATCTGAACGCGCTCGTCGAGAGCCTGACGGCCTCCGGCATCGCCTCGTCTTCGCTGGTCTTGCCGGCCGGCGAAAAGACCAAGAGCTTCGAACATCTGATCACCGCCTGCGACAAGGTTCTGGAAGCCCGCGTCGAACGTAACGATTACGTGATCGCGCTTGGCGGCGGCGTCATCGGCGACCTCTCCGGCTTCGTTGCCGGCATTGTCAGGCGTGGTGTCCGCTTCGTGCAGATCCCGACATCGCTGCTGTCGCAGGTCGACAGTTCCGTCGGCGGCAAGACCGGCATCAACAGCCGCCACGGCAAGAACCTGATCGGCGTCTTCCACCAGCCCGACCTCGTGCTGGCCGATAGCGATGTGCTGAACACGCTCTCCGAACGCGAATTCCGCGCCGGTTACGCCGAAGTCGCCAAATACGGCCTGATCGACAAACCCGATTTCTTCACGTGGCTGGAAAAAAACTGGCAGTCCGTCTTCTCCGGCGGCGCCGCCCGCATCGAAGCGATTGCCGCAAGCTGCCAGGCCAAATCGGACGTGGTCGTCGCCGACGAGCATGAAAACGGCCAGCGCGCCCTGCTCAATCTCGGCCACACCTTCGGCCACGCGCTGGAAGCCGCGACCGCCTACGACAGCAGCCGTCTCGTCCATGGCGAAGGCGTTGCGATCGGCATGGTGCTCGCCCACGAATTCTCGGCCCGCATGAACCTCGCAAGCCCTGACGATGCAAAGCGCGTCGAGCATCACCTGAAAGAAGTCGGCCTCCCGACCCGCATGTCGCAAATCCCGGGCACGCTGCCGCCGGCCGAAGTGCTGATGGACGCGATCGCGCAGGACAAGAAGGTCAAGGGCGGTAAGCTCACCTTCATCCTCACCCGCGGCATCGGCCAGTCCTTCGTCGCAAACGACGTCCCGGCATCCGAAGTATTGAGCTTCCTCAAGGAAAAACACCCGCAATGACCCTCGAAGGCACGCTGGCTTTTCTTTCCGCATATTGGCCGGAAATCGTTTCCATCGTGGCCCTCGTCCTCATGTCCGCCTTCTTCTCCGGCTCCGAGACGGCGCTGACCGCCGTATCGCGTAGCCGCATCCACACGCTTGAGGCAAACGGCGAAGAACGCGCCGGCATCGTCCGCGAACTGATCGAACGCCGCGACCGGCTGATCGGCGCGCTACTGATCGGCAACAACCTCGCCAACATCCTCTCGTCCTCGATCGCCACCAGCGTCTTTCTCGGCCTGTTCGGCAACTCCGGCGTGGCGCTGGCGACGCTGGCGATGACGGTCATTCTGGTCATCTTCGCCGAAGTGCTGCCGAAAAGCTGGGCGATCTCGATCCCCGAACGTTTCGCGCTCGCCGTCGCCAAGGCCGTCAAGGCCTTCGTCTTCATCGTCGGCCCCGTCTCCTCCTTCGTCAACCTCATCGTCCGCTGGATTCTTGCCCGCTTCGGCATCAACCTGTCGCGCGAAGTCTCCATGCTGTCGGCACACGAAGAGCTGCGCGGCGCGGTCGATCTGCTGCATCGCGAGGGATCGGTGGTGAAGGCCGACCGCGACCGCCTCGGCGGCGTGCTCGATCTCGGCGAACTCGAACTGTCCGATATCATGGTCCACCGCATGGCCATGCGCTGCATCAACGCCGACGATCCGCCCGAAGTGGTCGTGCGCACCATTCTCGACAGCCCGTTTACCCGCATGCCGCTCTGGCGCGGCACGACCGACAACATCATCGGCGTCGTGCATTCGAAGGACCTGCTCAGGGCGCTCGCCGAGCGCAACGCCGAGCCCGAACAGCTCGACATCATCAAGATCGCCCAAAAGCCGTGGTTCGTGCCCGACAGCACCAACCTCGAAGCGCAGCTCAACGCCTTTCTGCGCCGCAAGCAGCATTTCGCCGTCGTGGTCGACGAATATGGCGAGGTGCAGGGCATCGTCACGCTTGAAGACATCCTGGAGGAGATCGTCGGCGATATCTCCGACGAGCACGACATCGAGATGCAGGGCGTGCGCCAGGAAGCAGACGGCTCGGTGGTGGTCGACGGCAACGTGCCGATCCGCGATCTCAACCGCGCGCTCGACTGGCAGCTGCCCGACGAGGAAGCGACGACGATCGCCGGTCTCGTCATCCATGAATCCATGACCATTCCCGAGGAGCGCCAGGCCTTCACCTTCTACGGCAAGCGCTTCATCGTCATGAAGCGCGACAAGAACCGCATCACCAGACTGCGTATCCGCCCGGCGGAGGAGAACGAAAACAACCCCGCCTGATCTCCCGTCATCCCCTTGTCACCCATTGCGCGCTGCGGGAGGAGCCCGGCGAGCAGCATCATTATGGATTTGATATGTTTGATCTTCTCTGGCGCTCGATCGCCATCGGCATCGGCGCCACCATTCTCATGGACATCTGGTCGATCGCGCTTGCCAAGGGCGCAATACCGAATTGGGGACCGCCCGGCCGCTGGCTCTGGCATCTCTTCGCCAAGGGCACGGTCTTCCACGACGATATCGGCAAGGCCGAACCCTATAAGCATGAAGTCGCGCTCGGCTGGGTCTTCCACTACGCCGTCGGCATCATCTACGGCATCATGCTGGTGATCCTGACGGGCCCCTACTGGCTGGTCGCGCCGACCTTCCTGCCTGCCTGGATCTGGGGCATCGTCACCATCGCCGGCGGCTGGTTCCTGCTGCAGCCGGGCCTCGGCATCGGCTGGGCGGCATCCAAGACGCCGAACCCCAACAAGGTCCGCTTCCTCGGCCTCGTCGCCCACACCGTCTTCGGCTTCGGCCTCTACGCGACGGCACTTCTGATTCGTTAGAGGCGACCCGCCATCCTTGCGAAACCGCCGCACCGCGCCCATATGACGCGGTGTCGGCTTACCAGCGCACCGGCTCTCCGGGCGCCGCCGGCTCCACCGCCAGCGCATGCAACCCCGCATCCAGTTCAGGTTTCAAAAGCTCCGTGATCGCCCGGTGACGCGCCAGCCGTGTCATGCCGGCAAACGATGCGGAGATGATCCTGACCCGCATATGGGTCTCGCCTTCCCCTGTAACGTCAGGGTGATGGCCGGCATGCAAGTGGCTTTCGTTGATGACATCAAGCCGCTCCGGCGCGAATGCCGCGGTGAGCTTCTCTTCGATGGAGGATTGAACTGTCATGAGCCGATCTTGCCGAATTGAGAAAAAGGTTCCCACCAAGCCAGCAACATTCCCGTTTGTCAATTCTTGTCCTCACCCATTCTGAGCCCCATAATTAGCGCCGTCATGAGACTTGATTCCAAATATTTCGATCGCATCCGCACCCGCCGCAAACGCGAGCAGGAACCCGAACAGGCTCCCCCATCCTGTCAGTGGGACGGCTGCGACAAGAAAGGCGTGCATCGCGCTCCTGTCGGACGCAATGCCGAAGGGCAGTTCTTTCTCTTCTGCTTCGAGCACGTCAAAGAGTACAACAAGGGCTACAACTATTTCTCCGGCCTCTCGGACGGCGAGATCGCGCGCTACCAGAAGGAAGCGATCACGGGCCATCGCCCGACCTGGACCGTCGGCGTCAACAAGTCGGCCAAGGATAGCCCGATCCAGTCGGACATCCGCTCCGGCGCCTATACGCGGGTTCGCGATCCCTTCGGCTTCGTCAAGGAAAACAAGAGCAGCGGCCCGCGCTTTCCCGAGCAGCGCAAGCTGAAGAGCCTGGAAGCCAAGGCCTTCGACACCATGAACCTGGCAGCAAACGCCACGTCTTCGGAGATCAAGAGCCGCTACAAGGAACTGGTGAAGAAGCACCATCCCGACGCAAACGGCGGCGACCGTGGTTCCGAAGAGCGCTTCCGCGCCGTGATCCAGGCCTATCAATTATTGAAGCAGAACGGTTTTTGTTAATTCCCGTCCTTGCTCTTGGTCTTCAATCGGGTATGGTCCAAATCGGCTGAGGCCGCAGGCAACCGCGGCACCTTTTTCCGCGTTTGTCTCACAGGCGCCTCGGCCACTTCCGGACGCGGCGTTTCTTGTCCGGGACTATCGTCAAGAATGCTCGCAGGCGGTGATTTGATCGTCCCCGAGGTTTCGTTTCAGTCCCGGAGAAGCATCGCCGACGTTCAGACATGAGCGCGTGGGATACCACAACGCCATGATCGCGAAACGAGCTGAGACAGTATGGCAGGGTGTCGGCCACCCGCCTTGGAGACATGATGAGCAAGATTGACCTTGATATCTCGGAACTTCCGGACACCACCGTTTCGGTCAGGGAGGTCTTCGGCATCGATTCCGACATCCGCGTTCCGGCTTACAGCCAGGGCAGCGCCTATGTTCCGGATCTCGATCCCGACTATCTCTTCGATCGCGAAACCACGCTCGCCATCATTGCCGGCTTTGCTCATAACCGACGCGTGATGATCTCCGGCTACCACGGCACCGGCAAGTCCTCTCATATCGAGCAGGTCGCCGCCCGCCTGAACTGGCCTTGCGTTCGTATCAACCTCGACAGCCACGTCAGCCGTATCGATCTCGTCGGCAAGGACGCCATCGTCGTCAAGGACGGCCTGCAGGTCACCGAATTCAAGGACGGCATCCTGCCCTGGGCCTACCAGCACAATGTCGCGCTCGTCTTCGACGAATATGACGCCGGCCGCCCGGACGTCATGTTCGTCATCCAGCGCGTTCTGGAATCCTCCGGCCGCCTGACGCTGCTCGACCAGAGCCGCGTCATCCGCCCGCACCCGGCCTTCCGCCTGTTCGCCACCGCCAACACGATCGGCCTCGGCGACACGACCGGCCTCTATCACGGCACGCAGCAGATCAACCAGGCGCAGATGGACCGCTGGTCGATCATCTCGACGCTGAACTACCTGCCGCACGAGCACGAAGTGAACATCGTCGCCGCCAAGGTGAAGAGCTTCGGCAAGGACAAGAACGGCCGCGATACCGTCTCCAAGATGGTCCGCGTCGCCGATCTCACCCGCGCCTCCTTCATGAACGGCGATCTCTCGACCGTCATGAGCCCGCGTACCGTCATCACCTGGGCCGAGAATGCCGAGATCTTCGGCGATCTCGCCTTCGCCTTCCGTGTCACCTTCCTCAACAAGTGCGACGAACTGGAGCGTCCGCTGGTTGCCGAGCACTATCAGCGCGCCTTCGGCGTCGAGCTGAAGGAAAGCGCCGCCAACATCGTCCTGGAGGCCTGAGGCTAACGGATCATGGCAGCGCGTGGTGACAATTCGAAAGCAAAGCCCGGTGCACCCGTCGACGTGGAGCCGCTGCGCCGGGCGATAACCGGCAGCGTGCGCGCGATCGCCGGCGACGGCGAGGTCGAGGTGACCTTCGCCAACGAGCGGCCGGGCATGACCGCCGAGCGCATCCGCCTGCCGGAACTGTCCAAGCGCCCGACAATGCACGAGCTTGCGGTCACCCGCGGGCTTGGCGATTCGATGGCGCTGCGTCTCGCCTGCCATGACGAGAAGGTGCACGCGACGATGGCGCCGCAGGGCTCCGACGCCCGCGCCATCTTCGATGCCGTCGAGCAGGCGCGCGTGGAATCGATCGGCGCGTTGCGCATGGAAGGCGTCGCCAGCAATCTGCGCTCGATGACGACGGAAAAATACGCCAAGGCCAATTTCTCCGGCATTGAACGCCAGGAAGACGCACCCGTTGGCGAAGCCGTCGCCATGATGGTGCGCGAAAAGCTGACAGGCGAAAAGCCGCCGGAATCGGCTGGCAAGGTGCTCGATCTCTGGCGCTCCTTCATCGAGGACAAGGCCGGCAAGGATCTCGAGAACCTGACCGGCGTCATCAACGACCAGCAGGCCTTCTCCAAGGTTATCCGCAACATGCTGACAGCCATGGAAATGGCCGAGGAGTATGGCGACGACGACAACGATCCTGACTCTGACGACCAGCAGGACGAGGAAGACAAGCCGAGCGGCGAAGACCAGAACGACGACGATGTCGAGGACGATGCCGGCTCGGATGCCGCCCCCGTCGAGGACAGCGAAGTCGCCGACGAGCAGATGGAGGACGGCGAGACCGAAGGCGCCGAGATCTCCGACGACGACATGCAGGAAGAGGGCGAGGACGACTCGGAGACGCCGGGCGAAACCCGCCGTCCGAACACGCCCTTCGACGATTTCAACGAGAAGGTCGACTACCACGTCTTCACCGAGGAGTTCGACGAGACGATCACCGCCGAGGAACTGTGCGACGCCGCCGAGCTGGAACGCCTGCGCGCCTTCCTCGACAAGCAGCTCGCCCATCTCCAGGGCGCCGTCGGCCGTCTTGCCAACCGCCTGCAGCGCCGCCTGATGGCGCAGCAGAACCGCTCCTGGGATTTCGACCTGGAAGAGGGCTATCTCGATCCGGCCCGCCTGACGCGCCTGATCATCGACCCCACCCAGGCGCTCTCCTTCAAGAAGGAGCGCGACACGCAGTTCCGCGATACGGTCGTGACGCTGCTGATCGACAATTCCGGCTCCATGCGCGGCCGCCCGATCACCGTTGCCGCCACCTGCGCCGACATTCTCGCCCGCACGCTGGAGCGCTGCGGCGTCAAGGTCGAGATCCTCGGCTTCACCACCAAGGCCTGGAAGGGCGGACAGGCGCGCGAACAATGGCTCGCCAATGGCAAGCCGCAGACGCCGGGCCGCCTGAACGACCTGCGCCACATCATCTACAAGTCCGCCGACGCCCCGTGGCGCCGCTCGCGCACCAATCTCGGCCTGATGATGCGCGAAGGCCTGCTGAAGGAAAACATCGACGGCGAGGCGCTGATGTGGGCGCATAACCGCCTGATCGCGCGGCGCGAGCAGCGCAAGATCCTGATGATGATCTCCGACGGCGCGCCGGTCGACGATTCGACGTTGTCCGTCAATCCGGGCAACTATCTGGAGCGCCACCTGCGCGCGGTCATCGAGCGCATCGAGACTCGCTCTCCGGTCGAACTGCTTGCCATCGGTATCGGCCACGACGTCACGCGCTACTATCGCCGCGCCGTCACCATCGTCGATGCGGATGAACTCGCAGGCGCGATGACCGAACAGCTGGCCTCGCTCTTCGAGGACCAGGCGGCGCAACCGCGCGGCGGACGCGCCCGCCGCGCCGGCTGATCGCGTATGAAGCGACTGGCTCCGGCGTTCCGAACCCGTTTCGCTGGAGCCCTCATGCTGGCCGCCTCGCTTGTGGCCGGCACGCCCGCCTTGGCCGAAACGCCGGCGGCGGAAGTGAGAAGCAGCATCATCTCGAACTTCAAGATCGGCTCAGACGAGAAGCGCTTCGGGCCTTTCGAATTCGTCGGCGGCCTGGAAATGGTCTCCCCCAACCGCCTCTTTGGCTCGCTTTCCTCCATCCGTTTCCGCGATGACCAGAAGCATTTCGTCGGCGTCCTCGATACCGGCCACTGGATGACCGGCCGCATCGAGCGCGGCGCGGACGGCAGCCTGAGCGGGCTTGCCGATGTCGAGATCACGCCGATGCGCGACCGCGTCGGCAAGATCCTCGAGGGCAAGGCACTGATGGATGCCGAGGGTGTCGCGCTGAAGGACGGCAAGGTGCTGGTCTCATATGAGCAGTTTCACCGCGTCGATCTCTATCCCGATCCCGGTTTCGAGACCTCGCGCGCGCTCGACACGCTGCCGATCCCCTTCGAAAAGAAGCAACTGCGCGCCAATCGCGGCTTCGAGACGATCGCCGTCTCGCCGCCATCGAGCCCGCTCAAAGGCGGTACACTGATCGTCGCCGAGCGCAGCCTTGACGACGACGGCAACGCCTATGCCGCGATCCTGGACGGACCGCTGAAAGGTAAGCTGGCGCTTGCCCATTACGGCGACTTCGACGCCACCGACGGCGCCTTCTTGCCGAATGGCGATCTCCTGCTGCTGGAGCGCCGTTTCAACATGGCTGAAGGCATCGGCATGCGCATCCGCCGCATCAAGTCGGCCGATATCAAGCCCGGCAGCGTCATGGACGGCGAGATATTGATCCAAGGCGATTTCGGCTACCAGATCGACAACATGGAAGGTCTCGACACCTTCACCGCCGCCGACGGCAGCGTCCATGTCATCCTCGTCTCCGACGACAACCACTCGATCCTCCAGCGCAACCTGATGCTGGAATTCAAGCTGGACGAGCGGCGGCCCGATCCCTCGACCGACACCGCCGCCTCTCATTAGCGGGGCGCGTCAGCCCCCGAAGTAGGCCGGCCGGTCGAGATCCGCGATCAGCCCCTGATGTGTCGGCTCCCAGCCGAGCGTCTCACGCGTCCAGGCACTGGACGCCCGGTTGTTGATCGACGCGAAATGCGTGAACCAGCCGAAATGCTCCGCCGCCTCTTCAGTCGACTTTGAGACGACAGGCAGGCCCAGCCGCTTGCCGATGACGCCGGCGATCTCGCGAAATGGAATGCCCTCCTCCGCCACGCCATGATAGCGGGCGCCCGCCTGCGCCTTCTCCAGTGCCAGCCTATAGAGGCTGCCGGTATCGAGACGATGCACCGCCGGCCAATGGTTCATGCCGTCGCCAATATAGGCTGAGACGCCCTTCTCGCGCGCCAGACCGATGACGATGGGCACGAAGCCGTGGTCGCCATCACCATGCACCGAGGGCGGAAGACGGACCACCGAGGCGCTGAGGCCATCCGGCACCATGGACAGCGCGGCCTTCTCCGAGACGCGCGGAATGGCCGCCGACGAGGGTGCTGCCATCTCTTCCGTGGCGACCGCGCCCGGCGCCAGCAGACCCGTGCCCGAGGTCACGACCATATGCCGGCCGGAGCCGGAGAGCACCTTGCCCATCGCCTCGATGGCGCGCCCGTCGATCTCGCAATTTTCCTTGAACTTGGAGAAGTCGTGGATGAAGCCCGTATGGATCACGCCGTCGCAGGCATCAGCCCCCCGGCGCAGACCGTCGAGATCCTCGAGATCGCCGCGATGAACCGCAGCCCCCGCAGCCTCCAGCGAGGCGGCCGAAGCATCCGAGCGAGCGAGACCGAGCACCTGATGGCCGGCCTGAATGAGATCCTGAACGACGGCCGAGCCGACAAAGCCGGTGGCACCGGTAACGAAAACGCGCATGGTCATCTCCTTGCTTGCTGCACACGGCCGCCGATGCGAACGTGTCGAGGAGAAGCTAGGGCCTTGAGACGATACGGACCATGCTATATTGTCCGGAATATCTTCGTGATCGTCCGGAGTTTTCAATGGATCCTCTATCAAACGTGCTTTCGCTGCTGAAGCCGCAAAACTACCTCTCCGCCGGCATGGAGGCGGGCGGAGAGTGGGCGATCCAGTTTCCGGACCAGAATGGTGGCATCAAGTGCGGCGCCATCGTGTCGGGCTCCTGTTGGCTCAGCGTAGAGGGTGTGGAGGATGCCGTGCAGCTGCACCCCGGAGACAGCTTTCTGCTCCCACGCGGCCGGCCGTTCAGGCTCGCGACCGATCTCGCACTCGAACCAACCCCGGCCGCCACGATCTTCCTCGGCCCACGCAAGGATGGCATCGTCTCGCTCAACGATGGCCGCGATTTCTCGATCGTCAGCTGCCGCTTCGGCCTTGCCGGCAGTCACGCCGATATCCTGCTGAAAATGCTGCCGCCAATCGTCCTCTTGCGCGACGAGCAGAGCCAGGCGGCCTTGCGCTTTGCCGTCGAGCAGATGATGCAGGAACTGCGCGCGCCGCAGCCGGGCGGCTTCCTGATCGTCGAGCACCTCGCGCACATGATCCTCGTGCAGGCCTTGCGGCTGCATCTGGCGGATCGCTCGAACACCGGCGTCGGCTGGCTCTTCGCGCTCGCCGACCGGCAGATGAGTGCTGCGATATCGGCGATCCACGACAGCCCGGCCGAACGCTGGACGCTGCAGGCACTTGCGTCCCGCGCCGGCATGTCGCGCTCCACATTCGCGCAGAAATTCAGGGAAACGGTCGGCACTTCGCCGATGGAGTATCTGGCGCAATGGCGCATGCTGCTGGCAGGAAACCGGCTGGAGAACTCCCGCGACCCGATCTCGGTCATCGCACCGTCGCTCGGCTACGAGTCCGAGGCGGCCTTCAGCACGGCCTTCAAGCGGATCATGGGCTGCTCGCCCCGGCAATATGTCCGCGACCGCCCCAAGATGGCGACGGCGCTTTCATGATGAAGCGCCGCCGTTAGACTTTATGAAGGATCAGCTGGCCGCGCGTGCGCCCTGCATCGGCCTGAGCACGCTCATCAGCGCCCCGTAGGGCAGAAGCATCACGAGACCGACCAGGAGCTTCACCCAGAAATCACCGATCGCCCAGGAGATCCAGCGCGGAGCTTCGGCGGCAAATACGCCAAGAACAGGCGACGCCTCGAGCGCGAACGGCTCGTTCGGGCCGAGGAAGACGAAGAAGGCCGCGAACGATAGAGAGAAGAAGATCACGGTGTCGAGCATGGAGCCGAGCAGCGAGCCGACCAGCGGCGCCCGCCACCAGGCCTGCCGGCGCAGCCGGTTGAACAGCGCGATATCGAGCAGCTGCCCAGCGAGATAGGCCGTACCGGAAGCGATCGCGATGCGCGGCACCGATGTGAAGAAGGAGAGCGCCACGCCGACGAGGAAACCGGCAAACACCACCTTGCGCGCCGCCTGCGGCCCGAACTGGCGGTTGGTGAGATCGGTGATCAGGAAGGCGACCGGATAGGTGAAGGCACCCCAGGTCAAGAGATCGGCGAGATTGACGCCTGCGAACGTGACGTTCAGCGGAAACTGCACGAGGAAGTTCGACGAGACGACGACAAGCGTCATCAGGGCGACGTAGATAAGGGTATAGCGCGTCTGAAGCATTTTTTTATCCTGGGGTATGCCACCAGTTGGAGGGACAGTCCGGCAAAGCAAAAGGCTTGAACGGGATTACCGTGCAAGCCTTTTGAAGCCGTATAGCTTAAGTCGGTTATTGCTTAGGCAGCAACAGCCGTTTCAGCGGTCTTCTTGACGATCTGGCGGCGCAGCAGACGAGCGCGCATCGACAGTTCGTTTTCGCTTGCCTTGATCAGGAAAGCATCGAGACCACCGCGATGCTCGACGGTACGCAGAGCAGCAGCCGAAACGCGAAGACGGTAACGCTGGCCGAGCGCGTCGGAGATCAGCGTAACCTGGCACAGGTTCGGGAGGAACCGGCGCTTGGTCTTGTTGTTGGCATGGCTGACATTGTTGCCAACGAGGACTGCCTTGCCGGTCAATTCGCACATGCGGGACATGGGACACCTATTCTTGTTTTTCTCGGCCATCGATTGCCGACCCGCGCAAAGTCGAGCTTGCAATCCATCAGGCCATGATTGGAAAGTTGCGGTTCTATAATCAGACAGACCGTGCACGTCAAGCCAAACCTTGGCCTTTCCGGCGATTCAGTCCAAAAGCCTCGCAATTCCGTCAAAAAGCTTTTGTTCTCTAAAGGCCACGACAGGCGTATAGACCGTATCTCGCGACCTGACCAGCGCACCGAACAAGGTTCAATTCATGGCTCATTGGGGCAAACGCATTTTCATTTCCGCCTTGGCGGGCCTGATGGCCATTCCGGCAGGCGCGGCCGAAGTCGTGCATCACACCGAATACAAGGTCGCGCTCGGCATCATCACCATCGCCCGCGCCGCCTTCATGACCCGCATCGAGGATGACAAGACCTACCGCGTCTCCGGCGATATCAGCTCCGCCGGCCTCGCCGATCTCGTCACCACCATCTCGGCCAAGACCAGCGTCGATGGCCGTCTGCGCGGCAACCGCATGCAGGCGGACCACTATCTGCTCTATTACAAGAGCGGCAAGCGCGCCCGCACCTATGATGTCCGCTACTCCAACGGCAACATCACCTCGACGACAGTGAAGCCGCCGCGCAAGCCGCCGCAGAATTGGGTCGACGTGCCCGCAAGCGACATGCGCGCCGTGCTCGATCCCATTTCCGGCCTGATCTTCCCCGCCGACACCAATGTCTGCGCGCAGAAACTACCGATCTATGACGGCGAGATGCGCATGGACCTCGTGCTGTCGCCGAGCGGATCGAAGGATTTCTCCACGCAAGGCTTCACCGGCAAGGCCACCGTCTGCAACGTGCGCTTCGTGCCGCGCTCGGGCTACAAGAAGGGCCGCAGCGACATCGAGTATCTGAGCAAGAGCAGCCGCATGGAAATCTGGTTTGCCAAGGCGGATGCGGCCAACGTCATAGCGCCCGTCTTCGTTCGCATCCCGACCCAATACGGGCCGGTGACCATCACGGCGGTGAAGTACAGCGCAAGCTGACGGAGCGACTACGGGCTACGTCAACGGCCCTACAAATGAAAAGTGCGGCAATCATGCCGCACCCCTGTTTCTGTGATCCCGACGATACCGGGCTTCATCGAACCCAGCAGGCGTATCGCGCACGCCTGCCTGTTGATGATTAGGCGGCGCGATACTCGCTGCTTGGGAGACATCTCGCAACCGGATCGCCGGGCGAGGCCGCCGCTTAGCGCATCGCGATGACCATCTTGCAGAGCTTCACGAGGCTGCCATCGAAGCCGCCACCGCCACCGGCCAGGATATCCTTGCAGCGAACCTTCATCTTCGCCCGGTCACCCGATGACATGTCGTTGAAGGCCTGGAGCTGCCTGTTGTTGAGGCTGTTGCGTCCGTTGCTGCCGTTGTTGCCCGTGTTCGTGCCGTTCGGGTTGGACGGGTTATTCGGATTGGTCGGGTTCCGCGGATCATCGGGATCGATACCGGGGACGCCGAGGCCGAGATTGAGCAACGTGCGGCCGCCGAGGCCAACATTGGCCTTGGCCGTCGCCAGACCGCCGGAGCCGCCAACCGTGGCGCCGACATTACTGTTGAGACCTCTGGATCCACCGACGCTCGCGGTATTTCCAACGCTCAGCCCGCCGCCGGAACCACTACCGACAGATGTGTTCGTATTGACGCCCCCGGAGCCGCCGACCGAGGCCGAGACACCGAGACTACCACTTGAACTGGTACCGACATTTGCATTGACACCGCTGGCGCCGCCCACTGATGCGGTTGCAACATTGCCGTTTCCGCCGACCGTCGCATTCACGCCGCTGGCGCCGCCGAGCGATACGCTCAGCCCATTGCTGGTCCCGATGCTAAGACCATTGCTGCCGCCGACGTCAAAGGCGCTCGCGGGCAGCGGAGCCAGCAAAGCGGCGCAACTTACTGCCAGGAAAGCATATTTCGATGCACTGTAGTTCATTCCAGCCTCCAAGAGATGCTGCCGGAGCCCAATGCCCAGGCAGTCGAAACCAATGAAGGGAAGCGCGCATTCCCGAAGCGGCGGGCTGTAACCAAGGGTGGAAGACTACCCGCCTCTACATGAAAACAAGAATATGCGTAAATTCTAACATTTCAACGTGTTTCGCGTATAGGTTTTGTAAGCCTCGCAAGACGGATAACATATTATGAACAGCTAATGGAGAATGCTGACACAACCGGAGACATATGCCTCCTTAAATGGGACGGATTGCAGCAGGATGAGACGGCCAGGTGGAATGAGGCGAAACAGGGGCGTGCGATGTGTACCCGTTCTGGAATATAAGCGTCGATTTATGCAATCAATGATACGCATTCCATCATTTACCTCGCGCGCCAAAATGAAACGGCCGGCACCGCCTTTGAGCGATGCCGGCCGTCTCGATCATTCTGATATGACGATCAGAATTCTTCCCAGCTATCGGCCACCGGCGCCGCCATGCCGTGGGCTCTTGCCACACGCGAGACCAGATGCAGGGCGGGCGAGCTCTGCACCGCCCTGGACGGCGGCCTGATGGCATAGGCCTCGCTGAGCTTGAACTGCGCGATCAGCCCGCGCAGCGTCTCGGCCTCGGCCGCTAGCTTGTGGCTTGCCGCCGTGCTCTCCTCGACCATGGCAGCGTTCTGCTGCGTCGATTGGTCGAGCTGGTTGACCGCCTGGTTGATCTCCTTCAGGCCCGTCGCCTGCTCCTTCGAGCCCTCGACGATCGCCACGACATTGACATTGATGTCGTTGACCTGGCTGACGATGGTCTCCAGCGCCTTGCCCGTCTGCCCGACCAGATCGACCCCGTTGCGCACCAGCTCGCTGGACTTGGTGATCAGAGACTTGATCTCCTTGGCCGCACTTGCGGAGCGCTGCGCCAGTTCACGCACCTCCTGCGCCACGACCGCGAAACCCTTGCCCGCCTCGCCCGCGCGCGCCGCCTCGACACCGGCGTTGAGAGCAAGGAGATTGGTCTGGAACGCGATGTCGTCGATCACACCGATGATATTGGTGATCTCGCGCGACGACTGCTCGATCTGGTCCATCGCCGCCACGGCGCTGCGAACGACCTGACCGGATTGCTCCGCGCCCTTTTTGGTCTGGGAAACCAGCTTGCCGGCCTCGTCGGCGCGGTGGCTGGAATCGTTGACCGTGGTGGTGATCTCCTCCAGCGCCGCCGCCGTCTCCTCGACGGAGGCCGCCTGCTGTTCCGTGCGCTTCGAGAAGGAATCGGCCGTCGAGCCGATCTCGCGGGAACCGGCGGCGATCGCATGCGCGTTCTCGCCGACGGTCTTCATGGTCTCGGAGAGCCGCGCGATCGTCGCGTTGAAGTCATGCCGCAGCTGCTCCATCGAGGGCACGAAGGCGGTCTCCACCGTCTTCGTCAGATCTCCCTCGGAAAGCCCACGCAGCGCCTGCCCAAGCAGGCTGATGGCGCTCATGCGCTGCGTCACGTCGGTGGCGAACTTCACCACCTTGTAGACCCGGCCATTGGCATCCGTGATCGGGTTATAGGCCGCCTGGATCCAGATCTCCTTGCCACCCTTGCCATAACGAACGAACTCGTTGGCGATGAACTCGCCCGCCGCCAGCCGGCGCCAGAAATTGGCGTATTCCTCGGTGCGCGCGTAGGACGGCTCGCAGAACATGCTGTGATGCTTGCCGACGATCTCAATCAGCGAATAGCCGAGACCGTTGCAGAAGTTTTCGTTGGCCGTGATGATCTCGCCTGTCGGCTTGAACTCGATGACCGCCTGCGAACGCGAGATCGCGTCCAGCTTACCGGCGTCCTCGACCGCCTTGTTCTTGGCATCCGTGATGTCGGACGCGAGCTTCACCACCTTGAACGGCTTGCCGTGCTTGAAGACCGGGTTGTAGGAGGCCTGGATCCAGATCTCACGGCCACCCTTCGCCAGCCGCTTGTAGGCGCCTGCATCATATTCGCCCCGGCCAAGCCGGGCCCAGAAATCGCGATACTCCTGCGATGCCGCCAGCGCCGGCTCGCAGAACATGCTGTGGTGCTTGCCGACAATGTCGGAAAGGCTGTAGCCGAGAGCATTGCAGAAATTCTCGTTCGCCTTCAGCACATTGCCTTTCAGATCGAACTCGATGATTGCTTGCGATTTTGAAATCGCACCGAGGATATATCCCGCATCAGATGCCAGACCGAACATTCCCATCCCCTTGCCTGCGACGCCAGCCATTGGCGTTGCGCGTTGTTGCGAGAGGCATCGGGAACGCGTTCCTTCGAAGACTTATGGGGCAAATCCTGAGAGAAAATAACAACTATCTCAGATCGCAATCACCGAAGCTCTCACAACCGATGATCATGCCGCGAGAGTTAACGCCGGGTATACAACCAATATCTAATTTAAGGTCGCAACCCTGCGAAAACTCATAGTGGATTTCTTATATTTCAGGAACAGCGCGACCGCCCAATGAAAAAGGGCGCCCCGAGGGACGCCCTTTTGAACATGTCTTCTTTCAAGCCGTAACGGCTTATTCCGAAGCCGCATCAGCCATGGCAGGCGCTTCGCCGGCGCCGGCATCGCCTTCGGCAGCAGCTTCACCTTCAGCGCGGCGCGGACGGCGCGGACGCGGGGCGGCTGCACGACGGCGCGGCTGGCGGGTCGTTGCCGCACCGCTTTCCTCGTCCATCGATACCTCGGCCGGAATGCCTTCGATCTCCGGCTGCGGGCCGGTACCGTCGATCACCTCGGGCTGGGCAGCGGCTGCAACCGGTGCCGGACGCTCTTCGCGACGGCGCGGCTGGCGAGCGGGGCGCTCTTCGCTACGTGGCTGCTCCTCGGCGCGCGGCTGCGGCTGGGGCTGCTCTTCGCTGCGCGGCTGCTCATCGCTCTGACGGCGTGGCTGCTCTTCGTCGCGGCGCTGGCGCTGCTCGTTGTTGAAGCGGCGCTCGTCCGAACGGCGGCCCTGCTGCTCGTCATTCTGACGGCGCGGCTGCTCATCATTGTTGCGGCGCTGCTGGTGCTCCTGCTGCTGGCGCGGAGGCTGAACGACCACGACGTCGTCATTGTCGCCACCATCCATCTCGTCGCCATCGCGCTCACTGCCGTCGCGGTCAAATTCGCCGCGGTCGTCGCGCTGGAAGCGTTCCTGCATCTGCGCCTGTGCGGCGGCAATGATGCGATAGTAGTGTTCGGCGTGCTGCAGGTAGTTTTCAGCCATGACACGGTCGCCGGAGCTCTGCGCGTCGCGACCGAGCTGCGAGTATTTTTCAGCGATGTGCTGCGCGGTGCCGCGGATCTTCACGTCTGGGCCGGAGCTGTCGTAGGTCCGCGTCAGCGGGTTGCCGCCCTTGCGGTTGAAATTGTTGTTATTGTTGTTGTTATTTCCGCCGCCGCCGCCGTTATTGTTGGTACGCCCGCGACCGCGTTTGTTCTGCTGTCCTGGCCTCATCGATCGTTCACCTGAATTCTCTGTTTGTGTGGAGTGATGGCACCGTCAACCGTGGTCGTTCGTCCGACTCAGGGTATTCGTGCCGCAAGCATAATGCGCCTTTGCGCCAACCTGCCGCTTGTTCTCAAGTCAGTTTGACTGATTCACGCATTGGGTCGTCTTCAACCTTTGAAACTCTCGTTTAAGAGAGTGGACCCCCGAGGCCGAGCTAGCTTCGAACGAACAATCGTTCTGACCTATCTCTCCAATACGTGGGGGCAACCTATATTGCTTCCCGTTTAAATCCAAGCCTTTTCTTCGCAATGACACCAATGGACTAGTCTATTCAGCCGCTTGTTGCCGATCAGTTACGGGCGAACACGAGCACACGGTCGTTGTGACCGTAATCCTTCACCGATTCCAAGCATTTGAAGCCTTCAGCCTCAAAAACTTCGGTCACTTCCGTTCGCTGATCGTAGCCTATCTCGAGCCCTATAACACCGTCTGGATGCATGAACCTTGCGGCATCCTTGGCAATGGAACGGTAGGCGTCAAGCCCATCCATGCCGCCATCCAGTGCGGCGGCCGGATCAAATTTTGTCACTTCGGGAGCAAGAGTGTCAACGACACTGGACGCTATATAGGGCGGATTTGAGACAATAGCGTGAAACTTCCCGTCTATGGCCTGAAACCAGCTGGATCGCACCGCCTTGAAGCGCTGCTGCAGCCCGTTTCTTTCCGCATTGGATTGCGCCGTCTTCAGCGCGTCGACGGATATATCGCTGCCGATGCCCGATGCCTCGGGACATTCGTTGAGCAGCGCGAGGCAGATCGCCCCGGTTCCCGTTCCCATATCCAGTATATGGAGATCGCCATGCTTACCCGCAAGGTCTCTCATATAAGGAAGCATGGTATCGACGAGGATTTCGGTATCCGGCCTCGGCTCCAGCGTCTCCGCCGAAAGCGACAAAGGCAGGCCGTAAAACTCCCGCTCGCCCAGAATGCGATGCACCGGCTCATGCGCCAGCCTGCGGGTGATCGCGTCCTCGATGCGCACGGCGGCCGCATCCTCGACGACATCGCCACCCCGCGTCAGCATCTCGGTCGTCGTCAGCCTGAGCAGCCCCGAGATCAGCACCCGCGCGTCGGCGGCCGGATCGGCCACGCCGGCCTCGGTGAAGCGTCGCCGTGCCTCGGCCAGAAGCTGGGAAACCGTCGCGCCGACCTGTTTCCCTTGATCGCTCATGGCTGCTGCTCGCCAAGCTGCGACAGCTGGCTCGCCTGGTAGTCGGCCATCAACGCATCGACGATCTCGTCGATTTCGCCAACCATCATCCGGTCGAGCTTGTAGAGCGTCAGGTTGATGCGGTGGTCGGTGACGCGCCCCTGCGGGAAATTATAGGTACGGATGCGCTCGGAGCGGTCGCCGGAGCCGACCTGGCTCTTGCGGTCGGCGGAGCGCTCGCTATCGGCGCGCTGACGCTCGGCGTCGTAGAGACGCGAGCGCAGAACCTGCATCGCCTTGGCGCGGTTCTGGTGCTGCGATTTTTCCGAGCTGGTGACGACGATACCCGTCGGCAAGTGGGTGATACGCACCGCCGAGTCCGTCGTGTTGACGTGCTGACCGCCGGCTCCCGACGAGCGCATCGTGTCGATGCGGATATCCTCGGCACGGATTTCGATGTCGATCTCCTCGGCCTCCGGCAGCACGGCAACCGTCGCCGCCGACGTATGGATACGCCCGCCCGCTTCCGTCTCCGGCACGCGCTGAACGCGGTGAACGCCGGATTCGAACTTCAGCTTGGCGAACACGCCCTTGCCGGTGATCGTCGCGATGATTTCCTTGAAACCGCCGGCTTCCCCCTCGCTGGACGAGAGAACCTCGACCTTCCAGCCATGCGCCGCCGCATACCGCTCGTACATGCGAAACAGATCGCCCGCGAACAGCGCCGCCTCCGAGCCGCCGGTGCCGGCGCGAATTTCGAGGATGGCGCTCTTTTCGTCCGCCGCGTCCTTGGGCAGAAGCAGGATCTGGATTTCCTGCTCCAGCGCCTCGATCCGCTCCTTGACCTCGGGAAGCTCCATCTCCGCCATATCCCGCATCTCGCGGTCGACGGACTTGTCATCCAGCAGCGTCTCGAGATCGGCAAGCTCCGACAGCGCCTTTTCATAGGCGCGAATCTTGGTCACGACGGGCTGCAGCTCGGCATATTCGGAGGCAAGCTTGACGTAGACGTCGGCCGAAGGGCCGGCCGACATGCGCGCTTCGATCTCGCCGAAGCGGCGTTCCAGCTCGCGCATCTTTTCAACGGGAAGCTTCGCCACCCTCACTCCAATTCTGTTTGTCTCTGGCTACAGAGGGATGTTGTGTGTTTCGGCGAAATGGGCAAGCAGTTCGCGGATCGATGTCGGCGTCGTCGTATCGTCGAGCGCCTCGTGCATCGCCTTGGACAGTGCGCCTACGTCGAGGCCGAGCAGCATTGCCTTCACCGGACCGATGGAAGCCGGCGACATCGACACCGAGCGGAAGCCGATGCCCAAGAGCGCCATGGCCGAAATCGGCTTGCCCGCCAGTTCGCCACAGAGCGTTACCGGCGTGTTGTTGCGCTCGCCCGCGCGCACGATATCGCGCAGGATACGCAGGAACGGCTTGTCCAATGTATCGAAACGGTCGGAGACCCGCGCATTGCCACGGTCGACCGCCATCGAGAACTGGAACAGATCGTTGGAGCCGACCGACACGAAATCGACCGCCGCCATCAGCTCGTCCAGCTGCCACAGCAGCGCCGGCACTTCCAGCATGGCGCCGAATTGCAGCTTGCGCGGCAGCCCGTGGCCGAAGCGCGACAGGCGCTGTACTTCCTTCTGCAGCAGTTCGCGCACCGCGGTGATCTCCGATACCTCGGTCACCATCGGCACCATCAGCTTCAATTCCATGCCGGCGGCTGCCTTCAGCATGGCGCGCAGCTGCGTGCGCAGAAGACCGGGGCGGTCGAGCGACAGGCGGATCGCCCGCCAGCCGAGCGCCGGGTTCTCTTCCTCATGGCCGCGGAAATAGGGCACGACCTTGTCGCCGCCAATATCGAGCGTGCGGAAGGTCACGGACCGGCCGGCGGCCTGCTTCAAGACGTTGCGGTAAAACTGCTCCTGCTCTTCCGCCTTGGGAAGCGTGGAGGCGATCATGAACTGCAGCTCGGTGCGGAAGAGCCCGATACCCTCGGCGCCCGATTCCGACAGCTGCGGCAGGTCGACCAGCAGGCCGGCATTCATCTGCAGCGACACGCGCTGCCCGTCCTTGGAGAGCGGCTCGACCGCGCGCAAGGCCCTGAACTGCTCCTGACGGCGGGCGCGGAACCGCACCTTCTCCTCGTAGGAGCGCTGATGCTCCGGCAGCGGCCGCAGATGCACATGGCCGCCATCGCTGTCGATGATCACGGCGTCGCCATTATCGGCCAGCGCCACGATCCCGGCCGCCTGACCGATGACGGGAATGCCCATGGCACGCGCGACGATAACGACATGGCTGGTGACGGCGCCCTCTTCGAGCACCAGGCCGCGCACATTGGCGCGCGGATAGTCGAGCAGTTCGGCGGCACCCATGGCGCGGGCGAGGATTATCGCGTCACCCGGGAAACCATCGCCCGAAGTGCGGCCGGTATAGCCGGTCAGCTGGCGCAGCAGGCGGTTCGCCAGATCCTCGAAATCATGCATCCGCTCGCGCAGATAAGGGTCCGTCAGGCGCATCATTCGCGCCTTGGTATCGCTCTGCACCTTCTCGACCGCGGCTTCCGCCGTCAGACCGTTGCGGATCGCCTCTTCCAGCTTGCGCACCCATCCCTGGTCATGCGCGAACATGCGGTAGGTCTCGAGCACCTCGCGGTGCTCACCCTCCATCGAGACGTCGCGCTGCGACAAGAGATCGTCGATCGAGATGCGCAGCGAACCCAGCGCTTCGGCAAGCCGGCGGATTTCCTTGTCGGCATCGTCGTTGAGCAGATTGGTGACGACGATGCGCGGCTCGTGCAGCACGACATAGCCGAGGCCGATACCTTCATTATAGGTATCGCCGTCGATCGTGACCGAGCGGGTGAGATCGAGCTCGAGCCCCGGCTTGGTGAGCTTCTTCAGCTCGCCGGTGGCGATCATCTCGGCCAGCACCATCGCGGTCGTTTCGAGCGCTTCCAACTCCTCGTCGCGATAGTTGCGGCTTGCCTTGTTCTGCACGACGAGAACGCCGAGCGAGCGGCCGGCGCGCAGGATCGGCACGCCGAGGAAGGAGTGATAGATCTCTTCGCCCGTCTCCGGCAGGTAGCGGAAGGCGGGGTGCGATTGCGCGTCGGAGAGATTGAGAGGGGCGGCCGACGCGGCGATCGTGCCGACGAGGCCCTGCCCCATTTTCAGCTGCGCCAGGTGGACAGCTTCGCGGTTCAGACCTTCGGTTGCATAGAGTTCGAGCACGCCGTCGGAACGCAGCACGTAGACGGAGCAAACCTCCGCCACCATGTTGCTGGCGATCTGGCGAACGATCCGGTCAAGACGCTCTTGTGGCTCCAGCGGCTCCGCCATCAACTCGCGCAGCCGCTTGAGCAGCACGCGCGGACCGCCGGAAAGGTCTCTCATTGCGTCTCAAGCTCCAAAAACAGAAGGCAAAGTGGCCCGGCAGATCGCCGCGCCACTAATCAACTTGTACGCGCGGCGGCCCTGCTGGGAATCAATTCTTATCCAGACCGTAGCAGGAATGCAAAGTCCTGACAGCGAGTTCCGCATAAGGACCATCAATCAGGATGGAAATCTTGATTTCCGAGGTGGTGATCGCCTTGATGTTGATGCCTTTATCGGCAAGTGCCTTGAAAGCGGTCGCCGCGACGCCGGCGTGGCTGCGCATGCCGATGCCGATGACCGACACCTTCACCAGGCCCGATTCGTTCTGCACGACGTCGTAACCGATCGTATCCTTGTGCTCGCCGAGCACCTTGATGGCCTTGTCCACGTCGCCCGACGGCACGGTGAAGGTCATGTCGGTCTTCGAGCCATCTTCCGAGATGTTCTGGACGATCATGTCGACATTGATGTGGTTCTCGGCCAGCGGTCCGAAGATCGCGGCGGAGACGCCCGGACGGTCGGCGAGACGGCGAAGCGAGATCTGCGCTTCATCCTTGGCATAGGCGATGCCGGTGACTACTTCCTGTTCCACGATTTCTTCCTCGTCACAAATCAGCGTTCCGGGCGGATTCAAGAAATCACCCATGCCCGGAGCATCGGGATCTTCAAAAGACGAACGCACGAAGGTGCGCACCTTGTGCACCATGGCAAGCTCGACCGAGCGAACCTGCAGAACCTTGGCGCCGAGCGATGCCATTTCGAGCATTTCCTCGAACGCGATCTTCTTCAGGCGGCGCGCCTGCGGCACGATGCGCGGATCGGTCGTGTAGACGCCGTCGACGTCGGTATAGATGTCGCAACGATCAGCCTTGACGGCGGCGGCGATTGCGACCGCCGACGTATCCGAACCGCCACGGCCGAGCGTCGCGATGCGGTTGTCGGGGCCGAGACCCTGGAAGCCGGCGACGACGGCCACCTGGCCCTCGCCCATGCGCTTGATCATTTCCGAGCCGTCGATCTCGAGGATACGGGCGGCGCCGTGCGCGTTGTCGGTGCGGATCGGGATCTGCCAGCCCTGCCAGGAGCGGGCGTTGACGTCCATGGCCTGCAGCGCGATCGCCAGAAGACCTGACGTTACCTGCTCGCCGGAAGCGACGATGGCGTCATATTCGCGGGCATCATAGAAAGGCGAGCTTGCGCCGACGACCTTCGGCGTGTTCTGCACCCAGCCGACCAGCTCGTTTGTCTTGCCCGACATGGCGGAAACGACGACGGCCACTTCATGACCGGCATCGACCTCGCGTTTGACGTGGCGGGCAACGTTCTTGATACGGTCCAGATCAGCGACGGATGTCCCGCCGAACTTCATTACGATGCGTGCCATAAGCCTCTACCACAGCAAACCGCCGGGAGAGACGAACGCCAGACCCGGCACGACGAAGCCTTGGAAGCCACGGGCCGAAGAGCCGGAATTGGGAGGTTCTGGAACCCTTCTAAAGCCCTGCGCCCAAGGGCCCAAGTTGCGGCGTCTCTTAACGAGTTTGTGAGGGGGTGGCAAGGTGGGGAAAGGAGAATGACGGCCTCAATTGCGCGTGTAATTTGCAGGCCGCGCGAGGCAGCGCCGAACCACATGTGACATGACTATGACAATCCCGCGAGGCGCTGGGCCACCAAAGCGCGCTGCCCCGTCCGCGCACATTTTTCGGCGTAAAGATTAGATTCAGCTTTTTTTGGTAATTTCCCGTTAGCAATACCCTTTGATGTTCCTGGCGCCATTCGTGTTCGGCGTCCGGCCTGTAATGAGTAACGGGTTCCCAATGCGTTTTTCGGCTGTGCCAGCAATCTTCCTTGCCTGTCTGACCCTTGCGGGTTGCACGTCGACGTCTGGCCCCGACGTCTTGGCTTCAGCCGCCCCCTCTCGCGAGACGACAAGCTCGGTGGCCCCGCCCGCCGCCGTTCCATCAGCACCCGTTCCCGCATCCGATGTCGGCATGTCAGCCGGACAGACCGCGCCGCATCAGGAAGTGCTGGCATGGGCCGGCCCGATCCCGGAATCGAAGGCCTTCGAGTCCGCCGACCGCGCCGTCGGCGCACCGCTTCCCGCCGAGCGCCCGATGGTTGCTACGGAGGTCGCGATGATGACGCCGCCGGCCCGCCCGCCCGTTGTCACGCCTGTTGTCGCCCCGATCATGGAGCGCCCCGATCTTCCCGATATGGAAGAGACGGCGCAGCCGCGCACCCGCAGCAAGCTCTACAGTCGCCAGTTCCGAGACGCCAAGCCGATCAACTTCGGCCGCGCCTCGCCGCACAAGCTCGCCGTTCACGGCGTCGACGTCTCGCGCTGGCAGGGCGATATCGACTGGCCGCGACTGCGCACCCAGGGCGCCAACTTCGCCTATATTAAGGCCACCGACGGCGGCGACCACCTCGACCCGATGTTCCGCACCAACTGGCGCAAGGCCAAGGAAGCGGGCCTGAAGCGCGGCGCCTATCACTTCTTCTATTGGTGCCGCACCGCCGGCGAACAGGCCGACTGGTTCATCCGCAACGTGCCGCGCGATCCCGATGCGCTTCCGCCCGTCATCGACGTTGAGTGGAACGGCGAATCCGCCTGCAAGCGTCGCCCCTCGACTGAAAACGTGCTCGAGAAGATGCAGGTCTTCATGGACAAGCTCGAGCGCTATTACGGCAAGCGCCCTGTCATCTACACGGCGCCCGACTTCTATGCCGACAACCTGCAGGGTGCCTTCCAGAACTATCCCTTCTGGCTGCGTTCCGTCGCCGCCCACCCGTCCAAGCGCTATCCCGGCCGCAAGTGGCTCTTCTGGCAGTATTCCGGCTCTGGCCTGTCGCATGGCGTCGAAGGCAGGATCGACCTCAACGTCTTCAACGGCAGCCCGGACCAATGGACGCGCTGGTCATCTGGACGCCCCAGCAACCGAATGATGGCCGCCAACGACTGACGGTCCGACGGCGATCAACCTGCACTGATATCGATTGGGCATAGGCACAACCGTGGCGCGGCGCACCCGCTGCCACGGCGCAACAATTTTGTCACACCACTAAAAATCGGGTGTCGCATATATTTCCAAGCATAGGTAACTGTGATTCTTCTTCAATCGTAAGCATGTGGCGTAGATTGATTCGCGAATGTCTTTGATGCTGAATGATTTGGCGGAGATTCCGAATGGGAAATCTTGATATCGAAACCTGGGCACTGGCCCGCGCCCATCACATTGTGTTGAACGAGGGACTTAACCTTGCGAAGGCGGCGCAGGATCTGGACCGCAAGCGCTCCAGATCGCTGGTCTACGAACTGCGCAAGGTGATCGCGGCGGCAATACTTGAAGCCCACGCGGCCTCAAGCAAGAACGACGCGATGCCTCAGGGCTGAGTGCCGCGTAATGATGGCAAGTTGAACGCCGTCACAATTATTTGTTGCAGCATTGCAGAATGCAACTAATCTTCCCGCCTGCGGCTGCGCATCGTGGGGAGATGTCATCATGCCATTCACAATAACGAAATCCATACCGGCAAGAGAACGCTGGACGCGCGTCTGCGACATCAGGCAGGGCGCGACCTACGCCTTCACGGCATCGGGCACGTGGACGGATTGGAAGATCGATGAGGACGCGAACGGCTATGACCGGACGTGGCTGCGACCGTTTACCGGATTGAGAGTCATGCCTAAGGCGCAGTGGTTCGCCCTGATCGGGTCAATCGATCAGGACACGGAGACCGCGTTTCTGATCGGCGCGTCCTATCCGTCCTGGATCGCCCCGAAGAACGGCGTTCTCTACTGCTGCGCCAATGACATTCCATGGATGTACTGGAACAACTCCGGCGCGGTCGAGCTGACATGCACTGAACTCTAGCAACGCCGAACGCCCGAAAGACGCAGTTGCGTCACACCTAAGAAACGGGCAGCCTAGAGCATGTCGCGCGAAAGTGTGAAGCGGTTGCAGGCTCGGGGGCCGGCCGATCATGACACGCATGCAGAAAATCGGCGTGGTTCTCGGCCTTGCGCTCGTCGCGAGCTTCACGCTGCTGCGCGCCACCGATCCGCCGCTGTTGCGCCAGATCCGCGACATCACCTTCGACGAATACCAGCGCATCACCCCGCGCAAGTTCGAAAACACACCCGTCCGCGTCATCGATATCGACGAGGCGTCGCTCCGGGAATTCGGCCAGTGGCCATGGCCACGCGACCGGCTGGCGCTTCTGGTGCAGCGCCTGTCCGATATGGGAGCGGCGGCGATCGCCTTCGACGTGCTGTTCGCCGAGGCCGACCGCCTATCGCCGCGCTCCATCATGCGCGATGTCGCCGGCGTCGACCCAACACTTCTTAGCCGACTACCTGACAACGACCAGCTCTTCGCGCAAGCCATCGCTGACAAGCCCGTCGTGCTCGGTTTCGGCCTCTCCATGGACGGCAGCTACAAGCCGCCGGTGAAGGCGGGCTTCGCCTTTACCGGCGAGAGCCCATTCAACGCCCCGCCACGCATGACAGCGGCAACGCCGGTGCGTCCGCAATTGCAGATCAACGCCACCGGCCTCGGCCACATCAGCCTCAACCCCGGCACCTATTCCGCCACGGTCCGCCGCGTGCCTCTGCTCCTCAGCGACGGCGAGCAGCTCTATCCCAACCTCGCGCTGGAAGCACTGCGCGTCGCCCAGGGCGCCTCGACCTATATCGTCGCGGCAGCCCCCGATATTCCCGACACGCTGACCTCGATCAAGGTCGGCGATTTCGTGGCGCCCGTCACCTCATCCGGCGAGCTCTGGCTCTACGCCAGCCCCGATATCGCCGATCGCTACATTTCCGCTGGCAAGGTGCTGGCGCCCGACGGCCCCGCGCCGGATGTCGCGGCGGCCGTGCAAGGCAGCATCGTCTTCGTCGGCACCTCGTCCGCCGGCCTGCAGGATATCCGCACCACAGCACTCGACGAAAACGTGCCCGGCGTCTCTATCCACGCGCAGACCGTCGAGCAGATCTTGTCCGGCCATTTCCTCTCGCGGCCGGATTGGGCCGATGGCATGGAAATCCTGCTGATCGCAGTGCTCGGCACCTGCCTCGTCATCGTCACCACCTTCGTCAGCCCCGCCGTCGGCCTCGCCTGGGGCCTGATCGTCACCGCGCTTGCCTTCGCAAGCTCCTGGTTCGCCTTTTCGCGATGGGGACTGCTGTTTGATCCGCTGGCCCCGATTGTCGCCGCCTCGATCATCCACTTCGCCGCCACCTCCTTCCGCATCCTGGTCATCGACCGCGAACGGCGCGAGGTGCGCAAGGCGTTCGGCCAATATCTTTCGCCCTCGCTGCTGCACCGCATCGAACACAATCCGGACGCGCTGCGCCTCGGTGGCGACGATCGGGAGCTGACGGTCATGTTCGTCGACGTCAGGGGGTTCACGACGCTGAGCGAGCGCCTGCAGCCGGCCGAAGTCGTCCGCTTTCTCAACACGCTGCTCGATGCGCTGAGCCGCCATGTGGTCGCCAATGAAGGCACGCTCGACAAATTCATCGGCGATTCCATCATGGCCTTCTGGAACGCTCCCGTCGATGTCGCCGATCATCCCGCCAAGGCCGTGCGCGCCGCCCTTGCCATGCGCGAGACGCTGGCGACGCTGAACGCGACCGATGCCTTCGGCTTCGGCGAGGAATACCAGGTGGGGATCGGCATCGGCATCCACACGGGCCTCGCCTGCGTCGGCAACATGGGCGCCGAAAGCCGCTTCAACTATTCCGCCGTCGGCGATGCCGTGAACGTCTCGGCCCGCATCGAGGGCTGCTGCAAAGAAGTCGGCTTCGATATCCTGGTCTCCGAGACGACAGCCGCAGCCCTCCCGCACTTCGCCCTGCTCGACGCCGGCTCGCTGGGTTTGAAGGGAAAGAGCACCCGCACCCGCCTCTACGCCACGCTGGGCGACGAGACCGTCGGCCTCTCGGCAACCTTTGCCCTTCTCGAAAGCGCGCATCAGGCCCTGGTCGAAGCCTTCGCCACCCGCTCCACCGATAGCCGCAAGCTACTGACAAGGGTCCGGCAGCGCGCGCAGCCCTACCCGGCGACACTGGCGGAATTTTACCGCCGCCTCGCCCGCCGCGGCGACCATTTCAGGGAAACACCGACCGAAGACCCCGCCCCGCTATCGGAGCAGGCGTCGTGAAGACGTCCATATCAGGATAAAGCCGACTTAGTCGCTGCTACCGCCATCGCCGCCGCTACGGTCGCGCATATGGCGACCGCCTGCGCCCTGCCAGCCACCACTCTGATCGCCGTTGCGGCCATGCCACCCGCCACGATGTCCGCCCGAGCCGACGCCGTTGCCAGCCCCGGTCCCGGCGCCGCCCTGGCCACCATCGCCGGCAGCGGACCCTGCCCCGCCGGCCTGGGCCTGACCATCGTTTGCCGGCGAAGCACCGCCCTGCGGCCCGTCACGATGCCCGCCACGCCCGTTGCGGTCGCCATCGGACCGGCCGCCACGATCCCGTCTTTCGCGATCTCGATCGGCATGATCGCGGCCTCCATCGCGAGTGGCACCGCCGCGATCGACGTGATCCCGCGCACCGTGATTGTCGCCACCACGATCGCGCGACCCCTCGTGCCGGTTGCCCCATCCGTCGCTCCGGCCATGCCCATTTTGACCGTCGTGATGCCCGCTGCGCTGACCCCAGCCGCCACCGTCATTGTGGCCATGATGCCCGTCGCGATCTCCGCCGCGTCCGCCCCAATGATCGTGATCCCTGTCGCGATCATGGTGGTGACGGCCCGGATGATGGTCATCCCTGTCATGGTGATGCCTGTCGGGGTGATGATGATGCGGCTTGTCCGGCTTATGCGGTTTATCCGGCTTCTGTGGCCGGTCCGGTGTCTTTGGCGGCGCCTGCTGCAGCGCCCGCTCCTGGGGCGGAAACAGCGTCGGCACCGGTGTGCTCTCTTGCGGCCGGTCCTGCCGCTCGGCGCGGATGCTGCGCAGGCCGCAGCTGGTGCGGATATTGCCAAGCGGCCCCGACAGTTGCTGGTTTCCCGAAAGAAACGGCAGCGCCTTGTTGTTTCGCAGCGTCCGCAATGTCGTCTCGTCCACCTTGCGCGGATCCGACACCCCGCCGCCGCGTGATGCGATCACGCAGTCGCACTGCTCGCGCAGCTGCTTGCAGCCCCCGGCGCCGCAAAACTGCGCCGAGCCGTTGAGAAGCACCATCGCCGTGGTGCCGTTCGGCGCGACATAGACGTCGAACGCCGTGCCGCGCACGCCGATCGTTCCCGCCGGTGTCACGATCGAATAGGCCGATGAGGATGAATTGCCGCTGATCCAGCGAAATGTGCCCTTCGCCGCCTTGATCGTCAGCTTCTTGACCGAGTTGGCATCGTCGTAAACATAGCTGTCGATCACCACCGACGACCCGGCGCCGACGGCAAGCTTGGTACCATCCCGGAAGACGAATTGACCAAGCCCGCCGATCGAGGTGCGGATGCGTTCATCGCGATGAACAGGGTCCTTGACCACCAGAGGCCCGTTTTCCCCAGCCACCTCTGTCTTGATGAGAGTCGCCTCGCCGACCGCAACCTCCGCGTACGCCGGAAACGGGAAACACAACGGAAAACACATGGACAGGCCGAGCATGGCGGCCAATGCATTACGCACACGCAACATCGCCCTTACCCTCAACGATATATTAAGTATATCACAATGTGTTGATGTATGTCGCCTTATCCACTTGTAGTAGCCAAGAGCCAAAGCCGGGCACTACCGCGACCACGCGACACTATCGCCGGCTCTTGACTTCGTGCACCGTTCGTCCGACTTCACTCCTGAGCAATCAAGGAGCAGGACCATGACGGAAGCAGCGAAGAGCACCATCGACCAGAGCGAAGTGGACCGCTTTTCGGCCATGGCCGCCGAATGGTGGAGCCCGACCGGCAAGTTCAAGCCGCTGCACAAGTTCAACCCGGTGCGCCTCGCCTATATCAGGGACAAGGCCGCCGAGAACTTCGGCCGCGATCCGCGCTCGGCCCGCCCGCTGGAAGGCCTGCGTGTGCTCGATATCGGCTGCGGCGGCGGCCTGTTGTCGGAGCCGGTCGCCCGCATGGGCGCGACCGCCATCGGCGCTGACCCGTCCGAAAAGAACATCGGCATCGCCTCGACCCACGCGAAGGCGTCGGGCGTGCCGGTCGATTACCGCGCGGTCACGGCAGAACAGCTGGCGGAGGCCGGCGAGACCTTCGATATCGTTCTCAACATGGAAGTGGTGGAACACGTCGCCGACGTCGATTTCTTCATGACCACCTGCGCGAAAATGGTCCGCCCCGGGGGCCTGATGTTCGTCGCCACCATCAACCGCACGATGAAGGCCGCGGCACTCGCCATCTTCGCCGCCGAAAACGTCCTGCGCTGGCTGCCGCGCGGCACCCACCAGTACGAGAAGCTGGTGCGTCCGGAAGAGATCGAAAAGCCGGTCACTGCAGACGGTCTCACCATCATCGACCGCACCGGCGTGTTCTTCAATCCGCTGTCCAACCAGTGGAACCTGTCGCGCGATATGGACGTGAACTACATGCTGCTCGCCAAGCGCGAGGCATAAGAGCACCCGCCGGCATTTCGCCTAGACTTTCAAGGTCCTGACATGCGCAAGCAGATCGGCTTGCGTCTCGGCGTTGCGCGCCGCCAGCTCCTTTACCCGGCCGCGATCGATCTCGACCGCCGCGCCATCAGGCCCAAAGGGTATCTTGAATGTGAAGGCCCGCGCGCTCGGCCCGTGATCGGCCAGGTGCTCGAAGCGCTCGACGGCCTCGGCCCAATCAGGCCGATGATGCGGCCCCACCCACCAGAGAACCAGCGGCGGCCATGATGGCTTGACGTTCCAGTTGCGCGCGTGCTTCAGCGCATCGGCATGAACGCCGTCATAGCTGAACGCCATCAGCGATTCGATATCGGCCCAGAGCGACAGGGACGATGGCGCGCTATCGAAACCGCTCCCCTCGATGAAACGCGGAAAGACCTGCGGCCCCCAGCTTCGCGCTCCCGGCTCGCCGGCATAGCCGGAGCGGCCGACAAAGCCGCAGGCGCGCCGCGCGGCCTCGAAATTGGCCGGCTCACGCAGCCGAAAACCATCGACGGCGTCGCTCTCGAAGGGCGCCACGTGCAAACCGAAGTTATACATCGCAAGGCGCGCTTCAGAACTCATCCTAGTGCACGTCGTCGGGAAGCACGGGGAGGGCTGCGATCTCGATGCCCTCGTCGATAAGCGCCTGCGCTTCATCAGGCGTCGTCTGGCCTATGATCCCGCGCGCATCGGCCTCGCCATAATGGATCTTGCGCGCTTCCTCGGGGAAGCGTTCGCCGACATCCTCGGAGTTGGCCTTGATCGCGGTTACCGCCTCTTTCAGCTTCTGGAAGGCCTCGCGGCGCACGGCATCCATGGCGACCGTCTGCATCTGGTCCTTCTTGCGCGCGGTCGAAACCGACGGCGCCATCAGCACCTTGGAGACGGCGGCCGAATTGCAGGTGGGACAGGTGAGAAAACCAGACGCGACCTGGCGGTCGAAATCGGCACTTTCGGAAAACCAGCCTTCGAACTCATGGGCATTGTCACAACGCAGCGAATAACGGATCAAGCGGACACGCCTCCGGACACATCGCCGCCAACCGTCTCGATCGAGAACTCGCGGGCATTCTTCAAATTCGGGATCTTGTCGCGCGCAGCCTTCACGGCGGCAGGATCGATCTCGGCGATCACGATCGCCTCGCCGGTGCCGCCAGCGGACGCCAGGATCTTGCCCCAGGGATCGATGATCATCGAATGCCCGAAGGTCTCGCGCCCATCCTCATGCACGCCGGCCTGCGCGGCGGCGATCACGAACATGCCGTTCTCGATGGCACGCGCCCGCAGCAGGATTTCCCAATGCGCCTCGCCGGTCTGGCGCGTGAAGGCGGCGGGCACCGTCATAACCTGCGCTCCGGCGACCGCCTGGGCGCGAAACAGTGCCGGGAAGCGAACGTCGTAGCAGATCGCAAAGCCCATCTCGGCAAACGGCAGCGACACGACACGCGCCTCCTGCCCCGGCCGGTAGGCAGCGCTCTCGCGCCAGCTCTCGCCATTGTCGAGATCGACATCGAACATGTGGATCTTGTCGTAGCGGTTCAGGATCTTGCCGTCGGGACCGAAGAGATAGCCGCGATTGGCAAGCTTGCCGTCATCGAGCGCGATCGCCGTCGAGCCAACATGCACGTAAATCTGCAGTTCGCCGGCGAGCTCTCGCGCGGTGCGCACGATGATGTCGTTGGCCTCGTCGCGCAGATGCAGCTTCCCGGCGGCGCGGTCGCGCTGCAGCATCCCGGTCATCTCGGGCGTCTGCACATAGGTGGCGCCCGAGGCGGCCGCCTCACGCACCAGCCGCGCCATCGCGGCCGCGTTGCGCTGCGGATCGATACCCGAACACATCTGAATGGCGGCGGCCTTGAAGGTCATCGGCTTATCCTAAGCGGCCAGCAGCGGGTCGAGCTTGCCCGCACGCTCCAGCGCATAGAGATCATCGCACCCGCCGACATGCTTGTCGCCTATGAAAATCTGCGGGAAAGTCGAGCCGCCATTGGCGCGCACGATCATCTCGGCGCGGAAGGCCGGGGTGGAGGTCGCATTGTGCTCGACGAAATCGACACCCTTCTCGGAAAGAAGAGACTTGGCGCGAACGCAAAAACCGCAGCCATCGCGCGTATAGATCGTAACCGGTACCATCGTAACTCCAGACAAGGCAGTAATCTCCCTGTCATATAGTTTCGGATAGCGCCCTTGCAAAGGTCAAAACCGTGATATCGGCCGCACCCGCGCGGCGGAGCACCCTGGCCGCCGCCGCCACCGTCGCGCCGGTCGTATAGACATCGTCGACCAACACCAGCCTCTTTCCGAACACATCGCCCTCGCGTCCCTTCGCGATCGCAAAGGCGCCGCGCACATTGTCCTGCCGCGCTTTAGCACCCAGCCCCACCTGCTGGCGCGTGCGGCGAATACGCAGCAGCGTCGCGGGCAGCAGCGGCCGTTCGGCCTGCTTTGCCATGTGCCGCGCCAGCTCAGCCGCCTGGTTGAACCGGCGCGACAGGATGCGCGTGCGATGCAGCGGCACCGGCAGGATCGCATCGCAGCGCTCGACGGCGCCATCGGATGCCCTCAGCATCCAAGCCGCCATCATCGGCGCCAGGTCGGTGCGGTCGCGATATTTCAGCCCGTGGACGAGATTGCGCACCGCCTCGTCGTGAAAAGCCGCCGTGCGCAGCCGGTCGAAAGGCGGCGGGTCGGCGATGGCGGCGGCGCTCAATATCCCCGGGCCGAGATCATGCGAAAAGGGAATGCCGAGAACCTCGCAATAAGGCCGCTCGATGAAGCGCAGCACCGACCAGCATTTTGGGCAGACGCCCCGATGCCGCCCGGTCGATACGCCGCAGACGGCGCAGGCGGGCGGATAGATGAGGTCGACCATAGCCGACAGCGGACGCATCAGCGCCCGGTCGATCCCCACCAAACCTTGCCACCCTCGCAACCCCATGGCGAAACGATAGCGCATTTCGCGCAACAGGAAAATCGCCTTGCCGCCCCGCCCCGGCAGGATTATTGACGTCGGCATGGACATCATCTTCGACACGACAAGGATCGCGGCGAACCGGCACCGCGCGCTTCGCAACAACGATCCGAAGGCAAGCTTCCTGCTCGATATCGCAGCCGACGAACTGGGCGAACGCCTCGCCGTCGTCGAGCGCACCTTCGAGCATGCCGTCGAACTGCATGGCGCGACCGGTGCTGCCGCCCGCGCCGCCAAGGCAACCGGCAAGATCGACAGCCTCACCCGCGTCGAAAGCGAACAGGCCTACGCCACGTCCGACGATGCCTTCATCGAGGCGCCGCTGGAGATGGTTCCGCTGGAGCCGCAATCGGCCAATCTGGTGATCGCGCCGCTCAGCCTGCACCTGACCAACGACACACCCGGCGTCTTCATCCAGATCCGCCGCGCGCTGCGCCCCGACGGGCTGTTCCTCGCCGCCATTCCTGGCTCCGGCACGCTGCAGGAATTGCGCGAGGTCCTGCTCGCCACCGAGATCGAGATGACCGGCGGCGCCAGCCCGCGTGTCATTCCCTTCGCAGACGTCCGCGATGTCGGTGGACTGATGCAGCGCGCCGGTTTCGCGCTGCCGGTCATCGATGCAGAGACCTATACGGTCCGCTACGATTCCATCTTTCCGCTGATGCGCGACCTGCGGGCCATGGGCATGACCAACCCGCTTGCCGAGCGCAGCAGCAAGCCTTTGACGCGCGCCTTCTTCATGCGCGCCGCCGAACTTTACGCGGAGCGCTATTCCGATCCGGATGGCCGCATCCGGGCCACCTTCTCGATCATCTATGTCTCGGGATGGGCGCCGCATGAGAGCCAGCAGAAGCCGTTGCGGCCGGGATCGGCGAAGGTCAGGCTCGCCGACGCATTGAAGGTCGAGGAGCACAAGCTCAAGCAGTAGGGCTCTTCACCAGCGTTGTTTGGGCGTCAAGTCGCCGAAGGTATGTGGTTTGCTATGATGGTAAAGATGTTGTTCAGCTGCCCGCTGACGGCGCCGACGCCGGTGATGATCGCAGTGGCGACCAAGGCGGCGATCAGGCCGTATTCGATGGCGGTGGCGCCATTGCGATCAGTGACAAATGCTTTCAGAAGTCTCGTCATTCGTCCCTCGTCGCTCGACATCACAGTCGATTTCTCCGCGTCACCTCGGGCCCCGGGCCCTCAGCAGCCGACACCGCTTCCATAGCCCTGCACCACGCAGACGGAGCCCGGCGTATCCTGCAGCACGCTGCGACGGATCGTGTAGCGCTTGCCGTTCTCGCTCTTCGGGCCGTTCTCGCTCTTCGGAATTGAACCCGTGGTGATGGAATCGAATTCAGACGGCGCGCTCGCGAAGACGCTCGACTTCGATTTGTCGGCGAGCATCGGTGTCAGGATCAGCGTCAGGGCCACGACGGCCGTGCCGAACAGCAAGGCGATGTTCAGCGCCCCCGTCTTGCGCGAGGAAACCGAAGCCTGCTCTTTCTCCCGAACTGCTTTCCAGAAATCGTCGTCCATGCGTCAAGCCTTCTACACACACGCCAGTTGCTTGATTGAGGCCGATCTTTGCCAGAATCTGTTAAACGATCGATTAATATCCACAGCCAGATTGGCACAGAAAAAGTTATAAAATAGAAATTTCTAAAGTAGGTCCTGCAGGATGGGGATCAGCGGCTCATCGGCCGGCGGCATGGGGTAATCGCGCAGCGCCTGCGGCTTCACCCACTTGATCGCCTGCCCTTCGCGGCCGACAGGAATGCCCTCGAAACGACGGCAGACGTAAAGCGGCATCAGCAGGTGGAATTTCTCGTAGGTGTGGCTGGCGAAGGTGAGCGGCGCCAGGCACGCCACCTTGGTGGTGATCCCCAGCTCTTCGTGGAGTTCACGCACCAGCGTTTCCTCGGGCGTCTCGCCCGGCTCCATCTTGCCACCGGGAAATTCCCAGAGGCCGGCGAGCGATTTGCCTTCAGGCCGCTGCGCCAGAAGGATTCGGCCATCCGCATCGATCAACGCGCAGGCGACGACGAGAAGGATGCTGTGGCCAGTACCGCTCATCGGCAAAGATCCCGCCGCCAGTAGGAATAGCGATAGGCCTCGACGAAGCCGAGGCGCTCGTAGAGCGTGATGGCAGGCACGTTGCCGGTCTTGACCTGCAGCCAGGCCGAGCGGGCGCTGCGCATCCGCGCCCAGCGTAGAGCCGAGGTCAGGATTTCGAGCCCAAGCCCCTCGCGGCGACGCGATGGCGTAACCGAGAGCGACATGATGCCGGCCAGATCGTTGTCCTGCACGCAGAGCACGGTCGCCAGCGGCCCCGTTTCCGGATCTTCCACCATGAACAGGCCGGATGGCGGCTTGATCGCGTTGATGACTTCGGCGAGTGCCGGCTTCAGCTTCTTCGACACCTGGTCGGTCGCCAGATTGGCGTCCACGAAGCGGCTGATGTCATGCGTAGGCAAATGATCGAGCGTATCGGGCAGATCGGCATTGGCGAGATCGCAGGTCATGACGATGGTTTCGTCGAACGGCGTCCAGCCCTCGGCCTTCACCAGATCGATCAGCACGGGCGAGGCCAGCGGCGTCTGCCGCAGCACCGCCGGGCGGCCATAGGCCTCGAACTTGCGGCTCGCCTTGGCAAGCCGGATCTCGACGTCGCGATGGTCGGACGGATCGAGCGGCACGATCGAGTTCAGCCGGTTCGACGGATGCCCCGCCGTCAGCCGCACCTGCCAGCTGCCGTCGTAAACAACGGACGAGGCAGGCCAGGCCCGGAAACCGACGGCTTCCAGCCTGCGCACGAGCGGCAGATTTGCCTTCTTGGGGAATGCTTCAGTCAATGAAAAATCAGCTCCGGTAGTCACCGTTGATGGCGACATACTCCTTTGTGAGGTCGCACGTCCAGACCGTTGCCGTGCCGTTTCCGAGGCCGATTTCGACCTTCACCGGAATGTCCTGCTTTTTCATGACGTTGGAGGCGGCCTCTTCCGAGTAGCCGGCATCACGTTCGCCGTTGACGGCAACGCGCACGTCGCCGAACCAGATGGCGAGACGGTCACGATCGGCCATTTCGCCGGATTTGCCGACGGCCATGACGATGCGGCCCCAGTTGGCGTCCTCGCCGGCGGCGGCGGTCTTGACCAGCGGCGAATTGGCGATGGAGAGCGCGATCGTCTTGGCGGCGGCATCGCTTTCGGCGCCGGTCACGGTAATCTCAAGCATCTTGGTGGCGCCTTCGCCGTCGCGCACGACCTGCAACGCCAGATCCTTGAGGAGATCGTTGAGCGCGGCGCGGAACGACGCAAGGCGCGGATCGTCGGCCGTCTCGACACGAACCTGGCCGTCTTCGGCGGCAGCACCCGTTGCAAACAGCATCAGCGTGTCTGACGTCGAAGTGTCGCTGTCGACGGTCATCGAGTTGAAGGTCGGATCGACACCGGCGGACAGCATCGCCTGCAACGCGGCCGGCGCGATGTCGGCATCGGTGACGACGAAGGAGAGCATCGTCGCCATGTCGGGGGCGATCATGCCGGCGCCCTTGGCGATACCGTTGATCGAGACCGCAACGCCGCCGATCTCGGCCGTGCGGGTCGCGACCTTCGGATAGGTGTCGGTGGTCATGATCGCCTTGGCGGCCTCAAACCAGAAATCGTCGATGGCATCCGAATAGAGCGTGTCGAGCACGCCGGAAAACTTGGTGGCGTCGAGCGGCTCGCCGATGACACCGGTGGAGGCGAGGAAGATCTCGCTCTCGCTGCAGCCGACGGCGGCAGCCGCGGACTTGGCGGTGAGCGCGGTCGCTTTACGGCCCTTCACGCCGGTAAAGGCGTTGGCGTTGCCGGAATTGACGACCACGGCGCGCGCGATGCCGCCGGGCAAATTGGCGCGGCAGAAATCGACTGGCGCCGACGGGCACTTGGAACGGGTGAAGACACCGGCAACGGCCGCCGGCTTGTCGAACACCATCATCAGGACGTCGGTGCGGTTCTTGTACTTGATCCCCGCCGAGGCGGTCGCCATGCGGACACCGCGCAGTGCTGGCATGGACACGAAGGTTTTGGGAGCGAGCGGGGAAACGGAACCGGACATGATCATCGACCTGGCATGAAAGGGGATACGGAAGGGCCCGGAAAAACCGGGCCCTCGATGGATACTATTACTGCTGAGCCGGCGCTGCGGCGGGCGCGTCACCCGGCTGCGGCTGCTTGTTGGCGTCGTCATAACCCTTGCGCAGGGCTTCGTCCGTGATGTCGATCTTGGACTTTTCCTTGGCAGAGGCGAGAAGCGCAAGATACTTGTCGCGCATGACGAGCTGACGAACCTGATCCTTGACCTGGTCGTAAGCCGGAGGAGCGGCGTCGCGCTTATCCTCGACGAGGATGACGTGGTAACCGAAATCGGTCTTAACAGGGGTCTTCGTGTAGGCACCCTTGTCGAGCGCGAAAGCCGCGTCTTCGAATTCCTTGACCATGCGGCCCTTGGTGAAATAGCCGAGATCGCCGCCGTCAGCCTTGTTCGGGTCGGTCGACTTTTCCTTGGCGAGGTCGGCGAAGTTCTTGCCGGCATCGAGCTGCTTGATGACGTCCTTGGCTTCGTCTTCCGTCTTCACCAGGATGTGGCGGGCGTGAACTTCTTCCTGCTTCGGAAGAGCTGCTACTTCCTTGTCGTAGCGTGCCTTGACTTCTGCGTCGGTCACGGTGTCGACAACGTGCTTCTTGAAGTAGGCGTTGTGCAGTTCGCGATCGGCGAGGTACTGCATGCGCTTCTTGAACTCAGCCGACTGGTCGAGCTTCTCAGCGGCCGCGTCCTTGGCGAGCAGCTTCACGTCGATAGCGGCGGAAAGCGCTGCGACCTTCTTCTGGTCGTCAGGCAGCTGCGCGAGCTGCGGATCGAGGTTGGCGATCGCCAGGTCGAGTTCCGACTGGTGGATTTCGACATCGCCGACCTTGGCAACGACGGCGTCAGCGCCGTCCTGTGCCCGCACCGGCGCCTGGAAGGCGACGAACGTGGCGAGTGCCATCACGGCGATTCTGTTGTAGTTCAACATCAAACATTCCTTCACAGTTAACCCACCGGCTTCAACTTCTTGAATCCTGCCCTGAAACAGGCATCAACACTGGAATGTGGCCTTTCTATATCAGCCAAATCCGTTGACATCATTCGACCCCCCTCTTATCTGTCACGCAACCTCGCGTCCAGAAAAGTTTCCTGGCGTTTCGATACGTGCGCCCGAAATTCGGCCGGGCCGCCCTTACGAGAAGCCCGGGATGAATATTCAGAAAGGACCAGTCGTATGGTCAGCTTTGGCGGCATCGCCCGCAAACTATTTGGCTCCGCCAATGATCGCCGCGTGCGGTCCTTCCAGCCGAACGTCGCCGCAATCAATGCGATTGAGGAAAAGACCAAGGCGCTGTCCGACGAACAGCTCGCCGCCCAGACGGTGGAGTTCCGCAAGCTGCTCGCCGAAGGCAAGACGCTCGACGATATCCTCGTCCCGGCCTTCGCCGTCGTGCGCGAAGCATCGCGCCGCGTGCTCGGCATGCGCCCCTTCGACGTCCAGCTGATCGGCGGCATGATCCTTCATTCCAACGCCATCGCGGAAATGAAGACGGGTGAAGGCAAGACGCTGGTCGGAACGCTTCCCGTCTATCTGAACGCGCTGTCGGGCAAGGGCGTCCACGTCGTCACCGTCAACGACTACCTCGCCCAGCGCGACGCGGCCACCATGTCGCGCCTTTACGGCTTCCTCGGCCTGACCACGGGCGTCATCGTCCACGGCCTGTCGGACGAGGAACGCGCAGCGGCCTATGGCTGCGACATCACCTACGCGACCAACAACGAACTCGGCTTCGATTATCTGCGCGATAACATGAAGTACGAGAAGGGCCAGATGGTTCAGCGCGGCCACAACTACGCCATCGTCGACGAAGTGGACTCGATCCTCGTCGACGAAGCGCGCACGCCGCTGATCATCTCCGGTCCGCTCGACGACCGCTCCGATCTCTACAACACGATCGACACCTTCATCCCGCTGCTCGTCGAAAGCGATTACGAGATCGACGAAAAGCAGCGCTCGGCCAACTTCTCCGAAGAAGGCACCGAGAAGCTCGAAAATCTCCTGCGTGAAGCCGGCCTGCTCAAGGGCGCCAGCCTCTACGACATCGAGAACGTCGCGATCGTCCACCACGTCAACAACGCGCTGAAGGCCCACAAGCTCTTCACCCGCGACAAGGACTACATCGTCCGCAACGACGAGATCGTCATCATCGACGAATTCACCGGCCGCATGATGCCGGGCCGCCGTTATTCGGAAGGCCAGCACCAGGCGCTGGAAGCCAAGGAACATGTGAAGATCCAGCCTGAGAACCAGACGCTGGCGCAGATCACCTTCCAGAACTACTTCCGCATGTACGACAAGCTCGGCGGCATGACCGGTACCGCGCAGACGGAAGCGGAGGAATTCGGCAACATCTACGGCCTCGACGTCGTCGAAGTACCGACCAACCTGCCGATCCAGCGTATCGATGAGGATGACGAGGTCTACCGGACCTTCGAAGAGAAGTACAAGGCGATCATCGCCGAGATCGCGGATGCGCAGAAGCGCGGCCAGCCGGTTCTCGTCGGTACGACCTCGATCGAAAAGTCCGAACTGCTCGCCGAGCTGATGCGCAAGCAGGGCTTCAACAACTTCCAGGTTCTGAACGCCCGCTACCACGAGCAGGAAGCCTATATCGTCGCCCAGGCCGGCGTGCCCGGCGCCGTCACCATCGCCACCAACATGGCGGGTCGCGGTACCGACATTCAGCTCGGCGGCAACCTCGACATGCGTGTCGAGCGCGAGCTCGGCGAAGTCGAGGAAGGTCCGGAGCGCGACGCCAAGATCGAGGCGATCCGCGAAGAGATCAAGCAGCTCAAGGAAAAGGCGCTGGCCGCCGGCGGCCTCTACGTCATCGCCACCGAACGCCACGAAAGCCGCCGTATCGACAACCAGCTGCGCGGCCGTTCCGGCCGTCAGGGCGACCCCGGCCGCTCGAAGTTCTACCTCTCGCTTCAGGACGACCTGATGCGCATCTTCGGCTCGGACCGCATGGATTCGATGCTGACCAAGCTCGGCCTCAAGGAAGGCGAAGCGATCGTCCATCCCTGGATCAACAAGGCTCTGGAACGCGCGCAGAAGAAGGTCGAAGCCCGCAACTTCGACATCCGCAAGAACCTCTTGAAGTACGACGACGTTCTGAACGACCAGCGCAAGGTGGTCTTCGAACAGCGCCTCGAGCTGATGGAAGCAACCAACATCTCCGAGACCGTTTCCGACATGCGTCGTGAGGTGATCGAGGATCTGGTTCAGAAGCACATTCCCGAGCGCGCCTATGCCGAACAGTGGGATGCCGTTGGCCTCAAGGAGCAGGCCAACGCGCTCCTCAATCTCGACCTGCCGATCGAGGACTGGGTCAAGGAAGAGGGCATCGGCGAAGACGATATCCGCGAACGCCTGACGGAAGCGGCCAACGCCGTCTTCACCGAAAAGGCCGAGCGCTTCGGCGACGACATCATGCATTACGTCGAGCGTTCTATCGTCATGCAGACGTTGGACGCGCTGTGGCGCGAGCACATCGTCAATCTCGACCATCTGCGCTCCGTCGTCGGTTTCCGTGGCTACGCCCAGCGCGACCCGCTGCAGGAATACAAGTCGGAAGCCTTCGAGCTCTTCAACTCGCTGCTCAACAGCCTCCGCCAGGCCGTCACTGCCCAGCTGATGCGTGTCGAACTGGTGCAGCAGGAGCAGCCGGAACCGCCGGCCATGCAGGCCCACCACATCGACCCCAATACCGGCGAAGACGAGTTCGGCTCGGTCTACCAGGCATCGGAAGTCATCGTTGCGCCCGAAAACCGCAACCCCGACGACCCCGCAACCTGGGGCAAGGTCGGCCGCAACGAGGTCTGCCCCTGCGGTTCGGGCAAGAAGTACAAGCACTGCCACGGTGCCTTCGAGCAGGCCTGAGACCTGATCGAGACCTGAGATCGAAGCCCTCGCGACCTGGACGTCGCGAGGGCTTTTTTCATGTGCGCCGCCCACAACTTCCAATTTCATATTCCGCTCGAAATTCAGCCGCAAAACAGTCGCTTTGTTCGCCGAGCTTGCGCCGATATCAGAATTGATTTCAGGGACACACGATGAACCGCACCGCCTGCAAGGCCCGCTATTTCAGCCAGTGGGAAACGGCGTCGATGACGCTCTCCGTGCTGGAGCGCGGCGCGCCCGCCTTGCTCGATGATCCACTGTGGCAGCGATCCGGCGCCGGCACCGTCGAGGAATATGCGCGCTGGGCGGTCAACATCTGCGGCATGGCCTGCCTGAAGATGATCCTTGCCGCCAGGGGCGAAGACCACCGCACCATCGATCTCGCACGCGGATGCACCACCTTCGGCGGCTATGTCGTCAACGCGGAAGACCAGTCCATCAAGGGGCTGATCTACGCGCCCTTCGTCACCTATGTCGGCGAAACCTTCGGCCTCGACGCGAAAACCATCACCAGCCTGCCGACACCTCATATCGCCGACATCCTCAAGGACAACGCCTTCTTCATCGCCTCGGTCAACAGCCAGATCCGCTGGCCCGACCGCCAACCACCCTCGAAGGGCGGCCACCTCGTGCTGGTGACGGCGGCAAGCGCCGATACCATCCGCTTCCACAACCCATCCGGCCATGACGAGACCAGCCAGGCCGACGTCGAGCTGCCGACCGAGATCTTCGACCGCTTCTTCGCCAATCGCGGCGTCGCCGTCAGGCTCGACCAATAACAAAAACCCAAGGGGACCCATCCACCATGCCGACAAAATCCACCCGCCCGCGCATTGCCATCCTCTTCGGCGGCCGCTCGCCGGAGCATGACGTCTCCATCCTCTCGGCGACCAATGTCGTCGCGGCCCTCGACGCCGAGCGCTACGACGTCTTGCCGATCTTCGTGACCAGGGAAGGACAATGGCTGCTCCTGCCCAAGGGCACCACGCTGTCTTCAGCCGCCAAGGTCGAGGAAGCCGTCGAGGTCAGCCTTCTGCCGGGGGGCCAGGGCCGCATGCTCGCCATCCCGCAAGGCGCGCAGCCCTACGAAGTCCCCGCGATCGACATCCTCTTCCCCGTGCTGCACGGGATGCACGGCGAGGATGGCTCGATCCAGGGCCTGGCATCCGTTGCCCGCGTCCCGCTCGCCGGCTGCGGCCTGCTCGGATCGGTGACCGCCATCGACAAGGACATCGCCAAGCGCCTGCTCCGGGAAGCCAGCCTGCCCGTGGCAAAGGCCCTCTGCATCGAGGAAGACAGCGTGCCCACCTTTGACGCCGCTGCGCGGGAACTCGGCCTGCCGCTCTTCATCAAGCCCGCCCGCCAGGGCTCCTCGGTCGGCGTCAGCAAGGTCAGGACACCAGAGGATTTCGCCGCCGCGCTTACCGAGGGCTTCCGGCACGACAGCAAGCTGCTCGCCGAAGAATTCATCGCCGGCCGGGAGATCGAGTTCAGCGTGCTCGAGCACGCGAATGGCGACATCACCGTCTCTTTGCCGGGCGAGATCGCACCGGCCGAAAGCCACGGTTTTTACAGCTACGAAGCGAAATATGTCGATGAAGCAGGTGCGGCGCTCCGCGTACCCGCGCAGCTGCCGAAGGAGACCGAGGACGAACTGCGCAAGGCCGCCCGCCGGGCCTTCAAGGCGCTCGGCTGCGACGGCATGGCCCGCGTCGATTTCTTCCTGATGCAGGACATGTCCTTCGTGGTCAACGAACTCAACACCATACCCGGCTTCACCAATATCAGCATGTACGCCAAGGCGATGGCGGCATCCGGCGTCAGCTACGCCGAGGTGCTGGATGTCCTGATAGACAGGGCGTTGGCGCGCGGTGGCGGCTGACGCTTTGAGTTGGGGACAGGTTAAGCCTGAGGGCCTCGTCACAACCGTTTCTTAACCGTGTCATGCCACTACTCTAGGCACGATTTGCCAGAGAGTTTTGCGTGTCCATTATGGCGGTCATCGAGACGGCGGAGAAGATGCTACCGGCGAGCCTGCGTCCTGCGGGCGGTCGCCTTCTTCGCATGCTCGGCGATATCATGACCAGACGCGGCGAAAAGGCCGCCGCACAGCGCATGGCGCTGACGGCATTCGCCATCCGCGTCATCAGCGCCGCCCTCGCCTTTCTCTCGCAGATCATCCTTGCCCGCCTGATGGGCGAGTACGAATACGGCATCTTCGTCTTCGTCTGGGTGCTGATCGTTCTCTTCGGCGATCTCTCCTGCCTCGGCTTCCACACCGCCATCGTCCGCTTCCTCCCACAGTACAAGGCATCGGGCGCCTTCGAGGAAATTCGCGGACTGACCGGCACCGCCCGGATTTTCGGCCTGCTGTCCGGCACCGCGGTGCTCGCCATCGGCATGATCGGCCTGCATCTCTTCGGCGATCGCATCCAGAGCTATTATGTCGTGCCGATCTTCCTCGGCCTGCTCGCCATGCCGATGATCGCGCTCGGCGACATATTGGAAGGCACCTCGCGCGCCAATCACTGGCCCGTCATGGCGCTGAGCCCCGTCTATATCATCCGCCCGATCCTGATCATCACCTGCATGCTGGTTGCGATCGGCCTCGGCGCGCCGCACACGGCCGTCACCGCCATGCAGGCGGCGCTGGTCGCAACCTACCTCACCGCGCTCGGCCAGTATGTGGCGACGCTCATCCGCCTGCGCCGGCACTATCACCAGGGCCCGAGCAAGATCGATTTCCTGAGCTGGCTAAGTGTCGCCTTCCCGATTTTCCTGATCGAGGGCGTCAGCTTTCTGTTGACGAATTCCGATGTCGTCGTCGTCGGCATTTTCCTGGAGCCGCACGAGGTCGCCATCTACTTCGCAGCCGCCAAGACCATGGCGCTGGTCCACTTCATCAACTTTTCGGTGAAAGCCGCCTCCGGCCCGCGCTTTTCCAGCATCATCGCGGAGGGCACCCGCGCCGAGCTTGCCGCCGCCGCTTTCGATGCTGCCAGATGGACCTTCTGGCCGGCGCTGGCCGTCGGTCTTGTCGTGCTCGCCGCTGGGCACCTGCTGCTGTCGCTCTTCGGCGGCGCCTTTACGGCAGGCTATGTGCTGATGGCGATCCTGCTTGCCGGCATTCTCGCCAAAGCGCTGGTAGGGCCCGCAGAAACACTGCTGATGATGGCCGGAAAGCAGAATATCTGCGTCGCGCTCTATGCCGGCGCGCTGACGGCAAACGTCACCCTCAACATTCTCCTCATTCCCCATTTCGGCATCGAGGGCGCGGCGATCGCCACGGCCTCCGCCATGGGCGTCGAGGCGGTGCTCTTGCATCTCGCAGTCCGCCGCACGCTCGGCATCGCCCTCTTCGCCTTCGCCAGACCGGCCAGCGCCGGCAACGATATGGAAGCCTGACAGTATGGTGCGCAATCCTCCCGGAACCCAGACCACAGACTCGACCGCCAACCGCATGGTCCACGAGCTGGCATCGCTGGAATTCGACGCCCCGCAGGCCGAAGCCCGCGTCGAGATCGGCCGCCCCGGCCGCGAGCTCTGCGTCTACTCCGGCAAGCTCGGCTACGATCTGCAGGACGAGCTGGATTTCCTCTCCAACCGCGCGCTGGAGCCCAATGTCTTCTTCACCGGCCGCTTCCTGGCGCCCGCCATGCCGCGTCTTGACGACCGCGAGGTCAATTTCGCGCTGCTGCGCGACCAGAACGAGACCCGCAGCCGCCTGCGCGTGCTGATGCCGTTTTCGGTCGAAAAGCCGGGCTTCGCCGTCGGCCCCTCGATCATCCGCGTCTGGGCCAACAGCTTCGCGCCCTTGGGCACGCCGCTGCTCGACGGCGAGGATGCCGCCGAAACGCTCGACAATTTCCTCGAGGGCCTGACCGCACGCGACCTGCGCATGCCCGGCATCCTGGTGCTGCCCGATCTGCGTCTCAACGGCATCTTCGCCCGCATGATCCGCGCCGTCGCCATCGGCCGTAACCTGCCGATCACGACCACCAACCCCTATCTGCGCCCGATGCTGCAGAGCGACGAGGACGCCGTCGCCTATCTGCGCCAGTCGGTCTCCTCCTCGCACATGCGCGAGATGCGCCGGCAATGGCGCCTGCTCGAGGAGAAGGGCACGGTCGTCTACAACGTCGCCCGCCAGCCGCGCGACATCCATATGCGCTTCGAGGAATTCCTGGCGCTCGAGGCCGGCGGCTGGAAGGGCAAGAAGCGCAGCGCGCTGGTCACCGACCGCCTGCACATGGCCTTTGCCCGCGAGGCGATCTCCAACCTGGCCGCCGTCGACGCCGTGCGTATCCATTCGATCGACTTCAACGGCAAGTCCATCGCCTCCACCGTCGTCCTGATGATGGGCGGCGAGGCCTACACCTGGAAGACCGCCTATGACGAGGCCTATGCCCGCTATTCGCCGGGCAAGCTCTTGATGGGCGAACTCACCGAATGGCACCTCGACGACGCCAACATCGTCCGCTCTGACTCTTGCGCCGTCCCCGACCACCCGATCATGAGCCGCTTCTGGCAGGAACGCGAAGAGATGGGCACCGTCGTCATCGGCCTCAACCAGAACGCCGACCGCGACGTCCGCCAGGTCGCCACCCAGCTCCACCTCTACAGCAGCACCCGCAATGTCGCGAAGATGTTGCGGCAGAAGATCATGTCGCTGGCTGGGCGGGGGTGAGGTTTGTGGAGTTGACGGGGCTGGCGAAGTTAGCGCCAGGAGCCACCTCATCCGCCTGCCGGCACCTTCTCCCCGCGGGGGAGAAGAGACTCGTGGTCAGCCGCTCGCCAGATCTTTCTCGTTTGCGAAAAGGACGTCACGATTGGGCACAGCGATGCCCTCAGCCCCTTCTCCCCAGCGGGGAGAAGTGCCGGAGCGACAGCGAGGCGATGAGGGGCTGCGGGCGCAGACGTTGCGACTCCGGCAATACGCACACCACAAAACCCCGCGCCGGAGACCTCTCCGCGACGGCATGACAGACTGGGAATGGGCAGGCAACGGTCGGTATAAAGTAAGATTGTCAGGCAATATCGCCTGCCCGATCATATCGAGGCTTCCGGATATCCAGGCCGACAGGAGCGTCTCTCGACCTTTCGCTTCCGAATGGATGAGAGGTCCTGACGACCGCAACATCCACCTTTCGACAACCATCACCGGACGCCGGGCTCGCGCCCTAATGTGTCAGATCCGGTTCGCGACCCGGCTCCCTGTCCAATGACGCCATCAGTATGGGAGCGACCATTGCGGCGGGGATGGATGGGGAAAATCGAATAAGTAAATGGCTGATATCGCGGCGATATCTTTCACCGCGCAAGATTATTATCCCCGCACTACCCCTCCCCCACCGCCGGCTCCCGCAACATCCGCCGGATCACCTTGCCCGACGTCGTCAACGGCAGCGCATCGACGAAGGCCACCTCGCGCGGATATTCGTGCATCGACAGCCGCATCTTCACCCAGTCGCGGATCTCCGCCGCCAGCGTGGCGCTTGCCGCAAACCCCGGCGCCAAAACCACATAGGCCTTGACGATCTCGGTGCGCAGCGCATCGGGCTTTCCCACCGCCGCTGCCATCTGCACGGCCGGATGGCCGGTCAGGCAGTCCTCGATCTCGGCCGGGCCGATGCGGTAGCCGGATGAGGTGATGACGTCGTCGTCGCGGCCGAGGAAGGTGATGTAACCGTCATCGTCCTGCCGGCCGAGATCGCCTGTTAGCAGCCAGTCTCCGGCGAATTTGCGCGCGGTCGCCTCCTCGTCGTTCCAGTAGCCGAGAAACATCACCGGATCAGGCCGCGCGATGGCGATCTGGCCGACCGCGCCCGGCGCCAGCACCGCACCTGCCTCGTCGACGATCGCCACCTTATGCCCCGGCACCGCCTTGCCGATCGCCCCCGGCTTGCTCACGCCAAGCGCGGCGTTCGAGGACAACACGAAATTGCACTCCGTCTGCCCGTAGAATTCGTTGACCTCGATCCCGAGCGTGCGGCTCGCCCAATCATGCGTCTCCGCCCCCAGAGCCTCGCCGGCAGCGCCGATGGTGCGCAGCTTGAGATCGTATCGCTGGCGCGGATCGGGCACCGATTTCATCAGCCGCAAGGCCGTCGGCGGAATGAAGCCGTTGCGCACCTTCATCTCGGCCATGATCCTGTAGGCCATGTCCGCGTCGAATTTCTGCGCCGGCGACGAGACCACGGGCACGCCGAGCATCAGGCTCGGCAGCAGCGCGTTGAGCAACCCGCCCGCCCAGGCCCAGTCCGATGGCGTCCACATCCGGTCGCCCGGTTGCGGAAAATTCTCGTGCGCGAACTGGATGCCCGGAATATGCCCGGCGAGCACCCGATGCCCATGCAGAGCCCCCTTCGGCGCCCCTGTTGTGCCCGAGGTGAAGATCATCAGCGCCGGCTCGTCCGGCCTGGTCGGCGGCACGTCGAAGCTTGGCGCATGGCGTTCGACAAGGCTGCCAAAGGAGACGACGCCACCGCCATCTTCCGCGGCATCGACACTGATCACCGTCTTGAGATCCGGTAGCCGGTCGCGGATTTCATGGATACGCTCGAGGCCGAAAGCGTTGGTCACGACGGCGGCCGCACCCGATGTCTTCAACCTGTATTCCAGCGCCTCGACGCCGAAGAGCAGCGCCAGCGGCACCGCGATCGCGCCCATCTTGTAGATCGCCATATGGGCGATCACCGTCTCGAAGGACTGCGGCAGAAGCAGCGCCACCCGATCGCCTTTTGTCAGACCGAGCGCAACGAGCCCATTGGCAAGCGAGGCAGAGCGCGCCGCAAGCGCGCCATAGCTCAACGAGAGATGACCGCCATCCGGGCTGAAATGCTGAAGACAGATCCGCTCCGGCTCGCGCGCCGCCCAATCGTCCGAACACACGCGGCCGATGTTGAAATCCTCGGGGATCGTCCAGGCGAAATCGCGATAGAGATCGTCATAGCGAGCGCGCGGCGGCAGCTTCATGGGCGCAGGATCATCGGTAGGTCTCGGGGCAAGAGTCCGGTTATGCTGCAGCAGCTAACACCCTGGGCGCGGCTCACGCAAGCGTGAAGCCCGGATCGCCCTTCCCACCCCAGGGCGCGCATGGTTGTTTGCTGCCGCCGCTGCCAATCTGGCGGGTAGCGCCCTAGATACCGGTAGCGCCAGGGTTTCTTGTCTCATCACGGAGCGATTTCATGGAATACGTCAAATTCGGCGGCACCGGCCTCGAAGTCTCGAAGATCTGCCTGGGCTGCATGACCTTCGGCGAGCCCGGCCGCGGCAATCACAGCTGGACGCAGGCCGAGGAGCCGAGCCGCGCGCTGATCCGGCAGGCGCTCGAAGCCGGCATCAATTTCCTCGACACCGCCAACACCTATTCCGACGGTTCGTCCGAGGAAATCGTCGGCCGAGCGATAAGGGATTTTTCGCGCCGCGACGAGATCGTGCTCGCCACCAAGGTCTTCAACCGCATGCGCCCGGGCCCGAACGGCGCCGGCCTGTCGCGCAAGGCGATCTTCGACGAGATCGACAACAGCCTGAAGCGCCTCGGCACCGATTATGTCGACCTCTATCAGATCCACCGCTTCGACCCGACGACGCCGATCGAGGAGACGCTGGAGGCACTGCATGATGTCGTGAAGGCGGGCAAGGCGCGCTATATCGGCGCCTCGTCCATGCATGCCTGGCAGTTCGCCAAGATGATCTACACATCGAGAGCCAATGGCTGGACGCCCTTCGTCAGCATGCAGGACCACCTGAACCTGCTCTACCGCGAGGAAGAGCGCGAGATGCTGCCCTTCTGCCAGGACCAGAAGATCGCCGTCATTCCCTGGAGCCCGCTGGCGCGTGGCCGCCTGACCCGCGACTATGACGAAAAGACCGCCCGCAGCGAGACCGACGAGTTCGGCAAGACGCTCTACCAGCAGGCCGAGGACGCGGACCGCGCCATCATCGGCAAGGTCGGCGATCTCGCCAAGAAGCACGGCGTCTCCCGCGCCCAGATCGCCACCGCCTGGATCCTGCAAAAGAGCGCCGTCACCGCCCCGATCATCGGCGCCTCGAAATCCGGTCATATCGACGACGCCGTCGGTGCTCTCTCGGTCAAGCTCTCGGCCGAGGATATAGCGGTGCTGGAAGAGCCCTACGTGCCGCACCGCGTCGAGGGCTTCAAGTAAGGCTGCCGGACACCGGCCTGCCTCACTTGGGCAGGCCGACTACCCTTCCCAAGATATCGCCCCTTGAGGATATCACCATGACCGTCATCCCCTTCGAGGCCCGCCGCTTCCGCTCGACGGCCGCTTACTACACCCGCTACCGCGTCCCCTATCCAGACGAACTGATCGCCCGCGTCGCGGAGCGCGCCGGCCTGCAGACAGGCGAACACCTGCTCGACCTCGGCTGCGGCCCCGGCCAACTCGGCATCGCCTTCGCCCGCATGACAGGCGCAAAGGTCACCGGCATCGATCCCGAACCGGAGATGCTGGAGACGGCACGCGCCGATGCCGACGCGGCCGGTGTAACCGTCGATTTCATCCGGGGCTCGTCCTACGATCTCGGCCCGTCGCTCGCACCGCTGAAGATGACGGTCATGGGCCGCTCCTTCCACTGGATGGACCGCCCGGCGACACTCAAGGCACTCGACGCCATCACCGTCGACGAAGGCTGCGTCGTGCTCTTCGGCGATCGTCATATCGCCTCCACGCCGGATTGGCGCACAGCCGTCAACGCGCTGTCGGAAACCTTCGCGCCGGAGCGCAACGCCGACCGCGAACGCCGCAAGGGCCCGGATTGGATCGCCCACGAAACTGTCCTGCTGCAATCGCCCTTCAACCATCTCGAGCGGATCGGCATCGTCAGCGAGCGCCAACTGACCGCGGACGACATCATCGGCCGCGCCTTCTCAACCTCGGTCACCTCGCCGGAAACGCTGGGAGACAAGGCGGAAGCCTTCGAAACCGAGCTCAGCGCAGCGCTTGCAAGGTTATCGCCGGATGGCCGCTTCGCCGAAACGGTCGAGATCAGCGGCCTGATCGCCCGTCGTGGCTAGCCCTTAGCCGGCGAAAGAGCATCACGCGTCGTGAACAGGAAATTGTCGGACAGCTCCCGGCTTTCCACGGCGCGCGCCAAGATCACCGCGCCCATCATCGCCGAAAGCGTCGTGAACCCCTTGGCGCGGCGCTCCTCCGCGCTGTCGCCGGGCACGATCTCTGAGAGGATATCGACCAGCGCCGACAGCCCGTCATTGAAGGTCGAGCGCACGGCACCCTGGCTGCGGCTCACCTCCTGCACCAGCGAGGCGAAGACGCAGCTGCCGCCGGGATCGTCGACGCTGCAACGCGAGAGATAATGATTGAGGAGCGCATCGAGCGGCGCGTCAGGGGCGCCTGCTATGATCTCGTTCCAGCGGATTTTCACCCGCTCGATCAGCGCCCGGCTGACTTCGAGCGCCAGATCTTCCTTCGACTGAAAATGCCCGTAGAAGCCGCCATGGGTCAGCCCCGCGGCCTTCATGATCTCCGCCACGCCTGTCGATTCGAACCCCTTCTCGCGAAACAGCACGCCCGCGACACCGAGGATCTTCTCCCGGTTTTCCGCGAATTTCTCCCGGCTGACACGCATAGCAAGGCTCCTAAAAAACACCGCTTGACAATTTATATGACGCACATCATCAATAATCAACAATGATGATGACCATCATCTAAATATTTGCATTAGCCTCCGGCAACATCATACGGAACAGCCCCATGGTCTCCACTGCACTTGCCTCCACGCTGGCGCGGCGCAACATCCACTACGGATGGGTCGTCGTCGCCGCGACCTTTCTCACCATGCTGGTCACCGCAGGCGCCATGGGCGCACCGGGCGTGCTGATCAAGCCGCTGCAGGACGAGTTCGGCTGGGAGACATCGCAGATCTCGTCGGCGCTCGCCGTCCGCCTGCTGCTCTTCGGCCTGATGGGACCCTTCTCGGCCGCCTTCATGAATTATTTCGGCGTCCGCAAGGTCATCGTCTTCGCCATGATCCTGATCTCAAGCGGCTTCGTCGGCTCGCTGTTCATGACCGAGATCTGGCAGTTGCTGCTGCTCTGGGGCATCGTCGTCGGCCTCGGAACGGGCTTGACCGCCATGGTGCTCGCCGCCACCGTCTCGGCCCGCTGGTTCACCAAGCATCGCGGCCTCGTCGTCGGCATGCTGTCGGCGAGCTCCGCCACCGGCCAGCTGGTCTTCCTGCCCTTGATGGCGCAGCTGACGGAGAGCTACGGCTGGCGCGCCACCGTCTTCTTCGTCTGCGGCATGATCCTTTTCGCCGCGCTGGTCGTGCTCGCCTTCATGCGCGACCGCCCGTCGGATCTCAACCTCCCCTCCTTCGGCGAGGACCGCATCACCCCGCCGCCCGTACAGACCGGCGGCCTGCTCACCATGCTCGCAGCCCCGATCGTCGTCCTCAAGGAGGTCTCGAAGACCTCGACCTTCTGGATCCTGTTTGCCACCTTCTTCATCTGCGGCTTGAGCACCAACGGCCTGATCCAGACCCATTTCGTCACGCTCTGCGGCGATTTCGGCATCCTGCCGGTGGCCGCCGCCAGCGTGCTTGCCGTCATGGGCATCTTCGATTTCTTCGGCACGATCGGCTCCGGCTGGCTGTCGGACCGTTTCGACAATCGCTGGCTGCTCTTCTGGTATTACGGCCTGCGCGGCCTCTCCCTGCTCTTCCTGCCGTTCAGCGATTTCTCCTTCTACGGCCTGTCGATCTTCGCCGTCTTCTACGGGCTGGACTGGATCGCCACCGTGCCGCCGACAGTGAAGCTCGCCGCCGAGCGCTTCGGCAAGGAGAAGGTCGGCATCGTCTTCGGCTGGGTCTTCACCGGCCACCAGCTGGGCGCCGCTACGGCCGCCTACGGTGCCGGCCTGTCGCGCACCGAGCTGCAGAGCTACCTCCCCGCCTTCTTCATCGCCGGCGCCTTCTGCCTGCTCGCCTCCATCCTGGCGATCACGATCAAGAAATCGGGCCTACCCACCCCGGCCGTCTCCGTCGCTCACTGAAGACATCCTTCCGGCAGAAGCCATTCGGCCGGAAGCCCCACGAAATCAGCCCGATACCCGCATCCCCGTCTTGCGCCATCAGTCAAACGCATGCTAGACACCCGCCTCGTCGGTATCCGTTGCCCCATTGGCGGAATTGGTAGACGCGCTCGACTCAAAATCGAGTTTCGAAAGAAGTGCTGGTTCGACTCCGGCATGGGGCACCACTGGACTTCCCATTACCGCTTGGCCTTTGCATTTTACCATGATCTAAAGTTGAGAACGGTTGTCGCCCTGTTACGCGGGCGCTCCCGAAAGTCACGCCGCCGACTCATGCCCCGACTATCGAAAAGCAGGCGCAAAACGGTTCTCTCCGGCTTTCCCCACGCCCATACATAGCTCAATTTAAATCAGCAGTTTAATTTCCCCCGCACATCGGTCAAAGTGCCCGCTCCCAAAAGGAGAACACACAAGCGTGCATCACGACGTCCCCCTCATTGCCACCATTGCCGTCAGTTTCGGGTTCGCGGCGATCCTTGGCTATCTTGCCGATCGCCTGCAGCTGCCGCCGCTGGTGGGCTATCTGCTGGCCGGGATTTTGATGGGGCCGATCACGCCGGGTTTCGTGGCCGATACCGGGCTTGCGAGCCAGCTGGCCGAAATCGGGGTGATCCTTCTGATGTTCGGCGTCGGGCTGCATTTCTCGGCGCGTGACCTGCTTGCCGTGCGCGGCGTCGCCATTCCGGGCGCGATCGCGCAGATCCTGGTCGCGACGCTGCTCGGCGTCGGGCTGGCGGAGTGGTGGGGCTGGAGCCTCGGCGCCGGCATCGTCTTCGGGCTCAGCCTGTCGGTCGCGAGCACCGTGGTGCTCCTGAAGGCGCTGGAGGAGCGAAATCTCGTCAATGCCGCGAGCGGCCGCGTCGCCGTCGGCTGGCTGATCGTCGAGGACCTGGCCATGGTGCTGGCGCTGGTGCTTCTGCCGGCTCTGGCCGAACTGCTCGGCGGCCACGCGCCATCAGGCGCGCATGGCGCCGCCATGCCGCTGCCGCTCACCATCGCGCTGACGCTTCTGCAGGTCGGCGCCTTTGCAGCGATGGCGATCTTCCTCGGCCCCAAGGTCGTGCCTTGGCTCCTGATCCGCGTCGCCCGCACCGGCTCGCGCGAACTCTTCACGCTCACGGTTCTGGCGCTGGCGCTCGGTATCGCCTTCGGCTCGGCGCAGATCTTCGGCGTGTCCTTCGCGCTCGGCGCCTTCTTCGCCGGCGTGGTCATGAGCGAATCCAGCCTCAGCCACCGCGCCGCCGCCGATTCCCTGCCGCTGCAGAACGCGTTTTCGGTGCTGTTCTTCGTGTCGGTCGGCATGCTGTTCGATCCGTCGATCATCGTGCGCCAGCCGCTCGGCGTGCTCTCCGCCCTGTTGCTCATCATCGTCGGCAAGGGGATCATCTCCTTCGTCGTCGTCACGCTGCTGCGCTATCCCATCGGCATGGGCCTGACGGTGGCGGGCGGGCTGGCGCAGATCGGCGAATTCTCGTTTATCCTCGCCGGCCTTGGCGTCACGCTCGGCCTGCTGCCGACCGACGGGCAGGACATCATTCTCGCCAGCGCCATCATTTCGATCACGCTCAACCCCATCGTCTGCGCCGGGGCCGAGGCGCTGCATGGCTATATCCAGCGCCGCTGGCCGCAAAGCGCCCGCCATGGCCACGCCAATTTCGACCTGCTGAACGACGAGCTCGACAAGATCCGCGCCATCACCGAAGCGCGCGAACACCAGCACCAGCTGGAAATGCGTGAGCTCAGCGAAACCTTCCCGCTCTTCGCCAATGTCGACGAGAACTCGCAGGAGGAGCTGCTCCTGCTGTTCCGCCCGAAATCGGCGCTCCCGGGCGAGCGCGTCATGCGCAAGGGTGATCGCGGCGGCGGCATGTATTTCCTGTCGGCGGGCGCCGTCGAAGTGCAGCTGCCGGATGATGCGATAAGGCTCGAGCCCGGCGCCTTCTTCGGCGAGATGGCCTTGCTCAGCGGCGGGCGCCGCAACGCCGATGTGGTCGCCGTCGATTTCTGCCATTTCTTCGTGCTGGAACGGCGCGATTTCAACATGTTCACCGCGAAACATCCGGCGCTGCGCCAGATGGTCAGCGAGATGGCGCGCGAACGCACCGAGATGAACGTCATGCGCCAGAAGCGCGTCCCTTCTCCTGGTATCGCCTCCTGATCCGGCGTGATCACGGCACAATCCCCTCGCACGATCACGAAGAGTTTTTCACCGCACTGCCGCATGACTGACACAGCAGCCATTTACAGGCCGATATCAGGCCCATAAAGCTCATGCACGCAACCTGAAAGGACCGGAATGCTTCGCAGATTGTACGACTGGACGATGTCGCTGGCATCCCGCAAATCGGCCGAAGTCTGGCTTGCCGTTATCGCCTTCGTCGAAAGCTCCGTCTTTCTCGTTCCGGCCGATGTCCTCTATCTCCCGATGGCGCTTGCCAAGCCCGAGCGCGCCTATCGCTACGCGCTGGTGGCAACCGTCGCTTCCGTGCTCGGCGGCATCGCCGGTTGGGCGCTCGGCTATTACGCCTATGACACCGTCGCCCGCCCCGTGCTCGAATTCTACGGCAAGCTCGACGCCTTCGAGCAGATGCGAACCTATATCCACGACCAGTGGGAAATCCTGCTGCTGTTGCTGGTGACCTCGGGTCTCGCGCATCTGCCGCCGATCAAGATCGTCACCATTCTTGCCGGCGTCATTCACATGAACCTCGGCTTCTTCATCATCTCGGCGATCATCGCCCGTGGCGCCCGCTTCCTGTTTCTCGCCTGGCTGCTGCGCCGCTATGGCGAACCGATCCGCCACTTCATCGAAAAGCGCCTCGGCCAGATCACCGCGATCGTTGCCGGCGTGCTGATCGTGGCAGGTGTCGGCTACAAGCTGCTTGCCCACTGATCATCCGCTAATACCATAATCCCATGCGCCATTTGCCCGGAGCCCCCGCATGACCTTCTCTGTCCGCCGTCCCACCTTCATCTATTCCATCGTGCTGGCGATCGGCATGGCTATTGTCATCGGCTCCGCGCTCGGTTTCCAGTATATCGGTGGCTATATTCCCTGCGAGCTCTGCCTGATGCAGCGCCAGCCCTATTACTACGGCATCCCGCTGGTCATCATCGGCGCCATCACATCGGCGCTCGGCCTGCCCAACTGGATCGGCCGCACCTTCCTGCTCGCCGGTGGCCTGCTGATGATCGTCGGCGCCGGCATGGGCGTCTATCACGCCGGTGTCGAATGGCACTTCTGGGCTGGCCCCACCGCCTGCTCGACCAGCGCCAGCAGCATGACGCAGAACGCCGGCGATCTGCTCACGGAACTCAACACCATCAAGGGCCCCTCCTGCACGGAAGCGGCACTGCGCGTCGCTGGCCTGTCCATGGCTGGCTGGAACGTGATCGCAAGCCTCATCCTCGCCGCATTCGCCTTTATCGGCGTGCGCAAGTCTGCCTGACCAACAAAGTCGGCCCGACCAAGCCGGGCTGATCCATCGAAGCGTGAAGCAGCCCTGCCCGGAAACGGGCCGGACTGGGGATCAGGGCTGCAGTTCGCTATCCCAGTAGAGATAGTCGAGCCAGCTGTCGTGAAGATAGTTCGGCGGGAAGAGCCGGCCATTGTTGTGCAGGTCCTGCACGGTCGGCTGGTAGGGCTTCTGGTGCGGGAACATGCCTGCCTGCTTCGGCAGCTTGCTGCCCTTCCTGAGATTGCAGGGAGAACAGGCCGCCACGACATTCTGCCACGTCGTCTCGCCGCCATGGGCGCGCGGAATGACGTGATCGAAGGTCAGGTCGTTATGATCGCCGCAATACTGGCACTCGAACTTGTCGCGAAGGAACACGTTGAAGCGCGTGAAAGCCGGATTGCGCGAAGGCTGCACATAGGTTTTCAGGCACACGACGCTCGGAAGCCGCATCGAATAGCTCGGCGAGGAGACCGAATGTTCGTATTCCGCGATGATATTCACACGGTCAAGGAAGACCGCCTTGATCGCGTCCTGCCAGGACCAGAGCGACAAGGGATAATAACTCAGCGGCCGATAGTCAGCGTTCAGAACGAGCGCTGGCAGGGCCTGAGGTGAAACAGCAATCGTCAAGGCACTCTCCTGATCGATTCGGCATCTGCACTCTTATATTAGGCCGGTTGTGACGGCATTGTGAAGTCCAATAAATTCAAGCCACACAATGGCATTTGTATGTGTTGCCGTTCAGCCGACCGGAACCAGGCCGCGGCCCAGTTTCGCTGCATAATACGCCCAGAAAAGCCGCGCCGCCACCGATCTCCACGGCGCCCAGTCCGCCGCCATTGTGGCCAGCTGTCGCGCCCCCGGCCGCGCGTCCAAGCCGAAGGCGGCCGCCACCGCATTCTGCAGCGCCACGTCGCCGGATGGAAACACGTCGGCATGGCCGCCGCAAAACATCAGATAAACCTCCGCCGTCCATGGCCCGACGCCCTTCAGCGCCGTCAGCGCCGCCAAAGCCTCCTCCGGCGGCAGGCCGGACAGTGCCTGCAGGTCGAGCCCGCCGGAGGCGACGGCCTCGGCGATCCGTGTCAGCGTCTCCGCCTTGGCGCGCGACAGGCCGACCTCGCGCCATGCCTCGGGGTGCAGGCCGGCATAGGCCTCGGCCGTCAACACGACATCGCCAGGCCGCATCCGCCGCCAAATCGCCTCGGCGCTCGCCCGCGACACCATCTGCGACACAATGATATGCGCCAGCCCCTCAAAGCCGGGCTCCCGCAATCGCAGCGGCAGCGGACCGGCATCGGCGGCGATCGAGACGAGACGCGGGTCGATGATGATGAGTTCGGCCAATCCCTGGGCCACGTCCCCGTCGTTGCGAATGATATGCACGCTTCCTCGCGATCTTCCAAAATCCGTGGCAGAAGAAAGCATGATCGCGATTCCCCGTCAAAAGCCCGTCTTCCGTTTTGCCCCGAGCCCCAACGGCCCGCTGCATCTCGGCCATGCGCTCTCGGCCTTCCTGAACCGCGACATGGCCGACGCCGCCGACGGGCGCTTCCTGTTGCGCATCGAAGACATAGATCTCACCCGCTGCACACCCGAATTCGAAGCGGGCATCTACGCAGACCTGAAGTGGCTCGATATAAATTGGGAAGAACCGGTGCGCCGACAGTCGGAGCACTTCGACGCCTATCAGGCGTCCTTGGCTGGCCTGATCGACCGCGGCCTCGCCTACCCCGCCTTCCTCACCCGCGGCGAGGTCAAGGCCAGGGTCGCGGCATCCGAGGCACAAGGCAGCGCGTGGCCGCGCGATCCCGATGGCTCGCCGCTCTACCCCACTGACGATCGCGACCGCCCCTCCAGCGAGCGGCAGACGATGCTGTCCTCTGGCCTCAAACACGCCTGGCGGCTGGACATGGCAAAAGCGCTCGAACTCATCGGCGAGCCGCTCTCCTGGCAGGAGACCGGCGACGGCGACCGGGGCGTAATCGCCGCCGACCCTTCATCCTGGGGCGATGTCGTGCTGTCGCGCTCGGACGCGCCGTCGAGCTATCATCTTTCCGTCGTGGTCGACGACGCGCTGCAGGGCATCACCCATGTCGTGCGCGGTCTCGATCTCTTCCACGCGACCTCGGTGCACCGCGCCCTGCAGACGCTGCTCGATCTTCCGGCACCGACCTATCACCACCATCGCCTCGTCACCGACGCGGTCGGTCGCAAGCTCTCGAAAAGCAGCGGCGATACCAGCCTCTCGGACCTACGAGCCCGAGGCGTCCCGGCGCACGATATTCGCCACCTCGTCGGGCTTTGATGGCTTCTGGCCCTAACCGCTCAGGAAATTGTGCGAGAAGATCGCCCGCACCCGGAATTTCAGCAGTGCCGCGTTGAGCTCGGCGCCGATGATGAAGATCACCCCGATCATATAGAGAAAGATCAGCACGATCATCACCGATGCGAGACCGGCATAGGTGGCGGCGTAGTTGGCGAAGGTCGCGAGATAATAGGCGAAGATCAGTGCGCCGATGAACCACAGGATCAGCGTCAGAAGCACGCCGGGCACGACATCGAACACCCGCCGCCGTCCGGCCGGAAGCCACAGATGCACGACCAGCAGCCCGACCGTCAGCACGAACAGCGTGCCGTAGATACGCCAGTTGAAGACGATGTCGAGCGTATCGGCAAACAGCGGAAACCACTGCCGGGCATAATCGAGCGCCAGCGGCACCGCCACGAGCAGGATGCTGATCGCCGCGAAGATCACCACCGCGATCATCACGAAGCCGAGGCTGGCGAGACGGGTGAAATACCACGGCCGCGTTTCCTGCACGCGGTAGGCGCGGTTAAGGGATATGCGCAGCGCCTCGACGCCGTTGGAGGCGAAGTAGGCGGCCGCCAGCACCGAGATCGTCAGGAACCCGCCGCGCGGCACGGTCAGAACCAGCAATACCTGGTCGGCGAGCGGCTTGGCGATCGCCTCCGGCCAGGTGTCGAAGACGAGATGCACGGCCGTCATCGAGAACTGGTCCGCGCCGAGGAAATTGGCAAGCGCGGTGCCGAAAATCAGGAATGGGAAGACGGCGAGAAGCGTGGAAAGCGCGACATGGCTTGCCATGGCGAAGCCGTCATCTTCAAGGAAATGCCAGATCGCATCGTAAAGCACATCATACAAGATGCGAAAAAGTTTCAGCATTCCGGCTCCCGGCATTCCTCATTGTGTCGCCCGATCGAATATGGGAAACGAGTCCTAGTTTGTACAGGAATCATTCCATGTCGGATCAACGCACTATCATCATTACCGGATGTTCGTCCGGGATCGGTGCTTATTGTGCCCGTGCGTTGAAGGCCGATGGCTGGCGCGTCCTTGCGACCGTCAGAAAGTTCGACGATCTGGCGCCGCTTCAGGCCGATGGCATCGAAGCCTTCCGCATGGATTACACCAGCACCGATTCGATCGCCGATTTCGTCCGCGAGGTCACGGAGCTCAGCGGCGGACGCATCGACGCGCTCTTCAACAACGGCGCCTATGGCCAGCCGGGCGCCGTCGAAGACCTGACGACCGACGTGTTGCGCGAGCAGTTCGAGACCAACTTCTTCGGCTGGCACGAGCTGACGCGACAGATCATTCCGCTGATGCGCAAGTGCGGCCGCGGCCGTATCGTCCAGTGCTCGTCCATTCTGGGCGTCGTGCCCTACCGCTATCGCGGCGCCTATACCGCGTCGAAATTCGCGCTCGAAGGCTTGAGCATCACGCTCCGCATGGAGCTCGAAGGCAGCGGCATCCATGTCAGCCTGATCGAGCCCGGCCCGATCGCTTCGCGCTTCGTCGCCAATTCGCTTGCGAAGATCAACGAGCACATCAATGTCAGGGGCTCGGCGCATGCCGTGGATTATCGCCGCCAGCTGGCAAGGCTCGATGGCTCCGGCCCGGCCAACCGCCACAAGCTCGGCCCCGAGGCCGTCTATGATGTCCTGAAGCACGCATTGAACGCCCCGCGCCCGCGACCACATTACCCAGTGACGCGGCCGGCCAAGCAGGGCATGTTCTTGAAAAAGCTCTTGCCCGCGGACCTCTTCTACCGGCTGCTGCGCAGGTTCGATTGAGGAGGAGGAAACCCAATGTCTACTGTCGTCTACGTTCTCGCCATCATCGTGATGGGCCTTGTCGCCATCGTTCTGATCCGCGGCCTGTTCAACATGATGAAGGGCGGCGACGCCAACCTGTCCAACAAGCTGATGCAGCTGCGCGTGCTGCTGCAGGCCGTCGCCGTGCTCCTGATCATGCTGACGCTCTGGCTGACCGGCGGCGGTCGCCCCAGCTGATCACCCCACCGAGGAGGAGATAAAGCATGGTCAAGCTCAACAAGATCTACACCAAGACGGGCGACGACGGCACGACCGGGCTGGTCGCCGGCCCGCGCCGGCTGAAGGACGATCTGCGCGTCGAGGCCTTCGGCACCATCGACGAGGCCAATTCGGCGATCGGCATCGCCAGGCTTCACATGCAGGGCATGCCCGAACTCGATGCCATGCTGATGTCCATCCAGAACGATCTCTTCGATCTCGGCGCCGATCTCGCCACGCCCGACACCGGCACGCCGCCGGAATATGAGCCGCTGCGTATCGTCGAAAGCCAGGTGACGCGCATCGAAAACGACATCGACAAGCTGAACGCCGATCTGCAGCCGCTCAAATCCTTCGTGCTGCCTGGCGGCCACTCCGCCGCAGCCCACTTGCATCTGGCGCGCACCATCACCCGCCGTGCCGAACGGCTGATGGTGACGCTGTCGCGCAGCAAAGGCGAGATCGTCAGCGCCGCGGCGCTCAAATACGTCAATCGCCTGTCCGATTTCCTCTTCGTCGCCGCCCGCCATGCCAATGATCGCGGCCATGCGGATGTGCTTTGGGTTCCCGGAAAAAACCGCTAGGCTTGACTGATATCAAGCAACTGGACCGCCGGCCCATATGTTCATACCACTGCACGATGCCAACACGCTGAAGCATATCAAGCTGCAATGGGTGACGATGGGGCTGATCGCGGTCAACATCGTCGTCTGGCTGTTTACCGGCGTCATCGCCACGGAATCGGTCGCGCAGGCAGCCTTCGTCGGCCTCGGCTACATCCCGGCCGTCGCCTTCCACTACGCCCATCTCGAGCCGGCGCTCGCGATCACGCCCGAGCCGCTGACCTATATCAGCTACGCCTTCGTCCATTCCGGCTTCTGGCACCTCGCCTCCAACATGCTGTTCCTCTGGGTCTTCGGCGACAATGTCGAGGATGCGATGGGCCATCTGCGCTTCCTCGTCTTCTATCTCCTTTGCGCCATCTCCGGCGCGCTAGTGCATGGCCTGATCGGCATGACCTCGCAGGCGCCGCTGATCGGCGCGTCCGGCGCCATATCGGGCGTCGTCGCCGCCTATCTCATGCTGCACCCGCGCGTGAAGGTCTGGGTGCTGGTCTTCATGCGCGTGCCGCTGCCGCTTCCAGCCTTCGTGCCGCTGATCCTCTGGACCGGCCAGCAATTCGTCATGCTGGCGCTCGAGCCTGATGGTAACGTCTCCTGGGGCGCCCATGTCGGCGGCATTATCGCAGGCGCTCTGCTGGTGCTCGTCATGCGCCGTCGCGGGGTGCCGCTCTTCGACAGCGAGGTGGTGACGCCCAAGGCCGTGCGCGACCGCCCCACGCCCAATCCCGCCATGATCACCACGTCAGGCCAGCCGCCCCGCCCTCGCTTGCCCTGGGACAAATGAAGCCGAAAATATTGACGTGAACGTAAAGGTAATATAATCCCCATGGAATTTGCCTGTCTGCGTCATGGAAGCGTTGTCTTTGGAGGAAAAACGCGTATCCATGTCGCCATTCGACAATCGGAGCAGCGCGGAAACGCGCATTTTCTTGGCGAAAGAGTTGAAGGAAGGACCACATGAAGATTCTCGTCCCAGTAAAGCGGGTGGTTGATTACAACGTGAAGATCCGCGTGAAGCCGGATGGCACGGGCGTCGAACTGGCCAACATCAAGATGTCGATGAACCCCTTCGACGAAATCTCGGTGGAAGAGGCGCTTCGCCTGAAGGAAGCCGGCAAGGCCGAGGAAGTGATCGTGGTCTCGATCGGTCCCGCGAAGGCCGAAGAAACGCTGCGCACCGCGCTCGCCATGGGTGCCGACCGCGCCATCCTCGTCGAGACCGACGATGCCGTCGAGCCGCTCGCCGTCGCCAAGATCCTGAAGGGCGTCGCCGACGCCGAACAGCCGGGCCTCATCATCGTCGGCAAGCAGGCGATCGATGACGATTCGAACCAGACCGGCCAGATGCTGGCCGCATTGCTCGGCACCGCGCAGGCCACCTTCGCCTCGAAGATCGAGATCGGCGATGGCAAGGCAACCGTGACCCGCGAAGTCGACGGCGGCCTGCAGACGATCGACGTCAAGTTGCCTGCAGTCGTCACCACCGACCTGCGTCTCAACGAGCCGCGCTACGCTTCGCTGCCCAACATCATGAAGGCGAAGAAGAAGCCGCTCGACAAGAAGGCGCCCGCCGATTTCGGCGTTTCCACCGCACCGAAGCTCAAGGTGCTGAAGACCGAAGAACCCTCCGGCCGCAAGGCAGGCGTCAAGGTCGCATCGGTTTCTGAGCTCGTCGAAAAGCTCAAGTCCGCTGGCGTCCTCTAAGGTTCGAGAAAGGAGATATCACCATGGCCATTCTTCTTCTGGCTGATCACGACAACGCAACCCTTTCCGACCAGACCGCCAAGACGCTTGCGGCAGCCGCCAAGATTGGTGGCGACGTGCATGTGCTGGTCGCCGGCAAGGGCGCCAAGCCCGCAGCCGATGCCGCCGCCAAGCTGTCGGGCGTCTCCAAGGTTCTGCTCGCCGAAAGCGACGAGCTTGCCAACAATCTGGCCGAGCCGCTGACCGACCTGATCGTTTCGCTGGCAGCAAGCTACGACACCATCATCTCGGCCGCCACCTCGGTCGGCAAGAACGTGCTGCCGCGCGTCGCAGCCCTGCTTGATGTCGCCCAGGTCTCCGAGATCATCGAGGTGGTTTCGGCCGACACCTTCAAGCGCCCGATCTATGCCGGCAACGCCATCCAGACGGTGCAGTCGACCGACGCCAAGAAGGTCATCACCGTCCGCACGGCGTCCTTCGCCGCTGCCCCTGAGGGCGGTTCGGCTTCGGTCGAGGCGATCCCCGCCGTTTCCGATCCGGGTCTGTCGACCTTCGTCAAGGATGCGCTGTCGACCTCCGACCGTCCGGAACTGACATCGGCCAAGATCATCATCTCCGGCGGCCGCGCGCTCGGTTCCTCGGAGAAGTTCCAGGAAGTCATCCTGCCTGTTGCCGACAAGCTCGGTGCCGCCGTCGGCGCCTCGCGCGCCGCCGTCGATGCCGGCTACGCGCCGAACGACTGGCAGGTCGGCCAGACCGGCAAGGTGGTCGCGCCCGATCTCTACATCGCCTGCGGCATCTCCGGCGCCATCCAGCATCTGGCCGGCATGAAGGATTCGAAGGTCATCGTCGCGATCAACAAGGACGAGGAAGCACCGATCTTCCAGGTCGCCGATTTCGGCCTCGTCGCCGATCTCTTCGACGCCCTGCCCGAGCTGCAGAAGGCTCTCTAGGTCGATGGTGCCCGGTTTCGCATGCGGCGCCGGGCTTCCATGATCGCGTGTCATCTTTCGCACATGCGAGCGACTGGAAAATTATCTTTTTAGGGGCTACTACTGCTGCCGGGCGATCATTCGTCCGGCAGTTTTGTTGAATAGGTACGGCAATCGCGGGGGCGAAGGCCGAGCAGGGGTGTGGAGATGACTGCGGTGTTCAAGACAATCGGAATTATCGGCGCGGGCCAGATGGGTTGCGGCATCGCGCAGGTTTCGGCTAGCGCAGGCTACAAGGTCCACATCTATGATCTTACCCAGGATCGCATCGAGCGCGGGCTCGCCACCATCAACGGCAACCTCGCCCGCCACGTCACCAGCGGCAAGATGACCGACGAGGAGCGCTCGAGCACGCTCTCGTTGATATCGGGCTCCGCCGACATCAACGACCTCGCCTCCTCCGATCTCGTCATCGAGGCCGCGACCGAGGACGAAAGCGTCAAGCGCAAGATCTACGCCACGGTCTGTCCGGTCCTGAAGCCGGAAGCGATCATCGCCACCAACACCTCTTCCCTTTCGATCACCCGTCTGGCCTCCGCCACCGACCGCCCCGAGCGCTTCATGGGCATCCATTTCATGAACCCGGTGCCTGTCATGAAGCTGGTCGAGCTGGTGCGCGGGATCGCCACCGAAGAGACCACCTTCAAGAAGGCCCGCGAATTCGTCGCCTCGCTCGAAAAGACCGTCACCGTCGCCGAGGACTTCCCGGCCTTCATCGTCAACCGCATCCTGCTGCCGATGATCAACGAGGCGATCTACACGCTCTACGAAGGCGTCGGCACCGTCGATGCCATCGACACCGCCATGAAACTCGGCGCCAACCACCCCATGGGCCCGCTGCAACTCGCCGACTTCATCGGCCTCGACACCTGCCTCTCGATCATGCAGGTGCTGCATGACGGCCTGGCGGACAGCAAGTACCGCCCCTGCCCGTTGCTGGTGAAATATGTTGAGGCCGGCTGGCTTGGGCGCAAGTCGGGCCGTGGCTTCTATGATTATCGTGGTGAGGTTCCGGTTCCGACGCGGTAGGTTTTTGGTCTGCCGAAGACCGGCCGCAATCGCCGAGCCCGGAGCCTCCTCATCCGCCTGCCGGCACCTTCTCCCCGTCGGGGAGAAGAGACTTTGGGGCGGGCCGCTCGCTTCGCAACTTAGCTAGAGAAATTTCTTATCCAAGGCTTCAGAAGGGCAAAACGCCCGCGCCCAGCCCCTTCTCCCCAGCGGGGAGAAGTGCCGGAGCACAGCGAGGCGATGAGGGGGCCACCGGCGCAAACGTTGCGGCTAGCCCCCCAAAACTCTAAATCCCCACAGCCCCCTTGATCAGCGCCTTGGCATCCGGGCTATCCCAGGCCGCCGGGCCGTTCATCGCCGAGATCAGGCACCCCTTGTCGTCGATCAGCAACGTCACCGGCAGACCGAACGCCAGCCCCTGCTTCTTCAGCCCGTTGAACACAGCGATCGTGTCGTCGCGGTAAAGCTTCAGTGCATCGACCCCCGTCTCCGACAAAAACGTCTTCGGCTTCTCGTCGTCACCGGTGTCGATGTTGACGGGCACCACCTGGAACTTGTCGCTGCCGAGTTCCTTCTCCAGCGCGTTCAAGGCCGGCATTTCCTCGCGGCAGGGCACGCACCATGTCGCCCAGAGATTGAAAAGCACCGTCTTGCCGGCGAAATGGTCGAGCGTCATCGGCTTGCCCTCGGCATCCTTGAAGGCGATCGATGTCATCCGGACCGGCTGTTCGGGCGCGACCATGGCGGCCACCTCGCCCTTCAGGAAGGGCTTGATGCGGGTCGCGATGTCCTTCGTGGCCTTGCATTCGCCCGCCGCCATATCGGCGCCGCCATTGCCAGACCCCGTCTCCTTAATGTAAACCGCTGCCGCACCGGCAATAATGCCTGCGACGACCGCGATCCCGATCAGTTTCAGGGATGGCAGGCGCAAGGGCGTTCTTGTTGTCATTTCATTCTCCCGGACACGCGTTCTTCAAGGCAGGCATCTTTCATGGCCGACAGCACGGACACCAAATCCTCCAACCAGATGTGGGGCGGACGTTTCGCTTCCGGCCCAGATGCGATCATGGAGGAGATAAATGCCTCGATCGGTTTCGACAAGAAGCTGTTTGCGCAGGATATTCGCGGATCGATCGCCCACGCCACCATGCTCGCCCACCAGGCTATCATTTCGGCCGATGATAAGGACAAGATCGTCGAAGGGCTAAACACGATCCTGTCAGAGATCGAGAGCGGCAATTTCGAATTCTCCCGCAAGCTTGAGGACATTCACATGAATGTCGAGGCTCGCCTGGCGACGCTGATCGGCCCTGCCGCCGGCCGCCTGCACACAGCCCGCTCGCGCAACGACCAGGTGGCGCTCGATTTCCGCCTCTGGGTGAAGGAAGAGCTGCAGAAGACCGAACAGCTGCTGACCAGCCTGATCGCGGCCTTCCTCGACCGCGCCGAAGAGCATGCCGATACCGTCATGCCCGGCTTCACGCATCTGCAGACCGCCCAGCCCGTCACCTTCGGCCATCACTGCATGGCCTATGTCGAGATGTTCGGCCGCGACCGCTCGCGCGTGCGCCACGCCATCGAGCATCTGGACGAGAGCCCGATCGGCTCGGCCGCACTTGCCGGCACCGGCTATCCGATCGACCGCCACATGACGGCCAAGGCGCTCGGCTTCCGCGAGCCGACCCGCAATTCGATCGACACCGTCTCCGACCGCGATTTCGCCATCGAGTTCCTGGCGCTGGCATCGATCTGCGCCATGCACCTGTCGCGCCTGGCCGAAGAGATCGTCATCTGGTCGACGCCGCAGTTCGGCTTCGTGCGCCTGTCGGATGCCTTCTCCACCGGCTCCTCGATCATGCCGCAGAAGAAGAACCCGGATGCCGCCGAACTGGTGCGCGCCAAGACCGGCCGCATCAACGGGTCGCTGATCGCGCTTTTGACGATCATGAAGGGCCTGCCGCTCGCCTATTCCAAGGACATGCAGGAAGACAAGGAACAGGTCTTCGATGCCGCAGAAAGCCTGGAACTGGCGATCGCCGCGATGACCGGCATGGTCCGCGACCTGACCATCAACACCGAGCGCATGAAGGCTGCCGCCGGCACCGGTTATTCGACCGCGACCGACCTCGCCGACTGGCTGGTGCGCGAGGCGGGCCTGCCCTTCCGCGACGCCCACCATGTGACCGGCCGCGCCGTGGCGCTGGCCGAAAGCAAGGGCTGCGATCTCTCCGACCTGTCGCTCACCGATCTCCAGGCGATCAACGCCGCTATCACGGAGAAGGTCTACGACGTCTTGACCGTCGAGGCCTCGGTCGCCAGCCGCAAGAGCTTCGGCGGCACGGCGCCTTCGGAAGTCAGGAAGCAGATCACTTACTGGCGCGCCCGCAACTGATCGCGAAAAGGGCGGAGCGCAACCCGCTTCGCCCCTTCGATTTCGCAAAGCGCGAGACCGCAACAATCAGGGTGCACAAGGCGGATAAACTTCGCTATGAAGGTGTCCATCCGTGCCGCTTCCCAAGAGGAATTCCATGCAGACCAGCTTCCCGCAGATCATCCGCCTGACGGTCGTTTTCGCCGTGATCGGCCTTGCCGTCGCCGGATGCGGGCGCAAGGGCGACCTCGATCCGCCGAGCGTGCAGGCAACGAAGGAGGGCGACTCGTCCAAACCGACGCAGCAGCCCGGTGTCAAGGACCGCCACTTCTTCCTCGATCCTCTTCTGTAACAGGCGACTAAAGTGAACCATTTCGAGTATCGCGACGGCATCCTCTACGCCGAGAACGTTCCCGTTCCCGAGATTGCCAAGGCCGTCGGCACGCCCTTTTACGTCTATTCCACGGCAACGCTCGAGCGCCACTACAAGGTCTTCTCGCAGGCCTTCAGCGATGTCGACTCGATGGTCTGCTACGCCATGAAGGCCAATTCGAACCAGGCCGTCCTGAAGACGCTCGGCAATCTCGGCGCCGGCATCGATGTCGTCTCCGAAGGCGAGCTGCGCCGCGCTCTGGCAGCCGGCATCCCGGCCAACCGCATCATGTTCTCCGGCGTCGGCAAGACCGCGCATGAGATGGACTATGCGCTCGAAGCCGGCATCTACTGCTTCAACGTCGAATCCGAGCCTGAGCTCGAGATCCTCAACCAGCGCGCCGTCAAGGCCGGCAAGAAGGCGCCCGTCTCCTTCCGCATCAACCCCGATGTCGACGCCCGCACGCACGCCAAGATCTCGACCGGCAAGAAGGAAAACAAGTTCGGGATCTCCTGGGAACGCGCCCGCGCCGTCTATGCCCGCGCCGCCACCTTGCCCGGCATCGAAGCCACCGGCATCGACATGCACATCGGCAGCCAGATCACCGAGCTGCAGCCCTTCGACGATGCCTTCAAGCTGCTGCGCGAGCTCGTCAGCACGCTGCGCGCCGACGGCCACGACATCCACCATGTCGATATCGGCGGTGGTCTCGGCATTCCCTACAAGGACGACAACAACCCGCCGCCGCTGCCCGACGCCTATGCCGCGATCGTCAAGAACCAGCTGCGCGAACTCGACTGCAAGATCGTCATGGAGCCCGGCCGCCTGATCGTCGGCAATGCCGGCATCCTGGTGACCGAAGTGCTCTACGTGAAGGACGGCGGCGAGAAGACCTTCGTCATCGTCGATGGCGCCATGAACGACCTCATCCGCCCGACGCTCTACGAGGCCTATCACGAGATCCGCCCCGTGGTGATCTCGGCCGCCAACGCGCCGCGCATCAAGGCCGATGTCGTCGGCCCCGTTTGCGAGACCGGCGACTACCTGGCGCTCGATCGCGAAATGGCGATGCCGAAATCGGGCGATCTCTTCGCCGTTAGCTCCGCCGGAGCCTATGGCGCGGTACAGGCCGGCACATACAATAGCCGCCTTCTGGTGCCCGAAGTGCTGGTCAAGGGCAGCGATTTCCACGTCATTCGTCCGCGCCGGACCTATGAAGAGCTGATCGCGCTCGACAGCGTCCCCGCCTGGCTCGACTGATCAACGGCAATCACTTTTTGGCGAAGACGCGGGAAAAACCGGCATTGGCGGGGGCTTGCCCTCGTCTTCGCCACAAAGAGTGTTATCCTTTCCGCATACCGTCTTGCCCGGTCGCCGCCGCGCAAGCCCTCTCTGCCCTTTAACGCCAGGCCCCTAACGCCAGATCGCGGAGACCGGATTGAAGAACAGCACCAAGAGCGAAAAGAAAGGTGCCTTTGCCCTGAAGCCGTCGCTCGCGCGGCTGGTGGCGGCAAAGCGCCTGACCGCCCAATGCGTGTTGCTGTTCGAGCAGGTGCTGCCTCTCACCCTGCCCATCCTGTCGCTTGCGGCGCTTTATCTGGCCGCATCCTGGTTCGGCGTCTTCCGCATCGTTCCCGATTGGCTGCGCATCGTGCTGCTGATCGCCTTCGGCCTTGGGCTGCTGGCAACGCTCTATCCCTTCCGCAAGCTGCACTGGCCGGGCTCGGCCGCCGCCGACCGGCTGCTGGAAGAGCGCAACGGCCTGCCGCATCAGCCGGTTGCCGTGCAGGAAGACGAGCCGGCCTTCGACACGCCCTTCGCCCGCGCGCTGTGGCGCGAGCACCAGACCCGCATGGCCGAGAAGATCGCCTCGCTGGACGCCGGCTTCCCGCAGCCCGATATCGCCTCGCACGACCGCTGGGCGCTGCGCGCCATCCCCGCCCTCCTGATCGTCGTCGCCTTCGGCTATTCGCTGTCGACGAACGGCGGCTCGATCGGCGATGCGTTGCAGCCGCGCCCGCAGGCGCAGGCAACCGACCCGGCCGTGCGCATAGATGCCTGGATCACCCCGCCCGCCTATACCGGCCGCGCCCCCGTCTATCTCACCGCGACCGGCAGCGAGCAGGGCGCGATCAAGATCCCGCAATCGTCGAACCTCACCGTGCGCGTCTCCGGCGGCAAGGCCGACGAGAAGGTTGTCTTCGCCCGCGAGGACGGCCAACGCATCGAGATCGCCGCAGCCGAGAACCCTACCGCCACGCCGAACGCCCCCGCTTCGGCGACACCCGCGCCGTCAACGGCAGAGGGCCAGCAGCCGGCAGCGGCAACGCCCCAGCAGCAGACCGCCTCCACGCATCAGATGAAGCTCGAGGAAAACGGCACGCTCGAGGTCAACGGCCGCAAATGGGCCTTCGACGTCATCCCCGACAAGGCGCCCGAGATCGCCTTCAACGGCTTGCCGAAACCGACGGTCAACGGCGCGCTGGAGATCGGCTACACGATCAAGGACGACTACGGCGTCCAGGAAGCCACCGCCGAAATCGTGCCGGTCGAGACAGACACGAGCGCCACGCCTCTTTATCCGCTGCCCGAATACAAGCTCGACATTCCGCGCCGCAACGCCCGCGACGCCAAGGGCGTGGCCAGCAAGAACCTCACCGAGCATCCGCTCGCCGGCAAGCGCGTGCGCATCACGCTGATCGCCAAGGACGCCGCCGGCCAGACGGGCCGCAGCCCGCCGCACGAGATGACACTACCCGCCCGCCCCTTCAGCGAGCCGCTCGCAGCCGCCGTCGCCGAGCAGCGCCAGACCTTCGCGCTCGACACCCGCAAGATGCCTGAGGCGATCGCGCTCAACGAGGCGCTGACGCTGCGCCCGGAAGAGACGATCCCCAATCTCACCAATTACCTGCTGATCGAATCCGCCCGCCAGCGCATGAAGCTCGCCAAGGGCGACGAGGCGCTGAAGGACACCGCCGACTATCTCTGGGACATCGCCATCGGCATGGAGGACGGCAATCTCTCTGAGGCCGAGCGCAATCTGCGCAACGCCCAGCAGAACCTCGCCGACGCCCTGCAGCGCAACGCGCCCGACGCCGAGGTCAAGAAGCTCATGGACGAGCTGCGCAAGGCGATGCAGGACTACATGAAGGAGCTGGCACAGCGCATGCAGAATGCGCCGATGCAGCCCAACCAGAACGCCCAGAACGTCATTCGCCAGCAGGATCTGGAGCGCATGATGGACCAGATCGAAAACCTGGCCCGCTCCGGCAACCGCGACGCCGCCCAGCAGATGCTGTCGGAGCTGCAGCGGATGATGAACAACATGCAGGCCGGACGGCCGCAGCGCGGCCAGCAGCAGCAGGGCCAGGACAACAGCCAGATGCGCCAGCAGATGGACAAGCTCGGCCAGATCCTGCGCGATCAGCAGAAGCTGATGGAAGAAACCTTCAAGCTCGACCAGCAGCTGAAGGACCGCATGCAGCGCGGCGACCCCAACAACATGAACCCCGACCTCGGGATGAACGACCCGCTTCTGAACGACATGCCGATGGACAATGACGGCATGCCGCAGGATCAGCAGCAACAACAGGGCCAGCAAGGCCAGAACCAGCAGGGCCAGCAGCAACAGGGTCAACAAGGCCAGCAGGGCCAGAATCCGTCGGACGAGATGACGGCCGAACAGCTGCGCGAGGCGCTGAAGCAGCTGCGCGAGCGTCAGGACCAGCTCGGCAAGCAGCTCGGCGAGATGCAGAAGAGCCTCGGCGACATGGGCATGAAGCCCGGTCAGGGCTTCGGCCAGGCGCAGCGCGAGATGGAAGGCGCCGGCCGCGAGCTCGGCCAAGGCCGCGGCGAGCCGGCCATCCAGGGTCAGGGCCGCGCGCTGGAGGCACTACGCCAGGGCGCCCGCGACATGATGAACCAGATGATGCAGGCGCAGCAGGGTCAGCAAGGCCAGGGCCAGGGACCGCAGGGCCAGGTCGGCCAGGGCAACCAGAACGGCCGCGATCCGCTCGGTCGTCCGCGCCGCGCCGACGGTCCAGACTTCGGCGATCAGGTGAAGGTGCCCGACGAGATCGACGTGCAGCGCGCCCGCGAAATCCTCGATGCCATCAGAGAAAAGCTGGGCAACAACCCTTCACAGGAGATGGAACGGCGCTATCTTGAACGCCTGCTCGATATTCAATAAGACGCAGGATATATTCTTGATTTCAAACCTGCCCCGAACAGCGGCTTTTCACCCGTATGGGGCTATTCCAAAACCGCGGAAGCTTCGTAATGTCGCGGCGGCAGGCGACGAACGATAGCGATTCGATGGCAATTCTCTTCAAGACGGTAATCGACGAAAACACGGCATTCGAGATGATTGGCAGTGCCCTGTCCGAGCATGGCAACGACTATGACGGCTATCTGAACGTCGTCGCCGACGAAGGTGAGCAGACGCTGACCTGGGGCCCGAACATGCATGCCGAGCAGTTCCAGGCCGAAATGACCGAGATCTTTCGCGCCACCTGGGACATCTGCCCTTTCTGGGTGGTCTATGAACGCCGTGACGATCGCAAGGATCCCGACGCCAACGATATCCGCAACGCCGCCTTCAGGCTGACCCGCGCCTACGACGGCGTGCTCGTCGTCACCCTCAGCCTGCTCGACAAGCGCGACCATGCCGAAGACATCGAACTGATCTTCGTCTGCTTCAAGGAAGACCCGCAGCGCCGGAATTTTCGCGTGCGCTTCGAGGGCAAGTTCATTCAGCCACAAAACTGAAAAAGCCGGCGAGAGCGCCGGCTTTGAATGGCATTAACGAGCTGTCTCAGGCAGCCAGAGCGCGCGCGACCGCCTTGCGGATATCGGGAAGCGCGAATGGCTTCGACACGACGTCGACGATCTTCTCGGCGAGGTCATCGGCGCGTTCGCGCTGTTCGGCATAGCCGGTCATCAAAAGGATCTTCAGCGCCGGAAAGGCCGACTTCGCCTGGTGCGCAAGCTCGATGCCGTCCATCACGGGCATGCGGATATCCGACAGCAGCAGGTCGTAGCCGCCGATGTTGAGCTTCTCCAGCCCTTCCGCACCGTCAGCCGCTTCTTCGGTCTCATGACCGTCGAGGCGCAAAGCGCGGGCTACGAAAGAACGCAGGGAATCTTCGTCTTCCGTAATCAGAATTCTTGCCATGGTGTGCATTGCTCCGTTTCATGCCCTACCCGCAAATCACACGAGTTTCCTTTGCGAGTGGTAAACGGCCGAAGGCAATGATCCGGGCGATGGACGGGATGGTTAACAACCCGTCTTGAAATGACACGTTTACGCGTCGCCCGTCACCACGCCGACGAAGGGAAGTTCGCGGAAGGCATAGGCCACGTCCATGCCGTAGCCGACGACGAAATAGTCGGGGCATTCGAAGCCGACATAATCCGCTTCCAGCTTTTCCTTGCGCTTCACGCTCTTGTCGAGCAGCACGGCGATGGTGACGTTGCGGGCGCCGCGCTCATAGAGCAGTTCCTTGGCGAACTTCAGCGTGCGGCCGGATTCGAGAATGTCGTCGATCAGCAGAACGTCGCGGTCCTTCACCTCGCTGTCGATATCCTTGACGATCCTGACACCCTGCGAAACCGTGCCGGTGCCGTAGCTCGACAGCGTGATGAACTCGACCTCGGGCGCAAGCCCGCTGTCATGCAGCGCGCGGATGAGGTCGGCCGCGAAGATGAACGAGCCCTTGAGGACAGCGATGACGAGCAGGTCCTTGGTCGGTCCCTTGGCGATCTCCCGGGCGATGGCATGATTGCGCTCGGCAATCATCTCGGCCGTGAAAAGAGGATCGATATTCTTACCGCGCACCACAGGCATGAAGGCTTGCTCCCTGAAAACAAGCACAAGCCGTTAGCACAAACCGCGCGGCGAAACACCCCATAAAGCATGTCGCGCACAGGATCGCGGTGCGCTTTAGGGCATGAAAGCGAGCCGAACCTCGGGCGTTTTTCCACCGGGATACTGTATCCTGGAGGAGAAGCCACGGCTTTGGCCGCCATAGATCACGTCGGCGGGCGCATTGATCACCACGCTGGCGACCAGTTTTTCGTCGGCGTAGAGGTTGGCGCGGATCGGCCGCACCATCTGCGTCGTGCCGCTGACATTGTCGATGATGCCGTTGATCAACAGCACCCGCATGCCATTGGCGTCGCGCGGTGTCGCCGTCACATGGGTGAAGTGCAGCGGATCGGTGTCGACCGCCGCATTGGATGCAGACAGACCGGAGAACCCGCCGGAGAGGCCGAAGACGAGGACGCAGAGCGCCACGACAAGCACGGAGAAATGCTTGAGCGAGGCCTGCTGCAGCCAGGCCTCTGCGGCCTGAACGAAGGATGGCGCCTGAACCGGCGCTGCTTGCGCTGTACGCGGCGATGGACGAGCGCCGGCGCTGCGGCTGTTGTCGTTGAAGCTACGGCCCTTGAAGCTGCGATCGTTGAAGTCAGGCGCGCGTTGCTTGCCGATGACGACGAACTCGGCGTCGGCGATATCGGCGGGACGGCTTTGCCGGTGCTCGCGCTTCACGGTATCAGGCGGCAGGAAATCGTAGGCCCGCCCGGGTGCCTGGCGCTTGAACGAGGAGGATGTCATGACGACCGCCTTTCCGGTATCCACTGCTTTCACGCCCAACCTCAGAGGCGGGCATTGAAACGAATCCTCTCTACTCGTAAATTTTATTGGTTAATGCTTCGCAAATGCCGCCATCAAACAGGCGTCTTTCCGGCGAAATTTACCCGTTGTTAACGGATCTGGTTAACAAGTCATGCGGTGAAACAACAAGAAACTGAGCGGCCCGTTGATCCACTTCGAGAATGTCGGTTTGCGCTATGGAATGGGACCGGAAATCCTCCGGGACCTGACCTTCGACATCCCGAAGAAATCCTTCCAGTTCCTGACCGGCCCCTCCGGCGCCGGCAAGACAACGCTGCTTCGGCTTCTGTTTCTCTCGCTGCAGCCGACACGCGGCCTGATCCGCATGTTCGGTCGCGACATCACCGATATACCCCGTACCGAACTGCCGCTGCTGCGCCGCCGCGTCGGCATCATCTTCCAGGAATTCCGCCTGCTCGACCATCTCACCACCTATGAGAACGTGGCGCTGCCGCTGCGCGTGCGCGGCAAGGATGAGAGCTCCTACAAGACCGACGTGCTGGAACTTCTGAAATGGGTCGGCCTCGGCGAGCGCATCAACGTGCTGCCGCCAGTGCTTTCGGGCGGCGAGAAGCAGCGCGCCGCGATCGCCCGTGCCCTCATCGACCGCCCCGAGATCCTGCTCGCCGACGAGCCGACCGCCAACGTCGATCCGCCGATGGCCCGCCGCCTGCTGAACCTCTTCCTCGAACTCAACCGCCTCGGAACCGCCGTCGTGATCGCCACCCACGATCTGACGCTGATGGACCAGGTGGACGCCCGCCGGATGATCCTCTCGGAAGGGCACCTCGACATCCATGACTGAGCCAACCGCCCGCCCCACAGCGCCAGCAGCCTCCAAGGGTCAGAAACGCCCGGAGATGAAGGTGCGCCCGACCGCGCCGATCCTGCCGTCCGCCAATATCCAGGGCAACGCGCTGATGGTCGTCATCGCGATCATGGCCTTTCTCGCCTGCCTGACGCTCGGCGGCGTCTCCATGGTGCGCTCGACGGCGGCAAGCTGGGAAAGCCAGATCTCCCGCGAGATCACCATCCAGATCAAGCCCGACGACGGGCTCGACATGGACAAGGCGCTGGCTGACGCCCGCCGCATCGCGCTCACCTTCGTCGGCACCAAGGATGGCCAGATCGTCGACGAGGCCGCCACCGCGCGCCTGCTAGAACCCTGGCTCGGCACCGGCCTCGACATCAAGGAATTGCCCGTTCCCCGCCTCGTCATCATCACCATTGACGAGAGCAATCCGCCCGATTTCGATGCGATGCGCGCCATGCTGAAGGAGAGTATTCCGCAATCCTCGCTCGACGATCACCGCACCTGGGTCGACCGCCTGGTCTCGATGGCGCATACGACGGTCATGATCGGCACCGGCGTGCTGCTGCTGGTCTTCTCCGCCATGGTGCTGACCGTCGTCTTCGCCACCCGTGGCGCATTGTCCGGCAACAGGCACATCGTCGAAGTCCTGCACTTTGTCGGCGCCGAGAGCTCCTTCGTTGCCAACGAGTTCCAGAAACATTTCCTGAAGATCAGCCTCAAGGGCTCGGCCGTCGGCTCAGCACTTGCCGCCCTCTTCTTCATGAGCGCCGGTTTCCTGCAGAGCCGCACGCTCGCCACCCCGCAGACCGACCAGGCCACAGCCCTGTTCGGCACCTTCTCGGTCGGCGCGCTCGGCTATGCCGGCATCTTCGCGACGATGATCGTCATCGCCCTCCTGACCACCTTCACTGCCCGGCTAACGGTCATGCGCACCATCTACGAAATCGACACGCTGCGCTCCGATCCCACCCGTGCCGACGGCCTTCCGAATTAAGATTACGGGCTGCATTTTGCCATGAAAGCGTCTGTTCGCCGCCCCAATCTGCGTATATTTTTCGATTCATGAGCATGAGCCGCATGTCGCACGACCCGATTCGCCCGAAAACGGAGCTTTCCCGCTCCGAGAGCGAGCCCGCGCGCCGTGGCCCCGTTCGCCGCATGCTGCGCTGGGGCGGCGTCACCTTCGTGCTCGCTATCGCCCTGGTTTTCGGCGGCTTTCTGTTCTTCGCGGATTCGGTCACGACCCTGAAGCCGCCGCTCGATCCGCATGCGGACGCCATCGTCGTACTGACAGGCGGCTACCAGCGCATCGACCAAGCCGTGGAACTCTTGCAGAAGGGCGCCGGCAAGCGCCTGCTGATCTCGGGCGTGCATCCGACCACCACCCGCAACCAGATCCGCAAGATGACGCAGGCAGCGCCCGATCTCTTCGATTGCTGCGTCGACATCGGCTACGACGCGCTGGACACGATCGGCAATGCCGAGGAAGCGACCAACTGGATCCACGCCAAGGGCTACAAGAGCGTGCTTGTTGTCACCAACAACTACCACATGCCCCGCAGCCTCGCCGAACTCGCCTATGTCGATCCCGAAACCCAGTTCGTGCCCTATCCCGTGGTCAACACCGATCTGAAGAACAGCAACTGGTTCACCGATCCCAACGCCATGCGCGTCATGCTGGCGGAATACGGCAAGCTGCTCTTTGCCGGCGCCCGCAACCTGACCGGCCTCTTCCGCCACCCGGGTCTGCGCTCGGCCGAAGGCGATACCTGAGCGGATCAGCGCTTTTTCTGCCGCTCAATATCGTGTAGGACGGCTGTGCCGCCCGTCTGGCGGATTTAGGCCTCGGGAAACTTCATGATCGCCCTGCGTTCCGTTCTCTTCAACACGATCTTCTACGCCAATCTCATCCTGCGAATGATCGTGTTCTCGCCCTATTACTTCCTGGCGCCGCGCCGGAGCGCCTATCGCATCCCGAAGAACTGGGCGCTCTCCAACCACTGGCTGATGGAAAAGATCGTCGGCACCACCTTCGAGATCGAAGGCCTGGAGAACCTGCCCGAGGGCGGCTACATCCTCGCCCCCAAGCACCAGTCCTTCTGGGACACCTATGCGCTGCTCCCGTGGCTGAAGGACCCGGTCTATATCCTGAAGCGCGAGCTCATGTGGATTCCGCTCTTCGGCTGGTACGCCAAGAAGCAGCGGATGATCCCGATCAATCGCGGCGCGCGTGGCAAGGTCATGGTCGAGGCGCTGCGCCGCACCAAGGAAGAACTCGCCACCGGCCGCCAGCTGATCATCTACCCCGAGGGCACACGCCGTCCGCCGGGCGCCGAACCGGTCTACAAATACGGCATCGCCCGCATGTATCGTGACCTGCAGCTGCCTGTCGTGCCTGTCGCGATGCAGCCCGGTCTCTTCTGGCCGCGCCGCTCGACCATGCGCTATCCCGGCCACTACAAGGTGCGCATCCTGAAGCCGATCGAACCCGGAATGGACCCGGACGCCTTCTTCGCGCATCTGATCGAGGTGACCGAGCGCGCCAGCGACGAGATCCTGATGGGCGACGCCGCGCGCAACCCAAACCTGCCGCTGCCGCCCACGGCACTCCAGCGCCTGGAAGAACTGCGCAAGCAGGACGCCGCAACGGCCGGCTAAGGCGCGCAGCACCTTGGCCCGGCTAAGGCGCATAGCGCCTTGGCCTGCGTCGCGCTAAGCCGCCCGCAGCCGCTCCACCTCGTCGACCACATCTTCCAGCCAGTGGTCGCGGATGCCCATCTCTTTGAGATGCGCCAACGTGTTGAAGACATAGGCGTCGTTCGGCCCGGATTTCCCCTGCGCCTGATGCACGATGCGCGCCGCCGCCATCGTATCCAGCGAACCGGCATATTGCGTGTGGTCGCGGTCGACGACATAGGCGACGCCCTTGACCCCGCGCCCGCCTGCAAGCTGCAGCGGAACCTGACGCTCCAGATAAACGTTGGTCACCAGTTCGCGTTCTCTGAGATAGCCAATGACCTCGTCCCAATCCTCGCCCGCGACGCGAAACGCCATGCCGCGGCATGATCCCCCGCGATCGAGCCCCAGCACCAGCCCCGGATTTTGCTCGGTGCCCCGATGCACCCACGAGCGAACGCAGAGAGATCGCCGATAGCCATGAATAAGCGCTTGTGACCGTTCAACAAACGCGAAGCCCGGATTCCACATCAGCGATCCGTAGCCAAACACCCAAAATTCGTCCATATCCCAAGCCAGACCGAGATTCTAATTTGCGGACAACCATTGGAGAACATCATGGCAGCGTCAAGCCAATCCCGTAGCGGCAGGAAATTCTGGTTGCTGGGGGCAGGCATCGTTCTCGTGGTCGCACTCTATACCGGCGGCTGGTTCTATGCCGCCTCGACGCTGAAGAGCACGGTTCTGACGGCGATCGGCCCAGGCAACAAGGCCGGCGTATCAGGCGAATGCGCCGATATCGACTTCCGCGGCTTCCCCTTCCGCATCGGCCTCTTCTGCTCGAAGGTGGATGTCGACGACAACGTCAACGGCGTCTCGGCAAGCTTCGGCGCCCTGCGCTCGGCGGCCCAGGTCTACGCCCCCGGCCATATCGTCTGGGAACTTGATTCGCCCGCCGAGATCCGCACCGCGCACGGCCTGTCGGTCAACGCCGAGTGGACGAACCTGCAGTCGAGCCTCGTCACCAAGCTCAAGGGCATCGACCACTCATCGACCATAATCGACGGCCTGAAGGCGACCGCCGTCTCGTCGGCCACCGGCCAGACCATCAACTTCGACGCCGCCCACACCGAGTTGCACCTGCGCCAGAACGGCGCCGACCTCGATGGCGCGATCTCGCTGACCGACGCGCAGACCGTCATCAAGGATTGGCCGCAGGTCTTGCCCAAGCTCTCAACGAGCGCCGACGTGACGCTGCAGGGCAAGGCCGGCATGATCGACGGCAGCGACGAGAAGGGCCTCTACGGCGCCAGCGGCGAGCTCCGCAAGGCGGTGGCCGATATGGGCAATGGCAAGGTCATGACGCTGTCAGGCCCCTTCTCCTTCGACGAGGAGGGCTATCTGACCGCCCAGTTCAAGCTGCAGATCGAGGATGTGAACGCCTGGCGCGACAGCATCAAGCAGGGCTTCCCCGATCTCGCCAAGACCGTCGACACCGCCGCCAAGCTCCTGAAGGCCATGGCCGGCGGCGGCGGAACCGTCTCCGTCGACCTCGTCGTCCAGCGCGGCAACGCCACCGTCAGCGGCTTCATCCCGCTGGGGCAGATTCCGCCGATTTGAGGTTTATGGTGGGGCGCGCAGAGCGCCGCCCCTCACTCACCCCTTCTTATCAAGCGTATGCGGCCGCCCGAAGTCCGGAGCGTCAACATCCTGGCCGGCCTCGATGATCGAGCGGCGGATGGCGCGGGTGCGGGTGAAGAGGTCGAAGATCTTGTCGCCCTCGCCCCAGCGGATCGCCCGCTGCAGATAGGCGAGGTCTTCGGAAAACCGCGCCAGCATCTCGAGGATCGCATCCTTGTTGTGCAGGCACACGTCCCGCCACATGGTGGGGTCTGAGGCCGCCAGACGCGTAAAATCGCGGAAACCGGAGGCGGAATACTTGATCACTTCCGATTCCGTCACCGTGCCCAGATCATCGGCCGTGCCGACGATGTTGAAGGCGATCAGGTGCGGCAGGTGCGAGACGATGGCGAGCACCTTGTCGTGGTGTTCGGGGTCCATCACGTCGATCTTCGAGCCCAGCGTCTCCCAGAAGCGGCTGAGCGCCTTGAGCGCCGTCTCATCCGTCCCTTCGAGCGGCGTGAAGATGCACCAGCGGCCTGCGAACAGCCCGGGGAAGCCGGCATCCGGACCCGACTTTTCCGTGCCCGCCAGCGGGTGGCCGGGGATGAAGTGGACGTTGCCAGGCATATGCGGCTGCATCTGCGCAATGACCGACGCCTTGGTCGAGCCGACATCGGTGACGATGGCGCCCGGCTTCAGGCTACCGGCGATCTCCTTGGCAACCGCCTCAGACGCACCGACCGGCACCGAGACGATGACGAGATCAGCATCCTTGACCGCTTCGGCCGAAGACGTCGTGTAGCGATCGCCGAGCTCAAGCTCTTCCGCCCGCTTCAGCGTCTCGGCGCTGCGGGTGGCGATGACCACCTCTTTCGCCAGCCCCAGCCGCTTGATGTCATGCGCCAGCGATGAGCCGATCAAGCCGATGCCGATAAGCGCGATGCGATCGAACTGGACCGTCATGCCTTCCGTCCCATGAACTCGCCGAGCGCCTCGATGACGCCGCGGTTGGCCTCTTCGGGACCAACGCTCATGCGCAGCGAATTCTTGAAGCCGTAGCCCTTCACCGCGCGCAGGATATAGCCGCGGCTGGTGAGGAACTCATCGGCCTCGTCTGCGCGCTTGCCGTCCACATCGGGGAAGTGGATCAGCACGAAATTGGTGACGGATGGCGTTACCTTCAGGCCGATCGCCTCGAAGGCGACGGTCAGCTTGTCGATCCACATCTGGTTGAAGGCGACGGCTTCCTGCATGAAGGACTGGTCGCGGATCGCAGCCGCACCGGCCGAGATCGCCGCCATGTTCATGTTGAACGGTCCGCGCACGCGGTTCAGCGCATCGACGATGTCGGCGGGCGCATACATCCAGCCGACGCGCAGCGCCGCCAGGCCGTATACCTTCGAGAAGGTGCGGGTCATCACAACGTTCGGGTTCGACGACACGATCTCGATACCGGATTCATAGTCGTTGCGGCGCACGTATTCGGCATAGGCCGCGTCGAGCACCAGCACGACGTTCTTCGGCAATGCTGCATGCAGGCGGCGGATCTCGCTGACGGGAACATAGGTGCCCGTCGGATTGCCGGGATTGGCGATGAACACCATCTTGGTCTTCTCGGTCACGGCGGCGATGATTGCGTCGACATCGACGGTCGCTTCCTTCTCCTTGACCGTGACGACGGTAGCGCCGGCGCCCATGATCTGGATCTTGTAGACCAGGAAGCCATGCTCGGTGATGATGGCCTCGTCGCCGGGCGCCAGATAGACGTGGCAGAGCAGGCCGAGCAGCTCGTCCGAGCCGTTGCCGCAGAGAATGTTAGCCGGGTTAAGCCCATGCACCGCCGCGATCGCCTCGCGCAGCTCGACGGCCTGTCCATCCGGATAGCGCTCGAGATTGTCGGCCGCCGCGCGATAGGCGGCAATCGCCTTCGGGCTGGCGCCGAGCGGCGTTTCGTTCGACGAGAGCTTGTAGACGCGCGCCACGCCCGGCGCATGTTCCTTGCCGGGCACATAGGCCGCGATATCAAGAATACCGGCACGGGGAACAGGCTTGCTCGTCTCTACGCTCATGGGATCAACCTTGGAAAAGGCCGGGGTGTCCGGCTGGAAATTGCCTTGAGGCAATAGAACGGAAATGGTGCGTTGTCGAGTGGTGGGGGGAGATAGGGCGAGCGCCCACCACGAGTCTCTTCCCCCCAACGGGGGGAAGGTGCCGGCAGGCGGATGAGGGGGCCTGCGGCACAACCCTCACTTCCAGGGAAATGACAAATATAGCGGCAAGCCCACCCGGAGCCCCCTCATCCGGCCCTTCGGGCCACCTTCTCCCCGAGGGGAGAAGGGAGTACCGCACCGCTGCGAGCCTACCGCGTCCGCGTCGTCGGCACCCCATGCGGCGACAGCACCGGCACGAATACACGCCTGGAAGCGCGCACCGCCACCGGCAGGCCCTGATAGAGCCGCTTCTGCGCCTCGACGATGATGACCCCCGAAAAAGCCGGCCAGAGTGCCCGCCCGACATACTCGAATGCACCACGCAGCCGCATCATCGTCCGCAGCTTCGACGGCGGAAACAAAAGCGCCTCTGCGGACGCCCCCGGCGTAAAATTCGTCTCGCGCAACAGATGCGTCAGCTGCCCCCGCGAATAGGGCCGCCCTGAGCCGAAAGGCGTGTGCTCCAGCCGCGCCCAGACGCCGCGCCGGTTGGGCACGACGATGACCAGCCGTCCGCCCGGCGCCAGCACCCGCCAGAGCTCCTTCAGCGTCTCGCGCGGGTTTTCCGCGAACTCCAGCGAGTGCACCATCAGCACCCGGTCGATCGACGAATCCGGCAGCGGCAGTTCCTCGTCGAAGATCAGCGCCGTCGACGACAGCGAGCCCATCGGCCAGTTCACGGCACCCTGCCCCGCCGGCATGAAGGCGAAGGTGCGTTCGGTATCGGCCTGGAAACGATCGAGAAACGGCACGGCATAGCCGATGCCCACCAGCCGCTCCTGCGGCAGCCGCACCCACAGCGACGACAGCGCCATGGCGATCGACTGCTCGGCGATGCGGCCGAGGTCGGAATGATAGAACTGGCGTAGGTCGACGATATCTGCGTGCATTGCGATAAATGTTATCAGTGAGCGGTTGGACTTCAAGGCCGCAGCCTCTACATTCGGGGTCAGTCCGAGATAAAGAGGCACTTTAGATTATGAAACCTTTGGATTTAGACGTTTTTCTCTGCCGCACCGACAATTTCGGCGTGCTTGTTCATGATCCCGAGACCGGCCACACCGCCTCCATCGACGCCCCTGATGCCGACGCCGTCATTGCCGCCGCGAACCGTCGCGGTTGGACGATCAGCCACATCTTCACCACCCATCATCATACCGACCACGTCGAGGGCAATCTGGCGCTGAAGGAGAAGTACGGCTGCGAGATCATCGGCCCGATCAACGAGGCAGTGGCGATCCCGGGCCTCGACATGACGATGTCCGACGACGATACCTTCCTGTTCGGCGAACACCCCGTCCGCGTGATCGAGACCCCCGGCCACACCGCCGGCCATATCTGCTACCACTTCACCGACGACAAGCTGCTCTTTGCCGCCGACACGCTGTTCGCGCTCGGCTGTGGCCGCCTGTTCGAACGCCCGCCGGCCGATATGTGGCACTCGCTGCAGAAGCTCGCCGTGCTGCCCGATGAGACCGCGATCTATTTCGGCCACGAATACACGCTCTCCAACGCCCGCTTCGCGCTGACCATCGACCCGGATAACGAACGTCTGAAGGCCCGCGCCGCCGAGATCGAGGCACTGCGCGCCGAGGGCAAGTTCACCATCCCGACGACGCTCGCGCTGGAGAAGGAAACCAACCCGTTCCTCCGCGCCGGCGACCCCGCCATCCGCCGCAACCTGTTGATGGAAACCAAGACCAACGAAGAGGTCTTCGCCGAAATCCGCAAGCGCAAGGATAATTTCTGATGGCGCCGGCGCCGATCTCCGCCGACGACATCATCCGCGAACTCGACCTGCAGCCGCACCCCGAGGGCGGCTTCTACATCCAGACCTTCCGCGACAGCGAAGGCGAGGAACGCGGGCACTCGACGGCGATCTACTATCTGCTGAAATCCGGCCAGCGCTCGCATTGGCACCGCGTCCACGACGCGGCCGAGGTCTGGCACTATTATGCCGGCGCACCGCTGGCGCTGCACCGCGCTGAAGACGGCGGTCGGAGCGAGACGCTGATGCTTGGCCCCGATATCCTCGGCGGCCAGCGCCCGCAGGCAATCATCCCCGCCAACTGGTGGCAATCGGCCGAGACGCTTGGCGACTATACGCTGGTTGGATGCACGGTGTCGCCCGGCTTCGAATTTTCGAGCTTCGAGATGGCCCCGCCCGACTGGTCGCCGGACACCTGAAAGCGCCTTACCCCTGCTGCTCGACCACCTCGGGCAACATCACGAACAGCGATTTGAGCAGCGACACCGTGCCGGAGTGGCCGACGCTGTAATAGATCATGCGGCCCTCGCGGCGCGTATTGACCAGGCCCTCGAGACGCAGGCGGGCGAGCTGTTGCGAGACCATGGCCTGCTGCATGCCGAGAATGTCCTCGATCTGGCTGACGGTCTTCTCCTCATCCGCGAGAATGCACAGGATGAGCAACCGCGTATGATGAGCCAGCGCTTTCAGAAGTTCACTTGCTGCCCGAGCTTTGGTCGAAAACCCCTGCAATTCGTGATCGGCCATACCCGATCGAGGTGTCGGCAAGTGCATGTTATGTCTCTGCTTGCATATATATCAAAAATGACAAGTGCTCATAACACGTACGCAAGGCCGGATAATTTGGATCTCCTAAAGTGCCAAAAAAAGTCACGTAATCAGCAGATAAGCTGGCCGCCATTGATCTCCAGCACCTGGCCGGTCACGTAGCCCGACAGCGACGGCGCCGCCATGAAGAGATAGGCCGGCGCGCAATCCTCGGCCGTCCCCAGCCGCTGCAGCGGTATGCCCTTGCGGGTCTGCTCAAGCTTTTCGGCGGATGAATAGCGCTGGTGGAAATCGGTTTCGATCGTTCCCGGCGAGATGCAGTTGACGCGGATGCCGTCGGGAGCGAGTTCGCGCGCAAGCGCTTTCGAGTAAGTCGAGACGAACGCCTTGGAAGCCGAGTAGATCGCCGAGCCGGGGCTGCCGCCCGTCAACGCCGAGATCGAAACCGTGTTGACGATCGCAGCCTCGCCAGCGGCCCTCAGCGCCGGCAGCAGCGCCCTGGTGACCTCGACGACCGACGTCTGGTTCAGCTGCACCACCTGGCCATACTGCTCGTCCGTGAGCGTACCCGCCGGAAACCGGCCGAACATCGTTCCCGCATTGTTGACGAGCGCGTGGATCGTCTTGAAATGGCCGAGTACCTTGCTGGCAAAAACCTGGCACCCCTCGCCCGTCGAGAAATCGCCGGCGATCAGGATGGCGCGGCGATCTTCTTCCGCCGTCAGCAGGAAATCCGGTAGCGTCCGCTCGCCGTCGCGGCCGGTGTGAACCAGCACCCGCGCACCGCAATCGAGAAACTGTCTCGCGACCTCGAGCCCGATCCCGCGACCGGCACCCGTGACCACCACATTGCGGTTTTCGAACAACTTCGGATGAAACATCAAACCCTCCCCATCAGCGGCCGAACCGATGCGGATCCGACATGGTGAGAAGATAGCCTCTGCATCCGCCAATGATCAACCGCTACCGGCCTTCGATAGCCGAGAAGAGCCTCGAGCGAGCAACAAAAAAGCGGCCTTGCGGCCGCTTCGATGACAGTCAGAGCTGGAAGGCTCAGTCCTTGTTGACGACACCCTGGAGGTGCGTCATTTCCATGATGAAGTGTTCCAGCTTGGACTTGTGCTCGTGATGCTGGGCATCCTCGAGCTCAGACTTGGCGGCGTCGATGCGACGGTCGAGTTCGTCCTTGGAGACGTCTTCGACGGGGATCGCGGATTCCGCGAGCAGCGTGCAGCCGGTCGGCAGGATGTCGGCGAAGCCGCCGAACACCACGAAGTCCTTCTTGACACCGCTGGCGGAGCGAACGCTCACGACGCCCGGCTTGATTGTTGTCATCGTCGGCGCGTGGTTCGCCATGACGGTCATCTCGCCCTCGGTTGCCGGAATGACAACTTCGGTCACCATCTCGGACAAGAGCAGGCGCTCCGGAGATACGAGTTCAAAATTGAAATTGTCAGCCATGACGTTTCACTTCTTGATTGTCTTTGAAACGAGAGACGGCGCGCGGGGACGGACCCTGCGCGCCGTAAGTGAATGCATCAAGCGGCTGCGGAGAGCTTCTTGGCCTTTTCGATGGCTTCTTCCATCGAGCCGACCATGTAGAAGGCTGCTTCCGGCAGGTGATCGTATTCGCCGTTGACGAGGCCCTTGAAGCCCTTGATCGTGTCTTCGAGCGCAACGAGCTTGCCCGGCGAACCGGTGAAGACTTCGGCGACGAAGAACGGCTGCGACAGGAAGCGCTCGATCTTACGGGCGCGGGCAACAGCCAGACGGTCTTCTTCCGACAGTTCGTCCATGCCAAGGATGGCGATGATGTCCTGCAGGGCCTTGTAGCGCTGCAGCGTCGTCTGAACCTTACGAGCCACTTCGTAGTGCTCTTCGCCGACAACCATCGGGTCGAGCATGCGCGACGTGGAGTCGAGCGGGTCAACGGCCGGGTAGATACCCTTTTCAGCGATCGAGCGCGACAGAACCGTCGTTGCGTCCAAGTGGGCGAACGAGGTGGCCGGAGCCGGGTCGGTCAAGTCGTCGGCGGGGACGTAAATGGCCTGAACCGAGGTGATCGAGCCCTTCGTCGTGGTGGTGATGCGTTCCTGCATCGCGCCCATGTCCGTGGCGAGCGTCGGCTGATAGCCAACGGCCGAAGGAATACGGCCGAGCAGAGCCGACACTTCGGAACCTGCCTGCGTGAAGCGGAAGATGTTGTCGACGAAGAACAGAACGTCCTGGCCCTTGTCGCGGAAGTCTTCAGCGATCGTCAGACCGGTGAGAGCAACGCGAGCGCGTGCGCCCGGCGGTTCGTTCATCTGGCCGTAAACGAGAGCAGCCTTGGAGCCTTCGCCGCCGCCGTGCTTGTTGACGCCCGATTCGATCATTTCGTGGTAAAGGTCGTTGCCTTCGCGGGTACGTTCACCCACGCCTGCGAATACCGAGTAACCACCGTGCGCCTTGGCGACGTTGTTGATCAGTTCCATGATCAGAACGGTCTTGCCGACGCCGGCGCCGCCGAACAGGCCGATCTTGCCGCCCTTTGCATAAGGAGCGAGAAGGTCGACGACCTTGATGCCGGTGACGAGGATCTGGCCTTCGGTCGACTGGTCGACGTAGGAAGGAGCGTCCTGGTGGATGGCGCGCTTGCCCGAAGTGACCAGCGGGCCGGCTTCGTCAACCGGTTCGCCGATGACGTTCATGATACGGCCGAGCGTTTCCGGACCGACCGGAACCGTGATCGGCTCACCCGTGTCGGAGACCGGCTGACCGCGAACCAGACCTTCGGTCGAGTCCATGGCGATCGTACGAACTTCGTTTTCACCCAGGTGCTGAGCGACTTCGAGCACGAGGCGGTTGCCGCCGTTCGTGGTTTCGAGTGCGTTCAGGATCGCCGGCAGTTCGCCTTCGAAGGCAACGTCCACGACGGCGCCGATAACCTGCGTAACCTTGCCGGCGGAGCCTGCCGCGGCCTTCTTGGGGGTAGCTGCCTTAGCCATCTTCTTACCCTCTTTCCCTTACCTCAGAGCGCTTCCGCGCCCGAAATGATTTCAATGAGTTCCTTGGTGATCTGAGCCTGGCGCTGACGGTTGTAGGAAAGCGTCAGCTTGTTGATCATTTCACCAGCGTTACGCGTCGCATTGTCCATCGCGCTCATCTTGGCGCCCATTTCGCCGGCGACGTTCTCGAGGAGCGCGCGGAAAATCTGGACCGAGATGTTGCGTGGAATCAGATCCTCGAGGATCGATGCCGGATCTGGCTCGTATTCGTAGACCGCGCCCGCATGTGCCGCGTCCTCGGCAACCGCCTCGCCAGCCGAAGCCGGGATGAGCTGCTGTGCCGTCGGAACCTGCGAGATCACCGACTTGAACTCGGAATAGAAGAGCGTGCAGACGTCGAATTCACCGGCTTCGTACATCTCGATGATGCGCTTGCCGATGCTGTCGGCGTTTTCGAAGGCGACACGCTTGACGTCGCGGAGTTCCTTGCGCTCGACGATGAGCGGCAGGAATTCGCGGCGCAGGCTGTCGTAGCCCTTCTTGCCGACAGTGAAGATCTTTACCGTCTTGCCTTCTGCGGTCAGCTTGCGGGCATGATCGCGGGCAAAACGGGAAATCTGCGAGTTGAAACCGCCGCAGAGGCCGCGATCAGCCGTGCAGACAACGAGCAGGTGAACCTGATCCTTGCCTGTACCGGTCATGAGAGCCGGCGCACCATCCGCATCGGTGACGGCGTTGGCGATGTTCGCCAAGACCGCACTCATCCGCTGCGAATAGGGCCGGGCGGCCTCGGCCGCCTCCTGCGCACGCCGAAGCTTCGCCGCGGCGACCATTTTCATCGCCTTGGTGATCTTCTGCGTCGCCTTGACGGAGGCGATCCGGTTTTTCAGATCCTTAAGTGAAGGCATCCGTGATCCGTCCTAACTGGGTCCGATTACGAGAAAGACTTCGCGAAGCTGTCGATGGCAGCGGTGAGCTTGCCCTTCGTATCGTCGCTGATGGCCTTTTCGCTACGGATCGTGTCGAGGATCGCCGAACCTTCGGAACGGAGGTACGACAGCAGGCCCTGCTCGAACTTGCCGACCTGGTTGACCGCGACCTTGTCGAGGTAACCGTTGACGCCGGCGAAGATCACCGCGACCTGTTCTTCCGTCTTCAGCGGCGAGAACTGCGGCTGCTTCAGGAGTTCGGTCAGGCGTGCGCCGCGGTTCAGCAGGCGCTGCGTCGATGCGTCGAGGTCGGAGCCGAACTGGGCGAAGGCGGCCATTTCGCGATACTGGGCGAGTTCGCCCTTGATCGAGCCGGCAACCTGCTTCATGGCCTTGATCTGAGCGGCGGAACCAACGCGCGAAACCGACAGACCGACGTTAACGGCCGGACGAATGCCCTGGTAGAACAGGTCGGTTTCAAGGAAGATCTGGCCGTCGGTGATCGAGATCACGTTGGTCGGAATGAACGCCGAAACGTCGTTACCCTGGGTTTCGATGACAGGCAGAGCCGTCAGCGAGCCAGCGCCCATTTCGTCGGAGAGCTTTGCAGCGCGCTCGAGGAGACGCGAATGCAGGTAGAAAACGTCGCCCGGGTAAGCTTCGCGGCCCGGCGGGCGGCGCAGCAGAAGCGACATCTGGCGATAGGCAACAGCCTGCTTCGAAAGGTCGTCGTAACCGATCAGGGCATGCTGGCCGTTGTCGCGGAAGTATTCGCCCATGGCGCAACCGGCGAACGGTGCCAGGTACTGCATCGGAGCAGCGTCCGAAGCGGTCGCGGCAACGACGATCGAGTACTTCATTGCGCCGCGTTCTTCGAGAACCTTGACGAACTGGGCAACGGTCGAACGCTTCTGGCCGATAGCGACGTAGACGCAGTACAGCTTTTCGCTGTCCGGGCCGTTGTCGTGAATGGCCTTCTGGTTCAGGATCGCGTCGAGAATGATCGCGGTCTTGCCGGTCTGGCGGTCGCCGATGACGAGCTCGCGCTGGCCACGGCCAACCGGGATGAGCGCGTCGATGGCCTTGAGGCCGGTCGACATCGGCTCATGAACCGACTTGCGCGGAATGATGCCGGGAGCCTTGACGTCGACGCGCGCACGGCGGGTCGCGTTGATCGGGCCCTTGCCGTCGATCGGGTTGCCGAGAGCGTCGACAACGCGGCCGAGCAGTTCCGGACCAACCGGAACGTCAACGATGGCGCCCGTACGCTTGACGGTATCGCCTTCCTTGATGGCGCGGTCGGAACCGAAAATAACGACACCAACGTTGTCGGCTTCAAGGTTCAGCGCCATGCCGCGGATGCCGCCCGGGAACTCGACCATCTCGCCGGCCTGGACGTTGTCCAGACCGTATACGCGAGCGATACCGTCACCGACGGAGAGCACCTGACCGACTTCCGAGACCTGCGCCTCTTTGCCGAAGTTTTTAATCTGATCTTTGAGAATTGCGGAAATTTCCGCGGCGCGGATATCCATCAGCCAACCTCTTTCAATGCAAGCTTAAGGGTAGAGAGTTTGGTACGAAGAGACGTATCAATCTGACGGGACCCGACCTTCACGATCAGACCACCAAGAATTGACGGATCAACCGTGACGTTGACCGCCACGTCTTTGCCGGTGACGCCCTTCAGCGCCGCCTTCAATTCAGTTTCCTGCGCTGCGTCGAGCGCATGGGCCGAGGTAACCTCGGCGGTAATTTCGCCACGCTGCTTGGCAGCGATGACACGGAAGGCCTTGATCATGCCCGGGAGAGCAAACAGGCGGCGATTGCGCGCCACGACCTTCAGGAAGTTTGCAACGAACCCGCTGATGCCAGCCTTTTCGCTGATCGCGATGATCGTCTTCAGCTGATCTTCAGCCGAGAAAACCGGGCTGGAGATGAAGCGCTTCAGATCGTCGCTCTCGTCCAACATCGCCTGAAAACGGTCGAGATCGGCGGTCACGTTCGCGACTGCACCCTCCTCGAGCGCCAGTTCGAACAGCGACGAGGCATATCGCTCTGCAACACCAGATGTAAGCTGGGACGTGTCTGCCACGGGCACAAATTTCCCTGATTTCAACCCAAGAATCCGGCCTCCGGCGGGCGCCTGATTTAAATTCTTGAATTCGTTATGATTTCCCCCAGAAATCGCAAGAGAAGCCTCTTGCTTCTTCCGAAATTCGGGGTCCGTCTAACATAGGATATCGGGACTCGCAACACGCGTAACGCCGTAATCCTATTTTAGCATCGATTTCTGCCGCAAAAATGCCGAAACCGTTCACGGTCCAGAGACCGTCACTCCAAAATCGGCGTGTTTCAGGCGGAAAAGAAACCGAAGACATAGCCGAGCGGAAGCGCCGCCAAAATCACCTGCACAACCAGAAGTACATAATTCATGATGGTGCCTCCCCGGTCGGAAAGCAGCGAGATGATGCGCGCAAATGCGGCCATCGCAAACGCCGCGCCAAGCGCCAGATAGGTGAAGTTCTGCGCCAGCATGATCGCCGCCAGCCCGGTGCCGAGATAGAAGCCGCCCATCGAGCGCAGCTCGGCATAACCGTCGCGGCGCCCCTCACGCACCTGTATCCCGAAGAGCCGCATCGCATAGCCCGGCGCGAACATGATGATGAAGCCCGCAAGCGCGGTAAACGCGGCGGCACCGAAGGCAAGCTGCTCGCCCAGCTCCGTCGGAAAGTAGAATTCCATGATGTGACCCCAAATCACTGTGATTTGCAGCCCTTATGCCATGATATCGGCAGGCCGCAAACGCCCGAGATCGGCGTACTCTAAAGGAAGCTCTGCGGATCGATATCGAGCTGCACATGGATGGAGCCGCGCTCTTTCGGCGATTGCGCCAGCATGGTGCGCAGGTAGGCCTGCATGTCGGAGTTCCGGCGACCATGCACGAGGAGCCGGAAGCGATGGCGTCCGCGCACCAGCGCCAGCGGCGCCTCGGCCGGCCCGAGCACGGAAATCCCCGTCACCTGAGGTGCTGCGTTGCGCATGCTGCGCGCATGCCCCTCCGCATCCTGCCGTGTTTCCGCCGAGACGATGATCGACGCCAGTCGGCCGAACGGCGGCAGGATCGCCCGCTCACGCTCGGCGATCTCGCGCTCGTAGAAGGCTCCCGCGTCGCCCGAGACGATCGCCTGCATCACGGGATGCTGCGGCTGGTAGGTCTGCAGCAGGCCGTGGCTCTTCAGACCCGTACGCCCGGCGCGGCCGGTCACCTGCGACAGCAGCTGGAAGGTCCGCTCGGCCGCGCGCGGATCGCCGTTCGCCAGGCCGAGATCGGCATCGATGATGCCCACCAGCGTCATCAGCGGGAAGTTATGCCCCTTGGCCACCAGCTGCGTGCCGATGACGATATCCGCCTCGCCCTTGGCGATCGCATCGAGCTCCAGCCTGAGCCGCTTCACGCCGCCCATGATGTCGGAAGAGAGAACGATGGTCCGCGCCTCGGGAAAATGCCGCTCCACCTCTTCCGCGATCCGCTCCACCCCCGGCCCGCAGGCAACCAGGTGATCGAACGTGCCGCATTCCGGGCAGGCCTCCGGCGTATGCTGGTGATAGCCGCACTGATGGCATTGCAGCTGCCGCTTGAACCGGTGCTCGACCAGCCAGCTGGAACATTGCGGGCATTGGAAGCGATGACCGCAGACGCGGCAGAGCGTCAGCGGCGCATAGCCGCGCCGGTTCAGGAACAACAGTGCCTGCTGCTTCTTCTCGACCGTCTTGCCGATGGCCCGCAAGAGCACCGGCGACAGGAACCCACCACGCTCCGGCGCATGCCTTCGCATGTCGACCAGGTGCAGATCAGGCAGCGCCGCGTCGCCGAAGCGTGTCGGCAGGTGAATGGTCGTATAGCGCCCGCTCTGGCCATTGACCTGGCTCTCGATCGATGGCGTGGCCGAGACCAGCACGAGCGGAAAATCGCCGATCCGGGCGCGCACGACCGCCATGTCGCGGGCATTGTAATAGACGCGGTCTTCCTGCTTGTAGGCGGGATCATGCTCTTCATCGACGATGATCAGCCCTAGATCCTCGAACGGCAAGAACAGCGCCGAACGCGCGCCGGCCACGACGCGGACCTCCCCCGTCACCGCCTGCCGCCACACCTTCTCGCGCGTCTTCGGCGCCAGATCGGAATGCCACTCGGCGGGCTTCGCCCCGAAGCGGTCCTGGAAGCGCTCGAGGAAACTGGCCGTCAGCGCGATCTCCGGCAACAGGATCAGCACCTGCTTGCCGCGCTTCAGCGTCTCGGCGATCGCCTCGAAATAGACCTCGGTCTTGCCCGAACCGGTGACGCCATCGATCAGCGATACCGCGAACTGGCCGTTGCGGACCTCCTCGAGGATTTCGTCGGCCGCCTCCTTCTGCGGACCGGCGAGCCGCGACGGCGCGAAATCCGGGTCCGGCTTCGCCACGATCGGCGGCGGCGGCAGGAAGATCGTCTCGAAGATCCCCTGCGCGATCAAGCCGTCGACGACGCTGGTCGAAACGCCGGCCGCATGCGCCAGGCCAATGCGCGTCCACGACAGCCCGTCGCCGGCGGCATCGAGCACGCGGGCGCGCGCCGGCGTCATCCGCTCCGGCTCGCCGCCGACAAAGCGCAGTCCCTCGACCATCGGTTCCGGATCGAAGGCGTTGGGAACACGCAGCGCCATCCGCGCCACCAGCCCCGGCGGCGACAGCGTGTAGCTCGCGACCCAGTCGACGAAATCGCGCATGTCCTTCGAAAGCGGCGGGCAATCGAACACCTTGGTGATCGGCCGAAGCTTCTTCGGATCGACGCCCTCGTTTCCCCCCTCCCAGACGGCGCCCATCACCTGGCGCGGCCCGAGCGGCACCTGCACCACGGAGCCGGGCTCCACGGCCATGCCCTCGGGCACCGAATAGGAATAGGGCCTGGGCGCCGGCATGGGTACAAGCACCGACACCGTGCGCACGGCGGGCGGTGGTTCAATGGGGCCAAAGAGGTCGGACGAATCTATGCTCATCGGGCGCGACCATGCCCGCAACGAGAACAAAATGAAACCCGCGACATCGCGCTATCAATCGTCATCATCGTCCTCGCCGGCAATCGTGCCGGTAAGCCGCATGCCCTCGATCCAGGTGGCGCCGTTTTCGCGGATCACCTTGCGCGGCCGCACCCCGCAGCGCTCGCGCACGGCCTCCGCCAGCTGCGCCGAGTGGGTGACGATCCACACCTGGCTGCTCTTCGAAGCGGTCGCGATCATATCCGCCAGCGGTTCCAGCATGTCGGGATGCAGGCTCGCTTCCGGCTCGTTGAGCGCGATCAACGGCGGCAGGCGATAGGACAACAATGCCGCCGCCAGTCCGAGAAAGCGTATCTGCCCATCGGAAAGCTCACGCGGCTGGAACACCCGGTGCGGAAAATCGGGAAAGGCGAGCCCGAACGACGCCGTCTCCTCCGGCTCCGGCACCACGAGCCGCGCGCCGCCGAAGGCCGAGGCGACCACACGATCGAGATCAACCGTATCCTGCCGCGTATGCCTGAGCGTCGCGAACACCGCCGCCAGATTGGCGCCGTCCTCATCCAGCATCGGCCCGGTCACGGCAAGGCAGGGCTGGCGCAGCGGCGAGGCGCGGTCGGTGCGGAAACCATGAAAGAACCGCCAGTTGGCCACCACCCGGCGAAAGGCCGCGATCTCGGGAAAATGCCCGGCATCGCCAAGCAGCGCCATCGCCGTCTCTGATGTCAGCGCCTGATCCGGATAGTCCTGCATCCGCCCGGCGCCATCCCGCACCTGGATCGATGGCCCCGCCCGCTTCATCATCGTGACCGGCCGCCCGTGATCGACGATCAACTCCTCGGCCTTCACCTGCGGCTCCAGCGGAAAGCCGGCCGCCGCTTCTGGCGGGCGCAGGCCGACCTCGACCCTGTAGCGAAAGGTGACGGCCCGCTCCTCGTCCAGAAGCTCGACCTCGAGCCGCACCCGCGCCGGCCCCTCATTCTGCTTGCGCGTGCCCGACCAAAGCACCGAGAACATGCCGCCCTCGGCCGCAAGCTCGCGCACCAGCCGCCCGGTGACGGCCGCCTGCACTAGCTGCAGCGCACGATAGAGATTGGATTTGCCGACGCCGTTCTCGCCGAGAAACAGCGAGGTCTCCGACAGATCCATGCGGATCGAGCGGAGCGACCGGTAATTCTGGGCGAACATGGAGCGGAGTTGCATGCCCCGCTTTACCCCATCCGCTCAGCGAAATGAATGGGCATCGGCCATCTCGGGCAGGCTTGGCTCGACAAGCGGCTGGAACCGCGCGTCGCCATCGAGTTTCAGCGCCTCGACGGTGTGCGTCTCCAGCGCCCTTGTGACGTCGTTGATGTCGCCATCAAGATGCTCGACCGGGATCATGTCGCCGATGATAAAATCGAAGCGATCGCCGCGCTTGTTCAGGAGTTCGTGGAACACGGTCATGTCGCGCAGCTCCGTCGACCACTTGGCGAACCAGTAGAACAGCCCGGAATTGCGTGCCGTCATATGAACAGGCAGGATCGGCAGATTGTACTTGCGCGCCAGCCCGACGGCGGACGTCTTCCACGGCCGCTCGTTGAGCTGGCCGTTCGCCCAGTAGGCGATGCGCCCGGAGGGAAACAGCACCGTCGCCTTGCCTTCGCGCACGGCGTGGTTCGTCAGCTGCAGCGTCTCGCGTGCCTTCAGCTTGCTCTTGTGCTCGTCGCGCCACTCGACCGGAATGATCATCTCGGCAAAGCGCGGATTGACGCGCACCGCATCGCGGTTGGCGAATACCATCATATCGGGCCGCCGCGTCTTCAGCAGATCGAACACCGCGACGCCATCGGCGATCCCGGTCGGATGGTTGCTGACCAGAATGAAGCCGCCCTTGTCGGGTATCCGCTCGGCATTGGTCACGCCGATATCGAGATCGAGCAAATTGCTCATATACTCGAAGCACTGGAAGCCCGGCATGTTGGCGATGTCGTTGGCGAAGGTCATCGCCTTGTTGTAGCGCAGCAGCGTATAGAGAAACGGCCGTATGACGGGCCACAGCGGGTGGCCGACGATGCGTTGTCCGCGTTCGGCGATCAGCGTGTCGACGATATGTCCGGGTCTGCCTCGGGAAACGAGCGCGATCGTTTCTGCGAATTGTCCGAATGCCGTCGTGGGTTGGCGCCGTGCCATGCAAGATCCTGCCTCGTTGGGAAACCAGTTATCGCGATTATTATGATCGAAGCATGACAGGCACTTGGCCGATGTTAGCGATTCCATAACCGTCCCTCAGGCAAAATTGGCGGTCTGGCTGGCAAATTCAAGAGGCGGAAACGTGAATGAACTCCTGATCATGGCCGACGCGCGGCTGATGGCGGAACGCGCCACCTGGCTGCAAAGCCTAGCCGGCGAACGACGTCTCTCGCAGCACACGCTCGACGCCTATGAGCGCGACACCCGCCAGTTCCTGACCTTCATGACCGGCCATCTCGCCGGCCCGACGACGCTCAAGGATATCGAGGCGCTGCGCCCCGCCGATTTCCGCGCCTTCCTCGCCGCCCGCCGCCGCGACGGCACCGGCGCCCGCTCGCTCGGCCGCAATCTCGCCGGCCTGCGCTCGCTGCTGCGCTATCTCGAAAAGAAGGGGCTGGTGAACGCCGCCGGCGCCGGCGCCATCCGCTCGCCGAAACAGCCGAAATCGCTTCCCAAGCCGCTCTCCGACACGCAGGCCGTCACCGTCGTCAGCAACGAGGCGCAGCTGCACGAGGAACCCTGGATCGCCGCCCGCGACGCCGCCGTCATGACCCTGCTCTATGGCTGCGGCCTGCGCATCTCCGAAGCGCTCGATCTCCTGCCCGGCGACATCACATCAGGCGCCACGACGCTGCGCATAACAGGCAAGGGCAACAAGACCCGCCTGGTGCCGCTGCTTCCAATCGTCTTCGAGGCGGTCGAGAAATACCGAAAGCTCTGCCCCTATCATCTCGCCGCCGAGCAGCCGCTGTTTCGCGGCGCGCGCGGCGGCAAGCTGCAGCAGGCGATCATCCAGCAGACCATGCGCAAGATGCGAAGCGCCTTCGGCCTGCCGGAAACCGCCACCCCGCACGCGCTGCGCCACTCCTTCGCCACCCATCTGCTCGCCGGCGGCGGCGATCTCCGCACCATCCAGGAACTGCTCGGCCATGCCAGCCTGTCGACCACCCAGGTCTATACGGGTGTGGACGCCTCACGCCTTCTCGACGTTTACGACCGCGCCCATCCCCGGGCGTAATCCTTTGTTAACCTGTTCCCTTAAAGGAATATGGAAGGCCCAGCGCGTAAAGCTTGTGGCAAATCCTTTGTGACCGGAACACCATCATGACGATCTCCCTCGGCCACCGCAGCCTTTCCATCGCCTTGCCGGCTCGTTTCGGCAACATCGTGCTCTGGCTGATCGCTGCCGTCCATGTGCTGGCCGCAGCACTCCTGATCGCCACCCTCGTCTCCATCTCGCCGGCGTCAGCCGCGGATGACGCAAGCTGTACCGGCCGCAACATCCTCGACGACCTCAAGGTCAGCGACCCGGCACGCTACGAGCAGGCGGTGAAGGAAGCCGACGCCGTGCCGAACGGCAAGGGGATCTTCTGGAAGATCGAAAAACCGGGCATCAAGCCATCCTGGCTCTTGGGCAGCATGCACGTCACCGATCCGCGCGTGCTCGACCTGCCGCCGCGCACGAAGGCCGCGCATGATGCAGCTGACACCATCGTGATCGAATCCGACGAAATCCTCGACGAGAAGAAGGCTTCGGCGGCCCTGATGATGAAGCCCGACCTGATGATGTTCACCGACGGCACAACCATCGACAAGCTCTTGTCGCCCGAGGATTACACCCGCCTCGAGGCCGGCCTGAAGACGCGCGGCATTCCGCTCGCAGCCGTCTCGCGCATGCGCCCGTGGATGATCTCGAGCGTTGTCGCACTGCCCGCCTGCGAAATGGCCCGCAAGGCAAAGGGCGTGCAATTCCTCGACCAGAAAATCGCCACCGACGCGGCCGCTCAGGGCAAGCAGGTCAAGGGCCTGGAGACGCTCGCCGAGCAGCTGCAGGCCATGGCCGAACTCCCCACCGAATTCCACATGAAGTCGCTGATCGAAACCCTGGAACTCGGCTCGAAGATGAACGACGTGGTCGAGACCATGACCGATCTCTACCTCTCCGGCGATATCGGCATGACCATGCCGATGCTGAAGACGGTGACGCCCGAGGGCGCCGACGACAGCAGCGACTACGCCGCCTTCGAACAGCGCATCATCCTCGATCGCAACAAGATCATGGCCGAACGCGCCGCCCCGATCCTCGCCACCGGCAACGTCTTCATGGCCGTCGGCGCGCTTCATCTGCCCGGCGAAGGCGGCGTGATCGAGCTGTTGCGCAAGCAGGGCTTTACGGTGACGGCGGTGAATTGAGGGCTGCCACGGACCAAGCTCCACGCTTGCCGCAAAAGTCCCCTCCCCAACCCCTCCCCACAAGGGGGAGGGGCTAACTTGTGGCGACGCTGAGCGTTCGCCTCCTACCTCATATCAATCGATAGGGTGCCGTACTGCCGAGCGATTGCCGCCCGGAGCCCCTCCCCCTTGTGGGGAGGGGTTGGGGAGGGGTTTTACGACGACGAACAAACCACGCGAGGGTTAGCCAAACGAAAAAGGCCGCAGTCCTCTCGAACCGCGGCCTCTTCGAAGCTTATGTCAAAGCCTTACATATGGATCGGCTTGAAGAACGCCGCCAGTGCCGCTTCCTTCACCGCTTCCGACATGGTCGGGTGGGCGTGGCAGGTGCGGCCGAGGTCTTCGGCGGAGCCGCCGAATTCCATAAGGACGGCAATCTCGTGGATCATTTCGCCGGCGCCGAAGCCGACGATGTGGCCGCCGAGGACGCGGTCGGTGGTCTTGTCCGACAGGATCTTCACGAAACCATCCGTCGCCAGCATGGCGCGCGCGCGGCCATTGGCCGTGAACGGGAACTTGCCGACCTTGTAGGCGACGCCAGCAGCCTTCAGCTCTTCCTCGGTCTTGCCGACGGAGGCGACTTCGGGCTGCGTGTAGACGACGCTCGGGATGACGTCGTAGTTCACATGGCCGTGCTGGCCGGCGAGGATTTCGGCGAGCGCCACACCCTCGTCTTCAGCCTTGTGCGCCAGCATCGGGCCCTTCACCACGTCGCCGATCGCGTAGATGCCGGCAACATTGGTGCGGAAGTGACCGTCGATCTCGACGCGGCCACGATTGTCGAGGGCAACGCCTGCTTCTTCGAGACCAAGGCCGGCCGTGTAGGGAATGCGGCCGGTGGAGATCAGCACGACATCGGCTTCGACCGTCTGCGCGGCACCGCCGGCGACCGGCTCGAAGGTCACCTTCGCGCCCTTGCCGCCCTTTTCAACGCCCGTTACCTTGGAGCTCAGGTTGATGTCGACGCCCTGCTTGGCGAGCATGCGCTGGAACTGCTTGGAGACGTCGCCATCCATCGCGCCGAGGATCTTGTCGAGATATTCGATGACGGTGACCTTGGCGCCGAGGCGCGACCACACAGAGCCGAGCTCGAGGCCGATGACGCCGCCGCCGACGACGATCATCGTCTCAGGCACCTTGTCGAGCGCGATCGCGCCGGTTGAGGAAACGATCACCTTCTCGTCGATGTCGACCTTCACGCCGGGGATGCCGGCAACGTCGGAGCCGGTGGCGATGACGATGTTCTTGCCTTCGATCTCCTGGATCTTGCCGTCCTCAGCCGTAACCGAGACCTTACCGGCCGAGACGATCTTGCCGGTGCCGATGAAGCTGTCGATCTTGTTCTTCTTGAACAGGAAGGCGACGCCGTCGACGTTCGACTTCACGGTGGCGTCCTTGTGGGCCATCATCTTGTCGAGGTTCAGCTTCGGCGCCGCGACCTCGATGCCGAGCGCGTCCATGCCGTGGCCGGCCTGATGGAACATTTCCGACGCATGCAGCAGCGCCTTGGAGGGAATGCAGCCGACATTGAGGCAGGTGCCGCCAAAGGTCGCGCGCTTTTCGACGACGGCAACCTTGAGGCCGAGCTGGGCCGCCTTGATGGCAGCGACATAGCCGCCGGGGCCGGTTCCGATAACGATCACATCATAGGACATTGTTGCTTTTCCTTTTCGTTATTTGCTTAATCCGCCGCGCGGGCGAGCGCGAGACGGAAGCCGAAGCCGACCAGAGCGGCGCCGGTAATGCGGTTGAACCATTTGCCGCTGGCGATGAAACGATCGCGAACGGCCTTGACGGTGAAGAAGGTGGAGACGGCGGCAAACCATGCGACCAGCGCGGTCGCCATGCCGATGCCGTAGCTGAACTGGATGAGGCCGGGCGTGTCGTGATGAACGAGCGTCGAAAACAGCGACAGGAAGAACAGCACCGGCTTGGGGTTCAGCGCATTGGTGATGAAGCCCATGCCGAGGCAGCGCAGCGCCGAGATCGGCTTGCGATCCTCTTCGCTGACCTTGATGTCGGCCACGTTGAAGCCGGGCGCGCGGAACGACTTGATGCCGAGATAGACGAGGTAGGCGACACCCGCCCACTTGATCATCGCAAACAGCATCAGCGACTGCGACACGATCAGCCCGAGGCCGAGGATCGTGTAGCTGATGTGGAAGAGCAGCGAGAAGCCCATGCCGATGCCGCTCATGATCGCGGCCCGGCGACCATGCACGATGCTCTGGCGCAGGATGACAGCGAAGTCGGCGCCCGGCACGACGATGAAGATCGAGAAGACGGCCATCAGGCCGAGAAATTCGAGAACATACTGCATGCTCATACCGCCCTTGAAATGATGAACCCGATCATCGGCCGCCGCTTACATTGAGGATCGCGCCGGTGACATAGGATGCGTCCTTGGATAGCAGATAAAGCACCGCGTCGGCGATCTCTTCCGCCGTTCCGGCGCGCTGCATCGGAATGCTCGGCGCCATGTCGCGCGCCCGATCAGGCAGGCCGCCGGAGGCGTGGATTTCGGTGTCGATGACCCCGGGGCGTACCGCGTTGACGCGCACACCCTCGGTCGCCACTTCGCGGGCAAGGCCGATGGTGAAGGTGTCGATCGCGGCCTTGGAGGCGGCGTAGTCGACATATTGCGAGGGCGAGCCGATGATCGCCGCCATCGACGAGATATTGACGATCGCCCCGCCCTTGCCGCCATGTTTGGTCGACATGCGGCGCACGGCCTCGGCCGCGCAGAGAATGGAGCCGGTGATATTGATGCGCATCATCCGCTCGATGCGCGCCACCGACATCTCGTCGATACGAGAGGGCGCATCGACGATGCCGGCATTGTTGGCAAGCCCGTCCAGCCGGCCGAAGTGGCGGTCGATGGCTTCGAACATCTGCGTGATATCGGCGGCCTCGCCGACATCGCCCTTGATCGCGATGGCATCACCGCCGCCGGCCTTGATCTTCGCCACGACCTCATCGGCCGCAGCCTTGTTGGCGGCATAGTTCACCGCGACGCGCCAGCCCTTGGCGGCGGCCAGCAGGCTGATCGCAGCCCCGATGCCACGGCTGCCGCCGGTCACGAGAAGAACGGGTTGGTCACTCATGACGCACATTCCTTGAAGTCGAGCACATCCCAGGGCGCCACCGATGCCTTGCCCTTGCCCCAGATAGACGAGGCGCGAATGGCCGGGCCGATGCCGGGGAATACGATCTTGTCGGCCGCCTGCCCGGCTTCCGGCTGCAGGTTGTCGAGCGCGCCCTTGGCGTCGATGCCGTAGACCATGCCCTGCCAGATCGTGCAGGCCTCGAGATCGGCCCCCGTCGCGTCCCCGTCAGGGCATTTGAACATGACCATGGCCAGCGACCGCGCCGGGTCTTCAGACGGCATGACATAGCCGTCGAGCAAAAGCGGCGTCTTCAAGACCTTGACCGTGAAGCGATTGCTGGCGGCGGCCGCGGCTGTCGCGATCGGCGTGAAGCGCAGCTCGTAGGCGCCGTCGCGATCGGCATAGACGGCATTGGCCTGCTTGCACTCCGCCGCCATCAGCGGCTGGCCGCAAAGCGTGGCGGCAAGCAGGAGCGCAGCCGCACGCGCCACGGGGCGACCGGAAGCGGGCGTGGTATGCGACGAGCGGAAGGCGGATTTCAGCGACATCAGGTGTTCCGGTGCTGAGGCGAAAAGGGCCGCTCGCGCGGCCCTGTCGGTCTCTTAGAGATCGAGAACGAGGCGTTCCGGATCTTCCAGGCTTTCCTTGACGCGCACGAGGAAGGTAACCGCTTCCTTGCCGTCGACGATGCGGTGGTCGTAGGAGAGCGCGAGATACATCATCGGGCGGATGACGATCTGGCCGCCGACGACGACGGGACGGTCCTGGATCTTGTGCATGCCGAGAATGCCCGACTGCGGCGCATTCAGGATCGGCGAGGACATCAGCGAACCGTAGACACCACCATTGGTGATGGTGAAGGTGCCGCCCTGCATATCGGCCATCGAGAGCGAACCGTCGCGAGCCGACTTGGCAAGACGGCCGAGGTCCTTTTCGATTTCGGCGATCGACATCTGGTCGGCATCGCGGATGATCGGAACGACCAGGCCCTTGTCGGTGCCGACGGCCATGCCGACGTGGCAGTAGTTCTTGTAGATGATGTCGGTGCCGTCGATTTCGGCGTTGACAGCCGGCAGTTCCTTCAGCGCGTGCGTAACGGCCTTGGTGAAGAAGCCCATGAAGCCAAGCTTCACGCCGTGCTTCTTTTCGAACACGTCCTTGTACTTGGCGCGCAGTGCCATCACGGCGCTCATGTCCACCTCGTTGTAGGTGGTGAGCATGGCGGCGGTGTTCTGGGCGTCCTTCAGGCGCTTGGCGATCGTCTGGCGCAGGCGCGTCATCTTCACGCGCTCTTCGCGGCCGGCATCCTCGACCGTCGAGGGGCCGCGTACGGCAACAGGTGCTGCCGGAGCAGCAGCGGCGGGAGTCGCAATGCCCTTGGCGACGGCGGCGATCACGTCGCCCTTCAGAACCTGGCCACGCTTGCCGGAGCCATCGACCTGATCGGCCGAAAGGTTGTTTTCAGCGAGCATCTTCGAAGCAGCCGGTGCCGGCGGCATCGAAGAAGCGGCAGCGGCAACCGGTGCGGCAGCGGCAGGAGCCGGCTCGGCAGCCTTGGCGGGGGCGGCAGCGGCAGCCGGAGCAGCAGCGGCTGCACCGGCGCTGGCGGCGATCTGGCCGAGCAGTGCGTCGAGACCGACGGTTTCGCCGGCCTGCGCGACGATTTCGGAAAGTACGCCGGCAGCCGGTGCCGGAACTTCGATGGTCACCTTGTCGGTTTCAAGCTCCACCAGCGGCTCGTCGGCCTTGATGACATCGCCGACCTTCTTGAACCAGGTGCCGACGGTTGCCTCGCTGACGGATTCACCGAGAGTTGGAACGCGGATTTCTGTGGCCATTGTTCAAATCCTGAATTTTGATCTTTGTGATGTTTGACGGCATTCCGGCGCGAGCGGCCGGGATCTGAATTAATGCGGAGAGGAAACGCGGCGCGCTCCCTCCCCGATCTCATTCTCGTTAGCCGCCGAGCGCGTCCTCGAGGAACGCGGCGAGCTGTGCCAGATGCTTGGACATCAGGCCGGTTGCGGGCGATGCCGCGGCCGGACGTCCGGTGTAGCGAACGCGCTGGTACTTCGCATCGATATGGGCAAGCACCCATTCCAGATACGGATCGATGAACGACCATGCACCCATGTTCTTCGGCTCTTCCTGGCACCAGACCATTTCCGCGTTGCGGAAGCGGGAGAGCTCGTTGATGAGCGCCTTGGCCGGGAACGGGTAGAGCTGTTCGACGCGCAGCAGGTAGACATCGTCGATCCCGCGCTTTTCGCGCTCTTCCAGAAGGTCGTAATAGACCTTGCCGGTGCAGAGCACGACGCGACGGATCTTGGCATCCTTCTGCAGCTTGATCGGGCCGTCCTTGATGACCTCGGCATCGTCCCAGAGGAGACGGTGGAACGAGGTCTCGCCGGCCATTTCGGCCAGGCCCGACACGGCGCGCTTGTGGCGCAGCAGCGACTTCGGCGTCATCAGGATCAGCGGCTTGCGGAAGTCGCGCTTCACCTGGCGGCGCAGGATGTGGAAGTAGTTCGCCGGCGTCGTGACGTTGGCGACCTGCATGTTGTCTTCCGCGCAAAGCTGCAGGAAGCGCTCGAGGCGGGCCGAAGAGTGCTCCGGACCCTGGCCTTCATAGCCGTGCGGCAGCAGGCAGACGAGACCGGACATGCGCAGCCACTTGCGTTCGCCAGACGAGATGAACTGGTCGAACACGACCTGCGCACCGTTGGCGAAGTCGCCGAACTGGGCTTCCCAGAGCGTCAGCGCGTTCGGGCGGGCCAGCGAGTAGCCGTATTCGAAGCCGAGAACGGCTTCTTCCGACAGCATCGAGTTGATGACTTCGTAGCGCGCCTGGGTCGCCGACAGGTTGGCGAGCGGGATATAGCGCTCTTCCGTTTCCTGATCGTAGAGAACCGAGTGACGCTGCGAGAAGGTGCCGCGTTCGCAATCCTGGCCGGAAAGACGGATCTTGTGACCTTCGGTGACGAGACCGCCGAACGCCAGCGCTTCGGCCGTTGCCCAGTCGATGCCTTCGCCGGTCGAGATCATGTTGGCGCGGTTTTCCATGAAGCGCTGGATCGTGCGGTGCGCATGGAAGCCTTCCGGGATTTCGGACAGCTTGCGGCCGATTTCCTTCAGCTGCTTCATCGGCACGGCGGTCTTGCCGCGACGCTGCTCGTCGGCATTGTCTGCCGTGCGCAGGCCCGACCACTCGCCGTCAAGCCAGTCGGCCTTGTTCGGCTTGTAGTGCTGGCCGGCCTCGAACTCCTGCTCGAGATGCGCGCGCCAGTCGGCCTTCATCTTCTCGACTTCGCCCTCGGTCAGCACGCCCTCGGAAACGAGGCGCTCGCTGTAGAGCTGCAGAACGCTCTTGTGGGCGCGGATGACCTTGTACATCTTCGGCTGCGTGAAGGACGGCTCGTCGCCTTCATTGTGGCCGTAGCGGCGGTAGCAGAACATGTCGAGCACGACAGGCTTGTGGAACTTCATGCGAAATTCCATGGCGATCTTGGCGCCGTAAACCACGGCTTCCGGATCGTCACCGTTGACATGCAGGATCGGCGCTTCGATCATCTTGGCGACGTCGGACGGATAGGGCGACGAACGCGAGAAGGCCGGGTTCGTGGTGAAGCCGATCTGGTTGTTGATGATGACGTGCATCGTGCCGGCAACGCGGTGGCCGCGCAGACCGGACAGGCCGAGGATTTCGGCAATCACGCCCTGGCCGGCGAAAGCGGCGTCGCCGTGGATGAGGAGCGGCAGAACCTTGGCGCGCTCCGACAGCGGAATGATGTCGCCGTCCCAGACGGTGGCGCTCATGTCCTGCTTGGCGCGCGCCTTGCCCATGACGACGGGGTCGACGATTTCAAGGTGCGACGGGTTGGCCGTCAGCGACACGTGAACCTTGTTGCCGTCGAACTCGCGGTCCGACGAAGCGCCGAGGTGGTACTTCACGTCGCCGGAACCTTCGACTTCGTCAGGCGCGTAGGAGCCGCCCTTGAACTCGTGGAAGATGGCGCGGTGCGGCTTGCCCATGACCTGGGAAAGCACGTTCAGGCGGCCGCGGTGGGCCATGCCGAACACGGCTTCCTTGAGGCCGAGATGGCCGCCGCGCTTCAGGATCTGCTCGAGTGCGGGGATCAGCGATTCACCGCCGTCGAGGCCGAAGCGCTTGGTGCCCTTGAACTTGACGTCGAGGAACTGCTCGTAGCCTTCGGCTTCGATGATCTTCGACAGGATCGCCTTCTTGCCTTCGGCGGTGAAGGCAACGCCCTTATCAGGACCTTCGATCCGTTCCTGGATCCAGGCCTTTTCCTCAGGATTCGAAATGTGCATGAACTCGACGCCGATCGTCGAGCAGTAGGTGCGCTCGAGTATCTCGATCATTTCGCGAACGGTGGCGTATTCCAGGCCGAGCACGTTGTCGATGAAGATCTTGCGGTCGTAGTCGGCTTCGGAGAAACCGTAGTTTTCCGGCGACAGTTCCTTGTAGTCTTCAACGGGAGCCGCGATGCCGAGCGGGTCGAGCTTGGCATGCAGGTGGCCGCGCATCCGGTAAGCGCGGATCATCATGATGGCGCGCACGCTGTCGCGCGTCGCCTGCAGGATGTCGGCACCCTCGGTCGGCTTGCCGGCTGCTTCAGCCTTGGCCTTCACCTTGGTCTCGACGACCTTCTCGATCACGCCCCAGTCGCCGTCGAGCGCCGAAACGAGGTCGCCGCTGGCCTGCATCGGCCAGTTCTTCTTGCGCCAGGATGCGCCCTTGGCGGCCCGCTTCACATCATCAGGATTGTCTTCCAGCGCCTTGAAGAAGGCGCGCCATTCCTCGTTGACCGATGCCGGGTCGTCCTCGTAGCGCGCATAGAGCTGCTCGATGTAAGCAGCGTTGGCGCCATCCAGGAACGAGGTGATCTGAAACTGCTCGTTGGCTTCTTGCCGTGCCATGGTGTTACGCGGACGCTTCCGCCCGCCTCCTGACTTTGTGATTTGCCGATCCCATCGACCGGCTGCCGCATCTTCATGTTCAGCCGCCTGTCCGCGGCTCAGTCTTGGTTCGAACCGGGCAGCACGCAAAGCGCATCCTGCCCGGTGTATAGATTGGCTTAGCCCTTGAGGACTTCAACCAGCGTCGTGCCGAGGCGTGCCGGCGAAGGCGAAACCTTGATACCGGCTGCTTCCATGGCAGCGATCTTGGATTCCGCATCGCCCTTGCCACCGGAAACGACAGCGCCGGCGTGGCCCATCGTGCGGCCCTTCGGAGCCGTACGACCAGCGATGAAGCCGGCCATCGGCTTCTTGCGGCCCTTCTTGGCTTCGTCGATCAGGAACTGTGCCGCGTCTTCTTCAGCCGAACCACCGATTTCGCCGATCATGATGATCGAGGTCGTGGCTTCGTCGGCCAGGAACATCTCGAGCACGTCGATGAACTCGGTGCCCTTGACCGGATCGCCGCCGATGCCGACAGCCGTCGTCTGGCCGAGGCCTTCGTTCGACGTCTGGAACACGGCTTCGTAGGTCAGCGTGCCGGAGCGCGAAACGATACCGACCGAACCCTTGCGGAAGATCGAGCCCGGCATGATGCCGATCTTGCATTCTTCCGGCGTCAGGATACCCGGGCAGTTGGGGCCGAGCAGTCGCGACTTGGAGCGGTCGAGACGAGCCTTGACGCGAACCATGTCCATGACAGGGATACCCTCGGTGATGCAGGTGATGAACGGGATCTCGGCGTCGATCGCCTCGATGATCGCATCAGCGGCACCAGCCGGCGGAACGTAGATGACCGAAGCGTCGGCACCGGTGCGTTCCTTGGCTTCGGCGACCGAAGCGAAGATCGGCAGGCTTTCGCCCTTCGAGCCGGTCCAGGTTTCGCCACCCTTCTTCGGGTGGATACCGCCGACCATCTGCGTACCGTAATAGGCGAGCGCCTGTTCGGTGTGGAAAGTACCGGTCTTGCCGGTCAGGCCCTGCACGAGGACCTTGGTATTCTTGTTTACGAGAATAGACATCTATCAGGTCCTCAAATTAGGCGTTGATCGCCGCGACGATCTTCTTGGCGGCATCGTCGAGATCGTCAGCTGCCGTGATCGCGAGACCGGATTCGTTGAGGATCTTCTTGCCGAGCTCGACATTGGTGCCTTCGAGGCGAACGACGAGCGGAACCTTGAGACCGACTTCCTGAACCGCTGCGACAACGCCTTCGGCGATGACGTCGCACTTCATGATGCCGCCGAAGATGTTGACGAGGATGCCCTCGACCTTCGGATCGGCCGTGATGATCTTGAAGGCAGCCGCGACCTTCTCCTTGCCGGCGCCACCGCCGACGTCGCAGAAGTTAGCCGGCTCCTTGCCGTAGAGCTTAATGATGTCCATCGTCGCCATGGCGAGACCGGCGCCGTTGACCATGCAGCCAATGTTGCCGTCGAGGGCAACGTAGGCGAGGTCCCACTTGGAGGCTTCGATTTCCTTGGCGTCTTCTTCGGTCTCGTCGCGCAGCGCCTTGACGTCGTCATGGCGGAACAGCGCGTTGCCGTCGAAGGACATCTTGGCGTCGAGAACGCGCAGGTGACCGTCCTTCATGACGATCAGCGGGTTGACTTCGAGAAGCGCCATGTCCTTTTCGCCGAACGCCTTGTAGAGCGCCGGGAACAGCGACTTGGCGTCTTCGGCGGCAGCGCCGGAAAGTTCCAGGGCCTTGACGATCTTGGTAACGTCGTCAGCCGTTACGCCCGTTTCCGGGTTGATGGCGATCGTGTGGATCTTCTCGGGCGTGTCGTGGGCGACAGCTTCGATGTCCATGCCGCCTTCGGTCGAAACCACGAAGGCAACCTGACCGACCGAACGGTCGACCAGCAGCGAGCAATAGAGTTCGCGATCGATGTCGGCGCCGTCTTCGATGTAGAGACGGTTGACCTGCTTGCCGGCTTCGCCCGTCTGCGCCGTTACCAGCGTGTTGCCGAGCATTTCCTTGGCGTGAGCGACGACTTCGTCGATCGACTTGGCAAGGCGAACGCCGCCCTTTGCGTCGGGGCCGAGTTCCTTGAACTTGCCCTTGCCGCGGCCGCCAGCGTGGATCTGGCTCTTGACCACGTAGAGCGGGCCCGGCAGCGACTTGGCGGCAGCTTCGGCTTCCTCGACCTTGAGGATCGGCACGCCCTTGGCGACCGGCGCACCATAGCCCTTGAGCAGAGCCTTGGCCTGATATTCATGAATGTTCATGGATCTGTTCCTGTTTGGATTGCGTCAGCGGTCGGCGGCTTATTTCAGCGACGGCGCGATGTTGATGCAGGCTTCGCACAGGCCGGCGACAGCAGCGACGGACTTGTCGAAGGCTTCCTTTTCGGCCTTGTTCAGGTCGATCTCGATGATGCGCTCGACGCCACCGGCACCGATGATGGTGGGAACGCCGACATACATGTCCTTGACGCCGTACTGGCCGGAGAGCTGCGCTGCGCAAGGCAGGACGCGCTTCTTGTCCTTGAGGTAGGATTCAGCCATTTCGATCGCCGAAGCGGCCGGTGCGTAGTAGGCCGAGCCGGTCTTCAGGAGACCAACGATTTCGGCGCCGCCATCACGGGTGCGCTGGATGATTTCTTCGAGGCGCTCCTTGGTGACCCAACCCATGGTGACGAGGTCGGTGAGCGGGATGCCGCCAACGGTGGAGTAACGTGCGAGCGGTACCATCGTGTCGCCGTGGCCGCCGAGAACGAAAGCGGTGACGTCCTGTACGGAAACGTTGAATTCCTTGGAGAGGAACAGGCGGAAGCGCGACGAGTCCAGAACGCCGGCCATGCCCACGACCTTGTTGGCCGGAAGGCCGGAGAACTTCTGCAGCGCCCAGACCATGGCGTCGAGCGGGTTGGTGATGCAGATCACGAAGGCGTTCGGGGCATACTTCTTGATGCCGGCGCCGACCTGTTCCATGACCTTGAGATTGATGCCGAGCAGGTCGTCGCGGCTCATGCCCGGCTTGCGGGCGACACCGGCGGTGACGATGCAGACGTCTGCGCCTTCGATTGCGGAGTAGTCGCTTGCGCCAGTGAGGTTGGCATCGAAGCCTTCAACCGGCGAGGACTGCGCGATGTCGAGGCCCTTACCCTGCGGGATGCCGTCGGCGATATCGAAGAGAACGATGTCACCCAGCTCCTTGAGGCCGGCGAGATGCGCCAGCGTGCCACCAATCATGCCAGAACCAATGAGAGCGATTTTGTTACGCGCCATTTCGGTGTTTCCTTTGCGACCAAAATTCGTCGGGCGACGCACTGAGGGGCTGCGCCCAATTGCCGCAATCGCATAGACCCTAAGGCCAAAAATGGCAACTGATTATTTTGAGACCAGCAATTTCAATCGTTTAGAAGACAAATTACTTACGTAAACGTAAGAGTTTTTGTCATGAAACTGCTATTCGGCGGCTCGTTTCTCATGGTGCAGAGCCAGATATTCCGCACTCCGCATCTCGAAAAGGCGCGATGCCGTCCGGTCGAACTCGAAACCTTCGGTACCACGCGCTTGTGTCAACAAGTTCTCAGGCATGGCCGCCGCCGAGATATAGAGCCTCACCGCATGGTCGTAGAGCGTATCGACCAAAATGATGAAGCGCTTCGTCTGGTTCCGCTTCTCGGGTCCGAGCATGGGAACGTGATCGACAAATATGGCATCAAAGCGTTCGGAGATGACAAGGAAGTCGGCGGCACCCAGCGGCTTGTCGCAGAGATCGGAGAATGTGAACCGCGCCAGCCGGTCGACGGCGAGCGGCACATGGATCGAGCGCCCCTTCATCGGCAGCTCGATCGGCTGCGCCTTGCGCCCATGCAGCGCCTGGTTCCAGGCGGCATCCATGGCCATGTCGGCATGGCGGTCGAGCGGCGTGATGTAGACGGGCAGACTGTCGATCTTCTCCATCCGGTAATCCGTCGGAGAATCCAGCGTCACCGTCTCGACGTGCTTGTTCAGGAGATCGATGAACGGCAGGAACAGACCACGGTTGAGGCCGTCACGATAGAGATTGACCGGCTCGACGTTGGACGTCGCGACCAGCACGCAGCCGCGACCGAACAGGTCGGAAAACAGCCGCGACAGGATCATCGCATCGGCGATATCGGTGACCGTGAACTCGTCGAAGCACAAGAGTTCGGCTTCGTCATAGAGTGCTGCACCCACGACCGGGATCGGATCGGCCTGCTTGGTCTCGCCGTTCTTCAGCCGGAGCCGGTGTGCGGCGATGCGATTGTGCACGTCGGCCATGAACTCATGAAAATGCGCCCGCCGCTTTTTCGCGCAGGGCGCCATGTCGAAGAACATGTCCATCAGCATCGTCTTGCCGCGGCCGACGCTGCCGTGAATGTAGAGACCCTTGACCGGCTCGGAGGATTTCTTCTTGGCCGCGAACAGCCATCCGAGCGCACTCGATTTCGCCGCCGGACGCTTCTGCTTGAGCTCTGACAGCACCCGATCCAGGCACTTCGCCACATGCATCTGGGCGGAGTCGAGTTGGAGCGAGCCCGAGGCCGTCAGCGACTTCAATTGTTCGCTGACGCTCAAGCTGTAGTCTGGCATCGGTTGCATTGAGATAATCCGCCTGGAAAAGATCGGCGGAGCGAGCCGCCGGCTCGCTTATCGGCTGAGCGCGATCGGCTGGCCGCTGCTGGTCTGGCCGCTAAAGGCGTTGTCGGCGGTCTTGTAGACGCTGCCGATCTGGCTGCCGTTGCGATCCTTGAACAGGACCTGCTTGCCCGACACTTCCCAGGAGCCCATCGCCGTCAGTTCGCCGACGCAGCCGCGTGTGCCGCCGCGCGAACCGCTGCCGAGGTTGGTGAGCGTCAGGAACATGTCGCAGGAGCCGTTGACCCGCCAGCTGCCGACCAGGGATTCCTTGGTAACGTCGAGACCGCCGCCATTGGCCGCCATTGCGCCGCCGCCCTGCACGCCGCCCATCGGCGCCGTCGAGGCCGGAGCGGCCGGGAACTGCGAGGAACCACCGGGAGGAGGCAGCTGACCGCCCTGCACCGAAGGCACCGGCTGTGCCGTCAAAGGCGCCGGTGCTGCGCTGTAGCTCGCGTCGTTATAGGCTGTACGCTGGCAACCGGCGAGTGACAGAACAACCGCCATACCTGTCATCGCATATCGCAACTGCATCTGAATGCTCCCGAATGTCCGCTTTTGTCGCATGAAAATAGTAATTAGCTTATTTTCGAATGAACGTGTTTCACTTTGGTTAATCAAGCCGTAATGGCCGTGAATTGCCTGACGGAGCTAGGCCTGAGACAGCGCAATTCAACCTTTACGGCTGAGAACTTCCTGAAGATAGAATTTGTCAGCAAGGTGATGACCAGTCATTTCTTCTGGAAATGCTGTCGCCTGTTTCACGATTGAACGATGATCATCTCGCACCGGCAGGCATCGGCGGCCCGCATGGGCCGCCGGATGGATGGCATCGCGTCAGACGCGGCGCTCGACCATCATCTTCTTGATTTCGGCGATCGCCTTGGCCGGGTTCAGACCCTTCGGGCAGGTCTGCGCGCAGTTCATGATCGTGTGGCAGCGATAGAGGCGGAACGGATCCTCGAGATTGTCGAGGCGCTCACCCTTGGCTTCGTCGCGGCTGTCGATCAGCCAGCGATAGGCCTGCAGCAGCACGGCCGGACCGAGATAGCGGTCGCCGTTCCACCAGTAGCTCGGACAGGAGGTCGAGCAGCAGGCGCAAAGGATGCACTCGTAGAGGCCGTCGAGCTTCTGGCGGTCTTCGTGGCTCTGCTTCCACTCGGTCGCCGGCGCCGGCGACACCGTCTTCAGCCAGGGCTCGATCGAGCGGTGCTGGGCGTAGAAGTTGGTGAGATCAGGCACGAGATCCTTGACGACGGGCATGTGCGGCAGCGGATAGATTTTCACCGAGCCCTTGATGTCGTCGAGACCCTTGGTGCAGGCGAGCGTATTCGTGCCGTCGATGTTCATCGCGCAGGAACCGCAAATGCCCTCGCGACAGGAACGGCGCAGCGTCAGCGTCGGGTCTATCTTGTTCTTGATGTAGAGCAGACCATCGAGCACCATCGGGCCGCAATCGTCGACATCGATGTAGAACGTATCGATCGACGGGTTCTGGCCATCGTCAGGGCTCCAGCGATAGACGCGGAATTCGCGTGTATTGGTGGCACCGGCCGGCTTCGGCCACACCTTGCCTTCGCGTATCTGGGAATTCTTGGGAAGTGCGAGTTCAACCATGTTTGTTTTCCTGCTCAGAGACGAACAGCGCCTGCGCCGTTTCGAGGGTCCGTATCCGGCCACCCTCGCCGGCGGCATTTGCCTTGGTTAGAAATTTCTTATCGGCAGTCACCATGAAGCTGCCGTCAGTCGAATGCGTTGCCGCCAGATACATGCAGTCGTAGACGGAGTGATCGAGCTTACGCGACAGCTCGAACCCCAATTTCACCAGCGCCTGAGACGGCAAGACGACATCGATGCTCTCGTCAAGCGTCGTCAATCCATCCACCGCCTGCTGCGGCGTGATTTGACCAAGCCGAACTTTGCGCTGCAGGACATTGGCGACTTCCGAAAAGATCAGATCCGGAGCGACTCTCCGGATCGAACCGCCAAGCAGAAAATCGGCGTTGATGTGGTCCGGCTCCGGCACGAACCATGCGATGGCAGCCGATGCATCGACAACGTAGATCAACGATCCCGATCCTCTCGCAACATCTCCACAGCAGCCGTCTGCTTGACGCCCTTCGGCGTCATGGCGCGAATTCTGGCGGCGATCGCCGGAAGATCTTCGCGTCGGGGACGAGCCGGCACCGCTGCCTGCAGCAGCGCCTCCACCTCTTCCTCGACGGAGCGGTTGTTCAACCGCGCCCGATCGGAAATACGCGTCAGCAGCGCTTCGTCAGCGATTTTGATCTGCATTTCACCCATGGCAGCGCCTCCGGCAACGATCCTTTGCCTATTCTCTCACATTCCCCATCAGTAAACACGCGCCTTGGGCGCGATCTTCTGCGGGTCGATCCCTTCCGCGATCAGCTCGGTATGCACTGGGCGGTAGTCGAGCTTGACGTCGCCGGCATCGTTGACCCAGGCAAGCGTGTGCTTGCGCCAGTTGACGTCGTCGCGGCCGGCGAATGCGCCTTCCGTGTAATCCTCGCGGGCGTGCGAACCACGGCTCTCCTTGCGCGCCTCGGCGCCGTAGATCGTGGTGATGGCGTTGGCCATCAGGTTCTGCAGCTCGAGCGTCTCGACGAGGTCGGAATTCCACACCATCGAGCGGTCGGTGACCTTGATGTCGCGCATTTCCTGCCAGATGGCCGAGATGCGCTGGCAGCCCGATTCCAGCGATTCCTGCGTACGGAACACGGCGGCGTCTTCCTGCATGGCGCGCTGCATCTTCTCGCGAAGATTGGCCGTCGGCGTGCTGCCTGAGGCGTGACGCAGGCCGTCGAAGCGGTCCATGATCTTGTCGCAGGCCGCGACGTTGAGATGCGGCACCGGTGCGGCGCGGTCGATGACTTCGCCGGCGCGGATGGCTGCGGCGCGGCCGAAGACCACGAGGTCGATCAGCGAGTTGGAGCCGAGGCGGTTTGCCCCGTGCACCGAGGCGCAGCCGGCCTCGCCGACCGCCATCAGGCCCGGAATGACCCGCTCCGGATTGGAGCTGTCGGCGTTCAGCACCTCGCCCCAATAGTTCGTCGGAATGCCGCCCATGTTGTAGTGAACGGTCGGCAGAACCGGGATCGGCTCGCGCGTCACGTCGACGCCGGCGAAGATCTTGGCGCTCTCGGAAATCCCCGGCAGGCGCTCGTGCAGAACCGCCGGATCGAGGTGGTCGAGATGCAGGAAGATGTGGTCCTTGTTCTTGCCGACGCCGCGACCTTCGCGGATCTCCAGCGTCATGCAGCGCGAAACGACGTCGCGCGAGGCAAGGTCCTTGGCCGAAGGCGCGTAGCGTTCCATGAAGCGCTCGCCTTCGGAGTTGACGAGGTAGCCGCCTTCGCCGCGCGCACCCTCGGTGATCAGACAGCCGGAGCCGTAGATGCCAGTCGGGTGGAACTGCACGAACTCCATGTCCTGGAGCGGCAGGCCGGCGCGGGCAACCATGCCGCCGCCGTCGCCGGTGCAGGTATGGGCCGAGGTCGCCGAGAAATAGGCGCGGCCGTAGCCGCCGGTCGCCAGCACCACCATCTTGGCGGCGAAGCGATGGATCGTGCCGTCGTCGAGGCACCACGCCACGACGCCGGTGCAGCGGCTACCGTCATCCGACATGATCAGGTCGAGCGCGAAATACTCGATGAAGAATTCAGCGTTGTGGCGCAGCGACTGGCCGTAGAGCGTGTGCAGGATGGCGTGGCCGGTGCGGTCGGCAACGGCGCAGGTGCGCTGTACCGGCGGCCCCTCGCCGTAGTTCTGCATGTGGCCGCCGAACGGGCGCTGGTAGATCTTGCCTTCTTCGTTGCGCGAGAAGGGAACGCCGTAGTGCTCGAGCTCATAGACCGCCTTCGGCGCTTCCATGGTGAGGTACTGCATGGCGTCGACGTCGCCGAGCCAGTCGGAGCCCTTGACGGTGTCGTAGAGGTGCCACTGCCAGCTATCGGGCGTCATGTTGCGCAGCGAAGCCGCGATGCCGCCCTGCGCCGCAACAGTGTGCGAGCGGGTCGGGAACACCTTGGTGATGCAGGCGGTCTTGAAGCCCTGTTCGGCCATGCCGAGCGTGGCGCGCAGGCCGGCGCCGCCGGCGCCGACGACGATCACGTCATAGGAGTGATCGATGTACTTGTAGGCCTTCCCGTTCTGAGCGGGGCCATTCTGAGCGGATGAATTCGATGCCATGATATCAATTATCCTACAAAGGCGATCTTCAGAATGGCGAAGAGACAGAGCCCCGCCATCAGGATCGAAAAGAAGGTGTTGAGCATCACGAGCGCGATCTTGGTGACTTCATGGTGCACGTAGTCTTCGATGATGACCTGCATGCCGAGCTTCATGTGGATGACGCCCGACACGACCATCAGGCCCATGACGACGGCGACGAAGGGGTTCGACAGCGCGTGAACCACCTGCGCATAGGGCTGGCCGGCATGGATGATCATGAAGATGATGAAGAAGAGGAAGAGCGGCACGTTGGCAACGGCCGTCACGCGCTGGCGCCAGAAATGTTCGGTGCCGTCCTTGGCCGAACCGAGGCCGCGAACCTTACCCAAGGGGGTACGCATATCCATGTGATCAACCTTTAGAAGCGAATGAGGAAGCCGATCACCCAGACCAGCAAGGTCAGACAGAGCGAGGCGATGATGTTGGCGATGGCGAGCTTGGTCGAGAATTCCTTCCCGAAGCCGTGGCCGAGGTCCCACATGAAGTGGCGGAAGCCGCCGAGCATGTGATGGATGAGCGCCCAGGTATAGCCGAGCAGCACGAGCTTGCCGATGATGCTGCCGAGCACCCAGTTGGCCCAGTCGTAAGCACCAACACCGGTTGCGGCCGCGATCAGCCACCAGGCGACCAGAAGCGTACCGACATAGAGCGCCCCACCGGTGATACGGTGGACGATCGACATAACCATGGTGGGGATTGGTTTATAAATCTGCAAATGCGGCGACAGGGGCCGATTGTTTGTCACGTTCGCCATCAGAACCTCGCGGCGGTCTTTCTGCGCCTCCCGGGATCCGGAAAGCATCCAAGCATCCACACGATGGTCACAAAGCTGTGCGTGCGTTGCATCATTGGCGACGTTTAATCACCGAAACACCTAACGACAAGTATAATTGACGCACCCACCGAATTTAATCGATTTGCGTCTTGACGTCGCAGTTGACATAGGTCAACCGGCCCGCCCCGCTACCCCTTGCGGATGATTTTTCAAGCTTTGGTGGACAAGCCTGCGCTTTTGGCGCATTTTCGCGTTAACGCTTTGTTAAGCATTCCGTTTCCGGAGACCAACGCGATGTTCAAGACATCCTCGAAACTCGTTTCGCTCGCCGCAGCAGTGCTGATCGCGCTGCCCGCCGCAGCCGGCGATTTCGGCGGCAATTTCGTCCCGCGCCACCACGATCGCGGCCATGGCGGCGGCATCGGATATGGCAATGCCGGACACGGTATCGGCCATCGCGGCATCGCAAACGGCTTCGCATCCGGTTCTGTCATCCGCCATCGCGGCACGTCGATCATCGGCAATTATGGCGGCTGGAACAACGGCCCGCGGCAGATCGCCGGCGGCTACGACGGCTACCGTCCGCATCCGGGCCGCGGCCGCTTCATCCAGCGCTTCTCCTCGCCCACGTCCAACTTTGCCCGCAGCAACATCGTCATCATCGACCAGCGCGGTCAAGCGCGCGCGCCGTCAGGCACCTATGCCGGCTCATCCTATGCCTATGAGACGGATGGCGGCACCTACGTCGGCGGTTACGGCTATGCCAGCTACGGATATCAGCCGACGGTCCGGCTGGCGCCGATGGCGAAGGTCATCCACGTCAACAACCGTCGCAACCCCTGCTCCTACGAACAAGGCGTCTGCGTCATCCGCCCCTGATAGAGCCCATCAACCGTTGAAGCGCCAGACCGTGGTCCTCTTGACCTCGCTGTCCTCAAGCGCCCGCGTCACCGGCACCTGATAGACCGCGCAGGCC
>NZ_JAGHMF010000009.1 GCF_017741815.1 Rhizobium sp. 16-488-2b
GTGGGGAGGGTGGGGGAAAATTCGATAACAGAAACTGGAGCAAACGATATCGACCGTTTGCTCCGATTTCGATGCCACGTCGAAGGCAAGACAAGTAAACCAATTGCCGGATTCGGCTATCAGCCCAACCCTTGCAACTATCTTTTTCCGCTGAACAGCGTCGGTTGAGTTGGGTCTTTTTCGCGGTAATTAGCCGCCGCAACGTTCTTGATGATATTCTGTGTCCATGTATCTATCTTCGATTGCATCAACTCGTAGGCCGAAACTATGTCTCCAGTTCCGGTCCGCCCCTTTTTTTCATAACGAGCAAATTCCTCTCCGTCGACGCTGAGCTTTATTCTCGACAAGGACAGTTCGATGATAAATACAACCGCTAGATGGTGGTCGGATTTGGTGCCATCGCGAACCCATATACACTTTGGATTTAGTTGGTCAGGATCGAGGTCAATCCCGATCTCTTCCTTGACTTCGCGATATACGCATTGCTTCAGGACGTCGAGTTTACTACCAGAACCCAACAGATTGGCGTCCTCTTCTCTTACATGACCACCGAAATAGCAAAGCGTCTTACCCTTCTCGGGTGACGATGAGGAAGTAGCCCGCACAGCCTTGGTCCCCACCAGAAACTCATCTTTTCCTTTTTCTTTGATAACGGCAATTGGAATAAGCTGCAGAAGTGTTTTATCTTCCTCAACTTCGTTTCTATCGTTGAAACTAAGGTTTTTTTCGACGTAATCCGATATCTCGCTGTAATCGAAGATCGTCGGCAAGTGAGAAATTTCAGACTTCGGTATGTATCCTATCTTTTCATCAGCGAGGTTCTTCAACAGGTTTAATGTTGTCTTTGTTATGTTATAGCTTACCGCATTCTGATCTTGATCGTCTGTGTTGTACTCAGTAATATTTCTGAAATATGAAGTGTACTTCAATTTGGTTTTCTTGATTGACTCAAGGTAAGAACTCAAAACTTCGCTTCGCATGATACTTCCCTCCTTTCGAGTCAAAAGGTTTTTGTATTCCCGTTCGCTAGAAGTATTTGGAGAGGCCTCAAATATTAGCACGAGATCGATGCACATACGAAATCGATTTGACGTGAAAAAGCTCGTGAATCGCTCAAAGTCATCATTGCGAAGCAACTTTTCTTCGCGCTGCCACTCAAACCAGCAGAGTGCATCGAAGAATCCACGGTCTAAGATTATGACGTCGACTTTCTTAGCGGAATTTGCCAACGTTTCTGAAAGCTGGTTTAGAGCCGCGCATGCTGTCCACACGTTGAAAATTGGATCAAATTTATTAGGTATGGGGCAAACACTTGCCCTCTCAGTAAGTATTTTTGTCCGGAAGTTGTTTCTCCGCAAAAATATATCTAGCGATCCAATGCAAGTTGATTTTCCTGCTTTTGGCGATCCTGCAAATTCTATTACGATAGGTCTTCTTGGACGAGACCTACGCTTTATTTCGAGAACAGTTGCAGCCAGCTTTTCAAGCTCTACTATCCTTTTGTCGATCTCAGCCTTCGATTTCATTTGTCGTCAGTCTTCCCAACAAGGTCGTTAATTGATTTTTCTTCGAATTGCTCCAGTAAGCGCCCCGCAGAGAATCCTGCGAAGAAGCCTATCGGAATGACGATAAAGATGAACTCTTTGGGGGTGTCTCCACCGCTTGTAGACGCATGAACTGATGCGCGCCAAAGGGCATAAACAACCATGGAAAAAACCGCGCCAAATATTGGTCTCAAAACAAAAAAGAAAAAAGTGCCTACCCTTGCCGGGGATATTTTGTTGTCCGCTATGAATTCATAAGAGCTGTTTATCGAGGCCTTATAGAGCTTTCGGCTATAAAAAATCGTAGATCCGGAAATAGATGCCGCTATAACAGAAATTATTGCGTCAAATTGCCCAATATTGTTCAGCGCTGCGGCGCTTATTATTTGCTCTATCAAAAAGACAAGAGACAAAATCAATAAAATTAAATAGTAAGCAAATAGTACGAGTACGTCTCCGACATGTAGAGACATAAGTGATAAGTCGTGTTTCGATTTGTCCATGCGAATCCCCCAGATGCTATCTAGGGTATTTTGATTGCATGCCTCATGCAACCCAATGCGTCGCGACTGTTTCGAGAGAAGTTTGAGCAAGCAGGAGATCGATAGCGGCGGCAAGTCGGGCGATGACGCGTTGCGCGGCAGTGGGATTGTCCTGCCCGATCCATTCACCGATGTGCCTTAGATTGCCGAGCGCGCGCCTCGTGTAACGGATTGGCGGCATCAGGCGCCGCGTGTCGTTACGCCATACTTGGCGAAAACCGCGTTCACCTCATCTTCGCTCGCAAATTCTCCCCGGTCGGCTTCCGCTAGACCGGCCTCGATTTCAGCCAACTGCCATTCCTCGCGGGCGAGAAAATCCTCGATTGCATCGGCGGCGACGCTGTCTGCTGGCTTGGATAGCTTGTCGGCCAGGCGATCGAGGCGGGCAGCGGTCTCGTCGGGAAGATGGACGGTAATCGCGTTCATGGAGAACCTCCGGTTCAGGCGATTATGGGAGTTTGGTCGGTGGCGTCAAGCTGGCGCCACCTACCGCCCCGGCCGCCCCGTCTTGCCCTTCGTCCGCTTCTGCCTCTTCACATCCCCCGCATCCTCATAGCTGCCGACGCCTGTCTTGCCGCGCATCAGGGGGCGCGGGTCGTCGCGGTCGGGTTGGCCTTCGAGCAGGGGGGAGAAGCGCTTGGTGCTTTTGGCGGCGTCGGGCTTTTCCGGGAGCTTCCCTGATACGGGCTTTTCGGTGCGGCCGACGGTCATTTCGTCGAGGTCGTTCCTGCGGAAGGTGCGAGACGGGATGGCGGTGTCGGTGCCTGGGCCCATGTCGTCGAGGGTGGGTTTCTGGAAGAGGGAGGTGGCCTCGGCGCTCGCGGCTTTCCCCTCCCCAACTTGACCGGGGTCGAGCCCCTCGTCTCGACCCGTCCTTCGGACCCCCACAGGGGGGAGGGAGTTCGTTGAGGTTGCCGATGGGTTGAGGGACTCGCGGGTCGCCTTGGCGTTGCGCTTGATGCCTTCCATGGCCTTGGACTCCTCGCGCGCCATCGGGTCGTCCATGACGGCGAGTTCGGCGGCCTTGAGGCGTTTGATTTCGTCGCGCAGGCGCGCGGCTTTTTCGAAGTCGAGGTCGGCTGCGGCGTCGCGCATCTGTTTTTCCAGCGCGTTGAGATGGGTCTGCAGGTTGCCGCCCACGAGGTTGCCGCCGTCGGCAAAGCCCTTGCCTGATACACCGGAGATATCGGCGCGGACGTGGTCGCGTTCGTAGACGCTGTCGAGGATGTCGGAGATCTTCGCTTTCACCGATTCCGGCGTGATGCCGTGTTCGGTGTTGTAAGCCACCTGCTTTTCGCGGCGGCGGGCGGTCTCGTCCATGGCGCGCTGCATCGAGCCGGTGATGTTGTCGGCATAGAGGATGACCTTGCCGTCGACGTTACGCGCCGCGCGGCCGATGGTCTGCACCAGCGAGGTCTCGGAGCGCAGAAAACCTTCCTTGTCGGCGTCGAGAATGGCCACGAAGCCGCATTCGGGAATGTCGAGGCCTTCGCGCAGAAGGTTGATGCCGACGAGGACGTCGAAAGCACCCAGACGAAGATCGCGGATGATCTCGATACGCTCCAGCGTGTCGATGTCGGAGTGCATGTAGCGGACGCGCACGCCCTGTTCATGCAGATATTCGGTGAGGTCCTCGGCCATGCGCTTGGTGAGCACGGTGCAGAGCGTGCGGTATCCTTTGGCAGCGGTCTCGCGGATTTCGCCGAGCACGTCGTCGACCTGGCTGCGGGCCGAGCGGACTTCGACCGGCGGGTCGATCAAGCCGGTCGGGCGGATCACCTGCTCGGCAAAGACGCCGCCGGACTGGTCGAGTTCCCAGCCGCCGGGAGTGGCCGAGACGGCGACGGTGTCGGGGCGCATCGCGTCCCATTCCTCGAAGCGCAGCGGGCGGTTGTCCATGCAGGACGGCAGGCGGAAGCCGTATTCGGCAAGCGTCGCCTTACGGCGGAAGTCGCCCCGGTACATGCCGCCGATCTGCGGAATGGTGACGTGGCTTTCGTCGATGAAGAGCAGGGCGTTGTCGGGGATATATTCGAACAGGGTCGGCGGCGGCTCGCCGGGGCTGCGGCCGGTGAGATAGCGCGAATAGTTCTCGATGCCGGCGCAGGAGCCGGTGGCCTCCAGCATCTCGACATCGTAGCGGGTGCGCTGTTCCAGGCGCTGGGCTTCCAGCAGGCGGCCGGCCTTTTCAAGCTCGGCGAGGCGCAGGCGCAGCTCTTCCTTGATCGCCTTGATGGCGCCGTTCAGCGTCGGGCGCGGGGTGACATAGTGGCTGTTGGCGTAGATCTTCACGCTCTTCAGGTCGCCGGTCTTCTGGCCGGTGAGCGGGTCGAACTCGGTGATGGCGTCGATCTCGTCGCCGAACATCGAGATGCGCCAGGCCGCGTCTTCCAAGTGGGCCGGGAAGATTTCGATCGTGTCGCCTCGAACACGGAAGGAGCCGCGGACGAAGTTGATGTCCTGCCGCTTGTATTGCTGCGCCACGAGGTCGGCCAATAGTTGGCGCTGGTCCAGCCGGTCGCCGACCTCCATCTGGAAGGTCATGGCGGTGTAGGTCTCGACCGAGCCGATACCGTAGATGCAGGAGACGGAGGCGACGATGATGCAATCGTCGCGCTCGAGCAGCGAGCGGGTGGCGGAGTGGCGCATGCGGTCGATCTGCTCGTTGATGGAGCTTTCCTTCTCGATGAAGGTATCGGAGCGCGGCACATAGGCTTCCGGCTGGTAGTAGTCGTAGTAGGAAACGAAATACTCCACCGCGTTGTCGGGGAAGAAGTTCTTGAATTCGCTGTAGAGCTGGGCGGCCAGCGTCTTGTTCGGCGCCAGGATGACGGCCGGGCGCTGGGTGGCCTCGATCACCTTGGCCATGGTGAAGGTCTTGCCGGAGCCGGTGACGCCGAGCAGCACCTGGCTGCGGTCGCCATTGTCGAGGCCCTCGACGAGGTCCTTGATCGCTGTCGGCTGGTCACCGGCAGGTGAATATTCGGAATTCATGCGGATCTCGATGCCGCCTTCGGATTTCGGCGGCCGGGCCGGGCGATGCGGCGTCCACATCTTGCCGTCCTTGAACAGCGGATTGCCGCTCTCGATCAGCGCCGAAAGTGCCTCCACCGTGGCGGTCACCGCTGTGCCGGCCTTCAGCGCGGCGGCGTCTTCGAGCGAAACGTCGAGGCCGGAGACCGGGTTGAGGCCGGCCGCGGCGCGCGTCTTCGGGTCGGTCGAGCCGCCCATCGAGGTGCCGCGTGCGGATTTGGAGGCGGCGATCTCCACCTTCTTGCGGTGCTTGCCGGCCTTGGAGGCGATCTGCCGCTGCGTCTCGACACCGGATGCCTCCGCATCGGCCTCCAGCTGCTTCACCCAATCGGCGACGGAACCCTCAAGGGGCGCGCCTTCGAACGCGGATTGGGGAGCTTCCTCGAAACCATCGGGGGCGGGGGACTTTTTCGGAGATTTGGCCATGGCCGGAATATGGAGAGAGTCAGCGCGAAATGGAAGAGGCAAAGAGTACAAAAGGGAAACGGATTTTGCGGCGTCCGACGCCAAACGCCTGAGGTCATCAAATGGCTCGCTGATATTGCATCGCGGCAAAAAGGCGGGCTATAACGGACGTACTCACCACGGACCCGGTGAAACTCCGGGTGGCTCTTCTGGCCGCCGATCCGCCAGACAACGCAAAACCTGCACGCCATATTTCGACCGCCCGTCCGGGCGCGTTGGGCCACGCTTTGCGAGATATCACCAACATGCACGTATCCTCCTTCCGCCGGGATTGGTTTTCCAATCCCACCCGCGAAATGCTTGCCGGCGCCGTCGCCACCTTCGCGCTGATCCCCGAGGTCATCGCCTTCTCCTTCGTCGCCGGCGTCGATCCGCAGGTCGGCCTCTTCGCCTCCTTCGTCATCGGCATCGTCATCGCCTTCACCGGCGGCCGCCCGGCGATGATCTCGGCCGCCGCCGGTTCCGTGGCGCTGGTCGCGGCACCGCTGGTGCACGCCCACGGGCTGCCCTACCTGTTTGCCGCCGGCCTGCTTGCCGGCGTCATCCAGGTCGTGTTCGGCCTGCTGCGCCTCGGCGTGTTGATGCGCTTCGTGTCGAAATCGGTCCGCACCGGCTTCGTCAACGCGCTGGCGATCCTGATCTTCGGCGCGCAATTGCCGCATATCATCGGCGGCGACTGGATCGCCTATGCCATGCTGGCCGCCGGCCTCGCGGTGATCTACATCGCGCCGCGCATCACCACCGCCATCCCGTCGCCGCTGATCTGCATCCTGCTGCTCACCCTTGCCTCCGTCGGCCTGCATCTGCCGGTGCTGACGGTTGCCGATCTCGGCAAGCTGCCGGATTCGCTGCCGATCTTCGCCTGGCCGCAAGTGCCGCTGAACCTGGAGACGCTTGAGATCATCGCCGGCCCGGCGCTGGCGATTGCCATGGTCGGCCTGCTGGAATCGATGATGACGGCGAGCGTCGTCGACGATCTCACCGACACCACGAGCGACAAGAACCGCGAATGCGCCGGCCTCGGCATCGCCAACGCCGCCGCCAGCCTGTTCGGCGGCATCGCCGGCTGCGGCATGATCGGCCAGACGGTCAGCAACGTGAAGTACGGCGGCCGTGGCCGTCTCTCGACGCTGTTTGCCGGCGCGCTGCTGTTGATCCTCATGGTGCTCCTGAAGCCATGGGTCTCGCAGGTGCCCGTCGCGGCCTTGGTCGCGATCATGGTCATGGTGTCGATCGACACCTTCGACTGGTCGTCGGTCAAGACCATGGTGGTGCATCCGAAGACCTCGAGCATCGTCATGCTGGCAACCGTCGTCGTCACCGTCTTCACCGCCAACCTGGCGCTCGGCGTCACCGTGGGCGTACTCCTCAGCGGCGTCTTCTTCACCTTCAAGGTCGCCAAGCTGCTGTCGGTCCGCAAGGACACGGACGAGGCTGGCGAGCGCATCGCCTATCATGTGACCGGCCAGGTCTTCTTCGCCTCCGCCGACGTCTTCATCGATGCCTTCGATATCGCCGATGCCGAGGGCATGGCGGTGACGATCGACCTGACGCACGCGCATTTCTGGGACATCACCGCCGTCGCGGCGCTGGACCGCGTGGTGCAGCGCTTCAAGGCGCATGGCGTTTCCGTCGAGGTGAACGGCCTCAACGAGGCGAGCGCCACGCTGATCGGCCGGCTGGACAATGCGCCGAGCCTCAAGGAAATCTGATCGCTTAAAGTCGTCCTGCCGCGCACCCGACCTGTAACAAACCCGCCGACACCGGCGTATACGGGTTGCGTCAGGACAATCAGGCATAAACGGCATGCCTGAACGAGGGGCATCCTCACCTGCGCCAGCCGGCGATCGTGTCTTGGCTGCAGGTCTTGGCCAAGGCACGGCGACACCATTCAGTGGTGTCGCGACGGTGCCCGGAAGAGAACCGGCAGGCCGATGCAGATCGACCGGTGCCGATCATGCGCGAGGTCACAGCCTGTCGCAGGATCGGATGGATCAAAGCCGAAGGTAAAGACCATGATGATCAACAGACGGACTTTCTCGACAGCGCTTCTCGCCGGTGCTGCCGCTTCCCTCATTTCCACGCGCGGCATGGCCGCGATGGCGCAGCCCGCCAAGGCACGCAACATCGTTCTGGCCCACGGGCTGTTCGCCGACGGTTCCTGCTGGACGGAGGTGATCGCGCGCCTTCAGGCAGCCGGCTTCAACGCCACCGCCGTGCAGAACCCGCTGACCACATTGCCGGAGGCCGTTGCCTCGGTCGAGAAGGTGCTGGATCGCCAGGATGGTCCGACCGTCCTCGTCGGCCACTCCTTCTCCGGCATGCTGGTCACCGAGGCCGGCGTCCATCCCAAGGTTTCGGCGCTGGTCTATGTCGCCGCCCGCGCGCCCGATGCGGGCGAGGACTATACGGCGCTGGCGAAGACCTATCCGACCCCGCTGGCCTCGGCCGGGATCGTGTTTGATGGCGATGAAGGACGGTTGAGCGAGGAAGCATTCCTGCGCGATTTCGCCGGTGATCTGCCGGAGGCGAAGGCCAAGGTGCTCTATGCGGTGCAGGAGCCGTTCCACAAGGCGTTGCTAACGGGCAAGACCACGCAGGCGGCGTGGCGCTCGAAACCGAGCTGGTACGCGGTGTCGACGGAGGATCGGACGATCAATCCGGATCTGGAGCGCTTCATGGCCAAGCGCATGGGCGCCAAGACGATCGAGCTCAAGTCCAGCCACCTGTCGCTGATCTCGCATCCCGACGAGATCACGCAGATGATCATCGAGGCCGCCGGCGGCCGCTGAATTGACGTGAAGCGAGTGACGTCGCGGTCTTAGGACCGCGACGAGAACAGCGAGGCGAAGGTGGAGCGCGGCTTGTCGGGCATGCTTTCGACGACCACCAGCTGGCGGATGTCGCCGCGCTTGAAGGCGGCGAGGAAGCGCTTGTAGTCCTTGAAGGAGACGCAGCCATTGGAGTCGCCGCGCGCGCCGAGCATGTAGGTGTGGGCGAGCAGACCGACGCGGTTGAAGATGTTGCCGGCGCCGCCGACCGGGTTGAGGCGGATCGCCTCGACGCCGTGGAACAGGCTTTCGCGCATCGTCAGCTGGTAGGTGTGCGGCGGGGTCGGGCCGCGCATCTTCTCGCGAACATATTTCGGATTGTCGCGCATCTTACCGAGGCCGGAATGGGCTTCGAGGCGTTCGCCGTTGGGCAGGTAGACCATGCTTGCGGAGATGTCATAGACCGCGACGCCGGCGCGGGCGACAGGGCTTGCCTGGCGCTTCGGCACGACAGGGATTTCGCCTTCATCATCACCGATATCAGGCCGTGCATAGGCAAGAACCGGTTCGGCAGGGCGGCTGGCGCGGTCGTTTGCCGGCGCGCGCTTGGTCATGCCGTCGGGACGGGCCATCGGCAGCGGTACGGAATTGTTGTCGTTGAGAACGAGGCCGAAGGCATTGCCGGCGTCGTCGCCCTTGCTGGCGTCGCTTTCGACATCGACGCTCGCCACTTCGACAGGGGCGGGCTTCGCGGGAATGGAAGCGGGCGCGTTGACGGCAACGCGGGCCTGCTGTTCATCCGAAGCGGCTTTCGGCATGGCGGCAAGCGCGAGCAGGGCAGGGCCTTCGAGTGCCGCGATCTCGGCCTTGGACGGAATGACGATGCGATCGGATGAGCTGGCGCTGGCGACCTGAGGGGCTGCGGCAACGGCGTCGTCCTTGACCTTCGACGGCTGCGCGGCTGCAACGACGGTGCGCGCCGGCATGGCGTCAGCGATGACAGGGCCGGAGCTGCCGACGAAGGCGGCTCTCAGAACGTCAGGCGTCAGCAGGCGATCACGCTTCGATGACCGGTTTTCCGCCGTCAGCGGCTGCAGGCGCGAGAATTTGCTGACGTGGATATTGCGCTCTTTGGGAGCGGCCGCGGCGGCGTGCTGCACGAGCGCGATATCGCCGATAGCGTTCTTGTAGGGTGCGGGAGCGACGGCGTGCATCGTCGCGATCGACGTCACGACCCATGCCGAGGCAGCAAAACTAGCACCGATGAGACCCGCCCCGGACATAAGGCGGAATGAGCGACTGAAACGAGAAATGGACGTACCTACTGGCCTGGTATTGGCAAACACATCGACCGCAAACGCCATAACACTCGTCTTTCACAACTCGTTACTAAGGCCGGCGGTACAGATAGATTGATACTTCTTCGCCGGGGCCGGTAATGGAGCAACAGGGCCAAAATGCGGCCTGTTGCTTATTTCCGGTTGGCTCAGATGATGCCGAATTATGGTAACCAAACCCTTTACGGCGGTGACGCCTGTTTCGAAATTCCTCACCTTGTCCGCTAACCATATTGATCTTGTTCGATTTTTTCTAATGTTCCTCGGCCTCCGCCGGGCATTACGTCCTATGTCGCCGTTTTGACATAAATATTAGCGGGAAAAGATATTGCGGATATGCTATGAAAAGGCATCGAAGGCTTCCGAGGGGAAACGCCAATGTCTTCGGCACAAACCGCTTCTGTTAACGAGATTTCGCCGGCCTTGCTTGTCGATGCGATGTTCGCCGTCCGCAAGACGGCCGCCATCAAGGCGGCGATCGAACTCGACCTCTTCACCGTCATCGGAACCGGCCAGACGGCCAAGGCGGCGGCATCGGAGATGCGATGCGCCGAGCGCGGCGTCCGCATTCTCTGCGACTATCTCGTCGTTGCCGGCTTCCTCGGCAAGAGCGGCGACACCTACGCGCTGACACCCTCGAGCGCCGTGTTCCTCGATCGCCATTCGCCGGCCTATATGGGCTCGGCGATCGATTTCATCGCGGCACCGCAGATGCTCTCGCTCTTTCTGACCGACCCCGCCGCCTGCGTGCGCAATGGCGGCGCCGAAGGATTGGCGAACCTCTCGCCGGATAATCCCGTATGGGTGCGCTTCGCGCGCGCCATGGGTGCCTTTACCGGCGGGGCGGGCAGGACGCTCGCCGCCGGCGTCGCGGCATGGCCGCAGCCACCGTCAAAGGTGCTCGATATCGCCGCCGGGCCCGGCTATTTCGGCATCGAGATCGCCAGGGCCATTCCGCAGGCGCGGATCGTCGCGCTTGACTGGAAGCCGGTGCTGGAGCTGACGCGGGAGAATGCGACGGCGGCCGGTGTGGCCGATCGTTTCAGCTTCATCGCCGGCAGCGCCTTCGATGTCGATTGGGGCAATGACTACGATCTCATCATGCTGCCGAACTTCCTGCATCACTTCGATATCGCCGGCTGCGCGGAACTGCTGAAGAAGGCACGCCCAAGCCTCGGCGCCACGGGCAAACTGATCGCCGTCGAGTTCGTCCCCAACGAGGACCGCGTCTCCCCCGACTTCCCCGCCGCCTTCGCCTTCGAAATGCTGGCGACGACACCACGCGGCGACGCCTATACGGCATCCGACCTGCGCGAGATGGCCTCGATGGCGGGCTTCCGCGACATCGCGATCAGCCCGCTGCCGCCATCGCCGGCGAGCGTGATTGTGTTTGAGTGAATTAAGAAAATGTCCCCGGATGGTGATGTCTGCCGTCCGGGCGGCTTGCGCTGATCTGTAATAGCGGAATAGGTTACGAGCCGAGATTTTGAACATCATTGCCAGAAATTCATTGCGGCAAACTTTATTGAACAGCTTCACGGTCGCGATCGTGACCGGGAGCCATGACCGGGTTTATCAATGCGTCGGCTTTTTCTTTCATCCGCTATTTCCGCGTTTGTCCTTGCTTCCGGCGTGACCGCAAGCGCCGAGGTGATGACTGTTCCCGGACCGCAGGGACAGCTCGAGGGCGAGGCGATCATCGTGCCTGGCGCTAGCGCCGGCGTCGTCATCGTGCCGGGTTCCGGTCCGATCGACCGGGATGGCAACAGCCCGATGGGGCTTCGCAGCGACAGCTATAGATTGCTTGCCGAGGCACTGGCATCAGCCGGCCTGAGCACGCTGAGGATCGACAAGCGCGGCTTCTTCGGCAGCAAAGATGCGATCGCCGATCCGGAGGATGTGACGATTGCCAACTATGCCGCCGACGTCGATCTCTGGCAGCGCGCTTTTGCCGAGCGGATCGGCACGGATTGCGTGTGGATCGCCGGTCACAGCGAGGGTGGCCTCGTGGCGCTGGCCGCCGCCGCAAGTGGCGCGACACCCTGCGGACTGATCCTGCTGGCCGCGCCGGGCCGACGCGTGAGCACGCTGATGCGCGAGCAGTTCCGCAACAACCCGGCCAATGCGCCTTATCTTGCGGAAATCGACCGTATCATCTCCGGGCTGGAGCAGGGGGAGAGAACGGATGTCGGGACCATGAGTGCCGTCCTGCAGCCCCTGTTTCGGCAAGGCCTGCAGCGATACATGGTCGATCTTTTCAGCTACGATCCCGTGGCGCTGGCCAAGGGACTGAGCCTGCCCGTGCTCATCCTCCAGGGCGATCGTGATTTTCAGGTGACAGTCGAGGACGCCGGCTTGCTGGCGCGATCGATGCCGCATGCACGGGTGGTGCAATTGCCCGGTGTCACGCACATGCTGAAAGCGGACGTGCCGGACGCGCCCTTTGCCGCCTACCAGGATCCGACTCTGCCACTGGCGCCGGGTATCGTGCCCGCCATTTTGGAAGCCGTGCAGGCGCACACAAAGCTTTGACTATAGACTACGCCTTCTCCAGCACATAGCTGCCCGGCGCTTCCTCGAGCGCGTTGAGCGCATCGCCACCAGGCTTGCGGGCGGGTACCCGCTTGCCGTCCTTGGCCTCGATCCAGGCCTGCCAGTGCGGCCACCAGGAGCCGGCCGCTTCCTCGGCGTCGATGAGCCAGTCTTCGTATTCGCCCTTGGCCGGGCCGCCGGTCCAATACTGGTACTTCTTCTTGTCCGGCGGGTTCACCACGCCGGCGATGTGGCCGGAGCCGGCGAGCACGAAATCGACCTTGCCGCCGAAGAACTGGCTGCCGAGGAACACCGATTTCGCCGGCGCGATATGGTCCTCGCGGGTGGCGAGATTGTAGATCGGGATCCTGACGCTCTTCAGCGACACGGCCTGGCCGTCGAGCACCATCTCGCCCTTGGTGAGCGCGTTCTTCAGATAGCAGTTGCGCAGGTAGAAGGCATGGTTGGCCGCCGCCATCCGCGTCGAATCGGCGTTCCAGAACAGGAGGTCGAAGGGCATCGGCTCCTGGCCCTTGAGGTAATTGTTGACGAAGTAGGGCCAGATGAGCTCGGAGGCGCGCAGCATGTTGAAAGCGGTCGCCATCTTCGAGCCGTCGAGATAGCCGGTCACCTTCATGTAGTTCTCAAGCCGCGTCAGCTGTTCCTCGTCGACGAACACCTTGAGGTCGCCGGCATGGGTGAAATCGACCTGGGTGGTGAACAGCGTCGCGGAGCGTATGCGCTTGTTCTTCTCCTTGGCATGCAGCGCCAGCGTCGCGGCCAGCAGCGTGCCGCCGACGCAATAACCGATGGCGTTGACGTCCTTCTCTCCGGTCGCCTTCTCGATCGTCTCGAGGGCGAAATCGATCCCTTCGCGCGCATAGGCCGCCCAATCCTTGGCCGCATGGCGCGCATCCGGGTTGACCCAGGAGATAACGAACACCGTCTGCCCCTGATCGACGCACCACTTGATGAAGCTCTTCTGCGGATTGAGGTCGAGAATGTAGAACTTGTTGATCCAGGGCGGGCAGATGAGGAGAGGGCGCTTCAGCACGGTCTCGGTCGTCGGCTCGTACTGGATGATCTGGCAGATCTCGTTCTGGGCGATCACCTTGCCCGGCGTCAGCGCCATGTCGCGGCCGACGGCGAACTTGGTCATGTCCGTCTGCCGAAGCTTCAGGTCGCCATGGCCCGCCACGATGTCCTCGGCAAGCATCTTCATGCCCCGCACCAGATTTTCACCACTGCTCGCGATCGTCTCGCGATAGAGCTGCGGATTGGTGGCGACGAAATTGGTCGGCGAGATCGCCGCCGTGATCTGCCTGACGTAGAAGTTGGCCTTCTGCCGCGTGTGCTCGTCGAGCCCCTCGGTGTCGGTGACCAGCTTTTCGGCCCAGTCCGCGGTAATGAAATAGGCCTGCTTCAGGAATTCGAAGAAGGGGTTCTTCTCCCAGTCCTGATCGGCGAAGCGCTTGTCCTTGCGATCGGGCTCCGGCTCGAGCGATTCGCCCTGCATGCGCTGCATCGAGCGCATCCACACGCCGAAAAAGCTGGTCATCAGCTTGGTCTGCGCATCGAAGGCGCGGCGCGGATCGGAGATCCAGTATTCGCTGACCTTGGAGAGCGTCTTGACCATGTCGGTGACGGGGTCGGCGGTGTTTTCGCGGATCTCGCCGCTTTCGCGCGGGCCAAGCCAGGCGGATGCCGCTTTTCCCAGGTTTTCCAAGGCACGGGCGAAGTTCAGCGCCATCGTTTCCGGGTCCTTCAGCATGTAAGGATCGAAATCCTTTGCCTCGAAGCCCGGGCCTTGGCCCTTATCGCTCTTGTCCTGGTTGCTGTCGGTCACGCGGTTCCTCCGGCGGCAGCATCTCTATCCAAATCAAGTTGTATCCGCTCGGATCAAGAAAACAAGTTCCGCAGACATGCCTTCATGCTATTGCTTTGTGCAGGCTGCGAATTTAACAAGTCGAAGCAGCTTAAGGATTTGGAACCTCTGGCATGACCAACACAGGCATTCGTACCATCGCAAACGTCACCCGCATCGCCCTCATCGGCGCCGCCGCGGCCATGGCGCTTGCCGGATGCATGCGAACGCCTGAGGAAAAGGCCGCGTTTGCCGCAAAGCAGGCGGCCCCGACCGCCGTGGTCATGAACGCCACCAAGGGCGAAGCGCCGACCGAAAGCGGTCTGTCGCACTATCGCGATGGCTATCCTGGCTTCGGCGCGCCGCTGACCGCCGCCAACGTTCAGATGAACGACGAGGAAGCCTCCGGCCTGCAGCAGAAGCTGACGGCGCTGAGCAACCGGCGCAAGGCGGGCACCATCTCGGAAGCCGAATACCAGCGCCGCGTTGCGGAATACCGCAAGCTCGCCGAAGACCACGGCCCGGAAACGCTGTCCGAAATCACCAAATAAGGCCTTGCCTTCTCTGGCGTTTGCAAGCAAAGCCTTCCGTCAGGTGCGGAAGATGAAATTTTCCTGATAAAGCGTCAGCCCCGAGGCGGTCCGTCAAAGAATCGCCGTGCGCTGGACGTCTGATGAATACGGCCTTGGCGATTCTGAAGTTCGTGTCGCAAGCAGCCGGAAGTTAGGACGAACTTCGATTTGCGGTCATGGTGGCCGCGTTTCCGTGGGGAAAGAGATGGAAGAGTTTCACAAAGTCCGGCGTTTGCCGCCTTATGTTTTCGAACAGGTCAACCGTTTGAAAGCAAGCGCGCGAGCGGGCGGAGCCGATATCATCGATCTCGGCATGGGAAACCCTGACCTGCCGACCCCCAAGGCGATCGTCGACAAGCTCTGCGAAGTGGTCCAGGACCCGCGCACGCATCGCTATTCCTCGTCCAAGGGCATTCCCGGCCTGCGCCGCGCCCAGGCCGCCTATTACGCCCGCCGCTTCGGCGTGAAGCTCAACCCGGATACGCAGGTGGTCGCCACCCTCGGCTCCAAGGAAGGCTTCGCCAACATGGCGCAGGCGATCACCGCGCCCGGCGACGTCATTCTCTGCCCGAACCCGACCTACCCGATCCACGCCTTCGGCTTCCTGATGGCGGGCGGCGTGATCCGCTCTCTGCCGGTCGAGCCGGATGACAGCTTCTTCCCGCCGCTGGAACGCGCCGTGAAGCACTCGATCCCGAAGCCGCTGGCGCTGATCGTCAACTATCCGTCGAACCCGACGGCCTATGTCGCGACGCTCGACTTCTACAAGGACGTCATCGCGTTCGCGAAGAAGCACGACATCATCGTGCTCTCCGACCTTGCCTATTCGGAAATCTACTTCGACGACAACAACCCGCCGCCATCGGTGCTGCAGGTGCCCGGCGCCATGGATGTCTGCGTCGAGTTCACCTCGATGTCGAAGACCTTCTCCATGCCCGGCTGGCGCATGGGCTTTGCCGTCGGCAACGAGCGCCTGATCGCGGCGCTGACCCGCGTGAAGTCCTACCTCGACTACGGCGCCTTCACGCCGATCCAGGTTGCCGCCACGCACGCGCTGAACGGCGACGGCTCGGATATCGCCGAAGTCCGCGGCGTCTACAAGCGCCGCCGCGACGTCATGGTCGACAGCTTCGGCAAGGCCGGCTTCGAAGTGCCGCCGCCGGCAGCGACCATGTTCGCCTGGGCGAAGATCCCGGAAAAGTTCCGCCATCTCGGCAGCCTGGAGTTCTCCAAGCTCCTGGTCGAAAAGGCCGACGTTGCCGTGGCGCCGGGGATCGGCTTCGGTGAAATGGGCGACGATTACGTGCGTCTGGCGCTCGTCGAAAACGAGCACCGTATCCGTCAGGCGGCGCGCAACATCAAGAAATTCATGTCCACCGCCGATGAGACGATGCACAATGTCGTCTCGTTGAACGCTCACCGCTGATACAATCAGTTCTTTCGGCAGCCGCTCCGGCGGCTGCCACTCATGACATATTTCAGGATCGATCCATGGCAGATGCCCTTAAAATCGGCGTTGCGGGCTTGGGTACCGTTGGTGCCTCTCTCGTTCGTATCATTCAGCAGCGCAGCGACCAGCTTGCCGCGACGTGCGGCCGGCCGATCCTGGTCACCGGCGTTTCCGCCCGCGACAAGACCAAGGACCGTGGCATTGATGTCGGCGGCATCGAATGGTTCGATACGCCCGAGGAACTCGCGACCAAGGGTGACATCGACGTGTTCGTCGAGCTCGTCGGTGGCGCCGAGGGACCGGCCAACATCGCCGTCCGCGCCGCGCTGCAGCGCGGTCTCCACGTGGTGACAGCCAACAAGGCGCTGCTCGCCTATCACGGCGTCGAGCTTGCCAGGATCGCCGAGGAGAAGGGCGCGCTGCTCAACTTCGAAGCGGCCGTCGCCGGCGGCATCCCCGTCATCAAGGCGCTGCGTGAATCGCTGACCGGCAACACGATCTCGCGCGTCTACGGCATCATGAACGGCACCTGCAACTACATCCTGACCAAGATGGAGAAGGAAGGCCTGTCGTTTTCCGATTGCCTGAAGGAAGCCCAGCGCCTCGGCTACGCCGAAGCCGATCCGGCCTTCGACATCGAGGGCAACGACACCGCCCACAAGCTCTCCATCCTGACGACGCTCGCCTTCGGCAACCAGATCGCCGTCGACGACATCTATCTCGAGGGCATCACCAACATCTCGATCGACGACATCCACGCGGCCGCCGATCTCGGCTACCGCATCAAGTTGCTCGGCGTTGCCCAGCGCACGGATACCGGCATCGAGCAGCGCGTGCACCCGACCATGGTGCCCGTCGATAGCGTCATCGCCCAGGTTGATGGCGTCACCAACGCGGTTGCGATCGAATCCGACATTCTCGGCGAGCTCCTGATGGTCGGCCCCGGCGCCGGCGGCAATGCCACGGCCTCGTCCGTGCTCGGCGATATCGCCGACATCGCCAAGAGCCGCCCGGGCGCCCAGCAGGTTCCCGTGCTCGGCCATCCGGCCAAGTCGCTCGAGCCTTACCGCAAGGCACAGATCCAGAGCCACGAGGGCGGCTATTTCATCCGCCTGACGGTGCTCGACCGCACCGGCGTCTTCGCCAGAGTCGCCACCCGCATGGCCGAAAACCACATCTCGCTCGAATCCATCGTGCAGCGCTCCAAGCAGCACCTTTCGCCCTCGCACCACCAGACGATCATCCTCGTCACCCACGCGACCACCGAGGATTCGGTGCGCAAGGCCGTCGAGGCGATCAAGACCGAGGGCTATCTGGTCGGCGAACCGCAGGTGATCCGCATCGAGCGTCCGAAGGAAGACTGAGCCTCGCACGCGTCGTGGCGACACGGCGTCACCGTACGGTGATCTATTCTGTGGGCGGCGGGGCGCAGGCGTGCTCCGCCGTCTTTCGTTTGCCGTCACGGCTCTGTAGAACGGCCTTGTAGTGGCAGTGGAGTGACATGATGGATATCCCGGCCGATCCGGTACAGCGCGCCTTTCTGGGTGTCGAGAAATCCGTTCTCGACAATCGCTGGATCTCGCGGCTGGACCAGGCCGGGCAGAACCGGGCGCTTGCTATGTCGCAGATGCACGGCCTGCCGGATCTGATCGCCCGTGTGCTTGCCGGCCGCGGCGTCACCGTCGACGAGGCGGTCGAATTCCTCGACCCGACGCTGCGCTCGCTGATGCCCGATCCCTACAAGCTGACCGATTGCGAAAAGGCCGCCAAGCGCATCGCCGATGCCATCAACACCCGCCAGCAGGTGGCGATCTTCGGCGATTACGACGTCGACGGCGCATCCTCCTCGGCGCTGATGTACCGCTTCCTCAGCCATTTCGGCGTGACATCCGAAATCTACATTCCCGACCGCGTCTTCGAAGGCTATGGCCCGAACCCGGCAGCCATGGACCAGTTGATCGACAACGGCGCCCGCCTGATCGTCACCGTCGACTGCGGCTCCACCAGCCACGAGGCGCTGGCGGCGGCGGCAAAGCGCCATGTCGACGTGGTCGTCATCGATCACCACCAGGTGACACACGACCTGCCGCAGTGCCATGCGCTCGTCAATCCCAACCGCGAGGACGATCTGTCGGGGCAGGGGCATCTTTGTGCTGCCGGCGTTGTCTTCCTCGTGCTGGTCGCGACGCTGCGGCTGCTGCGCCAGGCCGGCCATCCGAAGGCACGCAGCATCGACCTCCTGCAATGGCTCGACATCGTGGCGCTGGCGACGGTCTGCGACGTCGTTCCGCTGAAGGGCCTGAACCGCGCCTATGTCGTCAAGGGCCTGATCGCCGCCCGTCACCAAGGCAATGCCGGTCTGTCGGCGCTGTTTCGCAAGGCAGGCCTCGCCGGGCCGGTGACGCCCTATCACTTCGGCTTCCTCATCGGCCCCCGCATCAACGCCGGCGGCCGTATCAGCGACGCCGCACTCGGTAGCCGGCTATTGACGCTCGATGACACCGGCGAAGCCGAAGCCATCGCCGAGCGTCTGGACGAGCTCAATCGCGACCGCCAGGTGATGGAAGCCAACATGCTGCAGGAAGCCGAGGCTGAAGCCTACGCCGAATATGGCGACGGCAGCGGCGCGTCGGTCATCGTCACCGCGCATGAAAAATGGCATCCAGGCATCGTCGGCCTGATCGCGGCGCGGTTGAAGGAGAAGTTCAAGCGCCCTGCCTTCGCCATCGCCTTCGACCCCAATGGCAAAGGCACCGGCTCCGGCCGCTCCATCAACGGCTTCGACATGGGCAAGATGGTGCGCGCGGCGGTCGACGAGGGGCTGCTGGTCAAGGGCGGCGGCCATGCCATGGCGGCGGGCCTCACCGTCGAGCGCGACAAGCTCGGCCGGCTGCGCGGCTTCTTCGCAGAACGCGCCGAAAAGACGGTGGCGGCGCTGGTGGCCAACGAGACGCTCAAGATCGACGGCGCGATCGGCGCCAGCGGCGCGACGATCGACCTGATCGATCGCCTGGAAACGGCGGGCCCTTACGGCTCCGGCCATTCGCAGCCGATCTTCGCCATCCCCGCCCATCGCGTCCGCGATTCGAGGATCGTCGGCGAGAAGCATGTGAAGGTGACGCTCGAAGCCATGGACGGCGCCCGCCTCGACGGCATAGCTTTCCGCGCCGCCGATACGCAGCTCGGAAACCTGCTCCTGAACTCTCGCGGCGCCAACCTGCATGTGGCGGGCTCGCTCGGCGACAATCACTACCAGGGCTCGCGCCGCGTCCAGCTGCGGGTGATGGATGGCGCCATCGCGCGCTGAGCGATTCCCGTCAGAGCGGCACCGTCAGCGTCGATTTGACATTGTCCATGGCGATGAAGGTCTTGAATTTCTTCACATTGCCGCTGTCGAAGAACAGCCGCCGCGTCAGCCGCTCGTAATGGGCCATGTCGGGCACCAGCACGACCAGCACGAAATCCGCCTCTCCGGTCACGTAATAGCACTGCTGCACCTCGGGCGCCCCGGCAAAGCTTTGCTTCAGCGCATCGATCAGATCGGCACGCTCATTGTCCACTTCCACCTCGACGAAGATGGTGATCGGCTGGCCGACCTTGGCGGGATCGAGGAGTGCCGCGTTCTGCCGGATGACGCCGCTCTGCTCCATCCGCTTGATGCGCCGCTGCACGGCCGGCGCGGAAAGGTTGACCGCCTCGCCGATTACCCGCTGCGGCGTCGTGTTGTCCTCCTGCAGGATCTTCAGAATGGCGATGTCGAATTGGTCGAGACCATCGGCAGACATGGCGGCTCCACGAAACAAACTTGCAAAACAGGGGCCGTTTTGCAGCGCCTTTTTCGCGCTTCCTGCAATATATCTTTATGGACAGGAAGGATCGACATGTTTTTGAAGAACACGCACATCGATTTCGGCAAGCCGCTATCTGCAACCGATGCCGACATGCTCGGCCCCGAGGGCGCTGCCCATGCGCAAAACTATCTCAGCCACCGCGACGGCCATAAGCCGACGCCGCTGCACGCTCTGCCGGACCTTTCGCGCGCGCTCGGCGTTGCCTCCATCCACGTCAAGGATGAGGGCCACCGGCTTGGGCTTGGGAGCTTCAAGGCGCTCGGCGGCGCCTATGCCGTCGCCCGCCTCGTGCTCGACGAGGCATCGAAGCGATTGGGGCACGCGGTCGATATGGCCGAATTGCAGACGCCTGGCGTGAGAGCCGTGGCCGCCACCATGACTTTTGCCTGCGCCACGGATGGAAATCATGGCCGCTCGGTGGCGCAGGGCGCGCAGTTGGTCGGCGCCCGCTCGGTCATCTCGGTTCATTCGGGCGTCAGCGCCGAGCGCGTCGCCGCCATCGCCCGCTATGGCGCCGAGATGGTCCGCGTCGAGGGCACCTATGATGTCTCCGTGGCGGAAGCGGCCCGCGTCGCCACCGAAAACGGCTGGACGATCGTGTCGGATACCGCGTGGCCGGGCTACGAGCGTATCCCCGGCCTTGTCATGCAGGGCTACACGGCGCTGGTGCGCGAGGCGCTGCAACAGCTTCCAGAAGTGCCGACCCATGTCTTCGTGCAATGCGGCGTCGGCGGCATCGCGGCGGCGGTCGCCGCCCACCTCGCGCTTGAGCTCGGTGAGAACAGGCCCGTTTTCACTGTCGTCGATCCGGCCCGCGCCGCCTGCATGTTCGAGGCGGCCAAGGCCGGACGGCCTGTCGCCGTCGCCCATTCGGAGCCGACGGTCATGGCGATGCTCGAATGCTACGAGCCATCCCCGATCGCCTGGCGCATCCTTAGCCGGCTTGCGGATGGTTTCATGACCGTGGAGGATGCCGACGCGATCGCGGTGATGAACCGGCTGGCGCGCCCCGTTGCCGGCGATCCGGTCATCGTTTCGGGCGAAAGCGGCGGCGCGGGTCTGGCCGGGCTGATCGCCGCGCTGTCCGATCCGGAGGCCAAGGCGGCGCTCCGGCTCGATGAGACGGCGCGCGTCTTCGTCATCAACACCGAGGGTGCCACCGACCCGCAACGCTACGAGGAGCTGGTCGGGATCGCACCGGGTAAGGTCGGTCACCGTATGGAGATATCAGCGTGAGCCTCGCTTCCATCGATCGCGAGCGAATGCTCGGGCGCATTCGCGAACTGGGCGAGGTCGGGCGCGAGGAAGGCCGACTGACGCGGCTGGCCGGATCGGATGCGGACCGGGCAGGTCGCGATCTGCTGGTTTCCTGGCTGGAAGGCGCCGGGCTCGAGGTCAAAATAGACCGCATCGGCAACATCTTCGGGATATGGACGGAAGAGCCTATCGCCGACAAAGCGCCGGTGCTGCTTGGCTCGCATCTCGACACCGTGATCAACGCCGGCATCTATGACGGCTGCTACGGCGTGATCGCCGGGCTGGAGGTCATCGAAACGCTGAAACGAGCCGGTTTTGCCCCATCGCGGCCGATCGCGGTGGCGGCCTTCACCAACGAGGAAGGCGTGCGCTACGCGCCCGACATGATGGGCTCGCTGGTTCATGCCGGCGGGTTCTCTGTCGAGGCGGCGCTTGCAAGCGTTGGAACGGACGGTTCGGTGCTGGGCGAGGAGCTTTCGCGCATCGGCTATGCCGGCGATCTCGAGCCGGGCTTTCTCAGGCCGAAAGCCTATGTCGAGCTGCATATCGAGCAGGGCCCGGTGCTGGAGCGCGAGGGGCTGCGGATCGGCGCGGTCGAGACCCTGCAGGGCATCTCCTGGCAGCGCGTGACGATATCAGGTGTCGCCAACCATGCCGGCACGACGCCGATGTCGATGCGCTCGGATGCCGGCCAGGCCGCCGCCGAGGTGATGGTTTTCCTGCGGCAGCGCGCCACGACCTCCAACATTCCCGTGGTCGCCACCATCGGCTGCATGGCCTTCGAGCCGAACGCCATCAATGTCATCCCATCGCTGGCAAGCTTCACCGTCGATCTCCGCAGCCCCGACGAGCAGCGTCTGCGCGAGGAGGAGGCGGCCCTTGCCGCCTTTCTCGATGCGCTGGCATTGCGCGACGGTGTGACCGTGTCCGTCGAGCGGCTGGCGCGTTTCCAGCCGGTGACCTTCGACCAAGCTATCGTGGCGCTGGTAGAGCAGGCGGCCGACCGACGCGGCCTGTCGTCGCGCCGGATGACATCGGGTGCCGGCCACGACGCGCAGATGATTGCCCGCATCGCGCCCTCGGCGATGATCTTCGTTCCGAGCCGCGACGGCATCAGCCATAATCCGAAAGAGCATACCGATGCCGATGACCTTGTCGCCGGCGCCGACATCCTGCTTGATGTCGTCCGCGACCTCTCTGCATGATCGGGAGACGATGGAATGACCGACCTGAAAGCGCTGAACGACGAGATGACCGCATGGCGGCGCGATCTGCACGCGCATCCGGAATTCGGCTTCGAGGAGACTAGGACCGCGGCTTTCGTGGCGGACAAGCTGCGTTCGTTCGGCCTCGAGGTCGCGGAAGGGATCGGCGGCACCGGCGTTGTCGGCACGCTCAAGCGCGGCACCGGTAATCGCGCGATCGCGCTGCGCGCCGATATGGACGCACTGCGTATCACCGAGCGGGGACAAGCGGACTACCGCTCGCAAGCGCCGGGCACGATGCACGCCTGCGGCCATGACGGGCACACGGCCATGCTGCTCGGCGCCGCCAAGCTATTGGCCGAGGAGGGAGGTTTCGACGGCACCGTGCGCTTCCTGTTCCAGCCGGCGGAGGAATGGGGCAAGGGCGCGCTCGCCATGCTCGACGACGGGCTGATGCAGCGCTTCCCCTTCGACGAGATCTACGGCCTGCACAACATGCCGGGCCTGCCGATCGGGCATTTCGAGACCAGGGCAGGGCCGGTCATGTCGGCGGAGGATAATTTCGAGATCGTGCTCACCGGGCTGGGCGGCCACGCTGCCCGGCCGCAATCCGGCAACGAGGTGTTGGTCGCCGCCTGCGCGCTGGTGACCAACCTGCAGACCATCGTCTCGCGCCGGCTGAGCCCGGCCGATATCGCCGTGGTCTCCGTCACCGAACTCATCACCGACGGCACCCGCAACGCGCTGCCGGGGCTTGCCCGCATTCTCGGCGACGCCCGCAGCTTCCGCCCGGAGGTGAGCGCCGAGATCGAACGGCAGATGCGCGTCATCGCCGAGGGTACCGCGATGGCCTACAACGTGACGGCCGAAACCCGCTACACCCGCGAATTCGTGCCGCTCATCAACGACGCCACCTTGGTGGAGGAGGCGATGGCCGCCGCCCGCACTGTCCTGCAGGCTGACCAAGTCAAGGTTGCCGCCGAACCGATGACCGCGTCCGAGGATTTCGCGCGCTTCCTCGAACACGTGCCCGGCTGCTTCGTCTTCATGGGCAATGGTGAGAGCTCCGCACCGCTGCACAATCCCGATTTCGATTTCAACGACGCTGGCCTTCTGCCGGGAGCACGCTACCATGCCGCGATCATCAGGCGACGCCTGCCGATTGCCTGAGTTTCCGCCCGCATATTTCTAGTGCCTTACATTCAATCGCAATGGAGCATCGACATGGCGCATTCCCTGAACAAGTCCTCCGCGGCAACCGGCGTTTCCGGCGCCAACCAGCCGGACCTCGACACCGAGGAGGTCTGGCAGGCCCGCGCCGATCTGGCAGCCTGCTTTCGCATGGCGGCGCGCCATGGGCTCGAGGAGGGGATCTGCAATCATTTCTCGGCGCTGGTGCCCGGCTATGACGACCTCTTCATCGTCAATCCCTATGGCTATGCCTTCCGGGAGTTGACAGCCTCGAAGCTTCTGATCTGCGATTTTCACGGCAACGTCGTCTCGGGCGAGGGCGAGCCGGAGGCGACCGCCTTCTATATTCATGCCCGCATCCACGCCCGCGTTCCGCGTGCCCGCGTCGCCTTCCACACCCACATGCCCTATGCGACGGCGCTGTCGATGACCGAGGGCGAGCCGCTGATCTTCGCCGGCCAGACGGCGCTGAAATTCTACGGCCGCACCGCCTATGACCGCGACTACAACGGCCTGGCGCTGGACGAGCGAGAGGGCGACCGCATCGCCAATGCGATCGGCGACGCCGACATCGTCTTCATGAAGCATCACGGCGTCATGGTGCTGGCGCCGAACATCGCCGAAGCCTGGGACGATCTTTATTATCTCGAGCGCGCCTGCCAGGTGCAGACGCTGGCGCTCTCCACCGGCCGCCAGGTCCTGCCCGTCGCCCCCGATATCGCCGAAGCCGCCTACCGCCAGATGCGCGAGGGCGACCCGGAATCCGCACGGCTGCATCTGGAGGCGATCAAGCGCATGCTCGACGCAGAGGAGCCGCAATATCGCGATTGAGGGTGGGAGAGCGCGCGCGTCCGCAGGGGGCGCGTCCGGTGCGAGACGGCGATGCCTAGCCGTGATGGCACCGGCATAATTCGGTTCAGGGCCACTCAAGGTTCTGAAGGAGGCGCCCGGTTCGACCCAGCACGATAACTGGTATCACCGGCAGGTGACTGATCTGAACGGAAAAGATTGGTATTGAGCTAGTCCTGTCGCTAACGCTGCCGTTCAGGCTCTGAAGCCTAGATTTAACGTGCAGATTTACCGTTACGTACTTCCAATTTGCGTCGGTAGAGGCCCTGCTTCCATGCGGAAGTGTTGGAACCTATCGGAGAAGCGAAATGACCTCCTCAGACGGCAATGGCATCAGCAGATCGGATTTCCTTCGTGGCATGGCATCGGCTGGTTTGGCCGTTACTCTTGTCGGCCAATCCACCCAGGCACGCTCGCAAGACGCGCCTCCCATTCCCAAGAGCGGCGTCGCAGCGAAGCCAGCCACCAAAGCGACTCTTGAATACAACGCGCTTTATCGAAGGATGCGCATCGCGGCCTGCTGGCGGCACTGCCCGATCCGGCAATCATCAAGAACGCTGAAGGCACGCCCGTCTGGGACCTCAGCGTCTATAACTTCCTTGGCAACTCCGAGGCAGACGACGCACCCGATACGGTGAACCCCAGCCTGTGGCGCATGGCCAAGCTCAACATGGTTCATGGTCTTTTCGAAGTGGTAGATGGTATCTATCAGGCCCGTGGCTACGACCTTTCGGTGATGAGCATTATCCGTACCGACACAGGCTATATCGTTATCGATCCGCTGGTCAGCTCCGAAACGGCGAGGGCCGTCTGGAAGGAACTCGTCATCCCGAAGCTCGGCGACAAGCCGATCGTCGCTGTCATCTACACCCACAGCCACGTCGACCACTATGGCGGTGTTCGCGGTCTCGTCAATCAGGCGGATATCGATGCCGGCAAGGTCAAGATCCTTGCGCCTGAGGAATTCACCAAGGCTGCGGTCGGCGAAAACATCATCGCCGGAAACGCGATGAGCCGCCGTGCCAGCTACATGTACGGCAATCTTCTGCCGCGTGGTCCACAGGGCCAGGTCGATGGCGGCCTCGGTAAGACGACCTCAACCGGCGAAATCGGCCTGGCGCTGCCGACCGATTGGGCAACCGAGACCGGCCAGAAGATCACCATCGACGGCGTCGAACTGCAGGTGCTGATGGCGCCGGAGTCGGAAGCGCCGTCGGAATTCATGTTCTACATCCCCAGATACAAAGCCTTCTGCGCTGCCGAGGACGCCTGCCACACGCTGCACAATCTCTATACGCTGCGTGGCGCCAAGGTTCGCGACGGCCTGCTGTGGTCGAAATATCTCCAGCAGTCGATCGACATGTTCGGCGACGAGACCGAGGTCCTCTTCACCTCTCACCATTGGCCGACATGGGGCAACGACCGCGTCATCGCCCACCTCAAGAGCCAGCGCGACATGTTCCGCTTCATCCATGACCAGGTCATGCGCATGGCCAATAGCGGCATGACGCCCAAGGAAATCGGCGAAGTTATCCGGCTCCCTCAGGCTTTGGCGACGACATGGGCGTGCCGCAGCTACTACGGCACGGTCTATCACGACGCGGTAGCCCAATATAACCTTCGCCTCGGCTTCTTCGACGGTGTACCGGCCACGCTGCATCAGCTTCCGCCGACGGAAGCCGGCAAGCGCTACGTGGATTTCATGGGCGGTGCCGACAACGTCCTGCGGCAGGCCCAGGTTTCGTTCGAACAGGGCGATTATCGCTGGGTTGCCGAAGTCGTGAATCACGTCGTGTTTGCCGATGGCAACAATATCGCTGCCAAGCAGCTTCTGGCCGATACCTACGAGCAATTGGGGTATCAGGCGGAATCCGGACCGTGGCGCAACTTCTACCTGACGGGCGCGAGTGAACTCCGTCAGGGCGTGACTGAACTTCCGGTTCCGAACACGGCGAGCCCGGACACCATCAAGGCAATGCCGATCGATATGTTCTTCGACTTCCTCGGCGTGCGTCTCAACGGCGACCGCGCCGCGGGCAAGTCGATCGAGATCAACATGGAGCTAACCGACACCAAGGAGAAGTACGTCGTCGGGGTCGAGAATTCGGCTATCCATTACTCGAAGGACAAGACAGCGCCGAGCGCCGACGTCTCGATCTCAACCACCAGAGAGGCGCTTAACGATGTCATGCTTGGAACATCGACGATGGAAAAGCAGGTCGTTGAAGGCAAGGCCAAGCTGACGGGTGATCCCAAGAAGCTGTCGGAGTTCGTCGGCTTGCTCGACAACTTCGAGTTCTGGTTCCCGATCGTCACGGCGTGATCTGGCAGGAGGCCCGCAATGTGCACCATTTGCTCCTTGACGATCGAGTTTGCGGTCGAGCATCCGCAATCATTGGCGGTTGCGGTCGCGACACGACAGGCGATCGACATCGGCCTCCTTCCCGAACCGGATCCAACGATGCAAATCGACATGGCACGATCGCGTCACGACGCGGTCGTGCAGCTCACCAGCATGCAGCAGCGCCTCGAACAGGTTCTATCGACCTCGCGGCTAATGGAGTTGCCTAATTTCTATGTCCTGATGATCGAAAGCAGGACTTGGGGGTACTTCCAGCCGACGCTCGGCGGCTTTGACGTCAAAGCAAACCCGTTGGCCCCGCGATTGGAACCTGATGAAAATGGCATCAGTGACAACGTTGTCGTCATGTCGCAGGCTGGAGCAGCCGAGATCACAACCGGGCGGCTGCCTTTCACATCAGCGATGATGAAAGGGCTTGCGATCGTGGACGCGCCGGGTGCTGCCGAGAGCATAATTCGTTCAGCATTCATCTCATCTTACCCTGTCGGAACCTTTAGTACCCTCGTCTGCACGGAGGTGGCTTAGGGTAATTCCATGATGTGATCGCGTTCGTATCCGAGGACAGCCGCTGCGAAGCGTTGTTCACCCGCTTCCGTTCATGGAGATGTAATATCACCAGAAATCCTCGGTAGCTGCACGTAAACACCGGCACCTTTGGAACCGGAGTTCCGTCATTTCGAAGAGCCGACTTTAGACCCCATTGAAATGCACCATTATCTAAGGAAAATTTAGGCTGCCCCGGCTTAGCCCGAAGAAGATCATTAAGTCTCTGATTGTAAAGAAAAAACGATGGCACGCCCTAGGGGAGTCGAACCCCTCTTCCCAGAATGAAAATCTGGTGTCCTAACCGATAGACGAAGGGCGCTTCCTTCGTGGTGGCGCCCTTATAATCAGGCACTTGGATTCCCGCAAGCGGCAAAACGCATAAAAATGGCGATGCGCTGATCTTTTCCCTATCCGTTTGATAGTTAATGGCTATTTTCAGCGTTTGGCGATGCGTCGATCCTGTTGGGGCCGTGGAGTGCGGCCTCTTTTCAAGCGCGGACTTCGAACACCATGTTGAACGGCGTTTCGGTGGCGCGGTGGAAATGCTTGAAACCGGCGTCGAGCGCCACCTTGCGCAATCTCGTTTCGCCGGCCTGCGCGCCGAGCGCCAGTCCGACCTCCTGCGACATGGAGGCTGGCGTGCAGATCATCGTCGAGGCGCCGTAATAGACGCGGCCGACAGGGTTGAGATTGTCCTTGAGGTGATCATGCGCGAAGGGCTCGACGATCATCCAGGTACCGCCGGGCGCAAGCGTTTCCTTCACATGCTTTCCCGCGCCGACGGGATCGCCCATGTCGTGCAGGCAATCGAACATGGCGACGAGATCGTAGCGGCCGGCCGGGAAGCTTGCGGCTGACGCCTGCTCGAAGCTGACGCGGTCGGAAACGCCGGCCTCCTTGGCCGCCATCCGGGCGCGTTCGATCGACGGCATGTGATAGTCGTAGCCGACGAAGCGAGAGGCGGGATAGGCCTGCGCCATCAGGATGGTCGAGCTGCCATGGCCACAGCCGACATCAGCCACCTTGGCGCCCGCCTTCAGCTTGTCCTCGACGCCATCGAGCGCAGGTATCCACTCGGTGACAAGGCTGTTGTTGTAGCCGGTCCGGAAGAAGCGTTCGGTGCCGCGAAACAGGCAGTTGCTGTGCTCGTGCCATCCCAGCCCCTTGCCGGTGCGGAAGGCATCGGCCACCTTCGGCTCGTCCGTCCACATCGCCTGCACCAGCTGGAACGCGCCGGTGAAGAAGGCGGGGCTGTCCTCGTCGGCGAAGACGAGCGCCTGCTCCGGTGTCAGCCGGAAGCGGTCGGTCTTTTCGTCATAGGTGAGGTAATCGGCGGCGGCGAGCGCCGACAGCCATTCGCGCAGATAGCGTTCCTTGACCGCCGTCTTTTTCGACAGCTCGGCCGCGGTTACGGGCTCGCCGTCGCTCATCGCCTTGAACAGTCCGACGTCGTCGCCGAGCACCACCAGGGAGCCGGATACGGCGGCGCCGATATCGCCGACCAGCCGGCCGACGAGGGCATCCACTTTTTGCATGTCGGGTTGGCGCATGTCATCCTCCATAAAAATGCAGGGAAGAACCAGCGGCGCGACTATACACCCGCTCACGGCCGCGTGAAAGGATGACGCGGGACGAGGGCGCCCGGCCATGCGGCATTCCGGGTGTCACGCAATATTCGCGCAACCATCGAAAAAGCCGCGTTGACAACAAAATGCGCCGGGATAAGAGTGGCTTAGCCTGCATATAAGGCTTTGGAGGAATGACCATGATCAAGCATCTGACAATTCTTGCCTCTGTTTCCCTGCTCGGCGCGCTCGCCTTCGCCACACCGTCCTCGGCGCTCTCGATGAAAGAGTGCAGCGCCAAGTACAAGTCGGCGCAGGCGGATGGTTCCGCCAAGGACATCAAGTGGAACGACTTCCGCAAGGCGCAGTGCGGCCCGGATGCGACCGCCGAACCTGACGTTACGATGGCGACCGGCGCAGAGCCCGAGAAGCCGACGATGGACGCTCCCAAGGGCGTGACCTTCCCAACGGCGATTTCTCCCAAATACGCCAAGGAAACCCCCGGCAAGGGCCGCATGCACACCTGCGTCGATTCCTACCACACCAACAAGGACGCCAACACGCTGAACGGCCTGAAGTGGATCCAGAAGGGCGGCGGCTTCTACAGCCTCTGCAATGCCAAGCTGAAGGGCTGATTTCGGATTAGCCGAACGTCCCCGGGACGGCATCCGCCGTCCCGCCTGGCTGCTACGGCGAGGCGGGAAGGGCTTCGTTGCAACGGCTTTCCGGCGCTAGCCCCCTCTCGGCCGTCATGCTCGGTCTTGTGCCGAGCATCTGCCGGTCTCTCCATTTGCTCGACGGGAATGGACACTTGGCACCCGGCGGCCTCATTCATCGCCTTTGCTTCGTTCGCTCGGTTTGAGTAGCGCCGTTGCATTCCCGGCGGCGTGCTTAGATCCTCGGCACGTTGGCCGAGGATGACGCCGAGAGTGAGGAGGCGCCTTCGTTCCCAGGTTCCCACCGGGCATAGAAAAACCCGCCGCGGCTTTCGCCCGGCGGGTTTTCATTGAGCGGTCCTGTCGCAGTCCTAGTGCAGGATCTGGCTGAGGAAGAGCTTGGTGCGCTCGTGCTGCGGGTTGTCGAAGAACTCGGCGGGCGAGTTCTGTTCGACGATCTGGCCCTGGTCCATGAAGATGACGCGGTTGGCGACCTGGCGGGCGAAGCCCATTTCGTGGGTCACGCACAGCATCGTCATACCTTCTTCGGCGAGACCGACCATGGTGTCTAGCACTTCCTTGATCATTTCAGGGTCGAGTGCCGAGGTCGGCTCGTCGAACAGCATGATCTTCGGGTTCATGCACAGCGAGCGGGCGATTGCCACGCGCTGCTGCTGACCACCGGAGAGCTGGCCCGGATACTTGTTGGCCTGCTCGGGGATCTTGACGCGCTTGAGGAAGTGCATGGCGATTTCTTCGGCCTGCTTCTTCGGCATCTTGCGCACCCAGATCGGCGCCAGCGTGCAGTTTTCCAGGATCGTCAGGTGCGGGAAGAGGTTGAAGTGCTGGAAGACCATGCCGACTTCGCGGCGCACTTCGTCGATCTTCTTCAGGTCGTTGGTCAGTTCCGTGCCATCGACGATGATCTGGCCCTTCTGGTGTTCTTCCAGGCGGTTGATACAACGGATCATCGTCGACTTGCCGGAACCCGAAGGGCCGGCGATGACGATGCGCTCGCCGCGCATGACCTTCAGGTTGATGTCGCGCAGCACGTGGAAATCACCGTACCACTTGTTCATGCCGATGATCTCGATGGCAACATCGGTTGCCGACACGGTCATCTTTTTGGGTTGGGCTTCAGCCATGATTTTTCCCCTTGCTCTTATCGTTTGTGGCCAGTGTCGAGGTGGCGTTCCATGAAGTTTGAATAGCGTGACATGCCGAAGCAGAAAAGCCAGAAAACGAAGCCCGCGAAGATCAGGCCGGTCAAAGGCGTCACGGCACTTGCCCAGTTGGCGTCCGAGAAGTTCAGGCGCACGATGTTCAACAGGTCGAACATGCCGATGATCGACACCAGCGACGTATCCTTGAACGTGCCGATGAAGGTGTTGACGATGCTGGGGATAACCAGCTTGATCGCCTGCGGCATGATCACCAGCCGGGTCTTTTGCCAATAGCCGAGGCCGAGCGAATCCGCACCCTCGAACTGACCCTTCGGAATGGCCTGCAGACCGCCGCGGATGACTTCGGCCATATAGGCCGAGGTGAAGATCGACACCCCGATCAGCGCGCGCAGCAGCTTGTCGATGGTCCAGCCGGTCGGCAGGAACAGCGGCAGCATGACGCTTGCCATGAAGAGGACGGTGATCAGCGGCACGCCGCGGACGATTTCGATGAAGGCCACGCAGACCATGCGGATGACCGGCATCTTCGATCGCCGCCCGAGCGCGAGCAGGATGCCGCAGGGGAAGGAGACCGCGATGCTGACGAAGGACAGGATCAGCGTCACCATCAGGCCGCCCCAGAGCGACGTTTCGACGACCTCAAGACCGAAGCCGCCGTAAAGCAGCCAGAAGGACACGACCGGCAGCACGAGGAACAGCAGGATGGCGTTCAAGCCCTTGCGCGGCACTGACGGGATCAGCATCGGCACCAGCAGTGCCACGAACAGGATGCCGACGATGGTCGGGCGCCAGCGGTCGCTGATCGGATAGCGGCCGAAGATGAACTGGTCGTACTTGGCCTGCACGAAGGCCCAGCAGGCGCCGCTCCAGCCCTCGGGCTGAACGCCGCCCTGCACGGTCGTTGCGCAGAAGGTGCGGTCGGGACCGGACCAGACGGCCTGAATGAACAGCCAGTTGACGATGTGCGGCACCGCCCAGAGGATGAGCGCCAGCGCAAGCACCGTCAGCACGACGTCTTTCGGCGTCGCCAGAAGGTTCTTGCGGACCCAGGCGGTGACGCCCTTTTCTCCCGCCGGAGCGGGTTCTGGCGACAGCATGGTGGTTCTGACGAAAGAGTTCTTGGATACGGACATCGTATTATCTCTCCACCAGGGCCATCTTGGCGTTGAACCAGTTCATGAACAGCGAGGTGAGGATGCTCAGTCCAAGGTAGATGATACCCCAGATGCAGACAATCTCGATCGCCTGACCGCTCTGGTTCATGATGGTGCCGCCGACCGCGACGAGGTCCGAGAAGCCGATGGCGATGGCCAGCGACGAGTTCTTGGTGAGGTTCAGATACTGGCTCGTCAGCGGCGGAATGATGATGCGCATGGCCTGCGGCACGACGACGAGGCGCGTGACGCTGGAGGGATGCAGACCAAGCGCGCCGGCCGCTTCCGACTGGCCCTTCGGCACGCCCCGGATACCGCCGCGAACGATCTCCGCGATGAAGGATGCGGTGTAGAAGGACAGCGCCAGGAACAGCGACATGAACTCAGGCCCGACGACCGAGCCGCCGGTGAGGTTGAACTTGCCGGCAACGGGAATGTCGAAGGACATCGGCAGTCCCGATGCCAGGAAGGCCACGACGGGCAGGCCGACGATGAGCCCGATCGACACCCAGATGGTGTGGAACGGCTTGCCGGTGGCCGCCTGCCGCTTGTGCGCCCAGCGCGCCATGAAGATGACGGCGATGATCGCGATCACGAAGGCAGCCAGCACCGCGAGCATGCCGCTCTCGAAGATCGGGCGAGGGAAGGCCAGGCCGCGATTGTTGAGGAACATGCTGAACGGCAGATGCAGTGATTCACGCGGCTGCGGCAGAACGGCGAGGACGCCGGAATACCAGAAGAAGATGACGAGCAGCGGCGGGATATTGCGGAACACCTCGACATAGATCTGGCACAGCTTGGCGATCAGCCAGTTGTGCGACAGGCGCCCGATGCCGACGATGAAGCCGATGATGGTCGCCGTGATGATGCCGGTGATTGCCACCAGCATGGTGTTGAGGATGCCGACGACAAGCGCGCGTCCGTAGGTCGAATCGCTGGTGTAGGAGATCAGCGACTGGCCGATTTCGAAGCCGGCGCGGCCGCGCAGGAAGCCGAAGCCCGAGGCCGTGTTGCTGCGTGCGAGGTTGGCCGCGGTGTTGTGCGCGATCCACCAGACGAGGCCGACGAGTGCGACGACGGTGAGAACCTGGAAGAAGATGCCCCGATATTTCGGGTCGTTGAGTACGGACCGGTAGTTCCAGCCGTTTTCGGATATGGGTGTGGTGTGAGCCGCCTCTTGCTGCGCCATGCCGAGCCTTTCCCCTGTGTGCCCCTTTTAGGGCTTTTCTTTTTTGGAAGACGGAAAGGCGGCTTGGCCGCCTTTCCGGGCTTTCATAAGGGGCCGATTAGCGGACCGGAGGTGCGTACTGGATGCCGCCCTTGTTCCACAGCGCGTTCAGGCCGCGAGCGATCTTCAGCGGGCTGCCCTGGCCGATGTTGCGCTCGAAGATTTCGCCGTAGTTGCCGACGCCCTTGATGACGTTTGCAGCCCAGTCGTTGGTGAGACCGAGATCGGTGCCGATCTTGGTGTCAGCCTCGGAGCCGAGGAAGCGCTTGATGTCTGGGTTCGGCGAGTTCTTCATCTCGTCGACGTTGGCCTGGGTGATGCCGAACTCTTCAGCATTGATCAGCGCGTAAGCCGTCCAGGAAACGATGTCGAACCACTGGTCGTCGCCCTGGCGAACGGCCGGGCCGAGCGGCTCCTTGGAGATGATCTCAGGCAGGATCATGTGCTCGTCGGGGTTCTTCAGCGTCAGACGCAGCGAGTAGAGGCCGGACTGGTCGGTGGTGTAGACGTCGCAACGGCCCGAATCATAGGCTGCGTTGACTTCCTCGAGCTTTTCGAAAACCACCGGATTGTACTGCAGGTTGTTGGCCTTGAAGTAGTCGGCGAGGTTGAGCTCGGTCGTGGTGCCGGACTGTACGCAGATGGCCGCGCCCGAAAGCTCGAGAGCCGACTTCACGTTCAGGCTCTTGCGAACCATGAAGCCCTGGCCATCATAATAGGTGACCGGGCGGAAGTTGAAGCCGAGAGCGGTGTCGCGGTTGATGGTCCACGTCGTGTTACGCGACAGGACGTCGATTTCGCCGGACTGCAGCGCCGTGAAGCGCTCCTTGGCGTTGGTCGGCGTGTACTTCACCTTGGTCGGATCGCCGAAGACGGCGGATGCAACGGCCTTGCAGAAATCGACGTCGAAACCGGCCCAGTTGCCGGAAGCGTCAGGTGCCGCGAAACCGGTCAGACCGGTGTTGACGCCGCACTGAACGAACCCTTTTGCTTTTACGTCCCCGAGCGTCGTCGCCGAAGCTGCCGAAGCGCCAAGTGCGAAGACTGCTGCGCCAATGGCGACCGACAGAAGCTTAATCTTCATTTTTCCCAACCTTTTTCCGTTATCTTTTGTTTATTGTGGGAGCGCCGGCAGAAGCATGCAGACCCCCCAAAAGACCCGACACCCTCCCGGCGCGAGTTGGTCTATCACAGTCGGAAATGTCACCACGGTCAAGTCTCGCGCCACAAGATTGCGTGATATTTCGGCAATTTGCTAAGCGCGGCTCACAAAATGAGCAATTGATTACCCAAAAGGCAGTGTTTGGCGAAAAAAATCGCGTAAACTTACTGATATATCTGGATAATTGCCGTACCGTCCGGTTCTCTTGGTCGACTTTACGTTACGTGAGCGGGGTTGACCACGCCTCGGGAGAGGTCCAAGACTTCGGCAAAGTGCGTTCATTCCAAAGGCTTAATTAGACATGACAGATAGAGACGGCCTGCTTCAAAACGCCGGCATCAATACCCGCCTTTCGCATATCGGCAATGACCCTTCCGACTATCATGGCTTCGTCAATCCGCCCGTCGTGCACGCGTCCACGGTGCTGTTTCCGAACGCCAAGGCGATGGATCAGCGGGCGCAGAAATACACCTACGGAACACGCGGAACGCCGACCACCGATGCTCTTTGCGAAGCGATAGACGCGCTTGAGGGATCGGCCGGAACGATCCTGGTTCCGTCGGGTCTCGCCGCCGTCACCGTGCCGTTCCTGGCTTTCTTGTCGTCGGGCGATCATGCGCTGGTGGTCGATTCGGTCTATGGCCCGACCCGCCACTTCTGCGACGCGATGCTGAAGCGCCTCGGCGTTTCCGTCGAATATTACGATCCGGCGATCGGCGTCGGCATCGAAACGCTGATCAAGCCGAACACGAAGCTGGTGCACACCGAGGCGCCGGGGTCCAACACCTTCGAGATGCAGGATATCCCGGCCATTGCCGCGATCGCCCACAAGCATGGCGCGGTGGTGACGATGGACAATACCTGGGCGACACCTGTCTATTTCCGCCCGCTCGATTACGGCGTCGACATCTCGATCCATGCGGCGACGAAATATCCGTCGGGCCATTCCGATATTCTGATGGGCACGGTGTCGGCCAATGCCAAGCATTGGGAGCAGCTGCACGAGGCCAACATCACGCTCGGCATCTGCGGCGCTCCTGACGATGCCTACCAGATCCTGCGTGGCCTGCGCACCATGGGCGTGCGCCTCGAGCGTCACTACGAAAGCGCGCTCACCATTGCCAAATGGCTGGAAGGCCACGAAGACGTGGCCGCCGTGCTGCATCCGGCGCTGCCGAGCTTCCCGGGCCACGATCTCTGGAAGCGTGACTTCAAGGGCGCCAGCGGCATCTTCTCCTTCGTGCTGAAGGCAGATGGCCCGGCCGCCTTCAAACCGAAGGCGCATGCCTTCCTCGATGCGCTGAGGATCTTCGGTCTCGGCTGGTCCTGGGGTGGCTTCGAGAGCCTGGCGGTCCACGTCAACCTGAACGACCGCCGCGTCACCAGGGCGCCGACCGAGGGTCCGGTGATCCGCCTGCAGATCGGTCTGGAGGACGTCGCCGATATCAAGCTCGATATCGAGCGCGGCTTCGCTGCCGCCAAGACGGCCTGATCAGCGGCGCTGTCAGTCCATCGCGCGATAAGCGTAGATCCAGTCAAGATCCGCCGCGAGACTTTGCGGCGGCTTCAGCGAGAGAACGATATCACGCCCGATCCGGAATGGACCGCGGGCGTGATAGACGAACTGGTTGAACGCGCCGCGTTGGCGCAGCCTGTTCACGCGCGGCACGCGATGGGCTTCGAAGAGCGGCAGCGCTTCGGAAACAGGGCGCTTGGCCAGGAACGACGCCAGCTCGTAGGCGTCTTCGATCGCCATCGCGGCGCCTTGTGCGGCAAACGGCATCATCGCATGCGCCGCATCACCGATCAGCACCGTATCGCGGTCGTTCTGCCACTTGCCGCGCGTCGCCTCGTAAAGCGGCCAGAAGGTCATCTCACCGGATTTTTCGAATAGTGTCAGCAACGCCGGGTTCCAGCGCGAGAAGCGGGCGAGCAACTGTTGGCGCTGCGCCTGCGTTGGCTGCGCCAGCCACTCGCGCGCGGCTGCGTGGCCAGTGGTGATCGCCACCATGTTGAAGCAGTCGGTCTCGCGCAGCGGGTAGGCCACCAGATGCGCCAATGGCCCGAGAAAGGCTGAAACGCTCTCGCGGTTGAGAATGCCCCGCGCATCCGCCGCCGATACGGTGAAGCGATAGGCGATGTTGCCGGAAAAGCGCGAGGAGGGGCTGTCGGCGACAAGGTCGCGCGTCTTAGACCAGACGCCATCGGCGCCGATGATCACGCCGCCGGCGCGGGTGATCGCGGCGATGTCGCCGCTTTCGATGCGCGAGCCGAGATGAAGCGTGCAGAGCGGATTGTCTTTGACGGCCGTAAGCAGTGCGCCTTGCAGGCTGGTGCGATGCAGCACCCCGTAGGGTGCTTCCCAGCGAGCGCGGGCGGCGGGGCCCGACGGCACGGCGGCCAACTCATGTAGGGTAGTGCCGGAGATCAGGCGAATGTTGTTCGGCTCGAGCCAGATCGGCGTCAACAGGTCGAGAACACCGAGCTTGTCGAGGATGCGCGATGCATTGGGCGATATCTGCAGCCCGGCGCCCACCTCGGTCAGCTCAGGCGCCTGTTCGAAGATCTCGGAGCGAATGCCATGCCTGGCGAGTGCCAGCGCCGCCGTCAGACCAGCGACGCCCGCTCCGATAATAGCGGCATGTTCGACCGACATGGTCGATCCAATCTGTGTTTCGGTGAATTAAGCGACGTGTGACTTAGGCGACCTGGAAGTGGAAGACGCAACCGGCCGGGTTCGTCTGGGTGGCCTTCAGTGCGCCGTTGAAGCGGTAGAGGGTCGAGCAGTAGGAACAGACCTTCTCGTTCTCGTCGCCCATGTCGATGAAAATATGCGGGTGGTCGTAGGGAACGGAGGCGCCGGTGCACATGAATTCCTTCACGCCGACTTCGATGACACGGTGTCCGCCGTCGTTCTGGAAGTGAGGGATATTGTGACCGGCCATGAGGGATCTCCGAATGCCTTTGAAAACGTGCGCACCTTATAGTGCGTCGCCGGAAATGTGTCGAGCCAAAGGAGAGGCGCGCCCGATAGTTTTTGGAGGCGCGTTTGGGCGTGCTTTTTGATTGGGGCAGGGGTTCCCGTCAGCGGCCCGATAAAATATGGTCCCGGCAAAACAGGACTGCCCCGATGAACTTGAATACGCCTGCCTTTTCGACCTTCGTGCACGACGGCCTCAACCTTTCCTATTTCGACGATGGAAATCCCGAGGGACCGCCGGTACTGCTCATCCACGGCTTCGCCTCCACCGCCAGCGTCAATTGGGTCTACCCGGGCTGGCTGAAGACGCTGGGCGAGGCCGGATACCGGGTGATCGCGATGGACAATAGAGGCCACGGCGCAAGCGATAAACCGCATGATTCCGAAGCCTATCGCCCGTGGATCATGGCGGCTGATTCCATCGCATTGCTCGATCATCTCGGCATCCCGGAAGCCAACCTCATCGGCTATTCGATGGGCGCCCGCATCTCGGTCTTCGCGGCGCTCAGCAGGCCCGATCGCGTCCGCTCGCTGGTACTTGGCGGCCTCGGCATCGGCATGACCGATGGTGTCGGCGATTGGGACCCGATCGCAGACGCGCTTCTCGCACCGTCGATTGATGGCGTCACCCATGCCCGCGGCCGCATGTTCCGCGCCTTCGCCGAGCAGACGAAGAGCGACCGCCAGGCGCTCGCCGCCTGCATCAGGGGCTCGCGCGATCTGGTCGAACGCAGCGACATGGCAAAGATCGAGGCGCCGACGCTGGTCGCCGTCGGAACCAAGGACGATATCGCCGGTTCCCCGCAGGAACTGGCGGCGCTGATGCCGGATGCCCGCGCGCTCGATATCCCCGGCCGCGACCACATGCTTGCCGTCGGCGACAAGGTTTTCAAGGCGGCCGTTCTCGACTTTTATGCGGAACTCTCCGATCGGTGACATCAGGGGCGGGCGCGCAAGGGCGATCGTTCACCAAAATGCGGAAATAGCGAAAAGCTGTTTCCGCCGCCCCATTTATATCAGCCGGATTTTGCCCTATATAGGGTGACACTCAAGCGCCAGTGGCGTGGCCGGATCGCGCGATCCGGCCGGAATACAATGCCCGGATGGAATGCCATTCGGAAGACAAGGAGACCTCGATGGTCGCGAAGTCAGACATTCGTCCTCTTGAGACCCAAGGTTCGCTCAAGGCGATGGACCCGATCTGGGATAGCCTGCGCGAGGAAGCGCGTCTTGCCGCCGAAGCCGATCCGGTGCTGGCGGCATTTCTGTATTCGACCGTTCTCAACCATCGCTCGCTCGAGGAATGCGTGATCTACCGCATCTGCGAGCGTCTCGATCACCCCGATATGCAGGCGATCCTGCTGCGCCAGACCTTCGACCAGATGCTGGCCGACTGGCCGGAATGGGGCGCCATCCTGCGCGTCGATATCCAGGCCGTTTACGACCGCGATCCGGCATGCCTGCGCTTCATGGAAGCGCTGCTCTATTTCAAGGGTTTCCACGCGCTGCAGACCCATCGCCTCGCGCACTGGCTACTCAATCGTGGCCGCCGTGATCTGGCGCTCTACCTGCAGAGCCGCTCGTCGAGCGTCTTCCAGACCGATATCAACCCGGCCGCGCGCATCGGCCGCGGCATCTTCCTCGATCACGCGACGGGCCTCGTCGTCGGCGAAACCGCCGTCATCGGCGATAACGTCTCGATCCTGCACGGCGTCACGCTCGGCGGCACCGGCAAGGAGGGCGCCGATCGCCATCCGAAGATCGCCAGCGGCGTGTTGATCGGCGCCGGCGCCAAGATCCTCGGCAATATCGAGATCGGTCATTGCTCGCGCATCGCCGCCGGCTCCGTCGTGCTGAAGGCGGTGCCGCCGAAGACGACGGTCGCGGGCGTACCCGCCAAGGTGGTCGGCACGGCCGGCTGTTCGGAACCATCCAGGCTCATGGATCAGGTCATCATGGATCAGGTGATGGGCGCCGACATCTAGGCGTTTTCGCGTCGCTCATAGCGACAACAGGGCCTGAAGAACGGCGGGGAAAGCGGTATCACAGCCGGCTCCGCGCCTTTACAGGCCGATATTTCCCATGCAAAAAGCGGCCATTGAGACCGCTCAGGAGATGCAGTGTGAAGCCCGAAGAAATCAAGAAACTCGACGCCTATTTCAAACGCACGTTCAACCCGGAAATGATCGTCAAGGCACGTCCGCGCAAGAACGACTCCGCTGAAGTCTACATGGGCGAGGAATTTCTGGGCGTCGTCTATATCGATGACGAGGACGGTGACCGCTCGTACAACTTCTCGATGGCGATCCTCGACGTCGACCTCTGATCCGGTCGCGAGCTTTGTCTCGCACCGATTGTGCCTGGGCCGCGACGTCGCGGCCTGGCCGAAATTGCTGGTCCCGCTCTGGACCACCCGGTCTTGCGCCCCATCTTGGGCTTGAGCATGTGCTCGAGCACCATCAAGGGGAAACCGGACATGGGTATTTTCGACAAGATCAAACACGCAATCTGGGGTGAGGCACACGCCGCCGAGGCAACGCCGGCCGCCGCGCCGAAGATTGAGCCCGCGCAGGCGCCGATATCGCCTTCAGCCGCCCCGAGCCCGTCTCCGACCCCTGCACCCACATCGCCAGCCACTTCCGTGCCATCGACCTCGGTCGATATCGCCATGGTGCTCGACGCCGCCGTGAAGAAGAATGGCCAGAAGCTCGATTGGCGCCGCTCGATCGTTGATCTCATGAAGGCGGTGGGCATGGATGCGAGCCTCACCGAGCGCAAGGAGCTGGCGACCGAGCTCGGCTATACCGGCGACAAGAACGACTCGGCGACGATGAACATGTTCCTGCACAAGGCGCTTCTGAAGAAGCTATCTGAGAATGGCGGTAAGGTTCCGGCCGATCTCCTCGACTGATAGTCGCCGAGAAAGTATTCGCGGCGCGCAACCGAGTTTTTATCCAAAGCTTACGGTTGCGGCCGCCTGATATATTTTAGCGAAATCAATTAAAGACGTACGTCGCTCGAAAATCGGACCAGGATTACAATCGTCGTCGCAACCAATGATTGTTTTGCATTGCACAAAGTCGCTTGACTTCGTGTGCGGTGCAGCTAACGTTGTTCATAGACGCACGGCAAAGGAGGATAGTCATGCTGAATTTTGAGGACACGAATCGCAAGAGCAAGGAAGCCATGGACGCGGTGCTGAAAAGCTACTCGGAAACCGCCAAGGGTATGCAGGCGATCGCGACGGAAACCACCGAATATTCCAAGAAGTCTTTTCAGGACGCTGTCACGCATTTCGAGACGCTCTCGGGCGCCCGCAGCTTCGAAGCCGTCTTCGAGTTGCAGACCAGCTATGTGAAGTCCGCCTATGAAAGCTTTGTCGCCGAAGCGACGAAGCTGACGGAAATGTACTCCGACATCGCCAAGAGCGCCTACAAGCCCTACGAGGCGCCGGTCGCGGCCGCCACCAAGGCAATGAAGCCGGCGCCGGTGGCGACGCAGACGGCGGCGTAAGCTTAGCGCACACGTCTCTTACCTCTTGAAATACAAAGACCGGCTACGCATCTGCAGCCGGTCTTTTTGTTTTGCCGTCAGGCAGTCTCAAATCTGCGCGCTATTTTTGTGTCTTTGCGCCTGACGCGGGCGAATTGTGATTGCAGTGTGAAGCAAGGGGCTTAAAATCGCTCTATTATGAACTAAGTTAGTAGTCAGACATTCGGCGGGTAAAGCACATCTCCCATGCTCCGCCGGGTTGATCGAGGAACGAATGAAAATGATCGCAACGCCCGTCCGGATGCAGGATGACAGCGAAAGGAACGGGGACAACGGAAATCGCGGCACCTCGGTCATAACGCGCACCAAACCGAAGACCAAGAAGCCTAACCTGTACCGCGTGCTTATTCTGAACGACGACTACACGCCCATGGAATTCGTCATCCACATCCTGGAGCGGTTTTTTCAGAAGGACCGTGAAAGTGCCACCCGCATCATGCTGCATGTCCACAACCACGGCGTTGGCGAATGCGGAACATTTACATACGAGGTGGCGGAAACCAAGGTGAGCCAGGTGATGGACTTCGCCCGACAGCACCAGCATCCGCTGCAATGCGTCATGGAAAAGAAGTGAGGATCTGAACGTGCCAACATTTTCGCCTAGTCTTGAGAAGGCGCTCCATCAGGCACTGACCTTTGCCAACGAGCGGCATCACGAATACGCGACGCTCGAGCATCTGCTGCTCGCCCTGATCGACGACGCCGATGCGGCAGCCGTCATGGGTGCCTGCAACGTCGATCTCGTCGCGCTAAAGAAGACGCTCGTCGAATACGTCGACAATGAACTCTCCAACCTGATCACCGGATACGATGAAGACTCGAAGCCGACCTCCGGCTTCCAGCGTGTCATTCAGCGTGCCGTGATCCATGTGCAGTCGTCCGGCCGCGAGGAAGTGACCGGCGCCAACGTGCTCGTCGCCATCTTCGCCGAGCGCGAAAGCCATGCTGCATACTTCCTGCAGGAGCAGGAAATGACCCGCTACGACGCGGTCAACTACATCTCGCATGGCATCGGCAAGCGCGCCGGCTCTTCGGAAAACCGCACGCCGCGTGGCGCCGAGGAAGGCGAAGCCGAGAGCAAGCCCAATGCCGCTCGCGGCACCGAGGAAGAAGGCGGCGCCAAGAAGCAGCAGGACGCCCTGAAGGCTTATTGCGTCAACCTCAACGAGAAGGCCAAGACCGGCAAGATCGATCCGCTGATCGGTCGTCATGCCGAGGTCAACCGCACCATCCAGATCCTGTGCCGCCGTTCGAAGAACAATCCGCTCTACGTCGGCGATCCCGGCGTCGGCAAGACGGCGATTGCCGAGGGTCTCGCCAAGCGGATCATGGAAGGCAAGGTTCCGGAAGCGCTGGCCGATGCGACGATCTTCTCGCTCGACATGGGCACGCTGCTTGCCGGCACACGCTATCGCGGTGATTTCGAGGAACGCCTGAAGCAGGTCGTCAAGGAACTCGAGGAGTATCCTGGTGCCGTTCTGTTCATCGACGAAATCCACACGGTGATCGGCGCCGGCGCCACCTCGGGCGGCGCGATGGATGCATCGAACCTCTTGAAGCCGGCTCTGTCTTCGGGCGCGATCCGCTGCATCGGTTCGACCACCTACAAGGAATATCGCCAGTTCTTCGAGAAGGACCGCGCTCTGGTGCGTCGCTTCCAGAAGATCGATGTGGCTGAGCCGTCCATCGACGACGCCATCGCGATCATGAAGGGGCTGAAGCCTTACTTCGAAGAGTATCACCACCTGCGCTACTCGAACGACGCCATCAAGACGGCGGTCGAGCTGTCGGCCCGCTACATCTCCGACCGCAAGCTGCCGGACAAGGCGATCGACGTGATCGACGAAACCGGTGCGGCCCAGATGCTGCTGCCGCCGTCCAAGCGCCGCAAGCTGATCACCGAGAAGGAAATCGAGGCGACGATCGCCACGATGGCCCGCATCCCGCCGAAGAGCGTATCGAAGGACGACGAAGCCGTTCTCGCCAATCTCGAGCAGGAACTGCGCTCGGTCGTCTACGGCCAGGACCTCGCGATCGAAGCGCTTTCGACCTCGATCAAGCTGGCGCGCGCCGGCCTGCGTGAACCGAACAAGCCGATCGGCTCCTACGTCTTCTCCGGCCCGACAGGCGTCGGCAAGACGGAAGTTGCCAAGCAGCTGGCCTCGTCGCTCGGCGTCGAGCTTCTGCGCTTCGACATGTCCGAGTACATGGAGCGGCACACGGTCTCGCGTCTGCTCGGTGCACCTCCCGGCTATGTCGGCTTCGACCAGGGCGGTCTCCTGACCGATGGCGTCGACCAGCACCCGCATTGCGTGGTTCTGCTCGACGAAATCGAAAAGGCCCATCCTGACATCTACAACATCCTGTTGCAGGTGATGGACCACGGTACGCTGACGGACCACAACGGCAAGAAGATCGACTTCCGCAACGTCATCCTGATCATGACGACCAATGCGGGCGCGTCGGAAATGGCAAAGGCCGCCTTCGGATTCGGTTCGTCCAAGCGGACGGGCGAGGACGAGGAAGCGCTGAACCGCATCTTCACGCCGGAATTCCGCAACCGTCTGGACGCGGTCATCCCGTTCGCGCCGCTGCCGACAGTGGTCATCCACAAGGTCGTGCAGAAGTTCATCATGCAGCTCGAAGCCCAGCTTTCCGAACGGAACGTTACCTTCGACCTGCACGAGGATGCGATTTCATGGCTGGCCGAGAAGGGCTACGACGAAAAGATGGGCGCCCGTCCGCTGGCGCGCGTTATCCAGGACGTTATCAAGAAGCCGCTGGCCAACGAGATCCTCTTCGGCAAGCTGAAGAAGGGCGGCGTCGTCAACGTCACCGTCGGACCGAAGGAAGACGGCAAGCCGGGCATCATCCTGGAAGCCGTATCGGACACCGCGCCGATCAAGCCGAAGCCGGAAGCCGAGGTCGTGCACCCCGAGGTGGACGACGAGGATGACGGCGAGCTGAAGACGAAGGCCAAGGCCAAGAAGGCCACGGTCAAGAAGTCGAAGGCAGCGGCGGTTGCCGAGCCCGAGGTCAAGAGCGCGCCGAAGAAGGGCGCGGTGCCAAGGGTGCCGAAGAAGTAAAGCGAATAGAAAAGGCGGCTTTCGAGCCGCCTTTTTTCATGTCCGTTGCTTGCCGGGCGCGGCATCGACTTAGGCGAATGTTAAAAGCGATCGGCTATATCGGGCGATATTAGGAGCCTGATTCATGGTGTTTCTGCCCGCCGAGCGCATCATCATCACTGTCATCGCCGCCCTTGCGGTGCTTGACGGCATCTTGCTGTGGTCAAAGGACGTCGGGATCGATGTCGTCGGTTATGCCGGCATGGTTGGCTGCGGCCTTGGTGCGATGGCGCTCGGGCAATTCTATCGCCACGTCAGGCGCAACGCGTCTATTGCCGCGACGGCCACGGCCGCCGGCCTCTTCATCCTCTTCACCATCGCCGGATCGGTCTTCAACTATCTGCTGTTTCCGATTGTCCGCGACCCTGTCGATCCCGCATTGGCGCGTTTCGACGCGTTCTTCGGCTTCAATTGGCCGCTCTTCGTCGAGTGGGCATCGCATTATCCACGCATCGGAATGGTGCTGCGGGTCGTGTACGCGACGTCGCTGCCCCAATTGCTGGTCGTCATCTTCGTTCTGGGCTTCTCCGGACGGCTGCGGATTCTGCAGCATTTTCTTCTGACGGGTGTCATCGGCGCGCTGCTGGCCATTATCTGCTGGTCATTTTTCCCGTCATACGGCGCATCGTCGATCTACAGCCTCCCTCAGGCAGTGACCGATGCGGTGCCGTTAGCGGTTGGACCGGATTACAACGCCGGAGTGGTGGAACTCGGAAGGAGCGGCGCGACCTATATTTCGCCGAAGAACGTGCTCGGCATAATCGGCTTTCCGTCGTTTCACACGGTCATGGCCGCGATGTCCGTGGTGTTCATGATACGCATCCGCTGGGTTGGCCCAGCTTTTCTCGTCTTGAATACGGTGATGATGCCCGCCGTCGTCATTCAGGGCGGGCACAATCTGGTGGACGTGATTGGCGGACTGGTGGTCTTCACCATTTCCTATGCTCTTGCGGCTGTCGCCTTGCGGCAGACGGAAAGCGGTTCGGCCAGGACGCGAGCCGCTTCTCCAGCGATCAAAGCTCCGCTTTGATCTTCTCCGCATTCGCCGCCAGCACCGCGCCATCTTCCATCTGGCCGGAATGCGGCTTCAGCGCGATGCCTTCGTGGCGTGGGATGACATGGAAGTGCAGGTGGAAGACGGTCTGGCCGGCGGCCGGTTCGTTGAACTGGCAGACGAACACGCCATCGGCGTCGAAGGCTTCCTTGACCGCGTTGGCGATCGTCTGGACGACGGGAATGGTCTTGGCGAGTGCGGCCGGATCGGCGTCGAGAAGGTTGCGCGAGGCGGCCTTCGGCACGACGAGCACGTGGCCTGGCGCCTGCGGCATCACATCCATGAAGGCCAGCGTGTGCTCGTCTTCGTAGACCTTGACCGAGGGGATCTCGCCACGCAGGATTTTGGCGAAGATGTTGTTGGTGTCGTAAGCCGCGCTCGTCATCTTATCTCTCCTGATGGTGTCCTGTTCGCGTAGCGCGGCTGAGGCGAGGGCGTCAATCCTCCTGTAGCCGCTCGCCGCGACGGAACGGGCTGTGCTCGCTCAAAATCTCGTTCATGTGCTCGACGTCATCGCGCTCGCGGGCGAGATAATCGCCGATCGCCTGGCGAAGGCCCGCATGGGCGACATAGTGGGCCGAGTGGGTTGTCACCGGCAGGTAACCTCGCGCCAGCTTGTGCTCTCCCTGCGCGCCTGCCTCCACCCGCTTCAACCCCTTGGCGAGCGCGAAATCGATCGCCTGGTGATAGCAGACCTCGAAATGCAGGAAGGGATGATCCTCGATGCAGCCCCAGTGCCGGCCGTAAAGCGTTTCGGAGCCAATGAAATTGATGGCGCCGGCGACGTAGCGGCCATTGTGCCTGGCCATGACAAGCAGGATATCCTCGGGCATGCGCTCGCCGATCAGCGAGTAGAATTCCCGCGTCAGGTAGGGCCGTCCCCATTTGCGGCTGCCGGTATCCATGTAGAAGGCAAAGAACTGGTCCCAGATATCCTCGGTCAGGTCGCTGCCGGTCAGCCAATCGATGCTGATGCCGTTTTCGAGCGCCGCCCGACGCTCCCTGCGCAGCGCCTTGCGTTTGCGCGAGGCGAGCGTTTCCAGGAATTCATCGTGGTTGGCATAGCCTTCATTGATGAAGTGGAATTGCTGGTCGGTGCGGTGCAGATACTCCTCGCTCTCCAGCACCGCCATCTCGTCGTCGGGCACGAAGGTGATGTGCGCGGAGGAGACGCCGAGCCGTCGCACGACTTCCTTCAGGCTTTCCGCCATCGCGTCCTGTACGGCCAGGCGCGGATAGTCCTCAGCGACCAGAAGGCGCGGGCCGGTGGCGGGCGTAAAGGGGATCGAGCATTGCAGCTTCGGATAATAGCGGCCGCCGGCACGCTCGAAGGCGTCGGCCCAGCCGTGGTCGAAGACATATTCGCCGCGGCTGTGGTTCTTGAGATAGCCGGGCAGGGCGCCGACGAGGCGTCCGTCTGCCGTCTCAAGCAGCATGTGATGCCCAAGCCATCCCGTCTCCGCTGTTGCCGACCCCGATTCCTCGAGCGACGACAGGAAGGCATGCGAGACGAAGGGGTTGTAGGCGATCGATGTGCTTGATCGGGAGGCCCCGGCGAGCTTGGACCAGCTCTCCGGGGAAATCGCGGTGAAAGACCGCTCTATGCGGATTGAAAGTTCATCAGTCATGGAGCGAATGCGAGACCGTTTCAATGATTTGGGGGCATCGCCAGTCTGCGCGTATCTTGATGAAAAAGCGAGGGCTTGTTGAAAAAGCGAGCGTCAAACGGACGCGCGCGGGTCGAAGCCCTCGAAGGTCATCTGGTCGGCGTTCTCGAAGGTGTGCTTGCGCGCCTTCTCGTCACGAACCGTCCAGGTGATGACGACGATGCCCTTTTCTCGCTCCGCTGTGATGAACGGGTTGGGCAGGTCGGCAAAGAAATAGGAAATGAAGTCGAGACCGTGTTTCATAGCCTTTTCATGGGCTTGGAACTCTTCCGGCTTGTTTCCGCCGGCCGTCAACCCGATCGGGTAGGGAGCGTTCAGCGCCTTCAGTTCCTTCAAGAGCCAATGGTCGAAGCTCATCAGCGCCACCTGGCCTTCATAGCCTTCGAGCTCCTCCAGCACCGCTTCAACGAAGCCTTCATCGTCGGTTTCGCGGCCCTTGAGCTCGATTACGAGCGGCACTTTTCCCTTCACAAGTTCGAGAAGTTGGCGAAGCGTCGGGATCTTGTCGGCCGTTCCGCCGACGGAGAGCATGCCGAGTTCCTTCGATGTGCGCTCGCGCACGTCGCCCTTCAGATTGCAAAGCCGCTCCAGATTCTCATCGTGAAAGACGACAGGAACGCCATCCGAGGCGTAGTGCAGGTCGCATTCGATCGCAAAGCCGGCCTCGACCGCGCGCGCGAAGGCGGAAAGCGTGTTCTCCCAGACGACCTTGTTCTGGTCGTGATAGCCGCGGTGGGCGACGGGACGTTCCTTAAGCCATGCTGCAGAGGTCATTATGCGATTTCCATGATGGCATCGATTTCGACGGCGGCGTTCATCGGCAGCGCTGCCATGCCGACGGCGGCACGCGCATGTTTGCCGGCATCGCCGAGAACATTGGCGATCAGGTTCGACGCGCCGTTGATCACGAGATGCTGCTCGACGAATTCAGGCACGGAGGCCACGAAGCCGTTCAGCTTGATCACGCGCTTGATGCGGCCGAGATCGCCACCGAGTGCTGCACTTGCCTGCGCCAGGATGTTGATGACGCAGAGTTCAGCGGCGCGCTGGCCCGTGGCGACGTCGACATTGCGGCCGAGGTGGCCGGTAACCGCGATCTTGCCGTTTTCGATCGGCAACTGGCCGGAGATGTGCAGCACGTTACCCGAGATGACGTAGGAAACGTAGTTGGCTGCGGGTGCTGCAGCCTGGGGCAAGGATATCCCCATCTCTTTGAGCCGTGCTGCGATCTGATCGGACATTTTCTTCTCCGCTTTTGTTGTGAATAGTTCTAAAACTATGCATCTGGGCTTGAATCAATTTTGTGACACGATCGAGCCTCGATTTAGCCGGATGCGTTCTTATAACATCGTTGGTGAGTCCAACAGGAGATTATCAATGGTCCGATCGAGTCTTGCCGCGCTGTTCCTCGCAGGCGTTTCGGCAACCGCTCATGCGGCGACACCCGCTGCAGGTGCCGTAATGGCCACGGGCCTGATCGCGCATCGGGCGATCTATGATTTGGAACTGAAGGACGCGTCGGAACGCTCCGGCATTTCGGGCATGTCCGGCCGCATGGTCTACGAATTCGACGGCGACTATTGCACCGGCTACACCACGAAGTTCCGCTTCGTGACGCAGATTGACACCGGCGATGCCGTGCGCGTCAGCGATCAGCAGACCAATACGTTCGAGAACCTGAAGGACCGCAAGTTCACCTTCGACACCAAGTCGTTTACCGACGACCAGCTCGACAAGGAAGTGAACGGCGCCGCCCAGGATCAGGCCGACGGGACCAAGGTGGATCTGAAGCAGCCATCGAGCAAGGAGCTGCAGCTGGCCGCCAGCCGCTTCCCCACCGAGCACATGATGGATGTCATCAAGAACGCCAAGGCCGGCACCCGCCTGTTCGAAGCCCGCGTCTTCGATGGCTCTGATGATGGTGACAAGGCGCTGGCGACGACAACGGTTGTCGGCAAGGCGGTGACACCTGTCAGCGTCGAGGCCGATGCTGGCAATGCAGGCGCCTTTTCCAAAACTAGCTTCTGGCCGGTGACGATCTCTTACTTCAACGAGAACACCAAGACCGACGCCCTTCCGGTCTATCGCATGTCGTTCAAGCTGTACGAGAACGGCATCACCCGCGACTTGACGATGGATTACGGCGATTTCGTCCTGACCGGCAAGCTCTCTAAGCTGGAGCTTCTGGACGCCAAAACATCACCTGTAAGTAATTGCACGCGTTGAACGATTTCGTCGTTTCAATTCGACACGGTATGCAAAGCGACGCGCTCTGTGCTAGAGATCGCTCTATAATGAGCGTTGACGGCGAGCGGAGTGCATATTTTGCCAGGCTTTAGAGTATCGATCATGGCCGCGACGGCCTTGGCTGTCGCCATGCTGGCGGCTGCATTTTCTGGTTCGATCTCCGCGGCCGATTGCGGCTCGACCGCGTCGGCCGGTATCGATTGGGGTGGCTGCAACAAGAAGAACCTGATGCTGCAGGACGGCGATTTCCAGAAGGGAAATCTCGCCGACGCTGATTTCACGCTCACCAATCTCAGCCACAGCAATCTCGCTTCCGCCAATTTGGAGAAGGCGACCTTGGTTCGTGCCTGGTTCACCGGCTCCGATCTCACTAAGGCGAATTTCTCCAAGGTCGAGGCCTATCGGTCCGGCTTCGAGGGCGTTAAGGCCGAGGGTGCCAATTTCACAGGTGCGGAACTGCAGCGAGCCAATTTCAGTGGTGCAACGCTCAAGGGTGTCAATTTCGAAAAGGCCGAGCTCAGCCGCGTGAACTTCAAGGGCGCGGATGTAACGGGCGCGAATTTCTCGCTCACCAACCTGTCTCGCGCCGACCTGAGCGGCGCTACCTTCACCGGTCCGATCTCGTTCGACCGCGCCTTCCTGTTCCTGACAAGGATCAGCGGACTGGATCTGTCACAGGCGACCGGGCTCGAAGAGGCGCAGGTGGCACTCGCCTGCGGCGATTCGAAGACCAAGCTGCCCCAGGGCATGGCGACGCCGACAAGCTGGCCGTGCGACGCCGATTGATCCTCCTAAGGGGGCAGAATGTGTCTATAGGCCGGGCATGGCGGTTATTTTGCCGATAAGGCTTGATTTTCCGGGGCGGGGAGGGTATGGCCCCCGCATTCCACACGTAAGGCATGGGATTGTCCGGGAGAAATCCGGATCGTTCCGCCCGGTGGCATTCTCGAAGAGAGTGCTGTTCGCCTTGCGGAGGTTCAACCGGAAAAGGATAACTAGGCATGGCATTGCCCGATTTTTCTATGCGCCAGCTGCTTGAAGCAGGCGTCCACTTTGGTCACCAGACTCACCGCTGGAACCCGAAGATGAAGCCGTACATTTTCGGCGATCGTAACAACATCCACATCATCGACCTCGCGCAGACGGTTCCGCTTCTGTCGCGCGCGCTCCAGGCTGTTTCCGACACCGTAGCCCGTGGCGGCCGCGTTCTGTTCGTCGGCACCAAGCGCCAGGCTTCCGAGCTCATCGCTGACTCGGCCAAGCGTTCCGCTCAGTATTACGTCAACTCGCGTTGGCTCGGCGGCATGATGACCAACTGGAAGACGATTTCGAACTCGATCCAGCGTCTGCGCAAGCTCGACGAGATCCTGTCTTCGGAACAGTCCGGCTACAACAAGAAAGAGCGCCTGAACCTTGAGCGCGAGCGCGAAAAGCTCGACAAGGCTCTCGGTGGTATCAAGGACATGGGCGGCACGCCGGACCTGATGTTCATCATCGACACCAACAAGGAAAAGATCGCGATCGACGAAGCCAAGCGCCTCGGCATCCCGGTTGTCGCGATCATCGACTCGAACTGCGACCCGGACCTCATCGACTATCCGATCCCCGGCAACGACGACGCTTCGCGCGCCATCGCTCTGTACTGCGACCTGATCTCGCGCGCTGCCATCGACGGTATCGCTCGTCAGCAGAGCTCGTCGGGCCGTGACCTCGGCGCATCGATCGAAGCTCCGGTTGAGCCGGCGCTCGAAGGCGAAGCCGAAGCCTGATAAAAGAAGCAGGCGGATCAAATGGTCCGCTGTGCTTTCCAGAGATTGGGAAAAGGCCGCTCGCGACTTTCATGAAGTTGGGCGGCCTTGACCATTTCAGGCGAGGGGAAAAAGTCTCTCGCCATTTGAGTTTCGTTATGACGCGTCATTCATCACGCTGTCATACATACAGGTACATTTCGTGCCTCAATCCGGTGCCGCACCGCCTTCGCGGGCCACCGTTTGAACCGACAAGAGGAAGCTTATGACCGAGATTACGGCTGCACTGGTGAAGGAACTGCGCGAGAAGTCCGGCGCAGGCATGATGGACTGCAAGAAGGCGCTGGTGGAAAACAACGGCGACATCGAAGCATCGATCGACTGGCTCCGCGCAAAGGGCATCTCGAAGGCCGACAAGAAGGCTGGTCGCGCTGCTGCTGAAGGCCTGGTTGCCATCGCTGGCGCCGGCCACAAGGCTGTTGTCGTCGAGCTCAACTCGGAAACCGACTTCGTTGCCCGTAACGACGCCTTCCAGGATCTGGTTCGTGGCATCGCCAACGTTGCCCTGACGACCGACGGTTCGGTTGAAGCCATCTCGGCTGCGACCTACCCGGCATCCGGCAAGCCGGTCGCCGACACCATCAAGGACGCGATCGCCACCATCGGCGAAAACATGACGCTGCGCCGCTCTGCCAAGCTCGAAGTCGAGCACGGCGTTGTCGCGACCTACATCCACAACGCTGCCGGCGACGGCATCGGCAAGCTCGGCGTTCTGGTTGCCCTGAAGTCGGAAGGCGACAAGGCTGTCCTGACCTCGATCGGTCGCCAGGTTGCCATGCACATCGCTGCTACCAACCCGCTCGCGATCCGCGCTGAAGAAGTCGACGCTACCGTTGCAGAACGCGAACGCAACGTCTTCATCGAGCAGGCTCGTGAATCCGGCAAGCCGGAAGCCATCATCGAAAAGATGGTCGATGGCCGCATGCGCAAGTTCTTCGAAGAAGTCGCTCTTCTCTCGCAGGCTTTCGTCATCAACCCCGACCTGACGGTCGGTGCTGCGGTTGAAGCCGCTGCCAAGGAAGCTGGCGCCAAGATCGAAGTCGTCGGCATGGCGCGCCTCCTGCTCGGCGAAGGCGTCGAGAAGGAAGAGAGCGATTTCGCTGCTGAAGTGGCTGCTGTCGCCAAGAGCTGATCGTCCTATATATGTGAAAACAGAAGGGCATCGCGTGACAACGCGGTGCCCTTCGTGTATCCGGCACTCAGCGGTAATATACGAGGAGCCAAGATGTCGTCAGAGCCTGTCTACAAACGTGTTCTACTCAAGGCTTCTGGCGAAGCCCTCATGGGCAGCCAGGGATTTGGAATCGATGTAGCGGTGGCCGACCGCATTGCGGCCGACATAGCCGAAGCGCGGCAGATGGGCGTTGAAGTCGGCGTCGTCGTCGGCGGCGGCAACATCTTCCGCGGCGTGGCCGTCGCTTCCAAGGGCGGTGACCGCGTCACGGGCGACCACATGGGCATGCTCGCAACCGTCATCAACGCGCTGGCGTTGGCGACCTCGCTGCGCAAGCTTAACATCGATACGGTGGTGCTTTCGGCGATCGCCATGCCGGAGATCTGCGAGAGCTTCTCGCAGCGCGCCACCCTCTATCATCTGTCGCTGGGCCGTGTGGTGATCTTCGCCGGTGGTACCGGCAACCCCTTCTTCACGACCGACTCGGCCGCGGCCCTGCGCGCCGCCGAAATGGGCGCCGAGGCGATCTTCAAGGGTACCCAGGTAGACGGCATCTACTCCGCCGACCCGAAGAAGGTGCCCGATGCCACGCGCTTCGACCAGCTGACGCATAAGGAAGTGCTCGACAAGGGCCTCGCCGTCATGGACGTTGCGGCGGTCGCGCTGGCACGCGAAAATTCCATTCCGATCATCGTCTTCTCGATCCACGAGAAGGGCGGTTTTGCTGAAATCCTCCGGGGCGGCGGTCTGAAGACCATCGTTACCGACAACTGACAGAGTGGCGGCGCCCAAAGCGCGCCGCAGCTTCTACCGAGACGGGAGCACTGCTATGAGTGAAGGCATCGACATCAACGATATCAAGCGCCGCATGGATGGCGCGATCAATGCGTTCAAGAGCGATATCGCATCGCTGCGCACCGGTCGCGCATCGGCGAACATTCTCGACCCGGTCACGGTCGAAGCCTATGGTTCGCGCGTGCCGCTCAACCAGGTCGCGAACGTGACCGTACCGGAGCCGCGCATGCTCGGCATTTCGGTCTGGGACAAGTCGATGGTCGGCGCTGTCGATCGTGCGATCCGCGAAGCCAATCTCGGCCTCAACCCGATCGTCGACGGCCAGAACCTGCGCATTCCGCTGCCCGAACTCAACGAAGAGCGCCGCAAGTCGCTCGTCAAGGTCGCGCACGACTATGCCGAGAAAAGCAAGGTTGCGATTCGCCATGTTCGCCGTGACGGCATGGACGGCCTTAAGAAAGCCGAAAAGGACGGTGTCATAGGGCAGGACCTGAGCCGCTCGCAGTCGGATCGTGTGCAGAAGATGACAGACGACACGATTTCTGAGGTCGACCGCTTGCTTGGCGAGAAGGAAAAGGAAATCATGCAGGTCTAAGGCGCAAAGCGCCTGCGCCTTGGACTGTAAAAACCGGACGGGAAATGTTGGAAAGAACATTTGTGACTGTGCCAGAACACGTTGCCATAATCATGGATGGCAACGGTCGATGGGCAAAGCAGCGGGGGTTGCCGCGCACCATGGGGCATCGCAAGGGCGTTGACGCCGTGCGTGAGACCGTGCGCACAGCTGGCGACATCGGGGTCAAGTATCTCACCCTTTTCGCCTTCTCGTCGGAGAACTGGCGCCGTCCGGAAACCGAGGTGTCGGACCTTTTGGGCCTGCTGAAGGCGTTCATCCGCCGCGACCTCGCCGAACTGCACAAGCAGAACGTGCGCGTGAAGATCATCGGTGATCGCCACAGCCTGCAGAACGACATTCTCGACTTGCTGATCGACGCTGAAGAGACCACCAAGGCCAATACGGCGCTGACGCTGATCATTGCCTTCAACTACGGCTCGCGCGACGAGATCGCCCGCGCCATGGCAAGCTTGGCGCGCGATGTCGAGCAGGGGCGGTTGCGCTCGCAGGATATCACGCCGGCGCTCATCAATGGCCGGCTTGATACCGCCGGCATCCCGGATCCCGATCTCATCATCCGCACCAGCGGCGAAGAGCGCCTGTCGAACTTCTTGCTCTGGCAGGCCGCCTATTCGGAATTCATCTTCATTCCCGACTACTGGCCGGATTTCAGCCGCGAGACGCTTTACGCGGCGCTTGAGACCTTCGCTTCCCGCAACCGCCGCTTTGGTGGTCTGGTCGCCGAAACCGCGGCGGCGGTGGGAACCTGATGCACCGCGAACTGCAGCTTCGTATCATCTCGGGCATCATCCTCGCGGTCATCGTGCTTGCCGCGACGTGGTGTGGCGGGCTCGCTTTCAGCCTGCTGTCGGCCCTTATCGGGCTTTTGATCTATTATGAGTGGTCGACGATCACCCGTCTCGCCAGTGAGCAGCCGGTTGCCAATGCGATCGGCTGGATCGGGCAGGCGGCCATCGCCGTTGCTGTCGTATCCGGCACTGTCGGCTACTCGCTGATCCTTCTCTTGTTGTTCTTTGCCATCGCTGTCGGCTTTGTCGTCACCCGTGGCGTATCGCGCTGGTTCCCGGCGGGGATTGTCTATGCCGGGCTGACCGGGATCGCGCTCGCGAACATTCGCGGCAGCGATGCAGCCGGCCTGCACGCGATGCTCTTCGTCTTCGCCGTCGTCTGGGCAACCGACATTCTCGCCTACTTCATCGGCCGCGCCATCGGCGGGCCGAAGCTCGCCCCAAAGATATCGCCCGGCAAGACATGGTCGGGAGCGATCGGCGGCGCCGTCTGCGCGGTCATTGCCGGTGTGCTGGTGGCCTACGCGGCATTTCCCGATGGCATAGCGTTGGCGGCCCTAGTCGCACTGGTGCTGTCCGTCTGCAGCCAGTCGGGTGACCTCTTCGAATCCTTCATCAAGCGTCGCTTCGGCGTGAAGGATTCCAGCCGTCTCATTCCGGGGCACGGCGGGGTCATGGACCGGGTTGACGGGCTCATTTTCGCCTGTTTTGCGGCGTTCTTGCTTGCCGGGCTTTTTTCGCTGATAAAGGGCGGAGAGATGGCGTCGCTGGGCGCAGCCTTGTTCGGCGGATAATGTCGATAGAGGCTGACGGAAGGATTTTATGGCAGGCTTGACCGAAATTTTTGGGTTTCTGACGGGATATATTGTTCCTTTCGTGCTCGTGCTTTCTCTCTTGGTGTTCGTGCACGAGATGGGGCACTACCTCGTCGGTCGCTGGAGTGGCATCCGCATTCTGGCGTTTTCGGTCGGGTTTGGTCCTGAGCTACTGGGCTTCACCGACAAGCACGGAACACGCTGGAAGCTCTCGCTGATCCCGCTTGGCGGCTATGTCAGGTTCTTCGGCGACGAGGATGCGTCGAGCAAGCCTGATGAGGACAAGCTCGCGCAGATGTCGGACGAGGAGCGTGCGCGGTCGTTCGCCGGCGCCAAGCTCTGGAAGCGCGCGGCAACCGTCGCCGCAGGCCCGATCGCCAATTTCATCCTGGCAATCGCCATCTTCACCGTCCTGTTTTCGATCTACGGCCGCTCGGTCGCCGATCCAGTCGTCGCTGAAGTCAAGCCCGGCAGCGTTGCCGCCGAGGCCGGAGTCGTACCGGGCGACCTCCTGATCGCCATCGACGGCTCCAAGGTGCAGACCTTCGACGATGTGCGCCGCTACGTCAGCATCCGCCCGATGCAGAGGATCGTCGTGACGATCGAGCGCAACGGCGAGAAGATCGACGTGCCGATGGTGCCTGAACGCACCGACATGACCGATCAGTTCGGCAACAAGATAGAGATCGGCCTGATCGGTATCGTCACCAACCAGGACGTCGGACACTTCCGCCAGCAGACCTACACGCCGGTTGAAGCGCTGCATGAGGGCACGCTGCAGACCTGGCACATCGTCACCGGTACCTTCAAATATATCGGCAATCTGGTATCCGGTTACATGAAGCCCGACCAGCTCGGTGGCCCGATCCGTGTCGCGCAGGCATCCGGCCAGATGGCGACGCTGGGCGTTGCAGCTTTGCTTCAGCTGGCCGCTGTATTGTCTGTTTCGATCGGATTACTCAACCTGATGCCGGTTCCGGTACTTGATGGCGGGCATCTGATGTTCTATGCGATTGAAGCAGTGAGGGGAAAGCCGTTGGGATCGTCGGCACAGGAGGTTGCGTTTCGCATCGGACTGGCCATGGTTCTGAGCCTGATGGTTTTTGCCACGTGGAACGATATTAGTGCTCTGATCGGCTGATTGCGGGACGAGGGAAAATTACGAATTATTTACGATGTTTCAAAGCTGTAGTGGCGAAAGCGTCACGCTTTGAAATGAAGTAAACAGAAATTAACTAGCTCCCTTGCTTGTATATCAAAAGCGGGTAAAACGACACACGTGACCGGAATCGGGGGACGCCTGGTGATGGGGACGAGAAAAAAGGTAATGGGTGAAATGAAGGCTGGTTCAAGATTTTTGAACGCAGTATCGGCGGTTGCGCTGTCTGCAGGTATTGTTGCGTCGGGAGCGGGTGCAACAGTGTTCATCTCGGCTTCTGCTGCCGAGGCTGCAGTCATTCAGCGTGTTGACGTTCGTGGTGCAAACCGCGTCGGTGCCGAAGCTGTGCGGTCCAACCTCACGATCCAGCCCGGCAAGAGCTTCTCCAATACCGACATCGACGACTCCGTAAAGCAGCTCTACGACACGGGCTACTTCTCCGACGTCAAGATTTCCGTTTCCGGCAGCACGCTGGTGGTCAATGTTGAGGAAGCTCAGCTGATCAACCAGGTCGTGTTCAACGGCAACCGCAAGATCAAAGACGACAAGCTTTCCGCAGTCGTCAAGACACAGTCCTCCGGCGCCTACAACGAGACCCAGATCCAGGCTGACATTCAGTCGATCAAGGACGCCTACGCGGCGACCGGTCGCAGCGAAGTCGAAGTGACGACGCAGGTCGTTCCGCTCGGCCAGGGCCGTGTCAACCTCGCATTCGTCATCAATGAAGGCGACCGCACGAAGATCGATTCGATCAACTTTGTCGGCAACAACGCCTACAGCTCTGGCCGTCTCGCATCGGTCATCGCTACCAAGCGAAGCAACTTCCTGTCCTTCCTGACCCGCAAGGACGTCTACAGCGCCGACAAGCTGCACGCAGACGAAGAAGCGCTCCGTCAGTTCTACTACAACCGTGGTTACGCCGACTTCCGCATCGTGTCTTCGGACGCTGCGTTCGACGAGGCGACCAACAAGTACACGCTGACCTTCAACATCGAAGAAGGCCCGCGTTACGATTTCGGCGCTATTTCCGTTCAGTCCACCGTTCAGGGTATCGACGGCGCGCAGCTTCAGGGTCTCGTTCGCACCCATGAAGGTCAGGTGTACAACGCCAAGGAAGTTCAGAAGTCGATGGAAGCGATTTCGGATCAGGTGGCTTCGGCCGGCTATCCGTTCGCCCGTGTCACGCCCCGTGGCAACCGCGACCTGAACAACAACACCATCGGCGTCGAATACCTCGTCGATCAGGGCGAAAAGGCCTACGTCGAGCGTATCGAAATTCGCGGCAACAGCCGTACGCGTGACTACGTCATTCGTCGCGAGTTTGACATGAGCGAAGGTGACGCGTTCAATCAGCAGATGATCACCAAGGCGAAGCGTCGTCTTGAGGCCCTCGGCTACTTCTCGACCGTCAACATCTCGACCCAGCCTGGCAGCTCGCCGGACCGCGTTGTCGTCGTTGTCGATGTTCAGGATCAGGCGACCGGTTCGTTCGGTATCGGCGCGGGTTACGCTGCCGGCGGCGACGGCCTGCTGCTCGAAGCCTCGATCGAAGAAAAGAACTTCCTCGGACGTGGCCAGTACATCAAGGTGTCTGCCGGTGGTGGTCAGGAAGGTTCGCGTACCTACGGCCTGAACTTCACCGAGCCTTACTTCCTAGGCTATCGTCTGGCTGTCGGCTTCGACATCAACCACAGCGAGACGTCGAGCAACGACAACTACGACTACGAAGAAAACAACGTCGTTCTGCGCGCGACCGCGCCGATCACCGAAGATCTGGCGACGACGTTCCGCTATAACTACAAGCAGATGAAGTACGATCCGTCTGGTTCGCTCTCTGATCTGTCCTCGCCATACCAGGACCTCGTCAACAATAGCCCGTGGGTAAAGTCGTCTGTGTCGCAGACGCTGACCTACAACACGCTCGACGACATGGTTCTGCCGCGTGAAGGTATCTACGCCAGCCTGACGCACGAAATCGCCGGCCTCGGTGGTGACTCGCAGTTCTACAAGATCTACGGCAAGGCGCGCTATTACCACACGCTCGCTGACGACGCCGACATCATCGGATCGGTCGCCGGTTCCGCTGGTTACGTAGTCGGCTTCGGCAAGGATCTGCATGTCTTCGATCAGTTCACGCTGACGAACGGCGACATCCGCGGCTTCGAGAACAAGGGTATCGGCCCACGCGTTGGTGGCGGTCCGGATGATCCGCTCGGCGGCACGACCTACTTCACCGTTTCGGCTGAAGCATCGTTCCCGCTTCCGGCTTTCCCGCGTGACTTCGGTCTGCGCGGCGCGGTCTTCGCGGACGCCGGCACGCTCTTTGGCAACAAGGTCAATGTCAGCGGTTCGGAGTTCGTGAACGGCGAAGACGCTTCGCTGCGCGCTTCCGTCGGTGTCGGCATCGTCTGGAACTCGCCGTTCGGCGCTCTGCGCGTCGACTATGCGATCCCGGTCCTGAAGGAAGACTACGACAAGGTTCAGCACTTCAAGTTTGGCATCAACAACCAATTCTGATATCGGCAGTCCGGAACCGTAAAATCGAATTCCGTTCTGGAGATTTGCCGATGGAGCAAACCTATTTCTTTCCGCCCCATGACGGTGTGAAGCTCTCGGAGCTAGCGCAAATTCTTGGGGCGGAACTTGCCGACCCCAAACATGCCGACATCGTGATCCGTTCCGTTTCGCCCGTAAACCGGGCGAAAGCGGGCGATCTCTGTTACGTCATTTCCAAGAAGAGCAAGGACGAACTCGTGACATGCGAGGCGTCCGCGGTGTTGGTCAGTTCGGCATTGCAGTCGATTGTGCCGGCGCATGTGCCTGTTCTCGTGTCGAAAAACGCCCATGCGGCGTTCGCGATGGCTGGTGGGCTTCTCTATCCGAGCGCCCTAACACCTCAGCGTTTGCGCTCTGTGAGTGCTGATGTTTCCGATCGTGCGTCCGTCGATCCGACGGCGAGACTGGAAGCGAATGTCGAGATCGAGCCGTTTGCTGTAATCGGCGCTCATGCGGAGATCGGTGAGGGCACGCGTATCGGCGCCGGCGCCGTCATCGGACCGGGCGTCAAGATCGGCCGCGATTGCACGATCGCCAGCGGGGCCAGCATCCTGTGCTCCCTGGTCGGCAATCGCGTGATCATCCACAATGGTGCACGCATCGGTCAGGACGGCTTCGGCTACGCGCCGGGCCCTCGCGGCATGATCAAGATCGTTCAGATCGGCCGCGTCATCCTGCAGGATGACGTTGAGGTCGGTGCCAATACGACGATCGATCGCGGCACGATGGACGACACCGTGATTGGCGAAGGGACGAAGATCGATAACCTCGTCCAGATTGGCCACAATGTTCGCATCGGCCGTCATTGCGCCGTTGTCTCGCAGGTCGGCATCGCCGGAAGCGCCATTATCGGCGATGGCGTGCAGATCGGTGGTCATTCTGGTATTCGAGGCCATATAACAATTAACGACGGTGCCCAGATCGCTGCCATGAGCGGCGTAGTGTCCGACATCCCCGCCGGGGAGCGCTACGGCGGCATACCTGCACGGCCGGCGCATGACTTTTTGCGCGAAGTCGCGGCAGTCATGATGCGGACGACGGGGCCCAAGAAAACGGGAGAAAAGAATGGCTGAAGAAGTCAAGAAGTCGCTTTCCTCGGCTGACATCATCGAGATCATGAAGCTGCTGCCGCATCGCTATCCGTTCCTGTTGGTCGACAAGATCATCGACATCGACGGCGATGATTCCGCGATCGGCATCAAGAACGTGACGGCTAACGAACCGCATTTTACCGGGCACTTCCCGGAGCAGCCGATCATGCCAGGCGTCCTGCTGGTCGAAGGCATGGCCCAGACGGCGGGCGCGATCTGTGCGAAGAAAGAGGGCGAAAGCGGCAATCTGGTCTACTTCATGACCATCGACAACGCTCGTTTCCGCAAGCCTGTGGTTCCTGGCGACCGGGTGGAGTACCATGTCGTCAAGCAGAAGCAGCGCGGCAACATCTGGAAGTTCCACTGTGATGCGAAGGTTGACGGAGCGCTGGTCGCGGAAGCCGATATCGGCGCGATGATCGTGCGCAAGGATCAGGCATGAGCACGATCGCAGCCAGTGCCAGCATTCACCCGATGGCAGTCGTCGAAGACGGCGCCGTGATCGGCGAGAACGTCAAGATCGGTCCATTCTGCCACGTCGGCCCGCGGGTCGTGCTCGGCGATAACACCGAAATGCTCGCCCATTCGATTGTCAGCGGCATCACCACGCTCGGCAAGGGATGCCGCATTTTTCCGATGGCAGTCATCGGCGGCGATCCGCAGAGCGTCCATCATGGCGGCGAAGAGACGACGCTGACGGTCGGCGACAATTGCACGATGCGCGAAGGTGTGACGATCAACACGGGCACCGCCGATTTCGGTGGCAAGACAATCGTTGGCAACAACAACCTGTTTCTCGCCAATTCGCACATCGCCCATGATTGCCGCGTCGGCAACCACGTCATCATGTCGAACAACGTGATGCTGGCCGGTCATGTCGTGATCGAGGACCGCGTGATCCTCGGCGGCGGTTGCGCCGTGCATCAGTTCACCCGCGTTGGCCGTCATGCTTTCGTCGGCGGCCTCTCGGCCGTGAGCTACGACGTCATTCCGTATGGCATGCTGAACGGCAATCCCGGTCTGCTCGGCGGCCTCAACGTCGTCGGCATGACGCGTGCGGGCATTGATCGCGCCACGATCCATATCGTGCGCCGTGCCTACAAGGCGATCTTCGAAACCGAAGGCAATCTGCGCGACAACGCCGCCGCCATCCGCGAGGAATTCGCCGATTGCGAGCAGGTCGTCCAGATCCTCGACTTCATCGCCGCCGAAAGCGATCGCGCGCTCTCTTCTCCGACGCGGGGACAGAAGGGATAAACCTTGTCTCCAGCAAGTGACACGGCAAAAGGCCGCCTGGCGATCATCGCCGGCAGCGGCTTTCTGCCGTCCTATGTCGCCGAGGCCGCCAAGAGCGCCGGCGAAGACCCTCTCATCATCGCGCTGAAAAACGAGACCGACCGCTCCTGGGAAGGTTTCGAGCACGCCATTGTCGGCGTCGGCGATTTCGCCGCCATCGACGGCATGCTGGATAGCCATCGCATCGACCGCGTCGTCATGTCCGGCGCCGTGCGCAGGCGGCCGGAATGGCGCGAGGTTCGCCCGACGCTGAAGACGCTCGCAAGCATTCCCTCGACCATTCGCACGCTACTCTCAGGCGGAGACGATACCGTGCTGCGCATGGTGATCGGACTAATCGAGAAGAACGGTCGCCGCGTTATCGGCGTGCAGGAGATCGCACCGGATTTGCTTGCCGCCGTCGGTCCGCTCGGCGCCATTGCCCCATCAGCCGACGATGTCAAGGATATCGCCAAGGCGGGGTCGGCAGCCGACGCGCTCGGCCGCCTGGACGTCGGGCAGGGCGCCGTCTCTGTCGGTGGCCGCATCGTGGCGCTCGAAGGTGTCGAGGGCACAGACAGCATGTTGCAGCGGGTCGCCGATCTGCGCGCCGCCGGCCGCATTTCGGCGCGCCGCCGCGGCGTCCTCGTCAAGCTCTGCAAGCCGCAGCAGGATCTGCGCGCCGACCTGCCATCGATCGGCATCTCGACGATCGAGAATGCCAGCAAGGCCGGCCTGGCGGGCGTGGCGATCGAGGCCGGGCGCGCGCTGATCCTGGATCGTCCGGCCGTCATATCGGCGGCAAAGGAAGCCGGTATCTTCGTCTGCGGTCTGGATCGTGGATTGCCATCCTGGGGGCTTGAATGAACGTGCGTGCATTGAAGGTCGCGATCATCGCGGGCGAGGTCTCCGGTGATCTTCTGGCGGCCGACCTGATCGCCGCGCTGAAGCAGCAATATGCGGGCCCGGTGGAACTGATAGGAGTCGGTGGCGAGGGGCTGCAAGCGCAGGGCCTGACATCGCTGTTCGATTTCTCCGAGCTGTCGATCATGGGCATCACCCAGGTGCTCGCGAAGCTTCCTACGCTGGTCAAGCGCATCCGCCAGACCGCGGCGGCCGTCATCGCCGCCAAGCCCGACGTGCTCGTCATTGTCGACAGCCCTGATTTCACCCACCGCGTGGCCAAGCGCGTGCGCACGGCGCTGCCTGACCTACCAGTCGTCAACTACGTCTGTCCGAGTGTCTGGGCGTGGAAGGAATACCGTGCGCAGCGCATGCTGCCCTATGTCGACCATGTGCTCGCCGTGCTGCCCTTCGAGCCCGAGGTGATGCGCAAGCTGGGCGGGCCGCCGACAAGCTATGTCGGCCATCGCCTGACCGCTGACGTCGATGTTCTCGCGACCCGCAAGGCGAGGGCGGCAAGCAAGCCGCGCCCTGCGCATGAGCCGAAGACGATCATGCTTCTGCCAGGTTCGCGCGGATCCGAGATATCAAAACTCTTGCCCTATTTCGGCGACGCGGTGGCCGAGCTCTCCGCCCGCAACGAAGGCATGCGCTTTGTGCTGCCGACAGCGCCGCGCCGCGAGGCCATGGTGCGAGAGATCATCAAGGATTGGCCGGTCAAGCCCGAGGTGGTGACGGGCAAGGACGACAAGTGGAAAGCCTTCGCCGAGGCCGACGCCGCCATGGCTGCATCCGGCACTGTGATCCTGGAGCTGGGGCTTGCAGGCGTCCCCACCGTCTCAGCCTACAAGACCGACTGGATCATCAAGCTGATGACCGGCAAGATCAAGATCTGGACGGCGGCGATCCCGAACCTCGTGGCGGATTACGCTGTCGTTCCCGAATACATCAACGAAGTCGTGCGCGGCGCGAGTTTCACGCGCTGGGCCGAGAAGCTCTCATCCGACACCTTGCCGCGCCGCTCGATGATGGAGGGCTACGATCTCGTCTGGGAGCGGATGCAGACCGAAAAACCGCCCGGCGTTCATGCCGCGGAAATCGTACTTGATGTCCTGAAAAACAAAAAACCCGGTCAGAACTGACCGGGTTTCTTTTTAAGCCTCGATGCGTCGAGATTAACGCTTGGAAACCGGAACGTAGTCGCGCTGCGCTTCGCCGATGTAGAGCTGGCGCGGACGGCCGATACGCTGCTGCGGATCTTCGATCATTTCGTTCCACTGAGCGATCCAGCCGACGGTGCGGGCAAGGGCGAACAGAACGGTGAACATGGTCGTGGGGAAGCCAAGAGCCTTGAGCGTGATGCCCGAATAGAAGTCGATGTTCGGATAGAGCTTCTTCTCGATGAAGTATGGATCGGTCAGCGCGATGCGCTCCAGTTCCATGGCGACGTCGAGCAGTGGATCGTCCTTGATGCCGAGCTCGCCGAGCACTTCATGTGTGGTCTTCTGCATGATCTTGGCGCGCGGGTCGTAGTTCTTGTAGACGCGGTGGCCAAAGCCCATCAGGCGGAACGGATCGTTCTTGTCCTTGGCGCGGGCGATGTACTCTGGGATACGGTCAACCGTGCCGATTTCCTGCAGCATGTTGAGGGCTGCTTCGTTGGCGCCGCCGTGAGCAGGGCCCCAGAGGCAGGCAATGCCGGCCGCGATGCAGGCGAACGGGTTGGCACCCGAGGAGCCGGCGAGACGAACGGTCGAGGTCGAAGCGTTCTGCTCGTGGTCTGCGTGCAGGATGAAGATGCGGTCCATGGCGCGGGCAAGCACCGGATTGACCACATATTCCTCGCAAGGAACGGCAAAGCACATGCGCAGGAAGTTCGACGCGTAGTCGAGATCGTTCTTCGGGTAAACGAAGGGCTGGCCGATATGGTACTTGTAGGCCATGGCGGCGATCGTCGGCATCTTGGCGATCATACGCAGCGAAGCGACCATGCGCTGGTGCGGATCGGTGATGTCGGTGCTGTCGTGGTAGAAGGCCGACAGAGCGCCGACGCAGCCGCACATGACAGCCATCGGGTGCGCGTCGCGGCGGAAGCCGGTGAAGAAGCGGCTCATCTGCTCGTGCACCATGGTGTGGTGCGTCACGCGGTAATCGAAGTCTTTCTTCTGCGCGGCTGTCGGCAGTTCGCCGTAAAGCAGCAGATAGCAGACTTCGAGGAAGTCGCCCTGTTCGGCCAGCTGCTCGATCGGGTAACCGCGATGGAGCAGAACGCCCTCGTCGCCGTCGATATAGGTGATTTTCGATTCACAGGAAGCGGTCGAGGTGAAACCAGGATCGTACGTGAAGGAAGCCGTGTTCTTATAGAGGGCGCCGATATCGATGACGTCAGGTCCGATCGTGCCGCTCTTCACGGTAAGGTCGACTGTCTTGTCACCGAGTTTCAGTGTTGCGCTTTGATCCGTCATGCTGATCCTCCAAACTGGCGGTTGGCGCCTTAAAAGCGCCATAGGGTTAAGCGTCGTCTGCGATAGCTATATGATCGCGCGCCTAATGCCAAGTTACCGTGATGCCATTTTGTGCATCGCAGTATCAACTTTTAAGCACTCCAGCGATGTCGTCTCCGCATAGCGGAAGTCAATGATAAACCTGACATTTTTGATGGTTTTATTTCCCGTTTGAATTCAAACGATTATAGTTGCGTTTCGGTTCCGCGAGCTGCATTCTGACTGCAGGTCAGGGTGGCTTTCGGGTGTCGTTGCATGCCGGAGTTGAATGCCAGTCACGTCGTTTTGATACCACCCGAAGCGGCGCAAATTGCCAATTTGCCGGCCGTAACAGGGCGAAATGCCCGTGCCATAATGACGCGCGCGCCATTGACGCAGTCGACGTCAGGTTTTCTGAGTCGCGCGAGCCGCCAAATCCACCGCCAGGCCGCCGTCGCAGCACAAGCGTTCAGCACCGAATTCGGCCACGGCCGCTTTTTCCTGGCCTCACCCCTCTTCCTCGGCGCTGGCGCCATCGGCTGGTTTCGTCTTGCCGTCGATATCCCGCCCTCACGGCTCCTTGCCTGGGCTATCCTGTTTAGTCTCGTCTTCGTCGCGGCAGGCGCTGCGCGCGTTGCCACCCGCCGTGTGGCGATATCAGGCCTGCTTGTCGTCCTCGGCATGTTCGTGGCGCAACTCGAGACCTGGCGCGCTGATACCGTCGTTCTCGATACAGCGGTGACGACGACTGTAACCGGCCGCGTGGAACGGCGCGAGGGAGATGAAAATGGGCGCTGGCGCTATATCGTCAGGGTAACGCGCACGGACGAGCCGGGCCTCAAGCGTCCGCCGCAGCAGGTCTCGCTCGTCGCGCGTGCCGGCGAGCCCGTCCGGGTCGGTGGCTGGTTGACCGGTCGCGTGCGCCTGACGCCGCCGGCCGGACCGGCATTGCCCGAACTCAACGATTTCGCCTTCTCTGCCTATTTCGACGGCATCGGTGCCAACGGCTTCTTCTACGGCATTCCGCAGCCTGTCCCATCGCAGACGGATGTGGCTGATCTCTCAGCCGTCGATCGCGCCATGGAATGGCTCTACGGTTTGCGCAGCAGCATCGGCGACCGCATCCGGAGCATCCTGCCCGGCGATACCGGCGCCTTCGCAGCCTCGCTGGTCACCGACGAGAGACGTGCCATCTCCAACGAGACAACGGAGGCGCTGCGCCAGTCCGGCCTCGCGCATATCGTCGCGATCTCGGGTCTCAACATGGCGCTGTCGGCCGGTATCTGCTTTGTCGGGCTGCGGCTGTTCTTCGGCCTCTTCCCCGGCTTCGCGCAGGCCTACCCGACCAAGAAGCTCGCCGCCGGCAGCGCGCTTCTGGCGCTGACGGCCTATTACATGATCTCCGGCTTCGCCGTCTCCGCAGAGCGCGCCTTCATCATGATGGCGATCATGCTGGTCGCGGTGCTGTTCGATCGCCCCTCGATTAGCCTGCGCAACATCGCGCTCTCGGCGCTGCTGATCATCTTGATGTCCCCATCCGAGGTGCTGGGCCCCAGCTTCCAGATGTCATACGCCGCGACGCTCGCCTTGGTGGCAGGCTTTGCCGTCTGGATCAGAAGGCGACACCGCGAGAGCATCTTCCTCACGCATCCCGCGATAAAGCCGGTCATGATCACGTTCCGCTTCTTCGGCGGCATCGCGCTGACCTCGATGATCGGCGGTTTCTCGACGGCGTTGTTCTCGATCGAGCATTTTCACCGGCTGAGCGGCTACGGCCTTCCGGCAAACCTTCTCGCCATGCCCGTCATCTCCTTCATCGTCATGCCCTTCGGAATGCTTGCGATGTTGGCAACGCCATTTGGCCTGGATGCGCCGCTGTGGAGCGTCGCTGGCTTCGGGCTGGATCTGGTGATCGACATCGCCAAGATGGTGTCCGGCTGGGGCGGCAGTGTCGATATCGGGCGGATCCCGGAATGGTATTTCGCGATCGCCGTGCTCGGCCTCCTCGTCTGGGGGCTGATGCGCACACGCCTGCGATGGATCGGCGCTGCGGTTGCCGCGCTTGCAACGCTCGTCGTTGTCCTGTTCCCGGCCGCACCGGCGCCCGAACTCGTCGTCTCCGAGGAGGGAAGCCTCGTGGCATCAGTCACGGGCGACAGCCTCGCAAGCAACCGCGAACGGCCGCCCGACTTCATCTTCGGGCAATGGCAGCGCGCGCTCGCCATCGAAGACCACAAGCCGCCCGATATCCTCGACGGCGAGGTGTTGCCCGTGCCTAAAAGGGGCGAGCCAAGGCCGCGATTGACGCTGAACCAACAGCGCGAAACCCGCGCCATGATGCGCGATGCAGCGGCTTCCACAAACGACAGCGGTTTCAAGTGCCTCAAGACCGCATGGTGCGTGACGGCGCTCGGCAGCGGCTACATCATCGCGACGCTCGAAAACGCCGCCTATCTCGGTCCCGCCTGCGACGTGGCCGATATCGTCATCACGGCCGTCCGTCTGCGCCAAGCGACATGCCGCTCCGGCGCTATGCTATTCACCGGCGAAACCCTTGGGCGGTCAGGCGCCGTCGAAATCCGTATCGACGAGCAGGGAACCCCCGTCGTCAAGACCGCCTATGAAAGCCTCGGCCGTCCCTGGATGCGCCATCGCGCCTATGATTGGCGCAACGACAGCTTTAGCGATGGCTCGTCACCAACTAGTGACGTCACCACTCAGTGATACCGGCGAATAAGCCCGACGAGCTTGCCCTGAACCTTGACGCGGTCAGGCCCGAAAATGCGGGTCTCATAAGCCGGGTTGGCGGCTTCGAGCGCGATCGACGCGCCCTTGCGGCGGAAGCGCTTCAGCGTTGCCTCTTCATCATCGACAAGCGCCACGACGATATCGCCGGGATTGGCGGTGTTGCCGTTGCGGATGATGACGGTGTCGCCGTCGAAAATGCCGGCCTCGATCATCGAGTCGCCCTTGACCTCGAGCGCATAATGCTCGCCGGAGCCGATCATGTCGGCGGGGACGGTGATGTCGTGCGTGTTGTTCTGAATTGCAGAGATAGGCACACCGGCGGCGATGCGGCCCATGACGGGAACGGAAACCGAGTTGCCGTTGTCGGCGCTAGGCGCGGCCTTCGGGGCAGGGGCTGCGGCCACCGGCTGCGGCTTGCCGAGGCTGCCCTCGATGACGCTCGGCGAAAAGCCGCGTCGCGGCTGCAGGCTTGGATTATAGGCTTCCGGCAGCTTGATGACCTCAAGCGCGCGCGCCCGGTTTGGAAGCCGGCGAATGAAGCCGCGCTCTTCCAGAGCGGTGATCAGCCGGTGAATGCCGGATTTTGATGCGAGATCGAGTGCATCCTTCATTTCGTCGAAGGATGGCGGAACGCCCGACTCTTTCATCCGCTCATGAATGAACAGAAGCAGTTCTTGTTGCTTGCGTGTCAGCATCGAAATGAACCCCAGAGTCGTGAAACAAAGCCAGAACGGACACTATATGTTCCATATGTGTTCCGCAAGTGCCTAAATTTTCGTAAAACTTGGCTCGGAATCGTCGCGATTTTGCACTTCATTCGATTAAACCGCGCTCGCCTCTTGCATTGTGGCGAAAGCCAGCGCACATCTCTGCCGATCTCGGGAGGATTTGCCGATGAGTGACCCCCATCCTCTGGACCACGTGGTGCTGCCGGTCGTCAACATCGAGATGGCGCGCGAGCGCCTGGGCAAGCTCGGTTTCACCGTTGCCGCCGATGCGCGGCATCCATTCGGCACCGAGAATGCCTGCGTCTTCTTCGCCGACAAAACCTATCTAGAGCCGCTCGGCGTCGCCAGCCTTGAGGCCTATGAGGCGGCCATAGGAGACGGCAACGTCTTCACCGCTCGCGACCGCGCCTTTCGCTTCCGCTGCGGTGACGACGGCCTGTCGGCGATCGTTTTCGGCACGCCGGATGCTGATGGCGATCACGCCCGCTTTACTGCCGATGGCATGAGCGGCGGCGAGATGCTGCAATTCGCCCGGCAGATGAAAATGCCGGACGGTTCCGAGGCGACCGCGGCGTTCCGCCTGGCTTTCGCGGCCGATCTGCGCGCACCCGATTTCTTCCTCTTCGCCTGCCAGCGCGTCAACCCGCTGCCAAGCGACCGCAAGGCCTTGGAAACGCATGCGAACGGTGTGTTGGGCATCCTGTCGATCGTGCTGTCGTCATCCGACCCCAAGGCGTTCGCGCCGCTGTTGCAGCTGGCGTCGGATGCGCAGGCGACCCGCGAGGAGGCGTTCGGTGTTAGCCTGGATGCCGGCAACGCCCGTATCAATATCCTGTCCCCGGATGGCTTGAACGCTTACTACGATCTCGCCGAGCCCAAGGCCGATCGCGGCCTGCGCGGCGCGGCGATTGTCTTTTCCGTTGCCGATCTCGCCGTGACAGAGGCGCATTTGGCTGCTAACGGGATCACCTATACACGCAAGAACAATCGAATTCTGGTGAAGGCCGCACCCGGCCAGGGCGCGCTCTTCGCCTTCGAGGAGAAACGATGACTGAAACCAATTCCGAAGTGGCCGTCGGCGAAGGCACCGGCCGTGTGGTGTTTTCCAACACCGGCAAGCTGTCGCTGATCGCAGGCCCCTGCCAGATGGAAAGCCGCGACCATGCCTTCATGATCGCCGGCACGCTGAAGGAGCTCTGCGACAAGCTCGGCATCGGCCTTGTCTACAAGTCCTCCTTCGACAAGGCCAACCGCACATCACTGTCGGCCCAGCGCGGCATCGGGCTTGAAACGGCGCTCGAAGTGTTCGCCGATCTGAAGAAGGAATACGGCTTCCCCGTTCTCACCGACATCCACACCGAAGAGCAGTGCGCCGAAGTCGCCACTGTCGTCGACGTGCTGCAGATTCCGGCCTTCCTTAGCCGGCAGACGGACCTGCTGGTCGCCGCCGCAAAGACCGGCCGCGCCATCAACGTCAAGAAGGGCCAGTTCCTGGCGCCCTGGGACATGAAGAACGTGCTGGCCAAGCTGAATGCCAGCGGCAACCCGAACATCATGCTGTGCGAACGCGGCGCTTCCTTCGGCTACAACACGCTGGTCTCCGACATGCGCTCGCTCCCCATCATGGAAGCCATGGGCGCGCCCGTTGTTTTCGATGCGACCCATTCGGTGCAGCAGCCGGGCGGGCAGGGTGGCTCCAGTGGCGGCCAGCGCGAATTCGTGGAAACGCTGGCGCGTGCGGCTGTCGCCGTCGGTGTCGCCGGTGTGTTCGTCGAGACGCACGAAGATCCCGACAATGCGCCGTCGGATGGCCCGAACATGGTCTATCTCAAGGACATGCCGCGCCTGCTTGAGAAGCTTCTGGCCTTCGACGCCATCGCCAAGGGCTGACGTTCAAAAGACTGACACGTTCGTGTATTAGGCCACCGAAGAACAATGTGGAGGAGCATGCGCAAAAGGGTCCCAAACTGCCCCAAACCGGCATTGTAATTTGCGCATCTTCGATTAAAGACGAATTTCAAACGATTTATCCACCCCTCAAGCAGAGAAGAGCCGATGACCGCTATTACCGATATTATCGCCCGCGAGATTCTCGACAGCCGTGGTAATCCCACCGTCGAAGTCGATGTCTATCTCGAAGATGGCAGCATGGGCCGCGCCGCCGTTCCGTCGGGCGCATCGACCGGCGCGCACGAAGCCGTCGAACTCCGCGATGGTGGCAAGCGTTATCTCGGCAAGGGTGTCGAAAAGGCCGTCGAAGCCGCCAACACGGAAATCTTCGACGCCATCGGCGGCATCGACGCTGAAAACCAGATCCAGATCGACAACATCATGATCGAGCTGGACGGCACGCCGAACAAGTCGCGCCTCGGCGCCAACGCTATCCTCGGCGTTTCGCTCGCTGTCGCCAAGGCTGCCGCTGAAGCTGCCGGCCTGCCGCTCTATCGCTACGTTGGTGGCGCCTCCGCTCACTTGCTGCCGGTTCCGATGATGAACATCATCAACGGCGGCGCGCATGCCGACAACCCGATCGACTTTCAGGAATTCATGATCCTGCCGGTTGGCGCTGATTCCATCCGCGAAGCTGTTCGCATGGGCTCGGAAGTCTTCCACACGCTCCGCAAGGAACTGGCAGCTCAGGGTCACAACACCAACGTTGGCGACGAAGGCGGCTTCGCACCGGGCCTGAAGAGCGCTCCTGAAGCCCTCGACTTCATCATGAAGTCGATCGAGAAAGCCGGCTACAAGCCTGGCGAAGACATCCACCTCGGCCTCGACTGCGCCTCGACCGAATTCTTCAAGGACGGCAAGTACGTTCTGGAAGGCGAAGGCCGCACGTTGGAGCCGGGCGCAATGGCCGAGTACCTGGCACAGCTCGCTGCCCAGTACCCGATCATCTCGATCGAAGACGGCATGGCGGAAGACGACTGGGATGGCTGGAAGGCTCTGACGGATCTGGCCGGCAAGAAGGTTCAGCTGGTCGGCGACGATCTCTTCGTCACCAACTCTGCTCGCCTGCGCGACGGCATCAAGATGGGCGTCGCCAACTCGATCCTCGTCAAGGTCAACCAGATCGGTTCGCTGACGGAAACGCTCGACGCCGTCAACACCGCGCACAAGGCAGCCTACACCGCCGTGATGTCGCACCGTTCGGGCGAAACCGAAGACAGCACGATCGCCGATCTCGCTGTCGCGACCAACTGCGGTCAGATCAAGACCGGTTCGCTGTCGCGTTCGGATCGTCTTGCCAAGTACAACCAGCTGATCCGCATCGAAGAAGGCCTCGGCCCGCAGGCCCAGTACGCCGGCCGTTCGATCCTTCGCGGCTAATCGCCCGAATTCAAGAGTCTGGCTGAAATCAAGCATTTGGAACCCGCGCCCCAACCGGCGCGGGTTTTTTCTTGCGCCGCGTTCATAGTCAACGGACGGTTAATCTCTGCCCGGTAGTCTTCTGGTCAAGGGTAATGCGTTTCGAGAATGCGTGTATGTGGACCAAGCATCATAAGAAGAAAAAGATCGGCCGTTTCGTCATTCCGGCGATGACTGTCGCGTTTCTCTCCTACTTCGGCTACCATTGCATCCATGGCGACTACGGCCTGCGCGCGACGGAAGTGTTCGAGCGCCAGCGCGTCGCGCGCGAAAGGGAGCTCGCCGTCCTTAAAAATAAGCGCGAGCACCTTGAAAAGCAGGTAGCGCTCCTAAGTGATGGTTCCATGGATAAGGACATGCTGGACGAGAAGGCCCGTCTTCAGCTAAACTTCTCACGCGCCGACGAGATCGTCATATTCAATCACTATTCGAATTAACCGAATTCAGGTTAATCGAGATAAATTGATATTTATCAACAGCTTACGCCAGAATATGAGCCATGCATTTATGGCATTGCTGTGGCGAAATTTCTTCCCTATGGTGCGCACCACCCAAGAACCGATAAACCCATAGGGAGGGTTGAATGGCTCCGCGAAAAAACGCGACCGTTTCCAGCCGTAAGACAAGCGCAAAGCCTGCAGCCAAGGCATCGAATGGTGGCCCGGTGGCCGATTTCGATCGTGACGAAGAGCTCAAGGCCTATCGCGAAATGCTGCTCATCCGCCGTTTCGAAGAGAAGGCGGGCCAGCTTTACGGCATGGGCTTCATCGGCGGTTTCTGTCACCTTTATATCGGCCAGGAAGCTGTCGTCGTCGGCATGCAGATGGCGCAGAAGGAAGGTGACCAGGTCATCACCGCTTACCGCGACCACGGTCACATGCTGGCAACTGGCATGACCGCGCGCGGCGTCATGGCCGAGCTGACCGGCCGCATCGACGGCTACTCCCGTGGCAAGGGCGGCTCGATGCACATGTTCTCCAAGGAGAAGCATTTCTACGGCGGTCACGGCATCGTCGGCGCCCAGGTGTCGCTCGGCACCGGTCTCGCCTTCGCCAACCGCTACCGTGGCAATGACAGCGTCTCGATCGCCTATTTCGGCGACGGCGCTGCCAACCAGGGCCAGGTCTACGAGAGCTTCAACATGGCTGCTCTCTGGAAGCTCCCGATCATCTACATCATCGAGAACAACCGTTACGCCATGGGCACGTCCACGGCTCGCGCCACGGCGCAGTCGAATTACTCGCTGCGCGGCTCCGGCTTCGGAATCCCCGGCGTCCAGGTCGACGGCATGGATGTTCGCGCCGTCAAGGCTGCTGCCGATGAGGCGCTCGAACATTGCCGTTCCGGCAAGGGTCCGATCATTCTCGAAATGCTGACCTATCGCTATCGCGGCCACTCCATGTCCGACCCGGCCAAGTATCGCTCCAAGGAAGAAGTGCAGAAGATGCGCTCCGAGCAGGATCCGATCGAACAGGTCAAGGCACGCCTCATCGAAAAGGGCTGGGCCAGCGAGGACGATCTCAAGGCGGTCGACAAGGACGTTCGCGACATCGTTGCCGATAGCGCCGACTTCGCCCAGGCCGCACCGGAGCCGGATGCATCCGAGCTCTACACCGACATTCTGCTGTAATCGGGGAGGGTAGACCCATGCCAATCGATATTCTCATGCCCGCCCTCTCTCCGACGATGGAAGAAGGCACGCTGTCCAAGTGGCTGAAGCAGGAAGGTGACAAGGTCACCTCCGGCGACATCATTGCCGAAATCGAAACCGACAAGGCGACGATGGAAGTCGAAGCCGTCGACGAAGGCGTCATCGGCAAGCTGCTCGTTGCCGCCGGCACCGAAGGCGTCAAGGTAAACGCCAAGATCGCTGTTCTCCTGCAGGACGGCGAATCCGCATCCGACATCTCGGCTGCACCTGCTGCTGCCGCGCCGGCCGCCGCCGAGGCGCCGAAGGCCGCTGAAGCGCCTGCCGCTGCTGCCGCTCCGGTTCCGGCCGAGCCCAAGGCTCAGGTTCCGAACGATCCTGAAATCCCCGCCGGCACCGAAATGGTCTCCATGACCGTTCGCGAAGCGCTTCGCGACGCCATGGCCGAGGAAATGCGCGCCGACGACAACGTCTTCGTCATGGGCGAGGAAGTGGCCGAATACCAGGGCGCCTACAAGGTGACCCAGGGCCTGCTGCAGGAATTCGGCGCACGCCGCGTCATCGACACCCCGATCACCGAGCACGGCTTTGCCGGCGTCGGCGTTGGTGCCGCGATGTCCGGCCTGAAGCCGATCGTCGAATTCATGACCTTCAACTTCGCCATGCAGGCGATCGACCAGATCATCAACTCCGCTGCCAAGACGCTCTACATGTCCGGCGGCCAGATGGGTGCTCCGATCGTGTTCCGTGGCCCGAACGGTGCGGCTGCCCGCGTTGGCGCCCAGCACAGCCAGGATTACTCGGCCTGGTACAGCCAGATCCCGGGCCTCAAGGTTGTCATGCCCTACACGGCATCCGACGCCAAGGGCCTGCTCAAGGCTGCTATCCGCGATCCGAACCCGGTCGTCTTCCTTGAAAACGAAATCCTCTACGGTCAGCACTTCGACGTGCCGAAGATGGACGACTTCGTTCTTCCGATCGGCAAGGCCCGCATCCACCGTCAGGGCAAGGACGTCACGATCGTTTCCTTCGGTATCGGCATGACCTATGCCACCAAGGCCGTCGCCGAACTCGAAAAGATCGGCATCGACGTCGAACTGATCGACCTTCGCACGCTGCGTCCGATGGACCTGCCGACCGTGATCGAATCGGTCAAGAAGACCGGCCGTCTCGTCACCGTCGAGGAAGGCTACCCGCAGAACTCGGTCGGCACCGAAATCGCCACCCGCGTCATGCAGCAGGCTTTCGATTACCTCGATGCGCCGGTTCTGACGATCGCCGGCAAGGACGTTCCGATGCCTTACGCCGCCAACCTCGAAAAGCTTGCGCTGCCAAGCGTCGACGAAGTCGTCCAGGCTGTGAAAGCCGTCTGCTACAAGTAACAAGGGAAGGGTATTTCGATGCCTATCAACATCACGATGCCTGCCCTGTCTCCGACCATGGAAGAGGGCAACCTCGCCAAGTGGCTGGTCAAGGAAGGCGATACGGTTAAGTCTGGCGATGTCATCGCCGAGATCGAAACCGACAAGGCGACGATGGAAGTCGAAGCGGTCGACGAAGGTGTCGTCGCCAAGCTCGTCGTCCCCGCCGGCACCGAAGGCGTCAAGGTCAATGCCTTGATCGCCGTTCTGGCTGCTGATGGCGAAGATGTCGCTGCCGCTGCAAGCGGCGCTGGCTCCGCTGCTCCGGCACCGAAGGCTGCTGAAGCGCCGAAGGCCGAGACAAAGACTGAAGCTGCTCCGGCTCCGGCCGCAGCCCCCGCGGCCGCTCCTGCACCAGCAGCAGCGCCTGCCGCTGCTTCCACGGGCAACCGGACCTTCTCCTCGCCGCTCGCGCGTCGTCTGGCGAAGGAAGCCGGTATCGATCTGTCGGCTGTTGCTGGCTCCGGCCCGCATGGCCGCGTCGTCAAGAGCGACGTCGAGGCCGCCGTCGCTGGTGGTGGTGCAAAGGCTGCATCTGCCGCTGCTCCGCAGGCTGCCGCATCGACTCCGGCCGCCGCGCCGAAGGGCGCATCCGACGAGACCGTTCTCAAGCTGTTCGAACCGGGTTCCTACGAACTCGTGCCGCATGACGGCATGCGCAAGGTCATTGCCAAGCGCCTGGTCGAATCCAAGCAGACCGTGCCGCACTTCTACGTCACCGTCGATTGCGAGCTCGATGCGCTGCTGGCGCTGCGCGCCCAGCTCAACGACGCCGCTCCCCGCAAGGAGGGCGCGCCGGCCTACAAGCTGTCGGTCAACGACATGGTCATCAAGGCCATGGCGCTTGCGCTGCGCGACGTTCCGGATGCCAACGTCTCCTGGACGGAAGCGAACATGGTCAAGCACAAGCACGCCGATGTCGGCGTTGCTGTCTCGATCCCGGGCGGCCTGATCACCCCGATCATCCGCAAAGCCGAGGAAAAGACCCTGTCGGCCATCTCCAACGAGATGCGCGACCTCGGCAAGCGTGCCAAGGACCGCAAGCTGAAGCCCGAGGAATATCAGGGCGGCACCTCGTCGGTCTCCAACATGGGCATGATGGGCGTCAAGCACTTCGCCGCCGTCATCAACCCGCCGCACGCAACGATCCTTGCGGTCGGCGCGGGCGAGCAGCGCCCGGTCGTCAAGAACGGTCAGCTGGCGGTCGCAACCGTGATGACCGTCACACTGTCGACCGACCATCGCTGCGTTGATGGCGCATTGGGCGCGGAGTTGCTGCAGGCGTTCAAGGGCTACATCGAAAACCCGATGGGCATGCTCGTCTGATCAAACGGCGGAGGCGGAAATGACGAAGACCGTTCTTTGCTATGGTGACAGCCTGACCTGGGGTTATGACGCCGCTTCCGTCGGTCGTCATGAGTACAAGGATCGTTGGCCGAGTGCGCTTCAGGCTGCACTCGGCAACGAGGTCCGGGTCATCGCCGAAGGATTGAATGGGCGTACCACCGCCTTCGACGACCATCTGGCCGATTGCGACCGCAACGGCGCCCGCATCCTGCCGACCATCCTGCAGACGCATGCGCCGCTCGATCTCGTCATTCTTCTCCTCGGCACCAACGACATGAAGAATGTCGTGGCCGGATCTGCCTTCGCCGCCTGCCAGGGCATAGCCCGGCTGGTCAGGCTGATCCGCAACCACGCCTGGCCGTTCGATTTCGACGTGCCGGATATCCTGATCGTCGCGCCACCGAGGATCTGCGAAACGGCAAACGTGCCCTTCGCGGCCTCCTTCATCGGCGGCATCGAGGAATCGGCGATGCTGGCGACGCTCTATCGGGATCTCGCCGACGAACTCGGCTGCGGTTTCTTCGACGGCAATTCGGTCGCCAAGACGACGCCACTCGACGGCATCCATCTTGATGCCGAAAATACCCGCGCTCTCGGGCGCGGCATGGAATCGACCGTGCGGATGATGTTGGGGCTTTGACGGTGGCGTCTTTCGTGACGCTGCGTCCCGCCACACGGGATGACGCGGCCGAACTGGCGATCCTCTCGGACATTGCCTCGCATGGCTTCGCCTCCTGGCTCTGGCTGGGTGAGCTCGGCGGCACCGGAAGCGATACGCCGATGGAGCTTGGCCGGCTGAATATGCGTCAGGACGAAGGCTACGGCACATGGCGCCACGCGGTGCTGGCCGAAGCCTACGGAGAGACGGCGGGCGCGGCGATCGGCTACGCGCTGGGCGAGGACGTAAAGAATATGGAGGTCGACCGCGTGGCTTTGCAGCCGGTGATCGACCTGCAGAAGATGGTTGTAGGCAGCTGGTTCATTGCAACGCTCGGCGTCTATAGCCATCTGCGCGGCATCGGGATCGGCAGGGAAATACTGATGGATCAGATCGACAGGGCAGGGACGCTGCCGGTCAGTCTGATCACCGCAAGTGACAATGAAGCGGCTCTGTCGCTTTACAAGAAGAATGGATTTTCGGAAGCGGCGCGCCAGAAGGCGATGTCTCTTTTCGAAAGCAGCAGGAAACACGAGTGGGTGCTTCTCACCCGCGACGCCCGATAACAAAGGCAGGAAAACATGGCTGAGAATTACGACGTCATCATCATCGGCTCGGGTCCCGGCGGCTATGTGGCCGCTGTGCGCGCCAGCCAGCTCGGTCTCAAGACGGCGATCGTCGAGCGCGAGCACCTGGGCGGCATCTGCCTGAACTGGGGCTGCATCCCGACCAAGGCGCTGCTGCGCTCGGCCGAGGTGCTCGATCACGCCAGCCACGCCAAGGACTACGGCCTCGTTCTCGAAGGCAAGATGAGCGCCGATGTGAAGGCTGTTGTCGCCCGCTCGCGCGGTGTCTCCGCGCGTCTCAATGGTGGCGTCGGCTTCCTGATGAAGAAGAACAAGGTCGATGTGATCTGGGGCGAAGCCAAGATCACCAAGCCGGGCGAGATCGTCGTCGGCAAGTCCTCCAAGCCCGTCGTCGAGCCGCAGAACCCGGTTCCGAAGAACGTCAAGGGCGAGGGCACCTACAACGCCAAGCACATCATCATCGCAACCGGCGCCCGCCCGCGCGCGCTGCCGGGCATCGAGCCGGATGGCAAGCTGATTTGGACCTATTTCGAAGCGATGAAGCCGGCTGCCCTGCCGAAGTCGCTGATCGTCATGGGCTCCGGCGCCATCGGCATCGAGTTCGCAAGCTTCTACCGCTCGATGGGCGTCGACGTCACCGTCGTCGAAGTCATGCCGACCATCATGCCGGTCGAGGACGTCGAAGTCACCGCGATCGCGCGCAAGCAGCTTGAGAAGCGCGGCATGAAGATCCTGACCAGCGCCAAGATCACCAAGGTTGAAAAGGCCGCAGATAGCCTGACCGCGCACGTCGAGACGGCTGACGGCAAGGTCCAGCAGATCACCGCCGATCGCATGATCTCGGCCGTAGGTGTCCAGGGCAACATCGAAAATCTCGGCCTCGAAGCCGTCGGCGTCAAGACCGACCGCGGCTGTGTCGTCATCGACGGCTACGGCAAGACGAATGTTGCCGGCATCTACGCTATCGGCGACGTCGCCGGCCCGCCGATGCTTGCCCACAAGGCCGAACACGAAGGCGTCGTCTGCGTCGAAAAGATCGCCGGCCTGCCGAACGTTCACGCCACCGACAAGGGCAAGGTGCCGGGCTGCACCTACTGCCACCCGCAGGTCGCCTCCGTCGGTCTGACCGAAGCCAAGGCCAAGGAAGCCGGCCGCGATATCCGCGTTGGTCGCTTCTCCTTTGCCGCCAACGGCAAGGCGATCGCGCTCGGCGAAGACCAGGGTCTCTGCAAGGTGATCTTCGACAGGAAGACCGGCGAGCTGCTCGGCGCGCACATGGTCGGCGCCGAAGTCACCGAACTCATCCAGGGCTTCGTGGTCGCCATGAACCTGGAGACGACCGAAGAAGAACTGATGCACACCATCTTCCCGCATCCGACGGTTTCTGAAACCATGAAGGAAGCGGTTCTTGATGCTTACGGTCGTGTCCTCAACGCTTGATAATTTTCTTCGCCGCTCTCTATGACGGATTGAACCACGTTCAATTGCGGACTGGAAAAAGCGAAAGGAAATCATCATGTCTATGGGTACGCAGGCACTGCTCATCTTCCTCCTGATCGGTCTGGTCGCGGGCTTCCTCGCCAGCCTGATCGTTGGCGGAGGCGGATTGATACGGTGCCTGCTCAGCGGCATCATCGGCGCGTTCGTCGGAGGCTTTCTCTTCAACGCGCTGGGGATCAACCTGGGCATAGACAGCGCCATCGTGGTGCAGATCATTCACGCCACCGTCGGCGCCATCATCGTGGTGTTGATCGCAAGGGCGATAGCTTGAGGGGATAGGACCGGATGGAAGGTGTGGGCTGGATTACGGCGATCATCGTCGGCGGCTTGGCGGGGTGGCTCGCGGGCATTTTGATGGGCATACGCTTCGGCGTCTTGATGAACATCGTCATCGGCATCGTGGGTGCCGTCATCGCCAGCGCGATCTTCAACCGCGCCGGGATCTATGTCGCCAGCGGTTGGCTGGGTTACCTTGTCACGGGTTTCATCGGCTCTTGTATCTTGCTATTTCTGGCAAAACTCGTCAGACGCTGACGAAAGAGGCCGTTTCGGCGGTTTGAAGGCAGGTTATTGATGGTAACTATTCTCGACAGGATCAATCCAAACGCTGAAAAGCGCGTGCGGCACCCGGAAAAGGCGCATCGCCCGGATACCGAGGTCATGCGCAAGCCGGACTGGATCCGCGTCAAGGCGCCGACCTCCAAGGGCTACGCCGAAACCCGCTCGATCGTGAAGGAGCACAAGCTCGTCACCGTCTGCGAGGAAGCCGGCTGCCCGAATATCGGCGAGTGCTGGGACAAGAAGCACGCCACCTTCATGATCATGGGCGAGATCTGTACGCGCGCCTGTTCCTTCTGCAACGTCGCGACCGGCAAGCCGAACGCGCTCGACATGGCCGAGCCCGAGAGCGTGGCGAAGGCCGTCAAGGAGATGGGCCTCAGCCACGTGGTCATCACGTCAGTCGACCGCGACGATCTGGAAGACGGCGGCGCCGAGCACTTCGAAAAGGTGATCTGGGCGATCCGCGCCGCGTCTCCGACGACCACGATCGAAATCCTGACGCCTGACTTCCTGAAAAAGCCCGGTGCGCTGGAGCGCGTCGTCGCCGCCAAGCCCGACGTCTTCAACCACAACATGGAAACCGTTCCGGGCAACTATCTGACGGTGCGCCCGGGCGCCCGCTACTTCCACTCCGTTCGGCTGCTGCAGCGGGTGAAGGAACTGGACCCGACCATGTTCACCAAGTCGGGCATCATGGTTGGCCTCGGCGAGGAGCGCAACGAAGTGCTGCAGCTGATGGACGACCTGCGCGTCGCCGACGTCGACTTCCTGACGATCGGCCAGTACCTGCAGCCCACCCGCAAGCACCACGCGGTCATGAGCTACGTTACGCCCGAGGAATTCAAGTCCTACGAGACGGTCGCCTACACCAAGGGCTTCCTCATGGTCGCCTCCAGCCCGCTGACCCGCTCCTCGCACCACGCCGGCGACGACTTCGCCCGCCTGCGCGCTGCGCGTGAGAAGAAGCTGCTGGTGGCTGCGGAGTAATCAGCCTAACGACGATATATTGATATCCGTATCGTTTTCCGATACGGATATCGCATGATCGTTGGCTTTCGCAACAAGCAGACTGAAGGCCTTTTCCTGCGACGCGATGCTCGCCATTTCCCGGCGGATGTCGTTGAGCGGGCACGACGGAAGTTGATGGCACTCGACGCTGCGATAAGCCTTGATGATTTGCGTGTTCCGCCAAGCAATCGTCTTGAAGCCTTGAAGGGTAGCCGAGCCGGCCAGCATTCCATCCGTGTCAACGATCAGTGGCGCATATGCTTCGTCTGGAAAGACGGCAATGCGGATCATGTCGAATTCTGCGACTACCATTAGGAGATGCGGATGCAGATCATTCCTGTCGACCCCATCCATCCCGGTGAAATCCTCAAGGAGGATTTTCTGAAGGAATACGGCATCTCCGCCTACAAGGCGGCGGAGGATATGGGAATTCCACGCACGCGGATCGAACGTGTCCTGCGCGGCGAAAACGGCATTACCGCAGACACGGCGTTGCGTTTGTCCCGCTATTTCAACAATAGCCCGGAATTCTGGCTCAATCTGCAGCGCACCTATGACCTTGCGGTCGCACGACGGGCCGCCGGCGATCTCAGCGGGATTACACCCGTCCAGGCGGCCTGATCTTCCCCGCAATCAGACAAGAGGCCACCGTGTTGCAACAACCGAAGCATCGGCTGAACCTCACCGATCTCGGTGAGGCCGCCGAATTCCTGAAGCGCGCCGACCGCATCGTCATCTTCGGCTCGTCAGGTGGCGGCAAGAGCACGCTGGCGCAGAATCTCGCGCGCATTCTCGGCGTCCGCTACGTCTCCATGGACCGCGAGGTCTTCTGGCTGCCGGGGTGGGTGTCGAGGCCGAGGCCTGAACAGCGCGAGATCATCGCCAGGATCGTCGCCGAGGACCGCTGGATCATCGACGGCAACAATCCAAGAACGCTCGATCTCAGGCTGCCGCGTGCCGATGTGATCCTGTGGGTGAGGGTGTCGCGCTGGCTCTGCCTATGGAGCATCTTCAAGCGCGGCATCGTCTATCGCGGCAGGACGCGCCCCGACATGGCCCCGGGATGCCTGGAACAATGGCCGGACCGGGAGTTCATGTCCTATGTCTGGAATTTCGAGAGGGACGACGTGCCCGAATTCATGGAAGGCATCCGCCTGCATGGGCCTGACGTCCCGCTTGTCGAATTGAGGAGCAGGGCGCATATGGCACGGCTGCTTCAGCGCCTCGAAGCCATCGGCTAGGATGACAGCCTGATTCGGTCTTTGCTTGCGGGAGGGGAAAGACATGCCGAATTTCGTCACCGATATTACCAGTGCTGCGGACCTCGTCAGCCGCGCCGACCGTATTCTCGTGATCGGCTGCTCCGGCGGCGGCAAGACGACGCTGTCGAAACGCCTCGGCGCGCTGCTCGGTGTGCAGCATATATCCATGGACCGCGACTTCTATTGGCTGCCCGGCTGGGTGAGAAGGCCGAAGGCCGAGGAGCGCGCGATGATCGCGGACGCTGTCGCCGAGGAGCGGTGGCTGATGGACGGCACCGGCGCCTCGACCTTCGATCTCAGGATGCCGCGCACCGATATGGTGCTCTGGGTTCGGCTGCCGCGCTGGCGTTGCCTGCTCGGTGTCACCACGAGGTGGCTTCGCTGGCGGGGCAGGGCGCGACCGGAGATGGCGCCGGGTTGCCCGGAAAGGCTGGATGGTGAGTTCCTGACCTATATCTGGAATTTCGAGCGCCGGTGGGCGCCGCTCATCCTCGCGGGCATTGAGCGATACAAGCCCGATGTGCCCGTCCTTCAGTTGAAATCGCACCGTGACATGCGCCGCCTTCTTGATCTTCTCGGCGCGCCCGCTTAACTGCCGGTCATGCCTCAGTTCGAAACGCACCGCCCCGTCCCGCATTCCGCAGACCAGATGTTCGATCTCGTTGCCGATGTCGAGAAATACCCGCAATTTCTGCCGCTCTGCGAGGGGCTTGCGATCCGCAGCCGCAAGGAGCGCGATGGCAAGGTCCTGCTCATCGCCGACATGACGGTCGGTTACAAGGCGATCCGCGAGACCTTCACGACGCAGGTGCTGCTCAACAAGGCCGAGCGCGTCATCGACGTCAAATACATCGACGGCCCCTTCAAGTATCTCGACAATCGCTGGCGCTTCGAGGACACCGCGTCGGGCTCCAACGTGCATTTCTTCATCGATTACGAGTTCAAGAGCCGCATCCTCGGCGCTCTTATGGGCTCGATGTTCGACCGCGCCTTCCGGATGTTCACCGAAGCTTTCGAAACGCGCGCCGGCAAGATCTACAGTTGATCCAGCTTACTGCGGCCCGAGCTGCCGGATCATCGCCAGCGCCGTCCTGACGGTGGCGAGACGAACCTCGCCGCGGCCGATATCGCCATAAAGCATCCTGTTGTGGATGAGGTCACCGTGCCGTGACTTGGCGGCGAGGTGCACGAGGCCAACGGGCTTTTCCGCCGATCCACCGCCTGGCCCGGCAATGCCCGTGACGGCAACGGCGATCGATGCGCGCGAGCGGAAGAGGGCGCCATGTACCATCTGCCGCGCCGTCTCTTCCGATACCGCGCCGAAACGCGCAAGCGTCGCTTCCTGAACGCCCAGCATTTCCATCTTCGCGGTGTTCGTATAGGTGACGAAGCCACGGTCGACGACCGCCGACGAGCCGGCAATTTCTGTGAGCGCGCCGGCAATCAGCCCGCCGGTGCATGATTCCGCCGTCGAAACCATCAATCCCGCCGCTCCCAGTGTCCTGATGATGGCTTCGGCCTCGGACAGGATATCGGCGGGAAAGAGGCTCATTGGCTGATCTCCTGATAGACGACGGTCGCTGTGGCGATTGCGGCGATCCCCTCGCGGCGGCCGACGAAGCCGATGGTCTCGTTGGTCGTCGCCTTGACCGAGCAGCGGTCGATCGTGATGCCGAGGAACTCCGAAAGCATGGCGCGCATCGTGTCGCGGTGCGGCCCGACCTTCGGCGCTTCGGCAATCAGCGTCACGTCGGCGTTCATGATGGTGCCGCCGCGCTCGCGAACGATCGTGGCCGCATGCTCGATGAAGATGCGAGATGGAGCGCCCTTCCATTGCGGGTCCGACGGCGGGAAGTGGTCGCCGATATCGCCGGCGCCGCAGGTGGCAAGCAGCGCGTCCGTCAGCGCGTGCAGCGCGACGTCGGCGTCTGAGTGGCCCTTGAGCTTCTGGTCGTGCGGAATGAAAACGCCGCAGAGCGTCACGCCATCGCCGGCCTCGAGTTGGTGCACGTCGTAGCCGTTGCCTGTGCGCACATCGGGAAGGCGTGTGCTGGAAAGTCTCTGGTCCGCCATTGCGATATCACGCCTCACTGTCAGTTTTACATTGTCGGCCATGCCTTCGACGATGGTCACGGGGTGGCCGGCCCATTCGGCGATTGCCGCATCGTCGGTAAAATCGTTGCGATCGGCAGCCGCCGCCTTCTCATGCGCTGCAAGGATGATGCCGAAGTCGAAGGATTGCGGTGTCTGCGCGGCAAAGAGCTGCGCGCGGGGCACGGTCTCGACCACGATGTCGGATTGATCGGCGCGCTTCAGCGTATCAGCAACCGGCATGGCTGGCAGCACGGCAGGCGCGCCCTCAGCTAGGGTGGCCGCGACGCGGTCGAGCAGATCGTGATCGAAGAATGGCCGCACGGCGTCGTGGATCAGGACATGGGTGATCCCCTTGTCCTTCAGATGCCGAAGACCTGCGAGCACCGATTGTTGGCGCGTCGAGCCGCCATGGACAGTCGCGATTGGCAGCTTGGAGGTGACACCAGCGGTTGCCTTCGCAAACAGAGCTTCGTCATCGGCGTGAATCACCGCGACGATCTCGGTCGCCCGATGCCATGTCGCAAAAAGTTCGAGCGTGTGGGCAATGACGGGCCGGCCACCGATCCGGCGATATTGCTTTGGGCCTTCAACGGATGCGCCAGCGCGCTCGCCCCGGCCTGCGGCCACCACGATAATTCCGATCGATATCGGTTGCTTTTGATGCATTTGCGGCATAAATCCCCAAAAAGCAGAATTTCTGGAGGTGCTCTAACGGCTTGGCGCACCGAATTCCAGCATCTGCCCGAAAAATATCAATTCGGGCACTTCCCCCTTGGCAAGTCTTTTAAATCTGTCTAAAAATAGTGCACCTGCTTAGCGTGCCTGAAAGATAATCAGTTGTCTGACATACACCTCGCATCTCCTTTGTGCATCGGAACCGTTGCGGTGCGCAACCGTATCGTGCTGGCCCCCATGTCCGGCGTCACCGATATGCCGTTCCGTCAATTGGCCTGGCGCCACGGCGCGGGACTGGTGGTGACCGAGATGGTGGCAAGCCGCGAACTCGTCAACGACACCGAACAATCCTGGGCGCGACTGAAGACCGCGGGCTTCAATCCGCACATGGTGCAGCTTGCCGGCCGCGAAGCGCACTGGATGGCGGAAGGCGCGAAGATCGCCGCCGATCACGGTGCCGATATCATCGATATCAACATGGGATGCCCGGCCAAGAAGGTGATCGGCGGCTATTCCGGCTCGGCGCTGATGCGTGATCCCGACCACGCGCTCGGCCTGATCGAGGCGACAGTCAAGGCGGTCGATGTTCCCGTCACGCTCAAGATGCGGCTTGGCTGGGACGAGAATTCGATCAACGCCCCCGAAATCGCAAAGCGTGCCGAAGACGCCGGCGTTCAACTGGTCACGATCCACGGCCGTACGCGCATGCAGTTTTACGAAGGACACGCCGATTGGGACGCGATCCGCGCCGTGCGCGATGTCCTCACCATCCCGCTGGTCGCCAATGGCGACGTCGAAACGGTCGAGGATGCCCATGAAATCCTGCGCCGCTCGGGCGCCGATGCCGTTATGATCGGCCGTGGCTGCCAGGGGCGCCCGTGGCATGCCGGCGTGCTCGCCGGAGCCGATGCGCCTCAGCCATGGGAGATCGCCGATATCGCCGTCGAACATTATCGCATGATGCTCGATTTTTACGGGGAAGCGGTCGGCGTTCGTCATGCTCGCAAGCATCTCGGCTGGTATATGGAGCGCTTCGCACCGTCGGTGTCGGCAAACGACAAGGCGGCGATCATGACCGCACGCGACCCACGCGAGGTCTCGCAACGATTCCACGATGCCCTGGTCGCGGCGGCAGACAATACAGATGCCCGGGAGGCTGCATGACAAACGACGCGTCGCTATCATCTGCCCATGCCGGCAGTGCCGTCGCCATGGCCGTTCTCAACGCCATCCAGAACCCCGTCATCATGGTCGATGATGCTGGGCTTGTCGCCTTTGCCAACTGGGAGGCGGAAGCCTTCTTCGGGGCCAGCGCCTCGCATCTGGCGCGCTACAAGATCTCGACCTTCATTCCCTTCGGCAGCCCGCTTCTGGCGCTGATCGACCAGGTGCGCGAACGCCGCGCGCCGATCAACGAGTATCGCGTCGATCTAAGCTCGCCAAGGCTTGGCCAGGACAAGCTCGTCGACATCTACGTGGCGCCGGTGACAAGCGAGCCAGGCTCCGTCGTCATAGTCTTCCAGGAACGCTCGATGGCCGACAAGATCGACCGGCAGCTGACGCATCGCGCCGCCGCCCGTTCGGTCACCGGTCTCGCGTCCATGCTGGCGCACGAGATCAAGAACCCGCTCTCCGGCATTCGCGGCGCCGCGCAGCTGCTCGAGCACTCGGCAACCGACGACGACCGCGCGTTGACCCGGCTGATCTGCGACGAAACCGACCGCATCGTTTCGCTGGTCGACCGCATGGAAGTCTTCTCCGACGAGCGCCCCGTCGACCGCGTGCCCGTGAACATCCACTCCGTGCTCGATCATGTGAAGGCAGTCGCCAAGGCGGGCTTTGCGCGTCACATCAAGATCACCGAGAACTACGACCCCTCGCTGCCATCGGTCTACGCCAACCGCGACCAGCTGGTGCAGGTCTTCCTCAATCTCGTGAAGAACGCTGCCGAGGCGATCGGCGACCGCCCGGATGGCGAAGTCGTGCTGACGACCGCCTATCGTCCCGGCATCCGCCTCTCTGTCGCGGGAACGCGCGAGAAGATCTCGCTGCCGCTGGAGTTCTGCGTGCAGGACAACGGCCCTGGCGTGCCGTCCGATCTCCTGCCGCATCTGTTCGATCCCTTCATCACCACCAAGACCAACGGCAGCGGCCTCGGCCTTGCGCTGGTGGCCAAGATCATCGGTGATCATGGCGGCATCATCGAATGCGACAGCCAGACCAACAAAACCACATTCCGCGTGCTCATGCCTGCCTCCAAGGACGCATCGCTTGAGGACGCAACCATAACCCCCACAGGACCTTCTCGATGACAGCAACGATCCTCGTCGCGGATGATGATGCGGCAATTCGTACGGTGCTTAATCAGGCCTTGAGCCGCGCCGGATATGACGTGCGTATCACCTCGAACGCAGCCACACTGTGGCGCTGGGTTTCGGCGGGCGAGGGCGACCTCGTGGTCACCGACGTCGTGATGCCCGACGAGAATGCCTTCGACCTGCTGCCGCGCATCAAGAAGGCCCGCCCGGATCTTCCGGTGCTGGTCATGAGCGCGCAGAACACCTTCATGACGGCGATCAAAGCCTCAGAGAAGGGCGCCTACGACTATCTGCCCAAGCCCTTCGATCTCACCGAGCTGATCGGCATCATCGGCCGAGCGCTGTCCGAACCGAAGCGCAAGCCGGCCAAGGTCGAAGATGACGTGCAGGACGGCATGCCGCTGGTTGGCCGCTCGGCCGCCATGCAGGAAATCTATCGCGTCCTGGCGCGTCTGATGTTGACCGACCTGACGCTGATGATCACCGGCGAATCCGGCACCGGCAAGGAACTGGTCGCCCGCGCGCTGCACGACTACGGCAAGCGCCGCAACGGTCCCTTCGTCGCGATCAACATGGCTGCGATCCCGCGCGATCTGATCGAATCCGAGCTGTTCGGCCATGAGAAGGGTGCCTTCACCGGCGCCCAGACCCGCTCCACCGGCCGCTTCGAGCAGGCCGAGGGCGGCACGCTGTTCCTCGACGAAATCGGTGACATGCCGATGGATGCGCAGACGCGCCTGCTGCGCGTGCTGCAGCAGGGCGAATACACCACCGTCGGCGGTCGCACCCCGATCCGCACCGACGTGCGCATCGTCGCCGCCACCAACAAGGATCTGAAGCAGGCGATCAACCAGGGCCTCTTCCGCGAAGACTTGTACTACCGCCTCAACGTCGTGCCGCTGCGCCTGCCGCCGCTGCGCGACCGCGCTGAAGATATCCCCGATCTCGTCCGTCACTTCGTCCAGCAGGCGGAGAAGGAAGGCCTCGGCACCAAGCGCCTCGATCAGGAAGCGCTCGATCTGATGAAGGCTTACGCCTGGCCGGGCAACGTGCGCGAGCTGGAGAACCTCATCCGCCGTCTGATGGCACTTTATCCACAGGATGTGATCACCCGCGAAATCATCGAATCCGAGCTGCGGTCCGATGTGCCGGACAGCCCGATCGAGAAGGGTCCGATCCGCAATGGCAACATGACCATTGCCCAGGCCGTCGAAGAAAACATGCGGTCCTATTTCGCGACTTTCGGCGATAACCTGCCGCCTCCGGGCCTTTATGACCGCGTTTTGACCGAGATGGAGTATCCTCTCATCCTGGCAGCGCTGACGGCCACGCGCGGCAACCAGATCAAGGCCGCCGATCTGCTCGGTCTCAACCGCAATACCCTGCGCAAGAAGATCCGCGAACTCGGCGTATCGGTCTACCGAAGCTCCCGCACCGCTTGACGCCCTGCAACGCTTGACAATGTGACGTGATGCGTTGCATTTTCGCCACATTGCGTTGCCAATAAGTCACGCAAGGGGTTTGTGTTCCTGCGGTCAGTTCTGCGTCCGAAGATCCGGCTCGACGATGGACGAGCGGGAGATCGAGCGCGGTCTTTCACCCTGACCCATGGACGGCGGCGAAATGCGTTTCGCCGCGTGGAGAGTTAAACGAATGAAGCAGGATGCGTTGCCGCCGGCGGCGGAGGGCGAAGCAGTTACCACGGTAACGGATCGCCGCGCGCTGTTTGCTCTGCCCGGTCTCGTGCTTGCCGGGGGCGCGCTCCTCTGCGCCACGATGACGCTCTTCGTGCTGCTCGGCCTGACGCCGATCGCCCCGACATCGCCGGTGGTCATCACCTCCGTCGTCGTCAATTCCTTCTTCGTCCTCGGCCTTATGGCGTTGATCGGTCGCGAGGTCTCGCGGCTTCTGAAAGCGCGCAAGCGTGGCCGTGCCGCAGCACGCCTGCATATCCGCATCGTTGTCCTCTTCTCGATCGTCGCGATCACGCCCGCCATCCTCGTTGCTCTCTTTGCCAGTATCACGCTGAACGCCGGTCTCGACCGCTGGTTCGCGCTGAGGACGCAGTCGATCGTCAGTTCCTCCCGAAACATCGGGCAGGCCTACATGATGGAGAATGCAAGCTATCTGCAGGGCCAGACGGTCTCGATGGCAAACGATCTCGAGCGCAATCGCCAGTTGTTCAATCTCGACCGCACCGGCTTTGCTGAGTTGATGACACGCCAGGCGAGGGGACGCGGCCTGCTCGGCGCCTTCCTGGTGGAGGCGGATGGTACTGTGATCACGCAGGCCGATATCAAGACCGAGAAGCCATTACCGGCGATCCCGCAGGATGCCTTGAACAAGGCCTCGGCCGGCCAACCGACGCTCATCCCGCCGGGTGTCACCAATCTCGTCGGCGCCATCATCCGGCTCGAATCCATCGACGGCGCTTTCCTCTATACTGTGCGCGCGGTTGACCCCAAGGTCATGACCGCGATGCGGATGATGGAGGAGAACGCCACCGAGTATAAATCGATGGAGGCGGGGCGTTTCTCGCTGCAGATCGCTTTTGCCATTCTATATGTCGGTTTCGCACTAATCGTGCTTCTTGCCGCAATCTGGACCGCAATCGCCGTGGCCGACCGCATTGTCCGCCCGATCCGGTTGCTGATCACCGCGGCCGACAGCGTCGCCTCCGGCAACATGGACATCGTCGTTCCCGTGCACGCCGTCGATGGCGACGTCGCCAACCTGTCGCGCACCTTCAACAAGATGATCTCCGAAATCCGCACCCAGCGCGACGAGATCCTTGAGGCCAAGGACGAGGTGGATGACCGCCGCCGCTTCATCGAGGCCGTGCTGTCGGGCGTGACCGCCGCCGTCATCGGCGTCGAGCATGATCGCCGGGTCACCATCGTCAACAGTTCGGCCGAAACGCTGATGGCACTCGATGCGGGGGACATGCTCGGCAAGCAGCTTTCCGAGATCGCGCCCGAGGTCGACCAGGTGCTCACCGAGGCGGCGTCGCGCTATCGCGGCGATTTCCGCAAGCAAATCGCGCTGGTACGTGCCGGCACCGTGCGTACGCTGAGCGTCCAGGTAACGCGCGAGGAAGTGCGCGATCTCAGCGAATCCTACGTCATCACGCTCGACGACATCACAGACCTCGTCATCGCCCAGCGCTCCACCGCCTGGGGAGACGTGGCGCGCCGTATCGCCCACGAAATCAAGAACCCGCTGACCCCGATCCAGCTGTCGGCCGAGCGCATCCAGCGCCGCTATGGCAAGCAGATCAACCAGGATGACCGCGGCGTCTTCGATCAGTGCACCGAGACGATCATCCGCCAGGTCGGCGATATTGGCCGCATGGTCGACGAGTTCTCCTCTTTCGCGCGCATGCCGAAGCCGATCAAGGAGCCGAGCGACCTGCGCAAGATCCTGCACGACGCGGTCTTCCTGCGCGAGATGGGTAACAGCCACGTCGCCTTCCTTCAGGAGTTCGGCGACGCGCCGCTCGAAGGACAATTCGACAGCCGCATGCTGGGGCAGGCCTTCGGCAATCTCATCAAGAATGCGGTGGAAGCGATCGAGGCTGTTCCGGCCAACGAGCGCGAGGAGCGTAAGGTGCTGGTACGCGCATCGCTCGATCAGCCGCGTGACCGTTTCACCGTCGATATCATCGATAACGGGCGCGGTCTGCCTGTCGAGAACCGGCACAGCATTTTGGAGCCGTATATGACGATGCGCGAGAAAGGGACCGGTCTCGGCCTCGCCATCGTGAAGAAGATTATTGAAGAACATGGCGGGCAGCTCGAACTGCATGATGCACCCGCTGATTTTGACCAGGGAAGAGGGGCCATGATCCGCGTGCATCTGCCACGCCTGGAGCAATCGCCCGCCGCCTCGGCCGCAAGTGACAAGGAAAATGCATATGGCCTCTGATATTCTGGTCGTCGACGACGAACACGACATCCGCGAGATCGTCTCCGGCATTCTCTCCGACGAGGGCCACGAGACCCGCACCGCACACGACAGCGACAGCGCTCTGGCTGCGATCTCGGACCGTGCGCCGCGGCTGATCTTCCTCGACATCTGGATGCAGGGCAGCAAGCTCGATGGTCTGGCGTTGCTGGATGAGGTCAAGGCGCGCCATCCCGATATTCCGGTCGTCATGATCTCCGGTCACGGCAACGTCGAAACCGCTGTCTCCGCCATCAAGCGCGGCGCCTTCGATTTCATCGAGAAGCCCTTCAAGGCCGACCGCCTGATCCTGATTGCCGAGCGTGCGCTGGAAAACTCCAAGCTCAAGCGTGAAGTCTCCGAATTGAAGCGCAAGGCCGGCGATCCGGTCGAGCTGATCGGCACCTCCGTTGCCGTCTCGCAGCTGCGCCAGACGATCGAGAAGGTATCGCCGACCAACAGCCGCATCATGATCCTCGGCTCCTCCGGCTCCGGCAAGGAGCTGGTCGCGCGGATGATCCACAAGAAGTCGTCGCGCGCGAGTGGTCCGTTCGTGGCCATCAATGCCGCCAACATCACGCCCGACCGCATGGAAGTGGCGCTCTTCGGAACCGAAGGCTCGCCCGGCCAGGCGCGCAAGATCGGCGCGCTTGAGGAAGCCCATCGCGGCATTCTCTATCTCGACGAGGTCGGCGAAATGCCGCGCGAGACGCAGAACAAGATCCTGCGCGTGTTGGTCGATCAGCAGTTCGAGCGCGTTGGCGGTTCCAAGCGCGTGAAGGTCGATGTGCGCATCGTCTCGTCCACGGCCTACAACCTGGAAAGCCGGATTGCCGAGGGCTGGTTCCGCGAGGATCTCTACCACCGCCTCGCCGTGGTGCCGGTCAAGGTGCCGTCGTTGGCGGAGCGTCGCGAGGATATTCCATTCCTTGTCGATCAGTTGATGCGCCAGATTTCCGAGCAGGCCGGCATTCGTCCACGCCGCATCGGCGACGATGCGATGGCGGTTCTGCAGGCCCACGACTGGCCGGGCAATATCCGCCAGCTGCGCAACAACATCGAGCGCCTGATGATTCTCGCCCGGTCCGATGGCCCGGATGCGCCGATCACTGCCGAGATGCTGCCGACCGACCTCGGCGACATGCTGCCGAAAGTATCGGCCAAGAACGACTACCACATCATGACGCTGCCGTTGCGCGAGGCGCGCGAGATGTTCGAGAAGGATTATCTCATCGCCCAGATCAATCGATTCGGCGGCAATATCTCGCGTACCGCCGAGTTCGTCGGCATGGAGCGTTCGGCGCTGCACCGCAAGTTGAAGTCGCTGGGTGTCTGATCAGAGGCTTGATCGGTAGCCGGCGTGTCTTTTCGATGGGCGGGCAGGGTAGCGGCAGCGCATGAGTTGATCTGCTGCCGCATAAAATTAGACAGGTCTTTTTCGCCGTTGCGGAAAAGATTGCGATTTGATACCAAAGGCTTTCCAGGCTGCAGGGATGAGGGTTGTCGGCTGCCTGATGGAAAAATAAGAAGTATTTTACCGGCACGTGAAGGCCGGCAATAAAGAAAGAATCGGCGCGATGGCGGAACGTTCTCAAAACCTGCAGGACTTATTTCTCAATACTGTTCGCAAGCAAAAGATTTCCCTGACTATATTTCTGATTAACGGTGTGAAGCTGACCGGCGTTGTTACGTCGTTCGACAACTTCTGCGTTCTGCTGCGCCGTGACGGCCATTCGCAACTCGTGTATAAGCACGCGATCTCGACCATCATGCCCGGCCAGCCGATGCAGATGTTCGAAAGCGAAGAATCCGCTTCCTGACAGGACAGACGTCATCTCGACACGTGATACCAAGAATGATTCGATCATCCCGGAAGCCATGAAGCACCGGGATGACATGCGTGCGACCGTCGTTGTGCCCGTGCTCAAGCAGGCACGCGGCAGCCGCGGCAGTGCCGACACCGTCACCACGACCCGCACGCCGGAAAGCCGCCTCGAAGAGGCGACTGGCCTGGCGCAGGCGATCGATCTCGATGTGGTCAAGGGCACCGTCGTCACCGTCAGCGAGCCGCGTCCGGCAACGCTGATGGGCACCGGCAAGATCCAGGAGATCAAGGACAGCCTTGATGAGACTGATTCCGGCCTCGTTATCGTCGATCATCCGTTGACCCCGGTTCAGCAGCGCAATCTCGAGAAGGAATGGAACGCCAAGGTCATCGACCGCACGGGCCTCATTCTCGAAATCTTCGGCCGCCGCGCCTCCACCAAGGAAGGCACGCTGCAGGTCGATCTCGCGCATCTCAACTATCAGAAGGGCCGGCTGGTTCGCAGCTGGACCCACCTTGAGCGTCAGCGCGGTGGCGGTGGCTTCATGGGTGGTCCAGGTGAAACCCAGATCGAAGCCGACCGTCGCATGCTGCAGGACCGCATCATCAAGCTCGAGCGCGAGCTGGAGCAGGTGGTTCGCACGCGCCAGCTGCATCGCGCCAAGCGCCGCAAGGTGCCGCATCCGATCGTGGCACTGGTGGGTTACACCAACGCCGGCAAGTCGACGCTGTTCAACCGCATCACCGGCGCCGGTGTTCTGGCCGAAGACATGCTGTTTGCGACGCTCGACCCGACCCTGCGCCGCATGAAGCTGCCGCATGGCCGCACCGTGATCCTGTCGGACACCGTCGGCTTCATCTCCGACCTGCCGACCCACCTCGTCGCCGCCTTCCGCGCGACGCTGGAAGAGGTGCTGGAAGCGGACCTCGTCCTGCACGTCCGCGACATGGCCGATGAGGACAACCAGGCGCAAAGCGCCGACGTGCTCCGCATCCTGAAGGATCTCGGCATCAACGAGGCCGAAGGCGAAAAGCGTATCATCGAGGTCTGGAACAAGATCGACCGCCTTGAGCGGGAAAACCACGAAGCGATCGTCCAGAAGGCGGAAGGCGCGCGCAATGTCGTGGCCGTCTCCGCCGTGACGGGCGAGGGCGTCGATGCGCTGATGGAAGAGATCAGCCGCAGGCTGTCCGGCGTGCTGACGGAAACCACCGTCGTGCTCCCGGTCGACAAGCTGGCCTTGCTGCCATGGCTTTACGATCACGCCATCGTCGACAGCCGCGAAGACAATGAGGATGGATCGATCACGCTCGATCTCAGGCTGTCTGAAACGGAAGCTGTCGAACTTGAGCGCCGGCTTGGCAATACGACCAGGCCGAAGGAAGACTGGGAGCGCTGATCAGGCGCCCCCCGTTCTCTATGTGTCGCGCTCGGCTAAACCAGCGCGCCCTCATCCTGCTCGGCGACTTTCCTCTCTGACGCAAGTCGATCGAGCTCGATCCGTCCAACCGGATCGAGCAACTCACCTGTGACCAGCGTTGTGATCAGGCTGCGCACCAGCGGCAGCTTGGTCGCCGGGCCAATCATGATGTCGCGGCTGAAAGGCAGCACTGAACTGTCTGATTGATAGAATGGCGTCAGGATACGGCTGAGCAGCTGATAGAACCGGATATGGATCTGCCGCTGCTTCAGGTGACGCTCGATGGCCTCGCCGACCGTTGCCTCGCGGCAGAGCGCCGAAGCGAGAGACGCCGCGTCGAGCAGCGCCATGTTGGCTCCCTGGCCGAGCTGCGGGCTCGTCGCATGCCAGGCATCGCCGATCTTCACCGTGTGCTTTCCAACGATCGGCGTGCGGGTCAGATGCCGGTAGCGCGCGTGTACCGGCTCGGCCACGGCGGCAAGCGCTTCCGCTTCAGGCCAGAAGGATCGTACCGAGTCGATCCAGACCTCGCGCCTGGCGGCCCGCCACGCCTCGAAATCCCTGTTGCGGATGCTCCAGAAGAACGTCGCCATCGGAGCCGCGCCGTCGCGTGCCGTGCCGACAGGCAGCACGCCGGCCATCTGGCTTGCCCTCTTGTAGCGTTGCTCCAGTTCGTCCTTGCGGAAGACGCCATGCTCCGGCCACGGAACCGTCGCCCAGAGCGCCCCATAGCCGAGCTCGGTGGCGGCCTTCGCGGCGAGCGGCGAGTTGGCGCCCATGGCGTCGATGGCGAGATCGGCGGTCGCTGTGCGTATGCCGCCGTCGAGGACCAGGCGCGGCGCGCTGCCTGCCTCGATCTCCGTCACCCGTGATGATGTCTCGAACCGCACCCCTGCACTGATCGCAGCCTCAAGCAAGAGATCGAACAGCGCGACGCGCTGGATGGCGATGCCGTAGGCGCCTGGGCGGTAGCCGACGTCGAGCACCGTCCGACCGTTGCCGGACAGGCTCCCATGCATGCGGCTGATGCGGGCGCCGCGCGCCTCGACTTGATCAAGCAGACCCATGCGCGAGAGCACGGCCGCCCCCGTCGGCTGCAGCACGAAGCCGGAGCCGACGGGCTGCGGCGCGCTCATCTGGTCATAGATGGTCACGCGGGCGCCTCGGCTTGCCAGAAGGGCGGCCAGCGAAAGACCGCCAACACCGGCGCCGGCAATCGCGATGTCGAGCGTTTCAAGCTTCATGGCGCGCCCAGTCAGCCCACCTGTCGCTCGATGGCCTTGGCCGCCTGCCATAGCTCTTCCATCCGCTCCAGCGTCGCGGCCTCCAGCGTTTCACCTTCCGCTTCAAGAGACGTTTCTATATGGTTGAAACGGCGCCTGAACTTGGTATTCGTACCGCGCAGAGATTGCTCCGGATCAGCCTTCACATGCCGGCCGATATTGACCACGGCGAAGATCAGATCGCCGAGTTCGTCGCTCACCTTGGTGTGGTCGCCCGAGGCCAGCGCTTCCCTCAGTTCCGCGATTTCCTCCTCGATCTTGTCGAGAATGGGCTCCGGCGCCGACCAGTCGAATCCGACCTTGGCGGCGCGTTCCTGCAGCTTCAGCGCTTCCGTCAGCGCCGGAAAGCTGCGCTGCACCGAGCCGAGAAAGCCGGCCTTGAAATCCTCCGAGATCCCCCGCGCGGCCCGGCGCTCGGCACGCTCGGGCTTTTCCGCCTGCTTGATATCGTCCCACTGCTTCTTCACCGCGTCGGGCGTATCCGCCTCGGAGCGGGCGAAGACGTGCGGATGGCGGCGGATCATCTTCCGCGTGATCGCCTCGACGACATCGCCGAACGAAAACTCTCCGGCCTCCTCGGCCATGCGGGCATGGAACACGACCTGCAGAAGCAGATCGCCGAGCTCGTCGCAGAGATCGTCCATGTCGTTGCGCTCGATCGCGTCGGAGACCTCATAGGCCTCCTCGATCGTATAGGGCTTGATCGTCTCGAAGGTCTGGACGATGTCCCATGGGCAGCCGGTCTCGGGATTGCGAAGGGCTGCCATGATCTCTATCAGGCGCGAAATGTCTTTGGAGGCTTCCATCGTGTTCTGGCCGATCGTGTCAGTTCAACGGAATGTCGTTGTCGCCCTTGGACGACTGATAGCTTTCGGAGAGCGCGTCGTAGCGAGCCTTGATCCGCGCCGTCTGCGCCTTCAGCTCGGCCTTCTTGGCATCGCTTTCGGTCTCGACGAGATCGGCGATCGCGAAGCTGTTCCAGAAGGCGTTGCTGCGCCGGTAGCCGCCGGGCTCGAGCCCGAACACTTCCTTCAGGATCTTCAGGTCGTGAGGGATCGCGAAGGCGTCGCGGGAATCCTCGTGGCTGAAGAAATAGTAGAAATTGTCGAAGCCCGCCCAGGTGATTGCCGACATGCACATGGTGCAGGGTTCATGCGTCGAGAGGAAGATCAGGTCCTTGGTCGCGGGCTTCTCGCCCAGTTCGTAGAAGCGCTTCAGCGTGTGCACCTCGCCATGCCAGAGCGGGTTTTCCAGCTCGTTGTTGGTCTCGGCAACCACGAGCGAAAGGTCCGATTTGCGCAGGATGGCCGCGCCGAAGACCTTGTTGCCGAGGCCGACGCCACGTTCGGTCATCGGCAGGATATCGTGCTCCATGACATCGAGCAGGCGGGCGGCAATGGTGGTGTCGGACATGGTGTTCTCCTTGTTGCCGGCACTTTATCGCCGGTGCTGCGCGAGGCAAACGAGGATTCTTGGCCGCACCCGAATTTGTCACAGGCTTTGTGCCGCATTGCAGCGTGATTCATCGTGCCACGGGCGCCGCATCGGTGAGTTTTGCTCAAATCATTGACATGCCGGGTAAAACAATACGCGGTCGTAGCGGGTTTGGAATTTATGTTTCTTCATTTGGCTGGTTGGGTGGTGCATATTCCGGCAACTTCGAAATGGATTGATGATGCCTTCCAAGAGTGAGCAACTGTCGGTTTTTCCTGCCTTCGTTCGTGTCGAAGGCAAGATTGCGGCTGTCTTCGGCAATGGCGATGAAGCCTTCGCCAAGGTGCGCCTGCTGTCGAACACCAAGGCCCGGATCGTCGCCTACACGGATCGCCCCGAGGCCGATTACCACGCCCATCTGATCGCCAACCGCATCGAAACCGTCCGCGCCGCCTTCGCGGCTGAGCAGATCGAAGGCGCAACGCTGGTCTTCGCGGCCACAGGCGATGCCGCCGCCGATCGCGCCATCGTCGACGCCGCGCGCGCCGCCAAGGTCCCAGCCAATGCTGTCGATCAGCCCGACTACTGTGATTTCTACACCCCGGCGCTCGTCAATCGCGCGCCTGTCGCGGTTGCGATCGGCACGGAAGGGGCAGGGCCTGTTCTCGCGCAGATGATCCGCGCTCAGGTCGATCAGCTGCTGGCGCCGTCGCTCGGTCGCCTTGCCGAGCTGGCGGTCAGCTATCGCGGTCGCGTCGAGCATGCGCTTGAGAAGGGTGCCACGCGTCGTCTCTTCTGGCGCCGCTTCTTCTCCGGTGCCGTGGCCGATGCTGTTTCCAACGAGAATATGCCGCAGGCACAACGCCGTGCCGACGAACTGTTGCGCTCCGCCGACAAGGCCGAGGGCCGCATCTGGCTGGTCGGTGCCGGTCCGGGCGCCGCCGATCTTTTGACGCTGCGCGCCCAGCGCGTGATGATGGACGCCGATGTCATCGTCTATGACGCATTGGTGCCGCAGGAAATCGTCGACATGGGCCGCCGCGATGCCGAGCGCCTCTCGGTCGGCAAGCGCAAGGGCTGTCATTCCAAGTCGCAGGAAGAGATCAACGACCTCCTCGTCTATCTCGGCCGCGAGGGCAAGCGCGTCGTTCGCTTGAAGTCAGGCGATCCGCTGGTCTATGGCCGCGCCGGCGAGGAAATGGCCGCTCTGCGCGCCGCCGGCATCGCCTATGAAGTCGTGCCCGGCATCACCTCTGCTTTCGCCGCCGCCGCCGATTTCGAACTGCCGTTGACGCTCCGCGGCGTTGCCTCGTCTCTGGTCTTCACGACCGGCCACGATCTGACCGGCGACGTGCTTCCCGATTGGGCAAGCCTTGCCGTATCGGGCGCCACGATCGCCGTCTACATGGGCCGCACCGTCGCGGCATCCGTTGCCGAGCGCCTGATGCATGCCGGCATCGCGCCGGAGACGACGGTCGCCGTCATCGAGAACGCCAGCCGCGCCGATCGCCGGCTGATGCATGGTACGCTTCGCGATCTGCCCGATCTGCAGAGCCGTGATGAACTCACCGGACCTGTCATGGTCATCATCGGCGACGCCGTTGCGGGCGCCAATTTCGAACTGTCCGAACCGCTGGTGCGTGCACGCGCCCGGTCCGATGAACTGCTAAGGAGCTGACTATGGGAGACAAGGTTCTGACCGCCAACAGGCTGACCGACGGCATCGCCGTCTGGCTCGATGCCAACGGCACCTGGGTGACGTCGCTGCAGGATGCGCTGGTCGCGCGCCATGCCGAGGCCGTTGCCGCGCTGGAGGCGATCGGCAAGAAGTCCTATGCCGATAATCTGGTCGTCGATGTCGCCGTGGTTGACGTGCAGGAGACCGATGGTGTTCTCTGGCCGCTGCGCCTTCGCGAGCGCATTCGTGCACAGGGTCCGACCATGGAATACGCGCCGGGCTACAAGCCCGCCGATCCCGCATTCATTGCAGTCTGAGGAATACGATGTACCGTTACGATGAATTTGACCACGCCTTTGTCGCCGAGCGCGTCGCGCAGTTCCGCGATCAGGTTGAGCGCCGTCTGTCCGGCGAGCTCGCCGAGGATGCGTTCAAGCCGCTGCGCCTGATGAACGGCGTCTATCTCCAGCTGCATGCCTACATGCTGCGTATCGCCATTCCCTACGGCACGCTGAATTCCAAGCAGATGCGCATGCTGGCCCATGTCGCGCGCACCTACGATCGTGGCTACGGCCACTTCACCACGCGTCAGAACCTGCAGTTCAACTGGCCGAAGCTGTCGGACATGCCCGACGTGCTTGCCGAACTCGCCACCGTCGAGATGCACGCGATCCAGACCTCGGGCAACTGCATCAGAAACGTCACCGCCGACCACTTCGCCGGTGCCGCCGCCGATGAAGTCGCCGATCCGCGCCCATACGCCGAAATCCTGCGCCAGTGGTCCTCCGTTCATCCGGAGTTCTCGTTCCTGCCGCGCAAGTTCAAGATCGCCGTCACCGGCGCCGAGCGCGACCGCGCCGCGATCCAGGTCCACGACATCGGCCTGCACCTGAAGAAGAACGACAAGGGCGAGATCGGCTTTGCCGTCTACGTCGGTGGCGGCCAGGGCCGTACGCCGATGATCGCCAAGCTGATCAAGGACTTCCTGCCGGAAGAGGACCTGCTGTCCTACACCACCGCTGTCATGCGCGTTTATAACCTGCACGGCCGCCGCGACAACAAGTACAAGGCCCGCATCAAGATCCTCGTCCACGAAACGGGCGCTGAAGAGCTGGCCCGCCAGGTCGAGGTCGAGTTCGCGGCGCTGAAGGACACCGAGCTGAAGCTGCCAGAAGCCGACGTCGCCGCTATCACCGCTTACTTCGCACCGCCGGCTCTGCCGCAGCGTGCCGAAGGCTGGGAAAATCTCGCTCGGTGGAAGAAGGCCGATCCGGCGTTCTCCCGCTGGGTCCACCAGAATGTGCAGCCGCATAAGAATCCCGATTACGGCATGGTGACGATCTCGCTGAAGCCGATCGGCGGCATCCCGGGTGACGCCTCCGACAGCCAGATGGATGCGGTCGCCGATATCGCCGAGGAATACGCCTTCGACGAAATCCGCGTCAGCCACGAGCAGAACCTGATCCTGCCGCATGTAGCGCTGGCCGATCTCGAAGCCGTCTATCGCGGCCTCGTCGCCATCGGTCTCGCCGAAGCCAATGCCGGCCTGATCACGGATATCATTGCCTGTCCCGGCTTGGACTACTGCGCGCTCGCCAATGCTCGCTCCATCCCCGTCGCGCAGGAAATCTCGAAGCGTTTCGGCAACCCCGAGCGTCAAGCTGAAATCGGCGAGCTGAAGATCAAGATCTCCGGCTGCATCAACGCCTGCGGTCACCACCATGTCGGCCATATCGGCCTCTTGGGTGTCGAGAAGAAGGGAGCCGAGCTCTACCAGATCACGCTCGGCGGTTCCGGTGACGAGCACACCTCGATCGGCGAAATCATCGGCCGTGGCTTCGAGCCGGAGAAGGTGACGGATGCGATCGAAAAGATCGTCGATACCTATCTCGGCCTGCGCAACGATCCGTCCGAGATATTTCTCGATGCCTATCGCCGCGTCGGGCCGCAGCCTTTCAAGGATGCGCTCTACGGTGATTCCAAGGCGGAGGCTGCATGATGACCAGGATCTGGAGAGAAACCGGCTTCGTCGAGAACGACCCCTGGGTCATCGAGACCGAAGAGGTGAAGGCCGGCGAGGGGCAGAAGCCTCTGCTCAGCCTCGAGGAACTGGTGGCCAAGGCCGACGAGAGCAATGAAGTCGGCTTCGGCGTGCTGATCAAGCCCGCCGACGACGTGCGCAAGCTGGAGCCCTATCTCTATCGCCTCGAACTCGTGGCGGTGGCGTTTCCTGCCTTCAACGACGGCCGCTCTTTCAGCCATGCCTCGCTGCTGCGCGAGCGTCTCGGCTACACCAACGAGCTTCGCGCCGTCGGCGATGTCTTGATCGACCAGGTGCCGCATATGCTGCGTTGCGGCATCGATAGCTTCGCTGTAACCAACGAGACTGCGATAAAGCGTCTCACCGAGAAGCGCTTGCCGGAGATTCCGCATTATTATCAGCCGACTGCGCGTGACGCGGAGCCGGGCAAGAGCTATAGTTGGCGCCGTCAGGCGAAGCCGGCGGCATAAGGCCGGCTCGCCGTTTCAGAATTTGCGGAACGGTGCAATGAAGACTTTCGAAATCGCGGTGATCGGCGGCGGACTGGCCGGAATGATCGCCGCAATCGCCCTAGGACGCGGCGGACGCAACGTTGCACTCGTTGCGCCACCGGCACCAAGGGAAGATCGCCGGACCACGGCGCTGATGGATCAGTCGATCCGCTTCATCGACCGGCTGACGCTCTGGGAACGCCTGCGGCCTTCTTCCGCGCCGCTTTCGACCATGCGCATCATCGACGGCACGAACCGCCTGCTGCGCGCGCCGACCGCGACCTTCCGCGCCGCCGAAGTCGGGCTCGAAGCCTTCGGTTACAATTTTCCCAACAAGGCGTTGATGGAAGTGCTGGAAGCGGCCGCTGCCGCCGAGGGTAACATCACCCGCTTCACCGCCTTCGCGGATGTGATCGATGTCACCGAAGACGCCGTCTCCATCTCGCTCGACAATGGCGAAACGCTCACGGCCGATTTCGCGATCGGCGCCGATGGCCGCAAGTCGAAGCTGCGCGAAACCGTTGGTATCGACGTCAAGAAGTGGTCCTATCCGCAATCGGCCATGGTGCTGAATTTCCAGCATTCCCTGCCGCACGAAAACATCTCCACCGAGTTCCACACGGAAAACGGCCCCTTTACGCAAGTGCCACTTCCCGGCAATCGCTCCAGCCTCGTCTGGGTACAGAGCCCGTCGGATGCTCAGACGCGCAGCGAGCTTTCGCTGGCCGAACTTGGCAACGTCGTCGAGGAACGCATGCAATCGCTGCTCGGCAAGGTGACGGTCGAGGAGGGCGTGCAGATCTGGCCGCTGTCGGGCATGATGGCGCATCGCTCAGGCAAGGGCCGGGTAGCGCTGATCGGCGAGGCCGCCCACGTCTTCCCGCCCATCGGCGCGCAGGGGCTGAACCTCAGCTTGCGCGATGTCATGGCGCTGACCGATATACTCTGCGACCGGCCGGAACTGCCGATATCAAAGGACGCCGGCAGCCAGTTCGACCGCAAGCGCCGCGTCGATATCATGACTCGCACCGCGAGCGTCGACGTGCTGAACCGCTCGCTTCTATCCGATTTCCTGCCGATGCAAGTGCTGCGCGCAGCCGGCCTGCATATCCTGGCCGCCGTGCCGCCGTTCCGCAGCATGGTGATGCGCGAGGGTGTCGAGCCCGGGCGCGGTCTGCGCGCGATCCCGGATGCGATCAAGGAACATCTACGTCGGAAGAAAGCCTGACTTCATCGCGATCAGGAACAGCGACACGGTTACCACGGATAGCGTCGTGGTGATCAGGATCGTTGCCGACGCCCGCTCCTGCCAAACGCCGTAATGCTGGCCGATCACGAAGACATTGGTCGCCGTCGGCAGTGTGGCAAGTAGGACAGCTGCGTAAATCCACACCGGATCGAAGCCGCCCACGGTCGTCAGCGCAAGGTATACGACGATGGGGTGGATGATCAGCTTGGCTGGAACGATGTAGCTGATTTCGACAGGAATGCGCCGCATTGGCCTTAGCGCCAGCGTGACACCCATGGCAAACAGCGCGCAGGGCGCGGCGGCCTGCGCGAGATAATCGATGAAGCGCTGGAACGCCGCCGGCTGCGGTATCTCGAAGCCGGCCGCGAAGAAGCCAAGTGCGGTCGACAAGATGAATGGATGCAGCGCCACCTTGCGCGCGATATCGAACGCCAGCCGTCCGCGCGAGCGCTTGTCGTCGCCCGACGCTGCCATCATCGCCGGCGCGACGATGAAGTGAAACGCATTTTCGATGCAGACGATCAAAGCCACGGGCACGGCAGCGCCTTCACCTAGCGCGATCAGCGCAAGACCTGGCCCCATGTAGCCGATATTGCCGTAGGACCCGGCGAAAGCCTGGATCGTGCTGTCGGCAAACGAGTTGCGGCGCAGGAAGCGGCCGATCAAAAACATCGCGATGAAGATCGAATAGGTGGCGGCGAGATCCGTGACGATGAAGTCGATCCGCGTCAGATCCTCGAACGGGGTGCGCGACACCAGCTTGAAATAGAGCGCGGGCAGGGCGGCATAGACGATGAATGTGTTCAGCCACCCCATCGCCTCGGTCGGCTGCTTGGTCACCTTGGCGGCGATGAAGCCAATGAGGATCAGGCCGAAGAACGGCAGGAGAAGACTGACAATGTCGGCCAAGGGTCATTCCAATGCTGGGGCCGGTGTGGCGCTATAGGCGGCCCAATACGGCTTGTCTGCGGGAGGACTTGAGGCTTAACCGATTTTCATCAGGATTGGAAAGGTTTGCTGGAACCAGATTGCGGCATCGCTGACGAATCCGAAGATGAAGGCGAGGCCCGTTAGGATAAGAAACACCCCCATAACCTTCTCCACGGTGCCGAGATGGCGGCGGAAGCGCGTGAGGAAGCCCATGAAGGCGCCGGAGAAGCCGGCGGCGATCCAGAAAGGGATGGCGAGCCCGAGCGAATAAACGGCCAGCAGGCCGGCACCCGAGCCCACGGTCTCACGTGACGCTGCGACGCCTAAGATGGCGCCGAGCACCGGGCCGATGCATGGCGTCCAGCCGAAGGCGAAGGCAAGCCCCATCACATAGGCGCCCGTCAGCGTCGCCGGTTTGCCACTACCCTGGAAGCGTGCCTCCCGCGCCAGGACGCCAATGCGGAAGACGCCGAGGAAATTCAGGCCCATGACGATGATGATCAGCCCGCCGATTTTGGAGAGTAGATCGAGATGCTGACGGAGCGCCATGCCGATGCTCGACGCGCCGGCCCCAAGAGCCACGAAGACGGTGGCAAAGCCGAGCGTGAAGAACAACGCCGAAAACAGCACGCCGCGCCGAACATCCGGAGCAACAGTCACCGCGCCGCCACCCCTGAACTGCTCGACGGAAATGCCGGCCATGTAACAGAGATAGGGCGGCACCAGCGGCAGCACGCAGGGCGAGAGAAATGACAGGGCGCCGGCAAGCAAGGCACTCAACAGGGAAATATCGGCAATCGACACGCGGTTCTCCGGCGCAGGGCATTCGTGCGCAGTCCTAGCGCAGCCGGTGGCTCGCCGCCAATCACCTTTTTGCGTCTCGCGTCTCGGGAGCTTGGCGTGGTCGATACAACCTGTGTTAATTGTCTGGCAATTCGGATGCCCTAATATACCCACATGCGGATCAGCGTCATCACCAACTGGGCCTACGGAGTGACGGTTGTTCTGACCGTCCTCTCAGGCTCTGCCTTCATCCTGTCTGCCACAAGTGCCACCCGCGAACGGATCGCGGTTGAGGAACATCTGGCGCTGGACGATCTCGCCGACGGTCTGGCGCTGGGCGCCGAAGAGCGCAGCGATGAGGCGCGCCTCTATGTCATGCGCGACGACATCAGGCATCTCGATGCCTTCCAGGGCAAGGAAGGCGAGGAGCGCCGGCGCGAACGTGCAATCAAGGGCGTCCGTGATTTAGGTGCTACGACCATCGAGTTGCAAGCGCTGGAAGACGTTGAAAAGAACGCCGACGTTCTCGACAGGATCGAGGAAGAGGCGATCGCCGCGTATCGCAATGGCGATCAGGCTGGCGCCCGCCAGACCTTGTTCGGCCCGGAACACGACCGCCTGCAGACGGCGCTTCTCGGCGCCGTCACGCGCTTTCGCGACCTGACGAATGCACGCACCCAAGCCGTGATGCACGACACGCAGCTGCGCAGTGACTGGTGGGGTTTCATCGCCAAGACGCTGCTCGCCATCACCGCAGCTCTCTTTCTCAGTGTCCTCTACTTCATCCTCAAGCGCCGCGTCGCCATGCCGTTGATGAGGATGACCGGCATCGTCACGCGCCTGGCCAAGCAGGATTACGCGGTCGATGTGCCGCTCGATCGTCGTCGCGACGAAATAGGTGAGATGAACGAGGCGATCCACATCTTCCGCGAAAACGGGCTGGAACGCGATCGTCTGGACGCCGAGCGCCGGCGCGACCAGCAGACGAAGGACCTCATCCTGCAGATGATGCATCGCCTGCAGGCCTGCCAGGCGCAGGAGGAGCTGGCCGAAGTCGTGGCGCTCTTCGCCCCGCAGATCTTTCCCGATCTCGCCGGCAACCTCTACATCATGAACGAAAGCCGCTCGACATTGTCGCGCATCTCCTCATGGCATGAGCCGCAGCGCTCCGATCAGGTATTTCCCGCGACGGCCTGCTGGGGCCTCAGGCGCGGTCGCCCGCATGTGAGCTCTCACGAGCACGGCGACATCAGCTGCCAGCATCTCGACCAATCCGATACGATGGGACTGTGCGTTCCCCTAACGGCGCAGGGCGATATCGTCGGGCTGCTCTATTTCGAGGAGAGGCCAGAGGGCCATATGGAGGCCGAGGCATCGCGCCTCTATCTGGAGCTTATCGCCGAGAATATCGGCTTGGCTGCCGCCAACCTGCAACTGCGTGACAAGCTGACAAACCTCTCCATTCGCGACGCGCTGACGGGACTCTATAACAGGCGATCGCTCGACGAGGACATGAATCAGCATGCGCGCAACCGCGAACTGGAGCAGCTCAGCTGCATGATGGTCGACATCGATCACTTCAAGCGCTTCAACGACGAGTTCGGCCATGACGCCGGCGACGAGGTCATGCGCTACGTCGCGCAGACCATCGTCGATACGATCGGCGATGCCGGGCGCGCCTACCGCTTCGGCGGCGAGGAGTTCACCGTTCTGCTGCCTGATATCGGCGATGCAGAAGGCTTCGAGATCGCCGAGCGCCTGCGCTCCAACATTCGCGGCCTGGCGCTCTCGCATCGCGGCCGCATTCTCGGCCCGATATCGGTGTCGATCGGCGTTGGCTCGTTGTCGGAATGCGCTGCCGTCTCGACATTGCTGACGCGCGCTGACGCGGCGTTGCTGGAAGCCAAGGCGCAGGGACGCAACAGGACCGTCATGGCTTCGGTGCTGGTGCCGGGCAGCAAAATGCGCGGCTCGGCCTAAACGGAGAGGTAATCGCTTATTTCTGCGTCGATCCAAGCCGCACCAGAACCTCGTCCGGAATGCCGTAGCGTTGGATAACGTCGCGGCTGTTGCGCAGCCCGCAAATCTCGCGCTGGACGAACAGATCCCATACGGCGTCTGCCGCCTTCCTGAGGCGCGCGTCGCGATCGTCCTGGCCATGGCGCGCCGGATCCCAGCCTTTGAGCTCGGCCAATGCCGCCTCAGCCTTCAGCCCGCTGCGTCCAAGCGAGTTCGCCCGCTCCGCTCTCAATTCATATTCGAGAACATTGAACCCGCCCTCGACCGAGAAGGGCTGCCTCAGCGATTGCGGCGGACGAACGGTCATGACCATATCCTCAGGCTCGCGCACAGATAGGCTGCTGGCGAGCGTCGCTCGGTGGACGAATACCGCGATAGAGTAGGGGTGATCGGCTCGCCGGTAAAGACGCTCGCCGAAGCATGCAAGATGCCTTAGCGAGATCTCGTTATCGATCCCAAGACGCAGCTAGCCGCCTTACTTGGCGGCGGCGTTGCCAACCCGATTGCCCGCATTCTGCGTTGCGTCAACGGTGTTGGCCGCATCTTTACCCATGCCGCGGATCGTATTGCCGCAGGAGCTGAGGGCCAGCATGACGCAAAGAGCCGCCGCGATCTTCGTGGTGATGGAGGAAGTCATGTCACAATCCTTTTCGTGGAACCTGTGACACAACGCATGGCGCGGCTGCTGGTTGCATTCCATAGTCGTTCCGCCTACCTGTCGCGCTATGGCTGCTCACGCATCCCAGGCGTCGCTTCGCGCTCGTCGGCATCTTCCAGATCCGTCTTCACGATGAAGGCATCCGTATGCTGTCTTGCCGCTTCCCTCAGCGCGTCGAGGTTCGGCACATCATCACCCTCGATCTGGTCGCCGCCATGATTGATCTCATGCTCGGCCTGCGACCAATGCTCCTCATGGCGTCCCTCAGGTCTGCCCTCACGCTCCCAGATGGCATGGGCGCGGTCGCGGATATCTTTTTCACGGTCTGACATGATGTTCTCCGATGTTTTCCATCGCTAGAACTGGCGGCAGCAGCAAAATGTTCCGGAGGCAGCCGAGTGGTTTTCCATCCCCCGCAAGAAATGTGCCTAATGCACAGGAAAGGTGGATTTTTCAGTTGACCGCAATGGGGCGTCTGCATATGTTCCGCGCACTTCCAGACGGGGCCTTTCAGAGATGCCTCGCAACACGGGAGAGCGTAGCTCAGCTGGTAGAGCAACTGACTTTTAATCAGTAGGTCATGGGTTCGAGCCCCATCGCTCTCACCATTAAATCAAATAGTTAGAAGATTTGTGGTGTTTTGGTCGCGGGTCGGAAAATCCGCAACTCTCAAATTTGGGATAAGCCCCGAGTTGCTGGAGCGCCTTCGGATCGACGATCGCCGCAAATGCACGAGCAGCCATAAAGTTCCCGAAAAATATTTAATAAAATCAATCGGTTCAATTGCATTCGCAGCTTAACAAATCGATCCCGGACCCTAATTCTCCCCTGAACAAGGAGATGACCATGACTAACGTGATCGAACACACCAATAGCCGCAAGGTGCTGCGTGGCCGTGCCTATAGCCTCACGGAGTTCTCGCGCAAATACAGGCTCGGCCAGGATGAAGCCGTTCGCTTGTTCGAGAAATTCGGTCCATCCGCAACCGAGCTCGACCTCTTGATGGCTGCCAAGCGTCGTCCGCCCGTCTCGCTGGAATCACTTGGCGCCTGATCGGCGCCATCCGCGCCCGGGAAAGAATCACGACGGCTATCAGCGCTTGAGAGCGATGATGTGCGGCGTACGCCCTGCAACAAACTCGACTTTCATTACCAAGATTTCATTTCCATTTGACGTTGCTGCGTGCCAATGCGGTCAACTTGCTAATCCTGCGTTCAGCTTCAGATCGTTATTCCCGAAGCTGACAGTCATATTGGCTGTATCTGACCGAGGCCGCCCGCATGAACGATATGACAACGCCCAATAGACCCCAGAGCACGAAGCCCAAGAGCACAGCAAACGCCGATCTCGCCGCTGTCCTTGCCGCTTCCCAGCAGAAGCAGAAGGGCCGCTGGTGGAAGCGCTCGTTGGTATCGCTTGTCGTCGGAGCGGCTTTGGCAGGTGGATACTATTTCTATGCGCGTCAGGGCGGCAGCGAGGTGAGCTACACCACGCAGCAGGTCAAGAACGGCGACCTGACCGTGCTTGTGACCGCCACCGGATCGGTCCAGCCGACCGAGCAGGTCGATATCTCAAGCGAGCTCTCCGGCACCGTTCGCGACGTCAATGTCGACTATAACAGCGAGGTGAAGGCGGGCGACGTGTTGGCGGTCCTCGACACGATCAAGGTCGAGGCTGACGTCAAGAGCACGCAGGCGAAGCTCGATTCGGCCAAGGCCAACGTCGTTAAGGCGACGGCGGATCTGGAGTCCGCCAAGAGCTCCTACGATCGCTACCGCAACCTCGTCCAAAGCAACGTGACGACGCAGCAGAGCCTTGAGGACGCCCGCTACAAGTACGATTCGGCCGTTGCCACGAAGGAGATCAACGAAGCGGCAGTGCTGTCGGCGGAAGCCGATCTGCAGCTTGCCCAGGTCAATCTCACCAAGTCCAAGATCGTCTCGCCGATCGATGGCGTCATCCTCACGCGCTCGGTCGATCCGGGCGCGACGGTCGCGGCTTCGCTGTCGGCACCGGTTCTCTTCGTCATCGGCGGCGACCTCAGGCAGATGGAGTTGCAGGTCGATGTCGACGAGGCCGATGTCGGCCAGATCGCGGTTGGCCAGAAAGCCACCTTCACGGTCGATGCCTATCCGGATCGCACATTCCCCGCCGAGATCAAGCAGATCCGCTTTGCCTCGGAGACAACGAATAACGTCGTCACCTACAAGGCCATCCTCTCGGTCGACAATGCCGATCTGCTTCTGCGTCCGGGCATGACGGCGACCGCCGACGTCACAGTCGAAGCGGTCAAGAGCACGCTCATGGTGCCGAACGCCGCCCTGCGTTACGCGCCGCCGGCCACTGAAACCAGGCGCAACCGCGGCCTGTTCGGCATGTTCGCTCCCCCACGCATGGGTCCTCGCGGCGGCAATCAGGGCGGCGGCGAGACCTTGACCGGTGCCAAGCGTCGGGTCTGGGTGCTGAAATCCGGCAAACCAACGCCTGTTGTCATCCAGGTCGGCTCCTCCGATGGGCAGTTCACCCAGGTGACGTCAGGCGATCTCAAGGAAAACGAAGCGATCATCACCGATTCGACCGAGCGGTCGAGATAGCGGCGCGCCATGACCACGCCGCCTCTCATCGAGTTCAGCAAGGTGTCGAAGATCTATGGTCGCGGCGAAGCCTCGATCCGTGCGCTCGATCATGTCGATCTCGCCATCCGCGAGCACGAATTCGTCGCGATCATGGGGCCGTCGGGCTCCGGCAAGTCCACGGCCATGAACATTCTCGGCTGTCTCGATGTCCCAAGCGCCGGCGACTACCTGTTCCAGGGCATCTCGACCACCGGTTTCGACCGTGCGCAATTGACGATGCTGCGCCGTCACATGCTGGGCTTCGTCTTTCAGGGCTTCAACCTCTTGCCGCGCACGTCGGCGGTCGAGAATGTCGAGCTGCCGCTGATCTATCGCGGCATGCCGGCCGCGGAGCGGCATCGTCTGGCGAAGGAGGCCCTTGGCCTCGTTGGCCTTGGCGGCCGCGAGCATCACAAGACGCAGGAGCTTTCCGGCGGCCAGCAGCAGCGCGTCGCCATCGCGCGCGCCATCGTCACCCAGCCATCGCTGCTTCTTGCCGATGAACCGACGGGCAATCTCGACACCAAGACCAGCATCGAAATCATGGACCTGATGACGCGGTTGAACCGCGAGCAGGGAATCACCATCGTCATGGTCACGCACGAGCCTGATATCGCTGCCTATGCACAGCGGCTGCTGCGCTTTGTCGATGGAAAGCTGGAAGCGGAAACGGTGCATCAGGGAAGGGCGGGTCATCATGTTTCTTGAGACGGTCAAGCTCGCGCTGCGCGCCATCAGCCGTAACATGCTGCGCTCGTTCCTCACTGTTCTCGGCGTTGTTATCGGCGTCGCCGCCGTCATCGCGCTGGTCACGATCGGCAACGGCACCACGGCGCAGGTCACGTCAGAGCTGTCGCGGCTCGGCACCAACATGCTGTTTGCCCGCCCCGGCCAGTTCGGCCCCGGCCGCGCAAGCTCCGAGGCACGGCGCTTCACCGTCGCCGATGTCGATGCCATCAGCGAGCAGGTGAGCGGGCTGCGGGCCGTGGCGCCGCTCAACCAGACCACCGCGACCGTCATCTATGGGGGGCAGAGCCACTCGACGACGGTGATGGGCACGACCAACGACTATTTCACCGCACAGGATTGGGACATCGCGTCCGGCCGTACCTTCGACGCCGCCGAAGAGCGCGGCCGCGCGCGCTGCGTTCTCGGCGAGACCGTCCGTTCGCAGCTCTTTGGTTCGGCTGATCCGATCGGCCAGCAAGTGCGTGTCGGCAAGGTCTCCTGCGGTGTCATCGGCGTATTGGCCAAGCGCGGGCAGTCCGGCATGGGCACCGACCAGGATGATGTCGTCATCGTGCCGATCAAGGTCTACCAGCGCCGTATCGGCGGCAAGGCCAATGCCAATGTCTCGATGATCCTGATCTCGGCGCGCGATGGCGTTGCGACATCCAAGGTCCAGTCGGACACGGAAAACCTGCTGCGCGAACGGCGCAAGATCATTCCCGGCCGCGAAGACGATTTCAACGTCAACGACATGACCCAGATCGCAGCCGCGATGACCGGCACGACGACGCTCCTCACCAGCCTGCTCGGCGCGGTGGCCGCGATCAGCCTTCTCGTGGGCGGGATCGGCATCATGAACATCATGCTGGTCTCTGTCACCGAGCGCACGCGCGAAATCGGCATTCGCCTGGCGATCGGAGCGCTGGAGCGGCAGGTGCTGATGCAGTTTCTGGTCGAGGCGGTGGCGCTGTCGATATTCGGTGGCATGAGCGGCATTCTGCTGGGGCTGGGGCTCGGCTTCGGCGCCGTCTCGCTACTCAAGGTACCGTTCGTGTTGAGCCCGACGATGATCATCGTCGCCTTCGCCTTTTCTGCCGCGATCGGCATGATCTTCGGCTATTTCCCGGCAAGGCGGGCCGCCCAGCTCAATCCGATCGATGCGCTGAGGCACGAGTAAACCATTGTAAAATAACGGCTCTCGGCGCGGCCTAATATATCATGGCAACCTGCCATTGAATCCGTTAACGCGGGGCTTATGATATATCAGCTCGAATCACGGATCCGCGATGCCGAACTCCTCACAGAGCCATCTTGCCTATCTGGCGCTGGAACATGCCATCGTGACCTTGGCGTTGACGCCTGGTGCGCTCGTCAATGAAAAGCAGCTGATCGATCTCTCGGGACACGGCCGCACGCCGGTGCGCGAGGCGATCCAGAAGCTGGCCTGGCAAGGGTTGATCGTGGTGAAGCCGCGCGTCGGCCTGCAGATCGCCGAGATCAAGCCGACCGATCACGTCCATGTCATGCAGGTTCGCCGCGAACTCGAACCGATCGCCGCCGCACTCGTTGCCGAACAGGCGACCGACGGACAGCGCAACCAGCTGGTCGAATGCGCGCGCGCCATGAACGACTGCGCCGTCAGCGGCGATCTCGCCGGCTTCTTCGCGGCCGACAAGGCATTCGACGAAATTCTCGAAGAGTCCTGTCCGAATGCCTTCATCACCTCGGCGCTCGGCCCGGTGCAGACCCATTCGCGCCGGCTCTGGTATTCGAAGGCAAGCCCCGAGCGCATGGATCGCTCGATCTCTCTGCACGTCGCCGTTATCCGCGCGATCCAGCAGGGCAAGGCGACTGAAGCACGCAAGGCCATGACGACGCTGATCGATTACCTCGGCCAAAAATGAAAACGGCCCCGTTTCCGGAGCCGTTATTCTAAGGATGTGATGAGGCGATCAGCCGACGAAGGCGCGTTCGATGACGAACTGCGCCGGCTTGCTGTTGGCGCCTTCTTCCAGCCCAGCCTGCTCAAGCAGTTCCTTGGTGTCCTTCAGCATCGCCGAAGAGCCGCAGATCATGCCGCGGTCGATCTCGGGATCGAGCTTGGGAACGCCGAGGTCGGTGAAGAGCTTGCCTGAGGAGATCAGGTCGGTGATACGGCCGCGATACTCGAAATCCTCGCGCGTCACCGTTGCGTAGTGCAGCAGCTTGTCACCGACCACTTCCTGCAAGAGTTCGTCGTTCTGGATCTCGTGCACCAGGTCGAAGCCGTATTTCAGTTCGGCTATGTTGCGCGTGGTGTGGGTGAGGATGACCTGGTCGAACTTCTCATAGGTCTCCGGATCGCGGATTAGGCTGGCGAAGGGCGCGATGCCGGTGCCGGTCGAGAACATGTAAAGGCGGCGGCCGGGCGTCAGCGCGTCGAGCACCAGCGTGCCCGTCGGCTTCTTGCGCATCAGCACCTGGTCACCGGGCTTGATCGCCTGCAGATGCGAGGTCAGCGGACCGTCGGGAACCTTGATGGAGAAGAATTCGAGCTCTTCGGCCCAGGCGGGGCTGGCGATCGAGTAGGCGCGGAAGATCGGCTTGCCGTCGACCATGAGACCGATCATCGCGAATTCGCCAGAGCGGAAGCGGAAACCTTCAGGACGCGTCATCGTGAAGCGGAACAGGTTGTCCGTGTAATGCGTGACGCTGAGAACGGTTTCGGCGAATACGCCGGCAGGGATTGGGGCTGCGAATTCTTCGGTCTTTGCAGGGGCGTTCATTGCGGTATCGGATCCCGTAGTTCGTCGATCATCAATTCGATGCGAGCGAGATATTACAAATAGGCGGCGGATTAAAGGTATTCCATTCCCTCTGTGGCGAGTTGCATGAAATATGCATGTTATCGTCAGGTTTGGGAAACCCGATGTGCATCATTCGCTTTTGCTCTGGCGAAGCCTGACAAAGGATGCATATTAGGCCGAAATCGCGCCTCGGGGGTGCGGATTGCTTATGGCAACTCGGGGAAACATGAAGATTTTCAATTACAAGCGCGTACCCTACGCGGAAATGCGCGCATTTTCCGTCCATATTTTGACGGCCTCCGGTTCCTTTCTTGCTTTCCTCGGCGTCGTCGCCGCCGCCGAGCATCGTTTCGTCGACATGTTCTGGTGGCTGGGGCTGGCGCTTCTGGTCGATGGTATTGATGGACCGATCGCGCGCAAGGTCAAGGTCAAGGAAGTGCTGCCGAACTGGTCGGGCGACACGCTCGACAACATCATCGACTACGTCACCTACGTCCTGTTGCCGGCATTTGCGCTCTATCAGAGCGGCATGATCGGCGAGCCCTGGTCCTTCGTCGCCGCCGGCATGATCGTCGTCTCGAGCGCCATCTATTACGCCGACATGGGCATGAAGACGGAGGAGTATTTCTTCTCAGGCTTCCCCGTTGTCTGGAACATGATCGTCTTCACGCTCTTCGTCATGGATGCCAGCGCCACAACGGCGCTCGTCGTTGTCACCGTCTCGGTGATCCTGACCTTCCTACCAATCAACTTCCTGCATCCGGTGCGCGTCCAGCGCCTGCGTCCGCTCAATCTCGGCATCTTCTTCCTGTGGTCGGCGCTCGGTATCTATGCGCTGCTGATGCATTTCGTCGTGCCGCAATGGGCGCTCGTTCTTTTCGTTCTGAGCGGTATCTATCTGTATTGCATCGGCGCCGTCCTGCAGTTCCTGCCGACGCTGGGACGTCGTGCATAGGAGAATTGGGCTAGGAGAACAGGAATGACGAAGACACAGGCGGTCGTGCTGAACGGGACCGGTGGTCCCGAAGTTCTCGATTATGTCGATATCGACCTGCCGCCGCCCGGCGCCGGCGAAGTGCAGATAAGGCACGCGGCGATCGGCCTGAATTTCATCGACGTCTATTTCCGCACCGGCCTCTACAAGGCGCCGCATATGCCCTTCGTTCCGGGCAAGGAAGCTGCCGGCACGGTGACTGCGGTCGGTCCCGGCGTTTCGGATTTCAAGGTCGGCGACCGCGTCGCCTATGCCGGCTCCGACGGCGCCTACAGCATCGAGCGCAACATCGAGACCAGGCATCTCGTCACCGTGCCCGATGGCATCGGGCTTGATGCAGCCGCGGCGATGATGCTGAAGGGCATGACGGCGCAGTATCTTTTGAACCGCACATTCAAGGTCGGTCCTGAAACCACGCTGCTCTTCCATGCCGCAGCGGGCGGTGTCGGCCTGATCGCCGGCCAGTGGGCCAAGGCGCTTGGCGCGACCGTCATCGGCACGGTCGGATCCGACGCCAAGGCCGAGCTGGCACGCGAGCATGGCTACGACCACGTCATCAACTACGACACCGAGGATTTCGTCGCGCGCGTGTCGGAGATAACAGGCGGCAAGGGCGTAGACGTGGTCTACGATTCCATCGGCCGCGATACCTTCCCGCAATCGCTGGACTGCCTGAAGCGCTTGGGCATGTTCGTGTCCTTCGGCCAGTCATCCGGCCCGATCGAGGATTTCACCCTGGCGTTGCTGGCGCAGAAGGGCTCGCTCTTTGCGACCCGTCCCACGCTTTTCACCTATATCGCCACGCGGGATGAGCTAACTGATTGTGCAAACGCGTTATTTGATGTTGTTTTGAGCAACAAAGTGCGTATCAATGTCAATCAGACCTATCCGTTGCGCGAGGTTGGGCGAGCCCACACGGAACTGGAAGCTAGAAAAACGACCGGAGCGACGCTGCTGATCCCAGAATGATCCTGAAGGGGCAGGTCGGCAGTGGGAAATGAGGGGAAAGTGTCGTCATCGACTGTGCCGGCATCAGGCGCGTTATTGTCCGTCCAGAAACTGACAAAGCTCTTCGGCAGCTTTGCTGCCTGCAACCACATAGACCTCGATATCGCTCCCGGCGAAATCCATGCACTGCTAGGCGAAAACGGCGCGGGAAAATCCACGCTGGTCAAGATGCTGTTCGGCGTCCTGGAGCCGAGCGAGGGCGAGATCGTGTGGGAAGGTCGTCCGGTGGCGATCAGTTCGCCCGGAGCCGCGCGCAAACTCGGCATCGGCATGGTGTTCCAGCACTTCTCGCTGTTCGAGGCGCTGACCGTTGCCGAAAACATTGCGCTCTCTCTCGATGACAGCATCCCGATCGGCAAGATCGCCGAGGAGGCGAGGGCGCTGTCGCAGGCCTATGGCCTTCCGCTCGACCCGCACGCCCATGTGGCCGATCTGTCCGTTGGCGAGCGCCAGCGCATCGAGATCGTCCGCGCGCTCTTGCAAAACCCGAAGCTGATCATTCTCGACGAGCCGACCTCAGTGTTGACGCCGCAGGAAGCAGACAAGCTGTTCGAGACGCTGTTCAAGCTCAAGGCCGAGGGCCGCTCGGTTCTTTATATCAGCCACCGCCTGGAAGAGGTGCAGCGCATCTGCGACCGCGCCACCGTGCTGCGCCACGGCAAGGTCACCGGCGCCTGCGTACCGGCCGATGAAACGCCGGCCTCACTTGCGCGCATGATGGTCGGCAACGACGTGGCATCCGTCACCCACCCCGATCGCGGCGCCAAGGGTCCGGTTCAGCTTGCCGTCTCCGGCCTGTCGGTCGCTCCGCGCACGCCATTCGCCATGCCGCTGAAGGACGTGTCGATGACCGTCTGTTCCGGCCAGATCCTGGCGATCGCAGGCGTTGCCGGAAACGGGCAGGGCGAGTTGTTCGATGCGCTGTCGGGCGAATATCCGGTTTCGACGCCCGAAGCCGTCGTCATCCGCAACAAGCCGGTCGGCACCCAAGGGATCACCGCGCGCCGCTTGCTCGGCGCCGGCTTCGTGCCCGAGGAGCGCCATGGCCACGCCGCCGTCTCCGCGATGAAGCTCTCCGACAACCTCGTGCTCGCCCGCAGCAAATCCGACCGCAAGGCGTTTCTGTCCGGCGGCTTCCTCAAGATCATCCGCCGTAGCGCCGTCAGGAACGCGACGAAGCGCATTTCCGAGGAAATGGATGTTCGCAAAAGCGGCGAGGACCCGGCAGCCGGTTCGCTCTCGGGCGGCAACCTGCAGAAATTCATCGTCGGCCGCGAACTCGACCGCCAGCCGGCCGTCCTCGTCGTCAATCAGCCGACCTGGGGCGTGGACGCGGGCGCGGCAAGCCGCATCCGCCAGGCTCTCGTTGATCTCGCCCGCAATGGTTCGGCGGTTGTCGTCATCAGCCATGATCTGGACGAGATCTTCGAGGTCGCCACCGAGATCGCCGTCATCTCCGAAGGGCGCCTGTCGTCGCCATTCCCGGCAGGCGAGCTGACGCGCGAAAAGATCGGCCTGCTGATGGGCGGCCTGCATGAAAGCAAGACCGCGCCGGAGACCACGCATGCGCATTGAACTCGAAAAGCGTCCGCAGGCGTCGAAGCTCTACGGTCTCGTCTCGCCGCTCCTGGCGCTGGTCCTGACTCTGGTTGCCGGCGCGATCATGTTCGAGATCCTGGGCAAGGACCCGATCGAGGCGCTCGACGCCTTCTTCCTGGAGCCGCTGCTCGAAGTCTGGTCGCTGCACGAACTGGCGATCAAGGCGGCACCTTTGGTCATGATCGCCGTCGGCCTGACGGTCTGTTATCGCTCCAACAACTGGAACATCGGCGCCGAGGGTCAGTTCACCATGGGCGCGATCACCGGCTCGATCCTGCCGATCCTCTTCACCGAGTGGCATTCGCCGCTGGTGTTGCCGCTGATGCTGATCATGGGCGCTCTCGGCGGAGCACTGTTCGCCGGCATACCGGCGCTGCTCAAGGCGCACTTCAACACCAACGAGATCCTGACCAGCCTGATGCTGGTCTATATAGCCCAGCTCTTTCTCGACTGGCTGATCCGCGGCGCCTGGCGCAATCCCGCCGGGTTCAACTTCCCCGAAAGCGTCTCCTTCCCGCCTGAAGCGGTGCTACCGGCGATCTGGGAGGAGTCCGGCCGTGCCCACTGGGCCTTCATCTTCGCGATCATTGCCGCGATCCTCGTCTGGTTCATGCTGAAATACACGCTGAAGGGCTTCGAGATCGTCGTGCTCGGTCAGTCGGAACGGGCAGGGCGCTTTGCCGGTTTTTCGTCGAAGAAGATGATCTGGTTCAGCTTCCTATTCTCGGGCGCACTGGCCGGTCTCGCCGGCATCTCGGAAGTCTCGGGCTCGATCGGCCACCTGCAGCCGGCGATCTCACCGGGCTACGGCTTCACCGCCATCATCGTCGCCTTCCTCGGACGCCTCAATCCGCTCGGCATCATCGCCTCCGGCCTGGTGCTGGCGCTGACCTATCTCGGCGGCGAGGCGGCGCAGCTGTCGATCGGCGTCTCCGACAAGGTCACCCGCGTTTTCCAGGGACTGCTGTTGTTCTTCGTCCTGTCCTGCGACACGCTGATCGCCTACAAGATCCGCATCGTCTGGTCGCGTGTCCGGGGAGGCGTCGCATGAGCATTTTCGAAGCCATCCTGCTGACAGTCATCACCGCCTCGACACCGCTTGTCATCGCCGCACTCGGCGAACTGGTGACCGAACGCTCCGGCGTGCTGAACCTCGGCGTCGAGGGGATGATGATCATGGGCGCCGTCGCGGCCTTCGCCGGGGCGCAGATGTCAGGCTCGCCCTATATCGGCCTTCTCGCCGGCATCGCGATGGGCGCCATCTTCTCGCTGCTCTTCGCCTTCCTGACGCTGACGCTCGTTGCGAACCAGGTAGCGACTGGCCTGGCGCTGACCATTCTCGGCCTCGGCCTGTCGGGCATGCTCGGCGAGGGCTATGTCAGCGTGCCCGGCGTGCGGCTTGCGCCGATCGTCGTGCCCTACCTCTCCGACCTTCCCTTCGTCGGCTCGGTGCTCTTCAAGCAGGACCTGACCTTCTACCTGTCGCTGGCGCTGCTCTTCGGCGTCAGCTGGTTCCTGTTCCGCAGTCGCGCCGGCCTCAAGCTGCGCGCCATCGGCGACAGTCACGGTTCGGCGCATGCGCTCGGCATCAGCGTCATCCGCACGCGCTATCTCGCGGTCATGTTCGGCGGCGCCTGCGCGGGCCTTGCCGGTGCGCAGCTGTCGCTGGTCTATACTCCGCAATGGGTGGAGAACATGTCGTCCGGCCGAGGCTGGATCACGCTGGCGCTGGTGGTCTTCGCTTCATGGCGTCCGTGGCGTGTCTTTGCCGGCGGCTATCTCTTTGGCGCGGTCACGATCCTGCAGCTGCATGCCCAGGCTTTCGGTATCGGCATCCCGGCGCAGTTCCTGTCAATGTTGCCCTACGCGGCCACTATTGTGGTTCTCGTCATCATTTCTCATAATCGGCGCACGACGCTGATCAACACGCCGGCGTCCCTGGGAAAACCATTCGTCCCGGAACGATAGAACAAGAACAAACGAACTCAGAAATTCCAAACCACAGGGGTTATCATGAAAAGACTAGCATTCGCATTTGCCGCTTCGGCAGCTGCCATTCTGAGCGTCGGCTCGTCCGCACAGGCCGCCGACAAGACCAAGGTCTGCTTCGTCTACGTCGGCTCGCACACCGACGGCGGCTACTCGCAGGCGCACGACCTCGGCCGCCAGCAGATCCAGAAGGAGTTCGGCGATAAGATCGACACGCCTTATCTCGAAAACGTTCCTGAAGGCCCGGATGCCGAGCGCGCCATCGAGCGTCTCGCCCGCTCCGGCTGCAAACTGATCTTCACGACGTCGTTCGGCTTCATGGACGCCACCGTCAAGGTTGCCGCCAAGTTCCCGGATGTGAAGTTCGAGCACGGCACCGGCTACAAGTCCGGCCCGAACCTTGCGACCTACAACTCGCGCTTCTACGAAGGCCGCTACATTCTCGGCCAGATCGCTGCCAAGACCTCGAAGAACCACGGCGCTGCCTACATCGCCTCGTTCCCGATCCCGGAAGTGGTCATGGGCATCAACTCCTTCGAGCAGGGCGCGAAGTCGATCGATCCTGATTTCAAGCTCAAGGTCATCTGGGTGAACACCTGGTTCGACCCGGGCAAGGAAGCCGACGCCGCCAAGGCCATGGTCGACCAGGGGGTCGACGTGCTCACGCAGCACACCGACACGACGGCTCCGATGCAGGTTGCCGAAGAGCGCGGCATCCATGCATTCGGCCAGGCTTCCGACATGATCGCGGCTGGCCCGAAGGCACAGCTGACGGCAATCGTCGACACCTGGGGCAACTACTACTCCAAGCGCGTTCACGCGCTGCTCGACGGCACCTGGAAGTCCGAGCAGAGCTGGGACGGCCTGAAGGATAACATCCTCAAGATGGCCGACTACACCAACATGCCTGACGACGTGAAGAAGATGGCGCAGGATACCGAAGCCAAGATCAAGTCGGGCGAGATTCACCCCTTCACCGGTCCGATCAACAAGCAGGACGGCACCCCGTGGCTGAAGGCCGGCGAGAAGGCTGACGACGCCACGCTGCTCGGCATGAACTTCTACGTCGAAGGCGTGGACGACAAGCTGCCGAAGTGAGCATTTCTCACTGTTAGCACATGCGAAAGGGCGCTCGTTTCGGGCGCCCTTTTTGCTGCATTGCATACCAGAAAGTGCATTTACAAAAGTAATACTATATGATTTTCCTAGTGCGTGCCGCGGGAGGCGGCTTTTGGAGGAAATCATGAAATTCAAGACAGCACTCATGAGTGCCACGGTTTTTGCTGCCTGCATGTTCGGCTCGGCACAGGCCGCCGAACTGGTTGTCGGCTTCTCGCAGATCGGTTCGGAATCGGGCTGGCGCGCTGCTGAGACGACCGTCACCAAGGAAGAGGCCAAGAAGCGCGGCATCGACCTGAAGTTTGCCGACGCCCAGCAGAAGCAGGAAAACCAGATCAAGGCGATCCGCTCCTTCATCGCCCAGGGCGTCAACGCCATCCTGCTCGCACCTGTCGTCGAAACCGGCTGGGACGCGGTTCTGAAGGAAGCCAAGGAAGCCAACATCCCGGTCATCCTGCTCGACCGCACGATCAAGGCGCCCGAGGATCTCTACCTGACGGCCGTGACCTCCGACCAGGTCCATGAAGGCAAGGTTGCCGGTGACTGGCTCGTGAAGACCGTTGCCGACAAGAAGTGCAACATCGTCGAGCTGCAGGGCACCACCGGCTCCTCGCCGGCCATCGCCCGCAAGAAGGGCTTCGAGGAAGCCATTGCCGGCAAGTCAAACTTCAAGATCGTTCGCAGCCAGACCGGCGACTTTACCCGCACCAAGGGCAAGGAAGTCATGGAAAGCTTCCTGAAGGCTGAGAACGGCGGCAAGGACATCTGCGCCCTCTACGCCCATAACGACGACATGGCTGTCGGCGGTATCCAGGCGATCAAGGAAGCCGGCCTGAAGCCGGGCAAGGACATCCTCGTCGTCTCGATCGACTCCGTTCCTGATATCTTCAAGGCCATGGAAGCCGGCGAAGCCAACGCGACCGTCGAGCTGACGCCGAACATGGCGGGCCCGGCATTCGACGCGCTCGACGCCTACCTCAAGGACAAGAAGGCTCCGGCCAAGTGGATCCAGACCGAATCGAAGCTCTACACCCAGGCTGACGATCCGAAGAAGGTCTACGAGTCCAAGAAGGGCCTCGGCTACTGATCTGACACATGAACCGCACCGGTCCGTCATGGACCGGTGCGGAACTGCCGCGAACGCTGCCAGACATCATGTCGGGTTGCTATCAGGCCATGTCGGTCAATATCAGGAAAAGCCCACTTGATGATTCACAATTTCGAGAACGTCCTTGCCGCATCAGGCATATCGAAATTCTTCCCCGGAGCCGTCGCTCTCGACAAGGTCGATTTCACCCTTCGCAAGGGCGAAGTGCACGCGCTGCTCGGTGAAAACGGCGCCGGAAAATCGACGCTGATCAAGTGCATTACCGGTGCTTATCGCCGCGACGAAGGCAGCCTCACGCTTGATGGCGCCGAGATCGATCCGGCCGATACCCTTGCTGCGCAGCGGCTTGGCATCGGAACCGTGTATCAGGAGGTCAATCTCCTTTCCAATTTGAGCGTTGCCGAAAACCTGTTTCTCGGACGCCAGCCGAAGCGCTTCGGCATGATCGACGTTTCCACCATGAACCGCCAAGCGCGCGAACTGCTGCGACAATATGGCATGGAGATAGACGTCACCGCGCAGCTCGATCGCTTCTCGGTCGCCGTCCAACAGGTCGTGGCCATTGCCCGCGCCGTCGATCTCTCCGGCAAGGTGCTGATCCTCGACGAACCGACGGCAAGTCTCGACGCGCAGGAAGTGGCGATGCTCTTCGGCATATTGCGCGACTTGAAGAAACGTGGCCTCGGCATTGTCTTCATCACCCACTTCCTCGAGCAGGTCTATGACATCAGCGACCGCATCACGGTGCTGCGCAACGGCAAGCTGGTCGGCACCCGCGAGAAAGCCGAATTGCCGCGCCAGGGCCTGATCTCGATGATGCTCGGCCATGAACTGGCGCATGCAGAGGCTGTCGCGAAGGAACGCAGCGTCGCTGCCGGTCCCGTGAAATACAGCTTCGAGGGATACGGCAAGCGCGGCAAGGTGAAGCCCTTCGACCTGAACGTGCGCGTCGGCGAGGTCGTCGGCGTCGCCGGTCTGCTTGGCTCGGGACGCACGGAAACGGCAGAGCTTCTTTTCGGCATCGAGAATGCCGATAGCGGCACCGCCAAGGTCGATGGCAAGCCGGTGGCGCTCTCCAACCCGCGCGCGGCGATCCGCGCCGGTTTCGGCTTCTGCCCCGAGGACCGCAAGACCGATGGCATCATCGGCGATCTCTCGATCCGCGAGAACATCGCGCTGGCGCTCCAGGCGCGCCGGGGATGGGCGCGGCCGCTGTCTCGCGGCGAGCAGAACACGCTCGCCGATCAGTATATCAAGGCGCTCGACATCCGCACCACGGACCGCGAAAAACCGATCCGCCTGCTCTCCGGCGGCAACCAGCAGAAAGCGATCCTCGCCCGCTGGTTGGCCACCAATCCCGACTTCCTGATCCTCGACGAGCCGACCCGCGGCATCGATGTCGGCGCCCATGCCGAGATCATAAAGCTGATCGAGGAGCTCTGCGAAAGAGGCATGTCTCTGATCGTTATTTCATCGGAATTAGAAGAGCTTATCGCCTATAGTTCACGTATTTTGGTATTGCGGGACCGCGAGCATGTGGCGGAGTTGACCGGTGAAAACGTCAGCACGTCGCGCATCGTCCAGGCAATTGCCGCCGTGCAGAAAAAGACGGAGGACGCATGACGTCGTCACAGAAGGCGCTGCTCATCCGCCTGGCACCGCAATTGATCGCACTGGCCGTCATATTGCTGTTGAACTTCATAATGTTTCCACAGTTTTTTAATGTCACAATTCAAAATGGCCGGCTCTACGGAAGTTTAATCGACGTGTTGAACCGCGGTGCGCCCGTAGCCCTGCTGGCGACCGGCATGACGCTCGTTATCGCCACCAAGGGCATCGACCTCTCCGTCGGCGCGGTCATCGCCATCTGCGGCGCCGTTGCCGCGTCGTCGATCGTCTCAGGCAATTCGCTCGCCTGGACGCTGGTGCTGACGCTGCTGATCGGTCTCGCATGCGGGGTCTGGAACGGCTTCCTCGTGGCGGCCCTCAACATCCAGCCGATCATCGCCACCCTGGTGCTGATGGTTGCCGGTCGCGGCATCGCGCAGCTGATCACCGAAGGCGTGATCATGACCTTCAACGATGACGGTCTGATCTTCTTCGGCAGCGGCTCCTTCGCCTTCATGCCGATGCCCGTCGTCATCTGGCTGGTCGTTGGCGTGCTGGTCACGCTACTTGTCCGCCGCACCGCGCTCGGCATGCTCGTCGAGGCAACCGGCATCAATCGCCGCGCAAGCACGCTGTCCGGCGTCCGCACGCCGGTGCTGCTGATGGCGGTCTACATGCTGAGCGGGCTGTGCGCGGCGATCGCCGGCATCATCGTCGCCGCCGACATCAAGGGCGCCGACGCCAACAATGCCGGCCTCTGGCTTGAGCTCGATGCGATCCTCGCGGTCGTGGTCGGCGGCAACTCGCTGCTCGGCGGGCGCTTCAGCATCGTTGGCTCGCTCATCGGCGCGATGATCATCCAGGCGGTCAACACCGGCATCCTGCTCTCGGGCTTCCCGCCGGAGTTCAACCTGATCATCAAGGCGGTGATCGTTCTGGTCATCCTGGTGATCCAGTCGCCGGCCGTGCAATCGGCAGCCGTCTTTATGGGGCGTCGCTCCAGCCCGAGAGGGGAACTGCAGAAATGAATTCGAAATACCTGCCGCTGCTTGCGACAATCGTGATCTTCATCCTCTCCTACGCCGTCTGCGCCATGCAGTATCCGAACATGCTGTCGACGCGCGTGGTCGGCAACCTTCTGACCGACAACGCCTTCCTCGGCATTGCCGCGGTCGGCATGACCTTCGTGATCATCTCCGGTGGTATCGACCTCTCGATCGGCTCGGTCATCGCCTTCACCGGCGTGTTCCTGGCCGTCATCCTGCAGAACACCGGCATTCATCCGCTGGTCGCCTTCGCGCTGGTACTCGTCATCACCACTGCCTTCGGGGCGGCGATGGGGGCCGTGATCCACTATCTGCAGATGCCGGCCTTCATCGTCACGCTTGCCGGCATGTTCTTGGCGCGCGGCATGGCCTTCGTGCTCTCCATCGACAGCATCCCGATCGGCCACGATTATTACAACACGCTCGCAGGCCTATATTACAAGCTGCCGGGCGGCGGCCGACTCACTTTGATCGGCGCCGTGATGCTCCTGGTCTTCGCTGTCGGCATCTTCATCGCGCACCGCACCCGCTTCGGCACCAACGTTTACGCGCTAGGCGGCGGGGCGCACACGGCGCAGTTGATGGGTGTGCCGGTTGGTCGCACCACAATTCAGATTTACGCGCTTTCCGGCTTCCTTGCCGGCCTGTCCGGAATCGTTTTTTCCCTCTATACGTCCGCCGGCTACTCGTTGGCGGCCGTCGGTGTCGAGCTCGATGCCATCGCGGCGGTTGTCATTGGGGGCACTTTGCTGACGGGTGGAGCGGGATTTGTAGCAGGGACCTTTATCGGGCTCCTGATACAAGGGTTGATTCAGACCTACATCACCTTCGATGGAACACTCTCCAGTTGGTGGACGAAGATACTGATCGGCCTGCTGCTTTTTGCATTCATCCTGATGCAGAAAGCCATCCTGTTCCTCTCGAGTTTGAACAAGAGGTATGCCTGACGGGGGCCGTGGCTTGCGCAATCGAATTCTGGACACCGGGAAGACACAACGCCGATCTCGCACCAGCCACGCACAGGTGGTGGACGAACTCGGCCGTGCCATCGTCGCCGGCACCTATCCCGTCGGGAGCATCCTTCCTGGCGACATTGAGCTCGCACAGCGCTTCAAGGTGTCCCGCACGGTTCTTCGCGAAACGATGAAGACGCTGGCCGCCAAGGGCATGATCGTCGCCAAGGCGCGCGTCGGCACCCGCGTCACCGAAAAGAGCCAGTGGAACATGTTCGACAGCGAGGTGATCGCCTGGCACTTCGATGACGATGTGACCGAGGAGTTCCTGCTGCAGCTCTACGATATCCGCCTGGCCGTCGAACCTTTCGCGGCTGGCCTCGCGGCCGAGCGGGCAACGCCTGAAGAGATCGCGCTTCTGACCGATCTCGCCAAGGAGATGGCGGCGCCCGACCATACGACCGAGAGCCTGGCGATGGCCGATCTCGAGTTCCACCTCGCAGTCGCCGATGCCGCGCACAATCCTTTCATGCATACGCTCGGAAGCCTGATCGAGGCCGCGCTCGTCGGCATGTTCCGCATCAGCACGCCGCCCTCGCAGAGCGGCTTCTCGAACATCGCTGAAACGCATATGCGCATCGTCAAGGCGATAGCGGCGGGCGATGTGCCGGCCGCCCGTTCAGCAATGGAGGCGGTCATCGTCGAGGGCCGCGATCACGTCCACGACGCCTATGCCGGAATGACCAAGGTATCGGCCTAATCCATTTTGATCTTTGTTCCGTGTTCGTCTTGCTGCTATGAGGCGGCAACGCGCCTGTAACGGATTCTTGGGAGCAGACCATGGAACGCACTTGTCTTGCCGTCATTCTCGCTGCGGGTGACAGCACGCGAATGAAATCGTCGAAGTCGAAGGTTCTCCACCCGGTGGCCAATCGCCCGATGATCGCCCATGTCGTCGAAGCCGTGGCCAAGACAGATATCGGCGCTGTGGCGCTCGTGGTCGGCCGTGATGCCGATGAGGTCGCCAAGGCGGCTGCTGTCGGCGGTGTCGAGATCGAGGCCTATCTCCAGAAGGAACGCCTTGGCACCGGCCATGCGGTGCTCGCAGCCCGCGAGGCGATTGCGCGCGGTTATGACGATGTGATCGTAACGTACGGCGACGTTCCCCTGCAGACGGAAGCGCCGCTGAAGGCCGCACGCCAGGCGCTGGCTGATGGCAGTGATATCGTCGTCATCGGCTTTCACACCGACAAGCCGACCGGCTACGGCCGTCTGCTGGTCAAGGACGGCGAGCTCATTGCCATCCGCGAAGAGAAGGACGCGACCGACGCCGAGCGCGCCGTCACCTGGTGCAACAGCGGCCTGATGGCGATCAACGGTCGCAAGGCGCTGGAGCTTCTGGCGCTGATCGGCAACAACAATGCCAAGGGCGAGTATTATTTGACCGACCTCGTCGAGATCGCCCGCTCGCAGGGCGGCCGCGTCACCGCGGTCGATGCCCCCGAGGTCGAGATGACCGGCACCAACAACCGCGCCGAGCTCGCCGTCATCGAGCGGCTCTGGCAGGAGCGCCGCCGCCACGAACTGATGATCTCGGGCGTCACCATGATCGCTCCCGAAACCGTCTTCCTGTCCTACGACACCGTCATCGGCCAGGATGCGCTGATCGAGCCGAACGTCGTCTTCGGCCCCGGCGTGGTGATCGATGGCGGCGCCATCATCCATGCATTCTCGCATATCGAGGGCGCGCATGTCAGTGCTGGTGCCACGGTCGGCCCGTTCGCGCGCCTGCGGCCGGGCGCGGATCTCGCCGAAGGCTCCAAGGTCGGCAATTTCTGCGAGGTGAAAAATGGCAAGGTGGGCGAGGGCGCCAAGGTCAACCATCTGACCTATATCGGCGACGCGCGCATTGGTGCCGGCGCGAATATCGGCGCGGGCACGATCACCTGCAACTATGATGGCGTCAACAAGAGCGAAACGATCATCGGCGCAAACGCTTTCGTCGGATCGAACTCCTCGCTGGTGGCGCCCATAAGCATCGGCGACAGCGCCTACATCGCCTCAGGCAGCGTCATCACCAATGACGTTCCGGCGGACGCGCTTGCCTTCGGACGCGCGCGCCAGGAGATCAAGCCCGGCCGCGCCACCATCTTGCGCGAACTGGCTCTTGCGAAGAAGGCCGCCAAGAAGGCGAAGGGCTGATTGTCTTCGTAACGCGCGGTCACCGAAAGTGACCGCCGGGCCGATTGAGTAAAAAGCGAAAATTGTTACGACTGCCTGCAATTGATTGCTGGCTCTGGGGATTTCTTTATGTGTGGTATTGTTGGTATCGTTGGTAATAGCCCTGTGGCGGTGCGTCTGGTCGATGCGCTGAAGCGGCTCGAATATCGCGGTTATGATTCCGCCGGCGTCGCCACCATCCACGATGGCGCCATGGACCGCCGCCGCGCCGAAGGCAAACTCGTCAATCTCGAAAAGCGCCTCGATAGCGAGCCGCTGCCCGGCACGACCGGCATCGCGCACACCCGCTGGGCAACGCATGGCGTTCCCAACGAAACCAACGCCCACCCGCATTTCGTCAAGGGCGTCGCCGTCGTTCACAACGGCATCATCGAGAACTTCTCCGAACTGCGCGACGAACTGACCGCCGAAGGCGCCGTCTTCGAAACGCAGACAGACACCGAAGTCGTGGCCCATCTTGTCGCCAAGTATCTTGGCGAAGGCCTCGAGCCGCGCGCGGCGATGATGAAGATGCTGAACCGCGTCACCGGCGCCTATGCGCTGGCCGTCATGCTGCAGAAGGACCCCGACACGATCATGGCGGCGCGCTCCGGCCCGCCGCTTGCCGTCGGCTACGGCAAGGGCGAGATGTTCCTGGGCTCAGACGCCATCGCGCTGTCGCCCTTCACCAGCGAAATCACCTATCTCGTCGACGGCGACTGGGCGGTCCTGACCAAAGACGGCGCGACCATTCTCGATTTCGACGGCAACGAAGTCTCGCGTCCGCGCCAGATCTCGCAGACGACGGCCTATGTGGTCGACAAGGGCAACCACCGCCACTTCATGGAAAAGGAAATCTACGAGCAGCCGGAGGTCATTTCCCACGCGCTCAGCCAGTATGTGGATTTCGCCAGCAACACGATCAGCGCCAACGCCGCCGCGATCGATTTCAAGTCGGTGACCGGTCTCGCCATCTCCGCCTGCGGCACCGCCTATCTCGCCGGTCTCGTCGGCAAATACTGGTTCGAGCGCTATGCGCGCCTGCCGGTTGAAATCGACGTTGCCTCGGAGTTCCGCTACCGCGAAATGCCGCTGTCGCCGACGCAGGCGGCACTCTTCATCTCGCAATCAGGCGAGACCGCCGATACGCTGGCCTCACTGCGCTACTGCAAGGACAACGGCCTGAAGATCGGCGCCGTCGTCAACGTCAAGGAATCGACGATCGCCCGTGAATCGGATGCGATCTTCCCAATCATGGCCGGCCCCGAAATCGGCGTCGCCTCCACCAAGGCCTTCACCTGCCAGCTCGCCGTTCTGGCATCGCTCGCGCTCGGCGCCGGCAAGGCGAGGGGCACGATCGGCCCCGATAAGGAGAAGGAGTTGGTGCGCCATCTCGCCGAGATGCCGCGCATCATGAGCCGCGTTCTCAACGCCATCCAGCCGCAGATGGAAACCCTGTCGCGCGAGCTGTCGAAGTGCAAGGACGTGCTCTATCTCGGCCGCGGCACCAGCTATCCGCTCGCCATGGAAGGCGCGCTGAAGCTCAAGGAAATCTCCTATATCCACGCCGAAGGCTATGCGGCCGGCGAATTGAAGCACGGCCCGATCGCGCTGATCGACGAAAACATGCCCGTCATCGTCATCGCGCCCTACGACCGCTTCTTCGAAAAGACCGTGTCGAACATGCAGGAAGTGGCTGCCCGCGGCGGCCGCATCATCTTCATCACCGATGAAGCGGGTGCCGCGCATTCCAAGCTGCCGACCATGGCGACGATCGTTCTTCCCAATGTCGACGAGATCATCGCGCCGATGATCTTCTCGCTGCCGATCCAGCTTCTCGCCTATCACACGGCGGTCTTCATGGGCACCGATGTGGATCAGCCGCGCAACCTCGCCAAGTCGGTCACGGTCGAGTGAGGCCGTCCGACCGAGGCTTGTGCGGCGCGGCGAATTCTGGCAGTTTTTGGCACGGAAAGCACGGGGGCACTGATTTCCGATCGCAGCTAAACTCAACGGAGTTCGTCGGCATACGATGACGGAAAAACTGCCCCGATTGTCGGTCGCGTCGCGCATCAGAAACAACTTTCTGGCGGGCATCATCATCTGCGCGCCGATCGCCATCACGCTGTGGCTGACATGGTCGGTGGTGCGCTGGGCCGATAGCTGGGTAAAACCCTATCTTCCGGCACGCTACGACCCCGACAACTACCTGAATTTCGCCGTTCCGGGCTCCGGCCTGCTGATCGGCCTGATCATCATCACCATCATCGGCTTTCTCGGCAAGAACCTGATCGGCCAGCAGATCGTGATGTTCAGCGAGTCCCTTGTGCGCCGCGTGCCGCTGGTTCGCGTCATCTACAAGAGCGTCAAACAGATATTCGAGACGGTGCTCAAGGAGCGCAGCAACTCTTTCAAGAAGGTGGGGCTGATCGAGTATCCGAGCCAGGGCCTCTGGGCGATGGTCTTCATTGCGACGGATGCGAAGGGTGAGATCGCCTCGAAGTTCAACGCCATGGGCCACGACATGGTCAGCGTCTTCCTGCCGCCGACCCCGGTGCCGACGGCGGGCTTCCTGATTTTCGTGCCGCGCGAGAAGATCGTGCTGCTCGACATGTCGCCGGAAGACGCCGCTAAGCTTCTGATCTCGGGCGGCCTCGTGACCCCGGAAGAACTGGCCTCGCAGATCGCCGCACCCGAACCTGAACGCAAGCCGCTGCCTGCGCCGGTCGAGATGTAATCTAGCCGGTTCAGCCGCCGGCCTTCTCCCACTTCTTCACCAACCGGTCGCGCTTCAGCTTCGACAGGCGCTGCAGCCAGAAAATCCCGTCGAGCTGGTCGATTTCGTGCTGGATGCAGATGGCGAGAAAACCTTCCGCATCCTCCTCGCGCGTGTTTCCATCGACATCCTGATAGCGAAACCGCACCGCGTTCGGCCTGATCACCTCGTCGGTCGACCCCGGCATCGAGACGCTGCCCTCGGTATTGCGGCTGGTCTCCTTGGATGCACTGACGATCTCCGGATTGACGTAAACCCGCACACCATCCTCGCGGCTAAGCTCGATGACGGTCACGCGCTCGAGCACGCCGATATGCGCCGCCGTGATACCGACACCCGGGGCCGCGCGCATCGTGTCGAGAAGGTCGGCGACAAGCGTACGCAATGTGTCGTCGAAGGCTGTCACCGGTGCGCACGGCGTTTTGAGACCGGGGTGCGGGAAGCGTAGAATGGGGCGGACGGTCACGAAAACCTCTCCTGATTTCAGATGCGCCGAAACTATCTCCCGACTGGCGAATTGTCATCCGTATGAACGGTTTAACGCTGGACGTTCCCATGTCTTTCGGCTAGCACGAGTTGAATTCCGGCGTATCGAAGCGTTCTAAACTTCGAAAGAGATGCGAGGGCGGCAAAGATGACGAACGACGCAGAAGAGCTCGTCCGCACGCGTCCGGAGGACAGCGAAGCCGACCTCTACGACGAGAACGGAAACGTCCGCAGCGACTTCCTGGCGCTTGTCGGCGCGGCCATCGCCGACCGCGATACGATCTTCCTCAGACAGCACGTCGCACGCCTTCACGAATCGGAGCTGGGCGACCTGCTGGAATCGATCCAGCCCGATCAACGCTTAGCACTCGTTCGCCTGCTCGGCGACCAGTTCGACATGACGGCACTGACGGAGGTCGACGAGGCGATCCGCCGCGAGATCGTCGACCAGATGCCGAACGAGCAGATCGCAGCCGCGATCGGCGAGCTCGATTCGGACGACGCCGTCTACATTCTGGAAGATCTCGATCAGGAAGACCGCGACGAAATCCTGGCGCAGTTGCCATTCACCGAGCGCGTTCGCCTGCGCCGGGCGCTGGATTATCCTGAGAGCTCCGCCGGCCGCCGCATGCAGACGGAGTTCGTCGCCGTGCCGCCGTTCTGGACGGTCGGCCAAACGATCGACTACATGCGCGACGAGGAGAACCTGCCGGATTCCTTCTCGCAGATCTTCGTCATTGATCCGACGTTCAAGCTGCTCGGCGCCATCGATCTCGACAAGATCCTGCGCACCAAGCGGCAGAACAAGATCGAAACGATCATGCGCGAGACCAACCACCCGATCCCGGCCGAGATGGACCAGGAAGAGGCGGCGCAGCTCTTCGAGCAGTACGACCTTCTCTCCGCCGCCGTCGTCGACGAGAACGACCGGTTGGTCGGCGTGCTTACCATCGACGACGTGGTCGACGTCATCCACGAAGAAGCCGACGAGGATATCAAGCGCCTCGGCGGTGTCGGCGATGAAGAGCTGTCGGACAACGTCTTCTCGACCGTCAAGTCACGCTTCCTGTGGCTGGTGATCAATCTTGGCACAGCACTTCTATCGGCGAGCGTCATCGGCCTGTTCGACGGCTCGATCGAGAAGATGATCGCGCTGGCCGTGCTGATGCCGATCGTAGCCTCCATGGGCGGCAATGCCGGGACGCAGACCATGACCGTGACCGTGCGCGCGCTCGCGACCGGCGATCTCGATATATACAATGCCGGCCGCGTCATTCGAAGGGAAGTGGCGGTTGGCCTTGCCAATGGCGCCATGTTCTCTGTGATCATGGGCACCATCGCTGCCACCTGGTTTCACGACTACCAGCTTGGCTTCGTCATCGGCTCGGCCATGATCATCAATCTCTTCGCCGCCGCCGTCGCCGGCATTCTTTTGCCGTTGTTGCTCGATAAGGTCGGCGCCGATCCCGCCATTGCCTCGTCGGTTTTCGTGACCACGGTCACCGATTGCACCGGCTTCTTCGCTTTTCTGGGGATCGCCACCTGGTGGTTTGGCATATAGGCAACTCGCAGCCGGGTTGCACAAATTGACTATTACGTAAAAGTCAATATTATGGTTCCTGAATATCGAGGGATCCATGCCGGTTAGCAAATATTACAGCATCACGGAGTTGACGCGCGAGTTCGGAGTTTCGACGCGGACGCTGCGCTTTTATGAAGACGAAGGCCTCATTCACCCGGAGCGTCGTGGCCGCACGAGGCTGTTTCGCCCGACCGACCGGCGCCTGATCCAGGAGATCCTGCGCGGTCGCCGCATCGGCTTCACCATCGCCGAAATTCGCGAAATCATTCAGGTCTACAAGGAGCCGCCGGGCGAGCTTGGACAGCTGAAGCTGCTGATGAAGCGCGTCGACGAAAAGCGCGAGGACCTGCGCCAGAAGCGCAAGGATATCGACGACACTCTGGCCGAACTCGACAATATCGAAGAATCCTGCCTCGGCCGCCTCGCCGAAATCGGCGTCGGCACCTGATCAGCCAAAGCGCCCCTTATTGGGGCGCGGCGCTGCATTCGCTGGCAAGGCTGATGATGCGACCATCATCGGCCTTGACCTCGCCGGATTGAAACGGCGTGAACAGCTTCTGTTCCTGAAGTTTGTCGAGGGTGCACTGGCAGAAGCTGCGGCACAGCGCTTCGCCTTCCTGCAGGCTGCAGGACGTGTTGCATTGCTGCAGATAGGTCTGCACCGGATCGGGCTTGGCAGGCGGCACGATGTAAGCCAAAGCAAACGCAATCGAGATCAGTACCGGCTGGTGGACGAGGTAGAAGGAGAGGCTATGCCTGCCCAGCCTGGCGAGCAGGCTCGATCCGGTTCCGAAAGCTGCGAGCTTTTTCGGAAGCTTGGTGCGCAAAGCGATCGCAGCACTCGTCAGCCCAAGCAGAAACGGCACCATCCACGGAAACAGCGGAACATAGTCGTTGGAGCGCTGCGGCATCTCGGCGAAGCCGATCCAGGCGAGGTAACGCGGGTCGAAGAGCGGCGAGCGCAGGATACCCGGCGATACCCAGGTATCGGCGATCCAGCCGGCGACCGCCACGATGGTGACGGCGATGATCGCGGGCAGGGGCAATCGCAACAGCAGCACGCCCACCACGCTCAGCACGGCGATGCAGTGCAGGATCCCGAAGAAGATCCATTCTCCCGGCATGAAGAAATAGGTCGCGACGGAAATGGCCACCGACGCGGCGGCAATCATCGCGAACCGCTTCCAGAACGAATTCCAGCGCGTCTCGGGCGTATTGGCAAGCACCAGGCTGACGCCGACGATGAACAGGAAGGTCGAGGCGATGGCGCGGGCATAGAGCTTCAGCCAGCCGGTCTCGGCGGTACCCGGCGTAAGATAGCCGACGAACTCCATGTCCCAGGTGAAGTGATAGGTCGCCATCGCGATCAGCGCCGCGCCGCGCAGCGTGTCGAGCAAGCCGATGCGCGGCGGCTTTGGCGCCGCTGCGGTCTCCGTCGCCGGAACAGTCATTCACAATCCCCCAGGTGAGTCGTTTCCGTCGGCTGACGGATTGCTGCGGGGAATAGGAGAAAGGTGGAGATTTGATGACGGCTCGCGATCCATGATCGCCAGCCGCGCCTCGGAGAAGAACTGTCGCCGCGTCAGGACGACGATGACGATCGTAGTCGTCGCCATGAAGACGTAAGGGTTGATGAACCAGCCGAGATAGCCGATCGACAGGAAGATCGCCCGCAAGCCCTCGTTGAAGTGACCTCCGGCGATGATGTTCATGCGGATGACGCGCTCGGCGGCCCGTTCCGCCGCCAGAACGTCGTTTTCGGTGTCGCGCATCATCGGGATGCCGCCGAACAGGATGGTGCAGTAGTTGAAGAGGCGATAGGACCAGCCGAACTTGAAGAAGGCATAGCCGAACAGAGCCGCCAGACCGCCGACCTTCATCTCGAATACCGCGTGGCCGCTATGGAGAACCAGCGGCAGGTCGGCGAACACCGCATCGACCTTCTCCGTCGCGCCAAGCAGCGCGAAGCAACTGCCGACGGCAAATATCGAGGTGGAGGCGAAGAAGGCCGTGCCGTTCTGTAGGCCGGCCATTATCTGCGTATCGATCATCTTCAGGTCGCGGCGCAGCGAATTGTAGATCCATTCGCGCCTCCGCTCGATCATCGCATGCGTGAGACTGGTGCGGCCGAAGAGGCTTGCGCTGCGCAACAGTCGCGCATAGCCGAACCACATGAGCGCGAAGAAGCACAGGGCGATGTAATCTGGTGTCGTCATCATTATATTGATTCAGTCCCTCTCCACGCGCCCACTCTATAGATAGAAGCGCTGACCGCAACAACGGGCGGACATGGAACCTTTCATAGGATGATGTCGCACGCGTGAAATGCTATGTCGGGGAACCGAACGGATCGCAGGCTGCGCTGGCGTAGCCTGAATCAGTAAAATCTCAACAGGACGCACCCATGTTCCTTTCTGTTTTCGACGTATTCAAGATCGGCGTCGGCCCTTCCAGTTCCCACACGATGGGGCCGATGACGGCGGCGAACCGCTTTCTCGATCTGATTCTGTCGGATGAATGGCCGCGCCCGTCTTCGGGTGCCAATGTCGCGGCGATCAAGGTGAGCCTGCACGGCTCGCTCGCCCACACCGGTATCGGCCACGGGACGGGCAGGGCCGTCATCCTCGGCCTGATGGGCGAGCAGCCTGACAGCGTCGATCCCGACCAGATGGACGGCATTATCGACAAGGTCGAGCGCTCCGGCCGCATCACGCCTCCTGGGCACCCGGCCTATCAGTTCCAGCCGAAGACCGATCTGATATTCGACAAGAAGCAGCCGCTTCCGGGCCATGCCAACGGCATGTCCTTCTCCGCCTTCGACAAAGACGGCCGGATGCTTGTCCGCCGCATCTATTATTCCGTCGGCGGCGGCTTCGTCGTCACCGACACCGAACTGGAGACGATGCGCGCCAAGAAGAAAATGCCGTCGGATGGTGTCAAGGTGCCGTATCCCTTCTCCACCGCCAAGCAGATGCTCGAGATGGCGGCGCGATCAGGTGTCTCGATCGCGCAGATGAAGCGGGCCAACGAGGAAAGCCAGCGCAGCCGCGAGGAACTCAACGAAGGCCTCGACCGGATCTGGGAAGCAATGCGCTCCTGCATCGAGCGCGGCCTCAAGGTCGACGGCATCATGCCGGGTGGCCTCAATGTCCGCCGCCGCGCCCGCTCGATCCATGACAAGCTGCAGGAAGAGTGGCGCAGCAACCGTATCAATCCGCTGCTCGCCAACGATTGGCTGAGCGTCTACGCCATGGCTGTCAACGAGGAGAACGCAGCGGGCGGCCGCGTGGTCACCGCGCCGACCAATGGCGCCGCCGGCGTCATCCCGGCGACGATCCGTTACTACGAGCATTTTCACGACGATTGGGACCAGAACGGCATCCGCGATTACCTGCTGACGGCAGCGGCCGTCGGCGGCATCATCAAGCACAATGCCTCGATCTCGGGCGCCGAGGTCGGCTGTCAGGGCGAAGTCGGCTCGGCTGCCGCAATGGCCGCCGCCGGTCTCGCGGCCGTCATGGGCGGTACGCCGGAGCAGATCGAGAACGCGGCGGAAATTGCGCTTGAACACCATCTCGGCATGAGCTGCGATCCCGTTGCCGGTCTCGTCCAGGTTCCCTGCATCGAGCGCAACGCGCTTGGCGCCGTGAAGGCCGTGACCGCTGCGTCGCTGGCGATCAAGGGCGACGGTCGCCACTTCGTTCCGCTCGACGCCTGTATCGAGACCATGCGCCAGACCGGCTACGACATGAGCGAGAAGTACAAGGAAACCTCGACCGGCGGCCTCGCGGTCAACGTCGTCGAGTGTTGATAGGTCGGGCCGGCTATCGCGGTCTGGACGGCGTATCACACTGTGATTGGAAAACCGGCGGCTATGGGCCGCCGGCGCGTTCAAGCCGCTTGACGCTGCCGCGCAAAAGGATTTGAACGGCGGTATGGCATTGCATCTTATCAAACTCTGCGTCGGCGCCGACTCGATCGACGACTTGCGCGAATGGGTGGCCGAACGCTCCTTGAGGGCGATCGCGGCCGGCATGGAACCACACTCCGTCCACACGACCCGAATGGTCCCGAAGCGCGTTGAAGAGCTGCTCGACGGCGGCTCGCTCTACTGGGTGATCAAGGGCCAGGTTCAGGCGCGGCAGAAGCTGCTCGATATCCAGAGCTTTACCGATGGCGAGGGCATTGGCCGCTGCCATCTGGTGCTCGGCCCCGAGGTCATCGAAACGGCGGTTCAGCCGAAACGGGCCTTTCAGGGGTGGCGCTATTATCCGGAAGAGGATCGCCCGCGCGATCTCGATACGCTCGGCGAGGGCGTCGCCGAGATGCCCGCGGACCTCCGCCGCGAGCTCTCCGAGCTCGGCCTTCTCTGACGCAACACATTACATCAGAGAGACCAGTTCGCATTGGTTCAGCGGAGCCGCATCGTCACCGGCGCCCGGCCTTCCGGGTTGGTAACGTGAAGATAGATATTCGCTTCGGGCTGCGAGTAGCGCCAGGCGCGTGCGCCATGCGACAAGAGCAGGTTGATCAGGTCCTTGGTCTTGGCTGTCTTCGCCTTCGGGCGCGGCATGCCAATTTCGGCAAGACGCATAGCCGCTTCGTGAAGCGGATGCAGAACCGAGCGCGGATTCTTGCCAGTCAACCGACCTTCGGCCGGAAATTCCGGAACATTCTCGTTGATCGCCATAATTATCCCCGTACGCAATACAAATCAGGTCTAGGAAGGTCGGCCCTGTCGCGAACACCGATCAAGGCCGAATTCCGGGCCGCCGCCTGAACGTGATAGGCGGCGGTCGTCTTCATTACTGGGCGGAGGCCCAGCACTTCACGCCAGCACGCTTCAGCGTGTTGCAGGCGTTGACGGCTTGCTTCTGGTCGTCGAAGCCACCGAAGCGCGCGCGATAGCTGCCGGCATAGGCGACGGCGAAAGGCTTGGCGGAACGCAGTGCCTTGCCGCCCTTGCTCTTGGCGCCGTCGAGCAGGTCCATCGCTGCTTCGCGGCTGGCCGAGACGCCGATCTGTACGACCCAGCCTTCCGGCTGCGCCTGCTTGGTCGATGCGGTCGTGACGTTGTCGACCGAGGTATCACCCTGTTCCGGCGGAACGTAGGCGGTGGTCGGCGTGGGAACCGGAGCGGCTGCGGCCTGCTTGATCGGCTGCGTCTTCACCTTCGTCGGCTGCGGCATTTCCTGCAGAAGCGGATTGTCGGACTTGGACGACGACGTGCCGGCATAAGCGACCTGCGCCGAGGCAACCTCGGTGCGGCTGACCGGCAGCGGATGCGTCGGCGGCAATTCCGCGACGTCCTGTTTGGCAACGGTCACCGGAATAACGGTCTCGGACGAAATCTTCGGCGCCTGGGCAACCAGTGCGGAGCCGCCACGGCTCGAAGCCTTCGGCAGGTACGACGCAATCAGGTTGCGCATCTGGGTGTCGCGGGCAGGCGTGGACGCACCACCGAGAACGACGCCGACGATCGACTTGCCATCGACCTGAACCGAGCTCACGAGATTGAAGCCGGCAGCGCGAGTATAACCGGTCTTGATGCCGTCAACGCCGCGCACCGAACCGACCAGGCGGTTATGGCTGCGGATGATGCGGTTGCCGAACTTGAAGCTCTGCGTGGAGAAGTAGCCGTAATACTGCGGGAAATGCTGGCGCAGCGCGATGCCGAGACGGGCCTGGTCGCGCGCCGTGGTCATCTGCGCGGTGTTCGGCAGGCCGTTGGCATTGCGGTAGGTGGTGCGCGTCATGCCGAGCGCATGTGCCTTCGCGGTCATGATCTGCGCGAAGCGGTCTTCCGAACCGCCGAGCAGTTCGCCAAGCGCGGTCGAGGCGTCGTTGGCGGAAAGAGTGACGAGGCCGAGAATGGCCTGCTCGACCGAAATCGTGGCGCCCGGGCGAACGCCGAGCTTGGTTGGCGCCTGGCCGGATGCATGAGCGGAGAAGGGAACGGCGCTATCGAGACGGATGCGGCCCTGTTCGAGCGCTTCGAACGTCAGGTAAAGCGTCATCATCTTGGTCAGCGAAGCCGGATACTGCAAGCGATCGGCGTTTTCGCTGTAGAGGACATTGCCGGTATTGGCGTCGACGACAATGCCCGCATACTTCGAGTTGGCAGCTTCTGCGTTTGAACCCAAGCCAACCATACCGACTGCCATGGACAGCGCAACGATCGCCTTGATCAGGAAATTGCTGGAGCGGGACGGGGAAGCGGAGGAAGCTGACCTTGACACTATTTCACTCTTTGCTTGGCTTGCAGTTTAGAAGAATCGGGACCGCGCTTCGCCCGCACGATCAACCTCGTTGAAGGTAGCTCTTCGGGGTTACCAATCCGTTTATGATTAATCGTTTGTTTCACCGTTTCGGACCATTCTACCGAGATGTCGCGGAACGGTTCACGAGGCGCGTTTCCACAAATTGGGCAATAGCGGCATCAATATGTTCCCACTCCGCCAAATGACGGCTGGAGAAGCGGTAGAGCACACTTAAATCGCGCCCGACCTTGATATCGCGCTGGCAGTCGCCGCTGGTGGTGAGCTCCGGGCTCGCCGGCAGCAGGCAGCGCACGACGTAGTCGGGACCACCCTTGCGCGGCGCCGTCAGCAGCACTTCATCGCCATATCCGGTATCGGCCCGAAGCTTGTGAAGCGTCATTCCATTGGCGAAGGGATGTGGGGTCGGGTCGATCAGATGCGAGTAGATCGGCTCGAATCGTCCGGACATGTCACGCGACATGGTGGCCTGAGTGACCTGCAGGAAAATCAGGTCCGGGGACTTGGTGATATCGTCGAAGCGATCGCGGTTTTCGCTCGAATAACCCTGCATCTGCGGCCATGCCAGATAGAGGTCGGCGCGCTCGGTGGTGCCGCTGTGCCGCTGGCTGGGGAAGCGGATTGTGTTTTCCTGGAGCTGCAGCGTGTCCTGGCCGATCGTCAGCGTCACCGGCGCCGTGCTGTCTGTATTTCCGGCTAGCGACACGCGCGCGCCGAACCATCGGCCGCCAACGCTGATGGCAACGGTGAGCACCGCCAGAAGGGCGATGACAATGGTTGTGCGGATGAGAAAGCCAGTCGACAGGAGAGGGGATTCCTCGACCTCTGTGGAGCTCTGAATGGCCTGGCGCATGACGGCTTTCGAATATCTGACCGTCGCAGGAAAAACGTGAGCCGCCGGTGTCGCTGATCTATGGCGTGATGATCGGGTCTGCGTGGTTAATTAATCGTTAACCGAAGGTGTGGGCGCATGTCGGTGCCCCATAAAAAGCGAGCCGCTCCTGGGACAGCAGGAGCGGCTCTTGAGACGCCGGTCTGGACGTGCATGCGGGGACGGGACCAGGCGCCTTGCTTGCCCACCGGATTGCTCCGGCGGATGGAATTACTTGACGCTGCCGACAGCCACGGCGCGGCCGTCCTGGAGCTTGACCCAGCGGGTCGGATCGCTGGACGACTGGCGCTTCAGGTAGGTGTACTCGGTATCGGCCCAGAGCATGACCTTGTTGCGCATGTTGTCGAGAATGAAGTCGCCGCGATCAGTGCGAACGGTCAGCACGGCATGGCCATCGCCATTCGGCTGCAGCACGACGGTCATCAGGAGGTTCGACGGCGAGAAGCCGGCTTCGATCAGCATCTTGCGCTTCAGGAGCGCATAGTCTTCACAGTCGCCTGCGGTCTTCGGATAGGCCCAGCGTTCCTCGACGCCATAGATCTCCATGTCGGTCATCGGCGTGATCTCGGAGTTGACCTGGTAGTTGATCTTCAGGATCGTCTTCCAGCTGTCTTCAGTCAGCACCATCGTGCCCTGGTCGCCGGCTGCGTTCTTGCAGTCTTCTGGGATTTCCTTGCAGAACTGGTAAGCGCCGATCGGCGGGCTGGTGTTGCCGAGAACGGTCATGCTCTGGTAGCCGGCCTGTCCGACGCCTGCCATCGACATGAGCATCGCGGCAGCGGCGAGGCCGCCCTTGATGAAGTTTGTTATCGTCATTTGTATGTCCCCGTTTGTGAGGAGACATTGCCAGACGTGTTTTTACTCGACGCAAAATTCAGAAGCAAAATTAAAGGCTTAGTTGATTCAAAAGCGCGTCGAATTCGACTAAAATCAACATCGAATTTTACCGGAATTCGAAGGGAATGTTTACCAAGGTTGCTTCAAATTTTATCTTTCTCAAAAAGCCTCGCCGCCATCGGATGGCTCGTTTCGAGGCAAAAGATTAACGCGGGCGGTCAGGTCGCGATTTCGGTAATATTGCGTTCATCATGTGGCTTGCGAGGAATCGGTGATCTTTCGACCGCTGGAGAGCCGGATTCGCCCGCAAATGGCGCGTTTTGAGCCGCTTTTTAAGGTGATGCGTCGAAAATTATTTTTGAGAAATTTCGCGAAATCTGTCGGTCGCGGCGATAATTGCGCGCGCCATGCCGTCGTGATCGGGTGCATGAGCGGCATTTTCGACGAGGACGAGCTCGCTTCCCGGCCACGCCCGCGCCAATTCCCATGCCGTGTGTCAATGCCGGGTGAATTTTCCCCATTAGCGCCGAAGTAAAATTCCCCACTTATGCCGACGTGGACGACAGGGCGAATTGAGGATTTTTCGGCGGCCG
>NZ_JAGHMF010000016.1 GCF_017741815.1 Rhizobium sp. 16-488-2b
TCGCCGCCCGGTCGACCGCCTGCAGGATAAGCTCGAGATTGAACGACATCTTCAATTCACAGACGACCACGACCGGCGGCTCGCTTTCGCTCAAGCCCACGACATCGCAGGTCGCGACCTCCCCCTTCACGACATACCCCGCCGCCTCCAGAAAGGCCTTCACCGGCAGATAGAGCGAGGTCTCCATCGCAACGCTTACGGATTGAGATCGGCGATCTCGCCGAACTGCGCCAAGAGCCGTGGCGACAGCATGTCGCCGGTCTCTTCGTCGACCGTGATGGCATAGGCCGCGACGCCCGCGAAGCGTTCCGCCATGGCGGACGCGATCTTCTCCGCGCTGATCGGGTTCGACGCCTGCCGCATCTCGCCCGGCACCAGCTTGCCGCGATTGCTGCGGTAGGGGATCACGATAAACTTCTCACCAGTGGACACGCGCAGGATTCCCGATTGATCGTTCCTGAAACGTTCTGATTTGGGGGCGGATGTCAAGTGGCCGGCCCCTCGGCTTCGCCGCCACCCCCGCCGACATTTGCGGCAGAGGCAGCATCGCGCCCGCCACGACACGCGCACCGGCATGCCGAATATGCTATATGCCGCCGATAAGATGAGCCGGCGAACCGGGAGGAGACCACCAGTGACCCACAGCCTCGACCGCCCTGCCTGGAACGCGCTTCTGACCGTGCATGCCGATCTCGCCGAAGGCGGCCCGCTCGCGATGCGCTACCCCACCTCCATCGTCCCCTTCGCCGCCCCGCGCGACGACACGCCGGCGAGTCTGGCAGCGCTGGCCGCCCTTTCCGCGCCCGGTGAGATCATGGCGCTGGTCGAGGCCGGCCCGATCATCGTGCCTGATGGCCACGATGTGCTGATCGAAAGCACGCTCGTCCAGATGATCGGCGACCGTCCCTACGAACGCATCGACGACATGAGTATCGTGCCGCTGACACCTGACGATGCCGAGGAGATGCTGGCGCTAGCGCTGCTGACCAAACCCGGCCCCTTCACGCTCGGCGCCCAGCGCCTCGGCACCTTCTGGGGCGTCAGGATCGACGGCCGTCTGGCGGCCATGGCCGGCCAGCGCATGCGCCATCCCGGCCTCTCCGAATTGAGCGGCCTCTGCACCCACCCCGATTTCCAGAAACGCGGCCTCGGCACCCTCCTCTTCCGCTTCGTCGCCGGCGAGATCACGGCGCGCGGTGAAGAGGTATTTCTGCACGCCTATGCCAGCAATACGGGGGCGATCGCGCTCTACGAGCAGCTGGGTTTCAGGCTGCGTAGCCGGATGAATGTGACGATCGTGCGGCGGCGGGGGTGAGGTTTCTGCGGGTGGAGTTAGGTGATCCGCTGGCGTTAGCGCCAGCATTACCCCCCTCTGCCCTGCCGGGCATCTCCCCCACAAGGGGGGGGAGATCGACTCGTTGTGACGGCATCCCTAGACAATGAGGATGGAGCGAGCGGCCGCTCCCAGCCGATCTCCCCACCTGTGGGCGAGATGGCCGGCAGGCCAGAGGGGGGTATCACACCCACCAACCTCGCAAACAACTAGCGGCCGACCTCAAGCAGCCCGCGTCGCGCGCTTGCGCGACAGATGCGCCACCACGTTCTCGATCATCCGCATGCCGGCATCGCCGCCGAGCGTCATGATCGATTCCGGATGGAACTGCACGGCCGCGATCGGTTCCTTGGCGTGCTCGATGCCCATGATCGTGCCATCCTCGCTCTCCGCGGTGATGATGAAATCGCGCGGCAGGGTCGAGGGGTCGGCGAAGATCGAGTGGTAGCGGCCGACGGTCACTTCCTTGCCGAGGCCGGAGAATACCAGGCCCGGCTCCAGCACGCGGATGCGCGACGGCTTGCCGTGCATCGGCAATGCAAGATGGCGGAGTTCGCCGCCATAAGCCTCGGCGATCGCCTGCAGCCCCAGGCAGACGCCGAAGATCGGCAGGTTGCGGGCCCGCGCCTTCTTGATCGTCGCCTTGCAGTCGAAATCCTTGGGGTTGCCAGGACCGGGCGAAAGTACGACGAGATCGGGATCGAGCCGGTCGAAAATCTCTTCCGGCACCGGCGAGCGCACGGTCGAAACCTCGGCACCCGTCTGGCGGAAATAATTGGCCAGCGTATGCACGAAGCTGTCTTCGTGGTCGACGAGCAGGATCTTGACGCCCTTGCCCACAGTGGCGACGTCGCGGCTGGCCTTGGCCGTATTGCCGGCCTTGGCATCGCGGATGGCGGAGAGCATGGCGGACGCCTTCAGTTCGGTTTCGGCTTCTTCTTCGTGCGGGTCGGAATCGTTGAGCAAGGTCGCCCCTGCCCTGACTTCGGCAATCCCGTCCTTGATGCGCACGGTGCGCAGCGTCAACCCCGTATTCATGTCGCCATTGAACCCGACCATGCCGATCGCCCCGCCATACCAGGCGCGCGGGCTCTTCTCATGGCTCTCGATGAAGCGCATGGCCCACAGCTTCGGCGCGCCGGTGACGGTGACCGCCCAGGCGTGAGACAGGAAGCCGTCGAACGCGTCCATGTCGTCGCGCAGGCGTCCCTCGATATGGTCGACGGTGTGGATGAGGCGCGAATACATCTCGATCTGCCGGCGGCCGATGACCTTGACCGAACCCGGCTCGCAGACGCGGCTCTTGTCGTTGCGGTCGACATCCGAGCACATGGTGAGCTCGCTCTCGTCCTTCTTGGAGTTCAAGAGCTTCAGGATCTGCTCGCTATCGGCGATCGGATCGTCACCGCGCTTGATCGTTCCCGAGATCGGGCATGTCTCGATGCGGCGGCCGGAAACGCGCACGAACATCTCCGGCGAAGCGCCGACCAGATATTCCTGGTTTCCGAGATTGATGAAGAAGGAATAGGGCGATGGATTGATCGCCTTCAGGCGCTTGGAAATATCCGAAGGCTTGCTGTCGCAGCGCTCCATGAACTTCTGCCCGGGCACGACCTCGAACAGGTCGCCCTTGCGGAAGCTCTCCTTCGCCTTGGTCACCAGCTCGGAATATTCGCCGGGGCGGTGATCGCTCTTCGGCGGAATGGTGTCGGTGCGCTGGAACGGCTCGACCGGAATATCGCCGGCCTTGCCCTCGGTCGACAACCCGCCCTTTTCGAAATCGTAGCGGTCGATCCAGGCCTTGGCCGAGTAATTGTCGACGACGAGGATTTCATCAGGGAGATAGAGCACCATGTCGCGCTGGTCGGAGGGACGCGTCAGCTTCAGGTTGATGGCGTCGAACTGGAAGGCGAGATCGTAGCCGAAGGCGCCATAGAGCCCGAGGCTGGCATCGGCCTGCGAATAGAAGAGATCGGTAACGGCGCGCAGCACGGTGAAAACAGTCGGGATCTTCGAGCGCTCTTCCTCGGTAAACGCCCGGTCCGGCGCCTTCACGGTGAGGTCGAGCCGCCGCTTGGTCGAAGCGCCGAGCTCGAGCTCTGAGATCGTCTTCAGCCGCTCGGTGACGAAGCCGAGGATGACCTCGCCGCGCTCGTTATAGGCGTCGATCCAGACCTCGCGGCCGTTGCAGGAGATGCCGAGCGGCGGATCGACCACGGCGGTATCCCAGCGCGTATAGCGGCCCGGATATTCGTAGTTCGACGAGAACACCGCCCCACGGCGCTCGTCGAGCTTGTCGATATAGGAGGAGACCGCATCGGCATAAGGGATCGCCCGGCGCTGCCGCGTGACCGTGATGCCACCCTTGGTCTCGTAAATCTCCGCTCCGTCATCCCTGATGATCGTTACCATTGCTTCACTCCGTTATCGGCCCGGATGACAGGCGGCCTTAAAAACAAAAAAGCCGCCTGGTGTTTTCCGGGCGGCTCATCGTCGTCTTTGGACACGATTGGTCGAGGCCGCCTTAGCGAGCCCACCACCAGATTGCGATGTTCAAGGACATGTTCATGGGCGGAATTGTTAGCGTGAGATGAGAGCCAGCGCAAGAGGCGAATGCGGCCAAGAAAAAGGGCGCCCCGGAGGCCGCCCTTTCGATTGGTTTAGAAGCGCTGGGTCAGCGAGATTTTGAAGGTGCGGCCCGGCTCGGAATAGTATTCGCGAGGCTGCGAGCCGCCGGTGCGGACCGAGGCGTAGTCGTAGTAGGTCTTGTCGAAGACATTGTAGATGCCGGCGTTGATCTTCAGACCCTTGATCTGCTCGGGCTCCCACCATGCCGTCAGGTCGACGATGCCGTAGCCCGGCGTGCTGAAGTAGCTCGTCGAGGTCGCGGTTCCGATTGTCTGGCCGCGCGCATGCTTGACGCCCGTCCAGTCGAGGCCAACACCCCAAGTCTCGGTGTCGTATCCGACGCTGACAACGGCCTTGAGTGGCGTGACCGACTGCAGGAAGGTCTTCGTATCGAGGTTGTTGCCTTCCGCATAGGCCAAGCCGGCCAAAGCGCGGAAGCCGTTCGAGAAGCGCTTGTGAACGGAGATTTCCGTACCGAAGATCTCCGCGTTCGCCACGTTGTTATAGGTGGTGATACCACCCTGCGGATATTGCGACAGTGTATAGCCACGGGCGGCAGCCTGCGCGGCGTTCAGGCTCGTCGTGTCGATGAAGTTGCGGTAGCGGTTGTAGAACAGGTTCACGCGACCACCGAAATCATCGTCACCCAGCTTGGCGCCGACTTCGAAACCGTTGCTGGTTTCAGACTCCAGATTGGGATTGCCGAGGCGCAGGTAAGTGCCAGGCCCGCCGAAGTTTGCGAACAATTCGCCAGCGGTCGGTGCACGGAAGCCCATGGCCCACTGACCATAGAGCAAGACCTGATCGTTGACTTCCTGTTCCAAGCGGAGCTTTGGCGAAACGGCTGTGTCGCTGAAGCTGTTCGGCAGCGACGGGTTGCTGGCGTTACGATCGAAGGCATCGGTCATCTTCGGATCATGGCTGATCCAATCGAAGCGGATACCCGGTGTAGCAGAGAACCCGGTGTCGCCGAACGAAATCTTGTCGTCGAGATAGAGGCCGATACGGCCGGTCTCAACCTTCGGCGTGTCGGCCTGATTGGTGTGCAGGTTGGAGCACGCCGAGAAGCCGGTCGGATAAGCGCCGCTCGGCAGCGGTGCCGGGCAATTGTCGTAACCGGACGAATACTGCTCGGTCGTCGCGTGGGCCAGATCGAAGCCGAAGACGATGTTGTGATCGAGGTAACCGGTATCAACGTTCTTTTCCAGGGCACCGACGAGACCGATCGTGCGTTCGTCATACTCGTTCAAACGACCGATCGGGCCGATAACCGACGTAGACCGATAGCCGTTATATCCTGTACCGCGCGTCTGATCCTGCCAGTAAAGCGACGCCCAAGCAGAATCCACGAGGCTGTCGTCGCTCTCTGACTGGAACTTGTAGTCCAGCGAGACGCGGTCGCGAGCCGACGCGTCGTTGGTGAAGTAGTTCCCGGGCAGATACTGATCGCGCGACGTCAGAACCCTCAGCTGGTTGGTCTTGGCGTCGGTATCACGATCTTTGCGATAGCTTTCCGCCGTCAGGCCGATCGTGTGGCCGCCTTCGAGCTGCTGGCGCAGCTTGAACAGCAGGTTGTGCTGATCATAGTCGGAAGGGTTCGGCGCCGTGCGGGTCGGACCGTATGTATCAACGGTTCCCTGGCTGTCGGTCTGCTTGCCGGTCTTGTAGCCGCCCTGGAACATGATCGAGGTATTTTCGATACGCTTGGCGATGGCGGCGGACGGCGAGGAGCTCTTGTCGGAGCTGTCATAGGTGTACTTGACGATGCCGCCCCAATCGCGACCTTCCTCGATCAGGTCTTCCGGCTCAAGCGTGCGTACGGCCAAGACACCGCCGAGCGCTCCACCGCCGGCGCGGCTCGAATCGGCGCCGCGCAGGACGTCGACGGCCGAGAGCGACGAGAAGTCGAAGGTATCGACACCACCGGTCGCGCTGCGTGTCGCGTCCGAAAGGAAGGTCAGCGGAATGCCGTCCACGGTGGTCAGCACGCGGCTGCCTTCGAGACCGCGAATGTTTACGCCACCCGTGTTGCGGTTGAAATTGACGCCCGGCTCGGCAATGCGGCCAAGATCGCTGATGCTGGTGATCTGCTTGTTTTCGATCTGAGCGGCCGTCGTCTCGGTCGCCAGCGGCGTGTCGGTGGCGCTGCCCGGCGCCGGCGCGGACACCCGCTTGCCCTTCACAACAATCTTCTGCAGCGTCGTTTCGCCGTCGCTCGTGGCAGCCGGCGTCGTCGTCTGCGCGCTCTGCGCCAGCGCCTGCGAGACCGGACCAGCGCAGACAAACGCCGCGCTCACCAAAAGCGCCGAGCGCCAATGTCGGATAACCATAATCAACCCCTCAATGAAAAAAGTACCGGGCTGGCTGGTCGTCGCGCATCCGCGCTTGGAGGGGCTGGCTAGGTGTTGAGGCGAATAATTCCGCCTTCTTCTTGCCGCATAAAAAACATGAGTATAGTTGTCAATATATGTCGCCGAGATATCATGATCTAAATGGTCATGTTTTAACGATGCCGATCAACGTTGCGAAATTGCAACGAAATCCGCCCTCATACGTTGTTATTTCGCTGGGAATAAAACGATGGATGGATGCGTGAAGAAGACAGGCCAGATCGCGACAGCACTCCTCTGCCTCATCATGTTGACCGGCGCCGGCCTGCCCGAGACCGGCCCCAAACCGGAAGTAAAACCCGGCGACAAACACGTCGAACAGCAGGCCGACGACCCCGCGAATGTGGATGTCGCACCCAAGCCGCAGCCCAAACCGGGCTCCAAGCCAGACGTGACGGAACCCGATGCGCCCAGCTCCGATGTTCCAAAGCCGGACACAAAACCCGGCGAGAAGACCACCGAAGGCGACCAACCCACCCCCTCCTCCGACACGTCAGCGAAGGACGCAGCCGCGCCCAAGCGCGAGGTGCAAGGCCCCAACCTCCCCGACAAGAACCCTCCCGATAAGCAGACGCTCGAGGCCCAGCATCTGACGATCGAGCCGGAAAGCGATGCCGACCACTCCGAATGCGTCAAGGAGCTGCAATCACTCGGCGTCGTCTTCACCGATCTTGGCCGTATCGACGACGGCAACGGCTGCGGCATCGACAAGCCGATCAAGGTGACCGAAGCCCTGCCCGGCATCAAGCTCAAGCCGGATGGCGTCTTCCGCTGCCCGGTGGCGCTGGCGCTTGCCCGCTGGATGAAGGGAACGGTCATCCCGGCCGCTGCCATTGCCGCCGCCGATCAGGGCCGCATCACCACCGTCAACCAGGCCTCCTCCTATATCTGCCGCCTGCGCAACAGCGCCGAGACCGGCAAGATCTCCGAACACGCGCGCGGCAATGCGGTCGATATCGCAAGCTTCAGCTTCGAAAAGGGCGAGGATATCGCGGTCAAGCCGAGGCGCGAGGATTCGACCCTGATCGGCGCCTTCCAGCGCACCGTCAGCGCCGCCGGCTGCCTCTATTTCACGACGGTCCTCGATCCCGAAAGCGACGCCGCCCACGAGACCCACTTCCATCTCGACGTCCTGCAGAGGAAGGGCGGATATCGCTATTGCCATTGATTTTCAAAGGCCTGGCGCCGGATCAGGAATCAGGATGCGAAGCCGCTCACTCAATCCGTCAACACGCGCTCCGCCTCGACGAACGCCGAGAACGAACGCTTGAGATCGCCGAGATCGCCATCAGTGATCAACACCAGCACGCTGCCGCTCACCCCTTCCGGCCACGCATCGAGATGGATCGGCTTGTGGATGATATGCTGCACGCCATGAATGACGACGGGCGTCGGATAACCCTCGATGTCGAGAATGCCCTTTACGCGCAGCAGCCGGTTACCGTGCCGGTTGACCAGCATCGACAGCCACGTCGAGAACCGCGGCCATGAGAGCGGCCTGTCGGCGGTGATCGAAACCGAGCGCACCGAGCCATGCGAGTTGACATCACCGGTCGGCGGATGCGCGTGGTCGTGATAGCGCTCGGCGGCGATCCAGCGGCGCACCTCGCCCGACCGCGCGCCGAGATCGTGAATATCCTCGGTGATGAGAAGCGCACTCGGCATCTGGTCAAGTGAGCCGATCTCGGTCCGCGCCGCCGGGTTCATCTCGGTTAGCAACGCCAGCAGGTCGTCCATCGCGCCGGTCTCGGCGATATCGCTTTTGGTCACGACGATCCGGTCGGCGACAGCCACCTGCCGGGCGCTCTCGTTATAGGTCGCAAGGTTGTGGCGCCCGTTCGGCGCGTCCACCACGGCAATGATGTTGCCCATCGAGAAATGGTATTTCAGCATCAGGTCGGCCGTCAGCGTCGCCACGATCGGCGCCGGATCGGCCAGCCCCGTGGTCTCGATCACCAGCCTTTTGAACGGCGCGATACGCCCCTCTTGCCGCTTTTCGAACAGCGACAGGATCGCCTGCTTGAGATCGCCACGGATCGTGCAGCAGATGCAGCCGCTCTGCAGAAGCACCGTCTCGTCGTCGATCGTCTCCACCAGAAGATGGTCGATCCCGACACTGCCGAACTCGTTGATGATGACGGCGACATCGGAAAGATCGGGCTCGCGCAACAGCCGGTTGAGCAGCGTCGTCTTGCCCGCGCCGAGAAAGCCGGTGAGAACGTTGACGGTAATCGGGCCGGCGGGCGAAGAACTCACCGGCCGCTCTCCATCTTGAGCATCACCGAGGCATCGAGCGGATCGATCGCGCGGCCTGCAAGCGTTTCGGCGAGCGGCCAGAGCTCGCCCATATGGCCGACAACAACGCTGCGACCGGTGCGGCCGTGCAGCGTGTAGCGATCGTTCCAGACCTTCAGCCTCAGGCCGTAAAGCCCGAGCGCCCGGTTGGCCGCCTCCGCCTGCCGGTAGCGCTCGGCGGCGGGCGCCAGAAGCGTGGCACTTCCCGCGCCGTTACTCCAGTGATCGCCGGCGCCCAGCGCGCCGCAAAGACCGCACATGACGTGCTCCTTAGGGCTGCGGCCGCGCCGTGCCGCTACGCGGATAGCGCTTGGCGAAATCGGCCGCGATCTCTTCCATGGTCACGAACTTCACGCCATCGAACTTGCGGATATGCTCGAAGATGCGCTCATGCATCTTCAACACATGCGGCTTGCCGGAAACATCAGGATGGATCGTCAGCGGATAGACCGCGTAGTCGTAATTCTCGTAGATCCACTCGAACTGGTCGATCCACATCTGCTCAATGTCGCGCGGGTTGACGAAGCCGTGGCTGTTCGGCGACGCCTTGATGAACATCATCGGCGGCAGGTCGTCGAGATACCAGGAGGCCGGGATCTCGATCAGATCGGTCTCTGGACCCTGCACATAGGGCTTCATCCAGTGCGAGGGATGCTTGGAATAGTCGATCTTCGTCCACTCGTCGCCGACGGTCACGTAGTAGGGATGGTGGTCGTTGTGCATCAGCGAGTGGTCGTAGAGCACGCCCTTCTTCTTCAGAAGCTCGTTGGTCTTGGAGCCGAACTCCCACCATGGCGCGACGTAGCCGCGCGGCGGCTTGCCGGAAAGCTTGGTGATCAGGTCGACGCACTTGTCGAAGATCGCCTCTTCCTGCTCCGGCGTCATGGCGATCGGATTCTCGTGGCTGTAGCCGTGCATGCCGATCTCGTGGCCGGCATCGGCCACCTGCTTCATCTCGTCCCAGAAGGTCTCGATCGAATGGCCGGGAATGAACCAGGTGGTCTTGATGCCCCACTTCTCGAACATCCGCAGCAGGCGCACGCTGCCCACCTTGCCGGCGAACACGCCGCGAGAGATATCGCAAGGGCTGTCTTCCCCGCCGTAGGAGCCGAGCCAGCCAGCCACGGCGTCAACGTCGATCCCGTAAGAAACCAGTATTTCCTTCGCCATTCTCTCTTCCTTCTGTCAGGTCAATGTGCGCAGCAGAGACGCCAACTGAAGACGTGGCATCGCGGCTCTGATCTGCCGCGCAAGCCAAGCAGTTGGAATCCTTGGGCATCAACCTAGACCGAGAATCGCGTGCATCGCAAACGGTTTTGTCGCGATGCAGCAGGCGCTAGAACAACCCCTCGACCGCGCCGTCTTCATTCAGATGAATGCACTCGGCGGCCGGCGATTTCGGCAGGCCGGGCATGGTCATGATCTCGCCGGTGATGACGACGACGAAGCCGGCGCCGGCGGATAGTCGCACCTCGCGCACCGAAACAACATGCCCCTCCGGCGCGCCGCGCAGGTTGGGATCGGTCGAGAAGGAATATTGGGTCTTGGCGATGCAGACGGGCAGATCGCCATAGCCCTGCTCTTCCCAGACCTTCAGCTGGTCGCGCACCGTCTTCGGCACGCTCACCTCGCTGGCGTGGTATATCTGAGCGGCGACTTCCTCGATCTTTTCGATGAGCGGCATGGAGTCGGGATAGATCGGCGCGAAGTTGGCAGCGCCGGATTCCGCCATCTCGACAACCTTCCAGGCCAGCTCCTCGATGCCAGCCGAGCCTTCCGCCCAGTGGCGGCAGACGATGGCTTCTGCGCCGAGGTGCGCGACATACGCCTTCACCGCCTGCACTTCGGCATCCGTGTCGGAAACGAAGTGGTTGATCGCGACCACGACGGGAACGCCGAACTTGCGCACATTGGCCACGTGACGGCCGAGATTGGAGCAGCCGCGCGTCACGGCAGCGACATCCTCGCGCCCGAGATCACCCTTGCCAACGCCGCCATTCATCTTCAGCGCCCGCACGGTCGCGACAATCACCGCCGCATCCGGCTTCAGCCCGGCCTTGCGGCACTTGATGTCGAAGAATTTCTCCGCGCCGAGATCGGCGCCAAAGCCCGCCTCGGTCACCACGTAGTCGGCAAGCTTAAGCGCCGTCTTGGTGGCGATGACGGAATTGCAGCCGTGGGCGATATTGGCGAACGGGCCGCCATGCACCAGCGCCGGATTGTTCTCCAGCGTCTGCACCAGGTTCGGCTGCATCGCATCCTTGAGAAGCACGGCCATGGCGCCATCGGCCTTCAGGTCGCGCGCGAAAACCGGCGTCTTGTCGAAGCGGTAGCCGATAATGATGTTGCCGAGGCGCTCTTCGAGATCCGTAAGATCAGAGGCCAGGCACAGGATCGCCATCACCTCAGAGGCGACCGTGATGTCGAAGCCGCTCTCGCGCGGAAACCCGTTCGAAACCCCGCCGAGCGACGCGACGATCTCGCGCAGCGCCCTGTCGTTCATGTCCATCACGCGCCGCCAGGTAATGCGGCGCACATCGATATCGAGCGCGTTGCCCCAGTAGATGTGATTGTCGATCATCGCCGACAAAAGGTTATGCGCCGCCGTAATCGCGTGGAAATCGCCGGTGAAGTGGAGGTTGATATCCTCCATCGGCACGACCTGCGCATAGCCGCCGCCGGCCGCCCCGCCCTTGACCCCGAAGCAGGGGCCGAGCGACGGCTCGCGCACGCAGATGACGGCATTCTTGCCGATCCGGTTCAGCCCGTCGCCAAGCCCCACCGTCGTGGTCGTCTTGCCCTCGCCCGCCGGCGTCGGGTTGATGGCGGTGACGAGGATGAGCTTGCCATCGGGCTTGCCCGCCTGCGCGGTCGTGAATTCGGCGCTGATCTTCGCCTTGTCGTGGCCATAGGGCGAGAGCTGAGCCGCCGGAATCCCGAGCCTGTCGCCGATCTCGTAGATCGGCTTCTTCACCGCGGCACGCGCGATCTCGATGTCGGTTTTATACTCAGCCATGCCGCCCTCAGATCTATTTCGTCTCGTAGACGTCACGTTTATGCCAACGGAATGGTGAAATATACCGAAAGTTTGAACGCTGCGCCGGTTGCACACACCAGCCCGGACCTTCTATCACCAACGCATTGATTCAGCATTTACGGGGGTAAACCATGAAATCACTCGAGCTCATCGTCGAGCGCATCATTCTGTCCAGCCGCTGGATCCTTGTCGCCTTCTATCTCGGCCTGGCGATGTCGCTGGCCGTCTACGCGATCTCCTTCGCCTACAAGTTCTCCAAGGTGGCGATCAACGTCTTCACATATGACGAAGGCGAGATGATCCTGGCCATGCTCGGCCTCATCGACGCGGCGCTGGTCGCCAGCCTGATCGTCATGGTGATGATCTCGGGTTACGAAAACTTCGTAAGCCGCTTCGATGAAGGCGAAGCCGAATCCGATGTCTCCTTCATCGGCAAGCTGGATTCCGGCAGCTTGAAGATCAAGGTCGCCTCCTCGATCGTCGCCATCTCGTCGATCCACCTGCTGCAGGTCTTCCTGAATTCGAACCAGTTCACCGACAGCAAGATCATGTGGCTTACGGCCATGCATCTCGCATTCGTGGTCTCCGCCGTCATGCTCGGTTTCCTCGAACAGCTTATGAAAAAGGCCAAGGATAGCTCGAAGATTTAGAGCATAGTGATTCGCGGGCGGCTTTGCCGCCTGCGACATATGGCGCAAGGAAAATCCTACTCTTTTGATTTGCGGTTGCGCACAATTCGTGCGTGCAGCGCACCAAAAACGATACCGGGTTGATTCACATGTATCTAAAAACAACCAGACGGGGATTTTTCGTGTTTAAATTATAACACATTAATCTAATCACTGTGCGCCGCACAATTTCTGACTAGCAAATATATCAGATAGTCGATTTTATGGCGGAAGTTGTAGGCGGCAGGAATTTGTTAATGTCTTACGTAACTACCTCTGAGAGGCAGTCAGTATTGACGGCTGAAATCGCGGCCGTGAAGACACGGCCGGCTTTCACCCAAGCTCTGGTACGCATAGCCGAAGCCTTCGGCTTCAAATACGCGACCTTGATGGACGCCCCGACACCAGAGAGCTTCCTGCTTAAGTCGCTGCTGATCGAAAGTAATCTTCCAGCCGCCTACATCAATAGATTCGACCGCGCTCGCTTCATGCAACTGCCCATGTTTTCGACGGGTGTAGCCAGCTCTGCCTTGCCGCGACATTGGAGCATCTCCGACAAGACTACTGTTCTTCCCGTAGAATTTCGCGAGCTGAAGATCGACTTCGACATGCGCGTCGGCATCTCTTTCCCAAGCTACACCGCCGATGGCCAACGGCTGCTTTTCTGGTTCTCCGGCACGCGTGCAGCGCTCGGGCAAGCAGAAGTCAACGAGCTTACCATGATTATCCTGCACGCGATCGACGCCTTCAATCTGGTGAAATCAGCCCAGACCAATGAGCACCCGCCCCTTTCGGCGCGCGAGCGTGAAGTTGTGCGCTGGACATCGCAGGGAAAGACCTCGATCGAGATCGGCCAGATCCTGTCGCTATCGGACCACACGGTCAACGCCTACATGACCAGCGCCATCAGGAAGCTCGATTGCGTCAACCGCACCCAGCTGGTCGCCAAGGCGATCCGCTACAAGCTGATCACCTGACGCCACGCCGTATATAGCGCCGCCAGAGCAGCGCCACCGGCCTCGCCCTTAGCGGCCAAGCACCGCGCGCATCTCCACCAGGTTCGAGCGCACTCTCAGAATATAAAAGCCCATGGTCGCCAGATGGCTCGGCATGATCCAGCCGTCCTCGCGACCGTTGGAAATGATCGCCGGCTGGATGCGCAGCGCCGCCTGGAATTGTGCGTTCGTGGCACCATAGAGCGCGCCAAGATTGCGCTCGGCAATCACCCGCGAAAAGTCCGATTGGGCAGCCGCCAGAATGGCGTAGTAGCCGTAGAGCTGGCCATAGGCGAACCAGAAGCGATCGTCGGCGCGCGTGTCGAACCAGCCGCTCGCATGGTTGGCCGAGCGCTCCGCCAGCATGTCGGCGGTGCCGCCGAGATCGTTGGCGATACGGTCGATGAACTGGATGAGGTTGTCGGCGCGCGTATCGAAGACTGCGTTGCAGTTGGAGAGATCCGTATTGAACTTGCGTAGGCTGTCGATCGCCGAGCGATAATAGCTTGGCGTCGGCGTCTTCGGGCCGAACGGATTGAGCCCGAAATACCAGCTGTACTCATCGAACTGCAGGTTGCCACGCGCGCTCTGCAGGTCGTTGTTGATGCCGGAGGTGCCGCGCACGCGGCCCAGCGTATCGACGAGCTCCGCCGAGGTGCGGCGCAAGGCCTGGTTCACGCCGCGCTGGAACGAGGCCTTGTTGTCAAGAAACGGCGTGTGGTCCCAATCGATCCCGAAGAAGCCGAGACGATAGAGCAGCATGGAAGAAATCCATGAGTTCTGGTTGACGTTGAAGTCAGTGAGATCGGCCGTGACGTCTACGATCGCCGAGCGCTGGCAGGTCTTGGCCGCAGGCGTGGTCGCACCCTCGGCGGGCGGAACTTCCTGGCCAACCTGAACCTTGCGTTCGGCAAGCTTGTACTGATCGACGAAGGACGGGTTGAAGCCGGTCCACATCTGCGTCTGAACGAAGAAATAGCCGTACATCAAGACGAGCAGCGCTAGCACGCCGATGACGGGAAGCCGGACCAGCCAGCTGCGGCGACCATACCAGCCCCGCGCGGCCATGAACGGCCAGAAGGCCCAGGCCACGAAAAGTCGCGCCCAACGACCAATCGCCCGGCCGATCGATCTGAAAAAACCGGAGATTCCGTCAAGCATCGCCCATTCCCCTCTGCATCCAAAAGCGCGTGTTTCACCCGCTCTCAAATATGCATCCGCATCCGAAACGGCAACATCGTGCTGATATTATTGTTTCTTCGGCCTATCCTGGAGGCGCATTGGCTTAGAGGCGCGGCATCCGGAAGCGCAGCCGCGAGGAGATCTTCATCGTGTCGATCAAAGGCGCACCCGGCACATCCTCGTTCTGATGCGCATAGGCCGGAAACTTCTTGCCGAACTGCGCGTCGGCGGTGCGCTTGCGATGCTCGATCTCCTGCGGCAGCAACATGTCGCGCTCGAAGAGAACGATGGCATCGGCAATGCTGGGAAACAGTTCCGAAGAAATCTGCACCTTGGAGCCCGGGATGTCGGTATCGACCTGCGCCTGATAGATCAGCAAGCGCTCTTCCGTATCGATCATCAGCTTGCGCATCAGCGTGTTGCACTGGCCGATCTCGGTGTTCAGCCCATCCACCAGAAGCTGGAATATCCCGATGAAGCGCTCGCGCCGCTGGCTCTCGTCGCGCAGCTCGTGCTCGCGGGTGGAGACCTCATCGGCCTGCGCCTTCAGCGCCTTGCGCTCCTCTTCCATCCGATCCCACTCGGCCTTGCTGCCATAGACGCCGATGCGCCCCTGCGTCGTCAGCGCCTTGGCATTGAGTTCCTTGATGCGGATGCGGGCGATGTCGATCTCGTCGACCAATCTGCGACGGCGCTCGACGATATCGACCAGCCGGCGCTCGGCCTCCTTGTGGGCGGTGAGGACGACCGCGCGGTGGCGCGTGATCAGTCCCGCGACGCTGTCGGACTTCACCATGAGGTCGCGCAGCCGCTCGACCACGGGAGCCGCCCTGACACGGCTGCTGTGACGCCGCCACATGCGCTGGCGCGAGAAATGTCCGATGAACCGCTCGGTCGCCGTCAGCCCGCGAAAACTGTCGAGATCCGACGACACCCTGACGGTCATCGCATCCAGCGTCGCCACCAATTCGGCAAGCAGCTCCGCGAGGTTCCTGGCGTCTGTCGCAAAGCCCTGGAAGCGCTCGTTTTCGACCAGAAAGCGCTCGTCGTCGATCTCGGCAGGATGGCGCGCGAACTCGCCGACGAAATCGGCGCAGGTCTTGACCTTCACCGGCAGTTCGTCGGCAATCGCACTGGCTGCATCAAATGTGGTGTCAAACGAAACAGGCTTGCGCACCTGATATCCCCGGGGAATCGAATGCCGTCAAACTAAAGCCGTTCATTCTCAAATGGAAGAAGCCTATTCGACCGCCTCGGCGACCCATTCGCCGTTCATGGCGTCGTCCCAGTGGCGGCGGCAGAGAGACACGTATTTTTCGTTGCCGCCGACCTCGATCTGCGCCCCTTCCCGCGCCACCGCGCCATTGCCGTCGAGGCGCACGACCATCGTCGCCTTACGGCCGCAATGGCAGATGGTGCGGACTTCGCGCATCTCGTCGGAAATCGCCATCAGCTCCTGCGAGGCGGGAAACAGCTTGCCCTGGAAATCCGTGCGCAGCCCGTAGACCATGACGGGGATATTCAGCCGGTCGACGACGCGCGCCAGCTGCCAGATATGCTCGCGGGTCATGAAATGCGCCTCGTCGACGAAGACGCAGGCGATGGGCTCGCCCGCAGCCCCCTGCTCGGCGATCAGCGCCAGGAGATCGGCATCCTGCTCGAAGGCGACAGCATTGGCCTGCAGCCCGATCCGCGAGCCGATGATGCCCCTGCCCGCCCGCTCGTCGAACGCCGCGATCAGCAGGAGAACGCGCATGCCGCGCTCCTCGTAATTATACGCGGCCTGCAGCAGCATCGTCGATTTGCCGGCATTCATCGTCGAGTAGTTGAAGTAGAGCTTCGCCATTGCATTCTCCGTCTCTCCGCTTCTTGAAAGCTCGATACGATCAAGAAAACCCCCGGCCGTCGTTAATCACAGAAAATTGCCTGAAAACCCCTTCAAAACTGACAAAATTCAAGCGATCCATTAAATACGGCACGTCGCAATCGGATACCGCAATGCGGCGCAAACGCACTGAGGTCGCTTGTAAAACTCGGCTATTGGTGATTGGCTTGGGAACGTAAGACTGGGAGTCTATAAATGAAAACGACAAGCGCATTCAAACTGATCACTGCCACAGCCGTTGCTGCACTCTCTGTCGCAACCGCCGCATATTCCGCTGATCCCGCCAGCTGCTCCACCGTCCATCTGTCGGATGTGGGCTGGACCGATATCACCGCGACAACAGCAACCGCATCCGTGATCCTCAAGGGTCTCGGATACACCCCCGACGTGAAGGTTCTTTCCGTACCGGTCACCTACCAGTCGCTGAAGAACAAGGACATCGACATCTTCCTCGGCAACTGGATGCCGACGCAGGAAAAGGACGTTCGTCCCTTCATCGACGACAAGTCGGTCGAATCCTTCGGCCCGAACCTGACCGGCGCGAAATACACATTGGCGACCAACGCCAAGGGCGCCGAGCTCGGCATCAAGGACTTCAAGGACATCGCCGCCCACAAGGAAGATCTCGAAGGCAAGATCTACGGCATCGAGCCGGGCAATGACGGCAACCGTCTGGTCATGAACATGATCGAGAAGGACACCTTCGGCATGAAGGGCATGGAGGTCGTCGAATCCTCCGAGCAGGGCATGCTGGCGCAGGTTGCCCGCGCCGAGAAGGCCGGCAAGCCGGTCGTCTTCCTCGGCTGGGCACCGCATCCGATGAACGAAAACTTTAAGCTTACCTATCTCACGGGTGGCGACGACGTTTTCGGTCCTGACTTCGGCGGCGCCAAGGTGTTCACCAACGTTCGCGCCAACTATCTGACCGAATGCCCGAACGTCGGCACCATGCTCAAGAACATGGTCTTCTCTCTCCCGATGGAGAACCAGATCATGGGCAAGATCCTGAACGACGGCGACGAGCCGGAAAAGGCCGCGACGGAATGGCTGAAGGCCAATCCGACGGCGATCGAGCCGTGGCTCGCAGGCGTCAAGACGCTTGACGGCAGCGGCGACGGCGTTGCCGCCGTCAAGAAAAGCCTCGGCCTCTGATATCGAGTACGGGGTGGCTCTGACCACCCCGTTTTCGCTATCCTCGCCCCTGTTGTTGTTCTTTCTGGATAGGCACGCCCTTGAACTGGATCACCGACTTTAAAATTCCCATTGGTCCCTGGGCGAAAGCCTTCGTGGATTGGCTCACCTCCAATGCCGACTGGTTCTTCAACCAGCTTGCCTTCGTGCTGTCCCACGTCATCGACGGGATCCTGTTCGTCCTGCAGAAGCCGCACCCGCTGATCGTCGTGCTGGCCATCACCGCCATCGCCTACTGGCTGAGGCGCTCGCTCGTCGTCGCCGTCTTCACCTGTCTTGGGCTGCTGTTCATCATGAACCAGGGCTACTGGAAGGAAACGACGGCTACGCTGGCGCTAGTGCTTGCCTCCACCTTCGTCAGCATGATCGTCGGCATTCCCCTTGGCATCGCGGCTGCCCGCCGCCCCTGGGTGAATTCGCTGCTGCGGCCGATCCTCGACTTGATGCAGACCATTCCGACATTCGTCTATCTTATCCCAGCGCTTATCCTTTTCGGCCTCGGCATGGTGCCCGGCCTGATCGCCACCGTGATCTTCGCCATCCCCGCCCCCATCCGCCTCACGCGCCTCGGCATCATCTCGACGCCCCCCTCGCTGGTGGAAGCCGCCGAATCCTTCGGCGCAACCCCGATGCAGGTGCTGCGCAAGGTCGAGCTTCCCTATGCCACGCCGCAGATCATGGCCGGCCTGACGCAGACGATCATGCTCTCGCTGTCGATGGTCGTCATCGCGGCACTCGTCGGCGCCGACGGCCTCGGCGTTCCCGTCGTGCGCGCGCTCAATACCGTCAACGTCGCCAAGGGCTTCGAGGCAGGTCTCTGCATCGTCATCCTGGCGATCATCCTCGACCGAATGTTCCGCGTGGCGGGTGAAGGAGACGGCGCATGACCGCGGTTCGCTTCGACAATGTCAGCATCGTCTTCGGCGACAAGCCGGAGGCCGCCCTCACCCTTGCCGACAAGGGCAAGACCCGCGACGAAATCGGCGCCGAAACCGGCCTTGTGCTCGGTGTCGCCGATGCCTCGCTGGAAATCCAGGAGGGCGAGATCCTCGTGCTCATGGGTCTGTCCGGCTCCGGCAAATCGACCCTTCTGCGCGCCGTCAACGGGCTTGCTCCCGTCGTGCGCGGCGAGGTCACCGTCAACAGCGCATCAGGCCCGGTCAATCCCTACAAGACCTCGGCCAAGGGCCTGCGCGATCTGCGCATGCACACCGTCTCGATGGTGTTCCAGCAGTTCGCGCTGCTCCCGTGGCGCACGGTCGCCGACAATGTCGGATTCGGCCTCGAACTCGCCGGCATGGCCGAGGGCGAGCGCAAGAAGCGCGTCGCCGAACAACTCGAGCTGGTCAACCTGACCAAGTGGGCCGATCGCAAGGTCAACGAGCTCTCCGGCGGCATGCAGCAGCGCGTCGGCCTTGCCCGCGCCTTTGCGACCGGCGCGCCGATCCTCTTGATGGACGAGCCGTTCTCCGCGCTCGATCCTCTGATTCGCACCCGCCTGCAGGATGAACTGCTCGAGTTCCAGCGCCGCCTGAAGAAGACCATCCTCTTCGTCAGCCACGATCTCGACGAGGCCTTCCGCATCGGCAACCGCATCGCCATCATGGAGGGCGGACGCATCATCCAGTGCGGCACGCCGCAGGATATCGTCAAGAACCCGGCCGACCAGTATGTCGCCGATTTCGTCCAGCACATGAACCCGATCAGCATGCTGACCGCCCGCGACGTCATGCATTCGGGCCTCGGCGATGCCGCAGCAGGTGCCAGCGTCAGCGGCACGGCCAAGGCCGAGACCCCGCTGATCGACATTCTCGACGCGCTTTCCCGCCAGCCGGGCAGCATCGGCGTGGTCGAAAACGGCGCCATCATCGGCACGATCTCCGCCCAGGACGTCGTCGCCGGCCTGACGCAGCACAGGAAGAAAGAACAGGCTTGATCCCACTGTCCGCTTCCGCCAAAAAGTGGACATGAAAGATCAGGCTTCTGTCATCAGGGAAACGGACGAAGAGGCGCGCAAGCTGGCGCGCACTCTTCTCCGTTCCGCCCGCTATGCCGCCATTGCGGTCCTCGACCCAAAGACCGGCTTCCCCTTCGCCAGCCGCGTGCTTCTCGGCACCGATTTCGATGGCGTTCCCGTCATCCTCGTCTCCGGCCTCTCGACGCACACGCGTGCGCTCGATGCCGATCCACGTACCTCGCTCTTGACCGGCGAGCCCGGCAAGGGCGACCCGCTGGCCCATGCACGCCTGACGACTCAGTGCCGCGCGGCAGCCGTCGAGCGCGAAAGCACGGCCCACACACGCATTCGTGATCGTTTTCTGGCTCGCCATTCAAAGGCAAAACTCTACGTCGATTTCCCGGATTTCAGGTTTTTCCGGCTGATTCCCGAGAGCGCCAGCCTCAATGGCGGCTTCGGCCGCGCCTACATTTTGGGCGGAGAAGAGCTGATCATCCGCTCCGCGGCCAACGAGGAGCTCGCGGAAAGCGCTGCCGAGGTAGTGCAAGATTTGCTAGCCCTGGAGCCGGATTTGGCAAGGAAAACAGCGATCGCGCATAAAGCCCGTACGGGCACCAAATGGGCTATTTGTGGAGTCGATTGCGCCGGTTTTGATGTGATTTCGGGCGATTTGCTGGTGCGACACGAGTTTGACACACCTGTCAGCAGCCGCGTTGAACTTTATTCACATATATCTAACATGAAATACTCAATACCTGAAATTTAGCTATATACAATCTTGAACCCCTCTTGCTAGTTTTCAGCGTCGGCAATTTCAGGCAGACGTTTTTTTGAATTCCGTTTCCATGGGAAGATGATTATGGACACAATTGATTTGACCGCTCACGCGAATGTTGCCGCCGCACTGTTGTCCGCAATGGCAAATCCCAAGCGACTTCTGATCCTCTGTAATCTCGTCAAGGGTGAGATCCCCGTTGGCGCGCTGGCCACCGAAGTCGGCCTCAGCCAGTCGGCGCTGTCGCAGCACCTCTCCAAGCTGCGCGCCCAGAAGCTGGTCAAGACCCGCCGCGACGCACAGACGATCTACTATTCCAGCACTTCCGATCAGGTCATTCGCATTCTCGAAACCCTGACGCAGATCTACGCCGAACCCGTCCGCGCCAAGTCCGCGGCCTGATTTCCCACATCACGTTGTTTCTGGTCGCTTCTCAGTGGAGCGGCTGACTGTTTTTAGCACCATTTGATATTGATGGATCGGCGACCTTTGGTCTGCCGATCCTTTTTTTGTGCGCTCAGGCAGCACCAAGCAAACGACGCATCGCTCATCCCAAAAATCGCAAAAACTTGATCCAACTTCGCCGAAACCGGCGCGATTTTTGCCGATCCTGGCAAAAACCGGCCGCGTTTCTTTATCTTCTTGCGCATCCAGCCCGAAATTCCTAATAAACTTGCCATGCGTCCTTCGAGCCAAACATGGCCGATTGGCGCGTTTGCCGCGCGCAATCCGTCGTCTTTGGCGCATCCGGAAATGGATGTTTGTACGGCCTGGATTGATCGCAGCGGCAGGACAGTCGCGGGTCGAAGACCCATCCAAGGAGAGACAAAATGACCCTGAAGACCCTGACGGCGGCGCTGGTTGCCTCCATCTCTTTCGCGCCGCTGGCGCATGCCGACATCACCATCGGCCTGATTGCACCGCTGACCGGCCCGGTTGCCGCTTACGGCGACCAGGTGAAGAACGGCGCCCAGACCGCCGTTGACGAAATCAACAAGGCCGGCGGCATCCTCGGCGAGAAGGTCGTGCTGAAGACCGCTGACGACGCCGGCGAGCCCAAGCAGGGCGTTTCGGCCGCCAACCAGCTCGTCGGCGACGGCATCCGCTTCGTCGTCGGCCCGGTCACCTCGGGCGTCGCCATTCCGGCATCCGACGTCTTCGCTGAAAACGGCGTGCTGATGGTCACCCCGACCGCGACCGCTCCTGACCTGACGAAGCGTGGCCTCGCCAACGTTCTGCGCACCTGCGGCCGCGACGACCAGCAGGCCGAAGTCGCCGCCAACTACGTCCTGAAGAACTTCAAGGACAAGCGCATCGCCATCATCAACGACAAGGGCGCTTACGGTAAGGGTCTCGCCGACAACTTCAAGGCGACGATCAACGCCGGCGGCATCAAGGAAGTTCTCGACGACGCGCTCTCGCCCGGCGACAAGGATTTCAGCGCGCTGACCACGCGTCTCAAGGCCGAGAAGGTCGACGTCGTCTATTTCGGCGGCTACCACCCGGAAGGCGGCCTGCTGGCCCGCCAGCTGCATGACCTGCAGGTCAATGCTGTCATCATCGGCGGCGACGGCCTGTCGAACACCGAGTTCTGGAACATCGGCACGGATGCTGCCGCCGGCACCATCTTCACCAACGCCGTCGACGCCACCAAGAGCCCCGACTCCAAGGCCGCCGCCGACGCGCTGAAGGCCAAGGGCATCCCTGCCGAAGCCTTCACGCTGAACGCCTACGCCGCCGTCGAAGTCATCAAGGCCGGCATCGAAAAGGCGAAAAGTGCTGAAGATTCCGAAGCCGTCGCAACGGCGCTGAAGGCCGGCGAGCCGATCGCAACCGCCATCGGCAAGCTCACCTACGGCGAAACCGGTGACCTGACCTCGCAGAGCTTCTCCCTCTACAAGTGGGAAGACGGCAAGATCGTCTCCGCCGAGTAATTCGGCTCGCCTCTGCGATCAAATACAGACCGGGCGCCCTCGCGGGCGCCCGGTTTTCGTTTACGGATCTTTCGAAATGGCTTTCGCCGCAGCCGTCCTCGCTCAGGCCTGGAAGAACTTCAGGAGATCGGCGTTGATGATGTCGGCATGCGTGGTTGCCATGCCGTGCGGCAGGCCGTCATAGGTCTTCAGCGTGCCGTTCTTCAAAAGCTTGGCGGCAAGCAGGGCCGAGTCGGCGATCGGCACGATCTGATCGTCCGTGCCATGCATGACCAGAACCGGAACCTTGATCTTCTTGAGGTCTTCGGTGAAATCGGTCTCGGAAAACACCTCGACACAATCATACTGATCCTTGGCGCTGCCCATCATCCCCTGCCTCCACCAATTGTCGATCACGCCCTGCGAGACCTTGGCGCCCGGCCGGTTGAAGCCGTAGAACGGGCCTTCGGGGATGTCGCGATAGAATTGCGCGCGGTTGGCGGCAATTGACGTGCGGAAGCCATCGAACACTTCAAGCGGCAGGCCGCCCGGGTTCTTGTCGGACTTCAGCATGACAGGCGGGATCGCGCCGATCAGCACCGCCTTGGCAATCCGGCCCCGGCTTTCATAATTGCCGACATAACGCGTGACTTCGCCGCCACCCGTCGAGTGGCCCACATGGATGGCATTCTTTAGATCGAGATGTTCAGCGAGTTCGGCGACATCGGCCGCGTAGGTGTCCATGTCGTTGCCGTGGCCCGGCTGGCTGGAGCGGCCGTGGCCGCGGCGATCATGCGCGATCACCCGGTAGCCCTTGCCGAGGAAGTAGAGCATCTGCGCATCCCAGTCGTCGGCGCTGAGCGGCCAGCCGTGATGGAACACGATCGGCTGACCGGTGCCCCAATCCTTGTAGAAGATCTGCGTGCCGTCCTTGGTGGTGATGTAGCTGCTGGTCATGGCGTTCTTGTCCTTACCTGTCGAGTGAGCGGTCTTCTGGTTGGCGGCTGCGGAATGCTTGTGGCTCGCGGCTTCAGCCGAATTGGTGAAGGAGGCGGCAGCGGCCGTCGCGACGAGGCCGAGCCCTGCGACCATAACATGCCGTCTTGAGGCATTTTGGATGTCGTCAGTCATGTTCATCTCCATTTGTTTTCGCGATAATCGATATCGCGATAAACATATTCATAGCACTTCAGATTTTCCTGTCTACGAAAAAGATTATCGCGATATCATTTTTATGGTAGTGGTAACCTTACAGACAGATGGAGCCTCGGCATGACCGACCAGATACACGCCTCCCATAAGCCCGCGCCCGGCGCCACCACGCCGCCGCTGGACGACCAGCTGTGCTTTTCGCTCTATGCGGCAAGCCTCGCCATCAACCGCACCTACAAGCCGATGCTGGACGAGATGGGCATCACCTATCCGCAATATCTGGTGTTGAATGTGCTGGGCGAGCAGGATGGCGCCACGATCGGCGCCATCGCCGACCGGCTTTCGCTGGAATCGAGCACCATCACCCCGCCGGTCAAGCGCCTGGAGCAGGCAGGCCTCCTCGAACGTCGCCGCTCGACACTCGACGAGCGCCAGGTGAACGTCTTCCTGACATCAGCCGGCCGCGAAATGCTGGCCCGCAGCAAATGTCTCGGCGACACGCTGCTCAGCCGGTCCGGCATGACCTTGACCGAGATCGAAGCCTTGAACCAGCAGATCCACACGCTGATCGGCGCCCTCGGCAAGACCGAATAGACGCAACCCTGACCGACCCCGCAACGGGATGAGCCCTGCGACGGCATGGACGAGGACAAGACCGATCCGCGCCTTCCCATCGAGCGCCCGCCTCTCTAGAGTGGCCACCCAACGACACCGAACCAGAGAGCCCCATGACCGAAAGACTAGAACGCCTCATCGACCAGGGAACCGGCCGCGAACCGGCCGATATCGTGCTCAAGGGCGGGCGGTTCTTCGATCTGGTGACGGGCGAACTGGTGCAGTCCGATATCGCCATCTCCGGCGACACCATCGTCGGCACCTGCGGCGGTTACAACGGGAAGACCGAAATCGACATATCCGGCCGCATCGTCGTGCCCGGCTTCATCGACACGCATCTGCATATCGAAAGCTCGCTCGTCACCCCGCACGAGTTCGACCGCTGCGTGCTCCCCTATGGCGTCACCACCGTGATCTGCGACCCGCACGAGATCGCCAACGTCCTCGGCGCCGAAGGCATCCGCTACTTCCTGGAGTCTGCCGAACAGACCATCATGGACATCCGCGTCCAACTCTCCTCCTGCGTGCCCGCCACGCATCTGGAAACATCAGGCGCCGACCTGCCGATCGAAAAGCTCCTGCCCTTCCGCGACCATAAGAAGGTCATCGGGCTTGCCGAATTCATGAATTTCCCCGGCGTGATCCACAAGGATCCCGTCTGCATGGCCAAGCTCGCGGCATTTCAAGGAGAGCACATCGACGGCCACGCCCCGCTTCTCTCGGGCAACGACCTCAACGGCTATCTCTCAGCCGGCATCCGCACCGAGCATGAATGCACGAGCGCCGAGGAAGCGCTGGAAAAGATCCGCAAGGGCATGCACATCCTCGTGCGCGAAGGCTCCGTCTCCAAGGATCTGATGGCGCTCATATCAATCATCACCGAGCGCCTGTCGCCGCATCTGGCGCTCTGCACCGACGACCGCAACCCGCTCGATATCGCCGAACAGGGCCATCTCGACTACATGATCCGCACCGCGATCAAGAACGGCGTCGAGCCGCTCGCCATCTACCGCGCCGCCTCGATCTCCGCCGCCCGTGCCTTTGGCCTTAGAGACCGCGGCCTCATCGCCCCCGGCTGGCGCGCCGACCTCGCCATCGTCGACAGCCTGGAGAACTGCAAGGCCGAAATGGTCTTTTCCGCCGGCCGCAAGGTCACCTCGGCGCTCTTCGAAACCCGCAAGCCCGTCGCCCCCGTCGGCCTCGACAGCGTCAAGGCGCGAACGGTCAACGCCGCCCACTTCGGCGTGCCGGTTGCCGATGGCGAGACACCCGTCATCGGCGTCATGCCGGGCAAGATCATCACCGAGCACCGCCGCTACCGCCTGCCAGTCAAGGGCAACCAGACCGCGGTCGATCTCGACAACGACATCATCAAGGTCGCCGTCATCGAGCGCCACGGCAAGAACGGCAACCATGCCAACGGCTTCGTCCAGGGCTTCGGCCTGAAGAAGGGCGCGATCGCCTCCACCGTCGGCCATGACAGCCACAACATCTGCGTCGTCGGCGTCTCGGAAGACGACATGGCCATGGCCGCCAACCGGCTCGGCGAAATCAAGGGCGGCTTCGTCGTCGTCGAGGACGGCAAGGTCACCGGCGAGATCCCGCTGCCCATCGCCGGCCTGATGAGCCTGGAGCCCTACGAGACCGTCCGCGACACGCTGCACGACCTCAGAAAAGCCGCCTACGCCCTCGGCACGACCCTAGAAGAACCCTTCCTCCAGGTCGCCTTCCTGCCGCTGCCCGTCATCCCGCATCTGAAGATATCGGATATGGGCATGGTGGATGTCGACCAGTTCAGATTGATCGAGTGAGGTCGGCTTGGCAAACGACAACAGAGCGCCTAGCTTCGACAGCGATAGGAGCTCGCGATGACCAAGCTTGAGCAGATCGAAAAATTCGTAAGCGAACTGGACCCGCCGGACCTCGAAGCGTTCTCGGCCTGGTTCGAGGCGTTTCAGGCGGAAAAGTGGGACCGCCGCATCGAGAACGACGTCGCCACCGGCAAGCTCGACGCCCTTGCCGACAAGGCGCTCGGTGATTTTCGAGCCGGCAAGACCCGACGGCTTTGAACCATCACGCCACTCCCGAGGGAGTGACGTCATCTCCGCAGTCACTTGACAGGCAATTCATCTCCATCAGTCGGAGAGACGTCGCGCACCTTCTCCAACATATCCGCTAGGCCATCCCCACTCGCCCCGCCCGCCCGGCGCTCAAGGAATGTCTTCGCCGTTTCGACGGCGCCGACCTTCTGCGCGACAGCCGAAGCGATCCATTGGTTGAGCGACACGCCGTCAGCCTTCGCCAGACGTGCAGCGGCTTCCTTGACCGATGCCGGCAGCTTGAGTGGATAGGTATTCGTACTCATGATCCAATCTCCTGAAGCAACTGCACTGGCCGCAAGACACGAAGCGCAAATCGATCTCTTAGAGCGTCAAAATCCTTGAGATTATGTGTCACCAAGGCATCCGCGTTGGCGTTGACCGCAGCCTCTAAAACAAACTCGTCCTTCGGGTCACTCAACTGAGGACGCCATCGAAAGTGAACTTCGACCCCTTCGGCAAGCGCCGCGAACTCGGCCAACACAGCGTCGATATCTCGCGTCGAAAACCCATGAGCGGCACGCTGTTCCGGACGCTTCAGAACAGATTCGTATTCCAGAAACAGGGCCGTCGTCACCAGAGGCACGAGGGCTCGACGAGCCACCATCTGCAAAACGGCGAACGACGCTCCGTTTCGGCTCCGAAGCGCGGCTGTCAGTACATTCGTATCGAGCACCACACGCTTCATGAAGCGACTATAATACATCCCATGGGATGTTTCAAACGAACGATTCCTCAAGCAACCCGCGCGCAAAACCCATCCAGCGCCCCAAGCACCACCTTGCCGCCGTCAACCGTTCCACCCGCCCCCGGCATCGCCAGTCGCTCGCCAAGCACCATCCCCGCAGGCAAGCCAAACGACGCCGGCTCCCGTGTCAGGTTGAACACAAACAGCAGCGTCTCGCCCTCTTTCTTCCGGGTAAACACCAGCAAATCCTGGTTCGTTTCGAGGAAGGTCATCGCCCCATCGATGAGCGCCGGATGCTGTTTGCGGAAGGCCAGCGTGTCGCGGTAGTGGGTGAGCACCGAATGCGCGTCGCCCTCCTGCACATCGACGGAAAGGGCTGCCTGCTCATAGGGCACCGGTAGCCAGGATTTTTCGGCCGCCGTGAAGCCGGCATGCGCCTTGGACGCTTCCCAGGGCATTGGCGTGCGGCATCCGTCGCGGCCCTTGAAGGCCGGCCAGAAGCGGATGCCGTAGGGGTCGCGCAGGTCCTCGAAGGAGAGATCGGCTTCCGGCAGCCCGAGTTCCTCGCCCTGGTAGAGGCAGATCGAGCCGCGCAGCGCCGCAAGCACCGAGATCGCCAGCTTGGCAACCACCGGCCGCTCCTCAACCGTCTTGGCGAAACGGCTGAGATGGCGGTTGACGTCGTGGTTGGAGAAGGCCCAGCAGACCCAGCCGTCGGCCACGGATGTCTGGAAGGCATCGACGCAGTTGCGGATATGGGCTGCGGTGAATTCCGGTCCCAGCAGGTCGAACGTATAGCACATGTGCAGCTTGTCGCCGCCGGTGGTGTAGGCCGCCACCGTTTTCAGCGAGCGCGCCCCGTCGCCCACCTCGCCGACAGTCGTGCGCCCCTCGTAACGGTCGAGCAGGGCGCGAAAACGCTGCAGAAAGCCGATATTTTCCGGCTGCGTCTTGTCGTAAAGATGGTTCTGCATGCCATAGGGGTTGGTATCCGGCGCATCTAGTCCGCCATCGCTGGTATCGGGCTCGTGCGGAGGGTTGTCGCGCAGGAGCTTGTCGCAGAAGTAATAGTTGACCGTATCCAGCCGGAAGCCATCGACCCCACGGTCGAGCCAGAATTTCACCGTCTTCAGAAGCGCGTCCTGAACGTCGGCGTTGTGGAAGTTCAGATCCGGCTGCGAGGTGAGGAAATTGTGCTGGTAATACTGCCGGCGCACGCCGTCCCATTCCCAGCCCGGCCCACCGAAGATCGACAGCCAGTTGTTAGGCGCCGTCCCATCCGGCTTCGGATCGGCCCAGACGTACCAGTCCGCCTTGTCGTTGGTGCGGCTGGAGCGGCTTTCGACGAACCACGGATGCACATCGGCGGTATGCGAGATCACCTGGTCGATGATCACCTTCAGCCCCAGCGCATGCGCGGCCACCATCATCTCGTCGAAATCGGCGATCGTGCCGAAGATCGGGTCCACGTCGCAGTAGTCGGAAACGTCGTAGCCCATGTCGGCCATCGGCGACTTGAAGAAGGGCGAAAGCCAGATCGCGTCGACGCCGAGGCTGGCTATATAGGGCAGACGCCGGGTGATCCCCTTGAGGTCGCCGAGCCCGTCGCCATTCGTATCCTGAAACGACCTCGGATAGACCTGGTAGACAACAGCACCCCGCCACCAGTCCGCATTCCCGCCCGTCTGCACCGCCATCTGTCGCCGATCCTCGCCATGTTCGTGTCCATGCCGAGACTAAAGCGCAGAAAGCAAAAGACAACCGCGCTCACGTCTTTTTGCGATGGCGTTGCGAGAACACCGGGCAGCCCACCGGCGCCTGGCAAGCCGCATATCGCGATATCGAGCCAATCCGCGCTTGTCAGGGCCACGCGCGGCGCGTATCAGCGAAGACGGAGCATCAGGGAGGCAAGCAGTGGGCGGACGTTTTCTATCGATCGGTGAGTGCATGGTGGAGCTGTCGCAGGCTGGCGCCGGGCTGCTGCGCAAGGGCTTTGCCGGCGATACGCTGAACACCGCCTGGTATGCCCGCGCCTGCCTTGATCAGAATTGGTCGGTCGATTACTGCACCGCGCTCGGCGACGACGCCATGTCCGACGAGATGGTCGCCTTCTTCAAAGAAGCCGGCATCGGCACGGAGAGCATTCGCCGCATCAAGGGCAAGGCGCCCGGCCTCTACATGATCAGCCTGAAGGACGGCGAGCGCTCCTTCAGCTACTGGCGCGACAACTCCGCCGCCCGCCAGCTCGCCGCCGATCCAGACTTCCTGCGCCAGGCGATCGAAGGCGCCGACGTCGTCTATTTCTCCGGCATCACGCTCGCGATCCTGACGCGCGACGACGCCGACACGCTGCTTTCCGAAGCACGACGCGCCAAGGCCTCGGGCAAGCTCGTCGCCTTCGACCCCAACATCCGCCCGCGGCTGTGGTCCGGCTATGACGAGATGCACGCGACCATCAGCGAAGGCGCGCGCGCCGCATCGATGGTGCTGCCGAGCTTCGAGGACGAGGCCCTGCACTTCGGCGACGTCTCGATCGAGGCGACCATCCACCGCTACCGCGCGCTTGGCGTCCGCGACGTCGTCGTCAAGAACGGCGCCGACGGCATAACGCTCGATTTCGACGGCGAAGAGACCTTCGTGGCCTCTGAGAGGGTCGAGCAGGTCGTCGACACGACCAGCGCCGGCGACAGCTTCAACGGCGCCTTCATCGCCCACTACCTGGAAACCCGGGACGCCCCCGCATCCGCCCGCTTCGCCGCCAAGGTCGCGGCGCGGGTTGTGAGCGAGCATGGGGCGCTGGTGGCGAAGGATAAGCTTGGGGTTTGAATGGTGTTAGACGCCCGCCAGCAGCGTAGCAATTTGCGCTAGCAGCGCCGCCGCTTTGCTTGCCGCTTCGATCGCGTCAGCAGTCTCCTTAATCGCTTTTCTGATGGCACCGAGTTTCCCGATAAGCGCTCGATATTTCTCTGCGTCTTTATCAAGCTCAGCAAGGATTCGATTCTTCTTCAGTGCAGTCAGCTCATTCCTGATCGCGACCAGTTCGGACCTGGCATCAGGATCTTTTGTCTGTTTGATTCGCTTGCGCACCGCTTCAAGGCAGTTATCCAATGGGGTCATCACCATCATTGTCTCCTATTTGCCAGCAAGCTGCTTGAATGCCTGAGCCATTTCTTTAACCGACGCGACAAATTGTTCGACAATAGCGGGGTCAGCATTCGGTCGTCGAAGCGCGGCATGAGCAGCAACCATTTGGGATAGGAGCTCCTCGTAACGCGGAGCCTTTCGAGGTCGAAACAGCGCAAGAGTCTGCTCCATGGCCTGCGAGTCTCTGGAGAACTGTGCATATATCGCATAGCGGTCAGCCTTACTGCCCTTGGCGTCTCTCCTGACATCATCCAGCATTGTCTCTTTATCGTTCAACCAGTTCTGATAATCAGCGTCGATGTAGCCGCTAGTCTGTGCGAAGCTATCGGATAGAAGAGCAGCGCTCTGCACGATCAGTGGGTGCGCCTCACTTATGTACTGCCGCAGTCGGGCATCCGAAACGTGAAGGAACAGTTTCGTCGCAGCGCCTTCCGCGATCGAGGCTGCGCCTTGAAACCGGGTATTCGCCGCTAGCGCTGGAACGGTGTTCAACGCCTTCTTCAAATTTCCAAGCGCGGTTTCCAAACTCTCGCCGTTTTTGCCGCTTGCGGCCGCTGCAAGCGCCGCGCCGTAACCCGCGATTGCATTCAGTAGATCGGTGCGTACCGCCCACGCCTTCCTGAATTTGAGGTCAGACGTTGGAACATTGGGAGGGAACGATGGTGCACGTCCTCGGCTTTCGAACGCCATCGCCTGATCTTCAAATGCGGCCTGAGCAGCGACCTTGTCAGCCACCTCGGGGACGTCGGCAACGATTTGCGCAACCGAGGTTGTCGCCTCTCCAAATTTCGCAATCTTCTTGGCATCGACACTGGCGCAGCCGGCCAAAGCCGTGGCCGCCAGCAACGCCAGCACCCGCAATCGTTTCAACATGGATTGTTCCCCTAACTGCAGCTAGGGATAGCACATTTCCGATTGCAAACAACAAACCGAACACAACCCACGATCACAGCTGCGGTTGCATCAGGCTGTACCGCCCGCCTGTAATATTTCCATCATCGACAGCAGCGAGAATAAGAGCGCGGGAATCGATTATCCGGCGCCCGCCCGGAGCTGTGCGCCGATGGCGCGGATGGAAGTCGGATCATGTTGCAACGCCTGCAAAATGCCAGCGATGGCGAAACCGTCGCCGCCTTGCCGATGGGCAAGCCGGAGCGGCTGGTCATCGTCACGGATGCCTGGCATCCGCAGGTGAACGGCGTCGTCCGCTCGATCGAAAACACCAACCGCGAACTCGCCAAGATCGGCGTCGAGGTGGCGATGGTGACGCCGCAGGGTTTCCGCAATATCCCCTGCCCGACCTATCCCGAAATCCGCCTGTCGATCGCCCGCTACCGCAGCGTCGCCCGCGAAATCGCCAAGCACAAACCGTCCTACGTCCATATCGCCACCGAGGGCCCGCTGGGGCTGACGGCGCGGCGCTGGTGCCTGAAGAACCGCATGCCGTTCTCCACCAGCTACCACACCCGCTTCCCCGAATATGTGGCAGCCCGGCTCCCCATTCCGAAGAGCTGGCTCTACGCCTTCGTCAAGTGGTTCCACAATTCCGGCGCCGGCTGCATGGTGGCGACGCCCTCTTTGGCGCGCGAGCTTTCCGAAAAGGGCATCCGCAACCTCATGCCCTGGAGCCGCGGCATCGACGCCAACCAGTTCCACCCGGCCGAGCTCGAGGAAAAGCCCTTCGGCCTCTCCCGCCCGATCTTCATGACGGTCGGCCGCGTGGCGCTGGAAAAGAACCTGCCGGCCTTTCTCGATCTCGATCTTCCCGGCTCCAAGGTCGTCGTCGGCGATGGCCCGGCGCGTGCCGAGCTCGAGAAGCGCTATCCGGATGTGCATTTCACCGGCCTCAAGGTCGGTCCGGAACTGGCTGCGATCTACGCCCAGGCCGATGTCTTCGTCTTCCCATCGCTGACCGATACCTTCGGCAACACCATCCTCGAGGCGCTGGCCTCAGGCGTCCCCGTCGCCGCCTACCCGGTCACCGGCCCGCTCGACATCATCGGCGAGGATAGCGAGGTCGGCGCGCTCGACGACGACCTGCGTATCGCCTGCCTTGCGGCCCTTTCCGCCTCGCGCGAAAGGGCCCGCGAGCTCGCCGTCCAATATTCCTGGGAAGCGGCAACGCTGCAGTTCATCACCAACATCCGCGCCGCCAACGGGGTCATCACCCCGAAGTGGAAGAAAGCTTGGCAATACGCCGCCAAGTCCCTGCCGCGCAACAAGCGCCTCGGCGATGGCGATGCGGCGACGATGGTGTAGAGCGCCTACTCCGCAGCCCCCACCACCTGTCTCCCCCGCTCACCCGGCAGCGGCGGGAACGCCAGCGCGATCGCGGCCGCGCCCAGCCCCACCAGCGCCGAACCGATGAACAGCCAGGAATAGTTGGCGAAGTGATCGAAGATCCAGCCGCCGATCAGCGGGCCGAAGGCCATGCCGAGGCTGGAGAGCATGGTGGCGGCGCCGAAGACGGTGCCGATGATCTTCTGCCCGAAATATTCGCGCGCCAGCACCGCGTAGAGCGGCATGACGCCGCCATAGGCGCTGCCGAAGATCACCGCCAGCGCGTAGAATTCGCCGAGCCGGCTGACGAAGAGATAGCCCATCAGCGCAATCGCCTGGATCAGCAGCCCGCCGACGATCACGGGCTTGACGCCGACGCGATCGGCAAGCGAACCGTAGATCAGCCGACCGCCCAGCCCCGCCAGCCCCTCGACGCTGTAGATGCTGACGGCTGCCATTGGCGCCACGCCGCAGATCGTCGCGTAGCTCACCATATGGAAGATCGGCCCCGAATGCGCCGCGCAGCAGGCGAAGAAGGTCAGCCCGAGCACGATGAACTGCGGCGAGCGGAACACGTCGGAGAGCCGCGCATTCCCCCGCTCCGCCGGCGTTGAGCCCATGGCCGTCGCGCCATTCGGCGATGCCGCACCAACATCATCCTCGGCGCTCTCTGGCGCGCGCCGCACCAGCAGCGCTGCCGGCAGGAGCAGCACCCAGGCGCCGATGCCGATGATCAGCATCGCGGTGCGCCAGTCATAGGCCGAGATCAGGAAGCGGGCGAAGGGCGAGATGGTCATCGGCGCCACGCCCATGCCGGCCGAGACCAGCGAGACGGCAAGGCCGCGATGTTCGTCGAACCAAGCGGTGGTCGCCGCGATCATCGGCGCGAAGAAGGTGCTGGCGGCGATGCCGACAAGGATGCCGTAGGTCAGCTGGAATTGCAGGAGCGTCACCGCCCGGCTGGAAAGCACCAGCGCCAGCCCGAGCAGCGCGGCGCCGACAAGCACCACGGCGCGCGGCCCGAACCGGTCGCTCGCAGCACCCCAGACGAAGCCGCCGATCCCCATGACGATGAAATTGAGCGTCATCGCGCTGGCGATGCCGATATGCGACCAGCCCGTGTCGAGCGCGATCGGCTCCTGGAAGATCGCCAGCGAAAACATCGCCCCGAGCGCGACGCAGGTCATCAGCGCCCCCGCCGCCACGATCACCCACCGATAGGACCCCTGATGCGAATGGCTCATCATCGTGCACCTCCCTGTGCGAACCGATCCGGCGCGGATGCCCTATAAACGGCGATCCACGCCCTCCCAATCAAGACGTCCGACATCAGCCGCATCCGACAGCCTGTCACATAATTTTCAAGAATTGCGCTTTGGGCGGGCAGCCCCGGCGCCCTTTATACCAAAAATAGTCATACATATTAAATCAGGATTATTAGCCAAACACAGGTCGGCGTGAGATTCTTTCCGAGTAGAATCAGGGCGCAACATGGCTGACGAACGTTATCTATATGATTCGAAGTCGCACAAGGCGGTCATGTACCAGGCCGGCGAACACCTGTTTTCGCTATCTGGAAGTAAAGCCGAGCACTGGATATCGGGAGACTACATTTTTTCCATGGAGACCCAGGCGATAAGCTTCTGGATTCTTGGAAACGACGTCTACGGCCACGTCGGCAACGGCGAACTGACCCGCGAGCCGGTTTATTACTTCGACGGCTGAAACAGCCCATCTTCATCGCTAAGGAAGCGGGCGCCGCGCTTCAGGCGGCACCCGATATCTCACTTGGCCAAGCCGCTACTTTGCAGGCTGCGGCTTGCGTCGTCCGCCGCTCTTGGATTCGTACGGATTGTCCTTCTCGCGGTACATGATCCGGATCGGCACGCCGGGCATGTTGAAATCCGTACGCAGGCTGTTGACGAGATAGCGCGTGTAGGATTCCGGCAGCGCGTCGGCGCGGGTGCAGGAGATCATGAAGGCCGGCGGGCGGGCCTTGACCTGGGTCATGTACTTCAGCTTCAGGCGGCGACCGGAGACGGCCGGTGGCGGATGCTGCGTCGTGATCGAATCCAGCCAGCGGTTCAGCTTGGCGGTCGAGATACGACGGTTCCACGTCATGTCCGTATCGATGATCGACTGCATCAGCTTGTCGAGGCCACGACCGGTCTGGCCGGAGATCGGCACGGCGCGAATGCCACGCGCCTGCGGCAACAGCCGCTCGGTCTTTTCGCGCAGGTCCGCCAGAAGCGCCTGCGGCTCGTCGATCAGGTCCCACTTGTTGAAGGCGAGAACGGCGGCGCGTCCCTCGCGAACCACGAGGTCGACCAGCTGCAGGTCCTGCTTCTCGAAGGGAATGGTCGCGTCGAAGACGATGACCACGGTTTCGGCGAAGCGGATGGAGCGCAAGGAATCGGCGACCGACAGCTTCTCGAGCTTCTCGGTGACGCGCGCCTTGCGGCGCATGCCCGCCGTGTCGAACATCTTGATGGTGCGGCCGTTCCAGTCCCACTCGACGGAAATGCTGTCGCGGGTAATGCCGGCCTCGGGGCCGGTCAGCAACCGGTCCTCGCCGAGGAAGCGGTTGATCAGTGTCGACTTGCCGGCATTCGGGCGACCGATGATCGCCACGCGCAGCGGCTTGGTGTCGTCATATTCGGGCTCGTAGTCCTCGTCCTCTTCCATCTCGTGAGGAAGATTGACGTTGGTCTCGGCGATATCTTCCTTCGGCGGATAGGCGCGATCTTCACCGACCGCCTCCACGATCGCGTCGCGCAGGTCGAGCATGCCCTGCCCGTGTTCGGCGGAAATCGGCACCGGCTCGCCGAGCCCGAGCGTATAGGCGTCGTAAAAGCCGCCGTCCGAGCCCTTGGCTTCCGACTTGTTGGCGACCAGCACAACCGGCTTGCCGCGACGGCGCAGCATCTCGGCCAGTTCCTTGTCGACGGGCGTCAGGCCGAACTTGGCGTCGACCACGAAGAGCGAGATATCGGCCTCGTCGATCGCCGCTTCCGTCTGGGCGCGCATGCGGCCCTGCAGGCTCTCGGCCTCGGCCTTTTCGAGACCGGCGGTATCGATGATGGTGAAGGTCAGCCCCATCAGGCGCGCGTCGCCGGGGCGGCGGTCGCGGGTGACGCCGGGCGTGTCGTCGACAAGCGCCAGCTTCTTTCCGACCAGCCGGTTGAAAAGCGTCGACTTGCCGACATTCGGGCGACCGACGATCGCGACCGTAAAGCTCATTGAAATACCCTAAACTCAGCCCTGTGCGGCGGGCGCCTTGCCGGATGCGGTGATGTTATCAAGCATCATCTGGGCGCGATTGGCAACATTGCGCGGTGACTGCGCATCGTCGGCGATCGCCTGGTACCACTGGCGGGCCTGAGCCATGTTGCCGGCCTTGTAGGCGGCAAGGCCGAGCGCTTCGCGAGCGGAGTGGCGGAATGCGTTGGTCGGAACGGCCATTTCCTCGACCTGGGCCGAGACCTGCTCGTAGGTGCCGTTTTCGATCAGGAGCCATGCGGCGCGCATCTTGGCGGCATCGCGGATCGGCGCCGGCGCCTTGGCGTCCTTGCCGATCACGTCGAAGGCGGCGATGGCGCCCGTGGCGTCACCCTTCTGGGCAAGCACGGAGGCGGCGCGCAAACGGGCCAGGATCGGATAGTCGCCGTGGCCTTCCTTCTCGAGCTTCTCGAGCGCGGTCAGCGCCTCGTCGCTCTTGTTCTCGTCGGCAAGCTTCATGGCGGCGATGAACTGGTCGCCGGTGCCGGACGACTGGTTGTTGTCCCAATACTGGAACACCTTGTAGCCGACAGTGCCGAGAACGATGAGGACGGCCAGCACGATCAGGTAGCGGCCGAAACGCTGCCACGCACCCTTCATCTGGTCCGAACGCAGTTCCTCATTGACCTCACGAATGAAGCTATCGTCGTTGAATGCCATTCTCGTCTCCGGCAGCGGATATGCAAAATCATGCGGGTTGCACGCACATTGTCGGGCCTTCTACCCCATTTTGCATCCGTTGTAAGGGGGATGTGAAAGAATCGTTACATCACAAGCGGAGAAACGCCGATCACCAGTTCGTGCAGCTTGAACAGGATGACCGCCCACAGCACCGCGCCGATGATGACAGCATAGAGATCATACTTGGCCGAGACGAACACCGGCAGCGTGATTTCCCCATTGCGCAGCCGCTGCTTCATCGAGATCCGGAGCAGCACCGCCCAGGCGAGGAAAGCAACGAACAGCACGATCGCTTCCGGCTCGCCATTGGCCAGAAGATGCGACAGCGCCCAGATCTTGATCGCCACCAGAAGCGGGAACTTCAGCTTGGCGCGGATATGCCCGGCGGGCAGGAAGCCCGCCACCAGACAGATCATCGCGATCAGCATCAGGGTCAGCGTGATATGCGCCATCCAGATCGGCGGATTGTAGAGCGTGCCATACATGCCGCGCGCCTGATCGAAGGCATAGGCGAGGAACAGCAACGTCACGATGCTGAGGATGCCGTGGACGGCGCCCCAGACCGGCTTGCCGAGCTTGTCGATCATCGACCGGCGGAAATCCGGAACGATGACGCGGATCAGGTGAAGGCCGATAAAGAGGATGAGGCTCAAGATGAGAAGCTGCATCGCTAAATTCCTGTTTTGACTATGAGACAGGCTTATCGTCGTGAGCAGGAAAATGCCAGCGGCACCGCAGCTTCGCCTCAATTCTGTAACAGAAAAGCCCGAAACAAATTGTCGCGGTGCCCATGTCTGGTTTTATGTCTCGTTCCTGTCTTTCCCTTTCGCTTGCCCTCTCGCTACTGGCGCCGGCCATTGCCCCTGCGCTCGCCCAGACCGATGACGGCACCACAGACGCCACCCCGGCGGCAAAGCCGAAGCAGCTGGTGATGATCTCCTTCGACGGCGCCCACGACAACGCGCTGTGGCAGAAGAGCCGCGAGATGGCCGCCAGGAACGGCGCGCATTTCACCTATTTCCTCTCCTGCACCTTCCTGATGAACAAGGAGGCGAAGAAGGCCTATCAGGCGCCGCACCAGAAGCCCGGCCGCTCCAACATCGGCTTTGCCCAGAGCGACGACGAGATCCGCGAGCGCCTCGGCAACATCTGGCACGCCCATCTCGAGGGCCACGACATCTCCAGCCACGCCTGCGGCCATTTCGACGGCCGCCAATGGAGCGAGGCCGACTGGTCGGACGAATACGCCACCTTCCACCGGACGCTGAAGAACGCCTGGACGGGCGTCGGCCTCGATGAACCGAAGGGCTGGCAGGATCTGGTCGACCACGGCATCCACGGTTTTCGCGCCCCTTATCTGTCTGCCACCGCAGGCTCGGACATGATCGCCGCCGAAAAGAAGGCCGGCTTCACCTATGACGCCAGCCTCGTCACCAAGGGTCCGGCCATGCCGGTCGAGGAAGGCGGCATCATCCGCTTCGGCCTGCCCTTGATCCCCGAGGGCCCGCGCGACCGCCCGATCGTCGGCATGGACTACAACCTCTTCGTCCGCCACTCCAAGGGCGAGGAAGACAAGGCCGACAGCAAGGAATTCGAAGACCGCGCCTACGCCGCCTTTTCCCGCGCCTTCGACAAGCAATATGCCGGCGACCGCATTCCGCTGCAGCTCGGCTTCCACTTCGTCGAGATGAACGGTGGCGCCTACTGGCGGGCGCTCGACCGGCTGGTGAGCGATGTCTGCCGTAGGGCTGATGTGGCTTGCGTGAGCTATTCCGAGGCGATCCCTGTGATCAAGGCGCGCGGCAAGCTGCAGGGGACGCCGGCTTCGGGGTTGTGATTTTTTTTGAGGGAGGCCGTCAGGCGTTCTGCCGTGTGCCCCCTCATCTGCCTGCCATTGAACGTTTTACCGTGTGATACCCCCCTCTGCCCTGCCGGGCATCTCCCCCACAAGTGGGGAGATTGGCTAGGGGCGACCGCTCCACGCTCATTGTTTGGCTGAGAGCAAGCCACGAGTCGATCTCCCCCCTTGTGGGGGAGATGTCCGGCAGGACAGAGGGGGGTATGGCTCGGCACTGACATCAGCGACATCGCCATCGAACCCTCCCCATACCACCACCCCGCCTCACGGGCACAACCATCCACCCCACAAAACAAATCCCTCAACCCGCTCAACACTCTAACCCCGTCACCACACATTTCTCATCCCCACCCCGCACCGCCCCGCCATACTCCCCTCGTCACCGCACTGGGAGCCGGGTCGCGAACCGGATGCTCAGCCGCTCGAAATCCGGCGTGGGGTGATGGTTGCCAAGGGGATATGACGCCGTCAGGGCCGATGATCCACCGGCAAGACCGATCCGAGAGACGCTCCTGTCGGGTCGGGCGAACCGGAAACCGCGGTGATCGGGCAGGCGGACAGCCTGACAACCAATACCATCGATACCAAACCGCCTGCCCTTCCCGTTTCATGACGTCGACCGTCGCGAGGTTTTGCTTCGCGCGCGGTTTTGGTGTGCGTGCTGGGGTGGATGATGGGTGGCGTTCTGCCGTGTGATACCCCCCTCTGCCCTGCCGGGCATCTCCCCCACAAGTGGGGAGATTGGCTGGGCTCATCCGCTCTCTCCTACCTCAACGTTTGTTGTGCAGTTGGGGAGCAAGCCACGAGTCGATCTCCCCCCTTGTGGGGGAGATGTCCGGCAGGACAGAGGGGGGTATCCCGGGCGCAAAGTAGGCTGCAAACGCACCCCCGCAAACAAAAAACGCCGCGCATCCAAGAACACGCGGCGTCTCCCAAACCCAACCTCACCCCAACTAGCCGTCGGCGTGAATGATCCCCTGCTCGCGCTCCAGATAGCGCTGGTCGATATCCGGCAGCGGCTCGCCGTCGATGGCGGACTCGAAGGTGCGCAGGCGCTTGTAGATCGAGAGCAACTCGACGATCGTCGTCCACGAATTGACGAGATACTGGAACGAGCCGCGCACCTGGTCGAAGACGTTGTTGATCTGCGTGAGCAGGCCAAGCGTCAGCTTGCCGGCGACGATCGACGGGACCAGCACGATCAGGCTGAACAGGTTGTCGGCCTGCAGGTAGAAGATGCGGGCGACGTTGAAATACATGTAGTGGAAATAGAGCCGGAAATAGTTGCGGCGCACATTGGCGAAGAGCTCGGCCACCGTCGGCGGCGTGGCGCGGTCGGCATGGTCTTCGCCGTAGACGAGTTCCTTGCGGTAGGACGCTTCGACGCGCTGGTTGCGGAATTCGAGGCCCGGCAGCTTGATGCCGACGAGGCCGAGGAACACCGTGCCGAACACCGACCAGAAGATCGCCGCCCAGACAAGCGCATGCGGCACGTCGCCGATCAGCGGCAGTTCGGTGATGCTGGCGCCGATCTTGAAGAGAACCGGCAGGAAGGCGATCAGCGTCATGACGGAGCTGACCAGGCTGACGCCGAGGCTTTCGACCGTCGACGAGAAGCGCATCGTATCTTCCTGCACACGCTGCGAGGCGCCTTCGATGTGGCGCAGCTTCGGCCAGTGGGCCATGTAGTATTCGTTCATCGCCGTGCGCCAGCGGAAGATCCAGTGGCTGACGAAGAACAGGTTGAGCACACCGACGGTGATCGCCACGAAGGCGATGCCGGCAAAGCCGAGCATGCCGAGATAGAGCTGCGAGGCGGTGACGGGCGCGGTCTTGGCCAGCGCCTGCTGGATCAGGTCGTAGAACGGACCGTACCAGGCATTGATGGCGACGCTGACCTGCACCGAGAAATAGGTGTTGAAGATGATCAGCGCCGAGCCGAGCACCGACCACATCTGCCAGCGATGCGGGCTGTAGGTGAACCAGAAGCCCGCGAAGATGGCGACGAAGACGATGTAGTAGATGTAGAACCACAGGAACGGCGTCGACCAGAACACGGAGACGCCAATCGGCGCTTCCTGCCCGGCAGCCAGCGGCGGCAGGCCGATCGCGGCGCCGAGGCTCGAGCCTCCGAAATACCAAAGGAGGACGCCGATGAGCGCCCAGACGACGGCCGATGTGAAGAAGAGTTTCGGCTTCGGGAAGTAGGATAGAAACACGGGTGGGATTGCTTTCCTGAACGAGTGTCTTCGCAAGCTCTATACGAGCGATTGCGCCGGAAATTAAGGCAGTTCGCGGAAAGCGGCAATGGCCTGACGCCATTGTTACGCAATTGTAACCGCTTAGGAGAGCTTCTTGATCACAGGCATGACCATGGCGGCGCAGACGACAAGCGCTACGGCCGCCACGTAGGTGGGCGCGACGAAGCTTCCCGTGCGCTCGGCAAGCGCGCCGGCGACGATCGGCCCGACGATCTGGCCGAAGCCGAAGGCGGCCGTCATCATCGCAAACGCCCGGCGAGGACTTGCGGGCACCAGCCTGCGGCCGATCTGCAGACCGTAGGCGGTGATGGCAAGGAAGGTCGCGCCGAACAGCGCGCCGCCAATCAGCGGCGCGACGGATGGCGGCAGCATCACGGTCGCGAGCACACCGAGCGCCTCGACCAGAAGGGCCGCGACATAGATCCAGCCGAGCCCGAGCGGCCGCACAAACGGCTTCCACGCAAACAGCGCGACGGCAGAGGTCAATCCGGCGATGAACCAGCAGAGGAATTCGACGACAGCGCCTGATGCCGCCATCCGGGCGATGGTGACAAGGAACGTGGCGGTGATGACATAGCCGAAGCCGAAAAGGCCATAGGAGATCGTGACCAGGAGCATCGGCCGGCTCCATGTGATCGGCGGCTCCTTGCCGGCTTGCCCACTAGCAACGGGGCCCGCAGGCAAAAGCAGCCAGACGAGCACGAGGCTGATTGCCGAATAGATCGCCCCGCCGATCCAGTCGATCCGCCAGGCATCCGGGCCGCCATGCGCGATGAGCCCGATGACGAAGACCATCACCGACGACAGCGCGATCCCCGCCCCCGGCCCACCGAAATGCGCCGATTGAACATGGTCGTTGCCGGCCGCAGCGCCGTGGCTGAGCACGATCGATGAGGTAAAGATCATCGCGAATGCGCTGGCGAGGCCGGCGAGAAAGCGGATGACGGCAAAGAGCATGACGGAATGGGTCATCGCCATCGCGGCGAGCAGGATGGCATTGGCGAGAAGTGCCGACAGCGCCACCTTGCGCTCCCGCCCCGCCGCCCAGCCATAGGCGGCGAGAACCGCGCCCACGAGATAGCCGACGAAATTGGCCGAGGCGATGAAGCCGGCATCGGCGGCAGACAGCGGCACACCGCTCATCATGCCGGGCAGGATCGGCGTATACGAAAACCGCCCGAAGCCCATGGCCGCCGCCATGGCGATCATTCCGGCCAATGCCGTGCGAAACAGGGGTGCATGGGAAGGTGTGGGGGGAAGTTCATTGCGAGCCAACATGGCTCGCTTATCGCGCCGCACACCGCGAGCCGCAATCAAGATTTTCTGATGAACCCATCAATTCCGGAAATTTTCGGCCTTCCCTTGAAACGCCATATCTTACGATATATGTTTTACGACATAATCAACGATACATCATAAGGAGTGATCGATGAGAGGTTTTAGAGGTGGAATGATGGGTGGCGGCGGCTTTCGCATGGGGCGGAAGTTCGCGGCGGGCGACCTGCAGCTGGTGATCCTGGCGCTCTTGGCCGAACAGCCGCGCCATGGCTACGAGCTGATCAAGCTTCTGGAAGAGCGCTCCGGCGGCTTCTATGTCCCGAGCCCCGGCGTCATCTATCCGGCGCTGACCTATCTGGAAGAAACCGGCCTCGCCGAGGTCGAGGCGGAGGGCACGAAGAAGCTCTACCGCATCACCGAGAGCGGCCGCAAACAGGTCGAGGAGAACAGTTCCATGATCGAAATGACGCTTGGAAAGCTGGAACGCATCGGCGAGAAGATGGCGCATGTGCGCCGTATCTTCGATCCGGAGAGCCGTGGCCCTGAAAGCTATGGCCGGGAACGCGAGGAAGAAGCCTTCCCCGAGGACAAGAGCGAAGTGGTCGCCGCCCGCATGCTTTTGAAATCGGCGCTGAAGCTGCGCTATCCCTGGTCGAAGGACGAAGCCAAGCGCATCGCCGGCATCCTCGAACGCGCCGCCGCAGAGATCTTGCAGCAGCCCAAGCAGCAGGACTGAAAAGCGAAAAACGCCGCCCGTCGAACAGGACGAGCGGCGTTTTCGGATACTAAGCGTCAATCAACGCGCGATCAGAAGTTTTCCCAGTTGTCCGCCTTGAGAGCGGCGTTGCCTGAGAAGGCATTGGCGAGCTTCTGGCCGAGGTTTCGAACCGGCGATGCAACGGGGGCTTCCCTGCCCGGCGCCGCACGCAGCTGACCCGCCTGCGGCCGGTTCGCATTGGACAGCTTGAAGAGCGCCAGGAGCTCGTTCAGCGACGCGACTTCGCTCGACAGTCCGTGCGTGGTTGCGGTCGTCTGCTCGACCATGGCGGCGTTCTTCTGCGTGTCCTGGTCCATCTGGTTCACAGCGGTGTTGATCTGCTGCAGGCCGGACGACTGCTCATGCGCGGACTCGACGATCGCATTAACGTGGCGATTGATCTCCTGGACCTCTGCGACGATCGACTTCAACGCGCGCCCGGTCTCGCCGACCAGCTGAACGCCTTCGGTCACCTGCTGATTCGAGGTTGTGATCAGGTCCTTGATCTGCTTGGCGGCACTCGCCGAGCGCTGCGCAAGTTCACGCACCTCCTGCGCCACCACGGCGAAACCCTTGCCCGCCTCGCCGGCTCTTGCAGCCTCCACGCCCGCGTTGAGCGCGAGAAGGTTGGTCTGGAACGCGATCTCGTCGATGACGCCGATAATGCTGCCGATCTCGCCGGCCGACTTCTCGATCTGCTCCATGGATCGGACGGCCTGCACCACGACTTCGCCAGACCGTTCCGCGTCCGTACGGGCCTTCGCAACCAGATCGCCGGCCTCCTGCGCGCGCTTCGTCGCGTCCTTCACCGTCGTCGTGATCTGTTCCAGCGCTGCCGCTGTTTCCTCGACGGCTGCCGCCTGCTGCTCCGTGCGGCGCGCCAGGTCGTCGGCGGCCGATTTGATCTCGCGGGCGCCGGCATCGATACCGCGCGCATTGTCCGACACACGTGTCAGCGCGCTCTTCAGCTTCTCCGCCGAGTTGTTGAAATCGCCACGCACTCCATCCAGTTCCGAGGTGAACGGCTGCTCGATGCGATAGGATACGTCGCCATCGGAGAGCTTCGACAGGCCGAGGGCCAGATTGTCGACCGCGAACTTCACGGCCTCCGCCTCCCGCGCCTTGCGAGCCTCCTGCTCGATGCGCTCACGCTCCGAAAGGCTGCGGTTTGCATCCGCTTCCTCTTCGAGGCGCACACGCTCCAGCGCGCCGTCGCGGAAGACGGCAACGGCCTGCGCCATCTGGCCGACTTCATCCTTGCGTGTCAGGCCGTCTATGTCCGATTTGGTCTCGCCATCGGCAAGAGACAGCATGCGGTTGCGAAGCCGATCGATCGGCTTGGTGACCCCGCGCGCAACGATGAAAAGGGCGGTCATGATGCCGAGGAAAAAGATCGATCCGAGGGCTACGAGAGAGGTCAGGATCGTGTTGTTGGTACGCGCGGCCAGCCGATCGGTTTGCGCGATGATGTCAGTCACCCCGGCATCGTTCCAGCCGCCGATGCCTTTGCGCCATTGAGCGATCTGCTCGCGAAGTGCATCCATGGCCTGCAGTGCGGCTGTCGTATTCCCCTGCCCGTCGAGCGCGATCGCCTTGTCCATCTGCTCGAAGATCACCAGTTCCGACTGCTGGTACGTCCTGATCGCATCTGTCTTGGCGGGAATGAGCTTGAACAGTGTATCAAACTGCGCAGCCGAACTCGTTTTGGCGGCCTCGTAAGCCTTATGTGCGTCCGCCTTGCTGGCCGACGCCGGAGGCGCCGAGAGGACCTGATAGACTGAATAGGCTGCTGTTACCATCTGCGAGGGCAGCCGAGTCGCCACGACCGCGCTCATATTGTCGTGGCTGATGAAATCCGAATAGGTCGTGCCGATCTTTTTGAATTCATACGACATGACGGCGGGGCCAACGACGCCGATCGCGCATAAGGGAAGCAGCACGGACAGGAATTTGGTACGAATTTTTGCGTTCTGCAGAAATGACATGCTTAGTCCCGATATTGGGTGCGCCCTTGTGTTCCCCGCGTTGGAAGGACGTACCATTAAACCTGAACATTCACGGATGGCGCCCAGTCATTGGTCGTTTAGATCGATCTAATCGATCGCACGATCTTGCTTAACGAGATCTTATTGCGGCGCACAAGACGAGCCTTCAGCCTGCGGCAAACGCGCGCAGCAAGGCGGCGCGACGATCGAGTGCGATCTGCGCGGCATCGAGAGACAGCAAGAAATCGGGCACATGCTCGCTTCGGCGCATCGACCTAAACGACGCGCATCGAAGAAAATTCAGGATGAGACGAGAACGGATCTACGCCTGCCCATCCGGCAGCGTCAGGATCATCGGCCCGTTGCGGGTCGCGACCACGGTGTGTTCGTATTGCACCGTCGGCGCCTGCGGATCGGCATAGAGCGTCCAGGCGTCGTCGCCGCCCTCGGCCCATGTGGCGCCGAGCGACAGGAAGGGCTCGACGGTGAAGACCAGCCCGTCCGTCATGATCCGCTTCTCGGACGGGTCCGGCCATGTCGAAAGTTCGCCCGGCTCCTCGTGCAGCGAGCGGCCGACACCGTGGCTAGCGAGGTTCGCCACCAGCGTATAGCGGTTCTTGGCCGCGAACGCGCCGATCGCCTGGCCGATCTTGGCCAGTGGCTCGCCCGATTTCACCTGGTTGAGACCGACCCAAAGCGCCCGCTTGCCGTCGCGGCAGAGCTTGTCGAGCTTCGATTTCGACGGCGGCACGACGAAGGAAGCGCCGGTATCGGAGAAGAAACCGTCCTTTTCGGCCGAGACGTCGATATTGACGAGATCACCCGGGCGGATGACGCGCGAACCGGGAATGCCGTGCGCGATCTCCTCGTTGACGCTGATGCAGGTCGCACCCGGAAACTGGTAGCAGAACTCCGGCGCCGAGCGCGCACCGGCACTTTCCAACACCTTGCGGCCGATATCGTCGAGCTCCTGCGTGGTGATCCCGGGCTCCATGGACGACGCCATGATCTGGATCGCGTTGGCGCAGATGCGACCGATCTCTTTGAGCTTCAGGAGTTCGTCTTCAGTCTCGATAATCATGAAATTCCGTTTCCGGCCCTAAGGTTACGGCCGGTCGGCCGGCTCTCGAATCTGGAACAGAACACGACGCCGGGGGAAATCCAATTCATCCTTTACGCCATGAAGCTCCTGCTTTAGGCGCTGGCTTTCGCCCCTTCGCCGCTCTCAGTCAATGCCTTTCTGACGATCGGCGCGACTTTCGTGCCGTAGAGCTCGATCCCGCGCATGATCTGGTCGTGCGGCATCAGGCCGATCGCCATCTGCAGCAGGAAGCGGTCGTTCTTGAACAGCTTGTGATGCGCGATAATCTTTTCGGCCACCACTTCAGGATCGCCGACGAAGAGCGCGCCCTTCGGCCCGCGCGAGGCGTCGAAATGCGGGCGGCTCGTCGGCCCCCAGCCGCGCTCGCGGCCGATCCTGTTCATCACTTCCGCCTGCGGCCCGTAGAACTGATCGGCCGCCGCATCCGTCGTGTCGGCGACGAAACCGTGCACGTTGATCGATGTCTTGAGCTTGGCCTGATCCTGCCCTGCGCGCCGTGCCGCCTCGCGGTAGAGATCGAATAGCGGCGCGAAACGATGCGGCTCGCCGCCGATGATGGCCAGCGCCACCGGCAGCCCGAGCGCACCCGCGCGCGCCACCGACTGCGGCGTCCCGCCAACCGCGATCCAGACCGGCAGTGGGTCCTGGAACGGCCTTGGATAAACGCCGCGCCCGTTGATCGCAGGCCGCATCTCGCCCGACCACGTCACCGCCTCGCTGTCGCGAAGCGCCAAAAGCAGGTCGAGCTTTTCCTCGAACAGCTGGTCGTAATCCTCGAGATTATAGCCGAACAGCGGGAAGGATTCGATGAACGACCCCCGCCCCGCCATGATCTCGGCGCGGCCGTTGGAGAGAAGGTCGAGCGTCGAGAACTGCTGGAACACCCGCACCGGATCGTCGGAGGACAGCACGGTGACGGCGCTCGTCAGCCGGATGTTTTTGGTCTTCACCGCAGCAGCAGCCAGCGCCACTGCTGGCGCAGACGCCGCGTAATCCGGCCGGTGATGCTCGCCCAACCCAAAGACGTCGAGCCCCACCTGATCGGCAAGCTCGATCTCCTCAATCAGATGCTTCAACCTCTCGGCCCCTTCCGCCCCCTTGCTCCTCGAAGGATTGGGGTTGACGTCTGCGAAGGTATAAAGGCCGAGTTCCATAGCGTGCATCCCGTTGAAATCTTTAGATTGCAGATAAGGATGGCCGAGGTGGGGCGCAATGACAAATTCTAGAACGGATCGTTCGATAAAGTTGATGGGGAGCTAGGCGGAACGACAGCTAGCGTCGTAGAAACGGCGATCCCAACCTCCGCTCAGCATCGAGGCACATCACCAATGAAGCTGGACACCCGTCATAAGATCTATGGCCATACGATTGCCGAACATATCGAAACGGTGTCAGGCGAACTCGATGTCGATGCCGTCGGTTTATGGCAAATCGTTCCGGCCGGGCGGGAAGGCTTTCAGCTGGAGAACGCGGAGCTCACCGAGTTTATAAGACAATGCATCCTGGCGCTGCTTGCCTCGGGCGCCAAGCCTGTGAAAGGCGGCGGGGGAACGAGGTTCGACTGGATTCTACAAACACATTACGGCGAGTCTGACCTGGAAATCGCCAATTCGATTGTAAGCGAGTGGCTGGAAACCGGAGCCCGAGATGTCAGTCCCGGAGGAGTGTGGTTCGCATTGCCGTCGCCGTCGGTCGGCTTTTCTTAGGGCACGGGCCGAGACCGCCTCCGATAACCGTACCCGCCCCAACCGCCAAATCCGACTCTCATTTCAAGCACTTCAGAGCCTGAACGGAATCATCCTGCGAACCGCCTCGTGGCGCAGATAGAGCCCGCCCCAGGCCATCAGCCCGAGATAGACGCCGAAGAGCAGGTGCGAAAACACCGGGCTCCCGACCCTCAAATGCGTGGCGATCGCGCCGCCGAGCAGGCCGGTGAGCAGGATCGCCCCGAGCACCGAGGTGCGCGGGATGGCGTATAGCAGGGCGCAGGCAAGCGTGATGATGCCGAGGCTGCGGGCCAGCATCGGGTCGGCAGAGTAGCCGAGCGCCGTCAGCGTCTCGGTCACGGGCGCGATCGGCACCAGCTTGATTGCGCCGTCGAAGACGAGGAAGGCGACGATGAGGCCGCTCAGCACGAGGCCTGTGATTGTCTGCCAGCGCGGCTGCGCCGGATTTGAATCAATGACTGCGGACATCGTCCCATCCCCTTGTTCGGTTTGTCCAAATCACATCCGCGCCAAAAGCTCGGCGAGCTGATCGGCGCATTTGCCCCAGCCCTCGTGGAAACCCATTTCCTCGTGGGTCTTCTTGTCCTCGGCGGTCCAGTGGACGGCCGTTGCCGTGTATTTGGTGCGGCCGTTGCCGAGATCCTCGAGCAGCACGGTCGCCGTCATGAACGGCTTCTCGGATGGCACCCAGGCGCTGGTATAGGCGTCCGTGAAGACCAGCTTCTCGTTCTCGATCACTTCGAGATAAACCCCGCGATTGGGAAACTCCTGCCCCTCGGGGCTGCGCATGACGATGAGGTTGGCGCCGCCGGCGCGCACGTCGAGCTTGGCGTCCGATATCGTCCAGGGACGCGGCACGAACCATTCCTTCATCAGCTCGGGATCGGTCCAGGCTTTGAAGATCTTTTCGCGCGGCGCATCGAATTCGCGGACGAGAATAAGCTCGTGCATGGCGGTCATGTGTCGTCTCCTGTTTCGTGAAACCTGTTCTTGATCAGTCTGTTACAAGAACGTGTGAGATGTCGCCGATCCGACAAGGCGCAAGGTTATTTCTGGAATTATTTCACCGCCGGCAGCGCCGGCTCCGTCTTCAGGCTGTCGATCTGCCGGCGGATATGCGCAGCCTCGGGTGCGGAATGCGCCAGCGCGATCGCCCGATCGAAAGCCTCGCGCGCCTCCCGCGGACGGCCGATCTGCTTCAACAGCCCGCCGCGCAGGCCGTGATAATAGAAATAGCCGTCGAGCTTTTCACCGAGCGTCTCCACCAGCGTCAGCGCCTCGCCCGGCCCTCTGAGCTTCGAGACGGCGACCGCCCGGTTGAGCGTGATAACAGGCGACGGCTGCATGCGCTCCAGCGCACGATAGAGCAGCTCGATCTCCTCCCAGTCGGTATCCTCAGCCCTCTTGGCGCGCGAATGCAGCGCCGCGATCGCCGCCTGAAACTGGTAGGTCCCGGGCTGCCGGTGGCGGATCGCCTTGTCGAGCAGTGCCAGCGCTTCGTTGATCAGCTCGCGGTTCCAGAGCGACCGATCCTGATCTTCCAGCAGCACGATCTCGTTGTCGGCGCTGAAGCGCGCCGGGCGGCGTGAGATCTGCAAGAGCATCAGCGCGAGCAACCCCATCAGCTCCGGCTCGCCGGGGAAGATGCGCAGCAAAAGCCGCGCCAGCCGGATCGCCTCGTCGGAAAAAGCGCAGGCCTCGGCTTTGGGATCCGCCTGGCTGTAGCCCTCGTTGAAGACGAGGTAGATCATCGTCGAAACGATCGACAGCCGCTCGGCCCGCTCCGCCGCATCCGGCGTCTCGAAGGGAACGCCGGCCTTGGCGACACGCGCCTTGGCCCGCGTGATCCGCTGCTCCATGGCGCTCTCGCCGACCAGGAAGGCGCGGGCAATCTGCTGCACGGAAAGGCCGGATACGATCCGGAGCGCCAGCGCGATCTGCTGCGTCGCCGGCAGGTCGGGATGGCAGCAGATGAACAAGAGCCTCAGAATGTCGTCGCGGTAGTTGGACGTATCCAGCCGCTCGGCGATATCGCTCTCGGCATCGGAAATCAGCTCCTCGTCGGGCAGCGCCTGTGTCTTCGAGCGCTTGCGCACCGCGTCGATACCGCTGTTGCGACCGACGAAGATCAGCCAAGCCGTCGGATCGCGTGGCGGCCCCTTGTCCGGCCAGGTTCTGACAGCGCGCAGGCAGGCCTCCTGGAAGGCCTCTTCCGCGATATCGAGATCGCGGAAGTATCGGAGCAGCGCGCCGAGCGCCTTCGGCCGGGCGGAAGCGAGCGTCACGTCGATCCAGGCAATGTCTGTCATGTCGCACTCTCTCCCGGCCGGAACACGTAGAACGGCCTGATTTCATAGGATGTGGAGCCGGGATTGACTGATGAAAGCTCCTTGGAAAAGGCGACGGCCTCCTCCAGCGTGTCGAAATCGACCACGTAGAAACCGAGCAGCGCCTCCTTGGTCTCGGCAAACGGCCCGTCGAGCACCAGCGGCTCTTCCTTGCCCTTGCGCACGGTGGTGGCCGCCGTCGTCGGCATCAGCCGCCCGACCGGCCCGAGCTTGCCGCTTTCGGCCAAGGGTGCCTGAACCGCATAAAGCTTCGCCATCACAGCGTCCTCTTCCTCCTTGGTCCAGGAGAAAACCCGCTCTTCATCGGCATAGCAAAGGATCGCATACAGCATCTCATACTCCTCTTCCTCAATGACGAAGGAGTAACCCGCCCGCCGACAGGACGCAGCAAAAAATTGCGGAGGTGAGGGCTCGCGGTCCGGCGAGGCCCGAACGCAGCACCGTTGCATTTACGGTAACGTACTTCCGCACCGCCGCTACCCCATGGTCTGCTGCCATCGATCTTGACCGGCAGGGAGACCCCGCATGAGCGCCGTCGATATTTTCGCGTGGATCGTGCTGATCGTGCTGGCGGCCAGCACGCTTGCGGTCGTCCTCTTCCTGGCGATACTGCCCGGCATGATCGCTCGCAGGCGCAATCATCCCTGGGCGAAGGCCGTCAGCGTCGGCGGCTGGGTGACGCTGCTGCTCGGCTTCGCCTTCTGGCCGCTGGTCGTGATCTGGGCCTATGTCGACATCCCACGCGCGCCGGATGCGGAGAAGAACCGATGATCGTCGTTCTCCTCAACGTCTATCTGGTCATCCTCTTCCTGCTGGTAAAGTTGAAGATCGTGCCCTTCAACCTCTTCTGGAAGGTATCGCCGGCGCTGGTCTTCCTGCTGCTCCTGATCGGCCTGTTCATCCCCATGGGCTGGGGCGCGCCACAGGGCGCGGCATTGGTCGTGCGCAATTCCGTGGCGATCGTCCCCAATGTCGCCGGCGAGGTCATCGATGTCCCTGTTATCGCCAACGCGCCGCTGAAGGCGGGCGACGTGCTTTTCCGCATCGACCCCGTGCCCTACCAGGCAAAGCTCGACGCGCTCAAGGCGCAGCTCGAACTCGCCACACTGAGGCTCTCCGAGACGACGCGGCTGCAAACCACAGGCGCCGGGCGCGGCTTCGACGTCGAGCAGGCGCAGGCGCAAACCGACCAGCTGAAGGCCGAGATCGCCGAGGCGCGGTGGAACCTCGACAAGACGGTGGTCCGGGCGCCCGCCGACGGCTACGTCACCAATCTCGCGCTTCGCAAGGGCGCCCGCGTCAGCAGCCTGCCGCTGGCACCCGTCATGGCCTTCATCGATACGTCGGACACCATCATCGGCATCGAGATCGCGCAGATCAACGCGCGCTACATAACCCCCGGCCAGCCCGTCGAGATCACCTTCAAATACGCGCCGGGCAAGGTCTATACCGGCAAGGTGGAAAGCGTGCTGCAGGCGGTGGCGAGCGGCCAGACGCAGACCTCGGGCCTGGCCGTGGCGCCGAAGGAGATCGCCTCGCTGCCGCTGGCCGTCCGCATCAGGCTCGACGACAAGCACTTCGCCGACGTGTTGCCGGCAGGCAGCACCGGAGATGCGGCGATCTACACCGATCACGTCACGCCGACGCACATCATCCGCAAGGTGCTGCTGCGCCAGATCGCCATCACCAACTACGTCAATCCGTTCTGAGCGCCCTCCCACAGAAGACAACTGCGGATAGCGGCCATAAATTTCTGCTATCCCACGTTTTCGCCACAATGCCCCCTTCAGTTTGCTGCAATGCAAAATGGAGGACGGCGCTTGGAGCAGCGGCAGGAGAAGACCCGTATCGAATGGCTCGATATCGCCAAGGGCATGTCGATCATCCTGGTGGTGATCTATCACACCCTTCTCTACCACCAGTTCCACGCCATAGCGCCTGATCTCTACGCCCGCTTCAGCGCCATCATGACGCCGATCCGCATGCCGCTGTTTTTCACCGTCTCCGGCTTCCTGGCGGCATCGGCCATGCGCGCGCCGTGGAGCGATTTCCTGCGCCGCAAGATCTGGCTGCTGGTCTACCTCTTCGCCATCTGGAGCACCGCCCGCTGGCTGTTCTTCCGCTACGTGCAGCAGAACGCGCTCGTCCCCACTGAGGGCAGCGATCCCTATCAGCTGCTGGAAATGTGGTGGGCGCCGAACACCGGCATCTGGTTCATCTGGGCGCTCGCCATCTTCATGGTCGCCACCAAACTGCTGCAATCGACGCCGCATGTGATCACCATCGCAATCGCCGCCATCGTCTCGGTCCTCACCTTCGGAGACCATCTGGCGATCGATCTCTTCACCCATCGCAACGTGCTGCAGTATTTCGTCTTCTTCCTCTTCGGCTGCTGGTATGGGCGATCGGTCGTCCACCTCATCACCGCCCGCCCGTTCCTGACGGCGCTCGGCGGCTTCCTGCTGTTCTCGGCGCTATACGTGCTGCGCTGGCGGCTGCAGGCCGTCGACAAGGGCAGTTGGGCGCTCGCCTCCTCCATCGCCGGCCTTGCCTGGCTCTGCGGCACGGCGGTGCTTTTGTCGCGGTGGGAGAGCGTGCGCAATGCCTTCGCCTATTTCGGCCGCAACACGCTGCCCGTCTACGTCCCCATGTGATGATCGTTTCTCTGCTGGTCGCCACCATCGCCGCCGCGATCGGTGAGAGGGCAATGCTCGGCTATCTCACCGCGCCGCTGGTGGTGATCATTGCCATCGGCCTGTCTCTGGCGATCCGCGCCGTGGCGGACCGCGGCGGCGCCGGCTGGCTCTATGCCCCGCCGGCAAGACGCCAGCGGCAGGTGGTTGCGACGTAAAACCTAGCGCACCGCCTCGATCGAGACGGCAACGCCGCGCTGAAGTGAATTGCTGACCATGCAGCTAGCCCTTGCCTTCTCGATCACCGCGTCGGCGCTGGAGCCGTCGGCCATCTCGCAGGCGACCTGCATATGCGCGGCGGTCGTCACCAGCGGGCTGCCATCGAGCTCCACGGTGACAGACACCGCGATGCTGCCGAGCTCGCACCCCATCTCTTCGGCGACATAGCGCAGGTCGTTGCAGAAGCAGCCGCCGAGCGCCAGCGCCAGCAGCTGCGCACCGTTGAAGCCGAGCCCCTGCCCGCCCGCCTTGCCCTGCGGCCTGTCGACGACGATGGTATGGCCACCGGCCCATCCCATCGCCGCCTGGGTTCCCGCGACATTGCGCAGCTCGACCGTCATCGACACCATGCCTGCTCCTCCACATGTCAAGATTGGCAGGCATTGTAGAACGATCGGCGAAGGCGTCAAAGACACCGCCCCTCGCCCGCATCACCCCTCGCTCAACGTCCGCTTCACCGCGCTCCGCCAGCCCTTGAGCTTGGCCGCCCGGGTCTTCTCGTCCATATCGGGCTCGAAGCGGTTGTTGCGCTTCCAGTTCTTGGCGAACGCCACCTTGTCGGGCCATACGCCCGCGCGGCTGCCGGCAAGCCAGGCGGCGCCCAGTGCCGTGGTCTCCAGGATCACGGGGCGGTCGACCGGCGCGTCGAGAATGTCGGCCAGCCGCTGCATTGTCCAGTCGGAGGCCACCATGCCGCCGTCGACGCGCAGCACGGTCTCGTCGACGCCGCCCTTCCAGTCCTTGTGCATGGCGTCGAGCAGGTCGCGCGACTGGTAGCAGACGGCCTCGAGCGCCGCGCGCGCGAATTCCTTGGGGCCGCTGTTGCGTGTCAGGCCGAAGATCGCACCGCGCGCGTTCGCATCCCAGTGCGGCGCGCCGAGCCCGGTGAAGGCAGGCACCAGATAGACCTCCTGCGAGGGATCGGCGGCATCGGCCAGTTCGCCGGTCTTCGAGGCGCTGTCGATGATCCCGAGCCCGTCGCGCAGCCATTGCACGGCCGCACCCGCGATGAAGATCGAACCCTCGAGCGCATAGGTCGTCTCGCCGTCCAGCCGGTAGGCGATGGTCGTCAAGAGCCGGTTTTTCGAGCGCACCATGTCGGCGCCGGTGTTGAGCACGGCGAAGCAGCCGGTGCCGTATGTGGATTTCATCATGCCCGGCTCGAAGCAGGCCTGGCCGATCGTTGCCGCATGCTGGTCGCCGGCAACGCCTAAAATCGGGATCGCCGCGCCGAAGATGTGAGGCTCGGTAACGCCGAAATCGGCCGCGCAATCCTTCACCTCGGGCAGCATCGCCGAGGGAACGCGCAGGATCTCCAAGAGGTCTTTGTCCCATTCGTTGCTGGCGATGTTGTACATCAGCGTCCGCGACGCATTGGTGGCGTCGGTGACGAAGCTCTTGCCGCCGGTGAGCCGCCAGATCAGAAACGTGTCGATCGTGCCGAAGCAGAGCTCGCCCTTGGCAGCGCGCGCCCTCGCCCCCTTCACATTGGCGAGCATCCAGGAAAGCTTGGTGCCGGAGAAATAGGGGTCGAGCAGCAGCCCCGTCTTCTTCGTGAAGGTCTTTTCCAGATCCTGCTTCTTCAGCTTGTCGCAATAGCTCGCGGTGCGCCGGTCCTGCCAGACGATGGCGTTATGAATAGGCTTGCCGCTCTCGCGCTCCCAGACGATGACCGTCTCGCGCTGGTTGGTGATCCCGAGTGCTGCGATATCCTTGGCGCTGATCTTCGCCTCACGGATCGCCATCTTGATGGTCGAGACGACGCTGTCCCAGATCTCTTCCGGATCGTGCTCGACCCAGCCGGATTGCGGATAGATCTGCTTGAATTCCTTCTGGCCCGCGCCGGCGATCTTCATCTCGCCATCGAACACGATCGCCCGCGTCGACGTCGTCCCCTGATCGATCGCCAGTACATACCCCGCCATTGTCATCCTCCCATGAACTGCTTCGAATTGAATGAATAATGCAGGCAAACGAATGTGAAAAGAAATTAAAGTGAAATTTGTTGGGCCGTTGGTTTTGGGTGTTGCGGCCCTCAGGGTGCCATCACCGTTGCATTCCGGGCGGCGTGCTTAGACCCTCGGGACGAGCCCGAGGATGACGTTTCGGATGGGATTTCGCTTATTTTTCAATTGGCTACCACACTCTCGGCGTCATCCTCGGCCTTGTGCCGAGGATCTAAGCACGTCCCATCCGCACGACGGGAATGGCTCTCCCGACCACGATGCCTCCGCACAACGCCCGCCCCCAATTGCCAGCCCAACCGATTCCGGACTACGCTCCACACAACCGCGTCGCAGGACAAATCGGAGAACCTCATGGCCAGAACAGTCGTCGTCACCGGATCCACCAGCGGCATCGGCCTGGCGATCGCCACCGCATTCGCCGGCAAGGGTGACAACATCGTCCTCAACGGCTTTGGAAAGCCCGAGGAAATCAAGGGCATAACCGAACGGCTTGAATCACTCTCGAAATCAGGCGTCATCCATCACCCGGCCGACATGACCAAGCCGGACGAGATCGCCGACCTGATCGCCACCGCCGCGAAAACCTTCGGCAGCGTCGACGTGCTGGTCAACAATGCCGGCATCCAGCATGTCGAGAAGATCGAGGATTTCCCCATCGACAAGTGGGATCAGATCATCGCGATCAATCTCTCCAGCGCGTTTCACACGATGCGCGCGGCAATCCCGCTGATGAAGGAGAAGAGGCACGGCCGCATCATCAATATCGCCTCGGCGCATGCCCTCGTCGCCTCGCCGTTCAAATCCGCCTATGTCGCGGCAAAGCATGGTATACTCGGCCTGACGAAGACGGCCGCACTCGAGCTTGCCGAAACGGGCGTGACCGTCAACGCCATTTGCCCGGGATACGTGCTGACCCCGCTGGTGGAAAAGCAGATCCCGGATACCGCCAAGGCACGCGGGATGACCGAGGAACAGGTCAAGACCGAGGTGATCCTGAAGGCGCAGCCGACGCATGAATTCGTCAAGGCGGAGGAGATCGGCGCGTTGGCGCTTTATCTCGCCAGCGACGAGGCCCGCCAGGTGACAGGCACCCACATCTCGATTGACGGGGGCTGGACGGCGGCATAACCATTTCAAATAAAGACAAAAACCGGGAACGACATGAACGACAGCATCCGCTTTATCCTGAACGGCGAAGACCTCACGCTGAAAGACGTCAAGCCTACCGAGACGCTGCTCGATTTCCTGCGGCTGAAGCGCCGGCTGACGGGCACGAAGGAAGGATGCGCCGAGGGCGACTGCGGCGCCTGCACGGTTCTGGTCGGCCGGCTGATCGACGGCAAGTTGCACTATGAATCCGTCAATGCCTGCATCCGCTTCATCGGCTCGCTGAACGCCACCCATGTCGTCAGCGTCGAGCATCTGGCCGCGAAAGACGGTACGCTGCATCCGGTGCAGCAGGCGATGGTCGACTGTCACGGCTCGCAATGCGGCTTCTGCACGCCCGGCTTCGTCATGTCGATGTATGGATTGTGGCTCGCAAACAGCAATCCCGACCGTGCCGAGATCGAAAAGGCGCTGCAGGGCAATCTCTGTCGCTGCACCGGCTACGAGCCAATCGTCAAGGCCGCCGAACAGGTGGCGAGGACGCGGCCGAGCGCGCTGTTCGACCCGCTGGAACGCACCCGCTCCGACATCGTCGCAAGACTGTGGGCGATGCAGGGATCAGGCACCATCTCGATCACCTCCGGCGAGGACCGTCTGCTGGTGCCAGGCTCGCTGGAAGCGCTGGCACGCATTCTGGCCGACGAGCCGAAGGCAACCATCGTTGCCGGCTCGACCGATGTCGGGCTTTGGGTGACCAAGCAGATGCGGGCGCTGAACCCCGTGGTCTTCATCAATCATCTCCAGGAATTGCAGACGATCACCTCTGGCGAAGGCGGCATCACAATCGGCGCCGGCGTGACCTACACCCGCGCCTTCGAGACTATCGCCAGCAAGGTCCCGACGCTCGGCCGGCTGATCACCCGCATCGGCGGCGAGCAGGTGCGCAACATGGGTACGATCGGCGGCAACATTGCCAACGGTTCGCCGATCGGCGACAGCCCGCCGCCGCTGATCGCGCTCGGCGCCACCGTCAAGCTGCGCTCGACGGAGGGCACGCGCATGCTGCGGCTGGAGGATTATTTCATCGACTACGGCAAGCAGGACCGTCGCCCCGGCGAGTTCGTCGAAAGCCTCTTCGTGCCCTACCCGGCCGAGGACACGCATTTCGCCGTCTACAAGATCACCAAGCGCCGCGACGAAGACATCACCGCCGTGCTCGGCGCCTTCTATCTGACGCTCGACGAGCAGGGCGACGTCAACGATGTGAGAATAGCCTTCGGCGGCATGGCCGGCACGCCGAAGCGCGCCCGCGCCGTCGAAAACGAACTGATCGGCCGCCCGTGGAATGAGGAGACGATCGAGGCGGTGAGAGACGCCTTCGACAGCGACTTCCAGCCGCTTTCGGATTGGCGCGCGACGTCGGAGTATCGGCAGATGACGGCGAAGAATTTGCTGACGCGGTTCTATCTGGAGACGACGGGCACGCCGGCCGAGCTGCGGCGGTTCGAGGAGGTGGCGTGATGGGGTATGATTTGTACCGTTGTGCCGTGCAGCCCCCTCATCCGACCCTTCGGGCCACCTTCTCCCCTATGGGGCGAAGGGAAGATGGAGCGAGCGCCCGGCCACGAGTCTCTTCTCCCCAACGGGGAGAAGGTGCCGGCAGGCGGATGAGGGGGCCACTCGGCACAACATCAACCCCCATCCTCACATCAACACCCACCACAGGAGGCAACCCCTGATGGACAAGTCTGCCTTCCCCGACCCCACCTTCATCATATCCGGCCCGATGCACGCCTCGCGCCGCCATGACAGCGCCCACAAGCACGTCACCGGCATGGCCGATTACATCGACGACCTTCCGGAACCATCCGGCCTGCTCCACGGCGCGCTCGGCCTGTCGGACCGGGCGCATGCCGAGATCGTCAGCATGGACCTTTCCGAGGTCGCCGCCACCCCCGGCGTCGTCTGGGTCTTCACCGGCAAGGACGTGCCTGGGATCAACGACGTCAGCTCCAACGGCAGCCACGACGAGCCGCTGCTGGCCGAAACCAAGGTCGAGTTCCACCAGCAGCCGATCTTCGCCGTGATCGCCGAGACCCGCGATATCGCGCGCCGCGCCGCCCGCAAGGCGAAGATCGAATATCGCGATCTCGCCCACTGGAGCGACATCGACGGCGCTCTGGAAAACGGCGGCGCGCTGGTCACCAGTCCGATGACGCTGAGCCGCGGCGAAGCGAAGAAAGAGATGGCAAACGCCGCCCGCCGGCTGAAGGGCCAGATGCGGATCGGCGGCCAAGAGCACTTCTACCTCGAAGGCCAGATCGCCATGGCCATTCCCGGCGAGGACGACGAGGTCGCGGTCTGGTCCTCGACGCAGCACCCGAGCGAGATCCAGCACATCGTCGGCCATGTGCTCAACATCCCCTCCAACGCCGTGACGGTGAACGTGCGCCGCATGGGCGGCGGCTTCGGCGGCAAGGAAACGCAGGGCAACCAGTTCGCGGCACTCGCCGCCATCGCCGCCAAGAAGCTGAAACGATCAATCAAATTCCGCCCCGACCGCGACGAGGACATGGCGGCCACAGGCAAGCGCCACGACTTCATGGTCGATTACGAACTCGGCTTCGACGAGGAAGGCCGCATCCACGCGGTCGACGCCACCTATGCGGCCCGCTGCGGCTTTTCTTCGGACCTGTCAGGCCCGGTTACCGATCGCGCGCTGTTTCATGCCGACTCAAGCTATTTCTATCCGCATGTGCACCTGACCTCGAAGCCGCTCAAGACCCACACCGTCTCCAACACCGCCTTTCGCGGCTTCGGTGGGCCGCAGGGCATGCTGGGCGCCGAGCGCTTCATCGAGGAAATCGCCTATGCCGTCGGCAAGGACCCGCTTGATATCAGAAAACTGAATTTCTACGGCCAGCCCGGCTCCGGCCGCACGCTGACGCCCTATCACCAGGAGGTCGAGGACAGCATTCTGGACCGGATCGTCGGCGAGCTCGAGGAGAGCGCCGATTATCAGGCGCGACGCCGAGAGATCATCGAGTTCAACCGCGACAGCCGCTACATCAAAAAGGGCATCGCGCTGACGCCGGTAAAGTTCGGCATCTCCTTCACGCTCACCGCCTTCAACCAGGCCGGCGCCCTCGTCCATGTCTACCAGGACGGCTCGATCCACCTGAACCATGGTGGCACCGAGATGGGCCAGGGCCTCTACACCAAGGTGGCGCAGGTTCTGGCCGACAGCTTCCAGGTCGATATCGAGCATGTGAAGATCACCGCGACGACGACGGGCAAGGTGCCCAATACGTCGGCGACCGCCGCCTCCTCCGGCACCGATCTCAACGGCATGGCGGCCTATGACGCCGCCCGCCAGATCAAGGAACGCCTCGTCGCCTTCGCTGCCGAGAAATGGGACGTCCCGGTCTCCGACATCGCCTTCCTGCCCAACCGGGTGCGCGTGGGCAACCAGGAAATCCCCTTCCCCGACTTCATCCGCCAGGCCTATTTCGCCCGCGTCCAGCTGTCGGCGGCCGGCTTCTACAAGACCCCGAAGATCCACTGGGACCGCGCCGCCGGAAAGGGCACGCCGTTCTATTACTACTCCTACGGCGCCTCCTGCACCGAGGTCTCGATCGACACGCTGACCGGCGAATACCTGATCGACCGCACCGATATCCTCCACGACGTCGGCCGCTCGCTGAACCCGGCCATCGACATCGGCCAGGTCGAGGGCGCTTTCGTGCAAGGCATGGGCTGGCTGACGACGGAAGAGCTCTGGTGGGACGCCAAGGGGCGCCTGCGCACCCACGCCCCCTCCACCTACAAGATCCCACTCGCCTCCGACCGGCCGAAGATCTTCAACGTCAAGCTGGCCGAATGGTCCGAAAACGCCGAACAGACCATCGGCCGCTCCAAGGCCGTCGGCGAACCACCCTTCATGCTGGCGATCTCGGTGCTCGAAGCGCTGTCGATGGCTGTGGCGAGTGTGGCGGATTACAAGGTCTGCCCGAGGCTGGACGCGCCGGCGACGCCGGAGCGGGTGTTGATGGCGGTCGAGCGGATGAAGGCGGTATGACTGGGAATGCGGGGTTTGGTGGGTTTGCTGGGCTCGCAGGATTTGCTGGCCTTGCGGGCGTGGCACACCCCCCTCTGCCCTGCCGGGCATCTCCCCCACAAGGGGGGAGATCGACTCGTGGCAATGCTTTCGCAGACGTTGAGGGTAGAGCGAGCGGCCGCCCCCAGCCAATCTCCCCACCTGTGGGGGAGATGCCCGGCAGGGCAGAGGGGGGTATCACACCCACAAACCTAACCTTCATAAACTCCGCCCAGACCAGCCTCACCCCGACAATCCCCCCGGTCATCCCACAATGACCACCCTCCCCCAATTCCTCGCCACCCACCCCGACACCATCCTGATCGACATCACCGGCACCCAGGGCTCCACCCCGCGCGAGACCGGCACCTTCATGATCGTCTCAGCCGACACCATCTGGGGCACCATCGGCGGAGGCCAGTTCGAGTTCATGGCGATCACCAACGCCCGCAAGCTTCTGGAGGGTGCCGACGGCCGCGAGATGATGGACATCCCGCTCGGCCCGGAGATCGGCCAGTGCTGCGGCGGGCGCACGCAGCTCAGGTTTCGCCGCGTGACGGATGCCGTGATCCGCGAGCTGGAGGAACGGCGCAGCGATGAGGCGGAGCGGCGGCCGGAGGTGTGGCTGTTCGGCGCCGGCCATGTCGGGCGCGCGCTCGCGACAGCGCTTTCGCCGCTGCCGCTTGATGTCACCGTGATCGAGACCCGCGAGGAGGAACTCGCGCATCTGCCTGATGGTATCAACGCCCGCCTCGTCGCCATGCCCGAAGCGCTGGTGCAGGAGATGCGCGCGGGCGCCGTCGTCGTCATCCTCACGCATGACCATGCGCTCGATTTTTTAATCGCCCGCGAGGCGCTCGCCCGCGCCGATCTCGCCTATACCGGCATGATCGGCTCGGCCACCAAGCGCGCTACCTTCTCAAGCTGGCTGCAGCGCGAGGCGGGTGGCGAGAGAGCGTGGATGGAGCGGTTGACGCTGCCGATCGGCGGTCAACAGGTGCGCGACAAGCGGCCGGAAGTGATCGCCGCCATGACCGCGGCCGAAATCCTGACCGCGCTCGCCGCCTACCGTGTCCGCGCATCCTCGATATAGGGATCGCGCCCGTCCATGAAGCCGAGGTCGCGCTTGACGCGATCCGGCATGCCCTCAAGATCCAGCCGGTCCGGCCGCGCCAGACGCACGGCAAGCGCTCGCAACAGATGCGCCAGCCGCTCGAAAGCCCTGACATGGGTCGGTTCGGCCACCTGTTGGGCCATATGTTCGTTGGTTACGCAAGCCATGACATCACCTCGATAATCTGATCTGATGACTTGCAGATTGCGCCGATTAATGCTGCAATTCCAATCGAACAACCGTCTGCATGCATAAAGAGAACTTATCCATGAAGCTGTCCAAGCAGGTTCCGCTGAATGCGCTGCGCGTCTTCGAGGCCGTGGCAAGGCTCGGCAGCTTCACCAAGGCCGGCGATGAGCTCGGCATGACGCAGACGGCCGTCAGCTATCAGGTGAAACTGTTGGAGGAGAATATCGGCGAGCCGCTGTTTTTGCGCCGCCCGCGCCAGATCAGCCTGACGGACACCGGCGAACTGCTGCTCCCGAAAGTGTCCGACGCCTTCGTGCTTTTGAACGAGGCGATGGCCGAGGCGCGCGGCGAGATCGAATCGACGCTGCTGATCAACACCATCGCCACCTTCGCCTCGCACTGGCTGGCGCGAAGGCTGGGCACCTTCCAGCTCAGGCATCCCGCGATCGCGGTGCGGCTATCGACATCGGAAGCGCTGATCGATTTCACCCGCGAATCCGTCGACGTCGCCATCCGCTCGGGCGACGGCAACTGGCGCGGGCTGATCGCGGACAAGCTGCTCGATGTCGACTTCACCCCGATGCTGAGCCCGAAACTGGCGGAAAGCGTCGGCGGCATCCACAAGCCCGAGGACCTGATGAAACTGCCGATCATCGGCGCCACCGATCCCTGGTGGCAAATCTGGTTCAAGGCGGCAGGCCTGACCGATCTCGGCCTGGAATCGCGCCCGCGCAGCCAGTATGGCTCGCAGACCTTCGAGGCGAGTGCGGCCATGGCCGGCCAGGGCGTCGCCATCCTGACGCCTGCTTTCTATGGCGACGAACTCGCCCAGGGCCGCCTCTACCAGCCCTTCGAGATGACCCGCAGCGACGATCGCGGCTATTGGCTGGTCTACGCCGAAAACCGCCGCAACGTCCCGAAGATCAAGGCCTTCCGCAGCTGGATCCTCGAAGAGATCGCTCGCGACAAAGAGAGCGCTCAGTAGCCCATTTCAGGCGCATAGAAGCAGCGTGGCGTATCCTCGTTGGGAAACAGGCAGAGATGATAGTCGCCATCGCCCGATTTCATCGCCCGGCCCATCGGCAGCAGGAAGACGTGGGCATGGGTGACGAGCCGGTGGTCCCCCGGCAGAAGCGTCACCCGATAGCCGTTCGGCGTGATCGCGACGCTCTTCGGCGGGATCATCTGGCAATCGCCCGTCTCGTTGTCGCCGTTGCAACAATAGGGCTCGTACGCCCAGCCGGATGGGGCGTCATGGGCCTGGCGCCATTGGTCTGGACGCCGGGGATTTGGACACAGGACGAAAAGGCAATCATCACAACCACAAGAATACTGCGCATCAGCATCTTCTCCGTCGATGAATGCGCCGCCACGCCGATGCGGTTTCCCCTCGTCTCGGCGGCTTTGCATAAAACTGTAATGAAGTCTTGGCATTTCAATGGCGGACAAATTTTCAGGTCTGGGTGCAGAAATAGATCTTGCAACCAAGCGGATAGCCACCGCACTATGCTGCACTGCCAACTCCGGCATGGAGGCTGACCGTGCTCAATTCCGTTACAAGGATTATCGCGTTGCTGGCGACCATCGTGATGGCAAGCAATGCCGGCCATGCGGCGCAAATCGAGTTCGCCAGCCTCAAGCCTGGTGCCGTGCAGCCGGCAACGTCATCTGTGGCTCAAGATTTCGACCATATCTGCGTGTTGACGCCCTATCAGAACACGCTCACCGACGACGTGCCGTACCGTGATCGCGTGAACGAACATCTGGCGAAGATCAAATACCAGGGCGACGAGGGAGACTTGGCGATCGTTCTCGTAAGCGCCGCCAAGGTGAACGTTCTGCATTTCACTCGATCGGATCAGTTTGACATGGACGGATCGATGTTGGCGTCGCCACATATTGCCGGATTGCCCACCCAGTTCCAACCAGCGCGCTGCGCGGATCGCGCCGATGCCAGTTTTGGCAAAATTGAAACACACGGCAGGACCTACATCATTCTGGGGAAGTTGGCCGATTGATGCCTCCCCCCTTTTCTCCCGCCCAAACATTCTGCACACTGCTGAATCGGAGAGAATAGGGGAACTGAATGTATGAATACGCCATAGCGTGGGAATGGCTGGCCTTTGCGGCTCGCTGGTTCCACGTCATCACCGCCGTTGCCTGGATCGGCTCGTCCTTTTATTTCATCGCGCTCGATCTCGGCCTGGTGAAGCGTCCGCATCTGCCCGTCGGCGCCTATGGCGAGGAGTGGCAGGTGCATGGCGGCGGGTTCTACCATATCCAGAAATATCTGGTGGCGCCGGCGCAGATGCCCGAGCACCTGACCTGGTTCAAATACGAGAGCTATTTCACCTGGCTCTCCGGCTTCCTGATGCTCTGTATCGTCTATTACGGCGGCGCCGATCTGTTCCTGATCGATCGCCACGTGCTCGATGTCAGCGCCCCCGTGGCGATTGCCATCTCGCTCGCCTCGCTCGCCGTCGGCTGGATCGTCTACGACCTGCTCTGCAAGTCGCCGATCGGCAAAAACACCTGGGGCCTGATGGTGGTGCTCTATGCGGTGCTGGTCTTCATGGCCTGGGGCTACACGCAGCTTTTCACCGGCCGCGCCGCCTTCCTGCATCTCGGCGCCTTCACCGCAACGATCATGTCGGCCAACGTCTTCATGATCATCATCCCCAACCAGAAGATCGTCGTGGCGGATCTCATCGCCGGCCGCACGCCGGATGCGAAATATGGCGCGATCGCCAAGCAGCGCTCGCTGCACAACAACTATCTGACGCTCCCCGTCATCTTCTTCATGCTGTCGAACCACTATCCGCTGGCCTTCGGCACGGCCTACAACTGGGTGATCGCGGCGCTGGTCTTCCTGATGGGCGTCACCATCCGCCACTGGTTCAACACTACGCATGCCCGCAAGGGCCGCCCGACCTGGACGTGGCTGGCGACCGTGATCCTGTTCATCCTGATCATGTGGCTTTCCACCGTCCCCAAGGTGCTGACCGGCGAGAAGGACGCGGCCGCAGAAGCCGTCGCGCCAGCCTTCCAGCAGTTCGCCGGTGATCCGCACTTTCCCGCCGTCAAGCAGCTTGTCGGCACGCGCTGTTCCATGTGCCATGCCGCCGAGCCGGTCTATGAAGGCCTGGCGCGGCCACCGAAGAACGTGATCCTCGAAAACGACGCCGAGATCGCGGCCCACGCCCGCGAGATCTATATCCAGGCCGGCCGCAGCCACGCCATGCCGCCGGGGAACGTCACCGACATCACGCCCGATGAGCGCAAGCTGCTCGTCGCCTGGTTCGAAAGCGCTGTCGAGGGCAAACGCGAATGATCAAAGGCCTCCGCCCCCTGCTTCTGGCCAATCTTATCGCCCTCTCAGGGCAGGCATGGACGGAAGCGCGGGCCGAAGAGGCCATTGCAAAACAGGAAGAGGTGAAGACGACAGGCACCGTGCCTCCAAACATCTCTGGCGACATCACCGCCCCCACCGATCTCTGGGGCGAGGTCAATGTGCTGGGCACCGGCCCCTTCTGGGCGCTCAGCATCCGCGAGGGTCAGATCACCTTCAGCCGCGCAGGCAAGAACGACGTCATCACCGTAAACCCCGGCCCGATGGCGATGACTGAAGACAGCGCCACATGGACCATCACTCACCCGCCGCAGCACTACACGCTGACAGTCACCAAAGAGACCTGCGTCGACGGCGCATCCGCGAAGCGCTACGATCTCGCGGCAAAGCTGGTATTTCAGGGCAGGACGTTATACGGCTGCGCCGCATCGGTGGCGGCCCTCCCCGCCAAGCCGGGGCCTTGAGCCCACTCTGACGACGACACGCAATCGATAAAGGCGAACGCCCATGACCCAAACCCTCCTCCGCGGCCGCCTGCTCTCCTTCGTAAGCGAACCTCAGAGCCTGACAGACAGCGAAAGCTATCGCTACGAGACCGACGGTGGCCTGTTGATGGACAACGGCGTCATCGTCGAAAGCGGCCCCTATGCCGAGGTCAAGGCCAAGGCCGCAGCCGATGCGGTCGAGATCGACCACCGCCCGCATCTGATCATGCCGGGGTTCATCGACATGCACCTGCATTTTCCCCAGATGCAGGTGATCGCCTCCTATGCCGCCAATCTTCTCGAATGGCTGAACACCTACACCTTCCCCGAGGAATGCCGCTTCGTCGAAAGCGCCCATGCTCAGCGTATTGCCACGCATTTCTACGACGAACTGATCCGCCACGGCACGACGACGGCGGTCGCCTACTGCTCCGTCCACAAGACCTCCGCCGACGCCTTCTTCGCGGAAGCCATGAGGCGCAACATGCGCATGATCGGCGGCAAGGTGATGATGGACCGCAACGCCCCGCAGGGCCTGCTCGACACACCCCAGATGGGCTATGACGAAACCCGAGAGATCATCGCCGAGTGGCACGGCAAGGGCCGGAACCACGTCGCCATCACCCCGCGCTTCGCCATCACCTCGACGCCCGCCCAGATGGAAGCGACGCAGGCGCTCGCCCGCGAATTCCCCGACCTGCACATCCAGACGCATCTCTCCGAGAACCACGACGAGATCAAGTTCACCTGCGAGCTCTATCCCGACGCGATCGACTACACCGATATCTACGCCCGCTACGGCCTGCTCGGCGACAAGACCCTTTTCGGCCACTGCATCCACCTGTCGGAGCGCGAGGCGGACGCGATGAGCGAGGCCGGCGCAATCGCCGTCCACTGCCCGACCTCCAACCTCTTCCTCGGCTCCGGCCTTTTCCCGCTGAAGGCGCTGATGCGCCGCGACAAGCCGGTCCGCATCGGCGTCGCCACCGATATCGGCGGCGGCTCGAGCTATTCCATGCTGCGCACCATGGACGAGGCCTACAAGATCCAGCAGCTGCTCGGCGAGCGCCTGAACCCGCTGGAAAGCTACTACCTGATGACGCTCGGCAACGCCCAATCCCTCTCGCTTTCCGACCGCATCGGCACGCTCGACAAGGGCACCGATGCCGACGTGGTAATCCTCAACGCCGCCGCGACACCGGCCATGGCGCTGAAGATGGAAGTGGTGAAAACGCTACCGGAAGAACTCTTCCTGCTGCAGACCATGGGCGACGACCGCGCCATCGTCGAGACCTATGTCGCCGGCGTGGCGGCGAAGGCGGTGCTTTAGACCCGCCGATAGACCTGCGCGATGGCGCCCTTGGGAAACACGCGCGTGCTCATCAGCTGCAGCTTCCTCGGCTGCGCCAGATCGGAGAAGATCGGCTGGCCGCGACCGAGCGCCAGCGGATAGACCATCAGCATGTATTGATCGACCAGATCATGGGCGATGAGGCTGCGCGCGAAGGTGGCGCCGCCATGGGCGATGATCGGCTTGCCGTCTTCCGCCTTCAGCCTGGCGATTTCCTCGGCGAGATCGCCGCTCGCCAAGTAGGCTTTGCTCCAGCTATCGGCGCCGGGTTGCAGCTCGCCTGATGGCGCCGCGTCGATCGCCTTCGGCAGGATCGCCGCGCCCTTCTTCGAAAACACCGCCTTGGGGATCTGGTTCATCGCGGGTGCGAAGATGTTGGTCGATGTCGGCCAGAAGCGCGCCATTCCCTCGAAGGTGCGGCTGCCCATGATGTGCAGGCTGGCATTTGAGGCGTTCTCGACCTTCCAGGCGATCGCTTCCTCGTCGCCGGTGAAAACCCATTCGGTCTCACCCTCGGGGCCGCTGACAAAACCGTCGAGCGTCATCGCCATGGCCAGGATCAACTCTCGCATTGCTTCCTCCTCTTGTGTTCTCCCCAAGGACGGCGACAGCCTAGCTATTCCGACATCCGCCGAACCGGAAATGCACATTTGCCAGCCAACGATCATCGTCAACGCTCGCGCAGCGCATCCATCACCGCCCGCACCAGCGGCACATCCTTGATGTCGCTATGGACGACAAGCCACAGATCGCGCGTGATATCGGCGCCATCGAGATCAAGCCGCGCCAACCCCTGGCCTTCTGCCATGAAATCGGGCAGCAGCGCCACGCCGCCGCCGGCCTTGACCGCCGCCACCTGAAACTCCAGCGTCGAGGCCCGGATCGCGACCGGCCGACCGGCGGCGATCTCCGCCAGCCGCTCCTCCTGCGGCGACGACGCCATCCCCTCATCATAGCCGATGAACGTCCAGTCGCGCGCGTTAACCGCCTCGGCATAGCCTGATGCCGCGTAGGCATGGAAACCCACTTCACCGATCTTGGAGACAGTCAGATCGCCGCTCTCAGGCCGATTGAGGCGCACGGCGATATCGGCCTCCCGTCGCCCGAGCGAGGCATAGCGCGTTTCGCCGATGAGCGTGACGCGGATACCGGGATGACGCGCTCTCAGCCGCACCAAAGGCGGCGCCAGAACCGCGCCCGCATAGGCTGGCGGCGCGCTGATGCGGACCTCGCCGACATGGCTTTGATCGGCACCAATACCGCCGCGCGCGATCGTCATGGCATCGGCGCTCATGCGCTCGGCGATCGCGGCAACACGCACGCCCTCCGCCGTTAGCAGAATTCGCCGCCCGCGCCGGTCAACCAGCTTGGCGCCGATCTCGCGCTCCAGATGCGCCACGCGCCGCGATACCGTCGCATGCTCGACCCCAAGCGCCCGCGCGGCCGCCGATAAGGTTCCAAGTTGCGACAGCGCCAGCAGATGGCGCAGATCTTCCCAATCCAACATTGATCATTTTTTCCCAACTGATGTGAGATCATAGGGAATTTTCAATCACGCAGCCATCCCCCATCTTCGGCGCCAGACAGGCACAGGAGATCGGAATATGGATATCGCAATCACCCTCACGACCCCTGGCGGCATCGAGCAACTGACGGTTACCCCGCAAGAACCGCAGGCGCCGGGGCCAAACGAGATACGCATCCGCCACGACGCCATCGGCGTCAACTTCCTGGATATCTATCATCGCAAGGGCCTCTATCCGCTCCCCACCTACCCCGCCGTCATCGGCGCCGAGGGTGCTGGCGTGGTCGAGGCGGTCGGCCCCGAGGTGACGGCGGTCTCTCCCGGCGACCGCGTCGTCTATATGGGCGCGCCCGTCGGCGCCTACGCCTCGACGCGCCTGCTACCGGCCCATCGCGCCATCCGACTGCCCGATGATGTCGGCTCGAAACAGGCTGCCGCCATGATGCTCAAGGGCATGACGGCCTATATGCTGCTCCACCGGATCCACACGGTGACGCCTGAAAGCACGATCCTGGTGCACGCCGCCGCCGGCGGTCTCGGCACGCTTCTGGTGTGCTGGGCCAAGCACCTCGGCGCCACTGTCATCGGCACGGTGAGCAATCAGGAGAAAGCGGCACTGGCCAGAGAGAACGGCGCCGACCATCTGGTGATTGGCCGCGAGGCCGATCTGGTCGCAGACGTCATGGCGCTGACATCAGGGCGCGGTGTCGATGTCGGCTATGATGGTATAGGCGGCGCGATGCTGGCGAAGACCATCCAGTGCATCCGCCCTTTCGGCATGGCCGCGGGCTTTGGCCAGGCAGCGGGGCCGATACCGCCTGTGGCGATCGAGGCGCTGCGCCCGAACAAGTCATTGTCGCACCCGAGCATCATGGCGGCGAGCACCGATCCGGACTTCTACCTGGAGGCGGCCACGGCGACGATCGAGGCTATCCGGCTCGGCATTCTCACGCTTCCCACCCGCGAATTCGCCCTTTCCGATGCCGCCGCGGCCCACACCGAACTGGAGGCCGGACGGAGCAGCGGCAGCCTGTTGCTGATCCCGTAAACGGGCTTCGACGCGGGCGAGAAAGATACCGTTTCGGATGTAAATTATATGTGATATGGCCGGTTGCATTATTCAGATGTGAAAGTCTTATCCATGACCAAACCTCTCACCATTGCCGATCTGAAATCGCTCGCCCAGCGCCGTGTCCCCAAGATGTTCTTCGACTACGCCGATTCCGGCGCCTGGACGGAACAGACCTACCGCGCCAACGAGAGCGATTTCGCCAAGATCGGCCTGCGTCAGCGCGTGCTCGTCGACATGACGAACCGCACGCTCGAGACGACGATGGTGGGCCAGAAGGTCTCGATGCCGGTCGCTCTCGCTCCGACGGGCATGACCGGCATGCAGCACGCCGACGGCGAGATGCTGGCGGCGCAGGCGGCCGAAGAGGCGGGCGTTCCCTTCACGCTGTCGACCATGAGCATCTGCTCGATCGAGGATGTCGCCTCGGTGACGACCAAGCCCTTCTGGTTCCAGCTTTATGTCATGAAGGACAAGGACTTCGTGCTGAGCCTGATCAACCGCGCCAAGGCCGCCAAGTGCTCGGCTCTGGTCTTGACCGCCGACCTGCAGATCCTCGGCCAGCGCCACAAGGACCTGCGCAACGGCCTTTCGGCGCCGCCGAAATTCACGCCCAAGCACATCTGGCAGATGGCGACGCGGCCCTTCTGGTGCCTCGACATGCTGCAGACCAAGCGCCGCGGCTTCGGCAACATCGTTGGCCACGCCAAGAACGTCTCCGATCTCTCCTCGCTCTCCGTCTGGACGGCGGAGCAGTTCGACCCTCAGCTCTCCTGGGCCGATGTTTCTTGGATCAAGGAACAGTGGGGCGGCCCGCTGATCATCAAGGGCATCTGCGACGTCGAGGATGCGAAGGCGGCTGCCGACACCGGCGCCGACGCCATCATCGTCTCCAACCACGGCGGCCGCCAGCTCGACGGCGCCCCCTCTTCGATCAGCATGCTGCCCGGTATAGTCGACGCCGTCGGCGACAGGATCGAAGTGCACCTCGACGGCGGCATCCGCTCCGGCCAGGACGTGCTGAAGGCCGTGGCGCTCGGTGCCAAAGGCACCTACATCGGCCGCCCGTTCCTCTATGGCCTCGGCGCCATGGGCAAGGAAGGCGTTTCGCTTACGCTCAACATCCTGCGCAAGGAGATGGACGTGACCATGGCGCTCTGCGGCAAGCGCGACATCAAGGACGTGAACTCGTCGATCATCGCGGGACGGCAGTAGGCGCGATTTGAATTATACACATCATTGTGTATAATTCAGCCCGATGAAGAGCGCCGACGTCATTGCCCTGCTGCTGAAAGCCGGCTGGTTTGAGGTCGGCCATAGGGGCAGCCATGCCCAGTTCAAACATGCGGACAAGCCAGGCCGCGTGACGGTGCCGCATCCCAAGCGGGACATTCCGATCGGGACGCTGCGCAGCATCGAGAGGCAGTCGGGCCTGAAGTTGAGGTGATCATGCGCAACTATATCGGACTGATCCACAAGGACGCGGAAAGCGACTACGGCGTCTCGTTTCCGGATTTTCCCGGCGCCATCACGGCCGGCTCGACGCTGGACGAGGCGCGTGAAATGGCCGAGGAAGCCTTGGCTTTTCACGTTGAGGGATTGATCGAGGACGGCGAGACGCTTCCACAACCCTCCTCGCTCGAAACCGTCATGGCCAACCCGGAGAACAAGGACGGCGTTGCCATCCTCGTCTCGCTGAAAGCCGCCTCAAGCAGGGCCGTGCGCATCAATGTGACTCTGCCGGAAGACGTTCTGGCCCGTATCGACGCCGTCGCTGCCGCTGCCGGCCTGTCACGCTCGGCCTTTCTCGCCAAGGCCGCGAAGCGCGAAATCGAACGCAACGCGGCGGCTTAGCTCAGCGCCGACCGGCTGACGCCTTTAATGAGCGCCCCTGACGAAGTCCTCAGGCTCGATGAGATCATGCTCTTCGTAGCGGCCGTTCTTGACTTCCTCGAACGCCTCCATCAACCGCACGGCATTGGCCGGCGTGGAAAGGAGATGCAGCGTCACCATCATCCCCTCATACTCGTGCTTGTCCATCAGGATCGCCGAGGGCTTGCCGCGGCGAACGATCTCCACGACGACGCCGTGCTGCGAGACTTCGTCAAGAAGGCTGGCGAGGCCGTTTCTGGCTTCTGAAAACGTGACGGTGCGCATGATGATCCCCCGCAACGACTGTACGATGTACCACATAAGCCGTTGCGGATGTCAATTTGAGCAACGGCCCTGGCGCAGAACGCTTACCGCACCCACCCCGTCGCCAGCGCACCGGCCCAATCCGGCCGCCCGTTCTCCCGCGCCAGCCGCGACATCGCCATGTGGTCATAGGCGACGGTCCGAAACTGCGGCACGAAGCCGGACGCGGTCTTCTCGACGATGCAATAGGACGCCAGCGGATGCCCCGCCTCGACCTTGTGCTCATAGGGCGTGTCGTCGCTGTAGCCGGGGCAGCCGACGCTGCCGGGATTGACGATCAGGCGCCCGTCGCTGAGCCGGACCATGCGCGGCACATGGCTGTGGCCGCAGAGGATCAGCGGCTGTTCGACCCCCTCGGCCAGCGCCTCGATCTCTTCGAGAGGCTTCAGGAAGACATGCCCATCAGGCGAGACGGATTCCAGCCAATATGTTTCGTCGTGCCCAGGCGTGGCGTGGCAGAGATAGACCTCGTCGCGGTAGACGGCGCTGAACGGCAGGCTTCGCAGCCAGCCGAGATGCGCTGCCGAAAGCTGCCCATAAGCATGTTGCTCCCACGAAGGCATCGCGTCGGCGGGGCTTTCGATCAGGTAGCGGTCGTGATTGCCGCGCACCGTCAGCGCATTGAGCGACATCAGCCTGTCCGCCGCCCTGCCCGCTTCGAGCGGCCCGCTCAGGCAATCGCCGAGATTGACGATCTCGGAAATCCCAAGCGCTTCGATATCGGCAAGCACGGCCTCCAGCGCCAGATGGTTGCCATGCACGTCGGCGATCGCGGCAAAACGCATCGCTCAGCTCCCGCGGTAGGTCGAATAGCCATAGGGCGAGATCAGGAGCGGCACGTGATAATGCGCGCTCTCGTCGGCGATGCCGAAGCGGATCGGCACGAGATCGAGGAAGGCGGGATGCGGGAGTGCTGCACCCGTGCCGCGCAGATAATCGCCGGCATGAAACAGAAGCTCATAGGTCCCGGCCTTGAAACTCTCGCCGACAAGGATCGGCCCGCCATCGACGCGGCCATCGGCATTGGTGACGACGGTCTTCACATGCCGGCGAACCTCGGCCTCGATATGAAACAGCTCGATCTTCAACCCCTCGGCCGGCTTGCCGGAGGCGGTGTCGAGGACATGGGTGGTCAATCCGGTCATGAAATGGGCTCGCTGATGACAAAGGGAGTGTCGAAAAAATATTCTTCCAGATTGTTGCCCGGCCCGTCGCGATCGACAACCAGGAAATCGCTGGCTGCGCCAAGCGACATCAGGGGATGATGCCAGACATTGCGCCCATAATTCACGCCCTGATCGCCGCGCGCCAGGAACACCTGCGGACGCCCCGGCTTGCCGCCCTCGTCCTCCGACACCACGACCAGAAACGGCCGGCCGGAGATCGGCGAGAAGCTCTGGCTGCCGAAAGGATGCCGCTCCATCATGCCGACTTCACAGGGGAAATCGCGTGGCTGCCCGCGAAACAGGTTGATGATCACTCGAGCGCCCTCGCCCACCACGTCGACCGCAGCCAGCGCATGAAACCGCTCTGTGGTGCCGTTGTTGATATACCGCATCGTCGCCGGATCGGCTTCGATGACCTCGCCGAAGGGCGCGAAGGCGGCTTTGGTCAGCGGCTGGATATCGAGGAAGTCTGTCACGTCATTCGCCTTGTATGCGCCAGTGGCGTAGCATGTGGAGTGTATCGATCAGCTCGGGAATATTGTTCGTCGCCGTGTCCCAGACCGTCTCGAGGTCGATATTGAAATAGCCGTGCGCGATCCTGTTTCGCATTCCGCGCATCTTTGTCCAGGGCACTTCCGGATGCGCCGCGACGACCTCCGGAAACTCCTCGGACAATCGCGTGACGACCTCGCCGATCATCAGCAGATTCATGCCGATGGCACGCTGCTTCATCACATCTTGAAGAAACGCTTCCTTGGACGTTCCCTTCACGAAATCGCCGATCTCGTGGGCAACCTGTTCCATCTGATCGAGATAGGATCGCAGCCAATCCGAATTCATATCGGCTTAGCCTCGCTGAGAACGCGCGCGCGCACTCTTTCAGGGAAATCTCCGGGAACCATGAGATGGATATCCGTCCCCTGCATGATGTCCTTCAACTCTTCCAGCAGGCCACCGAGATCAAACAACGACGTTCCCGGCAGCGTATCGACGAGAATATCGAGGTCACTATCCGCCCGATCCTCGCCCCGCGCCACCGAGCCAAAGACACGCGGGTTCGCCGCGTTGAAGCGTATCGTCGCCTCGCGAATCGCCTGCCTGTTTTGCTCCAGCACCTCGGATGGTCTCATCGTCTTCGCTCCTCAGCGGCGACTATAAGCGGCGGGTTAAAAAGAGAAAAGCACGTCCACGTAGCTCAGGAAAGAGCGAACGTGGCATCCTCATATAGCAAGGACATTCTGAAGAACACGCTCGCGAATGTTTTCCGGCAAACCGCCCGGTGTCACCAGATCCACCTTCACCCCCAGAATATCTTTCAACTCTTCCAGCAGCCCGCCGAGATCGAACAGAGACGTCCCCGGCAACGCATCCACCAGAATATCCAGATCGCTATCCGCCCGATCCTCGCCCCGCGCCACCGAACCGAACACACGCGGGTTCGCCGCATTGAAGCGCTTCGTCGCCTCGCGGATCGCCTGCCTGTTTTGCTCCAGCACTTCCGATGGTCTCATCGCACTCGCTCCCTCTCGACGACTATAAGCGGCGGACGGACAAGAGAAAAGTGTCGCTTAGCGCGAAGGCAGCAGCGCCTCGAGCCTCAGGAGCGCAATGCGCTCCACCTGTGCGGTCGCCGTTTCGAATTCCGCGTCGCGGCTGTTGTCGATGCGCTTTTCGAAGGCGGCGAGGATCGCCTGCTTGTCGAGGCCCTTCACCGCGATGATGAAGGGAAAGCCGAATTTTTCGACATAGGCCCGGTTGAGTTCGGTGAAGCGCTGATGCTCCTCCGGGCTCAGCCGGTCGAGCCCGGCGCCGGCCTGTTCCTTTTTGCTGTCCTCTGTGAGCTCACCGGCGATCGCCAGGCGGCCTGCGAGGTCGGGGTGGGCGCGCAGAACGCCGAGGCGCTCCTCCGGGCTCGCGGCGCGGAAGATCGCCACCAGCGCCGTGTGCACGCGGTCGACATCAAGCGTCTCGCCGACGAAACCGTCGTCGAAGGCCCGCTCGGCGATGAAGGGCGAGTGTTCGAAGACGCCGCCGAAGCGGGAGATGAATTCGTCGCGTGCGATCATCAGATGGCCTCCGGCTTGTGGTGCTTGTGCCAATGCTCGGCGATCTCGATGCGGCGGGGGATCCACACCTTCTCGTGGTCGAGCACATATTGCATGAAGCGCTTCAGCGCCGCCGCGCGGCCCGGGCGGCCGACAAGCCGGCAATGCAGGCCGATCGACATCATCTTCGGGCTGCCCGCCTCACCCTCTTCATAGAGCGTGTCGAAGGCATCCTTGAGATAGGTGAAGAACTGGTCGCCCGAATTGAAGCCCTGCGGCGTGGCAAAGCGCATGTCGTTGGTTTCGAGCGTATAGGGGATGATCAGGAACGGCTTGTCGTCGACGCCCTTCACCCAGAAAGGCAGATCGTCGGCATAGCTGTCCGACGAATAGAGGAAGCCGCCCTCTTCCTGCACCAGCCGCAGCGTATTGTCGGATGGCTTGCCCTGGTACATGCCGTAGGGCCGCTCGCCTGTTAGTTCGGTATGCAGCCGCACGGCTTCGAGGATATGCTTGCGCTCCAGCTCTTCCTGGAAATCCTTGTATTCCAACCAGCGGTAGCCGTGGCTGGCGATTTCCCAGCCGGCTTCCTTCATCGCCGCCACCGCCTCGGGGTTGCGCGCCATGGCCTGCGTCACGCCGTAGACGGTCGCCTGCACCTTGAGATCGGTGAACATCCGCCACAGCCGCCAGAAACCGGCCCGCGAGCCGTATTCGTAGATCGATTCCATGTTGAGATTGCGCTGGCCGGGCCAGGCGGCTGCGCCGACGATCTCCGACAGCAGGTTTTCCGAGGCCGCGTCGCCATCCAGAATGCAGCTCTCGCCGCCCTCTTCGTAATTGATGACGAACTGCACGGCGATATTGGCGCCGCCGGGCCATTTCGGGTCGGGGGTGTTGCGGCCATAGCCGACGAGATTGCGCGGGTAAGTCTCGGATACCATGAAATCACCTTCCAGAAAGTCGGCGAACGGTAACACCTCAAGAGCGAATGTCGAGACGGAAACTGCGCAACAGAGTTTTGCCTTTATGGCACAATCGCTTAGGCCGGAACGGGAACCCGCTCGCGCCGCGCGCTGACCTTGCCCATCGGATGCAGCGAATGCACCCGGAACGGCCCGCCATTGCCCTCTTCGACCATCAGCGCCACGTTCGATATCTTCACCGGATCGACGAGAACCGGCTCGAAGACGCTGCGCAGCGAACGCTCGATGCGCGACATGTCGATCAGGCTGACCGGACCGGTCAACGGCATGTGGAAGCGGAATTCGTCCATCACATAGGGGCATCCCCAACGATGCAGATTGGCGAACTGCGCCGCTGAAAGCCCATCCGGATCGCTGCGCTCGATATCCGCATCGCTGAGCGGCGCGCGGAACTGGTCGAATTGCTGCACGATCGAGGAGGCCAGATACTGGACGTTGTCGCAGGGCAGCGACGGCACCAGGCTGAAGATGCTACCGGTGCGCGCGACCTCGAGCCGCGGAATGGAAAACGGCGTGAGCGTGCCGCAGAAGCGCATCAGCTCCCGCAGTAGTTGTGGCTCCGACATGTCGGTCGCAAGCCGGAAGGGTGCCTTCAGCGCGCCGTGAAAACCATAGCGCCGCGGCACCGCCGTGTGAAAGGCAACCTCGTGAATGCTGAGCCCGCGGATCGCCGTGGGCTCCACCATTTCGCCGGAAAACACGTTTCGGCCAAGCCAATTGGCAGCCGCATGCGACAGCGGGTCATTCGCGGCGGGCGTGAAGCAGATGGCGTATCGCATGCAATTATCTCCGTCGGCACCAGGCGCGACTCGTCAGCGCGCCGCCGTTTTGCAAGCAGATAGGCGATTTGCATGACAGATTGACGAAGGACAGCGAGTGCTAATTCACGTTTAACGTGAATTGCCAAATATCTCGCGAAAGTGGCTGCTGATTTCAGGATTAAACAGCGGAAAACGGAAAAGCGTAGGCGAAACGAGAGAGTTCAAGCGATCGCGAGGCACTTTAGCGTGAAGCGACGTGAATATGATTGATCAGGTGAAAGCTCTCCGGCACCGCAAACGGTATCGTGCTGCCCGCTGCCATATGCACAACCGCTTCGGCCAGCCGGTGCGCGAGGCCGAAGCTGACCTTGAAGCCACCAGTCAGCGCCAGCAATCTCTCATGTTCGGGATGCGGACCGATCATCGGGTCGCGGTCGATCGCCTTGGGGCGCAGCCCGGCCCAACGCTCGATAACGGGCGCATCGCGCAGCAAAGGCACCAGCGCCCGCGCCTTCTCGACCAGAACATCCAGCTGCCCGTCGGTCGCAAAGGGCGCGGCGAAACGGTTCTCGCTGGTGCTGCCGATCGCGACATGCCCGCCCTCATGCGCCACCACATAGAGCCCGTCGCGGAAGATGGTCGGGAGGCCAGGATCGATATCCGCCTTCAAAAGCGCCGACTGCCCCTTCACCGGCTGGCCGAGCGGCTGCGTCAGCCCTGCCGTGTCGCGCGCCAGAAGCGGAAACGACTGGTAACCGGCCGCAATGATGCAATGTCCGAAGGCGATCGCCCCGGCATCGGTCTCGGCGACCCCGCGCTCGGCATCGATGCCGCGAACGGCTGAATTCTCGATGATGCGGATGTGTTTGGCGCGGCGGAGGAACGCTGTCAGCACACCCGTCAGCGATCGTGGCGCCACCCGACCGGCCAGCGTGTCATGCACGAAGCCGCCTTCCATTTGAGAAGCGTCCGGCCAGCCGGATACTGCGGGCGTATCGATCACATTCCAATGAAAGCGGTGCTCTCCAGCGCGCCAATGGCTGTCGGCATCGGCGGAATGGCCGAGCGCGATATCGCGCAGATGCGGCTTGGGCAGCGGGATCAGGCGGCCGGAGCGACGGTAGCCGGTCGATAGGCCCGTCTCCGCCTCCAGCCACGTCACCTCGGCCTCCAGCGCCACCAGCGCATCGAACTGAAACTGCTTCTTCGGGTTCCATTTATCCGGCATGTGCGGCATCAGCGCGCCCAGCAACCCGCCGCTCGCCCCTCCTCCGAGCACGCCGGAATCGATCAGCACCGCGTCGATCCCCATGCGTTCGGCGTGAACGGCCGCCCAGAGCCCCATGATGCCGCCGCCGACGATCAACAGTTCAGTGGACGATTGACCCGAGGGCAAGGCCGGACTATCGGCTGTTGACATGACAGACATCGATCCCGATCAGATTAATTTGGCACAGGCTGAGATGGCGAACCGGCCGCTTGAATGGCGCGACGGCGATATGCCCTATTCGCCGGCCTTTGGCGACCATTTTTATTGCCAGACCGACGGCCGCCTCGAATGCGGCCATGTCTTCCTCGCCGGAAACGGCCTGCCCGAGCGATGGGCCGAGGCACAAAACTTCCTGATCGGCGAGCTCGGTTTCGGCACCGGCCTGAACTTCGCCGAGACCTTCAGGAACTGGAAGCTGAGGCGCGCGGAAGGACAGCATCTGCACTTCATGTCCTTCGAGCTCTACCCGATGCGGCGAGACGAAATCGACCGCGCGCTGTCACACTGGCCGGAGATCGACGCCGAGCGCATCGCGCTCACCGCCGCATGGCCGGATCAGCCGGAGGGCACCGTGTCCCTGAAGCTCGACAAGCAGACCACGCTCAGCGTCGTCTGCGGCCGGGCGCTCGATGGCGTGGCGGCCGCCGAAGCGGGTTTCGATGCCTGGTATCTGGATGGCTTTGCGCCCTCGCGAAATGCCGACATGTGGTCGCAGGAGCTGATGACGCTTGTCTGTGAGAAGACCGTTTCCGGCGGCACCTTCGCGACCTACGCCGCCGCCGGTTTCGTCCGCCGCAATCTGGGCGCCGCGGGCTTCGCGGTCGAGCGCCGTCCCGGTTTCGCCGGCAAGCGCGAAATGCTCTGCGGCGTCAAGCACGCCGAGATTTAGGTCGATATCCGGATCAGCTCAGCGAAATCCCGCTCGCGCGGCCTTCCTTGCCGAGCCAGAGCGCGATCTTTTCTTCCAGCAGTTCCGGGCTGATCGGCTTGGCCATGTAGTCGTCCATGCCGGCATCGAGGCAGAGATCGCGGTCGGCGTCGAGCGCGTGCGCCGTGACACCGATGATCGGCACCCGGTGCCCCTGCCCGCGCTCAAGCTCGCGGATGCGCCGCGCCGCGTCGTGGCCGTTCATGACGGGCATCGACACATCCATCATGATGATGCGCGGCGTATAGGCCTCCCAGGCCTCGACGGCCTCTTCGCCATTTTTGACGACGAGGAAGTTCAGCCCCGTCGCCTGCAGGATCTGCGTAAAGACGATCTGGTTGACCTCGTTGTCCTCGGCGACGAGCACGTCGATGAAGGACGGCGGCAGTCTTTCGCTGAGAGGTTCCGGCAAAAGCTCGGGCTCTAACGGCGGCGCCTCGATGACGGGGCGCAGCGTCGGCGCCAGCCTGATCCGGTTGGTCCGAACGACATCGACGATGGTGTTGCGCAGCACGTTGGCCCGGGCCGGCTTCATCAGATGCGCCTGGCCGTTCAGCGCCGCGAATTCCTTCTCGGTGCCCGAGATATCCATCGAGGTCAGGAATACGATCGGCAGCTCGGCGAAGCGTTCGTCGGCGCGCAGCAGGCGGGCGATATCGGCGCCGTTCATGCCGGGGATCTGGTAGTCGAGCACCAGCGCATCGATAGAAACGCCGAGCGCGAAGGCTTCCTCGAGAATGGCGAGCCCCTCGACGCCGTCCTCGGCGGCCGCGCCGTCGAAACCCCATTGCGTGAGTTGCTCGGTCAGGATCTGGCGGTTGACGGCGTTGTCGTCAATGACAAGCACGCGCGCGCCGCGCACATTGACCGGCAGCGGCCGCGGCTCGGCCCGCTTGGCGCCGACGGCAAACGGCAGGGTGACGGTGAAGACCGAGCCTTCGCCAACAGCGCTGTCGACTTCGATATAGCCGCCGAACAGATCGACGAGACCCGCCGTGATCGCCAACCCCAGTCCGGTGCCTTCGTGACGCCGCGTCGAGGAAGAATCGATCTGCGAGAACTTGCCGAAGATCTGGTCGAGCCGGTCCTTCGGCATGCCGATCCCGGTATCCTCGATGCGCAGCGTCGCCATGATCTCGTCGGCCGCACCCGCGACATAGCCGAGCTCAACCAGCACATGTCCCCGCTCGGTGAACTTGACGGCGTTACCCACAAGATTGGTGACGATCTGCCGGAAACGCCCGGCATCGCCGATGATCGCCGCAGGCAGGCCTGGCATGACGCGCACCAGAAGCTCGATGCTCTTTTCCGCCGCAAGCGACGACAAGAGCGTCACCACGTCCTCGACGGCCTCGATCGGATCGAAGGTCACGCGCCGCAGCGTCATCTGCCCGGAATCGATCTTCGAGAAGTCGAGAATGTCGTTGATGATGGTCATCAGCGCATTACCGGACTTGGTGATGATATCGACGAAGGTCTTCTGGCGCGTATCGAGATTGGTCTTCGACAGCAGCTCCGCCATGCCGAGAACACCGTTCATCGGCGTGCGGATTTCATGGCTCATATTGGCGAGGAACTCCGACTTCACCCGATCGGCGACTTCGGCGCGTTCAAGCAGGCTTTCGAGATCGCCTTCGCGGATCTTCATCGCCGAAATGTCGGTGAACAGCACCACCCAGTGCCGGCGCGCGCTGACCATGACGTCCATCTGCACCCAGCGGCCATCCGGCACGCGAAACAGATGCGACGCCGGCTGGCCGTCGGCAAGCGCCTGGCCGATATCGTTGAGCAGGTGATCGGAATCCTCCGAGAAATCACCGCGCTTGCCGCAGAAGGCCAGCATCTCGCGCCAGTTGCGCCCGACCGCGACGTGCTCGCAGGCAAGATCCAGCATCCCGGCCAGCGCATCGTTGCTGAGCAGGATTTCGCCATCCTGCAGCACGAGCAGCCCCTGCGACATCGCATGTGTCGCGTCACCCATCAGCTCGCCGAGGTTTTCGAGCTCTTCGCGGGCGGCGTGGATTTCGCGCTCATGCCGGCGCACGGCCGACACGTCGGCATAGGTCAGCAGGATGCGATCCGTCGAGATCTTGCGGCTGTCGACCAGGAGAAACTTTTCGCCCCAGTTGATCTCGGCTGCAGCCGGCTGGTCGGAGCGGAACTGATCGGTGCGCCGCGCAAGGATTTCCTCGGCGGTCACGCCCGGCGGATAGCGCCCCAGCGTGTGGTTGTACTCGACAAGCTCGGCGAAGCCCTTGCCGTCAAACAGGCCCTCTGGCAGCTCGGAGATCGTGTAGAAGGCATGGTTGCCATAACGGATCGTCAGATCGCTCTCGAGAATGAGAACGCCGACCGGCAGCGAATTCAGCACGCGCGCCATGTCGCGATGGAGAATTTCGGTGTGCGCCTGCGCGGCGATGAGCGCGCTTTCGCGCTCCTTCAACAGCGAGACATCCGAGTAGGACCCGACCGTATAGTGCCGGCCGTCGCCGCCATCGATCCGGTTGATCTGCGCGAGGATAGGATAGACCCCGCCATCCGCACGAGGAACCAGGCTCTCGATATCGCGCGCCTCTCCCTTGGCCAGCGCCTGCACATTGCCGCGGCTCACCATGTCGCCGGACGCCGTGCCGAACATCTCGCGTTCGGTCTTGCCCAGCGACTCGGCGCGCGGCAGCCCCGTCAGCTGTTCGTAAGATGCGTTGGCATAAACCAGCCGGTGATCCTGATCGCGCACGAAGGCGGCAACCGGAAGCGCCTCGATCACATCGCGCAGGAAGTCGGTATCCGTCCTGTTGTCACTTTGCGCCCGCGTCGCCGGCCATTTCGGCCGCGCCGCCTTGCGCGCCTCTTCGAACATGCCGAGCACGTAGATCCGTTCCTCCGACAGCGCAAAGCTCTCGATCCGCACGCGGTCATGGAGATCGCCTGTCGCGTCGAAGCAGAGCGCGCTTTCCTCGCTGCCGAACACCAGCGCGCGCCGTTCCTTGTCCTCGCGGTCCTGCTCGTCGGGGCGATCGAACAGCTCGCGGCTGCGCCGGCCGATAAAATCGGAAATCTCCTTGCCGAAGAAATCCGCATAGGCCTGGTTGACCGCGACATAGCGCAGCTCGCTGTTCTTGACATAGGCAGGGTTGTCCAGATCCGCGATCCGGCCGCATGCCAGTTCGAGAATGTCCCCGTTCGGTCCCAAAAACACCTGCTCCACCATGAAAACACTAGGCAAATTGCTACGTCATCGACCATAGCCGAGAGGCGTTTAACAACGAATTAACCATGACCCGGCGAAACAAAAATAACGCTGCAAATTGAGAAGAGTAGAAGAAGAGCATGCGTGGTTGCAGCGACTGATGCTCCTGTCATCGCCAAGCAAAACCTCGAAAACCGTGCTAAAATCGCAGCCATTTCTTAGGCCGCCGCGATATTCTGCTGCCGGCCTCAAGAACAACTCTTCCGCTATAGGAGGCGAACATGTCCGTACTTCATAAAAGCATGGCGACCGGCTCTATCCTTCTCACGCTGACAGTGGCGACGCTGACATCGGCCTCGCCGGCGATGGCGCATGAACATTACGCCTGGGGCGGCGCCGCTGCCGGCTTCGTCGGCGGCGTGCTGCTGTCGCAGGCGCTGCGCCCCTACCCATACACATATGGCTATCCCGACGGCTACGGCTATCCTTATGCCTATGGCTATCGCTACGGATATCCCTATCGGGCATATCGCCCCTACCGCGCCTATCCGGTCTACCGCACGCATTATGTCCAGCCCTATCGCACCTGCCATCTCGAATGGCGGCGCAACGGATGGGGCGAAACCTACCGCGTTCGCGTCTGCCCGTACTGACATTTCAGCCGATCGCCCGACCACGGCGCGCGATACGCCTCCCGCGCCGTGACCCCGCGAGGCCTTTTGCGCCCCTCCCCTTGACTTTCCGGCCGAACTAGACCAAATGCAGGCCAGCTTTCACCTTCCGGCCGCCGCGTGAGCGTGCCCCTGCCAGCAAATAGGATGCAGGAAGAAGGACAAAAGCGCATTTCGAATGGACCGCATCCCAAGGGACGCGGCAGAAGCGCTGGAAAGCTTTTTCCAACAAGACAAGTTCCCACTTCACGCGGGGTTCTTGACGCCAGAGTAACACCGGACCGCAAACCCGCGTTCCGGCGGTATTGTTTTGGCGCCCCTGAAAAGGTTATGACTTGACCAATTTTGAATCGCTTGGTGTCTCCAAGCCGATCGTCGCCACACTGTTCCAGCTCGGTATTGAAACGCCGACCCCCATCCAGGAAAAGGCGATCCCGCTTCTTCTCGAAGGCCGCGACCTGATCGGCCTCGCCCAGACCGGCACCGGCAAGACGGCCGCCTTCGGCCTGCCGCTGATCGAAAAGCTGATCCCGGAAGAACGCCGCCCCGACAACCGTACCACCCGTACGCTGATCCTGGCGCCGACCCGCGAGCTGGTGAACCAGATCGCCCAGAACCTGAAGAACTTCCTGCGCAAGTCGCATCTGCGCATCAACGTCGTCGTCGGCGGCGTTTCGATCAACAAGCAGCAGCTGCAGCTTGAAAAGGGCACCGACATCCTGGTCGCCACCCCCGGCCGCCTGCTCGATCTCGTCGCCCGTCGCGCCATCGGCCTCACCGCCGTGCGCTACCTCGTGCTCGACGAAGCCGACCAGATGCTCGACCTGGGCTTCGTGCATGATCTCCGTAAGATCTCCAAGATGGTGCCGAAGCGTCGCCAGACGATGCTCTTCTCCGCCACCATGCCGAAGGCGATCGCCGATCTTGCCGCCGACTTCCTGACCGATCCGGTCAAGGTCGAAGTGACGCCTCCGGGCAAGGCTGCCGACAAGGTCGAGCAGTATGTCCACTTCGTCAACGGCAAGAACGACAAGACCGATCTCCTGAAGAAGTCGCTCTCCGAGAACCCCGATGGCCGCGCCATCGTCTTCCTGCGCACCAAGCACGGCGCCGAGAAGCTGATGAAGCATCTCGAGCACGTCGGCTACTCCGTCGCCTCGATCCACGGCAACAAGAGCCAGGGTCAGCGCGAGCGCGCGCTGAAGGCCTTCAAGGACGGCGATATCAAGACGCTGATCGCGACCGACGTCGCGGCGCGCGGCATCGACATCCCGGCTGTCAGCCACGTCTACAACTACGATCTGCCTGAAGTGCCCGACGCCTACGTCCACCGTATCGGCCGTACGGCGCGTGCCGGCCGCGATGGCATCGCGATCGCTTTCTGCGCACCGGACGAGACACGTCTGCTGCGCGATATCGAGCGCTTGATGAACATCTCGATCGCGGTAGCCAGCGGCGAAGCCCCGGCCAACATGAACGCAGCGCCGAAGCGCGGCAGCGGCAATGGCCACCGTGGCCAGGGCCAGGGTCGTGGCGGTGAAGGCCGTGGCAACGCCCGCGCCGGTCGCCCCGAGCGCCGCCCGCGCCCGGAAGCTGGCGAGGAAGTGCGCGCCAACGAGGAACGCCGCGAGCGTCGTCCCCGTCCGGAACGCCAGACGCAGCGCAACGAGGATTTCCGCGGCCAGCGTCGCGGCGAAGTCGCGCCGGTCACGGCAGGCCCTGACAACGACCTCGCCTCGACCTCGGATTTCCGTGGCGCAGGCCAGGCCCGCAAGCAGCAGCGCCCGCAGCACGGCAACCACGCCCATGGCGACGCAAACCGTCACCAGCCCGGCGGCGGCGCCCGCAACGCGCCTCGCAACGGCCAGGGCCGTCCGGCCCGCAAGCATGGCGAAGACCGTGGCGCACAGCAGAATGCCGGTGGCGAACGCGGCGAACGTCGCGAAGGCAACGGCGGCAACCGCCGCGGCGGCCCCTCGCGCGGCGGCAATGGCGGCCAGCGTCGCGAACGCGCGTAAGGTTTAAGCGCGATTGAATAACGAACGGCGGGGGAGATCCCGCCGTTTTTTATTGTGCCTGCTCGCTGAGCTTACTGCGCCTGCTCGCGCAGCGGCGCGGCCGCCTGCCGGTTCGTCAGATAGACGCCGGTGACGACCACGATGGTGCCGATGATGAGCGGCAGGGTCAGCGGTTCGCCGAAGGCGATGAAGGCCTCCAGCGCCACCGTCGGCGGCATCAGGTAGATCAGCGATGCCGCGCGCGACACCTGCCCGCGCCGGATCAGATAAAGAAGCAGCCCGACGCCACCCATCGACAGGCCGAAGACCGACCAGACGAGGGCTGCGACCGCCGTTACCGACCCGTCGAAATGCATGCGCTCGAAGCTGAGCATCAGCGGCACGCTGACGATGAGCGCGCCGACATATTGCAGCGTCGCGATTGCCGGCAGATTGCCGGCCTGCAGGTGTTTCTTCTGGTAGAGCGTTCCGTAGGTGACCGACGCCATCGCCAGGAGGTTGATGGCGAGCGGCACGAGGGCATGGGCGAGATTGGCGTTGGCGGGATCGAAGAGTTTCGGCGAGATGGCGATCGCGATCCCCACGAAGCCGAGCGCGAGCCCGGCCTTCTGCACCGGCTGCAGCCTTTCGCCGATCAGAAGCGGCGCGGCCATTGCCGTCAGAAGCGGCTGCAGCGCCGCGATGATACCGGAGATACCCGCCGGCACCCCATTGGCGATCGCCCACCACAGGCCACCGAGATAAAAGCCGTGCAGGAACAGCCCCGAGTAGATCGCTTTCCACATGACCGCCCTACCGGGCCACTGAACCCTGAGCACGAGACAGAGCGCCAGGAAGGCCAGCGCCGACAGCACGAAGCGAATGGCGAGAAAGGTGAAGGGCTCGGAATGGATGGCCGCGTATTTCGCCACCACCCAGCCGGTGGACCACAGGAGAACGAAGATGGCGGGTGCGAGGCGATCGAGCGACATGGGCGGCCTTGGAAAACGGAAATGGGCCGAGATAGCCGCTGCGGGTGTCGGCAGTCAAAGGCGAAGCGTTGATGCTTATTGTAAGTTTCATTGAAGCCGCCGAAAAACGGCTCCGACATCGCGATCGCCCGAAAATGAATCGCGCCGCGCGTGGAAAATAATCACATGCTCATGTTTTAAGCGACGAGATGCAATTGCTCTTTGTCGGCCCGACGCTACCTTCCCGGAAATGCTCAGTTTTTCGGCTATTTTCGCCGATAGCTATGATTTTATGAATCTTCCGTTTGAACTGAGCATGGTTCTTGCATTGCTTTCTCCGTTGTACTCAAATGAAGAAAAAAGGGGAGCCACACCTTTGGCATTTGATGAAATGATCACCGGGGACGAAAGCCCTCGACAGCCATATGAAAAATACTTTGAGTGGTACAATAATCAGGATCGCGCTCATCTGATCGCCAAATCCCGCGATGCGGAAAACATCTTCCGCAAGACCGGCATCACCTTCGCCGTCTATGGCCACGCCGACAGTTCCGAAAAGCTCATCCCCTTCGATATCATCCCCCGCGTCATCTCCGGCCGCGAATGGCGCAAGCTGGCGCAGGGCATCGAGCAGCGCGTCATCGCGCTCAACGCCTTTCTCGACGACATCTATCACAAGCAGGAGATCATCCGCGCCGGCCGCATTCCGCGCGAGCTGATCGAGAAGAACGACGCCTTCCTGCCCGAGATGATCGGCTTCCGCCCGCCCGGCGGCGTCTATACCCACATTGTCGGCACCGACATCGTGCGCACCGGCGAGGACCAGTTCTACGTTCTGGAAGACAATGCCCGCACGCCCTCGGGGGTCAGCTACATGCTGGAAAACCGCGAGACGATGATGCACATGTTCCCGGAGCTGTTCCACGAGAACAAGGTGCGCCCGGTGGAGGATTACCCCTATCTGCTGCGCCAGTCGCTCGCCTCGCTTGCGCCTCCCGGCTGCAAGGGCAAGCCGCGCGTCGCGGTACTGACACCAGGCATCTACAACTCCGCCTATTACGAGCACTCGTTCCTGGCCGACACCATGGGCGTCGAGCTGGTCGAAGGCTCGGATCTGCGCGTCATCGACGGCAAGGTGAAGATGCGCACCACGCGCGGCTACGAGGCGATCGACGTGCTCTACCGCCGCGTCGACGACGACTTCCTCGATCCCTTGACCTTCCGCCCGGATTCCGCCCTCGGCATCCCCGGGATCATGGACGTCTACCGCTCCGGCAACATCACCATCGCCAACGCGCCGGGTACCGGCATCTGCGACGACAAGGCGATCTATTCCTACATGCCTGAAATCGTCGAGTTCTACACCGGCCGCAAGGCGCTTCTGGAAAACGTGCCGACCTGGCGCTGTTCGGAGGCCTCCAGCCTGAAATACGTGCTGGAGCACCTGGAAGAACTCGTCGTCAAGGAAGTGCACGGCTCCGGCGGCTACGGCATGCTGGTCGGCCCGACCGCGTCGAAGAAGGAGCGTGCCGATTTCGCCGAGAAGCTGCGCGCCAAGCCGAGCAACTACATCGCTCAGCCGACGCTCTCGCTGTCGACGGTGCCGATCCTCGTCAACAAGGGGATTGCGCCGCGCCACGTCGACCTGCGCCCCTACGTGCTGGTCTCCGACAAGGTGCAGATCATTCCCGGTGGCCTCACCCGCGTGGCGCTGAAGCAGGGCTCGCTGGTGGTCAATTCCAGCCAGGGCGGCGGCACCAAAGACACCTGGGTATTGGAGGATTGATCTGATGCTCGGAAGAACCGCAAACGGCCTCTACTGGATGTTCCGTTACTTCGAGCGCGCCGAAAACATCGCGCGCCTCATCGATGCCGGCATCCGCATGTCGCTCACCAGAAGCAGCGGCAGCGACGACAACTGGGACGGCGTGCTGCAGAGCGCCGGCGTCCGCGAAGCCTATGACGAGGGCCATTCGAAGCTGACCGGCCCTGATGCCATCGACTACCTGCTGCGCGACCGCACCAACCTGTCGAGCGTCATGTCCTGCGTCGATTTCGGCCGCAACAACGCCCGCATGGTGCGCACGGCGCTGACCCGCGAAACGTGGGAAGCGACCAACGAGTTCTGGATCGAGCTCAAGGAGCTTCTGTCGAAGCGGCTGAAGCCGGCCGACCTGCCGCAGGCGATCGACGTCATCAAGCACCGCGCCGGCCTGATCCGCGGCGCGCTGCACGGCTCCATGCTGCGCAACGAGCTCTACAACTTCGCCCGCATCGGCACCTTCATCGAGCGCGCCGACAACACCAGCCGCATCCTCGACGTGAAATATTACGTGCTGCTGCCGGCGGTGTCTGCCGTCGGCACCTCGATCGACAACGTCCAGTGGGAATCGATCCTGCGCTCCGTCTCCGCCCACCGCTCCTACAGCTGGGCCTATGACGGCGAATATCGCGCCACCAACATCGCCGACTTCTTGATCCTCAACGGCCAGATGCCGCGTTCGCTCGCTTATTGCTACGAGAAGATCACCAGCGAACTCGGCCACCTCGCCACCGATTACGGCGAGCGGCTGAAGGCGCACGACACCGCCGACGCCATCCGCCAGTCGCTGAAGAAGCAGGCGATCAAGGACATCATGGATCAGGGCCTGCACGAATTCCTCGAGGACTTCGTCTCACGCAACAACCAGCTCGGACAGGAAATTTCCGACGGTTACCGGTTCTACGCATAGGCGGGTCGCGACATGAAACTGAAGATTAGCCACGTCACCGAATACCGCTACGACGAACCCTCCGCCTTCTCGCTGCAGCGCCTGCGGCTGACCCCGCCGTCGGGCCCGGGCCAAAAGGTGCTGAGCTGGTCGCTGCATGTCGAGGGCGCCAAGCCTGAAGTCGAGTATGACGACCAGTTCGGCAATCACGTCAACTTGGTCTCGCTGGAGGGCGAGCAGCAGGTGACGCGCATCGTCGCCGAGGGCGAGGTCGAGACCGAGGATCTGAACGGCGTCACCGGCCCGCACACCGGCTTCTGCCCGCTCTGGCTCTTCCTGCGCGACACGCCGCGCACCAAGCCCGGCAAGCTGGTGAAGGAGCTGATCAAGGGCGTCAGCGGCGACAACGAGCTCGGCCGCATGCACGCGCTGATGGGCGCCATCCACGAAACGGTGAACTATCAGCCCGGCACCAGCGACGTCGAAACCACGGCCGAGCAGGCGCTGGAAAAGAAGACCGGCGTCTGCCAGGACCACGCCCACATCTTCGTCGCAGCCGCCCATGCGCTCGGCGTTCCCGCGCGCTATGTCTCGGGCTATCTGATGATGGAAGAAAAGATCGAGCAGGCTGCAACCCATGCCTGGGCGGAAGCGCATATTCCGGGTCTCGGCTGGGTCGGCTTCGATCCCGCCAACAAGATCTGCCCGGACGAGCGCTATGTCCGTATCGCCAGCGGCCTCTCCTACAAGGACGCGGCCCCCGTGTCAGGCATGCGCATCGGCACACCGGGCGAAAAGCTGCAGGTAATCGTCAAGGTCGCGGACCAGGGACAATCTCAGAGTCAGTCCCAGAGCTAGGCAGAGCATCGGAGTTGAGCGGCATTGGCGGCACGGTGCTGTCCGTGTTGATCTCGCCAGTCACGATCTCATCGGTAACGACCTCGAACTGCGCCAGCCGCGCCGGGCCGAACGCTGTTGAGATCGCTACGTCGGTGGCATCGCGGCCGGTCGCCATCAGGATGCGGCCGATGCGCGGCGTGTTGTGGCGGGCATCCACCGTATGCCAGTGACCGCCGAGATAGACCTCGAACCAGGCGCTGAAATCCATCGGCGCCGGGTCCTTGGGAACCCCGATATCGCCGAGATAGCCGGTGCAGTAGCGCGCCGGAATGTTCATGCAGCGGCAGAGCGTGATCGCCAGATGCGCGAAATCCCGGCACACGCCGGTTCTGTCAGTGTAGCCGCCATGCGCGGTGCGCAGGAGATCCGCGTTCATGTAATCGAAGCGGATGTGCCCATGCACGAAATCGGTGATCGCCTGCACGCGGGTCCATCCGGGCGCGGTGGCCGAGAAGGTCTCCCAAGCGAAATCCGCGAGCCGGTCCGTGTCGCAGTAGCGGCTGCCGAGCAGGAAAACCAGGACTTCGTCGGGCAAGTCCTTGATCTCATGCTGTACGGCTTCGAGAGGCACCACATCAGGCTGGCCGCTGTCGTAGATGTCGAAGCTGGTCGAGATGGTGGTGATCCCCGCCGGCGCCACGATGCGGGTGCAGGCATTGCCGAAATCGTCGGTATATCCCCAGGCTTCGATCGGCTGGTCGAACTCCAGCACCTGCTCGGTCAAGAGATCGACCCGTCTTGAGGGATGGATGTTGAGGGTGAGAAGCATCGGTGTCGGTTGCACGCATTCATACCCTATCGTGAAACCGGCATTGATCTTCATGATCGTTCCTTCTCGAAAAGCGGCGCGGCGGCATTGGCGCGCTTTCAGGGAACGTCACCGGCAACGATCGGTTCCACGCGTGGCCGACGGATCACGGTATCATGTTTCGGTGGTCACATTGACCTGCACGACCATGTCGCCAAAGTCGTCGCTGCTGCCGTCATAGCTTCCCCAGAGCGGGATCGCCTGGCGCGGGTCGCGGGCGACGCCGACGCGGATGAGATCCTGATTGCCGACGATGCCGTTGGTCGGATCGAACTCCACCCAGCCCGCGCCCGGCAGATAGACCTGACACCAGGCATGCGTCGATCCACCGCCGAGCGTGCGCGATCCGTCGCGGTCAGGCACGTAGATGTAGCCGGTGACGAAACGCGCGGCGAAACCCAGAGACCGCGCCGCTTCCATCATCAGAAGCGCGAAATCCCGGCACGTCCCCTGCCGCCGCTGCAGCGTCTCGACAGGCGTTTGCGTGCCCCTCTCGACGCGGCGCGCATAGACGAAGCTCTGGCGGATGGAAAAGCACAGCGTCATCAGGATATGCCCCGTCTGCACCGAAGTCCCCGCGCCGGTGAACTGCCGCGCCCAATGCGCCACCGCGCCCTCCGGATCGTCATAGGAGCGGGCGATGGTGCAGCTCAGATCGGGAAGCTCGTCCTCTTCATAGGAGAAAGGATAGGTCAGCGCCTCGCTGTCCATCTCGAACTCGACGGGCACCTCGGGCGTATGATCCAGCCGGATATTGGTCTCGAAGCGCAGATGATCGGAGGCGCCGTCGAAATCCACCAGCGCGATGCAATTGCCGAACACGTCGTGGATCCAGCGCACCCGCGCGGGCTTCGGCTCGACCACCATCGTCGCGTCGAGCAGCCGCTGGTCGAAGCTGTCGCGCGGGCGAAACAGCACCCGGTGCTGGCCGAAGGTGACCGGGCGCTTGTAGCTGTATTGGGTGATGTGCCTGACGGAATATACGGTCATGCTGCCCTCGCCCGCCACGGTCCGGGCGGACGCCCTGCTACTCGAACTCTTCTAATCGAACGCGTCTAATCGAACTCCGGCACCTGCCCCGACTGGAAAAGAATGATCGAAGGTCCCTGCTCGCCGACCGCGACATTGGCCTCGCGGCACCAGACGACCACGCCGGCATAGTCGTTGACCATCGTTTCGGCGACATAGACAGCCGTGTCCTCGCCCTTCATCCGGCGCGGTTCGAACGCGTGCACCAGAGCGCCGCTGTCATCGATGTTGAACGCGCTCAGCACAATCAATTTCCGCACTCCTGGCATTGACGCTCTCCTGCGGCGATAACGGCAGGACGCCCGTTTCGTTCCTGAGAACGGGCGGTCTGGAGAAGAAATATGGCTGGGGTCGCCCAGCAATGGCTCAGCCCCTGCGGGCAGCCTCGATCGCCGCGACGTCGATCTTGCCCATGTCCATCATCGCATCGAATGCGCGCTTGGCCTCGGCGCCGCCGGCGTTCATCGCCTCCGTCAGCACGCGCGGCGTGATCTGCCATGATACGCCCCATTTGTCCTTGCACCAACCGCAGGCGCTCTCCTCGCCGCCATTGCCGACGATCGCGTTCCAGTAGCGGTCGGTCTCTTCCTGATCCTCGGTGGAGATCTGGAACGAGAAAGCCTCGTTGTGCTTGAAGACGGGGCCGCCATTGAGGCCGATACAGGCAACACCGGCGACGGTGAACTCGACGACGAGCACCTGCCCCTCCTTGCCCGAGGGATAATCTCCCGGCGCCCGCGTGATCTTCCCGACGGAGCTGTCGGGAAACGTCTTCGCGTAGAAGCGCGCTGCCTCCTCGGCATCCTTGTCGTACCATACGCAGATCGTGTTCTTTGCCATTGCGCGCTCCTCCCGCGTTCGTTGCCTATGTCAGGACACATAAGGCAGCGATATCAGTTGACCAGCACAATGGTCTCCTCGGAGCGGATCGTTAAGGCGGGCTCAGAGGCTCTCGTATTGCTCGGCCGTACGGCGGGTCGCCAGCGAATAGAGCCAGTAGAAGGGGATGAAGCAGACGAGGACGGCGATTTCGAGCACCGAATGGCGCGTCTCGCGAGCCTCTTCGACAACAGCAGGCGCCTCCGCCCTCACCTCACGCTGCGCGTTCTCGAGCAGACGGTTCACCAGCTGGCGATCGTCTTCGGTCTCGGTCCCGTCGGCATCGTGGTGAGTGGTCTTCGGCGCGGGTTTGCGCATGTCTGGCCTCGTCGTCATTTGCAGTGCGAGGTCAAGCTAACACGATTTTACTAAATCTTTAACTATAACTTCCCGGCTTCCCGCGCGCGGGGCGTGCGCTTCCCGGATACGGAAAAAGCGGAACTTTCGCCCCGCCTTCTCGTCAATTCATCCGATCGAAACGACCGATTAGTGGCTGTCCTTGCCAACCGCGCTGCCGCGACATCCCTTGAGGAAGTCGAGGTCGGCGCCGGTGTCGGCACCTTCGACGTGCTGCTGGTGCAGGAACGCGTAGCCCGAGGTCGGCAGCTCGTGCTGCGGCTTCCACTCGGCCAGGCGACGCGCCATCTCTTCCTCGGAGATATCGACATGCAGGCGACGGTTCGGCACGTCGAGCTCGATCATGTCGCCGTTCTTGATGACGGCGAGCGGACCGCCGACGGCGGCTTCCGGCGAGGTGTGCAGAACGACGGTGCCATAGGCGGTGCCGGACATGCGGGCATCCGAGATGCGCACCATGTCGGTGATGCCCTTCTTCAGCACCTTCGGCGGCAGACCCATGTTGCCGACTTCGGCCATGCCAGGGTAGCCCTTCGGACCACAGTTCTTCATGACCATGACGCAGCTCTCGTCGATGTCGAGATTGTCGTCGTTGATCTTGGCCTTGTAGTCGTCGATATCCTCGAACACCACGGCGCGGCCGCGATGCGTCAAGAGATGCGGCGAAGCAGCTGATGGCTTCAGAACGGCGCCCTTCGGCGCCATGTTGCCACGCAGAACGACGATACCGCCGGACTGCGTCAGCGCCTTTTCCGCCGGCAGGATGACGTCTTCGTTCCAGTTGACGACGTCCTTGACCTCTTCCCACATGGTCTCGCCCGAAACGGTAAGCGCATCCTTGTGCAGGAGGCCGGCTTCGCCGAGGCGCTTGATGACGACAGGCAGGCCGCCGGCATAGAAGAACTCTTCCATGAGGTACTTGCCCGATGGCATCAGGTTGACGATCGTCGGCACGTCGCGGCCGCAACGGTCCCAGTCGTCGAGCGTCAGGTCGATGCCGACGCGGCCGGCCATGGCCAGCAGATGGATGACGGCATTGGTCGAACCACCGATCGCCGCATTGGTGCGGATGGCGTTTTCGAAGGCCTGCTTGGTCATGATGTCGGAGGGCTTCAGGTCGTCCTTGACCATCTGCACGATGCGGCGGCCGGTGAGCTGCGCCATCACCTTGCGGCGACTATCAACGCCCGGGATCGCGGCATTGCCCGAAAGCGCCATGCCGAGCGCTTCGGCCATCGACGCCATCGTCGACGCGGTGCCCATCGTGTTGCAGGTGCCGGACGAACGGCTCATCGAAGCCTCGGCTTCTAGGAACTCGGCCTGCGTCATCTCGCCGGCCTTCACCATTTCGGAGAACTTCCAAAGATGCGTGCCGGAGCCGACGCGCTCGCCGCGGAAGTAGCCGTTCAGCATCGGGCCGCCGGTGACGACGATCGACGGCAGGTCGACGGAGGCGGCAGCCATCAGGAGCGACGGCGTGGTCTTGTCGCAACCGACCATCAGCACGCAGCCGTCCATCGGCTGGCCGCGAATGGTTTCCTCGATCGAGAGCGCCGCGAGGTTGCGGTACATCATCGCGGTCGGGCGGAAGGTGTTTTCGGAAGCCGAGAACACAGGAACTTCCATCGGGAAGCCGCCAGCCTCCCATATGCCCGCCTTCACCTTCTCCGCCAGTTCGCGCAGATGGCCGTTGCACGGCGTCATGTCCGACCAAGTGTTGAGAATGCCGATCACAGGGCGTCCGTCGAACAGGTCGTGCGGGTAACCCTGGTTCTTCATCCAGCCGCGGTGATAGATGACGTCACGGCTGGTGCCGCCGTACCATTCCTGCGATCGAAGCTTGCGCGGCCATTCCGCTTTTTTAAACATTGTCTTCTGCCTTTTGAGGGATGCCGAGCCGTCCTCGCGACGGCCCGTATCGCTATTTTGACGTCAGGCCAGCGTGTAGCTGGTCTTGACCGATGTGTAGAATTCGGCGGCGTACTTGCCCTGCTCGCGCGGGCCGTAGGAAGAGCCCTTGCGGCCGCCGAACGGAACGTGGAAATCGACACCCGCCGTCGGCAGGTTGACCATCACCATGCCGGCCTCGGCGTTGCGCTTGAAGTGCGTCGCATGCTTGAGGCTGGTCGTCGCGATGCCCGAGGACAGGCCGAACGGCGTGTCGTTGGCCGTCGCCAGCGCCTCTTCGTAATCCTTGACGCGGATGACCGAGACGACGGGTCCGAAGATCTCTTCGCGGGAAATGCGCATCTGGTTGGTTGCTTCGGTAAACAGCGTCGGCTGCAGATAGAAGCCGGGCGTGTCGCGCTTCAAAATCTCGCCGCCGAAGGCAAGCTTGGCGCCTTCCTTTTTGCCGATCTCGATATAGTCGGTGTCGGTCTTCAGCTGCTTCTCGTCGACCACGGGGCCGATATGCGTGCCGGACTTCATGGCGTTATCGACGATAAGCGTTTCGAGCTTGGCCGTCAGCGCTGCCACGAACTTGTCGTGAATACCTTCGGTGACGATCAGGCGCGAGGACGCCGTGCAGCGCTGACCGGTCGAGAAGAAGCCGGAATTGGCGGCGGCTTCGACGGCGACGTTGAGGTCGGCGTCGTCGAGAACGACCATCGGGTTCTTGCCGCCCATTTCCAGCTGGAACTTGCGGTTATGCTCAAGCGATGCGGCGGCGACGCGCTTGCCGGTGCCGGTGGAGCCGGTAAAGGTGATGCCCGCGACATCGGGGCTGTCGAGCATGGCCTGGCCAACGACCGAGCCCTTGCCCATGACGAGGTTCAGGACGCCCTTCGGCAGGCCGGCGCGGTGGAGGATATCGACGATCGCCCAGGAGCAGGCCGGAACCAGCTCGGCCGGCTTGAACACGATGGTGTTGCCGTAGCAGAGCGCCGGCGCGATCTTCCAGGCCGGAATGGCGATCGGGAAGTTCCAGGGCGTGATGATGCCGATGACGCCGAGCGGGTCGCGGGTGATCTCGACGCCGATGTTCGGACGCACCGACGGAATGGTCTCGCCGGCAAGGCGCAGCACTTCGCCTGCAAAGAATTCGAAGATCTGGCTGGCGCGGATGGTCTCGCCGATCGCCTCGGGAAGGGTCTTGCCCTCTTCGCGGGCAAGCAGCGCGCCGAGCTCGTCCTTGCGGGCCATGATCTCGTCGCCGGCCTTCTTCAGGATGACGTGGCGTTCCCAGATACCGGAGCGCGACCAGGCCGGGAAAGCGGCCTTGGCAGCGGCAATCGCGTTCTTCGTGTCTTCTGCCGAACCATCGGCATAGAGGCCAACGACTTCGTTCGTATCCGACGGGTTGATATTCTTGGTGGCGTCCGAGCCGATCCATTCGCCGGCGATCAGGTTCTGATAAATGGTCATGGGCCCTGCAAGCCTCCTTTACCGCTTATGAAAGACTGGCCCGACAGCCAATGCGCCGGGCCCTAGAAACCAGAGCTGAGAAATCAGAGCTGCTTGACGACGATCTCTTCTTCGGCGTCGATCTTCAGCGGATTGCGCAGCGGCAGGCCGAAGTCTGCGACCTCGATCTCGAACACGTCGCCCTCTTCCGTCTTGATGCCTTCGGCGAACGACAACGTCGCCGTGCCGAACATGTGGACGTGGACGTCGCCGGGGACGCGGAACAGGCCGTACTTGAAGTGGTGGTATTCGAGGTTGGCGAAGGTGTGCGACATGTTCGCCTCGCCCGACAGGAAGGGCTTCTCGAAGATCACCTTATCGCCGCGCTTGATGCGCGAAGTGCCGCGGATATCCTCAGGCGCCGCACCGATGCGGATCTCGGGGCCGAAGCTCGCCGGACGCAGCTTGGAGTGCGCGAGGTAGAGATAGTTCTGGCGCTCGGTGACGTGGTCGGAAAACTCGTTGGAGAGCGCGAAACCGATGCGGAACGGCGTGCCGTCCTCAGCGATCACATAGATGCCGGCCATCTCGGGCTCTTCGCCGCCGTCGAGCGCAAACGATGGGGAGACGAGTGCGGCGCCAGGAGCTGCGGCACCATAGCCGTTGCCCTTGTAGAACCACTCGGGCTGAACGCCCTTTTCGCCAGCCTTCGGCTTGCCGTTCTCGAGGCCCATCTTGAACATCTTCATAGAGTCCGTGAGCGTTTCTTCCGCGGCCTCGGAGGTCTTCTTGTGCATGCTGTCGCGCGTCGCGGCCGAGCCGAGATGCGTCAGGCCCGTGCCCGTCAGGTGCAGGTGCGCGGCGTCAGGATGCGTCATCGGCGGCAGGAAGCGACCTTCGGCATAAGCCTTTTCGAGGTCGACGGCTTCACCCAGGCCATGCGCCTCGATCACCGAAGCGAGCGACTTGCCGCCGTTTGCGGCTTCCATGGCGAGCGCATAGACGCTGCCGGCATTGTTGACGGCTTTCGCGGTACCGCCCGGCTCGCGCACGGCGACGACGATCTCTCCGTTCGAACCCTTGATCTGCGAAATAAGCACGGTCTTCATCCTTTTTTCCATTGCGCGGAATGTGCTCCGCCATTCCGGCTCCCGAGGGAGCCGGATTACAAGTTCATGTCACTGCGAATTCAAGTCACTGCAAATAGGTGGGCAGCGCCGAAGCGCTTAGCCCTTGTTCTTGTTGTAGACGTCGAAGAAGACGGCTGCGAGCAGCACGAGGCCCTTGACCATCTGCTGGAAGTCGATGCCGAGACCGACGATCGACATGCCGTTGTTCATGACGCCCATGATGAACGCGCCGATGACGGCACCGGTGATCTTGCCAACGCCGCCGGATGCCGAAGCACCGCCGATGAAGCAGGCCGCGATGACGTCGAGCTCGAAGCCGACGCCGGCCTTCGGCGTCGCCGAGTTCAGGCGAAGCGCCACGATCATGCCGGCGAGACCGGCGAGAACGCCCATGTTGACGAAGGTGAAGAAGCTCAGGCGCTCGGTGTTGATACCAGAGAGCTTGGTGGCCTTTTCATTGCCGCCCATGGCGTAGATGCGGCGACCAATCGTCGTGCGGCGCGTGACGAAAGCATAGGCTGCGATCAGCACCAGCATGACGACAAGCACATTCGGCAGACCGCGATAGGTCGACAGCAGATAGCCGAGCGCCACGATCGCCAGCGAAACGATGACGTTCTGCGCGATGAAGAAGCCCATCGGCTCGACGTCGATGCCGTGGCTTTCGTTCACCTTGCGGCGGCGCCATGCGAGGTAGAACAGGATGACCGGCAGGATGACGCTGAGCACCAGCGAGGTGATCTGCGTCGGCACGCCGAAGATGTCGACCATGTCGCCGGGCAGGAAGCCGGTGGAGATGATCTGGAATTCCTTCGGGAACGGACCGATGTTCTTGCCGCCGAGAACCGTCAGCGTCAGGCCGCGGAACACCAGCATGCCGGCAAGCGTCACGATGAAGGACGGAATGCGGTGATAGGCGATGAAATAGCCCTGCGCCGCGCCGATGACGCCGCCGATCGCGAGACAAAGCAAGGCCGCGAGCCAGAAATTCATGCCCCAGGAGACGGTGAAGATCGCCGCCAGCGCGCCGACGAAGGCAACGATAGAGCCGACCGAAAGGTCGATATGGCCGGCCACGATGACCAGCAGCATGCCGAGCGCCATGATGACGATGAACGAGTTCTGGAGAACGAGGTTGGTCAGGTTGACCGGCTTGAACAGGATGCCGCCGGTGTAAAACTGGAAGAACACCATGATCGCGACGAGCGCGATGAGCATGCCGTATTCACGAATGTTGCCGCGGATGTAATCGACGACGGAAACGACGTTGCTTTCCTCGTGGCTGGTCGGGTTGACAGGAGTCATTGTTTCTTCTCCCCAGAGCGCATGATGGCGCGCATGATGGTTTCTTGGCTCGCTTCACCCTTCGGCAGTTCAGCGACGATGCGACCTTCGTTCATCACATAGATGCGGTCGCAGTTGCCAAGCAGTTCCGGCATTTCCGACGAGATCATCAGAACGCCTTTTCCATCGGCAGCAAGCTGGTTGATGATAGTATAAATTTCGTATTTTGCACCCACGTCGATACCGCGGGTCGGCTCGTCGAGGATCAGCACGTCGGGATCGGAGAACAGCCACTTGGACAGAACCACCTTCTGCTGGTTCCCACCCGAGAGGTTGACCGTCTCCTGGTAGATGCCCGAGGAGCGGATGCGCAGCTTCGACCGATAGTCGGTCGCGACCCTGCTTTCCTTGATGCCGTCGATGACGGTGCTCTTCGAAATCCCCGTCAGATTGGCGAGCGACGTGTTGTGCATGATGTTGTCGGCGAGCACGAGACCGAGGTGCTTGCGGTCTTCGGTCACGTAGGCGAGACCCGCATCGATCGCCTTGCGAACGGTGCTGGTGTCCACCTGCTTGCCGTCGACATAGACTTCGCCGGTGATCTTGTGGCCATAGGCCTTGCCGAACACGCTCATCGCGAACTCGGTACGGCCGGCACCCATCAGGCCGGCGATGCCGACCACCTCGCCCTTGCGGACGTTGATGTTGATATCGTGCAGAACCTGGCGGTCGCGATGCTGCTGGTGAAACGCGTTCCAGTTCTTCACTTCGAAGATGGTTTCGCCGATCGGCACCGAGCGTGGCGGATAGCGGTCTTCGAGATCGCGGCCCACCATGTTTCTGATGATGGTGTCCTCGCTGATCTCTTCCTTGTGACAGTCCATCGTCTTGACGGTCATGCCGTCGCGCAGAACGGTGATCTGGTCGGCGACCTTGCGGATCTCGTTGAGCTTGTGCGAGATGATGATCGACGTGATGCCCTGCTTGCGGAACTCCATCAGGAGGTTCAGCAGCGCATCGGAATCGCTTTCGTTGAGCGACGCGGTCGGTTCATCGAGAATGAGCAGCTTGACGCTCTTGGACAGAGCCTTGGCGATTTCGACGAGCTGCTGCTTGCCGACGCCGATGTCGGTCACGAGCGTGTTCGGAGATTCGCGCAGGCCCACCTTGGCGAGCAGCTGCTTGGTGCGGTTGAAGGTGGTTTCCCAGCTGATGACGCCGCTCTTCGCATTCTCGTTGCCGAGGAAGATGTTTTCCCCGATCGAGAGCAGCGGTACGAGCGCCAATTCCTGGTGAATGATGACGATGCCGATTTCTTCGGAGTCCTTCAGGACTTTGAAATTGCGGACGTCGCCGTCGTAGAAGATCTCCCCATCATAGGTGCCCGAGGGATAGACACCGGAAAGAACCTTCATCAGGGTCGACTTGCCGGCCCCGTTTTCCCCCACAACTGCGTGTATCTCACCCTGGCGAACCTTGAGGTTCACATTCTCGAGCGCTTTTACGCCCGGGAACGTCTTGGTGATGTTCCGCATTTCGAGGAGTGTATTTTCCATGATCAAAATTCCAGCGCCGTGGCCGTAAGATCGGCCTGGCGTTCTAAAAATCGGAAACCGGAACCCGCGCGCATAGGCGCGGATTCCGGCGTTCGTCAGATTACTTCAGCTGGTCTTCTTTGTAGTAGCCGCTGTCGACGAGAACGGTCTTGTAGTTCTCCTTGGTGACGGCAACCGGCTTCAGCAGGTAGGACGGAACGACCTTTACGCCGTTGTCGTAGGTCTTGGTGTCGTTGACTTCAGGCTCCTTGCCGGACATGACGGCATCAACCATGGCAACGGTAACCTTCGCCAGTTCGCGGGTATCCTTGAAGATCGTGGAATACTGCTCGCCTGCGATGATCGACTTGACGGAAGGAACTTCCGAGTCCTGGCCGGAAACGACCGGCAGCGGCTGATCGCCAGAACCATAGCCTACGCCCTTGAGCGAGGAGATGATGCCGATGGACAGACCATCGTAAGGCGACAGAACGGCGTCAACCTTGGCGTCGGTGTAGTTAGCCGACAGCAGGTTGTCCATGCGAGCCTGGGCCGTTGCCGGGTCCCAACGCAGCGTGCCGACCTTGTCCATGCCGGTCTGGCCGGACTTTACGACGAGCTTGCCCGAGTCGATGTAAGGCTGCAGGACGGACATTGCGCCATCGTAGAAGAAGAAGGCGTTGTTATCGTCAGGCGAACCACCGAAGAGCTCGATGTTGAACGGGCCCTTGCCATCCTTGAGGCCGAGCTTGTCGACGATCGTGCCGGCCTGAAGAACGCCGACCTGGAAGTTGTCGAAGGTTGCGTAGTAGCTGACGTTGGCCGAATCGCGGATCAGGCGGTCGTAAGCGATGACCTTGATACCGGCGTCAGCAGCCTTCTGCAGCACGTCCGACAGCGTGGTGCCGTCGATCGAAGCGATGACGAGAACCTTCGCGCCCTTCGTGACCATGTTCTCGATCTGAGACAGCTGGTTCGGAATGTCGTCGTCAGCATACTGCAGGTCGGTCGTGTAACCGGCGTCCTGGAGCTGCTTGACGATGTTGTTGCCGTCGTCGATCCAGCGAGCGGACGACTTGGTCGGCATGGCAATACCGACGAGACCCTTGTCAGCGGCAACAGCCGGCATAACGAACGAAGCAACGCCGAACGCGGCAGCTGCCATCAATGAGATAATGGATTTCATCTCTCTCTCCCTAAGTTAATAAATGCGCGGGCGATCTCCTCGCCCACCCCGAACTGTGGCGGGTTTCGTATTGGATAATACTTCAATAGCGAGAAACGAAGTAGGTCTCCTCCACGCTCTCACACGTGTTGAGTGCCAACCAGCACACGGCGGCAAACTGGTATGGATTCCTATAACTGTCAAATAGAATAAGTGGCAAAAGGCATAACAAATTTGGTATATCGTTAAAAAGTATTACTTTTGATGGAGAGCAATGGGGAGGCTGCAACCATGTCGAGCAATTCAGGGCATGTGGCATTAGAGAACGTGGATATACAGACAGAGATTTTTGGGGATGACGGCCTTCTGCGGGCGGGACTCAAGCTGAATCACCTGCGGATGATCGTCGCAATCGAAGATAGCGGCCAGATTTCGGCGGCTGCCGAAGCACTTAACATTTCACAGCCCGCCGCATCGCGAATGCTGTCGGAAATGGAGACCATTGTTAAGACTCCGCTTTATGAGCGCGTAGCCCGTGGCGTGGTGCTGACCACCTTCGGCGAGGCACTCGCAAGGCGTGCGCGTAAGATCATGTTGGAACTTAGAGAGGCAAGCCGCGAGATCGCCGAGCTCAGATCCGGCAAGGGCGGATCGGTCTTCATCGGCGCCGTGACGGCGCCCGCCATGAGCCTCGTCGTCCCCGCCATCAAGCAGATCCGCACGGCGCTTCCCGGCATCGAGGTCAACATCCAGGTCGAGACCAGCAACGTGCTTGCCCGCGAGCTTCTGGCCGCCCGCCACGACTTCGTCATCAGCCGCATCCCGGATGATCTCAACCCCCGGCTTTTCGAGGTCCAGGAGATCGGCGTCGAACGCGCCTGCCTGATCGTGCGCAGCGGCCACCCTCTGTTGCAGAAGGGCGTGGCCACCATGGCCGACCTGACGGACTACGACTGGGTCTTCCAGCCGCCCGGCACATTATTGAGACGCACGATCGAGGACATGTTCCTGTCGCGCGGCGTTGCCGTGCCAGAGAATATCGTCAACACCTCGTCGCTGCTGCTCACCTGCGCGATCATCTGCCAGACCGACGCGATCGCCCCGATCGCCATCGACGTCGCCCACTTCCTGGCGGCGCAGCGCTCGCGCGCCTCCGATGTTCGTGTGCTGCCGATCGATTTCGAGATCAACGTCCGGCCCTACAGCCTGATCACCGCAAGGGAACGCGCCCTGCCCCCGAGCGCGCGGCTGCTTTACGATCTTGTGTTGGCGGAGAGCCGCAAGGGCGGGACCTGACTGTTTGGATGGGGCCTCACAAGCCCCACGCCATCTTGGTCGCGTTCTATGCGCATTCGCGCAAGGGAGGCTCCATGCTATTCGGACAATCGCTGTTCCAGTCAGTGCTCGATCGGCTGAAGGAGGAGGATGGCGAGTCTGTGGAAGAGGCCGCTCCCGTCTCACACCGCATGCCGGGCTTCACGACGGGCCTCGCCTTCGACGTGATGGAGGGCGTATCCGCACCCTCGGCGCAGCCCGGCCAGGCCTACTTCGACAATCTCGAATTCGAAACGCCGCGAGAGACGACCAACGACGCCCCTCCGGCTGAGCCCTCACCCGCGCCGGTGGCCGAGCCACTCCCCGAGATCGAGCCCGAGCCCGAGCCGGTCATGCCGGAGCACCTCGCCCGCACGGCGCTGCCTGAAATCGCCGCCGAACTGGCGATCTCGGCGAACGACACAGTCCAGAGCCTCAGCGACAAGCGACGCGGCTTCGCCAAGGCCAATCATCCCGACCGCGTCCACCCGCTGTTTCGCGACAACGCCACCAAGCGCATGACGATCGCCAATCAGCTGATTGACGAAGCGATCCGCCGCAAGACGAGAAGCGCCAGGCGCTGATTACGCGTCGTTCTTGGGAGCGTCCTGCGTTTCAGCAGGCTCAGCCGTCTTGTCCTCGACAGCCACTTTTTCCACGGTAGGGTCTGCCGGCTTGTAGGACCAGAGGAGCACGTAGGCGGCATAGGCCCCGGCGCCGGCCGCCAGCACCGCCCAGAAGGGATCGCCCCATAAGGCCTCGATCCCGGTCCAGCCGAAGCAGACCGCGACGATGAGAACGCGCACCCACAGCGCGCGGTAGGCCGGATGGTTTGGATCGATCAGCTGCATCTCATTCCCACATATGAACTGTTACGTGTCTTTAAGATGGTTTCTTGAAATGTGAAAGGCCCACGGCCTTGACGACGCGCGGATAAAATGGAATGAAAATTCCACAAGGAGATAAATTCGGCCCATCCATTCCGCGAGAAGGCAAGCCGAATTCAAGGGAGGAAGTCATGACAGTCAGATTTGGTCTTCTCGGCGCCGGTCGTATCGGCAAGGTTCACGCCAAGGCGGTCAGCGCCGACGCGAACGCCACGCTCGTGGCCGTCGCGGACGCCTTTCCGGAGGCCGCCAACGCTATTGCATCCGCTTACGGCTGCGAAGTCCGCACCATCGAGGCGATCGAAGCCGCGAGCGATATCGACGCCGTCGTCATCTGCACGCCGACCGACACCCACGCCGACCTGATCGAGCGCTTCGCCCGATCAGGCAAGGCGATCTTCTGCGAGAAGCCGGTCGATCTCTCCGTCGAGCGCGTCAAGGCCTGCATCAAGGTCGTGGAAGAGACCAAGGGCAAGCTGATGGTCGGCTTCAACCGCCGCTTCGACCCGCACTTCATGGCCGTGCGCAGCGCGATCGACGACGGCCGTATCGGCGACGTCGAGATGGTGACGATCACCTCGCGCGATCCGGGCGCCCCGCCGGTCGACTATATCAAGCGTTCCGGCGGCATCTTCCGCGACATGACGATCCACGATTTCGACATGGCCCGCTTCCTGCTCGGCGAAGAGCCGGTCGCCGTCACAGCAACGGCCGCCGTGCTTGTCGACAAGGCGATCGGTGAGGCCGGCGACTACGACAGCGTCTCGGTCATCCTGCAGACCAAGTCGGGCAAGCAGGCGATCATCTCAAACTCGCGCCGCGCCACCTACGGCTACGACCAGCGCATCGAGGTGCACGGCTCCAAGGGCATGGTCTCGGCCGAAAACCAGCGCGCCGTCTCGATCGAAGTCGCCAATGGCGAAGGCTATACCCGCCCGCCGCTGCACGACTTCTTCATGACCCGCTACACCGAAGCCTATGCCAACGAGATCGCGAGCTTCATCGCCGCCATCGAAAAGGGCGCCAAGATCTCCCCCTCGGGCGCCGATGGCCTCGCCGCTCTGGTGCTCGCAGACGCTGCCGTCCAGTCCGTCAAGGAAGGCAAGCTGATCAAGATCGGCTGACGGTTTTCTCCCGACCGAAAGCCACATAGGAGATGGCCGGGGCCCGACCCGGCCATTTCTCGTTTTTGCCGCTGGCGCCGCATCTACGCTCTAACGCCGCATGTAACAATCGAGTGGTCCGATCACAAAACGCCCCCTGGCGCGGCCCTCGCAAGTGCATTGCCTGCCTTTGTATATTAGCAAATTTTCCGCACGTCCGACGTTTGTTACAGCGCCTATAGTCTCTGATTAGCCATTGGTTTCCTTCAATTCTCGGGCCATTCATGTCACCTCCGACGAACTGGGTGACCAATAGATGGCGGAAATTTCGGGCTCTTCCGGGCGAATTGGCAGCCTCGATGGCTTGCGTGGCATTGCCGCTTTATGGGTGCTGATCGGGCACGCGATGCTGCTCACCGGATGGCATCTGCCGCTGATCGGCGACCCCGATCTCGGCGTCGATCTCTTCATCATGCTCTCAGGCTTCCTGATGGTGTTTCACTATCAGCTGCGCCAGGAAAAGGAGCCGTGGTCGGAGATCTCGACATGGTCGAATTTCTGGACCCGCCGCTTCTTCCGCATCGCCCCGCTCTATTACGTGATGCTGGCCATCGCCATCGCGCTTGGCCCGGTCATCTTCAACAGCCGCATGGTGATCGACCACTTCCTTGGCGTGATTCCGCAGCTGCCCGAACGCTATCTCGACGGGAGCCTCGAGAACGTGCTGCTGCATGTGAGCTTCCTCTTCGGCCTGTCGCCGGCACACGCGTTCCGCACGCCGCTGCCGGATTGGAGCATCAGCCTCGAGATGCAGTTCTACGCCGCCCTGCCCTTCCTGATGCTCTTAATCCATCGGCTCGGATGGCTGCGCGGGAGCATCGGCGTGGTTGTCGCCGGCGTCGCGATCTCCATGGCGCTGCGCCTTGTCGGCATCAATTTCCCGATGCCCGCCTTCCTGCCCTTGAAGATGCACGTCTTCGCATCAGGGATGCTGCTCGCCGGCGCGCTCAATGCCCGAAGCGGAAGAGCCTTCGTCCACTTCCTCCTGGCGCTGGCCTTCGTGGCGATCCCGATCGGCGGCGGCATGACCGTCATGCGCGAAGTCGTGCGCCTCATGCTTGTCGTGGCCTTCTTCGCGCTGATCTTCCACACGCATCTGCCGCGCCCGCTGGCAAACCCGCTGAACAGGATTTCCGATTTCATGGGCAACAGGTTCTGCCACGAACTCGGCGAACTCTCCTTCGGCGCCTATCTGATCCACCTCTTGGTCATGCAGCCCGTCATCGCCTATCTGATCAAGGCGCATGGCCACGATATCAGCAACTTCCAGCGATTTCTGCTGTCGATCGCGATCACCATCCCGATCGTCTATGCGCTCTCGGCCGTCGGGCACAGGTTCATCGAGATGCAGGGACAGAAGATCGGCAGGACGCTCACGCGGCGCCGGGCGTCGACGGCTTAGCCGAACCCACCCTGGACGATATCGCCGTCGATGACCGACAGCGCCCGGTTGAGATGCCCCTCGAACACCAGGAGCGGCTCGTCGAAGACGACCCGCAACTCGGGCATGCCCTGCATCCTGACCATGTGCGACTGGGCAAGCCCCTCCTCGATGCCGGGCCTCAGCAGATCGTAATAGCGCGTACCGGGCCCGGTGATCGCGACCGGCATCCGTTCGGTGAGACTGAGCAGCCGCGACAGCCCGTTTCCGAGCGCCAGGCCCGCCTGCCGGAATGCGAAGGCCGACATCCGGTGGCCCTGGCGCGCCCGCGCCGCGATCTTGTCCAGCTCGCCGACGGGCACGAACTTCGCCGGGATCGTATCGTCAGGGACTTCGAAGGCCATGCGCAGGATCGCGTAGAACCCGGCATAGGCCTCGATGCACCCCCTGCTCCCGCAACGACAAAGCCCGCCATTGGCCACATGCAGCATATGCCCGAAATTGGGCGCCGAAATCTCCCGTTCGGCCGGCCCCGCATTGCGGACGATCCCGAGCCCGATACTGTGCCCCAGCGACAGCGCCGCCAGCGACCGCAGCCCGTCAGGATTGCCCGCATCCTCGCGCGCGCCAAGCGCCGCGGCAACCAGCAGCGTCTCGTTGTCGAGAATGATCTTCGCCTGCCATGCGGGCCTCAGCGCCGCCTCGAAATCGATCCGGTCGCTGCCGAAGATCGGTGACCACAACAGCACCGCATCATCCGAGCTCACCAGCCCCTTGCTGCTGATCGAGATCAGCTTGATCTTGTCGCGCGACAGCCGCGAGCGCTCGAGCAGCCGCTCCAGCCCCTCACCAACAGCATCCGCGAATCGAGCCGCGCCATCGGGATCATGCGAGCGGTCCTCGCCAAACCGGTCGATCAGCGTGCCGGCATAATCCACCAGCGAATATTGCACGCCATCCGACGAAATGATGACGACGATCAGATAGCCGCTGTCGCGTCGCGGCCGAAACTGCACGCGCGGCCGCCCCCGACCGCTCGCCGCCTGCTGCTCGGACTTCTCGATCACCTCGCCCTTCTCGAGATCGGCGGTGATCGCCGAAATGGTGGCGGAGGAAAGTCCGGTGAAATCAGCTATTTCGGTATGGGACAGCGCGCCGTGACGCCTCAGCGCTGCAAGCACCAGTACGCTGTTGCGCTGGCGCACCAGTTCCGTGCTCGATCTGGTCAGCATGAAGGCCGCCCTATTCCCGCGTGCATTCCACCCCTCGTTCACACCGTATCTCCAACAACCTCCACGTGAGAGATCATTCACAGGTAGTGCGGTGTTGACAGTTGAAAAAATCTCTGACACTTAATTTCTCGACTGTCGAGAAAATAATGAAAACCTTTCCCGACAGCACATCGCGGCGGCCGGAGGAACCACTGGCTGGGGCTGGCCGCATTCTATTCGGGAGGATATTATGAAGCATGTTTTGAAGCTGATGGCAGGTGCTGCCATCCTCGTATCGGTGCATACCGCCGCAATGGCAGCAGACCTCGTGGTCGGCGTGTCGTGGTCCAACTTCCAGGAAGAGCGTTGGAAGACCGACGAAGCCGCCATCAAGAAGGCACTCGAAGCCAAGGGCGCCAAGTACATCTCCGCAGACGCCCAGTCGTCCGCAGCAAAGCAGCTGACCGACGTTGAATCGCTGATCTCGCAGGGTGCCAACGCCCTCATCGTTCTCGCTCAAGACTCGGACGCAATCGGCCCGGCCATCGAAAAGGCCGCCGCTGAAGGCATTCCGGTCGTCGGCTACGACCGCCTGATCGAAAACCCGGCTGCCTTCTACATCACCTTCGACAACAAGGAAGTCGGCCGCCTGCAGGCTGAAGGCGTGTTCAAGGTCAAGCCGGAAGGCAACTACGTCTTCATCAAGGGCTCGTCTTCCGACCCGAACGCGGACTTCCTGTTCGCCGGCCAGATGGAAGTGCTGAAGGCTGCCGTTGACGCGGGCAAGATCAAGAACGTCGGCGAAGCCTACACCGACGGCTGGCTGCCGCAGAATGCCCAGCGCAACATGGAACAGTTCCTGACCGCCAACAACAACAAGGTCGACGCCGTTGTTGCTTCCAACGACGGCACGGCCGGCGGCGCGGTTGCTGCTCTCGACGCACAGGGCATGGCAGGCACCGTTCCGGTGTCCGGTCAGGATGCCGACAAGGCTGCGCTCAACCGCATCGCGCTCGGCACCCAGACGGTTTCCGTCTGGAAGGACAGCCGCGAACTCGGCAAGCGCGCTGCTGAAATCGCGCTCGACCTCGCCGGCGGCAAGACCATGGACAAGATCGACGGCGTAACCGCCTTCGAAGGCGGTCCGAAGAAGGTGAAGATGCAGTCCATCTTCCTGAAGCCGCAGGCAATCACCAAGGACAACCTGAACGTGGTCATTGATGCAGGCTGGATTACCAAGGCTGAAGCTTGCCAGGGCGTAAAGGCCGGCAGCGTCAAGGCTTGCGACTAATCCTCGCTGGCTGAACCCACACACCGGCGCCGTGGCGATCTCGCCGCGGCGCCGGATGCGGATGGAGCCTAACTGAAGCGCTCCCCGCCTCGCAACGCACCGCGAACGCTTTGATTCCCTGCCGCAACGATGCCGCGCCCCACGCGGCCGCTTCGGAAGTCTCTCGGTGGTCGATTTGAAGAACAGGGCACCTCGGCAAGGGCTTTCGGGCGCCCGCGCCAGAGCCCAAACAATGGGGGAAACGGCAAACCCATGGCAAACATCACGCAATCCTCATCGAGCCATCCGCGCTCGGCGGAGGGTAACCCTTTCACGCGCTTCCTGCGCGCAACCGAGATCGACACGCGCCTGCTCGGCATGGTCGCAGCACTTCTGGTCATCTGGATCGGCTTTCATCTCTATACCGGCGGGCTGTTTCTGACGCCGCGCAACCTCTGGAACCTCTCGGTCCAGACCACCGAGATCGCGGTTCTCGCGACCGGCATGGTGCTCGTCATCGTCACCCGCAACATCGACCTGTCGATCGGCTCGATGCTCGGCCTCGTCGCCATGATCATGGGCGTCGTCCAGGCGAAGTTCCTGCCGCAATATCTCGGCTTCGACAATTCCTGGACCTGGCTGATCACGCTCATCTGCGGCCTGATCGCCGGCACGCTGATCGGCCTCTTCCAGGGCGTCATCATCGCCTTCCTCGGCGTCCCCTCCTTCATCGTCACGCTCGGCGGCTTCCTCGCCTGGCGCGGCCTTGCCTGGTACGTCACATCGGGCCAGACGGTCGCCCCCCTCGACACCACCTTCCGCATCATGGGCGGCGGTGCCGAAGGCTCCGTCGGCGCCACGTGGAGCTGGATCATCGGGCTGATCGCCTGCGTGCTGATCATCGTCGGCATCATCAGCTCGCGCCACCAGCGCAAGCGCTTCAACTTCCCGCGTCGGCCGCTCTGGGCCGAATATTTCCTGGTTGTTCTCGGCTGCGCCCTGGTGCTCGGCGCCATCTGGGTCTCGACCATCTATTACTGGCCGGTGGCGATCGCCAAGAAATACGCCGAAGCCAACGCCATCGCCTGGCCGGAAACGGGGCTCTTCATCTCCTACGGCATCGCCGTGCCGGTGCTGATCGCCGTTCTCGTCGGCATCGTCATGACCTTCATCGCCACCCGCCTGCGCTTCGGCCGCTATGTCTTCGCGATCGGCGGCAACCCTGAAGCAGCCGAACTCGCCGGCATCAAGACCCGCTGGGTCACGGTGCGCATCTTCGCGCTGATGGGCTTCCTGGCAGCCGTCGCCGCGGCGATCTCCACCGCCCGCCTCAACGCCGCCGCCAACTCGCAAGGCACGACCTACGAGCTCTACACCATCGCGGCGGCCGTCATCGGCGGCACGTCGCTTGCCGGCGGCACCGGCACGATCGCCGGCGCCATGCTCGGCGCGCTCGTCATGCAGTCGCTGCAGTCGGGCATGGGTCTCGCAAACGTCGATACCCCCATACAGAACGTCGTCGTGGGCGCGGTTCTCGTCGTTGCCGTCTGGCTCGACACCGTCTATCGCTCGCGGTCGAAGTAAGAGGAGCCTGGATATGACTGATCAACGCACTTCCCCAAGCCCGAACACTCCTCTCGTGGAACTGAAGAACATCTCGATCTCGTTTGGCGGCATCCACGCCGTGGACAATGCCTCGGTCGATCTCTACCCCGGCGAGGTCGTCGCCCTTCTCGGCCATAACGGCGCCGGCAAGTCGACGCTCATCAAGATCCTCTCGGGCGCCTACAAGCGCGACAGCGGCGAGATCATGATCGACGGCGAACCCGCCGATATCAAGAACCCGCGCGACGCCAAGAAATACGGCATCGAGACGATCTACCAGACACTCGCCGTCGCCGACAACGTCGACGCCGCCGCCAACCTCTATCTGGGCCGCGAGATCCGCACCAAGTGGGGCACGCTCGACGACGTCGCCATGGAAGCCTCGACGCGCGAGGTGATGGGCCGCCTCAACCCCAACTTCCGCCGCTTCAAGGAGCCGGTGAAGGCGCTCTCGGGCGGCCAGAGGCAATCGGTTGCTATCGCCCGCGCCATCCTCTTCAACGCCCGCATCCTGATCATGGACGAGCCGACGGCAGCGCTTGGGCCGCAGGAGACCGCGCAGGTGGGCGAGCTGATCAAGCAGTTGAAGAAGGAAGGCATCGGCATCTTCCTGATCAGCCATGACATCCACGACGTCTTCGACCTCGCCGACCGCGTCTCCGTCATGAAGAACGGCCAGGTGGTGGGCCACGCCCGCACCGAGGACGTGACCAAGGACGAAGTGCTCGGCATGATCATCCTCGGCAAGGTCCCGCCAAAGGCCATCCCCGGCCCCGGCGCCATGCAGGTGTGATCGCCAGAGAAATAGAAGCAGAAAGCCCGTCGAACGAAAGTCCGGCGGGCTTTTACTTTCAGGGCGACGCAATACCGGCCAAGACCGCCAACCGCTCAAGCCTTGCCGGCTCTTCGCGAGACATAGCGGGATTGCCGGCAAGAAGGGCATGGGCACGCCTGGCAAACGCCCTGCTCGCCTCGGCATTGCCGCTCGCGGCATGGCACTCGGCAAGCTCCTCGCAGACGAAGGGCGCCTGATCGTTGGCGGCATCGGCAAGCGCGACCACCTGCTCGCCAAGCGCGATTGCCTCTGCGTAGCGGCGCAAGGCACGAAGGGTGCGGATCACCGCGTACCGCGCAACCTTCAGCGTCTGGGCCGTGCCCGCCGCCTCACGCACGGCCTCGTCACGACGAAAGCATGCAAGCGCGTCATCGAAACGCTCGGCCTCGAAATATGTCCAGCCGAGATTGTGGTGCAGCATGCCGGCCCAATGCGCACTCGCGTCGCCGGCGGCAACGCGCGCAAGCCCCACCTGCGTCCAATGCTCGGCTCCCGCCAGATCGGATGCGATCGCCATCATGTGGGCCGCGTCGACGCCAAGGTTATGATCGCCGGCGCCCTCCGCCAATTCCCAAGCATTGAAAAAGTAAGGAAGCGCATCCTGCCGCGATCCCGCGGAGTTGTGCAGCCGCCCCCGCTCGATCGCAATCGACGCGTGCCCAGCAGGATCGGCGCCCACCAGCGCCTGTGCCTGGTCCAGAATCTCGTGTCCCTGCAGAAAATTGCCGGAAAGCCCCGCCATGCGCGCCCGGCGCGCCAAATCCCTCACCTCACTCATCAAATCCCCCAAAGAAACATGAATGAATAGAGAAGCTTTAAGCCAGCACCGAAAAAAAGAAACCGCCGCATCGCGACACGCCGAAGAAATTCGACAGAGAGAGATTGAAGGACGCGCCGAGCTAGGCTAAGAACCTCGCATCGGACAGGCGATTCAAACCGCCTCAGGCATGCACCCGTAGCTCAGCTGGATAGAGTGTTGGATTCCGATTCCAAAGGTCACAGGTTCGAATCCTGTCGGGTGCGCCACCTCCCTCGAAGTCGATTCCCGATCACATCCCCGCACAAGGACATGCCGACGTGAGCAATGACAACTCCGATCTGGAGAAGCTGGCGCGGCGGTTCTATCGGGATCACAAGAAGGTGCTGGATCTCGTCTCCGAGCACAGTCCCGGCTGGGGTTTTGTCGAAGCCGTGCGCCGGGTGTTCGGCGCTGGGCCGCGGCCTGGAAAGGCTGTGCGGATCGGCAACCGCAACTTCATTTTTTTGTCGCAGGCCGACACTCTAGTGAGTTTTTTGCCGGCCCGCTGGCGCGATGCTTTGGACGGCGCCAAGGGTCGGTTTCCCGGTTGCGAGAAGTGGTGGGCGGGCTATCCATTCATCACCTGGGTCGAGGTGCGCGCCAACAATGACGGGAGGACGCGAGCAGCGCCGCCAGCACGGCAGCACGGCAGCCGTGACGATGCGGTTCTTCATCTCTTTCTCCGGTTTTCGGCTACGACGGGTTCAGCTCACTTCGCCTCGACGAAGTCCTCAAGCTTCCACGACTTGTCGAACCAGGGCTCAAGCGGTCCGTAGAGCCGGAAGATCGTGAACCACGACTTGCCGGGTATCGTCTGAACCCAGTTCGTGGTGTCGGCGGGCTTTTCGGGGGAGAAGACTATGTCGGTCGAGCCGTCGGCGTTCTTCTTCAGGTCCTTCTCACTCGAGAGGCTTGGAAACTGCTGATCCGTTTGCAGCATGGAGCGGGTCTGGGTGTCGTAGATGACAATCGACCAGAAATCCTTGGCCGGCACCTTCGCAGGCACATGCAGCCGGTAGGTTTTCGCGCCGTCAAATGGCTTGCCTTCGGCATCCAGATTGACTGACGCGTATTGCGAACCGATCCCGGGCATAGCCACCGTCATGGCGGGCGTATTGACCGTCGCGGCATAGAAGAACATCGTCCGCGCATCGAAATTGCGGGCGCCGCCCGGCGTCAGCCATTGATAGCTCCCGCCGATGAAGGGCGTGTTCCAGTGCCTGTCAGAATAGATCGACGCGTCCTCAGCGCGACCGCGGAAGTCGATCGCGCGCGCCGTCGCATTGCCGACGGCCACGGCGTCGGTGAGGATCGCCTTCATGCGCTCGTCCGGCGCAAATGGCTTGCCCTTGACCATGCCGATGGCGTTGAAGAGCCCCATCATGTCAGGCCCGTAGGAATCCTCCGGCTCCTCCTGGACGATCTGGTTCAGCTCCTCGTAAAACCGGAAGTCATTGGCATGCACGGTATTCACCTCGTGGCCGGAAAGATCCACGAACTTTGCCGCATGCGTCTTGCCCGCTTCGGAGAGTGGATAGATGCGCATCTTCTGCTTGATCGCATCGGCTGCTACCTTGGCAGAGCCGTTGACCGTAAAGCCGCGTCCGAGAACGAGGTTTCCAAAGGTCTGAGACCGGTAGACGAAATACCCTTTGGGCACCTTGCCCTGATAGCCCGGCGGCAGGATCAGATATTTGCCACCCTTGCCCTTGTCGGGACCGGCATTGCCGAGGTCGGTCACATAACGAAACCAGAAATCGTTGACGACACCGAGAACCTTGGGTGGGCTCTCGATGACGACAGGCCCATCCTTGAGGTCAATCCATGACGCGTAATAGATGCTCTCGGTGTTGGCGGTGAGGAAGAGCGATTTGGAATCCATTAGATCCTGAAAGATGCCGATCGTTCCGTCCACGGTGCCAACCGCTCTGTTGGCGGCACGAAGCGCCACCATCGAGGCGCCGGGAATACCGTTCAGAAACGTTTCGACGCCGCGGCTGAAATCGATCTGGTCGAAGACCTTGCGCGCCGTGTCTTCCGTCGGCACGCCGTCGAAATACTCCAGCTTGCCGATACGAGTATCGACGCTGTCGGGCGTGGTGATCTCGGCCGGGATGGGCGTCGTCATCTTGTAGTCGGTGGCAAATGCCGGGATGGCGCTGATGAGAAAGGCCGCGCCGGTGGCCTTGAGTTTGAAACGAATGACATTGCGCTTGAACGCCATGTGGAAGCTCCCCTCGATATCACAAGGGAACCCACCACATCGCGACGGGAAGATTAAGTACGCAACGGTAAATGCCCTCGGCGTTACCGTTAACCGGGACGGATTGGCACCTGTTCAGTTTCGCGCGAGCAGCCCTTTTCGCCATGCCTTCGCTCGACTTGCGTTTGCACGCCTTAAGCCCGTTTACATGCCCGTTACACCGCCATTTACCGTTACGTACTTCCACCCGCGCGCATAAAGCGAAAGGCTCCCATCGCGTCGGCTGACGACGATTAAGATCCGGCGGCACCGGCCGCCTGGCAAAAGGGAGACCGCAATGTTGAACGATCCATCCGTGAGGAGCGCGTCATGACGAACTCCCTTCCAAAGAAGCTGTTTTCGGCAACGGTCGCGGTCGCGATGGCGCTGACGTCGACCACGTTCCTGTCTCCGGCGAGAGCCCAGCAGGCCGCGCCGGCTGCACCCGCTCCCGCCACAGATTCCGCAGCGACGCAGGACACGTCCAAGCCCAACATCCTCGTCATCTTCGGCGACGACATCGGCCAGACCAATATCAGCGCCTATTCCTTCGGCCTGGTGGGTTACAAGACGCCGAACATCGACCGCATCGCCAAGGAAGGCATGATGTTCACGGACTATTACGCCGAGAACAGCTGCACGGCGGGCCGCTCGACCTTCATCACAGGACAGGTCTGCCTGCGCACCGGCCTTTGCAAGGTCGGCATCCCCGGCGCGACCGTCGGTCTGCAGCCGCGCGACATCACAATCGCCCAGGCGCTCAAGCCGCTCGGCTACGCCACCGGCCAGTTCGGCAAGAACCATCTCGGCGACCGCGACGAGTTTCTGCCGACGAAACACGGCTTCGACGAATTCTACGGCAACCTCTATCACCTGAACGCCGAGGAAGAGCCTGAGCGACCCTACTATCCGAAGGGTGACGAGGAGTTCGTGCGGTCCAATGCGCCGCGCGGCGTCCTGAAGGCGTCGGCGGATGGCAAGATCGAGGACACCGGTGCGCTCACCACCAAGCGCATGGAAACCATCGACGACGAGACGACGTCTGCGGCCATCGATTTCATGGACCGGCAGGTCAAGGCCGGCAAGCCCTTCTTCACCTGGATGAACACGACCCGCATGCATGTCTTCACCCATGTCAGGGACTCGATGAAGGGCCAGAGCGGCATGCCGGGCAACGAGTATGCCGATGGCATGGTCGAGCATGACGGCGACGTGGGCAAGTTGCTGCAAGCGCTTGACGACCTGAAAGTCGCCGACAACACGATCGTCGTCTACACCACCGATAACGGCCCCAACCAGTTCTCCTGGCCGGATGCGGCAACCACAGCCTTCCGCAGCGAAAAGGATACGAACTGGGAAGGCGCCTTCCGTGTTCCCGCGATGATCCGCTGGCCGGGCAAGATCAAGGCCGGCGAAGTGTCGAACGAGATGATGTCGGGCCTCGACTGGTTCCCGACCCTGGTCGCGGCTGCCGGCGACGGCGACATCAAGGAGAAGCTTGCGAAAGGCACCTCGATCAGCGGCAACCAGTTCAAGGTTCACCTCGACGGCTTCAACCAGCTTCCCTACCTCAAGGGAGAGCAACCGAAGTCCGCGCGTGACGAGTTCTTCTACTTCAACGACGACGGTGAACTCGTTGCCTATCGCTACGACAACTGGAAGATCGTCTTCTGCGAACAGCGGCAGCCGGGCGGCTTCGTGGTATGGGCCAATCCGTTTACCTGCCTGCGCGTGCCGAAGGTGTTCAACCTCAGGATGGACCCCTACGAGCGCGCCGATGTCGTCTCGGATCAATATTACGACTGGATGATGAAGAACGCCTATCTCGTGCAGTACGGCGTCTACAAGGTCGCTCCCTTCCTCCAGACCTTCCGCGAATACCCCCCGAGCCAACGGCCGGCAAGCTTCAGCGTCGACCAGATGATTTCGGCGCTGATGAACTCGATCGACCAGGGTCCGGGCGCGAAATAGCGGGAAGCCGAAATTGCCGGGCGCGGTACGATCGCGCCCGGTACATCTGACCTATAGTACGCGTTTACGGACCCGCGCCGTAAACGCGGCCGGCATTTACCGTTGCGTACTTACCTCGCGCGCGCCCCTGCGTGATGCTGGCCGCTCACAACTGGGAGAGAGCGATGGCGCTTGCGTTCGAGAACGTCGAAACTTCGGAAGCAGCCCCGGAAGGAATGCGCTGGATCGAGGGCGGCACCTTCACGATGGGCTCGGACCAGCACTATCCCGAGGAAGCGCCTGCGCATCCGGTGACCGTGGATGGCTTCTGGATCGATGAAACGCCCGTCACCAACCGCAAGTTCATGGAGTTCGTCAAGGCGACCGGCCATGTGACCATGGCGGAGAAGGCGCCGGATGCGCGCGACTATCCGGGCGCTCTGCCCCACATGCTGCGGGCCGGCTCCCTGCTCTTCACGCAGCCGAAGACGGTCAATGGTACCGACATCTCGCAATGGTGGACATTCAAGTTCGGCGCCAACTGGCGGCGCCCGCTCGGCGGCATCAGCGACCTGCGCGGCAGGCTCGACCACCCGGTCGTCCACGTGGCATGGTCGGATGCGAAGGCCTATGCCGATTGGGCGGGCCTCGAGCTCGCCACCGAGGCCGAATGGGAGTTCGCCGCGCGCGGCGGATCGGAGAGCGAATATGCCTGGGGCGACGAGCTCTCCCCCGATGGCAAGGCGATGGCGAATACCTGGCAGGGCGTCTTCCCGACACAAACGACCAAGCCGAAGGGCGAGGAGCGGACATCGGCGGTCGGCTCCTTCCCGCCCAACGGATACGGCTTGTACGACATGATCGGCAATGTCTGGGAGTGGACATCGGACTACTGGACTACACGCCATCCGGAGCCCGCCAGGCATTCCTGCTGCATCCCTAGCAACCCGCGCGGGGGTGAAGCGGAGGCAAGCTACGATCCGCGCCTGCCCGATATCCGCATTCCGCGTCGCGTGCTGAAGGGCGGCTCGCATCTCTGCGCACCCAATTACTGCCGCCGCTACCGCCCCGCCGCCCGCCATGCCGAGCCCGAGGACACATCGACGAGCCACGTCGGCTTCCGCTGCATCAAGCGAGTTGCGCGCAAGGGAGACGCACGATGACCGCGATGGAAACCTTGCTGACCGCAGCCCGCACCTGCCTGCTCGCCGTCACCCTTATTAGCGCACCTGCGATGGCGCTTGCGCAGGAACCGCTGGCTTCGTGGAACGACACCCCTGCCCGGCAACGGATCATCGACTTCGTGAAGGCCACCACGACCGAGGGCGGCGACGGCTTCGTCGCTCCGGATGATCGCATCGCCGTCTTCGACAATGACGGCACGCTGTGGACCGAGCAGCCCTTCTATATCCAGCTCGGCTTCATGCTAGATCGTGTGAAGACGCTGGCGCCCGAACATCCCGAATGGAAGACCAAGGAGCCCTTCGCCAGCATCCTGAATGGCGACGTCAAGGGCATTGCCCGAGGCGGCGAGATGGGGATGGTCGAGCTTAGCATGGCAACGCATGCGGGCATGACGACGGACGAGTTCGAAAAGATCGTGACCGATTGGTTCGCGACCGCGAAACACCCGAAATCCGGCCGCCCCTATACCGAGATGACCTTTCTGCCGATGCGCGAGCTGCTGGATTATCTGCGCGCCAACGGCTTTACCACCTATATCGTCTCCGGCGGCGGCGTCGAATTCATGCGGCCGGTGACGGAAAAGCTCTATGGCATCCCGCCGCAACAGGTCGTGGGCAGCACCATCACTACGCAATATGCCGTTGTCGATGACGTGCCGGTGCTCCGGCGCCTGCCGAAGATCGACTTCATCGACGATGGCCCCGGCAAACCTTCGGGCATCAACAAATTCATTGGCCGCAAGCCGATCTTCGCGGCGGGCAATTCCGATGGCGATTATGAGATGCTGCGTTGGGTGACGGCCAACAAACCCGGCTTCGCCCTTATCGTTCACCATACAGATGGTGATCGCGAATACGCCTACGACCGCCAATCCGCCTTCGGCAAGCTCGACAAGGCATTGGATGAGGCGGAGCGCCGCAACTGGCTCGTCATCGACATGAAGAACGACTGGAAAAAGGTCTTCGCCTTCGACCAGTGAGCCACACGGCGTCGCGCGGTCTACTGCACCGCGACCGGCTTGGTGATCGACAGCGGCATCGAGATCGTCAGAAACACGGCGTCTCCCTCCGCGCGGTTCTCGGCGGCGAACTCGTGGAAATATTTGATCCGGGCCGAAATCGGCAGCTCGCCGGCCTTGAAATTCCAGCCGATCGTCGCGCCGATCGCGGCCACCCGTCCCTTGAATGGACCGATCGCGCCCTCGCCGCCATCCCCCGTCAGCTGGTCGTAATAGTAGCCCACCAGACCGGCGTCGAACTGCTCGTTGAAGTGCTGGACGGCGGCCCATTCGAAATGGAACTCGGTGCCGGTCCGATAGTTGGTATCAGGGTTCTCGCCGTTGAAGGTCACGCCGATCGCCGCCGAGAGATCGAGGCCGATTTCCGGATCGAGCCATGTTCCTGCAGCCGTGACGTCGGCACCCCAGCGGTGGAAGGCGATGTTCGAAATCTCGCCATCCTGGTAGTCGCCGATCGGGACATTGACGAGAACGCCTGTGGACCAGTGGAAATTGCCCGCATCCCAGCCAAGCGTGCCGCTCACGAGCGGATCGCCGATAGTGAAGACCGTGTCCTTGGTGGCGCCGGAGAGAACGCCGCCGCCCGAGCCTGACAGCGTCAGGTCGGCGATGGTCTCCTCCCAGCCGACGGGGATGGTTGCGCCAAGCCCGAGCCGCCCGCCCATGACCTCTTCGGGGAGAACCCAGAGCACGGTCGGCGCGGCCAGAACCGCCTTTCCCTCGACGCCGACGGCGACACGGCCGCCGGTCGGGAGCTGCTTGCCGCCGCCGAGATCGCCGTTATAGATCCAGATATCGTTTTGCAGAAAGACGCCGGGCGGTGGAAGAATACCGGCGGCGGGGCCCTTGCCGCCGAGGAGATAGAAGCCGGCGCCGCGTTCGGCAGCGACAGCCATATGCGCATAGGCAAGCATCGATGCGCCGGCAAGAAGCGCTCCGGTCAGAAATCTCAGTCGCATGCTCTTCCCCTCATTCGTCCCAAGGCCTGCTTTTCACCCGCTGGATTGCCCCGGAGCACACCCTCAATTCCCCCATCCACCGTCACAAGTACGCAACGGTAAACGCGCCCGTAAATCACTGCCCCGCAATGCCTGCCACGGCCTCGAAACTCGCGCCCGCCTTCCTAAGTCCAGTCTCCAGGCTGGCAACAAGCGCGGGAGGAAGCTGCGCCATTTTCGCCGCCTGCCGGAACGCCGCGACGAACGCCGCCCGATCAGTTGCCGTTTCCCCAAGACGCAGCCCCGCGCTATCCGCGCCGAGCTCGCCGAGAGCGGCGACGCGAATGGCGCGCGTCAGGATGTCGTTGCCGACCCCCTGCTCGGCAGAAAGCGACGCCTCAGACCACCGTCCGTTCCGGTAGGCATCAAGCGCGAGAACCAGAGAGGCATCGCGCGGCGGCGTTTCCTCCATCGCCACGGCTTCCTGCGCCAGATCGGTCGCCGCCTTGAAATAGCCGGCGGCAAACAACACAAGGCTGAGCGATGCGGCATTCGCCGAATTATTGGGATTGAGCGCCATCGCCCTGTTGCCGGCGTCGATCGCCGCATCGAGTCGTCCGCTGGCGAAACGCGCCGCCATCAGCGCTCCCTGCGCGCGATCGGAGAGGGGCGCGATGGACATAGCGGCCTTTGCCAACTCCAGTCCCTGCGGAATGGTCGCGGTATCGCGGGCGTAGAGCCGTGCCAGCATCGCGGACGTGTCGGGATCGCCGGGATCACCGGCCAGCGTCCGCTCCAAGCACCCGCGAAACCCCTCAGCGCCACCACCACCATTGCTGCCGTCGAGCATGACTTCGGCCCTGGCAACGCAGGCACTTCCCAAGGCATCCACGGGAGCCTCCCTTGCCTCAAGGGCGTTGATCACGCCACGCGACGACGCGATCTGCCGCGCCACCGCGCCGGCGATCTCGAGCCGGATCGTCGCGGGCTCCTTGCCTTCGGTCTCGACCCGCTGCAGCCCCGATTTGAGCAATGCCCCACTTGCGGTATCGACAACCTGCCACCACACGGAGCGATCGTCACTGTCGGCGTAATATTTGAGATCGACCTCGTAGCCGCGCCGCGCCTGCTGGATCGGCGAGCCAGGCCTCGTCACCACGATCGTGTCGAAAGCGGAGAGCGCAGTCAGCAGCGTGTCGCGGGCCACACTTGCCTCGCCCGCCATGTCAGGCGAGGCGGCGCTCATCAGGATGGTCACGGCAGGCTTCAGCGTAACCACGGGACGATCGATCGCCTTCCACCCCACGACGCCCGCAAGCGCAAGCAGCCCGACGCAAAGCGCCGCCGGAATCCAGCGCCGCGATATCGCCACACGTGGCAATGACACCGCGACGGCATCCGCCGCGCCCTTGGCCAGCGTCGACTCCGGATGATGGGCAAGCTGCGTTGGCACGGCCTGTGCACTGCCGCCTACGACAGCCTGCGGAAACAGCGCGACATAGCTGCCCTTCGGAATATAGACGGAGACGCCAAGTTCGGCGCCGAACGCGGCATAGTAGCCGTCGAGCGCGGCTCTGAGACGGCTGATCTCGATCCGCACGATCGGATCGATGGACGCATCGAAATTGCTGGAGCGTCCAAGCACGTCGAGCGCGATCGAATAGGCTTTCACACCCTCGGTGCATCCTGTAAACCGGCGCTCGGCGAGGTAGCGCAGTATGTCCCGCTGCCGGTCAGATACCCGGAAGCGGCCATCCGCAAGGAGCCGTTCCAGCTCCGCCTCGGCCTCTTCAAGGCTGACTTCACATGCCCTCTCACCGTGTACTTCAGCACTCATGGGCTATCCCCCGATACGCACTGATCACTAAAGCAGAACATGAAAACTATCGCGCACTTAACATTAAGTTGCAATACGAAACGCTAACAAGCCCAATAAATGATACATTTCGTGACAGAAAGGCCTTATTTCCGGATATGCGAGTTCGTGCGTAGGATGTGCTGGGTTACATCGTCCTCGATACCGGAACAGAGCCCTTCATATTCGCTGGTCCGCACGTGGTCGCCCGCCCTGCGAAAGGTCTCGAGCGCGACAGCGGCGATTTCATAGGCCTCGAAGAGTTCGTCAAGATCCGGCGATCGCGATGCAGCGACCTGCAGGCTTGTTCGCAATGCGGGCAACTTCAACATCAGGCGCGCGAGGCCGCGCCGCGCCGCGTCGCTGGTCGTTCCGCCCGTCCCGCCCTGCCTGCTCATCGTCGTGAGACCTCCCCGCAAGGGTAATCGAAACAGACTAAAGCGGGCCTCCTATCGGTGTAAGTACGCAACGGTAAACAACGCGACGTTACACCGAAGGGAGCGCATTTACGCGGCCATTTACCGTTGCATACAGCCGTCCGTGTGGATACATCGCCTGGCGCTACGAAGCCGGTGCCTCGCGCCGGCAAATCTTCGCGAGCGGGCCGATGTCACTGTGCCTTGTCGGCTGGCCTAGCGTTGTGAATACCGGCGCCGTCACGTCCGGCCGGCTGCACGACGCGTTGCTGGCTTCCCGCCATCCGCATCCACCAGGTATCGGACAAGACGGGTGCCGCGAGTGCGCCGTCGTGAGGGTTGAGCTTGATAACGTCGCGGACGGAAATCATGGCACCCGGCGGCGCGCGCCTGGCCCCCTTCTCCTGCGCCAATAGCGGTGCCGCCTGGCCGGCGACCGCGGCGGCGATGACGAATGATGTGAGCGATACTGTCCTGTTGCACAGCATGAGCATTCATCCAGCGGGAGACGAAAGCGAGTGTATGGCCGAAAGCCCGAGGAAGGGAAGTGGTCGCTGAAAATACTGTTGCCAACGGCCGCGCGACAATGCGAGATCGGTTGGTTTCGCCCGCACCTGCAGGCACCGACGACGAAGAGCAAGGACGCCTTGAATGAAGACCAACCCGCCGCTGCCGATGGGCTATTCCGAACTGCCGCGTGGCAAGCTCGCCAATGTCGTGACGTGTCTCGAAATGCGCGAGAAGCCCGACGTCAGCGTCCCCGCCCCGGGCGCTCTGCGTTTCGAGCGCTGGCACGCGCCTTCTCTCGACGACTATCGCCAGCTGTTTCGCGAAGTCGGCGAGAATTGGCTCTGGCTGTCGCGGTTGATCATCAGCGACGAAAAGCTCGCATCGATCATCCATGATCCCGATGTCGAGATCTACGTCATCCTGTCGGAAGAAGGCCGCCGGATCGGCCTGCTCGAACTCGATTTTCGCGAGCCCGGCGAATGTGAGCTCGTCTTCTGCGGCCTCGTTCCCGATGCGATCGGCCAGGGTGCCGGCAAGCTTCTGATCACCCAAGCGGTGGCGCGCGCATGGGCGCGGCCGATCAACCGCTTCTGGCTGCACACCTGCCACTTCGATCACCCGTCGGCGATCTTCTTCTACCAGAAGGCCGGCTTCAAACCCTATGCCCTCCTGGTCGAGGTGATCGACGATCCGCGCCTGTCCGGCCATATGCCGGAGACTGCGGCTCCACACGTTCCACTGCTTCGCCCCTGACCGGAAAACCGGTCAAGACCACGCGGCAGTACCATCAGCGACCGTAACGCCGCATCTCGGCCGCCGCCAGCGGCAGCCGGCACTCGCGACCGCGCCGAGCGGCAACCGCCGAAGCAATCTGGTCGCGACAAACGTGAAGGCCATGGCACCCGCAAGCTTCGCCCACGGGTAAGAACCGAGCTGCTCGTGCGCGCTGGCATCCGCCCATTTGGCATTGGCGCTGACGACGGTGCCCGCCTGCTCGCGGATGACGTGAAGCCGGGCGCGCAGGTTGTCAACCTCCTCCTGCAACCGCCGCAGCGATCCTGCCTCGTCGAGCATGTCTTCATCGGCCACGTGATCGTCTTCGAGTACATAGTCGGCTGGCGGCCCTAGCTGGCCCTCTTCGGCCGGTGCGTCGGCCTCCAGAGCAGCCAGATGCTCCCGCAACGCGGCCTCCGTCTCAAGCCCTTCCGGCTTGCCTTTCTTCGCCTCCGCAGTCTCGCTCGTCTTCATCGACGCAGCCGACGACGCGGCGACGGCCGGGTGCTCGCGAAGCTCTTCTGCCGCGATAAACACGTCGGTCTCGCCCGCCTCGTGATCGGGATGAGACACCTCGACATCGACGCTGTCCGCAAGCTCAAGCGCCTGCTCCGCATTCATGATACCCACGGCCACGCGCCCTTCCTCGGATGTGACGGCGACCTCGACGATGGGCGGCTTCGACTTCTTTTTCATGCCAGTCTTTTTTTCCATGCAAAGTCTCCTTTGGCAGGAAAACACCTGCGGGACTCGATGGGTTCCATGACAGCTCAATCAAATTCGCTGCGACAGACCGTCTCTGGAACGCAGGCTTACCAATCCCCATATATGTCTGGACCACGGAGCAGATATCGCAACGAACCGCGATCCGCCTTCCGCGATAACCCACACAATGGATTGGAGACAAAGGATGGCTCAAGCCACACGAACGGCTGCGTCCGAAGGACCCTATGATGCGGTCACGCTTGCCAAGAAGCACCGCATTTCGGTCGAGGATGCCAAGCAAATCATCGAGCAATACGGCGACGATCGCAAAGCGTCCGACAAGGCCGCACGCCGCATCGCCGTGTGAAACGCAATGCGGCGGCCAGAAATCCGGCCGCCGCACGCATCAAAAATAGTTATTATAGCTCAATAGATTGCCGAGAATTTCGGAATCACATCCCGAAGCGGCTCATCCTACGCTCGAAGTCATCAAAGAGAGCTCAATCGAAGCGAAGCTTGCTCTTCTGCTGCCCTGCATCGTCGAAATTCTCAGGGTCTAGCCACGCCTCGTAGCCGGCCTTCAGTCTCGGCCAGTCGGCATCGATCATCGCGAACCACGCCGTATCACGGTTCTTGCCCTTGGCCACCATATGCTGGCGAAACACGCCTTCGAAGGTGAAGCCGAAACGCTCAGCCGCCTTTTTCGATGGCTCGTTCGAATTGTTGCATTTCCATTCGAAACGGCGATAGCCGAGCTTGTCGAAGGCAAGCTTCGCGAAGAGATAGAGCGCCTCGGTGGTGACGCGGCTGCGTGCGATCGCCGGTCCCCACAAGATGTTGCCGATCTCGATCACCCCATGGGTGGCATCGATGCGCATCAGCGCCTGACGCCCCTCGGCCCGGCCAGTGCGCTTGTCGATGACGGCGAAGAACATGGGATCCGCCGAGACCTCGGCTTTTTCCATCCACGCGGTGAAAGCTGCCATGTCGGCGGGCGCATCCTCGAAGAGGTAGCGGAAGCGATCGTCGGCGCCGGGCTGCTGCGCCGAGGCGAGCAGGTCGCGCCCATGGCGACCGGCGTCGAGCGGCTCGAGCCTGACATAGCGCCCATCGAGAGCAACACGCTCCGGGCGCTCAACGCCCTTCCAGTTTGAGAGATCCATCGAAATTCCCCATTGTCGACATCAAGCAGCTTGCCTCCTCCCCGAGGAGAGTCGCTTTATAGATGTGCTGTTTTAGTGTCAGGCGAATTACTTTGCGAGGTCTAATTTGGCCAATGGCGATCTCAGAAACGTCGCCGTCACAGCGTCGGAAGAAGCGTGAAGAGTTCCTGTGCGCGGTTGACGCCGCGCAGCGCGTGCTGGCCGATCGACATCAGGTCGATCTGCGTCGAGGGAACGATCGCCGCGAAGCTTGCCGACATCAGCACCTTGCGCTGCAGCGACCGGCAGAGCGACACGATGCGGCTGACCTCGTTGACGGCGGGGCCTATCACCGTAAAGTCCAGACGGTCCTTGCTGCCGATGTTGCCATAAAACACATCGCCCATATGCAGTCCGAGATAGACATCTGTGACCGGCCGGCCCTCGATGCGGCGCTGAGCCGTCAGGTCGGAAAGCCGCTTGTCGAGCAACGTCCGTGCTTTCAACGCCGAGAGACAGGCGTCGCTCGGCTTCTCACCCTTGAAAATCGCAAGCGTCCCGTCGCCCATCAGCTTCAACACCTCACCTCCCGCCTCCTGCACCGAGGAGATCACCGCATCGGCATAGTCATTGAGCATCGGAATGATCTCTTCCGGATCGACCGTGTCGGAGATGTGGGTGAAGTTGGCGAGGTCGGAAAACCAGAGTGCCGCCGAAATCCGGTCGCTGCGCCCGCGCGTGATCTTGCCGTGCAGCACCTGGTTGGCGGCGTCGTCGCCGAGATAGACCTTGGCGATCGTTCCGGCGACGCCGCTGACGGTCACGCATTTAACGGCCAAGGCCAGGCAGGGAAGCAGCTCGCGCAGCGCCGCCAGATTGCACTCCGAAAAGCCGGCGGCGGCGCGCGTGGCGAAATGCGAGAAGAAACAATCGATCTCACCGATCGCCCCCTCGTCACCGAAACGATGCGCCATCGCGACAAAGTCGGTGAAACCGGCGGCTTTCAATTCGTCGAGAAGGTAGAAATCGGCGGCGTCGCCGCGCAGGAAAGAGCGGCGAACCTCGTTTCCACCTTCGACCTCGAGATAGTGAAACGCCGAGCGCAGCCAGTTATCCGCGAAGTTGCCCGCCCCGGCGACGCCATAAGCCGAAACACGCTCCACCGCCAGGCAGGAATCCCACCGGAACGCGCGACCTTCATAGAGCGGATGAAGTGTATCGATGACGGCGACCGACCGGCCGATTGGTAGCCCGTTCGCGACGCAACGCTCGCAGAAGCCGTCGAGCAGGTCGGCCTCGGAGAGGCCTTTCAGCCCGCTCTGCATCAGCCATGTGGTAATTTCGATAACGTGGCGATCGTCCACGGCTGTCTCCTGATCCCGGATCATTGAGAATATCCGGGAATTCGTAGGTTCAGGCATGCGCGAACGGGCTTAGTCCGCGCATGCCTCGTCACGGCCCTTGAAGGACCCGCGGGCCGTAACGTGTTGGGTCATGCGTAAGGCGCCGAGCCGGCCGTCTCACGCGATTGATCAATCACTCGATGATCGTGACACTTGCCGTGCGACCGGCGACCAGCGCCGTCTCGCCAGGCGTTCCGTCGAGTGTCACCCGAACCGGAACGCGCTGCGCCAGGCGAACCCAGGTGAAGGTCGGCGTGACATTGGCAAGCTGCGCGCCCGTGTCGCTGCGCTCGCGGTCTTCTATGCCGCTGGCAACGCCGGTGACGCGGCCCTTGAGCGGCTTTTCGCTGCCCATGAGATAGACCAGCGCCTCATCGCCAATATTGATGCGATCGAGCTTGTTTTCCTCGAAGTAGCCGGAGATGTAGTAGGAATCGGTGTCGATCAGCGCCGTCACGGCACTGCCCGCCGTCACGTAATTGCCGGGACGCATCGAGAAGTTGGTGAGCACGCCGTTGACGGGTGCGCGCACGACCGAGCGGTCGAGGTTGAGCTGCGCGGTGTCGCGGCTGATGACAGCCTGGTTATAGGTCGCCTCGTCCTGCTGAACCGTGGTCTCCGCCTGCTGGATCTTCTGCCGGGTCACCGAACTCTCGCCGAGCTTGCGGTAGAGATCGAGATCGCTCTTGGCCATGTCGAGCGCGGCCTTGCTGCTCTCCATCTGCGCCTCGGCCTGGCGTAGCGCCAAAGCAAAGCGAGCCTGGTCGATGCGGAAGATCACGTCGCCCTTCTTGACCGTCTGGTTGTCGGTCGCGTCGACTTCGCTGACGATGCCGGAAACGTCGGATGCCAGGTGAACGACATCGGCGCGGACCTTGCCGTCACGCGTCCACGGGTCGTTCATGTAGTAGTCCCAGAGATGCCAGCCCAGCACACCGGCCAGCGCCACGACGACACCGGTCAGAAGGAAGCGGCCGGAATAAGCAAGAAGCGATTTCATAGTGACACCTTGTTCAAAGATAGCGCGAGCGCGCCGAGCAGGCAGAAGTACATGGCTGTATCGAAGAGTGGCCGGTGCCACACGAGACGATAGAATCCGATGAAGGCCAGGATTCGCCGCAGGATGGAATTGAGAAAGAAGGCAACAACGGCGATTGCCGCGAGCGTGGGTATGAAGACGCCATAAAGATCGAGTTCCGGTCTCATGCAGCGTTCTCCTTTGCGAGTTGTCCGCCGGCTTGAATGGTCGCGTCAGGCATCACGAAGCGCGCATCCGGATACAGATTGTAGCGAAGCGATGTGATGGCCCGGCGTGCGCCCTCGACGGCCGATGACGGATTTTGGTTGATAAGGTCGACCAACGAGGCATCGATCGCCTTCAAAAGGCCCTCGCCCGGCTGGGCGTGGCCATGCTTTTGCTTTTGTTGATAGAGCCCGGCAATTCCCAACAGCACTTCGTCGACATCCTCGCGGCTGTCGCGGCTCAAGAGTTGACGGTGGCGCTGCAGTTCCATGGTGTTCAGGCCATTGCGCAGATCGCCAAGGATGTCGTTCTGGGCAACGGCGGATTCGACCGGAATGCGTGCCAGGCGCGGCGCAACCAGACCGAAGCGATCCACCATCCGATAAAGCAACCTTGCGAAATCAGGTGCATCCGACTTGCGCGCCACGGCAACGATATCCGCCCAGCCGGCACGCAGCACACGATAGGCCGTCCATTCCGCGCCGACAGAGCGCACCAGCACCGTCGTGCCGCAGGCAATGACGAGGCCGATCACCATCGCCATGTTGGAATTCAGGAACGAACTGAGATCAGGGTTCAAGCGATCCTGCAGGGCCAGCATGTTCGGAAAGTTGACGCCGAAACCGAGGCCGTAAATCATCGTGGACGGCTTGGTCATCAGCACGCCGGCCGGAATGAGTACCAGGCCCAGCGACGCGGCCAACGGCAGGTAGCCGTGAATGAGCGGCAGCAGGCCGAACTCGAAAACGAAGGCAACGGCGACCGCGAAGATCGACACATACATGAACTTCAGCATCATCGGCGCCGGATCGTCCATCGTCGCGAAGATGCAGCAGAGCACGCCCGCCATCATGGCGGCGGCGGCACCCTGCGACCAGCCGGTGAAGATCCAAAGCGCTGCGGCGATGAACGTCGCCAGCATGACCGAGAGACCCGAATGGATCGCCATGCCGTAGTCGCGATGGATCGGTGCGCGGTCGAAGAGCGTACCGAAGCGCTGCCAGCGCAACTCGCGGCGGCCGCCGGTTTCGATATCCTCGCGAAGTGCCAGACAGTCGCTCCAGATCTGCAAGAGGTCACGCAGGCGGGAGGTGAAATTATGGGCGAGAAGGCCGTTCCATTCCTGCTGCTCGCGACCTTCCTTTTCAGCTTTTTCCATCAGCGCCAGAATTTCCTGCCGCTCGGTCTCGCCATAGGAGGCCTCCTTCGACAGAAGCTCGGTCACGCGACGGATCAATTCGTTGGCGGAAGCAGTCAGCTTGCCGTCGGTCGCCTTGCGGAAGGCGTGCAAAAGATCGGCAAGACCGGAGACGACAGGCAGCATGGCAACCATGCGCTGCTGCAGCGTGCGTGTACGCCCGACCATGTCACGCAGGCCCGATGTATCGTAGGCGACATGCGTGGTGAAGCTGTGCAGATCAACCGCGTCGGCAGCCAGCTTGCGGGCAGCTGCCTGAAGAGCGTCGCTCTTGTCGCTGCTGTTGAGCGTGCTGATGGCAAGGGCCGCGACATCGCGCACCCAGCTATCGATGCGCGCGGCAAGCACGGGGCCGGCATGACGCGGAAAGACCAGGCGGCTGACCAGCGCGGCGCAGATGATACCCAACGCAATTTCCTCGACGCGGGCGACGGGATAGGTGAAGGCGGTCTCGGGGCTGGCGACGATCGGAAAACCGGTGAGCGCGGTCGTGTACCCGGCCAGCATGAAGGAATAGCTGCGCGGCGTGCGGTCAAGCAGACTGACGCCAAGGCAGAAGGCTATCCAGAGCGCGATCGCCAGCGTCAGAAGCTCGGGCGCATCGACGAGATTGGGCACCAGAATGATGGTCATGGTGCCGCCGATCGCAGTGCCGATCAGGCGGTAGATCGCCTTCGACGTGCTCGCGCCCGACAGCGGGTGCGCCACGATATAGACCGTGCCGACCGCCCAATAAGGGTTCGTCAGGTCGAAGCAAAGCGCGATCAGAAGCGCCAGCATCGCCGCGATGAAAGTCTTGATGGAGAAAACGACATCCCAAATGCTCGGGGTGATCGTCTTATGGCTGCTCGTCATTGTCCTGCGTTCCGGTTAAGGCCGCGGTTCTATCCGCGACTGCGCGCAAAACCTCTATGGCGGCATCGACCTGGTTGGGATCGAGGTCGCCAAGGATTTGCTCTCGCAACTTTGCCGCACAACGTTCGGCGCGCTCGGCGACCGCTGTGCCCTCCCCGGTAAGCTGCACCAGCTTGATCCTCCGATCAGCCTCATCGGCAACCCGGCAAATCAGGCCATCATTTTCCAAACTGTCGAGCACGCGCACCAGCGTCGGGCCTTCCACCCCGACCCGCTCGGCCAGCACATTCTGCGGAATCCGGTCGCCGTGCCGTATCAGCGCGATGAGCGGTGCGGCGCTGGCGTCGGAAAGCTTGTGGTCGGTCAAAACGGCGTTGAGCGCGCGGCGCCATCCACGCCCGCAGATCATCAGCAACGGTGCGAACTCGGTCCAACTTTTCTTCATGTTCGTTGTCATGGAATTAGATAACATCCTATCGATTTGAATTCAATGATATTGGTGCATAGCTGCCATTCGATAGTTAGCGAACTCTTATCCGCCCATTGTCTGGTGATCCCCCTCTCGACGCGCCGAGCCCCCTCCTCGCGAAGCTTGCCATGCGACTTTGCCGTGCAACATGGAAAGTAAAAATTAACCATAAGCGATAATAGATTGTTAGCGAACCGCTTTGCGGTCATCGCCTATGGAGATTTCATGCGCCGCATTGCAATTCTTGCCGGATTATCCGTTCTCGCGGGCTGTGTGAGCGGCCCGGATCATGTTCCCCCGGAGATGCCCCTCCCGGCCAAGTTCAATGAAGGCTCGGCCAAGGCCGACGGCGACGTCTCGACGGTCGCGTGGTGGACCGCCTATCGCGACACCCGCCTGAACGGACTGGTCACCGAGGGCCTCAGTGAGAACCTGTCGATCCAGCAG
>NZ_JAGHMF010000001.1 GCF_017741815.1 Rhizobium sp. 16-488-2b
TTGCCATGCGGTGCTGTTTGGCCATGGGGCCGGAGAAATCGCTCGGCTGGGCGGCGGCGGCTTTTGCGGTGCTCACCGCCTATGTCCGCGAACTCGGCCGCGCCACCGGCCAGCCGAGCGATTTCTCCGGCCCCATGGCCAAACAGCACCGCATGGCAACGATAACAGGCGCCGCAATCCTCTCGGTGTTTCAGCCGCTCTGGGGCGGCACGAACGAAGTGCTGATTGCCGCGCTATGGCTGATCGCGGTCGGCGCCGCATTCACCGCTCTGCGTCGCGGCCGCCGGCTTGTCGCAAGCTTAAAAAGTGGCGGTAGCCAGTCCTGACATTCATTCCGCGCCATTTCGCCGCGCGTACCAAAATCCGCCAAACTGCGCTTGTGGAAAGCTAGGGCAACAATAAAACGGCTCCGTCGCTTCTGTTTTCCCCGAAGCGGCCTTGAACTAGCCTCGCTTCGGCGAGGCATTTTTCTTTCTATCGCCCGCTCACAGCAAAGCCGGCTATCGATAAGCTCGCTCCGAAAACACGCTCATGCCGCTGCGCACCAGAAGCTGGTGCACGAGCCGCCTACGCATCGGGTTTTCGAGCCGCGCCGCCTTGGAGCCGAGAAACTCGGTTTCGACATGTTCGAAAGCGGCAAGATCGGGAGAGGCGGCAATCGCTCTCGAATATTCGGCGTGAAATGCCCGGCGGCAGACATAGGTCTTGTATTTGGTAATACAGAAAACGGCGAACTCGCCCTGCTGCTCACGCAGGAAATCGGCGACGCCAACCGTCACCTCCGGCCATGTCGGGTTGAACGTATCATCGAAGGCGATGATGCCATGATCGGTCAGCGTATCCGCCGCCAGATGCGTGTCAGACATCACGTGATGCAGCATGTGCCCGCCATCGATGCTGAAGAAGCGGACCGGCCCCACCTTCGCGAAGATATCGGCCGGCTTCAGAAGCGTGCTGTCGCCCTTGATCACCAGGTCCTCCATCACAGGAAGCCCGAGACGGCGGCCGTTTTCGACAAATTGCAGATATTGCGCGCTGCCCTTCTTCGCACTGTCGAGATCGAAAAGATCGATGGCAACGATTCGCTCCTGATCCCCGCAAATGCGCCGAAAGAGGAAATACGATCGCCCGTAATAGACGCCGATCTCGGCGATCGCCCCTTCAAAACCGGCCAGAGCCTGATGTTGGAGGATCGCCAGGAACACCAGCGCATCCGGGGGATCGATGTAACCCTCGATCGTTTGAAGATCGTGAAAGATAAACTTGCGAATAGCTGCATCCATGCGCGATGTTTTCCAGATATCTTTGAAGTCTATTGCAAAAGAAATGACATGACTCAAAGCATAGACCATGCATGAAAGCTAAAATAAGGCAGTATCACAGGTAGAAAGATTTCCGGCTACCACCGATGGCGCCAACGATATTGTCAGTCGGGAAAATCTTGATCACACATCGCAGGCAAATGATCCTTATTCGACCGGTCTTCGATCTCGGCTAACGAAATTCGCTAATCGCGTTGGCCATAAGATGCGGCGAAAGCGACACACAGCGCACTTCGTTCTTTTTATCGCCATGTCGTTGGCCTAACTCTGGTGCTGTCCGATTCCAAATCACAGAAGGTGGTGCATGGCAGGTGAAACAGTTCTGGTCGTTGGTGGTGCAGGCTATATCGGCTCCCACACATGTCTCGATCTCGCCAACAAGGGCTTCAAGCCCGTCGTTTACGACAACTTCTCGAACGGGCACCGTGAGTTCGTCAAATGGGGCCCGGCCGAAGAAGGCGATATCAGGGATCGCGCGCGCCTCGACGAGGTTCTGGCCAAGCACAAGCCCGCAGCCATCCTGCATTTCGCCGCCCTGATCGAGGTCGGTGAATCCGTCAAGGACCCGGTCGCCTTCTACGAAAACAACGTCATCGGCACGCTGACCTTGCTGGCAGCGGCCCAGGCAGCCGGCATCAAGGCTTTCGTCTTCTCCTCCACCTGCGCGACCTATGGCCTGCCGCAGAGCGTGCCGCTGGATGAAACCCACCGCCAGGTGCCGATCAACCCCTACGGCCAGACGAAGTACATCGTCGAGCAGGCGCTTGCCGACTACGACAAGTACACCGGCTTCCGCTCGGTCGTGCTACGCTATTTCAATGCCGCCGGCGCCGATTTCGAAGGTCGTATCGGCGAGTGGCATCAACCGGAAACCCACGCGATCCCGCTCGCGATCGATGCCGCACTCGGAAGGCGCGACGGTTTCAAGGTGTTCGGCAGCGATTACGAGACCCGCGACGGAACCTGCGTGCGCGACTATATCCACGTGCTCGATCTTGCCGATGCGCATGTCCGTGCCGTCGAACATCTGCTGCGTGGCGGTGAATCGGTCGCTCTCAATCTCGGCACCGGCACCGGCACGACGGTCAAGGAACTGCTCGGCGCGATCGAAGACGTCTCCGCCAAACCATTCCCCGTCGAATATGTCGGCCGCCGCGAAGGCGATTCGCATACGCTGGTCGCCAACAACGACAAGGCGCGCGAAGTGCTCGGCTGGGTGCCGCAGCATGATCTCTCCCAGATCATTCGCTCGGCCTGGAACTGGCATTCGAAATCCAACCATCACTGATTGGCCAGATCGATGACGGGCAAACCGAGCATTCTGCTGATCACCGCGGACCAGTGGCGCGGTGATTGCCTCTCGGCACGCAATCACGCCTGCGTCAGGACACCGAATGTCGATGCGCTGGCGGCCGAAGGCACGCTGTTTGCCCGTCATTTCGCTGGTGCCGCGCCGTGTTCGCCGGCGCGCGCCACGCTCTATACCGGCCTCTACCAGATGAACCACCGGGTTTGCCGCAATGGCTCGCCCCTCGATGGCAGGTTCGACAATCTGGCGCTGGCAGCACGCCGCGCCGGCTACGAGCCGACCCTGTTCGGATACACGGATACGGCACCCGACCCGCGCGGCGTCGATGCCAACGACCCGCATCTGACGACGTATGAAGGCCTGCTACCCGGCTTTACCGCGCGGCAACTGCTGCCGGAACATGAGAGACAATGGCTGTCCTGGCTTCGCTCGCACGGCCATGAGAATGCGACGAGCCGCGATATTCACATCCCCTTGGGCGCCCGTCCCGGCGAAATCTCCAACGCGCCCACCGCCTATTCGAAAGACGAGACGCAGACGGCGTTTCTGGCCGGCGAGTTCATTCGCTGGCTGGGCGAACAGGATAATCCGTGGTTCGCGCACATATCCTTCCTTCGCCCGCATCCGCCCTTTTCCGCGCCGGCGCCCTACAACGACATGTTTTCGCCCGAGGACGGGCCTGCCTTTTCACGCGCGGCCGATCGAAAGAGCGAGCAGTCGTCCCATCCCTATCTCGCCTACGCGATGCCGCGAAACGACAAAGGCAGCTTCATCCACGGCGCGACCGGCCCGGTCGATGACTGGACCGCCGGGGACATCGCAGCCATCCGCGCCATCTACTATGGCATGATCGCCGAAGTGGACGCGCAACTCGGCCGTATCTGGGCCGCGCTCAAGGATGCCGGCGTCTGGGAAAACACGGTCATCGTCTTCACCTCGGATCATGCGGAGATGGCCGGCGATCACTGGACCTTCGGCAAGGGCGGCTTCTTCGATGGAAGCTATCACATCCCCTTGGTCATTCGCGATCCGCGATCGGGCACCCGCGGCGGAACGGTCGAGCACTTCACCAGCGCCGCCGATATCTTTCCGACGCTTTGCGAGCGCCTGAACGTCGAGCCTGAAAACGGCTTGGACGGGCAGTCCCTGCTATCATTCACCGAAGGGAAGGGTGTCACAAGCTGGCGGGATGCGGCCTTCTGGGAGTTCGATTTCCGCGACATCGCCCATCAGCACGCGGAGCGGCACTTCGGCCTGCGATCGAACGAATGCAATCTCGCCGTCGTCAGGGACGAGAGCTTCAAATACGTGCATTTCGCCGGCTTGGCGCCGTTGCTCTTCGATCTCAGGGACGACCCGATGGAGCTGCGAAATATCGCGGCCGACCCCGCTTACGCTTCGACACGGCTCGCCTACGCGGAAAAACTGCTGTCGCTGCGCGCCCGTCATCTCGACCAAACCCTGGCCTATACCGAACTGACGGAGAAAGGGCCGGTTCGACACCGGCCCTGATTGATCGTCAGGAGAACCGCCCAAGATAATCGAGCTTGCCGACCGGCGCACCCTTGTTGCGCAGGATCGCGTGCGCCATCGAGATGTGGAAATAGAAATTCGGCAGCGCGAAGCTCAAGACGTAGTCGTCGCCACGAAAGACCGTTCTGTTGCCGCCGGGAGAAATGACGACCTCGCGGGTTTCAGCGCCATCGAGCGTATCCGGCGAAACGGTCGCGAGATAGGCTTCCGTTTTGGCGACACGCGCCCTGAGCTCGGCGATCGTCGTTTCGTTATCCTCGAATTTCGGCGCGTCCGTACCCGTTAGCCGTGCAATGGCAAGCTTGGCGCTATCGGTGGCCCGCTGGTACTGGCCGGAAAACGGCAGCATATCTGGCGCCAGCCGCGTCGCAACGAGCTCCACGGGATCGATGCCCTTCTCGCTGGCGAAGGCCTCCGCCTTGTCGAGATAGTTGGCCAACGTTGTCAGGCCGCGCTGAAATACAGGCACTGTCAGGCGATAGATTGAAATAGACATTGCGCTCTCCACCGGGGCCGACGACCGGCCACCGTTTCCGCGATATCATATAGTCGGGCCACATATCATTTTCATCGGCTCGCGCTGCATTCTCGATGTTTTTAAGGTGTCGCGGCCAGGCCGTCGTAGCGCGCCTAACCGTGGGTTGTTGCGCCAAAATAATCCCAAAAAAGAGGTGGCTTATTTTACCAGCTTTTCTATTCTGCGCGCTTCGCATCGCTCGCCCTGGTTCACGGGATGAGGGCTTACAGGAACTGACATGCAATTCGTATTCGACGGCCACAACGACGTTCTTCTCCGCCTCTGGACGCATGAGCGGGAGGGCGGCGATCCCATTGCCGAGTTTGCGAACGGAACGGACACCGGCCACATTGACGCGCCGCGCGCCAAGGCAGGCGGACTGGCCGGCGGTCTTTGCGCCATCTACATTCCCTCGGGCGATCTGGTCTTCGCCGATCCCGACAAGGACGGCCACTACGTCACCCCGCTCGCAGCGCCTCTCGATCCGTTGCCATCGCTGCGGATCGCCAATGAAATGGCCGCTATCGCCCTGCGCCTCGATCGCGCCGGCGCTTGGCGTCTGTGCCGCACCGTCAAGGACATCCGCAAATCCATCGAAGACGGCGTCTTCGCCGCTGTCATGCATATGGAAGGCTGCGAAGCGATCGGTTCGGATCTGGCCGCGCTGGAAGTCTTCTACGCCGCGGGCCTGCGCTCGCTCGGCCCGGTCTGGAGCCGGCACAACATCTTCGGTCACGGCGTTCCGTTTGCCTTCCCGATGTCGCCGGATACCGGCCTTGGTCTGACCGATGCCGGATTCGAATTGGTTCGCGAGTGCAACCGCATGGGCATCATGATCGATCTCGCCCACATCACCGAAAAGGGCTTCTGGGATGTCGCCAAGACGACGGATCAGCCGCTCGTCGCCAGCCACTCGAACGTCCATGCTCTGACGCCCGTCGCCCGCAACCTGACCGACAGGCAGCTTGACGCGATCAAGGAAAGCCGCGGCCTCGTCGGCCTCAACTATGCAACCGCCATGCTGCGCGACGACGCCCGCTCCGACGGCGACACGCCGCTCAGCGACATGGTTCGCCATATCGACTACCTCGTCGAGCGCATCGGCATCGATTGCGTGGCGCTCGGATCGGACTTCGACGGCGCAACCATACCGGATGAAATCGGCGATGCATCGGGCAACCAGAAGCTGATTGATGCGCTTCGGCGTGCTGGATATGGTGGCGAGGATTTGAAGAAAATGGCCAGCGAAAACTGGCTTCGGATTCTGTCTTCGGCATGGGGAGAAGAGGCTGCCTGAGACTGCTGACGTGCTTTGATTGAATTCAAGAATGAACAGGGGACGAAAATTATGATGATGACCAGATTGAACCGCAGCTTCCGTGCGCTTTCCGCCGGCGCCGCCCTTTCCATCCTGATGATGGCCGCGCCCGCGGCCTTTGCCGAGACCCCGAAGGATACCCTCGTCGAGGGCTTCGCGATCGACGACATCATCACCATGGATCCGGGCGAAGCTTTCGAGCTTTCGACCGCCGAAATGACCAGCAACACCTACAGCCTGCTCGTACGCCTCGACATGGCCGACACGTCCAAGGTCAAGGGCGACCTCGCCGAGAGCTGGACCGTTTCGGATGACGGCCTGACTTATACGTTCAAGCTGAAGCCCGGCATGAAGTTCGCCTCCGGCAACCCGATCACCGCCGAGGACGTTGCCTGGTCCTTCGAGCGCGCAGTCAAGCTCGACAAGAGCCCAGCCTTCATCATCACCCAGTTCGGCATCACGGGTGACAACGTCACCGAAAAAGCCAAGGCGACCGACGAGAACACCTTCACCTTCACCGTCGACAAGCCCTACGCACCAAGCTTCGTCCTGAACTGCCTCACGGCAACGGTTGCTTCCGTCGTCGACAAGAAGCTCGTTCTCGACCACGTCAAGCCGGTCACCCCGTCGGCCGACTACAAGTACGACAACGACTTCGGCAATGAGTGGCTGAAGACCGGCTATGCCGGCTCCGGCGCCTTCAAGCTGCGCGAATGGCGCGCCAACGAAGTGGTCGTGCTCGAGCGCAACGACAACTACTACGGCGAAAAGGCCAAGCTCGCCCGCGTCATCTATCGCTTCATGAAGGAAAGCTCGGCGCAGCGCCTGGCGCTTGAGGCCGGTGACATCGACATCGCGCGCAACCTGGAGCCCGGCGACCTCGATGCCGTTGCAAAGAACGCCGATCTCGCCAGCGAAAGCGCGCCGAAGGGCACCGTCTACTTCATCAGCCTCAACTCCAAGAACGAGAACCTGAAGAAGCCGGAAGTCCAGGAAGCCTTCAAGTACCTGGTCGATTACGATGCGATTGGCGCCACCCTGATCAAGGGCATCGGCGAAATCCACCAGACCTTCCTGCCGAAGGGCCAGCTCGGCGCGCTCGACGAGAACCCATACAAGTTCGACGTCGCCAAGGCCAAGGAACTTCTCGCCAAGGCAGGCCTGAAGGACGGCTTCTCGGTCACCATCGACGTGCGCAACACGCAGCCGGTAACCGGTATCGCCGAATCCATCCAGCAGTCGGTCGCCCAGGCCGGTATCAAGATGGAAATCATCCCAGGTGACGGCAAGCAGACGCTGACCAAGTTCCGCGCCCGCACGCACGACATCTACATCGGCCAGTGGGGCTCGGACTACTTCGACCCGAACTCCAACGCCGACACCTTCACCAGCAACCCGGATAACTCCGACGCCGGTACCGTGAAGACGCTCGCCTGGCGCAACACGTTTGAAGCACCTGAGCTGGACAAGGAAGCCAAGGCTGCCCTGCTCGAACGCGACAACGACAAGCGCGCGGCGATGTATCAGGACATTCAGAAGAAGTATCTGGCCAACAGCCCGTTCGTTTTCATCTTCCAGCAGACCGAAGTCGCGGGCTACCGCAAGGGTGTGACGAACTTCAAGCTCGGCCCGAGCTTCGACACCAACTATGTCGGCATGATCGGCAAGGAATGATCCGGCAGGATTGATAGATTGAGCATCGTCGAAACAAAGACGGAAGCACGGCCGAAACCCGGCCGTGCTCTTCCTTTTGCGAAGGCTGTGGGCCGTTTTCTGGTCGCCGCCGTCACCACCTATCTCGGCCTTCTGGCCGTGACCTTCTTCATCGGCCGCGTCGTGCCCATCGATCCGGTGCTCGCCATTCTCGGCGACCGCGCACCCGCCCACGTGGTTGAGCGCGTGCGGCGCGAAATGGGCTTCGACCTGCCGCTCTACCAGCAGTTCTATATCTACCTCAAAGGAATCCTGGCCGGCGATTTCGGCACCTCGGTGCTGACGACCAATCCGGTCATGGTCGACATCAAGCGCGTCTTCCCGGCAACGATCGAACTCGCCACGCTCGGCACCATCATCGGCTCGGTGATCGGCGTGCCGCTCGGCGTACTTGCCGCCGTCAAGCGCGGCAGCTTCGCCGACCAGATCGTTCGCGTCATCGGCCTCATCGGCTATTCCGTGCCGATCTTCTGGCTGTCGCTGATCTCGCTGGTGATCTTCTACGCCAAGCTGCGCTGGGTCGCCTTCCCCGGCCGCATCGATATCGTTTTCGAATACAGCTTCACGCCGGTCACCGGCTTCTATTTGCTCGACAGCGCCATGCAGGGGCAGTGGGATGTATTCTATGACGTCTTCCGCCACATCATCCTGCCAGCCTCGCTGCTCGGCTATTTCTCGCTCGCCTATATCAGCCGCATGACCCGCAGCTTCATGCTGAACGAGCTTAGCCAGGAATATGTGGTTGCCGCGCGCGCCAAGGGCCTGTCGGAAACCCGGGTGATCTGGGGCCACGCGCTGCGCAACGCCGCGGTGCCGCTCGTCACCGTCATCGCGCTCTCCTATGCCGGACTGCTCGAAGGTTCGGTCTTGACCGAAACAGTCTTCTCCTGGCCCGGTATCGGCCTCTATATCACCAATTCGCTGCAGAATGCCGATATGAACGCCGTGCTTGGCGGCACGATCGTCATCGGCACCGTCTTCATCGGCATCAACCTCTTGTCTGATCTTCTTTATCGGACCCTCGATCCCAGGACCCGAACCCGATGAGCATGCAAGCAAACGACACTGCAACCAATGTCAGACCGATGACCCGCCGCGAGTGGCTGCTCTCCGACCGTCCGCAGTCGCGCACGCAAGCCCGTCTCGGCCGCGCCTACGTCACGTGGCGGCAGTTTACCGCCAACCGCTTGGCCGTCGTTGGTCTCTTCATCATCATAGCGCTGCTCCTGATGGCGGCCTTTGCCGATGTTCTAGCCACGCACTCGCCGGTCGTCGGCGATCTCCGCAATGCCCGCCTTCTGCCGCCAGGCGCTGAGGGCTATCTTCTCGGCACCGACGACCAGGGCCGTGATATCTATTCGCGCCTGATCTACGGTTCCCGCCTGACGCTGATGGTGGTCGTCCTCGTCGCCATCATCTCCGCGCCGATCGGCCTCCTGGTTGGCACCGTTTCCGGCTATGCCGGCGGCTGGGTCGATGCCATCCTGATGCGCATCACCGACATCTTCCTCGCCTTCCCGAAGCTCGTCCTGGCGCTCGCCTTCGTGGCAGCACTCGGCCCGGGCATCCAGAACGCCATCATCGCCATCGCCATCACCTCATGGCCGCCATACGCCCGTATCGCGCGCGCCGAGACCCTGACGGTGAGGCGCTCCGATTACATCTCGGCCGTCCGCCTGATGGGCGCGTCGCCGCTGCGCATCGTCGTGCGCCATGTCATGCCGCTCTGCATCTCCTCGCTGATCGTGCGCGTCACGCTCGACATGGCGGGCATCATCCTGACGGCAGCCGGCCTCGGCTTCCTCGGCCTCGGCGCCCAGCCGCCGCTGCCGGAATGGGGTGCGATGATCGCCTCGGGCCGCCGCTTCATCCTCGACCAATGGTGGGTTGCCGCCATGCCGGGTATCGCCATCCTCGTTGTCAGCCTCGGCTTCAACCTGCTTGGCGACGGCCTGCGCGACGCGCTGGACCCGAAGGAGAGCGGCCAATGAGCACGCTTCTCACCGTCAAAAACCTCAAGGTCAGCTACCCCACGCGCACCGGCGTCATCGAGGCCGTGCGCGGCGTCTCCTTCACGCTCGGCAAGGAGCGCCTGGGCATCGTCGGCGAATCCGGCTCCGGTAAGTCGCAGACCGGCCGCGCCATCATGGGCCTGACGCCGCCGCATGGTATCGTCACGGCCGACACGCTCGACTTCAACGGCATCGACCTTCTCTCGGCCTCGGCCAAGGAGCGCCGGCAACTGCGCGGCAAGCGCATCGCCATGGTGCTGCAGGATCCGAAATATTCGCTGGATCCGGTCATGACGATAGGCAAACAGATCTGCGAGACGCTGAGAACCCACGAGAAGATCGGCAAGGGCGAAGCACGTGATCGCGCGATCGCCATGCTCGAAGCCGTGCAGATCCGCGAGCCGCAGCGCGTCTTCAATCTCTATCCGCATGAAGTTTCGGGCGGCATGGGACAGCGCGCCATGATCGCCATGATGCTGATCGCCGACCCCGAACTGCTGATCGCCGACGAGCCAACCTCGGCGCTCGACGTGACCGTGCAGCTCGACGTGCTCAGGATCATGGACCGCCTGGTGTCCGAGCGCGGCATGGGCCTGATCTTCGTGTCCCACGACCTGCGCCTGGTCTCCTCCTTCTGCGACCGTGTCATCGTTATGTATGCCGGCAAGGTAGTTGAGGAGCTGAAGGCCTCCGATCTCAAGAACGCCCAGCATCCCTATACGCAAGGACTTTTGAACTGCATGCCCCAGATCGGCGAAAACAGGCATCCGCTGCCGGTGCTGGACCGCAAGCCGGAGTGGGCGGCATGAAAGCAGCCCTTTCCGTCGACAATGTTACCGTCATCTACGACCATTTCCACGCGCTGAAGGATGTCAGCGTCGAGATTGCCGAGGGCCAGTCCTTCGGTCTCGTCGGTGAATCCGGCTCTGGAAAATCCACCCTGCTGCGCGCTGTCGCCGGGCTCGCACCCGTCAAGAACGGAACCATCAAGATCCACGGCGAGCAGCTCTCGGGCTCCAAGCGCAGCAAGGCCTTCTACCGCAAGGTCCAGATGGTGTTCCAAGACCCCTACGGCTCGCTGCATCCACGTCAGACCATCGACAGACTGCTGCTCGAGCCGCTGGCGATCCATGGCATCTCGGACAGCGACACACGCATCGCTCGCGCGCTGGATGAAGTCGGCCTCGGCAACGGCTTCCGGTTCCGCTATCCGCATCAGCTCTCCGGCGGCCAACGGCAGCGCGTCGCCATCGCCCGCGCCCTGATCGTCGAACCGTCGATCCTGCTGCTCGACGAGCCTACTTCGGCGCTTGACGCATCCGTACAGGCTGAAGTGCTGAACCTTCTGGAGCAGGTCAGGCGCGATCGGAAATTGACCTTCGTCATGGTCAGCCACGATCTCGGCGTCATCACCCACATGTGCGAAAACCTCGCCGTGATGCGCGGCGGCACCGTGGTCGAACGTCTGACGGCCGAGCAGCTCGCCAAGGCCGAGGTTCACGAGGACTACACGAAAAGTTTGATGGTCGCGAGCAAGGGCTTCGTGAAAGTCTGAAGTCCAATCTTTTCAAGTAATTGAAATTTTTAGCAATCGGCGGACCGTTAAGAATAACGGTCCGTTAAAACACGACCAATCGACTAGACTATTGACAGCTGCCTTGCTTCTGTCATGATTACGTTAACGGCTGTTAGCTTTCGTGATCATGGAGATAAAGATGTTCTTTCTCGGCGGCATGACCATGGGTTACTTCGCACCTCCAGCCAAGGCTGCCAAGCGGGCAGCTCCGCTGTTCAAGACGGCAAAGCGGGATCGAAAGATCGTTGCGAAGAAGAAGAGCTCCTACAAGGACAACGCGGTCGAGCGCTCCCTGATCTGGGCCTGGCACACCATCTGTTAGACCGTCCCTGTTAGGCGTCCAAGCCAAGACGGATTTTCTCAGCAAGCGGCATCTGGTGGAATTTTATCTCTACCATTCAGATAGACTATATAAGAAACTGAGCTCTCAATAAGAGCTGAAAACAGGCGGAGGCAACACATGGCAAACTTGGGTATGTCGCATACTCACGCGGACCACTATCGTTCCGCACGCTCCAAGAAGCCGGCAACGACGCGTGGTCGTTTGCATCTGGCAGCCAATGCGGCGCTGGTCGTGGCAGCATTCACCTTTCTCGCAGCGGTGGTCTGCGGCGTTATCGGTTAGAGCACCGAAAACAAACCCTTTTTCACCGAGCACGGAACCAAAAAGGCACACCATCGTTATCTGGTCAGCAACGACTAAATGGAGATGGCAATGCTTTACTACGCACTCGTATTTCTTGTTGTGGCCCTGATCGCCGGCGTTCTGGGGTTCGGCGGCATCGCAGGCGCGTCAGCATCGATTGCCCAGGTACTGTTTTTCATATTCCTGGTGCTGTTTGTTGTATCGCTTGTCGCGCGGCTCATGCGCCGCGTCTAAATCCAGCATAATCAACGAAATCCGGCGTCCGAAAGGCGCCGGATTTTTCGTGCGTTTGCCACTTGCCGAAACCTCTTGACTTGAATTGTCGCAATAGTGTCCAACTTTCCCGATTGGCTTGGCGGGGAGGCGTCGTTCAATCTCACCCACCTCTTTGCCCGGCTGGTCGCAAGATCAAATCTAAATCGATTCGCATTGCCGTTCGATTGCCACTGCCAATGTTTTCAGTGTGGCCGCAAAAGACCGGTATCGTTCATGCGGCAGTCATATTTGGCAGTGCACAAGGCAAACCCTACCGACCATAACTTTGTTTGGATCCAGAACCGAACCCATGTCTATTTCCCCCACGTCTCCGAGCCCGTCCCGCGAGTCCGAAACCAAGCAGATCGATCACAACGACTCGATCCGCGCGACCTATATGTCGATCGAAGACATCAGGGCGATGGGTGCATCCGCAGCCACCTCAGGTGTCAATTCGCTGGTCGCTTTCGCACCCTTCGACTTCTTCGCCCGGCATAAGGAGAACGAGAAGGAAATCCTGCGTGTCTACCGCACCACGGCAGCGGATGTGGAGGCCGGTGAGACGATTACCCCGGCCGCCGAGTGGCTTCTGGACAACCACTACATCGTCGAGGAAGCAATCCAGGAAGTCCGTCGCGACTTCCCCAAGCGCTTCTATCGCGAACTGCCGACGATCGATGTGAACGGCACCAAGATCCCGCGCACACTGGCGCTGGCCTGGCTCTATGTCGCACACACGCACAGCACCATCTCGCAGGAAAGCCTTACCGCACTGGTCGATGGCTTCCAGGAACATGAAACCTTGCGGATCGGCGAGCTCTGGGCGCTGCCTTCGCTGGTGCGCTACGTTCTGGTCGAAAACCTGCGCCGCATCTCGATCCGCGTCGAGCGCAGCCGCCGCATGCGCCGCCGCGCCAACGAGGCAGCCGACGAACTGGTGCGCCTGACCGATCCGGCAAAGGCAGCCGAGTATCTGAAGACGCTTGAGCCGCTTGCCGAGGACAATACCTTCTCGACGCAGTTCCTCTACCGCATGCGCGATGGCTCGCAGACCTCGAGCCTCGCCATCACATGGCTGGATGAGCGCCTCGAGGCGCTTGGCCGTGACACCGAAGCGACGACGATGGCCGAGCACAGCCGTCTCTCCTCCGGCAACGTCACCATGGGCAACATCATTCGCAGCCTGCGCGAGATCGACGACACCGAATGGTCCGTCTGGGTCGAGCAGGTCAGCCACGTCGACAAGCTGCTCTGGGACAACTCCGACTACGGTCTTCTCGATTCCGGCTCGCGCAACAAGTACCGCAAGCAGATCGAAAAGCTCGCCAAGCGCTCCACCATGACCGAGATGGAGATCGCGCAGCTCGCGCTCGACATGACGGATGAAGCCAAGGCATCTGCCGACGAGCACCCCCATGAGCCGAACGTCGGCGCATTTCTGGCCGGCGCGCAGCGCCCGAGGCTGGAAGCGAGAGCAACCTACAGCCCGACGCTGGTGCAGCATTTCGTTCGCGCTGTCCGCCGCTTCAACTGGCTGTCGATCGCGGTACCGGTACTGCTCCTGACCATTCTCGCGATGGTTATCGTCGGCCACTTCATGGCAAGCGCCGGCATGGCGCCGATCGCCATCATCCTGCTCCTGATCATGTTCTCGCTGCCGGCATCGGAAGGCGCGACGGGCCTCTTCAACACCGTGCTCTCTTTCTTCGTCACGCCGGCGCGCCTCGTCGGCTACGAGTTCAAGGAAGGCATTCCTGAGGACGCCCGCACGCTTCTGGCCGTCCCCTGCCTGATCTCGAACCGCGACAGCGTTGACGAACTCGTCCGCAACATCGAGGTTCACTATCTCGCCAACCCGCGCGGCGAGATCTACTTCGCGCTTCTCAGCGACTGGCCGGACAGCCAGGTCGAAGAGACCGCCGCCGATCTCGAGGTTCTCGACTATGCGCGCCGCGAAGTCGCAAACCTCTCGGCGCGTTATGCCTATGACGGCAAAACCCGCTTCTATCTCCTGCACCGCCGCCGCCTCTACAATCCGTCGGAAGGCGCATGGATGGGCTGGGAGCGCAAGCGCGGCAAGCTGCACGAGCTGAACCTGCTCCTGCGCGGCGACCGCGACACGACCTATCTGCCGGGCGCCAATGTCGTCCCTGAAAACGTGCAGTACGTGATGACACTCGACGCCGATACGCGTCTCATGCGCGACGCCGTCACCAAGCTCGTCGGCAAACTCTATCACCCGACCAACCGCCCCGTGATCAACCCGGAAACCGGCCGCGTCGAAAGCGGCTACGGCGTCCTGCAGCCGCGCGTGACGCCGTCTCTGACAACGGGCAAGGACGCATCGGTCTTCCAGCGCGTCTTCTCGATCAACCGCGGTCTGGACCCCTATGTCTTCACCGTCTCCGACGTCTATCAGGACCTCGCGGGCGAGGGCACTTTCACCGGCAAGGGCCTCTACCACGTCGACGCCTTCGAAGCGGCCCTGAAGGGACGCATCGAGGAAAATTCGGTTCTCAGCCACGACCTTCTCGAAGGATCCATGGCGCGTTGCGCGCTTGTGACCGACCTCGAACTCGTCGAGGACTTCCCGACCCGCTACGAAGTCGAAACCTCGCGCCAGCATCGCTGGGCGCGTGGCGACTGGCAGCTGCTGCCTTACATGTTCAGCACCAAGCACGGCGTCACCGCGCTCGGCCGCTGGAAGATGTTCGACAACCTGCGCCGCTCGCTGACCCCGATCGCCTGGTTCTTCGCTTCCGTGCTCGGTTGGTACTTCATGGACCCGCTCGGCGCCCTGATCTGGCAGATCGTCCTGATCTTCTGCCTGTTCGTCGCTCCGACGCTGTCGCTGATCAACGGCATCATTCCGCGCACCAGCGATATCGTCGCGCGCGCCCACCTCTATACAGTCTGGTCCGATATCCGCGCGGCGAACGCGCAGGTGGCGCTCCGCATCGTCTTCATTGCCGACGGCGCCTGCATGATGGCGGATGCCATCGGCCGCTCGCTCTACCGCCTCTTCGTCAGCCACAAGCTGATGCTGCAGTGGAAAACCGCGGCCAGCGTCCAGGCCGGCAAGCAGGGCACCATCTGGTCCTACTACAAGGCCATGTGGCATGCACCGGTGCTGGCCTTGCTCGGCCTCGCCTTCGCCGTCGTCTCCGGCGACAAGGCCTACTTGGTCGGCATCCCCTTCGTTGCGCTCTGGATTCTCTCCCCGCTGGTCGCCTATTACGTCAGCCAGTCGGCCGAGACCGAGGATCGCCTTGAGGTCGCAGAATCTGTCTCCAACGATCTGCGCAAGATTGCGCGCCGCACCTGGCGCTATTTCGACACCTTCACCACGGCAGAACAGAACTACCTGCCGCCTGACAACGTCCAGGAAACGCCGCACGTCATCGTCGCGACACGCACGTCTCCGACCAACATCGGCGTTTATCTCCTCTCCGTGGTCTCGGGCCGCCAGTTCGGCTGGTTCTCCTTCGAGGAGACGATCGAGCGCCTCGAACAGACGATCGCCACCATCGACAAGATGGAGAAATTCCGTGGCCACCTGTTCAACTGGTATCACACCGATACGCTGGAAACGCTTGGACCGCGTTATGTCTCGGCCGTCGATAGCGGCAACCTCGCCGGTCACCTGATCGCAATCTCGTCCGCCTGCCGCAACTGGGCCGAAGCCCCGTCCGCGCACATGCAGGGCAGCCTCGATGGCGTCGGCGACACGGCGGGCATCCTGGCCGAAGTGCTGGCCGACCTGCCGGACGATCGCAAGACCGTGCGTCCGCTGCGCCGCCGCCTGGAAGAACGCATCATCGGCTTCCAGAACGCGCTCGCTGCCGTCAAGCGCGAGCACGAATTCGCGTCGATCCGCATCATCAACCTCTCGGTTCTCGCACGCGACATCCAGAAGCTCGCCGCCAACCTCGATCACGAGGTGAAGTCGGCGCTCAGCGCCGAGGTGACCCAGTGGGCCGAGGCGCTGGTCAAGGTCTGCGAAGCCCATATCTCCGACAGCACCTTCGATCTCGCCAATATCGATGCGCTGCGTCCGCGCTTGATCGCACTGCGCGACAAGGCCCGCGACCTGGCTTTCTCGATGGACTTCGGCTTCCTGTTCCGTCCGGAGCGTCGTCTTCTGTCGATCGGCTACCGCGTCGAAAGCGGCGAACTCGATCAGGCCTGCTACGACCTTCTGGCATCGGAATGCCGCCTCACCAGTCTCTTCGGTATCGCCAAGGGCGATCTGCCGACCGAGCATTGGTACCGCCTCGGCCGCCAGGTCGTGCCGGTCGGCTCGCGCGGCGCGCTGGTCTCCTGGTCCGGCTCGATGTTCGAATATCTGATGCCGCCTCTCGTCATGCAGGAGCGTGGCGGCGGTATCCTCAACCAGACCAACAACCTGGTCGTGGTCGAGCAGATGAACTACGCCCGCAAGCTGGGCATTCCGTGGGGCATCTCGGAAGCGGCCTTCAACGCCCGCGATCATAACCTCAACTACCAGTACACGAACTTCGGTGTACCGACGCTGGGCCTCAAGCGTGGTCTCGGCCACAACGCCGTCATCGCTCCTTACGCCTCGATCCTCGCCAGCCAGTACAATCCGCCGGCGGCCATCGAGAACCTCGAACGCCTGCGCAAGCTCGGCGCGCTCGGCAAATACGGCTTCCACGACGCCGTGGACTTCACGCCGACCCGCGTGCCCGAGGGCAAGACCTGCGCGGTCGTCTACAACTACTATGCCCACCACCATGGCATGTCGATTGCGGCCGTCGCCAACGTCGCCTTCAACGGTCACCTGCGCGAACTCTTCCACTCCGATCCCGTCATCGAAGCGGCAGAGCTGATGCTGCAGGAAAAGGCGCCGCGCGACATTCCCGTCATGAGCGGCAAGCACGAGTCCGACACCCCGGCCAGCATTCAGGACGACCTGTTACGCCCGGAGATCCGCAAGATCTACGATCCGGCCGCGCGCGACCGCGAACTCGTCTTCCTCTCCAACGGTCACTACTCGATGATGCTGACCGCCACCGGCGCCGGCTACTCGCGCTGGAACGGCCAGTCGGTATCCCGCTGGAAGCCAGATCCGACCGAGGATCGCTGGGGCACCTTCATCTTCCTGCGCGACACCGCCACCAACGAATGGTGGTCGGCGACGGCGGAACCGAAGAGCATCGAGGGCGAACAGGTCAAGGTTCTCTTCGCCGATGAAAAGGCGGAGTTCACCAAAACCGTCGGCGAGCTCACCAGCGAAGTCGAGGTAATCGTCGCCACCGAGCACGATGCCGAAGGCCGCCGTTTGACGCTGCTCAACACCGGCACGGAAGACCGCTTCATCGAAGTGACCTCCTATCTCGAACCGGTCTTGACCAACGACGACACCGACAACGCCCATCCGGCCTTCGCCCGCATGTTCGTGAAGACGGAGATCGGCAAGCGCGGCGACGTCATCCGTGTCGAGCGCAACAAGCGCGACGGCAACGAGCCGAATATCGCGGTCGCGCATCTGATCGTCGACAATGCCGGCGCAACGCGCCACACCGAGTTCGAAACCGACCGCCGCAAGTTCCTCGGCCGCGGCCGCAGCCTTGCAAACGCTGCCGCCTTCGACCAGGGCGCGACGCTCTCCGGCACTGACGGCTTCACGCTCGATCCGGTGCTGTCGCTGCGCCGCACCGTCCGCGTTCCTGCCGGCAAGAAGGTCAGCGTCATCTTCTGGACCATCGCGGCACCATCACGCAACGAGGTGGACCAGGCAGTCGATCGCTATCGCCACGCCGACGCCTTCAACCACGAGCTCGTTCAGGCCTGGACGCGCACGCAGGTGCAGATGCGCCATGTCGGCGTGACCTCGCAGCAGGCATCCGCCTTCCAACACCTCGGCCGCCACCTCGTCTACCCCGACATGTATCTGCGTGCGGATACGGCAGCGGTTCAGGCGGGCATGCAGTCGCAGTCCTCGCTATGGCCGCTGGCGATTTCGGGCGATTTCCCGATCTTCACCCTGCGCATCAACGACGACATGGATCTGGATATCGCAAGGGAAGCGCTGCTGGCACAGGAATACCTGCGCTCGCGCGGCGTCACCGCAGATCTGGTGATCATGAACGAGCGTGCCTCCTCCTACGCACAGGACATGCAGCACGCCGTCGACCAGATGGCCGAAAACGTCCGCCGTCTCGGCCAGGCAGACGGTCTGCGCCAGCACATCTTCACGGTCCGCAAGGATCTGATGGAGGAATCGACCTACCACGCACTGATCTCGGCATCCCGCGTCACCTTCCATGCCAAGAACGGCAAGATCATCGATCAGATCAATCGTGCCGTGGCGCTGTTTGCGCCGACCAAGGAAGAACAGCAGGAACTCGAGAAGGTCAACGCCACTAAGTCGCGCGCCAAGCGCACGGCACCAGTCGCCAAGGCGCAGGTCCCGGCACTGGTTGTCGAAGAGCATGGCGATCTGAATTTCTGGAACGGTATCGGCGGCTTCTCCGGCGACGGACGCGAATATGTCGTCCGTATCCCGGGCGGCCATGCCACCCCGCAGCCGTGGATCAACGTGATCTCGAACGAGAAGTTCGGTTTCCACGTCGCGGCCGAAGGCGCCGGTTTCACGTGGAGCACCAACTCGCGTGACTACCAGCTGACCCCTTGGACCAACGACGCTGTCATCAACCGTCCGGGCGAAGCGATCTATGTGATGGATCGCGACAACGGAACCGTGATGACACCCTTCGCTGCCCTGTCTGACCGCCAGGACATCCAGTTCGAAGCCCGCCACGGCCTCGGCTACTCGGTCTTCTCCAGCGTCCAAAACGACGTTTCTCTGGAGCTGACGCAGACGGTCGATCGCGAACGGCCGGTGAAGCTGCAGCGGTTGCGCCTGCGTAACAACGGCAGCAGCCAGCGCAAGCTGCGGCTCTACGGCTATGTCGAGTGGGTGCTCGGCAACAATCCGCAGAAGACGGCGCCGTTCATTCTCTCCGAGCATGACGCCGAGACCGGTGCCCTGTTTGCGAGCAACAACTACAGCATCGACTACTCCTCGCGCGTGGCCTTCTTCGCCGCCAGCGAGACACTGTCGGGCTACACGGCAAGCCGGCGCGAGTTCATCGGCAAGGCGGGCACCATCAAGGTTCCAGCAGCATTGAATCCGGCTACCGTTCTGTCGAGCAACATCGATCTGGACGGCGATCCGGCAGCGGCTCTCGCAATCGACATCGATCTCGCCGCCGGCGAAGAGCGTGACGTCATCCTTTATCTCGGCGATACCGCGACGAAGGAAGAGGCCCGCGCGCTGATCGCTGATATCCGCACGGCGTCCTTCGACGGCGCGGTTCAGGCAAACCGGGACTTCTGGCACGCCTTCACCGGCAAGCTGCAGATCTCGACCCCCGATCAAGGTATGAACACCCTGATCAACACCTGGCTCCCCTACCAGAGCCTCGGCTGCCGCATCATGGCACGCACGGCCTTCTATCAGGCGAGCGGCGCCTTCGGCTTCCGCGACCAGCTACAGGATACGTTGGCCTTCGTGCTGCACGAACCGTCGATCGCCCGCAAGCAGATCGTCAACGCGGCCTCGCGCCAGTTCCGCGAGGGTGATGTCCAGCATTGGTGGTTGCCCGGAACGGGCGCCGGCGTTCGCACGCTGATCTCCGACGACGTGGTCTGGCTGGCCTATGCCATCCATCACTATTGCACGGTGACTGGCGACAAGAGCGTTCTCGACGATGAGCTCGCCTTCATCGAGGGCCCGGCGCTTCTGCAGGGACAGCACGATTCGTTCTACCGCCCGGAGAAATCCGAGGACAAGGTGAGCGTCTACGAGCATGCCGCCATCGCGCTCGATCTCGCCATTGCCCGCAAGGGAGCCAACGGCCTGCCGCTCTTCCTCGGCGGCGACTGGAACGACGGCATGAACCGCGTTGGTATCGGCGGCAAGGGCACGAGCGTCTGGCTCGGCTGGTTCCTCGCCGGCGCGCTGCGCTCCTTCAGCGCCTTCGCCGCCGAACGTGGCGACACCGCCCGCGTCGAGCGCTGGAGCAAGCACCTGACCGAACTCAAGGCGGCACTCGAAACCGCTGCCTGGGACGGCGCCCACTACCGCCGCGGCACTTTCGACGACGGCAGCCTGCTCGGCTCGAAGGAAAGCCTGGAATGCCAGATCGATTCGATCGCGCAGTCCTGGAGCGTGCTGTCAGGGGAGGGCGATCCGGCCCATGCCGCAAAGGCCATGGATTCGGTCCTCGCCAAGCTCGTAGACATGGACGCGCGGATCATCCGCCTGTTCACGCCGCCCTTCGCCAACTCGGCCAAGGACCCTGGCTACATCAAGGCCTATCCGCCCGGCGTTCGCGAAAACGGCGGCCAGTACACCCATGCGGCCACGTGGGTCGTCATGGCGCTGGCCGAGCTCAATCGCGGCGACGACGCGTTGCGTTGCTTCGACCTCCTGAACCCAATCAGCCACGCCAAGGATCCGGCATCGGCCGAGCACTACCGCGTGGAACCCTACGTCATCGCCGCCGACGTCTATGGCGACGGCGCATTGACGGGTCGTGGTGGCTGGACCTGGTACACCGGTTCCGCCGGTTGGCTCTACCGCGCCGCCGTCGAGGGCATCCTTGGAATCCGGCTCAAGAACGGCCGCATCCATGTGAAGCCGTCGCTGCCGACAACGTGGGAAGGCTTCTCTGCGGAAATCGAACACGCAGGAGCTAAATACCTCATTTCGGTCTCAAAATCGTCCCATCCGAGGGGCTACGATTTGACCATCAACGGACGTCAAGTCACCGATCCCGACGAGGGATATCCGGTCGGATAACAGCACTTTTCATGCAAACCATCCGGCGATTCGTTGAGGCCAAGAGGGAAACCTTTTGGCCTCAACTGCGTTTGCAAAATGGAAGCATGGAGAGGTCAATGGTAACGACGCCCGAAAACACGTTCGGTGCAGGATGCAGGATCGCGACTGCGGCGCCATCGAAACGAGACACGCGATTGGACGTTTTGCGCGGTCTCGCGCTCATCACGATCTTTATCAATCACGTGCCCGGCCAGATCTTCGAGCATCTGACCACAAAGAATTACGGCTTCTCTGATGCCGCCGAAGCCTTCGTGCTGATCTCGGGCATCGCCGTGGGCATTGCCTACGGCTCGCGCTTCAAGGTCGCCGCCTGGTTCGAAACAGCCAAGAAATCGACGAAGCGTGCCTTCACGCTGTATCTCGCCCACATGATCACGACATTCATGACGCTCGCGCTGTTCATTGCGGGCGCATGGCTGTTCCATCGCGCAGGCCTTCTTTGCGAAGTCAACATTCTCGCGGTTCTCACCAACCCGCAAGCCGGGATTCCGGCGCTCATGCTGCTCGGCCACCAGATCGGCTACAACAACATTCTGCCGATGTACGGCGCGCTGATGTTGATGGTCCCCATCATTCTGCTGCTTGAAGCCAAAAGCCCGCTGCTGGCCTTGGCCGTCTCGGGTTCAGTCTGGCTGCTGTCGGGCATATACGAGATCGCCCCTCACAACACCCTGATCGAGGGCTACTGGTTCCTCAACCCGCTCTCCTGGCAGTTCCTCTTCACGATCGGCATCGTCGGCATGATGCATGTGCGCCGCGGCGGTAAGCTGCCCCGGCACCCGCTGCTGATGGCCCTGGCCGCCGGTTATGTCGCCTTGTCCTTCGTATGGGTCGTCGGCCAGCTCTGGGGTATCGGTAATGCGCTCGCCTCGCTCGGCCTGCCGCCAGTCATCACCGGCTTCGACAAGACCTTCCTATCCCTGCCGCGCCTGCTGCATGTACTGGCGCTCACCTATCTGGTGCTCAACATCGGCGCGCTCTCCGACCTGCTGCGTCGTCCCGAGGACAACCCGCTGGTGATCTTCGGCCGCCATTCGCTGAACATCTTCGTCGCCGGCACGATCCTGGCGATGGTCGGTCAGGTGCTGCTCTACATCAACAATGGCGACAAGATCGTCGGCCCGATCTTCGTGGTTCTCGGTATCGTGATCCAGTTCGTCTACGCCTACCATCTGGAGCGCAAGAGAAAGCTGGGTCGCGCCGCTTCCGCCAAGCTGAAGGCGCACCAGGGCCGGGCACTCCAGACAGTCTCCGTGCGCGCCGATAACGGCCGTGGCATCAATCGGAAGTGACATCGCAAGAGCCGCGCCAGTGCTATCAGGACAGGCGCGGCCGTTCGCAAAAACCTTGACTCCTGTGGAAAACCTTTTAAGAGCAGCGGTGGAAAAGGAATATCCATGGTTCGCCAAGAACACGCCATTGCTGCACGCAGTGACCGGGCACGAGTTGCCGGGATGGTTATGATTTTTCCGGTTTCTTCCAAAACCAAGGCCAAAACGACGACGAAAACCGTCTGACGTCTCTGGCCTGCCGCTCTCTCCCCGGCTCGGCTGGGGACAGAAAGCCGCAATCGTTGCGCGCTTTCCCCCTCACCGAACAAGAGGAGAGATGAGAAAGAGAGCTTGAAAATGGGTTTTAAAGTTGCAGTTGCGGGAGCCACCGGAAATGTCGGCCGGGAGATGCTCAACATCCTTTCCGAACGCGGTTTTCCCGCTGACGAAGTCGTAGCGCTGGCATCCGCGCGCTCGCAGGGTCTTGAAGTGTCCTACGGCGACAAGACGCTGAAGGTCATGAACCTCGAAAACTACGACTTCTCCGACACCGATATCTGCCTGATGTCTGCCGGCGGCGACGTCTCGAAGAAGTGGTCGCCGAAGATCGGCGCACAGGGCTGCGTCGTGATCGACAACTCCTCCGCATGGCGCTACGACCAGGACGTTCCACTGATCGTGCCGGAAGTGAACCCTGACGCCATCGAGCAGTTCACCAAGCGCAACATCATCGCCAACCCGAATTGCTCGACCGCCCAGCTCGTCGTGGCCCTGAAGCCGCTTCACGAAGCCGCCACCATCAAGCGCGTCGTCGTCTCCACCTACCAGTCTGTTTCCGGCGCCGGCAAGGACGGCATGGACGAACTCTTCAATCAGACGCGCGCGGTTTTCGTCGCCGATCCGATCGAGAACAAGAAGTTCACCAAGCGCATCGCCTTCAACGTCATTCCGCATATCGATAGCTTCATGGAAGACGGCTACACGAAGGAAGAGTGGAAGGTTCTGGCCGAAACCAAGAAGATGCTCGATCCGAAGATCAAGGTGACCTGCACGGCCGTACGCGTTCCGGTCTTCATCGGCCACTCTGAATCGGTCAACATCGAGTTCGAGAAGGAAATCACCGCCGATCAGGCCCGCGATATCCTGCGCGATGCCCCTGGTTGCCAGGTGATAGACAAGCACGAGAACGGCGGCTACATCACCCCTTACGAATCCGCCGGTGAAGACGCGACCTTCATCTCGCGCATCCGCGAGGACGCAACCGTCGAGAACGGCCTCAACATGTGGGTGGTTTCCGACAACCTGCGCAAGGGCGCGGCACTGAACGCGATCCAGATCGCCGAACTGCTCGTCAATCGCGGACTTGTGAAGCCACGCAAGCAGGCCGCTTGAATATTTTCTTAACCATGTCTTGTTAAGCCCGTTACTTAAGTTAAGGCTTATTCTCAAAGGCGCGGGGTGCCGAAAGGCTTCCCGCGCTTAATCAAAGGATGGTCGGGACAATATCGCCGATAGCGGGCTGCAGCCCGGCTGAAGGCTAGGCTGATCGGGATCGGGGTATTCGATGCGCAAGACAAGACTTTTGCTGGCAGCGGCGGCAGTGTTCGCCATGTTCCAGGCACTTCCGGCAACGGCTGAAGCGGCACCACAGTGCAGCAACACCAGCGCGGGCTTTGACCAGTGGGTGGTTGCCTTCAAGCAGGAAGCAGCGACCAACGGCGTCAGCCGTTCCGTTCTCGACAAGGCCTTTGCCAACGTCGTCTACAACAGACCCACCATCTCCGCCGACCGTGGCCAGAAGAGCTTCAAGCTCTCTTTCGACGCCTTCATGCAGAAGCGCGGCGGCCAGGCCATCATCTCGCGCGGCAAGGGCATGAAGCGCTCCAACGCAGCGCTATTCGCCAACATCGAACGCAAGTACGGCGTTCCGGCCGGCCCGCTGATCGCGATCTGGGGCATGGAAACCGGCTTTGGCAGCTATATGGGCACCCAGCACACCATGTCGGCAGTCTCCACGCTCGCCTTCGATTGCCGCCGTACCGCCTATTTCACTGACCAGCTCTACGCAGCGCTTCAGCTCGTCGGCGAAGGCTTCCTCAGCCCGCAGGCGCGCGGCGCCGCCCATGGCGAAATCGGCCAGACACAGTTTCTCCCGCGCAACGTCGTGCTCTACGGTGCGGATGGCGATGGTGACGGCCGGGTCGACATGGTCGGCTCACGCGCCGATGCGCTGGCCTCGACGGCAAACTTCCTGAAGGGCCACGGCTGGCGTCCTGGCGCCGGTTACCAGCCGGGCGAGCCGAACTTCGCAGCCATCTCCGGCTGGAACGCGGCAACAGTTTACCAGCAGGCAATCGCCTATATCGGCCAGCAGATCGACGCGAACTGATCCACACCTGATGATGAAATGAAAAAGGCGCCGCGGGAGACCGCAGCGCCTTTTTTCTTGTCTCGGATTATGGCGTCAGACGTCAGGGCGAATGAAGTCGCGCGTCTCTGCGTCCATGACCCACAATTCGCCGGTTGAAATATCGAACCAGGCGCCATGAAGCTGGATGTCACCAGCATCTTCGCGCGCCTTGATCTCCGGAAAGGTCCTGAGATTGTCGATCGAGTTGCGGATCGACACCCGCTCCAGCGCCGTCTGGCGTTCGCCAGGGGTCATCACGTCATTGCTCTGGATCTGCTCGGCCGCCGGCCGCACCAGCGACATCCAGCGCCCGATGAAATCGCCAGGCGACAACGGTTCGGCATCGGGATCGAGCGCCGCGCGGATACCGCCGCAGCGACCATGCCCCATGACGACGATATCCGTGACCTTCAGGGCCAGAACCGCGAACTCGAGCGCAGCCGAGGTCGCATGGAAATTGCTGTCAGGCTCGTAGGGCGGCACCATGTTGGCGACGTTGCGGACGACGAAGAGCTCGCCAGGCCCGGAATCGAAGATGAGCTCCGGCGCCGCGCGCGAGTCCGAACAGGCAATGACCAGCGTACTCGGGCTCTGCCCGTGCTCCGCCAACGTCCTGTATCGGTCACGAGCGTCGGCATAACGCCCGCTCATGAAGTTGCGATAGCCGTCGAGAAGTGTATCTGGAAAACGCTGCATGATCTTCGATTACAGCGTGAGCGATGCAAGATCAATATCGCAGCGCCAAATGCGTTAACGGCGGGCCGCTAGCTCTTTCGCCGCTGCGCCGGATGCATCAGATGCCGCATCTGAACCATAGCCATCGGCGTCGACAGGCTGGAGGCATCATTCGCCAGCGTCAGTTCGTCGCTGCCGCGCTTCACCGCCCGGGCCAGCACCTCGTAGACGCTGGCCGTCGCCAGCTGCAGCGCCTTCTCGTCTTCCATGCCGGACTGCAACCGCGATAGGAAAAGAGCGGCAAGAAGATCGCCCAACCCGTTTGGCGGATTGTCGATAAGCCGGTGCTCGGCAAGCAGCGCGTGGCGCCCGGAGAGATAGAGGTTGCCCGTTCCACCAGCCATCATCGGCACCGCCGAGGTCACCAGCATACGCGCCGGACCGAGCGCGAGTGCTGCCTCCATGATCTCGGTATTGCTCTCCAGCGGCGCGCCGGAAAGCCAGGCGAGTTCGTAGCGATTGGGGGTCGCCAGCGACGCCAGCGGGATCAGATGGTCCCGGATCGCCTCGGCCGTTGCCTCGGGAACATAGAGCCCGCCGAGATCGCCCATCACGGGATCGCAAACGTAAAACAGATCGGGATTTTGCTCCCTGAGCGCGGTGATCAACCGGCCAACGGAGCGGGCCTGCGCGGCATTGCCGAAATAGCCCGAAAGCACCGCCTTGACCTCGCCGATCCAGGGCGCGCGGATGAGGTCGTCGATCGCCGCATCGAAATCGGCCTCCGCGAAGGTCAGCCGCGTCGAACGACCGTGGCCCGGATGCCAGGGCAGAACGATGGTCGGGAGTGCCCATACCTGGTGGCCGAGCGTCTCGAGCGCGAACACCGCCGCCCGATTGCCGACCGATCCACGAACGACGTGGCTCGATATGACGATGACCGTGCCTGCTGCATTCTGCGACATGTTTATCCGATCCGGGTTCCGATCCTCAGTTGATCGTCTTTTTGCTGCGCGACTGTCAACAACTCTTCATTCGAGCGTGATCAAAGTTCTGGCGACAAAAATCATATTCGGATCACTTTTTACAGAATTGACGACATGCCGGCTAAATTCGCACGAAAACTGCGATCGACGTCCCTATTTTAGCAATTTTTCTGTCAAACCTTCTGCTAACCTGCGCGCAATCGAGAAAATGGGGGACACAGTCAATGGCTGCTCGAAACAATCCGAAACGGGAAAAGCAGATCGAGAGCGCGAACAAGATCGCGACGGCGATGGGCGAGCACTATCTCGCGCCGGATATCCTCTTCGGGCGCGCCAGCGGCGACGACCTCGAATCCTACACGCCTGAAATGCTGGCGATTTCCGCCGTTCACTGCGCGGCCGAGCTCGCCGCCTGGACCGGCACCGCGCCGCGCGTCACCGTCACCTCACTCGACAATGTCGAGCCGGATGGAGTGGCGGTATCGGTCCTGTCTGTGACCGATCACAACATGCCGTTCCTCTACGAATCGGTCATGGGCGAGGTAACGAGTAGCTACCGCGATCTCTTCATGGCGGTTCATCCCATTCTCGTCATGCAGCCAGGTCATCAGCCGGAACTCTATTCGCCGGATATGCCCGGCGAGCCGGCAAACCGCGTCAGCCACATCCAGCTACACCTCGCCCCGCTCACCCCGGCGCAGTCCGCCGATCTGATCGAGCGGATCGAAATCGTCCTCGAACAGGTGCGCCTGTCGGTTTCCGACTGGAAGCCGATGCTGGACAAGCTCGGCACCGCCATCGACGAACTGTCGTCACGCAATGTCGGCCGCCGCAAGGCGGATCGCGACGAAGCGGTCGCTTTCCTGACATGGCTGCGCGATGCCAATTTCACCCTTCTCGGCATGCGCGAATATGTCTATTCTGGCAAGGGCGCGGAAGCGAAGGTCGAGCGCGACAAGGGCACGGGGCTCGGTATCCTTTCTAACCCGGATGTCCTGGTGCTCCGGACCGGCCGCGATGCAGTCACCACGACGCCGGAAATCCTGGCCTTCCTCGACGGCCCCGACTTCCTGATCGTTACGAAGGCCAACGTCAAATCCGTCGTCCACCGCCGCGCCTACATGGACTATGTCGGCGTGAAACGCTTCGACGAGAATGGCAATGTCACCGGCGAACTGCGCATCGTCGGCCTCTTCACCTCGACCGCCTACACGTCGCTCGCGACAGACATCCCGCTGCTGCGCTCGAAGGTGGAGAAAGTGAAGGAGCATTTCGGCTTCGATCCGATGAGCCATTCCGGCCGCATGCTCGACAACACGCTTGAATCCTACCCGCGCGATGATCTCTTCCAGATCGACACCGCCCTGCTCGCCACCTTCGCCGAACAGATCAACGATCTGACGGACAGGCCGCGCGTACGGGTGCTGCCGCGCATCGATCACTTCGATCGTTTCGTCTCCGTTATCGTCTACGTGCCGCGCGAGGAATATGATTCGATCGTCCGCGAGAAGATCGGCACCTACCTCAAGACCATCTATGACGGCCGCGTCTCGGCCTATTACCCCGCTTTCCCAGAAGGCGGCGTCGCCCGCGTCCATTTCATCATCGGCCGCTCCGGCGGAAAGACCCCGCGCATTCCTCAGGCAAAGCTCGAAGAAGCAATCCGCAGCATAACGGCCCGCTGGGATGACCGATTCGAAATGCTTGCCGGACCGAAGGCGCCGAAGATCAAGGTGAGCAACGCCTACCAGGATCTCTTCCCGCCGGAGGAAACCTTTGCCGACTTCGCCGATATCGTCGCCTGCGCGACGGGCGAGCAGATCCGCATTGAATTCTACACGCGCATCAAGGATGGCGTGTCGCTGCTGTGCCTGAAGATCTTCCATTTCAATGGCCAGCTCGCGCTTTCCCGCCGCGTGCCGCTTCTCGAGAATCTCGGCTTCAGCGTCATCAGCGAAGGCACCTTCGACATCAACGTGACGCTGGCTGACGGCAGCGAGAAGCTGGTGGTGCTGCATGACATGGAACTCGAAGCCCAAAGCGGCGCCGAGATAGATCTGCAGCAGCATGGAGCCGCACTGGAAGAGGCCTTCCTTTTCGCCTTTGCCGGCGTGATCGACAACGACAACTTCAATCGCCTGATCATCTCGGCAGGTCTGTCGGCCCGCGAGACAAGCGTCTTGCGCGCATACTCGCGCTATCTGCGCCAGGCCGGCATCGCCTATTCGCAGGACTACATCGCAACGACGCTGGATAAATACCCGGCTATCTCCTCTCTGATCTTCCGCCTGTTCCACGATGGCCTCGACCCGAAGCTGACCGAGAAGAACAGGATTAAGAAGGCGACCGATCTTCACGCCAAGATCGAGACCGCGCTATCGGACGTTCCAAGCCTTGATGACGACCGTATCCTGCGCCGTTACGTCAACGTGGTCGACTCGACGCTGCGCACCAACTACTTCCAGCGCAATCCTGATGGTTCCGCAAAGGCGATGCTTGCCTTCAAGCTCGATCCGCATTTGATCGACGGTCTGCCGGCGCCGAAGCCGTTCCGCGAAATGTTCGTCTACGGAGTCGAGGTCGAGGGCGTTCACCTACGCTTCGGCCGGGTGGCGCGCGGCGGGCTTCGCTGGTCGGATCGCGCCGAGGACTATCGCACAGAAGTGCTGGGTCTCGTAAAGGCGCAGCAGGTCAAGAACGCCGTGATCGTGCCTGTCGGCGCCAAGGGCGGCTTCTATCCGAAGAAGCTCCCTGTCGGCGGCAATCGCGACGAGATCTTCAATGCCGGGCGTGAAGCCTACAAGACCTACATCCGCACGCTGCTGTCGATCACCGACAACATTTCCGGCACCGAAATCATCCCACCTGAAAACACCGTGCGGCTTGATGGTGACGACCCCTATTTCGTCGTCGCCGCCGACAAGGGCACGGCTACCTTCTCCGACACCGCAAATGCGCTGGCGCAGGAAGCCGGCTTCTGGCTCGACGATGCCTTCGCATCGGGCGGTTCCGCCGGTTACGATCACAAGAAAATGGGTATCACCGCGCGCGGCGCCTGGGAGACCGTGAAGCGCCATTTCCGCGAAATGGACATCGACATCCAGACGACGCCGTTCACGGTGGCCGGCGTTGGCGACATGTCGGGCGACGTCTTCGGCAACGGCATGCTCTTGTCGCCGAAGATCCGGCTTCTGGCCGCCTTCGACCATCGCGACATCTTCATCGATCCCGATCCTGACATGGCCAAGACCTTGGCGGAGCGTCAGCGGCTGTTCAATCTTCCGCGCTCGAGCTGGCAGGATTTCGACAAGAACCTGCTCTCGAAGGGCGGCATGATCATCTCGCGCTCGGCGAAATCGGTAACGCTGACCGCGCAGGCCGCCGCCGCGATCGGCATGGACAAGACGGTCGCGACGCCGTTTGAAGTCATGACCGCGATCCTGAAAAGCCCTGTCGACCTGCTCTGGTTCGGCGGCATCGGCACCTATGTGAAGGCGACAGCCGAAACCGACACCGACGTCGGCGACCGCGCCAACGATCCCATCCGCATCAGCGCCGACGAGGTGCGTGCCAAGGTGATCGGCGAGGGCGCGAACCTGGGCGTCACCCAGCGCGGCCGCATCGCCTACGGGCTGAAGGGCGGTCGCTGCAATTCCGATGCGATCGATAACTCGGCCGGTGTGAACACCTCGGACGTCGAAGTGAACATCAAGATCGCGCTCGCCGCCGCCATGCACGACGACCGGCTGACGCGGCAGAAGCGCGACCAGCTGCTGTCCTCGATGACCGATGAAGTCAGCAAGCTGGTGCTGCGCAACAACTACCTGCAGTCGCTCGCCATCTCGCTGACCGAGCGCAAGGGCACTGCGAACGGCCTCGAGCTTACCCGCTTCATGGGCGTGCTGGAGACCGCCAAGCAGCTCAACCGCAAGGTCGAGACGCTTCCCGACGACACCACGATGGCCGAGCGCTACGCCGCCAACAGACCGCTCACACGGCCGGAGATCGGGGTTCTGCTGTCCTACGCCAAGATCGTTCTCTTCGACGCGCTGGCGGCGAGTGGTCTGCCGGATGATCCCTATTTCGAGGCGACGCTCTCGCAATACTTCCCCGCCAGGATGCGAAAGTCCAACGCGTCGGATATCGCCAGTCACCGCCTGAAACGCGAGATCGTGGCGACCGTGTTGGCCAACGAGGCCATCAACCGCGGCGGCCCAAGCTTTGCCGTCAGCATGATGGACGCGACAGCCGCATCGGCGCCCGAGGTGGTGCGCGCAGCGATCATCGCCCGCGACGGCTTCGATCTGAGCCGGCTTTGGAGCGAGACGGATGCACTCGACGGCCGGATTTCCGGCCAGATGCAGAACCGCATCTATGAGGAGATCAGCCATATCTTCACCGTGCTGACGCGTCTCCTATTGAAGATGCAGATGGCGAAAGGCGATATCGCTGAGACCATCGAAAGGCTTCGCGCGGCCTTCAAGAAGCTGCAGCCGGTCTTCGCCAACCAGGTCGTTCCCGAACTCGAGGCGCGCCAGACCGAGTATCAGGCCGCCGGCGTGCCGGACAAGCTTTCGGCCGAGATCGCGCATCTGATCGGCTTCGCGCTCGTGCCTGAGATCATGCAGATCGCGGAACGCACGGGCGAGCCGCTGATCCGTGCCGCCGAGAGCTATTTCGCGGTGAGCCAGACCTTCCGTATCGGCCGGCTGTTGGCAGCCGGTAGCCGCATCACCACCTCGGATCACTACGAAAACCTGGCGCTGGCGCGAAGCCTCGACCAGATCGCGACGGCGCGCCGCGATATCGTGAGCTCCGCGCTATCAAACAACGGCAAGGAAAAGCTGCCGGTGCAGGCATGGCATGCGAGCGACCGGATCAGGATAAACCGCATCGCCGAGGAACTGGCGGGTCTCAGCGAGGGTGGCGATCCGAATCTCGCCCGCATCACCGTCGCCGCCGGCCTGCTGACCGATCTTGCCAGAGACGGAACGAGGTGAGACAGTCCGCTCCCAAATCAGGAGCAGGCCGGTGAATCGCATTGACTGGACGGGAACACAGCCCCAGCGCGCCACGCGCAGGGGCATCTGGGGCTGGATGTTCTTCGACTGGGCGGCGCAACCCTTCTTCACCGTCGTCACCACCTTCATTTTCGGCCCCTACTTCGTGGCCAGGCTGACGGCCGATCCGGTCTCCGCGCAAACGCTCTGGAGCAACATGGCAACGATCTCCTCGGTGATCATCGCCATTCTCTCGCCCATTCTCGGCTCGATCGCCGATCAGTCCGGCGGGCGAAAGCCATGGATCGGCTTCTTCGCCGTCATCAAGATCGCCAGCCTCTGCTGCCTCTGGTTCGCGGCACCCGGTTCACCGGTCATCTATCCGGTGATCTTCATGATCCTGGCGTCGATCGCCGCGGAGTTCTCGATCGTCTTCAACGATTCCATGATGCCGCGCCTTGTCGGAAGGGACGAAGTCGGACGGCTGTCCAATACCGCCTGGGGTCTCGGCTATCTTGGCGGTATGATCGTGTTGATCGCGGTGGTCGCACTGCTCGCCGGAAGTCCCGAGACAGGCAAGACGATTCTCGGCCTCGACCCGCTCTTCGGCCTTGATCCACACACGGGCGAAGATGCGCGCATCACCGGCCCGATCTCAGCCGTCTGGTATCTGATTTTTGTCCTGCCAATGTTTCTGTTCACACCCGATGTAAAAGGCGGCCTTCGCTTCGGCGATGCCGTCCGCTCCGGCCTGCGTGAAGTCAGGCACACCCTGGCGGAACTTAAGGAGCGCCGCCCGCTTATGCGCTTTCTCGTCGCCCGCATGATCTACCAGGACGGCGTCAACGGCCTGCTGATCCTCGGCGGCGCCTTCGCGGCCGGCATGTTCGGCTGGGCAACCATCGAGATCGGCATCTACGGCATCATTCTCAACGTGGTGGCGATTTTCGGCTGCATCATCGCCGGGCGGATCGATGCGCGCATCGGCTCGAAGGCGACGATTGTCATCAGCCTGACCATGCTGCTTCTCGCGACCTTCGGCATCGTGTCGACCGAACCCGGCTATACGCTTTTCGGGCTTGTACCGCTTCCGACGGAGGATTCGGGCGGTCTGTTCGGCACCGCGGCGGAGAAAGCCTATATTGGCTACGGCCTGCTGATCGGCCTGGCATTCGGCCCGGTACAGGCCTCGTCGCGCTCCTATCTGGCGCGCAGCGTCAGCCTTGATGAGGCAGGCCGCTATTTCGGTATCTACGCGCTGTCAGGCCGGGCAACCAGCTTCATGGCAACGCTTCTGTTTTCGATCGTGACCTACGCGACAGGCTCGTCGCATCTCGGCATGGCCACGCTCGTCCTGTTTCTGGCCGGCGGGCTCATCCTGTTGATCCGGACGCCCTATCCGGCGGATAGGGCGTAGCCGTTTCATCGATGTTTAGTGGCGGAAGTGGCGCATGCCGGTGAAGACCATCGCCACATTGTGCTCGTTTGCCGCGTCGATCACTTCCTGGTCGCGCATCGAGCCGCCCGGCTGGACGACAGCCGTGGCACCGGCGGCAATCGCGGACAGCAGCCCGTCGGCAAACGGGAAGAAGGCTTCCGAAGCAACGGCAGAGCCCTTGGTCATCGGCTCGGCCCAGCCCATCGCCTTGGCGGCATCCTCGGCCTTCAGAGCAGCAATCCGGGCGGAATCGATGCGGCTCATCTGGCCGGCACCGATGCCGGCCGTCTGGCCGTCCTTGGCATAGACGATGGCATTCGACTTGACGTGCTTGGCAACCGTGTAGGCGAACTTCAGGTCCACCAGTTCCTGCGTCGTCGGCTTGCGATTGGTGACGACCTTGAGCTCGATATCATCAATCATGCCGTTGTCACGGCTCTGCACCAGCAGACCACCGGCCACAGTCTTCGCCGTGAGGCCGCGCGAGCGCGGGTCGGGCAGGCCACCGGTCACGAGCAGGCGCAGGTTCTTCTTGGCCGCAATCACCGCCTTGGCTTCTTCCGTCACCTCAGGCGCGATGATGACTTCGGTAAACAGCTTGACGATCTCTTCCGCCGTCTCGGCATCGAGCAGCTGGTTGAGCGCAATGATGCCGCCGAATGCGGACGTGCTGTCGCAGGCGAGCGCCCGGAGATAGGCGTCCTTCAGCGTCGGGCCGGTGGCGACGCCGCACGGATTGGCATGCTTGATGATCGCGCAGGCCGGGCCGGTCTTCTCGGGCGAAAACTCGCCGATCAGCTCGAAGGCGCCGTCCGTGTCATTGATGTTGTTGTAGGAGAGCTGCTTGCCCTGCAGAAGCGTTGCCGTCGCAACGCCCGGGCGGTTTTCGCCGGTCACGTAGAAGCCCGCCGTCTGGTGCGGGTTTTCGCCGTAGCGCATCTCTTCCTTCAGCACGCCGCCGATGACCCGGTGACGCGGCGTGTCGATTGACAGCGCCTCTGCGAACCAGTTGGAGATCATCGCGTCGTAGGCGGCCGTGCGCGCATAGGCCTTGGCGGCGAGCCGCTGGCGGAAGGCATAGCTGGTCTGGCCGGCATCGGACGAAAGCTGCTCGAGAAGCTCCGGGTAGTCGGCCGGATCGGTCAGGATCGCGACGTATGCGTGGTTCTTGGCCGAAGCACGGATCATCGCCGGGCCGCCGATATCGATATTCTCGACGGTGGTCGGATAATCGCCACCCGCCGCACGCACATCCTCGAACGGATAGAGATTGATGACCGCGAGATCGATACCATCGATGCCGTGCGCCTTCATTGCTTCCTGGTGCTCGGCATCGTCGCGGATCGCCAGCAGACCGCCGTGAACCTTGGGATGCAGCGTCTTCACGCGGCCGTCCATGATCTCCGGAAAGCCCGTGACGTCGGAAACGTCAGTGACATCGAGGCCGGCGGCTGCAATCGCCTTGTGGGTGCCGCCGGTCGACAGCAGCCGAACGCCCCTTTCGGCAAGCGCGCGCGCTAGGTCTACGATGCCGGTCTTGTCGGACACGGAGAGCAAGGCGGACTTGACGGCAACCTTGTCGGGGGCGGGGATTTTCTTGGAAACAACGGCCATGTGGCTTCTCCGTTCGATCTTCGGGAGACATCCGGCGAGGTGCGCGGAATATGGCGCCGCGTTAGCACAGCTTTGCGCCGGCGAAAACAGCCGCTAGCTTCTGCGGGACAAAAACCACCGTATTTCCGGCTTTTCCGGATAGGCGAAGCTGATTTCCATCTGATCGGAGGCGCAGATGCCGGAGGCATCGGCAAAGAACACGTCCTCTGCGATCTCGACCGTATTGCCCGGCGAGGAAAACAGCCAACTCTCGCCATCCGGCGCCGTCATCAGGATGGACTCCCGGTCCATCTGCTTCAGATTGATCGACGGGTGGGCGTGAAAACGCGCGACGGCCTGCAGTTCTCCTTCGCCTCTGCGCTCTTCGGAAACGGCAAGGCGATCGAGTCCGGTCATGATCGAACCGGTGGCGTTCAAGGTGAGCTCACGCTCGTGCAGGACACCGAACTCCTTCAGATAGCCGTCGTGGCTCGCCTTGACGACATCCCGGCCGTCATCGGCAACCACGCGATCGACCTGCACGGTCTTAACCGGATCGGTGATCAGGTGCGCTAGGAAATCGGAAGAGGCGAAACGGCTCGACGACGTGTCGTTGAGCGTCACGGTCGTATGCGCCGCAGTGGTGCGCGCGACCTGCACATAACGGTTGCCGGCGAATTTCGGCGATCCCGAATTCACGATAAAGCGGTGTCGGCCAGATGACATCTCGAAGGACAGGCATCCGGCATGAACAGTACGCGAAAGGTTACCAGCAGGCGGAAGGCCGGTATCGGCGATAACGACGGTCCGCCCGGCCGCCAGACGTTGATACCGCGAATGCGGCATCGCCTTAAACGGCTCGCCCGCCGTCTCATCGTAGCGCAGCAGCGAAACGATTTCATTCGCCGAGGTCGAGGTCGCGCCGTTGAACAGAGCGAGATCGCCATCCTGGTGGCGGAAGAAGCGCAGCGCCGGATACATGCGATCGATGCCGGATATCAGCTTCTGCGGCAGATCGTGGCCGAGATTGATATAGGTCTGCCGCAACGGCAGCAGATCGAGCAGGAGTTCGAGCGCGACGCGCGGATTGCGCGACACGTGCCCGCCGTCGGGCAGAATCTGGCTATCGAACTCGACATCGAGCGCTTCGGAGGATTTGCGGATCACGCTGGCGCGCACCGGCATCGAGATCGAGGCCATGGCAAGCGCAAGGCGCACCCGAAAACGCACCTCGCCGGGTGGCGCATAGCGCGCCATGCGGCGCAGGAAGCGGACCTGAAAGGCGAGCGAGCGCACGAAGCGCCGATAGAAGCCGCGATCGGCATTCTGCAGCACAACAGGGGAATGCGAGAGCCACGCAATGACGCGCGTGGCCGTAACATCGATTTCCCAGGCAATGCCCTCCATCCGACCGCCATGAATGGACAGCCAGCTATTGACGATCGCGCGGGCGACGTTGGAATGCAGATCGTTCTTCTTGGAACGCATGTGGCGCAGCCAGCCGAAGCCGTGCAGCCTGATGGCGAAGGAGCGCGAGGGGAGGCTCAGCGTAAACGGCGACTTTCCACCGGTCTCCAGCATGCGGCCGGCAAGCGGGAAACGACCGTTGATGATTTCCTCGGCGACATGCGAATCGACGGGCCTGAGATCCGTCGGCGCCACGATCAGCCGCTCGGGCACATAAACTGTGTGGCGAAACAACTTGAGGCGCAGAAGTGCAGCACGGCAAAGTACCCGCCGCCAAGCCTCCCGCAGGTAAAGACCTGAAAACCGTCCGGACCGCATTTCGATTGTCTATTGACCCATATCGTTAGGATTGGATGGACAAGTCCGGAAACGGCACTGACCGTCGATGATTCTGCAACAATGCTTAACTATGCCAGTTGCTCTTCGATCAGGCAACACGGCGCAACACGGCCGCATAAAAACCGTCAAGACCCGGCGCGAAACCTGATGGTAGCTTCAGCATGTCGGGTGTGGTGCGGAACTCGCCAAGCGGACTGATCGCCTCTTCTAGCCCCGGCCAACGGCTCGGCTCGATCGCCACGCGCTCGAATCCTTTGGTGTCCCTAAGCACCGGAGCAACGACCTCTTCACCCTCGCTCGGATCAAGCGAGCAGTTGGAAAACACGATCGTACCGCCGGGCTTCAGCAATCGCAGCGCATGGCGCAGCAGACGCTCCTGCAGCGCGGCGAGCTTCGCGATATCTTCCGGCCCCTTGGTCCAGAGCACGTCGGGATGTCGCCGCGTGGTACCAGTAGAGGAGCAGGGCGCATCGAGCAGGATAGCGTCGAAGAGCTCATCAGGGGTGAACTTGGTCAGATCCTGCGCCATCGTTTCCGCTGAAAGCTGGAGACGATCAAGGTTCGAACGCAGGCGCTTGATGCGGTTTTCGGATTGCTCGACGGCAGTCACCTTGCCGCCGGCAAGGATGAGCTGCGCCGTCTTGCCACCAGGTGCTGCGCAAAGATCGGCAACACGCTTGCCGGAGAGATCGCCGAAGAGCTGCGCCGGAATGCTCGCCGCCGCATCCTGTACCCACCACAGCCCCTCGTCGAAACCTTCGAGAGACGGAATGGAGCCGTCGAAGGCGGCAAGCCGGACTCCGCCGGTCGGCAGCACTACGCCATTGAGCTTTTCCGCCCAAGCCTGTGGATCCGATTTTACCGTCAGGTCGATGGCAGCGGGCTGCAGCTGGGAATCCGAAATCGCCCGCGCCGCTTCACGGCCATAGGCTTTCTGCAACCGCTCGATAAACCAACCGGGCATCGACGGAATGTCGTCGATCTCTCGAAGAATCTCTTCCTTCTCGCGGCCAAGCCGACGCAGCACGGCGTTGACCAGCTTGGCGAAGCGTCGGTTTCTCGGGTCGAGATTGGCTTGCTCGACGGCAATGTCGACCGCGGCATGATCGGGAACGTCGAGATAGAGGATCTGCGCCGCCGCGATCGAAAGCACGTGCTGCAGCGAGCGCGCACCCTCCGGCAAGGGCGATTCCAGCAACGATGACACGGCCGCCTCGATACGGGGCAGGTGACGGAGCGTGGTGTTCAGGATAGCGCGGACGAGACCACGGTCGTCGTCAGCCAGCGCCTTGTAAGCCGGATTGCCATGTTCGTGGTCGAGCGCGCCATCAAGCGAGAGCTTGCGGTCGATAACGGCAGCCAAAATTTTGGAGGCCGCAGCACGCGCCTGAAGACCCGGCTTGGCGGAAGCAGACGATTCCGCCGGCGCCGACGACTTTTGTTTATGAAATGGCTTTTTCTTACCGTCTGAACTCAAGACCAGGGACCCTTTGGCGGTTGCGAGCCACCGCGGCCAAGGCCGGCATCCGGAACTGAGCGCGATTTGCGCACGGGATTAGCAGCACCAGCCGACGGCGTCGAGTTATTCATGCCGCCTCTTGCCATTTCCTGCAGCGCGGCGATGCGGTTTTCCGTATTCGGGTGGGTGGAAAACAGGTTGTCCATGCCAGCACCCGTCAACGGATTGATGATGAACATGTGCGCCGTCGCCGGATTGCGCTCCGCGTCGTAGTTCGGAATGTTCGAGGCGCCACGGGCGATCTTGCCAAGTGCGGAGGCCAGCCACAGCGGGTTACCGCAGATCTCGGCGCCGCGCCGGTCGGCGGAATACTCGCGCGTACGGCTGATCGCCATCTGCACCAGCATGGCGGCCATAGGTGCGACGATCATCGCCAGCAGAACACCGACGAACCCAAGCGGATTGTTGTTGTTCTCGCGGTTGCCGCCGAAGAAGAAGGCGAAATTGCCGAGCATCGAGATGGCGCCGGCAAGCGTCGCCGTGATCGTCATCGTCAGCGTGTCGCGGTTTTGCACGTGCGCGAGTTCGTGCGCCATGACACCTGCAACCTCTTCCGGCGACAGCGCGCTCAACAGGCCAGTCGACGCCGCGACCGCGGCATTCTCCGGATTGCGGCCCGTCGCGAAAGCGTTCGGCTGCGGGCTGTCATAGAGATAGACCTTCGGCATCGGCAAGCCCGCATTGTGCGAGAGATCGCGGATGATGTTGAAGAACTCCGGCGCGTTGCGCTCATCGATCTCCTGCGCACGGTAGGCCGAAAGCACCATGCGGTCGGAATTCCAGTAGGAGAAGAAGTTCATGCCGGCCGCTACCAGGAACGCGATCATCATGCCGCTACGGCCACCGATCATGAACCCGACGACCATGAACAGTGCCGTCATGAAGGCAAGCAACATGGCAGTACGGACAAGGTTCATCATCATCTCCATTTCAGGCGAGCGTCGTTTGCGCTCAAAGGGTTTCAATCGCCGCGTCGGCGTCCTATAATCTGGTTATTCATCGGCCATTTTCAATATTTTCAAGCGGGCGTGCGTGATGCAGGAAGCGGACAACGACAATATCGAGGCTCTGGCCGAGGAAGGCACCGAGCGTCCGCGCAAGATGCTCTCACCCGCCGCCAAGCGTGCGCTTGCCGAAGCCGAGGAGCGTCGCCGCAACGAACAGCCGACCGATATGCCGGCCGAGATCGGCGGGCGAGGGGGCGCCGATCCGGCCCGCTTTGGCGATTGGGAAATCAACGGTCGCGCGATCGACTTCTAAGTAAATATTCCTATTGACTTCACGTGAATATCGGAATTTATTCCTGATATGTTCACACGCGCGCTCATATCGCTAGCGATCCTTGCGGCACTTTCGGTGCCTGCTTTCGCGCGAGATGAGATCGCCGGACCCGTCTCGGCTGAAATTCTGCGTGTGATCGATGGAGACACCTTGCTGGTCGCGGCCCGTCCGTGGCCGCAGCAGACCGTGGAAGTCTATGTCCGCATCCGCGGCATCGATACACCCGAGATGCACTCGAAATGCGGCACGGTCAGACGCGCGGCAATAGATGCCCGCCAAGTGTTGCAAAACTTGACCGACAATTCGCCACAAGTGCAGCTGACCCGAATTTCCGGCGACAAGTATTTCGGCCGCATCCTGGCCGACGTCACGCTCTCCGATGGACGGAGTCCGGCTCAGTATATGCTGGGCGAGGGGATCGCTGTTGCCTATGACGGCGGTCGGAAGCCGAAGACGCCATGCTCCGATCAAGATTAAGGCCGCTCCGGTTTCCCGAAGCGGCCCACATTAGCAGACAGCCTATATTAAGCAGCCGCCTTGTTCTGCCGGTTGGCGATCAGATCATCCACAACCGCCGGATCGGCAAGCGTCGACGTATCGCCCAGTGAACCAAAATCATCCTCGGCGATCTTGCGCAGAATGCGTCGCATGATCTTGCCCGACCGGGTTTTCGGCAGCCCGGGCGAGAACTGGATCTTGTCCGGTGCCGCGATCGGGCCGATCTCGTTGCGGACATGCTTGATCAGCTGCTGGCGCAGCTCGTCCGAACCCTCGTTGCCGGCCATCAGCGTAACATAGCAATAAATGCCCTGCCCCTTGATCGCATGCGGATAGCCGACGACCGCGGCCTCGGAGACGAGGCTATGCGACACCAGCGCCGATTCGACCTCGGCCGTGCCGAGGCGATGGCCGGACACATTGAGCACGTCGTCGACGCGACCGGTAATCCAGTAATAGCCGTCCTCATCCCGCCGGCAGCCATCACCGGTGAAATACTTGCCCTTGTAGGTCGAGAAGTAGGTCTGGATGAAGCGCTCGTGGTCGCCATAGACCGTGCGCATCTGCCCCGGCCAGCTGTCGGTAATGCAGAGATTACCATCAGCCGCGCCCTCAAGCACGTTGCCTTCATTGTCCACCAGCTGCGGCTTGACGCCGAAGAACGGCTTGGTCGCCGATCCCGGCTTCAGGTCGGTCGCACCAGGCAGCGGCGTGATCATGTGGCCACCCGTCTCCGTCTGCCACCAGGTGTCGATGACAGGGCAACGCTTGTCGCCGACAACGTTATAGTACCATTCCCAGGCTTCGGGATTGATGGGCTCGCCCACGGTGCCGAGCAGACGCAGGCTGGACCGCGACGAGCGCGTCACGAAGTGATCGCCGGCGCCCATCAGCGAACGGATAGCCGTCGGCGCCGTGTAGAAGATGTTGACCTTGTGCTTGTCGATCACCTCCCAGAAGCGCCCCTGATCCGGAAAGTTTGGAACGCCCTCGAACATCAGCGTGGTCGCGCAGTTCGCAAGCGGGCCATAGACGATATAGGAGTGACCGGTGACCCAGCCGACATCGGCCGTGCACCAGTAGATATCGCCGGGATGATAGTCGAACACATATTCATGCGTCATCGCCGCGTAGACGAGATAGCCGCCAGTCGTATGCAAGACCCCCTTCGGCTTGCCCGTCGAACCCGACGTGTAAAGAATGAAAAGCGGATCTTCCGCCTTCATCTTGGCGGGCGGGCACTCCGGCTTCACCGTCGCCATTTCCTGGTGATACCAGAGGTCGCGGCCCGGCGCCCAACCCGTCTTGCCGCCGGTGCGGCGAACCACCAGAACCTTCTCGACGATCACATGCTGGCGTGCTGCGATATGGATCGCCGTGTCGGTGTTCTCTTTCAGCGGCACCGGCTTGCCGCCGCGCACGCCCTCGTCGCAGGTGATGACGAAGGTTGATTCGCAGTCGACAATCCGCCCCGCCAGTGCTTCCGGCGAAAAGCCGCCGAAGACGATCGAGTGCACGGCTCCGATGCGGGCGCAAGCGAGCATCGCATAGGCCGCCTCGGGGATCATCGGCATGTAGATGGTGACACGGTCGCCCTTCTTGACGCCATGCTTCTTCAGAACGTTCGCCATACGGCAAACATGCTCATAGAGCTCGTTATAGGTGATCTTCTTGTCGATGTAGGGGTTGTCGCCCTCGAAGATGATCGCGACCTGATTGCCGTTGGTCTTCAGGTGCCTGTCGATACAGTTGTAGGAGACGTTCGTCTGGCCGTCTTCGAACCACTTGATCTTCACGTTGCCGGTGAAAGAAGTGTTCTTCACCTTCGTATAAGGCTTGAACCAGTCGATCCGCTTGCCATGCTTGCCCCAGAACTTATCCGGGTTCTCGACGCTCTCCTCGTACCATTTCTCGTACTTGGCCTTGTCGATCAGCGCATGGTTCTGAACCGGCTTCTGCACCGGGTAGATCTTCTCCGACATCGATTTCCTCCTCACTCGGACGCCGGCGGCAGGAGTACGCCACAGGCGGTTTTGTGCATTCATAACAGGTCAGATCGACCCGGCAATTAGACAAAGGTCATTTCATTCGTGATCAATTGCAATTATGCGTCACTCCGGTTATATAGCGGCATAATTTCCCGGACATAGTGGTGACAACCCACGGACCGCGACACCGGCGCGGACGACAGAAGGACTATATCCATGGCTCAACAACTGCTTATGCCGAAGGCGACCGCTATTTGGCTCGTCGACAACACAGCTCTGTCTTTCGACCAGATCGCTCAGTTCTGCAAATTGCACCCTCTGGAAGTGAAGGCGATCGCTGACGGCGAAGCTGCGCAGGGCATCAAGGGCCTGGATCCGATCTCCACCGGTCAGCTGTCGCGCGACGAAATCGAACGCGCCGAAAAGAACCCGGCCCACAAGCTGAAGCTTTCCGAGCCGAAGGTGCGCGTTCCGGAATCCAAGCGTCGTGGCCCGCGCTACACGCCGGTCTCCAAGCGCCAGGACCGCCCGAACGCCATCCTGTGGCTGGTTCGCAATCACCCGGAACTGAAGGACGCCCAGATTTCGCGTCTCGTCGGTACGACCAAGTCGACGATCGAACAGATCCGCGAGCGCACCCACTGGAACGCCGCCAACCTGACGCCGATGGATCCGGTCACGCTCGGCCTCTGCAGCCAGATCGACCTCGACATGGAAGTCGAAAAGGCCGCCAAGGGCCGTCCGCTGCCGACCGCTGCCGAACTCGGCGAAACGCTGCAGTCCGCGCACGAAACCGAACGCCTGGCTCCGAGCTACGAGCGTGAGGAAGAGAAGGAAATCGACGCCGACGCCGTCTTCGCGAAGCTGAAGTCGCTGAAGTCCTCGACGCCGGATGAAGACGAAGACGATCGCTACTAAGCGGTTGGACGGACTGAGATTAAAACCCCGCTTAGGCGGGGTTTTTTATTGCCGGTTTGCAATTGCGCGGTAACGCGGATCGCAAATGTTTCCCGTGAAACATTCACGCCGACTACGGGAGCAGATACGATGATCAGCGGGTGCCGAAAATGGCGGACCCAACCCGGACGCTGGTGGCACCGAAAGCGACGGCCGTCTCGTAATCACCAGACATGCCCATCGAGAGCTTCTCGACGCCGCAGGCCTTCGCCAGTTTCGCCAGCAGGGCGAAATGCGGGCCCGGATTTTCATCCGCCGGCGGAATGCACATCAATCCTTCGATGGAGAGGCCAAGCTCATCGCGGCAGAGCGCCACGAATGCCGCCGTATCGTCAGGCGCAATGCCTGCTTTCTGCGGCTCGAGGCCCGTGTTGACCTGAACATAGAGGCGAGGGGCCTTGCCCTGGCGCTTCATTTCATCGGCGAGCGCGCGTGCGATCTTCTCGCGATCGACCGTCTCGATGACATCGAAGAGCGCAACCGCTTCACCGGCCTTGTTCGACTGCAGCGGTCCTATCAGATGCAGCTCGATGCCAGCCGTCTCGCTCTTCAGCTCCGGCCACTTACCCTGACTCTCCTGCACGCGGTTTTCACCGAACACGCGCTGACCAGCCTCGATGGCTGGGCGAATCTGATCCGCATCGAATGTCTTGGACACGGCCACGAGCTGCACCGAGCCTTCCGCTCTTCCCGTTTCGCGGGCCGCCGCCGCGATCCGGCCGCGAACCTCTTCCAGTCGCTCTTGAAGTTCCATGTTGCGCCTCGGTCCATCATCGAAAACAATGAAAATGCACTAAACACCCGATCTTGCCTTGCCAAGGTCCGAAGCCTCGAAATTATCGCAGCTAGGCGCCGATTGGCCCCAAACCACGTCGGCAAAACTTGACGCTACGGTGGTTTCATGGTGAAGGTCACCACCAACTTCCCTTGATTTTCCGGAAATACGAATACCATGGCTACCGAACGTTATAATCCGCGCGATGCCGAGCCTCGCTGGCAGAAAAAATGGAACGAAGCGAAGGTCTTCGAGACCGACAACGCTGATCCGCGCGAGAAATACTACGTGCTGGAGATGTTCCCGTATCCGTCCGGCCGCATCCACATGGGCCACGTCCGCAACTATGCGATGGGCGACGTCGTCGCGCGCTACAAGCGTGCCCGCGGCTTCAACGTGCTGCATCCCATGGGTTGGGACGCGTTCGGCATGCCGGCTGAAAACGCCGCCATGGAGCGCAACGTTCATCCGGCCGCCTGGACCTACCAGAACATCGCATCGATGAAGTCGCAGCTGAAGGCGATGGGCCTGTCGCTCGACTGGAGCCGCGAATTCGCGACCTGCGATGTCGAATACTACCAGCATCAGCAGCATATGTTCGTGGACTTCCTGGAAAAGGGTCTCGTCTACCGCAAGCAGTCCAAGGTCAATTGGGACCCGGTCGACAACACCGTTCTCGCCAACGAGCAGGTTATCGACGGTCGCGGCTGGCGCTCCGGCGCGCTTGTCGAACAGCGCGAGCTGACCCAGTGGTTCTTCAAGATCACCGACTTCAGTCAGGATCTGCTGGACGCTTTGGATGGCCTCGATCAGTGGCCCGAGAAGGTCCGCCTGATGCAGAAGAACTGGATCGGCCGGTCCGAAGGCATGACGATCCGCTGGGAAATCGTCGGCGAAACCGCGCCCGCTGGTGAGACTGAGGTAACGGTCTACACCACGCGCCCGGACACCCTGTTTGGCGCCTCCTTCCTCGCCATTTCCGCCGATCACCCGCTGGCCAAGGACGCCGCAGCCAAGAACGCCGGGATCGATGCCTTCTGCGAAGACGTCCGCCGTGCCGGCACATCGCTGGCAGCGCTCGAGACCGCCGAAAAGCGGGGCATAGACACGGGCATCCGTGTTCGCCATCCGCTGGACCCCTCCTGGGAGCTGCCCGTCTACATCGCCAATTTCGTGCTGATGGACTACGGCACGGGCGCCATCTTCGGATGCCCGGCAGGCGATCAGCGCGACCTCGATTTCGCCCGCAAGTATGGCCTTCCGGTCATACCCGTTGTCATGCCGCGTGACGGCGACGTCGCGACCTTTGCTGTCGGTGATACCGCCTATGATGGCGACGGCATCATGATCAACTCGCGCTTCCTGGATGGCAAGTCGACGGACGAAGCCTTCAATATCGTGGCCGACCGTTTGTCGTCCGCGTCTCTGGGCAACGCGCCACAGGGCGAACGCAAGGTCAACTTCCGCCTGCGCGACTGGGGTATTTCCCGCCAGCGCTACTGGGGCTGCCCCATCCCGGTCATTCACTGCCAGGATTGCGGTGTCGTGCCGGTGCCGAAGAAGGATCTCCCGGTCAAGCTGCCCGAGGATGTCACCTTCGATCAGCCGGGCAATCCGCTCGACCGGCATCCCACATGGCGCCACGTCGCTTGCCCGCATTGCGGCAAGGATGCCCGTCGCGAAACCGACACGATGGACACCTTCGTCGATTCCAGCTGGTACTTCACGCGCTTTACGGCGCCTTGGGAGAGCAAGCCGACGGATTTCGCGGCTGCCAACCGCTGGCTGCCAGTCGATCAGTATATCGGCGGTATCGAGCATGCGATCCTGCATCTGCTCTATTCGCGCTTCTTTACCCGCGCGATGCGCGAAACCGGCCATGTCGACGTGAAGGAGCCGTTCAAGGGCCTGTTCACGCAGGGCATGGTGGTCCACGAGACCTATAGCCGTGGCTCTGGCATGAGCCGCGAATGGGTCGCACCGGCCGACATCAAGATCGAGGAGATGGATGGCAAACGCCGTGCGTTTCTCCTCTCGAACAACGAAGAGATCGCCATCGGCTCGATCGAGAAGATGTCGAAATCGAAGAAGAACGTCGTCGATCCTGATGACATCATTGCTTCTTACGGCGCCGACACGGCACGCTTCTTCGTTCTGTCGGATTCGCCGCCCGAGCGCGATGTGATCTGGTCGGAAGCGGGCGTCGAAGGCGCACACCGCTTCACCCAGCGCCTGTGGCGTCTCATCTCGGAAGCTGCCGAAGCTCTCAGCGACGTCGCTGCGACTCCGGCTAAGGATGGCGACGCGCTTGCCATCTCCCAGCTGGCACACAAGACGCTCAAGGCCGTTCAGAACGACTATGACAAGCTGTGGTTCAACAAGGCCGTCGCGCGCATCTATGAGCTCGTGAACGCCATTGCTGGCCCACTGACAACCGTTGCAGCAGGCAAGGCCGATGCCGCCTATCGTGCCGCCGTGCGCGATGCGGCCGAAATCCTCGTCCAGCTCGTAGCCCCGATGACACCGCATCTAGCCGAAGAGTGCTGGTCGGTTCTCGGTCACGACACGCTGCTCTCGCAGACGGCGTGGCCGAAGTACGACGACGCTCTTGTCGTTGAAAACGACGTCGTCCTGCCGGTGCAGATCAACGGCAAGAAGCGCGCTGAATTGACAATCTCTCGCGACGCAGATCAAACTACGGTCAGCGACGCCGCCCTTGCGTTGGAGGATGTCAAGCGCGTGCTCAACGGCCAAGCGCCGAAGAAAATTATCGTGGTTCCACAAAGGATTGTGAACATTGTCGTTTAATATCGCTTCCAGGCTGGCTAGCCGCGCAGGGATTGCCGCGGTGCTGGCAACCACGGTTCTTCTCGCCTCGTGCCAGGTTCGGCCGCTCTATTCCGAAACGTCAGGCGTTGCCGGCAAGCTGTCATCCATCGCCTTCTCTGAGGCCACGTCGCGCGTCGAGCAGGAAGTTCGCAACCGACTGATCTTCCTCGCGTCCCGTGGTGCCGGCGAGCCGGACAAGGCCGATTACAAGGTCGAGATGAATGCACGATCGAGCGTCATCGACACGCTGCTGGTTGCATCCTCGGATGAGTCACGCGCGGGCCGTACCACGGTCAGCGTCGACTATACGCTGAAGTCAAACAAGGATGGCCACGTCATCCGAGCTGGCCATCAGTCGGCAACTGCCCTCATCGACTTCCCGGCCCAGGAGTTCGCCAAGCAGCGCGCTATCCGCGACTCCGAGGACCGCGCAGCACGTCAGGTCGCCGAGTTCGTGGCCGCCGACATCGCCGCGGCGCTTGGCCGCTGAGGAGCGGCTGAGTGGCGGAGATAAAATCGCATGAGTTCGAGGGATTTCTGGAGAAATCCGCTCGCCACTACCAGCTCTTCGTCATCTATGGCCCGGATCGCGGGCTGGTGTCTGAACGCGCCAGCCTGCTCGCCGGCAAGACCGGCGTAGACCTGACCGACCCATTTTCCCTCATCAAACTCGACATTGGCGACCTACAGAAAGACCAGGGACGTCTGCTCGACGAAGCAGGCGCGATCGGCTTATTCGGCGGCCAGAAGCTGATCTGGATCCGGGGTGCAGCCAACGAAAAGTACCTCGTTGACGCTCTTCAGATCCTAGCGCAGAAGCCTCCCGAGGCGACATTCATCATCATCGAGGCCGGTGATCTCAAGAAGGGATCGCTCCTGCGCAAGACGAGCGAAGCCGCCCGAAGTGTCGCGACCATCCCTTGCTATGCAGATGACGCCCGGGCGCTGAACGGCCTGATAGACTCCGAACTCGCAGGCGCCAATCTTCGCATCACCACCGGAGCGCGCCAAGCGCTGCTCGAGCTTATAGGGGGCGACCGCATAGCGTCGCGCAACGAGGTCAGGAAGCTTGCGCTCTACTGCCTCAATCTTGAAGTCATCGAGGAACATCACGTCACGGAGATCATCGGCGACGCCAGCGCCATATCCGTCGACGACGCCGTTGATGCCATCCTGACTGGAAATTCCGGAAACTTCCTGCACGCCATGCAGAAGATCACGGCATCGAAGACATCTGTTTTCCTGGTCATACAGGCATGCCTGCGGCAATTCCAATTGATGGATGCCATGCGTGCGGAAATCGACGAGAAGCGCACGCCGGCGTCGCAGGTGATGCAGACGCTCGGGCGCCATCTTCATTTCAAGCGCAAGCCGATCATCGAGCAGGCCTTGCGAACATGGTCGGCCGATGCGCTCGCCCGTGAAACGAGCCGTCTGCAGGCGGCCATCCTGCAGACCAGGCGTCGCGCCTCTCTGGAGGACACGATCGCCATGCAGACACTTCTATCGACCACGCTTCAGTCCGGCAGAAAATAAAGCCGGATCAGCGCCGCTCCAGAAGCCGGCAGATTTCTTCCAATTGATCCAATGACTTATAAGAAATTCGGATCTGCCCACCGTTCGCCTTGTGATTGATGACGACGTCCAATCCGAGTGTATCGGAGAGGGTACGCTCAAGCGCGATTGTATCGGAATCCTTCTGGTCACGCGGATTGACCGCTGGCTTCGGCTCCGACTGCGCCTTGATATCGTTCTGCGCAAGCCGCTCGGCATCGCGCACAGACATACCCTTTGAAACGATCGTGCGCGCCAGGACGGTTGGGTCAGACGTGGATACGAGCGCGCGCGCATGGCCCGCAGACAGGCTGCCGGCGGCGAGCAAGTCACGAACAGGCTCCGGCAATTTCAGAAGTCGCAAAGAGTTGGCGACATGGCTGCGGCTTTTGCCGATGATTTCGCCGAGATCGTTCTGCGTGTAGCCGTAATCCGCGATCAACTGCTCGTAGCCGAGCGCTTCTTCCAGCGCATTGAGATCAGATCGCTGAACGTTTTCGACGATCGCGATCTCAAGCGCGGTCTTGTCGTCAACATCGCGCACGATAACAGGAATCTCAACCAGGCCCGCCAACTGTGCTGCACGCCAACGTCTTTCGCCGGCTATGATTTCATATTGGCCCGCCGACAGCGTGCGCACGACAACCGGCTGAACGATACCATGCTGACGGATCGAGCTCGCAAGATCATGAAGCTCGCCATCATCAAAGAAGCGGCGCGGGTTACGCGGGTTGCGCGTGATGAACTCGATCGGCACCAGACGATCGGCGCTGACAGCAGGCTGACTTGCGTCGACAGGCGCCGGTTGATCCATTTCGCCAATCAGCGCTGCAAGGCCGCGTCCCAGTCTTCTCTTCGAGACATCATCGTTCATGTCGATACTCACCACTTATTCAAGAGCTTCTTCAGGCGGCCAGACGCTGGCGTTCACGCTGAATGACTTCAGAAGCCAACTGCAGATAGGCCTGGCTTCCAGCACATTTGAGGTCGTAGAGAATGGCAGGCTTGCCGTAGGATGGCGCCTCGGACACCCGCACGTTGCGCGGGATTAACGTATGGTAAACCTTTTCGCCGAGATGGGTACGTACATCGTTCACGACCTGCTGCGCAAGATTGTTTCTCGAATCGAACATCGTCAGCACGATACCCTGGATATCGAGCTGCGGGTTCACGCTCCTGCGAACCTGGTCAACGGTCTCCAGCAACTGGCTCAACCCCTCAAGCGCGAAGAATTCGCACTGCAGGGGAACTAGCACCGAATGCGCAGCCGCCATCGCATTCATTGTCAAGAGATTGAAGGACGGCGGGCAATCGACAAGGATATAGGAAAACTGAAACGCGTCGCGCTCGGCAAGTGCCTTCTTCAGCTTGAAGACGCGATCGCTCTGCTGCGCGATCTCCATCTCGATCCCAAGGAGGTCCATGGTGGAGGGGACGATGAAGAGATTCGGCACAGCCGTCTCTTGTACCACCTCAAGAATACCATAGTCGCCGATCAGAAGATCGTAGGAGGACCGGCTACGGCTCTTGCGATCGATACCCAAACCGGTGCTTGCGTTACCTTGGGGATCAAGATCTACGATAAGAACGCGCTCGCCGATCGCCGCTAGCGCGGTTGCCAGATTGATAGCCGTCGTCGTTTTACCAACGCCACCCTTCTGATTTGCGATCGTGATAATCCGATTCCGTCCAGCAACCATTGTCGCAACGCCCGATTTGTTAGACCAAATGCCTTAAATTGGAAATTTCGAGAACGACTGAGTCCATCTCGACGGCACTCTTGTGTTCTACCAGATCAAATGTCCAGCGACCATGCGCATTTGCCACCTCAGATCGGTAATCCCGGCCTTTATGAAAATACGCGCGGATTTTTTCGTTACGGATCGCGAATGGATCGACGAACTCCAGAAGTTTACCCAAGTCCGCAAGCGCCCTGGCCGACACGAAATCGCAGTTTGGCAGGTCCGCGACCGCATCCTCGATCCGCACCGGATGCACGGAACCGCGGGCGCCCGTTTCCCTCAGCGCCGTGCGTAAGAAGGCAGCCTTTTTGTTGTTGCTCTCAACCAGATGCACCCAGCCGTCATTGAGCTCCGCGAGGAAGATCGCTGTTACCACGCCTGGAAAGCCGCCCCCGCTACCGAGATCCACCCAGTTGCCCGCGCGCGGCTGAAGCTGGAAGATCTGAGCGCTGTCAGCAATATGCCTTTCCCAGGCGTCCTTTAGAGTGGAGGGCGCGGAGAGGTTGATAGCCTTGCTCCATTTCTGAAATAGACCCACAAAATACTCAAGTCGTTCCTGTGTTTCACGTGAAACACGCCGGCCGTTCAATTCCATACGAAGACTCTCAAATAGTGTAGGTTGCACTCTATGCGGCGACGTCGCCACGTCGCAAATGCACGAGCAAGAGCGAAATTGCCGCCGGTGTCATCCCATCAATTCGCGAAGCCTGCGCGACGTCATAGGGGCGAGCCTTCGCCAACTTCTGCTTAAGCTCGTTGGAAAGGCCGGACAAGCGATCAAAATCAAAATAAGCAGGGATAAGCCGCTCTTCATCCCGCTTGATATGGGCCACGTCAGCTTGTTGTCGGTCCATATAGACCGCATAGTTGGCCTCGATCTCCAGCGCGGCACCCGCCTTGGAATCGATGGCATCCAACTCCGGCCACACCGGCCGAAGTGTCTCAAGATCAAAATCAGGGAACGCCAGCAACTCATAGGCCGTGCGACGCTGGCCATCGAGGTTGAGCTTAAGCCCAGATCGACGCGCCTCGGTTGGCGTGACCGAAAGGGACGTCAAAAGTGCCCGGCCTGTTTCGATCGCCGACGCATACTGCGCAAACCGATCAGAGCGCGCGCGAGACGCAATACCCAGCGAGATCGCAAGCGGAGTGAGGCGAACATCGGCATTGTCTGCGCGGAGTGAAAGACGGTACTCGGCTCTCGACGTAAACATACGGTACGGCTCGGCCACACCGCGTGAGGTGAGATCATCGATCATCACGCCAATGTAGGAATCGGTGCGGCTGAAACGCACCGCGTCTTGCTGACCAGCCAGACGCGCTGCATTGAGTCCGGCAACCAACCCTTGCGCGGCGGCCTCCTCGTATCCGGTCGTGCCATTGATCTGCCCCGCCAGGAACAATCCAGGCTGCTTCTTCACTTCGAGTGAAGGTTTGAGCTCTCGCGGATCGACGTGGTCGTATTCAATCGCATAGCCTGGTTGCAAAATGTTGACTTGCTCCAGGCCTGGTATTGTACGAATAAAGGCGTCTTGAATCTCGGCTGGAAGTGATGTCGATATCCCGTTGGGATAGACTGTGTCGTCATCAAGACCTTCAGGCTCCAGAAACACCTGGTGGCCATCTCTCTCACCGAACTTGACCAGCTTATCCTCGATCGAGGGGCAATAGCGCGGACCGACGCCTTCAATCTGGCCGGAATACATTGCCGAGCGCTTCAGATTATCGACGATGATGCGATGTGTCGCTTCCGTCGTGCGCGTAACGCCGCAGTCGATCTGTGGGTTCACGATGCGATCGGTCATGAAAGAGAAGGGGACGGCATCTTCATCCGCTCCCTGCCGGCCAACGCCGGCCCAATCGATGGTCTTTCCGTCCAGTCGAGCGGGGGTGCCGGTCTTCAAGCGACCGAGCTGTAAACCGATGCCCAACAAGGTCTTCGACAGGCCCATCGACGGCTCTTCGCCGACACGACCCGCCGGAATCTTTTTATCGCCAATATGGATGAGACCACGGAGGAACGTCCCGGTCGTCAGGACCACCGCACCGGCATCCAGAATCCGGCTATCTTTCATAATGACGCCGGAGACGCGGCCATCCTTGATCGACAGATCGAAGGCATCGCCCTCGACAATCGTGAGATTGGGGATCGAAGAAATCTCGGCATGCATCGCCTGGCGATAGAGCTTGCGATCTGCCTGTGTGCGGGGGCCGCGCACGGCCGGACCCTTCTTTCGATTGAGCATACGAAACTGGATGCCGCCGGCATCAGCCACGCGACCCATCAGCCCGTCCAACGCATCGATTTCGCGAACCAGATGGCCCTTCCCAAGGCCACCGATTGCAGGATTGCAGGACATGACGCCGATCGTCTCGCGCTTATGCGTCACGAGCGCGGTCTTGGCGCCAGTACGCGCGGCCGCAGAAGCAGCTTCGCATCCAGCGTGCCCGCCACCAATGACGATGACATCGAACCGTGAGGTATTCATAACAATGCTCCTGAGATCGCTCGGTGATGCGGCAAGCCGCCCCGGGAGTCAAGACGTTTCACGTGAAACCACGTATTTCAGCGCCGCCTTAGTGTTTCACGTGAATCATTTGCCAATACAGAATTCGCCGAAGATGACGTCGAGCAGATTCTCGACATCGACCCGGCCAGTGATGCGGCCAAGCGCGGCGCCGGCCATGCGGAGCTCTTCCGCTCTAATATCCAGGTCAACATGATCGTTAGCGATGGCTCGCTCGATAGCTGAAATACATTCCGCTAGCGAATCGTTGTGGCGTGTGCGGGTAGGGATAGCCAGCGAATGCGGTGGTACCATCTCGCGTAAACGATCTCCAATCGCCTGACGCAGTTGGTCCAAGCCGGCGCCGGTTTCGACTGAAATCCTGACATCGTATGGATTCGACGAGACGATGGGCAAATCTGCCTTCGTTCCGACCCGCAACGCGGATGCAGGAGCGGTGCTGCCCTCTGACTGAACGGACATGTCCTCGATGTAGATGACGAGATCTGCGGATTCCATTACTGTGCGCGCCCGGCGAATACCTTCGCGTTCAACGACCTCTTCTGTCTCACGCAGTCCCGCGGTATCGTAAAGCTTGACGAGAAATCCATCGATATCGAGATCGGTGGATAGCACATCGCGCGTCGTTCCGGCGATATCCGTGACGATCGCAATATCGCGCCTCACAAGTGCGTTCATCAAGGTCGATTTTCCCGCATTGGGCAAACCGGCAATAACAACCTTGAAGCCATCTCTGATGATTTCGCCTGTCTTCGCCATACCAAGATGCTGGCGAATCTCGTTGGCAAGCTTAGTCATGTCTGACCAGACCTGTTCAGACACTGAGCCTGGAACATCGTCCTCGTCGGGGAAATCAAGTTCAGCCTCGATCAGCGCACGGCCGCGCGTCAATCGCTGTGCCCAAGCTTCATAGACGGCTGAGAGGCCGCCCGAGCTCTGTTCAAGAGCGAGGCGACGCTGCATCTCGGTCTCTGCCGAGATCAAATCCGCAAGACCTTCGATCTCCAGCAGGTCAAGCTTCCCGCTTTCGAACGCGCGTCGGGAGAACTCGCCGGCCAAGGCCTGTCGCAACCCATCGAACGAGCTCAGCTCTCTATAGACAGCACTTACGACAGCGCGGCCGCCATGTAGGTGAAATTCGACGACGTCTTCACCGGTGAAGGAGTTTGGCCCCGGGAAGAACAGCACAAGGCCATTGTCGAGCACCTCACCGTTACGGGTTCGAATCGTTCGCAACGCGGTGGTGCGGGCAGGGACGGTACCCGAGACCATGCTGTCCATCACATCCACAACCCTTGGCCCGCTTATGCGGATAACGGCCAGGCCGGCGGGAACGGCGCCGCTGGAAAGCGCATAGATCGTCTCTGTGAATTCCGCCACGGACACACTCCAATTGATACGATACCGAATCGATCGGTTATCCGCCTGAATGAGTGTCGTCGGTCTACTTCAATCAGACGTTAGAAACAGAAAAGCCGGCCAATATAGCGGCCGGCTTTGGTTGATTGAATCCGGCTAAGGATAAATCAGGTGTTCATCGATTCGAAGAAGTCGGAGTTGCTCTTCGTTTGCTTCAGCTTGTCGATGAGGAACTCGATCGCATCGGTCGTGCCCATCGGCGCCAGGATACGGCGGAGAACGAAGATCTTCTGCAGATCCTGGCGTGGAACAAGCAGGTCTTCCTTACGCGTACCGGACTTGAGAATGTCCATCGACGGGAAGATGCGCTTGTCGGCGACCTTGCGGTCGAGAACGATTTCCGAGTTACCGGTACCCTTGAACTCTTCGAAGATGACTTCGTCCATACGGCTACCCGTATCGATCAGCGCGGTCGCGATAATCGTCAGCGAACCACCTTCTTCAATGTTACGTGCCGCACCAAAGAAGCGCTTCGGGCGCTGCAGCGCGTTGGCGTCGACACCACCGGTCAGAACCTTACCGGAAGAAGGAACAACCGTGTTGTAGGCGCGGCCGAGGCGGGTGATCGAGTCGAGAAGGATCACAACGTCACGACCATGTTCGACAAGACGCTTTGCCTTCTCGATGACCATCTCGGCGACCTGCACGTGGCGGGTTGCCGGTTCGTCGAAGGTCGAGGAAACAACTTCACCCTTAACCGAGCGCTGCATGTCCGTCACTTCTTCGGGACGCTCGTCGATCAGAAGAACGATGAGATAGCATTCCGGGTGATTGGCGGTGATCGAGTGCGCGATGTTTTGCAGGAGAACCGTCTTACCCGTGCGCGGCGGCGCGACGATCAGACCACGCTGGCCTTTACCAAGCGGCGCGACCAGATCGATGACGCGCGACGAAAGATCCTTGTTCGTCGGGATCTCGAGTTCCATCTTGAAGCGCTCGTTCGGATAGAGCGGCGTCAGGTTGTCGAAGTGAACCTTGTGACGAATCTTTTCCGGATCGTCGAAGTTTATCGTGTTGACCTTCAGCAGCGCGAAATAGCGCTCGCCTTCCTTTGGTCCGCGGATGGGGCCTTCTACCGTATCGCCAGTCTTCAGCGAGAAGCGGCGAATCTGGGAGGGCGAGATGTAGATGTCGTCGGGACCGGGAAGATAGTTAGCATTGGCGGAACGCAGGAAGCCGAAGCCGTCCTGCAGAACTTCGACCACGCCTTCGCCGATAATCTCGACGTCCTGGCTGGCAAGAACCTTGAGTATTGCGAACATCAGCTCCTGCTTGCGCATCGTGCTGGCATTCTCGACCTCGAGCGATTCGGCGAATGCCAGAAGATCGGTCGGGGATTTACTCTTAAGTTCCTGAAGCTTCATTTCAGACATGAAGTGTCCATTACTCTATAATTTTGAGGGGAAAGGCGATGTCGAGACAGTAACCGGTCCTGCGAGGAGCCCGCAGACGATCGAACTTTACATACATGCCACAAGGATGAGGTGGACGGAAAATAGCGAGTCAGTTCCGCCGCCGCAAGGGGGCTGCTTAAAATGAAGCAAATTTAACCCGTCAGCCGGCTGCGTCAAAATGGCTTGACGACGACAAGGATGACGATGGCGATCATCAAAACGGTCGGCGCCTCGTTCATGAAGCGCCAGTAGCGCGCCGAACGCCGGTTCTCGTCACGCTCGAATGCCTTCGCCGCGCGGCTGAAAAACACATGCACGCCGGTCAAGAGCACGACGAGCCCGATCTTCGCGTGCAGCCATCCACCCTGGAAGCCATACACCGACCACGAGAGATACAGCCCAAAGATCCAGGTCAGCATCATCGCCGGGTTCATGATCACCTTCAGCAGGCGCCGTTCCATGACCTTGAAGGTTTCCGACTGCACCGAGCCCGGTTCAGCGTCTGTGTGGTAGATGAACAATCGCGGCATATAGAACAGCCCGGCCATCCATGAGATCACGGCGATGATGTGAAGCGCCTTGATCCAGAGATAGAGCGTATCGGGGTTCCAGACGAAGAGACCGACCGCCAGCGCCACGAAGAAGGCGATGGCGATGAAGGCACGCCGGCGCGCGTAGGAACCCGGTCTCTCGTCGATCTGGCGTTCCATGGTCAAACCCTCGTGCCGCGAACACGCTCGACGAGCAGCCGAACGTTTTCAGGATCGGCCTGCGGGGTGATTCCATGTCCAAGGTTGAAGATCAGCGGACCGTTCCCCAGCCGCTGCAGGATATCGTCGATACCCTCGTCAAGTGCCACCCCGCCGGCAACCATTCGCATCGGATCGAGATTGCCCTGCACCGGGCCATCCTTCTGCAGCTCGGCCGCGAAGTCGAGCGGGACGGACCAATCAAGGCCGATCGCATCAGCCTTCGTCTTCTGGCGATAGGTCTTCAGCAGATAGCCGGCGCCCTTCGCAAAGGCGATGATCTTGGCATTTGGGCGGCGCGCCTTGATCGACGCGATCATTCGCGCAACTGGTTTCACGGCAAATGCTTCGAACTCGCGTTCGCCGAGCACGCCGGCCCAGGAATCGAAGATCTGCACGGCATCGGCGCCGGCATCGATCTGCGCGACGAGATAATCAGCCGAAACATCCGCCAGCAACATCAGCAGCTTTTCGAAAGCCTTCGGATGCCGATAGGCAAACAGACGGGCAGGGGCCTGATCGGGTGTGCCATGGCCGGCGATCATATAGGTCGCAACGGTCCAGGGAGCGCCACAGAAGCCGAGCAGGGTGGTTTCCGTTGGCAGATCACGCCGAAGACGTCGAACGGTCTCCAGCACCGGTTCCAGATGCTGCATTACGCTGCTGCCATCCAGACCATCGATACCATCAACGTCGATCGGATCCATCTCCGGCCCATGTCCTTCGGTGAAACGAACATTGCGCTTCATCGCATCGGGAATGACGAGGATGTCGGAGAAGAGAATGGCAGCGTCAAAGCCATAGCGCCGGATCGGCTGCAGCGTGACCTCGACTGCGTGATCCGGGGTGTAACAGAGATCGAGGAAGCTTCCAGCCTTGGCTCGTACCTCTCGATACTCCGGCAGGTATCGCCCTGCTTGCCTCATCAGCCAGATGGGGGGAGGGCTCAATGTTTCCCCGTCCAGAACCCGCATGATCTTCCGGCGCATTTCACTCAAGCGCTTCTTCCCTATAAAAAATCAAAGATATTTATAAGGTTTCTATTTCTTAGAGTCGGTGACTATCAAGGATTAAAATCCATCCACGTCCGATACCAATTGTCACTGTTTCGTCGGCCGCTCGGGAAGAAAATCGCGCAATTCGATGTCAGAAACAGGACTGGCGGGAAATTCGATACAGTTTCAATAAGATACAGGTTCCAAGGAAATTCGCCAAGCTGTGGACAAGCTGTGGCTATCTGACGAACAGCCGCAAACTTTCCACAAAACCAACAGGCCATCTTGTCCGGCCTCCAAAGAATCCGAAATGTGGAAAACCAGGCATGTTTTCCCTTGCCTAACCCCCGGCGCGTCTCGTAGCTCTCCGTCATCCAGTGTTTTCAACAGGCAGCGGAAAATAGCGTGGAGAACCGTACGAACTTCTTCCATCTGCATCTCATTTCTGACTCGACGGGCGAAACGCTGATTTCGGCCGGCCGCGCGGCATCGGCGCAATTCAAGTCGGCGCAGCCGATCGAGCATGTCTATCCGCTGATCCGCAATCGAAAGCAGCTGCTGACCGTCTTGCAGGCGATCGATGGTGAACCGGGCATCGTGCTCTACACGATTGTGGATCGCGAGCTCGCCACGCTGATCGACGAGCGTTGCCTCGAAATGGGCGTGGCCTCGGTCAATGTTCTGGAGCCCGTTCTCAACGCATTCCAGATCTACCTCGGCGCACCGTCACGCCGGAGGGTCGGCGCCCAGCATGTCATGAACGCCGGATACTTCGCGCGCATCGAGGCGCTGAACTTCACGATGGATCACGACGACGGCCAGATGCCGGATGATTACAATGACGCCGACGTCGTCATCATCGGTATCAGCCGAACATCCAAGACACCGACCAGCATCTATCTCGCCAACCGCGGCATCAAGACCGCCAACATCCCGATCGTCTATGGCGTGCCCCTGCCGGAAAGCCTCTTCGAAGCGACCAAGCCGCTGATTGTCTGCCTGATAGCCACCACCGATCGCATCTCCCAGGTCCGCGAAAATCGCGACCTCGGCGCGACGCCCGGCTTCGATCGCGGCGACTACACGGATCGCGCCGCGATATCCGAAGAGCTGAAATATGCCCGCTCGCTTTGCGCCCGCCACAACTGGCCGCTCATCGATGTCACCCGCCGTTCCATCGAGGAGACGGCGGCGGCAATCGTTGCCCTGCGTCCCAAGCTGCGCTAAGCGCTGCCCCTAGCCAACCGCGCCGAGAGCACAGATGATACCGAAACTCATACTCGCTTCCTCCAGTCCCTTCCGTCGCATGCTGATGGAAAATGCCGGCCTGTCCTTCGAGGCTCATCCGGCGAAGGTCGATGAGCGGGCGATCGAAGCACCGCTCGAACGAGATGGCGCAACGCCTGATGCGATCGCGCTGGTCCTCGCCAAGGCCAAAGCCAGGGAGGTGAGCGATCGCTCGCCGGGCGCAATCGTGATCGGTTCAGATCAAACCATGTCGCTGGGGCAGCGCACATTTCATAAGCCGAAGAGCATGGAAGATGCGGCCGCCCATCTTGCCGCGCTGTCCGCGCAGACCCATCGGCTGAACAGCGCGGTCGCGCTCGCCTATAACGGCGACATCATCTGGGAGCATGTCTCGCGCGCCGAGCTGACGATGCGTCTACTGACTAAAGATTTCATCGAACGGCACCTGAAGCGGGTCGGCGAGCGCGCCTTGAGCAGCGTAGGCGCCTATCAGCTCGAAGGGGAGGGACTGCAGCTCTTCTCGAAAATCGATGGCGACTACTTCACCATTTTGGGGCTGCCGATGCTGCCGCTCCTGGAAAAACTGAGAGAATTGGGTGCCATCGATGGATGATTCACGTGAAACAATCGGCCCGCGCGCCTTCGTCACCGGCTTTCCCGTCAAGCACTCGCGCTCGCCGATCATCCATGGATATTGGCTGAAGTCGCTGTCCCTCGACGGAAGCTACCGTACCCATGAAGTCGCGCCGGACGATTTTCCAGCTTTCATCCAATCCTTGAAATCAGCCGCCTCTGGTTTTGTCGGCGGCAACGTCACGATCCCTCACAAGGAGATGGCATTCAAGCTGGCTGATGAGCCGGATGATCTCTCGCGCGAACTTGGTGCGTCCAACACGCTCTGGCTCGAGGACGGCAAGCTGAAGGCCACGAACACCGACGGCCGTGGCTTCACCGCAAATCTGGATGAGCGCCATCCCCGCTGGGACAAGGTGCGATCGGCAGTCATCCTGGGCGCCGGTGGCGCCAGCCGTGCCGTCATCCAGGCCGTTCGCGATCGCGGCATCAAGGAGATCCACCTCGTCAACCGTACCGTCGCCCGCGCGGTCGAGCTCGCGGATCGCTTTGGAGCAGCCGTGCACCCGAATCCGATGACGGCTCTTTCCGAAGTGATGAAAGGCGCAGGCCTCTTTATCAATACAACGTCGCTCGGCATGGAAGGGGAGATCGCACCCAATATCGATTTCTCTTCGTTGCAGTCCGACGCCGTTGTCACCGACATCGTCTACGTACCGCTGAAGACGCCCATTCTCGCGCAGGCTGAGGAGCAGGGTTTCGCGACGGTCGATGGTCTGGGTATGTTGCTTCACCAGGCGGTACCCGGTTTCGAGAAATGGTTCGGCAAGCGGCCCATCGTCGATGAGACGCTTCGCGCCTTGATCATCGCGGATATGGAAAAGCATTGATGCTGAAAATCGGACTGACCGGCTCGATCGGGATGGGCAAGTCGACCACGGCAAAGCTGTTTGCCGATGCCGGTCTGCCGGTCAATGATGCCGACGCCGTCGTCCATGATCTTTATGCGGGTGCCGCGGCGCCCCTGATCGAGGCGACTTTTCCAGGCTCGGTGAAAAATGGAACGGTCGATCGCCAGGAGTTGGGCCGGCAGCTTGCGTTGCGCCCCGAAGGTTTCAAGCAGCTGGAGCAGATCGTTCATCCTCTTGTCCGCGAGCGCGAGGCGATGTTCCTCGAAGAGCAACGCGAGCAGGGCACACCGATGGTCCTTCTCGACATACCGCTGCTTTTCGAGAGCGGCGGTGCGGATCGCGTCGATGTCGTCGTCGTTGTCAGCTGTGATCCACAGATTCAGCGTGAGCGGGTACTTGCGCGTCCGAACATGACGGAAGAGAAATTCAATATGATTCTCTCGCGCCAGACCCCCGATGCGGAAAAGCGCCGGCGCGCAGATTACGTGGTCGATACCGGTCACGGCATCGATCAGGCGAGGGAGCAGGTCGGTGTTATTATCGCGGACCTGAAACAGCGGATAGCGAACGGAGATTTCCCGAATGCGTGAAATCATTTTCGATACGGAAACCACCGGGCTTGATAACCGCACCGATCGCATCATCGAAATTGGCGGCATCGAACTCTTCAATCACTTCCCGACGGGAAAGACGCTGCACATCTACATCAATCCCGGTGACCAGAAGGTCCATCCGGACGCGCTTGCCGTTCACGGGATCACCGACGAGTTCCTGAAGGACAAGCAGCCCTTTGCGGCGGTGGCGCAGGAGATTCTCGATTTCTTCGGCGAAGGCAAGTGGATCGCCCACAACGCCACCTTCGACATGGGCTTCATCAATGCCGAGTTGGCGCGGCTTGCCTTGCCGCCGATCTCTCCCGAAAATGTGATCGATACATTGTCGATGGCCCGGCGCAAGAATCCGATGGGCCCGAACTCGCTCGATGCGCTCTGCCGTCGCTACGGGATTGATAATTCTCATCGCGCCAAGCACGGCGCCTTGCTCGACTCCGAACTGCTTGCCGAAGTCTATATCGAGATGATCGGCGGTCGCCAGACAGCACTTGGGCTCGGTGTCGCGCAAAACAACGGCGCCTCGGAACGCAACGACAGCGATGACGATATTGTCCTGGTCGCGCTGGAGCGACCGCGACCGCTGGCACCGCGCCTCAGCGAAACCGAAGCCGAGCACCATGATGCGCTGATTGCCAAGCTCGGCCAGAAGGGCATCTGGGCCAAATACGATCGCCCAAACTAAAATGCCCGGGCACTGTCCCGGGCATCTCGGCGATCATTTGATCAGCAATTAGTTCGCCTGAACCTTTGCGCGGGCCTGCTCTTCGGCAACGCGCTGGGCAAACATCTGCGAGAAATCGATCGGGTCGATCATCAGCGGCGGGAAGCCACCGTTGCGGGTCACGTCCGCGATGATCTGGCGCGCGAACGGGAAGAGCATGCGCGGGCACTCGATGAAGAGAACCGGCAGCATGTGTTCCTGCGGGAAGCCAGCGATCCGGAAAACGCCGCCATAGACGAGCTCCGTGTGGAATACCGTCTTGTCGCCTTCCTTGGCTTCGGCGTTCAACGAGAGAACGACGTCGAAGTCCGTGTCGGAAAGCGGGTTGGCGTTGACGTTGACATTGATGTTGATGGCAGGTGCCTTGTCGCGGGCCTGCAGCGAACGCGGTGCACCAGGATTCTCGAAGGAAAGGTCCTTGGTGTACTGTGCTAGAATGGTAAGGCTCGGGCTCGTTGCGCCGTTATTGCTGTTTTCGCTGTCCATTGGCTTTTCCTCGAGGGCATTGGATTTCGCCGCATCTATCATTTCGACGATGTCGTTACAACCCTAGGCCAGCCGGCGCTTCTGTAGCAAGGGCCTCATTCGCCTAGGCTTTTGCCGGACCATGGCGACTTGCCGTTCGGGTCGCGCTGATAATCGTCCGCGTCGAGATCGACGACGGTTGCATTGTTATCCCGATAAGGGGAGTGCGCCGATGTGCGGGACGGTCCGGAAGCACCCACCACCACGAAACGGCGGCTCACATAATTCCACGCGAGATCCCGAACGGCGGGGATGAAGATGAGCAGCGCGACGATATCGCTGATGAAGCCGGGAATGATCAGGAGCAGCGCGGCGATGACGAACATTGCCGGGCGCAGCAGCTCGCGGCCCGGCACGGCGCCGGCGCGACCTTCCATCGACATGCGTTGCAGGATGCCGATACCCTGGCGGCGCAACAACATCATGCCGGCCACGAAACTCAGCATAACCAGTCCGAGCGTCGCCCAAAGACCGACCGCCTTGCCGACAATCACGAAGCCCGCGATCTCGACCAAAGGCATGAGCAGCAGAAAACCAGGCAGCATTGTAAGGCGCATTATTTCTCTCCGGCTCTCACCGGTCTCCATTGAAATCGGCCCAACGTACCGGACCCATTTGAATCATCTGTATATGCAGACTATATGGGTATACAAATTCTAGATGTTAACAGATTGCGGCGGGATATGGGTTCAAACGACTTCATCACTTTGTTTTTTCTCGTGGCGGCGGTGCTGATATTTTTGCAGCTGCGCAATGTCCTTGGTCGACGCACGGGAAATGAGAAGCCGCCACGCGATCTCTACACGCCGCGCGATGCTGCCGGCCCCGAGACGCCGGATGCCGGAAAGGTCGTAACCTTGCCGCGCCGCGATGCGGCAGGCGAGGAAGAGGACCGCTTCGCGGTAATCGACGCCTTCGCCCCGGCCGGCACGCCGCTCAATGAATCGCTGCGGGAGATGAACAAGGCCGATCCTTCCTTCAACCCGAAGGAATTCGTCAACGGCGCCCGCATGGCTTATGAAATGATCGTGATGGCCTTTGCCGATGGCGATCGCAAGACGCTTAAGAATCTGCTGTCCAAGGAAGTCTACGAAGGCTTCGACGCAGCAATCGCCGATCGCGAAAGCAAGGGCGAGAAGGTCAAGTCCACCTTCGTCGGCATCGATAAGGCCGAAATCAAGAATGTCGAGGTCAATGGCAGCGAAGCGCAGATCACCTTGCGCATCATCAGCCAGATGATTTCTGCGACCTACGACAAGGCCGATGTCCTTGTTGACGGTGACGCGGAAACCGTTGCCGAGATCAACGATCTCTGGACATTCGCACGCGACACCCGCTCGCGTGATCCGAACTGGAAACTCGTGGCCACCGAATCGGAACATGAGTGATGATGAGCGAGGCTTTGCCCTCGAGGCGATAGGCTTTGACGATCTGGAAGGCTGGCGGGATGATGATCCCTCCAGCCTTTTCGAGGCTATGGAAGCCTGTCGTCAACATATCGAACAGACCAAGCCCTACCGCACCGGATCGCTGGGCCTGACCAGCGCCGATCTTCTGGACCTGCTGCAGGCCGCGCGCGATGCCAGACCGACATCGGCAAGCGAGGCAAGAGCCTTGTTTGAAGCGCACTGTCGACCTTTCCTGATCAAGCGGACAGACGGCCAACCCGGTTTCGTAACTGCCTTCTACGAGCCCGAGATAGCCGTCTCGGCCAAGCCCGACGACGAATACCGCTTCCCATTCTACCGCCGCCCTGACGATCTGATCGACCTCGACGATCAGAACCGCCCAGCCGCGATGGATCCAAGCTACATGTTCGGCCGCCTGCATGAGGGATCGATCGAGCCATATCTCGACCGCGCCGCCATCGACAAAGGCGCGCTGGAAGGGCAGGGGCTGGAAATTTGCTGGGCAAAATCCAAGGTCGAGGTCTTCTTCGTGCATGTCCAGGGCGCCGCACGCCTGCGCTATCCAGATGGGCGCACGGGGCGCATCACCTATGCGGCAAAGGCCGGCCATCCGTTCTCGGCGATCGGCAAACTGCTGATCGATCTCGACGAGATCGACCGATCAAACATCTCCATGCAATCGATCCGGCATTGGCTGGCCATCAACCCCGACCGTGTCGATGACATCCTCGCGCACAATCGCTCCTACATTTTCTTTCGCGAGGTCGAGATCGACAACGAGCATGCCGGCCCGATCGCGGCTGCCAAGGTGCCGTTGATTGCAGGACGGTCGCTTGCCGTCGATCGTCTGATCCACACCTTCGGCTTTCCGTTTTACATCCACTCGCAAGGTCTGCTTCATCTGCAGGGTGGAAAGCCTTTTCAGCGCCTGATGTTGGCGCTCGACACCGGCTCGGCCATCGTTGGCCCGGCGCGAGGCGATATCTTTACGGGCTCCGGCGACGCGGCCGGCGAGCTTGCCGGCACCGTGCGCCATGGCGCCGATTTCGCGATCCTGATCCCGAACAAAGCCGCCGCGAGGTTTGCGTGATGGCGAAGGATCGCAAGCTCAGCGCCGATGAACGCATTTTGTGGGGCAAGGTTGCCCGCAGCACGCGCCCCATGCCGGGCAACGCCGGGGCAATGAACGAGCTCGATGCTTTCCTGGTGGAGGCCGAAAAGGAAGCGGATGTCGCCAACCTGAAAGCCGCCGCCGCACCAAAATCGGTCGCAGGCGCTAGCGGGCAACCTGAACCGTCAGCGGCACCGAAGCCTGCGGGTGGCATCCACCACCCACTGGAGCGCCCGGTGAAGCGCAAGATCGCCAAGGGCCGCCTCGCGCTCGAGGCGCGCATCGATCTCCATGGCCTCGTTCAAAGCGAAGCCCACATCATGCTGCTCGAATTCCTGATGCGGGCCCATGATCGCGGCATGCGCCATGTCCTCGTCATCACCGGCAAGGGCAGTTCGCTCGGCAGCGATGGCGCGTTGAAGCGTGCCGTGCCGATGTGGTTTTCCAAGCCCGAATTTCGCTATCTCATCTCGTCTTACGAGGCCGCGGCGCAGCACCATGGCGGCGAGGGCGCACTCTACATCCGCCTCTCTCGTCGTGTGGGCGATCGGCTATGACGCCATTCGGGGAAGCGATCCGCAAGCTGAGGGAGCGCAAGGGGGTGTCGCAGAAGCAGATGGCCGAAGCGTTGAACGTCTCTCCGGCCTATCTCTCGGCACTTGAGCATGGAAAGCGCGGCGTCCCGACGTTCGATCTTCTGCAGCGGATCGCCGGCTACTTCAACATCATCTGGGACGAAGCCGACGATCTGTTCCTGATCGCGCGCTTTTCCGATCCGCGAATTGTCATCGATACCTCGGGTTTGGCGGCCGAATACACGACCTTCGCCAACCGTTTGGCGGGGTCTATTCGCCATCTGGATGAGGCGACCCTGGCAAAACTGTCGGAGGTTCTCGAAAATGCGGAAAACGCTGACGGAAAACGGTCATAATCCCCTGTTTTATGCGCTCTTGGCGACCGCTGGCATTGGGAACTTCATGCAAAAACCCTATATTCAACGTGATTAAGGCCGGTGATTCGCCCGCGTGTCACCACGGCATCGACAACAGGGAATTCTCGACAATATGACCGATACACCCGCGACGGAAAACGGCGTTAGCACCGAGTATGGCGCAGACTCGATCAAGGTCCTGAAAGGTCTTGACGCCGTGCGCAAGCGCCCCGGCATGTATATCGGTGATACCGATGACGGCTCCGGTCTGCATCACATGGTCTACGAAGTCGTCGACAACGCCATCGACGAAGCCCTGGCCGGTCATGCCGACATCGTCACCGTAACGCTCAATGCCGATGGTTCGGTCACCGTCACCGACAATGGTCGCGGCATCCCGACGGACATTCACAGCGGCGAAGGCATTTCGGCTGCCGAAGTGATCATGACCCAGCTGCATGCCGGCGGTAAGTTCGACCAGAATTCCTACAAGGTCTCCGGCGGTCTGCACGGCGTCGGCGTTTCCGTCGTCAACGCGCTGTCGGTTTGGCTGAAGCTTAAGATCCGCCGCCAGGGCAAGATCCACGAGATGAGCTTCACGCATGGCGTATCGGATGCCCCGCTCAAGGAAACCGGCGATTCCGGTGGCCTGACCGGCACCGAAGTCAGCTTCATGCCGAGCTCCGAAACCTTCACGATGATCGAGTTCGATTTCAACACGCTCGAACATCGCCTGCGCGAACTTGCCTTCCTCAATTCCGGCGTCCGCATTCTTCTGACCGACAAGCGCCATTCCGACGTGCGCCAGGAAGAGCTGCTTTATGATGGCGGTCTCGAAGCCTTCGTGTCCTACCTCGATCGCGCCAAGAAGCCGCTGGTCGAGCGCCCGGTCGCTATTCGTGGTGACAAGGATGGGATCACCGTCGAAGTCGCGATGTGGTGGAACGATAGCTACCACGAGAACGTGCTCTGCTTCACCAACAACATCCCGCAGCGTGACGGCGGCACCCATATGGCCGGCTTCCGCGCCGCGCTGACCCGCCAGATCACCTCCTATGCCGATACCTCGGGCATCACCAAGAAGGAGAAGGTTTCTCTGACGGGTGACGATTGCCGCGAAGGCCTGACGGCTGTTCTGTCGGTCAAGGTGCCGGATCCCAAGTTCTCGTCGCAGACCAAGGATAAGCTCGTTTCATCCGAAGTTCGTCCGGTCGTTGAAAATCTCGTCAGCGAGGCGCTGAGCACCTGGCTGGAAGAACATCCGGCTGACGCCAAGATCCTCGTCGGCAAGGTGGTTGAAGCCGCTGCCGCTCGCGAAGCCGCCCGCAAGGCGCGCGAACTGACGCGTCGCAAGGGTGCGCTCGACATCGCCTCGCTTCCCGGCAAGCTCGCCGATTGCTCCGAGCGCGATCCGTCCAAGTCCGAAGTCTTCCTCGTCGAGGGTGACTCCGCGGGCGGTTCGGCCAAGCAGGGTCGCTCGCGCGAAAACCAGGCCATCCTGCCGCTGCGCGGTAAGATCTTGAACGTCGAGCGTGCGCGCTTCGACAAGATGCTGTCGAGCCAGGAAATTGGCACGCTGATCACGGCGCTTGGCGCCGGTATTGGCAAGGACGAGTTCAATCCAGACAAGCTGCGCTACCACAAGATCATCATCATGACGGACGCCGACGTCGACGGCGCCCACATCAGAACGCTGCTCTTGACTTTCTTCTTCCGCCAGATGCCGGAATTGATCGAGCGCGGCCACATCTACATCGCCCAGCCGCCGCTCTATAAGGTGTCGCGCGGCAAGTCGATCCAGTATCTGAAGGACGAAAAGGCGCTTGAGGAATATCTCATCGCCCAGGGTCTGGATGACGCTGCCCTGGCGCTCGGCAGCGGCGAAGTTCGCGTCGGACAGGATCTGCGCGAAGTCATCGTCGATGCGCTGCGCCTGCGCGCGCTGCTCGACAATCTGCATTCGCGCTACAATCGAGCGGTCGTCGAACAGGCAGCTATTGCCGGCGCGCTGAACGCGGAAGCAATCAGCGATGGCGCCCGCGCCCAGGAACTGGTGGCCGAAGTGGCACGTCGCCTCGACGTTATCGCCGAGGAAACTGAGCGTGGCTGGGAAGGCGGCCTGACGAGTGAGGGCGGCCTGCGTCTCGAGCGAATGGTTCGCGGCGTCAAGGAAGTCGTGGTTCTCGACATGGCGCTCATCGGTTCGCAGGATGCCCGCCTGATCGACCAGATGTCGGCTCGCCTGAAGGAGATCTACCAGACGCCGCCGAAGCTGACGCGTCGCGACGGTAACCTGGAACTGTCAGGTGCGCGCGAACTGCTGGAAGCCGTTTTCGCAAGCGGCCGCAAGGGCTTGACCATGCAGCGATACAAGGGCCTTGGTGAGATGAACGCCGAGCAGCTCTGGGAAACCACGCTCGATCCGAACGTCCGCTCGCTGCTGCAGGTGCGCGTCAGCGACGCCACGGATGCCGACGGTCTTTTCGCCCGCCTCATGGGCGACGAGGTCGAGCCGCGCCGCGAATTTATCCAGGAAAACGCGCTCAACGTCGCCAATCTCGACATCTGATCGCTGGCATTTATCGAAATAACGGCCCTGCAGCTCCAGCTGCGGGGCCGTTTTTTATTGCACCATTATCCGGCTACGAATTTACCCTTGAAGGCGACTTCGGCGAGCGGCTTGCGCTGGCTGGGGAATTCGCGTTCCTGGTTGCGCTCCGAAAGCACGCTCTTGTCGGCAAGGCGCCCGAAGGCGATGCCCGCCTCCACGCGGTAGCCTTCCGGAATGGCGAATGTATCGCGGATCTCATCATGCTTGATGCCACCCATCCCATGGGCATAGAAGCCGGAAAGCTTGGCTTGCAGCGCAAGATAGCCCCAGGCGGTGCCGGCATCGAAGGAGTGCGTGTAGCTCTTGCGCCCCTCGGAAAAGTCGCCGCTAAAGCCCTTCGACACGACGAAGATCAGTGCGGACGCATTCTTCGCCCATTCCTGATTTGACTCGACCAGCAGCGATACGAATTTGTCCCAGTCGTCGGAGCCCTTCAACGTGTAGATGAAGCGCCACGGCTGCTGGTTGGCCGAGGAGGGTGCCCAATGCGCGGCGTCCAGCACGGTCAGCAGCTCGGCTTCGTCGATGATCTCGCCGGTAAAGGCGCGGGGCGACCAGCGGTCGAGAAAGATCGGCTCGATCGGGTATTGGGATTCGCGGCTGTTGCTCTTTGTCATGATCTTTCCGATGGTTGGTGGCGCGGTGCCGGGGTCTCCTCGGCAAACGCAGTCTTGTCACTCTTATGCGTCCGTCAAGATATTTGGGCACCACGCGCCGGAAAGACAGTGGCCCGTTGCCCGGATTCTCGCTGGACTTTTGAACGAGCGTACCGCTCGCACGAAAAGCCGTAATGACACCGGTGAATAATTCGTTCATAGGTGATGGAAACATGGCTCACGCTGAGGAGGATATTCGATGAAGCTCATGCGCGTTGGAGAGATCGGCCAGGAAAAGCCGGCAATGCTGGATGCGGACGGCAAGATCAGGGATCTGTCCGGTCATGTATCCGATATCGCGGGCGCGTCGATCTCGCCTGAGGGCTTGGCCAAGCTGGCGGCGATCGACCCGAAAACCCTTCCCGAGCTTCAGCCAGGTCGCATCGGCGCCTGCGTTGCTGGCACCGGCAAGTTCATCTGCATCGGCCTCAACTTCTCCGACCACGCCGCCGAGACCGGCGCCGCTGTGCCGCCCGAGCCCGTCATCTTCATGAAGGCTACCTCGGCCATCATCGGCCCGAACGACAACGTTCTCATCCCGCGCGGCTCCGAGAAGACCGATTGGGAAGTCGAGCTTGGCGTCGTCATCGGCAAGACCGCGAAATATGTCAGCGAAGCCGACGCGCTCGATTACGTGGCGGGCTACTGCGTCTCGCACGACGTCTCCGAGCGCGCCTTCCAGACGGAGCGGGCCGGACAGTGGACCAAGGGCAAGTCCTGCGACACCTTCGGTCCGATCGGCCCATGGCTGGTGACCAAGGACGAGATCGCCGATCCGCAGAACCTCGGCATGTGGCTGAAGGTCAACGGCGAAACCATGCAGAACGGCTCGTCGAAGACCATGGTCTATGGCGTTGCCTTCGTCGTTTCCTATCTCAGCCAGTTCATGTCGCTGCATCCGGGCGACGTCATCTCGACCGGCACCCCTCCTGGCGTCGGCATGGGCATGAAGCCACCGCGTTTCCTGCGCGCCGGCGACGTTGTCCAGCTCGGCATCGAAGGTCTCGGCACGCAGAAGCAGACGTTTCAGGCCGATTTCTAGGCGTTTGACGAGTATTAAGCATTTGAGCGCAGCATCATGCCGGGGAGAGAATCCCCGGCATTTCTTTATTGCGGTGCGGATCGCTCATGTTGCTGTGCAACAAAAACCTGTTACTGTGCGTTGAGATGCCAGCACATCGTTGGAAAGAGTCCGATGCCTTTCAGCAGGCGTCATCTTCCAGATGAAAGAAAGGTGATGCATCTCATGTTTTACCAGCTTTATGAATTGAATCATGCCGCGATGGCGCCTTACCGCGCCGTGGCCGATATCATGCGGCTTGCCTATGCCAACCCGCTCAATCCGTTGTCCCAAACCCCCTGGGGCCGGACGATGGCCGCGGCACTCGAAATGTTCGAGCGCACGACGCGCCGCTACGGCAAGCCGTCCTTCGATCTGCCCGAGACCGTCATCGGCGACAAGAAGGTCGCGGTTCGAGAAGAGGTTGTCTGGGCACGACCCTTCTGCAATCTGCTGCATTTCTCGCGCAACCTGCCGGCTGCCCACGCTCCCGACCCGCGCATCCTGATCGTCGCCCCCATGTCCGGGCACTATGCGACGCTTCTGCGCGGCACGGTCGAGGCACTGCTGCCGAGCGCGGATATCTACATCACCGATTGGATCGACGCCCGCATGGTGCCGATGACCGACGGGACCTTCGATTTCAATGATTATGTCGATTACGTCATCGAGATGCTGCACTTCCTCGGGCCGGACACCCACGTGATCGCGGTCTGTCAGCCCTCCGTGCCGGTGCTTGCTGCCGCAGCCGTCATGGAAGAAGCCAACGATCCGCTGGCGCCGGCGTCGATGACGCTGATGGGTGGCCCGATCGATACCCGCATCAATCCGACCGCCGTCAACCAGCTGGCCAAGGACAAGCCGCTGGAATGGTTCGCCGAAAACGTGATCATGAACGTTCCCTGGCCGCAGCCAGGCTTCATGCGGCCGGTCTATCCTGGCTTCCTGCAGCTCTCCGGCTTCATGTCGATGAACCTCGACCGGCATCTTGTCGCCCACAAGGAGTTCTTCATGCATCTGGTGAAGAACGATGGCGAGCCGGCCGAAAAGCATCGCGACTTCTACGACGAATATCTCGCCGTCATGGATCTCACCGCCGAGTTCTACCTGCAGACCGTCGATCAGGTCTTCATCAGACACGCGCTTCCGAAGGGTGAACTCGAGCATCGCGGCAAGCTGGTCGACCCCACGGCGATCCGCAACGTGGCGCTTTTGACCGTCGAGGGCGAGAACGACGACATCTCCGGCGTCGGCCAGACCAAGGCCGCCCAGACCATTTGTACCAACATCCCCGACCACATGCGAATGCATTACCTGCAACCGGATGTCGGCCACTACGGCGTCTTCAACGGCTCGCGTTTCCGCCGCGAGATCGCGCCACGCATTATCAACTTCGTCCGCGAGCATGGCCGCGCCGGAAAACCGGCGGTCAAGCGCGTGATCAAGGGCGGCAAATCAACCTGATTTAGCATCGTCTGAATTAGCATTGCGCTTTCAAGGCCTTGTCCGATTTGAGTGGAGATCATCTTGAAGCGGTGTCAAACGGTAACCACATCGATTTCCAGCGTTCGGCATTTCGCCGGGCGCGAAAATGCGAGGATACCGCACGATGAACCAGTCAGCATTGCTTCGCCCGGATTGGACTCCGGCTACCATTGCCCTGATGATCCTCGGCTTCGTGGTTTTCTGGCCTCTGGGTCTCGCCATGCTCGCCTACATCATCTTCGGGGAGCGTCTGCGCGGCTTCAAGCGCGACGCCAATAGTGCCGCCGATGGATTCTTCGCCGGCTGCCGACGTTCGCATGGCCGCTATCGCCCGCAATTCTCAACGGGCAATGTCGCCTTCGACGATTGGCGCAAGGCCGAGCTCGACAGGCTCGAGGAAGAACGCCGCAAGCTCGATGAAATGCGCGAGGACTTCGAAACCTATGTGCGCGAGCTCCGCCGCGCCAAGGATCAGGACGAGTTCGACCGCTATATGCGCGATCGCAAGAACACCAGGCGTGATGATAACGGCCCGGTTGCCGAATATCAGGCGCCGTAACCGCGATCGACATCAAAACATCAGCCGGCACCATTAGGTGCCGGTTTTTCTTTGACCGGAATTGCGACGAATCATATAGAAAATGCCGATGTTCCCGCTCTTGTCCAAGCCACGACGCAGTGTCCGCAAACCGGCTCCGCCGGAGACGCGCACGCTCGACGTTGCCGGACGGCTGATGCCGCTGACGATCAAGCAGCACGAGCGCGCAACCCGCATCACGCTGCGCATCGAGCCCGGTGGCCGCGCCCTCAAGATGACGATCCCGAGCGGCCTGGCGCGACGCGATGTCGACGCCTTCCTCGACCGGCACCAGGGCTGGCTCATGACCAAGCTCGCGAAATTCTCGACCGATACCGGCCTTCACGATGGCGGTACGATCCTGTTTCGCGGCGTGTCCCATCGCATTCAGCACACGGGCAGCCTGCGCGGGCTGACCGAAGTGACGGTCGTCGATGGCAAGCCGGTGCTGCGGGTGAGTGGCATGCCGGAGCATCTCGGCCGCCGCATCGCGACGTTTCTCAAGAAGGAAGCGCGGGCCGATCTCGAGCGGCTCGCAAAATTCCATGCGCATTCGATCCGGGCGCCGATCAAGTCGATCTCGATGAAGGATACGCGCAGCCGCTGGGGCTCCTGTTCAGCCGAGGGAAATCTCAGCTTCTCCTGGCGCATCATCATGGCGCCGCCCGCAGTCGTCGATTATCTCGCCGCCCACGAAGTCGCCCATCTCAAGGAGATGAACCACGGTCCCCACTTCTGGGCGCTGTGCAAGAAGCTGTGCCCTGGGATGGAAGATGCAAAATCCTGGCTGAAGCGGCACGGCAGCCTGCTGCATGCGATCGACTTCGACTGATCAGCCCCCGCCAATAAACCATCGTCCAAAATATCGCAGCACTCGGAATTGGCTCGACTCACGGCCTTTTTCGTGTCACTTCGCTGCCATGAAACCGGATATCAAAATCTGCGGCCTGAAAACGGCCGAAGCGATCGATCGCGCGGTGACGCGCGGCGCGACCCATATCGGCTTCATCTTCTTCGAAAAGAGCCCGCGCTACATCGAGCCCGATGATGCCGCCAAACTGGCTGACCGGGTGCGCGGCCGCGCCAAGATCGTTGCCGTGGTGGTCAATCCGACCAATGATGATCTCGACGAGATTGTCGCCACGTTAAGGCCGGATATTCTCCAGCTTCATGGCGACGAAAGCCCCGAGCGCGTTTTGACCATAAAGGCCGTTTACGCTTTGCCGGTTATGAAGGCGTTTTCGATCCGCACCGCCGATGATCTGAAGCGCGTCGAGGCCTATATTGGTATCGCCGATCGTTTCCTCTTCGACGCCAAGCCGCCGAAGGGATCGGAATTGCCCGGCGGCAATGGCGTGTCCTTCGACTGGACGCTGCTCAGCTGGCTTGACGGCACCGTGGATTACATGCTTTCCGGTGGCCTGAACAAGGACAACATCGCCGAAGCCCTTGCCATTACCAAGGCCCCGGGGCTCGATGCGTCCTCGGGTCTGGAAAGCGCGCCCGGCGTGAAAAGCGTCGCACTGATTGATGAGTTTTTCGATGCGGTCGAGCAGGCTTGCCGGCCTGAAATGGCCTCAGGGAGTTGATAGTGAACGAGACCCCAAAACCCAATTCATTCCGCTCCGGTCCCGATGAGGATGGCCGTTTCGGCATTTACGGCGGCCGCTTTGTCGCCGAAACGCTGATGCCGTTGATCCTGGAACTGCAGGACGAGTGGGACAAGGCCAAGACCGACCCGGAATTCCAGGCGGAGTTGAAGCATCTCGGCGCGCATTATATCGGCCGCCCGAGCCCGCTCTATTTCGCCGAGCGCCTGACCGCCGAACTCGGTGGCGCCAAGATCTACTTCAAGCGCGAAGAGCTCAATCACACCGGTTCGCACAAGATCAACAACTGCATCGGCCAGATCCTGCTGGCCAAGCGGATGGGCAAGACCCGCATCATCGCCGAAACCGGTGCCGGCCAGCACGGCGTTGCCTCGGCAACCGTTGCCGCCCGTTTCGGTCTTCCCTGCGTCGTCTACATGGGCGCGACCGATGTCGAGCGCCAGGCGCCGAACGTGTTCCGCATGAAGCTCCTGGGCGCCGAAGTGAAGCCGGTCACCGCCGGCCATGGCACGCTCAAGGACGCCATGAACGAGGCGCTGCGCGACTGGGTCACCAATGTCGACGACACCTATTATCTGATCGGCACGGCCGCTGGCCCGCATCCCTATCCCGAAATGGTCCGCGATTTCCAGGCCGTGATCGGCGCCGAAGCCAAGGAGCAGATGCTCGAAGCTGAAGGCCGTCTGCCGGATCTCGTGGTCGCGGCCGTCGGTGGCGGCTCGAATGCGATCGGTATCTTCCATTCGTTCCTGGATGACGCCAGCGTCAAGATCGTCGGCGTCGAAGCCGGCGGCAAGGGCCTGCAGGGCGACGAGCATTGCGCTTCGATCACCGCGGGCTCGCCCGGCGTTCTCCATGGCAACCGCACCTATCTGCTGCAGGATGGCGACGGCCAGATCAAGGAAGGTCACTCGATTTCGGCCGGTCTCGATTATCCCGGCATCGGCCCTGAGCACTCCTATTTGAACGATATCGGCCGCGTCGAATACGTGCCGATCATGGACCACGAAGCGCTCGAAGCCTTCCAGACGCTGACGCGCCTCGAGGGCATCATCCCGGCGCTCGAGCCCTCGCACGCGCTGGCTGAAGTCATCAAGCGCGCGCCGAAGATGGGCAAGGACGAGATCATCCTGATGAACCTGTCCGGTCGCGGCGACAAGGACATCTTCACCGTCGGCAAGATTCTGGGAATGGGTGCATAAGTCATGACCGCACGTATGGACAAACGCTTTGCCGCTCTGAAGGCAGAAGGCCGCCCGGCGCTGGTCACCTATTTCATGGGCGGTGATCCCGATTACGACACGTCGCTCGGCATCATGAAGGCGCTGCCGGAAGCGGGCTCTGATATCATCGAGCTCGGCATGCCCTTCTCCGATCCGATGGCCGATGGCCCGGCGATCCAGATGGCCGGCCAGCGTGCGCTGAAGGCCGGCCAGACGCTGAAGAAGACGCTGCAGCTCGCAGCCGACTTCCGCAAGACCGACAACGACACGCCGATCGTTCTGATGGGCTACTACAACCCGATCTACGTCCACGGCGTCGAGCAGTTTCTCGACGATGCACTGGAAGCGGGCATCGATGGCCTGATCGTCGTCGACCTGCCGCCGGAGATGGATGACGAGCTCTGCATCCCGGCACTGCGCAAGGGTATCAACTTCATTCGGCTCGCCACCCCGACCACCGATGAAAAGCGCCTGCCGGTCGTTCTGAAGAACACCTCCGGCTTCGTCTATTATGTCTCGATGAACGGCATCACCGGCTCGGCGCTGCCGGATCCGACGCTGGTCGCCGGCGCCGTCAAGCGCATCAAGAACCACACCGATCTGCCTGTCTGCGTCGGCTTCGGCGTCAAGACGGCCGACCATGCGAAGGTCATCGGCGCCTCCGCCGATGGCGTCGTCGTCGGCACGGCAATCGTCAATCAGGTAGCCCTCAGCCTGACCAAGGACGGCAAGGCGACAGCCGATACCGTACAGGCTGTCGCAACGCTCGTTCGCGGGCTGTCATCGGGAACACGTTCGGCGCGCCTTGTTGCTGCCGAATAGTTTTCCCACATTGGCAAGAGTTAATCAGGAGTTTTCGACTTGAACTGGATCACCAACTACGTTCGCCCCCGCATCAATTCCATGCTGGGCCGCCGCGAAGTGCCGGAGAACCTCTGGATCAAGTGCCCGGAAACGGGCGAAATGGTCTTCCATAAGGATCTCGAAGACAACAAGTGGGTCATCCCTGCTTCCGGCTATCACATGAAGATGCCGGCCAAGGCTCGTCTCACCGATCTCTTCGACGACGGCGCCTATGAAGCGCTGATCCAGCCGAAGGTCGCCCAGGATCCGCTGAAGTTCCGCGATTCCAAGAAGTACACGGACCGCCTGCGCGATAGCCGCATCAAGACCGACCAGGAAGACACGATCGTTGCCGGCGTCGGCAAGGTTCGCGGCCTGAAGCTCGTCGCCGTCGTGCACGAGTTCAACTTCATGGGTGGCTCGCTCGGCATCGCCGCCGGCGAAGCGATCGTCAAGGCCTTCGAGCGTGCCATCGCCGAGAAGTGCCCGCTCGTCATGTTCCCGGCATCGGGCGGCGCCCGCATGCAGGAAGGCATTCTGTCGCTGATGCAGCTGCCGCGCACCACCGTTGCCGTTGACATGCTGAAGGAAGCCGGCCAGCCATACATCGTCGTGCTGACAAACCCGACGACCGGCGGCGTCACCGCCTCCTACGCCATGCTCGGCGATATCCACATGGCTGAGCCCGGCGCCGAAATCTGCTTTGCAGGCAAGCGCGTCATCGAGCAGACCATTCGCGAAAAGCTGCCGGAAGGCTTCCAGACGTCGGAATACCTGCTCGAGCACGGCATGGTCGACATGGTCGTCAAGCGCCATGACATTCCCGATACGCTCGCGCGTGTCCTGAAGATCCTGACGAAGAAGCCGGCTGCCGTTGCCAACGAAAACACCGGCACGCTTGCGATCGCCGCAAGCGCCTGACCGCAAACATCACAGGCGGGTTGAGCGATGATACCCAGAGGTCAGACCGCGGTGAGCGAAGCAGCACAGGAAATCGACAAGCTCATGGGGTTGCACCCCAAGGGCTTCGATCTGTCACTGGATCGCATTACCCGCCTGCTTGCCGTTCTCGGCGATCCGCAAAAGAAGCTGCCGCCGGTCATCCATGTGGCGGGCACCAACGGCAAGGGCTCCGTCACCGCCTTCTGCCGCGCGCTTCTGGAAGCGGGCGGCTATAGCGCCCACGTCCACACCTCGCCGCATCTCGTCAATTGGCACGAGCGCTACCGCATCGGCGTCGAAGGCGGCCGCGGAAAGCTCGTCGATGACGCGGTCTTTGCCGATGCGCTGCGCCGTGTCGCTGCCGCCAATGCGGGCCAGAAGATCACCGTCTTCGAAATCCTGACGGCGGTCACCTTCATCCTGTTCTCCGAGCATCCGGCCGACGCGGCCATCATCGAGGTCGGCCTTGGCGGCCGTTTCGATGCCACCAACGTCATTTCCGATCCCGCCGTCTCGGTCATCATGCCGATCTCGCTCGATCATCAGCCCTATCTTGGCGACAGCGTCGAACTGATCGCCGCCGAAAAGGCCGGCATCATGAAGCGCAAGCGCCCAGTCGTTATCGGCAAGCAGGAATATGATGCGGCACTCGACGTGCTGATCTCCACCGCCGAGCGTCTCGGTTGCCCGACCGCAGCATTTGGCCAGGATTTCATGGCGCATGAGGAATACGGCCGGCTTGTCTATCAGGACGAATTCGGCCTCGCCGACCTGCCGCTGCCCCGGCTCCCCGGCCGCCACCAATATGCCAACGCTGCCGCAGCCATCCGCGCCGTCAAGGCCGCGGGCTTCACTGTCACCGAAGCGATGATGGAGAAGGCGATGGCCACGGTCGAATGGCCCGGCCGCCTGCAGAAGCTCAGCGATGGCAATCTGATGGCAAGCGCCCCCTCGGGTGCCGAAATCTGGGTCGATGGCGGCCATAATCCCGGTGCCGGCGAAGTCATCGCCGAAGCCATGGCCAATTTCGAGGAAAAGCAGCCGCGTCCGCTCTTCCTCATCATCGGCATGATCAACACCAAGGACCCGATCGGCTATTTCAATGCCTTCAAGGGTCTTGCGGAAAAGGTCTATTGTGTGCCCATTCGCGGCAGCGACGCGATGATCGACCCCGTCATCCTCGCCAACGCCGCCTATGACGCCGGTCTCGTCGCCGAGCCGATGTCCACGGTCGGCGAAGCGCTAGAAGCGATCCGCGACACCGCCTTCGAGCGCGAACAGCCACCACGCATCCTGATCGGCGGATCGCTCTATCTGGTCGGCGACGTGCTTGCTGACAACGGCACCCCCCCCAAATAAAAAAGCCCGGCATCGACCGGGCTTTTTTCATTCTATTGTCCTGAAAAATCAGGCCGCGCTGGAGATCCAGCTCGAAAGAGCGGTCTTCGGAGCAGCGCCAACCTTGATGTCGGCCACTTCGCCGGCCTTGAACATGGCAAGCGTCGGGATCGAGCGCACGCCGAACTGGGCGGCCAGCTCAGGATTTTCGTCGATGTTGAGCTTGGCGACCTTCACCTTGCCCTGGAACTCGACTGCGAGTTCTTCGAGGCTCGGAGCAATCATCTTGCACGGGCCGCACCATTCAGCCCAGAAATCGACAACGACGGGTTCTGCGGATTCCAGAACTTCAGCCTGGAAATTATTGATATCGACTTTCACGGTAGCCATAAGGCCGCTCCTTTAAAGGATTCCTGTTGAAGCACATGTGATGGTGCGCCGGCGGGATTTCAATGACCGGTATTTCACTTTGTTTTGAGCTGTGCAAGCGCCAATGCCATGGCCTCGGGCGTCAGCGTGTGCACGGAGCCGTTCTCGGTATAGACGAGCACGCAGTCGATCCGCTTGCCGGGATAGAGCGGCGCCATGATCGTCTGGTAGATGGCAAGCTGCGCCCGATGCGCGAAGGGAATGGCCGCAGCCGTCTCCGGCGGGACGCGATTGGTCTTGTAATCGAGGATGACCACACGGTCGTCGAGCACCGCCAACCGGTCGACACGCCCCGAGACAGCGTAATCGCGCCCGTCGAGCGTGAGCGTCCCCATGATCGAGACTTCGGCCTGAGCGTGGGCCTCGAATACCGGCTGCAGATCCGGCACGTCCAATAGTTTCAGAACCGAATCGATCAGCCTGTCGCGCTCGTCCTGCGGCCAGAAGCGGGCGGCGCGCTCGGCATAGCGCCTGGCCGCGTCCGCGCGCTCCGCCAGCGGTATCTCGGGCAAGGTCTGCAGCATCCGGTGCAGAAGCCGGCCTTTTTGCAGCGCCCGGTCGGATTTCGGCTTGTCGGTAAACAGCGGCGAGGCCACCAGAAGATTGTCGGCCTCCTCGTCGATGATCGTTCCGGCCCCGGAAGGGCTGAGGGGTCGAGGGAGCTTCTTCTGCGGCGGCAGCGGACGATTGAGGTCGAACGGTAGGGCGTCGCGGGCGGCGGTCTGCTCGACGTGGTCGGCGCGCTCGAACATCCGCTCCATCGTCGGCACGCGCCATTCAACGCCCTGCCAGTCGCCATCCGGCCCGGAGAAAGTGGCGGCTTCGACATGCGGATGGCTGTCGTCCATCGCAGCCGTTATCATCGCATGCCAGGTGTCGGTGTTGAGCCGAGCGCCCCTGTAGCCGCAGACGATCAGCTGGTCGGCCGCGCGCGTCATCGCCACATAGAGAAGCCGGCGATATTCCTCTTCCGCCAGCACCTGAATGCGCGCGGCGTCGGCCTGCGTCAGCGAATTGCTGAGATCGCCGAGCGGTACCCAGACCGGCAGCGGCGGCCGCTCGCCGCTCTGCTCCAGCAGCCGCAGCTTCGGCATGTGAGAATGGGTAAACGCCTTGGAGCCGCCATCGACCAGAAACACGATCGGCGCCTCAAGCCCCTTCGAGGCGTGCACGGTCATGATCCGGACTTCGTTGCGGCCCTTGTCCTGCTCGCGCTTGACGACGGGCGCCTCAAGCTCAAGCGTCGAGATGAAGGATTGCAGGCCGGGCAGGGCGGCCGTCTCGTGGTCGAGCGTGAAAGTCAGAAACTCGTCCAGAATGTCGCTCGCCTCGGTGCCCAGCCGCGCGAGGAATTGCCGTCTCCCGCCATGAACACCAAGCACCCGGGCGTAAAAGTCGTGAACCGGAAGGCTCTTCGATTCCTCAAGAAACAGCTGGAGCCGAGTAACGACAGCGCCAAGACGCTCATTGCTATCCGCCGCGTAGGCCTGCAGATGCGCCCATACGCTTTGGCCATCGCCACGGAGTGCCGCCACCGCGAAGATGTCGTCTTCGCCGAGATCAAAGAGCGGGCTCTTCATCAGGGCCGCCAGCGAAAGGTCGTCTTCCGGCAGAAGCAGGAAGCGGCCGAGCGCGACTAGGTCCTGGATCGCGATATGGCTGGTGAGCCGCAACCGGTCGGCACCGGCAACCGGAATATTGCCGCGCCGCTTCAAAGCGCGCGTGAGTGCATTGACGAAGGCATCGCGCTTGCGCACGAGGACAAGAATGTCGCCGGCCTCGATCAGCCGCTCCTTGCCCTTCTCGATGATCGTCTTCTTGCCGACCATCATGTCGATCGTGTGCGCCATGCGTCGCGCCAGAATGGCGGCGGGGGCGCTTTCCGGCGTCGCATCGAACGGTGCCGTCCAATCCTCGTCCTTGATCGCGACCTCAGGCGCGATGATCTCCCAGAGGTCGACGGCGCCGGGATGGCCGATACGGTTGGAGCGATGCACAACCGGCTCGCCACCGGCGCTCAGTCCGCGCGCATTGTCTGGCGGCGTGAAGATGTGGTCGACGGCAGCAAGCACGTCGGAGGTCGATCGGAAAGAGAGCGGCAGTCGAACCGAGGAGAAATCCCGGCCGCTCTGCGACACACGTTGCCGCGTACGTCGGCTTTCTTCCGAGAAACGTTCGGGCCGCGCACCCTGAAACGAATAGATCGACTGCTTCTCGTCGCCCACCGCAAACAGCGTGCGCACCACATCGCGCGCGCTTTCGCCGGAGAAGAAATCCTCCGCCAGCGATTGGATCACGCTCCACTGGATCGGGCTGGTATCTTGCGCCTCGTCGACGAGAATATGGTCGATACCCTGATCCAGCTTGTAGTGGATCCACGGCCCGACATCGCTCTTGTTCAGAAGATCGGCGGTGCGGGTGATCAGATCCTCGAAGTCGAGCTGGCTTCGCTGCTTCTTGAGATCGTCGTAGTCTCGATTGAGCCTGTCGGCGAGCACAAGGGCGGCGCGCGTGGCATCGAACATCCGCACGATCTTCAGCCGGTCCCGGCACGAGACCACATGCGCACGCGCCGCGGCAATGGCATCAGCAAGCTCCGGCGCCTGTGCGAGCATCGCCTTCACGGTGAACTGCCCATCCGCTTTCGGTTCGCCCTTGGCGGTGAGAAAGATCTTTTCCAGCGTCGGAATCCGGCGAAGGATATCCGTTTCCCGCACCACGCTCTTCAGCGCGGAAGCCACGTCCTGCGCCTTTGCACCGCCCTTGCTATCCGCGAGCTCCAGATAAAGACTGAGCGTGCCGCCGGCCAAACGGGGCAGCGGCCAGTATTGCCCGGCAATCGCAAGCTCGGTGTCACCTTCGGAAAGGCCGAGCTCCGCTCGCAAGACATTGTCGAGGCCGCCATTCTGATCAGCGGCCTGGGTGAAAGCCTTGATCGCATTACGGTTGGCAACGATCTCGCCAAGCAGCGTTTCCAGCCCGGATTCGTCGCCAAGGTTGAGGACATAGGAGAAAGCATCCGCCAGCGCCTTGTCTTCCTCGGGCGTCGTCGCCGTCAGCAGCGAGCGCCGCGCGTCGGCAAGCAGCGTCGCGGCTGCCCGGTCGTCGAGCACCGAAAAGTGCCCTGCCACGTTTGCCTCCAGCGGAAACTGATGCAGCAGCGCTTCGCAGAAGGCGTGGATGGTCTGGATCTTCAACCCGCCGGGCGTCTCCAGCGCCTTGGCGAAAAGCCTGCGTGCCTCCGCGAGCTTCAGAAAATCAGGTGGCGTTCCCTCGATCTGGGCAATGCGCTTGCGGAGCTCCTCGTCCGAGAGCACAGCCCATTCGGCCAGCCGATCGAACACACGGTTCGACATTTCGGAGGCAGCCGCCTTCGTATAGGTCAGGCACAGGATGGCCGAGGGCCGGGCGCCTGACAGCAGCAGCCGGATGACGCGCTGCGTCAGAACGTGCGTCTTGCCCGATCCGGCATTGGCCGAAACCCAGGCCGATCGGCGCGGGTCGGATGCGATCGACTGCTGCACCGTCGTCCAGCTGGTCCAGTCGTGCGGGTCGTCGCCCTCGGGCAGTGCCGTTTCGTCACTCATCATTGCTGGCCTCATCGCTTTCGGCCGTCGACCACTCCGAGACGCGGGCAAGGTGATCGTAATCGCCGCCGAACTCGAATTGCTGGGCGGGAATAAGCCGCGAGGTGAAACCCTTCTCGCCGGATTGCAGCAGCGCCACGAATTTCACCAGCTGATCGATCGAATCGCCCGCAAGCTCGATCGCCGATTTCGCCTTGTCGCTGCGCGCCGAGAATTCGTTATTGACGGTGTCGACCTGGAACCGGCTCCCCGGCCGCAGCCTGACATAGAGTAGGTCCTGCGGTACCAGCTTGCCGGCATCCGTGAACCCGCCGGCTTTCAGCACTTCGGCCTCCAGCGCCAGCTGCGGATCAAGCAACGCGCGCGCCTGCGCAGGCGAGGGGTTATAGCCCGTCTTGTAGTCGATCAGATCGGCGGAGTGCGGCCCGGTAATATCGATCCTGTCGGCAACGCCGCTAAGCCGGATATCGACCTGCTCGAGCTGCATGGCGCCGCGCACTTCGGTGAGCGTCCGCTGAAGCCCCGGCCGCCGCTCTGCTTCCCAGGTGAGGAACGAGCGCGCCACCTCGCGGAAACGCGGTCGCCAGACGGCATCGATATGCGCCGGCAGCTGCTCCATGTCGAACAGCTCGGTAAGGATGCGCTCCATCGCTGCCGTTCCATCCGGCGTGCCTGCGATGTTGCCCTCGCGGATGAACCGGTCGATGATCTTGTGATAGAGCGTCCCGCGCTCCGCAGCCCCGGGGTCGCGGTTGAAGGCATCGACGGCGTCGAGCTTCAAAACACGGCGCGCATAGATCGCATAGGGATCGCGCCGCAGCCGGCCGACCTCGCTGAACGAGTAGGATTTCGGCTGCACCTCGCGCGGCGGCGTCGGGCTCGGTCGTTGCGCCGGCGCTTGCCGCTGGCCCTCGTCGAGCAGGCTGGCCCAATGCACGAACTGCTCACCCCGATCCTTCAGCGTGGCTTCGAAATTCTTTCCGCAAAAGGCCATCAGCCGCTGCAGCCAGCGGGAGGCGACTGTGGGCGTCGAGCCCTTGCGCAGTGCGCGCGTATAGACGAGATGCCGCGTCCCGTTGGCCATCTCGAAGTCGTGCGCCAGCTGGCCGATACGGCGCTCCGGCGGCTCGAGGCCGATCTCTGTCTTCATCGATCGCGAGATGAAGGGATTGTTGGCCGTCTGGCCCGGCCATGATCCCTCGTTCAAGCCACCGAGGATCAGCGTATCGACGCTCTGCAGGCGCGCTTCCAGCGTACCGAAGATGAACAGCCGCGGATGGCTGAGCGCTTGCGGCTTCACCGCCTGTCCGGCCGAGAGCGCCGCCATGATATCGATCCACTGCGCCCCGTCCGCCTCGATCTGGCCCTCGGTGCCAATCACCTCGCCAAGCAAGGTTGCCAGCGTGTCGCCCGCCTCGCCGGACCACAGCCCGGAGAGATCGCCCTTCTCGTCACGCGCGACTGCCTCGATGGCGCGTCCGGTGCGATCGGCCCAGTCGGAGAGCGTGAAGCGTGTGGTCAGGCCACGACCAGCGGTTTCGTGGCGCACGAGAGCAGAAGCGAGCGGTTCTGTTGCCTCGCCGACCCGGCGGGCGAGATCGCGCGCCAGATCGATCGCGTGAACGGGAAGCGCCTTGCGCCAATGTGGCGCATGCCGGTCGAGCGCCTGCTCTGAAAGCTGGTGTTCGAGCAGCGGCCCAAGCGCGCTGATATCGACCTCCGCCACACCGCCGCGCAAGGCCAGCAATTCGAGCGCAGCCACCGCCTCTGAAAGCGCGCCGCGCTCCAGCCCGAAGCGCGCCAGAGGGTGCTTCAGAAGGCTGACGATCGCCACCGGATCGCCCGGTCGCAGCGCTGCTTCGAGCAACAGCTGCAGCAAGGTCCCCTGCGGCATCGCTGCAAGCGGCGTACCGGCCGAATCGTCGGCAACGATGCCGAAGCGCGACAGCTCCGCCATCACGCGGCGGGCGAGGTTGCGGTCCGGCGTAATCAGCGCCGCACGGCTTTCGCCGTCCTTGCCCGGTTGCTCCAATGCCAGCCGAAGCGCGATGGCTATCGCCGTCGCCTCTTCGCGCTCATTGCCCGCTTCGATCAGCGAGACGTCGGCAAAGGCGGCCGCAATATCGCTCTCCGGAAGCGCCGTCTTCCACCGGCTCCAGTCGCTGGTCGCCTCCGATGGAGACAGTGCATGCGAGAGGATTTGTGCGCGGACGGCAAGCGCGTCGGGCGCGCTCGCAAGTGTCGAAACATCGTCGCGCGTCAGGCGCAGGCGCTTCAGCAGCTGCGCCAAGCCATATTGCGAATGGCTGCGTCGCGCGGCATCGGCCATATCGGGGGCGACCATCTGCCAGTGCGCGTCCGGCATGCCGACATCGAGGCCGGGCAGCACGATGACGCCTTCACGCCGCGCTGCCACGGCCGCGATCAGATCGGCCGTTGCCGGCACCGAACCGGTCGAGCCGGCGATGATGATCGGGCCGCTTTCCGGCATCGTCGCGATACGGTTGGCTTCAGCTCTCAGGATTGCGTTGCGGTGCCGCGCCGGCGAGGATTTGCCAAGCTCGTTCAGGCGTTCCGGCCAGAAGGCGCTGGCGATCTGCAGAAACTCCGCCGTCAGCTGCCACCACAGCGCATGATCCCTCGCGCTCAGCGTCGCAAGTTCGCTCCAGTCGCGATCCTCGGTCTCGATGGAATCGATCAGCTCCGCCAGGTTTCTCGCAAGCCAGATCGCGTCCGCCGGGCTAGCGGGTGCGACGAGCGGCGAATCCGAGTGGATGCTGCGCACGATGTCAGGCAGCCTGTTGCGCCACGCAAGAATTAGCCGGGCCAGTTCCAGGAGGCGTGCGGTGTTGGAAAGTGGTTGCGCAAGATCGAGCGTTGCCGGCAGCGCTTCGTCGAAATAGCCGCTGTCATCGTCCGTCTCGCCAAGCGGCCTGATGATCGGCAGGATCGCGGAGCGTCCGCCGAGCAGATCGACGAACTCCGAGCGCAGCACGCGCACCGCGCGCCGCGTTGGCAGATAGATGGTCACCTTGGAGAGCGACAACGGATCGGCGGGGTCATGGCGAAACAGCGGCGTCAGCCGTCCGTCGCAGAGCGTCTCGGCCAGGGTCGCGAGAAAGGGCAGCCCCGCCGGTATTGTCAGAACCCTGGGCTGGTGCCGCTCGCTCATGGCCTATGCCAACGCCCGGTAACGCCGGATCGTGTCTTCCGCGTCGCCGATCGCCTCGGGCGTGCCGACGGTCAGCCAATGACCCTCGAGCATCATGCCGTAAAGTCGGCCGCGCGCGATCGCCTTGTCGAAATAGATGTTGAGATTGAAGGCGTCGACAGGCGCGTCGTCGAGAAACGCGGTCTGCATGGCAATCGCCCCGGCATAGACCACCGGGTCGGGACCATCGGCGCGAACGCGGCTCAGTCGGCCGGCCTCATCCCGGTTGAAGTCGTTCTTGCCGTTATGCCCGGTCGTGTCTTCGAGATTGACGCACAGCATCGCCATGTCCATCCGGTCCGCATCGAAGAATCCGGCTAAGCGCTTCAGATTGCTCGGCCGGTCCGGCCGCTCGCCGATCCAGAAGAGATCGGCATTGGTGACGAATACAGGACCGCGATCGAGCAGCTTCAGGCCCTTCGCCAGGCCGCCACCATTGTTCATCAAGCCGGCGCGCTCGTCGGAGATGATGATCTCAAGCGCCTTGTAGCGGCTGAGATGGTCGAGCATCTGGTCGGCGTGATGGTGCACATTGACCACCGCCTTCTCGACGCCCGCTTCGGCCAGCGAATCCAGCGCATAGTCGATCATCGCCTTGCCGTCGATTTTCACCAGCGGCTTGGGGATCGTATCGGTAATCGGGCGCATGCGGGTGCCGAGACCGGCAGCCAGCACCATGGCTTGTTTAATGGTCATATCGTCCGAAACTTATGATTCGCTGGTGACTATTCCAGTCCTTACGCACCACTCGCGCAAGGGGGCAAGCGTTTCATGCTGAAGCGCCACGCTCAAGTAGGAGAGCGTGCGCGGCATGTGCTTCATGTAGCCAGGTTTCCCGTCGCGCCGCATCAACCGAACCCATAGCCCGGCCAGCTTGCAATTGCGCTGCGCCGACATGATCGCCCAGCTTTTCAGGAAGCCTGCCTCGTCGAATCCACCCTGCGCGCGGCGCAGCGATAGATAGTGCTCCATCAGCCGGTCGAAGAGATCGGGCTCGATCGTCACGCGCGCATCCTGGGCGATCGAGGCGAGATCGTAGGCCGTCGGCCCGATCATCGCGTCTTGAAAATCGATCAGGCCGACCCGTTTTACGCCGGTCTCGGCTTCCCGCCAGATGATATTGGGTGAATGAAAATCGCGTAGCAGCAGGTTTTTCTCGGTCGCATCAAGCTGGTCGATCAGCGCGTCCCAGATCGCCAGGTATTCGTCGCGCTCCGCATCGGTCACCGGCGCCCCATCGCGTTTCCACGGCAGATGCCAGTCGAGCACCAGACGCACTTCCATCTTCATGGCGGTACGGTCGAAATCCGGAATGTGGTGCACGTGGCCGTCGGTGACGCGGATATCCTGCGGGATCGCCTGCGCATGCAGGGCCGCAAGGCACGCGACGCTCTCGAGGTAGCGCTCTGCGATCGGCTGGCCGTTCTCGTCGAGAACCCCATCGCTGCCGAGATCTTCGATCAGCAGGATTCCCTGCTCGTAGTCGACGTCATGGATCAGCGGCGTCGCGAAGCCGCGCTCGCGCAACACGTCCGCGATGGCGACAAAGGGATAAGCGTTCTCGGCAATATGCGCCACCTTCGGATAGGGCTTGCCATCAAGCACCGGCGGCCCTTCCGGCAGCGGCGGCCAGTCCATCAGGATGCGGCGCACACCATCGTCGGGATAGATCGCCTCGTAGGCCCGGAGCGATGCATCGCCAGTGAGAAACCGGCGCTTGGCAAGCGGGTAACCGGCCTCTGCCAGAAAGGCGCGAATGGCGAGCACGCGATTGATCCGCGCGGCGTGCTTCTCCGGCGCGGCGATCGTCGCCCGGCGTCCCGCGCCCTCATGCGTCAGCGTCACCACGATCCGGTCATCCGGCAGCTCGCTCTCGGCCATCTCCGGCCATTCGACCAGACAGATCCCACTCTGCAGCGCCTCGTCAAAGCCGAGCTCGGTCAGTTCCGCGGCATCGCCGAGCCGGTAGAGATCGAAATGCGCGACGGGAATGCGCAGATCGTAGGATTGCACGAGCGTGAAGGTTGGGCTCGGCACTTCGAGCTCCGCGTCGTCGGCAATCGCGCGGATCAGCGCTCGCGACAGCGAGGACTTGCCAGCGCCGAGATCACCCGATAGCGCTAGGCAATCGCCCGGCTTCAGCGCCAGCGCCAGATCCTCGCCGAGACGGTCGGTCGCTGCCTCGTCTTCCAGGAAAAGCGAGATGACAGGCGCGCTTGTCGTCATTCGGCGGCGGCGTAGGAGGGGAGGTTGGCCGAAGGAATCCGGCAAATGACCGTCGTGCCCTTGCCCGGCTGGCTATCGATGACGACCTGGCCGTTGTGAAGGTTGACGAAGCTGTCGACGATCGAAAGGCCGAGGCCTGCACCACCGCGCTTGCCGCTTTTTGCGCCCGTCGCGAAGCGGTCGAAGACAGTCGAGATCATCTCTTGCGAGATGCCCGGGCCTTGATCGGTCACGCTGAAGACGAAGTCCGTTCCCTCGCGCTGGCAGGCCAGCGATATCGAAGCGCCCTCCGGCGAGAAATTCGCGGCGTTGGAGAGAAGCTTGACCAGAATCTGCTTCAGGCGCTGCGGATCGGCGATGATCGATCCGAGCCGCGCCGGCGCCGTGATCTCCAGCGTCACGCCGCTTTCCTGCAGGCGGTCGGCAATCTGGATCGAGACGTCGTCGAGCAGGTCGCCGAGGTCGATCTCCGAATAGTTCAGCCGCATGATGCCGGCATCGACGGTCGCAAGATCAAGAATGTCGTTCACCAGTGTCAGCAGGACCGACGAGGAGGTGGAGATATGGTCGATATACTCCGCCTGCCGCTCATTCAGATCGCCAAGCCCCGGCGTGCGCAACAGGTCGGTGAAGCCGATGATGTTGGTCAGCGGCGAGCGCAGCTCGTAGGAGACGTGCTGGACGAAGTCGTTCTTCAGCTCGTCTGCCTTGCGCAGCGCGTCGTTCTTTTCCGTCAGTGCCCGTTCGGCGCGAACGCTATCCGTCATGTTGACGAAGGTCAGCATCGTCTGCGCGTTCGGCAGCGGTATGACCGCGTAGTCGAGCACCAGACCGGAGAACAGCTCCAGCGTTCCCTGGCTCGAGCGACGCTCGTCGTCGAAGCTGGTAATCAACTCGGCGAAGGTCTTCCAGCCGTCGGGCTTGTCGTAGGAGGGCGCGCAGGCATCGCCCAGCGCACGGATATGCGTAGCCGGCTTTGCTTCCGCTTCGGTAATGCCCCAGAGCGCCCGGAATGCGGGGTTCGACAGCTGAATACGCCCATCGGGGCCGAACACGGCCACGCCTTCGGACAGATGGTCGATCGTCTCGCCCTGAACCTTCACCAGCGTGTTGTAACGCGTCTCCAGATCGACCTGTTCGGTCAGGTTCTCGAACACCCAGGTGGCGCCGCCCTGCGGATGCGCGGTCGCAAAGACGCGCAGCGTCTGGCCGTTCGGCAGGTGCCAGAGGTCGGATTGCGTATCGAGCGCCCGGTAGACCGAAAGTGCGGTCTCTTTCCAGGTCTTCCAGTTCAGCTGGTCCGGCAGCTTCTTGGCGGCGCGCAGGCGCTCCAGAAGCTCGGCATTGTCAGGCTTGCTCTCGAGGAATGCGATATCGAGCTGCCACAGCGTGACAAAAGCCTGGTTATAGAACTGCAGGCGCTGGTCGCCGTCGAAGATCGCGACCGGTGTCGCCAGATGGTCGAGCGTCTCGGCGTGGCTCTTCAGCGTCCGCTCCAGCTCGGCACGAACGGTCTCGACGCCGGAGACATCGACCGCGATGCCGGCCGAACCGCTCGGAACCTTCACATCGACAACGTCGAGGAAGGTGCGGTTGCCGTGAATGACGGTCGAAATCTTGTCGTGGAACGGCGATTCCGGCGTGGCGACGGCGCGGATGCGCTCGCGCGCGATGGTCGTCAGGATCTCACGGCCCTCGGAGATCGCCTCGTCGGGTGATGCGGCGTCGACGGCCGCACCATAGGCGTGGTTCACCCAGGTCAGTCGGCCCTCGGTGTCGCGCTGCCAGGCCGGCAGGTCGATGGAGTCAAGCAGGCCCTGAAACGCCGAGATCGACGACATCAGCCGGTCGCGCTCGATCTTCAGTTCGGCAAGCTCGGCGCGCAGATTGTTCAGCGCCACGAAGCGAACGAAGGCGCGGCCGCCGGAAACCCGGCCCTGCGCCTCCAGAACCTCTTCGCGGTGGGTCTCGACGACGATGTCGAAGCTCTTTGCGGATTGCCGCAAGCCGTCGATGGCGCGGTCGAGTTCCGATGCCGAGCGCGGCTTCAGCCAGAGCCCGAAGGCCAGAAATTCATTGTCCTGCGGTGCACCGGTCTCGGCCGGCAGCTGTCCCAACAGTTCGGGGCGCTCATCGCCGTCCCAGATCACGATGCGCCGGTTCTTGTCGGCGATCAGCGCCTGGTATTGCGAAATGCGCTGCTGCGCGTCCGATAACGCGGAGCGGATCTCGCGGCCTTCGCTCTCGAGATTGCCGCGCTGGCGCACGACCCAGAGCGTCGAAAGAAGGGCTGCCGAGATGACGCCGATCACGACGGAGAAGCCGACGACCTGCGTGGATGTGAAAAGATGCGGAGACGCGGCAGCCTCTGCCGCCGCCTGTGCGAAAACCGGCTGGGCGATCGACGCCATTGCAGTCCCCGCGGCAAAGATCCTTGCCACCTGAGCCAACAAGCCTGATCCCTGCGTCGAAGCCTTTGGGGCATCGACCGGTTTTCCATTGCCCGGGTGACCAGTGCAGCAAGACGGGTAAACGCCGTCTTCTGCCTGTTTGACCAGGCGGTGCATCATTTCCGACATGCGCGGTATGTCTCCGTCCTTTTGTGCCGCATTACGACAAGACATCCCATTTTCGAAGCAAACGGACGCGTCCGTCTCCACGAATCGAGTGTTAAAACAATACTTCGGATAGGATTCGTCGGGAAGATGTGTGCCAAAAAATAAGGGTGCGGCATTTGTCAATGCCGCACCCTCTAGATGTTGTGGATATCAGATCCGCTGTTAGTATCTGTAGTGGTCAGCCTTGAACGGACCCTGCGGCGTGACGCCGATGTAGGATGCCTGTTCTTCCGAAAGCTGCGTCAGCTTGACGCCGAGCTTGGCGAGATGCAGGCGCGCGACCTTCTCGTCGAGGTGCTTCGGCAGGATGTAGACCTGGTTCTGGTACTGGCCGGGCTTGGTGAAGAGCTCGATCTGCGCCAGCGTCTGGTTCGTGAACGAAGCCGACATGACGAAGGACGGATGGCCCGTCGCGTTGCCGAGGTTCAGCAGGCGGCCTTCCGAGAGCAGGATGATGCGGTTGCCCTTCGGGAATTCGATCAGGTCGACCTGCGGCTTGATATTGGTCCACTTCAGGTTACGCAGCGCGGCAACTTCGATTTCGTTGTCGAAGTGGCCGATGTTGCCGACGATCGCCATGTCCTTCATCGCGCGCATGTGGTCGATGCGGATGACGTCCTTGTTGCCGGTTGTGGTGATGAAGATGTCGGCGGTGGAGACGACGTCTTCGAGCGTGACGACTTCGAAGCCGTCCATGGCGGCCTGGAGCGCGCAGATCGGGTCGACTTCCGTGACCTTGACGCGTGCGCCGGCGCCGAGCAGCGAAGCAGCCGAACCCTTGCCGACGTCGCCGTAACCGCAGACGACGGCAACCTTGCCGGCCATCATCACGTCGGTGCCGCGGCGGATGCCGTCAACCAGCGATTCCTTGCAGCCATACTTGTTGTCGAACTTCGACTTGGTGACGCTATCGTTGACGTTGATGGCAGGGAAGGGCAGCAGGCCCTTCTGGGAGAGCTGGTACAGGCGGTTGACACCCGTGGTGGTTTCTTCGGTCACACCCTTGATCGCGTCCCGCTGCTTGGTGAACCAGCCAGGCGAAGCGGCGAGGCGCTTCTTGATCTGTGCGAAGAGGATCTCTTCTTCTTCAGAATGCGGGCTCGACAGCACGTCTTCGCCGGCTTCGGCGCGGGCGCCGAGCAGGATGTACATGGTGGCGTCGCCGCCGTCATCGAGGATCATGTTGGAGAGGCCGCCGTCAGCCCACTGGAAGATCTGGTCGGTGTAGACCCAGTAGTCATGCAGGGATTCGCCCTTGACGGCGAAGACGGGAACGCCCGAAGCGGCGATCGCGGCAGCGGCGTGGTCCTGCGTCGAGAAGATGTTGCACGATGCCCAACGCACTTCGGCGCCGAGAGCGACCAGCGTCTCGATGAGCACGGCCGTCTGGATCGTCATGTGCAGCGAGCCGGTGATGCGCGCGCCCTTGAGCGGCTTCGATGCGCCGAACTCTTCGCGGCAGGACATCAGGCCCGGCATTTCGGTTTCAGCGATCGTGATTTCCTTGCGGCCGAAGTCTGCGAGGCCGATATCGGCGACGACGTAATCTTTTTCAGTGCTCATTGGGTTCTCCATGCTGAAAGCGTCTCAGATGCGAAGGCGCGAAACGAGGTCGCGCGACGAAAAGCTCCGCGCAGGCGCGGTCATGCCAGCCGTTTAGCAGGCTTCTATGACGAAGGCAATAATGATATAAAGAAGTCTTTATATGTTTATATGGACCGGCGGACCGTTACATATCTTCGCCGAACTTGTTCTGGATTAGCTGGTCCAGCGCGTCGAGCGCCTGTTCGGCCTGGTTGCCGCTGGCAGAGACCAAGACGCTTGAGCCCGGGCTTGCGGCCAGCATCATCAATCCCATGATCGAGTTGCCGCCAACGGTCATCCCATCCTTCGAAACGGTGATCGAAGCGTCGAAGGTTTCGACCGTCTGCACGAATTTCGCCGAAGCGCGCGCATGCAGGCCACGCTTGTTGATGATGAGAATTTCGCGGGAGAGCTGGACGGTCATCTGGGGCTCTTTACTTGCCGCTCAAGACGCGGCTGGCGACATTGATGTACTTGCGGCCGGCTTCGGATGCCTCGGCGAGCGCCTTTTCCATATTGTCTTCGCCGCGCACGCCGGCAAGCTTGATCAGCATTGGAAGGTTCATGCCGGCAATCACTTCGGTATGTCCGCTGCTCATCACGGAGATCGCCAGATTGGAAGGGGTACCACCGAACATGTCGGTCAGGATGACCACGCCATGGCCGTCATCGGCGTTTGCAACAGCGCCCAGAATATCCTGGCGTCGCTGATCCATGTCGTCTTCGGGGCCGATACAGACCGTCTCGATGAATTTCTGAGGACCGACAACATGTTCGACCGCATGACGAAACTCTTCAGCCAGCTTGCCGTGAGTGACAAGCACAAGTCCGATCATGATACTACTGCTCCCAATGGCGTATGCAAACGGTAGGCCCAATATCGCAATGCAGCAATCGCGTCCACCGTGGGGGCACATCTTGGCTATGAAAAGCCGAATGGCAAGACAAAAATGCACGGTTTCGCGCGCCAGCTGCCGGTTTCGTGGGCATTAGCGCCCTATTTCGGGTGCTTTGGCCATCAATACCGCCAGTGGAAGCGGCACATTAGCCAGCAACCGAATGACGGGCAGTGTGATACCTGTTGAAACCGCGGTCGTCTCGCCCTCCGGCGGCACCCGGTCTTCCCCCGTAACGTGCCCGGGAAGAACCGCATAATGCATGGGCGCTTCCTGGATAAAGGAGAGGCGGACGATGCCGGTTCCGCGCAGCTCGATCATCCCTTGTATGGAGGACGGGCAGGCCGCGATGACCGCGTTATCCCGAGCCGAGATCATCACCTGATCGTCTGCGACCAGCGCGGCATCGACCCCGATCCGCTGGGCCTCGGTAAGACACGCAAAGGCGAGCATCGACTTGCCCCAGCCCGATGGCCCCATGAAGAGAAGCCCGGTCTTACCGACGACGATCGCCGTCGCGTGAATATTGACCGGGGCCGTGGTCATGCGTTGGGATCTGCTGGAAGCGCAAGCGTGAAGCGGGCGCCGACCACTTCTTCAGTCTCGGCGTCGATGATGTTTTCGGCCCGCAGCGAGCCGCCATGCGCTTCGGCGATCTGGCGGCTGATCGACAGGCCGAGGCCGGAATTCTGCCCAAAACCTTCGGATTCCGGCCGGTCGGTATAGAAGCGTTCGAAGATGCGGTCGATATTCTCCGCCTGAATGCCGGGGCCGTTATCCTCGATATAGACGATGCAGCGCGAACGCGTGCGCACCAGACGAACGGTGATTTTCCCGTCTTGGTCGGAGACGAAGGAGCGCGCGTTCTCGATCAGGTTGGTGACGATCTGGCCGATGCGCAGGTCGTGCCCATTGACGAGGAAGCGGGTCTTCACGCCGGGCTTGCGCTCGATCGCGAATTCGATCTGCACTTCCTTCTTGCGGTTGCGGATCTGCCGCGAGATTTCCACGAGGTCACGAAGCAGAACTTCGAGATCCACCGATCCGGCATCGACGCGCGCAAGCTCGGCATCGAGGCGTGAAGCATCGGAGATATCGCTGATCAGGCGGTCGAGGCGGCGCACGTCGTGTTGAATGACATCCATCAGCCGCTTCTTGGAATCGTCCGATTTCGCCAGCGGCAGCGTCTCGACGGCGCTACGCAGCGAGGTCAGCGGGTTTTTCAACTCGTGGCTGACGTCGGCCGCGAAACTCTCGATCGCATCGATCCGGTCGTAGAGCGCGGTCGTCATGTCGCGCAACGCGATCGACAGGTTGCCGATCTCGTCCTGGCGAACCGAGAAGTCGGGGATTTCCTCGCGCTCCTTGGAGCCGCGACGCACGCGGATCGCCGCAGCCGAAAGGCGGCGCAGCGGATTGGCGATCGTCGACGAAAGCACCAGCGACAGGAGCACGTTGACCAGTGTCGCGACGCCGAAGACGCGCATGATGCCGAGACGCTCGGCATGAACGATGTTGTCGATATCGCCGGCCTGCGTCGATAGCAGCAACACGCCGAGCACGGCACGAAAACGCTGGATCGGTACGGCGACGGAGACGATCAGTTCGCCCTTCTCCGTGGTGCGCACCACAGCGCCGCGCACACCGGTCAGCGCGTTCATGACTTCAGGATAGATCGAGCCGTCGCCACCCGGCGCTTCCTTGTAAAGCGGCAGGTTGCCCGGCTGCAAAACCTTGTTGAAGATCGTCGTGAACCACTCGCCCCAGGTCTGCTCCTCATCGGCAACCGGCGGCAGGTCGAAGCGCAGCACCTGGCCACGCGAGTAGAGATGGCGCGAATCGAGCAACAGGTTCGCATCGGCATCGAAGATGCGGGCGCGCGTGCGGGTCGGAGAGATCAGGCGGCGCAGTACCGGGGCGACCTTTTCCGGATCGATCGGGAATTCCAGGTCCTCGTCATTCGGAACCGGGGTGATGCTCTGGCCAGCCTGCAGCTCAAGCAACTTTTCGGGATCGATGGTGATCGAGTTGGTATCGACCGAGGCCGAAGCCGAGACGGCGCCGGCGATGATCTCGCCCTGCGTCAAAAGGCTCTCGACGCGGGCGTCGATCAGCCCCTCGCGAAACTGGTTGAGATAGAGAATGCCGCCGACGAGAACGACGAGTGCCGCGAGATTGAAGAAGAGGATGCGGCGCGTCAGGCTGGAAAAGACGGCGTTGCCGAAGATACGGCGAATGATCGTGAAGGGATGCGACCAGCGTCGTCCCCTGACGCGTCGGCCTACGCCGTCTGCGTCATCCAGATCCTTCTCCTGCACCAACTGTGCCAACGACAGCCCTTTCGAAGAGCGGGCCGCGTCCGCGGCGCCGGCTCTCATATACTCTTATCCGCCGCGCCCTTAGGCGTCAGGCTGCTTCGCGGAAGCGGTATCCCACTCCGTAGAGCGTTTCAATCATATCAAAGTCGTTGTCGACCATCTTGAATTTCTTGCGCAGCCGCTTGATGTGGCTGTCGATGGTGCGGTCGTCGACATAGACCTGCTCGTCATAGGCCGCATCCATCAGCGCGTCACGGCTTTTCACGACGCCGGGGCGCTGCGCCAGCGAATGCAGAATCAGGAATTCGGTCACCGTCAGCGTCACCGGCTCGCTCTTCCAGGTGCAGGTGTGGCGTTCCTGGTCCATGACAAGCTGGCCACGCTCGAGCGAACGCGCAAGCTGTGCGGCACCGGGCTTTGGTGCTGCACCGGTCGCGGCCGCTGCCGCGGCTTCGCGTCCGGCGGCGCGGCGCAGGACGGCGCGCACGCGTTCCACCAGCAGTCGCTGCGAGAACGGCTTGGTGATGAAGTCGTCGGCGCCCATCTTCAGGCCGAAGAGTTCGTCGATCTCTTCATCCTTGGAGGTGAGGAAAATCACCGGCATGTCGGATTTCTGGCGCAGACGGCGCAGCAGTTCCATTCCGTCCATGCGCGGCATCTTGATATCGAAGATCGCCAGATGCGGCGGGCGGGCGAGAAGACCGTCAAGGGCCGAGGCGCCATCCGTATAGGTCTCGACCTTGTATCCTTCGGCCTCAAGCGCGATCGACACCGAGGTCAGGATGTTACGGTCGTCATCAACGAGCGCGATTGTCGGCATTGTATTCGTCTCCGTCATCTAATGCGCGTCTCCAGGTTTTTTGAAGGTCCCCAGGCGGCCATATGAACCGGATGCGCTTATGGGGATAAAGGTGGAACAAATTGTGGCAAAGATAAAGGGTGGGGCGATCGGTAATTTTTGAAGACAACCGAAAGTCGTGCGGTGAAATCGACTACGCCAAGTCAGTTCAAACGATTTAAAATAAACGTCAGAAATTTAAATCGATTAAATAACTGATATCATTAAATAATATCGATTTATGCCACTTGCGCTTTAAAAATCCTGTCCGTAGGTTCGCGCCTAGTTCTTAACGGCGTTGAGCCCCAAGGGAAGGAAATGACCATGGAGCAGTTCGGTACACACAACCCAGCGATAGAGCTGGCGACGGCAGGTTTTGCAGGCGCGAAGAGCGTCCGTTATAACTTCACCGCCGCCTCCCTCTATGAAGAGTCGATTCGCCGGGGAGAAGCCGAACTCACCGCTCACGGCGCCTTGCGGGCATTGACCGGCCAGCACACTGGCCGCTCGCCCAAGGACAAGTTCGTCGTCCGCGACGCGAATACCGATGGCCAGATCTGGTGGGACAATAACAAGCCCATGTCGCCGGAGCATTTCGCGCTGTTGAAGCAGGACATGCTGGCGCATGCCGCCGGCAAGGAGCTCTTCGTGCAGGACCTGATCGGCGGTGCCGATGAGGCGAATGCGCTGCCGACCCGCGTCGTTACCGAGCTTGCCTGGCACTCGCTGTTCATCCGCAACCTGCTGATCCGGCCGGAGCGTTCCACGCTGGAAAGCTTTGGGCCGAAGCTCACGATCATCGACCTGCCGACCTTCAAGGCCGATCCGGAGCGCTACGGCTGCCGCACCGAAACCGTCATCGCCTGCGACCTGACCAACGGCGAAATCCTGATCGCCGGCACCTTCTACGCCGGTGAAATGAAGAAGTCGGTCTTCACCGCGCTGAACTATCTGCTGCCGGCCAAGGGCGTCATGCCCATGCACTGCTCGGCCAATGTCGGCCCAGATGGCGATGCCGCGGTCTTCTTCGGCCTGTCGGGCACCGGCAAGACGACGCTTTCGGCCGATCCGGCCCGCACGCTGATCGGCGACGACGAGCACGGCTGGGGCGAGGACGGCATCTTCAATTTCGAGGGTGGCTGCTACGCCAAGACCATCCGCCTCTCGGCCGAAGCCGAGCCGGAAATCTACGCCACGACGCAGCGTTTCGGCACCGTGCTTGAAAACGTCGTGCTCGATGAAAACCGCATTCCTGACTTCAACGATGGTTCGCTCACGGAAAACACCCGCTGCGCCTATCCGCTTGATTTCATCCCGAACGCCTCGGAAACCGGCCGCGCCGGCCATCCGAAGACGATCATCATGCTGACGGCCGATGCTTTCGGTGTCATGCCGCCGATCGCCAAGCTGACGCCGGATCAGGCCATGTACCACTTCCTGTCCGGCTACACCGCCAAGGTGGCCGGCACGGAACGCGGCGTGACCGAGCCGGAAGCCACCTTCTCGACCTGCTTCGGCGCCCCGTTCATGCCCCGTCACCCGTCGGAATACGGCAATCTGCTGAAGGAGCTGATCGGCCGCCACGGCGTCGAATGCTGGCTCGTCAACACCGGCTGGACCGGCGGCGCTTATGGCACCGGTAAGCGCATGCCGATCAAGGCGACGCGCGCGCTGCTCGCAGCCGCCCTCTCGGGCGAACTCAGCAAGGCCGATTTCCGCGCCGATCCGAACTTCGGCTTCGCCGTTCCGGTTGCGGTTGCGGGCGTTGAAAGCGGCATTCTCGATCCGCGCTCGACCTGGGCCGACGCTGCCGCCTATGACGCGCAGGCGAACAAGCTGGTGACGATGTTCATCGACAATTTCGCCAAGTTCGAAGGTCACGTCGACGGCGGAGTGCGCGATGCGGCCCCGGGTTTTCGGGTGGCCGCTGAGTAAATCAGCGACAACTGATTGATGATTCACGTGAAACCCGGCCCGGAAAGGTCGGGTTTTGCGCGTTTTGAAGCGCCTTTCCAAGCGGGAGACGATGTGAGATAGACATCACATGGCCAGCGACCCGCTCTATATCAACGACAGGATCACCATCGCGGGATGGGAACTGACGGAACAGTTCGTTCTGGCGGGCGGTCCCGGCGGGCAGAACGTCAACAAGGTCTCGACATCAGTCCAGCTGTTCTTCAACATCCAGAATTCCCCGGCGCTGAACGAGCGGGTCAAGATCAACGCCGTGAAACTGGCGGGCCGTCGCATGTCCAAGGAAGGCGTGCTGATGATCGAGGCGAGCCGTTTCCGCAGCCAGGAACGCAACCGCGAGGATGCGCGCGAGCGGTTGAAAGAACTGATCCTCGAGGCCGCCAAGCCACCGCCGCCGCCGCGCAAGAAGACCAAGCCGACCAAGGGCTCCGTCGAACGCCGGCTGAAGGCCAAATCCGGCCGCTCCGACGTCAAGAAGATGCGCAGCCGCCCGAGCGGCGAGTAGTCAGGGGAGGGCATTGATGCTGCAGCTGCCGAACGGCATTCGCCACAGCCCTGATTATCTGAGTCGCCCCCGCCAGGAAGCGCTGGTTGAGATCATTCGCAGCATCGTCACGCAGGCGCCGCTCTACACACCAGTGATGCCCGGCACCGGCAAGCCCATGTCTGTGCGCATGACCAATTGCGGCGCGCTCGGCTGGGTCACCGATAAGGAACGCGGCTACCGCTACCAGCCGACCCATCCGGCCACGGGAAAACTCTGGCCGGCAATTCCCGGCGAATTGCTTGATATCTGGAATGATGTCTCGGGCTACGACAAGCCGCCGGAAGCCTGCCTCATCAATTTCTATTCGGATGACGCCAAGATGGGCCTGCATCAGGACAAGGACGAGCAGGACTTCTCGGCACCCGTCGTGTCGATCTCGCTCGGCAACACCTGCCTCTTTCGCGTCGGCGGGCTCGAGCGAACGGACAAGACCATGTCCTTCAAGCTCTCAAGCGGCGACGTTGTCATTCTCGGCGGGCAGGGGCGTCTGTGCTTCCACGGCGTTGACCGAATCTATCCGTCAACGTCCACGCTTTTGAAAAATGGCGGCCGCATCAATCTGACGCTTCGGCGCGTGAACCCTTAAAGCTTGCGCAGCGCCACCTGCTCGATCAGGTGATTCTGCCCCTTGCGCAGGATCAGATCGGCGCGCGGGCGCGTCGGCAGGATGTTTTCGCGCAGGTTCTTCAGGTTGATGTTCTGCCAAAGCCCCTCGGCGATCGAAAGCGCTTTCTCCTCGCTGATCGAGGCATAGCGGTGGAAGAAGGAGTTCGGATCGCGGAACGCCGTCTCACGCAGACCCATGAAGCGGGTCACGTACCAGTCGTGAATCCGGCTTTCGTCCGCGTCGATATAGATCGAGAAGTCGAAGAAGTCCGAGACCATCGGCACGATCTTGCCGCCCGCCGGCAGGTCGCGCGATTGCAGCACGTTGATCCCTTCGAAGATCAGGATGTCGGGCCGGTCGATGATCTTGTATTCGTTCGGCAGCACGTCATAGACGAGGTGCGAGTAGGACGGCGCCTTGACGTCCGGCTGCCCGGCCTTGATCGCCGCCAGAAACCGCAGGATCGCACCCGTGTCGTAACTCTCGGGGAAACCCTTGCGCTGCATCAGGTTTTCCCGCTGCAGAACGGCGTTGGGATAGAGAAAGCCGTCCGTGGTGACCAGATCCACCTTCGGGCTCGACGGCCAGCGGCGCAGAAGCTCTTTCAGAATACGCGCGGTCGTCGATTTCCCCACCGCCACCGAGCCGGCGATCCCTATCACGAAGGGTGTCTTCGCCACGTTCGACAGGCTCAGGAACCGGTTGCGCTGCTTGAACAGGAGCAGCGACGATTCCACATGCGCCGAAAGCAGGCGCGACACCGAGAGATAGATGCGCCGGACTTCGTCGAGGTCGATCGGGTCGCCCATCGAGCGCAGCCGCTTGACCTCGTCCGAGGTCAGCGTCATCGGCGTATCCGCCCTGAACTTCGCCCATTCCTCGGATGAAAAGAAGTGATAGGGCGAATAAGCATTCGCCTGGAAATGATCGTGCGCCTCGGGCGCACCGGTGATCTGTCTTGCGATACCCATCAGCTTTGCCGACTGGCCTTCTCCCTGAGGCCGGATTGAGCGGTGCGGCGCTCAAGTTCCGCCATGACATCTTGTAGCGGAATACCGGCGATCTTCAATACGACCAAGAGATGATAGAGCACGTCGGCCGCCTCGTAGGTGAGGTTTTCGCGGTCGTCGGTGACGGCGGCCATCACGGCTTCGATCGCTTCCTCGCCAAGCTTCTTCGCCGCCTTGGGCTGGCCGGCCGCAACGAGCTTCGCCGTCCAAGATTCCTCGGGCGAAGCTTTTGACCGCGCGTCGACGATCTTTTCGAGGTCGCTGAGTGTGAATTCGCTCATCATATCGCTTTCAGTCTCAGTCGAGACGCATGTCGATGCCGCACGAAGACATATAGCGCTTCGCTTCGCCGACGGAATAGGTACCGAAGTGGAAGATCGAGGCGGCGAGGACTGCCGTCGCATGGCCTTCCTTCACGCCGGCCACGAGATCGTCGAGGTCGCCCACACCGCCGGATGCGATGACGGGAACGCGCACGGCGTCCGCAATCGCCCGCGTCAGCGCCAGATCGTAGCCGGCTTTCGTTCCGTCGCGGTCCATCGAAGTCACCAGCAATTCGCCGGCCCCGCGCTCGACCATCCGGCGCCCGAAATCCACCGCATCGATGCCCGTCGCGTTGCGGCCGCCATGCGTGTAGATCTCCCAGGCGCTGGCCTCGCCGCCGGCAGGCGTCAGCCGCCGCTTGGCGTCGATCGAGACGACGATGCACTGGTCGCCGAACTTGTCGGCTGCTTCCGCAACGAAGTCGGGATTGCTGACGGCGGCCGAATTGATCGACACCTTGTCGGCACCGCAAAGAAGCAGCTTGCGAATGTCTGCGATCGTGCGAACGCCGCCACCGACGGTAACAGGCATGAAGCACTGGTCGGCCGTGCGCGACACCACATCGAAGATCGTTTCGCGGTTGTCGGAAGAGGCGGTGATGTCGAGGAAGCAGAGCTCGTCGGCGCCGGCCGCGTCATAGGCCTTGGCGGCCTCGACGGGATCGCCGGCATCGACGAGGTTGAGGAAGTTGACGCCCTTGACGACACGGCCGTCCTTGACGTCGAGGCAGGGAATGACGCGAGCCTTCAGGGTCATTGCGCGGTCTCCTTCGCGCGCGACGCCGCAATCAGCGCCAGCGCTTCCTTGGGATCGATACGGCCGTCATAGAGCGCCCGGCCGGAAATTGCGCCTTCGAGCTTCGCGGCGTCAGGCTTCAGCATCCGCTTGATGTCGTCGATCGAGGCCAGTCCGCCCGATGCGATGACGGGGATCGAGACGGCGTCCGCCAGTTCCAGCGTCGAATCCCAGTTGATCCCGGTCAGGATGCCGTCGCGGTCGATGTCGGTATAGATGATCGCCGCCACACCGGCGCCCTCGAATTTTTTAGCCAGCTCGATGATGCCGAGCTCGGAGGCCTCGGCCCAGCCCTCGACAGCCACCTTGCCGCCCTTGGCGTCGATGCCGACGGCCACATGGCCGGGAAAATTCTTGCAGGCTTCGATCACCAGCGCAGGATCGCGCACGGCAACAGTGCCCAGGATCACCCGCGACAGCCCGCGGGAAAGCCAGCTTTCGATATGATCGAGCGTGCGGATACCGCCGCCGAGCTGCACCGGGTTCTTCGTGGCCTTCAGGATCGCATCGACGGCAGCGCCATTGACGCTCTCGCCGGCAAAGGCACCGTTGAGATCAACCACGTGCAGCCATTCGAAACCCTGGTCCTCGAAAGCCTTGGCCTGCGCGCCGGGGTCGGGATTGTAGACGGTTGCCTGTTCCATATCGCCCAGCTTGAGGCGAACGCACTGGCCGTCCTTGAGGTCGATGGCGGGAAAGAGGATCATTCTGTCAGTCCTTCAAAGGCGCGAGCTCAGGGCTTCCAGCGCAGGAAATTGGCAATCAGGGCGAGGCCGAGCTTCTGGCTCTTCTCCGGATGGAACTGCGCGCCCGCCACGTTGTCGCGGCCGACAAAGGCCGTCAGCGGTCCGCCGTAGCCGGTGGTCGCGATTACATCCTCGGGGTTCTGGGCGGCCAGATGGTAGGAATGCACGAAATAGGCATGCAGCCCCTCGGCACCGGTCACAATACCCTCGAACAGCGGGTGAGGGCGCTTCAGGTCCAGCGTGTTCCAGCCGATCTGCGGTATCTTCAGATTGGGATCATCAGGCGTCATTTCAACGACGTCACCGGGAATCCAGCCGAGACCCTCGGTCGTGGTCTTCTCCAGCCCGCGCGAGGACATCAGCTGCATGCCGACGCAGATGCCGAGGAAGGGCCGCGCCTTCTTCTCGACCACGTCGATCAGCGCCTCGGTCATCCCCGGCACGGCATCCAATCCGCGGCGACAATCGGCATAAGCGCCGACACCCGGCAGCACGACGCGATCGGCGGCGGCAACGACGTCAGCCTTGTCGGTGAGGTCGATCACTGCGTCAACGCCGGCCTCGCGAGCAGCCCGCTCAAAGGCCTTCGTCGCCGAACGCAGATTGCCGGAACCGTAGTCGATAATTGCGACGCGCATCAGCGTCCTCCATAAAAGCCAAAGAGACCGAGGGATGTTGCGGTGCCGCGATCCGTGCGGCTGCCGCCATCCCACTGCGGCGACGGCATACGCGTGTCGTCACGGAGATCGGTCTGAATTTCAGAAAAGTAGATTTCCTCGGCGACATCGAGCCGATCGGCCGAGATCAGCGCTTCGTCCTGCCAGCCCTTTGCGGCAAGGTTGCGAACCCGCAGGTTCTGCCCTTCGAGCCCGACAAGAAGGCTGGTGCCGAACGTCACGGCAAAGCCGACCAGCCACATTCCCGGTTGATCCATCAGCGCGCCGCCGATGCTCTGCAGCAGAAAGGCGGCAACGGCGTAGAGCCACAGCCGGTGAACGGCGAGCCAGATCCAGGGAAACAGGAAGCCTAGCACGGTAAAGCCGTCGCGAATGAAGCGCGTCTTCTCGTGCTTGATATCGGTGCCGCCAGGGGCGGTCAGAACCAGATAGCTGGAACTCATGTCGTCAAGCTCCCTCAAGGGGCTTAGACGAGCGTGCCCTTCGTCGAGGGTACACGGCCCGCCTGCCTAGGATCGATCTCTGTCGCCGTGCGCAGCGCGCGGGCGACGGCCTTGAAGCATGTCTCGGCAATATGGTGGTTGTTGGCACCATAGTGGTTCAGGATATGCAAGGTGATCCCGGCGTTCTGGGCAAGAGCCTGGAAGAATTCGCGGACGAGTTCGGTGTCGAACGTGCCGATCTTCGGCGCGCTGAATGACACGTTCCAGACGAGGAAGGGGCGGCCGGAGAGATCGACGGCAGCCTTGGTCATCGTCTCGTCCATGGCAAGATCGATCGAGGCGTAGCGGGTGATGCCGCGACGGTCGCCGAGCGCCTTGGCGATGGCCTGGCCGATGGCGATGCCCGTGTCTTCCACCGCATGGTGGTCGTCGACGTGCAGATCGCCCTTGGTCTCGATCTCCATGTCGATCAGCGAATGTCGTGACAGTTGGTCGAGCATATGGTCGAAGAAGCCGACGCCGGTCGAAATCGTCGATTTCCCGGTGCCGTCGAGATTGACGGAAACGGAAACCGAGGTCTCGTTGGTCTTGCGGGATACGGATCCCGTACGGCTTGCTGCGGTCTCGGCCATATGGCGCTCCCTCCGGAAATACGCGGGTTCCTTATCAGGCGTGCCGGGAAATATCCAGAAGCGCGGGTCGAGAAATCGAAGCCAATTGCAATCGGCATTCGCCAACTTACATAGGGCTCAACAGGGCCGATGTGCGGCCCGAGGTAAGGGCCCGCCTGACGGGCTAGGGTATATTCGATGACAACCATTATTACAGTTCGAAAGGGCGGCAAGGTCATCATGGCGGGCGACGGACAGGTCAGCCTCGGCCAGACCGTCATGAAGGGCAATGCCCGCAAGGTGCGCCGCATCGGCAAGGGCGACGTCATTGCCGGTTTCGCCGGCGCCACCGCGGATGCCTTCACGCTCTTGGAGCGGCTTGAAAAGAAGCTCGAGCAATATCCCGGCCAGCTGATGCGCGCTGCCGTCGAGCTCGCCAAGGATTGGCGCACCGACAAGTATCTGCGCAATCTCGAAGCCATGATGCTGGTCGCCGACAAGTCGGTGACGCTGGCGATCACCGGCAACGGCGACGTGCTCGAGCCCGAACATGGCGCCATCGCCATCGGCTCTGGCGGCAACTACGCCTTCGCCGCCGCCCGCGCCCTGATGGACAGCGACAAGTCGGCCGAAGAAGTGGCCCGCCGGGCGCTCGATATCGCCGCCGATATCTGCGTCTACACCAACCACAATCTCGTGGTCGAAACGCTCGACGCCGAATAACGGCAATCGTTCACAATGGGTCCTGTGGGCCGGGCCGCGAACGGCCGGCCGGAGCAGGAAAGCCAAGAGGATATCATGACCAACTTTTCTCCCCGGGAAATCGTCTCCGAGCTGGACCGCCACATCATCGGCCAGCATGACGCCAAGCGCGCCGTCGCCATCGCGCTGCGCAACCGCTGGCGCCGCCAGCAGCTCGATGAGAGCCTGCGCGACGAAGTGATGCCCAAGAACATCCTGATGATCGGCCCGACCGGCGTCGGCAAGACGGAAATCTCCCGCCGCCTCGCCAAGCTCGCCGGCGCCCCCTTCATCAAGGTCGAAGCCACCAAGTTCACCGAAGTCGGCTATGTTGGCCGCGACGTCGAGCAGATCGTCCGCGATCTGGTCGAGGTCGGTATCGGCCTTGCGCGCGAAAAGAAGCGCGCCGAGGTCGAGGCCAAGGCTCATATGAGCGCTGAGGAACGCGTGCTCGACGCGCTCGTCGGATCGACGGCCTCGCCGGCCACGCGCGACAGTTTCCGCAAGAAGCTGCGCGCCGGTGAACTCGACGACAAGGAAATCGATATCGAAGTGGCCGACACCAGCACCGGCATGGGCGGCTTCGACATCCCCGGCATGCCCGGCGGCGGCAATATCGGCATGATCAACCTGTCGGAAATGTTCGGCAAGGCCATGGGCGGCCGCACCAAGAAGGTGCGCACCACCGTCAAGGCCTCCTACACCGACCTGATCCGCGACGAATCCGACAAGCTGATCGACAATGAAGTCATCCAGCGCGAGGCCGTGCGCTCCGTCGAAAACGACGGCATCGTCTTCCTCGACGAAATCGACAAGATCGCCGCCCGCGATGGCGGCATGGGGGCGGGCGTCTCTCGCGAAGGCGTGCAGCGCGACCTGCTGCCGCTGGTCGAAGGCACGACCGTGTCGACCAAGTACGGGCCGGTGAAGACCGACCACGTCTTGTTCATTGCATCGGGCGCCTTCCACGTCTCCAAGCCGTCGGACCTGCTGCCGGAATTGCAGGGCCGCCTGCCGATCCGCGTCGAACTGCGCCCGCTGACCAAGGAAGACTTCCGCCGCATCCTGACGGAAACCGAAGCCAGCCTCATCCGCCAGTACAAAGCGCTGATGGAAACCGAAGGCCTGACGCTGGAATTCACCGATGACGGCATCGATGCGCTGGCCGACGTGGCCGTTCACCTGAACGCCTCGGTCGAAAACATCGGCGCCCGCCGCCTGCAGACGGTGATGGAGCGCGTGCTGGACGAAATCTCCTTCAACGCACCGGATCGCGGCGGCACCGCCGTGACCATCGACGCCGAATATGTGCGCAAGCATGTCGGTGATCTCGCTCAGAACACCGATCTCTCGCGCTTCATTCTGTGATGCGCAAACACCGGTCTCGGCCTTTACTGGCGTGATACCGCAACTTTGACCGACTGAACTCTCGACAACGGGCCTTTTACTTTTTAGTGAAAGGCCCGTTTTGTTGTTGGCGCCAGCATTATTCGGCCAAGATTTTGGTACAGTCAGCGCGCCAGCCAAGCTGGAAATGCCGACCGATACCGGAAATGCCTCTATTGGAAATGATGGGAAAGCTGATCGTGCGACGCCTTCTGACGAGCCTTGTAATCGCCGCCACGGTCTTGACCGCCGCGCCCGCTTTTTCCATGCAGCTCGTGCCTCCGGGCAATCGCAACGTCGAGCAGCCGAATGTTCCCGGCGCATCGGTCCGCCGCACCAAGGGCACCAAGACCACTTTCGATCGCAAGTACGACAAGGTCCACGAACTCCTGGCGACGGATCGCGAGCTGATGGGCAAGATCAAGAAGGTCTCGGCCGCCTATGGCATCGACCCGATCCACGTCATCGGCGCCATCGTCGGCGAGCACACCTATAATGTCGACGCCTACGACCGTTTGCAGTCTTATTACGTCAAGGCCGCGTCCTACGCCGGCCAGAGCTTCCGCTTCGCCTATGACGGCGAGGATGTGGACGACTTCGTTAAGCGCCCGCAATTTGCCGAGTGCAACGGCAAGAGCGATTCCTACACGCTGTGGAGCTGCCGCGAGGATGTCTGGGAAAGCGATTTCCGTGGCAAGACGGTCGGTGGCAAGAGCTTCCCGAACAACCGCTTCAGCGCCGTCTTCTTCCAGCCCTTCTACGCCGGCCAGACTTTTGGCCTCGGCCAGATCAACCCGTTGACCGCCCTGATGCTCTCCGACCTCGTCAGCCGGGTCTCCGATATCAACAAGCTCAACGAGAAGGATGCTGGCAGCGTCTACAAGGCGATCATGGACCCGGATATCTCGTTGGCCTTCGTGGCCGCCGCCGTGCGCCGCTCGATCGACGATTACAAGCAGATCGCCGGCATGGATATCTCCAAGAACCCGGGCCTGACGGCAACGCTCTACAATCTCGGCAATTCCCGCCAGCGCGCCGCGGCGCTCGCCGCCAAGAACCGCGCGTCGGGCGAAACGGTCTGGCCGGAAGAAAACTATTACGGATGGTTGATCAACGACAAGCTGGACGAGCTGGAGCGCCTGCTCTAGTTTTTTAGCCTTGCCGGGGAGGGCAATCTTCCGCGAAAGGCCAGTATCCGATGGACATGCGTCCAAATCCGTTCGTTCCGCCAGCGCCCATCCCGCGCACCGTGCCGCCGAGCCGGCTTGAGATCATCCGCACCATCCTGCGCAATCCGCTGGAGCTGTGGGGCGAGCCCTCTTACACGCTGCCCTTCATCAAGACGAAGTTCTTCCGCGAAAGCACGATCATCGTCAACGATCCCGGCCTGATCAAGCATGTGCTGGTCGATAACGCCGCCAATTACCGCATGTCGGATATCCGCCAGCTGATCCTGCGGCCCATCCTGCGTGATGGTCTGCTGACAGCGGAAGGCGAGGTCTGGAAGCGCTCGCGCAAGGCCGTCGCCCCTGTCTTCACGCCGCGCCACGCCAATGGCTTCGCCGGCCAGATGCTGCGCCAGTCGGAAGAATACATCAGTAAGTACGAAGAAGCCGGCAGCGACGGAAAGACCTTCGAGATCGCCAGCGACATGGCCGAACTCACCTTCGCCATCCTCGCCGACACCTTGTTTTCCGGCGAGATCGTCACCTCCTCCGACAGCTTCGCCGACGACGTCAACGCGCTCCTGCATCGCATGGGCCGCGTCGATCCGATGGACCTGTTGCGCGCCCCCACCTGGGTCCCTCGCGTCACCCGCATCGGCGGCCAGAAGGTGCTGGAGAAATTCCGCACCATCGTCCGCGAAACCATGGATGCCCGCTTGGCCCGCATGGAAGCGGACCGCGACACGACGCCCGAGGATTTCCTGACGCTGTTGCTCGACCAGGCAAAGTCGGGCGGGCTCACCAATGCCGAGATCGAGGACAATATCCTCACCTTCATCGGCGCCGGCCACGAAACCACGGCCCGGGCGCTGGCCTGGACGCTCTATTGCGTCGCCAACACGCCGCATATCCGCGACGCGATGGAGGAAGAGATCGACCGCGTGCTGGCGACGGGCGCCGAGCCGGTGAAGTGGCTCGATCTCATGCCCTATACCCGCGCCGCCTTCGAAGAGGCTTTGCGCCTCTATCCGCCGGCCCCGTCGATCAACCGCGCCGCGATATCGGATGATCGCTGGACGAATGCCAAGGGCGAGACCGTTGAGATCGAGGCCGGCGTCACTGTGCTGATCATGCCCTGGACGCTGCATCGCCACGAACTCTATTGGGACAAGCCCCGCGCCTACATGCCGGAGCGCTTCCTGCCCGAAAACCGCGCCAAGATCAGCCGCTTCCAGTTCCTCCCCTTCGGCGCAGGCCCGCGCGTCTGCATCGGCGCCACCTTCGCGCTGCAGGAGGCGGTGATCGCGCTTGCTGTCATGATGCACCGCTTCCGCTTCGACATGACCGATGAGACCAATCCTTGGCCGGTGCAGAAACTCACCACCCAGCCGCAGAACGGCCTGCCGATGCGCGTCACGCCGAGAGTTCTTGCCTGAAAAGGCATAAATCTTTCAAACTATTGCCTGATTGACTATGAATGAAAGCCGGTCAAAGTGGCAGCATGCGAAAAACGCGCCGCCCGAGGAGATAGTCTATGAGCCGCATCGAAAAACACGGTCTTGCGATTGAAGCCGTCCTTCATGATTTCCTGATCAAGGAGGCGCTTCCCGGTCTTGGGCTCGATGCGGACAAGTTCTTTGCCGACTTCTCGGCCATCGTCCACGATCTGGCGCCGAAAAACCGCGAACTTCTTGCCAAGCGCGACGCCCTGCAACTGCGCATCGATGATTGGTATCGCCAGCACGGTGCGCCGACCGATATGGACGCCTATCAGGCCTTCCTGCGCGAGATCGGCTATCTCCTTCCCGAGGGCTCCGATTTCCAGGTCACCACGACCAATGTCGATCCGGAGATCGCCTCCATCGCCGGCCCGCAGCTGGTCGTTCCGGTCATGAACGCCCGCTACGCGCTGAACGCCGCCAACGCCCGCTGGGGCTCGCTCTACGACGCGCTCTACGGCACCGACGCGATTTCCGAGGCCGATGGCGCCGAAAAGGGCAAGGGCTACAATCCGAAGCGCGGCGAAAAGGTCATCGCCTGGGTGCGCGATTTTCTCGATAACGCCGTTCCGCTTGTCGATTGGAGCTGGAAGGACGTCGCCGGTCTCGTGATCAAGGATGGCGCGCTCGCCATCTCCTCAACCGACGGCGAGCATGTCGCGCTGAAGGATGCCTCGCATTTCGCCGGCTACCGAGGCGATGCAGCGGCTCCGAGCAACATCCTCCTGAAGAACAACGGCATCCATATCGACATCGTCATCAATGCCTCGACAGAGATCGGCAAGAGCGACGCCGCCCACATTTCGGATGTCTGGCTCGAATCCGCGATCACCACGATCATGGACTGCGAGGATTCCATTGCCGCCGTCGATGCCGAGGACAAGACCGAGGTCTATCGCAACTGGCTCGGCCTGATGAAGGGCGATCTGCAGGAAGAGGTCGTGAAGAACGGCAAGAGCTTCATCCGCAAGCTCAATCCCGATCTCGATTATACCGGCCCTGGTGGAGCCAGCTTCGAGGTTCATCGCCGATCTCTGATGCTGATCCGAAACGTCGGCCACCTCATGACGAATCCGGCTATCCTTGATCGCGATGGCAATGAGGTGCCCGAGGGCATCATGGACGCGATGATCACAGCCGCCATCGCGCTCTACGATATCGGCCCGAATGGTCGCCGCAAGAATTCGCGCACCGGCTCCATGTATGTCGTCAAGCCGAAGATGCACGGCCCCGAGGAAGTCGCCTTCGCCGTCGAGATCTTCGGCCGCGTCGAGGATGCGCTCGGCATGGCGAAAAACACCATGAAGATGGGCATCATGGATGAGGAGCGCCGCACCACCGTCAACCTCAAGGAATGCATTCGCGCAGCCCGCGAGCGCGTCGTCTTCATCAACACCGGCTTCCTTGATCGCACCGGCGACGAGATGCACACCTCGATGGAAGCGGGGCCGATGATCCGCAAGGGCGACATGAAGCAGGCCGCCTGGATCGCGGCTTACGAGAACTGGAACGTCGATATCGGTCTCGAATGCGGCCTTTCCGGCCATGCGCAGATCGGCAAGGGCATGTGGGCCATGCCGGATCTGATGGCGGCCATGCTGGAACAGAAGATCGCCCATCCGAAGGCCGGCGCCAACACAGCCTGGGTCCCGTCGCCGACGGCCGCGACGCTGCACGCCACGCATTATCACCGCGTCAACGTCGCCAATGTCCAGCGCGGCCTGAAGGATCGCCCGCGCGCCAAGCTGAGCGATATCCTGTCCGTGCCCGTCGCCGTCCGTCCGAACTGGACGCCCGAGGAAATCCAGCGCGAACTCGACAACAACGCGCAGGGGATTCTGGGGTACGTCGTGCGCTGGGTCGATCAGGGCGTCGGCTGCTCCAAGGTTCCGGACATCAACAATGTCGGCCTGATGGAAGACCGCGCGACGTTGCGCATCTCGGCGCAGCACATGGCGAACTGGCTGCACCACAAGGTCGTCACCGAAGCGCAGATCGTCGAAACGATGAAGCGCATGGCCGCCGTGGTCGATGGCCAGAACGCCGGTGACGCGGCCTATCACCCGATGGCCAAAGATTTCGACCGTTCGATCGCCTTCCAGGCCGCTCTCGAACTGGTGTTGAAGGGCAGGGCGCAGCCGAACGGCTATACCGAGCCGGTCCTGCACCGCCGTCGCCTGGAGTTGAAGGCCGCGCAAGCGGCCTGATCCCCACACAGCAGATACAAAAAGGCCGCCGGAGCGAATGTCCCGGCGGCCTTTTTTATAACGAATTTCAGGTCCAGCTTACTGGATGACGATGACCTTGGAGGTCGTCTTGCCCGGACGGACGCGGCTGTAGAGGTCGATGACGTCCTGGTTGATCAAACGAATGCAGCCCGAAGAAGCGGCAGTGCCGATCGAAGCCCATTCCGGCGTGCCGTGCAGGCGGAACAGCGTGTCCTTGCCTTCTTCGTTGAAGAGGTACATGGCGCGCGCGCCGAGCGGGTTGGAAAGGCCAGGGCCCATGCCGTCTTCGACGTACTTGGCGATCTCGGGACGGCGAACGGCCATTTCCTTCGGGGGATGCCAGTTCGGCCATTCCTGCTTCCAGGCGACGTATGCGGTGCCGGCCCATGCGAAGCCCTGCTTGCCGACGCCGATGCCGTAGCGCATCGCCTTGCCGCCGGGCATGATGTAGTAGAGGAAGCGTTCGCGGGTATTGACGATGATCGTGCCCGGACGTTCTGTGGTTTCGTAGGAGACAACCTGCCTGTGGAACTGCGGCTTGACCTTCTGGATCGGGATCGCCGGCAGCGAATATCCGGCATCCGTGGTGACGCCGTAAGCGTCGTCGAAGATCTGCGCGGTCTGGACGGTCGGACCCGGCATGGCAGCCTTGTTTTCGACAGAGGCGCTCTCGGAAGTCGTGGAGCAACCGGCCAGAGCGAGCGTCGCCATCAGGCCGAATACAGGAAGTGCATTGCGGATGCGCATGGATGTCTCTTAAGAATGGGGCAAGGGAGGATCGTTCTTTCGAACCATCTTAGATTATGGTTTATTTTCGATTAACTTCGCCTTGGCAAGCTGTTGCAGTGCGGCGGAGCAATTACGCAATGGCAAACTAGAACCGCATGGTTTTTTTGCAACAACGCGGGCGCTGGACCCCAACTTATCCATGACGATTTTGAGTGTTTACAATAACAATCCGTTAATCGATGGCCGACAATCGGACAGGGCCATGCTCGTGCGTCGCGGGACTCAGATTCTACTTCACGAGATGCGTCATGCCGTCCTGCCGGAACTGCCACTCGCAAGCGGCCGGCGCGCCGATCTGATCACCGTCTCGGACAAGGGCGAGATCTGGATCATCGAGATCAAGACCTCGATCGAAGACTTCAGGGTGGATCGCAAATGGCCGGAATATCGCCTGCATTGCGACCGGCTGTTCTTCGCCACACACAAGGATGTGCCGCTCGATATCTTCCCGGAGGATTGCGGCCTGTTTCTTTCGGATGGATATGGCGCCCACATGATCCGCGAGGCGCCCGAACATAGACTGGCTCCCGCCACCCGCAAATCCGTCACGCTGAACTTTTCGCGCGCGGCCGCCCAGCGACTGCTGATGGCCGAATGGGCCACCGGCAAGCCGCTCGGCGTCGACGATATCTAGAGCCTTTCCTGGTTAGCTTGAAGCATTCTGCCGGAGCAGGTTTTCTTCAGGGCAAAGGCGATTGGCGAAGGGCATACCCCAGGTACGGTCGAGCCGATCGCCTTTGATCCTGGCGGAAAGATGCCCGGCCCTTCGGGTTGCCTGAAACGGGCCGCCTGATCGTCCGGCCGGCTTGGCCGTATGCGTGGGCTACGACGCGCGCCGGCCGGACGACCATCCGACTCCGTTTGAGGCAACAGAATGCTTCAATCTAACCAGGAAAGGCTCTAGCTTGAATTTACTTCGGCGCCCGCTTGGCGAGAATGCGCTGCAATGTGCGGCGGTGCATGTTGAGCCGGCGCGCCGTCTCCGAAACATTGCGTTCGCAGATCTCGTAGACACGCTGGATATGCTCCCAGCGCACCCGGTCGGCTGACATCGGGTTCTCAGGCAGTTCGACCTTCTCGCCGCTGCGCTGCGTCAGCGCCGCATAGACATCGTCGGCATCCGCCGGCTTGGCAAGATAGTCGACAGCGCCGAGCTTCACCGCGGTGACCGCTGTCGCGATATTGCCGTAACCGGTGAGGACAACGATACGGGTATCGTCGCGCTTCTGGCGGATCGCCTCGATGACGTCGAGGCCATTACCATCGCCGAGCCGCAGGTCGAGCACCGCGTATTTCGGCGGATTGGCGTGGGACTTGGCCACACCCTCCGCCACCGATTCCGCAGTCTCCACCTGAAAGCCGCGCGTCTCCATGGCGCGCGCCAACCGGCGCAGGAACGGTCCGTCGTCATCGACGATCAGGAGGCTCGCATCGGGGCCGATATAGTCGTCGCTGGCGGGGGAGGGGTTGGTAATCTGCTCGCTCATCTATTCAATCCTGGCGCTGTCAGCCTGATATAGGCCTATTGCATTGCGTTTTCTTTAGCCCCATCGGCTCATTTTGTCGAATGCGTATCGATCAGCACGCGCGGCCATTCGACGCGAACGCGCGCGCCGACATAGTCAGGACCTCGATTTTCGAAGGTCAGCACCGCGCCAGAGCGTTCCAGCAGAGTCTTGGCGATGAACAGCCCGAGCCCCAGTCCGCCGGCCCGGTCCTCCTTCTGCCGCTTGGTCACATAGGGCTCGCCGATCCTGAGCAGGATATCGGGCGAATAGCCTTCGCCGTCGTCTTCGATCGTGATGCGCACGCGCTCCTGGTCGTGCTCCACCGTGACAGTCACCTCCTGGCGGGCATAATCGACGGCGTTCTCAACCAGATTGCCAAGCCCGTACATCATCCCGGCATTGCGCTCCGTCACCGGCTCGCCCTTGCGCGGCGCTTTTTCCACGAGGTTGAGCTTGATGCCGAATTCGCGATGCGGCGCCACGATCTCTTCCATCATCGAGGAAAGCGGCAGCCGCCTCAGATGCGCATCGCCTTCGGCCGAGAGTGTCGTCAGCCGGCGCAGGATATCGCGGCAGCGCTCGCTCTGGCTGCGCAGCAGCTGCACATCCTCGCGAAAGCGATCGTCATCCTTCAGCTCTCGCTCCATCTCCTTGGCAACGACGCTGATGGTGGCGAGCGGCGTTCCCAGCTCGTGTGCTGCCGCAGCGGCCAGGCCATCGAGCTGCGACAGATGCTTCTCGCGCTGCAGCACCAGCTCCGTCGCTGCCAGAGCTTCGGCCAGCTGCCGTCCTTCCATGGAGACTCGATAAGCATAAAAGGCAGCAAACGTCATGGTCGATGCGATCGCGCACCACACCCCGAACTGCATGAAGCTCGGAATGTCGATCTCCGCCCCGTCGAACCAGGGAAGCGGGAAGGGCGTGAACGGCAGGATGGTGATGCAGGCCAACGCCACCACGATCAGCGGCATGCTGTAGCGGATCGGCTGCGACGCGAAGGCGATGATAACGGGAACGCAGACCAGCACCGCGAACGGATTGACCAGCCCGCCGGTGATGAAGAGCAGCGCGCAGAGCTGCAGGAGATCGAAGCCGAGCAACGCCAGCGCCGCCACCGGGTCGATGCGGTGCGTCGCAGGATAGCGGATCATCAGATAGAAGTTCACGATCGCCAGCGCCGTGATCAGCGCGATGCACGCCTGCACCGGCAGTGGAAATTGCAGCCACAGCGCAACGATCAGCACCGTGGCAGTCTGCCCGCAGACGGCAAGCCATCGCAAACGCACCAGCGTCTCCAGCCTCAGCCGACGGCTGCTCTGCCGGTCTTCCTCGGGCATGCTTTCGACCTTGTCGGCCATTTCTTTATTCTTGCTCGGCATTGCGGCTCATGTTCCTCGTGGTTTTGCCCGGGTCGTCGGTAGCGCTTCCTCCGGCCGCTCCGGCCATGGATGCCGGGGATAGCGCCCGCGCATGTCGGCGCGTACATCCTTCCAGCTCCCGGCCCAGAACCCCGGAAGATCGCGCGTCGTCTGGATCGGTCGATGCGCCGGCGATGTCAGCTCGAGCAGCAGCGAAAGCCGCCCCCCGGCAATGGCAGGATGCGCCTTTAGCCCGAACAGCTCCTGGACCCGGATGGTCAGCGTCGGCTCTTCCCCGTCATATTGTATCGGATGCCGCTGCCCGGTCGGCGCCTCGAAATGAGTCGGGGCCAGCCGCGAAAGGTCGCGCTGCAGCTCGTGCGGCACCAGCGCCATCAATCCGTTCGAAAGCCCGCCCGCCGAAATGTCGGAAAGCCCGCGCGCATCCGCCTGATAAGGAATGAACCAGTCGTCCATGCGGGAGAGCAGCGCCGCCTCGCTCATGTCGGGCCATGGCGCGCCGATGCTTCTATAAAGAAAGCCGATCCGCTCGCGCAGCTGCATCGCTTCCTTGGAAAACGGCAGCTGCTCCAGCCCCATCTCCCTGATCCCCTCGGCCAGCGCCCGCGTGACGGCCTCGCCGGATGGCCGAGGCAGCGGCGTCTCGTCGAAAACGATGGCGCCAAGCCGCGTCGCCCGTCTTGCGCGCACCTGTTTGCTTTGCCGGTCGAAGAAAGTCTGGTCGTCGGTGCGGATCGCGCCCGGCAGCTCCGCCTCGACATCGCCGCGCGTCACCTCGGCCGCTGCGAGAATCCGCGCCTGCGCCGCCCGGCCGGTCAGGTCGGCGATCACAAGCATCGGGCTGCTCGCCAGCCGTTCGGTCTCGGCAATCTCGGCGCCACGCCCATTGGCCATCACGAAGCGCCCGCGCCCGCCGCGCTGCAGCGCGATGCGATCGGGAAAGGCGTGAATAAGCAACCGGCCGGCAAGTCCCGGCTCCTGCGCCACCACTTTGTCGCGCCCCTTCGCCAGCCGTCCCGCCAGCTGCCGCGCCGCCTCGGCCCGCTCGCCGCGCTCGGATTTGAACCGGCGCAACCGGTCCTCGAGATCGATGCTCGTCCCGCCCAGCCCCTGTTCCGTCAGAAGCACGGCCATCATCGCCGCCTCCCTGGCGTGGCCGGTCTCTCCCGAAGAGAGCACCATCGCCGCCAGCCGCGGCGGAAGCGCCATGTCGCGCATCTCCCGCCCGCGCGCCGTCAGCCCGCCATCCCGGTCGAGCGCGCCGAGTTCGCGCAGCAGCGCGCGCGCCTCCAGCAGCGTCGTCTCCGGCGGCTGGTCCATGAAGCCGAGCGCCCGCGTGTCCTGCACGCCCCAGTGAGCGAGATCGAGCACGAGGCCGGAAAGATCGGTCGAGAGGATCTGCGGCGGCGTGAAGGCAGGCATCGCCGCCGTCTGCCCCTGGTGCCAGAGCCGGATGGCAATCCCGGGCTCGGTTCGCCCGGCGCGTCCGGCCCGCTGGTCGGCCGAGGCCCGCGATACCCTCACAGTCTCCAGCCGGGTGATCCCTGTCGATGCCTCGAACACCGGCAGACGCTGCAAGCCGCTGTCGATCACGATCCGGACGCCATCGATGGTGATCGAGGTCTCGGCGATCGAGGTCGCCAGCACGATCTTGCGGGTCCCCGCCGGCGCCGGCCGGATCGCCGCGTCCTGTTCCTTCTGGCTGAGATTGCCATAAAGCGGCGCGATCACGGTGGTCGCGTCGAACCGCTCCCGCAGCCGCTCGGCCGTCCTGGTGATTTCGGCCTGTCCGGGCAAAAAGGCGAGGATCGATCCGCTCTCCGTCTTGTGCGCGTCGATGATCGCCCGCGTCATCGTATCCTCGATCCGCTCGCCGCCCGGCCGGTCCTGATAGCGAATATCGATCGGGAAGCTGCGTCCCATGCTCTCGATCAAGGGCGGGTTGTCGAGCAGCGCCACCACGCCGGCCACATCGAGCGTCGCCGACATGACCAGGATCCGCAAATCCTCGCGCAGCGCCGATTGCACGTCGAGCGCCAGCGCCAGGCCGAAATCGGCGTCGAGCGATCGCTCGTGAAATTCGTCGAAGATCACCGCCGATACGCCGGAGATCTCGGGATCGTCGAGGATCATCCGCGCGAACACGCCCTCGGTCACCACTTCGATCCGCGTCCGCGCCGAGATCCTGGTATCGAGCCGCATGCGATAGCCGACGGTCTCGCCGACACTCTCATTGAGCAGCGCCGCCATACGGCCGGCCGCCGCGCGCGCCGCGAGACGTCGTGGTTCGAGCAGAATGATCCTGCCGTCGCCGCGCCATGCCTCGTTGAGAAGATGAAGCGGCACCAGCGTCGTCTTGCCCGCCCCCGGCGGCGCCGAGAGCACGGCGCGCCGCGCCGTCGTTAGCGCCGCGCCGATCTCGGGCAGAACATGGGAGACCGGGAGCTCCGGCAGGGCACGCAGGTCGATCACGCCTCGTCTGTCCTCTCTGTCTATATATATATGGCTGGGCGGAACGGCCCCGCATCTCTCTATAAAGCGCACTCTATAAAGGGTGGGGGCGGTTCGGCAAACCGGTGATGACGCCGATTGCGCCGGTTCGATGCGGCGTGAAGGACGAATATTGCCTGTTTTGGGCTGTTCCAGCGCGATTAGCCTCGAAAAACGCCGGCGCTGTCATAAAGCCAATCTGGCCCCTATCCGATGTGGTTGAAATTCCCCCAACAGAATCAGTGTGTTATAAAACTGTCAAAAAACTTTGCGTGTGGTTGTTGACTTGTTTGGCTCTGGGGCCTTATAAGCCGCTTCACAGAACGAGGGCGGCGGCGCTGCTGGCGACGGTGACTTTCGCTCTGGATTTCTTGAATTGGCTGCGATGCTGATTGGTCCC
>NZ_JAGHMF010000003.1 GCF_017741815.1 Rhizobium sp. 16-488-2b
GTCTATGACCGCCCCGCCGCCGTCCGCCCGCCGCCCGGCCCAGGCTTCGACACTCCGGGCCGTCCCCGCCCTGGTTATGATTACAACCGCCCGGGCTATGACAACAATCGCCCGCGTCCCGGCTTCGACAACGGCCAGCCCAATTTCGACCGTGGCCCCGGTCGCGGTCCCGATTATGGCCGTGGCCCCGATCCGCGTCAGGACAATGGTGGCCGTCCGGGCCGCCCGCCGCAGTTTGACGATCAGTCCGATCGCGCCGGCATGCCCGGTCAACCCGGTCAACCGGGCCAGCCCGGAAGGCGTGGTGAGGGTGGCCGAGGCGGTCAGGGAGGACAGGCCGGCCAGCCAGGTCAGCCCGGCCAACCCGGACAGCCGGGCTTCGATCGCGGCCCGGATCGTCGCGACCACGACCGCCGCCGCCCGGTCTGCCAGCCGGGCGATCCGAACTGCGGCCAGAACCAGCAGTAATCAAGCATCAACAGTGAAAATGAGGAGGGCGATCGAAAGGTCGCCCTTTCTGCTTTGTCGCGCTTAAAACGAAAAGCCCGACGCTCCTGAGAGACGCCGGGCCTGAATTCGATCGGCTCGTGTTGAGGGGAGACGGCCGATCTGCCGCGAGGCGTGCTGCCTCGCTTGGGTAGAAATGGGCGAAAGCGGAAATGGTTCCGCGTCACCAGCCGGAAGCTGTATTTTTGCCGGATGCCATCAGATCGCGCATCGAGGCATAGGGGCCGTGCAGCATCTTCAGACGGCTCTCCTCCATCTTCGACAGCCGATGACGGCGCGCGAAATCATGCACGCTCCAGATCTCTCTGGGGCTGAAATCGTCTGCTGATGCCGAATGCATGGTCATTGTCTGCCTGTTTGATGCGCTGGATGCGCGAATAAGAGGCGCAATCGCCGCGACATATGTCAGATTTATGACAAAGGCAACGAATGACAGCCATGACAAAACAGCGCAGCTCGCCTGCCGTTGCCAGCGACCCGCGCATATGAAAAAGGCCCGCGATGGCGGGCCTTTCGAGTGGTGGCGCGATCGTTTGGTCGCTCAGTAGCGATAGCCGTAGCCGTCGCGTGCCCATGGCGGCGGGCGATGGCCGCGCTCATAGCGCCAGCCATAGCGCGGCGGCGGGCGGTGGCCCCAGCCGTAGTCGCGGTTGTAGCGGCGTTCGTAGCGCGGTGGCGGCGGGCGGCGCCAGTTCGGCCTGCAATCGCCCCAGGGGGTGACGTGGAAGCCACGGCCGCAGGCATAGTCGACCTTGACGACATTGTTGTTTACGCCGCTCTGAACGGCGCCCATCGGCATGGCTTCGGCAACCGTGGCAGTGAACCCGGTCAGTGCGATCGCGATCGCGATAATTGTCTTGCGCATCTCTGCACCTCATTCCTTATGCAAGTCCCTTGCACGTGGATTAGAGGGCCGTTCTGGTGAACGGGAGCTGAACCAACAAAGGCATTATTGCGGCAAGCGACGCAGGGTAAAAACACTGTGTTCAAAAGCGTTTGCCTTTGGCTAACGAGGTCTTAACTCCCCCTTAAATCGCCGCATTTAAAGTTCAACCGGGTAAAGATGCGGCCAGCGTGATGCGGCCGCCGCAACCATCGGGCTTGAAGCCGGTGGATTGCGGGTTGGGGCAAACCTCGGTTTGCGATTGAAGCGAGGTTCAGCGGGCGTATATGGCAGGCAGGGGCAGATCAGGCGATAGAATCGAACCATCCTTCAGCGGGCGCGAGCGCCGCGACGATGGCGATGATTTCGCGCTCGGCGCCGATGACCGCGTCGCCGGCGGCGGACGCCCCGTCAAGCGCACGGCGCAGAAGTCCTCCCCACGCCGCGAACCGCCCGCAAGGCGCGAACCCGATTCCGCCCGCTATGAGGATGATTACGACGACGAGCCGCGCTACCGTGAACCGACGCGCCGCCGCAATGGCGGTGGTGGTGGTGATGGCAGGGGCGGCAAGCGTCGGCGGCCGGAGCGGGAGGGCCTCGGCTTCTTCGGCCTCATCCGCCGCATGGTCTATTGGTGCATCGTGCTTGGCATCTGGGCCGGCATCGGGGTCACCGGCCTGGTCGTCTATTACGGCTCGCGCATGCCGAGCGCCAGCAGCTGGGAAATTCCCGCCCGTCCGCCCAACGTCAAGATCACCTCGGTCGATGGCAGCGTGATCGCCAATCGCGGCGCCACCGGCGGCGAAGCCTTGGCGCTGGAAGACATGTCGCCTTATATCCCGGAAGCGATCGTCGCCATCGAGGACCGGCGCTTCTATTCGCATTTCGGTGTCGACCCCATGGGCCTCGCCCGCGCCTTCGTCACCAACCTAACCTCGGGCCACATGGTGCAGGGCGGCTCGACGCTGACCCAGCAGCTCGCCAAGAACCTCTTCCTCTCGCCCGACCGTACACTGGAGCGTAAAGTCCAGGAAGTGCTGCTGTCCTTCTGGCTGGAGCAGAAATATACCAAGGACCAGATCCTTGCGATGTACTTGAACCGCGTCTTCTTCGGCTCCAATGCCTATGGTGTGGAAGCTGCCTCGCGGCGCTATTTCAACAAGTCGGCGCGCGATGTGAACCTCGGCGAGGCGGCACTGCTCGCCGGTCTCGTCAAGGCGCCGTCGCGCCTGTCGCCGGCGCGTGATCCGCAGGCCGCCAACGACCGCGCCCAGGTGGTGCTTCAGGCCATGCGCGACCAGGGCATGATCTCCGACGACGAGGTCAAGACCGCGATGTCGCAGACACCCGCCAAGGCCAAGCGCTATTGGGACGGCGCTGGCCATTACGTGGCCGACATGGTCATGGACGAGCTTCCGGCGCTGATCGGCGACGTCAAGGAAGACATCGTCGTCGACACCACCATCGACAAGACGCTGGAAAAGCGCGCCGAACAGTCGCTCAACGATGTGCTCGGCAAGGACGGCGCCAAGCTCGATGCCTCGCAGGCAGCGCTCGTCTCGATCGACGGCACCGGCGCGATCCGCGCGCTGGTCGGCGGCCGCGATTATGCCGACAGCCAGTTCAACCGCGCGGTCAAGGCCAAGCGCCAGCCGGGCTCCTCCTTCAAGCCTTTCGTCTATGCGGCAGCGCTGGAAAAGGGCCTGACGCCGTTCTCCGTTTTCAACGACGCGCCCATCCGCATCGGCGACTGGACGCCGGAGAATTACGAGAAGAAGTACAATGGCGAGGTGACGCTCGCGACAGCGCTGGCGAAATCGCTGAACACGGTCGCCGCTCAGCTGGTCATGTATGATGGGCCCGATCAGGTCATCAAGCTCGCCCACCGGCTCGGCATCGAGAGCGAGCTGCAGTCCAACGCCTCGATCGCGCTCGGCACCTCGGAAGTGTCGCTGACGGAGCTCACCGGCGCCTATGCCGCCTTCATGAACGGCGGCTACAAGGCGACGCCGCATGTCATCCGCCGCGTGACGACGGCCGATGGCAGCAAGGTTCTCTACGAAAACACCTATGACAACCCGCCGCGCGTCCTCTCCGAGGCGGTCGCCGCCAACATGAACGCGATGATGATCGGCGTCGTCGAGCAGGGAACGGGCAAGGCCGCGAAGATCCCCGGCTGGCAGGTCGCCGGCAAGAGCGGAACGACGCAGAACTCCCGCGATGCTCTCTTCGTCGGCTTTACCAGCAATCTCACGACGGGCGTCTGGTTCGGCAATGACGACGGCAAGCCGATGAAGAAGGTCACCGGTGGTGGCCTCCCGGCCAAGGCCTGGCAGGAATTCATGGTCGCCGCCCACAAGGGCCTGTCGCCGGCGCCGCTCTTCGGCAACGGCCAGTTCGTCAATCCGGCGGCACCCATCGATAACGGCCAGCCGATGGCATCCAACGATCCGAACATGCAGCCAAACATGCAGGGCGGCATGCAGCCGCCCGTCGAGGAACAGGGCACCATAGGCAGCATCATTTCGGGCGTCTTCGGTGGTGGCGGCAACGACCAGCGGAGCCAGTATCCGCAGGCGCCGGTGCGCCGCGGTGGCCAGCAGCAGCCTCCGGTTTATGGCGGTCCCGTACCGCCCGCCGATGTCGCTCAGGACGAGGGTTATGGCTATGGAAATGCGCTGCCGCCGGGCGATGTCGGGGGCGGTCCGCAGCACCAGCCCTACCAGCCGCGCCGCACCACGCTTCTCGACCTGATCATGGGTGAGTAAACGCTTTGCCGCGCAACAAAAAACGTGCCTTCGGGCGCGCGGCGAAAATTAATTGCTGTTGGCTTCTTTTGCTGGTTTTCAGGACATTTCCCGCCTTGCAGTCGCGAAAACCCGTCCTTATATACGCCGCATCACCGCAATCACGATTGCGTCAAACGTAGAGACCCATCCCGTAAGGGGCTGTCATCGAAATGCCTTCCCGGGGTTCAGACAGCTTGCTTCAAGGAGTAAATGACATGGCAAAAGTAATTGGTATCGACCTTGGAACGACAAATTCCTGCGTCGCTGTCATGGACGGCAAGGACGCAAAGGTCATCGAGAACGCCGAAGGTGCGCGCACCACGCCTTCGATCGTTGCATTTTCCGAAGATGGCGAGCGCCTCGTCGGTCAGCCGGCCAAGCGCCAGGCAGTCACCAATCCCACGGACACGCTGTTCGCAGTGAAGCGCCTCATCGGCCGCCGCTACGATGATCCGACGGTTGAAAAGGACAAGGGCCTCGTTCCCTTCGAGATCACCAAGGGCGACAACGGCGACGCATGGGTCAAGGCCCGCGGCACCGGCTATTCGCCTGCCCAGATCTCCGCGATGATCCTTCAGAAGATGAAGGAAACCGCTGAATCCTACCTCGGTGAAAAGGTCGAAAAGGCCGTCATCACAGTTCCCGCATACTTCAACGACGCACAGCGCCAGGCAACCAAGGATGCCGGTCGTATCGCTGGTCTCGAAGTGCTGCGCATCATCAACGAGCCGACGGCGGCAGCGCTGGCCTACGGTCTCGACAAGAAGGACGGCAAGACCATCGCCGTTTACGACTTGGGTGGCGGTACCTTCGATATCTCGATCCTCGAAATCGGCGACGGCGTCTTCGAAGTGAAGTCCACCAACGGCGATACCTTCCTCGGCGGTGAAGACTTCGACATGCGTCTCGTCGAATACCTCGTTGCCGAGTTCAAGAAGGACAACGGCATCGACCTCAAGGGCGACAAGCTTGCTCTGCAGCGCCTCAAGGAAGCTGCCGAAAAGGCCAAGATCGAACTGTCTTCGTCGCAGCAGACCGAAATCAACCTGCCGTTCATCACGGCCGATGCAACCGGTCCGAAGCACCTGACGCTGAAGCTGACCCGCGCCAAGCTCGAAAGCCTGGTCGACGATCTCGTCCAGCGCACCATCGCGCCGTGCAAGGCAGCCCTCAAGGATGCCGGTGTAACGCCAGCCGAGATCAACGAAGTCGTTCTCGTCGGTGGCATGAGCCGCATGCCGAAGGTACAGGAAGTCGTCAAGCAGCTGTTCGGCAAGGAGCCGCACAAGGGCGTCAACCCGGATGAAGTCGTCGCTCTCGGCGCTGCCATCCAGGCCGGCGTTCTCCAGGGCGACGTCAAGGACGTTCTGCTTCTCGACGTGACCCCGCTGTCTCTCGGCATCGAAACGCTGGGTGGCGTCTTCACCCGTCTGATCGAGCGTAACACCACGATCCCGACGAAGAAGAGCCAGACCTTCTCGACCGCCGACGACAACCAGTCTGCCGTCACCATCCGCGTTTCGCAGGGCGAGCGCGAAATGGCTGCCGACAACAAGCTGCTCGGCCAGTTCGACCTCGTTGGCCTGCCGCCGGCACCGCGTGGCGTTCCGCAGATCGAAGTCACCTTCGATATCGACGCCAACGGCATCGTGCAGGTTTCGGCCAAGGACAAGGGCACCGGCAAGGAACAGCAGATCCGCATCCAGGCCTCCGGTGGTCTCTCCGACGCCGACATCGAAAAGATGGTCAAGGACGCCGAAGCCAATGCTGAAGCCGACAAGAAGCGTCGCGAAGGCGTTGAAGCCAAGAACCAGGCCGAAAGCCTGATCCACTCCAGCGAGAAGTCGCTGAAGGATTACGGCGACAAGGTCACCGAGGCCGATCGCACCGCGATCTCCGACGCGATTGCCGCTCTGAAGACCTCCGTCGAGGCAACCGAGCCGGACGCCGAGGACATCAAGGCGAAGACCCAGACCCTCATGGAAGTGTCCATGAAGCTCGGTCAGGCGATCTACGAAGCGCAGCAGGCTGAAGGTGGCGCGGAAGACGCTTCCGCCGAAGCCGGCGATGACAATGTCGTCGATGCCGACTACGAAGAAGTCAAGGACGACGACCGCAAGAAGTCCGCGTAAGCGGCTCGCAACGGTCACGTTTGAAACTGACATTCCGGCTGCTCACCATGGCAGCCGGAAATCCATTTCCGGGGTCTGATCCTTAATGGCAAAAGCCGATTTTTACGAAACGCTGGGTGTCGCCAAGACGGCTGACGAAAAAGAGCTGAAGAGCGCTTTCCGCAAGCTGGCGATGAAATACCATCCGGACAAGAATCCCGATGATCATACCGCCGAGCAGAAGTTCAAGGAAATCAACGAAGCCTACGAGACGCTGAAGGACCCGCAGAAGCGCGCGGCCTATGACCGCTATGGTCACGCGGCCTTCGAACATGGCGGCATGGGCGGCGGCGGTGGCGGTTTCGCCGGCGGCGGCTTCTCCGATATCTTCGAGGATATTTTCGGTGAGATGATGGGCGGCGGCCGTGCAAGGCAGCGCTCGTCCGGCGGTCGCGAACGCGGCGCCGATCTTCGCTACAACATGGAAATTTCGCTGGAGGAATCCTTCTCCGGCAAGACGGCGCAGATCAGGGTTCCGACCTCGATCACCTGCGACGTCTGTTCCGGCTCCGGCGCCAAGCCCGGCACCCAGCCGAAGACCTGCGGCACCTGCCAGGGCTCCGGCCGCGTGCGCGCCGCCCAGGGCTTCTTCTCCGTCGAGCGCACCTGCCCGACCTGCCATGGCCGCGGCCAGATCATCCCCGATCCCTGCACCAAGTGCCACGGCCAGGGCCGCGTCACGGAAGAGCGTTCGCTCTCGGTCAACATCCCGGCTGGTATCGAGGACGGCACCCGCATCCGCCTGCAGGGCGAGGGCGAGGCCGGCATGCGCGGTGGCCCGGCGGGCGATCTCTATATCTTCCTGTCGGTCAAGCCGCACGAGTTCTACCAGCGCGATGGAGCCGATCTCTATTGCGCCATCCCGATCTCGATGACGACGGCTGCCCTTGGCGGCACCTTCGATGTGGCCACACTCGACGGCACCAAGTCGCGCGTCACGGTTCCCGAGGGTACCCAGGCCGGCAAGCAGTTTCGCCTGAAGGGCAAGGGCATGCCGGTGCTGCGCTCCAGCCAGACCGGCGATCTCTACATCCAGATCCAGATCGAGACGCCGCAGAAGCTCTCCAAGCGCCAGCGCGAGCTGCTGCAGGAATTCGAGGAGCTGTCGTCGAAGGAGAATAATCCGGAATCGACGGGCTTCTTCGCCCGCATGAAGGAATTCTTCGAGGGCTGATCGAAGATACTCAGTAAAAATTCAGGGGCCCGGTTGTTCGCAACCGGGCTTTTCTATTTTTGCATAGGGATAAACATATCTTTTGTGGTCGAAGAGACTCGACAATTCTATTGCTAGTCTCTTTATTAGATTTGTTGCATTCTTCCTGTATTGGGCCTCGAAAAGGGTCTAGACTTGCATTCCCTTTGGTAGCCTGTCCCGAGGTTGATTTGGAACGCCGTCTCGCAGCTATTCTCGCAGTGGATATTGTCGGCTACAGCCGAATGATGGGTGCCGATGAGCGGGGGACCTTGGATGCGGTCAAGCTCTGCCGCGGCGAGGTCATCGATCCGAGGATCGCCAATGCCCGTGGCCGTGTGGTCAAGCACACGGGCGATGGCATGCTCGTGGAGTTCTCCAGCATCGTCAACGCGGTCTCCTGCGCCAACGACGTGCAGCAGGCGATGGCGGCGCGCAACACGGCGCTCCCCGAAGAGCGGCGCATCGAATTCCGCATGGGCATCCACCTCGGCGATGTCATCGTCGAGGACAACGACATCTTCGGCGATGGCGTCAATGTCGCCGCCCGGCTGGAGGCGATCTGCGCGCCTGGCGGTGTGGCGATCTCGGCGTCCGCCCGCGATCACGTCGGCAGCCGGCTCGACCTGTCCTTCCAGGATCTCGGCCTCTTCACGCTGAAGAACATCGAGCAGCCGGTGCAGGTCTACGCGATCTCGGCAAAGCGCGCGTTGCCGCTGAAGGTCAATGCGGCGGCACTGGCGGCGGCCAAGGAGAAGCAGAAGCCGCTGGTCGCGGTGCTGCCCTTCTCCAACATGAGCGGCGATCCTGAGCAGGAATATTTCTCCGACGGCATCACAGAGGACATCATCACCGATCTGTCGAAGATCTCCAATCTCTACGTCGTCGCCCGCAACACCGCCTTCACCTACAAGGGCAAGTCGGTGCAGGTGAAGCAGGCGGCAGCCGAGCTCGGCGTCCACTTCGTGCTGCAGGGCAGCGTGCGCAAGGCCGGCCAGCGGGTGCGCATCACCGGCCAGCTGATCGACGCGCGCAACGGCGCGCATCTCTGGGCCGACCGTTTCGACCGCGACCTGACCGATATCTTCGCCGTGCAGGACGAGATCACTCATGCGATCGTCGACCAATTGAAGATCAAGCTGCTGCCGGAAGAGCAGGAAGCGATCGCCGCCGCGCCGACGACGAACGTCGAGGCCTACACCTATTATCTGCGCGGCCGGCAGTTCTCGCACTCCTGGACGCGGCACTATCTGCTGATGGCGCGCCGCATGTTCGCGACCGCGGTGGCGCTCGACCCGAACTACGCCCAAGCCTATGCCGGCATCGCCGATTGCGAATCGACGCTGCGCGACTGGCACGCCGGCGAATACACGCTGAAAGGCATTCTGGAGCTCACCGCAAAGGCGCTGGCGCTCGACCCCAATCTCGCAGAGGCGCATGCCTCACGGGGGCTGGCGCTGCACCAGGACGGGCGCGACGGCGAGGCCCTGGTGGAGTTCGAAAAGGCGCTGGCGCTGGAGCCAGATCTCTACGAGGCGAACTTCCACTACGGCCGCTTCCTGTTCATGCAGGGCAAGTTCGAGGGCGCCATCACCTTCTTCACCCGCGCCAGCGAAATCCGGCCGGACGATTATCTCTCGCCGATCCATCTGACGAGCGCCTGCCGCTCGCTGGGACTATCGCGCGAGAGCGAGCATTGGGCCAGGGTCGGGCTGGAGCGCGCCGAGCGGGCGCTGGAGCTGCATCCCGAAAACGCCGGCCCCGCGCATCGCGGCGCGCTGGCGCTCGCCCATATGGGCCGCTTCGACGAGGCGCGCGAGTGGGTCAAGCGCGCCCAGCTGCTCGATCCCGATGATATCGTCGCGCAGTACAACGTCGCCTGCGTCCACGCGCTGATTGGTGAATGCGACCAGGCGCTCGACATCCTCGAGGCGCTCTTGCCGCAATCATCCTGCTACCAGATTCTCTGGTTCAGCAACGATTCCGATCTCGACGCGGTGCGCGGCCACCCGCGTTTCCAGGCGATGCTCGACGCCATCGCCGCCTGCACCTTCCATCAGGACGGGTTCCGGGTCGCGTCGGAATAACGTGCAGGTAGAGTGCAGCCGCGCGGGCGCTTCATTCCGGCACAGGGTGTGGCAGCCGCAATATTCGCGTTAACGCAAGCAATGAAAGCCGCTTTGCAGCAATCGCGAATATATTCAATATGCTCGAAGGGGAATACACACACACTCACACACCGAGAGCAACTTCCATGACGGTAGCCGCTTTGTCCTTGCATGCTGATGATGTCGATGTACTCGCGGGCGCGCTGTACACCTGGTGCGCGGAGCGCAATATCAAGCTCCTGAGCCAGCAGGGCCTGTCGATCGCCAATATCGCGATCGATCTCTATCATGCCGGTCATCAGACACAGGATCAGCTGCTGGTCGCTCTGCACGACTGCGATTTTCACTGACCGCTACACGCGGCTGGTCACGTCGCGCTGAAATCTCAGGCGTAGACGTCTTCACCCGACATCAGCGTCACGATGGTCATGACGGCTTCCTTGCCGGCGGTCGAGCGCAGCTTGTCGTAGGTCACGGCAAGCTCGTAGGCCTCGGCGCTGAGGCCCGGCCGCGACGTCGTATCCGCACCCTCGAACAGCGCCGAAATATCGACGCCGAGAAAAACCGCGATCTGGTGCAGCTTGCTCGCCGAAACGCGGTTGGTGCCCTTTTCATACTTCTGGATCTGCTGAAACGTCAGCCCGAGCGCCTCTCCAAGTTCCAGCTGGGAGATGCGTCGCTTGGCGCGCAACGTCCTGACATTCTGGCCGACAATAATATCCACCGGATCTGGCACTTTGATAGTTCCCGTTCATTTCATTAAATTTATCTGAACACTATGCCGAGGTTTTTAAATATCTCAACCCGAGAGTTGCAAATTTCAACCAGCTTTTTGGCTGATTTTGAGACCATTTCTGTAAATAAAGAAGACGAAATATACCTGAGCGTGCATAAAATACATCAAGCTATTTTGAAGCTGTGCTTGCGGTTACTAGCGGAAGCCCTTGTCCGCTCTCGCTAGACATGACCGCCGGATCGGCGGCGCACGTCATTTGCTCGCAGCCGCGCCGAAGGCTTGACCACCACGTCCGCGAAGCCTATTTTAGAATTATTCTAAAAGAGGCCAGCATGCTCAAACGTATTTTCAGATCACCCAAGCGTTCTTTCGACAGCCTGTCCGAGCAGGAGATCCTGGCGCTCGCCATCGGCTCCGAGGAGGACGACGCGCGCATCTATTTCGCCTATGCCGACCGCCTGCGCAATGATTATCCGGCTTCGGCCAAGGTTTTCGAGGAGATGGCGGAAGTCGAAAACACCCACCGCAATTCGCTGATCACGCTCTACCGTGAGCGCTTCGGCGAGCGCATCACGCTGATCCGCCGCGAGCATGTGGAGGGCTTCTACGAGCGCAAGCCGGACTGGCTGCGCGCCAACCTGTCACTCGACAAGATCCGCCAGGAAGCCGAGGCCATGGAGAACCAGGCCTACCGCTTCTACATCGAGGCCGCCGGCCGCGTGAGCGACGCCTCGACGCGGCAATTGCTCGGCGATCTGGCGCTGGCAGAGCAGGGGCATGAGGACATCACCCGCATGCTCGGCGACAAGCACACGCCCGAGGACGTGCGTGCGGAAGAGGACCAGAAGAACCGCCGCCAGTTCGTGCTGACCTATGTGCAGCCCGGCCTCGCCGGCCTGATGGATGGCTCCGTCTCGACGCTCGCGCCGATCTTCGCCGCGGCCTTCGCCACGCAGGATACCTGGCAGACCTTCCTCGTCGGCCTCTCGGCCTCCGTCGGCGCCGGCATCTCCATGGGCTTCACCGAGGCCGCCCACGACGACGGCAAGATCTCCGGCCGCGGCTCTCCCATCAAGCGCGGCCTTTCCTGCGGCGTCATGACAGCGCTCGGCGGCCTCGGCCACACGCTGCCCTACCTGATCTCCGATTTCTGGACGGCCACCACGCTGGCGGTTATCATCGCCATCTTCGAACTCTGGGCCATCGCCTTCATCCAGAACCGCTTCATGGAAACCCCATTCCTGCGGGCAGCTCTCCAGGTCGTCGTCGGCGGCGGGCTGGTGCTGGGCGCGGGGATACTGATCGGGAGCGGTTGATCCAGAAACGAAAATGGCCGGCTTGCGCCGGCCATCCAACATTTCGGTTTTCGATAATCCTACTTCAGCGCGCCGACCAGAACGTCGCGGCCGTTCTCGATGGTGACCCAGCGGCCGGCATTGGCGCTCGACTGGCGCTTGATGAAGGAATAGGGCGTATCGAACCAGGGCTTCACGGTCGAGGCTAGGTTGTCGAGGACGAAATCGCCCTTGGTGGTGCGCAGTGTCAGGATCGCGTGACCCTCGCCGTCAGGCTTGCGCACGACGGTCATCAGCAGATTGGCGGCGGAGAAGCCGCGCTGGATCAGGATGCGGCGCTTCAGGAGCGCATAGTCCTCGCAGTCGCCGGCGGTCGTCGGATAAGCCCAGACTTCTTCCTTGCCGTAGACTTCCATGTCGGTCATCGGGATGATCGTGGTGTTGACGCTTGAATTGACCGAACGGACGAGCGCCCACTTGGCGTCGGTCATTTCCATCACAGCAACATTGCGGTTCGGACCGCATTCTTCGCGGTGCGACTGGCAAAACTCGTAATGGCCGATCGGCTGCGACGTGGTGGCACCGACGACCATGGAAAGAGTGTTGGTCGATGCCGGCGTGGCCGAGGTCGACATTGCAAACATGGCCATCATGGCCACCAGGAAACCCTTGATCCGCACGCCCACTGTCCCTTGCATCGCCCTTGATTTATTAACAAAAAGTTAACGGAGACGGCTGCTTGGAGTCAATCACTACTTCTGAGGAGGGGGTGAGAAGCGGTCAATATGGTTAAAATGCGTTAGGATTTGGCACAGGGCGTGGCGCCACGCGCGCCCGACGCGCGCAGCGAAATGTCGCCAAAGCATTGAAATAAATTCAGATTTTTCGGAAGGCGCGACGCACTGCTCCCTCAGTGCCTTAGCTGGCGAACGACTTGACCGCCGCAAGCATGCGCTCGATGTCCTGTGGACGCGACAGGCGGTGGTCGCCATCACGAATAAATGTCAGCACCACGTCGTCGGCGGGAAGGTGCTCGATCAGCGTCATCGCGTGCGTGTAGGGCACGTCGGGATCCTTCATGCCCTGCAGGACGTGAACCGGGCATCCGGTCTCGATCATCCCGGTCAGGACCCGGTTATCGCGGCCGTCCTCGATCAGCGCGCGGGTATAGATATTGGGCTCGGGGCTATATTCCGAATGCTCCTCGAAGAAGCCGCGCTCGGCGAGCGATGTCTTCTCTTTTTCGGTGAGGTTCGGCTCGATCAGGACTTCGGTGAAATCCGGCGCCGGCGCGATCAACACCATACCCTCGAGTTTCGGTGCCCCGGTTTTCGTGGCAAGCTCCTGCGCCAGCCGGAGCGCGATCCAGCCGCCCATCGAGGATCCCACGACCACGATGCGTTCGGGATTGAGGTGAAGGACGACGGCCATTGCCTCCTCGAGCCAGCGCGAAATCGTGCCGTCACGAAATTCGCCGCCGGAGATCCCGTGGCCGGAATAATCGAGGCGGATGCAGGCAAGCCCGGTCTCTTCAGCCATGCGATCGAGCTCGACGGCCTTGCTGCCGCTCATGTCCGACCGGTATCCAGATAACCAGACCAGCGTCGGGCCCGCTTTGTCGCCGGCAGCCGGGCGGGCGATATAGGCGATCTCTCGCGCCGCCGCTCCCTCGCCGACGGTCAGAAATTGGTGCTGAGGGGCGATATTGGCGTCGGACATGGCGAAACTCCTTTGTTTCGGCCTATAAAACAGATTCTTGACAGGCTGACAGCAGGTGATTTTTCCGCTAAAGCGTGCTAATGACTTCGTTGCAGCGATGGCGAAACACGGTCGTCTTCCTTATATAGAGGCGATCCGCTGCAGCAATCCGAAACAACGCGAGGAGAATACGACCATTCGCAGACCGTTTAAGAACGACGCGCCCGTAAAGGATGGGCCGCGCTCGAACAGGGAAATTCGCATTCCCAAAGTTCAGCTGATCGACGCTGAAGGACAGAATTTGGGCGTCGTGGCGACCGACCAGGCCCTGAGAATGGCTGAAGAAGCCGGACTCGACCTCGTTGAGATTTCCCCCAACGCCGAACCGCCTGTGTGCAAGATCCTCGATCTGGGCAAGCTGAAATACGCCAACCAGAAGAAGGCCGCCGAGGCGCGCAAGAAGCAGAAAATCGTCGAAGTCAAAGAAATCAAGATGCGTCCGAACATCGACACGCATGACTATGACGTGAAGATGAAGGCGATGGGCCGCTTCTTCGAAGAAGGCGACAAGGTCAAGGTGACCCTGAAGTTCCGCGGCCGCGAAATGGCCCACCAGGAACTCGGCATGAAGCTCCTGCAGCAGGTCAAGGCCGACACGCTGGAGTTCGCCAAGGTCGAAGCCGAGCCTAAGCTCGAAGGTCGCCAGATGATGATGGTGCTCGCGCCCAAGTAAGGCGCGTCGCCACCGTTCGTATCAAAGCCGTCCGCGAGGGCGGCTTTTGTATTTTTGCCCTGATATAAAGGGCAAACGACGCCCGAGGGGCAGGGCCGAAGCGGTCCCGGAAGATTCCTGCGCCGCCCCGTTGCACTTTCATGACACTGCGGTTATAAGCGCGCGTCCGAACTGACCGGCAGGGCATGCCGTGGCAGTTTCGAATGCTTGCGGCACGGTTCGTCACCGTGACCGCAGATCAACAACAAACGCTCCCGCACTTGTTGCGACGACCGGGAAACCGGGCATCGCGAGAAGGCTTCTTTTGAAGCCGTCTCTTTAGACCAAGTGGGGGGATCAGAAACGGAGTAGCAAAATGCCCAAGATGAAGACGAAGTCCTCCGCCAAGAAGCGGTTCAAGATCACCGCGACCGGCAAGGTCAAGGCTGCAGCCGCTGGCAAGCGCCATGGCATGATCAAGCGTTCCAACAAGTTCATTCGCGATGCACGTGGCACCATGGTTCTGGCAGAACCGGATGGCCGCAAGGTCGTGAAGAATTACCTGCCGAACGGTCTCTAAGACTATTCCGCGAACGTATAGATTAAGGAGATCATGAAATGGCACGTGTAAAGAGAGGCGTTACCGCCCACGCCAAGCACAAGAAGGTTCTGAAGCAGGCCAAGGGCTTCTACGGCCGCCGCAAGAACACCATCCGCGCCGCCAAGGCTGCTGTCGATCGTTCGAAGCAGTACGCTTACCGCGACCGCAAGATCAACAAGCGTAACTTCCGCGCACTCTGGATCCAGCGTATCAACGCTGCTGTCCGCGAATTCGGCCTGACCTACGGCCGCTTCATCGACGGCCTGAACAAGGCTGGCATCGAAGTTGACCGTAAGGTTCTCTCCGACATGGCAATCCATGAGCCGGAAGCATTCGGTGCGCTCGTTGCTGCCTCCAAGAAGGCACTCGAGTACCTGAAGGACGCTGGCACGAAGAACGAGTTTGAAGCAGCCGTCAACTAAGCCGGCGCTATTCGAACCTTCGCTTCGATGATTTGAAACCCGCGCTGGCAAGGCTTGCGCGGGTTTCTTCGTTTTACCGGGATAGGGACGCCTGACGTGGCGAACGATCGAGATTTGGAAAGCGATGTGATGCATCCGGCGACGGATCGCGACCTGCTTGCCGAAGGCGGGCTGGGCGAGGAGGACGTTCCGGTTCTGCTCGCGGCTTTGCTGCGCGGCTCCAAGCGCGTCGAGCGTGTCGCGCTCTCCAGCGGTGCGGTCTGGATCAAGCGTTACGGCACCGAGCGCGCCTCGCGCTGGATGGTGCTGCAGCGCATGCTCGCCAATCTCATCCGCGCCCCCTTCTTGCGCCCGTCGCCACTTCTGGCCGACGAGGGCATGGCAGCGCGAGAAATCCGCCGCATCGCCCAGTTTTCCGCCCACGATGTGCCGACCGCACGCGTCATCTATTCCTCGGGTGCCGCCGTCGTCTTCAGCGATGCCGGCGAAACCGTCGATCGCCAGCTCTATCACGTGCTGAACAACGACCCCGTCGCCCACGACAACATGCTCGTCCATTGCGCCGGCGAACTCGGACGGCTGCATGCAAAGGGGCTGTGCCACGGCAGGCCTTATCCGCGCGACATGTTCCTGAAGGACGGCCGCGTCGGTTTCATGGATTTCGAGGAAGAGCCCGACCGGGTGATGCCGCTTGAGGTCGCCCAGGCGCGCGATATCTGGCTGCTCTTCTTGCAGGTCGCAACCCGCGCCAAGCTCGGCGGCGAAACCCACGACCGGGCCTACAAGGCCTGGGCCGAGGTGGCGCCACCGGCGGCCGTTGCCGAACTGCGCAAGCTTACCGGCTTCCTCGGCGGCTTTTTGTCGGCTGCCCGGTTGATTGGCCGCGTACACATGGGTAGTGATCTGCGACGTTTCATCGTGGCGACCAGCTATCTGAAGCATGTTTCGTGAAGTGTCCCTCAAAGACCGGACGCCCTGAAGGCAGGAAAAGATGACCGAACTCGCAACCCTGGAAAAGCAACTCCTGTCCGATGTCGCGGCCGCCGCCGATGAACCGGCGATCGAAGCCGTGCGCGTCGCGGCCCTTGGCAAGAAGGGGTCGGTCTCCGAACTCCTGAAGACGCTGGGATCGATGACGCCTGAAGAGCGCCAGACCCGCGGCGCGCAGATCAACGCGCTGAAGACTGTGGTGACCGACGCGATCAACGCCCGCAAGGCCGATCTCAAGAAGGCGGCGATCGACGCGCGGCTGAAGGCCGAGACGGTCGACGTCTCGCTGCCCGTCCGCTCTTCGCCCGCCGAACGCGGCCGCATCCATCCGATCAGCCAGATCGTCGACGAGATCACCGCGATCTTCGCCGATATGGGCTTCTCGATTGCCGAAGGTCCCGATGTCGAGACCGATTATTATAACTTCACGGCGCTGAACTTCCCCGAGGGCCACCCGGCCCGCGAGATGCACGACACCTTCTTCTTCAATCCGGATGAGAACGGCGAACGCAAGGTGCTGCGCACGCACACCTCGCCGGTGCAGGTGCGCACCATGGAAGCGCAGAAGCCGCCGATCCGCATCATCATCCCCGGCAAGACCTACCGCCAGGACAGTGACGCCACGCACTCGCCGATGTTCCACCAGGTCGAAGGCCTCGTTGTCGACAAGAAGGCGAATGTCGCCAACATCCGCTGGGTGCTGGAAGAATTCTGCAAGACCTTCTTCGAGGTCGACAGCGTCACCATGCGCTTCCGTCCGTCCTTCTTCCCCTTCACGGAACCGTCCTTCGAGGTCGACATCCAGTGCGACCGCTCCGGCCCGATCGTCAAGTTCGGCGAAGGCACCGACTGGATGGAGATTTTGGGCTGCGGCATGGTGCATCCGAACGTGCTGCGCGCGGGCGGTCTCGATCCCGACGAGTACCAGGGCTTTGCCTGGGGCATGGGCCTCGACCGCATCGCCATGCTGAAATACGGCATGCCCGACCTGCGCGACTTCTTCAACGCCGACGTCCGCTGGATGACCCACTACGGCTTCCGCCCACTCGACATGCCGACGCTGTTCGGCGGGTTGAGCAGCTGAGTTTATTGTGGCCACAAATAACTGAGTGTGCTAAGAATGGAGCTGGAGTGGGACGAAGATAAACGTCAGATAACCCTCCAGCACCGAGGACTGGATTTCGCCGACGTCGAACGCTTCGATCCCGACAGCATCGTCACGGTACCTGATCTCAGAGCAGACTATGGAGAAGATCGTTTCAACTCCTATGGACGGCTTGATGGCACACTCTGCTGTTTTTGCTGGACGCCGAGAGAGGGCCGGGTTCGAGTTATATCGCTGAGGAAGATGAATGACCGCGAACAGAAGATTTACGAAGAGCGACGGGGCGAACGGTAGTTCGCTTCCGACGCTCGACGATGTCCGAAAGGGTCTGATCTCACTCGACGAATATGAGATCGCCCACAGCGAAGACGTGCCCGCTTTCGGTGATGATGGCGATGCCGCGATCCTGTCGCTGCAGGAAACGCCGGAGCTTGGTACGGTCTTGGAGAAAGCGCGTGGCAAGCGCGGTCCGCAAAAGGCGCCTGTGAAGGAACGCATCGGTTTGCGGCTAGACAAGGACGTGGTCGATTACTTCCGCAGGATGGGACCCGGCTGGCAAGGCCGCATCAATGATGCGCTGCAAGCGCTGGGGCCGGCGGACGAGGAACAACGCCCGGTGGCCGCTCGTTGCGACGACGAGTTCCTCTATGTCGTGCTGGCGGATGGCAGGCAGATCAGGACGCCGCTCTGGTGGTATCCCTTCCTGGCCGCCGCATCCGCCGAAGCCCGCGCCGATGTCGAACTGCAATTTTCCGGCGTCTGGTGGCCGGGTCTGGACGAAGGCGTCTCCGTCAAGGGACTGCTTCTCGGCTGGAAAGCCCCCGGCGCCAAGGCGCCTGGTCGTGCAGCCTGAACAATCTGAACTTTTTCGATGATTTTTGAGACGAGAACAACACAATGAAATTCACGCTTTCCTGGCTCAAGGATCATCTTGAGACCGACGCCACACTGGATGAAATCTGCAAGCGACTGACCGAGATCGGCCTTGAGGTCGAGGACGTCGACGACAAGGCGGCCTACAAGCCCTTCGTCATCGCCCGCGTGCTTTCGGCCGAAAAGCATCCGGAGGCCGATCGCCTGAAGGTTCTGTCGGTCGATGCCGGTCCTGACGTCAACGGCGGCAAGCCGTTGCAGATCGTCTGCGGTGCGCCGAATGCGCGTGCCGGCCTGGTCGGCGCGCTGGCGCGGCCGGGCGATTATGTGCCGGGTATCGATGTCACGCTCGGCGTCGGCAAGATCCGTGGCGTCGAAAGCCACGGCATGATGTGCTCCGAAAAGGAGCTCAACATGTCCGACAGCCATGACGGCATCATCGACCTGCCCGAGGATGCGCCTGTCGGCACCTCGTTTGCCGCCTACGCCCATCTCGACGATCCTGTCATCGAGATCAACCTGACGCCGAACCGTCCGGATTGCACCTCGATCTACGGCATCGCCCGCGATCTGGCCGCTTCCGGCCTCGGTACGCTGAAGACGCGCGCCGCGCCGTCTTTCGCTGTCGAAGGCGAAACGCCGGTCAAGCTGACGCTCGATCTCGACGACGACAAGCTCTGCCCGGGCTTCGGCCTGCGTCTGGTGCGCGGCGTCAAGAATGGCCCGAGCCCCAAGTGGGTGCAGCAGCGCCTGACGGCGATCGGTCTGCGTCCGATCAACGCGCTCGTCGACATCACCAACTACATGACCTTCGACCAGGGTCGCCCGATGCACGTCTTCGACGCCGCCAAGGTGAAGGGCAACCTCACCGTTCGCCGCGCGAAAGACGGCGAGACGGTGCTGGCGCTCGACCAGCGCGAATACAAGCTCGGCCCGAACAACGTCGTTATCGCTGATGAAAACGGCATCGAGTCGATCGGCGGCATCATGGGCGGCGAGCACTCCGGCTGCGACGAGAATACCACCGACGTGCTGATCGAATCGGCCCTCTGGGATCCGATGAACATCGCCAAGTCCGGCCGTGGGCTGGGCATCATCACCGATGCCCGCTACCGCTTCGAGCGCGGCGTCGACCCCGAATACATGGTCCCCGGTCTCGAGCGCACCACCGAACTGGTGCTCGAATTCTGCGGCGGCACGGCAGCCAAGGCCGAGATCGTGGGCTACAAGGGCTACGAGCCCAAGATCGTCGACTTCCCCTTCTCGGAAGTGAAGCGCCTGACGGGTCTGGAAGTCTCCACCGAAGAGAGCGTCGAGATCCTGACGCGCCTCGGCTTCAAGGTCACGGGTTCCGGAGAGCGCGTTTCCGTCGCGGTTCCCTCCTGGCGTCCCGATGTCGACGGCAAGGCCGATCTCGTCGAAGAGGTCATGCGCATCCATGGCGTCGACAACATCAAGCCGGCGCCGCTGGAAAGCCATACCGAGGTCAACGGCCGCATCCTGACGACGCTGCAGATCCGCACCCGCACCGCCAAGCGTGCGCTTGCCTCGCGCGGCATGCTGGAGGCCGTCACCTGGTCCTTCATTTCGGAAGATCAGGCGAAGCTCTTCGGCGGCGGTTCGCCGGCTCTGAAGCTCGCCAACCCGATCGCAGCCGAAATGTCCGACATGCGCCCCTCGCTGCTGCCTGGTCTCCTGACGGCTGCCCAGCGCAATGCCGACAAGGGCTATGGCGACGTCGCGATCTTCGAGGTGTCCGGCACCTATGAGAACGACAGGCCGGAAGGCCAGCGCCGCGTTGCCGGCGGCATCCGTCGCGGCACCGCCTCGATGGCCGGCTCCGGCCGCATGTGGTCGAATGCGTCCAAGGGCGGCGGCAAGCCGGTCGACGTCTTCGACGCCAAGGCCGATGCGCTTGCTGTGATCGAGGCCTGCGGCCTGCCGATGACCAACATCCAGGTCGAGCAGGGCGGTCCCGAGTGGTATCACCCCGGCCGCTCCGGCACCATCAAGATGGGCCCGAAGGTCGTGCTCGGCTATTTCGGCGAGTTCCACCCTTCGACGCTTGAGGCGCTTGATGTCTCCGGCGCGCTCGCTGGCTTCGAAGTCTATCTCGACGCCATGCCCGAGCCGAAGAAGAAGGCGACCCGCACCAAGCCGGCGCTGGAGCTGTCGCAGTTCCAGGCCGTCAAGCGCGACTTCGCCTTCGTCGTCGACAAGGCGGTCGAGGCCGGCGCCATCATCAAGGCCGCGACCGGCGCCGACCGCAAGCTGGTCTCCGGCGTGAATGTCTTCGATATCTTCGAGGGCGCCTCGGTCGGCGAGGGCAAGAAGTCGGTTGCGATCGAGGTGCAGATCCAGCCGGTCGAGCGCACGCTGACCGACGAGGATTTCGAGGCCCTGACGCAGAAGATCGTCGCCAGCGTCACCAAGGTCACCGGCGGCGTCCTGCGCGGCTGATGAAATCGGCGGGTCGATCTGCCTCAGCGGTCGCCCCCAACTCTCCCTCATCCTCGCCCTCGTGGCGGGGATCCAGCCGACGCGCGTCGGCGCGGCGGAGAGACTCTTTCCTTACATGCATAAAAACGGTCATTCACGGCGCGGACGCGCCGTGGCTGGATTCCTGTCACAAGGACAGGAATGAGGGAGGAGCGCGGGCTGTGGCGGAACGCGATCGCAAACCTACCGGACAGGCTCGTACCACTCTCATCAATCGTGCAGATAATACACCTTGTTCACGATCGTCCATCGCCCCTCGATCTTCAGCATCGAGAGATAATCGGTGAAACGCATGCCGGCGAAGTCGTCGCTGACCTTGACGCTCGCGGCATCACCAATGACATCGAGAGTCTGGATGTCCATGTGCGGCTGCGTGCCTGGCGGGGCCGAGCCCTCGGCCACGATGGCGGCGATGAACTCGTCGCGGGTCGACCACTCGACCGCGCTCTCGTAATGTCCGATGACAGCGCATTTCGGATGAAACGCCTTGCGCAGCGCCGCCTCGTTGGCGAAGGTCATGCCTTCGACATAGAGATGCACGACTGCCTCTATCGCCTGCCGGTCCGTCATGGTCCGTACCTCGATCGTGTCGATGGTGAAGTATAGCGCGGAGCGGGCAACGCGCAAAGTCGTTGCTGGGTGGCGCTGACTTTAATGCGTGGATGGGTAGAGCGTGGCCAGGGCGGTACCGATCAGTTCCTCGGCATAGGCCTGCGCGGTCGATGAGGCGTTGTCCGACAGACCCATCTCGTCGCATTTGTTGCCGACGGCCTCGCGGATGAGGTGCAAAATACCCCGCCCCATCTTCCCGCCATCCTCGCCGGATGTGTCCAGAGCCAGCGCCAGCGAGGTCATCGCCACCACTTCAAGCACGAGCATGCGTCCTCTTATGTCGGACAGGCCTGGATCGGCCGGTCCTTTATCACTGGCATCAGGCATGGGGTTCCCTTCCTTGTAATGGAAAGTTTACCTAGTGCTAATATGTGAGGGGAGAAGACCCAAAGTTGAACAAAACGAAATCTCTTTCCTGATCTCAGGTTGGGCCGCCCCAGGGCACTGCACCGGGGCGGCTATCGCTCATCAGAGATTGGTCATTGCCAGCGATGCCTCGGAGTAGCGCTTGCCAGCGATCTCATCGAGCGGCATGATTGCGCTAAGCTCCGCGAGCTCCCTGGGCGACAGCGCGATATCGGCGGCGGCCGCGTTCTGCTCGAGATGGTTGACCTTGCGGGCGCCGGGGATCGGCACGATGTCCTCGCCCTGATGCAGAACCCAGGCGAGCGCCAGCTGCGCCGTGGTCACGCCCTTGTCTGTTGCCAGCGCCTCAAGCTTGGCCACAAGGGCCGCATTCGCATCGAAATTGTCCGCCTGGAAGCGCGGCAGCTGGCTGCGGAAATCGTCGGCGCCGAGATCGTCAGGCTTGCGGATCGCCCCCGTCAGGAAGCCGCGGCCGAGCGGGCTGTATGGCACAAAGCCGATCTTGAGCTCCCGGCAGGTGGCAAGCACGTCATGCTCCGGATCGCGCGACCACAGCGAATATTCGCTCTGCACGGCCGCAATCGGGTGCACCGCATTTGCCCGCCGGATCGTAGCGCTGCCGGCCTCCGAAAGCCCCAGCGCCCGCACCTTGCCCTCGCGCACCAGCTCGGCCATGGCGCCGACGGTCTCCTCGATCGGAACGCTGGGATCGACGCGGTGCTGGTAATAGAGGTCGATGACATCGGTGCCGAGCCGCTTCAGCGATTCCTCGGCCACGCGCTTCACATTCTCCGGCCGGCTGTCGACGCCTGTCAGCGCCGCTGCGCCGGATTTGGCAGAATCGAACTTGAAGCCGAACTTGGTGGCGATGACGACGCGGTCGCGCACCGGCTTCAAGGCGCGGCCGAGCAGCTGCTCATTGGTGTAGGGGCCGTACATTTCGGCCGTGTCGAAGAAGGTGATGCCGAGATCGACGGCGCGGTGAAGCGTGCGGATCGATTCATTCTCGTCGCTGGCGCCATAGGCGAAACTCATGCCCATGCAGCCGAGGCCGACGGCGGAGACTTCAAGGTCCTGTCCGAGTGTGCGGGTTTTCATGTCTGGCTCCCTTCGAGCAAATAGTGAGGCCGCCAATTGAGCGGCACGAGGCAAACCTAGCGCGCCGGAAGCTTTCAAAAAATACGTGCAATGCGGCACAGGCTGTTCTAACAGATAGATCAATGAACAGGACACAGCTCGCCCAACTCGCCGTTCTCGCCACTGTCGCCGAACACCGCAGCTTCCGCGCCGCCGCCAAGGAGCTGGAGATCGCGCCCTCGGCCGTCAGCCATGCCGTCTCCAGCCTCGAGGAGAGCCTGGGCATCCGCCTTCTGGCGCGCACGACGCGCAGCGTGGCGCCGACGGAGGAGGGGAGACTGCTCTTGCAGCGGCTGAAGCCGGCGCTGGATGAGATCGGCATCGCGCTCGAAGCCGTCAGCGAAGCGGGCGGGCGCCCGGCCGGCACGCTGCGGGTAACCGCACCGCGCTTCGCCTCCGACATTCTGCTTGCACCCCGCCTTGGCGAATTCCTCAACCGCTATCCCGACATCACGCTTGAAATCGCCAATGAGGATGGCTTCATCGACATCGTCCGCGAGGGCTTCGACGCCGGCATCCGGCTGGAAGAGAGCCTCGAGGCCGACATGATCGCGGTGCGCGCCTCGCCGAACCTCACGACCGTGATCGCCGCTTCGCCGGATTATTTCAAACGCCACCCCAAGCCGCTGCATCCCTCCGATCTCGTCAACCACCGCTGCATCAAGCGGCGCTTCACCAATGGCACGATCTACCGCTGGGAGTTCGAGAAGGACGGCCGCGAACTGGTCGTGCCCGTTGATGGCCCGCTCATCGTCAGCGAGGACAGGCTGGCGCTGATCGCGGCGCTGAACGGCGTCGGCCTCGCCTATCTCTTCGATCTGCGCGTCGAACACGAGCTTGCAAGCGGCAAGCTGGTGCGGGTGCTGGAGGATTGGTGCGCGCCCTATCCGGGCCCCTTCATCTACTATCCAAGCCGCCGCCAGATGCGCCCGGCCTTGCGCGCCTTCATCGATTTCTTCCGTTACACGGGCTAAGGCGGGAGCGGCCGATCATGGCGCTCCCGCCTGCGCCGCCGGTCAGGCCGCGGCCTTCTGGTTGGCCGCCGAAGTGGCGAGCTTCGACAAGGTCTTGTCGGTGGCCGCCTCTTCCTGCAGCGTCTGGTCGAGCAGCGTCACCACGTCCTTCTTGCCGAGCGTCTGCGCCCAGGTCTTCAGCGTGCCATAGCGGGCCATCTCGTAGTGCTCGACGGCCTGCGCGGAGGAGATCAGCCCGGCATCAATAGCCGGCGAACCCTTGAATTCCTCGATGATCTCTTCGCCTTCCGCGATGATCCCCTGGATCGCTTCGCAGGTCTTGCCCTGCGCCCGCTTGCCGATCAGCTCGAACACCTGCTGCAGCCGGTCGACATGGCCTTCCGTCTGTTCCTTGTGCGTCATGAATCCGGCTTTCAGCTCTTCCGATTGCGCGGCGCGCGCCATCTTCGGCAGCGCCTTGAGGATCTGCTTTTCCGCGTAGTAGATGTCCTTCAGCGTATCGTAGAACAGATCGTCGAGGTTCTTTTCCTTTGCCATGTCCCTTGTCCTTTGTCCCTGGCTCGTGGAAGCCGCGTCATGCGGCTTCGCAAGGAGAAGCTGGACGAAGGCTAATGGTTCCGATCATTTCGGGTGGCGATTTGCGGCGGATGCTGCAAACTTGCCGTCAGCAGGGCAGGGAGGACGCCGATGAAAAAGCCTGGATCGATGAAAGCACTGGAAGATCTGGGGCGGGCGAGGCTGTCGAAGAACTTCTTCCTGCGCGATTTCCTGCATTCCGAGATCGCCGATTTCTATCGCATCCCGAATATCCCCGAGGATCCGGATCTCGCCATCGAAACCGGCAGGAGGCTCTGCGAGGAGCTGCTGGAGCCCTTGCAGGAAACCTTCGGCCGCCTGCACATCCGATCCGGCTACCGCTCGCCCGAGGTCAACCGCTTCGGTAACCAGAACAAGCTCAATTGCTCCACCAACGCATCGACCGCAGCCCACCACATCTGGGACATGCGCGACGCCGATGGCTACATGGGCGCCGCCGCCTGCGTCGTCGTTCCCTGGGTGGTCGACCGCTATCACGCGCTCGAAGACTGGCAGCGGCTCGCCTGGTGGATCCACGACCATCTGCCCTACGCTTCGCTCTGCTTCTTCCCGAAACTATGGGCCTTCAACATCCAGTGGCACGAACGCCCGCGCCGGGTGATCCAGAGCTACGTCAGCCCGCGCGGCATCTTGACCAAGCCGGGGATGGAGAATTGGGAGGGCGAGCATTCGGAGTGGTACGTAGGGTTTCCGCCGTTGCGGGGTATTTGAGTGTGGATTGTTCGGGGGGGACGATCCACCCACGTTGAGCACGCCTCAACAAGTTCGATGTCGCGGAAAGAACTTATATCGGCTATCGTCCTCATGTTGGGGGGTAAGGACATGGCGCAGGATGTGGTTTTCGTCACGACTGTTTCAGCGCGAGGGCTGATAACTTTGCCGGAGGCAGTCCGCGCGCGTTTGAATTGGAACGCTGGCACGAGATTGGTTGCGGAGGATACGCCAGATGGAGTTATTCTCCGGGAGGCGCCGGCCTTTGCCCCTACGCCGCAAGGATCTGCCTTTGGTATCCTGAAAACAAAACGCAAGCCGAAATCCGCCTGAGACAAGAACGACTGTCTCACAGCCGAGGCGTCAGGCACCAGCCGAAGTGGTAGGCCAAAGCCATAACCTCCCCATCCATCAAAACAACGACTGCTGCATCGGCTTCGGCGGCGCGAGCTTCACACCCTCCAGCTCCAGCATCCTTGCCTTCGACACCGAGCCGCCGGGGGCCGAGAAGCCGCCGATCTTGTTGCCTGCGGCGAGAACGCGGTGGCAGGGGATGATCAGCGCGACGGGGTTCTTGGCCATGGCTTGGCCGACGTCGCGGGCGGCTTCGGGGCCGTGGCCGAGCTCTTTGGCGAGCGCGCCGTAGGTGGTGGTTTCGCCCCAGCGCAGGCGGCGGGCGGCGGCGTAGATGTCGCGGAAGAAATCGTCCTGGCCGGCGAGATCGAGCGCGAGGTCGGAGAAGTCGATCGGCTCGCCGGCGAAATAGCGTTTTACGGCGGCGATGGCTTGCGCAATGTCAGGCGACGGAGCTGCCGGCTCGGCATCGGGGACGCGGCGCAGCAGCAGGCGTTCGGTTCCGTCAGCGCTTGATGTCGGCAGCTGGAAGCGGGTGATGCCGATGGCGTTCCATGCGATGCCGCAGAAACCGCCTGCGGTTTCGAAGATGGCGTAATGCTGTGCTTGTTGGGCCATGGGTCTCGCCTCCCGATCTCGAAGCTTGCCGGCCTAAAGATCGGCCTCACCCGAAAATCGTGCCTGCCGGCCAGGAATTCAACCCGTTTCTTGCGCGCCGCGAATTTGCGGTCAGCCGTGTGCCTGGCGGGGCGCGGCGTCTCCGTGCGCCAGCTTTGCCAGATCCGGGCGGAGCTTGGCGAAGACGGCGTCAAAGCCGGCGGCGATCTTTTGCGGCTCGTAGCGACGCGCGGCCTCTAACGCTGCGCGCGACAGCGCCGGGATGGCCTCGGGCTTTGCAGCCATAGCCGCGATCTCGGCGGCCAGCGCCTTGTCGTCGCCGGGATCGAAGAGATAGCCGTCCTTGCCCGGATCGATCGATTCCGGAATGCCGCCAGCACGGGCGCCGATGACGGGGACGCCTTGCGCGAAGGCCTCGATCACCACGCGGCCGAAAGGTTCGCGGAAGAGCGAGGGAACGACGAGAACGTCGATCTGAGGGAAGAAATCCTCGGGCTTGGTCCAGCCGAGGAACGTCGTATTCTCACAGGGAAATTTCTGCGGCAGAGACTTCGAATAATCGCTCTTGGCGCTGCCGGCGATGACGAAGCGGACGTTCTGGTCGTTCACCAGCCGATGCGCGGCGCTGGCCAGCGTATCGAGGCCCTTCACCGGATCATGCACGCCGATGAAGCCGAAGCGCATCGGCCCTTCCGGCGGCTTGCGCGGTTCTCTCAGGGCAATCGGCGGGACGGCGCCGGGCACGCGGTGGGTGCTGGCGTTCGGGAAATAATCATGCTCGGTGTGGCGGCCGATGATGAAATCGGTCTCGCCGATCACGGCATCGACATAGCGCGAGAAGAACTTCTTGCCGTAGGAGGAGACCTGGCAGGAGGAACAGGCGCGCACGCAATTGTCGTCGCCGCGCCGCATGCTGGCCTTCCAGCAGAGCAAGAAGGCGCTGCGCAGGATATGGCAGACCGGCACACCTGAGCGCTTGGCGGCCGCCCAGGTGGCGACGTTGATGTTTTCGATGCTGTCAGTCAGCACGATATCCGGCTTGAAGCGGCGGATTTCGCGGCGCATGACGAGATAAGCGCGCGGATTGAAATTCTCCAGCGCGTGCCAGATCAGCTTCTTCCAGCCCGGCCGCGGCAGGCGGTAGTTCCAGTCGATATTGAGTGTCTTCAGGCGTTGCACGGGCACGCCGTCATAGACCTCGTGCTTGTCCTCGCCCGAGACGTTGACGACTTCGAGGTCGTGGCCAGCCGCGATCAAGAGCTTGGCGACCATCATCGCCGAAATCGGGCCGCCGCCATCGATAAAGGGCGGAAAGGCCGCACAGGCCATCAGGATACGCATGTACAGTCTCCCGGGATCGATATTGAATGTTCTTCTTTTGTTCTTGATTTCCTCAATTCACCTGCTACCATCCCTGCGTTTCCTGGATAGACAGAGGCGGGGCGGATGCTCCGGTGGTTGGTCATGCACGAACAGAACACGCAATCGTCCTTCGATTTCGCAAGCCGCACGATGCACCCGAAATCGTCAAGATTTGGCAAAGAAACCCTGTTCTTCGCGATCCTGCCGGATACCGAAGCGCGCCAGGCCTGCCTGGAGATACAAGCACGCCTGCAGAGGGAGCATGACGGGCTTCTCTCGCCCATGGCACCGGAACGTCTACATGTCTCGCTCTATGGCGTCGCCAGCGCCGAGAAGATCAAGGACGAGATGATCTTCGCGGCTTGCCAGGCAGCGTCGGCGGTCGATGCCTGCCGGTTTGATCTCAGCTTCGATCATGTCGCGACGTTCAGAACCGGGTCGCGCAACGCCGTCGTGCTCTCGGGCAATGGCGGTCGCGAGCTGTTGCGGCAGTTGCATGTCCAGATTGGTATCGAGATGCATGCGATCGGCTGCGAGCCGCATGTGAAAGCCGATTTTCAGCCGCATGCGACGCTGTTTTATGCCGACGAGACGGTGGCAAAGACCACGCTTGCGACGCCGGTCGTCATGCCCGCGCGGGAGTTCGTGCTTCTGCACAAACGGCCGGGTGAGCCGAACTACGAGCATGTGGAAAGCTGGCCGCTCAGCGAACGCGGCTGACACCTTGCCTCATGTATCGGAACGCGCTTAAAGCTGCTGCAGCAATGACAGCAGCAGCGGAGACGAAAATGGATAGGTCCGAGATCATCATTTCAGGCGATACGGCGGGAATGGAGTGGCGGCTGCCGGTGCTGCGCTTCAAGGGCAGCGATCCGAAGGCGCCGAAGATTTATATCCAGGCGGCCCTGCATGCCAACGAGCTGCCGGGCACGGCGCTGGTGCATTTCCTCTGCGAGAAACTGCGCGCGGCCGAAAGCGCCGGCGAGATCCGGAGCGACATCACGATCGTGCCGCATGCCAATCCAATCGGTGCGGCGCAATCGCATTTCGGCGAGCTGCAGGGTCGGTTCGATCTTGGGACGCGCACCAATTTCAACCGCGAGTTCCCGCTGATCTCGGTCAAGGATCGCGACGGGCTGGTGGCCGAGCTCGACCGCTACAATGCCGTCGACCGGCTGAAGCGACAGTTGATGCATATGGCGCTCGAAGCGGATCTGGTGATCGACCTGCATTGCGACGATGAATCGCTGCAATATGCCTATATCGACGAGGCCTTTTGGCCGGAGGCAGCCGATCTTGCCGCAGCACTCGACATGGAAGCGGTGCTCCTGTCGGATGGCGAAAGCTCTGCCTTCGAGGAGGCGATCGGTTATGCGTGGAAACACGAGACACATGATAAGAAGACGCGGCTGCCGGGCAAGCTCTCGGTCACCGTCGAGCTTCGCGGCATGCGCGACGTCTATCCTGACATGGCGAAGAAGGATGCCGAGGGGCTGTTCAATTTCCTCGCCACGCGCGGCGCCATCGCCCGGCAGGTGACGCTTGCGCCCTTCACCGGCCCTGCCGTGCCGCTCGACAATATCGAGATGATCCGCGCGCCTGAGGCCGGCGCTGTCCTGTTCCACTGCAACATCGGCGAGGAGATCAAGGAAGGCGAGCTGCTCGCGACCATCCTCACCCGGCCGGGCATGGCCGATGGCGCGATCGAAGTGCGTGCGCCGCAGGCGGGGCTGATCGTCACCCGCACCTCGTCGCGCCTGGTGCGCCGCCGCGCCGACCTGATGAAGATTGCCTGCGGGGCCGCCAGCAAGGTTGTGCGCAAGCCGGGCGCTCTTGAGAATTGATTGGGAATAACCGAATGACCGTCACCATCTATGGCATCAAGAACTGCGACACGATGAAGAAGGCCCGCACCTGGCTGGAAGAGCACGACGTCGCCTATGATTTCCACGACTACAAGGCTTCAGGCATCGACCGGGCGCATCTGGAGAAATGGACACAGGACGCGGGCTGGGAAACGGTGCTCAACCGCGCCGGAACGACTTTCCGCAAGCTGCCGGATGACGCCCGCGAGAACCTCGATCGCGAGAAGGCGATCGCGCTGATGCTGGAGCAGCCGTCGATGATCAAGCGGCCGGTTGTCGAGGCTGACGGCAAGCTTCTGGTCGGCTTCAAGCCGGAGATCTATGGCGGGTTCTTCAAGGGCTGATCGGATGTCGAAGACGACGCGGGCGACACAGGTTCTGGAGAAGGCGAAAATCGCCTTCACCGTTCACACCTATGAGTACGATCCGAACGCCGAGCGCATCGGGCTGCAGGCGGCCGAGGCGATCGGCGAAGAGCCGCATCGCGTGTTGAAGACGCTGATGGCCGAGGTGGACGGCAAGCCTGTCTGCGTCGTCGTCCCCTCCGACCGCGAGGTCAGCATGAAAAAGCTCGCCGCCGCCTTCAAGGGCAAGTCGGCCAACATGATGAAGCCGGCGGATGCCGAGCGGCTGACCGGCTACCACGTCGGCGGCATCAGCCCTTTCGGCCAGAAGAAGCTGGTTCCGACGGCGATCGAGGAAGCGGCAATGAGCGAAGCCCTCGTCTACATGAATGGCGGGCAGCGCGGCTTGCAGGTGCGGCTTGCGCCTAAGGATGCGCTTGACGTGTTGAAAGCGACGGCGGCGGCGCTCGTCGCCTGATTGTCTTCAAGCTTCAATTTCGCCGCAAAGGGGTCTAAGTCTGATGCCCTGTCCGTTCGTTTCAGAAGGTGATCGATCATGAACTACATGCCGCAGGGCGATAACGCCGTGGACCCCATCAAGCTCGACAAGCTCGCCGAAGTCGCCGTCAAGGTCGGGCTGCAGCTTCAGAGCGGCCAGGATCTCGTGATCACCGCGCCTGTTGTGGCGCTGCCGCTGGTGCGGCAGATCACCAAGCATGCTTATATGGCCGGTGCCGGCCTGGTCAGTGCCTTCTATTCCGACGAGGAATCGACGCTGGCGCGCTATCAATATGCCAATGATGCGAGCTTCGACCGGGCGTCCAGCTGGCTCTATGAGGGCATGGCGAAGGCCTATGCGAACGGGGCGGCGCGGCTTGCGGTTGCCGGCGACAATCCGATGATGCTTTCCGAGCAGGACCCCGCCAAGGTCGGCCGCGCCAACCGGGCGATGTCGACGGCCTACAAACCGGCGCTGGAGAAGATCTCCAACTTCGACATCAACTGGAACATCGTCTCCTATCCGAACCCGGCCTGGGCAAAGCTGGTGTTCCCCAACGATCCCGAGCCGATCGCGGTCGCCAAGCTCGCCAAGGCGATCTTCGCCGCCTCGCGCGTCGACGTCGAAGACCCGATCGCGGCCTGGGCGGAGCATAACGCCAATCTCCGGAAGCGCTCCAGCTGGCTGAACGGCGAGCGTTTCTCGGCCCTGCATTTCACCGGCCCGGGCACGGACCTGACCGTCGGGCTTGCCGATGGCCACGAGTGGCATGGCGGCGCCTCCACCGCCAAGAACGGCATTACCTGCAACCCGAATATCCCGACGGAAGAAGTGTTCACGACGCCGCATGCGCTGCGCGTCGAGGGGTATGTGTCGAGCACCAAGCCGCTGTCGCACCAGGGCACGCTGATCGACGATATTCGCGTGAAGTTCGAAGGCGGCCGGATCGTCGAGGCGAAGGCGTCGCGTGGCGAAGAGGTGCTGAACAAGGTGCTCGATACCGACGAAGGCGCGCGCCGGCTTGGCGAAGTGGCGCTGGTGCCGCATTCCTCGCCGATCTCGGCCAGCGGCATCCTGTTCTACAACACGCTGTTCGACGAAAACGCCTCGTGCCACATCGCGCTCGGCCAGTGCTATTCCAAGTGCTTCCTCGATGGCGCCAACCTCAGCCAGGATCAGATCAAGGCGCAGGGCGGCAATTCCAGCCTGATCCACATCGACTGGATGATCGGCTCCGACAAGGTCGATATCGACGGCATCAGAGCCGATGGCTCGAAGGTTCCCGTCATGCGGCAGGGCGAGTGGGCGTAACGGTCCAAGCCACTTCACGCATAGACCGGCCGGGTTTACCCGGCCGGAATTCTGGGTCAGCGGTAGTAGATCACGTGGCCGCCGTTCAGCGCCCGCTGCACCTGGATGACATTCTTCAGCGCGATGCCGCGATCGGCGATCGCCTGCATCAGATGCCTGTCGGCGCTGACGGTCGCCTGCGCTTCGCGGATGCCTGATGGCATGGGGTGGCGCAGCGACAGCGGCAGGGATTGCTCGCGCTGCGACAGCGAGGTGATGCGGATGGCGGTGACGCTGTCATTGTAAGCCTTGCCGAAGATGAACTCGGACACTTTCGACTGGCCCGCCAGCGCCGGCGCGGCAGGCAATGCGCCAGAGAGCGCGCCGGCAAGGGCGCCGACCATCAGAAGAGCGGGCAAGATTCTTTTCAAGGTATTTCTCCAGGTCGCATCATGAAGCGGCTGAAATCGCCGCGCCTTTGCTTCCACATAGGCGCTTCACCGCATTTTTTAAACGTCCGGCCGAGCGCGTCGCGACCAATATTTGGTGATCGACGAGTAAGAACGTGCCCTATGTCGGCAAGATCAGAACAGGCTGCCCTGCTTCGGCGGCGCCGCGGGGTCGGCTGCCTTCGGCTCCGAGGTTTTGCTGCCGCGCTTTCTGGCACCTGCCGGCGGCTCGCCGCCCTCGGTGGTGATCGCGCCGATGCGGCCGTCGGAGAATTCGATCGAGATGCCGGAGCCGGCGTGCAACATCGCCGCCTCGGAGACCGGCCGGTTGTCCTCGTCTCGAATGACGGCATAGCCGCGCTTCAGCACGTTCTTGTAGGAGAGCGATTGCAGCATGCGTTCTTGCGCGGAAAGCTCGCCGCGCGCCCGCACCAGCTGGTGGCGCACCGCCGTGTCGGCGCTGCGCGAGAGGTTGGCTAGGCGGTCGCGCATGCGCGATGTCTGGCTCTTCAGCCGCGATGGCAGCGAAGCGAGTGCGGCGTCGGCGCGGCCGATGCGCGATTTCGAGCGATCGATCAGCCGCTCGACGGTGCGCTCCGCCCGCGTCATGCGTTCAGCCAGCATCTGGCGGCGCTCGGCGATGCGGTTCGACAGCATGTCGGGGCGCAGATGCGCCGCCGTGCGCTCGAAGCTGCGGCGCTTGTTCAAGGTGTTGAGCTCAAGGCCACGGCCAAGGCCCGATGCGGCCTCGTCGAAGCGGCGGCGTGGCAAAGCGAGAAGCTGGTCGAGCGAGGGTAGTGCCCGCATCAGCGCCCGCACCTGCTGCCGGCGCTGGTCCATCTGCCTCAGCGTGCTGCCCTGCAGCCGGGCGGCAAGACCCGAGAGCTGCGCCTCCAGTTCCGCCTTGACCGGCACCGCCATTTCGGCGGCCCCCGTCGGCGTCGGGGCGCGCACGTCGGCGGCGTAGTCGATCAGCGTCCAATCGGTCTCGTGGCCGACAGCCGAGATCAGCGGGATGCGGCTTTCGGCGGCGGCGCGCACCACGATCTCGTCGTTGAAGCTCCAGAGGTCCTCAAGGCTGCCGCCGCCGCGCGCGACGATCAGCACGTCTGGACGTCGCGTTGGCCCATTGGGCTCGAAAGCGTTGAAGCCGCGAATGGCGTTCGCCACTTCCTCGCCCGAGCCCTCGCCTTGCACCTTCACCGGCCAGACGACGACATGCACGGGAAACCGATCGGAGATGCGATGCAGGATATCGCGGATGACGGCGCCTGTGGGAGAGGTCACGACGCCGATCACGCGAGGCATGAAGGGCAGCGGCCGCTTGCGGGCGGGATCGAACAGTCCCTCGGCGCCGAGCTTGCGCTTGCGCTCCTCGATCAGCGCCATCAGCGCGCCGGCGCCGGCCGGCTCCAGCGTCTCGATGACGATCTGATATTTGGAAGAGCCCGGGAAGGTGGTGATCTTGCCGGTGGCGATCACTTCCATTCCCTCTTCGGGGCGGACTTTGAGGCGCGAAAAGCTCGTCTTCCAGACCACGGCGTCAATGCGGGCGCGGTCGTCCTTCAGCGAGAAATAGGCGTGGCCTGACGAGTGCGGGCCGCGATAGCCGGAGATTTCGCCGCGCACGCGCACCTGATCGAAGGCCGTCTCGACGGTCCGCTTGATCGAACCCGACAGTTCCGACACCGAATATTCGGTGAGATTGCTCGGCGAATCATTGTCGAAGAAACTGCTCATGGCGCTGTTCTAGCCGAAGAAGCGCGTAAGCGCAGCCCCACTGGCGGGGAGGTTTTTTGTTCGTCGGCGATGCTCAGTGCAGCGTCTCAGCGAAAACAATCGTGCCGTTTCAATAACTTGATGGATCAGCATGGCCGCATCGTACTTCAACGCCGCTCGCGATTTTCCCCGCTGCGCACGATCGCACCATGATTGCGGAAGAAAACCAAGGAGCTTCCCATGTCCGATCGCTTTGCATCCCACACCCCCTCGCTCACCGGCCCGGCCAGCAGTGGATTTCCGATCACGCCCGACGACACCCTGGCGCTGCCGGAAACCACGCGCGCGCTTTATGTCGGCGGCGGCGGCAGCCTTGCGGTGGAGATGGCGTCGGGCGCGGTGCTGACGTTCGAGGGCGTGGCCGACGGCGTGCTCTTGCCGCTGCGCGTGTCGCGCGTGCGCGCATCCGGCACCACGGCAATCGGTCTCATCGGTCTCGTCTGATTTCGAGCGGCGATAGACACGGAACCGCGAATATTGCCGATGCGTTAATTGTTCGTCAAAGCCAGCGGACGTATAGTGAGGTGATTCGGAGACCCTGATGATTGCTCTGACCGCAACAGCAATTGGCATCGCAACCGCGCCGATGCGCAACATCTTTTCCATGGTTCTCGTGGGCTTGCTGATCTGCGGCAGCTATATCTGTGCGGCGCTCTTTGGGCCAACCTCGATCATCGATCTCGCCGTCGCCATCGTCTTCTACAATATCAGCCTGCTCGCCTGCCTTGTCGGGCTGCACCTGATCGGGCGCGCCCGCAAGAGAGCGCGCCTCGTCTAAAATCCCTCAGGACCCATTCGGCGTGTAGCGGAAGAACTGCACCGGCGAGCCCTCTTGCTTCGGTAGAGGCCGCAGGTAGGACGGGACATTGCCCTTTTCCAGCTGTGCGTAGAGACCGTCCGGCTTCAACTTGGCGATCTCGCGCGTCTGCAGGAAATCGGGGCAGAAGGCGAGCGTCGTCACGCCGGTGCCGCGAATGAAGGCTTCCGCATCCGCAGGCGTTGCGAGACCGATATGCATCTCGGTGAGCATGCCGCCCTGGTTACGGTGGTAGGGTGCGGTCAGGATGCGGTTTTCCGTAAAGCGCAGGATATGAACCCCCATGTCCGAGGGTGCGGCAACGAGGCCCGGCGGGATCGACGCCAGCGGCGCGACCACCTCGGGCGAAGCGCAGCCGAGCTTCTCTTTCGCTTCGGCCAATTCGGCTTGGGTGTTATCCAGACGCGAACCGATAAACCCGCCGGCCAGCCCCCAGACCGAGGCAACGCTTAGCAGTACGGTAAGAATATAGCTCAGTGCGGCAGCACCGTTTTCGCTATCGGCATTGGAAACGCGGCGCATGTCGATGATCAGCAGCGCCAGAGGGAAGACGGCGAGCTGGTTGGCGAAGGTCGAACCACGGATCTGGACGAGCGAAATCCCGAAGCTGATGCCAAGCAGGCAGAGCAGGATGAGATGGACGCGGACCCGATCGGCATGGAAAACCCGGAAGACGCAGACGGCGATGCCGAACAATCCTGTCGCGTAGAAAAAGCCGAGCGTATAGGGGTCTTGGCGCATTGCGCCGAGGATCGACTGAGCTTCCTGGACATTGTTTAGCCACAGACTGATCAGCATCGGGTCGAGATCGGCAAGCGGATTGTGCAGGCATTGCGGTGCAATGATCAGCGCAGAAGCGAGCACGCCGGCTCCCACGCCCGCAAGCACCACGAAACGCAAGCCGCGCCCAAGGCCGCTGGCGAGCGCCGCGGCAAACAGGAGCAGGCCGCCGCCAATGGTCGCCAGGCTGTAATAACCGAGCGAGAGGTTGTCGCAGGTCACGGCCGGATAAAGCCGCGGCGGCACCGTGCCGAAGAAGAACAGGCTGATCGACAGGGCGAGCGTCAGACCGAAGGCCTTGGCGGCGGGCGCGAAGGGCTTCCCCTCCCAGGCCCAGGCCAGCGAGACGACGAGGCAGACGCCGGCGACGAAGGGGGTGGTCTCGGCGCCGATCGCAATGGCCAGCGCGGCTGAAAAGCCAGCGATCGCGTAGCTCAGCGGCCGGTAATCCTCATCGAGCAGCATCGCCGTCATGATCGCCACCAGGGCGAACTGGACGTTGTGATGATCGATGGAGCCAGGCAGGAAGCGGTTGCTGGCGACCAGCAGGAAGACGGTGAACGCCAGCGCGATATGCATGCCGAACACGCCGCCGACACGCCGGCCGGCAAGCGCCATACCCCAGAGGCTCGGGATGACGAGCGAGAGCGGCCAGACAAGCAGCGCCGCCGCTTCGGCCCGGTGCTCCGGCAGGAAGAGCGAGAAGAACTTGATCAGCGTGGCGATCGGCAGGTCGATCAGCCGCGACCAGTGCATCAATGTGCCGTTGCCCAAGCCCATGCGATATTGCATGAGATCGAACCAACCCTGCCCGTTCAGGAAATCACGCACCTCGACCAGCCGCATTACATCATCATTGTCGCCGCCGACATAGTCCTTGGCGTTCGGCAGATAGATCACGACGATCGCGACAATCAGCAGGAAGCTATAGAGGAAAACGCAAGGCCATAGTCGCGTCGCCGGCCGCTGCAGCTTTTCGCGGAGGGACATGAATGTTGGTTCACCAGTCATCGGGGCAACAGTCGACATGAAGCAGATCTCGTCATTGATTGCGGCGCGACTGTACGATGCGCGTATCAAGAAAGCGTAAAGTAGCGGCGCGGACGTATCTTCGCGGCTCCATCAGTGACCTTTGTCCTCGTCATAGGCACTTGTTAACGGCCCTGCTTTAGACTTGCCGCAATTTCCTCCTGATGGGTGTGATCATGACTGGATCGCGTGTAGACAATCTGAGCGTCGCAGTTTTGCTTCCCTGCTATAACGAGGCGGCGACGATCGGCGCGGTCGTGCGCGGCTTCAAGGCGGCGCTGCCGGATGCGGCTGTTCATGTCTACGACAACAATTCCACCGACGGCACGGCGCTTCACGCGATGCTCGCGGGCGCTCATGTCGTGCGCGAGCGGCGCCAGGGCAAGGGCCATGTGGTGCGCCGCATGTTCGCCGATATCGACGCCGACATCTACATCATGGCCGATGGCGACGGCACCTATGCGCCGGAGGACGCGGAGGAACTGATCCGCACGCTGCTTTCCGAGCGCGCCGACATGGTCGTGGGCACACGCCGCGGCGTGCACGACGACGCCGGCCGCCAGGGCCACGCCTTCGGAAACCGCATCTTCAACATCCTGTACCGCACGATCTTCGGGCCGGATTTCACCGATATCTTCTCCGGCTACCGGGTGTTTTCGCGCCGCTTCGTCAAAAGCTTCCCGGCGGTCTCGGCTGGCTTCGAGATCGAGACCGAGATGTCCGTGCATGCTTCGCGGCTGAAGCTGCCTGTCAGCGAACTGGAGCTCGACTACGGACGCCGGCCGGAGGGCTCGCACTCGAAACTCTCGACGTTCAAGGATGGTGCCAAGATCCTCTGGATGTTCGCCATGCTGATGAAGGAAACACGCCCCTTCGCCTTCTTCGGCATCCTCAGCGCGCTGTTCATGGCAGCGAGCCTCGGCTTCATGACGCCGGTTCTCGCCGAGTATTTCGCCACCGGGCTCGTCAACCGCATGCCGACCTGGGTGCTTTCGATGGCGCTGATGATGATCTCCTTCATGGTGTTCACGGCCGGCCTCATCCTCGATTCGCTGGCGCGCTCGCGCGCCGAGCAGATGCGCATCCACTATCTCAACGTCGTCGTTCGCCCCTACGAGGCGTCGATATCGACCGCCGCCGAGATCGTCCGCCGCCGCGACGGGACCGCCCGTTTCCAGTGATTGGTTCCGCCAAAGGGGACACAGCTTCATGAATAGAGAGACCACCAACCGGATCCGCTTCGTGCTGGAAGACATCCTGCCGCCGATCCTGCGCGATTCCGGCGCTTTCCGCTGGGCCGCGCAGCGCGTGTGGGGCGATCATATCAGCCACCTCGCACGCTTTCGCGAGCGCGCGCCGTTTCTCTCCGCGGAGGAATATGCCGACCTCTATCGCAACCATCCGCGCGTTCACGAGGGAACGGACAATTCCGCCGCCTGCATCGAGCGCATTCTCGCAACGATCGAGGGCGACAGCGTCTGTGATATCGGCTGCGGCACGGGCGCGCTTCTCAGCCGCATCCAATCCACACATCCGCACCTTAGCCGGCTAACCGGCGTCGATTTCGTCATCGACGACGCATCGCGGCTAAAAGGCATCGAATATGTGGCGGCCAAAGTCGAGACCCTACCCTTTGCCGACGGCGAATTCGACACCGTTATCTGCACGCATGTGATCGAGCATATTCTCGAATATCGCCAAGCGATCGCCGAGCTGCGCCGCATCGCCAGAAAGCGCCTGATCATCGTCGTGCCCAGGGAGCGTGAGTACCGCTACACGTTCAATCCGCATTTCAACTTCTTCCCCTACACCCACTCGTTCCTGCGCGCGGTTCATCCGGTGCCCTCGGTCCATGAATGCGAGGATATCGGCCGCGATATCTTCTACAGCGAAAAGCCGGACGCGATCGCTTGAAGGACGGTTCGATGCTCTCCACCTTTTCGCTCGGCACCTGGATCGGCCTGATCGGGACCCCACTGCTGATCGCCTCCGGCCAGGTTCTCTTCAAGCTGACGAGCGCGACTGCCGGTACGTTCAGCCTCCGCAACGTTCTGGCGCTTCTGCTGAACCCGGTGCTCCTGGCGGCCTTGCTGCTCTACGGCCTCGGTACGATCATCTGGATTTATGTGTTGAAGGCCGTGCCGCTGACGATTGCCTATTCCTTCATGGGCCTGACCTTCTGCTTCGTGCCGCTTTTGGCGCAGCTCTTTCTTGGTGAGGCGCTGACCCTGCGCTATGTCATAGGCGCCGTCTTCATCGTGGCCGGGATGATCGCGATCAATGGCTGACGGCAGGCCCGCACGAGGGGCGCCGCTCCTGCGCTTCGCGGCGCTGTTGCTTGCGGGCGTTGCGGTCGATGCCGCGCTGACATGGCTGCTTCTCGACCTGACGCCATGGCCCGGTCTCGCGCGAACAGTCGGCCTCGCTGCCGCGCTTGCGACACAGCTGATGCTGCTGCGCTTTATCGATGTGACCGCGCAGGGCCGTCTTTCGATCGGCCGGACAGGTGTCACGGCGATCATCTTGATCGCTCTCATCGTCAATATCGGGCTCTACGCCGCCCTGACCGCGACCCTGGGCGATCTGCAGCCGATGGCGGCGACGGTGTTTGCCGCCATCGCCGCGATGTTCTTTGCCCTATTCGGCTACGCCCGTTTCGCCTTCAGGGCTTGATCACACCGTCTCCCAGCCATCCTTCTCGCTGGCGCGATAGATCGCGTCGATGAACGCCTGGCTGAGCCTGGAGCTCTCCAGCGACACGATCTCCTGCTCTTCGCCCTTGGCGGCGCGCGCGAAAGCTTCGGCCTCGCGCTTGTACTGGCGGCTGTCGGGGAAGCGGAACACCGTGGATTCATTGTGGCTGCGGTTGCTGAGTTCGATCTCTTCCGCACCCCAGCGATCGGCATTGAAGGGCGACTTTACCTCGATGAAGCCTTCGCTACCGTGGAACACCATGATCTGGCGGTTGGCCATCTGGGTGGAGATGTAGAAGCTGAGCTCGAAGCCGCCGAAATCCGCCTTGACGCTGGAATAGATGTCGGTGCCGAAATCAGGATCGCGGCGGGTGACTGCCTGGACGCGGCGCGGCTCCTCGCCGGTGACGAAGCGCGTGGTGATGGTCGGGTAGACGCCGATATCGGGCAGCGCGCCGCCACCGAGTGCAGGGATGTTGCGCATGTTGCCGGGGTCGCGGTTGAAGTAGGTGAAGGCGCCCTGCACATGCAGCAGCGTGCCGATGGCGCCGTCCTTTATCAGCTGGCGCACCTTCAGCCACACTGGGGCGTAGGTGACCATGTAGGCCTCCGTCACCAGCACCTTGTTGCGGTCGCGCGCGGCAATCAGGCTGTCGATCTCATCAGCCTTCAGCGCGATGGGCTTTTCGCAGAGCACATGCTTGCCGGCATCGGCCGCCTTGATCGTCCACTCGACATGCTGGGCCGTCGGCAGCGGGATGTAGACGGCGTCGATCTTGTCGGAGGCCAGCATCTCCTCATAGGAGCCGAAGGCGTGCGGCACCGAGAAACGGTCGGCCATCTCCCGTGCCTTCGAAAGATCGCGGCTGGCGATAGCCGTGACGACGCAGTTTTCCGCATCCTGGATGGCCGGAACCACAAGCTCGCGGCCGATCTTTGCGGTCGACATGATACCGAAACGCAGCATGGTCTTTTCCTCTTCTGATTTGATTTCGAGGGGAGATTAGAGACGGCCAGCCCGAGTCGCAATGGCGCGATCACAATTCGCGGCGCTCGCTGCGGCGCAGGTTTCCATCGGCCCTGATGCGCACTAGGTTACAACGCAGCGGCGTCCTGCCGCGGTCCGAATTTCACCAGATTGAAGATTTCAGGAGTATTTCATGGAATTGCGTCGCCTTGGAAAAACCGGCCTTTCGGTCGCGCCGATCGTGTTCGGCGGCAATGTGTTTGGCTGGACGGCCGACGAGAAGACATCGTTCGACATCCTCGACGCCTTTTTCGACGCCGGCTTCAACACCATCGACACCGCGGACGTCTATTCGGCCTGGGTGCCGGGCAACAAGGGCGGCGATAGCGAAGAGATCATCGGCAAGTGGCTGAAGCAGAACAAGGTTGCTCGCGACAAGGCCGTGATCATCACCAAGGTCGGCTCCGAGATGGGTCCCGGCAAGAAGGGGCTGAAGGAGCAGTATATCCTCGAGGCCGTCGAAGCCTCGCTGAAGCGGCTGCAGACCGACTATATCGACCTCTACCTCTCGCACTGGCCGGATGCAGAGACGCCCTACGAGGAAACGCTCGGCGCCTTCGCCAAGCTGAAGCAGCAGGGCAAGATCCGCGCCATCGGCTGCTCCAACCTCGACGCCACGCAGCTGCAATCCTCCTTCGACGCCGCCGAGAAAGCCGGGCTGCCGCGCTACGACGTGATCCAGCCGGAATACAATCTCTACGACCGCGCCCCCTTCGAGGGACCGCTGGCCGATCTCTGCGTGAAAGAGGATACCGGCGTCATCACCTATTACAGCCTCGCCTCGGGTTTTCTTTCCGGCAAGTACCGCAGCAAGGCCGATACCGAAGGCAAGGCGCGCGGCGGCAAGGCGGCAGGCTATCTCGACGACAAGGGCCTGAAGATCCTCGCCGCGCTCGACACGGTCGCCACCGAGACCGGCGGCAAGCCCGCCGAGATCGCGCTTGCCTGGCTGCTGCGCAAGAAGGGCGTCACCGCCCCGATCGCCAGCGCCACCAGCCTGTCGCAGCTCGACAGCCTGACGAAGTCGGCGACGCTTGCGCTCAGCGACGAGGCCATGGCACTGCTCGACAAGGCTGGTGCCTGAGGCGCCTCTCCAGACTTCTCAGATGCTCGGGCTTACACCGAGCATCTGTTGCGCTCACGCGCCGATGATGCGCGACGCTCCTTGAGCGCGCCCACCATTCCGGCTATATTACTGGAAATATCGGGAGGCCGCTCATGAGCAGCTCGCAGAAACGCGCCATCCAGAATTACCGCAGCCGCCTTAGCGAGCGTGGCCTTTCACGCTTCGAGGTGCTCGGGCGCGATGAAGATCGTGATCTGATCCGCTCACTTGCCCGTCGTCTTGCCGACGATACGCCTGAGGCATCGGAACTGCGCGCGACTGTCAGCCGATCCATATCGGGCGAGCCGCCTACGAAGGGCGGCATATTGGCTGCGCTGAGGCGCTCGCCTCTGGTGGGTGCCGACCTTGATCTCGATCGCCCCAGAGATGAGGGACGCGAGGTCGATATTTGACCCGTTTCCTGCTCGACACCAATATCATCAGCAACATCACCAAGCCGATGCCATCGCAGGCGCTGCTGGAGTGGATGACGGTGCAGATGGATGATGATCTCTTCATCGCGTCGCTGACGATCGCGGAGATCCGCAGAGGCGTCCTGGAAAAACATGCAGGCAAGAAACGCGATCAATTAGAAGCATGGTTCGCGGGGCCGGAAGGGCCTCTGTCCCTCTTCTCCGGTCGCATTCTACCCTTCGATGAAGCCGCAGGCCTGGTTTGGGGGCGGTTGATGGCCGAGGGTAAGGCGAGGGGGCGGCCGCGCAGTGCGCTCGACATGATTGTTGCCGCCATCGCCGAGGCCAATGGCTGCATCGTCGTCACCGACAACGAGCGCGACTTCGACGGGATCGACTACATCAATCCGATGCGCGGCACCGCCTAACACCAACCCATCAACAAAAATGCCGCCAGGCGCATCACGCCGGCGGCATCATTGTCAGCATGAGGCAATCAGCCCCGCTGTCTTCAAACGTGAAGCATCATTCCCACTCGATCGTGCCCGGCGGCTTGCTGGTCACGTCATAGACCACGCGATTGATCCCACGCACTTCGTTGATGATGCGGGTGGCGGCGCGGCCGAGGAATTCCATGTCGTAGTGGTAGAAATCCGCCGTCATGCCGTCGACGGAGGTCACGGCGCGTAGCGCGCAGACGAATTCGTAGGTGCGGCCGTCGCCCATGACGCCGACGGTCTGGACGGGCAGCAGCACGGCGAAAGCCTGCCAGATCGCGTCGTAGAGACCGGCCTTGCGGATTTCGTCGAGATAGATCGCGTCTGCCTCGCGCAGGATCTCCAGCTTCTCGCGGGTGATGCCACCTGGGCAGCGGATCGCGAGGCCGGGGCCCGGGAAGGGGTGGCGGCCGATGAAGCTGTCAGGCAGGCCGAGCTCCTTGCCGAGCACGCGCACTTCGTCCTTGAAGAGTTCGCGCAGCGGCTCGACGAGCTGCATGTTCATGCGTTCGGGCAGGCCGCCGACATTGTGGTGCGACTTGATCGTCACCGACGGGCCGCCGGTGAAGGAAACGCTTTCGATGACGTCGGGATAGAGCGTGCCCTGGCCGAGGAAATCGGCGCCGCCGAGCTTCTTGGCCTCTTCCTCGAAGGTCTCGATGAACAGGCGGCCGATGATCTTGCGCTTGGTCTCCGGGTCGGAAACGCCTTCGAGCTCGCCGATGAACTTGTCGGCTGCGTCGACGTGGATCAGGTGCAGATTGTAGTGTTCGCGGAACATGGCGACGACATTGGCCGCCTCGTCCTTGCGCATCAACCCGTGGTCGACGAGCACGCAGGTGAGCTTGTCGCCGATCGCTTCGTGGATCAGCAAAGCCGCAACCGAGCTGTCGACGCCGCCGGAAAGAGCGCAAAGCACGCGCTTGTCGCCGACCTGCTTGCGGATTTCTTCGACCGCCTTCTGGCGGTAGGCAGACATCGACCAGTCGCCCTTGATGCCGGCGATGTTGTGAATGAAGTTGCCGATCAGCTTGGCGCCATCGGGCGTGTGGACCACCTCGGGGTGGAATTGCACGCCGTAATACTTGCGCTTCTCGTCGGCGATGAAGGCGTAAGGCGCGTTCGGCGAAGTGGCGACGACCTTGAAGCCTTCAGGCAATGCCGTAACGCGGTCTCCATGGCTCATCCACACCTGATGGCGCGAGCCTTTCGACCAGAGGCCTTCGAACAATTCGCTGTCTTCGTCGACCTCAAGGAAGGCACGGCCGAATTCGCGGTGATGGCCGCTCTCGACCTTGCCGCCGAGCTGCATGCACATCGTCTGCTGGCCGTAGCAGATGCCGAAAACGGGAAGGCCGCTGTCGAAGATGATCTGGGGCGCGCGGGGCGAACCCTCGTCGACCGTCGAGGCCGGGCTGCCGGACAGGATCACGGCTTTCGGCTTCAGGCTGTTGAAGCCTTCTTCGGCGGACTGGAAGGGAACGATCTCGCAGTAGACGCCCGCTTCGCGCACGCGGCGCGCGATCAGCTGGGTTACCTGGCTGCCGAAATCGACGATGAGAACGCTGTCGGGATGTGCTGTCTGGGTCATGGCGAGCCTTTAATGAAAAGCACCCGGTCTTGCAATGCGGGAAATCCGCCGCCGCGGGATTTTATTGCATCGATTGTCCCGCTTTCGCAGGGCCTGGAGGCGTTTTTCGGGCATAAGAAGCGCTAGAACCAGAATACCCCATCTTCCAGCGCGGTGAACAGGCTGTCGGTGGCATCGGACAGCTTGCGGTCGATCACGTGCAGATATTCGGTCCAGCCGGAGATGTGCTGCAGCTCCTCGACGCCATCGGAAATTCCGCGCAGGCCGATCAAGGGCAGATTGTAAGCCTGGCAGGCGCGCAGGATGGCGAAGGTTTCCATGTCGACCATATCGGCATCGATGGTAGAATAGGCAGCGCCCGAGACCACATTGCCGCCGGTCGACAGGGTCGCTTCCGCGACGCCGGGAATCCGGAGCGGCAGGTCGATCACCGCAGGCAGGTCGAGAAACGGCGTGCGCCCCTTCTCGAAGCCGAGCGGCGAGGCATCCATGTCGCGATAGGAAACCGACGTCACCTGATAGACCGCCGTCTGCTCGAGCTTGGCGGAACCGGCCGAACCGAGCGAGACCACGAGCTGCGGCAGCTCGCCTTGATGTTCGAGTGCGGCGAGCGTGCGCGTCAGCACAACGGCGGCTTCGACCGGGCCGACGCCCGTCATCAGCGGCTCGAAGCGCGAGCGCAGGAAGGGGCCGTACTCGGCCTCGGCGGCCATCACGAACAGGATGGATTTTCCCGCGACCGATTTCAGTTCGAACGTCATCCAGTAATGCCCTCTCTGCCGCGTATGATCATCATGGTGCTGGTCATCGAGGCGATCAGCTTGGCCGGGCCGTCGCTGATGGCGTAGCCGCGCCCGTCGGCGACGATGATATTGGTGCCGGGCTTGGTGATCTCGCCGCGAAACAGGAAGCGTTCGCCGCGCCCGGGCGAGAGCAGGTTCACCTTGAATTCGATCGTCAGCACCGAGGCGTCGGGGTCGATGACGCTGTAGGCGGCAAAGCCGCAGGCCGAATCCAGCACGGCCGAAATGATGCCGGCATGCAGGATGCCGTGCTGCTGCGTCAGCTTCACGTCGAACGGCAGCTCAATCTCCACCATCGCCCGCTCCACGCGGGTGAGTTCGGCGCCGATCGTGTGCAGCGCCGCCTGGCGCGAAAAGTTGGTCTGGATGCGATCGCGGAAATCGCCGCTATCGGTATTGGTCATCTGTCTGCCCTCGTGCGAGCCGGAAAGTGCCATGCGTCGCCGCGCCACACAAGCGCAATGGATCGATGGCCGGTACGATTGTGTACTCAACGCCGATGGCGGGACATGCTAGATCGGGTTGAGATGAAGGGGAGGTCGGCATGCTGCAGGTGAGGCGTTACACGGCTGATGATTGCGACGACACAATCGCGATCTTTCTGGCGGCGATCCGCGAGGTGGCGTCGCGCGATTACAGCCCGGCCGAAATCGAAGCCTGGGCGAAGGTCGAGGATCGCGCCGCCTGGGCGGAGCGCCGCGCCAGCCGGCCAACCTTCATCGCCGAGCATGCGGGAGGCGCGATCGGCTTTTCCGATCTGGAGCCCGACGGTCACCTCGACATGATGTTCGTCCACCCCGCCCATCAGGGCATCGGCGTCGCCAGCCGGCTGCTCTCAACGGTCGAGGAGGAGGCGAAAAAGCAGGGCATCGGCCGCATCTTCACCGAGGCAAGCCTCACCGCGCGGCCCTTCTTCGAGCGTCGCGGCTTCAGCGTCATCGCCAGCCAGAGCGTCGAGAAACGCGGCCAGCGCCTCACCAATTTCCGCATGGAGAAATTTCTCTAGAGCCGTTCCAGCCAGGCGTGGCCGGGGTGGGTCTTCCGCAGCATGGCCCTCAGCCAGTCGCGCTCGGAAGGAGCAAGCTTCGGCAGCGCTTTGGCAAAGTCTATCTCGTCCTTGTCACGCAGGTATTTCGCCTTGAACAAGAGCACGCCGGCCGGCCTGAGATAGGGTATGCCGTCGGCGGTAGTCGCGATCATCCCGGCGCGCGGCAGCGCAATCGAGGGATCGCGCTTGTAGACCCAGCGATGGGCTGTTCCGTCTTCGATCATCATGTCGACGCGCCAGCGGCCGGCGTCGCGATCATGGCACCAAATCTGCGCGATCCCGGCGGGCGGCGCTGTATCTTTTGGCAGGGGAGAGACCACGCCGCTTCCGACGGCGTAAAAATCCAAGTCGCCGAGCGCCTCGCGAAACATCGCGACGTCGTCGCGCAGCACGGTGAACTCCAGGTCCTCGTGATCGCGTGTCTTCTCGCCGTGCCAGAGATCGAGCGCCCAGCCGCCGACCACGCACCATGGCTTCGCAATGCCGCTGAGCCGCAAGGCGAGTTCCGTAGGCTGCCAGGCGTCCCATGCGCCGTGATCGGGGATCGGTCGTGTCTCCATGCGGCCCGTGTTAGCGGCGCGCGGCATCAAGGGCAATCTCAGTTGAGATAGACGATCGAGGCGTTGAGCAGCGTCGCGAAGGAAACCCAGGCGAGGTAGGGCAGGAAGAGCAGCGCCGCGATCCGGTCGGCATTCCAGCGGTTGAGGATGAAGGCGATGATCAGCGCCAGCAGCGCGAGGATCACGATGAGCGCCACCATCGGCACCTGCAGGCCGAAGAAGAACGGCGACCAGAGAAAATTCGCCACCATCTGTCCCGCCCAGATCAGCATGCCCACGGAGAGATGCCCGCGCATCCAAGTGCGCGCGCCGGCAAGCCCGATCAGCACGTAGAGAATGGTCCAGGCCGGCCCGAACACCCAGTTCGGCGGATTGAAGGGTGGTTTGGCGAGCGATTGATACCATTCGCCCGGAAGATTGTTGACGCCGATCACGAGACCGCCGCCAAGCACGATCGCAACGAAGATGATGTAGGTCAGGGCTTTGCTCATGCGGCGGAGATAGGGCGCGGGCGTCGCCTCGCCAGAGCCATATCGCATACGATTCAAATGATCGTGCAATGATCCCGATTGCCCGCTACGCGCTTCGGGATATGCTCGGCGAAGCAGGAAATTGGAGTGCTTCGAAATGGCCGGTATCGTGCAGTCCACACAGGCCTACGAAAGCTGGCTTCGCGGCCAACTGCGGGCCGATCTGGTCGAAGGCGACCTCCTGCGCAAGCACATGAAGATGCGATCAAGCAGCTTCTCCTTCCTGCGCGCCACCTACTGGCGCTTCTCGGAAACCATCCTTGATATCTGCCCCGACGCTGCCGCCGCGCCAAAGGTTCTGGCGATCGGCGATACGCATCTCGAAAATTTCGGTACCTGGCGCGATGTCGAGGGACGCCTCGTCTGGGGTGCCAATGATTTCGACGACGCAGCCGTCATGCCTTACGCGCTCGATCTCATCCGGCTGACGGCAAGCGCGCTCCTGGCGGTCACCGAGGGCGGCCCGCCGGCGCAGACGATCGCGGCCTCGGTGCTGACAGGGTATCTGAGAGCGTTGCAGACGCCCACGCCCGTCATTCTCGAGCGTGATCACAAATGGCTGCGCAAGGCGCTGACGCTTCCCGATAGCGAACGCCGCGCCTTCTGGGATAAATTCGCGAGCCTTGCGCCGGGCGAAAAGCCTGCGCCATCGGCCTATGCCGGAGCGCTCGACGCGTCCTTGCCGCCGGGCCATGCCGCTTACGTTCCGAAGCCGCGCACGGCGGGCACCGGCAGCCTCGGGCGTCCGCGTTTCATCGCTTACACGGATTGGCGGGGCGGGCCGGTGTTGCGCGAGGGCAAGGCCATGCTGCAATCGGCCTGGTCGCTCGCCCACGCGCCCGATGATCGCGCCATCCACGCCGTCGAGATCGCCACCGGCCAAATGCGGTCTCCCGATCCGCATTACAGGCTGATCGGTTCGGTCCTGGTGCGGCGGCTGTCGCCGAGCAGCACCAAGATCGAGATCGACGGCAATTCCGATCTGCTGCTCTCGCCGGATATGCTGGATCTGATGGGCTTCGAGATCGGCAACTGCCACGCTAATGATCCCGCAGCGGTTGACGCGATCCTGCGCGACCTCAGGGCGCGCAAGCCGGGTTGGCTGGTGGAAGATGCGAAGGCTGCGGCAGCGCAGATCGGCGCCGAGCAGAAAACATGGTCACACGCGTCGTGAGGGGGCGATCCTGACGATGTGCTGGTCCCAGGCGACGTCGCTGCGCTTATCAAGGAAATCGCCGTCATAGGAGGAAACGGCAAAGCCGGTGCTTGCGGGCGCGATGCCGGCCGCTTCGGGCACGATCTCCTCGCGCAGCACCCGGCCGCTTATGGCGTCGATCGTCACCGAGGCCCCGCCCTTGGGCGAGGTCACGCCCACCAGCCCGTCCTTGCGGTTGACGGCGATGGCGCCGACATAGTTGGCGAGTCTTCGGGTGGTCTCTTCGGGCAGATCGACGAAGCGCAGGTCCTCACCCTTGGCGAAGGAGCCCACCAGCGGCGGCAGATCGTTGCGGCGGCCTTCATACTGGCAGGCGAACCAGATGCGGCCGCTGTCGTCGACATCGACATGCCGCGTCGAGACCTGCGCCCACTCGGCGGGCAGCGTGTGCTTCTCGATCAGCGCGCCGGTTGCGGCGTCCACGAGCGTCAGCGACGGCTGCATGTTGCCGAGGTTGAGCTTGGTGCGGCCGAAATCCGGATGCGTCTCGATCCCGCCATTGGCAATAATGAGCATGTGCCCGTCGTCGCTGACGGTCATGTCGTGCGGGCCGACGCCATAGGTCTCGAATTCGCCGATCCGCTCGAAGCGGTGGGTGGCGTCGTAGAGCCCGATCATGCCGCGATTGCCGTCGAAATCGTTCTCGCTGGCGTAAAGGATGCGCCCATCGGGCGAAAACGCGCCGTGGCCGTAGAAATGCCGGTTCTCGGCGGCCGTGATCACGATCGGCTTGGCTTTCCCGTGCGGGTCGAAGATCATCGCGTAGGTGCCGGGCCGCCGCGCGAAGGCGACGGTCTTGCCCGTGGCGGCGCTGAAGGCCATGCCGTGCGAGCGCGCCGGCAGCGCCACCTGATCGATGATCTCGCCGCGCTCTGAAACGGTCGCAACCGCGAAGGATCCGTTGGCCTGCCGCATGCCTGAGGCATAGACGGCGTCGGCGCGCTCCAGCGCCATCAGCGCGCGCGGCGGCAAAGCCGCCAGGAAGCTCAGCCCGGCCGCCTTGACGAAGCTGCGCCGGTCGATCGCGGCACTCCTGATCATCGGCTCAATCGCCGTCGGAGAAGGAGAAGCCGGCCGAAAGGCCGATCGCAGCACCATAATTGTCGCTGATCATCGTCACCAGATCGCGCGTATCGACCAGCAGCTGGTCGAGCTTCGCCTTTTCGGCGTCGCTGGTGGCGACCTCGATGTCGGGGTTGAGCTTCGGCACCGTTTCCAGAAGCGACTTCAGCTTGGCGTCGATCGCGTCGGCGACGGGCTTCTTGTCTGATGGAAGCAGGTCGGCCATTTCGGCTTTCTGCCAAAGGTTGCGCAGCCCCTCCAGATTGGATGCCATCGACTTCCAGGTGTTCTTGGAGCGCCAGTAGATCGCCATCTTCGGGCGCGGCGTCGTGTCCTTGCCCTTGTAGAACTGTTCGAGCCGCTGATCGCGGACATTCTCGGCGCCGTGCACGAGAGTGCCGAGAAGCGCGGTCACGGCTTCCTTGTTGTCCATGAAATCGGCGCTCTGCGGGCCGGGATGCTTCCAGCTCGCCTGGATGCCATCAGGCTTTTCCCAGGCGGCAACCACTTCGGCCGCCTCGCGCTGGATGTTGCCGGCCACGGCCGCGCCATAGAGGCAGCGGAAACCGCTCTTCTGGTTGGTGAGGTCTTCCGATCCGGTGCCGTAGAGCACGTATTCGAGCGCCGTCAGGCCCTGCAGGGCAACGCTCTTGGAGGCGATCGCATCGACCGTCGTGTCCTTGGGATCGGCCTTGGCGATCAGCGTCTGTACCTGCCTCAGGCCCACGCCTTTGCGGTCCGGGTAGAACAGGATGTGCTCGAAGAGATTGTCCTGGATGACCGGGCCGACCTGCACCATTTCGATCGCCGACCAGTAGCGGATGATGTCGTCGAAGGCCGACTTCGCCTTGTCGAGGCTGGCGGGCGTGCCCTTGTCGCAAAGATCCTTCATCGCCGTGGTCAGCCGCGCCGCGGACTGCTGGGCATTGCGGTAACCCGGGCGGATCACTTCGTCGACCGCGCGCTGCATGACGACAGGCACGGCATCCTCGTTCAATCCTGCTTGCGCAGTAGCCTGACCCGCCGGTGCTGGGGTCTGCCCCGCCTGCGGAGCGGCCGTCTGCGCCACGGCATTGGAGGCAAGGGCAAGCGAGAGAACCAGAGGGTACCAAAGGCGCATCAAAAAGACTCCAAAAACGTAATCAGTGCCTGCCTGTTATCCGCAGGCAGGGAGGCAAATGCGTCGCGCGACTTTTGTGCTTCGCCGCCGTGCCAGAGAATGGCCTCGGTGAGGTTTCTGGCCCGGCCGTCATGAAGGAAAAAGCTATGTCCGCTGACAGTCTTGGTGAGACCTATACCCCATAGCGGCGGCGTGCGCCATTCACGTCCGCTTGCAAGTCCAACCTGTTGTCCGTCCGCCAGCCCGTCGCCCATGTCGTGCAGTAGGAAGTCGGAATAGGGCCAGATCAGCTGGAAGGACTGCGCCTTGTCGAGGCTGTCGCGCCGCGTCACATACTTCGGGACATGGCAGGCCGTGCAGCCGCTTTCGTAGAAAACCTGCTTGCCCTTGAGCGTTTCCGGAAAGCTCGCCTTGCGCCGCGCCGGCACGGCCAGATTGGCGGAATAGAAGGTCACGAGGTCTAGGATCGGCCCCGGCGCTTCCTCGTTCCCAAGCCGCTTCTGCACGCCTGTGGCCATCGCCTTGCACTTGGCCTGCGCCTCGGTGCAATCGCCATGCGGGTCGGGCTGGTCAGGGGTGGAGATGCCGATGTCGTTCAGGAACGCATCGGCGCTCTGGTCGCGCACGCTTGCGTTCTGCGCCTTCCAGCCGAAGCGACCAAGCGCGGGTTTTCCGGTGCGGTGATCGCGCACGATCGCCGCCTTGCCGTGGATGCCGTCCCCGTCCTTGTCGTCGGGATCGGCATGCGCGAGGATATCGGCCTCCGGAATGGCCTCGATCAAGCCCAGCCCGATCATCGCCGGCGCCACGCGCGGCGAGATCGTCGTTGCCGGATCGAGCGGGCCGTAGCCGAGCTCGCCGATCGCGTAGAGCGGCCGCCGCAAGAATACGGTCTCGCCACCCGCGAGCGTCACCGGCTCTTCGGTGTAGCTGACATTCATCTTCCCCTCGGCGGGAAGGCCGGGTACCGCGCGGTCCTGCAGCTGGTGGCCGTAGACGGGGTCGGGGAAGTTGATGGTCTCGGCATTGGCGACGGCGCGTTCCTCGTCGGGCGTCTTGGCCGTGCGCGCCAGTCTCAGAAACATCGAGCTGGTGCTGGCGTCGGGCTCCGGCTTGCCGCGCCCGTCATTGAGGTGGCAGTTCATGCAGGAGCGCGCGTTGAACAGCGGCCCCAGCCCGTCGGAGGCCTGCGTCGAGGATGGGGCGGAGACCCAGAGCTTCTTGAAGAGCGCATTGCCGAGCTTGAACGGCTGCTCCTCCTCGAAAGGGATGTTTGCGGAGATATGCGAGAAGGAATTCTTCGTCACCGGATCGATCGACGTCGCGCCGCCTGCCTGCATGGCCTCGTATTGCTCGGCCTTGGAGAAGTCGGTGGTCGGCCGCGTCACATCGGCAACGCGCTTGGCGTCGGCTTCGGTGAGATCGGTGCGTTTGGTGGGAAGGTCGAAATTATCCGCAAGGGCGGCGGAAAGGCCGGCGATCGTGGCGCATATGGTTGCGCTGAAGAGAAGACGACGGGCCGAGAAAGGCGACATTTCGGAGTTCGGGCCGCCTCGACAGCGAAGCGGCCCGCCTTTTTGATTATTTGAAGACCGCGCCAGGATTATCCAAGCTGTCGGAACCTTCAAGCTTGACCGTGCCGAGATCGAGCGCTGCGATCACGCGCTGCACCGATTTCGTCTGGTCGACGAGGCCGTCGATGGCAGCCTGGACAACGGCGTTGCCCTTCTTGTTACCCTCGGCGATCATCTGGTCGTACTTCTCGACGTTCTGGCCGCGCTTGGCCATGATCGCCATCGCCTTCAGCGTCGCGTCGAGCTTGCCCTGCATTTCCTTGTCGAGCTTCTTGTCCTTGGCGGCGACGAGATCGTGCAGCGAGGGACCCTTCATCTTCGTACCGTCGACGCGGGTGTAGTTGCCCGTATAGGCGGCAGCGATGCCGACAGCGTCGTTGAGGTGCGAGTTGTAGGTGTTGTCGGAGAAGCAATCATGCTCTTCTTCCGGATCGTGCAGGATCAGGCCGAGCTTCATGCGCTCGCCGGCGAGTTCGCCGTAGGAGAGAGAGCCCATGCCGGTCAGGATGGCGACGAGGCCGGCCTTCGGGTCGGCTTCGACATGCTTCGTGGCTTCGCCATCCGGCTTCCAGTTGTCGGTCATTTCCTGCAGGTCGGAGACCAGCAGCGTCGAGGCCGACTTCAGATATTCGGCACGGCGGTCGCAATTGCCGTGCGTGCAATTCTTCAGGTCGTAATCGGTGGCCGGGCGGTTGCCGGCGCCTGGGCCGGTGCCGTTCAGATCCTGGCCCCAGAGCAGGAATTCGATGGCGTGATAGCCGGTCGCGACGTTGGCTTCGACGCCGCCGGCTTCCGCCAGCGTGCCGGAGAGGAATTCGGGCGTCAGCTTCGAAGCGTCGACATCCTTGCCGTCGATCTTGATCGTCTTGTTGGCGATCACGTTGGCGACGTAAAGCGAGTTCTCGTCGCTCTCGGTGCCGTAGGAAGCGTCGACATAGTCGATCAGGCCTTCGTCGAGCGGCCAGGCGTTGACCTTGCCTTCCCAGTCATCGACGATCGGGTTGCCGAAGCGATAGACTTCCGTCTGCTGATAGGGAACGCGAGCCTTGATCCAGGCGGCGCGGGCAGCTTCAAGCGTCTTGTCCGTCGGCTCCTTCAAGAAAGCGTCGATCGCGGCGTCGAGAGCCTTGGCCGTGGTCAGCGCGTCTTCATACTTCGCGTGGCCGACTTCAGTGTAATATTTCACAACGGCAGCAGCATCCGGGGCCGCGTAAGCGGGGATGGCGGACAGAGCGGTTGGGGCCACCGCCAGCGCCAGGGCTGCGCAGAAATTTTTGTTGAGTTTCATGGGATCCTCTCCTGTGACGGGCATGCTTTATAAGGCCCGGCGAAAATGTCTTCGCCCAAAAGCAAACTGGTGTCAAACACTCTAGTTTGGAATGGTTTTAAGGAACGAAATCCGCCGAAAGGCCGTCAAATCGAAATCGAATTGCTTGGAAAATGGGCGATATGTGAGTAATCAATGTGCAACTGCATAAACATTGTCCGGATAGACCGCGTATGCGCCGACATATCAAGCATTTCACCCATCGCCATGAACCGAAGGGTACCGTCCACCTCCATCTGAAATCCGGCATCGGCGCCATGATCGGCATGGCCTCGGTCGGCGCGCTCACCGTTTTCACCGGCATTCCGCTGCTGATCGCGCCCTTTGGCGCCACGGCAGTGCTGATCTTCGGCCAGCCGAAGAGCCCGCTCGCGCAGCCGGCCAATGTCATTGGTGGCTACCTTCTGGCGGCGCTGATCGGTGGTCTGGCGGTGTTCCTGTTTCCGGGTCTTTGGTGGGTCGGCGCGATTGCCGTCGGGCTGACCATTGCCGGCATGCTGATGCTGCGCGTCACCCATCCGCCGGCGGGCGCCGTGCCGCTGGTGGCGTTCGGCTCGCATATGGGCGGACCGATGCTGTTTCTGATCGTCGGTTTCGGCAGTGCGCTGCTGATCGCGATCGCCGTGCTGCATCACTTCATCCCGCCGCGGCATCAATATCCGCTGCGGGCTCCGCACTGATCCAGGCTTTTTGAATTAGGCCTTGCGCCTCATCCGGCAGAAGAAGAACCCGTCCGTGTCGGTCGACGCGGGTGTCAGCGTGATGGTCTGGCCATCCGACGAGCGCGGATGCGGGCTGTCCTTGCCGAACAGCTGATCCCAGCCCTCAAGCGCACCCGCAATCTCGAACGCGGGATTGGCGGCGGTAAACGCGCGCACCTGCTCCTCGTTCTCCTGCGGCAGCACCGAGCAGGTCACGTAGATCAACTCTCCGCCGGGGCGCACATAGGCGCTCGCTTGGCTCAGCGCGTCCTGCTGCTGCGCGGTGCGCTCGTCGAGGTTCTTGGCCGTGAGGCGCCATTTCGTATCCGGGCGCCGGCGCCATGTGCCGGTTCCCGTGCAGGGCGCATCGACCAGCACCTTGTCGCAGCGATCCTCGAGGTTCTTAAGCGCCTTCGGATTGTCGTGCACCTGGACGTTGCGGGTGCCGGCGCGCTTCAGCCGCTCGATGATCGGCGCCAGCCGCTTGCGGTCGGCGTCATAGGCGTGAACCTGGCCCTTGTTGTGCATCGCCGCCGACATGGCGAGCGTCTTGCCGCCGCCGCCGGCGCAATAGTCGAGCACCTGCTCGCCATCCTGGGGCAGCACGAGATCGGCGACGATCTGCGATCCCTCGTCCTGAACCTCGAACCAACCTTTTTGGAACGAAAGCTCCGCTGTCACGTTGGGAAGACGGGAGGCTCCTTCGCCCGCGGCAATCCGGATGCCGTAACGCGCGATGGTGGCCTCCTGCGCGCCTGATCTTTCGAGCGCCTTGACGGCCTTTTCGCGGGTGGCCTTCAGGATGTTCGCACGGAGATCGAGCGTCGGTCGCTCGGCGAGCGCCTGCGCTTCCCTGAGCCAGGTGTCGCCGAAGGATTTTTCGAAAGTGGGCTGTATCCACTCCGGGATATCGCCCTGAATATGGGAAGGAGCATCCTTGAGATCACGGGAGTGAAAGGCCGAAAGCGTTGCCTCGGAAAGTGCTGCCGGCGCGAACTTGTCATCGGCAAGCTCGGCGGCAAGCGTCTCGGGCGTAAAGCCCCACTGGCGGAACATGACGGCATGGGCGATTGCCGATGCGCTGTCGTCATCCATCAGCCAGGCGTGCGAAAGGCGCATGCGAAGCGCGTCGTAGACGATGTTGCCGATCGCGGCGCGGTCGCCGGAGCCGGCGAACCGGTGCGCGAGCCCCCAATCCTTGAGGGCATCGGCGACAGGCCGTCTGCGGGCATCGATGTCTTCAAGAACCGAAATCGCCCCTTCGAGCCTACCGCCCAATCGCATTCACAACGCTCCTATTGCCTGGATCAATGCCGGACCTTCAAGGACCGGCGGCTTGTGAACGATCCGCAGGAAGCGCGACAGACGCAGCGGATGGTACACAAGTCTCAACCGCGTGGTATCCGCGATTGGCGGCAAGAGCAAGCGGTGCCTTATCTCAGGCGTTAGCCGATGACTTCGTAGCAGACCTTGGCAGTGCCGGTGCTGACCATGCCGATGTTGCTGGCGGCTGCACGGGAAAGATCGAGAACGCGGCCACGGATGAAGGGACCGCGATCGTTGATGCGCACGACGACGCTGCGGCCGTTGTTGCGGTTGGTGACCTTGACCTTGGTGCCGAAGGCGAGCGAGCGGTGCGCGGCAGTATTGATGGTCGGGTTCATGCGTTCGCCGGAAGCGGTTTTGGAGTGAAGTGCGTACCACGACGCGCCACCGCAACCATTTGCAGCAAAACCTTCCATCGGAAGGATCGTAGAACAGGCTGCTATAGTTGTGACGGCGATAATAGAACGACAAATTTTCTTCAAAACGGGGTGTCCCTCAACTGTTAAACCTACGCCTTGTGGGCGGCGGGGGCTTAAACCGGTCGAAAAGTGGCAGAAAAGTGCCCCGAATGATCACGGAGTGTTACATATTGAAATATATGTGATGAGCCGGCAAAATGATTCGAACCGTCGTCAAGCGGTTTCGAATGAAAAAAGCGCAATTGAATCAAGTAAAATTAGAACTTTTTTTGCGGGAAGCCGTTCACGACTCCCGTGATCACAAAAATCACGAAAATAATTTTGCGCGGGCGTCATAATTCCCGCCCCATTTGGGCAATTTCCAAGGCTTCCGCCCAAATTTTGCGCCAAATTTTAACGAAATCTGCCTGGAGTAGGAATTTCCTACCAATTCATCTGGCGCAATATAGCGATATCAGGGGCGGCTAAGTCAGCCGCGCCAGCGCTCGTTTTGCAACAACTGCGCGAGTGATTGCGGATAGGTGGGGAAGGCGAAGGTGAAGCCGGCGGCCTTCAGCTTGGCGTTCGAAACGCGCTTGTTCTCGCCATAGAAGGAGCGCGCCATCGGCGTCAGTTCGGCGGTCTCGAAAGCCTGTTCCGGCGGCGGCTCGACATCCATCAGGCGGGCCGCCTCGACGATGACATCCTGCGGCGGGCCGGGGCGGTCGTCGGTCACATTATAGATGCCGCCAAGTTTATGCTCGGCAAGAAACCACGCGCTGGCGCCGATATCCTCGACGCGGATGCGGTTGAACACCTGATCCTTCTTGACCAGCCGCCGCGCCGTGCCGCGCGCCAAATTGACGAAGGCATTGCGGCCCGGTCCGTAGATGCCGGACAGGCGCAGCACCGCCGCGGGAATGCCGATCCGTTCGCCGATCGCAATCCACGCCGCCTCCGCCTCCAAGCGCTCCTTGGAGCGGCCCGAGACCGGAACGCACGGCGTCTCCTCGCTCACCCATTCGCCCTTGTGGTCGCCATAGACGCCGACGGTCGAGAGATAACCGATCCAGGAGAGTTCAGGCATGAGCGTCTCGATGCGCTCGCCCGCAAGCTTCAGCAGCGGATCGCCTGCCTCGCGCGGCGCGATCGATTGCACCAGATGCGTGGCCGAGCGCATGGCATCAATGAGTGTCGCATCGAGCGTCTCGCCGTCGAACACGAAGGCCTCGATACCCTCGGCTCTCAGCGCCGCTGCCTTCTCTTCAGAGCGCGTCGTGCCGGAAACGCGAAAACCCCCGGCCATGAACGCCTTGGCAATTGCCGTGCCGGAGAAGCCGCAACCGAAAATCACAAGATGCATCACGCCGCTCCCGCTAGTCTCCACTCGTTCAGCACATCGCTGTCCGACTCATCCTGAGGCCTTTGTGCAGCAAAGCGCTGGAATTCGCCAGCCTCCATCAGCCGCGACAGCGCCCATATCGCCATGGCGCGGACCACAGGCGAGGCATCGGCGGTCAGCGAAAGGCAGGCGTCGAGGAACTGGCGGTCGCCGGAATTGCCGGCCGCGATCAGCACGTTGCGCACGAAACGGTCGCGGCCGATGCGCTTGACCGGAGAGCCGCTGAAGAAACTGCGGAAAGTCGGATCGTCGAGCGCAAGCAGCGCGGCTATATCCGGCTCCTGCAGATCCTCGCGCGCCTTCAGCTTGATTTCGGAAGCCGCACTTGCGAACTTGTTCCAGGGACAGGCGGCGAGACAGTCGTCGCAGCCATAGATGCGGTTGCCGATCAGCGGCCGGATGGCCGGATCGATCGGCCCCTTGTGCTCGATCGTCAGATAGGAAATGCAGCGTCGCGCGTCGATCTGGTAAGGCGCCGGGAAGGCTGCCGTCGGACAGGCGTCGAGACAGGCGCGGCACGAGCCGCAATGATCGATCTCGGGCGCATCGATCAAGAGATCGGCCGTGGTGAACATCGAGCCGAGAAACAGCCAGGAGCCATGTGCGCGGCTGACGAGATTGGTGTGCTTACCCTGCCAGCCAAGCCCGGCCGCGGCCGCCAGAGGCTTTTCCATGACGGGGGCCGTATCGACGAACACTTTCACATCTTCGCCGGCGCGCGCCGCAAACCGCGTGGCGATCTCTTTCAGCCGGCCCTTGATGATATCGTGATAATCGCGGTTGCGCGCATAGACCGAGATTGCCGCCTTGTCCGGCTTCTCGAGAATGCCGCGCGGGTCTTCCTCGGGTCCGTAATTCATCGCGAAGACGACGACCGATTTCACGTCGCTCCAAAGCGTGCGCGGATCGCCGCGCCGCTCGCGCGTCTCGGCCATCCACTCCATCGTCCCGTGCCTGCCGGCGTCGATGAACTCACCGAGGCGTTCCTTCGCCTCGGGAATGCTGTCCGGTCGCGTGATCCGACAGAGATCGAAGCCGAGCGCCTGCGCTTCCGCCTTGACGAAGGCGGTCAGCGTCTGCAGGCGTTTGTCTTCCTTGGTCAGTGCGGATCGTTCGGGCATGAGAGGCCCCGTCAGAAATCCAGGTCGGCGTAATGCGAAACAGGGGTCAGGCCGCGCACGCGCTCGGTGAGCAGCGGGCGGAAGGACGGGCGCGACTTGATGCGCTGGTACCATTCCTTGACGAGCGGCGATTCCGTCCAGTCGATCTCGCCGAGATAGTCGAGAATGGAGACGGAAGAGGCGGCCGCCAGATCGGCATAGCTCATCCGGTCGCCCGCCAGCCACTGGCGCGAGCCGGAGAGCCAGGTCAGATACTTCATGTGCTGGCGGATATTGGCGCGTGCCGTGCGCAGGATCTTCGAATCCGGTGCGCCACCGCCCTGATCGGCCGTCATCTGCAGCTTGTAGACGCGCTCGCGCGCCAGCGGCCGGGTCACGTCGGTTTCCATCTTGACCATGAACCATTCGGTCAGCCGCCGGATCTCGGCGCGCTGGAAGGGATCTTCGGCCAAGAGTCGGCGATCGCGCTTCAGCACACCGTGCGTCTCGTCGAGATACTCGGAGATCACGGTGGACCCACAGAGCGCGCGCATGCTGTCGTCGACATAGACGGGCAGCGTGCCGGCCGGGTTGAGCGCCAGGAAATCCCGGCGCTTCTCCCAGGTCTGCTCTTCGATCAGGTCTGCCTGATAGCCGTACTCCGTCAGGATCAACCGGACGAAGCGTGATGCGGATGACATGGGGTGATGATAGAGCGTGGGCATCGAGACTCGGATTTTTGGATGGCTGGGGGTGCACGTCGCATGGACGCGATGATTATAGCGCCCTAGTCATGACTCATTCGTTGAAGCTATAGAAGTTTGGCCCCTCCAACACAAGCGAGTCGGGCCGCCCGAAACCCTGACGAAGGAAATCGACCTCGCCCAAAAATCGCCGACAACCGATCAGAGGTTCTCGTCGCATCCTCGTCTGGTGAAAATTGGTGTCGTTCCCCCAGCGGCACAGCACAATTCCCGTCTGACCGAACCCCGAAACGGAGACAATTAATGGATTACATAAACGCGATAATCCTAGGCATAGTCGAAGGCATTACCGAGTTTCTACCGATTTCAAGCACCGGCCACCTCATCATTGCGGAGCAATGGCTCGGCCACCGGTCTGATCTTTTCAACATCGTCATTCAGGCCGGCGCCATCCTCGCCGTCACCATTATCTACTGGCGCCGTATCATGACGCTGCTGCTCGGCTGGCAGGATCCCGAAAACCGCTCCTATCTCTTCAAGCTCATCCTCGCCTTCCTGATCACCGCCGTCCTTGGCCTGATCGTCAAGAAGCTCGGCTTCGAGCTCCCCAGCACCGCCACCCCGATCGCCTGGGCGCTGATAATCGGCGGTATCTGGATGATGGTTGCCGAATGGCTCGCCGCCCGCCGTCCGCCGCACAAGGAGATCACCTGGCTGGTCGCCATCCTTGTTGGTATCGCGCAGGTCGTCGCCGGCGTGTTTCCGGGCACCTCGCGTTCGGCGTCCACGATCTTCGTCGCCATGCTTGCCGGTACCGGCAACCGCGCGGCGGCCACGGAATTCGCCTTCCTCGTCGGTATCCCGACGATGTATGCGGCAAGCGCCTATGAATTGCTGAAGACGTTCAAGGATGGTGGCGCGGCCAATGAAGATTGGACCGCTCTCGGCATCGCCTTCGTCGTGTCGACGATCGTTGCCTTCGTCGCCGTCAAGTGGCTGCTCTCCTATATCCAGAGCAACAAGTTCACGGCCTTCGCGATCTACCGCATCATTCTCGGCGCCATCCTGCTGGGCATGGCATCGGTCGGTATGATCGCCTGATCGGGAAGCAAAGCTCCCCAACCAAAAAAAGAAACCGGCGTCTTGGGGCGCCGGTTTTTCTTTTACCTGAGAGCTGCGGTTTCGCAGGGGTCGACGCCGTAGGCCGGCGAGCATTCGCCCTTCACGGCAGCGACCGAACCGGGCGCCACGAAAGAACCAGCCAGAATCACCAGCGCCGCGGAAGCAAAAAGCAGCGCAATTGACCTACCCATCGAAGTAACCTTTCAAGTCGTTTGAGCGCGCCTGTTTGAGGCGCTGAGTCCAAGCACAGACGCGCGGGGTGTGTAGTCAGAGGAATGGGAAATAGCAATAAATGTTCCTGCTAAATTTCCTGTTAATTCCGCTAAACTTTTCATGCGACTTTTATGCAACGCCCGGCGGTGCACAACCCCGCGAAAGCCGGGCATTCAGCCTGTTTTTTAACCCCTGCCTCAAAACGCGCAACGCCGCCTGCGGGGTCCGCGGGCGGCGTTGTCGTTAAGAAAATCGGCGTGGATCAGGCAGCCTTGCCGCTGTTCGTATACTGGCCCTGCGGGCGGAACTGCACGAGATAGCTGTCGATGATGGAGCTTACCATCGTCGGCGCAATGCCGAGATCCCGCAGCGTCCGTCCTTCGGTTTCTGCTTCCTTGGAAACGACGTTGTCCTTCTTCAGGAGCTTCACCTGGTCAGAGGTGATCGGCGGGGCGATCAGCGGGATCATGGAGGCGACGCTGCCGATCAGCGAGGCAACGCCGAAGGGAAGCGAGACCAGCGGGTTGGTGCGCGCGGTCGACTTCAGCACCGCTTCGAGACACTGGCGGAAGGTCAGCACTTCCGGGCCGCCGAGTTCATAGATCTTGCCGCCGGCAACCTTGCCCTCGACAGCCTTGGCGACAGCTTCGGCGACGTCCATGACATAGACCGGCTGCAGCTTCGTCTTGCCGCCGCCGATCAGCGGCAGAAACGGCGCCGAGCGCGCCATGCCGGCGAACTTGTTGAAGAAGCCGTCTTCCGGACCGAACACGATCGACGGACGGTAGATGATTGCGTCGGGCGCGACCGAGTGGATCGCAGCTTCCGCGCGGCCCTTCGTGCGGGCGTAGGACGAATCGGAGTTGGCGTTGGCGCCGATCGCCGAGATGTGGACCAGCTTTGCGCCGACGCCGCGCGCGGCTTCGGCCACGGCGCGACCGCCGAATTCCTGGACGGCCTCAAACGAGTTGCGGCCGCTTTCGAACAGGATGCCGACGCAGTTGACGACGTAGGACGCACCTTCGACGGCGCGGTCGACCGACTGGCGGTAGCGCAGGTTGGCCTGCACGAAGGAGATCTGGCCGACATTGCCGAGCGGCTGCAGGAAACCGGCGAGATCCGGGCGGCGCACGGCAACCCGGATGCGGTAGCCGCGCTTGGCCAGCGCGCGTACGACGTGCCTGCCAACGAAGCCGGAGCCTCCGAACACGGTGACGAGTGGCGGCAGGTTGGCAAGGGTCATGGCAGGTTCCTCGGAAGGCTGATGTGATTGGCGGGTGATCTCGTCTTAGCCCAATCAGGGTGCGACGAAAAGACCTATCGCACCACGCTTGCCACGACTTTGATCTGCCTCAAACGCCTTCGACGACAACCATTTCCGCGTCGGCCACTTCCTGGCGGATCTTGGCGGCGATCTGGTATTCCGGCGAGTTGTAGCAATCCACCGCGTGCTGCACCGAGGGGAACTCGATGACGACATTGCGCGCCCGCGCCTTGCCCTCGAGCTCCGTCAGCGCCCCGCCGCGGGCGAGGAAATTGGCGCCGTATTTCTCGAAGGCCGGCTTGGCGGCGGCGACATAATCCTTGTAGCGCTCGGTATCGCGCACATCCACGCGAGCGATCCAGTATCCCTTGGCCATGGTGTCTCCTCCTGGGTTATGTCGTAAAGTCAGCGGTTGGCAGGCCAGAGCGCAAGCACCATATCGTCGAGAATGGCCTTGGCGGCCTGCTCAGGTTCCGGCGCCTTGACGATCGGGCGGCCGACGACGAGATGCGTCGAGCCGGCGCGTAGCGCATCGTAGGGCGTCATCACCCGCTTCTGGTCGCCGCGCTCGCTGCCGCTCGGGCGAATGCCGGGGGTAACGATCGCCATGTCGGGGCCGACGACTTCGCGCACGACAGCAGATTCCTCGGCCGAGCAGACGATACCGCCCATGCCGGCTTCGCGCGCCTGTTCGGCGCGGCGCAGCACCAGTGAGCGCGGATCGCCGCTATAGCCGGCCTCGGTGAGATCGGCTTCGTCCATCGAGGTCAGCACCGTGACGCCGAGCAGGCAGAGCCCCGAGCCCTTGGCGGCCTCGACCGCGGCGCGCATCGCCTTCGGATAGGCGTGCAGCGTCAGCATCGACATGCCCATCTTGGCGATGTTTTCGACGCCCGAGGCAACCGTGTTGTCGATGTCGAGCAGCTTCATGTCGAGAAAGACCTTCTTGCCGTCCTTGGCAAGGTCGCGGGCGAATTCCAGTCCGCCGGCAAACACCAGCTGGTAGCCGATCTTATAGAAGGAGACGGTATCGCCGAGCGTCGCGACCATTTTCTCGGCTTCACCGAGTGTTGGAACATCCAGTCCGACGATCAACCGTTCGCGCGCGTCCATCTCACATCCATCCGTGCCAGTCTTCGATAGGCGTCCAGTCGCATGATAGGCGTCGATCCGCAAGACGGAAACAATAGAGATTGCCGCCGCCACCGGGCTGGTCGCGATCCCGCCCGATCGGCCGACCCTCAAGGTGACACTTCAACAGCGTGCCCACACCGCCATGCCCGACGAATGCGATCGGCAGGCTGCTATCATGCGTGGAGAGAATGCGCTCGACGTTGGAGACGATCCGCAGCTGCGCATCGATCGCCCGCTCCCATCCGTTGAAGCTCTGTTCGGGATTGGCGAAGAACCAGTCCGCCGCCTTCTCGAATTCTGATGGAGGCAGGAAACCGGTCGCGGACCGGTCGTTCTCGTGCATGTCCTCGACGATCTCGACGGAAACGCCCGAGGGGACAGCCAGAATGGCGGCGGTCTCGATCGCCTTGGTCTCGTCGCTGCTGATGATACGTCGCAATTGCGACGCCCAGGGATTGTCCGCCGCCAGCCGCGCGCGTGCGGCGCCGACATCCGACAAGCCCCATTTGGGCACCGGAACGGCGGCGTCGATCTTCACTTGCGGGTGGGTGATGTAAAGACCGAACACGTCAGCCTCGGCGGTAGATCCAGAGCTGCGCCGGCGGAATGTTGCGGACGATGAAGTCGAAGTGCTGGATATGGTAACGCTCGGGCCGCGCAATGATCGGCGAAACCGGGCCGTAGGAAATCTGCACGAAGGGGCGTCCGGCCGGCAGGCGGCCCAGCACGCTTTCCAGCATGGCGATGCGCGCCTGCATCGGGAAGTTCAAAAGCGGCACGGCGGAAACGACGCTGTCGAATTTCTGCCCATCCATATGGGCCAGCGTCTTGTCGAGATTGAAGGCGTCGCCGTTGATGACGTTCACGCCGGGATAGAGCCGCACCAGGTGCTCGTAGAAGTCGGTCGAATATTCGATGGCGACAAGGTTTTCAGGCTTTACGCCACGCTGCAGGATGGCCTTGGTGATGGCGCCGGTGCCGGGCCCGAGCTCGAGAACCGGAAGGCCGGAGTTCGGGTTGATGACGCTTGCCATCTTGCGCGCCGTGATCGACGACGTCGGCACGATGGAGCCGACGGTCTTCGGCCCCTGCATCATCCCCTTGAAAAACCGGATTTCCTCGTCGAATTTCTTGCCCAGCCGTTCCTTGAGGCGCAAGCCACCCATGCCGTTCTCCTTCGTGCAGCACATGCTGCATGCTTATGTGCAGGCAATACGGCGCTAAAACAAGGCCAAGCGTCGCAATTGACAAAGTTTGAACGGCAAATGCGACGCGCTACACGCGCATCGGCATCAGCACGTAAAGGGCATCGTCGCCGGCCGTGTCGCGAATGAGCGTCGGAGAACCGGCATCGGCCAGAAGGAAGATCGCCTGATCGCCGGAGAGCTGCGCGGTGATATCGAGCAGGTATTTGGCGTTGAAGCCGATTTCCATGGCATCGGTGTCGTAGCCGACGGCTACTTCTTCCGTGGCGCTGCCCGAATCCGGGTTGTTGACGGTGAGCAGCAGCTGTCCGTCGGAAAGCGCCAGCTTCACGGCGCGGCCGCGTTCCGAAGAAATGGTCGAGACGCGGTCGACGGCCTGCGCGAAGCTCGTGCAATCGACGCGCATTTCCTTGTCGTTGCCGGTCGGGATGACGCGCTGGTAGTCGGGGAAGGTGCCGTCGATCAGCTTCGAGGTCATGACGATCGAGCCGATGGAAAGGCGGATCTTGGCGTCGGAAACTTCGACCGTGACCATCGCTTCCGGATTGTCGACCAGCTTCTGCAACTCGCCGACCGTCTTGCGCGGAATGATGATGCCAGGCATGCCCTCGGAGCCCGAGGGAGCGTTGACGTCGGCGCGCGCCAGGCGGTGGCCGTCGGTTGCGACGGCGCGCAGCTTCAGGTCGCCTTCGCTTTCGATCGTGTGGAAGAAGATGCCGTTCAGATAATAGCGGGTCTCTTCCGTCGAGATCGCGAACTGGGTGCGATCGATCAACATCTTCAGATCCGTCGCCTTCAGCTTGAAGGTGTGCGTGAAGGTGCCGGCCGTCAGGTCTGGGAAGTCGGATTCCGGCAGGCACTGCAGCGAGAATTTCGAACGGCCGGACTGAACCGTCATCGAGCCGCCATCCTGGCTGGTGGCGAGCAGCACTTCCGAGCCGTCGGAGAGCTTGCGCACGATGTCGTAGAGAAGATGGGCGGGAACCGTGGTGGCGCCGGGCTGCTCGACGTTGGCGGGCGTTGCTTCCGTCACTTCCAGATCGAGGTCGGTCGCCTTCATGTCGAGGTTCTGGCCATCGGCGCGCAGCAGGATGTTCGACAGGATCGGGATCGTGTTGCGGCGTTCAACCACGCGGTGAACGTGGTTCAGCGACTTCAAAAGGTTGGACCGCTCAATAGTAATACGCATGGGATGCTACCGCTTTCGACCGTTACTGCCCGGGCGCGCTTAAACGCGCCTGAAAATGCCTTTCCCAAAAGCTGGGATCGGAGGATTGGACGCGCAAAATGGCAGAATTTTGCGGACGAATGCAAGAGGCGCAAAGGTCGCTGCCCCAGCAATTGCCATTTTCGCTGCGGATGCTCACAGAAATCACCGTTACCGGCGAAGTCCTGCCCCTTGCCGAAGAGAAAGGTGTCGCCCATAAAGGCCGGAAGCCAGAAAGGGCACACATATCTTGAGCAATGACGAGACGACGACAGAGGGCGGCAGGCAGCGCAGCTTCCGCCTGCACAACATGGCCGTTCCCGCCCGCCCGCAGGAGCCCGGCCTTTATCTCGTCGCGACGCCGATCGGCAATCTCGGCGACATAACGCTGCGCGCGCTGGAAACGCTGGCCGGCGCCGATGTGCTCGCCTGCGAGGACACCCGCGTCACCCGCGTGCTGCTCGATCGCTACGGCATCCAGAACCGCCCCTACGCCTACCACGAGCACAATGCCGACGAAGCCGGCCCCCGCCTGCTCGCCGCGCTTGAAGCAGGCAAGTCCGTGGCGCTGGTCTCCGATGCCGGCACGCCGTTGGTCTCCGACCCCGGCTACCGCCTGGCGCAATCGGCGATCGAAGCCGGCTATCGGGTTATCCCGATCCCGGGCGCCTCGGCGCCGCTGGCAGCCCTTGTCGGCTCCGGCCTTCCGAACGATGCCTTCCTCTTCGCAGGTTTCCTGCCCACTAAGGACAAGGCCCGCCGTGACCGCCTGTCCGAATTCGCCGCCACGCCTGCGACGCTGATGTTCTTCGAATCCCCGCACCGCATCGGCGCCACGCTCATTGCCGCCGCAGACGTTCTCGGCGGCGATCGCCCGGCTTCCGTCTGTCGCGAGCTCACCAAGAGCTACGAGGAGTTCCGCCGAGGCACGCTCGCCGAGCTCGCCGCTCACTATGCCGATGTAGACAACGTCAAAGGCGAGATCGTCCTCGTCATCGGCCCGGCGCCGGAGCGCGCCATCGAGGAAACGGATATCGACGCCATCTTGGCCGATCTCTCGCAAACGCTTCCGACCGCCAAGGCCGCCGCCGAGGCCGCCCGCATCACCGGTCTTCCCCGCAAGGAGCTGTACCAGCGCCTTCTCGACAGAAAGGCGGGCGATGTCAGGTAACGACGCTACGGACCCGCATCAAAAGGGTCTTCGCCGCAAGGCACTGCGTCGGGGCCATGTCTCCGAATACATCGCCGCTTTCTACCTCATTCTCAAAGGCTACCGCATCGTCGCGCTGCGCTATCGCACGCGGCTTGGCGAGATCGACATCATTGCCCGCAAGGGCGATCTGGCCGTCTTCGTCGAGGTGAAGGCTCGTCGCGACCAAGGCGCGGCCGTCGATGCCGTCTCGCATCTCGCGCAAACCCGCATCCGTGGCGCCAGCGATCTCTGGCTCGCCCGCCAGCGCGACCATGCCCGCCTGTCTCAACGCTACGACATCGTCGCCGTCTTGCCCGGTCGGTGGCCGGTCCATTTGCGCGATGCGTTCTGATTGCTTTCGTTAGTCGGTTAACATTTTCGGAATTTGTAATCGGCCTGTCATGAAAGCGTTAAGGAGGTGTCACAATAGGCCTCTATTGCGTCCTCACGCCAACAACGGTGGAGAGGGTTTTCATGTTTAAGTCGATTTCTTTGGCCGCTGCCGCGGTCGCATTGTCCGCTTCCGCGTCCTTCGCTGCAACCGAAGTGACCTGGTGGCACGCCATGGGTGGTGAACTCGGCAAGAAGCTCGAGGAAGTTGCCCAGAAGTTCAACGACAGCCAGAGCGAATACAAGATCGTTCCGGTTTACAAGGGCACCTATCCCGAGACGCTGACGGCCGCCATCGCCGCTTTCCGCGCCGGCCAGCAGCCCGCCATCGTTCAGGTTTTTGAAGTCGGCACCGGCACGATGATGGCCGCCAAGGGCGCCGTCTATCCGGTCTACCAGCTGATGAAGGACGAAGGTGAGCCTTGGGATCCGTCGAAGTTCCTGGCGCCGGTCGTCGGCTACTACTCCGACGCTGAGGGCAACATCCTGTCGATGCCGTTCAACTCGTCGACCCCGATCCTCTACTACAACAAGGACGTCTTCAAGAAGGCCGGCCTCGATCCTGAAGTCGCTCCGAAGACCTGGGCCGAGCTTGCCGAAATGGGCAAGAAGATCGTCTCTTCCGGCGCTGCCAAGTGCGGCTTCACCATGTCCTACGGCGCGACCTGGGTTGGCCTGGAAAACTACTCCGCCATCCAGAACCTGCCTTACGGCACCCAGCAGAACGGCTTCGGCGGCATGAACGCCGAGTTCACCTTCAACGGCCCGAACCAGGCCAAGTTCTGGGATCACCTGAAGACCTGGCAGGATGAAGGCGTCTACAAGTACGGCGGCCCGAGCGCTGGTGCCGACGCTGCTCCGCTCTTCTACTCGCAGCAGTGCGCAGCCTACATGAACTCGTCCGCTTCGCGCGCCGGCGTCATCAACAACGCCAAGGACTTCAAGGTCGGCTTCGCGCCGATGCCTTACGACGACACGGTTACCCAGGATCCGAAGAACTCGATCATCGGCGGCGCAACGCTGTGGGTTCTGAACGGTCAGAAGGACAAGGCTGTCTACAAGGGCGCCGCCAAGTTCTTCACCTACCTGTCGCAGCCTGAAGTCCAGGCCGATTGGCACCAGTTCACCGGCTACCTGCCGATCACCAACGCTGCTTACGAGCTTGGTCAGAAGCAGGGCTACTACGAAAAGAACGCCGGTTCTGACATCGCCATCAAGCAGATCATGCGCGGCACGCCTTCCGAAAACTCCAAGGGCGTTCGCTTCGGCAACCTGACGCAGATCCGCGACGTCATCGACCAGCAGTTCGAAGCCGTTCTCAACGGCAAGAAGACCGGTCAGGAAGCGCTCGACGAAGCCGCAAAGCAGGGCAATGCCAAGCTGCGCGAATTCGAAGCCGCGAACTCCAACTAAGGGTCGTTCCCTCCGTCAGCCCTCTCCGGCCCGTCCGGGGAGGGCATTTTCCTTGAGGGGTCATGCATGCAAACCAAACGCACCGTCTTCCAAAGCCGTCTCCTGCCTTATCTCCTGATCGCACCGCAGCTGCTCATCACGATCGTCTTCTTCGTGTGGCCGGCGGTTCAGGCCGTATGGCAGTCCTTCCTGCGCCAGGATCCCTTCGGTCTGAAGGACACCTTCGTCGGTTTGGCGAACTACACGCGCTTGCTGCAAGATCCGGATTATCTGAATTCGCTGACCGCCACCTTCGTCTTCTCGATCGGTGTCACCGTGCTGTCGATGGGGCTGTCGCTGCTCTTCGCGATCTGCGTCAACCGCGTGATCCGCTCGCAGCGCTTCTATACGACGCTTCTGGTCTGGCCCTACGCCGTGGCGCCGGCCGCATCCGGCCTGCTCTGGTGGTTCATGTTCAACCCCAGCGTCGGCATCATTCCCTATGTGCTGGAACATTTCGGCTACAGCTGGAACCATCGCCTGAACCCGAACAACGCGATGATCCTGATCATCATCGCCGCCGCCTGGAAGCAGATCTCCTACAACTTCCTGTTCTTCGTCGCCGGCCTGCAATCGGTCCCGCATTCGCTGACCGAAGCCGCCGCGATCGATGGCGCCGGTCCCATCAAGCGCTTCTGGACGGTGGTCTTCCCGCTGCTGTCGCCGACCACCTTCTTCCTGGCTGTCATCAACATCACCTACGCGATGTTCGACACCTTCCCGATCATCGACGCGGCCACCTCGGGCGGCCCGTCGCAATCGACCAACATCCTTGTCTACAAGGTCTATGCCGATGGTTTCGTCGGTCTCAATCTCGGCCCGTCGGCCGCGCAGTCGGTCGTGCTGATGCTGATCGTGGTCGTCCTGACCGTCGTCCAGTTCCGCTGGATCGAGCGCAAAGTGCAGTATTGAAGCGAGAGCCAGCCATGGTCGAGAACCGTCCCTTCCTCAATTTCCTCACCCACTTCGTGCTGATCATCGGCATCGGCATGGTGGTGTTCCCCGTCTACCTCGCCTTCATCGCCTCGACGCGCGGTCCCTCGGACTTCTTGACCGGCGTCGTGCCGATGACGCCGGGCCACCAGATGCTGGAGAACTACGGCGTGCTGCTCGGCACCGGCGCATCCAACGCCGGCGCACCGCCGTTCCTCCTGATGCTCGGCAACAGCCTGGCGATGGCCATTCTGGTCGCGATCGGCAAGATCGCGATTTCGATCATCTCGGCCTTCGCCATCGTCTATTTCCGCTTTCCCTTCCGCACGGTCGCCTTCTGGATCATCTTCATGACGCTGATGCTCCCAATCGAGGTGCGCATCCTGCCGACCTACAAGGTCGTCGCTGATCTCGGCATGCTGAACTCCTATTCCGGCCTCGTCATTCCCGTCATCGCGTCGGCCACCGCCACCTTCCTGTTCCGGCAGTTCTTCCTGACGGTTCCCGAAGAGATGATGGAAGCGGCGCGCGTCGATGGCGCAGGCCCGATGAAATTCTTCTGGGATATCCTGCTGCCGCTGTCGCGCACCAATATCGCGGCACTTTTCATCATCATGTTCATCTACGGCTGGAACCAGTATCTCTGGCCGATGCTGATCACCACCGAACCCGGCTACTACACCGTCGTCATGGGCATCAAGCGCCTGGCCGCGGTGCTGGATGGCGACACCCAATGGAACCTTGTGATGGCAGGCGTCATCCTCGCGGCCCTGCCGCCGGTTCTGGTCATCATTTTCATGCAGCGCCTTTTTGTCAAAGGCCTGGTTGAGACGGAGAAGTAACAATGGCCTCCATCGACGTCGATAATGTCGGCAAGATCTACCACGGCGGCGTTCGCGCCGTTTCCGGCATCGAACTCAAGATTGCCGATGGCGAGTTCATCGTGCTCGTCGGCCCCTCCGGCTGCGGCAAGTCCACCCTGCTGCGCATGATCGCCGGGCTTGAGACCATCTCCGAAGGCGAGGTGAAGATCGGCGCGCGCGTCGTCAACAATGTCGAGCCCGCCGATCGCGACATCGCCATGGTCTTCCAGAACTACGCGCTCTACCCGCATATGAGCGTGCGCCAGAACCTGGAATACGGCCTGAAGAACCGCAAGACGCCGAAGGCCGAGATCGATGCGCGCGTGGCCGAGGCCGCCCGCATGCTTGAAATCAACCAGTATCTCGAGCGCAAGCCGAAGGCGCTCTCCGGCGGCCAGCGCCAGCGCGTCGCCATGGGCCGCGCCATCGTGCGCAAGCCGGCCGTCTTCCTCTTCGACGAGCCGCTGTCCAACCTCGATGCCAAGCTGCGCGTTTCCATGCGCGGCGAGATCAAGCGCCTGCAGCGCCGCCTCGGCACCACCTCCATCTACGTCACCCACGACCAGCTGGAAGCGATGACGCTGGCCGACCGCCTCGTCGTCTTGAACGGCGGCAAGATCGAGCAGGTCGGTTCGCCGCTCGATGTCTACCACCGCCCGGCCTCCACCTTCGTCGCCTCCTTCATCGGCTCTCCGGCCATGAACCTCCTGAAGGGCGAGCTGCACGGCGACAAGCTGGCGCTCGGGCCGAGCCTCATCGATCTTTCCGGCTGCGCGCCGACCTCGGGCGCCGTCACCGTCGGTATCCGCGCCGAGGATCTCTTCCTTGCCGGTCCCGACCAACACGCCATGCCTGTTACCGTCGAGTACGTCGAGGAACTCGGCGCCCAGCGGCTGGTCCACGGCCTGCTCGGCGATCAGCCGATCACCGCGGTGCTGGCGCCCGATATCGACATTCCCGCAGAACTGCGCCTGACCATCGCGCCCGAAAAGCTGCATTTTTTCGCGGCCGACACGGGCAAGCGCATTGCCGCCGCAGATACTGATGGTGCATCCGCGCCAGCCATGGCTGCCCAGCCTGCTTGAAGACAGCGCCCGCTCTTTGGTGGGCGTTGCAATATCGCGGCACTCGTTACAACTTTAGCGAATGTCTGAACGGCTCCGTCAGGACTCCCTGATATTCCCACTTTAGGGGATAGTGTACTCAGGGGGTTCTGGTGGCATCACTGCATCTTATGTTCGCGAGCGCGATGGCCTTGGCCGCCCGCTCCATGCCCGACATCGTGGCATTTCCGCGCGGCAAGTCCTTCGTCGCGCATTCCAGCGATCTCATCGCCATGAAATCGACGCCGATCAATCCTGACTGGATTGTCGCCGGCGACCCGCAGGCGCGCACCGGCGAGCACTCGCGCGGCCACGACGACGCAGCGCTGACGGCGATCTGGGACTGCACGGCGGGCGAATTCCGCTGGTTCTTCGGCTGGGACGAAACGGTGATGATCCTTGAGGGCGAGGTGCACATCACCGCCGACGACGGCACCGAGCGCGTGCTGCGCGCCGGCGACGTCGCCTTCTTCGCCGGCGGCACCTGGGCCAGCTGGCGCGTCGACAATTACGTCCGCAAGGTTGCCTTCCTGCGCAAGCCCTTCCCAAAGCCGGTGGCGCTCGCCTATCGCCTGCGCAACCTGTTGCGCGGCAGCGGCCAGCAGGGCATCGCGGCCTGAAACACGGCTTGAATTGAAACTTGAAACACATGCCGGCCAATTGCGCCGGCGCACGGCACAAAACCCGTCCATTGACCGTTGCGTTCGCGCCCTCTGCGGCCTACATCTGTCCGGCAATCGCTAAGGGACAGAAATGGCCAAGATCAAGAACGTAGCGGTCCAGATGGACCATGTCGCCTCCATCAACATCGCGGGCGACTCCACCTTCGCCATGAGCCTCGAGGCGCAGACGCGCGGCTACAAGCTCTTCCACTATACGCCCGACCGCCTGAGCTTCCTCGACGGCAAGCTCTACGCCTCCGTCGAGCCGATGACGCTGCGCGACATCAAGGGCGACCATTTCGATCTCGGTGCGCCCGAGCGCGTCGACCTGTCGACCATGGATGTGATCCTGCTCCGCCAGGACCCGCCCTTCGACATGTCCTACATCACCTCGACGCATCTGCTCGAGCGCATCCACCCGAAGACGCTCGTCGTCAACGATCCGGCCTGGGTGCGCAACTCGCCGGAGAAGATCTTCGTCACCGAATTCTCGGACCTGATGCCGCGGACGCTGATCACCAAGGATCCCGCCGAAATCCGTCGCTTCCGCGACGAGATGGGCGACATCATCCTGAAGCCGCTCTACGGCAATGGCGGCGCCGGCGTCTTCCATTCGACCAAGGACGACCGCAATCTCTCCTCGCTGCTCGAAATGTTCGGCCAGCTCTTCCGCGAACCCTACATCGCCCAGCAATATCTGCCTGACGTGCGCAAGGGCGACAAGCGCATCATCCTCGTCGACGGCGAACCAGTTGGCGCCATCAACCGCGTTCCGGCCGAGCACGACAGCCGCTCCAACATGCACGTCGGCGGCCGCGCCGAGGCGACAGAGCTCACTGCCCGCGAAAAGGAAATCTGCGCCCGCATCGGCCCCGCGCTTCGCGAGCGCGGCTTCCTGCTCGTCGGCATCGATGTCATCGGCAACTACATGACCGAGATCAACGTCACGTCACCGACTGGCATCCGCGAAGTCAAGAAATTCGGCGGCGCCGACATCGCCAGCCTCTTGTGGGATGCGATCGAGCGCAAGCGCGCGTAAGCTGGGCGAGGGGCGAGCGGCGACGCCTGACGTCCCCATCCACCCATTGCCGGCAACGCCACTTATTGCAAGCGAGGCCGCGCCCCACTCTCTACCGTCATCCTCGGGCTCGTCCCGAGGATCTGCTGAGCGACCAACTTGCTTGACGTGAGTGGATAGCTTGCACCATGGTGGCTGCAAGCGAGACCCATCTGCACCCTTGCATGCGTGGAGACGTGCTTAGATCCTCGGGACGAGCCCGAGGATGACGCCGCGACTGAGGAAAGCCTTTCCTCTTCAGTCGCTTAGCGCCATTTCAGTGTTGGGGAGGCGACGTCCACCTAACCCTCCACCGTCATGCTCGGGCCTGTCCCGAGCATCTAAGCACGCCGCAACGAGTTCGACGTGCATGGATCACTCGCACTACGTTGGCCCCGTAGCCCCAAACGCCGAAACTGCCGTCGCGATCCTCTTCCTCCCCACCTTTGTTCCACCCCCACAACCCGCCACAACCGCCCCACATCAATGGCGCGCAATTGTTCATTTATTGTTCTTGTTTCATTCTATTTTCTATGCCAGATTGCAATCCGCGACCATGATGGGTCGCGGTTTCAGGTGCAAGGGGTTGCACCGCAGGGGATCTGGGCCAAGGGGTTGGGCATGGTGGCGCGCGTCAGCACGGTTGCATTCCAGGGCATAGAAGGGGTTCCGGTCGAGGTCCAGGTGATGGTCGCGCCCGGCAAGCTGATCACCCAGATCGTCGGCCTGCCCGACAAGGCGGTGGCCGAAAGTCGCGAGCGGGTGCATGCCGCCCTCCACGCCTCCGGCCTGGCGCTCCCCGCCAAGCGCATCACCGTCAACCTCGCCCCCGCCGATCTTCCCAAGGAGGGTAGCCACTTCGACCTTCCGATCGCGCTCGGCCTGATGGCGGCCCTCGGCGCCATTCCGGCGGACGCGCTTTCAGGCTATGTCGTCATCGGCGAGCTCAATCTCGACGGCACGATCGCCGCTGTCACCGGCGCCCTGCCGGCCGCGATCGGCGCCAATGCCATGGGCAAGGGCCTGATCTGCCCGGCCGAAAGCGGCCCCGAGGCCGCCTGGGCCGGCGCCGAGCTCGATATCCTGGCGCCGCGCAGCCTGATCGCACTCGCCAATCATTTCCGCGGCACCCAGGTGCTCTCGCGTCCCGAGCCGTCGATCCGCGCCATCGCCGCCAATCTTCCCGACCTCGCCGACATCAAGGGCCAGGAAAGCGCCAAGCGGGCGCTGGAGGTGGCGGCCGCCGGCGGGCACAATCTGTTGATGGTCGGTCCACCAGGTTCCGGCAAGTCGATGCTCGCCGCTCGACTGCCGTCGATTCTGCCGCCGCTCTCGGCCGCCGAGCTGCTTGAAGTCTCGATGATCCACTCGATCGCCGGCCAGCTCTCGGGCGGCAAGCTCTCCGATCGACGGCCGTTTCGCACCCCGCACCATTCCGCCACCATGGCGGCCCTTGTCGGCGGCGGTTTCCGGGCTCGTCCGGGCGAGGCGTCGCTTGCCCATCATGGTGTGCTGTTTCTGGATGAGTTTCCGGAATTCTCGCCGCAGGCGCTGGATGCGTTGCGCCAGCCGCTGGAAACCGGCGAGTGCATCATTGCGCGGGCCAATCACCGCGTCAGCTATCCCGCCACCATCCAGCTGGTGGCGGCCATGAACCCCTGCCGCTGCGGCATGGCGGGCGAGCCCGGCCATAGCTGCGCCCGTGGCCCGCGCTGCATGACGGATTACCAGGCCCGCATCTCCGGCCCGCTGATGGATCGCATCGATATCCGGATCGACGTGCCCGCAGTCTCCGCCTTCGACCTGATCCGCCCGGCGCCGGCCGAAAAGAGCGCCGATGTCGCCCGCCGCGTCGCCCGCGCCCGTGATCTGCAGCGAGACCGCTTCCGCGCCGCCGGCTTTAGTGAGACCGGCACCAACGCCCGCTGCTCCACCGCGATGATCGAGACCTACGCGGCGCCCGATGCATCCGGCCTGCAGCTTTTGCGCGACGCCGCCGAAAAGATGAAGTTCTCCGCCCGCGGTTACCACCGCGTCCTCAAGGTCGCCCGCACGCTGGCCGATCTCGACGGCCAGGAGATGGTCGGCCGTATCCACTTGGCCGAGGCGATCTCCTACCGCATGGCGGGCGAGCGGCTGACGGCGGTGGCATGAAGGGGAGGGGCGAGCGAAAGCGGAGACGCAGTAGGAGCGTCGTCGCTAGCTTGGCGGAAGGGAATAATCCGGTGCTCAGGTCTCGCGCTGTGCGCCGACCTCGTAGCTCTGGAGCTTGCGGTCATGAATGCCGAGTGCTGGCCATGCGGCGCGCCAGTCGCTCAGGTGCACGGTTTGAAAATGACGGTCGAGCGAGGCTTGGTCGCGCCAGCGTTCGGTAACGTGAATGAGGCCGGGCTCGAGCACGTCCTCGGCGTAGGAATAATCCAGGCAGCCGTCTTCGGCGCGGCTCATCTCCACCATGCGCTGCATCACGGGGCGTGCGAGCGCAAGGTTCTCATGGGGAAGGCGGATGGTTCCGACGATCAACAGCATGGAGTGGCTTGCTTTGGGTTGGAGGTCGGTGCGGGGTTGCAGACAGTGGAAAGGGCGCCGAAGCGCCCTCTTGATAACGAAGTGAAACGTGAAGTGCGGATGCTGGGAACCGCGACACGCTTCAGCCCAATCCTCAGCCGCCGAGGCCTTCGAACAGCGCCGTCGAGAGGTAGCGTTCGGCAAACGACGGGATGATCACCACGATATTTTTGCCGGCGTTTTCCTCGCGGGAGCCGATCTTGATCGCCGCGGCAAGGGCGGCACCCGAGGAGATGCCGACTGGCACGCCTTCGAGGCGGGCGACGTGGCGGGCGGTTTCGAGCGCGGTCGCGCCGTTGATGGTGACGACCTCGTCATAGATATGGGTGTCGAGGATGGCGGGCGCGAAGCCGGCGCCGATGCCCTGGATCTTGTGCGGTCCCGGCTGGCCACCGGAGAGGACCGGCGATTCCTCCGGCTCGACGGCGATCACCTTGATCTCCGGCTTCTTCGACTTCAGCACCTGGCCGGCGCCGGTTATCGTGCCGCCGGTGCCGATGCCCGACACCAGGATATCGACCGTGCCATCCGTGTCGTTCCAGATTTCTTCGGCCGTCGTCTTGCGGTGGATTTCCGGGTTGGCGGGGTTTTCGAACTGCTGCGGGATGATCGCGTCGGGCAGCGTCGCGGCCAGTTCCTCGGCCTTGGCGATCGCGCCCTTCATGCCCTTGGGCCCCTCGGTCAGCACCAGCTCGGCGCCGAGCAGCGCCAGCATCTTGCGGCGCTCGACCGACATCGTCTCGGGCATGGTGAGGATCAGCTTGTAGCCCTTGGCGGCGGCGGCGAAGGCGAGCGCGATGCCGGTGTTGCCGGAAGTCGGCTCGACCAGCGTCGTCTTGCCGGGCGAAATCTTGCCCTGCGCTTCCAAGGATTCGATCATCGCCACGCCGATGCGGTCCTTGACCGAGGCGATCGGGTTGAAGAATTCGAGCTTGGCCAGAAGATTGGCCTTCACGCCCTTTTCCTTGGCGAGCTTGTCCAGTCGAACGATCGGGGTATCGCCGATCGTTTCCGTGATCGAGGAGTAGATGCGGCCGCGGCCCGGTTTCTTCGACATGATAAGCTCCCTTGATAAAATATAGAGTGAGAATAGGGTCTAAGCCGGTGGTCGGCCAGAGTAGCTTCACCCGCCAACCCTGTGGTTCAGAGAAAAAACCCTTTGCGAACCACGGTTTAGCGGATGATTTTTTCAGGCCGCGCGGGTGGCGATGAAGGCGGCGGTACCCGCCAGAATGCTCGCCGCCACCCGGTTCAGCGCCTGCAGCGCGCGGGGCTGTTTGAGCAACGTGCGCGCCCGCGAGGCCAGCAGCATATAGGGGATCAGCACCACCAGCAGCACGACGAAGGTGGTCAAAAGCAGCAGGCCGTATTCGCGCATCCCGACGCTGTCGATGCTGATCAGCGTCGGCACCAGCGCCACGTAAAACAGCATCGTCTTCGGGTTGCCGAGCGTCACCAGCAGGCCAGACAGAAAGCTCATGCCGATATTGCTGGATTTCTTCGCGGCGATGTCCTGCGGCAGCAGGCCCGCGGTCCAGAGCTTGTAGGCGATATAGCCGAGATAGAGCGCGCCGAGGATCTTGATGACGATGAACACCTCGGTGAAGGTCTGCGCCACGAAGGCGAGGCCGAGGATCACGGCGGTCAGATAGGTCATGTCGCCGAGCACCAGCCCGAGCCCCATGAAGAAGGTCTCGCGGAAGTTCGAGCCCAGCGCGCGGGCAACGATCGCGGTAATGCCCGGACCCGGAATGGCGGCGGCGATGAACAGCGCCGCGGCATAGGCAAAGAGTGCGGTGAACGACATGTGAGCCTCCCAATCGGCTGTGTTCTACGCCTCTTGCAGGACCGTTTCAACAGGCCGTTGGGTAGCCTCAACGGGCCGGATTTCCGGCGCGGTCATTCTGTCACGGGCGTCTGCTATTGACGCCTCGGGTCGCGGTTCTAGTTCTCGGTTGGTGGCGGATGTCTGGCCGTAGCCGGAGCCGGAATTGTCGGCCACATGGGGCACGCAACCCGTTCCGGCACCCGTATCACGCCGATCTGGCGAAGGAGAAAATTTCATGTCGACACCCGTCGAAAAGCGCAAGACCGCGGCGCTGGCAACCCCGACCGATCTGAAAAGCAACGCCATCCAGGATATCTCCGGCGCGCTGACGGCGCTTCTGGCCGATACCTTCGCGCTTTATCTCAAGACCAAGAATTTCCACTGGCACATGTCCGGCCCGCATTTCCGCGATTATCACCTGCTGCTAGATGAGCATGCCGAGCAGATCTTCGCTATCACCGATGAGATGGCCGAACGCGCCCGCAAGATCGGCGGCACGACGCTGCGCTCCATCGGCCATATCGGCCGCCTGCAGCGCCTTGCAGATAACGATGCCGATTACGTGACGCCCGAGGACATGCTGGCCGAACTGCGTGATGATAACCGCCAGCTGATCTCGCTGATGCGCGAGACCCACGACGTTTGCTCCGAACACAATGACGTCGCGACCACGAGCCTTCTCGAAAACTGGATCGACGAAGCCGAGCGCCGCCACTGGTTCCTCTTCGAGATCACCCGCCAGGCGAAGTAACAGACCTTCTCAGGCCCGGACGCCCCGCAGCACACCTTTCAGCCGCGCGGGCGTCCAGCCAAGGTTCATGCCCGCCGCCGCCAGAAGAATGATGGCGGCGCCGGCGATCTGCAGCGGCTGCAGCGCGTGGCCGAAGGCGACCCGGTCGACCACGATCGCCGCGATCGGATAGAGGAAGGATAGCGCGCCGGTCAGGTGGATCGGCAGCTTCTGGATCGCGCCATAAAGCAGCACATACATCAGCCCCGTATGCACCACGCCCAGCGTCACCAGCAGCGACCACGTCGCGCTGTCATAGGGCAGGGCGGAAAAGTCGGTGATCGGCGCCAGCATCACGACGCCGGTCGAAACCTGGATCAGCGCGATCAGATGCGGCGGGGTGCCCTTCAGCCATTTCGCGGCCAGCGCCGCCAACGCATAGAAGAAGGCGGCACCCAGCGCCATGGCGATGCCGGTGGCATAATCGCTGCCCGCGCCCGCCACCTGCGGCTTGCCCTCGACGATCCCGATCATGCCGATGAATGCCAGCACCAGCCAGAACAGCTTCGCCGCCGTGATCCGGTCGCCGAGAAACAGGGCCCCAAGCCCGAGCAGCATGAAGGGCTGCGTGTTGTAGACGGTGGTCGCGACCGAGATCGAGGTATGGCCATAGGCGCCGAAGAGCAGCAGCCAGTTGAGCACGATGGCGACACCCCCGAACACGGCGATCGCAAAGGCACGCAGCCCGATCGTGCCGGGCTTCAGCAGTCCCATCGCCGCGCAGACGACGAGCAGACCGATCGCGCCGAACAGACAGCGCCAGAAAACGACGCCGCTGACGGGTTGGCCGGACATGACGACGAACCAGCCGATCGTCCCCGAAATCAGCATCGCCGCCGTCATCTGAATGCTGCCGCTGCGGATATCCTGTTGCATCGCAGTCTCCCGTTGTTGAGAGCAAGGATATTGCGGGCGTAGTGCCATTTATATAATCTTGAAGCGCCGAATGGCGGCTTTCACCTTTCATCGTGAGGCGAAATGAGCGTTCAACCTAACAATGATCTCGACGATATCGACCGCCGCATTCTCGAGGCGCTGGCCGCAGATGCGCGCATGTCGCTGAAGGAGTTGGCGCAGTCAGCCGGTCTGTCTTCGCCCAGCGCCGGCGAGCGTCTGCGCCGGCTGGAGGAGCGCGGCGTCATTTCCGCTTTCACCGTCGATATCGATCCCATGGCGCTCGGCTATCCCCTGCAGGCGATTGTCCGCGTCCGGCCGCTGCCGGGACAGCTGCATGTGGTGGAGCGGATCATTCAGGAGACGCCGGAGTTCGTCGAATGCGACAAGGTCACCGGTGATGATTGCTTCGTCGCCCGCCTCGTCGTCCGCTCCATGGCGCAGCTGGACACGATCCTCGACAAGGTTGCGGAAAAGGCCGAGACCAGCACATCGATGGTAAAGGCCTCGCCGGTCAAGCGCCGCCTGCCGCCGCTGAGCTGAAAGCCTAGAAATCCGCCATCGGCGAAAGCATCGCCGGTCGGTCGAGACTGATGTCGAGATCGGTGCGGATCATGAACTCAGTGCCGCCGTCAAGCGCCCGCGCCTCGCCGTTCCAGCCGAGCTTGTCGGGCGAAAACAGAACCTCGATCGCCAAGGGCGCGATGCCGAGCCCGCCGAGAATGGCCTCAAGCGGCGGAATGGTTTCGGCAATCACATCCGACAGCACGAATGTGTTGTCATCCCCCACCTTCCAGGCGATCACCGCCTGCCGGTCTTCCAGCCAGCTCAGCCGCACATCCGGATCGAACTGCGTGTTGATCAGGAACATGGCCGCGCTCTCGCACACCGCGAGAGCGTCTGACACCGGCGTGCGGGATTTCAGCGCCCGTTGCAGCAGCGCAAGATCCTGGGGCTTCCAAGGGTCGAGCGCCCGCGCAGGTTGGGCGCCCATCACGGGCTCAGGCGCCGCGCCGGCATGCAGATGCATCGGCAGCGAGCGAAAGCCATAGGGCGTGTAGAGATCAGGCTTGTCCGTGTAGAGCACGATAGCCTCGAAGCCCTGAACCACGCACCAGTCGAGCGCCTTTCGGGTCACGTCGCGATAAAGCCCGCGCCCGCGCCAAGGCGGCCGCACGGCGCCGGATTGCAGGCCGGCGGCGTTGACCCTGCGCCCCGCGACAACGAGAGGCATGGCGAAGGCCGAGAGATTGGCGGCGAGAAGGCCGCTCTCGTCGAACCAGCCAAAGGGCATGCTGGTGGGATCGGTGCCGCCGAGACGCTTCAGCGGGTCGAGATCGATGCCGAATGTATCAGAGAGAAGCGACACCAGCGCCGACCACGCCTTGTCGTCGGCAAAATAGTCCTGCCGGAAGGTGAGGCCGGAGCTGTCGGTCCTCTTTTCCATCACACGCCCGTGGAGCCGAAGCCGCCGGCGCCGCGCGCCGTCGCGCTCGTCTCGGTGATTTCGGCGACGCGCGCCTGCGTCACCGGCGCGATCACCATCTGGGCGATGCGCATGCCGCGGGTGATCTCGAACGGCTCCTCGCCGAGATTGATCAGGAGCACCTTCACTTCGCCGCGATAATCGCTGTCGATCGTGCCTGGCGTGTTGAGGCAGGTGATGCCGTTCTTGAAGGCGAGGCCGGAGCGCGGGCGGATCTGGCCTTCGAAACCCTCGGGGATCTCGAATATCAGCCCCGTCGGCACCAGCGCCCGTTTGCCCGGCGCAAGCACCATCGGCGAGCTGTAGTCTACGGCGGCGCGCAGGTCCATGCCGGCGGCGCCCTTGGTTTCATAGGCGGGCAGCTCGATGCCTTCGCCATGGGGCAGACGCAGGAGATTGAGGGTCGGGCGGGTATCTGTGTGAATGGTCATGCGCCATTACTTTGCCCCCGCAAGGCCAAGGTCAATTGCAAAGCGGCGCCTAAATCGCTAGATACGCCGCAACTCCACAGGATTCATAGCATGGCCGAAAGTCTCGCCGAGGCGGTTTCCCGCCGCCGCACATTCGCTATTATCGCCCACCCGGACGCGGGCAAGACGACGCTGACCGAAAAGCTGCTGCTGTTCGGCGGCGCCATTCAGCTCGCCGGCGAAGTCAAGGCGAAGAAGGATCGCATCCAGACCCGGTCGGACTGGATGAAGATCGAGCGCGAGCGCGGCATCTCGGTCGTCACCTCGGTGATGACCTTCGAGTATGAAGGCAATGTCTTCAACATTCTCGATACGCCCGGCCACGAAGACTTCGCCGACGACACCTATCGCACGCTGACGGCGGTGGATGCGGCCGTCATGGTCATCGACGCCGCCAAGGGTATCGAGCCTAGAACGCTGAAGCTCTTCGAAGTCTGCCGCATGCGCGACATCCCGATCATCACCTTCATCAACAAGATGGACCGCGAAAGCCGCGATCCCTTCGAGATCCTGGATGAGGTCGAGGAAAAGCTGGCGCTGGACACCGCCCCGGTGACTTGGCCGATCGGCCGCTCCAAGACATTCTGCGGATCTTACAACCTCGCGAACAACACTGTTCGCGGCTCCGACACCGAAGTCGAGGGAACGCCGGTCAACGGCCCGCAGGCCGTCGCCGACCGTCTGCCGGAAAATGAGCGCTCGGCCTTCGTGGACGAGACGGAACTGGCGATCGAAGCTTGCCGCCCGTTCGACCGCAAGGCCTTCCTCGAAGGCCACCTGACGCCTGTCTTCTTCGGCTCGGCGCTGCGCAATTTCGGTGTCCGCGATCTCATCAACGCGCTCGGCGAATTCGCGCCGCCGCCGCGCGACCAGGTCGCCGATATCAGAACCGTCCATGCCGCCGAAGACAAGATGACGGCCTTCGTCTTCAAGATCCAGGCCAACATGGATCCCAACCACCGCGACCGCATCGCCTTTGCCCGCATCTGCTCCGGCAAGCTGGAGCGCGGCATGAAGGCGCGTCTCGCCCGCACCGGCAAGCAGCTCGGCCTCACGGCGCCGCAGTTCTTCTTTGCCTCGCAGCGCCAGCTGGCCGACACCGCCTTTGCCGGCGACGTCGTCGGCATCCCGAACCACGGGACGCTGCGCATCGGCGATACGCTGACCGAAGGCGAGGCGCTTGTGTTCCAGGGTGTGCCGAACTTCTCGCCGGAAATCCTGCGCCGCGTGCGGCTTGAGGATGCGATGAAGGCAAAGAAGCTCAAGGAAGCGCTGCAGCAGATGGCCGAAGAGGGCGTCGTGCAGCTCTTCTCCCCGGAAGATGGTTCGCCGGCTATCGTTGGCGTCGTCGGCGCCCTGCAGCTCGATGTTCTGAAGGAGCGACTGTCGGCCGAATACACGCTGCCGGTCTCGTTCGAAATGTCGCGCTTCTCCGTCTGCCGCTGGATCTCCTCGGACCAGCCGGCCGAGCTCGAAAAGTTCCTGAACGTCAAGCGTGGCGATATCGCCCGCGATCTCGACGGCGACCCGGTCTTCCTGGCGCAGGACAGCTTCTCGCTGCGCTACGAATCCGAACGCTTCCCCGCGATCAAGATGGTCGCGATCAAGGAATATCACGTCGCCAAGGCGGCGTGATGTTTCATCGGCTATAACGCCATGCCATACTGCCTCCCGCAAACTGGGAGCGCAGCATGGTCAGGGAAAACGAAATCCGGAAAAACGAAGTGGCGGTCGATGTTCCGCCGCCGACGGATGCCGGCCTGGTCTTCATCGGCCGCATCCTGACACCCTGGATCTCCCGCATGGAAACCCCACGTCAGGGTCGCCATGACGGGCCGATCTGCCGGATCGAGATTTTCGAGCCCTGGACGCAGGCGCTGCGGGGTGTCGAGGCCTTCGAACGGCTGGAAATCCTCTATTGGCTGGATCGCTCCCGCCGCGATCTCGTGTTGCAGAGCCCCGCCAATTCGGGCAAGGTCCACGGCACCTTCTCGCTCCGCTCCCCCGTCCGCCCAAACCCGATCGGCACGTCGATCGTCAAGCTGGAGGCGGTGGAAGGCGCAACACTTCTGGTGCGCGGCATGGATTGCCTCGACGGCACACCGCTGCTCGACCTGAAGCCGGACCGCACCCTCTTCAAACCGATCGCCCCGCCGCAGCCCGGCGATTTCCAGACGGGCGACGAGGGCACGGCGCATTATTGCCAGAAGGCGTGATCGCTGACTGACTTAATGACTGACGTTGCGCCCGCGGCCCCCTCATCCGCCCTTCGGGCACCTTCTCCCCGCGGGGGAGAAGGGGATGACGGCAAGCCGCCCGCCCCCAGTCTCTTCTCCCCAGCGGGGAGAAGTGCCGGAGCGACAGCGAGGCGATGAGGGGGCCACACGGCACACCGCCGGCCATCGCCCGCGAGAAGCCGAGTCCTGCCACCACCCCTGCGACCTATCGCCATTGTGAACGCTTTGCCGCCCATCCGTCATTGTCCCGATGCCATCCGAACGGTAGCTATCGTCCCACGGACCGCCCAGCCGTCCAGCATGGGCAGCCGCTGTTTTATCGATTAGGAGCAATCAATATGATCGAAGTCATTGCCGCCTTCCGTGCAAAGCCCGGCAGCGAGGACAAGTTGCGCGAGGCAACGCTCGCCATCGTCGAGCCGACCCGTCGCGAGGAAGGCTGCATCCAGTTTGTGGTCCATGAGGACACGGATGCGCCCGGCACATTCTTCATCCGCGAAAGCTGGCGCGACCAGGAGGCCCTGACCGCGCATTTCGAGCAGCCCTACCTGAAAGCACTCGTGGAACTCCACAAGGACATCTTGGCCGAGCCGCTGAAGCTGCATAACCTCAAGGTCTACGCCTGAGGTATCGAGACAATGTCGCCGTTGACCTCAGTCGACGGCGACCATGACGTCGGAGGCCTTCACCACGGCATAGGCGTCGGAGCCGACGGTCAGCCCGAGTTCCTTGACAGCCTCGTTGGTGATTGACGACGTGACGATGGAGCCGCCGCCGATATCGATGCGCACATGTGCCGTCGTGGCGCCGAGCGTGATCTCGACGACCTTGCCCCTGAGGCGGTTGCGAGCGCTGATTTTCATGAGTTTTCTCCCTGTTTCGATGGCGGAATCTAACGATTCGCCGCCGAAACGGCAATCTCACTCGCCACGCGGATAGCGCTGGTTTTCTTCCAGCACGTTCAAATCCATGTGGTTGCGCATGTAGCGTTCCGAGGCGCGCTGCAGCGGCTGGTAGTCCCAGGGATAATAAGCGCCGTTGCGCAGCGCCTCGTAAACCACCCAGCGCCGCGCCTGGCTCTCGCGCACGGCGGCGTCGAAGCTTGCAAGGTTCCAGCGCTTCTCCGCCTGCGCGGTCAGATGCGCCAGCGTATCCGCATAGGCGGGATCGGTGGCGAGGTTCTTCAATTCCTTCGGGTCGGCGTCGAGGTCGAAGAGCATCGGCGCGTCCTTGTCGCAGAGCGTCAGCTTGAATTTGCCGTCGCGAAGGCCGACCAGCGGCGCGATCGAGCCCTCGGCCGCATATTCCATCGGCACAGGTCCGCGCGTTCCCGTTCCCTTGGCGAGCGGCGTCAGATCCTCGCCGTCGGTCCAGGGCTTCAGCTTGGTGATGTCGATGCCGGCAAGCGCCGCCAGCGTCGGCGTCACGTCGAGCGTCGAGACCGGCTGGCTGATCAGCTTCGGCTCCCAGCCGGGTGCCGATATGGCCAACGGCACGCGGGCGGAACCGTCGAAGAAGCACATCTTGAACCATAGTCCGCGCTCGCCCAGCATGTCGCCGTGGTCGGAGACGAAGAGGATGACGGTATCCTCGGCCATTCGCCCACGTTCGAGAACGTCGATGAGTTCGCCGACCTTCTCGTCGATATAGGAGATGTTGGCGAAATAGCCGCGCCGTGCGTTGCGCACCTGCTCGCGGGTGATCTCGAAGGCGTCGTAGTCGCAGGCCTTCAACAGCCGCTGCGAATGCTGGTCCTGCTCCTCGAACGGGATGGTGCCGACTTCAGGGTCGAGATGCGGGCAATCCTCATAGAGATCCCAGAACTTGCGCCGCGCCACATAGGGGTCGTGCGGATGCGTGAAGCTGACGGTCAGGCACCAGGGGCGATCGTCCTGCCGGCGCGAGAGATCGTAGAGCTTGCGGGTCGCGTTGTAGGCGACCTCGTCGTCATATTCCATCTGGTTGGTGATTTCGGCCACTCCGGCGCCCGTCACCGAGCCGAGATTGTGGTACCACCAGTCGATGCGCTCGCCGGGCTTGGTATAGTCGGGCGTCCAGCCGAAGTCGGCCGGGTAGATATCGGTCGTCAGCCGCTCCTCGAAGCCGTGCAGCTGATCGGGGCCGACGAAGTGCATCTTGCCGGAAAGTGCTGTGTGATAACCGGCCGCGCGCAGATGGTGCGCGAAGGTCGGGATGTCAGAAGCGAATTCGGCGGCGTTGTCGTAGACGCGGGTGCGGCTCGGCAACTGTCCGGACATGAAGGAAGCCCGCGCCGGCGCGCAGAGCGGGCTTGCCGTATAGGTGTTGGCAAAGCGCACGGAGCGCTTCGCCAGGGCTTTGAGATGCGGCGCATGAAGAAACTCGGCCGGCCCGTCGGGAAACAGCGTCCCGTTATACTGGTCGACCATCAGGATGAGAAAATTCGGGCGCGACATGCTGTTTATGTGTCCTTGAAGTATCAGAGGCCGAGGGAGGTTTTGACTGCGTCGGCGGCAGGCTTGCCGTCAAGCGTCGTGACGCCAGACAGCCATGGGTCGACGGCGGTCGGATTGGCCTTCAGCCATGCGGTTGCCGCAGCCTTCGGGTCCTCGCCGCCAAGGATCGAGCCCATCAGCGAGTTTTCCATGCTGATGTCGAACTTCAGGTTCTTCATCAGTGCGGCCGCGTTCGGGCACTTCGCCGACCAGCCGGTGCGGGCCAGCGTGTAGACTTCCGCGCCGCCGAAGTTCGCGCCGAAATAGGCATCGCCGCCGGAGAGATAGGTGATCTGGAACTTCTCGTTCATCGGATGCGGCGCCCAGGCGAGGAACACCACGGCGCCCTTGTCCTTGGAGGCGCGCTCGACCTGCGCCAGCATCGCCTGCTCGCCGGATTCGACCAGCTTCCAGTCCTTGAGGCCGAAGTCGTTGGCGTCGATCATCTTCTGGATATTGCCGTTGGCAGGCGCACCCGGCTCGATGCCGTAGATCTGCTTGCCGAACTCGTCGCCATGCTTCTGCAGGTCGGCGAAATCCTTGATGCCCTTGTCGGCCACATAGGTCGGCACGGCGAGCGTGAACTTCGCGCCCTCAAGGTTCTTGTTCATCACCTCGACAGCCTTTGCGGCGTTAAGGTCGTCGATGAAGGACTTCTGCGCCGGCATCCAGTTGCCGAGGAAGACGTCGATCTCGCCGTTCTTCATCGACTGGTAGCCGATCGGCACGGAGAGCGTCTTGACGTCGGGCTCGTAGCCGAGCGCCGTCAGGATCACAGAGGTCACGCCATTGGTGGCGGTAATGTCGGTCCAGCCCGGATCAGACATGCGGATCGTCTTGCACGATGCATCGTCTGCGGCAGCGGCCGACCCAACGGCCAGAGCGGAAAGCACAACGCCGGCGGCAAGACGGCGGATCATGGAAACTGCTGTCATCTCATTTCCCCTTTTTTGTCATTTGATAGTTTTATTGAACAACACTAGCATCGTCCCTGTGAAGTCAGCTTTTTTCGATGGTTCCCAACAGGATTTTTTATGGCAGAGCGGCCGATCGATCTGGGGTGGATGCGCATTTTCGCGGAGATCGGCGGTGCCGGCAGCCTGTCGGCCGCAGCCGGCGCGCTCGGCCTCACCCAGCCCGCCGTCAGCTACCAGATCCGCAGACTGGAAGAGCAGATCGGCGTGACGTTGCTCAAGCGTCAGCACCGCGGCGTCGAGCTCACGCCCGAGGGGCAGCGGCTTTTCGATCTGGTCGCAAGAAGCGTCGATGAGATCGACCAGCTGACGCGCAGGCTGCGCAGCGAGAAGGAGCGCCCGTCGATCCGGTTGCATACGGACTACGCCTTTTCCGCGCTCTGGCTTATCCCACGCATGCACGCGTTTCGGCTTGTCCATCCAGATACCGATATCCAGATCATCGCCACGCAGCGCATGGAGCGTCATCGCTCGGGCGAGGGCGACGTTTCCGTCGTCTTCGGCACCCGCGCCGAATTCGGCCGCGACGCGAAGCTGCTGCTGCCGGAAAAGGTGGCGCCGGTCTGCAGCCCCGGCTTCATCGAGCGGAACGGCCCTTTCGAGACGCCTGCCGATCTCGCCCGCAACAGGCTGATCCACCTCGATACGGCAGTGCCATCGCCTTGGTTTGATTGGCGCAGCTATTTCGCCGAACTCGGCGTCGGGCGCGAGGCCTTTGCCGGGCAGGGCGATCTCAGCTTCAACACCTATTCGCTGGTGGTGCAGGCAGCTCTTGGCGAACAGGGGCTGGCGCTCGGCTGGATGGGCCTGGTCGACACGCTGCTGTCGACCGGTATTCTCTCTCTCGCCGGCCCGACGCTGGAAGCGCCGGATCGCGGCTATTTTCTGCTGCAGCCGAAAGGCCGCACGCCCGGAAGCGACGAACTCGGCGCCTGGATGCTGGCCGAAGCCGGTCTCTGACATCTCTATTTTCAAGCGGCAGAAGGTCAGGCTGCCAGATCCTGCAGGAAGTCGTCGCACCAGCGCGAAACGTCGTGGACCGTAAGATAATCCATCATCCGCTGCCAGCGCTCCTTGCGCTCCTCGAGCGACATGTTCAGCGCCCGCGCTATCGCGTTGGCGGTCCCCTCTATGTCGTAGGGGTTGACCAGAAGAGCGCCCTTCAGTTCACGGGCGGCACCCGCGAAGCGAGACAGCACGAGAACGCCCGGATCCTCGGGATCCTGCGCCGCGACATATTCCTTCGCCACGAGGTTCATGCCGTCGCGCAGCGGCGTCACGAGGCCCACGCGCGCAAGCCGATAAAGCCCGGCAAGGATGGGCCGGCTGAGCGAACGGTTGATATAGCGGATCGGCACCCAGTCCACGGTGCCTAGCGCGCCATTCACCCGACCTGCCTGTTCGGCGACCGTGCGCTGCATCTGCTCGTATTCGGGGACCTCCGAGCGCGATTTCGGCGTCACCTGCAGATAGGTCACGTTGCGCTGGTGGGCGGGGTTGTTGAGCACGAAGCGCTCGAAGGCGTCGATACGCTGTGTCAGCCCCTTGGAGTAATCGAGCCGATCGACGCCGATGATCAGGTCGCGGCCGATGATGCTCTCCTTCGCCTTGTGCACCATGGCGTGGCTGACGGCCTTGCGCGCGAACTTCGCAAAGGCTTCTGTCTCGATCCCGATCCCATAGGCGCCGCCCTTGAAGATCTTGTCGCCGGAGTTGAAGCGGCCGTCTCCCAGCGCGTCACCCATCTCCTCGCGACGCAGGCAGCCGGCGAAGTTCTCAAGATCGTGGTCGGTCTGGAAACCGACGAGATCGTAGGCGGCAAGCCCGCGCATGATCTCTTCATGCACAGGCATGGTGAACAGCACGTCGGCCGGCGGCCAAGGAATGTGGTGGAAGAAACCGATCCGGTTCTTCACGCCCATTTGCCGGAGTTCGGCCGCAAGCGGGATCAGGTGGTAATCGTGGATCCAGATCGTGTCGTCGGCCTCCAGCATCGGCGCCAGCCGGTGCGCGAAGAAGCGGTTGACGCGGAAGTAGCCCGTCATCTCCTTGCGGCCGTATTCCGCCAGATCCAGTCTATAGTGGCAGATCGGCCAGAGCACGCGATTGGCAAAGCCGAAGTAATATTCCTCGACATCCTTTTCCGTCAGATCCGTCAGCGCATAGGTGATCCGGCCATCCTCGCTGATCTGCAAGGGGCCCGGCTCGGTGTCGCCGCTCGACTTGCCCGACCAGCCCATCCAGATGCCGCCGCGCTGCTGGAGCGCGGCCTGCAGGGCCACGGCAAGCCCGCCGGCCGCCGCTGCCGCTCCGCCCTTTTCGGGAACGGGCACACGGTTGGAAACGATGACAAGACGGCTCACGCAATATTCCTTTCAAAAACGGCAGTACGCAAAAATGGCAATCGATAGGTCGCGATCATCAAACGGCGAGATGCGCGATGAGTTCCCGCAGGGCGGCGGCTGTCGGCAGTGTCAGTTGCGCCGCCGTGCCGGAGAGTGGTGTTCCGACGCGGATCGAATGTCCGCCCAGCCGGTTTGCGACGTGGAACATCGCCTCGTCGGTGATGTCGTCGCCAATGGCGATCGGACGGCGGCCGGCAAACGGCGCTTCCGACAGAAAGGTCTCCACCGCATGCCCCTTGTCGGCGCTGGCAGGACGAATTTCGAGCACCATCTTGCCGCGCTGCAGCGTCCAGTTCTCGCCGGCCTTGGCGAGAAATGTCTCCATCAGAGGCTCGAGTTCGGCCTGCCGCTGCGGCGCGAGTCGATAGTGCGCGGCGACCGCTGCCCCCTTGTCCTCAATCAGCACGCCATCGAAGCCTGACGTTTCCTTGCGCAGTTCGGCCTTCAGTTTCTCGAATTGCGCCGTCGCCTCGGCCAGCTCGATCCGTCCATCCGCGCGTCGCAACTCCGCGCCATGCAGGCCGGCAATCGGAAACTGGTAGGGGGGAAAGAGCTTGTCGGCATAGGGCAGCGCCCGTCCCGTCACCAGCGCCACGGCGCCGCCGAGCTTGCGCGACAGCTGATCGAGTTGCTGCGGCAGGGCAGGGGGCACGACAATGCCATCGGGCGTGTCGGCGAGATCGATCAAGGTGCCATCTATATCGAGAAACAGCGCCCAATCGGTGGCCGAGGACCGGAGCAGATTGAACAGAAACGAGGTCCCGGAAACCTGCTGTGGCTTCAGGGTTCGGGATGGCTGCGCTGGATAGGACATGTGGTCTAAATGTGGCAGCAAACCGCGATGGCAACCCTAAAAAGTCATCGCGGCCCCTTAGCGGCGTCTCGCGCGGACGTTCGCCATGCCTCAATCTCCCGGCGTCACAGGGGCATTGGCTGCATAAAACGCCTTCGCGTCGCGGGTGAACAAAGCGCCCTGATCACTGCGTGTGTAGAACATGTGCCCGCCCTGATAAACCTTCAGCCCAACCCGGTTGGCGGCTAGCGAAGCCGGCAGATGGTCGACGACATAGCGGCTGACGCCATAGGGCGTGACGAGATCGCTATAGCCATGCGCGATCAGCAGTCGGAAGCTTGGAACGGCGGCGAGGAACTGCCTGATGTCACCGGTCACACTTGCCTGCAGGCGCGAACCGCCACCCCGGCGGCCCCATTCCCACTGACGGTTTATGTCGCTGTCGAGCAGCGAGTATGTCATCTCCGTCTTGAAACCGAGCTCGTTGCGGGCGTAGTCGGCAAAAGCCCCGCCATAAGCACGGGTGAAGCCGTCAAGAATGGCATCGTCTCCACGCGCGTCGGCTGTCTCGGGAAACGCATCGGGCGTGGTAAAGGCCGCGTCATAAGGGCTCGCGACCAGCCCGTCGCTCTTGCCGATCTCCTTGGCAAAGGCGTTGCCGAGAAAGCCACGATTCTTCTCGACGACATCCGCGGGGATCCCGGTCATGTCAGCCAGCTTGGAATAGAACGCCTTTGCCGCATCGCCCGTGGGCGCCGCGCCTGCCAGCGTCGTCAGATAGTCGCCAAGCGCGAACCGCTCGGCCTCGCGCTGTTTCGTCTCGTCGAATGCCTTTCGCCGATCCATCTGAGCTGCCGCCAACGACGGCAGTTCCAGCGCCGCGCCGAGCGCGAACTCGTCGGCGCCGAACATCAACTGTCCCTCAAGGAGCGGCGACAGCATGACCGCACCCGAGATGATGATGCCTTGCGTATCCTTGAGCGCGCTCGCCACCTTCGCCGCTCGGAAGCCACCATAGCTCTCGCCGAGTAGATATTTCGGCGAAGACGCCCGGTTGTTGTGCGTGACGTAGAGCGCGATCGCCTTGGCCACGCTCTCGGCGTCGGCATTCACATTGTAGTATTTCGTGGCATCATCGGGCTTCACCGTCCGGCTCCAGCCGGTACCAACAGGGTCGATCAGCATGAGGTCGGTGAAGTCGAGCCAGCTGTTCGGGTTGTCGACCAGCCTGGCTTCCGCGCCGTCATCGCCCTTCGGTCCGAAGTCGACGATGCGCGGCCCGACGAGACCGAGATGCAGGAAGGCCGAGGCAGCGCCCGGGCCACCGTTGAAGGCGAAGGTCAGCGGCCGGTTGGCCCCGCCATCCTTCGTGACGTAAGCGGTGTAAAAGATAGCCGCCGTCTGAGCGCCATCCTGGCCGAACATGTCGAGCGTTCCGGCCGTCGCGGTATAGGCGAGCTTGCGGCCATCGAGAGTGATCTCATGCTCGGTGACGGAATCCGCCGGTAGCAGCTTCAGCACGCCCTCGCGCGATCCGGCGGATGGCCGCGCGGCGTCTTGGGCATAGGTCAGGGATGGGCCGAGTGCGGCGGTGAGCCCGGTAGCCAGGATGGTGGCCAGGACAATGGATCGAAAGCGCACGATTGTTCCTCCGCGAATGCCATCTTTGCCCGGAGCCTAGCATCGGCGCAACTGCAGAGGGCATCAACAGATGGTGAAGGCCTTAATCAGCGGTTTTTTCGACCGTCCGCGCATTCACATGCATCGCCCGCCCGGCATTCCAGCCGTTGATGGCGGCCCCCGTTCCGAGCGCCACGAACAGCACCGCGCACCAGGCAAAGCTCCCCGTCCAACCACGGATGAGGCCGACGACGAGCGGCCCGATGGCGGCGAGCAGATAACCGACGCATTGCGCCATGCCGGAAAGATGCGCCGCCACATGCGGATCGCGCGAGCGCAGCACGATCGTGGTCATCGCCGCCGCGATCAACCCGCCCTGGCCGATTCCCTGAAGCACCGCCCAGAGCCAGACCGTCGAAAGCGGCGCGAAGAGCAGCCCCAGCAGCGCGACCACGGCAATGCCGCAAAGCGCCGCGTTGATCACCCGCTGGTCCTTGCCGCGCACCGCGATCTGCGGCGCGACCAAGCAGGACGCCGCCTGCACCATCACCGACACGGAAACGATCGCGCCGGCCGTGACGCCATCCATGCCGCGCTCGCGCAGGATCGGCACCAGCCAGCCGAAGACGCAGTAGGCAAGTGCCGACTGCAGCCCCATGAACAGCGTCACCTGCCATGCAAGCCTGTCCCGCCATAGCCCCTCGACGGAGAAACCGCTGCGCTTGACCTGCGCTTTCGTCGACAGCACCTGCGGCAGCCAGATCAGGCCGACCACGAGCGCGGGCAGCGCCCAGATCGCCAGTGCCGCCGCCATCGAGCCGCCGAAGGCGCGCTCCAGCGGCAGCGTAAATCCGGCAGCGCCGGCCGCGCCCGCGCAGAGCGCCATCGTGTAGAAACCCGTCATCAGCGCCGCACGATCGGCAAAATCGCGCTTCACCAGACCGGGCAGCAGAACATTGCCAACGGCGATGCAGGCGCCGGCCAGCGCCGAGCCGATGAACAGAAGCGGTATGGAGGAGAGGCCGCGCAGCGCCGTTCCGAGCGCCAGTAGCAACAGCACGCCAAGCAGCGTCCGCTCGGCGCCGATACGCTGCGCGAGCTTCGGCGCCAGCGGCGAGAAGGCGCCGAGGCAGACGACCGGCAATGTCGTGAGCAGACTGGTGCCCAGCGCCGACAGGCCAAGCTCGCGGCGGATTTCGGGCAGCAGCGTCGAGGCGCTGGAAAACAGCGGTCGCAGATTGAACGCGATCAACACCAGGCTGGCACCGAGCACGAACCGTCCCGTCGCGCTCGTTCCGATCGGCGGCTGCGGTTGTGGCACGCTGTCTGCTTCCGCATCGATCAGCTGCTCCTCGGCGTGATCGTAGAGGTGGGCGGCGTCTTGCAAAGGCGTAGTCATGAAAGGATCATCCGGTCGAGAGCTGTAATTACAGGAGCCATGAAGGCGCGCACCGCCGCATCCGCTTTTTCGGCGTTGCCGGTAGCAATCGCGTCGATGATGGCGGCGTGGGCTTGCATGTCGGGCTCGGGAATGTCCTCGCCCAGGGTCGCCTCGATGGTCTCGGCGATCGAGGCGGAAAAGAAGTCGTAGATCTCGATCATCGCGCGGTTTTGCGAAGCTGCGATCACCGCCTTGTGGAAGGCGAGGTCGCGCTCGATGAAGGCTATCTTGTCGCCGCCCTCGAAATTGCCGCGGCTTTCAAGCAGCTTGCGCAGCGTCGTGATTGTCTGCGGCGTGTGGCGGAGCGCCGCCAGTCTGGCTGCCTCGACATCGAGCGCGCATCGCGCCTCGAAAAGATCGCGGAGCCCGGCGCGCCGCGCCATCGTCAGCGGCAATGCGGTATCGGTGGTCGAAAGCACATAGGTACCTGACCCCTGCCGTGTCTCAAGCAGGCCTTGCGAGACAAGCACCCGCACGGCCTCGCGCACCGTGCCGCGGCTGACACAGAGCATGACGGAGAGGGCGGCCTCGTTGGGCAGCTTGTCACCGACGGCCCAGCGCTTGGAAAGGATCTCGGTACGGATCGCCTCTGTCGCGGTTTCCGCGAGATTGGTTTTCGAAAGCGGCTGCATTGGCGCCTCATAAAGTCATCTGATGATTTTATCAATAGCGATGGAATTGCCTTTGGTCAATTAGCGACCTGAAACGGAAAAAGGGCCGCGCTAGCGACCCTTTCCATGAGTTCTGGCCTGTAAAACCGGCCGGACCGCTATGGCGATCCCAGGAAGGCGGGTTTCAGAGCGAGGGCTGCCTCGCCTTCATCACCACTTCCAAGCCCGTTACGAGGTCCGAAATCTCATTAGACATTGGATCACCTTCCTTTCGTTCTGTTTCCGATAGAAGAAAGGTAAGAGCATTTCAGTGGGATGCAAGGCCTAATTTGGTGGTAATGGAGATTGCAACCAAGGGATGATATTGCTTGCGGCGTGAGTGGCAAAGCAGCGTCCGCCGCGCCAGCCGGCGGAATCGGGGAAGATGGGCAACCTCGACCGCGGCGATCGGCCTCGCCCTCTCACAAGGAGGTGAGCTATGTGGTTTCCACTTAGCTTCACGTTTAGGGTAAGAAAAACCCGGACCAGCTGGCTGCTTGAGGTCCGGGTTAGCTTCAAAGCCTAAGCAAGTGGAAGGCAGGCACCAACCTGCCTTCCACTCCTTGAATATAAGCCATACCTCGACTTTCATCAAGACATCGCGCGCAATGCTGGTGGTCCGCACCCGGTTCGCGCGGGCCGTCCACAACCCCATTCACAAAACAAAATGCTGCATCGCGGAAGTTGATCGCCGTCAATGTCAGAAAAACGTCATGTTCGGCTTGCAAGCCACATGCTTGTTTAGTTCTTATTAACCATCGGATTCGACAATCGTCGATGCGTTTCAGCATTGTCCCGCCACGATCAGGGCGGGTTGCGGAGTGAATAGCATGTGTCGCTGGGCAGCCTATCGCGGAGAACCCCTCTATTTGGAGGAGCTTGTCTCGTCGCCTGCGCACTCCCTGATCGAGCAATCCCACTGCGCCACCCGCGCCAAGACGGCGACCAATGGCGATGGTTTCGGCATCGCGTGGTACGGCGATCACCCCGAGCCTGGCCGCTATCGCGACACGCTGCCGGCGTGGTCGGATTGCAACCTGAAAAGCATTGCGCGGCAGATCCGCTCGCCGCTGTTTCTCGCCCATGTCCGCGCCGCGACTGGCGGCGGCACGCGGCGTGACAACTGCCATCCCTTCGTTTTCGCCAACTGGTCCTTCATGCACAACGGCCAGATAGCGGGCTTCGAGCGCCTGCGCCGGTCGATGGAGGCGATGCTCGACGACGACCTTTTCAATGCGCGCGGCGGTACAACCGATTCCGAGCTGATGTTCCTGCTCGCGCTCCAGTTCGGCCTGCGCCAGACGCCGATCGCCGCCATGTCGGAAATGATCCGCTTCGTCGAGGGCCTGTCGGAAAACATTCTCGGCTCCGCGCTCGTGCGCTACACGGCCGCCTTCTCCGATGGCAATGCGCTCTATGCCATCCGCTACGCCACCGATCGCAAGGCGCCGACGCTCTATGCGTCTCCTGTCGGCAAAGGCTATTGCCTCGTGTCCGAGCCGCTCAACGACGATGTCGATGCCTGGGCGGAAATTCCGGATGGCAGCGCCGTCACGCTGACCGATAACGGCCTCGACGTCACCCCGTTCCAACCGGTCGCAACGCCTGCCAAATCCGCTCCCGTCGCTATCCCCGCCTGAGCCGTTCGGCGATCAGTTCCGCAAGCTTCGTCGCGACATCCTCCTTGGCCATGTCGGGCCATTGATCGATGCCATCGCGCGTGACGATCTTCACGCGGTTGCGCACGCCACCCATGATGCCGGTTGCCGGTGAGACGTCGTTGGCGACGATCATGTCGGCGCCCTTGCGCTCCAGCTTGGCTTTCGCGTTGCTGTCGACATCCTGCGTCTCGGCGGCGAAGCCGACCACGAGCTTCGGCCGCAGCGTGTGATGCCCGATCGTCTTCAGGATGTCGGGGTTTTCGGTGAGCGCCAGCGTCGGAATGGACTCTCCAGGATGCTTCTTGATCTTCTGGTCCGAAGCGGATGCCACGCGCCAGTCGGCGACGGCCGCGACCATCACCGCGATATCGGCGGGCAGCGCGGTCAACACCGCGTCGCGCATATCCTCGGCGCGCTCGACATGGATGGTCTTCACACCGGCGGGATCGGCGATCGTCACCGGGCCTGAGACCAAGGTCACATCCGCGCCAAGCCGGGCCAGCGCCGAAGCGATCGCGTGGCCCTGCCGGCCGGATGAGCGGTTGGCGATATAGCGCACCGGATCGATCGGCTCGTGCGTCGGTCCGGATGTGACGATCGCCTTGCGCCCGGCAAGCGGCTTCGGGCTGGTGTCGAGCAGTCGCTCCGCCGCGGCGACGATGTCGAGAGGTTCGGCCATGCGGCCAACGCCCGCCTCGCGGCTTTCCGCCATCTCGCCGGCCATTGGCCCGATGAAATGGACGCCATCGCCGTGAAGCGTTGCGACATTCCGTTTGGTCGCGGCGTTGCTCCACATGTGCGGGTTCATCGCCGGCGCCAGAAGCACCGGCCGGTCGGTGGCGAGCAGCACCGTCGAGGCGAGATCGTCGGCCAGCCCGTTCGCCATCTTCGCCATCAGGTCGGCGGTCGCAGGCGCCACCAGCACGAGGTCGCAGTCGCGCGCCAGCCTGATATGGCCGACATCCTGCTCGTCCTGCCGTGAAAACAGATCGGTGAACACGTGGTCGGCGGCCAGCGCCCCAACGGCAAGCGGTGTCACGAACTGCTGCGCGCCCGCTGTCATCACCGGCCGGACCGAGGCGCCGTGCTCGCGAAGGCGCCGGATCAGATCGAGGCTCTTATAGGCCGCGATGCCGCCGGAGATGATGAGGAGGATACGTTTGCCGCCGAGAACCATGCCGCTTGTCCAACGTGGAATTTACTCCGCAAACCCTAAGCCTTTGGCGGATAATAAGCAATCGGCGCCAGTGGTTCAGTCCCGGCAGTTCGTCCCACCTCTCACGCGTGCTGCTGTTGCCTGACATGGCTGAAGATCGCGATCGCCATGCCGACGCCCGCAAGCTGCAGCAACGAGCCGCCGGCTTCGGCAAGCGTCGGAAGGCGCTGTTCGAAGACGAAGCCGAAGATCAGGCCGAACACGGTTTCGGCGACGATCAGCTGTGCGGCCAAGGCCAATGGCAGCCTCTTCGAGGCGATCATCCACAAAAGCGTGGCGAGCCACGCGCCGGCAAGCCCCATGATCAGCGACCATAAAAGGAAGCGCATGAGGTCGATGTCTGTATAGACGATAGGCGTGTTCAGCGATGTCAGCGGGATCAGCACAAGGCTGCCGAGCCCGGCACCGATGCCCTGCAGACCCGTCCATTGCAGGATGTCGGGCGCGTCGGGCGATTGCATGGTGGCGGTGCTGGCCAGTCCGTAGACGACCCAGAGAACGAGCCCGATCGCCGCGGACGCGATGCCGTAGGCGATCATCATCCTGTCGACCGTTGGCGTCGATGCGAAGACGGCGATGTTCACCCAGGCGATCCCGGCCGCGATCAGCATCAGCGGCAGTGCAAGCAGGCGCCAGGACACGGAACGGTCGCGGAAGTTGGCGATCATCGCCAGGATCACGGGCATGGTTCCGATCACCAGCGGCGGGATGGCAGCACCCGCAAACCGCACCGCATAGGCGACGCTGATGAAATAGCCGACATAGCCGATACCGCCGAGCAGCAGCGCGGTGATCATCGGCCGGAGCTTGATGCCGCGCGGCCGGAAGCGCGGATGAACCATCAGCACCACGCTGGTCAGCGCGAACAGGCCATATCGCGCCACGGTGAGATCGAGCGTCGTGAACGGCGCGATGGCGCGCGGCACGACAAAGGTCAGCCCCCACAGTGCGCAGGTGGCGATGCCGCAGAGAATGCCGAACAGCATGGAGGTCTCCGGAACGGATAGAGCCGCAGGAAATGGGAAGGAATCGGGGTAATCGAAGAGCTGGAAATGCCACTATGCCCGATATCGCACGGGTGCAAGCGTCCACCAACGACATGGCGCAGGCGGGAAGGGGACAGCCCGGGATTGCAAATCGTTCGAGAGCGGCTCCGATAGTGAGGTGGCCAAAGGTCGCATCCCCCGGCACCGATCGCCTAAGCTGATGAATAGATAGAAAGAATGCAGCCTTGGCGTCGCCGGCCGGCCGCGTGACATTGTCCGCGCGCTGTGGCATGCAGCGGATATGGGGATGATCAGGACAGTTTTGGGGGACAGGGTATCGGCAAGCGCCATCACGCTGCTCGTCGCCCTCCTGCTGCTGATCCAGGGCCTGCTCTCAGGCCAGGCTCAGGGATCGATGGCGAGCTCCGCCATGGATCCCCTGCAGTCGATCTGCTCGATGACAGGCGAAAGCGTCATCGACCACGTCGATCATGCCGAAAACACCAGCGGCGGCACATCGCATGATCGATCGCACGGCAAGGCCGCCGATTGCCCCTGCTGCACGCTCTGTCGTCTCGCCGCCCACGCAATGCCGGCCATCCTCGGTGCGGACACTGCGATCCTCCACGTCGATGCCGTCGGCACGGCCGAGATCGTCTTCACCGCAGGCAACGCCATCACGCCCAGCCTGCGAGGCCTGATCGGCCAACCGCGCGCACCGCCACAAATCTCCTGACGTCCGATTGCCGGCACTCTCAGTGCCGGCCCCAATCTTCATCATCAGGAGACATATCATGTCCGATTTCACCATCGGTCGGGAAGGTGCGAGCGCTGCCGTGCGTTCCCCATCCGATCTCTACCGCGCCGTCTGGCGCTGGCATTTCTACGCAGGTCTTCTCGTCCTGCCCTTCATGCTCTCGCTTGCCGTCACCGGCGCGCTCTATCTCTTCAAGGACGAGATCGACAATGTCGTCCATGCCGATCTGAAGCGCGTCGCAATCAGCGAGCAGGCAACGCGACCGCCATCCGCGATGGTGGATGCCGCCCTTGCCGCCCATCCCGGCACCGCAATCAAGTTCACCGATCCCGTCAACCCCGGCGCATCTGCGGAGATCACCATCAACACCGGGGCCGAGGGCAATATCGCCGTCTACGTCGATCCCTATAGCGGCAAGGTGCTCGGCGCGCTGCCCGATCGCGGCACGATCATGTGGACGGTCCGCTACCTCCATAGCCTCAAATATTTCGGCTCCGTCACCCGCTCGTTGATCGAGATCGCGGCCGGCTGGGCGATCCTGCTTGTCGGCACCGGCATCTATCTCTGGTGGCCGCGCAAGCAGACCGGCGGCGTCCTCAGCATTCGCGGCACACCGCGCAAGCGCGTCTTCTGGCGCGATACCCATGCGGTCCTCGGCCTTTTCGTCGGTGGTTTCATCGTCTTCCTCGCCGTCACGGGCATGCCGTGGTCGGGCGTGTGGGGCGCCAAGGTCAACGAGTGGGCGAATGGCAACAATTTTGGCTATCCGGCCGGCGTTCGCGTGGCTGTCCCCATGTCCGACGAACATGTCGACCATATCGCCAAGACCACATGGTCGCTCGAGCAGGCGCAGGTCCCGCAATCCCCGGCTCATCAGCATGGCGCGATGCCCATCAACCTCGATGAAGCCGTCTCCACTTTCGACCGCCTCGGCCTGCATCGCGGCTATGCCGTCAACATCCCCGTGGATGCGATGGGCGTCTATACCGGCTCTGTCTATCCTGACGATCTCGCCGAGCAGCGCGTCGTGCATCTCGATCAGTTCACGGGAAAACCGCTGATCGACATGAGCTATGCCGATTACGGCCCACTTGGCAAGGCACTGGAGTGGAGCATCAACGTCCATATGGGACAGGAGTTTGGACTGGCGAACCAGCTCGTCCTTCTCGCCGCCTGCATCGGCATCGCGGTGCTGGCGGTATCAGCCGGCGTCATGTGGTGGAAGCGCCGCCCGGCAGGCTCGCTCGGCGTTCCGCCCATGCCCTCGGACAAGCGGGTGTTTCGCGGCCTGATCGCCATCCTCGCCATCGGCGGCATCATCTTCCCGTTGGTCGGCCTGTCGCTCGTCGTCATGCTGGCGCTCGACTGGATATACGTGAAAACCCGCCGCCGCCGATCGATCTGAAAGCCGTGAGGAGGCATCGTCGATGCCTCCTCACACTTTACTCCTGAACGATCCCGACACAGAAATCGATGAACGCCCTGACCTTCGCCGGCACATGCTGGCGCGAAGGATAGAAGGCGTAGAGCGGGAATGTCTCGTCGGGCCAATCCGGAAACAGGTCGATCAGCTGGCCGCTTTCCAGATAGTCCTGCATCCCAAGCGAAAACACCTGCGCGATGCCGATCCCGGCAAGGCAGGTGGCGAGCGTCGTGCCGGCGTCGTTGACGAGAATGCGTCCGCGCGTCTCGATCGGCACGACCTCGGCGCCACGCCGCAATTCCCACTCGAAGGGCCGGCCCGTCAACGAATCCCGGAACTGGATACAGGTGTGGTCGGCAAGATCGCCGGGCGCCGTCGGCCGTCCGTGCTTGGCGAGATAGGTGGGCGCCGCGATGGTGATCACCCGCGTACGCATCAAGAGCCGCGAGATCAGCGTGGTCTGCGAGGGATCGCCGAAGCGCACCGCCACGTCCATGCCGTCGGCCACCAGATCGCCGATCTCGTTGCGGGTGATGATCTCGATCTGCAGCTCGGGATAGAGATCGAGAAACGCGCCGAGCCTGGGTCCCAGAACCAGCCGCGAAAAATACGGATCGACATTGACCCTGAGCCGCCCGCGCACCGATTGCGCCACGCCCGAGGCCGCCATCGCTGCCTCCTCTATGCCGCTCAGCAGTGGCGCCACCTGCTCGTAGAAGCGGGCGCCGTCGTCGGTCAGGCGCATGGTGCGGGTGGTGCGGTCGAGCAGGCGCAGACCGATGCGGCCTTCCAGCCGGGCGATGGCGCGGCTGACGCCTGATGGTGACAGACCCATCGCATCCGCCGCCCGTGCGAAGCTGCCGCTTTCGATCACGGCGGCCAGCACACTCACTCCGTTCAGCAATCGCCCGTCGAACATCGATCCATCCGTGATTTTCAGTCACCAATACCATGACATATGCGCACTTCAATCAAAGATCGGAAAGGATCATTTTGCGGGCGAACGGAAAACTGAACCAAAGGAGTTTCCAATGTTCGCCATTACAGGAGTAACCGGACAGGTCGGCGGCACCGTCGCCACGCAGCTGCTACAGACCGGCTTGCCGGTCCGCGCCATCCTTCGCAACGCCGAAAAAGGCAAGGCCTGGCGCGAGAAGGGCGCCGAACTGGCGCTTGCCGAAATGACCGACGCCGATGCGCTGACCGCCGCCTTCACCGGTGCGGAGGGCGTCTTCCTGCTGATCCCGCCGACCTTCGACCCGACACCCGGCTTCCCGGAAGTGCGTGCCGTCATCGCCGCCTTGAAGACGGCGCTGTTGCGGGCGCGACCGGAAAGGGTCGTCTGCCTCTCCACCATCGGCGCGCAGGCCGAGGAGCCGAACCTGCTCAGCCAGCTTGGCCTCGTCGAGCAGGAGCTTTCGAGATTGCCGCTGCCGATCGCATTCCTCCGCGCCGCCTGGTTCATGGAGAATGCCGCATGGGATGTGGCGACCGCGCGCGAGGCTGGCGTCATCGCAAGTTTTCTCCAGCCTCTCGACCAGGCCTACCCGATGGTCTCGGTCGCCGATGTCGGCGAAAGGGCCGCGTCACTGTTGCAGGAGAGCTGGACCGGCAAGCGCATCGTCGAGCTGCAGGGGCCGGAGAAGGTAACACCCGCCGATATCGCAGCCGCCTTCTCCAAGGTGCTCGGCAAGCCGGTCAGCGCGGAAATCGTCGCGCGCGACAGCTGGGAGGCGCTGTTCCAAGGGCAGGGCATGCGCAACCCCACGCCGCGCATCCGCATGATCGATGGTTTCAACGAAGGCTGGATCTGCTTCGAAGGCCAGCCAGAGAAGGGATCGACGACGTTGGAAACAGCCATTCGCCGGCTGGTCGAAGCCGCCTGACACAGAAGAAAGGCCGCGGACGAAACATCCGCGGCCTTTCCATATCAATTGGACACTCGGTGTCAGAGATTGCTCATTCCGCCATCGATGACGAGTTCGCTACCGACGATATAGGCGGCCTCGTCGGAGGCGAGGAAGATCACGGTCTTGGCGACTTCAGCCGCGTCACCGAACCGGCCGACCGGGATCTGCGACTGGATATGATCGGCCATCGCCTTCGAATCCGCCTCCGATGCGCCGAGCTTACTGTAGAGCGGCGTGGCGATCGGGCCGGGGCTGACGGCGTTGACGCGGATGCCGCGGCCGATCAGTTCGCCCGACAGCGTCTTGGCGAGTGTCAGGAGCGCCCCCTTCGTCAGCGAATAGACGCTGGAGTTCGGCATGCCGATATGCGCGTTGATCGAGGTGTTGAGCACGATCGCGGCCTGTTTGGAGAAGATCGGCAGCAGCGCCTGGATCAGGAAGAACGGACCCTTGACGTTGATTGCGATCGACTTGTCGAAGGCGGCCTCGCTCCATTGCTCGACAGGGCCGAACTCGGCCACGCCGGCATTGACGAAGAGGATGTCGAGATGGCCGAAGGCGTTCTTGATGGCTTCGGCGACCACCTGCTGCCCGGCGACATTGCCGGCATCGGCCTGGATGACGATGGCCTTGTCGCCGAGTTCGGCGCGGGCGGCTGCGACGCTGTTGGCGCTGCTGCCGGTGATGGCGACGCGGGCGCCTTCGGCGATGAACTGGCGGGCGGTTTCAAGGCCGATGCCGCTGGTGCCGCCGGTGATGAGGGCAGTCTTGTTCTGAAGGCGTGACATGGATTGATATCCTTGTGGGGTGGGCTGCTTGCCCATGATGTGTTGTTGGGGGGCGGTCAGCAGAATGCCTTGCGGTTCGGTTGCGATCACCCCCTCCGAAAGGCGAAGGTGATCGATGAGCTATGCGTGTCAGGTGCGGGTGATCGAGGCGCCGCCATCGACCAGCGAGGCCGTGCCGGTCACGAAGCTGGAATCGTCGGAGGCGAGGTAGAGCACCGAGCGGGCCAGTTCGTCAGGCGTTGCCACGCGCTTCAGCGCATGCAGGTTGGTGACGAAGCCTTGCTTGTCCGGCGTGTCGTTCATCTCGCGATACATGTCGGTATCGACGGCACCTGGGAGCACCGAGTTCACGCGCACGTTCTTCGGGCCGTATTCGGCGGCCAGCGCCTGCGTCAGGCCGATCAGGCCGGCCTTGCTGGCGGCGTAGGCGGCTACTCCGGGGAAGGCGAAGCTGTAGCCGACGAAGGTCGAGGTGAAGATCACCGAGCCGCCGCCGTTCTTCTCCATCTGGCTGATCTGGTGCTTGGCGGCAAGAAAGGAGGCCGTCAGGTTGATCGTCACAGCTTCGGTGAACCCGGCTTCCGAAACGCCAGTGCTCGGGCCTGCCTCGCCGAGGATGCCGGCATTGTTGAAGGCGATGTCGAGCTTCCCGTAACGTTCGACGGCGGTGGCGACCAGCGCCTTGTGATAATCTTCCGAGCGCACGTCGCCGGCAACGGCGACTGCGTCTCCGCCGGCGGCCTTGATCTCTTCGACCAGGCTGTCGAGCTCGGCCTGGCGGCGGGCGCCGACCACGACCTTGGCACCTTCGGCGGCAAAGAGCTTGGCCGTTGCGCGGCCAATGCCGGCGCTGGCACCAGTGATGATGGCGACTTTTCCATTCAAGCGGTTCATTCTTCCATCTCCTTTTTGGGTTGGGGTGGCGTTTGCCGCCCCGTTCGATGAGTGGAAGATGGCATTTTCCTTTTGTTCGGATTAGTCTCCAAATAGCGGAACTCGAATTCGGAAATGCCGAACGATGATCAGGATTGAGGGAATAACGGCATTCGTGTCGGTGGTGGAATCCGGCTCGGTCAGCGAGGCGGCGCGGCGCCTTCGCCTGTCGAAATCGGTGGTCAGCGAAAGGCTGGCCGAACTGGAGCGCTCGCTGGGCGGCATGCTGCTCCACCGCACCACCCGCAAGCTGACGCTCACCGAGGACGGCACCGCCTTTCTCGAGCGCGCTGCCCGCATCGTCCGCGAGATCGAGGACGCCACGGCGGAGATGGCCGAGCGGCGCGGCACGCTCTCCGGTCCCTTAAGGATCGCCGCCCCCGTCACCTTCGGCCGCATGCATCTCGGCCCGGCGCTCTATCCGTTTCTGGCGAAGCACCCGGAGATTCAGCTTGTGCTCGATATCGATGATCGCCGCGTCGATGTCTCCTCGGAAGGCTATGACGCCATCGTGCGCAACGGGCCGATCGTCGATTCCCGCCTCGTCGTCTGGAAGCTCAGCCGCAGCCGTCGTCTGCTGGTCGCGTCACCCGATTATCTGGAGCGCCACGGCACGCCGAAGACGCTCAATGATCTCGATGGCCACAAGGGGATTTTCTACACCAATCGCGGCGTCTCCGACTGGCGCTTCCAGACGCCCGATGGCGCCATCGTCGTGCGCGCCAGTCAGGTGCTCGGCATGAACAATGGCGACATGATCCGCGATGCGGCTGTCGCCGGCCTCGGCATCGCCTTGCTCCCCGCCTTCATCGCAGGCCCGGCTGTGAGCGAGGGGCTGCTGAGCGAGATCGACGTCGGCTACAAGCCCGAGGCCGAGTTCATCTACATGGCTCATCCCGAAGGTCGCAATCCCTCCGCCAAGCTGCGCGCCGTCGCCGATCACCTGCGCAAGACCTTCGGTGATCCGCCCTATTGGGATCCATCAGGCTGATCAGGCAAGGTTGATCAGATCAGGCTCATCAGATTGCCGACGACGCGCGACCGCCGCGCCTTCAGCATCGCCAGCCCCAGCCGCGCCACCAAAGGCGGCCCCTCGATCGGCCGGTAGGCGACGCCGTCGAGTTTGAGATGCGCGAGCGAGCCCGGCACGATCGAGACACCGAGATCGGCGGCGACCAGATTGATGACCGAAGGGATCTGCGGCGCCTCCTGCGTCACGACAAGCTCGAAGCCCGCATCCCGGCAGCCGCGCACGATGTCGTCGTAGAGGCTGAGGCCGACGGTGCGGGGAAAGAGAATGAAGGGCTCGCCCGCAAGTGCGGAGAGCGGCACAGTCTTCAGCTTCGCCAGCGGATGGTGCGCCGGCAGCGCGATCAGCATCGGCTCGTCCGCCAGCCGTTTCAGGTGCACATCCCTCGGGTCTTCGAGGCCGGGGCGGATGAAGGCGGCGTCGATCTCCTGCCGCATCAGCTTTTCCATCAGCCAGTTGCTGTTCATCTCGGTCAGCGACAGGCTCACATCCGGCCATTGCCCGCGAAACCGGCGGATCGTGCCGCTGACGGCGGTGTTGAAGGCCGACGACGCCGTGAAGCCGAGCGCCAGCCGTCCTGTCTCGCCGCGCGTCGCCCGCTGGGCGGCCAGCTTCGCCTTTTCGGCCGAGGCAATCGCGGCGCGCGCCTCCGGCAGAAATGCCGATCCCGCCTCCGTCAGCTCCGCGCCATGCGGCACACGGTGAAACAGCGCCGCCCCGATCTCGTTTTCGAGATCGCGGATCTGCTGGCTGAGCGGCGGCTGGCCGATGCCGAGCTTGGCGGCGCCGCGGGTGAAATTCCGCTCCTCGGCCACGGCAAGGAAATAGCGGATATGGCGCAGCTCCATCGGTATCTCCAAAACCTATCAAGAAAGCCAGTTTCATATATTGGACAAATGATGGTCCGTTGGCTAGATCAAAGGGCGTGAAAGGTTGGTCCTCAATGCCACGCGCCGCAGACAAGCAGTCCGTCCCCTCGGAAATCCCCTCCCGTCCTCATCTCACCGTCATCGAGAATGCCGCTCCCCAGCACCAGGGAAGCGAAGCGCAGGAAAAGCAGTTCCTGCTGCGCGGCACCCCGGCCTACAGGCGCGCCAGCATCGCGCTGTTTCTCTCGGGCTTTGCGACCTTCTCACTGCTCTATTGCGTCCAGCCGCTGATGCCGATCTTCGCCAGCGACTTCGGCATCAGCCCGGCCGCGAGCTCGCTCTCCCTGTCGCTATCGACGGGTCTGCTTGCCTTCGCCATCTTCTGCGCCGCCGCCGTCTCCGAAAGCTTCCGCCGCCGCAGCCTGATGTTCGCCTCGCTGTTGGGCGCTGCCCTCTGCACGATCGCCTGCGCGCTGGTCCCGAGCTGGCATGCGCTGCTGGTCATCCGCGCGCTTGAAGGCCTGCTCCTCGGCGGTGTGCCCGCCGTCGCCATGGCCTATCTCTCGGAAGAGATCGATCCCCGCGGCCTCGGCGCCGCCATGGGCCTCTACATCGCCGGCAACGCCTTCGGCGGCATGGCCGGCCGCGTCGTCACCGGCACGCTGGCCGAGTTCTTCTCCTGGCGCATCGCGCTCGGCACGCTCGGCGCCATCGGCCTTGCGGCGGCCATCGGCTTCTTCCTGCTTCTGCCCGCCTCGCGCAACTTCACGCCGCGCAAGGGCTTCAACGCCCGCTTCCATCTTGGTGCCTGGGCCGGCCACATCAGGAGCCCGGCGCTGCCGTTCCTGTTTGCCATCGGCTTCCTCGCCATGGGCACCTTCGTCACGGTCTATAATTATATCGGCTTCCGCCTCGTCGAAGCGCCCTACAATCTGAACCAGACCGAGCTCGGCCTGATCTTCACGGTCTATATCTTCGGCATCGCCGCCTCCTGGATCGCCGGCCTGCTTGGAGACCGCTTCGGCCACTTCGTCGTGCTGCCTTCTGGCATCGCACTATCCGCGATCGGCGTGGCGCTAACGCTCTCGGCCTCCCTGCCGCTGATCATCCTGGGCATCGTACTCCTGACCTCCGGCTTCTTCGTCGCCCACTCGGTCGCAAGCGCGCTGGTCGGGCGGCTCGCCAAGGGCACCAAGGGCCACGCCTCGTCGCTCTATCTCCTGTCCTATTACATCGGCTCCAGCGTCGCCGGCTCCGTCGGCGGATACTTCTGGGGCGCCGATGGTTGGAGTGCCGTCGTGATGTTCACTCTGACGCTGCTCGCGATCGGCATGGTCGCCGCACTCGCCGCAGCAAGATTGTCGCGCCGGTAGCAAAAATAGAAAAAGCCCGCGACATGGCGGGCTTTCTAACTAGATGCGGGCGCATGGGAGCTGTCAGCTAACCACCCAGGCGATATAAACAAGCGTCAGCGCGATCAGCCAGAGCGCCCAGCGGCCGGAGCGGCTGTGGCGGGCTTCCGACTTGCCGATCGCGTCGGCCGTCTCGGCGTCGAAGCGCAGGCCGTTCTCGCTCATCCGTAGCAGCTCGTGGTGGAACTTCTCGGTCTTGGCGGCGATCTCCGGTGCCGCCTCGGCGAGCTTCACGGCAGCCTTCAGCCCGTCCTTGATATCGGTCGCGATCCGCTTCGGTCCGAGATTGTTGCGAATCCATTCGCCGACGACGGGTTCGGATGCCTTCCACATGTTGAAGCGCGGATTGAGGATGCGGGCGACGCCCTCGACCACCACCATGGTCTTCTGCAGCATCACCAGCTCGGGCCGTGCGGCCATGTCGAACAGCTCGGTCACCTCGAACAGCAGCGTCAGCAGCTTGCCCATTGAGATCGTCTCGGCCGGCTGGCCGTGGATCGGCTCGCCGATCGCGCGGATCGCCTGCGCGAAGCTCTCGACATTGTGGTGGCCGGGCACGTAGCCCGCCTCGAAATGCACCTCGGCGACGCGGATATAGTCGCGGGTGATGAAGCCGTAGAGGATCTCGGCGAGGAAGCGGCGTTCCTTTTTCCCGAGACGCCCGACAATGCCCATGTCGACGGCGACAATCATGCCCTTGGGGTCGACGAAGAGATTGCCCGGATGCATGTCGGCATGGAAGAAGCCGTCGCGCAGCGTATGGCGCAGGAAGGACTGGATCAGCGTGTCGGCCAGCGCATTGAGATCGTGGCCGGCGGCCTTCAGGCCCTCGACATCGGACATCTTGACGCCGTCGATCCACTCCATGGTGATGACGTCGCGTCCTGTTCGTTCCCAGTCGACGGTCGGAACGCGGAAGCCCGGATCGTTCTGGGTGTTCTCGGCGATCTCCGAAAGCGCTGCCGCCTCGAGCCGGAGGTCCATCTCGACCTTGGTCGTCTGCTCCAGCGTCTTCGTCACTTCCACCGGCTTCAGGCGCCGGCTGGAGGGCATGAAGCGCTCCTGCAGATGGGCGACGAGATACATCGCCTCGAGATCATGGGTAAAGCGCTGGCGCACGCCGGGGCGCACCACCTTGACGGCAACCTTCTTGCGTCCCAGCGGCGTCATCACCTCGGCCGGATGCACCTGCGCGATCGAGGCTGCGGCGATCGGCTCGCCGAAGCTGACGTAGAGCTCATCCACCGGCCGGCCGAGCGATCCCTCGATATTGGCCTTGGCGGCGGCATCAGGAAAGAAGGCCATCCGATCCTGCAGCTGCGACAGGTCGTCCGCGAACTCGACGCCGACGACGTCGGGACGCGTCGCCAGGAACTGACCAATCTTCACATAGGACGGCCCCAGCCGCTCGACGGCCTTGGAGAGCCGGTCGCTGCGCTTCTGGGTCTTGGCGCGCTTGCGCGCAAACATGCCGACGAAGGACTTGGCAGCCGCGACCGATGGCGGAAGTTCGTCGGAAGGCAGCGCCGAGACGACGCCCTCGCGCACGAGAATCCAACCAACCCGCCAGAGCTGGAAATATGCCGAAACAGTGCTCATTCCGGCTTAAAGCTTCCAGCCGGAGTGAAGGGCGGCGATCCCGCCGGTATAATTGGTGTAGCTGACGCGCGAGAAGCCGGCATTGCGGATCATCGCGGCGAAGTTTTCCTGGTTGGGGAACTTGCGGATGGATTCGACCAGATACTGATAGGGCTCGGCATCGCCGGTGATCGCCTTGCCGAACTTCGGAATGGCGTTGAACGACCAGCTTTCATAGACGCGGTCGAGCAAAGGCATGTCGACTTCGGAGAACTCGAGCACCAGCAGCCGGCCGCCGCGCTTCAGCACGCGGTAGGCTTCGCTGAGCGCCACGTCGATGCGCGGCACGTTGCGGATGCCGAAGGCGATCGTATAGGCGTCGAAGCTGTTGGCCTCGAAGGGCAGTTCCTCGGCGTTGGCCTCGACGAAGGTCAGATTGTCGGAGAGCTTCTTCTTGGCGGCGCGTTCTGCGCCGACAGCCAGCATCGATCCGTTGATGTCGAGCACGGTGGAGTGCGCCATCCGGTTCGAGGCTTCGATGATGCGGAATGCGATATCGCCGGTGCCGCCGGCCACGTCGAGCGTCTTGTAGCCGGGCTCCTTGCGCGGGTTCAGCGCCGCGATCATCGCATCCTTCCAGACGCGGTGCATGCCGACCGACATGACGTCGTTCATGATGTCGTAGCGCTTGGCGACCTTATGGAAGACTTCGTTGACGAGGCCCTGCTTTTCGCCGCCTGAAACTTCGCGGAAGCCGTATGATGTTTCCATGCCGCCGTCGGCGGAGGTGCGGCTGTCTGACATCGAATACTCCAATCTCTTAAATCAACGCGGCGACCATAGCGAAATCAGGCAGGCGACGCTATCTGTGGGCAACGGTCCGGTCCGCGACACCATGGCGCTATAGCGCACATCGCGGGCGGTTGAAACATGTTCGATATAGATGGGTTAAGATGCCGGAATTGCCAGAAGTCGAAACCGTCAAACGCGGCCTCGCGCCTACGATGGAGGGCGCGCGCATCGTCAAATTGGAGCTTAGGCGAGGGGACCTGCGCTTCCCGTTTCCGGACGCCTTCGGCGAAAAGGCATCCGGCCGCACCATCGTCTCGCTGGGCCGCCGCGCCAAGTATCTGCTGATCGATCTCGACAGCGGCGCCACCATCATCGCCCATCTCGGCATGTCCGGCTCCTTCCGCATCGAGGCCGGCCCGATCGCCGAAACCCCCATCTCCGAAACACCGGGCGAATTCCATCACCCGCGCTCCAAGGATGAAAAGCACGATCACGTGATCTTCCATCTGGAAGGGCCGTCGGGCCAAAGCCGCGTCATCTATAATGACCCGCGCCGCTTCGGCTTCATGGACATGGCCGATCGCACCGCGCTCGACATCAATCCCTTTCTCTATGGGCTCGGCCCGGAGCCGACAGGCAATGCGCTCAGCGCCGCCTATCTGGCCGAGCGCTTCAAGGGCAAGGCGCAGCCGCTGAAGAGCGCGCTGCTCGACCAGAAGAACATTGCCGGCCTCGGCAATATATATGTGTGCGAGGCGCTATGGCGCGCGCACCTGAAGCCGACGCGGCCCGCATCGACCCTAGTGACGCCGACCGGCAAGCCTACAAAGCAGCTCGACCTGCTGGTCTCCTCGATCCGCGACGTCATTGCAGATGCGATCAAGGCGGGCGGCTCGTCGCTGCGCGATCATATCCAGACGGATGGCTCGCTCGGCTATTTCCAGCACTCCTTCTCCGTCTATGATCGCGAAGGGCAACCTTGCCGTACGCCCGACTGCGGCGGTACCATCGCCCGCATCGTTCAGGCCGGGCGCTCGACCTTCTATTGCCCTACTTGCCAGAAATAACTGTCTGCCAGAAGTAAGCCTGGGCATTGGCCCGACCGGGAGGAACGCATGTCTTATGAAACGCTGATCGTCGAAACCCGTGGCGCCGTGGGCCTGATCACGCTGAACCGCCCGCAGGCGCTGAATGCCTTGAACTCGACGGTGCTGAAGGAACTGCTGCAGGCCTACGCCGCATTCGAGAATGACGACGCCATCGGCGCCATCGTCCTCACCGGCTCCGAGCGCGCCTTTGCCGCCGGCGCCGATATCAAGGAAATGCAGTCGCTCGATTTCGCCGATGTCTACCGCCGCAATTTCCTCGGCGGCTGGGAGGATGTCGCCAAGGTGCGCAAACCCGTCATCGCCGCCGTCAGCGGCTTCGCGCTCGGCGGCGGCTGCGAGCTCGCCATGATCTGCGACTTCATCATCGCATCGGAGACCGCCAAGTTCGGCCAGCCGGAAATCACGCTTGGCGTCATCCCCGGCATGGGCGGCTCCCAGCGCCTGACGCGCGCCGTCGGCAAGGCCAAGGCGATGGACATGGTGCTCACAGGTCGCATGATGGATGCGGCGGAAGCCGAGCGGGCAGGACTCGTATCGCGTGTAGTCGCGCCCGATCGTCTGCTCGATGAAGCGCTCGAGGCGGCGGCCAAGATCGCGTCGCTGTCGCGCCCCTCGGTGCTGATGGCCAAGGAGGCCGTCAACCGCGCTCTGGAGACCACGCTGGAGGAAGGTCTGCGCTTCGAGCGCCGCCTGTTCCACAGTCTCTTTGCGACGGAAGATCAGAAGGAAGGGATGACAGCCTTCATCGAAAAGCGTAAACCCGCCTTCAAGAACCGCTGAGCCCTGAAGAGAAAAGGCGACGGTTCCTTGAAAATGCGCGTTGACGCCGGTCGGCTTTAGGGTTATATGCCCGCCCAAGGTTCGGGAAGCCAGTCCGGTTTTCCGATAATACTCCCGCATTGCTGTGTAGGAAGTGGCTGCAAGGCCCGCGGCGGTAGCGGAATTTGTTCGAATTCTTGAGAGAGGCATCCATGGCCAATACAACTTCGGCGAAAAAAGCGACCCGCAAGATCGCCAGCCGTACCGACGTCAACAAGGCTCGTCGCTCGCGCGTTCGCACGTTCGTTCGTCAGGTCGAAGAAGCACTCGCAGCTGGCGATGCTGCCAAGGCCAAGGAAGCTTTCCAGGCCGCGCAGCCGGAACTGGCCCGCGCAGCAAGCAAGGGCGTCCTGCACGCCAACACGGCATCCCGCAAGGTCTCGCGCCTCGCAGCTCGTGTGAAGGCTCTGTCGGTCGGCGCGACCGCTTAAGCTTCCATTAATAAAGACAGCTATATGATTAGCCCGGCAACTTTGTCGGGCTTTTTCGATTCCGGCTATTGCTCGAACTGTGGTTAATTTGGCGACGATTTCGTGTCCGGCAAATGACACAAAAAAATGAATTATAACAATGGCTTGTGTCAGGTTGCTGTTGAACTGGGAGACTCAGACCTTCCGCTGCGGGGTCTAAAACGAGTCAAGAAGCTTTTTTCTTTTTTTCTTTTTATGCGTGTCAAAATTGCCGGTTTCCGGAATCTCGTTGATTCAAAAGCGATTCTTTTTTTGCTCCAGTGCAGCGCCCTAAAACTGCCCTGAGAGTCAACCGGCCACGGTCGATTTTGAGCAAAATTCCCCGTTGATCTCCACCCCCGATCCTGCCTAAATGCCTCTCAACAAGGGGCTCGGACATCACCTGTTTTAAGGCTTGGTCTGAAACTGCCACGTCGGCAGGACGATGCTTTAGTGTCTTTTGTTACGGAAGTTTCGACCTCCGGATTTTCACGCACCGATGCAGATTGGACTGCGGCTTTGGCTGCCGCGGAACGGGATCATCTGTGCGCCTTTTTTGAGGGCTGCACGCAGCGCGTGCGATCCTAATAAAGAGAAAAAGCATACGCAGGCAGGCTGGTGTTCGTTGGACGAGGAGCGGACACCTAGGAGACGGGAAGCAACAAGATCGCATGAAGCGGTTGGCTTCGCCTCCAACAGTCGCCTCTCGTTAAGAGGCACGCGTTTGAGTGAACCGGCCGACGGCAGAGCATGAGGGTGATGCTGTCAGGTCATAAGCGGGGAAATGATCGGGCGACCAGGATTAGGTCGGCCGATGGAACTATAAGGCGGCAAGATGCACATGAATTCGATGGCGGCGAGTGCTTTGGACAACTCGGACAAGGTATCTCAGACGTTAGGCTCTATTTGCCCAGACGCGGCGGGGGAAAAGGGAGACATGAAGAATGATGGCATACTTTTTGACAGAGCAAGTGCACGCCTGAAGGCGCAGGTCGGTCCGGATGTCTACGCAAGCTGGTTTGCACGACTGAAGCTCCATTCCGTCTCCAAGAGTGTCGTACGGCTGACGGTCCCAACAACTTTTCTGAAGTCCTGGATCAACAATCGCTACCTCGACCTGATCACCGGCATCTTCCAGGCGGAAGACGCTGAAATCCTGAAGGTCGAAATCCTGGTTCGCACGGCAGCGCGCGCAACCAGCAAGCCGGAAGAAACGGCGACCCAGGAGCCGGTTTCATCCGTCGCACCGATCCGTCGCCCGGTCGCTCAGCAGGCCGGCCAGATCGTCCAGCAGGCTGTTTCGGCAGCGTCCGCAGCGCGTCCGGCGACCTCTGGCCAGCCGCTCTTCGGCTCGCCGCTCGATAACCGCTTCACCTTCGACACCTTCGTCGAAGGCAGCTCCAATCGCGTCGCTCTCGCGGCCGCAAAGACCATTGCCGAAGCCGGTCAGGGCGCAGTGCGCTTCAACCCGCTCTTCGTTCATTCCACGGTCGGTCTCGGCAAGACCCATCTGCTGCAGGCGATCGCCAATGCAGCCGTACAGAACCCGCGCCAGCTGCGCGTCGTCTACCTGACGGCCGAATACTTCATGTGGCGTTTCGCAACCGCGATCCGCGACAATGATGCGCTGACGCTGAAGGACTCGTTGCGCAACATCGATCTTCTGATCATCGACGACATGCAGTTCCTGCAGGGCAAGATGATCCAGCACGAGTTCTGCCATCTTTTGAACATGCTGCTCGACAGCGCCAAGCAGGTCGTCGTCGCAGCCGACCGTGCGCCCTGGGAGCTGGAATCGCTCGACCCGCGCGTTCGTTCGCGTCTGCAGGGCGGTGTGGCGATCGAGCTTGACGGCCCGGATTACGAGATGCGTCTCGAAATCCTCCAGCGCCGTCTTGATGTCGCCCGCACCGAGGATCCGTCGCTGGAGATGTCGACCGAGCTGCTCAACCACGTTGCCCGCAGCATCACCGCCAGCGGCCGCGAACTGGAAGGCGCCTTCAACCAGCTGCTCTTCCGTCGCTCCTTCGAGCCGAACCTGACGGTCGAGCGCGTGGACGAGCTTCTCGCCCACCTGGTCGGCTCCGGCGAGCCGCGCCGCGTGCGTATCGAGGATATCCAGCGCATCGTCGCCCGTCACTACAACGTGTCGCGCCAGGAGCTGGTCTCGAACCGCCGTACGCGCGTCATCGTCAAGCCGCGCCAGATCGCCATGTATCTGGCCAAGACCTTGACGCCGCGCTCCTTCCCGGAGATCGGCCGTCGCTTCGGCGGACGTGACCACACGACGGTTCTGCACGCTGTGCGCAAGATCGAGGAGCTGATTTCAGGTGATAGCAAGCTGTCGCACGAGATCGAGCTGCTGAAGCGCCTGATCAACGAATAGTCGCGATCATAGCATCGAAATTAAGCGGCCGGGAGCGATTCCGGCCGTTTCCTTTTATGCGCTGTTTATTTTATACAGCCCTTTCAAGCATACGCGCGGCGGGAGGAAAACGCCGCGCCTTGGGAGGATATAAATGAGCTTTACGAAGATCGCCGTACTCGGTCTGGGCAAGGTCGGGCGGCTGGCCGCTACGCTTTTGCATGAGGGCGGCTTCGAGGTCACGGGTGTGGACGCGCAGCTGCCAGTGGGCGAGGTGCCGTTCAAGTGCCATAGCGGCGACATCTCAGATCCCGCCGTCATCAGTGAATTGCTGTCGGGTGTCGACGCGGTGCTGTCGTGCCTGCCCTATCACCTGAACATCGGGCTGGCGCGCGCCGCCCATGCCGCCGGCATCCATTATTTCGATCTGACGGAAGATGTGCCCACCACCAACTTCATCATCGAGCTTTCAAAGACCGCGCGTGGCCTGATGGCGCCGCAATGCGGTCTTGCCCCTGGTTTCGTCGGCATCGTCGGCTCGAGCCTTGCCGATGGCTTCGATCGCTGCCGCTCGATCCGCATGCGCGTCGGCGCCTTGCCGCAAAATCCGACGGGCCTGTTGGGCTATGCCTTCAACTGGTCGCCGGAGGGCGTGGTCAACGAGTATCTGAACGATTGCGAAGTGATCGAAGGCGGCGTGCGCAAGCTGGTGTCGCCGATGGAGTGGCTGGAGACCATCTACGTCGAGGGCGTGAAGCTCGAGGCTTTCACGACCTCGGGCGGTCTCGGCACCATGTGCGACACGCTGCTCGGCAAGGTCGAGAACCTCGACTACAAGACCATGCGCTATCCCGGCCATATGGATCTGATGAACTTCTTCTTTCACGAGCTTCTGATGCGCGACAAGCGCAAGCTCGCCGGCGAGATCCTGACGGAAGCCAAGCCGCCCGTCGATGACGATGTCGTCTATGTGCATGTCGCCGCCGAAGGCACCGAGCGCGGCAGCCTGCGCCGCAAGGAGTTCGTGCGCGCCTATTACCCGATCGAGATATCAGGCGCCCGCCGCACGGCAATCGCCTGGACAACCTCGGCATCGGTCGTCGCCGTCATCGAGATGGTTCGCGACGGCCTGCTGCCCGCAACCGGCTTCCTGCACCAGGAGCACATTCCGCTCGACATGTTCCTGAAAACCCCGACCGGCAGCCTCTTCAAGACGGGTGCGTCCCGCAGAGCCTGATCGCTGCTCGCATCATTGCCGGACGGCCGGGAGCAATCCCGGCCGTTTGCTTTTGGCGCGCGCCTCTGCATAGTCGGCGTCAGACGATTGAGGCGCGAGGCTGATCATGCCGGCATTGCTTTTTTCCGATGACTTCGATGCGCCCGAGCTGAACGGCGAAAACTGGCTGCCCTGCTATCTCCCGCATTGGAGTTCGTGGGAAGCATCGCAGTCGCGCTACAAGATCCGCGATGGCTACCTCCGGCTGGTGGTCGAAGACGACCAGCAGCCTTGGTGCCCCGAATTCGATGGCGGCGTCAGGGTCTCCAACCTGCAGACGGGCCATTGGTCCGGCCCGGTCGGCAGTCGCGCCGGCCAGCACCGGTTCAATCGGGATCTCACCGTGCGCGAGGCGATCCCGCCCCGCCGCCTTTTCCTGCCGCATTACTGCCGTCTGGAGATGCGCGCCCGCGCAAGCCTCAACCCATGGAACTTGGCGGCGTTATGGCTGATCGGCTTCGAGGACGAGCCGCATCGCTCCGGGGAGATAACCGTGTTCGAAGTCTTCGGCCGCAATGTCGAGCGCGATGCGGTGAAGATCGGGCGCGGTATCAAGAAGATCCACGATCCGAAACTGACAACGGAACTCGATGAGACGAGCGTATCGATCGCTGTTGGCGACTGGCATGTCTACGCGATGGACTGGACGCCCGAGGGGATCGATTTTCTCGTCGATGGGGCAATCGTGACGCAGACCCGCCAAAGCCCCGATTATCCGATGCAGCTGATGCTGAACCTCTATGATCTGCCCGGCGACGAGGATCGCTCGCAGGCGCTCACGGCCACATTCGACATCGACTACATCAAGGCGTGGGACATCTGACGCGCCGCGTCGGCGTCGGTTCTGAATTGAAACGGCGCAATGCGTCTATTGCGGATTGCGCTGGCTGGGCAGTGCGCAGCGATTGCCGCAGCTCGCGACTCCTGGCAGCATGTAGCGCAGGCAGCAGAGCTTGCGCCGCTGGATCATCTGCCCGCCTTCCTCGACTTGTCTAACGTTGCCGCACAGCGGATTCGGCCCGCCATCCGGCAGGCATCCGCGCACGAAGAGCGGCAGGTCGGGCGCGGAGCGCCCACCACTCTCGCTATCGGTCAGCCGCAGCGTATAGTCGATGTAGACGGCGGCGTTGTTCCACAGGAGCTTGGCCGAGAGCCCGCAGCGCTTCAAGCGCTCGACGGCCATGTTGAGATGGCCGGACATCAACGGCCCGACCACGGAAAATTCGTCGCCGCTCGTCTCTTCGCCAATCATGCCGCGATGGGAAACGCCGAAGGCGCGCGGCAGCCCGTCCTCGGTCAGCGCGATCGTCATCTCCTCGAAGGCAACCGGCAGCACCTGGCCAGCCAGGCGGCGGGCGAGCAGATAGGGAATGCTGATCCCGGCGAAGTAATAGAGCGACCACATGGAGACGACGGCACGGCGATCCGTGCCTTTGGTGACCTCGGTGTACCGGTCGATCGCCCGCTCGAAACCGCCATCCTCGAAGAATGTAGCGAGGGTGACGCCACCGGCCAGCTCATCCGCCAGCATCATCTTCTCGCGGCACCAGGCGTGATCGCCGGAAAAAGCGTGCGACAAGCCGATCGGCTGCGGGAGCCCGGGCGCCGTCCGCGCGATCTGTTGAACTGCCATGACTGAGGTTCGGCCTTGCCCGTATGCGTCTTAATCCTGACTATGATAATCAGCAAATACGCGCCGGGAAAGTGTTTTATGAGTGCGGGTGTCCACTTTTTCGGCGATTGCTGAATTAAGCGCGCAGGCGCCGCGATCAGCGCTGCGCTTCGGAGAGCAGCCAGCGGCGGAAGGCGGCCGCTGCCGGCCGTTCCAGCGCCTGGCCGGGATAGACAAGATGGAAGGCGAGCCGGCTGGCGACCCCGACGGGGAAGGGAGCGACGACTTGGCCGTCTTCCAGTTCAGTCGTCACGAAGGAGCGCCGCATCAGCGCGAAGCCGAGCCCCGCCTTCATCGCCTCGTAAGCGCCGTTACCGTGCATGAAGACCGGCCCACGGGCGGCATCGACATTGCTCGCGCCCGCCGCTTCCAGCCATAGCTGCCAGTCGTGGCGGTAGACGTCGTGGATCAGCTGGAACGGCGCTAGTGCATCGGGCGACGGATCCGGGCCGAGCTCACCGGCGAGTTTCGGCGTGCAGACCGGCACCAGCTCGTCATCCACCAGCCGCTCGCTGACGAGCCCGTCATAGCCCCCGAGCCCATGGCGTATGGCGAGGTCTATGCCATCGCGCTGGAAATCCATCACCCTGTGCGAGGCGCTGATACGCACGTCGATCTCCGGGTTCAGCGCTTCGAAGCGCGAAAGCCGCGGCACCAGCCAGTAGGTCGCAAAGCCCGCTGTGCATGTGACGTTCAGCACCGTGCCGCGGTTTCGCGCCGTGATCGCCGCCGTCGCCTCGCGCACCAGCCGAAAGGCCGCCCGCAGCGTCGTGAAATAGTCTGCACCCTCAGTCGTCAGCGCCAGTGCCCGCGTCTTGCGCTCGAACAGGCGCACGCCGAGCGATGTCTCGAGATCGCGGATCTGCAGGCTGACGGCGCCCGGCGTCACATTGAGTCCCCGCGCCGCAAGCGTCATGCTCAGATGCCGGGCGGCGGCCTCGAAGGCGCGGAGCGCCGAAAGCGATGGAAGAAAATCACTCATGCTTTAGCTCAGCTCAATCATGAAACGAAAAAGACTCGTTTGTCGCATGGCCCTGACCGCCATAGTATATGCGTCAAGGCGATCATTCTAGATGTAAGCTTGACCGTCACGGATAAGAATAACTCGACGGACGATAACAGGCCGCGCAGGAATCGGGTGGTGCAGGCTAGCGCCGAGCGCTAAGCCAGCCATGCCGCAAAAGGGAGAGAAGCGATGCAGCAGAGACAGATGGGCCTTGCCGAATGGGGAATGTTGCTGGTGCTGTCGCTGCTCTGGGGCGGCTCCTTCCTGTTCAACGGCATCCTGGTGAAAACCCTGCCGCCGTTTACCATCGTCACCGGCCGCGTGCTGATCGCCGCCGTCGCGCTGAACCTGATCGTGCGCGCCACCGGTCACGCCATGCCGCGTGACGGCAAGTCCTGGGCGGCCTTCTTCGTCATGGGCCTGATCAACAACATGATCCCCTTCTGCCTCATCGTCTGGGGGCAGACGCATATTGCGAGCGGCCTCGCCTCGATCCTCAACGCCACCACGCCGCTCTTCGGCGTCGTCGTCGCGCATCTGTTGACAGCGGATGAGAAGATGACCGGCAACCGCCTGCTCGGCGTCATCGTCGGCTTTGCCGGCGTCGCCTACATGATCGGCTTCGATGCGCTGCGCGATCTGGGAACCAATGTGCTGGCGCAGCTCGCCGTTCTCGGCGCCGCGCTCTCCTATTCCTTCGCCGGCATCTACGGCCGCCGCTTCCGCCAGATGGGCATGGCACCGCTTCTCCCTGCCGCCGGCCAGGTCACCGCCTCCAGCGTGCTGATGCTCCCCATCGCCCTCATCGTCGACCACCCCTGGACGCTCGCCGCCCCCTCTATGGAGACCTGGATGGCGCTCTTTGGTCTGGCGCTGCTGTCGACGGCGGTCGCCTACGTCCTCTTCTTCCGCATCCTCGCCACGGCGGGAGCCACCAACCTCATGCTCGTCACGTTCCTCATCCCCGTCAGCGCCATCCTGCTCGGCGCCGCTATCCTCGGCGAGCAGTTGCAGGCCAAGCATCTGATCGGCATGGCGATGATCGCGATCGGGTTGGCTGCAATCGATGGGCGGTTGTTTGCGCGGGTGCGGAGGAGGGTGGTGTGAGCGCGGGAGTTATTTAGAAACAACAGGATAGCGCAGAGCCCGGAGCCCCCTCATCCGACCCTTCGGGCCACCTTCTCCCCGTTGGGGAGAAGGGAGGTTGGAGCGAGTGGCTCACTCCAAGTCTCTTCTCCCCAACGGGGAGAAGGTGCCGGCAGGCGGATGAGGGGGCTTCACGGTAGGAAGCTAACCGCCTGAACCGCTCCCCAAATCAACAAGCCAGATCAGCCACCACCGAATCCAGAATCAGCATCCCCGACGGCGTGCAGCGGATGCGCGAATTGCCGATCCGCTCGATAAACCCGTGTTCCAGTAAAAACTCTTCGCGCTTCGGGTCGGGATCACGGCCCGAGAGCTGCTGCCAGCGGGCGAGATCGACGCCTTCGGTGAGGCGCAGGCCCATCAGCAACAGTTCGTCGGCCTGTTCGTCATAGCCGAGCTGTTCTTGGTCGAGCACGCCGTGGCCATCGCGCTCCACGAGCTCCAGCCAGGCTTCCGGCTTGCGCTCGGTGGCGGTGGCGAGCTTGATGGGGCCGCGTGTCAGCCGTCCATGCGCGCCGGGTCCGATGCCGGCATAGTCGCCGTAGCGCCAATAGGTGAGGTTGTGGCGGCTCTCCGCGCCCGGGCGGGCGTGGTTGGAGACCTCGTAGGCGGGCATGCCCTCGGCGGCGGTGATTTCCTGCGTCGCCTCGTAGAGCAGCGCCGACTGGTCGTCGTCAGGCACGACGAGCTTGCCCATCTTGTGCAGCCCGAAGAAGGGCGTGCCCTCCTCGATCGTCAGCTGGTAGAGCGACAGGTGATCGACGGCATAGGAGATCGCTTGCTTGAGCTCCCGCTCCCATTCCTCCACCGTCTGCTTCGGACGGGCGTAGATCAGGTCGAAGGACATGCGCGGGAAGATGTCGCGCGCCAGCTTGATTGCCTTCAGCGCATCCTCGACATCGTGCAGACGCCCGAGAAATTTCAGGTCACGATCGTTCAGCGCCTGCACGCCGAGCGACACGCGGTTGACACCGGCGGCGCGGTAGCCGCGAAAACGCTCGGCCTCTACGCTGGAGGGGTTGGCCTCCATGGTGATCTCGATACCCTCGGGCATGTGCCATTCCTTGGCGATGCCGTCGAGAATGGCCGAAACCGTGGATGGGTTCATCAGCGATGGCGTGCCGCCGCCGAGGAAGACGCTGGTCACCGTTTTCGGGCCGCTCAGCTGCCGCATCGCCGCCATCTCCTTCAGGAAGGCGGCGGTGAAGCGCTCCTGGTCGACAGGCTGGTGGCGCACATGGCTGTTGAAGTCGCAATAGGGGCACTTGGCGGCACAGAACGGCCAATGCACGTAGACGCCGAAGCCGGGCTCGCCGGTATCGGGCAAAAGAGATGCATAGCGCGTCAGGTTAGGCTGTTCCAAAGTATCCACGATTCGGGTCTTAAGCGTCCAGGCAGGTTTCGACGAAGATCTTGAAGGCGCGGGCGCGGTGCGAGAGGGCGGCAGCGTCGCCCGGCTTCCAGCCGTGCTTCTCTTCCGCGCTCATCTCGCCGAATGTGGTGTCGTAGCCCTCGGGCTGAAAGACCGGGTCGTAGCCGAAGCCTTCCGTGCCGCGCGGCGGCCAGGCGACGAAGCCTTCCACTTCGCCGCGGAACATTTCGGTGTGCCCATCCGGCCATGCCAGGCAGAGCACGCTGACGAAGCGCGCGGTGCGCTGCTCCGGCGTGGTCGCGCCTTTCTCCTCGAGAGCGGTTTCGACCTTTTGCATCGCCATGGCAAAATCGCGCGTCCCATCGGCCGTTTCCGCCCAGTTGGCGGTGTAGACACCAGGTGCGCCACCGAGCGCGTCGATGACAAGGCCGCTGTCGTCGGAGAGCGACGGCAGGCCCGACGCCTTGGCCGAAGCCAGCGCCTTGATGGCGGCGTTTTCCTCGAAGGTCGTGCCGGTCTCATCCGGCTCCTCGAATTTCAGTTCGGCTGCCGATTTCGCCGAAAAGCCGAAAGGACCGATCAGGTCGGCGATCTCGCGTATCTTGCCGGCATTGTGGCTGGCAACGACGATGGTGCGGGTATCGAGCTTGCGCATGAGCGGTCCTTCAAAGATTCCAAAGTTTGGGTTCGGCGCATTCCAGGCTGTTGCCGTCAGGATCGCGGAAATAGATCGATCGCGCCCCGTTCGGCCAGCAGAAATCGCTTTCGATGGAAACGCCCGCTTTGTTGAGCTTTTCCGCGATCAAGTCAATCGCTTCCGCACTCATCCGGAAACAGGCATGCCCCGCGCCCGTCGTGCCATGCGGCGGAACCGGCAGCGCGTCAGAAGAGGGCGGCTTGATCGTTTCATGGCGGTTGAAGATCAGAAGGATGCCCGGGCCGCAGCGGAAGAAGACGTGCCGGTTGTCATGGCGCAGAACTTTCTCGAGGCCGAGAACATCGCGATAGAAGCGCTCGGCGGCATCGAGGTCGTCGACATAAAGCGCGGTTTCAAGAATGCCGTCGATCATGCTGTCATTCTCCGGGGCGCCAAAGACCCTCTCTGGCCTGCCGGCCATCTCCCCCACAAGGGGGGAGAACCGCTGGGCGCGCCCGCCTGCCTCAATCGAGGCTCGGCGGTGCCGCTAGGTTAAGCCCTCCCCCTTGTGGGGAGGGTTGGGGAGGGGACTTGCTTGCTACAGCCTCTCAGCTGTCCTTAGCAAACCCCTCAGGCAATCGCCGCCTTCTGCATCTCCACCAGCTCGGCAATGCCGTTCTTGGCAAGCGCCATCAGCGCGCCGAACTCTTCCTCGCTGAACGGCGTGCCCTCGGCCGTGCCCTGGATCTCGACGATCCCGCCGGCGCCCGTCATCACGAAGTTCGCGTCGGTCTCGGCCGATGAGTCCTCGAGGTAGTCGAGATCGATGACAGGCTGGCTGGCGAAGACACCGCAGGAGATCGCGGCGACGTGGTCCTTCAGGACCCGCTCGACCTTGATCATGTTGCGGCTTTCCATCCACTTCAGGCAATCGTAGAGCGCGATCCACGCGCCGGTGATCGATGCAGTGCGGGTGCCACCGTCGGCCTGGATGACGTCGCAGTCGAGCGTGATCTGGCGTTCGCCGAGTTCCTTGAGGTCGACCACGGCGCGCAGCGAGCGGCCGATCAGGCGCTGGATTTCCTGGGTGCGGCCACCCTGCTTGCCGGCGGCGGCTTCGCGCTTCATGCGGTCGCCTGTTGCGCGCGGCAGCATGCCGTATTCGGCGGTGACCCAGCCCTTGCCGGTGTTGCGCAGCCACGGCGGCGTCTTTTCTTCAAGGCTCGCGGTGCAGAGCACATGCGTGTCGCCGAATTTCACCAGACAGGAGCCTTCGGCGTGCTTGGAAAAGTTGCGCTCGAAGGTGACCTTGCGCATCTGGTCGGTTTTTCTGCCTGATGGCCGCATCCTAATTCTCCTCGGTGCACGGGACCGGGAACGCGGGCGCGATCCCAGGCTTCATCCTATGTGCGGGTCTGTTGTTGACCGCTTCTACGATTGGCGGCGCCCATTTGCAAATTCCCTTTTGCGCGCACGGGGAGATTGGCTATATTTTGCGGCATCATTATCAGCATGGGTGCGCAAGGCTTAATGGAATTCAGGTCGTCGACGATTTCGGACGCCGTTGCCGCGCTGGACGAACGCTCCAAGGAAATCTTCCGTCGCATCGTCGAGGGCTATCTGGAGACGGGCGAGCCGCTGGGCTCGCGCAATCTTTCGCGCATCCTGCCCATGTCGCTGTCGCCGGCCTCCGTGCGCAATGTCATGAGCGATCTGGAAGAGCTCGGCCTCGTCTATTCCCCGCATGTCAGCGCCGGCCGCTTGCCAACGCAAGTGGGCCTGCGCTTCTTCGTCGATGCCTTCATGCAGGTCGGAGATCTCTCCGCCGAGGATCGCGCCAATATCGACCGGCAGGTGCGGGCGGAAAGCCGTGATGGCCCGATGGAAGCGATGATGAACGAGGCAAGCCGCATGCTGTCGGGCATGTCGCGCGGCGCCGGTCTCGTCATCACCTCGAAGAGCGATCCCGTGCTCAAGCACGTCGAGTTCATTCGCCTGGAGCCCACCAAGGCGCTGGCCGTTCTCGTCGGCGATCACGACCAGGTCGAGAACCGCATCATCGAACTGCCCGCCGGCGTCACCTCCTCGCAGCTCACCGAAGCCGCGAACTTCCTCAACGCCCACATGACCGGCCAGACGCTGCCCGAACTGCGCAGCCAGCTCGGTCGCTTGAAGGCTGATGTGCGCCACGAGCTCGACGCGCTGTCGCAGGATCTGGTGGAGCGCGGCATCGCCGTCTGGTCCGGCAGCGCGGATGAAGGCAAGCCGGCGCAGCTCATCATCCGCGGCCGCGCCAATCTCTTGGAGGGGCTGGGCAATCCGGATGATCTCGATCGCCTGCGCATGCTGTTCGATGATCTCGAGAAGAAGGACAGCCTGCTGGAGCTGCTGAATCTGGCCGAAAGCGGCCCTGGCGTGCGCATCTTCATCGGCTCGGAAAACAAGCTCTTCTCGCTCTCCGGCTCCTCGCTGATCGTCGCACCCTATCGCGACGAGGACGACCGCATCGTCGGCGCCGTCGGCGTCATCGGCCCGACGCGGCTCAACTATTCGCGCATCGTGCCGATGGTCGATTACACCGCACAGCTGATGGCGAGGCTCTCGCGCCCGTCCAAATAACGCTATTCCGGCAGCTGCACGCCGGAACCGCCCATCTCCGAAGGCATGTCCTTGAACTTCGGCAGCCCGTCCTTCACGTGCAGGATGGTGTCTTCGTAGTTCACATGCATGGTCGGCTTGTAATCGAGATCGGGGATAACGGGCGCATAGACGTCGGTCACGCCCCAGAGCGGATGCTCGCTGTAGAGATGCCCGCCGCAGGTGTCGCAGAATTTGCGCACGCTGTAATCGGTCTTCTGGAAGCTCTCCACATGCTCGCCACCCTTGGTGACCCGAACCGCCTGCGGCTGCCGAGCGTGAAGGTGTTGATCGGCCCGGCCGACCAGTGCTGGCAGGAGCGACAATGGCAATAGCCCATCGCGACAGGCGTGCCGGTCACGGTCAGTTCCACGGCACCGCAAAAGCATTTCCCGACATAGACGTTTTCGTCGGCCATCTCAGCACCTCCCAGGTTGGGAGATGAGTGTCGCACCATATCAGCCTTTGCGAAAGTAAGAATGACATGTGGCTGCCGCCTCGCTGTCGCTTTCATATGCGGTCGTCACGGGCCGAACATGCCTGTGTTTCCGACCTTCTTCGTCACGCAGACTTGATTTTTGATGTTCAAAGTTCGATATCGGGCACATCCAAAAGCCACCAATGACCGGAGAACGTCATGACTGACGAGACGACGAAGAACGGACCTGACGCAGCCGCGGAAGAAGCCGCAGCCGACGCCGCCGCAAACGTCGAGAACGAGACCGCAGCCGAGCCCGATCCGATCGAGCTCCTGAAGGCTGAGAATGCCGAGCTGCGCGACCGCTATCTGCGCCTCGCCGCCGACATGGACAATCTGCGTCGCCGCACCGAGCGCGAAGTCAAGGACGCCAAGTCCTATTCCGCAGCCGGCTTCGCCCGCGACATGCTGGCTGTCTCCGACAACCTGCGCCGCGCGCTCGACGCCATTCCGGAAGAGGCCCGCGCTGGCGCCGATGCCGGCCTGACGACGCTGATCGAAGGTGTCGAGATGACCGAGCGCTCGATGCTGTCGACGCTGGAGCGCCACGGCGTGCGCAAGCTGGAGCCAGTCGGCCAGAAGTTCGACCCGAACTTCCACCAGGCGATGTTCGAAGTGCCGAACCCCGACGTGCCCAACAACACCGTCGTCCAGGTCGTCCAGGCCGGCTATTCCATCGGCGAACGCGTATTGCGCCCCGCCATGGTCGGCGTCGCCAAGGGCGGCCCGAAGATCGTCGAAGCCGAAACCAACTCGGTCTTCGACCAGAAGGACGCCTAATCCAATCGGGCCCGCCTGAGCGGGCCTGATCTCATTCAAGATAGTCAGATGCGGGCGAAGCGTTCGATCAGGAGATCGAAGAAGCCGTCCGCGTCGACATCGCGCATCACGGTCGCGTTGCGCTTGCGGTCGGTCACGTGCCACCAGTCGACCACGGTCATGCCGACGGTCAGCTCGGACTTTACCTCGATCTCGACATTGCAGACCCGTCCCTTGAACAGCTCCGGCTTCAGCAGATAGGCAACGACCGTCGGGTCGTGCAGCGGGCCGCCGTCCGAGCCGTATTTCTCGATATCGAAGCGCTCGAAGAATTCCAGCATCTCCACCATCGCGATCGCCGGTCGCGTGCCGATCTCGGCCATGCGCTTGACGCGCGACTTCAGCGTCAAGAGCTTGTGCGTCACGTCGAGCGGCATCATCACGATCGGTACGCCGGAGCGGAACACGATATCGGCTGCCTCGGGATCGACATAGATGTTGAATTCGGCCGCCGGCGTGATGTTGCCGCCCTCGGAATAGCCGCCTCCCATCATGACGAGCTCGCGCACGCGGCCGATGATATCTGGCGCCTTCTGGAAGGCGAGGCCGACATTCGTCAATGGTCCGAGTGTGCAGAGCGTTACCGTGCCTTCCGGCTCGCTGCGCAGCGTCTCGATGATGAAGTCGACGGCGTGGCCCGCCTGCAAAGGCATGGTCGGCTCGTCCAGCTCGGGGCCGTCGAGGCCGGTCTTGCCATGCACATGCTCGGCGGTGACGAGCGGCCGCGCGATCGGCTTGTCGGCGCCGGCGAAAACCTTGGTGTCGGTCTTGCCGCAGAGCTCGCAGACGATGCGCGCATTGCGGCTGGTATAGGAGAGCGGCACGTTGCCGGCGACGGTGGTGATGCCGAGCAGTTCCAGTTCCTCAGGGCTGCCGAAGGCCAGCATGATCGCGGCCGCATCGTCCTGACCGGGGTCGGTGTCGATAATGATCTTTCTCGGGTTTGCCATTCCGTTCGTCCCATCCTCCCGGTGCATATGTCGATGCATGCACCATCTGTTTATCTTCCCGGCGCAAATCGGCACAGCCGGCGCGGGGCAGGATTTGATGCGAGGCGCGGCAAGCTTTGTCAAGGCGGTGCAGTCGCGTGCTGGGAGAGGCGCACGTCTTGCTTCCCTGTCTTGCGCCCTGTCTTGCGAATGACAGCATTCGTTCCCATATTAGCAACATCCGGATGCTGTCTTCAGGTCCGGAAGGGTCGCTTGCATCAAGGACTTGGAACGCTGATGAGCCGTATGACGCCTTTCGCCAGCCCGCTGTTGCTGGGTTTCGACGCCATGGAAAAGACGCTGGAGCGGATTTCCAAGGCGAGTGACGGATATCCCCCCTACAATATCGAGCGCCTCGCCGCCGACCGCATCACCGATGATCCGGAGCGCTTGCGCATCACGCTGGCTGTCGCCGGCTTCAGCGAGGAGGAACTCGACATCTCCGTCGAGGAAAACCAGCTGGTCATCCGTGGCCGTCAGGTCGAGCAGGGCGAGCGGGAATATCTCTATCGCGGCATCGCAGCCAGGCAATTCCAGCGCACTTTCGTGCTGGCCGATGGCATGCAGGTTCTTGGCGCGGGCCTGAAGAACGGCCTGCTGTCGGTGGATCTCATTCGTCCGGAGCCGTCGCGTATGGTGAAGAAAATTAACATTTCGGTCCCACAGTAGGACAACGGCGCAAATCGCACCGTTGGTCCCTTCTCTCTGGAGGTACAGGAATGTTGATGAAAGAAGCCAATTCGCACCTGACCAAGACCGAGCTTGCCGGCATCGGCAACGGCGAGGTCGCCTATATCAGGAAAATCCGCTCCGAGGATGTTCCCCGGTGTTTTCCGGAAGCTCCCGATATCGATCCGAACGTCGATCTATGGGCGCTCTTCGGCGCAGACGGAACCCCGATCCTCCTCACGGACAACCGCTCCAGCACCTTCTTCAAGGCCGCTGAAGACGAGTTGAAGACGGTCAGCCTGCACTAAAGGCGGGTCAGCATGAAAACAGACGGCGTTCCCCGGAGCGCCGTTGTTTTGTTTTTGAGGGGCGACTCATGCTACGCCCCATCTCATGCGAATAGCGTCCTTTCAGCGTTTCCCCATTTTCGATGACGCTGAGAAGGCGGCGGGCGTGGTCCTGCGCGACCTGACATGGGCCGATAGCCACGGCGCCGATCTCGCCATCTTTCCCGAATGCTACCTCCAGGGCCACAGCTACGACCGCTCGATCAACGAGCGGCGCGCGCTCAGCGTCGATGATCCGGCGCTGCGCAAGCTGCTTACGCCGCTCCGTTCCATCAGGACAGCGGCGATCGTCGGCTTTGTCGAGCGTCGCGGTGATCTGGTTTACAACAGCGCCATGCTGATCGAGAGCGGCGCTGTGGTGGGGGTATACGCCAAGGCCAACCCGCTGGAAGATGGTTGCACGCCGGGCGATGCATTTCCCGTCTGGCGAAGAGCCGGTCGAGGCTTCGGCATCAATATCTGCAGCGACTTCCGCGATCCGGCATTCTCCGATGCCATCGTGGCAAACGGCGCCTCCGTCGTCTGCGCGCCGCTCAACATGATGATCCGGGCGCACAAGGTGGATCAATGGCGCGAGCCCGCGATTGAGAGCCTTCGCGCCTGCGCGGTCCGCACGGGCAGCTGGGTCATCTCCTCCGATGTCGTCGGCGACAGGGGAGATGGCTGGATGAGCTGCGGCTGCACGCTTAGCGTCGGGCCGGATGGCGTGATCGCGAGCAAGGTGCCTGAATGGGAGGAGGGCGCTATCCTGCTGGATATTGATTGACGCTACCGGCCTAAGCCGATGATCAGTCCCGATGCTCAGTCTTGGCCAAACAGCATGGACATCGGATAAGGCAGCGCCAGCGGCGGCATGTCGTCTCGTGTGAAGTGTCGGATGGATTTGGTCTCGCTGTCCGTCCAGACGCCGTTGCCGCCGCCAACACGGCACTTGAACAGCGTCACGACATACTCGACCTGGTCGCCATTCGGATAAACATATCTGAACTCGTGTCCGCCCAAGACGCCGAGAATGCTGGTCGAGGTGACTGCAAGCCCGGTCTCTTCCATGACTTCACGGGTAATGGCTTCCTGCGGCGTCTCGCCCGGCTCGATCGCGCCAGCGGGCAGGCTCCATGCTTCTCCGGATGATTTTTCCTGCAGCAGCAGGCGGCCCGCCTCGTCGTGGATGACGGCGGCGACGGCGGGAAGCAGGATAAGGCGATTGCCGATGAGGCGGCGAAGGTCGGTAAGATAAGATGCCATTCGCCGACCTCGCTTGATCAGACGCGCTTGAACGTCAGATAGGCCGAGGAGCGCCCTTCGCGTCGGGCCTTTGCCTCGTAGCGCGTGCTCGGCCAGCCCTCGTAGGGCGTCAGCCAGTCGGCCGCGTTGCTGGCCTGCCAGTCGAAGCCGCCGTGGTCGCGGCATTTGAGCAGCGTCCAGTTCACATAGGTGTCGATGTCGGAGGCGAAGCAGAACAGGCCGCCGGGCTTCAGCACGCGGTGAAAGCGGTCGAGATTGGTCTTGGAGACGAAGCGGCGCTTCCAGTGCTTCCGCTTCGGCCAGGGATCCGGGTAGAGCAGGTCGATCTGGTCGATCGATCCATCCGGCAGCCAGTCGAGCAGCTGTGTCGCATCGTCGTTGTAGACGCGGACGTTGCGGGCGCCGGCATTGTCGACGCTGGCGAGCAGCTTCTGCATCGAATTGATGAAGGGCTCGACGCCGATGAAGCCGGTCGAAGGGGTCTCGATCGCGCGGTGGATCAGATGCTCGCCGCCGCCGAAGCCGATCTCCAGACGCAGCCGGTTGGTCTCGACGGGAAAGAGAGTGCTCAGCGGCTCCGGGGGAGCCGCCGAGAGGTCGATGATGAACGCCGGCAAGAGGGTGCTGAGCTTCTCCGCCTGTTGTCCGCGAAGTGCCTTACCCTTGCGGCGACCGAAGAAAGCCTCGGTCGCGCGTCCGCGACGTTCCATGTCAGTCATCGTCTTAAGCCTTGATCGCTTCCTTGAGCGGCTTCACCAGGTCGGTCTTCTCCCAGGAGAACGAGCCGTCACGGCCAGCCTTGCGGCCGAAATGGCCGTATGCCGAGGTCTTGGCGTAGATCGGCTTGTTGAGGTCGAGGTGACGACGAATGCCCGTCGGAGACAGGTCCATGGTCTTGCGGATCGCCGCTTCGACCTGGTCTTCCGTCACCTTGTTGCCGGTGCCGTGCAGGTCGACATAGATCGACAGCGGCTGGGCAACGCCGATGGCGTAGGAGATCTGGATCGTGCACTTCTCGGCAAGGCCGGCTGCCACGACGTTCTTGGCGAGGTAGCGAGCCGCGTAGGCTGCAGAACGGTCGACCTTGGTCGTGTCCTTGCCGGAGAATGCGCCGCCGCCGTGCGGAGCCGCACCGCCGTAGGTGTCGACGATGATCTTGCGGCCGGTCAGGCCGGCGTCGCCGTCAGGGCCGCCGATGACGAACTTGCCGGTCGGGTTGATGTACCACTTGCAATCGTCGGCGATCGGCAGGTCGCCGAGAGCTTCGCGGATATATGGCTCGACGACGGCGCGAACCTTCTTCGAATCCCAGCTGTCGTCGAGGTGCTGCGTGGAGAGAACGATCGAGGTGACCTCGGCCGGGTGGCCGTCGACGTAGCGAACGGTGACCTGACTCTTGGCGTCCGGGCCGAGCTTGGCGGCGTCGCCGTTGCCAGCCTTGCGGGCGGCGGCGAGCAGCTGCAGGATCTTGTGCGAGTAGTAGATCGGTGCCGGCATGAGATCCGGCGTTTCCTTGCAGGCGTAGCCGAACATGATGCCCTGGTCGCCGGCACCTTCGTCGCCCTGCTGGTCGGCGGCGTTATCGACGCCCTGCGCGATGTCGGCCGACTGAGAGTGCAGGAGAACGTCGATCTTGGCGGTCTTCCAGTGGAAGCCGTCCTGCTCGTAGCCGATGTCCTTGATGGCGCGGCGTGCGGCGGTCTTGAACTTCGACGGGTTGATGACGTCGGCGCCGTTCTTGTCCTTCTTCATCAGGCTCGGCGGCAGGCGAACTTCACCGGCGATGACCACGCGGTTGGTGGTTGCCAGCGTTTCGCATGCGATGCGCACGCCCCATGGGTTGATGCCGGTCTTGGCGGCTTCGCGGTACACCAGATCCACGATCTCGTCGGAGATGCGGTCGCAGACCTTGTCCGGGTGACCTTCGGCTACGGATTCGCTGGTGAAGAGGTAATTGGCACGCATTCCGGGATTCCCCTCAAAGAATAAAAAGCTCGGTAGTGGTACTCAGTTCAGGGCCGAAAAACAAGCGCAGAAGGACATAAATATATCTTTATATCTGCGACGAAGTGACAAATTTTGCCCAAAAAACGCAAAAAAGCGGCCTTTACGACCGCTTTCTCTATTGTGACTTATGAGGGATGCTTATTCGGAGTCGGCTTCGGCGGCCAGCGCCTTGACCAGTTCGACGACCTTCCGGCGCACCTTGGGATCGGTGATCTTCACGAAGGCGCGGTTCAGCTGCAGCCCTTCCGAGGAGGACAGGAAGTCGACCACGTAGTTGGAGCTGGAGGCTTCCGCCATGCCACCCGCCATGCCAGCGTTCTCGCCGGGCGCATCCTCGAAGAAGAAGGAGACCGGAACGTTCAGAATGCTGGAGATGTTCTGCAGCCGGCTCGCGCCGACGCGGTTGGTGCCTTTTTCGTATTTCTGGATCTGCTGGAATGTAATGCCAAGGCTTTCCCCAAGCTTTTCCTGGCTCATTCCAAGCATAGTCCGGCGAAGGCGAATACGGCTGCCGACGTGAATGTCGATCGGGTTCGGCTTCTTCTTGTTCTCAATCATGGTGCTGCCCTAACAATAATTCTGCCCTTGTTTAAACCGGCACGCCCAAACCCATCCCCAAAACGCCACGTTGCAAAGTGTGATACACTCACCTTGAACCATACGTTAAGAATGCCGATCCTAACCACTATGCAATTTTAGGGGTTTTCGGTCAATTACGCTTGAAAACAAAACCAAAACGCGAAGCCAGTGCAATTGCAAGCAGAAGTGTTTCGATCAACCAGAAGTACGTTTCGCGTGACAGCGGCGGATGGGCCGGAGAGGCGAAACTATCAAGGGTTGCGTCAATAAAGCCGGTCTCATTGAGCGAAAGACCTGCAATAATTTCGCCACGGGGGCTGACAAGGGCGGAAATGCCGCTATTGCCGTCGCGAATCAGCGGCAGACCCGTTTCCACGGCCCGAACGCGGGCCTGCTGGAAGTGCTGATAGGGTCCTGGCGTGGCGCCGAACCAGGCATCGTTGGTGATGTTCAAAATGGCCGATGCCGAGCCGATGTCGCCGGTCATTTCGCCGGGGAAAATGATCTCGTAGCAGACCAGCGGATAGAGCTTCAGTCCGCTTGGCAGCGTCAGCAGCTGGCGCGTGGCGGCCGCCGAAAAGCCGCCGGGCATCTCGACGATGTTCTGGATGCCGAACTCGCTGAGAAGGCTCTCGAACGGCATGTATTCGCCGAACGGCACGAGGTGCACCTTGTCCGAGGCGGCGATGATCTGGCCGCGCCCGTCGATCACGTAGATCGAATTGTAGTAGCGCGGCGGATTGCCGGGACCCATGTCCTCGGCGCGCACGGCGCCGGCCAGCAGCACCTGGTTGTCATCGAGCGTATCGGCGATCCGCGTCAGCGCATCCTGGTTGTCGGTCAGGATGAAGGGGATCGCCGTCTCCGGCCAGACGATGATATCGGGCTTGCGTCCACCATCCTTGGGCGCCTCGGCCGAGAGTTTCAGGTGCTTCTCGAAGATCGCGGCGCGGTCGGCGTCGCTGTCCATCTTGGCGCTCTGGTCGATCATCGGCTGCACGAGGCGGATGACGGGGCTCTTGTCGCTAGCGGCGGCAACAGGCTTCGGTGCGCCGTAAAGCACATAGGCGCCATATCCGACATGCGCGGCAAGCAGCAGCAGCGCCAGCGAAACGCCGGTTTTGGCGCCCTGCTTGGTGCCGATGAGGGCAGGGGCGGCGAAGACGAAGACCGACAGCGCGGTGATGCCCATGATCCCGATGATATGGGCCGACTGCATCATCACGGGCACCGGCGTCATGCCATAGCCGATGGCGTTCCACGGGAAGCCGGTGAAGAGCACGCTGCGCGCCCATTCCAGCAGGCCGAAGCTCGCCGCCAGCGCTGCGATCCGCCCGACCCCGTCGGACCAGAGGATGCGGGCGAGCGCTGTGGCCAGGCCGTAGAAGATCGCCAGCACGGCCGGAAGCCCGAAGATCGCCAGCGGCAGCGCCCAGGCGAATTCCTCGGCATCGATCATCAGCGCATGCCCGAGCCACCAGAGACCGGCGACGAAGTAACCGAAGCCGAACAGCCAGCCGGTGACGAAGGATGGCCAGAGGCGCCCGATGATGCCGCTGTCGGGTGCGGCGGCCGCACCATCGATCAGCCAGACCAGCAGCGTGAAGGAGACGAACATCGCGGCGAAGAAGCCGATGGGCGGGAGGGCCAGAACGCCGAATGCCCCGGCGAGGATCGCCAGCAGCACTCTCTTGTAGCCCCAGACCAGGATGACCCTGTCGGCAATTCGCTCCATGCGCACCCCACCAATCCGCGAATCAACTGAGGTCGCAGTGTTTCAAAAAAGCCGCCCGTTGTCGTGGTTGGCACTGATCAGTTTGCCGTCGGCGTCTCGCTCTGCCGCTCGTCGCCGTGGTCGAGACCGATTGCGCCGTCACCATCGCTCTTCGCGCGCCGGCGGATCGCCTGGCGCTTGCGGGTAATCCGCACGCGCTTGATGCGGCGCGGGTCGGCGTCGAGGATGTGGAACTCGAAGCCCGGCAGCGCCTGAACGACTTCGCCGCGCACGGGAATGCGCCCAAGCTCGGAGAAGATCAGCCCGCCCAGCGTATCGACTTCGTCGACCTGCTCGGTGATGTCGAAATCGGGGCCGATCGCTTCGGCGATATCCTCGAGCTCGACGCGGGCGTCGGCCACGAACATGTCCTCGGAGACCCGCTTGAACATGACTTCTTCGTCGTCATGCTCGTCGTCGATGTCGCCGACGACCATTTCCACGATGTCTTCATGCGAGGCCAGCCCGTCGGTGCCGCCATATTCGTCGATGACGAGCGCCATCTGCGTGCGGTTCACCTGCATGCGGCGCAAGAGGTCGGAGGCCAGCATCGAGGGCGGGACGAACAGGATCTTGCGGATGATGCCCGCTTCGGAAAGCGTCTTCTGCAGGTCCACGCGGGCGAGGTCGAAGTTCGGCTTGGCCGAGCGAGGCGCCTTCTGCAGGTTCTCCAGCGCGACCTCGACGATCGGCTCGGCGCCCTTGGCGGCCTTGGTCGATCCGCGGCGCTTGTTGCGCGCCTGCTTGGCGACGTAGGAGAGGAGATCGCGGATGTGCACCATCCCGCGCGGATCATCCAGCGTTTCGGCATAGACGGGCATGCGCGAGCGGCCGGATTCCTCGAACAGGATCATCAGCTCGCCGATGGTGATCGTCTGGTCCACCGCCTCGATATCGGCACGCGGCACCATCACGTCGGCAACGCGCACTTCCCGGAAGCGCAGGATGTTGTTGAGCATCGCCTTCTCGTCGGCGGAGAAGGCATCGCCATCGGCCGCGTCGGTCATCAGCGCGTCGGCAAGGTCTTCGCGGATGCGCGAACCCTGCTGCGGCCTCAATATGCGGGCAGCCCGCGACCAGAAGGATTGGGATCGTCCGGACTGCCTGCTACTACTGCCACCCTCGTCTGAGGATGATTGATCGGCGGTGTCCTTGGCCTCGGTGGCCGGTCTCGTCGTAAAGTCGCTCATGGTTCCATTTTAAGGTCTTGACCCTCGTATGGGTCAGATAGGCCGAGTTTCGCCAAAATGCGAGTCTCCAGCCCCTCCATTATCTCGGCTTCGGTATCATTATTATGATCGTAACCGAAGAGATGCAAGAAGCCGTGCACCATTAGGTGGGTGAGATGGTCGTCGAAGCTCTTCTCGAGCTCGACCGCCTCACGGGCAACGGTCTCCCTGGCGATGATGATATCGCCAAGCATCGGCCCCGGAACCTTGCCCGGCTGAACCGGGAAGGCGGGGAATGAAAGCACGTTGGTCGGCTTGTCCTTGCCGCGCCATTCCGCGTTGATGTCCTGGATGGAGGCGTCGTCGGTGAAGACCAGCGACACCTCGGGGACCATTTTCGGAAACGGCTGCTTCTCGGTTTCGCGCAGATAGGTCGCGGCCGTTTCCAGCACGCGGTCGGCCAGCGCGTGAAGCGCGTCTTCGGAGGGCCATTCGCCCTCCTCGATGCTGATCTGTATGTCGAGTTCGGCCATCAGTCCTGCTGCGCGGCCTCTGGTGTGTCCGTTAGATAGGTGGCGTCGTAGGCGCGAACGATGCGGCCGACCAGCGGATGGCGCACGACATCGGTGTCCTTGAAGCGGATGATCGAGATGCCCTCAACACCGTTCAGGAGCTGCAGCGCCTCGACCAGGCCCGACTTGACGCCGCGCGGCAGATCGATCTGGCTTGGGTCGCCGGTCACGATCATGCGCGAGTTTTCGCCGAGACGCGTCAGGAACATCTTCATCTGCATCGACGTCGTGTTCTGCGCTTCGTCGAGGATGACGGCGGCGTTGGACAGCGTGCGTCCGCGCATGAAGGCCAGCGGCGCGATTTCGATGACGCCGGCGGTGATGGCACGATCGACTTTGTCGGCTGGCATCATGTCATAGAGCGCGTCATAGAGCGGACGCAGATAGGGATCGACCTTCTCCTTCATGTCGCCGGGCAGGAAGCCCAGGCGCTCGCCGGCTTCGACGGCCGGGCGGGAGAGAATGATCTTTTCGACGACGCCGCGCTCCAGAAGCTGGGCGGCGTGGGCAACAGCGAGATAGGTCTTGCCGGTACCGGCGGGGCCACAGCCGAAGACGAGTTCGGAGCGCTCAAGCGCACGCAGATAGGCATCCTGCGTCGGCGTGCGGGCAATGATGGTCTTCTTGCGCGTGGAGACTTGCGCCATTGTCAGCTTGGCCTTCTTCTCCATCGTCGGCAGGCTCAGCTGATCGTCGGCTGCAACAGCCATGCGGATCGCGCCCTCGACGTCGGAGCGTTCCACGCTGCCGCCCTTCTGGAGCTTGTCATAGAGATAGTCCAGCGTGCGGCGCGCCTGGTTGGTGGTGACGATGTCACCCGAGATCACGACGGAGTTGCCTCGCGCTCGGGCGTCGATGTTCAGGCGTTCCTCGAGAAGCTTGAGGTTCTGGTCGAATTGACCAAACAGTTCGCTGGCGAACCGATTGTTTTCGAACGTCAGAATAAAGTGATTGGCGTCGCTCGCGATGCGTGGGTGGCGCGGTGAAGAAGAAACCAATTCTTGTCCGTTCAAGCGGTCGAGCTCCTTGAGTTAGGCACCAGCCTCTACCATCTCGGAAAACAGGCTGTTGGGTCCGGTACCTGTGATTCGCACTTTAATAATGTCACCGATTTGCGATGCTTTTGCATCAACATTCACCGACTGAAGCCAGGGGGAACGGCCGATAAGTTGTTGAGACATGCGACCGGGCTTTTCGAGCAACAGTTCGATGGTCTTCCCGACGCAGGATTCGGCAAATTCCTGCTGCTGCTTCAGGAGAAGCGCCTGCAGGCGTTCGAGCCTTTCTGCCTTGATCTCTTCCGGCACTTGGTCCTTCAGATCAGCGCCGGGCGTACCCGGCCGCGTCGAGTATTTGAACGAAAAGGCCTGCGCATAGCGGACCTTCTCAACGAGTTTGAGTGTATCCTCAAAATCGGCATCTGTCTCCCCCGGAAAACCGACGATGAAGTCGCCCGAGAGCGCGATATCGGGACGCGCGGCGCGGATGCGCTCGACCAGCGTCAGATACTCGGCAGCGGTGTGGCGGCGGTTCATCGCTTTCAGGATCCGGTCGGAGCCCGCCTGCACCGGAAGATGCAGGTAGGGCATCAGCGCTCTGAGGTCGCGGTGCGCCTCGATCAATCGGTCGTCCATGTCGCGCGGATGGCTGGTGGTGTAACGAAGGCGGGCAAGGCCGGGGATTTCGGCCAGCCGGTAGAGCAGGTCGCCCAGCGTCCATTCCTGGCCGTTGGGACCCAGGCCGTGCCAGGCATTGACGTTCTGGCCGAGCAGCGTGATCTCGCGCACGCCGCCCTCGACCATCTTCTGCGCTTCCTCGACGATCTGCGAGACCGGGCGCGACACTTCCGAGCCGCGCGTATAGGGCACCACGCAGAAGGTGCAGAACTTGTCGCAGCCTTCCTGCACGGTCAGGAACGCGGTGACGCCGCGCGCCCGGATCTTGGTCTTTTCGGCGATCGGCAGGTGCTCGAACTTGTCTTCTAGCGCATATTCCGTATCGACGATGCGCTGCCCTTCCTTGGCGCGGCGCAGCGCTTCCGGCAGGCGATGATAGGTCTGCGGCCCGATGACGACATCGACGGCGGGCGCCCGGCGCAGAATCTCCTCGCCTTCGGCCTGCGCCACGCAACCGGCCACGCCGATCATGAACTCGCGACCCTCTTTGTTGCGCTCCTTCTTCATGTCGCGCAGCCGGCCGAGTGCCGAGTAAACCTTCTCGGCCGCCTTCTCGCGGATATGACAGGTGTTGAGCAGCACGAGATCGGCCTGCTCCATGTCCTCCGTCGGCTCGTAGCCGTCGCGTGCCAGAGCATCGCTCATGCGCGTGGAGTCATAAACGTTCATCTGACAGCCATAGGTCTTGATGAAAACCTTGCGGCTGTTGCTGCCATCACGGAGATTGGTCTCCGGGGCCGGGAGGAGGGCGCTGTCCTGGGTCATGCCGGCTATTTAGTGGTTTTTGCGCCGGGAGAAAAGGGAATCTTGCCTCACCCTGCGCCCCGGCCTCTAAGCGCCGCACCCAGCATGGCGCGGATGCGTTGGGCGATCGTGGCGCTCACCTGTTTGCGGTTGGTCTCGGCGCTGTAGGAGACGGCTTCGCCGAAGTGGACGTCGACGTCGAAGGCGCCGCAGCGGAGCATGTCTTTGAGGTGCGGCAGCATCTCGACATCGCCGGGCCAGGAGGCGAGCGGGCGGTGGTAGCGGCCCATCGGAAGCCCGTGCACGCCGGTATAGGCGACCGCCACGGGCTGCACGATGACAGTGCCGGTGGGCGAAGCGGGTACGGCCATGGCGGCGGCACCGAACAGCGAGGATTTCACCTCGAGCAGCCGGTTGCCATCAGACGTCGTGCCCTCGGGAAACAGCACCACGATCTCGCCGTCTGCCATGCGCGCGGCGATCTCGCTCACCTGGTTGCCGGTGTTGCGCTTTTCCTCGCGCACCACGAACACGCTCTTCTGCAACTTGGCGAGCGTGCCGAAGATCGGCCAGTCGCGCACCTCGTTCTTGGCGATGAAGGCGACGTCGGCGATCGAGGACAGCACCATGATGTCCATCCACGAGGAATGGTTGGCGCACAGCATCAGCGGCCGGTGTGTTTCCATCTGGCCGTGGACCCGCACACGAATGCCGAGACAGAAGCAGATGATGCGGTGCCAGACGCGCGGCAGCCAGCGGCGCATCTTCCAGTCATAGCGCAGGGCAAGAAGCTGCCAGGGCATGAGCAGGATGCTGGCGATGAGAATGACGATGCCGGCGAGGGCGACGCGCAGCCAGGCGATCAAGTCGAACACTCCGCGGCTGCACGCATGATATCAGTGATCGTCCTTCTTGAGCGGTATGCCGTAGAGCTCGAGCCGGTGATCCACCAGCGTGAAACCGTGCTCGCGGGCGATCCGCTCCTGCAGCGCCTCGATCTCCGGCGAGCGGAACTCGATGACGACGCCGGTCTTCAGGTCGATCAAGTGATCGTGATGCTCTTCCGGCACCGTCTCGTAGCGCGAGCGGCCGTCGCGGAAGTCGTGGCGGGCGATGATGCCGGCGTCCTCGAACAGCTTGACGGTGCGGTAGACGGTGGAAATCGAGATCTTGGCGTCGACCTTCACCGAGCGGCGATAGAGCTCCTCGACGTCAGGATGGTCTTCGGATTCCTCGAGAATGCGCGCAATGACCCGACGCTGCTCCGTCATGCGCATGCCGCGCTCGGTGCAGAGTTCCTCGAGGGTCTTTGCCACATCCGTCATCAGGAGCCTTTCGATAGTCAACGTCTCAAGACGGAACTAGCGAAGAATGCGCTTCATGACAAGCGCCGTGGACACGTCGCCATTGGCGTCCTTGTAGTATCCACGGCGTTCTCCGACCTGGTCGAAACCGAGCTTGCGGTAAAGGCCGAGTGCAGCAGCGTTGCCCTTGTCGACCTCGAGGAAGATGCTTTCGCCGCCGCGCTGCTTGGCCTCGCGCATCGCCGCCTGCATCAGCCGCCATCCAAGACCCGACCGCCCGACCTTCGCCTGCACCGCGATCGTCAGGATCTCGGCCTCGCCGGCAACCTCGCGGGCCAGCACGAAGCCTGGCAGCGGCTTTTTCAGGAAGGCGTTGGTCTGCCGCGCCACGAAGCCGAAGACGTTGTTCTGGCTGAGCAGGCTGTAGAACTCGCCATCGCCCCAGGGACGCGCGAAGCGCTCGCCATGCAGTGTCGAGACCGCATGGCAATCATCGGCATCCATAGGGATGATTTCGAATTCCGGCTTCAGCGACAGATAGGATTCCAGCATGGTCATACTCGCGCAATCGCAAACCCGGCCTGCGGTTTGGCGTCGGGTCCGCGCAGATAAAGTGGCTTCGGCTTTCCGGAAGAGGGGTCTGCGGCAGCGGCAAGGCGCGCCACGATGGAGATGGGGAAATGATTGGCGTGTTCGCCGGTGGCGTCAGGCCGCAGGAGCGGCGTTGCCGAGCCGGTGACGACGCCGTCGAAGGACGCCGCGAAGGCCTGCGCGTCCTCGACGGTCACGGCCCTGGCTTCATCGAGCGGCGTGCCGTCGGCGTCGAAGGCCTGCAGATAGATCTCGTTGCGCTTGGCATCCATGGCGGCCAGCACCTGTCGGCCCGGCGAGCGCTCACGCTCGGCTTCCGCCATGACAGCAAGCGTCGTGATGCCGACGGCGGGCACGCCGAGCGAAAGGGCAAAGCCACGGGCGGCGGCGACGCCGACGCGGATGCCGGTGAATGAGCCCGGACCGATGGTGACGGCAACGCGCTCGACATCGGAGAGCTGAACGCCCGCCTGATCCAGCGCGCGGTCGACAATCCCCATCAGATGCTCTGCATGCCCCTTGCCGATCATGTCCGATGCCTCCCCCAGCACCGTATTCCTGCTGCTGTCATAGACAGAAGCAGCGCAATCCACACCTGCGGTGTCGAGCGCCAGTATGATCATGGCATCTATTTCCGAATAAACCGTTCCTGACCTGTCCATACATCGCAAAATGCCGCGTTTGCAAACGCCGCGTCATCGCGAATGTCGGTTCAGTTCGTCAGACGGCTTCGACTTCCTGAACTTCCGGCACGAAATGGCGCAGCAGGTTCTGGACGCCGTGCTTCAGCGTTGCCGTCGAGGACGGGCAACCCGCGCACGAGCCCTTCATGTTCAAATAGACGGTCCCGTCCTTGAAGCCGCGGAAGGTGATGTCGCCGCCATCCTGGGCAACGGCCGGACGCACGCGCGTCTCCAGCAGTTCCTTGATGGTCAGAACGATCGTCTCGTCACCCTCGTCGAAGAATTCGCCATCGGCATCGGCTGCTTCACCAAGCACGGAGGAAGCGCCCATGACCGGCTTGCCGGACATGAAATGCTCCATGATCGAGCCGAGGATGGCGGGCTTCAGGTGCTGCCACTCCTGGTCTTCCTTGGAAACGCTGATGAAATCATAGCCGAAATAGACGCCGGTGACGCCATTGATCTCGAACAGGCGCGCGGCGAGCGGCGAGGCCGCTGCTTCCTCGCGATTGCGGAACTCGGCGGTGCCGCTCTCCATGACGATCTTGCCCGGCAGGAACTTCTGCGTGGAAGGGTTCGGCGTGGCTTCGGTCTGGATAAACATGGTGCTCTCCGTGCGGCAGGCGCGCGCCCGCGACGTATTTAGAATTCTTCAAAAGTAAAAATAAGCCGTTTGGCCTCGCTATTCAAGAGATTGATACTCAAGAAAGCGCTTTATGCCAACGCGTCCAGTTCCTCATCGCTCAGTGTATCAGGCAAGACGGTGACGGGGATGGGAAAGGCCGCTCCCCGGCCGGCAACCGACGACACCAATGGGCCCGGTCCCTCCTTGGCGGAGCTTGCGGCGAGCACCAGAATGGCGATGTCGCGGTCGTCCTCGATGACGGCGTTGATCTGCTCGGCCGCACCACCCTCGCGGATGACGATCTCCGGCTCGATGCCGATATTCTCGCGCACCAGCTGGGCGGACTTGGCGACCACCGCTTCGGCTTCCTCGCGAGCTTCCGCCCGCATGATCTCCTCGACCCCCAGCCACTGCTGGAAATCGCCGTCGGGGATCACATAGACGAGCACCAATCCGCCATTGGAATTCTTGGCGCGCCGGCCGGCATAGTGGACGGCGCGCTGGCATTCGGGCGTGTCATCGATCACGGCCATGAACTTGCGGCGGTGACCTTCGAGCCGTGAGAGTCGTTTTGATACCATGAGCGCGACTCTGACACTTGATCCGGGAGATTTGCAAGTCCCCGTTTTGCCGCAAACTGTCCGCTCACCGACAGGTGTTCGGCCGAGGCTATCGTGGCGCTGCAACGAGCCCGTAGAGCAGCATGATTTCCTTCACATGCTCGATGTCGGGCTTGCCGATGACATTGATGGCCGAGGCGATCTCCTCGAAGAACCGCCTGCCGATCAGCCCCGGTGTCATGGTGATCAGGGCGCGCGCCGTTTCCTGGTGAAGGTTCTCATGCGTGTGGACCACGCCGCGCGGAATGAACACCGTGTCGCCGGCCCGCACCTCGCAGCGCTCGCCATCGACTGTTGTCGTCATCGTTCCGGAGAGACCGAAGATCACTTCGTCGACGTCTTCGTGATAATGCGCCGCCGGCACGCGCGACTGGTAGGGGACCACGAATTCGAACATGACCATGCTGCCCGCGCTCTGGTCCTCATCGACCAGCAGCCGAACCTCCATCATGCCAATCTGAATGAGGTTCCGGTTGCGCATCTTGGCCTCCTCATGGCTCTGAGGAGAGTACGCCGCAGTCCAGTTTTCGACAAGTCCGGGCCTTCGAGGCCCAAGAAGCCCGGGCGGCCGAAGCCGCCCGGCTCAACTTGCTAGTAGAGGAAGCCGACGATGTCGCGGACTTCCTTCATCGTCACTTCGGCCCGGGCGCGTGCCCGCTCGCCGCCATCGCGCAGGATCGCGTCGATATGGCTGGTGTCGGCCATCAGGCGGCGCATCTCGGCGGTGATCGGCGAAAGCACCTTGACCGAGAGGTCGATCAGCGCCGGCTTGAACACCGAGAACTGCTGTCCGCCGAATTCCGCGAGCACCTCGGCCTTCGACGTGTCGGCGAGTGCCGCGTAGATGCCGACGAGGTTGTCTGCTTCCGGGCGGCCCTGCAGGCCGTCGAGTTCGCTCGGCAAACCATCCGGATCGGTCTTCGCCTTGCGGATCTTCTTCGAGATCGCGTCCTCGTCGTCCATCAGGTTGATGCGTGACAGATCGGATGGGTCCGACTTCGACATCTTCTTGGTGCCGTCGCGCAGCGACATGACGCGCGGCGCCGGGCCGTCGATCATCGGCTCGACCATCGGGAAGTAGGCATGCACCGGCTCCTTGCCGACGGTGATATCCACCCCGTATCCAGCCTTGCGGATATGCTCGGCGTAATCGAGGTTGAATTTCATCGCGATGTCGCGGGCAAGTTCCAGATGCTGCTTCTGATCGTCGCCGACGGGAACATGCGTTCCGCGATAGACGAGAATGTCGGCGGCCATCAGGCTCGGATAGGCGTAGAGACCGAGCGAGGCCTGCTCGCGGTCCTTGCCGGCCTTGTCCTTGAACTGCGTCATGCGGTTCATCCAGCCGATGCGCGCCACGCAGTTGAAGATCCAGGCGAGTTCCGCGTGCTGCGGCACGGCCGACTGGTTGAATACGATATGCTTCACCGGGTCGATGCCGGAGGCGATGAAGGCGGCGGCGATCGAGCGGATCTGGTTCGGCATGTCCTCATGCACCAGCTGCGCGGTCAGCGCGTGCATGTCGACGACGCAATAGATGCAGTCGTTGCCGTCCTGCAGCGCCACGAACTTGCGGATCGCGCCGAGATAGTTGCCGAGATGGAGATTGCCGGTCGGCTGAACGCCCGAAAAGACCAGTTTCTTGAATTCGTTCATCATGTCCTCGATTAGGCTTGTGGAGGGCCCCAGGGCCAACGGCCCATGTTGCTAACGTCGCGGCTTATGCACGTCGGATGGCTTGTGATCAAGGGGTTGTGGTGGTGTGGCGGCCGGCCGACGCCTGCCATCGTAATTGTTGTGCCGTGTGATACCCCCCTCTGCCCTGCCGGGCATCTCCCCCACAAGGGGGGAGATCGGCAAGTGGCTTGCTCCCCAATCAAACAATGAAGGTAGAGCGAGCGACCGCGCCCAGCCAATCTCCCCACCTGTGGGGGAGATGCCCGGCAGGGCAGAGGGGGGTATCACACGGCACAGCCTCTCGACCATCAAACCGCACTTGAAAGACACACCAAATCCCCACGCCGCCCGAAAGCCCGTGTTTCCACCACGCACTTCACTCGGACGGGGCGCTGGAAATCACCTCGATTGAGTAAGTAAGATATGGCGCTTCCCAGCGCCCCGTTCGGCGGTTTTTATCCGCGACTCCGATCTCTCTGCCTTTCCGCCTAACTTCGCGGCGGAACCATGTGTGCCTCACAGGCACGTCCGGGCTCAACTCGGCATCCTCTTGCGAGGGAAACCGCCGTCACCGGAGGGAGATCATTTTCCGCGGACCCGGGTCATGAGGTTTTGCGTCTCACCCTCACGCTCCGCGCCGATCCCGCCTCGCCGGCACGCCTGCCGGTGTATCCGATGACGGGACGCCGATAGTGTAGGGCGGGGTTCTCGACGCGTGGAAAATCGACGGAAGATTTTTTGTGAACATGCTCCGTCGATCTCGCGAAAAGGGCAATTCATACTTCATTTTAGGTATCTTGAATGTAGTAATTCGACGTAAAATAAGGCATTCACCTGATATACTAGGTAGGAGTTTCCTTAAATTGGCCATTTTTGAGGAGAGTTTTTCCGCCCGCAAACGCGAGCGCCGCATTTTGCGGCGCTCCCAACTGGGGGACGACATGATGCATCCTGCATTCTCAATCGCACTCGCCGGCTTGTTCAGCCTCTCCAGCCTTAACGGCGCCACCGCCCAGAATGTTCGAAAACTCTCGATCGGGCCGCTGAAGAAAAATGAAACGCTCGCTTATAGTCTGCAGACCGTCAGCGTTCGCGCCGGCTGCTTTCCGCCGAAATTGAGGGGCATCCTCACCTACATCGCCGACAAGACGGGCCGCCGCCCGCTGGTCACTTCGGGGCTGAGGGCGCATTCCGGCCGCTCGCATTCGCAGCACCGCAATTGCGCCGCCGCCGATATCCGGGTGCCCGGCGTGTCCGACAAGACCATCATCGCCATTGCCGCGCAGGCGCCCGGCATCGGCGGCATCGGCCGCTATTGCAACGGCATCATCCATGTCGATGTCGGCCCGAAGCGCCGCTGGACGCACTGTTAGAGCAGCACCAGCCGGGGGCGGCTCAGCCGTCGGTCTTGGTAACCGCTGGCTTGCGGTTGAGGTTGCGGCGGATCATGCCTAGGTTCGCGCCGCCGATCAAAAACGCGGTGGCGAAATAGACGACCATCGAGATGCCGATCAGCATGCCGAGCGTGCCGACCTTGGTGGCGAGCGAAGCGCTCGAGGCAAGCCATGGCTCCCAGCGATGCTGGAGATACGTGATGACAGCGCCCATGACGGCGGCGGAGACGACGAGCAGCGCCGTGCGCCGCGCCAGCGCCCATTCCCATGTCAGGTGGCCGCGTTTCAAGAGCGTGGAGAAGAGAAGAACGGTGCTGATCCATCCGGCCGTGGCTTCCGCGACAGCGATCCCAGGCGCGCCGAGATAAGGAAACAGCGTCAGCGCGGTGGCGCAGTTGACGCCGACGGCGACCGCCGAAAAGCGCATCGGCGTCTTGGTGTCCTCGCGGGCGTAAAAGCCCGGCTGCAGCGCCTTGATCAGCACGAAGGCCGGCAGGCCGATGCCGTAGATCGCCAGGATCGAGCCGACGATCATGGTGTTTTCCTGGTGGAAGGCGCCGCGCTCGTAGAGCACGCGGATGATCTCGTCGGAGAGTATCCACAGCGCGAAGGCGGCGGGGATCGTCAGAAACATCACGAACTCGATCGAGCGGTTCTGCAGATTGCCGGCTTCGCGGAGGTTCCCGCCCTTCAGCGCGCGCGCAAGCTCAGGCAGAAGCACGACGCCGACCGCGACGCCGACCACGCCGAGCGGCAGCTGGTAGATGCGATCGGCATATTGCAGGGCCGCGATCGCGCCCTCCTTGCTGGAGGCGATCGCCTGGCCGATCATCTGGTTGATCTGCGTGATGCCGCCGGTCACGGCGGCGGGGACGGCAAGGATCAAAAGCCGCTTGACGTTGGGCGTGATCCTCGGAAAGCGGATCCCGATGCTCATGCCCGCATGCAGCACGCCGAAATAGACGACCGCGAGCTGCAAAACGCCCGCGACCAGGACGCCCCAGGAGAGATACCACGCGGTCTGCAGCGGTTCGGCGCCGGTATAGAGCGCGTAGAACAGCGCGCCGATCATCACGACGTTGAGGAAGACGGGCGCCACGGCGGCGGCGAAGAAGTGATGCAGCGAATTCAGCATCCCGCTCATCATCGCCGTCAGCGACATGCACATCAGGTAGGGGAACATCACCGCCGCCATGCGCACGGTGATCGAGAACTTCTCCGGATCGTCGGTAAAGCCCGGCGCGATGATGAAGCGCACCAGAAGCGGCATCGAGAGCTCCATCACGATGGTGATGAGAAGCAGTACCGAAAACAGAACGCCGAACACTTCCTCGGAGAAGCGCTTGGCGCCATCGGTGCCGTTTGCCTCGATCTCCTTGGCGAAGAGCGGCACGAAGGCGGCGTTGAACGCGCCTTCGGCAAACAGCCGGCGAAACAGGTTCGGAAAGCGGAAGGCCGCGTAGAATACGTCGGCCATCGGCCCGGTGCCGAGCGCCGCCGCCATCAGCGTTTCGCGGGCGAAGCCGAACAACCGGCTGCCCAGCGTGGCGCCGCCGACGGTGGCGAATTTCTTGACGAGGCTCATGCGGACGCTCTCATGACGGTTGTTTCAGGCGGATCGGCCGGATCGGCTCAATCCGCCGTCTCCTGGGTGGGGCCGGGGGTGCGTGGTGTGGCCGCCGGCGCGATCATGCCCGACGGCATGCGCTCGCGCAGCTCGTCCTGCTCTTCCGCGATCACGGCCTTCATCCGGGCGGTGATGTTGGAGCGCTTGCTGTCGCCCGATATCTTCTGGCCGACGAGATCGGTGACGTAGAAGGTGTCGATCACTTTCTCGCCGAAGGTGGTGATCCGCGCCGACTGGATGTCGAGCGACAGATCCGACAGCACGGCGGTCACCTCTGACAACAGGCCCGGACGGTCGAGGCACTCGACCTCGATGACGGTGAACTTGTTCGACAGGCTGTTGGAGATATGGACCGACGGCGGAATGAAGAAGGCCTTGCTCTTCTTGCGGTTTTTGGTGCGGGTCGCGATCACCTCGGGCAGCCGCTTGCGGCCTGAAAGCACGTCCTCGATCATCCTGCCGATCGTGCCGGCGCGGCGAAGCTCGTCGGCATCGTCCTTGAACTCGCGGCTGACATGGATGGTGTCGAGCGCCCGGCCATCGGAGGTCGTGAAGATCTGCGCATCGACGATATTGGCGCCTGCCGCGGCACAGGCGCCGGCGATGACGGCGAGCAGGCGCGGGTGGTCGGGCGAGAGCACGGTGATCTCGGTGATGGCGTGGAAGCTGTCGGTGCGCACCATCGTTGCCAGCGCCTGTCCGGCCTTGTCGGCTTGGCGGATGAAGCCGGCATGGCGCACTTGGTCTTCCAGCGGCACCGAAAGCAGGTAGGGCTGGTAGTGCAGCTTGCTGTAGATCTTGCGATCCTTCTGGCTCCAGTCGGCAAGCGCGTTGAACAGCGCCTCGGCGGCCACGGCAGCGCGCTCCTTGCGCGACACCTCGGAGAAGCCGCCGGCAAGCAGGAGCTCGGTCTCGTAATAGAGCGTGCGAAGCAACTGCCCCTTCCAGCCGTTCCACACGCCAGGGCCGACGGCGCGGATGTCGCAGACCGTCAGGATCATCAGCATCTTCAGCCGCTCGAGCGACTGCATGCGGTCGGCGAAATCGGTGATCGTCTTGCGGTCGGTGAGGTCGCGCGTCTGCGCCACCATCGACATCGTCAGGTGCTCCTCGATCAGCCAGACCACGGTGTCTGTCTGCTTGTGGGACAGGCCGAAGCGGGCGCAGAGCTTGCGGGCGACGCGGGCGCCGGCGATCGAGTGATCCTCCTGGCGGCCCTTGGCGACGTCGTGCAGCAGCACCGCGACATAGAGCGCCTCGCGATCCTCGATCCCGGGCATCATCTTGTTGGCGAGTGGGTGCAGCTCTTCGGCCTTGCCCTTGTCGATCTCCGAGAGCACGTCGACGCTGCGCAGCAGATGCTCATCGACAGTGTAGTGGTGATACATGTTGAACTGCATCATCGCGACGATCTTGCCGAACTCGGGAATGAAGCGGCCGAGCACGCCGGCCTCGTTCATGCGCCGCAGGATCAGCGCCGGATCGCGCTTCGATGTCAGGATCGAAAGGAACAGCCGGTTGGCTTCCTCGCTCTCGCGCACGCTGTTGTCGATCAGGCTGAGCGAGCGCGTCACGCGCTTCAGCGCATCCGGATGGAATTCGAGCCCGTTGATATCGGCCACATGGAAGAGGCGGATGATGTTGACGGGATCGCGCTTGAACACATCCGGGCTTGCGAGCGCGATGCGGCCGCGATCCTCCATGAAGTCGGTGCTGCCGGCGATCTTGCGGGTGCGGTGGGTGAAGCGGCTGAACACGCCCGAAAGCCCCGGCGTCGATTTCGCCTGCTGGTCCTCAAGTGCTGCGCAAAGGATGCGCGTCAGGTCGCCGACGTCCTTGGCCACAAGGAAGTAGTGCTTCATGAAACGCTCGACGGCCGAAAGGCCGGGGCGGGAGTGATAGTCGAGCGCTGCCGCGATCTCGCGCTGGATGTCGAAGGAGAGCCGTTCCTCGGCCTTGTTGGTGAGGAAGTGCATGTGGCAGCGCACCGCCCAGAGGAAGTCGTCGGCCTTTTCGAACAGGCGATATTCGTGCTTGGAGAGAACGCCGAGCGCCACCAGTTCGGCGGTGTCGCGCACGTGGTAGTAATATTTGGAGATCCAGAACAGCGTGTGCAGGTCGCGCAACCCGCCCTTGCCCTCTTTCACGTTCGGCTCGACGAGATAGCGCGTGTCGCCCGCCTTGCGGTGGCGCTCGTCACGCTCGGCAAGCTTGGCGGCGATGAATTCCGGGCCAGTGCCGGTGACGATTTCCTTGTCGAAGCGGGCTTCCAGCTCGGTTTCGAGCGAACGAAGGCCGCAGATGTAGCGCATCTCCAGGATCGCCGTGCGGATCGTCATGTCGGACTTCGACAGCGCGATGCACTCTTCGACGGTGCGCGTGGCGTGGCCGACCTTGAAGCCCATGTCCCACAGCATGTAGAGGATGAACTCGACCGCCTTGTGCGTCTCTTCCGCCGGCTTCGGCTGGAACAGGAAGAGCAGGTCGATATCCGAGCCCGGCGCCAGCGTGTCGCGGCCATAGCCGCCGACGGCGGTGACCGAGAACTTGTCCTTCTGCTTGGGAAAGACGTGGTCGGTGGAAAATTCGTAGAGAACCGTGATGATCTGGTCCTGCAGCCAGGAGATCCGGCGCGCGCATTTCAAGCCGCTGCCGTCGGCCGACAGCAGTTCGCGCGCCTTATTGCGCCCATCCGTGCTGGCCTTCTTGAAGATGCCGAGCAGATCGGAGCGCATCGCGTCCGGCCGGTTCTTGTTGGCCTCCACCACGGCGTCGCACTGCTTGCGCAGATAGTCGGTGTCGAGAATGTCGGAGAAATCGATATCGTTCGTCGGCGCCATGCGCTGGGCGGCTTCCTGTTCGCGCGGCGCGGCCATCTGCTGCGCCTCTCGTTTCGTCTGCATGCGCTATAGCCTCTTTGCCCGCTGTTTGACACGGGCTTTCATACTGCAAGAACCTTTAATTTTGGCGAAAAGGTGATCGTGCGGCGAGACGGCGTGCGGGGCAGTGAGCTTTAAGCGGCGATCTGCTCGTTGACGGAATAGAGCACCTTGCGGTTTTCGCTGGCGATCTCTTCGAGCATCTCCCTGTCGCATTCGCGGTAGCCCGCCTTGGCGATGGATGCCGTCAAATCCGATATGCGCGAGCAGCAGGCGATGATCTGCAGTAGCCCGAAGGGCGATGCCCAGCCGCGCGGATTGCCGTGTTCGTCGGCAAGGCGAAGCGCCTCGATCGCCGTGAAGATATTGGCGAGCAGCTGCGTTTCGCGAAGCAGGCGGTCCATGAACATGCGCTTACCCCTGCTTCAGCTTCTTCTTGAGGTCGTAGAGCGCGTCCAGCGCCTCGCGCGGCGTCATGTCGTCAAGGCTCATGTTCTTCAAGGCTTCATCGACCTTCGAAGGCCCGCGCGCCACATCCTCACGCCGCACCGCCACCTGGAACAGCGGCAGATCGTCGATCAGCTGGCTCGCGGGGTTCTTGCGGTCGGCGTCTTCCAGCCGCGTCAGCACATCGCGGGCACGCGCCACGACGGAGGCCGGCAGGCCGGCAAGCCGCGCCACCTGGATACCGTAAGAACGGTCGGCCGCACCTGGGCCGACTTCGTGCAGGAAGATCACGTCGCCGTCCCATTCCTTCACGCGCATCGTCGCGTTGGAAAGCCGCGCCAGCTTCTCAGACAGCACGGTCAGCTCGTGGAAGTGCGTGGCGAACAGCCCGCGGCAGCGGTTGGCCTCGTGCAGATGCTCGACCGATGCCCAGGCGATCGACAGGCCGTCGAAGGTCGCGGTGCCGCGCCCGATCTCGTCGAGGATGACGAGCGAGCGGCTGGTCGCCTGGTTGAGGATGGCGGCGGTCTCCACCATCTCGACCATGAAGGTCGAGCGCCCGCGCGCCAGATCGTCGGAAGCGCCGACGCGCGAAAACAGGCGGTCGACGATGCCGATATGCGCCGAGGTCGCCGGCACGAAGCAACCCATCTGCGCGAGAATGGCGATCAGCGCGTTCTGGCGCAGGAAGGTCGATTTACCGCCCATGTTCGGACCGGTCAAAAGCCAGATCGCCCCATCCTTGCCGTCTCCCTCGGGCGAGAGGTCGCAATTATTGGCGACGAAGGGGCCGGTGGATTGGCGGCGCAGCGCCTGCTCGACGACGGGATGCCGCCCGCCCTCGATCGCAAACATGGTCGAGCCATCGACCAGCGGCCGGCAATAGGCCTGCTCGTCGGCAAGCAGCGCCAGGCCCGCGGCGACGTCGATGACGGCAAGCGCCCGCGCGCCGGCCTTGATGGTTTCGGCCTCGGCGACGACAGCCGCGCTCATGCGGTCGAAGGCCGCGAGCTCGATCGACAGTGCCTGATCGGCGGCGTTGGCGATGCGGCTTTCGAGATCGGCAAGCTCGGTGGTGGTGAAGCGCATGGCGTTCGCCATCGTCTGGCGATGGATGAAGCGCGCCTTGGCCTCCGGCGTGTCGGTCATCGGCCCGGCATTGCCCGCCGTCACCTCGATGAAATAGCCGAGCACGTTGTTGTGCTTGATCTTCAGCGACTTGATGCCGGTCTCGTCGGCATATTGCAGCTGCAGCCCGGCGATCACCCGGCGCGACTGGTCGCGCAGCGCGCGGACGTCGTCGAGCTCCGGATTGGCGCCGTCCCGCAGGAAGCCGCCATCGCGTTTCAGCAGTGGCAGTTCGTCGCCGAGTGTTTCGCTGAGCAGTGCCGCCACCTGATGGGGCAGGGCGATGAGACCAGCCAGCGCGTCGGCCAGTTCCTCGGGCAGCATCGCGGTTTCGAGCAGCCGCGCCACGTCGGTCGCCGCATTCAGCCCCTGCCGGATCGCCGCGAGATCACGCGGGCCGCCGCGCTCGAGCGCCAGGCGCGACAGCGCGCGGGGCATGTCGGGCACATGCTTCAGGAGATCGCGCAGGTCGCCCGAGAGCGAGGGCTCCTCGATCAGGAAGCCGATCGAATCCAGCCGCTCGTTGATGCGCGCGGGATCGGTCAGCGGCGACATCAGGCGTTCGGCCAGCAACCGCGCGCCGCCGCCGGTCACGGTGCGGTCGATGGCTTTCAAGAGCGAGCCGTTGCGGTCGCCGGAAAGCGTGCGCGCAAGTTCGAGATTGGCCCGCGTCGCCGGGTCGATGAAGAGTGTCGAGGCGGCGCTTTCGCGCTCCGGCTTGCCGAGCGGTGGCCGTTCGGCGATCTGCGTCTTCTCGACATAGGCGACGGCCGCTGCCGCTGCCGCGAGTTCCGAGCGCGAGAAGGTGCCGAAGCCGTCGAGCGTCGAGACGCCGAAATAGCGCGCGATCCGGCCTTCAGCCGTGGCGCTGTCGAACAGCACCGATGGCTGCGGCACGGCGGTGCGACCAAGCACGTCGAACACCGGCTTCAGCTCCGGATCGTGGAACATCGTATCCGGCACGATCAGTTCGCGCGGATCGATCCTCAAGATATCGGCAAGCAGCCGCGATGCCTCGGTCTCCGCCAGGCGGAAAACGCCGGTGGAAATATCGATCCAGGCGAGCGCCATCAAGGGCTCGGAGGCGCCGCGAATGCGGGTCAGCGCCATCAGATAATTCGATTCCGAAGGCGAAAGCAGCTTTTCCTCGGTGATCGTTCCCGGCGTCACCAGGCGCACGACGTCGCGCTTCACGACCGACTTGCTGCCGCGCTTCTTGGCTTCCGCCGGGTCCTCGACCTGCTCGCAGACCGCGACCCGGAAACCGAGGCCGATCAGCTTCTGCAGATAATCGTCAGCCGCATGAACCGGCACGCCGCACATCGGGATATCCTGTCCCATGTGCTGGCCGCGCTTCGTCAGCGTGATCCCGAGCGCGCGAGAGGCGTCGAGCGCGTCTTCGAAGAACAGCTCGTAGAAATCGCCCATGCGGTAGAACAAAAGCGAATCCGGATTGTTCGCCTTGATCTCGATGAACTGCTCCATCATCGGCGTGGCCGAGGCGCGGCTCTCTTCCGTTGCAAGCTCGGCAGCCGAAAAGGCTTCGTGTCTCAAGGTCATTCGATCGTTCACGGAGTGGGCTTTTCCCTAAAAAACAGGGTGCCACCCTATCGAAGCGCGGCTATAGAAGACAACAGCTATCGGGAAATGGGAGCCGTTAGCCCACAGGAGGATTGAGGGAGGTATTCAACGAGCCGCAAGGTCAGGAACCCCTTGGAAGGGCGCCTGCCAGTTCCACCGGATATTTTAATCGATTGTAGCCGTACGGCTTTTTCGCAAGGCGTCGTGTCAGCCCCAGATAGCGTGTCTATAGAGGGTCGACTAGCGCAATCGAAGGCCGGTTGTCAGGAGATTTGGAGGAGATATGCCCGACATGAACAGCAAGCAGCGCCCCGCCAACGGCATTACCGACAAGGAAGCGCTCGACTTCCATTCGCAGGGAAAACCCGGCAAGCTCGAAGTCAATCCGACCAAGCCGATGGCCACGCAGCGGGATCTCTCGCTTGCCTATTCGCCGGGCGTCGCCGTTCCCGTCAAGGCCATCGCCGCCGATCCCGCCACCGCCTATGATTATACGTCGCGCGGCAACATGGTGGCGGTCATTTCCAACGGCACCGCTATCCTCGGCCTCGGCAATCTCGGTGCGCTGGCGTCGAAGCCCGTCATGGAAGGCAAGTCCGTCCTCTTCAAGCGTTTCGCCGATGTCGACAGCATCGACCTTGAGGTCGATACGGAAAATATCGACGAGTTCATCAACTGCGTCCGCTTTCTCGGCCCTTCCTTCGGCGGCATCAATCTCGAAGACATCAAGGCGCCGGACTGTTTCATCATCGAGAGCCGCTTGCGCGAGCTCATGGATATCCCCGTCTTCCACGACGACCAGCATGGCACCGCGATCATCGCCGCCGCCGGCCTCATCAACGCCCTGGAGCTGACTGGTCGCGACCTGAAGACGACGAAGCTCGTCTGCAACGGCGCGGGTGCCGCCGCGATCGCCTGCGTCGAGCTCATCAAGGCCATGGGCTTCGCGCCCGAGAATATCGTGCTCTGCGACACCAAGGGCGTCATCTACCAGGGCCGCACCGAGGGCATGAACCAGTGGAAGTCGGCGCATGCGGTCAAGACCAAGGCGCGCACGCTGGAAGAAGCGATGAAGGGCGCCGACGTCGTCTTCGGCCTGTCGCAGAAGGGAGCCTTCTCCGAGGAGATGATCCTGTCGATGGCCGACCGCCCGATCATCTTCGCCATGGCCAATCCCGATCCCGAGATCACGCCGGAAGAGGTTGCGCGCATCCGCGATGACGCCATCATGGCGACCGGCCGTTCGGATTATCCGAACCAGGTCAACAACGTGCTGGGCTTCCCCTATATCTTCCGTGGTGCGCTCGATGTCCGCGCCACGACGATCAACGACGACATGAAGATCGCGGCCGTCCGGGCGCTGGCGAGCCTTGCCCGCGAGGACGTTCCCGACGACGTCGCCGCCGCCTATCAGGGCAATCGTCCGCGCTTCGGCCCGCAATACATCATCCCGGTCCCCTTCGATCCGCGCCTGATTTCGGCAATCCCCGTGGCGGTCGCCCAGGCCGCCATGGAAAGCGGCGTCGCCCGCAAGCCGATCCCCGACATGGCCGCCTATGCCCGCGAACTGTCGGCGCGGCGCGATCCGATCGCCTCGACGCTGGCGAGCCTCTATGAGCGCGTCCGCCGCCATCCGAAACGCGTGGTCTTTGCCGAAGCCGAGGAGGAGCAGGTCATGCGCGCCGCGCTCTCCTACGCCAACCAGCAGCTCGGCACCGCCATCCTGCTCGGCCGCGAGGATCTGATCCATGCGACGGCAGAGCGCGCCGGTATCGATCTCAACCGCCCCGGTCTGGAGATCGTCAACGCCCGCATCTCAACCCGGGTGGAAGCCTATATCGACTATCTCTACGCCCGCCTGCAGCGCAAAGGCTATCTGCACCGCGATGCCCAGCGCCTGATCCACAACGACCGCAACCACTTCGCGGCCTGCATGGTGGCGCTCGGTGATGCCGACGGCATGGTGACCGGCATCACCCGCAACTACTCGACGGCGCTCGAGGATGTCCGCCGTTGCATCGACGAGAAGCCGGGCCACCGGGTGATCGGCGTGTCGATCGCGCTTTGCCGCGGCCGCACCGTCTTCGTGGCGGACACCGCGGTCCACGACATGCCGTCGGCCGAGGAGCTTGCCGATATCGCGGTCGAGGCCGCCGGCTTCGCGCGCCGCATGGGCTACAATCCGCGCGTCGCCATGCTCGCCTACTCGACCTTCGGCCATCCCTCCGGCGAACGCTCCGAGCGCGTCCGCGAAGCCGTCGCCATCCTCGACCGCCGCCATGTGGATTTCGAGTATGACGGCGAGATGGCGGCGGATGTGGCGCTGAACCGCAAGGCGATGGAGCAATACCCCTTTTGCCGCCTGTCGGGCCCGGCCAACGTGCTGGTCATGCCGGCCTTCCACTCGGCCTCGATCTCCACCAAGATGCTGCAGGAACTCGGCGGCTCCACCGTCATCGGCCCCATCCTCGTCGGTGTCGACAAGGCGGTGCAGATCACCTCGATGGGGGCGAAGGACAGCGACATCGTCAACATGGCTGCGATTGCAGCTTATACGGGGTCGTAGTCGGGTTTTGAAAAGGTGAGGGTGTGCCGTGCGGCCCCCTCATCTGGCTGCCGCCATCTTCTCCCCGTTGGGGAGAAGGGACTCGTAGCGGGCCGCTCGCGCCAACCTCCCCTTCGCCCCATAGGGGAGAAGGTGGCCCGAAGGGTCGGATGAGGGGGCTACACGGCGAAAGGCTAAAGACTAGTTATGCCAATCAGCTGGCAAACCGCCCAGCATCGGCACCATAATAATTCACATACCGATCCGAAATGCTGGCGATCGGCAGAACGATCAGCACATCCGTCGTGTTGAACGCCTTGTCGACCACGGCGGTCGATCCCACCATGGCGCCGAGGCGCAGGTAGCCCTTGATCAGCGGCGGCAGCGCCATCAGTGCGCGCTTCGGATTGACGGCTTCGACCGGCATCAGGTCCATGTCGCGGGCGAGATGCGGCAGCGCGTCGACGGCCCACTCGTCCTTGGCCGCGACGTTGTGGCGGAGGAACGAGAGCGCCAGTGCATGCTGTTCCGGGTGAATGCCGGGGAAGGAGGCGCAGCCGAACATCGCGCTCATGCCGTGCTTCAGCGCATAGGCCCAGTTGCCCTGCCAGAGAAGCTCGACGATGCGCTTGGTGCGGTAGTCCGGCAGCACGCAGGAGCGGCCGAGCTCCATGAAGCGCTTATCCGGATGGCGCGCGATCAGCGTGGCGATGTCGAATTCGGAAGCCGAGTAAAAGCCGCCATTGGCCATTGCCACCTCCTGCCGCAGCAGGCGGTAGGTGCCGACGATCTGGTCCTCGCTGTCGCCCTCGATCGAGCGATCGAGCACCAGAAGGTGGTCGCAAAAGTCGTCGTAGGCGTCGAAATCGCGCTTGCGGCGCATCGCTTCCGCAGGCAGTTCGGCCTTCATCTCTTCCACGAAAACACGGTAGCGCACGGACTGCGCGGCATCGATTTCGCCAGGCGTACGGGCAAGGCGTGTCTCGAGATTGCCGATCCGGCCGAAGACGTCGCTCTCGATCTGTTCGGCTTTCCGCGCAGGGGGGAGAGCCTCGACGAGGGTGTCACGGTTGCAGATATCTACGGACATGACGAATCTTTCATTGCCGGCTTTAGGACGCCATAAAACACTTATATGCGACAGCAAAGTGACATTTTAAACCCCCAGATACGCAAGAAACACATGGGTGGCGGTGGCGCTACAGTGCTTCTGCGCGGCGTGCCGAAAGCGCGGCGACAGCCTGGACTTCCGTCAGGAGCCGTATCGGGTCTATGGGTTTCAGCATGACGCGGTTTGCCCCGTTCAGCAAGACTTGACGACGCGATTCATCGCGTTTGTCGGCAGTCAAAACGATGATCGGCACCGAGGGAACCTCAAGCCGGCGCTCATGACCACGTAGCCGGCCAATCATTTCGATCCCGTCGCCGCCGGGCATGGAAAGATCGCTGATGACGATATCCGGCCGCACGCTTCCTTCCGCCAGCGCCGCGTCGAGCAGCGCTTCGAAATGCTCGACATGCTGCACGCTGTGGCCGGCCTTTTCCAGCATGGCGCGGATCAGCATGGCGTTGATCGGATCGTCTTCGGCGAGCACGATCTTCAGCCCGCCCTGAATGCCCGCCTCCGGGATGCCGGGGCTGAAGCCGGGCTGGTTGTCGTTGAGCGCATCGCGCTTTTCCATGCCGCGCATGCGACCGCGCAACACGTCGATCAGCGACTGTTCGCGCAGCGGCCGGATCAGCCAGGCGTCGAAGAGATCGAGCGAATGGGCGTTGCGCTCTTCCGGATTGACCAGGAAGATCTTGCGCAGGCCAAGGGCTGCGATATCGGTCCGGTCGGCGAGGTGTGCCGCGAATTCCGCCGACATGCGGTGGTCAACGATGATGTCGGTCGGGCGCCTTCCGTTGGCCGCCATGTCGAGCAAAATCCAACGGGCCGTCTCGCCATCCTCGACGAAGTGGCACTGGCCGCCGAGCGTGCGGATGGTCTCGGAAATCGCCATGCGCGCGGCACCGGCAGGTGCGAGCAGCACCACGAGATTGCCCGAAAGCAGCGTGTCGCGCCGCGCCGCGGGTTCTTCGTCTCCCTCGGTGCGGAAGCGGATGCAGAACTCCGTGCCGGTGCCCTTTTCGCTGGCGACCGTCAGCTCGCCGCCGAACTCGCGCATGATGCGCGCCGAGATGGCAAGGCCAAGGCCGGTGCCGTTGCTCTTCTCCACCATGGTGCCCGCCTGTTCGTATTCGCCGAAGACACGCGCCTGCTCTTCTTCCGTCATGCCCGGCCCGGTATCGGTGACGGTGATCGCAAGCTCGCCATCCTGCAGCGACACGCGAATGAACACGCCGCCGACCTGGGTGAATTTCACCGCATTGCCGATGACGTTGAACAAGACCTGGCGCAGACGCGCCGCGTCGAAGTTCATCAGTTCGGGAACATCAGACGACACCGTCGAGCCGATCTCGATGCCCTTTTCATGGGCGCGGTGTGCGAGCATCTCGACGACGCTTTCAAGCAGCTTGCGCACCGATTCAGACCGCGGGCGCAGCTGGAAGCGCCCGACCTCGATGGTCGAGAAATCGAGCAGATCCTCGACCAGCTGGGTCAGCGCATGGCCGGACTGGCGGATGCCGGTCAGGTAGTTGTCCTGCTCCTGGGTCATCCGCGTTTCGGTCAGGAGATGCGTCATGCCGAGAATGCCCGAGAGCGGCGTGCGCAATTCATGGCTGACGGTCGCAAGCAGCCGCGATTTCGAGGCGCTGTTGAACTCCGCCTTCTGCCGCGCCTCTTCGCGCTCCTGCGCCGCGATGCGATCAGCCGTCACGTCGCGGGCGATGCTGTGCAGCAAAAGCTTTCCGTCCGAGGGGTTGCGGGTCACGACATCGCGCCAGAAGAAGATGCGCTGGCCCTCGGGCGTCGACATCTCGACATCGTAGCGGTGCGGTTCCGTGCCGGGGCGAAAGGCGATGCCGATTTCCTCGCAGGTCTGCCCGATCGGGTTTAGCCGCCCGGTCAACCGGCGGAACATGTCGTTTGCGGCAACGATCCGTCGATCCATCGTCCGGGTCACGGTGATGTCGCCAAGCGCGTCGTGGATGCTGGCGAAGAGCGCCGCATCGCTTCCGCCGCGCACGGTGTCGTCGCCGGCGCGCGCCTTGATGTGATGGCGGCGGGTCGAGACAACGGCGAAGCTGACGATCGCGGCAAGAACCAGCGCGCCGATGCCGATCGCGACCCAGAGCAGGCCGCCCAAATAGCCGAGCGCGAGCAAGAGGATGGCGGAGAGAATGCCGGCGCCGCCGAGCCAGTAGGAGATCAGCTTGCGCGCCGAGGGGGCGACGACGGGGCTGTGTTCGGGGGTAGCAGGGGACATGTCAGCCGGGATCGCGGCCTGCTCATCTTGAGGATGAGCGGCGGGCGCGCCGAAGGCAGCGGCAAGCTTCTCGTGTAACTGACCCAGTCCGACCATAGGTTCAAATTAGCACGCCGGCTGTTCCAAATGCCTTCAGTAAACCGCTAAGATTTTACTTATCGGCGGTCTTGGGTTGCAATAGCTCGTCCAAAATCACGCATCCCGCGCCGATGGTGATGAAACTATCGGCCAAGTTGAAAACCGCGAACGACCATGTCTCGGTATAGAACAGGATGTAATCGATGACGTGTCCATAAAGGAAACGGTCGAGGAGATTGCCCAGCGCACCTGAGATGATCAGTGCGTAGCCGAGATGGGCGAAGGTGCGCTGCTTGCCCGTGCGGTGCCAGAGCCAGAGCACGAAAGCGACGATGATCAGCCGCATGCCGACGATAAACCAGCCGTCCATGCCTGACAGCATCGAGAAGGCGACGCCGAGATTATAGGTGCGGTAGAGCGCCAGCATCGGGATGACGTGCACCGCTTCTTGAAGCGGCAGCGTGTGATCGACCACGATCTTGATGATCTGGTCGAGCACCACGGCGAGAACGACGAAGATCAGGATCGGCAGCGGGCGCGAAAACAGCGTCGGGCGGTCTAGCGTCTGATCGGTCATTTGGCCTCGGTGAGTGAGAGAAGGTGGCGGCGTGCCTCAAACATCATGACGGCGCTGGCGACCGCGAGATTGAGCGAATCCGCCAGGCCCTGTTGCGGAATGCGGGCAAGCGCATCGGCTTCGCGCGCAAGCTGCTCCGGCAGGCCGGATTGCTCGTTGCCCATCAGGATGACGACCGGCTTACTCTTGTAATCGATCGTGCGGTAGTCGACGGAGCCGGCCAGATGCGTGGCGACCAGCGACACGCCCGCCTGCTTCTTCCAGGCGATGAACTCCTCTGGCGTCGCGCGCGACACAGGCATGGCGAAGACCGAGCCCATCGTTGCCCGTACGGTCTCAAGCGAAAACGGGTCCGTGGTCTCGCCGACCAGGATGACGCCGGAAGCGCCGGCCGCATCGGCGGTGCGGATGATCGTGCCGAGATTGCCGGGATCGCGGACCCGGTCGAGCGCGATCCACGTCTCGCCCTTGGCCGGGCGAATGTCGCGGAGCGGCTTCCAGCGGTTTTCGAACACGCCGACCACCATCTGCGGATTGTCGCGGCGGGTGATCGAGGAGAGAACCTTCTCGCTGACTTCGAGCACCAGCCCGCCGGAAGCGACGGTCTTTGCCGCCATCTGCTCGACCAGCGGCTTGCCCTTCGCGGCCTTGGCGTAAACCAGCGTGCGGATCGTCCAGCCAAGCTCGATCGCGTCGATCACGAGTTTCAGCCCCTCGGCCATGAAGGTGCCGCTCTGCTCGCGGGTCTTCTTGTCGCTGAGCGCCTTGATGTCCTTGATGATGGGATTGGCAAGCGAGGTGACTTCCTTCACCTGGCCGACCCTGCGCGGACCGTTGTCGCGGTGTTCGTGGCTCATTTCGGCACCCAGCGGGAAAAGAGGGATGTGGAGAGCGCGCGGCCTGGCGTGTTGCCATCAAGCCCGGCTTCGCGGATCACCAGCTCTCCGGATTCGACCACGCCGCCGGCCCCGCGCATCGTCTCGCGCATCAGCTCGTGGATGGAATAGAAGCTGGCGCGGATCGAATAGGCCGTCAGCACGAGGCCGACAGCCTTGGGCGACAGGATCTCGCGGCAGATGTCGAGCATCACAGGCAGGTGCTCGAACAGATGCCAGACTTCGCCATTCGGGCCGCGGCCGAACTTCGGCGGATCGGTCAGAATGATGTCGTATGTGTTGCCGCGGCGTTCTTCGCGCAGGATGAACTTCATCGCGTCTTCGCAGATCCAGCGGATCGGTGCCTTTTCAAGCCCGCTCATCGCCTGGTTCTCGCGCGCCCAGCCGATCGCCTTCTTCGAGGCATCGACATGCGTGACCTCGGCGCCGGCCGCAGCCGCCACCAGCGAGGCAACGCCGGTGTAACCGAAGAGGTTCAGCACCTTCAGCGGCCGGCCGGCCGCTTCGACCTGTTGCTTCATCCACGTCCAGTGAACGATCTGCTCGGGAAACACGCCGACATGGCGAAACGAGGTGAAGCGGCCGAGAAAGTCGACGCCGAGAAGGTTGAGCGGCCAGGTCTCGCCCAGCGCTTCCTTGGGAAAACGCCAGCGGCCGGTGCCTTCTTCATCGGTATCGCCGGTAAAGGCCGCATCGACCTTGTCCCAGACATGTTTCGGAAGCGATGGCTTCCACAGCGCCTGTCCTTCCGGGCGAATGATCCGGTAGGGGCCGTATTGCTCGAGCTTTTCCCCATTGCCGCTGTCGATCAGGTGGAAATCGCCGGCGCCGAGGGATTCGAGAATGATCGGAACGCGCTCGGGCGGCCGTTCACCGGTGCGCTCCATCAATGGGCGCTCCAGTGCCGCAGGCGCGGAGGCGGGCTCGCGCGCGGCCTGTTGCGGCGCTGCGGGTCTGTTTACGGGCTTCGGCGGGCGGCTGTTGCCGCGCTCGTCGCCGCGTCGTCCGCTGGCGGGGCCGGTGCCGGATTTCTGGCCCGGCCGGCGTTCTTTTTGTCTCAACGTGGTGTTCCGCGTGCTGAATTTGATAGAGCCCGTGCAAATAGCATCCCATTTTCACCTTGGCAAAGCGCTTTCCCGCCGCGATATGTTCGACAAGGTGAAAATGGGAGGATTGTGATGGACTTCGTCGGACAAGAGCGGATTACCGCGCCGCGCGATGCCGTGTGGGCCGGCCTCAACGATCCCGATATCCTCAAGGGATGCATACCCGGTTGCCAATCACTGGAGTTTACCGGTCCGAACGAACTCGTCGCCACGATCAGGGTCAAGATCGGCATGGTGCCGCTCACCTTCACCGGCGAAATCCGCGTCTCCAACATCGATGCACCCCTGAGCTACACGCTGTCTGCCGAAGGCAAAGGCAGCATCGCCGGCTTCGCCAGGGGATCGGCCGATGTGACGCTCGAGGACGACGGCGGCGAAACCATCCTGCATTATCGCGCCGGCGCGGATGTCGGCGGCAAGATCGCCCAGCTCGGCGCCAAGCTGATCGATTCCTCGTCGCAAAAGCTCGCGCAGCGGTTCTTCGCCGATTTCAACGCGGCGGTCAGCGCCAAGGCAGCCGAATAAAAGGCCGCTGGCGCCCAACGAGGTAATTGGCAGCTCATGCCGTCTCCGCTACATCCATAACCATGCACTGGACCATCCGATCGCCAGAAAAGGCCGACCTGGAAGAACTCGCGGATATCTATCTCGCGGTGCGTCGCGATACCTTCACCTGGGTCGACCCGCAGGTGTTCCGCCACGAGGATTTTCACGCCCATACACAGGGCGAACTGCTCTGGCTCGCCGAGATGCCGGATGGCGAGATCGCGGGCTTCATGACGCTGTGGTCGCCCGATGATTTCATCCACATGCTCTACATCAGGAAACAGTATCGCGGCCTCGGCATCGGCCAGGCTCTCCTGAGAGCGCTGCCCTACTGGCCTGACAAGACCTACCGGCTGAAGTGCCTAGACCGCAACGAACACGCCAAGGCCTTCTATCGCGCCCGGGGCTTCGTGGTGACAGGCAAGGGCTCATCGCGTGAAGGCGAATACGAAGAGATGACCTTCTTCCCCGAGCGCTGATCGCGTCACTGCATCTGCGGCTTGCGCAGGAAGCTGTTGCGATCGGCCGAGCGCACGCGCAGCCACGCCTCGCGGCCGTCTCGGAGGATACGCATGGGGATCTCGGCGCCGGCGGGGCCGCTGCTCCAGATCTTGCGGTAGAAATCGGCCAGCCCATCGACCTCGCCGTCGCGGATTTCCGAGATGACGTCACCGCGCTTGAGCCCGGCTTGATCCGCCGGGCTACCCTCCGCGACGCTCATCACGATCACGTCGCCATTGCTTTCGGCGGAGAACGCGCCGAGCCAGGGGCGCGCCGGCTTGTTGACCTGCCCGCGCGTGGTCAGGTCGTCGAGGATCGGTGTCAGGAGGTTGATCGGCACGATCATGTTGATATCCGCCACCTCGCCACCCTGGCTCATCTGCAGTCGCAGCGAACCGATGCCGATCAGCTTGCCGTCGCCATCGACCAGTGCCGCTCCGCCCCAGGAGGGGTGTGCGGGCGTAGTGAAGATCGCTTCGTCGAGCAGATATTCCCAATAGCCGGCGAATTCCTGCTTGGCGACGATCTTGGCATCGACGAACTCGCCGATCCCGTCGATCAGCGTCACCGATTGCCCAAGCTCGGCCAAGGTGGCGTCGCCGAATTCCAGCGCCGGCAGGTTGAGGGGGCCAAGCGCCTGTAAAAGGCCAAAGCCCGTTTCCTGGTCGTAGCCGAGCGGATGCGCCGCGACCACCCTTCCGTCATGGGCGGTGAGCCACACTTCCTCGGCCTCGGTGATCAGATAGCCGATCGTCAGCACCAGACCGCTGTCCTTGATGACCACGCCGCTGCCCTCGCGCCGGGTGCCGAGCGTATCGGCGGTATAGGCATCATCGGGAATGATGCCGCGGACGGCGACGACCGATTTCAGGATCTGATCTGTGTTCATGGTTTCATCCTCATGAAGCGACGCGCTGAGGCAGTGAAACTGCTTTGGGAGAAGGGCGCAGCGGGTTCTTTGGACATAGCTATGAAGACAAATGGCGCGGTGCAAGGGCTTGGCAAGCCGAAATCGCCGCGCGCACTTATGTCAGGAAACTCTGAAAAGCCTGAAGTCTTACCGCGACGGCAACTGTCCGGCGATTTCTTCCGAGCGCGCCTTGTGGCGGTCGGCTTCGCCTTGCCAGCGAACGGCTTCCTTGGCTTCGCTGCGGGCGCGCTTGCGATGTTTGCCCTGGTTCATCCAGGTCACCGCCGAACCGGCGAACATGCCGATGATGAGCGCGATGAAGAGGAAGACAAAGAACGGCGCCGAGACCGACAGCACCTGATCCTCGGGGCGAAACGGATTGAACGCCAGCGTCACGCTCTGGCGGTTGGCCACGCAAAAAATGATCAGGATGATGCCGAGCGGCAGCAGGATCAGGAGGTTGATAATCTTCTTCGCCATCGCAGGCCTCCACATGCTCACGCACGCTCATGGTAAGCGGCGCGTTCTTTCAGCCACAGGATAGAAAAGACCTCGTGAAGTTCAAGTGCGGTTTCGCCGCAGCCGGGCCTATAGGCGGCGATCAGTCGTCCTGATCGGCCTGTCCCGGGTTCAGCCGCTCGCGCAGCTCCTTGCCGGTCTTGAAGAAGGGGACCCACTTCTCCTCGACGAACACGGTGTCGCCGGTGCGCGGGTTGCGGCCCGAGCGCGATGGACGGTTCTTGACCGAAAAGGCGCCGAAACCGCGCAGCTCGACGCGGTTGCCCGCCGCCAGCGCATCGGTGATCTCGTCGAGAACCGCGTTCACGATATTTTCCACATCGCGATGGTAAAGATGCGGGTTGCGAGCCGCAACTATCTGCACCAGCTCGGACTTGATCACGGTGGCCCCCTTAAATTATTGATTTCTTATCAATCATGGCCAACCTGCCAAACTGAAACGAGCCCGTCAAGAAGCAACTTCTGCGGCAGAATTCCCGCAAGGTCCTGGCTTCTGGCGAGATCGCCGTAACCGAGAAGCGTGAGGATCTGCGAGGCCGCGCCTGCGAGAAGGAACGGCGTGCTGCTCTTCTTGTTCCAATCGATCTCGGGCAGGTCCTTGCTGACGTTCTTGGTGGCGAGATAGGCACGGATTTCGTCGTCGCCGCCAAGCTGGTCGATGAGCTTCATCTTCAGCGCCTGGCGCCCGGTGAATATGGTGCCGTCGGCGAGCTTCAGCACGTCCTCGCGCGGCAGCTTGCGGCGATCGGCCACCAGATCGACGAACCAGGCATAGCTGTCGACGATCATGTTGTTGATCATCGCCTTGGCCTCGTCGCTTGCCGGATGGAAGGACGAGGGCTCCGCCTTCAGCGGCGAGGATTTGATCTCTTCCATGGAGACGCCGATCTTGTCGAGCAGCGGTTTCACCTGCGGATACTGGAAGATGACCCCGATCGAGCCGGTGATCGAGCTGTCGCCGGCGATGATCGTATCGCCTGCTGTCGCGATCATGTAGCCGGCGGATGCCGCAAGCGTGCGGACATCGGAGACCACGGGCTTCTTGGCGGCGATCGCCCGGATCGCCTTGAAGATCCGCTCGCCGCCATAGGTCGTGCCGCCGGGCGAGGAAATGGAAACGACCAGCGCCTTGACCGCGTCTTCGTCCTTGATCTTGGCGAGCCGCTCGAGCAATTCGCTGTCGTCGGTGATCAGGCCGGAGATCGTCACATGCGCCACATGCGGGCGCCTGTTTGCATTGTCGGCGAACAGAAAGCCGTAAATAGCAAGCGCAAGCGCGAGAAGAAGCAGTACCGCCACCACGCGCCAGAAGCCGACCTTGCGGCGCAGCCTGCGGCGATCTGCGATCATGGAGCTGTCCATTTATTCCTCCGGTCGGCAAGTCTGACGCAACTCTTCTTACGTAGAGTGCATAGATATGCGTTAACGCTGTGTCGATTGGTTTTGCGGTTTTCTTGCTTGTTGCAGAAAAAAATCCATATTGGCAAGTCAGTGTAATAATGCGAAATGAACTGTGATCGGGCGAAAGCGCTCCCTATATACGCCGTCCTATCATCGACACGGACCGAATGAATGCTCAACACCTTGGATAATGGCGGACAGGCTGCCTATGCGAAGCCGGCGCAAAGTGCCTATGGCGCCGCGCGGTTTCACTCCGCCCGCGTTCGCCGGCTGAAGGTTCTGCTGCCGGTCGCCGCCGTGATCGTGTCGCTCGCCTTTATCGGCGTGTCGGTCATCCGCACCTATCTGCCCGAGAACATCAAGATCGAAGGCGCCAAGATCGAAAACGGCAAGGTCGTGATGCTGAAGCCGGCGATCGCCGGCCGCAACGCCGCCGGCATCAACTACTCGATGCTCGCTGAACGGGCGCTGCAGGACATCAAGAACCCGAACCTGATCTCGCTGGAAACCGTCAAGGCGGTGGTTCCGGTCAAGGACGATCTGGTTGCCCGCGTCGAGGCGACGACAGCCGATTACGATCGCGCGACCGATAATCTGAACATCACGTCTCCCTTCGTCATCAACATGAGCGACGGCCTGACAGCCAAATTCCAGACCGCGCAGGTCGATGTGAAGGGCGGAAAGCTTACAACCAGCGACCCTGTCGACATCAAAAAAGATGGCGCATCGGTTGTTGCGCGCTCGCTCAAGATGACAGATAAGGGACGGACGATCACATTCGAGGGGAACGTTCGAATGAATGTGAACCCCACCGCTATCCGCAAACAGGGCACTTAACCCGGGTCACCATGGCAAAAGATTGTCGCATTTCTACCCGCAAGGCGGGCGCAGTATTCACGAACGGTGCGCTTGCACTCCTGCTGTTGGCCGGAGCCGCGATGGCGCAGGCGACGACCAGCCAGATGAGCGGACTGAAGCTCAACAAGGATCAGCCGATCCAGATCGAAAGCGACAAGCTCGAGATTCATGATCAGGATCACACCGCCGACTTCAGCGGCAACGTGAAGGTCGTTCAGGGAACGACTACGCTGCAGGCCGGCCACATGACCGTCTTCTACAAGGCAAAGGCCGCAGCCGATGGCGCTGCGCCTGCGACCAAGGCATCTGAAACCACGACGCCGGCATCCTCGATGTCGTCGGGCAACACCGACATCGACCACATCATCGTGACGAACAAGGTGTACCTCACCTCGGGCACGCAGACCGCGACCGCCGATAACGGTTCGTTCGACATGGCAAAGCAGCTCTTTATCCTGAAGGGCGACAAGGTCGTTCTGACCGACGGCGGCAATGTCTTCACCGGCTGCCAGCTGACGGTGCACATGGAAACGGGTCAGGCACAGTTGGACAGCTGCGGGGGCCGCGTCCAGATTCAGCTCGATCCGCAATCCCAGAAAAAGAACTGACCCCGGCTGCCACGTGAAATTATTCTCGCTATCGAATATGTTCGGCAAGACCGGGCAACAGGCCGCCGCAGATGGCGCCGTTGACAAGAGCCGCTATCAGGGCACCCTGATCGCGCGCGGTCTGACGAAGACGTACAGCACCCGCCGCGTCGTCAACGGCGTGTCGCTGGTCGTGCGTCGTGGCGAGGCCGTCGGCCTGCTCGGCCCGAACGGCGCCGGCAAGACGACCTGTTTCTACATGATCACGGGTCTGGTCCCCGTCGACGAAGGCACGATCGAGATCGATGGCAACGACGTGACGTCGATGCCGATGTATCGCCGCTCGCGCCTCGGCGTTGGCTATCTGCCGCAGGAAGCCTCGATCTTTCGTGGACTGACGGTCGAGGAGAATATCCGCGCCGTTCTCGAAGTGCATGTGAAGGACAAGGCGGCGCGCGAGAAGAAGCTCGACGAGTTGCTCGACGAATTCCATATCCGCAAGCTTCGCAAGAGCCCGGCCGTGGCGTTGTCCGGCGGTGAGCGCCGCCGTCTGGAAATCGCCCGTGCATTGGCGACCGACCCGACATTCATGCTGCTCGACGAGCCCTTCGCGGGCGTCGATCCGATCTCGGTGTCGGATATCCAGAACCTCGTCCATCACCTGACGGCGCGTGGCATCGGTGTCTTGATCACCGACCACAATGTGCGCGAGACGCTGGGTCTGATCGACCGCGCCTATATCATCCATGCGGGCGAAGTGTTGACGCATGGCCGGGCCAACGACATTGTTAACAATGCCGAAGTCCGCAGGCTTTATCTCGGCGACAACTTCAGCCTCTAAGGGCACATCGTCCCTGTGATCATGGGGTCTAGGCAGCGGAAATTCACCTTGCCGCATAGTTCCGCTTGACCAAATAAAATAAAAAAGCAATTTTTGGGCCAACTTGGATATCAGTGGCCTTAGCCCCGTTATAGGACACTGTTTCCCGGAGGAACGAGCGGGAGTTTTGCGTCCATCATGGCACTTTCGGCCAATTTATACCTGCGCCAAAGCCAATCGCTGGTGATGACACCACAGCTGATGCAGTCCATCCAGCTGCTTCAGATGACGCACTTCGAGCTCAATCAGTTTATCGCCCAGGAAGTCGAAAAGAACCCGCTGCTTGAGTTTCCGTCAAATGACGCCGAAACAGGCAGTGATCGCGCCGGCGACGACGATGATGGCCATTCCCGCCAGGCCGAAGAGCAGAGCTTCGACGAAGATTACGACAGCCGCTCGGAAGTAATGTCCGGCGACTGGTCCGATCGTGCCGATGGCGCCGGCGCTGGCCGCATGAGCGACGAACTCGACGCCAACTATGCCAACGTCTTCCCCGATGACGGCGTGCCGCAGCGCGCCGACGCTCCCGAACTGATCAGCCAGTGGAAGTCGATGCCGGGTGGCGGTGAGGGCGGTGCCGATGGCTATGACCTCGACGATTTCGTCGCCGGCCAGGTCTCGCTGCGCGATCATCTTGCCCAGCAGATGCATTTCGTCCTTCCCGATATGGCCGACCAGCTGATCGGCCAGTATCTCGCCGACCAGCTGGACGAGGCCGGCTACCTCCACGCCGATCTCGCCGAAGCGGCCGAACGGCTGGGTGCTGGTGCTGCGGATGTGGAGCGGGTTCTGGCGGCACTGCAGACGCTTGATCCGCCCGGCGTCTTCGCCCGAAACCTGTCGGAATGCCTGGCGATCCAGCTGCGCCAGAAGGATCGCCTCGATCCGGCCATGCAGGCTTTCGTCGGCAATCTCGAATTGCTCGCCCGCCGCGACTTCGCGACGCTGAAGCGGCTTTGCGGTGTCGACGAAGAGGATTTGCTCGACATGCTGAGCGAGATCCGCCAGCTCAACCCCAAGCCGGGCAGCGGCTTCGAGACGGCGGTGTCGGAGGCGATCATGCCCGACGTCGTGGTCCGCCCGAGCGCCGACGGCAGCTGGCTGGTGGAGCTCAACCCGGATACGCTGCCGCGCGTGCTCGTGAACCAGGCCTATTTCGCCAAGGTCACCAAGAACGGCGACGATCACGCCTTCCTGTCGGAGTGCCTGCAGACGGCCAACTGGCTGACGCGCAGTCTCGATCAGCGCGCCAAGACGATCATGAAGGTGGCGACCGAAATCGTCCGCCAGCAGGATGCCTTCCTGCTCCACGGTGTCGATCACCTGCGCCCGCTCAATCTGAAGACCGTGGCCGACGCCATCAAGATGCATGAATCCACCGTCAGCCGCGTCACCTCGAACAAGTACATGCTGACGCCGCGCGGCTTGTTCGAGCTCAAATACTTTTTCACGGTGTCGATCAGCGCGGTGGAAGGCGGCGACAGCCACTCGGCGGAAGCCGTTCGTCACAAGATCCGCGCACTTATTGCGCAGGAAAGCCCCGACGCCGTACTCTCAGATGATGATATCGTGGACATCCTAAAGGGGAGTGGGGTGGAGCTTGCCCGCAGAACGGTCGCGAAGTATCGTGAAGCCATGAATATCGCTTCTTCCGTCCAGCGCCGGCGGGAAAAGCGGGCGCTCGCGAAGGTCGCGGGCTTCTGAGGAGTTCGGTCTGTTGCGGCCGACGCGTCCCGCCCCCGCGAGAAAACAGGGCGTGTGTTGACTTTTTGGTAACTTCTGGCTAGAAGCCGCGCCAAATTGACGCTGTGAATGGTGTCAGAGGTTATCCCCATCAATCCTAAGGGCGCCCACAGCCGAGAACTTCGGCCGATCTTGCTTGAGATTGCGCGAAGTGCTTGGATGAGAGTCAGGCTTGGCGTAAACTGGTACTCGCAAACCACATAAGAAGGGAAACTCCATGAGTGTGCGTGTATCCGGTAAACATATGGAAATTGGTGACTCGTTCCGTCAGCGGATAGAGGACCAAATTGCCGTGGCCGTCACGAAATACTTCGACGGAGGGTATTCTGGTCAAGTGATCGTACAAAAGGCCAACGCCCGTTTCGCCGCCGATTGCAAGGTTCATCTCGACAGTGGCGTGATTTTGCACGCGGCCGGCGAGGCAATGGATCCGCAGTTGGCATTCGACGCCGCTTCCGAGCGTATCGAGAAGCGACTTCGCCGTTACAAGCGCAAGCTCAAGGATCACCATGCCGGAAATCATCTGAATGGTTTTGCAGAAGTCGCCTACACCGTCATGGATGGCATGCCGGATCATGACGACGAGATCGCCGATGATTTCGCACCAGCGATCGTTGCCGAAAGCACCAAGCAGATGAAGACCATGTCCGTCGCGACCGCCGTGATGGCGCTCGACATGACGGACGAACCCCTGCTGCTCTTCCGCAGCCCGGGTAACGAACAGTTGAACATCGTTTACCGTCGGCACGACGGCAACATTGGCTGGATAGACGCAGCCAACATCAAAAGCTGAGAAAACGGAGCGGAGCGGCAGGCATCTGCCGCTCCCCCGGCTTGGCACAAAAGGAAAAAGAAATGGCTTTGGCAGATTTGCTGCAGCAGAATGCGATCATTCCCGCTCTCAGGGTCAACTCCAAGAAACAGCTCCTGCAGGAATTGTCGGCCAAGGCGTCGAAAGTCACCGGGCTGTCCGAGCGCGAGATTTTTGACGTTGTCCTGCAGCGCGAGCGGCTTGGTTCCACCGGCGTCGGCAATGGCATCGCCATTCCGCACGGCAAGCTGGCAAGCGTCAATTCCATCGTCGGCATCTTCGCGCGCCTCGACCAGCCGGTCGATTTCGAAGCGCTGGACGATCAGCCGGTCGATCTCGTCTTCCTGCTTTTGGCGCCAGAGGGCGCCGGCGCCGATCACCTGAAGGCGCTGTCGCGCATCGCCCGCGTCCTGCGCGACCACGATCTCGTGGCCAAGCTGCGCGCCACCGACAGCGCCTCGGCGATCTATGCCTTCCTTAATGAAGAGCAGACCTCCAACGCGGCCTGATCATCTCCAGTTCGAATGAAAAGAGGCGCCGGATCGCTCCGGCGCCTCTTTTTTGTTTTGGCTCAGCCGATCGGCTCAGAATTCTTCCCAGCTATCCTGCGCGACGGCCGCCGATCCATGCGACTGCGCAACGGCGCGGCGCGGGGCAGGGGCGGCTGCCTGGCGATAGCTCGGCTGCGATGACGGGCGATAGCTCGGTGCCGCTGCCGGTGCCCGCATCTGCTGTGCGGTGGAGCGCAGCGATGCGCCATGGTTGGCGTTGCTGACGCGGAAGCGGGCGACGAGGTGCTGCAGCGTCTGTGCCTCTTCGTTCAGCGTGACGCTGGCCGCGGTCGTCTCCTCGACCATGGCGGCATTCTGCTGCGTCACCTGGTCCATCTGGTTCATGGCCTGGCTGACTTCCTTGAGGCCGATCGCCTGCTCGCTGGCCGATGCCGAGATTTCCCGGATCAGGCCATTGATGCGCATGACCTGCTCGGAGATGTTGTGCAGCGTATCGCCGGCGCGGCCGACGAGATCGACGCCTTCCTTGACCTGGACGGCCGAGGTGTTGATGAGCGTCTTGATCTCCTTGGCGGCATTCGCCGAACGCTGGGCCAGTTCACGCACTTCCTGGGCAACCACCGCGAAGCCCTTGCCGGCTTCACCGGCACGCGCGGCTTCGACACCGGCGTTGAGCGCAAGCAGGTTGGTCTGGAACGCGATCTCGTCGATGACGCCGATGATACGCGAAACCTCTGTGGAGGACTGCTCGATCCCGTGCATGGAGGCGATCGCCTTGCGCACGACATCACCGGACTTCTCGGCATCCTCGCAGGCGTGGTTGACGTTGTCGGCGGCCGTGCGCGCATTGTCGGCGCTGGAGTTGACCTGCGCGGTCAGCTCGTTGAGGGCCGCTGCGGTTTCTTCCAGGCTTGCCGCCTGCTGTTCCGTGCGCTTGGCGAGATCGGACGCGCTGCCGCTGATCTCGCTGGTGCCGGAACCGATGTTGACGACGCTGAGGTTCATCGTCGTGATGGTCTCTTCAAGGGCAGCCAGAGCCGCGTTGAAGTCCTGCTTCAGCTTGCCGTATTCGCCCGGGAATTCATCGGTGATGCGGTGGCTGAGATTGCCCTGTGACAGCTCCGACAGACCGGCGCCGACGATGGACACGATGTGCCGCTGCAGCGAAACCGACTGCTGACGTTCGCTTTCCGAACGACCGCGCTCGTCTTCCGCTTCCTGGCGCTGGCTCTTGGCTTCGGCTTCGAGACGACGGCTGTCGGCCAGCGCATGGCGGAAGCCTTCGAGCGCCTTGGCGACGGAACCCGTTTCGTCCGAACGATCCTGGCCGATGACCGGCTGCTCGTAGCGGCCTTCGCTCAGCATCTTGACGCTGGCAACGAGACCGCCGAGCGGCTTCTGCACGAAGGAGCGGACAGCGAAATAGAGTGCCAGCATGACGGCTGCCAGAACGACGATGCCGGCCACGATCATCATGAAGGTCTGGTCCTGCACCGGCGCGTTGATCGCGCTGTGCGGCACGTCGACGAGGATGACCCAGTTGGTGTTCACGTCAGGGAGCGCAAAGGGATAGACCACGCGATCGAACTGCTCGCCGCCATCGATCGAGAGGTTCTTGACGACGGCGGGCGCAAGCGTCGAGAGGCCGGTCTTGACCGCGTCGACACCTTCGCCCTCGTAGGGCTTCATCGCCAGATCCTTGGACGGCGCGACGATCCAGTTGCCGCCCTGCGAAAGCAGGGTCACGCGGCCGGTGCCGAAGGGATGCAGGCCGCCGAGCTTGTCGGCGAGCGACTTCAGCGAAATGTCGACGCCGCTGACGCCGATCATCTTGCCGCCGGACATCACAGGGTAGCCGATGGAGGTCATCGCGGTGTTTTCGCCGGTGGTGCTTTCCGCGTAGGGCGAGGAGATTGCGCCCTTCTTGCTGGCGGCGGCAAGGCTGTACCATTCGGCCTTGTAGTCCGATGCGAACACCGAGAAGGTAAAGCCGCCATCCTTCTTCTTGGTCCAATAGGCGTTGAACGCGCCGTTCTTGTCCGAGCCGAGATCCGTGCGGCCGGCAAGCGACGGCGACTGGCCGTCGAATGCGTTGGGTTCTTCGCCGAACCAGCTGCCGAAGGCGAACTGGTTGCGCTCGACATTGGCCTTCAGCATATCGACGATCGCCTTGCGATCCAGATACTTGCCTTCGTGGCCGCGGCCGATGACGCCGGCCATGGAGCGCGCCGCACCCGCGAGTTCGCCGACCGAGGACGCGACTTCGTTGGCGATTGATTTCGCCTCAAGATTGGCCTGATCCATGGTCAGCGTTTCCACGCGATCACGGGTCTCACCGATGAGGAAGAAATTGGAGATCAGGAGAACCAGCGCGATCGCGCTGCCGGTAATCACAATGAGTTTGGCCGCAAGCGATTTCATGCGAAAGATGAACATGCATTCCTCGGGGGATCAAGGATGGGCCAGGCGAAGCATCCGCCGGCACAAGAAGCGAGGGCGGGCTTCATCATGGAGCCGCCGTGGCGAGTGCCGTATCCTTTGAAGAAAGGAGCCAGCGATCACGCGGAAGATCGCCGGAAACCTATTAAATTTGAGTGAAATGCGATGATATTTTGACCCATCGCGAATAAACGCGCCGTCGATGTCGCCGGCTGATCATGCCTATAGTTTGTTTGCGACGTCGTCGCGCGAAGGAATGGACGGCTGGGCGCCGGCCGTGAGGCATGCGAGCGAACCGGCAACGGCCGCGCGACGCAGCGCCGGCTCGAAATCGATCCCTTCATCGAGGCTGGCTGCGAAGTAACCGCAGAAAGTATCGCCCGCGCCGACCGTATCCACCGGCTCGATCTTCAACCCCTTCGCCCGCGATATCACGCCGTCGCGGATCGCCACCACGCCATCGCCGCCAAGCGTCACGATCAGCGTCTGCCCCGTCTCGGCGTTGAGGCGCTTCAGCGCGGCTTCGCGGTCTTCCGCGCTCATGTTTTCCTGCCCGGCCAGGAGCTCGAACTCGGTTTCGTTGGCGATGACGATATCGGCAAGGCGCCCGAGGCGCGCGGCATCCGCAATCAGCGGCGCGAGATTGAGAATGGTGGTCACGCCCTTGGCGCGCGCGGCAGCCAGAGCCTGCTCGACTGCCGGCACCGGGATTTCCAGCTGCAGCATCAGCGTGTCGCCCTTGCTCATCGCGCCGACGGCCTGATCCGCATCCTGCGCGGTGACCGTGCCGTTGGCGCCCGGCACGACGGCGATCATGTTCTCGCCGTCTCCGCCTACGAGAATGATCGCGGTTCCCGTCGGTTCGTCCGCGCGCTTGACGGACTGGAGATCCGTGCCGGCGTCCTTGAGGAGCGCAAGCGCCTCGTCCGAAAAGCCATCATGACCGACAGCACCTGCCATGGTCACGCTGCGCCCGGCGCGACGCGCGGCCAGCGCCTGGTTGGCGCCCTTGCCACCGGCGGCCGTCGAAAAGCCGTTGCCGGCCACCGTCTCGCCCGGCTTCGGAAGCCGTTGCGTCGTGGCGATGAGGTCCATGTTGATGGAGCCGAAAACGGTGATCATGCGAGGTATCCTTCCCAATGCTTTTGTCGGGCGCGACACTGCCGAAGGCGTCACTCGTCGTCAACTACCCTCAGCTTGAGAAGTCCTGTTCTGCTCTCCACGGATTTCGATGTAGGAGCACTTTCATCCGGGACGCGGCTTGCATCCGCGCCCTCGAATTCCAGCGCCTCGATCTTGGCGCCGCGCTTGGTCAGCTTGTCGGCCGAGGTGACGATCATGTCGACATCCTTCTGCGCCATGGCGAAATGCCCCTGCAGCTTGCGCACGCGATCGTCGAGGCGGCCGAGATCATCCATCAGATTGGCGACTTCGCCCTGAATGACATGCGCCTGCGCCTGCATCCGCTGATCCTTCAAGACAGCCTGGATCACCTGGATCGACAGCATCAGCAGCGAGGGTGAAACGATGACCACGCGGGCGCGATGCGCCTTCTGCACGATCGCTTCGAAATTCTCGTGAATTTCCGCGAAGATCGATTCCGACGGCACGAACAGAAACGCGGTATCCTGCGTCTCCCCCTGGATCAGATACTTCTCCGCGATATCGCGGATATGGATCTCCATATCGCGCCGAAACTGCTGCGACGCGGCCTTGGCAAGCTCCGGCCCGCCGGCGTCGCGAATGGCGTTCCATGCTTCCAGCGGAAACTTCGCGTCGATGACCAGCGGCGGCGCGCCGTTGGGCATGCGGATGGTGCAATCCGGACGGGAACCGTTGCTCAGCGTCTGCTGGAAGCCATAGGCGCCGATCGGCAGGCCATCGGCAACGATCGTTTCCATCCGCGATTGGCCGAAGGCGCCGCGCGTCTGCTTGTTGGACAGGATCGCCTGCAGCCCGACGACGTCCTTGGCGAGCGTCTGGATATTGTTCTGCGCCGCATCGATCACCGCCAGCCGCTCCTGCAGCTTCCTCAGGTTCTCATGCGTGGACTTGGTCTGCTCCGTGATAGTCGAGTTGACGCGCTGCGACATGCCGTCCAGCCGCTGGCTGATCGCCTGGTTGAGTTCCGACTGGCGCGAGCCGAACACCTCGGCCATCGCAGCCATTCGGCCCTGCATTTCCGATTGGATCCGCAACAGCTCCACCATCCGCGCATCCGCCTCGGCGGCACGCTCCAGCGCCTCTTCCGCCTGCTCGCGCCGCGCCTGGCCGCCACGAACGAGCAAGGCAAGCATCAAGACGATCACGATGGCCAGCGCTGCGCCGGCAAGGGCGAGCGACATGGGGCTGAGACCGGAAAGGGTGGCGGAAAACGAGTCGGTGCTAGTGGTCATCCCAGCACCATAGCAAAGTCGCGCTGTATTTCCAGATCAAAGCGTGAACATCGTAAATGCTCTCGCCGGCGATACGCGAGCCCTACATTCGAGCACTAGCTAAGAAATAACCGCATAATTTAACGCTTGCGAAACTATATTCGGCAAAAGCTGCGCAGAAATTGCCCTTCATCAAATGCAAAAGCAGAAATATATTATGAGCAGCCAGCAGCCTGAAAACGGTCTTAAGCAACGCCTCGACTTCATTGAGTTGGACGACAGCGCACGCCAGTCGCTCCGCCAGATGCGTCCGGCGATTTCGGAACTGCTGAGTGGCGCGCTCGAACGATTCTACGGGAAGCTGGCGCGCACGCCAGCCGTCGCGAGCTTCTTCTCCGACAAATCGCACATGAATAGTGCCAAGACCCGGCAGGAAGCGCATTGGGCCAATCTTGCCGGCGGCAACTTCGACGAGGCCTACGTCAAGGGTGTCGTCGCGGTCGGCAAGACGCATGCGCGCATCGGCCTTGAGCCACGCTGGTATATTGGCGGCTACGCGCTTCTGATGAGCGATCTGATCAAAGGGCTGATGGCCAAGGAATGGCCGTCGCGCTTCGGCCGCGGCCAGGGCAAACTGCTCGGCGAAAAGCTCACCGCCGTCGTCAAGGCCGCGATGCTGGACATGGATTATTCGATCTCGGTCTATCTGGAAGCGCTGGAAGAAAAGCGGCTGAAGCTTGAAGAGGAACGCCAAAAGGCGGAAGCCGATCAGGCAATGGCGCTGAGCCATCTCCGTCGCGGTCTGGAAGCGCTGTCGCGCGGCGATCTCGAAGCCACCTTGCCGGCTGACCTGCCGGGCAACTTCAAGGACATGGGCGACGACTACAATCGCGCAGTGGCCGCCCTTCGCGCCTCCTTTACATCCGTTCGCGCCACATCCGGCGAAATCCTGCGCGGCACCGACGTGATCGCCAAGGGCTCCGACGATCTGGCGCTACGCACCGCCCAGCAGGCAGCCGGCGTCGAGGAAAGCTCAGCCGCCCTTCAGCAGCTCTCCGTCAGCGTCGGCCAGACGGCATCCAACGCCGAAAAGGCGTCGGCAGCCGTGCGCGAAACGCAGCAGAAGGCCAAGAATTCCGGCGAGCTGGTCACCAGCGCCGTCTCCGCCATGGCCGGCATCGAAAGATCGTCGAGCGAGATCACCAAGATCATCGGCGTCATCGACGATATCGCCTTCCAGACCAACCTTCTCGCGCTGAACGCCGGCGTTGAAGCAGCCCGCGCCGGCGAAGCCGGAAAGGGTTTCGCCGTCGTCGCCCAGGAAGTCCGCCAGCTGGCACAGCGCTCGGCCGATGCCGCCAAGGAGATCAAGAAGCTGATTTCCGAGAGCTCCGCGCAGGTCAACCAGGGCGTCGACATCGTCAGCAGCACCGGTGAATCGCTCAGCGACATGATCGATCGTATCGACAAGATCAACAGCTTCGTGGCCGATATCGCGTCTGCCGCCCGCGATCAGGCGACCGGCGTCAACGAAGTCAGCGTCGCCATCCGCAACATGGACACCATCACCCAGCAGAATTCGGGCATGGTGGAGCGCACCTCGTCTGAAACCAGGCGTCTGCGCAACGAGGTGGAAGGCCTGGTCGGCCTGCTCGAACGGTTCCGCACCGGCAGCGCCAGCCACTCCGGCTATCAGGCCTCGCGCCGCGCCGCCTGAGGCAAAAGCGTCGAAATTGCGAAGGCGGCGTAAAAAAGCGCCGCCTCCGGCCATCGGATAATTCCATCCCGCAAAAAGATGGGTTATGGGAACGCCATGACCATCAAGCCACTCATCATTCTTCCCGATCCGCTGCTCCGTCAGGTTTCCAAGCCGATCGAGCGCGTCGACAGCGATCTCCAGCGTCTCGCCGACGACATGCTGGAGACTATGTACGATGCTCCAGGCATCGGGCTGGCCGCCATCCAGATCGGCGTTGCCCGCCGCATGCTCGTCATCGACGTTGCGCGCGAAGGCGAGGAAAAGCAGCCGCTCGTCTTCATCAATCCCGAAATCGTCTCGTCCTCCGACGAGCGCTCGGTCTATGAAGAGGGCTGCCTCTCGATCCCGGATTACTATGCCGAGGTCGAACGCCCGGCGACCGTCGGCGTGAAGTATCTCGACCGCGACGGCAAGGAGCAGACGATGGAAGCAGACAGCCTGCTCGCCACCTGCCTGCAGCACGAGATCGACCACCTGAACGGCGTCCTCTTCATCGACCACATCTCCCGCCTGAAGCGCGAGATGGTCATCAAGAAGTTCACCAAGGCCGCCAAGACCACCAAGGCGCTCTGAGCCCCGCGTTGATATTCCGGCACCGAAGCGCTATGATATCAGTGATATCGCAGTGGAGGTGCCAAATGGGTGATCTTTTGATCCGTGGCCTTGATGACGACTTGAAGGCGCATCTGCAGGAACGTGCGATCCGCAATGGCCGCAGTCTTTCGCAGGAAGCGATCGAAATGATGCGGGGCCAGATCCTGCGGGAGCAATCCCTTGTGCCTGCCGGAAATCGGCTGCGCGGGTTGTTGGGAGATGAACGGCTGACGGCGGATGAGGTCGAGACCTTTTCCGAGCTCCGTCTTGATGCCGATCGCGATCCGCCGCGCTTTGAGCCATGATCGTTCTCGACACCAACGTGATCTCCGAGATCCAGGGCCGGCTGAACAGCGAACGCATCCTGACCTGGCTCAACGGATTCGAGATCGAGTCCCTGTTCCTGACGACCATTTCCATTGGCGAGATGTATTACGGCCTGCATCTGCTCGACGAAGGTCGCCGCAAGGCCTTGCTGCTCGCGGATTTCGCCCGGATCGAGGCTGATTTTACTGGCCGTGTTCTTGGCTTTTCCGTCGAGGCGGCACGCCGCTACGGCGCATTGGCCGCCGCTCGCCGAAACATTGGCCGTTCCATGGAGACCAAGGACGCCATGATCGCCTCAATCTGCCTCATCCACGGCGCCACGCTTGCCACACGCAACACAAAAGACTTCGAAGGGCTTGATCTCAAGCTCGTAAACCCGTTTGAAGGCGGCTGATCTTCAAGATTGGCTCCGAGCCAGAAATTGGCGGCATAGAATGTCTCTTCGCATCATCTTCATGGGTACGCCCGACTTTTCCGTTCCGACGCTGCGCGCGCTTGTCGATGCCGGCCACACGATCCTTGCGGTCTACACGCAGCCGCCGCGGCCCGGTGGGCGTCGCGGACTGGACCTTCAGAAGTCGCCGGTGCATCAGGCCGCCGAGATTTTGGGCCTGCCCGTCTTCACACCCGTCAATTTCAAGGATCCGGAAGAGCGCGAGCGCTTCGCGGCCCACAAGGCCGATGTCGCTGTCGTCGTCGCCTATGGCCTGCTGCTGCCTGAAGCGATCCTCAACGGCACGCGATATGGCTGCTACAACGGCCACGCCTCGCTGCTGCCACGCTGGCGCGGCGCAGCCCCGATCCAGCGCGCGATCATGGCCGGCGACGAAAAGACCGGCATGATGGTGATGAAGATGGACAAGGGCCTGGACACCGGCGCCGTCGCCATCACCAGCGAAGTCGCGATCGGCGAAAACATGACGGCTGGCGAGTTGAACGATCGTTTGATGCTCACGGGCGCCAAGGCGATGGCCGAGGCCATGGTCAAGCTCGAGATGGGCGACCTGCCGCTGACGCCGCAACCCGAGGACGGCGTGCTCTACGCATCGAAGATCGACAAGGCCGAGACGCGCATCGATTTCTCGCGCAATGCCACCGACGTTCATAACCACATTCGCGGTCTCGCCCCGTTCCCCGGCGCCTGGTTCGAGCTTGAGCACGGCGGCAAGCCCGAACGCGTTAAGGTTCTGGGCTCCGAGCGTGCCGAGGGATCCGGCGCAGCCGGTGAGTTGTTGAGCGATGATCTCGTCGTTGCCTGCGGCACCGGCGCCGTGAGATTGACCAAGCTGCAGAAGGCCGGCGGCAAGCCGTTGGCCGCCGCCGATTTCCTGCGCGGCACGCCGCTTGCCAAGGGCAAGAGGCTCGCCTGATGTTCCGCTACCGCATGATCGTCGAATATGACGGCTCGCAATATGTCGGCTGGCAGCGGCAGGAGAATGGCCCGTCGGTGCAGGGCGCGATCGAGAAAGCCATCCTGTCGGCCAGCGGCGATGTCGTCTCCATCCGCGGCGCCGGCCGCACCGATTCCGGCGTGCATGCCATGGGTCAGGTCGTCCATGCCGATCTCTCCAGGGAGTGGTCGCCTTTCAAGCTGCAAAACGCGCTGAATGCGCATCTGAGGCTTTCAGGCGAACGCGTCGCCATCCTCGATGTCGAGAGTGCCAGCGAGTTCTTCGATGCACGCTTCTCGGCGCTGCGCCGGCATTATCTCTACCGCATCATCAGCCGCCGCGCGCCGCTGGCGCTGGAGGCAGGCAAGGCCTGGTTCGTGGCAAAGACGCTCGATCACGAGGTCATGCACGCCGCCGCCCAGACGCTGGTCGGCAAGCACGACTTCACCACCTTCCGCTCGGCTCATTGCCAGGCGAACAGCCCCATCCGCACGCTCGATCGTCTGGATGTGACGCGATCAGGCGATCTCATCGAAATTCGCGCCACCGCGCAGAGCTTCTTGCACAACCAAATCCGCTCCTTCGCCGGCACGCTGAAGCTCGCGGGTGAGGGGCGCTGGACGCCGGATGATGTCCGCGCGGCGCTGGAGGCGAGGGATCGCAAGGCCTGCGGCCCCGTCGCCCCGCCCGACGGTCTTTATTTCATGCAGGTCGATTATCCCGACGTTATCGTCGACCGCAGACAGGAAACGGAAACTACCGATGCCGACGACGATCTATCATAACCCCGCCTGCGGCACCTCGCGCAACGTGCTGGCCATGATCCGCCAGTCGGGCGAGGAACCCGTCGTCATCGAATATCTGAAGACCCCGCCAAGCCGCGAGACACTGGTAGCGCTGATCGCCGAAATGGGCATCCCCGTCCGGGCGGTGCTGCGAGAGAAGGGCACGCCCTACCACGACCTCGGCCTCGCCGCCCCTGATCTCAGCGACGAACACCTGATCGACGCCATGCTCGCCCACCCGATCCTCATCAACCGCCCGATCGTCCAGACCACCAAAGGCACCCGCCTCTGCCGCCCGTCGGAAGTCGTTCTGGAGATACTGGAGAACCCGATCGCCGTCTTCACCAAGGAAGATGGCGAGGTCGTCGGCATCAGCTAGACTACGCGGTTAGCTTGAAATAGTGCGCCTGTTGCACTAGTCATATCGCTGGCAAAGCTCCCGGTTTACTGACGCTGAGCTCTGATTTTGTCACCACCGGTACCCACGAACTTCCTCATTCCTGTGCTTGTCACAGGAATCCAGTAAGCCCAAGTCATTGGGCGCAAAGAGTCTTTTCACGACGCAGACGCGCCGTGGCTGGATTCCTGTGACAAGCACAGGAATGAGGGGGCGAGGGGCCTGTGCCCCGAGAAGCTTTGCCAGCGGTCGAAGTGGTGCACGAGATCGTCATGCGATGGGCGTCTGAAAACAGGGAGCGTCTGGAACATGAGTGGCAAGGTCTCAATGCGCGATGACATCATCACCGTCGGTGAACCGCTTCCGAGGATCGCGGCGGTCGAAGCGCTCGATGCGCGCAGTGTCAGGATAGACTGGGCGTCGGGAGAAACGGTCGTTCTCGATCTCGCTCCCGCCTTGCAGAGCCGACGCATCTACATTCCGCTGCGCGCCGACGATGCGCTCTTCAGCCGCGTGTCCGTCAACGAGGATGGCGATGGGATCGAATGGCCGGGCGAGGATCTGGAGTTTTCCGCCGTCTGGCTGGCCAGCCTTCCACCGATCGAGTTTTCGAATGCGGACTTTAGAGACGCGATGGATGAACTCGGCAACAGCCTGGATGGCATGGCGGCGGCGTTGCAGATTTCGAGACGGCTGGTCGCGGACTACCGCAAGGATAAGCCGATCCCACGCCACATCGCTTTCGCCACACGCTACATGCTCGAGCATCGGCTCAAGCACGCAGTCTAGACCGGATAAATCCCCAGAAACCTCTGCATGAATTCCGACAGCATCAGCGCCGGCACGAACAGCACCAGCGTCATGGCGCCGATCAAGAGGCCGTTGCCGTTGAAGATCATTCGCAAGATACGCGCGATGGCGAAGACCTGGGCCAGCATGAAGGCAAGCAGCAGCAGCGAGACGATGCCGATCGTGCCGGGCAGGAAGAACACCAGCGCCAGCAGCAGACCGTTGATATAGGATAGCGGCACGCCCAGCCAGTTGACGCTGACGACGACGGCCGAGAAGCGCTCGCCCTTCTTCATGGCAAGCAAGAGCAGCCCTGCCAGCACCAGCGGCACGAACCAGTTCGCCGCCTCGACCAGCCCCAGCCTGAAATAGAAGACCAGGCCGACATCGGTGTGCGGTGGCATGGTGCGCAGGAAGGATTCGCGCCACCAGAGCCAGGAAATCCCCATTGGCGGCAGGCACCAGACGAAGGCCCAGAAGGAGCGGTTGACGCCACGATCGGACATGTCGAGAAACCGGAAGCCCGCCGGATCCATTCGGATCAGCAACCAGAGGCCGGCGAGATAATACTGGACTTCCCTAAACCCCGGCATTCTCGAACCAGCGCGCGATAAAGGTTTCATAGACGACCGTCAGCCGCTCGAGGTCTTCAACCGCGACGCGTTCGTCGACCATGTGCATGGTCTGCCCGACGAGGCCGAACTCGACGACGGGGCAGTAATCCTTGATGAAGCGCGCATCCGACGTGCCGCCCGTGGTCGACAGCGTTGGCGACTGGCCGGTCACGCTTTCGATGGCCGAGGACAGCGAGGCGATCAGCGCGTTGTTGCGCGTGAGGAAGACGTGGCTCGGGCGCTCGGCCCAGACGATATCGTATTTGAACGGCTCCCGGCCGGGTCTGAGCACGCCTTCGCTGGCGGCGGCGTCGAGGCGGCGGATGATTTCCTGCTGCAGCGTCTCGGCCGTCCAGGTGTCGTTGAAGCGAATGTTGAAGCTCGCCGTCGCCTTGGCCGGCACGACATTGGTCGCCGGGTTGCCGACGTCGACGGTCGTCACTTCGAGATTGGACGGCTGGAAGTTCTCGGTGCCGGCATCGAAGGGCGGATGCATCAGCGCCTGCGTCAGCTGCAGGATCCCGCGCACGGCGTTGTCGGCCAGATGCGGATAGGCGGCATGGCCCTGCACACCATGAGCGGTGATCTTGCCAGACAGCGAGCCGCGGCGGCCGATCTTGATCATCTCGCCCAGCGTGTTCGGGTTGGTCGGCTCGCCGACAAGGCAGGCGTCCCAGCGTTCGCCGCGCTCGGCGGCCCACTGCAGCAGCTTGATCGTGCCGTTGACAGCGGGGCCTTCCTCGTCGCCGGTGATCAGGAACGAGACCGAGCCCTTAGGTAGCCCATGCTTTTCGATATGGCGGGCGATGGCGGCCACGAAGCAGGCGACGCCGCCCTTCATGTCGACAGCACCGCGACCGAACAATTCGCCGCCGGCGATCTCCGCGGCAAAGGGCGGATGCGTCCACGCGCCTTCGTCGCCGACAGGCACGACATCGGTATGGCCTGCAAACATCAGGTGCGGGCCGTCATTGCCGAGCCGGGCGTAGAGGTTTTCGATATCGGGCGTGCCGGGCTCCGTCGCCTTCACCTTGTCCACCTTGAAGCCGAGCGGCGACAGCATCGCCTCCAGCGCCGAAAGCGCGCCGCCCTCGGCGGGCGTAACGGATGGGCAGCGGATCAGGGTCTGGAGATTGGCGACGGGATCGGTAGCGGTCATGACAGTGGAACTATCCGGCGGTAATGGCAAAGAAAAGGCAAGGGAGAGTTGTATCAGACGAAATGCGCCGTTCGCTTACGGCAGCCTGATATCGGGCAGGAAATGTCCGGTGCCGCGCATGAGTTCTGTCACGCGCGGCACCGGATCTGGTCCGAATTAGTCGCGCAGCAGTTCGTTGATGCCGGTCTTCGAGCGGGTCTTCTCATCGACGGTCTTGACGATTACGGCGCAGTAGAGGTGCGGTGCTGCAAGGCCGTTCGGCATGGTGGCGTTGCCCGACGGCATCGAGCCTGCGACGACGACCGAGTAGGGCGGTACTTCGCCGTAGAAGACTTCGCCGGTGGCGCGGTTGACGATCTTGGTCGACTTGCCGATGTAGACGCCCATGCCGAGAACCGAACCTTCGCGGATGATGCAGCCTTCGACGACTTCCGAACGGGCGCCGATGAAGCAATTGTCTTCGATGATCGTCGGGCCGGCCTGCATCGGCTCAAGCACGCCGCCGATGCCGACGCCGCCGGAGAGATGCACATGCTTGCCGATCTGCGCGCAGGAACCGACGGTGGCCCAGGTATCGACCATCGTGCCCTCGTCGACAAAGGCGCCGAGGTTGACGAAGGACGGCATCAGCACGACGTTCTTGCCGATATGGGCCGAGCGGCGCACGACGCAGTTCGGCACGGCGCGGAAGCCGGCGGCGCGGTACTCGTTCTCACCCCAGTTCTCGAACTTGGACGGCACCTTGTCCCACCAGGTCGAGTTGCCCGAGCCGCCCTTGACGACTTCCATGTCGTTCAGGCGGAAGGAGAGGAGAACGGCCTTCTTCAGCCACTGGTTTACCTTCCACGCGCCATCGGCGCCGCGTTCCGCAACGCGCACCTTGCCACCGTCGAGAAGCTCAAGCGCGGTTTCGACCGCGTCGCGTACTTCGCCCTTGGTCGAGGTGTTGACGCTGTCGCGGTTGTCGAAGGCGGCTTCGAGTGTCTTTTCGAGGGCGGAGAGGTCGGTGGCGCTCATGAGAATTCCTTAAACTTCGATCTTTATCGTTGGAGGCGAAGGCCTCCGGGAATTGTGATTGGCGGGATGCGATCTGCTCTATCGCATGCAGGGCTAAAATGGAATGATTTTTCGGGACCGGTTGGCTCCCGATCACTGCTACAAAACGACATACCGGCTGCACTGCCGGCAGGACTGAAAGGCATTGGAATGGCAAAGGCGAAAAACGGCAGACTGAGGCGCAAGGATGGCGTCTGGGATCCGTTGAAATCAAGCGAGACCGACAAGCAGCGCGCCGAAGCCGTGCCGAAAACGCCGCAGACCCTGTCGCCGGCCTATCGCCTTGCCTATGCCGACGAGGACTTTCTGTGCCGCGAAGAATTGAGGCCGATCCGCCTGCAGCTGGAGCTGATGAAGCCGGAAATGCTGCTCACCGAACGCGGCATCAAATCGACAGTCGTGATGTTCGGCGGCGCCCGCATTCCCGCACCCGGCCAGAGCGCCTGGGCTGCCCGCAACGATACGCAGCGCGCCAATCTCGAAGCGGCATCCGTCTATTACGACGAAGCGCGCAAATTCGCCCGCCTCTGCTCGAAATACGCGGCCGGCTTCGATTTCCACGAATACGTCGTCGTCACCGGCGGCGGCCCGGGCGTGATGGAGGCTGGCAACCGTGGTGCGGCCGACGAGGGCGCCCCCTCGATCGGCCTCAACATCGTGCTGCCGCACGAGCAGGCGCCGAATGTCTACGTGACGCCGGAGCTCAGCTTCAACTTCCACTACTTCGCCATCCGCAAGATGCATTTCATGGTGCGCGCCAAGGCAATCGCCGTCTTCCCCGGCGGCTTCGGCACGCTGGACGAGTTCTTCGAGTGCCTGACGCTGATCCAGACCGGCCGCATGGAAAAGATGCCGCTGATCCTGTTCGGCGAAAAATTCTGGAAGAGCATCATCAATTTCGAAGCACTCGCCGAATTCGGCACGATCGCGCCCGATGACGTCGACCTCATCAGCTTCGTCGACACCGCCGACGCCGCCTGGAAGATCATCCAGGAATTCTACGAACACCCGGAATAGGGTGAGCTCACGGGGCGTCGCCGGCCTTCTTCGGCCGGCCGCCCTTGGCGCCGTTCGCCCGGCTGGCGGCGGCCTTCGCGGGCGAGCGGGATTGCCCGCCACGGCGTTGCGCTTCCATGAAACTCCTGGTGCCGAACACGCCGTTCATCAGACCTGATATCGTGTAGTCGGCGTCAAGGGTTGCGCTCCGAAGCCGCATCGAAGCGAACCGATGCGGGTATCGGCCGCTCGGCGCGCTCCGCTTCCCAGCGTTGCTTTGCCTGCGCGAGTTCGGCGTCGGTGATCTTGTTCGTGACCATGTGAAAAAATAACCCAACAACTTGGGTATTTCAATTACACGAAAAAGCCCGCCGCGATGGTCGCGGCGGGCTCGGTTTTCGGTGTTTCTCGCCTTACAGGTCCGTTTTTACAGGAACGGACGCTGCGGCATGTCGGCGATCGAGATGACGCCGTCCTTGTTGGTGTCCATCCGCGTGAAGAATTTCTCGAAGGCGGCTTCGGCTTCCTGCTTGGAAATCTGGCCGTTCTCGTCGGTGTCGATGCGCTGCATGATCAGGAGTTCGCGGATCATGCCTGGGCCGCGCATGCCGTGTCGGCCTGGGCCACGTCCGGCTTCGTCCTGCGGCGGTGCGGGCTGGCCTGCGTCGGCATCAGCCGGCGGCGGTGCGGGCGGGGCTTCGTCGTCGGCCGCCATGTCCTCGGCAGGCGCCTTCATCTTGGCCATCTGCGCTTCGTGATACTTGCGGATTTCGCCCGGTGTCAGCGAGCCGTCATTGTTGGTGTCGATCGCCGCGAAGATCGTTTCCATGCCGTTCTTGGCTTCGTCCTTGGAGATCTGGCCGTCCTTGTTCGTGTCGAACTGCTGCAGCATGCGCACGAAGACGACTTCCCGCATCACGGGCCCGCGCATTCCGCCGCCCATCATCGCGTGGTGTGGCCTTGGCGGATGCTTGTGCTTGTCGCCGGGCGCGGCAAAACTGCTGCCGGCTGCGGCACCGACAATCAAGACGGAGGAAAGTGCGGCCAGTATCAGCTTGTTCCGAGACATTTGGGTTCCTTTCAGTGTGCAATCTCATTGGGGATCACAGACGAAAAGGTAGGGCGGACAAGTCCGATTACCCAGTTAAACATCGGTAAGCTGGATGAAACTTTCGTAATTTAGCCGGTAATATTGGGCGTAATCTTGCCAAGGAAATCAGTGAGATCGTCGGTCACGAAGTCGATGTGATCGTCCTCGCCGCTGGTCTTTTCCCACCACTCGACAACCGTGTCCTCGAGATTGTTGGGCACGAGGAGAACAGTCTGCATGCCAAGCGCCTTCGGCGCGATCAGGTTGCGCGGCAGGTCCTCGAACATCGCAGCCTTCTGCGTCTCGACACGCTTCAGCTGGGTGAACTTGTCATAGGTCTGCTGCGCCGGCTTCGGCACGAACTCGGCCGCCACGATGTCGAAGATATCGTCGAAGTGGTCGAGAATCCCAAGCGCGCCGGCCGCCATTTCCGCATGCTTGACGCTGCCGTTGGTGAAGATGAACTTGCGCCCGGGCAGCGCCTTGATCGCGGCACCCAGTTCCGGCTGGGCGGTCAGGCTGGAATAATCGATCGCATGCGCCTTCTCGAGGAAGTCGTTGGGATCGACGCCGTGGTGGATCATCAGTCCCTGCAGCGTCGTGCCGTGATCGTAATAATACTGCTTCTGCAGCTTGCGCGCCTCATCCCGCTCCATCTGCAGCAGCGTCGAGACATAGGCCGTCATGTTCTTGTCGATCTGCGCGAACAGATTGACGTGATGCGGATAGAGAGTGTTGTCGAGGTCGAAGACCCACTCTGTCACATGCGAGAAGTCGGAATGGGTGGGCGTGCGATCGATCTTGCTCATCTTTGCCTTATGCCACGCGTCGCCTTCGATTGAAATCCGGAATGCGACCATTCACGCCGGCCGATTGATCGCCTCACGTGATCGCACTAGTTTTCCGGCACAAGAAACGAGGAGGCGAAGATGAATCAGGCTGAGAAGGCAAAGACGTTCGGCGCGCTGCACCAGAAGGGCAATCCTGTCGTTCTCTACAATGTATGGGACGCCGGCACGGCAAAGGCCGTGACCGAGGCCGGTGCCAAGGCTTTGGCGACGGGCAGCTGGTCGGTCGCGGCAGCACAAGGCTATGGCGACGGCGAGAAGATCCCGATGGAAGCGCTGGTCGCCACGACCCGCCAGATCACCGCGGTCAACGACTTGCCGCTCTCCGTCGATTTCGAGGGCGCCTATTCCACCGATCCCTTGGGCGCTGCCGCCAATGTCGAAAAGCTGATCGATGCCGGCGCGATCGGCATCAATTTCGAGGATCAGGTGGTTGATGGTGACGGGCTACACCCGGTCGAGAAACAGGCCGCCCGCATCCGCGCCATCCGCGAGATGGCGGACCGTCGCGGTATTGCGTTCTTCATCAATGCGCGCACCGACCTGTTCTTGCGCGAGGGTGATCTTTCGAAGCATGCCGGCTTGGTTGAGGAGGCGTTGGAGCGCGGCAAGGCCTATGCCGCCGCCGGTGCCGATGGCTTCTTCGTGCCGTGGCTGATCGATGAAGGCTTGATCGAGAAGATCTGCGCCGCGTCGCCGCTGCCGGTCAACATCATGATGCGGCCGGGCGCGCCTGATGTGAAGACGTTGGCGAAGCTTGGTGTCAGCCGTGTCAGCTATGGGCCGGGGCCATATCGGGCGATGATGGAGAAGCTGAAAGAGGCGGCTGCGGCGGTTTACGGAGCGCTGTGAGGTAGACCCCTCCCCAACCCCTCCCCACAAGGGGGAGGGGCTTGCTGGGCGCACCCTCTCCATGAAGCCAAGGCCTCTCGACAGACGCTGATGGTGTGAGATGGCGCAAAGAGCGCAACGCGTTAGCCCCTCCCCCTTGTGGGGAGGGGTTGGGGAGGGGACTTCACCCGTCCGAAAAGGAAAACGACCGCCCTTAAGGAACGATCAGCGTACCCGCGCCGCGCTCGGTGAAGATCTCGAGCAGCACGGAATGCGCGGTCTTGCCGTTCAAGATGACGACACCCTGCACGCCAGCCTTGATCGCGTCGATGCAGGTCTCGACCTTCGGGATCATGCCGCCGGAGATCGTGCCGTCGGCGATCAGCGCGTGCGCCTGCGAGACCGACAGTTCCTTGATCAGGTTGCCCTGCTTGTCGAGGACACCGGGAACGTCGGTGAGGAACAGCAGGCGCGTCGCGTTGAGCGCGCCGGCAATGGCGCCGGCGAATGTGTCGGCGTTGATGTTGTAAGTCGCGCCGTCGCGGCCCGGAGCAACCGGAGCGATGACGGGGATCATTTCCGAGCGGGCCAGAAGGTCGATCAGCGTGCGGTCGACTTCAACCACTTCGCCGACGAAGCCGAGGTCGAGAACGCGCTCGATGTTGCTGTCGGGGTCCTTGATAGTCTTCCGCGCCTTTTCGGCGAAGACCATGTTGCCATCCTTGCCGCAAAGACCGATCGCCCATTCGCCCGTCTGGTTGATCAGCGCGACGATTTCCTTGTTGATCGAGCCGGCGAGAACCATTTCGACGATCTCGACCGTCTTGGCGTCGGTGACGCGCAGGCCGCCTTCGAATTTCGATTCGATGCCCATCTTCGTCAGCATGGCGCCGATCTGCGGTCCGCCGCCGTGCACGACGATCGGATTGACGCCCGACTGCTTCAGAAGCGCGATATCGCTGGCAAAGGCCTTGCCGAGCTCGGGATTGCCCATGGCATGGCCGCCGTATTTCACGACGATCGTCTTGTTTTCGTAACGCTGCATGAAGGGCAGTGCCTGCGCCAGCAGCCGTGCCTGGATTTCGCTTTCGGTCTCGGTCATCGGATACCCCGCAGAAAAATGGTTGCGGCCTTTTATCCCAAGTTTTTGACAGATGGAATAATCAATGGCCCGATAGTTCGCGCAATTTGCCCACACGCCGCCGTCTTGCCAAGCGTGAGCGAACACCCATAGTTAGGGAAGGACATTGGGGAAGAGACACGGCATGACGAGCGAGGAAATCGCCGAACTGATCGGCCGGGTTGCAATGCGCGACCGAAAGGCTTTCGTGGCTCTGTACCGTGAAACAAGCCCGAAACTTTTTGCGATCTGCCTGCGTATCTTGAAGGACAAGACGGAGGGGGAGGAAGCATTGCAAGAGGTCTATATCAAGGTCTGGCAACGCGCTTCCGCCTTCGCGATCTCCTCGGGAACGCCCTCGTCCTGGCTTGCGGCGATCGCGCGCAACCAGGCGATCGATACGCTCAGAAGCCGCAAGCCGGTAGCCGACGAATTGGACAGCGCCTATGATCTCGCAGACAGCCAACTTGATCCTGAAGCGACAACTGTGATCCGCGATGAAGGAAGGCGGATTGACACCTGCATGGAACAGTTGGAAGCTGATCGTGCGGTGGCGGTCAGACGGGCTTATGTCGAAGGGCTGAGCTATCAGGAACTGGCCGGTGAGTTCGGCGTGCCCCTGAACACGATGCGCACATGGCTGCGGCGCAGCCTATTGAAGCTGAGAGAGTGCCTGGAACGATGACGTCGTCCGATCAAAGCAAGGGAGGTCGCTCCCGCGATGAGGTACTCGCCGGTGAGTATGTTCTCGGTGTTCTCTCTTTCCAGGATCGGCGTGTCGTCGAAGACCGCATGCGCGTCGACCGGCAGTTCGCCGCGATCGTCAGCCGCTGGGAAGCGAACCTCTCCACCTTCAATGACGATTATGACGCCGTCACCCCCGGCCAGGAAACCTTCAAGCAGGTCGAAGCCCGCCTGTTCGGCGTCCCGCAGCAGGCAGCCGTGCCGGGCAGGGGCGTCTGGAATTCCCTTTTCTTCTGGCGCTGTCTCGCCGCCGTTTCCCTCGTCATCACCTCGGCCGCTTTGTCGCTGACGGTCGCGACCGTATCGCCACTGAAGCCGACCGTCCCGCCGCTGGTCGCGCAATTGTCGGGACCCGCGAGCCAGGTCAATCTGCTGGCTTCCTATGAGGCGCAGACCGGCCGCATGCGGATCATTCCGGTGGCCGCGGGCAAGCCGGAGGAGAAGTCGCTCGAGCTGTGGCTGTTGCCCGAAGGCGGCACGCCGAAGTCGCTCGGCATCTTCGCAGCGGGAGAGGGCGGCGACGGCGAACTGGTGATCCCCGTGGACATGCGCTCCGCCATCGGCGAGGGCACGAGCTTCGCGGTCAGCCTCGAGCCCTTCGGTGGCTCGCCGACGGGCGCCCCAACCGGCCCCGTCGTTGCAAGCGGCGCCGCGCACCGGCCGTAAGATCGGCTGAAACTTTTTCTGACAACCTTCCGTAGATCCTCATGTCCCAGCGACGCTGATGCATTCAGCCGGCGACCCGCGAGCGGACGGATGAGGAGAACCAGTCATGATCAAGTCCGCACTGCGCACGGCAGCCCTTGCAGTTGCCGTATCCGCAATCGCCTTTGCCGCGCAGGCCAAGAACCCGATGGTCGGTGGCGCCGCCATGTATCCGACCAAGAACATCGTCCAGAATGCCGTCAACTCGAAGGATCACACGACGCTGGTCGCCGCCGTCAAGGCAGCCGGCCTGGTCTCGACGCTCGAGGGCAAGGGTCCGTTCACGGTCTTCGCGCCGACCAACGAAGCTTTCGCGGCACTCCCCGCCGGCACCGTCGACACGCTGCTGAAGCCTGAGAACAAGGCCAAGCTCACCAAGATCCTCACCTGCCACGTCGTGGCTGCCGATGCCATGGCCAAGACCGTCGCCAAGATGATCAAGGACGATGGCGGCGAACATGACATCAAGACGGTCGGCGGCTGCGTGCTTAAGGCCAAGGAAGACATGGGCAAGATCACGCTGACCGACGAAAGCGGCGGCGTTGCCCATGTCACGATCGCCGACGTCAAGCAGTCGAACGGCGTCATTCACGTCATCGACAAGGTCTTGCTGCCGAAGATGTAATCTTGAGTTCAGGCAGCAAACGGGGGCGCCCTGTCAACACCACTGGGGCGCCTCCACCTCACTTCCAGTGATCGGCGCCCACGGTGAGCGCGATCGCCTCGCGCAGATCGTCCAGTCCCTCGCTCTTTTCGGACGAGGTAGCGATGATCCCGGGATAGGCGGCGGGGCGCTTCTTGATCTTCTCGGCCGTCTCGGCGAGCAGCTTCACCACCGCCGGCGGCTTGATCTTGTCGGTCTTGGTCAGCACCACCTGATAGGAGACGGCGGCCTTGTCGAGCAGGTCGAGAACCTCGTCGTCATTCTTCTTGATGCCGTGGCGGCTGTCGATCAGCACATAGACGCGCTTCAGCGTCGCGCGGCCGCGCAGATAGTCGAATACCAGCTTGGTCCAGGCATCGACATGTTCCTTCGGAGCCTTGGCGTAGCCATAGCCCGGCATGTCGACCAGCGCCATCGGCGGCAGATCGCCGGCCTCGCCGGAATAGCCATCGGGCACGAAATAGTTCAGCTCCTGCGTACGACCCGGCGTGTTCGAGGTGCGCGCCAGGCCATGCTGGCCGACGAGCGCATTGATCAGCGATGACTTTCCGACATTCGAGCGGCCGGCGAAGGCCACCTCGGCCGGGCCTTCCGGCGGCAGGAACTTCAGGGAGGGCACGCCACGGATGAAGATCCAGGGGCGGCCGAAGAGCGGCTTGTCTTTATTGTCGGTCATTCGGCCTTTTCCAGCGCGTCCAATTCCAGTGAACCTATGGCATTCAGGTTTCGGGCGATTTTGTCAACCGGCAGCCCTGAATGTCGCGAGAAGCATCCCGGTGCCACAAAAGAAAAAGCCCCGGCGAACCGGGGCTTTTTGCTATTTCTCTGTCGGCGCCGGCTTTCGCTTGAACAGCCCCTTGAGATTGTCGAAGAGCTCGATCTTCACGCCGTGGCGGCGCATGATGACGCCCTGCTGGATGACTGATAGCGTGTTGTTCCAGGCCCAGTAGATGACCAGACCGGCCGGGAAGCTTGCCAGCATGAAGGTGAAGACCAGCGGCATCCAGTTGAAGATCATCGCCTGCGTCGGATCCGGCGGGGTCGGGTTCATGCGCATCTGCAGGAACATCGTGACGCCCATGATCAGCGGCCAGACGCCGAGATGCAGGAAGGTCGGAGCGGCGAACGGCAGCAGGCCGAACAGGTTGATGAACGAGGTCGGATCGGGCGCCGAAAGGTCCTGGATCCAGCCGAAGAACGGCGCGTGGCGCATCTCGATGGTGATGTAGATCACCTTGTAGAGCGAGAAGAAGATCGGGATCTGCAGCGCGATCGGCCAGCAACCGGCGATCGGGTTGATCTTCTCTTCCTTGTAGAGCGCCATGGTCGCCTGCTGGAGGCCCATGCGGTCGTCGCCGAACTTCGCCTTCAGCTCTTCCATCTTCGGCTGCACGCGCTTCATGTTCGCCATCGAAGCGTACTGCTTGCTGGCGAGCGGGAAGAACAGCGCCTTGACGACGATCGTGGTCATCAGGATGGCGACGCCGAAGTTGCCGAAGTAACGGAAGAAGAAGTCCATCAGTTTGAACATCGGCTTCGTCAGGAAGTAGAACCAGCCCCAGTCGATCAGGCGGTCGAAGCGCGGGATCTGGTAGGTAGCCTCGTAGCCGTCGATGACGGGAACTTCCTTGGCGCCGGCAAACACGAGGTTCTTCAGTTCGAGCGACTGGCCAGGTGCCACGGTGACGGCGTTCTGCTTGTAGTCGGCCTGGAAGCGCGGCTGGCCATCCGTGAAGTGGCTGAAGCGGGCGTCGTAAGGCGTCGCCTGCGGCGGAATGATCGTCGCGGCCCAATACTTGTCGGTGATCCCGAGCCAGCCGCCGGTCGCCGTTGCCGGCGTCACGGCTTCCTTCTCGACGGAAGCATACTTGCTCTCGATCAGGCCATCTTCGCCGATCACGCCGATGAAGCCTTCGTGCAGCACGTAGGTCGAGGCGACGGCGGGCTTGTTGTAGCGCGTCACGCGGCCGTAGGAGGAGAGTGCGGCGGGCGCCTGGCCGGCATTGGTGATCTTGTCGGTGATGGTGAACATGTAGCGTTCGTCGACCGAGATCGTGCGGGCGAATGTGATGCCCTTGTCATTGGTGTAGGTCAGCGTGACCGGCGTCTTTTCGGTCAGCTTCGCGCCTTCCGGAGCCGTCCAGAGCGTCGAGGGGCCCGGGACGTTGCCGGTCGCGGCGTCGCCGATATAGCCGAGTTCGGCGAAGTAGCCGTCCTTGGTTTCCGACGGGCTGAACAGCGTGATGATCGGGCTCGAGTCATCCACGGTCTCGTGGTAGCCCTTGAGCTTCAGGTCGTCGAGGCGGCCGCCGGCAAGGTTGATCGAGCCGGAAAGCGCTGCCGTGTCGATGATGACGCGCGGGTTCTTGGCAAGAGCGTCGGCCAGCGACGTGGTCGCGGGCGCCTGGCCGGTCGGAGCAGCACCGTTTGTCTGCGCGCCACCGGCTGCCGGTGTCTGCGTCTGCTGGGTCGTCTGCTGTGCCTTCTGGGCAAGCTCGGCCTTGCGCTGCGCTTCGATGCGCGGATTCATGTAAAGGAATTGCCACCCGAGAACGATCAGCACGGAGAGAGCGATCGCAATGAAGTAGTTGCGGTTGTTTTGCATCATACGTTCCTGGGGCGGCCGTCTCCGGACCGCTTGTGTTTCGGCTTCGTCTCGACGCGAGCCGTAAGCTCAGCGGCTAATTGATGGAAGGATGCTTGGAGCACGTCCCTTCGCGCGACAACCACATAGTCGTGTCCGGGCTTCATTGCAAACCCTGCATGCAGCCGTACCGCCTCTTTCAGGCGCCGACGCATGCGGTTTCTTTCAACCGCGTTGCCATGCTTCTTGGTGACGGTGAAGCCGACGCGGGCTTCGGTATCGGGTTCCTTCCTGTCGAGCACCTCGAGAAGGAAGAATCCACCCCTGCGTTTTTCGCCATTGCGAACAGCAAGAAACTGCGGGCGGCTTTTCAGCCGCCCGGCAGTTATTTTGGGATCTTTGGTCGTCGGATCGCCCGTCATCTGATCGGGCACTTCCGGCCTTAGGCCGAAAGACGCTTGCGGCCGCGGCCGCGACGAGCAACGATGACCTTACGGCCGCCCTTGGTAGCCATACGTGCACGGAAACCGTGACGACGCTTGCGAACAAGCTTGGAAGGTTGGTAAGTACGCTTCATTTATTTTAATCACCGCGGAGTGCGGCCCTTCTTGAATTTGCATAATGCAAGGAGCGTTGTTTTTCGAACGGCGGGAGGCTCAAAAAGCCTTATATGACCGGACGTGCGGCGGCTTATACGGACGAAGGTCGCGAAAGTCAATTATCGCAGGGAGAATCCGCTCTGCTCGCCTCTTGAGTGTGAAAATTAGCAGATACTGTTAATGATTGCGCCATCGGGTCCACATCGCGCTCGCTATCATTTTATTCCGTTTCCGCAGCCCAAACGTGCGCCTATCGAGCCTCTGTGCGTTTTTCGCGCAAAAAATAGTGCCGGCAACCATCGTTCATGGGTGATTTTTTATAGTAGCCGGCGAAAGTATCGGAAATTCAACATTAATTGTTTTAGCGCAATTTGATCTAACGGCCGGGCATTCAGTTTTCGGCCTCTAGTCTTATTGGGGGGATCCTTTGAAAATCCGAGGCAAGATCAACATACTCGTATGCGCCATGTCCTGTGTCGCGCTGGTTATCGGCGCGACCGCACTTTGGGCCGTGCAGCGCTACAATAACAATCTCTCCGCCTATGAGGATGCCGCCAGCCGCGCCTATTCCGGCGAGCGCCTGAACCGCTATGTGACCGCAACCGTGATGGAAGCGCGCGGCATCTATGGCGCTGCCTCGACAAAGGACGCCGCAAGCTTCGCCAAGGGGCTGCTCGCAGCACTCGACCAGATCGACGCCACCATCACATCCTGGACGCCGCTGGTTCCCGATAATCAGATGGATGCGTTCAACAAGCTCAAGGCCCGCTCGGCCGAATTCCGCACCTTCCGCGCCGAAACCGCGCGCCTCGGCACCGAGGTCAGCCCGCAGGCGGCCAACGAGCAGGGCAACAACGACGCCAACCGCGCCAACCGCAAGGCCTTCCAGGCCGAGATCGACGCGATCGTTGCCACAGACAAGGCCACGCTCGACGCCGTCAATAAGGAAGTCGAAAGCTTCCGCACCTCGGTTCTCTGGCTGGTTCTCGGCATCACCGGCTTCGGCATCGCCGCCGGCATCGGCATGGGCCTTTATGTCGGCACCATCCATCTCTCGCGCCCGATCAAGAAGGTCACCGAGGCGATCAAGAACGTCGCCGACGGCAACTTCGACATCGATGTGCCTTTCCCCGGCCGCAACGACGAGATCGGCGAAATGGCCGCGGCCGTCGCGGTGTTCAAGGCGAATGGTCTGGCCGTTCGCCGCATGAACGCGCAGGAAGCCGCCATGCGCGCCAAGAGTGACGACCTGCAGTCCAGCATGTCCGTCGTCGTGGCCGCAGCCGCTGCCGGCGATTTCTCACGCCGGATCGACAAGGATTACCAGGACGACAACCTCAACCAGTTCGCCAGCAACATCAATCAGCTGCTCTCGGGCGTCGATGGCGGCGTCGGCGAAACCCGCCGTGTTATCGCGAGCCTGTCTGAGGGCGATCTGACGCAGACCATGCGCGGCAATTTCCAGGGCGCCTTCGCCGAGCTGCAGAAGAACGTCAACAGCACCTTCGCCACGCTGCAATCGACCATGCGCGAAGTGCGCGAGACCGCCGAGGGCTTCCACGGCAACACCAACGAGCTGCGCGCAGCGAGCGACGACCTCTCCAAGCGCACCGAACAGCAGGCGGCAGCGCTTGAGGAAACCTCGGCCGCGCTGGACGAGATCACCGCCGTCGTCAACAATTCGACCGATCGCGCCCAGGAAGCCAGCGTCATGGTCTCCGAGGCCAAGGACGATGCCGGCAAGTCGGGCGTCGTCGTTCGCAACGCCGTCGATGCCATGGGCCGCATCGAGCAGGCCTCGCGCGAAATCAGCCAGATCATCAACGTCATCGACGAGATCGCCTTCCAGACCAACCTGCTGGCGCTTAACGCCGGTGTCGAGGCTGCGCGTGCCGGCGAAGCGGGCAAGGGCTTTGCCGTCGTCGCCCAGGAAGTTCGCGAACTCGCGCAGCGCTCGGCAACGGCCGCCAAGGACATCAAGGGCCTGATCACCAAGTCCGGCGGCGAAGTCCAGATCGGCGTCAAGCTGGTGCAGGAGACCGGCGAAGCGCTCTCGCAGATCGAGCGCCGCGTCAACGCCATCAACGACCACATCCACTCGATCGCCACGGCCGCCAAGGAGCAGTCGACCGGTCTGAAGGAGGTCAACACCGCCGTCAACCAGATGGACCAGGTGACGCAGCAGAACGCCGCCATGGTCGAGGAAACCTCGGCGGCCACCCACAAGCTATCATCGGAAGCAGACAGCCTCGTGCGCCTGATCTCACGCTTCAAGGTGTCGAACGCGCAGCATGCGGCGCCCGTGGCCGTCGCCCGCTACGAGGAGCACCGCCCGGTTGCCTCGCCCGCCCGCCGCGCGATCGGCAGCGTTGCCCGCGCCTTCAACGGCAACGCCGCGGTCGATCAGAGCTGGGAAGAGTTCTGATCTCTTGCCCTGCAAACTGAACAAGAGCGCCGCCTTCGGGCGGCGTTCGCGTTTCGGCAATATGTCGCACCGCTCGCAAAGATTTGAAAGCGACGCAGTTTCGTCTAATATAGAGGTTGAATCCGTGGCGCGTGGCGCCGGTTGGACGAGAAGCGATGCCCGCCCCTGATCAAGGCCAAACTGTTCCCGAAGCACTCACGACGGCGACCGACGCTGCCCGGCCGGCAGGCATGTTTGGCGGTATCTCCGGCAAGCTCCTGTGGCTGACCGTTATCTGCATCATGCTCGCCGAAGTGCTGATCTTCTTTCCCTCGGTGGCCTCCATGCGCCTTCGCTGGCTGGATGAGCGGCTGAATGCCGCCGCTGCCGCCGCCATCGCCATCGATGGCCTGCAGCCGGTGGAGCTGCCGCGCGACCTGCAGCGGCAGACCCTGGAAGCGACGGGCACCAAGGCGATCGTGCTGCGCAAGGACGGCACCTCGCGCCTGCTCGCCACCTGGGACATGCCGGCGTCTGTCGATGAGCAATATGATCTCACCAGCGTGCCCGCCGTCACCGCCATGCGTGATGCGCTCGACACGTTGATTTTCGGCGGCGACCGGATGATCCGCGTCTATGGGCCGGTGCAGGACACCAATATCGGTGTCGAGGTGCTGATGAAGGACAAGCATCTGCGCAATGCGATGCTGCTCTATTCCCGCAACGTCTTCCTGCTGTCGATCCTGATCTCGCTCTTTACCGCCACCCTCGTCTTCTTCGCGATCAACCGCATTCTCATCCGGCCCATCCGCCGGCTGACAGGCAGCATGCAGCAGTTTTCCGCCGATCCCGAAAATCCGCAGCATGTCTTCGTCGGCGATGGCGGGCGCGACGAACTGGGCATTGCCGGCCGCCACCTGACCGCCATGCAGCTGCAGCTCCAGAAGACACTGAAGCAACAGAGCAACCTCGCGGCCCTCGGCTTGGCCGTCTCCAAGATCAATCACGACATGCGCAACATCCTCGCCTCCGCGCAGCTGATGTCCGACCGCCTGGTTGATGTCGACGATCCCATGGTGAAGCGCTTCGCACCGAAGCTGCTGCGCACCATCGACCGCGCCGTCGGCTACACGACCGAGGTTCTCTCCTACGGTCAGGCCAGCGAATCGGCCCCCCGCCGCCGCCTGGTAAGGGTGACGACGCTGGTCGAGGATGTCAGGGACATGCTGGCGATTGATCCGCAGAGCGACGTGGAGTTCGTCGAGCAGATCAACGCCGACCTCGAAGTGGATGCCGACAACGAACAGCTGTTCCGCGTCATCCACAATCTCTGCCGCAACGCTTTGCAGGCACTGACGTCAAACAACGCAGGCGCGGGCCCGCGACGCATCACCGTCGCTGCCCACCGCATCGGCAGCGTCGTCAGCATCACCGTCGACGACACCGGCCCCGGCATGCCGCAGAAGGCTCGCCAGAACCTCTTCACCGCCTTCCGTGGCTCCGCCCGCTCCGGCGGCACGGGGCTTGGTCTCGCTATCGCCCGCGAACTGGTGCTCGCCCACGGCGGCACCATCGCGCTTGTGGAAAAGCCATCGATCGGCACGCAGTTCCGCATCGAAATCCCCGATCGCCCTGTCTCGCTGGACGATTACCGCGGCCGCAGCCTCTTGGAAAAGTGATGCAATCCCGCGTTCCCGGCAGCTCGCGAAGAAAGACGTCACTTTTTTTACAAACCCTATTGCATTCATCCAGATGACCCTTTAGAGAACCGCTCACGCCAGCGGGACACACCGCTGCAGACGCACCCGTAGCTCAGCTGGATAGAGCACCAGACTACGAATCTGGGGGTCAGGAGTTCGAATCTCTTCGGGTGCGCCATTTCACTTTCGCTGTAAGTGATTGATAAAGCAGCATAATCATCGAAAAATAATCGCCTAACAGAAGCAAAAAACTAAGTTTTGCTACCGTTTTTGCTACGGATTCTGCTTCTGAGGCTGGCTTGCTTGATGAGCCGAAGCGAGTCTATCGTCTCGCCATGACCATCGTTCTCCGAAACAAAAAGTGGCATCTGAAAAAAGACGTGCCGCGCCGATATGCCAGCATCGAACCGCGCAAGGTGGTTTGGGTGAGCCTTCACACCGACTCGAAAGAGAAGGCTGATTTGCAGGGCGCTTTGGTCTGGCAGGAAATGCTTGCGGCATGGGATGCGCGGTTAGACGGCGACACGGACGACGCCGAGCAACGATTTGCAGCGGCGAAGCGCCTCGCGGCGAAACGCGGCTTCTCATATCTGCCTGTCTCAAAGGTCGCCGAGCTATCGCGTGAGGAGCGTTTGCGGCGCGTCGAAAAGATACCGCTTCAAAACAACGGGCCGAACCGGATCGAAGCTCAAGCCCTTCTAGGCGTCGTCGCCGAACCGGAAGTGACAATCGAAAAGGCGCTCGAAGTCTTCTGGCTTCATGAGGCCGACAAGGAACTCGGCAAGAGCGACGACCAAATCCGCCGCTGGCGAAACCCGAAAATGAAGGCCGTCAAAAACTTAGTTTCTCAGATTGGAAACAAGGAAATCTCGGCCATTACCCGCGCTGACATGCTCAAGTTTCGCGACTGGTGGCGAGATCGCCTCAGAGAAGAAAACTTAGTTGCGAACTCGGCCAATAAGGATTTCATCCATGTCGGGCATATCCTGCGCACGGCAAACGAGCGACTCGGCCTGGGGTTAGAGGATCATCTTCGCAAGATCACGGACAAGCTCAACTTCAAAGATGATAAGGACGAGCGCCGCGACCGCGAGCCGTTCTCCGACAAATGGATACGTGAGAAAATCCTCGCACCGAACGCCTTGGACGGCTTGAACAAGGAAGCAAGGTGCATCCTCCTCGCGCTGATCAATACAGGCGCTAGGCCCTCCGAGATCGCGGGTTTGATGCCCGAACATATCCACCTTAGCGGCCCTGTCCCCTATATCTCTATCGAGCCTGTCGGGCGGCAGTTGAAGAACCCGCAATCGAAGCGCGTCATTCCGCTGGTAGGCGTGTCCCTGGACGCCTTCAAACAATGCCCGAAGGGGTTTCCGACATATCGGTTCAAAGACAAGATCAGCGCCACGCTTAACGCCTTCATGCGCGATAACGGCCTAATGGAGTCGGACAGGCACGTTATCTATTCTCTTCGTCACGCCTTCGAGGATCGGATGATCCGGGCTGAATTTGACGACAGGATGAGGAGGCAGCTATTCGGCCATAAGCTCGACCGGGAGAAATACGGGAAGGGGCCGACGCTAGAACATTTTCATGAAAAGCTGAAAGGGATAGCGATTTAGATCAGGGCTTCGATTTCGAGGCGGCGCTTGATCTTCGACTTGACGCTTGCACCGGATTTCAATTCCGCGAGGTCGCGTTCGAACGCTTCATAGATCGGTTCGTATTCCGAGTTTTCCGCTGCCAGTTTTGCTACTGTTGCCATCGCGGCGCGGACACGTTCGATTTCGGACTGGATACGCATGACATTCTCCGAAAAGGTGAGGACTTCCGACTGCCGCCGAAAGTCCCCTATGCTCAGATGATCTTAACGTGGACGCTGCCCGTCGATGCGGCGGCTGCGGTGACGGCCACGCCGATCAACGTATTGCCGGTTGCCGTCGTCGTGACGAGCTTGGCGGTCGAGTCGTAATAGACCTTTGCGCCGATGGCGAAGTTGTTCGCGGCAACCTTCGGAAGCTCGAACACGCCTTCGGTGACGAAAACCAAATCCTGCCCTTCGGCGGCATTGATGGACGCGATGCCGTGAAGGTCGCCGATAACGACGACATCACCGGACAGGATATTGGCAGGGGCCGGGACAGTCAGATTGACGCCCTGTTGAATGAAGTTCTTCATGGGTTACAGTCCTTTCGAGGTCTGGAAACGGATGGTTGATGAGGATTGGCCGTGAGTGGCAATCGCCCGTTCGAGCAAGGCAAGCGCGGACATGAGTTCGGTTTGGCTGCGAAACTCGATCTCCTCGCCGTTCTGATCTTTCAGACGACGGGTGCCGGAAAAGACGGCCCTTTCGAGCCGTCCCCTGTAAGCCTGTAGTTCGATCAGGCTCGCCATGATCACTCCCCAGGGTTCTTGAAAGCGCCGCGCCAGTCGGACCAACCGCAACCGAAGTCGAGGAAGGCACGGAAGCGCATCCCGAGCGTGTCCCATGCTTCCGTCCGCTGGATTTGGACGCCCTGCGCGGACGACAGATAGGCCATCTGCAACACCGGCAGGCGCGACGGTTCGGCAAACAGGAACCAACGCTTGTCGGAAATGCGCGGCTCGACCAGAAGGGTGAGCTTCTGAGCGAACGGGTTGCCGTTGGCGATATCGGCGGCATAGATCGCAGCCAGGACCATTTCGGCGGACGTTTCCATTTCCGGCCCGACGACAAGGTACTTCGGAGCCGCGCCGACAATGGTCTTTCCGTCCAGCCCTTTCACGACGCGCATTTTCTTACGAGCGAAATCGAGGTTCGCAACGCTGAGGCCATCGCCAGAGGCCGCAAGGTTGCCACGGCTGGCGTGGAACACTGCCTTGTTATCGCTGAGCTTGTGCTCATCGATCAGAAGCCCCGCGAGCATGTTCGAGACGGTATTTGCAGCCGCGTCGGCAAGGGCGGCAGTCATATCGCCAAGAAGGTTCGCGTCATCATCGATTAGGAGCTTGCGGCTCACGTTCAGGCCAGCGGCATAGGTGCCGAGGCTGAGCGTTTCGCCGTTCTCCGTGCGAGCCGTATGCTGGATTTCTCCGTCTTCGGCCAAGGGCTTCAATTCGCCAAGTTCCCCGGCGCGGATAGCGGTCGATGCCTTGAAGTTCGGCAGGGTCCGCTTGCGCACCAACGGCGTGAGGCCAGACGCGGCGGCATTGAAGCGTTCGAGGGCGATCTTGTTCGCGACGTTCGAGACGATCAACGGGAAGTCCGAAGTCGTCATCGACGCGGCGCGGGTCAAGATATCGTCCGTCGTCAGCCCGCGAACCGATACGCCCGCCCGTTCGAGCGAGGAAATCGCGATATCGCGGAAGGACATTTCGACAAACTGCCGAGCGTCGTCCGGCAGTTCGCCACCGGCAGCACGAAAGGCAAGCGCGTCAGTCTGGCGGCGGACGATCTGTTCCGGCGCATCGTTGGCCGCGACGACACGAACTCGAGTCTGCTGGCTACGGCCCTGCATCTGAGCAAGAGCGGCAGCACGAGCGGTTTCGAGCGTTGCGCCCGCGTCGATCTGATCTTCGGCCCATCCGCGAGTGAGGCCCGCCAATTCGGCAAGGCTGCGAATCTGCTGCTGTTCCGCTTCGGGGGCGAGAACGATTTCTTCGTCTTCCATGTTAGCGCCCCTCCTGCGGGCATTGGGGTCAGCCCCCAAGGGGACAAGGCTGACTTCGGTTAGCACCCACTCCGTTGCGGTGCGGGTGCGGCTCATTCCCGTTCGGGAATCTTCGAAATTGATGATGCGGTATCCGACCGAAAACCGGCTCGCCGTGCCATCCTTGACGCGCTGGACAATCGGGCGAACGTCGTCGGCAGTCGAAAACGTGAGATCGGCCAAAAGCTCATCGCCTTCGAGGCGGATATTTCGCGCCTTGCCGATAACGTTGCGAATGCTGCCCTGCGCATGGCCGTCCAAGAGGGGAATTTCAGTCTCGGAGCGGAATCCGCCTGGGGCAAGAATTTCGCCATAGACGCCCCTCGCATCGCGGCGGGGAACCGGCGTGGCCGTGGCGATAACTGCCGTGATGGTCATGGCGGTTTCATCGAACTGCCCGGAAGCCGAGGCGGCGCGGGTCAGGGTTGCGGCTGCATTTCCGTCGCGCCTAGTCTTCGTTTTCAGCATCGTCCTTCACCTCTTTCGTTGCGGCAGGCGTCGGCGATTGCTCGAACGACAAGCCAAGCGTTTGCTCGCGCTGGCGATCTGCGGCGATTTCGGCGTCCAGCTTTTCGACATTGAAGCCGAGCGAGGCGACGGCCTGCCTGCGGCTCATGAGGCCCGCGCCGATCATGGCGGCAGTGCCGTCCGCGTCTTTCTTCGGGTCGATCCACGGCATAGCTGGAAAGAACCATTCCACGCCCGGAACATCGTCGCCGGTATCGAGCGAGCCAGTCAGGTTCGCGAGCGTGAGCCAGCGGCGATAGATCGGCCCAAAGAACTTCGAGACGAGCAACGTGAATTGGATGGCTTCGAGGTGTTGGCGAAACTGGACAAGTGCCGTGCGGGCGCTCGAATAATTGACATTCCGCATGTCGCCGCTGAGGAGAAATTCGGGAATCTGCAATCCCGCCGCGATCATCCGAATGCTATGCGTTGCGAAATCCACGCTCTGTTGCATCTGAGTAGGATGCGAGAATGTGACGGTATAGCCAGACGGCAGGACACGCATCGTCCCCGGCTCTAGGCTGAGATCAAGGGCGGAACCGTTCTGCGCTCCATCGGCGAAGGCCGTGCCGTTGCCGTTTTGATCCTGAATAAAGCCGCACATCATCGCTTGGATTTTGGCGCTGACGAGAAGCGCGTCCTGCAACTGGCTTAGCTCATTGAGCGGCAGCACGACGGGCGCGAACCACGATAGGCCGCGATGCTGTCCCGCCCCATTGCGTCGGAAAAGATGGATCACGTCCTCAGCCGGGACGCGGATGGGCGTTTGGGTCGTCGGAAAGATGTCCGTCAGCCGAGTGCTGAAAATATGGTAGGCAACGATCTCGTCGCCCGCGCTGAACTCGACTCCGTTCGCGATGTATCCGCCGCCGCCAAGTTCTACCGTGAGCGACTCGTCCAATTGCTCAGCCGGGATATGCTGCAATCGAAGCTCGCCCTCATCGGTCGTGAGCATGCGAATGATAGCTTCCCCATCGGTCACAACGGCGTCGATGATCTCAGCTTGCAGTTCCGCAAACTTAGTTTTGACCGCCCACGCCGCGAACTCCTCATCGATCTTGGTGCGAGTGCCAGCGTCCGAATGTTGGCTCGCGGCAGTCACACCATAGCCGACCAGGGCGGTTCGATAGATACCGGCGGCATTCGCTGCAAGCGGATCATTGTGGCGAAGGTGACGGGCGCGACCACGGACTCGGCTCGCTCCTCCCGCAACCTCAGCGGCCATCGATCCGAAAGGCGGCGTGTTCGTCCAGCGTTTGCCCGAGGTCGCCTCAAGCATCCGCTGCCCCTTCGGCTTCGACTGACGATTGAGGATGCGTTCGAACAAGCCCATGCCATTACCTCAGCAAAGGAGAGATCAGGCCAGAAAGGTCGATCTTTGTTTCGACGTGACGACCTTGCAGCTTTTTGAGATCGTCCAGACCGTCGTCATCGCGGACGATCAAACGGCAGCTTCCCCAAAACATCTTCCGGGCATCAGTCGAAAACACGAAAGACCATTCTTCGCCGTTGCGGATGCCATCCACCACGCGGCCAAATCCGATGCGGCTGACCACACCGGGGACCGGATCGGCATCGCAGTTTTCGAGGAGGCGCATAATGCGATTAAGGTTCATGCCCTCAAAGCCGTGAGCTTGCAGCGCCAGAAGAACCCGAGCCTTCGCCATGCCAACGTCGTCATAAAGGGCTTTCCGACCCTTGAACCCGACGTGATCGAACGCGCCCTTGTCCCGGTAGCCGCGAAGGATGTTGTGAAGCTCATTCACGTCGTCCCCGGTTACGAGGGCGATAGATGCTGCTACTTCGGGCAGTGATTGCATGACGTTCTCCTTTAGCTGAAAGCATAACTACACTACTGCACTGATCAGCGCAATAGTGTTGACAGGCGTTCTCGATTGGGTATGATGCCCCTACTCGACAGACGCGGGAACGGCTGCCGGGTATTCCAAAGTTCATGTTGATCCGACTAACATCCTCCCGTCGTCGGACGGGGGGATGCGTTCTCACGTCAGTATAAGGGCGCTTGCGCTGAGAAAGAAAAAGCCCGCCCCTCTGGCAAACCAATGACGAGGGACAGGCTTTTCATATCGCTCTCAACCTCCGAGAAGAAAGCATCGGAAATGTCTCATGGAAATGCTACGAAAACAAGGGAAATCATTGATAACGATGAGATTTCTTCTTCTTTCGCTCGACTAAGATACTTGCGTAATGGCTTCATCCCTCTGCCTGCCGAGGGCAAAGCCGTCCACCTCAAAAACTGGACCTCCCTTGCCGTCGAAGTGGACGATATCGAGCGATGGGAAAAGCGCCAGCCCACCGCGAAGAACACCGGCATCCGCACTGGCGAGGGGGTGGTCGGAGTCGATATCGACGTGCTTGACGAGGCAGTTGCCGAGCGCCTGCAATCGCTCTTGGAGGAAAAGGTAGATGGCCTGCCGCCCCTCCGATTCGGTCGTCGTCCTAAGCGGCTCCTCCTTCTTCGGGTCATGGGGGATGACTTCGAAACCTTCAAAAGCGGAAGCTGGATCGATGATGACGGCAATCCGGCCCGCGTCGAAATCCTAGCCAAAGGGTCGCAATTCATTGCTCATGGCATCCATCCCGATACCGGGAAAGCCGTATGAATGGGCAGACGGAGTCCACCCTGGAAACATCGCCGTCACCGATTTGCCGACGATCTCGGAAGCCAGTCTTCGCGAGTTTGTCCAGATGGACGCAGAGTGCGAGTTTGCCGACAGAGGTTGGAAACCGTCATTAGGCGCGAAACGGGACGGAGAGCCGCTAGACCTCGAACTGGCCTTTGAGCAAATCCGAACCCGCGCTTCTTACCACGAACCCGCCGTCGCCATTGCCGCGCATTACGCTTCAAAAGCCATCGAGTCCAAAGAGGCGACGAGGCGATTGAAGGCTGTCTTCCAAGATGTTCCGAAGTCCGAACGGGACGACAGATGGCATCGCGAATTTCAGGATATCGAACGCTCGATTAGAACGGCCTATCGGAAGTTCGAGGCCAATGCCGCGCCCGAGCGTCCCTCTGACTCGATCATGCGGGAACTTTTCGGCTCCCCATTGGGGATCAATGATCCGATCCGCGATCTAAACAAGCGGCATGCCATCGTTAGCGTCGGCGGAAAAACCGTCGTCATGACCGAAGGCACGGATAGCATAGCATTCGGCACGGAAGGCGATTTGCGCCTCCGATATAAAAACCGCCCCTGGGCGAATAAGCGAAAGGCCGAAATTGCAAAGCTGACAGGTGGTCCGCAACCGGCAAAGTTGACGATTGCCGACGCATGGCTCGCGTCACCGAAACGGCGTGATTTCCCGAACGGCGTTGTATTCCGTCCAGATGGCGACACGCCTGCCGGAACTTATAATCTCTGGCAGGGATGGAAGATCGATGGCGAGGCCGATGCCTCGTGCGGGCTGTTCCTAGATCATCTTTTCGACGTGATCTGCAATGGCGACCGACTGCAGTACGATTGGCTGCTTGGCTGGATGGCGCATATGATCCAGCGGCCCGAGCAAAAGCCGAGATCGGCGATTGTGTTGAGAGGCCAGAAGGGAGCGGGCAAGGATATTGTCGCGGTCTATCTTTCGCGGCTCATGGCTCGAAGCGCCTATCTTAACACGTCCGATCAGGAAGCCGTTTGGGGTCATTTCAATGGCGCGATTGCGAACAAGCTTTTCATCCATCTGGAAGAGGCGTTTTTCAGCGGCGACCATAGAGCCGACTCCCGTATCAAAAACCTGATCACTGCCGAGACTCAAACGATCAACGAAAAGCATGCGCCCGTCTTCGCGGTCGACTCCTTCCATCGGCTTTTCATCACCTCGAACGAACTTCGCGTCGTCAACAGTACCGAGGGTGAGCGGCGGTATTTCATTTCGGAAGTTTCGGCTCATCGGTGCGGCAACAAACGCTATTTCGACGCGCTCATTGCCGAAATGAACGGCGATGGTCCTGCCGCCTTGATGCACATGCTGCGCGCATACGATTTATCGGCATGGAATCCGCGTCCGCCCGCAACAGAAGCCCTCATCGAATCCATCGCCTCGAACCTAACCGGCGTTTCGGCATGGATGCACGACTCCATTGAAACCGGACGGATTGCCGGGGCCGATGGATGGCAAGATTGGCCCGATGAGCCGATTGATACAACGTCCCTCAGAGACGCATTCGATGCCTGGGCTTGCAAGCCTGCCAACAAATATCGCGGCATCAACATCGACCAACGGATTTTCGGCAAACAGCTTACGCCGTTCCTTTGCGACAAACGAAGGAGCGGACCTCGCGGCAATCGCTCGTGGAAATACGAACTGCTGAGCTTACCGGATGCTCGCGATGCTCTGGAAACCATCCTCACGAAAGGCAACAAGCTATGACCGATGATGAAGTCTATCAGTGCATGGACTTGGATATTCCTGTTCAGCATGCGCCCGATATGTACCCGCCGAACATCATCGGCTCGCAAGCCGTGTTCTATATCGAGCGCAATTTGGCGGGACCGGCGAACACGCAAGGTCATCATCTTTTCCGATTTGCGCAAACCTATTGGTATGGTGACGGCGTTGCGCTGCAAATTTGGGAATTGGCGGGACACTATTATTGCAGCCGCGTCGGACGGCAGGAATCGCTAGTCTATTTCGGCGACGATCTAGCGCGGCCTCTTCACCACAAGCTGATCTTCACGCCGCAAAGTGCCGAAGATCACTTCGAAGACATGGTTAGCCGCAATATCGATCGTCACCTCTTCACTGACGAACTACAATGGCACTCGTATTGCGCAATGCGAGCCGACGAACTTGTGAAGGTGCGAGATCGAAGAGGGCGTTTGTCATGAGGCAAAATCGCCCTGAGCAAATCCAATCGAGCGAATTCATGCCGCGTCAATGTGCCGTGTCCAATGAGAGGAATGGCGTGTCCAATCACTCGGCATATCATTGGACACGGATTATCGTGTTAAATCAAAGCCGTACCATATGTGTCCAATGTGTCCAATGTAATCGTAAGGTTATATGCGCACACGCCTGCACATACGCACACATGCGCAGCCGCACACGCGCGCGACCCTACCTAAAAAGCTCATTGGACACTGGACACATTGGACACGCCCGCGAACGGGTCCTTCCTGCCGGGGTGCGTCTGCGGGGGTCGCCGAGCGCATGCCGTAACTCCCGACAGAATTTTTGAAATGGGAATCTGAGAATGGACAACGCACGTCGAAGAGAGATCGAAGAATTGAGCGGCGGATTCGATGAGCCTTCTTTCATCCCGTCTGAAATGGCAGCATCGAAACTTTCTGTTTTCCTTGATGTCGATACCCGCACCATCAACACGCTCGCGGACAAAGGCGTTTTGAGCCGAAAGGCGAACGGTAAATTCGACACGACGGAATCGACGCAAAAATATCTCGCCTTCGCAAAACGCTCGCGTGGCAACGCCGATCTCGAGTCCGCGAAAGTCCGCGTTGCCGAGCAAACCGCCGCGAAACTCGAAATGCAAAACGAGATCAGCCAGGGCGAACTTGTCCGTGCCTCCGATGTCGAGGCCCGTTGGACCGCCATTTTCACCCGCGTCCGCGCTGGCGTCCTTGCCGTGCCGTCCCGCGTTGCCGGTCGCGCTGGACATTTTACAGCCGCCGACCTCGATATCATCGACCGCGAAATTCGCGATGCCTTGCAGGAGCTTTCCAATGGGGATGCTTGAACGGATCGAACGCAACGCGCTTGCAGCCCTTCGCCCGCCGCCGCGCCTTCGCCTTTCCGAATGGATCGAAACCGAGTTCCGGCTTCCGGCTGGCGTGTCGGCGCTGCCGGGGCCGGTTCGGCTTTGGCCGTTCCAAACTGCAATCGCGGACTCCATCGGCGGGCCGGTCGAGCGCGTCACGGTCGTCAAATCTGTCCGCGTCGGTTTCTCGACTTTGCTATCCGCCGCCATCGGCAGCTACATCGCAAATGAGCCGTCGCCGATCATGCTGTTGATGCCGACCGAGTCCGACTGCCGCGACGTGGTTGTTTCCGATCTCGAACCGATCTTCGAAGCGACACCTGCCCTGCGCGGCCTCCTATCCCCCGAAGCCGACGAGGCGGGCCGGAACACCCTCCTTAGCCGTCGCTTTCCGGGCGGGTCGCTCAAGGTCGTGCCGAGCCGCGCACCTCGCAACCTTCGCCGACACAACATTCGCGTCCTGTTGATCGACGAGGCTGATGGGATGGAAAACACGGTCGAGGGGTCGCCCCTTGTCCTTGCCGAGCGCCGAACCCTGTCGTTCGCAAATCGGAAGATCGTTCTCGGCTCGACTCCTGTCTTCGAGGACGGCCACGTCCTGCGATCCTATGCTCAATCCGACATGCGGATTTACGAGGTGCCTTGCCCCTGTTGCGGGACCTTCGGCGAAATCCAGTGGAAGGACATCGTTTGGCCCGATGGCGAGCCGGAAAAGGCCGCGTGGCGCTGCCCTGCATGCTCTGAGGTAGTCGAGGAGCGGCAGAAGGTCGATATGGTCGCGAAAGGCGTCTGGCGGGCCACCGCGCCCGAAAGAAACGGGGTTCATCACGGTTACAAGCTCAATGCGCTGATCAGTCCCCATCATAACGCCCGTTGGAGCGTTCTCGCTCAAGAGTTTTTAGTTGCAAAGAATAATCCAGACACGCTTAGAGTGTTCGTCAATACGATCCTCGCGGAAGGCTTTCGAGACGGGGGCGACGAACTGGATGAGGACGAGCTTCGCAGCCGTGCCGAGCCGTTCGGCCTGACCGACCTCCCTGCCGATGTCCTCTTCGTGACGGCAGGCATCGACATGCAGGACCAATGGGCCGATTGGGTGCTGACCGGCCATAGCCGAACCGAGACGTTCGTCCTCGCCAACGGACAGATACATGGCCGGTTCGACTCGGATGACCTATGGGCCGAAGTGGACGACCTCCTCAAGACGACGTGGCAGCATCCGGGTCATATCGGCATATCGGCGGCGCTCATCGATAGCGGCGACGGGGAGCATCAACCGCATGTCTATGCCTTCGCCCGTCCCCGGTTCGGTCGCAAGGTCGCGGCTTCGAAGGGGATGGCCGGTTTCAGCCGTCCGCCCCTGCAACGCTCGAACGTCAAAGGTCAGTCGGTGTTTATCGTCGGCAGCGATGCCATCAAAAATTCGATCTTCAATCGCCTGTCCGCTGGCAAGAGCATCCGATTTTCTGGCGATCTTGAAGCGCGGTTTTTTGAGGAGCTTGTGAGCGAGCGGCGCATTGTCCGCTATACACGAGGCCAGCCGACGCGGGCGTTCGAGCGCATCCCCGGCAGGCGAGCCGAGTGCCTGGACGCTTTCACCTACAGCCTTGCGGCCCGCGTCCTGATCAACATCGATCTCGACCGGCGCGAGTCCGAACTTTCAAGCGCCGCTGCGCCCTCGCCAAGGCTACCTGCTGTGATAAGATCGCAATGGTTGAGTCGATAACGGGAGCGATAAGAGTATCCTATGGGGACGATCTGTTATTTTGAAGAAAACGTCAAAGATGACGCTGACGGTGAAGTTCACCAGTTGGAAATTGGAACTTCGGGCTACGGTGGCAATGGCCCGCAGCTCTATCTTAACCTCAATGGTGAAAGCGTTTTGCTTTCACACGCCGACGCGAAAAAGTTTTGTGAAGCGGTCGATGGGATCGCTGGCTATTTCGGCTATCGAAAGTAGCTGAGATATTGTCTCATGCTGTCAGCAGTTTGTTGATCGCAGCAATTACGTGTGGAAATTCATAGGGTTTGGGAAGGAACGGTACTCCTTCCGGCATCATATCAGCGCTCGGCTTAACGCGCCCCGATGTCACAATGATTTTTATCGGAGGCCATCGGTCCCGCACGAATGCTGCAAGTTTCAGTCCGTCCATGCTTCCGGGCATGTCGATATCTGTAAATATCAGACGGATTTCTGGATACTTTTCGACAAGTGCTATCGCTTCGTCCGCATTAGCAGCCTCATGCACGTCGAAGCCCTGATCAGCAAGTTCGTCAACGATTGCAAAGCGAATTAATGCCTCGTCGTCCACGACGAGGACTGCAACTGGATTTGAATGCACGAGCCGTCTCGTTTCCGTTAGAGAAGATTGGCTCTGCTTCAAGCCCACGAACATAGACGGTTCGATACTGTACCAAATAGCGCGCGGGACTAAATGTTCCAGCGTGAAAGGCTGTTGATGTAACATTCTTTCGCCGTTTTGATGAAATTAATACGGAATACGCCCGCGCGGCTCAAAAAAACTGAGTTTTTGCTACTGTTTTTGCTACTGAATTTGCGCCGAAGCACTAAATGATGAGTTAACCAAGCAACTGAAAATTATGAGGAAAATGAAATATCTTTTTTCGGGGTGGAGGACTTCGGGTGCGCCACTTCTCTTTTCTCACGAAAATTTAGCACGACGACCTCAAGCAAGGTCGAATTCTGCTCGTCTAAATTTTTAAAGCCGATCTCCGCGATTCCCATCCTCTGCGAGTCGTGAGACACTTCCCCGGTACGAAATCCATACGATCACCAGAGCGTCGCACAGGCCGGCATTCCCTCACGGAATGCAGGGCAGGTGTGTCCGCGCATTCGTTGCGAGATCAGGCCGATGGACTCAGATTTCTATGCGCAGCTAGCCACGGACGTTTTGACGAACCGCTCTCGTCATGCGGGACCATCTCTCCGAGATCGATTCGAGCGGGACCGGTGTGCGTCGGATGCGGCCTGCTATGCGCTTGCGGCCGCCGGTCTGATCGATTTCGAGGAACTCACCACCCGCATGTTTGCGCAGGAGCGCGTGTTGCTCGATCGGCACGGGTTCCAACCTTGATGGCCCGCCGCAAGAAGAAGCGGGAAGCCCCTTTCAGCCTGGAGATCGCCATGCTGCACTTGTCGGGCCTCGATTGGATCGAGACGTTCGAATATGTCTCGCGACGGCACGGGATCGGCATGACCAGCAGCGATATCAAGGTCTTTGCCGTGGCCGCCGAATATAGCTACGAGCTCGAGCTTATAGAGGCGGTGCGCAAAGGGTGGATCTATGTCTGAGGGGCGTGCCGAGTGCGCCTAACTAATCGCCCTACCGCCGCCGACCGACCGACGATATCAGATACCCCACGGCAAACGTCATCGCCGCCACCGCGATCCCCGTGCTGATGACGCCGGCGGGCGTGATCCTGGCGCTGCCTTGCAGGGTGATGTGCTTTCCGACGCGAAGGTCGAAGACCGATTTCATCTCCTCCGGGTGAGTGGGGATGTCTTGTGCGTGTTCGTCTTGAAGAGCTGACACTTCCAAATCCTCCGTTGTGATGTTGGCGCCTGCGCGATACGGGCGTCGCGCTAGCTTGGCACAATGTTGCCAGACGATTGTCTCGGCAAGATGCCTTTTGATGGCAGGACATGTCGTGGCCGTGGGCCGGAGAGATTGAATGCTGAGCAATATGGTTCGTGGAATGGTGTTTCTGGCGTCGGTGGCGGCCTTGGCCGGTTGCGTCGATCATGCCAACGGCCCGATGCTGACGCCGGTCAACACGCTCGACCCGCCACTCAATCCGCCCGGCATCGCCCACAACATCTGCGTCGCCGATGGTAACGTCATGTATAATGAGGCGCGCAAGCAATACGAGGCGCGGGCGCAGATGTCGCGTTATGCGATCGATCCCGCCAACGAGGAAGCGCAGGCGAGGGCGGCCGCGCGCCGTCAATATGTCACCTGCATCTCCAGCCAGGGCTATCGCGCCGTTTACGACCAGTAGGAGCGGCACGATATCACGCAGTGAGCATAAGCGACATCACGCCTAAAGCGTGACCGGGATCACGCCGTAGGGCGTAATCGGGATCACGCGCAATCGCCTGCGATCACGACTGTTGGAGCGCGCGTGCAGGCGCGGAACTTTGCAAGCTGAGACGGCATTTTCTTCATGTGAATCCTGAAGGAGGGTTTATCATGAAAATCTCCCGTTACATCCCGTCCGTCCTGTCGCTTGGCGTCATCGCGGCGCTCTCGGCCGCGGTGCCCGTTCAGGCCGCGCCCGCCGATCAGTCCATGCAGCAGGCTCAAGTGATTCAGGTGGCTGAGACCCAGCCGGGCCATTGGCACGGCTATCATGGCTCGCGCACAGAGCGGCCCGGCACCCGCCTGCATGACGGCTACTGGTATCCCGATGCTGCCTTCGGCGTGGACCGCCAGACCACGGGCTCGATCACCGAACGCCCGATGCAGCCCCAGATGCAGCCGATGCACAGGCAAGCCTATTGCCAGGGTAGCTTCGGCGGCACCAATGGCGACGGCTCCATGCCATGCGGAAACGAGTGGTGAGTCGGTCTCGAAGGTGGCGGTCTCGGCCGCCGCCTTCGGCCCTTGAAGGCTGAAATTGCTTATATCTTGGGACTTTTGATGAAATTATGTGCATGCATCGAATGCGAATGACGATCTAAGGTGTCGTGTTATGCGTTTTGCGCATTGCTGCGTTGCGGTATTCTCCCTATTCCTGATCGAAACGATGGGCTATCTATCCCCTCGAAGGCAGCGCACTCCTCCTCCCAGCGCTCCTTCATCGGACTGACAACACTCCTCCTCCCAGTTGTCAGTCAGGATCAAGAGCCCGGTGCACCTCCTCCCGCACCGGGCTCTTTTCCATTCTGGACCTTCCATCGCTTGGACTAGTTGCCGATCCTCGCCACGCCCGTCTGGCCGTTGTCGCGCGTCCACTTCACCTTCCCGGGTCCTGCAGTCTCCAGTTCGAAACACATCGGCGCGCCGTCGTACCAGATCCGGAATTTCTGGCAGAGCCGGTTCGAATCGATCCACCATTTGCCCTGATCGTTCGGCTTGAAGAATTTTCCGAGCCCGATCGCCTCGCCGCTGCCGTCGACCACGCCTGATGTGTGGTAGTTCAGCGGCAACTCGCCTCCGAGCGGTGTCGCGAGATAGATGGTCCTGCCGATGATGTCATGACGTATCGCGTCTTCCTCCAGCGCGCCGGCGAAGGCAAGCGACGGGCAGAGCAGGGCGATCGAGAAGAAGATGCTGGGCAGTGCCTTCATTACGCGCGATCCTTGGTTGAAATCCTGCTCTAATAAACGGCAGCAGCGGTCGGAAAGTTTCACGGCGCTTGCGCCGAGCGCGCGGTCGCGTGCTGTCCAGCCAAAGGGGAAAATTGAGATGGAAGTCGCTCGTGTTCTGATATATCACAGTGCGGCCGGTGGTGTGGTCCGCCGCGCGAATGGGCGGTGAGGGATGAACGAGAAGAAACAGACGGTCGCGGTTGTCGGCGCAGGTGTCATCGGTGCGGCGATCGCGCTCGAATTGCAGCGTCGCGGCCTGCAGGTCACGCTGATCGACAAGGGCGAGCCCGGGCGCGGCACCTCTTATGGCAACATGGCCAGCATCGCGCTCGATTTCGCCGCCGGCTCCGGCCCCAATACCTGGCGCAAGATCCCTCGCTGGCTGCTCGATCCCGAAGGTCCCGTCTGGCTGCGCCCCGCCTATGCGTTGAAAATGGCGCCATGGTTCCTGCGCTTCATCGCTGCCGGTAAGCCCTCGCGGCTGCGTGACATCGAGGATGCGGGCATGAGCCTCTCAAATCCCGCGCTCGCCGATTTTCGCGCCATGCTGGATACGATCGCGGCACCCGAGCTGATGACCGACGAAGGCTGCCTGGCGATCTACGAGACCGAGGCGGAATTCGCTGGTGATCGCGGCCATATCGATTTCATGCGCCGCTACGGCTTCGATTTCGACGTGCTCGAGGGTGCTGCCATCCGCGATCTGGAGCCCTCGCTCTCGCCGTCGATCGCCAAGGCGGTCCTGCTGCCCGACAACAAGACCATCCGCGATCCCTATCGCCTGGTGGTGAAGCTCGCCGATGCCGCCCGCGAACGTGGCGCGACCCTCCTCTCCGGCGCGGTCCGCACCGTCGAAAAGAACGCCGACGGCACCTCCGTCGTGCTGCTCGAAAGCGGCGAGCGTATCGCGGCCGATTTCGTCGTGCTGGCGGCAGGCGTCCACACGCGCTTCCTGGCCGAAAAGCTCGGCGAGCCGATCCCGCTCGAGACCGAGCGCGGTTATCACACGCAGATCATGCAGCCCGGCGTCTCCATGCGCTATTCGGTGATCTGGCCGCATCGCGCCTTCATGATCACGCCGACGGCAGGCGGTATCCGCGTCGGCGGCAATGTCGAGCTGGCGGGGCTGGATGCCGCGCCCGATTTCCGCCGCGCCCGTGTCCTCGTTCGCCATGCCCAGCGCGCGGTTCCGGGGCTTCAGGTCAAGGACGCCAGCGAGTGGATGGGCCACCGCCCGGCGCTGCCCGATACGATCCCGATCATCTCGCCCTCTTCGAAAATGCAGGGCGTTTGGTACGCGACCGGTCACGGCCATCTCGGCCTCACCTATTCGGCGACCACCGCGCAGCTGATCGCGGATATGGTGACGGGGGCAAAACCCGCCGTCGACATGACGCCGTTCCGTATTAACCGCTATTGAGACATAACAGACAGCCGGCGGCGACGGGGTCGCTCTGCCGGCGGATGATGGGAGACGCCGATGAGATGGAAGCGCACGATCCAGCTTCTGGATGTCCACGCCGAAGGTGAGATCGGAAAAGTCGCGATCGGCGGCGTTCCGAAGATCCCGGGCAACACCGTTGCCGAGCAGCTGCATTGGCTGAACACCGATCCGAAGGGCCAGGAGCTTCGCCGCTTCCTCTGCCTGGAGCCGCGCGGCGCGCCGATCGGTTCCGTCAACCTGCTGCTGCCGCCCAAGCATCCGGATGCCGATGCCGCCTTCATCATCCTGCAGCCCGATCAGGCGCATGCCAGCTCCGGCTCGAACTCGATCTGCGTCACCACGGCGCTGCTCGAATCCGGCATCGTCGAGATGCACGAGCCGGAAACGGTGGTCACGCTGGAAACGGCGGCCGGCCTCGTCAAGGCGACGGCCACTTGCCGCGACGGCCGCTGCGAGAAGGTCAAACTGACAATGGTGCCGTCCTTCGTGCACGAGCTTGATGTCTCGCTTGAGACCGAGCAGTGGGGCACGATCAAGCTCGATCTCTGCTATGGCGGCATCTTCTACGCACTCGTCGATGTCGGCCAGATCGGCCTGACGATCGCCAAGTCCAATGCCGCAGCCCTTGTTAGCGCCGGCATGGTGATCAAGGAAAAGATCAACCGCGAGATCGAGGTCGTGCACCCGGAGATCCCGGCGATCTCGGGCGTCGCTTACGTCATGTTCCGCGATCTCGAAGCCGATGGCACGGTGCGCACCTGCACCACCATGTGGCCCGGCCGGGCCGACCGCTCGCCCTGCGGCACCGGCAACTCCGCCAACCTCGCGACGCTGCATGCGCGCGGCAAGGCGAAGGTCGGCGATGTCTTCAAGTCGCGCTCGATCATCGATTCCGAATTCGAGGTCGGGCTTCTGGCGGAGACCACCGTCGCCGGCCGCCCCGCCGTCATCCCGACGATCACGGGTCGCGGCTTCACCTTCGGCCTGTCGCAGGTGGCGCTCGATCCCTTCGATCCGCACCCCGGCGGCTTCGCGCTGACGGATGTCTGGGGACCGCTCGCCGGCGAGATCTGATCGCCGGCTGATCCCTCAGTAAGGAAACGGGTCGACCTGGGCCTTGCTCTTGTCGCCCGGCTTGCTTGGATGGATCACGCCCTTGCGCAGGATGATGTTGCCGTAAAGGCGCGGCTCGCTGGTCTGGATCAGCGCATGCGCCGCCTTCACCCTGTTGTAGAAATCGGGCCCCACCAGCGGCACCACCTGCCGGTGCGGCTCGTAGTGCGCGCAGCAGTCGATCATCTCCTCGTGCACGGGGTCGAGCTTGTCGCGCTCACCTTTTACGGTGGCGCGGAAGATCGCCTCCGGCACGAACTCGTCGATCGGCAATACGCTCAAGACGGCGTCGAGCACCGGGATGATGCCGTGCCCATCGAGCCGGATCAGCCGTCGCGCATCCTCGAGGCCCGGATAGTTGCCGTCGACGATGGCGATCTCGTCGCCATGGCCCATGGCGCGCAGCGTCGAGAGCAACTCGGGGCTCAGGATCGGGTTAAGTCCCTTCAGCATTCTCCACCTCCTTGAAGAGCACGTTCTGGTCCGTGAGATAGCGGGCAAAGATCGGCAGGCTGGCGCCGCCGATTGCGCGCGCATGTGCGCCGACGGCGCCCTCGATGATATCCGGCATGACAACGCCCTGCAGGTCGAGCCTGTCCGCTTCGTAGATCGTCGCCTGCACGATCCGCTCGCGGACCCAGGCCGGAAAGCCGCCATCGATGACGGCGGCGCTGAAATCGATGATCGAGGCGGCCGCGACGATGCCTTGCGCCAGCGCCTTGGCGGTATCCTGGATCCACAATTCGAGCGGCTCGCCGAAGTCGATCCAGTCATCGGCCGAATACCAGAGCGGCTCCGGATCGATGCCGCGTTCACGCAGCATGTTTTCGAGCACGAAGATCGAGGCGACCTCGAGCAACTGCAGCGTCTCGCCATTCTTGCCGCGCACGGGAAGCGGGCCGATCGCGCCGGCCGTGCCGGTGCGGCCGGAAAAGATCGCCGAGTTCAAGACGATGCCGCCGCCGATGAAGGAGCCGATGAAGAAATAGACGAAATCGGGGTGCTGCGGGCCGATGCCGAAGACGAGTTCCGCACCACAGGCGCTGGTTGCGTCGTTCTGCAGGTAGACGGGGTAGGGCACGCTTGCCGCCACCTCGGCATGTAGGTCGTAATCGCGCCAGACGTCCATCGCGCCCTTCGGCGAGCCCACTTCCTCTTCCCAGTTCCACAGCTCAAAAGGTGCCGCGATGCCCACACCGGCGATCCGGCTGCGCTCGTCCTCGCTCAGCCGGCTTTCCAGCTCCTGTATGCCGGATACGATGAAGTCGAGAAACAGGTCGGGCAGGGGATAGGCGTAGGTGACATGCAGCTGCATGCGGATCTTGCCGACGAAATCCATCAGCACCAGATCGGCGCTGCGCCGTCCCATCTTCACGCCGAAAGAGTAGACAGCATCGGGATTGAGCCGCATCGGGACCGAGGGCTGGCCCACGCGTCCACGGATCGGCTCGCCGCGCGAAAGCAGACCTTCTTTTTCCAGCACGCGCATGATCACCGACACGGTTTGCGCCGAAAGGCCTGTGCGGCGTGCGATATCCGCTTTCGACTGTGCGCCATGCAGGCGCACCAGCGATAGCACCAATCTTTCATTGTAAGCGCGAACCCGAACCTGGTTCGCGCCGCCTGCCGGACTGACGCCAGGCAGTTGGGCCGGCAAGTGAACCGGACCTTTCATCGACGACATTGGCCATTCCTCCCTTGATCGGCCTATGCGTTATTTTCGCCGAGCATGCCACAAGGAATTAATAATTCAATTGGATTTATTTATTGACAAGCCAAATTCTTTCGCCCTTAATTAGCGTCGTAAACAGCACGAAACGGCTTGGAGGAAGCCATCGGCGGTCGTCTGAGGCAGTGTTCGTGCTTTAAAATTCCGGCCAGCCATGGGGCGGTCCGGCTACACTCTGGGAGGAGTAAATGAAGAAATCAGTGCTTTCCGCAGCGCTCGCCGCGCTGGCCCTTGGCGTCGCGTTCTCGGCGCCTGCAAAGGCTGCGGACGTCTCCGCCTGCCTGATCACCAAGACCGACACCAACCCCTTCTTCGTCAAGATGAAGGAAGGCGCGACCGCCAAGGCCAAGGAGCTCGGCGTCAACCTGAAGTCCTATGCCGGCAAGATCGATGGTGACTCTGAAAGCCAGGTGGCCGCGATCGAGACCTGCATCGCCGATGGCGCCAAGGGTATTCTGATTGCCGCTTCCGACACCAAGGGCATCGTGCCGAACGTCAAGAAGGCCCGCGACGCCGGCCTGCTCGTCATCGCGCTCGACACCCCGCTTGAGCCGATCGACAGCGCCGACATGACCTTTGCCACCGACAACCTGCTCGCCGGCAAGCTGATCGGCCAGTGGGCCAAGGAAACGCTGGGCGACAAGGCCGCCGACGCCAAGGTGGCCTTCCTCGACCTGACGCCGTCGCAGCCGTCGGTCGACGTGCTCCGTGACCAGGGCTTCATGATGGGCTTCGGCATCGACCCGAAGGACCCGAACAAGATCGGCGACGAGGATGACAAGCGCATCGTCGGCCATGACATCACCAACGGCAACGAAGAAGGCGGCCGTACCGCGATGGAAAACCTTCTCCAGAAGGATCCGACCATCAACGTCGTCCACACCATCAACGAACCAGCTGCCGCCGGCGCCTATGAAGCGCTGAAGGCTGTCGGTCGCGAGAAGGATGTGCTCATCGTCTCCGTCGACGGCGGTTGCCCGGGTGTCAAGAACGTTGCTGATGGCGTCATCGGCGCCACCTCGCAGCAGTACCCGCTGCAGATGGCAGCACTTGGCATCGAGGCGATCAAGAAGTTCGCCGACAGCGGCGAAAAGCCGAAGCCGACCGAAGGCAAGAACTTCTTCGACACCGGCGTGACGCTCGTTACCGACAAGCCGGTCTCCGGCGTCAAGTCGATCGACACCAAGGAAGGCCTTGGCAAGTGCTGGGGCTGATGCCCCTTACCGCCTGATAACGAAAGCGGGGATGCGCGAAGCGCGTCCCCGCACCCTGCTCATCTTTTGACAGCGCACCGAATTGAGCGCAGCCTACCCACGTCTCGCCTGCATCGGCGGGATGCCCTTTGGGAGTGGGGCCACGCGGAGGATTTCCATGAGCGAGCCGACAACAGCCGCACCGCATCACGATTACGAAAAAGTCCTAAAGGACAGTTCGACCGACGTCGCTTCGTTCGACACGGACGACAAGAGTTTCCTTCAGAAATTCCGGCATTTCCTGCATTCGAGCCCATCGGCGGTATCGCTGATCGTGCTCGTGCTGTCGCTGGTCATCTTCGGCGCCCTGTTGGGCACCAAGTTCTTCTCCGCCTTCTCGCTGACGCTCATTCTTCAGCAGGTGGCAATCACGGGTATCGTCGGCGCCGCGCAGACGCTGGTCATCATGACGGCGGGCATCGATCTCTCGGTTGGCGCCATCATGGTGCTGTCCTCGGTCGTCATGGGCCAGTTCGTCTTCCGCTACGGCCTTCCGGTCGAGCTCGCCATCCTCTGCGGCTTCGCTGTCGGCGCGCTCTGCGGCTTCATCAATGGCTGGCTCGTCGCGCGCATGAAACTGCCGCCCTTCATCGTCACGCTCGGCATGTGGCAGATCGTTCTCGCGACGAACTTCCTCTATTCCGCCAACGAGACGATCCGCGCCCAGGAAATCGAAACCACGGCGCCGCTCCTGCAGCTCTTCGGTGATACCTTCCGCATCGGCGGCGCGGTCTTCACCTACGGCGTCATCGCCATGGTGCTGCTCGTGGCCTTCCTCTGGTACGTGCTCAACCACACCCCCTGGGGCCGTCATCTCTATGCCGTCGGTGACGATCCTGAGGCGGCAGAACTGTCGGGTGTCAACGTCAAGCGCATGCTGATCTCGGTCTATGTGCTCTCCGGCATCATCTGCGCGCTTGCCGGCTGGGCCCTCATCGGCCGCATCGGCTCGGTATCGCCCACCGCCGGCCAGTTCGCCAACATCGAAAGCATCACCGCGGTGGTGATCGGCGGCATCTCGCTCTTCGGCGGCCGCGGCTCCGTTCTCGGCATGATGTTCGGCGCGCTCATCGTCGGCGTCTTCTCGCTCGGTCTGCGCCTGCTCGGCACGGACGTGCAATGGACCTACCTCTTGATCGGCGTCCTCATCATCGTCGCCGTCGCAATCGACCAGTGGATCAGAAAGGCAGCAGGCTGATGGCTACCGAACCCCTTCTCATGGCGCGTGGTCTCGTCAAGCGCTACGGCCGCGTCACCGCCCTCGACCATGCCGACTTCGATCTCTATCCGGGCGAAATCCTGGCCGTGATCGGCGATAACGGCGCCGGCAAGTCCTCGCTCATCAAGGCGATCTCCGGCGCCATCCGCCCCGACGAAGGCGAGATCCGCCTCGAGGGCCAGCCGATCAACTTCCATTCGCCGATGGAAGCCAGAAAGGCCGGGATCGAGACCGTCTACCAGAACCTGGCCCTGTCGCCGGCGCTCTCGATCGCCGACAACATGTTCCTCGGCCGCGAGATCCGCAAACCGGGCTTCATGGGCAAGGTCATGCGCAAGCTCGATCATTCCGCGATGGAAAAGATGGCGCGGCAGAAGCTCACCGAGCTTGGCCTGATGACCATCCAGAACATCAACCAGGCGGTCGAGACGCTCTCCGGCGGCCAGCGTCAGGGCGTGGCGGTTGCCCGCGCGGCGGCCTTCGGCTCCAAGGTCATCATCCTCGACGAGCCGACGGCGGCCTTGGGCGTCAAGGAAAGCCGGCGCGTGCTGGAACTCATCCTCGACGTCCGCTCGCGCGGCATCCCGATCGTGCTGATCTCGCACAACATGCCGCATGTCTTCGAGGTGGCCGATCGCATCCACATCCACCGCCTCGGGCGTCGCTTGACGGTGATCAATCCGAAGGAATACACAATGTCGGATGCCGTCGCCTTCATGACCGGCGCCAAGTCAGTTCCTACGGAGCCTGTTGCCGCATGACGATGACGATCGAGGATATCGCCGGCGAGGTTCTTGCCCGCGCCGGCGACGCGAAGCGCTTTCTGATCGCCATCGCCGGTCCGCCCGGCGCCGGCAAATCCACCATGGCAGACCACATCGCCGACGCCTTGCGCGCCGGCGGCGAAACGGCCGCAGTCTTGCCGATGGATGGCTTCCACATGGACAATGCCATCCTGATCGAGCGCGGCCAGCTTGCCCGAAAGGGCATCCCCGAGACCTTCGACGTGCGCGGCTTCCTCGATATCATCCGCGCCGTTCGCTTGGCCGATCAGGAAGTGCTGGTGCCGGTGTTCGATCGCTCGCGTGAGCTTGCCATCGCCTCGGCGCGTCCCATCGGCCCGGAGCATCGCTTCATCATCGTCGAGGGCAACTACCTGCTTTTCAGCCTCGGCAAGTGGGCGGAACTCGAAGGCGTGTTTGATTACTCGATCATGCTTGCTCCGCCGATCGAGGTGCTGGAGGAGCGGCTGTGGGCGCGCTGGCGCGGCTACAAGCTGAGCGAAGAGGAATCGGCGCGCAAGGTTTATGAGAACGACCTTCCGAACGGTCGCCTCATTCTCGGCAACCGCCGCCGCGCCGACGTCACCCTCGAGATCGCCTGATCGCAATTGCCCGGCTGCGACGGGCAAACCATTTGCCATCCCCCATGCTTGGATGTAATTCCCAAGGCTGAGCCCTAAAGCGCAGCCTTGCCGGAGTTACAGTCATGCAATCGATCACCATCCGCCGCCCCGATGATTGGCATCTTCACCTGCGTGATGGCGCCATGCTGGAAGGCGTGATTGCCGATTCAAGCCGCGACTTCGCCCGCGCCATCATCATGCCGAACCTGGTGCCGCCGGTCGTCACGACAGCGGATGCCGAGGCCTATCGCGGCCGCATCATCGCCGCCTTGCCGAAAGGCGACCGGTTCGAACCGCTGATGACGCTCTATCTGACCGAGCACACCGATCCCGACGATGTCGAGAAGGGCAAGGCCAGCGGCCTGATCACCGCCGTCAAGCTCTACCCCGCCGGCGCCACCACCAATTCGCATGGCGGCGTGCGCGACATCGACAAGGCCATGCCGGTGCTCGAGCGCATGACCAAGATCGGCCTTCCGCTTTGCGTCCATGGCGAAGTCACGACGTCCGACGTCGATATCTTCGATCGCGAGGCCGTCTTCATCGAAACCGTGCTCGACCCGTTGCGCAAGCGCCTGCCGGAGCTGAAGGTGACGATGGAGCACGTCACCACCAAGGACGGCATCGACTACATCAAGTCGGCCGAGCGCAACCTCGCCGGCTCGATCACCACCCACCACCTGATCATCAACCGCAACGCCATCCTCGTCGGCGGCATTCGCCCACATTATTACTGCCTGCCGGTCGCGAAGCGCGAACACCACCGTGTGGCGCTGCGCCAGGCCGCCACTAGCGGCGACGCCCGTTTCTTCCTCGGCACCGATTCCGCGCCGCATGTCGATCCGCTGAAGGAATGCGGCTGCGGTTGCGCTGGCATCTATACTTCGATCAACACGATGAGCTGCCTTGCCCACGTCTTCGAACAGGACAGTGCCCTCGACAGACTGGAAGCCTTCGCTTCGCTGAACGGCCCGGCTTGGTATGGCCTTCCGATAAACGAAGAAGTAATAACGCTGGTCAAGCGCGCCGAGCCCGTGTCGTTTCCGGCCAAGATCGAGACCGGCGCCGGTCCCGTCACGGTATTCGACCCCATGTTCCCGCTTCATTGGGATGTCGAGCGCTAATAGCGCTCGCAAACCCCTCATTTTTTACTGGAAGGAGGATGCATATCCGCTGGGATATGTTATTGCGCTAACATCTAAGCTTTAAATACATGTTTTTTTAACGAAATTGATAACACATTCGCTGTCGGGCGAATTCCATTTTCATAAAACGAAAGCGTGGCAGAAGCCGCGGAGCTCAAAGCATGACGCTTGACTATAATTCATTGCTGACCGCGTTGGCGGTCTCGGCGGCATGTCTCGCCATTACATTGCTGGCGAGCTGGATTGCCCGGCGGACCGAAACATTTCTGCTGGCCTGCGGGGTCGGCCTCATTCTGATCGTCAGCGGCATCTTTGCCTATGGTATCTATGTCGATAAGCCGAACGCGATCGTCGGCACTATCTGTTTTGCACTTCTCTTTCCCGGCTTCGCAACGGTCTGGGGCGCCGGCTGCCAGTTCCGGACAGGAGCATTGCCGCACGCACGTATCGCGGCCTTTGGCGCCATCGCGGTGGTGGTGACCTCGGTGCCGATATTGCTCGGCTATGACGGCCTGTCCTTCATCATCGACAATATCGCCATCGCCTCCTTCCTGTTCGCTACGGCCTATCAATACTGGCGGGCGCGCGACGAAGCGATCGTTCCGCTGACCGGGATCACCAGCCTCTATTGCCTGACAGGCTTTTCCTTCGTCCTCTGCGCTGCCGTGCTGATCTATCAGGGCAAGCTCGTCCTGGGAGCTGCGCCCAACAACTGGTCTGAAGATTTGAGCCTCGCCGTCTGCATCGCCAGCATGACCGGCATCGGCGCGCTGTCGCTTGCCCTGCACCAATGGCGCATGGCCGCCCTCCACCGCATCGACGCGGCAACCGATCCGCTGACCGGCCTGCTCAACCGGCGTGCCCTGTTCGATCGGCATGGCTCCGGCGTCATGGGCCCGACCACGGCCGTGCTGGTCTTTGACATCGACCACTTCAAATCGATCAACGACAGTTTCGGTCACGCCGTCGGTGACCGCGTGCTGAAGGTCTTCGCGGCCGAGCTGACCGCGACCTGCCGGCTGAGCGATACGGTTGCCCGCCTCGGCGGCGAAGAGTTCGCGATGGTTCTGCACCAGGTCATGCCCGGCCGCGCCGAAGTCGTCGCCGAGCGGATCCGCAAGGCCTTCGAGGGGCGCGAGCTCGATATAGACGGCGATATCTGCAAATGCACGGTGAGCGTCGGCGTCGCCTCCGGCCGCACCAAGCCGCTCCCATTCGACGCCATGCTGAGTGCCGCCGACAAGGCGCTCTACGAGGCCAAGCGCGGCGGCCGCAACCGCGTCGAGCTTGCGAGCCACCTGCAGGCCGTCCCCACGGACACAGCCCGCACCGCCTCTTGATCGTCGGCAATTCCCTTCGTATGGTCGGGTTGGCCGGATGCAGCCAGCCGCCCCGCGGTGCGAAAGCACGATGGTGAATGCATCCACGCATATCCTTCACATCCCTTGCCGTTTGGCGATTGACGGCGAACGGGTCAGCAGACGCGGGCACTGATCGTCCTGTTCGCCGCCAACGAAGGGAATGCAACATGCGCGATTTTCACGACGCGAAACTGATGGCCAAGGCGTTGCGCCAGGCACTTGCCGACCGCGATGTCGATCTCTCTCACAGCGAGACGCTGGAGATCGTCGCCCGCCAGTTCGGCTTCGAACAATGGAACATCCTGTCTGCGAAACTGGAACAGACGACGGCATCGCCGCCTGCGGTCGTCATAGAACCGCCAATCCCGATCTTCCGCATCTTCGATGTCGACAAGGCCAAGGAGTTCTACTGCGGCTTTCTGGGCTTCGCACTTGATTGGGAGCACCGCTTCGGCGAACATTTCCCGCTCTATTGCCAGGTCTCGCGAAGCGGCATGATCCTGCACCTCAGTGAGCACTCGGGAGACGCCAGCCCCGGCGCCAGGGCCTTCGTCCCCGTGAAAGGCGTTCGCGCCTATCAGGCGGAGCTCACGGCCAAGGATTATCGTTACATGAAGCCGGGGCTTCAGGAAGCGCCGTGGGGATTGGAGATGGAGGTCATCGATCCCTTCAACAATCGCCTGACCTTCTGCGAGCGCAACGACGGATAAGGCGGGAAGGGGCTGCGGCGGTGTGCTGGGCAAGCCTGCCGCCTCAGACGGCCCAAATCCCGCGCGTCGAGAGATAGCCGATCGCGCCGAAGAGGATGGCGACCGCCGAAGCGAGGCCGAGCGTCACGGCATATTCGCGGCGCCCCGCGGTAAAAGCGAGCGCCACCTTGGTGACCATGTTGACGAACACGGCAATCAGCGTGACATCGGCAGCCGTCGTGGCGCTGATCGCCGAGCCGACGAGACGCACGGTGGAGAGCGTGATCGCATCGACATCGACAAGACCCGAGATGGCCGCGACGACATAAAGCGCCGACGCGCCGACATATTCGGTCGCCATCTTCGAGACGAGGCTGATCAGGCCGAGCAGCAGCGCAAAGGAAATCACCGTCTTCAGTTCGAACGGATTGGTGAGCCCGATCTCCGGCGCCTGCGTGCTTGACCCGGAACGCCAGGCCAGAAAAAGGCTGGTCGCCAGGAAGCCGATGATGGCGGGGATGAGTGCCGAGGAGAGCGGCGCCAGCATGCTCAGCGAAAGGGCGCTCGCGATAACGAGAACGCGTGCGAAGGAAAGCGCGCCGGCAATCGCCGCGCCCGCCGCCAGATGCCGCGCCCCTTGCGGCGCTTCCATCGAATAGCGCGCGAAGGAGAGCGTCAGCGCGGTGGACGAGACAAGCCCGCCGGCCGCACCCGCAAGTAATATCCCGCGGCTCGATCCCATGAGCCGTATCGCCACATAGCCGGCAAAGGAGAGCGCTGCGATGGTGATGGTGAGAAGCCAGAGCGCGTAGGGATTGAGCGCGCCCCAGGGGTCCAACGGCTTGTCTGGCAGCAGCGGCAGCGCGATCACGGTCATCGCGAGCAGCATCAGCGCCGACCTAAGCTCTACCCAGGTCAACCCCTGCAGGAAACCGTGAAGGCTGGTGCGGGCCGCGAGCACGACGGTCACCACCACCGCGCCGGCTCCCGCCGTGATGAGATCGCCAAGCGTGGCGAGCATGCCGAGCGCGAAGACGCAAAGGGCGGCGATGATCGAGGTGATGCCGTAATCCTTGTCCTCGATGGCCTCCTGCCACTTGCCGGCGATATAGACGACGCCGAGAAGCACCGCGATCGTGGCTGGGAAGAACGGGCCGGTCAGCGGCTGCAGCGTGCCGACAATGCCGCCGAGGAAGCCGGTGAGACCAAAGGTGCGAAGTCCAGCGGTGCGTCCGCCGACGCGCACGTCGCGCTCGGTCCAGCCCCGCTCGACGCCGACGAGCAGACCGATGGCAAGCGCCACGCCGAGACGGCGGAAGACTTCGATATGTTCCATGTCCTGCACGATATCGCCGCCGCGCCGCTAAGCAAGCGCAAACATCTGAAACCATTGGCGCATTAGCGATACAGGCGCCGATTTCGCGATCAGATCAGCATCAGTGCCCGCACGAACGCGGCCGATGCCAGCAGCGAGGCCACGGTCCTCACATGGTTCCACCAAGTCCAGTCGCGAAGGTAGCCCTGCCACAGGGCGGAGGCCTCGGGGCCGTTGCCTGAAACCTGCCCGAGCGCATCGTTCATCGGCACGTTGAAGATGATGGTCGAGGCAAAGGAGGCGACGATGTAGATGACGGCGCCGGCGAGCATCCAGAGGCTCGCCCCTTCCCGCCAGTTCATCACCGCGAGCACGCCGATCAACAGGCAGAGAATGGCCGTCGGTACGAACAGCATCATGAAGGGCGATCGCAGGATCGTGACGTTGATCGAGTTCATCGCAGCGATCCCCTGTTCCGTCGGTATGCGCGAAAACGCCGGCATCACGAACGTCGAGAACGCGAAGAATGTGCCGGCGACGAGCCCGCTGCCGATCGCCGCGGCGACAAGCGCCAATACGAGAATGATTGCCATGCCGATGACCTCCCATTTTGGCTGCCAAGCCAAAAGTCAATAACAGAGAAATTCTCTCATTTGCAAAATGAGATAAACTCTCTTATTTCTGCTGTCAAGCGCGATGGAGTATCGGATGACGGACGAAGCGGCGGCGGGATCGCGAACAAAGGTGGGCGCCACAAGGCAGCCCCGGCGTATTCCCCGTCAGCAGAGAGGCCGCGAGCGTTTCGAGAAGATTCTCGCTGTTGCCACGCAACTGATCGAGGCGAAGGGAAGCGATGCGCTGAAGATGAGCGAGATCGTCGAAAAGGCCGATCTCTCCTTCGGCGCGCTCTATCAGTATTTCCCGGATCGAAGCTCGATCTTCGCCACGCTGGCCGAGCGCTTCAATGAGGAGGGCCGCGCCTGCGTGGTCGCGGCGCTTGCGGAAGCGACGGATGCCGCAACGCTGCGTTCGGCGCTCTGCCGGATCGCCGACGAATATCACGCCTTCTTCCGCAGCGAGCCCGTGATGCGCGACATATGGTTCGCCACGCAGGCGGATCGGCTGCTGCAGGAAATCGATGCCGACGATATGGAGTTTCACGCCCAGGCGTTGATGGCGGTGCTGGAGCAGGTCTACCCGGATCGCCCGAAGCCAGCACTTCTAGCGCTTGCGAGGCTCGTCATGCAGCTCCTGGCGGCGGCGGTCAGATATGCCGCCGCGTTGAGCGAGGACGAGGGACGGGCAGCAATCGCGCTCTACAAGAAGATGCTGCCCGCCGATATCGGCGAATTGGTAGCGGAGTGATCAGGCACGGATCTTCGCGTCCCTGATCGACAAGGAGACCGCCGAGCGAACCATGTTCCGACCACCATTCTTGGCGGCGTAGAGCTCCCTGTCTGCCGCCGTCAGCATGGATTTCAGCGTTTCGCTGGCGGGATCGCCACGATAGACGCCAAAGCTTGCCGTCACGCGCTTTGCCGGCAACGGGCCGACGGCCTTGCTTTCGAACTGCATGCGCAGCCTGTTGGCGATGTTGACGGCGACATCGATATCCGTGCGTGGCAGGACCAGGCAGAACTCCTCGCCGCCGATGCGCGCCGCGATGTCATAGGGCCGCAGATTGTGCTGGATCGTGGCACCCGCCATAACCAGCACTTGGTCGCCGACATCGTGACCGAACTGGTCGTTGATCGACTTGAAGTGATCGAGATCGAAGACCACGACGGAGATCGGCGTGCGCTCGCGGGCGGCGCGGGCAATCTCCAGCGCCCCGATATCCTTCAGCCAGCGGCGGTTGCCGAGACCGGTCAGAACGTCCGTTGTCGCCTGCCGGCGCAATTGCGCCAGCGTCGCGTCGAGTTCCTTGATCAGGATCGAGATCCCGTTGGTAACGATCCCGACCTCGTCCTTGCGCTTGCTGCGAACCGACTTCACGACGCCGGTGGAGCGATAGGTCTCGACCACGCCGGCGATCTGGTGCAGCGGCCGGATGAACGCCCAGACGCAAGCCAGGCAAAAGGCAGTCCCGATCAGCGTCGCTCCCAGCACCAGGATAAGCACAGGCATCGCCTCGCTCCGAAAGCCGGTCACGAGATAGACGACGAGCGCCAAAAGCGGCACGTGCGTCGAGACAAAGCAAATGGAGAAGATCTTGAGGGTCAGCGATTGGTTGAACTGCTGGAACGGTGTGAACCTCGTGAGGCGCATTCTGGACTCCTTCATGGTGTCTTTGGGCGCTGGGAAAATGGCGCGGGAAGTTTCACCCCGTTGTTAATGAAATCATTCAAATTTGAGCGTTCTGGGCCTCATCAAGCATGGCGCTCCGTGCAAGTGGCTGCCGAACAATACGTATGACGAATGTCTAAAATTATGAATGGGTTGTGGAAATTTAAGTTGTCCGCAAAAGAAATACCAGCAAGGGTTTTTGCGACCCGACGCGCCTCGCGCTTTTGGTGAATCATCGCGTCCTGACGCAGCGATATTAACAGAGCGAGACGCGGCCCCAACGGCAACGTAAGCGCGTGAAATTGCAATTCTTGCGTTTGACCCGCTCGCGTTCTGGAAACTTGTCCCACTTGCTGCTATTGGCCCATAAGTTTGAGCACCCGATAGAGGCGAAGGAGAGAACGATGATCCAGGCAACATTCACCGACCGCAAAGTCATGGCCGAGCTGGTGGCCAAGATGCTCTGGGAGATCAAGGCCGTTCACTTCAATGCCACCCAGCCCTACAAGTTCGCTTCCGGCATGGCGAGCCCCGTCTATATCGACTGCCGCAAGCTTCTCTCCTTCCCGCGCATCCGCTCGACGGTGATGGATTTCGCCGCCAGCGTCGTGCTGCGCGAGGCGGGCTTCGAGAAGTTCGATTGCATCGCCGGCGGCGAAACCGCGGGCATTCCCTTCGCCGCACTTCTCGCCGATCGCCTCAGCCTGCCGATGATCTATGTCCGCAAGCAGCCGAAGGGCCACGGCCGCAACGCCCAGATCGAAGGCAACATGCCCGAGGGTTCGCGCGTTCTCGTCATCGAAGACCTGACGACGGCGGGCGGCAGCATGTTCAAGTTCATCGATGCGGTTCGCGACGCCGGCGGCATTGTCGATCATGGCATCGCGCTCTTCTATTACGGCATCTTCGACGAGGGCGCGCTGCGCTTTGCCGATGGCAAGGTCAAGCTGCACTACATCGCCACCTGGCGCGATGTCTTGGCTGTCGCCAAGGAGCAGCAGCTGTTCGATCAGAACACCCTGAACGAGGTCGAATCCTTCCTCGACGCGCCGCTGGCATGGTCCGGCCGCAATGGCGGTATTTCATCACTTTGAGTGAATAATTGCTCACGGCGCTTTGCTTTTGCCACGAAGTTATCTAATCCAGTTGGGCATCGACAGATCGTAATGCCCTTGGGAGACGGACATGATTTTGTGCTGTGGAGAAGCGTTGATCGATATGCTGCCGCGGGAGACGACGCTCGGCGAAAAGGGCTTTGCGCCCTATGCCGGCGGCGCCATCTTCAACACGGCGATCGCGCTCGGGCGCCTGGGCATTCAGACGTCTTTCTTCACGGGTCTCGCCGACGACATGATGGGCGAAATCCTCTGCGATACGCTGAAGGCGAGCAATGTCGACTTCAGCCTCTGCGCCATCGCGCAGCGCCCCTCGACGCTCGCCTTCGTCAAGCTGGTCAACGGCCAGGCGACCTACGCCTTTTATGACGAAGGCACCGCCGGCCGCATGATCACCACCGACGACCTTCCCGTCCTCGGCGACGATTGCGAAGCGCTGCACTTCGGCGCCATCAGCCTGATCCCCAGCCCCTGCGGCGAAACCTACGAGGCGCTGCTCGACCGCGAAGCGGCCAAGCGCGTCATCTCGCTCGACCCGAACATCCGCCCGGGCTTCATCAAGGACAAGCAGGCGCACATGGCGCGCATCAAGCGCATGGCCGCCAAGTCCGATATCCTGAAATTCTCCGACGAGGACCTGGAATGGTTCGGCATGGACGGCAGCCATGACGATCTCGCCGCCCACTGGCTGCAGCATGGCGCCAAGCTTGTCGTCATCACCAAGGGCGCCGAGGGCGCGACAGGCTACACCAGCGAGCGCAAGGTCACCGTTCCCAGCCAGCGCGTCACCGTGGTCGACACCGTCGGCGCCGGCGATACCTTCGATGCCGGCGTTCTCGCCTCGCTGAAGATGGATGGCCTGCTCACCAAGGCGCAGGTCGCCTCGCTCGACGAAAAGGCGCTGCAGAATGCGCTCTCGCTCGGCGCCAAGGCCGCCGCCGTCACGGTCTCCCGCGCCGGCGCCAACCCGCCATGGGCCAACGAGATCGGCCTCTGAACCTCACGCCAGTTGATCCAGAAAGCCAAGCACGGTCCGATTGAAGTCATCGGGCCGCTGCAAGGGCGCGAAGTGGCTCACGCCCTCCAGCGGAACGAATGTCGCGCCGGGAATGCTGCGCACCAGATGGGCGGCATGCTCCGGCTTGATGAACTCGTCCCGGTCACCGAGCGCCACCGCCACCGGCACACGGATACGGTTCAGATCGGCCGCCGAATAATTCGGCTCGGTCGACATCATCAGGCTCACATCCTCGACGAAGCGGTCGAACTGGTCCGGCGTCGGCGACAGTGCCGCGTAATCCATCCGATGCCTGTTGAAGCATCGATCGATGACAGGCGTCGGCACGAAGGGCTTTACGCCTGATGGATCCATGCTGCAGGCGAAGAAGAACACGCCGTTGACGCGCTGAGGGTGCTTGTCGGCGAGAATGAGCGCCGTGCACGCCCCATCGCTCCAGCCGACAAGCGCTGCCTTCTCGATCTCCAGGTGATCCATCACCGCAAGCACGTCGGACGCCATCAGCTCGTAGGTGTAGGGCTTGCCGTCCCGCGTGCTGCGGCCGTGTCCGCGGCTGTCGATCACCACCACGCGCCGCCCTGATCGCAACAGCGCCGGCACCTGATAGCCCCAGTTGCCGCTATTCCCGAGCCCGCCATGCAGAAGGATCACTGATGGCCCGGAGCCGTAGGCGCTGTACCAGATATCGGCGCCATCATGCGTGACCACGCCGTCGTCACCATCGGGCAAGGCCTGCGCCCCCTGCGCCGCAAATCGCTCCAGCTCGTCGTCGGTCATTTCGATCCTCCCAATTCCTCATTCTCTCTAGACGGATGACGCGGCCCCATCTCGACACCTCCAGCGAAATAATCACCGCGCCGAGCGAACTAGGCCTTCCCCCGCGCCGCCTGCATGGCCTCGCGAAGCACCTCGAAGACTTTAGAATCTTCCGTCTGCGAAACATTGAACCGCATGAAATCCGTCGCCGTCTGCGACAGGCTGAACGCGTTGCCCGGCGCCAGCACCACGTCCCGCTCCAGTGCGGCGCGAGCCACATCGGCGGCGTCGATCCCGTCAGGCAGCAGGCACCAGAGGAACATCCCCGCCTGCGGCTCGAGCCAGGGCACGATGCCGAGGTTCTTGAGCCTAGCCGAGACGTCGAACATCGTCTTCGACAGCCGGCTGCGCAACGTCTCGATATGCTTGCGGTAGCTGCCGTCGCTGAGCACACTAAGCACCAACTGCGCCGCATGTCGTCCGCCGCCGAACGAGGTAGCGATCTTCAGATCCGTCAGCCCGCCGATCCACTCCGGCTTGGCGGCGATGAAGCCGCAGCGCGCCGAGGCTGACAGCGTCTTCGAAAAGCTGCCGATATGGATGACGCGATCGAGCCCGTCAAAGGCGGCGAGGCGCGGCGCCGTCACGTGCTCGAAATCGGCAAAGATATCGTCCTCGATGATCGTGAGGTCGAACTGCTCGGCGATCTTCAGCACCCGATGCGCCGTCACCGGCGAGAGAATCGCTCCGGTCGGGTTATGCAGCGCTGAATTGGTCACGTAGAGCTTCGGCCGATGCTCGGCCACCGTGCGGGCGAAGGCGTCGACATCGGGGCCGGAAGGCGTGTAGGGCACGCTGACGATCTTGGCGCGGTGGGCGCGAAGCAAGGCGTGGAAATTGAAGTAGCAGGGATCGTCGACCATTACGGTATCGCCCGGCTCGATCAGGAAGCGGCAGAGGAGGTCGATCGCCTGGATGCCTGACTCCGTGAGGATGATCTGGTCGGGCGACGCGCCGATCCCTTTGTCGGCCATCCGCCGCGCGATCAGCTGCCTGAGCGGCGGCAACCCCAGCGGCGAACCGTATGCAAGCAGCACCGGTCCATCGGCGCGCGCCAGCGCCCGCACGGCGCGGCGAACGCCATCCTCCGGCAGCCATGACGGCGGCAGCCAGCCGCAGCCCGGCTTCAGCCCGATATCGCCCGCCTCAAGGGACTGGCGCGACACCCAGAACGGATCGATCTCGCGATCGAGCCGTGGCCCGACCTCCGACAGCGCGAAGGGCGCCGCCTGGTTGGCAACGTAGAAGCCGGAGCCCGGTCGCGACAGGATCGCGCCCTCGGCAACCAGCCGCTCATAGGCCTCGACCACGGTCGATGTCGAAATCTTCAGCGACCCCGCAAGCGCCCGCACCGAAGGAAGCTTCGCCCCCGCCGTCAGGCTGCGGCCGGCGATACGCTGCTTGATCGTGTTCATCACCATCGCCACGCGGGTCGTCCCGACGATCACGTTATCGGCCATCCGTACTGCTCTCCGATGCATAACAGTTTGGCGAAACCGTACCATACCGTAACTGGCATGGCCACGCCACGAGGGATCATAAGATGGCTATTGATCGTGAAGGAGTGTGCCATGGACCGCACGGCGGCCGGTTGGTTGAATGGTTTTATCGGTGTTCTGATTTTCAGCGGCTCGCTGCCCGCTACGCGCATGGCGGTGATGGGGTTCGATCCCGTCTTCCTGACCGTCGCCCGCGCGGCAATCGCCGGGCTGATCGCGCTGGCGCTGCTCGTGCTGTTTCGCGAGAAGCGGCCGGCGCGCGGCGATCTGGTGTCGCTTGCTATCGTCGCCTTCGGCGTCGTCATCGGCTTTCCGTTGCTCACCGCCCTAGCGCTCACCCACATCACCTCGGCGCACTCCATCGTCTTCATCGGCCTGCTGCCGCTCTCGACCGCGATCTTCGGCGTCATCAGGGGCGGCGAGCGCCCGCATCCGGCTTTCTGGATTTTCTCCTGCCTCGGCAGCGCGCTGGTCGCCGGTTTCGCCCTGTCGCAGGGCGTGACCGCAGCCCCGCTCGGCGATCTCCTGATGCTCGCCGCCATCATCGCCTGTGGGCTGGGCTACGCCGAGGGCGCCAAGCTGTCGCGCAGGCTCGGCGGCTGGCAGGTCATCTCCTGGGCGCTGGTTCTCTCGCTGCCCGTCATGCTCGCCCTTGCGCTCTTCAATCTGCCGCCGTCCTTTGCGGCGATCGAAACGCCGGCTTGGGCGGGCCTCGTCTATGTCTCGCTGTTCAGCATGCTGATCGGCTTCTTCTTCTGGTATCGCGGCCTGGCGCAGGGCGGCATCGCCGGTGTCGGACAATTGCAGCTGCTGCAGCCCTTCTTCGGCCTGCTCCTGGCGGCAACGCTGCTGCATGAGCAGGTGAGCCCGATCATGCTCGTCGTCACCATCGCCATCGTCGGCTGCGTCGCCGGCGCCAAGAAGTTCGCCCGCTAGAGCATTGCAGGTGAGAATGAATTTGCATTTTGCCGCGTAAGCGCGCCTGCTGGTTGGCGTCACATCGCTCGATGTGGCCCAACCAGGGAGCTTGAAATGGCAAAGGGTCAACTCCGCGGCACGCGTGAAGCGCGCAAGCCGAAGAAAGACAAGTCCGCTCCGGCAGTCGCCTCGCAGCCGGGCTCGCAGGTCAAGCAGGCCGCGAGCACCGTACCATCAGGCAAGGGCGCCAGGCCCTGACCGCCACCAACGGGTGGTCCTGAGGGCAGTCATCTCAGCCAAATAGAAAACGCTCCCGCGGCGGTCGCCACGGGAGCGTCGGTAGAACGTTGCGCTTGTTACTTGGCGAGCTTCGCCAGTTCGGCAACGAGGCCCTGCGTCGAAGAATCGTGGCCGGCAGCGCTTTCCTTGCCTTCGATGACGGGCAGCAGGCCGGTCGCCAGTTCCTTGCCGAGCTCGACGCCCCACTGGTCGAAGGAGTTGATGCGGAACAGCACGCCTTCGACGAAGACGCGGTGTTCGTAGAGCGCCACGAGGCGGCCGAAGGCGAACGGCGTCAGCTTGTCGTAGACGAAGGTGATCGACGGGCGGTTGCCGGTGAAGACGCGGTGCGGCGCGATGAAATCGGCCTGCTTGTCGTCCATGCCCTTGTCGGTCAGCTGCTTCTTGGCTTCCTCGAAGGTGCGGCCCTTCATCAGCGCTTCCGACTGCGCGATGCAGTTTGCCATCAAAAGCTGATGCTGGTGGCGCAGCTCCGGCTCGAAGCCGTTGGCCGCGATCATGAATTCCGCCGGGATCACGCTCGTGCCCTGGTGGATCAGCTGGTAGAAGGCGTGCTGGCCGTTGGTGCCGGGCTCGCCCCAGACGACAGGACCGGAGTTGCCTTCGACCGGCGTGCCGTCGATGGTCACACCCTTGCCGTTCGATTCCATGTCGAGCTGCTGCAGATAGGCAGGGAAGCGCGACAGGCGCTGGTCGTAGGGCAGGATCGCGCGGGTGGCGTAGCCGAGAACGTTGCGATTGTAGAAGCCGATCAGGCCGAGCAGGATCGGCAGGTTCTTGGCGATCGGCGCCGTGCGGAAGTGATTGTCGATCGAGTGCGCGCCATCGAGAAACTTGCCGAAGTTCTCCGGGCCGACAGCGATCATCAGCGGCAGGCCGATGGCCGACCAGATCGAGTAGCGGCCGCCGACCCAATCCCAGAAGCCGAACACGCGCTCGCTCTCGATGCCGAAGGCGGCAACCTTGTCGAGCGCGGTCGATACGGCTGCGAAGTGATGCTGGACGGCGGCTTCACCCAGCGCATCGGCGACGAACTTGCGCGCCGTCTGGGCGTTCGTCATCGTCTCGATGGTGGTGAAGGTCTTGGACGCGACGATGAACAGCGTCGTTTCCGGCTGCACCAGCTTCAGGATGTCGGCGATATGCGCGCCGTCGATGTTGGAAACGAAATGCGCGCGGGGCCCGTCGTGGAACGGTGCCAGCGCCAGCGTCGCCATCACCGGGCCGAGGTCGGAGCCGCCGATGCCGATGTTGATGACGTCGGTGATTTTCTTGCCGGTCGCGCCCTTCAGCGCGCCCGAGCGAATGCCGTCGGCAAACTTGGCCATGGCGGCGAGCACGCCGTTGACGTCAGGCATCACGTCCTTGCCGTCGACGAGAACAGGGGTGTTCGAGCGGTTGCGAAGGGCTGTGTGCAGCACCGCGCGGTTTTCGGTGAAGTTGATCGCCTTGCCCGAGAACATCTCGTCGCGCTTGGCCTCGACACCGCCGGTTTCGGCGAGCTTGACCAGAAGGGCCAGCACTTCGTCGTTCACGGCGGTCTTCGAGAAATCCATCAGGAGGTCGTCGAGCGAGGCGGTGAAGCGCGAAAAGCGTTTCGGATCGGCCGCGAAGGCAGCACGGATATCGGTGGCCTTGGTGGCAGCCGCGGTGCTTTTCAGTTGGTCGACGATGGCATTCATGGGAGGCTCCTTTGCAGGGCGTGAGGGTCGCGGAAACTATTCGCTTTACCGGGTGCAAATCAAGTTATGTCTGAAACTATTCATAAAAAGGGTGCGCACGTCGCGCTTGATGCGCCAACGCAGTCGGGCTATATTGGAGAGGTTGCAGGCGGAGCGCTAACTCCACCTGCTGCGCTTATGTTCTTTGGAATGTGACCCGGACGCTGAGTGACCAGCTCGTCCGGGTTTTCCTCACCATAAGCGTGACGCTAAGCGGTCGAAACCACATATCATCACCTCCCGTTCTGATGGCAAGGCTCTTGCCGAAGTCGGCGCGGCCCATCCTCGCCGATAGGCCGCATTGCCGCGACCTGTGCTGCTTCTGCCTCAAAACAAGCGGATAGCAGCACAGTTTTTGGTTGTACTCAATTGCGAAAATATTACGTGCGCAGATCCTTGCGCAGGATCTTGCCGACCGGCGATTTCGGCAGCTCGGTGCGGAACTCGATGAAGCGCGGCCGCTTGTAGTTGGTGAGGTTGGCCACGCAGTGCGCCTTCACATCCGCCTCGGTCAGAGCAGGATCCTTGCGCACCACGAAGAGCTTCACTGCCTCGCCGGAATGCCCATCGGCCACACCGACGGCTGCGGCTTCCAGGATGCCAGGGTGCATCGCCGCCACTTCCTCGATCTCGTTCGGATAGACGTTGAACCCCGAGACGAGGATCATGTCCTTCTTGCGGTCGACGATCTTGGTGTAGCCGCGGGCATCCATGAAGCCCATGTCGCCGGTGCGGAAATAGCCGTCGGGTGTCATGGCGCGCGCCGTTTCATCCGGCTTGTTCCAGTATCCGGCCATCACCTGCGGCCCGCGAATGCAGATCTCGCCGACTTCGCCGAGCGGCAGCGACGCGCCGTCCTCGTTGCGGATATCGAGATCCGTGGAGGAGATCGGCAGGCCGATCGCGCCGGTGAACTCGGGCGAATCGAAGCGGTTGGCGGTGGCCACCGGCGAGGTCTCGGAAAGCCCGTACCCTTCGGTGATGTGGTTGCCGGTAATCGTCAGCCAGCGCTCCGCCACCGGCCGCTGCACGGCCATGCCGCCGCCCAGCGAAATCACCAGCGAGGAGAAATCGACCTTGGCGAATTCAGGGTTGTTCATCAGCGCGTTGAATAGCGTGTTGAGCCCGGGGAAGACGTGGACGTTGGATTTCGCGAATTCGCGCACCAGGGCAGGGATGTCGCGCGGGTTGGCGACCAGGATGTTGTGCGCGCCAAGCGACATGCCCATCAGCGAATTCACCGTCAGCGCGAAGATATGGTAGAGCGGCAGCGCGCAGAGGAAGTTCAGCACATCTGGCCGCTGGCGCTTCTCGAAGGCGGATTTCAGCCAGAGTTCCAGCTGCAGCTTGTTCGACAACAGGTTCTTGTGCGTCAGCACCGCACCCTTGGCGATCCCTGTCGTGCCGCCGGTATATTGCAGGAAGGCAATGTCGCTGCCGACAAGACCCGATGGCTTCAGCGCCGCGCCGTCACCCTCACCAAGCACCTGCTTGAAGGTCTTGTGTCGCGGGATAGACCAGGCGGGAACGAGCTTCTTCACCTTGCGCACGAGAAGATTGACAATCAGCCCCTTGGCGCCCAGCATTTCGCCGAGCGAGGTCACCACCACATGGCGCACATCGGTATGGCCAAGCACCTGCTGAACGGTGTGGGCGAAGTTTTCCAGAACGAAGATCGCCTTGGCGCCGGCATCGCGCAGCTGATGCTCCAGTTCGCGCGGCGTATAGAGCGGGTTGACGTTCACCACCACGAGCCCGGCGCGCAGGATGCCATAGACGGCGATCGGGTTCTGCAGCACGTTCGGCATCATCACCGCGACGCGATCGCCCTTCTGCAGGCCGATCGCCTGCAGCCATGCGGCGATCTTGCGCGTCTGGCTTTCCAGCTGGCGGTAGGTGAGCGTCTTGCCCATGCTGGAAAAAGCGATGCGGTCGGCATAACGCGCGCAGGATTTCTCAAGCAGCTCCGCCAGTGATTCGTATTCCAGCGCCGGAAGCTCGGCCGGTACGATCGCCGGATAGGTCGCAAGCCACGGCTTGTCGGGCCTTTCACCGCCAGGATGGGCGGAAATGCTGTTCATCGTGTCTCTCTCCCTGTCGCTGCCGGCGGGGCGCCCGTCGAAACCATTGGATGATCCTCCATCCTCCAATACGGCAGCTTATGTCATTGCTCGAATGGTTCAAGCAGCATCAGGCTACAATAACCTTGACGTAAACGTCAATATTGCGGCGCCCGCCAAAATTGCGGATCAAATTCGGGAACAACGGGCATCGGGCGACGTTTTCAATTCATACGCCAGGCACGAGGAGTAGAGGCCGGGCACAAGGAGCCAACCGAAAGGGAGTAGAGACATGCTGCAACAGGACAACGACAAGACCCTCCGTGACCCCAACGTCAAGGATACGCACTCGCTGATCGCCAGCGACCGCGTCGAAGGCACCCGCGTCTATGGCGCCGATGGCAAGCATATCGGCTCGATCGAGCGCTTGATCCTCGGCAAGAGGGATGGCCGTGTCGCCTATGCCGTGCTGAGTTTCGGCGGCTTCATGGGCATCGGCCATGACCACTACCCGCTGCCCTGGGATAAGCTGTCCTACGACACGCAGCTGGATGGCTACCGCATCGACCTGACCAAGGAACAGATCGAAGGCGCGCCAAGCTACGCGGATGATGACGACACCTGGTACAACGACAACGGCCGCCGGGTCTACGATTACTACGGCGTGCCGCCCTACTGGATGTAAGTCTCCCGCGAGGCCGGAACGGAAGGGTCCCGCCGCGTGCGGGACCCACCGACGGCCACAAAAACCTCCGGCGAAAGTCGGAGGTTTTTGCATGAGTGCTTTGGTCTATCTCAATCCGCGGACACGAGATCGTTGGCCGAGCGCAGCACCGTCCCCACCACGATATCGGCCACGCCAATCGCCGCCTGCGTATCCACCTCGAACACATGCGTCTCGCCCGGCAAAAGCGTGATCAGCATCGTATCCACCACCGCATCAGGATCGAGGCGATCGGCCATCAAGCAGAGATCTTTAAGCAGGCTGACGGCGGTCACCGCCACCGCGTATCCGTCCTCCCGCTTGCTGACCTCGATCCTCATCTCCGGCTTCGGCAGCTTGAGGTCGATATCCTCGACGAAATAGTGAAACGCCCGCCGGTCCAGCATGTCGACGACGATCACTTCATTTCCAGGGTCGTCGGCGGTCGCGATGTCCTCGGGCAGCGTGAATGCCTTCGCCTCGAACCGGTCGCAAAGCAGCCGCCAGAACTCGAACTCGGCAAGCACGGTCCCATCAAGCCGCAGCCGCTTGCCCGAGATCTTCGCCCGCCAGAACAGCGTCCGCTCGTTGACGGCAACGGCCGCGAACCCGCCTTCGCGCGGCTGGATCGTCAGAAGCCGGGGATCGAAAGCCTGGCGCATCGCGTACCAGAGCGGCTTGCGTCGCCCGGCCGAATCCAGCGCCGCCCAGGAGGTCACCGGCCAGCAATCGTTGAACTGCCAGACGACCGCGCCCTTGCAGATATCGCGGTGCGAGCGCATGTGCTCGACCGCAAAGCGGATGGCGCGGGCCTGGTTCAGCTGCGTGGCGAAATGCCAGTCGTTCATCGTCTGCGGCTCGGGCAGATGGCCGGCCAGCCCACGGATCAGCTTGTCATTGCCCTGCGTGGCCTTCTGGTGATGGAAGACGCCGTTGGAGATCGGCGTCAGCGGCGCGTCGTGCACGCTTTCTTCCAGCGTCGCCCAGTTGGGCGGTGCCTGCCAGCCGAATTCAGAGCAGAAGCGCGGGATATAGTTGCGGTAGACCTCATAGCCCACGTCGTTCCACACATCCCAGATATGCTTGCACCCATGCGCATCCGCATTCGGCTCGATCTCCATCGTGCCGGAATAGGGGCTGCCGGGGTAGTAGGGCCGCTCGGGATCGAGCTCGGCGCATAGCCTCGGCAGGATGTCGAGATAGTAGCCGAGCCCCCAGCTCTCGCCCTCCTTGATGATCGGCCGCCAGCCCCACTCGTCGAAGCCCCAGATATTCTCGTTGTTGCCGTTCCAGACAATCAGCGATGGATGCGGCATCAGCCGCGCGACGTTGTCGCGCACCTCCGCCTCGACCTCGCCACGGAGCGGCTCTTCCTCGGGATAGGAGGCGCAGGCGAACAGGAAATCCTGCCACACCAGCATGCCCACGCGGTCGCATTCCTCGTAGAACTCGTCCCGCTCGAAGATACCGCCGCCCCATACCCGCAACAGGTTGATGTTGGCGGCCTTCGCCTCGTCGATCCGCGAGGCATAGCGCTCGGCCGTGACCCGCGATGGGAAGCAATCGTCGGGGATCCAGTTCGCGCCGCAGAGAAACAGCGGCACGTCGTTGATCACGAAGGTGAAGGCCGAGCCATGTTCGTCCGGGGAGGTATCGAGCCGCACCGAGCGGAAGCCGATCTGCTTGGCGTATTCGTCGAGCAGTTCATCGCTCTCGCCATCGCGCAATTCGACATGCAACGGATAAAGCGGCTGCGCGCCGAGATGATGCGGCCACCAGATCTGCGGCGAGGGTACGCGCACCTGGAAACTGACCTCGTCGGTCCCGGCCGCGACGATCTCGCTATGCGTGACACCGCCGATGTTGGCCGTGATGCGGCAATCGCCGACGCCGCCCGCGCGCGCGATCTTCGCCCGCACCGTCACCACCCCGTCTCCACCGGCAAGCGTTGCCGAAACCAGCGTCTCGGCAAGTCGCGCCTTCGCCCAGCGCTCCAGCCGCACCGGCTTCCAGATCCCCGCCGTCACCAGCGTCGGACCCCAGTCCCAGCCGAAATTGCAGGCCATCTTGCGCATCAGGTTGCCGGGGCCGGGATAGTTGTTCGGCCGATAGCCGTAATGCGCTTCCATCTCCGCGCCGTAGGCGTAAGCCGAGCGGAAGGTCACGACCAGCTCGTTGCCCTCGGCCTTCAGGCGATCGGAAACGTCGAAGCGATAGGTCCTGTTCATGTTGAACGTCTGGCCGATCTCTTCGCCATTGAGCGAGATCGTCGCCACCGTATCCAGCCCGTCGAAGACAAGCTCCTGCACGAGATCGGCATCGGGTGATGCGTCGAAGCGGCAGCGATAGGTCCAGTCCTCCCGGCCGATCCAGTCATTGGTGATCTCGTTGACGTCGACATAGGGATCGGGGATCAACCCGCTTGCCAGAAGGTCCAGATGGACGCATCCGGGCACATGCGCCGGCACCATTTTCGGCAGATCCGGCTTTCCTGCAACGTTACAGTTGAGGGTCCAGCCGGTATGCAGGTCTGTCTTGGAAATCATCGGGTTCTCTTAGAGATAGCGGCCGTGGCGCTGCAGGACTTCGATCTTGTAGCCGTCGGGATCGGTAATGAAGAAGAACAGGGCGAGCAGCTTGCCGTCCCGGTTGAGCTCCGTGAGCTTGCCGGGATTGAGCCCGGCTTCCGTCAGCCGCTTGTGCTCGACGGCGACCTCGTCGACCGACACCGCCAGATGCCCATAGCCGTCGCCGAGATTATAAGCCTCAACACGGCCCTTGTTGATGGTCAGCTCCAGCTCGAAGCCGGTCTCGCGGTTGCTGAGATAGATCAGTGTAAAGGTGTCGAAATCGATGCGGTCGGCGACCTCGAGCCCGAAGACCTTGCCGTAGAATTCGACCGAGCGCGCTTCGTCGAGAACGCGGATCATCGAGTGAATCATCTTGGCCAAGGCTGCCTCCATCGTGCGCATCAGGCCGCTTTGGTAGCTGCTGCCTTAGGCGGTGCGCAAGCCCATTCTTCGCGTCATCACGCTTTCCACCAAACCCACCGCGTCATAGATCAACAGCGCCATCAGCCCGACGATCAGGCCGCCCTGCAGGATGAAGGCCGTGTTGTCAGATATCAGCCCGGCGATGATCACTTCCCCCAGCCCCTTGGCCGCCACCGTCGAGCCGATCGTCGCCGTCCCGATATTGATCACGGTCGCCACCTTCACGCCCTCGATGATCAGCGGCAGCGCCAGGGGCAGTTCCACCTGGAACAGCCGCTGCGTCGGGTTCATGCCCATGCCGTCGGCGGCATCGAGCACGGCGGGGGAGACCTGACGAAGGCCGGAAATGGTGTTTTCGAAGATCGGCAGTAGCCCGTAGAGAAACAGCGCCACCAGCGTCGGCCCGGCACCAAACCCCATGGCCGGCACCGCCAGCGCCAGCACCGCGACCGGCGGAAAGGTCTGGCCGGCATTGGCGATGGCGCGCGACAGCGGCAGGAAATCGGCGCCGCTCCGCCGCGTCACGAAGACCCCGCCCGAAATGGCGACCACGGCGCTCCCGACAATCGAGATCAGCACCAACTGCAGATGCCCGAGCGCCAGAAGCGGCAGGCTGCTTTGCGTGTAGACGGCCGGCGCGTTGTTCTTGGTGAGCGGCGTCAGCAGGAAGGACAGCCACTCCGTCCGGAATAACAGGATCAGGAGCAGCGCCAAGGCCGCGACGCGAAAGAGGTTGGCGGTCAGAACCTTCATTCCTTGCGGCCCAATTCCAGCAGGTGCGACATCGAGATCGACCCGATCGCCGCCTTCTTCTCGTTCTCGACGGCGGCTTCGTCGATGCCCTGCCAGATCATCTCGGCCAGCGCGTCGCGCAGGCTGAGCGATTGCGGCAGGCCGTGGTCGAGCCCGGCCTTGGCCGGCGCCATGCCCGATGTCAGCGGCAGCAGCGACATGCGCTTCAGCGCCCTGTCGGTCGTTCCCGTCAGCTGCTGCACGAAGGGGTCGGCGGGCTCGGTGATGATCTTCTCCGGCGTCGAATATTGCAGCAGCCTGCCGCCGCGCATCACCGCGATCCGGTTGCCGAGGTGGAAGGCCTCGTCCATGTCATGCGTGACGAGAATGATCGTCGTGCCGAACTGCTTCTGGATCGCCAGCAGGTCGTCCTGCGCCTTGCCGCGAATGACGGGGTCGAGCGCGCCGAAGGGTTCATCCATGATCAGCACCTCCGGCCCCGCTGCCAGCGCCCGCGCAACGCCGACGCGCTGTTGCTCGCCACCGGAAAGTTGATGCGGATATTTCCTGGCGAAGGATTTGGGGTCGAGATTGAAGAGGCCGAGCAGTTCGTCGACGCGGGCGTCGATCCTGCCGCGCTCCCAGCCGAGGAGCTGCGGCACCGTCGCGATGTTCTGCGCCACCGTGCGGTGCGGAAAGAGCCCGTTGCCCTGGATCACGTAGCCGATATTGCGGCGCAGCTCCGTCTCCGGCACATCGGCCACGTTGCGCCCGCCGACGCGGATTTCGCCCGAGGTCATCGGCACCAGCCGGTTGATCATCCGGATCAGCGTCGACTTGCCGGAGCCCGAGGTGCCGACGATGACGGTGATCTCTCCCTTCTCGACCGCCATCGACACATTGTCGACCACAGTCGTGTCGCCGTAGCGCTTGGTGACGTTGCGGATGTCGATCATGCTCATGCGGCAGGTTCCCGTATGCTGTCGGCGACCGCATCGAGAATGACGGCCGAAGAGAAGGCGAAGATGACGGTCGGCACGGCGCCGAGAAGAACGAGGTCCATGGCCGTCTGGCCAAGCCCCTGGAAGATGAAGACACCGAACCCGCCACCGCCGATCAGCGCCGCCACCGTCACCAGCCCGATCGCCTGCACCAAAACGATGCGAATGCCCGTGAGGATGACAGGCAGCGCCAGCGGCAGGTCTATGCCGGTAAGGATCTGGCGGCGCGTCAGCCCCATGCCGGCGGCTGCATCGCGCACGGCGGGGTCGACACCCTCGAGACCGACGACGGTGTTGGCGACGATCGGCAGCAGCGAATAGAGCACCAGCGCGATCAGCGCGGGTGCCGCGCCGATGCCGCTGATCCCGAGCGCTGCAGCCAAGGGAACCTGCACCGCGAGATAGCCAAGCGGCAGCATCAGCAGGCCGAAGAGCGCGAGGCTCGGGATCGTCTGGATCAGGCTCAGCCCCTGCAAGAGCGCCGCCCGGAGCTTGGGCACCCAGAAGCAGACGATGCCGAGCGGCAGGCCGATCACCACCGAGATCGCCAGCGAGCCGAAGGCCAGCTCAACATGCGTCCATGCCTCCGCCCAGAACTGGTCGCCGCGATTGGCGAATTCGCGCATGATCGAGAGACTGTCGAGCAGCCCCGACCAGAGAAAGATACCGAGCAGGCAGGCGTAGGCGATCAGCGCCGCGACCCGCATCCACGGCTTCAGCCGCACCTTCACCAGCGCGTCCGATATGATCAGCGATGTCACCGCGAGCAGCACCCAGAAGCCGCCGCCCGGCGTCATCCGCGCCGCCGTGCTGCCCTCGGGCGTAAACGATGTCGCCACGAACCCGATCGCCGCCAGCAATGCCGCCAGACAGAGCGTCGAGATCGCAAGCCGCGCATAGGCGTTTTCGAGAAACAGCACCGCGCAGGCCGAGAGAATGAGGAGCAGGGTGAGGATGATGACGGACGGCTGGTCCAGAAGCTGCATCAGCAGCATCGGCTTGCCCGATGCGATCCGGTTTGCCTTCACGTATATGAATGGCAGCAATGCCGCCGCCGCGACGCCCGCGACCACGAGAACGACGCCGAGCCGGTCCAGTCTGCGGACCGCTAAGGTTTCTTCCATCGATCCATCCCAGCCTGGAAGGAAAACGGCTCCGCATCCATTGCTGGATACGAAGCGTCGGCGATTACTTCAGGAAGCCTTTTTCCTTCAGATAGGCCTCGGCAACGCTTTTCGCCGGCTCGCCATCGACCTGGATCTTGCCGTTCAGCTTGCGCAGCTCGTCGGCGGTCAGGCTCTGGAAGATCGGCGCCAGGATCTCTTCGATCTTCGGGTTGGCCTTCAGCACCTCCTCGCGGATGATCGGCGTCGGCGCATAGACCTGCTGCACGCTCTTGTCGTCTTCGAGCACGGTGAGCTCGGCGGCCTCGATCGCACCGTCGGTGCCGTAGACCATGGCGGAGTTGGCGCCGTTCGTCTGGTCGGCGGCGGCCTTGATGGTGGCAGCGGTATCACCGCCCGAGAGCACGATTTCCTGCTCCGGCTTCAGTGTGAACCCGTAGGTCGTCTGAAATGCCGGCAGCGCGCCGGCGGTGTTGACGAACTCAGCCGATGCCACCAGCTTCGCCTCGCCGCCACCGGCAACCCACTTGCCGAAATCGGACATGCTCTTCAGGTTGTTTTTCCCGGCAACGTCGTTACGCACGGCGATCGCCCATGTGTTGTTGGCGGGCGAGGGCGTCAGCCAGACGATCCTGTTGGCGTCGTAATCCAGCTTCTTGGCCATGTCATAGCCCTGCTGGATGTTCTTCCAGGCCGCATCGTCGGGCTTGTTGAAGAAGAAGCCGGCATTGCCGGTGTATTCGGGATAGATGTCGATCTCGCCTGCGGTGATCGCCTTGCGCAACACGGGCGTGGCGCCGAGCGCGATGCGGTCCTTCGTCTTGATGCCGTTGGCATTCAGCGCCAGCGCGATCACGTTGCCGAGCAGCGTGCCCTCCGTGTCGATCTTCGACGACACCACGACATCCGCGGCCTGCACCGCACCTGCCGTCAGGGCACAGAGCGATACGGCAAGGACTATTCTCTTCAGCATGACCATCCCCTTTAATCCTTCAAAGGCGCGGAAAGCCTTGGCGCAAGGCGAACCGCTCGAAACTCCCCGGCGAAGACAGCGGACTGTCGGCGACCGATCCAATGCGTAACTGACATAGTGTGCACGATTGAAAAATCGATGCGATTGCGAAAATACTGTTCACGACGATGTCCAATCGATCGATGACCGATCGTCTTCGGGTCTCCGCTCGCAAATCCAACTCTGCGATGCTAACTCGAAGATCAGGCTTGGGCTTGGACGATCATGAGATGACGAGGGAGGAAAGCGTGACAATCTTGCTTGAGGTATGCGTCGATAGCCCGCGCGGTCTGGCGGCGGCCATTGAGGGCGGCGCCGATCGTATCGAATTGTGCTCGGCGCTCGAGATTGGCGGGCTCACCCCCGTCGCCGGCATGATGAAGGCGGCAGCCGCCGCTCCCATTCCCGTCTACGCGATGATCCGCCCGCATGCCGGCCCCTTCGTGTTCGACAGCGGCGATGAAGCGGCAATGATGGCGGATATCGATGCCGTCAGAGCCTTCGGCCTCGCAGGCGTGGTCATCGGGGCAAACCTTGCCGATGGCACGCTCAACATGCCGCTGCTGCGCCGTTTGAAAGCACATGCAGCCGGCCTCGGCTCGACGCTGCACCGCGCCTTCGATCTCGTTCCCGATCCCGATGCCGCCTTGGAGCAGGCGGTCGAACTCGGCTGCGAGCGCATCCTCACCTCCGGCTGCATCCCCAAGGCCATCGATGGCCTGGAGACATTGGCGCGACTATCGAATAAAGCGGCCGGGCGGATCTCGATCATGCCCGGCAGCGGCGTGCGTCCCGCCAACGCGCCGCAGATCCTGCGCGCCACCGGTGCCCGCGAAATTCACGGCTCCTGCAGCTCGCCGGTTGCAAGCGTCGATCCCCGCGCGGTCGCCTTCGGTTTCGAGGCGGCGTCGCCCAACCGGACGGACGCGTCCATCGTGCGCCAGATGCGCGAGGCGATCGATAGTCTTTAGCCGACCTTGATGACGGCCTTGATCAGGCCGCTCTTCTCATGCGCCCAGCGGGTCAGATCGCGCGGGGCATCGGTAAGCGTCGTGCGGTGGGTGATCAACCGATCCACCGGCACGAGACCGTTGGCGATCGAGGCCGCCACATGCTCGAAGTCGATCCGCGTCGCATTGCGGCTGCCGATCACCATCATCTCGCGCTTGTGAAACTCGGGGTCAGAGAAGCGGATATCGTCCTTGACGACGCTGACCAGAACCAGCGCGCCGCCATGCGCGACGAACTGGAACGCCTTCTCCATCGAGGGGCCGTAGCCGGTCGCGTCGAAAACGACGTCGAAGCCATCCCCGCCAGTCTTCGCCTTGACCGCGTCGAGGCTCGCATCATTGGCGACGATGCCCGATGTGAAGCCGAAGCGCTCGGCGGCCATCTCCAGCCGCTCGGCGCTGGTGTCGAGCAAGGTCACCTCATGGCCAGCGATCCGCGAAAAGATCGCAGCCCCAAGGCCGATCGGCCCGGCGCCGATGACAAGCGCGCGTGAGCCTGCGGGCGAAAGCGAGCGGCGTACGGCATGCGCCCCGATCGCCAGGAATTCCACCGTCGCCGCCGCCTCGAGGCTCAGCCCCTGCGCGGCATAGAGATTGCCCGCCGGAACCGTGATCTCCTCGCAGAATGCCCCATCGGTGTGGACGCCGAGCACCTTGATGTCGGTGCAGCAGTTCGCCTTGTCCTTGCGGCAGGCAACGCATCGGCCGCAGGAGATATACGGGTTAACGATCACAGACGTGCCGACCGCGATCTCGACGCCGGTGCCGGTTTCCAACACGGTTGCCGAGATCTCGTGGCCCATCACCCGCGGATATTCTAGAAACGGATGCTTGCCCTCGAAGATATGGTAGTCGGTGCCGCAGATGCCGACATGGCTGACGGCAAGCCGCGCCCAGCCGGCTTCAGGCGTGCCGGGAGAGGGGCGTTCGACGATCTCGAGAACACCCGGTTGTTGGCAAAGCACGGCTTTCATGACGGTTCCTGCATTCGATTGAAAGGAAGCCGGCGAGTGGCCGGCTCCCTGTATTGGTATTTAGGAGCTGCGACGACGGCGCAGCTGATCGAAGTAGACGATCACGATGATCAGCAGGCCGGTGATGATGCGCTGCCAGAACGAGTTGACGTTGAGCAGGTTCGCGCCGTTGTTGATCGTGGCCAGGATGAAGGCGCCGATCAGTGGACCATGCACGGAGCCGACCGCGCCGAACAGCGAGGTGCCGCCGATGACCGACGAGGCGATCGCCTGCAGTTCCCAACCGTCCGCCTGCGTGGCGTTGCCGATGGCGATACGCGAGGCCAGCAGCACGCCGACGAAGGCCGCGAAGGTCGCCGACAGGATGTAGGCCATGTAGATGATGGCATTGACCCGGACACCCGAAAGACGCGCCGCTTCACGATTGGAGCCGACCGCGAAAAGATAGCGGCCCCAGCGGCTGAGATGCAGGAAGATGTAGGAGGGGATCGCGACCAGCACGACCATCCAGAACAGGCTCGGGACGCCGAGGAAGTCGGCGCGGGCGAAGTTCGTGAAGGGCTCGTTGACGATGTTGATCGTCGAGCCGTTGGTGATCAGAAGCCCGATGCCGCGCAGCGACGTCAGCGTCGCCAGCGTGATGATGAAGGGCGGCAGGCCCATCTTGACGATGCCGAAGCCATGAAACACCCCGATGCCGACGCCGATCAGAAGCGTGATCAGGATCGCCGCCCAGACGGGGAAGCCCGCCTGCAGCAGCCAGGCAAGAATAACCGTACAGAAGCCGACGATCGCGCCGACGGAAAGGTCGATGCCGGCGGTGATGATCACGAAGGTCTGGCCAAGCGCCAGGATCGCCGTCATCGCGCCCTGGCGCAGAAGGTTGGAGATATTGAGCGGCGTCCAGAAGCTGGCGGTGACGACGCCGAGCAGGATCCACAGGAAGGCCAGGAGACCGATCAGGGTCAGGCCGAACAGGATGTTGACCTTGCGGCGCGGCGGCGGCGCGGCGATCTCGGTGGGGGTTACGGTCATTTTCTCTCTCCCTCTTGTTCTTTTAGACGCCGATCGCTTCGCTCAGCACTTCTTCATGCGTGGCGGCGTGGAAGTCGTGGCTCGCCACCAACTGGCCACTGCGGAACACATGCAGCCGGTCCGCCAATTCGTAGACCTCGGGCAGGTAGGAGGAGATGAGAATGATCCCCGCGCCCTGCTTGAGAAGCTTGGCGAACAGCCGGTAGATTTCCGCCTTCGTGCCGACATCGACGCCGACGGTCGGCTCGTCGAAGATGAAGAGCCGCGCCCCATGGCTCAGCCACTTGCCGATGACCACCTTCTGCTGGTTGCCCCCCGACATCGCCGACACCAGCACCCGCCGGCTGGGCGTCTTGATCGCGAGATCGCGGATCTGCTGGTCGGCGTTCTGCGTCTCCTCGCTGTGGCTGATGACAGGTCCCTTGCTCAACCGCTTGAAGACCGGCAGGTTGATGTTGAGGCCGATTGGAAGGTTGAGGCAGAGGCCTTGGTCGCGGCGGCTTTCCGGCGCCAGCGCGATGCCGAGCTCCATCGCGGTGCGCTCGTCCTTGATGTTGACCCTCTTGCCCATCCAGTGGATTTCGCCGGCCGTGGTCTTCTCGCGGCCGTAGAGCCCGAGCGCGAACTCGCTGCGCCCGGCGCCGATCAGACCGTATAGGCCGACGATCTGCCCCGCCTTCACCGAAAGCGACACGTTCTCGAAGCCCGGCCCGGACAAGCCGCGCACATCAACAATGGTCTCGCCGATCGCAATCTCTTCCTTGTGATAGATCTGCTCGATCGAGCGGTTGATCATCAGCGCGATCAGTTCGTTCTCGTTGGTCTCGCCGATATCGCGCGTTCCCACATGCGTGCCGTCACGCAGAACCGAGACGCGGTCCGCCAGTTCGAAGACTTCTTCCATGCGGTGGCTGATGTAGACGATCGTCACGCCTTCGTTCTGCAGGCGGCGGATCAGCTTGAAGAGCTGCGCGGATTCCTGACGCGTCAGATAGGCGGTGGGCTCGTCGAAGATCAGGAACTGCGTGCCGCGCATCGCGGCGCGTGCGGTCGCGACCAGCTGCTGCTGGCCGATCGTGAGATCGCTAAGCGGAACGCCGGCAGGAAGGCCGAAGCCGAGATCGTTGAGGACAGCCTGCGCCATCTTCTCCATCTCGCGCTTGCGCATCAGGCCGAATTGGTTGACCTCGTCGCCGAGGAAAAGATTGGCCGCCACGCTGAGATGCGGGCAGAGCACGACTTCCTGGTGCACGGCGTTGATGCCGCGCGCGATCGCCTCGTTGGGCGTCGCCAGCGCGACCGGGTGTCCGCACCAGAGGACTTCGCCGGCGGTGCGGGTGATGACGCCGGTCAGAAGCTTGATCAGCGTCGACTTGCCGGCGCCGTTTTCGCCGACGATCGCGTGGATCTCTCCGGCAAGGAAGGTGACAGTTGCCGGCTTCAGCGCCTGCACATATCCGTAATTCTTCTGCAATCCCTTGAGTTCGAGGATCGGGGCACCCGCGGGTACGCGGTTCGCCTCCTTCAGCTTGGCGCTGTCATCGTGGCGATGACTGACCTCTTCCAGGCTCATTTGCGTCTCCTCCTCGCGAATTGCCATGTCGTCCTTCGCCGTCCGCTCCCCTTGAGGAGTTCGGCCGAAGGGAAGAAGCGCCGTGCGGGATCGCTCCCGCACGGCGCTCGTCAGGTTTTTACTTGATCTTCGGGTTCAGGAGCGCGTCGATCTTCGGGTCGCTCATGTTGGCCTTGGTGACGAGGTTGGCGCCGGTATCGACGTTTGCCTCGACCTTTTCGCCCTTGGACACGGCAAGCGCGGTCTTCACGCCGTCATAGCCCATGCGATAGGGATCCTGCACCACGAGGCCGGCAATCGAGCCGTCCTTGAGGAAGCCGACCGTCTTGTCGTCGCTGTCAAACGCGATGACCTTGATCTTGTCGCCGAGCTTGTTTTCGGCGATCGCCTGGCCGACGCCCTGGCCGAGGATGAGGTTCGAGGCGAACACACCCACGAGGTTCGGGTTGGCGGTGATCAGGTCGGTCATCATGTTGAGGCCGGTCGTTGCCTGGCCGTCACCATACTTGTCGGCGATGAGCTTGAGGCCCGGATGCTTGGTCTTCAGCTGATCGAGGAAGCCTTCGCGGCGCTGCTCGAGCGAGCCGACGCCGGGTAGGTTGGTCAGGATGACGACTTCGCCTTCTTCCTTGCCGGTCATTTCCTTGATCGCCGCTGCCAGGCCGTCGGCTGCGATGCGGCCGCCCTGGACGTTATCGGTGGTGAGGAACGACTTGAAGGCCTTCGAATCCGCGCCGGAGTCGATGCCGATGATCGGAACGGACTTGGCGGCTTCATCGATCGGCTTGCCGAGCGCCTTGAATTCGGTCGGCGAGATGACGATAGCGGCCGGCTTGCCGGCAACGGCGTTCTCGAGAATGCTGATCTGGCCGTTCACGTCGGACTCGGCCTGTGCGCCAAGCTCCGGCACCTTGACGCCGAGATCCTGACCCGCCTTGCGGGCACCGGCCAGCACGATCTGCCAGTAGAAGGACGTGGTGTCCTTGACGATGATAGGAATGGTCACGTCTGCCGCGAAGGACGGCATCGGCACGGCTGTTGCCATGACGGCGGCGCCCGCAAGAGCGGTAAAGGCGCGACGCGAAAGAATGGACTTCATGCGCATGTTGGTTCTCCTCCAAGTGCGTTCTTCCTCCAGGAAATCTCTCGCGAACGCGAACGAGAGACTTTTATCGATAAAAAACATTTACGAGTTTGAAGCTAGCCGAGGCCTGCCTTGTTTGCAAGACCGCGCCGGATAAGCCCTTTGGCTCTTTCCGGACCAGTCCTGCACCCGCTTATCGATCGAGCCGCCGGCGTCAAAACGCCGGCAACTCCCCATTCCCAATCTCGTTGCCTTTTCCTCCGAGGCCAGACGTCCCTCCAAGACATCCGGCCGAAAAGGCCCCGAGTTCGATTTATGAAACATAGGTTCCGCGTGAATGTCAATACGGAACGTTTATTCCGTTTCTCTCTTTATCCCCAGAATACCTCGTCCGGCAGCACGACGCCTTTCTTCAGGATGATGTTGCCGTAGAGGCGAAACTCGGTGGTCGCGACGATATAGGCGGCCTTGCGCGACCGTTCGTAGAAGGCGAAACGCTCGAGCGTCGAAATGCCAAAATCGCCCGCGCGCTTGGACACAATGGTCTGAAATTCCTTGCAAACCTCGGGCACAGCGGTCGGATCGCCCACCACTTCCATGACCCAGGCCGATTCCGGCACAAACGTATCGAGCGGCATATGCGTCAGGATCGCTTCCGCCATGGTCGTGGCACTGACGCCATCGGCGCGGATCATTTCCGGGCCCATGGAAAAAGACGGGAAGTTGGCGTCGGCGATGACGATCTCGTCTCCATGGCCCATGCGCGCGATCGCGCACAACAGGTCGGGGCTGAGGACGGGATGAATTCCTTTAAGCATTCTGTTTTTCCTTAAACGCGAACAGCATCGTCGCCGAGTGGCGGCGCAACGAGAGTGAAGCTATCGAATTCCGGATAGATCGTCTCCGGCAAAATCGGTGAGAAGAGGTCCATGTTGCGCGTCACGCTGGATGCCTTGCCGGTGCCGATCAGCACCGACGACACGAGCGGATCGCGCAGCGCGAACTGCAGCGCCGGCGCGGCGAGCGATACACCGTTCCTGGCTGCGACCGCTTCCATGCCGCGCACCTTGGCGAGCACCTCTTCGGTCGCCGGCATATAGTCGAAGTTCGACCCCGCCACCGCACCGGTCGCGAGAATACCAGAGTTGAAGACGCCGCCGACCACAAGCGAAGTTCCCTTCTTGCGGCAGAGCGGCAAGAGTTCGGCTTCGGCCGATCGGTCGAGCAGCGTGTAGCGCCCGGCCATCAGGATGCAGTCGATATCGGCATTGCGCATCACGTCGAGGCACACAGGCACCTCGTTGACGCCAAGCCCGAAGGCCTTGATCGCGCCCGATGCCTTCAGTTCTTCCAGCGCCTTGATGCCGGTATCGAGGAACTGCTTGAGATAGACGGCATTCTTCGCCGCGCCATGCGTATAGCCGCCGATATCGTGGACATAGAGAATGTCGATCCGGTTCAGCCCCAGCCGCGCGTAGCTGAATTCGACCGAGCGCATGATGCCGTCATAGGAATAGTCGTAATCGGCGTCGAAGGAGAGCGGATCGACATAGGAATAGTCGGGAACTGTGCCCGTCGGCACCGGGCGCAGCAGCCGTCCGACCTTGGTGGAGAGCACCCATTCGCTTTCCGGCTTGCCGCGCAGGAAATCGCCGACATGGCGCTCGCCGAGTCCCAGCCCATACCAGGGTGCGACGTCGAAATAGCGGATGCCGCTATCCCATGCCGCGTCGAGCGTTTGCATGGCCTGTTCGCGCGGGCAGGCGCGGTAGAGGCCGCCAAGGGCTGCGGCGCCGAAGCTCACTTCGGTCACCTCTAGCTCGGTCCGGCCGATCCTCCTCGTCTTCATCATTCCTCCCTGAAGACTGTCGATATTCTTGATTAAAGCGTTGCTCCGAGATGCCAAGGCACGAATTCGTTATCGCCGTAGCCGAATTCCTCGCTCTTGGTCTTCTTGCCCGATGCGGTGTCGATGATCAGGTCGAAGATCTCGCGCCCCTTGCCTGATATCGTCGCATCGCCGCTGGCAATCGTACCGCAGTCGATGTCCATGTCCTCTTCCATCGAGGCATAGAGCGCCGAATTGCTGGAGAGCTTGATCGACGGTGCCGGGCGACAGCCGAAGCAACTGCCGCGGCCGGTGGTAAACGCGATCATGTTGGCTCCACCAGCGACCTGGCCGGTGGCCGAGACGGGGTCGTAGCCGGGTGTATCCATGAAGACGAGGCCCGGCGCGGTCACCCGTTCGGCATAGCCGTAGACGGCCGTCAGCGGCGAACGCCCACCCTTGGCGACAGCGCCGAGCGACTTTTCCAGGATGGTGGTCAGCCCGCCGCGCTTGTTGCCGGGGGAGGGGTTGTTGTCGAGCGAGGCGCCGTGCATCGCCACATATTTCTCCCACCAGACGATCTTCTCGTCGAGCTTGCGGGCGACCTCCTCGCTGACCGCGCGGCTGCGAAGCAAATGCTCGGCGCCGTAGATCTCGGAGGTCTCCGACAGGATCGCCGTGCCGCCGGCAGCCGCCAGAAGATCGGCCGCGACACCCAGCGCCGGGTTGGCGGTAATCCCTGAGAAACCGTCGGAGCCGCCGCACTGCATGCCGATGATGATGTCGCTGATCGGCAGCGGCACGCGCCGCTCGCGCCCGACATCGTCGGCGATTTCCTTCAGCATGCCCATGGCGCGCTCGACGGCGCGGCGCGATCCGCCGGCATCCTGAATGTTGAAATGGCGCTTGGAATTGCCGGCGCCGCTCTGACCGTAGAGCGTCAGCTGGTTGACCTCGCAGCCGAGCCCGATCATCAGCACGCCGCCGAAATTCACATGCCTGGTATAGCCGGCAAGCGTGCGGTGCAGAACGGCCATGCCGTCGCCGGTCGAGCTCATGCCGCAGCCCTGGTCATGCACGATCGGAACGAAACCGTCGATGCCCTCGTAATGCGGCAGGATGGTGCGATTGGCCTGGTCGGCGATGGCGCGACAGACCGTGGTGGAACAGTTCACGCTGGCGATGATGCCGATATAGTTGCGCGTCGCCGACCGCCCGTCGGCGCGCTTGTAGCCCATGAAGGTGCGCGCGCGGTCGGCCGCACTTGCTTCTTCCGGCGCCGAATTGGCGGCGGCCGCCAGGCGGTCGTTTTCGAAATGCAGGTTCTGGCTATGGATGTGCTGGCCGGCCTTGACGTCTGATGTCGTGCGCCCGATCGCCTGTCCGTATTTCACCACCGGTTGGCCGAGCGCGATGTCTGTCAGTGCGATCTTGTGGCCGGGGTCGATCTTCTCCAGCGTTGTTATTCCCGCCACCATCTCGCCGGCGGCGATCGGGGCCGTGGCAACCGCGACATTGTCGCCTGATGACAGGATGATCCAAGGGTCTTTTTTCAACGATCTTCTCCCTAGGGAAACACTCGCTGCATCGGCGAATGCGCATTGCTTTTGTTTTTTATCTACAATAAACATTTTCAAGTCAACGGGATTATTGATCCTGTGGACGAGGGAGGCAAACAGCCGCGGACGATCCAAAATAAGATAAGGATCGCCGAGAGATAAGCTCCTGCCACGCGCCGGCGCCCGCCATTCGCGGGCTTTTGCTGTGCGCCGCAGGGCAACAAGGCGGGGTGTGCATGGCGCGGCAAAACACGGTCTTCAAGGAAGCGTATAATCGCTATGTCGCGGCGCTGCGCGCCGATGAGACCCTGCCGTCCGAGCCCGATATCGCCGCCAAGCTCGGCATCAGCCGCAGTACCGCCCGCGCCATCCTGACCCGGCTGGACGAGGAAGGCATCATCAGCTGGAACAAGCGCCAGAAGGTGGTGTTGCGCACGCCGACCCAGGCAGATCTCTTTCCCTCGGAAGAAACCGATTCCCTGCACAACATCATCGAGCGCAGCTTCATGCAGCGCATTCTTTCCGATGACGCAGCACCCGGCACGCAGATCAATGAGCTGGAGCTTGCCCGCGACATCGGCACCGGCACGACCAGCGTGCGCGAGTTCCTGATCCGCTTCTCGCGCTTCGGGCTGATCGAGAAACGGCCGAACAGCCACTGGATATTGAAGGGTTTCACCCGCGAGTTCGCGCTGGAGCTCGCCGAAGTGCGCGAGATGTTCGAGCTCCACTCCGCCGCCGAATTCGGCCGGCTGCCTAAGGATAACGAAGCCTGGCGGGCGCTGGCGGAGATCAAGGCCGAGCACCACGCCCTGCTCGATGATCTCGACGGTCGCTACAAGGAATTCTCAGCCCTCGACGAGCGCTTCCATTTGCTGATCCATGGTGCGGCGAAGAACCGCTTCATCGCCGATTTCTACGACGCCATCGCCATCGTCTTCCACTATCACTACCAGTGGAACAAGGCCTTCGCCCGCCAGCGCAACGAACGCGCCATTCATGAGCATCTGGATTATATCGCAGCCCTTGAAGCAGGCGATCCGGCCGCGATCGACGCCGCCTGCAGGGTGCACCTGCGCTCCGCGCGCCAGACCTTGCTGCAGTCTTTGCCGCAGACGGCAGCCGACGGGGAAACGCCCGCGAAGTAGTACCGAGCAGCACTGTATGGACGAAAAAAAAGCCCGCTCAAGGCGGGCCACGTCTCGCGAACTCAATACAATCGATAACGCAATACCAACGAGACAACTCAACCTACCACCCCGCGCGCCTCCTTGCACTTCGCTCATTCGGATGAGATTCGCAGGCTCGCATCAGGCAATGGGAGCATGCGCCGCTTGCCGCGCCATGCGTCTCGGTAGATCGAAGCAAGCTCGATCGCAAACGGCTTAGCGCCGGGGAAAATCATTCCATCCGGAAGCCCGCGCCTTCGCGAAAACGATCTGCGCCTCACGCCCCAGAAAGAGCAGGCCGAAGATGCCTATGATCATCAGGATATCCCACATGTACGCTCTCCCCAATTGCGTTGCGGGCCGTGCCTCAGACCCCTCATGACACGGCCCGCCCAATCCAAACGCGACCGCCATCACGTTTCAGGACGATCGCACTCATATGCGACATCAATGCGTCGCGGTATCGCGAATTCTGGGGATGTGGCCGTTTGGCGCATCACTTTACGGTGCTCATGAGAGCTCAAATCGTGAGCGAGACGATCTTTTGATCAGCAATGCTCTGCGGCGGCTGCATTCTTCGTGTCAGGTCAAATTCCCGAGTTTTTTTATCGGAAATATCTGAAAATCTCTTGAGGACTACTTGATGGCGCGACTTTTGCAAAATTCTACGCGAGTGCCGCAAGAACAACTTCCGAGTTGTACCATTTTCATCAGATTTAGCTAATCGCATCCATACTTTATTAACCGCGATTTTCTTAGTTAAGCACCTATAGGCTGTATGATTCAGTCGAATCGCTCTCAGTTTTAATTCAAGGTTTCATTTATCTGGATCTCCGATGACGTCCCTTCTGACCAATACCTCGGCATTTTCAGCACTACAGACACTTCGCTCTCTCAACTCAGGACTGCAGGAAACCCAAGGCCGGATATCGTCGGGTCTGCGGGTGCAAACGGCGTCCGACAATGCCGCCTATTGGTCCATTGGCACGACGATGACATCCGATAGCAAGGCGGTGTCCGCCGTCTCGGACGCTCTCGGAATGGCTTCCGCCAAAGTCGACACCGCCTACGCGGGCACCGACTCGATCGTCGACGTGCTCACCGAGTACAAGGCGAAGCTCGTTGCGGCGACCGAGGATGGGGTGGACAAGGCGAAGATCCAGGATGAGTTAAAGCAACTCAATCTGCAGGTCGAAAGCATCGTGGCTTCGTCGAGCTTCAATGGTGTCAATTGGCTGACGACGAATGCTCCGACGCATCTCATGGTCACCGATGATCTTACCACCTCCGTCATGTCGTCGTTCGTCCGCTCGGATGACGGTTCGGTTAAGGTGGAAACGGAAAGCGTAAACCTCAAGCTCAGCAGCATGCTCAACACCGGCGGCGGCGGCATCCTGCAAAAGGAACTTGACGGTGTCGGCAATATCGGCGGCTTCCGCGGCACGGGTATCAATTCCGTCGCCCATGAGGGCCACGAGAACCGTGATTTCACCGGTCCAGCCACTTTCGGTGCATCCGATTACATCGACTTTGATATTGTGGTCGATGCCGGAGACTATTCCGCCGGCGAGACCTTTACCGCGCTCAGGATCGACAAGAGCGTGATAGACACTGCTTTGGGTACGACCAACGGCAAGATCGGCAACGCTTCCGACATGCGCAAGGTGCTCAACCAGGTCTTTGCCGATAACGGCGTCCCCGCGACTGCCAATGAGACACTTTTCTCCGGCTCGCTGACGTCAAGTCAGTTCGAGATCGGTTCGCTCGAGACCTCGGGTCATCCCGGCTCCAGCATCAACATAACCGGCGTTGTATCGGATTTCGGCGGTGTCTATCCATCCGGCTTCGCACTCGGTCTGGAAAAAGCGCCGATCAGTAATCACGACAACATGTATCCCGAGGCCCACATGACGTTCGGCCGATCCTTCACCGTCTCCGAGAAAGCGTCCATCACCTTCGATGTGCAGGTTGGCCCCAACCCGCTGCAGACCTATAGGATCGACCGGGCAACTGTTGATGCCGCGCTTGGCACGAGCGATGGCTATGTCGGCAACGCCACGGACTTGGCCACCGTAATCGCATTCGCCTCGGCGGGCAGCGATTTGGTGATCACGCCATCCGGCGACACGATCACCTTTTCGGCCGATCGGACCCTTTATCCGGAGGCAGGCAACCGCGCCGCCCGCGTCAGCGTCGGCAACGTTCAGTCCGATCCGCCATGGACGCTTGAGTTCGACCTCGACGAGATCGACGTCACCGGCTCCGCCTTCGGTGTCGATGAGTACCTCACCGGCGTCGAGTACATGCTGAAGCGGTCGATCGAAAGCGCCAGCACGCTCGGATCTCTGCAGACGCGTATCGACGGGCAGACGGTTTTCGCATCCAAGCTCAAGGACAGTCTCGACAGCGGCGTCGGTCGTCTCGTCGATGCCGACATGGAACAGGAGTCCTCCAGACTCGCCGCCCAGCAAACCCAGCAGCAACTCGCCATCCAAGCCCTGTCGATCGCCAACTCTGCGCCGAGCGGCATCATGAGCCTGTTCCGGTAGTTTGGGCGTGCGGTGCGTGCGGCTGAGGGAAGCGCCCTCAGCCGCTACCGGTTGCGGCAGGATCGAGCGGTCATCGCCTTAGGCGTCGGCCACGCTATCGTCGCGCGCGAAAGCCGGGGAAATGTCGAAACTCTCAGAAATCTGAAGAAAAAATGGTGCCGCTTGCAGGACTCGAACCTGCGACCCCATCATTACGAATGATGTGCTCTACCACCTGAGCTAAAGCGGCAATCCGGCGGGTGATTTGTGTTCGGCCCGCGATTTGCATGGCGCTGATACAAGCATTGTCGGAAGATTTCAAGCGCCCTGTCACGTCTTTGGCAAAAAAGAACGCGGCTGTGGAAATATCCCCGCGCCGCTCAAGCCGGCGAGGGGAGTGCCAGTCGGTCGCGCGCCGCGTCATACTCCTTCTTCATGCGGTCCACGAGCGCCTCGGCGGGCTCGACGGCCTTGATGGCGCCGATGCCCTGGCCGCTGCCCCATATGTCCTTCCAGGCCTTGGCGCCGCCCACGGCCTGTTCGAAATCCATCTTCGAGGCGTCGGCGACTGGCAGATTGTCGGGGTTGAGGCCGACGGCCTTGACTGAAGGTTTCAAGTAGTTGCCGGCGACGCCCGTGAAATAGTTGGAATAGACGATATCGCTGGACGCGCCGTCGACGATCGCCTGCTTGTAGGCCTCGGAGGCGCGCGCCTCGTCGGTCGCAATGAAGGGGCTGCCGATATAGGCCATGTCGGCGCCCATCGCCTGCGCCGCTAGGATCGCGCCGCCATTGGCGATCGCGCCGGCAAGCAGAAGCGGGCCGTCGAACCATTCGCGGATTTCCTGCACCAAAGCAAACGGCGAGAGCGTGCCCGCATGACCACCGGCACCCGCCGCCACCGCGATCAGCCCGTCGGCGCCCTTGCGGATCGCCGAGTTGGCGTGCCGGTTGTTGATCACGTCATGCAGCACGATGCCGCCATAGGAGTGCACGGCGGCGTTCACCTCGGGCACGGCGCCGAGCGAGGAGATGACGATCGGCACCTTGTATTTCACGCAGAGCATCAGGTCGTGCTCCAGCCGCTTGTTCGACGTGTGGACGATCTGGTTGACGGCAAAGGGTGCGGCCGGTCTGTCCGGATTGGCCGCGTCATGGCCGGCCAGTTCCTCGGTCATCATCGCAAGCCATTCGTCAAGCTGGCTCTCCGGCCGCGCATTGAGCGCCGGGAATGCGCCGATCACGCCGGCCTTGCACTGCGCCAGCGTCAGCGCCGGGTGCGAAATGATGAACAGCGGAGAGGCCACCACGGGCAGTCTGAGGTTTCGCGTCAGGATCGAGGGCAGGGCCATGGGTCACCGTGAAGAATTGACGTTTACGAAAACGTCAATGTGATAGCAGAGAGTTTTCGCCAGGAAAAGACCGTGTCGCGGTTCCGCCAACATCGCTTGCTCTATAAAAAGGCCTGCCTTTCGGTATTATCCCCTATTGATCGGGCGCCGTCGGCAGCCTCAGCCTTGCGGTTTGCGGCCTCAGCCGCTACCGCAGTTGCATATTGTTAAGCATATGACGCCTGTCATCAGCACGAAGGACCGGACGTGAGCGGATTAGAAACGGCTATCAGAACGGCGCTAGACAATGCCGATCGCGACAATCCCGAAGTCCGAGCCAAGATCTATCAATCCGCGCGCCAGGCGCTGGAAGCCGGCCTGCGCAAGCAGGACGTCACCGATACCAACGCGATCGCCCATCATCGCCACCGTCTGGAAACGACGATCCACATGATCGAGGCGGAGGAGCGACAGCGCCTTCATCCGCGCCAGGGACCGCCGGAGGTCCCGGTGCCGCCAGTGGTCGACATCCCGCCACCCCCGCCGCCTCGCGCGCCGGATGATTTCGATAGCCCCACCATCGGCGGCGAAACCCGAGCGCCGGCGCCTGACGTTATGGTCGCCGACAATCGCTATGAAGAGGACTCTGGCCTCGGCGGCCTGCATGCCGGCGATGCCGATCATCTGGCGGCGGCTCCCGAACCCTTCGCGGCTGAGAAAAAGCCGGCCAACATGGATTTCCGGCCCGAGCGCGCCGTTGCCCGCCGCAAGCCGCGCAAGTTCTTCTCGCGCCTGCTCGTCTGGTGCGTCCTGCTCGCCTTCATCGGCATGGGCGCCTGGTGGGCGCACACATCAGGCCTGCTGATGACGGCAGCCGAACGCGATACCAGCGTCGCCAATCCGCCCGCCACCACCGCGCCGGAGGATTTCAACGGCGCGAGTGACAATCACACCGCCGACAGCCAGGCGCCGGTCATCGATCCGCAGAATTCCTTCTCCGCCGCCTGGCTCGAAATCTTCAAGCCGTCGGATGCCAACAAGATCGTCAAGGGCGCGCAGTCGCGCGTTGAGAGCATTGCCGAAAACGATGGTCCGGCCGTGCGCCTGACCTCGCAAAGCGCCGGCGCCGACGGCAATGTCGGTATCACGGTTCCGCCGGATATTCTGCAGCAGCTCGCCGGCAAGTCCTCGACGATTGCGGTCACTTTGCAATCGACCTCCGATGAGCCGACGCAGATCACCGTCGAATGCGATTTCCAGTCGCTCGGCGATTGCGCCCGCCACCGCTTCACGGTCAACCGCGAGAAGTCGGACGTGCTCCTGCAGGTCCGCTTCGATCGTTCGCTCGCGCCGACCTCGGCCGGCACGCTTTTGATCAACAGCGACGTGGACGGCAAGGCGAGGGGTATCAACCTCTACGCCGTGCGCATCCTGCCCGGCCAATAAGGCGGTCGGGCAACCGCTCAGTTAGTACGCTTGGCCGCGGTCACTTCAGGAACTTCGGCCCCTGGCCGATGATCTTGTCGTCAAGCTTGCCGATCGCGTCCTTGTCCTTGCCGTCATAATCGATCGTCTTCAGCATGTGACGGATGAGGTTCACGCGGGCGCGGCGCTTGTCGTTGGCGTGAACCACGGTCCAGGGCGCGAATTCCGTGTGCGTTTCCTTCAGCATCCGGTCGCGCTTTTCGCTGTAGTCGTCCCACTTGGTCAGCGCCGCGATATCCATCGACGACAGCTTCCACACTTTCCTTGGATCATGGCGGCGGTCATGAAACCGCTTCAGCTGCATCTCGCGGCCGATATCCAGGTAGAACTTGAAGAAGAAGATGCCCTCGTGGCTGATCACCTTCTCGATCTGCGGTGCCTGCGCGAGAAAATCCTCATATTGCTTCGGCGTGCAGAAGCCCATGATCGGCTCGACGCCGGCGCGGTTATACCAGGAGCGGTCGAAGAGCACGAATTCGCCCGCCGTCGGAAACTGCGCGATGTAGCGCTGGAAATACCATTGCCCGGCCTCGCGGTCGGTGGGCTTGGTCAGCGCCACCACGCGGGCAAGGCGAGGGTTCATGTGCGCGGAGGAGGCCGAGATCGCGCCGCCCTTGCCGGCGGCGTCGCGGCCTTCGAACAGCGCCATCACGCGCTTGCCGGTCGCCTGCAGCCAGAACTGCACCTTGACCAGCTCGATTTGAAGCGCCTTGAGCTCTTCGAGATACTCTTCTTCCTTGAGCTTCTTGTTATAGGGGAAGTCGCCCGATTTCAGCGCCTCCTCGTCCACCCAGTCGGGCAGCACCGGATCGTCCACGTCGAAGACGCGCTTCTTGCCCTGAATATCCAGTTCGACTGCTCTGCTTTCGACATCTTCCGGCATGACGATCCTCCTCGGTATGTGTGTAGCCGCCAAGGCGAACACATTTCCTTTTGAAAATCAAACCTCTCGGCTTCAGCAAAAATTATGTGCGCAGCCGGGGTGCATTGTCGGTTTGCTAGCGGCATCGGTAAACTTCTGTCATGAAAGAGCGCTATCAGGCGAAGTTTGATAGCCAACGAAGAACGAATCGACGTCGCGAGGGGCACTTGGAACAGCAAACGCCATGGACGGCCAAACTGACGGCGAAGCTCCGTCGGGAGAGCTTCGTGCTTCTCGTCGCGCTGGCGATTGCCTTCATCGCGGTGACCGCGGGCATGAACGGCTGGGGCGTGCTCGGCCTGCTGGCGATCATGCTGCTTGCCATCATGTGTTCGTCAGAGCCGCGCCCACAAGTGGCCTCGGCGCCACCGGTGTCCGAGGTCGAGGAGCCCGCCGCGCGCAGTCTTCTGCCCGAGGTGTCGGCGACGCTTTCGGCGCTCGACATTCCCGTCATGGTGCTGGCGGGCGACGCCTCCGTGCTGTTCCAGAACCGCGCCGCTGAAAAGGCCTTCGGAGAGGTCGTCATCGGCGCTCATATCTCCGCGCGCCTTCGTTCGCCCGGCATTCTCGACATGGTCCGCGAAACCATCGTGACCAACGCGCCGAACCAGATCGAGCACTCCGAACGCCTGCCGTCCGAGCGCGTCTATATTGTCCGCAGCTCGCCTGTCGAGCTTGGCGCCGTCGGCGGTGCCAATCATGGCGCAAGCGAGCGGCTTTTCGTCCTGTCGTTCCGCGACATATCCGAAGTTCGCCGCATCGATCGCATGCGCTCGGATTTCGTCGCCAACGCCAGCCACGAGTTGCGCACGCCGCTCGCCTCGCTGCGCGGCTTCATCGAAACCATCCAGGGGCCGGCGAAAAGCGACTTCAAGGCGCAGGAACGCTTCCTCGGCATCATGTTCGACCAGACCACGCGCATGAGCCGCTTGGTCGACGACCTCTTGTCCCTGTCACGTCTGGAGTTGAAGTCGCATATCGCGCCGGATGAGAAGGTGGATCTCGTCCCGCTGCTCGGCCATGTCCGGGATGCGCTTCTACCCCTCGCCAATGATGTCGGCGTCGATATCCAGCTGCATCTGCCGGAAGGCCGAGCCGAGGTGGCGGGCGATCGCGATGAGCTGGTGCAGGTGTTTGAAAACCTGATCGAAAACGCCTGCAAATATGGCCAGGAAGGCAAACTCGTCGAGGTCTTCCTGAAAAATGGCCCCAGCGGACCGGTCGAGGTCACCATCGTCGACAAGGGGCCGGGTATTCCGGCCGAACACGTGCCGCGCCTGACGGAGCGTTTCTATCGCGTCAACATCGAGGATAGCCGCTCCAAGAAGGGCACCGGCCTCGGCCTTGCCATCGTCAAGCACATCTTGACGCGCCACCGCGCCCGCCTGATCGTCAAGTCCGAGGTCGGCAAGGGAACGAGCTTTACCGTCCGATTTTGACATAAAAGTCGGCGCGGTCATTGCAGAGGCGAATTTTTCCTATGCATTTCAGATGCATAGACTGTCATAAATGTTTCACCGAACTGACATAAAAGCTCTTGTCATCAGGGGCTAAAGAAGGCGTGCCGCTGACAGAGACGGCACCCCCAAGGGGCCGCCAAGGCCACCCTCAGACCGCTATATGCCCGGGAGAATTGTTATGAACGCTTTTAAACTTACGGTCGCCGCACTTGCTGCTTCCGCCGCTTTCGCAGGCGCGGCTGTTGCTCGCGACCAGGTCCAGGTCAGTGGTTCGTCCACCGTTCTGCCTTACGCCAAGATCGTTGCCGAAACCTTCGGCGAAACCTTCAAGGACTTCAAGACGCCGGTCGTTGAATCCGGTGGTACGGGCGCTGGCCTCAAGGAATTCTGCAAGGGCGTAGGCCCTGACACGATCGACGTTGCCAACGCTTCGCGTCCGATCAACGCCAAGGAACTGGAAGCCTGCAAGGCTGCCGGCGTTACCGACATCCAGGAAGTCAAGATCGGCTACGACGGCATCGTCTTCGCAACCGACTCGTCCAACCCTGACGTCGCTTACGAGCCGGCCGACCTCTACAAGGCTCTCGCCGCTCAGGTTGTTGTCGACGGCAAGCTCGTCGCAAACCCTTACAAGAAGTGGTCGGAAGTCAACTCGAAGCTCCCGGCTGTTGATATCGCTGCCTACATCCCCGGCGAAAAGCACGGCACCCGCGAAGTGTTCGAACTGAACGTTCTCGCTGCTGGCTGCAAGGACTCTGGTGCTCTCGAAGTGATCTCCAAGGAAATCGCTGACAAGGCTGCCCAGAGCAAGGCTTGCGTTGCAGTTCGTAAGGACGGCGCTGCAGTCGACATCGACGGCGACTATCCGGAAACGCTGGCACGCATCGCTGCCAACAAGACCGGTGTTGGCGTATTCGGCCTCTCCTTCTACGAAAACAACGCTGACAAGCTGAAGGTCGCTACCGTCAAGGGTATCGTTCCGAGCCCGGAAACGATCGCTGACGGCACCTACCCGGTTTCCCGTCCGCTGTTCTTCTACGTGAAGAAGGCTCACCTGGGCGTTATCCCGGGCCTGAAGGAGTACGTAAACTTCTTCGTATCCGACCAGATGGTTGGCCCTGACAGCCCGCTCGTCGAGTACGGCCTGGTTGCTGCTCCGGACGCTGAGCGCGAAGCGACCCGCAAGTCGGTCGAAGACGGCAAGACCATGTAATAAACTTTGCCGGCGCGATCCAAGGGGTCGCGCCGGCATCGCCTTTGTCCGCTCTAAGGGAGCGGTGAAGCTGAACTACTCCATGATTGGAAGCCGAGATGGCCGAGGCGCCGTTTCGCTCTTGGGGGCCGAGGGCCTGGGGGACCTTAACGAATGAGTACATCCGTCTTACTCTTGTGCCTCGTTGTGCTTGGCGCGGTTGCCTTTGTGGCAGCACGCAGCCGCGCGACGGCGCTTGCCGGAGGTAAATCCTCGGCACTGCACTCCCGGCCTGGCTACTACGGTGCCTATGCCGCAATCTGGGCTATTCTGCCTGCGCTCATCGTTCTGTGCGCCTGGCTTGCCATCAGCCCCTCCATTATCGAATCCTCCGTTCGCGGCGGTTTTCCTGACGACGTCAAGGCCCAGCCGGCCGCTCAGCAGAACCTGAACTACGGCATGGTCAGCGCCATCGCCCGCGGTCTGCCGCTGCTCGCGAGCGAAGACGTTGCCGCAGGCGTCGGCGATCCCGCCGGTCTCCAGGCCAAGCTCGCTGCCAAGGGCGTTCCGCTCGCCGGCGTGCCGCAGCCTTACATGATCGAGGGCGCGCAGAAGCTGAACACTGAGAGCGGCATCAGCCGCTTGATCATGACGCTGGTCGTTCTGGCGCTCGGCGTCGCCGGTGGCTTCTATGCCCTGCGCGAAGTCGCTCCCCGTTTCCGGGCCCGCAACCGCGTCGAGCGCGTCATGCTCTGGGGTCTGTTGCTTGCATCCTCCATCGCCATCCTGACCACTGTCGGCATCGTCATGTCGATGCTGACGGAAGCCGCCCACTTCTTCGCTGAAGTTCCGGCCGCCGACTTCTTCTTCGGCACCGTCTGGGATCCGCGCTTTGCCGGCGCCGGCAGCTCGTCCTTCGGCCAGTTCGGCCTGATCCCGCTGCTGCTCGGCACGCTCTACATCGGCTTCGTCGCCATGCTGGTCGCCGTTCCGGTCGGCCTCTTCGCGGCCATCTACATGGCGGAATACGCGGCTCCCAAGGTTCGCGGTATCGCCAAGCCGCTGCTCGAGGTTCTCGCCGGTATCCCGACCATCGTCTACGGCTTCTTCGCCCTCGTCACCGTCGGCCCCTTCCTGCGCGACCTCTCGTCCCAGGTGAACGGCCTTCTAACCGGCGACTACAGCAACTTCATCCAGGCACAGAGCGTTCTGACCGCCGGTATCGTCATGGGCATCATGCTGATCCCATACGTCTCCTCGCTGTCCGACGACATCATCACAGCCGTGCCACGCGCTCTGCGTGACGGTTCGCTCGGTCTTGGTGCCACGCGTTCGGAAACGATCAAGAAGGTCGTTCTCCCGGCAGCACTACCGGGCATCGTTGGCGCTCTGCTGATGACCGCCTCGCGCGCCATCGGCGAGACCATGATCGTCGTGCTTGCGGCCGGTGTCGCAGCCCGTATCCAGATCAACCCATTCGAGCCGATGACGACGGTGACGGTCAAGATCGTCAACCAGCTGACGGGTGACCTTGAGTTCACCTCGCCGCAGACGCTGGTTGCCTTCGCGCTTGGCATCACGCTGTTCTTCATCACGCTTTGCCTTAACATCTACGCGCTCTTCATTGTGCGCAAATACCGGGAGCAGTACGAATGACGGACGTTGTTTCCTCCGGACAGGGCGTCGTCGTCTCCAAGGCGCCGGCCCGCCGCGACATCGGCATCAAGCGTCGCTACGCCGCCGAACGCCGCTTCCAGGCATATGGCATCGCTGCCATCTCCTTCGGTCTGATCTTCCTGGCCATACTGCTCACGACGGTCATCCGTCAGGGCTACACGGCCTTCGCGCAGACCTCGATCACCCTGCCGATCGAGTTTTCCGAAAAGGTGCTCGACCCCAACAACAAGCGCGCCACCGACCCATCGGTGCTGATCGCCGCCAACTATCCGGTGCTGATCCGCGACGCCATGGTCAAGACGCTCGGCATCAACGCCCAGAGCCGTCCTGAAGTTCGCGACGCCACCGCGATGATCTCCAAGGGCGCGCCGATCGTGCTCCGCGACATGGTCGTTGCCGATCCGTCGCTGATCGGCAAGACGGTCAACGTCACGCTTCTCGCCGACGCCAACGTCGACTCGGCCAACAAGGGTCAGATCGACCTGACGGTTGACGAGAAGAACCGCAAGGTCAACGACCGCCAGGTCGGCTGGATGCAGCAGATGGCAGCCAGCGGTACGCTCCACAAGGAGTTCAACACCGGGCTCTTCGTCAACGGCAACTCCAGCCGTCCGGAAGCAGCAGGTCTCGGCGTCGCCCTCATCGGCTCGCTCTACCTGATGCTGATCGTTCTTGCCCTGTCGCTGCCGATCGGTGTCGCCGCTTCGATCTATCTCGAAGAGTTCGCGCCGAAGAACAAGCTGACCGACCTGATCGAAGTCAACATCAACAACCTCGCGGCCGTTCCGTCGATCGTCTACGGTCTGCTCGGTCTCGCCGTCTTCATCAACTTCGCAGGCCTGCCGCGCTCCGCGTCGCTGGTCGGCGGTCTGGTGCTGACGCTGATGACGCTGCCGACCATCATCATCGCCACCCGCGCAGCGCTGCGCGCCGTGCCCCCTTCGATCCGCGCGGCCGCTCTCGGCCTCGGCGCTTCGAAGATGCAGATGGTGTTCCACCACGTCCTGCCGCTGGCAATGCCTGGCATCCTGACCGGCACCATCATCGGTCTGGCGCACGCGCTCGGTGAAACCGCGCCGCTGCTCCTGATCGGCATGGTCGCCTTCGTCGCCAATGCGCCCGCCACCCCGATGGATCCCTCCACGGCTCTGCCGGTGCAGGTTTACATGTGGGCAAACGAAGCCGAACGCGCCTTTGTCGAGCGCACGTCCGGCGCCATCATCGTCCTGCTCCTGTTCCTGATCGTCATGAACCTCGGAGCCATCCTCTTGCGTCGTCGCTTTGAGCGCCGCTGGTAAACGGAGTAAACATCATGAACATGTTGACGGAAGCAGCAGTTGAGAAGGCGCTAGACCAGAAGATGAATACCATTCCGTATAAAATGATCGGCCAGGACGTCTCGGTTTACTACGGCGAGAAGCGTGCGCTTTTCGACGTGAAGCTGAACATCCGCGAAAACACCGTGACGGCTCTCATCGGTCCGTCGGGCTGCGGCAAGTCCACCTTCCTGCGCAGCCTGAACCGCATGAATGACACGATCGACAACTGCCGCGTCACCGGCAAGATCACGCTCGATGGCGATGATATCTACGATCCGGATATCGACGTCGTCGAACTGCGCGCCCGTGTCGGCATGGTGTTCCAGAAGCCGAACCCGTTCCCGAAGTCGATCTACGAAAACGTTGCCTATGGCCCGCGCATCCACGGTCTCGCCAAGTCGAAGGCCGATATGGACGTCATCGTTGAGCAGAGCCTGCAGCGCGCCGGCCTGTGGAACGAGGTCAAGGACCGCGTGCATGAAGGCGGCACCGGCCTTTCGGGCGGTCAGCAGCAGCGTCTGTGCATCGCCCGTGCGATTGCTGTCAGCCCCGAAGTGATCCTCATGGACGAGCCCTGCTCGGCGCTCGACCCGATCGCGACCGCCAAGGTCGAGGAGCTCATCCACGAGCTGCGCGAAGCCTACACGATCGTCATCGTCACGCACTCGATGCAGCAGGCAGCCCGCGTTTCGCAGCGCACCGCCATGTTCCACCTCGGCAACCTCGTCGAGGAGAACGATACCGACAAGATGTTCACCAACCCGGATGATCCGCGCACCCAGGATTACATCATGGGCCGCTTCGGCTGATCTCCGAAACCGGTAAATCTCAGGACATTCAAGGATAAGCCCCATGGCATCGACACATATCTATTCCGCCTATGACGATGATCTCAAGTTCCTGACGCGCCGCATCTCCGAGATGGGCGGCCTCGCGGAACAGATGGTCGGCGACGCTGTTCGCGCGCTCGTCAACGGCGACACTTCGCTCGCCCAGAAGGTCATCTCCGACGACGTGATCCTCGATCACGCCGAGCGCGAGATCGGTGAAAAGGCGATCATCACCATCGCCCGCCGCCAGCCGATGGCCGCCGACCTTCGCGAAATCATGGGCTCGATCCGCATCGCGGCCGATCTCGAGCGCGTCGGCGATCTCGGCAAGAACACCGCCAAGCGCGTCATCGCGGTCCAGAGCACCGGCGTTCCGCGCAAGCTCGCCCGTGGCCTCGAGCATCTCTCCGAACTGGCGCTCGTCCAGCTCAAGGAAGTTCTCGACGTCTACACCAGCCGCGTTGCAGATCGTGCCAAGTCGATCCGCGAGCGCGACGAGGAAATCGACGCGATGTACACCTCGCTGTTCCGCGAGATGCTCACCTACATGATGGAAGATCCGCGCAACATCACCAGCTGCACGCATCTTCTCTTCTGCGCCAAGAACATCGAGCGCATCGGCGACCACGCCACCAACATCGCAGAGACCATCTACTACATGGCTACCGGCGCCCAGCCGGAAGGCGAGCGTCCGAAGGACGACACCGCCAACACCGTCGGCGCGGTCACGGAATAAGCGTTCCGGACCCACGCCCCCAGGAGACCGAGACGAATGATCCCAAGAGTAGCAGTCGTTGAAGACGAAGAAGCACTGAGCGTGCTTCTTCGCTATAACCTCGAGGCCGAAGGCTTCGAAGTCGATACCATCCTTCGCGGTGACGAGGCCGAAATCCGGCTGCAGGAACGCACGCCGGACCTTTTGATCCTCGATTGGATGCTGCCCGGCGTATCCGGCATCGAGCTGTGCCGTCGCCTGCGCATGCGCCCGGAGACGGAGCGCCTGCCGATCATCATGCTGACCGCCCGTGGTGAGGAAAGCGAACGCGTTCGCGGCCTGTCGACCGGCGCCGACGACTACGTCGTCAAGCCGTTCTCGACGCCTGAGCTCGTCGCCCGCGTCAAGGCGATGCTGCGTCGCGCCAAGCCGGAAGTTCTGTCCTCGCTGCTGAAGTGCGGCGATATCGAGCTCGATCGCGAAACCCACCGCGTTCACCGCAAGAGCCGCGAAGTCCGCCTCGGACCGACCGAATTCCGCCTCCTGGAATTCCTGATGTCGTCGCCGGGCCGCGTCTTCTCCCGCTCGCAGCTGCTCGATGGCGTCTGGGGCCATGACATCTATGTCGACGAGCGCACCGTCGACGTTCACGTCGGCCGCCTGCGCAAGGCGCTCAACTTCTCCAACATGCAGGACGTGATCCGCACCGTTCGCGGCGCCGGCTATTCGATGGAAGCTTAAGACGCTTCCATTTCATCCGATCCAACGAAAAACGGGCCCCGCGAGGGCCCGTTTTCATGTGTTCCTTATCCGGCTTTCCGGGTCATGCGACCCGGTTGGCGGCCTTGCGGCGCTCGTTGACCGGCTGGTAGGCCATGCGCTGGTGGTAGGTGCAGTATGGCGAGTTGTCGGGGGACTCGCAGCCGCAGAAGTGGAAGTCATCCGTCAGCGGATCGCCGACCGGCCACTTGCACGTACGCTCGGTCAGTTCCGTGAGGCCGAGGCGGCGCGAGATCGGAACGACAACGTTGGAAGCTGGACGGTAACGGACTTCCTCGATCGCATCGATATCCATCTCTTCCTTGAGAGCCACTGCGCCCTGCGGGCGGGCAACGGCGCGGCTTGGCGAGATGCGTGCGGAATTGAAGCTGTTGGCGGGGCGTGGCGTCGAAACCGCCGGGCGCTTTGGGGCCCGCGTCGCCGTCGTCGTGCCGCCGGCCTTGGCGCGGCCAGGCAGGTTCAGACGGTGGACCTTGCCGATGACGGCGTTGCGGCTTACACCGCCAAGTTGTGCCGCAATCTGGCTGGCGCTCAGGCCTTCGGCCCAAAGCTTCTTCAGTCTTTCAACGCGCTCGTCTGTCCAGTTCATGCCCTGTCTCCGCCTTATTGCGTTGGTGTAGGCAGAATCCTTCACCCATGGCACGGACGTGTCCGGACCAAGAAACGCTTGCTCGATTTTGGTGACTAGTTCCGCCGCATGCAGTCTAGTAATTGAGTTTTAACCTAGAGTGAGGGCGACTCCGTGACAAGAGTCGGTTGAATCGCGGCGAATCGATTTCTCGGTTTTCCCCAACTTGCTGGGTGGTAGAGTCATTTCTGCAACATTAGCTGTTGATAGCTCGCCGGCGCCCCGATGCTTGCTTGACGCATGCGACAAAAGCTCAGTTTTGTTGACATCGCACTGCGAAAAGACAATAGTGCCCCTCGCCGCCGAAAGGCGGCATTTTTCATTTCCGGGCACCCGCTTTTTAGCCGGAGTCCGGGCCTTTGTTGAGCGAATGACAGGAGATCGCGCCATGGCTGAAGCCGCGCCGCTTTATGATACCTACTCTCGTGCCCCGCTGCGGTTCGAGCGAGGAGAGGGCGTATGGCTGATCACCGAAACTGGCGAGCGATATCTCGATTTCGGCGCGGGCGTTGCCGTGACCTCTGTCGGCCATAGCAATCCGCATGTCGTCGGAGCACTGAAGGATCAGGCCGATAAGGTCTGGCACCTTTCCAACATTTACGAGATCCCCGGTCAGGAGCGCCTCGCCAAGCGGCTGACGGATGCAACCTTCGCGGATAAGGTGTTCTTCACCAACTCCGGCGCCGAAGCGCTGGAATGCGCGATCAAGACCGCGCGCCGCTACCAGTATTCGAAGGGCCATCCCGAGCGCTTCCACATCATCACCTTCGAAGGCGCCTTCCACGGCCGCACGCTGGCGACGATCGCCGCCGGCGGCCAGGAAAAGTATCTGGAAGGCTTCGGCCCCAAGGCACCCGGCTTCGATCAGGTTCCCTTCGGTGATATCGAGGCCGTCCGCGCTGCGATCACCGATGCCACGGCCGGCATCCTGATCGAGCCGGTACAGGGCGAGGGTGGTATCCGCCCGGCGACGGTGGAGTTCATGAAGGCGTTGCGTCAGCTCTGCGATGAAAACGGCCTGCTTCTGATCCTCGACGAGGTTCAGACCGGCGTCGGCCGTACAGGCAAGCTCTTTGCTTATGAGCGTTTGGGCGTAACGCCGGACATTCTCGCCGCCGCCAAGGGCATCGGCGGCGGTTTCCCGCTCGGCGCCTGCCTGGCAACGGCTGAAGCAGCCTCCGGCATGAAGGCCGGCACCCATGGCTCGACCTATGGCGGCAACCCGCTCGCCATGGCCGTCGGCAATGCCGTGCTAGACGTGATCCTCGAGGAAGGCTTCCTGCAGCACGTCAACGACGTGGCACTCGTCTTCCGCCAGGGTCTCGCATCGCTGAAGGATCGCTTCCCCGATGTGATCGAGGATGTCAGGGGAGAAGGCCTGATGCTTGGCGTCAAGGCGGCTGTTCCGTCGGCCGAGCTCCTGCAGGCCATCCGCGCTGCCAACCTGCTGGCCATTCCGGCCGGCGACAATGTCATCCGTTTGCTTCCTCCGCTCGTCGTCACCGCTGACGAAGCCCGCGAAGGCCTCGCGCGCCTTGAGCGCGCCGCCGAGAGCGTGCGCGCCAAGGCAAAGAAGACGGCTTGAATGGATGGATGCCCGGCCGGATGGCGGGCGTAACAGGTTAAAGACAGATGGCTTCCCCAAAACACTTTCTCGATCTTTCCGCGGTAACCTCCTCCGACCTCAGGGTCATCATGGATGATGCCAAGACCCGCAAGCAGGCCTTCAAGGCCGGCCAGGGCGACAAGCCGCTGGCAGGCAAGATGCTGGCGATGATCTTCGAAAAGCCCTCGACGCGCACCCGCGTCTCCTTCGACGTCGGCATGCGCCAGCTCGGCGGCGAAACGCTGTTCCTCTCCGGCACCGAAATGCAGCTCGGCCGCGCCGAAACGATTGGCGATACCGCCAAGGTCCTGTCGCGCTATGTCGATGCGATCATGATCCGTACCACCGACCATGCGCGCATGCTGGAGCTCGCCGAACACGCGACGGTTCCCGTCATCAATGCGCTGACGGATGACACTCATCCGTGCCAGATCATGGCCGATATCATGACCTTCGAAGAGCATCGCGGCCCGATCAAGGGCAAGACGATTGCCTGGATGGGCGATGGCAACAACGTGCTGCATTCGCTCGTCGAAGGGGCTGCCCGTTTCGGCTATCGCATGAACATGGCGGTACCCCTTGGTTCCGAGCCGAAGGATCACTATCTGAACTGGGCCCGCAATGAGGGCGCCGAGATCATGCTGAGCCATGATGCAGACCGTGCGGTCGCCGGCGCCGATTGCGTGGTGACCGATACCTGGGTCTCCATGAATCAGGAACATCGGGCCCGGGGTCACAACGTCTTCCAGCCTTATCAGGTCAATTCGGCTTTGATGGCACAGGCCGACAAGGATGCATTGTTCATGCATTGCCTGCCGGCCCATCGTGGTGAGGAAGTTACCGACGAAGTGATCGACGGCCCGCAATCCGTGGTCTTCGATGAAGCGGAAAACCGTCTTCATGCGCAGAAGTCGATTCTTGCTTGGTGCCTGGGCGCGATCTGAACCATACTGGAGGCCACATCGGGCCGGACAGGCCCGTGGCCGCGCTGGCGGATGGACGGGCTCGTCCGCTGCCCTCAGACTAGGAGAAGACCATGGCAGAAGCTGCAGCCACCCTCGGCGAATTCGATTTCGCCGGTGATGATCATGTCGTTCCGTTTCAGGTGGAAGGCCTGGATGTGCGCGGTCGCGCCGTCCAGCTCGGCCCGATGCTGGATGCGATCCTCGATCGCCACAACTATCCCGCACCCGTCGCCCGCCTGCTGGCCGAAGTCATTGCGCTGACGGTGCTGCTTGGCACGTCGCTGAAGTTCGAAGGCAAGTTCACGGTCCAGACCAAGAGCGACGGCCCGGTCGATCTGCTTGTCGCCGATTTCTCGACGCCCGAGAACGTGCGCGCCTACGCCCGTTTCGACCAGACGCTTCTGGACGAGGCGGTTGCCGCCGGCCGCGCCGAGCCCGAGCAACTGCTCGGCAAGGGCATGCTGGCGTTCACCATCGACCAGGGCAAGTTCAGCCAGCCTTACCAGGGCATCGTCGCGCTTGATGGCGCCACGCTGGAAGACATTGCCGGCACCTATTTCCGCCAGTCGGAGCAGATTCCGACGCGCGTGCGCCTCGCCGCGGCCGAATTGCTGGACCGCGACGAAACGGGTAAGCCGCGTCATCGCTGGCGGGCAGGGGGCCTCGTTGCCCAGTTCCTGCCGGAAGCGCCCGAGCGCATGCGCCAGGCCGACCTGCATGGCGGCGATGGCGACGAAGGTACCGTCCAGCATGCTGAAGACGATGCCTGGGCCGAAGCCCGTTCGCTGGTGGAAACCATTGACGCCGATGAGCTGACGGATCCGCAGGTCGGCGTCGAGCGCCTGCTGTTCCGGCTGTTCCACGAGCGCGGCGTGCGCGTTTACGAGCCGCGCGAAGTGTTCGACCGCTGCTCCTGCTCGCGCGAGAAGATCAAGGGCGTGCTCAAGGGCTTCTCCGCCGAGGAGATCGAAGCGAGCCAGGAAGAGGGCAAGATCGCGGTCACCTGCGAGTTCTGCTCGACGACCTATCGTTTCGAGGCCGAAGAGCTTGCGCAGGCGGCTGAGTAACCTGCGACGAAACCAAGGTTAGTTCAGCACTCTGAGCAGGCCGGGTGAATCAAGAGAGAAGGCGGGGATTTCCACCTGGAAGACCTCGCCTTTATCGGTTTCCATCTGGTAGTGGCCGAACATCAGGCCCGATGGCGTATCGAGCGGGCAGCCCGATGAATATTCATATGTGTCGCCAGGGCTGAGCGTCGGCTGCTCGCCTACGACACCCGCGCCGCTCACTTCATCGACGACGCCGTTCTGGTCGGTGATGTTCCAGTAGCGGTTGACGAGGCGTACCGTGAGGTCGGAATTGTTGCTGATGACGATGCGGTAGCCCCACACATAGCGGTCGTCGTCCGGGTCGGATTGCTCCTCCAGGTAAAAGGGCTCGACCACCACTTCAATATCTCGTGTCAGGGCGCGGTACATGCCTACACCATAATAAGAATACCTTACTGGTATCTTATAAGAGGTGCGGCAGGTCAATAAACCAGGCTGGAATCCGCAATCAATTGGCTGTAAGCGCGAAAAATTCGCGCGTTAAGACTAATGTCGCTCCCGCTCAGCGCGAGTAAATTGCAAAAATGCGCGTTTAAATGCCGACCGGATCACATCGACCCGGCCGGCTATTCTTCATCAGGCCTTGATCTTGGAGAGCGCCTGCGCGAAATCCTCGATCAGGTCGTCGGTATCCTCGATACCAGCAGATAGGCGCACGGTGCCCGGAGAAATGCCGAGTTCGGCGCGGGCCTCGTCCGTCAGGTTCTTGTGCGTAGTCGTCGCCGGATGCGTGATCAGGCTCTTGGCGTCGCCGAGATTGTTGGAGATCTTGACGATCTCAAGCGCGTTCTGCAGCGCGAACGCCGCTTCCTTGCCGCCCTTGAGCTCGATCGCCACCAGCGTCGAGCCGCCCTTCATCTGCTTGGCGACGATGTCGGCCTGCGGATGGTCCTTGCGGCCGGGATAGATCACCTTGGCCACCTGCTTCTGCTCGGCCAGGAAATCGGCGATCTTGCCGGCGTTCTCGGTCTGCTGCTTGACGCGCAGCGGCAGTGTCTCGAGACCCTTGAGCAGCGTCCAGGCCGTGAACGGCGACATTGCCGGACCGGTGTGGCGATAATAATCCTGCAGATGCTCGTTGACCCACTCCGTATCCGAGAGGATCACGCCACCGAGGCTGCGGCCCTGGCCGTCGATATGCTTGGTCGCGGAATAGACGACGATATGGGCGCCGAGTTCCAGCGGCTTCTGGAAGATCGGCGTCGCGAAGACGTTGTCGACCACGACCTTGGCGCCGACCTGGTTGGCGAGCTTGGCAACGCCGGCGATATCGACCACTTCGAGCGTCGGGTTGGTCGGGCTTTCCAGGAAGAACACCTTGGTATTCGGGCGGATCGCCTTTTCCCAGTTCTCCAGATAGCGCCCATCGACCAGCGTGCACTCGATGCCGTATTTCGGCGCCAGTGTCTCGACAACCCAGCGGCACGAACCGAACAGCGCGCGGGCGGCCACGATATGGTCGCCGGCCTTCACCTGGCAGAGGATGGCGGCGGCAACGGCTGCCATGCCCGATGCGGTGGCGCGGGCTTCTTCGGCACCTTCCATCGCGCACATGCGCTTTTCGAACATGTCGTTGGTCGGGCTGCCGTAGCGGGCGTAGATATAGCCCTCGGTCTCGCCCTTGAAGCGCGCCTCTGCGGCTTCCGCGCTGTCGTAGACAAACCCTTGCGTGAGATAGATCGCCTCGGAGGTCTCGCTATACTGCGAGCGCAGCGTTCCGCCGTGGACCAGTTGGGTTGCCGGGCGCCAAGTCTTGCTCATGCCATCACCACTTTCAAACACAAAAAAACCGGCCGCGAATGCAGACCGGTTTCAACCCGGTCTATTTAGCCACTTGTTTAACGTGGCTGCAAGCCGACCGGCCAAATCACCACGGGATAAAGCTGCAATACTGCTGTTGCGCGCTTGCGTCAATTCCTCGATTTTGGTTTTGTCTGCGGCAAATTATGGATGGGGCATGATGGCTCGCGAAACAGGAATATTGGCAGACCGCGCGATTGCCGCGTTGTTCGAGACGGGACGCCTCGTCGCGGAGCGCGAGCTCGACAGCGACCAGATCCAGCCGGCGAGCCTTGATCTGCGTCTCGGCGCCAAGGCCTTCCGCGTCCGCGCCAGCTTCATGCCGGGTCCGAACAGCCTCGTCTCCGACAAGCTCGACCGTTTGAAGCTGCATGTCGTCGATCTCTCGGAAGGCGCGGTGCTCGAAACCGGCTGCGTCTACATCGTTCCCCTGATGGAGCGCCTCGATCTGCCGGCCGACATGTCGGCCTCGGCCAACCCGAAAAGCTCGACCGGCCGCCTCGATATCTTCACCCGCGTCATCACCGATTACGCCCAAGAATTCGACAAGATACCGGCTGGCTATTCCGGCCCGCTCTATCTCGAAATCTCGCCGCGCACCTTCCCGATCGTCGTGCGTCGCGGCTCGCGCCTGTCGCAGATCCGCTTCCGCATCGGCCAGTCGCTGCTCGACGAGCCGGCGCTTCTGGCGCTGCACGATGCCGAGACGTTGGTCGCAAGCACCAAGCCGAATGTCTCGGGCGGCGGCATTGCGCTGTCGATTGATCTCGCCGGCGACAAGGACGGACTGATCGGCTACCGCGGCAAGCACCACACGGCTGTCGTCGACGTCGACAAGAAGGCCCAGCACGACATCTTCGATTTCTGGGAGCCGATCTATAGTCGCGGCCGCAACGAACTGATCCTCGATCCCGACGAGTTCTACATCCTCGTCTCGCGCGAGGCGGTCCACGTGCCCCCGCACTACGCCGCCGAGATGACGCCTTTCGATCCGCTGGTCGGCGAATTCCGCGTCCACTACGCCGGCTTCTTCGACCCCGGCTTCGGCCACGCCCCCGCCGGCGGCCGCGGCAGCCGCGCCGTCCTCGAAGTCCGCAGCCACGAGGTCCCCTTCATCCTCGAAGACGGCCAGATCGTCGGCCGCCTGGTCTACGAGCACATGCAGGAACACCCCGAAAGCCTCTACGGCACCGGCCTCGGCTCCAACTACCAGGCACAAGGCCTCAAGCTCTCCAAGCACTTCCGGATCTGACCGGCCTCACCCGGAAGTCGCCAACCCCGCTTGACACCGACCGCCATCTGTTGGAAATCTGCGCTTAACGCGGGTGTAGCTCAATGGTAGAGCAGCAGCTTCCCAAGCTGAATACGAGGGTTCGATTCCCTTCACCCGCTCCAATCCCCATCAAGAATATGTGATCTTCCACGCCCAGTTGGGTCGCGTCTCTATACATTGTGAACTGCGTCAGCGTTGAACGCCCCACACCCTAACGCTTTCCGCTTACTTGACGAATCCCTAATGAACGTGGTTAATTTTTAACTATTCTCCGGTACATGGAACTTGGACGGCGCTTTGGCCGTTACTGGCGCACACGAGGAGGAATAGCGAAATGCTCTTGAAGATTTTCACCGCAAAGCGCGATGTCGTCGATGCCGATGACACCGGCACCTACGCGGATGGCTACCATATGCCGGAACTCGACGTTGCCGCATACAAGCGCAGCGACCGCCGCTCCTCCTATGAGCGCGATTATGGTCGTGGTCGCAAGGTTGAAGAGATCTCGCTCGGTCTCGTCTGAAAGATCGATCGCATAGCGGATAAAGTCGGCATTTGCCGAAATGAAAATGGGCGGCCTTGAGTCGCCCATTTCATGTTTGCGAGAGCCTTGTCGCGGCTCAAAATTCCGTCCAGTCGTCGTCCTTCTTGTCGGCGGAAGACGTGCCCCCGAAGGCGTTGGCGAGCTTTTGCCCCAGCGCGAGCGCCGGCGAGGAGGTCGGTCGCGTAACCCCCGAGGTAGCGATCCGCACCGGGGCCTTGCGGGTCAAGACAGGCTTGGCCGGACGCGGCGCCAGGGGCTCGTTGGCGTCTGGAACCACCCGTGGTGTGAACGCCACGGTGCTGCCGCCGGTGCCGGTCAGCTTGAACTGGTCGAGCAGGGTGTTCAGCGCAGCCGCCTCGGTCGCCAGCTTGTGGCTGGCGGCGGTGCTTTCCTCCACCATCGCCGCGTTCTGCTGCGTGCCCTGGTCCATCGTGTTGACGGCGGTGTTGATCTCCTGCAGCCCGATCGATTGCTCGCGCGCGGCCTCGGCGATCGCGTTGACGTGCTGGTTGATCTCCTGCACCTCATGCACGATCTCTTCGAGCGCCCTGCCGGTTTCGCCGACCAGCGACACGCCCGATTTCACCTGGTTGCCCGAAGTCAGGATCAGCGACTGGATTTCGCGTGCGGCGTTGGCGGAGCGTTGCGCGAGCTCGCGCACTTCCTGGGCGACAACAGCGAAACCCTTGCCCGCTTCGCCGGCGCGTGCTGCTTCCACGCCCGCGTTCAGAGCCAGCAGATTGGTCTGGAAGGCGATATCATCAATCACGCCGATGATGTTGCCGATCGAGGCCGAGGACTGTTCGATCTGCTGCATGGCATTGACCGCCTTGCGCACCACTTCGCCGGAGCGCTCGGCGCTATGGCGGGTTTTCGACACCAGCGTGCGCGCTTCTTCCGCCCGCCGCGCGGCATCCTTGACCGTGGTCGTGATCTCTTCCAGCGCAGCTGCCGTCTCTTCGACGGAGGCCGCCTGCTGCTCGGTGCGACGCGAGAGTTGGTCGGCCGAGGAGCGGATCTCGCCGGCGCCGGCCGTGATCGCGCGGGCATTGTCGCCCACGGTCTGCATCGTTTCGTTGAGCTTGAAGATCGAGTTGTTGAAGTCCTGGCGCAGGCTGTCCAGGTTGCCTTCGAACGGCGTGTTGATCTGCGAGATCAGGTCGCCGGCGGCAAGCTTGCGCAGGCCGTCGCCGAGCGCGCTGACCGTGCGCGAGAGATCGGCCGCCTCGGTGGCGCGCTGGGCTTCGATTTCGCGCCGCTCGCTGTCGGTGAGATTGCGATTGCGCTCCGCCTCGCGCTCGAGGCGAACGCGCTCGATGGCGTTGTCGCGGAAGATCGAGACCGCGGCCGCCATCTCGCCCACTTCATCCTGCCGGTCCATGCCGTCGACGGCGCTTGCCGTCTCGCCCTCGGCAAGCCGCGTCATGCGCTGGCGAAGCCGGGCCATCGGCGCGGCGATACCCGCCTGCGCGATCCAGATGCTGAGCCCGATCGCGGCAAGCACGGCGAGCCCGATCAGCACGAAACAGGAAAGGATGCGGCTGTTGACCGTGGCCGAAAGCGCGTCGCCGCCATCATTGAGCTGCACCATCAGCGCATCATTGTTGGCGATCATCTTCGGTGTGACGATCGAGAGCTTGGCGTTAAGCTCGGCTGCCGTGGCGCGCGCGCCCGTGCGATCGCCGGCCTTGGCCTGTTCGAACATCTTCTTCGAGAGCGCGTCCATCTCGTCGATGCCGGCGATGATTTCGTCGATCGCGGGCTTGCGGTTCGCCACGAGGTCGGCTGCCTGCTGCAGGCGTTCGCGCGCTTGCGGCATCTTGCTCGGCGCGGCGATCGCGGCATCGAAGTCGGGCATGCCGGGGGAGAGGTCGGAGACGACGGTTGCCTGCAGAACGGCTGCGGTGGCAGACGCGCTGGCACGCGAGGCCTGCATGGCTGCCAGCGCTTCATGGTCGATGAAGGCGCTGTAGGCGGCATCGGCGCCGCGGAATTCCTCGACGACATAGACAAGACCGCCGATCGCGATGACGCCGAGAAGCGCAACGACCGAGATGATCTTGGTGCGGATTTTGAAGTTTTTCAGCATGAATGGGCCCATGGGCTGCGGCCAGGGGGATGGCCGGATACGATCATTTTCAAGGACAGGCGTTTTCGAAGGCAGAGCTGGCGCTTGTGGCGCCGTGGGGAGATGCCCGCTAAGGCTCGACAGGCGCATCATGCATTCGGTCGGGAACCGGTGTCGTCGAACGCGACTAGAATCCATATTGCTTAAGACGAAACTAACACATCCAAAGGTCCACAGAATTTAAGTGGATCGGCTCATTGTAGCGGCATGGAGGCCGCGCGCACCGGTTGCGAAGAGGGCAGGTGCGGGGTCTTGTCCCAGAAGAACGGCTTGAAATGCAGCTGGAAGACCGCGCGCCACGCGGCGCCCGAGATCATCATCCAGTAAGCGGGCAGGGCGACCCAGCGCCAGCCGACCTTTCGCTTTTCATCGCGCAGCATGGCGCGCCGGCCAAGCACCAGCAGGATGACGTAGCTTCCCAGCATGTTGCCGACATCGATCAGAAACAGCAGCGCATCAAGGGTGGCGGTTTCAGGGAAGCCGAGCATCAGGTAGCTGGCGGTGGTGAGGATCAGCATGACCATCCACGGATGCGTCAGCGAGGCGACGAGCATGCCACCGATCAGCACCTGGAAAATGAGGAACGGCCATATCCCCATCTCGCGCACGAGCTTGCCCGGCGCGCGCATCATCACCAGCCACGTCTGCAGCCAGCCCTTGAACCACCGTGTGCGCTGGTTCAGCCAGACCTTGCGCGTCGTCGGCGCGTCCTCGTAGGTCGGGCAGTCGATCACGCCGCAGCGGTAGCCAAGCCTGTAGAGCCGCAGGCCGAGATCGGCATCCTCAGTCACATTATAGGGGTCCCACCCGCCGCACGCCTTGAGATCGGCGACGCGCAGGTGGTTGGACGTGCCGCCAAGCGGCATCGGCAACCGGTGCTTCGCGAGCATTGGCAGCAACAGCCGAAACAGCGCTGCGTATTCAAGCGCGAAGGCCGCGCTGATCCATGAGCTGCCGACATTGGAGATGATCAAGGGAGCCTGCAGGCAGGCGACATCATCGCGGCTGGCGCAGAAGCTCGCATAGGCCGCGCGCAGCTGGTCCGGATGCGGCCTGTCCTCGGCGTCGTAGATCACGAGGAACTCGCCGCGCGCGGCGCTCAGAGCATAGTTCAGCGCCTTCGGTTTCGTTCTCGGATGGGAGACGGGCACCGCGACGATTTCGAACTGCGGGCCGAGATCCTGTTTTTCGAGCGCCGCGATCGTCGCATGGTCGTCGGCCTCGCATATCAGCTTGATGTCGAGCTTGGCGGTGGGCCAGTTGAGCTGCTTCAGCGCCGCGACAAGCTGGCCGGCGACCTCCGCCTCCTTGTAGAGCGCGACGAAAACGGAATAGACCGGTAGCCGCTCCGTCGGCTGCGGCGTTGGCTGCGGGCCGCGGCGGTGGCTGAGCGCGCAGGCCCTGAGCAGGATCGCCGCCATGTAGATGAGAGACAGCGCGAGGTGAACGATCGCGATCAGCGGCAGATCGGAAAACGCCGCGAATATAAGCGCGCAGAGTGCCGCGCCGGCAATGAACCCCTGCTTGCCCGAGAGCACGATGCGGGCGCTGAACCGGCCCTTGTCCTCGAACAGCGTCCCGATGCTCTCCTTCACCCGCCGCTTGGCGCCGACGCGCCAGATGGCGTCGCGCATCGCGGTGGGCGTGGTGACGATGATCCGCTCTGCAAGCCCCGGCCGCGCCTCGATCGTCTGTGCCAGCGCCAGCAGTCGGCCGGCCTCAGGAATGATGGCGATCATCCCCTTGTCGGCATAGTTCAACCGCACGGATCGCGTATCCGCCAGCTGCGTGTCGAGCGCCTGGTCGTCATGGATCAGGGCCGGATCGAGTTGCGACAGGAACGGCACGCGAAGCGCGCGGGCAAGACCTGCATAATAGCTCTCGGCGTCCACCCACCGGTTGGCCAGCAGTTCGCGCTCGATCGACGTGCCGTTATGGCGGGCCATGGTCGCCGCGCGCGCGATCGTCGGCTTGCCGATGCCGAGCATCAGCAGCGCTTCGATCTCGATCTGTTGCGCATCATTGACCACGCCCGCCGGCACGGCCGGCGAGAGCGGAGGTTTTGGTCGCTCCTGAAGCGTCGTGTGACGGGTGCTGATCCCGCCCGACGCATATTCCCCGATACGCATGACTCTGATACACCGTCGTTGAATTGGCAGTGCAGTCCCCGGGGCAGATCATAATGGTGCGATTTAAGCTGGCATCTCTCAATCCTAAGGGGTTTTGCAGCCTATGGCTGTTTCTGGCCGCATTTTGGCTACCTCTTTCGGCTGCGGCGCAGCAGGCCGCGCCCTCCTTGCCCCTGTTGTTCGACAGCCGCGAGCGTCTCGCCAAGCCCGATCTGACGAGCCTCGTGCGCCTGCGTTTCCTGACTTCGGTCGATTTTCCGCCGTTCAATTTCATGGATCAGAACGGCAAGCTATCGGGCTTCAATGTCGATCTCGCCCGCGAGATCTGCGCCGAACTGGAGATTTCGGACAAGTGCCAGATCCAGGCCTTGCCCTTCGGCGATCTCAAGGATGCGCTGGCCGCCTCGCAGGGCGATGCCGTGATCGCGGGGCTGGCCGTCGGCAGCGAGCTGCGCCGGCAGTTCTCCTTCTCGCGTCCTTATCTAATGCTGCCCGCCCGCTTCGCCCGCAATCTGAAGGCGCCGATCAAGGGTGAAAATGCCGCAGGCCTTGCCGATCGCTCCGTCGGCGTCGTCAAGGAAACCGCGCACGCCGCCATGCTCGCCGCTTATTTCCCCAGGGTCAAGGCTGTGCCGTTCGACAGCAAGGAAGCGTTGCTGACAGCATTGAAGGACGGCAAGGTCGACGCCGTCTTCGCCGATTCGCTGCAGCTGTCCTTCTGGGTGTCGTCGCAGGCATCGGAGAAATGCTGCGCCCTGTTCGACGGTCCCTATATGTCGGAAGAGTTTCTGGGCGAGGGCATGACGATCATGCTGCGGCAAAAGGACGAGGTCCTGCGCTCGGCCTTCGACCACGCGCTGGCTGCCCTCTCTCGCAGCGGCCGTCTGCAGGAAATCTACCTGCGCTACTTCCCCTACGGACTGTACTAGGCGGGTTAAGCCTTGCGGAAACGGGCAATCGCGCTGCGCTCGATCGCGGCGCAGGTGAGCTTGTCGAGGCCGAGCCGGTCGCGCAGCAGGCTTAGCAGGCGCAGTTCCTCGGCCTTCACCGAAAGATCGGCCGACGCGACTTCGACCGCCAGCGCATAGGCGGTGTCGTAAAGCTTCGGCGACAGCGTGTCCTTGACCGTCTCGAGAACGACATCGAGCCCCTCGGGGCCGGACAGAAGCGCCGCACAGTCGCGCGCGACCGAGATCAGCTTGTCGTCGTCGAAGCCCCGGAAGACCGGCAGAAACCCGATCAGCTGTCCGATACGTTCCAGCTCCCGATCATTCATCGTGCTGTCGACGGCGGATGCCATGACCATCACGTAGATCAACGCGTCGTGGGCGGAAAGCGGCTTGTTCATGTCTGCATGGTTCCTCTGCGATGTCTGCAGAGTTTAGGAACTGGCCACGCCCATTACAAGGGATCGCTCATATCTTGAGGCTGCGTCAGGTCGGGTGCATCCGTTGCGCCGGCCTGGCGTGGATCCTGCCCGTAGATACCGTTTCCGTCTCGCTTGGCCTTGGCGCCGGCATCCGCGAAGGCGGACCCCGCTTCGGCCTCGGCCCAGCCATTCTCGATCAGCCACTCGGAAAGATCCTGCCCGCCGATCTTGCAGCTGGCCGTCGCGGTGCCGCTCCAGTTGGGATCGCTGAGATCGCAGTTGACGGTCCGAAGCCTAAGGAAAAGCCGGAAATTGGTCTTCGCCAGCATCCCGCATGGCCACTCGGCGCCCCCAATACCGGCGCAGCTCTTGTCGACCGGCGTCGGCGTCAGCCCGGCCAGTTGCAGCCGCCGTTCGCCGAAGCCGAGAACGCCGGCGCTTTCGGCCACCGGGCGCGGCAGGTCGATCCCTTTGTCAGTCACCACGACAGGCTTTTTCTCCGGCTCCGGCGCCTGTTCGCGCTCCAATGGTTTGCCATCGACCGAGGCCGGGTAGAATTGGCTGGCGTCATCCACCGGCCGGGCCATCATGCTGGCATCCGGGTTCGTCGTCGGCTGAGTAGGCGAGGGCGTTTGCTGCTCGGCCGCGCCTTGCGCCGATGCCGCGATCTCGCTGGCATCCGACGCACCGCTCAACCGATGCTCGCCCGCGGCGATCAGGCCGATGACGATCGCTATTCCCGCAGTCGCTGTCAGAAGTGCCGCAGGCTTCATGGAAGATTTTCCTACTGGCTGGCCCAGATGATCCGGGCGATCCAATCCACGTCGGTGAGTTCGATCGTCCGGTTCGGGTGCTCGGGATTGAGCGACATGAGTTCGATCGAGCGCGGGCTCTGGCGCATCAGCACCTTGGCCATAACCTCGCCCTCGCGCGTCTTGACCACGACGCGGTCGTTACGGCGCACCTGCGCGCCCGGCTCGACGATCAGAACGTCGCCGTCGCGATAGAGCGGCATCATGCTTTCGCCCTGCACCTCGAGCGCATAGACGCCGGCCTTCTGAGACGGTGCGGCCGGAAATTCCACGACATCCCAGCCCTGTCCGGCCGGAAAGCCGCCATCATCGAAAAAGCCGCCAGCACCCGCCTGCGCGAAGCCGAGCAGTGGTATTGAGCTCCCTTGCGGCGGAAACGCGCCGTCAGGCAGCGTCGAGAAACTGCCCTGCGGCCGCATGAAGGATAAAAATTCCTCCATGCTGGAGCGCGTCGCCTCCAGCACCTTGGCGATCGATTCCGTCGATGGCCAGCGCAAGCGCCCATCGGCGGAAAGGCGTTTGGATTTGTTGAACGAGGTCGGGTCGAGGCCGGCGCGGCGGGCAAGCCCCGAGGGTGTCAGGTCGTGCCGTTCGGCAAGCCTGTCGAGCGCTCCCCAGATCTGCTCGTGTGACAGCATGTCGCCTGATCCCGTGCGCACAACGGCGCTCCTTAATCGGCTGAAAGATTAACCGCAAGGCGGGCAGGAGTAAAGAGACAAGAGGAATAAAATCCTCTCTCCCGTCAGGCGACCATCGCCATGTTGATCTTGCCGAGCTGGATCACCGCCTGCGTGCGGCTGTCGACATTGAGTTTGAGAAGAATGGCCGAAACATGCGCCTTGATTGTCGCCTCGGAGACGCCGAGCTCATAGGCGATCTGCTTGTTGAGCAAGCCTTCGGCGAGCATCGTCAGCACCCTGCTTTGCTGCGGCGTCAGCGTGTGCAGCCGGTGGATGATGTCGGCCACATCGGGGTCTTGTTCCTGCCCGTCGCGGTAGCTGTCGGGCGTTGCGATATCGCCCGCAAGCACGGTCTGTATGCCGTGGCGGATATCGTCGATCCCGGCGGATTTCGAGATGAAGCCGGAGGCGCCGAGTTCCAGCGAGCGGCGGATCGTCGTCGCATCGTCGGATGCCGAAACGATGACGATCGGCAGGCCTGCGAATTCCGAGCGCAACGCCATCAACCCGGAAAAACCGCTGACCCCGGGCATGGCGAGGTCGAGCAGCATGAGATCGGCCTCCGGATGCTCGCCGACCGACTTTCGCGCGGCGGCGAAATCGCCGGCCTCGACGATATCGGGATGCCCCTCCATCCCGGTCACGGCCTGGCGAAGCGCATCGCGAAACAGCGGATGGTCATCGGCAATAATGATTGTCTGCTCATGCATCGAAAACTCCCTCCCAAGAGCCCGATCATGAAGTCCATGCCCCGCCTTCCTCCACGGTTCATGCCTTCCTGCTAAAGCAGACTATAGCAAATCATGTCTTTTGCGGAAGGGCGTTGCCCTGGTCCTCGCTCTGGAATTCCTTGACGATCCCCATGAAGCTGCGCATCCAGCGCTCCATGATGCCGATCGAGCGGTCGATCTCGGCGTCCGATGGGAGCGCCTTGTTGACGACACTCTTGTTCTCCAGCGCGGTCACCCGGTCCGACAATCGGTCGAGTTCGCTTTCGTAAGCCGCGCGTTCGTCGGCGGCCATGCGGCAGACGAGCGACCCGTCCTTCTCCTCGCAGAGCGACATGGCACCGGTCTGGCGATCGAGCCGCACGAAATGGTCGCCGCTGCGCTCCAGTTGGAAACGGCTTGCGTCCGGCTCTGCGGCGGAAGCGGCAAGCGGAATGAGGATGGCGACGAGGCTGAGCGTGATATTTTTCATGGTTTCCTCCGGAAATCTCGATGGCCACCGCATTTTTTGCGGTGAGCGCGTGGACATCGCCGCTCAACTGCGGCAAAGCCCGGGAAAGACCAGCCATTCATGAGGCCATCATGACCCTGACACCCACGCTTTACAAGATCGTGACGGAAACGCTCTGGCAGGACGCCCGGGCCGCCGGCGTTTTCCGCGGCGCCGCCATCGATCTGACGGATGGATTTATCCACTTCTCGACGGCAAGTCAGGCAGTGCAGACCGCGGCCCTGCACTTCGCCGGCCAGACCGGCCTGCTGCTGGTCGCCGTCGATGGTTCAGTCCTTGGCGACAAGCTGATCTTCGAGCCGTCGCGCGGCGGCGATCTCTTCCCGCATCTCTATGCGGACCTCCCGCTTTCGGCCGTGCTCTGGGAAAAGCCATTGCCGCTCGATGCCGAAGGCAAACACATCTTTCCGGACCTGCAGCCATGATCGATCTCTTCAAGCACGCCGCCCGCAAGGGCCTCTTCCTCTTCGATCCGGAAACGGCGCACGGCATGTCGATCGCGGCGCTGAAATCAGGCCTCGTTCCGGCCTGCGCGGCGCCATCGGATCCGCGCCTGCGCCAGACGGTCGCCGGGCTTGAGTTCGCCAATCCGATCGGCATGGCTGCCGGCTACGACAAGAACGCCGAAGTTCCGGAGGCGCTGCTGAAGATCGGCTTCGGCTTCACCGAGATCGGCACGGTCACGCCCAAGCCACAATCCGGCAATCCGCGTCCGCGCATCTTCCGTCTGGTCGAGGACGAAGGCGTGATCAACCGCCTCGGCTTCAACAATGAGGGCCACGCCGCCGCCTTCCAGCGCCTGTCGACGATCCGGGGCAAGGGCATCATCGGTGTCAATATCGGCGCCAACAAGGATAGCGCCGATCGCATCGACGATTACGTGAAGGGTATCCGCCGCTTCTATTCGCTGGCGGGCTATTTCACCGCCAACATCTCCTCGCCCAACACGCCGGGCCTGCGCGATCTGCAGGCGCGCGAGAGCCTCTCGGCACTTCTGTCGGCCGTGCTTGCCGCGCGCGACGAGGAAGCCGCAAAATCCGGCCACAAGATCCCCGTCTTCCTTAAGGTCGCGCCCGATCTGACGGAAGAGGGCATCGACGACATCGCCGCCGAAGCGCTCTCGCATGCGCTGGATGGCCTGATCGTCTCCAACACCACGCTGTCGCGCGATGGCCTGAAGGATCAGCGCCAGGCGAAAGAGCAGGGTGGTCTCTCCGGCAAGCCGCTCTTCGAAAAGTCGACCGTGGTTCTCGCGAAGATGCGCAAGCGCGTCGGCCCCGGCCTGCCGATCATCGGCGTCGGCGGCGTTTCCTCGGCGGAGACCGCGCTGGAGAAGATCAAGGCGGGCGCCGATCTCGTGCAGCTCTACTCCTGCATGGTCTATGAAGGCCCGGGCCTTGCGGGCGACATCGTTCGTGGCCTGTCGAAGCTGATGGACCGCGAGAAGGTCGCTTCCATCCGTGAACTGCGCGACAGCGGGACGGATTACTGGGCCGGTCGGAACGTCTGATCGGCCCGCTGCTTGACCCTGAGCGCCAGGAACACACCGCGTGAAAGCAGGAACAGATTGATCGCCAGCCACAGGCCGTGGTTGGCGAAGAACGGCACGAAGATCGCGAGTGCCGCGAGATAGACGACGAACGACATCAGCATGCGGTTGCGCATGTCGTTCGACCATGTGGCGCCGATGAAGACGCCATCCATCAGGAAGGCGAGCGCGCCCGTCAGTCCCGTGATCGCCGCCCACGGCAGATAGAGGCTTGCGGCCTCGCGCACGTCAGGTGATGTCGTCAGCGCCGCGATCAGCCGCTCGCCGGCCACCAGGAAGAACAGCGAGATGATGCCGGCGAGCCCGAACGACCAGATCGTCGTCAGCTTCAAGCCGCGATCGAAGGCCGGGCGGTAGCGTGCCCCGACGGCGCGCCCGGTGATCTGCTCGGCGGCATTGGCCAGCCCGTCGAGATAGAAGCTCGACAGCATCAGGAAGTTCATCAGCACGGCGTTCGCCGCCAGCGTCACGGCACCGAAGCTGGTGCCGATCCGCGTCATCAGCGCGAAGGCACCAAGCAGCACGAAGGTGCGGATCAGGATGTCGCGGTTGAGCGTGAAGAGCTCCGCAAGTGCGTGCCCGGCGAAAAGTTCACCGCGCGTCGGCCGGTCAGCGCGGTCGAAGCTCTTGAGCACGATGAACAGGCCGGCGAGCGCCCCGATCGTCTCGCCGACGGTGGTTGCCCAGGCGACGCCTGATATCCCCCAGTCGAGCCAGAGCCCAAGCGCGATCGCCAGCACGATGTTGATGCCGTTGATGATCGTCTGCAGCAGGAGGCCGATGCTTCCCTGCCCACGCCCGAGCACGAAGCCGAGGATCGCGTAATTGGCGAGCGCTGCCGGCCCGGCGAGGATGCGGATGGAGAAATAGGTGCTGGTCGCCTGCGCAACGGCGTTCTCCGGCCCCATCAGCGTCAAACCCGCTGCCAGAAGCAGCGGCGACAGACAGAGCAGCGCCACGCCGCAGCCGAGCGCCGAAATGATCGCCCGCCAGAACACGCCCTGTTCGGCATGCCGGTCGCGCCGCCCATAGGCCTGCGCCGTCAATCCCGTGGTCGAGGCGCGCAGGAAGTTGAAGCTGCCGAGAATGAGATCGAAGAGCATCGCCCCGATCGCCAGGCCCGCCAGCGCATCGGGATCGCCCATGTGGCCGACGACGCCGGTGCCGACGAGGCCGAGCAGCGGCGTGGTGATGAAGCCGAGCGTCATCGGAATGGCGATAGACAGCACCATCCGGTGTGTGACCTCGAAGGCGAGGCCGTTGCGGCTATCGCTGCTGTTTACGCCTGCGTCCAAAACCCGCCTCCCGGCCAAGAGGCGGAATCACCTCAGTTGGAAAGCACCATGGCCCAATAGGGCACGTTGCGGGAAGCGGGATTATAGGCAACCGCGACACCAAGCCCGCTATAGCGGCCGAGCATGTTTTCCAGATGATGCGGTGAGTTGATCCAGGCGGTGACGACGGCCGGAACCGTCTGCTGCCCGGTCGCGATGTTTTCCGCCGCCGGCAGCTGCACGCCGCTCGCCTTAACGCGCGGTCCAAAACCATCGGCGATGCCCATCACGTGCTTCATCTTGCCGGCCGCTGCCATGCGCTTGGCCTGGAAGAGGGCGGCGGCCGTCGCGGCCGGATCGACCGTCAATGGAGGCAGGCCGTTCTTGGCGCGCAGCTGGTTGACGAGCGGCAGCGAGGCCGCCGTCTGGTCTTCGCCGTTGGAGGGTGTCGAGGGCTCTTTCGGCCCGGTGGCGCAGCTGGCGACGCCGGCTGCAAGCGCAAGCGCGGAAAAGCGCAGCAGGCTGCGCCGAGAGAGATCTATGGAGGTCATGTTACCGGCGATAGCTGAAGAGACGGATGATGAGGAAAATCGGAATGACGATGGTGGCGCCGAGCATCAGATAGTCGCCGACGCGGCCGAGCGCGGAGAAGCCGCGGTGCCAGACCTCAAGGATGAAATTGCGGATTCCATAGATGAAATCCAGCGGTGCCAGCCCGAAGACGGCCATGATGAAGCCGACGATCAGCGACACCACCAAAAGCTTGATCAATGTACGGCCGAGCGAGTCGCCCAGAAACTTGTTCACCTGATCGGACATGCATCATCTCCTGTTCACCCCTGAGATACGGGCGCGAATCGTTGCCCGCAAGCTTTTTCAGGGCTGCCGCGTCAGCCTCTGAAATAGGACTTGAGTTTTTTTGTGGCCATCGCCAAATGCGGGCCGCGCAACAGGTCACCATCATGCCGCCCCATCTCCAGACATCAGGCGATGCCATCGCCGACCGCCGTGCCGACTATGCCAGGATGCTGGACAAGGGCGGCGAGCCGGATGCCGCCGCCGAGCTGATGGAGCAGGCGCTGGAGCTGGTGCCGGATTGGGCGGTCGGCTGGTACTGGCTCGCCACCTACCGTGAAAAATCAGGCAATGTCGCCGGCGCGATTAAAGCCTACCGGCGAACCCGCGATCTGACCGAGGACGATATCTTCGGCGCCACGCTGAAGCTCGCCTTCCTGGGCGACATCGCCGTGCCCGATCAGCCGCCGAGCATTTATGTCGAGCGCCTGTTCGACGATTACGCCGCCCGCTTCGAGACCTCGCTGGTCGACAAGCTCGGCTACGACGTGCCGGCAAAGCTCGCCCGCATGATCGCTGCGACCGGCCGGCATTACGCGCTGGCGGCCGATCTCGGCTGCGGCACCGGGCTGATGGGGCCGGAAATCCGCTCGATGGCCGACCGGCTCGAAGGCTTCGATCTCTCGCAGAACATGCTGGCGAAGGCCGAGGAAAAGCAGGTCTACGACCATCTCGCCCAGGCCGACCTGTCGCTACCAGTAGACGAGTCCGGCCTGTTTAAGGATAGCGGCACACATCGCGCCGATCTCGTCACGGCCGCCGATGTGCTGATCTATCTCGGCAATCTAGAGATCGCATTTGCGTCGGTCGCGGCCCTTTGTATCGATGGCGCCGACTTTGGCTTTTCCGTCGAGGAAACCGAGGACGAGGAGGGCGTTCACCTCGCGCATTCCCTGCGCTATGCGCATTCGGAAGGCTACATCCGCTCGCTCTGCGCCCGCCATGGCTTCCAGGTGATCGCGATGAGCCGCACCACCATTCGCAAAGATGGCGCCAACATCATTCCCGGCATTCTGTTCCTTGCACGCAAGCGCGCCTGACGGAACGATTCTTGCGAAGTTTTAATAGGTCAGCATTGCTTACGTATTTCGCTTGAAAACGTGGCGAATGAACCGGATAATTCCGCTCAGAAGCCGAAGAGCGCGAATGCCGCCCGGCGACCAATCATTCACATCCCCTGCCGCCTGGGGCCTGCCCGGGCGTTCTTGAACTCGTCTGCCGTTGGAGATTAGCGACATGACTCAGCTCATCAATGCCCTTGGCTTCTGGAACACGAGCGCCACGCGCCACACGCCTGTCGAAGACGTGCAGGGTATCTTCTCCGGCAGCCTCGTCGCCGCCCTTGGCCTTTATGTGCTGGCAAGCGCTGGCTTGCTCACCGGCAGCACGGCGGGTATCGCCTTTCTTGTGCACTATGCCTTCGGCATCAATTTCGGCCTCGCCTTCTTCCTGCTCAACCTGCCGTTCTTCTATCTCTCGTGGAAGCGCCTCGGCGTCTCCTTCACCATCAAGACCTTCATCGCCATCGGCCTGACCTCGCTGCTGACAAGCCTGCAGCCGAATGTCATGAGCATCGCCACGATCCATCCGGCCTGGGCAGCGCTTCTCGGCGGTCTTCTTCTCGGCTTCGGCCTGCTGGCGCTCTATCGCCACCGCGCCAGCCTCGGCGGCGTCGGCATTCTCGGCATCTACATGCAGGAGCGCTTCGGCATCCGCGCCGGCCTCGTGCAGATGGCCGTCGATCTCTGCGTGCTGGCGGCTGCCTTCTTCGTCACCACGCCACCTGTCGTGTTCTATTCCGTGCTCGGCGCCGTGGTGCTCAATCTGTTCCTCACGATCAATCACCGCGCCGACCGCTACGTCGCGCTCTAAGCGCTAGCCAAGCAGGTTGCCGAAGCGCACCGAATAGATCCGGTCGCGGCCGATGAGGTGCGCGATCAGCGACGGCTGATCGAACAGCCCCTTCATCGCCTTGTGGCGCAGGTCGAGCCCGCCGCTCATCACCCCGAAAGCCGGCATCAGCAGCCTTGCGCCATCGGTGGCAAAACACGGCCGGCGGATCGATTTTTCGCGCCGCCGCACCGTGGCGGAAGGATGCAGGTGCCCCGCGATCTCGCCGCTCTGCAACCCTTCCTTCGGCTCGTGCCGGAAGGTGAGGCCGCCATAGTGCAGCTCGTCGGCGCAGGCACCGGGCAGATCGACGGTGCCGTCGGGATCGTGGTTGCCGTTGATCCAGATCCACTCGCGCCCGCGCGCCATATCCGAAATCAGCGTGCGGAATGTTTCCGGCATATGCGCCGAGCCGATGCGATCGTGAAAATTGTCGCCGAGCGAGATCACCAGCTTCGGGTCATAGCGGGTAATGACGGCGGAGAGCACCGTCAGCGTTGCCAGGGTATCGTAAGGCGGTAGCATCATGCCGCGGCGCGCAAAGGCGGCGCCCTTTTCCAGATGCAGGTCGGAGACGACGAGAACGCCGGTGTCCGGCAGATAAAGCCCGCCCAGCGGATCGCACACGGCAGCGATCCCATGCACCGACGTTTCCACGCCCGGCATCGCCGCAATCCCGTTCAATTCCCGCGCCAGCGCTAGCCGGTTCATCCGTTCGTTCTTTCCAGTATCTAGGCGGGGACGAAGGCCAAAAGGCCCTCTCTGCCCTGCCGGGCATCTCTCCCACAAGGGGAGAGAAAACTTGTGGCGCCGCTCTGCCTTGATCATGACCTCGGCGGTGCGGCCGTTAAGCCCCGCCCCCTTGTGGAGAGGGGTTGGGGAGGGGACTTTATTCCAAAGCCTCGGCAATCAGATCGTCCGCGGCTTCCGCCAGCAGAACATCCTGCGCCTCGCCATGCACATGCTCCTTGCCGATCTCCAGCATCACGGGCACAGCAAGCGGCGAGATGTGCTCCAGCGGGCGGTGGGTGATGTGCCCCTTGATTCGCTTCAGCATATCGCCAAGACGGCCGATGTCCAAAAGCCCGGTCGCCGCATCCTGCCTGGTCGCCTGCAGCAGGATGTGGTCGGGCTCATGGGTTCGGAGCACGTCGTAGATCAGATCGGCGGAAACCGTCACCTGCCGGCCGCTCTTTTCCTTGCCCGGGTGCCGGCGCTCGATCAAGCCTGCAATCACGGCGCAATTGCGGAAGGTGCGCTTCAAAAGGAAGGATTCGTCGAGCCAGCTTTCGAGATCGTCGCCCAGCATGTCCTCATCGAAAAGATCGGCGAGATTGAGCCGGCCGCTTGATATCATCCGGCCCATATCCTCCAGCCCCCAGATGCCGAGCGAATAGTCCGTGGCGACGAAGCCGAGCGGCTTGGCGCCAGCGCGTTCCAGCCGGCGGGTCAAAAGCATGCCGAGTGTCTGGTGCGCCAGCCGCCCCTCGAAGGGATAGGCCACCATGTAGCAGCGGCTGCCGCGCGGGAAGGTCTCGATCAGCAGCTCGTCGCGCTTGGGCAGGATCGACTTTTCCTTCTGGATCGCCAACCAGTCGCGCACCTGGTCCGGCAGCCGGTGCCAGCGGTCGGGGTCGTCGAGCATCGAGCGCACCTGGTCGGCGAGATAGGTGGAGAGCGGAAACTTGCCGCCGGCGTAGGATGGAATTTTCGGATCGTTGGAATAGGCCTGGCTCGCCAGCGCCTCGTTCTCGCGGATACCCTCGAAGCGCAGCACCTTGCCGGAGAAGATGAAGGTGTCGCCGGGCGAAAGCTGCTCGAAGAAATATTCCTCCATCTTGCCGAGCGTCGCCCCGCCGCGCCCGATGCGGCCGCCTTCTCCCCGCTTCACCATCTTCAGGTTCAGCATAGGGCTCTCGACGATGGTGCCGAGGTTCAGCCGATACTGCTGCGCCACCTGCGGATTGGAAACCCGCCACCGCCCCTCCTTCGTCTTGCGGATGCGGGCATAGCGCTCGTAGGTGCGCAGCGCATAGCCGCCGGTGGCGACGAAATCGACGATCCGCTCGAAGGTCTCCCAGGAAAGATCAGCATAGGGCGAGGCGCTGATGATCTCGTCGTAGAGCTCCAGCATGTCGAATGGCTCGGCGCAGGCCATGCCGAGAACATGCTGGGCGAGCACGTCGAGCGCGCCGCGCCCGATCGGCGGCGTGTCCTGCGCGCCGATATAGTTGGCGTCGAGTGCCGCCTGACACTCCATCACCTCGAAGCGGTTGGCAGGCACGAGGATCGCTTTCGATGGCTCGTCCATCCGGTGGTTGGCGCGGCCGATGCGCTGCGCCAGCCGCGAGGCGCCCTTCGGCGCGCCGACATGGATGACGAGGTCGACATCGCCCCAGTCGATGCCGAGGTCGAGCGTCGAGGTGGCGACCACGGCGCGCAGCCGGTTCGCCGCCATCGCCGCCTCCACCTTGCGCCGCTGACCGACATCGAGCGAGCCGTGATGCAGCGCGATCGGCAGATTGTCGTCGTTGGCGGTCCAGAGCTCCTGAAACAGCATCTCCGCCTGGCTGCGGGTGTTGACGAAGAGCAGCGTCGTCTGATGCTCGATGAGCTGCTTGTAGACATCGGGGATCGCGTATTTAGCCGAGTGCCCGGACCAGGGAATGCGCTCTTCCGTCGACAGGATCGAGATATCGGGCTTGGCCCCGCCCTCCACCGTGACGATGCCCGCATGTCGCTCGCCTCCTTCCGGCTGCGCCACCAGCCACTTCTGCAGCTCCAGCGGCTCGGCGACGGTCGCCGAAAGCCCGATCGTCTGCAGCTTCGGCGCAAGCCGCCGCAGCCGCGCCAGCCCCAGCGACAGCATGTGGCCGCGCTTCGAGGTGACCAGCGAGTGCAGTTCGTCGAAGATGATGTATCTGAGGTCCTTGAAGAAACGCTCGGCCTCGCCATTGGCAAGCAAAAGCGCCACCTGCTCCGGCGTCGTCAAAAGGATGTCGGGCGGGCTGAGCTTCTGGCGCTGCCGCTTGGAAACGGGCGTATCGCCGGTGCGGTTCTCGACGCTGACCGGCAGCCCCATCTCCAGCACCGGCTTCATCAGATTGCGCTCGATATCGACCGCCAGCGCCTTCAGTGGCGAGACGTAGAGCGTGTGGATGCCGGTAAAGGCAGAGCCGGGCGGGATTTTTCCGCGGCGGGTGAGATCGGTGAGCGATGGCAGAAAGCCGGCCAGTGTCTTGCCGGCCCCGGTGGGCGCGATCAAGAGTGTGCTCTCGCCGGCCTCGGCACGCGCCAGAAGCTCCAGCTGATGCCTGCGCGGCTGCCAGCCCTTCTCCGCGAACCAGCGGGTAAAAGGGGCAGGCAGGGATATCAGGCGCTCGCTATCGATCTGGTCCACCGCCTGAATGTAGTTCAAACCGCGCCGATGAGAAGATGCGGTCGCCGACCGGCCGGCTCATTTACCCCTGATGAAGCAAATGGGCCGGGCCGGTGTATCGCGGGTGATCAATAGATATCGAAGGGGAAATACTGCTTGGTGATCTTCTGGTAGGTGCCGTTGGCAACAAGCGCGTCGATCGCCTTGTTGAAACGCTCCTTCAGCTCCGTCTCGCCCTTGCGGATGCCGATGCCGGCCTGCGTCTCGCTGCCCGGGATATCACCGAGCAGCTTGCAGCAATCCTTCCCGGCCTTGTTCAGCCAGTCGACGACCACGAACTTGTCGGAGACCACGGCGTCAGTGCGGCCGTTCTGCAGGTCCGCCACCGCCTCGTCCTGCGTCGGATAGAGCTTCGCCTCGGCGCCGCCCTTGGCGTAGACGTCGCTGGTATAATTGGCCTGCGTCGTCGATGCCTGCGCGCCGACCACCTTGCCCTTCATGTCCTCGACAGTAACGCCCTTGATCGGGCTGTCCTTGGGCACGGCGACGGCTAGCGGCGTCGTGTAGTATTTGTTGGTGAAGTCGATCTGCTGCTTGCGCTCCTCGGTGATGCTCATCGAGGCGATGATCGCGTCGTATTTCTTGGCCAGCAGACCGGGAATGATGCCGTCCCAATCCTGGGCAACGATCGTGCACTTGGCCTTCATTTCCTCGCACAGCGCCTTGGCCATATCGACATCGAGCCCCTTCAGGCTGCCGTCTGATTCCACGTAGTTGAAGGGAGGGTAGGCGCCCTCGGTGGCGATCCGGATGGTGTCTTCGGCGGAGGCCAGGTGCGCCGTGGCAAGAAGTGCCGCGGCCGTCAGCAAGATCGTCTTTTTCATTGATGTTCCCTTTTGGAGTGTTTTGACACTGCAACCTTAGCTGATCCCAATCGCTTCACAAGTCTTCGCTGAATAAGCCCAAAGTCTACCGCCCGGGCGCAATCGCGCCGACCGCGAAAAGAGGATTGACGGGCGGAATAATCATGGATATATTTTGTCCATGAATTGAGGAGTTGATCGCATGAAACTCGGAGACGGTGTCGAACAGGCCATTCACAGCGTGGCGATGCTTTCGGGTTTGTCCGAGGGTGGCGTGCTGTCGGCCGCAGCACTTGCGGAGTTTCACGGGGTGTCGACGAGCTATCTTCTGAAGCATCTGCAAGCGCTGTCGGGCGCCGGCATCCTCCACACCGTGCCCGGCCCGAAAGGTGGCTATCGCCTCGCCAGGCCCGCCGAGAAGATCACGCTGCTGGATATCGTTCTGGCTGTCGAGGGACCGGCGCCGGCCTTTCGCTGCAATGAAATTCGCCAGCGCGGGCCGAACCCGGCGCCGGATCGCTTCTTTTTGAAGCCGTGCAACATCTCGGCGGCGATGTTGAAGGCCGAGCGTGTCTATCGCGCCGAGCTTGCCAAGACCACCATTGCCGATCTCGGCGCCGAACTGGCGGAGATCGACGACGGGACGATCGCAGCCAGAAGCTGCGCGTTCCTGGAACTGCATGAACGTCGAACGGCTCGCTGAGCCATCAAAGGAGAAAGTGCCATGCAACCGCGTTTCAATTTCGCCAAGGCCGCACCCGATGCCTACAAGGCTGTGCTTGCGCTTGAGGATTACGTCCAGAAGTCCGGCCTCGAACGCCGCTTCATCCACTTGATCAAGCTGCGCGCATCGCAGATCAACGGCTGTGCCTACTGCGTCGACATGCACGTCAAGGAAGCTCGCCACGACGGCCTGAGCGAACAGTGGATCAATCTCATCTGCGTCTGGCATGAATCGCCCGTCTATGACGAACGCGAGCGCGCGCTGCTCGGCTGGGTCGATGCCGTCACCAAGGTCGCCCAGACGGGCGCGCCCGATGCCGACTATGAAGCGCTCAAGGCGCATTTCAACGAAGCCGAGATGATGAACATCACGGTTGCCATCGGCGCCATCAACGTCTGGAACCGCCTGGCCGTCGGCTTCCGCGCCCAGCACCCGATTGACAAGCCGGCCAAGGCCGCCTGATCTCATCATGAATGTTAGACCGGGCTGGCGGCGATACCGCCGGCCCGTTTTCGTTCAAGTCAGCTGCAGCCGCCCTGCAACTGCCGCTGATAGGTCGCAGCCATGCCCGCAAACCGCTGCGCCGTCTTCTGCAGCTGCGCATTCGAGCGCCAGTCGCCGCGCATATAACCCTTCGGACCGGAATAATAGGCGAGGTAGAGGCTGTAGGCGTCGTTGAGCTGGATGCCCGTCGTCTGGCTGTTCTGCCAGTGATACCAGCCGATGAAGTCGATCGCGTCGGAGAAGTTGGTGCGCCGCGCGCTCCAGTTTCCGGTTGCCGATTGGTAGTGATCCCAGGTGCCGTTGAGCGCCTGCGAATAGCCATAGGCCGTCGATTGCCGCTTCCACGGGATGAAGCCGAACAGTTTGGTGCGCGGCGGCCGTGCATTCGGCTGGAAGCCCGATTCCGTATACATCGTCGCCATCAGGATCGGCACCGGCACGCCATATTTCTTCTCGGCTTTCTCCGCCGAGCGCTGCCAGCTGGTGAACATCCCGTCGCGCTGGTCGAACACCGCGCAGATGTTTCGTGTCTGTTTGGGAGCAGTCGCGCAGCCGGCAAGAACAGCCAGCACCACGACGGCAAGGAGAGTACGGATACGCATGACTAAACCTCTCGACGTCCGAGAGATTACTAACTGGTAAACGTTAATGGTCGGTTTTTAGACAATGACGATGCCGTGATCATCTCGTGGCGAGACCGGGGCAGGCCCATCCAGCCGCGGCCGCGATCGATCACTCCTTGCGGAACACCACGCTGGCGCCCCAGCCGGTCACGACGGCCAGGAACACGGCAAACAGGCCATAGATGATCGGCTGCTCATGCGCGGCATCGGTGATCGTCTGCTCGATGCCGGTCTTGATCACCCGCAAAGGCGCCGATTTCTCGGTCACGAACTTGCCGCTCTTGAACAGATAGGCGCGAACCGTATGCACGCCGTTCGGAATGTTGGCGGGCAGCCGCAGGCTCGCCTTGAACAGGTTGGAGCTGACGAAACGTACGCCGCTCGGATCGCGGACATAAAGGCCGCTGCGCTCCTGCAGCCGGCGATAAGCGTCACGGAACTCGCCGACATTGCTGGCATTGCCGAGAAAGCCCATCGGCGTCAGCGGAATATGGTCGATGCCGATGCCGCGATCGGTGAGATCAAGCGGCGTCGTAACGTCGTCGAGCATGCGCGAACTCGACATCGAATAGGAATGCGGCACAGTCTCGAAGGTCATCGAATGCGTGTTGACCCAGATGCCGAACACCCGCTCCTTCTTGCGCACCGTGGCGTTGTCGCGCGGGCCTTCCAGCACGACGACCACGTCATATTGGCCGATTGCGAGCAGCAGGCTGTCGGTGTTGGTCAAGGCGCCGAAGATCGTCAGATCCGCGCCGTGAAAGTCGGAGGTGATGGCGATCTCGCTGGTCGATGTGCCGATCTCCAACCCCTCGGCAACCGGCTGCGGCGCCTGGCCGGGCAGCAGCGTCTGCGCGCCGGCGGCCGTCGGCATCAGCATGAGGGAGACAAGCAGGGTCCTGAGCAGGTGACGCATCAGTTCGCACCCATCACGACCGAATAGATATCGCTCGGCGTGACGACCAGCGCCACGGCAAGGCGAAGGCCGACGGCGAGAACGAGCAGCCCAAGCAGCGCGCGCAGCTGCTCGCCGCGCAGCTTCTGCCCGACGCGAACGCCATATTGCGCGCCGATCACACCCGCGATCATCAGGATGAAGGCCAGCACGATATCGACCGAGAAGTTGGTCGCGGCCTGCACGACCGTCGTATAGGCGGTGACGAAGATGATCTGGAACAGCGACGTTCCGACGACGACGTTGGTCGGAATGCGAAGCAGATAGATCATCGCCGGCACCATGATGAAGCCGCCGCCGACGCCCATGACAGACGTCAGGATGCCGATGCCGAAACCGAGTGCAATGATCGGGATGACGCTGAGAAAGATCTTCGATTTCTTGAACCGCATCTTCAGCGGCAGGCGGTGAACCCAGTGATGATGCCCCGGCCGGCGTGGTGCGGCCGGAATGTTCTTCGATGCGCGCCGCATCGCATTGACGCTTTCAAGCAGCATCAGCCCGCCGACCGTGCCGAGGAAAAGCACGTACATCAGGGAGATGATCAGATCGAGCTGGCCGAGCCGGCGCAACAGCGAAAACACCCAGATGCCGATGGTGGCACCCGCGAGACCGCCCGCCAGAAGCACCGAGCCGAGCTTCACATCCAGCGTCCCGCGCCTGAAGTGGGTGAGCGCGCCCGAGATCGACGAGGCGACGACCTGGTTGGCGCCGGTGGCAACAGCGACGACGGGAGGGATGTTGTAGAAGATCAGAAGCGGCGTGATCAGAAAGCCGCCGCCCACGCCGAACATGCCGGACAGGAAGCCGACGGCCGCACCCATGCCGAGGATGATGAAAATGTTCACCGACAATTCTGCGATGGGCAGATAGATTGTCACAGCCGACCCCGATTTGCGGACGACCCGGCGGGCCGTTGCGTTCCCCACGTTTTATGCGAATGAGACACCGTAGCTTGAAATCGTTGCGATAGGCTTTCGATCAGCGACACCGCGTCTCCTCAATACGCGAAGAATTCTGATTAGTCAGGCTTTTTTCAGGTTTTGTGACAATCACGGCACACTCGTGCGCGGAAGCGCCCGAACGCCCGGTAGTGCGATTGAACGCTAGGTGGCGGCTCCCTAGATTGGCCGCGCGGAACAAAGCACGGGGAACGATGTGGGATCAGCCATTCGAATGTTGACGCTGGGTGCGCTGATCGCATCGATGCCTGTTATGGCGCTCGCGCAGTGGAAGCCGGCTGAGGAGGTGCGCAACTATGCCATATCAGGCACAAGCGGCGCCGAACTCTACGGCTCGATCGGCGAGCGCGGCCCCGAGGTCGGCGGCCAGTCCAGGGTGATCGCCCACACCACGTTCAAGCTGACATGGACACGCAAATACGAACGGCAGCCCGATAATGCCTGCATTCTCACGGTCGCCAAGCCGAAGCTGACGATCATCTATACGCTGCCCAAACCGTCCGCCAAGCTCTCGCCTTCGGTGCAAGCCAGTTGGAACAGCTTCATCGAGGCGATCCGCAAGCATGAGCGGGTGCATGGCGACACCATCATCGACATGGTGCATGAGATCGAGACGCTGAGCGTGGGCTTTTCCGCGCCGGATGATCCCGATTGCCGAAAGATCCGCACCAATCTCACCGAGCGTCTCGGCGAGATATCCGGCAGGCAGCGCCAGCGGGGTCGCGATTTCGATCGGGTGGAGATGAGCGACGGCGGCAATGTGCAGGCGCTCATCCTGAAGCTCGTCAACGGCCCCTGACAGCGGGGCCGTCCGCTCGAGGTCAGCCGCCGGTTGCCGCCGCGACATGCGGCCAGACTTCCAGGCCGCCGCGATAGATCATGTGCAGGGCGACATAGACGATGATCGCAAGGCCGATATAGGCGATCCAGTGATAGCGGTTGAGCAGGCGCGCGATGAAGTTCGCAGCAATACCCATCATCGCGATCGAGAGAATCAGGCCGATGACAAGCACGGTCGGATGCTCGCGGGCCGCACCCGCTACGGCAAGCACGTTGTCGAGCGACATCGATACGTCGGCGATAACGATCTGCGTGGCCGCCTGGAAGAAGGTCTTGCGAGGAACCTGCGCGCCTTCGGCATGCTCGCCTTCACCGTCCTGGGCATTATTGGCGCGGATTTCCCGCCACATCTTCCAGCAGACCCAGAGCAACAGGATGCCACCTGCCAGCAGCAGGCCAATGATCTCGAGCAATTGCACGGTAACGCTGGCGAGCGCGATGCGCAGCACGGTGGCGGCCAGAATGCCGACCAGAATGGCCTTCTTGCGCTGATCGGGCGCAAGGCCTGCTGCCGCGAGCCCGATAACGACGGCATTGTCGCCGGCCAGAACCAGGTCGATGACAATGACCTGCAGAAGCGCCAGCAAGCCGGCGGATGTGAATATTTCCATGATGCAATTATCCCTGCGCTGCGCGAAGCCTCTCCCCGGCGTCGCCAAGGCTTAAAGGATCGGTCGGCAATGGATCAAGTGCTGTCGGCCAGCTTCGGCAAAAGATCCGCGCCTTTCGCGTAAATTCAGCCGGAAGCCGATTGTTCCGCGTGAATGTTGCCGTGGATGTTGCACTGTCCTTCGGGCATGCGTCGGTCGAAATCGGCGGCGATGTCGGCAATGGTCACCGTGCGGAAGCGTTCCAGCAGAAGCGCTTCGGCCTCCTTCAGCGCATCGCCGAGCTTGGCATCGACGGCCTGCTCCACGAGGCACTCCGGCTGATCGACCGAAGGCCCGATCGCAAACAGCGGCGGCTTGCCGATCGCCTCGTAGATGTCGAGGAGCGTGATCTGGTCGAGCCCGCGCGCCAATTCCCAGCCGCCGCCATGCCCCTGTTCGGAGCGGACGTAGCCAAAGTCGCGCAGGCCCGCCATGGTGCGCCTGACGACCACGGCATTGGTGCAGAGCATTTTCGAAATGGTTTCCGATGTCGCGCGCTTGTAGTGCCGGTCCATGTGGATCAACACGTGCAGCATGCGCGAAAGGCGGCTGTCGCGTCTCATTCGCTTACTCCTGTTGCGATCAATCTAGCGCCGGAGCCCATCTGTAACAAGATAGGTTACATGTCTTGACGTCAAGCTTTCATGTAACATATGAAGATGCGAGAAATAGGAGAACGTCATGACCTACGATGTGATCATTGTCGGCGGCAGCTTCGCCGGCCAGTCCGCCGCCATGCAGCTTGCCCGCGCGCGCCGGAAGGTGCTGGTTGTCGATGGGCGCAAGCCGCGCAACCGTTTCGCTGAAGCGTCCCACGGCTTCCTCGGCCAAGACGGCAAGGCGCCGGCAGCGATCATCGCCGAGGCATCCCGCCAGCTCGGCCTCTACAACACGGCGACGCAGCTGGAGGGCGAAGCAACCGAGATCGGCAGGGAAGGTGACCTCTTCGCCCTCACGCTCGCCGACGGCACCACGCAGCGCGCCACCCGCATCGTGCTTGCCACCGGTGTCCGCGACGAACTGCCTGATATCGAGGGGCTGCAACAGCGCTGGGGCAAGACGGTGATCCATTGCCCCTATTGCCACGGCTATGAAGTCGCCGACCGGCCGCTCGGCGTGCTCGCCGGCAATCCGATGTCGGTGCATCAAGCGCAGATGATCCCGGATTGGGGACCGACCACCTATTTCACGCAAGGCCAATGGGAGCCTGATCCCGAGCAGGCGGCCCTGCTCGATGCGCGCGGCGTCGTGATTGTCCGCAGCCCGGTCGTCGAATTGCTGGGAGAGGGGACCGACCTGGAAGCCGTTCGTCTCAAGGATGGCAGCGTCCTGCCGCTCGGCGGCCTGTTCGTCGCGCCGAAGACGCATCTGACGAGCCCGCTTGCCGAACAGCTCGGCTGCGCGCTTGAGGCCGGTCCCACCGGCCCCTTTATCCGCGTCGACAATTTTCAGCAGACCACGGTCAAGGGCGTCTACGCCGCCGGCGATGCCGCCGTCGCGATGGCCAATGCGACCATGGCGTCCGCTGCAGGCGTCATGGCCGGCGTTGCCGCCCACCGCTCGCTGATCATGCCGGATTGAGCACGCTTCGGGCGAGGGCGCTGGCAAGCACCGCCTTCATCAAACAAAAATCCCCGCAAACACCGGTTTGCGCGGATTTTTGTTTGAGCCATTGCTTGATCAAGCCTTGGTTGATGGCGCCTTGTTGCGTTCCAGCAGCGCCTTGACCGTCGCGTCGTTGATCTTGCCGCTCGGCTCCTGGCCGATCGACTTCTGGAAGCTCTTGATCGCGGCAACCGTCTTGGTGCCCAGTTCGCCATCCGGCTGGCCGGCGTCGAAGCCGTTATTGTTCAGGATCGCCTGGATGTTGCGGATCGCCCGCTTCATGTCGACGCTGGAGGTCTTGGTGGCGGTGCCTGCCCATTCATCCGGAACCTCGATGCCGTTCGACTTGTTGTCGAGCGGCTCGGCCTTCCAGAGATCCGCCTTGGCGCGGGCCTTCTCCAGCTGATCCGGCTTCATGGCGTTGGCGACTTCGTCACGCTTCTGCGAAGCATCCTTGTCGCCGCCCTTGGCCGCGATCGCAAACCACTTGTAGGATTCCGTCAGGTCCTGCGGCACGCCGTTGCCACGGGCGCACAGGATCGCCAGGTTGAACTGGCTGTCGGTGATGCCGAGATTGGCGGCCTTGGTGAACCAGTTGGCCGCTGCCGAGTAATCCTGTTGGCCGAGCGCGCCGGAGGCGTAGAGCACGGCGAGATTGTGCATCGCGTTCGCATTGCCCTGGTTGGCGGCCTGCTCGTAGAACTGCTTGGCCTTGTTGGCGTCGCGGGCAACGCCGGTGCCCTTCTCATACATGCTGCCGAGGCGGTATTGCGCCGGCGCAAAGCCCTTGTCGGCCGCCATCTGGTACCAGTTCAGCGCCTGGTTCGGGTCGGCTGTCACGCCGGCACGTCCATCGCTGTAGCGCGCGCCGATTTCAAACAGCGCCAGCGCATCGCCGGACTTCGCGGCATCCGCAAGCGACTTCGGCTGGATCGTGTCGGGAACGGCGATCTCAGGTGCCGCTGCGGCCGGTGCGGTTTCGGCCGCCGATGGTGCCGCGTTGTTGGCGGTGAAGCCGGACGTATCCTGCGGTGCGCCCGAAGGTGCGAGCGCGCCATTGCCGCCAAGCGGTGCGGCTTCGGTCAGCCGCTCAGGCGCTGCCGGCTCAGACGGCGCAGGTGCGACATTGGCCGTCACGGGCGGGGCAGGCGTCGAGACAGCGGGTGCCTCGGGCGCTGCCGCTACCGGTGCGGACGTTTCGGGCGCGGTTTCGCTGTCTGCGGGCAGCGTTGCGTTCTGCCCGTCGGTGATCGTTGCCACTTCGGCGGTCGGCGCGGGCGCCCCCGAGGTCAGCGTGCGGGCCAGCGGAAACGCCATGATCGCCAAGAGCACGGCGCCGACGGCAAGGAGGATCGGACGGCGGAAGCGCGAGAAAGCGCTGCCCTTGCCTGATTCCTTGGCCGGGTCCTTGATCTTCGCCTTCTTCTCGCCCTTCACCGACCCGGCCTTGCCACTGGGATCGACTTCGAGCGCTGCGGCCTGCGCCGCGCGGCGAGCAGCCGCGATATAGTCGGCGCGATCCGTATCGCTTGCCGGCTTCGGATTGGTGCGGGCCGCATTCTGGCTGGCGCGCACGCGCTCCAGGATCTTCTTGACGTCAGGCGCACCGGAGCCCGGTTCCAGCGGCTCGTTGGCGGCTTCCGGCGGCATGACGTCGACAGGATCGATCGACGGCGACGGGTCGATGACGGCGCGTTCGCCGGTCTTGGCCTTCTTCGACGGCAGCAGGCGCTTGCCGAGGCTGACGAGAAGGCTTCCCTTTGCTGCGGCCGCGGCGGGCTTGCTGGCGGCCTCGATGGCAATGGCGCTGGTCTCGGAAGCGGCGATCGCCGGTGCGGCCGGCTCAGGCGCGGTCTCGGCCTTGCGCACGGCTTCCGGTACGCGCGTGCCGAACACGGCGGGCTTCTCGGCCTCCTCGGCGCCGGCATCAGCCATCGCGTAAGGATCGACGTTGAAATCGACGTCGGCGGCCGGCATCCGTGCCGGCGGCCGGGCCGTGCGGCTCTCCATGTCGTCGAGCCGGTCGGCGATATGCACCAGTGTCTCGTGCAGCGCCTGGAAGGTCTTGTGCGTGCGCTCCTCGCCGCTGCGGCTCAGATCCTCAAGATGGCGAAGGTCGGCGGCGAGCGCATTGAGCGCCGACATGTCAACGCCGGCACCACCGCCCTGCAGGGCGCCGTTGCGCGAATAGGCCTCGACAACCGCCTCGGCAGCCTGGCGGGCGGCTTCGACGATGTATTCGTCGCTGGTCGCCATATAGTCTTCGATCGCGCCCATGCGGCGGTCGAAATCGATGGCGATCTCGGTGCTCGGGCGTGGCTCGCTCATCAGCGCGGAAAGATTGGCGATCTGGTCTTCCAGATTGCGCAGCGCGTTGGCGTCGGTTGCCGGTGCCGCCGAGCTCTCGTCGAGACGGGCGGCGATATCGCTCAGCCTGTCCTCGATGCGCAGGAAGGCGGCGTCGTCGACCTGGGTCTGGATTGCCTGCTGCGGCTGGAATTCCATCTCGTCGATGCGGCGAGCGAGATAGTCGAGGCGCTGCGCCAGCGCGTCGTTGACGGCGCCGTTCTCAAGCGCGTCGATCTTGCGCGAGATATCGGCGAGCGCGCCGGTCAGTTCGGGCTGCGGTGCGGCCCGCTGGCTCTTCTCGAGCAGGAAGGCCAGATGCTCGAGCCGCTCGTCGAGGCGCGACGTGGCCTCGGCATTGGCGACTTCCTCGACACGGGCCGTCAGGGCTTCGAGCCGTTCGGCAAGCCCGTCGGCCGGGTTGGCGCGGCTGGCCACGCTTTGGCCCATCAGCTCGATCTGGTCGGCAAGGCCGCTCAACCGTCCCTCGAGGCGGTGCATGGCAGCGGGGTCGCCCGATGTCGCGGCGCGGCCGGTCGCGGCGATCGCGCGGCTGATCTCGTCGAGACGGCTGTCCATCGACGCGAACTGCTCGGACATCGCCCGGTCATGCGGCTGGATCATGCTGCCGAACTGCTCCATCGCCGTTGCGATGGAGATGAGCTTGTCTTCGAGCGCCTTGACGGCCGGGCTTTCGCCCATGCCGCCGATATGGCGCTTGATGTCGTCGAGGCGGTAGGCAAGCGCCACCAGCTCTTCCTGCAGGCCGGATGTGTCGAGCGCGTGCAGCTGGTTCTCGAAGCCATCCCAGCGCTGGTCCATGTGGCGCAGCGAATCCTCGCGCGCCAGCCCGTCCATCAGCGAGCGCAGGTCTTCGAATTCGCCGCGCAGGCCATGGGCCTCGGACGTTTCGGAGCGGGCAGCCAGATGGTTGATGCTATCGGCAAGCCGGCTCATGTCGGCATGAATGTCTTCGGCGAAGGGGCGATCGGCGGCGGTTGCCTTGATCTCGCGCAGTTCGCCGCGCAGGGCGTCCATTTCCCGGGCGACGCCCTCGGAGATGTCGCGCTTCAGATCCTGGCGCAGGCTGACGAGGGCCTGGGCGATTTCCGTCATCGTGTCTTCGGCACCGCGCGGATTTGCGACGGGAGCCTGTGGCGGCTGAACGGCTGCGCGCGGCTGCGGCGCCGGCGTATGTGCAGGTGCCGGCTGGGCCGCATAGGCCGTCGCCTGCTCGCGGGGTGCGTAAGGGGTGGTCTCGCGGGCGGCGCGCTCGCGGCTTGCGTCGAGCATGCGCTGGCGCTGGCGGATCTCGGCGAGCGGATCAGGACGCGGCTCGGCGGCGGCGTAGGGCGCGCGCGGCGTGTAAGTGGCGGGGGCGGGTTCGCGCTCGGGCGCCGGCTGGCGATTGCGCTGTTCGCGCACTCCGCTGCCGATCAGGCCTTCGATCCGTGCTTCCAATCCCTCGATCGTGCGGTTCAGCGCGTCAAGCGACGCCCTGTCGGAAGGCCGGGGAGAATGTGATCGCGATCCGTTCATCTTCTTGCTCGCTTATCTGTTCGCACCCTCGTCAGGGCCGATCATTGGCTTTTCCGTCAGAGCCGCAACGAATGCGGATCAGAGAGCATCGTCCATGAGAGGATAATCAATTAGGCTTTCCTCAAGCTGTACGTGTGGCGCGCATCCCATAAAACGCGAGACTTGAAAGAAGGAATGCAGGACACCAATGCTCAAACGTCACCTTTCACGGAACGTGGTAAACAACCCGTTAACCGGTGTGGCGATTTTTTAACTTTTGTGGCTGTCGAGGCGGATTTCGTGCCGAAACCGGCCTTCTAATGTACAAGCGGGTGCAGGCGGATAGCGCCGCTGACGCGAGATGCCTGCCGAGCGGCAGGGCGACGCGAAACGTCAGATCCGGCGCGCCTTGATTGTGTTCATCACGAAGCTCGTCTCGATCGTGTCGACGCATTTCAGCCGCGCGATCTTCTCCTTGATGAAGCGCTCGTAATCATCGAGCCCCGAGCTCATCACCTTCAGCACGTAGTCGCGCGATCCGGTGACGAGATGACATTCCAGCACCTCATCCCACTCGCGCACGGCATTCTCGAACATCTGGATCTCGTCCTCATGCTGACGGCTGAGGCGGATCGAGGCGAGCGCCGTCATCGTCCAGCCGTTGACGGCGGGATCGATCAGCGCCGTATATCCCTGGATAATCTCGGCCTCCTCCAGTCGCCGCAGGCGACGCAGGCAGGCGGAAGCGGAGAGGCCCACACGCTCGGCGAGTTCGTTGTTGGCAAGCCGCGCATCGCCGGCCAACTCTTTCAGAATCCGCCGGTCCATCTCATCCGCAACTTTCTGCACGAAATCTCCCCCGCTCTCGCATGATGTTGCTTCCAACATCGCAGCCGCGCTCCAAATAGCAATAACATCAAGCGCATTTCGAGATAATTTGCCGTCATCAATCCATCTTTGAAGCAGGAGACGACCATGACCGCGCCGCATCCCTCCAAGACCCATATCGGCAATCACGCCCTGCATCCCGAAACACAGATGCTGAACTATGGCTACGATCCCGAACTGTCCGAGGGCGCGGTCAAGCCGCCGGTGTTCCTGACCTCGACCTTCGTGTTCAAGTCCGCCGAGGATGGCCGCGATTTCTTCGATTATGTCTCCGGCCGTCGCGAGCCGCCGGCGGGGCAGGGCGCCGGCCTCGTCTATTCTCGCTTCAATCATCCCAATAGCGAGATCGTCGAGGATCGCCTCGCTGTCTACGAGCGTACGGAAAGCTGCGCGCTGTTCTCGTCGGGTATGTCGGCCATCGCCACCACGCTGCTCGCCTTCGTGCGCCCCGGTGATGCGGTGCTGCACTCGCAGCCGCTTTATGGCGGCACGGAAACCCTGCTTGCCAAGACCTTCCTCAATCTCGGCGTCGCGGCCGTCGGTTTCGCCGATGGCGTTGACGAGAACTCGGTGCGCGCCGCAGCCGAACAGGCGATGGCCAAGGGCCGTGTGTCGATGATCCTCGTGGAAACGCCGGCCAACCCGACCAACAGCCTCGTCGATGTCGCGATGATGCGCCGGATTGCCGATGAGATCGGTCGGAAGCAGGGCCACACGCCGATCGTTGCCTGCGACAACACGCTGCTCGGTCCCGTCTTCCAGCGCCCGATCGAGCATGGCGCCGATATCTCGCTCTATTCGCTGACCAAATATGTGGGTGGCCACTCCGACCTCATCGCCGGCGCCGCACTCGGCAGTAAGTCTGTCATGAAGCAGGTCAAGGCACTGAGAGGCGCGATCGGCACGCAGCTCGATCCGCATTCCTGCTGGATGCTCGGCCGCTCGCTGGAAACGCTGCAGATCCGCATGGAGCGCGCCAACAACAATGCACTCGCGGTGGCCGACTTCCTGCGCGCGCATCCGAAGGTAAAGAAGATACACTATCTTCCGTATCACGAGCCGTCATCGCCGCTCGGCCGCACCTTCGCCGCGCAGTGCACTGGCGCCGGATCGACCTTCTCCTTCGATATCGAAGGCGGCCAGCCGGCCTCGTTCAAGTTCCTCAACGCGCTGCAGATATTCAAGCTCGCCGTCAGCCTTGGCGGCACGGAATCGCTCGCCAGCCATCCGGCGACGATGACGCACTCCGGCGTTCCGGCCGATGTGCGTCAAAGGATCGGCGTTCTGGATTCCACCATCCGCCTGTCGATCGGCATTGAGCATCCAGACGATCTCATTGCCGATCTGACCCAGGCTCTGGACGCGGCCTGATCGCCGCGAGTGGGCAGGGTGGCGGCTCAGGCCGCCGCCGTCTCCCTCACATCGTCGAGCAGGAAGTGCACGACGACATATTTGGTGGTGAAGTGGCGTCCGCCCTCGGTGACATTGTCGACCGAGCCGCCATCGGCGGGGTGCCAGGCGTGGTAATGCGGATTGGTGGTGATCAGCGTCACCGCCTTGCCGAGGTTTCTGCCGTCGAGCCGGTAGCGCGCTTCCGCCAGCGGCCAGATGCGCTCGTAATCCTCCATCGGAATGCGGACTTTCAACGCCTGCCGGCTGATTGCCTCGCTGCGCGAGCCGTCCTCATGTTCTATCGCGGGAAGATCGAGTGTTACTTCTTCTGCGTTGTCCAGAACGAAGTTGAACTCTTCGGGCCACATCCGTCTCATGAAATCGCTCCTCCTAAGCTTTTTCGTCGGTTAGCCAACGAAGTTTAGCGCGTCTTCGGCAGGAAGCAAATGATACCTGCGGCGCGTCTCAATGACGGCCGGCTGCAAGCTGTTTCAGGAGTGGGATGTCTTATTGCTGCCAGCGCACGGCGACATAGGTGCCATCAGCCTTACCATCGCGTCCGTAGCTGATCTCTGCGCCGAGCGTCGTGCCCATGGCATTAATCAGCCGCGTGCCCAGCCCGGTTCCCTTCGGGCCGACAGTGCGGTCATAGCCGATCCCGTCGTCCTCGACCGAAAGCACCGCGAAGCCATCGTCGGTGGCTTCAAGCACGACGCGTACCTCGCCGGTGCCAGCCGTATAGGCGTATTTCGTGGCGTTGGTGACGAGCTCGATCAGGATGACACCCAGCGCGACGGCCTTGTCGGCCGTGGTCGAGATCCGACACAGCTGCGATTTCAGCGTGATGCCGCGGGCGATCGTGCTGCTGCCGTGCAGTTCGGCGAGCAGCGGTCCGAGATAGACGTCGAGCTCGACTTCACCGATGATCTCCGATGTGTAGAGGCTGCGGTGCACGCCGGCGATTGCCGTGATGCGGTTCTGCGTCTCGTTGAGCGCGGTCTTCGTCTCGTCGCTGCCGGCGATCTGCATCTGCATGCGGATCATCGCCGAAACCAGCGACAGACTGTTGGCGATGCGGTGGTTCATCTCCGCCAGCAGCAGTTCGGCGCGTTCCTTGGCGACGACAAGCTGTCGGTCGGCCTCTTCCTTTTCGCTGCGCAGCCTGGAGTTTTCCATCGCCTGGTTGAGCGCGCTGATCAGAAGCGGGAAGAAATCGTCCGTCGCCGTCTTCACGACGTAATCCGCCGCTCCGCCCTTCAGCGCCCGGATGGCGACGTCGGCGTCGCTTGAGCCGGTCACGTAGAGAACCGGCGTCGGCTTGCCGATCTCGGCGATCGCCTCGAGAAAATTCAGGCCCGTCTGGTTCTCGAAATAATGGTCGAGAACAACGGCCTCGAAGGTCTCTGCCGCGAAAAGCTCAAGCCCGATCTCGATGGACGGAGCATGGACGACCGTGAAATCACTGCGCGCAAGCACCCGCGTTGCGAGGCGGGCTAGGGCCGGATCATCATCGACATAAAGGATGCGCACAGATTTTGGCTACTCGTTAGGGGACTTGGATGACAGAGAAGAACAGTCCGAGATTGCGGATCGCCGTGGAGAAGCCGTCATAGTCCACCGGCTTGGTAATATAGACGTTGGCGCCCAGATCGTAGCACTTCTGGATCTCGCGCTCGTCGTCGGTCGTGGTCAGGACAACGACGGGCATGCGGCGCGTGTGTTCGTTGGTCTTGATCTTCTCGAGAATGTCGAGGCCGGACATGTCAGGCAGGTTGAGATCGAGCAGGATCAGCAGATAGCGATCCTTGCTGACCAGTCCGTCGCGATCCGGTCCGAGAATGTAGTCGAGGGCGCCCTTGCCGAGCGTGAACGGCACGATCTCGTTGTTGACGCCGGCGCGGCGCACGTTCTTTTCGATGAGGCGGGCATGGCCCTCGTCATCCTCGATCATCACGATCGTGACTTCCTGACCGGTCGCTTTCATAGTTCCATACTCCGTACGATTTTGGTGAGGTCCGCGGGCAGCGTCAGAATGAACGTGCTGCCCTGTCCCAGTTCGGATTGGACCGTAATGTCTCCGCCCAAATTTCGGATTAACGAACGCACATGCGCAAGGCCGATACCTTCGCCGCGCTGATCCTGCTCGCCGGCCCGGCGAAACAGCTCGAAAACCCGTTCGAGATCGTTGCTGGCGATGCCGCGGCCATTGTCCTTGACGTCGATCCTGACACGCCCCGGTCCATCGGGATAGGCGTCGACGTCGATTTTAAGCGGCCGTCCCGGCATTTGATACTTCACCGCATTGTCAAACAGGTTGCCGAAGATCTGGTCGAGCGAGAAGCGGTCGTTGACGATGTTGCCGATGCGAACACGGGTTTCCGTCGTCCCGCCCGTCTCCACCAACTGGTGGTGAACGTTGGCGGCGACCGTCTCGATCATCGCCTTCAGGTCGATCCGTTCGGGCTGCAGCTTGCGGCGCCCGTCGCGGGAAATCTTCAGGATCGCGTTGATCAGCGCGTCCATCTTGCGGGTCGACGAGCGGATGAAGCCGAGCGCTTCCGGCAGGTCTTCCTCGACCGCCAGCCGCGCATCCTGGATATCCTGCTCGCTCAGCGTCTTGTTGTCGGCAAGCACATAGGCCGAGACCGACTTCATCGCGGTATCGAGCTCGCTCAAAAAGCCCATGATATTGACCAGCGGCGCCCTCAGATCGTGAGTCACGATATAGGCGAAACGCTGGATTTCCTGGTTGGCGCGCATCAGGTCTTCGGTGCGCTCGTTGACGCGCGCCTCAAGCCCGACATTGAGCACCTCGACTTCCTTGGTCGCGAGCGACAGGTCGCGCACGTGCTGCACGATGATCAGGATTGCCCCGCCCAGCACAACGAGGATCGCCAGCGCGCCGCCAATCGTCACCAATTGCAGCGTGCTGGCTGCTGACAGCTGCTTTTCCACCAGAACCCGCAGGCGGTTGTCGGTTTGGTCGAGGAAGTCGCCGATGATCGCGCGGATCTTGTCCATGTAGACGAGGCCGGCATCGTCGCGAACGATCGCCACCGCTTCGCCCGTCTTGCCCTCGCGCGTCAACGCGACCGTCTTGGCGAGCTCGTTCATCTTCCCGTCGATCGCGGCGTTCAGCGCATCGAGCTGCATTGCATAGCTCGGCAGCGATTTGACGTTGTCGAGCAAGACTTGCCGGCGCTTCGGCAGGCTCTCCAGCGCGGATGTGTACGGCGCGAGGTAAACGACATCGTTCGCCAGCAGATAGCCGCGCTGGCCTGTCTCCGCATCCTGTACGGTGGTCAGCACGCCGACGATGGCGCTGCGCACGCGGCGCAGCGATGCCGTCTCGTCGGAATATTCGCGGTTCGCCTGGACAAGCCAGAGCGACGAGCCGACGATGCCGAACAGGATGAGGACACCCACGGCAAGCATGATCAGGCTGGAGCGGAAGAAAGCGGCGGTGGAGGTCATACGGCATCCGTTTGGATCAGATTTTAGACATGTACACACAGCTGTGTTCGAAAGATAGCACCCTTACAGTGTGTTCCTGCAGCGGTTCCCGTGGCGCGCAGGCCTCGTACGCGGCCCTCTTGGCTCACAAATTTGCGATGCAATAAAATTTGACGTTTACGCAAACGTCAATATTTTGTAAGACACTTGCACAGGCCGGTCCGCCCGGCTGACGAATTGGAGGAATTCGAACGATGCCAGTCTATAAGGCCCCGGTAAACGACACGCTTTTCGTGCTGAACGATGTGCTGGGTCTGGAGCGTTACAACAACCTGCCGGGCTTCGCCGACGCCACGCCTGATATGATCGAGGCGATCTTGGGTGAATCCGCCAAGGTGGCCGAGGAAGTGCTTTTCCCGCTGAACTATTCCGGCGACCAGGAAGGCTGCACGCGCAAGGAAGACGGCTCGGTTTCGACGCCGAAGGGTTTCAAGCATGCTTATGACGCCTATTGCGAGGGCGGCTGGACGGGGCTTGCCGTGCCGGAGGAGTTCGGCGGCCAGGGGCTGCCCTACACGCTGCACGCCGCCGTCGGCGAATACACGTCTGCCGCCAACATGTCGCTGATGATGTATCCGGGCCTGACCCAGGGCGCCATCGCTGCCATCATCGTGCATGGTTCCGATGAGCAGAAGCAGACCTATCTGCCGAAGATGGTCTCCGGCGAATGGTCCGGCACCATGAACCTGACCGAGCCGCATTGCGGCACCGATCTCGGCCTGCTGCGCACCAAGGCCGTTCCGCAGGCCGATGGCAGCTACAAGCTCTCCGGCCAGAAGATCTTCATCTCCGCCGGCGAACACGACATGTCCGGCAACATCGTCCACCTCGTTCTCGCCCGCATCGAGGGCGCGCCCGAGGGCACCAAGGGCATCTCGCTCTTCATCGTGCCGAAATTCATGGTCGGTGCTGATGGCACGGCCGGAGAGCGCAATGGCGTCTCCTGCGGCGCGCTCGAGCACAAGATGGGCATCCACGGCAACGCCACCTGCGTGATGAACTACGACGAGGCGACCGGCTTCCTGATCGGCGCCGAGAACAAGGGCTTGGCGGCCATGTTCGTGATGATGAACGAGGCCCGCCTCAGCGTCGGCCTGCAGGGGCTGGCGATTGCCGAAATCGCCTATCAGAACGCCGCCGAATATGCCCGCGAGCGCATCCAGGGCCGCGCGCTCTCTGGAGCCAAGGCGCCGGAGAAAAAGGCCGATCCGATCATCGTTCATCCCGATGTGCGCCGCGCGCTGATGACCATCCGCTCGTTCAACGAAGCCGGCCGCGCATTCCTGCTCTGGACCGCGCTGAAATCCGATATTGCCCACCGCGCGACGGACGAGAAGGAAAAGCAGACGGCCGAGGATATCCTCGGCCTCGTCACCCCGATCCTGAAGGGCGTGATGACCGACAAGGGCTTCGACCACGCCGTCATGGCCCAGCAGGTCTTCGGCGGCCACGGCTATATCGAAGAGCAGGGCATGAGCCAGTATGTCCGCGATGCCCGTATCGCCATGATCTACGAAGGCGCCAACGGCATCCAGGCGCTCGACCTCGTCGGCCGCAAGCTCGGCCAGAATGGCGGCCGCGCCGTCATGGCGCTGTTCAAGGAGATCGGCGATTTCTGCGAGGAAAACCGCAGCGACGAGCAGATGTCCTTCTTCACCAAGAACCTGAAGAAGGGCTTGAACGACGTGCAGGCGGCGACCATGTGGTTCATGCAGCATGCAATGGCAAAGCCCGACAATGCCGGCGCCGGCTCGACCGACTACATGCATCTCTTCGGCCTCGTCATTCTCGGCTATATGTGGGCGAAGATGGCCAAGGCCGCAAACGACGGACTGGCCGCGGGAGAGACCGATCGCGAGGCTTTCCTGCGCAACAAGCTGATCACCGCCCGCTTCTTCATGGAGCGGATCATGCCGGAAACGACGCTGCGCAAGGCGCGCATCGAGACCGGCGCGGAAACGATGATGGCATTGAGCGCTGAGGCGTTTTGACCACTGGTTTTCTCTTCTCCCCAACGGGGAGAAGATGTCCGAAAGGACAGATGAGGGGGCGCCAAGCGCCTTGGCTAGCCGATATGTTTCAGCCTGCGGCCCCCTCATCCGACCCCTTCGGGGCCACCTTCTCCCCGTGGGGGAGAAGGGAAGTCCGAGGCAAACAATTCACGGCCTAACAGCCGCCAGGGAGACGAGACAGGATGACCGAAGTTTTCATTTACGATCACGTCCGCACGCCGCGCGGCCGCGGCAAGAAGGATGGCTCGCTGCACGAGGTGCCGTCGGTGCGCCTTGCGGCGAAAACGCTGGAAGCGCTGCGCGACCGCAATGGGCTGAATACCGAAACGGTCGATGACATCATCATGGGCTGCGTCGATCCTGTCATGGAAGCCGGCGCCGTTATTCCGCGCGGTGCGGCATTCGAGGCCGGCTATTCCATCAAGGCGCCGGGCATGCAGATCTCCCGTTTCTGCGCCTCCGGCCTCGACGCGGTGAATTTCGGTGCTGCCAAGATCGCGCAAGGCGCCGATGACATCGTCATTGCCGGTGGTGTCGAGAGCATGTCGCGCGTCGGTCTCGGCATGTCGGGCGGCGCATGGTTTATGGACCCGTCGGTCAACTTCCCTGCTTATTTCATGCCGCAGGGCGTCTCGGCCGATCTGATCGCCACCAAATACGGCTTCAGCCGCGACGACGTCGACGCCTATGCCGTCGAAAGCCAGAAGCGTGCCGCCACTTCCTGGGAGAAGGGTTACTTCAAGAACTCGGTCATCCCGGTGAAGGATCAGAACGGTCTCGTGATCCTCGACCGTGACGAGCACATGCGCCCCGGCACCGACATGCAGGCGCTGGCATCGCTCAACCCGTCCTTCCAGATGCCCGGTGAGATGGGCGGCTTCGAGGCCGTCGGCATCCAGGCACATCCGGAGATCGAGCGGATTAACTACGTGCACCACGCCGGCAATTCGTCGGGCATCGTCGATGGCGCCGCCGCCGTGCTGCTCGGCTCCAAGGCGGGCGGCGAGAGCATGGGACTGAAGCCCCGCGGCCGCATCAAGGCCTTCGCCAATATCGGCTCTGACCCGGCGCTGATGCTGACCGGCCCTGTCGACGTCACCGAAAAGCTCTTGAAGCGTTCGGGCATGACGCTCGCCGATATCGATCTCTTCGAACTCAACGAAGCCTTCGCCGCTGTCGTGCTGCGCTACATGCAGGCTTTCGACATTAACCACGACAAGATCAACGTCAACGGCGGCGCAATCGCCATGGGCCACCCGCTCGGCGCCACCGGCGCTATGATCCTCGGCACTGTGCTGGACGAGCTGGAACGCCGCGATCTCAACACCGCGCTGGTAACGCTCTGCATCGGCGCCGGCATGGGCACGGCGACTGTGATCGAGAGGGTGTAGCCCCCTCATCCGACCCTTCGGGCCACCTTCTCCCCGTGGGGGAGAAGGGAAGGAGCCGCAACGTGGACGATCCTTCTCTCCCCTCGGGGAGAGGGTGGCCGAGCGTAGCGGAGGCCGGGTGAGGGGGCGGTCTGGCACAACAGAGAATTCCACGGGAAGAGGAATCCCATCATGACCAGCTACACCAATTTCACCGTCGAGACCGACGCCGATGGCATTGCCCTTGTCACCTGGGACATGCCCGGCAAGTCGATGAACGTCTTCACCTCCGAGGTGATGGACGAACTGAATGCGATCATCGACCAGACGGTGGCAGACAGCGCCGTCAAGGGCGTGGTCATCACCTCCGGCAAGTCGAGCTTCTCCGGCGGTGCCGACCTCTCGATGATCAAGGCGATGTTCACCTTCTACAACGAGGAGAAGGTCAAGGATCCGTCGACCGCCGCGCAAAAGCTCTTCGATCTCGTTGGCCGCATGACAGGCCTGTTCCGCAAGCTGGAAACATCCGGCAAGCCCTGGGTCTCGGCCATCAACGGCACCTGCATGGGCGGCGCGCTGGAGATGTCGCTTGCCTGCCATGGCCGCGTTGCCTCCAATGCCAAGTCGGTCAAGATCGCGCTTCCCGAGGTCAAGGTCGGCATCTTCCCGGGTGCCGGCGGCACGCAGCGCGTCGCGCGTCTGGCGGATGCCCAGTCGGCTCTGCAGATGATGACGACCGGCCAGTCGCTGACGGCTTTGCGCGCCAAGGCGATGAACCTGATCCATCAGGTGGTCGAGCCGGATCAGCTGATTTCAGCTGCCAAGCAGATGATCAAGGACGGCCTGAAGCCGATCGCTCCCTGGGATGAAAAGGGCTTCAAGGCCCCGGGCGGCGGCATCTGGACGCCGGCAGCAGCCCAGCTTTGGCCGGCCGCTCCCGCGATCCTGCGCCGCGAAACGGCGGGCAACTATCCCGGCGCGCTCGCCATCCTGAAATCCGTCTATGAGGGCCTGCAGGTTCCCTTCGATACGGCGCTCAAGATCGAGCAGCGCTATTTCACGCAAGTGCTGCAGACCACCGAAGCATTCTCGATGATCCGTTCCCTCTTCATCTCCATGCAGGAGCTTGGCAAAGGGGCCCGCCGCCCCGCCGGCATCGCAAAGACGGAGCTGAAGAAGGTGGGTGTCGTCGGCGCCGGTTTCATGGGGGCGTCGATCGCCTACGTGACCGCCGCCGCCGGCATTCCCGTCACCCTTATCGATCGCGACATGGAAGCCGCGACCAAGGGCAAGTCCGTCTCCGAAGGCCTGGTGAAGGACTCGGTCGGTAAGGGCCGCCTGACGCAGGATGAGGGCGCCGCACTTCTGGCGCGCATCACGCCGTCGGCCGATTATGCCGATCTCGCCGACGTCAATCTCGTCATCGAGGCCGTCTTCGAGGATCGCGACGTCAAGAAGGCCGTGATCGAGGCTGTCGAGGCCGTGCTGCCCGAAGGCGCGATCTTCGCTTCCAACACCTCGACGCTGCCGATCTCGGGCCTCGCGAAAAACTCGAAGCGGCCGGTCGATTTCATCGGCGTGCACTTCTTCTCGCCGGTCGAAAAGATGATGCTGACCGAAGTCATCCTCGGCAAGGAAACCGGCGACAAGGCGCTGGCCGTGGCGCTCGACTATGTCGCCGCCATCAGGAAGACGCCGATCGTCGTCAACGACACGCGCGGCTTCTTCGTCAACCGCTGCGTCTTCCGCTACATCCACGAAGCCTATGACATGCTGATCGAGGGCGTGCCGCCGGCGATGATCGAAAACGCCGCCAAGATGGCCGGCATGCCGGTTGGTCCGCTGTCGCTCAACGACGAGGTGGCGATCGATCTCAGCCAGAAGATCCTGAAGGCGACCGTTGCCGACCTCGGCGAAGCCGCCGTCGATCCGAGGCACCTGGCGCTGATCAACAAGATGGTCGACGAACTCGACCGCCGCGGCCGCAAGAACGGCAAGGGCTTCTATGACTATCCGGCCAAGCCCGCCAAGAAGTCGCTCTGGCCGGAGCTGAAGACCTTCTATCCGCAGAAGAAGGCCGACGAGATCGATGTCGAGGTGCTGAAACAGCGCTTCCTCGTCACCATCGCGCTCGAGGCCGCGCGCACCATGGAAGAAGGCATCGTCACCGATCCGCGCGAGGCTGATGTCGGCTCCATCCTCGGCTTCGGCTTCGCGCCCTATACCGGCGGCGTGCTTTCCTACATCGATGGCATGGGGCCGAAGAGTTTCGTGGCACTCTGCGAGAGGTTAGCCGCCTCTTACGGACCACACTTCGCGCCGACCGCGCTGCTGAAGGACATGGCAGCCAAGGGCGAGACTTTCTACGGCCGATTCGACCCTTATGCCGGTGCGAAGGCAGCGGCCTGACCGGTCTTTCCATGCGTATGATCGGGCTGGCTTTTAAGCCTGCCCGGTCGCCCCCAGAATTCATCGATGAATTCATCGATCCGGGCATCTCTGGTCGCTAAAGTTGCCTTGCCAGAGACACAATTACCACGTAAAAGCCTCGCATCGATCTTGCTAGATGAACTTTGTTACGGCCGCTCGTGCTGTTGCTCGCGAACTTCCTCCAAAATCGGTTTCCATCGCATGCTGGCTTTGTTCGGTGTGCACCATCTATGTACGATTTATAAAAGGATATCGTCATGAGCACAGGTACTGTTAAGTGGTTCAACGCAACCAAGGGCTACGGCTTCATTCAGCCGGACGACGGTTCTGCCGACGTTTTCGTTCACATCTCTGCTGTTGAGCGCGCCGGCATGCGCGAACTCAAGGACGGCCAGAAGCTGTCTTACGAGCTCGTTGCCGACAAGCGTTCGGGCAAGATGTCCGCAGACCGTCTGCAGGCTGCTTAAGTTTCGAGTATATCGTCTCCGGTTCGCCGGGACGAACGAAAGGTCGGGTTCGCCCGGCCTTTTTTGTTGCCCGCTTTTGCGGTTCAGGCGGCGATCCGCTGCGCCTTCGCGCGATCCGCCCTCAGGCCGAGAAAGCCGATCCAGGTGACCAGAATGATCGCCGTCGCATAGATATCCGTGGTCAGCTGGTAGCCGAGCGACTTTGCCAGGAAACCGGCGAGAATGGCCGGCAGGCTGAAGGCCAGATGGCTCTGGATATAGAAGGCCGATAGCAGTTCGGCGCGCTCGTCCGGCTTGGCAAGCGGCATGATCGTGCCCATCGCGCCGAGGAAGTTGGTGCCGAAGCCGACACCGGTCAGCAACGTTCCGAGAAGCAGCAGCGGCACGCTGGCAAGGTGCACGCCCGCAACCACCGTGAGCACGCCGAGCGTTGTCGCCATCGTGCCGAAGGCGAGGTTGCCGTTGGCCGATTTGGCGCGCCTCAGATAGACGGCGACCGCCCCCGAGACCATCAGCGCCGTCACCACCGAGCCGCCTGTCAGCGGCGCATGGCTGCCTGTGGTGCTCACCACCAGCGACGGCACGAGCGAGAGATAGAAGCCGCCAAGCGTCCAGTTGGCGATGTTGATCGGCGTGACCAGCGCAAGCGGCCGCCGCACCTGCGGCGGGATGGCGACACGCGGCTTCAGCGAGGCCCAGACACCCGGGCGGGTGGAAGCCGTCTCGCTGGTTGCCCAGATCGCGCCGGCCTGAATGACGAAGGCGACGAGCAGGATCGCGTAGACAAGATGTAGCGGAAACGGCCCATACTGGATCAGCGCGCTGGTTCCGAAAGCGCCGATCGCCATGCCGGATAGCGGCGCGATCGAATTCACCAGCTGCCCCTTGGCCTTATCGACATCGACGAGGGCCGCGCCAATCGACGCGCCGGCGATCCCTGTCGCCAGCCCCTGCATGATCCGCGCCGCGATCAGCCACTCCGGCCCGCTGGCGGCGGCAAACAGCGCCATGGCGATGATCTCGAGCACCAGCGCCGAAAAGATCACAGGCTTGCGGCCGAGATGGTCGGAGATCGAGCCGGCGATCAATAGCGCAAGCAGCAGCGCGAAGGCATAGACCGCGAAGATGACGGTGATCAGCACGGGAGAGACGGCGAAGTTCTCCTGGTAGATCCGGTAAAGCGGCGTCGGCGCCGCCGAGGCGCCGAAGAAGGTGGCAAGCGTCACCGCGTGAAAACGGATGGGGTTTGACTTCGTCTCTATGGATTTGCCGGGCGCGGGCATATATAAGCTCCTTAAAGCTAAGTCGTTGCGTTAGTCCGATGTAGGGCAGGCGCGCGCTAAAAGCAAATAATTTGCGTTAATGGATCGCTCAAAGTTTTTGAACCATGGCGCGCTCGGGAGGCCAAAGGTCGGTTAGTCAATGCCAGCAAAAGAAAATCTCCGCCCCGGCGGGCGCAGCGCCCGCGTTCAGGCCTCCGTCCACAATGCCGTCCGGTTGCTTCTGAAGACGATGGACCGCGCAGACGTCACCATCCCGCTGATCGCGGCCGAGGCAGGCGTCACGCCCTCGACGATCTACCGCCGTTGGGGCGAGCTGCAGGAATTGTTGGCCGATGTCGCCGTCGAGCGCCTTCGCCCCGACATGCTGCCGATCGACACTGGCAGCGCCCGCGGCGATCTGGAGGTGTGGACTGAGCAATATTGCGAGGAGATGTCGTCGGGCATCGGCCGCGACATGATGCGCGACGTGCTGGCCGCTCAGGACAACGCCAACGCCTGCAAGTGCGATGCCTTCACCCGCGAACAGATCGCGCTGATCGCGGAGCGCGCGCATGCCCGTGGCGAGGCGTTTCCCGATATCGATGCGGTCATGGATGGCGTCGTCGCCCCCATCATTTACCGCATCCTCTTTGGCGACCAGCCCTCGATCGAGCGCGTGCGCGACCTCGTCACGAACGTTCTGACAGCCACGCCTACTCGGCCGCCGCAGCCCGTTTCTGCGCCGATATCTGCGTGATGTAAGCGCGCAGCGCGGCGGGACGCACCGGCTTGTGCTGAATGCCGATCCCGTGCCGCTCGGCGTCGGCGCGCACCTCCAGCGTCCGGTCGGCGGTGATGACGAGACCTGGAACGTAGGTGGCGAAGCGTTCGCGGACGGAGAGGATCGCGGCCACGCCAGTCCCGTCTCCAAGATGATAGTCAGCGATGACGAGATCGGGCATGCCATCGCGCACGTCGAGCGCCGCGACACCCGACAGTGAATCCGCCGATTGCACCGCACAGCCCCAGCCGCTCAGCAGCAATTGCATCCCCTCGAGGATATGCGGCTCGTTGTCGATGCAGAGCACCTTCAGTCCCTTGAGGTTTTGCGCCGAGCGCTCGGCCGGCGCGGCCGCGATCGGCGCTTCGGCCATCGGCGAGATATCGCGCGGCATGACGATGCGGAAATCGGTCCCCTTGCCATGCGTCGAATGCAGCTCCACCGGGTGGCTGAGCACACGCGCGATGCGATCGACGATGGATAGCCCGAGCCCGAGGCCCGATGCGGTCTTGGCGCCTTCGTCCAGCCGCGCGAACTCCTTGAACACGGTGCGGAATTTCGAGGGCGGAATGCCGATGCCCGAATCCATTACCTGGATGACGACCTGATTGCCGCGCCGGCGCGCACCCACCAGAACCTTGCCCGTCAGCGTATACTTGATCGCGTTCGACACCAGGTTCTGCACCAACCGGCGCAGTAGATTGGGGTCGGACCGGACGCGCAGAGACGTCGGCATCACCACCAGCTTCAGCCTCTTCTCGCGCGCGATCGGCGCGAAGTCGGTCTGGATGCGCTCCAGCAGATCGGCAAGCGGAACGGAAGCGAGGCGAGGGCGCATCGCCCCGGTGTCGAGCCTGGAAATGTCGAGCACGGCGCCCAGAATGCTCTCCACAGATTCCAGCGCCGAATCGATATTGCGCACGATCGCGCTGCTTTCCGATTGCCCCATCCGCTCGACCAGCGCCGAGGAATAAAGTCTGGCGGCATTGAGCGGCTGCAGGATGTCGTGTCCGGCGGCGGCGAAGAAGCGCGTCTTGCCGAGGTTCGCCTCGTCGGCCGAGGCGCGCGCTTCGCCGAGTTCGTGGTTGACGCGGGTAAGCTCCGCCGTGCGCTCCGCCACGCGCTGTTCCAGCGTTTCGTTGGCCTGCTTCAGCGCCTGGTCGGCGGCGACGCGCTGGGTGATATCGGTAAAGGTCGCGACGATGCCCTTGTCTGGCATGGCGTTGGAGCGCACCTCGATGATGCGTTCCCCGCGCCCGAGCACCAGCGCGAAAGGCTTGTCGAGCGTCAGGAAATGCCGGACCGTCTGGCTGACCTCGGAGACCGGGATATCGCCGCGCTGGCTGAGAATGGCGACGATATCGGCAAGCGGAAACCCGACCTGTCCCGATGTCTCTGGCAGATCCAGCAGCTGCCGGAAGCGCCGGTTCCAGATCGTCAGGTGGTTCGAGCTGTCGAATACGGCGATGCCCTGGTCCATCTGCGACAGCGCCGTCTGCAGCATGTCCTGGTTATATTGCAGCGCCTCGCTCGCCTGGTCGAGCAGCCAGGCGGTGTCGGCCGAGGCATCTTCCACCTTCTGCAGGATGAGCGACAGCACCAGCCGCGCCGAAGAAGAGCCGATGGCGCTGCCGAGCAGCTGCTCGGTGAAATGGATGAGCGCCATGTCGGCCGGCTGGTCGTCTTCCAGCTTGCGGCCGGAGTTCTGCTGGTAGGTCTGGAACGACCGCTCCATCCGCTCTTCGCCGAGATAGCGCGAGATCGTCGCTTTCAGGTCGCCGACGCTGATCCGCGTTTTCCAGCCGCGCGTAGCGAATTGCGAGCGCGATTGCCGCTTGACGAAGATGCCGGCTTGGATGCGCTCGAGCGGCCGCGCGTTGCGCGTCATCGAGCCGACCACGAAGAAGCCGGTGTTGACGAGCAGGCTCATGACCGTGGCGTTGACCAGCGGATCGGCATTGTCGGTGAAGACGGTGACCCCTGGAAAGACGAAACCAAGCACGGCGCTCGCCACCGCGGAATAATCCGGCCCGCCAAGCGAGGGCAGGAACAGGAGGTAGATCCAGATCACGAAGCCGGAGGAGAGGCCGAGGATCGCGCCGCGCGCATTCGCCCGGCGCCAGATCAGTCCGCCCAGCAGCGACGGCGCCATCTGCGCGATGGCGGCAAACGACAGGAGACCGATCGAGGCTAGGCCCGTGGTGCTATCAGTCGAGCGGTAATAGGCATAGCCGAGCAGCAGCACGGCGAAGATGGCGCTGCGGCGGATGTTGAGCAGCGTCTTGGCGAAATCGTCGCGCTGGCCGCCGCGCCCGGCAAGCCGTCGGCGCAGGAAGATCGGCATGACGATATCGTTGGAGACCATGATCGACAGCGCCACCGAGGCGACGATCACCATCGCGGTGGCCGCTGAAAAACCGCCGATGAAGGTGATCAGCGACATCACGGGCATCTGCCCGACGATCGGCAGCGACAGCATGTAGAGATCGGCATTGCCGCTGCCTCCGAAGGTCAGCAGGCCGGCAATCGCCATCGGCAGCACGAAGAGATTGATGGCGATGAGGTAGAGCGGGAACAGAAACCCCGCCAGCCGCAGCTCCTTTGCCGTCCGGTTCTCGACCACGGTCACATGAAACTGCCGCGGCAGCATGACGATCGCAAAGGCCGAGAGAACGGTCAGCGTCAGCCAGCGGCTGATCGGCGTCTGGTAATGCAGCGCCGACAGCACCATCTCGTTCTCCAACGCCTTCCGCCAGAGATCGGCCGGCCCATCGAACAGGAACCAGACGACGCAAACGCCTGCCGTCAGAAACGCAAACAGCTTCACCACCGATTCCATCGCCACCGCGAGGATCAATCCGTCCTGATGCTCGGTCGCATCGGTGTGGCGGGTGCCGAACATGATGGCGAAGCAGGCGAGCACCAGTGTCACCAGCAGCGGCAGATCGAGAAAATAGAGATTGCCGCTGCCGATGCCGTAATCCGATGGATTGAGCATCGCCGTCACGGTGCTCGACACCGATTTCAGCTGCAGCGCGATATAGGGGATGGCGCCGACCAGCGAGATCAGCGCCACGATCGTCCCCACCGCCGAGTTCTTGCCGTAGCGCGCCGAGATGAAGTCGGCGACCGAGGTGAGCTTCTCCGTCTTGGCGAGATCGATGATCCGCCGCAGCACCGGCATTCCCAGCGTGAAGACCAGGATCGGGCCGATATAGATGCCGGTGAATTCCAGCCCGCGCTGCGAGGCAAGGCCGACGCCGCCGAAATAGGTCCACGAGGTGCAGTAGATCGCGAGGCTAAGCGCATAGACGACCGGCCGCCCGCTGTCAGGCGCGCCGAAGCGCCTGCGCTGCCGGTCGCCATGGCTGGCCACGGCAAACAGCAGTAACAGGTAGCCGAACGCCGATGCGAGTATGACCCAGCCTGGCAGCATTTCTCCTCCGCCGGCGTCCCATGCGCCGGTCCTCCCGGAGCTCGAAGCCTACGGCAAATCGGGGCCTTTGAAAATTCCCGCCGTCTAGGTCTTAAGTCAAAGACGGGTGGAGCATTTGAATAATTCGTAATTTGTAATTGAATAATCGCAACGAAGATGTAGCTAATAAAAACAACAGCCTGCAATCAAACTGCATCAGAGGGAGACAGATCGCATGCTCAACGAGTTCAAAGCGTTTATTGCCCGCGGCAACGTCATGGACCTTGCCGTCGGTGTCATCATCGGTGGTGCGTTCGGCGGCATCGTCAAATCCTTGGTCGACGACGTCATCATGCCGATCGTCGGCGCCATCTTCGGCGGCTTCGATTTCTCCAACTACTTCATCGGCCTCTCGTCCAACGTCAACGCGCCGACGCTGGCCGCTGCCCGCGCACAGGGCGCCGTTCTCGCTTACGGCAGCTTCATCACCGTTCTGATCAACTTCCTCATTCTCGCCTGGATCATCTTCCTGATGGTCAAGGGCGTGAACACGCTGCAGAAGCAGGTCGAGCGCCAGAAGAAGGTCGCTCCGGAAGAAGCACCGCCGCCGCCGGCCGACGTTGCCCTTCTCACCGAAATCCGCGACCTGCTGGCCAAGCGCCCGACGGTCTGATGGCTTAAGAGCCCTGCCGGATAAGGCGGGGCTCACCCATCACGGAAATCGATCGGCCATCACCGATTGTCATGGGATTCGCCCGCGCATTTGTTTTATGTAGGCGAAAACCGGAGTGATGCATGTCGATCGTCAATAGCCTCAGCCCGCGCGCCATCCAGGCGCCTGAAAGCGGGATCGTCGAAGTCGTCAATTATGCCCGTGGCCGCGATGGCCTCTTGCCGCTTTGGGTCGGCGAGGGCGATCTTCCCACCCCCGATTTCGTCAATCAGGCGGCGATGACGGCGCTTTCGGCCGGCGAAACCTTCTACACCTACCAGCGCGGCATTCCCGAACTGCGCCAGGCGCTCTCCGATTATTACGCCCGCCACTTCGGCATCAATCTGCCCGTCGAGCATTTCTTCGTCACCGGCTCCGGCATGCAGGCGATCCAGATCGCCGTCCAGGCGATGACCTCGCCCGGCGATGAGCTGGTCTATCTGACGCCCGCCTGGCCGAACATCGCAGCCGCGCTCGAAATCGCCGGCGCCCGTTCCGTGGGCGTGCAGCTCGACTTCGAAGGCGGGAAGTGGGCCGTCGACCTCGACCGCATCGCCGCCGCGATCACGCCGAAGACGAAAGCGCTCTTCATCAACACGCCCTCGAACCCGACCGGCTGGACCGCGACACGCGAGGATCTGGCCAGCATCCTCGGCCTTGCCCGCAAGCATGGTCTCTGGATCATGGCGGACGAAATCTACGCCCGCTACTATTTCCCCGGCGACCGCGCGGCCTCGTTCCTCGACGTGATGGAAGCGGGCGACAAGGTCATGTTCGTCAATTCCTTCTCGAAGAACTGGTCCATGACCGGCTGGCGTGTCGGCTGGATCGTGGCGCCGCCGGAGACGGGACAGGTGCTTGAGAACCTCATCCAGTATTCGACCTCCGGTGTCGCCCAGTTCATGCAGCGTGGCGCGGTCGCGGCATTGAACGAGGGCGATGCCTTCGTCCAGGCCAATATCGACAAGGCCAGGCGCTCGCGCGACATCCTCTGCGACGCGCTGATTGCAACCAACCGGGTTCAGACGCTAAAGCCCGATGGCGCGCTCTATGCCTTCCTGAAGATCGACGGCGTCACCGACAGCCGCAAGGCGGCGATCGATATCGTCGACAAGACGGGCGTCGGCCTGGCGCCTGGAACCGCCTTCGGTCCGGGTGGCGAGCTCTTCCTGCGCGCCTGCTTCCTGCGCGATCCCGCCCAGATCCAGACCGCGGCCGACAGGCTCTGCGACTATATCCTGAAGCTCTGAACCGGGAGCAACCGCATGTCCGAAAAGATCACCGCCGACCATCTGGAAGGCTTTCTCGGCAACCGGCGCCTTATGGAGCAATTGGCCTTCATTCTTGAGGTCGAGAAGCTGAAGACGATCCTGCGCCGCACGTCGCTGCTCGATCGATCGCGCGTCGAGACCGACGCCGAGCACACCTGGCAGATTGCGCTGATGGCGGCGGTGCTTGCCGAACATTCGAGCGAGCCGATCGATCTGCTGCGCGTCTTGAAGATGCTCCTGATCCACGACATCGTCGAAATCGATGCCGGCGACACCTTCGCCTATGACGCGGTTGCCCGCACCAGCCAGGCCGAGCGCGAGCTGCGCGCCGCAGACCGCATCTTCGCCCTGCTTCCCGCCGATCAGGCTGTCGAGTTCCGCGCGCTCTGGGATGAGTTCGAGGAAAAGCGCACTAGCGATGCCCGCTTCGCGAATGCCATGGACCGCTTCCAGCCGCTGCTCCACAATTTCTTCACCGGCGGCGGCACCTGGCATACGGCAGGTGTCACCGAACCCGACGTTGTGAGGCGCATGGAGCCGATCGCTATCGCCTCGGGCACGCTCGGAGACCTTACCGAACGGTTGATCGCGCTCGCCGTCGAGCAGGGTTTCCTGGTTCCCCAGGCCGGACTCTAACCGCGTGGCTGAACCCTCGATGGGGCGGAAATCGCCACATCGATAAAATTCTAGCGAACCCGCAAATCAGCCCCTAACCACACCGGCAAACTTCGCCCCGGCGCATGCCCCGCCGGGGCCGTTTATTCGAATTTCGGAAAGGAAAGCCGGGTCAGATGCCCCCGTGAGATGAAACGGGAGTGCGGGACATGGCAATTCTGGTGACGGGTGGCGCCGGCTATATCGGCAGTCATATGGTCTGGACGTTGCTGGATGCGGGCGAGCAGGTGGTCGTGCTCGATCGCCTCTCCACGGGCTTCCGCTGGGCCGTGGCGCCGGAAGCGCGCTTCTATCTCGGCGATGTCGCCGATGCCGAACTGCTCAAGACCATATTCATCGAAAACGACATTGAGGCGGTCATCCATTTCGCCGGCTCGGCCGTCGTTCCGGCTTCGGTTGCAGACCCGCTGTCCTATTACGACAACAACTCCGGCAAGACCCGCGCGCTGATGAGTGCCGCGGTCAGCGCCGGCATCCGCCATTTCGTCTTCTCCTCCACCGCCGCCGTCTACGGTCCGCAGAAGACGTCTGATCCGGTCAAGGAAGACGCATCGCTGAACCCGGAAAACCCTTACGGCCAATCGAAGCTGATGACCGAGTTCATGCTGCGCGATGCCGCCGCCGCCTATGATTTCAACTATGTGGCTCTCCGCTATTTCAACGTGGCAGGCGCCGACCCGCTCGGCCGCGCCGGGCAGTCGACCTCGGGCGCGACACATCTGATCAAGGTCGCCTGCGAGGCCGCCCTTGGCCGCCGCGACGGCGTCAGCGTCTATGGTTTGGATTATCCCACCCACGACGGCACCGGCGTGCGTGACTATATCCACGTCAGCGACCTGGCCGAGGCGCACCTCAGAGCCCTGCAGCACCTGCGCGGCGAGCGCGGCTCTCTCGTTGCCAATTGCGGATATGGCGCCGGCTATTCGGTGCTCGACGTGCTGAACATGGTGACGCGCCTGCACGGCCACGCCTTCAAGATCCACATGGCCCCGCGCCGCCCGGGCGATTCCGCCAGTGTCGTCGCCGATGCCACTTTGGCGAACCGCGTTCTCGGCTGGACCCCGCGATACGATTCGCTCGAGACTATCGTGCGCAGCGCGCTCGATTGGGAGCTTTCCCTCATGAACCGCGACGTCGAGGATCTGCAGGGCCTGCACCGCGCGCTAGCCGCCGCCTCCTTCTAGAGCCTTTCCTGGTTAGCTTGAAGCATTCTGCCGGAGCAGGTTTTCGTCAGGGCAAAGGCGATTGGCGAAGGGCATACCCCAGGTACGGTCGAGCCAATCGCCTTTGATCCTGGCGGAAAGATGCCCGGCCCCTACGGGGTTGGCTGAAACGGGCCGCCTGATCGTCCGGCCGGCTTGGCCGTATGCGTTGGCTACGACGCGCGCCTGCCGGACGACCATCCGACTCCGTTTGAGCCAACAGAATGCTTCAATCTAACCAGGAAAGGCTCTAAGCGCCGAAACTGTTGCAGTCTTGCGACCGAACGAGGTCGCGAGCATCTTCCTCGCATGCGAGCCATCGACTATCCGGCCGAGCGCGATAAGTTTGTGTACAAGCAGCGCAATTCGCTGACGGCATAAACTTGGAATCGCAATTTGGCGCGGCCGCATCGATCGCGGCTCACGCCGCAAGGAGGCCCGGATGCACGACAAAGTCGATCAGCGCGAGGTTATTGCCGAGCGACAGGGTTCCGCCGGCATCATCCGCCTCAACAGGCCGAGAGCGCTGAACAGCCTGACCCTCGACATGGTCCGTTCGATCGATGCGGCGCTCAGCGAATTCGCGGCCGATGCCGACGTGGCGACGGTGATCATCATGGGCGAGGGCGAGCGTGGCTTTTGCGCCGGCGGCGATATCCGCGCGCTGCATGAAAGCGGCCGCGCCGGCACGGCGCTGGCGGAAGACTTCTGGCGCCAGGAGTTTCACCTCAATCACCGCATCGCCGCCTATCCGAAGCCCTATGTCGCGCTGATGGACGGCATCACCATGGGGGGCGGTGTCGGCCTTTCCTCGCATGGCCGCCACCGCGTGGTCACCGAGCGCACCCGCTTTGCCATGCCCGAGACGGGGATCGGCTATTTCCCCGATGTCGGCGCCACATGGCTGCTGCCGCATGCCCTGGGCGAGGTCGGCGTCTGGATGGGGCTGACGGGTCTTGAGGTAGGGGCGGCCGACGTGATCCATGCCGGGCTCGCGGATGTTCAGGTCGCCGCCTTCCAGTTGCCGGAGCTTGTCGATACGCTGGCCGGCCTGTCGCGTGGCGCAAGCTCTCGCGATGTCGATGTCGTGCTGAAGAACCTGTCGACCGATCCGGGCAAGGGGCCGCTCAGGCTGAACAGCGGCCTGATCGAACGCACCTTCCGCTTCGGCACGGTCGGCGAGATCATCGCGGCGTTGAAGGCGGAGCCATCGGATTTCGCGGCAGAAACGCTGCGCGCCATCCAGCTGCGCTCGCCAACCAGCCTGGCGCTGACGCTGCGCCTGCTGCATGAGGGCAAGCAGAGCCGCAGCCTCGGCGAGTGCCTGCGCCGCGAGTTCAGCGCCTGCCTGGGCATCCTGCAAAGCCCTGATTTCTACGAGGGCATCCGCGCCGCCGTCATCGACAAGGACCGTAAGCCGAAATGGACACCGGCCACGATCGAAGCGGTGGAACCGGCCGCGATCGATCGCTTCCTGCGCCCGGCCGAACCGCCGCTCGCACTTTAGGCGCTGTTACATCGGAAAATCAGGAATGGCCTCGCGCCGGGTTAGCTTCAGCGTCCGGTCGGGCTGCAGAATATAGGTTTCCAGCTGCTTCGTTCCGGTCGAATCGTAGAACGTATTATGGACGACGCTGCCCGGCGGCGATTTGGTCAGCTTGGTGCGCGGCTGCCCGCCATAGGTGATGCTCCCGGGGATAGGCTTCACCTCCGCCGTATCGCTGGTCGTGCAGCCAGCCAGAAGAAATGTCGCCGCTACGGCCGATATCAGGAGTTTCATCGCGATCACCCACCATGTCTATGCTGTTGATATGGCTCGCTTCGCTTGAAGCGCCAAGAGGTATTTGGATTTTCTTCTCGAAAATACTCGAAGGATAGCAGTCCGCACTGCAACGAAATGCGGCGCTGCAGCGTTAAACAGCAGAGCAAATCGCTTGGAGGCGATGATGGTACAGCTGTTCCAGATTTTGACGGGCCACGAGGATCAGTGCGAACGAGGCCACAGCCAGTCGTCTATGCGGGCCGCTATCGAAAGCGCGTTGAGCGCCGATCCGGAGCTTGATTGCACCGAGATCACCGTCACCATGCTCGGCCAATACGCCGTGCTCGAGGGCTTTGCGCACAGTGCCGGCGACATCGTTCGCGCCATGATGATCGCCGAGGACGTCGTGGGACAAGGCAACGTGCAGAGCCGGATGCTGCGCCGCTGATGCTCTCCTTTTGTCGCCGCTGCGCTGTTTCGGTCAATACTATAAGATGGAAGTAGAAAAACGTTAACGCATTTGAAAGTGGAGGCGTTCAGGCGGAACTAAACTAACGGCTGTTCCGTTACTGGGATAATGAAACATGGGAGAATGGCATGACGCGCTTTCTTCGACTTGGGATGCCCGTTTTAGCGCTGATGACCGGCGCTTTCGCATTGCCGGCCGCCGCTTCGCTGGAGATCGACAGCAACTATTCGGCGCTTCAGCGCGATGACGTCGTGCTCGCCCAATATGGCGATGCGACCGCCTGCGTTCCCTCGGGCGCGCACTACGTGCCGTCCTTCATCCGCGCCAATGACGGAACGATCATCGGTGTGGGCTATGTGGAAGTGGCAAGCGCCGATACCGGATGCTGAAATCAGGTAACGCTCAATTAACCAGCCCGCCGCTGGCGCGCCGCGTTGATGCGCGGTCTTTAACGATCGTGTCACGGCGGCGCTCGGCTGCTTTGTGTAACTGATTGTTTTGAGAGGAATATACGAGGCCCGCCTGCGCTTTTGGCACAGAGGGTGACGAGCCTCTGACCATCATCATGATGGCTGCCAATGTTCTAGTGAGCGTTGCGCGCCCAAGACAACCGGCTTCGTCCGGCTACCCCCGACAAGCTCCGGCAAGGGTTAAGCAAAAATCAACTCTGCTTTATTTCGAACCACTTGTGGACCGTTCTGGCCCGCTTCGACGTCCCTAGTGGACGTGAAGCCTTGCTTCCTCGGCCGCCGCGACGAACTCCGCGCGCGCTTCTTCCACGCTCTTGCGGCCGTCAAGGGCGGCACGGCATGTGCTGCGGGCTTTCAGGTAGCGCAGGCCGCGAACATTGGGCCAGAGCTCGGTAAGGCATGTCAGGGCATCGAACGGGCCGGAGATCGTCCGTGCACCGGTGGTCTCGAAGCCGACCTGGATAGGATCATTCCACTTTTCGCTTGCCATTTGCGCACTCCTCCATTGCTCACGCCAGATACTCTGCAGCGTTCTGCCTGCTCCTCCCGCAAAGCAGTGTGCGGGAGCATTTTAGCGATAATTCACAAACCCGCAAATGCGAAAAGACATACGCGTTCGGCTAACGAACCAAAGACGTATGTAAAGACAAGCACCCGGCCATGCGACCGAGTGCTTGAAACATCCAGCAAACCTGCGCGTTAGCTGCAGACGCGGGTGGTCTTGGTCACGATCCGGCCGTGGCTGTGATACTTCACGGTCTTCATGCGGCAATTGTAGCGCACCGGATGATGACGGTTGGAATGGCCGTAATAGGGGCGGTGGTTGTAGCGATCGTGGTAGCCGTGATAGCCCGGCTGACCGATCCTAACCGTAACGCTATCGGCAAAGGATGGCATTGCCGTTGCGCTGAGCGATGCGATGGCCACGGCGGCAGCGATAATAAGCTTCTTCATGCTAGTCTCCATTCATAACAGCGTTGACGAAACGTTCGTATCGAGAATTTGTTCAATACGAATAATAAGCGCAGCATGAATGTGAGCTGAGAGGCGCGTTCATGTCCGGGTCATCCCGGCGGCGGGGCAAGTCTTACGGTGCGATGGTGTAGACGAACACGGCTTTATAGACGGCGAGCGCGCCGAAAACGGCGGTGATGGCAGCCAGAACCATGGCGATCAAAATGATCGCCTTCGTGCCCTTGCCGTTCTGCTGGTCGTTGTCGTCGGTGCTCATGGTCGTCTCCTGCGGGCTCGCCCGGCTCACTGATGGTCTCGGCCGGCGAAGCCGTTATCGCCACGTCTTAACCAGTCGGCCGCTCTTTCGCAAACCGGGATATCTGACGCCGAATGTCGCAGCGGGAGCGTCGCCACAATTCAAGATTGCCGCAAATCGCGGAACAAACCGATAGCGGCCGGGTTGTCCACACGTAACCCGATAGTGAAACCGACGAGGAAGAGGAAATTCCCATGCGAACATCTGTCATCACGGCGGCCATTCTTGCCGCGGGCCTGGCCACATCCGCCTTCGCGCAATCCAACCCCGATGCGATCGGCCCCACCAATGGCGGTTCGACCGGCTCAAGCGCCGGTACATTTTCCAGCGATTATACGGCGAGCGATAACGGCACCCACCCCGTGACAGTCACACCCGTGGATCCGACGACCACGCAGTCGATCACAACGCAGCCGAAGACCCTCGACTGCCCGTCCATGCCCCGCGCCAACTCGGGCGTCGACACCCGCGGCGGCGAAAGCGGCGCCTCCATCAGCGACGCTTGCCGCGAGTATGACAACTGAGGCGGATGGACAATCGTAATCAAAAAAAGGGTCGGCTTGTTCGGCCCTTTTTGCTGAACAGCGGTAAGTGTGCGCCGATCAGACGTACGATACGGGATTATTTTTACCGGGGAGAAAACTGGTGCTGCCGAGTGGGATTGAACCACCGACCTCACCCTTACCAAGGGTGTGCTCTACCACTGAGCTACGGCAGCGAGGACCAGACGCTGGCAACCGAAGCGGCTGCGTTGCGTGAACGGGGCGGCTATTGCCACAGCTTCGGGACGAGCGCAAGACGCAATTTCAAACTTATGTCAGTTTCACGTCGCCACTTTTGGATTGCCGCGAATTCGGGTAAGCCATGAAACATGACCGAAGACACTGAAAATGCCCGCAAGGGCCGCAAAGACGCGATCGAACAGCAGGCGAAATTGCGCCGCGATCGGGCCGCGGAAAAATTGCGGGAAAATCTTTCCCGCCGCAAACAACAGACGCGTGCGCGCCGTTCCGGCCAGGCCGACGAGACAAATGGACTGCCTGCCGCAAAAATGGACGAATCGTAATGTTCCGTCCGCTTCGAATTGAAGCCTTCGCGGATTTCGTCTAAAGACCCGCATCCTTTTAAAAGACAGAGTTTCAGAAAGGCGGGCGTGGCCCGTAAGCGCTTATGGATCGTATCAGAATTGTCGGCGGTAATGAGCTTAACGGCATCATTCCCATTTCCGGCGCCAAGAATGCCGCCCTGCCGCTGATGATCGCCTCGCTTTTGACCAGCGATACGCTGACGCTCGAAAATGTGCCGCACCTGGCCGATGTCGAACAGTTGCTGCGCATCCTCGGCAATCACGGCGTCGACGTTTCCGTCAATGGCCGCCGCGAGCGCCAGGAAGACAGCTACTCGCGCACGATTCACTTCACCTGCCGCACCATCGTCGACACCACCGCTCCCTACGAGCTGGTCTCGAAGATGCGCGCCTCCTTCTGGGTCATCGGCCCGCTTCTGGCGCGTGAAGGCCAGTGCCGCGTTTCGCTGCCCGGCGGCTGCGCTATCGGCACCCGCCCGGTCGATCTCTTCCTCGACGGTCTGACGGCGCTCGGCGCGACGCTCGATATCGACAGCGGCTATGTCAACGCCACCGCCCCCAAGGGCGGCCTGATCGGCGCCAAGTACACCTTCCCGAAGGTCTCCGTCGGCGCGACCCACGTCATGATGATGGCCGCCACGCTTGCCCGCGGCACCACCGTCATCGGCAACGCCGCCCGCGAGCCTGAGGTCGTCGACCTCGCCAACTGCCTGATCGCCATGGGCGCCAAGATCTCCGGCGCCGGCACCTCCACCATCACCATCGAAGGCGTCACCTCGTTGTCGGGCGCACGCCACCGCGTTCTGCCGGATCGTATCGAGACCGGCACCTACGCCATGGCTGTTGCCATGGCCGGCGGCGATGTCGTGCTTGAAAACACCGATGTAGCGCTGCTCGACACCGCGCTCGAGACGCTTCGCCGCGCCGGTGCCGAAATCTCCGCCACCAACAACGGCATGCGCGTCCGCCGCAATGGCGCCGGCATCCGCCCGGTCGATATCGTCACCGATCCCTTCCCGGGCTTCCCGACCGATCTGCAGGCGCAGTTCATGGCGCTGATGACCCGCTCGACCGGCGTGTCGCATGTCACCGAGACCATTTTCGAAAACCGCTTCATGCACGTGCAGGAACTTGCCCGCCTCGGCGCCAAGATCTCGCTGTCGGGCCAGACGGCGAAGATCGAGGGCGTGCCGCGTCTGAAGGGCGCGCCTGTGATGGCGACCGATCTGCGCGCTTCCGTGTCGCTCGTCATCGCCGGTCTTGCGGCTGAAGGCGAGACCATGGTGTCGCGCGTCTATCACCTGGATCGCGGCTTCGAGCGCCTGGAAGAAAAGCTCACCCGCTGCGGCGCGATCGTCGAACGCGTCAGCGAATAAGCGCAACTGTAGACGTAACGAGACAAAGGGCGGTCATTCGCCCTTTGTCCCCGTTGCGCAACGGGCCCTAGCGCCTTATGTCCCTTGTCCTACGGCAACGCCATTTCGCGGCGCCGGATATCGCCATCCCGGCGATATCAGAGACAAAGGGGTGCTGCCTGAATGACCGACCTGAAGCTTGTTGCGCTGGATAGCGAAGACCTTGCCGTCGTCTCCGCGCATACGCAGGATAGCGTCTTCAAGGTCGCCGATCTTTCCTGGTCGCCGCGCGACCACCAATTCTCCATCGCCGCAAATCGTTTCGTCTGGGAAGAAGTCGGCGCCAAGCGTAAGGGCTTCGAGCGCCGCCGCGCCGCCATCGTTTTCAAGCGTGTGCTGGCCGTCCGCTCCGTCGGCATCAACCAGAAGAACCGTGAGGACGTCCTGTCGCTGCTCGCCATCCGCTTCGAGCAGAAAGGCGAGGGGCCTGAGGGCACCATCCAGATCGATCTGGCTGCCGGCGCCACCATCGCACTCGATGTCGAATGCATCGAGGTTCAGCTTGCGGATATCGGCGGCGCATGGGAAACCGCTTCCAAGCCGCGCCATCCCGGCGCCTGAATACGCATTTATCGAAGCATACCGAGAGGAATTGACGCGTGGCAATCTGGTTGGATCAGGCATCGGACGATTTCGGACAGCGTTTCGCGGCGTTTCTGACGACCAAGCGCGAAATGTCCGAGGACGTAAACACCACTGTTCGCGCCATCATCGATGACGTGCGCGCCCGCGGCGATGCGGCGCTCGCCGAATATTCGCGGAAGTTCGAGGGTATCGATTTCGCCGAGACGCCGATGCGCGTCACAGAAGCGGAAATCGATGCGGCCGTCGAGGCTGTGCCCGCCGAAGTGCTGGGCGCGCTCAAGGTCGCCGCTGTCCGCATCGAATCCCACCACGCCCGCCAACTCCCCAAGGACGATATCTACGAAGACGCCATGGGCGTGACGCTCGGCTCGCGTTGGACGGCGATCGAGGCGGTGGGCCTTTACGTTCCGGGCGGCACGGCGAGCTATCCGAGCTCGGTGCTGATGAACGCCATTCCGGCCAAGGTCGCCGGCGTCGATCGCGTTGTCATCGTCGTTCCCGCAACGGGCGGCCAGGTCAACCCGGCGGTGCTCGCCGCCGCCAAGCTTGCGGGCGTCACCGAGATCTACCGCATCGGCGGCGCCCAGGCCGTGGCGGCGCTCGCCTATGGCACCGACAGCATCGCGCCTGTCGACAAGATTACCGGTCCCGGCAACGCCTATGTCGCCGCCGCCAAGCGCCACGTCTTCGGCACTGTCGGCATCGATATGATCGCCGGTCCGTAGGAAGTCCTCGTCATCGCCGACAAGGATAACAATCCGGATTGGATCGCCGCCGACCTGCTCGCCCAGGCTGAGCATGATGTCAGCGCCCAGTCGATCCTGATCACCGACGACGCGGCCTTCGGCAAGGCGGTGGAAGCCGCCGTCGAGCGCCAGCTGAAGACGCTGAACCGCGCCGAGACGGCTGCCGCCAGCTGGCGCGATTTCGGCGCTGTCATCCTGGTCGAGCAGATCAGCGACGCCATTCCGCTGGCAAACCGGATCGCCGCCGAGCATCTGGAAATCGCCGTCGCCGATCCGGATGCGCTGGTCGACAAGATCCGTAATGCCGGCGCCATCTTCATCGGCGCGCATACGCCAGAAGTGATCGGCGATTATGTCGGCGGTTCCAACCACGTGCTGCCGACCGCCCGCTCCGCGCGGTTCTCGTCCGGCCTCTCGGTTCTGGATTTCGTAAAGCGCACCTCGATCCTGCGCCTTGGTTCGGAACAGCTGCGCACGCTTGGTCCGGCTGCCATCGCGCTTGCCGTGTCCGAAGGCCTCGACGCCCACGCGCGATCGGTTGCGATCCGCCTTAACCTGGAACGGTAAGCGATGGCTGCGGGCGACTTCCGGCTTTGCGACGTCGTCCTGGACGACACCATCGGCCGATCGACGCCCGATGTCGAGCACGAGCGCGCCGTCGCCATCTTCGATCTCATCGAGGAAAACACATTTACGCCCCTCGGCCACGCCGGCGGCCCGTACCGGCTGAACATTTCGCTTGTTGATACCAAGCTGGTCTTTGCGATTACGACGGAAGGCGGCGAGGCGGTCGCCACCCACATCCTGTCGCTCACCCCGTTTCGCCGCATCGTGAAGGATTACTTCATGATCTGCGAGAGCTATTACGAGGCGATCCGCTCCGCCTCTCCAAGCCGCATCGAGGCGATCGACATGGGGCGGCGCGGCATCCATAACGAGGGTTCGCAGACGCTGCAGAACCGGTTGGACGGCAAGATCGAGGTGGATTTCGACACCGCGCGCCGTCTGTTCACGCTGGTCTGCGTTCTTTACTGGCGCGGATGACCGGGATGAGCGAGCTCGAACCGACAAGCGCAAGCATCAGGCCGGGCGCGATCTTGTTCATGTGCGGAATGAACGCCATCCGCTCGCCGATCGCCGAGGCGATCGCCCGTAGTTTGCTGCCATCAAATACCTATATAAGGTCTGCCGGCGTTCGCGCCGGCGAACGCGATCCATTCGTCGATGTGGTGCTCGATGAGATCGGCCTGTCGCTCGGTCGGCATCTGCCGCACACGCTGGAAGATCTCGAAGACGATTACTTCGACGTGATCATCACGCTCTCGCCGCAAGCTCACCACGCAGCGCTCGAACTGACGCGGGCGAGCGCCGTCGAGGTGGTCTACTGGCCGACCATGGACCCAACGGTTGCGCAGGGCACGCGAGAGCAGATTCTGGAGAGCTATCGCGAGGTGCGCAATCATCTCGCCGAGCTTATCCGGAACCGTCTATTAGACCGAAGTGGTATCGCCGCGCAGTCCGCATGAAACAAATAAAGGAAACGCGATCAATTTGGTTCACAAACCCCCGTTGATTGTGTAGTTTCCGCCCAAATTTTGAGGCGGCCCCAATCTTGGCCAACGCCGCCATCTCAACCGACAGGAAGAAAACACCTATATGCCTAAAGAAGAAGTCCTCGAGTTCCCGGGTATCGTCACCGAACTTTTGCCGAATGCGACGTTCCGCGTGAAGCTCGAAAACGAGCACGAGATCATCGCCCACACGGCCGGCCGCATGCGCAAGAACCGTATCCGCGTTCTCGCCGGCGACAAGGTTCTTGTGGAAATGACGCCATACGACCTGACCAAGGGCCGTATCACCTACCGCTTCAAGTAAGCTTGATCCGAAAGCCCCTAAGGCTTTCGCTTCCGTCTGCCCGGTAGTCGAGGTTCCATGGCGCTCAAATACAAGCTCATTCTGGCTTCGGGTTCCCCCCGCCGCGTTGACCTGCTCAACCAGGCAGGGATCGAGCCCTCGCGCCTGATGCCGATGGATATCGACGAGACGCCGAAGAAGTCGGAGCACCCGCGCTCGCTGGCGCGCCGCCTCTCGACGGAAAAGGCCGAAGCAGCACTTGCCGCCATCAAAGGCGACATGACCTGGAAGGGCAGCTATATCCTGGCTGCCGATACCGTCGTCGCCGTCGGCCGCCGCATTCTTGGCAAGGCCGAGTTCGCCGACGAGGCCTCGGCCTCGCTCTACCTGCTCTCCGGCCGCAGCCATTGGGTCTACACGGGCGTCTGCCTGGTGACCCCCGATCGCAAGATCCGCCAGAAGATCGTGGAAACCAAGGTGCGCTTCAAGCGTTTGTCCGGTTTCGAGGTCGAGAACTACCTGGCCTCCGGCCAGTGGCGCGGCAAGGCGGGTGCCTATGGCATCCAGGGTCTGGCCGGCACCTTCGTGCAGAAGATGGTCGGCTCCTACACCAACGTCGTCGGCCTGCCGCTGTACGAGACCATTTTGCTTCTGACCGGCGAGGGCTTCGACGTCCACAGCCGGTGGCCCGAGGCTTGAAGCCGGCGGGCCTAAAACCCGAAGGAATGACCATGCCCGATGAAACCAGACAGAGCGCCAAGATCGAACCGCTGCGCAAGGCGCACCCATGCCCGGAGTGCGGCACGCCCTCGCAGCGCGAGCACTATCCTTTCTGCTCGAACCGTTGCCGCGAAGTCGATCTTTCGCGCTGGCTGACCGGCTCCTACGCCATTCCCGTTGCCGAAGATGAGACGAAGGCCGAGTACCCGGACGAAAACTGATCGGGTTTTTCCGCTCGGGAAGCCGTTCAATTTGTTCAATAATTCGGAAAATTCACAGGCCTGTCAAAAAACTCTCATTTGGCGCTTGCCATGGCCGAACAAGATGTTATAACCCCGCTCGCTTCCGGGGAAAACCAAGCCCCTACAGCTCTCGGAAACGAGAGATGTGCCGAAGCAGGAATGCCCAGATAGCTCAGTTGGTAGAGCAGCGGATTGAAAATCCGCGTGTCCGTGGTTCAAATCCGCGTCTGGGCACCACTCTTTCTCCCAAACAATAAAACTCTTTCTTTCGTGTTTGTTGCCGAAGCCATCTTTTGAATTGGCGGCAAACGATCGGGCTGCTACAGCGGTCCATCCCGCAGGACCAGCAGAGAGTGATATGGCCAAGACGAAAGAACCGAAGCTCGAGCATTCCGAACTCGCCGGCGAGTTTACCGATGATGGCGTGACCGTTCTGGTCGACATTTTCCGCCCTGCCGGCACCAATGGCGACTGGAAGATGGAAGTCGTGACGCAGGACGACGACCTGATCGAATGGGAAGAGGGCTTCGAGACCGATCGCGACGCTTTCGACGAGTTTCTGGCCACGGTCGAGCGCGACGGCATCCGCACTTTCCTGGATGATGCCGACGAACCGTCGGTTCACTAGACGCCAGCCAGACAAACTCTGACGCCGTGACACTGCTGTGACTGTCGTTTTCAGACTTGAAAATGTCGCTTGCGGAGACCCTTTAAAATAAACCGAAACTATTGTGGGCCACTCCGAAAGATAAGTGCGCATAAAGCGCGCCGGGAACAGCAAACATGAAAGCTTTGGAATACAGAGCCGCTCTGGCGGTCCTGGGATTGACCACTGCTGGAGTGGAAAATCTCTTTGGAGTCGATCAGATCACCAGCCGCCTATGGGCGACGGGAGAGCAGGATGTGCCGCGCGCCGTGGCGCTCTGCCTGCTCCTGATGGCGTCGCATAACCTGTCGGTCGCCCAGGCGCAGATCCTGGCCGACAGCGTCGACGTGCCGCTGGCGAAATCCGCCTGACAACTGGCCCTACAACTGGGGATTTGGCGAAAGCCCTCAGGCCGCCGGCTGCTGGATCATCTTTTTCAGAACATCGAGAAGCTGTTTGGCGTCGTCATTGGCGCCGAGCACGCGCAGGCGCTCTTCCGCGAGGCTGATGATCGCCTCCATGCTTTCGCGCTCGCTCCAGCCGGAAGCGACACAGGCGCGCGTCAGGTCCTCGAACGCGAATTGCATCGCGTCCTGGCAGCGCACATCCCGATCGGGATCGTCACTGGTGACAAACGGCCTGTAGATCTCCCGCATCTCAGTTCTCCGCAACTCATTCGCACGCGCCATGCTATTCCACAGGCTTTAACGAAGTATTCATGACGATATCCGGCAATCTGGGCGGAAATTCGTGACGTATCCGATTTCTCTTAGAAACGATGCAAGTTGTCTCGTCGCGCATGTCGCAACCTACTGATAAGGGCGTCGTTCTCAACTCGCCTCTGCAGTGGTAATATTACCCTTGCCGAAAAGAGGGGAGATTCACATGCCACGCATCTCGCATCTATATTTCAAGACGGCCATTCTGTTCCTGATCCTTGGTATCGGAATGGGCCTGAACATGGCAATCTCGCAGGATCACAGCGTGATCGGCGCTCACGCACACTGTAATCTCTTGGGTTGGGTGACGATGGCGCTCTTCGGAGGCTATTACGCGCTCAATCCGCGCAAGGCCGAACGTCGCATCGCGATGATCCAGTACGGCATCTATACCGCGGGCGTCACGCTGATGGTTCCGAGCCTCTATCTGATGTTGCTCGGCAACATGGCGATGGAACCCGTCGTGGCAATCGCCTCGATCATCACATTCATCGGTGTCCTGCTGTTCGCCTTCGTCATCTTCTCCGGCGAACAGGTGGCCATGACGCCATCGACGCCGTCCTATCGCTGAAGTCTTCCAACTGCCCTGCGGCGCTCGTTCTTGGGGACGGGCGCCGTGGAAGCAGGATCAGTGCACGACCTGAACGCGGATATGCTCCTTGGCTGCGTAGGAATGGCAGTCGATCGGCGCATCGCCGACGAAGATCACATCGCCATCCTGGTCGAAAAGGCCCCAGCAGGCTTCATCATCGACATAGACCTTGCGGACGTAACCGAACGGCGCGCTTTCGAGGACGACGTTGGGTGCAACAGCAACTGTCTCAAGTTCTCGCATGGATCACTCCGATAGTCATTTCTGTTTTAGTGCGACATCATATTGCATTGCGAGGCTGATGCCGGGCTATCCCTAGAAATGGGGATGTCTAACTCAGCTTGACCTTTTGCCTCTCAGGGTGTCCCGAATCGGTATTTCATGCCGATTTCCTTCCTTGGTTGCAGCGCGTCGCGCCTTTGTGGATTGCGATTGCATCAGCGGTCAAAAGCGCGTTGCGCCGGCCAATCGAAGCTCCTATCTACAGGCACGAATCACCTCCGAGGAGTAACTCATGGCAGACCTAAAGGTTCGCACTCGTCCCGTTGGCGCCAGCGCCGTTCTCGGCCGCACCGGCTTCCCGCATGTCACCTCCGCCACGGGCGGTGAGATCGACATCGTCACCAGCCCGTCACAGCCGGGTTTCAACCCGCTCGATCTCCTCTATTCCTCGCTCTCGGCCTGCCTGGTCTTGAGCGCCCGCATGGCGGCGAGCCAGCTTGGCGTGCTCGATCGCATCACCGAGCTCAAGGCCGACGTCACCGGCGAGAAGGCCACCGAAGGCCTGTCGCGGGTCAAGACCTTCAACATCGTCTTCTCCATCAAGGGCGACATCGACGAGGAAACCCGCCAGAAGATCGCCCACGCCGCTGAAGACGAGATCTGTACGGTCAGCAACACCATCCGCGGCAATCCGGAATTCTCGACGGTCATCTCCGGCTGACCCTTTACGTTGGTGCCGGTGTAGCGCGAGCCACGCCGGCGACGATATCGACCGCGCCTGTCGTTCCCGGGCTATTCTCAGGCCACCGCTTCTGCTACTTGCGGTGCATGATGGCGCCGCTCGATCGCACCCGACGCCGCAAGCACGGTACGCCATGTCGCAAGTCTCCACCGCCCTCCCGCAGTCCGCTCCCTCGCACCGTTTCGCGCTTGCCGCGCTGATCCTCGGTGGCGCCGCGATCGGCGGCTCGCCGATCTTCGTGCGGCTGTCGGAAGTGGGGCCGATGGCAACCGGCTTCTGGCGCGTGGCGCTGGCTTTCTTCCCGATCTACATCTTCTCGCTCATCAAGGGTCGCGCCACCGGTCCGAAGCCCGAGACTTGGATGGATCGCGGCCTGCTCATCCTGCCCGGCGTCATTCTCGCCGTCGACCTCATCACCTGGCATCTGTCGATCACGATCACATCCGTCGCCAGTGCGACGCTGCTCGCCAATCTGGCGCCGGTCTTCGTCACCATCATCGGCGTGCTCTTCATGGGCGCTGCCGTCACGCGCGTGTTCGTGGCGGGATTGCTGCTGGCGATCGTCGGCGTCGTCATCCTCAAGGGCGGTCCGGCGGCACTCGGCCAGGGCGATCTGCTGGGCGATGGCGGCGCCGTTCTGGCGGCAGTGGCCTATGCGCTCTACATTCTCGCCATCGGCAGGCTGCGCACACGCTTCGACACGGTGCGCATCATGCTCTGGAGCACGGCTTCCGCCGCCGTCTGCCTGTTTCCGTTCGGCTTCTTCGTGGAAGGCCATCTCATGCCTACCACGGCCTATGGCTGGGCCATGGTCTTCGGTCTCGCCTTCATCAGCCACGCCAGCGGGCAGGTTGCGATCACCTATGCGCTGGCCTATCTGCCGGCCGCCTTCTCGTCGCTGACGCTGCTCCTGCAGCCCGTCGTCGCCGCGATCCTCGCATGGATCCTGCTCAGCGAGCCGATCGGCCCGATGCAGGCCGTCGGCGGTCTGGTGGTCCTCGCCGGGATCATGATCGCCCGGCGAGGGTAACTGCCTTAGGCGACGGCGGCCTGCTTCTGCATGCGGCGTGCGTCGAGAATATCAAGCGCCTCGTCGACGGTCGCCGCCAGCTCCGCCTTCTCCGTGTTGCAGGTGTTCCAGGCTTCGATGAAGCTGCTGGTCTTGCCGTAGCTGTTGTCGAGCACGCAATGGTCGGCGCCGATCAGCACGCACATGATGTGCCCGTGCATGCGGTCGGTGATGACCTGTCGAGCCGAGCCCAAGAGCGCCACGCCGCGATCGAAGCGCTGCTGCGCGCGCTCACGGTAGGCGAGTTCCGTCATGCGGGCGCGGCCGCCGATCTTGCCCGAGAGCAGGCCCTTGAGGATGGCCGCATGCTTGGTCTGCTTCTGGAAATCCGCTGGCTCATCCGGCCAATCCGATTTCACGGTGCCCGGGCGCTGCGTCGCCGCCGTCAGGTCCTGCGGCGTGCCGACTTCCTGGTCTTCGCGCAGGTTCAAGAGCAGTTCATGCTGCGGCACCGGCTTTGCGACCGGCCCGATGCAGAAGGCCATGTCGGGGCACAGGCGCGTCTCGCACTGGAACCAGCGCTGCGCGAAGGCAAGGCTTTTCTTGTCGCGCACCAGGAGCGTGAACTGGCCATGCTTCTCGATGGCGCGCGCCGTGCTGTCGACGTTGGCCTGATCCTTGAAATGGATGGTCTGCGGCAGCTGCACGATCGGCCGTCCCTTGTGCCGCTCCAGCATGTTCTCGCGGAACTGGCGGTAGCCCGCCCAGATATCCCCGAAATTGCCGCCGCCATGCAGGAAGATCCGGCCGTCGCCAATGGCGCCGAGCATGCGGTCCTCGTCGAAGGTCGGGATTTCGGTCACATAGGACGGGCGCGAGCGCTTCTTGTCGAAGTATGCAAGCTCGCCCAGCCAGATCGCGCTGTCGCCGATATTGTAGTGGTTCGGAAAGTCGAGCAGCGCATAACGCTCCGACGGGTCGAAAACGTCATACAGGTTCTTCTCGATCACGCCCTGCAGGCGGTTGATGATCGTCAGGTTAGATTCCATTGAAGGCTCCTTGTTTTAGGGACAAGAGGTCCGAAAGTTATTGCGCGGGCTCAGGCCTGCGCGTGTTTGCGAAACGGATTGAGCGACATTGCAAGCGCGATGTAGGGGCGGATGACCGACCGGCCGAAGATCGGCAGGAAGGCGAGGTAGATCACCGCGCCGAGGCCGATGCTGAGGCCGAGCGACAGCCAGCGGTTCTGGACATGCTCAACGATGACAGGATGTGCGAGCCAGACGCCGGCGGCCATCAGCAGCGAACCGAAGAGCGGCAGCGCCACGGCCTTCAGCGTGCTCATCGCATCGATGTTGGCGAAGCGCGCCAGCACATACTGCTGGTAGGGCAGCGTCAGCCAGGCGCGCAGCGTATAGCCGGCCGCAACGGCAACCACGCCGTAGGGCACGAGCAACCAGGTCAGCACCAGCGTCGCGGCAAGCTGCAGGGCAGCCACCGAGAGAATCGATTCCGCGCGGTTGACAGCGGAGAGCGCCGACGAGGCGAAGAAGTTCATGACGAAGGGCACGGCCATCAGCACGAGCACCGTGGCGATGTCGCCGGCATTGCCCCACTTGTCGCCGAACAGCATGGCGATCATGTCGTTCGACAGAGCGCCGAAGCCGAGCAGCAGCGGAATGGTGCCGAGTGCGGCGGCGCCGACAATCTTGTTGTAGGCATTGCGGAAGGCGACGCGGTCGTTCTGTAGCCGCGACAGCGTCACCAGCGCGACACTGCCGATCGGCGCCAGCACCGCCTGTCCGATCAGCTCGATCAACCGCCAGGCAATACGGTAACGGCCGACTTCGACCGGGCCGTACCAGCGCGAAATGAAGATGTCCTGCACGCGGGCAAGCAGCATCCACATCAGCTGCGTGACGACAAGGCTGATGCTGAACAGGAAGACCGAGCGGAACAGCGGCACGTTGAAGCGGAATTTCGGCATCCAGGGATAGGCGACCCAGCCGAGCAGCACCGTGACCACGGCATTGACGGCGGTCTGGGCGACCAGCGCCCACACGCCCCAGCCCATGAAGGCGCAGGCGACGGCGGTGATGCCGGACAGCAGGCTGGCGGCGATTGCCTGGGCCGCGAGGTTCTTGTGGCCGAACTCGCGTGCCAGCCGTGCATTGTGGATGACGGCGAGCGACGACACCGGCAGCAACGGCGCCAGCCAGCGCAGGATTTCGGCGACTTTCGGGTCGCGGACGAGATCGCCGTAATAGGGCGCGAAGACGAAGACGACAGCGGCGACGATGGCGCTGAAGGCAATGGTTGCCCAGAAGGCAGTATCGGCCAGCTCCTCGTCCAGATCGAGCTGCCGCGTCACCGCGTCACCCAGGCCGGCATAGGCAAGCACCCTGCCGATCTCGACGAACAGGCTCGCGAGCGCGAAGGTGCCGAAATCGCCGGGGCCGAGAATGCGGGCGAGAATGACGAAGATCACGAAGGTCGCAACCGTGCTCCACGCCACGCGGATGACCGACCAGAGGACGGAAAGCGCGGTCTTCTTCTTCAGCTCGGCGTGGCCAATTGCCGTATCTGTCATTCAGTATCCAATCGATTGGGCGCTGAGGCGCAATGCTTCCGGGGCTCGGGACCGCTCAAGCGGCCCGACCCGTTTTCTGGCCGCGCCAATAGGCGACCATGCCGGTGAAATTGTCTCTGAGCTGGCTGCGATAGGTCAGCCCTAGCTCATCGCTGAGCTTGCGGCGGCCCATTGCCTCCAGCACTGCCTGGCGAATGTCCCAGCGCAGCATGCCGCGCATGTTCGAGCGACGGTCGAAGAGGTATTTGGCGTAGAGCGCGCCGTTGCCGAAGGCATAGCCGCTCTGCAGCTTCTTCACGTCGCCGAGTTCCCGGCGCCCGTGGAAGTGCTTCACCGCGAAATCCGGAATGTATTCGACGCGGATGCCGGAATTGAAGGCGCGGTGCACGTAATCTGTGTCCTCGCCGGAGCGGAAGGGTGAGCCGGCGCCAAAGCGCGTGTCGAACAGGCCTACCTTGTCGATCAGCGCGCGCGGAAATGCCATGTTGGCGCCATGGATGAACCCGCCGGCATGCAGCTCGCTCGTCAGCACGGCAGGCTCAAGCTCGGGCTTGATCGTGACAGGCAGATCGCGCGCGTCGCCAAGCTCGATGCGGCCGCCGCGCATGACGATGTCGGTGTCGGCGGCAAAGAGTGCTGCAATCACCGTGAAGTAATCGGCAAACACTTCACAGTCGTCATCCGTGAAAGCGATGATCCGGCCCGTGGCGGCAGCCAGCCCGCTATTGCGCGCAACCGAAAGACCGGGCTTCGCTTCGTAGACGAGATTGGTGCTGATCGGCGCGGTCTTCGCCCATTCGCTGACGATCGCGGACGTGTTGTCGGTGGAACCATTGTCGACGAAGACGAGTTCCAGGTTCAGATCGCTGGCCTGGCGCGCGGCATTCGATACGGCATCCAGGCAGTTCGTCAGTCCATAAGCCCGATTTCTCGACGAGATGATCAGGCTGATGTCCACGGGCTGAGGAGGCATTCGGGTTCCCTTCTGCAGTCGATGTCGGGGGAAGGGTAGGGCGCTCCCCCAACCTCGGCAAGAAACATTTTGCGTTGCAGCAAACCAATACAGTTTGCTGAAAAACCAAAACAATGTGGTGATTTCTTGCTGGTATATTATTAATCGCAGGAGGGTGATATTAATGCGATATTATTTCTGGAATGAAGAAAAGTAATTGTAATAATTCGTGTTTATTTAATATTCACAAAGTCGCAATTCTGTTTGCTTGCTTCTGATTATTATCGAAATATATCCAATTTAAGCATTGTGAATATAAAAATATATAGAAGTGCAATAGCGTTGCTTACGTCGTTTTCTCGTGGCCGCATTGCGCTTCTTCGCACTGGCGAAATAGGCGAGAGGTAAAAGACAGCTGTTCTCGCCGGACCAATATCGACCAAGAAAACCGGCCGGATCGGACGTTTTTACCAGAGAAAAACCCGCCGCATGACTTGGAAGAATGCGACAGGTCCGAGTAGAAATTGCAGAATACGACCAGCGGGTGTGTCCTGGCGGCCGGTGGATGAAGCTCCGCTGGCGAGCCCGCTGACGCGCTACTCCTCGTGCGTCAGCCACTTCTGAATGACCGGAACATCGTCATCGCCAAGCAGGTGCCCCGTCGGGATGACGGTCGAATCGACGGTTGCGCCAGATGTCTTCAGCCGCGTTTCGAGGTCGCTCGCATACTTCCCATAGGCGTCCGTCTTGCCGCTGATGACAAGCAGATCTGTGCCCTTCAGGTCCGCATGCGGAAATTCGCTGAGCACGGGCATGGAGCGCAGCAGTACCGCTTTGTGAACGAGGTTCGGGTGCAGGTAGAGAAGCGAGTTCAGGAGATTGGCGCCGTTGGAATAGCCGACATAAACGAGCTTCTTCGGATCGAGCCCGTAGGATTTCACCGCGCCGTCGATGAAGGCGGCGAAAGCCTCCGCCTCGTTCTTAATGTCCTGCTGGTCGAAGGAAAACGGCGTGATGCGCTTGTACCAGCGCGGAATGCCTTCCTCCGTCGCGCGCCCGCGCACGCCGAGCAGCGTCGCGCGCGGCGCCACCTTGTGCAGCAGCGGCATCAGCGTCGTCTCGTTGCCACCCGAACCGTGCAGCAGCACCAGAACCGTGCCGTCAGGGTTCGGCGGCGTATAGAAACGGTGCACGAAGGGCAGTTCGCGATAATTGATCCGGGGCTCACCCGGCATCGAAAACTGCGGCAGAACCACCTTCAGGTCCTTGAGATCGGTAATCGGGTCCTTCGGCACGAACAGCTTTTCGCCAAGCGTCGCCGCCGGCTCATCCACGGTCATGCCCGGCTTGTCGGTCGCAAGCTCGATTAGCGTGCCGCCCGGCTCGCGCACATAGAGCGAGCGGAAATACTTGCGGTCGTGCACGTTGATATCAGACGCGCTTGCACCCTCGCTCTTCAGCGCATCATGAACCTTCGACAGCGCCGCGTCGTCCTCTGCGCGGAAGGCGACGTGGTCGAAGGTGCCGGTTCCGGGCGCGCTCGACCAGAAGCCCTTGGCGTTCCTGATGTCGACGATATCGCCGGACTGCGAGACCAGCCGGTCGATATTGCCGCGGTTTTCCTGGAAGCGATAGCCGAAGTGGCTCTCGACGAAGGCCCGGCTCTTTTCCGGCTCCTCGGTCAGCATCGTCGTTCCGCGCACGCGCTGCACGGCGTGCTCGACCGGAATGCCGGCGCCATGCCAGGGAGCAGGCGATTTCAGCGCCGGCGTGCCGGCAAGCTTGACGATGATGTTGTCCGGATCCTTCAGGCGCAGCACCGGCTCGCCGAATTCGTCGGCCGGACCTTCCGTGCGGACGCCGAAGCTCATCGCCCGCGTCAGCCAATAGCCGATGCTGGAAGGGTCGATCGCCAACGCCAGTTCGCTCAGTTGCCCGAACCCGGCCCGGCCAGGCGCGCCATCTTCCCAGACAAGGAATGTCACGAGCGAGCCCGGCGTAGCTTCCGCGTCACCATAGAAGAGGTGCAACTGCGTCGCGTCTTCGAAACCGGCCGTCTGTTTGACAAGCCGCATGCCGAGAAAGCCGGCATAGAAGTCGACGTTCGCCTGCACCTTTCGGGTCAGCAGCGTGATGTGATGTATGCCTGAAGCCATTGAGGGGAGCCCGGATTGCATTGGGTACAGAAGGAGCGCGGAGATGAAGGTGAGGATAACAGTCATATCGTTGCGTTTGCTTGGTGCCTTGTTTGCTCTCCATAAAGAATTAGGGCATCTCCGCAAGGCTGCAAATCCAAAGTCTGAACATCCCGCAGCGCAAGTTCCAGCTGCTGCCGCGTCGGCGGCTTGATCATGTAGGCCCGCGCGCCAAGCCTTCTGGCACGCTCCATGTCGTCCTCATCGCTTGATGTGCTTAGGATGAAGGCCGGTATCGTCTTCAGCCGCGCGTCGCGCGAAAGCGCCTCAAGAACCTCGAACCCGTCCATGATCGGCATGTTGATATCGAGCAGGATGAGGTCGATCAAAGGATCGTGACCACCGGTTGCCCGCTCCTGCAGAAGCCGCATCGCCTCAAGGCCGTTCGAAGCGAGATGCAGGTTGAACGTCACCTTCTCCCGCTTCATCAGCTTGATCTTCAGAAGCTGAACATCTGCCGGACTGTCTTCGACCAGCAGAACCTCGGCCACCCGGCCGATCCTATCAGCGCGCTGCTCTTCTTGCCGTGGGCTTGCCGCGTCGGCCGGCGCCTTGTCCGCCTCACTCAAGGCCAGCGGCAGCTCCATGATGAAGGTGGTGCCCCCACCACCATCGGCATCCTCGCACCAGATGGCGCCGCCATGCAGCTGCGCAATCCGACGGCAAATCGCCAGCCCGAGCCCCGTTCCCTCGATGCCGCGCCCGACCAGCCGCTTGAACGGCTGGAAGATCAGTTCGCGATGATCACGAGCGATGCCGGGCCCGTTGTCGCTGACGGCGATCCGGCAGAGCATGCCTTCGCCTTGTGCCGAGATCCGCACGCGCGGCACCTCGTCCTCGCAATATTTGATGGCGTTGGAGATGATGTTCTGCAGCATCTGCACCAGAAGCGTCCCGTCGCCCATCACCTGGGGCAAGGGGCCGCGCTCGATCTCGGCGCCACGGCTGCTGATCTGTTCGCGCAGATTGCGCTCCACCTGGTCGACGATCGCCGACAGCGAGACCGGCTTGGCCTCGAGATCGCCGGAGGCCTCGAGCTTCGAGAAGCCCGACACCTTGACGATCAGCTCCTCCATGTGGTCGGCCGCGCTGAGCACGTAGCCGAGCAGGTCGTGATCGTCATGCGCGAGCGAGGGCGATGCCTGCAGCAGCCTGCTGAACGACTTGATCGTCCGCAGCGGCTCCTTCAGGTCGTGGGCCATGGCGCGGGTGAAAATCTCGAGTGATTGCTGCTTCTGCTCCAGCTTGGCCGCGAGATCGCCATGCATGATGGCGCTCTGGATGCAGCGGTGCAGCGTCTCCGGCGAAAGCGTGTCCTTGGTGAGATAATCCCGCGCGCCGCCCTTCATCACTTCGACGGCGATCGTCTCGCTGCCCTGGCCAGTCAGCATGATCACGTTGGCGGAGGGGTCGAGCTTCAATATCTCCTCGAGCACACCGACGCCGTCGCGGCCCGGCAGCGAGTAGTCGAGCAACACGCAATCCGGCCGCTTCTGCGCGTTGAGCGCTATGCCCTCGTCGCCGTTTTCAGCCTCGTAGACCACATAGTTCGCGCCCGGCGCGCGTGCCAGCATCCGCCGGTAAACTTCGCGGTCGTCGATATTGTCGTCGATAACCAGTACCGCGCTGCCCTCGGCCATGATCACCCCTCCAGAGGCAATATGGCGATCTCGAACCAGTATTCCTTCAGCCTCTGGATCGCCGCGAACAGACCGTCGAGATCGACAGGCTTCTGGACATAGGTGTTGGCGCCGAGCGCGTAGCAGCCCTCGATATCGCGCTCGTCGTCAGATGTGGTCAGGATCACCACCGGGATTTTCCGCCAGGCCGGGTTGGACTTGATCGCCTCCAGCGTCTTGCGGCCATCGAGCCCCGGCATGTTGAGGTCGAGCAGGATGAGGCCCGGCCGTGTTTCCATCGTCGCCAGCAGATCAAGCGCCTGCTGGCCCGATGGCGCCCATTGCACCGGGTTCTTGAGCTTGGCGCGCTTGAAGGCGCGGATCGTTGCTTCGTAATCGTCCTCGCTGTCTTCGACGATCAGGATCGGCTGTGATTCACGGTGCTGCATGCTGCCCCTCGCGCTTGTGACCCAATGTAAAATAGAAGGTTGTGCCCTGGCCAACCTCTGACTCCAACCAGACGTCGCCCTCGTGACGGCCGATGATCTTGCGCACGAAGGTCAGCCCGGCGCCGGTGCCGTCGTCCGATTCCTGCGTCTTTTCCAGCCGCTTGAAGATGCGGAAGATATCCTCGTGAAACTCGCGAGGAATGCCCTTGCCATTATCGCGCACGAAATAGACGTCGCTCGTCCGGCGCCCGTCTTCGCCGGTAAACTCGCCGACGTGACCGACGGTCACGACCGGCTCGGCCTTGTCGTTGTATTTCACGGCATTGGTGATCAGGTTGCGGTAGACCTCGGTCAGCCGCAGCGAATCGCAGACGACATCGGGAAGCTGGCCTTCGACCAGCACCTTCGCCCGCCGCTCTTCCAGATAAAGCTCCATGGTCGAGACCACGTCCTTGACGATCGCATTAACATCGGTGCGTTTCACCGCCAGCTGCTGGCGCCCGATGCGCGAGAAATAGAGCAGGTCGTTGACCAGCTTCTCCATGCGCTGGCTAAGCCGGACAATGCGGTTGATGCGGCGCACGCCGTCCTCGTCGAGCACCGTCTCGTAATCCTCGAGCAGAAAGCGGGAATGGTTGTGCATTCCGCGCAGCGGCTCCTTCAGGTCATGCGAGGCGATATAGGCGAACTCGTCGAGATCGGAATTGCTGCGCTCCAGATCGGCTGTGTAGGCCTGAAGCTGGCGGAACATCGTCCGCAGCTGTTCCTCCTGCTGCACCCGCAGGCTGATGTCGCGCAGAATGGCGACGAAGGTGACCGTTGTCCCGGTACGGAAGGCGCTGAGCGACACATCGAGCGGGAATGTCTCACCATTGCGCCGGATGCCCGAGATCGTACCCGTCGTCCCGGTCCCGCCTTCCTCGCTCAACAGCAGCGATCGCCGGAAATAGTCGTCGAGGCCCGCATGGAAGGTCTCCGGCAGCAGGATATGGACGCTCTCTCCGATCGCTTCCTTCGATGTCCGGCCGAACATCTCCTCGGCTGCCGGATTGAACAGCGAAATCTTGCCCTGCGGGTCCATGGCGACGATCGCGTTCGGCGTATTGCGGGTCACCGTGTCGAAACGGATTCGCTCGGCATCGAGGCTGTCGCTCTTGCGCTGGAAGAAGAACACGAAGGTCGCCACCAGCCAGAGCATGCCGACGGTGATGGCGCGGTTCGTCGCTTCGTAGCCATAGCCTTCACCATGCCGGTCGACGGCGAGAAAACCGAGCAGGATCAGAATGGAGCAGACGAAGGCCAGGTTGAACGGCGCCGTGCGGCTGTTGAACCACAGCGAGGTCAGGATCAGCGGCACATAGATCATGCCGTTCACCACCCCGAGCGGGGTGTAGAGATCGATCATCAGCCCGATGAAGCACAGCGCACCCGGCAGCCAGACGGGCATGCCGCCATGATGATCCGGCTGCAGCCACCAGGACCGCACCAGCATCGCCGAGCCGAGCAGCGTCACGCCGGCCGCGGTGTGCACCGCCATGCCGATGTTCGATCCCCAGCGATAGATGTGCTCGGTATGCATCGCGTATCCGGCTAGGGCCGCGATGCCGAGGCCGATCACCACATAGCCGACAAGCTCCTCGAACAGCCGCGCCTTGCCCTTCTGGTCCGGTGGGGTCAGCGCCAGAGCGAGGTTGGAGAAGAACATGACCACGGCGGTATTGAGCGCCATGCCGCCGCCGATGCGGCCAAAGAATGCCGGATCGACGAGAATGCCGGCGAGAAAGCGCTCCATGATCTGCGGCTGCCGTCCGACGAATGTCAGCTCGATCAGCCGGACCCCGCTCATCGCGGCGGCAAGCGAAAACAGCAGGAAAGCGGCGAGCCGCGCGTTTGCGCTTGTATAGACCGAGATGACGAGCGCTATCCCGGTGAGGCAGAAGCAGATCGCCGTGTTGATCGCCATCGCCGGCGAATCCGGGATCAGGAAAAGAAGAGGCTCGATCTGCCGCACCCAGGCGAAAAGGATCACGGCGCCCAGCATGAGCAGCAGCACGCCGAGCACGATCGTGGTCAAACGGTGTCGTTCCTGGCGCCAGGGGGCACTCGTCCTTCGACCAATGATCGGCTTCACCACGCGTTGCTCTCCCGTCCGGCGGTTACTATTTCCAGAATTGAAAATTATTCAATATACATCTGCCGCGATAGTTGCGGCTTCGGCGCCGACCGGCAATATGCCCGTTACGGATGCTGTGCCCTGCGGTCGAACGGAGCGCCGGCGCGAGCACGGGAGGGTGGCAATGCCGGCGGTATTTTATGTGGACGACAGCCGCGACGACCTGTTTTACGCACAATATGTCTGCCGCAAGGAACGCCCCGACATCGCCCTTTCGTGCTTCCAGACCGCCGATGCCGCCTTCGAAGCGCTCTCTTTATGTCTCGCGGAAGGCATGTCTCTGCCGGCGCTCCTGATCGTCGATCTCTACATGCCTCTCGATAGCGGCATCGGTCTCGTCATGCGCCTGCGCGCCGATCAACGCTTCGCCTCGATGCGAATCGCTGTCTGTTCCGGCTCGGACGCGACGGCGGATCGGGAGCGGGCCTTGGCCTGCGGGGCCGATCTATACGTCGAAAAACCGATCGACCTCAGTGCACTCGTGCGTCTCGGCCAATAGTCCATCAAAGACAATCGACTTTCTTAGGTATTTATGACGCAATGGTTGCAAGTCTCATTGACACGACTTTGGCTACATTTCACACTATACGCATGAAGCAGTGTGAGACGATGCTGGGGAGAGCCGTTTGACTTTGTTGACGAAACAACCCCGGCAAAATCCGTGAATGAAGCCTGTCGCCTTGCTGGTGCGCGAAGCGCGTCGCCGGCAGCATAGGACAGGCGAATGCCGAGGGTAGGGGGGCGGAAGCGGATGTCGCATGCCGATTTTGTGATCGGCGTGTCGCGGCGGTTTCCCTCGAAACTCCGCACTCGGTCATTAACTGTATCAGTCTGGCGCGTGTCTCCAGAGTTCGGAGATGCCGCCCAACCGGTAATCAGAGGCACGTAGGAGCCAAGAAGCAGGAATGCGGAATGAGTAGCGCGATGGCCCTTCCATTTCACGCTGGCCCGGAACTGGGGCGGGCGATCAACCGCACGGATTTCTTTCGACTTCTGAAGGCGGCCGCGCATCACTATGCTTTTGACAGCTTCGCGCTCGCCCGCATCTCCGAGGCGTCGCAGCCCTTCGGCGCGCGCGACATCATCATCACCAATGTCGCCGAGCGCCAGACCGGCTTCTTCGTCTACGCCATGGGCCGCGCGCTCGGCTTCATCAAATCCAAGGCCGCGCAGTTCCTGGCGACCCCTATGAGCGGCAAGGCCAACAATCTGGAGGGCTATCCTCCCGATCTCGTCCTCAACGAATTCGACACAAACAGCTTTCTGCTCATCCCGCTTTTCACGCCCGAGGGGCGTCGCTACTGTGTTGCCTTCAGCGGCAAGCGCCAGCAGCCGGACCAGGGCGAGGTCGCCGATATCTTGCTCGATACCATGCGGATTTTCGACAAGTTTTACGAGGAAATCCTGGTCAACGAGATGTCAGGCCGCTTGACCCAACGGGAGAGTGAAGTGGTTCGCTGGACCAGTGAAGGCAAGACATCGGCGGAGATCGCCATCATTCTCGGTCTGTCGGAACACACCGTCAACTCGCACATCGCGGCGTCGGTCAGAAAGCTCGGCGCGGTAAATCGCGTCCACATGGTGGCGATGGCGTTGCGTATGGGACTTGTTTCGTGAGCAAGAATGCTGAAGCGACATCGCAGACGGCTCCGGGCGAGGCGGTCAGGATTCTATTCGTCGATGACGAATTCATCGAATTTCGCTCCCTGAAGAAGACCGTCGCGGCACTTACCGAGCCGAAGGTGCAGATGGACTACGCGCAATCGGTCAGCGATGCGCTGGCAAAGCTCAATAGCGACAGGTTCGACCTAATCCTGCTCGACAACCGACTGCTGCCGAACGCGGATTTTCGCGAGACCGTGCCGAAGCTGCGCGCCGCGAGCTACACCGGCCCGATCGGCGTCATATCGATGGACGTGTCGGACAGCTACTTCCAGCAGTTCCAGGATTACGGCGTCGATTTCCGCATCGGCAAGGACGAGATCGACGTCGAGACGCTGCAGCACATCATCCGCGAATATGTTCGCTATGACATGCCGGATGTCTGGAAGGACGATTACAACATCTAACGGGCCATCAAACGGGCAGGCGGATCGTGAACCGACTTCCCGTCTCCGCTGATGATGAGAGCGATATCGTGCCGCCGAGTGCGGTCACCAGCTCCCGTGCCGCTGCCAACCCGAGGCCCGGCCTTTTCACGGCGCCCTCCGGCAGCAGGCTCCAGAAAGCAGTGAACACGCTCTCCTGATGCTCGGGCGCGATGCCCGGGCCGTTGTCTGAAATATGGATCGTCCAATGCGTGGCATCGACTTCCGCCTCGACCGTCAGGCGGCACGCCTCGTCGGCATCCGTGCGATGCATCAGCCCGTTCGCCATCACGTTCTTCAGCACGAGCCCCAGGATTCCCGCATCGGTCCGGATGCCGGGCAGGTCGCCCGTCTCGATCGTGGCCTTGGGCGCATCGACCTCGAAGCGCAGCTCCGCCCAGATCTGCGCAACCAGCAGCGTGGTGTCGACATCGCTGATCACAAGTCGCGGCGCGCCGGAAGCGAAGCTGATCAGCCCTTTCGTCAGCTCCTGCGCTGCCTGTGTCTTGGCAAGAATGGTGGTGAGATATTCCAGGTGCTCGGCATCGATCCTGTCGCCGATCTCGTCGATCAGAATCTCTGCATACATCGCGATGTGCCTGAGCGGCGATTGCAGGTCGTGCGAGGCAATGGCGAGAAAGCGCTTGATGCGCGTTTCGTCGGTCTCTGTCGTCGATGGTGACATGTCTCGTCCGCCGGATTTAAGCCCGGGCGGAGAATAGAAAGCGGGCGCCGGTTCTGCAACCGGCGCCCGCATCAATTTCACGAAAGCAACCTGAAAAGGGTCGATCCTTTATCAGCCAGCCGACTTGCGCGAGCTCGGCGGAATGATGTCGACCTTGTCGTCGTTGCTCGAAACCGCGGCGCGGTGGCGCGTGCGCCAGTCGCCGAGGAAGAGCAGGATCGGCGCCGCGATGAATACCGACGATGCGGCGGCGACGAGAATGCCGAACACCATCGGGATCGCGAAGCTTTCGACCGCGCTGCCGCCCCAGATTGCCATCGGCAGCAAAGCGAGGAAGGCGGTGACGTTGGTGTAGATGCTTCGGGCCAGCGTTTCGTTGATCGACTTGTCGATCAGTTCGCGCAGCGGCATCGACTTGTAGAGGCGCATGTTTTCACGCATGCGGTCGTAGACGACGACTTTGTCGTTCACCGAGTAGCCGACCAGCGTCAGGATCGCCGCGATGGCGGTCAGGTTGAAGTCGAGCCCCGTCAGCGCGAAGAAGCCGATGCACTTCGTCACGTCGAGAATGAGCGTGACGATGGCGCCGACCGCGAACGGCCATTCGAAGCGATACCAGATGTAGAGCAGCATCGCGAGGCTGGCGATCACGACGGACAGGATGCCCGCCCATGCAAGTTCGCCGCTGACCTTCGGGCCGATGACATCGGTGCCGGTCACGGTTGCCGACGGATCGATCTTGACGATCTCGTCCTTCAGCTTGGTGACGGCTGCCGTCTGCGCCTCTTCACCGCCGTCCTGGCGCTGCGCGCGAACGGCCATGGTGTTGTTGTCGCCATAGGACTGCAGCGAGACTTCGCCGAGGCCGAGGCTGTTCAGGCCTTCACGGAACTTGGCGAGATCGGCTGCTTCCTGCGTCTTCACCGACATCTGGATACCACCACGGAAGTCGACGCCGTAGTTGAGGCCAGGGTGGAAGAAGAGCACGACCGATGCGACCGACAGCAGTGCCGAGACGGTCACGCCGAAGAAGCGCGCCTTCATGAACTGGATGTGCTTGTCGTAGGGGTAGAAGACCGGCAGCAACGGCTTGATGTTGATGGTCTTCAGCTTGAAGCGGCGGGTGATCTCGATCATCGAGACGCGAACGAAGGCGACCGAGGTGAACATCGAGATGATCAGGCCGAGCGCCATGGTGACGGCGAAGCCGCGAACCGGGCCGGTGCCGAACCAGAACAGGATGGCGGCGGCGATCAGCGCCGTCATGTTGCCGTCGATGATGGTCGAGTAGGCGCGGCGGAAGCCGGTGTCGATGGCCGCGAACGAGCCCTTGCCCTTGCGGGTTTCTTCACGGATGCGCTCGTTGATCAGAACGTTGGCGTCAACCGCAAGACCAATGCCGAGCACGACGCCCGCGATGCCGGGCAGCGTCAGCGTGGCGCCGACAAGCGTCAGTGCCGAGAAGGTCAGGATCGTGTGGATGAGCAGGGCGACGTTGGCGAGAATGCCCCAGGTTCCGTAGAGCAGGAAGATGAAGGCCGCGACGAGGACGAAGCCGACGAGACCGGAATAGATACCCATCTGGATGGCATCGGCACCGAGGTCGGCACCAACCGTGCGTTCTTCGATGACGGTGAGCTTGGCGGGCAGGGCGCCGGCGCGCAGCATGGCGGCAAGCGTGTTGGCCGTATCGGTCGAGAAGTTGCCGGAGATCTGGCCGGAACCACCGGTGATCGGCTCGCGGATAACAGGCGCGCTCAGCACCTTGTCGTCGAGAATGATGGCGAAGGGATTGCCGACGTTCTGGCGGGTAATGTCTGCGAAGCGGGTTGCGCCGGCGCTGTCGAAGCGGAAGCTGACGACGGGCTGCTGGCTCTGGTCGAAGCTGACGCGGGCGTCGGAAAGACGGTCACCGGAGATTTCGACGCGGTCGAGAACCGGATAGGTGTTGCCCTCGTCATCCTTCAGCATCGTCACGCCGGGGCCGGGAGCATTGTTCGGCGCGAGCATGTGGAAGGACATCTTGGCGGTCGAGCCGAGGAGCTGGCGAAGACGGGTCGGATCCTGCGCGCCCGGAAGCTGCACGAGAACGCGGTTGCCGCCGATGCGCTGGATCGTCGGTTCGGCGACGCCGACCTGGTCGACGCGCTGGCGAATGACTTCAAGGCTCTGCTGGACGGCGCTGTCGACGTTGCTGGAGATACCGGCGGCTGAGAAGGCAACGATGATGTTGCCGCCGCTGGTCGTGACCGAAAGGTCCGACTGGCCGGCGGAAATGCCGGTTGCGATCGTGTTGCCGAGCGTGCGCAGCTGCGTCACGGCTTCATCGGTCTGCGCCGGGTCGTTCAGCGTCACGACGATCTGGTTCTGGTTGCGAACCACCGACTTCGGCTGGATGTTCTTTTCGCGCAGCACGCGGCGCGCGTCCTGCAGAAGCGACTGCAGACGCTCGCGCGTCAGGTCGGCTTCATCGACTTCGAGAACGAGGTGCGAGCCGCCGCGAAGGTCGAGGCCGAGCGAGACCTGCTGGTGCGGGAGCCAAGAGGGAAGGCGCTGCAATGTGGATTGCGGCAGGGCATTCGGCAGTGCGATCAGAATGCCGAGGAGAATGATCACCGTATAGGTGGCCACTAGCCATGGTGAGGTGCGCATTGTGTTGTCTATCCTTGATAACGCTTGAACCTGCGCTTCAGGCGCAGGCAGGCGTGTCGTAAATGCAATGGGAGGCGCCGAGGCGCGTGTCGTCAGGCCGCGAAAGCGGGCGGGCCATGCGAATCGTAGGGCTTCGCGTCAGCCGCATAGAACGCAGGTGATGTCGATTGCGAAAGCCAGAGGAAGCCGGGCGACAAGCGCTCGAAGACTTGCTGGTCAGCGGTAGCCGCGTCGCCGGAAGCATAGGTCGCGTATTTCTGCGCGACCTTCCGGTCGGCTGCCAGCACGCCGCGCACGACGTCGCGTGCGCTCAGCTGCAGCGGCTGGCTATCCTTGCTCGACGAAGAGAATGCGTTGTTGGGCCCGCGCGTGGGGCCCAGCACGAGATTGCCGCCGAACAACAGGCCGAGATAGGCGAAGATCGCAACGGCCAGTGAGACGGCAACGCGACCGGTCATGCGGCGCGTATCGAACCTCATCTGGTCGTCCTGCGGATTTTCAATCTCGAACCGGCTCAACGGCGCAAAGTTCTCTCATTGTTTTTCTGGAGAAGGCGTTTCCTCGGTCGGGCTTATACCAGCCTCTGTCTCGACTTCATAGGGTGAACTGTCATGATGCACTTGAGAGAGACGGTCAAGCATGCCCATGGCGATTTCGCGCTCGCCCATGATGACGGTGTCGGCGCCGTATTGCTTCAGTTCTTCGACCTCGGCGTCGGAATGCGCGCGCGCCACGATCAGCACACCGGGATTGACCTCACGCCCCTGTTCGGCGACGCGGCACGCCTCGAAGGCGTTTGGAATGGCGATGACCAGGCTTCGCGCGCCCTTGAGATTGGCGAGATCGAGCACTTCGCGCGTAACCGCGTTTCCACCGACGACTTCGATGCCCTGATCGCGAAGTGCTGCGATCCGGTTGTCGGAATCCTCGACGACGAGGAAGGGTGTGCCTGAGGATTTCAGGTTCTGTCCGACAATGCTGCCGACGCGACCGTAGCCGACGAGAATGGCATGGCCCGAAAGCTTGGTGGCATGCACCTCGTCCGCCACGATCAGCGGTTCCTCCACTACCTCGGTCGTGGTCTCGGCGGTCGGCTCTGGGTGATGTTCCTCGCGCTTCGGCTCCAGCAGCGGCCGCAGTTTGTCGCAGCCGTAGAAGAGAAGCGGGTTGAGGATGATCGAGATGATGGCGCCGGCAAGGATCAGGTCGCGACCTTCTTCCGGCAACAGCCCGAGATCGACGCCAAGCGCTGCGAGAATGAAGGAGAATTCACCGATCTGGCCCAAACTCGCGGAAATTGTCAGCGCCGTTCCCACCGGCTTGCGAAACAGGAGCACGATGAGGAAGGCGGCCAGTGACTTGCCGATGACGATGATAAAGACGGTGGCGATCAGCGGGATTGGCTTTTCGACCAGGATGTTCGGATCAAACAGCATGCCGACCGAAACGAAGAACAGCACCGCGAAAGCGTCGCGAAGCGGCAGGCTCTCCTGTGCTGCCCGATGGCTGAGCTCGCTTTCGGCGAGGACCATGCCGGCGAAGAACGCGCCGAGCGCCAGCGATACACCGAAGAGCTTCGAGGCTCCGAAGGCGACGCCGAGCGCGATCGCCAGCACGCCAAGGCGGAAGAGTTCACGTGAGCCGGTATGAGCGATGCGGTGCATCGTCCAGGGAATGACGCGTCGGCCGAAGATCAGCATCACGCCGACGAATAGCGCCACCTTGACCAGCGTCATGCCGATGATGCCGCCAATGCCCATATCTAGGCCGAACATGCGGTTGACCGCTGCCGACAACGGCTCGACGGCTCCATGTCCGCTGCCGATGCTGGCAGCCGCGGGGATGAGGACGAGCGCCAGCACCATGGCAAGGTCTTCGACGATCAGCCAGCCGACCGCGATCTTGCCGCGTTCCGTCTCGACGAGCCGCCGCTCCTGCAAGGCCTTCAGGAGCACGACGGTCGACGCGACGGAAAGAGCGAGGCCGAAGACGAGGCTCCCGCCTGTAGGCCATCCCATCAGCGCGCCCAATCCCCAACCGAGCAGGGTGGCAAAACCGATCTGCACAATGGCGCCCGGCACCGCGATCCCGCGCACCGAGAGAAGATCCTTGAGAGAAAAATGCAGGCCGACGCCGAACATCAGGAGGATGACGCCGATCTCGGCAAGCTCAGGCGCCAGGTTCTGGTCAGCCACGTAGCCTGGCGTGTGCGGGCCCACCAGAATGCCGGCGATGAGATAGCCGACCAGAGGTGGCAATTTCAGCCGGTTGGCGAAGGCGCCGAGAATGAACGCAAGCACGAGACCCCCGACGATTGTCGAAATCAAAGGTGTATCGTGCGGCATCAGCTGTCTCCCCGACTGGAAATCCCGTTTCAATTATGACATATATGGCTTATATCAACCAATATGGGTGGTTTGACATCATGGGTCAAGGCGCGAAAGAAACAATTCTCACCCCGGCTCTCTGCCGCGCTGCCAGGGGTTTGCTGGATTGGACGCAGGTCGACTTGGCCGACCACGCCGCCGTCTCCCGCAGCACGATCCGTGACTACGAAGGTAAGCACCACGAACTGCATCGCGCCACCGAGGCGCAGCTGCGTCTGGCCTTTGAGAACGGCGGCGTCGCTTTCATCGAAGTTGAAGGCAAGGGCACCTGCATCTGTCTGCAGCCCGCGGGCGAATGATACGCTATTTTCCCGATTCCAGACAGCCGGCGTTCACCTTGTAGGCGTAGATCACATGCCCGCGATAATAACCTTCGCTCGGCTGCCATGACTTGATAGTCTGCGGCGGCTCGGCGCACGCGAAGGGCTGCGTGGTCACGAACAACACGTCGTCGCTGACGGTATTGGGCAGTGCGAAGGTCTGCTCATAATAGTTGTCGGGCGCTTCCGCCGGCGGCCGCGCATAGATCTTCAAGGGCTCGTTTCTGAGCGTATGATACATGTCCGCGAGGATGTCGCGGCTGTCGCTGACGATGATGCCCGTCCCCGCCTGTCGCGCCAGATCACCCGCTTCGCGGCTGATAGCACTTCGGCCAAGATAACGCTTCATCACTTCGTCCCCATTGGGCAGCACCAGCTGGTTAGCGAATATGGCGGCGAGCGGAAAGAGCACGCTGGCCGTGCCATTGATGGCAAACGACACGCGCAACCCCTTGGGCCAGACCCGATGAAGCAGCCAGACCGCGAGGATCGTGCCGGCGACATAGGCCGTCACGGCCCAGTTGGCATAAGCCTTGGCGATGAGCGCCTGGAAGGTGATCAGGAGCACGATAGGCACGGAAAGCCAGATCAGCAATTTCTCGAGTGCGCTGCCTTGCCCTCTCAAAGCCCGGTAGACCGCCCAGAGGATTGCGAAGAACACGATCGGGCCGACGACGCCGAACTGCGCGGCGAAGAACTCGATCCCGTGCCCGACATTGAGGTTCAGCCCGCTCCAGTGGGCGATGCTGGTCGTGTGCTTGATCGTCGTGGCGTCATGGGTGGCGTTCCACCAGAGGTTCGGCGCCGCCACCACGATGGCAGTTGCGGCCGAAATGAAGAAGTCCCGCCATCCAATCCGCGCCATCGGCAAAAGCAGCAAGGCGATCAGGCCGCCGGGCACGACGAACAGGATGGCGTATTTCGACAGGAAGGCGCAGCCGAAGGCCACGCCCATCAGCAACGCCAGTGCGATCGAGCGCTGGCGGGTCAGGCCGAAATAGGCAAACAGCGCGACAGCCAGGAAGAACAGCAGGATAACGTCGGTCGAGAAGAAGACGGAAGACAGAGCGACGCCGGGCAGCGTGATGTACGTCACCCCCGTCCAGCCCTCGATCTCGGGGCTGACGAAGCGCTTGGCGAGTTTCATCAGCACGAAGGCGGTCGCCATGTGCACGAGAGGGCCGCAAAGCCTGATCCAGAAGATCGCGGTCGATCCCGAAAGCTCGGTCATCGCGCGGATCACCCAGGCGATCATCGGCGGCTTCGAATAATAGCCGAAGTCGAGATTCTGCGACCAGAACCAATATTGCGCCTCGTCGACGAAGAGATCCGTCGTGTCGAAGTGTAAGGTGACGATGCGCCAAAGCGTCACGCCGACAATGATAAGGATACCGAGGCGTGGGGACATGCGTCTGATTTCCGTAACTGGACAAACCACCGCCGGCCAAAGCGCAACACTTCGCCGGCTCGGTGGTTAAACACGTCCATTACTGTTGTTTTATGACGGGAATTCAAAGCACCCGCAGAGGCAGGGCGACACGGCCCGCTTCAATACGGTCGAGAAGTGCGACGGCTGTGAGAACAGACACGGCAAGAAAACATGCACCCAAACCCAGAACAATCATTGCTCAATCCCTATGACGTCATGTCGTGATTTGGCGGGGATATAACACGAAGCTTGCTTCGAACTTGTAGCAGCGGCGCAACGTCACACCAGTATTTCATGGATGGTTATTCGCGTTGCTCCGAAAGCCGACATTCATAAAATGGGTATTAACCTTCAGGCAAGGAATTAACCATAAACATTGCAATACACGTCGGAATGGGAAAATTTTAGCGTTCCTAGCAGGCATGACGCCGAACCGCCGTACCGGCTTAATCCGGTATCGATCTCTCAAGTAGCTCTAAGATAGTCCGCACTGATCGCGACAGGTCCGACCGCCGGCGTTAGCCCGCGTCAGGTCCGCACGCATCCGTGTTGGTGTCAGGAGGCTTGATTTCTCTTCGGGCGATATGCCCGGGCATTGGTTGGGGACAGGCGTGGGGCAGAATATGCCATCGGATCAGGATCGTGGAGCACAGGCGGGCAGCCTGCGTGACCGCCTGCGCTTTGCCGGCCTCGATGCCGAGCAGTGCGAGATGGTGCGGCGCTATCGCCCGGCGCTCCAGCAGCACCTGACCTCAGGCCTTCGCGATCTCTTCCAGCGTTTCCAGTCTTTCCCCGATGCCGCCCGCAATTTCGAGACCGAGCGTCAGGTCGATCGTCTCCATGATCTACAAACGTCGCACTGGGATGTGCTGACCGATGCGCGCTTCGACAGCCTCTACGCCGAGCGCGTCAAGGTCCTGTCCGATTCCGAAAGCAAGATGGGACTGGACCCTCGCTGGCATGTCGCCGGCCACGGTGTCGTCCTCGAACATGTCATTGCCGGTCTCGCCGATGAACTCGCCGGCTCCTCCTTCCTGCCAAGCGTCAAGCGCCGCAAGCGCGAGATCGCCGATCTCATGACCGCGCTCATCCGCCTCGTCATGGTCGATGTCGAGATTGCCGTGTCGCTGCGCTTCAATTCCCTGCGCGCCTCGCAGCAGCGCCAGATTGCCGATCAGCGAAACAGCGACAAGGCCGAGGTCGCTCGTGTCTTCTCCGACGTCATCGAAGGCCTGGCCGCCCGCGACCTGACGGCCCGCGCCGTGGTCACCGAGGACGGTCCGCACAATGATGTCGCCCTGGCGCTGAACGGCGCGCTGGAAGCGCTGCAGACCGAGTTCGGCGCGATCAGCGAACGCACCTTGAAGGCCGAGGCATCGGTGCAGGTGCTTGGCCAGTCCGCCCGCAATCTTTCCGGCCACGCCTCCGGTCATGCCGAGCAGCTTCTTGCCTCAGCCGCGACACTCGCCGATCTCTCCGAAAACGTGCGTCGCAGCGTTGCGGGCAGCCGTGCTGCTGAAGACGCAGCCGCATCCACGCGCGCGGCGGCCGAAGCAAGCGGCGAGGTTGTCGGCCGCGCCATCTCCGCCATGGCCGATATCGAGCAGTCCGCCGAGCGCATCGGCCAGATCATCGGCGCCATCGACGAAATCGCCTTCCAGACCAACCTTTTGGCGCTCAACGCCGGTATCGAAGCGGCCCGCGCGGGTGATTCCGGCCGAGGCTTCGCTGTCGTCGCGCAGGAAGTCCGCGCGTTGGCGCAGCGCTCGGCCGATGCTGCCCGCGAAATCAAGACGCTGGTGACGACCACCAAGTCGCAGGTGGATGCCGGCGTGCAGATGGTTGGCCGTACGCAGGATTCGATCGGCAGCATCGTGCGCCAAGTCACCGATATCAACGCCGCCATCGCCTCGGTCGCCAGCCAGACCAGCAACAATGCCTCCGTGCTCGATGCGGTCACCACCGACGTCAAGGGCTTGGGCGCACGTGTCGCCGAAAGTGCCGACGCCGCTTCGCATGCAGCCGACGGCGCAGACGATCTCCACACCGTCATCGTCGAGCTTGGCCGCACGGTCCGCGAATTCCGCATCGCCCGCAATCGCGCCGAGGCAGCCGAGCGTCGCCCTGTGCGCGCCGTCGATGTCCAGCCCGCCCGCCGGGTTGTTGAGGAGGCCGACGCGCCATTCGATTTCAACCCTCCGCTCGCAAGTCTCGGAGGCGGACGAAATGCTTACTGAAGCACTGATTTATGACGGCGGCTCACATTCGTTGGGCGCCAATCAGCAGATAGGAAAAGTCTGATGGCAGCAAAAAAGAGTGGGAAGACGCTGAATTTGGCGGCGACCATTGACCTCAATGAAGCGTCGGCTCTGCGCGACAAGTTCCTGTCGATGCGCGGCAGCGCCGTGACGATCGACGCATCGGCCGTCGAGCGCATCGGCGCCCTCGGCGCACAGGTGCTGATGTCCGCCGCCAAGACCTGGGATCAAGACAAGCATGCGTTCACCTTCACCAAGGTTTCGGACGCGTTTCAGAAAACCATGCAGCTGATCGGTGTGGATGTTCACCCGCTGCTCGCCAAGGAGATTTAGTAATGAAGAAAAGAGTGCTGACCGTGGATGATTCACGGACGATCCGTAACATGCTTCTCGTGACGCTCAACAATGCGGGCTTCGAGACGATCCAGGCTGAAGACGGCGTCGAAGGTCTCGAGGTTCTGGAGACATCCCACCCCGACGTCATCGTCACCGACATCAACATGCCGCGTCTCGATGGCTTCGGCTTCATCGAAGGCGTTCGCCGCAACGACAAGTATCGCGCCATCCCGATCCTGGTCCTGACGACCGAGAGCGATGCCGAGAAGAAGAATCGCGCACGCCAGGCCGGCGCCACCGGCTGGATCGTCAAGCCTTTCGACCCTGCCAAGCTGATCGATGCCATTGAGCGCGTAACCGCTTAAACTCAGGAATTTCTTTTATGGATATGAACGAAATCAAAGAGATCTTTTTCCAGGAATGCGAGGAACAGCTCGCGGAACTGGAATCCGGTCTTCTGAAAATGAATGATGGCGATCGTGATCCGGAAACCGTCAACGCGGTATTTCGCGCCGTTCACTCGATCAAGGGCGGCGCTGGCGCCTTCGGTCTGGACGATCTCGTCGCCTTCGCGCATGTGTTCGAGACCACACTTGATTGCGTTCGTTCCAACAAGCTAGAGCCGACCCAGGACGTCCTGAAGGTCATGCTCAAGTCGGCCGACGTGCTCGCGGACCTGACCAATGCCGCCCGTGACGGCGGCAGCGTCGACGAAAGCCGCAGCCGTGGCCTCGTCAAGGAGCTGGAAGCACTTGCCAACGGCGAACTCCCATCGCCGTCAGCCGCTTCCGAAGCGCCTGCACCGGCACCGGTCGCAGCAGCGCCCGTCAAGCCAACCGACGAGAGCGGCTTCGAGCCGATCCCGTTCTCGTTCGACGATTTCAGCGACGACGAGATCTTCGAGATCACCTTCAAGCCGCGCTTCGGGCTCTATTCCAAGGGCAACGACGCGACACTGCTGTTGCGCGACCTCAGCCGCCTCGGCGAGATGAGCATCTATTGCAACATGGACGCGCTGCCGGGCCTCGACGAGCTCGATCCCGAAGCCGCCTATTTCTACTGGAACATCACGCTCAAGACCGACAAGGGCGAAGACGCGATCCGTGCGGTCTTCGAATTTGCCGAGTGGGATTGCGAACTGACCATCACGACCGTCGCCGCTGAAACCGAAGCCGCTCCGGCCGAGGAATTGCCGATGGTGCCCGTGCCCTTCGACCTCTCGGCGCTGGACGACGGCCCGGAAGCTCCGGCCGCTGAAAAGAACGATGCAGTTGCTGCTGTAGCCGCTGCCGAAACGGCTTCGAACGTGACGCAGATCGCGTCCGCCGCAGCCCGCGTCGAAAAGAAGGAATCGGCTGCTGCCGCCAATGCAGCCGCTGCCGCCGCCGCCCAGAACAATGCCGCCGCCAATAGCGCCGGCCAGACCATCCGCGTCGATCTCGATCGCGTCGACCGCCTGATCAACCTCGTCGGCGAGCTCGTCATCAACCAGGCGATGCTCTCCCAGAGCGTCATCGAAAACGACACGACCGGCACGTCCTCGATCAACATGGGCCTCGAGGAGCTTCAGCAGCTCACCCGCGAGATCCAGGATTCGGTCATGGCGATCCGCGCGCAGCCGGTCAAGCCGGTCTTCCAGCGCATGTCGCGTATCGTCCGCGAAGTCGCCGACATGGTCGGCAAGTCGATCCGCCTCGTCACCGAAGGTGAAAACACCGAAGTCGACAAGACGGTCATCGACAAGATTGCCGAGCCGCTGACGCACATGATCCGCAATGCCGTCGACCATGGCATCGAAAGCCCGGAAAAGCGCACTGCCGCCGGCAAGGATCCCGAGGGTACGATCAAGCTCACCGCGAAGCATCGTTCGGGCCGCATCCTGATCGAACTGCAGGACGACGGCGGCGGCATCAACCGCGAACGCGTCAAGCAGAAGGCAATCGACAATGACCTGATCTCGCCGGACGCCAACCTGTCCGACGAGGAGATCGACAACCTGATCTTCGCGCCGGGCTTCTCGACCGCCGACCAGATCTCGGACATCTCCGGTCGCGGCGTCGGCATGGACGTCGTCAAGCGTTCGATCCAGGCGCTCGGTGGTCGCATCAGCATCACATCGAAGCCGGGCCAGGGCTCCGTCTTCACCATGAGCCTGCCGCTGACGCTCGCCGTTCTCGACGGCATGGTCGTCACGGTCGCTGGCCAGACACTCGTCGTACCGCTGACGGCGATTGTTGAAACGCTGCAGCCGGAGGCTTCGGCCATCCATTCCTTCGGTGCCAGCCATCGCCTGATCTCGATCCGCAACTCCTTCTGCCCGCTGGTCGATGTCGGTCGCATCCTGAACTTCCGCGCCACCCAGGCCAATCCGGTCGAAGGTGTTGCCCTGCTCGTCGAATCCGAAGGCGGCGGTCAGCGCGCGCTGATGGTCGATGCGATCCAGGGTCAGCGTCAGGTCGTCATCAAGAGCCTCGAGGCGAACTACACCCACGTTCCGGGCATTGCCGCGGCAACCATCCTGGGCGACGGTCGCGTCGCGCTCATTCTCGATGTCGACGCAGTCGTGGGCGCTTCGCGCGGCCAGGCGCTGAGGCAGGAAGTATCCCTGGCGGCGGCGGGTTAAGTTATGTCCTATATCGTGAAAAATCTGAGCGAAGGGCACCGCGAGCTGATCGCGTTCCGCGTCGGCGATCAGGAGTTTTGCGTCAATGTCATGTCGGTTCGCGAGATCCGCGGCTGGACGCCGGCAACGGCCATGCCGCACTCGCCTTCCTACATGAAAGGGGTCATCAACCTGCGTGGCGCCGTGCTGCCGATCATCGATCTATCGGCCCGTCTCGGCATGAAGCCGACCGAGCCGACGCAGCGCCATGTCATTATTGTGGCCCAAGTTCACCGAAAAGTAGTTGGTCTGCTTGTAGATGCGGTGTCGGATATACTGACTGTTAGTGAAGACAACGTACAGCCAACGCCCGAGATCGCGTCCGAACTGCAGCGTCAGTTCGCGCGCGGGATCATGGCGATCGAGAAACGTCTGATCTGCCTGTTGGAACTGGAAGCCATATTCCCTGACGCGGAAAGCGAAGCTGCATGAGTGTCTTGAGTGCAAAAGATGTAAGACCGGGGAGCCCCGATGAGGTTCTGGCGAGCGGCGAATATCCGCTGACGCGCCGCGACCTCACGGAAATCGCCGCGATGATCTACTCGGATGCGGGCATCTTCCTCAACGAGACCAAGGCATCGCTGGTCTATTCGCGTCTTTCCAAGCACATTCGCAATCTCGGCCTGTCCGGCTTCCGCGAATACTGTTCGCTGGTGTCTTCGCAGGCGGGTGCTGGGCCGCGCCGCGAAATGCTGTCGCATCTGACCACCAATTTCACGCGCTTTTTCCGTGAAAACCATCACTTCGAGCATATGCGCGATCACGTGCTGCCGGAGCTGTTGCAGCGTGCCAAGTCCGGCGGTCGCGTCCGCATCTGGTCGGCAGCCTCGTCGGATGGCCAGGAGCCCTATTCGATCGCGCTGACGGTGCTGTCGATGATGCCGAATGTCGCCGACTACGATTTCAAGATCCTCGCGACCGATATCGATCCGAAGATACTCGCCATCGCTCGCGCCGGCGCCTACGACGAAAGTGCGCTCGAAACCGTTTCGCCCGCCATGCGCAAGCAGTGGTTCAGCGAGGTCAATATCGAAGGGCGCCGCAAGTTCCAGGTCGATGACCGCGTCAAGCGGCTGATCACCTATAACGAGCTCAACCTGATGGCCCAGTGGCCGTTCAAGGGCAAGTTCGACGTTATCTTCTGCCGCAACGTCGTGATCTATTTCGACGAACCGACCCAGATGAAGATCTGGTCGCGCTTCGCCGAGCTCATGCCGGAGGGCGGTCATCTCTATATCGGCCATTCCGAGCGGGTGTCCGGCGATTCCAAGCATGTCTTCGACAATATCGGTATCACCACATACCGCTATACGACCAAGGGCTTTGGGAGGAAGGGATGAGCATGGCGGCACGTGTTCTCGTTGTTGACGATTCTCCCACCATGCGCGGTCTTATCACCGCCGTGCTGCAGTCCGATCCTGACGTCGACGTCATCGGCCAGGCCGGCGACGCCATGGAAGCGCGCGAAGCGATCAAGAAGCTCAATCCCGATGTCGTGACGCTCGATATCGAGATGCCGAACATGAACGGCCTCGATTTTCTTGAGAAGATCATGCGTCTGCGCCCGATGCCCGTCATCATGGTGTCGACGCTGACACATCGCGGCACCAACGCCACATTGGCGGCATTGGAGATCGGCGCGTTCGATTGCGTGAGCAAGCCGCAGCCGGGCGACATACGCCCCTTCGCCGACCTCGCCGAGAAGGTAAAGGCCGCCGCCCGTTCGCAGCGCCGTCCCGTCATGGCCCCGCAGCCTGTCGCGCCGCCGCCCGCGGTTGCCGACTATCGCGTTGGCCGCAAGGTGGTTGCGATTGGCTCGTCGACCGGTGGCGTGGAAGCGCTGATTGCCGTGCTGCAGAAATTCCCGGCCAACTGCCCGCCGACCGTGATTACGCAGCACATGCCGTCGACGTTCACCAAGAGCTTCGCAGAGCGGCTGAACCGCCTCTGTGCTCCTGTCGTGCAGGAAGCGACCGATGGCGCGCGGCTCGAAATCGGCAAGATCTATCTGGCCCCCGGCGGCGAGCGGCATCTGCAGGTGGTCAATCCATCAGCACCCTGCTGCCGCCTTCTCGAACGCGAGCCGGTGAATGGTCACCGTCCGTCGGTCGATGTTCTCTTTGATTCCGTCGCCGAGCTTGCGGGCCGCAATGCTGTCGGCGTGATCCTGACCGGAATGGGCCGCGACGGCGCCGCCGGTCTTCTGAAAATGCGCCATGCAGGCGCCCGTACCCTCGGACAGAACGAAAAGACCTCGGTGGTCTACGGGATGCCGCGGGTAGCTTTCGAACTCGGCGCTGTCGAACAACAGCTGCCACTTAATGCCATTGGCGAGGAAATCTTGAAGATGACCGCCCGTAAGGAAGGAACTGACTAATGTCACTCGCAGAGAAAATCAAAGTTCTGATCGTCGACGATCAGGTTACCAGCCGCCTGCTGCTCAGCGACGCGCTGACCCAGCTCGGCTTCAAGCAGATCACGGCCGCCGGCGATGGCGTGCAGGGCATGAAGATCATGGCCCAGCAGCCGCACCACTTGGTCATCTCGGACTTCAACATGCCCAACATGGACGGTCTCGGCTTCTTGCAGGCCGTCCGCAGCAATCCGACGACCAAGAAGGCGGCCTTCATCATCCTGACCGCGCAGGGCGACCGCGCGCTGGTCACCAAGGCGGCAGCCCTCGGCGCCAACAACGTCCTGGCCAAGCCCTTCACCATCGAAAAGATGAAGGCGGCGATTGAAGCCGTATTTGGAGCGTTGAAATGACGATGGAGGTTGCGGCCCGCCGTGTTCATATCATTCAGGGCGAATGGAAGGTCCTGAATGATCCGAATGCGGTCTTGACGACCATTCTTGGCTCGTGCGTGGCTGCATGCCTACGGGATCCCGTGGCCGGCGTTGGAGGGATGAACCACTTCCTTCTGCCGGGCAACGCGACGACGCCCATGACGGGGGGAGATGCCACGCGATATGGCGTGCATCTCATGGAACTGCTGATCAACGGTCTCTTGAAGCAGGGCGCGCGCCGCGACCGCCTGGAAGCCAAGATCTTCGGAGGAGCGAAAACGATCTCGACATTCTCGAATGTCGGGGAACAGAATGCCGCTTTTGCCACGCAGTTTCTGAAGGATGAAGGTATCCCCATCGTCGGTTCCAGTACCGGCGGCGATCACGGGCGCAAACTCGAGTTCTGGCCGGTCTCCGGTCGCGCTCGGCAGTACCCGCTCACCGGTGCCGAAACCCAGAAGACCGTCGCGCTCGAACAGCGTCCGGTTGCCCCGCAGAAGCCAGTTGAAACCAGTATCGAATTCTTCTGAGCCGAGGTCCTAATGAATGTGAATGCACAGGCGGAGCAACCGTCGCCGGTCGAAGCACTGCCCGACATCCTGATGCGGGTCGTGTCCGAACTGCACGACGTCGCCTATCTGATCGAACGGATCGAGCCTCAGCTTCTTGAAATCGGCGGCGAAAATCTGCTGAACGCGCCCGAAAGCATGAAGGTCCTGCAGGGCATCGACCTTGCCGTGCAGAAGGCACGTGGGATCGCCGAATTCATCGATACGATAACCGGCGAGATCTCCAATGAATGGATGGTCGACGTCGCAACCGCACTCAGCCTCGTGAAGCTCAGCGAGATGCAACGCGCGCTGGGTGGCGGTGGCATGCGCCACGGTCATTCCCAGCCGATCAACAAGGCAGCCGGCGACTTCGATTTCTTCTAGCCGGCGCTCTTACTTAAGCGTCAATACGAAACGCTCGCACAAGTTTCGGCTTCTATAGGTCAAATTAGGCGATAGGCCTGCTTTGTCTGTAAAGATCGTGCGAGAACAGAATGAATCTGTTAAATCAATTACTTCCGATTATTAGGAACTTCAGTTCCCTTGGGCGGAATCGCCTGCTGGCGTTGGCCGGCATCGGGGTGGTTTCCGTGGCGCTCATTCTCGGTGCCGCTCTATTCGTGAACAAACCTGCTCAGGAAACGCTTTATGTCGGGCTCGATTCTTCCGATCTGAACCAGATCAGCATCGCACTCGCGGAATCGAATATCGCATTCCAGGTGGGTTCCGACGGTTCGAGCATCACCGTGCCGGCCGGCATGACCGGCAAGTCGCGTCTGCTGCTCGCCGAAAAGGGCCTGCCCAACAGCAACAATGCCGGTTACGAACTCTTCGACAAGGTCGGCTCGCTCGGCCTAACCTCCTTCATGCAGGAAGTTACGCGCGTTCGCGCGCTGGAAGGTGAGATTGGCCGCACGATCCAGTCGATCTCCGGCGTATCGGCGGCACGCGTGCACATCGTCATGCCGGAGGTCGGCAATTTCCGTCGCGCCGAGCAGAAGCCGACGGCATCCGTCATGCTTCGAGCGAGCGCCTCGACTGGCCGCGCCGCGGCAAGCTCCATCCGTCACCTCGTCGCCTCGGCCGTGCCGGGGCTTGATGTCGGTGACGTGACCATTCTCGATTCCGCCGGCCAGCTGCTCGCTTCCGGCGACGAGGCAGGCAACAGCAACCTCAACCGCTCGCTCGGCATCGTCCAGAACGTCCAGGACGAAATCGGCTCAAACATCGACAAGGCGCTCTCGCCGTTCCTCGGCATGGACAATTTCCGCTCGAGCGTCACCGCCGACCTGAATACCGACGCCCAGCAAATCCAGGAAACCGTCTACGATCCGGAATCCAAGGTCGAGCGCTCCATCCGCACGACCAAGGAAGCGGCCCAGTCTCAGCAGACATCGAACGACAACGCCACGACCGTCCAGCAGAACGTCCCACAGGCTGCTCCCCCGACTGGTGGTTCGAACGGTCCTGCCTCGCAGGACAAGTCCGACAAGAAGGAAGAGCAGACCAACTACGAGATCAACAGCAAGACCACGGCGACGACCCGCAACAGCTATAAGGTCGAGAAGCTCTCGATCGCGGTTGTCGTCAACAAGGGCCGCATCGCACAGATGGTTGGCGAACCTGTCGACCAGGCCAAGATCGATGCCTATCTCGCGGAGATGCAAAAGATCGTCGCTTCGGCTGCCGGCATCCGCGCCGATCGCGGCGACGTGGTCACGGTCACGGCCATGGACTTCCTTGAAAACCAGCTTCTCGAAGAAACCGGTTCCGGCGTCCGTGTCATGGACATGCTGAGCCGCAACCTCGCTGGCATCATCAACTCGCTCGCCTTCGTGGTCGTCGCCTTCCTGGTTATCTGGATGGGTGTCCGTCCGATGGTCCGCAGCATGACCGGTGGTGGCGCGGCGATCGCGGGCGATACCTCGATCGAGAGCGCCGGCCTCGAGCTTCCGGACTTTGCTCCGGCAGGCGACGCAGGCGGCGGGGCTCTCATGGATGGCTTCGGCTCGGACTTCGGCTTCGACAGCACCGAAGATCTCCTCAGCCTTGGCGACGACGATGGCAGCTTCAATCGCCGCGTCAAGGAGGGGCCGGAGCGCAAGTTGGCGCGAATGGTTGAGATCAACGAGGAACGCGCAGCGAAAATCCTCAGGAAATGGGCGGTCGACAACGCCGCATAACAAAAGGGCCGGGAAACCGGCCCTTATCTTTTTTGGCACATCGCACACACGAAAACAGTGCATGACTCGCGTTTGACGCGAATCGTATTGCCATATTGCCTCGAATCATCTTAGCTTACTATAACTTCTAAGAGATGAATTCCTTGTGCGAATCGGCGCACAGTTCGTGACGAAAGTAAATCCCCAGAACTCGGAGATGGTGATTTGCTCTCATTGACGTACCTTTTGGATGATTCGCGGAGAAGGTGCATTTCTTTGCTGAAAGACGTGATCAAGCTTTTTTCGTGATAAGTTCTCAGCCTCAGGAATTGCCAATGGACATGCATATATTGCAAGCTCTCAAGAGCGAAACGAGGACAGGGAACTTCGTCGGGATTGCTGCGACCAACCTGTCATCGCGCTCGGAACTCATTGCCCAGCTTTGTGAAATAGCGGGCACGGGAAGGTTGCAGCCGGGGCTGCGCATCCTGACCGACTATGTGGGGGCTTCGCACTATCTCCTGGCACGCGCTGATCTGCTGCAGGAAGCTGGCCTCGATTTCGTGGTCTCGTCTGATTGGCCCTTCGACCTCGTCACCAATCTCGCCGAAGCATTTGTCGGCGGTTTCGGTCGCGCCACCGAGCTTGAAAAGTGCATGCAGCTCTTCCAGCCGCACTTCTCCGTCCTGCCTGAGACGGCAGATATTCCCGATGGCGCTAGCCGCCAATATTGCTCGCTGATGTTCAATATCGGGCGTTCGCGCCTGGCGCTGATGTTCCTGTTCGATGATGGCTTCATCCTCTCGCAGGAGCGCCTGAGGGATGTCGGTTTGCTCACCGCCTATTATACGAGCCTGCTGCAGTATAGCGGCACGAAGGCGGATCGTGATTTCGAACTGACCGATCGCGAACTTGAGTGTCTCTTCTGGATTGCCGAAGGCAAGACCAGCGACGAGATCGCGATGATCCTCGGCATCTCGCGAAACACGATCAACAACTACATCACCAGCGTCATGCGCAAAACGGCAACGAAGACCCGTTCCGAGGCCATCGCTTTCGCTGTCAGAAACAATCTGGTGTAAGGAGGGCGCGCTCATGGCATATGCATCGGGCCGGTCGATCAGCAGCTCCGACACCATCTCGCGCTCCACGCGCGCCAACAGGGTCAGCAGCCGATCCGATCTCTTTCCGCGTCTGGTCGCCATGCAGAAGCTGGCCGACGCGCAGAACTTCGCGGTCTATCGCATGTCGGGCTCGGGCCTGCCGGCCAAGCAGCGCCTAATCTGCGAGCTGGAGAACTGGGGTTCGGCCAATGCCTCGCTGCACAAGGCCTTTGTCGATGCTTACGGCGATGCGCTGATCGAGCATGTCGAGAAGTCGCTCCTGCCGCTCGCCTGGGCTGGCAGCCACGATCGCAGCTTCCCCGGCGCCATCGGCATGGCTCCCTTCGTCGTGCGGCTTCCGGATGGCCTCGTGCCGTTCTCCGGCCTTGCCTTCCCCGTTCGTCTTGGCGCGATCGGCAACGGCTTTGTTGTCTTCACCGGCGATGATCTTGATCCACCGAACGACATGGTCGTTGATCTGCACGGCCGCGCCTGCCAGGTGATGATCGACCTGCTGTCGCTCGACGAGCGTCGCGTGGCCGCAGCCGAAGCGCTCAGCGAACGCGAGATCGCCTGCCTGCAGCTCGCCGGCGACGGCCGTATCAGCGAAGAAATCGCAGACAAGCTCGGCCTGTCGGTGCACACCGTCAATGCCTATCTCGGTTCTGCGACGATCAAGCTGGATTCGGTCAACCGCATCCAGGCGATCGCCAAGGCGATCCGGCTTGGCTACATCAGCTGAGAAATATTAGTTAGCTCGCGAGCGCCTGAAGTGGCGGTACATTGTAGCGCGCCTGATTGAGGCTCTGCTCGAGAAACGCTGTGTTTTCGTGCGGGTTCGACGAAGGGTTCTCGAAAGCGATGTGGTTGATCTCGATGCCGGCATGCTCTGCGGCGAGCGTCAGCTGCGCGTAGACGGTGACGCCGCGCGGCTTGATCTCGAGGTCGATGACAACCTCCGGCTTGCCGCCCCATTCGAGCGTATAGCTGCCGCCATGGCCGAAATTGACGGTGCCAGGATGGAAGAACATCTCGGCGGCCGAGGAAACGAGGTCCGAAAGATTGCCGTAATACTCAAATCGCAGGATCGAAATCAGGTCCGAAGCGTCCAGCAACCGCAATTCGGTGGCGACTGGGCTGATTGCTTCGGCAAGAATCTTCTCGCGCTGGGCAGAGTAGGGGCATTTTTTCATTCGTTTATCTTACCCGGTTGTTCTTGGCCTGCGCCGCGTACACCCGATGAATGAGCTCCGCGACGGCCTTGTAGAATACTGACGGGATGACACTATCCACCGAGACTTGCGCAAACATGGAGCGCGCAAGCGGCGGATCTTCGAAAACCGGTATTCCGTTCGTCTCTGCGATCTCTCTGATTTTTAACGCAATTAGGTCCTGGCCCTTCGCAACGACGATAGGCGCGTCGTTTTCCTCGCGCACGTAGCGCAGGGCAACGGCGAAGTGGGTCGGGTTGGCGATGACCATGGTCGCGCGCGGCACGTTGGCGATCATGCGGCGTCTTGCACGGTCGCGCATCAGCGCGCGCTGGCGGCCCTTCACAAACGGGTCACCCTGCGATTGCTTGTTCTCTTCCTTGATTTCGTGGCGCGACATCTTCAGCTCGGTGAACCAGTGATAGCGCGTCCAGAAGAAGTCGACGATCGCCACCAGCGCGGTCGTAATCAAAACCACCAACGTGATCTTCTGCATTCCCGACATCATGCGGGTAAAGATCGTTCGTGGGTCGGAGAACATTGCATCGATCGATGCGAAATAGTCGCTGCGAAGCAGGAGCACCATCACGACGCCGACGATGACGATCTTCGTCAGCGACTTGCCGAACTCGATAAGCCCCTGCAGGCTGAAGAGCCGCGACCACCCCTTGGCTGGCGATATGCGCGACCATTGCGGCCTGATGCGTTCGAGAACCGGCACCGGCAGGTTCTGGCCGATCGAAGCGGCGACGCCGAACACCATGAAGAGAATCATCGCCGGAGCGAGCAGCTGCGCGCTGACCCAGCCGAGGTGGACGAAGAGCGACAACACGTCAGTTCCGGTGTCGATCTTCCATTGATCCGGCTGCTCGAAAATATCCTTGAGAGATGCGCCGACGACGCTGAGCCCATTCGGCAGGAAGAAGATGAGATAAATGTAGGTGGCGAGAACCGTGGCGAAGAGAGGCAGTTCGCGCGAGAAGGGGGTATTACCTTTCTCTGCCGCGTCGCTTTGCTTTTTCGCGGTAGGCGCTTCTGTTTTACTTTCCTTGTCGTCGTCCGCCACGGTCGCGACTCCTAGTCAAAAAGAAAAGGCCGCGCCAGCGCGCGACCTTTGCTTTTGTAGTCCCCGGAAATGCCGCGATCAATCGCGGCGTTCGTCTCGGGCCTATCTGTACACAGTAACAGCGGCTTAGGCGGCAGCCGCACCCTCGGCTTCGCCTTCCTTGAGCTGGATCTGGCCGGAATTGGCCAGGCGAATCGCTTCCTGCGCGATGGCGCGGCGTGCGATCGCGATCTCGCGCGGGTTGATGCCCGTGGTGCCGCTCTGCAGGTCGGATTCGATCATGCGGCGCTGGCGCGGGCTGATCGAGGCGAGAACGGCTTCCTTCATTTCCGAAGAGGAGCCGCGCAGCGCCATGGTCAGGATATCCGCGGAAATGTCGTTCAGCAGCATGACGCGGCTGCGCTGCGGCATGATCATCAGGTCTTCGAACAGGAAGATCTTCGGACGAACCTTGTTGACCGATTCGCGGCTGATCGATTCGAGCGATGTGAGCAGGGTATCGACCTGCGGCTTGTCCATCTCGTTCATCAGCTCGGCAACCTTCGTCGAGCCGATCGAGTTCTTCTCGGCATCGATCTCGGCGAGCAGCGTCATGACCTGCTTTTCGATGATCTGTGCCGCCTTCGGGCTGACGGATTTCAGATTGACGGTACGGTTCATGATGTCGGCGCGACGGCCGTCGGGGATCTGCATCAGCACCTTGGCGCCGAAGGAAGAGGGCATCATGGACAGGATGTAGGCCACTGTCTGCGGGTGTTCGCGCAGCAGGAACTTGCCGATGAAGGCGGGATCGCCTTCGCCCAGCCGGTCCCAGATGGAGGTTTCATAGGCCTGGAACGCCGTGCGGCGGCCAAGCAGGCTGTCGACTTCGTCGGGCGTCAGACCTTCTTCGAGGATGCTTTCGATCGCCTTGGCGTTGTCCATAAGACCTGCACCTTCGGTGAACAGATCCTCGAACTCGGCCACGAGGCCGAGCAGCTCATCCGGCGGGATCGCGCGCAGAGCCTGCGCGGATCCGATAATCGTCTGCAGTTCGGCCTGCGTGAAATACTTCAACAGTCTGCCAGCAACCCCTTTCCCCATCGCGAGGAGAACGGCCGCTGCTTTCTCAGCCTGGGTCAACGGTTTCTCGGCAAGAGCGCCGCCGAAATCGTCAAAGTCCATCATGGTCTAACCTCTCCGTCCCTACAGCGGGATCAGGCTTTCTTAGTACCTAAAACTTCAATCAGTTTTACGCCAAAACGTGTGTCGTCATTTTCGAGAACGGTGATCTCGCCGCGCGCGATCTTGCGGCCATTCACCATGATTTCGACCGGCTCGCCGATCTTCTTGTCCAGCGCGATCGTGGCGCCTTCGTTCAGGTTCATCAGGCCCGAGACCTGCATGCGGCTGCTGCCGAGCATGATCTGAACATCGATCGGGATGTCCATGATCAGATCCATATTCGACTGCATCGCGCTGCCAAGCGGGGCCGCGACGCCAGGGGTCGCCGAACTGTCGCCAAAATCGGACACGCCGCCGAAGTCAGAGGAGCCACCGAAATCGCCGCCACCAAAGTCGGTGTCGGTGCCGGTCTCCAGATCGCCACCAAAGGCCGACAGATCGGTGCCGCCGCCAAACGCGTCGAGGTCGCCGCCGCCGAAATCGGGCATGCCGCCGTCCGCGTCGGTTTTCAGCACGCCACGCAGGTCATCGATAGCCTGATCAAGCTCGGCTTCGTTGCCTGGTTGCTCGAGATCGGTGCTCTTTGTTTTTTTCGTCGCCATGAAATCACTATTCCAGTTGAAACTTGCCTCAACCTGCCTTGAGGGGTGGGGGCCGAAATCGGTTAATTCATTAAGTAGCGGATGAGGTCGTCATCCGAGTTGATCGTATCCTTCACCCGGACGGTATAATTCTCGCCCGAGCGCCCCAACTCGCACACGTAAAGCTCTTTGCTGTTGGCACTGACATCGACGCGGACATCGCCGCTGTCCAGGAAGGGAATGACGTCGCCGGCCGCGAGCTTGGAGATGGTGCGCAGCGTCAGCTCCTGAAGATGGATCTTCGCTTCCAGCGTCACCTGCGAGCGGCGAACCTGCTCGCTCATCTGCTCTGTCCATTCTGACGAGTTGGCCGATGCGTTCTTGGCGCGTGGCACGACAACGGTCGTCTTCAGGAGCGCCGCCTGGGGAACGATCAGCGAGAATTCCGACGTGATGCCGGAAAGCGTGATCGTCATGTTGATCGCGGCAGCAAACTCATCCGGCTTGTCGTCCGGCGCCTTCGGGCGCGTCTCGGCGGCGTGCGGCGGCTCGAGGCTAGGCTCGAAGCCACCGGGCGCATTGACGGCGGAGCGAAGCACGTTGGCGATCTTTTCGAACACCGTGACGGCAAGTTCAAGCTCGATGATCGACAGCAGGCGATCTGCCGGCTGCTCGACCGTCTCGGGCGATGCGCCAAGCAGGTGCTCCATCAGCGTGATGATGAAACCGTTGCCGCACGACAACGTGAAGTCGGTCGACCAGTTGCGAAGCGATCCGTCGACCAGCGTGACGCTCTCTCCGAGATCGGCGACCAGGTCGTGCTTGTAGCCGGCGTGGCAGCCGAGATAGTTGACCTGTACGTCGAGGTCGGTCTCGCTCTTGATGACATCGGGGAGAAACACCCGGTAGACGTCGCCGAAGGCGGCGCAGAGCTTTTCGACCGTCGCCTTGTCGCCCAGCCTGCCTGTCAGCTTCGCGAGCAGTGCGTCGTCCATCAATGGTTTCTGGAGTTGAGCGTTCATGTCCGTTTAGGCTGCCTTGTTCTCACCACCGGGGTTCATCATTTCCTGCTCGACGGCGTCGATCGAGGGACGTTCGTAAGCCGAGATCGTCTTGCGGCCGTATTCGAGAGCGACCTGAGGAACCGAGCCGTTCATGTAGGCAAGCAGCGTCTGCTTGACGATGACGTAGAGGCGGTGCTGCTTGGAGCGCACGATCTTGATCTGCGAGGTGATCGGCGAGCATACGCAGTAGGAAAGCAGAATGCCGAGGAAGGTGCCGACGAGCGCCGAGCCGATCAGGTGACCGAGAACTTCAGGCGAATCGTTGATGTGCGCCATGGCCTTGATGACGCCGAGAACGGCCGCGACGATACCGATTGCCGGGAAGGCGTCGCCCATCGTCTGGATGGCGTGGTAGGGCTTCATCTTGTCGTGAAGGATCGTGTTGATCTCTTCGTCCATCAGCGCTTCGATCTCGTGGCTGCGTGCGTTGCCGATGATGATCAGGCGAACGTAGTCACAGATGAACGCGGTGATTTCCTTGTTCTTCAGGATGGTCGGCGCGGACTGGAAGATCGAGGATTCAGCCGGATTGTCGATGTGAGCTTCGATCTCGTTGCGCGACTTCGTGCGCAGGTCGCGCATCAGCGAATAGAGAACACCGAGCGTATCGAGATAGTTGCGCTCCTTCGGAACCGAATGCTTGAAGGCTTCCCCAAGCGCCTTGCCCGAGTCTTTCACGACCTTCATCGGGTTGGCCATGATGAAGCTGCCGATGCCGGCGCCGCCGATGATGACGAGCTCGAAGGGCTGCCAGAGCGCGTCGATGTGACCGCCCATGGCCATGAAGCTGCCGACGATACAGCCGCAGACAATCACAAATCCGATAATGATATTCATCGCCAGTCCAAACCTGATCGTTATTTTCAACCGAAGGGATAGGAGGGCTGGCTTGCGTGAGGCTGATCCTTGCCTTGACGATTAAGCTTTCCGGCAAGCTTTTTACCAAGCATTCCAGATGCCAGCTTCGCGCAAGGATTTGGTGACAATCTACAGGTGACGAATGGGCCACCATGCCCATGTCTGAGATGCCGCCTCAGCGGGATCGGGGTCGAACACACTGCAAACGCCCTGGTTTCGTAACGTTCATCGCCAATGCCAGGAGCCTACCCCGATGCAATCCGGTCTTTATGTTTCGCTGTCGTCGCAGATGGCACTTATGCGTCGCCTCGACACGATCGCGGACAACCTGGCGAACGTGAACACGACCGGCTTCCGCGGCACCGAGGTCAAATTCAATCAGCTGATTGGCGAGACCGATAACAAGCTCAACGCGAAGATCGCATACGTCTCGCAGGGCAACGATTATTTGTCCGCCGACAATGGTGAAATGAACCACACCGGCAACATGCTCGATTTCGCGATCAAGGGCGATGCCTGGTTCTCGCTCGACACGCCGGCCGGCCGGGTCCTAACCAAGGATGGCCGCTTCACGCTGACCGATAACGGTGAGCTGGTCTCCGTGCGCGGATATCCGGTGCTCGACACCGGCGGCGGGCCGATCATGCTCGACAGAACCGCTGGCGAGCCGAAGGTTGGCGCCGACGGCATGATCTACCAGAACAACCGGCAGGTCGCCTCGCTGGGCCTTTTCGAGGCTGACATCTCCAAGGGTTATCTCCGCTACGAAAACAGCGGCATCATGACTACCCAGACGCCGACCGCCGTCACCGACCGCTTCAATGTCGGCGTCCAGCAGGGTTATCTCGAAAATTCGAATGTCAACGCGATGCGCGAAATCACCCAGCTGATCGAGGTCAACCGTGCCTTCGAAAGCATGACCTCGCTCACCAAGGACAGCGAATCCTCCTTCGGCGAAGCCATCAAGACGCTGGGCGGTAGCCGCTAAGCGGAAGGTTTGATCCATGGGCAATGAACAGCTGACCGAGGCGGCGCTTTCCAAGAAGCTCACCCATCTCGAAGCGCTCTCCGCACGCTACGCCAATCCCGATTTCATGATCGCGCCCGGCGGGCATGTACAGACGATCGCCACCGGTCACTACACGGTCACGGGCCTGTCGCGCCATCTCCGCCTCGGAGAATTCGTCGCCCACAAGTCGTCAACGGGCGTGCATCTCGGCGAAGTCGTTCGCGTCGAGCCTGATCTTGCCTATGTCTGCCCCATCGAGCCGGGCGAGCCGATCGGCATCCATGACACAGTCATCCGCAAGGGTGCCTTCCGCATCGCGCCATCGGACAGCTGGTGCGGCCGCACCATCAGCTCGCTCTGCGAGCCGATCGATGGCAAGGGACCCGTTGTCGAGGGACTGAAGCGCCGGTCAATCTCCAACACCGCACCGCCCTCGATGACGCGCCAGCGTGTCGAGAAGGGCTTCAAGACCGGCGTGCGCGCGATCGACATCTTCTCTCCGCTCTGCTTGGGCCAGCGCCTCGGCATCTTCGCCGGCTCGGGCGTCGGCAAGTCGACCCTTCTGTCGATGCTTGCGCGCGCTGACGCCTTCGACAAGGTCGTGATCGCGCTCGTTGGCGAACGTGGCCGCGAAGTGCGCGAGTTCATCGAGGATACGCTCGGCGCCGACATGCAGAAATCCGTCGTGGTCGTGGCGACCAGCGACGAGAGCCCGATGCTGCGCAAGATGGCACCGCTGACCGCAATCACCATCGCCGAGCATTTCCGCGACCAGGGCGACAACGTGCTCCTGATCGTCGACAGCGTCACGCGTTTCGCCCACGCCATCCGCGAAGTCGCGACCGCCTCCGGCGAGCCACCGATCGCGCGCGGCTATCCGGCATCCGTCTTCACCGAACTGCCGCGCCTTCTCGAGCGCGCCGGCCCCGGCCCCGAGGGCACCGGCACCATCACCGCGATCATTTCGATCCTCGTCGATGGTGACAATCACAACGACCCGATCGCCGACTCCACGCGCGGCATTCTCGACGGCCACCTCGTGCTCCAGCGCAGCCTCGCCGATGAGGGCCGCTATCCGCCGATCGATCCGCTCGCCTCGATCTCGCGTCTGGCCAGAAAGGCCTGGACGCCGGATCAGGAGAAGCTCGTCTCGCGCCTCAAGGCGCTCGTTCATCGTTACGAGGAAACCCGCGACCTTCGCCTGATTGGCGGTTACCGACAGGGCGCCGATCCGGATCTCGATATGGCGGTAAAGCAGGTGCCCGTGATTTACGACGTATTGAAGCAATCGCCCGGCGATCAGCCATCCCCGGATTCCTTTGCCGATTTGGCGGGAGCCCTGAAGGCGGCGGCCGGCATCGGCAACCAGCCGGTACGCAGATAACCGAACTAGAAGATAGCCGACGCTTGAAGATAGAAAGACCACACGTGACCGATTTCGACGATGACGAAAAGATTCCGCCGCTGAAGCCGCAGGGCCGTCGCAGGTCGACGTTCAACGATCGCGTGCTCACGATAACCGGCCTGCTGCTCGCCGGCGCGTCCGCGATCTTTCCGTGGTACGTGTTCTTCAACGAGAACAAGTTCGGCCTCAATGTCGCCGAGGGCGACCGCACGCGCGACCTGCCGAACTGGCCGGCGCGCAATGTCTTCAGCGTTTCACCGCTGGCGATGGCCAACAAGAATCCGCCGGAAGTAAAGCCGGAGGTCCCTGTCGATCCGCTGACGACGGCAACGGTCTCCTCCATCGGCAAGGAAGACAACAAGGGCGCGCCCGCCGAAGATCAGCCGTTCCCCGGCAAGTCGGCCTTCCGCCTACTGCACGTCGCCAATGGCCGCGCGCTGATCGAGGACACATCGGGCATGTATGTCGTTCGCGTGGGCTCGATCCTGCCGGATGAAAGCCGCCTCGCCACGCTGGAACAGCGCGACGGCAAGTGGGTGATCATCACGTCCAAAGGCGAAGTCTACTGACGTAACCCAGGTCGGGAACACATGAGGTCTTGAGGCTCCTCCGCACCGCGGGGGAGCCTTTTTCGTATCTCTCCATCCAGCTCGCCCTTATGAAGCAAGAACGCATTCTCCGTAAGTCTGACGCAAGATTACCGACCTAGGTTCACGGCAGTAAAAAGGAGAGTTCCATGCAACCGATTCAACTGTTCGACTTGGCCTCGCGGCAGGCGGAATGGCTGACGATTCGTCAGGAAGTCGTTGCCGGCAACATCGCGAACGCGAACACGCCTAAGTATCGCGCCAAGGACATCACGCCTTTCCAGGCCGTTCTCGACCATTCGGACGTGGCGATGGCGCGGACCAATGCCGCGCATCTGAGCGGCAACGATCTCAGCACCAAGAACGACATCGACGTCAAGGATGCCGCTCTCGACGAAGAGATGGGCGTACAGGAATCGGGCAACACGGTTGGTCTCGCCGAGGAGCTCTCCAAGGCTGGCGAAATCAAGCGCCAATATGAGCTGAACACCTCGCTCGTCGGATCTTTCAACCGCTTGATGCTTATGACAGTGAAGAGCTAAGAACATGGATCCTTTGTCAGCCGCTTCCAAAATCGCAGCCTCCGGCCTTGAGGCGCAGTCGACGCGTCTTCGCATCGTCTCGGAAAACATCGCAAACTCGCGCTCCACGGGGGATACTCCAGGCGCCGATCCTTATCGTCGCAAGACCATAACTTTCGGCGAAGCCATGGACCGCGCATCGGGCGTGACGACGGTCAACGTCAAGAAGCTGGGCGTCGATGAATCGAAGTTCAGCACCGAATTCGATCCCAACAATCCTGCTGCGGACGCCCAGGGTGTGGTCAAGCTTCCGAACGTCAACATGCTGGTCGAGATGGCCGACATGCGCGAAGCCAACCGCTCCTACGACGCCAACCTGCAGGTCATCAAGCAGACCCGCGATCTCGTTTCATCGACAATCGACCTTCTGAAGAGCCAATAATGATTAACAGCATAAACAGCCTCAGCTCCCTGTCGGTAACGCGCGATCTGAGCGGCGTCGATCTCGGCAAATCTCAGGCTTCGTCGTCCGCCCAGAGCGCCACCAACGACGCCAGCTTCGCTTCCGTCCTCGGCAATGCGGCCACCAGTGCCGTCAATTCGATCAAGGGCGCTGAAAACATGTCGTTCGAAGCCATCAAGGGTACCGCCACGACGCGTGAAGTCGTTGATGCCGTGATGCAGGCGCAGCAGACCCTTCAGACCGCGATTGCCATTCGAGACAAGGTCGTTTCGGCCTTCCTCGAAGTAACCAAGATGCAGATGTAGTTGATTTTAAGGATTGAGCCATGAGAGCGCTTGCCATTGCAGCAACGGGCATGGATGCCCAGCAGACCAATCTTGAGGTCATCGCGAACAACATCGCGAACATCAACACCACAGGCTTCAAGCGCGCCCGCGCCGAGTTTACGGATCTGCTCTACCAGACCGAACGTGCGCAGGGCGTCTCAAACCGCGCCAACCAGGCGATCGTGCCCGAGGGCGCGAACATCGGTCTCGGTGTCCAGACATCTGCTGTCCGCAACCTGCACATCCAGGGCGAACTTGCCCAGACCGGCAACGACCTCGACGTGGCCCTGATCGGCCGTGGCTTCTTCCAGATCCAGGCGCCCGACGGCACGACACTTTACACCCGCGCCGGCGCGTTCAACAAGAACGAAACCGGCCAGATCGTGACCGTCGACGGCTACACCGTCGCGCCGAACATCACCATTCCCGTCGGTTCGACGCAGCTTACCATCAGCCGCTCCGGCGAAGTCACCGCGGTGCTGCCGGGCCAGACAGCGCCCACGACTCTCGGGCAGCTGCAGATCGCCGACTTTGTCAACGAAGCAGGTTTGAAGCCACTCGGCGACAACCTCTTCCAGGAAACGCCGGCCTCCGGCCAGCCCGTCGTCGGCACGCCTGACGATCCGGGCTACGGCTATCTCAAGCAGAGCTACCTGGAATCGTCCAACGTCGACCCGGTGAAGGAAATCACCGAGCTGATCTCGGCACAGCGCGCTTACGAAATGAACTCCAAAGTCATCACCACCGCCGACGAAATGGCCTCCATCGTCAGCAAGAACCTGAAGTAACAGGGAAGGGCCGAAACATGACGTTTTGCCGGGGAAAACATCTTCGTGGATGGGCGAAAGCCGCATTCGTTGCGGCCATGACCCTTGCGTCGCCAGCGGCTTTTGCCGCCACCGATTTGGGTTACGCGGTCATTCCGACCACCATCATCTATCCCGGCGAAACGATCTCCAGCGCCCAGCTGCAGGAAGTCGAGGTCACCAACCCAAACCTGCAGGGCGATTACGCCAAGACCATCGGCCAGGTGGACGGCATGATCTCCAAGCGCACTCTGCTTCCTGGTCAGTCGATCTCCATCTCGGCGCTGCGCGAACCCTTTACGGTGACGCGCGGCTCCCAGACCCGCCTGATCTTCACGGTCGGCCCGATGGCGATCTCGGCCGCCGGCTCCCCGCTTGAAGACGGCATGACCGGCCAGATGATCCGCGTCCGCAACATGGATTCGGGCGTCATCGTCAGCGGCACCGTGCTCGCGAACGGCACCATACATGTGGCTGCAAAATGAAGATCCTGCTTCGTCTTTTCATAGCACTCGCAATGCTCGCGCCGAACGTCCTGGCGGTCACGCCGGCGTCGGCGATGAGCTCGCGCATCAAGGATATTGCCTCGCTGCAGGCAGGCCGTGACAACCAGCTGATCGGCTACGGCCTGATCGTCGGTCTCCAGGGGACCGGCGACGGCTTCCGTGCATCGCCGTTCACCGAACAGTCGATGCGCGCGATGCTGCAGAACCTCGGCATCTCCACGCAGGGCGGCCAGTCCAACGCCAAGAACACCGCGGCCGTTATGGTCACCGCCAACCTGCCGCCCTTCGCAAGCCCCGGCAGCCGGCTCGACGTCAACGTCAGCTCGTTGGGTGATGCCACGTCGCTACGGGGCGGAACGCTGATCATGACCTCGCTTTCGGGTGCCGATGGCCAGATTTACGCCGTCGCCCAGGGCTCGGTGGTCGTCTCCGGCTTCACGGCGCAGGGCCAGGCTGCAACGGTTACCGAAGGTGTGACGACGGCCGGTCGCGTCCCGAGCGGCGCCATCATCGAGCGCGAGCTTCCATCGCGCTTCAAGGATTCGGTCAATCTCGTCCTACAGCTGCGCAATCCGGATTTCTCGACCGCCGTGCGCATCGCCGACGTCGTCAATGGTTACGCCCGCGCGCGTTTCGGCGGCCCGGTTGCCGAGCCGAAGGACGCGCAGGAAGTGATCGTCCAGAAGCCGCGCGAAGCGGATCTGACACGCCTGATGGCGGATATCGAAAATCTCGCTGTCGAGACCGATACGCCGGCCAAGGTCGTGATCAACGAGCGGACGGGCACGATCGTCATCGGCGCCGACGTCCGCGTCTCACCGGTCGCCGTCAGCTATGGCACGCTGACCGTGCAGGTCACCGAGACGCCGCAGGTCATCCAGCCCGAGCCTTTCTCGCGTGGTGTCACCGCCGTCCAGCCGCAGACGGATATTCAGGCCCAGCAGACGGGTGGCAATGTGGCTCTGCTCGACGGACCTGACCTGAAGACCCTGGTCGCCGGCCTCAACAACATCGGCGTCAAGCCGGATGGCATCATCGCCATTCTGCAGGGCATCAAATCGGCCGGTGCGCTGCAAGCGGAGCTAGTCCTGCAATGACGAAGATCTCTTTCGCGAACATGACGGTTTCGGAACTGGCGAAACGCCTGGTCCTGCCCACGGCTGCCGTCGTCATGCTGACCATTCCCGGCGCCTTCGCGCAGGAAGCGCGCACCTCGGCAGGCGGCGAGCTTACCTCCGAGGAAGAAATCAAGCAGTTCTGCAGCAACATCGCCGAGCCGGCGCGTGACCAGCGCTATCTTTTGCAGAAGCAGGAACTCGACAAGCTCCGGGCAGACGTCGATAGCCGCATGGCCGAAATGACGAAGCGCCGCGACGAGTATCAGGACTGGCTGAAGCGTCGTAACGACTTCCTGAAGCAGGCCGAGGCCGGGCTGACCGATATCTACAAGAAGATGAAGCCGGACGCCGCGGCGCTGCAGCTTCAGGAAGTGAAGGTCGAAGTGGCGGCCGCCGTGATCATGCGGTTGAACGCCACGCAGTCGAGCCTGATCCTGAATGAGATGGATCCGCAGAAGGCTGCGGTCATCGCCAACATCATCGCCAGCGCGTCCGATCCCAATACGTCGAAGGACCCCTCATGAACAAGCGTTTCCCGGTCGCGATTGCCGCTGTAGCCATTCTGGCCGGCTGCCAATCCCCGCAGGCGATCAACGAGATCGGCCGTGCGCCTGCCATGAGCCCGATCGGCAGCGGTCTTGCCTATGGCCAGACCCAGCAGATGTCGATGTATCCGAAGCAGCCGCGCCAGGTCGCCCAGGGCTACTCGCTCTGGAGTGATTCCAAGGCCGCTCTGTTCAAGGATGCTCGCGCGCTCAACGTCGGCGATATCCTGACGGTCAACATCTCGATCAACGACAAGGGCTCGTTCGAAAACAACAGCAAGCGCAGTCGCGAGAACAGCAGTGGGCTGAACTGGGACGCGCAGGCCAACATCCTCGGCTGGAATCCGTCGTCGAAAACCGACGTCACCTATGGCTCCGACACGAGCACGGATGGCAAGGGCAAGATCGAGCGCACCGACAAGCTGAACCTGATGGTCGCGGCCGTCGTCACCGGCATCCTCGAAAACGGCAACCTTGTCGTCAGCGGCTCGCAGGAAGTGCGCCTGAACCAGGAACTGCGCATCTTGAACGTCGCCGGTATCGTGCGTCCGCAGGACGTGACCGCCGACAACGAAATCTCCTACGACAGGATCGCCGAAGCGCGCATCTCCTATGGTGGCCGCGGCCGCCTGATGGAAGTGCAGCAGCCCCCGCGCGGCCAGCAGGCCGTCGATATCCTCTCGCCACTCTAAGGTCCGGCACAATGGCAGATGCAGAAGGCACCGAGGGCCAGCCGAAGAAGAAGTCGGCGATGATGATGACAATCATCGGCCTCGCCGTCCTGACCCTCCTTGGCGGTGGCGGTGGTTGGGTTGTCGGCGGCATGATCGCACCCAGTGTGAAATCCGCGCAGCAGGCCGAACAGCCTGCGGCTGCGGCCGAACCGGCGAAGGCCGGCGAGACCGGGCTCCAGAAGATCTCGACGGAAGCCAACAACGTTGTCCAGCTCGAGCCGATCACCTCGAACCTTGCCTATCCCTCCGAGAACTGGGTGCGCCTCGAAGTGGCGCTGCTGTTCTCCGGCACGCCGGACGTGAAGCTCGCCGAGGATATCCACCAGGATATCATGGCCTATATCCGGACGGTTTCGCTGCAGCAGATCGAGGGCCCGCGCGGCTTCGAATATCTTAGGGATGACATCCAGGAGCGTGTTGACCTTCGGGCGCAGGGACGCGTATCGAAAGTCATGTTCAGGACCTTCGTCATCGAATGATTCGATTCCTAGTGATCTTGGCTGCCATGATGGCGGTCCCGGAGCTGGCGCATGCGCAGCAGCTCCCGTCGAACCTGCTCAACCTGCCGGTGGACGGTTCGGTTGCGGCATGGATCATCCGCACTTTCGGTCTTTTGACGGTTCTGTCGGTCGCGCCCGGCATCCTGATCATGGTGACGAGCTTTCCGCGCTTCGTCATTGCTTTCTCCATTCTGCGCACCGGCCTCGGCCTCGCCTCCACCCCCTCGAACATGATCCTCTTGTCGCTGTCGCTGTTCATGACCTTCTACGTCATGCAGCCGACCTTCGATCAGGCATGGCGAGATGGCGTTCAGCCGCTCCTGTCGAACCAGATCAATGAGCAGCAGGCGGTCGAGCGGATCGCCGAGCCCTTCCGCACCTTCATGACCCGCAACACGCGCGACAAGGATTTGGCGCTCTTCGTCGATCTCGCCCGTGAGCGCGGCCAGACTGTCGATACGGGCGCCACGATCGACTACCGCGTGCTCGTTCCCGCCTTCATGATCTCGGAAATCCGGCGCGGCTTCGAAATCGGCTTTCTGGTCGTCCTTCCCTTCCTCGTCATCGACCTGATCGTCGCGACCATCACCATGGCCATGGGCATGATGATGCTGCCGCCGACATCGATCTCTCTGCCGTTCAAGATCCTGTTCTTCGTCCTGATCGACGGCTGGAACCTGCTGGTCGGCAGCCTGGTCCGATCTTTCAACTGACGCGCGGCACGGACAACACTTTCCAATCTTTCAAAACAAAAGGCCGGCGATCAGATCGCCGGCCTTTTGTTTTGGTGTCTGCTACTCAGGTCAGAACGGTGTGGTTCTGGCGGGCAGGGAGGGCACGTCGAGATGGTCGGGCGCCAGCCCCTCTTTCGCGCGTGCGACGGTCATCTCGTAGGCTGTCTCGAGGTGCCGGGAGAAGCGCTCGGCGTCGAACAGCGGCTTGATCCTCTTGTTATCGTCGATCGTCTGCTTGAACTCGGCGATCCGCTCAGGGTTCTCGTAGAGCGCGACAGCCATGTCTTCGTAGCCCTGCGCATCGTCGGCCACCAGTTCTGGAAGCCCGATCGCGTTCAGCAGGCTCTCTGTTACGCGCGAGGCGAAATTGGTGCCCTTCAGCGTGAGAACCGGCAAGCCACCCCAGAGCTGCTCCGACGTCGTGGTATGGCCGTTATACGGCCAGGTATCGAGCGCCAAATCCGCCACCTGCTGCCTGTCGATGTGGGCCTGGTAATCCGCATGGCCGCAGAAGACGAGACGCTTGGCATTGATCCCGCGGTTCTTGAAATACTCGCGAAGATTGGATTCCGTCTGCTTCGAGACGGCCATCATCCAAAGCACGCTGTCTGGCGCGCGGCGAAGTATATTGCACCAGACGTCGACCGTTTCCGGTGTGATCTTACGGCTGGCGTTGAACGAGGCGAAAACGAACTTGTCGTAAGGCAGGCCGAACTGGGCGCGATCCACGAAGCCGGGCGTCGGCCGGCGGATGGGGTCGTTCGGCTGATAGGTGTCCGGCAACCGGATGAACTTTTCGTGATAATGCGGGCTCGATGAATCGGGCAGCACGAACCGGTCGCCGATGATGTAGTCGACATCCGTATTCCCCAAGCTTCCCGGATAACCAAGCCAGGAAATCTGGACCGGAGCCGGGCCGTGATTGAGAACCTGATAGCGTGTCTCGTAAGTCGGGCCCTTGAGATCGACGAGAATGTCGATCTGGTCGGCTCGCATCTGCTCGGCGACGGCTTCGTCCGACAGGTCGCCCACTTCGACAACGCGGCCCCAAAGGCTTCGGTCGAACGTGTTGTGTTCCAGGTTCGACGCGCGCGAGTGACAGTAAAGCGTTACCTCGAAACGTTCCCTGTCGTGCAGTTCCAGCACCCGGCCCATGAGCTTCATGGTCGCGTGCTGTTCGAAGAGGTCGTTCGAGAGATAGCCGACACGGATCTTGTTCGCCCACGTACGCGGCCTCGTACGTCGCGCGTTGGTCTGTTCGGCCGTCACAGCCTTGTTGATGCTTGACGTCAGGCGGTTGAGCGCCTCGTCGCCACACCATTGGAGATTATAGAATTCACTTTCGTTATGCAGGATCGCCGTCTGGCCGCTTGCGATCCTTTCATCGATGATCTGCTTGTGAAGCTTGATGCTGGTCAGGTCGCAAACGTGTCTGGCGAACATGAGATACAGGAAGCGCAGCGGCACCAGCTTTGGGAATCGTTTGAAAAGGTTGCGGATCAGCAGCGCCTGAGCTTCGTCGTTAGGATCGCTCTTGAGAAGCCTGATCGCAAGCAATGTATGGTCGCTGTTGCTACTTTCAGCGAGAACCTTGGCAAACGGGCTAAGCAGCTCCTCTTGCCCGCGCTCCTTGTAGATGGAGGCCAGTGCGAAGGCCAGTTCTGCGTCCAGGCTTTGGTTTAGCATGTATCGGAGGCCTAGCCTGATGGCCTCGTCGTGGTTGCCGACCTCGAAATACAGCAAGGCTGCCTTTCGGGAAAACTCCGATCCGCCTTGTCCCGCCTTGTCGCCGGCAACCGCAAAGGCCATGGCCGCGTCGGCTTTCATTCCGAGCTGCAGGAGCGTGCGCGCCAACAACGCGTATGTCTTCGCATCCTGCTGTGTTTCGAGCAACGCGTTCAGCGTCTCCAGCGACTTGGTATAGCGCCCACTCTGATAGTCTTTTGATGCTGCGGAAAACGAAACCACACGATTCACGTTCAAACCTCGTTCAGTTCTTTACGCGGCAAACATCGGATTCCGCTGGCCGGTTGGCCACGGACCCAATGAGGCCATTATGATCGAGAATGACATACGAACCTTGCCTGAGGCAGGAAGCACCGAGCGTCGCAGCTGAGTCCGAAGATGACGTTAAGCTGTTTAAGTTACACTTTAACGACTGGTTAACCATCTGTATTTGTTTGGGAAATGGCGTAGTGCCATTAATTAGTCCTCAAGGTTTTGCTGCGAAATTCATCCTCGACATGACGGGTTTGGTCCCAATGCAGAATGACCAAGTGGCATGAAGCCGAACCGTCATTGCCGGTACATAAGTCCGGTAATGTCCTCCATTGGTATTGAATTTCGGGGACGGATCCATGACAAGCATTAACACCAACAACTCCGCAATGGCAGCTCTTCAGACGCTGCGTAACGTCAACAGCAACCTTTCGTCCACGCAGAGCGCTGTGTCGTCCGGTCTCCGCGTTGGCAAGGCTTCCGACAACGCCGCCTACTGGTCGATCGCAACGACCATGAAGTCCGACAACAGCGCTCTCTCTGCCGTTTCGGACGCACTCGGCATGGGCGCCGCCAAGGTCGACACGGCTTACACTGCCGTTCAGAGCTCGATCGACGTTGTATCCGAAATCAAGGCCAAGCTCGTTGCTGCGACTGAAGACGGTGTCGACAAGGGCAAGATCAACGACGAAATCACGCAGCTGCAGAAGCAGCTGACGAGCATTGCCTCGTCGGCTTCCTTCAACGGTGAAAACTGGGTTTCTTCCACCTCGGGCTCTGGCAAGACCATGTCGGTTGTCTCCTCCTTCATCCGCGATTCAAGCGGTGGCGTCAGCGTCAGCACTTCGGGCTACACGTCGACGGCGACGGATATGTTGTTCACCGGCACTGCCGCAGATGGCATTCTCGACCGCACGACCGGCACTTCCGGCAAGGCGATCTCCACCTTCACCATCGGCAGCACCACGTCCAAGGGTGACATCGACAAGCTGATCACGGACACCGAATCCGCGCTTAAGGACATGACCTCGCTCGGCTCCAAGCTCGGTTCGCTGCAGAAGGGCATCGACCTTCAGTCGGACTTCGTGTCCAAGCTTTCGGACTCGATCGACTCTGGCGTTGGTCGCCTTGTCGATGCCGACATGGAAGAAGAGTCCAGCAAGCTTTCGGCGCTCCAGACCCAGCAGCAGCTGGCGATCCAGTCGCTGTCGATCGCGAACTCCTCTTCGCAGAACATCCTGTCGCTCTTCCGCTAATAGCGGCAAACGCAAGATATCGAAATCCGGTGCGGTCGGGCATTCCCCGACCGCATTTTTTATGGCTACACGACGCGTCGCGCTAAGTGTCCGTTATTTCTTAAATTTCTTCCCGACGGGTTTAGTCTTTCTTAACCATGTTGCGGTCTTATGGGCTCATCGAAACGGTGAGTTGATCAGCAAGAAGCGCGGTCAACAGGCATGACGCTGTCCGCCGTTTCCGGTAAGAATCCGGAATGTCCCTTCGTATGAAAATTGCCGAAAAAGGGGCTTTTTAAAATGACCAGCATTCTCACGAACAATTCCGCAATGGCAGCGCTGCAGACGCTCCGTAGCGTCAACAGCAACCTCTCGGACACTCAGAGCGCTGTGTCGTCTGGTCTTCGCGTCGGCAAGGCTGCTGACAATGCCGCCTATTGGTCGATCGCAACGACCATGAAGTCCGACAACGGCGCTCTCTCCGCCGTTTCCGACGCTCTCGGCATGGGCGCCGCCAAGGTCGATACGGCCTACACCGCCGTTCAGAGCTCGATCGACGTCGTATCCGAGATCAAGGCCAAGCTCGTTGCTGCGACTGAAGACGGCGTCGACAAAGCTAAGATCAATGACGAAATCAAGCAGCTGCAGAAGCAGTTGGAAAGCATTTCGGCATCGGCTTCGTTTAACGGCGAAAACTGGGTATCGGCAGCGACCGTTACCAACACCATGTCTGTTGTCTCGTCCTTCATTCGTGCGACGAACGGCGTCAGCGTCAGCACTTCCGGCTATGTCTCGACGGCTGCCGATCTCCTGTTCACGGACGATGATGCAGGCATCCTCGACAAGCCCGGCTCGAACGACGCTGGTGAATCCATCTCGAACTTCAACATCGACAGCACGATGACCAAGGGCGCCATCGACAAGCTGATCACCGACGCTGAAGGCGCGCTGAAGGACATGACGTCGCTCGGTTCCAAGCTCGGCTCGCTGCAGAAGGGTATCGATCTCCAGACGGACTTCGTCTCCAAGCTCTCGGACTCGATCGACTCCGGCGTTGGCCGCCTCGTCGACGCCGACATGGAAGAAGAGTCCAGCAAGCTTTCGGCACTCCAGACTCAGCAGCAGCTCGCTGTTCAGTCGCTGTCGATCGCCAACTCCTCTTCGCAGAACATCCTTTCGCTGTTCCGCTAAGATCGCCGGCGCCAGGCGCCAGCATTGGAATACACCGCCGCTTCGGCGGGTGGTTTTCGAAAGTCGCGCTCTCCGGAGCGCGGCTTTTTTATTGGCGTTAACTTTTTGTTAACCAAACTCATGTCTTGTGGCCATCATTAAACGGTATGTTAACCAAGCTTAAGAAGCGGTTAGCAGGCATGAGGCTGATGAACCGTTCCCGGCGGCAGACCGGGATGTCCCTTCTTTCAAAGTTTGCCAACAAGGGGCGCTCTTTTCATGTCAAGCATTTTGACCAACGTCGCGGCGATGTCCGCACTTCAGACACTCCGTGGCATCAACACAAATCTCGAGACGACACAGGGCAATGTGTCTTCCGGATATCGCGTCGCCGAAGCCAAGGACAACGCTGCCTACTGGTCGATCGCGACCACGATGCGTTCGGACAACAAGGCTCTTTCAGCCGTCTCCGACGCGCTCGGCCTGGGTGCCGCGAAGGTCGACACCGCCTATGCCGCCATGGACAACGCCATCAACATCGTCAGCGAAATCAAGGCCAAGGTCGTCGCGGCAACCGAGAACGGTGTCGATAAGACCAAGATCCAGGACGAGATCGGGCAACTCCAGCAGCAGCTGTTGAGCGTAGCGCAGTCCGCATCCTTCTCCGGCGAGAACTGGGTGGCCGGCAACGGCACGAAGAGCGTTGTTTCGTCCTTTGTTCGCGGCGCGAACGGCGAGGTTTCTGTTCAGACGACTGATTATAATCTGGACGACAGCGCCAGCGGAAACGTCCTGTTCGGAATGCAGGCGACCGGCGAAATCGACACCACGACCGGCGTCATTGGCTCGGAATACGGCACTTACGGCTCGATCTTCAACATGAACATCTCCAATCTGAGCGTGGAAGATCTGAATGCGACGCTTAGCAACGTCGAAACCGGGCTCAGTGCTCTGACAAAGGCCGCGTCGCAGCTGGGCTCGATATCGACCCGCATCGATCTCCAAGATAGCTTCGTCTCCAATCTCAGCGACTCGATCGATTCAGGTGTCGGCCGTCTCGTCGATGCCGATATGGAAGAGGAATCGAGCAGGTTGACCGCGCTTCAGACCCAGCAGCAGCTGGCGATCCAGTCGCTGTCGATCGCCAATTCCAGCGCCCAGAACGTCCTCACCCTGTTCCAGAACTAAGCTGGTTCACCGGCGTCGCGAACGCCGCGAGGACAATCGCCAAAGCTATGAAAGCCGTCTCGCCAGACACGGCTTTCTCTTTGTTTTTGAAAAGAGAATCAAGGTTGCGCGAGGCTTGCGAGACCGTTTGTCGGCTACTTGCGCTGGCTGTAGGCCTTGGTTAACTTCTCTTCAGAATTGATTTGTTTAGCGACGAGCCGATCGAAAAAAAAACCGGTTGGCGGCATGATGCCACGTCTGTCGCTGCCGGCGGTCCGGTCTATCCTCTCCTCTACCATAGAGCTCCCAAAATGACCTATCGAATCACCAGCTCCGCACAGGTAAACGCTCTCGCCGCATTGCGCATCATCAACAAGGAAGCAGCGACGACCCAGCAGCAGGTATCATCGGGTATGCGCGTGGAAACGGCAGCGGATGACGCGACCTATTGGTCCTTTGCCAGCGTCCTGCGCTCCGACGGCAGCTCCATGAGCAACATTCACGATGCGCTCGGCGTCGGCGCCTCGAAGGTCGATACCGCCTATACCGCGATGGACAGTCTTATTGATCAGCTGAGCAGCATCCGCTCGACGCTTGTCAGCGCCAAGGAAGATGGTGTCGACAAGGAGAAGCTTAACACCACGCTGGAGCAGCTCAAGGTACAGATGCAGACGACGGTTCAGTCGACGAGCATCGCCGGCGAAAACTGGCTGCTCAACCAGGATCCGACCCTGACCACCTCGCGTTCGGTGATCGGCGGCTTTACGCGCGCACCGAGCGGCGAGTACCAGCCGCAGAACATCACCTTCCCGGCCGACCAGACCGTCATGATCGACACCAACAACGCCAATCGTGGCCTGCTGACCAAGACCGTCGATGCCAGCAGCTTGAACAACACCGGTTCGACCGCCCCGCGCAACTACTATCTTCTGAGTGCTGGATCGGTCACCGGCGCCGATGGCGACGAGATCAAGCTCGGCAGCAACACCACGACAGAGCAGGTCAATGACATGATGGCTGTTGTCGATAATCTTCTCTCGACTTTGACCACGACCGCGGCCGGCCTCGGCACCATGAGCGCCCGCATCAACGACCGCATCGACTACACCGCCAACATGGCCGATATCATCGAGAAGAATGTCGGTGCGCTCGTCGATACGGATATGGATGAAGCCTCCGTGCGCCAGAAGGCGCTGGAGACCCAGCAGAAGATGGGCGTGCAGGCCGTCTCCATCCTTAATACGGTTGCCAGCAAGGTCCTCGTTCTGCTGCAGTAATCGCGGGCCGCTGTCGAGCGCTGCGTGGCGGCGCCCTTCATCTTCGCACAAGTTTGGCCTCCTAGGGTGAGGGACAACGGGCGTGGTGAAAAACCGCGCGAAAGATTTGTTTGGTGCAATGTGAGGCGCGGCATGTCGCAGGCTTCTGCTGATACGAGGTGGGTTGAGTGAGCGCGCTGCTGTCTCGTCTGAAGGACTTCGGCGAACCCGCCGTCGTCGCTCCCCCCGCCGCGGTTGATACGCCGTTTGCCGACGATTTCGGCGGTTTCGACGACATCGCACCCGAGCCCGTGGTGGATATCGAGGCGGAACGCCGCGACGCAAACGCCATGGGCGAGGCCAAGGCGACCGCCGAACTCACCGAGAAATTCGAGGCCGAGGCGCAGACCGTGGCCCTCGTTCACCAGCGCGAGATTGAAGAGCTTCGCAACAAGTACGAGACCGAGATCGCCGAGCTTGTCGCTTCGCGGATCAAGGCGATCTCCACCGAGGTCGCGGATCTCGTCAGCGCAACGGTCGCCCGCACGCTGGCGCCCGTCCTAACCGAAGCGCTGGCCGAAAAGGCCGCCGTCGAACTGGCCGCGCAGCTTCGCGATGCGGTTCTTGAGGGCGAGACCGGCACGATCACGGTCAAGGGTCCGGAAGCGCTTTTCAACATCTTGAAGAACGAACTTGGCGAGAAGGCAGATCTGCTGCGCCACCACGAGAACGACGATATCGACCTGATCGCCGAGTTTGATGACTCGGTACTCGTAACCCGCATGTCTGCCTGGGCGGCGAGCGTCAAGAAAGTCCTGGAATGAGCGACAGCGAAAATCACCATCACGGCAAGAACGAGGTCATCATCATCAAGCGACATGGTGGTGGCGATCACGATGGCGCCCATGGTGGCGCCTGGAAAATCGCCTATGCCGACTTCATGACTGCGCTGATGGCGTTCTTCCTCGTCATGTGGCTGGTCAATGCCGCCAACGAGGAGACCAAGGCCTCCGTCGCCACCTATTTCAACCCGATCAAGCTCTCGGACGAAAAGCCAACCGAGAAGGGCTTGAAGAAGCCGGTCGATCAGGCGGATGGGCAGGAGAAGGCCGACAAGTCGAAGGAAAAAGAGGACCAGCCGAACCAGGGCGCGTCCGCTGCCAGCGGCGAGGATGAAACCTCGACTTCAGGCGACCAGAAGAACTATTCCGAAGCGGACTTCTTCGAGAACCCCTATTCGGTTCTGGCTGAAATCGCCCAGGAAGTAGGCCAGCAGGCAAACGTCAGCGCCAAGGGCGAGGGCGGTGCCGCTGATTCCGGCCCCGCGACCGGCGCCGATGGCGGTGAAGCCTATCGCGATCCTTTCGATCCCGATTTCTGGACGAAGCAGATCGAGGTGACGCGCGCCGACAAGACGCAGCCGGACGATCCCGCCAAGCAGGCGATCGAGCTCGCCAAGGCCGAAGACGCGAAGGCTGAGCAGGCCGAGGCCAAGCCGGCTGACGCCGAGAAGCCGGAAGCGGCGGACAAGGCCACCGACAAGACGAAGGACAAGACCGCGGACAAGGATGGCATCGCGCCTGACACGCAGACCGCTGAGCAAAAGGCTGTCGAGCAGCAGCAGGAAGCCAAGGATCTCCAGCAGCAGATCGCCCAGCAGATCGGCGGTATCGCCGGCAAGCTGGCCGAAGGCCTGACGGTGACGCCTGCCGAAGGTGGCCTATTGGTCAGCATTTCCGACCAGAGCGACGATTCCATGTTCAACGTCGGCTCCGCCGTGCCGCGCCGGGAAATGGTGCTTGCGATGCAGAAGATCGGCGAGGTGCTGAAGGAGAAGAATGGTGTCGTTGCCATTCGCGGACATACCGACGGCCGTCAGTACAAGGGCGAGAACGAGAACTGGCGCCTTTCGATGGATCGTGCCCAGGCCGCCTATTACATGATGGTGCGCGGCGGGCTCGATGAGAAGCGCGTCTCCCAGGTCTCCGGCTTCGCTGATCGCAAGCTCAAGGATGCTGCAGATCCGTATGACGCCTCCAACCGCCGTATCGAAATTCTTCTCCAGGCCGATCAGGGATAATCCATGAAGCGCCGGCAGCACAGGCATCTCCTGCCCCTCGCTTTCAGCCTTGCGCTGACGGCGACTGGCGTCGTGCGCGCGGAAGACGCCGCGCCGCCCGCCGCCCATGCCGAGACGCCGGCCACCGGACATGGCGAGACGTCGGCAGGGCATGGCGAGACGCCTGCACCTGCCGCAGCGGAAGCCCCTGCTGCCGCGCATGGCGCTGCAACATCCACGGCCGAGGCGCTGCCTGTTACGCCGCAGGACGATGGCGGCGACACCGTACCCTACAAGATGCTGCGCTCCCTGCAGTTCGTGCAGGATTCCGTCGTGCTTGGAGACCATTCCGCCAGTGAGATGCAGCGCTTCATGCTCGGCACCATCGACAAGCGCCTGCGCGCTGTCGATCCCGCGGTGTTCGATGACGATCGCAACGTCGATGCCGCATTGATCTACGCCATGAGCGGCGGCAATCCGCAGACGCTCGAGTATCTGGTGGCGCGCGATGTCAATGGCTACTTCGACAACCGCGTGACCGACATCCTGCGCAAGTATCTGAGCGGCAAGGGCCTCCTCGTCGCCAAGACACTGGTGGACATGGCGCAGGAGTACAAGGACAAGAAGATCGGCCCCTATCTAGCGCTCGTCGGCGGCAATGTCACGATTGCCAAGAGCCCGGAAGAGGCGCTGAAGCTTTACGATCTTGCGCGTCTCAATGCGCCCGGTACCATCATCGAGGAAGCCGCCCTGCGTCGCTCGGTCGCGATCTGCGTCGATAAGGGGATGGTGGATCAGGGGATGGAATATTCCCAGCGCTATATCCGTCGCTTCCTCCATTCGCCCTATGCCAGCCAGTTCGCCGATCTCTTCGTGAAGCTGCTTGTCGATCACGATCATGATGTGAAGCCGGATGACGTCATCGGCATCCTGTCCTTCATGGATGACGCGCGTCAGCGGGAAATCTACCTGCGAATCGCGCGCGCCGCCGCGATCGCGGGCAAGGGCGAACTCGCCCGCATGGCCGCCGGCCGCGCGCAGGCATTGTCGGGTGATAACAACAACGCCTTCGGCGCACTGGCCGATTTCTACGGCGGCATGGCCGCGATCCCGACGGACAAGATCGATACCGCCGCTCGCGATATTTCGACGATCGCCGACAAGGCGCTTTCGCCGCGCGACCAGATACTGCGGGCTGCCGCGCGCTCAGTGGCTGAGCAGGTGCTCCGACAACCAGACGCTGCAAGCCTGACGCAAGGCTCTGCTAATACACCAGATGGTCAAGAAGCCAGTTCTGAACAGACGGCCGGGGGAGGATCGGCCGGAGAGGGGGCGGTTTTCGACGCCGCACCGGCGGCCGGATCGCAGTCAGCTGATCTACAGAACACCGACCCCGCATTCAGCTCATTTGTGACCTCAAGCCGCTCTCAGCTGGATGAGATCGACGGCCTTTTGAACAAAGAAAGCAATTGACATGATGGATATCAGCGTTCCGGCCGGAGCCGCAGATGCCGCCGCCGGCGCCAAGGCCAGCCGGCCCGCCGGCAAGGGTTCGGATACGGACGGCAGCGGCGGTTTCTCGGACGTCCTGAACAAAGCCAACGCCAATTCCGATCGCAACCAGGGCGCCAAGGCCGATGGCCAGCAGCCGTCGGGCACTGCCGATGGCGGCAATGGCGCCGTTGGCTCGGCGCCGCACCGGCAGAACCCGAAGGCTGTGATCGATCTCGGCAACTCGGCCGCACTGGCGCAGGCGGAAGCCGATGCGACGGCGGCCAATGCCGGCAAGGACGTTCAAAAGACGGGCCGGGTCGATATCAAGTCGCTGCGCAAGCAGATTGACGATACAAAGGTCGATGGTGCGGCCGAAGACGTTGCCGACAAGATCGCCGCGCCGACATCCAAGGACGACAAGACAGGCAAACCGGTCAAGACCGAGGCCAAGCCCGGAGCGGCCGACGACAGTGCTGTCTCTGACGTCCTGAGCATGCTCGGAAACGCGCCTGTCGATAGCGCATCGGTCGCCGCTGCGGCATTGTTCGGACAGAAGGCGCAGGATACCGCGCCCACTGACGCCAAGGACAAGTCTTCCGGCAAGCAGAAGACCAAGGGTGACGCCGTCGCTGATGTTGCCAGCGCCTTGACCTCGGCCACCGACGCCGCGTCCGACGTGGATATGCCTGGCGCGACCCCGGCCGGTGATACGGTTGGTCAGACCTTCCGGCTGACGCGTGCAGACAGCCGTGGCACGTCCATGGACATGCATCTCGGCATCGAGAAGGATGCGGCCGACGTTGGCGGAAAGGCGAACGTCGAGACGGTCACGATCCTCGATTCCCGCCGCTATATCGGCCTGGCGCAGAATACGAACTCCGCGGCCGTGACGGCGGCGATCGCCGGCGACAAGGAATGGGCGCATGCCATGCAGGCGTCGTCGTCCCTGTCGAACGCTGCTGAGCTCAGCAGCACCGGCAAGGTCGTCAACACGCTCAAGATCCAGATGAATCCCATCGATCTCGGCCTCGTCACCGCGACGCTGCGGCTGCAGGGCGATACGCTGAATGTCGACCTCAAGGTCGAGACAGCAGCCGCCTACCGGCAGCTGAGAGAAGACCACACGAAGATGCTGGAGTCTCTGCGCAGCCAGGGCTACGCCATTGACGGCGTGAGCGTCAGCATGGCGCCCGTGGCCAACACCGATACCAGCAGCCAGACGAACGCCCAGAGCGGCTCGCAGCAGGGCTCTGCCCAGGGGCAGGGCGGCGAGGCGCGTGAGCGTCAGAAACAAACGGGGCAGCGCAGTGCAGGGGGCTTCAATGTTACAGGTGAGAGCGACGCTACGAGCGCTTCTTCTGGCTCCTCTGGCAGCGGCGGCACTGGCGACGTATACCTCTGACGCGCGGGCGTCCGATGGCGCCTGCGAGCAGGAGATCCAGTCGGCCGCGCTGAAGTACGGTATCCCCGAGGGCATCCTTTACTCCGTCGGATTGACGGAAACGGGCCGCAAGGGCTCGCTCTATCCCTATGCCTTGAACATAGAGGGCAAGCCCTTCTTTCCGCCCTCGGAACGCGATGCGCTGAGGCAGGTGGATACGGCTCACAGGTCGGGCGCGAAGCTGATCGACGTGGGCTGCATGCAGATCAACCAGTTCTACCACGGGGAGAATTTTCGCTCCTTGGAGGAGATGTTCGACCCCCGCACGAACGTGGAATACGCCGCACGGTTCCTGAAGAACTTGCACGATCGCCACGAGACCTGGACCATGGCGGTGGCCCGCTACCACGCCGGCCCCAATAATGACCCCGCGCAGAAGCAATATGTCTGCCGCGTCATCGCCAATCTGGTCGCCACGGGCTATGGGAAATGGACTCCCAATGCGAGCAATTTCTGCCGCGGCTAACTCGCCCAAAGATAGCGAAAAAAGAACAAACCGGAAATGTGTCATAATATGGCAAGAATTCGGGCCAATGTGGCAAGGCAAGTCACAATTTAGGACATGTTAACTTTTCCACGAAACTTTTGTGTGCATAATTTTGCCTACCCACTAAATGTAGAGCAAATCGGGGGGCAATTCTTAATCAACTATTAATTTCCGCCCATGAGTTCCTACAGCTTGTCCCAGAATCGTGCGATTCGTACCCATAGGTCATCGATGTGCCACAAGTGATTCGGAGGCGGACGAATGATCGTAGTGGTTGATGAGCGTGAGCTCGTGAAGGATGGCTACACTTCCCTTTTTGGTCGAGAAGGTATTCCTTCGACCGGTTTTGATCCAAACGAGTTTGGAGAGTGGGTGCAGACGGCTGCCGATTCGGATATCGCGGCGGTCGAGGCGTTTCTGATTGGCCAGGGCCAGCAGACGTTCGAGCTGCCGCGCGCTATTCGCGATCGGTCGATGGCGCCAGTCATCGCGGTCAGCGACCAGCCCTCGCTCGAAAACACCCTTGCACTTTTTGATTGCGGCGTTGACGACGTTGTTCGCAAGCCGGTTCACCCGCGCGAAATCCTTGCACGCGCAGCGGCCATCCGCCGCCGCCTCAAGGCGATTTCCACCCACACGGACATCGGCGCCATCCGCGTCTTCTCCGACGGTCGCGATCCCGAGATCCACGGCGAAGTCTTCGCACTGCCGCGCCGCGAGCGCCGCATCCTCGAATACTTGATTGCCAACCGCGGTCGTCGCGTCACCAAGACCCAGATCTTCAATGCCATCTACGGAATTTTCGACGAGGAAGTCGAAGAGAACGTCGTTGAAAGCCACATTTCCAAGCTTCGCAAAAAGCTCCGCAAGAAGCTCGGCGTCGACCCCGTCGATTCCAAGCGCTTCCTCGGCTACTGCATTGATTGGGAATAGTTTTTTGGCGTCCTCGGTGGGCGCGGCGGTCTAGGCTTCGATCTTTCTCCGATCACGCAATTGCCAGACAGCTTCACGCAAGGCCCACCGGATACTCTCAAGCCTACTAAGGGAATCGAGGTTTTCAGATGAGCATTTTCGGCAGCATGAAGACGGCTGTGTCCGGCATGAACGCACAGGCGAACCGCCTCAGCACCGTGGCCGACAACATCGCCAACGTAAACACGACAGGCTACAAGTCGGTATCGACCGCCTTTTCGTCGCTTGTCCTGCCTTCGAGCTCGGGCAACTATAACTCTGGTGGCGTACAGACCTCGGTTCGCCAGTCTGTCTCCGCGCAGGGCGATATCTCCTACACGACCTCGGGCTACGACCTCGCCATCTCAGGCGACGGCTTCTTCATCGTTCAGAGCCCGGATGGCGTTCCGGTCCTGACCCGCGCCGGCGATTTCACCAAGGACGATGAGGGCAACCTCGTCAACTCCGCCGGCTTCAAGTTGATGGGCTATTCCTACGATTCGGGCGCGCCTGCTGTCGTCGTTAACGGCTTCTCCGGCCTGGTCCCGGTCAACGTCGCCCAGTCAGGGCTGACGGCGATCGCCTCGACCGCCGGCACCTTCTCCGGCAACCTCAATTCTGGCGCCGAAATCGCGACCGGTAACCTGCCGAGCAGCAACACCGCTCCGGTGACAACGGACACAAAGCAGATCTCGATGGTCGGCTATGACAAGCTCGGCAACACCGTCCAGTACGATTTCTACTTCACGAAGACCGACGCTACCGTGCCACCGCCTGCAACGGGCGCAGCCAGCACCTGGGAAGTCTCGGTTTACCGCCACGCCGACGCGACGGTCGGTAGCACGACGTCCTTCCCCTATTCGACGGACGCCGTCGGCGGCGGTACGATGGAATTCGACGCCGAGGGCAACCTTGTTTCCGGCAACTCGCTTCTGATCGACGATCCGGTAACGACGGGCCAGATCCAGATGGATCTTTCCGGCTTCACGCAGCTTGCTTCCGATTTCTCCGGCAAGGGCACGCCGAACGGTCAGGCCGCGAGCCCGGTCGACAGCGTATCGATCGGCAAGGACGGCACGGTTTCGGCGAAGTATGCCGACGGCACGTCGAAGGCGCTCTACCGCATTCCGCTGGCAACCGTGGCAAGCCCCGACAACATGACGCTCATGAGCGGTAACGTATACAGCGCCAACGGCACCTCGGGCGTTACGGTCACCGGCTTCCCGCAGACCAACGGCTTCGGCTCCATCCAGTCGGGTGCGATCGAAAGCTCGAACGTCGACCTCGCCGGCGAACTGACGGAAATGATCGAATCGCAGCGCAGCTACACTGCCAATTCCAAGGTGTTCCAGACGGGGTCCGACATCATGGACGTCCTCGTCAACCTCAAAAGATAAGTAGGGTAACGGGTTAGCTATGTCGCTTACGTCCGCACTGAATACCGCGCAGAGCATATTCAACAATACCGGCACGCAGAGCAGTGTCGTATCGAACAATATCTCGAACTCCAGCAACAGCGATTACGTTCGCCGTCAGGCGATGGTCACGACTTCGCTGAATGGTGCGCAGGTTGTGAAGATCAGCAGGGCGCAAGAAGATGCCCTGATGCGGCAGTGGCTGAAGGCAAGCGCAGGCGATAGCGCTCAGCAGACCTTGCTGAGCGGCCTCACCGACCTGAAGTCGGTGCTCGGCGGCAACGACTATGAAACGTCGCCGGCCACCTATCTCTCGACCTTCCAGCAGAAGCTTCAGGCTTTCCGCACGTCGCCGAGCAGCGCGATTGCCGCGCAGAGCGCGGTCACCGCCGCGCAGGATGTCACCAACTCGTTGAACGACGCGACCAAGTCGGTCCAGCTTATCCGCCAGAACGCGGACAAGGAGATCGCGACCCAGGTCGATACGCTGAACACGCTGTTGGCGCAGTTCAAGACCGCCAACGACGCCGTCAAGGGCGCGACCGCCAGCGGCGGCAACCCGGCCGACGCACTTGATGAGCGTGACAAGCTGCTGAAGCAGATTTCCTCGATCGTCGGCGTCAAGACCGCCGATCGCGCCAATGGCGACATGGCGCTCTACACCAATGACGGAACGGTTGTCTTCGACACCATTCCGCGCACGGTCACTTTCGTTTCCCAGGACACCTATACGACGGGCACGAAAGGCAACGGCGTCTATATCGACGGCGTGGCGCTCACAAGCGGGCAGGGGTCGACCACCACTGCTCAGGGCAGCCTTCAGTCCCTGCTGCAGATCCGCGACGACGTCGCTCCGACCTTCCAGTCGCAACTCGACGAGATTGCAAAGTCGCTGGTGACGATGTTCTCCGAAACCGATGGCACGACGACCGAGCCGGGTCTCTTCGTTTGGAAGACCTCGACCGGCCTCGACGGCGATACGCCGACGACCCCGGATGTCATCAACGGCATCGCAGGTACGATTACGGTAAACACAGCGGTAATCACCAGTCAGGGTGGCGATCCGATGAAGCTGCGCGACGGCTCCATCACAGGATTGACCAACCTCAACACGGAAGGCGCGAGCGGTTTCTCCGATAACCTCGACGACCTGTACACCGCGCTGGGTTCGGCGCAGACGTTCTCATCGGATGCCGGCATCTCCTCGAATGTCAGCGTCATCAGCTACGCGCAGAACTCGGTTGGCTGGCTCGAACAGTTGCGAAGCGACGCCACGACGGCATCGGAAAATACAACCGCTGCCCTCTCTCGCTCAACCGAAGCGTACTCAAATGAGACAGGCGTCAACCTTGACGAGGAACTGACACTGCTGCTTGATATTGAGCAGTCTTACAAGGCGGCCACGAAGATATTGAACGCCGTCAACGAGATGTACCAGTCGCTGCTGGACATTGCGAGGTAAGCCCATGAAAAGTTCATTTATTTCGAGTTCGGCCATTCAAAACGCGATGCGGCTGACCATTCGCCAGTCGCAGACCCAGCTTGTGAAATCCTCGCTTGAAGCCACGACCGGCGTCTACGCCGACATCGGCGCCTCGCTAGGCTCGGGTGCAGCCAAGAGCGTGAATTTCAGCGCAGAGGTCACGCGCATCCAGGCGCTGAAGGGCAGCAACTCGGTTGTATCGGGCCGTCTCGAAGCATCTCAGCTCGGTCTGACCAGCATGAAGACGGCGGGCGATGCGCTCGTCTCGAAACTGACCGCGCTGCAGGGCAGCCAGGACAACACCAGCATCACAGTTGCGATGCAGTCAGCGGGCGACGCGCTATCTTCGCTGATGGACACCGGCAACTCGATGCTCAACGGCGAATACCTTTTCTCCGGCATCAACACCGACATCCAGCCGCTGACCGACCAGACCGACGCCGCGACCACCGCGATCCAGACCAACCTCGATGCCTGGGCAAGCAGCCTCGGCAAGACCAAGTCCGAACTGACCGGCGACGAGATGGACACGTTCATCTCCAACTTCGTCGAGCCGATGTTCTCGCAGGATACGCTGAACGCCACCTCGACGCCGCTGCCGTTCCCGCCGGTTGGCGTCGGTACGCCCACGCCGCCGCTCGCCTACGTGACGCCGCCGGCATGGGCCGACTGGTCGAGCGCATCCAACCAGAACATGACGAGCCGGATCAGCAACTCCGAGACCGTCACCTCGTCGACCAATTCGAATTCCGAAGGCATGCGTTACTTCGCGCTCGCGTCGATCACCGTTTCGGCGCTGGCCGGCACCGGCCTCAGTGGCGACGCACTGGCCATGACCACGTCGAAGGCAATCGGCTACGCTGCGCAGGGCACGACCGGCATCGTCACGCAGGCGAGCCAGCTCGGTCTGTCCCAGGAGCGCGTCACGAAGGCCAACGACGCCCTCGATGCGCAGTCCAGCATCATTCAGAACAAGCTTGTCGACCTTCAGGGCGTCGATCAGTCGGAAGCGTCCACACTGGTCAACACCCTGCAGACGCAGCTCGAAACCGCATACACGATCGTTTCAAAAATTCAGCAGTTGAGCCTCGTGAACTACCTCTGATGATCAGCGGTAGAAGTACAAGTACAAAGAAGGATGCATGAATGTATCAGTTCTCTTACGCCGAGGTCATGCAAGACTCGGTGGCCGATGCCAAGGAGCGGGAACGTCAAGTTCTCGACCGTTCCATCGAGCTACTGGCGATTGCACGCGACAAAGAGAAGTATGGCCGTGAGGCTATCGATGCATTGTTTTACACCCGACGCGTTTGGGTGAGCTTTATCGAAGACCTCAAGCATCCGGACAATCAGCTCGAAGTTCAGTTGCGCGCCAATCTGATCTCGATCGCCATTTGGATCTTGAAAGAAAGCGACCGAATCCGGAAACGGCAGTCGACCAACTTTCAGGGCATTATTGACGTTACCACCATCATCAGGGATGGACTTAAATGAAAAGCACGCTTCGTATCTCGCTAAAAGCCGGGGAAAAGATCTTCATCAACGGTGCGGTTTTGCGCGTCGACCGTAAGGTCGCGTTGGAATTCCTGAATGATGTCACCTTCCTTCTCGAAAACCACGTTCTCCAGCCGGAAGACGCGACCACGCCTCTGCGTCAGCTCTACTTCATCGCGCAGATGATCCTGATCAACCCTGAGGGCAAGGAGCAGTCGACGGCGATGTTCCGCAAGTCGGTGACGATGCTTCTGACCTGCTTCAAGAACGAGGAAGTTCTGGCCGAGCTGAAGCGCATCGACGGTCTGGTTTCGACCGGCCGCGCCTTCGACGCCCTGAAGGCCATCCGCGGTCTCTATGTTATCGAAGACAACATTCTGAACAACCAGGAAATGCACCCTGCAATGGTTGAGCAGATTCGCAAGGAGATCGCACCATGGCGGTAGGCGCTACCGGTTCCGCGACAACGACGCAGAACACCTCATCGACGACGTCTACGGCTCAGCAGAAGGCGACGCTCAACTACGACAACTTCCTGCAGCTCCTCATCGCCCAGATGAAGAACCAGGATCCGACGGAACCTGTCGATGCCAGCCAGCAGATGGCGCAGCTCGCCAGCTTTTCGCAGGTCGAGCAGACGATCCAGACCAATACAAAGCTGGACACGCTTTTGGCGAGCTCGAGCCTGACGCAGGCCAGCAGCTATGTCGGCAAGTACATGACCAGCGCCGATGGCACCGTCGCCGGCACCGTCGATTCCGTAAAAGTGTATTCCGACGGAATTATCGCGACGACCACCGACGGAAAGAGTATTCTTGTACAGGCGGGAATCACTGTCGCTGATAAGGCACCGGCTTCGACCACGACCGGCAGCTGATCGAAAAAAGACTGAACGACAATAAACTGAACGACGGTCCGGCCGGGTTGCGGACGGACCGAAAGGCGATATGAGGTTGCCTGGATGAATGAAGCTGACGCACTCGATCTGTTCCAGGCGGCGATCTGGACGGTTCTCGTTTCCGCCGGGCCGGCCGTGGCCGCGGCGATGATCGTCGGTCTCGTCATCGCGCTGTTCCAGGCGCTGACCCAGGTCCAGGAAGCAACGCTCACCTTCGTCCCGAAGATCGTCGCGGTTCTGGTGACGATCGGCATCTCTGCTCCCTTTGTCGGCTCGCAGATTTCGATCTTCACCAATCTCGTCTTCTCGCGCATCCAATCCGGCTTCTGAGCCACCCTCGCGCAAGCTTCGCCATTTAACTATCGATCCGAATTCTGGGCATCATGCCCGTACATCTCATGACGAGACGGAATCGATATGGCGCAACCACCCGCACTCCCCCTTCCGAAAGCCGGCCCCAGCCTGCGTGACGTTGGCTTTGCCCTTGGCATTGTCGTCATCATCTGCGTGCTCTTCCTGCCGATCCCGCCATTCCTCATCGATATGGGCCTGGCGTTCTCGATCGCGCTGTCCGTGCTGATCCTGATGGTGGCGCTGTGGATCCAGAAGCCGCTCGAATTCTCGTCCTTCCCGACTATTCTGCTGATCGCCACGATGACGCGCCTATCGCTGAACATCGCGACGACCCGCGTCATTCTCTCGCACGGCAATGAAGGCCACGATGCGGCGGGCGGCGTCATCGCCGGCTTCGCGAGCCTTGTGATGTCGGGCGACTTCGTGATCGGTCTGATCGTCTTCCTGATCCTGATCACCATCAACTTCATCGTCATCACCAAGGGCGCCACGCGTATCGCGGAAGTCGGCGCCCGCTTCACCCTCGACGCCATCCCCGGCAAGCAGATGTCGATCGACGCCGATCTCTCGGCCGGTATCATCGACGAGCGCGAGGCGCAGCGCCGCCGTAAGGAACTCGAAGAGGAAAGCTCCTTCTTCGGTGCTATGGACGGTGCGTCCAAGTTCGTGCGCGGCGACGCCATCGCCGGCCTCCTGATCACCGCCATCAACGTCTTCGGCGGCATCATCATCGGCTACTTCCGCCACGGCATGCCGATCGGCGAAGCGGCCGACGTTTTCGTCAAGCTCTCCGTCGGCGACGGTCTGGTATCGCAGATGCCGGCCCTCATCATTTCGCTGGCCGCCGGCCTTCTCGTTTCGCGCGGCGGCACCGTCGGCTCCACCGACAAGGCCGTCGTCGATCAGCTGAGTGGCTATCCGCGCGCGCTGTCGGTCTCCGCCGTGCTGATGATCGTGCTTGGTCTCATGCCCGGCCTGCCGTTCATCCCGTTCATGTTCCTCGGTGGCGTTCTCGCCTTCGGCGCCTGGTTCATCCCGCGCCAGATCGATGCGGAGAACAAGATTCTGCGCGAGCAGGAAGAAAAGAAGGTCGTCGAGAACAAGGAACTGGAGAAGGACTCGGTCAAGTCCGTGCTGCGCACCTCGGAAATCGAGCTGGCACTTGGCAAGATGGTCTCCTCGCGCCTTCTCGGCGCCCACCAGGAACTCGCATTCCGCGTCGGCAAGATGCGCAAGAAGTTCGCGACCCAGTACGGCTTCGTCGTTCCGGAAATCAAGGTCACCGACGATATCGCCATCACCGAGAAGTCCTACCAGATCCGCATCCACGGCACGACGGTCGCCTCCAACGAGCTGCGTGTCGGCGAAGTCCTCGTCGTCACCGGCTCCGGCCGCAAGCCTCGCGTGCCTGGCGATGAGATCCGCGAACCGGCCTTCGGCATGCCTGCAGTCTCCGTCCTCGAGGCCTTCACCGAAGATCTGAAGCGCGAAGGCTTCCAGCCGATCGACAACGTCTCCGTCGTCCTGACGCACATGAGCGAAGTCATCCGCAACAACCTGCCGGCGCTTCTCTCCTACAAGGATCTGAAGGTCCTGATCGACCGTCTCGATCCCGAGTACAAGAAGCTAGCAGACGAGATCTGCTCCTCGCACATGTCCTATTCGGGTCTGCAGGCCGTGCTGAAGCTGCTGCTTGCCGAGCGCGTCTCGATCCGCAACCTGCATCTCATTCTCGAAGCCGTGGCCGAACTTGCCCCGCATGTCCGCAAGACCGAGCAGATCGTCGAACATGTTCGCGTGCGCATGGCGCAGCAGCTCTGCGGCGACCTTGCCGATAATGGCGTGCTTCGCGTGCTTCGCCTCGGCAGCAAGTGGGACCTCGCCTTCCACCAGGCGCTGAAGCGCGACAACAAGGGCGAAGTCGTCGAATTCGACATCGATCCGCGCATGCTCGAAGAGTTCAGCGAGCAGGCGAGCAAAGTTATCCGTGAATTCATGGATCGCGGCCTGCCTTTCGCCCTTGTCACCTCGCCGGAAACACGGTCCTATGTGCGCATGATCATCGAACGCCTGTTCGCCACGCTCCCGGTTCTCTCGCATGTGGAACTGGCAAAGGGCATCGAGATAAAGATTCTAGGCTCTATTTCATGATAACTGACCCGCAAGGGACCGTGTTGGCGCTCTTTCTGATCTTCTGCAGGATCGGTGGCTGTGTGCTTACAATGCCGGGTTTTTCCTCGGCGCGTATCCCTTCGGTCTTGCGGGTCTTCATCGCCGGCGCGCTGTCTCTGGCGATCATGCCGGTGCTCTGGGACACGGTCTATCCGGCCGTCCGCACCTCGAACGCCACCTATATCGGCTTCATCTTCAGCGAATCGCTGATCGGCGTGATGTTCGGAATGCTGGCCCGCCTCTATACGCTGGGCCTCCAGTTCGCCGCCAACATCGCCGCCATGATGATCGGCTATACCCAGCCGAGCGCCGCCGATATCTTCGAAGACGGCCAGGAGAGCGCCATCTCGGGCTTCATCATCTTCGCCGGTATGATGATTCTCTTCATGATGGACTTCCACCACATCGTCTTCAGGGCCCTGATCGATTCCTACACATCGATGCCGTTTGGCGGCGCCATGCAGATGCGGGCGACGCTTATCTCGTTCACCGACACGCTGTCGACCACGACATTCATCATGCTGCGGCTGGCAAGCCCTTTTCTGATCTACGGCTTGCTGTTCAACGTCGCGATCGGCTTCATCAACAAGCTGGCGCCGCAGATCCCGGTCTACTTCATCTCCACGCCTTACCTGCTGTTCGGTGGCCTCTTCCTGTTCTACTTCGCCGTCGCGGCGATGATCAGCCAGTTCGGCCAGTCCTTCACCGCCGTGTTTATGGGGCAGTAGGCGGATGGCGGAAAAGACGCGCTCGGATAAGCTCAAACGCCTCGTCGCCGTCCAGCGCCATCTCGAACAGATGGCGGAGTTCGATCTCGCCGAAACGACGCGCCAGCGCGCCGAGGTCAGCGAGGAGATGGACAGCGTCATTCATGCGCTCGGCTCGATGGACCCGGTGCATCACGCATTCTCGCAAGGTTATGCCGATCGTTTCAACCGGCTTGGCATCAAGGACAAGCAGCTGAACGGCATGCAGGAAGTTCACCAGATGCGCGTTCAGCAGGAGCGCGCCAAGGGAGACCGTCTCGAAGACGGCATGCGTGAAGCGCTCGAAGACGAGCGCCGCGAGGCCGATGACAACGCGGTCTATGATATCATCGATCAAAAATACGGTACACCAGCCTCCAGCAAGCTTCAAAACTCATAATCGCCTCGATCTGAAATTTAGAGGATTATGACGTGGCGATTTCACCCCCGAGTGATCTGGTGCTGGATGTTGTCAAGGCGGCCGACCCCATGGAGGTTCAGGCCGCTCAGGAAAAACTGAAGGCAAACCAGGCTGCTTTCGCGGCCAACAGCCTTGCCGAAGCGGGCAAGGGCTTCACCTCGGCGGTGGATATTCTCGACCGCGCCTCCAACAAGGCAGGCCTCAGCGACGTCCAGAATCGCACCGGCAAGACGGAAGAAATTCCCGAGACCTATCGCAAGTTCGAAGCGATGGTGCTTCAGAACTTCATCAAGAACATGCTGCCCAACGAAAGCGAAGACGTCTACGGCAAGGGCGCCACGGGCGATATCTGGAAGGGCATGATGGCCGAACAGCTCGGCAACACCATCGCCAAGGGCGATGGCATCGGCGTTGCCAAGCAGCTCTATCACGATGCCTTGAAGAAACAGGAAGGCAGGGTCGTCAACGCCTCTACCGACCAGGATGACCGCAATGCCGCGGTCAGCATGATCAATGAAATTCAGCGCCAGACATTTGGCGTGACATCGACGGACAACAAGTCCGCAAACGACGCCTAAGGGAATCGAGGAGAACAATGGAAATAATCTCGAACGAATACCGTATCAAATCGGTTCTTGGACGCCTGGAAATGATCATCGACAACGAGAACACGCGTATCGGCAGCGATCCGCAGTTCGATCTCAAGGTGTCGAATGCCCACAAGAGCCGCTGCCTCTATGAGCTGTCGATGCTCTTCAGCGATACGGACCCCAAGGAACTCGCAGCCTCCCACCTCGAGCAGCTGCATGGCCTGAAGGAAAAGCTGGCGCTCAACGCCCGTCGCGTCGAGGCTCATCTCGAAGCCGTGCGTACCGTCGCCGATCTCCTGAAGAACGCGGTTCAGGATGCGGATGCCGACGGCACCTATTCCCAGGAACAGTTCCTGGCGCGTGAACACTGATGATTAAACTCGTTCTTACAGGCGTCTGGGTCTGCGTGATCACGCTGGCGGCGGTCTATATGTCGGTGCATTTGGCAACGGCGCCGGCGCCCGCCCCCGATCAGTCGAAGCAGAGCCTTGTCGAGCTTGTAAAGGGCGAGTCTATCACCATTCCGCTCGTCCACGACGGCGCTGTCAGCGGCTATTTCCTTGGAAAAGTGTCCTTTATGGTCAAGAAGGACATGCTGAAGGGCGCGACCCTGCCGCTCACCGAGATGACCACCGACGAACTCTTCTCGCTGCTCGTCGGCAACAAGATGGTCGACATCGCTAACATGAAGTCTTTCGATCCGAACGCCTTCCGCGACATGATCAAGAAAGACCTCAACACGCATCTGGGCGGCGAATATATCGACCAGGTGCTGCTGGAGCAGCTCGACTATCTCTCCAAGGAAGACGTCGCCGCCAACGCCTCCGGCCAGCCGAAAAAGACCGGCAAGCCTGTCAACGTCGTGCCGCCAGAGCCCGTCAAGGACCCAGCCGCCGGCGGTTGACACCCGCTTGTCGTCGCGGTGATCTCATCACCGCGACCAGCCATCCACGATGGTTAACAAATCCCTGATATCGCTACGCAAAGTCGACCGGTTTTCCTAAAGGTTGTTTGAGGGAGCCCTGTTATACCGTCCCGTGATGGGCCGACATGCGCGCCGCATTCCAGATTTGGAAGCCGGCGCCTGATCCCAGGCAGACCTCAGTGTTACCGGGATCTCCGAGCCATGAAGCATTATCGTCAGGAAGCGGGCATGAATCTGATCGCGAATTTCGCGGTCCTCGCTTCGCGTCGCGCCATTTTCGATCTGCCCGTCTGCGATCTCGGCTGGGATGACGCGCTCGTCTTCATCAACGAACTCCTGTCCATGCCCGTCGGCCAGACGTCGATCTCCTTCGTCAACGCGCACAACATGCTCCTGGCGCTGCGCGACGAAGAGTATCGCGACATTCTCTCGCAGAACCTCGTGCTGCCCGATGGCATCGGCCTCAACATCGCTTCGCAGATCGCGCACGGATCGCCTTTCCCTGCCAATCTGAACGGCACCGATTTCGTGCCTGCGCTGCTGACCTTCATGGAGCAGCCGCGCCGCATCGGCCTGATCGGCGGAACCCGTGCCGTGGTCGAGCGCGCGGCATCCAATTTCCGCAGGCATGCGCCCTGGCATGAATTCGTCGTCATCTCCGATGGCTTCTTCGACAAGAACGATCCGTCCGCCGTCGTCGCCGAGATCGCGGCGCAGGATCTCGACATCATCATCGTCGGCATGGGCACGCCCTTGCAGGAAAAATGGGCGCACAAGCACATTCGCGCCGATCACGCGCGGCTGGTGCTCACCGTCGGCGCCCTGTTCGATTTCGTCTCCGGCTCGGTGCCGCGCGCGCCGAAGCTGGTGCGGTCGATGCGCCTGGAATGGGCCTACAGGCTCGTCCAGGAGCCCGGCCGTCTCTGGCGCCGCTATGCGCTGGGCATCCCGGTCTTTCTCTATCACGTCGCCAAGTACCGGTTCAGCCGCCGCAAGGTGATCATGAAGCGCTCGGAAATGGGCGATACACGTCGAGATTGAGCGAAAATTAACCTTTTGTTTGCCAAGCCTGTTTAGGCTCGATTAACCACACGCGACTGCGATGGGTTCGATCGTTCCATGCACGAGACTTGGTGATGCGCGAAAATCATTCGAGACGTCCCACCCATTCATGGCCATCCCAGCCGAAGGATGAATCCGGCTTGAACGGCTTTTCCAGCGGCTATTATCAAGACGAAATGGCCGTGCCGGAAGCCGAGCTGCTGCGGGTGATCGAGCGAGCTCTGCAAGCGCAGCGATTGCCGGAACCTCAGGAACCCGCGCCGCAAGACGCCGCGGCGCCTCTCGTCAGCCGCATCGAAACCATCCTCGGCAAAAGGCTCGAGGCAGCCAACGATGCCGCCACGGCGCCAAATCCGCCCATCGATGATGCCGCCGTCAACGCTGCCGCCATGGACGACGCAGCGATGGACGACCTGATCGACGATCTGGCCGCACAGGAATTCCACGTCGAATCCATCACCCACGCAGCCGTCGAGCATCAAGCGCCGGCATCCCCGCGCAGCGGCCGCTCGCTGATCGCAGCCGGCGCACTGTGCGCATTGGGCGCGCTTGGCGGAACGCTCATCCCAAGCGAGCCATCCGGCTTTCGGGCGCAAAGCCTGCTCGGCGTCGAAGGCCCGACCAAGGACTATCAGGCGCTGGTCAGCGCCGCGCATGATACACTGATCTCGCAGAAAACTATCGCCATGGCCGTCGCCAAATTGCAGCTCGACCGCGACGCCGAGTTTGCCGGCGCCAGCGGCAGCGCGTTCAATGTCGTGGTCGATCTCTTGTCCGCCAGCGGTGCCGCCGCCGATCCTGTTTCGCGCGCCGAAGCATCTCTGGCCGCCGCCATTCGCGCATCCGCCGATCCGAAATCGGGAACGATCGGCTTCAGCGTCACGACAGCAAGTGCGGCAAAATCCGCGCGCATCGCGTCCTATCTCGTCTCGACCGTCGCCCATCCGGTGTCGGCAGCAGGCGTCAACGACGGCGCGGTGAAGAAGGCAAGCGCGGTGGCCGACGCTGAGCTCGAGGCATTCACCAAGCAGAACGGCGAGGGCAATGTCGAGGTCGCAACCAGACTGCAGCAGAAGCTTGTGCAGGCCAACGAGACCTTGAAGGACGCACAGCAGAAGGTCGTGGCGGCGAAGACGCGCGCCGACCTGCTGAAGACCGCGACAGCAGACGACGCGCTGACAGGTACGCTTGCCGCAGACATCACCTCACCGGCGCTGGACGATCGGCGCGGCCGCTACGCCGTTGCCAAATCGACGCTCGCACAGCTAGCCGCCAGCCTCGGCCCCCGGCACCCGCGCCTGATTGCTCAACAGGCCGAAGTCGATGGCCTGCGCGCCAGCATCGGCCAGGAGCTCGGCAGGCTGTCACGCGACGCCGCCGACGAAGTCAAATCAACGGTCGCCGCAGTCAGGCAGCTTGGCGACCAGCGCAATGCGCTGATCGCGCAAAGCCGCGATACCGGCGTCGATCTCGCCAAGCTGACGGAACTGCGCGAGAAATCCGCGGTCGCGCGCCAGCGTCTCGAAGATCAGCTGAGCACCGGCGCCATCGGCACCGACGGCGCGCATGTGCAGGTCATCAAGGCACCCGTGGTCACGGCCATCGAACCGGGCCGCAGCCCGTGGCTCGCCCCGGCGCTCGGCGCGCTCGCCGGCCTCGCCTTCGGCCTTGCCGGCTTCCGCGGACGCGTGGACCCGAGCAAAGACGTCGCGCATGTAGAGCCCGTCGCCGCGATCGAGCCATCGGTCGATATTCCGCGCGCTCCCGTGCCGGAGCCCTCGGTAGAGGACACTCCGGACGAGGTGAAAATCCTGCGCGCCGAGATCGCCGCCATGCGCGATCGCTTACGCTCCTACGCGGCGACGGCCTGATCGTCGCCCACCTGCGGCATGATTGTTCTTGCATTTCTCGTTTCAGGCAGGATAGGGCGTGGACAGGCAAATTGTGCCCGATGCCGCCGACTAGAATGGCGGGTAATGGCAGGGAGACGGTCTTGGCGACAGTAATCGACGGCAAACAGGTTGCAGCTTCGGTCATCGACACGGTGAAGGCGGCGACTGCGGCATTGGACAAGCAGAGCGGCGTTCAGGCCGGTCTCGCGGTCATCATCGTCGGCGACGATCCGGCAAGCCACGCCTATGTGGGCTCCAAGAGCAAGATGGCCAAGGAATGCGGCTTCAAGTCCGTGCAGCACACGCTGCCGCTCGAGACGACGCAGGAAGAACTGGCTGCGCTCGTCGCCTCGCTGAACGCCGACGACACGATCCACGGCATCCTCGTGCAGCTGCCGCTCCCCAAGCACCTGAATTCCGAGCCGATCATCCAGTCGATCCTGCCCGAGAAGGATGTCGATGGCCTTCACGTCGTCAACGCCGGCAAGCTGGCGGTCGGCGATCTCGAGACCGGCCTCGTCTCCTGCACGCCCGCGGGCGCGATGGTCTTCGTGCGCCGCACCCACGGCGAGGATCTTTCCGGCCTCAACGCCGTCGTGGTTGGCCGCTCCAACCTGTTCGGCAAGCCGATGGCGCAGCTGCTGCTCAACGCCAACGCCACGGTGACCATCGCGCATTCGAGAACCAAGGATCTGCCTGCCGTTTGCCGCAACGCCGATATTCTGGTTGCCGCCGTCGGCCGTCCCGAGATGGTCAAGGCCGATTGGGTCAAGCGCGGCGCGACCGTCATCGATGTCGGCATCAACCGTATCGCAGCGCCCGAAAAGGGCGAGGGCAAGACGCGCCTCGTCGGCGATGTCGCTTTCGCCGAGGCCGCCGAAGTCGCGGATGTCATCACTCCGGTCCCCGGTGGCGTCGGTCCGATGACCATTGCCATGCTGATGGCCAACACCGTGATTGCCGCGCATCGCGCCGCCGGCCAGACGCCGCCGAAGTTCTGATTTTAGCGCGGCGCCGCGCCCGTCGACGCCCGCACGATCAGTTCCGTCTTCCACAGTTCCTGTTCGGGGAAGGGGCCGTCCTGCTTGACGGTCCCGATCAGCCGCTCGGCGATCCGGACACCCGCCGCGCGCAGAGATGAGCGCGTCGTCGTGAGCGGCACCGAGAAATTCTCCGGCTTCAGATGCGGCAGCACGTCGTCATGGGCGATCAGCGATATATCCTCGCCAAGCTTCAGCCCCGCCTGCGTCACCGCGCGGATGGCACCAAGCGCCAGCACCGTGCTGGAACAGAGAATGGCCGTCGGCGGCTCCGGTAGCTGCAGAAAGCGTTCCATGGCGAATTGCCCGTGCTCGTCGGTCATCGACATGTGGCTGGTGCAGTTCTCCGGCAGTTCAAGCCCACGCTCGGCCAGCGCCGAGACCACGCCCTTCTTGCGGCGGATCGCGAAATCGAGATGCTCCGGCCCGTTCAGCAAGCAGAAGCGCGTGTGCCCGAGCTGTAGCAGCAGCCGCGTCGCATCGTAGAAGGCGCCCTCGTTGTCGATGTCGAGATAGGGGTAATCCGGCTCAATCCCATACGAGCGGCCATGCACGAGAAACGGCATGGAGAGCGATTTCAGGAGCGGCAGCCGGGGATCGTGCCCGCGCATGTAGGCGACGAACAGCGCGTCGACATTGCCGCTGATCGCGAGCCGCCTCAGCGCGCCCACCTCGTCATCGGGGTCGGCCGGCATGATCACGAAATGAAAGTCGTGCCTTACCGCTTCCTCGCCAAGTCCGGTCAGGAATTCGCCGAAATGCACGTCGGAATAATGCCCGGGCGCTGTGGGCATGACGAGGCCGATCGAACCCGCCTTGCCGGTCGCGAGCCGTTGGGCCGCCTTGTTGGGACGATAGCCGGTTTCCTGCACGGCACGCAGCACGCGCTCGCGTGTCGCCTCGTTGACCTCGGGGTAACCGTTCAGCGCACGGCTCACCGTCGTCTGGGACAGGCCCAGCATTTCCGATAGCTGTTTCAGATTCACGTGTTAAACTTCCTCCAACGCCTTGGAGGTCATGTCTCCCAAATGGCATCCAAAGCGCTTTTAGCAATGTAGCAGCTGCGCGGCTTGACTCAAGAAAAATCGCTCCATATTGCCCCATAGGCGTTGCTGCATTGCGATATCCAAAGGCCCAAAGCTGGGTTTTGCGAATTGCCTTGACTCTTTTGTGCCGAAAGTGAAATGAGTTCGTTGTCAAAGCGCTTTGGAATTTCGGTTGCGGGGCGTGATTGGGATTGTGATGGGAGGTTGATCACATGAAAAAGTCATTTTTGATGGGCGTTGCCGTGGCAGCGCTTCTGGCCGGCGGCGCGTCCGCGGCCGATCTGAAATTCGCGCCGGGTGAGGACGCCAAGTTCAATTGGAAGAGCTACGATGATTTCAAGGCGGCCAATGCCGACCTGAAGGGTCAGGAACTGACGATCTTCGGTCCGTGGCGCGGCGAGGACGAGGCGCTGTTCCGCAGCATTCTCGCCTACTTCATCGAGGCGACCGGCATCGACGCCAAGTATTCGTCCTCGGAAAACTACGAGCAGCAGATCGTCATCGACACGCAGGCCGGTTCGCCGCCGAACATCGCGATCCTGCCGCAGCCGGGCCTTCTGGCTGATCTCGCCAGCAAGGGCTTCCTGGCGCCGCTCGGCGATGAAAACTCCAAGTGGGTCAAGGACAATTACGGCGCCGGCGACAGCTGGGTCGGCTACGGCACCTACAAGGGCAAGGACGGCAAGGACGCCTTCTTCGCTTTCCCCTACAAGGCCGACGTGAAGTCGCTGGTCTGGTACGTGCCTGAAAACTTCAAGGAAGCAGGCTACAAGGTCCCGACCACGATGGAAGAGCTGCAGGCTCTGTCCGAGCAAATCGTCAAGGACGGCGGCGTTCCGTGGTGCATCGGTCTCGGTTCCGGTGGCGCCACCGGCTGGCCGGCGACCGACTGGATCGAAGACCTGATGCTGCGCATGCAGCCGCCGGAAGCCTACGACAAGTGGACCACCAACGAACTAAAGTTCGATGATCCCGCAGTCGTCTCCGTCATCGACGAGTTCGGCAAGTTCGCCAAGAACGAGGCTTATGTCGATGGTGGCGTGAAGGCTGTTGCCTCGACCGACTTCCGCGATAGCCCGAAGGGCCTCTTCGCCGTGCCGCCGAAGTGCTACATGCACCACCAGGCGTCCTTCATCCCGTCCTTCTTCCCTGAAGGCACGAAGCTCGGCCAGGATGCCGACTTCTTCTACATGCCGACCTTCGCCTCGCATCCCGAACTCGGCAAGCCGGTTCTGGGCGCTGGTACGCTGGTCACGATCGCCAAGGACTCCAAGCCGGCTCGCGCCTTCGTGGAATTCCTGAAGACGCCGATCGCGCATGAAGTCTGGATGGCGCAGTCGAGCTTCCTGACCCCCTACAAGGGCGTCAACACGGCCGCCTACGCCAACGAGCAGATGAAGCGCGAAGGCGAAATCCTGACCACGGCAACGACGTTCCGCTTCGACGGTTCCGACCTGATGCCCGGCAAGATCGGCGCCGGCGCCTTCTGGACCGGCATGGTCGATTTCGTCGGCGGCAAGTCCGCTCAGGATACCGCCAAGGAAATCCAGAGCGCCTGGGACGGCATCAAGTAACATCGCCTGATCTCCATGCCGCCTGATCGGGCGGCATGGATGAAAATGCCTGGCCGGATGCCGTCACAAGCGCCGGCCATCGCCGCCCCTTGCGTCCGCTGCAAGCGTGCTAGGCCATCGGGCGGCGTGATTTCAAAAAGACGTAGGCATCAGGGGAGGGATGAATGCTATCGCAGCTGGTTTCCGCTTTGGGGGTCGTGGTCGTCGCCGTATTCGCATGCGCGGCCTATTTCTATTTCTCGAACAAGCTCCTTGATATGGCGCTTCCGGTGAAGGACGGCGACATTCGCGCCGCCTCGCAGAACCTCAACCGCCGCTCTGTCATAAGGCCGTGGCTGTTCCTGTTTCCGGCGCTCTTCCTGCTGGTCGTCTATCTCGTCTATCCCGTGGTCGCGACCGTGATCCTGTCCTTTTATGATCGCTCCGGGGCTGAGTTCGTCGGCTTCAGCAATTACCAGTGGGCCCTTGGTGACCGCGAGTTCCGCCAGTCGATCTTCAACAACATCCTGTGGCTCGCCGTCGTTCCCGCCGCCTGCACCTTCTTCGGCCTCGTCATCGCGGTCATGACCGACCGCATCTGGTGGGGCAATATCGCGAAAAGCATCGTTTTCATGCCGATGGCGATCTCCTTCGTCGGCGCCTCCGTCATCTGGAAGTTCATCTACGAGTATCGCGGCGGCAACGCCACGCAGATCGGCCTCTTGAATGCCATCGTCCAGCTCTTCGGCGGCACGCCGCAGGTGTGGATCTCGGTGCCCTTCTGGAACAGCTTCTTCTTGATGATCATCCTCATCTGGATCCAGACCGGCTTTGCCATGGTCATCCTGTCGGCGGCGCTGCGCGGCATTCCGGAAGAGACCATCGAGGCCGCCGTCATCGATGGCGCCAATGGCTGGCAGATCTTCTGGCGCATCATGGTGCCGCAGGTTTGGGGCACGATCGCCGTCGTCTGGACCACGATCACCATCCTTGTGCTCAAGGTCTTCGATATCGTGCTCACAATGACCAACGGTCAGTGGGACACGATGGTTCTCGCCAATCTCATGTTCAACTGGATGTTCCGCGGTGGCGGCGACAGCGGCCGAAGTGCGGTCATTGCACTGATCATCATGCTGGCTGTCACGCCGATCATGGTGTGGAACGTCCGCCGCGCCAATCGCGAAATGGGAGGCAAGTGAGATGACCCTGACCCGCGATTTCTTCAAGATCGGCCCGGCCCGCCTGTTTGTCCACGCTGCCGTCCTTCTGATCGTCATCATCTGGCTGATCCCGACGCTCGGCATCTTCGTCAGCGCGCTGCGCGACAAGGACCAGATCGTCGTCTCCGGCTGGTGGACGGCCTTCTCCGGCTCGTCGCGCACCGTCGCCGCCCGCCTCGGCCAGGTCGACCAGCAGAAGCAGGATGGCCCTGCCTATGTCATCTCTGGCAACGTGCTGGATGGCCAGGAGGGACGCTCGATCAATGCCTTCGGCACCCGCGTCGCGCAGCCCTCGGCCTACAAGGCCGGCGAGACCGCCGATCTCGGCGATGGCCTGACGCTCACCGTCAACGAAGACGGCACCTACCGCTACGCCAAGACCGCCGCTTTTGGCCCGGATGACGGCGGCCGCCGCGTCTATGTCTCGGTCGCCACGCCGCCGGAGTTCACGCTTCAGAACTACCGCACGGTGCTGACGGGCGAGGGGATCGGCCAGTCCTTCATCAACTCGCTGACGGTCACGATCCCGGCCACGATCATCCCGATCCTGATCGCCGCCTTCGCAGCCTACGCGCTGAGCTGGATGGAATTCCCCGGCCGTGCGCTGCTGATCGCGCTGGTCGTCGGCCTCATCGTCGTGCCGTTGCAGATGTCTCTGATCCCGCTTCTGAGGCTCTACAATCAGGTCGGCATGCTCCTCGATACGCCGTCCAAGACCTATCCCGGCATCTGGCTGGCGCACACCGCCTTCGGCATGCCGCTCGCCATCTATCTCCTGCGATCCTACATCGCGGGCCTGCCCAAGGAGATCATCGAATCCGCCCGCGTCGATGGCGCCAGCGATTTCGAGATCTTCACCCGCATCGTTTTGCCCTTGTCCTTCCCGGCGCTCGCCTCCTTCTCGATCTTCCAGTTCCTGTGGGTTTGGAACGACCTGCTCGTCGCCATGGTCTTCCTCGGCACCGACAGGGATCACCTCGTGCTGACGGGCGCGCTGAACGCGCTGCTCGGCTCGCGTGGCGGCAACTGGGAAATCCTGACGGCCTCGGCCTTCATCACGATTATAGTACCGCTGCTCGTCTTCTTCGCACTGCAGCGCTATCTCGTGCGTGGTCTGCTCTCGGGTTCGGTCAAGGGCGGCTAGTCATTTCGCAAGGCAATATCCAACAGGACCACACATGAGCATGGCATCTCAATCCAACCTGACGGCGGACAAGGACTGGTGGCGCGGCGCGGTGATCTACCAGATCTACCCGCGCTCCTATCAGGACAGCAACGGCGACGGCATCGGTGATCTCAAGGGCATAACCGCGAGATTGCCGCATGTCGCGGCCCTTGGCGCCGACGCCATCTGGATCTCGCCCTTCTTCACTTCGCCCATGCGCGATTTCGGCTACGACGTCTCCGACTACGAGAACGTCGACTCGATCTTCGGCACGCTCGTCGATTTCGATTCCCTGATCGCCGAAGCCCACCGCCTCGGCATTCGCGTGATGATCGACCTCGTCATCTCGCATTCGTCGGATCAGCATCCCTGGTTCGTCGAGAGCCGTTCCAGCCGCACCAACGCCAAGGCCGACTGGTATGTCTGGAGTGACTCGAAGCCTGATGGCACCCCGCCCAACAACTGGCTGTCGATCTTCGGCGGCTCTGCCTGGGCGTGGGATCCGACCCGCATGCAATATTACATGCACAACTTCCTGACCTCGCAGCCGGATCTCAACCTGCACAATCCCGAGGTTCAGAACCGCCTGCTGGATGTCGTCCGCTTCTGGCTGAAGCGCGGCGTCGACGGCTTTCGCCTCGACACCATCAACTTCTACTTCCACGACAAGGAATTGCGCGACAATCCGGCGCTGGCGCCAGAGCGCCGCAACGCCTCGACGGCGCCTGCGGTCAATCCTTACAACTTCCAGGAACACATCTACGACAAGAACCGCCCGGAGAATATCGCCTTCCTGAAGCGCTTCCGCGCGGTGCTCGAGGAGTTCCAGGATATTGCCGCCGTCGGCGAAGTCGGCGATAGCCAGCGCGGTCTCGAGATCGTCGGCGAATACACGTCGGGCGATGACAAGATGCACATGTGCTACGCCTTCGAGTTCCTGTCGCCGGATCCGCTTTCGCCCGAGCGCATCGAAGACGTGATGAACGATTTCGCCGCCGCCGCCCCCGATGGCTGGGCCTGCTGGGCGCTCTCCAACCACGATGTCGTGCGCCATGTGACCCGCTGGGGCTCGCTCGTTGCCGATCGCGATGCCTTCGCCAAGCAATATGCGGCGATGCTGATGACCATGCGCGGCTCCGTCTGCCTTTATCAGGGTGAGGAGCTCGGCCTGACGGAAGCGGATCTCGCCTACGAGGACCTGCAGGACCCCTACGGCATCCAGTTCTGGCCGGAGTTCAAGGGCCGCGATGGCTGCCGCACGCCGATGGTCTGGGACAGCCAGGTCGCCCAGGGTGGCTTCTCGACGGTCAAGCCATGGCTGCCGGTCCCGGTCGAACATATCCTGCGCGCCGTCAGCGTTCAGCAGGGCGACGAGACCTCGGTGCTGGAGCACTATCGCCGCTTCATCGCCTTCCGCAAGCAGCACCCGGCCTTCGCCAAGGGCGAGATCAAGTTCATGGAGCCGCAGGGCGACATGCTGGTCTTCCAGCGCGAATACGGCAACGAAAAGCTGCTCTGCGTTTTCAACATGAGCGCGACCGAAGCCTTGGTCGCTCTACCTGAAGGCAACTGGCAGGCGTTGACGGGCCATGGTTTCGTCAGCAATAACTATGGCGACAAGATCGATATACCCGCCTGGGGCGCGTATTTCGCTCGGCTCGCCTAGAGACTTCTGGAGGAGGAGAACTCGATGACTGGACTGACACTCAAGGACATTCGCAAATCCTACGGTGCCGTGGACGTGCTCCATGGCATCGATCTTGATATCAAGGAGGGCGAATTCGTTGTGTTCGTCGGTCCGTCGGGCTGCGGCAAGTCCACCCTGCTGCGCATGATCGCCGGCCTGGAGAACATCACCGGCGGCGACATGTATATCGACGGCCAGCTGGTCAACGACGTCCCGCCCTCCAAGCGCGGCATCGCCATGGTGTTCCAGTCCTATGCGCTCTACCCGCATATGACCGTCTACGACAACATGGCCTTCGGCATGAAGATCGCCGGCGAGAACAAGCAGGAAATCGATCGCCGCGTGCGCGCGGCGGCCGAAAGCCTACAGCTCACCAAGTATCTCGATCGCCTGCCTAAGGCGCTGTCAGGCGGCCAGCGCCAGCGCGTCGCCATCGGTCGCGCCATCTGCCGCAACCCGAAGGTCTTCCTCTTCGACGAGCCGCTTTCGAACCTCGACGCGGCGCTGCGCGTCGCCACCCGCATCGAGATCGCCCGTCTCAACGAACAGATGGCCGACACGACCATGATCTACGTCACCCACGACCAGGTCGAGGCGATGACGCTCGCCGATCGCATCGTCGTGCTGTCCGCCGGCAATATCGAGCAGGTCGGCGCGCCGCTGGAGCTCTATGAGCGTCCGGCCAATCTCTTCGTCGCCAAGTTCATCGGCTCGCCCGCCATGAACGTTATCCCGGCCACCGTCACGGAAGCCGGCAACACGACCACCGTGACGCTCACCGGCGGCAAGTCCGTCACGCTCGATATCCCGACGGCCGCGTCCGAAAAGGGCAAGACCGCCAGCTTTGGCGTTCGCCCGGAAGACCTGCGCATCGCTGGCCCAACCGACGACTATCTGTTCGAGGGCGAAGTCTCGATCGTGGAAGCGCTCGGCGAGGTGACGCTGCTCTATATCGAGGGCCTGGTCCAGAACGAGCCGATCATCGTCAAGCTGCCCGGCATCTATGATGTGAAGCGCGGCCAGAAGATGCATTTCTCGGCCGAACGTTCGAAACTGCACCTGTTCGATGCAGAGGGGCGCACCTATCGCAAGTAAGTTGCAAATCACTCCCGGGCCGTGTGAATAATGCGGCCCGGCGCTATGCTGTTCGAACCTTCTGTTAAAGATCGCTTGGTAGTCTTTCCTCATTGCATACTTAGAGGATTACGACAGTGGCGACACCGAGCCCCCAGTCATCAGGACATTTTCTAAACAAGGAAGAATCCTTCATGTACGACCGCGAAGTGCGGTTCAAGATGGAGGACACAATGAACGCCGCGCGTCTCGAATATACCGAGAAGGGCGTCATGAACATGGCCTCGCGCCGTTGCGACATCATCCGCATTTCCAAGAGCAGCGCGGTCCTTGCGATCCTGTCGCAGTTCAACCTCCCGCGTCAGTTCTATCTCGATCTTCCCGATGCCCGCATCACCAAGATCGGCTGCATGCTGACCCGTGTTAATCCCAACAACACTGTGGAAGTTCGCTTCCTGCGCATGCTGACCGACAAGGAACTGAACAAGATCTTCGTCTACAGCACCCACCCGGCCCATCGCGACCGCGTGCTCGACATCCGCGCCTAATCGCCGATTTCTACGCCTGAAACGACAAGGCCCGCGAGACGATCTCGCGGGCCTTGTCGTTTCTATCTTGCATCGCCGCGCCTCAGTGGAACAGCACGCTGGCGCCCTTGTCGGATGCGCCGACGGCGCGGCGGAAGGGGGCGAAGAGCTCGCGGCCCATTCCGAATTCGTTGTCCGAGAGGTCGGCCACAACAGGCTTGCGGTCGGCGAGCGTCGCTGCGTCCACAAGCACCTCGAGCGTGCCGGCGATCGCATCGAGACGAATGATGTCTCCATCCATGATGCGCGCGATCGGTCCGCCGTCGACGGCCTCGGGCGTCACATGGATCGCCGCCGGAACCTTGCCCGACGCGCCGGACATGCGCCCGTCGGTCAGAAGCGCAACGCGGAAGCCGCGGTCCTGCAGCACGCCGAGCGGCGGCGTCAGCTTGTGCAGCTCCGGCATGCCGTTCGCCTTCGGCCCCTGGAAGCGGACGACGGCGATGAAGTCGCGGTTGAGCTTGCCGTCCTTGAAGGCGTCCTGAAGCTCCTGCTGGCTGTGGAAGACGATCGCCGGCGCCTCAATGACGTGGCGGTCGGCCTTTACGGCCGAGATCTTGATCACGCCCTTGCCGAGATTGCCGCGCAGCATCTTCAGGCCGCCATTGGCCTGGAACGGCGTCTCGATGTTCGCGAGTACCTTCGGATCGACGCTCTTTTCCGGGGAGGGCTCGCGCACGATGTTTCCATCCTCACCAAGGCGCGGATCGATCGTGTAGGCCTGCAGGCCGTGGCCGAACACGGTGCGCACGTCGTCGTGCACCAGGCCGTGCTTCAGCAGTTCCTTGATCAGGAAGCCCATGCCGCCGGCCGCGTGGAAATGGTTCACGTCGGCAAGCCCGTTCGGGTAGACGCGGGCAAGCAGCGGAACGACTTCGGAGAGCTCGGCGATATCCTGCCAGGTCAGCTCGATGCCGGCAGCGCGGGCCATGGCAACGAGGTGGAGCGTGTGGTTGGTCGAGCCGCCGGTAGCGTGCAGGCCGACGACGCCGTTGACGATCGAGCGCTCGTCGATCATCTCGCCCGCCGGCGTGAATTCGTTGCCCTGCGCGGTGATCGCCAGCGCCCGCTTGGTCGCCTCGCGGGTGAAGGCTTCGCGAAGCGGCGTGCCCGGATTGATGAAGGAGGAGCCGGGCATATGGAAGCCCATGATCTCCATCAGCATCTGGTTGGAGTTCGCCGTGCCGTAGAAAGTGCAGGTGCCCGGCCCATGGTAGGACTTGGACTCGGCCTCGAGCAGCTCGGCGCGGCCGACCTTGCCCTCGGCATAAAGCTGGCGCACGCGCGACTTCTCGTCGTTCGGCAGGCCCGAGGTCATCGGCCCCGCCGGCACGAAGATCGACGGCAGATGGCCGAAGGTCAGCGCGGCAATCGTCAGGCCCGGTACGATCTTGTCGCAGACGCCGAGATAGAGCGCGGCGTCGAACATGTTGTGCGACAGCCCGATACCGGCAGCCATGGCGATCAGGTCGCGCGAGAAGAGCGAGAGCTCCATGCCCGGCTGGCCCTGGGTCACGCCATCGCACATGGCCGGAACAGCGCCCGCTACCTGCGCGATGCCGCCGGCTTCCGCAGCAGCCTCGCGAATGATCGCGGGATAGGTCTCGAAGGGCTGATGCGCCGAGAGCATGTCGTTGTAGGAAGTGATGATGCCGAGATTGGAAACACGGTCGCCGGCCAGTGCATCCTTCTCGGCGGGGGAACAGACCGCGAAGCCGTGTGCCAGGTTCGCGCAGCCGAGCGAAGAGCGAACCACGCTCTTGCCCACCGCGTTTCGCAAGCGCTCGAGATAGAGTTCTCGCGACGGTTTCGACCGTTCAACGATACGGTTGGTGATGGCGGCAACGCGCGAATGAGCGGACATGGGAGATCCTTGTCGTTTGCTGGTATTCGATTGTCTGTTCGCGGCTTCAAGCCGTGTTGGCCATTAAGGCCGTCGGCTTATGGAGCCCAGTAAATGTCGACGGGCGTCGCGGCGCGGCGAAGGATTGCCCGGATCGGCATCTCCGTCTCGTCGCCGGCACCCTCGGCCTTCGCCAGAACGTCCTTCTTGCCGTCGCCTTCGATGTGAAGAACGAGCAGCCCCGCATCCTGCAGGCTGGAGAAGGTGAAAGTCAGGCGGGGTTCGCCTGCGCCGTCAGCGTCCATGGTGATGATGCCGCGCGGCGTCTTCGGGTCGAGAGCAACCGCAAGATTGCTGCCACCAGGGAAGAACGAAGCCGTGTGGCCGTCGCCGCCCATGCCGAGAATGACGACATCGAACGGATTGCCGATCGAAGCCGTGGCCGCCGTCGAGAGCTTCGCCGCTTCCTCGACTGTTGCCGCCGGCTGGTAGAGCGGCTGGAACTTTGCCGCCTTCGCCTTGTTCTGCAACAGGTTGCTGATCACGAGCAGATGGTTCGAGCGCGGATTGTCGGCGGGCACGAAACGCTCGTCGACGAGGGTGATGACCACCTTCGTCCAGTCGAGATCGCGCGTCGACAGTTCCTGGAAGAATGCCTTCGGCGTCGAGCCGCCCGAAACGGCGATCTCAGCCGTTCCCTTCTTGGCGATGGCCGTCGAAAGCGATGCAGCGACCTTGTCGGCAAGGTTGCGCGCCAGTTCGGCGGCGTTGGCAAAATTGTGCATGGTCGCTGCCATTCTCTCGATCCTTAGAGGTTGTCGTGCCAGGTGCGGCCGTCACGCTCGATAAGCGCGATCGACTGGCTCGGGCCCCAGGTGCCGGCCGTGTACCCCTGAACCTTCTGGCCGGTGGATTCCCAACCCTTAAGGATCGGGTCGACCCACTGCCACGCCGCTTCCACTTCGTCGCGGCGCATGAACAGCGTCTGGTTCGAACGGATGACGTCCATCAGCAGGCGCTCGTAGGCGTCGGGGTTACGAACCTGGAAGGAATCGGCGAAGCTCATGTCGAGCGAAACGTTGCGCAGGCGCATGCCGCCTGGGCCCGGATCCTTGATCATCAGCGACTGCTTGACGCCTTCGTCGGGCTGCAGGCGGATGATCAGCTGGTTCTGGTTGATGCGGCCGGCCGACTGGTCGAAGACCGAGTGCGGGATCGACTTGAAGGTGATGACGATCTCCGACATGCGGCCGGCAAGACGCTTGCCGGTGCGGATGTAGAAAGGAACGCCGGCCCAGCGCCAGTTGTTGATCTCAGCCTTGATGGCAACGAAGGTTTCGGTGTTGGACACGCCGCCTTCGAGCTCTTCGAGGTAACCCTTGACCGGGCCGCCCGCCGAAGCGCCGGCGCGGTACTGGCCGCGAACGGTGGTTTGCTCGACATTGGACGCGTCGATCGGCTTCAGCGCGCGCAGCACTTTCAGCTTCTCGTCGCGAACCGCTTCGGAATCCATCGAGGACGGGACTTCCATGGCAACCAGGCAGACGAGCTGCATGATGTGGTTCTGCACCATGTCGCGCAGGGCGCCGGCGGTGTCGTAGTAGCCGGCACGACCTTCGAGGCCGACGGATTCGGCAACGGTGATCTGCACGTGGTCGATATGGTTGGCGTTCCACAGCGGCTCATAGAGCGCGTTGGCAAAGCGCAGCGCCATCAGGTTCTGCACCGTCTCCTTGCCGAGATAGTGGTCGATACGGAAGATCTGCTCTTCCTTGAAGACCTTGCCGATCGTGTCGTTGAGCTGAAGAGCGGAAGCGAGGTCGCGACCGATCGGCTTCTCGACGACGATGCGGGTGGTCTTGGTGATCAGCTTGTGATCGTGGATCTTCTGCGAGATGTCGCCGAAGATGCCGGGTGCGACGGCCAGATAGAAGGCGCGCACGCGGTCCTTGCCCTCGTCGAGCAGCTTCTTCAGCTGGTCCCAGCCGGCGTCGGAGCGGGCATCTACCGGTACGTAGTAAAGACGCTCGCAGAACTTGGCGACTTCGGCCTCGTCATACTCGCCCTTCTTCAGATGCTCCTTCAGAGCGTCCTGCGCGAACTTGCGGTATTCTTCGTGGGTCAGCGCGCTTCTCGAAGCGCCGATGATGCGGGTCGGCTCGGAGAACTGGCCTTCGATCTGACGATGGTAGAGGGCCGGCAGCAACTTGCGCTCGGCAAGGTCGCCACTGCCGCCAAAGACGACGTAATCGAAAGGTTCAACGGGAATGATTTGGCTGCTCATGAGGCTATCTCTCAATCAGACTGGTTCATGGCCTCTTTAATCTAATCGATTTAAAAAAGCCAGTGTGCGCTGCAACGAATTTGTCCGGCACTGGTTTTAGATCGAAAAGCCTCGTGAGGAAATCCGCAATCTGACTAAAACTTGTCGCGCAGCGCAAACCACGAAAGCGCCAGGAAGAGCAGGGGGGCGCGCATCGCCGGGCCACCCGGGAAGGCCGGGATTTTCAGCGCCTTGAACAGTTCGAGGTCCCTGGATTTCCCGATCACAGTTTCGGCATAGAGCCGCCCGCAATAGTTCGCAAGCATCACGCCATGGCCGGAATAGCCGCCGATCGAAGTCACACCGGGCATAACCTCGCGCACAAAGGGTTGTCTCGGCATGGTAATGGCGACCGATCCGCCCCAGGCATGGGTGATCTCGACGTTATCGAGTTCGGGATAGATCTCGGCGATCTGGCGGCGGATATGCTGCGATATGTCGCGCGGATTGTCCGCCGTATAGGCCTCGCGGCCACCAAACAACAGCCGCCCGTCCTTGGATTTCCGGAAATAGCGCACGACGAAACGCGAATCGGCAACCGCCTCGCTACCCGGAATGACCGTGGATTTCTCGCCGAGCGGCACGGTGGCGCCGATGAAGGAGCGGATCGGCATGACATGGCTTGCGGTAATCGGCTCGAGATTGTCGATATAGCCGTTACAGGCAATCAGCGCCTTGTCGGCGGTGATCTGCCCGCGCGGCGTGTCGATCGTCACCTTTCCACCACCCTGGCGGATCGCCGTCGCCTTCGTCATTTCGAAGACCTGAGCGCCGGAAGCCGCAGCCGCCCGCGCCAGCCCGATCAGGAGTTTCAGCGGGTGAATATGGCCGGTGCCGGTATCGCGCACGCCGCAGAAAAAGCGCGTCGATCCTAACCGCTCCTGCGTTTCCGCTCTGTCCATGAAGGTGGCGTGCGGGTAGCCGTAGCGGGTCGCTGCGATCTCCGCATTGGCGCGAAAGTCCTTCTCGTAGCTCGCCTTGTGCGCCACGTTCATCTGACCGGGCATGAAATCGATGTCGATCTGGTGCTCGGTCGCGAAGGTGAGCAAGTGCTTCTTGGCGTCCTCGGCGAGATCGAACAGCGCCTTCGAGCGCTCGAAGCCGATCTCCTCCTCGAGCTCCTCCGGCCACGAGCGCTGCCCGGTGCCGAGCTGCCCGCCATTGCGGCCCGATGCGCCATCACCGAACCGGCAGGCCTCGATGAGGACCACCGACACGCCCATTTTGGCAAGGTGGTACGCTGCCTGCAGCCCGGTATAGCCGCCGCCGATAATGGCGACGTCGCATGTCTTCGATCCGTCGAGTTCAGGATAGGTGGGCCGCTCGCCCGCCGTTGCCTGATACCACGAAATGCCGGGCGCGATCGGGCTCTGCCATGTCTGTTCGGATGTCATGGCGCCATCCTCACACGTTGAGCAGAAGGAATTCGCGTTCCCACGGGCTGATAACCTGCATGAAGGTCTCGAACTCGCCGCGCTTGACGCCGGCATAGAGTCCGATGAACTCGCGGCCGAACACCTCCTCGAACGCCGGCTCGTCCTCCATCAGCGCGACGGCTTCAAGCAGCCCGCGCGGCAGGTCGATCGAGCCTTCATTGGCCGAATCCTCGGTCGGCGCCGTTGGTTCGATCTCCTTCATGATACCCAAGAGGCCGCAGGCGAGCGATGCCGCCAGCGCCAGATAGGGGTTGGCGTCGGAGCTAGGCAGCCGGTTCTCGACACGCCGCGCCTGCGGATCAGACACCGGCACGCGGAACGCCGTCGTGCGGTTGTCGTAACCCCAGGCGTTGTTGACGGGGCACGACATGTCCGGTGTCAGGCGGCGGTAGGAGTTGACGTAGGGGGCGAGCATGCAGAGCGCGCTCGGCACGTATTTCTGCATGCCGCCGATGAAGTGGAAGAACTCCTTCGAGGGCGAGCCGTCGGGGTTGGAAAATACGTTCTTGCCCGTGTCTTCGTGGATGACGGACTGGTGGATATGCATCGCCGATCCGGCCTGGCCCTGCATCGGCTTGGCCATGAAGGTGGCGTAGATGCCATGCTTCATCGCCGCCTCGCGGATCGTCCGCTTGAACATGAAGACCTGGTCGGCAAGCTCGATCGGGTTGCCGTGGCGAAGGTTGATCTCGAGCTGCGCCGGGCCTTCTTCGTGGATCAGCGTGTCGATCTCCAGCCCCTGCTTTTCGGAGAAGTGGTAGATGTCGTCGATCAACTCGTCGAACTCGTTGATCCCCGCGATCGAATAGCCCTGGCCGCCGAGAATGGCGCGGCCCGAGCGGCCCTTCGGCGGATGCAGCGGATAATCCGGGTCGTCGTTCTTGGCGACGAGATAGAACTCGATCTCCGGCGCCACGATCGGCTTCCAGCCGCGGTCATGATAGAGCTTCATGATCCGCTTCAAGACGTTGCGCGGCGTATAGGGGACCTCTTCTCCATCGGCGCTGACGATATCGCAGATCACCTGCGCGGTCGGGTCCGTTTCCCACGGCACGACGGAAAGCGTCGAAAGGTCGGGCACCAACTTGAGATCGCTGTCGCGCGGCTCGTAGCGGAAGCTTTCGGTTTCCTCTGGATATTCACCCGAAATCGTGTGGCGATAGATCGCGGAAGGCAGCGCCAGCGATGTGTTGGAGGTGAATTTCGAGCTCGGCATCATCTTGCCGCGCGGCACGCCGGCGAGGTCGGGCGTGATGCATTCGATGTCTTCGATCCCGCGTGCCCGCAAGAACTGCGCTGCTTCCTTCCAGGAGGCCACGCCGCGAAGATATCCAGGGTCCGGGGGAGATTTCTTCGAGGCGGGAACGTTCTTGGCAGGCTTCAGCGTCGTCTTTTTTGGGGACATGACACACCGGTTTGCGTTGATCTTGCAGCCATAATAACCGGAGTTTGGCAATTGGCGAGGGGGGACGCACGTTGACTTTCGCCTATTGATGGAAAAAGAAGACGCCTTTCGACAAAGGAAACAGCCGTGCAGCGAAGAAGCGATGTGATCGTCATAGGCGCGGGCGCCGCCGGCATGATGTGCGCCATCCGCGCCGGCCAGCGCGGCCGTTCGGTGGTCGTGCTCGATCATGCCAAGGCGCCCGGCGACAAGATCCGCATCTCCGGCGGTGGTCGCTGCAACTTCACCAATATCCACGCCTCGCCGAAGAATTTCCTCTCGGCCAATCCGCATTTCAGTAAGTCGGCGCTGGCCCGCTTCACGCCATCGGACTTCGTCGCCATGGTCGATCGCCACAAGATTGCCTGGCACGAAAAGACGCTCGGGCAGCTGTTTTGCGACGACAGCGCCAAGGACATCATCCGCATGCTGCTGGACGAGATGCAGGCGGCGGGCGCCAGGCTCGAGCTGCGCACCGAGATTGTCGCGGTCGATAAGACCGAAGACGGCTTTCGCGTCTCCACCTCCGAGGGCGAGTATCACGCAACCTCGCTGGTGATCGCTACAGGCGGCAAGTCTATCCCGAAAATGGGCGCGACCGGTTTTGCCTATCGCATCGCCGAACAATTCGGCCTGCCCCTCACCGAAACCCGCCCCGGCCTCGTGCCGCTGACGCTCGACCCGCAATTGCTCGAAAGCGTCGCACCGCTCTCGGGGATCGCCGCCCCCGCCGAACTGCGCCACGGCAAGACCGCCTTTCGCGAAGCACTGCTCTTCACCCATCGCGGCCTCAGCGGCCCGGCGATCCTGCAGATCTCGTCCTATTGGCGCGAGGGCGACGAGATCACCGTCGATATCGAACCCGACGTCGATCTTCTCGCGCATTTGAAGGCGGCAAAGCAGGCGAATGGTCGGCAGTCGGCGCAGACAGCACTCGGCGAGGTGCTTCCCAAACGCCTGGCGCAATATCTGACCGAGCGCGCCGGCGTCACCGGCAACATGGCCGACATGTCCGACAAGGTGCTGGCGCGCCTCGTCGATGCCGCGCAGAACTGGACGATCAAGCCTTCGGGCTCGGAGGGCTACCGCACGGCCGAAGTCACGCTTGGCGGCATCGACACAGCAGCACTCGATTCCCGCAGCATGCAGGCCAAGGCGGTGCCCGGCCTCCACTTCATCGGCGAGTGCGTCGACGTCACCGGTTGGCTCGGCGGCTACAATTTCCAGTGGGCCTGGGCTTCGGGTGTCGCGGCTGGTGACAGTCTATAAAGCTTATTCTTCGTAGAGATGAAACCAGTTGAAGGATTCAAGAGTTCTTAAGCAGGGTGCGCCATCCTGTCCCGATGACGTGCTTAAATTGGCTTCCTAAATAAGGCTTTACGAGCACAGTCTTTTGTTGGATTGTTGTGACATAGAGAAGTGAGGTTCTGCAGATGAACAAGAACACACGACGCGCCCGCGCCATCGCAATTGCCAAGGCCCAGCCGGATACACGGCTTGTCGCAATCCGCTACTTCGTCCTGGCCGCCAGTGCCGCCGCCGCCATCATGGCGCTCTTCCTTCCGCGAATGCTCTAAGGCACTCTCCTTCAAGACAGCGAGACTTTGCGGCGCACCGATGCGCCTGCACTATAAGCGCGCGAACGCCCGGTTTGCTGTAATATCCGGCTACCTAAGCTTATATAAAAATTAACGCATCTTCGGCAAAGCTTTAGTATGACTTATGGGCGCCTCGCGTTTTGCGTGGTGTGACAGGCAATGATTGCCGTCCGAGCATGCGCTCGCGATCCCCCATTGTTCCAAAATGTTCGATGCACTCAGCCGACGCGCAATCTCGCCGCCGGTGGGAGGAGTGGTGTATGGAAGGCCGGAACCCCCATGTTTATTGACAGGATTCTTTCCCGTTTCAGGATCAAGACCAAGGTCCTCATCTTCGTCTTGCCGTTTGTTTTAAGCATTTCAGCAGTCGGCTTCACCGGCCTTTATGCATCCGGCCTGCTTCAGGGTCGAATGGAGATCTCCAACAGCGTTCTTCAGTCGCTGAGCGGTTTCAAGGATCTCTTCGGCTCCATGGACGATTTCCTGCGTGTGACCAATGAGGAAGCGCGCGACAAGCTCTACGCCGATGTCTCCACCCAGCATGCGACGCTGAGCGCCACGCTGAAGCAGATCGGCGACAATGCCGGCCGCGCCAATCTGCAGGCCGCCACCGATGGCACCTCCGGCATCTCCGGCACCGTCGGCAAGCTCTGGACTCTGCACGAACAGGAAGTCGCCCTGCGCAAGTCGATCGACGAAGCCCAGAAGGTGATGATCTCCAGCCGTTTCAACGTCAATTATGACGCCCAGCAGCTGCAGGAAAACATTCGCAACGACGAAGGCAATGCCACCGCGACGCTGCGCGCCGCCGACCGGCTCCTGAAGGGCGGCGATGCGCTGGCAACCGTAATGACCGATTTCGGCAAGGCGCAATTGCCTGCCGACAAGCTCAAGGTGGTCACCGACGCGCTCCCGGGCATCCTGAAAGCCCAGCGCCTGATAGAGATCTCCGTTCCGCAGAACCAGAAGAGCATGACGCAGTCGCTCGCTCAGACGATCAGCGACGTGAAGACGCAGGCGACCGCCGCCGACGCCGGCACCGACGAGGCGATCGCCAATCTCGGCCGTCTCGTGTCACGCTTCCGCCAGATGTCGACCTACACCCAGCTGACGGCAACGCAGATGATGCGTGCCGCGACGACCACCTTCGTCGAGCTCGACAGCCGTATCGCCCAGACCAATTCCGTGCTGGAAGATACGCGCCGTCTCGAAAGCGCGATCTATTCGCTGCAGCTGGTGCTCGGCGAGTTCGCCGCCAAGCCGGACAAGGACAACCGCGTTCGCCTGCACCAGGAAATCGCCACCCTCGGCACCAACCTCAACACGCTGCTTGCCAGCGCCAAGGGCATGAACTTCGCCGAGGATATCGTCGCCGCCATGTCGCCGGCACTTGCCTCGATGGACAAGGATGCCGAAAGCCTTGTCGCCACCATCGAGCAGCGCGTCGCCGACTACGCTTCCGCCCGCACGCAGCTGAACGCCGTCTGGGGCGAACTCACCGCCTTTGCCGAATTGCAGAAGCAGACGGCCGGCGTCGAACGCACACAGGCCAACGGCATCTCCGTTCTCACGACCGGTCTCGGCATCCTGCTCTCGGTTGTCGGCGGCATCGCGCTCGTTCTGACCCTGCAGCGGCCGATCGGCCAGATCACGTCAGCCATGCGCCGCATCGCCGATGGCGCGCTCGATACCAGCATATCAGGTGAACAGCGCCACGACGAAATCGGCGACATGGCCCGCGCGCTTGGCATCTTCAAGGAAAACGCGATCTCCAAGATCCGCATCGAGGAGCAGAGCGACGAGGAGCGTGCCGCTTCCGAGCATGAACGCCAGCGCAACGACGCCGAAAAGCGCGAGATGGACCGCCAGATCGAGTTCGCCGTCAATGCGCTTGCATCGGGTCTCGAACGCATGTCACAGGGCGATATCTCGACCACGATCGACACGCCTTTCATCGGCCGTCTCGAACAGCTTCGCCAGGATTTCAACGGCTCGATGATGCGCCTTCAGGCAACCATGAGCCAGATCCGCGACAACGTCGAAATGATCCAGGGCAATGGCAACCAGATGGCCCAGTCGGCCGAGGATCTCGCCAAGCGCACCGAAAACCAGGCCGCCTCGCTGGAAGAGACGGCAGCCGCCGTCGACCAGATCACCGTCACCGTGCGCTCTTCCGCCGAACGCGCCAAGGAGGCCGATCAGGTCGTGCGTCAGGCCAAGCGCAGCGCCGATGATTCCGCCACCGTGGTCAACAATGCGATCGACGCGATGACCCGCATCGAGGAAGCCTCGCAGCAGATCGAGCAGATCATCGGCGTCATCGACGAGATCGCCTTCCAGACCAACCTTCTGGCGCTCAATGCCGGCATCGAGGCCGCGCGTGCTGGTGAAGCGGGCAAGGGCTTCGCCGTCGTCGCCATGGAAGTCCGCGAACTGGCGCAGCGCTCCGCCGCGGCCGCGCAGGAGATCAAGGGGCTTATCAACAAGTCGACCAACGAGGTGAATTCCGGTTCGCAGTTCGTACAGCAGACCGGTACGGTGCTGGCAAAGATCAGCACCCAGATCGTCGCCATCAGCGAGCACGTCGAAGTCATCGCCCGCGCCAGCCACGATCAGTCGGGCGCGCTGCAGGAGGTCAACACCACGGTCAACCAGATGGACCAGATGACCCAGCAGAACGCCGCGATGGTCGAGGAAACCACGGCAGCCAGCCGCGAACTCGCCAACGAAGCCGACGCTCTCCTTAGCCTCATCAGGCAGTTCAAGATCGACAGCGGCAGCCAGGACAGGGTCTACCGCGCCGCCTGATCGTGGCGACAATTTTGATGAGAACATGCGATGGCTCCGGAAACGGGGCCATTTGCATTTGCTTCAATGGACGAGTCTGCAGGAAATTACCCATGCATTCTTGCTATCACAAACATGACATTCGGCAGTTTCGTTGCGATTTATCTTAAAACTTTCCCACTAATTTCGGCCCCGATTGTTCCTCAGGGGTCTTTGTATGCTTCGCTTTTTCTCAGCGTCTATTGTTCGGCAAATCGTCGCGATTACGCTTGCTCTTCTGGTCTTTAGTACAGTGGCGATTGTTTCTGCAACTTACTACAATCTTAGCGCGTACGTCATGACCAGCGCGGTCAACGATGCCAAGGATGCCAGCCGTGCCATGGCGGTGCTCTATGCAGCCGGCGATCCGTCCGCGAAGGTCGATGTCCGTGACAACAAGCTTGTGGCCGTCAGTGAAGAGAAGCTGCCGTCGTCGCTCGGCGACCACGCCCTCGTCGATCGAACCGCGGCCTCCATCGCGGGCTACGCCACGGTGTTCGAGCGTCAAGGTGGCGATTTCGTTCGCGTGTCGACGAACGTGAAGAAGGAAAACGGTGAGCGCGCCGTGGGCACCAAGCTCGCCGTCGATCATCCGGCGCAGGCGGCCCTCGCCAAGGGCGATGCCTATTACGGCGCGGCCAATCTCTTCGGCAAGAAGTTCATGACCGGCTATTTCCCGGTCAAGAGTGTAGCGGGCACCACCGTTGGCGTGCTCTTCATCGGTATTCCGATGGAAGTCTATTACAGCAGCCTGCAGCAGCTCCTCACCCTGGTGGTCGGCGTCGGCCTCGCGGTGCTGCTGATCGTCGGCATCATCGCCTATGTCGCGATCCGCGCGACGATCCGGCCACTCGAAACGCTGACGGGCGCCATCAACACGATCTCCTCGGGTAATCTGGACACGAAGATCCCCTGCACCGAGCAAGAGAACGAGTTCGGCGCGATCGGCAAGGCGCTTGCTTTGTTCCAGGACGGCGCCCGCGCTCGTCTGACGCTGGAAACACAGGCAGCCGAACAGCGCGCGCTGAGCGATGCGGAGCGCAGCCGCAACGACGCCGAAAAGCGTACGCTCGACGATCAGATCCAGTTTGCCGTCAATCAGCTCGCCGCTGGTCTCGGCCGCCTGTCGAGCGGCGATGTGTCGGAAATGATCCACACACCCTTCGTCGGTCGGCTTGAGCAGCTGCGCGTGGATTTCAACGCCTCGCTCGAACGCCTGCAGGATACGCTCTCACGCATCCGCGACAACGCGGCGACGATCCACCGCAATTCCGGCTCCATGCTGCACTCGGCCGATGAGCTCTCCAAGCGCACCGAAGCCCAGGCTGCGAGCCTGGAGGAAACCGCTGCTGCCGTGGAAGAAATCACCGTCACCGTCCGCTCGTCTGCCGAACGCGCCCGCGAGGCAAACAGCGCCGTCATCGTCACCAAGAAGACGGCGGACAGCTCGACTGTCGTGGTCGGCGATACCGTTGCCGCGATGGATCGTATCGAAACGGCGTCCAAGCAGATCGAGCAGATCATCGAGGTGATCGACGACATCGCCTTCCAGACCAACCTCTTGGCGCTGAACGCCGGTATCGAGGCGGCACGCGCCGGTGAAGCCGGCAAGGGCTTCGCGGTCGTTGCCATGGAAGTGCGCGAGCTCGCCCAGCGCTCGGCCGATGCCGCGCGCGAGATCAAGAGCCTGATCGAAACCTCGACCCGCGAAGTCGCGGCAGGCTCCGGACTGGTCCAGAAGACCGGCTCGGTTCTGGCCTCAATCAGCAGCGAGATCATCGCGATCAGCAAGCACGTCGAAACCATTGCCACCGCCAGCGCCGACCAGTCGGCAGCCCTGCAGGAAGTCAACAGCTCCGTCAACGCGATGGATCAGATGACGCAGAAGAACGCGGCCATGGTCGAGGAGACCACCGAGCAGAGCCGCCAGCTGGCGAGCGAAGCCGATGCGCTCATGTCGCTGATACAGCAGTTCCGCATTGATGCGTCTTCTGCCCCCCAGCAGGGCCGCATGCGAAACGCGGCCTGATCGGTTCTCCATCAGCTTTGATCATCGAAGGGCTGCCCTCTGGGTGGCCCTTTTTCATGGGCAGCATGGCGAGAAGGCGAGCGGCGAAGCGCTCGAGCTTCGATTGTCCGTAGCCCTGGTAGAAGGCCTCCTCGGCCCGCGCACGATACGGGTCGGAATTCCTAGCGTTGAGTTTGGCGAGCTCGATGAAGGCTAACAGCTCGATCATGACCGTGTCCTTTCTGAATTGAAGATGGACACAGGGTATTCGCCAAAATTCGCTTCATAAACGCAAGAAATCCCACTATGTTTTTCACTCATGAAAAGCACGCAATGGGATTCATTTCAGCTCTTCCTGCAGGTCGCGCGTCTCGGCGGGCTGACGGGGGCGGCGGCTGCAAGCGGGCTGAGCCCAGCCACGATCGGTCGGCGGATGCTCGATCTCGAGCAGGAGATCGGCCGGACACTCTTTTCCCGCAGCCAGACCGGCTACCGCTTGACGCCGGATGGCCAGTCCCTGCTCGATCATCTGAAGGACATGGAGGCCGCCGCCCGCAAGGTGGATGCCTGGCGCCAGGCAAGCAGCGTCGGAGCGACGGTGCGGATCGCAGCCGGCACCTGGGTCGCCTGGCTGATGGCCGAGAACTTCGGCGCCATCCGCATGCCCGGCGACCATTTCGCGGTGTCGATGACGATAGGCGAGGCGCGCGCCAACCTGAACTACCGCGAGATCGACATCGGCATCCGCGCCTTCGAGCCGGAGGAAAACAATCTCGCCGCGCGGCTGCTGGGGGAGGTGGCCTACGCCGTCTATGCCAGGCGCAATGCCGGTGAACAGGAAGAGCGATGGCTCGCCGTTGCGGAAGAGGATGCGATCTCCAACTATCTGCGCTGGCCGCACCGCAATGCCGCAGGCGCCATCGTCGCCACCGTCAATCGCCCGCGCTCGCTGGTCGATCTCGTTCGCGCCGGCGCCGGCAAGGCGGTGCTGCCCTGCTTCGTCGGCGATCTTGATCCAGACCTGCAGCGCCTTGGCCCGGAGCTACCGGACCTGCGCCACCAGCAGTGGATCGTCATGAACAACGAAGACCGGCATCGCCAGGAGATCCGTACCGTCGCCGATCGCATGACCAAGCTGTTGAAGAGCTACCGCGATCTCTTCGCGGGAAAGCGCCCCAGCCGAAGCTGAGGCGCCGCGTTGCAGGGCGGATTGGGGGCTAGTCAGTTCCGGCCGGCAACAATGACGGGGATCAGCAAGTCACCCCAGTTTCCATCGCCGCCGTGATGGCGGGCCGAGCGGACGATCTCGACCGAAACACCTGCATCGACCGCCTTCATGACCGACTGGTTCAGCCGGTGCAGATCATTGGCGAGCATGCGGATCATGCCCTGCTGATCCGGTGTCATGCTGGTGGATTGTTCCTCTGCGCGTTCCTTGACGCGTGCGAGCGTAGGCATGGCTTTCTCCTCCTCTGATCGTGTTACTCGGCTGCTGGCTTGAACTGTGCGTGCTCGGTCGATTCTCCCATCGCCGTGGTCGAGGATCGCCCGCCGGTGATTGCCATCGACACGGCGTCGAAATAGCCGGTGCCGACTTCGCGCTGGTGCTTGGTCGCCGTGTAGCCATTCACTTCAGCGGCGAACTCCGCCTGCTGCAGCTCGGAATAGGCAGCCATCTGCCGGTTCTTGTAGCCGCGGGCGAGCTCGTACATGCCGAAGTTCAGCTGGTGGAAACCGGCCAGTGTGATGAACTGGAACTTGTAGCCCATGGCACCAAGCTCGCGCTGGAACTTGGCGATCGTCGCGTCGTCGAGGTTCTTTTTCCAGTTGAACGACGGCGAGCAGTTGTAGGCGAGCAGCTTGCCCGGATGCACCTTGTGCACACCCTCGGCAAACCGCCGCGCCTGCTCCAGATCCGGCTTCGAGGTCTCGCACCAGATCAGATCGCAATGCGGCGCGTAGGCGACGGCGCGTGCGATGCAGGGCTCCAGCCCGTTGCGCACCTGATAGAAGCCCTCGACCGTGCGGCCGGCATCGTAGTCGACGAAAGGCTGGTCGCGCTCGTCGATATCGGAGGTCAGGAGCTTGGCTGCTTCCGCATCGGTGCGGGCGATGACGAGTGTCGACACCCCCATGACGTCGGCGGCAAGGCGCGCGGCGTCGAGATTGCGGATATGGGCGGCGGTCGGGATCAGAACCTTGCCGCCGAGATGGCCGCACTTCTTTTCCGACGCCAACTGATCCTCGAAATGAACCCCCGCGACACCGGCCTCGATATAGGCCTTCATGATCTCGAAGGCGTTGAGCGGCCCGCCGAACCCGGCTTCGGCATCGGCAACGATCGGCGCGAACCATGTCTCGACCGAAAGCCCCTTGTCTTCCGAAGTCTCGATCTGGTCGGCGCGCTGCAGCGTTCTATTGATCCGCTTGGCAAGCTCCGGCCCGGCATTGGCGGGGTAGAGCGACTGATCGGGATACATCGCCGATGCCGTGTTGGAATCGGCCGCGACCTGCCAGCCCGAGAGATAGATCGCCTTCAGCCCGGCGCGGACCATCTGCATGGCCTGGTTGCCCGAAAGCGCGCCGAGCGCGTTGACGAAGTCGTCCTGATGCAGCAGTTGCCAGAGCCGGTTGGCGCCCATTTCGGCCAGCGAGTAACGAAGCTCGACCGATCCGCGCAGTCTTTTCACATCATCGGCCGAATAGGGACGCTCGATGCCGGCGAAGCGGTTGGCGGGGATATTACGGTGAAGCTTGTCAAACTCTGTCATGTCTTCCTCCTTGCATAACATCATGGCCATCTGGCTGATTGACAGGATTTACAAATCAGCAGGAAATGGCCAGAGTTAACTGGAGAAGTGCGATGGAATAGGGGTCGCGATGCAAAGAACGTGACAAGTTTCGGCAGTAAATTTGTCAAGTTTTGTAAATTCCGCGACCCGGATATTCTGTAAAGGATTGTCACATGGCTGAGCGCAAGATGTTTGCCGGTCCCAAGGTCCGCCGTATCCGAAACGGTCTCGGTGTGACGCAGGCGGCGATGGCCGAGGCGCTGGAAATCTCGCCGTCCTATCTCAACCTGATCGAGCGCAACCAGCGCCCGCTGACCGTGCAGCTGCTGCTGAAGCTCGCCGCGGTCTACAAGGTCGACCTGGAAGAGTTGCGCTCCGAAAGCGGCGGCAGTCTCACTCAGCTGAAGGAAGTCTTCGCCGATCCGCTGCTATCCGGCGAGCTGCCGGGCGACCAGGAACTGGTCGAAGTCGCGGAAGCGGCACCCAATGCGGCAAGCGGCGTCATCAAGCTCTACCGTGCCTACCGTGAGCAGGCGGTGCGGCTGTCCGATCTCACTTTGCTCAGCGCCGGCGAGGGGCAGTTGCCGCTGTCGGGCGCGCGGCTGCCGGCCGATGAGGTGCGCGACGTGCTGGAGCGCCGCTCGGCCTATTTCCCGCGCATCGAGACGGCGGCTGAAGCGTTCCTGCATGCGCTCTCTGACCCCCGCGATATCATCTCGACATTCAAGGAGTGGCTGCGCGCCGAGCGCGGCATCGGCGTACGGGTCCTCCCGATCCACGTCATGCCGGATCTCCGCCGCCGTTTCGACCGTCACTCCATGCGGCTCTTCATTTCCGAGCGCCTGTCGCCGGCGGATCAGGCGCAGGAGATCGCAATCGAAGTCGCCACACTGGCGCTGCGCGAGGCGATCCTTGCCGAGCTCGAAGGCCTGATGCTCTCCACTGAGGAGGCGAGGCGCATCGCCCGCTTCGAACTCGCGCGCTATGCGGCGCTGGCGCTGACCATGCCCTACGCGCCCTTCCTCGCCGCGGCCCAAGCTGCGTCCTACGACATCGATATCTTGCGCGTCCGCTTCAACGTATCCTTTGCGCAAGCCGCAACCCGGCTGACCATGCTGCAGCGCCCCGGCGCGTCGGCGGTCTCCTTCTTCACCATGGAGATCGACGGCGCCGGCCATCGGCTGCGTCGGTCAGGATCGCAGGGCTTCCCGCATCTGCGCTTCGGTGGCGACTGTCCCAAGCTCAACGTCCATGTCGCGCTGCTCCAACCCGGGCAGATCCTGGCCGAGATGGTCGAGATGCCGGACAATGCCCGATACCTCACCATATCCCGGACGCTGGAGGGGCCGAACGCGCCGTTCGGCGAGCGCGTCCGCCGCACGGCGCTTCTCGTCGGTTGTGATGCTTCGGCGGGCGAGGGGACGGTCTACGGCCGGGCGGTTTCCGCGCAAAAGGCGATCACGGCAGGCTCCGGCTGTCGGCTCTGCGAAAGGCGCGGATGTCTCTCGCGCGCCGAGCCGCCTGTCACACGCCCGTTGGGGCTCGATGAGATGGTCTCGGGCCTTGGCAACTTCGACTTTTAGTCCCGGTGTCCAGTCACAGCGAAATCATTGAGAGTGCAGGATTTTGCGCTTGTAGGCTCCATAAATCCTTTCTAGTCTGCAACCAAAACCAGAGGGAAGCATCCGCGCAAACGGTGCCCAAACAAAAAGCAGGAGATAGCATGAGGTCAATTCTCGCAAAGCTCGCGGCCACGGCTCTCGTGACTGGGCTTTCGATCACGCCATCCGTTGCCGCGGATCGCGTCGTCAACGTCTACAACTGGTCCGATTATATCGACAGTTCCATCCTCGAAGATTTCACCAAGGAAACCGGCATCAAGGTCGTATACGACACCTTCGACAGCAACGAGACGGTGGAAACCAAGCTTCTGGCCGGCGGCACCGGCTATGACGTTGTCGTTCCGACGGCCGACTTCCTGCAGCGCCAGATTCAGGCCGGCGTGTTCCAGAAGCTCGACAAGTCGAAGCTGCCGAACATCACCAACATGTGGGACGTGATCCAGCAGCGCACCGCGAGCTACGATCCCGGCAACGAATATGCCGTGGACTACATGTGGGGCACCGATGGCATCGGCTACAACGTCAAGAAGGTCGCCGAAATCCTCGGCCCCGACGTCAAGCCGGGCCTGGAAGTGATCTTCGATCCGAAGGTCGCCGCCAAGTTCAAGGATTGTGGCATCTACGTCCTCGACACGCCGAAGGATGTGCTGTCCACCGCGCTGCACTATCTTGGTCTCGATCCGAATTCGAAGAATCCGGAGGATTTCAAGAAGGTCGAGGAACTGATGACCTCGGTTCGCCCCTTCATCCGCAAGTTCCACTCGTCGGAATACATCAACGCGCTCGCTAACGGCGACATCTGCATCGCCTTCGGCTATTCGGGTGACGTGCTGCAGGCGCGCGACCGTGCCGTCGAAGCCAAGAATGGTGTCGAGGTGAATTACTCGATCCCGTCGCAGGGCGCCCAGATGTGGTTCGACATGATGGCGATCCCGGCCGATGCTCCGCATGTCGCCGAGGCTCACGAATTCATCAACTACATGATGAAGCCCGAAGTCATCGCCAAGGCCAGCGACTACGTCTTCTACGCCAACGGCAACAAGGCCTCGCAGCAGTTCGTGAGCAAGGATGTTCTGGAGGACCCGGCGATCTATCCGACCGAGGATATCATGGGCAAGCTCTTCACCATCTCTCCGTGGGATCCGAAAACCCAGCGCACGGCGACGCGGCTCTGGACGAAGATCGTCACCGGCCAGTAAGAGCATCAGGCCCGGGCGGCAACGACCGGGCCTTTTTATATGCCGATCGTGGGGACGGCGGCTTTTGAGAATGATTTTTCGGGGAACACGATGAAGTCACTTGGCAATACCCGCCGTTCATTTGCGCCGTGGACAGATCCGGCAGCTAAGCCTTTCATATCCTTCAAGAACGTCACCAAGCGTTTTGGTGATTTCACCGCCGTCGACGATCTGTCTCTCGATATCTATCACCGCGAGTTCTTCGCGCTGCTCGGCGCATCGGGCTGCGGCAAGTCCACGCTGCTGCGCATGCTTGCTGGTTTCGAGCAGCCGACCTCGGGCGAGATCATTTTGGATGGTACCGACCTTGCCGGAACGCCGCCCTATAAGCGCCCGGTCAACATGATGTTCCAGTCCTACGCGCTCTTCCCGCACATGACGGTCGAAAAGAACATCGCCTTCGGCCTGCGCCAGGACGGCATGGGCAAGGACGAGATCGGCGAACGCGTGCTGCAGATGCTGAAGATGGTAAAGCTGGAGAAATTCGCCTCCCGCAAGCCGAACCAGCTTTCCGGCGGCCAGCGCCAGCGCGTGGCGCTCGCCCGCTCGCTTGCCAAGCGCCCGAAAGTGCTTTTGCTCGACGAACCGCTTGGCGCGCTCGACAAGAAGCTGCGCGAGGAAACCCAGTTCGAGCTGATGGACCTGCAGCAGAACCTCGGTCTCACCTTCGTCGTCGTCACCCACGACCAGGAAGAGGCGATGACCATGGCCGATCGCATCGCGGTCATGAGCCACGGCAAGGTTATCCAGGTGGCGACCCCTGCCGAAATCTACGAAGCCCCGAATTCCCGCTTCGTGGCCGACTTTATTGGCGACGTGAACATCTTCGATGGCAAGATCACTGCCTCCAATGCCAACAGCGTCGAGATCTCAATCGACGAGAGCCTGACCATCAAGCTGTCGGGCGCCGAGCCGCTGCCGGTCGGAAGTGCCGCCGGCTTCGCCATCCGTCCCGAAAAGCTGAAGGTGACGCGTACGCCGCCGGCCAACCCCGGCGTCAATGCCGCCTCGGGCGAACTCTGGGACATCGCCTATCTCGGCGACATGACGGTCTTCCACGTGAAGCTCAAGAGCGGCAAGGTGGTCAAGGCGTCGTCGCTGAACGCGCAGCGCGCGGTCGATGATCCTTTCGTCTACGATCAGGAAGTCTGGGTCACCTTCGCCGAGGACGCCGGCGTTCTGTTGAAGGATTGACGCCATGGGCAAGCTCGGATCACCCGTCTACAACCGCCTCGTCATCATCGTCCCCTATGTTTGGCTGCTGCTCTTTTTCCTGGCGCCGTTCTTCATCGTCTTCCGCATCTCGCTGTCGACGACGGCAATCGCAATGCCGCCATACGAGCCGGTGTTTTCGCTGGCCGATGGCTGGGCCGATTTCTGGGAGAAGGTGTCGAGCTTCTCCTTCGACAATTACAGCTACCTGATCGACGATCCGCTCTATTTCAACGCCTATCTATCCAGCGTCATCATCGCCGGCATCTCCACGTTGCTGACGCTGCTGATCGCCTATCCGATCGCCTACGGCATGGCCAACGCCCCGCGCAGCATCCGCCCGACGCTGCTGATGCTGGTCATCCTGCCGTTCTGGACGAGCTTCCTGATCCGCGTCTACGCCTGGATTGCCATCCTGAAACCGGAGGGGCTTCTCAACCAGCTGCTGCAGTCGCTGCATATTATCGACAGCCCGTTGATCATCCTCAACACCAACGTCGCCGTCTATATCGGCATCGTCTATTCCTATCTGCCCTTCATGGTCCTGCCGCTCTATTCCGCCCTGGAGAAGATGGACGGCACGCTGATCGAGGCGGCGCAGGATCTCGGCTGCCCGCCGATAACGGCCTTCTGGCGTGTGACCTTCCCGCTGTCGCTTCCCGGCGTCGTCGCCGGCTGCATGCTGGTCTTCATCCCCGCCGTCGGCGAGTTCGTCATTCCCGATCTGCTCGGTGGATCGCAGACGCTGATGATCGGCAAGACACTGTGGAACGAGTTCAACGCCAATCGCGACTGGCCGGTCTCCTCGGCCGTGGCCACCATCTTGCTTCTCATCCTGGTGATCCCGATTGTGTTCTTCCAGAATGCGCAGGCCAAAGCCGACGAGCAGGGGAGATAGGCCATGATGAAATGGACCCGCTTCAACGTCGCTTCCGTGACACTCGGCTTCGCCTTCCTCTATCTGCCGATCGTGCTTCTGGTCGTCTTCTCGTTCAACGAATCGAAGCTCGTCACCGTCTGGGGTGGCTTCTCGACCAAGTGGTACGTGTCGCTCTTCCAGAACCAGGCGCTGCTTGACGCCGCCTGGGTGACACTGCGCGTTGGTGTGCTCTCGGCCACGGCGGCCACCATCCTCGGCACGCTCGCCGCCATTACGCTGGTGCGCTACACGCGCTTCCGCGGCCGCATGCTCTTTTCCGGCATGGTCTACGCGCCGCTGGTCATGCCCGAGGTCATCACCGGCCTGTCGCTGCTGCTGCTTTTCGTGGCAATAGGCTTCGACCGCGGCTTCTGGACCATCACGCTGGCGCATACGACGCTCACCATGTGCTTCGTCGCCGTCGTCGTGCAGTCGCGTCTCTTGACATTCGATCGGTCGATCGAGGAAGCCGCGCTCGATCTGGGCTCGCCGCCGGTGCGTACCTTCTTCGAGATCACGCTGCCGATAATCGCGCCCGCCGTCGCATCTGGCTGGATCCTCGCCTTCACCCTGTCGCTGGACGATCTCGTCATCGCCAGCTTCACCTCAGGGCCGGGCGCCACCACGTTGCCGATGAAGATCTACAGCCAGGTGCGCCTCGGCGTCACGCCTGAGATCAACGCGGTTTGCACGCTGCTGATTGCCATCGTCGCGGTCGGCGTCATCTGCGCATCGGTCATCACCAAGCGGCGCGAGCTTCAGCGTGAGAGGGATGAGCGGGCGGCGGCGAACGCGCCGTGATTATTTCGTGGCGCCTTCCTGCGGCGGCTGCTGGTTGCCCGGCTGCTGGTTGCCCGGCAACGCCGAAAGGACCGGATCCGGCCAGGAGCCGCCGACGAAGAACGGCAGCACGGGAAAAGCCGCGTCGTTGGCGGGATCGGTGGCAATGATCTTGCCTGATAGCGCGAGCCCGCTCGACTTGTAGGGAATGACGCCCGACAGCGTGATCGTTTCTTGTGGCCCTTCGATCCGGCCGCGCTTGATCTGCGCGGCCCCGTCGTCGAGATCGGCCGCGATATCCAGGCGATCGAACGCGAAGGCGCGATGTGAGACGGCGCTCAGCGCAAAGAATTCCGCCTTCGCCGCTTCGCTGCGCACCGCCTCGGAATCGAACCCGGGCAGCGAGCCTGATTGCGTGCGAAAATGAATATTGCCGGTCACATCAGCCGGCCCCGCCTTCCAGATCGGCAGCGCGGTGCTGACGGAGAGGTCGAGCGAGCCGGTTGCGAGCGGCAGCGGACCCTTGAGGTTGAGGCGCTCGATCAGGCTGGCGAAATCCGCGCCCCGGATCGACATTTGCAGCTTCCCGCCGCCATCGAAGTCGCCGCGCTTGGTCTCGATATGAGCAGTCAGCGCGCCACCCTCGAACTGGCTGTCGCCGACGTCGAACCGCGCCTCATTGCTGGAAACGATAATGCTGGCGCCGACATTGGCGAGCTTGAACGGGGCGAGATCGGCCTGCTTGGCCGACAGGCGCAGGTCGATATCGAGCTGCTGCAAGGCTCCGCCGTCTGGCGGCCCATGGTCTTCGCCGGCCACGAGGCGCACCACGAAGGCATCGAACAGGGATTTGAAGTTGATCTGATCGAAAGCCAGCGTGCCGCCGAGCTTGGCGCGCTTGCCGGGCACGAAGCTCACATCCATGGCGCCGTTGGCGTTCGAGCCGTTCATGCCAAGGCTGACATTGTCGAAACGGAAGCCGTTTGCCGCAGAGACCACGTCGCTGTCGATGGAAAACGCCTTTAGCGTCGCGGCATCCGGCAGCGCCCGCCCGGCCCATGTCAGCAGCGCGGGAAGATCCGGAATGCCGAGAGACATGCTGCCCTGCAGGCTGAAAAGGTGCGCGATGTTGGCGACGCCATCGAACTTTGCGTTCACCAGCTTGGAGGCAATTGCTGCCCTCAGCGGTGCGTTCTTGCCGCCGAACGTCAGCAGCGGGCTGCGCGAGGAGAAGTCCAGCTTGATGTCGAGATCGTTCATTCGAGCGATCAGAACCGCGTTGATCGGGCTCGACAGGCGCGGCCAGCCGATATCGGCGCTCACGCTGTCGAAGCGGTAGGTCTTGCCGCTGGCCACATCGGTCACGTTCAAGGTGCCGTCTTCGACGGTGATGGTGCCTATATCGGCATCCAGCGTCGTGTCGAGCGTTTCCTCGCCGTTCTGTTCCTGCGCGCCGGCGATCGCCTGTGCCAGCTGGCCGTCATTCGTCCAGTCGATCGTGCCATCGCGCTCGCGCGTCAAAAGCAGGTTGGGACGCAGGATATGGAATTCGTGGAAGCTCGCCTTGCCCCTGAAGGCATCGATCAGGCTGAACTCGGCCGAGATGCTTTCGATCGTGCCGAGCAGCTTGTTGTTGACGTCCTTCTGGCGCACCGCGATCTTGTTGATGGTGATGCGTGGCGTCGGCCAGAACTCGATGACAGGTCGGCCGGAAATCTCGGCATTGTAGCCCGTCCATCGCGACAGCCTGTCCTCGATGCCGGAGCGCACGAGCCCGGTCGAGATCACATAGGGGCCAGCCACCCGAAGCGAAACGAAGACGGCAAGAAAGACCAGCAGCGAGATCGTTGCGACGCGGGCGACACCCGGCAGCCAACGAGAGACGGGCCTGATTTTTATCCGCCGCGGCGGTGGTCGGGACGTACCCATGCGTTTCGCCAGTCTTTCGACATCTGCCCGTTAATGTACTGAAATTCCGGATATATCAAATGCCGGGCGGTTGCAAATATATAGCCGGGCGACCCGATCGGCCGCCATCTTTATCCGTCTTCATGGCGTGTTATATAGGGGCTAACAAGAGGAGTTCTGCATGCGTGACGATAAGCCACTCTGGATCCCTTCGCGAGCCTCGGTCGAAGCGAGCCCGATCTTCGCATTCATGCAGAAGTGCAACCGGGACTTTGACCTCGCCCTATCCACTTATGGCGAGTTGCATGCCTGGTCGGTCGCCGACCGCGCCAAATTCTGGACGGCGGTCTGGGAGTTCTGTGGCGTCAAGGGTGAGTGCGGCGAACGGGTGCTTGTCGATGACGAGATCATGCTCGACGCCCGCTTCTTTCCCGACGCGACGCTGAACTTCGCCGAAAACCTGCTCTCGGGCGAAGGGGCCGGCGAGGCGATCATCTTTCGCGGAGAGGACAAGGCAGAGGACCGCTGGAGCTGGGACCGGTTGCGCGAACAGGTCTCGAAACTGCAGCAGGCCATGCGCGCCGAGGGCATCGCATCAGGAGACCGCGTGGCGGCAATGATGCCGAACGTGCCGGAAACAGTCGCCTTCATGCTCGCCGCCGCTTCGATCGGCGCGATCTGGTCGTCCTGTTCTCCCGATTTCGGCGAACAGGGCGTGCTCGATCGCTTCGGCCAGATCGAGCCGAAGCTCTTCGTCACCTGCGATGCCTATTGGTATGGCGGCAAGCTGCAGCCTATCAAGGAGAAGGTGGTCGCGGTCGCAGCGAAACTCGGCGTTCCCACCGTCATCGTGCACTATGCGGGTGACGCCGACGATGTCGCGCGGGCCGTATCCGGTGCTCGAACGCTGGAGACCTTCATCGCCGCCCATCCGGTTCGCCCGGTGGAGTTCCAGCGCCTGCCGTTCTCGCACCCTCTTTACATCCTGTTCTCCTCGGGCACGACGGGCGTGCCCAAATGCATCGTGCATTCGGCCGGCGGCACGCTGCTGCAGCACCTCAAGGAGCATCGGCTGCATTGCGGCCTCGGCGCCGGCGAAAAGCTCTTCTATTTCACGACCTGCGGCTGGATGATGTGGAACTGGCTGGTATCGGGGCTCGCCGTCGGCGCCACGCTCTGCCTCTTCGACGGCTCGCCCTTCGCACCCGATGGCAATGTGCTCTTCGACTACGCACAAGCCGAGAAGTTCGCGGTCTTCGGCACCTCGGCGAAATATATCGATGCTGTCCGCAAGAGCGGCCTGATGCCGCGCACCTCGCATTATCTCGCCAGCCTTCGCCTGATGACCTCGACCGGATCGCCGCTATCGCCCGAAGGCTTCACCTTCGTCTATGAGGGTATCAAGGAGGACATTCAGCTCGCCTCCATCTCCGGCGGCACCGACATCGTCTCCTGCTTCGTGCTGGGTAATCCCATGCAGCCGGTCTGGCGCGGCGAAATCCAGGGCCCCGGGCTCGGCCTTGCCGTGGATGTCTGGGACGACGACGGCCATCCCGTGCGCGGCGAAAAGGGCGAGCTCGTCTGCACCAAGGCCTTCCCATCCATGCCGGTCATGTTCTGGAACGACAGCGACGGCGCCAAATACCGCGCCGCCTATTTCGGGCGCTTCGACAACATCTGGTGCCACGGCGATTTCGCCGAATGGACGGAGCATGACGGCATCATCATTCACGGCCGCTCGGACGCGACGCTCAATCCGGGTGGCGTGCGCATCGGCACGGCGGAGATCTACAATCAGGTCGAGCAGATGCCAGAGGTCGCCGAGGCGCTCTGCATCGGTCAGGATTGGGATGACGATGTCAGGGTCGTTCTCTTCGTTCGCTTGGTGCCAGGCGTTGCGTTGACCGATGAGCTGGTCAAGTCAATCAAAGCGCGAGTCCGCAGCGGCGCCTCGCCACGTCACGTGCCCGCAAAGGTCATCGCGGTGGCCGATATTCCGCGCACCAAGTCGGGCAAGATCGTCGAACTCGCCGTTCGCGAGATCGTGCATGGACGGCCGGTGAAGAACAAGGAAGCGCTCGCCAATCCTGAAGCCCTTGATTTATTTTCCAGAATCGAAGAGCTGCGCGTCTGAATAGTTAAAATGATAGCGAAACTACAATATATGACCGGACAGAGCTTCGTGGCCTCGGCAACCTTTCGTTAAGAAAGCCTTGTCAAAGGTAAATGTAACTTGGGGCTGCATATGAACGAGGCAGCTTGGAGCCTTTGCTCCCGCAACATGATGTTAATCGCCTAGTCCTTGTTGAACAGCACCCAAACTCTCAGGCAGCCTCTTGGCTGCCTTTTTTCTTAGCTGGCCAGAACCCGCTGCGACGGAAACGCGATCTCGACGAGCGTCCCTTCATTGGGCGTCGAGCTGATCGCGAAGATCGCCCGGTTGGCATCGACCATCGCTTTGGTGAGCGGCAGGCCGAGGCCCGTGCCTTCACCGCGATGGCGCGATTGCGTCGAGACCTGCCGGAACGGCTTCATCGCCTGGTCGAGCTCGCTGCGGGTCATGCCCACACCCGTGTCACGAATGCGAAGCACGACGCTGCCATTCGTCTCGTAAGAAGTCGACACGACGATCTGCCCGCCCGATGGCGTGAAGCGGATGGCGTTGGAGAGGATGTTGAGCGCGATCTGCTTGATCGAGCGCAGGTCGGCGACCACATCGGGAACCGCATGCGAAAGCGCCGTGCGGATGATCACCCGCTGGCTGTTTGCCTGCGGCTGCAGCAGCGCCACGGCCTCCGAGATGGCTTCGTTGAGATTGATCGAGTCGAAATCCAGATCCATCTCGCCGGCTTCGATCTTGGAAATATCGAGCAGGTCGTTGACGATATCGAGCACATGCCGGCCCGATCGGCCGATGTCGTTGGCATATTCGACGTAACGCGGATGGCCGATCGGCCCGAAGCGCTCGCCGGCCATCATGTCGGAAAAGCCGATGATGGCATTGAGCGGCGTGCGGATCTCGTGGCTGACGCGTGCAAGGAAATCGGTCTTGTGGGCGTTGGCCGTTTCCGCGGCACTCTTGGCGCCGCGCAACTCGTCCTCGGTGCGCTTCCACTGGGTAATGTCGCGGATCACGGCGCAGTAGCCGCTGGAGGAGGTCAGCCGTCCGAGCGTCATGAACAGCGGCACGAAACCGCCCGATGCTTCACGGCCGATCACCTCGCGCCCGTCGTTGAGCACGCTGGCGACACCATGGCTGGAAATGCCGTTGATATAGTCGAGCACCGCCTTCTGGCTCTCATGCGCGAAGAGCATCACGAAGGGTTTGCCGCGCGTGTCGTCCTCGTCATAGTTGAAGAGCGCGCTGGCGGAACGGTTCATCGACCGAATGTCGCCCTCGGCGCCGATCACCACGACGCCATCGGTCGCGGTTTCCAGGATCGAGCGCAGTTCCTCGACTTCCACCTGCAGCTTGGCGACCTTCTCGACCATGCGGTCGGCGGCGCGTCCGTCGATAGCAGGAGCGACTTCCGGGGCAGGCGCCGGCCGCTCGCTGACAACAGGCATCAGGGCCAGCATCAATGCCGTGCTGTCTTCCCAGCGGATCGACTGCAGCCGCGCCGACACCGGCACGAGGTCGTCTTCCATGGTGACCAGCATCATGCCGTCATGGCGCGCGCTGGCGTCGGCAATGTCGTCGCGCTGCAGCAGCGCATCGATGCCGCCGACATCGGCCAGATCCTGCAGCGAGCGGTAGCCCGTCAGGCGCATGAACTCGGGGTTGGCATGGATGAGCTGATCGCCGGCGTGAATGAGCACGGCGACAGGCAGTTGATCGATCATCCCAGCCGAAAAACCGTCGGTCATCTTCACCCGGGGCGGAATGAAGCTCGCCAGGATATCCATCTGGCTGACCGTTTCCTCGAGACCTTCGGTCACATCGTCGCTGTCGTCATTGGCTGCAACAGGCGTATCGTCCAGCGGCTCGTCCGCCGAATGCTCGGAAGCGGACGGGGCTTCTGCATCGCTGAGTACAGCGTCGCTGTCTGCAGTGTCGCTGGATACCGGCTGCTCAGCTTTATCCGATCCCGAGAGCTCGGCGCTGTCTTCATCGGCGCCATCATCTTCGGCAACGACCTCATCAACCAGCGATGCCTTGTCGTCTGTAAGGTCTGTTCGAGGTGCCTCCTCGGTCGCCGTCTGCGCCTCGTCAGCCGCTGGCTTAGTCTCCGCCGACGCGCTGCCATCCTCATCCGGCGTATTCACGCCAAACGCTTCGAGGCGCTTGGCGATCTCGCGAAAATTCGCCTGCTCGGCGTTCGTCAGGCCGGGGCCGACGCCATGCAGTTGCACGATCTTGTCGGTCAGTCGGCGGTTCGGCGTTTCGACGATGCGCAAAACCGGCGGTTCGGCGCGCGGTGTTTCCACGCTCTGCATTGGCGCCGGAGCGGGCGTATCGTCCTCAGCGGCGTGCTCTTCCTCGGCCAGGAAATCGTCCGTCGCCGCATTGGCAGCGTCCGTCGTTTCCGCGGAAACGGGCGCTTCGTCGATGTTGTCCTCGGCAAGTGTCTCTTCCGCGAGCTCATCCGCCACGGTCTCGTCGTCTTGCTGATCCAGCGCAGCGTCGCCGTAAGCAATGCCATCAGGGCCGAATGTGAGGCCGAGCGCCAGCGGATCTTCCGCCGCATCGGAGAGACGCACGACGCCGAAGCCGCGGAAGCCGTCGAATTCGCGGCTGCGCGTATAGGTCGGCAGCGCCGCCAGGTCGACCGGCACGGCGAGGCTTGTGCCTTCGATCGGCCAGTGAATGGTCTTGCCCGACCATGTATCGCGGCGCGCCAGCGCCTCTGAGATCTTGCCCTCGGGATCGAGGTTGAACAGCGCCGACACATCGCTGAAGGCGATGCCGATGATGTCTGCCGCATGCGGACCAACCGCTTCCGCGAATTCGCCGGAAACCTCGCTGAAATGACCTTCGGCGTCGATCTTCCAGACGAAACGCGTCGCCCGGCTATTCGGCTTGAAGACAAAGCGACCGTTCTCGGTCGTTGCCTGCGCAGCCTCGGGCGCGATCTCGGCAACGGCGGGCGCGACTTCGGCCTCATCATCCAGATCGGCGATATGGGTCTCGGGCGCCTGTGCCGGCGCTTCATCGGCCACGCCATCGTCGCTCGCAAGCTCACCATCGGCCAGTTCGGCCGCAGCGACCGGCTCAGCACTCACATCATCCGGCTCGAAAGCCGCGATGTCATCATCGGCAACCGTCTCGCCCGGATGGAATGCCTCGTCGGCCTCATTATCCTCAGCCGCTACCGGCTCCTCGGCAGTCGCAGGCGCTTCGTCATCATCGATATCATCATCAGCATCATCCGTGGCAAGCAATGCCTCGGGCTCCGGATCGGAATCCGCCAGCGTCTCGACATCGCCGAACCCGTGCGTCTCGTCATTCAAGACGGGCGCCATATCAGGCTCGATCACACCTGCCTCGAAAGCTTCGTCTCCAGCCGGCACGGTCTCCGCCTCGAAGGCCTCGGCGGCAACCGCTGAAGCCTCTGCGATGTCGGTATCGTCGGCAATTCTCTCGTCCGGCGCGTCCTCGATATCCTCGATCTCGGCAACGGCGTCGATCGCGTCGGCGAATGTCGCGGCCGGGGCGACAGCAGTATGGTTAACGGGGCTTGTGGATAAGTCCGGCGCGTCCGTCGGGTCCAGACGTCCGAGCACGGTCTCGACCGCGAAAAGCAGGTAAAGCGCGGGCTCGCTGCTGATTCGCCCGACGGCGGCCGGCAGATAACCCTTGCCTGTCGCGACCGGTCGCTTGATCAGCCCGTGCGGATGCGCGCCGGCCATGGTCGCCAGCGCCTTGGCCGTCGGTTGCGTTACGCCGAGGGATGAAAAGCCGGGGGAGGCGGCAACGATCTCGCCCTCGCCGCCGATGACGGCCATATGCGTATCCGGATCGTCGAGCCCCTTCAGCATCTGCGCGGCCGACTGCTCCGTCGACAGCGCCCGCGTTGCGACCGGCAACGAGACCAGCACCGCCGCTTCACCGGAAACGTCAATCAGTTCAACCGAGGCCTGCACGGCCACGCGCTGGAAACCCTGCGCGATGCGGATCATGAAATTCCTGGTGTCGCCGGTCCTTGAAAGTTGGCGGGCGGTGACCTCCAGCTGGCGATAGGTAATATCGCCACGATTGACGCCCTGATCCAGGAGATCATAGACGGCCGCATGGCCGAAAAGCTCCGCACCCGCGCCGTTCGCCCAGAGCGCCCGCGCAAGGTCCGCCGAGAAAAGCACCAGCGCTTCTCCGCGGGCAAAGTGCTCCCGCACACGCGGATGCACGGCGATGTCGATGAACGGATATTGGACTGCGGGCATCAGCGGACCTTTAGTCTTCGGGCCTGGCAAATTAACGGTCTATTAATAACGACAGGGCGCAAACCGGTCCAGCGCGACCAATGGCTTTCGGCCGAAAAGGTTAACGTCGGTTGCGCCGCACAATCATGTTGCACTGCACAATAAGATGCGCTATATGATGCTTACCAAACAAACGAGGCTTTCACGATGCCGAGACAAAAGGAGCAAACACCAATGGCGAAAATGGAAGACGTATTTTCTATCTCCTCTTTTGACCCCGCGAAGTTCGCTGACTCGTTTCGCGATTTCGCCGAAAAGGGTTCGCAGCAGTCGCGCGACGCCTATGCCAAGATGAAGGCAGCCGGCGAAGAAGCCAGCAAGACGCTCGAATCCACCGTTCAGACGGCCCAGGCCGGCGCTGCCGAAATCGGCCATCAGGCAATCGGCGCCCTGCGCACCAATGCCGAGAACTCGCTGACCCACATGGATGCGCTCCTCTCGGTCAAGTCCGTCGCCGAATTCTTCGAACTGCAGACCTCTTTCCTGCGCAAGCAGGCGGAACTGACGATCGAACAGGCCAAGGCCATGCAGGAAACCTCCAAGCTGGTAGCTGAAAAGGTTGCCAAGCCTTCGAAGGAAGCCGCTGAAAAGGTCATGGCTTCTTTCAAGGCTGCCTGATTTTTATGACAGACAAACGAAAAGGCTGGACCGTTCGTCCAGCCTTTTTGTATATTAAGGACAGATAGGGCTTGAATTAAATTTCAAGTCCCCGTATGTCACCCCCGTCGCGCCAAGCGACGTTTGTGCGGTTGTAGCTCAGTTGGTTAGAGCGCAGGTTTGTGGCACCTGAGGTCGGAGGTTCGAGACCCCCCAACCGTACCATTCTCTCCACTATAATAAGATAAGTATCCGGCTTCGTCTCCCACAAGACATCGCCTCAATGCTTCATCATGACAGGCATGGTCGCGTGCGAAAGCACGTATCGGGTGATCCGGCCGAAGAGCAGTTCCAGAAGATAGCCCCGCTTGAAGGCGCCGATCAGCAGGCAGGTTGCTTGCTCGGCCTTCGCAAAGTCCACGATCGCCTCGCCGATCGAACGGCCATTCGACGATATCGCCACCACTTGGCCTTGAAGCGCAAGGCGGGCAAGCAGGGCCTCAGCGCTCGTCTTGGCCTTGCCGTCGTTGTCGTCGATGCAGACGAGCGTGATCCGTTTCGCGGCGACAAGCCAGCGTTTGGCGGCGATAAGGGTGTCTTCGGCGTGTCCCTGTTGTCTCCAGCCGATCACCACATGGCCAAACAGATTGCCTTGGTAGTAGTCTCTGGCGGGCGGCATCAAGACCAGTTTATGCTGGCTGAACACGACGCTGCGAAAGGCGTCGCGCGCGTCGGCGTTGCCGTGCCTCGATGTCACCACGAGTTCGCTCGCCGCGCATTCGGTGGCGACGCAGCGCGAGACATCGCCGCGGCAATCGTCGAGAAAAACTGTGCGTCGCTGCGCGTGGCGCCGGCGCCAGGTGGCGAATGCCCGGCCCACCTGCTCGAAACGCTGCCGCGACGAGCCCTCGGCGTGATCGCGCAACTGTATCAAATCGATCTCCTCGGGCGAGAAGACCAGCGTCATCGGCTCCGATCCGATGTGCGCGGCGGCCATTGAGCCGTGTATGGCATGCGCTGCATCCTCGGCAAGATCGAGGCAGAGCCGCGCGGTCATCGGGTCGGGCAGAAGCGCCAGAACCTCCGCGCCGCCATGCGATCGGCACAGCGGGCTATAGCTCTCGATATCCCGGTCAGCGTTTCTGCTATCCCTCGTGAACATGGCCATACGCGCTCCAAAGGGGCGCTTGCCGGGATCGAACAATGGTCGCATGGAGGCGACTTCACCGCAGGCGCCGATGGCATGATTTTACGCCTGCAAATGACGCTCTGCAACATGCTCCGCGCAGGCAAAATCGAGCGTTTTGACGAGTCGTCCGCCTCTCCAAGCTGTGCCTGATATGGCCTATCAAAGGCCTGTCGCCGCGCCGGACAGGTATTTTTCGTGAGTCACCCTTGTATAAAAGGTGTTGCTAATCAATATCATCGCCATGCCCCGCGCCCCCTGCGTCATATTGCGTTGCAAAATGTGAACGAGAATGCCATTTTCCCGCCGGGGGTTAATTCAGAGTGATTTTAGAAGGAGACTTATATGTCCATTTCGCTCAGCAATCTGGATAAATCCAACGCCCAGCCAATCCCTCCGGTCAACGCAGCCGCGGTTCTGAGAACGGCACGCGAGACCATTGGCTATAGCGTTGACGATCTCGCCGTGACGTGTGGTCTGCTCGTCGCTGAAATCGAGGAAATCGAACGCGGCGAAGACACGGATTCCGCCAAGATCAAGCGTATCGCCGCTGCCTTGCAGCTGCCGCTTGCTTCGCTGGGCCTGGAATAATCCGGTTGTTATTGCGGGACCGGCGGCTCTTCGCCGGTCCTGCCGCTTGCCTCCTCGCTTAGCGGTTCATTAACCGTATCGCCCGAACCCCAGGGACGGGCCAATGCCGGAGGTAGTTTTACCTCTCCCCATATAGGATATATTGGCAACCTGAGGGCGAATGTTCCGTCGGGCGCTACATCGTGTTGAGCGGTAGCCGGACGGTATCATGGGGACAGCATCATGGAACGACGTGCATTTCGCATCGGCGATCGATGGGTCGATGGCGGCGAACTCCTGGAGCGCGGCATGTTGCTCGTGTGCGCGGTTCTGGCAGTCATACTTCCAGTCCTCGACACTGGCCTCCCGGATACGAGCGACGATATCCTGCTGCACGACTTCAGCCTGCTTGGCGGCGCCACCTATCTTATGCTGGCAACCTATGCCGCCGCCTTCTTCGGGGTTTTCGCGCTGGCCGTGCGCGAGCACATGCGTTTCATCGATCTCGCGGGTTTGATCATGGCCGCCATTGCAGTCTCCCGCGCCGTCTATTTGATTGGATGGGTTCACCTTCCGGTCACCGTGGACGAGGGCGGTCTCGCTTCGGTTCCGCTTACAGGATTTCATCTGTCCTATGGCAGCGTGCCGCTCTTCTTCCTGCTCTTCGGCAGCCTATGGCAAATGCGCCGCTCCTGGCGCGGGTAGGCGCCAGGCTATCCCGATCCTTCCGGCCGATCATGGAACTCCGGGCATCAGCACACGTTTTCCTTCTTTAAAAGGAAGGTGCGTATGTTGGAAACCCAAGCCGACAAGTCGGTTGTCGCAAGCCTTGCGCAGTTCCGCTGGGAGAGCCGCGTCATTGTGATCTTTCCCGACAAGGACAATGCCCGAACAGCCCGGCAGGAAAACCAGCTGATGGCGGACAGGCCGGGCCTCGAAGAACGCGACGTCGTCGTGCTGAAGGTCGCCGGCGATACCGTCCGCCCGCTTTTCGGCGCCGTCGAGGATCTGGACGCCAAGGCGCTCGCCCGTGATCTGGCCGCCTCGCCGCCGGGAGAATTCATGGCCTTCCTTGTCGGCAAGGATGGAACGGTGAAGCTCACCCTCGGCGAGCCAATATCGGCCGCCGAGCTTTTCACCATCATCGATGCCATGCCGATGCGTTCAGCCGAAGCCGCCCGGCGCTAAGCCGGCACATCTTCAGAAACAGATATCCAAGAAAGGAGGGGATCATGTCCGTGCCAAACGAACCCTTGCCCGGCACGCCGCCGATGCCGGGACCCGATTGGGCGCCGCAGCCTCCGATCCACGAGCCGGAGCCCGACAGCTTGCCGGACGAACTGCCCAATCCGAACCCGGATGAAAACGACGAGCCACCCAAGCATGCTTGGGATCAGGCCGTGCGGAGCTAATCTAAAGGAACATCTGCCTGTCGGCCGACACCAGTTCCTGCAGGAAATCGACGACGGTGCGCACGCGCAGAAGGTCGCGTGCGCTTTCATGATACGTCGTCCAGTAGGCGCGCTCGATCGAAACATCGGGCAGGATGCGGATCAGTTCGGGATATTGCCGGGCAATGTAATCGTGCAGGATGCCGATGCCGGCACCGGAGCGAACGGCTTCCGTCTGGCCTGTTGCGGTCGAAATCTCGAAGCCGGCGTCCCAGCTGCGCATCACCGCCGATGAGAAATTCAGCGATGCGGTGAAGATCAGATCCTCGACATAGCCGATCCGGGGATGCTCCTTCAACGCCTCGATATCGTCAGGGGTGCCGCTCGCCTGGAGATAATCCTTCGAGGCGTAGAGCCCGAGCGTGTAATCGGTCAGCTTCGACGAGACAAGCCGCCCCTGTTCCGGCCGCTCGAGCGTGATTGCGATATCCGCCTCGCGCTGCGACAGCGAGAAGGAGCGGGGCACAGGCACCAGCTGTATCCGGAGCTCCGGATGCCGCTTGATCAGCCGGCCGAGCCGAGGTGCCAGAAACGCGACGCCGAAGCCATCGGGCGCGCCGATCCGAACCGTTCCCGCTATGCTGCTGTCGAGATGGCCGAGGCTTGCCTGCGCCCTCAGCATCTCGGTCTCCATGCGCTCGGCGGCATGCAGAAACATCTCGCCCTCCGCCGTCAGGTCGCAGCCATTGGTGCGGCGCACGAGCAGCCGCGTCTTCAGCCGCTCCTCCAGCGTCGTCACTCGCCGGCTCAGCGTGGCGTGGTTGACGCCCAGCCGTTTGGAGGCGGAGAGGATCTGTCCCGTCCGGGCCACGGCCAGGAACATACGCACATCATCCCAGTCCAAATCGACCTCCGGCTTTAATTTTTGCACAACGGTTGCTTAAACCTGTTCATTGATTTGTGCAAATTGAAGTGCGATGCTGGCTCATTCAATAAAGACTGTGAAACCCAGAGGAGTCACACCCATGCATGAGATTGGTCATTTCATCGGCGGCAGGCACGTCGTCGGCTCGAGCGGCCGCGCGAGCAATGTGTACAACCCGGCAACGGGCGAAGTTCAGGCAACCGTAGCGCTCGCCAGCGTCGAGGAGATGCGCGCCGCCGTCGAAAACGCCAAGGCCGCGCAGCCGAAGTGGGCAGCCACCAACCCGCAGCGTCGCGCCCGCGTCTTCTTCAAGTTCGTCGAGCTCCTGAACAAGCACATGGACGAGCTTGCCGTCATGCTCTCCAAGGAACACGGCAAGACGGTCGAAGACTCCAAGGGTGACATCATCCGCGGTCTCGAAGTCTGCGAATTCGTCTGCGGCATTCCGCACCTGCAGAAGGGCGAGTTCACCGAGGGCGCAGGTCCCGCGATCGACATGTACTCGATGCGCCAGGCTGTCGGCATCGGCGCCGGCATCACCCCGTTCAACTTCCCGGCCATGATCCCGATGTGGATGTTCGCGCCCGCCATCGCCTGCGGCAACGCCTTCATCCTGAAGCCTTCCGAGCGCGATCCGTCCGTGCCGATGCGCCTCGCCGAACTGATGATCGAAGCCGGTCTTCCGGCAGGCATCCTCAACGTCGTCAACGGTGACAAGGAAGCCGTCGACGCGATCCTGACGGACCCGGATATCGGTGCCGTTTCCTTCGTCGGCTCGACCCCGATCGCTCGCTACGTCTATGGCACCGCTGCCATGAACGGCAAGCGCGCCCAGTGCTTCGGCGGCGCCAAGAACCACATGATCATCATGCCCGACGCCGACATGGACCAGGCCGTCAACGCCCTGATCGGCGCTGGCTATGGTTCCGCCGGCGAGCGCTGCATGGCGATCTCCGTTGCCGTCCCGGTCGGCGAGGAAACCGCCAACCGCCTCGTCGAGAAGCTGACGCCGAAGATCGAGGCGCTGCGCATTGGTCCGTACACCGACGAGAAGGCCGATCTCGGCCCTGTTGTCACCAAGGAAGCCCAGGCCCGCATCAGCAGCCTGATCGACAAGGGTGTGGAAGAGGGCGGCAAGCTCGTCGTCGATGGCCGCGGCTTCAAGCTGCAGGGCTATGAGGGCGGCTACTTCGTCGGCGGCACGCTGTTCGATCACGTCACGCCTGACATGGATATCTACAAGCAGGAAATCTTCGGACCGGTTCTCTCCGTCGTTCGCGCCAAGAACTACGAAGAAGCGATCGACCTGCCGATGAAGCATGAATACGGCAACGGCGTTGCGATCTTCACCCGCGACGGCGACGCCGCCCGCGACTTCGCAAGCCGCATCAACATCGGCATGATCGGCATCAACGTTCCGATCCCGACCCCGCTTGCCTATCACTCCTTCGGCGGCTGGAAGGCATCGTCCTTCGGCGACCTCAACCAGCACGGCACGGACTCGATCAAGTTCTGGACGAAGACAAAGACGATCACCGCCCGCTGGCCTTCGGGCATCAAGGATGGCGCTGAATTCTCCATGCCGGTCATGAAGTAAGTATTTGTAAATGCTGCGCTTTGGAAACGGGCCCCGCGAGGGGCCCGTTCTCGTTCAAGGTCACGCGTCGCTCTTCTCTATAACGTGATTCATTTTTTCATCTTTTTCTATTTTGGAATTGTTCAAAACTATCAAAGGCATTATATACGGTGCCTAACGAGAACGAATCTGGAGATCGGCATGCGTTTGACCAAGCAGACCAACTATGCTGTTCGCATGTTGATGTACTGCGCTGCCAATGAAGGCAGTCTCAGCCGGATTCCGGAAATCGCCAAGGCATACGGCGTTTCGGAACTTTTCCTGTTCAAGATCCTGCAGCCGCTGAACAAGGCTGGCCTCGTCGAGACCGTGCGTGGCCGCAACGGCGGTGTGCGTCTGGGCAAGCCGGCGGACAAGATCAGCCTTTTCGACGTCGTCCGCGTCACCGAAGACAGCTTCGCAATGGCCGAGTGCTTCGAGGATGACGGCGAAGTCGATTGCCCGCTGGTCGATAGCTGCGGCCTGAACTCTGCACTGCGAAAGGCGCTGAACGCCTTTTTCGACGTGCTGACTCAGTATTCGATCGACGATCTGGTCAAGGCCCGTCCGCAGATCAACTTCCTGCTCGGCCTTGAGGGCGATCATCATCAGCCCAAGCCCCGCGCCGTCGCGCCGGCTGCCTGAGGTAGAGCCGCGTCATTCTTCGCAACCGCAGTCACGGATCGTGGCTGCGGTTGTTTCGTTTCTGGATTCCCATCGCAGGCGTGTGCCCAAGAGCTCGGTATTTGCACTACCGTTGATATGCGCAACATTAAATGTGACCAAAAGAAGGGTTATCCAGCGTGAATATTGCTAAATGCGGCCCATTTTCGGCGTAAAATTACTAAAGTTGTCCGGCTGGAAAAATTTTCCGGCCCGGTCGTTGATTTAGACAATCAAATGTCGTTCCATCGGCGCACGATCGGGGGGAGTGCTCTGCGATCAGACAAACGTATAAAAGAACAAACCTGGGAAACGAAATCATGAAAAAGATCTCTGTCCTTCTGGCAGCGACTGTTTTGGCTTCTGCCATGGCGTCGACCGCTTGGTCCAAGACGCTGGTATATTGCTCGGAAGGATCGCCGGAAGGCTTCGATCCCGCGATCTACACGGCAGGCACCACTTTCGACGCTTCCTCGCGTACCGTTTACAGCCGCCTGGTCGAGTTCAAGCATGGCAAGACCGAAGTAGAGCCGGGCCTTGCCGACAGCTGGACCGTTTCCGATGATGGCCTGACTTATACCTTCAAGCTGCATCCGGGCGTCAAGTTCCAGACCACCGAGTTCTTCACGCCGACCCGCGACCTGAACGCTGACGACGTTGTCTTCTCGTTCGACCGCCAGCTGAAGGCTGATAGCCCCTGGGCCAAGTATGTCGCCGGCGTTTCCTACGAATACGCTGCCGGCATGGGCTTCCCCGATCTGATCAAGTCGGTCGAAAAGGTCGATGACCTGACCGTCAAGTTCACGTTGAACCATCCGGAAGCACCGTTCCTCGCCGACCTCGCGATGGACTTCGCATCGGTCGTTTCCAAGGAATATGCCGACAAGCTGCAGGCCGATGGCAAGATGGAGCAGATGAACCAGATGCCGCTCGGCACCGGTCCGTTCACCTTCGTCGCCTACCAGCCGGATGCCGTCATCCGCTACAAGGCCAACGAAACCTACTTCAAGGGCAAGGAAAAGATCGACGATCTCGTTTTCGCGATCACCCCTGACGCCTCGGTTCGCGCTCAGAAGCTCAAGGCCGGCGAATGCCACATCATGCCTTACCCGAACGCTGCCGACGTCAAGGACCTGAAGGCTGATTCCAGCCTCAAGGTTCTGGAACAGCCGGGCCTGAACGTTTCCTACCTCGCCTACAACACGCAGCAGGCGCCGTTCGACAAGCCTGAAGTGCGCAAGGCGCTCAACATGGCGATCAACAAGCAGGCGATCGTCGATGCCGTCTTCCAGGGCGCTGGCCAGGTTGCCAAGAACCCGATCCCGCCGACGATGTGGTCCTACAACGACGCCGTCAAGGACGATGCCTACAGCCCCGACGAAGCCAAGAAGATGCTTGAAGCCGCTGGCGTCAAGGATCTCTCGATGAAGATCTGGGCGATGCCGGTTTCGCGTCCGTACATGCTGAACGCACGTCGCGCCGCCGAGCTGATGCAGGCTGACCTCGCAAAGGTTGGCGTCAAGGTCGAAATCGTCACCCACGAATGGGCCGAATACCTGAAGCTCTCCAAGGACGTTAAGCGCGATGGCGCCGCCATCCTCGGCTGGACGGGCGACAACGGTGATCCGGACAACTTCCTCGACACGCTGCTCGGCTGCGAAGCCGTCGGCGGCAACAACCGCGCGCAGTGGTGCAACAAGGAATTCGACGCCCTCGTGAAGAAGGCCAAGAAGACCTCCGACGTTGCTGAGCGCACGAAGCTCTACGAAGAGGCACAGGTTGTCTTCAAGAAGGAAGCTCCCTGGGCAACCATCGACCATTCGACGGAATTCGTTCCGATGAACGCCAAGGTTTCCGGCTATGTGCAGGATCCGGTCGGTGTTCACCGCTTCGACGGCGTTGATATCGCCGAATAACCAAAACTATGCAAAGATGCCCGACAAGATCGGGCTTGGCCGGCGGTCAGGTTTGATACCTGACCGCCGGACTAATATGGACATATGATATGTTTCGTTTTTTCATCGGGCGCCTAGCGGTCCTGATCCCCACCTTCCTCGGTGTTTCCATCATCGCCTTCGCGTTCATCCGCCTGCTGCCCGGAGACCCGGTCATGCTGATGTCGGGCGAGCGTGTCATGGCGCCGGAACGCCATGCTGAAATCATGCACGACCTCGGCCTCGACCGGCCCGTCTACGTCCAGTACATCGATTACCTCGGTAATCTCGTGCAGGGCGATCTCGGTTCGTCGATCGTCACCAAGCGCCCGGTCCTGCAGGAATTCATGTCGCTGTTTCCGGCAACGCTGGAGCTGTCGCTCTGTGCCATCCTGTTCGCCATCATCCTCGGCATTCCCGCCGGCATCTTCGCCGCGGTGAAGAGGGGGACGTGGTTCGACCAGGGGGTCATGGGCGTGGCCCTTGTCGGCTATTCCATGCCGATCTTCTGGTGGGGCCTGCTCCTCATCGTTCTCTTCTCGAATACGTTGCACTGGACACCCGTTTCTGGCCGTATCTCGCTGATGTACTTCTTCAAACCGGTCACCGGCTTCATGCTGATCGACAGTCTGCTGTCCGGTCAGGCCGGCGCCTTCAAGTCGGCCTTCCAGTCGCTGATCCTGCCGACCATCGTTCTCGGCACCATTCCGCTGGCCGTCATCGCCCGCCAGACCCGTTCGGCCATGCTCGAGGTTCTCGGCGAGGATTATGTCCGCACCGCCCGCTCCAAGGGCCTCGCGCCCCTGCGTGTCGTCGGCGTGCATGCGCTGCGCAACGCCATGATCCCTGTTGTCACCTCGATCGGCCTGCAGGTCGGCGTTCTGCTTGGCGGTGCCATCCTGACGGAAACCATCTTCTCCTGGCCGGGTATCGGCAAGTGGATGGTCGATGCGGTCTTCAAGCGCGATTACACCGTGGTCCAGGGCGGTCTGCTCCTGATCGCTGCCATCATCATGCTCGTCAATCTGATCGTCGATCTCATGTACGGTCTCATCAACCCACGCATCAGACACTAGGAGCGGCCCATGAGCACGACAAACACCACGTCTGCCCAGCCCTCCGGTCTCTCGGAGTTCTGGTACTACTTCTCCCGCAACAAGGGCGCGGTCATCGGCCTCGTCGTCTTCGTCTTCGTTCTCCTGCTGGCGATCTTCGCATCCGTCGTCGCCCCGCATGATCCGAACGTACCCTCGGGCTTCCAGCGCCTGCCGCCGGCATGGTCGGAAGGCGGCAACAGCGCCTATCTGCTCGGCACCGATGCCGTCGGCCGCGACATGCTTTCGCGACTGATCTTCGGCACGCGCTTCTCGCTGTTCATCGGCCTCGTCGTCGCCTCGCTGTCGGCTGTCGCCGGCGTGCTGCTCGGCCTCATCGCCGGTTACTTCCGCGGCCGCACCGATACGATCATCATGCGCGTCATGGATATCATCCTGGCCTTCCCGTCGCTGCTTCTGGCCCTGGTCCTGGTCGCCGTTCTCGGCCCCGGCCTGTTGAACGCCATGATCGCGATCTCGATCGTCAACCAGCCGCACTTCGTCCGCCTGACCCGCGCCGCCGTCATCAGCGAGCGCGAGAAGGAATATGTCGTGGCATCCCGCGTCGCCGGCGCCGGCACGCTTCGCCTGATGTTCAAGACGATCCTGCCGAACTGCCTTGCACCGCTCATCGTTCAGGCAACGCTCGCCTTCTCGGCGGCGATCCTCGACGCGGCGGCCCTCGGCTTCCTCGGCATGGGCGCCCAGCCGCCGACATCCGAGTGGGGCACGATGCTCGCCGACGCCCGCGAGTTCTTCCAGAGCTCGCCGTCGCTCGTCACTTTCCCGGGCCTGTGCATCCTCATCACCGTTCTCGCCATCAACTTGATGGGCGACGGTCTGCGTGATGCGCTCGATCCCAAACTGAAGAGGTCCTGATATGGCACTTCTCGAAATCGAAAATCTCGTCGTCGAGTTCCAGACCTCGACCGGCACCTTCCGCGCCGTCGATGGCGTGTCGATGAAGGTCTCGGCCGGCGAAGTCCTCGCCATCGTCGGCGAATCCGGCTCCGGCAAGTCCGTCTCCATGCTTGCAGCCATGGGCCTTCTGCCCTGGACCGCCAAGGTCACGGCCGACAAGCTGGTCTTTGACGGTCGCAACCTGCTCGGCATGTCGGGCAGTGAACGCCGCAAGATCATCGGCAAGGACATGTCGATGATCTTCCAGGAGCCGATCGCCAGCCTCAACCCGTGCTTCACGGTCGGCTTCCAGATCGAGGAAGTGCTGCGCATTCACCTCGGCCTCGGCAAGGCGGAGCGTCGCAAGCGCGCCATCGAGCTCTTCGAAGCCGTCGGCATTCCGAACCCCGCCGAGCGTCTCGGCCACTTCCCGCACCAGATGTCGGGTGGCCAGTGCCAGCGCGTGATGATCGCGATTGCGATCGCCTGCAACCCGAAGCTCCTGATCGCCGACGAGCCGACCACAGCGCTCGACGTCACGATCCAGAAGCAGATCCTCGATCTCCTGATGCGCCTGCAGACGGAACACGGCATGGGCCTCATCATGATCACCCACAATATGGGTGTGGTCGCCGAGACCGCCGATCGCGTGATCGTGCAGTATAAAGGCCGCAAGATGGAAGAGGCCGACGTGCTGTCGCTGTTCGAAGCACCGAAGAGCGATTACACCCGCGCGCTGCTCGCGGCTCTGCCCGACAACGCCACCGGTGACCGCCTGCCGACCATCGGCGAGATCTTCAAACAGACGAGTGAGGGAGCGGCCCAATGACGCCAGTCCTCGAAGGCAAGAACATCGTCCGCAACTACTTTCTGCCGGGCGGCCTGTTCAAGAAGGAAAAGACCGTGCACGCCGTCAAGGGCGTGAACTTCAAGGTGGAACAGGGCAAGACGCTCGCCATCGTCGGCGAAAGCGGCTGCGGCAAGTCCACGCTCGCCCGCATCATCACCATGATCGATCCGGCAAGCGACGGCGAACTCTTCATCGACGGCAAGAAGGTGGATATCGCGGCCGGCGATCTGACGCCCGAAATGCGCCGCAAGGTGCAGATCGTGTTCCAGAACCCCTATGGTTCGCTGAACCCGCGCAAGAAGATCGGCGATATCCTGATGGAACCGCTGATCATCAACACCAACACGCCCGCTGCCGAACGCCGCGAACTGGCGATGTCGATGTTGAAGAAGGTCGGCCTGCAGGACGTCCACTTCAACCGCTATCCGCACATGTTCTCCGGCGGCCAGCGCCAGCGTATCGCGATTGCTCGCGCGCTGATGCTGAAGCCGCGGCTTCTGGTGCTGGACGAGCCGGTCTCGGCACTTGATCTGTCGGTGCAGGCACAGGTGCTGAACCTGCTCGCCGACCTGCAGGACGAGCTGAACCTGACCTACGTCTTCATCAGCCACGACCTCTCGGTCGTCCGCTACATGGCCGATGACGTCATGGTCATGTATTACGGCGAAGCTGTCGAATACGGATCGCGGGATCAGGTTTTCAACGACCCGCAGCACAGCTATACCAAGACATTGTTCGCGGCGACGCCGCGCGCCGATGTCGACACCATCAGGGCACGTCTCGCCCGCAAGAATGCGGCCATCGCGTCGTAATCTTGGGTCTCCTGACACGGCGGATCATGCCGAGGTGAGGAGAGTTTCTGGAATGTCAGCACAAAACACGCGCCCCCATGCCGTCATCGTCATGGGGGTCAGCGGCTGCGGCAAGTCGTCCGTGGGCGAGGCCGTAGCGAAAGCCCTTGCCGTCGAATTCGCCGAAGGCGATGCGCTGCATCCGGCGTCCAACGTCGAGAAGATGTCGAAGGGCACCCCGCTCACCGACGAGGATCGCATGCCCTGGCTCGATATCATCGGCCGGACCATGAAGACAGCACTCGACCGTAACGAGGGCATCGTCGTTTCCTGCTCGGCGCTGAAGAAGAGCTACCGCGACCGCCTGCGCGCCGCCGTCGACGGCAACCTGTTCTTCGTCTACCTGCACGGCTCCAGGGAGCTTTTGACCGCACGCATGGGCGCCCGCAAGGGCCACTTCATGCCGCTCTCCCTGCTTGAAAACCAGCTCGCGACGCTGGAGGTCCCGACCGGCGAACCCGGCGTCGTCACCGTCGATATCGATGGGACGATAGAAGAGATCGCCAAGACGGCGCTCCGCGATCTCAAGGAATTGGGTGTTTACTAGCCGGATCGTTCAGGGATTAAACCGCTGCGGCGAATAGGCGGAGATGTCGACGAAGGGCTTTTCGCCCGTCATCTGCTCCGCCAGCGCCCTTCCGGTCACCGGCCCGAGCGTCAGCCCGTGATGCGCGTGGCCGAAGGCGAACCACAGGCCCTCGTGGCGCGGCGCCTTGCCGATGATGGGCATCATGTCGGGCGTGCAGGGTCGGGCGCCCATCCAGGGTTCGGGATCGAGCCTTTCGCCGAGCGGAAACACACCGCGCGCCACCGTTTCGGCGCGGTCGAGCTGCACCGGTGTCTTTGGTGCATCGATCGCCGCGAACTCCGCGCCCGTCGTCAGCCGAATGCCGTTTTCCATCGGCGCCATGAGGTATCCGAGCTCCGTGTCGGCCACGGTGTTGTTGAGCACCGCGTTGCCCTTCGCGGAATAATGCATGTGATAGCCGCGCTTGACCCCGAGCGGGAAAGCGTAGCCGAGCCGCTTCGTCGCGACCGCAGCCCACGGCCCGAGCGCCATCACCGCTTCATCGGCTTCGACGGGACCCTCATCGGTCGCGATCTTCCAGCCGGCGCCGAACTTGCCGAAGGAGTTCGCATCCCCTTTGATGAAGCGGCCGCCGATGCTTTCGAAGTAGCGCAGATAGCTTGCCGTCAGCGCCTGCGGATTGATGACCGACCACGGATCGCGCCACTTCAGGGCGCCGACGAAGCCGAGGTTGAGGTCCGGCTCCAGCCGCGCCAGATCGCCGGTATCCAGCTTGTCGAAGCCGACGCCGAATTCCCGCTGCAGCCGTTCGGCCTCGGCAAACTCAGCGTCGCGCTTCTCACCGGTGCGGAACACCTCGATCCAACCGTTCTTGCGGATCAGATGCTCGGCGCCTGCTGCTTCGATCAGGTCGTTGTGCTCGGAGATTGAATGCGCGATCAGCGGCGCATAGGCCTTCGAGATCATCTGGTGACGCTTGGTGTTCGAGTGCCACCAGTAGCGCGCCAGGAACGACAGCTGCTTCGGCAGCGCGTTCAGGTGATAATGCGCGTCGATACGGTTGTTGAAGGCGTAGCGGACGAGAAGGCCGAGCTGCTGCGGAAAACCGTAGGGCACCACGCCCTCGCGCTGGATCAATCCGGCGTTCCCGAAGGATGTGCCATTGCCCGGCGGCTTGCGATCGATCAATGTCACCTGGCGTCCGCGCCGCTGCAGATGAATGGCCGTCGATACGCCGACGATGCCGGCTCCAAGCACGATTACGTTCTTCGTCATTTTCCCACGAAACCCACGATAGTCTAGGCATGGAAAATGCCCCTCCGCCAAGCCGCGTGCAAATGAAAAATCGCATTCATTTCAAAAACATTGCCGCCTTCAGCGCACGGTTCTCCACCGAAATGCGAAGCCACAGCATCAGCCCGTTCAAGATGGAGAAAATGGCGGCGAATAGCGGCATGTTGAACGCCAGCGGCAGCACCGCGATCTCGCCGATCACGACCGCGTAATTCGGATGCGACAGCAGCCGGTACGGTCCCTCGCGCACCAGCGACGCCCCTGTCAGCACGATGATCCGCGTCGTCCACCGCCCCTTGAGCGTCGCAAGCACCCAGAGCCGACCAAGCTGCAGCACGACGAAGAGCACGAGCCATAGAGGCTGCACCGGATGGCCCGGCGCCATCAGCCAGAGCCCGGCAAGCCAGCTCGCATGCAGCGCCACCATGACAGGGTAGTGGTCGGCGCCGATCTCGCGGGCGCCGCGCGCCATCAACGCGCGCGTGTTGCGGCGGGCGATGACAAGCTCCGCCAGCCGTTGCAGCGTCACGAAACCGAGGATGATGATCGAGGGCCACATCGTCAGGCCCTCGTCAACGTCACGCAGCGGGCCGAAAAGCCCGGTCCCATCGCAATCATCGCCGCCCGCTTCGGCAATCCCTCACGCAGCACCCGCTCAAGCACGAACAGCACCGTCGGCGAAGACATGTTGCCGTATTCCTCAAGCACCGCCCGCTCATGCTCAAGCGCCGAGGACGGGATCGACAAGGCTGTCTCCAGCGCCGTCAGAACGCGTGCCCCGCCAGGATGGCAGATGAAGCGGTCGATATCATCCCGGCTCAGCCCGTTGCGGCCGAGAATGCCGTCGATCGCCGGTCCCAACTCCTTCTCCGCAAAGGGCGGCAAGGATTGCGCCAGCACGATCCCAAAGCCGGCATCGTCGATCTTCCAGCCCATGATCCCGAGCGTATCGGGAAACAGGTGCTCTCCGGTGGATTCGACCGCGGCAAGCCCCTCCGGCCCACCCCGCAAGATACAGGCCGCCGCACCGTCGCCGAACAGCGCGGTTGCTATGATATTCGCCCGCGTCAACTCGTCGAGCCGGAACGCCAGCGTGCAAAGCTCGATCGAGACGAAGAGCACGGTCGCGCCGGGCCGCGCCTTGGCGAGCCGCGCCGCGATCGCAAAGCCGGAAACGCCGGCCGCGCAGCCGAGGCCGAACACCGGCAGGCGCTCGACATCCGTCCGAAACCCGATCTCGGAGGCCAGCTGCGCATCGAGGCTCGGCGTCGCGATGCCGGTGGAGGAGACCGTGACGATGCAGTCGACATCGGCTCCCTTAAGGTCAGCCTGATCGAGCGCCGCCGTGACGGTCCGCCGAAACAGGCTTCGCGCCTCGTCCTGATAGGCCTGCATGCGGTCTTCCCAGCCATGCGGCTCGGTGAACCATGAGAGTGGCCGCGCGGCGTGTCGCGTGCGGATGCCGGCATTGGTGAAGACCGGCACAAGATGCGCGAAGTCCTTCAGCCGGCTGGAAAACAGCCGCGCCGACGTCTCCGCGGCCTCCTCCTGCGTGATGACATGCAGTGGCGCCGCGGTGGCGAGGCTGAGTAGTTTGACGGTCTCGTTCACGAAAATGCTCCTGTTCGTCCCCCCGGCGCACGCGGAGCAAACACGCCAGCTCGGGCTTTATTCGCCGCTGGCTCTCACGAAACGGTGATCGGAAAAATCGGGATGCCCGCCGAATAAACCCGCCGGCTGCGGTGTTCATTCGCCGCAACCCTGTCTTCCAGACCAACCCGTCTTGTCCCGAAGGAGATACATCATGACCTCAGCAACCTCCCGGATTGCATCCGTCCTCATCAGCGGCGCGATCGCCGCCTTCGCGTTCACCGCGCCTGCTTTCGCCGCCGGCGGCGACGATAGCGGCGGCGCCACCACGCCGACCTGCAAGAAGGGTGAGGTCTATGACAAGAAGACGCAGAAATGCGTCAAGCAGTCGGGCGCCAATATCACCGACGACAACCGCACCGAATACGCCTATTCGCTGGCCAAGGCAGGCCGTTACGACGAGGCGCTGGCCATGCTCGACACGCTGAAGGACCAGAACACCGCCGAGGCGCTGAACTATCGCGGCTACGCAACGCGTAAGCTCGGACGCACGGATGAAGGCATTTCCTACTATCTGAAGTCGGTCCAGCTCGATCCGCAATATGCCAAGGTCCGCGAATATCTCGGCGAAGCCTATGTCATCAAGGGCCGCATCGATCTCGCCAAGGAGCAGCTCGGCACCATCAAGATGCTGTGCGGCACGTCTTGCGAGGAATATCGCGATCTCAACGAAGCGATCACCGATCCGTCGAAGATCTAAAGCATGTCGCGCAAAAGTGTGCAGCGGTTTTGCGGCACCGACATGCGACAAAACAACGACTTAAAGCATGGCGAGCGAATCCGAAGGATCGCGACACGCTTTAACGCGCGGGAACGCCCGATAATGTGACGAGGAACATGCCGATGGTCGTCGCCTACACGACATTTCCTGCCTATAGTCACGCCAACAAGACCGCGCCGGTTCGTCCGGCGCGGTCTTCGGCAAACCCCGTGGCGGAGGCGGCCATCGCAAGCGAATCCGATATCAGGAGCGGTCTGACGGAAAATCTGTCGCGGCTCTGGCGCTATGGTCTCGTGCTCTCGCATCGCCGCGACGTGGCCGACGATCTGGTGCAGCAGACCTGCGTGCGCGCTCTGGAGCGCGCCACGCAGTTTCAGGTGGGCACCCGGCTCGACCGCTGGCTGTTTGCCATTCTTCATTCGATCTGGCTCAATGAAATCCGCTCGCGGCGGGTCCGCGAAGGGCAGGGCTTCGTCGATGCCGAGCAGGCGCTCGTCGTCGATGGCGCGCGCGAAACGGAGACGCATGTCATGGCCGCTCAGGTGCTTCGTCTTGTTGGCGCGCTGCCCGATGCGCAACGTGCCGCGGTCTTCTTGGCCTATGTCGAGGGCCTGTCCTACAAGGAGGTGGCCGCCGTGCTCGATATTCCGATCGGCACCGTCATGAGCCGGCTCGCCGCCGCCCGCGCGACCCTGGCCGGCAATCTGAAGGAGGAGGGTGGACGATGACCGACAAGACCACGATCCCCTCCGACGAGGAACTGACCGCCTATCTCGACGGCGAACTGCCACCCGCTGAAGCCGCGCGTCTCGAAGCACTCCTGGAAACGGACGCCGAGCTGGCCGCCCGCCTCGAGTTCCTGTCCCGCGCCAGCCTGCCCTTCGCACAAGCCTTCGATCCGCTTCTCGCTCAGGCGCCGAAAGCCGAGCTCGAAGCCATCCTTTCGCGCCTCTCCGCCGTACCGGCGGCAACGCCGACCCCCAGCCGCCGTCGCTTCCTCGGCGCACTCGCCGCCTGCTTGGTAGGCGGCGTCATCGCCGACCGCGCCTTCATTGGCTTGAGCCGACAGCTCGCCGCCACCGATGAAGACAGCGAATGGCGCGCCACGGTCGCCGATTACATCGCTCTTTACACGCCCGAAACGCTGGCCGGTCCGGTGCCCTCGCTTGCGTCGCAGGAAGGTCAGCTATCGGCCGTCGAAGCAAGGCTCGGCCTGCACCTCTCTCCGGAGGCGATCGCGCTTCAGGGCGTCGATTTCAAACGGGCGCTGCTCCTGCAATATGACGACCAGCCACTCGCCCAGCTCGCCTACCTCGACCCCGAGACGGGACCGCTAGCCCTCTGCATCGTCCGCTCCGGCGATGGTGTACGGGAGCCTGACGTCGAAAGCCGCAAGGGCATGAACGTCGTCTACTGGTCCGACAAGACCCACGCCTTCATGCTGATCGGCCATGCGTCGCTGGAGCGGATGAAGACGTTGGCGGGGGATGTGAGGATGCGGTTTGAGGTTTGAGGGGGACAGCGTTGGGCGTTGTGCCGCGTGGCACCCCCCTCTGTCCTGCCGGACATCTCCCCCACAAGGGGGGAGATCGACTCGCGATTAAGGTCTGCGCCAAGCAATGAGAGCGGAACGAGCGGGCACGCCCAGCCAATCTCCCCACCTGTGGGGGAGATGCCCGGCAGGGCAGAGGGGGGTATCCCACCCAAAAACGCTAAATCTGAATCTTAAGAAAAAGCTACCCGGCAAAACTCAGTGCCGTTGGTCCCACACCCTACCGCCACATCGTCCGCATCCGCGCCGCCACATCCACCCTTATCTGCTGCGTGCTCCGCTCCGAAGGCGTCGCGACCACAACCGGCCATGCCGCCGTCTCGAAATACTGCAGCAGCGTCACCGGAATGAACCGTGTGCGCGATGCATAGACATGTCGGTCGCCCTGGCCGTGCTGGCCGCTGGTGAAGAAGCGTTGTGGGGTGATCAGCGTCAGGCTGTCCTTGGCCCGCGTCATGCCGACATAGAGCAGACGGCGCTCCTCCTCGATCTCCTGCGTCGTGCCGACGGCGAGGTCGGAGGGGATGCAGCCGTCGACGACGTTGAGCATGAACACCGCCCGCCATTCCTGCCCCTTGGCCGAATGGATGGTGGAGAGGATGAGATAATCCTCGTCGAGCAGCGGCACGCCGGCCTGGTCGCTGGTGGCGTCGGGCGGGTCGAGCGTCAGTTCGGTGAGGAAGCGTTCGCGATTGGCATAGCCCGAGGCGATCTGCTCGAGCTGCAGGAGATCGGCCTTGCGGGTGTCTGCGTCCTCGTGGATGCGGTCGAGATGCGGTTCGTACCATTCGCGCGCCTGCGCGATCTCGGCGGGCCATGGCCCGTTCGCCTTGCGCAATCCTTCCAGCAGCTGCACCAGCGCCGGCCAGCTTTCGCCGGTCTTGGCCGGCGGCGGGATTTCGGCGAGCGCCATCAGCGGCTCGGGGTCGGCGGCGATCGTGTCGAGGATCTTGCCCGCCGTCTGCGGTCCGATCCCGGGCAGCATCTTCAACAGGCGGAAGCCGGAGACCCGGTCGCGCGGGTTCTGCGCGAAGCGCAGGATCGCCAGCATGTCCTTCACATGCGCCGAATCCAGGAATTTCAGCCCGCCGAACTTGACGAAGGGAATGTTGCGCCGCGTCAGCTCCACTTCGAGCGGGCCGCTGTGCGAGGAGGTGCGAAACAGCACGGCTTGCTGCTTCAGCGTCATCCCCACTTCGCGGTTGGCGAGTACCTGCTCGACGATGTAGTTCGCCTGGTCGTTTTCGTCCTTGACGGTGAGCAGCTTCGGCCGCTCTTCGGATTGCCGGTCGGTCCAGAGGTTCTTGGTAAAGCGCTCGCGCGCCAGTTCGATCACACCGTTGGCGGCGGCAAGGATCGTCGTCGTCGAACGATAGTTGCGGTCGAGCGTGATGATGTCGGCCGGTGGCTCGAAGGTTTTCGGGAAGTCGAGAATGTTGCGGATCGTCGCCGCCCGGAAGGAGTAGATGGACTGCGCGTCGTCGCCGACGACGGTCAGTCCCCGCCCGCCGGGCTTCAGCGCCATCAGCACGGAGGATTGCAGCCGGTTGGTATCCTGGTACTCGTCCACCATCACATGGTCGAAACGCCCGCCGATATCGGCTGCCAATTCCGGGTCGCTGACCATCTGCGCCCAGTAGAGCAAGAGGTCGTCGTAATCGAGCACGTTCTGCGCCTGCTTGGCCTCGACGTAACAGGCAAACAGCTCGCGCAGCTGCTCTTCCCAGGTTGCCACCCACGGATACCAGGTCTTCAACACCTCGGCGAGCGGCGTCTCCGAATTGACCGTGCGCGAATAGATCGCGAGACACGTTCCCTTGGTCGGAAACCGGCTTTCGGTCTTGGAGAAACCGAGCTCGTGCCGGATGAGGTTCATCAGGTCGGCGCTGTCTTCCCGGTCGTGAATGGTGAAATCGACATTGAGGCCGATCTGCTCGGCATAGATCCGGAGCAGCCGCGCGCCGATCCCGTGAAAGGTGCCGGCCCAGGTCAGCGCGTCGGTCATGACGGCGGAATTGGCACCCAGCACCTGCCGGCAGATGCGCTCGACGCGCCGCGCCATTTCGGACGCCGCCCTGCGCGAAAAAGTCATCAAGAGGATGCGGCGCGGATCGGCGCCGTTGACGATCAGATGCGCCACCCGGTGCGCCAGCGTGTTGGTCTTGCCCGATCCGGCGCCGGCGATGATCAGAAGTGGACCGCCCGTCGTATCCGGTCCCTGACCGACCCCATGCTCCACGGCAAGACGCTGCCGCTCGTTCAGTTTCTCGAGATAGGCCGCCGCCTGCATCTATTCTTCAGCCTCTAGCATACGCGTCGCGGCAAAAGCGCGACTCGGGAACAAATATGGAACGTATCAGTGCCGTCTGATGTTTGGAAGTCCCGCGCGGCTGTCACCACAGGGAAACGGTCGGACCTGAACATTTGGTGCACTGCGGAAAACGGGCGACATCTCAGGTGTTGCGTGGCATAAGGGCGCCGAAAACCTGTTTTGGACCACGCTTCCCATGATCCGCATCGAAAATATCAGCAAGCAGAACAGCCACCGCATCCTCTTCATCGAGGCCTCGGCGGCGCTCAACAAGGGCGAGAAGATCGGCCTCGTCGGCCCCAATGGCGCCGGCAAGACGACGCTCTTCCGCATGATCACCGGCGAGGAGCAGCCCGATGAGGGCAACGTCGCCGGTGAAAAGGGCGTCACGATTGGCTACTTCAACCAGGATGTCGGCGAAATGTCGGGCCGCAGCGCCGTGGCCGAGGTCATGGAAGGCGCCGGCCCCGTCAGCGTCGTTGCCGCCGAGCTGCGCGAACTCGAAGCCGAGATGGTCGATCCCGACAAGCTCGACGAGATGGACCGCATCATCGAGCGCTATGGCGAGGTGCAGGCGCGCTACGAGGAGCTGGATGGCTACGCGCTCGAGGGCCGCGCCCGCGAGGTGCTCGATGGCCTGAGCTTCACCCAGGAAATGATGGACGGCGACGTCGGCGGCCTCTCCGGCGGCTGGAAGATGCGCGTGGCGCTCGCCCGCATCCTCTTGATGCGCCCTGATGTCATGCTGCTCGACGAGCCGAGCAACCACTTGGATCTCGAAAGCCTGATCTGGCTGGAAGAGTTCCTGAAGAACTATGACGGCGCGCTTTTGATGACATCGCACGACCGCGAGTTCATGAACCGCATCGTCGGCAAGATCATCGAGATCGATGGCGGCCAGCTCACCTCCTATTCCGGCGACTATGCCTTCTACGAGCAGCAGCGCGCCCAGAACGAGAAGCAGCAGCAGGCGCAGTTCGAGCGCCAGCAGGCGATGCTTGCCAAGGAAATCAAGTTCATCGAACGCTTCAAGGCGCGCGCCTCACACGCTTCGCAGGTGCAGAGCCGCGTCAAGAAGCTGGAAAAGATCGACCGCGTCGAGCCGCCCAAGCGCCGCCAGTCGGTCGCCTTCGAATTCCTTCCCGCGCCGCGCTCCGGCGAAGACGTGATCAACCTGAAAAACGTCCACAAGAAGTACGGCAGCCGCACGATTTATGAGGGTCTCGACTTCATGGTTCGCCGCAAGGAGCGCTGGTGCATCATGGGCATCAACGGCGCCGGCAAGTCGACGCTGCTGAAGCTGGTCACGGGCTCGACCGAGCCGGACCAGGGCACGGTTGCGCTCGGCGCCAGCGTCAAGCTCGGCTATTTCGCCCAGCACGCCATGGACCTGCTCGATGGTGAACGCACGGTTCTAGAATGGCTGGAAGATAGTTTCCCGCTGGCCGGTCAGGCCCCGCTTCGCGCGCTTGCCGGCTGCTTCGGTTTTTCCGGCGACGACGTCGAAAAGAAGTGCCGGGTTCTCTCGGGTGGCGAAAAGGCACGTCTGGTCATGGCCAAGATGCTGTTCGACCCGCCCAACCTGCTCGTCCTCGACGAGCCGACCAACCACCTGGATCTCGACACCAAGGAAATGCTGATCAAGGCGCTGTCTCAATACGAGGGCACCATGCTTTTCGTCAGCCACGACCGCCACTTCCTGGCGGCGCTGTCCAACCGCGTGCTGGAACTGACGCCCGACGGCATCCACCAGTACGGCGGCGGCTATACCGAATATGTCGAACGCACCGGCCAGGAAGCGCCGGGTCTGCGGGGATAATAAAATGCCGGGCGGTGACGTCCGGCATTTTTTATTGCGGTGAGATTGGTGTGCGGGCGCTTACGCCCGCTCCTCCCAAACCCTGGCAATCTCCACGATCGTCTTGGCCGCCCGCTCCATATCTTGACGGCTTACCCATTCGAGCGGCGAATGAAACGCATGGCCGCCTGCGAAGATGTTGGGGCAGGGCAGGCCCATGAAGGAGAGGCGCGAGCCATCCGTGCCGCCGCGAATGCTGCCGCGTTTCGGCTCCATCCCGGCGCGGCGAATGCCCTCGATGGCATTCTCGACGATATCCGGGTACCGATCGACCACTTCCTTCATGTTGCGATACTGCTGCTTGACCTCGAACGTGTAGGTCGAGCCCGGATAGCCCGACATCACGTCCTTTACGATCGCTTCCAGCATCTCTTCCTTGGTCGTCAGTCCCGCATTGTCGAAATCGCGGATGATCAGCCCGATCTCGGCCTTTTCCATCGAGCCGGTCACGCCGGTCGGATGGATGAAGCCCTGCCGGCCCGATGTCGTCTCGGGGCCGATATCCCTCGGCAGCCGGTCGATGATCGCGCCGGCTATCTTTATGGCATTTTCCATCTTCCCCTTGGCGAAACCGGGATGGATCGCAACGCCCTGGATGGTGATCTCGACGCCGTCCGCCGAAAACGTCTCGTCCTCGATATGCCCCGCCGTCGAACCATCCATCGTGTAGGCGAAATCGGCGCCGAGCTTCTTCAGGTCCACCTTGTCGACGCCGCGGCCGATCTCCTCGTCCGGCGTGAACAGGATCTTGATCGTGCCATGCTTGATATCGGGATTGGCGACGAGGAACTGCGCCGCCGTCATGATCTCGGCGATCCCCGCCTTGTCGTCGGCGCCAAGCAGCGTCGTTCCGTCGGTGGTGATGATGTCGTTGCCGATCTGGTTCTTCAGCTCCGGATGCTCGCTCACCCGGATCACCTGCTGTTGATCGCCGGTCAGGCGGATATCGCCGCCCTCATAATTGCGCAGGATCTGCGGCTTGACGTTGGTGCCGCTGAAATCGGGCGCCGTGTCCATATGCGAGCAGAAGCAGATGACGGGCACCTGCTTATCGGTATTGGCGGGAATAGTCGCGTAGATATAGCCGTGCTCGTCCAGATGCGCGTCCGAAAGGCCGATCGCCAGCAATTCCTCGACCAGCACGCGCCCGAGGTTCTTCTGCTTCTCGGTGGAGGGCTGGCTTGGCGATTGCGGGTCGGATTGCGTGTCGATGACGACATAGCGCAGGAAGCGGTCGGTAACGGTATCGGTCATGATGCGGTCCATTCTTCTATATCAACCGATCACTGCTCTATCCCTCATCGGCCCTCCGGTGAAGCACTTTCGGTTGCAGGCAGGTCCGCCTCGCGCAGCCGGTAGCCGACGCCGGTTTCGGTAGTGATGTATTGCGGCTGGTCGGGCGTGGCCTCGATCTTCTGCCTGAGCTGGCGCACATAGACGCGCAGATACTGCACATCCGCTGCCGGTCCCCAGATCTGCTTCAGCATGAACTGATGTGTCAGCACCTTGCCGGAATATTGCGCCAGCACACGCAGGATATCGTATTCCTTCGGCGACAGCTTGATCTCGCGCTCGTCCACCTTGACGATCCGCTTGACGAGGTCGATCGACAGTCCGCCGGTGCGAAACACCGCCTTTTCGCCCTGCTGCTGCAGCCGGTGGCGCAGCGCCACGCGGATGCGGGCGCCGAGCTCGTTCATGCCGAACGGCTTGGTCACATAATCGTCCGCGCCCGTCTCCAGCGCCTTGACGATCCCGCCCTCATCGGTGCGGCTGGAGAGGATGACGACCGGGGTGGCCAGCCCCTGTTCGCGCCATTCGCCGAGCAGCGCGTGGCCCGGCGTGTCGGGAAGGCCGAGGTCGAGCACAATGAGATCGGGACTGACCTCGCCTGCAAGCGCGCGCGCGGTCGCCGCATCCGGCGCCTCATGCACCTCATAACCTTGCGCCGTCAGCCCGACGCGCAGCAGCTTGCGGATGGGGGGCTCGTCGTCGATGACGAGGATCTTCACGGGCGAACCGGTCATTTCATATCTTCCAGCTTCGTGATGTCATTCGTGATCTCTTGCGGGCGAGGCAGCCTGATGGTGAAGACGGCACCCGATCGGTCGGGCCGGTTGGCGGCAGTGATGGTGCCGCCCATCGCCTCGACGAAGCCGCGGCAGATGGAGAGGCCAAGCCCGGTGCCGGCCCGCACCTGGTCGCCCTTGCGCACCCGGTAGAAGGTGTCGAACACGCGGTCGAGATCGTCATCGGGAATGCCCGGCCCACTGTCGGCGACCTGCACCATCACGTCGCCGGTCACGATGCCATTGTTGGCCCATCCCTTGATCTCGACGGTCGAGCCCTCTGGCGCGTATTTCGCGGCGTTGTCGATGAGATTGAACAGCACCTGCTCGAAGAGAACGGGATCGACCCGCACAGTCGGCAGGTCCGCCGGAATGGTCACATGCACGCCGTGATGCGACAGGATCTTGGCCGCACGGCGCAATGCGCTGCCGACGATATCGCCGACATCGTGCAGCGCCGAATTCGGCTCCATCGCCCCGGATTCGATCCGGGTCATGTCGAGCAGGTTGGCGATGAAGCGGTTCAGTCGCTCGGATTCGTCCACCACGGTCGACAGCAGATCCTTGCGGTCCTCCTCGCTCATCGAGGCGAAATAGTCGCGCAGCGTGGTGGAGGCGCCGAGCACGGCGGCAAGCGGCGTCTTCAGGTCGTGCGAGATCGAGGTCAGCAGCGCCGAGCGCAGTCGGTCTGCCTCGGCCGCCAGCTTCGCCTGGTCGACGTCGGCGACCAGCTGAATACGCTCGATCGCAAGGGCGGCCTGATCCGCCAGCGCGTCGAGCAATCTCTGCTGCTCCGGCGTCAGAAGCGGCCCGTCGCGGCGGTCGCTGTCGAGCCCGATCACGCCGACGGCGGCGCGTCCGGTGCGCAGCGGCACATAGAGCCGCTTGGCGCCCGGCAGCGTATCGGCGCCGCGCCCGGCGGCATGGTTGTGCTCCCAGGCCCAGCGCGCGGCCGCGATATCGGCGTCATCGAGCGTATCATCAGGCGGATAACCGGCTCTCACCGCAATGGTCCCGTTCTCGGGCAAGAGCAGCACGACCCGCACCCGGAGCATCGAGGCCAGCTGGAAGGCCGTCGCCCAGAGCACGTCGTCAAGCGTGCCGGTGCCGGCCAGTTTCTTCGAGAACAGATAGAGATCCTCGGTGGTGCGCGCCCGCTGCCGCGCCGCGGATGCCTGCCGCTGCACCGTCGCCGTCAGGTTGCTGGCGACGATCGCCACGCCTAAGAAGAAGAACAGCGCCAGCACGCTCTCCGGATCGCTGATCGTCAGCGTGTAGCGCGGCGGCAGGAAGAAGAAGTTGAAGGCAAACGCGCCGAGCAGGCAGGAAAACAGCGCCGGCCGCAGCCCGTGCAGCACCGCCGAGGTCAGCACCGCCATCAGGAACACCAAGGCCAGATTGCGCACGTCGAGCACCTGGTCGAGCACGATGCCGGCCACGAGCGCGATCGCCACATAGACGATTGCCAGCAGATAGGCTCTGAGATCGAAGGTTGGACGCGCCGCCGCCGCCTTGACGCCGCGTTGCGCGCCAGCCTTCGGCTCGTCGCCTGAAATGACGTGAACGCTGATGTCGCCCGCCTTGCGGATCAGAAGATCGGCGGTGGAGGGAGAGAACCACTCGCGCCAAGTCGGCTGCTTCGGCGCGCCGATCACGATGTGGGTGACGTTGTTGGAAGCGGCGTAGCGGATCAGCTCTTCCGAGGTCTCGCGCCCCGGAACGGTGATCGCCTCGCCGCCCAGCTGTTCGGCCAGCCTGAGATTGGCGGCCAGCGTGTCGCGTTCGGCCTCGCTGAGGTTGATCGAGCGGTTGGTTTCGACATAGACGGCGGCCCAGGGCGCCCTCAGCCGCGAGGCCATGCGCGCGGCATAGCGCACCAGCGACGCCGAGGCCGGATGGTGATCGACGGATACCAGCACGCGCTCGCTCGCGGCCCACGGGCCTGATATCGCATGCGCCTGCATGTGGTTCAAAAGCTGGTCGTCCACCCGCTGCGCCGTGCGCCGAAGTGCCAGCTCGCGCAGCGCCGTCAGGTTGCCCGGCGTGAAGTAATTGGTCAGCGCCCGCTCGGCGGTATTGGCCATGTAGACCTTGCCGTCGTGGAGGCGCTTGATTAGGTCGTCAGGCGTGAGATCGATGATCTCGACGTCGTCGGCCATGTCGATCACCTTGTCCGGCACCGTCTCGCGCACCCGGATGCGGGTGATCTGCGAGACCACGTCGTTCAGGCTCTCGACATGCTGGATATTAAGCGTCGAATAGACGTCGATGCCGCGGTCCAGCAGTTCCTTCACGTCGAGATAGCGCTTCGGATGCCGGCTGCCCTCGGCGTTGGAGTGGGCGAGTTCGTCGACCAGCACGAGGTCGGGCTTACGGGCGATGATGGCATCGATATCCATCTCCTCCAGCCGCCGGCCCCGGTAGTCGACCGCCACGCGCGGCACGATCTCGAAGCCCGCGAGCATCGCCTGCGTCTCCTTGCGACCATGCGTCTCGACGACACCGACAACCACATCGACGCCATCGGCGATCTTCGCGCGCCCGGAGGCCAGCATCTCATAGGTCTTGCCGACGCCGGGCGCTGCCCCCAGAAAGATCTTCAACCGCCCACGCGTCTCCGCCCGCGCTTTTTCAAGAAGCGCCTCGGGCGAGGGCCGTCCGGCCTGTTCGCGGTTGTCGTCTGGCATGCGGTGTTGTTCTTTCTTGGCGGTCGGCGCAAGCGGCCCCCTCATCCCAGGTGCAACAAGTTGCACCTGGCCTCCGCTACGCTCGGCCACCCTCTCCCCAAGGGGAGAGGCGGAGCAGCGACGTTGCGGCTCGTTCCCTTCTCCCCCACGGGGAGAAGGTGGCCCGAAGGGTCGGATGAGGGGGCCACTCCCGAGACGTTTCACTCACTCATAGAAGCATCAAGCCTCTGGTTCAACTTGAGAACATTGACCACAGGCTCCCCGAGAAAGCCAAGCTCCCGGCCCTCCACGGCGCCGTCCACCAGCGCCTTCACCTTGGCCTCGTCCAAACCGCGGGCCTTGGCCACACGCGGCACCTGGAAGTAGGCGGCATCTGGCGAGATGTGCGGGTCGAGACCGCTGCCCGACGCGGTGACGAGGTCTGCCGGCACCGGCGCGTTCGGATTGGTGGCCTTGGCGGCCTCGTAGTCGGCCTTCACCCGGTCGATCAGCTTTTGGCTGGTGGGGCCGAGGTTGGAGCCGCTGGAGCTTGCCGCGTTGTAGCCGTCGCCGGCGGCCGACGGGCGACCGTGGAAATACTGCTCGCCGGTAAAGGCCTGGCCGATCAGCGACGAGCCGATGATCTTGCCGTCCTTCTCGATCAGGCTGCCGTTCGCCTGGGCGGGAAACAGCGCCTGCGCGGCGCCCGTCATGGCGAGCGGATAGACGAGGCCGGTGATGGCGGTGGTGGCGACGATCATCACGATCGCGGGACGAAGTTGCTTGAGCATGGGCATAACTCCTTAGACGAGGCCGATGGCGGTGATCGCCATGTCGATAGCCTTGATGGCGACGAACGGAACAACGATGCCGCCCAGGCCGTAGATCAACAGGTTGCGGGAAAGCAGCGCGCCGGCGCCGATCGGCCGGTAGCGCACGCCGCGCAGCGACAGCGGGATCAGCGCGATGATGATCAACGCGTTGAAGATGATCGCCGAGAGAATGGCGCTCTGCGGCGTCGATAGGCCCATGACGTTGAGCGCCGTCAGCTGCGGATAGAAGGTCAGGAACATCGCCGGGATGATCGCGAAATACTTGGCCACGTCGTTGGCAATCGAGAAAGTGGTCAACGCGCCGCGTGTCATCAGGAGCTGCTTGCCGATCTCGACGATCTCGATGAGCTTCGTCGGGTCGCTATCGAGATCGACCATGTTGCCGGCCTCGCGGGCGGCCACCGTGCCGGTGTTCATGGCAACGCCGACGTCCGATTGCGCCAGCGCCGGCGCGTCGTTGGTGCCGTCGCCGCACATTGCGACCAGCTTGCCCTTGGCCTGCTCCTCGCGGATCAGCGCCAGCTTGTTCTCGGGCGTCGCCTGCGCCAGGAAATCGTCGACGCCGGCTTCCGCGGCAATTGCCGCCGCCGTCATCGGGTTGTCGCCGGTCACCATCACGGTGCGAATGCCCATGCGGCGCAGTTCCGCGAAACGCTCGCGGATGCCGCCCTTGACGATATCCTTCAGCTGGATGACGCCGAGCAGGCGACCATCACGGGCAACGGCAAGCGGCGTGCCGCCCGCCTTGGCGATCTCGTCGGCAATCGCCTGCAACTCGCGCACCGTGTCGGAGTTCGAGCGCAGCGCAATCGCCGTATTGCCCGAGGCGATGGCGGAACCGCCGTCGACGTAAGAGAGCACCGCATCGACGGCACCCTTACGGATCGAAGACCCCTCTACATCGACGCCGCTCATGCGGGTCTGCGCGGTGAAGGGCACGAAGGTCGCCTTCAGGCTCGTCATGTCGCGGCCGCGGATCGCGTATTTCTCCTTGGCGAGCACCACGATCGAGCGTCCCTCGGGTGTCTCGTCGGCAAGCGAGGCGAGCTGTGCCGCATCGGCCAGTTCCTGCTCGCTGATCCCGCGCACGGGGCGGAAGGCGGTCGCCTGGCGATTGCCGAGCGTGATCGTGCCGGTCTTGTCCAGCAGCAGAATGTCGACGTCGCCGGCAGCCTCCACCGCGCGGCCCGACATCGCAAGCACGTTGAAGCGCACGAGGCGGTCCATGCCGGCAATGCCGATTGCCGAGAGAAGCGCGCCGATCGTCGTCGGGATAAGCGTCACGAACAGCGCGACGAGCACGATGATCGGGATCGAGCCGCCGGCATAGGTGGCAAAGCTCGGGATCGTCGCGGTGGCGAGCACGAAGATCAGCGTCATGCCGGCAAGCAGGATGTTGAGCGCGATCTCGTTCGGTGTCTTCTGCCGCTCGGCACCTTCAACGAGCGCGATCATCCGGTCGATGAAGGTGGAGCCGGCAGCCGCCGTGATGCGCACGCGGATCCAGTCGGACAACACCTGCGTGCCGCCAGTCACAGCCGAACGGTCGCCGCCCGATTCGCGGATGACGGGCGCGGACTCACCGGTGATCGCCGCCTCGTTGACCGAGGCCACGCCTTCGATCACTTCGCCGTCGGAGGGGATGATGTCTCCAGCCTCGACCAGCACGAGATCGCCCACCTTCAGGCTGGTGCCCGGCACCATGCGGTAGCCGCTGCCATTGTTGGCGGTCAGCAACTTGGCCTGCGTTTCGGTGCGCGCCTTGCGCAGGGAATCGGCCTGTGCCTTGCCGCGGCCTTCCGCGACCGCTTCGGCGAAATTGGCAAACAACACCGTGAACCAGAGCCACAGGTTGATCTGGAACGAGAAGCCGAGATTGCTGCCGCCGGTCACGAGATCGCGGATGAAGAGGACGGTGGTCAGAACAGAAACCGTGGCGACGACGAACATCACGGGGTTCTTGGCAAGCGCCTTCGGGTTCAGCTTCTTGAAAGCCGCGCCGAAGGCCGGAATGAGAATGCGGGCATCGAGGATGCTCACGGATTTTGCCTGGCTCATAAGAGAACTCCAGCGTTTGAGACGGGGATGGGGCGACCGGTTGGCCGGTCAGCCGAAAATCAGTTTGTAGAGGGCGGCCGCCACGAGCAGCGCCGCCAGCATGATCAGGATGGCGTCCGATGCCTTGAGCGACCGGCCTGGCGTCGGCCCCGCCGCCCGCCCCGGAAGACCGGAACGGGCAGGGAGCTTGTGGCGCCTGAAGTGGCGGATCAGCATGGTCATGTCCTCAGAACGTCTGGCCCGAGATCATCATCAGGTGCTCGATGACGGGACCGAGCGCCAGCGCCGGGAAGAAGGTCAGGCCGCCGACGATGACGATGGTGCCCGTCAGAAGTCCGACGAACAGCGGGCCATCTGTGGGGAAGGTGCCGTTGGAGGCCGGAACCGTCTTCTTGGCCGCCAGCGAGCCGGCGATAGCAAGAGCCGGAATGATGACCAGGAAACGGCCGGCCAGCATCGCGATCCCGAGCGTCACGTTGTACCAGGGCGTATTCCCCGTCAGCCCGCCGAAGGCCGAGCCGTTGTTGGCGGCGGCGGACGAATAGGCGTAGAGGATTTCCGAGAAACCGTGCGCTCCAGCCGTGCCAACCGAGGCGACGGCCGAAGGCAGCACGCTTGCGATCGCGGTGAAGACTAGCATCGTCAGCGGCAGGCAGAGGATGGCAAGCACGGCCATCTTCATCTCCTTCGCCTCGATCTTCTTGCCGAGATATTCAGGCGTGCGCCCGACCATCAGCCCGGCCACGAAGATGGCGATAATGACGAAGAGCAGGATGCCGTAGAAGCCCGCGCCGACACCGCCGACGATCACTTCTCCGAGCTGCATGTTGATGAGCGGGATCAGGCCGCCGAGCGCCGTGAACGAGCCATGCATGGCATTGACCGCGCCGCACGACGCCGCCGTGGTGATGACAGCGAAGAGCGAGGAGAGCGTGATGCCGAAGCGTACTTCCTTGCCTTCCATATTGCCGCCTTCAAGGCCGAAGGCATGCATCAGCGGATTGCCGGCCGCTTCAGCCCAATAGGTGACGCCGACGCCTATCAGGAAGAGCACGAACATGCTGGCGAGGATCGCCCAACCCTGCTTCTGGTTGCCGACCATGCGACCGAAAACGTTGGTCATCGCGGCACCGATCGCGAAGATCGCCACCATCTGGATCAGGTTGGAAATCGCGTCGGGATTTTCGAACGGGTGCGCGGAATTGGCGTTGAAGAAGCCGCCGCCGTTGGTGCCGAGCATCTTGATTGCCAGCTGCGAGGCCACGGGCCCGACCGCGATCGTCTGCTTGGCGCCTTCGAGCGTGGTCGCCTCGACATAGGCGCCGAGCGTCTGCGGCACGCCGAGTGCGACGAAGACAAGCGTCATGACGATTGAGAGCGGCAGGAGGATGTAGAAGGTCGCTCTCACCATATCGACCCAGAAATTGCCGACTGCCTTGCCGGATGCGCGCGAAAACGCCCGGATGAAGGCAAGCGCGATGGCAATGCCCGTCGCTGCCGAGACGAAGTTCTGCACCGTCAGCCCGGCCATCTGCGTCAGATAGGACATCGTGCTTTCGCCGCCGTAGTTCTGCCAGTTGGTGTTACTGACGAAGCTGACGGCGGTGTTGAAGGAGAGCTCGGGCCCGACCGCGGCCATGCCGGCCGGGTTGTAAGGCAGCACCGCCTGCAGGCGCAGCAGGGCGTAGAGCACCAGCGCCCCCAGAAGGTTGAAGGCGAGCATCGAGACCGCATAGGTCGTCCAGTGCTGCTCTTCGCGCTCGCTGGTGCCCGACAATGCGTAAAGTCCCCGTTCGATCGGAACGAGGACGGGTGAGAGAAGCGTGCGCTCGCCCGAAAAGACACGCGTCATGTAGCCGCCGAGCGGTTTGACGAGCGCGAGAACGATCCCGCAGTAAAGCAGGATCTGAAGCCATCCGTTGAGGGTCATCTTGATTAACTTTCAATACCCGGCGCTATGAGAGATCAGAATCGCTCAGGGCGGATGAGGGCATAGGTGAGGTAGACGGTGAGGAACACGGTCACGGCACCGCTGAGGACATAATCGAATATCACTGTGTTTCTCCCGCTAGAGGCTGTCGCAAACTTTGGTGTAGGCGAGGCACAGCACGAAGAATAAGATCGTGATGCCGAGCAGAACGATGTCGATCATCGACCATCACTCCTTGAATTGTTTTCGAAATGGAGACGCGGCGCCGGCCGGTTGGTCCGCGCACTTGTCCCTGGTGTCTCGGGCAAGATCTTGCGATCGCCCGGCCATCAATATGCGGCCGAAGCGCATTAAGGTTCGAGACGCGGAAAAAGCCGCCAATATAAAAATCTTATAAATGCGCCGATGCGGTCGCTCGCCCGTGGGCCGCGTCGACGAAGGACCGCGGAACCTGTGTGCCATAGTTTGTCGCCCTTCTGGCCAGTCTGGCGAAAGCTTCCAGCCGTAGGTTGTGGCATGTAAATAACCCACCTGCCTCGGCTGTTCGCCCGAATGTCCGTTGCGATACGTGAAGGCGAATGGCATGCCACAGACTGAAACGACCACCACGTCCACCGAAACGTTGGCCGAGCTCACAGCGCTGAAAGCGCAGGTGGAACAGCTTGGTGAACGCATCGAAGTGCAGGGCGCCGTCCAGTTCGAGATCGCCAAGCTGCTGCAGACGTTCCATGGTCAGCTACAGGACCTGCCCAATCAGGTAGCCGACATCGTCAAGAAGGCGATTGAAGAGAGCGCGCAGAACAAGGTTCCGCTGACGAGAGAAGTCCTAACCCGTCTCGACCTCCGACTGAACCAGCTGGCCATCAGCGCGCATACCGTCAAGCAGGTCAGCAATATGACGCTTCGCAGACTTGGACCTTCCACCGAGAAAATCCGCTGCGTCTTCATCGTTCAGTCGATCCCGATGTGGGATTCGTTTGCCGAAATCTATCAGGCGATGGTCGAGGACGAGCGGTTCTATCCAATCGTGGTTTCCATCGATAAGAGCGAGCTCGGCAGGGCCGAATTTGCCGGTGAAGACGATGTCCATCTTGGACTGACGGCGCTCAAGATTCCGCATCTTCGTCTGAATGTGGACGCCTATGATGCGCTCGACATTTTCAGGAATCTCATGCCCGATGTGGTGTTCCGCCAGCAGCAATGGGAAACTCCCGTGCCGCCCGGCCTACGCACGCTGGAAATCTCCTTCGCGCGCATCTGCGTCGTGCCCTATGGCGTTGGAACGCTGGCCAATCCTGACATGACGGACGAGTCCGACGAGGCCTACGACAACAATTACGATCAGCAATACCACCGTTTTGCCTGGAAGGTGTTCTGCGAAACCGAACTGACGATATCCTATTACGGTTCCTTCGCTCACTCCGATCCGGAAAAATTCGTGTTGAGCGGCTACCCCAAGCTCGACAAGCTGCTGTCGGCCAGAGGTCATGGCGTGTGGCCGATCCCGGAACCCAAAGGGCGCACCTTCCGCGTCATCTGGGCCCCGCATTACCTGCTCGCCGCCAACGGCAATTCGGGTTTCGGAGTCTTCCATCGCATTTACAAGGAAATGCTGGAGTGGGCGCGCTCCAGCACCGATATCCAGTTCGTGTTCAAGCCGCACCCGTCGCTCAAGTTCAGCCTGTCGGAAGGTAGCCCCTTGGCCAATGGCGGTTATCAGCAGTATGTCGACACCTGGTCGGCGCTTTCCAACTGCGCGGTTAGCGAGGGAACCTACGGCGAGCTTTTCGAAGCGTCCGATCTGATGCTGACGGACGGCGTCTCGTTCCTTAGCGAATACCAACTGTTCGAAAAGCCGCTGATCTATTTCGATTCCGGAAATCATCCGCCTTTCAATTCCCTGGGTCGCATGGCCGAACGCGCCTCGCACAAGGTCGAGACCTTCAACGAGATGCGCAAAGCCGCCCTTGAATACAAGGCGGGCCGGGCTTGGGCGCTCGAGGCCGAGCGGCAGGCGTTCCTGAAGGTGCTTTTGCCCTGCGAGCAACCCGCCGCGCGCATCATCCTCGATTCCATCGCCGCAGACATTCACGCCCCGAAAGCTTAGCTCTTAAAGCGAATCAGAACTGCGACAGCGCCGAGACATTGCGGCGCTGTTTTGCGTTTGGATGCCGGTAGGGTCGCTCTGGTTACCGGCTACATGAGTTCGATAGGCGGCCATCGGGCCAACTTCTTGTGCGACACAACTTAAACGTTGACCTTTCGCCAAATGCACGACCATGATCGCCAATCGCTTCATCACGTGAATAAACCCTGTTGTATATGGCTGAGCCTTTCCAACCGTTTCTGCAACGTTGCCTTTCCATCGACCTGGAAGTGGATCCTGTAACTGCCAGCATCTTCGCCTTTGCCGCGGTGCGCGATGACACTCGTCCCCCGATCCTGGCAAGGAAACGCGATCTCGGGGCCGCACTCGGCCGCCTGGAATCAGAAGCGACCGAAGGGGTGCACCTGCTCGGGCACAACATACTTCGCCATGACCTGCCTCACTTGTTCGCGGTGCGGCCCGGACTTGCGAGTATTCTTCGGTCGCCGATAGACACTCTATGGCTTAATCCCCTCGCATTTCCGCGCAATCCCTACCACCATCTCGTCAAGCACTATCATGACGGGCGCCTGCAGGCGGGCCATGTCAACGACCCGGAACTGGATGCGCGACTGGTGTTTCAGGTGCTGCGCAATCAACTGGCGGCTTTGACCCAGCAGAACGCCGATCAACCCGATGCCGTCGCGGCCTTTCATTTCCTTACCACGAGAATGGAGAACCACGACGGCTTCGATGCTGTTTTCCGGGAGGTTCGCGGCGCTCCCGCGCCCGATACCCTTTTGGCAAGAGAAGCGATCTCCCGGCTTTTGGCTGGGCGCGCTTGCGAGAGGCGGATCGAACAGACGCTGAACCGCCTTTCGAACCCGCAACTTGGTTGGTCGATGGCCTACGCGTTGTCTTGGATCCTGGTTGCCGGCGGCGATTCCGTCATGCCGCCTTGGGTACGTGCGCAGTTCCGCGAGGCTGCAATGATCGTGCGCCACTTGCGCGACACCAATTGCAATAGCCCGGATTGCGCCTGGTGCAGCGAGAAGAACGACCCGGTCCGCGCTTTGTCGCGCTGGTTTGGGTTCGATGCCTTCCGCGCTGAGCCGGTGGATGATATGGGCCGCCCCCTGCAGGAGCGGATCGTCGATGAGGCGATGCGCGGGGCGAGCGTCCTCGGCATTTTGCCGACAGGCACGGGCAAATCGGTCTGCTATCAGATCCCCGCTTTGTCGAAGTTCGACAAGACTGGAGCACTGACGGTGGCGATCTCGCCGCTGGTCGCGCTGATGGGCGATCAGGTTCAGGGCATGGAGCGGGCAGGGATATCCTCCGCCGTGACCGTCAATGGAATGCTCTCGATGCCCGAGCGGCAGGATGCGCTGGACCGCGTGCGAATGGGAGAGGCGGCAATGCTGCTCATTTCGCCCGAGCAATTGCGCAGCAACTCGGTCCGATCGGTTCTGGCACAGCGTGAGATCGGGCTCTGGGTACTGGACGAAGCGCATTGCGTTTCGAAATGGGGCCACGACTTCCGGCCCGACTACCGCTATGTCAGCCGTTTCATCAAGGAATCCGCGGGCGATGAAGCGCCTGCGCAGGTGCTCTGCTTGACCGCCACCGCCAAGCCCGAAGTGGTGCGTGACATCCGGGAGCATTTCAAGGCACGACTTGGAAGCGAGCTTTTGTTGCTAGACGGTGGCGCAGTGCGCACCAATCTCAGCTTCGAGGTTCGGTCGACTCAGCGCGGCACCAAGCTCGCTGACATCCTTGATGTGATCGAGACCAAGTTGCCGCAGGATGGCGCCTCCGGTGCCGTAATCTATTGCGCCACACGCAGCGAGACACAGCGAGTGGCCCAGTTCCTCAAGCAGCAGGGGCTGTCGGCGGAACGGTTCCACGCTGGTCTGACGTCCGAGGAGAAGCGCGACATTCAGGAGCGATTTCGTATCGGCGACCTCGGGATTATCGCTGCGACCAATGCTTTCGGCATGGGGATCGACAAGCCTGATATCCGACTGGTGGTCCACGGCGATATTCCCGGATCATTGGAGGACTATCTGCAGGAGGCCGGGCGAGCCGGCCGCGACCGCGCCCATGCCAATTGCGTGCTGCTCTTCGCTGAGGAGGACGTCGAGCGCCAGTTCTCGCTTTCGGCTCGCTCGCGTCTGGCCCGGCATGAAATCGGCGCCATCCTCAAGGCTCTGCGGCGGCTTGACGAGCGTATGAAAAAGACCGGCACGGTTGTGGCCACCTCGGGCGAAGTCGTGCGGGCGGAACGCGATCAGGAGTTCGAGCGCGACATCAACACCGACGACACCAGGGTGAAGACCGCGGTGTCCTGGCTGGAAGAGGCCACGCTGCTGAGTCGTGAGGAGAACAAGGTTCAGGTCTTTCCCTCGTCCCTCAGAATCCGCAACCTGGAGGAGGTCGAGGCCATCTTGGCCAGAGCCGCGATCACCGGCACCCGTCGCAAGCAGCTTCTGGATATAACGCGCCACTTGATGAACGCGCCGCCCGATAAGGGCATATCCACCGACGAACTCGCTGGGGTCAGCGGACTGACAGGGGGGATGCTGAACAAGGCGTTGGCCGATCTCGAGGCGCTCGGGATCGCTCGCAACGACGTCATTGTCACGATTTTTGTCCATGTTGTAGCCGATGGTCATTCGCAGCAACGCCTGGCGCAGGCAGCTAGACTTGAAACGGCGCTGATCGCCCTGATGCGTGAGGCGGCCCCCGATGCCGAAGATACCGAAGGCATTCCCCTGCACATGGCCGAGGCCTGTCAGGCGCTCCGCGATCAGGGGCATAGCGCAGTGCGCCCCTACATCGTGGAAAAGCTGCTCCGCAGCATGGGCCGCGACGGGCGCGATCAGGACGGCGGCAAGGGCAATCTTCGGCTGCGCAAGGCTTCACGCAACACACTACTGGTTACGCTGCAGCGGTCCTGGCAGGCGCTGGAGCAGACGGCAAACCTGCGGCAGCAGGGTGCGGAGTTGTTGCTACGGCACCTGCTGGGCAGGTTGCCAAAAGGCAGCCGCGGCAAGGACATCCAGGTTGAAACGACGATGGGTGATCTCCTTTCGACCCTGACGGGAGACGCGTTGCTGCGCGGCAGCGGTATTCAGGACATGACACGACTGATGGAGCGCGCACTTCTGTGGCTCCACGAGCAGGAGGTGCTGACGCTCGGCAAGGGGCTGACGATTTTCCGGCAGGCAATGACGGTGCATTTGAATCCCTCCGGCGGTCAGTTCACCGTGAAGGATTTTGCCCCCCTGGAGGAGCACTACGTCGAGCAGACGATCCAGACCCACGTGATGGCGGCCTATGCAGAAAGAGGCCTTGTTGCGATGGATCAGGCGCTTCGGCTGTCCGAGGATTACTTTGTCCTGGAGCGCGACGCCTTTCTGCGCCGCTGGATGCCAGGCAAGGGCGGTGAGATCAGGCGTCGCACCACCGGCAAATCCTGGAAGGCGATCGTTGAGGCTCTGAAGAATCCAGTTCAGCAAGAGATCGTCGCTGACGACCGCGAACAGACAAACGTGCTCGTCCTTGCTGGGCCAGGTTCGGGCAAGACGCGCGTTCTGGTGCACCGCATCGCCTATCTGATCCGTGTCCGCCGCGAGGACCCCCGCGGCATCCTGGTGCTGACCTACAACCGCCATGCTGCCGCCGAAATACGCATCCGGCTGAGACACCTGATCGGCGATGACGCGACCGCGGTGACCATATCCACTTGCCACGCCCTGGCGATGCGATTGGTGGGCGCGAGCTTCGCCGGAACCGCAAGCGAGACGTCCCACGATTTCGACGGGATCATTATGGAAGCGGTCCGCCAGTTGAACGGCGAAGGACTGAGCAAACCGGAAGCCGAGGCACAACGTGATACGCTGATTGAGGGCTATCGCTGGATCCTCGTGGACGAGTATCAGGACATCGGCCCCGAGGAATATGCGTTGATCTCCGCAGTCGCTGGCCGCTCGCTGGACGACAAGGAGCTTCGGCTCAGCCTGTTTGCGGTGGGTGACGACGATCAGAACATCTACGCCTTCGCCGGGGCATCCATTCGCTTCATCCGCCAGTTCGAGGCCGATTACAATGCACGACCCGTGTTCCTGATCGAAAACTATCGTTCGACGGGGCATATCATTGCAGCCGCCAACGCAGTCATTGCGCCAGCCGCGACTCGCATGAAGGCCGGTCACGACATTGCCATCGATCGCAAGCGCAGCAAGGGGCCGCCGGGTGGAGAGATGGCGGCGCTCGATCCGGTGGCACATGGGCGTGTGCAAGTGTTGGACTGCCCATCCGGCGATGTGGCTCAGGCGATGACCGCTGTCGATGAACTCGTCCGACTATCCCGCCTTGATCCGGAGTGGAACTGGTCGCGTGCGGCGGTTATCGCGCGCGACTGGCGGCGCTTGGCTCCGGTGCGCGCTTATGCCGAAACGCTTGGTATTCCGGTCGAAATGGCGAATGAGAGCCTGCCCAGCATCTGGCGTCTGCGCGAAATGCAGCAGTTCATCGACGTCCTGCGTCGTGATGCGGCACGTTTGCTGAGCATCCGTGATCTGGTGGGCGTGCTCAATGCTATACCGTCAAACCGCTGGACGGACCTGATTGCCGAAGGCATCGCCGCACTGGCGAAAGAGCTTGCGAACAAGACAATGCCCGTGCCGGATCTCGTCGAGTGGTTCGCTGAATGGGCGTATGATGCGCGCAGCGATCAGCGGGCATTGCTGTTGTTGACGGCGCATCGATCGAAAGGCCTGGAGTTCGACGATGTCGTTATCCTGAATGGCGGTTGGGACAGGCCCTCCAAGGATGAGGATCCCGATGCGCCGCGCCGCCTCTTCTATGTCGCCATGACCAGAGCCCGACGTAGCCTTGCCATTATTGCGGAAAGACAGCATCCGTTCGTACCGCACGGCGAAGAGCATGTGCTGCGCCGGACCGCGCCGGCTATCTCCGATGCCGTCGACGTTCCGACTGCGCTGTATCAAGTGCCCAACCTCAAAACGGTGGATCTTTCATGGGCCGGGCGCCTCGGGCAGGGTCATCCCTCGCTTGCCGCAATCTCGGCGGCAAAGGTGGGCGATCCACTCCATATCGTCCGCGACGCTTCCAATTGGAAGATGCTGAATGCTCAAGGGCAAGCTCTCGGACGCATGGCCAAAAGCTGGTCACCTCCAGAAGGGCTGAGTTTCCTCCGAGGCGAGGTCGGCGCCATCGTGCGCTGGCGCAAGGCCGACAATCAGGAAGAGTTCCGGGTGCACCTTCAGCGAGACATCTGGGAGGCGGTGGTGCCGGAGCTAGTGTTCGGTTGATCGTCGCAAGCGGCGCAGGTCGTCAATAGATATCGCAATAATATCCGTAACGAATGGAAGATGAAAGAATTAAGAGAGATTTGGCTGGGGAACCTGGACTCGAACCAAGATTAACGGAGTCAGAGTGTTCTAATAATCGCTGTTTTCATTGAGCTTATTGGCGGTGTGTTGCGTCCATGTTGCGGACCAAAATCCCGAGGCTAGCTAAACCGCGAACAGGGCGCGCTCGGCTGCAGCCATTTCAGCCCCTTCATCAGCGCTCGGAAACAGGTGCCCGTAGGTGTCAAACGTAACCTGAATGGAGCTGTGTCCCATGCGCATCTGAACTGCCTTCGCGGTGAGCTCAAGCCCGCCGTCTGCCTTCCTGTTGATGCACCAGCTCGCGTACCAGTGGCGCAGCGCGTGAAAGCCGGTGTACTTGGGCTGGATAACGGCTTCCCCGTCCTTGTCCGTCTTCCCCGTATCGACTGACAGCCCAGCCGCTATCTCTGTAGCCCAGAGCCCGCGGTGAAGCATGTTCTGGTGAAACTCGATGTTGCCCGCCTGGTTGGGGAATACGAGACCGGCATCACTGGCAGGGCAGGCTAGCTTCCATTCCTTCAGCGTGTTGATGACCATCGGCGGCAAAGGGACCGTCCGCTGTCCAGCCTCTGACTTTGGCATGCCCACCTCGCCGTATCGGTCGGCCCGCTGCCGAACGTGAAGCAAACCCTTTTTCAGGTCCACATCCTCCCAGCGCAAGCCGCGTGCCTCGCTCGAGCGGATCCCGGTAAAAGTCATCGTCACGAGCAGCGGGCGATATCTGCCCTCTGCAGCGTCGAGGATCGACTTGACCTCGGCATTGGTGGGGATATCGACGCCGATGCGCAGTTTCGCCTTGGCGCGGCGCTCAGAGGCTTTGGTGCCTGATCTGGCCTTGGATAGCTCGTGCACAGCGTTTCGCACTACAAGGCCTCGTCCTTGCGCGTCAGCGAGGATGCTGCCAAGGCTCACGGTCACCCGTTTGACCATTGCGGCCGATCGGCCATTCTCTCTCAGATCATCTTGGAATGAGCGCACCCACGGCGCCGTGACCTTTGTGAGCTTCACGGAGCCGGCGAGGGGAACGATATGCAGCTCAAGATGCTGCCGGCGCTGATCCATGGATGTACGTTCGAGCCCTGCAGCATCGCCCGACTTCATCCAGAACTTTCCAGCTTCCTCAATCGTGACCGTGGCACTGTCCGCCACGTGCGTGCCCTCTCGCACCTCGACGGTGGCTGTTGCTGCGAACTGGTCTGCTTCCTTCTTCTTGGCGAAGGTCTTCAGTCGGCGCTTGCCCGTGGTGTCCACGTAATCAACGACCCAGGCAGACTTCTCGACGCCCTTGGGTGTCGTCCATTCCCGTTTCCGTACTGACATGGCTTAATCCTTCAAGTCGTCGTCAAGATCCGGGCCGTGAATAAAGGGCAGATCTGACGGTTCTGCTTGCAGCTCCCGGAGACGCTCCCTCTCAAACCAGCTGAGTTTGGCTTCCTTATTCCATTTCGCCAGATCATTCGGCTCTATACCCGCGAGCAAGTCAGCGGCACCGCTGTTGTCGCCGTTCGTCAGCCGTCTTGTCAGTTCTGCAAGAAGCCTGCTCGGCAGCACATCGTTGAGCTTGAAGAGGTCATTCCTCGGATCTGGAAGCGGTTCTGCTAGTTTCTCAGTGGTGCCGACAAGTTCGAGCATTCGGTCCTCTTCCTCATCTAGGTCGTTGACTTGATGCTCATACTCTTCTTCAGCCAGATGCTCTTTGTATTGGGTCCACATAGTCTCGATCTCTGCGCGAGCTTTGTCACTCACCCCAACAACGCGCCCACCTATCACTCCCTCAACGGTGTCTCGCACGTCGATGATGAACTGATTGATCCGAGTGTCTGATGTGCCCCCCTGCAAGACCGCCAAGAGGGTGCCCAAATATTCCATTCTGTCGTCGACGTTCCATTGCTGTGGGTATTCACGCTCTAGCAGGCGCAGAACCTCGTCCGTAACTGTCCGGTTGTGCCGCTTTGCGTACACGGTGATCCGATCAATCAAGTCCTCTGGGAGCACAAGCGGCGATCGGAATGACTGTTCAAGGCGGTCGACTATTTCAGCATTCATGGAGCGTCCGGTGACCTCCGCCGCGGCCTTGAGTTTATCTCTCATTCCCTCTGGGAGGCGGATCATCGCCTGCTCCGAGCCCCGTTCAGTCTTAGCCATCACAACCTCGTTCCAAATATTCCTATAGCACTGTGCTAAATCCCGATTGACGTCAAGATCAGCACGGTGCTAAACATTTGTAACATTAGCACGGTGCTGATGCTGGTTAATGCCATTTGGCGAAAGGAACGACGATGCCGGAAGTCAATGAGAAGCTGAGCTTGGTCTGGGGAGCCGAGGAAATTGCCAAGCTGATTGGGCGCTCCAAGCGCGCAACTTTCTACATGCTCGACAGCGGCGAGCTTCCTGCCAAAAAGGTTGGAGGTCGCTGGGTGGCTGAGCGCAACCGCCTCATCAACTTCTTTTTGGAAGCTGCCGAGTGATTGGGCTCACCAAAATAGTGGCGGATAGTGAAAACCCGGCAGCGCTGGCGGGCGCTCACCGGGTCGATGTCATTTCCACAGATCAGGACACCCGAAAGATAGTCGCTCCTCCCGCGCCTGTCCACGTCGCTGTGTTCGATCGGTCCTACTGAAAGGGACGCAGCATGGCTTATCAGATCAAAGCAACGCATGAGCCGGGTGGAACCCCCGTTGTCGTGCGCGGGCGTGATGCCCAAACCCTTCGCCGCCTGATAGATGCAGGCGCTGCCGGTATCAGTTCGTTGATGGTTCATGCTCCTCGGCTGTCGGCATACATCTTCAAGCTCCGGAAAGCCGGTTTCTTGATCGAGACGCGGCATATCCCGCACGGTGGTCCTTTCCCGGGAAACCACGCGCATTATCGGTTGCTTTCGTTCCCTCACGTCATCGAGGACACAACAGGGGAGGCGCTCTGATGGTGCCAAACCCCGCACACGTAGACGAAGCCGTCACAGCTGCAGCTCAGTGGATCGCTGACCAGGAGCCCCGGCAGGATGTCATTCCCCAGATCAAGACCCGGTTCGGCCTGACCTCTCTTCAAGCCTCCGAGGCCTGCGCGCTTGCTAGCAAGATGCGCACCTATCGGAGGGCTCACGGATGAAGCAGGCCTCACGTGATCAGGTGGAAATAAAGCATCGATCTAGGCGTAAGGCGATGTCTTCCGGCCAAACGATGCTCGGCAACTGCATTCTAGGAACCGTCAACCGGCCGAGGACCTGGAAGTTGTCGCTCTCGCTTGTGCGTCTGCGCGAAATCGAGTTGGTGATAAAGGATCGGCATGGCGGGATCATTCCGGATCCCAATGGTACCGACGATGTGGACCTCTGCCTTGGCTACATCAGGGCAGTCGCTCATTCAGCGCCTGAGCAAGATCTGAAAGACTGGTGCGCGCGCTTCGCCCCTTGGGCCGTCGATCGGTGGCTCGAGGTAGGCAAGCCAATCCTCGAAGAGACGGTGAAACGCAAAAAGATGCTGTCGGCTGATGCGGTGGCGGCCCTGATGAATGTGACGTTGGCGGAGCGCACGACTTTGGGTCTGAAGACGATTGGCTCATGCGACGTGACCGCGAGCGAGCGAAAAGAAATCGCAAGAGAGCGCAAACGGGAGCTTGATCGAGCGCGCCAGGAACAAAAGCGATCAGCCGAAAAGCGGAAGGATCGTAAATCCTATGAGGCCCACTCTCTAGCAAAGCTCAAGCCTTGGGCCGCTGCCGGGATATCTCGTGCCACATGGTACCGCAAGCAGAATGAGACAGGTCTGTCGCCACTCCTATTAATAACAACTGGCGACACACTTGTCTCACAAGCAGATCTGCCGCCAACGCCGCCACGCATTCAAGTACGCCAGGCGCGCGCAGCGGGCATGGTCGGGGGTCTGGGGCATCATGCCCCGGCAGGGCTCCAAGGGGCAGAGCCCCATGGGATAGGCGACACCTTGAAGGACCGGGTGGCATGAAAGGAGAACAAACAGATATGTTCGACATCCTCGACCAACAGCTAGCGCGCGCCTCGTCGCCAGTCTCGGCCGTATACCACTTCCCTGTCGAGCGAGAGGTAGGTCTTATTCGCGAGACCGCCAGGATCCTGGAGAAGCGGACAGGATCAGCTGCAGACCGCTTTTGGCAGATGACGTGCCGGCGGCTCTACGCCCGATATCAGGTGAACGGGATGGCCGAGCTGCAGATTAAAGAAGCACTTGCGACCTTCACCTATGCGGTGCACGCCGAAATGGCCCGGGCAGCGTGGGACGAGTGGACCGGCGACAATCCACGAGGTGCGGCATGATGCCTGGCTCGCGGAGGATGCAGAAGCAGCTGATCGAGATGGAAGAAGCCCTCCGGCAATCTAACGCGAGAACGTCGGCGGCGGAGAAGGCGCTTGCCGACAAAAACCTGCTCTACTGCTCCTTCTGCTCGAAGGATCAGCACAGCGTTCGCAAGCTGATTGCGGGACGCGGGGTCTTTATCTGCAACGAGTGCGTTCTGCTGTGCGTCGAGATATGCATGGAAGCGAAGCCGCAATAAGGAACCGGATATTGCATCGATCGGCAGCCAAGCAAGCCAAGACCCTGTTTGAGGACGTAAAGCCTCAGGCTGACCCCGGCTTGTTTCCGATCCTGATGCGTCGTGACGATATCATCAACCTGAAGATGGCGGTACATCGAGCCAATCGGGATGAGAAAACCATCCGCAGTTGGTGCAAGGAGTTTGGGATCGGCAGGCAGTCCAAGCCTGGCGCTCCTCTGGAGATTTCAGCGCCAGCGCTGGAAATGGTCGTTCATGGTGATGTTGCGGCGCTAGAACTATTGCGCGAGGGCAAGCGTACCCACGCCCGAGTAAAACGGTATTTCGATCATCTTGGAGTTCCAATTTGAGATCGGCCACCGTAGGTTCCACTCAACCAATTGATCGCCGCGCAGAGTCCCTAATGTCAGACAGAGAGTTTCAGCTACAGAATTCGGCCCAGGCGATCGAGTACGGCCGCGAATGCGTAAAATCCTGCATCATCATCAATGGGGGCGCAGCGGTCGCTCTTGTTGCGCTGTTGTCAAGCACTGCTCAGTTTGATCGGCCGTTCTTCCTCTCGGCGCTTCTTGCATTTGCTGTTGGCACTGGACTGGGTGTGCTGTCTTGTGCGGGAGGTTACATCGCGCAGACGGTATTCGCGATGTCGAATGCTAGCGGGTCCAGCAAGACCTACAATTGGGCAATATTCATTTCCTTCGTCACCGCTGTGATTGTTATTTCATCAATCGGAGCCTTCGGTCTCGGCGTCTATTCCGCTGCCCAAGCCGTTCTTCATCCGCCCGAGGTCAGACCGGTGCTCCTGCAATTGATGGAGCCGTTGACGAATATTTTCCTGCCGTAAAGCGCGAACCACTACCGGACGCTTCCAATTTCAAAGCCTCGCTGTCCGTGGTCTTCTTCCTGTCGAAACTGAGATCAGGAGATGGCGGATGACCACTATCGCGAACAGACAACGTCGGGAAAAAGACCCGATCGTCAACCTCATGCTCAACGGCGGCCGGGTAACGGCGACCTTCCGTGAAGCGCTCTTCGACGCCACAGCCCGCGAGGGTCTCAGCGTCAACGAGTTCTGCCTGAAGGCCGCAGCCGAGAAGCTGAAAGCCTCCGGCCGTGAATTCTCCGGTGTCTTCCATCCTGGCGATTTTGCGGAGGTGCACTGATGGCCCAGATTGCTTCACTCAACGTTCCGATGGCCCCTATCCCGCAGCCTGATTTCTCATGGCTCGATAAGCTTAGTGATTCAATCGGTGGCGTCATTCAGAAAAAGGGCCGGGACAAGGCTCTCGCCCGCCTAGCCGACGAAGTGGGCCCCTCTGCCGGTCAGCCGCAGCCGCAGCAGTCTTTCCTCTCCGGTCTCATGGGCGGCAACAGACAGCAAGCCGCGGCCGCACCTATGACGGCACCCGTTGGCCCTGTCGATCGCGGTCCCGCGCAGGGCAGCACGTATCAGCCTTTCATCGACACGATCCGGACGAAGATCCAAAACCCTTACGCTTTGGCCGCTGTCGCAGCTACTGGCCGCGCTGAAAGCGGATGGAGCCCGCAGAAAGCTGCCTCGTCCTGGGCAGATCCTTCGCAGTCCGGTCAGGCTGGCACCTCTGGCGGCATCCTCTCTTGGCGTGCCGAGCGTCTTCAGAACCTGCGGAATTTCGCACGCAGCCGCGGCGAGGAGGGCAACGGCTCGCCTCAGACGCAGGCCGAATACTTCTTGAGCGAAGATCCGAGCCTGATCACCCGGCTCAATGCTGCGCAATCTCCAGAAGAGGCTGCCGATCTCATGGCAGGCGCTTGGCGGTTTGCAGGTTACGATCAGCCAGGAGGCGAAGCTGCTCGCCGACGTGCGATGACCACAAACTATTTCGCGCAGGATTTCAGGGACGCGGGCGGCGCTCCTCAAGCTCAGACGGCGGCACAAGCTGCAGCGAACCTGCCTTCACCGGTCAACCACGCCAACACCCAAGGCAACGGCACACAGGTGGCAAGCCTTGATCCTTCGATCGGCATTCCCTTGCCCGGCTGGGCTGGCCCGATGCGCGCCAATGATCCGGCCCGCCGGCTTGATGCAGCTCCTGACGCAGCGCCTTCCAGTGTGGCGACTGCCGGCGGCGACGTGCCGATTGCTGCCTCGCAGGTCAACACAGGTTCTCCGCTTCCTCGGCCTGCTCAGATGGCATCGAGCGCCGGCTCCATTCTCGCACCGGGAGTGACGCCCGTTCAGCGTGGTGGCGTTGATGTAAACCTCATCCAGCGCCTCCTGCGCGATCCACAGCTCAACGAGGTTGGTCTAGAACTCTGGAAGGCCAACGTTCAGGGTCAGAAGGCCTCGGAGCCCTGGCAGTTCATCACGCTGCCCGACGGCACCCTTGCGCGCGCCAATCAGCAGACCGGCGAAGTGATGTCGCTCGGCGGCTTTAGCAAGCCTCAGGATCCGCTTAAAGTCGGCCCTGATGATGTGCTGCTCGATCCGGTAACGCACCAGCCGATCTACAAGGGCTCGGGCGAGAAGCCGACCAACGATATCCGAGAGTACAACTACGCTCAAAGCCAAGGCTTCAAGGGCACGTTCGCTGACTGGCAGACCCAGAACAAGAAGGCGGGCGCGACCGTAATCAACACGGGCGACAACAGCAGCAAGTTTGCCGAGGAATCCGACAAGGCCGCGGCGAAGCGCCTCAATGATATCGTCGAGGCCGGCGCCGGCTCTCCACAGATGATGGAGGATCTGCAGACGCTGGCAAATCTCGGTAGGCAGATCGGCACCGGCAAGGGCGCGCAGGTCATGAACGCTCTCGGCCCTTATGCCGAGGCCTTGGGCTTCTCCGTCGAGGGTCTTGGCGAGTCCCAGGCCTATGACGCCATCGTCTCCCGCTTGGCTCCTGCTATGCGGCCTGCTGGCTCAGGCGCTACGTCTGACTTCGATGCTCGCCAGTTCCTGAAGAGCTTGCCCAGCCTTGGCAACTCGCCAGAGGGCAACGCGCTTATCGTCGACACCTTCCAGCGGGTCCAGGAAAACCGCATCAAGGCTGCCGACATCGCCTCTCGGGCATACCTGCCAAAGGATGCTGGCGGTATCACCTGGCAGGAAGCTGAAAAGCAGATCCGGGCACTTGCGAACCCGTACGCTCGGTTCAAGCAGTATGCCAATGGCAATCCGCAGCGTGGCAACCCGTCGCCTCAGACGCGCGCGCCTCGCGCTCGCAATCCTCAGACCGGAGAAACCCTCGAACTCCGCAACGGCAAATGGGAGCCCGTACGCTAATGGCCGACAACCTTCCCGCTCTTCCGCCCGGCTTCGTGCTCGACACCGGCGCAGCGCCCGCTCCCAAGCCCGCACAGGGCGAAACCGGCGAGCTCATGGGCCATGCCCCTGCAGGTGGTGACAGCACCCCGGAGCTGCCCCCAGGCTTCGAAATGGAGCCGGTGGGCCGCCACCTCAACTGGGAGGAAAGCCAGCGACTTCTCGATCGAGATGAACAGAGTGGTGCAAGCGGCGCATTCGGTGCCTTCACCTCTGGCGGCGTTGAAGGCTTCCCGATCGTCGGTCCTGCCATCATGGGCGGGATCAAGCGCGCTGCCGCCGGCTTGGGTTCGTTGATCAACGGCGACAGCTACGATTCGAACCTTGAGCGCGCCGATCAGATCGTGACGGATGCTCAAGAGCAGCACCCTGTTGCCCGCATCGCTGGCAACATCACCGGTGGCGTCGCTGCGATGGCCCCTGTTGCAAGCACTGCCTTGGGTGCTCGCGCACTTGGCGTCGCAGGAGAAACTTTGGCTGGGAGGTCTATTGCTGGCCTAGCCTCAGGTGGCGTTATCGGTGGCACTGATGCCGCTGTTCGCTCCGAGGGAGACTGGACAAAGATTGCCCAGGGCGCTGGCTTGGGTATGCTCTTCGGTGGCGCTGGTCCAGCGGTCGGATCGGCCATCGGTGCGGGAACTCGCGGCGTTCTCAACTGGGTTCGAAGCCGAGGCGACAGTGTAGGCCGCAACCTCGCCACGTCGCTCACGGCCGATGGCATTGATGCAGCATCCGCCAGGGCTAGATTGGCTGAGCTCGGTCCCGAAGGCATGCCGGCTGATCTAGGCCCGAATATGCAAGGCGACTTGAGCGCTATCGCTTCAATGCCCGGACGGGGTCAGACTGTCGCCCGTGCAGCTCTCGCAGAACGCGCGGCCGGAGCAGGCCAACGCATCCGGACAGATGCTGACGCTTCGCTTGGCCCGAGCGGCGACATCATTGCCGATCGAGCAGCATACGTGCAGGAGCGAGCCGACGCTGCCCGCCCGCTCTACCAGCAGGCTTACGCTGAGCCCTTTCAGCCTACGCAGACGATCCGAAATATCCTGCAGACCCCAGCCGGCCGGCAGGCGCTCAGAAACGCACAGCGCCTAGCCGAGAATGAACGGATGCCGATCAATCCTGATCAGCTCGACGTTCGGGGCCTCGATTTGGTGAAGCGCTCGCTGGATGATCAGATAGGAGTTGCTCAGCGTGCCGGACGCAACAACGAGGTGCGGATGTTGAGCACGATGAGGAACCACCTCATCAATGACGCGCCGGACTCGTACCGCGCGGCTCTGGATGCCTTTGCGGGGCCATCAGCGGTGATCGACGCACTGGATAACGGTCGTTCGGTATTTCAGCGCAGTGTTCACCCAGGTGAGGTTGCGGCCGAGATGAGGGCGCTTGGGCCAGGAGAACGAGATGCCTACCTCCACGGCGCTCGAGCCGGTCTCGATGAAATCATGATGAACGCTCGCAACGATGGTGGCGCCGCCCGGGCGATGTTCCAGAAGGACGCTAACCGCTTCAAGCTTCAGGCCCTTCTTGGCCGCGACGAAGCCGACCGTTTCCTGTCCGCGATCGAGCGGGAAGCAACCTTCGCTGACACTGGCCACGCGGTGACGGGCAACAGCGTTACGGCAGCCCGCACGGCGGCGCAGCAGCGCTGGGGCGGTCAGCGGGGAGACGGGAACGGCGTTGTGCGTGGCGTGCTCAACATGAACTTTGGTGACGCCCTAGCCTCGGCCGGCGGGAAGCTCAATCAGGTTCAGAACGAAGCGGCGATGGCAGCTCGCCGAGGTGCGGCAGCCGACATCCTGACCTCGCGAGGCCCTGATGCTGTCGATCAGCTGGAAAGGCTATCCTTCCTGCAGGCCCTGCAAGGCCAGAACGCTAGGATCGGCGCAGAAGCTGGTACAGCTGCCCAGATAGGCGCTCAGGCTGCCCCCACGCTCACGCGTCAGCTCTTGGAGCGGCGTTGAGCGTCTCGTTTGTCGACAAGGGTGATGGCGTACATGAGAACCATGCCAACACCGAACCCTGCGCCGAATCCGATGCCGAAGCCATCGGAGATGCCGTAGATCAGCCAGCGGCAGAGCAGCCAGAAGCAGACCATGCCGGCGCAGCAGATGACAACATAGGCAAGGCGGTAGACGATATCGGCCATGCCGGCACAATGCCTCAACCTGGAAAGGAAGTGAAGATGTCAGGTCGTATCAATCATGGCGTGCCAAGACCCGGACTGCACCACCAATCAGAACCTCTGGAGAGGCAGGTGAGGTCTCGGTCCAGTACGACTGAGCTCGCTGCATCGCCGGTTCAAAATAGCGACCACTGTGAGGCTCAATCGCGACCGAATAGTCACCGAGATGGATTGCCGGACTCGGATCTATGGTTTCGATTTCATAGATGAGATTGGTGGACGCGTGGGCGCTCCTATAAGTCTGCGCCTCAGCCAAAGTTCGGGCGGCGAACACGCAGTTGAGCCTGCTCGGTTTCTCTGGTGCGAACAGGCGTCTAGCCAGTTCGAATGCGACTTCGTTCAACGCCTGGACCTGAACTTGTCCGTTGCTCGTCTGCCACAGCTTGATGACCCGCCCCCAATTCCCGGGTTCGATAATGCTCCCAACTCTTAGGGGGATCGGCGCGCAGTGAAAGAATATTGCCATGGTCCTCACATCGTCTGGTCAACATGCGGAAAGTCCTGAGTCGAACGCCGCTTTTGGAAGGAGAATGAGATGCCCGAGAATCAACGTCCAGTCGTTCAGTTGATCGACACCAACACAGTCACCGGAATTTTTGAATATCTGTCCATCCAAGCGCAGATTGGCGACGAAGAGCAGCAGGACTTGGCTGCCAAGACGCTCGGCTACATCATCGAAGGCTTGCCCAGCGACGGCACAGTGACGTTCGACGATGCATTGACCATCCAAGCCTTGGCTATCTCTCTTGGGGTGGCGATCCGAGAATGCGCAGATGATCCGGTAAAGGTTCGCGGTCTCGTCGTGCATCTGCTTTCTGCTGTAAGCTCGGTCGCAACGGTGCTGGAGAATCTCACTGGCGCAAGGGTGAACGATCGACGCTTCTTCGAGCACCAGCCGGCAAACACCTCTGTGCAGTGAAGGGCAGGGCAATGGTTAAACACACCTCAGACCACCGGATGTCAGTCCTGGCTAACCCGAGGCACGAAGCATTCGCTCAAGCTGTGGCAAGCGGCAAAAGCGCGACTGAAGCCTACGCCGTGGCGGGGTTCAAACCGCACCAGCAGAACGCATCAAGGCTGATGTTAAATGATGTGGTCCGGGCTCGCGTGGCCGAGATACAGGCGCTAGGCGTCGAGAGGGCGCTTGTGAGCATAGAGAGCCTCACCGACGAGCTTGAGGTGGCACGAGTGCAGGCTATGGCCTCCGGGCGCTACGCCGCTGCTGTGAGCGCAATCCTCGGCAAGGCGAAGCTTCACAACCTCCTGAAGGCCGACAGCACCTCGCCTCAGTCAACGGGCCTATTCACTTTCGATGGATCGATGCTCGATGATCTGACCGATGATGAGATGGATCTGCTTGAACGGGTGGCGCTGCGCATTGGCCTCATGGTGCAGTCGGACCAGATGAAGCCGAGGAAAGTGCACTGACGCACTGGCTCAGCGCGTTCTCTTTTGGTAAACGTCTTTTCACAAGTCGTTCGCTGAGAGTGCACGATGCTTCAAGCTTCCAAGCCTGTTCTGTCTTCCTCCCTGCCTGCCATCCTGGCTGACTTCGGCCTTCGATCCCTTCCGACGAACCAGCGATGTGGCGCCAGCGATACTCACGCCGGCCGCACGCTCGACGGTCTGCTCGATCGCCATGGCGAAACTCACCTATCCGCCGTCCTGCGGTGTGTGCTCTCCTCGAAATCTCCAGACCTTGCCAGCGATACCTTCGGTGCAGTGTCCGACGTGCTGCTATTTCGCCCACAGATGCCCCAGGACGCGCTTGAGCAGGTATTCGCGACCATTGACCTGTCCGAGCAGAGAAAGCGCGCTGTGCGCCTTCGTCCTTGGCCTGTCCGGCAAACTCTCCGAGCCATGCTTGATTCCATCATCGAGAAAGGTGAGCCCTCCCATGTCTGAAGCCATCGTCCGAGCAATCTGCGAAGAGTTCGACGTGAAAATCATCAAGGCGAACGAGTTCCCCAAACCAGGAGAGACGCGCGCCATTGCTACCCTCCTCGCCATCCTGGAAAAGTACGGGGAAGGACACCTCCGGCTCGTCGTGTCGACCCTCATGGAGACGAAGGGCAATCAGGGGCTAATGACGGCGCCAATCCTCTGGGCAACTTCGGATCTCGTCGAGGCCTGCTCAGAATGGATCGAGAAGGACCTGAGCGACTGGTATCAGGCATGGGACAAGATCCCCCTCGGCTGGATCACCTGGCACTGCCAATCGCTTTACGGCATCGTGACTGTAAGGCAGGCGGCGGCCGGCGCCATGTACATGATGCTCCGGATCTACACCAAGAACAGCGCTGATCGGGAAGTGGATTTCAGCTTCCTCAGAAAGACCGGTGACGTTGAGGACAATCGCGTCCTAAGGCAGGTACCGGCTGAAACGGCTATCGAAGCCGGTAAGACGCTGCTGGCGGTCAAAGACACCCTCACGCCGCGGGAGTTCCGCGCATGGCTTCGAGAGACGGCCGGCATGACACGCCACGCTGCCGATCGGTACATGCGAAAGGCAGCCGAGGGAGAGGCGCCAGTCTGCACGAAGCGCACCGGCAGGGAGATGGCCGATATCGGCATGGAGTGCCTCAGGATGAGGGCGACGTTGCCCCAGGGCGAGTTCAAGCCATGGCTGCGCGAGCAGTGCTCAGTGGCGGTGACGACCGCCAACAGCTACATGCAGATAGCCCGGCTATGGGGAGACGACGAGCGCATGCTTGAGATGGTCCAAGCAACTGGCCTGCTTATCCTCGCGCAGAACAAAACCCCTGCATCTGTCCGAGAGAAGGTTGAGGCCTTGGTGGCAAAGGGTAGCTTTGTTACGCGGGAAAAGATCGAGGAACTGATGAAGCCAGCGAACACAAACCAGCATCCGCAGCTCGGGCTCGCGGCATAGGAGAGGCACATGACCATTCTTCGCTCGAACCGCAAATGTCTCCGCGAGTACCTGGTGAGCGCCGATGAAGCAGCCCGCTTCCTCAAGGTGACGGGCTTCCGCTTCCGCCAGCTCGTGGCCGATGGCTTCATCACGCCCGCAAACAGGAAGGGCTTCTACAGGTTGGGGGCCGTTTTGGATGGTGCCTTAAGGGCAAAGTCGCAAGGTGGTGCTACCGAACCCTTATCGGAGCGGCATAGCCACCTTGAGGCTCTCAATCGCTTGAGGAGAGAAGGTCAGGGGTCACGCTTGGCTCAAGCGACTCCAGGACAAGCTGCTGCCTGATCATGGTACCTAGGCGCATGGTCTTGGTAAGCGTGAGGTGCGCCGTGACGGGTCGAAGAAGAAGCCTTTCCTTGAAAGCGCTGTCTGTAATGTAGCGGGTGGCGATTTCCTCAGACACGCTCCCCTTTACGGTTGCAGCTTCACCATGGAGTTGGAGTTCGAACTCACGCGAGTCGGGCAACATGCCGAGGAGTACGCCTTCGAATGTCAACTGCTCGTCTGTCACATCGACCTCTGCGAAGCGGTATGACAGGCGGTGGATCTCAGCTGAAGTAAGCGCTACGCGGTTCACATCGCCGACAATTCTCGTTGTGGCGCCAGCGTCTTCCAGCACCTTGGTGAATTTCTGAAGGGCTCCGACCAAACGAGGGGGCGTACTGTCGATAGCTTCCACGAACTGCTGCTCGTCCGAAGAGTTAAGCTTGCCAATCAGCTCGGTTACCTCTTCGACAGCCGTTTTCAGCGGGGTGGCAAAAAGATCCGTTTGGGGCGCCGCTAATTCTTCAAGAATGAAACCCATCGATCCGCGAACGATATCGCGGATGAACAGCTTTGATTTGTCGGCACCGCGAACGCGGCCCTTGGCTGCGATGGTCTTGTCTTGCTGGGTCGCCAAGGAAGCGGCGATTATCTTCTGGTACGAGCTCAGCGCCTCAGTTGTGAAATCCAGGCGGATATCGCCCTGGCCGACAACAGGCTGACCGTCAAAGATAAGCGCAACGCTGGCATGGCTCGCCGGCTTCGATTTGATCTCGTCAATCTTTTGATTGATATCGGACAGCCGTTGGTCCCACATCGTCTTGGATGTGCCCCATCGATCAGCGGGCGCTTTGTCACGCTGCTTTTCGACGAAGGCCCGATCGCTTTCGAGGGATTCTAGCGAAAGCAGATTTGGCATCACTCATCTCCCATCGTTAGAAGTGCAGCTTCGTCATCGAAGGGGTTTACGTCTACTGCGACAAAACCCTTCCATTGAAATGTGTCCCGTTGGTGTGAGAACAAGCCGTACCAATAGGTCACATTCTGGAGCATGTCGAAGATAGGCATGCTGCTATCAATCATAATACCGTAGCTGTCGAGTGAGAACCGCTGCTTATTGAGCTGGCGGTTCACAAGCTGGCTCTCCCAGTAACCTGCACCATGACTCTGCCAAAGGGAATAGTCATCGACATACTTCTGCGGGGGCGCGACAAGGGTGAAAACGTCGATATCGCCAGGCTGTCTGCCGGCAGTCGCTTCGACGTTCTCAACAAAGCTCCCGTCCAGGAGTTGGATCCCTGTATCGTAGCTGTCTGCCGCAAACAACCGTCTGTAAGCAATCAAGCTGCGCAACAGCTGGCGTCGATGTGGGGAGGTGCCAAACCGACCGACCACTTCCTGCATCGTGGCCAGGTAAGGGGATCGATCTAAACTGGTAGGATCGTTTCTGACCGGCGGGATGAGCCCGCGGTGATCGAAGTCTGGAATAGGCACGTCTCTCCCCCAATTGAAATTGCGACAATCTTGGGGAGAAATGGTTAAGCAACCATGCACGTTTACCGGGGGAAATCTGCTATCCGTCCCAGCCGGGATTAGCAGGAGATGACCACCACCCAGCGCCGACAATTTGCCCGAGGAGCCGCGGTGCTGCGCTCCGCAAGGCTGAAGGGCCGCCGATACGGTCCCTATTGCTCGCTTGGCGCCAATGGACCTTGCGCATGCTCGATCATTGCCAAGCGGAGGGCCGCGCACGCTATCTCAGGCGTAACTTTGAACCACTCACCGAAAACACGCGCACCTCGCATCATCTCCATTGCTCTTGCCTTCACCTTCATGGCGGTCGCAACTGGGACTTTGACGCTCTCAACAACGGTCAGACTGTAGTCGCTGGCGTATTGGAGGCTCTTGGCTGGACCGGGTTCGCCCTTCGAAGCGCTAACTCGGCAGATGCCCGCTTCACTGGCTAACACGTACAGATAGCGCGTGCTGTTGACCCGCATCCTCAATCCTTCTTCAGCTTGAGACGGGCGCCGGTGTAGTCGCCATTGGTTATCTCGACATCGTGCGCGGCGTAAGCGGCCTTGATTTTGTCCTTCGTCGTGTCGGTGGCGATGCCCGTGGACTCGAAGCGGTGGACCGTCGTGAAGGCGATGCCGGCGTGATCGGCCAACTCCCTTACCGACCACTTCAGGATAGCGCGAGCAGCTCGGTTAGCTTCGGGGGTCAGTTCGGCCATATTAGCTCCAAATGGTTACAGTTGTATCTTTTTTATTGACGCATACGTTTGTATGCTTTACATACACCTGTAACAACGCAGCAGCAATAGGAAATCACCAAATGCCTGACATCATGGTTAAGGCCACCGCCGAAGGCATGCCCAAATTCGACCGATCCCGCATTATGCAGCTGGCATGGAAGCTTTTCCGCAAGCAGTGGAACGGCAGCCGCCCAGCCAATGAGGCGAGCCGCCGCAAGTCGTTCTCGCGCTGCCTCAAGTCGGCGTGGATGACGGTCAAGTGGGAAGCCGCCGAGGCGCTCAAGACTATCCAGCAGCGTGCGGCCGATCGAGTGCATGAACTGACCGCCGAGCTGATGCGCGTGAATGCTCGTCCCTGGCGGATGCGGGTGGAAGGCGATCGGCTCGCCCTCCAAGCCGAGATTTCAAGACTGCAGGCAACAGCGCGCCTCTAAGGGCTGAATCATATCAATCCATATCAACGGAGACTGACCATGCAGAACGACCGCGTTCCTGTTGAGGGCGAAGCTTTGCCCGAAACTCCCGTGAAGAAAGTAAATCGCCTCGGCTGGGAATTGGCGCGTGCACTCGACGAGTACGCCGATGGAGACTGGAAGGCAGTGGTTTATCCGACGTCGGTTAGGCCGACGTTTGCCGTTGGCTTCTGCTACATGGACCTCCCGGACGCTAAGGACCCATTCGAGGATGCCATTAACGCCTACCGTGAAGGCATGGCCCGCATGGACGCCTTTCCTGATGGAACCATCACAGCCGAGAATGAAGAGCGGCTCATCGCGGAGACGTATGGACCACCGCTCGAGGTGCTCTTGAACTGGAAGGCGCCAACTCTGCTCACCCGTCGCGGTGCAATCACCACTCTGAAATTCATCGCCGACAAGTCGGTGTTTGTCGACGAACTGCGCGATGTGCTGGTTGAAGCAGTCCTGCGCTACCTCGAACGTCAGGAAGGGGTGCTGTGATGGAAACCACGCGTAGAAACTTCATGGCTGGCGCTCTGGTCGCCGCAGCCACTCCGGCCCTAGCAGCCCCTGAAGCTGTGTCTGACCCGCTCGGTACGCTCTTCGAACGCCAGAGGCTTGCTATCGCCGCTGACAGCCTCGAATGGGACCATTACAGCGTAATCATGGACAGCGAGGCCATGGAGGCCGCTCCAGCGCAGAGGGTCGAGATTGGCCGGCTTCTGCGAGGATACATCAACGACGACGGTACACGGCCTTCCGAGCCGATCTATGCGCACACAGAGGATGAGATCCGCAAGCACTACCAACGTCATGACCACTGGCTCATCGTCGGCTCTGGAAAGCTTAACGCGGAAGGCCTTGCCCGAAAGGAACGGGAGCAGGCCGTGCACTACGCCCGCATGGATGAGAAAATCGCCGAGCTCCGGTCAAGAATTGCGGAGGCAGACGCAATCAAAGAGGCGTGCGGCTTCAATGATGCAGAGCAACGGGTTAAGGCATCGTCTGACCAGGTGAAGAACGTCGAGCGTGAAATCCTTGAGTATGTCCCGACCAGCCTCGACGATGCAGCTCGGAAAGCCCGGTGGATCGTCCAGATGTGGAAGAATGAGGACGGCACCTATCTTCGTGATGACGCGGAAACGCTGGAAGTTGCCTTGTCAGCTATCGGGAGGGCAGCCGTATGAACGCGTACACCTCAATCGTAGCCTTCCGGCGCGCTGAACTTGAAGCCAAGATCGAAGAGCTGATCGAGCTGCTTGATCTGCTTGACGGGGATGAAAACCTGGAGCCGGATCATGCCGGCTTCGACCCTCGCACCATGGATGACCGCGAAGGCGACGACGAGCGCGAGGCTGACGAGGCAGAGCGCGGAATAGCGGACGCCGGCGGCATGGCCGAGCAGTATCCTGCACCTATCAGCGGGTATGCCTTGTGAGGGCCGTGTGCTGCTTCCCTCTCGATCGGCAGCGCTCCCAGGTTCAGCGCTGCGCCTCGGCCCTGCAGCGGCTCCACGGTGAGCTTGCCAACGTCTACTGGCGCAAGGAGATGCAGGCGCTTGCTGCCCATCTCAAAGGCCTAGGCTTGCCCGAGGGCGAGGTTTCGCGCCAAGCCATGGCATTCACCACGGCGGTGCAGATCGAGCTCCAGCGGCTCTTTGCGGCCGCCGATGAGCATAGTGACGAAGGGGTGGGGTAAAATCGGATTGGCTCGCTCGATCAAGGCGATAGGCGATCTAAAGCAGAAGCCGAGTAGACGTGGCCAGCATCTTGGATGAAAGCAAATCAAAGCTTCCAGTCGAGCCTAAAATAGGCCTGAATAGGCCCCTCGGCAGCGTCTTCCAGAGTTTCCGCAGCAAGTACGCGCGCACGCGCACGCGAGAGACCCAGCATTCTCCGACAGAAACGCGCACATCCGCTTGTCAACAAATGTCAACATCAGAGGGGCTGGCACCTTTGAATTTAATCAAAGCAAATCAAAGCCGCTCACGGCTTGAAGGTATTGCCATGATGGCAACACCTCGGGAATTTCGCGACCAGTACGCGCACGCGCGCGAGGCAGGACCTGACAAAACCTGACATCGAGGCAGTGATTTTGAATTTCCGGACCAAGTACGCGCGCGCACGCGAGGCTGGCTGCGAGCGCTATAGCATCTCGAAAAATGAGGACGTTTTAGGTCTATTTCGGGAGCAGTACGCGCGTGCGCGCGAGGGCATAGACGCAAGGTTTTTCGGATATCATACGTGAGGCAAGTGCGACCTGGCGTCAGCGGAAGTTTCGAGACGCCATATCGGGGATCAGCGGCGGCGAATATCGCCCGATCGAAACCAGGTATTCGGCAATCTCGGAGATCAAGTGCTGCCTGGAGCCGTAGCGCTGATCGATCTCAAGCAGCTTAGGCGCCACAGCCTCATAAGCCTCTGCTGACAGATCCGCGTCACCGAAGAGGTAGCCGGTTCCTCCCATCACCGCGACGACTTTCCTGGCTTCCCACCGGCGCCACCCAACCCGGCTTTTCCTGGATTTTGCCCACTCCCAGGCTTGCCCGGTAGACCCGGCTTACCTGGTGCACCGTTTTTCGGCGTTCCCATGCATGACACTCCCAAACATCGCGTTTACTTTCTCGAAGGCTCAATGTCGCGTCTTGGTTGCTAACCCATCATTGCTTGATCGCTGGGGGCGTCGTAACTCGAATTCGCTCAGGAGTTTGAGAGACTTTTCGACTACATCGCGCGCACGGCCAGGATCTGCAGCCACCTCTTCGCAGCATCCTGCTAGCCGAACACTAAGACCCAGAAGTAACCGCCATACTGGATCTTCATCAAGCTTGGCAATACATGCTGAATTCTGAAGCCTGCGGGCTAGCGCCCGGATGATGGATTGCCTCTCATCTAGAGCCAAGCATTCAAATGAAGGTGGCGCGGTCACGATTTTTTTCCGCCCGCATTCTTGGCGAAATGATCAAGGACGACTTGAAGACGGCGGAAATCGCGCATCGAATGGAATTTAAAGTGAACCCGTTCGCTCTCGGGAACGCCAACTATCGCGAACCTGTGTAGTTTACTCTGTGCTCGCGGTGGATTGGGGTTCTTGATGTAATCTTCGGCAATCGTGAATGCTGGATCCGTGGATGTCGTGTCGCTGAGGGTTATAACCATCACAATTGTGCTCCTACCTTCAGGCAAGAGCACATAAAATCTCCCAATCGGCTCTGCCCGGGAACGATAGGCCGACAACCGACAGTATGCCTACTTATGCAAATGACCTAATGTTTTAATGCGAGCGAATACGATTTAAGTTTCTCCCATCTGACTTCTTGGCGTTTGCTTGGGCGGGACGAACGATTTCCACGTCATTCAAACACGAACCGATTCTCTTCGATGTAAAGGGCGCCGAGCTCGGTAAGTCTGCATCGTGGTCGTAAACGTTGCATTGAATCAGGCTCAACCTCTACCAGGCCTGCATCAGCAGCGGCGTTAACGGTCTTCCTACCTACTTGCCACGGAAGCTCTTCAAACGAACTGCAGTTCAGGGCCCGCAACAACAGAGCTAATCGTACGGTCGGTTGATGCATCTGCATGCCTGGCTCCTTAGCAATTGCAGATACAGAACCTCCTCACCTTCTCGATGTTCCGCGGTCGCGCGAGTACGCGTAGCAAGCTGCCGGCTAGTCAGGACTGACTGTCGTTTAAATCAATCAAGAGAACTAGCCGGTTGCCAGGCAGATCAATGACGCCCTCATCCTTCAGGGAATAGAGAACGTCGACTATGGTGTCCTGGCTGATGCCTTGCCCGACAAGGGGCGGCCCGACCTCGTAGAGGCTGAGCGGCACGCCGGGTTCAAGCCCGCGCTCTTTGAGCAGCGCAAGCAGTGCTTCCCTAGCGTCTATCGGTTCGCTCACGTGATCAATCCCAGTTCTCTTCACCATCTGGAGCAAACTTTGCTGTCGGATCAGTAACTGGCACGCTCCCGCTCTGGGGCAATACCGAGACAACCATTGTCCGGAGGTCGATCTGAACGATCGAACCAGTTCTTTTCGCGGCTTTCATTATCCGCTCGAGGTCGGCTTGGCGGAACGTCGCTCTCGTCATTTCGACTAAGCCTCATCCTGCAGTTTTTGCCAGGCCTTTAAGCCTTCATCTGTCAGTACGTAGTGAGATAGTCGCCTTGGGTCATCCGGTACGGAGTGGATCTCCAAGAACCCGCGCGCCTCCAAACGGTCGCCGGTATCGGGCCCGCAGTTCTTGATCGCGGCGCCGGGGATTGGCTGATTAGGGAGATGCGCAGCCAACTGGCTCAAAGCTACCCGTTCACGCTTCCCGAGTGGGGTTCCAATAAGAGCTGCTGCCCATTTCTGATGGTTCTCATCCATCAGCCTCTTCATGTCGTCTTGCCCCATTGTGCGGGGATCGAAGCCAAGCTGATCATACCACTGCCTGACCGGGTTGTTTTTGTCGTCGACGATTGGATATCCGCCGGCACCTTTGGCCGGCTCTGGCGCTCCATATTCCAACTCCACCCAAGAGGAGCGGCTCTCCCGATCCGATTGCCACGAAAGCGACTGCTTGATGCTCTCTGCGGCTGGCTCGTTAGGGTCGAGTGACACCAGCCACTCATCCAGCCGTTGGCGTAAATAACGGTCACCCCGCGATGAGCCGGTTAAGGAGATGGGCTTGATGGGGCAGATCTTGCCGAAAGTCTCTGTCGAAAGCCCGCAGTAGGCTGCGGCAAGCTTCCTGTTCAAGGCGGCGGGCCAATAAGGGAGTTTTTCCGTGTCCATCGCTAGTCCCGTGAAAACACCGGTCCAGCATGTTGCATTCCATGTTGCGTGGATTTGCCGTGCATCATTGGAAACCGCTGGAAACCAAGGCGACTAGCTTGCAACATGACGCAACAAGAAATCAACCGAGATGTTGCGTGTCCAGCGAGGTAATCCGTTGATTTCGTTGATGAAAGTGATTGGCTGGGGAACCTGGACTCGAACCAAGATTAACGGAGTCAGAGTCCGTCGTTCTACCATTGAACTATTCCCCAGCAGTCGCTGCCGAAGCGTGCTTGGCTGCTGTGCGGCGCTTATAACCAAATCATCGCGGAATGCAAATAGCTGTTTGAAAAAAAATTGAGCGGCGCTGTGGAGTGTTGGAAAAGGCGGATTCTTGAGGGTTGGGAAAAAGAATTTGTCGTTTTGGCCGAGCGCTGGTATCTTCGCGCCAACGCAAAATCGAACGAGCGCCAGCAGCATACCTCAAGGAGTTCATCCTTCAGGACTTGCGCGGCGCGGTGGAAAAACAACGTGGAAGACCCCGAAGGCGGCTTTAAGCCGCAATCTGACGGGGCGTCGGCGGCAGCGCGCAAGGATGGCAAGAAATCCAGGCGCCGCAAGGGCAAGCGTGGCGGGCAATCCCGCAATGCAGCTCAGGCCGCTTCGCATGCCCCCTCCGGCATTGCCGGCGAGGCAGCGCGCCCAATGGATGCACGTCCAACGGACATTGCGGCCGAGACATCGGCCCGCAAGCGCAAGCGCCGCCGTCGCGGTTCCGGTGCGTCGGGCGAGGGTGCTCCAAGACAGCAGCAACAGGGTGATCAGGCCGCATCCGCCAATCGCGCGCTAGCGCATGATGGCGACGCGGCTTCGGGAAAGCGCGGCCGTCGCAAGCATCGCGGCAAGCGCGGCCTGCAGGGCCGACCGCTGGCGCAGACAAAGCCATCAGGCCATCAGCCCGCGCAGGCGCCTGCGAATCAGCCGAATGTCGGCCGTGGTCCCGCCCAGGAAGCGCGCGGCGAAAACGACAATCGCGTCCAGCGTCATCATCAGGAGCGCGGCGAACGGCCCGCTTCCGCCCATCCCTGGCCGGATGAGCTATACGCCGCACTCGACCTCGGCACCAACAATTGCCGCCTTTTGATCGCGCAGCCGACCCGTCCGGGCCAGTTCCGTGTCGTCGACGCGTTCTCGCGCATCGTGCGCCTCGGCGAGGGGCTGGCTGCGAGCGGGCGTCTGTCCGACGACGCAATGGATCGCGCCGTCGATGCGCTGCGCGTCTGCGCCGGCAAGCTGAAGAACCGCGAGATCCGCCGCATGCGGTTGATCGCCACCGAGGCCTGCCGCCAGGCAAGCAACGGCGAGGAGTTCCTTCAGCGCGTTGTTGCGGAGACCGGGCTTGAACTAGAGATCATCGATCGCGAGACCGAGGCGCGGCTCGCCGTCTCCGGCTGCTCCTCGCTGGTTGGCCGCGAGACGCGCTCCGTCGTGCTCTTCGATATCGGCGGCGGCTCGTCCGAGATTGCGGTTATCCGCATCGGCGACAGCCGCTTCAGCCGGCTTGCCAATCATATCACCCATTGGACCTCGCTTCCCGTCGGCGTCGTGACACTGTCCGAGCGCCACGGCGGCCGCGATGTCACGCCGGATGTTTTCGAAGGCATGGTGCTTGAGGTCGAGGGCATGCTCTCCGGCTTCGATTGCCCCGTCATCGATGGCGATCTCGGCGATTTCCACCTGATCGGCACCTCGGGCACGGTCACCACGCTTGCCGGCGTCCATCTCGATCTGCCGCGCTACGACAGGCGCAAGGTCGATGGCATCTGGCTGTCCGATGATGAGGTCTCGGCCATGCAGGCGAAGCTTCTTTCGTGGGATTTCGCCAGCCGCGCCGCCAATCCCTGCATCGGGCCTGATCGCGCCGATCTGGTGCTCGCCGGATGCGCCATTCTCGAGGCCATTCGCCGCCGTTGGCCGAGCCCGCGCATGCGCGTTGCCGATCGTGGCTTGAGGGAAGGCCTTCTCACCGACATGATGGCGGATGACGGCGTCTGGCGGCGCCATCGCCACCGCCGCGGTCAGCGCGGCAAGTAAGTGCGGCAAATAGGGGATCAGCTATGACCAAGCCAACCATTGCGGGCAACCGCACCGGCCGCAAGCTCGGCCAGCGCGTCAAGAACAAGAAGATGAAGGCGTCCTCGCGCCAGTGGCTGCAGCGCCATATCAACGATCCCTATGTGCAGCGCGCCCAGCTCGAAGGCTACCGCGCCCGCGCCGCCTTCAAGCTTTTGGAGATCGACGAGAAGCACGGCATCCTGAAGGGCGCGCGCCGCATCATCGATCTCGGCGCCGCACCGGGCAGTTGGTCGCAGATCGCCGCCAAGGTCACCGGCTCGACGGATGAGGACATCCGCGTCGCGGCCATCGACTTCCTGGAGATGGCGCAGCTCCCCGGCGTCAAGATCCTGCAGCTCGACTTCCTCGATCCGACGGCGCCTGACCAGCTGATGGAAGCGGTTGGCGGCACGCCCGATCTCGTCATCTCCGACATGGCGGCGCCGACCACGGGCCACCACAGAACGGACCATCTGCGCACCATGCATCTGTGCGAAGTGGCCGCGCATTTCGCCATCGAGGTTCTGGGCGAGGGCGGTCACTTCCTGGCCAAGACCTTCCAGGGCGGCACGGAAAAGGACCTGCTCAATCTGCTGAAGCAGAATTTCAAGCAGGTCGTCCACGTCAAGCCGGCCTCCTCGCGCGCCGAATCCGTTGAGATGTTCCTGCTCGCCAAGGGCTTCAAAGGACGCAAACATCAGGCCGACGAAACCGAGGCTTGATTTCGGGGCCATTCCGGGTGGAGTATGACACTCCCGGGACCGTTCCGGCGGGCCCAAGACAGCCCATCATTGGGCCAAGACCGGAATGACCGCGGATATCAATGCTGCTTTACGTCACGCTCGGAACCAACGACATCGACCAGGCCCGGCATTTCTATGATGTCGTGCTCCCCGTGCTGGGCTACCGCCGCCAGCGCTATTCGGAAGAAGAGATCGGCTACGCCGCCGATGGCGATATCCGCTGTCGGCTGTGGATCGTCACACCCTTCAACCGCCGCCGTGCATCGAATGGCAATGGCACCATGATTGCGCTCGCGGCCGAAACCCGGGCGGATGTCGATGCCTTCTATCGCGCGGCGATATCAGCCGGCGGCGTCAGCGAGGGCGAGCCGGGCCTGCGCCCCTTCCATGCCAATTTCTATGCCGCCTATGTGCGCGATCCCGATGGCAACAAGCTGAGCGCCGTCTGCGAGGCGCCTGAGCCGGCCGCCGAATAAACGTCGCGGACGCTTACTTCACGGCCTGCTGTTCCGCGTCCAGCACCGTTGCCGCGAGCGGCTTGACGCGATGGCCGGAGACCAGCGCGCCGGCATGCTTGTCCATGCGGATGAAGGGGATGGTCGCGACCACGGTCATCAGCGCAATCACGTAGAAGGCAATGTGGAAGTCCACCGCCTGCAGCGCTTCGCCGCGAATGAAGATCGAGGTCTCCAGGATCGCTGCGGCCACGGCCACGCCGAGCGCCAGGCTGATCTGCTGCATCACGGAGCTCATCGAGGTCGCCTGGCTCGCCTGCGCGTCGTCGATGTCGGCATAGGCAAGAGCGTTGACGCCGGTAAAGAAGAAGGAGCGCGAGAAGCCGCCGATCAGAAGCACCAGAATAATGACGAGATGCGGCGTGGTCGGCGTGAAGAAGCCGGTGGTCACAGTCACCAGTGTGGTCACGCCCGCCGCCGTCAACAGCGTCGAGCGGAAGCCCACGGCCGCGAACACTCGCTTGGCCATGAATTTCGTGGTGATCGCGCCGATCGCGCCGGCGAACGTGATGAGGCCGGATTGGAACGGCGTCAGCCCGAAACCGAGCTGCAGCATCAGCGGCGTCAGGAAAGGCATGGCGCCGATGCAGATGCGAAACAGCGTGCCCCCTGTCGTCGATGCCCGGAAGGTCGGGTTCTTGAAGAGCTGCAGATTGAGGATCGGTGCCGGGTGCCGTCTCGCATGGCGTACATAAAGCGCGCCGCAGACGATGCCGATGGCGGTCGCCGCGATGCCGATGATCGGCGGCAGTGCCGGCAGGCTGACGACAGAGAGGCCGAAGACCACGCCGGCTGCGGCAAAGGAGGTGAGCACGAAGCCGGTGATATCGAGTTTCGGCGGCGCCGTCGCCTCGACCTCGGGCAGGAAGATCGTCGCCAGCCACACGCCGATAATGCCGACGGGCACGTTGATCAGGAATATCCAGTGCCAGGTGAAATAGGTGGTGATGAAGCCGCCGAGCGGCGGTCCCGCGAGCGGCCCGACCAGCGCCGGAATGGTGAGCAGCGCCATGGCCGAGACGAGATCGCTGCGCTTGGTGGTGCGCAACAGCACCAGGCGGCCGACCGGCGTCATCATCGCTCCGCCCATGCCCTGCAGGAAGCGGGCGACGACGAATTCGATCAGGCCGGATGAGATCGCGCAGAAGATGGAGCCGACGACGAAGACGCAGATGGCGAGGCGGAAGATGCGCTTGGCGCCGAACCGGTCCGCCATCCAGCCGCTGATCGGGATGAAGACGGCGAGCGACACCATATAGGATGTCAGCGCCAGCTTCAGCGTGATCGGCCCGACATGCAGGTCGTTGGCGATCGCCGGCAGCGCGGTCGAGATGACGGTGGAATCCATCTGCTCCATGAAGAGCGCGACGGCAAGGATCAGGGGAACGATGCGGTTCATGCGCGAAAGCCTTGGGGGTCTAGCAAAGGCGGCTCGGAAAGCCACTGCTCTTTAGTCCTCGCACCGGCGTCTGCCAAGTGCGCATTCATCTTAGGAAATGCGAATGCATCACGTCTGCGTGACACGGATGGTTCAGGGATTTCAACGCGCGGAATTGACATATGTTCGTTTCGGCGGATTGCGATAAAGGGTGGTCCGTCATGACGATGGGGGCGGCGCGCCAATGCGCCGTGCGTTATTGCAAAGGATGGAACATGGCGATTTCGATGGGGATGAACAGGCGCGCGTTTGTAGCGGCAGGCGTTGGCCTGCTGGCCGCGCCGATGATTTTGAAAGAGACGGCCGTGATGGCCGCAACCGGAGACAACACCAAGATGGATGCGACAACGCAGCCCCAGTTCAATCAGTTCAAGCTCGGCTCCTTCAAGTTCACCGTCGTCAAGGACGGTGGCGTGGTCGGCGAAAAGCCGAATGAAACCTTCGGCACCAACCAGACGCCGGAAACCGTTCAGGCGCTGCTCGCCAAGAACTTCCTGCCGACGGACAAGTTCGTCAACACCTTCGCGCCCTTCGTGGTCGATACCGGCTCGGACGTGATCCTTGTTGATACCGGCTTCGGCGAAAGCGGCCGCGCCAAGGGCAACGGCCAGCTCGCAGCCGGCCTCAAGGCCGCCGGCTACTCGACCGACGACATCACCATCGTCGCACTCACCCATCTGCATGGCGACCACATCGGCGGCTTGATGGAAGGTGGCAAGCCGGCCTTCGCCAAGGCCCGCTATGTCGCCGGCAAGACCGAGTACGACTTCTGGACCGACAAGGCCCGCGAGGGAACGCCGGCCGAAGGCGGCCACAAGGCGGTGCTCGCCAATGTCGCGCCGCTTGCCGAAAAGATGACCTTCATCGGCGAGGGTGACACGATCGCCTCCGGCATCACCGCGATGATGGCCCCCGGCCACACGCCCGGCCACATGATCTTCAACATCGAGTCGGACGGAAAGCGCCTGGTCGCCACCGGCGATACCGCCAACCACTATATCCTGTCGTTGCAGAACCCGACCTGGGAAGTCCGCTTCGACATGGACAAGGCGGGCGCTGCTGCCACCCGCAAGAAGGTGTTCGACATGATCGCAGCCGACAAGGTGCCGTTCCTCGGCTACCACATGCCTTTCCCGGCTGTCGGCTATGCGGAAGTTTACGAAAGCGGCTACCGCTTCGTTCCAAAGACCTACCAGTTCGACCTCTGATCCTGCTGCATGGCAGCCATACCAAGCCCGGCCACCGCGCCGGGCTTGTCGTGTTTTCGGCGTACGTTTCTCCGCGGGAAAGCGCGCCAGTCTCTCTCCACCTTCATTCCTGTGCTCGTCACAGGAATCCAGCCGACGCCCGTCGGCGCGGCCGGAAGAGTCCATTGCGCTCAAGGACTTGAGTGCGCTGGATCCCTGTGACAAGCACAGGGATGAGGACGCGGGGAGGGAAGCGCTGAACGTTAGCCGGCGCGCGTTCGGTGCGCCAAACCGTAGCAGCAGCCCGCCAGCCTCACGCTCACGCCACCCACGACCGGCCACATTTTTTACTATTCCCTTAACGCCATAGACGTGGTACCAGCCCTCGCCAACTTCCAAAGCAACCTTACACATCGCCGGTGCGGATAAGACGTTCCGGGTGAGGGTGCATTTTTCTTTTATAAGGAATTGGCCATGGCTCGCATCATTGAAACGCCGACCGGTTTAGACGCACTCACCTTCGATGACGTGCTGCTGCAGCCTGGTCACTCCGACGTCCTTCCGGGCCAGACCAGCGTCGCGACGCGCATTGCCACCGATTTCGAACTCAACATCCCCATTATCTCGTCCGCCATGGACACGGTCACCGAAAGCCGGCTCGCGATCGCCATGGCGCAGGCCGGCGGCCTCGGCGTCATTCACAAGAACCTGACCCCGATCGAGCAGGCCGAGCAGGTCCGCCAGGTCAAGAAGTTCGAAAGCGGCATGGTCGTCAACCCTGTCACCATCGGCCCGGATGCGACGCTCGCCGATGCGCTGGCGCTGATGAAGATCCACAGCATCTCCGGTATTCCTGTCGTCGAGAAGTCCGGCCGCCTCGTCGGCATCCTCACCAACCGCGACGTCCGCTTCGCCTCCGATCCCGCCCAGAAGATCTATGAGCTGATGACCCGTGAGGGCCTCGTCACCGTCAAGGAAACCGTCGACCAGCAGGAAGCCAAGCGTCTGCTGCACGCCCACCGCATCGAAAAGCTGCTGGTGATCGATGGCGAAGGTCGTTGCGTCGGTCTCATTACCGTCAAGGACATTGAGAAGTCGCAGCTCAACCCGAACGCCTCCAAGGATGCGCAGGGCCGCCTTCGCGCCGCCGCCGCCGTCGGCGTTGGTGACGATGGCTTCGAGCGCGCCGAGCGCCTGATCGAGGCTGGCGTCGACCTGCTCGTCGTCGATACCGCGCACGGCCACTCGCAGGGCGTTCTGAACGCCGTCGCGCGCGTCAAGAAGCTCTCCAACTCCGTCCGCGTCATGGCCGGCAACGTCGCGACGTCCGATGGCACCAAGGCGCTGATCGATGCAGGTGCTGATGCCGTCAAGGTCGGTATCGGCCCGGGCTCGATCTGCACGACCCGCATCGTCGCAGGCGTCGGCGTCCCGCAGCTCGCCGCCATCATGTCGGCGGTCGAAGCGGCCCGCGCCCAGGATGTTCCTGTCATCGCCGATGGCGGCATCAAGTTCTCCGGCGACGTCGCCAAGGCGATCGCGTCCGGCGCATCCGCCGTCATGATCGGTTCGCTACTCGCCGGTACCGATGAAAGCCCGGGCGAAGTCTACCTCTACCAGGGTCGTTCCTTCAAAGCCTATCGCGGCATGGGCTCCGTTGGCGCCATGGCCCGCGGCTCGGCGGACCGCTACTTCCAGGCGGAAGTGCGCGACACCCTCAAGCTCGTTCCCGAGGGCATCGAAGGTCAGGTTCCCTACAAGGGCCCGGTCTCCGGAGTTCTGCATCAGCTCGCTGGCGGCCTGAAGGCTGCCATGGGCTATGTCGGCGGCAAGGACCTCAAGGACTTCCAGGAACGCGCCACCTTCGTGCGCATCTCCGGCGCCGGCCTGCGTGAAAGCCATCCGCACGACGTCACCATCACTCGCGAAAGCCCGAACTACCCGGGTTCCGGCGCCTGATGAACGACGCGAGCAGCCGTATTCCGACCTCGGTCGTCGCGCTGCTCGCGGCCATCTCCCTCGGCGTCTTCATCTGGATGCTCTTGGGCTACGTCCTGCCGTTTCAGGATATGACCCACGCCGCGATGCTCGAAGCGCGGCTGGGTCGCTATGATGCGAGCGATATCGACGCCATGCGCGGCTTGTTTGAGCGAAAGCCGGAAGCGCGCGACTTGCTTGTCGCCATGCATCGCGGGCCCGATCTGATCCTGCCGTTCGTGCTGACGGCGTTCCTGTTCACTGTTCTCGCCAAGCTGCGCCCCGCAGGCCGCTACTTCAATCGTCCGATGCATCCCTTGATGATCGCCGCGATCTATGCGCTGCCCTTCCTCTACGGCTTCTCCGACTATGCCGAGAACATCCTGACCGACAACCTCTTCGCCGGCGGCGCCGAGTGGAGCTTCGCCCCAGCTTTACTGCCATGGGCGTCGAGCCTCAAATTCGCGAGCCTGACCGTCTGCGTCATCGTCATCCTGCGCTTCCTCGTCTACCGCATCGTGCCGCCGACGGATCGCTGACGCCACTGGCCAAGCCGACACTGGAAACCTCGGTTCGTTTGCTCTAAAGCTCTGGCACCAAAAGAAAACTGGCTAAGGAGACGAGCGTATGACCGGAATGACAGGCTATGAGATGTTCTGGCCCATCATCGCCCATGCGGCGCTGGTCTATCTGCTCTACATGCTCCTCGGCTATCGCCGCCAGAAGATGCTGAAGTCAGGCAAGGTGCGTGCATCCGACTATCGCGAAAACCGTGGCGAGCCGACCGAGAGCCTGATCGTCAAGAACAGCCTCGCCAACCAGTACGAACTGCCGGTGCTGTTCTACGCCTGCTGCATCCTTCTCTACATGACCGAAGCCGACAATCTGATCGCGCTCGTGCTTGCCTGGATTTTCGTCGCCTTGCGCTATGTCCACGCCTTCGTCCACGTCACCAGCAACAATCTGCGCTACCGCAGCCCGCTCTTTGCCGCCGGCTATCTCGTGCTCGGCGTCATGTGGGTCTGGCTTGCGGTGTGGATAATGTTCCCGAACGGCTGAGCCGGCCAACTCGCTCCCCGCGAATCGGCCTTGCTGATGCCGGGAGTAACGGCAGCGCCTTACACGCCATGCGACGCGTTCTTTCCCCAAAAACTGCGTAAATTTACCCTCGAAAAACTGACCAAATCAGGGCGTATCACCTCGATTTGGTTGAGCTTTTACCTGTCGATAAAATACAACCTATCCTGTTTACGCCTCATGAAGACCTGCATGTCATATCGGCCAAAAGGGCCGGTTTTGGGCAATGTCCGGTCTGCGAATAAGAGGGATGGGGAACGACATGAACGTCGGGAGCTTCGATCGCATTGGCCTCCGCAGGAAGCCGAAACAGGAACGCAGTATTCAGAGGCTGGACCTGATCTTGTCCGCCGCCTCGGAGCTGATTGCGGCCAAGGGTGTCGGCGCGATGCGCATGACGGAGCTCGCGGTCGCCGCCAATGTGCCGATCGGCTCGGTCTATCAGTATTTCCCCGAGAAGGCGGCGATCGTCAAAGCGCTGTTCGACCGCCACTCGCTGGCCATCCGCGTAAGGGTTGCGGACGCCTTCGCGTCGGTGCAATCGGTGCCGGAAGCCCTCGATGTGCTCGAGGCAACCATCGACTGGCACTATGAGGACTATCGCAACGATGCCGCAAGCCTTGGAATCTGGCTCGGCACGGAGACCGATCAGGACCTCTCGCAGCTGAATGTGGAGCACAACAGCCGCATCGCCAGGATCTTTCGCGAAACCGCCCAGCGCATCGCGCCAGAGCTCAGCGATGTCGATACCGAGGCGCGCACCTATCTGTTCAGCCACCTGATCGGTTCGTCGGTCAGGCTCGCTGTCACGAGCGATCCCTTCTTCGCCGCACGCATCCTGCAGGAATGCAAATGCCTCGTGCGCACGTCCTTCTTTACAGCCATGCCCGCGGAGCTGGTCGGCTGATGATGCGGATTACCAGCTGGTGCCAATTACCAGCTGGTCACCGTGTTTGCGACCTTCAGGCGCGGCTGGGCGCGTACGTAAGTGCCCTTCACCTCCGCATCGAGATTGTCCTCCACCACGGCAGGCGTGATGTTGTCGAGGCAGGCGGTGATGTGTGCGGTGATCGCGTTCATCAGCGAGATCGAAACGCCCGGCCGCTTCATGATGCCGATCTGCACCGGGGGGAGCGCTGGGAAGCCGTCCGCCTGGGTCAGCACCTTCATGCCGGTGCGTAGCGCCGATTCCGGCATGGTCGAAACAGCAAGCCCGGAGAGAACCGCCGCCGCGATGACGGTGCATGACCAGCTGGTGAACAGGATCTGATGTTCGCGCCCGCCCGCGTCGAGCGCAGCTATGGCGGTCTGTCTCCAGGGACAGTCACGGCGGCCGACGGCGAGCGGCACCGGCGCATCGTCGCGGATCGGATGGTTGGCCGAGCCGACCCAGCAGAGCGGCTCGGTCCGCACCACGTCCGACATGCGCACGCGCGGATTATGCGTCACCAGCGCGATGTCGAGTTCGCCCCTGTGCATGCGCTCGGCCAGATCGACCGACGGCTCGCAGACGATATAGAGCTCGACATTCGGATGCGTCTTGGCGAAGCGGCCGATGATCTCCGGCATGTAGCGCTCGGCATAGTCGTCGGGCGTGCCGATCCTGAGCGTGCCCTCGAGCCGGTTATCGTCGAAGGCTGCGATCGCTTCGTTGTTGAGGCGGATGATGCGGCGAGCATAGTTGAGCAGCTTCTCGCCCTCGACGGACAGCCGGTTGCCGCGGCCGTCCTTGATGAACAGCTGCTTGCCGATCCGCTCCTCGAGGCGGCGCATCTGCATCGAAACGGCGGATTGCGTCTTGTAGACCCGGTCGGCGGCCTTGGTGAAGCTGCCGGAATCGATGATGGCGATGAAGGTCTGCAGCTGGTCAATATCAAGAGGCGCGGCCATGGTTCTCACCTATAAACATCTCTGATGATAATCATTAGAAACATTCGTTGGACTGATCAATAGCCCTTTGGCATCTTGTGGCTGCAAATCAATCAAAGTGATGGCCAGGCAAATCGGCCTGTCCGCTCGAAAACCAACTTGCCTCTCCGTGCCTGATCGCGCGGAAAGGGCGGGTTGTTGCGCGCCCATGAAAGGATCATCCCATGCGCACGACAGACCGGATATTAGAACTCGACTGCAACCCCGCGACCAAGACCTATTCGCAGCGTCTCGTCGCCGGTTTCGCAACGCTGGCATCCGTACTGCGCGTGTTTCGCAATCGTATGGAGATCAACGCGCTGCACGAACTCGACGACAACCAGCTGAAGGATATCGGCCTTTCCCGGGCCGATCTCGACGCGGCCTTCCTGGCCTCGACCTTCTTCGAGGATCCGTCGGATCAGCTGACGCGGTCCGCGCGCAATCGCGGCCGTAATTCGCTTCATCGGCTCAATCAGGATTGAGCCGAAACCAGTTTTCCCCGCAGGGTGATAGCCAATAACCCTGCCTCTTGCCCGGTGCCGACCTCCCAGTCGTCTCCGGGTTTTTTTATGCGCGTTTTATGGCTTGGGGGAAGAGGGCGGCGTCTTCGGCATATAGCTCTCGAAGATCGCCTCCATGTTCTTCTGGTAGCCCTTTTGCACTTCGAGCCCGCTGTCGAACATGGTGTTCAGCATGTCCATGTAGCTGGAGGCCTCGGGCGCCTTTTCCGCCTTTTCGCTGGCCTTCGGCGTTTCCGCCGGCTTCTGCGGCGCGGGCTGGGCGAAGCTGCCCATCATTTCCTGGAATGCCTTGGTGAAGGGATTGTCGAGGAACGGATTGGCCGGTGCCGGCTTTTCGGGCTCCGGCTTCGGCGCGCTGAACATCAGCTGCATCGCCTGCGTGAATGGGTTGTCGAAAATGCTCGGTGCCGGCGTTGGCGCCTGCTTCGGCGCGAAGCCGGTTGCCTGCAGCCACTGCTGGATGCTCTCGCCCATCGCCGTGTTGACGAAAGGGTTCACCGGCGCGTTCATTTGCCCCATCGATTGCTTGAACAGCCCGCCCATCAGCGTGCCGGCCATGATCGGCAGCATCTGCTTGTAGATTTCCTGGCCGATCCCGGTCATCTGCGCGGCCTGCGCCGCCACTGCCCTCGACACGTCCTTGGAGCCGAAGAGCTGCGCCAGGATGTCGTTGCCGTCGGAAATCCCCTGCGGCGTGAATGCCTTGCTCATGTCCTCGAAATACTTGGCATAGTTGCCTGACGACACCGCCTGCATCAGGCCCATGAAATCGTAAGGGTTGCTGCTGCTGCGCTTCAGCCCGGCCGAGAAAGCCGGCATCAGCGCGGCCATCGCCTGCGTCGCCTGTTCCTGCGCCAGGTTGAACTGCTTTGAGATCGCGTCCATCGCCGCGCCGTTCTGCGCCTGCATCATCATGTCGAAGAGTGGCAGCATGGAAAAGCCCTTTCCCGGTTCGCGACGCATGATCGCGTCACTATAGCCGGAAAAAGGAATGCGCAAACCGCTTTTTGCAGAAGGGCTTAGTGGCTGCCTTTAGTATTGATACTCGGTGAACACAGGCTCGACCGAACCGTTCCAGCGGCCGTTGTAGAGCGCCAGCAGGTCTTCCGCCAACGTCGCCTTCTTGGCCATGACCTCATCGAGCGGCGACAGGAAGATCGTCTCGTCCTGGCCTTCGCTGTTGAGCTTGCCGCGCGCCTTGAGGCCCGCCTTGGAAATGGCAAGCACGTCGCGCGCCGTATCGTAAAGCGTGTGGCCACGGAATGCGGCCTTCAGCCCCTCGGCCGGCACCGCGTTGCGCAGTGCGTTCACCTCGTCGAAGCCCCAGTCCTTGGTCAGCTGGTCGGCAGCCTCGAGTGCCGTTGCGTCGTAGAGCAGGCCAACCCAGAAGGCCGGCAGCGCGCAGATGCGGCGCCACGGGCCGCCATCGGCGCCGCGCATCTCGAGGAAGCGCTTCAGGCGCACGTCGGGGAACAGCGTCGAGAGATGGTTGGTCCAGTCGCCCATCGTCGGCTCCCAGGCGGCGATCTCGCCCTTCAGCGCGCCGTTCATGAACTGACGGAAGGTGATGTGGGTACAGTCCTTGTAGCGGCCGTCGCGGACGATGAAGTACATCGGCACATCGAGCGCCCATTCCACATAGTCGTTGAAGCCGAAATCGTCGCGGAAGGTGAAGTCGAGCAGGCCCGAGCGGTTGTTGTCCGTGTCGCGCCAGATATCGCCGCGCCAGGACTGCAGCCCGTTGAGCTTGCCTTCGGTAAAGGGGGAGGAGGCAAACAGCGCCGTTGCCAGCGACTGCAGCTTCATCGAAACACGCATCTTCTTGCGCATGTCGGCTTCCGACGAGAAGTCGAGATTCACCTGGATCGTGCAGGTCCGGTACATCATGTCGAGACCCTGCGTGCCGACCTTCGGCATGTAGCGGCTCATGATGCCATAACGCGACTTCGGCATGACGGGCGTCTCGGCGAGCGTCCACTTCGGGCTGCCGCCGATGCCAAGGAAGCGGATGCCCATCGGTTCGGCGATTTCGCGCAGCACCGCCAGATGCGCGTTGGATTCCTTGCAGGTCTGGTGGATGTTTTCCAGCGGCGCGCCCGAGAGCTCGAACTGCCCGCCCGGCTCGATCGAGATCGCGCCCATGCCCGATGGCTCGGCAAGGCCGATGATGTTCTCGCCGTCGAGGATCGGCTCCCAGCCGCTCTTCGCTTCCAGACCCTTCAACAGGCCGGAAATGCTGTTCTCGCCGAAATAGGGAACCGGGCTGTTGTCGGCGCGGAAGAAGGCGAACTTCTCATGTTCGGTGCCGATGCGGAACTTCTCTTCCGGCTTGTTTCCCGCCGCAAGATAATCGGTCAGCTCCTGAACCGAAGAGAGCGGGGTCTGGTCGGTGGTATCGCGAGCCATTCAAGTAACCTGTATTCGGGAAACGCCCGGAAAGTATCCGGACAGTAGGAAGGGTGATTAGGACCGCTGGCACGTATGTTGCAAGTGAAATTGTTTCAACCAGCCATCAAAAAAATACCAGCAACTGTGGCCTGTTGCCAACGCGGCTATTTGTTCCAGTCGCCGAGTGCCGCCTGTATCACTGCCATGGCGGCGACGGCTGCGGTATCGGCGCGCAATATTCTCGGCCCGAGCGGAATGGCGGTCACGAAATCGAGGCTGCGCAGGCGCGCGCGCTCGTCCTCGGAAAAGCCGCCCTCGGGCCCGACGAGCAGCGCCAGCTTGCGCTCCTTTACCGCCGACAGGATCGGCAGCGGGTTTTGTCCGGCATCGCCCTCGTCGCAATAGATGATCCGCCGGTCGCTCGACCATCCGTCGAGCATGTCGAAGAGCCGCACCGGCTCGGCGACCTCGGGGATGCCGAGAATGCCGCATTGCTCGGCCGCCTCGATGACATTGGCGCGCAGCTTGTCGAGATTGTTGATCTTGCCCTGCACATGCTGCGTCATGACAGGCTGCAGCACGCCGGCGCCCATCTCCACTGCCTTCTGCACGAGATAATCCAGCCGCCCGACTTTCAGCGGTGCGAAGAGATAATGCAGGTCGGAGGATTCCGGCTGCGGCCGCGTCTGCTTCTCGGGCACGATCATGATGCGCTTGCGGGTCGGCAGCGAAAGCTTTGCCTTCCACTCGCCGTCGCGGCCGTTGAAGACGAGGATTTCGGCGCCATCGCCCATCCTCAGCACATTGGCGAGGTAATTGTATTGGTCCGGCGTCGCCTCCGCCGCCACACCTTTGGAGAGGGGAGCGGCGACAAACAGCCGTTGCATTCTGAAATTGGCGCGCATCGAAATGTCCTGGCTAAACGAAGAGCGCGACCATAACCCAATAGAGCGCGGCCGCAAGCGCGGCGGATGCCGGCACGGTGATGACCCAGGCGGCGATGATCGTCATAAAGTGCGAACGCCGCACCAGCCGGCGCCTGCGCACCTCGTGGGTGTTGGGATCGTCAGGCTCCTCCAGCATCCAGACCTCGGCCTTGCGGCGCATGTATTCGATCCGGCGCTTGGAGTTGCGGGTGTACCATTCGCGGAAAAAGCCGACGCCGAACACCGCACCGACAGCGATATGCGTGGTACTGACCGGTAGCCCGAGCCAGGATGCGACGATGACGGTGAAGGCCGTCGCCATCGCCACGCAATAGGCGCGCATCGGATTGAGCTTGGTGATCTGCTCGCCGACGAGGCGGATCAGGCGTGGCCCGAAGAGCAGCAGACCGACCGAAATGCCGAGCGCCCCGATCAGCATCACCCAGAGCGGCGGAGCCAGTCCGCGCACGAGTGGCTGTTCGAAGGATACACGAACGATTGCCGAAAGCGGGCCGACGGCGTTGGACACGTCGTTGGCGCCGTGCGCGAAGGAGAGAAGCGCCGCCGCACCGATCAGCGGCATCTGGAACAGCACCCGCAGCGAGCTGTTGCGGTTCTCCAGCCCCTGCGCCCGCATATTGACCAGCGGCCGCGCCACCAGCCAGCCGGCCACGCCCGCGGCAATGCCGAGCAGGATGATCGTCGACGCCGAGAACGCATTGGTGCTTTCAAGCTGCAGGATCATGTAGGCGGCGAAGCCACCAACCATGAGCGCGATGAGCACGGGCACCCAGCGTTTGGCCGCGGTAATCTTGTCCTCGCGGTAGATGATCAGCGTCTTGACGAGATAGAGCATGCCGGCGGCAATCACGCCGCCGATCAGCGGCGAGGTCATCCAGCTGGAGGTGATCTCCGCCAGGACGCGCCAGTTGACCGGCCCCGGCCCGAGCGCGCCGACGCCGGCGCCGATCACCGCGCCGACGATCGAGTGCGTGGTCGAAACGGGCGCGTGCAGCCATGTCGCGAGGTTGATCCAGAGTGCGGCTGCCATCAGCGCGGCCATCATGATCCAGGAGAGCGTGGCGGGCGGGATCTGCGATGCGTCGACGATACTCGACGAGATCGTCTTCACCACGGCGCCACCCGATATCGTCGCGCCGAGGATTTCGAAGATAGCGGCGATGACAAGCGCCTGACCCATGGTCATGGCGCGCGCGCCGACGGCAGCGCCAACGTTGTTGGTCACGTCGTTCGCGCCGATGTTCATGGCCATGTAGGCCGCAAGCGCCGCGGCCGCGATCACCAGGCCGGCACCGGGACGATCGAAGACGTAGATCGCGGCAAACAGCATGGCGAGGCCGAGAAAGACGAGGCCGATCCCCGGCGCCACCAGCTTGCGCGAGACGTATTTCGATGCGTCCTCGACCTGCGTGAGCTTGTCGAGATCCTTGTCGAGCGTTCGTTTGGTGAGGACGGTGGGGCGGTCGGCCATGCTGTTCCTTGTGATTGAGGCCCGCTTTTGCGCCGCGAATTCTAGCAGCGCAAGATGGCAGGAATCATTCAGCCGGAATCTGTTGCAGCGCCAGCGGCTCGAGTTGCTCCGTCATACGGCGTTTGAAGAGCAGGAAGAGATCGCGCAGTTCCGGCTCGTTGACGCGCTTGGCGGCCTCTTCGCAGGAAACCCACTCGTAACGCCGCTCGCCCTTTTCCTTGAAGTTCTTGGCGATCGTCGAGACTTCGAGCACGTAGACCTGAACCTTGCAGGTCACCTTCAGCCCGTTCTTCAGAACCTTGGGATAGTGGTAGCAGCCGATCGTCTGGCTCTCGACCGTCCCGCGCACGCCGGCTTCCTCGTAAGCCTCGCGGGCGGCGACCTCGTAGGAGGTCTTGCCATCCATCGGCCATCCCTTGGGGATCACCCAGCGGCCGGTATCGCGGCTGGTCAGAAGCAGCACCTCAAGCGCGCCGGTCTTGCCCTTCGTCCGGTAGCAGAGCGCAGCATATTGCTGGCGCGGAGGGCGCCGGAACATCAGCTGGACATCGGAGGCGAGGCGGGCAAGTAGGCTCAACGGTCGGGTCACCTTTATCGGTTGGGTGCGTATATTAGTGTCTCATGGAAAGCTTGCGCGATCCATGTGTGTGTTTTGCTTTCGGTTCAGGCTTTATATCTATCAATAGAGCCTTTCGTTTTGGTTTCGGTTTCAAAAAACCGCCATCGAATGCTCTATTTCCGTCACGTCGAGTGCCATTTAATATGATATCGACTTTCGTCATAATCAATCGGGACGTGATGCCGCATGCCGATAGCCCCAAACATTGGCAATTCTGCGTCGGTTCTCCACAGAAAAGATTGCCCGGCTAACATCCTGAGAAGGTAATTTAGACCCTCAAAGCCTGCTGAGGCAGGTGATCCGGCGCAATGAGTCGCCACTCTCTGCGAAAAAATATCCTTGGTCGCCACCCGCCATTCGGCTTATCAATGCGTCGAAACAGGAGGATGGTTCATGGTATCGGAAGCAACGCGCATCGATTGGATCGGAGGCAGCTGCCGGCTGCTGCAGGCAACGGCGGCGGAGTTCCGCGTAACGCGTCCCTTCGAGGGCCTGACGATCGGCACCGGCATCCATCTCGAACCGAAAACCGTGGCACTTCTGATGACGCTCAACGCCGGCGGCGCGCGTCTGGTCTGCACCGGCAACCTGAACAGCACCCAGCCGGCAACGGTGGAGTATCTGCGCAGCCAGGGCATCACCGTCTTCGCCACCCAGACCACCGATCCCGCCGCGCATCATCAGAGCCTTGTTGCTGTGGTCGCCGAAAAGCCCGATCTGCTGCTCGACAACGGCGGCGATCTCTTCGCCATCGCCGCCGAAAGCCCCTACGCCAATCTCCTTGGTGGCACCGAGGAGACCACCTCCGGACGCACCCGCCTGCTGCCGCTGCGCGACAGGCTGAACATGCCGATCCTCGTCATCAACGACAGCCCGATCAAGCAGTTCGCCGAAAACAAGCACGCGGTCGGCCAGAGCCTGTTCGAGAGCTACATGCGCTTCACCAATCGCTCCACCAACGGCAAGCGCGTCACCGTGTTCGGCTATGGCGCCTGCGGCAAGGGCACGGCCGCCTGTTTCCGCAATGCCTTCTCGCAGGTGAGCGTCGTCGATATCGATCCTGTCACCACGCTCGAAGCGCATCTGGATGGTTTCGTCACACCGCTGCGCGATGACGCCATCCGCTCCGCCGACGTGCTCGTCACCGTCACCGGCCATCCCGATATCATCACCTTGAGGGACCTGCCGCTGATCAAGAACGGCGCCATCCTCATGAACGGCGGCCATTTCCCCAACGAGATCGACGTCGCCGCCTTCCGCGCCCACGAGGACGTTATCGCGACCGACCGCTATGAGGCCGATGGTATCGAGACCCTGCATATGAAGGACGGCCGCGCCATCCACATCCTGGGCGGCGGCCACATGGCCAACCTCGCCGGCCCGCGCCCGCTTGGGAACTCGGTGGAATCCATGGACCTAGGCTTCACCCTGCAGGTCCGCTGCCTGGAACGCGTCGCCAAACGGGGCGTGGGCCCCGAAGCCTGCATCGTACCGGTCCCTGCGGATATCGACGCGATGGTAGCAAACGCCTATCTCGATCTGGCGCGGTAGGCCTTTCCAGCCGCTGCCGGGGCCGCAAGAGCCCCGGCGCGAGATCATCAATCGATCTCGACCACCAGCTTGCCCTCGGCCTCGCGGCTTTCGATCAGCCTGTGCGCCTCGGCGACATCGGCAAGCGAAAACCGGCGGCTGTCCATGCGGGGCAACAGCTTGCCCGCTTCGGCGAGCCGCGTCACCTCGCGCAGGATCTCGCCGTGATGCGCGCGGCCTTCGCCTGTAAGCAATGGCAGCAGCGTGAACACGCCGGAATAGCTCGCTGCCTTGAACGAGAGCGGCGCCAGCGCATGTGTGCCCCAGCCAAGCGCGCTCACGACATGGCCGAACCGGCCGACCGCCTTGAACGCCATGTCGAGCCCGGCGCCGCCGACCGTATCGTAGACGACATCGAAGCCACGCCCAGCGGTATAGGTCGCGACGTGATCCTCGATGGTCCCGACGGCGCGGTCGATCGCGGTGGCGCCGAGGCCGCGGAGATAATCTGCCTTCGCCGCGCCATCGATCGCGTAAACGTCAGCGCCGACAGCCCGGGCGATCTGCACCGCGACATGCCCGACCCCGCCGGCACCGCCGATGACGAGGACACGCTGGCCGCTCGAAACCTTCGCCCGGTCCACAAGCCCTTCCCATGCGGTGATCGCCGCGAGTGGCAAGGCTGCGGCTTCCCGCATCGAAAGATTGCTCGGCTTGAGCGCGATGAGATCGGCGTCGACAGCCGCGAACTCGGCGAGCGACCCCTGAATACCGCCGACCCCGCCGGTCATGCCGTAGACCGCGTCGCCGCGCCGGAAACCGGTCACATCAGGACCGACCGCCTCGACGATACCCGCCATGTCGATGCCGAGTATGGCGGGCAGGGGATGGCGGGCATGGGCGGCGTTGCCGGCGCGGATCTTGGTGTCGAGCGGATTGACGCCGCTGGCCTGGATGTGCACCAGCACCTGGCCTTTGGCGGCCTCGGGCCGGGCAATCTCGGTCTCGCGAAACGCGCCCTGCTGTGCGTCGACGACAAGCGCTTTCATCGTGGATTTCGAAGACATGGAACACTCCTTTCGTGTTGGTGAAAGGAGGATGCGCCGTTGAAGATCGAATGGAAATCATAGATAACGTATGAAGATCATGCAGAAATGTTTGGGTGAGCATGGAGTGGAGCGATCTCAGGCTGTTCCTGGCCATTGCCAGGCTCGGCACCTTGGGTGCGGCGGCGCGCAGCCTTGGGCTGACGCAACCGACCATGGGCCGGCGCCTGCGCGCCCTTGAGGCAGCGCTCGGCCAGACGCTCTTCCAGCGCACCGCCGATGGTTTCGTGCTGACCGACGAAGGCGTGGCGGTCTTCGCCCATGCCGAGCGGATCGAGGAGGAGGCGCTTGCCCTGCAGCGCGAGCTGGCCGGCACCGCCAGCGACCTCACCGGCTTCCTGCGTCTCTCGTCCTCGGACTGGTTCGGCACCCATCTGCTGGCACCTGTCATCGCCGAGTTTTCGCTCGCCTATCCCAAGGTCGTCGTCGAACTCCTGACCGACAGCCGCCTGCTCAGCCTCTCGCGGCGCGAAGCCGACCTCGTCTTCCGCATCGCACCCTTCACGGAGCCGGAAGTGATCTCCCGCAGGCTGCTGCGCATCGAATATGGCCTTTACATCAAGCGTGGCCTGCCGCATCCGGTGGCGGGAGGCGGGGAAGGCGCGCGTCTGGTCACCATGGACGAGGCTTTCGGCGGCATGCCCGATGTCTCATGGCTCCAGCGCCTGCTGCCGAAGGCGTCGATCGCGCTTCGCAGCAACAACCGTGATGTGCAGGCAACGCTCTGCGCCAACGGCGCCGGCCTCGCGGTCCTTCCGCGTCCGCTTGGCGACAGTCTCGCCGCGATCGAGCGCGTCGATCTCGGCGAGCCGCCGCCGGGGCGCGACACCTGGGTCGGCTATCACCGCGACATGAAGCGCATGGCGCGGCTGCGCGCTTTGCTCGATCACGTCATCGAGCGGCTGGCCAACTGATCCTTACCGTTCCCAATAGGGCACCGGCCCATAAAGCTCCGCGAGATAATCGATGAACAGCCGCACCTTGGCCGGCAGGAACTGGCGGCTTGGATAGACGGCCGACAGCGTCACGTTGCGCGACCCCTCATAGGCAGGCAGCACCTGCACCAGCTGCCCGGATTTCAGCTCCGCGCCGATATCCCAGGTCGAGCGTAGCGCGATGCCGAGGCCGGCAATCACGGCCTCGCGGATCACCTCGCTGGAGTTGGTGACGAGCATCCCTTCCGGCCGGATCGACAGCGCGCCCTCAGGTCCCTCGAGCCGCCAGACATCGTTATTGTGCGCCGGCAGGCAGCGATGCCGCTTGAGATCGTCGATGCTGTCAGGCGTGCCATTCGCCTTGAGATAATCGGGAGAGGCGCAGAGCACCCGGCGCACAGGCGCCAGGCGGCGAGCGACAAGGCTGGAATCGGTCAGCTCCGCGATGCGGATCGCCAGATCGAACCCGCCGCCGACGATATCGCTGAACTCGTCGGAGAGCACGAGGTTGATTGCAAGGTCGGGATGGGCGTCCATGAAGCGCTTCAGATGCGGCGCGATATGCATGCGCCCGAACGAGGTCGGCGCCGAGACCTTCAGCGTCCCATGCATCTGCGCCGAGCGCCCGGAAATGTAGAACTCCGCCTCCTCGAGCCCGGCCAGAATGCCGAGCACCCGGTCGTAGAAACCCTGGCCGGCTTCGGTGAGCGAGATCTGCCGTGTCGTGCGCTGCAGGAGCCGCGTTCCCAGCCGGTCTTCCAGCCGCTTGATGCGCTTGGAAACCACCGCAGGCGAGAAGCCGAGTGCCCGCCCGGCAAGCGACATGCTGCCCGTCGCCGCCACCTTGGCGAAGATTTCGAGATCTCCCAGATTGGTCATGTCGCCCCGATAATTTCTTATTTTGTCATAAGTGCTTAGCATTTGCGCCAGATTGGGGAAAGTGTTAAGCCCGAAGCCTTGGCAGTATGGAGGATACGGCCGGTTTCGCCTGATGTGGCGAAGGGAGGAAAGGCATGTCCGACGCCATTTCGTTTCTCGCCCCGCGCGCCGATGTCATGGCGCGCCGCCGGCAGATCATTGCCGATCTCGCCGATCTCCTGCCGCCGGAATGCCTGGTTTCCGAGCCGCGCGAACTCATGCCCTTCGAGACTGACGCCTTCGTCTCCTACCGCCGCATGCCGCTTGCCGTGGCACTTCCGCGCAGCACGGCTGAAGTCGCGGCGGTGATGAAATACTGCCACCGCTACGGCATCCCTGTCGTCCCGCGCGGCGCCGGTACGTCGCTGTCGGGCGGCGCCATTCCGCAGGAGGATGCGGTTGTCGTCTGCGTCTCGAAGATGAACCGCATCATCGAGATCGACCTTTTTAATCGCGCCGCGGTGGTCGAGGCCGGCGTCACCAATCTCAACATTTCAGAAGCCGTCTCCGCCGATGGCTTCTTTTATGCGCCCGATCCGAGCTCGCAGCTCGCCTGCACCATCGGCGGCAATATCGGCATGAACTCGGGCGGCGCCCACTGTCTGAAATATGGCGTCACCACCAACAACCTGCTCGGCGTGAAAATGGTGCTCGTCGACGGCACGGTCATCGATCTCGGCGGCAAGGGGCTGGATGCCGGCAGCTACGATCTCCTCGGCCTCGTCTGCGGCCATGAGGGCCAGCTCGGCATCGTGACGGAAGCAACGGTGCGGCTGATCGCCAAGCCGGAAGGCGCTCGGCCGGTGCTCTTCGGCTTCGCGACCTCCGAGGAGGCGGGCTCCTGCGTCGCCGATGTCATCGCATCCGGCATCATCCCCGTCGCCATCGAGTTCATGGACAAGCAGGCGATCGAGATCTGCGAAGCTTTCGCCAAGGCCGGTTACCCGCTCGATGTTGGCGCGCTTCTGATCGTCGAGGTCGAAGGCTCGGAGGCCGAGATGGACGACATGCTGAAGGATATCGTCGACATCGCCCGTCGTCACGGCGTCAGCACAGTGCGCGAATGCCAGTCGGCCACGGAAGCCGCCTTGATCTGGAAAGGCCGCAAGTCCGCCTTCGGCGCCACCGGCCGCATTGCCGATTATATCTGCATGGATGGCACCGTGCCGCTCAGCCAGCTCTCTTACGTGCTGAATGAGACCTCTGAAATCATCGAGCGCCATGGCCTGCGCGTCGCCAATGTCTTCCACGCCGGCGATGGCAACATGCACCCGCTCATCCTCTTCAACGCCAACGATCCCGATGATGCCGCCCGCGCCGAGGCGGCCGGCATGGAGATCCTGAAGCTCTGCGTCGATGCCGGCGGCTGTCTCACCGGCGAACACGGCGTAGGCATCGAGAAACGCGATCTCATGCGCCATCAATATTCCGAGGCTGATCTCGCCCAGCAAATCGCCGTCCGCGCCGCCTTCGATCCCGGCTGGCTGCTCAATCCCTCCAAGGTCTTCCCGCTCGAAGGGCGCCAACCCGCATGATCGAGCTATGCCCAGATACGGAGGAGGAAGCCGCCGAGATCATCCGCGCCCATGCGCAGGCCGGCACGCCGCTTGGCATCGCGGGCGGCAACACCCGTTCAGGCTTCGGCAATGCTGAGACAGCTGAACACCGCCTGCGCTCGACCGCGCTCTCGGGCATCGTCGCCTATAATCCCGGCGAGATGGTGCTCACCGCCCGCGCCGGCACGCCGCTGGCAGAAATCGAGGCGGCACTGGCCGAGAGCGGCCAGACCATGGCCTTCGAGCCGATGGATCACCGCCCCCTCATGGGCACATCGGGTGAGCCGACCATCGGCGGCGTCTTCGCCGCCAACGTCTCCGGCCCGCGCCGCCTGATATCGGGTGCCGCCCGCGACAGCCTGCTCGGCGTCCGCTTCGTCAATGGACGCGGCGAGGCGATCAAGGCCGGCGGGCGGGTGATGAAGAACGTCACCGGCCTCGACCTCGTCAAGCTGATGGCCGGTTCGCACGGCACGCTCGGCCTCATCACCGAGGTCACTTTCCGCGTGCCGCCAAGGCCCAAGTCGGAAGTGACGATCGTCATATCGGGCCTCAACGACGCCGAGGCCGCCAATGCCATGGCCGCCGCAATGGCGCTGCCGGTCGAGGTCTCGGGCGCCGCCCACCTGCCCATGACCGTCACCTGGACCTTCCTAGGCAATCGCTTGCCGGAAGGCGAGGCGACCGTGCTGCGCATCGAGGGCCTGCCGGCCTCCGTTGCCACAAGAGCCGAGAAGCTGGCTTCTGCCATGTCCGCCTTCGGCCCGACCGCACGCCTCGGTGAGGATGACAGCGCCACGCTCTGGCGCGAGATCCGCGACGTGAAACCCTATGCCGACGGCGGCCCGCGGCCCGTCTGGCGCGTCTCGGTGGCGCCGTCGGTCGGCCACCAGCTGGTCGCGGCACTTCGGTTGGAGACCGGCGTCGACGCCTTCTACGACTGGCAGGGCGGTCTCGTCTGGATGCGCATGGAGGCGGACGCCGAAGCCGACCTGCTGCGGCGCTTCATGGCGGCACTCGGCGGCGGCCACGCCACGCTGATGCGTGCGCCAGCTTCGATGCGCGCGGCGACACCGGCGTTCGAGCCGCAGGTCGATGCGGTGGCGCTGCTGTCGGCGCGGGTGAAGGAGAAGTTTGATCCAGCGGGGATTTTCAGTCCGGGGAAGATGGGGGGATGGTGATGTTGTGGTGTCCAGCTGTGCGTGGGCAAAACCCCTCCCCAACCCCTCCCCACAAGGGGGAGGGGCTAACCCTTGGTATTCTCCGTGCCAAATCATCACGCTTGCGATCGTTGAACGGTTTCAATGTGTCACTGAGTCCGCGCCCAGCAAGCCCCTCCCCCTTGTGGGGAGGGGTTGGGGAGGGGTCTTCATCGCACGACAACAGGGGACCGTTAGCCTGACATGCAAACCAACTTCACCCCCACCCAGCTAGCCGATCCCCATGTCGCGGCCTCCGAGCAGATCCTGCGCAAATGCGTCCATTGCGGCTTCTGCACCGCCACCTGTCCCACCTATGTCACGCTCGGCAACGAGCTCGACAGCCCGCGCGGCCGCATCTATCTCATCAAGGACATGCTGGAAAACGACCGCCCGGCCGACACGGAGGTGGTTACCCATATCGACCGCTGTCTTTCGTGCCTTGCCTGCGTGACGACCTGTCCCTCGGGCGTCGATTACATGCATCTCGTCGATCACGCCCGCGCCCATATCGAAAAGACCTACAAGCGCCCCTTCATGAACCGGCTGACGCGCGGCATTCTCGCCGCCGTGCTGCCCTATCCCGGCCGCTTCCGCCTGGCGTTGCGGCTGGCCCGCATCGGCAGGCCGCTCGAAGGCCTGTTCCGTCGCCATCAGGCACTGAAACCCTTCGCCGCCATGCTGGCGCTCGCGCCGCGCAGCCTGCCCGCACCCTCGCATCTGGCAACGCCGGCAACACACGCGGCTGAAAAGGGCGAGCAGCGAGGCCGCGTGGCGATCCTTACCGGCTGCGCGCAACAGGTGCTCGACCCCGCCATCAACGCCGCGGCCATCCGGCTTCTCACTCGTCTCGGCGTCGAGGTCGTGGTGCCCAAGGGAGAAGTCTGCTGCGGTTCGCTGGTCCATCACATGGGCCGCGAGGAACAGGCGCTGGCAAGCGCCCGCGCCAATGTCGATGTCTGGACCCGCGAGATCGAAGAGGGCGGGCTCGATGCCATCATCATCACCGCGTCCGGCTGCGGCACGACGATCAAGGATTACGGCCACATGCTGCGGCTCGATCCCATCTACGCCGAAAAGGCCGCCCGCGTTTCCGCGCTCGCCCGCGATGTCACCGAATATCTGGCGACGCTCGATCTTCCCTCGCACATGCCGAGGGGACTGACGGTCGCCTATCACTCCGCCTGCTCGATGCAGCACGGCCAGAAGATCACTATGGCGCCGAAGCAGCTGTTGAAGGCTGCGGGCTTCACCGTGCGCGATCCGGCCGAAGGCCATCTCTGTTGCGGCTCGGCCGGCACCTACAACATCATGCAGCCGGATATTTCCGACGCGCTGAAGGCCCGCAAGGTGAAGAACATTGAGGCGACGAAGCCCGATATCATCGCCACAGGCAATATAGGCTGCATCACCCAGATCGCGTCGGCGACCGCGATCCCCATCCTGCACACCGTGGAACTGCTCGATTGGGCCTATGGCGGCGACATGCCCGTCAAATTAGCGGCCAGAAAAATTTAAGGGTTTCGGGCTAGCCTGACGCGGCCGGATCGTCCGGCGGCATTTGGAGCTCAAGCATGCACCGTTTCATCCTGGCGTTCACCGCTCTTCTTGGCGCCACCGAAGTCGCACACGCCGACAGCCGTCTCTTCTGTTCCGCCGACGACAAGAATGTCCGCTTCACCGTCGAAAGCGGCTTCAAGGCGGAGAATGGGCACGAGCTCAATCACTTTCGCGGCGCGCTTCTCCTGAAGAACGAAACCGCGCCGCAGCCGCTGGGCAGGATCGATCTTGATTCGGACAGCCTGACGAACCACTGGTCGCACAATGGTGAGCTCAGGCTTGAGGTTCTGTATGATGGCGGGAAGGCGGCGGGTGGCCAGACGGCCAATCTGATCGTATCGGCCGAGCAGCGCAACAATGCCAAGGCCTTTGCCGGCACCTACGAACTCGCGATCGAGGGCGGTGCGGCGCCGCAGGCCTTCAACGGCAAGGTCAGCTGCGGATCGAAATAGGCGGCCGGAAATCCAGCCGCCCTTCATTTCATGACATGAGGCCTTAGCCGCCGAAGATCGTTCTCAGAACGTCGATGCCGCGATCGTCGAAGGCGACGTTGCCCTGCTTGTTGCCGGGGCCGACGACGATGACCTTGGTGCCGACGGGCACGCGATCGTAAAGGTCTTCGACATCGTTGTTGACCATGCGGATGCAGCCGGAAGACAGGTTGAGGCCGATCGTCCAGGGCTGGTTGGTGCCGTGGATGCGGAAGATCGTGTCACGGCCGCCCTGGTAGAGATACATGGCGCGGGCGCCGAGCGGATTGTCGGGGCCACCCGGCTGTACGGCCGGAAGGTTGTGGCCGGCGCGGGCCTCGCGGGCGCGCATTTCAGCCGGCGGCGTCCAGGTCGGCCATTCAGCCTTGCGGCCGATCTTCACGACACCTGACCAACCGAAGCCTTCGCGGCCGACGCCGATGCCGTAGCGCGTGGCCTTGTTGCGGCCTTCGACGAGGTAGAGATACTTGTTGACCGTATCGACGATCACGGTGCCCGGCGCTTCATTGGTGATGAGGCGGACGACACGCTTCTTGTATTGCGGCTTGACCTGCTGGCTGTGCTTGACGCCACGAACGGCATCCGTCGCCGTCATTACGGGCTCGGCGCTGGCAACGGCCACCATACCCGACATCGCAACGGCAACGGCCGCCACGAGCAGAGACACTTTCTTCATTTCGATTTCCCTCTCAAGGCACGATCGCCGGAAAAGCTAACGGAATCGACCGGGATTTCAAGCTGGAAACCCTGAAAATGCGGGGTAGGCGGCAAGGTGTGTCCTTGCCGCCATAAGAAAATTCAGATCACGATGACCCGCGTACCCACTTTGACACGCTCGTAAAGGTCGACGACGTCCTCGTTGCGCAGGCGAATGCAGCCCGAGGAAACGGCGCTTCCGATCGTCCAAGGGGCATTGGTGCCGTGGATGCGGTAGAGCGTCGAGCCGAGATACATGGCGCGCGCGCCGAGCGGATTTTCCGGTCCGCCATCCATCCGCGCCGGGAGATAATGGCCCTTCGCCGCCTCGCGGCTGATCATTTCCGATGGCGGCGTCCAGTCCGGCCACTCGGCTTTGCGCGTCACCTTGTGAACGCCGGCCCACTCGAAGCCCGGTTTGCCGACGCCGACGCCATAGCGACGCGCCTTGCCGTTTGTCATGACCAGATAGAGGAAGCGGTTGTTGGTATCGATGACGATGGTGCCGGGCGCTTCCTTGGTCTGGTAGTCGACCATCTGTGGCAGGAACTGCGGCTCGATCTGGCCGCGGATGACAGGAACGCCGGGGTTGATCGCCGAGACCTGCTGTGCTGCCGGCGCGCGGCGAACGGCGCGCGGAGCAAACAACCCGCGCTGCTGCTGCACGATGACGGGGCGCTGGTAGACGACGGGGCGAACATTGCCGCCGCTGAGCTGCATGATCCACGGTGCCGCGAGATCAGGGCTCAGCACGACAGGCGGACGGGAAACGTAACGGTCGTCGCCAAGGGCGGCCGTGGAAAAGACGCCGAGCAGGGCTGCGGCGAGCAAAACGGATTTCATCATCGGACGAACTCTCTACAATGGCCGAAAATGGACGGGCGGCATCCGCCACCTGCCGATCATGCTGCCACCGCGCTCGCCAGCGAATGGTAAACCCGCGTTCACTAAAAGCCGAACTGGCCTATAAACTTTTCGTCAGGGTTATCGTTCGGTTTGGAAACAGGGTTTGCAAATGGTAAAGCCGGATTCGCAGCCGCTGAAACGAATGGAACGTGATGAGCGAGACAGGCATTACAATCGGTGAGGACGGCAAGAGCCGCTGTCATTGGCACGGCAACCTGCCGGATTATCTGCGCTATCACGACGAGGAATGGGGCAGGCCGGTCGTGAACGACATCCGACTGTTCGAGAAGATCTGCCTTGAAGGCTTCCAGTCCGGCCTCTCCTGGCTCACCATCCTGCGCAAGCGCGAGAATTTCCGCGCGGCCTTCGCCGGCTTCGATTTCGATAAGGTGGCGCTGTTTAACGATGAGGATGTCGAGCGTTGCGTTAGCGATGCCGGCATCATCCGCCATCGCGGCAAGATCGTTTCGACGATCAACAATGCCAAGCGCGCGATCGAACTGCGCGACGAGTTCGGCTCGCTCGCGCGTTATTTCTGGAGCTACGAGCCCGGTCACAACGAGCGCCCCAAGGTGGTCGATCGCGCCACGATCATGGCCAATCCGACTACGCCCACCTCGGTCGCCATATCCAAGAATTTGAAGAAGCGCGGCTGGACCTTTGTCGGCCCGACCACAGTTTACGCATTCATGCAGGCAATGGGTCTCGTCAACGATCATCTCGAAGGCTGCTACTGCCGTCCCGAAGTAGAGGCGATGCGCGACGCATTGGTACGTCCATGAAGAAACTGAAACTGATGGCAATGGCGATCGCCATAAGCGCGATCGCGCCCGCCGCTATGGCGCAGACACCCGAGCTGCAGCGCGGCGAAAGGCTGGAAAAGCTGCAGTTTCCGGCAGCAACCATGGAGCTCAAGGGCTGGACGAAATTCGGCAACGGCAAGGTCTACACCTTGCCCGTCAAGGCCGGCCAGCATGTGAAGATCGATTTCTCGACGAAGAGCCAGTTCGCCTTCCTCGCGATCTTCGATCTCGCGGCCCCCGACGACGAAGCGATCTTCGGCACCGACGAGGACGGGCAGACCTTCCAGACGACGGTCAAGCAGGATGCCACCTGGCTGCTTCGCCCCTATTATTCCAAGGCCTCTCCAAGACGCGGTCTCGGCGCACCCTACAGCATTCTCGTGGAACCGCAGGCTGCCTCAGCCGCGCCGGTAACACCCGCGCCGGCCCCTGCCGACGACAGCAAGCCGTCGCCGCTCTTCCCCTCGCGCAAGTAAGCGGAGCTTCGTTTAACCCAAACTGTCGATCACGCCGCGCAGTTCGCCAAGCCGTTCGATCTTGCGAAAGCGCGGCGCCTTCGTCGGCTCCTCGACATGCTCGAGCACCCAGGTCAGTTCGTGCGGCACGAACACGCCGTAGCTGCCGGCGGCGATTGCCGGCACGATGTCCGACTTCAGCGAATTGCCCACCATCATCGCCCGCTCCGGCCCGCCGCCGATCTTGGAGAAGATCCGGCGATAGGTAACCGCCGTCTTGTCGGAAACGATCTCGACGGCATGGAAGAAATCGCCAAGGCCGGATTGCGCCAGCTTGCGCTCCTGGTCGAACAGGTCGCCCTTGGTGATCAGCACGAGCAGGTAATGGTCGGCTAGCGCCGCCAGCGTCTCGCGCACTTCGGGCAGCGTCTCGACTGGATGCGAGAGAAGATCCCGCCCGGTATCGAGGATCTGCGCGATCACCGAAGCCGGCACATTGCCCTCGGTAATCTCGATCGCGGTCTCGATCATCGACAGCGTGAAGCCTTTGATACCAAAGCCGTAATGCTGAAGATTGCGCTTCTCGGCGGCCAGCAGCCGCTCCGAAACCAGCGTGCCCTCCGCATAGTCGGAGAGCAGTTCGGTGAAGTGCGTTTCCGTCAGCCGGTAGAATTGCTCGTTCTGCCACAGCGTGTCGTCTGCATCGAAGCCGATCGTGGTCAGCGTGCGGGTCGTCATGGGCGCACCCTCTTGTTCATTGAAAAACAATTAGGAGCCTCGCGCCTTCACCGCAAGGGATTGCGTCACTGATAGACGATGGCGCCGATGAAGCGCGGGCGTGAAAAGGCGGTCTCGGCGAACGTCATGCTGCCGAAGCCCATGATGCTGGTCATCGCCGTGTATCTGGCCGCACCCTCGACATAGATCACCGAATCTCCGTCCGTCAGCTGCGGCAGCGTCGAGCTGCTGAGAACCTGCGCCTTCAACAGGCCGGCCGTGCCGCTCTCCTTCGTCCAGTCCAGCTTGTAGACCCCGGCGGTCTTCTTGATGCTGGAGATTCGAAGCGCGATCGGGGCCGTGCTGTTCTGCTGCAGATGCGTGAAGACGCTGTAGAGATTGGACACGAAGGTATTGTCGATCGAGGTCTGCCGCGAGATCACGTCGGCGACGATACCGTTGGCCTGCACGATGTTCTGGTAGGTCCGGTACATGTCGAACACCGTGATGCTCGCCAGGAAGAAGAACAGCAGGATTGGCGCCAGCAGCGCGAACTCGATCGCGGATGCGCCGGAGCGCTCGCGGATCAGGCGGGAAAAGGCGTGCTTGAACATCAGGTCGGCTCGTTGACGAAGGCAAAGCTGGAGGTCAGCTGGATGGCGCCGGTGTTGTCCTTCGGGAAACTCAGGCCGAAGCCGAGCCCCGGCACCAAGGGATCGACGACATAGCAGGCGCGGGTGAAGATGATCTGCGACGGTTGCCCGGAATTGTAGCTGGTGACAGGATCGATCGCGACGGAGCGGTCGACGCAGGGCGTGCCCGTCGTCGGGAAATCCGAGGCTTTGGTCACCGGCGTGAACTCGATGCGGATCGACTTGACGCAATCGCTGAGGATCACCGCTTCCTTGCACACCGAAGCCTTGAAATCGGCATAGCTCATCTTGGCGCCGTTGATCTGCAGCGCGCGCGAACTGCGGCTGACTGCGCGGTCGAGCATGATCGACTGCGTCATGATGAAGCCAGCCTCGAAGATCGAGAAGATGACGGCAAAGACGATCGGCGCCAGGATGGCGAACTCGATCGCCGCCGCGCCCTTGCTGTCGCCGAAAAGCCGGCGCGCGCTACTGAAAAAGCCCACTCTCATTACTGCGTCAGTCTCAATTTGCGGATCGATGTCGAGATCGACTTGAAAGCGTCGCCGATGCCGGAGCCGGAGGCCTGGTAGAAGTGGGCGGAGCTCGTCGCGCAGTTCTTCATGGCGTTGATCGCGGTGGTGTCGCTGCCGAGCTCGAAGCCGATGGTGAAGATGGTGATGCCCTTGCCCTTGGCGGTCGAGCAGATATTGCTCAAGTAGGTCGCCGTGTTGCCTGACATCGTGTAGTTGCTCGGGCTGAGATCCGGAGAGCGCTTGTAGTCGTTCGGGCGGAATTGCGCGGTGATCACGCCGTCAGTCATCAAGACGAGCACCTTCATCGTGTCGGCATCGCTGAAGCTGGACGGGCGGTTGGAGAACTTCGAGGACATCTGCCCGCTCGCGATCGCCGCCTGGACGATGCTCGATGAGGCCGGATTGAGCAGCATGTAGCCCCACTGCATGGCGTTCTGCGTGCCGGTGCCGTCATAGAGTTGCAGCGCGTTCAGCCGGGCCTTGAGATAGGTCGCGTCATTGGAGAAATAGGTGATCGCGTCCTCTTCGCCGGGACACCACCACCACCTCTTTTCCTTGTCGGTCGTGTTGTAATTCCAGTTCGTGAAGATCGGCAGGTTCGACCGAGCCTTGAAGCTCGGGATCGCATCGCTGCCAAAGCCCGCATTGTCGAGCTCGAAGCATGATCCCTTGTAATTCGGATCCTTGGTCGGCTGCGACTGGCCGGTCAGACGGGAGCCGCCGAGCTTGTCGAAGACCGCGGAACCCACGTTGACGTGGCCCGCATAGGGCACGACGCTGATCGTCGTATAGTCCTTGGTGTCGTCGGTCAGGATCTGGTCGATAAACTGCTGCGAGGCGATCTTCAGGTTCTTGATCTTGCTGCCCACCATCGAACCCGACATGTCGAGCATCAGCGACAGCTCGATATTCTGCTTGGCCTCCTCGGCGCTCGACGCCGTCTTGATCGTCAACGTCTTGACGCCGGCCAGATGCATGAAGGCGGTGTTGATCGTATAGGAGGCGTTGGCCGAAATCTTGCGCGAGTTCATCGCCGTCGCTTCGGAGAAGTCGATGGCCACGTCAGCACCGTAGGGGAGATTGTTCATGTAGCTTTTCAGAACATCGGCGGTCTTCTGCTTCTGCGACAGCGACGCCGCCGCCAGCACGCCGCGGTCGAGCCCGTCCTGCATTTCCACGCGCACCGCTTCATAGCGCGCGAGATCGACCCCGGCGCCACCGGCCAAGACCATTGGCACGAAAAGCAGCGCTACGATCATCGCCACATTGCCGCGCTTGTTGCGCAGCAGTGAACTCACAAGCTGAACCAAGGATGTCATGATTGCCCCCGCATCTGCGAGGATTGTTTAGGTGGATATCAATTAGAATTTTATGAATCCGCTCGGAAAACGCAGTAAATACAATTACTAAGAGCGGCAATTGCAGGGTGCAATCACGGTTGTGCGCCAATGAGTTGCGAGCGACCTATGTTGCTGCAACCCCTGCGTATCGCGTGAGCCGTTGAAACCGAGCGCGCGCAACTTATGTCTGATGGGTTCATGCCTGCAGCAAGCGCTGCCATGCCAGCGCTGCGCCGCCCAAAAATCATATAACCGGGATCATTCCCTCCGCCGGCTTCACGGCGGTCCTCACAAGGAAACGTTTGACCATGCGTTACAACCAGCTTGGAAATACCGGCCTGTTCGTCTCCGAAATCTGCCTGGGCACCATGACCTTCGGCGCTCCTGACCCAAGCAGCCCGTGGGGCTCCATCGCCGATGTCGATCAGAAGGCGGCCGATGCGATCGTCGAGCGGTCGCTTTCGGCAGGCGTCAATTTCATCGATACCGCTGACGTCTATTCTTTCGGCGATTCCGAGAAGCTGCTCGGCCAGTCGCTGAAGAACCTCGGCGTCGCCCGCAAGGATGTCGTCATCGCCACCAAGGTCTACGGCGCGATGGGCGACAAGCCGAACGATCGCGGCGCCTCGCGCGGCCACATCATGGATTCGGTCGAAAAGAGCCTCGAGCGCCTGCAGACCGATCATATCGATCTCTACCAGATCCACGGCACCGACAGCGTCACCCCGATCGACGAGACGCTGAGGGCGATGGACGATCTCGTCTCGCGCGGCCTTGTCCGCTACGTCGGCGTCTCCAACTGGCAGGCGTGGCGCATCGCCAAGGCGCTTGGGGTTTCGGAACGTCGCGGCTTCGCCCGCTTCGAGACCGTGCAGGCCTATTACTCCATTGCCGGCCGCGACCTCGAGCGCGATATCGTACCGATGATGAACGAGGAGAAGGTTGGCTTGATGGTCTGGTCGCCGCTGGCCGGCGGGTTGCTATCGGGTAAATACGGCCCCGGCGCGCCGGGCAACGGCGAAGGCCGCCGCGCCGCCTTCGACTTCCCGCCTGTCGACAAGGACCGCGCCTGGGCCTGCGTCGCCGTCATGCGCGAGATTGCCGAAAAGCACGGCGTGAGCGTCGCTACCGTGGCGCTCGCTTACGTGCTCGCCAAGCCTTTCGTCACGACTGTGATCATCGGCGCCAAGCGCATCGAACAGCTCGACCAGAACCTCGCAGCCGTCGGACTGAAACTCGATGCCGATGACCTGAAGAAGCTGGACGAGGTCAGCGAACTCGCGCCCGAATATCCCGGCTGGATGCTCTCCCGCCAGGGTGCGGGTCGCCGCCCCGCGCCGTTCGAACCAAAGGCTTGATCGCAATCGAAACGCTGGACGCCGATACAAACCCGGCGTCCAGCAGGCAATCGCGGAAGCGGCCTTACTTGGCGTGCGCCTTCAGCCACGCCTGCATCTCGGTGATCTCGGCCTCCTGCGCCTTGATCACGCCCTCCGCCAGCTTGCGCATTTCGGGGTCCTTCCCGTATTGCAGCTCCACCTTGGCCATGTCGATCGCCCCCTGATGATGGGCGACCATTCCGCGCACGAAGTCGATATCGGCGTCGCCGCTATATTCGATCATCATGTCCTTGTGCATCTTGTTGTTGGCCTCGGAAAAGGCATGGCTGGACGGGCTGTGGTCGCCCATCGGCATGCTCATGTCCATATCCATCGGCTTGTCTTCCGCGCGTGCAGGAAGAGCGATGAATGAGAGCCCGGCAACAAGACCGGTGGTGAGAGCGAGTAGTTTAAGAGACATGGGATATCCTTCCTCAGTCTGGCAATGAAAGTCCGATGCGGCTGATATCGCCGCGTTTCTCAGGATCTGGATTGTCAGCTCAACCGGGGAGGGGGCGCTTGCGGAGCCGGCCGTGCGCCGGGAAAGGCGAGCGCGATCGCCGGCGAGGGATAGGAAAACACCTGCTTGCCATCCACATGAACAATCACGTCGACGGGCACGATGAGACAGGCAGAACAGAGCGGCATATGCGCCATGCCGCCGGCGGCACACGGGTTCTTCGCCGGCACTGAGCCCTTGACGGCATCGCCCATCTCCATATCAGGCATATGATGGTGCGGCTTGCCGGCAGCCATATCGACAGCGGCGGGCTGGCTCATCGACGCGCACATCGGACATCCCACCCACGCGAACATCGTTCCGTAGGTCAGCCATGCCAGCATCATCGTCGCGATAGAGAAAAGCCGCATCGGTTAAACATAGGCAAGCGCGCCACCGCTGCCAAGACGTCGCGTCGCGCTAATCGAGCTTGGCGGCCTTGCGTAACGCATCATTGATCCGTCCCTGCCACCCCTTGCCGGTCGCCTTGAACGCATCGATCACATCGGGATCGAGCCGCAGCGATATCTGCCGCTTAGGGCTCTCCACCGCCGGCCGCCCGCGCGAACGCCGGATGCTCTCGGCAAGCTCGGGGAAGACCTCCGCGAAGGGGCGCGCCTTCTTGAAGTCCTCTTCGGTCCATTCGGGATTGTCGCTGACCTCATCCCAATCGTCCTTGGAATAGCCGCGCCCTTCTCTGAATTCGATCTGCAACTCAGTCTTCTTCGCTGTCATCCAGCAGCCTCCTTTCGCTCTTTCGCGCCGGGCGCATCGAGATAACGGAAATGCCCTCCGAACCCAGCACCACGAACACCACGGCGATCGAGCCATCCGCAAAGCGCCCGATCGCCATCAAGCGCCCGCGCTTGGCCGGCCGCAATATGGCGCCGAGAAAGAACACCTCGTCGAGATCGGCGAAGTCGAGCCCATGCTTGTCAAGGTTGGCAAGCCGTTTCGGCTCATCCCAAACGATCTTCATCGATACGATATCGCAAAATAAAAGTGATACAATAAATCTTTGATTGCATCAGGATATCTTGCAACTCACCAGGCCGCAATCACCCGATGGATCACCTGGTAATCCGGGCTTTCCTCACCAATCGGCACCACCGGCCAGGCCCACGCCGCCCGCGCCTCCGGCACCGCGACCCCGTGCATCAGGTCGCTCTCTTCATGGGTCTTTCCATTGCGATCGATCACCGCATAGGAGACGTCGGTGACAAGGCAGCTCTTGAACGGCATGCGCGACAGGCCGGAAAGATGCGCTGCGATCAGCCGCTCCACCGTATCCTCAGGCATCCGCTCCCGCTCGGCTTCGAACCGCCGCTGCACCCCGCGCCCGATCTGCGAGAGCAGATTGGCCGAAACCACGAGATCCAGATAGGGCACATTGCGCAGGAACCCGAGCGGCTCCGGCTGTTCACCGGCCGCAAGTGCGTCATAGCCCGAGAGATCGCGCTCGATCAGCCGGACATTGCGATAGGCCTTGCGGCGCATCTTCATCCTCACCGTCGCGACATGCACGAGATCGATCAGAACGACCGTATCGAAGCTGGCTGCCAGCTCCCGGATCGGCACATCGCGCAGCAAGCCGGAACCCAGCACCACAGCCGTCCGCCGCTGCTTGCAGCCCGCCATGGCGGCAAGGATCGCTCGCCTCGTATTCTCCTCATGCTCCGCCCACTGCCGGCTGCAACGGTTGGCGCGCGACCACAGATTGACGGAGTAGCGGATATATTTGCGGCGCGCCTTCTGCGTCCGCCAGGCGGTCGCGGCGTAGAGAAGTGCTTCAGCGATCATCATATAGCTCCGCCATTCGGTTCATTCTCTCTCGTTCAATCGATTCTGTCTTCCGGATCAAGGGCCTTCGCCCTTGCCGCATCCGACCCTTTCCGCTAGGAAACCGCCACTGTCACACTGAGCGGAAGACGTTGGAAATGAACGACAAGCAGAAGAAACCACAAAAGCTCAAGGCCAGACTTCCTCGCGGCTTCGTCGATCGTTCGGCGGCCGATATTCGCGCTGTCAACGAGATGACCGCGAAGATCCGCGAAGTCTACGAGCATTATGGTTTCGATCCTGTCGAAACGCCGCTGTTCGAATACACCGATGCGCTCGGCAAGTTCCTGCCGGATGCCGATCGTCCGAACGAAGGCGTCTTCTCGCTGCAGGACGACGACGAGCAGTGGATGTCGCTGCGCTACGACCTGACAGCGCCGCTCGCCCGTCATGTCGCGGAAAACTTCAACGAGATCCAGCTGCCCTACCGCACCTATCGCGCCGGCTATGTCTTCCGCAACGAGAAGCCCGGCCCCGGCCGCTTCCGCCAGTTCATGCAGTTCGACGCCGATACCGTCGGCGCGCCCGGCGTTCAGGCCGATGCCGAGATGTGCATGATGATGTCGGACACGCTGGAAGCCCTCGGCATCAAGCGCGGCGACTATGTCATCCGCGTCAATAACCGCAAGGTTTTGGACGGCGTTCTGGAAGCGATCGGCCTCGGCGGCGACGACAAGGCCGCCCAGCGTTTGAACGTGCTCCGCGCCATCGACAAGCTCGACAAGTTCGGTCCCGAGGGCGTGGCTCTCCTGCTCGGCCCCGGCCGCAAGGATGAGTCTGGCGACTTCACGAAGGGAGCCGGACTCGATCAGGGCCAGATCGAAAAGGTTCTCTTTTTCGTCGGCATCAAGGATTACGCCGAAAGCGCCGCCCAGCTTGCCGAACTCGTCGCTGGCACCTCCAAGGGTGCTGAAGGCGTCGAGGAACTGAACCTCATCGGCGGTCTCGTCACTGGCGCCGGCTATAATTCCGATCGCATCAAGATCGACCCCTCCGTCGTCCGCGGCCTCGAATATTACACCGGCCCGGTCTACGAGGCCGAACTCACCTTCGACGTGACCAACGAAAAGGGCGAGAAGGTCGTCTTCGGCTCCGTCGGCGGCGGCGGTCGTTATGATGGTCTGGTCTCCCGCTTCATGGGTCAGCCGGTTCCGGCAACGGGCTTCTCCATCGGCGTCTCGCGCCTGATGACGGCGCTGAAGAACCTCGGCAAGCTCGGCCAGAGCGAAGTCGTCGAACCCGTCCTCGTCACCGTCATGGATGGCGATGTCGAGGCCATGGGCCGCTACCAACGCATCACCCAGGAGCTTCGCCAGGCCGGCATCCGCGCCGAAATGTACCAGGGCAACTGGAAGAAGTTCGGCAACCAGCTGAAATACGCCGACCGCCGCGGCTGCCCAGTCGCCATCATCCAGGGCGGTGATGAGCGCGCAGAGGGTGTCGTGCAGATCAAGGACCTGATCGAGGGCAAGCGCCTCTCCGGCGAGATTGAGGACAACGCCTCGTGGCGCGAAGCCCGTGTCGCGCAGGAAACGGTCAAGGAGGCCGATCTGGTCGCCAAGGTGAAGGAAATCCTGGCGGCGCAGGCGGAAGATCGCAAGCGAGCCTCTGATGTTTGAGCGGGGAATACCCCCCTCTGTCCTGCCGGACATCTCCCCCACAAGGGGGGAGATCGATGTGTTGCGCGGCTTGCGCCAAACAGTGAATGTGGAGCGAGCGGATGAACCTGGCCGATCTCCCCCCTTGTGGGGGAGATGTCCGGCAGGACAGAGGGGGGTAGCCCCGGAGACACGAACCCCATGCCCCTGATCAACCTCCCAGCCTTCTCCGAAGACCTGCTCGCCGAGTTCGCCGCCCGGCGCACCGAGCGCGTCGACACCCCGGTCATCCAGCCGGCAGAACCCTTTCTCGACATCGCCGGCGAGGACCTTCGCCGCCGCATCTTCATGACCGAGAGCGAAACCGGCGCCAGCCTGTGTCTGCGGCCGGAATTCACCATTCCCGTCTGCCTGCGCCATATCGAAAGCGCCATGGGCACGCCGAAGCGCTATGCCTATCTGGGCGAGGTCTTCCGCCAGCGCCGCGAAGGCGGCAATGAGTTCTATCAGGCGGGCATCGAGGATCTCGGCGATATCAACATCCCGAGCGCCGACGCCCGCGCCATCGGCGATGCTACGGCCGTGCTGTCGCGGCTGCTGCCGGGCAAGAAACTGGCCGTCACGCTCGGCGATCAGGCCGTGTTTGAAGCCGTCGTCCAGGCGCTCGGCCTGCCGCTCGGCTGGCAGAAGCGGCTGATCCATGCCTTTGGCGACACCACCCATCTCGAAGCGCTGCTCGCCAGCCTTGTCAGTCCGCAATTCGTCACCGGCCTCAGCGACGATATCGCCCGCCTTCTCGGCGCCGACGATGAAGAGGCGCTGGTCGCCCATATCGATGCCACCATGCAGGCGACAGGCTATTCCACCAATGCCAGCCGCTCGCCGCAGGACATCGCCCGCAGGCTGAAGGAAAAGCTGATCCTGTCGGAAACCCGGCTCGATGACGCAGCCTTCCTGGTGCTGAAGGAGTTCCTGTCGCTCAACGTGCCGCTGATCAATGCCTCTGCGGCCTTGTCCGGCTTCGCCGATGCCGCCGGCCTCAAGCTCGGCAACGCCCTGTCGCGCTTCGATGGTCGCGTCGCGGCACTTGCCAATGCCGGCGTCGATCTCTCGCTCATCGATTATCGCGCCGCCTTCGGCCGCCCACTGGATTATTACACCGGCCTCGTCTTCGAGATCGGCGTCGAGGGTTCGGATGCCGTGCTCGCCGGTGGCGGCCGCTTCGACAAGCTGATGACCCTGCTCGGCGCCAAGGAGCGCATCCCGGCCGTCGGCTTCTCGCTGTGGCTGGATCGCATCGAAACGGAAAGGGCCGCCTGATGACCATCACCATCGCGCTGCCCTCCAAGGGCCGGATGAAGGACGACGCCTCGGCCATCTTTGAGAAGGCCGGCATGAAGATCACCGCCGTCGGCAACGACCGCTCCTATCGCGGCCGCGTCGAAGGCTGGGACGATGTCGAGGTCGCCTTCCTCTCTGCCTCCGAGATCTCCAAGGAGCTCGGCAACGGCACCGTCGATTTCGGCGTCACCGGCGAAGACCTGATCCGCGAAGGCCTGGCGGAAGCCGACAAGCGCGTCGAATTCTGCGCCCGCCTCGGCTTCGGCCACGCCGATGTCATCGTCGCGGTGCCGGAGATCTGGCTCGATGTCGACAGCATGGCCGATCTCGGCGATGTCGCCACCGATTTCCGCGCCCGCCACGGCCGACGCCTGACGATCGCCACCAAATACTGGCGGCTGACGCAGCAGTTCTTCTCGCGCCAGCACGGCATCCAGCTCTATCGCATCGTCGAGAGCCTGGGCGCCACCGAGGGCGCACCGGCGTCCGGCTCGGCGGATATCATCGTCGATATCACCTCGACGGGCTCGACGCTGCGCGCCAACCACCTGAAGATACTGTCGGATGGCGTCATCCTGCGCTCAGAGGCCTGCCTCGTGCGCGCCCGCAAGCAGAGCCACGCCAACGAGCCGTCGGTGGCCCGGCTGATCGAAGCCGTTCGCGCCGCGCTCTGACATCTATCGTCGTATCAATCACGAAAAAGCCCGCCGCCAGATGAACTGGCGGCGGGCTTTTTTATGCTTGGGAGAATAGGGTGCCGATTAAGCGGCGACCGGCAGGGCGCCACGGCGGGCGTCGATCGAGTAGAGGCCCGGGCCGAAGGTGGCGAGGAGGATGTAGGCGCCGGCGAGCGTGAAGTTCTTCATCAGCATGATGCCGTTGAGAGCGTTGATCCAGCCGAGAGCGGCATCCGGCCAGCCGGGAACGGCAACGGTGCCGGAATGGAAGACAGCGCCGGTGAAGATGCAGAATGCGGCCAGTGCCCAGCCGACGATCTTCGTCTGGAAGCCGACGAGAACGGCAAGACCGGTGACGAGTTCGAACAGGCCGGCGAGGTAGGCAAGAGCGGTCGCGGCAGGCAGGCCGGCGCCGGTGATCATGCCGGCGGTGCCAGCCGGGTCGGTCAGCTTGCCGAAGCCGGAATAGATGAAGATGAAGGAGAGGAGGATGCGGGCGACGAGAATGACAATGTTCTGGGTATTCGACATGGAACTGTCTCCGGTTGAATGAGCTGAGACCGGTGTGCCCCCGGCACGGTTGTCGATCTCGTATGCACTGTTTCTCCTCTTTTTTGGCCGTCATGGAAAGATAGACGGTAGCGGACAGTTTGTTCAGTAATGGTGAACGACTGAGTGCGCACGATCACCGCTTGCCATGTCCCTCGGCGCTCTTCTATGGTCGGCCGCCTTATCCCGCATGGAGACTTCAGATGGCAGACCTTTCCGCATTCCCGATCACCAAACGCTGGCCGGCAAGCAACCCCGATATCATCCAGCTCTATTCGCTGCCGACGCCGAACGGCGTGAAGGTGTCGATCGCGCTTGAGGAGCTCGCTCTGCCCTATGAGCCGCATCTGATCTCGTTCGGCACCAACGATCAGAAGTCTCCGGAGTTCATGTCGCTCAATCCGAATGGCCGCATTCCTGCGATCATCGATCCCAATGGCCCTGATGGAAAGCCGATCGGCCTGTTCGAATCCGGTGCGATCCTTGTCTACCTCGCCGAAAAGACCGGCAAGCTCATTCCGGCGGACGCAGCCGGTCGCTACGAAACGCTCCAGTGGGTGTTCTTCCAGATGGGCGGCATCGGGCCGATGTTCGGCCAGTTCGGCCACTTCCACAAGTTCGCGGCCGACAAGGTCGCCAACAACTCCTATCCGGTGGAGCGTTATCGCGACGAGTCGAAGCGCCTGCTCGGCGTTCTGGAGGAGCGGCTGCAGGGCCGCCAGTGGATCATGGGCGACACCTACACCATCGCCGATATTACCACGTTCCCGTGGGTGCGCGGCGCCGATGTCTTTTATGGCGGTCGGGAGCTCCTGGAATACGACAAGTTCCCGGCGGTCATGGACTGGCTGAAGCGCTGCATGGCGCGCCCGGCCAGCGAAAAGGGGCTAAACATTCCCGCCCGTCCGGCCTAAGCCGAGCCCTCGGCGCCGACGCGGTGCCCATATAACGTCAAAAGCCGGCCCAATAGGCCGGCTTTTCCGTGAAAGCAGTAAGTCTTATTGGCGGCGAATAGCGGCCTTGCTCGTGTCGGCCTCGATGCGCGGGAAGATGAACATGCCGATCATGCTGCCATTGCCTTCTTCTTCGTAGCCGTTCGATTCACCCATGCAGAACAGCGGCTGGCGGTAGCCGTTCGGCAGGATGATCGTGGTCGAAAAACAGAAGGACGAGGATAGCGCCGCAGCCTGTTCGAAAATCTGGACGATGCGGCCGCGATCTTTCGGATCATAACAGCGCATCAGGCTGAGCAAGCCGCATTCGGGTACGCTCAGGCCATGAAGCCGGGCGCTGCGTTCCTGAAGGCGGATCACGCCGCTGGAAAAGTCGCCGACCCAGCTCTCGGATACGGAAAGCTGAGCAAGCATGTCGGGATTGTTATCATTGAGTTCCAGCGATCCGTGCATCAGCGGTGCGGATGCGGTGGCTTTTGTTATCTTAAACACATTGTTCCCCAGTTTGGGCGCAGCGTTCTCCCTTGCTGCACACCCGGCAAACATCACAGTTTCAGTCGACGCCGCGCTTCATGCTCGGTGACCGGAAAATAGCGTTCCGAGCGGTCGCCCCAAGAAGTGAGCCCACTCTGCCCAGCCTTTCCAAAATATGCAACTTCTAATTTAATTCAGAATAAGTAACTCGGTCCGTGCGTCAATGCAATTCTGAGCGGTGTCGGCGATGCAGCGGCAAGTGCGCCTGAACGAAGCGCCGAACACAGCGCGAATCTATAAGTTTTTTTGCAGAAACGGCAACGGTTTTTAACACGCAGACGGATCCTCGCACCCAGTCGTCAACGACCAGAAATAGCGGAAAGGTTGATAAAAACACTGCTAAATAATGCGAAATTGATGGAGTTGCGGGCGTTTCCTGCCTCTGACGGCAACCATTGGCAAGAAAACTCGATTGTTACGAGAATTTGACCCCTCGGTAAAAATCGCCCGTCGAGCAAGCTTCACGAAAGCCTCGCCAAGCTCAACAGCTCTCCATTTGTATGATTATACGTTTCATCACAAGGTTGAAAAATTCCGCACGCGAATGTGAGTGCGAATCACAAAACGAAAAGGGCGACCCGAGGGCCGCCCTTCCGTAACCTGAACCGGTTGGATCAGATGTAAAACCTCTCGGTCTTACATCATGTCCATGCCGCCCATTCCGCCCATGCCGCCAGGCATGCCGGCAGGAGCGTCCTTCTTCGGCAGCTCGGCGATCATGGCTTCGGTCGTGATCAGCAGCGAAGCAACCGAAGCTGCGTTCTGCAGAGCCGTGCGAACAACCTTGACCGGGTCGACGATGCCCATGGCGATCATGTCGCCGTATTCGGACGTCTGGGCGTTGTAGCCGTAGTTGTCTTCGTTCTTCTCGAGGATCTTGCCAACAACGATCGATGCTTCGTCACCGGCGTTCTCGGAGATCTGGCGAACCAGAGCCTGAAGAGCGCGACGGATGATGTTGACGCCAGCTTCCTGGTCGTCGTTTGCACCCTTTGCGGTGATCTTGGAAGCCGAACGGAGGAGAGCAACGCCACCACCCGGTACGATGCCTTCCTGAACGGCCGCGCGTGTGGCGTTCAGAGCGTCGTCGATACGGTCCTTGCGTTCCTTGACTTCGATTTCCGTGGAGCCGCCAACGCGGATGACGGCAACGCCGCCAGCGAGCTTGGCAAGACGTTCCTGCAGCTTTTCGCGGTCATAATCGGAAGAGGTTTCTTCGATCTGAGCCTTGATCTGCGCAACGCGGCCTTCGATGTCGGACTTGGCGCCAGCGCCGTCGACGATCGTCGTGTTTTCCTTGGAGATCGAAACCTTCTTCGAACGGCCGAGCATGTCGAGCGTTACGGATTCCAGCTTGATGCCGAGGTCTTCGGAGATGACAGTGCCGCCCGTGAGGATAGCGATGTCTTCCAGCATGGCCTTGCGGCGGTCGCCGAACCCAGGAGCCTTGACGGCAGCGATCTTCAGGCCACCGCGCAGCTTGTTGACGACGAGCGTAGCAAGAGCTTCGCCTTCGACGTCTTCAGCGATGATGAGGAGCGGCTTGCCGGTCTGAACGACGGCTTCGAGAACCGGGAGCATCGCCTGCAGGTTCGAGAGCTTCTTCTCGTGGAGGAGAATGTAAGCGTCGTCGAGGTCGGCGACCATCTTTTCCGGGTTGGTCACGAAGTAAGGGCTGAGGTAGCCGCGGTCGAACTGCATGCCTTCGACGACTTCGAGTTCGGTTTCAGCGGTCTTGGCTTCTTCGACGGTGATAACACCTTCGTTGCCAACCTTCTGCATGGCTTCAGCAATGTCGTCGCCGACCTGCTTGTCGCCGTTTGCGGAGATCGTGCCGACCTGGGCAACTTCAGCCGAGGTGGAGATCTTCTTTGCCTTGGCCTGCAGGTCCTTGACGACTTCTGCAACAGCGAGGTCGATACCGCGCTTCAGGTCCATCGGGTTCATGCCGGCAGCAACTGCCTTGGCGCCTTCGCGAACGATAGCGCGGGCCAGAACGGTAGCCGTCGTGGTGCCGTCGCCGGCGATGTCGTTGGTCTTCGAAGCAACTTCGCGGACCATCTGGGCGCCCATGTTTTCGAACTTGTCTTCGAGTTCGATTTCCTTGGCGACCGATACACCGTCCTTGGTGATGCGCGGAGCGCCGAAGGACTTGTCGATTACGACGTTACGACCCTTCGGGCCGAGGGTTACCTGCACTGCGTCAGCGAGGATGTCGACGCCGCGCAGCATCTTTTCGCGCGCAGAGCGGCCGAACTTTACTTCTTTAGCTGCCATTTTGAGAACTCCTGAAAAGGGGTGTCAGCGAACTGAGATGGATGGGAAACCGGCTGATTAGCCGATGATGCCCATGATGTCGGCTTCCTTCATGATCAGAAGGTCTTCGCCGTTGATCTTGACTTCGGTGCCGGACCACTTGCCGAACAGAACGCGGTCGCCAGCCTTGACGTCGAGAGCGACGACCTTGCCGGACTCGTCACGAGCGCCGGTGCCGACGGCGACGATTTCGCCTTCCTGCGGCTTTTCCTTGGCGGTGTCAGGAATGATGATGCCGCCCTTGGTCTTTTCTTCGGACTCAACGCGGCGAACAACGACGCGATCGTGAAGGGGGCGGAAGTTGGTGCTTGCCATTGTCTAATCCCTCGATCAAATGACACTCGCAGGCCGGTATGGCCCACACGGATGGGTGTTAGCACTCTACCTTGGTGAGTGCTAGCGACCTGCATTTAGGAGCGGCCATCTGGGGAGTCAAGGGAAGCTGTCGTAATTTTCCGACGCCCCGTGTCTATAGCCGTTTGATGGCAAAGTTGTGAACCTGCCGCGCGCATGTCGAGGTCATGAAAACGCTTCCATGGTTAATGCCGGAAAGGGCAGGGGCCGCCCGCATCTTCCGGCACCGAGCTTTGTCATAAACCCGTGTCCGGAATTTGCGAAATGCCAACAGGAAGCGGCGTCTCGGTCGTGCCACCGGGCCGGGATTGTCCAGCCCTGACACGGGTGATATCGAGCGACAGGGGCAGCCGGCAGAGGTCGGCAAAGGGGGGTATATATGAGCGTGGACGGAGCGGTGATGGCGGATGACAGCGTGGCATCGGTGCCGTTTGGCGAGGCCGTCCGCGTCTGGGCCAGGATCGGCTGTCTGAGCTTCGGCGGCCCCGCCGGCCAGATCGCCCTGATGCACCGGACCATCGTCGACGAAAAGCGCTGGGTCTCCGAGGATCGCTTCCTGCACGCGCTGAACTACTGCATGCTTTTGCCAGGCCCCGAGGCGCAGCAGCTCGCCACCTATATCGGCTGGCTGATGCATGGCGTGCGCGGCGGCATCCTCGCCGGCCTGCTCTTCATTCTCCCCGGCTTCGTGGTCATGCTGGGGCTTTCCGCCCTCTACGCCGTCTTCCAGGAGACGACCTGGCTTCCCGCCCTGTTTTTTGGCCTCAAGGCCGCCGTCCTTGCCGTCGTCGTCGAGGCGCTGCTGCGCCTTGCGCGCCGCGCGCTGAAAACCCGCGCACACTATTACATTGCCGGCGCCTCCTTCCTGGCGCTGTTTATGCTGAACGCGCCGTTCCCCATCGTCGTGATCCTCGCCGGCCTCACGGGTTTCGCTCTGTACCGCTATGCCCGCCGCCACGCGCAGGCCGAGGAAACCAAAGCGCAATCGCCCCGCCGCCTGCCCACGTTTACGACCCATGCCGTCGCCCGGCCGCTCCTCGTTCTCGTCTTCTGGATCCTCATCTGGCAGGCGCCGTTGCTTCTCGTCCGCAATCTGCACGCGCCATCCGATTTTATCGCCGAGGCGCTCAGCGGAGAGACCAATGTCTTCGGCGCGCTCTTCATCTTCTTTTCCAAGATGGCGGTCATCACCTTCGGCGGCGCCTATGCGGTGCTCACCTATGTCGCGCAGGTCGCCGTCGGTCATTATGCCTGGCTGCAGCCGGGCGAGATGCTGGATGGCTTGGCGCTGGCCGAAACCACGCCCGGCCCGCTGGTCCTCGTCCTCTGTTTCGTCGGCTTCCTCGCCGGCTACCGCAATCCGCTCTTCATGGCGCCGCTGATGGGTGGCGCGCTCGGCGCCACGCTGGTCGCCTGGGCCACCTTCGTCCCGAGCTTCGTCTGGATCTTCGCCGGCGCCCCCTTCGTCGAGAAGCTGCGCGACAATGCCGCTCTGTCGGCGGCGCTGTCGGCCATCACATCAGCCGTCGTCGGCGTCATCCTCAATCTGTCGCTCTGGTTCGGCCTGCATGTGCTCTTCGCCGAGGTCGGCCGCGTCTCGCTTCTGTCGCGTGGTGCTGGCCTTCCCATCGTCAGCCTCGCCTGGCCCCAATGGGCCACGATCGATATCGCGGCGCTGGCGATCTTCGTGATCGCGTCTGTCCTGCTGTTCTACGTGAAGATGGGCATGGTCAAGGTGCTGGGGCTTTGCGCTGTTGCCGGTCTCGCCATCAAGGGCGCCGAACTGCTGCTCTGAAGGCCGTCGGAGCGCACCGGGTCGCAAGAATTTCATCGTTCTGCATTGCAAAATTTCTTGCCATCGCGGCGGGGCTTTGCGATGTCAGCCCTCATCGAATGAAAACCGGGACTTTGAAATGGCGCAGCGCATCGAGAATTTCGCAGAGATCACCAGCCACTATGATGCGGTGTTCTGCGATGTGTGGGGCGTGTTGCACAACGGCGTTTCGCCCTTTCCGAAGGCCGCCGCGGCCCTGCAGGCCGCGCGCGAGGCTGGCCTGACGGTCGTCCTGATCACCAATTCGCCGCGCATCGCGCCGCTCGTCGTCGATCAGCTCCGCATCATCGGCATCCAGGACGAAGCCTATGATCGCATCGTCACCTCGGGCGACGTTACCCGTGGCCTGATCGCGGAAGGCCCGAAGAAGGTCTTCCTGCTCGGCCCGGATCGCGACATTGCCATCATCGAAGGCATCGGCGTCACCCGAGTTTCCGCCGAGGAGGCCGATTGCGTCGTCTGCACCGGCTTCTTCGACGACGAGACCGAGACGCCCGAGGATTACACCGACATGCTCAAGGCCTTCCAGGCCCGCGACGTGCCGATGATCTGCGCCAACCCCGACCTGATCGTCGAGCGCGGCCACAAGATGATCCCCTGCGCCGGCGCCATGGCCGCCTATTACGATCAGCTCGGCGGCAAGACCCGCATCGCCGGCAAGCCGCACAAGCCGATCTATGACGCCGTCCTCTCGGTCGCCCGCGAAATGCGTGGCGATCTCAAGATGGACCGTATCCTGGCGATCGGCGACGGCATGCCGACGGATGTGCGCGGCGCCCTCGATTACGGTCTCGATCTTCTCTATATCAGCGGCGGCATCCACGCGGCCGAATACACGCTGAACGGCGAGACCGACGAGGCGATCCTCACCGCCTATCTCGAACGCGAGAAGGCAACGCCGAAGTGGTGGATGCCGCGTCTGGCCTGAGCCTCCACGCACCTGAAGCCGCCTTGCCTAAGCCCGAAGCATCAGTAAAGTCTGCCCGATGACCGTCTTCCACCGCAACGAAACGCGAGAGCCCTTGCCCGATCACCTGCACGGCGGTGTGGTCGCCATCGGCAATTTCGACGGTGTCCATCGCGGTCATCAGTCGGTGCTGGAGCGCGCGCTCGAGATCGCCGAGGCGCGTGGCGTTCCGGCCCTCGTGCTCACCTTCGAGCCGCATCCGCGGACGGTCTTCAACCCGCAGACACCGGTCTTCCGGCTGACGCCCGCGCCGCTGCGTGCCCGCATTCTCGAGGCCATGGGCTTCGGCGCGGTCATCGAATACCCGTTCGACCGCGCCTTTTCGCAGCGCTCGGCCGACGATTTTACCCACTCGATCCTCAAGGATTGGCTGGCTGCATCCGAGGTCGTGACCGGCGTCGATTTCCATTTCGGCCGTGGCCGCGAAGGTGGCCCGGCCTTCCTCATGGATGCCGGCAATAAATACGGCTTCGGCGTCACCCTGATCGACACCTTTCGCGATGAGAACGCTGACGTGGTCTCTTCCAGCCGCATCCGCGCGTTGTTGAAGGAAGGCGAGGTCAGCGAGGTCGCCGGCCTGCTCGGCTATCACTACACGGTCGAATCCGAGGTGATCGGCGGCGAAAAGCTCGGCCGCCAGCTGGGCTTTCCGACAGCCAACATGCGCCTGCCGGCTGAGGTCGAGTTGAAGCCCGGCATCTACGCCGTCCGCTTCCGCTTCGAGGATGGCACGATGCATGACGCGGTCGCCAGCTACGGCCGCCGCCCGACGGTCACCGACAATGGCGCGCCGCTGCTCGAAACCTTCGTCTTCGATTTCTCCGGCGATCTCTACGGCCAGATCTGTTCCGTCTCCTTCTTCTCCTACCTGCGCCCGGAGCTGAAGTTCGACGGCCTGGATCCGCTGGTGGAGCAGATGAACCGCGACAAGGAAGAGGCGAGGGCGGTACTCTCAGGCGTCCAGCCGATCAGCGAGCTCGACCGCAAGCTCTGCGGTCTCGTTTAGGGCTTCATTCCTCTTCCGCATTGCGTTGAAGCAATGCCGCCACGGGATCCTCCGGCTCGATCGTCACGATGACGATCGACAGAAAGATCAGCGCTGCCCCGACGCAGGCCATTACAGGCGGCCGCTCCAGCAAGACGAGGCAAGCGCCGATCGCGCCGAATATGCTCTCGCCGGAGACGAGCACCGCCGCCTTAGATGCCGGCACATGACGCTGCGCATAAGTCTGCAGCCCGAAAGCGGCCGCGGTGGAGAGAATGCCGAGCATCGCCAGTTCCGGTGCCGCCCGCCACATCATCTCGCCCGTCAGCGGCTCCAGCAGCGGCGCCACCGGCATCAAGAGCAGCGCGGCGATCGCGAATTGCACGAAGGCCGACGTGAACGGCCCGCCATAACGCCGCGCGTGGCGCCCGAGGAGCACCATCCAGAAAGCATAAAAGACGGCGGAGACCAGGCAGGCGACATCGCCCGTGTTCAGCGCCGCGAAGCCGCCGATCCCATCGGCCATCAGCCCGATGCCCGCAAGCGTCAGGCAGGCCGCGAAGACGCCCAGCCGTCGCGTCGTCTCGCCGAAAGAAGCCCATGCCACGACAGGCGTGAGCACGGTGGCGGTGTTGACCAGGAAGCTCGCATTGACGACCGTGGCGTTGACATAGGCCGTCTGCTGGATCGCGATCGCCACGGTGAAGGTCAGCGCAACACGCAGGATACTTTTCGTCCACCCCGCGCCATGTCCCCGCACATCGTTGCGCTCGAGGGCCGCCAGCGGCAGCATCACCAGCGCCCCGATCAGGCAGCGCAGCATGGTGGCCGATAGCGGGCCCATATGCGTCAGTACTGTCTTCTGTGCGATGTTGCCGAAGCCCCAGAAGGCCGCGGCGAGGATCAGCGAGACATAGGCGCTCCGCTTCGACATGGCGGCTCAGACCACGACAAGGCGGTGCGCCGCCCGCGCCGCCAGCATCGCTGCCGAGCCGAGCAGCAGGCAGCCCGAGATCATCGCGAACTGCCGTCGCCGCGCCGGATGCCCGAGCCAGGATCGCAGCATCTGCCCGGTCAGGCTCCAGCCGTAGAAACGCACCGCCGAGGCGAGCAGGAAGCCGGCGCCGAACCAGATGCGGATACGCGTTTCAAAGGCGGATGCGACAAGGCCGACGAGCAGCACGATCTCGACATAGACGAGCGGATTGAGCCAGGTGACGGCAAGCATGGAGACGGTGGCGTTCCAGCGCGTGCGGCAGCTTGCGACGATGCCGTCGTCCGTCGCCGGTGTGCGCTGCAGGCTGCGGCGGATGGCGCAGACGCCGTAAAAGACGAGGAACAGGATACCGAGCAGGTGCAGCGCCGCCGTAGCGCCGGGATGGGCGCCGGGCGACGCTTGAAAGCCCATCAGCCCGATGCCGACAAGCACGATTTCCGAGACATAGCCGATGCTGGCGACGAGCAGCATGTGGTCGCGCGCGAGCCCTGCATTGATCAAGGCGAGGTTTTGCGGGCCGATCGAAAAGATCAGGCTGGCGCCGAGCAGAAATCCCGAGCCGGCCGCATGATATGGAAAGACGTCCATGGACATGCCCTCGAAAAAGGAGATCGAACCGAGGGCGCAGTTGGGCATCCAGCACTTGCGGTCGCCGGTCGCCGCCGACGGCCGCAAGTGCAGCCCCTCAAACACCCTGTCTGCTATGTGGCATTGCGGGATACCGCCGATCGTGGCCGGTCTGCTCGCCCGGCCGTGTTCTACAGCTTTGCCACCCTCGCGTCGTGGCGATCCGCGAAATCGTCATTCTCGATCTGCGCAATCCGGCGAAATTCCCCAGGCGGTGCGCCAAAGGATTGCGCGAAGCTGCGGTAGAAGCTGCTCAGATTGTTGAAGCCGCAGGCAAGCGCCACGTCGAGAACGGACCGCTGCGGGCAATTGATGAGCATGCCCTTTGCCCAATCAAGCCGCGCTGCCAGGATCGAGCCCGCCACGCCCACACCGCTCGGTTCGAAAGCCATGTTGAGCGAGCGGACCGATACACCGAGATGATCGGCGATCGCCTGCGGGGTCAGCCGGGGATCATCATAGTGACGCGCGATGAACTGCTGCGCCCGCTGCCGTCTCGCATCGCGGACGGAGCCTTGAAGCTCGCCATGCGCAAGCGGATGCAGACCCTGCGCGATCATCACCAGCCGTGTCAGGGTGCTGAGAGCCGCCGTGCTGGCGGCGGGCTGCGGCTTCTGCATCGCGCAACACGCGGAGAAGCAGGCCACAAGCAGGCCGTAGAGCTCGTTGTCAGGACGCAGCAGCGCGGGATTGAGCAGCGTGGCATCATCGAGAAACGGCTTGAAATGGCCGCGCGGGACATAGGCGCACGTGGTCACCGAGTGTCGGGCGAAGGAAACCGCCTGCGGTCCGTCGAGGTCTAGCAGCAGAATGTCGCCGGGGCCGGTGCGCGGAAGCGCTTCATGATAGCCGAACGTCTGCTCGTAGCTGCCGGTGTTCAGCATCGCCAGCAGCAGCATGTTGCTGGAGCGCTCGGATATCTCCTTCTCGCTGCGCGCCAGCACCACGGAACTCGCCTCGAAACGCGTGAGATAGGCATCCCCGAGCAGGCGGCCGCTGAAGCGCACATGAAAATCATCGTCGTCGAAACGCGATCGGGAAAGATCGATCAACGGCAGGGGCGAGGCCTCGACAACCTCATGCAGGTAGACCGACCGACGGCCCTCCGCGACACGGTCGCTATCGATCACATGTTGCATCCGCGCCCCTCTCGCTGAAAACAGACAGCCCTTTGCGCGCGGCGATTTCGCCACGAGCCACCGCCTGGAACCATGTAACGCCAGATTGAAATCAACTTATAGTATATTAGCAATATTTGAATTGAATGTGAAGGCACGCGAGGAAAGCGGCGTGGCGAGGGAGGATCTGCACCTGACACGTGCCTGCCCAGGCACAAACTGTGTCTTTTTCGCGGCAAGGATGCTTGCCGAGCGAGCCGGCTGGCATATGTCATCTATCTGATAAGACGCGGATAAGCCGCGCCCGATCCGCGAAAGGCACTCTCCCCATGGACAAAAGATTTGGAACGGCGGCCTGCTGGCTGCTCATCATTCCCTATATCGGGCTGCTCTGGGTCCCCTTCTACAATTTCCACGATCCGGTTCTTTTCGGCTTCCCCTTCTTCTACTGGTATCAGCTCCTCTGGGTGCCGATCACCGCCTTCCTGACCTGGATCGCCTACCGGAGCATGCGCAATGACGACTGATCTCAACATCACGGCGCTCAGCGTCTTCATTTTCTTCTTTGTCCTCGTCACCGTCATGGGCTTCGTCGCCTCACGGTGGCGCCGACCCGAGACCATGGCGCATATCGACGAATGGGGCCTCGGCGGCCGCTCCTTCGGCACCTGGATCACCTGGTTCCTGGTTGGTGGCGATTTCTACACCGCCTACACCGTCATCGCTGTTCCGGCACTCGTCTACACCGTCGGCGCCTACGGCTTCTTCGCGCTGCCCTATACGATCGTGGTCTACCCATTCGTCTTCATGGTCATGCCGGTGCTCTGGAAGCGGGCGCGGGACTTCGGCTATGTCACGGCGGGCGACGTCGTCCATGGCCAGTATGGCTCGCGCGGGCTGGAGCTTGCGGTCGCGGCAACAGGCGTCATCGCCACCATGCCCTATATCGCCCTGCAGCTCGTCGGTATGACGGCGGCGCTGAAGGCGCTCGGCCTGCATGGCGAGGTGCCGCTCGCCATCGCCTTCATCGTGCTTGCGCTCTACACCTATTCGGCGGGCCTGAGGGCGCCGGCACTGATCGCCTTCGTCAAGGACATCATGATCTATATCGTGGTGATCGCCGCCGTGGCGCTGATCCCCTCGAAGCTCGGCGGCTACGCCAATGTCTTCGCTTCCGCCGACGCCGCCTTCCAGGCCAAGGGCTCCGGCAGCCTGCTGCTCGGCTCCAACCAGTATGTCGCCTATGCGACGCTGGCGCTCGGCTCGGCACTCGCGGCCTTCATGTATCCGCACACGCTGACCGGCATCTTCGCTTCCAACAGCGGCAACACCATCCGCAAGAACGCGGTGCTGCTGCCCGCCTATACGCTGCTGCTCGGCCTCTTGGCGCTGCTCGGCTACATGGGCCACGCCGCCGGCCTCAAGCTCGACAGCGCCAATGACGTGGTACCGGCGCTGTTCCAGACGCTCTTCCCCAGCTGGTTCGCCGGCTTCGCCTTCGCCGCCATCGCCATCGGCGCGCTGGTGCCGGCGGCGGTGATGAGTATTGGCGCCGCCAACCTCTTCACCCGCAACTTCTGGAAAGCCTATGTCAACCCACAAGTAACGGATGCGGGCGAAGCAAAGGTCGCGAAGATGACGTCGCTGGTCGTCAAGGTCGGCGCGCTTCTGGTCATCATCTTCCTCCCCACCCAATTCGCCCTCGACCTCCAGCTTCTCGGCGGCATCTGGATCCTGCAGACGCTCCCGGCCCTGGTCTTCGGCCTCTATACCAACTGGTTCCGCGCCCCCGGCCTGCTTGCCGGCTGGTTCGTCGGCTTCTTCGGAGGCACCTATCTGGTCTGGCTTAATGGCTGGAAACCTCTGCAGCCGGTGACGATGGGTGAGACCTCGTTCACGATCTACATCGGCCTCTTGGCGCTGGCGGTGAATATCATCGTCGCGGTGGTGGTGAATGCGGTGGTGCCGGGCAAGGCTGTGGCTCGGGCTTGAGCGTGTTGTGAGGGGAGGGCTGCGGGTGACGCCGCGGCCCTCACGCTATGAAGTCAGGAACGAAGTAGTCGGCTGTCAAACGGATATGTCTTGACGTCTTCGATGATGATCTCACCGGCTCGCGCATGCAGGGGATTGATCAGCACATTGCGCGCCTCCGGCATGATCACGCACTGCACGTCGAGAAGGCATGCCTCTTTCTCTAGCAGCAAAGCCGATCCGAATTCTTGTGTGGCGTCCAGATCAGAAAGATCGACGTCACGATCGTCCAGTCTCCTTGTCGGGAGATTGTCGGGGCAATTGATCTTCAGGAGCGTGTATTCGGATGGAATGTCCTCAGGGTCCGTATGAACGATGACTTCCAGAAGTGTTGTTGACGGATGGTCGCAGCAATAGACGACAGGTAGGCCAGCGAAATTCCAGCGGCCCGATGCAAGCAGGCCGCCCCGTCCGCTCAAGTCAACGTGTTTCGATATTCGCCAGAGATACACGGTCAGATATAGATCCCGTGATCGATCCTGATTAGCTCCTCTTCGACGAGCCGTGCTCCCGTTTCTGACTGTAACAGGTCAAAAGGCACGACCCCGTTCAGGGCTCGGCTGGGTTTGCGAAGCCAGCGTTGGGCCTTCTCACGCTCCCCGAAAACACGATCGGCATGTTGACTGACGCGTAGAAGTCTCTGCGCGCTGTCATTTTCGGCAAGAGTTAGCGGCTCGCCCAGTTCTAGCCGTCGCGCGAGCGTCCGGCGCGGCGCAACAAACCGGTAAATCTCATCCATCGAAAAGCCGTAGTTCTTCAGCGTCTCGATCGAGCCGCTATCAAACCGTGGTTGTTTGCTTCCGCTCGCCGTCTCCACAAGCGCCAGCGTAGAGTCGTCTCGAGCTTGCGCTGCGCTACTCACCATCGAAGCCTCCTGTGCCATTTGCCCATAAATATAAGCGCAAATGGCCAGACTGCAAATGCAGCCTTCCGACGGTCGATCTCCTCTTCCTTTTCCCTGTAAAAGCGCCTATGAACCGGCGCGATGAACACATTCCGGCTGGCGATCACGATACGAATTATCGGCCCGGCCTTCCGCGCGCGCTAAGCGGCCGGAAGGTCCGGGTTTTCGGCGCTCGACCTCAGAGCGCTTCCGCCACCACGATATTTCCAAGTCCGTTGCGCCCGTTTGCGAGGCGTAAAGCACGATCGCTAGAAGAGACGATTGCCAGACATGACCGATACAGCCGAAAAGATCGATTACTCCAAGACCCTCTATCTCCCCGAAACCGATTTCCCGATGCGCGCCGGCCTGCCGCAGAAGGAGCCGGAAACGGTCGCCCGCTGGCAGGAGATGGGTCTCTACAAGAAGCTGCGCGCGTCGGCCGCCGGCCGCGAGAAATTTGTCCTCCACGACGGCCCTCCCTACGCCAACGGCAACATCCATATCGGCCACGCGCTGAACAAGATCCTGAAGGACGTCATCAACCGCTCGTTCCAGATGCGCGGCTTCGATGCCAATTACGTTCCCGGCTGGGATTGCCACGGCCTTCCGATCGAGTGGAAGATCGAGGAAGAGAACTACCGCGCCAAGGGCAAGGCCAAGCCCGACCTCAAGCAGGCCGACGCGATGATCGAGTTCCGCAAGGAATGCCGCGCTTACGCTGAAAAGTGGATCAAGATCCAGGGCGACGAGTTCAAGCGCTTGGGCATCGAAGGCGACTTCGACAATCCCTATCTGACGATGAACTTCCACGCCGAAAGCCGCATCGCCGGCGAACTGTTGAAGATCGCCATGAGCGGCCAGCTCTATCGCGGCTCGAAGCCGATCATGTGGTCAGTGGTCGAACGCACGGCGCTGGCAGAAGCCGAGGTCGAGTACCACGACGTCGAGAGTGATATGATCTGGGTGAAATTCCCGGTCGTGGGTGGCGAAGGCGAGCTGGCCGATGCCCATGTCGTCATCTGGACGACAACGCCGTGGACGATCCCCGGCAACCGCGCCATCGCCTACTCGCCGAAGGTCGCCTACGGTCTCTATGAGATCACGGCTGCTGAAAACGACTTCGGCCCGCAGTCTGGCGAGAAGCTGATCTTCGCTGACGCGCTGGCCGAAGAGTCCGCAAAGAAGGCCAAGCTCACCTTCAAGCGCCTGCGCGGCCTCTCAGCCGACGAGATGGCATCACTCACGACCGCCCATCCGCTCAAGGGCCTCGGCGGCGGCTATGAATTCGACGTGCCGCTGCTTGCCGGCGACCACGTCACCGATGACGCCGGTACCGGCTTCGTTCACACCGCCCCTTCGCATGGCCGCGAAGACTTCGAGGCCTGGATGTCCGGTGCGAAGGAACTCGAGGCCCGCGGCATCGACACGCGCATCCCGTTCCCGGTCGACGACAGCGGCACCTATACCGCTGACGCCCCCGGCTTCGAGGGCGCACGCGTCATGGACGACAACGGCAAGAAGGGCGATGCCAACGAGCGCGTCATCAAGACGCTGATCGAGCGCAATGCTCTCTTTGCCCGTGGCCGCCTGAAGCATTCCTATCCGCATTCCTGGCGCTCCAAGAAGCCGATCATCTTCCGCAATACGCCGCAGTGGTTCGTCTATATGGACAAGGACCTCAAGGACGGCACGACGCTGCGCACCCGTGCGCTGAACGCCATCGACGACACCCGCTTTGTACCCGCTGCCGGCCAGAACCGCCTGCGCGCCATGATCGAGCAGCGTCCGGACTGGGTGCTTTCGCGTCAGCGCGCCTGGGGCGTTCCGATCTGCGTCTTTGCCGATGAGGACGGCAACGTCTTGCAGGACGAAGAGGTCAACAATCGCATCCTCGAAGCCTTCGACGTCGAAGGTGCCGATGCCTGGTTCGCCGAAGGCGCCAAGGATCGCTTCCTCGGCAACGGTCACGACCATGCCAAGTGGACCCAGGTCATGGACATCCTCGACGTTTGGTTCGACAGTGGCTCGACCCATACCTTTACGCTGGAAGACCGCCCGGACCTTAAGTGGCCGGCCGATCTCTATCTCGAAGGCTCCGACCAGCATCGCGGCTGGTTCCACTCGTCGCTGCTGGAATCGGCCGCCACCCGTGGCCGCGCGCCTTACAACGCCGTTCTCACCCATGGCTTCACCATGGACGAGAAGGGCGAGAAGATGTCGAAGTCCAAGGGCAACGTCACCTCGCCGCAGGAGATCATGAAGGATGCCGGCGCCGACATCCTGCGCCTCTGGGTCATGACCTCCGACTATGCCGACGACCTGCGCGTCGGCAAGACGATCATCCAGACCAATGTCGACGCCTACAGAAAGCTGCGCAACACCATCCGCTGGATGCTCGGCACGCTGGCGCACGACAAGGGCGAGACTTTCGCGGTTTCCGAAATGCCGGAGCTGGAGCAGCTGATGCTCCATCGCCTGGCCGAGCTCGACCAGTTGGTGCGCGATAACTACGACGCCTTCGACTTCAAGAAGATCGCCCGCGCGCTGATCGATTTCGCCAATGTCGAGCTCTCGGCCTTCTACTTCGACGTCCGTAAGGATGCGCTCTATTGCGACGCGCCCTCGAGCCTGCGCCGCCGCGCCAGCCTGCATGTCATCCGCAACATCTTCGATTGTATGGTGACCTGGCTCGCCCCGATGCTGCCCTTCACCACCGAAGAAGCATGGCTGTCGCGCAACCCCGGTGCCGTCTCCGTTCACCTTGAGCAGTTCCCGGAAGTTCCGGCCAGCTGGAGGAACGAGGCGCTGGCCGAGAAGTGGAAGAAGATCCGCGCCGTCCGTACGGTCGTCACCGGTGCTCTGGAAATCGAGCGCAAGGACAAGCGCATCGGCTCCTCGCTGGAAGCAGCCCCTGTCGTCCACATCGCCGACGCCGAGCTCCTGAAGGCGCTTGAAGGTCAGGACTTCGAGGAGATCTGCATCACCTCGGGCATCGTCATCGAGGGCAACGATGGCCCGTCGGACGCGTTCCGTCTGCCTGAAGTGGCCGGCGTCAGCGTCGAGCCGAAGCTTGCCGAAGGTGTGAAGTGCGCCCGCTCGTGGCGCATCACGACGGATGTCGGCTCTGATCCCGAGTATCCCGATGTCTCGGCCCGCGATGCTGCCGCTTTGCGCGAACTTGCGGCATAAACCGAAGAAAGTTACCGGATGAATTGCGCTATCGCGGTTCATCCGGTAAAAGCTGCCTGAAATTGGCCGGATTTTTCCGTCACGGGGAGGATGTCCGGTTTAGCATTGACTGCACCGGCATGGCTGGAAGGGTTTTCATGTTATCGAAGCGTTGGTTCCGTTTGGGCGCATGCCTGACTGTTGCGATGGCAGGCACTGCGATGATGTCGAGCTGCACGAGCAGCCCCCGCTACGGCACGGACAAGACGGCATTTCAGCAGCTGACCGATGACCTTGGCCAGTCCACCTCGCTGACCGGCGCCGAGCCCAAGAACAAGGGCGTGAAGTACAATCCGCGTCCCGGCCTCGTGGTTCCGAAGGCCGGCGACAAGGAAAACCTGGTCGCGCCGCAGGAATCGATCGCCAGCAAGGACAATCCGCAGTGGGTCGAATCGCCTGAGGAAACCCGCGCCCGCCTCGTCAAGGAAGCCGACGAGAACAGCGACAAGTCCGGCTACCAGTCGCCGCTCGCCAACAACGAGGTCGAAGGCGGCCGCCGCACGACGGAAGCCCAGGCCAAGGCCTTCCGAGAAGCCCGCGCCATCCAGAAGGGCGCCTACATCGACCAGCGCCGCTACATCTCCGATCCGCCGACCGAATACCGCCAGATCGACGATCCCGCCAAGCTCGACGATCTCGGCGAGCCTGAGCTGAAGAAGATGAAGAAGAAGAAAAAGGAAGCCGCGGTCGCCGGCTCCGGCAAGCAGTGGTGGAACTTGCTGCAGTAAGGTTTTGGGCGAGGGTTAATCCCCCGCTTTCTGAGTTTCGTTCGGCACTGATGCTGGTGTTGTGCCGTGTGGCACCCCCCTCTGTCCTGCCGGACATCTCCCCCACAAGGGGGGAGATCGACTTGCGGTGAGGTTTACGCCAACCAATCAACGTGGAGCGAGCGGCTGCGCCCATCCAATCTCCCCACCTGTGGGGGAGATGCCCGGCAGGGCAGAGGGGGGTACCGCACGGTAAAACCTCCCCTGAGCGCGCGAAGCGCCCCTAATCCCGCTTCCCCTGAAAGAACCCCCGCAGGATCTCCGCCGCCTGCACCTCGCTCATCCCCGAATACACCTCCGGCGCATGATGACATGTCGGTTGCGCGTAAAACCGCACCCCGCTATCCACCCCGCCACCCTTCGGATCCTCCGCCCCATAATAGAGCCGGCGGATGCGGGCGAACGAGATGGCCGCCGCGCACATGGTGCAGGGTTCCAGCGTCACATAAAGGTCGGCGCCCGTCAGCCGCTCCTGGCCGAGCGCCTCGCAGGCCATGCGGATGGCAGCAATTTCGGCATGCGCGGTGATGTCGTTGAGCTCGCGGGTGCGGTTGCCGGATGAGGCGATTACGATGCCGTCGAGGACGACGACCGCGCCGATAGGCACCTCGCCGCGCGCGCCCGCGGCACGCGCTTCCTCAAGCGCCAGCTCCATAAATTGATTTGTCTTCACGATCCGACAATTTCCACTTAACCGCAGGGGCGCGAACTGATAGAAGGCCCCAAAAGGCAGGCAAACAACAAATGACATTCAAAGACAAGCCAAAACGGCCGGGTGGCAAGCCATCCCCGCGCGATACCGGCGCGAAATCGGGCGAGAAGCCCGCAAGGAAGTTCGCAAAATCGGCTGACAAGGCGGATGCCGTGTCCGACGTGACGAGCGACAGCAAGGCGGAACGCATCTCCAAGGTGATGGCGCGCGCCGGCGTTGCCTCGCGTCGCGATATCGAGCGCATGATCCTCGATGGCCGCGTCACGCTGAACGGCAAGCCGCTGGATACGCCCGTCGTCAACGTCACGCTGACCGACAGAATAGAAGTCGACGGCATGCCGATCCGCGGCATCGAGCGCACCCGTCTGTGGCTCTACCACAAGCCCGCCGGCCTGGTGACCACCAATGCCGATCCGGAAGGCCGCCCGACCGTATTTGACAACTTGCCGGACGATCTGCCGCGCGTCATGTCGATCGGACGTCTCGATATCAACACCGAAGGTCTGCTGCTCTTGACCAACGACGGGGGCCTTGCGCGTGCGCTGGAGCTGCCGACGACAGGCTGGCTACGCCGTTACCGCGTGCGCGCCCACGGAGAGATCGATCAGGAAGCGCTCGACAAGCTGAAGGACGGCATCGCTGTCGACGGCGTGCTCTATGGCGCCATTGAGGCGACGCTCGACAAGGTGCAGGGCTCCAACGTCTGGCTCACCATGGGCCTGCGCGAAGGCAAGAACCGCGAAATCAAGAACGTGCTCGGCGCGCTTGGGCTCGACGTCAACCGCCTGATCCGTATCTCCTACGGCCCATTCCAGCTCGGCGATATCCCCGAGCGTGCGGTGATCGAAGTGCGTGGCCGCACCCTGCGCGACCAGCTCGGCCCGCGCCTGATCGAGGACGCCAAGGCCAATTTCGACGCGCCGATCTACAACGCGCCCGCCGTGACCGAGGAAGAGGAAGCCGACGCCAGGCCCGAGCGCCGCGAGCGCTCGTGGAAGCCGGAAGACAAGCGCGAACGCGCGCTGAGCCGCCTCGATACCAAGCGCGATGATAAACGCGACGACCGCCGTGGCGGCGATCGCGACCGTGGCCCAAGCCGTGGTGGCGACCGCAAGGATGAAGGCCCGAAGCGTCCCGCGCTCGGCAGCCGCCGCAATGCCAATGTCTGGATGGCGCCAGGCGCCCGTCCGCTCGGCGAAAAGGCAGCCGCCAAGGCCGAGAAGAACGCCCAGACGGCTCTGCGCCGTGGCGAAAAGCCCGGCCGTTCCAAGCCGCAGCCGACAAGCTACGACGAAGGTCCGCGCGTGCAGATCAACCGCGCCCGCGACGAAGAGGGCGAATGGATCCGCTCCAGCGATGTGAGCCGCGACGACGACCGCAAGCGCGGCGATCGCGGCTTCGGTGACCGTCCCCGTGGCGACCGCTCCTTCGGTGATCGCGGTGACCGCTCCGGCGGCGACCGCACGGCACGCGGCGACCGGCCTTATGGTGATCGCCCACCCCGTGGCGACCGTCCCTTTGGCGACAAGCCGCGTGGCGAGCGCAAGCCCCGCGAGGATGGCGACCGTCCGCGCTCTTTCGGCGACCGCCCACCACGCGGCGATCGGCCTTTTGGTGATCGTCCTCCCCGTGGTGACCGGCCAGCCGGCGACCGCCCATTCGCAGGAAAGCCTCGCGGCGACCGACGTCCGCGTGAAGACGGCGACGACCGTCCCCGTTCCTTCGGCGACCGCCCACCACGTGGCGATCGGCCTTTCGGGGATCGTCCGCCACGTGGCGATCGGCCGTTCGGCGACAAGCCGCGCCGTCCGCGCGAAGAGGGCGACGAGCGTCCCCGCGCCAACCGTTTCTCCGGCGAGGCTCGCTCCGAGCGTCCGGCCGGCGAGCGTTCGTATGGCGACCGGCCACGTGGCGACCGTCCCCAGGGCGAGCGCCCGAGAGGCGATCGTCCCTTCGGCGACAAGCCGCGTGGTGACGGGCCGCGTGGCAAGAGCTTTGGCGGCAAGCCCGGTGGCTCCAAGCCGGGTGCGAAGAGTTTTTCGGGCAAGCCCTCGGGCGATCGTCCCGGTGGCGGTGGCAAGCCCTCGGGCGGGCCGTCTCGTGGTGGACCAAAAGGCAAGGGAATAGGACGCGGTGCGGATCGTCGGCGGTGAGTTTCGCGGACGGTCGCTCGCCGTGCCTAAATCCAACGACATCCGGCCGACTGCCGACCGGACGCGTGAGAGCCTGTTCAATATTCTGAGCCATGCCTATCCGGAATGCGTCGATGGCACCCGGATACTCGATCTCTTTGCCGGCACCGGCGCGGTCGGTCTGGAAGCCGTCTCGCGCGGCTGCCGCCATGCGCTTTTCGTTGAAAACAGCGTCGAGGGCAGGGGGCTGCTCTGGGAGAACATCGATGCGCTCGGCCTGCACGGCAAGACGCGCATCCTGAGACGCGACGCGACCGATCTCGGCAGCGTCGGCAATCTCGAGCCGTTCCAGTTCCTCTTCGCCGACCCGCCCTATGGCAAGGGTCTCGGCGAAAAGGCAATGGCTGCGGCCGCGAGGGGTGGTTGGCTGTTTCCGGGCGCGATTGCCGTGCTTGAGGAGCGCGCCGACGTTGCCGTTTCGGTCGATCCTTCCTATCTGTTCTTGGAAAGCCGGATTTTCGGCGATACCAGGGTGCATTTCTACCGCTACCAGCCGGAGTAGGTAGCGGCTATCGGGGGTAAAGGGTGACACAGCAGGCCGAAAAGACCAGTTCCGCGTTCCCTGCTCTCGAAGATGTCGCCTCCGGCGCGTCGCCGCGTATCGCGATTGCGTTCGGCGGCGGTGGTGCCCGCGGCCTCGCTCACATCCACGTCATTGAAACGCTCGACGAGCTCGGTATCCGCCCGGTGGCGATATCGGGTTCATCGATCGGCGCCATCATGGGCGCCGGCATGGCGGCCGGCATGACCGGCGAGGCAATCCGCGAACATGCGCTGATGACCGTCGGCAACAAGACCGCCGTGGTGAGCCGCCTCTGGGGCCTTCGCCCGCAGACGGTGCGTGATGCGGTGGCGAACGGCGTGCGCATCGGCCAGTTCAACCTCGAACGTATCCTGAAGGCCTTCTTGCCCGCCGATCTCCCCGATCGCTTCGAGGATCTGCCGATCCCGATGACGGTGACCGCCACCGATTATTACGGCCAGCAAGAAGTGCTGGTGAGCGAAGGCCAGCTGTTTCCGGCGCTCGCAGCCTCTTCCGCCATCCCCGCCGTCTTCATGCCGGTCCGGCTGCATGGCCGGGTGATGATCGACGGCGGCATCAGCAATCCCGTTCCCTATGAGTGCCTGATGGACCGCGCCGATATCGTCATCGGCATCGATGTCGTCGGCGCGCCCGAGGGCGACGGCACCCATATCCCGAACCGCATGGAGAGCATCTTCGGCTCCGGCCAGTTAATGATGCAGACGGCGATTACCCTCAAACTCCGCATCCAGCCCCCCCACATCTTCCTCCGCCCCGCCGTCGGCCGCACCGGCGTCATGGATTTTTTGAAGGCCCGCGAAGTGCTGGCCATGTCCCAAGGCGTCAAGGACGAGCTGAAATATGCGCTGGATGGGGCGATCGAGGCGCATGCGAGATCCGAGCGGCTGTGATAACGTCCGCGTAGGAGGGCGTCATGAGCAACGCGAACCCACCAATGCGTACAGTCACATTGAAAGCGTCCGACGACGTCTGGTCACTGATCGACCGCGCCGCGAAGCTACGTGGGCAGACAGGCGCCGAGTTCATAGTCGATGCCGCGCAGCGCGTCGCCGAGGATGCCCTTGCCGATTGCCCGGTCGCGTTGGTCTCGGCCTCAAGCTACGACCACTATCTCCAAATCTTGGATCAGCCGCCATGCAATGATGGTTTTCGACGGCTCATGCGCGTGGAAAAGCCCTGGCAGGACTAAGCATCCGCCACCGCATCCCCCGTTCCCGCCAGCGGGTCCTGCGAGAAATCCATCGTCCGCTTCGGCTTGACCAGCGGTTCCGGCTTGACCGGCTGCGAGTAGAGCATGTCGCGGCCTGCCTGCAGTCCCTCGGTGACCTGCAGCACCAGTCGCTGTTCGTCGCGGCGGCGGATGTCTTCGCCGATCTCGTAGGCGGCGGCCTCGCTGATGCCGAGTGCTTCCAGCGTCCGGCGGCCGAACAGCAAGCCCGATTCCAGCGTCTCGCGCAGTTCGTAGTCGACATTGAGGTTGCGCAGCGCGATCGAGTGGACGCGGTCGTAGGAGCGCACGAAGAGCTTGGCTTCGGGATAGTCGGCCTGCACTAGCTCGACGATCTTGTCGGTCACTTCCCGCTTCTGCGTGCAGACGACGACGATCTTGGCGTGGTCGATGCCGGACGCCCGCAGCACGTCCTTGCGCGTGCCGTCGCCGAAATAGATGCGAAAGCCGAAGGACGAGGCCTGGCGGATACGATCGGCGGAGGTATCGATGACGGTCACCGCGCGACCACCGGCGAGCAGGATCTGCGCCGCGATCTGGCCGAAACGCGAGAAGCCGATCATCAGCACGTCGGCGCCGGCACCTTCGAAATCCTCTTCCAGCGTCTCCTTCGTCTCGCTGCTCTCGAGCCTTCTGGCAAGCTTGGTGCCGATGGGCGTCAGCGCCATGGAGAGCGTCACGATGGCGATCAGGAGAGACGCCGTGCTCGAAGGCATGAGCGACGAGGCGCCTGCCGTCGAAAACAAGACGAAGCCGAATTCCCCACCCTGCGGCAGCAGGAAGGCGATGCGGATCGCGTCATTGTGATCGGAGCCGGTCAGCCGGCAGAGCCCGTATATGATCAGCGCCTTCGCCGCCATCACGACAGGCACGGTGACGAGGATGACCAGCGCGTTGTCCCAGAGAACGTCGAGCTGCAGCGACAGGCCGACGGCGATGAAGAAGATGGCGAGAAGCACGCCGCGGAAGGGCTCGATATCCGCTTCCAATTCGTGCCGATAAGAGGATTCTGCCAGCATCACGCCGGCCAGAAACGCCCCCATCGCCATAGATAGCCCGGCCATCTGCATCAGCGCCGCCGATCCCATGACGACGAAAAGTGCTGCCGCGATCATCGCCTCGCGCGCGCCGGTGCTGGCGATGATCTGGAACAGCGGCGTCAGCAGATAGCGCCCCATCACGATCATCGCGCCGACGGCGCCGATGGCGATCCCGAAGTCGACGATCGGCGTGCCGTGGCCCTTGCCGGTGTCGAGAATGTTGATCAGCGCCAGCAGCGGCACGATGGCGAGGTCCTGGAATAGCAGCATGGAGAAGGAGCGCTGGCCATAACGCGTGCTGACATCGCCGTCATCCTCAAGGATCTGCATGGCAAACGCGGTGGAAGACAGCGCCAGCCCGAAGCCGGCGATGATGCTGCCGCGCCAGTCGAGCAGGCCGGAGAGATCAGCGAGCGCCGTCAGCACCAGCCCCGTGAGGATCACCTGCGCCGTTCCTAGCCCGAAGATGTCGCGCCGCATCTGCCAGAGACGGCTCGGTTTCAGCTCCAGCCCGATGATGAAAAGCAGGAAAACGACGCCGAGCTCGGCGACGTTGAGGATCTGCTCGCCATCCGTCAGCCCGTGAAAAATCGGGCCGATCACCACGCCGGCGGCGAGATAGCCGAGTACCGTTCCAAGCCCCAGCCGCTTGAAGATCGGGGCCGAAACGACGGTGCCGCCGAGCAGCAGGATCGTTTCGGTGAAGAGGGCGTTGGGCTCGGACATCAGCTAAGCTTCTTTCAATGGTCATGGTTGCGCAAGCAGCGCGAAAAAGAATCGGCACTGTCGGCCTTGATGCTTTCCGTAGCGCACAATAAATGGAACGCGAAGGAAAGGCCAAACCATGTCCTCTGAAATTGATTCCTCGACGCTTCTCTCCCGCGCCAGCCAGCTGATCGATCTCGCCAAGAAGGCGGGTGCCGATGCCGCCGATGCGGTGGTCGTCCGCTCTCGCTCGCAATCCGTCAGCGTGCGGCTCGGCAAGGTGGAGGAAACCGAATCCTCCGAGAGCGATGATTTTTCGCTACGCGTCTTTGTCGGCAAGCGTGTCGCCAGCGTTTCGGCCAATCCGGGCTTCGACATGTCGGTGCTCGCCGAGCGCGCGGTCGCCATGGCCAAGGTCTCGCCGGAAGATCCCTTCGCGTGCCTCGCCGATGAGAGCCGGCTCGCCAAATCCTATCCAGACCTGCAGTTGCTCGACAGCACCGAGGTCTCCGCCGATCAGCTGCGCGAGGCAGCGCTTGCAACGGAAGCAGCCGGCCTTGCGGTCAATGGCGTCACCAATTCCTCGGGCGCCGGCGCTTCGGCCGGTCGCGGCGGCATGGTGCTTGTCACCTCGCACGGCTTTGAAGGCAGCTACATGGGCTCGCGCTTCGGCCGCTCCGTCAGCGTCATCGCCGGCGAGGGCACCGGCATGGAGCGCGACTACGATTTCGACAGCCGCATCTATTTCTCCGAGCTGGACGATCCCGCCGAGATCGGCCGTCGCGCCGGCGAGCGCGCCGTCAAGCGCCTGAAACCGCGCCAGGTCGATACCGGCAAAAACGTCACCGTCATCTTCGATCCGCGTATCGCCCGCGGCTTCGTCGGCCACATCGCCGGCGCCATCAACGGTGCATCGGTTGCCCGCAAGACCAGCTTCTTGCGCGACAAGATGGGCGAGCAGGTACTGAAATCCGGCCTCTCGATCACCGACGATCCGATGATCGTGCGCGGCCCCGCCTCGCGCCCCTTCGATGGCGAAGGTGTTTCCGGCGAGCGCATGGTGATGATCGAGGACGGCGTGCTGAAGCACTGGTTCCTTTCGACGTCGACTGCCCGCGAGATCGGCATGGAAACCAACGGCCGTGGCGTGCGCGGCGGCAATGCCGTGACGCCAGCCTCGACCAACCTGGCGCTTGAGCCCGGCGATATCTCGCCCGAGGACCTGATCCGCGGCGTCGGCAACGGCTTCTACGTCACCGAGCTGATCGGCCAGGGCGTCAACATGATCACCGGCGAATACAGCCGTGGCGCCACCGGTTTCTGGATCGAAAACGGTGAATTGACCTTCGCGGTTTCGGAAGTGACCATTGCATCGAACCTCAAGGAGATGTTCATGCGGGTAACGCCTGCCAACGATATCGACCGCAAGTACGGGGTAGCTGCCCCGACCATCGCGATCGAGGGAATGACGCTGGCCGGACGGTGATCGCGGGCTAAAGTGCGTCGCGATCTTTCAGATTCGCTCGTTGCGCTTTAGGTCTTTCTTTTACCGCATGTCTTCATCGCAAAACCGCTTCACACTTTTGCGCGACATGCTCTAGCCGCTGACGGATTGGAACTTGGGATGAGCGACGTGGACAATGCCCGCTGGCAGAGCGATCTGGACCTGATCGCCGACGCTGCAAAGCGGGCGGGTGCCGTGGCGCTCAGCCATTTCAACCAGTCGCCGGAGGTCTGGTGGAAGAACGAGGGCCGCTCGCCGGTCAGCGCCGCCGATTTCGCCGCCAATGAAATCCTCGAAACCCTGCTGCGCGCCGCCCGGCCGGATTACGGCTGGCTATCTGAGGAGACCGAGGATAGCGCCGATCGCCTGTCGCGCGACACGCTCTTTATCATCGATCCGATCGACGGCACGCGCGGCTTCCTCGCCGGCCAGAAGCTCTGGTGCGTCAGCGTCGCCGTCGTCCACAAGGGCCGGCCGGTGGCAGGCGTGCTCAACGCGCCGGCACTCGATGAACTCTATGAAGCGGTCGCCGGTGGCATCGCCTTGAAGAACGGCCTGCCGATCCGCGTATCGGAGCCGAAGCCGCCCGTTCGCTTCGCCATTGCCGAGGATGTGCTAAACGGCTTTAAAGAGCCGCTGCGCAGCAGGATCGAGCGCGTCAAGCACGTGCCCTCTCTTGCCTATCGCGTCGCCATGGTGGCCGATGCGGCGATCGACGGCACCTTCGTGAAGCGCAATTCCCATGACTGGGATCTGGCCGCCGCCGATCTCATTCTGGAAAGGGCAGGCGGCCGTCTCGTCAATCTCGACGGAACGGCGCTGACCTATAACCGCGCGGATGTGAGACACGGCGAGCTTTGCGCCGGCTCCGAGCCGCTGTTGAATGAATTTCTATCCCCTATCGCCGCGCGCTGAGCAGTTGACGTTTCCGTCAAAATCCCTCAGATGAAACGGCGGAGGAGCAGATGAAGGAAGTGACTGAAATGACCAAGTCCGGTGAAAAGAAGCAACTGTTGCACCTCGTGTTTGGCGGCGAACTGGAAAGTCTCGATGACGTGCAGTTCCGCGACCTCTCTGGCCTGGATATCGTCGGCATCTTCCCTGATTACGCATCTGCACTGACGGCCTGGAAGTCCAAGGCGCAGTCGACCGTCGATAATGCCCACATGCGCTATTTTATTGTCCATATGCACCGCTTGCTTGATCCCGAAGACAAGTCCGGCAAATAATTTTCGGCCCTTGCGGCCCTGTTTTACCCAGCCGCCTGCCTTATCCGGGCATAGGGGTGGTTGTTGACGCATTCTGAACAAACTGATCGGTCATTTCGGCCGCAATGATATTTGGGAATGGGTTGATGTCGATCATCGTTGATCGGAGACGTGTTATATGAGCGGCCGCATGGCGCGTTTGGCGCTGGGCGCTTATCAGGCGGTTGGGACGTTGATCACGCCCTTCGTCGGCGGCTACCTGACCTATCGCGCCGCCAAGGGCAAGGAAGACAGGGCTAGGCGGCTTGAGCGCTCCGGTTACGCGAGCGCCGATCGCCCGGCCGGCCCGCTGGTCTGGTTCCACGCCGCAAGCGTCGGCGAAATGAACGCCGTCATTCCCCTTATCCGCGAGATACGTCGCCGCGACGTCCACGTCATCCTGACCACAGGCACCGTCACCTCCGCCAAGCTCGCCGCCGAGCGCGTCGGCAACGAAGTCATCCACCAATATGTGCCGCTCGACCTGAAGCCCGCCGTGAGCCGCTTCCTCAATTACTGGCAGCCCGATTGCGCGCTGATCGCCGAATCCGAGATCTGGCCGGCAACCGTCATGGAGCTCGGCCGCCGTCGCATTCCGCAGATCCTCGTCAACGCCCGCATGTCCGACCGCTCCTTCGCCCGCTGGACGCGCCGCCAGGCGCTGGCCGAGGCGCTGTTCGAGAACCTGGCGCTTGTCATCGCCCAATCCGATGTCGATGCCGAGCGCTTCCGCGATCTGGGCGCTCGCCAGGTGCTGATGTCTGGCAATCTCAAGGTCGATACCGACGCGCCGTCCTATGACCCCGCCACCTTCGCCCGCTACCAGCAGCAGGTCGGCGACCGCAAGACATGGGCGGCAATCTCCACCTTCGATGGCGAGGAGAAGGCCGCCGGCATCGTGCACCGCACGCTGAAGGAGCGCAACGGCCAGCTGACGATCATCGTGCCGCGCCATCCCGAGCGCGCCGATGCGATCGAGGCGGAGCTGGTCAAGCAGGGGCTGAAAGTCGCCCGCCGCACCCGCGACGATGCGCTGACACCCGATATCGACGTTTTCCTCGGCGATACGATCGGCGAGATGGGGCTCTATCTGCGCATGACTGAGGTCGCCTTCGTCGGCCGCTCGCTGTTCGGCGAGGGCGGGCAGAACCCGCTGGAGCCCGCCATGCTCGGCTGCGCGGTGCTGTCGGGCAGTAACGTCCAGAATTTCCGCGAGGCCTATCAGCGCCTCGCCCGCCGTGGCAGCGCCCGCATGGTGCGCGACACCGAGATGCTGGCCAAAGGCGTGCATTATTTGCTGACCAACGACCCGGCGCGCCGCAATATGATCGAGGCCGGAGCCGCCGCCGTGCAAGAAATGCGCGGTGCGCTGACGGCGACGATGAAGGGTCTCGAGCCCTACATCAACCCGCTGACGGTGAAGGCCAGACTGCTGCCGAAGGCGGCGGCGCAACGCTAGAGCATGTCGCGCAAAAGTGAAGCGGTTTTGCGATAACGACATGCGGTAAAACAAACAGCTAAAGCGCAACGAGCGAATCTGAAAGATCGCGAGGCGCTTTAGAGCTAGGGACAAGGCTATGCAGGCGATCAAGGGTATCCTGTTCGACAAGGACGGCACGCTTCTCGACTACGATGAGAGCTGGCTGCCCGTGAACCGCGAGCTGGCACGCATCGCCGCCAGGGACGACGCTGCATTGGCCGACCGCCTGCTGCTTGCCTGCGGCATGGATCCCGTCACCGGCCACATCGTTCCCGACAGCCTGCTCGCCGCCGGCAATACGCGCCAGATTTCGGATGGCCTCGTCGCCGCCGGCTCGACGGTCCCGGTCGACGAGCTGACGGTAAGGCTCGACGAACTCTTTGCGCATGCCGCCGATTTCTCCGTGCCGGTCACCGATCTCGCCGCTTTCTTCGCGCGCCTGCATGCGCGCGGCTTCAAGCTCGGCGTCGCCTCCAGCGACAATGAGCGCTCGATCCGCCAGACGGCCAAGCGCTTCGGCTTTGCCGATTACATCGATTACGTCGCCGGCTACGACAGCGGCCACGGCACCAAACCGGAGCCAGGCATGGTGCTCGGCTTCTGCGCGGCAACCCGTCTCGACCCCTCGGAAGTCGCTGTCGTCGGCGACAACAACCACGATCTGCACATGGGCCGCAACGCCAAGGTGGGGCTGACGGTCGCTGTTTTGACCGGCACCGGATCGCGGGAATCGCTCGCCGCCGCCAGCGATCATTGCCTCAACGATATCACCGAACTCGAAGGGCTGCTGCCCGACCTGCAGTTCGCCTGATCGACCAAAGGCTTGCTTTTTCTTGAAAATTGCCTTCTCTTTTCGCCCGGTTAGGGGTGACGTCCGCGTTGAGCGGGCCGGTGGCGCGAAAGGCAGGACGGCAAAGATGGTATCCGAAGCGCCACCGTTCTGGTGGACGAAAGCCGATTGGCGCGCCTGGACGCTTTATCCGATCTCCTTTCTTTACGGCCGTATCTCCGGCTACCGCATGGTCAACGCCAAGCGCGCTTCCGTGCCTGTGCCCGTCATCTGCGTCGGCAATTTCACCGTCGGCGGCGCCGGCAAGACACCGACCGCGATCGCGATTGCCCGTGCCGCCAAGGCCAAGGGTCTGACCCCCGGCTTCCTCAGCCGAGGCTATGGCGGCTCGCTCGATGTGACGACCGTGGTCGATGCCGGCCACCACCGCGCCGTGGCCGTCGGCGATGAACCGCTGCTTCTCGCCCGCGAGGCGCTCACCGTCATTTCCCGCCGCCGGGTAGAGGGCGCCAGGCGCCTCGTCAAGGAAGGCGCCGACCTGATCATCATGGATGACGGCTTCCAGAGCGCGCGCCTCGCCATCGACTACGCGCTGCTCGTCATCGATGCCACGCGCGGCCTCGGCAACGGTCACATCGTTCCGGGTGGCCCGGTGCGCGCGCCGATCAAGTTGCAGCTGCGCTACGCAACAGCACTTTTGAAGGTCGGCGCGGGTGCCGCCGCCGACCAGATCGTGCGCATCGCGGCCCGCGCCGCCAAGCCCTATTTCACCGCCACCGTCACCGTCTCCGACGGCGCCGACCTGAAGGGCCGCCGGGTGCTCGCCTTCGCCGGCATCGCCGATCCCTCGAAGTTCTTTCGCACGGTGGACGGCATCGGCGCCGAAACCGTCGCCCGCCGCTCCTTCGGCGATCACGAGCACCTGACCGACGACGAGATCGACGACATCCTCGAAACCGCAGCCCGCGACGACCTCCAGATCGTCACCACCTCCAAGGACTTCGTGCGCCTCACGGGTCATCACGGCAAGGCCGAGACACTGGCCTCCAAGTGCCGGGTCATCGAGGTGGAAATGACCTTCGAGGACCATCTGGCGCCAAGCCTGATCATCGACCGCGCGCTCGATGCCTGCAGGGAACGACGGCTGAAGGAGAAGGCGGCGGGGTAGGGGACGTCCGTCTGAGCGACCGTTGTGTCGCGGGGCACCCCCCTCTGTCCTGCCGGACATCTCCCCCACAAGGGGGGAGATCGACCCGCGGTTGAGGTCTACGCCAAACAATGAAGGTCGAGCGAGCGGGCACGCCCAGCCAATCTCCCCACTTGTGGGGGAGATGCCCGGCAGGGCAGAGGGGGGTAATCCTCGCTCCACGCCTGCCCGGGGCACCGTTGCGCCACGCCAGCCTCATCAGCCCCCACACCACAAAACATGTCGGATGCCGCCATCCCCAATCGTCTCTACAATAGGTTCAACATGGAGGAGACGTCATGCCCCGCTATCTGGTAGCCATTCACCACCCTGACGACTACGACCCCGCCGTCTCGGAAGACGAGGCGATGCATCGGGCGATCGATGCGCTGAACGACGAAATGGTCGCGGCCGACATCCGGCTCTTCGTCGGCGGCCTGCATCGGGCGCACACCGCCAAGTCGTTGCGCGCCGATGCCGATGGAAATGTGTCGGTGAACGACGGTCCCTATCTGAAGACCCGCGAGCATGTCGGCGGTTTCTGGGTGCTGGAGGCGGATGGCATGGACGAGGCGCTGGCCTGGGGCCGCAAGGCTGCCATCGCTTGTCGCGCTCCTGTCGAGGTGCGGGCGTTTCATTAGGGCGCTGTCATGCCGTGGAGACGAGGCGGTGTTGTGCCGTGTGGCGCCCCCCTCTGTCCTGCCGGACATCTCCCCCACAGGTGGGGAGATTGGCTGGGCTTGCCCGCTCGCTCAACCTTCATTGTTTGGCGTAGACCTCACCGCTGGCCGATCTCCCCACCTGTGGGGGAGATGCCCGGCAGGGCAGAGGGGGGTAATCCTGGCTCCAGCCTCGCGGCAAGCCGGCCTACTCCACCACCCCAAACACCGGCCCATACCCGCCATGCCAGGAAAAATCACTGCGCCCCAATTCCGCGCTATAGAACCCCGCACCACCCCCGCCATCGAGAAACAGCGCATCGGCGCACTGCAGGTGATCGCGAAACAGCCGCGCGAAATCGTGGAAATTGACCGGATCGTCGCTGACCGCAAAGCGCACCATCCCATCCGCGCAGACACCCACCCCGCTGCGCCGCGTCCGGTCGGTGGAGCCGACGATGAAGATCGGGTTGATCTTGTTTGCAATCACCAGCATCGGCCCCGACTGCGTGGCAAGCCTGACATCGGGACGCTGCTTCTCAAACGTCGAGGTCGGCAGGATGCCCGCGCCCTTGTCACCGATAAAGAATATGCCGTTGGGGTTCTTGTAGAAGTTCGGCACCGGCCCGCTCGCTTTGGGTGCCTTGACGCTCGCCACCGGCCGCAACTCCTGGCCATCTTCGACATAAAGCCCGATCGGCGAGAAATCCTCGTGGTACATCCCGGCATTGAGCGCGAAGACGAGCGTCTTGCCCTTGGCGGTCATGGCATCGGCGATGCCGGGGAAGGAACGGTAGGGCGCCCCTTCGTCGCCCTTCCAGAAGAGACGCAGATCCGCCTTGGCGGGATCGACGGTGCAGATCACGTAGTTGGTGTTCTCGACCGTTTCCGGCGCGCAGGGGCCGGCAAGCGCGAAGCCCGCGGAACCGAATGCAGCACCCAGCAGAATGGCCATCCCGGTGAGGGCGGCGGAGAGCAGGGCGGATGAACGGATAGGCACCAGTTCTCGTCCTTTGCGGTGTGAGAAAGGTCGCGGTGGCCCCGGTTTAGCTCTTGCGCGCTTCCAGGCGCCGGCGGTCGCGCTCGACGGTCTGGAAGCCCATTGGCGTCAGGCGGAATTGCCGCTTCTGGAATTCGCCGCGGATCTCGACGAAGCCCTGCGCTTCGGCTTCGTACAAGGTCTTCAGTCCCATCTCCTTGGGAGGAGTCTGCCAATCCCGGCCGACGGCGCTGTGCAGCAATGCGAGGATCTTGATCATTGTTTTCTCCATGGCCGAGGCACGGCTTCGACCGTCTCGCCAAAGCGGTCAGGCTTGCGGCTAGCGCTTCTGGTTCGGCAGCACGCCGGCGCGCTTGTCGGCCTCGAAGGAGGAGACGGCGTCGGCATAGGGCTCCTGACGGGCGACGCTCCAGTAGCGCAGTTCGTCGAGCGGGATCTGCTTGCCCGTCATGGCGCAGACGACGTACGAACCCGGCGACAGGATCTGAAAATCCGCATCGAGATAGCGTATCTTCGCTTCGCGGTTTCCGTTTCCTTCAAACAAGTTCATGCGCTCCAATCCTTAAAGCCAATCCTCAAAACGAGGCCGTCATCGGATTGCCATAACCCGCCACAGCCGCCATTGCCAGCGTTTTCAGCTCCGGCCGAACAGCCGCTCGATGTCGGAAAGCTTGAGCTCGATATAGGTCGGCCGGCCGTGGTTGCACTGCCCGGAGCCCGGCGTCACCTCCATCTGCCTGAGCAGCGCGTTCATCTCTTCCGGCCGCAGCCGCCGCCCGGAGCGCACCGATCCGTGGCAGGCCATGGTCGCCGCCACATATTCGAGCTTGGCCGAAAGCCCCGAGGCCGTATCCCATTCGGCGATCTCGTCGGCCAGCTGCCTGATCAACCCGGATGCATCGACCTCGCCCAGCATTGCCGGCGTCTCGCGCACCGCGATCGCCCCCGGCCCGAAGCGCTCGATGCCGAGGCCGAGCTCGCCGAATTCCGATGAAAACTGCATCAGCCGGTCGCAATCCTCTTCCGGCAGGTCGATGATTTCGGGGATCAGCAGCACCTGCGATGCCAGCCGCTTGGAGTGCAGCGCCTTGCGCATCGCCTCGAACACCAGCCGCTCATGCGCCGCATGCTGATCGACGATCACGAGCCCGGTTTCGGTCTGCGCCACGATATAGTTCTCGTGCAGCTGCGCGCGCGCCGCGCCAAGCGGGAACCGCGACGGTGCCTCCGCCTCGGAGGCGGGCGGTGGCGCCGTCCAGGACGAAGTCTGCGCGGTCTCGGCCCGTGCCGTCGGCATGGTTAGTCCATCGAAGGAGGCCTGCGGCCGCTCGCCGAAGCCGTTACCAACAGGGCGTTGATAGGATGAGGAATAGGCCGACGAACCGGTAGCGGCGGCGGAGAAAGGCCGTGACGGTGAAGTCTCGGCGCTCCATGGTTGTTGGGGTTGTTGCTGCGGCCGGTAGCCGTTCGGCTGGAAGCCGGGGCGGAAGGCGCGCAGCATGCCGTCGGCGCCTGTGGTCGCCGCCCGGCTGCCGTCGCGCGCCAGCGCCTCGCGAATCGCGCCGACGATCAGCCCGCGCACCAGCTGCGGATCGCGGAAGCGCACGTCGGACTTGGCCGGATGCACGTTGACGTCGACGAGCGCCGGATCGAGCCCGATCGATAGCACCGCCACCGCGTAGCGTCCCGATGGGATCGTCTCGGCATAGGCGCCGCGGATTGCCGAGAGCACCAGCTTGTCCTGCACCGGACGGCCGTTGACGAAGGCATATTGATGCGCCGCGTTGCCGCGATTGAAGGTCGGCACGCCGGCAAAGCCCGTGAGCGTCACATCTTCGCGCTCGGCATTGATCTCGATCGCGTTGTCGCGGAAATCCTTGCCGAGGATCTGCGCCATGCGCGCCAGATGGTCCTCGCCGGTCGCCGGAAATTCCAGTGTCGTGCGGTCGGTGCCGGATAGCACGAAGCGCACCTGCGGGAAGGCGATCGCCATGCGCTTGACGATCTCGGTGATCGCGGCCGCCTCGGCCTTTTCCGTCTTCAGAAACTTCAGCCGCGCCGGCGTCGCGAAAAACAGGTCGCGCACCTCGACGATGGTGCCCGGATTGAGCGCCGAGGGCCTGAGATGCTGCCGCTTGCCGCCCGCCACCGCAATCTCCGCCCCGCCATCGCTGTCGCGGCGGCGGCTCGAAATCGTCAGCCGCGCCACCGAGCCAATCGAGGGCAGTGCCTCGCCGCGAAAGCCGAGTGTGCTGATATCGTCGAGCGTATCGGTGATCTTCGAGGTGCAGTGCCGGCGCACCGCAAGCTCCAGATCGCGCTCGTCCATGCCCGAGCCGTTGTCGGTGACGCGCAGCAGGCTCTTGCCACCGCCGGAGGTGGCGATCTCGATGCGCGTCGCACCTGCGTCGAGCGCGTTCTCGATCAATTCCTTGGCCGCACTCGCGGGCCGTTCGATGACCTCGCCGGCGGCGATTTGGTTGATGAGCGTTTCGGAAAGCTGCTTGATCGACATGCCGCCATTTTCGCGGATTCGACGGGGATAGGGAAGGGTGAAAACGTCGATCTCGGGGCTTGTCCAAACCCTGGGATTCCGCTGCTTAATGTTAAGCACGCCTTAAGACAAAACTGGCATTTTGCCGATAGTACCCCGCCGAGAATACAATCCATTCGGACAGATGTAGGACGCGTAAGTATGAGTGCCGGTCGCGATCAAGCGGACACAGCCCCGCAGGAGGGCGCGGTTGAAACCGCGGCTGGCCTCCAGGCGGCGTTGTTCGACGCGGTCTGCGAAAGCCTGTCTTCCGCCTTCATCGTCTATGACAAGACCGATCACATCGTCTTTGCCAGCCGGCAGGTGCTCGATTTCTTTCCGATCTGTGCCGATCTCCTGCAGCCCGGAACGCGGCTTCGCGATTTTCTCGGCGCTGTCTACGAGACCGGCATCCGCAGCCGCTCGGCTGGCAAGCAGGGCGCGCTCAGCCGCGAGGATTGGCTGTCGCAGAAGATCGCGACGCACTGGCGCGAGCGCTACGAAGCGGTCGAGCGCTACGGCAACGATTGCTGGGTCGGCTTCCAGAAGCGCCGGCTCCCCAATGGCTTTGGCGTCTGCGTCATCTCCGATATCTCTGAAGTGAAGAAGCGCGAGGAGCAGTGGCGGCTCGATCTCGAGCGCGTGCAGCTCACCGAGGATATTCTCGACAATCTGCCATTCCCGCTCTTCGTCAAGGACCGCAACCTCGTCTACGTCGCCGTCAACGTCGCCTTTTGCGAGAAGTACCAGACGACGGCCGACGAAGTGCTGGGCCGCAGGAGCATCGAGCTTTTCTCGCCCGAAGTCGCAGCGCGCTTCGAGGAAAGCGATCGCCACGTTCTTGAAACCGGCGAGATGTCGGTCGTGCGCCAACGCCAGATCGCCCGCGATGGGTCGGAACGCGAGATCATTTCGCGCAAGCACCGCATCGGCAAGCCGGGACGCTATTTCCTCGTCTCGACCATGCAGGACCTGCCGCGCGAGGGGAGTGATCTCGAGGAATTCGAAAAGGCTTCGAGCGTCACGACATCGGCCAAGAGCACCTATCGCCGCGCCTATGTTCCGATGAACGACGACAGCGAGCGCCGCGAGCCGGCAGCCATGGAAGCCATCGTGCCCGAGAATTTCTCCGGCCGCCGCATCCTTGTCGTCACCGGCGATATCGCCGCCGAGACCGCGGCGCTGAGAACGCTTGCCAAATATGGCTTCGAGGCCTGCTCGGTTCGTAATGAGGACGAGCAGGAGCAGTTTCTGGAGATCGCCTCGTCGGCCGGCCTGTCGCTCGATCTCGTCATCATCGACAACCAGATGGGCATGCGCTGCCTTGAGCTTGCCGAGCAGTACGGTATCTCGTCGCTGGTGATGGATGGCTTCCAGATCTCCACCGAGCTCACCTTCCAGATCGCTCGCCATTTCAACCGCAACAATCGCGGCGCCATGGCCGACCGGATCGATAGCGACTGGGAGATCACCACGTCGGACGATCAGCTCGAGCTCGATGTGCTGGTGGCCGAGGACAACGATATCAACCAGATCGTCTTCTCGCAGATCCTTGAAGGTCTCGGCTACCGCTACCGCATCGCCGCCACCGGCGACGAAGCCGTACGCATGTGGACCGAGCACCGGCCGAAGATCGTGCTGATGGATATCTCGCTGCCGGGCTTCAACGGTTTCGAGGCCGCCCGCCTGATCCGCCAGGTGGAAGGCGATGGACCCCGCACCCCCATTATCGGTGTGCTCACCCAGGCCTTCGAGCGTGACCGCGCCGAATGCGCTAATGCCGGCATGGACGACGTGATCATGAAGCCGGTCAGCCCGGATATTCTGGAAACGGTTTTCCAGAAATTCATGCAGCCCGAGGCACAGCGGGCCTCAATTTAGGCTCTGATTGCGGTCAACTCCCCAATTCTTGGGAGGCAATTCACGATGATCCAGGGTTGTCGAATATCGAATTTTTAAGACTTGCCCGCCATTCTGCCGGGTATTGGGGAAGCTCTGGATCAGAATGATGATGTTGGCGGATATGCCATTGGCGCCGGTGAGCCAGAACGAGCTTCAGACGATGGCCTATACTGACCCGCTGACCGGGCTCGGAAATCGCTATCGCATGCGCGACCGTATTGCCCAGATCTCGGCCGAACGCGCCGACGATCCGGCACCGTTTACGATAGGCATCGCCAATCTCGATAGTTTCAAGCCGATCAACGATCTCTTCGGCTCGGCCGCCGGCGACGAAATTCTCTGCCAGGTCGCCCACCGCCTGAAAGCCTGCATTCCCGATGGTGCCGTCGTCACGCGCCACGACGGCGACGAATTCGCCTTCGTCCTGCCGCTAGTCTTCGAGCGCGCCAGCGCCGAGAAATTCGGCCAGATGATCCGCGAGGTCCTCTCGGCGCCCTATGATCTCGGCGACCGCAACGTCCGCCTCTCGGCCTCCTTCGGCTTCGCCATCTATCCCTTCGCGGGCGAGGAGTTCGAGGAACTGCTGAAGAGCGCCGAGACCGCGCTCTATCGCTCCAAGCGCCGCGGCCGCAGCCAGATCACCGTCTATTCGCGCGAGATCGCGCAGGAAATGAAGCGCGCCACGCAGCTTGAGCAGGCGCTGAGAAACGCCATCATCTCCGATGCCATCGACGTGCATTTCCAGCCGATCGTCTCGCTCGCCACCAGCCAGGTCCTCGGCTTTGAGGCGCTGGCCCGCTGGAACGATCCGGATCTCGGCTTCGTCTCGCCCGGCGTCTTCGTGCCGCTCGCCGAAGAACGCGGCTTCATCGATGCGCTCTCGGAAGCACTGCTGCGCAAGGCGGCCGAAGCGGCACTTTCCTGGCCGCGCGAGATGTTCCTGTCCTTCAACCTCTCATCCGCGCAGCTGATGGACCCCGGCACCAGCGCCAACGTGCTCTCCATCCTCGGCCGCGTCGGCTTCGATCCGCACCGCCTCGAGCTCGAGATCACCGAGACCGCCGTTATGGGCTCGGCCGATACCGCAAACCGCATCATCGCCGACCTCAGACAAGCCGGCGTGCGCATCTCGCTGGATGACTTCGGCACCGGCCAGTCCAGCCTCGGCCGCCTGCGCGATTTCATGTTCGACAAGATCAAGATCGACCGCGCCTTCGTCTCGCGTATCAATTCAGACCGCGCCTCCGAGCACATCATCAAGGCGATCCTGACCATGTGCGAAGGCCTCGATCTCGAAGTCGTCGCCGAAGGCATAGAGGATTATTCGGAAGCCGCGAAACTGCGCATGCTCGGCTGCGGCATGGGGCAGGGCTACTATTTCGGCAAACCCGCCGACGCCATCGCGACGCTCAGGTTCCTGCACGAGAACGAATACGACACCGGCGAACGGGCTATGGCGTAAGCGCCGCAAATCGAGAAATAGAAGCACAAAAGCCGATGGCGCCCTCTCGGACGCCACCGGTTACGCATGCACTGCGACTAACGATGCAGTGTTTACTTGTTGGTCGTTGAGCCGGTTGCGGTGTTGTCCATCGCACCCGGAGCCGGGGCCTTTTCAGCCGACTGCATCTGCAGCGTCTTGAATTCCGGCGCTGCCTTCAGCGTTTCGGCCGTTTCCGAGGTCGTCAGCTTGACGCTGCCATCCGTCGTGTTCTGGGCCACGGTGATTTTTTCCATCGGCACGGCGACGTTCTTTTCGCCGATGCCAAGGAAGCCGCCGACACCGATCACGGCTGCGACAAGGCCGCCATCCTTTTTCATGATCAGGTCGTTGACGTTACCGATGCTTTCGTTCGTGCCGTTATAGACGGCCTGACCGATATAGGTGTTGGCGCTGACCTGGTCGGCGGACTGCTCCGTCAGATAGGTGCCGCCGCCCGCCTGTGCGGTATCGGTGGTGGCGGCCGGTGCGGGCGCCTGGGCGGCATCACCTGCCGGCTTCATGGCATCCGGCTTCGGCGCTGCCGGGTCGGCCGGTGCCGACATGGACGGTGCGCTCGGCGAGGCCGGCTGGGTCGCGCTCTGCGAGAAAGCGACCGGTGCGAAGGCCGTGGCAAACAGGGCGCCAGCGGCAACGGTGGTGAGAAGTTTGCGTGTCATATCGTACCTACTTTCAGTGTCCTTGGGTGATCTCTGGCCGCGCTTTTCTCTTCTAGCGAGAGCTGTGTCAGCTCGGCCGGTTCGTGAAGTAAATGAATGGGTTGGCTAATGGTTCCCAGAAAAATACACGCAGAAACTGACGGAATTTTCGGAACTTTTCCGGCGCTGGGACAGCGTGGACGAAAGATTGTCGCGCGCTCGCAACGCAAAAAGGCGCCCCGAGGGACGCCCTTGAAAACACATCCTGGAAGATGCTTCAGAGAATATAGGCCGCGTCGAAAACGCCGCGGACACTGACGCCGAGCTCAAGCAGGGCGCCGGCATCCGGCTGGTTGGCGCGGGCCGCGTCGTCGAGGCCTTCCCAGGCGGTGGTGACCGCCAGCCGGTCGGCATCCGGGCCGATGAAGGCGGGGCAGGAGGGCTGTGCCGCGGGCACCTTGTAGCGGGCGATGCGCAGGCCGTCGGGGCTGTAGCGATCCACAGTGCCGGCACCCCAGCGCGCGTTCCAGATATAGCCGTCAGCATCGACCACCGAGCCGTCGATCCCGCCCTCTTCTTCCATGCTGTCGACAAGCACGATCGGCTCGCCGGTCGGCAGGCCGGTCTCGCGGTCGACCATCACCCGCATCAGCCGGCTGAGATGCGTATCGGTGAAATAGCCGACAGAGCCATCGGGCGAAAAGCAGATCGAGTTTGGAATGGTGATGCCGCCGAAGAGCTTCGTCACCTTGCCGCGCGCCACATGATAGATCGCACCGGCCTGGGTTTCGGCACGCTTGCTCATCGTGCTGATCCACAGGCTGCCCGAGGGATGCATGCGTCCGTCATTGGAGCGGTTTTCCGGCCGGTCGTTTTCGAGCGCCGCGTAAAATGTCAGGCCGCCGCTTTCGATATCGCGCACGAACAGGCCCTGCTCAGTCGCGAGCAGCTGCCGCTTGGCGTCGATCCGCGCCAGCACGCTCGCCATGACAGGCAGCGTGTGCACCTTCTTCTCTTCGGTCGAGAGGTTTAGCTCGTGCAATTCCTTGCCGAGAATGTTGAACCACCAGATGGTATTGGTATCGGGATCGTAGGTCGGTCCTTCGCCCAGCGCCGAATTGGTGCTGGAAAGGGTCCGCCCCGCGAACTCATGAATGTCGGTCATACGCTCAAGCTCCCACTGCTGCGTCGTATGCGTAAATGGTTGCCTTGGCGCGCTCGGCAACCTCAGCGACAGTCATTCCCGGCTTGTAGATGCTCGTTCCGAGACCGAAGGCCAGGATTCCGGCCTTGGTGTACTCGGCGAAATTCTTGTCGGAGACGCCGCCGACGGCCGCGATCGTCAGTTCCGGCGGCAGGATGGCGCGGATCGCCGTGATGCCGGATGGGCCAAGCACGCTGGCCGGGAAAAACTTCAGCCCGGTGGCGCCGGCGCGCGCCGCGGCAAGCGCTTCGGTGGGCGTGAAGACGCCGGGCATCGTCACCATGCCGTAGTTTCGGGCGCGGATGATCACGTCTGGCTCGACATTCGGCGTCACCAGAAGCTTGCCGCCGGCATTGTGGAGATTATCCACCGCCTCGGTCGTCAAAACGGTGCCGGCGCCGATCAGCACGTCGGCGGGCGCCATCTTGGCGGCGATCTCGATCGACTTGAACGGCTCTGGCGAATTCAGCGGGATCTCGATCGCGGTCAGGCCGTTTTCGATCAGTGCGCCGACGACGCCTTCGGTCTCCTCGGGCTTGATCCCACGTAGGATGGCGATCAGCGGGCGCTTCATGGCGGGGAAGGGGATGCGGTTCATCGCTCTGTTCTTTCTTGATTGGGCTTAGTTGGGCCAGATGGCGTTTGCGGCGGCCGAAAGGCCGGCAAGCACCGCCGTATCGGCATCGATGGTCGTGACGTTGAGCGAGAGCGCCTTGAAGGCGGTCTCGTAAAGCTTCTGCAGGCGGCCGGAGGCGACGAGCGCGATCGGCGTGTCGTTCGCGGCATCCGCCAGCGCGCCCGATATCTCCAGGCCGATCAGCGTGCCCGAAATCCGTGCCTGCGCCGCCGAAGCGGTCATGCCGTGCAGCAGCTGGCCGGAGCGCGCCGTGAACAACAGGTTGGTCGCCATCTGCGGCTGGCGGAAGGCGGTCGAGACCGATGCCTTGAAGGCGGAGTTGTCGGCCGGCGATTGCTCGGCGCCGGCAACCGCATGCGACAGGATCGTGTGCTTGGTGATCGCGTCGAAGAGTTCGCCGGTCATGAAGGTGGAGAAGCCGATGACCTCGCCTTCCTGCACATGCACCCATTTGGAATGCGTTCCGGGCATGCAGACGGCCTGCGCGCCCGTACTGTCAGGGCCAAGCGCGCCGAGAAGCTGGGTTTCTTCGCCGCGGATTACATCGGGCGATGCCCGGTCGCGCTGGGCAAGGCCCGGCAGGATGCGGATGTCGCGGCTCTGGCCGGGTACCGGCACGGCGCCGGTCAAGATCGCCGAAAGCGACGTGGGCACGTCGACATAACCGGCCTCGACCCAGCCCTGCTTGGCGCCGGCCATGCCGCAGACGATGGCGGGGATATCGTCGGGCGCCTCGACCTTGGCGAGATGCTTGGCCAGCACCTCGGCGAAACCGATCTTGGCCGCTGTCGTCATGCCCTCGTCGCTGCGGCTTTCATTCAGCACGCTGCCATCGCTGCCGATCAGCCACAGCCGGAAGCTGCTCGTGCCCCAGTCGACCGCGATATATCGGGGTGTTGCCATCAGAAAATGCCTCCATCGACAATAAGGGACTGCGCCGTCACCGCGGAGGCGCCGTCGGATGCTAGAAACAGGCAGGGTCCGACAATGGCGTCGGCCTGCAAAACGCGTTTGATGCACTGCCGCTCGATCATGCCGGCGATGCCTTCTTCGGTCAGCCACAGCTTCATCTGCCGCTCGGTGACGATCATGCCCGGCAGGATGCAGTTGACACGGATGTTGTCGGGGCCGAGCTTGCCGGCCAGGCTCTTCGTCAGCCCGATGATCGCCGCCTTCGCCGTCGTGTAGGCCGGGAAGTCGGGCATGTTGAGCATGAAGGCGATCGACGACATGTTGATGATCGCCCCGCCGCCGGCCTCGCGCATCGATGGCGCCACAGCCTGCGCCGCGAAGAACACGTGCCGCAGGTTGGTCGCCTGATTGTTGTCCCAGTATTCGGGCGTCACCTCATCGAAATCATGCCGGTCGTCGCGCGCGGCATTGTTGACGAGCACGCCGATCGGGCCGGAATGGGCAACGATCGCCTCGATGGTCGCACGGATCGCCGCGACATCGCGCAGGTCGGCATGGTGGAAGCGCACCGGGTGCAGGCTGTCGCGCGACAGGCGGTCGACCAGAGCGTGGCTTTCTTCCTCGGCGATGTCGATGAACGAGACCTTGGCGCCCTGGCGCGCGAACCCCTCGACGATGGCAGCACCTATGCCGGAGCCGCCGCCCGTCACCACCACGCTTCGATCCCTGAATTCGGGATATTGCGCTTCAAGCTCCGCCATCACTACCCTCCCGATGGTTCCATTATTCAGAACTCAATTTGACTATATGGAATTATCGGATTAGCCTTGGGTCTCTGTCAAGGCATGAGGGCCAGCATGGGCGCGACTGATGGCGACATCATGGATAAAAATGAGTCTGCGGACAAACGCGAAACAGGCACGCTCGGCAAGCTGATGGTGCTGCTCGATATCGTCACGCACGCCGACAGCCCAATGCGTTTCACCGACATTCTTGCGGTCGCCGGCCAGCCCCGCGGCACGCTGCATCGTCAGCTTGGCCATCTCACCGAGGAAGGCCTGCTGGAAGTGCTGGCGGACGGGCGCTACGCACCCGGCCTCCGCCTCCTCGATCTCGCCTCGCGCAGCTGGGCGCGCAACGAATTCCGTCTGATCGCCGAGCCGCATCTCAACGCCCTGCAGCAGCTGACCGGCGAGACCGTGCATCTCGGGGTCCTGCGCGGCGCCTCCGTCATCTATCTCGACAAGGTCGAGGGCAGCCAGCCGGTCAGGATGTATTCGCAGATCGGCAATGCCTCGCCCATCTATTGCACCGGCGTCGGCAAGGCGGCGCTCTCGGCGCTGCCGGATGATCGGCTGGACGCGATCATATCAAGCGTCTCGTTCCAGCGCTTCACGGATAATACGCTGACGCCGGAGACGCTCCGCGGCGAGATCGCCGACATCCGTCGCTCTGGCAATGCCTTCGACCGCGAGGAACACGAGGTCGGCATCCGCTGCGTGGCCGCCCCCGTCTATTCCGAGGACCTGTCTTTCGTCGGCGGCGTTTCCGTCACCGGACCGGCTTATCGGCTGACATTTGAGCGCTTGGAGGAGTGGGCGTTGCCCGTCCGCCGAACCGCCGAGAGCATCATGAGCGGCATGCGGATCGGGCTTGGCCCCCGCCGCTGATACACGGCAAATTTGACAATCGTCAAATCCAGAGGCGTTTCGTCACCTTTCGTACAGAAATATGCTCATTTTCAGTGCTTGGGCATATTGTGATTTTGTGAAGAATCGTCACAATTGGCAGTTGTCAATCCCCAGTCTTGGGGTGTAGTGCCGTAGGCTATATTGACGGCGATGCCGCCGTCGGCATGCGATTTGAGCAGGCCACTTACGACGTTCCTGATTTTTTGAGCTGATGACACCATGAACCCTTTGCCGCACCAGACTTCCGTGAACGTATACGTAAATGAGGTATCGGGATTAAACACCCAGTTCGATATCTTTCGTTTCATGAAAAGGCTGACGGAAGCCTACCGGGTTCGCGCCTTCATGGTGCTCAATCTGCCTTCGGCCACGGCGCGCGACCTGCAGAGCAACACCGTCATCACCAACTGGCCGGCCGAACTGCTCTCGGCCTATGATCATGAGGCGCTGCTGACCAACAGTCCTGTCATGGGCAAGCTGCGCTCGTCGACCGTGCCTTTCTTCAACGACCTGTCGAAGGCGAAGCTGGATCGATCGGACGGCAAGTCGGGCATCGTCACGGCTCTATTCGAGCGCTTCCGGATGATGCGCTGCGCGTATTTCCCGACGCACGATCCCTCGGGCGCCCGCGGCGCAGTCTCCTTCTCCGGCGATCGCGAGCCCTTCGCGCCGGAGGAGATGCTGGAGCTTCATTATATCTCGACGCATGTCTTCGACAGGCTGGCCGAGATTCGCGCGCTCGACAACAGGGTGGTCGATGCCCTGACAGACCGCGAGATCGATTGCCTCAACTGGACCGCCGCCGGCAAGACCAGCGTCGAGATCGCCGATATTCTTGGCCTGTCCGAACACACGGTCAATCACTACCTCAACCGTGCCACGAAGAAGCTCGACACCGTCAATCGCACCCAGGCGGTTGCCAAGGCATTGCGCATCGGCTTGATCAAGTAGCTGCCCAAATAGTGTGCGCTATTGTCGCACCAGCCCAAAAAATGCGCCGGGGCATCGGCGAATGCTGGCTCTTTCGCTGAGGTTTCCGCCGAATTCGCCCTATTTCGAGTTGGCACGCTTCCTGCTTCCTAATTGTCAGCGGTCCAGAGGGGACTTGGCAACGACGCCATAGTAAAGGCGCGACCTTCACCCGCCGCTCGATCCCGGCAGCCCTGTGCGCTGGACATCGAGCGGCGGGTTGTTGTTTTTGGGATACGCCTCCCGGCCTATAAGCGCGAGCTGATGCATTTTTCCCTTAATTCTGACTGGTCTTTCAGATCTGACGCCCTAGAAACCCCTTATCCACTTGGGTGACCGTTGTGCTATCAGGGCGAAAGCCCGGCGGACTTGATGGCTCAGCGGTCTCCTTTGGAGATTCCCCCCTTCTTCCCAGGTTTTTGCCTAGCACCGATTTTGTTTGGCGATCACTTCGCGCTCCTCTATCTACAGAGCCAGATAAGGGTGTGAGGACGATATGACTGAAGTCACCAAGGAACAGGTGCTGGAAACGCTGGCAACGGTGCGCGGCCCCGATCTCGAACATAATATTGTCGAGCTCGGCATGGTCTCCGATGTGTTCATCTCGGATGGCAAGGTCTACTTCTCGATTACCGTCCCCGCCGAGCGCGCCAAGGAGCTGGAGCCGCTGCGGCTCGCCGCCGAGCGCGTCATCAAGGAAATGCCCGGCGTCAAGGGCGCGCTGGTCGCGCTGACCGCCGACAAGAAGGGCGCGCCATCGGGCGCTGCCACCGCCCGCACGCCACCCCAGGCTGGTCACGGCCATGCCGGCCATGGGCATGAAGGCCACGCACACGCGCAGCCGCAGCAGCGTGCCGGCAAGATCGGCGTGCCCGGGATCGGTGCCATCGTCGCCGTCGCCTCCGGCAAGGGCGGCGTCGGCAAGTCCACCACATCGGTCAACCTTGCGCTCGGCCTGCAGGCAAACGGCCTGCGCGTCGGCATTCTCGACGCCGATATTTACGGCCCGTCCATGCCGCGCCTCCTGCAGATCTCCGGCCGCCCGACGCAGACCGATGGCCGTATTATCAATCCCATGGAGAATTACGGTCTCAAGGTCATGTCGATGGGCTTCCTCGTCGATGAGGAAACCGCGATGATCTGGCGCGGCCCGATGGTGCAGTCGGCGCTGATGCAGATGCTGCGCGAAGTCGCCTGGGGCGAGCTCGACGTTCTCGTCGTCGACATGCCGCCCGGCACCGGCGACGCGCAGCTCACCATGGCCCAGCAGGTGCCGCTCGCCGGCGCCGTCATCGTCTCGACACCTCAGGACCTGGCACTCATCGATGCCCGCAAGGGGCTGAACATGTTCAAGAAGGTGGAAGTGCCGGTTCTCGGCATCGTCGAGAATATGAGCTACTTCATCGCCCCCGATACCGGCGCGCGCTACGACATTTTCGGCCATGGCGGCGCCCGCGCCGAAGCCGACCGCATCGGCGTGCCCTTCCTCGGCGAAGTGCCGCTGACGATCAACATCCGCGAAGCCTCCGACGCCGGCACCCCGCTGGTCGCCAGCGAGCCGAACGGCATTGTCGCCGGCATCTATCGCGACATCGCCGCCAAGGTCTGGGCGCAGCTCGAGCAGAAGCCGCAGCGTGCCGCTCCCGCGATCGTATTCGAGTAAAGTGTGCCGTTTCAGGGCGTGCGGCTAGACTCCCAATTGCGGGCAAAATGTGATCAAACAACGCAGTTCACGTAAGATGTCTTGATTCTTGCGTGGGTTTCCGTCATATGGCGCGCCGTCGCCATGAGGGCGGCGTGTGCGAATGCTCGATGATAGCCAGCCCTGCAGCGGCGAATGCCAGCTGCATGTTCGGAGTTCTCTTGTCGATCGAAGGATTGGTGACTGCGATGCGGTTGAGCATAGTGCATACCCGAGCTTCGGCCGGCTATGACGGGATATTGATGAACATTCTTCAGCCGCTTTCGTTAATCTCGAAGACTTGCAGCTTGAGCGCCGCTTTTTCTGGCGCTTCGCGGAAGGTTTTTTGATGCGAACGGCAATGGCCCTTACAGCCCTGGATCACGGGAGACGCGCCCGGTGATCACTGCCTATTGCTCCAATTGCCAATCGGTCGAGCTCGGTGATCTCACCAAGGTCGAGACCATGCGCGACGATATCGTCTGGATCGACATGATCGAGCCGACGCGCGAGGAAGAGGCCTATGTCGAGAAGGCGCTCGGCATCGAAGTGCCGACCCGCGAGGACCTGAAGGACATCGAGCCCTCAGCCCGTCTCTATACCGAAGGCGACGCGGTATTCATGACCGCCTCCCTGGTCTGGAAGGCCGAGACCGATGCCCCCGTCCTGACCGATGTCGCCTTCATCCTTGCCGGCAAGCGCCTGATCACCATCCGCTACGCCCAGCCCAAGTCCTTCGCGCTCTTCATCGCAGCCCTTCATCGCATTCCAGCCCACTGGCGCAACGGCGCCTCGCTGCTGGCCAAGCTGTTTGAGACCATCATCGATCGCACGGCGGAAATTCTCGAAATCTCGGTCGCCCGCATCGATATCCTCTCGACCCACGTCTTCGGCGATCGCGCCAAGAAGGTCCGCAAGCCCTCGAACTATCTCGAGGAGAAACTGCGCGATATCGCCGCCCATCAGCGCCTCGTCAGCAAGGTGCGTGACAGCCTGGCCTCCATGTCGCGGCTGATGACTTTCTTCTACAACGTTCCGGCCGTGCAGCAGGACCGGGCGACGAAGGAACTCTGCCGCACCGTCTCGCGCGATATCCAGTCGCTGAACGAGCACTCGTCCTATATCGCCGGCAACATCACCTTCCTTCTCGATGCATCGCTGGGTCTGATCAATATCGAACAGAACTCGATCATCAAGATTTTCTCGATCGCATCGGTGGTCTTCTTGCCGCCGACGCTGGTCGCCTCCATCTATGGTATGAATTTTGAATTCATGCCGGAACTGCATTTCGCCCAGGGCTATCCCTATTCGCTCGGGCTGATGCTGGTTTCCGCCGTTATTCCCTTCTTCTTCTTCCGTTGGAAAGGCTGGCTCTGAAGAGCCTGTTTTTGTTTCATGTCCGCAGACAGCCATTCACACGACCAGAATATGAGCCCGCGCAAGCTCTTCTATCTTGCGCTGGGTTCTGTCGGCGTCGTCTACGGTGACATCGGTACCAGCCCGCTCTACGCGTTCCGCGAAGCGCTGAAGCCCGTCGCCGCCGATGGTCTCACCCGTTTCGAGGTCATCAGTGTCGTCTCGCTGATGATCTGGGCGCTGACCATCATCGTCACGATCAAATACGTCCTGCTTCTCTTGCGCGCCGACAACGAAGGCGAGGGCGGCACGCTGTCGCTGCTGGCGCTTCTGTTGAAGACCGCCAATGGCCACACCGCGCTTCTGATGATGCTCGGCCTCGTCGGCGCCGCACTCTTTTTGGGCGATGCGATGATTACGCCGGCGCTGTCGGTTCTCTCGGCCGTCGAAGGTCTGAAGCTCGTCGCGCCGCAGCTGAGCAGCTATATCGTGCCGATCTCGGTCGCCATCCTTGCCGTGCTCTTTGCCGTGCAATCGCGCGGCACGGGAACGATGGCGCGCTATTTCGGGCCGATCACCGCGCTCTGGTTCATCGTGCTCGCCGTCGTCGGCATCTCGCATATCTCAGACGATTTCGGCATCCTCGCCGCCTTCAATCCCTATTATGCCGTGAGCTTCCTCATGCATGAGGGCTTCTTCGGTGTGATCGTGCTCGGCGCCGTGTTCCTGACGCTGACCGGCGCCGAAGCGCTTTATGCCGACCTCGGCCATTTCGGCCGCCGCCCGATCCAGTGGGCGTGGTTCGTGCTGGTCTTCCCGGCGCTGACGCTCAACTATCTCGGCCAGGGCGCACTGGTGCTCGGCAACCCGCATGCCATGTCGGACCCCTTCTACCTGATGTTCCCAAAGTGGGCGCTGCTGCCGGCCGTTATCCTCGCCACCGCCGCCACCATCATCGCCAGCCAGGCGGTCATCACCGGCGCGTTTTCGCTGATCCGCCAGGCGATCAACCTCGGCTTCCTGCCGCGCATGGAAATCCTCTTCACCTCGGAAACCAATACCGGGCAGATCTTCGTGCCGTCGGTCAATCTGTTGCTGTTCCTTGGCGTGATCTTCCTGGTCATCTCCTTCGGCTCGTCGGATTCGCTGTCGACGGCCTATGGTATCTCCGTCACCGGCGCCATGGTCGTGACGTCGATCATGGCCTTCGAGTTCGTCCGCGTCCGCTGGAACTGGTCGGTGCTGACGGCAACCGCCGTGCTGGCCCCGCTCTTCGTGCTGGAAATGATCTTCCTCGGCGCCAACCTCATCAAGATCCACGATGGCGGCTACATCCCTGTCTTGATCGCCACCGCCTTCGTCGTCGTCATGTGGACATGGCGCCGCGGCTCGGCGCTTTTGATGGAAAAGACCCGGCACACGGATATTCCGCTGGCCTCGTTCATCTCCTCGATCGAGCGCAAGAGCGACCACTCGCCCGCCCATGTGCCCGGTACCGCGATCTTCCTCACAAGCGATCCGGAATCCGCACCCGCGGCACTGCTTCACAATCTGAAGCACAACCACGTCCTGCACGACAAGAACGTGATCCTGACGATCCGCACGGTCAACAAGCCGCGCGTGCCGAGCGCCGATCGTTACAAGGTCGAGCAGATCTCCGAGCGCTTCTCGCGCGTCGAGCTTCTGTTCGGCTTCATGGAATCGCAGAACGTCTCGCAGGCGCTGGCGACCTTGCGCAAGACCGGGCTGAAGTTCGACATCATGTCGACCTCCTTCTATCTCGGCCGCCGCAAGCTGGTGCCGGATGCGAAGTCGGGTATGCCCTATTGGCAGGACCGCCTCTACATCGCGCTCGCCAACGCCGCCGCCAACCCGTCGGACTATTTCCGCCTGCCGGCCAACCGCGTGGTCGAGCTCGGCTCGCACGTCATCATCTGACGGTGCCCGCCCATCCCCTCGAAAGCCCGGCCTCGCGCCGGGCTTTTGCGTTTCAGGCTCTATAAGCATTCGCTGTATGAATTCGGAGCACTGCATTAACCAAGCATCAAGGTTAATGAGACATTTTTATCGGCATGTTCATGCGTCCCATGCCGGAGTCTGGTGTTGCGTCGAAATAGTCGTGTCCCTGGCAAATCACGCACCCCTGGTGCGCCGCGCCGCTTTGATAAGCTGCGCCCCTTGCTGCAAAGATGGAGTTCCCCCGCGCTCTTCGGCGTCTGCGCGTGGCTGGCATTTCCCACCATGGCCTCGCATGCCGATCTGGCGGCCCTTCTGGCCGGCCTCGACCAGGGCCGCGAGAACTGGCGCATGGTGCTGACAAACTCGCCCGCCGGCTCCATCCACCAGGCCGAGCTCGCATTTGCCGATCCAGCTGTCACCGGTGCCATCGCATCCGGCGCGGGCATGGTGCTGCCCGATGGCCGCAAGGTCGCCTTCACCGCCGAGAACAAGGGCCACGAAGACACGCCCGATGAGGACCGCGTCAACCGTGCCACCAAGAAGGGCAGGGTGGTCGCCGTCGAGCAAGTGCAGCCGCCGAAGGATTTCTCCGCCGGCTCGATCCTGCAGCGGACCCGTCTTCTGTTTCAGCCGACCTTCAATCTGAAGGACAAGTCGGCCTTCGTGAAGCCGAAGATCCGCGGCAAGGAAATCGAGATCGCCACCAATTTCTATCGCAAGCAGCCGCCGAAGCCCGCAGCCGACATCTCGCCGATGCTGGCCGATCTCGTCACCAGCAACAAGTCCGACGTGCTCGCCACCGCGTTTGCGCCTGCCGCTCCCGATTACGCCCGCCAGTCCCCCTTCGATTCGATCCTGACGGAGAAAGCCGACAATGGCCGCTTCGTGCCGCAGATCGGGCCTAAGGATCACGCCTGGGCGGCCAGCATCCTGCCGGCCAGCGTCTTTTCTCCCGCCGAGCAGCAGTGTCTGGCGTCAGGCATCTATTTCGAGGCGCGTGGTGAGACCGTGAAGGGTCAGGCGGCCGTCGCCCAGGTTATCCTCAACCGCGTGCGCAACCCGGCCTATCCGAAGACCATCTGCGGCGTCGTCTATCAGAACGAGGATTGGCGCAACCGCTGCCAGTTCTCCTTCGCCTGCGACAACATCAAGGACCGCGTGAACTCGCAGGCCCATTGGAGAATCGCCCGCGATGTGGCGATGGCGGTCACCGCCGGCCGCATCTGGTTGCCCCAGGTTGGCTCCGCAACCCATTACCACGCCGTCTACGTCCGCCCGAAATGGGCAAAGACCATGGAAAAGGTCGGCCGCATCGGTCTGCACGTCTTCTACCGCACCTATGGCGGCGGCTGGAGCTGACAAAAACCCGGTAAAAGGCGCGTTTTCGCGCCTTATTGCCGCGTCTGCCCGCGGATTCTTTCCCCCGATTCCGCCACAACCCGCCCGTATCGATCTAACCATATGTTTTTGATCGCTTATTTTATGGCTGGACATCGGCCTGCTACGCCTTGACTATGGATTTTGCTAAAACTATGTTGCGCGCGACTTCAAAGCGGGCCGGAAGGTTCTTCAGCCTTGGGGTCGTTGTCCGGTAAACCGGGGTAGCGGCGTAGCGGACGGCGGCAGGCGGAGGAGAGCACGATGGCGGATGACCGCGAGGAGAGTCTGGAAAAGCGCCGTGCGCAACTGGGAGCGGAACTCGCGACCAAGCGCATCGAGGCGGGGAAGGACGAGGCCGACGAGGCCCGCGCCGAGGTAAGCCGCAAGGGCTACGCCCAGGCGATGAAGCTTTCGAGCGAGTTCATTTCCGCAGTCGTGGTCGGCGCTGTCCTGGGCTATCTCTTCGACCGTTTTGTCGGCACTGCGCCTTGGGGATTGATCGTACTTCTTCTTCTTGGATTTGGTGCCGGCGTGCTGAACGTGATGCGCGCTGCGGGCAAGGTTGCGAAACCTGATCTCGATATGCGCGAAAGCGACCGGAAATAGGGCGGAACGTTCAGGCGTTCGATCCAGTGCAATAATCCCGTCTCGTGCGGGTATAAGATATAGAGAGAACAAGCGGTGTCTAACGATCCGACTCATCAGTTCCTGATCCAGAAGATTGTGCCGATCGAAATCGGCGGGATTGATTTCTCGTTTACGAACGCCTCGCTGTTCATGGCGGCGTCCGCTGCCGTGGCCGCCGGCTTCCTCTATTTCTCGACGTCGAACCGCGCCATCGTGCCGGGCCGCTCGCAGTCGGTCGCCGAAATGTCCTACGAGTTCATCGCGGGCATGCTGAAGGAAGGCGCCGGATCCAAGGGGATGAAGTTCTTCCCGCTGGTCTTCTCGCTCTTCATGTTCGTGCTGACCGCAAACCTGCTCGGCATGTTCCCATACTTCTTCACCATCACCAGCCAGATCATCGTCACCTTTGCTCTTGCTCTGCTCGTCATCGGCACGGTTCTGGTCTACGGCTTCTACAAGCACGGCTTCCACTTCCTGAATGTCTTCGTGCCTCAGGGCGTTCCCGGCATCTTGCTGCCGCTGGTCGTCGCCATCGAAATCATCTCGTTCCTGTCGCGTCCGATTTCGCTCTCCGTTCGTCTCTTCGCCAACATGCTGGCCGGTCACATCACCCTTAAAGTGTTCGCGGGCTTCGTTGCCTCGCTTGGAGCCATGGGTGCTGTTGGTATCGGTGGCGCCGTTCTTCCCCTCATCATGACCGTCGCCCTGACGGGTCTCGAGTTCCTCGTCGCCTTCCTCCAGGCTTACGTCTTTGCGGTGCTGACTTGCATGTACCTCAACGACGCGATCCATCCGGGTGGCCACTAAGGGATACCGACATTGACGCCCGCGGGCGTCAGTCAATTCGCCGCAACAACCATTTCAAAGGAGTACAACATGGACGCGGAAGCAGCAAAATTCATCGGTGCAGGCCTCGCTTGCTTTGGTATGGCCGGTACGGCTCTCGGCCTCGGCAACATCTTCGGCAGCTACCTGTCGGGCGCCCTGCGCAACCCGTCTGCCGCTGACAGCCAGTTCGGCCGTCTGGTATTCGGCTTCGCCGTTACGGAAGCTCTGGGCATCTTCTCGCTGCTCGTCGCTCTCCTTCTGCTGTTCGCCGTTTAATTTCGGCGCACTGAGGGATCACGGCCTGCGAACAGCGAGCCGTGATCCTTTGTATTTGCAGTACACCTGGAGGTGAGCATGTTTTTTGTGACCCCGGCTTACGCTGAAGAAGCCCCGGCGGGAACCGCAGAAACTGGTGCAGCGACCGGTACAGACGCGCATGCTGCCCCGGCCGCAGGCGAGGTTCATACCGAGACCGGCGTGCCAGCCGAACACCATGGCGGTGTTTTCCCGCCTTTCGATACTTCGACGTATGCGTCCCAGCTGCTCTGGCTGGCGATTACCTTCGTCATTTTCTTCGTGCTCATGCAAAAGGTCATTGCACCGCGCATCGGCGGTATCCTCGAGCAGCGCCACACGCGCATTGCCCAGGACCTCGATGAGGCTGCACGCCTGAAGGCGCAGGCAGACGCAGACGTCGCTGCCTACGAAGCCGAACTCGCAGAAGCCCGCGCCAAGTCGAACGCAATCGGCACGGCAGCGCGCGACGCCGCCAAGCTCAAGGCCGAGGCCGACCGCCGCGCGGTTGAAGCCGCTCTGGGCGAAAAATTGAAGGCTGCGGAAGGCCACATCGCCGATATCAAGGCGAAGGCATTTGCAGACGTCGGCACGATCGCCGAGGAAACGGCAAAGGCCGTCGTCGAGCAGCTGATCGGTGGCACCGCCACCAAGGCTGAAGTCACGTCCGCCGTTACCGCGGCCAAGAAGGGAGCTTGATCGATGGAATTTGCACTGGACGCAACATTCTTCGCATTCGTCGGTCTCGTCCTGTTCCTGGCGTTGGTCGTCTACCTCAAGGTTCCCGGCATGATGGCGACGTCGCTCGACGACCGCGCCGATCAGATCCGTAACGAGCTGTCGGAAGCCAAGCGTCTGCGTGAAGAGGCCCAGCACCTGCTGGCCGAATATCAGCGCAAGCGCAAGGAAGCCGAAGCGGAAGCTGCCCATATCCTGGCAGCCGCCGAGCGCGAAGCGGAAATGTTCACCGCCGAAGCCAAGAAGAAGACCGAGGAATTCGTCGCCAACCGCACCGCGGTTTCGGAAGCGAAGATCAAGCAGGCCGAAGCCGATGCGATGAAGGCGGTTCGTTCCGCAGCCGTCGACCTCGCCATCGCCGCCGCTGAAACGGTTCTCGTCAAGAAGGCCGATGCCAAGGTTCAGTCCGAACTCTTCGGCAACGCCCTCGGCCAGGTAAAGACCCGCCTCAACTGAGATCGGTCCTGTCGCATTTCAAAGCCCCGGTTCGCCGGGGCTTTTTGCGTTTTGGAGATGTTGTCGCGGTAACGCTGAAACGACGTGCGAGGTGTCGCCTACTCGCCGTCGGTGACCAGGAACTGTTTGAGCCGCCCGAAGCTCATGCGGTGCAGCGGGCAGGGGCCATGGCTGTCGATGCCGGCGCGGTGGCGTGCCGTGCCGTAGCCCGCATGCGCGGCGAAACCATAGGCGGGGAAGATGAGGTCGGCGCGCGTCATCATCCGGTCGCGCGTGACCTTGGCGACGATGGACGCGGCGGCGATCGACACGGAGCGGGCATCGCCCTTGACGACGGCCTGGCCGGGGCAATCGAGTCCCGGGGGCACGTCCAGCCCGTCAGTCAGTACATAACTTGCCGGGATGGAGAGGCTCAGGATCGCGCGGCGCATGGCATCCAGGCTCGCCTTGCGGATATCCGTCTCGTCGATGCGGCGCGAGCTGGATGAGGCGATCGCGACGGTCGCGGTGGCAAGGATCTGCTCGAACAGCTCTTCTCGTCTCTGCGCGGAAAGCTGCTTGGAATCGTTCAGGCCATCGGGAATACGCTTGGGATCGAGAATGACGGCGGCGGCAACGACTGGCCCCGCCAGCGGCCCGCGCCCCGCCTCGTCGGCGCCGGCGACCGGCCAGTGGCCGGCCTTGCGCGCCTTCAGCTCCAGCCGGAAATCCGGAAGCAGCGGGACATCTTCGAAAAGCATGGGAGAATCGGGTGGCGTGCGACGTTTCATGCGGCTGAACTTCGCACGCCAACCCGATTTCCTGCAAGTCCCCGGATCAGGGCGGCGGGCCGGGGACTTGAGAACGGAAGGCCAGGGTCAGCCGTCCGTAAGGGAATGTCAGAGCATGTCGCGCAAAAGTGTGCAGCGGTTTTGCGACAACGACATGCTACAAAACTAGAGCAGCGACAGCTGCACGCCGCTGCCGTTTGGCGGCACGAAGAGGTCGTCGCGCAGCGGCATGCTCCGGCGGGTCATGCCGAGCCGCTTCGTGGCCATCTCGAAGCGCCGGGCGATCTGCCAGGCATAGGGACCGGCGCCCTTCATGCGCTTGCTGAAATCGGCGTCGTAATCCTTGCCGCCGCGCATCGAGCGCACCAGCGACATGACGTGCCGGTAGCGGTCGGGATAGTGCTGCAGCAGCCAGTCGCGAAACAGCGGCGAGACCTCCAATGGAAGACGCAGGATCACATACCCGGCTTCCGTGGCGCCGGCGGCATGCGCCGCATCGAGCACGCGCTCGATCTCGTGGTCGTTCAGCGCTGGAATGACCGGCGCCATCATCACAGATGTGCGAATGCCGGCGTCGCTCAGCGCCTTCAGCGCATCGAGCCGCTTCGACGGGGTTGAGGCGCGCGGCTCCATCGTCCGCGCCAGCTTGCGGTCCAGCGTCGTCACCGACAGCGAGGCGCGCACCAGGTTTTTCTCCGCCATGCGCTGCAGGATATCGAGATCGCGCAGGATGAGTGCCGACTTGGTGACGATCGAGACAGGATGGTTCGCCCGCTCCAGCACCTCAAGGATATCCCGCATGATCCGCCACTCCTTCTCGATCGGCTGGTACGGGTCCGTATTGGTGCCGATGGCGATCACTCGCGGCTTGTAGCCGGGCTTGGCGAGTTCGCGCTCTAAAAGCTTGGCCGCATCCGGCTTGGCAAACAGCCGCGCTTCGAAATCCAGCCCCGCCGACAGGCCCATATAGGCGTGTGTGGGCCGTGCGAAGCAATAGATGCAGCCGTGCTCGCAGCCGCGATAGGGGTTGATCGAACGGTCGAAGGGAATATCCGGCGATTCATTGCGGGTGATTGCCGTACGCGGCTTTTCGATCTGTACCTCGGTCTTGAACGGCGGCAGCTCTTCCAGCGTCTGCCAGCCATCGTCGAAGCCTTCGCGGCGCTGCGGTTCGAAGCGCCCGCTCGGGTTCAGCCCCGCACCACGGCCACGCCGGCGGTCGACCTCGATTCTGAGGCCGGAAGAAACGATCATCGCGTCGGCAATATCCGCCGTATTGGCAGGCGCGAATGCGGCCTGCCCTGCAAGGGACTGTTCGTTCATCGGGTTTCTCCGTCGATGGAAGACTCGTCGTCCCCATCCGTTCTGGTGATTAAATTCCTATCGCCGAAATGAGAACAATGCAAGAACAAATTTGGAAAACTGTCGCTGGTAATGTTTTGTGCGTCGCACTATAAATGAGCAATGTTGACTGTCGTATTGGAATGCCGGGATCAGGAACCTGAGCTGGCGCAGACATTATCGGTGTTGGTTGCTGGTGCCGTGGAGGGGCTGGTGAGCGATGTGGTGGTGCTCGACCACGGCTCGCGCGATGGCTCGTCCAAGGTCGCGGACGCCGCCGGCTGCCGCTTCCATCAGCATTGGGATATCAAGGACATACTGCGCTCGGCGCGCGGCGAATGGCTGTTATTCGTCGAGCCAGGCGCCCGCCCGCAAAGCGGCTGGATCGACGAGATCGCCGAATATGTGGCGCTGAACAAGCTGCCCGCCCGCTTCACCGCGTCGCGCGGTTATCGCCGGCCTTTCTATCAGCGCCTGCGCCGTCTGGCGCCGCTGGAACTTGGCCTGCTGCTGCCGAAGAAACATGCGCTGGCGACGGCGCGCAGCGGCATGCAGCTGGCGGAATTCGTTAAGGGGCAGAAGCTGCGCAAGCTATCGGCCGAGCTTATCCCGTCCTGGGTCGCGCGTTCGGCGCGGAACTAGTTTTTTAAGCGCCGCGCTTCAGGTGCTCGTCGAGCCTGGGCATGATCTCCACGAAATTGCACGGCATGTGGCGATAATCGAACTGCGCCTTCAAGATGCCGTCCCACGCGTCCTTGCAGGCGCCGGGCGATCCCGGCAGCACGAAGACGAAGGTGGTGCCGATCAGCCCAGCCGTCGCGCGCGACTGCACGGTGGATGTACCGATCTTGTCCTGCGAAATGCGGTGGAAGACGGCCGAAAAGCCGTCCATGCGCTTGTCGAACAGTGGCTCCAGCGCCTCCGGCGTCACGTCGCGGCCGGTAAAGCCGGTTCCGCCGGTGGTAATGATCACGTCGACATCCGATTGCGCCGTCCAGGCCTGCACCTGCGCGGCGATCACTTGTCTGTCGTCGGGCGCAATCGCCCGCGCGATCAGCCTGTGTCCGGCCTCTGAAATGCGCGCCGCCAGCGTATCGCCGGAGCGGTCGTCGGCGGGGGTGCGCGTGTCTGAAACCGTCAGCACGGCAAATCCCACCGGAATGAACGGACGCGTGTCGTCAACGCCTGTCATCATCGTCTCCCGCCAATGTTTCGGTTGCCTCGAAATACCAGTCCGGCCGCTTGCCGTGAAGCGCACGCGCCGCGGCTTCCGCTTCGTCCATGTTGGCGAATATGCCGAAGCACGTCGCGCCCGATCCCGACATCCGCACGAAGAGCGCGCCCTGATCGCGCAGCATATCCGAGATCTCGGCGATTTCAGGCAGTATTGCGCGTGCCGGCCGTTCGAGATCATTGCGCATGGCGCGCAGCGCCTCAAGCCATGATATTCCCGACGCGATGGCAAGCGCGCCATTGGTCTTGCGATCCAGCCTGCGGAACACATCCGGTGTCGAAACCGCCTTCAGAGGATTGGCAAGCACCATCGGGAAAACGGGCATGTCGCGCACCGTCTCGATCCGCTCGCCGATCCCACGTGCAATCAGCGGTCGGCTCGCCAGACACATCGGCACGTCGGCACCGAGCTCGATGGCGATCGCGTCGAGCGTCGCGGCGGGCAGGGGCATACTCCAGAGCCGCATCAACCCGCGCAGCGTGGCGGCAGCATCCGCAGAGCCTCCTCCGATGCCGGAGGCGATCGGTAGGTCCTTGCGCAGATGGATCATCACTGGTGGCGCCGTTCCGCCGGCGTCGAGAACAGCCAGGCGCAGCGCATCGCGCGCCTTCAGCACCAGATTGGTGCCGCCGTCGCCCGTGAGCGCGTCGCCGAAGCGTCCGGAAATGCGAAATTCGTCATGCGCGGCGGCTGCAAATTCAAGCTGGTCGCCGCAGCGGGTAAAAGTCACCAGCATTTCGAGCAGATGATAACCGTGACTTTTCTGGCCCGTGACATGAAGGGCCAGATTGATCTTGGCAAAGGCATGCTCGCTGATCGCAACGCCGTCGGCGAAGCCTGTGTCAGCCATGGATGATCAGGTCTTCTTGTCGGCCGGCTTCGGGCCGACTGGCGCCGGATCGGGCATCTTCTTGTCGACGGTCTTGGCGTCGTCGGTCACGGCAGGCAGGCCGTTGGCGATCTTGTCCTTGATCTTCGGGATCTCGGCGGCCTCGGGCTCCGAGCCCAGCGCCCTGTTCCACTGGTAGACGGCCTCAAGCTTGCGCCCGACGCGCCAGTAGGCATCGCCCAGATGGTCGTTGATCGTCGCGTCGCCGGCCTTGATCTGTGCCGCGCGCTCCAGCTCCTCGGTGGCGTCATCGAACTTGCCGAGGCGGAAATAGGCCCAGCCGAGCGAATCGATGATGTAGCCATCGTCGGGGCGCAGATCCACGGCCTTCTTGATCATCTCCAGGCCCTCGTCGAGGTTCCTGTTCATGTCGATCCAGGAATAGCCGAGATAGTTCAAGACCTGCGGCTGGTTCGGGTTCAGCTCAAGCGCCTTGCGGAAGCTCGGCTCGGCCTTGTCCCACTGCTTCAGCCGCTCATAGGCGATGCCGCGCTGGAAGAAGACAGTCCAGGTGTTTTTGCCCGGCAGCGGCCCGATAACCTCGACAGCCTTGTCGTAGTTCTCGGCCATCGCCTTGTAGTCCTTGGCGTCGGAGAGAACGCTGCCATAGGCGAGGTAGCTGCGAATATCCTTCGGATCCGATTGGATCAGACCACGCAGATGCGTGCGGGCTTCCTCGACCTTGCCGCCTTCGGCAAGAGCCAGACCGAGCTGCAGTTCGGAGATGCGGCTCATCGGCGAATTGTCGGGCACTTCCTTGTAGAGCGCGATGGCGCGATCCAGCTGGTTCTGCTTCTCGGCGAGGCCGCCGAGCATGACCAGCGCGTCGGCGCTGTCAGGATCGAGCGCGCGGGCGATCTGCAGGTAGAGCGAGACGATGTCTTCCGCCCCATCGCGGTTCAGCGCACCGGCAAAGGAGAACAGCACGCCGGCCGCACCCTGCTTGGCGGTGGTGATCTGCTGCACCTGCTTTTCGTCATTGGTGATGCTCTGGCGCAGCGCGTTGAGCGGCGCGTAGTTGGGCAGCAGGTTGTCGCCGACCGAAACCGTGTCGAGCGCCTTCTGCTTGTTGCCCTGCGTCGCTTCCAGGCGAGCGAGCGCCATGATGGCACGCATGAAGGTGTCGGGCGCAGTGGCGGCGCCATCCTTGTCGAGCACGGCGTCGTTCAGGTGCTTGCGGGCAGAGCGCACGTCACCGTTGACGATGGCGATTGCGCCGGCATTGTAATTCTGGAAGATGGCGAGCCATTCCGGCCCCTTCAGCTTCTCGACCTGCGACAGTGCATCCTTGCCCTTGCCGGCGCCAAGTCGCGCCCAGGCGGCCATCAGGTCGTTCATGACGCGGTCGAGATCGGTCGGGCCGGTGGTCTTCAGCGCGCTCTCGGCCGTCTTGTATTCGCCGCGGCGGATCGCGTCGGCGCCGCGCACGATGGTCGACAGCCGCTCGATGCTCGGATCGTTCTTCAACTCGTTGGCGTAGCGCACACTGTCCTTGATGTCGCCATTGAGCAGCAGCGAGATCATCAGGCGCTGGCGGATCTCCGGATTGCCGGGCTCGATCTGCAAGGCCTTCTTGTAAAGCTCGATCGCCGTTTCGTAGTCGTGGTCGACATCGGCGGTGCGGGCAGCAAGCAATGCGCCGGAGAAGGTGTTGACGCTGTCAGGATCGAAGATCACGGTCGCGCTGGCGTCGTCCTTCTTGGCCGCGTCTTCGGCATTGGCGCCGCCGAGCACGCTCAGCGACAGAACTGCCGCAAGCGACGCGCTCGAAAGAAGACGTATGGCAAATTTCCGCCGCATTAGAAAACCTTTCGTGAGAACAGCCCACCAGCGTCGACTGCAAAATCAGTTGAAAAGACTGATTCACGACAGGATGGCTTTTTTGAAGCGACCCCGCAAGAAAATCAGCCTTGGACCAATGATCGTCGGTTAATTGACGCGCTCGATGCAGAAGTCGATGACTTCCATCAGTGCGGATTTCCATGCCGTATCGGGAAGCGGCGCCAGTGCATCGCGTGCAATCGTGCCATAATGGATCGCCCGACCAATGGTATCGTTCAGCGTTCCGTACTTGGTGATCAGGCCAAGTGCCTTTTCGAGGTTCTGATCGTTGCTTTCGCCACCCTCGATCGCCTTGCGCCAGAAGGCGCGTTCTTCCTCGGTGCCGCGCCGGTAGGCGAGGATGACGGGAAGCGTGATCTTGCCTTCGCGGAAGTCGTCGCCGACATTCTTGCCGAGATCGGCAGCCTTGCCGCCGTAATCGAGCACGTCGTCGACCAGCTGGAAGGCCAGCCCAAGGTTCATGCCGTAGGATTTCATCGCGTTGCGCCCGGCCTTGCCGGCATCCGCCACGATCGGGCCGACTTCGGCAGCGGCCGCAAACAGCGCCGCCGTCTTGGCGCGGATGACCGAGAGATAGTCGTCCTCGGTGGTTTCCATGTTCTTGGCGACGGAAAGCTGCAGCACTTCGCCTTCGGCGATCACGCAGGCCGCCGACGAGAGGACGTCGAGCGCATCGAGCGAGCCGACATCGACCATCATGCGGAAGGCCTGGCCAAGCAGGAAGTCGCCGACCAGCACGCTTGCCTGGTTGCCCCAGATCATGCGGGCGGTGGACTTGCCACGGCGCAGGTCGCTTTCATCGACGACATCGTCGTGCAGCAGCGTTGCCGTATGCATGAACTCGACCGCGGTCGCGAGCTTGATATGATTTTCGCCCTGATAGCCATAGAGCGCGGAGGAGGCGAGCGTCAGCATCGGTCGCAGGCGCTTGCCGCCGGACGAGATCAGATGGTTCGCCACTTCGGGGATCATCTGCACGTCTGAACCGGCCTTAGAAAGGATCAACTGGTTGACCCGCTCCATGTCCGCCTTGGTTAGATCCACCAAAGGCTTGACGGATGCCAGTTTGTTTTTGCTTTCTTCAAGCGGTATGACCACGCCCAACGACCCGGACTCCTGTTCACTCATTGGATTTGACAATAGAAAGGGGCGGCTTGAGCGGCAAGAGGCGAAATTGCCACGTCGCGGAAAATTGAAAGGGATTTCACGGTAAATGCATGAACTTATCCGCGCCAACGATCCCGTGCTGCTCTCCTTCGCTGAAAGCCTGATGAAGGATGCCGGCATCCATTGCTTCATCGCCGATCAGGGCATGAGCATATTGGAAGGCTCGCTCGGCATGCTGCCGCGCCGCCTGCTGGTCGAAGACGATCAGGCCGACCGTGCCCGCCGCATCCTCATCGACGCCGGCCTTGGCGACGAATTGCGCGAGCAGAAGTGAGCGACGCCGTGACCAGCGAGCCTCAGCCCGTCACCGAAACCATCGACGCCTTCCACCGCGGCGCCTTTCATATTCTCCAGCCGAAGGGCAGGGGGCATCGCTCCGGCATGGACGCCATGCTGCTTGCTGCATTGGTGGACGATGAGAGAGCGGTGAAGGTTGCCGATCTCGGCGCCGGCGCTGGTGCGGCGGGTCTCGCCGTCGCCTCGCGGCTGCCGAAGGCCGAGGTCGTGCTCTTCGAGCGCTCCGCCGAGATGGCGGACTATGCCCGCCGCAGCCTCGAACTTGCGGAAAACGCCCACATGCTGGGCCGCGTCACCGTCATCGAGGCGGATGTGACGCTGAAGGCCAAGGCGCGCAACGACGCCGGCCTCATCGACGAGAGCTTCCACCACGTCATCCTCAACCCGCCCTTCAACGATCCCGGTGACCGCAAGACTCCGGATGCGCTGAAGGCGGAGGCGCATGCGATGACGGAGGACCTGTTCGAAAGCTGGCTGCGCACGGCCGGCGCCATCATGATCCCCGGCGGCCAGCTGTCGCTGATCGCCCGCCCGGAATCGATCGCCGAGATCATCGACGCCTGCGGCCGTCGCTTCGGCGGCATAGAGATCACGGCTATCCATCCACGCGAGGGCGAAAATGCCGTTCGCATCCTGGTGACCGCGATCAAGGGCTCGCGCGCCCGTCTGTCGCTGCGCGCGCCGCTGATCATGCACGAAGAGGGGAGCCACAAGTTCTCCCCCTTCGTCGACGACCTCAACAACGGCCGCGCGGCTTACTCCAGGCGTTAGCCGATCACGAAGTCGAACAGCAGCTTGATGTTCAGCCCGGCGATGACGATGGCGATCGTGTAGGCGATGGCGGACAGCCAGCGCGGTGCCACGAGGTCGTCCATCTTCGCCTTGTTGGCGGTGAACATCACCAGCGGGAAGACCGCGAAGGAGAGCTGCAGGCTGAGCACGACCTGTGTCAGGATCAAGAGCTCGGCGGTGCCCGCATCGCCATACCAGATGGTCACGAAGCCGGCCGGCACGATGGCTATGGCGCGGGTGATCAACCGCCGGATCCAGGGCTGCAGCCTGATCTTCAGGAAGCCTTCCATGATGATCTGCCCGGCCATGGTGGCCGTCACCGTCGAGTTCAGACCGCAGCACAAAAGCGCGATGCCGAAGAGCGTCGGCGCCAGCGCAAGCCCGAGCAGCGGCGCCAAGAGCGAGGAGGCTTCGCCGAGTTCGGCGACATCGGTGCGTCCATTGGCATGGAAGGCTGCGGCGGCGAGGATCAGGATCGAGGCATTGATCAGAAGCGCGAAGCAGAGCGCCACGGTGGAATCGATCGTCGCATAGGTCAGCGCCTCGCGCTTTTCCGGCAGGCTGTGCCCGTAGTCGCGGGTCTGTACGATCCCTGAATGCAGGTAGAGATTATGCGGCATGACAGTCGCGCCGAGAATGCCGAGCGCCAGATAGAGCATCTCCGGATTGGAGACGATCTCCGTGGTCGGGAAGAAGCCGCGGATGACTTCACCCCACTGCGGATCGGCCATGAAGATCTGCACGCCGAAGCAGACGGTGATGATCCCGAGCAGCGCGATTACGAAGGCCTCGACCCAGCGGAAACCGATCTTCTGCAGATAGAGGATGAGGAAGACGTCGAGCGCGGTGATGAGAACGCCGAGTTCGAGCGGAATGCCGAACAGCAGGTTGAGGCCGATCGCCGTGCCGATCACCTCGGCGATATCGGTGGCGATGATCGCGATTTCAGCAAACAGCCAGAGCGGGATCGATACCCAGCGCGGGAAGGCATCGCGGCAGGCCTGCGCCAGATCGCGGCCGGAGCCGATGGCAAGGCGCGCACAGAGCGATTGCAGCACGATCGCCATCAGGTTGGAGAGCAGCGCCACCGTCAGCAGCGTGTAGCCGAACTTCGAGCCGCCGGCGAGCGAGGTCGACCAGTTGCCGGGGTCCATGTAGCCGACGGCCACCAGATATCCGGGGCCGACGAAGGCGATGGCGCGGCGCCAGCGCGAGGCGTGCTTCTGCGTTCCGATCGTACGGTGGACATCGGCCATCGACGCCTCCTCGCGCTCGTGGCGCCAGCCCGTCTTGGCCTTGGGTGTCATAATGTCCATGCAGCATCCGCCTGTTTAACTGATAAAAGCAATATGGCCGATTAGAATGATAATGCAAGTCATTCGCAACAAGAAACTTGAAGCCAAGTTGTTTTGTGTCCCGCCCATTGCGTTTGCCGTTCCGACGCATACATGGAGGTGACGTTTCACGCAGCCTATAAGAAGGAATGGGAATGGCCGGATTTTTGAGAAAGCTGATGCCGAAGCGCTTCCGCAAGGAGGGCATCGTGATCCCGGTTGTCAGGCTCCAGGGTGCGATCATGACCGGCGGCAGCCAGTTCCGCCCGGCGCTGAACCTCGCCTCGACCGCGCAGGTGCTTGAAAAGGCATTCAGCTTCAAGGACGCGCCGGCCGTCGCGATCTCCATCAATTCGCCCGGCGGTTCGCCGGTTCAGTCGCGGCTGATCTTCACCCGCATCCGCGAGCTGGCGCGCGAAAAGCAGAAGAAGGTCATCGTCTTCGTCGAGGACGTAGCGGCCTCCGGCGGCTACATGATCGCGCTTGCCGGCGACGAGATCATCGCCGACCCGACCTCGATCGTCGGCTCGATCGGCGTCGTCTCCGGCGGCTTCGGCTTCCCTGAACTCTTGAAGAAGATCGGCGTCGAGCGACGCGTCTACACCGCCGGCGAAAACAAGGTGATCCTCGACCCGTTCCAGCCGGAGAAGGAAAAGGACATCGAATATCTGAAGACCCTGCAGCTGGAGATCCACCAGGTGTTCATCGCGATGGTTCGCGAACGCCGCGCCGGCAAGCTGAAGGATGACACGACGGTCTTCTCCGGCCTGTTCTGGACAGGCACGCGCGGCCTGGAGCTCGGCCTGATCGACGGCCTTGGCGACATGCGCCAGGAACTGAAGAAGCGCTACGGCTCGAAAACCAAGCTCGAGCTCGTAACCCCTGCAAGGGGGCTTTTCGGACGCCGCATTCCCGGCATATCATCATCGCTCGAAGGAGCCGCCTCCGGCTTCGCGGCCGGTCTTGTCGAGATGGCCGAAGACAAGGCATTGTGGAGCCGATACGGGCTCTGACGCACTTGCAAAAGCACAGCGCGGCTGTGCGTCGGCAATTGCGTTAATATAACGAGGGGTGAAGACAGACGACATGCCGCAGCTTTTGATCATGGGTGTGCTCGTCCTGGGCGCCTGGCTCCTCTACCGCCGCTTCGTGGCCGAAGCCAAGCGCCTGCAGGAAAAATCCCGCCGCGCCCAGAGGGAGCAGCAGACCGGAGCGATCGGCACGCTGGTGAAGGACCCGGTGACGGGGGAGTATCATTTGAAGAAGGATGAGGATTGAGGGGCAGGGCTTTGATCAGCTGCGTTCACGAACCCGCGCCTGCCAATCCGCTCCGCCATAGCTGATGCAGAGAACAAAGACGGATTGGGCTTCGTCATTGACGGTAAAGCAGACGGTCGCTTTATCCGAGGCAGGAATGGCGCGCAGATGCGGGTGAAAGTCGCTTCGGATGGTGCCGATATGAGGAAAGTCGGCAAGAGAGCGGAGCTTTCGCTCGATCAGGTCGATTTTATCCTCGGCAACTTCATAGCCGGCGTACTCACCGACCAGAATGGTGATGTCGAGAAGATCGTTCTTAACGAGAGGATGGCGGGTAACCCTATACGCCATACTTCCTCGTTGCTTTACGTTCGCGGATGAATGCTCTCACCTCATCGAACATGGTGTCGCCTTCCAGCGATATCCGCTGATCCTCGGGCAACTCCATTCGCCGGCGGATCTCGTCGGCCATTCCCGCAAGAGGATCGCTTGAGGCATCGCGCTTCCTCATCCGCGCCAGCCCTTCTTTGACGACGTCCGACACGCTCGCAAACCGTCCATCCTCGACGAGCTTCTCCGCGTAGCGAAGATCCTCATCCGACAGCATCACGGCGTTCTTGGCGTTCATAGTCGTCTCCAAGGCAAGGTCTGTACTCACTATAAGGCAACCGACACCGCTTGTCCTCCCTACAAACTGTGGGGAAGAGATCGGGATGCGAAACCCTTGACCCTCATCGCCGCTCGTGGCACCTGTCGCCCATCGAACCAATTGAATGGCGACTAACCTCATGTCTGCACCCAGCATCCCCGACCACATGAACCCGAAGCGCTCGTTTCAGGCGCTGATCCTGACGCTGCACAGCTACTGGGCGGACAAGGGTTGCGCGGTGCTGCAGCCTTACGACATGGAAGTCGGCGCCGGTACGTTCCATCCGGCGACCACGCTGCGCGCGCTTGGCCCTAAGCCCTGGAAGGCCGCCTATGTGCAGCCCTCGCGCCGTCCGTCCGACGGCCGCTATGGCGAAAACCCGAACCGTCTGCAGCATTACTATCAGTATCAGGTCATCCTGAAGCCGAACCCGCCGAACCTGCAGGAGCTCTATCTCGGCTCGCTCGCGGCGATCGGCCTTGATCCGCTTCTGCACGATGTCCGCTTCGTCGAGGACGATTGGGAAAGCCCGACGCTCGGCGCCTGGGGCCTTGGCTGGGAGTGCTGGTGCGATGGCATGGAAGTCTCGCAGTTCACCTATTTCCAGCAGGTCTGCGGCCTTGAGTGCTCGCCGGTCGCGGGCGAGCTGACTTATGGTCTCGAGCGCCTCGCCATGTATGTCCAGGGCGTCGACAACGTCTACGACCTGAACTTCAACGGCCGCGAAGGCGACGAGAAGATCAGCTACGGCGATGTGTTCCTGCAGGCAGAGCAGGAATATTCGCGCCACAACTTCGAATTCGCCAACACCGAGATGCTGCATCGCCACTTCATCGATGCCGAGAAGGAATGCCAGGCGCTGCTCGCCGCCGGCGCGCCGGGTGACAGCGATAACCAGAAGCTGCACAAGTGCGTCTTCCCGGCCTACGACCAGTGCATCAAGGCCAGCCACGTCTTCAACCTGCTGGACGCGCGCGGCGTGATCTCGGTCACCGAGCGCCAGAGCTATATTCTGCGCGTGCGCACGCTCGCCAAGGCCTGCGGCGAAGCCTTCCTGTTGACCGACGCCGGTGGCGTCAATCTCGCCAGCAAGGCTGCCTGATTAATCAGCGGCGTCTGTCTGCCTTCACCTCAACGGTGCGCGCTGCCGGACGCGGCGCGCCCTTGAGCATGAAGAACGAAGCGATGGCAAGCATGTTGAGCAGGAAGATGGCTGCGCTCATGGCTGATTGATCCTCGTGACGTGGTTCGGATCCCGCCGCCGTCGGCCGATCCATCATCAAAATAGGCCTTATCCGGCCGCCGCGGTATCGCGAGATCTTGGGATGCGCCAGATTGCAAAGGCGGGAGATGACAAGCGCCGCCAAGCCGCATAGTCTCCCGGCCGACCTTGCGTCGTAACGGGGGATTCGCGATGTATATTATTCTTGGCCTCATCGTCCTGATCGCGCTCTATGCGGTCTTTGTCTACAACGGCCTCGTGCGCGCCCGGCAGATGGCCGAGGAGGCTTGGTCCGGCATCGATGTCCAGCTGAAGCGCCGCGCTGATCTGATCCCCAACCTGATCGAAACGGTGAAGGGCTACGCCACCCACGAAAAGATGACGCTTGAAGAGGTCATCAAGCTCCGCAACCAGGCACAGACGGTTCCGGCAGGCGATGTCGCCGGCCGAGCGCAGGCGGAAGGCCTGCTCGGTGCAGCGCTCGGTCGCGTCATGGCGCTCGCCGAAGCCTATCCGGATCTGAAGGCCAACGAGAATTTCCGTGAGCTGCAGACCTCGCTCGAAACGATGGAAAGCGAGATCCAGATGGCGCGCCGCTATTACAACGGCTCGGCCCGCGATCTCAACGTCAAGGTCGAAAGCTTCCCCTCGAACCTCGTGGCCAACCAGTTCGGTTTCACCAAGCGCGAGTATTTCGAGATCACCAACGAGGCCGATCGCGCCGTGCCCAGCGTAAAGTTCTGATCCCGAAGTTCTGACAACAGGCATTTGCCTTTGACGAAAAGCTGCTATGAGCAGGGCAAGATCGCGGCCGGCTAGGGCCGCGCGCATTTGCCGGATAAGACGTAATGAGTAAAGACAAGCCCATGAGTAAAGACAAGCTCACCATCATCCCGGCGGCCAAGCCGCTGTCCGGCCGCGCCGTGCCTCCCGGCTCGAAGTCGATCACCAATCGCGCGTTGCTTCTGGCTGGTCTCGCCAAGGGCACCAGCCGGCTCACCGGCGCGCTGAAGAGCGACGATACGCGCTATATGGCGGAAGCCCTGCGCGCCATGGGCGTGACGGTGGACGAGCCCGACGCGACGACCTTCGTCGTCACCAGCTCCGGCGAGCTCAAGGCGCCCGCAGCACCGCTCTTCCTCGGCAATGCCGGCACCGCCACCCGCTTTTTGACGGCAGCGCTCGCGCTCGGCCACGGCCGCTATGTCGTCGATGGCGACGAGCATATGCGCAAGCGTCCGATCAAGCCGCTGGTCGACGCGCTGAAGTCGCTCGGCGTCGCAATCGAAGCGCCGACCGGCTGCCCGCCGGTGACGATCGACGCCAACGGCCGTTTTGCGAACAACAAGGTCGTCATCGATGCCGGCCTCTCCAGCCAGTATGTCTCCGCTTTGCAGATGGCGGCGGCCTGCGGCTCCGAGCCGTTCACGATCGAGCTTGCCGGTGCCGATATCGGCGCGCGTGGCTATATCGACCTGACACTGGCCGTCATGCGCGCCTTCGGCGCCAAGGTCAGTCAGCCGACGCCGTCCTCCTGGGTGATCGAGCCGACCGGCTACACCGCCACCGATTTCGTCATCGAGCCGGACGCCTCCGCCGCCACCTACCTCTGGGCCGCCGAAGTGCTGACCAAGGGCGCGATCGACCTTGGCGTTGCCAATGAGGACTTCACCCAGCCGGACGCGAAAGCCTACGACGTCATCAGGCAGTTCCCGCATCTGCCCGCAGAAATCGACGGCTCGCAGATGCAGGACGCGGTGCCGACCATCGCCGTGCTGGCCGCCTTCAACGAAACGCCGGTGCGCTTCGTCGGCATCGCCAACCTGCGCGTCAAGGAATGCGATCGCATCCACGCCGTCTCGACCGGCCTCAACAACATCCGCGCAGGCCTTGCGACCGAGGACGGCGACGACCTGATCGTCTCCTCCGATCCGGCTTTGGCCGGCCAGCACCTGCCGGCCGATATCGACACCTTCGCCGATCACCGCATTGCCATGAGCTTCGCGCTCGCCGGCCTGAAGATCGATGGCATCACCATTCTGGACCCGGATTGCGTCGGCAAGACCTTCCCTGACTACTGGAAGGTGCTGTCCTCGCTCGGCGTCGCGATAAAGGACGAGTAACCGGTCGAAAATCTCGCCGGGCAATCCGAAAAAAGACAAGGGGGAGAATGTCTTGATGCGTTGGTTGTCCGGTCTCGTTGCCGCTCTGATACTTCTGCTGGCGGCATCTCTTGCCGCCGCAAACGAGCGCATCACCTCCTATCATTCGGAAGTCGAGGTCGCCAAGGACGGCGACCTCACCGTGACCGAGACGATCTCGATCGTCGCCGAGGGGTTCAAGGTCAAGCGCGGCATCTTCCGCGATTTCCCGCTCACCATGCTGGATGGCGAGGGGCGTAAAGTCCGCGTCGGCTTCGATCTCCTCTCCCTCACTCGCGATGGCCAGCCCGAGCCCTACAAGACCGAAAGCATCGATGGTGGCATCCGCATCTATGCCGGCTCCAGCGACACCATTGTGCCTCAGGGCGAGCACACCTATGTCTTGACCTACAAGGCCGATCGCATGATCCGCTACTTCCCTGACCATGACGAGGTCTACTGGAACGTCACCGGCACCGGCTGGCAGTTCGCCATCGAGCAGGCCTCGGCGCGCATCACCATGCCATCGGGCGAGGTGACGAGGCTTGCCGCCTATACGGGCCCGTTCGGCTCACGCGCCACGAATGCAACGTCGCGCATCGAGGGCAACGAGGCGATCTTCGCCACGACCCGCATGCTCGGGCAGAACGAAGGGCTGACGGTCGTCGCCGGCGTGCCGAAGGGCGTCATCGACCCGCCATCGGCGGCGCAACTTCGCGCCTGGTGGCTGCGCGACCACATGGCCGATGTCATCGCCGTCGCCGGCCTTATCCTCGTCGCGCTCTATTACGTGTTCTTCTGGGTGAGGGTCGGCCGCGATCCGGCCCGTGGTGTCGTCGTGCCGCGCTGGGACCCGCCCGAGGGTCTGTCGCCGGCGCTGGTCAACTACATCGACAACAAGGGCTTCAACGGCGCCGGCTGGCCGGCCTTCTCGGCCAACGCGCTTGACCTCGCCGTCAAGGGATACGTCACCTTCGACGATATCGGCTCGAGCATCACGGTCACCCGCACCGACAAGCCGCTGCCGAAAGCCCTGCCTTCAGGCCAGGCTGCATTCTTGTCCCTCGTCGGTCGCTCCGGCCAGAGTTTTGCGATCAGCAAGTCGAATGGCGAAAAGGTGCGCGACGCCGGCCAGAAGTTCCGCCAGGCGATCGAAGGCGAACATCGCGGCAAGTATTACCACTCGAATGCGCTCTACACGGTCGGCGGCATCGTCCTCAGCGTCATTTTCATCATCGCGGTTCTGGCCTTCGGCGAAGTCGATGCCGACCTCGGCGGCTTCATCGCCGCCACCGTTTTCTCGGCGGTATTCCTGGGCATCCTGTCGTCGCGCCTCGGTCTCAGTTTCCGCAAGGGGGCGTCGCTGCGCAGCAAGATCGGCGGCGTCATCATCGGCGGCTTCTTCGGCTTCACGCTTTTGTCCATCCTCGCCGGCATCGTCACTGCCGCCGTCGAGCAGTTGACAGCAGCCGACCACTGGCCCGTCATCGTCGCCGTCGGCGGCATCGTCATGATCAATGTGGTGTTCTTCTTCCTGATGGGCGCGCCGACGCCGCTCGGCAGCCGGCTGATGGATCACATTGACGGCCTGCGCCGCTACCTGACGGTTGCCGAAAAGGACCGCATGAACATGGCGGGCGCCCCCGCCATGTCGCCGCAGCATTTCGAAACGCTGCTGCCCTATGCCGTAGCGCTCGGTGTCGAAAAACCCTGGAGCGACGCCTTCCAGACCTGGCTCGCCACAGCCGCGGCAGCCGGAGCGGCGGCCGCCGCCTATTCGCCCATTTGGTATCCAACCCATTCCGGCAGCTTCGGCGACAGCATCGGCGGCTTCTCCTCCTCCATGGCCTCCACCATCGCCTCGACACTCCCCGCACCCGTGACCTCGACCTCCTCGGGTTTCTCCGGCGGCAGCGGCGGCTTCTCGTCCGGCGGCGGGGGTGGTGGT
>NZ_JAGHMF010000045.1 GCF_017741815.1 Rhizobium sp. 16-488-2b
CGGCCGCCGAAAAATCCTCAATTCGCCCTGTCGTCCACGTCGGCATAAGTGGGGAATTTTACTTCGGCGCTAATGGGGAAAATTCACCCGGCATTGACAGCCGGAAACACCCTCCAGAAGAGGCGATCCCGCTAGAAGTACGGATGTCGCCGCCCCTTGCGCAATTGTCTTACGCAGATGCTCGGGTGTCCTGAGACCACCGGTGTGCTTCCGAAGTCCGGTGGCGATCGCTCCGGGGTTGAGAGCATTCGACGTGATGCCATCGTTGGCCCACTGCCTCGCAATACCGATAGTCATCAGGATGCAGGCCGTTTTCGACTGTGCGTAGGCAAGCAGCGGATCGTAGGGAATGGAATTGAAATCCGGGAACTGGCGCACAAAAACTATCGTCAAGTCAAACACGGACGATCGCATACGCCGCAATAACATCAATGCTTGACGCAGTGAATAGGCAACTGCAGCATTCTGAGAGGACTAAGGTTCAGAGTTATCCAATACGGGGAACGTATCAGGTGAAACAAGCAATTCAGAGTTTGATCGAGGGATACCGTGACGCTGCTGTAAGTCTCGAACTTGAATCGGACCAGCCCAGTTGGGAAACTGACAAAAGCAATCTTCTGTTTGGTATAGAGCGGATGGCTAATGCGGCGCGGTTAATCGAGAAGTTAACCGGTGTGAAGGTCGATTGGCAGAGCGACGTCGAATATGTGATCCGGCACAGTGGCTGGATGTTCACGCATGGACAAATCGCGTACTCCGATAAGCTTGCAGATAAGGAGTATTCACTGCGAGTTGCGACGGAGGGGATGCGGATAGATCATTGCGGCGAGCAAAGGCTGATGCAAGGCCATATTGTCGCGTGACGCAAAGTCGTCGGCAATTTCGGTCTTTGCTGACATCACAACAACCCAGTGGTGAGCGACGCCGACCCCGGTGCACAGCGTGCCGACCAGTGGCGTTTGGGCTCACTCGCCACGCAAGAACAGAAATAACGGCCAGTCGCTCTGGACGGCTAGATCTCTGGCTGACAAAAAGAAGCCATCGCGCGATGGCGGGGCAATGGCGCTGATCCAGAGTGGGCACACGACGTCGAACGCGTGCCAAGGTTCCGTGCCGGCTGACGTTTTTTCAATTCACCACTCGTCTGGCTGTGCTCTGCCTTGGCGGCGCATATCGACCTATGGAAACGAGATATTGAGCTATCTCGAAAATCAGGTGATCCCGTCGACCGTACTTCTCGCCGATAGCTAGGATCTGCGGCTCTGTGGCAATATAATCCTCCGGCGACAAATCGGCATCGCCAAGGAGGAAGCCAGTTCCTCCCATTACGGCGACGATATCGCACCCGATGTCAGCGACGTCCTGGACAAAGTTCGGGATCTGATCTTCGGTCATCGTCTTCATGAGCAACTCCTTCGGGTAGAGCGCGGTTACTATGGCCATGCCATCAGGGTTTGCCAAGTCACACATCTGTGGTTACTGCAGGCAGGCCGCCGCGGCGACGAGTGGGTCTATGTTGGATCGGTCGGTGCCGGCCACACCCTGTTAGAGTGTGGAGAGCCAAGAGAGCTTCAGGGGCTCTAAGCCCTCCACGCGCCGAGAAGGCTAAGGGAGACTGTCTCGGCGATAGAGAATTCACTGCGCACAATAATGTTCCATCGTCCGGAGATGGCAGCGTCTAAGCGAAGCGATGGTGGCAAGCCTACTTAAGAATTCGCACCGCGCGGAATACAAGCCCCAGCCGGCGGCGGCGACGAAGGCGGACTGGCGGCGCATAGCCGAGGGCGACTAGGGTGTGTTCACGCTTTGTCGTACCGATCCAGCAGCATTCTGATTTGACTGTTTTGCTCACGAAGCTTGGCACTCAATTGTTTCCGGAGCTCCTCGATCTCGTCGTCGAGAACGGATGCGCGTTCAGCGGCGGTTGGTTCCAGGGACTTAGTTGCCTCTTCCCCCGCGCGCGGCGCAACTGCTTTGGCACGATCCTTCGGACTAGGTGCGGATCTGATTTTCTCGATGGCTTCACCAGACGTATCGAACCCGTCGACGGTTGGCTTTGCCGGAGCGATCGAGCTCTTCGACGTCTCATCTGGCAGTTCAACGTTTTCTGCGGGCGTGTCGCGGCTTTCGCTTACGCTCGCATTCGGCGACGGTTCTGTGGGTCGGATCTTGGTCCGACTCCCTAGCGGCGCCTTGTCTTCTTCGACCGTGGATTCTTCGGCGTGAGCAGTTATCGAAGTGGCGGCTGTAGTCGCCGGCTGATCCGATGACGTTTCGTCCAGTTCCTCGGGTGGAGGTAACGCGCGACCTTCTGGCGCTTGTTCCTCGTCCGCCCTGGTGCGCGAGGCGAAGCTCTTCAACACCTGCCATGGTGATCGCATCGGCACTTACCCCCGACTCGTTATCGTCGGTGGATTGTACCGAGCAGGTAGCGGGGCTTGCAATGCAAGTCCCGCCCTAAGTGATAGTCAGCGTCACGATTTATATCGGAGACTGCCGGCGCCTCAGACTGTTCCAAGCTTTTTGCGAAGCTCAGCGTTCTCAGCGCGCAGCTTCTCGGACAGTTCCTTGCGCAGCTTCTGGTTTTCTTCTTCCAGCTTCAGCAGTTCCGAGAAACCATCAACCGCTGCAGCAGTGGCTTCCGCCTTGCGCGGCCCGCCGCTCTTGCCTGGCTGGGTCTTCGCAACGACGGCAGGCTTCTTCGACGCAGCCGGCGACTTGGCGGTCGGTGCGCTGGTCGCAGCTTCGCTGGCGTCAGCTTTCTTTTTGCCTGGGCCACGCGTTTTCTTCACTGCTACGCTAACTGACGCACTGGCAACAGATTCCCCGGCAGCTTTGGACTTGCGCGGGGCGCGGGTTTTCTTTTCCCTGGACGCCGCAGACTTATCCGCTGGCGCGGTTTCAGCTGTAGGGGACATACTGGTTTCGTCAGCCATCATTGTAATCCTTGAGATCGATTGAATTGTTTGCGACCGTCTCTAGTCTCTGCCAGTATGGATCAAATATGGTTTCCAACTCATTGACGAAGAAACTATGCACTTTCGCTCCCTTTTTGCCAGTGCTGAGCATCAAACGAAGCGCGTTATTCTGTGCTGTCAGAAAAGCAGGGTCTTCTGTCCAACAGCTTGTCCTCGCCCTCTGCGGGAGTTGACCTTCGCTGTCACGAGACAAGAAGTAGAGAGGGCCGCAAACCGTTCAGTTTGCGGCCCTGTTGTTTACTGCGTGGCCCTGCTAAGCTCGGCGAGGCGGTCGTTGATCAGTAGCATCGATACGCGCAGCGCGGCGGCCGCGTCGTCGTCCGGAAGCTGCCATGCCGCAGCTACGAGCTCCGGCTTGCTGTCTTTCGTCACCTTGGCCGCGAGCGCATTCAGCAATTCTGCTTCGACCTTCGGATCCTCGGCGACCTTCGACAGTTTCAAAAGCTGCTCCGCGGAAAGTCGGGGCAGATATTCCGCGCCACTTGAAGAGCGCGTATCGACGAGCGCCGCCGCCACTTCCTTGCCGCGGGCGTCGATCAGTTTGTCGAAGGCGCTTGGGCCAGAACTCGTGGCGACCAGAGCTTCGGCCGGTAGCCACCAGTTCGGGCTTTTGAGACCTGTGGAGCGTGCTTTATCCCAAGCCTCCGTCGCGTTGCCGTCGACGGACAGAACGAAGGCTAGATAGCGAGACATTACCTGTGATGGATCGCGGGCTGCCGTGGCTGAGTTTGCAACGACCTCCACCTGCTTCGCTTTCTTCGCGTAGACAACGGCGCCCATGATACCGTCGAGGCCGTTCTTCCACCCGTCCGTCTGCGAAACGATGGCGACGGTCTGGTCGAGAACTGTCTCGTCGCTCGAGCCGGTCGCTCCCAGTATCAGAGTTCGGGCCATGCTTTGGGCCAACGCGCTCGAGTCTCCGCCTAGACGAGCGATCGGTTCGCAAGCTTTGACCAGCGGGACGATCAAATCGTCTCGCTTTGCCGCAACCACGATATTGATGGAGTTTTCGCAAAGCGAGACCGCCGGGTGACCACCAGGATCGGAAGTTACCGCCACCTGCGTGAGCGGGACGATCTTTTCGAGGCCCTTTCCGGTATCAACCTGCTCGCGCGCGATCTGAAGGAGCGGCGTGGGGTAGGAGGAGAGACGATCTAGCAGTCCAAGGGCCGCATCCTTGTCGTCTGTGTTCTCAACGGCTGTCTTGACCACGAGGAATGGTGAATCGATGACGGCCGTGGCGGTGGACGCCTGCAAGACCTTCAGGCGTTCCTTGGCCGACAGCGCCCAAGTCCCGGCCTTCATCAGGGCCGTATTGAACGCTTCGATTTCCGGCTCCTTTACTTGCGCCAAGACCGCTTTCTCCTGCTCGGGGCCAAGCGAGGCGATTTCAGCCAGAAGCTCGTTGCGCTTGCTCGGTTCGACATAAGAGGCCAAGGACAGAAGAGCTTCGGTCGGCGGCGGGTTCTCCCTGAAGTTATAGAGGCCAGAAAGCATTCTGCCAGCTAGATTGCTTTGTTCCTGTCCGTCCTTCGTGTCCTTGACGATCCGGGAGATCAGGGTCTCGTGTGTTTTGAGACTGAGCGTGTTGGTGAACTTCGACATAAACCTCTGAAGCGCCAGCGGGTCCTGAAGGGCTGGCGCCTTGAGGAAGATGTCATAGATGACGGTGGTTTCCGCATCTGACCTTCCTGGGATGATTTCCTTTGCGAGGTCCGCTGCAAAGTCCGGATACCCACCGGAAAACTCTTTCTGGACGTTCGGAACCCCTAGCGCCTGCCCGACGCTGACGATGGCGCTATCCGCCTCCGCCTGCTTGCCCAGGAACTGAAGCCGCGTGATGAGACTGACCGCGGTGTCGAGGCTTCTGTTGTTCTTGGTCTTCATCAATTCCGGGATGGCGGCGACGATGATCCCGGTCACGCACGCATCGGTCTTAAGTGCGGCGCAGACGCCTCTGCTTGCCTGCAGCCGTTCGATCTCCTTGGTGAGATCGGGGAAGGACAGCGTTCCGATCTTCTCGCCGGATGCGACCTTTACGGAGACCTGCGTGGTCTTGAGGTCGTCGGTTCCGAGCTTCTTGATCTTATCGGAGGCGGAGAGATATGCCTGATACTTGTCCCAGTCCCCTTTCTGAGCCGCGCCTTGTATTTCGTTGGCGGCGTCGACGAACAGCGCGTTCGCATCTTTCTCGGGGTCGCTGCAGGCAGACAGGCCTGCGAGCGTCATGCCTGCAATTAAAAGACGAATCAATTTCATAATATTCCCCTCTAGTGCCGGTGGCGGGAGGCAAATATCACAAAAAGTAAAACCTGAGAATGTTCTTTTCGATTACATGCTAAACGTCGAGATGTATTTCGGGCAGCAGCTTTTTATCCACCTGCGACCTCCCCTAAAAGTAAGTATAGGGCGACAAACCTGGACGCAGCAGTTCGGTATCGGACAGGTACGACGCCTACGTGCCAATAACGTGGTTCTTATTGGTCGCTTCCTCTTAACAAGTGGACACGCCGAGATCGCCCCATACAGAGTCCTCAGTTCCTGTCGCGAATGGTGACAAGCGTCTGAGTGTAGGCCGGCTTTGCAGAGCGTTGCCGGCCTCGATCGTTGCCGGAGACGCCCTGCAATCTGACTTCGTCATATTCCCCGGCCCCAGAACTGAAAGCAATCTGCGCGAGACAGATGTCTTTCAGCCGATCGCAAATGCTTATTTCAAGCGCTTTGACGCTTTGTGACTGCCGAGATGAGCACGGCAAGCACGATCCCGCATAGGAGGCCGATTCCGCCCGTCAACCCGAGATGTGCGAAGACCATCGACTTGGGCTCAGCGTCGAGAGGATGACTACTTGTAATGACGGACAGGGGAATTTGCATACCGAGCAGTGTTGGCCGGGTGACGATACCCACTGCAATACCGATTACAGTGCAAACTGCAACAATCAAGGCATTCATTGTCAGGACCTTTCTTTTCATCCATCGCTGTTGATTGAAACTCGATGGGCTTGCTTGATGAGAAATCCAGAGCAACATTTCGGCGCTCTGGCGCGTTTCATACCGGAAGTGAATTCTTGATCTTCGGCGCCGCAGAGATCTGTCTCGTCGGCGCCGGCTGAACTTTAGATGCGCGCGCCTACGGCAAGAAGTTGCTCGAGGTTATGCTTCTCGATGCCCTGTTTGATGAAAGCGGCCATTGGCTTCGTTCCATCGCGACGGCTCGCGTTGATGTCGGCCCCCATCGAGACCAGAAGCTTCACCATCGCGAGATCTTCATCGCGATTGATGCTAATGCCCCATAACTTGTCGTCCATAATGTCGACGATCGTTGATGGCGGAACAGACGGCACCTTTGCAAGCATGGCGGTGGCGATCTGGAAATCTCTGCTCTGTCCTGACCTGACGCGGTCCAGCGCAAGCGCCCAAACAGGAACGAGTTCGTTGCGGGCCTGGTAGGCTCCCATCAGAGCCGCGCTCGGCCCATTGTCAACGCAGCCATACTGCGAAATCAAGCCGTACCCTTTCTGGCGGGAATCTGTTATCGGTCCCGTGCCGTCGACAGCTTCGCCTACCAACCCTGGCCCTCTTCCAATGAAGGGAACGGCAATGTTGGGATTAGCGCCGATGTCGAGCAACCACTTTATGTATTCGAAGTTTCTCGCCACCGCCGCGTAGTACATTGGGGGTAGGCCAAGGCAATCGCGCTTGTTGGGATTGGCTCGCACCTGCTCCGCAAACTTCGCATCGTTTTGATACTGCGCTCCTGAGCTGTCCATCAGCATCACCAGCTGCGCGTAGTTGCCCGTGATCAGAACTCGGTTGCTCCCGTCGGATGGCAACCAGAAGCTACCCCACCAAGCGTCGTTTTTCGTTGCGTGCTTATATCCCGGCGAATCTATCCATATTGGAACCGTGATGTCATTACCCGCAAGCCCGAGGAGAAATCCGCGAGCCGTTCCTGCGGTATTGGCGCAACGACGGATAGATTCATCGATCTTCGAGATTGCAACACCTTTATCAAGCACCCCGGCGTCGATGAAAGATTTGACCGATGCAAACTTGTTGCTGTCTTCCGAGCAGACGGCGTCTTTCACGGTATCGAGCAGTGCTACGTTCGCAGAGGCTGCGCTTTGAACCGGGACGGCATTCGCCGCAGCGGCAGGGACCTGTGGTGCCGCTGGCTCTACATAAGCCTGGGCTGCTTGGCCTTGGCCAGACGCGACCACGAGCGGATTGGCGACATTCGCAGCAACTGGCTCCTGATAGGCGGCAGCCTGGACGCTCGGCAGAGCCGGCTCTGCATATGCGGCGGCATTTTGACCAACAGGAGCCTGCGCGTTTGCTTGTGGCATCTCCGGTTCAGCGAACGCCTGAGCAGCAACTGGCCGGGCTCCGGCCGAGCCCGCGGCCCGAGCGACCATTCCTCGATCGATCTGGCCGTTTGTACTTTCATAAAGAGCGGCAATCTCGGCTTCGGAAATCTTGCCGGTTGGCCGACGACCGATCTTACTCTGAAAGTTTGCGATCGCCTGTCTGGTTCTGGCGCCGAAAGAACCATCCGGGACGCCTGCGTCAAACCCAAGCAGATTGAGACGCCTCTGAATCTCGGCCCGAAACGCTTTTCTTTCCGCCGCTTCGTTTTCTACCGTGAATACCTGCTGCTGACTGCGGTATACATCCTGCGGCTGACGTTGTTGCTGCTGATTTTGGTTCTGGACGCCTTGAGCAACCCCCGCAGCGATTACACCGAAAATTCCCCGTACCAAATCGTCATTTGCCTGTGCGCCTGAGAACGCAAGGCAAGTCAAAATGGAAAGTGCCGAAAGAACTGTAGACTTCAGTCTCATTAGTACCGCCCCTTGCTACAAAAACCTCGCAGCCTGCCCCATTCCACTGGATGCACGCCACCGTTTCGCCGCAATCTTTACAACCATAGAGCGGAAATTCAATACTTCCTTCGAAAGCTATTGCGCTTAACCTTACCAACAAGAAATTTTTCAAAACGAATAACGTTTTTCCATATATGGAGACAAAGAAGTAGAGCCTGCATAGCCTGGGATCAGATGTCTATTCTAAATTCTATTTTAGCTGTTTGATCGCCATTTACCTCTGTCAGAAAGGTAGTCAGCGAGTACGAAATTCTACGGGATTATCAACTATCAAGAAACAGCTGACTGCTTTAGCATGGCAAGTGCGCGCGGGAAGCAAACGTCGCCTCGGCTTACTGGGGGACGGCATCCCGATCATCGTGCGAGACAACCGAGATTTCGCCCCTCAAGGTTGAGGTGTCGGGGAAAAACGCGAGTGACCGATCTGTAGGTTGATTTGTTCTTCTCCCGGCGTCACCATTGCGGCCACTAGATCAATTTCGATGGAGCGCCGCCGTGCACAAGCAATCGTTGGAGCACAATGATCGTGTCTCAGACCACGGACAGTTTCGTCTCCAGCTCAGAGAAGACGCATTAATTATCGGGCCAGGCTGGCTCAGCTTCCGCGATAAGTCCCATGTCTCGGCTAGAGATGTCGATCAGTCCCAAGATGACCGGGCCCGGTTCAGACTTATCCCACGGTGCAACGTCCGTGCGTTTGGCGGCAAGGGTGCCGTCTAGCGAGTTGTACCTATTTCCCGCGGTACAATCCGCTTCGATAGTGAGCTGATTGTCTTTGGCGGCAATACCTACCGCGCCATCCCCGGATCGAAAATGAGTATGGCGACCACGCCCTCCCCCGAACCCAAAACGATTGCTCGGTTACGGCCCGGCTCGAAACCTAAAGGTTGTTGAAGGCTATACGCTGCCGTCGATCTTATCAAAACGCGACGCCGTCCTTGTGCGTCCAGACGATGATGTTCGCCGGGCCGGTCTCGTCCTCCAGCATGATGAACATGGTTTCCTTTGCGCTGCCCGGCTTCTGTCTGGCCAGGACGAGATCCGCAATCATATGGAAGCGGCCATCTTTCGCATTCATCGGGGCCGCGCACGTCACAATCCGGCGGGCCTGCAATTCCTTGCGGAGGAATGCGACCGGATGCCAGCGGAGGGTTAACCCGGCATGGGCGTAGCGCTGTGTAGCGCTTAGGTATTCGATTGCCCCGAAACCTAATCAGTTGGGGTTGCTAGTATGGGATTTACCTCCGTCCCTAGACGGTAATGCATTGATCTAGCTGAGGTACTTTGCTTAAATTACGTGAAGGGTACGGGGAATTGCCAGACATGAGAAAGACTGCGATCACGGCGATCTTAGCGGCAGTGGTGGTGTTTTCTGCATCAGCAGCCGCTGCGATGGAAATTGAAATGGAAAGAGGGAACGCAACCTCGAAGATACTCGTCACCGGAACCATCGCGGATGGCGATGCCAAGAAGTTTGAAGCCTATTGGGACGAGAACGCCTACGATTCCTTCAACTTCATAATTTCCCTGGACAGCCCAGGTGGAAGTCTGCTGGACGGCTTAGAAATTGGGCAATTCATACGCAAACAGGGTGCTCACACCGAGGTGCGGAGGTATTCTGGTGAAGTTCCTGGGCAGTATCGACAGGAACTACCAGGTGCACAGTGTTATTCGGCGTGTGCCTTGGCATTTATGGGTGGGATAGAACGCGAAATCCCCGATGACGCTCGAATCGGCTTCCATCAGTTTTACGGTGGCACATTTGCAAGCTCATCCGCGGCGATGCAGCAAACTCAGTTGATATCGTCCGCCATTGCGGGGTACCTGCGAAACATGGGGGCGAAACCCGAGCTATTCGAACTTTTGTCGAACAAATCGCCGAACAGCATGTTCATTCCTACCCAAGCGGAAATCGCGGCCCTCAACATCGTCCAGCAGCCCGGCTTTCACGCGTTCCGTTTGATGCCCAAGGACGGGCTGATCGTGGCGACAGCGGTCGATGAGCAGAATCCTGGCGCTCTTGAACGGGTCTACGAAATCGAGACGCTGTGCTGGAAGCGGCGTCCGATTGTCAACCTCTATGCGAGATCGGAGAAGCAGGGGCTTCCCCCTGAAATGGCTGCGAGGTCGACGACCCACATTGACGGTTTTCGGATCGATACGACCTCAGGCACCTTTGAGTACGGTTCGGACCATCTCAAGCTGTATCCTAACTCGAAGCTTCTTGCCTCGCTTATCATCGATTCCAAAGTGGCACGCGCACTGGGAAGCGGCAGCGGGATGGTGGTTGTAAACAGCTACACCGCGTCAGGGGTGCTTATGGGTGGGCGGATAGAAGCTCCAGCAGGTGGAGACCCAGCAATATTGGCAAGCTTCCGCGACTGCCTGTAATAGAGGCACAATTGGAAACCTAATGATGAAAATCGCGTGCTTAGGCTGGGGGTCGCTCTATTGGAATCCTGGCGACCTCCCTCTCCGCTCGGAATGGCATCTGGACGGCCCGCCGATCCGAGTCGAGTTTATTCGCCAATCCGGAAACGAGCACGGGCGCATCACGCTGGTCATCCATCCTCCGGCCGATGTCGTCACCTCCCTGTGGGCCGAGATGGATTCCGAGGATCCTGACGCTGCGAAGGAACTCCTCCGTCAGAGGGAAGGACGCCCTCACCGACATCACATCGGTCTCTGGCGTGCTGAGAGGCCGGAACCAGGATCGTTGCCCGGACTGTCGGAATGGGCGTCGGCCCAAAAGGTAGACGCCGTCATCTGGACGGACCTGCCGCCGAAGTTTCAGGGCGAGGAAGGTCGAATCCCATCTGTCGACGAGGTCGTCGCCTATCTCCAAGGGCTACCCGCCGAGCCGCAGCAGAGGGCCTTCGAATACATCCGGAAGGCACCCGCGCAGATCGACACGGCATATCGGCGGGAACTCGCCCACCGCCTTCCACACACGGCCGGTGAGTAGCGGACCTCGTCACCTCCATTAGATTTGTGGCATTCCCGCATACTAGGTTGAAGCCGCTCAGCCGATCGCGACCGCCGCTACTGCATACTAGGTTGATGCCGATACGCGGATCGGTCGGTTCAACGTCAAACGCTATTGCGGCCATTCGTTTTTCGCCTGACCATTTCTCCATAGGAAGAGAGAAAAGGGTGGGCTTTTGACGGATCTCAATCACCGCATAATCGTCAGTCGCGGCATCGGGGCAGCTGATCTGGGGCATCGTGACGAACATGCTTCGCGGGTTTCGGCTTTTCAGTCGATGCTCGAGGCAGCGGTTGTGGGCACGACCATGGAGGGCCATGACCGCGACTTCTACCGTGCCGCTGCGGAAGACATTCTTGCTCTCCTGACGCCCGATTGGGTCTCGCGCAAGATGATGTCCGCCTCAGCGCGCTCGGGCCTGTCGGAAGACGCGCATCTTGCCTAAGCGGAAGCGCGAGCGCTTTCCAGTCTATCGCTGTGACAAGCTACCGACGTTCATGAACGCCGGAAAGGAAGAACTTGTTCTGGCGATGCTCCGCCGTTGGCGTGGAGCCGCCGTGCAGACTGCGGCAATCCAATGGCGCTGCTTCTTCGAGCAGGGGCGCTTCGACCCGTTCTTCGATCCGGCAACCGCGTACCGGAAGGCGGGCGTCGCCGTCCGGGCCGCGCTCCTTGTGCAGATCGGAGCTCATTACGGGCTGGACAGCGGAGCGGGCAAGCCGGGAGCAACGCGGCGGTACCCGAAAATGGCGCCTGGTCTCGTCGATCCTTTAGCGGAGTTGAAATCGGAACTGGGCGCCGCACAGGTGCAGATGGTGCGAGAGCAGGTGCTCGGATCGTTGAATAGTTACGTTTCAAACCGTGGCAACGACTTCAAGCAGATCGTTTTTGGGTCCAGCGTCGGTGAGACAACGAGACACATGCTCTTTGTCATCAACAAGGCGCGCGCCTGGTTCGACTTGTCTCGGAAGCTCGTCGGCGGCGGCGTCGAGATACCTGCATCCGCGCGGCGCCTCGCCCGCAAGATCATGTCGCATGTCATGAGCCGACATCGCTCCCCGCGGATGACCAGCATCAACATGCTCGTCGACCAGCGGATCGCGAAGCTGTCGGAAGCGACGGCGGCCACCGGTCACGACATGTGGCTGCGGATGTCGGTCGCCAAGGGCATGAAGATCGACATCCCTCTCAAAGGATTCGAACACTTCGATCAGCGACGCGGGACCCGTGCCAAATCCTTCCAGATCATCAAGGATCGGAACGACTGCAAGATCTATGTCGGTGTGATGACGGATGTGGCCGAATCCTTTGAGGCCTCGCGCGAATACTATGCAGCGACCGTGAAGACAGACGCCGTCGCGCTGGACTTTGGCCTCAATACGATGTTCGCGACCGACCAGGGCGACCTGCTCGGCAGAGGATTCAAGGCTAAACTGCAGGCGATGGACCGGGTCGTATCCGGGATCGCCAAGCACGTGCAGAGATCGGGGCAGAAGCCGCGTTCGTCGAAGCGCTACTGCGCGTGGGTCGCAAAGGTCCGTGGCTTTATCACCACCGAGATCAATCGGGTCATCAATCGGCTGATCGAGGTGCATCGCCCATCGAAGCTCTATCTTGAAAAGCTGAACTTTCAGTCTCCCGGCATGTCGGCGCGGATGAATGGACTGATCCAGAATTGCGGCCGCGCCATCCTAAGGACGAAGCTTGCGGCCATCAGCCAAGAATTCGGCATCGAGGCGACCGAAGTCGCTTCTGCCTACACCAGCCAGACCTGTTCGTGCTGCGGCTATACCGACAAGCGCAACAGGTTGGCCCAGAAATTCCAATGCCGCTTCTGCGGCAGCAGAATGCACGCGGACGTCAACGCGTCGAGGAATGTCGGATCGGAACGTTTCCGGTTCTTTGGTTCTCCGACGTCTGGCTTTCGCCAAAGGATCCTCGACACGCTGGTGAGCCAGCATGTCGAGCGATATTCATGGGAGCGTGGCGCCCCGCCCGACCCGAGAAAGTCAAACCCCTATTTTGCGGGGCAGACGATCGCGGCGAGGTTATCGCTTCAAGAGGTTGCCCAACCTCGGAGAGGCGAAGCTGCAAATGAGAACGAAGAGCTCTCTTCAACCTTATCTGCGGCATAGCCAAAACACTAATTCAGGGCCTCAGAGGTCGCCACAACTGGAGGACGCGCGGATCCTCTTCTCAAGCGCAGCGCTTTCCCTCAGTCCCGACGAACTTAGTCTGATTGACGGTTACGAGTCGACGGCAAGCGGTAAAGTGTTATGCAGACCGTGCGTCCGATGGTTGCACATGAAAGACATTCTAAGTATACGCCGAAAAAGCGAAACCCTGGGAGGAGCGACACAAGTCCGCCTGTCCCAGGGCCCTAACAGTTTCACGGACGTTCCAATTTCTCGGACGCGATGCACGTGATCACAGACCAGAAACTAGAGTAGCTATGGCAGAGAGTCAAGACGCCTACACTTACACCGCAAAAGGTCTCGCCGATCTGGAGACCAGTATCTCCCCGAGGCGCTTCTTCACATACCTCGATCACGCTCAGCGCAATCGCGAGGGGGCGGTAGGCTGGTACCTCCACAACGCGCGACTTTCAAAAGCAATTCGATTCCCACTGGAGGTCGTTGAAATCACGATCCGCAATCGCACTCACATGGCTCTCACCGAGAGATGGGGCGACAATTGGCCAAAGTCAAAAGGTTTTCGCAAAGCCGCCGCTGAGAAGACTTTGGATCGTTTAAAAGAAGTCTATGGAAAATATGGCGAGGGTGCCGCCGTCGACCGGGTTGTCGCCTCGTTGTCGTTTGGTTTCTGGCCCGTCCTTTATAAGGATCGCTATCGCGAGACGCTCTGGCGTGGAAGGCTTGAGAAGTTCTATCCGAATCTGCCAGCGGAAAAAAGCCTTGAGGAAAACCTCTCCGAGATGGATCGGATACTTGGGCTAGCTCTCGAAGTCCGCAATAGGATCGGTCATCTCGAACCCATTTTTAAGCGTGCCCTCTCTCCTGAGCATTCGGAATTCCTAACTCTCGTCGGCTACGCGTGCCGCACTACCTCTGGGTGGCTGAGGCAACACAGCACGCTGCAGACCGTGCTTCGAGAGGGGCCGCTCGTCATGCGTGAACCTTTTTTCCTTCGAAAGGCGCATAAGTCATTTAAAACGATCGCGGCAACGATCCCGGTAAGCGATGCGTCGCGGACGCTGATTGAGGGCGAGAATGGGTTCATCCTTGTCGAAACTGACGTAGGGCCGGTCGTGGTTGACAGTTCCAGGATCGGAAACTGGGTAATGACGAAGTCGGCCGACGGGATCGTCGATCTGGATGGAACCGCTGTTGCCGAGGTGGCAGCGATCGGCGCGGCGACACCGCTAGTCGCGAGGCGAGCCACGCTGAGCGAGCTCTTTGCTGCGACATCTGCGTCTGGCAGTCGGTATGCGATCATCACCGAGGCCGGTAAACTCGGCGAGAAAATTTTGGGTATCGTAGACCTGAAAAGTCTGAACGCTTGACGAAATCTATGATCGAGTGCCGGATCGGAAAGTAAGAGCGATCTATTCATTCGGTAGACACTCTCAACCCCGCCTTTACCGAACCGACTTCCTTATCTTAAATACTACCCAGAGGACCCACTGCTTCGATGTGGCAGTCCATTTCGAGGCAGTGCATGGCAAACACCGAATACCGCGACGCCGTTCGAATCCTTTTCCTTCTGGTAGAGGGTTCGGTCGAAAACCCTGAGATCACACCCGCCGGCTATCCGCGGCGCTTTGAAGGCGAAACCCGCCTTCAAGCCTTGGACTTCTGGATCCGCTACCCCGATTACCTTGCAGATGAATTGCTGGCCCAGTATCTCGAATCCAGCGAGGTGGCTCTGCTGGAAGCCGCTCGCGGGATCTTTGATGACAACGAGCCCTCTGAGAAGGCGATCCCGATGCTGCGCCGCTACTTCGGCGCATACGAGCCATTGGACACCGTGCTGTCAATCCTGGCCGTCGCAGGACTAGTTCGGCCGGTGACCGTGCATCATCCGACCGCAAACCCGCGACATTTTCTTTTGAGCGAGGCCGGGATCGAGCTTGCTGGCAGGATCGCAAGAGAGCACTCCATCTTTGGGTGGTATGCCGCGCGTGCCAAGCTCGTGCTGAAAGTCGCGAAGGGCCGCGGCGGATCCGCCTTGAAAGAACGACAGCACCAGCAAAAAGAATATCACGAAGCGCAGCTCCACGATCTCATTCCGACGATTGCCGATCGCGTCCGTGCCCGACTAGAGGAAATCAAAGCATGACCGCGATCACACGCGACCAATGGGTCTCACAGATTGCCGAGAAGACCGCCAGGAGTGTCGAAGAGGTGGGGTCTCTGCTCAAGCGGCACGGTATTGAACCGCGTTTAACGCACGCAATTCCGAGGCGCCTCAGGCTGGTCAGCCTCAAGTTCGACGGCACAAAGACGGGCGAGTACGAGAGGCCTGTCATCGAGTTTTTGCGCGAGGACATGGGCGTCGGTCTTCACGCGTTCGTCTCCTCAAAGAACTTCAAAGGCAAGACTTCGCTTCTCAGGATAATTCGCTGGGCGTTGACGGGGACCCGCACCCTCCCCTCGGACATGAACGGCTGGTTCCGCACGCTGTCGTTGCGATTCAACATCGATAGCGACGAGTTCGAAGTCCGTCTCGAGGACGCCGAGCGCAGCATCGGCAAGCTCCTAAAGTTTGCGCGCAATAAAGAATTTGTCGTCGCCCAATTCGAAGATTCGAAGACCTTCGCCGAGGCCATGGACAGCTTCTTCTTGCAAGAGCTCGGTCTCGAGCCGCTCGACGTGATCGCGGAGCAGGAGGACGGCTCCGGAAGGGACCAACGGCACGGCTGGAACTGGTTGTTCGGAGCGATGTGGTTCGAGCCGGATCCCTCCACGGTTTTCGGCGGCTCGGACATCACCCATGGCAAGCCTACGCGCATGATGCAGATGTATCTGGGCCTCCCATGGATAATGACGCGGGCCTCGCTGATGGAGGCAAGGAAACGTGAGCAGATCGACAGTGACCAAAAGGCTAAGGCCCAGAAACAAGTTTCCGAGGCGGCCCGGACGCGTCTCAACGACCTTATCAAAAACCGGTCAAAAATAGTAGCCAACCAGTCGAAGGAGCGGCCCGTCGCCGATGTGCAGAGGGCGGTGTCGGACGCGCTGACGAAGTTCATGGCCGCCGCCGAGAAGGTGCGCAAGAACATCATCCTGACCAACGAGATCGACGGTCAGCGCCGCGCCGCTGAAGATGCGGTCACCACGACGTCGCGCGAACTGAGCGCGTTCCTGGAAAGCCAGGCCGCCGGTCATATCTTCCGTCGTCTCAATCCGGTGTCATGCCCTAGCTGCGAGGAGGTCTACGATGAAGACGTCCGCGCGGTCAGGCAGGACCATCATGATTGCATCGTCTGTGGCCGAGCAGAACCTCGCCAACCAGACGACTCCGCAGGCGTCGAGGCCAATCTTCGCGAAGCCGTTAAGATCGCCAAGGATGAGGCAAAGAAGCTTCGTTCTCGGCTCGCCGATTTCACGCGCAAGAAAACGGAGGCCGAAGCCGAACGGGACCGGTATGATCAGGAGTCGCGGCGACTAGAGCAGGAGATGAAGGAAATTCAGTCTCGTCCGGACGGACAGATGGAATTGCTGAGGCTGGACGCTCAGATTGAAGAGCTGGAGAAGATGGCAGGTGCGGCGCCGATCACTGCGGCCCCGGACATCGGGCTTCTCGACGCTGCCATCGCGGCGACCGAAAAGATGTACAAGGAGGAGCAAACCGACGTGCTCGGCCGAGTGTCGGCACTGACGGCCACGTTCGCCCAAACCTTCGGAGTTACCGACCTCCGAGAAGTGAAGTTGAAAGGCAACACGACGATGGATGTCATCTTCGTTGGCGGGCCGAAGACCTTCAGCAAATGTACGTCGGGGGAGAAAACCCGGCTGAAACTCGCAGCAACCCTTGCGATGATTCACGTAGCCGAGGAAAGCGGCATCGGTAGACATCCCGGCGTTCTACTTTTGGATTCAGTTGGGAGCGCCGAAGTCGTCAACGAAGACGTCTCTCAGATCATCGAAGGCCTTGCCAGACTGTCGGAATCCTTGCCGACGGTGCAGGTCTTCCTTGCGGGGATCGAGAACGATGCCATCCTTAGTCATGTTCCTTGCGACAACGTCGTCAAGAATCGAGCGGACGGTTATTTGTGGTAGGCGGTGATGCAGTACGACGAGATCATGGAAGGTCTTCTCTCCCACCAGGAGACGCCGACCGTTGACCGGTTCGGGGGGCTTGATAGGCTCTTGTCGGACGGCGCACGCGTCGGCGCGTCCATGTTCTCGGACATCATCGTTGAGATGGTGCTACCATTTCGCGACGAACGTCCTGCAGATGTCGACGAGTTTCTAGCCGACATTCTGATCGTCATCGACCGCGGCCCTGAGCTGAATACGATTTCGAACCGAATGCTAGCATTGCACTTCGACGACCCGGCGGTCGAGACGAAAGTCTTCAAACGTCTCTTGGGGACAGCTATCGACTGCGGCAGACCGACGGTGCTGCGAAACGCGGCATTAAAGGGTGCCCTTGCCTTTGCACGTGAAGATGCAATACGGCTTGCCAGGTTGGTTGCGGATCTGTCGGAAGTGTCGCCGAACGACGAGCCCACTTTCCTTGCCCATGCCGCGAGGATCGCTGGAGTCCTTCATGGCAAGACACGCAATGCAGCGCTCTCAAATTTCTTGCATGTCCTTGGAAACGTCTCCGATGTAGCCGATCAAGTTCAGTTCGAACTGGGACTGTTGTCACTGCAACAGGCGATCGAAGCCGAAGACACTGCGACCGTCCTGCTTCATCTCACCGATGCTCGACAGGCATTCGACCGCGCCGTTACCTTAAGGGATTCCCGGCACGACGCTCGATCATACCAACTGGCGATTGATCTCCTGATGCAGTTTCACAGGCGGCAGATCCCCGAGAACATTGAGGTGCGCCTTAAGGAGCTACGTGCTACCGCGTTCGCTTATTCGTCGTACTCGCTCATGAGCAGAAGCGATCCGATCCTTGGGTCGATCGCCAGCCAGGTAGCGGCCCTGACCTCGCTTGCCGGCAGCTTGGCCACTCTTACAAGCAGGCTTGACGAAGACGTCTGGCTCGAAGCAGTGGAGATCATCGAAGAGCATCTTTTGTTCGCATACGAGGCGAACCAATCTGTCTTTGCCGGCCGTCCTGGGCGCGGCGTGGACTGCGTGATCAGGCCTACCCTCGAACCACGTCTTTTCGGCAACCGAAATCATGTGCAGCAGTTGTCGGCATGGCTGCGCCGGCATGCATCGAAATTCGACGCCGAGCTAACCGGCGATCTCGCTAGGGCCGTCGAGGCCGCCTACTCGGGAGGAGCTGATTTCCCTACGGTCGCGGAACCCAGATACCCACTGGATTCCGCGCTTCGAGAAAGGGTTCGATCCACTAGCCAACTAGCGTACGAAGATCTTGTCGCCACGGCGTTGAAAAGCTTGCACGTGCACCAATCGGAGAACGCTGGCATTGCTGTTCGCCGCATGCTTGAGACAGTGGATAGCGATTTCGCCACTGTCGAAGACTACGCGTCGGCCGTGGTCCGTGGCCATTTTCTTGCACTCGTCCTTGGGGTCGCAAATTTCCTTGCACAGAAGCTCGACAGCTCGGTGGAGCTCGACCGTTTCTCCGAATATCTCTTCGAGCGGGGGAAGCCGCTCCCTCATGAGAAAGATCTACAACAAGACTTTCTGCGACATGCCCGCTCGGCGGGACTTCCTGTGTCCGACGAACGGAGGGGTATAGCTGGCGGACGAGCGGATGTCGTTTACACGGCGGACGGGGTAGCAATCGTCATTGAAGTTAAGCGTGAGCTTGTCGACGCATCGTTCAGCAACCTTCTCGCGTCCTACGGCGAGCAGACTGTCATTTATCAGGCGACGAACGTCAAACTAGGCGTCATGCTGGTCCTCGATCTTTCCAAGAAGAACAGCAGGCTGGCCCACATGGACACGTGGTATGAGACGCGCATTGGCGATTTACTCAATGATGGGACCGAGCGAGCGGTCCTGATTGTCAAGGTTCCTGGACGGCGGGAGACGCCCAGCACTGCCACGAAGGCTTCGAAGGCCGAACAGGGAAAGCGCCGGATTGTCGACAGGTGATCTGTAGGCGCGCCACTCGTTGAGACCCGTCTGAAGGTGGCGAGGACCAACCAATGCGGACCTTTCCGGATCCGGCCCCAATGATCAATATCCGTAACTGCTGTCTTCGTCCTTGGCTTGGAAGTGCGCCTCTAGCAGGTCTGCAGCGTTTCCCTCGCCTACCATCCGCTTTCCAACGTAGCAGCGCCACTGGTCGACACCCTTTGGTAGAACCAGTCGAATGTCCCGCTCACGACCATCCTCGAACATGAGGACGAGACTGCCACGGCGGTCGCGGTTGAACATAACCTCGGTAAAGTCGACCATGCTGCTCATGAAGCTATCGATGTGTGGCCATGCTTCATCGAAGCGTTCGTCGTAAATGCACTTGTCTGCCGTGGCACCATAAGTTCCGTGGTCACGAATGCTTTCGATAATGTCGTCGACCGCCTCCTCGCTGGTGGCGTAATCATGACACACGACGCCGAACGATCCGTAGTCGTCGAGCCTCAGCCATCCATTGTTGCCGACCTCTTCCGCATCAAGAAATATGCGACAGAGTTGGGCGTCCTTCCAGGTTGTGTCAGTGTTCTCATCTTCCAAAAATTCGAAGCGAACCGCCACGCAAGATAACGACTCCTCGTCGGCCGTCCTGAAGATGATCTGCATCGAGTCGTCATCGTCCCAGTCCAACACGGGCGTCAGCTTTAGTTCAGCCAGTGTCGGACCAAGGCGGCGTCGCAGCTCACGAACGACGTTTCGGAATCGAGGACGGACCTCGTTGATGGTGATGTGATTTGGCATCGGTGTTCTCCATGTCTGGAGCAACATGGTTGAGCGAGCCGACGCTAGGCACCACGCGCCGGCGCATGAAAGCCTTTGGCGACACAGGTAACCGTCCTATGGAAAAGGGTGATCAAGTTCGCCGCTGACGAGTGATGTCATCGACCTCTTCCTCCGGCCCTGGCGTTGTCGCAGTTCTCGAACGCATTGCGGAGCCTCGGGCGAACTTCTGTTATTGTGATGTGTTTCGGCATCTCCATGTTGAGAACAAACGGTGGAGCGGGCCGACGGTAGGCGCCATGCGCCGGCACCGCGCGCGCACTATGAGACCGGCTGTCAACGCCCATGATCCGATGATCACTTGTGAGGGAGAAAACCGGCATCCAGACAGCCGCGTTCGCGCAGCACCCTCTGGTAGCGAAGTACCTCTCGCCAAAACGTTTTCGGGTAGTCCGGGTTGCCGCCGGCGAATGGCCACTCCAAGCTTGGAAAGTGCAGGAGGGTTTTCGATGATCGTGAATTCGTCGGGCGTATATCAAGGCGCCACGAATAGGGGCGTAGCGCATATACAGCAATGGATCCGCAGCAGCCGGGAAGGTGTAGCTCATACTCTTCGAAACGCAGCTAAAGAGTTCGATGAGGATCTGTCTGATATCATGACGTGCTCTAACACGGCGTACGAAAAGCAGTGGGAGCACTTCTCAGCGCTCCGAGCGACGGGCGTATGTGTGCAGCGCGACGAAATCGTTTATAGTTCGGCTCTCATCGGATTAATCGTCATCGTATTCGTTTTCGTGTACGGGATCTTTCCAGACGAATATCGCGGTTATGCGAGTGGCGTCGCATGGTGTGTTCTCACATGCGTCGCGACAAGTGGCATTGTCGCCTGGGCCGGAATAGCTTGGCGATATTTGGCGTCGCGCGAGTTGGGTTACGCGGATTTATTCACCGCCAATAACATGCTGAGCGCCAAAGCGTGGGGCTTCAACGAAGACGCAATTTATGTTTTGAAAAGGGCGGACCAATCCGAAGTGGCGCGGGTAACGCGGATTGGTATGACGCGCATTCGAACTTTCGAGGAAGACGAGAGCGTTCTTGGAAGACGACTGCGACTGATTGAAATTGACGGAACTTGCCATGACATGTACGACCCCATCGGAAGTGGTACGGCTCAACTTTTGCAAAGCGTCATCGAGAGATCATCGGGGAATTGGTGGCGAAACTCATCTGAGCCTGCTCAGTCCGCTTAGGACTGCGTGGGTCAAAAGTTGGCGTCAGAGGTCCAATTGACTAAACTACTCAGTTGCCAAAGAAGTCCTGATGCGATCGCGCTCAAGACTATCGCTATTATGAACCACAAGACGTGTTTTGCGGCTGATGGCTTTGGGGACATCGGGCGCGGCATCACGCCATCTTCTTGGTAGGTCCGGACGACCGTGCTTTTGAAGATGCTGAGCTCTTTGAATGCCTTTTGCAGAGCCCAGCGTGCAAAAAACGCGGTAGGAATCAGGATGATTACGGCCGTATACGGACTCATGTGACGCTTTCTTTCGATGTCTCCAGATGCGTAATCGAAGGCGGTTAACAAAATTGCCGATACCTTGTCGGTTTGGCAGGGGACACTTTTCTTGCGGAGATCGCGTGTCTCGCGGCGCGACCTCGTCCAAATTCACTGGGGAACCGCCGTCCGCGGCGAATCTGCTATGACGGTCACGACAGACATGATCACTGAGTCATCCGCGCGGTTCATCGGTACCGGACCCGAGGTCAGTCTCTACACGATGGAATTCATGACACCTGAACTGCTTTTCCTGCATCGCATGCGGCAACTCGCAATCTTGGTGGACTCCAGTTCTGAGATTGACGTCCTCGATCAAGCTTGGATCCTACGCAGCTTGTTGGTGGATCAACATCCGCTCGCCCTGACAGTGAACACGAGTAAAATCGTCTTAGAGTTCGAGGTTGGGTTGTTCACGGTGCAACCAGACGAACACGATCAGTTGCTTATCCTAGAGGACGGGCTTGATCCGCAGTCCCGGCGGCCAGATGCGCCTTCAGCTAGACTCGACACCCAGGGTTTCCTGAACCACGTGGTGCTTTATCTGAACGGCAAGGCGTACGACATCCGCCACACCATCAAGCTTCCTGCCAATGTGTTTGGCGGAGTCCATCACGACCCGCATCCAAGGCCCCACTTCCAAGAAACGGCAAAGGCGTCGCAGGGGATCGGCCTAGGTGGACATCCTTTGAGCGTTGGACAGCTCAAAGCGATCACTAGAGTAACATTGCGGGCTATGAGCCCCCTTGTAGAAGGCGTGAAAGCCAGATCGTAGGGACAACACAATTGCTTCAAACAAAATCAAGGCCTTTGTGATTTGAGTGAGATTCAAGCTACCCCAAGGATGCATCTCTGTGACGTTTGACCTCAATGCGAGCCTCCGAGAAATCGAAAAGGTCGCCGGCGAGCTTTCAAGCATGCCGACGAATTTCCTGGGCCCGGTGGGTGCCACCATTCCTGACATCGAGTGGTTCGCTCTAGCCGCGATCAAGAAAACGGCCTCGCTCAGCCACGCATTCTGCTCGCTAATCAGGGCAAAAAATACACTATCGGCAGCCGAGCTCGTCAGGCTGCAACTCGATACGGCCCTGCGAATGTTCGGGCTAACCCTCATCTCTGATTTGGAAGCGGCCGGAAGGCATTTGATGAACGATGGAAGCTACCGCAAGCTGCGCTCACACGATAATCAACCTTTGACCGACGCGTATCTTCATCGAAAGCTAAATGAGCGGTATCCGGGTTTGACGGAGGCCTATGAGGATGCATCCGCCTTCGTTCACCTAACCGGGTTACACATCAAAACTGGCCTTTGGCCCAGACCCGGATCGCCCACACTCTACTTCGACCTCTCAGGGACGGATGACAGTCGGCCGGACGAGTGGTTCGCCGATCTGGTAGACGCGTTCGATCAGGCCACGAAGTTGACCGCCGACCTAACATCTTCGTTCATCCGTGCGCGGCGCGTCGCTCGAGTGCCAGCTTGAATGAGACAACTGCTTGCCGCTGCCGGCGGCCGGACGCTTGGAGCGCGGAGATGGCACGAAGATGTTCAGCCTAAGCGGTGTCAGCCTTGAAGACGCGGAAGCCTTCTCGTGCCGCCCCGCGAAGCCGGGCAATGATCAGTTAACCACCAACCCGACCATCTTCCTCTCGTCCACCCGATGTTAATGAAGACTGGTCAAACCAGCTGAGCCAAAAAAAGCGGAGGTCTGCCTGTGCTTTATCAGATGAACGGCCCATTTCCCGCGTCCGACGTGCTCTCGATCGAGGAGCGAACGAGGCCGGGTCATCCTTCGTTCGCGAACCTGCGAGCGACGCGCCTCGAGAAGTGGAAGCGCCGGCCGGACCTGAGCGGTCCGGGCATCTACGGTCTCTTCTGCAAAGGCATCCTTTATTACGTCGGCATCTACACCGGGTCGAAGAAGACTACGTTCACTGGGTCGGCCCTTGATCGTTGGGACATGCACCTGACCTTCTTCTCACTGCGATCGTCGGAGGTCTCCTTCGTTGCGCGCAGTATGCAAAAGATCCTCAAGCTGGATGGGGCGCCTGCAGACGAATATGCGAGCCTTCTTGGCGGCCGGCATCTCTCGCTCGACGAAATCTCGGCCTCGCCTTCGCCGTTCATCGTGCCGAAGCATGCTAGCTGCACCTATAGCAAGGCGCTGTTCGCTACGCGGAACTGGGACGTTTTCGCGCCTGGAAACGAAAGGTCGATGATGGACGACGTCAGTTTCATGTATGCACGTATCCTGCCTGAGGCCGATACCCTGCTGACTGGTGCGGACGCCTATGCCCGGTACTGGTGGGCGAAGTACGAATGGATACAGGCTCGTGAGACGCGCCTCGTCAAAGCGCTGCAGCCTATCTGCAACAGCGCGACCCGCAAGTTCCGAACCGATGTCACGATGGAAGACTTTCGTGCGGCCGTCGAGCTAGAGATGAGTTCCCCGTTGGCGCCGTTCGACGCGGACAGGATGATGTCGAAATTACGCAGGAGCGTTAGGCCAACCAGCGATATTCGCGCGGCCGCGTAGCGCCAGCTTGTCTCCGCCTCTGCGGCAGGTGGACCTTCTTTCCGAAGACGAGAAATTAACAGAGTCGCAAACTGAACAGCTTGCGGCCCTGTTGTCTCGCGGCGACCAATGCTTCGGCCGGCTGCCACCAGTTCGGGCTTTTGATGCCTGCAGAGCGTGTCCTGTCACAAACCTCCGTCGCTTGAGTGTCAGGCGCAATTGCCTCTGTCCCCCCTTAGCCTAAATTGCGTTGTCGAAACCGCATATGATCATACGTAGACTTCGGCATTCACAGTGGTTGTGAAGGAGAGCCTGTCACAAAGACGTTCTCTTGTTGCGAGCATCAGCCGGCATTTAATTTGCGATTTTTTTACCGTTTGGGTTTGCGACCTCGAAAGGACCTGTGTCGTATGCACCTCTCGAAACAGGACAGATCGCATGACCAAAATCGACATGAATGCTAAAGCGCTTTCCGACGCCCGTAAGCGGATCTTGAAGATCCAGGAGGCGATGACGGCCCGCGTCCTAGAGATGGCCGCCGAAGTAGAAAAGCTCATGGCGATCGTTCCTGTTGCCGAAGCCAAGCACTTCCTGAAGGCGCGCTGTAACTTGCCAGCAAGAGAGCTGTCCAGCTACGTCGGATTCGCGCACACCCTCAAAGGATCGGAGGAGGTTCTGCGCAAAAGCCGTGCTTCCTTCCCGGTGGTGAAGGCCCTTGTCGCAGCCGATGCCGAAACCAGACGGGAAGTCATCGAGCGCATGCAGATCGGTGCTCAGGTAGACACCAAGGACGTTGCAGCCATCCGCAGACGCCTTGCGGAAGCAAAGCTCTCGGTCTCCGATATCCAGACGGCTGTGAACAAGAAGATCGTAGCTACCGCGGCGCAGACTCACGTGAAGGCGACCATCACGTCGTTCGAACGCCGGGTCTCCTCTTTTTCAGAAGAGCTCAGGCTTCATTGCAAGAAGGGCAGTTCTTCATCCGCAGTTGTGCAGACCGGGCTCCGTCACGAGGCAGGAAATTTGCTTGCGCAGTTCACTTCTCTGTTCGGAGATGAACTGCCTGCTGTTTCAAGCTTCAAATCGAGGTCGTCAGGTTACTGGATGGCACGCGCACATGAAGTTTTGAGGGACTTCGCAAATGGCACGCTTACCGAGATTGGTCCGCAGCACACGAGCTCTTTGCAGGTGGTCTCGGGGAAAAGCAGGATTTTGTTTGACGGGCGCTGGCGCAAGGCTCTGACCGCGCCCCCGAAGGCGTTTGCTCCACGTGTGATCGAGCTGTGTGCTGGTGCCGGTGGTCTGGCTCTTGGGCTTGAGCGCGCAGGGTTTGAGCACGTCGCACTTATCGAACGCGACAAGCACGCTGCGGCGACGCTTCGCAAGAACCGTCCGGACTGGAACGTAATCGAAGCCGACATCCGGCAGATTGATTACACCCAGTACAGAACAGACAATATCGACCTGCTGGCTGGCGGTCTTCCGTGCACGCCGTTTAGCACTGTCGGCGAAAAGAAGGGAAAGCTCGACGAGAACGATCTCCTGATGGAGGGCGTGCGGGCGGTATACGAGATCAGACCCAAGGCATTTCTTTTCGAGAACGTTGAAGGGCTGCTGCATGCCCGCCATGCGGACTACGTGGCCGCTTTGCTTCAGAAGCTGGCTAAGGCCGGCTATGAAACTACGATAAATCGTATCAACACACGCGATTACGGCGTTGCGCAGGATCGCTCGCGGATCATGATCGTTGGTTTTCAGAAGAACCTGGACTCGCATTTTGTGATGCCGCCGAAATTCCCGCAACTTGCCAAGAACATGGGCGACGTCCTCGCGGACCTCATGGGCGCCAACGGTTGGACGGGCGCTGATGCGTGGGTCCGGATGATGAGAGAGCGGCCTGAGCAGGATCGATTTGGCAGATCACTTGGTACTGGCGCATTGTCGGACACTATTCGGAAATACCAGGGAAGTCCTCAGGAGGGCGAAGCGCGGCGCGCAAAGAAGAACGGGGTCTCATACGCGCCGCCCGCAAAGTCAGCGCCCACGAACGAAGATGCCGCCAAGCCGGGCTTTTTGCCCGGACTTACAACCCGTATGCGCGCGAGACTGCAGGACTTTCCAGATAACTGGCACTTTACGGGCGGACTTCAGAGCGTCACCGATCAAATCGGTAATGCGGTTGCTCCGGCGGTGGGCCACGCAATGGGGCTGGCATTGTCTTCGGCCCTTAAAGACTGGCAGTTCGATTGGTCTGCGATCTTCGAACCTGTGAAGAGTGGCAACCGGCAGCGGGTTGATGCGCCATCAATAGCTGCCGAGCTCAACTTGACGGCTAGTAATCCGAAGGTGGACTTGGCAGGCGCTCTTACCGCCGCTGAAGCGTAGAAGGACGGCACCTCTCCTTTCATCAGTAGATGCGCCGTCCTTTTCTGAGCCCCGAGCCCAAGATTTATTTGTGTAGTCGGGTGACTATATCGTCTGACAGCACGAAGTCTGCGATCGGGGTCTTTGCAACGACGCGGTCTTTCAGAATAGCACGAGCTGTATCAACGATGATCAGCCACGCCCCTGCCATGATGACCGTATCCTTCAAGACCAGCCGCCCGGCGCCTGATAGGTACGGGAAACCATGTTGGGCGTCGCCAAGAGCTGGGACCCAGGCTTCGGGCGTGGTGATGAGAAAGGAAAGCGTCACGATGGGCGTCGCGAAAGAGAGGGCCGCTCCGGCAAGGCCGCCCCATTTAGAAAAGAAGCCGGAGAGCGTCAAAGCCGCGATGATCAGTTCAACAGTCCCCAGTCCGTCGGAGAATTGGTAAGTGTGATTTTCCGTCTGCCAAGCACGCTCTTCCGGCTTCAGTTCGCCTTCTTTGGTCAGATGCTGCTTGTACTCTTCAGGGTGGGCGTAGAAGAACGACATGACAGGGCTGTTTGCGACGAACGGCGTGATGCTGTCGGCCTCATAGGGTACGAACTTCAATAGTCCGATCCAAATGAAGACGATGGCGATGGCGATACGGGTTGCGCCGATGCCGATCCGGCTCGATCTGGAGCTGGCAATCAGTCCGAGGGTATTTGTCAGAATTGCATTCATTGCTGTTGTCCTTGATAGACGAGTGGTCGAGGGCGATCAGCCCCGATGCAGCGATCATCTGCCGTCGGGGACAAATGTTGAACGCTCATCCGTCTCAGCTTTTGGCTCCATCGTATCAATGAGCAAAATATAAACAGGTGTGAAATGGACGTCTTGAGTGAGTTGATCGGTCTCGCGCGTCTGCGCCCTGCTGTGGACGTCCACTGTTTACTAGGAGGACGATTTAGTGTGGGCCACGAGCCGACAAGTAGGGGTGTCATGCCTTTTCATCTTGTCCTCGGCGGCGAGTGCGTCATCGAGCTTGAAGGCGGACGGCGGGTCGAGCTTCAATCCGGCGACATCCTATTACTGACCAGGGGAAGCGCCCATAGTATTGTGAATCGCCATCCAAGCGGCGCGACAACAAATCTCGTGATTGAGGCCGGCCCCTTGATGCAGCGTCGAACAGTTGGCGTCGCCGCGGACGTAGATCTCCTCTGCGGTCATTTTGACTACGATGCCAAGGCAAGCGGGCTTTTGCTCGACACACTACCCGACGTCGTTCGAGTTTCACTTACAGGCCAGCAGTCCGACGTACGGCTTGCTTCGATCGTGGGTATTCTAAAGGACGAGACAGCTAGAGACCTGCCGGGATCGCTGACGATCATGGCCTCTATGTCACTTGCTCTTCTAGCTATGGCCCTTCGCAACGCCGGCCCAGACGTGGCCGGACTTCCCGGCCTTATGAAAGACTTTCGCCTATCAAAGGCGGTCAGCGCCATGCTGCAAGATGCATCCCGACCATGGACCCTAGAAGAGCTTGCCGACATATCGGCGATTTCGAGGGCCACATTCGCCAGGCATTTCAGAGCTGCGTCTGGCATGACTGTCGGCGAATTTTTGACGGAGTTCCGAATGACAAAGGCGGCGGACCTTCTTACGCGGGGATCCTACCCCGTCGCCGAGGTGGCGGAAGCCGTCGGATACGATTCAGAGGCCGCGTTCGGGCGTGCTTTTCGACGAAGCCGAGGCACGACCCCTAGCAAGTTCAGGCACAGTGCCGCTGGCAGCCGATCCTAGGATCCAGCTGGCAGCTTCGCAACAATAGTGGTTGCTAATGAATGTTAAGCCGCACAAGCAGGGCGCAAAAGCAGCCCTGCTTGTGCGGCTCGCTTGAGCTGTGAAGTCTACTTCCCGCTCTCTTCTTCAGTAATAGCGGCAAAAAAAGATTTCACGCTTTCGGTGGTGATGGCAGAGGGAATGCTTACCCTCTCGCCATCGCAAATCAGCACGCCGGTGTTCTTGTCGGTCCGGCAGAGCAATTTCTTGAACTCCTTGACGGGAGGCGTCTTGAGCAAAGGCTGGGCAGGGTCGATCGTGCCAGTAACGCAGTTAGGGCACCCTTTGTTTTGTAACAACGCCGCTATCGCGTTCTGGACATCTGGATCCAACCCGGCGATCCCTTTGCTTTGTAGATTTTCAAACGCGTCTCGGTTCATCGGCATGACTGTCACAGCCTCCTGCGCAGAAAGCGATCTGGGGCCAAGCACAGCCAAGACTGCCAGAACGAATAGCCCCCTCATTTAGATCTCCTTGAGGCTGGAGATCGGAGCGTATCCCAAGAGCTTGTGATAGCCATCGGTTTCGATCGCCGCTACTTTCACACCGCCTGTTGATCCGGGGCTCGCCTGATTTCCGCCAAGGCAATAGATGTAGCTTCCTCCGCCGGCCTTGAATTTTTCTATCACGCTCGGATGAGCTTTGTATTTTTGTGCGTCGACGTCTTTCGGGTCAACGTAGTAGGCGACGTGTCCCTGGTAATTTGGCGCATCGCCGTTACCACCGTTCCGCTTGAAAACAGCAACGTCGCCGGTTTTAGGGCTGTGGCCGGCTTTGACCAATTTTCGAAAACTTGCGGAAGCAGCGCTATCTGTACCCCGCTTACCTGAAACCCACAGCGTGTAGTTCAGAAAAGCAGCACACCATGCGACTTGGTCACCACTAGGTAGAAGCTGCGTAAAGGCGAAGAAATTGACTATCATAGGGTTCGCTGCACCGCTGACTGGCCATTCCTCCCGATAGAGGCGCTTCATCGATTTCCCAGTTGCGTTGTCTTTGACGTCGGTTGCACTCAAATCAGGTAACTCACTATAGTAGTTAGCGACGTCGATAGGAGCCTTGTTTTGTGGGGCTTTTAGCATCAACCGAAAGGCCTTAGCGATATCCTCACCTCGGGTAGCATTGTCTCCAGTCGGACTCGTTACGGACTCCATTTCAGGCGTCGGCGGCCTAAAGTTTGACAGCGGATCAAGATTAGGCGCTTCTTGCGCACTTGCTTGCAAGGACAGCGCCAGAACTGGTGTGGAAACGATAAATCCTCTTCTGCTAATCATGCTTCTCTCCCTCCGAGATTTTGCAGGCATGCATGTGGATCAAGGATTGGCCACCGACTGACAGCTTCTGGGCGTCAGGGGCCGAACATCTGTAGGCCCGGTCATAGATTTGCGCGCTCACATTGTCGTTTTGCCAAAGGACGCTGCAGTTAGAACTCGGCTCCGAACCCTCAGAATATACGAAGAAGGTGACCGACGGGGCGACATCTGACTTTCCAAACGGAGCGACACTGACCGTAGCTGTGCCTTCAATTTGTTTCAGACCGTCGACACAGTCTCGTGCTCTCAGCACCGGTTTCGTTCCGCTCGAAACGTTGCTGCTAAAAACCTTCCTTTCGTCATCGAGCCATGTGCGAAACCTCGAAAGGTTCATCGATACGAAAAAGTGCGAAGACGAGCTGTCGCAAGCGAGTTCGTTTCCGATAAGCGAACTTGCGAGGCCAACAAGTGTAATCCCTCCGCCCTTCCTCAGCTGCAAAATAGCTCCACCGGAATCTCCTTTGCAGGGCGCTGCCTTACCGGATTTAAACGACGTTGCCGTGTAGCTAAAACATTGTGTTGCCGCCCATGCCGGCGCGCAGTCGACGGCTTTCGGCAGATATGAAACCGTTGGAAAGTTGTCATATCGGCCGGCATGAACTGGGTTAGACGAAGCTGTATTGCTTGATACATCTGTTCGCCCGAAGCCCACCAAGGCCAGAGGTGGCACTGTAGCGTCTTCACCAGCAATTTCGATTTCCGGGACCGGTATACGCGCGTCGACGGGAACAAGTGCGAGGTCGGCGATTGTCCGTTCGGGGCCATCGACCTTATCTAGCGCCGCCAAGTTGAACTCGGGGTGGACGATTGGTTGTCCCGCCACTTTAAGCGTTCCATACCAGGGACTAAATACTTCTCCGCGAAATTGGCTGGCGGCAGGTGCACATGCTGAGGCATCAGGCATTCCCGGACATAGGCAATGTGCAGCAGTCAAAAATACGCCTTGCCCTATAAAGATTCCTGAACACTCCACCTTTTGTTGGACAACAAGCGCGGCACTAAACGGGAACTTGGCGGAGGAGAACAACACACCACGCGACTCCCCCGTGTTGTTCGGCCAATCTTCACCAATGATGTGGCTGATCTTTTGGGAATAACCTTGCAGATCTTGCCATTGAATCCGGACATCAGGTGGCGCCTCTCCCCCGTTGGCCGCCGACCAAGATTGAAAGAGACAAAAAGCAGCTGCAAGGGATAACGCGCGCTTCACGTCAAACCGCTCCAAGCAAGTTTGTTTAGGCTAGACCCAAAACATACCATAGCTCGCATCTCAGAAAAACTACCACTATAGGATGACTCAGGATTTTGACTGCGCAGCATCGCCGATGCGATACCGAGACTTCGCAGGGTTCCAAATTCTGCGCTACGGTCGGCCGCCTTCGTGCTCGATGCGCTCAGATTGGTGCCGCATTCTTCTCAGCGATTGCTGATCTTTCGGCGTGTTTTTGGCTTCATGCCCCCCAGAATAGTAAGCAGCTCGTCAAGAGTCGGTTCACAGATGAGCTCGGCGAAGTCGTCAACCGACATGATTACACAATGACGACCTTCGAGCTGGAAGACCTGTGGCGTTCCCCGCCCGGCAGCAACAGCGATGAAGAGCAGTCGATTGCGAGCTTGCCTAGAGACAACACCTGACCACATGCCCCAATCAAGACTTGGAGAGCCGCGTCCATCCTACCATTTTCAGGTCGTGCTCGTAGCGCTACGATTTCGGTCCTCCAGTCACGACCCATGATTTCCCCCGAAAGATAGGAACATTACGCGGGCGGTCTCACCGTCTACCGAACCCTTATCGACAAGAATGGACGCGAGCGCTTCGACGAAGGGCCGATTGTTTGTGACGATGGTGATAGCATTCGCCAACTGCGCGCCTAGGATCACCTCGACCTGTCGGCTGACGGCGGGCGTAGTGCGCCGCAAATGTTCAAGCTCATGCGGATTTTTGGCAGCGAAGTAGTTCAAGGAGCTTCCCATGCCGTAGAGAGCAACCATCGTGGTCGCGAGATCGGCAGCATGGTGCAAATCTCCACCAGAGCCACCTGCACCATTCATATGCGCCCCGAACACCACTCTCTCGGCAGCCATGCCAGCAAGATCCACGGCGATCATCGTCAGATAATAGTCGTTCGTCATGAGACGATCGCCGCCATCGAAATGGGCGGCCCCTCCGATCCCGATTTTTCCGATGCTCTCCATCAACACCACTCCAGTCAGCGCGCCGTAGTCTAGCGCGAGCCCGACGACGACATGACCAGCCTCATGGATAGCGATGCGGCGGCGAAGTTCTCCATCGATCGGCTTCTCTGTAGGAAGACAAGAGAGGGCATTTTCTAGCCAGCCCTCACTACCTCCTCCTCGTCTTACTTTTCGCCGCGTGTCCCGCGCTAACTGAGCAAGGTCTGCTCCGGTGAAACCGGCAGTCTTCCACGCAACCTGATCAAGCTCTTCGACATTCAACTTCCCACCGAAATGGGTCGACAGTATCCCCCTTCGCGCAGCGAAATCCGGGGAGGCAAGTCTATAGTGCCTGCCCAGCCGCCCTGGACGTAGCAACGCTGGATCAATGCGGTCAGGGTTGTTGCAGGCGCCGACAACCACGACGCCTTTCCGCCGGTACGCTCCGTCTAGGCATTCCAGCAAAGCAGCAACGACCTCGGTACAATACTGGATATGGTCGCCAGAAAACTTGGACCGATCTCCGATGCTGTCGAACTCGTCCAGCAGGAGGACACACGGGGCCTGCTCAGCAGCAAGCCTGAAAGTCGACCTCATCGCTGCGAGAGTATCGCCCAAGTGCCCTGCGGCCTGCCACTGCGCCAGAGACGACGCATTAAAGGCGCAGTCGCAACTACGAGCGAGTGACCGAGAGAAGAGCGTCTTTCCCAACCCCGGCGCGCTACTCAAAAGAATGCCGGCATCGACGTCTTCCCACGCCAGCTTCCCATCCTTCCACTCCGCTAAGTCAGCCTTCAGGTCCCGCGCCCACTCGGCAGCCTCTCCATATCCACTCAGCTCTTCGAGCAGAGGGACATTTGTGTCCATTCCGCTCCATCGCACGGCCTCTAACCTGTTCAAGACATCGGCATGCGCCCGTCCGGGGCGAAGCGCTGAAAGCACATTAGAAATCGGATAAGCCAGCATTTGTGCGGCCTTGTCGTGGTCAAGCACGGCGTCATGGTTGGTCTTGACCGCCTCGACGAGCATCTCTGCATCCATCGAAACGATCGGAACGATCTTGTCAGCCGATGCAACGATGAACGCCGGTAACGCGTCCTCCTTTAGAAGAAAGATGAGAACGCGCTTGCTAAGACGGAGTACGACCTTGATGTCGGCATGATCTCGGCGCCCCCGTTCGCTAATGATCTCGCTGCCCATTTCGACGTCAGCGAGGGCCTCTTCGGTCTTCTTTAAATGGTTAAATGCACGTTCGAGATCCTTTCGAGCGTCAGCTGGGATCACGAGCGCCAAAGTGAATGGTGCCCCTTCGAATACTGGAGGGTGGGCTTTTAGCGCGCTCTTCAGGGCAATAGCCCAAGCGCTCGTCGCGAAACCGAAGGGAAGTTTATCAATTGAGTAGCGATCCATCGTCACTGTCTCCCAAACACGCGAACGGTGGTGTGCGGAGCGATAAGTTCTAAGTCGAGGTCGATCGTCACCCAGCGACGGAGAATTAGCGAGGATAGTCCGGCCATCGGGCTTATCTCACGAAACACCGACAGGCACTCTGCCACGGTTGCCGATCCTTCCTGCTCGAGCGCCGCCAACAGACGTATTCTGTCACCTAGCGGAGTCTGGTAGTTGGCATACCTGAGGAGGTCTTTTGCATTCTGCAGGCGGTGACCGCCTCTGATCTCGTTTGCTGTAACGAACTGATGATAGAAACGGCGGCAAGCGGCCGCCTCTGTGACCTCAGGATCGCCTTCGCCGTCAACTACGTGATAGTAGACGTCACGCCCATCGCCGTAACTTGCCATGAGATCGACCGGCGGCCCCTCCCAGCCAACGGCCGAAAGGACTTCGTCCATGCCATATGGTCTGCAACACCATCCCCGGACATCGTCGTCGACGTCCAACAGACAAGCCAAGTCCCGGCTGAGCTGATTCCGGAAGAATGTAGGACTCGAGCACCTAACTTTGCCGTAAGGGTGGTAGCGCTCTACAGGAAGATGGGCTGAATTACGGGCCTCACGACCCATCGCATTCGAAGGATTCATCGTCGTTCTCCACAGCAATCACCAAGGTTTCGCCGCGTTCGCGGCGAGACATTCAGCGTTGTTGTGGTTGTCGACGGGTCCTAATCATGCGAGAACAAATACAGAACTAAAAAACGGGCGTCAAGGCGCCTTCCCAAGATTCTCCTCTATGGTTCCCAGCCGAACAGACGAACGCTCCTGCAGCTCAGCTTATGGAACGGTTCTCCCGGCGGGTGCACGGAATTGATCATAAAATCATTGGAGCAGCACTTTGCAGGTAATTCCTCAGACCAGAACCGCTGGACTCAATATCTTTCTCGTATAGCTTCCAAATACGGCACGCTGATTCCAGCAGACCAGTCATCTTCAGGCGCGACAGAACTTACTCGTGACAACTCCCCCAGGCCGAAAAGAAGGTATCGCTGATCTACTGGGCCTTCTGCGAGAAGCGCGAACATCCGCACGTCAGCCGCCGCCTCCCACAAACTCTAAATTGCTTGAGCTACTCCAAGCGGTATCGGAAGTACGTCGACCAAGGGTCGCCGCGCTGGCGCTTGCCGCCGAGCCCCAAATCGATGTCGAGGCCTACCGCGGCTTCCTAGCTGCACTCCGAAGTGCTTTGGCTACAGTGTCGCATGATGGCCAACTCCTAAATGTCTGGAAAATCGCCGGGCTGAAAAGAAACGAGGTTCGGACCTCGTCCGTACTTGGCTGGATACTCGATCCCCGTGGCTCCCATGGCTTTGGTCCTGCCGTCCTTCACGCACTCGTAGACCGGGCCCGTAGCAAACCGGGCGCAGCGGAGGCCATCCATCGCGTGGATCTCGGCAGACGCTATCATGTCGCTGTGGAACATTCAGCGTTCGAGGAACGCGACAATAGGGTCGATCTGGCAATAACAGGCTCGAACTGCGTGATATTCATAGAGGTGAAGATCGATGCGCGCGAGGGCAAAGATCAATTGGCCCGCTACGCCGCGTTGGCCCGGCGCAAAGCGACCGCTTTGCACAAGCCCGTGGCTGCGGTGCTTTATCTCAGCCAAGCTTCACATCCAGATGTCCCTGATGGAATCGTGGCTATTACCTGGAAGGATGTTGCAGCCGCAATCATCGCCGCAACTTCAGGGATTTCCGAGCGGACGCTCTCCGCACAATTGCTGCGTCAATTCGCATCGCACGTTGAGACACTACACTAGGGAAAACCATGTTTACGAGTGAATTGGACAAGCTCTTAGTACTTCATGTTGGGGATCTGGATGAAGGCGTAAGACGGTTCGAAGCCCTGCAGTTGAAAATCTCGGCCGCGGTCGACAAGGTCATCCAAGAGTGGGCGGAAAGCAACGGATGGGTGAGTTCCAAAGGCAAGTGGGAGGACGGAGAAGCCTTCGTCTGTCCGCCGGATTGGGTCGACGCCGATGGGACCGAATTGGCGTGGTTCGCCCTCGACTACGGTTCGGGTGATCTGGATGATTGGAAATCTGGGAACGACTATTTCTGGGTTACTCGACTCTGCGCGGAGGGCGCCGGGCAGCTTGGAATGCGATTTGGTCAAGATGAATTTCGCAAGACGGCGTGGAAGAAATTCCTTCAACGGAATGGCTCGAAGTTAGCTGACACGAGATTTATCTTCGATGACGAGCCGAGCTTTTTCCTACCGGTCAAAGTTGAGAAGCAAACGCTTGCCGACGGGGCCGAGGAAGAGAACTTCGAAGCAGCCATGGCTCCCTTCGTCGAAGCTTTCGATTACATCAAATCGATAGTTGCGAGGTTCGATGAACTACGGGACCTCATGGCCGCAGAGACCTGAGGATGTAGAAGCTCGGCTCGGCGTGATCAAAGGTCTCTTCATGAAGGACGTCGGCTTAACCCGGTTTTGCCGACCTTAGTCACGCCCAGCCTTCGTCTCGCCAAAACAACATGACAACATCCGCACATGCAGAACCTTAACGCTTCGCCTTCAGTCAGGCGACGAATGCAGCGCACCGTTGGGCGGGACAACCCCTTCGAAAAAGAAATCCGCTCCTGCCTTAACAAGGAAGGCCTTCGATTTCGCATTCACTATCCGCTTCCTGGGCTGAAACGCACGAGTTGCGACATAGCGTTTCCTGGTTTGACGACGGCGATCTTCCTTGACGGCTGTTTCTGGCACTCGTGCCCCGATCACCCGCCGGCAGTCAAGAAAAACGCTGACTTCTGGCTCGCAAAATTGAAGCGCAATCGCGAGCGAGACGAGCGAACCACCCGAGCCTTGACTGACTCGGGTTGGCTCGTCTTGCGCTTCTGGCAGCATGAAAACACTGACAGCATCGTTCAAGCGATAATGTCCGCGGTTTCGGCCAGACGTTCGTCACTGCTTTCCCGCTCTAAGTCGCTCGATAACGTGTAGTGGTCTGCGCGCAAGCTCGAAACTGTCGACCGCAGTGAAGCGGTGATCGAGTTTCAAGGATTGGAACAGCGCTTCCCTGTTCCAAAGCGGATGCACCACAACCCCCCAACGGCTTTGTTTCGCGTCGAGTGAAAAGACCGGGATATCCGGACGCCCGGTTGCCGACGCAACGGCGTTTCCAGGAATGAACGTTTGAGTCTCGTTCGCCAGGATCCACGCGTTGGCCGACCAGTCTTCAAGTTCGAAATAGGTGTAGTTTCTGTCGAAACCGCACTCGTAAGCCGGATCCATCAGGGCTCTGAGATATGAGAGGCCCAGTCGCCAGTCGAGCAAGCCATGGAAGTTCCTGTTGTTATACCGCTGGAGACAACGATAGCACGATGACCCGCAGGTGACCCTGTGGTCTCCTTCTGCGACGGTGTTGCGCGGCCAGCGATTTGGATCTTCCACGATACTTCGCAGCAGCTCGGCCACCGGTATCTGTCGCTCTCCGAGCAAGTGGCGGCAAAACCCCGAGCCGTTAGGTAAAGCGTCAGAGATTTGAAGGTACGGGAGGGGCCTTCCTTCGTAGTTCATTATATTGGGTGACAGCGCGTCGAATTCCTCAGGAGCGATATCGAGATCAAACGCTGCGCGCTGCACCAAAATCTCCGTTGCGGAAACCGCCGCGGCGCGCACGCTTGTCCTCCATGGCGCACGCGGATTTCTAGTAAAGAGCCCGACATCCATATCGAGCAATCGCAAATTTGAGTTCACTCTCACGGGACCAATCTGCAACGAATTGGTGACTTTCGGCGAAGCGAGCCAAGCCGAAACTTCGTCGCCGTTGACTCTGTAACGTGCGGCATCGTCTTCCTCCAAGACGTCGGACGCGATAGCCTGCCCAGCTAGTTTGACCATGGGTTTGAAGGTCTTGAACCAGTCGATTTTTTGCGCGGTCATGTCCACTGCCGGCTCTACAGTGAAGCCGGAAAAATCGGATTCCTCCCTAAACCCTGGGTTCACGAGGTATATTTCCGCCCTCTCGGCGAAATTGACGTTGAGATTTTCGGAGTTGACCTTCCGGTCGGGCGTCCCGAGGCTAGCAAGCGTGATACGCTGACCTACACGTGACCGAAGATTTTCGTTGGTTGGCCGAAACTCGGTTCGATAGGCCGTCGGGACGATGCACCTTATCCCGGCTTCAACGAACTCAGTCTCACAGAATCTGCACCGGTCGGCCTCCGCGGATACTCTGTTCCACGCGCCGCATGCTTCGCAGAAGCGGAGATGGAAGTCCTGCTTGCACCAGTCGTTGTGCGGATCCATCGGCACTCCGAAATCCGTGAGGTGCTCGTCGGGATCCCTCAACGTTCCCGTAAAGCCGATGCATCGATGCCGCAGCTTCTCACGAGTCCTGACGCTTCCCGGCGCAAAATCGAAGATCGCCATGTCCTGATCGCGAGAGACCGCGTCCCACTCCGCCGCACCACTCCCCTTCTTCTCGGTGAGCTCGATGTAGAGGCTACGGGACCGCGTCGGCATGCCGTAGAGCGGAACCAAGCCCCGTTCGGCCAAGGCTGCAGCCAGGCCCGTTCTTAGATCAGAAAACTCTTCCCGCAGTTCCTCGATATCCTGGATGACATTATCGACAGTTACGGAATCGAGGATTTCGTTCACAGCACAGCGTGATACGTCCGCCAACATCGCGGCCATCTGCAACCTGTCGTCATTAACGCGGTCGAGCGCGTCTTCGAGACGGTCCCGCCAATTTTTCGACGCATCGAAATATTCGTTGCAGTACAGGAACTCACCGTGAATATCGCCTGGAATGACGTTGTCTCCGGCCCAGTCGTCACCGGATTCCATACGTAGAAGCTTGAACGCCTTTACGAGCCAAAACTTCCGCAGAAGTCGTGATGGAATATCGACGAGCTTGGTCGTTATGAAAGGCGGCGGCGGCGCTGCCCCAGTGATTTCGATCGGATTGTGAAAGTAGTGAATATCGTGACTTTTGCTTCGGCACACAGTCAGGACGGTCGAGAATGCCTGGCCTCGACGCCCAGCTCGACCGACGCGCTGCTGATAGTTGAAGCGCTGCGGTGGCATGTTACCTTGGTAGACGGCTTGCAGGGATCCGATATCGACGCCTACCTCCATCGTGGTGGTCACCGATAGCAGGTCGGCGGAATCGAAAAGCTTTCGCCATTCGAAATCCTCCGGCGACTCGTCGTCTCGTTTGACAAAAACTTCTTTGAATTGCTGGAGCCGCTCGGCCGGATCTTGTGTTTGTCCGGTCAGCTCCTCGCACTTGAGCCGGAAGAGTTCCTCTCCATTATTTACCGAGCGCATCACGCGGCGCCCAAGGAAATTCCCCTTCGTGATCTCTTCAGCAACGAGAGCGGCGGCACGGGTCAGCTTGTCCCCGCATCTGGTACAATAGGAAAACCCTTCATGCAGGTGGACCCTGCCGCATCTGTGGCAACGCCACGCAGCCGCCTTAGGGTCTGCAGCACGGAAGTACAGACGGCTGATGTCGATTGAGCCATTTCCGCGAGCCTGCTTTAATGCGTGGTGGAGACGATCGAGAAACGCGTCGCATTCCTCCTTTGGATTTTGAAGGATCTTCTTAAGCAATTTAGCGAGCCGGCTATCACCTCGCCCAATCATATCGTGGCCGCTACGCCAATCGACACGTATGTTTTGCTGGAATAGATTTGGAACGATACGGTAAGCGTCCGCGAAAATACGGAGCATAGCATCGTCCCTCGATTTTTCGGAGCTGTACTCTTCTCCCGGAGGAAAAAAGCTAGGCCAGCCTAGCCCGGTTTCTTCGAGGGCGAAGTACGTTTTAGAGAAAAGCAGATCGGTTGCTTCGGGCGGCTGCCCCTTCTGGATCCTCTTCCGCGCCCAGTCGATCTCGTTCATCACCTCGAGCGGAACATCAACCTTCCAATTGACGTCGCCATCCGACGTCTTATCGAAGAACCTGTACCAAGGTCTCCCACCAACACGTGTCTTTCGAGTGTCGGCTCCCTCCACCGGAGTGGATCCGATCGACATCAAAGACGATAGGATCGGCCTGACGTCCTTCTGTGGGATGTTTCGCTGAAATTCGAACAGCTCATCGAGAGGTACACTGGCCGGGAACGAAGACGCGGCTTTCCGACGCCGAAGTGCCGTCATGGCAGCGGAAACGTCCCTCGTGTCTTCGCCGACTTCTACCAATCTCAAGAGCTCGGCCTTGAGAGCGTCGTACTCTGCTTCGTGAGCGGCAGTGTACGTGTATTCGCGCGAAATTTTTGTCGCCGCCGAGATGAGTATCTCGCGTCGCAAGTCGCGTTGGTGCTGAACCTCGACTTCCAGCGCGAGGTTGGCGGCGTCTTCGCGGCTGTCGGAGAAAGCTACGAGTTTGCCGTCGCCGCCCTGGGATTTCAAAGATGCGACCAGTTCCGTCGCCAGGAGTTGCGACGTTTTCCCAAAACCGGTGCGGAAACTTCGCACCGGCGAAAGTCTACCTTCCCTCTGCGTGGAGTTTTTAGACGAGTATCGTCCGGAGTAATCGGTACCGCACTTTGCGCAGCAGTACGGCACCGCTGTACCGTTCTCGTCTCGCTTCCTGGCGTGGAATTTATCGTCCGCCGACCACATAAGAAGGCGGCCCGGCACGTCTCCTTCGGCCTGCGTTTCGGTGATTATACCGGTCACAGGATTGAGGAAGCCCTCAACCCAGCGAAAAGGCGTCCCATCCCTGATCTCAGTTTCGGGATCCCACCGCCGAGGCCAGAAGAGTGCGTAGTCATCGAAGCTGGCATCTTCGAACCTCAGCGACGCGGCGCTCTCGGGAAGCTTCTCTAGCTCCTGGGGCGCAGGCAACAGCGCAATGCGCTTTCCATCAATGCCCGTCTCGGAATTTGGGTCCCCCCTCTTACCGCCGATGTAGAGATCGCCGCATGCCTCGCAATAAAGCATTTCGAACATTCTCTTTCGCATGCCGTCACCGGCAGCTTCATAGTCTTGGCCCCGCTCTATGCTTGGTTTGCCCCAGACGGCTTTCCCATCTTCATCTGCTCCGATCGAAGAGAACATACCTTCGATATTCCGCACGAAGCAATGCATTCGGAAGCCCGGTAGCGAGGAGATGTCTTTCCGTTCGGGCCGTAGATTTTCTGGAAGTATCTCGTCGGGCAGATCTGGGATCGCTCGAAGCGCCAACAAGCCGCGCACGGCCTCCCGATCCTCGCGCCCGAACAGGACCGCTCCAATCTGAGCTACGGACCGGGGTATTTTCCCGTCTGTACGCTCATCGTCCTTCAAGGCAAAGTCTAGCATCTCTGCCGCGGTACGGGTTGCTTGCAATAGTGCCGCCCCGTCGGACAGCGCGGCGCCGCCATCGATCGTCCTCGCGCACTTTAGAAACGCGTCCAGAAACTCTCGCGGAGATTTCCTTCTGTCGACAAGATCAAGCGCTCCCGCTAGTTCTCTAAGTGCGCCCACCGAGGGCTCACGACTAGGAGGGGATACAGGTATCGGACGACCAGTGACGACCGCGTCCCGCCAAGCTTGGTCTTGATCGGCAGCACCAGCGATCCCTGCGCTACCAAACATGTTTTTGAGATATCTGATACTATCTTCCGCGACGTCTCCTTCCATCGGCAGAGACGCGGACGACGAAAGGATTCGGAGCTTATGAGCGTGCTCCGGCTGCGTCAGGCTCAACCGGTCAAGCAGTATCCGAAGGAGGCCTGCCATCTCCGCGCCGGCGGAGCCGCGTATGAGATGCAATTCGTCGAGGACCAAATAGAACCGAGCGTCGTCGTGGTTGATAATCCACTCGCGCGTTGCGGTGATTATTGGTTCATCGACTTCGCGGACGAGCATCGCGTTCAAGATCGACTGGTTGGTGACCAGAATATCGGGTGGCGTCTCCTGAATATCCCAGCGCGAGATCAGTTCGCTGCCATTAGTGGATGGGAAGACGTAGCGAAGATCCTTGTCTTTCGCCTTGCCGCCACCGACGACGTCGAGCGCGATGCGTTCTTGTATTGAACGGTAGCGCCTCATCTCTGCCTTTAGTTCACTTCGTGCACGCCTAGTGCGTTTCGTCCAGTACTCCGAATCCTGGCGCCGTGGATGCTTGCGATATCCCGTCACGGGTGATTTCCCGGTGTACCGGCCGAAAAACAATCTATTGCCGTTGAAGTTCTTTTCCATGACCTCGTGCGCGGCCGGCGAGTCGATCGCCTTGCGAAGTCTCACCATCTGGTCCTCGACCAAGGCGTTCAAGGGGTAGAGTACGAGTGCCCTCACCGCTTGCGGCCTAATAGGACTCTCGTTGCGCCTATAGAGACGGAAGCGCCCTTTATCGTTCAGCCAATCGTCATCGTAGGGCATATGCGGCCGGGGCCAAGAGCATGCTTCCTTCGCCAACTGGGCGAGGATTGGAAGCAAGAAGGACTCCGTCTTTCCGGAGCCTGTGCCGGAGGTCACGATCCCCGGCTGGCCGTCGCGCACGCCGCGCTTAAGCATTTTTAACTGATGGTCGTATGGTGGATAGGCGCCTTTCAGTTCGGGGGTGGTGTCGTCGCGGTCAAACAGTCCGGACAGTGCTAGCTGGACGAAGGCGTTTCGCTCCTGGGGCGAGAAGCCGTGAAGGATGCCGTCCTTGTCCTCCAAGAGCGCCTCCAAACCGTTTTCCGATGTCTCATAGCGCGGAACCACTTCGAAAATTGGGTCTAGCGCAAGCTGTTTCGGGTCGGAAAGAAGGTCGCGACGCGCCTGGGAAACGTTGACGTCATCTATGCGATAGGCCGTGTCGAGATACGCCAGGAACTGATCGATCATCCTGTCGAAGCCACCAATTGGATCAAACATTTTAGCCCTCGATGTTCTGGAAATAGTGGATCAGCTCGTGTCCTGCGCCCTTCCCGAGCGCTTCGGTCCACACGACCCTGGCGAGAAACGTTTTAAGAACCGCGTCGATACGTACTCCCCAAGACGAGGGGACGCGCGACAACATCTTCGCGGTGGCGGCTACGAAACCGTCGTCGGGCAAGTCGAGGTCGCCGAGATGGTCGACCATTTCTGCAAGAAGATCGCTGTCCATCTCGGCGAAAGGCCAGTGCCCTACGAAGGAGGGCGGATTACCTCTCCCGCCGCTGGGTATCTCCAAGGGAAAGATGTATTTCAAAACGGAGTTCGGAACCGATACGCGGGTACCGTCGACGGCGGCGCTACCGAAGAAAGCCAAGTTCGCGGGAAGGCGCCCGAGTCTGCGGCGTTCGATCAGAGAAGGGAGCCAGTACTCGCAGGGACCGTTGGTAATGCCGCAGAACGCTACGGGAATGGTGACATGCGGATGCTGCTGAGCCAACTCGATCGCTGCTGAGAGACCGGACGCCTTGTCATCTATCATGTCGGACAACGTTACCCTCGTAGGGTCGCAGTAGACGACTGCGGCAAGCGCCCCTCCGATAGCAGTTACAAAATCTGCGACGGCAGTAATCGCCCGATCGCCGACGAAAATGGGGATCGGTGTAGTGCTCGACTGCAACAGTACTGCTGTAAGCGCAGGAACCGAGAACCCACTAGTCGCGGCAAGTTGCCGAATAATCTCGAAGCGCTTTTCCGGGGCGGCTATCTCGAGGGGACCACTGCCGAAATTGGCTTCATCCACGATTGGCGGGTGTTGGACGTAGGCCGTGGGTGCTGCGTCCGTTATCGTGTGGACTGCTTTGCGTAGCTCCTCCACATCGGCACGGAGTAGGCCGCCGATCTCCGAGTGCTTGGCAGAGATGGAGTTGGCAGCCGCAGCAATCTTTGCTTCCAGTTCTTCTTGGGTTTTGCTGGCTGCGTCGCGTAGTAGAAGTTCTCGTTGTCCTATTGCCGCTACTCGTGCCTCAGCCTCCACGACACGAGCTTGCATGTCGGTGAGCTTGCGATTTTCCTCAGTCATCTCGCGGTCGATCTGTGCTCTGATGGCAGATCGCTGTCTCTCTCTCTCGCTCTCCTCAAACGACGCGAGGCGATCCCGCCACTCGGGGTCCTTTGCCATGAAGCTAGGAACAAGATCGTTGATCTCGGTGCGACTGGCTAGCACGGCGAGCGCGGAACGTAAGTCCTCCCTCTCCGCGTCGTCTGCAGTGGACGTGATACGAGTGTTCAAAAGTTGAGCGACGTCTCCAGCGGCTTCAGTGGACGAACGTAGCCGCTCCGCCCATTTCAGTGCCGACGCAAGGATCTGAGCCTCAGACCTGAGATCTGCTTCGACTGGCGGAGACCATTTTGGCTGGGAAAGGAAAACAACGACGCCGGACAACTGCGTCAATGAGTCGATTTTCCCTTCCACCGAGCGGACAGGTGCGTTTCGCACGGATATCTTCTCTGAAAACCCGTAGAAGCCTTCGCTGCTGCGGGTGAACCCCGAGCTCAGCCATTTCCCCGCGCCGACCTCAATTGCCTGGACTGCAGCACGCAGTGGGACGGCGAGCTTGTTCTCCGCCAGGAGGGCCAACCCCTTCTCGTACCCAATTTTCCGGAGGCTGAAACCCACCGTAAGCTTGACCGCGTTCGCAAAAGATACCGCATCGAGCTTCCCGGCATTTTTAGGTCTCGAAGCATCCGTCAAGGAGAAGTCGGCGATCTTGGCGCGACCGATAAGCGACGACGTCGAGCTCGACGTGTATGGAACGGTCGGCGCCCGATGGACTATTGCTTTCTCCGTCGTCTCACCGGACACCGCCCAGAAGGAGTCGAGACCTCCCAGGCATATCCTATCGGATTTCGTCTCTTTGATTTTCTCCGTGGACGACGGAGATCCCTCGTCTTTGACTTCTACAACGACTGCAACGTCGTAACCAGCGATGCGCTCCACTCTGTAGACCGACTTACCTGCGACAGACATAATTACCTCGTCCCGCGGACAACACCAGCTGTCCGCACATTTCGATTTTTTGCATCAAAGACAGAGCGGCCCCTATTTGCCGGGGACGCCAGATAGCGTGTGATCCAAGGCGTAGCGCTTATTTCGGAATCTACGATCGATACGAGCCTTCGAAGGGACGAGACCGTTCCCGCGGTGGCCGGGTAAATGTAGCGCCATGAACCGATCCCGAGTTCGAGGCCTGGGTTGGTCGCTGTTCTATCGGAAAGCCAACGCGCCCAGCTTGCAGGCAGATGTATTCTGTTACGGGTTCCGACGATCACCTCGCCGTCGATACGGAAGAGTGACTGCTTGCTTCGGGAAAAGTGCGCCATGATCGCCAGCGCGGGCGACACATAATTTGTGGGAGCGAGCCCTGGAACCAAGGATCGATAGAGATAGGGATTGCGGTGGTCGTCTCCCTTGGCAAGCCTGTAAAGACCCTCCGAGGGCTTGTCCGCGAACTCGAATGCGAAATAGCCACCAGCTTCATCAAGACGTCCGATGGGGTCATAACCATAGACGCCGCTTCTGTCGCCGGGATGGATCGATGCAAGCTTTGCCGACGAAGGGTTGCCGAGCTCGATGCGTCTGAGAAAAATCTGCTGCTGGGCAGCGTCACGCGTCTTGATGAGGTACCGAGGAAGCGACCATCGAGAAGGGCCGTGCGAGACCTCAAGTTCAGCACCTATCCTTGCACAAACCGCCTCAAGACGCTCGACAACAGCTATGGGCGTCGGACCGCCTATCCTTATGATCCTGTTTCCGATCCTTTCAGCGGTGATCTCTCGTTGCAGAAGCCGCCGCGCTGGAAACGAGCGGAGAAGTACCGAGTCGAACCATCCCGAGTCGACAAAGAGGCGTAACGCGTCCCAGCCACTTGGAGCGTCGTTCAGCCCTGCTGAAAGCGCTTTGCTCGCGATGTCATAAGCTTCGCCCACCGAAAGCCCGCGCACTGACCGGGCGTACAGTGCTTCGCCAAGTGTAATCATGTCCTCACAAGCATGATGACGCTCGCCAGGCCAATCCTCCATATCGGAACCAAGCGCGGGAACGGTGTCGTGGTAATATTCGTCCTCGCTGATCTCTAAAGCCTCATCGAAAGCGCGCCGCCGTCGAGGGTCTATTTCATTCGCCGTAGGAACGAGCAGTGTTTCTCTTCGCTCTTTGCCGGCGAAAGCGACAGCCGTTCCGCGAAATGGTCCTCCGAGCACGGACCATCCACTGGGGCCGCTTTGGGTTGCTACTTCCCTGCCGTTTATCTCAATTCTTGGCGGCAAAAGTCCTTGAGAGGAGAACACGGGCGCGAGAGGGGGACGGCCCAGATAGGCTCCACCGATACGAATGCCACCGTGCCAACCAAAATCCTTCGCGCCCGAGGCTGCCTGATCCTTGCCATCGGCTGACACTTCGAGACGAGCAAGAACCCAATCGCTATCGACAGAACGCGAGCCCGTCACATTTCCTGCTCGGGCAAGCTTTGAACGGTGAAGCAGCCTGATCCGCGAGCCATCGTTATCAGTAGAAACAAACCGGCTAAGTCCTACTGGCTCCAGTGGCACGTCACCGATCTTGATTGAGCGGGCGATCTGTCCCGGAACAAATTTGATGGCATCGTCGGGCCCGGTGATCCTCACCTTTTTTCCTAGCGGAGAGACGCGGAACATCTCGAATTCTCCGAACTCGCCTTCCGCTATCTCTAATGCTTCAAGCGCTGCCTGCTCGGCAACGATCCCGTACCATGCGTTCCAGAATGGCGTTTCCATATACTCACGGCCGCCGAATCTGCGCGCGCGGTCAAATAGATCAAAATTGTATTCAAAGGATTGCATGGACCTGTCGGCGATAATCCTCCGAGACGTCCGAATTCGATTGGAGACAAGTAGTGGATTGAGAAGATCTTCGTGATCCATCACCTGTCGCAGCTTCCGCATTGCCGCCTTGTCCCGCCACGTGGGGAAAGCAATCCGCAGGGTTCTGCCGATCTGGCTATGAGGCTTGACTTCAGGCAGCCTAAGCTCGATGCCGTGGTCTCTGAGCAGATAAGCCGCTAGGTGCTCCCACATGGGATTCAGTCCGCGCAAGATCGCACCCTGATACCTATCGTTTAGGTGCCTTTCGAGCATCAAACGAAAGTCTCGCTCGCCGCGCTGTCGCATTTTGACGGAGGTTTGCATCCAGCATACAAGGATCAGAATGCGCAGGTAGTCTGGCTTTCCGCTGGAGGTAGGAGGCGAGAGCTCGCCGCTTAGGTAGTCTCGAAGGAGCGTCCGTCGAGGAAGCGATGTCACAAGCGCTGCTTGAGCTTGCTCAAGATCGCTCTTGCGGAAGAGCTCCACAAGGTCTTCGTCAGAGACGCAAACGCTTCCTATCGGTCCTTCACTCCCCGGACCAAGAAAGAACCTTTCAAGGCACAGTTCCTCAATCCCTGTCACGGGCCTCTCCCAAAACACGACTTGGATTTAGCTAGTTTTCTTTAGCTAGAACATTTCACAGCGAAATCTCGGAACCGGAACCCAACGCCGAGACATCCTCCGGAAACGCCGTTTTGAGCACCAGTTGCGGTCCTTGCAATCGGTCTGCGTCCAATCCCTCGGGCTCGGCAAAATCGAGCCGGCCATGAATTGTCTTTTTGGAGCGACCAAATCGCAGGACGCTTTCGCGCGACGTCTCGCACATCCTGGGCAGTCTTACCGCTTCAACTTCCAACAGTCTCACGTGCAAAAGCTTCATGCGCGCCCTGAGATATCGGACAGGAACCTCCACTTCTATTGCGCATCCTTGCTGCGCCAGCACGGCAAAGACTTGAACGAGTGCCCGGTCAATAGCGTCGACGCCGCCGATCTTGACGAGAGGTGCAGAAAACAAACCTGCCGGCGCCGCAGCCTCAAAGCTTTCGCTGTAGATGCGCCCGATATCCTGATCGAGAAATCGGTCGCGACTCACGCGCCATTCGTCACGTCGACGATAGCGAAACGGCATTTCCGTGAGGCGATAGCCGTTGGACGTGATTTCGTCTGCGGCAATAGGCTCCCCCCAGCCTGCTGGCCAGTAAGTCCCTCCACCATAGCCGTTGCGCGAACGCTCGGAATCGTTCCTGCGATTCGTAAAACGCCGAACCATTTTCGGCAACTTTTTGCCATTGGCCAATGCATCAGCCGTTATTCGCGCAGGAACTCCCTCCCCGCCATCCGCAATGTGCCGGATGAGCTTGGACATAAAATAGGGCGGCACCGCGTTCCCAACCTGCCGATACTGGGCCTGACGAGGCCCGACGAATTCAAAGTCGTCGGGAAAACCCTGCAATCGCGCACCTTCCCGGACGGTCAGGGGACGATCGTGGATCGGATGTGTAAAACATCCTGATGTGACGTTGCCGAAACCTGCGGTGATCGTATAGGCCGGAGCAGCTTCGTGCAGGCGTCCATACAAAGTGGCGTAGTCCGTCAACCGCACCCGGCGGAAGCGGTCTGGCAGCAACGCGGGCGGAACGTCTTTCCACGAACCTCCCTGTGGAACTGTGGCAATCCTTCTGCGATTTATTTCTGTCAGCGTGTTGCAGTGATGGTTCGTCACAATCCCGGATGCGTTGGCCACGAAATTTTGGAACTCGGTCAGGTGCCGGGCATGGTCGACGTGAGCAACGGTTTTCGAAACCATCGTGGGTTCGAGCAAATCGCCGATCGCCTCGGAAACGTTGACGTACTCGGAGAGTGAAGACGTCGCTCTTGGCGCGTGGCTCGGCTTCGGGAACATCGACGGCTTTGGATCGATCGTAGCGACCAAGATGAAGCGATGCCTCAACTGAGGAAGACCGTACTCCGCCATATTAACGACGTCGGCGAACACGTTGTACCCGCGCTCTTCGAACAGCCGAAAGAGTTCCTTCACGATGACTAGGTTGCGACCGTAGACGACACCGGGAACGTTCTCCATGATGACGTGTCGGGGCTTTCGACCTGCAGCAGAGAAGCCGTCGAGCAGCCTTATGAAATGCACGAAGAGGGCGTTTCGAGGGTCATCGAGATGAAACACGCCCATCGTACTGACGGCTTGACAGGTGGGACCCGCAAAAAACCAGTCAATCTTTTCGATGCCTGTTCGAGCGATAACGTCGTTTGCCGAGATCAATGACACGTCGCAGCAATCGACCTGTGCTTCCGGATGAGCTTTTTTAAAGGTGGCGGCCGCGTGCTTGTCGATGTCAAGCGCCCACCTCAGCTCCAGGTCGGGCAGAGCAGCAGCTGCGCCGGCCGACATACCACCGCAGCCGGAATAAAGATCAATTGCAATTTGCCCCATGATTCTCCCCGAATTCAAGCAATGGTAGCAAACGCGTCTAAAGCAATCGACCCCCATTTTGGGGTGTTTTCTAAGTTTTTTGAAGAAGCGACGACTGAAGCTTCCGGTCTGTGCTAGCGCTTCTTTCGGATCGACTTCGGCAACCTCGGTACGACCAGCGCTACGTACTCTCGTGACCTTAAAAGGGGGTCGTGGCCACCAAGTCGGCAAATTCGGAAGGTGGGTGCGGCGGCAATCCCAATCTTTTGCGATTTTCAGGCGCGCCCAGATCCGTTTTGCGGGCGGCGACTTGAGAGCTTATAACCTGATGCAGGAACCCGGTGATTGGTAAACCGGCCATCTTGGCCTGACGGGCAAGTTCGCTGGCGTACTCCTGGCGGCGATCGAACTCGAAGACAAGCTCATCTTTTAGTATCCTTGCCGCGGCATTCAGAGCCGACAGTCCTCCTGCAACTACACAGGCAGCAGAAAGCTGAAGGTCATCGATCCTGTTGCTGTCGACTCGCAGTCGAAGTATTTGGACGGCTGCGGCAACGACTTCCTCGTCCGTAGATCGTACCTCGAATGCCTCAGGCGCGAGGGAACGGTAAAATTCGAAGTCGTGAACTCCGTTGAAGGCCAGGACGGACAAGAGGCCTCTCAGCTCTGTATCTCGATTAAAAGCTTCAACGATAGGCTGCACTGGGCCCTTGAGAGCTCTTGTGCCAGTCCTTCCTAGTTGATCCGCGAGCTTCGCCACTCGAGGGTCCTGCCACACCGTTCTGGAAGCACTGAATATCGTGCGCCGCTCTGCGGTAGGGATGCTTCCGGGGATAAGAACCGAAAAATACTTGTCGACGTAGCGTGTCATCGCTTTCCGATTTCGCGGACTGTCGGTCAGGAGCCACGTCGCCAACCACAACAGACGGCTCACCTTGACCGGATTGGTAGTTCGATCAGCGATATCCATGATATCTGAAAGGCTTAGCCCGTCACTGTTCCCTGTGCGGAACCCAGCCGTGAACGCCGGAATCCCTTGCCAAGCAATACGGGAGTCGATGTAAGTTCCATTCGTCCAACTTTCGAAGTCGGCTTTGCTGGATGGAACCTTCTCAATTCGAGCTTCGGCCGCCTTCCATTCATCAAGATCGCCGAAATCGCCATCCTCTGCCGACACAGCAAGCGTCTCGGCATCTTTTCCTTCGTTAAGTTCGTAGATCAGACTTTGAAGTGGCCACGGCACTCTGAGCCTGGCTATGCTCGTCGAAGTTCGTGAGACAGCCACCGCTCGGATCGCCGATGCTAGCGTGAGTTTGCTTGGCTCAGCGGCAAAATGCGCGATCGCCTTCGCAGTCGGCCAACCGTCGCTGTCGAGGCTACCGGCAGATGCGTATGCTTTCTTCGCTCCGTCAAGGGTCATGTAGCCTGTCGCGAATCCTTTTGCGGCCTGTACCGTGAGATCGTTCGGCACGATGTTAAATCCAGGGATCTTCAGCGCGTCGTACAACAATATCGTCTTTAAGTGTGAACGCTCGACGTCCTCGGGATCATGGTTGAAAAAGCGGACGAAGTACCTCAGGTACATTGACTCGCCAGCTCGTCGCTGGGCGTCGATTACTTTCGGGAAAAGGATCTTGGGAAGGACGGGAGCGGACTCCGCCAGTATGACCATAAGCTTCTTGTGATCGCTCGCGAACACAGTTTCGATCAGCCGAAACGCTTCCGCATTGGTTGAGCCTAAGAGACACAGAATATGAAACGCGTTCGAGACGGCAATGCGATCGTCTGAATTTAGACGTGCGGAGAGTTCCTCGAAGAAAGTCTCCGCATGCGCTTCAGCCGCCATGGTTAGACGCCGATCGAACTGCCCAGTCGTATCCAGCAGCGCGACCGCGCGCTTGACCAACATGGCCTGGAAGCGTGGAGACGATTGCGCAACACTATCAGCGATGAGGTCAAGGGCAAGGCGTGCGCCTGCATTGATATATCGTGCGTCAGGGTCGAGATCTCCCCGTTCAAGGGAGTCGGCAATGTTGATTACCTGCTCCCGCAGGTGCACCGTGAAAGTGGTAGAGAAAATTCGGCTGGAAGCGATACGGAACACATTGCGCCAATGCGCGCTTGAAGCAACCGCGCGCATTCTTTGGATAAGATGTCTCGCCGCCACCGAACATGCTTGCCGCTGCCAAATACTCTTGAAGCGAGCGAACATCGAAGGAAATGCGCCCTTCTATCCGGCTCCCGATTAGTACGAGCCTGTTCGTTGCCACGGCGACGAGGTGGTCGGTCATCTCGTCGATGGCCGAGGTCGGCTGTTCCTCTTCGATCAGCATCGAAGCGATCACTGCCCGAAACTGGGATTCGCTGAAGTAAGAACCAGTCCTGCCTGACACTTCTGACTCGACCTGCAGCAACCACCCACATGTCTGGTGCAGCTTGTCGATGAGGAGCACATGTTTTCTTATGAAATCTCCGGGCGCGCCTGGCTTTACCGACTCGCGATCCCGCAAGAGCCCGTAGTAACGATCAAACAAAGTCCACTTATCCCTCGGAATGTTTCCTTTGAGGAATGAAATGCCGAAGAGAATTGCGACTTGGAGAGGCGAAGATGTCAGCAGGGCCGTACTCGGATCGCGGCAGGCCAGCGCGATGTCCGCCAGAATTTCCTCCTTGCGATGTTCTTCCGTGACTCTGATGTTTGCGAGCTTGGTGGCGTAATCTACTGCTTGTTCGCTGCTGAGGGGCACTAGATGCCAGTGCTCCCAGTGACTAGAGTCCAGATCGTTATCGTACCCCTGGGGCCTCGTAGTCACGAGTGCAAGCACATCCGCCGATGAAGCGTAAACCTCATCCCAGAAGCCCTCGATAGCATGCAACACGGCTCCCCTGTTGGCGGAAGGCGGGACTTCATCCAGACCGTCGAAAACGAACAGGGTCGGGAAAGCCTCGAGCAGTTTCCTGATCTGGGGAACGCCGACTGCTTCATTCGTCTTGGCGGCAAGAGTCTGTGCAAGGAACCCGAGGACAGTGAGGTCTCCATGAGCACGCAATGCGTCAGCTAGTGCCGGTAGCTCTAATCTGAAGGGCAATCTGGCAGGTCCCACCGCTGGCAAACCTAACTCGTGAGCCGCGCGTCTTATCTCATCGACTGCTTGTTCGGTCTCCGGGCCAAGGTTGAGCCCTACTGTTTCTTTTAGCAGCCGCGCCCTTAGAAGCTGGCATAGAAACTGTCCGATGGTGGACTTGCCTTGTCCCGGTCCACCCATAACGACGATCCGGTTACGCTGCGGTCCCGGACGCCTCATCACGCTCAACGAGCTCGGATCGAGTTTGTCGCACGCAATAGCAAGAATGGTTGAGACACATAGCCTCGGGTCATCCTCGTTTTCATCGGCGCCGTAGTCGGGAAATTCGAACTCGGGTTCGGAGTCCCGAGAGACATCGTCGTCCGATCCGATCGTATAAGCTTCAGGCGGCTCAACCGGTACAAGAACAGGCAAATCAACAAATACGTGCTCGAGTGCAACGGGGCGAATTGTGTCGTGTCCAGCGTCGCGGAGGCGTGCATCTCGATCGGAGCGAACATCCTTCGACAAAGCGATGGGAAGGGCCCGTTTCATATCGGTGCCCACTAGCAGATCCATAAGCTGTGCCAGTACGTCGCTCGGCGTCAGCCAAGCTGCGTATGAACGGCGGATTTCGGAAGCGTCGTCCAGCAGAGCATGAAGCTCGTCTGCGGCCCAGACATGCCAGCCTTTGAGACCAAGCCTTTTCGCGAATTTCCGGAAAGTTGCTTCGATCAGATCCTTCCCGCCGATTTGAGGCAGCCCAGAAAGCGTCACGTTAGAGCAGAGAAGATAAAATTCCGGCCGCTTGAGATTTGGTCTATCCAAAAACTTCTGCAGATCTTTGGATAGCTGCCCTGCAAGCCAGCGTGCGTCTTCTATCCCGCCAACGCAATTCTCACGGCACTTCGCTTGCACCACGGTGTAACCATGCCACTGTTTTCCCTCGAAACCTTTCAGCTTTCCCGAATATGTGGCCTCTCTCCCTCCGTCACGTCCGGATCCGAAAACGACGGTGCCAGGGCCGAACTCCTTTTTTACCAAAGCTTGGATCAAGCGCTCGAAAGCTTGGTGAGAAAGTCGGTCAAATCGCATTTTGGCAACCGTGGAAGTGTTTTGATGATCCGCTGGATAACACATGTTGCTACCGCTTCCACGGGATATTCTTACGATCTGCAATCAAGGGCCGCGTTCGTTGCGAGACTGAGGCGCCGGTTAGGCTCGGCTACCCCGTACATCAATGACCCTAGAGGCGCTCTGGATCAGTTGAGCGAAGGCGCGACTGTCGATGCCGTCCGCCTGATTGAGCATTGCGATTAGTGGGTCGTTGATGACCTCGTTGACCGATAGCTCGTTCATCGGTGATGCCACCATAGTACGGTTACGCCACATGACATTCTCGGACAACGTGGGATAGGCCTCGGCCTCGGAAAAGATATTCAAATCTCGCAGCAACGTCTGTCCCGCTAAGTGGACATAGCGGGAGCTTGCTGGGACTGGTGCAAATGCGTTGGCCGGGTGCATATTATGCCTCAATAGCGGTTGACTTTGAGGCGTTGTAATTGTCAGCCATCAACAGAAGCAATCATACGATCGTATGCCGTGGCTCAGACAGTGATATCGGGTATTCGTCACAAATGGTTGAAGCGGCGCGGAAGGCGCCCTGAAAAGATTCCTACCGAAGGCACTTGCGGCCGATCAATTTTGCCCGGACCATTCCTATAGGGTTGGTTTGCGGGGCGCGTTCGGTTGATCAGGACATTCGAAACGAGATTGGATTTGCGCGAAGGCGATAGCCCCGCTTACGCTGTCGTTCTCGACGAATATGCGGCGCTGATGAGCCGCGCCGAGCGTCTGCTGCTGGCGAAGCTTAGAGCCGGCCGTGAATGGACGGGAGATCTCAAAGTCTCATTCTATCAGCACCTCGGTCTCTCGGCGATACATCTCGATATGGCGTACCGACAGCTTCAGGCAAAGCTCAAGTCGGTGGCAGAGCTGGCGTCGGATCGCGCCAAGGATCTGGCGTCGAAGATCGCCAGCAAGCGCACAGACATCAAGCGCAAGGAAAAGGCCCTCGCGAAGGCGATCACGCAGCGCTCCAAGCTTCCGGAAGAGCTTCGAATCCTTGGCGAGAGGGTCACCCATTTCAAGAGAAACCTCGCTGCCGCGAAGGATTCGTTGCATCGAAGGTACTTGTCTGCCCTGAAGCACAGCCTCTCAGAGCTTCACGCGAAGACTGCGGCGTCGGCATCGATCGGTCTACGCATTCATGCACTGCGCGCGGCGCTGCACCAGCACAAGCGACGCCTAGCTATCCTTGAGCATCGCAAAGTCGAGGCTCTGCGGCAGGCGGCGCAGCCGGCGCTGTGCTTCGGTTCGCGCAAGCTTTTCCGGGCGCAGTTTGCTTTGAAAGAGAACGGCTACAGCGAGGCCGGCGACTGGCGCAAGGATTGGGCGTCGAAGCGGTCAGCACAGATGACGCTGGACGGGAACTCTTCGAAGGAGAGCGGCAACCAGTTCGCTCGCCTTCGACGACGCCCCGACGGTCGCTTTAATCTTGAACTGCGGCTGCCGAAGCAACTTGCGCAACGGGCGACGCGCTCCTTCGTTTTCGCTGGTTCTCTCGTATCTTGCGTCGATTTTGCCAACTTGTCGTTCAATCACGGCAATTCGGTCATCCAGCGCGCCATTGATGCCGGTCGGCCCGTGACGGTGAAATTCCTGCGCGACGAGAAGTCGTGGAAAGTCTACGTCTCCGTCGACGATCGCTCGGAACTTAAGGCCGTGGACTTCTCCGGCGGTGCTCTTGGCGTCGACCTCAACGCCGGCCACGTGTCCGTCTCCGTCGTCGATGCTGCAGGAAACCCTGTCGAATCCTTCAACATCCCATGCGTGACCTACGGCAAGACAAGCGACCAGGCGCGGGATACAGTTCGCAAAGTGGCTGCCGAGGTTTTAGCTATCGCCGAGCGTTTCAACGTTCCGGTCGTCAGCGAGAAGCTCGACTTCTCGAAGAAGAAGACGGCGCTGAAGGATTCGAACGATGCGCGCTACGCCCGCATGCTATCGTCTTTCGCCTATTCATCATTCGACGCCGCGCTGGCATCCGCCTGCGTGCGCCGAGGCGTCGGTCATCGCCGGGTCAATCCGGCCTATACCTCCATCATTGGTCGCGTGAAGTTTGCTCGCCGCTACGGCCTGAGCGTCCACGAGGCCGCATCCGTTACCATCGCCCGCCGGGCGATGGGCTGCTCCGAGAGGCTACCCCGTTCCAACGATGGCACCGTCACGGTGCCGACGAACGGCTCTGTCCATGTCACCCTCGACCTACCCGTGAGGAATGGTTCGAGGCATGTATGGACGGAGTGGAACGGACTGAACAAAGAGTACCACAAGAAGGCGCTTGCAGCGCAAGGATCGTCGGGGCGAAGGCCTCGACCCGGAAGGCGACCCAAGACGTCGACCGGGCGGAGCGGAGCACCGCTTCATGGTCTTTCGGCGGAGGTGGGATGTTCCCGCCGGCTGCCGCTTCAGTCACGCGATCCAGGGGTTGGTCGCGTGCCAGGAATAGTTTCCTGAACTACCAGTCGTCGCCATGGTTGAGATCTAGTTTCAACCATTCGTGACGAATACCCGTGATATCATGGGACGGGCGAACACGTGGCGTACATGATTTTCTACGTGCGTGAACAACGAAGAGAACAGAACAGCCCAGTTCTGCCGGCACTCTTTGCGGTCAAATTTTACAATCACCGGGTCCTTGGTTTGCATAGATTTTCTCTTCAGAAAGGGGTCATCCATGTCGAGATATACCCAGAGAGAAAACAAAGAGAACTACGCGACTGGCTTTCCGCTACTGGTGATCGGCAGCGCCATGATCGCAATTGTTGCTTACCTTGCCGTGGGGGCCGCCATCCTGGCACCTGCGCCGATCTCCGCCAGGGTTTACGTCCAAGCCGAGACGCCGTTCTACACGGACGTCAATCGTCAAGACGTCAACGCCGGACAGCACTGAGACGGCGCCGCGCCTTCCGCGACACCGCGCTTGTCATTGTTTCGTTCCGGATGCACTCGGATGGCCGAGTGCCCAGTTGGCAATTGGTGCTCCTGCCGCACCTCAATCATACAAGTCACCAATCGCTCCAGCGCCCATATTTCAATTATTCCAACATCATAAGCACACGCGATCTAATATCGGATTTTATCACGATTGGTGCTGCACTTGAGGACGATTAACATGGAATGGTTTCCGATAGTCTTCTTTACGTTCAAGATTCTTGCGCTGGGTACCGGGATGTACTTCGCGATAAAGTGGCACTACGACCAGCTAAATAAGTCCCAAAGGGGCGCGGCGCTGCGCTCGGGCTGGAAGATGGCTGGAGCGTTCGTGGTATTGCTCGTAAGCGTGGGGCTCATCGCCTTCTACCTGAGCAGAATGCTCGGTTTGGACCTGGGCCTCCAATGAGCGCATTGTCTGCGTAGCGTGTGCGACCACGTGTCCCGATTTCGTTCTGTCCGAACTGCGATTTCCCGATGGTTCCGGAATGACACTCGTTCGCTGGATTGCGAGCCATCTGCCATCAACGAAAATCGTGGTGCATACCTGGTTTGCAGGTATCCCAACTGCGGTTGCCGCAACAAAACCTGGGGCGAGCGATTTCGTGCCCAAGTCTACCGACCAAGATTTCCTGATTAGCATCCTGCTCTTCGGAACCGACAGAATTCCGCACGACTGCCGGATTGAGGCACCAGACCGAATCCGGCGAGAGCATGTCGAGGAGGTCATGAGGATCAGTGGCTCGAACGTCTCAGACGCCGCCCGCAAGCTGCAACTAGACCGCCGCTCGCTTCAGCGAATGCTCAAACGCTTCGAGACAGGGACATCACCACACACCTAGGCAGCCTTGATCGGCAGTGTGAACTCGATGCGGCAGCCTGGCACCCCTGCCCGCGCCAGACGCATTTGACCGCCGTGGCTTTCAATGATGGTGCGGCATATCGAAAGCCCCATACCCATCCCGTTGACCTTCGAAGTTTCGAAGGGCCGGAAAATGTTCTCCGCACGGTTCAAAGAGACCCCAGGCCCGTTGTCGGTCAGCCCGACGGTCATGAATTCTCCGTCGGAGGCAACGTCGATGTTGAGTGTTCTATCCGTGTCCGCGATCCCGCTCATCGCTTCGAGCGCATTGAGAATGAGGTTTACGAAGACCTGTTGCAACTGGACGCGGTCCACTGGCACTGCCGGAGTATCGTCGGGAATTTCCAGTTTTAAAGCGACCTTGTTCTTCTGAAGCTCTCCACGTGTGAGCGAAACGACATCGCCAACTAGCTCGGCTATGGCGATCGGCTCGACCGAAGCCATCTCCTTCCGAAACATCTTGCGAATTCTTGTGACGATCTCGCTGGCACGCCTGCCGTCGTCTATCACGTTTTTGAGGCTCTCTCGAGCCTTGATCACATCTGGTGTCGCCTTCGACAGCCAACGTAGCGCGGCGCCGCCGCTTGCGACGATTCCTGTCAGCGGCTGGTTGACCTCGTGCGCGATCGAGGCTGCAAGTTCACCCATCGTTGTCGCGCGGGCGACATGTTCGAGTTCCGCTTGGACCTCTCTCAAGTGTGCCGCACTTCTGAGGAGCTCGGATTCGACCCTCTTGCGCTCGGTTATGTCCATCGTCGTTCCGACATAACCTGTCACGTCACCTGAAGCCCCGATCACGGCACGCCCGGTGGAGAGTAGCTGGATGATATTTCCGTCCGGTAGCGTCGCCTGGTACTCGAACTGGAAATCTCTTTTTTCGGCAACCGCTTCCTTCATCGAATTCTTGACGATCGCAGCTTCTTCAGGCCGCATTCTCGCGAGCATGTCGTCGATCGTTCCTCCGACCTCTGAGACGTGGTATCCGAAGATGTTGCCATGCTCCTCGGACCATTCGAGCTTGTCGGTCGACACGTTCCACGCCCAGCTACCCGTGCGGGAAATACGCTGCCCTTCCGCCAGCATGGCCTCGCTCTTCTTGAGCGCGTCCTCGGACAGCTTGCGTTCTAGGACGAAGCTCGCGAGCTGGGTGAAGCGGTCAATGGCCTGCCGCTCGCGATCACCCACTGAGCGGGGGGTGTTCGAGTAGACGGCAATCGTGCCGAATACCGACCCGCGGCCAGACATAATTGGAGTAGACCAGCAAGCCTTAAAGCCAAAACGCTCGACCAGATCTCGCGCGCAATCCCAACGTGGGTCGGTGTCGACATTGTCGACCCACACAGGCTCTTGCCGAAAGGCTGCTGTTCCGCAAGAGCCGAACTCCGGACCGACGGGAATTCCACACACTGCCTCACTGAAACCTTCTGGCAGCTTATGTCCGCCACCGGGCTGTAGTGTGCGTCCCTCTTCGTCTTGGAGCATTATCGTTACGAACGAAGCGTCTGTGAGCACAAAAAGCGTCTGGGAAAGGGAATCCAGAATTGTCGAAAGCGGTTGCTCGGTCGTCATCATCTCGAAGGACCGCTTCTCCCCCGCCAGAAGGATTTCAGCTCTCTTCAGGTCGTCGATATCACTTTCGGCGCCATAGCACCTCACGATCCGCCCCGTGGCGTCGCAATGAGGCTTCGCTCGTACGATGAACCAGCGGTACTCGCCATCATGCCGGCGCTTGCGTGCTTCAAGCCCGCTTACCTCGCGCTTGGTAACGATCCGATGCCATGTGGCTGCGGATTCAGCGCGGTCGTCCGGATGAAACACATACTTCCAGCCGCCGTTGCAAGCTTGCTCGGGAGTGAGCCCGGTATATTCGTACCATTCCTTGTTGAACCATTCATTGGCGCCGTTGGCGTCGGCACTCCAAGTCATTGAGGGCATGGTATCGTTCGCCATCCGGAACTCGTGCTCGCGCTCGGCCAGATTGGCTTTCTCCATCTCCAGTTCCGCGAACAGCTTTGCATTATCGAGCGCGATCGCGGCATGTGGCGCGATGGCCATTAGGGTGGCAATAGAATTTTCTTCCTTCCGTACGCTCGAAAGATGGAGAATGCCGATTAGTCGCGATTTCTTCACGAGCGGGAAAAAGTGTCCACCATGTTGGCGAAGACCATTCCCCTGGTCAGCAGTCCCAGCAGGTGCGCCATCCGCTGCGTTCACGGGCTCGAGCGTCCGGGTTACCTCGAGAATAGCGGCTCTGGAGAACTCTTGCCCACTATCCTGCTTGCGCTCGACAACGAGAGTTACTTGGTCGTCGTGGCGGGATGCGGTAGCGGTGGTCGAGACGTCGTGGTTGTCCACATCGATCAACGTCGCCCGTTCCGCTCCAGATAAATCCATCGCCATTTTGAGGATGACCTCGAGTAGAGGACCATAGCCGATTGTTGAGGACATGCTCTGCGAAATCTCGAGAACTGTTTCTAACCGACCGCGCTCGCCGGCTATTGGCGGCCGGTTCTGGACTTTGCTGGCCAAGAGGTCTGGATAGGCACCTTCAAGCTGCGCAACTTTGCCTTTGGCGTCCCATCGGAGGTAGCAATCTCTTGCCCTCAGTAGGTGGGATTTTGCCGACTGCTCCATGCCGGATGCGTGATAGAACCGCGCGGCCACTTCGCATGCTAGTGCCTCGTCCGCCAGCAATCCGAACCGCGCCGCAGCATCGATTGCCTGCTCGTAGAAACGCTCAGCTCTCTTCGCATCTCCATCGATGCGAGCGATCTCAGCTAGGCCAAGTAAATGCTTGCTCTTAAAGGTTTCGGGGCACGTATCAGCCCAACGGGCGAGCCAATCGACATGTCCCACGATGACGGCCCGGTCCGCCTCAGAACCGTGATCGTACATCGCTGCGAGAGCTAGCGCTGAGAAGAAATGGAAACCGACGAGTTGCAGGTGTCCCGTGCATGACCAGACAAGATCTGAAATGCGGCTTACCGCATCCACTGCCCCAGCGAAATCACCGTAGGTATATGAAGCTTGAGCCTTCAGTATCCAGTAGAAGCAGATGTAGGTCGGGGTCTGTTCTGGCACGAACCGGGCTTCGAAGCTGCGAACATCGAACCCACTGTTATCGAACACATCTGAGGTCCCTCTCCCGAACATCATCGTGGAGACGAAAGCCCTCTGTGAGTGGAGCGCCATCAGCGGCGCGGCGAAGCTCGCTTTTTCGACGAAGCGCACGGAGTTGTCGAGTTCCTTCGATACGTTACGAAGGCCATCTCCTTGAGCTAACATGTAGGCGATAATGCGCACGTGGGCGTAGCAGGAATACGGGATATCGTGGCTCGTAGCCGCTGCCGCGATGCACGACTTGGTCAGTTCCATGACCGTTCGCAAGGGACGGGCCCATACCGCTACAAGTTCGATGTAGCTGATCGCCTTGACTTCGTGCTCACGGAAGCCGTGAAGGTTCACGAGGCTTCGCGCAGCCTCACAAAACTTCAGGCCATCCTGGTAGCGACCGAAGTGGTTGCTGAGAAAAAAGCCGAACAGACCGAAAGCCAGTACGGCCGCTTTCGTGATGCCATGGTCAAAAGTCAGGTTGACCATGTGGCTGAGCGTGACGCCCAGCAGTCTTTCGTCAGTCAGTTGCGCGGAATTCGTCATGGCAGAGAGGACGCTGATTACCGCCTCCACCTCGGGGTTCTCCATCTTGGGGAGATAGACGAGCTCTTCTACCGACCTTCCATACAGTCGCTCCCACACGCTGATGGTGGCGGCCTCCAGTTCAAGCTGATCTGGCCGCAATGGGATTACCAGACCGAATTCGCTCAGGCAGGACAGAGCAACGGAAACGCTTTCCGGGACCTCCGATCTACGAAGATGCCAGTCTATTTGCAGGCAGCAGACCGCGGCCCTTTCAACCCTGGTGTTCGCCAGCGTCAATGCAGCTAGAATATCTCGCTGCGATGCCGGAAGATCCGCGGAAGCCAGGCTGGACACGGCGTTCGCCAATGCCTCGGCGAACTTTTGTCGACCCTCGGCGTCGACGATCAACGTTTCACGATCTTCGGGTTGACTGGGGAATTCGATCTGAGATGACATCCGTTCGCCCTGGGGCCGCGCCTCTCGGGCGCAGCTGACTCTAGTTGTGGCACTAATAGCAGCGATTACGAGCTGTACCTATCTCCATTGCGAAGAAAATGCCCGCGCGGCACTGCCCATCTGGATGACCCATCATTTCCCAATAGCCATCTGGACCCGCGAGGTGCAAGTCGAAGAAGCTCAACGCACACAGAGCCCTTTCCAAGCCTATGGGATGAAAGGGACGCACAGTCTTGTACGAAACGGGTACGCATCTATGTTGTCGGCTGAACCGTACGACGAATAGGACGATGCGATCGTCAAATACTGATGACGGCAATCCCCTTAACGATGTCCCGAGCTGCCGAGCGCACATTCGACCGGCAGAGATCGCTTCCGTTCCATAGACTATCTATGACCATCCTGGCATCCTACACCTACCGTAATGGCAAGCGAGCAGACGAGGTCCTGCTCAATTCCACAAGCTTTAAGTCGGTAAACGGCGAGTTCGTTTGGATTGCGCTCTCTTCACCGACGCCGGATGAGCTCGAAGCCTTAAAGACGATGTTTGCTCTTCATCCCCTTGCAGTAGAGGATGCTTTTGCTGGCAAGCAGGTGCCCAAGATCGACGTCTACGGTGATCAGCTATTCGTCGTGGTCAAGACCACCTACCTCGAGGGCGACCGGATTGCCTATGGCGAAGTGTGCATCTTCGTCGGCAAGGGGCATGTCATCTCGGTCCGACATGGCCCCGAAAAATCTCATCGGTCACTGCGTGAACAACTCGAGCAGTCGCCTCAGCTTCTTTCGCACGGTCCGGACTATGTGCTGCACGGCATCATCGATTTCGCGGTCGATGGCTACCTTCCTATCATGGAGACGATCGAGGACCGGGTTTTGGAACTCGAAAAGCATATCCTTTCCTCGTTGCTCGATCCTGACCAGATCAGGCGCATCTTCCGGATGAGACGCCAAGTGATCAAGTTCCAGCGAGTACTCGGTCCAATGGGTGAGCTCGCCGGGAAGCTCACCCACCTGGACCTACCGTGCGTCAACATCAACGCCCGTCCGTTCTTTAGTGACGTTCACGACCATATCAGACGCGTCGAGGGCCTTGTCGGAGGGCTGCGAGAGATAATGACCTCGGTGTTTGAAGCCTCAAGCCTTCTTGAGCAGCAACGCCAGGGCGCAATTACCCGGCAACTGGCTTCCTGGGCGGCAATTCTAGCGGTACCGACGGCAATCGCCGGGATCTACGGTATGAATTTCAAGAACATGCCGGAGCTGAAGACGGAATACGGGTACTATGTCGTGCTGAGCGTCGTCGCTGTATTATGCACGCTCCTTTACCTTCGGTTTCGCAGGAGCGGTTGGCTTTAGATGTGCTGCCGGTCACGCGTCGCGCGCCCCCGGCCAGGTTGCCTGCAACGGCCAACGCACCCTCCCCCGCAGGTGTCGAGATTTACAAGAAGCAAGTTCTCGATGCGCTTAAATCCGCAGAAATCCTGGATGATCACCATACTACCCGCCGACTGATCATCCACTTTCACCCAATGGAGAGCGCTATGACTGAGAAAAGCCTTACGACCGCCGCAGGCGCGCCCGTGGTCGATAATTTCAATATCGAAACAGCGGGCCGCCGCGGCCCGGCCCTATTGCAGGACGTATGGCTGATCGAGAAGCTCGCCCATTTCGATCGTGAGGTCATTCCAGAACGGCGCATGCATGCCAAAGGCGCCGGTGCGCACGGAACCTTCACCGTCACCCATAATATTCGGCAGTATACGAAAGCCGCGGTTTTCTCCGAAATTGGCAAGCAGACACCAATGTTCGTCCGGTTTTCGACGGTTGCCGGCGAGCGTGGTGCGGCCGACGCCGAACGCGACATCCGCGGCTTTGCAATGAAATTCTACACCGAACAGGGCAACTGGGACCTCGTTGGCAACAACACTCCCGTTTTCTTCTTCCGTGATCCGCTCCGTTTCCCCGACCTGAACCACGCCATAAAGCGCGACCCACGTACCGGGATGCGAAGCGCCGAAAACAACTGGGACTTCTGGACGCTTCTTCCGGAGGCGCTGCACCAAGTCACGATCGTCATGTCTGAGCGCGGTATTCCGCAAAGCTTCAGGCACATGCACGGGTTCGGATCGCATACCTACAGCTTCATCAACGCAGAGAATGAACGGACGTGGGTAAAGTTCACCTTCAAGACGCAGCAGTCGATCCAGAATCTCTCGGACGCGGAAGCCACTGCACTAATCGGGGCCGACCGAGAAAGCCACCAGCGCGATCTATTCGAGAGCATCGAGCGCGGGGAATTCCCACGGTGGAAGATGTACATTCAGGTGATGAGCGAGAAGCAGGCGGCCTCGCATCGGCACAACCCCTTCGACTTGACCAAGGTCTGGCCACATGCGGATTATCCGTTGCACGAGGTGGGCTATTTCGAACTCAACCGCAACCCTGAGAACTTCTTTGCCGAGGTCGAGCAAGCCTCCTTCACTCCCGCCAACATAGTGCCGGGGATCAGTTTTTCGCCGGACAAGATGCTGCAGGCGCGTCTGTTCTCCTACGGTGACGCCGCCCGTTACCGCCTCGGTGTGAACCATCATCAGATCCCGGTAAACGCTCCGAAATGCCCAGTCCATTCGTATCACCGTGACGGCGCGATGCGAATTGACGGCAACCATGGCGCAACGACTTCGTACGTGCCCAACTCGGCTGACCAGTGGGCCGAGCAGCCAGACTTCCGCGAGCCTCCACTGGCCTTGGAAGGCACGGCTGCCCACTGGGACCACCGGATCGACGAGGATCATTACGAGCAGCCTGGCAACCTCTTCCGAGCGATGTCTGCCCAACAGAGGACCGCGCTTTTTGAGAACACTGCTCGGGCTATGGCGGGCACTTCCGTCAAAGTCCAGGAGCGTCACATCCTCAACTGTACAAAGGCCGACCCAGCATATGGAGCGGGGATCGCCCGTGCGCTCGGCTTCGCCCTCAACAGCGCTGCCGAGTAGGTTTCGTCTCGACAATTCGAACGCCCGACGGTTTTGTCGGCGCTACGAATTAACGAGAGAAACCAGGAGAACGACGCTGTACAACGCACCGCGAGGTTCAGTGTCGTCGACGCCTAAGTTCCCCCGCCCTCGAGGGCGGGGATGACGGCTTGCCCGCCGCCGGCCCCCCGTACTCAGTAGGACTCGTCGCTAGCAATCCAGCTTCGGGTCCTTGGACGTCAGATACCGTACCAGATCACGGGCGTGGACGGGCAGCGCGGAGAAACTACGCGCACAGACGAGGAGGTGGCGCAGCGCCCAACCGTCTGATAGTGCGACGGTCTTGAATGCCATTTCGGCCTGATATCGCAACGCATAGACCTCGGGCACTATCGACAACCCGATACCGCTGCTGGTCATCGCGCAGATATCTTCAAAACTATCGAGTCGAACGCGCAGCTTGAATGGTTTCCCCTCCCTTGCAGCGTGCGATGCGAGATGCCCTTGAAGCGCGCTCTCAGCAGGAAGACCGACGAAAGGCTCGTCCAGGACTTCGCTAAACCTGACGCTCCCCCGTTCTGCGAACCGATGGTCGCCCGGTACGACGAGCACGAGACGATCTGTCTCGAAAGGCCAGGTTTCCAGCGTCCCGGTATCGGCCGTATCTGCCGCAATGCCGATGTCAGCGTGGGCGCCCGCCACCGCTGCAATGACATCGACGCTCTGCCGTTCCTCCAAGTCTATGTCGATGGTGGGGTGGTCGGCCAAAAATCCACGTAGAATTTCGGGAAGGTGAGCCATAGCGGCACGACCGGAAAACAGCGTTACTCGACCTCGAAGTCCGCGGGCGTAAAGTTGCAGATCTCCCCGCATCTGCTCCATCTGTCCAAGAACGATCCTGGCATGATGGACGAGCGCTTCCCCAGCGCCGGTTGCTCGAACACCTCGCGGGCCCCGATCGAGAAGCAGCACGCCGCTGGCCTCTTCCATACCCCTTATCCTGGCGCTCGCAGACGGCAACGCCATTCCCGCTTTTTCAGCTCCTTGGGTTATGCTCTCCGCGTCAACGACATGGAGGAACAGACGTAGATCAACCAAATCGAAGCGCATCGTTCCCCCCTGAGGACCCTTCGGATTTACCTAAGGGCCACGTTGTATCTCCCGCATTGTGCAAAGTCGCCCACTCGAGGAACCTATCATCGAAATTTTCCAGGGAGGGACGATAGATGGACGCTTCTGAGGCACTCTTGCGCGCGATTGCATGGAGACTGGCGCTGCTTTTGATAGCGGTCTTCGTGGCGAGAACCGTTCCAGATGGCAGGCCTGCTGAGGTGCATGCCCCTGCTTTACAGGACAGTTCGCTCAACTAGCGCCGCGACTTTTGAGAACTTCAGTGTTTGGGGAGCGGCTGTCTGCGAATGATGGCATGTGGAGGTCTGCCGATGTCGGCATGCGCATACAGAAAAGCGGCGGGAAGTTTCCGCCGCCGTAGAAATTCGATTCCTATTCACGCACTTTGGCACGAGGCCTTCAGCTGGCCAGCGGTACAGCGCGGGTGGCGGCCGCCTGGGCAAGCCGATCGGCCGCCTCTTCCGTCGTCCACAAAGCGTTGGCGAACCAACGGAAGTTTACCAGAGCCGCGAGATAGGCATCGCCCTCTGGAAGTTTGCTTCCGGCAGTGGCGTCTCGGACAACAGCAACCTCGAATCCTTTCTCGACGAAGTCTCGCAGATGGGACTCGACGCAGAAGTTCGCCGCCATGCCCGCGAGGATGACTTTGTCGACCCGCTTCTTCCGCAGCTGAAAGACGACATCGTTGGTCTGTGGACCCGCAATCTTGTGCGGCGATGCCACAATGGTTTTGCCATCCTCGATGTACTGCTTGTACTCGGGCATCCAATCGGCGCCGGAGTTGTCGAAACCTTCCAGCGAAAGCGGGTCGCGGCGGTCGAACATCCGTAGTTTGTGCATGAGCGTCTCGCCCGTGGCAGCGAAATCCCAGCGGTGATCGAACGGATAGTAGTAGTGGGGCGAAATGACCACCTCAATGCCGGCCTTCTTCGACGCTTCAAAAAGCTTGCCGATGTTCTCGACCGTATTGTGTTCGCTGATGCTTTCACCGAACGCGCCCCAGCCAGCGCCCTTAGGGCTAAGGAAGTCGATCTGCGGATCGGTGATGACCAGCGCCGTCCGCGCGATATCGACCTCGACGTCGGTCTTGGGCAGTGCGGGATTCTCTGGATCACGGTAGGCGATGGGCAATGGTTTTTTGGTCATTGAGGTTCCTTTTGCGAGATGCTGGCGCTTTGGTATCCATCGCTTGGAGTCTCCGGAGGGCGAAAGCTCTCCTCGGTAGATACGAGGTCATCTTCCGACGAGCAGCCTCACATCGATTGTACCATCCACCCTCCTTGCTCGGCGCCTAAGGAAATCTTGTCGAGAAGGGAGATGACCCGCTCGACTGTGACCTCATTTTCCGTTGTCGGCTCAGGCCATTGAGGTCAGACCGATGTATCGAACAAGCGCCGTCGTCATCCTCCTAGTTGAGGATCAAACGCTGAGCTCCATTCCGGTGTGCGCAAATGCTCCGTGATCGAATACACTCGCGCGTCGGAGGCCTGGGTCGACCCGCCAGCGAGCTGGTGCATTCTTGGACGGATGCCGTCCATGAGCATCTTTCCGTGCGAATGTTCGAATGACACGGGTGTCAAACCATTCAAGGGAATAAACCCGGTTATCGCAGGAGCGGCAGCAGGCATGCCAGATGCGTTCCATTCCTGCTTCCCGCGCTTTCTAGCGCTGTCGTACAAAGTCGATTGGATTTGCTGGCGTGCCACACGGGCAGCGTTGACCAAACTGTCACGACGGATCGCAGTTTCGTCTGCAATGGCGGCGTCGACAAGGTCCGGATCGATGCTGTCGAACGCCATCTTGAGGTGCGCGGCCTGCGCGAACGAATGTTCCACGTCGTTGAGAGGCGTGAAGACCTCTGTCACGCGTGTCACGCCATTGCGTTGTCTCTCCGCTGCCGCAGTCGACAGTTCGAACTGCATCTCAGGTGCTGTGCGAAAGTCCCGATCACGATGTAGAACGATGCGAGCATCGGGGCGCATGTCGGTGATCATGTTTGCAAGGAGCCGGGCAGCCGGTAGATTGCCGCAGCCGTTGTAGGAAATGACCGCGAGGTTTTCTGGTGCGCCGTTCGCCTTGGCCAGGGCAGTTACCGGTCTCGTTACCTTGTCTTCTGTCATCAAGATGACTGGCCGGGCGGCGTCGAATGCATCTGCGCCTGCAGACAATGCCCCGAGGGTCATCAGCACTGGGATTGCAGGTCGCTTCGTTTCATCGACAGGGACCTTTGCACCGTCGCTCATCCAGACAACCGCAGCGTCGGAATCATACATCAGTCTCTGGATCAATTGAGGCGAATGGCTGGCGAACAGAATTCGGGTGTTAGTCTCGGCGGCGACACCTCTCAGCGCTTCGTAGAGGCGGGACTGACTATCGGCGTGGAGGTGAGCGTCGGGCTCGTCAAGTAACAGAAGCGGCGGCGCGTAAAAGCAGGCGTACGCTATTATCTGGATCACCTGGAGAATCCCGGTCGATGCCATATCCAATGTCACCCTGGCATCAGGGGTCACGACATCGACTCTGACATATCTGTCGTGTTGGGGATCATGTTCAACGATAACTCTGGTGCCTGGGTAGCAGCGGTCAAGCAGCGTCGAAAACGTTTTCCATCCGCTGGCAGGGAGGAGGCCGATGTCGCGGCCGTTCCGCCAGACGCCCTTTGCCATTTCGTCCAAATCTCTCGTGAACAGATGGTCGAGCACAGTTCGCAGGTATAGGTTCGCGTCGCCGTGCATCACGGCTGCGTCCATAGCACCCTTCGTTCGCCACTCTTCTCTCATCGGAATCCCTGAAAGACCAGGCGTGAAGATCGAGAACGGGCGATCCCCATCCGCGAGCACTGCTGCAAGGTCGTTGTCGCCCTCGCGTGTCAACGAGATGTTGGCGTTTTTTCCCCGGCGTATCTCGACCTTCAGCTCTTTACTGTCTCCAGTGTCGACGTCGACGCCTCGGTAGGTGATCGAGTATCCGAGATTTTGAGTGGCCCTGTCGCCCCGGCGCAGGTCCAAAAGTTGAGCGGTCGGGCGAAAGAGCACCGAGTCATTCGAAACTGTCGCGCCGAAGGTCGCCGAGCCGCCGTTAGTGCCGCGAAAAGCTGCTTGCAGCACGGAGACGCCAAGCTGAGCTGCTTGAAGCGCGCTGCTCTTGCCGCTGGTATTGCCACCAACGAGAGCAGTGATAGGCTTCAAGTCAATTGATAGCGTCTCGATCCGCTTAAAATTTTCAACAATTATCTCGTCAAGACGGATCTGCATGCTTTGTCCCACTCTGGATTATTTTGAATTTCTTTGATGAAGGGGTAAGCCGACTGAACCGGCGAGCGTTAGCCTGCCCGTCTGTGCTACCCGTCACACGGAGCGAGGGCCTTTGTCAGATTACCCTCGTGTGCTTTGTGCGTCCGCCACACATCGTACAAGTTCATCCGCGTCGATAGGTTTATTGAGAAAATGGACCGCCCCGTTCTCGAGCGCTTTCATCCTCGTGACGTCGTCGTCGTGCGAGGTGACAAAAACGATTGGAAGCGTGATGCGCTGTCGCTGCAGTAGGGCCTGGAGCTCCAAACCGCTCATTCCCGGCAGGCGTTGATCCAGGACGAGGCATTTGACTTCGTCGTGACACTCCGAGTCGATGAACGCTTCGGCCGATCCAAAGGCCTTCACCTCGTATCCGTACGACGACATCAGGTCTGCATACGCAAGCCTGACCCCGTCATCGTCCTCAACTATTGCGATCGTTAGCAATTTCCGTGGCTCCAACGGCCTCTTTGGAACTCTACCCATGATAGCTTTGCGGAATACGGATGATACAAAGCATTCAGGGGCTTCTTATCCCAACGCGGCTAACGACTCTACAGACGAACGCACGGACCGGGAAATCGAGATCCAAATCTTCGGGCATCCAGTTCGCGAAATAACGAACGTGCGCGCGACCTTATCAGACGCCTAGCTCCCGTCCACCTAGCTCTAGGTATAGAGGCCTGCCGAAAGCTCTCGTGCATGATCATACAATAATGTCGAACATCATCGTCCTAGTTTGCTCCCACACGGCGACTGACGAGCCGCTCCACGCTGACAAATGAACGCGGAAGTCGAGGACGGCCGCCGAAAGGGAGTTAGAAAATGGACAACCTCAAGACGATCGCAAGCTACTCCGGAACTTTCAGGATCGGCGATTTCGTCGTCAACAGGCTGGGGTTCGGCTCAATGCGCCTCACGGGTCGCGGCATCTGGGGTCCCCCCGCGGATCGCGCCGAAGCGCTGGCCACGGTACGCCGCGCAGCCGAACTAGGGGTAAATTTTATCGACACCGCAGATTCCTACGGCCCAGACGTCGCCGAGGAGTTAATCGGTGAGGCCTTGGCGGGCCGCGACGACATTCTCGTTGCCACGAAGGCCGGCCTGCGCCGTCCTGGTCCGGACCAGTGGATGCCTCACGGTCGACCCGAATATTTGATCGAGCGTGCAAAGGGCAGCCTTAAGAAGCTTGGCGTCAAGCAGATCGGCCTTTGGCAGCTGCACAGGGTCGATCCACGCGTGCCTATGCAGGATCAGTTCGCCGCCGTACGGCAACTCCTCGATGAGGGCGTAATTGCGAATGCCGGCCTCAGCGAGGTTTCCGTTGAAGAGATCGAGGTCGCTTCCCAGTATTTCAAAGTCGCGACAGTTCAGAACCGCTACAATCTCGTCGACCGCGGCAGCGAAGATGTGCTCGATTATTGCGAAAGAAACGGGATCGGGTTCATCCCGTGGTTCCCATTGGCTGCCGGCGACCTCGCCCGCCCAGGTGGGGTTCTTGACTCGCTTGCCAAGCGCCACGCCGCGACAGCCGGTCAGATCGCGCTGGCTTGGATGCTCAAGCGGAGCCGTGTGATGCTGCCGATCCCAGGAACTTCAAAGGTAAGCCATTTGGAGCAGAACGTCGCAGCTGCGCGTATTCAGCTCTCCGACGACGAATTCCAGGAACTAGAGAACAACATCGGTTGATCTCCGCGCGTGCGGCAGATCGCGCCGGGGCACGCCGGCGGCCATTCGACGAGACGTCCGTCTTTCTCACTGAAGGGCGGATTCCGAAACCCTTCGCCAACAAGCTCGACGCTTGGCGTGGCAAGGGCCCCAGAAAAATTCGAGAAGAGCAAAGGATTATCTAATGGCCACCACATTGGAAGCCGCATCGACTGAATATGTCGAGGTGCAAGGGGCAGAGTTGGCGTATCGCCGAATCGGACATCGTTTCGCGCGAAAGCTCGTCCTTTTACAGCACTTCACCGGAACGATGGATTCGTGGGATCCGGCAGTCGTCAATTCACTGGCCGAGGTTAGCGAGGTCTTTGTGTTCGACAACGCCGGCGTCGGGTCATCCGGCGGATCGACGCCTGACAACGTTGAGGGAATGGCAGACTACGCCGAGGGTTTCATCGGCGCGCTGGGCCTCGGCGAAGTCGATCTTCTGGGCTTTTCGCTTGGAGGTTTCCTCGCACAGGTCATGGCTGAGCGTAAGCGTGTGGCGATCGGACGGATGGTCGTTGCCGGAAGCGCACCCGTCGGTGGCGAGGAGCATCTCCTCGAGGTTGTCGAGAAGGCGTTAGCGCAGAATGCCCCAGACGTGCGACTTCCACTGTTCTTCACTCCATCAGCAAGGAGCCAGGCAGCCGGAAAGGCTTTCATCGACAGGACGCTCGCTCGTTCTCACGATCGAGCTCCCGACAAGGGTGACTCGGTCAGCGATCCACAGGCCAAGGCGATTATAGAGTGGTGTGCGCGGACGGACCCAGACCATCTGTCGCTCAAGTCGATAGCGACCCCAACGCTTATCGTCCATGGCAGCGATGACACGATGTTCCCCTCCGAGAATGCCTACACCATGTTCAAGAACATGCCGGACGCTACTCTGGTTCTTTATCCGGACTCTGGGCACGGCGCGCTCTTCCAGCAGCCGGAGAGGTTCGTTGCGCATGTGAAGACTTTTCTCGAACTCTAAAAACCAACCAACTCGAAGGAATGCAACATGAACGCTCTCGTCAGCAAGATCATAGACGCCCATGGCGGTCTCGAAAAATGGAAGAAGTTCTCCCACCTCAAGGCGCGGCTCAGCCAGGGTGGCGCTTTGTGGACCCTCAAGGGTCAGCCCTCGACCTTGTCGGAGACCAGCGTGACCGTCGACCTCACGCGAGAGTGGGCGTCCCATTCGCCTTTCGGTCCAGACGCAAAGGTGTCTACATTCGAGCCCGGTCGGGTCGCGCTGAGCAATTCACAGGGCCAGATCCTCGAGGAGCTCCAAGACCCGCGCGCTTCGTTTGCCGGGCACACGCTTGAGACGCCCTGGAATGAGCTGCAGCTCGCGTACTTCGCCGGCTGCGCCATGTGGACCTACTTGAACATGCCGTTCCTGCTTGCCCGTGAGGGCGTCGTGGTGGACGAACTTTCGGACTGGGCTGAGAATGGGGAAACTTGGCACAGGCTCAAGATCACCTTCCCGGCAGATATCGTTAGCCACAGCTCTGTGCAGACAATCTACTTCGATGACGCGGGCCTGCTCAAGAGGCACGATTACGACGTCGAGATCGCCGGAGGCACTCCGGGCGCGCACTACATCAGTGGGTACACGGATGTACAAGGGATTATGATCCCAACGCACCGCCGCATCTTCCCGAGGCAAGCGGACGGTCACGCGATGGCGGAGCCCCTCGTGGTTTCCATCGATCTCTCCGACATTGTGCTGAAGTAAAGGACGGGACCGTTTAGGCGAACTAATCGTCTGGACGGTCCTCGCCCCACTCCCCCCTCCGCGACACGACCCGATCTTACAAGAATCGGTGCTGGGCACCTGCGACAGTCGAATAGCAAATCCAAACAAGGCCAGGGAGCGCGCCATGACCGACACGACAGATACCTACCTCGCCGTCCAGGCCGTCTCGCCTGGTAAGCTCGAACTCACCAGGAAGCCGATGCAGGCACCCGGCCCCGGCCATGTCCGTATCAAGATCGAAGCCTGCGGCGTGTGCCATTCGGATGCCGCAACTGTCGAAGGCGTCTTTCCGATTAGCTGGCCTCGGGTCCCAGGGCATGAGGTTGTTGGAAAGATTGAAAGCTTAGGTGCAGGCGTCGAAGGCTGGAACGTCGGCCAGAGAGTTGGCGTCGGCTTTCTCGCGGGCAGCTGCGGACATTGTTCCGAATGCCGTTCTGGACATCTTGTGAACTGCAAGAACCAAGAATTCACCGGCGTCCACCACGACGGTGGCTATGCCGAATGGATGGTAGCCAAGGCATCGGGGTTGATGTCGATCCCAGATGACCTAACCGACGTGGAGGCAGCGCCTCTACTTTGCGCTGGGCTCACAACGTTCAGCGCCCTGAGAAACTCCGGTGCCAAAGCCGGAGATGTCGTTGCTATCATCGGCATCGGTGGTCTTGGTCACCTCGCAGTTCAATACGCACGCGGCATGGGGTTCGAGGTGGTAGCGATCGGACGCGGTCCGGCCGTGGGCGAGCTCGCGATCAAGTTGGGCGCCCACCACTATATCGACAGCACCGTCGAGCCGGTGGCTGACGCGCTGCAGCGGCTTGGTGGCGCGGACCTAGTGCTGGCGACCGCTTCTGGTGGCAAGGGAGTGGCAGATTCAGTCAACGGGCTAAAGGCACGCGGAAAAACCATCGTCATCGGTGCGACAGCCGAACCAATAGAATTAGGCGCCGGCGACCTTTTCCTGAAAGAGCGTTCCGTCGAGGGGGCCCTCACCGGGGACCCAGCTACGGGCGACACAACGCTTCGCTTCAGTTCGCTCTTCGGGATTTCCGCGATGATCGAGGAAATCCCGTTGGAGCAGGCAGTTGAAGCTTACAACAAGATGATGCACGGCAAGCCCCGTTTTCGCATCGTTCTGACAATGGGTAAATAATCCCGACACAACAACCCACCCCGGCGGATGCGCCTGGGTGGGTGACTCGTGCTATTGCACAAGTTCACCTCGCCGACATGAGGCGAGGGAAGTCTGATGCGTATTGGACAGCTATGCCTCAGCTCTCGGCAAAGGCGCATCGCGCGGTATTTCAACTGCAGACCGGCCGTCACGCATTGACCGACACCACCGTCTCTTTTGCTTCGAGAGCCTCCTGACCTGTCTCAAGGGATAGGTCGGGCCACCACACAGTACAATTGTTACCATCCACCAGTCGTATATCGATTGCATGGGCAAGCCTTACGGCACCCATATTTTACCTTGGATCGACCCCGCGGAGATTTGCCCCGCTCGATCCCAAAGTGAGCGCAGGTGGACGATGACGATACTGCGATTTGCCGATTTCGAAATGGACGTTCCAGCTCGAAGCCTCAAGCGTTCCGGTCGCGATGTTCGGATCGGTTCCCGCGCTTTCGATCTTTTGGCCGCCCTGGCGTCAAACCAAGGAGAAATCCTGTCAAAAGCTCAGCTGATGGAGGTGGCCTGGCCGGAGACACATGTTGAGGAGAGTTCTCTGCGCGTGAACATCGTATCCCTCCGCAAAGCACTCGATGGTGGCAACCCATACAGCTTGATCGAGAATGTCGCCGGACGCGGTTATACGTTTACCACCCCTGTCACCAAGCTGGATGACAACCGAACAGCCGGGTCAGCGATACAGGCGTCGCGGGTAGCGAGCCTACCGCACACCTGCGCGCGCCTCGTTGGCCGCGGAACGCTCGTCTCGAAATGGGCAGACGAAATCGGTGCGGGCATCACGACGATTGTGGGACCAGGAGGGATCGGCAAGACCGTAGTCGCACTGCAGATGGCGCGCCTGTTGCAGGACACCTATGATAGCATTCAATTCTTAGACCTAGCGGACATGGCAACAACCGCATCTACGCCATTCGCCTCGGCCCTACAGGCGGAAAATCTGACGCCGGCCACTCTCCAGCTTGCGGTGGAGAGCTTCGGCGACAAGTCCAGTCTGTTGGTCCTCGATGGATGCGATTGCTTTGTTGACCGTGTCGCGCTGATCGCCGAATCCATTGCAGACAGGCTCCCCGACCTGGCAATTCTCACGACAAGCCGCGAGCCTCTCGGTATCATAGGTGAAAACGTGCTGCACCTACCAGGACTCGCTGTCCCCGCACCTAGGGAACAAATCGATGACGTTGCAGCGTTCAGCGCCGTCGAGCTCTTTGCCGAACGCGTGTCAATGGTCGCGGAGGAATATGCGATCGACGGACCGAGAGGCATCGAACTCGCCGCCGAAGTTGTCCGCAAAACGGACGGCAATCCACTAGCAATCGAGTTGGCCGCTTCTCGCGTCGCTGATCTTGGATTGGAGAACTTGGTTATATCCCTCGATCGTCCTCTGAGGACACTGCGTCGCGGAAACCGGACTTCTCATCCACGCCAGCAGACGTTGCGTGCAAACATCGACTGGAGCTACAACCTCCTCGATAAGAACATGAAGTCGCTGCTTGTGTCGCTTTCCGTTTTTGATGCAAATTTCACGAAGGACTTCGCGCGGGCAAATTTCTCCCCCAAATTCCCTCGGTCTGACTTCGAGGACGCGTTTGACGGACTGGTAGTCAAATCGCTGATCGCGGCTCAGCACCGTGACGGCACCTACGCACTACCCCGGCTCATTCGGGAATACGCCATCGAAAAGCATGCACAGTTCACGACAGCGACTTTCCCACTGTCGCTTGAAACGGATCGCGTTGACCGATCCGACCATCGACTTCCTCAAGCGCACCAGTTCCTCGCAACGCATAATGGGCAGCGCGCGCTTGCGCAAACTGACAATGCGGCCTAGCTGTCACCATTGGAGAGTGACTGCGCTTGTGCGAGCAGTTCGGCCTTTTTGACTAGGTCCGCGACCGATCGCACGCGCATTTTCTTCATCACATTCGACCTGTGCAGCTTCACCGTGACCATGCTGATCCCTAGCTGGCCCGCGATCTGCTTGTTCATGTAGCCATTTACGACGGCGTGCATCACCTCGACCTCTCTTGGGGTCAATGTCTCCCTAAGTTTCTCGACATCGGATCGGGTCCGAGACTGAGACCTGATTAGCCCGTCTCGCTTAATCGCTCCGGTCACGGCGTCGATCAAATCCTGTTCTCTGAACGGCTTTGTCAGAAAATCGATGGCTCCGGCCTTCATCGCCCTGACTGTCATAGGGATATCCCCGTATCCGGTCACGACGATAATCGGCATCCGGTTGCCATCCTTTTGTAAATCGGATTGGAAGTCCAAGCCGCTTGCCCCAGAAAATCGCACATCAAGAACGATGCAGCCGGGGGTGTCCAAGTCGTCCGCTTCAAGCAGCGCCTTTGGAGAGTCGTAAGCAATGGCATTCAGATCGATGGACTGGAAAAGGTCGAGCAGAGCAACCCTTACCGAGCTATCGTCATCGACTATGCGAATGAGAGGTTCTGACAACGATTTCTCTTGCACGGGCGATCCTCGGTCCACGGCGGCTCCAGCCAGAACGTACATCGCCAAAACCAGTACCGCCCATCAAGATTTAGCCCGAGAATATGACCGTTGCAATTGTACTTAGCGTACAGACTGTGGGAAACTCCTCGCAGACTAGCGTAAGCCCATCAATCCCCTAGAAGAGCCGCTGACCGCCGAATGTACGAGTTCCAGGAACCGCTCCGGTGAGAACGGCTTCTCGATGAATGCAAAAGCGCCTAACTTCATCAAATCCGCTGCCGCCGATCGCATAGCCCGCGCGGACATCACTATGACTGGGATCTCCATCTTGTTCGAACGAACTACTCGGAGGAGCTCTATTCCGCTCGTCCCCTGCATTTCGTAATCGCTGATTACGCAGTCGGATTCCCATGCGGCTGAAGAACTCAGGAAGCCGTCGACTTGACTGAAGACGCTTGTCAAGTAGCCGCTGCTCTTAAGAAGGTCGTCAATTGCAACCCTAATACTGGGGTCGTCGTCGATTATCGAAATCTTCGGGGATTTATTCAAAGCTATGCCTTTTCCGGATATTTCAGCTTATCGCAGCCTCTTGGCGCGAGTTCGCCACCCTGAACGCCTACCGCGGCGCCGAAGTTCCGGCGATACGTGCCAAATACGAGATCTGGATCACGTCGAATGTTTGAAAGCCCATATTTAACAACATTTCACATGCATCAGATCGGGATTTTGGTGAAGATCCGCATATCGTCAGCGGTAACCCAACAGCTCTCTGCGTCGAGCGTGGTTGACCGGTTGAGCCGTCTAAAGGGGATAGAAAGCAATGGCGAAAACAACTTTGGCAGTACCTGCGCAATGCAGTCCTGTTGCCAGTCGTTCGGCGGGCCAATTTAGTGCAAAGAGACGACCCCTCACCTCTTCTTCGACCATCAACGCAAGCGACTGATCCAAAGGTCGCCGGGCATGTCACTACTTCAGTTTGACGACTACGAGATCGATATCGAGCAACGACGTCTCTCCGAGAACGGCCTGCCATTGCGGCTCGGCGGGCGGGCGTTTGACATTCTTTCAGCCCTTGTCTCTCGGCCGGGAAATGTGATCACGAAGGAAGAGTTGATCGCCCACGTTTGGCCGGCGACCACTGTTGATGAGGGTGCGCTCCGGGTGCACCTAGTAGCTCTGAGAAAGGCTCTTGGCGAACAAGCGAGACATTTGATTGAGACCATACCTGGACGGGGTTATGTATTTTCGGGAAGTGTCAGGCAGATCTCGAGGAAAGAAACGACCTCTGAGCCACTATGGCCTGTGGCCCGGCATCTGGTAGGCAGCCTGCCCCGCATGCCGAAAAAGCTTATCGGAAGAGCGGAATATATCCGAGCCACGATCGAATTGCTTGAGAGGAGCCGCCTTCTGACGCTTGCAGGGCCAGGAGGGATCGGCAAGACGGCGATTGCTGTTTTTTGCGCGAACGCGATAGCGGAGAAAAAGCACGTCGTTTTCGTTGATCTTGCGACCCTTGCCGATGGCAACGTTCTCCTGCCGACGCTCGCGACACAGCTTGGACTGAGTGTCTTTGGTGACGACGTCCGTCCTGGCATAATCGCCGAACTGTCGAAAAGTCCCACGCTGTTGATCTTGGATGGATGTGAACGCATCGTTGATGCCGCTGCACATTTGACTGAAATAATACTAAGCGGATCGCCGACGACGCAAATCCTAGCGACGACACGCGAACCGCTCAGAACCTCGTGGGAGAAGGTAAGGCAGGTCGGGCCGCTTGCTTTTCCGTCGGGCCCAGACGATGGCAATTGTGCTGGAGCCTTCTCTGCAATGGAAATGTTTATTTCCCTTGCGGCTCTTGCCGGCGACAACGTCGATCTAACAGGGAGCAAGAACCTCGCACTCGTCGCAGATATAGTTCGTAGCCTGGACGGGATACCGTTGGCGATCGAACTCGCTGCTGCTCGCCTGTTCGATATGGACTTGCCTTCCCTGCAACGATCTGTGGCAGAGCCGATCGCCTTTCTCAGGCGCGGCCGCAGGACCGCTCCGCCCCGTCAGCAGACCATGAGGGCGACACTGGATTGGAGCTATTCCACGCTTTCCGATGCAGAGAAGGAGCTGTTGCTACGGCTCTCGGTCTTCGCCGGCACTTTCTCGACGGACGCAGCTTTCTCCGTTTCGGAATGGGAAGACGACCCCGACAGCTTCCATGAGGCGTTCGACGGCCTTTTCCTCAAGTCGCTCATCGTGGTCACCCAGCGTGGAGGGAGCTTCAGGCTGTTGTTGACTACCCGCGACTACGGGCGTGATAAGCTTGTAGATACGCAGTTCTTCAGATCGTGCAGGATCGCGCACGCCCGATATTGCCTCCAGCGACTTCGCTCAGCCACCGATGAATGGGGACGCAGTGATGCAGCTTCGTGGCGCGAGAGGAATGGCGAGATCGTCAACGATCTACGAGCTGCTCTTCAATGGACGCTCGGAGATGACGGTGACGAGGATCTAGGACTCGTCCTTGCGGCGGAATCCGACGCTCTCTGGGTCCAATTTGGCCTCATAGCGGAACAACTTGCAGTCTCCGAACGAGCGTTAAAGATTTTCGAAGCCCGTGGGATCGACGATACAAACCTCGAGGTGAAACTGCGACTACTGTACGCCGTCGCGCTCTACCATTCTAAGACCTTCGAGCGGAACGGTGAGGTCATCGATCAGTACAACAGGGTTCTGGACCTCGCCGTGGACCCTGGCGAGATCGCTATGTTGATGCGGGCTATAGCTGGGGCAGCGGCCATACATACGGCGAACGGTCATTACCAGAGCGCAATCGACCTAGTTCAGCGTTTTAGCAAAGAGTTCGATCGGATGCCCCCGCAGGCCAGAAGTCATCTCCTCAATCACAACTATCACTATATCGGGGACTTCAACAACGCTATGGAACATGCGCGCATCGCGCTCCTACCGCAAACAGAAATCCCCAGATCCCTACCGAACAGTGGAGGCTATTTTGACCTCCGCATCAGCGCCTTTTGCGTCATCGTCAAGACACACTGGATACAGGGTAGGTTTTCTGCCGCCAGAACGGCCCTTAATGAGACGTTGGATGAGGTGAGAGAAAAAAATCACGCAATTTCGACCTGCCTCTTTCTAGCGGCGTCCGCTTGCCCGACAGCGCTCGGGATTGGCGACATCGCCCTTGGGGAAAGTCTGGTCAAGATGCTCCGCGAGGCATCGACAAGAAACTCCCTTATGAGATGGAGGGCATGGGGAGAGGCGTACGAGGCGGTGATAGCGGCTGCAGCAAACAACGATCAGGTGGTATACGACCTAACTGTGTCTCGTCTAAAGGGCACTCCGTTCGAAAATTGCCTTGTCATAGGCGGTCGGCTGGCTAGTGCTTCACTCCTAGAGCGGATTACACCGGACGGTACCTGGTGTGGCGCCGAAGTCCTGAGGCTTCGTGGTGAGTTGCTAATGGCGACTTCCCCGATAGACGGACGCGCCCTGCTGCAGAGGGCCTATGAGCTGGCTGTAACGCAGTCCGCAAACACTTTCGCTTTGCGGTCCGCGACCAGCATCTATCGACACTCCGCGCCCGAAAGCAGGAGCGCTTCGAAAAGCGCCCTGCTTAGGGCGCTTGAGGCCGTGGAATACAGGGACGACGTCGCCGACGTGGCGAACGCCGCATCCTTTATCTAGCGCCGGCTCAGGGGGTCAGCTGTTGCGGTTCGACTCGAACAGGAACCACACGCGGCCTTCGGCATCATCGACCCAGCCCTCGACAAGGCTGGTTGTCGCGACATCGCGATGCTCAGAGGTCAACTCGTGGAGCTGCCGCAAGATGCCTATCAGTTGCTCGTTGTCGCTTTTGAGTTCAGCAAGCATATCCTCGGCCGTAACGAAGTCGGCATCGTTATCGAGTAGTCTCTGGATGCGCGCGATATGCCCGACGGACCGGAGCGTCATACCGCCAACTTTCCGGGCGCGCTCAGCGATCGCATCCGTCATTCCGATCAGCTGGTCGGCTTGATCGTCTAGCATTAGGTGAAAATCGCGAAAATGCGGTCCCGAAAGATGCCAGTGAAAATTCTTAGTCTTGAGATAGAGCGTGAACACGTCTGCAAGCAGCGCGGTGAGCGCGCCAGAGATGTCGTTACGCGCGTTCTGGCCGAGGTCGGTCGGGGTGTTGAGAGGAGCTTCTCTAATCGTCCGTGCGGAAGTCTGGTCCATTGCAAAATCCTTATTGGGTAGTGAAGTTTGAACCGCGGTGGCACGAAGCGTCCGGGTTTCGTGAAACCTGAACGGGAGAGGACGCAATTTCTTGGATAATCGCGCCCTCAAAAGCAGCCTCGCCACCTCTGAGCGTATGAATGTCTAGCGACAACAGAGGCATAAGGCGCTATCCATGCAGGTGTGGACGGTCATCGGGACGACCGGCTGTATGAGGGCTGGGGCTTATGACTGAACGGGTACGCAGAGTTTCCTTCCTGATTTTGGCAGTTGTGCTCGCTGCAGTGGTCTTTTTCATCGATAGCATTGCGGATTACGAATCTTCTGTGGCAATCCTCTATCTCGCCGTATTGGCGCTGGTTTCAGCGGTCGGCAACGCCAAAGAGGTGACTAGGGCCGCCCAAGCATGTGTAATCTTGACCGTTCTGGGTTGGCTCGTCGTGCATTTGGGCGACCCAAAATTCACGAGCATTCTGCGGTGTCTTTTCGCATGCATTGCGATAGGCGTCACGGCGGCCTTGCTTGTTAGCAGAAAGCGGCTCGAAGCAACTCAGCAAGATCTCGAACGTAGTCGCGCCGAAGTCGACCTTTTCGCGAATTCGGTTCCCTATGTCCTTTGGCGGTCAAATCCTCGGGGCGAAATCGAGTATCTCAACGCGAGCTGGACGGTCGTTACTGGATTGGACCGAGTTACCGTTCTGCAGGGGCAACGCTATAATGACGTCGTCCACCCCGATGACATTCCAATTCTCAACGAGACGGTGTCAGCCGCAGTTGCCAATAGAACCGTCACCAACCTCAAAGTGAGAATAAGGCAGGCAGACGGGGCCTACCGCTGGATGCAGATCTACGATAACCCGGCCTATTCGCCCCTCACTGATCAGGTCGAGCGTTTCGGGGGGCTTTCCGATGTCCATGACGAGGTCGTCGCGAAGCAGGAGCTTCAAGTAGTCCGGGATCAACTGGAGATCAGCAGGACGGAACTGATGAACTTCACGGACTCGGTTCCACAGATCTTGTGGCGGGCCGATGCTATGGGTAAAATCGATTTCGTCAATCGGCGCTATACCGAAATCACGGCAAGGGACGTTCAGACGGCCGTGGGCCTAGAAAATTGGTTGGACGACATACATCCCGACGATCGGGAACGGTTCGACGATGTCTGGAAGGACGCGATCTTAAACCGAAACGAGGTACGTGCGACCTACAGACTACGCCACGCCAGCGGCGAGTACCGATGGATGTCTTTGGTGGGCCGCCCCGTTCAGCTGAGCGAGTCCTCGGACGAAACGAGATACTATGGAGGCATCTCCGACATCCATGACGAGGTGATATCTCATCAGAAGGTAAAAGAATTAAACGAGACACTCGAGCAGCGCGTGGCGGAGCGGACGTCAGAGCTCCTGCGCACGGAGCAAAGATACATTGGCTTGTTCGACGTAAGCAACATGACGTTCGCAGAGATGGACTTCAGCGACGCCGAGAAGATGCTCGATGCGATCAAAGCGAGCGGCGTAACCGACTTGCGAGCGTATATGGCCGCCCACCCCGACGAACTGGCTAGCACCATCGGTGCCATCCGAACGACTAGGGTGAACGAAGCGTTGGCGCGCATGATGGGCTACGAGAGTGTCGCCGAGCTGGTGGCCAATCCTCCCGCCCAGAACGCGGAGGATGGTGCGGAGGTTCTGTTTCGCCAGTTAGAGATGTACTTTTACGGTGTCGACCACATAGATGGCCGAACAGTACTCGCCGGGAAAGAGGGTCGGCGAATACCTGTATACTTCACGGTAACCAGGCTGTCCGACGGACTTCATCTGTCCAGCCACCTCGATCTTTCTGAACAAGAGCGCATCGAGCAGATGCGCCAGGCTGCGCAGGCCGAAATGGCCCGCGCGAACCGCATTGCGACCGTCGGGGCGTTCTCGGCCTCAATTGCCCACGAACTGAACCAACCCATTACGTCGATGGTGTTCGACGCCCGAACTGGTATCCGCATGATAGCGCGCGAGAATCCCGACATGGAGGGAGTAGACCGAATCTTGCAACGCATGGAGAAAAACGCGCGACGGGTCTCAGGTATCGTTCAAAGGACACGAGAGAACCTCGTGGGGAAACGGCGGCCTGTTGAACCAATCAACCTCAAGCGTCTTGTAATGGAAACGCGCGATCTCATCGACCATGACCTGAAAACGGCGCATGTCGAGTTGGAGGTCGTCAGCGTGCGGTCCTTGCCAGAGATCATGGGGGATCCCGTCGAGCTGCAACAGGTTTTTGTCAACCTGGTAAACAATGCGGTCGACGCGATGCGTGGCCAGCATGGGGTACGTCGTGTCTCGATCGAGTTAGTCGCGAAGGATAGCTCTGTGGAGGTCCGCGTTACCGACACCGGGCCGGGGATACCCGAGGAATATATCCAGAAACTCTTCGAGCCGTTCTTCACGACCAAGGCAACTGGCATCGGGATGGGGCTCGAAATCTGCCGCTCTGCGGTGGCGGCAATGGGCGGGCAGCTCACTGTGGCAAATCTACCTGAAGGCGGTGCGCGCTTCAGCTTCGAGCTCCCTTTTGCAATCGGGCGTCCGATATAGAGTATCGCTTCCAAAAGCGTCGGGACACGCGGTCACGACGCTTTCTTACAAGATCTTCTCCTTCAACTGACATTCATTGACAGAGCCATCACGCCCGCAACCAAGCGCCCGCCCACCGCTTGGGCGCCGCGGACGCTGAGCATCGGTTGGCGAATTTAGCAACCATCGAGGACCAATGGGACTCGGGGGACGGGTGGTAGAGAGGATCAGATATGCAGGATGAGCGCCCGGAAGGTATTGAGCGCTACGATGACCCGGCAGGGGGCCGGGGCGCCCTCAAAGCGGTCGCCAAGACTTTGGCTCATCAGCAGGTCGTCGCGCAGGGAGCTGCAACGCTTCTCAAGGCGAACCAACCGGATGGTTTCGACTGCCCCGGCTGCGCTTGGCCAGATCCCAAGCATACCTCTTCATTCGAATTCTGCGAGAATGGCGCAAAGGCGATCACCTGGGAATCCACCGCACGTCGCGTTGAGCCGGAATTCTTCGAAAGCAACCCGGTGGACGATCTGTGGAACTGGACCGACCACAAGCTCGAAGACGCCGGTAGGCTGACGTCACCGCTCTTATACAACCGAAGCCGGGACCGCTACGAGGCCATCTCATGGGAAGACGCGTTTGAGGTCATCGCGGCGGAGCTTAACAAGCTGCCTGATCCGAATATGGCCGAGTTCTACACGTCCGGCCGAGCCTCGAACGAGGCTGCCTTCATCTATCAGCTTTTCGTCCGTGCCTTTGGGACCAACAACTTCCCAGACTGCTCGAACATGTGCCACGAGGCGACAAGCGTCGGCTTGCCCAAGTCGATCGGCGTCGGCAAGGGAACGGTGACGCTGGAGGATTTCGATCACTGCGACGCGATCTTTTCGTTCGGCCACAATCCAGGCACCAACCATCCGCGGATGATGACCACCCTGCATGAGGCCTCCCGCAGAGGCGTTCCGATCGTGGCCTTCAACCCGCTCAAAGAGAGGGCTCTCGAACGTTTCGCCGCACCTCAGAACCCGGTCGAGATGCTGACGATGTCGTCGACGCCGATAGCGTCCTCCTACAACCAGCTGCGGGTCGGTGGGGACGTAGCGGCCCTCAAGGGTTTGATGAAGGCGGTCTTCGAGCGAGATGACGAGGACATCGGGATTGGCGGCGAGGGAGTGCTGGACCGCGCATTCATTGCCGAGCACACGACCGGCTTTGAAGAACTGCGCAAAGACTTCCAGGAAACATCATGGGAGAACATTCTTGATGTCTCCGGCCTCACGAAGGCGGCGTTCGCGAACGCGGCTGACGTTTACATCCGGGCCAACAGCGTCATCGTCTGCTATGGAATGGGGCTGACCCAGCACGAGAACGGCACGGCCAACGTGCAGCAACTTGCAAATTTCATGATGCTGCGCGGGAACCTGGGGCGTAAAGGAGCCGGTATCTGCCCGGTTCGCGGACACTCGAACGTTCAGGGCGATCGCACCGTCGGCATCACGGAAATCCCCAGCGAATCCTTGATCGATGGGATGGAACGAGCGTTCGGCTTCCGGCCGTCGGCTGAAAAAGGGCACAATGCCATCGAAACCATCGAGGCAATTGCCGACGGTCGCTCCAAGGCGCTTATTTGCTTAGGCGGAAATCTCGCCGTAGCGATGGCCGACCCTGATGCGACGTTCGCTGCCATGCGTAAGCTCGATCTAGCCGTCCACATCGCGACAAAACTCAACCGATCGCATCTACTTGTGGCGAAAACGTCGATCATACTGCCCTGCCTTGGCAGGACTGATCTCGACACCCAGGCGTCGGGACCCCAGTCCGTGACCGTCGAAGACTCGATGTCGATGGTCCACGCGTCCAGAGGTTTTCTCAACCCACCCAGTCCCCTGCTCCGATCGGAACCGGCGATTATCGCGGGGATCGCCAAGGCAACGCTCGGCGATCGTCACGGGATCGATTGGGACGAGTTGATAGGTAACTACGATCGTATTCGCGAGAAAATCGAGATCGTCTTTCCCGAGTTTTACGACTTCAACACGCGTGTGCGCGTGAAAGGTGGCTTTAGGCTCGACGTGCCCGCTTCTTATCGCGTTTGGAAAACAGACTCCAAGAAAGCTGTTTTCCTGCTGCCCCCAAGTCTCGACGGCGATCGACTCGTTAAAGACCCATGGGCGCTGATGTTGACTACCATACGCAGTCACGACCAATACAATACCACTGTCTATGGCCTGGACGATCGATACCGCGGTGTGTTCGGCCGGCGGGACGTCGTCTTCATGAACAAGATGGACCTGGCTGACCGTGGGCTACGTGATGGTGACCTTATAGACCTGACTGCAACGCTTTCGAGCGAGCCTCGGAAAGCCCGAAAGTTTACCGTGGTCGAGTACAACATACCAAGGGGATCGGTGGCTGGCTACTATCCCGAGCTCAACGTCGTCATCGCGCTTGATCACTACGACCGCCTTTCCGGTACGCCTTCATACAAGAGCGTCCCCGTCCTAGTTTCCGCTGCCGCATGAGTTGGATGCGAACTACAGTTGATTTCGATTGCGGCGATCGTTTGAAGCTTACAGCGTATTTGCCGGAGGCTCCGTCAGGGGCGATTTTCTTGCTAACAGGCGGATTCCAGGGAGACGAAAGCGGACAATCGACGCTCGCCGAAAGCCTTTACAGCTCTGGTTTCGCCATCTTTTCGGCAAATCTCGCGCTTGACAGCGTTCTCAACGGCATGGCCCTAAACGACGCGGTCGCCGCAATCCGCTGGCTCTTGGCGTCCGAATACGAGTTCGAACGAGATCGCTTGGCGGTGATGGGGGTCGGCGTGGGCGGCACCGTCGCAATCGAGGTCGGCCTTCGGGAAGGGATTCCCGTCGTTGCGTGGTCAGCACAAATCGACTTTAGGGACTTCATGGACAATACGGCCAGTCTCGGCGACAGCGACCATCTGCGTAACTACGATGGCATGAACTGGGCAACGATTGTTGCGGCAGGCGAGCAGGTTCCGTTTCTTCGGGGCATCGTGCTATCCAGGGTCGCGAATAACCTTAGCCTTCTCACGTCGACCAGCCCGCTGACCCGCATCACGCCAGATGCCGGGCGAATGCTGCTTTTCAACTCGGCGAACGAGATCATTCCCTCCCGCGGGATGGCATCGATGCAAAAGGCGATGGCAGCTCAGGGAGTGCCATGCACCGTGAGTCTTTTGGAAGGAACCGAACACGGCGCCGAATACGCCCTCTCTGCGCTGCCAAGCACAATCCAGTTCTTTCGCGACCAGTTTTGTAAGGTCTGACGCTCTCCAATATTGCTCGAGTCTAGCCGGACGAACTGGCTGTCGGAGTAGCGTGCGATCTTCGGCTGGATGAGCGAACGGTTGGGCCGCAGGGGCGAAATAAGACAATCATGCTCCCTACGCGGAATGTACTCTTCATCGGCCCATCAACCAAGCCATTGAACAGCCACATGATTGAACAGCTAGTTTGGAACCCAATACTCCAGTTCTCGGTCCTGGTCTTGACGACCATTTCGATCCGCGTTGCCCTCGGCCGAAATCCCACAATCCGGTTTATCGTCAGCGTTTCTTTCTTCGCGCTTTTAACAGCCACTCTTTTATCGCACGACATCGTTCCCTACTCACCATCCCTCGGCGACCCGTTATTTTCCCGCAGGATAACCACCGGGCTTCTCAAGGCGGTGTGGTGGATCGGCGGGGCGGTGGTCCTGGTCAGTGCTGTCCGGCTCTTTCTCATTTTCGAGAACAACCCCCGCGAGGGACGACTTGCGCAAGATCTAATTGTCGGAATCATCTATCTCGGAGCGGGCCTCGCTTTGATAGCGAATGTCTTCAGTCTCCCTGTTGGCACACTGATCGCGACGTCTGGCGCTTTCGCGATCGTGTTGGGTCTCGCCCTACAGAGCACCTTAAACGACGTTTTTTCTGGGATAGCGCTCAACCTTGGGCGTCCTTACACCGTAGGAGACTGGATTGTCTTGGAAGGAGGCCTCCAAGGCCGTGTTGTCGAGACCAATTGGAGGTCGACCCACCTGGTCAACGGCACTGACGACCTTGTTGTTTTGCCGAACAGCACCTTGGCAAAGGCGCGCCTCGTCAATCTGACACGCCCCCAACAAACTCATGGCGTTTCGATAACCGTTCGGTTTCTCCCTACCCGCAATCCGGCGGCAATCGAGGAGACAATGCGGACCGTGTTGCTGAGCAGTTTCGCTATCTTAAAAACACCGCCTCCCACGGCGTTGGTCGTCGGCATCGACAGTCAGGCCGTGGAAATCGAGCTATCATTTCGAATTTCCGGATTTTCCGGCGCCGCCGCGGCAAAGAGCGAGATCTACGATCTGATATACCGTCACGCTCGGGCCAATGGACTGAAATTTGCCGGCCCGCGTGAAGCCTTCGTTCTCCCAGCCGAAGTATCATCGGAAGCACAGACAGCCAAGCATCCAGGAACGCCTTGGCGGCTCCTGGAGTCGATTCCACTCTTCGCCACCCTGACTGACGACGAGAAGGACGCTCTTGCATCGAGCATGACGCGTCGCACGTACCAAAAGGGTTCGACGATCGCTTCGAAGGGAAGCAAGCTCACGTCCTTGATGATCATGCGTACGGGGGTAGCAGCACGACAGCGTATGGAAGGCGGCCATTTGGTCGACTTGGCGCGACTGTCGCCGGGCGACCTTTTCGGTGAGCGCGGGGTTTTGATCGATGCCGCAGAGTCGGGGGATACGACGGCGCTCACCTTTGTCGTCATTTACGAGGTCAAGAAAGAGGATCTGGCAGCGGTCATGCGCGACCGGCCGGCTTTGGCGGAAGAACTCGGCATTCTTCTTTCACGGCGGATGCAGGAAGAGGAGCAGCTTTCTAACGCGAGCGCCCTGTCTCATGGCACCCATCCCGACACATTGGCCACGCGCATCCGGCGCCTATTCGAGATACCGCGGGAACTCGAACTGCCGTAGCGGCCGCCGGAGCGCCGGCGGCCGCTTTCAGCCGTTTACTTCACGTTCGCAAACAACATGTTCAGGCCTTCCGAAATTGTCGGGTGGGCAAAGATTCCGTCCCGGAGTACCGTGTATGGCAGGTCGCCGAGCATCGCCATCTGCACAACGCTCATGACCTCGCCCGCATTGACGCCCAACATTCCGAATCCGAGGATACGGTCGCTATCCTTCGCGATCAACGCCTTCATGAAGCCCTTACGCTGTGAAAGCGTACGCGCTCTCGGGACAACATCCATGGGCAGCCGGGCGACGCGGTAGTCGATGTTCTTGGAGTGCGCCTCGCTTTCGTTCAAACCCACCCTCGCAAATTCCGGGTCGATGAACACACAGTAAGGGATCATGCGACCATCAGTAGTTCTATCGCCGCCCTTGAGTTGAGAGGATACCACGCGATAGTCGTCGAGGGACGCGTGGGTGAACATCGGCGTTCCCGCGACCTCTCCCATTGCCCAGACGTCTTGAGCCGAAGTTCTCAGAAGGTTGTCCACCTTCACGAACCCTCGCGCGTCCAGTTCCACACCCGCCAGATCCAGGCCGATCCCGTCAGTCCGCGGACGTCGACCTGCAGCAACAAGCAGATGGGAGCCTTGGAAGACGCGGCCGTCAGCGGTAGTGATGCTCACCGCCTGCCCTGACTTCCCAGCTACAGTCGTCCCCGCGCCGTTTAGAGCTACATTCACGCCCTCGTTCTGAAGAACGTCGAGCAAGGCGGCGCTAACATCTTCGTCTTCTCTTGGAGCGAGGCGAGCGCCGTTCTCGATGATGGTCACGTCCGCACCTAGGCGACGGAATGCTTGGCCAAGCTCCATACCGATATAGCCGCCACCGAGGACGAGTAGATGTGTTGGCATATCACCAAGCTGGAGCGCTTCGACGTGGGTGATCGGCTCTGCTGCCGCTAGTCCGGGAACATCTGGTACGGCGGCGGTCGTGCCGAGGTTTATAAAAACCCTGTCGCCCGTCAACGTTCTGACGCCGTTGCCGGTCTCCACGGCAATCGTCTTCGGAGCGACGAACCGACCCCAACCGATCACCAGCTCGAAACCGCTGGCGTCGAAGCCAGTCTGGTTTAAGGCGACCATTTCCGCCACCACGCTAGCCGTGCGGTTGCGTACTAGATCGAGACTGGTCCGGACGTTTTCGGCATGCGTGCCGAATTCGGATGCTCTCCGGGTGGCGTGCGCCACTTCCGCGCTCCGTATCAAGGCCTTACTCGGTATGCAGGCGATATTGATGCAAGAGCCGCCGATCAGTCCCGCCTCAATCACAGCTACACGCTTGCCTGCCTTCGCCTGCTCGATTGCGAGGGTCTTGCCTGCCTTGCCACCTCCGAAGACGAGGATGTCGAAGTTTTCTAGTTGAGCCATTTTAGTCTCTCCTTGGAATTAATGTCCTTTCGGAGAAAATCAGCTGGCGATGGCGAGAGATTGTAAAATCGAGCCTATAGCGGAGACCCCTTGAAGACTGCCAGCAAGCCTGTGAGCCGAAGCCTTCAATCCATCGGAAAGAGAACGGAAAAGCGAACTCCGGACTGCGTTATGACGTGCTCCATTGATCCGTGCAGGAGGTTCTCGACGATTGTCCCCATCAATTTCGAGCCTTGGTTCGAAGCTGCGGAGCAGTCGGTTTCCGGTCCTCCGACCTCGTTCCACCAGAGGCCAATACCGCCTTCACTATATGCCCACCGAATCAGGATTTTCCCGGAAACGACGGAAAGCGCGCCATACTTGAGCGCGTTGGTGGCGAGTTCGTTGGCCAAAAGACCCAAAGCCAGCGCGACCGTGGAGCTCACCTCAATCTTTGGACCATCCGCCGATATCCGCGGCATGCCCGTGTCGTGGTAAGGAGAGAGAACTGTCGCCAAGAGCTCTCCCAAGAGTATTCCTGGATTTTCCTCGTGGTCGGTGTCCAAGAAATTATGCACTTCCGCCAACGTCCTAAGGCGTTGCGCGAATTCTGTCGAATGCTCCTTCGGAAGGGAAAGATTCGCGAGGCCGATTGCCGAGGCGTAGACGTTCTTAAGCCGATGCCGCGCTTCGTCGCGCACGAATGTTAGATGCGCCTGCGTCTCAGTTAGTTCCCTTAGATCAACGCACCGGGATATCGCCGCGGACGCCGCTCGCGCCAGAGTTTGCGCCGCCGCGATCTCACCACCAATCGCATCCGCCCGTCCGTCATCGAAATCGAATTCGGGAATTGGCCACGCTGGCAAACGAGGGTCCCTTAAGTGAGCCTGCTCGCCCTCGCCGACAAAAGACAGACTGTAGCTGGTCGAACGAGTTCTGCCCCCAATGCTCCCTGCGATCATGACGGCACTGGGATCGCGCGAAAGAGGAAGAGGTGGGCCTACGACTGGTGAAGATGCTTGTCCATCTCCGTTCTTCGTGAATTCAGAACGGATCATCGCGAGAGCCTCCGCCGAGAGAATCCGTCGCGCAGCGTTGCGCGCTATCTCAGCGATGTAATCGCCGTCGTTGGAGGCGGCAATCTGCACAAGCGCTTCAACGAGAATGGGGTAGGGCTTAGACATGTTCCACACCGTGTTCTAGTGGATGGCCGCATGGGCTGTTGATAGCACTATGGCTATGCCTTCACTTCCGGGCGGAATAGGACGATTCAGCTTTACGATAATTCGACGGCTTCACGGTTTCGATACCCCCTTGATCCCGCATCTGGGACCAAGCCTCACCTTCTAGGAGCACGACTGGATTCGCCAATATAGGGAGGAGCATTTCCGCGTATCGAGCAATCCAGACTTCGATGACAGGAGACGACATGCCTATAACCACCCCCCCGATGCTGAGGACGCTCGGCGCGCTCGAGCATCTCTTCGCCGCGTATGGCGAGGACGGCACGATGAACTTCACGATCGCTGCTCGCATTTCCGGCGCGCTATCGGAATCGGCAATTACCGCCGCACTCGCTAAGGTACAGGAACGGCACGTTCTTCTTAGAGCTTCGCTTGGATGGGGCGAGGATGGCGCCCATTGTTTCATGCTTTCGGAGCGGCCCATTCCCCTGTCAGTGATTGCGGCCCCGGCGACCAGTTGGGACAGGATTGCGGAAAGCGAAATGAACATGCCGCTTCTATCGGCCGACATCCCACTTGTCCGCGCCACTATGGCCTCCGAATCCGGTTCGACGATACTGTTCCTGACGTTCAACCACGCCGTTGCTGACGGCATGGCAGCTGTCTTGGTGATGCGTGAAGTGCTGACCGTATTGGGCGGGGCGAAGCTTTCTATCGCAGCCGAAGATCGGAGGCTCGAAGACAAGATCGGGCTAGAGGTGCCGCGATTTTTTCGTAGTTCTTCAGATTCCGTTGGAATTGTTGACACTGCTGCGCCGATCTCTTCCTCGACAGGTAGAGCCACCGTCGATGCTGTAGAGTTCGACAAGGATCGCTTCACGAGGCTTCAACAAACGGCGAAGTCCCGCGCAATGACGATAAACACCATGATCACAGCAGCACTCGGGCGAGCTCTGGTCTCGCTGAACGACCGATGGTCGGAAGGTGCCCTACGGGTGATGTCCCCGATCGACCTCAGGTCTGGGTTCGATATTCCGGATCATGTCGGTCTGTCCCTGTCGATCGCGATAACTCCGTTCGAGAGAAGCGCGACGGCGTTCTGGGACGAGGCTAGCCGGGTGCAGGAACAGATCGCCAGATTCCGAGATAAAAAGATGGCCTTGCGGATGGTCGATGACATTGCAAAGCGATGTTTCGCCGACGCCAGCTACGAAGCGACGAGACATCGGGTGCTCGAGCATGGCCCGTTTGACAGCGTGATGACGAACTTTGGGGTGTTGCAAGTCCCGACCAGTCTTGGCGATCTTGTCGTAGAGAAGATGTGGGCCCCCGCGCTTCGCTCGATGCCGGGCCAGGATGTGGTGGCGGCGGCAACGTTCGATGGGGCCCTCAGCCTTGTGCACACTTCCGTGGCGGGAACCGAAGGGTTGCTTGCGCGGATCGTTCAAATCCTTGAGGAAGCCTGACCTTTCATGGGCCGCTCGGCATTTCAGATGCCGGGCGGTCCAAAAGGAATGAATACGTCCCCAGCGACGCCGTCGGTCTAAAGACGGGACGTTAGCCCCCCGTCACACTCATATGACGGCGAACGGCTGGTTTTTCTCCCCTTCCAATCACAAAGTCATGTCCCCGCGGTTTGCGGGCGATTGCGTGGTCGATCACCCGTCCGAGCTCGTCGTCGTCGGCGCCCGCCCTCAACTCAGCACGGAGATCGACGGCATCGTCCTGTCCAAGGCACATGTAGAGCGTGCCCGTACATGTGAGGCGGACGCGATTGCAGCTTTCGCAGAAGTTATGGCTCATCGGCGTGATGAAACCAAGCTTACCGCCCGTTTCCGCCACCTCGACATATCTGGCTGGACCAGAGGTCTGGAAACCAAGAGGCTTCATCGTGAAATGGTCGGCAAGGTCTCGACGCAGTTCAGACAGTGGAAGATAAACATTGGTTCTGTCGTCGCCGACATCACCCATTGGCATCGTCTCGATCAATGTTACGTCCATGCCATTATTATGGGCGAAACGGACGAGATCCGGTATTTCGTGGTCATTGACGCCTCGCATCGCCACGACGTTCAGCTTGACCGTGAGCCCAGCTCCTAAAGCTCCAGAGATCCCGTCGAGTACTTTGGGGAGGTCCCCTCGCCTGGTTATTTTGCGAAAGCGATCGGCGTTCAGCGAATCCAAGGACACGTTGATCCTTCGAACGCCCGCATCCACCAGTTGCCTTGAATACTCTGCCAACTGCGAGCCATTCGTTGTCAGAGTCAGTTCGTCGAGGCCCGACCCGATCCTTCGCCCCAGCGCTTGGACGAGGTTCATAACCCCCTTGCGCACCAAAGGCTCCCCGCCCGTCAGCCTCAGCTTTCGTACGCCCTTGGAGATAAACAGCTCGCAAAGACGTTCGAGTTCGGCGAGCGTGAGAAGCTCTTCCCTCGGAAGGAACGTCATGCTTTCCGACATGCAATATGTGCAACGGAAATCGCAACGGTCCGTAACAGACACACGTAGATAGTTCACTCGCCGGCCGTAGCCGTCGATCATCCTGTCGATAGCCGGTTGTTCCATGCCTTATTCCGCCAACCTAGTGTCTATAAGTGAGGCGGATCAAACCGCTGCCTGCGAAAGTGGGAGCGATCTAATTCGTTTCCCCGTTGCAGAGAATATTGCATTCGCTAGAGCGCCTGCCGCAGCGGCCGTTCCTGCCTCACCGACACCGCCAGGCTTCTCGAGGCTCTTCACCTGATAGACCTCGACTTTGGGTGCTTCGTTTATTCGAAGGATTCGATAGTTGTCAAAATTGCTCTGATCGACGGTGCCACCGGTGAAGGTAACCTCGTTGAACATCGCCGTGCCAAGCCCGAACAAAACGCCCCCTTCCATCTGCGCCCTTACAGTATCCGGGTTGATGACGATCCCGCAATCGACAGCCAGGACCGAGCGCAAAAGTTTGACCTCCTTGCCAGGGACCACTTCGATCTCGAGAATATGCGCGAGATAGGTATTGAAGGCGAACTGCAAATTGACGCCCCGTCCGCGGCCTTCGGGAAGCTTCTCCGTCCACCCAGCCTTCTCGGCAGCCAATTCGAGTACTGCCAACGCCCGCGGGTTCTTGGTCAGCATCCGTCTCCGGAATTCGACGGGATCCTGGCCCGTCGCGTGCGCCATCTCGTCCACAAAGCTTTCCATCACGAACAGATTGTGGGTAGCGCCGACGCCCCGCCACCATGCGGTAGTTAGCCCTTCAGGCTCGTGGCGGACATAGTCCGCGAAGACGGACGCCTCGTCGTACGGCGTCTCGGCTGCGCAGTCGAGAGAATCGGGGTCGATGCCATTGACGAAGGCCGGAGGCGCCCAACGCGCCATCACGGACGATCCTGTGACTCTGTGCGTGCGACCGACTAGGCTGCCGGTATCGTCAAGCCCGGCCGACACTCGGTCGTAGTAGTACGGTCGGAAGAAATCGTGCGTGAGGTCTTGCTCGCGGGTCCAGACCAGTTTGACTGGATACCTTATATTGCGCAGGAGTTTTGCGGCCTGTTCTATCGTGTCGACATCGAGACGCCGTCCGAACGCGCCGCCCATGAGCTGATTGTTCACGGTCACTTTCTCGGGCGGAAGCCCCGTCGCGTCCGCCACTGCTTTCTGGGCACGGACAGGAACTTGGGTTCCCACCCAAAGCTCAGCACGGTCGTCTTCGATGTGAAGCGTGCAGTTCATGGGCTCGAGTGGAGAATGCGACAAAAATGGCGAACGGTAGATGGCCTCGAGTTTTGTTTTGGCGTTGCGTATCGCTTCGGGCGCCCCGTTGTCGTCGCGCACAACTACACCTTTTGTGAGCGATGCCTCATGCATGGCATTCACGATCGCTTCGGTCGAGACAGACGCATTCGGTCCGCTTTCCCAACTCAGCTCCAGCGCGTCAACGCCGAGCTTGGCGGCCCACATGTGTTCGCCGATCACGGCCACTGAGTCCTCAGTCCGGACGACGTCTCGGACGCCCTTGACCGCACGTGCGGCTTCTACGTTGATGCTAGCGATTCTGCCGCCTTTCACGGGGGCGATCGCAAGTGTCGCATAAGCCATTCCAGGGAGCCTGGTGTCGATCCCGTAAACCATTGATCCGTTGACTTTGGCCGGGGTGTCCAGACGCTTTGCTTTGGTGCCTATTAACCTGAACTGCGAAGGGTCCTTAAGCGGAACCTGTTTGGGGACATCGCGCGTGGCGGCGTCGGGCGCGACGTCGAGATAGCTTAACGTTCGGCCGGACGGACCGTGACTGATTACACCCCTTTCGACCCGGCAGGCGTCGGGGGAGACCCCCCACCGCTCCGCAGCCGCTCCTACCAGCATGATGCGCGCGGAGGCCCCCGCCTCGCGCAAGCGCACCCAATCCGACTGCGTTGACGTCGAACCGCCGGTCGCCTGATCGAAAAGGATGGGATCCATGTATTTTTTGAGGTCAGGAGGCGCGGCCTCGACACGCACCTGGTCGAGATCGACCTCGAGCTCTTCGGCCATGAGCATGGCACTTGAGGTGTAAATACCTTGACCCACTTCCGTGTGCGGCATGATCAATGTGATGCCGGCCTCATCGATTTTGACGAACGCGTTCGGTATGAACTTTGATTGCTCGCCAACCGCAGCCAAGGCGCGGCGTGCGTTTCCGGGTAGCTGAACCGCCAGAACGAGCCCGGCGGTCGCGAGCGCGGTCCCTCTGAGGAAGTTCCGACGAGATACAAGGTTTTCGATCATTGTCGTGAACTCACAATTCAACGGAATGGATGGCTTCGCGGATTCGAACATATGTGGCGCAACGACAGATGTTGCCGGCCATAGCGTCGTCGATGTCGGTATCCGTGGGACGCGGGTTATCTGTCAGGAGAGCAGTCGCGGACATGATTTGCCCGGACTGGCAGTATCCACACTGTACTACTTCCTTCTCAAGCCATGCTGCCTGGACCTTGGCTCCGATCGGGGTCTCTCCGACACCTTCGATGGTGGTGATCGGCATATCCTCGATCGCGTCCATCGTCGTTTGGCAAGAGCGTACCGCAACTCCCCCAAGATGGACCGTGCATGCTCCGCACTGCGCGATTCCGCATCCGTATTTAGTACCTGTCAGCCCGAGTACGTCGCGCAACACCCAAAGGAGCGGCATGTCATCCGGCACCTCGACTTCGTGAACTTGGCCGTTGATGGTCAGCTTTCTCATTGTCGCCTCTTCTCCGTGACTTTCCGGCATCCACGTGGCGTATCGGGAAGCCGGGCCGTCAAAACCGTCATCGCGCATGATGGCGGAGTTTGATTTTGCGGAATTGGACGATCCTGCACCGACGAACGCGCCCACCAATCGCGGCGCCAGTCCTGTGGCCTCCCGGTCAGGGGGACGCCAAGCCGGTCAGTAGCTTACCGATACATTAGAGCCGTGATCGGTTCCCAGGTGAGTGCCGGTAGCGAGGTAGTCCCATTGCCTAGTTTTTGCCACGGAAGCGTTCTTTCGCCACTTGAGGGGCGTAGTTCCGACAAGGCGCTTGAACACCTTTGAAAGGTGCGCCTGATCGCTCAGTCCACAGGCATGGGCTATCTGGCTGAGCGGCTCTTGAGTCGATGCAATCAGGTATTTTGCCGCCTCGATACGCCGAGAAAGAACGTAGTCGTAGGGTGGTCGACCAAACGTTACATTGAAACCTTTCGAAAACCTGCTCACGCTAAGGCGGACTTGCTCGCTGAGGTCGATGACGCGCAGTCTGGCGTCGACGTTCTCGTCAACATAACGGACGATTTTCTTCCGCTGCCATTCGGTGAGTCCGGAGGTGACCTTTCCTTTGATCGACGCCGCCGGACGAGCTTTTTCGTCTGCAACGCTCTGTTGGCGGGGCCATCCCTCGATCGCCCGGAAGTCAATCTCGGCCTGCCAAAACTGGGCGGTGCCGCTACGATCAAGAACGGTACTGAAAGAATGGGAGGTGTCCATCGCGATATCCTCGCTGCTTCGATGCAGGGAAGTTGCCGCACTAGGACGTGTGAAATCGAGTTATAGGATGTGAAAAGAAGTTATGACGTTCGATGGCAAACCATAACATCTCTCGGGAGCGGATTTTACAATACCTTCGAACTCCAGACCGCTAGCTGCAACGTAGGACCTAAGCGTTACGTAGGCGCCGGTTCCCGCAGATCAATACTAGCTCTATGAGGCATCGCGTGGACGTGGTGGGACGTAATCCAGATCGGGAGGCCACATCCCGCGTGGCACTCGTCACGCGGGCCAGCAGCGAAATCGGCATAGCGACCGTGCAGGCGCTTGCCCGGACCGGAACGGATCTGGCGCTTGCGGTAGAGACCGAGCCAACTCCGCATTTCATGGAGTCTCTTCGATCTTACGGCAGCCGTGTGGTATGGTTTCCCATCACAGGATCTCCGAACGGCGTACAGGCTACGCAGCTCGTTCGCGCAGTGATAGCGGCACTGGGACGTATCGACGTGCTTGTCGCCAACACGATCCGCCGCGTCGAAGGCCAGATCGATGACGAGGACGTCGATGAGGACGCGCTCGAAGATCAGATGGCTACCGACGTCCGAAGTGTAATCTCGATAATCAAAGCCGCGGCCAAGTCCATGAGCGACGGCGGTCGCGTCATCGCCCTCGGGTCATGCCTCGCTGACCGGGTAGGAACGCCGGGGCTTGCCGATTTTGCGGCCACCAGAGCGGCCGTTGCGGCTTTTTGTAAGGGAGCGGCACATGACCTAGGGCCCAGGGGCATCACCGTGAACGTCGTCCAGATCGGCGCGATTGAATCTCAGACGGATCGGGGGCTTTCCAGGGAGATGCTGGCTGCTGAGCGGGACGCCAACGCCCTTCGAAGGCTTGGCAGGCCTTCAGAAGTGGCCGACGCAATTATGTTTCTTGCTGGCCCCGGATCTGCGTTCATAACCGGAACCATCTTAAATGTAGATGGCGGCTATAGCGCGTAGCCTGATAATGGGATGACCCCGTCGTCGTCTGCGACAAGACGGGACGCTATGCATTTCACGAGACGGACCTGAAATCCGCCAGATTAGAGATTGATGATTCCGCGCTTGAGGCCAATCGCGACGGCGTGCGCTCTATCGTTCGCCGAAAGCTTGCTCAAAATGCTTTTGATATGACCTTTCACTGTCTCCTCGGTGATCGAAAGTACTGAGCCGATCTCGCGGTTCGAGTTGCCTTCAGCGACCAGGGCAAGGACAGACGTCTCCCGCGCGGTGAGAGACTCTCCGTCCGCATATGTCGCCAACGTGCTTGCGACCTCCGCGTCAACGTGGCGTCGTCCGCTCACGACCGACCGGATTGTGTTTATGAGGTCCTTCCTGACCGATGATTTCAGAAGATATGCCTGAGCTCCCGCTGCGATGGCTTTGCTAGCTAATTGCTCGAAGTCATACGTAGTCAGGATGATGACACGGGCGCTCGGATAAGCCTTGCGGACTTCCGTCAGCACGTCGATGCCATGCACCTTTGGCATCTGAAGATCGAGGAGCATTACATCCGGCTGAAGTTCGCTATAGCGCCGGATGGCCTGCTCGCCATCGGCCGCTTCGCCGACAAGCTCGATATCGGGGTGCGCAGCAATCAACGCCGCGAGTCCTTCTCGGATGAGGAGATGGTCGTCCGCGGTCATCACACGTATGGGGCGGGAAGCCATAGCCGTCAGCTGCCGCAACGGAAACACTGCGGCAATCGCAAGGTCTCACCGGGGCATTCGTGGCAGGGGACCGGCCAATATTCAGTCCGCAACGACATCGATCCAACTCCTACATTATCCGCGTTGCCGTATTCGATTTCGGCAAGGTTTGCCAGACTTGGCAATTCGTTGGCAAGGCTGACGTTGACCGTTGCAATCTTAGGTCGGGCGCATGTGTTGTCCACCCTCGAAAGAGTGGCGCCTTCGTGATGCAGACGCCGAGCGTCATCTCCCCTCACTGCAAGTGTGCGCTTTGACCTACCAAAATGGATAGGTATCAGCTCGGGCCGTATAAGTGTTAGCTCAACTTCGGAACGAAAACCTGAGGTAGGAAGCCTGTAGGGGTTGTGGGTGGAGCAACTTGGTTGGAGGAACTCTTCGCTCCGTTCTCAGAGTCGAGAACTTTTCGTATTGGACGCTGCGTCCGAACCTTCTGTCCACTTGGGCGGTCGATGCGACTAGTTCGACTTCCGGCCCGAAGCGACCACTAAAACAGCACGTCGGCTACCTCGCGGTGGCGCCTGATAGACTGCGCGGTAGAGTTTTGAGGGAGAGCAATGTCGGGCATCCAGAGCAAGATCGCCTATAGCCGTCACATCTGGGCGCAAAACGGCGCCAGTTCTTTGCCGCGAACGTTGAGGGGCCAGTCGTATGTGCGAATGCTGCCGTTTGTCCTCGCGGTCGCGATGTTGGTGTGCTGGTTGATAGTCACGAGGCCCGCTTCGCTCCTGGTGTCCTATTGGTCTCAGCCCTATGATTTCTTCGCGTTGGGGGCAATTGCAGTAGCTGCATTGTCCTGGTTCCTTTATCGCAAACGCCCGCGCATTCCGCGTGACTTGCCCCCGCTCCTCGACCATCGACAAGAACTTGCAGACTCCTTACCCCATGTAGTCTGGGGCAGCGACGCCAATGGGCGGTGCGAATTTCTAAACGAGCGATATACCGAGACATTTGGGATCTCGCACGTCAAAGCGGTCCGTGAACAACTTTGGGCCGATGTCATACATCCGGCCGATCGTTCCAAGATGTATCATGCCTGGCGCGCTGCAGTCGACAGCGGTAGCTCGAACTACTCTTCCTACGCACGCGTGCGCATGACTGACGGATCCTATCGATGGATGGAATCGAGCGGACGCTCTGTCACATCAACTGAATCCGGACAGGTCGTAAGATGGTTCGGAAGTCTTGTGGACGTTCAAAGTCAAGTGGAGGATCGCGAGACAATTTCGAGACTGCAGGCCGATCTCCAGACAAGTGTCGACGAATACGAAGAAACGCTTGCCGTCGCTGACGAGCGTGTTAGGTCGGTATTCGAGCCGAGGGCGCTGAGCTGGATTGAGTATGACGTAAAGTCCGCATCTCCGATCTCAGATGCGCTGAGGTCAAATGGCGTGTCCAACGTCACTCAGCATCTTGCCTTGCATCCTGCGCTGGCAGGCGAACTCAGGAAGAAAATCAGGATCCGTCGGGCGAGTGATAACGGAATTGCTGATATGCTCTCCGAATCCGACAGGACTTTTGGCGCGCACGATGTTGAAATTGCGATCCTAGCAGCCTTGATCAACCGCGCCCCGTCCACATGCGGAATGGCAGAACTGATCAACGCCGACGGCAAGTCGGCATCGTACCCTTTTTCGCTCTCGATCGCCGATAATGGGATTGCGATGGTGTCGTTCTTCGATACTAGAGGCTTTGCTGAGCGCATCGAGAAGGCCGGGCCGGCACGTCGGGAGCTCGCTACGGCGCATCGGATCGCATGCGCGTCAGCGCTTTCGACATCACTCGTTCACGAGATTAGCCAGCCGATCACTGCGATCACGCTAGATTTGGCGACGGTCAGCAGGCTCTTATCGCTGGGATCCGGAGGCTTGGACGCCGTTGCGAAAGTGATGGAGCGGCTTCGCTGGAATGCGAATCGCGTTGCGGAGATCGGAACAAAGACCCGCGATAGCCTCAGGCCGAACCGCCTCAACCGTTGGCCTGTAGACATCGTGGATCTAGCTGTGAGATCACGTGATCTCGTTCTCGGGCCACTCGACTTCAGGCGCGGAACCGTAACGATAACCGCAGATACCAAAATCTCGGCCATAGTGGCCGATCCTGTTGCCCTTAAACAAGTTATGTGCGCCCTTCTGCAGAACGCGTTGGAGGCGAGTGAATCCTCGGGGCGGCCGACCGCTGTTTCGGTTGAGATTTCGCGCTCCCACAGAGCGACTGAGTTGACAATTTCCGTGTCGGACCGTGGATCAGGGATACGGGAGGAGCACCTGCCACTCGCCTTCGATCCTTTCTTCTCAACGAAGCCTAACCGGTTGGGATTTGGCCTGACTGTCTGTCAAAGCATCGTTGAAGGTTTTGGCGGAAAGCTTACCCTCGGCAATAGGATCGGCGGAGGGGTTGTGGCGGAGTTTTCAATCCCGGTTGTTGACCCCGACGCGACTTTGGTGTCAGCGCCCGGTTGAATTGGCATCGACTGCGGCGGTATCCGAGCCTGATTGCCTCAGTCGATCTGGTAACCTGCTAGATGAATGACACTGGCGATTATGTCGTCGACGTCGCCTCCTTTGCTGAAGAACGCGGCGGCACCAACCTCCATGGCTTTGGCTCTTGTTACTTCGTCGTCCTGAGACGTTATGAATATGGTCTTGAAGGCAACATGTCTCTCTTGCAGCACACCTTGGAGCTCGAGGCCCGTCATCCCTGGCAGACGTTGATCCAAGATGAGACAGGCTATTTTCTGATCGACAATATGTTCTAGGAACTCTTCTGCTGTCGGGAACGCGACGGTATCGCAGTCATAAGAACAGAATAGATCGGCGTATGCGCGCCGTACGGCAAGGTCGTCTTCAACTATCGCGATTGGAGGGCGGGCCAGCGTTTTCATTTCCTCAGACTTGAGCCAATGGATTCCTTACAAGAATCCGACTCTAACGTACATCATGGGCGACAAGGTTGCGAGAAATCGATCGCAGCCGGCTTTCGGTCGTGCTCATCTTCAGCGACACCTTGGTTCCCTTACCCTCTTGGCTTGATATAGAGAGCTCTGCATCAAGGTTCGCCGCGCGCTCCCTGATACCGGGAATGCCGTAGTGACCTGTGTAGTGGGTCTGATCGGATCCGGTAGGCATTCCTCTCCCATTGTCGCTCACGACAATTTCCATGCGTGCACCCTCGAAGCTGAACAGGCACTCGATGTTATCGGCGCCGGAATGGAAATACGCATTCCTGAGGGCCTCGCGGCATATGTGTCTAAGTTCATCACGAATTTCGACTGGGAGTCGCGGCGCTTTACCTTCGATTTTGATCGAGAAGCGGGCGTCAACTCCGTCGGGCTGAAGAGACGCGAGTTCGGCAGCATCTTCCTCCACCAACGTCAAGATGTCGGTCGTGGCCTTTGTGGGATCGCGGAGAGACTGAATTGTATCCCGCCCCTCAACGATTGCGTCATCGCTCTTGAGTAGGATGATGTTTAGCATTTCCGACGCCTTCACGGGTTCTCCCGGAAGTAGGTTTCTCACCGCTTCGAGCCGATAGATCAGTCCTTGGAAGCTCTGTAAAAGCGTGTCATGGAGGTCTCGGGCGACGCGTGTCCTTTCGCCAAGCCGCTCCTCCAGGCGGGCGTTGTAGAGCATTTCGATTTGCATCATGCGCGCCTTGTAGACCGCAGCAATCGCCGCTATGGCCAGAAGGCATATCAGCGTGATGAACCACCAGGTATCCCACCATGGCGGAGATACCTGTATCGCCAACGAGCCGGATCCTTCCCAGTCTCCCCTCTCCGCGGCGGCTTCCACCACAAGCGTCAGAGCACCCGTCGGCAACGTTGCGAAGTTGATTGTTCGCAACGCCGCCGGCAGGATGTGCCAATCGGTCTCGAGAGGGGCGATTCGGTACCTATATCTCACGCCAGCTGGGTTTGAGAAATCGAATGCCGAGAAGCTTACTGCGAAGTTTTGATCATACCGAACGCGATATTCGGTGCCGGCATCGCGAAGCGGATAGAGAACAGATTCGTCGCCGATCCTCACGTCCGTAAATTGAACATTGTGCAAAGCCTCGGCGGATCGGACTCTCGACGGGCTTACGACCGCGGCTCCTGGGAACCCTGCAAAATACATGCGACCCTCTGTGCCGCTGCTGCACGCGTGCCATCCTCCCATGTCGTTGCCCGGCAATCCATCCGCACTCGTGAAATTTTGGAAGCTGGCTGTGGCCGGGTTCATCTTGGAAACGCCACGGTTCGTGCTAATCCATAGATTCCCATTGGAATCCTGGCGGGTGCAACTGACTGCATTTCCTGCCAGCCCATCCTTCTCGAAGTAAGCTTTGAATTTCCCGGTCGCCGGATCGAACGTGTTCAGTCCGTTGTGCGTCGCGATCCACAGGTGCCCATCGCGTGCGTGGAAGACGTTGTTGGTCGTGTTGTTGCTTATAGTGGTCGGATCGGAGGGATCGTGGCGGAACTCCTCGAACTCCTCTGTGGTCTTAGAGAACTTTACGAGCCCGACTCTCGAGCCGATCCAAAGATTGTTCTGGTCGTCCTCGTCGATCGAAAAGAGCTCTTTATTCAGATTGGTGTCAGCTCTGTAGGTCTTGAAGGTGAGCGTCTTGGGGTCGAGCCTGTTCAAGCCGTTCCAAGTTGCAAGCCAAAGTACTCGCTGGCGGTCCAGAAAAACCCGCGTCACGACATCGCTGCTAATCCAGTCGCGCCTTCCGCGTTCATATCTGAACGTTTGCGTCCTGCCAGTTTCCGGATCAAACGAAATCAGGCCAGTTCCAATTGTGCCGATCCAGAGCGTCCCGTCATCGGCCTCTACCATCGAAAGTATTTCCACCGACGTCCCGTTGCCGGCAAGGTCGAAAATCCGTAACTGCCCAGCCGGATCGATCCGCGTCAGCGCCCCGCCTGTACCCAGCCAAACGTTGCCCTTCCGGTCCTCTAGGATCGCGTTGACGAACGTCTCTCCAAGCTTATTTACGTGACCGGAATACGGCCAGACTTTTTGGAACGGCAATGGCTCGGGAGTGAAAACGTTTGGCGGGCTGGCATGTAACCCTGTCCAGATATTGCCTTGGCGATCTTCATAGATTTCAATTGCCCGGTTCTCTGACAAACTTTGAGGGTCGGTCGGGTCATTTACATACTGATCGAATGTGAAATCGTCCCGGTTGAACCTGAGCAGACCGGCGCCCATACTGACAAGCCACAGATCGCCGTTACGGGTTTCTATCATCTTGTAGATGCCGGACATTACCCCGTCGGCATTGCTGAATGAGATCTTCTTCACAGTGTTCGAAGCGCGATCGAAGAGCGCCAGCCCGCTCCCTGACCCCCAAAGAATCCAAAAAAGCCCCTTGGAATCCTCGAAAAACTGAAATTCCCTTGCCTCGATCCTCAACGGTATGCGGAGACTGACTTTGCCGCTTTCCGGATCAAATGCCTCGAGGCCGTTCCCGGTCGCCACCCAGAAGACACCTTCTCGGTCGGTCGCAGTCGACTTTATGTCGTCAGTGCTCAGGCCATCATCGCGACCGGGTATCTGCCCAAAACGTTTGACGGCGCCGGTCCTAGGTTCAAGGCTGTACAAGCCTTGTGACGTTGCCAACCATAGGATTCCGCTGCGGTCCTGGCTAATCTGCAGGACCGTCGGAGTAGATGCATCCAGCACGAAGTGCTTGAATTTGCCCGTCTTTCGATCGAAGGCATCGAGAAGCTGGTCTGTCCCAATCCAGATCGTTCCCTCGCGGTCTTTGAACGTGGAGTAAATGTAGACTCCACTCAGACTGTCTGGGTCGTCTCGATCGTGTTTGAAGACTTGGAAAGTATACCCGTCGAAGCGATTAATGCCATGCTGAGCGCCGAGCCACATGTATCCGTCGTCGTCTTGGATGATTTGTCCAACGCGGGTTTGAGAAAGACCTTGCGCCAGCGAAAGCTTGGTAAATTGGATATCGCTTTTCGGGACAAGTCGGCTCGTGATCACCTCAGGAAGAACGTTGGCCACGGGGACCGGCTGCTCCGCATGAGACCATGTGTTGTAGAACAGTGCGACGAAGATGGCTGTTGCAATCGCCAAGAACGATTTCCGCGGCAAACGCCGTTGTGACAGAACAGTGCGCAAGTCTCGGCCCCGAGGTGCGATTACAGTTGAGCGAATTATGTCGAAAGGCACGGCTGATACAAGCTGTGACTGGACCAACATCTCTCAGTGCTGGGTTGCCACGGTCTTCTTTGCACATTTTGGCGCCCGGTGGCGACGCCGACCGGCAAGACGACCTGCAAACAATCAGTGAGCCCCCTCTTTCGAGGGTGTGCGATCCTCCTTCTTTGCGACAATGTCCATTTGCAGGCTGTCGTTCCAGGTGGGAGCCGTAACCGTAAGGGACTGCGCAAATGGCAAATCTGAACGCGATGTCAGATAATCGTGCTCTTCCCGACCAGGAACGAGCCTCTCAACAATCCATTTCAGACAATCTCTCCGCTAATACGTCCCCACGGTCGACCGAACTCGTAGAGCTCCTCTACCTGCTGAAACTTGGCGTCAAGACCAATCTCCGCTGGATTGGAAGGACGAGGCCTGACATAGACGCAGCGCGCAAAACTTCCGCGCGATTGTGCGAATACGTAGATCGCCTCGAAATTCTAATCGCGTCAGCCAACCGCGGCTAGTGAGGCTGGCCTAACCGATAGTTGGCGGCATCACCTGGAAACCAAGGGGTTCCGGGTGAACTTGGCATGATTTCCAGAGTTCGGATGGCCGTTGCTTTCCATCCATACAGATGTGATACCCGTTCAGGAGATTAATTCTGGCGGGACTGCGGCTCCACGATGGCTGTTCTTAAGTTTGGTAGTTTTGAACTCGATTTGATCAATAAGACGTTGATGGAAGCGGGCAAGCCCTATCAACTCGGGAAGAAAGCGCTGGAACTACTCGTTGCGCTAGCCAGTCGCCCCGGAGAAATCGTTTCCAAAGAAGAGCTTCTAAGGGCTGCCTGGCCTACGACGACCGTGGACGAGGGCGCGTTACGTGTACACTTGATGACCCTCAGAAAGGCGTTGGTAGGGAATAGCGAGCAGCGATACATCGAAAACATTGCGGGGCGTGGCTACGTCTTTGTCGCACCGGTAGAGCTCTCCGATGTCGGATCGTCCGCTCCGGACTTGATGGAGTCGGCTGCCGAAAGCAATCTACCCCGTCTTGCAAGTCGGCTGATCGGTCGAGAGGATTTTATAACGACGAGCGTGGCCGCCCTCGCATCGACTAGGCTACTGACGATTTCAGGAGCAGGAGGGATAGGCAAAACCGCTGTGGCGCTTGAGATAGCCGCGCGTGTTCAGGCATCGAGACGGGTCGTCTTCGTCGATCTGGCGTTATTGAACGACATTCGATTGTTCATGCCCACGCTGGCGTCTCTACTCGGGCTGGTTCTTTATACCAATGACCACAGGCAAGCGGTTCTCAATTCACTTCAAGACAAAGACATACTCTTTCTGTTCGACAACTGCGAACACTTGATTGAGACCGTTGCGGCGGAAGCCGATCAGATCCTGAGGGCGACCAAAGGCGTGTCGATTCTTGCAACAAGCCGTGAACCGCTACGGATAGCTGGCGAACGTGTAAGACAATTGCCGTCCCTTCCCGTGCCCGACTTCGGAACATCGGCACAGGAGCTCTTGGCCAACCATTCAGTGCAGCTTTTCATTGAATCGGTCAAACTCGCCACCGATGTCACGGATTTTGGGGACGAAGATAGCCTGCAGGCTGCCGCCGCGATCGTCCGCGGGTTGGACGGCATACCATTAGCGATCGAACTCGCGGCGTCGCGAGTCAGCACCCTCGGCCTTGAACGTGTTCTAGGCTCCCTTGACGACCCGCTGTCAGTTTTGCGCAGGGGCCGGCGCACCGCTCCTCCGCGGCAACAAACCCTAAGGGCAACGTTGGATTGGAGCTACGAAAGCCTCGATACCGACGAGAGAGAGGTCTTCGCCGCGCTCGCCGTGTTCCCCGGAACGTTCTCGGAGCAGGCGGCGGAGTCTCTGATGAGAGAAAGGCTGTTCGGCGAAAGATTCGACAGTGCGTTCGATGGTCTCCTCCTCAAATCTCTTATCGCCGTCTCGAGTGGAGATGGTCGATACCGCCTTTTAGACACGACCAAAAGCTATGCGTTGGAAAAGCTCAACACGGGGGCCTTCGAGACCACCAGCCGTTCATCACACGCCCAATACTGCCGCGAAGAACTCGCCAGGGCCGACTACGATTGGCGAGGGCTTCCGACGATCGGTTGGCTTAGGCGTTATGGCACACTCATCAATGATCTGCGTTCCGCTATTGAGTGGGCTAGTTCACCGCTAGGAGACCTTGACCTTGCGGTAGAGCTCGTCGCGGTCTCCAACACAGTCTGGGTACAGCTCGGTGCGATGAATGAGCAGCTGATAGCGGTTGAGGATGCTTTGGAGAACCTCCCATTCACAAAACACCCAGGAACTGACGTCGAACTTCAACTAAGGATCGCGAGAGGAAGCGCGCTATATCATATAGGTGGCTTCCGAAGCGACGAGGAAGCAAGCGCAGAATTTCAACGCGCTACTTTGATCGCAGAAGCGCTTGGCAACCCAGGACGCATCATGCGCGCATATGGAGGGATGGCTGCGGTCGCTAGCTCGAAAGGTCGATACCTCCACTCGATCGCAATCGCGAGCGACCTGCAGCAACGGTTCCCTGGGGCGCAGAGCTATAGCCGGCTGCTGGAGCACAACTATCTCTTTCATGGAGATCTCAAATCCTCCCGTGAACAGGCTGAAATCTCTCTTCTCGAAGCTAGCCGCGCGGTCCGCACGACACAAAACTACGGAACGGGATACGATCAGGGGACGATAGCTAGATCGGTTCTCACGATGATCGATTTTCTGGAGGGCAACCTCGATGAGAGCTTCTCGGGCGTGGAGAAACTAATCGCCGACTGCGAGGGGCTAGGTCATTCGATTTCGACGTGCCTGATGCTTTGCCTGAGCGCGATGCCGATCGCTTATCTTGCGGGGCAGACAGAGACGGCTAGGGGCAGACTGACCGCGGCGAAGCGCGTCGCGCGAAAGGACATGTTGGTCAGATGGCAGGAGTGGGTCGATGGCTACGATCTTGTCGTGCCCGAGCAAACTCAGACCGAAGAAAAGCAGGCCGCTTTGCAGCAAGCGCTCCTGGAGGGCGTTGGAATGCGGCTCGAGTACATGACCGTCCTTGCCGGATGCAGGGCATCTCCTGCCGCAGTAGAGCGCGCATTATCGGGCGACGCCGGATGGTGCAGGCCGGAGCTACTCCGCTTAAAGGCGGTCTCGTTGATAAAGCGGGATCGCGCCCAAGCAAAAGCGCTCCTGGTCGAGGCAATCGATATGGCTCGATCGATGGGGGCGGTTATATGGGAGCTTCGTTGCGCGATCTGCCTCGTCCATTTAGCAGGCCCAGCTCAAACGGCATCGGCCAAGGCTGAACTTGCGTCTGTCTTGGAGAAGGTCGATTCAAGCCGCTCCATTTCCGACGTCGAGACAGCGCTGTCACTTTTGGCAGAGTAACGCACGTTGTGTCGCTCCGTCCGACAGAGGTGTGCGATCTTACAATGAACCAGCATCCGATGGTCGTAGAGAAAGGACGCGTTAAACGATCCAATCTCTAGCCAAGGAGCAATAGCATGAAGGATCTCTTAGACATCGCCATTGAAGCCCATGGAGGAATGGAGCAGTTTCAAAAATTCTCCTACCTCACCGCCAAACTACACCAGGGCGGCGTTCTCTGGGGGCTAAAGGGCAAGGCAGAGGTACTGGTGGACTGCCAGGTGAAGGTCGATCTCAAAAAAGAATGGGTATCGCATTGGCCATTCGCCCCAACCGACAACAAATCGGCGTTCACACCTGGCCGCGTGACAATCGAAACGCCCGAAGGCGCGGTCGTTGAAGAGCTTCTTGAACCCCGGAAATCTTTCGAGGGCTACGAGATGGAAACGCCGTGGAGCAACCCGCAGGTCGCTTACTTCTCGGGATATACGATGTGGACGTATCTGACGTCGCCGTTCATCCTCAAGCGTCCCGGCGTAGTTTGCAACGAGATCGAGCCGTGGCAGGAAAACGGAGAGACCCTGCGTCGCCTTCATGTTCGCTTCCCCGACGAGATCGCGACACACAGCACCGAGCAGACCTTCTACTTTAACAAGGATGGCATTTTGTATCGGCACGACTACGAGGTGGACATTCAAGGAAAGAACGCGGCCGCACGTTACCTCACGGATCCGGTGAAGGTCGACGGCATTGTTCTCCCCACGAAAATGCGCATCTATCCGCGCAAGCCGGACAACACGCCGCTTCCAGAACCGTTGATCGTCTCGGTGGACCTCTCCGAGTTTCATTTCGATTGAGATGTGCCGCTCGGTTCTTGCGGGCGCAAACGAGAAGGCCTCGGCGCAGAGGCCTCCACACTGCTGACAAACCCCTGGTCACGGCCAGGGGTTTTTGACTCACTGGATCATATGAAAGCAGCGTGCTTCCGAACAGACGGCTGCTAATGCGACCAAGCTCGATTTCTCGAAGAAGAAGGGTAACCGGTTGGTGTTGGCGCGAAGCGGAAGACCGCATTCGGCCGATACTGTTGAAAAACTGAGCGTTGTCGGCACCAGGCTGTCGTGATTCAATCGTCTTACTGATTTGCGGAGGATTGAGTGATGATGGGATGTCAGGCGG
>NZ_JAGHMF010000022.1 GCF_017741815.1 Rhizobium sp. 16-488-2b
CCCATGGAATTCCCCCGCCCCCCCCATACCTACCCCTCCCGGAGGTAACCCATGGCCGAAGTCCTGCTCTTTCACCACGCCCAGGGCCTGACATCAGGCATCCATATCTTCGCCGATCACCTGCGCGATGCCGGCCATGTCGTGCACACGCCTGATCTCTTCGACGGCCATGTCTTTGCAAGCATCGACGAGGGTATGGCCTATATCCAGGCGACCGGTTTCGATGCGCTGCGCGAGCGCGGCGTCAGGCTGGCCGACGACCTGCCGGCCGAGCTTGTCTATGCCGGCTTCTCCTTTGGCGTCGTGCCGGCGCAGCAGCTGGCGCAGACGCGGCCCGGCGCGCGCGGCGCGCTTCTGTTCCACGCCTGCCTGCCGATATCGGGCGAGTGGTCCTTCGGCCCATGGCCTGAGGGCGTGCCAGTGCAGATCCATGCCATGGATGCCGACCCGATCTTTATGCGCGAGGGCGATATCGATGCCGCCCGCGAGATCCTGGAGCATGTGAAAGAGGCGAGCCTTTTCCTCTACCCCGGCGACCAGCACTATTTCGCCGACAGCTCGCTCCCCTCATGGGATTCCGACGCCGCCGAAGTGCTCACCCGCCGCGTCCTCGATTTCCTCAGACACGTCAACGGCGCCGGCGACGGCCTGCCTTGAGGGAGAACCGGCCTGACGAAAACGGCCGGCGGATGTCTCCATCGCCGGCCGCAAGTCTTGGGGTTTGGGCAGTCTTTTTCTTTGTCTAAAGGCGGCTCAGTCTTCGCTGGCCGCCATCTGTGTCAGCACATCGCCGCGCCCGCGCAAGCGAAGGATGAGCGGCAGGATCAGCGCCAAGGCCGCCAGACCGAGCAGCACGGCGGCGATCGGCGATTGCACGAGCGTCGTCACGTCGCCCTGGCTGATGGCGAGCGCGCGGCGCAGCTGCTGCTCCGCCAGCGGTCCGAGGATCAGGCCGACGATGACGGGCGCGATCGGATAGTCGAAGACGCGCATGACATAGGCGATCAGCCCGAACACCAGCAACATGCCGAGTTCGAACACCGAGGGATTGGCGCCGATCGTACCCAGCGTCGCAAAGACCAGGATGCCGGCATAGAGCCACGGCTTCGGGATCGTCAGCAGCCGCACCCACAGCCCGACCAGCGGCAGGTTGAGGACGAGCAGCATCAGGTTGGCGATGAGCAGCGAGGCGATCAGGCCCCAGACGAGCTGCGGATTGGTGGCAAACAGCAGCGGCCCCGGTTGCAGGCCATATTGCTGGAAGCCGGCCAGCATGATCGCCGCCGTTGCCGAAGTCGGCAGGCCGAGCGTCAATAGCGGCACCAGCGTGCCGGCGGCCGAGGCATTGTTGGCGGCTTCCGGGCCGGCGACGCCTTCGATCGCGCCGTTGCCGAATTCTTCCGGATGTTTGGAGAGTTTCTTTTCGGTCGCGTAGGAGAGGAACGTGCCGATCTCGGCGCCGCCGGCCGGCATGGCGCCGATCGGGAAACCGATGACGGTGCCGCGCAGCCACGCCTTCCAGGAGCGTGCCCAGTCCTGCGCCGTCATCCAGACCGAGCCCTTGATCGCCTCGATCTTGTCGGGTGCCGACGCACCCTGTGCTGCGATGAACAGCGTCTCGCCGATCGCAAACATCGCCACCGCCATCGTCGTCACCTCGATGCCGTCGAGGAGATCCGGAACGCCGAAGGAAAGCCGGTTCTGGCCGGTCAGCTGATCGATGCCGACAAGCGACAGCGCAAGACCGATAAACAGCGAGGTGAGGCCGCGAAGCGACGAATTGCCAAAGGCCGAAGACACGGTAACGAAGGCGAGGATCATCAGCGCGAAATATTCGCGCGGACCGAAGACGAGGGCGATCTTGACGATCAGCGGCGCGATGAAGGCAAGCGCCAGCGTGGCGATCAGGCCGGCGACGAAGGAGCCGATCGCCGCGGTGGCGAGAGCCGGCCCGCCGCGTCCGGCGCGCGCCATCTTGTTGCCCTCGAGCGCCGTGACGATCGAGGCGCTTTCGCCGGGCGTGTTCAAGAGGATCGATGTCGTGGAGCCGCCATACATGCCGCCGTAGTAGATGCCGGCGAACATGATCAGCGAGCCGGTCGCGTCGAGCTGGTAGGTGACGGGCAAAAGAAGCGCCACTGTTGTGGCCGGGCCGATGCCGGGAAGCACGCCGACCATGGTGCCGAGCGTGACGCCGATCAGCGCATAGAGCAGGTTCATCGGCTCCATCGCCGAGACCAGGCCCTGTAGAAGAAATTCGAATGTGCTCATGATGCTACTCTCAGGGCTCCCGTCAATGGATCAGGTGTTCCAGCGGTCCCGCCGGAAGCGAAAGCTGAAGCACAACGGCAAAAAGCCAGTAGATGCCGAGACAGATGACGATGCCGACAGGAATGCTGATCCAGATCCTGCGGGCGCCGAAGCCGGCGGCGGCAAGACCGAACAGGGCGCCGGTGGCAATCGAAAAGCCGAGCGGCCGGATCAGCACCATCTGCGCGACGAGACCGGCGACGACCCAGACGACCGGGCCAAACTCCTGGCGCTCGCGCTCGGGAAAATCGCGGCGGAATGCGGCAAAGACGGTCCAGACGCCCAGGCCGACGAGGACATAGGCGATCCAGTGCGGCACCGTCGCCGGGCCGACCTGCGAATAGCCCGTCGTCTCGTTGAGGCGCGCCACGTCGAAGAAGATGACGGCCGCCATGGCGACCAGCACGGCGGCAATAACAAGCGCCGCCCAATCAGGGCGGCGCTGTTGCGATGTCACTTGGTTTTCGGGGTTCATTTAACCAGTCCGATGTCTTTCAGGATCGTTTCCGTCGCGGAAATGTCCTGCGCGAGCTGTGCTTCGAATTCCGGACCGGAGAGATAGGTGTCCATCCAGCCCTTGGTCTTCAGGTTGTCCTGCCAGGTCTTCGACTTGGCGAGCTTCTCGACATCGTCAGTCACGGCCTTCTTCTGCTCGTCGGTAAGGCCGGGAGCGGCAGCAACCATGCGCCAGTTCTGCAGCACGACGTCGAAGCCGGATTCCTTCAGCGTCGGCGCGTCGATACCGTCGACCTTCTTGTCGGCCGAGATCGCCAGCAGGCGCAGAGCACCGGCCTTGATCTGGCCTTCGAATTCGCCATAGGACGATACGCCGGCCGTCACCTGACCGCCGAGGATGGCGGCCAGAGCCTCGCCGCCGCCGGAAAACGCGATGTAATTGATCTTGGTCGGATCGGCACCGGCAGCCTTGGCGAGCAGGCCGACGAGAATGTGGTCGGTGCCGCCGGCAGAACCGCCACCCCAGGAAACCGCGCCCGGATTTTCCTTCAGCTTGGCGACGAGATCCGCGACCGTCTTGATATCGGAATTCGCCGGCACGACGATGGCCTCGTATTCGCCGGTCAGGCGGGCGATCGGAGTAACGTCCTTGAGGGTCACCGGCGACTTGTTGGTCAAGATGGCGCCGACCATGACATAGCCGCCGACGAGCAGGGCGTTCGGATTGCCCTTCTGCTGGCTGGCGAACTGGGCGATGCCGATCGTGCCGCCGGCGCCCGGAACGTTCATGACCTGAACTTTTCCGGAAATCTTCTCGCTCTGCAGCGAGGTTTGCATGGTGCGGGCCGTCTGGTCCCAGCCGCCGCCGGGAGCGGCAGGCGCCATGATCGAATAGTCGGCGGCATAGGCCGGCAGCGCGATGGCCGCCGCGAAAATGCTGGTCAGGAAAATATGCTTCAAGAGACTGTCCTCCAAATGCGCGGTCTGTGACCACGCGTTGTTCTCGATCGGATCGGGAAGGACAGCGCACACGGACGCGAAAACGCATCCGAAATATCTGGCGAAACTCCTCCCGAAACTTCCCCTATCCGCCTCCACGGAGTTGAAGTTCGTCAAAAGGGACCACAACAAGCTGTCATTTAGCTGACACCCCGCGCTTATCCAGTCAGGACGGACACTTTTTTGCCGCAATTCGAATTCGTGCCCGAAACTGCAGATTTCTGATTGATGTCGGGAACCCTTGTCGCCCTTCGACGTTAGACGAAAGTAATAGGGGAATTTGCGCCATGAGCACGCACATCGACATCAACCAGATCAACGACGACCGCCAGAATGACCGCTTGCGGGAAGTCTGGAGCGTCGCCGATTTTTCGCGCCGTCACCGGCTGGAAAAGGAAGAGGAGCAGCGCCTTTTCAAGCTGTTTGGCTCCTTCGCGACAAAGCAGGAACTGCTCTCGAACGCCCAGCGCCCCTGCCGATTCCGCTGAGAAGCGGAGCGTCGCGCGAATAGGTCAAAACACCCATCCCTGGCGAACACCACGGGCGCGCTATCGAGCGGCCCGCACATACGGCATGATCGCGGCGCCTAAGCGGACCTATTTTCACATCAGACAAATGAGATTTTAGCGAACCGCCCTGCGGCTCACGATGCCAGCGGCATCAGGAAGCGCGGCGAGATCAGCGATTTTCCGAAGCGGATCGCGGCCGCGTAATCAAGCGCTTCCGACACCTTCTCCGGCCAATGCGGCTTCGACACGACGCCAACGGCGCTGCGGCTGTTGCGCACCATCTCGGGATTGCCGGTGACGAATACGACGGTCACGCCATGCTCGCTAGACAAACGCTCGGCAATCGCAGGACCGGTCACGCCATCGGCAAGCTGAACATCCACCAGCGCCACTTCTGCCTGATCTGCAAGCTCCAGCGCTTCGTCCAGCGTTCGGGCCGGGCCGATGACGGTGTGACCGAGATCCTCGACGATGGATTCGAGATCGAGCGCGATCAACAATTCGTCTTCGACAATAAGAATATTCATGCGGTAGTGCCCATATCTGTGGAATGCATGCCAGCCTGAAACTCGAAAACGCGTGACGCCGCGATTGGTTCCCGACCTTTCCAATTTCCTAATATGGAGCCCGAGGGTTAAAAGAATAGTAGCCGCGCCATACCAATTTTGGGCTTTAAATGTTCAATACAAACCCCGCATGTCCCCGGCAAAACCGATGAAATCGGGCGAAAATATACTTATGCAACCCATCCGATATAAATGCGCCAAAACAACACGCCGAGCGCTTATCTGACGCTTAGCTAGCATCTACTGCGTGCGCAGCACCTCGTTCCAATGCGCGATCAGCCGCGCGCGCTTCACCTGGTCGAGATAGACCATCAGGCCGGGGCTGACAGGCACGGGCCTCAGCTGCGCGCCGAGCAGCGCCTGCATAGTGTTCGCGGTGTTTTCGCCGGTCACCTCGGGGCTGACGGCGGGGATCTGCAGCTCGCGCGCCATGATCGTCTGCCCCTCCTTCGACATGAAGAAGGAGAGATAGCGCCGCCCAAGCTCCGGATTGGCCGCCGCCTGCGGCACCAGCCCGATCCGCGACATCACGACCGTATAGTCCTTCGGCAGCACGATGCCGACTTGCGGGTTACGCTTGGCCCAATCCGCCGCGTAGGAGCCGAGAATATTGTAGCCGAGCACGAAGCGTCCGTCCGACACCCGCTCCAGGATTGCCGAGCTCGTCGAATAAAGCTTCACCCCCGCCGCCCCCATGGCGCCGATGACCGACCAGATATCGCCGAACTGCTCCTGGTCGCGCGCCATGAACAGGAAGCCGACGCCGGAGCGCTCGATATCATAGGTGCCGATCCGCCCATGCACCGCATCGCCCTTGCGCTTCAGATAATCGACGAACTCGGCGCGTGAGCTCGGCGGCTGTTCATTGACGAAGCTCGGCTTGTGATAGACGAAGACGGCGGGCTCGAAGGTCAGCGCATAGGCGGTGTTGCGCCAGTTCGCCCATTTCGGCCAGATCCCGCTCATCGGCAGGTTGCTCGGCTGCGCATAGCCGTCGTTGGAAAGCTTCACCTGCAGGTCCATCGCCGACGAAAAGGCGAAATCCGCCGTCGGCTTCCCCGCGTCCGTCTCCTGCACGATGCGATCGTAGATCTCCCCGGTCAGCATGTCCTCGTAGGTGACGGCGACGTCGGGGTTCGCCTCCTGAAATCCGCGGATCATCGGCTGCGCCAGCGGCTCGTCGAGCGACGAATAGACGACGAGCACGGGTGCCGAAGCATTGCCCGACACAGCCGGATAGAAGATCGGCTCCGCCAGGGCCAAGCCCGGACAGAGCAACATCAACGCAAATAGTGGCAGTCTCCTCATGCGATGAGAATGCATGACTGCGCCATAAGGCACAAGTGAGCACCACCCACGCTATGCTGCACATGCTCAATGCCCGCCCAAAGGCGTAACCGTCGCGCGCGACAAGCAGCACCAAAGACGTTAGACTTCAAGCGACCCAGTTGCCCTATCACGCGGAGGCCGCATTGGAGCGACGACTGACAGCCATCCTCGCCGCCGATGTCGTCGGTTATTCCAGGCTGATGGGCATCGACGAAACAGGCACGCTGAAGGCCTTCAACCGTCACCGCGTCGAGCTGATCGAGCCGGCGATTCTCGAATATGGCGGCCGGGTGGTGAAGCTGCTCGGCGATGGTCTGCTGGTGGAATTCGGCAGCGTCGTCAACGCGGTCGCCTGCGCCGTCGAAATCCAGCGCGGCGTAGCACTCGGCAATGCCGAGGTGCCCGAGGAACGCCGCATCCGCTTCCGCATCGGCGTCAATCTCGGTGATGTTATCGTCGAGGGCGGCGATATCTTCGGCGACGGCGTCAATGTCGCGGCAAGGCTCGAGGCCGTCGCGGACCCCGGCGGCATTGCCGTCTCCTCCTCGGTCCGCGACCATGTCGGTGCCCGTCTCGACCTGCGCTTCGAAGATCGCGGCCGTCAGACACTGAAGAACATCGAGCAGAAGGTCCATGTCTACGCCGTGCTCGTTGATCTCCCTGATCAGAGCACGGGCGTGGCCTCCGAAACGCCCATCGCCGGCACGCGCTCCATCGTCGTGCTGCCCTTCACCAACATGAGCGGCGATCCCGACCAGGAGTATTTCTCAGACGGTCTGACGGAAGACATCATCACCGACCTGTCGAAGATCTCGGGCCTGCTGGTTACGCCGCGCAACACCACCTTCGCCTACAAGGGCCGCGCCATGAAGATCGGCCAGATCGCCTGCGAGCTCTCGGTTCGCTATGTGCTGCAGGGCAGTGTTCGCACATCCGGCGGCCGCGTGCGCATCAGCGCCCAGATGATCGACGCCTGCAACGAGGATCACCTCTGGGCCGATCGCTACGACCGCGACCTCACCGACATCTTCGCCATCCAGGACGAGATCGCGCATGCGATCGTCGGCCAATTGAAGGTCAAGATGCGCCCGGAGGAAGTGCGCGCGCTGGAAAGCGACCCCACCACCAATGTCGAGGCCTACACCTACTATCTGCGCGGCCGCAAGTTCGCCCGCACCATGACCATGTCCTACCTCATCATGGCGAGGCGCATGTTCTACAAGGCGGTCGAGCTTGATCCGAATTATGCCCGCGCCTATGCCGGCATCGCAGATTGCGACAGCGCGCTCTACATTTGGTACGCCGCCGAGCTGCCGATCGACGAGATCCTCGAGATGACATCAAAGGCGCTGGCGCTGGACCCAAATCTCGCCGAAGCCCATGCCGCCCGCGCCATCGCGCTGCATCACGCCGCCCGCGACGGAGAAGCCGACATCTATTTCGCCCGGGCGCTGGCGCTCGACCCCAATCTCTTCGAGGCCAACTTCCACTTCGCCCACCGCCTGTTCAAGCGCGGCCAGTTCGAGGACGCGATCATCTATTTCGAGCGTTCCGCCAGCCTCTACGGCGATGACTACGTCTCCCCGGTCCTGCTCGCCGCCGCCTTCCGCTCGCTCGGACTTCCCGAGGATGGCCGCAAATGGGCGGCCGAAGGGGCTGTTCGCGCCGAACGCGCCGCCGAGCAGAACCCCGGCAACTCCGCCCCTGTCCACCGCGCGGCGCTTGCCTACGCGCAGATCGGTGACGACAAGCGTGCCGTCTCCTGGATCAACCGCGCGCTCGCCATGGACCCGCATGACGTCATCACCCGCTACAACGCCGTCTGCGTCCACGCTTTGCTTGGAGAAACCGACCGCGCCGTCGAGCATATGCAGCAATTGCTCCCCAATAGCTCCTCCTACCAGATCGGCTGGTTCGAAAACGATTCAGACCTCGACAACATCCGCTCCGACCCACGCTTCATCGAGCTGATGGCCGCCATCGCTGAGCAGTGAAGCCGTAAAAAGCGCATCGTGACATCGCCAGCGCCGCCCTGTAGTCTCCGGCGAGATCGAGGGGAGGATCCGTGCGCATTCTACTGGTGGAGGATAATATCGCGCTGGCCGACGGGCTGTCGGCCATTCTGCGCGGCACCGGCCATGCCGTCGATGTCGTCCATGATGGCGCATCCGCCAATGCGGTGACGGCGGCCGAGAGCTTCGACCTCGTGGTGCTCGATCTCAACCTGCCCGAGATGGACGGCCTCGACGTGCTGCGCGCCATGCGCGCCCGCCAGAACCAGGCCGCCGTCCTGATCCTCACCGCACGCGGCACGCCGGAAGAGCGCGTCAAGGGCCTCGACCTCGGCGCCGACGACTATCTGATAAAACCCTTCGACATCTCCGAATTCGAGGCCCGGGTGCGCGTTCTCCTGCGCCGCCAGGCCGGCCTGCATTCGGCAACCGTCAGCTTCGGCGGCCTGTCGCTCGATCTGAATTCGCGCGCCTTCTTCTCGGGCAGCACACCGCTCGACATCCCCGCCCGCGAGCTCGGCCTGCTCGAAATCCTCTTCATGCGCGCCGGCAAGGTGGTGTCGAAGGAAGCGATCATCCAGTCGCTCACCGCCTTCAACGACGACATCTCCGCCAACGCCATCGAACAATATGTCAGCCGCCTCAGAAAACGCCTCGCCCCACATGGGCTGACGGTGAAGACCGCGCGGGGGATCGGCTACTATCTCGACAAGCTGCCCGAGCCCGCACCCGATATTGCCGCTCCCGAGGCCTCATGACAGCGGCCTATTCGCTCCGCCGTCGCCTCCTCTTCTGGCTGCTGATCTCCACCGCCGTGATCGGCATCGTGGCGCTGGCGGACACCTATCGCGAGGCCGTGCAGACCTCCAACATCGTCTCCGACCGCGTTCTCGCCGGCTCGGCGCTGGCAATCGCCGAGCGCGTCGTGGTCGCCGAGGACGGTTCGCTGCAGGTCGACATCCCCTATGTGGCGCTGGAAATGCTGACATCGGCGGCACAGGACCGCGTCTTCTACCGTGTCGACGGCCCACCCGGCGACTTCATCACCGGCTACCAGGCGCTCCCCGTCATCAAGAACACCAAGGGCGACGGTGCTGCCTTCGCCGACGATCGCTTCCGCAACGAGCCGATCCGTGTCGCCACCCTCAACCGCTCGGCCTCGACGGGCATCCGCTCGGTCCCCTTCACCGTCACCGTCGCCGAAACCACCATCGCCCGCCGCCAGCTCGCCCGCGCCATCCTGCTGCGCTCGGCGCTGCGCCTCTCCGTGATGATCCTCGGCGCCGCCATCATCGTCTGGATCTCGGTCACGGTGGCGCTGCGCCCGCTCTACAAGCTGCGCGACGCGATCGGCGAGCGCAGCCCCGACGACCTGCACCCGATCGAGCAATCCGTCCCGAGCGAAGTCCAGCCGCTGGTCGATACCGTCAACGGTTTCATGATCCGGCTCGAACAGGCGCTGGACGCGCTGCGCAACTTCACCGGCAACGCCAGCCACCAGCTGCGCACCCCGCTCGCCATCATCCGCACACAGCTGGCGCTTTCCGCCCGCGCCACCTCGCTCGCCGATGCCCAGGCCGTCGCGTTGAAGGGCGACCAGGCCGTGGCGCATGCGGAACGCGTGCTCGCCCAGCTGCTCCTGATGGCGAAGATCGACGCCGCCACATCGCGCGAGGCACTGACGGCCATCGACCTCACCGCCATCGCCCAGGAGATCACCGGCGAACTCATCCCCACAGCATCGGCCGCCGGCATCGACCTAGGCTTCGAGGGCGACAAACAAGAGATGATCCGCGCCGAACCGCTCCTGATCGGCGAACTCCTGCGCAACCTTACAGGCAACGCCATCGCCTATGCCGGCCACGGCGCCGAAGTCACCGTCCGCATCCGCGGTCTCGACGATGCCGTACTGCTCGAAGTCGAAGACAACGGCCCCGGCATCCCACCCGACCAGCTCGCCGCCGTCCGCCGCCGCTTCTCCCGCGCCGACCAATCCGGCGCACCAGGCGCTGGATTGGGCTTGCCGATCGTCGAGGAGATTTGCGGGTTGTTTGGTGCGACGCTGGCGCTGGAGGCGGGAATTGGTGGTAGGGGGTTGAGGGCGACGGTCAGGTTTGGGCGAAAATAGCAAAGGCCAGTGTTTGGCTTTCCGCAGCCGGCCCGCTCATTTCAGCAACAAGCCCGCTCCGCCCTGCGCTTGCACCAGCTGCACCGCCTTCTTGTCGAACGTTACGAAGGTCTCCGCGCCCAGCCATTGCCCCTCGTAGGCAATGGCGCCGTCCGCGAAGTCGCCGCCGGCATCGAGCATGGCGAGGCCCGCCTCGATGGCTGGCCGGTTGGCGACAAGGTTGTGCATCTTGAGAACACGGCGGATCGCGGCAGCGATGTCGGGCTTGCCAACGCGGTAGCTTCTGTCGAGCACCCACGCGAATTCACAGAGCGCGGGAATGCTGACCGCAATCAGTTCGGCACGTTCGAGCGCGTCAATCGCAACCTGCTGCTGCGCGGCGTCATCGCCGACGATGAGGCGCAGCAGCACATTGGTGTCGAGGCCGATCTTCACTTGCGCGTCAGTCCAGCCGTTCCGGCCGCAGCCCCCGCCTCGGCGATGGCGTCGTTGATCTCCTCGATCGAAAGCCTGGCGCCGTTGGTCTTGCCCTTTAGCATGCCGGCGAGTTCATGCCAGCGACCGCTGCCTTGGTCGGCTCTGAGCTCCGCCCGTCCGTCGGGCAGCAGCTCTACCCTGATCTTGCCGCCCGGCTGGATACCCAGATGCTGGAGTACATCTTTCCGGAACGTCACCTGTCCGCGGGTTGTCACCGTCAATGTCGTCATGATCCGGTCTCCCATTCAGAAAATAAGGTAATGCAGTAATGCATTACTTTCAAGCTGCGCGAGGCCGACTCCTACCTTGCATTCTCTCGCTGCATTGCACACACTGCACTTGGGAACAGCAAATGCCGTACAACGATACGGCCGCGGATAAGGCAGTCCATGTCGATCAAAGCCAGCATCTATCACCTGACGCATTACAAATACGACAAGCCGGTCCGCCTCGGGCCCCAGATCATCCGCCTCAAGCCCGCGTCGCATTCCAAGACGCGGGTGATCAGTCATTCGCTGAAGGTCTCGCCGGCGAACCATTTCGTGAACTTGCAGCAGGATCCCTACGGCAATTATCTGGCCCGCTACGTCTTCCCCGACCCGGTGACCGAGTTCAAGATCGAGGTCGATCTCGTCGCCGACATGACGGTCTATAACCCCTTCGATTTCTTCATCGAGGAGAGCGCCGAAATGTGGCCCTTCTCCTATCCGGAGGAGATCAGGGACGACCTGAAGATCTACATGCAGCCGCAGCCGGTGGAGTCGGCGCTGGCAGCCTATCTCTCGGGCATCGACCGCACGCCGATGCGAACCACCGATTTCATCGTCGGCCTCAATGCCCGGCTGAAGAACGACGTCGAATATGTCATCCGCATGGAGCCCGGCGTGCAGTCGCCGGAGGAGACGCTGAAACTGGCGCTCGGCTCGTGCCGCGATAGCAGCTGGCTGCTCGTCGAAATCCTCCGCAATCTCGGCTTCGCCGCCCGCTTCGTCTCCGGCTATCTCATCCAGCTGACGCCGGATCTGAAGGCGCTCGACGGCCCATCCGGCACCGAGGTCGATTTCACTGATCTGCATGCCTGGTGCGAGGTCTATATCCCCGGCGCCGGTTGGATCGGGCTCGATCCGACTTCGGGCCTCTTAACCGGCGAAAGCCACATCCCTCTTGCCGCCACCCCGCACTACAGCAACGCCGCCCCGATCTCCGGTGCGCTCTACGGCCACGCCAACACCGAATTCGCCTTCGACATGAAGGTCACGCGTGTCGCCGAACATCCGCGCATCACCAAGCCCTTCTCCGACGACAGCTGGGACGAACTCAACGCGCTCGGCGCCAAGGTCGACAGTATCCTGCAGGCAGAAGACGTCCGCCTCACCATGGGTGGTGAGCCGACCTTCGTCTCGATCGACGATTTCGAATCCGCCGAATGGAACACCGAGGCCGTCGGCCCGACCAAGCGCGAAAAGGCCGATATCCTGATCCGCAAGCTGCGCGAGCGCTTCGCCCCCGGCGGCTTCCTGCATTATGGCCAGGGCAAGTGGTATCCCGGCGAAAGCCTGCCGCGCTGGACCTTCTCGCTCTATTGGCGCAAGGACGGCAAGCCGATCTGGCGCAATCCCGAGCTCATCGCTGGCGAAGGCAAGGACACAGGTGTCGCGGCCGACGACGCCGCCAACCTGCTCGGCGCCATCGCCCAGGAACTGGCGATCGACACCGACATGGTGCTGCCGGCCTACGAGGACCCGGCCGAATGGATCCTCAAGGAAGGCAGCCTGCCCGACAATGTCGATCCCTCCAATTCCAAGCTGAAGGACCCGGAAGAACGCAACCGCATCGCCCGCGTCTTCGAGCGCGGCCTGACGACGCCAACGGGCTATATCCTCCCCGTCCAGGCCTGGAACGCCCAGGCATCCGGCCAGCGCTGGATGAGCGAGCGGTGGAAGACGCGGCGCGGCAAGATCTTCCTTGTGCCCGGCGACAGCCCCGTCGGCTACCGCCTGCCGCTCGGCACGCTGCCCTACGTACCGCCCGCCCGCTTCCCCTATATCCACCCCGCCGACCCATCCATTCCCCGCAGGCCGCTGCCCGATGTCTTCGTGCCCTCGGGCCGCGCCATGCCGGAAGCCTCGCGCCACAGCGAAGAGGTCGGCCAGAGCCGCGTCGAGCAGACGCTGGGCGAGATCGGCGGCGCCGTGCGCACCGCGATCTCGGTGGAGCCGCGCGACGGCCGGCTTTGCGTCTTCATGCCGCCGGTCGAGCGCATCGAGGATTATCTTGAGCTGATCGCGGCCGCCGAAAACGCCGCCGCCGAGCTCGGCCTGCCCGTCCATATCGAGGGTTACTCCCCGCCGCAGGACGAGCGCATCAACGTCATCCGCGTCGCCCCCGATCCCGGCGTCATCGAGGTCAACATCCACCCGGCCTCCAACTGGCAGGACTGCGTGGCGATCACCAGCGTCGTCTACGAGGAGGCCCGCCAGTCGCGGCTCGGCGCCGACAAGTTCATGATCGACGGCCGCCACACCGGCACCGGCGGCGGCAACCATGTGGTGGTCGGCGGCGCCAATCCCGGCGACAGCCCGTTCCTACGCCGCCCCGACCTGTTGAAGAGCCTGGTGCTGCACTGGCAGCGCCATCCCTCGCTCTCCTACATGTTCTCAGGCATGTTCATCGGCCCGACCAGCCAGGCACCGCGCATCGACGAGGCCCGCCACGACAGCCTCTACGAACTGGAAACAGCACTCGCCCAGATCCCCGCGCCAGGCAAGGGCGTAACCCCTCTACCCTGGATTACCGACCGCCTGTTCCGCAACCTGCTGATCGACGTCACCGGCAACACCCACCGCGCCGAGATCTGCATCGACAAGCTGTTTTCGCCCGACGGCCCGACCGGCCGGCTCGGCCTCGTCGAGTTCCGTGGCTTCGAAATGCCGCCGAACGCGCGCATGTCGCTTGCCCAGCAGCTTCTGGTCCGCGCCCTCATCGCCCGCTTCTGGCAGAACCCGGCCGATGGCCGCTTCGTGCGCTGGGGCACGACGCTTCACGACCGCTTCATGCTGCCGCACTTCGTCTGGCAGGATTTCCAGGACGTGCTCGCCGATCTCAAGCAGAACGGCTTCGACCTCAGCCCGGAATGGTTCAAGGCGCAGCTCGAATTCCGCTTCCCCTTCTGCGGCGAGGTCGAATACGAGGGCTCGAAGCTGGAACTGCGCCAGGCGCTGGAGCCCTGGAACGTCATGGGCGAGGAAGGCGCGATCGGCGGCACCGTGCGCTATGTCGACAGCTCCGTCGAGCGCCTGCAGGTGAGGCTCGAGACCAGCAATTCGTCCCGCTACACCGTCACCTGCAACGGCCGCACCGTGCCGCTGACGCCGACGGGCACCGCTGGCGTCTCGGTCGCCGGCGTTCGCTTCAAGGCATGGCAGCCGGCGTCGGGATTGCACCCGCTACTGCCGGTCAACACCCCTCTCACCTTCGACATTTATGATACATGGTCGAAGCGTTCGATCGGCGGCTGCATCTATCATGTTGCCCATCCGGGCGGGCGTAACTATGACACCTTCCCGGTCAATGGTAACGAAGCCGAAGCCAGGCGTCTGGCGCGATTCGAGCCATGGGGGCATACATCGGGCGGCTATATCCCCGCGATCGAGACCGGATCGCCGGAGTTCCCGCTGACGCTGGATCTGAGAAGACCGGCAGGCATTTAGACTTTAGGGGTTCATGGGCAAGAAACCGGCAAGAGAGCTGCGGCAGCAGAAGAGCGAGCGCATCGGCAACGAGGCGGTGCTCGGCTATCGCCCGCCGCCCGGCGTCGCCGACGAGATGGTCGACCAGAACGGCGCGATCCGCCCGGTCTGGCAACGCTTCATGGCGCATCTGAGCGGCATGCCGGAAAAGGACCTGACCGAGCGCTTCGCCCGCGCCGACCGCTATCTGCGCGATGCCGGCGTCTTCTACCGCGCCTATGGCAGCACCGGCAGCGCCGAACGTTCCTGGCCGCTCTCGCCCATCCCCGTCTTGATCGACGAGCGCGAATGGGAGAGCCTGTCGGAAGGCCTCGTCCAGCGCGCCGACCTGCTCGAAGCGATCGTCGCCGATATCTATGGCGACAACAGGCTGGTCGAGGATGGCGTGCTGCCGCCGGCGCTGATCGCCTCCAATCCGGAGTTCCAGCGCCCGCTCGTCGGCGTCAAGCCGGCCGGCGGCCACTATCTGCATTTCTGCGCCTTCGAGGTCGGTCGCGGCCCCGATGGCAACTGGTGGGTTCTGGCAGACCGCACACAGGCCCCCTCCGGCGCCGGCTTCGCGCTGGAAAACCGCGTGGCAACCACCCGCGCCTTCTCCGACATCTATGCGGAAACCCCGGTGCACAGGCTCGCCTCCTTCTTCGGCGCCTTCCGCGATGCGTTGCAGGGCATGAAGCACAGCGGCGACGACCGCATCGCCGTGCTCACCCCCGGCCCCGCCAACGAGACCTATTACGAACACGCCTACATCGCCCGCTATCTCGGATTCATGCTGCTCGAGGGCGAGGACCTGACCGTCGTCAACGGCAAGGTGATGGTGCGCACCGTCTCCGGCCTGAAGCCGATCACCGTGCTCTGGCGCCGCCTCGATTCCGCCTATGCCGATCCGCTCGAGCTCAACCAGACCTCGCACATCGGCACGCCGGGCCTTGTGGAAGCGCTGCGCGCCGAAAGCGTCACCATCGTCAATGCGCTCGGAAGCGGCATCATCGAAACGCGCGCGCTGCTCGCCTTCATGCCCACCATCTGCCGCCGCCTCTTCGGTGAGGAGCTGAAGATGCCGTCGATCGCCACATGGTGGTGCGGCCAGAAGAGCGAGCGCGACCATGTCGCCCAGAACATCGAGAAGATGGTGATCGGCCCGGCCTATTCGCGTGCGCCCTTCTTCGACGACAATGGTGAATCCGTGCTCGGCTCGGCGCTGCGCGCCACCGCCCGCGATTCCATCGGCGACTGGCTGAACACCGATGGCCCCAAGCTCGTCGGCCAGGAAGCGGTGACGCTCTCGACCACGCCAAGCTGGGTGAACGGCAAGCTGGTGCCGCGGCCGATGTCGCTGCGCGTCTTCGCCGCCCGCACAAAGAACGGCTGGCAGATCATGCCCGGCGGCTTCGCCCGCATCGGCGCCGGCGACGACGTGGCGGCGATCGCGATGCAGTCGGGTGGCGCCGCCGCCGACGTCTGGATCGTTAGCGACAAGCCCGTCGAGCGCCACACACTGCTGCCGACTGAGGCGAGCTTCACCCGCAACATGCCGGGCAGCCTGCCCAGCCGCGCCGCCGACAATCTCTTCTGGCTCGGCCGCTATATCGAGCGCGCCGAAGGGGCGTTGCGCATCCTGCGCGCCTGGCACGCCCGCTTCGCCGAGGCCGCCGATCCGAGCCAGCCGCTGCTGGCCGATGTCAGCGCCTATCTCGCCGCGGTCGATATCGACACCGAGGACGCGGTGCCCGACACGCTGCTGCGCAACATCGACAGCGCCGTCTATTCGGCCAGCAACATCCGCGACCGCTTCTCGCCGGATGGCTGGCTGGCGCTGACCGATCTCGCCAAGACCGCCCGCCGCTTCCACGCCACCGTATCGCCGGGCGACGACGCCAGCCATGCGATGACGATCCTGTTGCGCAAGCTCGCGGGCTTCGCCGGTCTCGTGCATGAAAACATGTACCGCTTCACCGGCTGGCGCTTCCTGTCGCTCGGCCGCCATATCGAGCGCGCGCTGCACATGACCCGCCTGCTCGGCCACATGTCCGGCCCCGAGGCGCCCGATGGGGCGCTCGACATGCTGCTCGAGATCGGCGACAGCGTCATGACCCACCGCCGCCGCTACAATGTCAACACCGCGCGGCTGACTGTCACCGACCTGCTTGCGCTCGACGGGCTGAACCCGCGCTCGATCCTCTTCCAGATGAACGAGATCCTGCGCGAGGTCGAGCAGCTGCCGAATGCACTGAGCAACGGCCAGATGTCGCCCTTCTACCGCGAATCCATGCGCCTGCGCTCCGGCCTCGCCGTCATGACGCCCGAGACGATGACCGACGACGTCTATCGCAGCCTCGAACGCGAGCTTGAGAACCTCTCCGATCTCCTCGCGCAAACCTATCTGGGGTGATGTTGTGCTCTACGATCTGTCGCTGCACATGGGCTATAGCTACGACTGGCCGGCCTCCGGCGCCCGCCACATCATGCGCCTCCTGCCGCTGTCGCTGCCCGATCGCCAGCGCCTGATCGCGGGCTCCATCAAGGTCTCGCCGACCCCGGACGAGCAGTCGAATTTCACCGATTTCTTCGAGCATCCCGCGACCTCCTTCATGGTCCGCGCGCCCCACGAGAAGCTCGACATCCGCATGCATGCCCGCGTTCAGGTCGAGAGCCACTCGATCACGGCCGATTTCTCGCCCGTGCTCGCCGATCTGCCGGAGGAGATCGCAGGCGTCTGGTCGCTGAAGCCGGGCTCGCCGCATCACTTTCTCGGCAACAGCCCGCGCCTGATCGAAACGCCCATAATTTCGGATTACGCCCAAGGCGTCGTCCAGCCCAGGCTGACCGTGCTGGAGATCGCGACCGCCCTCTGCGCCGCGATCCACAAGGACTTCACATACGACGCCGAGGCGACCAACGTCGACACCACGCCGATCGAGGCCTTCCGGCTGAAGCGCGGCGTCTGCCAGGATTTCAGCCATGTGATGATCCAGGCGCTGCGCAGCCTCGGCATTCCCGCGGGCTACGTCTCCGGCTTCCTGCGCACCATCCCGCCACCGGGCAAGGAGCGTCTCGAAGGCGCCGACGCCATGCATGCCTGGGTGCGCGTCTGGTGCGGCGAGACCACCGGCTGGGTGGAGCTCGACCCCACCAACAACATCCCCGCCGGCACCGACCACATCGTCGTCGGCTACGGCCGCGACTACTCCGACGTCGCCCCCGTCATCGGCGTACTGAAGAGCTATGGCGGCCAGCGGGCGGTTCAGGCGGTTGATGTCATTCCGGTGAAGTAGGGGCGGCCGTCCGACCACATGGTGAACGCCGTCACGGGAATCGACCCGGTCGGCATCGGTTTCGCGCAAAACCGCGCAGGAAAGCGACAATTCAATAAAGTTCGAATAAACGCATAAAGCCGACCTCAATGGATATGGCCCATGACTATTGTCACGACCAGGGCAACTCCATTCGGGTGAACATGATGAACACCTTGCATACGCTTAAGGCCACACTTGCCGGCCTGTTCAACGACCGCGGCGGCAACTTCGCCATGGTGACGGCCTTGATCGCCACCCCGCTGCTTCTGGCGGGCGGCGCTGCGATCGACTTTTCCAACGCGTCCGCGCAAAGGACGAACTTGCAGGAAATTGCCGACGCGACCGCGCTCGAAGGCGGCAAGATCTTCGACGGTACCAATCTTGCCGCAGCCACCACCACGGCCCAGGCTTTCCTCAAGGGCTACTCCGCGCAGATGCCGAGCAATGTCACATCGAGCATGACCGCAGATGGCAGGACGTTCAAGGTTTCCCTGAACGCGGCGGTTGACACGTCGCTGATGAAGATCGCCAATTACAACTCGATCCCGATCAGTGCCGACGCTGCGGCCATCGCGCCGATGAAGCCGCAGAAGGTCACGCTGACGCCGACCAATGCCCAGGGCTACTGGTACAAGGTCGTGTCGATCATCGTCGTGCGTCCGGACACGACCGCCGAAGTGGTGCTGGGCACCTACACCTACCAGCCGACAACGCAAAATGACGGCGGCCAAGGCACGAAGACCATGAGTCCTGCCGGCGCCATCGATCTTGGCAAGTATACCAAGCTGGTGCTGAAGATGGACATCAAGACCGACGGCTGCCCGCTCGGCGCTTATGCGACTGTCGACAGCAAGAAGAACGTCACCTGCAACGTGATCGCCGCCAAGGATAAGAACAAGAGCCAGTACATCGGCTACTTCTCCTACAACAACACGCTCCGAACCGATAACCCGGCGACCAGCAACTACCTGTTTGTCGACGGCACGCAGATGCCCCAGGGCATCAACTTCCCGCTGGAAAAATACTTCGGTTGCGCGAAGCCGCAAAGCCACGCCTGGGAAGACGGCGGTGGTTGGGATCGCCAGGATATCTTCTACACGATCTCGTCGGATTGCACCGCTACCGACAGCAACTACGTCCGCCTGACGCAGTAACATCGATCTCATCGCAACAAAAAGCCGCCCCGAACGATCCGGGGCGGCTTTTCTGTTGTCGCGAAACCTGAGGATGGTCACGCGACGCGATGGTGATGCATGAACGCAACAGCGCCGAACGCAGTTTGGCGAAAAGCCACGTCGCTCCCGAATTCGTGTTGGAAAGCAACATTCCATTAAAATTGAAGCAAACCCGTAAAAACAAGCTCAATGAATTGGGCGCATCACTGCCACATTGTCAAAAGCAACTATTCGGGTGAGCATGATGAACACCTTGCTATTTATGATGAATGGCATTTCCCGATTGATGTCCAATCGGGACGGAAATTTCGCGATCACGACGGCGTTCGTGATTCCGGTCCTGTTCGGCGCGGGAAGCCTCGCTGTCGATGTAGCCAGTGCGGCCATGTCGAAGCGGCAATTGCAGGAAGCGGCCGATTCCGCGGCGCTCGCCACGGCATCGGCGCTGGCCGACGGCAAGATCGACACATCAGGGGCTGCCGCCTTCGCCAAGGATTTTATCGCCGGCCAGATGGCGAACTATCTCTCGGATACGACCGCGCTGAAGGACGCCACGACCGCCACGGCGACGAAGTCGACCTCAGGCGCCGCGACCAGCTATAGCGTCAGCATTTCGTCGAGCTACACGATGCAGTTCAGCGGCCTGGCGCAGGTCGCCGGCTTCAAGACGACGCAGATCGGGGTATCGAGCCAGACGGCCGGCGGCTATTCCGAGACGCAGGGTTCTGTCTCGATGTTCCTTGCGCTGGATAAGTCCGGCTCGATGGACTACGCGACGACGACGGTCAACGCAACGCAACCTACAACCACGTACACCTACTCTTGCGGCACCTGGTATCAGCCTAAAACATGCACAGGAACTCAGACCAACTATTACTCGAAGATCGAGGCGTTGAAACTGGCCGTTGGCAGTCTGACGACTCAGCTTGAGACTGCCGATCCGACGCACATCTACGCACGCACGGGTGCGGTATCTTACGATATCAAGGAATATGCCGCCAGTAAGCTTGCCTGGGGTACCAGCGCTGTTACAGCCTACGTTAACGCGCTCGACGCGGACGGCGGGACGAACTCAAGCGACGCCATGAACACGGCATTCACCTCTTTGACGGCAAAGAACAGCGCCGGAAACGACAGCGAAGATGCGATACACTACGCAAAGACGAAGCAGATCCCGAAGAAATACATCGTCTTCATGACCGATGGCGACAACAACGACGACAAATGGGGCGGGCGCTCCTATGACACGGCGACAAAGGCCACCTGTGACGCCGCCAAGGCCAAGGGCATCGAAATCTTCACTGTTGCCTTCATGGCTCCGACAACCGGGCAGAAGCTTCTGAAGAATTGCGCTACGGACGCAAGCCATTACTTCCAGGCTGAAAGCATGGCCGACCTCCTGGCCGCCTTCAAGAAGATCGGCGCCAAGGCCGCCAACCAGACGACGCGCCTGATCAACTGATCGCGCAATCCCACAAAACAAAAAAGCCGCTCCGGAACAAACCGGAGCGGCTTTTCGTTGTTGTGCAATCCGGTCTATCAAAATCAGAAAGCCGATAAAAATCAAGTTCTTTCCGTCGTCCACGGGTGCCCCGCGTCAATTTTTCCGTTTGCCGGTTTTCCCTTGTTGCAAGTGCGTAGTAACGGTGCATAAACTGCATCGCTAGTGCGTGAGTAAATCGATTGAAGTACGTATAACCTACTGAAACCAAAACAGAATTGGCGAGCCCTGACGATGACCCCCGTTTCGAAGCCCACCATCCCCTCTCCCGCACCGCGCAGTTCCAAGCCGGAAATTCTCGCAGAAGAAATCATCGAACGTCTGACCTACCGCATCGGCAAGGATGCCAAGGTCGCCAAGCCGCATGACTGGCTGACCGCAACCATCCTCGTCATCCGCGACCGCATCATCGACAAGTGGATGGAGAGCACCCGCAAGGTCTACGCCACGGGCGCCAAGCGCGTTTACTATCTATCTCTCGAATTCCTCATCGGCCGCCTGATGCGCGATGCCGTGTCCAACCTCGGCCTGATGGAAGAGGTACGTGACGCGCTCGCTTCGCTCGGCATCGATGTGTCAGTCATCGCAGGCCTCGAGCCGGATGCAGCGCTCGGCAATGGCGGTCTCGGCCGCCTCGCCGCCTGTTTCATGGAGAGCATGGCCACCGTCGACGTGCCCGCCTATGGCTACGGCATCCGCTACGTCCACGGCCTGTTCCGTCAGCAGATGGCCGATGGCTGGCAGGTCGAGCTGCCGGAAAGCTGGCTTGCCCACGGCAACCCCTGGGAATTCGAACGCCGCGAGAGCGCCTATGAAATCGGCTTCGGCGGCTCGGTCGATGTCGCCAACGGCGCCGATGGCGAACCGCGCTATGTCTGGAAGCCGGCCGAGCGCGTCATCGCCGCCGCCTTCGACACGCCCGTCGTCGGCTGGCGTGGCAAGCGCGTCAACACGCTCCGCCTCTGGTCGGCCCAGCCGATCGACCCGATCCTGCTCGATGCCTTCAACGCCGGCGACCATATCGGCGCGCTGCGCGAGAGCAACAAGGCCGAAAGCCTGACCCGCGTTCTCTACCCGGCCGACGCGACGCCTGCCGGTCAGGAGCTGCGCCTGCGCCAGGAGTTCTTCTTCTCGTCCGCCTCGCTGCAGGACATCCTGCGCCGTCACCTGCAGCAGTACGACGATTTCACCTCGCTGCCCGACAAGGTGGCGATCCAGCTGAACGACACCCATCCGGCCGTCTCCATCGCCGAACTGATGCGCCTGCTCTGCGACGTGCACGGGCTGGAGTTCGACCAGGCCTGGGACATCACCCGCGGCACGATCGCCTACACCAACCACACGCTTCTGCCCGAGGCGCTGGAAAGCTGGCCGGTGCCGTTGTTCGAGCGTCTCCTGCCGCGCCACATGCAGATCATCTACGCGATCAACGCCAAGGTGCTGCTCGAAGCCCGCAAGACCAAGAACTTCTCCGACACCGAGATCCGCTCGATCTCGCTGATCGAGGAAGGTGGCAGCCGCCGGGTGCGCATGGGCAACCTCGCCTTCGTCGGCTCGCATTCGATCAACGGCGTCTCGGCGCTGCACACCGACCTGATGAAGGTCACCGTCTTCGCCGACCTACACAAGCTCTATCCCGACCGCATCAACAACAAGACCAACGGCATCACCCCGCGCCGCTGGCTGCAGCAGTGCAATCCGGGTCTGACGGGCCTGATCCGCGAGGCGATCGGCGACGATTTCCTCGACGACGCCGAAAAGCTGCGTGCGCTCGACAAGTTCGCCACCGACAGCGCCTTCCAAGATAAGTTCGCGGCCGTCAAGCACACCAACAAGGTGGCGCTTGCCAATCTGGTTGCATCGCGCATGGGCGTGAAGCTCGATCCGTCGGCGATGTTCGACATCCAGATCAAGCGCATCCACGAATACAAGCGCCAGCTCCTTAATGTCATCGAGGCGGTCGCGCTCTACGACCAGATTCGCTCGCACCCCGAGCTGGACTGGGTGCCGCGCGTAAAACTCTTCGCCGGCAAGGCGGCGCCGAGCTATCACAACGCCAAGCTGATCATCAAGCTGATCAACGACGTTGCCCGCACCATCAACAACGACCCGGCCGTGCGCGGCCTGCTCAAGGTCGTCTTCGTGCCGAACTACAACGTCTCGCTGGCCGAGGTCATGGTTCCGGCCGCCGATCTCTCCGAGCAGATCTCGACTGCCGGCATGGAAGCGTCTGGCACCGGCAACATGAAGTTCGGCCTCAACGGCGCGCTCACCATCGGCACGCTCGATGGCGCCAATGTCGAAATGCGCGACAATGTCGGCGCCGACAATATCAAGATCTTCGGCCTGCGCGCCGATGAGGTCGCCAACCTGCGCGCCGACGGCCACAATCCGCGCGCCATCATCGAAGGCTCGCACGAGCTGTCGCAGGCGCTCTCGGCCATCGGCTCCGGCGTTTTCTCGCCGGATGACCGCAACCGTTATTCCGAGCTGATCGAGGGCATCTATTCGCACGACTGGTTCATGGTCGCCGCCGATTTCGACGCCTACGCCCAGGCCCAGCGCGAAGTCGACGAACTCTGGAACGACAAGTCCGCCTGGAGCGAAAAGACCATCCGCAACACCGCCCGCATGGGCTGGTTCTCGTCGGACCGCACGATCCGGCAGTATGCCAAGGAAATCTGGAGAGCCGGATGAAAACGCCGAAGGCGACCCCTGAAGTCAAGCTTCCCTGGGAAATTTCGGCAGATGAAATAGCGGCGATCCTTGCCGGCGCGCATTCCAATCCGTTTGCCGTTCTGGGCGTCCACAAATCGGGCAGCGTTTACGTTGCCCGATGCTTCATTCCCGGTGCCGAAGAGGTCACCGCGATGTCGCTCGACGGCACCGCGATCGGCGATCTGGCGCTCCAGCATCCCGATGGCTTCTTCGCCGGCACCATCTCGGTCAACAAGCAGGTGCCGGTGCGCTATCGCGCCCGCCGTGGCGACGCCGAATGGGCCGTCACCGACCCCTACAGCTTCGGCCCCGTTCTCGGGCCGATGGACGATTACTATGCCCGCGAAGGCTCCGATCTGCGCCTCTTCGACAAGATGGGCGCGCACTGGATCAAGCACGAGGGCGCGCAAGGCATCCACTTCGCCGTCTGGGCGCCGAACGCGCAGCGCGTCTCCGTCGTCGGCGATTTCAACAATTGGGATGGCCGCCGCCACGTCATGCGTTTGCGCGCCGGCGCCGGCATCTGGGAAATCTTCGCCCCCGATGTGCCCACAGGCTTCGCCTACAAGTTCGAGATCCGTGGCCAGGACGGCGTGCTCTTGCCCCTCAAGGCGGACCCCTTCGCGCGCCGCAGCGAGCTGCGCCCGAAGAACGCCTCGGTGACCACGCCTGAGCTGTTGCAGGAGTGGGAGGACGAAGCCCACCTCAAGCACTGGAGCGAGATCGACAAGCGCCGCCAGCCGATCTCGATCTACGAGGTGCATGCCGGCTCCTGGCAGCGCCGCGACGACGGCACGTTCCTCTCCTGGGACGAGCTCGCCGCCCGCCTGATCCCCTACTGCGTCGACATGGGCTTCACCCATATCGAGTTCCTGCCGATTACCGAGCACCCCTATGATCCGTCCTGGGGCTACCAGACGACGGGCCTCTATGCCCCCACTGCCCGCTTCGGCGAGCCGGAGGGGTTCGCCCGCTTCGTCAACGGCGCCCACAAGGTCGGCATCGGCGTCATCCTCGATTGGGTGCCGGCGCATTTCCCGACCGACGAGCATGGCCTTGGCTGGTTCGACGGCACCGCGCTTTACGAGCACGAGGACCCGCGCAAGGGCTTCCACCCCGACTGGAACACGGCGATCTACAATTTCGGCCGCACCGAGGTCGTGTCCTATCTGGTCAACAACGCGCTCTACTGGTCCGAGAAATTCCATCTCGACGGCCTGCGCGTCGATGCCGTCGCCTCAATGCTCTACCTCGATTACTCCCGCAAGCACGGCGAGTGGATCCCCAACGAATATGGCGGCAACGAAAACCTCGAGGCCGTCCGCTTCCTGCAGAACATGAACACCCGCATCTATGCCGAGCACCCCGGCGTCATGACCATCGCCGAGGAATCGACGTCGTGGCCCAAGGTGTCGCAGCCGGTGCATGAAGGCGGCCTCGGCTTCGGCTTCAAGTGGAACATGGGCTTCATGCACGACACGCTGAGCTACATGAGCCGCGAGCCAGTGCACCGCAAGCACCACCACAACGAACTGACCTTCGGCCTGCTCTACGCCTACTCGGAAAACTTCGTTCTGCCGCTGTCCCACGACGAGGTGGTGCACGGCAAGGGTTCGCTGATCGCCAAGATGCCCGGCGACGACTGGCAGAAGTTCGCCAACCTGCGCGCCTATTACGCGCTGATGTGGGGCTATCCCGGCAAGAAGCTTCTGTTCATGGGCCAGGAATTCGCCCAGTGGAGCGAATGGAACGAGGCCGGCTCGCTCGATTGGAACCTGCTTCAGTACCGCATGCACGAGGGCATGCGCCGCCTGGTGCGCGACCTCAACTTCACCTACCGCAGCAAGCCGGCGCTGCACGCGCGCGACTGCGAAGGCGAAGGCTTCGAATGGCTGGTGGCCGACGACCACGAGAACTCGGTCTTTGCCTGGCTGCGCAAGTCGCCGGGTGAAAAGCCGGTCGCCGTCATCTGCAACATGACGCCTGTATACCGCGAGAACTACGCCGTCAGGCTGCCCACCGAAGGCCGCTGGCGCGAAATCCTGAATACCGATGCCGACATCTATGGCGGCAGCGGCAAAGGCAATGGCGGTCGTGTCCAGGCGGTCAACGCCGGCGGCACCGTCGTTGCATCACTGACCTTGCCGCCGCTGGCGGTTATCATGCTTGAACCTGAGACTTGAGACTGGTGGGAGGAAGACAATGGTAGAAAAACGCATTCAGCCACTTGCCCGCGATGCAATGGCCTATGTTCTCGCCGGCGGCCGGGGGAGCCGTCTGAAGGAACTCACCGACCGACGCGCCAAGCCCGCGGTCTATTTCGGCGGCAAGTCACGCATCATCGATTTCGCGCTGTCCAACGCGCTGAACTCCGGTATCCGCCGCATCGGCGTCGCCACGCAATACAAGGCGCACTCGCTGATCCGCCACATGCAGCGCGGCTGGAACTTCTTCCGCCCCGAGCGCAACGAGAGCTTCGACATCCTGCCGGCCTCCCAGCGCGTCTCCGAGACGCAGTGGTATGAAGGCACCGCCGACGCCGTCTACCAGAACATCGACATCATCCAGGACTACGGCGTCGAGTACATGGTCATCCTCGCCGGCGACCACGTCTACAAGATGGACTACGAATACATGCTGCAGCAGCATGTCGACAGCGGCGCCGACGTCACCATCGGCTGCCTCGAAGTGCCACGCATGGAAGCCGTGGGCTTCGGCGTCGTGCATGTCGACGAGACCGACCGCATCATCGATTTCGTCGAAAAGCCCGCCGATCCGCCTGCCATTCCCGGCAAGCCGGACAGCGCTTTCGCCTCGATGGGCATCTACGTCTTCCGCACCAAGTTCCTGATCGAGGAACTGCGCCGCGACGCCGCCGATCCGAATTCCAGCCGCGACTTCGGCAAGGACATCATTCCCTATATCGTCAAGAACGGAAAAGCCGTCGCCCACCGCTTCGCCAATTCCTGCGTGCGCTCCGATTTCGAGCGCGAGCCCTACTGGCGCGACGTCGGAACCATCGATGCCTACTGGCAGGCCAATATCGACCTGACGGCGATCGTTCCCGAACTCGACATCTACGACAAGTCCTGGCCGATCTGGACCTATGCCGAAATCTCGCCGCCGGCGAAGTTCGTCCACGACGACGAGAACCGCCGCGGTTCCGCGACCTCCTCGGTCATCGCCGGCGATTGCATCATCTCCGGTGCAACGCTCAACAACAGCCTGCTCTTCACCGGTGTGCGCGCCAATTCCTACTCGAAGCTTGAGGGCGCCGTCGTGCTCCCGAGCGTCAAGATCGGCCGCCACGCGCAGTTGACGAATGTCGTCATCGACCACGGCGTCGTCATTCCGGAAGGTCTGGTCGTCGGCGACGACCCGGTTCTCGACGCCAAGCGTTTCCGCCGCTCCGAAGGCGGGATCTGCCTCATCACGCAGCCGATGATCGACAAGCTGGATATGTAAGCGATGAAAGTTCTTTCGGTTTCGTCCGAAGTCTTCCCATTGATAAAGACAGGGGGCCTGGCCGATGTGGCCGGCGCCCTGCCGATCGCGCTGAAGCGCTTCGGCATCGAAACCAAGACGCTGATGCCCGGCTATCCCGCGGTGATGAAGGTCATCCGCGACCCGGTCGTCCGCATGCGCTTCGACGATCTCTTGGGCGAACCGGCAACGGTTCTGGAGGTCAATCACGAGGGTCTCGATATCCTCGTCCTCGACGCGCCCGCTTATTACGACCGCTCCGGCGGCCCCTATCTGGACGCAACCGGCAAGGACTACCACGACAACTGGCGCCGCTTTGCCGCGCTATCGCTTGCCGGCGCCGAAATCGCCGCCGGGCTGATGCCCGACTGGCGCCCCGACGTCGTCCATGCGCATGACTGGCAGGCGGCGATGACGCCCGTCTACATGCGCTTTTACCCGACGCCGGAACTCCCGAGCATCCTCACCATCCACAACATCGCCTTCCAGGGCCAGTTCAGCGCCGAGATCTTCTCCGGCCTGCGCCTTCCCCCGCAGGCCTTCTCGGTGGAAGCGCTGGAATATTACGGCAATATCGGCTTCCTGAAGGGCGGCCTGAAGACCGCGCACGCGATCACCACCGTCAGCCCGTCCTATGCCGGCGAGATCCTGACCTCCGAATTCGGCATGGGCCTCGAAGGCGTGATCGCCAGCCGCATCGAGGCGCTGCACGGCATCGTCAACGGCATTGACCACGAGGTCTGGGACCCCGCCACCGACGCTGTGCTGCAGACGCATTACACCGGCGCGACGCTGAAGAACCGCGCCGCCAACCGAGCAGCCGTCCAGGAATTCTTCGGCCTGCACGATGACAACGCACCGATCTTCTGCATCATCAGCCGTCTCACCTGGCAGAAGGGCATGGACCTGATCGCCGCCTGCGCCGACGAGATCGTCGCCATGGGCGGCAAGCTTGCCATTCTGGGCTCCGGCGATCCGGCGCTCGAGGGCTCGCTGCTCGCCGCCTCCGCCCGCCATCCGGGCCGCATCGGCGTTTCGATCGGCTACAACGAGCCGATGTCGCACCTGATGCAGGCAGGCTCCGACGCCATCATCATCCCCTCGCGCTTCGAGCCCTGCGGCCTGACGCAGCTCTATGGCCTGCGCTATGGTTGCGTGCCGATCGTCGCCCACACGGGCGGTCTTGCCGATACCGTCATCGATGCCAATCACGCCGCACTTGCGGCCAAAGTGGCAACCGGGATACAATTCTCTCCGGTGACCGCTTCCGGTCTGTTGCAGGCAATCCGCCGTGCGCTACATCTCTATGCCGATCAAAAGGTCTGGACCCAATTGCAAAAGCAGGGCATGAAATCGGATGTTTCGTGGGAGAAAAGCGCCGAGCGCTATGCTGCCCTCTATTCAAGCCTCGCCCCGAAAGGCAAGTGACAGAAAATGAACAAGTCCGTATCCACCACCCCCTATCAGGATCAGAAGCCCGGCACGTCGGGACTGCGTAAAAAGGTCCCGGTATTCCAGCAGCCGAACTACGCGGAAAACTTCATCCAGTCGATTTTCGATTCGCTGGAAGGATTTCAGGGCAAGACCCTCGTCATCGGCGGCGACGGACGCTACTATAACAAGGAAGTCATCCAGAAGGCGATCAAGATGGCCGCCGCCAATGGCTTCGGCAAGGTCATCGTCGGCAAGGGCGGCATCCTCTCGACGCCGGCCGCCTCGCATGTGATCCGCAAGTACAAGGCCTTCGGCGGCATCATTCTGTCCGCCAGCCACAATCCCGGCGGCCCGACCGAAGACTTCGGCATCAAGTACAACATCAGCAATGGTGGCCCGGCGCCCGAAAAGATCACCGACGCGATTTATGCACGCACCAAGGTGATCGACACCTACAAGATCGCCGACTTCCCCGACGTCAATCTCGACCGCATCGGCAAGGACGAGCTGCCCGGCGGCATGCTGCTTTCGGTTCTGGACTCCGTCGAGGACTACACGGCGCTGATGGAAGAGCTGTTCGACTTCGGCGCCATCCGCAACCTCATCAGCCTCGGCTTCCGCATCGCCTTCGATGCGATGAGCGCCGTCACCGGCCCCTACGCCAAGGAAATCTTCGAAAACCGCCTCGGCGCCCCGTCCGGCTCGGTCCGCAACTTCATGCCGCTTCCCGATTTCGGCGGCCACCATCCGGACCCGAACCCCGTTCACTGCAAGGAACTCTACGACGAGATGATGGGCGACGACGCCCCTGATTTCGGCGCGGCATCCGACGGTGACGGCGACCGCAACCTGATCATCGGCCGTGGCATCTTCGTGACGCCATCAGACAGCCTGGCGATCATCGCCGCCAACGCCAATCTCGCCCCCGGCTATTCCGGCGGCCTCACCGGCATCGCGCGCTCCATGCCGACCTCGGGTGCCGCCGACCGCGTCGCCGAAAAGCGTGGGATCGGCATGTATGAAACGCCGACCGGCTGGAAGTTCTTCGGCAACCTGCTCGACGCCAACATGGCGACGATCTGTGGCGAGGAAAGTGCGGGCACCGGCTCCAACCACGTACGCGAAAAGGACGGCCTCTGGGCGGTCCTGATGTGGCTGAACATCCTGGCCGTGCGCGGCGAGAGCGTTCAGGACATCGTCACCCAGCACTGGCAGACCTACGGCCGCAACTACTATTCGCGCCACGACTATGAAGGCGTCGACACCGAAGCCGCCAACGGCCTGGTGGACAATCTCCGCGCCCAGCTTTCCAGCCTTCCCGGCAAGACCTTCGGCCCGCTGAAGGTCGAAAAGGCCGACGACTTCGCCTATCACGATCCGGTCGACAAGTCGGTGAGCGAACACCAGGGCATCCGCATCATGTTCGAAGGCGGCTCCCGCGTGGTCTTCCGCCTCTCTGGCACCGGCACCTCGGGCGCCACGCTGCGCGTCTACATCGAGCGCTACGAGCCCGATTCCAGCCGCCACAACATCGAGACCCAGGAAGCGCTGGCCGACCTCATCGCCGCCGCCGAAACCATCGCCGACATCAAGTCCCGCACCGGCCGCGACGCCCCTTCGGTGATTACCTGAGATAGCCGAGGCCTCGGCGCGTGCGGCCCCCTCATCCGGCTGCCGCCACCTTCTCCCCGTTGGGGAGAAGAGACTCGGGGCGGGCCGCTCGCTCGACCTTCCCTTCTCCCCCACGGGGAGAAGGTGGCCCGAAGGGTCGGATGAGGGGGCCACACGGCACCAACCCAACCCCATCAAACATCCCCCCGGAACAAGGACCTAGCACCCCATGCCCTTCGCTTCCGGCGTAACCCTCACCGCCACAGGCGCCACCTTCGTCGTCCGCTCAAGCGAGGCCACGAAGCTCCACCTCTGCCTCTTCGACCAGACCGGCCGCGAGACCGACCGACTGCCGATGACGCGAGGCGAAGACGACCTCCACCATCTCTTCGTCGAAGGCATCGCCCCCGGCGCCCGCTACGGCTACCGCGCCGAAGGCACCTACGCCCCCGACGACGGCCTCTGGTTCGACCCCGCCAAACTCCTGGTCGACCCCTACGCTCGAGAGCTCGACCGCCCCTTCCGCTACGACCCGCTGCTCTCGAAATTCGGCGCCGACACGCAACACCTCGTTCCCCGCGCGATCGTCACCCGCGACGTCACGGTAGATCCCGCGCCCCCCGTCTTCCGCCCCGGCGGCTTCATCTACGAGGTTGCCGTCCGCCCCTTCACCATGCTGCACCCGGATGTGCCGGAAGCCCAGCGCGGCACCATCGCGGCCCTCGCCCACCCCTCGATCATCGCCCACCTCAAGCGCATCGGCGTCGACGCCATCGAGCTGATGCCCATCACCGCCTGGATCGACGAGCGCCACCTTCCCCCGCTCGGCCTCACCAACGGCTGGGGCTATAACCCAATCGCCTTCATGGCGCTCGACCCGCGCCTTGCCCCCGGCGGCATGGCAGAGCTGCGCGACACCGTCGCCAAACTCCACGCTGAAGGCATCGGCGTCATCCTCGACCTCGTCTTCAACCACACCGGCGAGAGCGATCGCTTCGGCCCGACGCTCTCCATGCGCGGCCTCGACAACCGCGCGATGCTGCGCCACGTCCCCGGCCAACCCGGCACGCTGGTCAACGACACCGGCACCGGCAACACGGTGGCCTGCGACCACCCCTATGTCCGCCAGCTGATCGTCGACACGCTCCGCCATTTCGTGGCTAACGCCGGCATAGACGGCTTCCGTTTCGACCTCGCGCCGATCATCGGCCGCACCGCGTCAGGCTTCGAGGCACACGGCGAAACGCTGAAGGCGATGCTGGAGGACGAGGTTCTCGCCGACCGCATCATGATCGCCGAACCCTGGGACATCGGCCCCGGCGGCTACCAGCTCGGCAACTTCCCCACCCCCTTCCTCGAATGGAACGACCGCGCCCGCGACGACCTCAGATGCTACTGGCGCGGCGACCACTACAAGACCGGCGCTCTGGCCTCGGCATTATCAGGCTCCTCCGACATCTTCGCCCGCAACAACGCCACCGCCACCCGCAGTGTCAACTTCCTCGCCGCCCATGACGGCTTCACGCTAAACGACCTTGTCTCCTACGCCGGCAAGCACAACGAAGCCAACGGCGAGGACAACCGCGACGGCCACAACGAGAACCACTCCTGGAACAACGGCACTGAGGGCGAGACTGACGACCCCGCAATCATCGCGCGGCGCCGCGCCGACCTGAAGGCGCTCATCTCCACGCTCTTTGCGACGCGCGGCACGGTGATGCTGACGGCAGGCGACGAAGGCGGACGCAGCCAACGCGGCAACAACAACGCATACTGTCAAGACAACGCCATCACCTGGGTCGACTGGGCCTCGCTCGACGAAGATCTGATCGCCCACACCGCCTTCGTCTCAAAGCTACGCAAGCGCTTCGGCGTCTTCTCGCAATTCGCTTTCTTCAAGGGCGACGGCGACGTGAGTTGGATCGCGCCCTCAGGCCAGCCGATGAGCGTATCGGATTGGGAAACGCCTGACTTCGCCACGCTCGGCATGATCCTCCAAAGCGAGGACGCAAACACCGGCAAACAGGTCAGGCTGGCGGTGCTCTTCAACCGCTCACAATCCGAACAGACGTTTTCGCTGCCCGCCGATGCGACATGGCACCGGGTCGATGAGGATGAAAGCTCCGCGGCTCAGAAACAGGCGCGCGTACCGGCCCGATCCGTTTCTTTCTTCCTGGGAAATTGACGCGCCCGTAAGTTGCATTAATATCCTTATCGTAATCGTCACGAAGCCATTGTAAGTCTTTTCGAAGCAGCTTTTTTTCAAGAGGAATTGATGGTCAAGGAAATATCGCTCGCTGACGTTCGCGGGCTGGTCGGCACGGAAACCGGCCTTTCGGACTGGATCGTCGTCGATCAGACGATGATCAACGCCTTCGCCGACGCCACCCACGACCACCAGTTCATCCATGTCGATCCGGCCCGCGCCGCCGACAGCCCCTTTGGCGGCACGATCGCCCATGGTTTCCTGACGCTCTCGCTGCTGTCTGCGATGAACTACAATTGCCTGCCCAAGGTGCGCGAACAGACCATGGGCATCAACTACGGCTTCGACACCGTCCGCTTCGTCGCCCCGGTCAAATCCGGCGCCCGCATCCGCGGCCGCTTCATCCTCGCCGAAGCCCGCTTTCGCGGCGGCGGCATGCTGATGACCACCTACGACGTCACCATCGAGATCGAAAACGAACGCAAGCCGGCGCTGACGGCACGCTGGACGACGATCATCCAGTTCGACCCGAAGGATCGGCCGGAGGACCATTAGGCGGGAAGACGTGTAGGCGGGGGCTACGATAACGCCAGGAGGGCGGCGATGAGCTTGGCATATAATGAGCAGCAAAGCTTTTCGCCAATGCCCTGGACCGCGCCTCGACGGCCTGCTTCACCGTCGGCATCGTCACGCCGATCGCCGGCGCGCTCTACGGGATCGGCAACTTCGTCCAGATATACAGCTGGTGGCTTGCCAGCTACTTCGCAGGTTGGCTTTTGCTTGCCGCGATATTACATTCTCTGGCGAGAAGAACGCTGAAGGGGCTCAGACCATGAATACTGGTGCCTTATTGTTCGTATCATTCGGCCTCCCGGCCATTATCGCCATCCTCGCCTATGCGGCGGTTCTTTGGCACGAGCGCGAGTGGCGCAAGCATCGCGATCAGCCGGGCGAGTAGTCGTATCTTGATAAGACTCGTTCTGAATGGGATCGATCAATGAGCGATTGGGTATTTGCTTTTGTCGTCACACCGGCAGTCGTTATCGTACTCGGCTACATCGCCATGCGCCTGCACATGTGGGACATCAAGCGTCACCACACGGAGCCGGGCAAGTAGGTCAGCCGTGGCGAGCACGTGATAAAAACACACCCAAAAGTTGGCGTCGCCTTCCCCACGCGGATCGACTATACTGATCACATGGCAAAATCCTCGGCACAATCGGCTGTTATGGTTCGCGACGCAAAGACCGGGAAAACCGTCATTGTGCGTGGTGCCGGCGCTTTGAAGGATAGCGACCTGAAGATTCGCAAGGACGTCGATCTGACCAAGCCGATCTCATCGCAAGCCTTGAAAGATCGGCGAAAGTAGAGGCCGACAATATTGCAGGGAGTTCTGCTCGACACGCACGCGCTCTACTGGCTGGTCAGCGGAAATCAACCCCTCTCCGATGAAGCTCTCGTCGCGATTGGCAAAGGCCAAGAGGCTCGCAGCCTCTACGTCTCGCCGATCACGGCTTGGGAGCTCTCGCTTGCAGTTCGGAAGCCAAACAATGCGCCTGACATAGGCGGCGTCGGCATTGCCAACTGGTTTCGAGACGCCGTTCGTGAAACCACTGCAAGGGTGGTTTCAATTAACCAGAAAATTGCGATAGAGGCGGCGGATGTGGTCATGACCACGGGACACAAGGACCCCGGCGATTGCTATCTGATAGCGACGGCGCGGGTGAGAAGGATGCCGATCGTCTCACGCGACAAGGTGATGCTGGCGATGGCATCAACTGGCTACGTCGACGTTATAAATTGCTGATGCTGTTGGCGTCGACCGTCAGGGCCTTGGGCATAGCCAAAACCAAGTCAGGGACGGCGCGCTGGCACCGTCCCCGATCTCATAATCATAACACGGCGAAGCTCAGTGCCCCGCATCCTCGGCGCCCTCGGCGAGCAGGCCGAAGACGAAGTCCGCGAAGGAGCGCCAGCATTCCACCCGGAACGTATCCTCCTCGGTGCGGAAGAGAACGATCTCGGCCTTGCCGAACAGGGTGCGCGAGCAGGCGCCGACGGGGAAGGCTTCGAGCGAAAGGTCCTGCGGGCAGCCCGTGGAGATCGTGGTCTCGGCGCCCGGGCCGGAGACGATGATCGCGACGTTGCGGTGGGAGACGTCGGTCGCCGAATGCACGACGCCCACGTCCTTCAGCGCGCCCATCATGTCGGCGCCGCTCTCGTCGATGACCAGCCATTCGTCCGGCCCGAGCCAGAGTGCGGCGCGGCCGCCCTTGCGGCCCGAGGTCTTCGGTGCGTCAGGAACGGTGACGCCGAGCGCCGACGAGAGCGCCGAAAGCGCTTCAGTCGGAGCGCGCAGCGCAACGCGCGTGGCGAATGGTGCGGGTGTCAGCCGTACGCTGGCGGAGCCGCCCTGCTTGCCCGTGAGAACGGATGTGCGAACTGCCGTATCAGCCATTGATGCGGCCTCCTTCCTTGTCAAAGAACACCATATCCGTCACCTCGACCGCGATCGTCTTGTCGGGCATCGGCACGTAGAGCGTCTCGCCCATGCGCTTGCGGCCGCCGGCGACCAGCGCGAACGCGATCGACTTGCCGAGGTTCTCCGACCAGTAGGACGAGGTCACGTGACCCAGCATCGTCATCGGCTTCGGCTCGTTCGGGTTGGCGACGACCTGCGCGCCCTCTTCGAGAACCAACGTCGGATCCTTGGTGACGAGGCCGACCAGCTGCTTGCGGCCTTCCTTGACGAGATCCGGCCGCTTCAGGCCGCGTATGCCGACGAAGTCGGTCTTCTTCTTGGACACCGCCCAGTTGAGGCCGGCATCCTCAGGCGTCACGGTGCCATCCGTGTCCTGGCCGACGATGATGTAGCCCTTCTCGGCGCGAAGAACGTGCATCGTCTCCGTGCCGTAGACACAGGCGCCGAGCGGCTCGGCGTTCGCCCAGACGGCTTCGAGAACCGACTGGCCGTAATCTGCCGGCACGTTGATTTCGAAGCCGGTTTCGCCGGTGAACGACACGCGGAAGAGGCGCGCCGGAACGCCCATGACCGTGCACTCGGCAACGCTCATATGCGGGAAGGCCTCGTTGGAGATATCGACGCCTTCCACCAGCGGCGCGATGATCTCGCGCGCCTTCGGACCCTGCACGGCGATAACGGCCCACTGCTCGGTCACAGACGTCAGCCACACCTTCAGATGCGGGAATTCGGTCTGCAGATAGTCTTCCATGTGGTTCAACACGCGCGGCGCGCCGCCCGTCGTTGTCGTCACGTGGAAGCGATCGTCGGCCAGGCGCCCGACGACGCCGTCGTCATAAACAAAGCCGTCGTCGCGGGTCATGATGCCGTAGCGGCACTTGCCAGGCTTCAGCGTGTCCCAGGCGTTGGTGTACATCAGGTTCATGAACTCGGCGGCATCGGGACCGACGACCTCGATTTTGCCGAGCGTCGAGGCATCGAACACGCCGGCCACATCGCGCGCCGTCTTGCATTCGCGCGCCACCGCCTGGTGCATGGTTTCGCCGGCGCGCGGGTAGAACCACGCACGCTTCCAGTTGCCGACATCCTCGAATACCGCGCCCTGGGCTTCTTCCCACTGGTGCAGCGGCGTCTTGCGCGTCGGATCGAACAGCTCGCCACGCGAATGCGCGATCAGCGTGCCGTAGGTCACCGGCGTGTAGGGCGCGCGGAAGGTGGTGAGACCGACCTGCGGGATCTCCTTGCCCAGCATCTCGGCGGCAATCGCCAGACCGTGCATGTTGGAGAGCTTGCCCTGGTCGGACGCCATGCCGTTGGTGGTGAAGCGCTTGATGTGCTCGATCGAGTGCATCCCCTCGCGCACGGCAAGGCGGATATCCTTGGCGCAGACGTCGTGCTGGAAATCGATGAAGGCCTTGGCGCTGGTCTCCGGACCCGCCCCTTCCGCCGCACCGATCATCCCACCGGTCCACTGATGTGCCTGCTCGGCGGAGATGCTGATCTTGCCAGCGGACGCCTTGCCGGCGGCCTGCGCCATCAGCTCGCCGGCGGCCAGTGATTCCTCGATCGTGCGCTGCAGGTCGTCGGTGCCGTTGCAGGCGCCGACGGAGAGGCAATCCTGGGCATAGGTGCCGGGCAGGAAGCGCTGCGTTTCCGGCTCGAACTTCACCTTGCCGCGCGACTGCGAGAACAGATGCACGGATGGCGTCCAGCCGGCCGAAACGAGCAGCGCATCGACCGCGATCTTGCGCGGCGAGCCGCCGCCGTTGCGGGCGACCGTCATCGACGAGATGCGCAGCTTGCCTGAGGTGTTGACGACCGACTGGCCAGAGAGAACATCGATGCCGAGCGAACGGGCCTCGGCCAGAACCGCAGCACCCGGCGTCTGCCTGCAATCGACGATCGCCGCGATCTCGACGCCTGCGCGCTTCAGGTCGAAGGCCGCCTCATAGGCCGAGTCGTGCGCCGTATAGACGCCGACCTTCTGGCCGACGGTAACGCCGTACTGGTTGAGATACATGCGCGCGGCGGATGCCAGCATGATGCCCGGACGGTCGTTGTTCGGGAACACCATGTGGCGCTCGATGGCGCCGTTGGCGAGGATAACGCGCTTGGCGCGCAGCTGCCACAGACGCTCGCGCGGCAGATGGCGGCTGGGGTTGGCGACATGGTCGGTCACGCGCTCGGCAAGGCCGACGAAATTATGGTTGTAATAGCCGAAAGCGGTGGTGCGGGTCAGAACCTGCACATTGTCCATTGCCTTCAGAGCCGCAACCGTCTTCTGCGCCCACTCGTAGCCGGAAAGGCCGTCGATCGTCACACCGCTATCGTAGCGCAGCGCGCCGCCGACATCGGCCTGCTCGTCGCAGAGGATGACCTTGGCGCCGGTCTGCGCCGCGGCCAGTGCCGCCGAAAGACCAGCAACGCCGGCGCCGACGACGAGCACGTCGCAATGCGCGTAACGGCCGGCATAGTGATCCGGATCGGCTTCCTTCGGCGCAACGCCGAGGCCGGCCGCGCGGCGGATGATCGGCTCATAGAGGCTCTTCCAGGCGGCCTTCGGCCACATGAAGGTCTTGTAGTAGAAACCGGCCGCGAAGAAGGGCGAGAGCAGGTTGTTGATGCCGCCGATATCGAAGGAAAGCGACGGGAAGCGGTTCTGCGATTCGACGATCATCCCGTCGAACACTTCCTGCACCGTGGCGCGCACGTTCGGCTGCTTGCGGGCAGCGTCGCGCGACACGTCGATCAGCGCGTTCGGCTCCTCGGCGCCGGCCGACAAAATGCCGCGCGGGCGGTGATACTTGAACGAGCGGCCGACCAGATGGATGTTGTTGGCAATCAGCGCCGAGGCGACGGTGTCGCCCTCGAGCGCGGTATAGGTCTTGCCGTCGAAGGTGAAGCGCGCGGTCTTGGCGGGCGTCAGGCGGCCCTTGCCCGATATACGGTTCGCAGCGCTCATTTCGCTTCTCCTTCGAGCTGCTCATAGGTCTCGACGGGAGCATGGGGCGCGGCCGCAGCACCGATATCGGGCTTCGGCTCGCCGGCCTTGTACGTCATGATGAACTTGTCGCTGATCGTGTCGCGCGCCGCGTTGAAGAAGCGGCCGCATCCGTGCTGGTGGCGCCAGCGTTCGAAGATCAGCCCCTTCGGGTTGTCGCGCACGAAGAAGAACTCCTCGAACTGTTCGTCGGAGATCTCGGCGATATTGGTCGGGCGGGCGATATGGGCATCGCCGGCGCCGCGAAATTCGAGCTCGGAGCGCTCTTCCTGACAGTATGGGCAATAGATAAGAAGCATGATGTCCTCGTGTCAGTGCGCGACGGCTGCGGCGGCGGCTTCGTCGATCAGACGGCCGGTGCGGAAGCGGTCCAGCGTCAGGCCGGCATTGAACTTGTGCGCCTCGTCGCGGGCAATGAGGTGCGCGAAGAGATTGGCCGAGCCCGGCGTCGCCTTGAAGCCGCCGGTGCCCCAGCCGCAGTTGACGTAGAGCCCCGGAACCGGCGTCTTCGACTGAATGGCCGAGCGATCCGGCGTGTTGTCGACGATCCCGCCCCACTGGCGCATCATCTTGACGCGGCGGAACATCGGGAAGAGCTCGCAGATGGCATCGAGCGTATGCGTGATGATCTGCAGGCCGCCGGTCTGGCTGTAGGAATTGTACTGGTCGGTGCCGGCGCCGATGACGAGCTCGCCCTTGTCGGACTGCGAGATATAGGCATGCACCGTGTTGGACATGACCACGCAGGGGAAGATCGGCTTTAGCGGTTCGGAGACAAGCGCCTGCAGCGGGCTCGATTGCAGCGGCACGCGCACATCGGCCATCTTCATGACCGTGGTGGTGTGGCCGGCGGCAGAAACGCCGACCTTCTTGGCGCCGATGAAACCGCGCGATGTCTCGACACCGGTGACGCGACCGTCAGGGCCTCGGCGGATGCCGGTCACTTCGCAATTCTGGATGATGTGAACGCCGCGATCGGACGCCGCGCGCGCATAGCCCCAGGCAACAGCATCGTGGCGCGCCGTGCCGCCGCGGCGCTGGAGAGCCGCACCGTTGATCGGGTAGCGGGCACTGGCGGAGATATCGAGCGGCGGACAATAGGCTTTCGCCTGCTCCGGCGTCAGCCATTCATTGTCGATGCCGTAGAGACGGTTGGCATGGATATGTCGCTTGAACGACTGCTGGTCGTGCACATTGTGCGACAGCATCATCACGCCGCGCGGCGAGTACATGACATTGTAGTTGAGATCCTGCGAGAGGTTCTCCCAGAGCTTCATCGAATGCTCGTAGATATGCATGCTCTCTTCATAGAGATAGTTCGAGCGGATGATGGTCGTGTTGCGGCCGGTATTGCCGCCGCCGAGCCAGCCCTTTTCGAGCACCGCGACATTGGTGATGCCGTGCTCCTTGGCCAGATAATAGGCCGCGCCCAGGCCATGTCCGCCGCCACCGATGATGATGACGTCGTATTCGGCGCGCGGCTCCGGCGAAGTCCATTGCTTGTCCCAGCCCTTGTGCCCCCTGAGAGCCTCACGTGCCACGGCAAAAACCGAATATCTGCGCATCCGCCTTGATCTCCTTGCGGGGAAAATCCCCTGTCGTCGGCCATACAAATCGCAAATCCAAATGCGGCACAACGTTTCTTTTGCGACGCCGGGAGGCTTTTGTTTTGACACGGCGCAAGATTGCTTGGGATGCGCCGCGAGACAGGCTGCGACATTTTCGCCGGACCGGGAATGAATAACCCATGTTGAATAGCAATGTCGTGATCGGGGCCCGGCTGACCTTGATCGTCTTTCGAAGCGCGTGCTAGTCGCGCGGCATGGCAAAGCTACTACCCCCGATGGGCCTCGGCCTTCTCAAGACGGGCCTCGCCCTTTTCGCGATCTGCGCCCTTTCGACCGACGCACTCGCACTCGATGGCAGAACGATCGCCCAGATCAAGAAGCTCACCCCGGTCGATCAGCTCGACCAGCGATGCGACATCGAAGCGATGGACCGGCTGCAGGCCGACAAGGTCATCTCCTACACCTTCTCGCATCCCAAGCGGACGGCGGTGCATGTCGATGCAGATGGCGCGGTGTTCCGGCGCAACGGCAACTGGTACCGCCTGTCCTATGCCTGCACGACGAGCCCCGACCACCTCTCGATCGTCGCCTTCTCCTTCAAGCGCGGCGCGATCATCGCCCACAAGGACTGGACGCGGTATTATCTCTATCCGTAAGCGGCGGCTTCACCCACAGCTGGACTGCAGCGCCAATCGCGGCTCCGGAGCGCTTCCAGCAGGCGCAAATCCGACCTCGCTCCCCCGGTTGGGGGCACGAGTGTGGCCGGGATGGATGATGCCAAATCTGCCCAGGTATCTGAGGCCTGCGTAATAGCGTGAGGGCGGCGGCGAAACAGATGTCGCTTCCCCAACTTCGTCGGCACTAATGTAGCTTTGGGTGCGAGCCGCCCCGGGGTCGATCTTATCGTCAATCGGCTCGAAACCTCGGTGCGAAAGCCGCTCCGCAAATGGCGTCAGCTTGGGAGTGAGGCGCTCGTCGCAGCTCGCCAAGACGGTGTCCTGCAGCGGCGTCACGAAGATGAGCTTGTAACCGGTCCCGATATAGTAGGTGTCGTCCGTCTCGCTGACATAGACGGCGGCCCCGGAATTATAGGGTTTCTTCCAGATTTCGATCCAGTCGCTCGATCCCACAGCCCACGGCCAGCCCTTCCGCTCGAGCGTCAGTCGTTGATCCATGCCCAGCCCCCAGGCCATGGTGTATGACAACACATATTCGTTCGGCTTGAGATCGATCACCACGGATCGCCGCGAGAAGACCTGCCAGGCGATGGCGCAACCAGCAATGACGCAAAGCGCGATCGTTGCTCGGAGCATCCCGCGTGTTATCGCGCGCCTCATGCCTCGCCTCCTGTCCTTCCGATCCCCGACATCGGCAAAGCCGTCGGTTGCAATTGCCACTCCCTCGCCTAGCTTTCCCATGAAGTCCCGCCGCAGCCAAGCGGTGGTGCGACGAGAAAGGGAGGCAAGGCATGTGCCGGAATATCAAACCCCTGTTCAATTTCGACCCGCCGGCAACGGACGCGGAAATCCATGATGCGGCGCTTCAGTTCGTGCGCAAGCTGAGCGGCAGCAACAAGCCGTCGAAACGCAACGAGAAAGCCTTCGAGGCCGCCGTCAAGTCGATCGCGGCCTGCGCTAGAGAACTGCTGGACACGCTGGAGACCTCGCAGCCACCACGCGATCGCGAGGAAGTGGCCGCCAAGGCGCGCGCGAAATCAGCGCTCCGGTTCGCGTGAAGGAGGCAGGACGCATGACAGTCAAGCGCATGGACAATGTCGGCATTGTCGTCGACGACCTCGACGAGACGATCGATTTCTTCCGCGAACTCGGCCTCGAACTCGAGGGCCGTACCATGGTCGAGGGCGAGTGGGCCGGACGCATCACCGGGCTCGGCGACCAGCACGTCGAGATCGCCATGATGCGCACGCCCGATGGCCACAGCCGCCTCGAACTCTCCCGCTTCATCTCGCCTGACATCATCGCCGATCACCGCGACGCCCCGGTCAACGCGCTCGGCTATCTCCGCGTCATGTTCGCCGTCGATGACATAGACGACACGCTCGAACGGCTAGGCAAACGCGGCGCCAGGCTCGAAGGCGAGCTGGTGCAATACAAGGACGCCTATCGGCTCTGCTACATCAGGGGTCCGGGCGGGCTATTGATCGGCCTTGCGCAGGAACTGGACTGATGGCACGGCGGTCGATCTCGGCACAGAGCCGTCTGCGCCCTCAAGCCGGCCACTTCTCTCACTCTCCCGGCGTCCACCGCACCTCCGAAACCTCGCGCGCCACATCAGCAATCAGCGAGCGCAGCCAGCGGTGGGCGGGGTCGTTGCGGTGGCGGACGTGCCAGGCGAGATCGACGGGGAAGCTGCCGAGATCGACGGGCGCCGGCACGATCTTCAGCCTGGGGTCGGCCGCCAGGTGTCGGCAGATCAGCCTCGGCAGCGTCGCGCAATAGTCGGTAACCGCGATCATCTCCGGCACGGCGAGGAAATGCGTCACCGACACCGCCACCTCGCGCCGTAGCCCGCGCTGCTCCAGCGCCTGAAACAGCCCGACGCGCAAGCGGCCATGGGGCACGACGTTCACATGCCGCATCCGCTCGTACTGCTCCTTCGACAGGCTATCGGAGACCTCGGGATGATCGGCCCTGACCACGCAGGCGAGCCCCTCATCCATCAGATGCTGCACCGCCAGATTGTCCGGCGGCTCGACGATGCGGCCGAGCACCATCGCCGTCGTGCCCGACATGACACCGGTCTCGATGAGGTCGTTGCCATAGGGCGTCAGCCGAAGCCGGATCCCTGGCGCCGTCTCGCGCAGCCTCGCGACGATGGCGGGCATCAGAACATATTCGACATAGCTGTTGGGCGCGATGGTGAAGGAGAGATCGGCCTCAGCGGGATCGAACTCCTGTTGCCCGAGCACCGCCCCATCGATCGCCGCCAGCGCGGTGGCGATCACGGGCGCCAGCTCCAGCGCCATCTGCGTCGGCTGCATCCCATAGCGCTCGCGCACGAACAGCGGATCGCGCATGACGACGCGCAGCCTAGACAACGCATTGGAGAGTGCCGGCTGGGTAATGCCCAGGCGATCGGCGGCGCGCGTGACATTTCGCTCTTCCATCAGGGTCACGAAGACGGGCAGCAGATTGAGGTCGTATCGCATGCAGTTATAATGCAGCATGAATATCTAGGATCAAACAAATAAATTTCTGAAATAGATATTCGAAGTGCATGATCCGTTCATCGAAGTCCAGCACAGTCTGGCTGAAACAAGGAGAACGATCATGAGTGAGAACATCAAGGGCAAAGTCGTACTCATCACCGGTGGCAGCACCGGTCTCGGCGCCGAGACGGCGCGCCATCTGGCAGCCAACGGCGCCCGCGTCGCGATCGCCGCCCGTCGCAAGGACAAGCTCGATGAAGTCGTCGCCGAAATCACCAAGGCCGGCGGCGAAGCCCGCGCCTACCAGCTCGATGTCGTCGACAAGAACCAGGTCAAGCAGGTCACCGACGCCGTGATCGCCGATTTCGGCACGCTGGATGTGCTGATCAACAATGCCGGATCATGCCGATCCGTCCGATGGCCGAGGTCAACACCGAGGAATGGGACGCGATGATCGACGTCAACATCAAGGGCACGCTCTACGGCATCGCCGCAACCCTGCCCTTCTTCCTGGAAAAGAGCCGCGGCCACATCATCAACCTGAGCTCGGTTGCCGGCATCAAGGTCTTCGCGCCAGGTGGTACCGTCTATTCCGGCACCAAGTTCGCCGTCCGCGCCATCTCCGACGGCCTGCGCCAGGAAGTCGGCTCCAAGGTTCGCGTCACCTCGATCGAGCCCGGCGCCGTCGACAGCGAGCTCAAGCACAACACCACGGGCACCGCGCAATCGACCGTGCTCGATTTCTACAAGATCGCCATTCCGGCAAGCGCGGTGGCCCGCGCCATCGCCTATGCCATCGCCCAGCCCGACGATGTCGATATCAACGAGATCGTCCTGCGCCCGACCGCCCAGGAATTCTGATCTATATAGCAGTATGATATTGCCGCGGCTCGCCTCTCCGGAAATAGAGAGGCGAGCCGTTTCCGTTTCTCAATTCGTCAGCCGGCTCATCGCCTTGGTAGCCGCCTCGCCGATTGAGCTGAACGCCGCCGTCAAGGCGTCCATCGTGTTCGGCTCGTAGTAATTCGCGTCGGTGGAGGCGCAGAACTTCAAGAGCGCCTTGCCCTTGTCCGGCGCCATGAAGGCCACCGTATAAATCTTGATGCCGGCGCCCTTGGCCTTGGTGCACTCGTCGCGCACCGATTGGTCGAGCTTGCTGACCCAACTGCCGGTATCCCCGGTCATGTCGCCATCGGTCATCAAGATGATGATGCGATCGGAATTGGTGTTGTCCCTCTTTTTCTGCTCGACGCTTTCCGTGTCGGTGCCGTATTGGTTCTTGGCGATGTTGGCATTCGCTGCCTTCATCGCCGCCGTGGCGTCCGTACCATTGTTCTTTTCGATCGTTATGCCGCTTACGTGACCCCGGGCGCTCGTCGTACCCCAGGCCATTGGCGATTGTCCCTTGATGCTGCTGGTGTAGGAAATCGCCCCGCTGCGGACATAGCGCGCATTCGGATCGTACTTGTCGAGCGAATCGAACAGCTTGGCCGCGGCGATCTTCAGCGCGTCGATCTTGGTATAGTAGGCAGGCTGCGTGCCGATGCAGATGCCGAGCAGGTAGATCGCGCACTTCGTGCCGTTCTGCGTGGTGGTATCCTCGGACATCGAGGTCGATGCATCTAGAAGCACCTCGATCGAGATGCCGTTCTTCGTCGTTCCAGTGCCGCTGGTGGTCTTGCTGGCGGCCGCCACCGTCCTCGTGTTGCCGGCGATGAGCGCGCTGAGCGGCGTCAGCGTCACCGGCATCGAGGCGGCCACGCCTACCACGAAGCTTTTTCCGGACGAAGTGGTCGTCGTCGTGATCGAGACCGTGGCCGCTTGCTTGGCGGCCGCCGCAGCCGTGCTGCCGGCAATGCTGGCCACCTGGCCGGAGAGAAAATCAAGCCCCAGCGTCTTTCCTGACGTCTCGTCGGCGGTTCCCTTCATAAGCGCGGTCGAGACGGCAAGTGCCGACGCATCCGTCGCTTCCTGCAGTTGGCGCTGCGACAAAGAGAGGTTTGCGGTATCGACCGCCAGCCCCGCCACACCGACCAGAATAGGCAGCACGAGCGCGGTGGTGATGCCGAAGTTTCCATCTCGACGCCTCAGGAGACGCTTTATGTCTTGAACGTACAGCATGCTCGAAAACGAGCACGCGGCGCAAAAGTGCCATCGCACGTTGAATCGCACTTAACCGTAGGTAAGCCTATCGGGAAGTCCGGATCATTTTAGAACAGAGGAATAAACACAGATCGGCGACACAGACCCAAAGGGGCCAGATGCCAATGTGCACAGTCAACCGATTGTCGGGAGGAACGACGCGTGCCCGATCGGGCGCTCCGAGATCAGGAGGACGCGGTCTTGGACGTTGCCCGCTTTTTCTTCACGGGTTCGGCCTCAGGCGGGGCCTCGGCAGCGCGTTGCAGGCGGAGAGCCTTGAGCTTCTCCGTCTTCAATTCGCGAGCCGCGGCCTCGGCTGAAATGATCGCACGGGCCGTCGTGTCGGTCACGACAGCCTTATCGCGAGACGAGAGCTTGGCCTGGTTGAAGAATTCATCATCTGAAGTCATCTGCGCTCTCTACATCTAAGCGTTGGGCCAGCCTTTAGCGGGCCGGACGCACGGCCTTCTTCGGTGCAGGAAGCAGGCCTTCGCGCTGCAGCTTCTTGCGGGTCAGCTTGCGCTGGCGGCGAACGGCTTCGGCCTTTTCGCGCACGCGCTTTTCCGACGGCTTTTCATAGGCGCTGCGCGCCTTGAATTCGCGGAAGAGACCTTCGCGCTGCATCTTCTTCTTCAGGACGCGGAGCGCCTGGTCGACATTGTTATCCCTGACGAGAACCTGCAAATTGTATTCCTTTCTTGCGGCAACGGATTGCCGGTTTTTGACGAGCCGAAAACTGTTTCCCGCCCTTGGCGCCATAAGCGAGGCCGGGATGTCTTGACGGCAATCGTCGCGGTTTCGTGTCTGGCATCGAGGATGCCGGCTAAGTGGTGCCGAAATCGCCGCCGGCAATTTCAACAATCGAGACCCAGGGCCCCGAAACGGTCTGAACTGCTGCGCCGGAGGATCGAAATCCTGAGGCGACCGGCAAAAAGCCGATCCTCGCAGCGATACCAATGATCACTTCCAATGCGAGGCATTTCCCAGCAATTGCGTGCCGGGCATGATCGATTTTGAGAGGAGATCTGACGGAGCGATTGGGCTCTTTGACAAAGGTCACAAGCAATAGTCGATGGCGCAATTATAGTGCAAACGGCAGCCGATGCAAGGAACGAACCGGAATTAGCCGCCAAGCCCTGCCGTCACGGGGCTTTCGGGCGCCGCATGGGGCACTTGTGGCGCGGTTCGAGGGGGAAAATACCTTTTGCGCCAATGCGAGCCTGGATTGCAGGGTTTTTTCGGCTGAAACCCGCTGATCCATATGGACTTCGGCCAAGTGATCTGCTATCCCGCACACCAATCGCGAGGCGCTGCCGCGCGGAATGAACATTTTTTGCCTCTGTCATTGGGATGACCCAGGCATCAACCGAACCAAAGGAACGTGATTCTCGTGCAGGTACTCGTCCGCGACAACAATGTTGACCAGGCTCTCCGCGCTCTCAAGAAGAAAATGCAGCGCGAAGGCATTTTCCGCGAAATGAAGATGCGCGACTACTACGAAAAGCCTTCGGAAAAGCGCGCTCGCGAAAAGGCCGAAGCTGTTCGTCGCGTTCGCAAGCTGGCCCGCAAGCGCCTTCAGCGCGAAGGCGGAGTTGCTGCACGCTAAGGCGTTCCCGTCGTTATTTCGACGTTTTCAGATGCATGTTGGCGGGGGCGATCTGGTCGCCACCGCCTTTTTTGTTTGCTGCTTCGCCTGCCCGTCTCAAGACCGGCCGGCCGTAATGGGGAAAACGAGCCCGCATGGCTGATACGATGTTGAATGCCCGATCCTTGCGTTCGTCGACGAAAATGACCGCCCTGCCCGTGCTGGCGCTGGTCGCCGCTCTCGGCCTCGCCGGCTGCACCACGAACAGCACCTCCGATGCCGTCATCCGCATCGACAAGGCCCAGGGCTCGCAGGAAAACATCGCATCGCTGACCTCGGTCATCAACGCCAACCCGCGCGATCCCGAGGGCTACAACGTTCGCGGCTCCGCCTATGGTCGCGGCGGCGATTTCCGCGCGGCGCTGAACGATTTCAACACCGCCCTGCAGATCAATCCGAAGTTCTACCAGGCCTACGCCAACCGCGCGCTCGTCTACCGCAACATGGGCCAGCAGCAGCAGGCGATCCAGGATTACAATTCGGCGCTGCAGATCAACCCGAACTACGACGTGGCTCTGATCGGTCGCGGCAACGTCTACCGCACTGCCGGCCAGGACGACGCCGCCTTCAACGATTTCAACAAGGCGATCCAGAACGGCACCACCGACGGTCGCGCCTACCACAATCGCGGCCTGATCTTCCAGAAGCGCAACGACCAGGCCAAGGCGATCGACGATTTCTCCAAGGCGATATCGCTGTCCCCGAACTCGCCGGAGCCCTATAACGGCCGCGGCATTTCCTACATCGCGCTCAACGACGACGACAACGCCTTCGCCGACTTCAATCACGCGATCGAGCTGAACGGCAACATCGCCGAGAGCTGGGCCAACCAGGCGCTGGTCTACGAGCGTCGCGGCGACAAGCAGAAGGCCGCCCGCTCCTATCGCCACGCCATCGGCCTCAGCCCGAAATACCAGCCTGCCAAGGACGGCCTCGCCCGCGTCAGCGCCGCCGGCTGATCCAGCCTAATCAGCGAAGGATGAAGACGACGATGGCTGCCAAACCGCATGTGATCGTCGTCGGCGCCGGCATCATCGGCGCCTCCACCGCCTGGCATCTGGCCCGCGACGGCGCCAGGGTCACCGTCGTCGCCGAAGATAATGGCGGCGTCGCCACCCCCTGCTCCTTCTCATGGATCAACGCCAGCTGGGGCAATCCCGAATTCTACTATCGCTTCCGCCGCCGCTCGATGGCCGAGTGGAAAAAATTGGCCGGCGAGCTGCCAGGCCTGCCGCTCGAATGGTGCGGCAGCCTCTCCTGGGACCTGCCGCCGGAGCGGCTGGAAGCCTTCATCGCCGAGCATGGCGCCTGGGGCTACGGCATCGAACGCGTCGATGGCGATGCGATCCGTAAGCGCGAACCCCATCTCGCCAATCATCCCGATCACGCCGTGGTCGTTGCCGAGGAAGGCGCCGTCGAGCCTGTCGCCGCCGCCCGCATGATGCTCGCCGATGCCAAGACGCGCGGCGCGACCGTGATCGACGCCGCCGTGCGCGGGCTGTTGCGCACCGGCGAGCGTATCTCCGGCGTGGTGACGTCGGCGGGCGTGATGGAGGCCGATCACGTCGTGCTCGCATCCGGCGCCGGTACCGCGCCCTTGACCGCAAGCATCGGCATCACGCTTCAGATCGAAACACCCGCCGGCCTCATCGTCCATTCCCGCCCGCATGCAAGACGGCTGAACGGCCTCGTCATGGCGCCGGAGCTGCACATGCGCCAGACATCGGAAGGCCGCATCATCGCCGGCAGCGATTTCGGCGGCGCGCAGCCGGGCGAGGACCAGCATGCGACGGCGGAAGCCCTGTTCGCCAAGGTGAAGGCAGCACTTGCCGAAAGCCAATCGCTCGCCATGGACTTCTTCACCGTCGGCTATCGCCCGACCCCGAAGGACGGTTTCCCTGTGATCGGCGATGTCTGCGACGGCCTCTATATCGCCGTCATGCACTCCGGCGTGACGCTGGCGCCACTGGCTGGCCTGCTCGCCTCCAGCGAGATTTTGCAGGGCGAGAGCGATCCGATGCTCACGCCCTTCAGGCCGACCCGCTTCCTCTGACGGCGCACGCAGCAGTGACCGACAAATGCCTTCGGGCATGTTTTAGTATGTTGCAAGCGATCCCCCCTGCCCCTAACATGCGACACGTTCGATAGCAGGCTATCGGGAATGTGATAGCGCGTTGAGGGCGGATATCGTGATTGAAGTCTCTGCTGTTACCTGTTGGAAACCTGTGTCCGCGGTCGCCTTCTCACGCGTCAGGCGGTGCCAGTGCCGATGAAGCGTAGCCTGCGTTTCTTCCCCAAGGCTTCGATCGGTACCTACCTGATCGCGATGGCTGTTGCCGTGGCGCTCCCCATTTTCGCGCTGGTGGCACTGCTGCTCGGCCAGCTGGAAGACAGCCAGCGCTCGATCCTGAAGCGCGAGACCGCGCAGGACGCGACAGCCCTTGCCCGCACCGTCGACCGCCAGCTGCAGGACATGGCGACCACGCTGCGGCTGCTCTCGACCTCGCCCGAACTCGAGCACGACGATTTCGCCGCCTTCCACAACCGCACCGAAACCGCGATGCGCGCTGATACGCTCTACGTGCTGGCGGTGGACAAATCGGGCCAGCTGCTGCTCAACACCCGCGTCGATTACGGCACGCCGCTCGGCAAGGTGGGCAACATGCCATCGGTCGAATCGGTCCTGCGCTCCGGCCGCATCGAAGCCTCCGACGTCTTCATGGGCCGCACCAGCGGCGAGTGGGTCTACAACGTCGCCATGCCCGTCAATGTCGGCGACGTCGCGGCCCTGATCGTCACGCAGAACGCCAAGGACCTCGCCAAGATGGTCTCGACGGAGGGCCTGTCGTCCGACTGGTCGGCCGCTATCCTAGATCAGAGCGGCCATGTGGTCGCCTCGGCCGGCGCCACCAACCTCGCCTTCGGCCAGGCTTTCGATCCGCGCATTCTGCCTCAGCTGATCAATTCGAGCGGTGTGTACGAAGACAGCGTCATCATGCCCAAGGCTCTGCTCGGCTATGCGCAGATCCCCGGCTGGTCGTGGAAGGCCGTGGTCTGGGGACCGGTCGCCACCGCCCAGGCTTCGATCCTCACGACATGGCGCTTCCTGATCATCGGCGGCATCGCGCTGTTTCTGGTCGCCATCTTCGGCGCCTATATCGTTGCCCGCCAGGTGCGCACCACCATCCGCGCCATCGCCGATATGGCCAACCGCATGGGCGAAGGCCACATCGTCGCGCCGATCGAGACCAGCGTGATCGAGGCCAACCGCGTGGCCGTGGCGCTCTCCAACGCCTCCTTCGACCGCAGCCAGACGGAAGACCGGCTGCATTTCGTCATGAACGAGCTCGTCCACCGCACCAAGAACCTGCTTGCGCTCGCCCAGGCGATGATGCGCCAGATCGCCCGGCAGGCGAGCTCGGTCGAGGAATACCAGGCTGCCGTCGCCGATCGCCTCGAGGGGTTGGCGCGCTCCATCCAGCTTCTGACCAGCGAGCAATGGGCCGGCGCGTCGCTGCGCCGCGTCATCGACATCCACCTCGAAGCCTTCCCGCACGCCCTGCAGCAGATCGAGGTGACGGGCACCGATTTCACGCTGAAACCCGAGGCCGTGCAGAACCTCGGCCTCACCTTGCATGAGCTCGCCACCAACTCGATCAAGTACGGCGCGCTCTCCGTCCCCCAGGGCAGCGTCCGGCTCTACTGGCAGAGCATCCAGGAAGACGATCACGCCGAAGAGATGCTCCGCGTCGTCTGGGACGAGCGAAACGGCCCGCCTGTCACGACACCCGAGCGCTCCGGCTTCGGCACGACTGTCATCAAGAACCACGCCGCCGCCGCCTTCAGCGGCAGCGTCCACGTCGACTTCCGCCCGGAAGGCCTGCGCTGGGAACTCACGGCCCCGCGCCGCGTGCTGCAGCGCGACTGAAGCCCGACCGTACACAGCCTCAAAGGCGGATAGGAATGATGTTCCTGATCCGCGCATCGCGCAGATAGAGACCACCCCACGCCAGCACGCCAAGCATCAGACATATCAGCTGCGGCGGCGAGAATATCTCGCCGAGCCGGAAATGAATGCTGATCGCTCCGCCGAGAAACCCCGTTATCATGACAGCGCCGAGCGCAGCCGTTGCCGGAATGGCGTAAAGCACGACGCAGACGAGGATGATAAGCCCGAGCTTGGTCGCGAGTTCGGGCGGGAAGCCCGATGCTGCCATGTCGGTCGCCAGCATCTGCGGCGCAAACAGATTGATGCCGGCATCGGCAAGCAACGCCACGCAAACAAGCGCGCTCAAGGCCCACCCAGCAATGACACTGAAGATAGAGACTTCACGATCCATGTGTAAAAGCCATCTGTGACACCCATCAAAACCGAGTTGCTTTGCAAGGAATGCACTTGAATGATGCCGCCGCGATGACGAATGAAACCGCATGTTGCAATAATTGGCAAGCGAATACACGCGCAAAGGCGGGAAACGCATTCCCGCCCTGCTCTCGATACGTCGATCTGATGTCGGTGGCTGATTAGCGCAGCAGCACGAGGCCGGCGATGAAGACGATTAGCAGCACCACGATGCCGCCGAGCAGGCCGGCGCCTGCGAAGAAGCCGGCGGTCATGCCGAGCAGCAGCGCAACGAGGAACAGCGTGCCGAACTTCGCGGCCGCCAGGAACATGTTGTAGGTCTGCTCGTGCGCTGGATAGTCCATCGGCGCGCCGACTTCGGCGGGTCCGGTATTGTACTCGGCCATGCTTGTCATCTCCCTGAAACCCCGGCCCGCATCACGATGCGGCCGCATGACTTTCTCATCCGCACGCTCCCACGTACAAATGTCCCGCTAGAGGAATTACACAAAGCCCGGAAAAGCGCAATGCATGAGAATGCCGCGGCCACGCGGCTTTCCCATGCATCGTGTTGGATTGCCTCAGAGCGGCAGATCGGTGCCGAACTGGCCCTCGGGCACGAAACGCGCCGTCGGAATGATGGTCAGCGGCGGCAGCGTGTCGTTCGGGTTGCGCGAGAACATCATCCGCTGTTCGCTGGCGCTGGAGATGAAGAACGGATAGCGCGTCAAAAGCTTGCGCCCGACCTCGATCACGTTGGTCGCCATCAGCGTCATGTCGATGCCGTAGTTCTTCGCCAGCTGACCGGGCACGATGGTGTCGGCATAGAAGACGCGCTTGTAGAAGGCGGCATGCGGCGGCCGGCAGAACTGCAGCACCCGGCTGGCGCGGAAATAGGCCGCGGCGACGATCGAGGGGCGCAGCGTGAGATACGGGATCCAGGAGAGATCCGCCGTCATCTCGGGATCGGCGGCGAAGCGCGCCGGGTCGATCAGCGTCAGACCGGCATCGAGCATCGCGTCCATCGCCCAGGGGAACGCCCCGCCCGATTGGCTGAGCCGATGGTCGGGTGTCACATAATGGATCCGGACGGTGCTGACCATCTCCCCATAATAGTACAGTCCGAAAACATAGGCATGGCTGTCGAAATCGCTGTCGTCGAGCAGGCCCTTGGGGGCCAGCGCCAGCACGTCGTGCGCCTTGTAGGCCTTGTAGCGCAGGCGTTCCACCTGTGCCAGGTCCTCGTTGCTTTCAACGCGGCGGTATTCGACATTATCGAGAACTTCAAGAATCTTGCGGCTGAAATCACTTACGTTGGAATGTGATCCTGACATTTTGTCCGTCCGTTCGTTAACGGCTTATTAATCATACGATTACGGCCCGGAACGCAAGATTTTAAGATAAATTTAATCGTATTTAAGTTGTTAAGGTTAACGCGCCGCAATCATTAAGGAATGACTAAAAGCCGCCCGGTTGCAAAGCGGACGGCATCAGCGGCGATCAGAAGTGGTGAGATGAAGGATCAGGCCACGTTGTTGCGGCGGCGCGGCACCGGCGTACGGCGGCCAATCGCCTCCTGCAGCAGCGCGATGTTCTGCGACGGCACTGGCGGCGAGAAGACGTAGCCCTGGACGAGATCGGTCGCCCGGTACTTGTTGAGCAAGGCCAGCTGCTCGGTGGTCTCGACGCCTTCGGTGACGATCTTGAGGCCGAGTTCTCGGGCAAGGTTGACCGTGCCGCGCAGAAGCTTCAGACGACGGCCGTCCTCCACGATATTGCGCAGGAACGAGCGGTCGATCTTGATGATGTCGAGCGGCAGCGTGTCGAGATAGCTCAAGCTGGAGAAGCCGGTGCCGAAATCGTCGATGGCGATGGTGATGCCGCTGTTGCGCAGCTCCGCCAGGATCGCGCGTACCGCGGCCGGCTCATCGATCAGGCAGCTCTCGGTGATTTCGAGGTGCAGCCGATCGGGGCTCAGGCCGGAGTTCTTCAGCGCTTGCGAGACGACCGCGAGAATGTCGTTGTCGCGCAGGTCGCGCGCCGAAAGGTTGACGGAGACCGCGATGTGATCCGGCCACGTCATGCAGTCCATGCAGGCCTTCATCAGGATGAAACGCGTGATGTCGGAGATGATGCCCATATCCTCGGCAAGGCGGATGAACACATCCGGCGGAATGGCCCCCTTCTCCGGATGCACCCAGCGCGCCAGCGCCTCGGCGCATTCGATGCGCGAGCCGTCGGCCTTGAACATCGGCTGGTAGGCAATGTTGAGCCCGCCGGCAGCCACCGCCTCGCGCAGGTCCGCCTTCAGCTTCTGCTTTTCGATATAGCGGCCGTCCATCTCACGCTCGAAGCCGGAAATGCCGCCGCGCTCCTTGGACTTGCTCTCGAACAGCGCGAGATCCGCCTTGATGCTCCATTCGTCCATCGCGAAGGCATCGCTTTCGAGGATGGCGAAACCGGCCGAGAGCGACACCAGGAAGGTGACGTCGTCGGCCTCGTAATTCCCCTGGATCTCGGCATGCACGCGGCGGATCTCCGCGTCCATCGCTTCCGCATCCTTGGCGTGCGGGAAGAACAGGATGAACTGGTCGCCCATCAGGCGGCCGACGATCGCCTTGCGCGAGCGCTCCTCGATGCGGTTGGCAATGGCGCAGAGCAGCCGGTCGCCGGTGATGTGGCCGCGCATGTCGTTGACATGCTTGAACTCGTCGATGTCGAGAACCATGAAGCCGAGCGGGCCACGCTTCTTCGGATGCTTGTTCAGGTAGTCCTGGACGAGGTGGCTGAAATATTCGCGGTTCGGCAGGCCCGTCAGCGCGTCGTAGCGCACCATGTGCAGGATCTTCTGCTCGGCCTTCACGCGGCTCGACACGTCCTCGAAGATCAGCACGGCGCCGCCATCGGCGCGGCGGCTGGCGGAGAACTCGAGCGACAGGTCTTCCGGAAAATGGATGAGCATGCGCGACAGCTTGCCCTCGGCGACATGCGTCATCTGCCGCAGGATAAGCTCCGGCTGCGAGGAATCCATGAAATTGTAGCGCGCGCCATAGCGCAGCACGGCACCGAGATCGCGGTCCTTCAACCGGTCCGGCGCACCGATCTTCAGGAGTTCGCATGCCTTGCGGTTGACCACCTGGATACGGTTTTCCGCGTCCACCATGACGAGTCCGTGCGGCATGTTGTTGAGCGCCGTGTCGAACCGGTCGGCGATCGAGGTGATCTCCCGCCGCGCGATGACGTTCTCATAAAGGAACTCGCGCACGCCGTTGGCCATTGCCCGGGTGGTGAGCCAGAAGGGAATGAGGAAGATGGACAGGATGCCGCGATAGAAATCCATCGCCATCAGGCTGCAGATGATCATCGGCAGGCAGCAGGAGAAGGTCTGCAGGTCGACAGCCATGCGCGACCCATAGTTGCGCCCGACGACCGAGACCATGGTCGCCATCGTCACCGAGATGCTGGCGAGCTCCGAAAAGCTGTCGTGCACCATGAAGATCGCATAACCGCTGCAGATACCGAGCAGCGTCGTCGTGCAGGCAGCGCCCGCGACAAGGATCCGCTCCCAATGCTCGATGCCGGCATGCGTCAGCGTCTGCTTGTCGACGCGGTCGAACTGGCGGAAAATGATCATGCGTGCGCAGAAGACGAGGAGAAAGCCCGCGGCAAGCCAGAGGTAGAGGGTGGTGCCGGTCTTGAAGGCAATGGCCAGGCAGGTCGCGATGTGAACGATGACACCGGCGAGCAGCGTCATGCGGTTTCCCGAGAGGGAACTCACAAACGAGAGATATACATCCGTAGGGACCCTGCTCGGGCTATCTGGCTTCATCCAATATTTTCCCTGTACCGCAGCACCCTACCGCCAACCCTTTAAAAATTGATTTCAGGTCACCCACACATTTTGTTGATTTTTCTACAATCTTAGCGAGAACAAGAGCGGGAATCGGCAGTTTTTGCAGCTTCGCGGGGATGTTTCACAATGAGGCGGTCCATCCACAGGTTGTCGTCTTTGCAGCCGGCAAGCGCTGCTGGCGGGTCGCCCGCGATATAAGACTATAATCCAACATCCGGGCTTTCCGCTTCCAATTTCAGGGTCCCTGATCTACCACTTGAGGTGGGAGAGCATGGGGTAAAACCCATGAAATAGGAGGGGGAAAGGCATGCCGGTTTTTCTAGCCGCCAGCCGGCTGATCGATGCTGTCAGCCAGTTCATGGGCAAGCTGTCCGAATATATGGTGCTGTTCTGTTGCCTGATCAGCGCCGCCAACGCACTCATCCGCTACACTTTCAACTACAGCTCCAACGGCTGGCTCGAGATCCAGTGGTATCTCTTCGCCTTCGTCGTCGTGCTGGGTGCCGCCCATACGCTCAGAATGAACGAACATGTCCGCGTCGACCTGATCTACGGCTCGGTGTCAGACCGGGCGCGGCTGTGGATCGACACGATCGGCCTGATCGTCTTCCTGCTTCCGGCCTGCATCTTCCTCACCTGGCTCTGCTGGCCCTTCTTCTGGCTCTCCTATATCAAGCACGAGGTCTCCTCCAATGCCGGCGGCCTGATCCGCTGGCCGGTCAAGCTCATCCTGGTCGCGGGCTTCGGCCTGCTCACGCTGCAGGGTCTCTCCGAGCTGATCAAGCGCATCGCCGCGCTGACGGGTCATTTGGTCGTCGAGACCAAATACGAAAAACCGCTGCAGTGACCGCGACCGGGAGGAAAGCCATTGTTTGATTTCGGCATCATTCCGCCGGCCATGTTCGTGGGCATGGTCCTGTTCATGCTCTACGGTTTCCCGGTGGCCTTTTCGCTGGCCGCCGTCGGCCTGTTCTTCGGCATCATTGGTGTCGCCACCGGCCATTTCAGCGAGGCCTTCCTGCAGGCGCTCCCACTGCGCTTCTTCGGCATCGTCTCCAACGATCTCCTGCTCGCCATTCCCTTCTTCACCTTCATGGGCGCCATATTGGAGCGCTGCGGCTTGGCGGAAGACCTGCTCGAGGGCATGGGCAAGCTCTTCGGCCGCATCCCCGGCGGCCTTGCCTATGCCGTCATCCTCGTCGGCGCGGTGCTCGGCGCCATCACCGGAACGGTCGCAGCCTCGGTCATCACCATGGGCGTCATCTCGCTGCCCATCATGCTGCGCTACGGCTATAGCCCGCGGCTCGCCACCGGGGTGATTGCCGCATCCGGCACCATCACCCAGGTGATCCCGCCCTCGCTCGTTCTCGTCGTCCTCGCCGATCAGCTCGGCAAGTCCGTCGGCGACATGTATCTCGGCGCCATCGGCCCCTCGATCCTGCAGGTGGCGATCTTCATGATCTACATCCTGATCCTGTCGATCGTAAAACCCGCCTCCGTGCCGCCGCTGCCCAAGGAGGTGCGCGGCGATTTCACCTGGGCGCTGCTCTTCAAGGTGCTGTCGGGCATGGTGCCCTCGATCGTGCTGATCTTCCTCGTCCTCGGCACCATCTTCATGGGGCTCGCGACCCCGACCGAAGCCGGCGCGCTCGGCGTCGTCGGCGCCATGGCGCTCGCCGCCATGCACCGCCGCCTGACCTGGCCGCTGATGCAGGAGGCGATGCGCTCCACCATGCACATTACGTCGATGGTGGTGATGATCCTGATCGGCTCCACCTGCTTCAGCCTCGTCTTTCAGGGCATGGACGGCTCGCGCTGGATCGAGCACATGCTCTCAGGCATCCCCGGCGGCCCGGTGGGCTTCCTGATCTTCGTCAACATCTTCATCTTCGTGCTCGCCTTCTTCCTCGATTTCTTCGAGATCGCCTTCATCGTCATCCCGATGCTGGCCCCCGTTGCCTCCGCGCTCGGCATCGACCTCATCTGGTTCGGCGTGCTGATCTGCGTCAACATGCAGACGAGCTTCATGCACCCGCCCTTCGGCTTCGCGCTCTTCTATCTGCGCTCGATCGCCGACCGCAGCGTCAAGACCTCCGACATCTACATGGGCGCCCTGCCCTGGGTCGGCATGCAGCTCATCCTCGTCGCCATCGTGATCTTCTGGCCGCAATCGGTGACCTACTGGCTGAAGAAGGGGCCGGAGGTGGATCTCAACACGATCAAGATCGAGGTCCCCGGCTTTAGCGGCAACGGGCTTGGCACGCCACCCGGGATGCCGGGCCTGGCGCTGCCGCCGATGAATGGCTTGCCGGGGCAACCACCGGCACAGGTGAAACCCGCGCAGCCGGATCTGAGCCAGCCGCCGGTGATCAAGTAGGGATTTCAGTTGGATAATGATTTTGGATGGGTGGGAGACCGGAGCCCCCTCATCCGCCTGCCGGCACCTTCTCCCCGTTGGAGAAGAGACTCTTAGTGGGCCGCTCGCGCCGACCTCCCCTTCTCCCCAGCGGGGAGAAGGTGGCCCGAAGGGTCGGATGAGGGGGCCACACGCCAGAACGCCAGCCCCCTCAGAACTCGAGCTAAATCTTCCCAGCCCGCTGCTGGATCATCATGAACGTATCGAACGTATACTCAGACAGCTGCATCCACAGATACGCATCGCGCTTGAACGCCGTCTGATCCTCGTAGATCTTCTTGAAGTAGGGATTGGACGCCGAAATCTCCGCATAGATCCCAAGCGAAGCCTGGAAGCAGGCTTCCATGATTTCCTGGCTGAACGGCCTGAGCGTCGCCCCCTCGGAGACCAGCTGCTTCAGCGCCGGCGGGTTCTTCATGTCGTACTTCGCCATCATGTTGGTGTTGGCGAAGGCGCAGGCATCGGTGAGTGCCGCCTGATAGTGCTTCGGCAGGCTGTTCCACTTTTCCAGATTGAAGAAGGCGTGCACCGTCGGGCCACCCTCCCACCAGCCGGGATAATAGTAATACTTCGCGACCTTGTGCAGGCCGAGCTTCAGATCGTCGTATGGGCCGACGAACTCCGAGGCGTCGATCGTGCCCTTTTCCAGCGCCGGATAGATATCGCCGCCGGCGATCTGCTGCGGGATGACGCCGAGCTTGCTGATCACCTGGCCGGCGAGGCCGGCGATGCGCATCTTCACGCCCTTCAGATCATCCAGCGTGTTGATTTCCTTGCGGAACCAGCCACCCATCTGGGCGCCGGTATTGCCCGCCGGCAGGCCGTAAATGCCCTGCGTGGCGTAGAATTCGTTCATCAGCGTATTGCCGTTGCCCTCGTAGAACCAGGCATTGGTGAGGCGCCCGTTAAGCCCGAAGGGAATGGCGGTGCCGATCGCGTAGGTCGGGTCCTTGCCGACGAAGTAATAGGAGCAGGTGTGTGCCGCTTCCACCGTTCCTGCGCTGACGGCATCCGCCGCCTGCAGGCCGGGAATGATCTCGCCGGCGGCAAAGGGCTGGATGGTGAAGTTGCCGTCGGTCGATGCGGCCAGATGCTTGGCGATATCGTCGGCCGCGCCATAGATCGTGTCCAGGCTCTTCGGAAACGACGATGTCATGCGCCAGGCGATCTTCGGGTTTTCCTGGGCGATGGCGGGTGCCGCCAGAGCCGAGGCAGCAACGGCGCCGACGCCCGCTGTTCCTGCCTTCTTGAAGAATGAACGACGATCCATCAAAAACCTCCCATTGTTGGTTCAGCAGGGCCAAACTCTCCCCACCCGCGGAACGAGGGAAGCTAAGCATGCGGACGCAGGTGATTCAAGCGCCGGCCTATTAGTCTTTGGGATCACGACACCAATATGGCGAGTAGCGCATTTCGATCGGAATCAGCGGCTTAGTCATGGATGGAGCGAGGCCGGCACATGGCCTTGCCGCAATTTGGCCGGGCACATCAGGCACACGTTGACAGGAAAGCCGTTCTGGTTTCTCTCATTGGCAAGAGATGATCGTCCTCAGGATAGACAATGACCAAGCCCATCGTCGCCGTTCCCGCCGATATCCGCAGCTTTGACGGCGCCACCTGGCATGCCGTGCAGCACCAATATGTCCGTGCCGCGCTGAATGCCTCCGGCGTCATGGCCTTCATCATCCCGGCCTTCGAGGAAGGCTACGACATCGACGCCATTCTCGACCGCGTCGACGGCGTCCTCGTCTCCGGCTCGGCCAGCAACGTCCACCCCGCCCGCTACGGCAAGGAGGCAACCGAGGCCGACGGCCCCTTCGACCCCGCCCGCGACGCGACCTCGCTGCCGCTCATCCGCCGCGCCATCGACCGCGCCATCCCGCTGCTCGCCATTTGCCGCGGTATCCAGGAACTGAACGTCGCGCTGGGCGGCACGCTCGCCAGCGAGATCCAGGACCAGCCCGGCATCTGGGACCACCGCAAGCCGGATAATGTCGACCGCGACGGCATGTACGCCATCCGCCAGAACGTCATCGTCAGGGAAGGTTCCTGCATCGCAGGCATCGTCGGATCGGGCGAGATCAAGGTGAACTCGCTGCACCGCCAGGCGATCGCCGAGACAGCACCCCGTCTTGCCGTGGAAGCGGTCGCCGAGGACGGCACGGTCGAGGCCGTGTCCGTCATCGACGCAAAAGCCTTTGCCGTCGGCGTGCAATGGCATCCCGAATACTGGGCCGAAACCGACAAGCCCTCCAACCAGCTCTTCACCGCCTTCGGCGACGCCGTCCGCGACTATGCCGCAAGCAAGCTGCCGGCCAAGGCTACGAAGGTGGTGGCGTAGGCGAAGACTTAAGTCTTTGTTTTATCGTATGTCGTCGCCGCAAAACCGCTGCACACTTTTGCGCGACATGCTTTAGCCCCGCCGCGCCCAGCGCAGACCGCCCACGACGGCGATGGCGAGAAGCGGCCAGATCGCCCAGAAGGTGCCGTGCCAGGAAAGAAGGTTGATGCCGATCAGCCCAAGCGCCGAGATGGCAAGCGCCACAAGCCGCGCGTCGTAGCGCTCCTGCAGATGCGCCCAGCGCATCGCCGCGACATAGGCCAGCGCCAGCAGAGGCCAAGCGGCCCAGAAGACGCCATGCCATGTCAGCGTGTTGATGACGACGAGTGCTGCGGCGATCACGCCGAGCACCGCAAGGTTTCGCCGCTGATCCGGTAATGGCGCTGCTTGTTGGCCTAGCAACACGCCCCCTCGCCCACCTGACAACGGCCCCGGCTTCGTCGATTGAGCCTCAGCGCCCGACGGCGACCCAGCGGCATGCGCATCACCCCCAGTCGCCCGCGCGGCGTCCCCTTCCCCGATCCTGACCGCATAGCTCGGCACCGCCTCGGCCACGTTCTTCACGCTTAGCGGCCCGAGAAAATCGAACCCGACAGCCACCTTGTTGCGCACCTGATCGTAAACCGTGTTCGAGATCACCACGCCGCCGGCCGGCGCCTGCGCCTGCAGCCGCGCGGCGATATTGACGCCGTCGCCATAGATATCGCTGCCCTCGACGATCACGTCGCCAAGATTGATGCCGATGCGAAACAGCATGCGCCCATCGGCGGGCCGGGCGTCATTCAGCCCCGCGAGTTCGTTCTGCACGTCGACGGCGGCGCGCACTGCCTCGACCACGCTCGGAAACTCGGCGATCAACCCATCGCCCCAGGTATTGACCACCCGTCCGCCATGCGCCTCGATCAGCCGGGACATCCGGTCGCGATACCGCTTCAGCGTCTCGAGCGTCCCCTCCTCGTCGACGCCCATCAGCCGCGTATAGTCCTGCACATCCGCCGAAAAGATCGTCGTCAGCTTGCGCTGCGTCTCACTCGAACTATCCGCCACCTCGCCTCCCCCTCGCATGATCTCGTGGTTGCATCCTAGCGCCAAGTGTCCATGAAAGTCGAGCAAATGGGACCGTGCTTAGATCCTCGGGACGAGCCCGAGGATGACGTCGAGAGGATGTTTGCCGCGGTGTTTCAGTAGGTTACTGGCGGCATCCACTCACGCAACCGTCATCCTCGGGCTCGTCCCGAGCATCTAAGCACTCATCCAAGAATGCAACGGAGATGGGGAAAGCGGGACGACGCCCATAGACGAGCCTGTCATTGCAGACGTTGGCCGATCTTTGGCGTGGCCTACCCGCTGCCGACGAGACGACACTGCTGACTTCTTGCTGGCGCCAAGTGTCCATGGAAGTCGAGCAAGCGGGACCGTGCTTAGATCCTCGGGGCGAGCCCGAGGATGACGTCGAAAGGATGTTTTCCCCGGCGTTTCAATAGGTTACGGAGATGCGCCATTTACTCAGCCGTCATCCTCGGGCTCGTCCCGAGGATCTAAGCACGCATCCAAGAATGCAACGGGAGTGGATCAAAGAAGAGCGCAGCCACAGAGCATACGCACCGCCCCAAAACCCATCACCCCTTGACGGGCGTCTCGGCCACCGGCGTCAGCGGCTTGCGCGCATCGAACCACCCGACCAGATTGTCGACCACCAGATCGGCCATCGCATTGCGGGTCGGAACCGAGCCCGAGGCGATGTGCGGCAACAACACGGCGTTCGGGAGCGCCATCAGCGCAGCCGGCACCGTCGGTTCGTCATAGAACACGTCGAGACCGGCAGCACCCAAGGCACCTGAAGACAGCGCCTCGATCAGCGCATCCTCGTCGACGGTCCAGCCGCGCCCGACATTGACGAATACGCCATCCGGCCCTAGTGCCTTCAGGATATCGGCATTGACGGTCTTGTGCGTCTGTGGCGTCTTCGGGACGATCGCGATCATCGTATCGACGGCTTCGGCGAGACCCTCCAGCGTCGGATAGTGATCGTAGGGCAGCGCCTCGTTGCGCGAGCGGGTGTGGTAGCTGATCTTCACCTTGAACGGCTCCAGCCGCTTGGCGATCTCCTGGCCGATGCGGCCGAGGCCGTAGAAGCCGACATGGCGGCCCTTCAGCGAGAAACGCGACAGCGGATAGCTCTGCCCCGGCTTCCAGTTGCCGGCGCGCAGCCAGTTTTCGGCGCGCGGAAATTCGCGGATGGTGTTGAGCAGCAGCCCGATCGCGGTGTCTGCCACTTCGTCGTTGAGGACGTCAGGTGTGTTGGTGACCACCACGCCCTTGGTCGCGGCATGCCTGGCATCGACGCTGTCATAGCCGACGCCGAAGCTGGAGATCAGCTCCAGATTGGGCAGCGCATCGATATCGGCGGCGGAGAAGGTGCCCGATACGGCAACGCCGCGAATGCGGCCTGCGGTCTCCGCATCGAGCGACTTGGCGTCGGCCTCGATGACGTCAAAGCCTTCCTTCAGGCGCGCCAGAACGCGCTCGTGCATTTTCCACGGAACGAGAACAGCGGTACGGGACATGACGTTTCCTCTTCGATTTGTCGCGCGCCCTGGATGACTTGGGATGAGGGCGGGGATTATGACCGGGGCCGGAAGGGGCTGGTCGATTGGCGGATGCGCATCTCGGGCTTGATGAGATGGATGCCGTCGGGTTCGTGGCTGCCGGCGAGGCGATCGAGAAGCGCGCGGGCGGCGAGCCGGCCGACTTCGGCCTGGCCGTTCCACACGGTTGTCAGCGCCGGCATCGAGATCGACGCCTCCTCGAGATCGTCATAACCGGTAACGGAAATATCGGTGCCGGGCACCAGGCCGGCGCGGGCGATGCCGTTCATCAGGCCGATGGCGACCAGATCGTTCCAGCAGACGGCGGCCGTGGGCTTCTGCGGCAGGGACAGGAAGTGCACCGCCGCCTCGAAGCCGCCCTGCATCGAGCGGGGGCCCGGAATGCGCAAGCCGGGATCGACCTCGATCTCCGCCTTGCGCAGCGCGTTGACATAGCCCTGGTACCGGTCGCGGCCGGTGGACGTCTGGTCGGTGCCGCCGATCATGGCGATCGAACGATGGCCGAGGCCGATCAGATGATTGGTGGCAAGCGAGATGCCGTAGCTGTCGTCGCCGCGATAGGTCGGCAGCTCCGATCCGTCCATCGAGCGGGCGACGAGAATGGCCGGCATGCCGTTGTCCTCGGCAAGCTGCATGTCCTCCGGCGGCGTGCCGATCGCCGGCGACATGATGACGCCATCGCCGCCGAGCTGCAGCAGCGTCTCGATGAAAGTGCGCTGCTTTTCGACGGAATCGTAATGGTTGGAGAGAATGAAGGTGTGCCGGCTGCGGTCGAGCTCGCTTTCGATCGCCTTCAGGATTTCCCCGTAGAACGGGTTCATGATGTCGTGCACGACGACGCCGATGATGCCCGAGCGCGAGGTGCGCAGGCTGGCGGCGCGGCGATTGTAGATATAGCCGAGCGCGCGCGCCTGTTCCTTGATCTTGTCGCGGGTGGCGCCGGCGACCAGCGGACTGTCGCGGAGCGCCAGGGATACGGTTGCGGTGGAAATGCCGAGCGTTTCGGCGATCGTCGAAAGCTTGATCTTCTGCGCCACTGTGCCTCCCGGATCGCGCGGAAGGACTGTGACGCGCGATGAACATATGCACCCGGCCAGCTGTGAGCCGAGCGTCCTTAAAATGTTTAATTAAAAGATTAAACCGGAGCAGGCAATTTCTAATTTCACAAAACCGTCAGATTTCATCCGGCTCGTCGAGCACGATGGCATCGGCCTGCAGATTGCCGTCGATCGCCTTCAGAAGCCGCACCAGATTGCGGATTTCCTTCTCGGAAAAATCGAGCGTCGCCAGCCGGTCGCAGGCTGTCGCGGCCTGTTCGATGGCAGCAACACTGCCGCGGCCGAGATCGGTGAGGTAGACCTTGGTGAGGCGCGCGTCGTCGGCATCGGCCTTGCGCTCGAGAAAGCCCTGCGCCTCCATGCGGCCGATCGTGCGCGTCATGGTCGGCGCCTTGACGCCGAGCTTGTGCGCCAAGGCGCCTGCCGTCATGCCGTCGCTTTCGGCGAGCGACGTGATCACGCCATCCTGCCCGGCATAGAGCCCGCTCTCCAGAAGGTTGCGGGAGAGCACGGTGCGCATCGAGCGGGCGGCCTGCGTCAAAGCCGGCGAAAGATCGACCACCGTATACTCGGTCTGGTCCTTCTTCTTCGACTTCTGCTTCTTGCCGTCCTTGTGCTTCTTACCCATTGCCGTCCCTTTGATCTTGCCGCGCCCTGCACCCAATTGAGGTTGTGAGGGACGGCAACAGTTTCATTTGGCGCCTAAGCCTTCCTCCAAATCCATTTTGATTTAAAGGCTTATGCATTAAGCATTGAGATCGTTGCGTTATGACATTGCGCATGATCTCGTCATAAACAAGAGGCCTTAGCCGGATGAACGCGCCAGCGACCGAGTTCGACGACCACGATCCGCAATTTTCTGGTGCGGAGCGCGAGCGGCACATCGTTGTCCTGCCGCTCGGCGCCCATGAACAGCACGGCCCTCACCTTCCCTTCGATACCGACACGCTGATCGCCGACGGCATCGTTAGCAGGCTCAAAACCGCGCTTCCCAAGACCCTTCCGGTGACCTTCCTGCCGACGGAATCAGTCGGCTACTCAATCGAGCATATGGATGTGACAGGAACGCAAACGCTATCCTACGGCGAGGCGATCGAACGCTGGCTCGGCATTGCCGGCAAATTGTCGCGACAGGGCATCCGCAAATTCGTCATGCTCAACGCCCATGGCGGCAATTCTCCGCTGATGACTGTTGTCGCCACCGAAGCCCGCGTGCGCTTCAACATGCTCGCCGTCGCCACCAGCTGGACCCGCTTCGGCCTGCCCGATGGGGTGATCTCGCCGGAAGAAAAGGCGATCGACATCCACGGCGGCGACATCGAGACCTCGGTGATGCTGGCGCTGCACCCGGACAAGGTGGACATGGCGAAAGCCGAGAACTTCCCCTCCCGCCAATCCGACTTCGCCGTCCGCTACAAGCACCTGCGCGCCTACGGCCCCCACGCCTTCGGCTGGAAAATGTCCGACCTCAACGATAAAGGCGTCGCCGGCAACGCGGCCAAGGCGACCGCCGCAAAAGGCGAGGCGCTGATCGCCCACGCGGTGAAGGGGCTGGTGGAATTGCTGGAGGATGTGGACGCCTTCGACGTGGACACGCTGACATAGCGGGCCGCTTGTATCGGCGCGGGGTTTTTATCATATTGATTGCAATCGCAGTGGCTCACCAAGGAGGCCCGCATGCGCATTTCCGTGAAAGAGGCTGAAGGTCAGCTGACAGAACTGGTCCGCCTTGCCAATCAGGGCGAAGAGATTGTGCTGACGCAGGATGGCCAGCCCGCCGTTCGGCTCGAGCCGGTTACCGGCTTTATCAAGGACCCGGTCAAACGAGGCGAGCTTATTCGGCGCCTGCAGGAGGACGTCAGGGTGAAGCAACTGATGACCCGTGAGGAGAAGTCCCGGCTGATCGACAGACTGCAGGAAGAGGTACGGCAGTTGAACCTGCCACCCGGCCCGGACGCCGCTCATAGCCAGGATTTCCTCTACGACGAAGACGGCCTGCCGAAGTGATCGCCGTCGACACGTCGGCATTGATCGCGATCTTGGCAAACGAACCGCAGGCACCTTCCTGCCGCAAGATATTCGAAAGCGAGGAGCTGATCCTGGTGTCGGCCGGGACGGTGCTTGAGGCGCTAATCGTCGCAGCAAGGAGAGGGATGTCCAACCAGATGAGCACGATTCTTTCGGCCATCACCGTGAAGATTGTCGACGTCACCCCAGCCCGCGCAGAACTCGCGGCAGCCGCCTACCGTTCGTGGGGCAAGAACTTCCATTCTGCTTCCCTAAACTTCGGCGATTGCTTCGCCTACGCCACGGCGAAGGAATTCAATTGCCCCCTGCTTTTCATCGGCAATGACTTCGCCCAGGCCGATATCCCATCGGCTATCGCGGCCTCCACATCCTAATGTGATCTTATAACATACGAATCCCTTTGAACTGCCGCGCCGCACCCCTTATATGAGACGACGAATTTGAAAGGCCCGGGACAAACCCCGAGCAAGCCCCCACCTATCGAGGTTCTCATGACCGACGCTCTCCAGACGCAACCCAAGCCCATCCCCGTCACTGTTCTCACCGGCTACCTCGGCGCCGGCAAGACGACGCTGTTGAACCGCATCCTGACGGAAGCGCATGGCAAGAAGTATGCCGTCATCGTCAACGAGTTCGGCGAGATCGGCATCGACAACGACCTCATCGTCGAATCCGACGAAGAAATCTACGAGATGAACAATGGCTGTGTCTGTTGCACGGTGCGCGGCGACCTGATCCGTGTCGTCGAAGGCCTGATGCGCCGCCCCGGCCGCTTCGACGGCATCATCGTCGAAACGACGGGCCTTGCCGATCCGGTGCCGGTTGCCCAGACCTTCTTCATGGATGACGACGTCCGCGCCAAGACCGAGCTCGATGCCGTGGTCGCCCTAGTCGACGCCAAGCACCTGCCGCTGCGCCTGAAGGACAGCCGCGAGGCCGAAGACCAGATCGCCTTTGCCGACGTCGTGCTGATCAACAAGACCGACCTCGTCACCCCGGAAGAACTGGCGCAGATCGAAGACGTCGTGCGCGCCATCAACCCGTCGGCCCGCGTCTACAAGACCAGCCGCTCCGGCGTCGATCTCGCCCGCGTGCTCGACCAGGGCGCCTTCAACCTGGAACGCGCGCTGGAAAACGACCCGCACTTCCTCGACCACGATCACCCCGACCATGTCTGCGGTCCCGATTGCGGCCACGACCACCATCATCACGCGCACGACCATGATCACGATCATCACCACCACGATCATGACCACGGGCACGACCATCACCATGATCACGGACACGACCACCATCACCACGGCGCCGTCTCCCCGATCCACGACGTGACGGTGCAGTCGGTTTCGCTGCGCGGCGGCGAGATGAACCCGGATCGTTTCTTCCCCTGGATCCAGAAGATCACCCAGACGCAGGGCCCGAACATCCTGCGCCTCAAGGGCATCATCGCGTTTAAGGGCGATGCCGAGCGCTATGTGGTTCAGGGCGTGCACATGATCATCGAAGGCGACCACCAGCGCGCCTGGAAGGACGGCGAGAAGCGCGAGACGCGTCTCGTCTTCATCGGCCGCGAGCTTGACCGCGAAAAGCTCGAAGCTTCCTTCAAGGCGTGCGAGGCCGCTGCCTGATGCCGACTGTTGCCCCGTTTGATCTCGACGGCCATATCCTGGCCGTCGAATTTTTAGGTGATACCCCTTTCTTCGCCAGCGCCACCGGCACGTTTCACCGGCTGGATGGCTCTGAGAAAGTCACAGAAGCCCATCAGGGCATGCTCACCTGCATCCGCGATCCCTATAGCGAAAGCCTGATTTCGGGCGGCGAAGACGGCAAGGTGCTGCGGATTGCCGCCGATGGCAGCGTCACCGAGCTGGCGCATGCGCCGCGCAAGTGGATCTCGCAGCTCGCCGCCGGCCCGCAGGGTGCCATCGCCTATTCCCACGGCAAGAGCGCGATCGTTCGCCTCGCCGACGGCGCCACCCGCGAATTCACCGAGGAACGCACCGTCGAAGGCCTCGCCTTTGCCCCCAAGGGCATGCGCGTCGCCGCCGCCCGCTATAATGGCGTGTCGCTGCATTGGGTCGTGGGCGAAGCCAAGCCCGTCGATCTCGAATGGAAAGGCGCTCATACCGGCGTCACCTTCTCGCCGGATGGCAACTTCCTCGTCACGACCATGCAGGAAAACGCGCTCCACGGCTGGAAGCTCGACACCAAGCCTGGCGCCGAAGCCCGCCACATGCGCATGACCGGCTACCCCGCCAAGGTCAAGTCGCTCTCCTGGTCGGCCAAGGGCAAGTGGCTGGCCTCATCAGGCGCACCGGCCGCCATCGTCTGGCCGTTCTCCGGCAAGGACGGCCCGATGGGCAAGGCGCCGCTCGAACTCGGCACCCGCGCCAACATTATGGCGACATCGGTCAAGTTCCACCCGGCCGAAGATATCCTCGCTATTGGTTTCATCGACGGCATGATCCTCGCCGTTCGCCTCGCCGACAGCAAGGAAGCGCTGATCCGCCGCCCCGGCAAGGGTGCGATCACGGCCATGAGCTGGAGCAAGAACGGCAAGCTGCTGGCCTTCGCCTCGGAAGCCGGCGATTGCGGCGTGGTCGATATCGCCGCCTAAAGCATGTCGCACAAAACTGTGCAGCGGTTTTGCGGCACCGACATGCGACAGAACAAAAACTTAAAGCGTGACGAGCGAATCCGAAGGATCGCGACACGCTTTAAGACACATATCCCGAGACTGGCCACCGGTTTCGGGATAAGACACGCTTGAAAACAGTTGGCGTGAAAACAGAGAGCTTAGCCAGATGTCGCAGACCAGAACCGCCATCGCCGAAACCGCAGCCGCCAACGATGCCTCGGCATGGGTGTTGATCCGCGCCGAGGCCCTGGCGCTCTGCGAACGCGAACCGGTCTTGCGGCCTCTTTTGACATCGCAGGTGATCGAGGCTGCGGATAGCGCGACAATCGTTGCCCGCGTGCTCGCCGCGCGCCTGTCGCGCGCCGATGTCGATACGGCGGCTCTGACGACGCTCCTCCAGGAGACGCTGACCCCTGATATCCTGACCGATATCCAGGCCGACCTTATGGCGGTGCGCAAGCGCGATCCGGCCTGCACGACCTATCTGCATGCGCTGCTAAATCTGAAGGGCTTCCACGCCCTGCAGATCCACCGCGCCGCCCACAAACTGTGGAATGACGGCCGCGTCGAGGTCGCCAGCTGGCTGTCTAATCTCGCCTCACTGGTCTTCGGCCCGGATATCCACCCGGCATCAAGGATCGGCTCCGGCATCATGCTCGACCACGGCTCCGGTATCGTCATTGGCGAAACGGCCGTTATCGAGGACGAGGTCTCCATCCTGCAGGGCGTCACGCTCGGCGGCACCGGCAAGGAAACCGGAGACCGCCACCCGAAAATCCGTCGCGGCGTGATGATCGGCGCCGGCGCCAAGATCCTCGGCAATATCGAGATCGGCGCCTTTAGCAAGGTGGCGGCCGGCAGCGTGGTGGTGAAGCCGGTTCCGGCCCATTGCACGGTGGCCGGCGTCCCGGCAGCGGTGGTGCGCATCCATTCGGCCAGCGAAATCCCTGCCGAGAGCATGGACCAGAATATCTGAGCCTAAACTGGCTAAGCCGCCTGCTCCTGCGCCGGCGATGCCTCCACCCGGTCGCGGCCCTGGCGCTTGGAGGCGTAGAGCGCCGTATCGGCCCGCCCCAGAAGCTTCTTGAAGTCGATATCCGGGCCACTGCAGGCGGCGACGCCGATGCTGAGCGTCGGAAGCGACGCGAACACCGCCATCGCCGAAACCTGCTCCGAAAACGCCAGCCGCATCCGCTCGGCGACGGCAATCGCCCCATCCTCGGCGATATTCTTCAGCACCACGAGAAACTCGTCGCCGCCGTGGCGCGACAGGAGATCATCGGGCCCCAGCACGCTGCGCGCCGCACTTGAAAACAGCCGGAGCACATCGTCTCCGACAAGATGACCGTGCTGATCGTTCAGCTGCTTGAAGTGATCGATATCGACCACCAGGAGCGCCAACGCGTGGGCGTCACGCACCGGCAGCCGCTGCGCCAGCCCGCCGCGGTTGAGCGCGCCCGTCAGCGGATCATGATGCGCCAGCGCGATCAGTTCGCTCCTGTTGCGCTCGGCCGCCATCAGCACGATCAGCATGCTGCGCAGCGCCAGGAAGATGACCGCCGTCGATGCCATCCAGCTATGGGCGACGGTGGCGCCATAGGGATCAGGACCCGCAATTTCGCCGGTCGCCGCCATGACGCTGCGCACCAGGAAAATCGCCGCCGTCGGCAGATAGAGCCATGCCAGCAGCCCCGCCGAGAAAAGCTTCTCGCGCCGGTGGATGCCGATACCCTCGCGCAGTACCGCCAGATCGCACAGGCAGCAGATGGCCGACACATAGAACAACCGCACCGACACGGACATATCGCCGGAGGGCAGAGCCGCAACCGGGAGGCTGATGCAGACGAGCGCCAGCGCACAAACGCGCATCGACGCCGGCCGGCCGGCGAGCACGCGGATGGCGAAGAAGGACAGCAGGTAGCCGGCGATGGTCAGCACATTGCCCAGCTGGATCGACAGCACATAGGGGATGAAATTGCGCAGGCAAACGAGCAACGTGCCGATGCCGAGCACCAGATAGCTGGCGCCCCACCAGGCCGGCCAGCGGCCAAACCGCCCGGTCCAATAGCTCACCATATGCGCGCTACCGAGAACCAGAAGCGTCATGGCGGAGACGACGTAGATCGTCCGCAGATCCAAAATCATGTACGCGCCTCCAATTCACCGGCGCGGACACGTTACGAGATCGCTATTGCGTTTTGATTGGAACGCTCGGTCGCATTTTAATCAATGCACTGAAAAGCCCGCTCAGACAGGGCGTGCGGCGGCTATGATCTCGGAGAGAAGCCCGTGCAGCGCATCGCGATAGCCGGTTCTCGCCGACGGGCCGTTTTCGTCTGACGTCATCACAACGGTGAGCTTCAGCGACGGCACGATATAGAGCATCTGCCCGCCGTAACCCCAGCCGAAATGCACTTGCTCGCCGCCGATCTGCCGCGAGAACCAGCCGTAACCGTAGTCATCGCCCGAGAAGCGCGAATTGGTGCGGTGCTGCCAGGACTGGACGACCCAGTCGGCGGGAACGACCTGCGTGCCATCTGGAGCCTTGCCGCCATTGCGGTAGAGCTCGCCGAAGGCAAGCAAGGAGCGAGCGGTCATCGCCATCTGATTGCCGCCGAGGTAGATCCCCTGCGGATCCCGCTCCCATGCACCGATGCGAAAGCCATCGACCGGCGCCAGCCACTCCCGTGCCAGGGCGAGCGTCGATTTCCCGCCGACCTTGGTCAGGATCGCCGAGAGCAGATGGGTCGAGGCTGTGGAATAGAGCATCTGCCCGCCGGGCTCATCGGCGAACGGCTGCGCAAGAGCGAACCGCACCCAGTTGCGCGACGACACGAAGCGCCCGTAATCGGGACCGGACAGGCGACCAAGCCCCGCCTGCATCGAGAGCAGGTTGCCGATGGTGATCTGGCCGAGCCTCGGATCCGGATTGTCGGGCAGGTCGGCTTTCAGGATCGGCGCGATCTTCTGGTCCGGCCCTTCCAGCAGGCCCTTGCCGATAGCGATGCCGACGAGGCTCGAGATGATCGACTTGGAGGCCGACTTGATGTTGACGGATTCACGCGTCGAATGGCCGCGATAGCCGTGCTCGGCGATGAGCTCGCCATCCCTGGCGACGATGACAGCCTTCAGCGGCCGCAGCTCCTCTCGTGACGCGCCGCCATCAAGCAGCGTGGCAACCGCGTTCGGCTGCTGCGCGAAGGCGACGGCCGGCGTGAGCGACAGGATGACGAGAAGTGCGAGGCGCTTGATCATGCGCCACTATCTATGACGGGCGGCCGATCAAATCATCGGCCGTCCCTTCAAACTCACATGGATGTGAAACCTTATGATCGCGCTTGGCTCAAGATCATTGATGCACGCATTTTCGGTTCATCTGGGGGCGCTTCTGCGCCTTGGTGAATTTCGCGATCATCCCCGCCGGACATTTCTTGTCGTCGAAGAGCACGGATTCTCCGGGTGCCATCGTCTCGGCGGTCGGCTTCGCCGTCACCGTCTTGATTGCCGCAAAGGACGTCGACGCGCCCGCTAACGACAGCAGGCAGGCGGCGGAAAGGGAAAGAAGTAGAGACCGTATCATATGCTCACCCTCACGTTTTAGTGATCACTAAAATAAATTCCTACGGAATCACGCTGGCGGCAAGTCCTGCGATCGGTGGGCAGCACGAATGTCCGCGCGCGGTCTGTCCGCGGCGGTGAAAAAGGGAGAAGGCAGGCGGTCGAGGTATGGGGTAGTGGATGTCAGGCTGGTCCGCCTGCCCGATCGTTTCAGGCTTTCCGGCTTCATCAGACCGACAGGAGCGTCTCTCGATCTGGCGTCCCCGGACGAATCATCTGCCCTGACGGCATCCGATTCGACCTTTCGCGACCGTCATCGAGCGCCGAATTATGAACGGAGACCGAACCGGTTCATGAACCCGGCTCCCTGCTCGATGACGCGTTCATGATGCGCCGACCCTACGCCATGGGGATGATTCTCGCCCATATTTTCATCCATATGATTGTTTTTTCTACATTTTATTAGAACGAAAAGTGAATTTCTTCCCCATAAAGGCGAAGCTGCAGTGTTGCTAAAATATCGTTAAAATTTACCGTCACAGTTTTTTGTTCATCTGGCGTTCAGAAAACTCTTGGGAAAGCCGACTTTTGCGCTCACATTAGATACCAGAGAACTAGGAGTGCATGAATGATTCTTAAGGCCACAGCCGCAGCGACCATATTCGCGGTCTATGCTTTCACGATGTTTTTCATCGCCGCCATACCGGACAATATCGTACAGACTGCCGGGACACAGCTGGTCGACGCAAGCGTCGTCAAGTAAGCGCCGCTAGAAAACGGCGAAGCGTATACAGAGGGGATAATAGTCCACCGGCTCTTCCGGCGCCCCTTCAAACTGATTTCCTGAAAGTGGAAATGAAACAAAAAAGCCCCTCCCTTTAGGGGAGAGGCTTAGCCGATCAGGCCGCCCTGCGGATCGGCGCGCTGGCCAGCATCCGCCCCGTTGGGACGATCATGCCGGCCGCGCCGTCAAGCCAGCCCTCGACAAGCTCGAGCGCCAGAAAGCGCGAGCGTTCGAACGGACCAGGCATGACGAGATGCTGAGCCTTTGCGGCAAAGAAGCCGAAACGCTCGTAATAGGGGGCATCGCCCACAAGCAGGATGGCGCCGTGACCACGGGTCTTGGCTTCCAGCATGGCGGCGCGCATCAGCGCCGAGCCGACACCCTTGCCCTCGAAGCTGGAATCGACCGCCAGCGGTCCGAGCAGCAGCGCGTCGATCGCAGTGCCATCGGCATTGACGCCGGCTTCGACGTTCCACAAGCGCACGGTGCCGATCACGTGACCGTCGCGATCACGCGCGACCAGCGCCAGGCCTTCGGCCGGAACGCGGCCACGGCGAATCTTTTCCGACGACTTGCGGCGACGGTTCGGGCCCATGGCGCGATCGAGCAGGGTCTCGCGCGCAACGACATCGCCGGCATTCTCGGCGTCGATGGTGAAAATGGAATGCGCAAAGAATGCGCGGACAGAATCAAGAACAGCGGCCATCGTGGCCTCCCGAACTCAAAACCGTTTCAAACGGTATCGTCAGATCATTGTGAGGGTGCCGCCCCGGCTGGCTACGGGGCCGGCGGTATCAGATGATGTAGGCCTTCAGCGGCTCGAAGCCGTTGAACGCGACCGCCGAGTAGGTGGTCGTGTAGGCGCCGGTGCCTTCGATCAGGATCTCGTCGCCGATCGAAAGAGTGAGCGGCAGCGGATAGAGGTTCTTCTCGTAAAGCACGTCAGCCGAGTCGCAGGTCGGGCCGGCGATGACGCAGGGCTCCATTTCGTCGCCGTCGCGCTCGGTGCGGATCGGGTAACGAATGGCTTCGTCCATCGTTTCGGCCAGACCGCCGAACTTGCCGATGTCGAGAAACACCCAGCGAGCGGCGTCGTTGTCCGACTTCTTCGAGATCAGCACGACTTCCGTCTTGATGACGCCGGCGTTGCCGACCATGCCGCGGCCCGGCTCGATGATCGTCTTCGGCAGGTTGTTGCCGAAGTGGTCGCGAAGGCTCTGGTAGATCGCACGACCGTAAGCTTCCGCCGACGGAACGTCGCGCAGGTACTTGGTCGGGAAGCCGCCGCCCATGTTGACCATCTGCAGGTGGATGCCCTGCTTGGCCAGCTGAACGAAGACGCGCTTGGCATCGGCAAGAGCCGCATCCCAGGCATCGACCTTGGTCATCTGCGAACCGACGTGGAACGACACGCCGTAGGATTCGAGACCGAGCTGATGCGCGTAGACGAGAACGTCGACGGCCATCTGCGGCACGCAGCCGAACTTGCGCGACAGCGGCCATTCGGCGCCTTCGCCATCGGTCAGGACGCGGCAGAACACGCGGGCGCCGGGAGCGGCACGCGAGATCTTCTCGACTTCCTCGTGGCTGTCGACTGCAAAGAGGCTGACGCCGAGCGCATGCGCACGGGCAACGTCGCGTTCCTTCTTGATCGTGTTGCCGTAGGAGATACGGGCAGCGGTCGCACCAGCGTTGAGCGCCATTTCGATTTCGGCGACGGACGCGCAATCGAAGTTGGAGCCCATGTCGGCGAGCAGCTTCAAGACTTCTGGAGCCGGGTTTGCCTTGACGGCGTAGTAGATGGCGCTGTCCGGCATGGCGTGACGGAAAGCGGAGAAATTGTCGCGCACGACGTCGAGGTCGACCACGAGGCAGGGACCGTCGGGACGTCGGGTTGCGAGAAAGTCGCGGATGCGCTGAGTGGTCATATCGATTCCCTTTTCAATTCCAGAGCTCCGGAAAAACCGGAGGACAAAGGGCAGCCGATCACTCGCATAGGAACCAGCCGGTGGAGACCCCGGAACCTTAGCAAGCGCTCGAATGCGCGAATGATGAATCAACGCCGCGAAAGCGACATGAATCCGGCTTTGTCTGCCATGGATTGGAGGGTATTCCCTACCGCACTTCCGGCAATGAAGGTGTGCCTCTTCAGTAACCCCCGCTGATGGAAAGCAGGGAGAGAACAAAAAGGCCCGCACCGTCGTTGCTTCAGGCGTCCTCGCATTTTCCGGTTGGCCGGAATAGCGACTGGAGGGGTTAATTCCAGGTACCTTACCGATTTCCTCACCAATTCGAGGGTTCGGCGGACACCCATGGGCACGTGCGACTTTGGGCTGACGTCGAGATAAGAATATTCGCCGTCATAATCAAGAGTTTTTTTGGGGTTGCGCAAAAAAACGAAAAACGCCAGCCCACTTGTGTGGACCTATTGCCGCATGAACACCGCGCTTGCCTTTGCTGTAGGATTATCTGATTGATATTCCGGATATAAATCAGGATCGCAAAGCACTCATGGACACCCTCACCCGCATCCGCGCCTTCATCGACGTCGTCGAAGCCGAGGGTTTTTCCGCCGCCGCCCGCAAGACCGGCCGGTCCAAGGCGCTGCTGTCGAAATATGTCCGCGAGCTCGAGGATGAGCTCGGCGCGCTGCTGTTGAACCGCACCACCCGCCAGTTTTCGATGACCGAGGCCGGCCACACCTATTATCGCACCGCCTCCGACATCCTGAAGGAGATCGACAACCTTGCCGATCTCGTGCGCGAGAACAACGCGCAGCTGAAGGGCAAGCTGAAGATCTCGGTGCCGCGCACCTATGTCGATGCCGATGTCGGCCAGTCGCTGATCGACTTCGCCCGCGAAAACCCTGATCTCCAGCTGGAAATCTCCGCCGACGACCGCTTCGTCGACCTGATCGAGGAAGGCTTCGACGTCGCGATCCGCGTGACGAAGCTCGAGGATTCCGGCATGATCGCCCGCAAGATCTCGGATTTCCGCATTCATCTCTGCGCCACGCCGGAGTTTCTGGAGCGTCATCCGCAGTTGCAGAACCCGGCCGATCTCTCGAACGTGCCCTTCATCATCGACACCAACTCGCGCAACCAGGGCAGCATCCGCTTCCAGAACCCCGACGGCACCTCGTTTGCCGTCGCCGTCTCCGGCCCGATCGAGGTCAACAGCCCGCATGCGACGCTACGCGCCGCACTGTCAGGCATCGGCATCGCCTTCATTCCCGATTTCATCGCCCGCAAGCCGATTGAGAGCGGCGAGCTGGTGACGCTGTTCAACGACTATATCGCCACCGATCGCGGCATCTACGCGGTCTATCCGCACCGCCGCTACCTACCCGCCAAGGTGCGCATTTTCGTCGACTATCTTCACAATTGGTTCAAGAAGCACCCCTAAGCCGAACCCAAGGAAATCCGGTCCCAATTCGGTCCCATTTTCCGGCAAGATCGCAGCAACTGATTTGGGCCGCCCCACCCGGATTTATCGCCTTTCCGGCAACCGAACCTGGCCCGAACTCTAGAGATGAAGTTAGCGGACGCATGAAGATATCGACTTTCCTGACGGCCGGCTTTCTGACGCTCGTGCCCGCCGCAGCCTTCGCACATCCGCATATCTTCGTGGAGGCACGCCTGGAGGTGGTCGCCGGCGATGACGGCAATATCGCCGAATTCCGCAACGTCTGGCGCTTCGACGAGGTCTTCACCTCCTCGGTCGTCATGGATTTCGACAAGAACACCGACCTGAAGCTGGAGCCGAACGAGCTCGCCGAAGTCGGCAAGACGGTTCGCGATTCGCTGGCCGACTATGATTACTACATGAACCTGACGATGAACGGGAAGAACATCACGGTTCAGAAGCCCGACATCATCCATGTCGACTACCGCGACGGCCAGCTCCTGATGTTCTTCGCCGTCAAGCCGGTCGAGAAGATGCCGTTGAAGGGCAACCTCACCTTCGGCGTCTACGATCCGACGCTCTACACCTCGATCGACTTTCCGACCGACAAGGAGATGATCCTCGTCGGCGACGCGTTCAAGGCTTGCAAGCACCAGGTGGTCAGGCCCGATGCTGACCAGGTGATCTCGCAGAACAAGCAATCGCTGACCGACGCCTTCTTCAACGATCCGACCGGCACCAACATGTCGAAGCTCTTCGCCACCAAGCTGGACGTCACATGCTGAGGCGCAAGCCCACGCTGCTGCTCTACGCTGCCGGCCTGCTGCTCGTGACCGGCCTTGCCGCCGCGCATGCGCAATCGCCGCTCGGCATCGGCACGGCGGAGCCGAGCTTCCAACCCTCCGGCGGCCCGCTGGCGCCGCTCTTTCTCTACATCAATCACGAACAGCAGGCCTTCTATCGCGCGCTGACCAACGCGCTGAAGGCGATGCGCGAGGATCCCTGGCAGCTCGGCACGCTGGTCGGCCTGTCGTTTGCCTATGGCGTCTTCCACGCCGCCGGCCCCGGCCACGGCAAGGCCGTGATCTCTTCCTACATGATCGCAAACGAGATCGAACTGAAGCGCGGCGTCGCCATCTCCTTCGTCTCGGCCTTCGTCCAGGGAGTGGTGGCGATCCTGCTTGTCGGCGGCGCCTGGCTGGTGCTGCGCGGCTCGGGCATCACGCTCACCATGGCCACGCAGGCGATGGAGATCGCAAGCTTCGTCATGGTCATCCTCTTCGGCCTGTGGCTCTTGCTGCGCAAGCTGCGCACCATCATCCCGGCCTTCCAGCCAAGGCAGGAAGCGCTGGCATCAGGCCCCGTCAGCATGATGCTCGACTGGCAGGACGCAGACCAGCGCGGCGAAAACACCTCCTACGCCTTCGGCGAAACCCAGGCCGCCAAGGCCGGCCACAAGTTCATTTCAGGCATGGCCTGCGAGACCTGCGGCCAGTCGCACATGCCCGACCCGGCGATGCTCGGCGCCGAAAAGTTCAGCATCCGCGAGGCCTGGTCGGCAATCGTCGCCGTCGGCCTGCGCCCCTGCTCCGGCGCGCTGCTGGTGCTCACCTTCTCCTTGCTGAACGGCCTCTATCTCGGCGGCGTTCTCTCGGTCTTCGCCATGTCGCTTGGCACCGCCATCACCGTCGCCATCCTCGCCACCCTTGCCGTCACTGCCAAAGGCACAGCCATGCGGCTTGCCGGCCACGGCTCGCGCGTTTCGACCTGGGTGGGCAACGGCATCGAGCTCTTTGGCGCGCTGCTTGTCATCGTGATGGGTGCGCTGTTGCTCGGCGCGTCGCTGCAGGGCGTGGGGTTTGGTGGGTAGGTTTGGTTGGTGGTAAGTTGATTGGTGAAAGTGTGCCGTGAGGCCCCCCTCATCCGACCCTTCGGGCCACCTTCTCCCCGCTGGGGCGAAGGGAAGATGGAGCGAGCGGCCCGCCACGAGTCTCTTCTCCCCCGCGGGGAGAAGGTGCCGGCAGGCGGATGAGGGGGCCACACGGCAAAACCCAAATAAAGGCTACCCTAACCCCTCACCCACCCCGCCGACGCTGATACCGCGCCCGCAGCCAGAACACCGCGAAAAACGCCATCACCAGACACACGCCGACGACGATCGCCAGCGTCGGCGAGTAGTTGCCGATCCACAGCACCACCGACGGCAGGAAATAGATGACGAGCCCCGCGCAGACGCGGATGATCGCAGCGGCAATCGCCGGCGAGCGGCGTTCGGATCTGGGGTCGGCCATGCGATAATCTCCTGCGGGTGAGGAGAAGGGCTTAGGCCAGCCGCCGGCGAAAGGCAACTGGCCGTGGTGGCAGGCTTGCCAATCGTCAAACGGCAAGCCTTATTCCGCTCAGGCCGTGACCTTGGCGGACGACACGGTCGCGTCGATATGGTCGAGCAGCGCGTCCGGCAGGCCGAGGCGGCCGGCGAGCAGGTCGAGATAGCCGCGTTCGGCGCGGGTATCGGGATTGATGGTCAGCCGCGTCGCGGTATAGAGCTCGACCTTCTGCTCCTCGGTGCGCGCGGCAGCCACGAGATCGTCGATATCGACGGGGTTGGCGAGTTCGTTGCGCAGGAAGGCCTCGGCTTCCGAGCCGAGATCGACTTCGCGCACCTTTTCCATGATGTTGGCGCGCTCGGCATCGTCGATATGGCCATCGGCCTTGGCGGCGGCGATCATCGCGCGGATCAGCGTCAGGGCGAAATCATTGGAGAGCTGCGGCCCTTCCAGGCTGAAGGCCGAATCCGGCGGCGGCAGCGCGATCGGCTGGCCGGTCGTTGCGGCAAGCTGCGGTGCTGCCTCCGGCGACTTGCCGGACTGATAGTTCTTGTAGGCGAGATAACCGAGGCCGGCGACGGCCGCGAGCCCGCCGATCGTCGCGACATTGCCGGCGATGTTGCGGCCGGTCTTGGTGCCGAGCACGGCGGTCGCAAGGGCCCCTGCCTTCCACGGATTGTTCTTGGCCATCTCGATCGCGCCGCCCGCCCGCTCGCGAACGCTGCCGCCGACACCCGGAATCTGCGATCCCAGAAACTGCTCAAGAAGCTTCTTCGCGTCGAACATACCTGATTGTCTCCCTTTTGATGATGTTGGGGAGATAGGAGCGGCGATGGGGGATTGCAAATAACGGGTGCGTTAGGACCCAAACGACAATAGTGCGTGTGGCAAAGACCCCTTCCGGCCTGCCGGCCACCTTCCCCACAAGGGGGAAGGAGACTCGTGGCGGCGCCCCAGCTAAGCCCCTCCCCCTTGTGGGGAGGGGTTGGGGAGGGGTCTTCGCCACAAGCGAGAGCCCCAGAAAGCCGCCTCAGCCCTTCAGCGCAGCCGCCTCGGCAGCGAGCTTGGTGATGCCGGCCCAGTCGCCCGAAGCGATCAGTTCCTTCGGCGCGACCCAGGAGCCGCCGACGCAGATGACGTTGGGCAGCGACAGGTAATCCATCGCGTTCTTCAGCGAGATGCCGCCGGTCGGGCAAAACAGGGTGCCAGCGAGCGGCGAGGAGAACGCCTTCAGCATGGCAGCGCCACCGGCCTGTTCGGCCGGGAAGAACTTCAGCACCTGATAGCCTTCTTCGCGCAGCGCCATGACTTCGCTGGCGGTCGCGGCACCCGGCAGAAGCGGCACGGAAGAATCGCGCGCCGCGTCGAGCAGTTCCTGCGTGGTGCCGGGGCTGACGATGAACTTGGAGCCGGCGGCAACCGCGGCTTCCCAATGCTTGGCACTGAGAATGGTGCCGGCGCCGACCTCGGCACCCTCGACCTCGTCGGCCACGGCGCGAACCGTGTCCAGCGCTGCAGGCGTGCGCATGGTGATTTCGATCGCCTTCAGACCACCCGCGACCAGCGCGCGCGCCAGCGAAACGCCCGACTTAACGTCGTCGACGATCAGAACCGGCACGACGGGCTGCAGTTTCAGGATGGAAAGGAGTTTCTCTGTCTTTTCGCCCATGGCCGTGGTTCCTTTGAAACGATTTAATTCCGGCAACGGAATAGACCTACCGCTAAAGTTTGTCGAGACCGCAACCATCTTTGGAACGGAATGGGTATCAACCTCAGCTAAATTGCGCTAGCGTACCCGCCGTCGTCAAAGAGGTTCATCGGTCATGGCAAAAGAGATCGAGCGGAAGTTCCTGGTACGCAGCGATGGCTGGCGCTCCGGCGCGGAAACGAAGTCTGTCCTCAGACAGGGCTATATCGCGTCTATGGACGATCGCTCGGTACGGGTGCGCATCATCGACAGGAAGAGCGCGCGGCTGACCACCAAGATCGGCCGCAGCAAGATGACCCGCGACGAATTCGAATATGAAATCCCGGTTACCGACGCCGAAGAGCTGCTTGGTGCGGCGATCGGCATCGTCATCGAAAAGACCCGCTACCGCGTGCCCTATGAGGGCTACGTCTGGGAGGTCGACGTTTTCGCCGGCCAGCATCGCGGCCTCGTCATCGCCGAGGTCGAGATGGGGTCGGAAGCCGAACGGCCGGCGCTTCCCGCCTGGCTCGGCCGCGAGGTCACCGGCGATTTCAGATACTCAAATCAGGCATTGGCAACCGAATTTGAGCACGACCGGCATGCCCTTCAGCATACGGCCTGACCGGTCCTTCAAATCACAGTTTCACAAGCTCGCGCGACGCCAGCTGCGCCATGCGATCGATGTGCTCGAAACGCGGCCTCAAGGCACGGACCACGCGATCCATGAGGCACGCAAACGGCTGAAGCGGGTGCGCTCGCTCTACCGCCTGGTCGCGAGCGCCGTGCCGAAATTTTCCGCACGCGAGAACATCAGGCTGCGCGGCATCGCCCGCTCGCTGTCCTCCCTGCGTGATGCGGCGGCCCTCGTCGAGACAGCCACCTATCTGCACGAACGCGCCCGCGACAGCGACGAGGCCGAGGCGCTCGGCCGCATCGTCGTGGCGCTCACCGCCCGGCGCGACCGGCTGATCGCCGCAAGGCGCGATCCCGAAAAGGTGGTCTCCGACACCATCTCGGCGCTGAAGCGGGCGATCGCGGCCGTTCAGGACGTCAACCTGAAGGGCGGCCACCGCCGACATGGGCGGCTTCTGGCGCATGGGTGGGACACGACAGTCCGCAAGGCGCGCAAGGCGCTCGCCGCCTGCGAAGGGCATGTCTCGGCCGAAGCCTTTCACACGCTGCGCAAGCGCACGCAGGATTACCGCGCCTATCACAAGCTGCTCAATCCGCTCTGGCCGACCGCCATGAACGCCAAATACGATGCGGCGAGCACGCTGGTCGACCTGCTCGGGCGCATCAACGATCTCGAACTGCTGTGCGAACTGGTCGAGACCGAGCATCACCATTTCGAAAATGCCGACGACCTCGCGCACCTGCTCTATGCCATCATCTTCCACCAGCAGCAGGGCCGCCACGATGCGCTGGATCGCGCCGAGACCATCTTCGGCCCGGATGCGGATGACGAGGCGATGCGCATCGAGATGCTCTGGATCGCCTTTGGCGGCTGAATATCAGCCGCACCTTCGGGCGATTGCGCTTGCGCTCTGAAAGCTGTATTTCCAGCCGCATGACCGACACATCGACCCAACAGGCGACGAGCCCTTTCCTCGTCGCGGCCCTTTATCATTTCGTTTCCGTGCCGCACTTCGAAAGCCTGCGCGCGCCGCTGCAACAGCTGTGCGAGGATAATGGCGTCAAGGGCACGCTGCTGCTCGCCCATGAGGGCATCAACGGCACGATCGCCGGCCCGGATGCGGGGATCGCGACGGTGCTTGGCCATCTGCGCGCCATGCCGGAATTCGCACGCCTCGAGCACAAGGAAAGCCGCGCCTCGAAAATGCCTTTCGTGCGCATGAAGGTGAAGCTGAAGAAAGAGATCGTGACGATGGGCGTCGAGAACATCGACCCCAACAAGATCGTGGGCACCTATGTCGCGCCGAAGGATTGGAACGCGCTGATCTCCGATCCCGATACGATCGTCATCGACACCCGCAATGATTACGAGACGGCGATCGGCATCTTCAAGGGCGCGGTCGACCCGAACACCAAGACCTTCCGCGAATTTCCGGACTGGGTGAAGAACAACACCGGCCTGCACAACAAGCCGAAGATCGCCATGTACTGCACCGGCGGCATACGCTGCGAGAAGGCCACCGCCTTCATGAAGGAGCAGGGCTTCGACGAGGTCTACCACCTCAAGGGCGGCATCCTGAAATATCTCGAGGAAGTGCCGCAGGAAGAGAGCCTGTGGGAAGGCGCCTGCTTCGTCTTCGACGAGCGCGTTTCGGTCGAGCACGGCTTGAAGGAGGGCGACCACAAGCTCTGCCACGCCTGCCGCAATCCGATCACCGCGGAAGAAATCACCTCGGAGAAATACGAGGAAGGCGTGTCCTGCAGCCATTGCTACGGCAGCCGCACCGAGGAAGACCGGCTGCGCTACCGCCAGCGCCAGCTGCAGATCGCGCTCGCCAAGAAACGCGGCCAGAAGCACATCGGCACCTGAGATCGTCCAAGGGGCGGTATAGGGACTTGATCAGGCGGCGCTGACACGCCGTCCGCTGGTCTTGCGTGCCCGCGCATCCATCAGCCGCTCGGTGATATCCTCGGCGGAGACGGGCTTGCTGAAGTAGAAGCCCTGCAGCGTATCGCAACCGAACTGCGAGGCGATATCCGCCTGCTCCGGCGTCTCGATGCCTTCGGCGGTGACGGGGATATCGAGCGAGCTCGCAAGCGCCACGGTTGCCTTCAGCATCTCGCGCTGGCTCTCGCTGTGCTCGATATCCATGATCAGCGAACGGTCGATCTTGATGCGGTCGAAGCCGAACTGGCGGAGATAGCCGATCGACGAGAAGCCCGAGCCGAAATCGTCGAGCGCGATCTTCACACCCAGCGTCTTCAGCTGCTCGATCGCCTGGCGCGTCCGCTTCGGGTTCTGGATCATGTAACCCTCGGTCACCTCCAGCGTCACCCGCTTGGCCTCGATCTCCGTCTGGCGCAGCACGTAGCGCACATAGTCGGTAAAGGCGGGGTTGCGGAACTGGCCGGGCGAAACGTTGACGGCGATCCTGAGCTCCGGCCATTGCTTGGCCGTCTCGCAGGCCTTGCGCAGCACGAAGAGGCCGAGCGCCTCGATGAGGCCGCTGGTCTCGGCAACCGGGATGAACACATCGGGTGACACCGGCCCATGGCCCGGCCGGTTCCAGCGCACCAGGGCTTCCACGCCGACCATATCGTTGCTGTCGGCTCCGATCAGCGGCTGGTAGGCAAGCGTCAGATCGCCGCCTTCGATCGCCTGGCGCAGATCGAGCTCCAGCGCGTTGCGCTCCTCGCGATCGGCATCCATGGCGGGATCGTAGAGCGTCATGCGGGCGCGGCCGGCTTCCTTGGCCTTGTACATGGCCAGATCCGCACGCCGCACCAGCTCCTCGCGATCGACGCTGCCCGCGGGCGAAACCGCGATGCCGATGCTGGCGCCGATGACGACCACGCGCCGGCCGATTTCCAGCGGTTCGGCCAGGAAGTCGAGAATATGCTCGGAGAGCTGCAATGCAGCCGCGTCCCCCTGCTGTGATGCAAAGACGATGGCGAACTCGTCGCCGCCGATGCGGGCAAGCACCGCGCCATCGGGGATCAGCACCTTCAGCCCGGCCGCGACCGCCCGGATCAGCTGGTCGCCGGTGCCGTGACCGTAGGAATCGTTGACTTCCTTGAACCCATCGAGGTCGAGATAGAGAAGCTGGACATTATCCTGAGACTGCCTGGCGAGCGTCACCATCGCATCGACGGAGACGCGCAGGCCGTCGCGGTTCAGAAGTCCGCTCAGCCGGTCGCGCAGCGCATCCTCGCGCGCGATGATCTCCTCGCTCTTCAGCCTGCGCCCGGCCAGCCAGCCGATGATCAGCAGCACGACGAAGAATAGGCCGACAAGGCAGATCGCCCGCACCACCTGGCTGCGCACATCGGCATAGCCGACATCGCCAGGCGCGCGCGAGGTCCAGATCAGCTTGCCGAGCGACGCGCCAAGCGCATCCTCGATCGGCACGGAATATGTGGCAGCCTGATCCGCGCCAACGAGCCGCAGCCCGCCGATGACATAGGTCTTGCCGATCTCATCGATCTTGGCGGCGTCGAGATGACGAATGAAGATGAGATAGCGGTGCTTGCCGGGCGCGATCGCGAGCGCACCGGATTTTTCGCGCACCAGTGCCACGCCGCCGACGGCAATGCCCGACTTCGTGCTGATGAAGCCGGACGCCTCGGGAAGTTCCTGCGCGCCGGCGGCCTTAACCTTGTCGAACAGCGCCCAGAGCGCCGGCGAGAAGAAATCCTGCAAACTGTCGGCCATCGGCTTGCCGTCGCGATAGACCATGATCGGCTTCTTGTCGTCGTCGATCACGATTGCCATGTCGAACAGCGCGCTGTTGACGGACATCTCGCCATAGTTCGACACGGTCCAGTCCATGCCGCCGGTGGCGTAGACATTCGTCGCGGCATCGTCCCATGCGGCATAATCGTTTAAGGTGGCGCCGAGCTGCGCGACAAAATTCTGCAGCGCGCCGGAGACGGTTTCGCGCGAGCGCTCGTCATCGAGTACGTTGGATTTCTGCGCCACGTGATCGAGCGCATTCAGCACCATCATAGTGACCACAGCGACGACGACGGCAAACGAAAATAGAACGCCGGCCACGGTTGCGTGGCGACCAGCTCCCAGAATCGCGCTTCGTTTGCTGAAGATCGACGGCATTCATTCTCCCTGTCGGCAAATACTGACGGGAAGCCTTCAAAAAACGGTTAAAACGCGATTGAACGATTAAGCACTCTCGCATCTGCGGCACGAACGCAAGATCGACAAAAATCATTTTATTTCAATCGGTTAAAGTTATTAAAATATACTTATAAAGCATATCCTAACGAACGTGCGTGCAGAATTTTGCAAGCGCGTTCAAAATAACGCCGTCTCGCACGGCCGCATCGAGAACCGCCGTCTGCGCCGCATCGTCCTTCCCGAGCAGCCCGATCCGCAGATGCGCCTCCTCGACGATGTCGAACGACATGGTCTTCAGGACCTCGGTCAACTGGCCGAGCGCGAAGTCGCCGCGATGCGATGCATGCGCGATCATCACAGGCTTGAACGGTACTTCGTCGCGCGACACCAGCCAGTCCAGCGCGTTCTTCAGCCCGCCCGGCAGCCCATGGGCATATTCGGGACAGGCAACGATGACGCCATCGGCGGCACGCATCTTCGCCCCCAGCCGCTCGACGATATCAGGCGTGTTTTCGCCCTCGCGATCGGGATTGAAGATCGGCAGATCGCCGATGAGATCGCAGATCTCGATCGTCACGTCATCAGGCGCGTGATCGCACAAAGCCTCCAGCAGCCGGCGATTGGTCGAGACCTTCCGCTGGCTGCCGCAGAGCGCATAGAGAAAGAGCGGTTTGACGTCCATGCCACTGGTCTATGCCATCAGACGATTCGCCCCAACGAAAAAGCGGCCCGGCAAGGCCGGACCGCTTCATCTCGGATAAGGATAAGACCACGTCTTACCAGGACGGGATCAGCGCACCCTTGAACTGTTCGTTGATGAACTTGCGGATGCTTTCGTCGTGGTAGGATTCGACCAGCGTCTTGGCCCACGGTGCGTCCTTGTCGGCGGTGCGGACAACGATCACGTTGGCGTAAGGCGACTTTTCGCTCTCGATGGCGATGGCGTCGGTCTTCGGGTGCAGGCCGGCTTCCATGGCGTAGTTGGTGTTGATGACGGCGGCATCGACGTCATCGAGCGAGCGCGGCAGCTGCGCGGCGTCGATTTCGGCAAACTCGATCTTCTTCGGGTTCTCGATGATGTCGGCGACGGTGACCTTGACACCAGGATTGTCCTTGAACTTGATCAGGCCCTTCGAGGCGAGAACGAGCAGCGCGCGGCCGCCATTGGTCGGGTCGTTCGGGATGGCGACGGTGGCGCCTTCCTTCAGCTCGTCGAGGCTCTTCACCTTCTTGGAATAGACGCCCATCGGGGTGGTGATCGTCGTGCCGATGCTGACGAGATCGAACTTGCGGTCGGCGATCTGGTTGTCGAGGTAGGGCTGGTGCTGGAACGAGTTGGCCTGGATATCGCCATCGTTGAGCGCCTGGTTCGGCACGACATAGTCGGAGAACTCGACGATCTCGATGTTGAGGCCCTTGGTCTTGGCGATCTCGGCGACCTTTTCCATGATCTGCGCGTGCTCGCCCGGCGTGACGCCGACCTTGATGTCTTCGGCCAGTGCCGAGCCGGCTGCAAAGGCAGCGAGCGCGGCTGCGATGATGAACTTCTTCATGGGTGTCTCCTGTGTTGAATTATGGTTTGTTGTTAAAGGGTCAGTTTTTCCGGTTGCGCTTATCGAAGCGGCGGGCAAGCCCGTCGCCGGCGCTCTGGACGAGCTGCACGAGAACGATCAGCACGATCACGACAATCACCATCATCTCGGGATTGAAGCGCTGGTAGCCGTAGCGGATGCCAAGATCGCCCAGCCCGCCGCCGCCGACGGCGCCGACCATGGCGGAGTAGCCGATCAGGCTGACGATGGTCATTGTCAGCGCCATCAGGATGCTCGGCCGGGCCTCTGGCAAAAGCACCTTGAAGACGATCTGGAACGGCGTGGCGCCCATGGCGCGGGCAGCCTCGATCAGCCCCTTGTCGATTTCGCGGATGGCGGATTCGACCAGTCGGGCGAAGAAGGGAATGGTGGCGATGGTGAGCGGCACGATCGCCGCCCAGGTGCCGATCGACGTGCCCGTCAAAAGACGCGTCAGGGGCACGATGGCGACGACGAGGATGATGAACGGCGTCGAGCGCGCGGCGTTGACGACGAGCCCGAGCACGCGGTTGGTCTTCGGCGCCGGAAACAGCTCGCCCTTGCCCGAGGTGGCCAGGAACACGCCGATCGGCAGGCCGATGATCGAGCCGACGATGCCGGCGACGAACACCATCTGCAGGGTCTGCATCAGCGCCTTGGAGAGGAGATTATAGATCATATCAGGCGACATAACCGAGCACCTCCGTCTTGAGACCGGTCTCCGCATAGAAGCGGTCGGCGCGCGCGATCACTTCAGGATCGGCCGAATAGGAAACGACGAGCGAACCGAAGGGCTCTCCGCCGATCTCCTCGATCGCGCCTGCGAGAATATTGACGTCGGAACCAAGCTCCGCGACCAGCCGGCCCGTGAGCGGCTTGAAGGCGGTTTCGCCGAAGAACACCAGCCGCACCAGCGCCCGGTCGCCCGAAGACGGCTGCGCCTTGATGCCCGAACGCAGCCATTCCGGCAGCTTCAGCGCCGAGGCAAGCAGCGTGCGCGTCGTCTGATGCTGCGGGTTGGTGTAGACGTCGAAGGTCCGTCCGGCCTCGACGATCTTACCGGCATCGATCACCGCGACGTGGCTGGCGATGGTCTTCACCACCTCCATCTCGTGGGTGATGAGGAGAACGGTGAGCCCGAGTTCGGCATTGATCCGCTTCAGGAGTTCCAGGATCGACTGCGTCGTTTCCGGATCGAGAGCCGAGGTCGCTTCGTCGGAAAGCAGCAGCTTCGGATCGGTCGCCAAAGCGCGGGCGATGCCGACGCGCTGCTTCTGGCCACCCGATAGCTCCGAGGGATAGTTGCCCGCCTTGTCGCCGAGACCGACCAGATCGAGCAGCGGCCCGACCTTGGCGCGGATCGTCTGCCTGTCGACACCCGCGATCTCCAGCGGCAGCGCCACATTGTCGAAGGCGGTGCGCGAGGAAAGCAGGTTGAAGTGCTGGAAGATCATGCCGACCTGGCGGCGCAGGCCGCGAAGCCCCTCTTCGCTGAGCGCGCCGACATCCACGCCATCGACGAGCACCTTGCCCGAGGTTGCCGTCTCCAGCCCGTTGACCATGCGGATCAGCGTCGACTTGCCGGCGCCTGAACGGCCGATGATGCCGGTGATGGCGCCGCGCGCAACGGTGAGATCGACCTTTTCGACCGCGGTGAAACCGCCCTCGCCTGATGGCCCGTAGCGCTTGCCGGCGCCCTGAAAGGCGACCATCGGGATCGCCCCCGCCGCGCCCTCTGGCTCTCGCCCGGAATGGCCGCCGGACGCGCCCTGGGCAGCGTCTTGTTGGGCCTGGTGTTGGAGTGTCATTTCATGCTCGCGTATGTTGGTCTTCAAAAACTGGCGGTTCTATAACCGCTATCGCGCCGATTAGCCAATCGGGCGGCACATTCGAAGACAATCGCGGGTGCGAGACATGGACGCGGCTTTCGTTGCGGACGGGAAGGAAAGACGTTTCGCCTTTCCTGTTGTTGCAACTTATGCCGCCAGTGGTTGAAACCGGACAGGGATGTTTTTTTATTTGTGCGATGCGGCAGGAAAAAATCTACCTGCCGCATAGACAATTAGCCCGAGGGCAATCAGGCGCTCTTGTGGTTCCCCTTCGGAAACTGCGCGGCGAGCTCCGAATACCACTTGCCGCTCGTCTTCACCGTGCGGACCTGTGTGTCGTAATCGACATGCACGAGGCCGAAGCGCATGCGATAGCCTTCCGCCCATTCGAAATTGTCCATCAGGCTCCAGGCGAAATAGCCGCGCATCGGATAGCCGTCCTTGATGAGATCGGCGACGACATCGAGGTGCTGGATGTAATAATCGAGCCGCATCGCGTCCTTGACCGCACCCGCTTCGATGCCGGTGTTGTCGCAGGCGCCGTTCTCGGTGATGTAGCACTCCGGCAGATCGTAGCGGCGGTAGAGATCTTCCACCACATGCTTCAGCGCCGGCGCATAGACCTCCCAGCCGATATCGGTCTTGACGTCGCTGACGCGGGGCGCCTCGACCGTCCAGGGGAAATCGCCGGTCTTCTTGGGATCGTCGGCGACGCGCAGCGGCGTGTAATAGTTGAGGCCCCACCAGTCGAGCTTCTGGCTGATAACAGCAAGATCACCCTCCTCGACGACAGGCATGCGGTCGCCGAGCGCTTCCAGGAACTCCTTCGGATATTCGCCCTTGAAGACGGGATCGAAGAAGGCGCCGTTGTGGAACTGGTGCGCCCGCTCGCCGGCAGCCTGGTCGGCAGCACTGTCGGAACCCGGGATGACCGACATGGCGTTCAGCACGAGGCCAACGGGCACGTTCGGCGCTTCCGAGCGGATCGCCTCGACGCCGAGGCCGTGCGCGAGGTTCATGTAGTGCATGGCGTGAAGTGCCGCCTGCATGTTGCGCTCGCCCGGCGCATGGATACCGTAGAGGTGGCTGAGCCAGACGATGCACCACGGCTCGTTGAAGGTCGCGACGCTATCCAGACGATCGCCGAGGCGCGCCATCACCGTCTTGGCGTAGCGCTGATAGGCATAGGCCGTCGACCGCGCCGTCCAGCCACCATCGCCGGCCAAGAGCAGCGGCAGGTCCCAGTGATAGAGCGTCGCGAAGGTCTTGATACCTCGCGCCTTGCAGCCATCGACGAGGCGATCGTAGAAATCGAGCCCCTTCTCGTTCACCGGCCCGGTGCCATCAGGGATGATGCGCGGCCAGGCGATCGAGAAGCGATAGGCCTCGACGCCGAGCGACTTGATGAGATCGAGATCCTCGTCGAGGCGGTTATAGTGATCGCAGGCGACGTCGCCATTGTCGCGATTGAAGACCCGGCCCGGCATGTTGCAGAAGGCATCCCAGATCGATGGCTTGCGCCCATCGGCCTTCGAAGCGCCCTCGATCTGGAAAGCGGCCGTCGCCACGCCAAAGGTGAAATCGCCGGGGAAGCGGGCGGCCAGGGCCTTCGCATCAATCTTCGCGGCGGGGGTCTTCGCATCAATCGTCAAACTGAAATCCTCCAAACTCGGCCGGCGGCTGCGTCGCGCTTCCGGCTGTCCTCTACTCTACGTATAGGTTTGAAATGTCAAATCTGTAACGTTGCAGATGAATACGCCCGCTCTCAGAGCACATCCTCTCCCGATGGCAGCAACAGCCGCCGTGTGATCCCGATCCGCTCGAGAAACACCGCATCGTGACTGACGACGAGGAGCGCCCCGTCATAGGCGGCAAGCCCCGCCTCCACGGCGGCGATGGAATCGATGTCGAGATGGTTGGTCGGCTCATCGAGGACCAGCAGCGGCGGCGGCTCCGCACCTCCAAGCACGCAAGCCAAGCCGGCGCGCAGCAACTGCCCGCCGCTCAGCGTCGAAACCTGCTGAAGGGCGGCATCGGCGCGGAACATGAACCGCGCCAGCGCTGCGCGGCAGGCATTCTCGTTCGCACCGGGATTGAGCCTGCGGAAGTTCTCGGCAATCGACAGCGACCGGTCGAGCAGGCTGACGCTCTGGTCGAACACGGCAAGGCGCACGGGCACCGAGACCGTCCCCGCCCAGGGCGCGATCCGCCCGGTGACGAGCGACAGCAGCGTCGTCTTGCCCGAACCATTCGGCCCCTCGACCGCCACCCGCTCCGGCCCTGTGATTGCAAAGGAGAGATCGGTGATCACGGGTTGATCCGGCTCGTATCCAGCCGTCACGCCATCGAGCCGCAACACCACCCGCGACGCGGGCAGATGCGTCGACGCCAGCTTCGCGGAAAACGGCTGTAGGATCTCGATGCGCTCGCGCGCCGCACTGGCATCCTCCATCGCCTCCTCGCGCCGCTTCTCGCCGAGCCGGACCTTGTCGCCCCTAGTGTTTTCCGCCGCCCGCTTCAGGCCGCCGGCGACGATACGGGGCATATCGCCCCGCGCCGCCTTCTTGGCGCCCACCTTGTCGCTGCGCGCCTGCCGCTCGGCCGAGAGTTGCGCGCTGCGGGCGACATCCGCCACCCGCTTTTCGGCATCCGCAAGGTCGTGTTCGGCCGCCGCAAGCTCGACCGCCTTGCGCGCCTGAAACGCGCTCCAATTGCCGCCATAGCGCCTGGCGCCCAGCGTCGTCAGCTCAACGATCGCATCCATCCGTTCGAGCAGCACACGATCATGGCTGACCACAAGCGCCCCGCCCCGCCAGCTCTCGATGAGAGCTATCACCGCCTCGCGGCCATCGCGATCGAGATTGTTCGTCGGCTCATCGAGGATGAGGAAATCCGGTTCGCTGAAGATCAACGCCGCCAACCCGACACGGGTGCGCTGGCCGCCCGAGAGCGAGGTGAGCAGCGTATCGGGCTCGGCTGAGAAGCCCATCCGCTCGAGCGCATCGGCAAGCCGGACCTCGAGCGTCCAGTCGGCGGAAGCGACCTCCTCGGCCGACGCCTCGCCGGCCACGGCGCGCGCGACAATATCGAGGGCTTCGCGGACACCGAAGAGATCGGCGACCGTGGCCTCGGCATCGACCTGCACCGTCTGGCGCAGGACACCGAGACGCCCGCTGACGGCGACGTTGCCGGATTGCGGCGCGAGATCAACGGTGATCAGCCTCAGAAGCGTCGTCTTGCCGACGCCATTGCGGCCGACCAGCCCGGCGCGTTCGGCCCCGAAGCTCAGATCGAGATTGGAAAAAAGCGGCCGCCCGTCAGGCGTGGACCACGAAAGATTGGAAAGGGTAATGGATGCAGGCATGGACATGGGTTTCCCGTATGGCAAGGCAAAGCGGCATTGCGATCGGGTTGAAATCCATGGTGCACCGTCCTGTTGGTATTGCGGATGGCTGCAATCTAGGCAGGTGGTGAGGTGAAATCAAGGCGGGGTGGGGTGTAAAGACCGCTCCCCAGCCTTTCATAACAAGTCCCCTCCCCAACCCCTCATGGAA
>NZ_JAGHMF010000023.1 GCF_017741815.1 Rhizobium sp. 16-488-2b
GCAAGCCCCTCCCCCTTGTGGGGAGGGGTTGGGGAGGGGTCTTTGGGCCGAATGCAGAGGGATCTTTTTCTCCAACCCAGAAACGCACCCCGCCTTGCAATCCCCCCATTTCCACGGAACAACTCCCGCATGACCATCCCCAAGACGCACCCCTTCCCCTTCGACCCCACCTACGGCATGACGCTCGACACGCTGTGCGCCATCGTCCCGCCCGAGGCGCCCCCAGGCTTCGACGCCTTCTGGCAAAAGCGCTACAAACGGGCGCTCACCATCGACCCGCAGCCGGCGCTTAAGCAAAGCAACCTCACCCACCCCGCCTGGCAGGTGCTCGACATCACCTACACCTCGACGGATGACGTCACGATCGGCGGCTGGCTGCTCTTGCCGCGCGACGCGCCGGTGCGGCGCGGGCTGGTGGTCGGCCATGGCTATGGCGGCCGCGATGCGCCGGATTTCGATCTGCCGGTGGAGCAGACCGCCATCCTCTTCCCCTGCGCGCGCGGCATGTCGCGGAGCGCGCAGGCGCCGATCCCGCCCGATGCGCCCGGCCATGTGCTCCACAATATCGATAGCCCCGACGACTACGTCATCGGCGGTTGCGTCGAGGATCTCTGGATCGCGGTCTCGACGCTGCAGGCGCTCTATCCATGGCTCGCAAACCGCATCGGCTATATCGGCGGCAGCTTCGGCGGCGGCCTGGGCGCGTTGGCGATCCCCTTCGACAATCGCATCGATCGCGGCCACCTGATCGTCCCCACCTTCGGCGACCGTAAGCAGTGGCTCACGCTACCGACGGTCGGCAGCGCCGATTCCGTGCAGACCTACCAGAAGACCCATCCCGACGTGCTCGACCATCTGCGCCTCTTCGACGCCGCGACATCAGCGACGCGCATCAAGGTGCCGATGCTGGTGGCCGTCGCCCTCTTCGATCCGGCCGTCGCCCCGCCCTGCCAGTTCGCCGTGGCCAACGCGGTACCGCCGTTAAAATATAATGAAATCTTCATCCTCGACGCCGGACATTTCGACTATCCTGGAATGACGGAACAGAATTTTGCTCTGCGCGAAAAGCTGCGAGGTTTTTTGAAGCTTCATGAACCGGGAATATCTGCGCTGGCATAGCCCGCGCCTGCATCGCGAGATGGAGCTGTTGGTGTTCGGCCATGCCGGCGCCAAGGTGTTGATGTTTCCGACGCGCGATGGCCGTTTCTGGGAGTATGAACGGATCGGCCTCGTCGCCAGCCTCGCCCACAAGCTCGAAGCCGGCCAGTTGCAGCTCTATTGCATAGAGGGTCTCGCCACGGAGACCTTCTACGGCTTCGACCGCCACCCGGCTGACCGCATCCATCGGCATCAGGCCTTCGAGGACTATATCCTCCACGAAGTCCTGCCGCTGATGGCCGCACGAAACGGGCACGACTGCACCATCGTGCATGGCTGCAGCCTCGGCGCCTTCCAGGCGGCCAGCCTCGTCTTCCGCCACCCGCATCTGTTCCGCAAGCTCGTCGCTTTCTCCGGGCGCTACGACCTGACGCTGAGGGTCGAAGCCTTCGGCGACTTGCTTGACGGCTATTACGACAACGCCGTCTATTTCCACACCCCAACGCATTTCCTGCCGGGGCTCCATCACGGCTGGCAGCTGGACAAGCTGCGTGAGGTCGAGATCGTCATGACGATCGGCAATGCCGACCCCTTTCTCGACAACAACCACTATCTGAGCCGGCTTCTGTCCGACAAGCAGGTCGGCCATCAGCTGCATGTCTGGGACGGCCGCGCCCACCGCGCCAGCGCCTGGCGCAAGATGGCGGCACTCTACATCTGAGCCGCCGAACGCCAGTAGGCGGCCAATAACGCCAAAGTCAAAACTCGTGAATTGTCATTGCCGGGACCGTGGCTAAAGGCTTCGAACAGTCATTCCTAAAGAAAGGTCTTTCATGTTCGCTTCGATCCACGCCCTGCAGCCGGCCCTGCTCAGCCTGCTGCGCATCGTCTCCGCGCTCGTTCTCTTCAGCTACGGCACGCAGAAGATCCTGCATTTCCCGGCTGCCGAGCGCGTGCCCGATGTCGGGTCGATGTCCTGGATTGCCGGCCTGCTTGAACTGACGCTCGGCTTCCTGGTGCTGATCGGCTTTCAGACCCGCGCCGCCGCCTTCGTCCTCTCCGGCCTGATGGCTTTCGCCTATTTCATCGGCCACGCGCCACGCGGCTTCTTCCCCGCCCAGAACGGCGGCGTCGCCGCCATCCTCTTCTGCTTCGTCTTCCTCTACATCGTCGCCGCCGGCGCCGGTCCGTTCAGCGTCGATGCGATGATGAAGCGCAAGCAGGGTGCGGTTGCGGCTTGATTGGTTGATGGGCTGGTGAGAAGCGGGCGGCGGAGCGGGGATACCCCCCTCTGCCCTGCCGGGCATCTCCCCCACAAGTGGGGAGATTGGCTGGGCGCAGCCGCTCGTTCCACCTTCATTGTTTGGCGTAAACATCGCAACGAGTCGATCTCCCCCCTTGTGGGGGAGATGCCCGGCAGGGCAGAGGGGGGTGCCCCGCGGCACACCCCCTCCACCCAAGCCAAGCCCGAAACTTACACCTTCACCCAGGCCCCATTGCGCTTCGACGACGCCACGCAGGCATCCACGAAGGCGACACCCTTCACGCCGTCATCCACTGTCGGGTACACCACGGCCTTGTCGACCGCCTTGCCCTTCTTATGCGCGTTGATGGCATGCGCGGCTTCCGTGTAGATCGTCGCAAAAGCCTCGAGATAGCCTTCCGGGTGACCGGACGGGATGCGCGAGACGCGGGCGGCGGCGGCTCCGGAGCCGGCGCCGTTGCGGGTGATCAGGCGCTTCGGCTCGCCGAACGGCGTGAACCACAGATAGTTCGGATCGGCCTGCACCCATTCCAGACCACCCTTGGTGCCGTAGACGCGGACCTTGAGGCCGTTCTCGTGGCCCGGAGCCACCTGGCTGCACCAGAGCATGCCCTTGGCCGGCTTTTCCGAGCCCTTGGCCTTGAAGCGCAGCATCACATGCGCGTTGTCGTCGAGACGGCGGCCTTCGACGAAGCTGTCGAGATCGGCGGCAAGGCTGTCGAGTTCGAGGCCGGAGACGAAGGTGGCGAGGTTATAGGCATGCGTGCCGATATCGCCGGTGGAACCACCGGCACCCGATTGCGCCGGGTCGGTGCGCCACACCGCCTGCTTGGCGCCCTGCTGCTCGACGGCTTCGGTCAGCCAATCCTGCGGATATTCGGCCTGCACCAGGCGGATATCGCCGAGTTCGCCATTGGCGATCATCTCGCGCGCCTGGCGCACCATCGGATAGCCGGTGTAGTTGTGCGTGAGGATGAACAGCGCGCCGCTCTCGTCGGCCACCTTCTTCAGCTTCTTGGCGTCGGCGAGGTTCGAGGTCAGCGGCTTGTCGCAGATGACGTGGATGCCGCGACGCAGGAACTCCTTGGCGGCGTCATAGTGCACGTGGTTCGGCGTCACGATCGACACCGCCTCGATGCCGTTCTTCAGCTTCGCCTCGCGGATCGCCATCTCGCGATAGCTGGAATAGGTGCGGGTCGGATCGAGCCCGAGATCGGCGCCAGACGCCATCGCCTTTTCCGGCGTCGACGACAGCGCGCCCGCGATCAGCTCATACTGATCGTCGATACGGGCAGCGATGCGGTGCACCGCGCCAATGAAAGCGCCGGCGCCACCGCCGACCATGCCAAGACGGATGCGCGGTTCGCGCGTCTGCTGCGTTGATGCTTCGATTGTCATTGGTTTCTCCAAAATTGTGCTGTATTTGCGTGAGGGTCCGGTTTGGCGTTGTGCCGCGTGGCCCCCTCATCCGCCTGCCGGCACCTTCTCCCCGTTGGGGAGAAGAGACTCGGGGCAGGCCGCTCGCTCGACCTTCCCTTCTCCCCCACGGGGAGAAGGTGGCCCGAAGGGTCGGATGAGGGGGCTGCACGGCACCACCTCTCCTACCAGACGAAACCCAGCTTAAATCCCCAGCATCCGCCGATTGGCCGCCTGGTCCGTACCGCTACCCGCGAAGTCGTCGAAGGCCTTCTCCGTCACGCGGATGATGTGCGACTTGACGAACTCGGCACCCTCGCGCGCGCCGTCTTCCGGATGCTTCAGCGCGCATTCCCATTCGACCACAGCCCAGCCATCGAAGTTGTTGGCCGTCATCTTCGAGAACACCGCACCGAAATCGACCTGGCCGTCGCCCAGCGAGCGGAAGCGGCCAGCGCGTTCGACCCAGCCCTGGTAACCGCCATAGACGCCCTGGCGACCCGTCGGGTTGAACTCGGCGTCCTTGACGTGGAACATCTTGATCCGGTCTTTGTAGATGTCGATGTTGTCGAGGTAATCCAGGTACTGCAGCACGTAGTGCGAGGGATCGTAGAGCATGTTGGCGCGCGGGTGGTTCTTCACGCGCTCGAGAAACATCTCGAAGGTGACGCCGTCATGCAGGTCTTCGCCGGGATGGATCTCGTAGCAGATGTCGACGCCGTTTTCGTCGGCGTGGTTCAGGATCGGCGTCCAGCGCTTGGCAAGTTCGTCGAAGGCGGTTTCGACGAGGCCGGCCGGGCGCTGCGGCCACGGATAGATGAACGGCCAGGCAAGCGCGCCGGAGAAGGTCGCATGCGCCTTGATGCCGAGATGCTTGGACGCCGTCAGCGCCATCTTCACCTGCTCGACGGCCCATTCCTGGCGCGCCTTCGGGTTGCCGCGCACTTCGGGTGCGGCGAAACCATCGAAGGCTTCGTCATAGGCCGGGTGCACGGCGACCAGCTGGCCCTGAAGATGGGTGGAGAGCTCGGTGATCTCGACGCCGTTCTGGCGCGCAACACCGGCGAACTCGTCGCAATAATCCTTGGATGATGCAGCCTTCTTGAGGTCGATCAGCTGGCCCGCCCAGGTCGGAACCTGCACGCCCTTGTAGCCGATATCGGCTGCCCACTTGGTGATCGAATCCCACGAATTGAAAGGTGCGGCATCGCCCGCGAACTGCCCGAGGAACAAGCCTGGGCCCTTGATCGTTTTCATGTCAATTCCTCCCTGAATGATGACCGTAAACGTTTCTGGTGTAGTTCTAGCACTTGATTTGCACTCTGCAAGCCGATTTTGGCGAGAATGCAAATCCTGCCCCGATGGGCGGAAATGGACGGTTGCGACTAAACCATGTCGGGCACCTAGCCGCAAGACGTACGTACCGCATTTCTTGGCGCTTACGTCGTGAGAGCCCATGCGGCAGCGCATCTTTGTGGACTTCCCGCCACCGCGTGCTACTCTTGGTCGACCAGGAGGGTGGTCCATGACGCGGCGGCTGGCAGCAATCTTGGATGCGGATGTTGTCGGCTTCTCCCGGCTGATGGGCCTCGACGAAGCGGGGACGTTTGCGGCGCTGAAACGCCACAACACCGAGACCATCGTCCCCACCATCACCAGGCATCGCGGACATGTCGTGAAGTTCGTCGGAGACGGCACGCTGGCGGAGTTTTCCAGCGTGGTCGACGCGTTGCGCTGCGCGATGGAGATCCAACAGGCCATTCTCGCCGGCAATTATGATGTCGTGCCCGACCGCCGGATGATCTGGCGGATCGGCATCCATGTCGGCGACGTCCTCAACGAGGATGGCGATATCTTCGGCGAGAGCGTCAACATCGCCGCGCGGCTGCAGGCGCTGGCGCCGGCCGGCGGCATCTGCCTGTCGCAGCAGGTGCGCGATCAGATCGGCACGGCGCTCGATTTCGAGGCCACCGACTTCGGCAATCGCAAGCTGAAGAACATCGAGCAGACCGTCCGGGTATGGCGCTGGTTTCCGCCGGGCAGCCAGACGGACGGTCTCGACGAAGAAATCCCGGACCGGGCGATCCCGAGCCAGCCGCCTGAGCGCAAGCGCCCGTCGATCGCCGTACTTCCCTTTGCCAACATGTCGAGCATCGAGGGGCAGGAGCATTTTTCCGATGGTTTCACCGACGAGCTGATCGCCACCCTGGCGCGCTGCCGCTGGCTGCTGGTCGCCGCCCGCAATTCTTCCTTCAGTTTCAAGGGCCGCGCCGTCGATGCCCGACGCGTCGCCGAGGATCTCGGCGTCAAATACGTGCTCGAAGGCAGCGTCCGCCGCTCCGACACGCGCATCCGCATCACCGCGCAGCTCCTGGATGGAAGCGAGGGCACGCTGCTCTGGGCTGAACGCTATGACCGCATGCTGGCTGATATCTTCGACCTCCAGGACGAGATCGCCTCCGAGATCACCGGAACCATCGAGCCCGAATTGAGCGCCATCGAATTCGCGGCGCTGCGCGGCCGCTCGATCGTCGACATGACCGCCTGGGAGATTTATCTGAAGGGCCTCTGGCATCTCTACCGCTTCACCATCGACGAATTGAACACGGCCAAACAGCTGTTCGAGCAGGCGATCGCCATCGATCCGAGTTTCGCGCAGGCGCAGGCGCGGCTCGCCTACGTCCACATCCAGCTCGGCTGGTACGGCTCGCTCGAGGAGCGTTCCGGGCGCATATGCGAGGCGATCGAGCTTGCCGAACGGGCGATCACGCTCGATCAGAAGGAGCCCGCCGCGCATCTGGCGCTCGGCCGGGCGCTTGCGCTCGACGGCGCCACGGAGGCAGGGATCGCCCATCTCCGCCATGCGGTGAAACTGGACCACAGCTTTGCCCAGGCGCATTTCGCGCTCGGCCAGGCGCTCTGCTACGCCGATCGGCCGCAGGAGGGCATGCCCGAATTCAGCGAAGCCTTTCGTCTCAGTCCGCGCGACCCGCATCTCTGGACCTTTCACAGCATGATGGCCTTCGCGAACTACCAGATGGACAAGCTCGACGAGGCGGCCGACGCCGCCCGCGCATCGATGCGCTCGCCGAACGTCACCTTCTGGCCGGCGATGGCGCTGGTGGCGATCCAGGGACGGCAGGGCAAGATCGAGGAGGCGCGCCGGACGATCGACGAGCTCTACAATTTTCGACCGGGCATGACGCTTGATGATGCCAGGCGTGAATTCTACTTCGGCCTCAAGCCGGCGATGAGCGAAACCTTCATCGAGCGCTTTGTCGGCGATCTCGCCAAGGCAGGCTTGCCGCCACAATGAAAGACGCCCGCCCTTTCGAGCGGGCGCCTCGTATTCACAAGGATCAGAACGGCGAATCCGGGAAGTAGAAGTCCTTGGCGTTGTCCTTCGTCACCAGCGTGGCGTCGAGGATGTAGGTGCCGCGAACCGGCACCTGGTCGTAAAGCGACGCGGCCGTCAGTTCCATCGCGGTGCCAACCATTGCCGGCGGATAGAGAACGTCGACCGGGATCATCTTGTCTCCGTCCATGACCTTCTTGACCATGTCCTTGGAGCCGGCGCCGGCCACGACATACTTGATGTCGGTGCGCTTGGCCTGCTCGATTGCCTGCAGTACGCCGACGGCCATGTCGTCGTCCTGGCACCAGACCACGTCGATCTTCGGGTACTTGGTGAGATAGTCCTGCATCACCTTGAAGGCGTCATCGCGGTTCCAGTTGCCGAACTGGCGGTCGAGAACCTTGACGTTGGAGCCGGCGATGCCCTTGTCGAAGCCGTCCTGGCGCTGCTGGTCGATCGGGATCGGCAGGCCGCGAATGACGACGACCTGTGCGTCCGGCGTGGTTTCCTTGATGTACTTGCCGGCGACTTCGCCAAGCGCCGGGTTGTTGCCGGCGATGTAGATGTCACGCACGCTGTCGTCGTTGGTGCTCGGCGCACGGTCGACCAGCGCCACGAAGGTGCCCTTGTCCTTGACTTCCTTGATGGCGTTGACGAGCGGATCCGGATCGGACGGCAGGATGACCAGCGCGTCCATGCCCTGCGTCGCCAGATCCTGCACCGCGTTTGCCTGGCTTGCGGCATCCGGCGAGGTCTTGACGATGACGGTGAGGTCAGGGTGCTCGGCCATCAGCAGCTTGGCGACGCGCTCGGCATGGAACACCACGCCGGAGGTCCAGCCGTGGTCGGCCGCCGGGATCGATACGCCGATGGTCTTCTTGTCCGCCGAGTGAGCGACGCCGGCGAGCAGCGCCGCCGTCACGACCGCCAAACTGAATAGTGTCTTACGCATGTCTGTCTTCCTCCCATTAAACCCCAGGGCTTGCGAACCTTGAGACCGGGCGCCCCGCCGACCCGGCCAATCCCTTGCTACCTGCGCGCCAGCGACCGCTGCACGAGCATGGCGATGATGATGATCGAGCCCTGGATGGCGCCGATCAGATATTCCGAGATGAAGTTCGAGAGCAGCATGATGTTGCCGACGAGCTCGAGAATGAAGGCGCCGCAGATCGTGCCCCAAACGCGCCCTGCCCCGCCCTTCAGCGCCGTGCCGCCGACGACGACCGCGGTGATCGCCTGCAGCTCCCACAGGATGCCCGTTGTCGCCGATGTCGAGCCGAGACGCGGCACGTAGAGCAGCACGGCGATTGCCACGCACAGCCCCTGAATGACGAAGGCGATGGTGCGCACCTTGTTGACGGCGATGCCGGAATAGCGCGCCACGTCGCGGTTCGAGCCGACGGCCGTGACATGCCGGCCATAGCGCGTGCGATAGAGAATGAAGGCGGCGACCGCGGTGACCGCGAGGATGACGATGATAGGCACCGGTACACCGGCGATCGAACCGAAATAGACCGGGCGATAGAGCGACTGCTGCTCGGCGGAGCGCAACGTGATCGCGCCGCCCTGTGAGAGCCAGGTCGTCAGGCCGCGATAGATGCCCATGGTGCCGAGCGTGGCGATGAACGGCTCGATCTTGCCAACCGTGGTGATCAGCCCGTTCGCCAGACCGCAGAGCGCGCCGGCGACGATGGTGAAGACGACGGCGACAACAAGCATCAAGGCCGGATCGGCAATGAGGCCGGAATTCATCAACAGGATCATCAGGCTGGCGACGAAGGCGACCATCGACCCGACAGAGAGATCGAGATCCCCCGACGAGATGACGAAGGTGGCGCCGACGGCGATGATGGCGATGAAGGCGCTGCGGGTCGCGACATTGGCGAGGTTGGTGATGCCGATGAAATTCGGATTGACCAGCGCGCCGACGACCAGCAACAGCGCAAGCGCCGCGAACGGCGCAACCGCCCTGAGATCGATATCCCGCCAGGAACGCCGTCTGATCTGACTGGTCTCGTCGTTCGCACTCATATCCAAAGCCATCCTCCCGTCATGCCTGCAGGCATTTTGTCTCTTGATCCGCCGCGTCGGCGGTTATTTCTTGCGACCGCCTCAGGCGGCCTTCTTCTTCAGGCCCGCCGCATAGCGCATGATCTCCTGCTCGGAAATCTCGTCGCCCTCGAGCACGCCGACGATCCGCCCCTCGCGCATCACGGCCACCCGGGTGCAGAGCCCGATCACCTCGGGCATCTCCGAGGAGACGACGATGATCGAGCGCCCGTCGCGCGCCAGTGCCGAGATGAAATGATAGATCTGCTGCTTGGTGCCGACATCGATGCCGCGCGTCGGCTCGTCGATGATGATGATTTCCGGGGCCGTCTCCATGACCTTGGCGAGCAGCAGCTTCTGCTGATTACCACCCGACATGCGCCCGGCCACGATATTGGCGTCGCGCACGCGGATATCGAAGCGCCGCCGCGCTTTCGCCAGCGCTGCCGCCTCGCTGCTGGGGCTGAGATAGCCGTGCCGAGAATGCTGACCCAGCGACTGCAGCGTCAGGTTTGCCAGCATGTTGGAGCCGAGCAGCAGGCCCTTGTGCTTGCGATCCTTGGTCATGTAGGCGAGCCCGGCGCGATTGGCCGCGTGCACGTCGCCCGACTGAACACTCTCGCCACGGATGACAACCTCGCCGGCGGTACGGCCGCGCAGGCCAGCGATCGCCTCCATCAGTTCCGTGCGGCCGGAGCCGATCATGCCGGAAAAGCCGATGATCTCGCCCTTGCGCACCTCGAAGCTCGCATCCTGCACATAGCCGGTCGAGATACCCTCGACCTTCAGCACGATCTCTTCGTCGACATCGGGCTCGTTCTTGGTCGGATAGAGGCTGGAAAGTTCGCGGCCGACCATCAGCTGGGCGATCGATTCACCATCGAGCATCGCCGTCGGCGCCGTCTTCACCCACTGCCCGTCGCGCAGCACCGTCACCCGGTCGGTCAGCTCCATGACCTCGTCGAGCTTGTGCGACACGAAGACGAAGCTCGTGCCCTTGTCGCGAAGCTTGCGCACCTGCTTGAACAGGAAATTGGTTTCCTCGCGCGACAGCACCGCCGTCGGCTCGTCCATGAACACCACGCGCGCATCGCGGCTGATCGCCTTGGCAATCTCCACCATCTGCTTGTCGGCGATCGAAAGCGTGCTGATCAGCGCGTTCTCGTCGACATGCGAACCGAGCAGATCGAGCGCCTTGCGGGTCTCGGCCCGCATGAACTTGCGATCGAGCACGCCGAAGCGCGTGACCTCGCGACCGAGAAACAGGCTTTCGGCGACGGTCAGGTGATCCGCGAGATTGAATTCCTGGTGGATGATGACGATGCCAAGCGCCTCGGCGGCGCCATTCGGCGGCAGCACGACCGGCTGGCCGTCGAGGATGATCTCGCCCGAGGTCGGCTGTTCGAAGCCGGACATCACCTTGACGAGGGTCGACTTTCCCGCACCGTTTTCGCCCATCAGCGCATGGATTTCACCGGCGCGAAGCTCGAAATTGACACTGAAGAGGACCTGCACCCCATTGAAGGATTTGCATATGCGTCGGGCCGACAACACCACCGGCGCAGCCTCGACAGTCTCCAAACTCATGATGTCCTCCCCTGCGGGCTCCCACCCGCTTGACCCTTGTGTAAACCTTTACATGTGCGATGTAAAGGTTTACATCATCATATCACGAAGTTCTCTTGGCTTCGCCCTTTGACGTATCCTTCAGTCTGTGTAGTGTCGCCGCGAATTGAGCCCCAAGGCAGAACGCAGTGTCGAATTCCACGCCAGCAACCATCGAGGATGTCGCCCGGATCGCCGAGGTTTCAATCGCGACCGTGTCGCGGGCGATCCATACGCCGGAGAAGGTCGCCAACTCGACGCGGCTGAAGGTCAACCAGGCGATCGCGATCACGGGATACACGACGAACGCCATGGCCCGCAGCCTGCGTCTCGGCCGTTCCAACATGATCCTGGTCGTGGCTCCCGACATCGGCGACCCCAACTTTTCCAACATTCTGATCGGCCTGGAGAACGAGGCCCGCGCCCATGGCTACGGCATTCTCATCGGCCATACGCAGAACGACGCCCAGCGCGGCCTCGAATATCTCAAATTCCTGAATTCAAACCAAGCCGCCGGATTGATTCTCTTCACCGGCATCCTGCCCTTCGGCCACCAGACGATGACGGCAAGGCTCCCGCCCAGCGTCGGCGTCTTCGAGCCGGTCTTCAACGGCGGCATTCCCTATGTCGGCGTCGACGATATCGAGGGTGCGCGCAAGGCGGTCGACCTGTTGCTCGCCGAAGGTCATCGCAGAATAGCCTTCATCGGCGACAGCAAGACGCGTCTTGCCTATTCCAGGCGCCGCCAGGGCTATGACGAGGGACTGGATGCAGCCGGCGTCGCGAAAGGCCAGCGCATCATCCTCGAAGGCGACGGCACGCTCGAAAGCGGCCGCCACGCCGTGGAGCAGCTCTTCATGCGTGACACGCTGCCGACCGCCTGCATGTGCGTCAACGACCAGACGGCGATCGGCGTGATGATCGGCCTCAACGCCCGCGGCTACGACATCCCCCGCGACTTTTCCGTCACCGGCTTCGATGACGTCCCCCAGGCCGTCTTCATGTCGCCGCCATTGACGACGGTGCGCCAGCCGCGCACCGCGATCGGCAAGCAGGCGATGGCGCTACTGCTGGAATTCCTGGGCGACGGCCAGCCCGCCGAGACCGAGATCCTGCTGCGGCCGGATCTCGTCGTCCGCAACTCGGTGTCGGTGCCGTCGAAACAGTGGTCAAAGCGCTAGCGCAAAACGCGATATCGGCTACGGTGCATAGCGCGTAAAGACATAGTCGTGACTGTTCACGCGCGCCTCGTGACAGGCAAAGCAGGTCTCATGCTGAGCCTGGTCGGCTGGAACGCCATTGATGAACCGGCCAAATCCCCAACCACCAGAGGCGGCGTATTTCGTCGCATCCTTGACCATGACCTGCACCGTCGTCGCCGCACCGGGGACGGACGCGGGCGCGAATTCGGCCGATGGCGTGCGTTTCCAGGCAAGCTTGACGAGCACGCTGCCATCAGGAAACGGAAGCGTGCCGTCGCGATAGGCCTTGACGGCGATATCGTTGCCGACGACCACGCGCAGCTCGTTTAGCGGCGCATCCTCGAGCGCCGGCGCGATCAACTCCCACTGCCGGTAGCCGTCAGGAAGGGAGACGCCGTAGATCGGCGAGACCGGCTTGGCGCTAGGCGTTTCGCCGGCGAGCGAGCCGATCGCAAAGACGCTGGCGCCGACAGCGGTGGCGGCTGAAAGCAGCATGATTTCCCCTGTCATGGCAGCCACTCACGCAAGCCGGTCTGCATCGATGATCGCCTGGGCGAAGGCCGCCGGCGCCTCTTGCGGCAGATTGTGACCGATGCCGCCGGTGATCGTCCGATGCTCGTATTTGCCGGTGAACTTCGTGGTGTAGGAGGCCGGATCCGGGTGCGGCGCGCCGTTGGCATCGCCTTCCATGGTGATCGTCGGCACGCCGATATCGGGCAATTTCGCGAGCTTGCGCTCCAGCGCATCGTATTTCTTCTCGCCCTTGGCGAGATCGAGCCGCCAGCGATAATTATGGATGGTGATCGCGACATGATCCGGATTTTCGAAGGCTTTGGCCGTGCGATCGTAGGTGGCGTCGTCGAAGTGCCATTGCGGCGAGGCGAGCGTCCAGATGAGCTTGGCGAAATCGTGCCTGTTGGCGTCATAGCCCGCACGCCCGCGTTCGGTGGCGAAATAGAACTGATACCACCAGGAGAGTTCGGCCTTCGGCGGCAGCGGCTTCTCGTTGATCGCCTGGCTGCCGATCAGGTAGCCGCTGACTGAGACCATGGCCTTGCACCGCTCCGGCCAGAGCGCGGCCATGATATTCGCCGTCCGCCCGCCCCAATCATAACCGCCGACAACCGCGCGCTCGATCTTCAGCGCGTTCATGAAGTCGATCATGTCGACGGCGATCGCCGCCTGCTGTCCATTGCGCGGTGTCTTCGAAGACAGAAACCGCGTCGTCCCGTATCCCCGCAGATAGGGAATGAGCACGCGATAGCCGGCATCGGCAAGAACCGGCGCGACATCGACAAAGCTATAGATGTCGTAGGGCCAGCCATGCAGCAGCAACACGGCGGGTCCGGTCGCCGGACCAAGCTCCGCATAGCCGATATCGAGCACACCGGTCTTGACCTGCTTCAGCGCTGGAAAGGACGTATTCGTGCCCGGCTTGACCGAAGCAAGCGCGCCACTTCCCGCTCCCGTCGTCTGCGCACGCACAGTGCCGGCAATGCCGACAGCAGCGGCAGCGAAGGCCGCGGCGCCAAGGAAGCGGCGGCGTTGGTGATTGGTATCATCGGACATGGGGGCCTCTCGATTGGCGGTTGCAAGGAGCGCGAGTGCTCAGCCTGAGAGCTAGCGCGAGCCCCAAGAGACCGACAGGCAACCGAGGTATGAAATGGCCTATATGTTGGTATAGAGCGCGGACGCGGCCGGTGCGATGATGGGTTGATATTTCGTAGTTTTAAAACTACAATTCCTTATGCTCGAACTTAGGCAGTCCGAGACCTTTCGAAAATGGCGGGCGCGCTTGAAAGACGAGCGCGCTAGGGCGTTGATCGCTTCACGGCTGGATAGGCTGGCTTTTGGACATGCCGGCGATGCCGCTCCGGTCGGCGACGGGATCAGCGAACTGAGGATACATTACGGACCAGGCTATCGCATCTACTTCAAGCAGGATGGCCAGACGCTGATCATCCTGCTTTGCGGTGGCGACAAAGGCAGTCAGAAGCGCGATATAGCCGAGGCGAAACGGCTGCTCAGCGAATGGAACGAGAACAATGGCTGAGAAATTCACCCAATACGATCCGGCCGATGACCTGACATCGGACGAAGCAATTGCCGTCTTCATAGAAGAAGCCTTCGAGACAGAGGACGCCGCCTATATCGCCCATGCGCTGGGCGTCGTTGCGCGCGCTAAGGGCATGACCCAGATTGCCAGTGAGACGGGGCTCTCCCGCGAACAGCTCTATCGCTCCTTCAGCGCCGAGGGCAACCCGACGCTGAAGACGACGCTATCCGTCATGAAGGCGCTCGGCATCGGCCTGACGGCAAAAGTGCCGGCGCACGCCGATCGAGAGGCAAAGGCGTCGGCTAAACCGTAAACGCCTCGAGGAACGCCACAAGCGCTGCCTCGGGGTCACCCGACGCAAACGCCTCCATGCCGACAGGCACGGCATAGCCCATGGCCTTCAGCGCCCGGGCGCTACTGTCTCATCATGCTCCGGCCAGTTCCACAGCCCGACGCCGAAGCCCATCTCCTTCAGCCTGGAGGCGCGCCATTCGATCGCTCGGTCACGTCAGATCATCTCGGCTCAGTCGGCGAGCTAGAAAGGCAAGCTCATGTGATCCTCCCGATCATGCATGCTGATTTCTGTTCGCAATAGAGCCGAGATCGCGCCCGCCGCAATGCGACATCGCGTGCCATGCCGGCACACGGAATTGACAATTGTCATGAGAGGTTCACGCAGCAGGCATAACTCGAAGGGACGGCTTCTGAGAGAGGAACTGAGATGGCTGACATCACCAACGAGACTATCCACCGGGATCACGAGAACCACCCGCTGCACGGGTCGGCTTCGAAAAAGTGGTTCCTTCCAGCGATCATCCTGCTGCTTGTCGCCGGTCTCGGCTATGTCGGTTACGCGCTCGGGCGCGATCTCACCAGCGTTGCCGCCGTTCCCTGGATCATGCTCGGACTGGCATTGCTCATCGCGCTCGGCTTCGAATTCGTCAACGGTTTCCACGACACCGCCAACGCCGTCGCCACCGTCATCTACACCCGCTCCATGCCGGCCGAACTCGCCGTCATCTGGTCTGGCTTTTTCAATTTCCTCGGCGTCATGATGTCGAGCGGCGCGGTCGCCTTCGGCATCCTGGCGCTGCTTCCGGTCGAGCTCATCCTGCAGGTCGGCTCCGGTTCCGGCCTCGCCATGGTCTTCGCGCTCTTGATCGCCGCCATCCTCTGGAACCTCGGCACCTGGTATCTCGGCCTGCCGTCCTCGAGCTCGCACACGCTGGTCGGCTCGATCATCGGCGTCGGTCTCGCCAACCAGTTCCTGGCGCCTGTTGGTAGCGCCACCAGCGGTGTCGACTGGTCGCAGGCCACCAATATCGGCCTGTCGCTGCTGATCTCGCCCCTGATCGGCTTCGGCCTCTCCGCCGTCCTGCTTCTGGTCATGAAGGTGCTGGTGCGCAACAAGGCGCTCTATGAGGAGCCGAAGGGCAACAACCCGCCGCCGCTCTGGATCCGCGGTCTTTTGATCTTCACCTGCACCGGCGTCAGCTTCGCCCACGGATCGAACGACGGCCAGAAGGGCATGGGCCTGATCATGCTGATCCTGATCGGCCTCGTCCCCACCGCCTTCGCGCTGAACCGCACCCCTGACGTCAACTATCTCGAAGCCTACAAGAGCGCGTCGGCCCAGGTGGAAACCGCGCTCGGCAAATATGTGAAGCCGGGTGCTGCCGCCGGCGATTTCCGCGTCGAGGTCAGCAATGCCGTGAAGAACAAGGTCTGGACCGACGCCACGACGCCGGCGCTCCAGCAGTTCATCCACGCCACGAGCGCCGAAGTCGCCGCCTTCCCGACGCTGGAGGCTGTGCCCACGCATCTCGTCAGCAACGTCCGCAACGACATCTATCTGATCGGCGAAGCCCTGAAGCTGATCGACAAGCAGAAGCTGCTCGCCATGGAGCCGGCCGATCTGCAGGCGGTGAGCGCCTATCACAAGGCGGTCGACAACGCGACCAAGTTCATCCCGCTCTGGGTCAAGATCGCCGTCGCCATCGCGCTCGGCCTCGGCACCATGGTGGGCTGGAAGCGCATCGTCATCACCGTCGGCGAAAAGATCGGCAAGACCCACCTGACCTATGGTCAGGGGGCCGCCGCCGAAGTCGTCGCCATGGTCACCATCGGCGCGGCCGACCATCTCGGCCTACCGGTTTCGACCACCCACGTGCTGTCGTCGGGCGTCGCCGGCACGATGGCGGCGAATGGCTCCGGCCTGCAATGGTCGACGGTGCGCAACATGCTGATGGCCTGGATCCTGACGCTACCCGCCTCCATCGCCATCGCCTTCGTGCTCTTCATCATCCTGCGCCAAGTATTCTGAGGCCTGAGCCGATAGCGCAATTGAAAAAGCCGGGAAGCGAATGCTCCCCGGCCTTTTTGTTTCAACAATCCGCCGACTATCAGACGTAGCGGTTGACGACGTTTTCGAGCAGTTCCTGCTGGCCGGACTTCGGCTGCGGGTTGATGTCCTGGCTCTCGACGCGGGCCGTGATCTGCTCGAGCGAATATTCGCCGCGCAGCATCTTCTGGCTTTCGGCCGAATCCCAGCCGGCATAGCGGTTGGCGAGCGGCTGCGACAGCGCCTTGTCCTCGATCATCTTGGCGGCAGCCTTCAGACCACGGGCGCAGCAATCCATGCCGCCGATGTGACCGATCAGGAGGTCGGCCGGATCGAGCGACTGGCGGCGCAGCTTGGCGTCGAAGTTGGTGCCGCCGGAGGTGAAACCACCGCCTGCCAGAACCTGGTAGTAGGCCAGCGCCATCTCAGGAACGTTGTTCGGGAACTGGTCGGTATCCCAGCCGGACTGGTAGTCGTTGCGGTTCATGTCGATCGAGCCGAAGATGCCGAGCGCGTTTGCGAGCGCCAGTTCGTGCTCGAAGGAATGGCCGGCGAGGATCGCGTGGCCCTGCTCGATGTTGAGCTTCACTTCGTTTTCGAGGCCGTTCTTCTTCAGGAAGCCGTAGACGGTCGCGACGTCGTAGTCGTACTGGTGCTTGGTCGGCTCCTGCGGCTTCGGCTCGATCAGGATCTGGCCCTTGAAGCCGATCTTGTGCTTGTACTCGACCACGAGGTTGAGGAAGCGGCCCATCTGGTCGAGCTCGCGCTTGAGGTCAGTGTTGAGCAGCGTCTCATAGCCTTCGCGGCCGCCCCACAGAACGTAGTTCTCGCCGCCGAGCTTCATCGTCGCGTCCATGCAGGTCTTCACGGTCGCTGCGGAGAAGGCGAAGACATCGGGATCGGGATTGGTTGCGGCACCCGACATGAAGCGGCGGTTGGAGAACAGGTTCGCCGTGCCCCAGAGCAGCTTAGTGCCGGTGGCAGCCTGCTTCTCCGCGAAGTAATCGACGATCTCGTTCAGGTTCCTGGTGTTCTCGGCGAAGTTCTTGCCTTCGGGGCGCACATCGGCGTCGTGGAAGCAATAATAGGGTGCACCGAGCAGCGAGAAGAATTCGAAGGCAACATCGGCCTTCAGCTTCGCAGCCTTCATCGTGTCTTCGAACCACGGACGCAGGAACGTCTGCCCACCAAAGGGGTCGCCGCCCGGCCATGTGAACGTGTGCCAGTAGGCAACGGCGAAACGCAGATGGTCTTCCATCCGCTTGCCGAGAACGATCTCGTCCGGCTGGTAATAGCGGAAGGCCAGCGGATTGGTGCTGTCCGGGCCTTCATACTTGATCTTCTGGATATCGCCGAAAAATCCGGTGCTCATGGGGTACTCCTCCTTGGGTGTGGTTTAAAAAAGTGTCCGTAATTCCGTGTGGCCCCCTCATCCCCGGTGCAGCAAGCTGCACCTGACCTGCCGGCACCTTCTCCCCGTTGGGGAGAAGAGACTCGGGGCGGGCCGCTCGCTCGACCTTCCCTTCTCCCCCACGGGGAGAAGGTGGCCCGAAGGGTCGGATGAGGGGGCTCCGACCTCAGTGCAAGCGTCCGTCAGCCCTCAATGCGCCAAAGCCTTGATCGCCGGATAAAGCGCACGATAGCGGCCATAAGCCTCCTCATACGCCCCGCTCAGCGCAGCAACCGGCTCGATCGTCCCATCCGTTTCCGGCGGCGTGCATACCGCGACCGGATCAGCCCCCGTCGCCGCAATCAGCCCCAGACGCGCCGCACCGAAGGCGGCGCCGAAATCGCCGTCGGCGGGCAGATCGACGGGGACGCCGAGTGCTGTGGCGATCGAGGCCAGCCAGTAACGCGAGCGCGAGCCGCCGCCGATGGCGGTGACGCGGGCGATATCGGTGCCAGCCGAGCGCAGCGCCTCGAGATTGTCGCGGATCGCGAACGACACGCCTTCGAGCACCGCTTGGGTCAGCACCACGCGGCTGCTCTCATGCTCGAGCCCGATGAAGGCGCCGCGAATGACGGCGTCGTTGTGCGGCGTGCGCTCGCCGGAGAGATAGGGAAGGAAGGTGACGCCCGATGGCGCCTTCAGCGTTTCGCCAAGCTCGGCGGTCAGCTCCGCCGCCGACTTTGACGTGACATGCGAGTGCCAGTTCAGCGCGTCGGTGGCGGACAGAATGACGCCCATCTGGTGCCAGGTGTTGGGCAGCGCGTGGCAGAAGGCGTGAACGGCACTTTCCGGCTTCGGCAGATAGGAACCGTTGGCGGCGAAGAGCACACCCGATGTACCGAGCGACACGAAGGCCGCGCCATGGCTGACGGTGCCCATGCCGCAAGCGGATGCCGCGTTGTCGCCTGCCCCGCCGGCAACGACGACGGAACCGGTGATGCCCCATTGCGAGGCGAGCTCGCCGCGCAGCCTGCCGCCCTCTTCCGTGCCTTCGACCAGCGTTGGCATGTGCTTTTCATCGAGGCCGGTCGCGGCCAAGAGCTCGGACGACCACTTGCGCTTGCCGGTATCGAGCCAAGACGTGCCGGCCGAATCCGACATCTCGGAAATGTGCTCGCCGGTCAGCCACAGGCGCAGATAATCCTTCGGCAAAAGCACCTTGGCGACCTTGGCGAAAATCTCCGGCTCGTGCTTGGCAACCCAGGCAAGCTTCGGCGCGGTAAAGCCGGGGAAAACGATGTTGCCGGTGAGTTTGCGGAACTTCGGATCGGCATCGAGCGCTGCCGCCTCGAGATAGCTGCGCGTGTCGTTCCAGAGAATGCAGGGACGCAGCACCTTGTCATCGGCATCGAGCAGCGTCGCGCCGTGCATCTGGCCGGAAAGGCCGATGCCCCTGACGGCGGCAAGCTCCTTCGGATGCTTCGCCTTCAGCCCAGCGATCGCCTCCTCGGTCGCCCGCACCCAGTGCGAAGGCTCCTGCTCCGACCATCCGTGATGCGGACGCGACACGTCGAGCGAACCGTTGGCCGAGCCGATGATCTTCTGATCGCCATCGATCAGCATGGCTTTGACGCCGGAGGTTCCGAGATCGAGACCCAGATACATGTGTTTCTCCCTTTGCCGTTACGGCAGATTGTCTTTCAGAAAGATATCGAGACGGATGCGCTCCTGCGCGTCGATGACCGAGAGCCCGTCGGCCTTGGCCTTCAACACGCGAATGGCGCTGCGCACCTCGTGGCCCGCATCCTGGTTCAAGATTGCGTCGATCGTACCGTCGAGAAGGGCCGTGCGCGTATGATCCGTCAGTTCGTGCGCGATGACGGTGAGCGCCCGGTCGACGGATTTATCCTTCAGCGCCCGGATCAGGCCGCGATTGCCGGCGCCGAGGCTGTAGACACCGATGATGCCGTCGCGCTTCGACAGCGCGTCCGAAACCAGCATATGCGCCATGTCAGGATCGTCGCGCCCCTCGATGACGGGCAGGATGGAGAGACCGGGAAACTCTTCCGCCATGACGGCCGCGAAGCCCTCCAGCCGCTCGCGATGGTCGCGCACCAGCATGGAGCCGGCGAGAACCGCGACATCGCCCTTGGCGCCACCAAGGAAACGCCCGAGCAATCGCGCAGCCGTCCGCCCGGCCGCGATATTGTCGACGCCGGCATAGTGATGGCGCAGCGAGCCGGTGAGATCGGAGACGACTGTGACGACGGGAATGCCATCCTGCACCAGCCGGTCGACGGCATCACGCACCTCCGGCGCATCGGTCGCGACCAGGGCCACGCCGGCGGGACGCTCGATGCGTAGCGTATCGAGTGCAGCGGCAAGGGCTGCAGGATCGAAGGCCGGAACCTCCAAGGTACGGATATCTGTGCGTTCCACCGGCGAGCGCGCAACCGCGGCCATCACCTCGGCGTTCAGCCCGTGCATGAAGGAATTGTCGCTGGCGGGAACAATGAACACGAATGAATAAGTCCGCCCCTTCGCGAGATTGGCGGCGGCGACGTCGCGCACATAACCGATCTCGCGAATGGCGGTTTCGACCTTCTCCCGCGTCACGTGCCGAACGCCCGGGCGCTGGTTCAGCACCCGATCGACAGTCGCAAGGCTGACGCCCGCAGCTGCGGCAATATCGTGAACCGTAGGTCTCATCGCTCCTCCTGACGAGACCTTTAGCGCCATTTTTGATGTACGTAAATCAAATTTTTCGACGACGTGTTTTCCGTGCCGAAATGACCGCTACTTTTCGTGATCCCTGGCGATCTCGGCTTCGAGCCTGGCTGCCGCACGCTTCAGATCACGCGACCTGCCGGCGACGCTTTCGATCGCCGCCACCGCCACATCCCGCGCGACATAGTCCGACTTGTGACCCATGTTGTGGATCATCAGCAGCCACGCGCCCTTGATGGCGCGGGCAAGATGGCGCGCGTGGATATCAGGCGAGACGACGCTGTCGGTATCGCCCGAAATGATCACCGTCGGTGCATGGATGCGGCCGAAGTGCTGTGAATTGCGCTTCGTCCATTCCAGGAGATTGGCGACATCGATGGCGTTGTCACGGAAAGCCTTCGGCCCAAGCGCCTGCAACGCACGCGCCTCCTTGATGTAGCCGGGCGGCCGGGGGTTGGGCGCGAAAACCGAGCGGGTGGCGCTGTCGATCATCGCGAGCCCCACCGGCGGCACGACGATGGCACTGAACAGCGCGCCGGTTACCGGCACCTTCGCGGCATCGTAATACCAGGCGATACCGCCCGGCCAGGGGTAGACGGCGGGCGACAGAAAGACGAGGCCGAGCACCCGGTCGGGATGCCTCAGCGCGAAGCTCGCCGCCACCGCGCCCCCGAAGGAATGACTGACGATGATTGCCTTCTTGATACCGCGTTTCGTCATGACGTCAGCGATGGCATCGGCCTGCCCGTCGGGAAATGCATTCTCCTGATCGCCGCGATCCGAGCGCCCGTGGCCGGGACGATCGACGAAGAGAAGATCGGCGCGCCCTTCCAACAGGTCGCGAAACGAAAACACCGGATCGTGCAGATTGGCGCTGGCCCCGTGGATGAACACGATCGGCGGCAGATCCGGCCGCTTCGCCTTGAGATAAAGGCTGTTCATCCTGTAGCCGCCGACATCGATGCGCGCCTCGTCGGCGGACGGACTGGCGGCGAACACATGGTTCACGGCGACGGACAACATAAGGGTGAGGAGTGCAACGAATCTGGCGGAAGCTTTGAACATGAAGCGCGGTCGATCCCGGTTATATCATCGCGTATACGCGAAAACGCCGGCTTTGGTTTCCCAAGCCGGCGCCATAATTCGTCCATGCTGTCGTGAACCGTCAGTGGCCGCCGCCACCCCCGCCACCGCCTTGCGGCGGCGCCGGCTTGTCGATCAGCACGATGCCGAAGATCATCGCCACGAAAAGTCCGGTGAGGATGACGAAAATATCGCTGAACGACATCACCATCGCCTGCTTCGTCACCATGCCGACCATCTGCTTGATCGCGACGGCCGCGCCATCCATGCCATATGTGTCGAACTTCGACGCCATGTTGTTGATCTGGTCGCTCGCGACAGGGTTACCCCAGTCCAGATGCTCGCGGATTCGCTGGTAGTGCACGTCCTGGCGGTTAGTCAGCACCGTGTTGATAACCGCGAGACCGACGGCGCCGCCGAGGTTACGCGTCAGGTTGAAGAGGCCAGACGCGCCGCGCATGCGCGCCGGCGGCATGGTGCCAAGCGCGATATTGTTGATCGGCACCATACACATCATCAGGCCGAAGCCGCGCAGGATCTGCGGGATGAAGAGCTCGTAGAAGTCCCAATCGGTCGTCACGCCGGTCATGATCCAGGTGCCGGCAGCGAAGCTCGCAAAGCCGAGCACCATCATCAGGCGCAGATCCATCTTCGCCGACAGCTTGCCGGCGATCGGCGCGGTGAAGAACATGGCGAGACCGGAAACGAACATGGTCTCGCCGATCATCAGAGAATCGTAGCCCCGGATGCGCCCGAGATAGAGCGGGTAGATATAGGTCAGGCCGTAGAGGCCGATACCCATGACGAAGGAAAACAGCGAGCCGACCGCGAAGTTTCGGTTGCTGAACGCCCTGAGATCAACGACGGGAAAGTCCACCTTGAAGGCGCGGTAGAAGAAGACCACGCAGCCGATCGCCGAGGCGATGGCGCCCATGGTGATGTGGCTGTCGTTGAACCAGTCGTTCGAGTTGCCTTCTTCGAGCACATATTCCAGCGCGCCGAGGAAGACGCCCATGGAGACCAGGCCCCACCAGTCGAACTTCTTGAACAGCGAGAATTCCGGCTTGTCGAAATCGATGAAATTCCAGGTCACGATCGTGACGATGATACCGGGAATGATGTTGACGAGGAACAGCCAGTGCCAGGAGAAGGCATGGCTGAGGTAGCCACCGACCGTCGGGCCGATGGTCGGCGCCAACGTCGCGATCAGGCCGATGATCGGCGAGACGATGCTGCGCTTGGAGGGCGGGAAGATCGTGAAGGCAGCCGCAAACACCGACGGGATCATGCCGCCGCCGATGAAGCCCTGGATCGCACGATAGACGATCATCTGGTCGATATTCGTGGCGGTGGCGCACAGCGCGCTGGCAGCCGTGAAGCCGGCCGCCGAGAAGGCGAACAGATAGCGCGTCGAGATGATGCGCGCGAGCGTACCCGACAGCGGAATCATGATGACTTCCGCGATCAGGTACGACGTCTGCACCCAGCCGATTTCATCCGTGCCGGCGCTGAGACCGGCCTGGATTTCGGCCAGCGACGCCGACACGATCTGAATGTCCAGGATGGACATGAACATCCCCACCACCATCGCGAAAAACGCGATGAGCTTGCGGGGGTCCATGGCGTCGGCTGCCGGCGCGGCCGGCATCGATCCTGCTGTTGTGCTCGCGGCCATCGGCCTACCTCGTCTATTACGTGGCCAGGTTAAGCGCGAAGCGCCTTACTTGGCGGCATCCGGCGCCGTGCGCGTGTCGACGTCGACAACGACGCTGAGGCCGGCGCGCAGGCGACCCGTGTCGAGCGCGTCCTGCGGCAGGGCGATGCGAACCGGTACGCGCTGGATGATCTTGGTGAAGTTGCCCGTCGCGTTTTCAGGCGGCAGCAGCGAGAACACCGAGCCCGATGCCGGCGAGATCGATTCCACCGTGCCGACGATCGCATGATCGTCATAGGCGTCGACATGGACATTGACCTTGGAGCCCGGAACCAGATGCTGGATCTGCGTTTCCTTGAAGTTGGCGTCGATATAGAGCTGGCGGACCGGAACGAGCGCCATCAGGCGCTGGCCGGGCGAAACCAGATCGCCTTCCTGAACTGAGCGGTTGCCGACGACACCGTCATAAGGCGCCTTCAGAACCGTGAAGGACAGGTCGCGCGCGGCCTTGTCGCGGGCAAGCTCGAGCTGGCGGATCGTGCCTTCGGCTTCGCGGCGCTGTGCGTGCAACAGCGTCACATTGGCTTCCGCCGATGCGATCGCGGCGTCGCCACCGACGAGATTGGCCTTTGCCTGGTCGAGCGCGATGTTCGCGGTATCGAGCGATGCGGTCGTGCCGACCGACTTCGCCTGCAGTTCGCTGGCGCGGGTCTGGGTGATCTGCGCGCCGCGAACGGTAGCATCGAGCGCAACCTTCTGCGCCTTGGCCTGGTCGAGGCTCGCCTCGCCGCCGGCGATCTGCGCGTCGATGCGCTGCAGCGACAGCTTCTCGGTGTCGAGCGAGGCCTGCGCCTGCTCCAGCGCCAGCTTGTAGTCGCCGTCGTCGAGCGTCGCCAGGGTGTCGCCGACCTTGACCCGCTGGTTGGCGACGACGTTCACCTTGGCGACGTAGCCAGTGACCTTCGGAGAGATCGTGGCGATATCGCCTTCGATATAGGCGTCATCCGTCGAGATCATGAAACGGCCGACCGTGAACCACTGGTAGCCGAAATAGGCAGCGCCGGCGAGAAGGGCCAGCCCGAGGATCGGCAGCACGGGGCTGCGCTTCTTTTTCTTCTGCTCAGGTGCCGTCTCGACCGGGGCGGCCACGGTCTGCGGCGTGCGCGGGGCTTCCGCGGTGACGGCTTCCTGAGCCTCACCTTCGGCAGGCTTGCTGACAATCCTGGTGACATTGGCGTTCTGGCTGGACGACATGAGAGAATACCGGTAAATCGAGTAAAACTGATCGAACTGAACGGTTCGGTTTAGTTGACATAGAGCCTTTTTACGTTCATATCAAGATGTATCGAACCACCCGGTTCGATTTTGTTAACGAAACATTCGCATGTGCGAATATGGTTAAGGAGCTATGACAGACTTTTCCGACGTTTCCGTGGAGGAATCGACATCTGCAGGAGGCAGATGGGCAGCGGGTGAAGATCCCGCAAAACGCAAACAAATTCTCGACGGTGCCCGCCGCGCGTTCATGAAATACGGCTTCGATGCCGCCAGCATGAACGACATCACGCGCGAGGCCGGCGTTTCGAAGGGTACGCTCTACGTATACTTCGCCAACAAGGAAGAGCTGTTCGCCGCGATGATCGAGAGCGAACGCGCCGCCTTCGTTGCCGCGATGCGCACCACGCTTGCCGAGCGCGAGGACGTGGAAACCGGTCTCCATGATTTCGGCATGGATTTCATAGCCCATATGACCGATGAGAAGGTCATCAGCGCCATGCGCACCGTGCTCGGTGTGCGCGACCGCATGCCGGCGCTCTGTCAGCGCTTCTTTAACGGCCCGGAAAACCTGCGCACCATCCTGCGCGACTATCTCATTCGCTATGTCGAGGCCGGCCAGCTTCATATCGACGACATCGAACTTGCCGCCGCCCAGTTCCTCGATCTCTCCAGCGGCAGCTTCTTCAAGTTCCGCCTGTTTGGCAGCATGGAAAAGCCGCCGTCGAAACAGGAAGCCGAGCGCGTCATCAATGGCGCCGTGCGCATGTTCATGGCGACCTATGGGGTCGCGAACAAAGGCTGATCTACGCCTGACATCCCCGGATCAGGACCGTTCCGGCACAGGAGCGGTCCCGCTTAAACGACCTGGGCCATGGAATAAAACCCCGCCGACTTTCGTATACTCCCTTGCGCGCTTTCCAAGACATGCTTGCCAAGCAGAGGCGCGCGATTACATTCGAGCGACCGCTAATGTGGCGCAAAGGGATATACATAGATGCAAGACATCATGATGCTCGTGCAGGACCCGGCCGCCTGGGTGGCCCTCGTCACCCTGGTGGTGATGGAAGTGGTCCTCGGGATCGACAATCTCATCTTCATTTCCATCCTCACCAACAAGCTTCCACCTGAAACCCGCGAAAAGGCCCGCAAGCTCGGCATCGGCCTGGCTCTGATCATGCGCCTGGCGCTGCTCGGCACCGTCGCCTGGATCGTCAAGCTGACGACGCCGGTCTTCGAAGTCTTCGGCCACGGCTTCTCGTGGAAGGACATGATCCTGATCGCCGGCGGTCTCTTCCTGCTCTGGAAGGCGACCAAGGAAATCCACCACACCGTGGACCCGGTCGATCATGAGAATGACGCGGCATCCGCTGCTGTCGTCGCGAGCTTCACCGCCGTCATCGGCCAGATCCTGGTTCTCGACCTGGTCTTCTCCGTCGACAGCATCATCACCGCCGTCGGCATGACGCCGCATCTGCCGATCATGGTGATCGCCGTTATCGCAGCCGTCACGGTCATGCTGGTTGCCGCAACCCCGCTTGCCAACTTCATCGAGAAGAACCCGACGATCGTCATGCTGGCGCTCGGCTTCCTGATGATGATCGGCATGACGCTGATCGCCGAAGGCATGGGCTTCCACGTCCCCAAGGGCTACGTCTACGCTGCCATGGCCTTCTCCGCCCTCGTCGAGGTGCTCAACATGCTGGCCCGCAACGCCAAGAAGAAAAAGCGCGGCGGCACCAGCAAGGAAACCTTGCACTAAAGACAAAACGGGCGCGGCCATCAGGCCGCGCCCGTTTCGCATCGGAACCATCTCTCAGAGCATATCGCCGAGCGTCCAGTGGTTCGCCCAGCGCGCGTCGATCTCGTCCTCGACATTTTGAAAGCGGATATCGGTCGAAAGCCGGATCAGGCCCTCGGCGCTGCGGTTGGTCGTCGCGGCGTGGATCATGTAGGGGCTGTGCAGAACCACATCGCCCGCCTCGTAATCGGCGATCAGCCAGCGCGTATCGAAGCGCTCGGCCATCCCAGGCAGATCCTTCGACACCCAGCCGCCCTCGCTCATGTTCCTATTATAGGCGTTGATCCGCTCTTCCGGTGAGAGCGCCACGCTCTTTTGCGCAAACTCCGCCTCCATCCGCTTGCCGATCGCATGCGACCCCTCGAGATAAACCAGTCCGCCCATGTCGACCGGCGTATCGCCGAGCGGGATCCAGGCCGTGACGATCCGGCTCGTTCCGCCGCGCAGATAGACGAGATCGTAATGCGCGGGCGTCGCCGTGGGCGTGCCGGGGCGGGTGAAGCGCATGATCTTGCGCTTGTGCAGATAGGAGATGCCGGAAAGGAACTGGTCCATGAACCGCGTCAGCCGAGGCTGCGCGCAAAACCCCTCATAAGCCGCCGAGCGCACCAGCGCCATCAGGATGCGGTCGGCCAGCTGCTTCTCGGGCTCGGCGCCAGAGACCAGCCCGAGCGCCGGGTCGGACCCCGCCTCGATCAGCCCGGAGCGCGCCAGATGCGAGAACACCCATCCGCGAAACGCCAGCACGTCATCCCGTTTCAGGAACCCTTTCAGCCAGACATAGCCGTCCCGCTCATAGCGCTCGCGGATCGCCTCAAGCCCAATACCGGGATCCGTCGCCTCCAACCGCCCCATGCGGTTCGGCGCGGTCGACAGGCGCTTACCGTCGGCAAACAGCTCGATCGCGGGTACGTCACGGGATTGAACAGCAAGACTTGACATTTCGATCACCTCCCAAGCGAATAGTCTGACGCTTTATCGCCCGCACCAAGGAGGAAGGCCATGGACGGAAAAACGGGCTGGACTTTTCGCTCATGAGCGACGCCACGATTGCGCTCTATCGCTCCCCTCCATCAGGTGCCACCAGCTTGACCGTAACAGGCTTCGGCCGCCAGCGCGTCACCAGTCGACTCAAGAACCGCAGGCTACCGACGCATGCCGTCGTGATGGTGGAACGCGGGCATGGGTGGCTGCAGAGCGACAAGGCGGGAACGATCGAGATATCAGGCCCGGCGCTCTTTTGGCTCCCTGCCGGAATGGTGCACGGCTACGGCCCCGATCCGGGCGAAAGCTGGGACGAGCGCTGGGCGCTGTTTTCAGGCACCCTCGCCGACGAATGGCTCCGCCAGCGCCTGATCGACGAGGCCGCACCAATGATGCCACTCGAAAACCCGCGCGAGATGCGGCATCTCTTCACCACGCTGCAGGACGAGTTCGCCGAAGACAATCCGCTCGGCCTCGCCGCATCGGCCGCGACCCTCTACCGGATCGTCATCGAGTCCGCGCGCCAGGCATCCCGCGCGACGGCAGGCGCCAAGACGGATGCGACGATGGAAAAGGTGGTGGAAGCGCTGGAACAGCGGGCGTTCGAACCGGTCGACATGACCGCCCTCGCCTCAGAATTCGGCCTGTCGCCGGCGACGCTGCGCCGACGCTTCGCGGCCGCGACCGGGCTTTCGCCCAAGGCCTTCCAGCTGCGCCTGCGCATCGACCATGCCAAGCAGCTCCTGACGACGTCGGACCTTGCGATCGAGGCGATCGCGCGCGCGATCGGTCTCGACGACGCCTTTTATTTCTCACGGCTGTTCCAGGATCGCGAACGGTGCTCGCCGAGCGAGTTTCGCCGCCGGCACCGTCGCGCCTGATCAGATCACCCTGCCGCCAACTCCTTGTCGATCGCCTGCACCAGACGCTGGTCGTCGGCGGTCACATCCGGTGCGAAGCGGGCGACAACCTTGCCGTCGCGGTCGACCAGGAACTTCTCGAAGTTCCAGAGAACGCCCTTGTCGCCGGCTTCCGCGAGACCGCGATCGACCAGCTTCTCGCGCATCGGCCCTTCGCCCGTGCTCGGCAGGCCCATACCCGTCAGCATCTTGTAGAGCGGATGCTGGTCATCGCCCTTCACCGAGATCTTCGAGAAGATCGGGAATTTCACATCATAGGTCAGCGTGCAGAACTCGACGATCTCGGCGTCGGTGCCCGGCTCCTGGCCCTTGAAGTTGTTGGCCGGGAAGGCGGCGATGACGAAGCCGCGTTCGCGCTTGTCTTCGTAGAGCTTCTCCAGCCCTTCATACTGCGCCGTCAGCCCGCATTTCGAGGCAACGTTGACGACAAGCACGACCTTGCCCTTGTATTCGTTCAGCGTGGTCTCGCGGCCATCGGCGAGCTTTACCGGCACGCTCAAGATATCGGTCATCATCAATCTCCAACATGAAATACCGACGCGGAAGCTATACCCGCGCGCCCGTTTGTCCAGCGCCGAAATCGCCCGCTGGCAAAATCGCTCAAACCATCTAGTCTGGACGGAATGACGCGGCAGCATGCAGAGGATCGGGCGGGAGGATCTGGATGTCTCGGGAAGTGTTTTTGGCAGCCTTTATCTGCGCCTGCCTGATCGCCGCCTCTATCGGTACTATGCTCAGCTATCACAAGCTGCCGAGCCACCACCGGCAGGAAGAGACCAATGCCGTCGTGCGTCTGGTCGCCAACATCTTCGTGGTCATGACCTCGCTGGTCTTCAGTCTGATGATCAACTCGGCGAAGAACACCTTCGAGGGCATCGACAGCAACGTCCACGCCTTCGCCACCGAGATCATCCTCTTCGACCAGACGCTTCGAACCTACGGGCTGGAAGCCAACGAAACCAAGCGGCGACTTTCCACCTACGTCGAAATCGCGCTCGGCAACGTTCCGCCATCCAGCGACCCGCTGGTGAAAGGCGACCCCGCCGCCGAGTTCGCCTTGAACGAGGTCGGAAACAGCCTGTCCCTCCTCACCCCCGACGATCCCGGCCATATCGCGCTCTTGAACAATGCGCGCCAGCAGTATCAGCGCATCGTCGAGCAGCGCTGGGTCCTCGTCGAGCAGTCCGAAGGCGTCATACCGAGGCCGCTGATTGCCATGCTGGCGACATGGCTGATCCTGATCTTCGCGAGCTTTGGCTATCGCGCGCCGAAAAACATCATCGTCGTCTCGATGTTCGCCATCGCCGCATTCCTGATCTCGGCCTCGATCTATCTGGTGCTCGACATGGACATCCCCTTCAACGGGCTCATCCAGATTTCCGACCTGCCGCTGCGCCGCGCGCTGGCCGAACTTCAGCGCTGACGACGACCAAATGTCGGAACCATATTGGCTCTCGATCGGTTTGGTCCGTATGAAGAGCACAGAAAAGAAAGCCCGCCGCGGCATGACGCGGTTCGTCGCCATCATCTTCACCGTCGCCGTGGTCATGGCCATGGTCTACTATTTCGGCTTCACGCCCGGATCGGCCTGATTACTTAGCCGGCTTGAAGGTCCACTTCACGACATAGTCGCCGTTGCGCTTGGTCTTGATCTTGGTCTTGACCCTGACCGGACCACCGATGGCCGCTTCCGCCGCCTCGAATGCCTGGCGCGCCTGCGCCATGGCGTCGTGATAGCTGGAGTTGTCGCGCCGCGGGCTATCCGCGATCGCTTTCAACAGCGCGAGCGTATCGGGCGCCTTCTCATCCGGACGCTTGCCGCTAGCTGCGCCCTTGCGCGTCTCGTTACCCATGCTCACTCCTCGGCGGCGCCGTCCGCCCATCAGCGTCCATATACCGGCCGCGACCGAAATCTCAATGCGAACGATACTCGGCCGCTGCGCACCGCATGAAGTTTGCGCGCCCTAAGCCATTGAAGTGCATCGCGCGCGGCACAGTTATCCGCGAAGGCCGGGAAATCTCCCGGCTTCCGATCCAGTTCCCGGAAACGCATGACAACACAGCAGATTCTCGCCTTCGGCGTCATTGGCCTGATGATGGCGGTCTTCATCTGGGACCGCTTTCGCTACGATCTCGTCGCCTGCTGCGCGCTGGTACTGGCGATCGCGGTCGGCCTCGTGCCTTTCGACAAGGCCTTCTCCGGCTTCAGCGACGATATCGTCATCATCGTCGGCAGCGCGCTTGTCGTCAGCGCCGGCGTCGCCCGCTCGGGCATCGTCGATACCGCGATCAAACGCTTCTTTCCCAATCTCGACACGCTGCACACCCAGCTGGCGCTGCTGCTTATCGTCGTCGCCGTGCTCTCCGCCTTCATCAAGAACATCGGCGCGCTGGCGATCATGATCCCCGTCGCCTTCCAGTTCGCCCGCAAGAGCGGCAAGTCGCCCTCGCTCTATCTGATGCCGATGAGCTTCGCGGCCCTTCTCGGCGGCCTGATGACGCAGATCGGCACCTCGCCCAACATCGTCGTCTCGCGCCTGCGCGGCGAGATCACCGGCACGCCCTTCACCATGTTCGACTTCACCCCCGTCGGCGCCACGCTGGCGCTGGTTGGCGTCGTCTTCCTGATCTTCTTCCACTGGCTGGTCCCTGAAAGAAAGAACGAGAACCCATCGCTTGAGGAAGCGCTAGACGCCAAGGCCTATTTCTCCGAAGCAACCGTGGCCGAGGAATCGACCGTCGAGGGCAAGCCGCTCAGCGATCTCCTGAAGCTCGGCGACGGCGACGCCGTGGCGACCGCGATCCTGCGCGGCCACACCCGCCTCTCGCCCTTCCCCGACGTGGAACTCAGAAGCGGCGACACGCTGCTGCTCGAGGGCAGCCCAGACGCGCTCGACCGCATCGTCTCCAACGCCAAGCTCAAACTCTCCGGCAAGCCGATCGCCGACCCCGCCGAGCGCAACGACCTCATCTCGATCGAGGCGATCGTCGCCTCGGAATCGCAGCTGGTCGGCTGGTCGGCGCGGCAGCTGTCGCTTTCGAACCGCCGCAGCGTCAATCTGCTCGCCGTCTCCCGCAAGGGCCACCGGCTGAACGAGCGCCTGAGCGAAGTGAGACTACGCGCCGGCGACGTGCTGGTGCTGCAGGGCAACCGCCGCAATTTGCCTGCCTTCCTGCAGGAATTCGCCTGCCTGCCGCTCGCCCAGCGCGACATCATGCTCGGCACCTCGCGTCGTGCCTATCTGCCGCTGCTGATCCTGCTCGCCGCCATGGCCGCAACCGCCACCGGCGTCGTGCCCGTCGCCACCTCCTTCTTCTGTGCGGCGCTCGCCATGGTCGTCTTCCGCGTCATCCCGCTGGTCGATGTCTACAAGGCGCTCGACGCCCCGATCCTGATCATGCTCGCGACGCTGATCCCCGTCTCCGATACGCTCCGGACCACGGGGGGAAGCGAGCTGATCGCCGGCTGGCTCGGCCATCTCGCAGCGCAGATGCCGCATTACGGCGCGCTGGCACTGATCCTGATCACCGCGATGGCGGTCACGCCTTTCCTCAACAACGCCGCCACCGTGCTCGTCATGGCACCCATTGCCGCAAGCTTCGCCCAGACCCTCGGCTACAAGCCCGACGCCTTCCTGATGGCGGTGGCGATCGGCGCCGGCTGCGATTTCCTGACCCCGATCGGCCACCAGTGTAACACGCTGGTCTTCGGCCCCGGCGGCTATCGCTTCAGCGATTACCCCCGCCTCGGCCTGCCGCTCTCCTTCCTGATCATCCTCGTCAGCGTGCCGCTGCTGCTCTGGGTCTGGCCAGTAACTTAAGGAGGCACTTAAGGCATGCCGCCGGCACCGGGCGGGCGGCATTTTCCTTGACGTGTGCAGCCGAATATGGCCTTAAAGCCAGCCAAACGGACAATTGGCCGGGCAAGCGGGCGAAATGCCCTTTTCCGGCCGGTTTCCTGATCCAGTTATCTGCATTCTTCAGGCCGAGCGTTGCTTTCCCTCAGAAAGCCGTCCGGCATTTATTTGACGGGCACATAAAATGACAGCTTCCGGCGTCCGCGTCCGCATTGCTCCCTCGCCAACCGGCGAGCCGCATGTCGGCACCGCATACATCGCACTCTTCAACTACCTCTTCGCCAAGAAGCACGGCGGCGAGTTCATCCTGCGTATCGAAGACACCGATGCCACGCGCTCGACGCCCGAATTCGAAACCAAGGTGCTCGACGCGCTGAAGTGGTGCGGCCTGGAATGGTCGGAAGGCCCCGATATCGGCGGCCCCTACGGCCCCTATCGCCAGTCCGACCGCAAGGACATGTACCAGCCTTACGCCCAGGAACTGCTGGACAAGGGCCATGCCTTCCGCTGCTTCTGCACGCCCGAGCGCCTGACCGAAATGCGCGAGGCCCAGCGCGCCTCCGGCAAGCCGCCGAAGTATGACGGTCTCTGCCTGAAGTACTCCGCCGAGGAAGTCTCCGCCAAGCTGGCATCGGGCGAAAGCTCCGTCATCCGCATGAAGATCCCGACCGAGGGTTCCTGCGACTTCACCGACGGCGTTTACGGCGACGTCTCGATCCCGTGGGATTCGGTCGACATGCAGGTCCTGATCAAGGGCGACGGCATGCCGACCTATCACATGGCAAACGTCATCGACGACCATCTGATGAAGATCACCCACGTCGCGCGCGGCGAGGAGTGGCTGGCATCGGTGCCCAAGCACATCCTGCTCTACCGCTATTTCGGCTGGGACCAGCCGGTGTTCATGCATCTCTCGCTGATGAGAAATGCCGACAAGTCGAAGCTGTCGAAGCGCAAGAACCCGACCTCGATCTCCTATTACTCCGCGCTCGGCTATATCCCGGAAGCGCTGATGAACTTCCTCGGCCTGTTCTTCGTGCAGATCGCCGAAGGCGAGGAACTGCTCGACATCGAGGAACTGGCCGGCAAGTTCGACCCGGAAAACCTCTCCAAGGCCGGCGCCATCTTCGACATCCAGAAGCTCGACTGGCTGAACGGCCGGTGGATCCGCGAAAAGATGTCGGAAGAAGAGTTCCAGAGCCGCGTTCTGACCTGGGCGATGGAAAACGATCGCCTCAAGGCCGGCATGGCGCTGTCGCAGTCGCGCATCTCCAAGCTCGGCGAACTGCCGGAGCTGATGGGCTTCCTCCTGAAGTCGGACCTCAACCTCGATCCGTCCGCCTTCGCCAAGATCAAGTCGCCGCCGGAAGAAATCCTCGAGATCCTGAACACGGTGCAACCGGATCTGGAAAAGATCCTCGAGTGGAACGTCGAATCCATCGAAGCCGAACTGCGCGCCATCGGCGACCGCATGGGCAAGAAGCTCAAGGTGATCGTCGCCCCGCTCTTCGTCGCCGTCTCCGGCTCGTCGCGCTCGCTGCCGCTGTTTGACAGTATGGCCATCCTCGGCCGCTCGGTCGTCCGCCAGCGCCTGAAACTGGCCGCCCAGGCCGCGGCCTCGCTGGTCGGGCCGAAGTGATTTGACAAGAAAGTGCCGGCGTTGACGCCGGCATTCTGAAGTACCCCCCTCTGCCCTGCCGGGCATCTCCCCCACAAGTGGGGAGATCGACCAGCGGTCCGGCCTACGCCAGACAATGAGCGTAGGCGATCGGGTGAGCCCAGCCAATCTCCCTCCTTGTGGGGGAGATGTCCGGCAGGACAGAGGGGGGTAACCGCAACGAACACAGCCCGAAAAAGGCAAATGACATGACCGAAAAGACCGAAACCGCCACCCTCTCCTCCGACGCGACTGAGGTCCGCGCCCAGAAGCTGAAGCTGCTGCGCGAAAAGATCGGCGACGTCTATCCGGCGCATTTCCACCGCACCATCACCAATGCCGAGCTGGCCGAGAAGTACAAGGATCTGGAATCCGACATCGAGACGACTGACGTCGTAACCGTCGCCGGCCGTGTCTACTCCTCGCGCAACTCCGGCATGTTCATGGATATCCATGACGCCGGCGGCAAGATCCAGATCTTCAGCCACAAGGACGTGACGCCCGAGGCCGCCCGCGAGATGCTCGCCATGATCGACATCGGCGACATCATCGGCGTGACCGGCACGGTGCGCCGCACCAAGCGCGGCGAACTGTCGATCAACGCCCAAGAGATCACCATGCTCACCAAGTCGCTTCTACCCATGCCGGAGAAGTGGAACGGCATCGCCGATATCGAGATCCGCTATCGCAAGCGCCACCTCGACATCATGAGCAACGACGAATCCAAGCTCCGCTTCCAGCAGCGCTCGAAGATCCTCTCCGGCATCCGCCGCTTCATGGAAGACGACGGCTTCATGGAAGTCGAGACGCCGATGCTGCACTCCGTCTACGGCGGCGCGACGGCCGATCCGTTCAAGACGCACCACAACACGCTGAAGCAGGACATGTACCTGCGCATCGCGCCCGAGCTTTTCCTGAAGCGCACGCTGGTCTCGGGCCTCACCGACAAGGTCTTCGAGATCAACCGCAACTTCCGCAACGAGGGCGTCTCCACAAGGCACAATCCCGAGTTCACCATGATGGAGTGCTACTGGGCCTATGCCGATTACGAGGACATCATGGACCTCGTCGAGCGCCTGTTCGAAAAGCTGGCGCTGCAGGTGCACGGCACGACCGAATTCCCCTTCGGCGACAAGCAGATCTCCTTCAAGGGTCCGTTCAAGCGCGTTCCGATGCCTGACGCCGTCAAGGAAGCGACCGGTATCGACTTCCTCGCCATGAAGACCGACGAGGAAGCCCGCACCGCCGCCAAGGCCGCCGGCTTCGAAGTTGAGAGAGACTGGACCTGGGGCGAATGCTTGGCCTTCATCTTCGAGGAGAAGGTCGAAGGCACGCTGATCCAGCCGAGCCACGTCACCCACTTCCCGAAGGACATCTCGCCCTTCGCCAAGGAAGTGCCGGGCGAGCCGCGCCTCGTTGAGCGCTTCGAGACCTATTGCAACGCCTGGGAACTGGGCAACGCCTTCTCGGAACTCAACGATCCGGAAGAACAGCGCCGCCGCATGGTCGAGCAGCTCGAGCAGGCCCATGCCCGCGGCGAGAAGGACAAGCAGCTGGACGACGAATTCCTCGATGCCATCGACCAGGGCATGCCGCCCGCAGGTGGTCTCGGCATCGGCGTCGACCGCCTGACGATGTTGCTCACCAACGCCCCCTCGATCCGCGACGTCATCCTTTTCCCGGCCCGCAAGGCCAAGGCTGACTAAGGCTGGTTACGGACATGCAAAAGGCGGCAACCCGAAAGGGTTGGCCGCCTTTTTTGTTTGTGTTTCCGCTAACGAAATACCGACGCGTTGTTCTCCGTTGCCGGACGGAAAGACCCCGCCGACCGAGCAACCAATCAATGCCCGCCTGAAGGCGCCGCCGCCGGGGCTGCTTCACCTTCGGCCGGTGCAGCGCCGTGCCCTCCCTCGGCCGGCTTCGCGCCTTCGCCCTTCGCAGCGGGTTTGCCCTCTCCGCCCTCGGTCGCGGCCACCGCGATCGGGTCGATACAATCGGACACGTCCTTGAAAGACGCGTTGAGCGTAGTGATCTCGTCCTCGGGCAAATCGATGCGTTCGCCGAAGAACAGGCCGTTGGCCGCAGCCGTGCCGTCGTAGTAGCGGGCGGTATATGTCTTGTTGCCCTCGATGCTTTCGACGATCGGATCGGGATGTGGGATATAGACCACGTCGGCGCCGATCGCCCGGCCGCGGATATCGGAGCGCAGCGTCGGGCCGTTGGCGTCGAGAACCACGACCTGCACCAGATCCGGCTTCTGCGCCTCGTAGACAGCTTTTGCTACCCTAAGCGCCGTCTTGACGCGGGTCATGCCGTCGGTCGGCTCGGTCTTGATGTATTTGCGAATCCAGACCCGCTTCTGTTTCTTGATGGTGACGAGATTGACGTCGGTGCACGCGGCGCCGTTCACGGTCTCCGCGGGAGGACCGAGCAGGGTGTCCTTGCCGATATACAGCGCTGCGCCGCCGGAAACGCCCCCGAGAAGGGCAATTCCGCCGATGATCAGCACCAATTTCCGGGAAGGCCGGAAGATGCGCAGTAAGGCCTTCACGCCAACTGCTCCGCCATCAAGTCACTCCAACGCAATAAACTGGTGTGGACGCTAGAGAAATGACGTTTCGGAATACTTAAATGCGGGCAAGAAGTTTGTGCCACAAAGAGACTTATCCCAAAAAAGGTCCAGCATGGTGCACGCTTGCAATGGCCTCGGGCGCCATGCTCTAAGATGCCATGGCCTTCACGCTTCGCCAGATTCAATACTTCATCGCAGTGGCCGAGCAGGGCTCGATCACGCGGGCCGCGCAGAACCTGTCGATCTCGCAATCCTCGGTTACGGAAGCGCTGAAGGAGCTGGAGACCGACCTCGGCGTCGAGCTCTTCGACCGCCATCCGCGCGGGCTGACGATCACCCATAACGGCCACCAGTTCCTGCGCCACGCCACCAAGATCCTGGCCAGCGTCTCCGATGCCCGCGCCAGCTTTTCCGGCACCAGCAACCAGCCCTCGGGCACGCTCAACATCGGCGTCACCTCGCTGGTCGCCGGCTACGTGCTCTCCGACCTGCTCGCCCGCTACCGCCGCGCCTGCCCCGGCGTCGAGGTCTCGGCCATCGAGGACAATGGCGGCTATCTCGAGCATCTGCTTGTTGGCGGCGAGCTCGATGTCGCCGTCATGGTGATCTCCAACCTGCGCGACCGCATGGCATTGCAGGCCGAGATCCTGGAAACCTCGCCCTATCGCCTCTGGCTCCCCATGGGCCACCCGCTTGTGTCCGCCGACATCATCTCGATCGCCGATATCGCCCGCGAACCGCTGATCATGCTGACCGTCGACGAAATCGAGGAGAACACCGGCAAGCTGCTCTCGGCGCTCGGCGCCCGCCCGCACGTCGCCTTCCGCACCCGCTCCGTCGAAGCGGTGCGCAGCCTGGTCGCGACAGGCGCCGGTGTGGCGCTGCTTCCCGATCTCGTCTACCGCCCATGGTCGCTGGAAGGCGACCGTATCGAAAGCCGCGATGTCTCGGGCTCCCTTCCGGTCGTTCAGGTCGGCATGGTCTGGCGCAAGGGCTCCAGCCTCCCGCAGGCAGCAAGGGATTTCGTCGGCATCGCCGAGGCCATGCGCTCAGGACGACCGCGCTAAACCTTAGCGCACGCAACCACCTATCGGAAATTCCGATAACGCCATTCTGATAAATGAATTTGCGAAAGCGGCTTTTTCGCGTCACCTTTTCTGCCGGGAACAAAACGCCACGAAGTGGCACCAAAACCGGGAGACATCAGATGAAATATCTTCTGAAATCGTGCACGGCTGCGCTTGCGACCCTGAGCTTCGTGACGCAGGTCGTGGCGGCCGAGCCGCTGAAGGAATTGGGCAAGGGCGAAGGCGCCGTCAGCATCGTGGCCTGGGCCGGCTATATCGAGCGCGGCGAAAGCGACAAGAATTACGATTGGGTCACCGGTTTCGAGAAGGAGACCGGCTGCAAGGTCTCGGTCAAGACCGCCGCCACCTCCGATGAAATGGTGTCGCTGATGAACGAGGGCGGCTTCGACCTCGTCACCGCCTCCGGCGACGCCTCGTTGCGCCTCGTGGCCGGCAAGCGCGTCCAGCCGATCAACACCGATCTCATCCCGAGCTTCAAGAACGTCGACAAGCGTCTGCAGGATGCGCCCTGGTACACAGTTGGCGGCGTTCATTACGGCGTTCCCTATCTCTGGGGACCGAACGTCCTGATGTACAACACCGACGCCTTCAAGGGCGAGGCGCCGAAGAGCTGGAAGGTGGTCTTCGAGGAAGAGACGCTGCCCGACGGCAAGTCCAACAAGGGCCGCGTGCAGGCCTATGACGGCCCGATCTATATCGCCGACGCCGCGCTCTATCTCATGGTCCATAAGCCGGAACTCAACATCAAGAACCCCTACGAACTGAACGAAGACCAGTACAAGGCCGCCCTCGACCTACTCCGCGGCCAGCGCAAGCTCGTCTCGCGCTACTGGCACGACGCGATGATCCAGATCGACGACTTCAAGAACGAAGGCGTCGTCGCCTCCGGCTCCTGGCCCTTCCAGGTCAACCTGATGCAGGCCGACAAGCAGAAGATCGCCTCCACCTTCCCCGAAGAGGGCGTCACCGGCTGGGCTGATACGACCATGCTGCACGCCGACAGCGAGCACCCGAACTGCGCCTACATGTGGATGGAGCATTCGCTGTCCGCCAAGGTCCAGGGCGACGCCGCCGCCTGGTTCGGCGCCGTCCCCTCGGTTCCGGCTGCCTGCAAGGGCAACGAGTTGATGACCGACACCGGCTGCGCCACCAACGGCTATGATCACTTCGACAAGATCAAGTTCTGGCGCACGCCCACCGCCAAGTGCGAACAGGGCGAATGCGTGCCCTATCACCGCTGGGTGTCGGATTATATCGGCGTGATTGGCGGGCGGTAACAGCTGGCCGCAGCCTCTCTTCTCCCCAACGGGGAGAAGATGTCCGAAGGACAGATGAGGGGGTGAGCGACGAAGGAGCGAGCGTCTGAGCGACAAGCGAAGACGACGCCTGCCGTGTCGCCCCCTCATCCGACCCTTCGGGCCACCTTCTCCCCGTGGGGGAGAAGGGAACACCGCAAACATCGGAGCCCCCAAAATGACACCCGCCGTCCGTTTCCAGAAGGTCTCCCGCCATTTCGGCGCCGTTCGCGCCGTCGATGGCGTCGATCTCGAGATCGCGCCGGGCGAGTTCTTCGCCATGCTGGGGCCGTCGGGTTCGGGCAAGACCACCTGCCTGCGCCTGATCGCCGGCTTCGAACAGCCGACGGCGGGGCATATCGAGATTTTCGGCGAGACCGCCGAGGGCGTGCCGCCATACAGGCGCAACGTCAACACCGTGTTCCAGGACTACGCGCTCTTCCCGCATCTGAACATCCTCGACAACGTCGCCTACGGGCTGATGGTCAAGGGCGTCGGCAAGATGGAGCGCGCGAAAGCGGCCGAACAGGCGCTGGAACTGGTGAAGCTCCCCGGCTACGGCGCCCGCAAGCCCGGACAACTCTCCGGCGGCCAGCGGCAGCGCGTGGCGCTCGCCCGGGCGCTGGTCAACAAGCCGCGCGTGCTCTTGCTCGACGAACCGCTCGGCGCGCTGGACCTGAAGCTGCGCGAGCAGATGCAGGAGGAGCTGAAGGGCCTGCAGCGCGCGCTTGGCATCACCTTCGTCTTCGTCACCCACGATCAGGGCGAAGCACTCTCCATGGCCGACCGCGTTGCCGTCTTCAACGATGGCGGCATCGTGCAGGAGGGCACGCCGCAGGATATCTATAACAGGCCGAAAACCCGCTTCGTCGCCGATTTCGTCGGCTCCTCCAATGTGATCGCCCCCGAGCTGATGACCGCGCTTGGCGGCGAGAAGCGCTGGGCGAGCCTGCGCCCCGAAGCGATCCGACTCACCGGCGACGGCGTCGAATCCCGTGTCGAAAACGCCAGCTTCCTCGGCGCCGCCACGCGGCTCACCGTCGCGGCCCGAGGCACGCGCCTGCATGTCATGCTGCCGGCAGGCGCCACTATCCCCGAAGTCGGCGCCGATGTCCGCCTGTCGTGGCAGCCCGTCGACGTGCACTACATGGACGACGCCGCATGACCGCGATCGCGCTCACCCACGAGGAGGCGGCGACCTCGATCCTGCCCGGTCGCGGCGGTTTCTTCGGCCGGATGTCCGACCTGTTCTGGCGCCGACCGAAGCTGCTGCTCTTCCTGATGCTGACGCCGCCGCTGCTCTGGCTCGGCATCATCTATATCGGCTCGCTCCTGGCGCTTCTGCTGCAGAGTTTCTTTTCGATCGACGATTTCTCCGGCCTGGTGACCTACGAATTCACGCTGGCAACTTATGCGCAACTGCTGTCGCCCACCAATTTCGACATCATCGTGAGAACCGTGCTGATGGCGGCGCTGGTGACGCTCGCCTCCGCCGTCGTCGCCTTCCCGATCGCCTATTACGCGGCCCGCTACGCCAAGGGGAAATGGAAGGCGCTCTTCTATCTCGGCGTCATGCTGCCGCTCTGGTCAAGTTATCTCGTCAAGATCTACGCCTGGAAGCTGATCCTCGCCAAGGAGGGTATTCTCACCTGGTTCTTCGCCAAGCTGCATTTGGCCTGGCTGCTCGACGGCGTGCTGGCGCTACCCATTGTCGGCGGCAATTCGCTGTCGGTGAGCTATATCGGCACCTTCCTCGTCTTCGTCTATGTCTGGCTGCCCTACATGATCCTGCCGACGCAGGCAGCGCTCGAACGCGTGCAGGGCAACCTGATCGAGGCATCGTCCGATCTCGGCGCCACGCCGGGCCAGACCTTCCGCACCGTGCTCTTTCCGCTGGCTCTGCCCGGCATCGTCGCCGGCTCGATCTTCACCTTCTCGCTGACGCTGGGCGATTACATCATCCCGCAGATCATCGGCTCCTCGCGCCTCTTCATCGGCCAGGCGGTCTATGCGCAGCAGGGAACGGCCGGCAACGTGCCGCTCGCCGCCGCCTTCTCCGTCGTCCCCATCGTCATCATGGCCGTCTATCTGTGGCTGGCCAAGAAACAGGGAGCCTTCGATGCGCTCTGACCGTGGCCAACGCGCGCCGATCGCGCTCAAGATCGCCGCAGCCGGCGGGCTGCTCTTCCTGCACCTGCCGATCCTGCTGATCTTCGTCTACGCCTTCACGACGGAAGAAAAGAGCTACCAGTGGCCGCCGCCGGGGCTGACGCTGCAGTGGTTCGGCATCGCCTGGAACCGGCCGGATGTCTGGGCCGCCCTTGGGCTTTCAGTGCAGGTCGCCTGCATCGCCACCGCCATCGCGCTGGTGCTCGGCACGCTCTGCGCCGCCGCCGTCAGCCAGACGAAGTTCTTCGGCCGCGAGGCGATCTCGCTGCTGGTCATCCTGCCGATCGCGCTGCCGGGGATCATCACCGGCATCGCGCTGCGCTCGGCCTTCAGCCTGTTCGACATTCCCTTCTCGGTCTGGACGATCGTGCTCGGCCACGCCACCTTCTGCGTCGTGGTGGTCTATAACAACGCCGTTGCCCGCTTCCGCCGCACCCAGGGCTCGCTGATCGAGGCCTCGATGGATCTCGGCGCCGATGGCTTCCAGACCTTCCGCCACGTCATCCTGCCGAATATCGGCACGGCGCTTCTTGCCGGCGGCATGCTTGCCTTCGCGCTCTCCTTCGACGAGGTCATCGTCACCACTTTCACCGGCGGCCAGCAATCGACGCTGCCGATCTGGATGCTGGAAGAGCTGATCCGCCCGCGCCAGCGCCCCGTCACCAACGTGGTCGCCATGGTCGTCGTGCTCGTCACCTTCCTGCCGATCCTGGCAGCCTACTACCTCACGCGCGATGGCGATCAGGTCGCCGGAGCTGGAAAATAACCGGAGCGCGGGATACCCCCATCCCGCCCCAGCGATAACAAGGGAGAACATCATGGACACCGCGATGCTGATTGGATCCCGCTTCGAAGCGGGCACCGAGATCGAAGAAAACATCCTGAACCCGAAGACCGGCGAGACGGTGCTGAGCCTCGCCGAGGCATCGCTCGGCCAGATCGACGCCGCCGTAGACGCCGCCGAAAAGGCCTTCTCCGCATGGTCGCAGACGACACCCGGCGAGCGCGCCGGCTATCTGCTGAAAATCGCCGACGCGATCGAGAAGGACGCCCAAGGCTTCGCGACGCTGGAAGCGCTGAACTGCGGCAAGCCGATCAACGCGGTGCTGAACGACGAGATCCCCGCCATCGTCGATTGCTACCGCTTCTTCGCCGGCGCGGTGCGCAACCTGCATGGCCCGGTCGCCGGTGAATATCTCCCCGGCCACACCTCGATGATCCGCCGCGACGCCATCGGCATCGTCGGCTCGATCGCGCCGTGGAACTACCCGCTGATGATGATGGCCTGGAAGCTGGCACCCGCAATCGCAGGCGGCAACACCGTCGTCTTCAAGCCTTCCGAGCAGACGCCGCTGACGGCGCTGAAGATGGCGAAGCTCCTCTCCGACATCCTGCCCGAAGGCGTGGTCAACGTCATCCTCGGCCGCGGCGAGAGCGTCGGGAACGCGCTGATCAACCATCCGAAGATCTCGATGCTGTCGATCACCGGCGATGTCGCGACCGGCAAGAAGGTGCTGCAGGCGGCCGCAAAGACCGTCAAGCGCACGCATCTGGAACTCGGCGGCAAGGCCCCGGTCATCGTCTTCGACGACGCCGATATTGACGCGGTTGTGTCAGGCATCCGCACCTTCGGCTACTACAATGCCGGCCAGGACTGCACCGCAGCCTGCCGCATCTATGCCGACGCCAAGGTCTACGACAAGTTCGTCGCCGACCTCTCCTCGGCGGTCTCCTCGATCAAGTTCAACCTTGCCGACGACGCCGAAAACGAGATCGGCCCGCTGATCTCCAAGCGCCAGCGCGACCGCGTCGAAAGCTTCGTCGCCCGCGCCGGCGAGCACAAGCACATGGAGATCACGACAGGCGGCAAGACCTCCGGCGACAAGGGCTTCTTCTACACGCCGACGGTGATTGCCGGCGCCACGCAGGAAGACGAGATCGTCCGCCGCGAGGTCTTCGGCCCCGTCGTCTCGGTCACCCGCTTCACCGATGTCGAGGATGCCGTCACCTGGGCCAACGACAGCGACTATGGCCTGGCCTCGTCGGTCTGGACCAAGGACATCAGCCGCGGCATGAAGACCGCCGCCCGCCTGCAATATGGCTGCACCTGGATCAACACCCACTTCATGCTGACCAACGAGATGCCGCATGGCGGCCTGAAGCAATCGGGCTACGGCAAGGACATGTCCGTCTACGCACTGGAAGACTACACCGCCGTTCGCCACGTGATGATCAACCACGGCTGACGCATGCCATGCAGACCGAAAACGCCGCCGTTGGAAACAGCGGCGGCGTTTTCGTCGACGGGGTGACTTGTCAGCGCGGCGGCATGGCCTCGAATGTCGGCAAGGCCGGATCGAGGTGATCCCAGGTGTGGCCGGCGGCGGTCCATGCCACCAGCTGCGGCTTGTAGCGGCTGGGATCGTCGAGGCTTGATGGCGTGACGATGAACACATCCGGCATGTCGGGAAATGTCAGATAGACATGCGAGCCACAGGTCGGACAGAAGGCGCGCCGCTTCACCGTGCCGCCATCGCCCACGCTCTGCCATTGCGATGCCTCACCCTTCAGCGTCACCTCGGCGGCAACGAAGGTCAGGTGCGATTGATGTCCGGTGCCACTGTCGCGCTGGCATTGGCGGCACTGGCAATCGAGCATGACGACGGGCTCGCCGGCGATCTCGTAGCGCATGGCGCCGCAGGCGCAGCCGCCGGTATAGGATGCGTTCATGACATTCTCCTCCTCTAGATTCGTCTCAATGCAGCGTCCGCGACGCCTCTTCCGCGACCACAGTGTCCAGGCGCTCGACGAGCTTCTTCCAGCCCTCGCTCATGTTGCGATAGGCGGCATCGTTCTTCGGCAGCACGAAGCCCGAATGCACCAGACGCAACCGCGTGCCCGCTTCCGTTTCGGCAAGGGTGAAGGTGACGATCGTCTCCAGCTTCGAGCCGTAGCCCTGATTGCTCTCGTGGCCGCCCCTCCAGGCATAGGAGAGCCGCTGCCCTTCCACGACCTCGAGCACCTCGCACCGGATGGTGCCGTCCCATTCATCGGCGGGCTTGGTCTGAAATGTGAAACGATTGCCGACGACCGCCTCGAACCCCTTGGGCTCCATCAGCCATCGCCCGATCAGCGCGCCTGAGGTCAGCGCCTTCCAGACGATCTCCCGTCTATGCGGGAAGACCTCGTCCAGGACGATGGATGACGTGTCGGCATGGTCGGTCATGGGTCGATTTCCTTCAAGAGGTCCCTCAGATCGGCAAAGCGCTCGCGCCAGAAAACGCCATAATGGCTCATCCAATCCGCCAGCGGCTCCAGGCCGGCCGGTTGCGCCCGATAATAGACATTGCGGCCCTCCGGCCGCTCGCTGACGAGGCCCGCCTGTTTCAACGTCTTCACATGCTGCGAGATCGCACCCTGGGTCACATTGCTCGTCCGGGTGAGCTCCGCCACGGTGATCTCCTCGGCATTGGCGATGCGTTCGAACACCGCCCGCCGCGTGGGGTCGGCAAGCGCGCGCATGACTGTCGTGATGATCTCGGATTCTGTCATACGCATTCAATAGCAATCACTAATCAATCAGTCAATACTAATCGATTTCAGATAATGACTACAATGCGCCGCGAAACCCGCAACGCCCCAAAACGTCACCGCTATCTCATTGGATATGGAACCTTTTTCGCTCTGGCGCGTCTTCTATGGGACCAACTAGAAGGAACGCCTCCATGCTGAAATGGGCTCTTATCTTTTTCGTGATTTCGCTGATTGCGGGCTTCTTCGGCTTTTCCGGGATTTCCGCGGCGACGGCGACGATCGCGCGCGTTCTCTTCGGTATCGCGCTGATCATCTTCGTGATCTTCCTGGTGCTCGCGCTGCTGGCCGGGCAGGCAATATTCTAGGAAGCCGATCTATAGTCCGGTCTTGACTGAAAACAGCGATACGGGATCGGCGACGCCCTTGAGCGATACCGGTTCCAGCGCCTCGAAATCCATCTCCGACATCTCGTCTGTGGCGGCATCATGCGTTCCGCCGCAGACAAGCACCTGCGAAGGTGCGGCGACCGAAGCGATCCGCGCCGCCAGATTGACCGTGTGGCCGAAAATGTCGCCGTCGCGCGGCACCACCTGACCGGTCGCAACACCCACCCTCACCTCCGGCAGCTGATGCGCAGCACTTTCGGCGACGAGCGACAGTGACGCCTTCAACGCCGCCTCCGCATCCGGAAACAGCATCATCACCCCGTCGCCCAGCGGCTTGACGATCCGCCCGCCGGCAAGATTGGCGAGACGCTGCGCCAGCGCCTCGAAGCTCGCCGCCTTCTCGGCCGCCCTGACATCGCCGATATCGCGCGTCAGTGCCGTGAAGCCGGTGAGATCGGCGAAGGCCACCGCCGGCAGCGCCTGATCACCCTCGGCGTCGATGCCAAGCCCGCGCAGGGCGTCCTGCAGCCGCCCGACCACATTGTCGAACACCGCCTCCTCGAGCATCCGCCGCTGCAGCAGGAAGAGCATGCGGATGCCGATGCGCTGCAGCGAAAGCCGCGTGGCCGCGCCCGCCGCGAGCACCTCGCGATGGCTGAGGCCGGCGGCCAGCATCGGCTCTTCCACCTCGGCGCGGAAGAGATCGCGCATCGTATCCACGCAGCGCCGCATCGACTGGCCGAAGACCCTCAGCACCCGCTGCATGCCATCGTCTGAAGCGCCGAGCCCGGTGCATTCGGTGATCAGCCGGATGAACTCCTCGTCATCCTCCCGCAGCGCCCGCTTCGGCGACATCGGCGAAAGCCCGGCGCTGGAATGCAGCGCGTTGAGGCGCCCGAGATCAAGCGAGGCATCGGCGAGCGCTTCCGCGAGCGAAATATCCGACATGGTGACCGGTTCGAACATCAACTGGCTGGCGAAATCGAGCGAGACGATCTGTTGGCGCAGACCGGTGGCGAGCGTCTCCATCGCGATGCCGGCGGCATTCAGCGCCAGCACCAGCCGCAGCCGGCTGACATCGCTCGCCGCATAGCCCTCCGGCCCGGCCTCGATGATCTGAAGCCGCGCCACGGCGTCCAGCTGCTCCGCATCGCAACCGGCAAGCGCCGCCAATCTCTCGCGCGACAACGACCCCATGAAGCCCCCAAAACAACCCCAGGTGAAGAAAACCCCTCTTACACCAGATTGCCAAACGGCTCTATCGCGCGCGCCTACCTCTAAAGGAGGCTTGCGCCGACATTGATGGCGAGCGCCAGGATGGTCGTATTGAACAGAAACGACAGCACCGAATGCAGCAGCGTCAGCTTGCGCATGACAGTCGAGCTCGTCGCCACATCCGCCGTCTGCGAGGCGACGCCGATCGTGAAGGAGTAGTAGAGGAAGTCCCAGTAGACGGGCTCGTCCAGCCCCTCGGGGAACTTCAGCCCGTCTCCCTTGACGCCGTCGCCATCATCGTCGCCGCCATAGAAGCGGTGCGCGTAATGCACGGTAAACAGCGTGTGCAGGAACACCCAGGAGATCAGAATGGTGACAACGGCCGCCAGTGCCCGACCGAGCGCGACGCTGGGCGCCGCCTCGTTGACCTGATGCAACTCGAGCCCGATGCCAGCGATGCTGGCAAGGGCGGCCGAGATCGACAGGAACAACAGAAGCGAGTCCGAGAAATCGAGATCCGCCGAGCGCTTGCGGATCGTCGCCACGCTCGCCTTCAACATCCGCCGCCATGTGGCGACGATGAACATCACTGCAGCCACGTTCCAGCCGGCCAACAGGTTGCGTGCCGTCACCTCGCGCGTCGTCAGAAGCAGGAAGACCGCGAGGCCGACAAGCACCGCGATCACGAAGATCGCGTGCTTGCGCAGCAACCGAAGGGGACGGCCGCTGCCGCCAGACGTAACCTCTGCCATCAAATGCTCCGCCGCTGCGAGATCACCAACGATATCAGCTTGATACCGGCAAGAGCAATATGGCCTCAGCCGGTCCAGCCGCCATCGACCACATGGATCTGGCCTGTCGTGAACCCGGCCTCGTCGCCGGCGAGATAGGTGACCAGCGCCGCGATCTCCTCGGCTGTTGCGATACGGCCCATCGGCTGGCGGGCGATGAAGTCGCTGAGCGCCTTGTCGTAATCGCCGGTGGCGCGCAGCCGCTCGTGCAGCGAGGGGCTGTCGACGGTCCCCGGGCAGATGGCGTTGGCGCGGATGCCCTTGGCGACGAAATCGGACGCGATCGACTTGGTGAGCCCGATCACGGCCGCTTTCGATGCGCTATAGGCAAAGCGGTTTGGCACGCCCTTCACGCTGGAGGCGACCGACGCCATGTTGACGATCGAGCCCTTGCCCTTGTCGAGCATGCCGGGAAGGAAGGTGCGGCAGGTCGTATACATCGCCTTGGCGTTGAGGTTGAAGGAGAAGTCCCAGTCCTTCTCCTCGCAATCGAGGATCGAGCCGGCATGCACGAAACCGGCGCAATTGAAGAGCACGTCGATCGGCCCGATCTCGTCTGCGAAGGCGCGCACGGCGTTTCCATCGAGCACGTCGAGAACCGTGGTCGTCGCGCCGGCGAGCGTCGAAAGCGACGCCTGGTTGATGTCGGTGGCGTAAACATGGGCGCCGAGCGAAATGAAACGCTCCGCACTGGCGCGTCCGATCCCCTGACCGGCCGCCGTGACGACGACCTTCTTGCCTTCCAGACCGTGGCTCATAATTCCTCCCGTTATGCGTGGCGCTTGCGGCGCATTCATTCATATGCAAACATTATATTCATTATGTCGTCAATCACATTGTCCGACGCCGGACGCTGACACGGGTGGGAGGCCCGCGTCACGCATAGAAAATTCCGACGAAGGACGAGAGGAAGGCAAGAAAGCCTGCATGAAGGGGGAGGAACCGCATGCTCTTCGACACACATCTGCACGTCATCGACCGCAATCGCCTGCACTATCCTTGGCTCCCCGACGTGCCGGATCTGAACCGCGACAGCCTCTACGAGCACTATGCGCGCGACGCGCTTCGCTGCGGCATCACCAATGTGCTGCACATGGAAGTCGATGTATCAGGTGATGCGATCGAACAGGAAACGGCCTTCATCAAGGAGATCGCCGAAAGGCCTAAAAGCCTCGTGCGCGGCGCCATCGCCGCCTGTCGTCCGGAAGAAGACGGCTTTCCGGCCTATCTCGAACGCTGCCTCGCCGACCCCTTCATCAAGGGCTTCCGCCGCGTGCTGCATGTGGCACCCGACGACACATCCGAGCGGCCGCTGTTTCGCGAGAACGTCGCGCGGCTGGCCGATACCCGGCTAACCTTCGATCTCTGTGTCTTCCCGCATCAGTTCGAACGCATTCTCGATCTTGTCGACCTCAACCCCGATGTCCGCTTCATCCTCGACCACTGCGCCAATCCGCCGATCAAGTCAGGCATGAGCGCCGTCTGGCATCGCGGCATCACCGAATTCTCCCGCCGCCCAAACGTCACCGCCAAGATCTCCGGCGTCATCGCCTATGGCGATCTCGAACGCTGGTCCGTCGACAGCCTGCGCCCCTATGTGGAGCACACGATCGAAAGCTTTGGCTGGGATCGCGTCGTCTGGGGCAGCGACTGGCCCGTGTGCACGCTCGGCGGCGGCCTGACGCCCTGGGTGGCGGCCACGCACGCGCTGACATCAGGCTGCAGCGCCGAGGAGCGCGACAAGCTGTATCAGGGCAATGCCAAACGGATCTGGGCGGTCGACTGAACGCAGTTCGATATCCCCCAACAAAAAAGGGCGGCGCCACCGGCACCGCCCTTTCCTCATTCAAGTGCCCGCAAAGCCCTTAGGCAGCCGCGAGCTGCAGTTCCTTGGTGACCATGGCGCGCAGCGTGCCGAGGTCCTTGGCGAAGGCGCGGATGCCTTCGGCGAGCTTTTCGGTCGCCATGGCGTCTTCGTTCATCATCCAGCGGAAGGTCTTCTCGTCGACGGCGATCTTGGAGATCGGCTTGGCACCTTCCGGCGACAGCTTGCGCTCCAGCTTGCCCTGGTCGTTGGAGAGTTCGTCGAGCAGGTTCGGCGCGATCGTCAGGCGGTCGCAACCGGCCAGTGCTTCGATCTCGCCGGCCGAGCGGAACGAGGCGCCCATGACGATCGTCTTGATGTCGTTGGCCTTGTAGTAGTTGTAGATCTCGCGAACGGAGAGTACGCCCGGATCTTCCTCAGGCGTGAAGTCCTTGCCGGTCGACTTCTTGTACCAGTCGAGGATACGGCCGACGAAGGGCGAGATGAGGAATGCCTTGGCGTCGGCGCAAGCGATCGCCTGTGCCTGCGAGAACAAAAGCGTCAGGTTGCAGTCGATGCCTTCCTTCTGCAGGATTTCGGCGGCGCGAATGCCTTCCCAGGTGGAAGCGAGCTTGATCAGGATGCGATCCTTCTCGATGCCGCGTTCCTTGTAGCCGGCGATGATGCCGTGAGCCTTTTCGACCGATGCCTTGGTGTCGAAGGAGAGGTCGGCGTCGACTTCGGTCGAGACGCGGCCGGGAACGAGCTTGGAGAGCGCTGCACCGACGGAAACGGCGAGACGGTCGGCAACGGCGGAAGCAACGGCTTCGGAATTGCCGCCCTGCTTCTTGCCCCAGGAAACGGCTTCCTTGATCGCGTCGGCGAACATCGGCGTGCCGAGTGCCTTCAAAACGATGCTCGGGTTGGTCGTGCAATCGACCGGCTTCAGGCGGGCAACGGCTTCGATGTCACCGGTGTCGGCGACGACGGTGGTGATCTCGCGGAGTTGGTCAAGCTTGGATGTCATGGTCGCGTGTCCTTTTGACTTGAGCTGCGAGCCGGAGCACTTGAGGCCCGGCGAATGAGGTGATCTACGGATTGCCCGTACTGTCTTTGAAGTCGCTGTCTGTGAAATCGTGCCCGCGCGTTTGGCTTACATCATAAACGTCGGCGAGTACCCCATCGTTCCCGTCTCGGGCTGCCGCAACGAAGACGTCCAAGGGCAATCGAGCCCCGGCGCAAGACCGCTGCGATTTGCCATATGCCCGCACAGTGCCTCCTACAATGGACGGAACGACCAGTTGCCAAGACTATCGCTATTCCGGGGCCATAATGTCAAGGACATTTGTGCATTTCAATTGACATAAGTGTCACACCGGTCATTATCGCGGCGACAAACCATGCCCTGCCTCGAGCAGGATCTAGGGCGCCTTTGCTTTTGGAGGAGATGTGGTCAAGCTAAAACGCGGCACGCACACCGCCTATTCGGAAGCCTCCTCGCTCAGACTGCGCGCTGCCTGGCTCTACTATAACCAGGGATTGACGCAAAAAGATGTCGCCGAGCAGCTCGGCATCAGCCGCACGACCGTCATCCGGCTGCTCGACGAGGCGATGAAGCGCAGTGAAGTGCAGATCTGGATCAACGATTCGATCGGCGATTGCGTCGAGCTGTCGGTGAAGCTGGAGCGCGCATATGGCCTGGACGAGGCGATCGTGGTGCCCGCTCCCGTTACCTCCGATCCGAATGCGCTGGCCAAGAGCGTCGGCCTGGCGCTCGGCCAGTTTCTCTCCGAAGCCATCCCCGACAATTACACGATCGGCGTCGGCTGGGGCCGCACAATGACGGCCTCGCTGTCGAGCTTCCGTCCGCCGCGCCGCGACAATTGCAAGGTCGTTTCGCTGCTCGGCGGCATCGTCGCCGTCCATCAGACCAACCCGATCGACTACACCTGGCGGCTCGCAAGCCAGCTCGGCGCCGAATGCTACATGTTCCTCGCGCCGCTCTTGGTCGATTCCACCGAGACCAAGCGCAACCTCATCGAAAAGTGCGGCCTCGACACCATCTATCGGCTCGCCGAGACGCTTGATCTCGCCATCGTCAGCTGCGGCGATATCGGCCCGCATTCGACCTCGCTGTCGGAGGGATGGATCTCCAAGGGCGAGCTGCAGGAGCTGATCGATGCCGGCTGCGTCTGCGACACCATGTTCAATTTCCTCGACAAGGACGGCAACACGGTCGATCATTCGATCAACAGCCGTGTGATGTCCGTTGATCTCGATACGCTGAAGAAGGCCAAGCACATCGTGCTCTCCTCCGGCGGTGCCCACCGCGCGGTCGCGATCAGCGCCACCATCAAGCGGATTGGCTGCAACACGCTGATCACAGACGAAAGCGCCGCCCGCGCCCTGATCGAGCTCGCCGAAGCAGCCTGACGCATCGGGCGCATCGGCGACATATATCGCATCATCCAGACGCCGGTCATTTGCGTAAACGCTGCATGACCAAAGCCGCAGACGATGCCTCCACCGACAACGCGGAAAGCCCAACCGGCAGGTTTATCCTGGCTGGCCTCTACATGATCGCCGGCTGCGCGCATCTGCTCTTCCCAGCCGCGTTCCTGTCGATCACTCCGGATTGGGTTCCCTTCCCGGCCGCGGTGATCGCGTTCACCGGCCTGTGCGAAATTGCCGGCGCGATCGGCCTGACGACTGAGCGATTACGCCGCTCGGCCGGCATCTGCCTGGCCCTTTATGCCGTCTGCGTGTTCCCGGCCAACATCAAGCACGCCATCGACGATCTCGGCTCGACCACGGCCGCCTTGGGCTGGTGGTATCATCTGCCGCGTCTCGCCCTGCAGCCGGTCATCGTCTGGTGGGCGCTGTTTGCCGGCAAGGTGACGCGCTGGCCATTGCAGGCGTCGCACTGACCTCGGCCAGCGGACGGAACTGAAACGGCTCGACACGCCGCGACTGGCCGGCGCATGATCGTTCTGCGTCAAACCGCCACGTCGTACGCACCGGGCCATTTGATAATAGCCAAGGGAAGAACTGGCCGTGGGGGCACAGTCAGGAGGCAAGATTTGTCGAAGCGTAGCTTTTCGTTTCCCGTAGCCGATGTCCGCGCCCGCGCGCTCGGCGAAATCCATTCGCGCCCCTATACGCTGATCCCCGTCTCCCGCGTCATCTTTCAGGTCGCCTTCCTGACTGAAGCCAACTTCGCCGCCGATCAGGCGATCCTGAAGGCGCTCTCGCTTGCCCAGGGTGTTCCGGCACCCGCCGCAGACACCAGCCACCACACGATGAGCTGGGGCAGCGGCACGCTGCGCTGGGAGCGCCACACGGAATTCTCGACCTATTTCTGGGACACGCCGGCACCGGCGGAATTCGGCGCCGAAATCCCGATCAATCCCTTCGGCGCCAGCTTTGCGGCACCGGGTGCCTTCATCTCGGGCGTTCGCATCGAGATCCGCCCTGATAGCGAGGATGTCGCCGACGTCATCGCCAATTTCGATCCGACAAGCCTCTGTCAGAGCATGGTGGCCGACAGCCAGGCGACCGTGATCACCGATTTCCGCCAGGACGGCGACGGCTTGACCAAGTTCCTGGTGCTCGACCACGGCATGACGGATGGCGCCCGCGGCATGCTCGCCCAGCGCCTGCTCGACATAGAGACCTATAGAACGCTGGCCATGATGGGCCTGCCGCTGGCGCAGACGCTGTCGCCCGAGATCCGCCAGATCGAAACGAGCTTCACCGCCATCACGCAGGGCATGAAGCAGCATGCGCGCGCCGAAGCCGACGCCACGCTGTCGGAGATCACTCGCCTCGCCGCCGAGCTCGAGGCCAATGCTGCCCTCAGCCTCTACCGCTTCGGCGCCAGCCGCGCCTATTACAACATCGTGCTCGAGCGCGTCGCCATGCTGGCCGAAAAGGCGCTCCCCGGCAACGAGACGCTCGGCGCCTTCCTGCAGCGTCGGCTGGCGCCCGCCATGCGCACCTGCCAGTCGGTCGAGGAGCGGCAGGCGGACCTGTCGCGAAAGCTCGCCCGCGCAACGGCCCTCCTGCGCAGCTGGATCGATGTCGAATTGGAAAAGTTCAACACCGAGATCCTGGCCTCGATGGACAAGCGCGCCCATTTGCAGCTGCGCTTGCAGCAGACGGTCGAAGGCCTGTCGGTCGCCGCCATCTCCTATTACGTCATCGGCCTCGTCGGCTATCTCGCCAAGCTTCTGCATGGCGTCGGCGTCGAGATCGCGCCGGAGACGCTGACCGGCGCCGCCGTGCCCTTCGTCGTTCTCGGCGTGTGGCTCACGGTGCGCCGCATTCGCAGCAAGCACAGCGACGACCACGTCAAAGAGGCCAACCGTCCCGACGCGCTCAGCTGATCCGAGAGGCCGGCAGCACGCTCACCTGCCGACCACTTTGCGCACACATCTCCGCGTCCGGCCGAAGCGTCATATATCCTTCATGACACGCTGCTTATTTGGCGCCATGAGTGGCCTTGCCGTGCGTGCTTTCATGATATCGTCATGAGGCGCAAAGCTAGCCAGCTCCGCAAGCGTCCGAAGCGACAAATCTGAACAGGGATCGAGATGACCACCATGAGAGGCACGCCTTCAACCGACTGGCTCGAGGCCGAACTGGCCGATACGCTGGATGAAGACTATGAGCTCGAGCTCTCCGAGCCGGCGCTGTCCGAGGAAATCCGCAAGATCTACCGCAAGGCGCATCCGCCATCGATGCCGCGCATCGAGTATTTCCGTTCGCTGATCGCGCTGCAATCCGAACTGATCCGCCTGCAGGATTGGGTCACCTATCACAAAGAAAAGGTGGTCGTGATCTTCGAAGGTCGCGATTCCGCCGGCAAGGGCGGCGTCATCAAGCGCATCACCCAGCGTCTCAACCCGCGCGTCGCCCGCGTCGTGGCGCTTCCGGCACCGTCGGACCGCGAGAAGTCGCAGTGGTACTTCCAGCGCTACGTGCCGCATCTGCCTGCTGGCGGCGAGATCGTGCTCTTCGACCGCTCCTGGTACAACCGCTCCGGCGTCGAACGCGTCATGGGCTTTGCCGACGAGGATCAGGTCGAGCAGTTCTTCAACGACGTGCCCGAATTCGAACGCATGCTGGTCCGTTCCGGCATCCGTCTGGTCAAATACTGGTTCTCGATCACCGACGAAGAACAGCAGCTACGCTTCCTCGTGCGCATCCACGATCCGCTGAAGCAGTGGAAGCTGTCGCCGATGGACCTGCAGTCGCGCATCCGCTGGGAGGCCTACACCAAGGCAAAGGAAGAAACCTTCGCCCGCACCAACATCCCGGAAGCCCCGTGGCATATCGTCGAAGGCAACGACAAGAAGCGCGCCCGCCTGAACTGCATCGACCATCTGCTGTCGCAGTTCCCCTACGAGGACGTGCCGCACGAGGAGATCGCCTTGCCGGAACGCGTCTTCAACCCGGATTACGAGCGCAAGGTCCTGCCGCCGGAGTTGTACGTTCCGTCGAGGTATTGATTGGAACTGTCGGCGGGTGTGCCGTTGATTGAATAGAACCGTCGGGCGGGTGAGGCCCCTCATCCGCCTGCCGGCACCTTCTCCCCGCTGGGGAGAAGAGACTCGAGGCGGCCGCTCGCGCCAACCTCCCCTTCTCCCCTGCGGGGAGAAGGTGGCCCGAAGGGTCGGATGAGGGGGCTGCTTCCTCCAACGTCGCGGGGTAAAACCCCTACCCCACCATCTCCGCTTCCGCCTTCAATCCCAGCAACGCCGCCCCAATCAGCCCGGGTTCAACACGGCATTCGCTGCGCACGACGAGCGGGCGGTCGAATTTGCGCAGGATGCGTTGGCGCACGGCCTTGTCGAGCTCATCCAGCAGCGGTTCCACATTGGAGAGCCCACCGGCGACGGGGACGATGGTGGCGCCGGTGATGTTGACGGTCAGCGCCAGAGGAGAGGCGAGGAGATCGATAAAGACGTCGATCGTGCGGGTCGCCTTTTCCTCGCCGCCCAGCCACTGGCCGATGATCTCCTCGCTGGTGAAGTCGAGGCCGTGGAGGGTCTTGTGCAGGCGTTCCATGCCGCGCGCGCCGCCGACGGAATCGACGCAGCCGCTCTGGCCGCAGCCGCAGGCATAATGCGGGATCTCGACCGGCGGGTGGCCGGCGCGCAGCGCAACGATCGGGCCGTGTCCCCATTCGCCTGCAAAGCCGCCCGCCTCGTTGATCAGCCGGCCATTGGCGATCACGCCGCCGCCGACGCCGGTGCCGAGGATGACGCCGAGCACGATGCGGTGGCCGCGACCGGCGCCGAGGCCGGCTTCGGCCATGGCGAAGCAGTCGGCGTCGTTGGCGACCAGGACCGGCACGCCGAGCTCGGCCTGAAGATCGGCGGCGATGGTGCGCTGGTGAATGCAGGGAATGTTGGCGCAGGTGAGCAGCTGCGTATCGGGATCGACGACGCCGGCGATCGAGATCGACAGCAGCGTCGGCGAGCCGCCGGCTTCCGCGATGAAGGTTCGCAGCGTATCGACGAAGGCGCCGAAATCATCGAGGGGGGTCGGGCGGCGGCCGAGCGGCGTGATCTCGGTTTCGGAAAGGGCAACGCCGCCCTTGATCGCCGAGCCGCCGATGTCGAAGGAGATGATCATTCGTATTCTGCTTGTTCCAAACGGTTAGAATCTGCTCGCATCGTTAGGTGCGATTTGCAAGCCCAAACCCTGATCAGGCAGGCAGCGTGATGCGCGCCTCGAAGCCGGAACTCTGGCCGCTGGCGGGCGAGATCAGGTCGAGCGTTCCGCCCATCTGCGAGACGATGCGATCGGCGATTGCAAGCCCAAGCCCGGAGCCTGAGGCGCTGGTGTTGCCGCGCCGGAAGCGTCTCTTCAGCGTCGCCATATCGCTTTCGGGCACCAAGGCCCCGCCACTGACAACACGCACGACGCCATTCGCATCGAGGCTGACATCGACCGATAGCTCCGGGTCGCCATGAACCAGGGCGTTCTCGATGAGGTTGCGCAGGATGATGCCGAAGGCGTCCATGTCGGCGTTGCGGACCAGCTTTGTCGCAGGCGCGGCGGTGTAGCGCAGGCGACCCTGCGAGCGGCTGTCGCGTTCGTAATCGGTGACGATCATGTCGAGCACCGGGCGAAGATCCGTTGCCGTGGCGCTGCCGCCGATGCCGGCCTCGGCACGGGCGAGCTGCAGCAGCTTTTCGGCGAGGCGCCCGAGATTGACCAGCGAGCTCTCAACCTGGTGGGCGCGAGCCTTGGTTGGTCCCGGGGGTAGTTCCTCGGCAAGCCGCTGCGTCTGCGCCAGCGCGCCGGCGATCGGCGTTCTGAGTTCGTGGGCGCTGTTGGCGGTAAACTCGCGCTCGGCCTCAAGCGCGGAGCGCAGGCGTCCGAGCAGCAGGTTGACGGAGCGGGCGATCGGCTTCAGCTCTTTCGGCAGACCGGCGCTCTCCACTTCCGCCAGATTGCCGCCATCCTTGGTGCCGATATCCTGGCGCAGCGCATCCAGCGGCTTTAGCGCGCGGCCGACGATGAACCAGATCGCAAATATGCTGGCCGGGATAAGCGCGATCAGCGGAATGAGCAGGGTGACGGCGCTTTCGCGCACGGCCTCGCGCCGATTCTTGAAGCGATCCGCGACCTGCAGGAAGAGCGAGCCGTCGGATGTCTTTTCCGTGTAGATACGCGCGGTCGCGCTGTCGAAGAAGCCTGTTTCGAGCGGGGCGGGGAAGGGCTCGGCAAGCGCGTCATTGGAGCGCAACACCACCTTTCCTGATGGATCACGAACCTGATAGGTCAGATACTCGCGGTTGGCGGCGGTGTTCAGCATGGCGATGCCATGCGGGTCGCCGATGCCGCGCTGGTCCATGTCGTCGAGGATCAGCGCCAGCAGCCGTTCCGTCGTTTCCTGCTGGGCGCTGTCGAAGATCTCGTCGAACTCATGCTGCATGACGCGGATGCTGAGGCCAATGGCGATAAGCCAGAAGATGACCATGACGGTCGTCAGCGCGGTGATGAGCGGGCGGGTGATACTGCGTTCGCGCTTCATTGTGATCCGAGTGTGTAGCCGATGCCGCGGGCCGTGCGGATGCGATCCTTGCCGATCTTCTTGCGCAGCCGGCTGACATAGACCTCGACCGTGTTGCTCTCGATTTCCGAGCCGAAGGCGTAGAGCGCCTCCTCGATGCGGTCCTTGGAGACGATCGCGCCGGGGCGTGCGGTCAGGAGGTCAAGCACCGCCCATTCGCGGCTGGTGAGGATTACGGAGATGCCGTCGACGGAGAGCTTGTGCTGCGGCCGGTTGATTTCGATATCGCCGATCTGCACCACCGGGTGCGGGTTGGCGTCGTAGCGGCGGGCCACCGCCATGATGCGCGCTTCAAGCTCGCCCAGGTTGAAGGGCTTGACGAGATAGTCGTCGGCGCCGGCGTTCAATCCCTCGATGCGGTCGGAAATCTGGTCGCGCGCGGTGAGGATGATGACGGGCGCGCGAATGTCGCGGCTGCGCAGCTTGCGCAGGAAATCGACGCCGCTGCCATCGGGAAGATTGAGGTCGAGCAGCACCAATCCATATTCGACAGGGCCCGTGGCGGCTTCCGCGTCGGCGAGGTTCTTCACCCAATCGACGGCATGGAAGGACGCGGCGACATGATCGCGCACCGCCTCGCCAATCATCTTGTCGTCCTCAACCAGCAGAATTCGCACGATTTTTCCCTCTGGCGCATAGTTAGCGTGCCGTTCGATGTCAGGTCAAGCATGGCTTCGCGGGCAAAGATCGCGCTGCAATGGCGGGGCTGAGCACCATCCACTGCTTGCGTTGAGGCTAAAATAGATTGTGCAATTTCTCAATGCACTCGACATTTGCCCGAATTTTGTTTTGATCTGGCGCGAACATAGCTTCAACCACATGCTTTGCCGGCGAAAGCCGGCGCAGTCGCGCGCAATGGATAGTCGATGGTGAAAAAGTCCGAAACTTCTGGTCGTCTCGATGACGCGGCGCGCGCCGGCTGGCTCTACTATGTGGCCGGGCGCACGCAGGACGAGATCGCCTCGTCCATGGGGATTTCGCGACAATCGGCGCAGCGGCTGGTGTCGCTTGCCGTGGCCGAGCGGCTGATCAAGGTGCGGCTCGACCACCCGATCGCCGCCTGTCTGGAGCTCGCCAATGCCGTGCGCAACAAATACGGGCTGCGGCAGGTGGATATCGTGCCGAGCGATCCGGGCGCCGGTGCCGCGACCGTCGGTATCGCCGAGGCGGCGGCGGCCGAGATCGAGCGCTGGCTGAAGAAGGCCGACCCGATCGTTCTTGCCGTCGGAACCGGGCGAACGCTGAAGGCCGCGGTCGATCAGCTGCCGGCGATCGAATGCATCAATCATCGCATCGTCTCGCTCACCGGCAACATCGCGCCGGACGGTTCGGCCGCCTATTACAACGTCATTTTCAGCATGGCCGATGCCGTCAAGGCGCGGCATTTCCCGATGCCGCTGCCGGTTCTCGTCACCTCTGCCGAAGAGCGCGAGACATTGCATGCCCAGCAGCTGGTGCGCTCGACGCTCGACATGAGCGCGCAGGCCGACGTGACCTTCGTCGGTATCGGCGAACTCGGCATCGACGGGCCGCTCTGCGTCGACGGCTTCCTTGAGAAGGGCGAGATGATGGAGCTGATGGACAATGGCGCCGTCGGCGAGATCTGCGGCTGGATTTTCGACAGTGAAGGCAGGCTGCTCGACAACCCGATCAACGAGCGCGTCGCGTCCGCTCCGATCCCCTCGCGCGAGACCTCCGTGGTCATTGGAATCGGCAAGGGCAAGCGCAAGATGAAGGCGATCAAGGCGGCCGTTACCGGTCATCAGATCAACGGTTTGATCACCGATGAAGAGGTCGCCGAGTATTTGCTCACATAGTGGGCAAAAATTTATTTCTTTTTAAATCAGCAGGATAACTCATCGTTTCGCGGCTGCAGCAACGATTGGAGCTTGACATTTGTCGCTTACAGTTGAGTAATTGCCCATGAGCAAAGCGAATGCTCGCTAACATCTTCTGGGAGGAAGATCATGACATTTAAAACTTTTCTGCTCGGCGCCTGCTCCGTCCTGGCGTTCGCGGGCATGGCTTCGGCTGAAACGCTGACGATCGCGACCGTCAACAACGGCGACATGGTCCGCATGCAGAAGCTCACGGATGACTTCAAGGCAAAGAACCCCGGCATCGATCTCGAGTGGGTAACGCTCGAAGAAAACGTGCTGCGCCAGAAGGTCACGACCGATATCGCGACCAAGGGCGGCCAGTACGACGTTCTGACGATCGGCAACTACGAAGTGCCGATCTGGGCCAAGCAGGGATGGCTTCTGCCGCTGGACAACCTCGGCGAAAAGTATGACGCCAAGGACCTGCTGCCCGCGATCAGCGCTGCGCTGACCGTCGACAACAAGCTCTACGCCGTGCCGTTCTACGGCGAAAGCGCGATGATCATGTACCGCACCGACCTCTTCGAAAAGGCCGGTCTGAAGATGCCCGACGCGCCGACCTGGGACTTCATCGCCGATGCGGCGAAGAAGATCACCGACAAGAGCGGCGAAGTCTACGGCATGTGCCTTCGCGGCAAGGCCGGCTGGGGTGAGAACATGGCGTTCATCACCGCGCTCGACAACTCCTTCGGCGGCCGCTGGTTCGACGAAAACTGGAAGCCCCAGTTCGACAGCCCCGAGTGGAAGGAAGCGCTTGGCTTCTACGTCGACCTGATGAAGGAAGCCGGCCCTCCCGGTGCATCCTCGAACGGCTTCAACGAAAACCTGGCGCTCTTCCAGACCGGCAAGTGCGGCATGTGGATCGACGCGACGGTCGCCGCTTCGTTCGTCTCCAACCCGAAGGAATCGAAGGTTGCCGACAAGGTCGGTTACGCCCTGTTCCCGACCAAGGGCGAGATGAAGAACCACGGCAACTGGCTGTGGTCTTGGAACCTCGCAATCCCGGCAACGTCGACCAAGGCTGAAGCCGCGCAGAAGTTCGTCGCCTGGGCGACCGACAAGGCTTACGGCGATCTGGTTGCAAGCAAGGAAGGCTGGGCAAACGTTCCTCCGGGCACGCGCACCTCGCTCTACGAAAACGCCGACTACCAGAAGGCCGCTCCGTTCGCCGCCAAGACGCTTGATGCGATGAAGGCAGCCGACACGCAGAAGCCGACCGTCAAGCCGGTGCCTTACACCGGTGGCCAGTTCGTCGCGATCCCTGAATTCCAGGGCATCGGTACGGCCGTCGGCCAGCAGTTCTCGGCAGCTGTCGCCGGCCAGATCTCCGTCGATCAGGCCCTGCAGAGCGCTCAGCAGCTGACGACCCGCGAAATGACGAAGGCTGGTTACCCCAAGTAAGCCTCCCGAGACATGCGGCGTGCGCCTGCACGCCGCACCCCTAGGCCGCCGAATTGCCCGAACTGCATCGGCGGCCCTTTTTGTCCCTAAGGCCTTGCAGCCATCCGCTTTCAGAAAAGACGGTGAACCATGGCAACGTTACACACACGCTCCGCGGCGCGCATGATGATGGCACCTTCGGTGCTCCTGCTCTTCGCGTGGATGATCGTCCCGCTCGTGATGACGATCTACTTCTCGTTCATCGACTACAATCTGTTGATGCCGAGCGACAATCGCTTCCTCGGCTTCCTCAATTACGAATTCTTCCTGACGGACCCGGCCTTCTTCGACGCGTTGATCAATACGCTCGTGCTGGTCTTGAGCGTCCTCGTCATCACCATCGTCGGCGGCATCGCGCTGGCGCTTCTGCTCGACCAGCCGATGTTCGGCCAGGGGATCGTGCGCATTCTCGTGATCGCGCCGTTCTTCATCATGCCGACCGTCGCAGCGCTGGTGTGGAAGAACATGTTCATGAACCCGGTCAACGGGTTGTTCGCCTATATCTGGCGCCTGTTCGGCGCGCAGCCGGTCGATTGGCTCGCCAACATGCCGCTGTTTTCGATCATCCTGATCGTCGCCTGGCAGTGGCTTCCCTTCGCCACGCTCATCCTGCTCACCGCGCTGCAGTCGCTGTCGGAAGAGCAGAAGGAAGCGGCCGAGATGGATGGCGCGGGCTTCTTCTCGCAGTTCGTCTACATCATCCTGCCGCACATGGCGCGCGCGATCACCGTCGTCATTCTGATCGAGACGATCTTCCTTCTGTCGGTCTTCGCCGAAATCCTCGTCACCACCAATGGCGGTCCCGGCACGAGCAGCACCAACCTGACCTACCTCGTCTACAACAGGGCGTTGCTGCAGTTCGACATCGGCGGCGCTTCGGCGGGCGGTATCATCGCGGTCATCCTCGCCAATATCGTTGCTATCTTCCTCGTCCGCATCGTCGGCAAGAACCTGGAGACTTGAGATGGCCAGACGCATCACAACCCAGCGCAAGGTGATCGTCACGGCGGTCGCCTGGACCATCGGCATCGTGCTCTTCTTCCCGATCCTGTGGACCTTTCTCACCAGCTTCAAGTCGGAAGCCGACGCCATCGCATCGCCGCCGCAGTTCCTGTTCTTCCACTGGACGACGGAGAACTATCTGGAGGTGCAGAGCCGATCGAATTACTTCAGCCACTTCCTGAACTCGGTGATCATCTCCTTCGGCTCGACGCTGCTCGGCCTGATCATCGCGGTTCCGTCCGCCTGGGCGATGGCGTTCTCGCCGACCAAGCGCACCAAGGATGTGCTGATGTGGATGCTCTCGACGAAGATGATGCCGGCAGTCGGCGCGTTGATCCCGATCTATCTGCTGTTCCGCAACACGGGCCTCCTCGACAGCCGCATCGGCCTCGTCGTGGTGCTGATGCTGATCAACCTGCCAATCATCATCTGGATGCTCTACACCTACTTCAAGGAGATCCCCGGCGAGATCCTTGAGGCGGCGCGCATGGATGGCGCCTCGCTCAGCAAGGAAATCATCTACGTGCTGACGCCGATGGCGGTGCCGGGCATCGCCTCGACGCTTCTTCTCAACATCATCCTGTCCTGGAACGAAGCCTTCTGGACGCTCAACCTCACAGCTTCCAAGGCTGCGCCGCTGACGACGTTCATCGCTTCCTATTCCAGCCCGGAAGGACTTTTCTACGCCAAGCTTTCGGCAGCATCGACCATGGCAATCGCCCCGATCCTGATCCTCGGCTGGTTCAGCCAGAAACAACTCGTCCGCGGCCTGACGTTCGGCGCGGTGAAATAAGAAACAAGGGAGAGAAACATGGGCAGCATTACCCTTCAGAAAGTTTCGAAGGTCTTCGGCGAAGCCAAGGTCATCCCTTCGATCGATCTCGAAATCAAGGACGGCGAGTTCGTCGTCTTCGTCGGCCCGTCGGGCTGCGGCAAGTCCACGCTGCTGCGTCTGATCGCAGGCCTCGAAGATGTCAGCGGCGGCAAGATCGTCATTGACGGCAAGGACGCCACCGAGAGCGCGCCATCCGAACGCCGGCTCGCCATGGTGTTCCAGTCCTATGCGCTCTATCCGCATATGAGCGTGCGCAGCAACATTGCCTTCCCGCTGAAGATGGCTGGCATGGCAAAGCCCGAGATCGACAAGAAGGTGGCGGACGCAGCCCGTGTCCTCAACCTCACCGACTATCTCGACCGCAAGCCGCGCGCGCTCTCGGGCGGCCAGCGCCAGCGTGTCGCGATCGGCCGCGCCATCGTGCGCCAGCCCTCGGCCTTCCTGTTCGACGAACCGCTATCGAACCTCGATGCCGCGTTGCGCGTCAACATGCGCCTCGAGATCAGCGAGCTCCACCAGCAGCTGAAGACGACGATGATCTACGTCACCCACGACCAGGTCGAAGCCATGACCATGGCCGACAAGATCGTGGTGCTCAACCGCGGCAATATCGAGCAGGTCGGCTCGCCGATGGAGCTCTATTCCAAGCCGCGCAACCTCTTCGTCGCCGGCTTCATCGGCTCGCCGAAGATGAACTTCGTGCCGCAGGGCTCGCAGACGCTGGGCGTGCGCCCCGAACATATCCAGCTCTCGATGGAGAGCGGCGAGTGGAAGGGCAAGGTCGTGGTCGCCGAACACCTCGGCTCCGACACCTTCCTGCATGTCAATGTCGAGGGCATCGGCCAGATGACGGCGCGCGGCGACGGCAGCTTCCCGGCCAAGGCCGGCGACACTGTCTACCTGACCGCAGACAAGGCTCGCATTCACAGGTTCAACGAGCAGGGCCTCGCCATCTGAGCGAGGCATCCGGGGTGGGGAAGAGCGCGCGTGCCGGACGAGGTGCCCGGCGCGCCAGTACCGGGGTTGTTAGACCCTGAAGACCTTCAAGAGGACTGAGACATGACGTGCAAACTATCGCTGGCAACGCTTTCCGACGCGGCTAAGACAGCCGCCGTACCGGCCTATGAGCGGGCGTCGCTGAAGGCGGGCATCGTGCACTTCGGCGTCGGCAACTTCCACCGCGCCCACCAGGCAATCTATCTCGACGACCTGTTCAACAAGGGCGAGGCTCACGACTGGGCAATCATCGGCGCCGGCATCCTGCCGTCCGATGCCGCCATGCGCGACAAGCTCGCCGCCCAGGACTTCCTGACGACTGTCGTCGAGCAGGACAACAACAAGACCTCGGCGCGTGTCACCGCGCCGATGATCGACATCCTGCCCGTCGGCGATGCCAAGACCATCATCGCCAAGCTCGCCGACCCCGAAATCCGCATCGTCTCGATGACGATCACCGAGGGCGGCTACTTCATCGACGCGTCCGGCAAGTTCAATCCTGATCATCCGGCAATCGCGGCCGACGGCAAGAACCCCGCCGATCCGAAGACCGTGTTCGGCCTGATCGTCGCCGGTCTCAAGGCGCGCAAGGACAAGGGCCTCGTGCCGTTCACCGTCATGTCGTGCGATAACATTCCGCACAATGGCGTCGTCACCCGCAATGCGGTTGTCGGCACGGCGGCGCTCTCCGATCCTGCTTTCGCCGAATGGATCAAGGCCAATGTCGCCTTCCCGAACGCCATGGTCGACCGCATCACGCCGGCTACCGGCCAGCGCGAGATCGATCTGCTGAAGGACGTCTTCGATATCGAGGACAACTGGCCCGTCTATTGCGAAGAGTTCAAGCAGTGGGTGCTGGAAGACAAGTTCACCGCCGGCCGCCCGGCGCTGGAGAATGTCGGCGTCACCTTCGTGCCCGATGTCACGCCCTACGAGCACATGAAGATCCGCATCCTCAACGGCGGCCATGCGGCGATCGCCTATCCGGCGGCGCTGATGGACATCCATTTCGTGCATGACTCGATGGAAGACCCGCTGATCCGCGCCTTCCTCGCCAAGCTCGAAAAGGAAGAGATCATCCCGATCGTGCCGCCGGTGCCGAACACCTCGCTGACTGATTATTTCGCGCTGATCGAGCACCGCCTGCTCAACCCGAAGATCGCCGACACCATCCCGCGCCTGGCGCAGGACGGCTCCAACCGCCAGCCGAAATTCATCCTGCCGTCCACGCTCGACAACCTGAACCAGGGGCGTGATGTCGTTGGCCTGTCGCTGGTTTCGGCTCTGTGGTGCCGCTACTTCGCCGGCAAGACCGATACCGGCCAGGACATCGTCTTCAACGATGCCAGCGCCGACCGGCTGCATGCCGCCGCCATCAAGGCCAAGGACGACCCGATGGCGTTCCTCGCCTTCGACGACATCTTCGGCGAGGTCGCCAAGTCGGAGCTCTTCCGCAAGCGCTTCGCGCATGCGCTGAAGACGCTGTGGGAAAAGGGCACGCGCGAGACGCTGCAGCTTTACCTCGACAACAAGCTCGCGGCATAAGCATCAAGCGGCGGGCGTTCCCCGCCGCTATCCACCCACCTCTGCCTGCAATGTCTTGAACCCTGATTGGATGTGTCATGGCTGATGCTGAAACATGGCTTGTGATCTTCGACTGCGACGGCGTTCTCGTCGACAGCGAGCCGATCTCCGTCACCGTTCTCGTCAAGGCCATGAACGATCTCAACGTGCCTATCACCGAGGACGAGGTGTATGGCCGCTTTCTCGGACGCAGCCTCGCGACCGTGATCGAGACGATGAAGACGGAATATAACGTCCATCCGGGCGAAGCTTTCCTGGAGCAGATCCGCACCGATCTCTACGCGCGGTTCCGCACCGAACTGAAGCCGATCGCAGGCATCGCGGATACGATCGACGCGCTCGACATCCCCTGCTGCGTAGCCTCGTCCAGTCAGGTGGAGCGCATCCGTCTGTCGCTCACCGTTACCGGGCTGATCGACCGGCTGCCCAATATCTTCAGCGCCTCGATGGTGAAGAACGGCAAGCCGGCGCCGGACCTCTTTCTGCATGCGGCAAGCCAGATGCAGGTCGATCCCGCCAACTGCGTGGTGATCGAGGACAGCCCCGCCGGCATCGAGGCCGCCAAGGCCGCCGGCATGACCGTCTTTGCCTTTACCGGCGGTTCGCATGCCAATTTCGCCGGCTATCGCGACGAGCTTGACCGCCTTTCCCCCGACGCTACGTTTGACGTCATGCCGGATTTGATCCACCTTATCAAAAAACATCAGCGGGACGGGAACGACCTTTAATGCCTCAGCATGTGGTTGCTGTTGATATCGGCACGGGCAGCGCACGCGCCGGCGTCTTCGATGCGCGCGGCCAGCTGCTGGGCAAGGCCGATCATCCGATAATCATGAACCGGCCCCGCGAAAACCACGCCGAGCACGATTCCGAGGATATATGGTCGGCGGTGTGCATCGCCGTGCGCCGCGCGATGGAGCAATCGGGTGCCGCGCCCGAGAGCATCGGCGCGATCGGTTTCGACGGCACCTGCTCGCTTGTGGTCCGGGATATCGATGGCGGGCAGATCAGCGTGTCGACGGGCGGCGAGCGGCGGTTCGACACCATCGTCTGGCTCGATCACCGGGCGCTAAAGGAGGCGGATTTCTGCACGGCGACCGGCCACGAGGTGCTGGAGCATTCCGGGCATTTCATGTCGCCCGAGATGGAAATGCCGAAGCTGATGTGGCTGAAGAAGAAGCTCCCCGGCACATGGGCGAACACGGGCTATCTCTTCGACCTCGCCGATTTTATGACCTGGAAATCCACCGGCTCGCTGGCGCGGTCGCGCTGCACGCTGACGTCCAAGTGGAACTATCTGGCCCATCTCCAGGATGGCTGGCGCAAGGATTTTCTCGAGCAGATCGGCCTCGACGACCTGCAGGCGCGCGGGCAGCTGCCTGACGATACCATTGCCGTCGGCGGCAGCGTCGGCACGCTGACGAAGGAAGCGGCATCGGCGCTCGGGCTGACGACAGCCTGTCACGCCTCCTCCGGCATGATCGATGCCTATGCCGGCGCGCTGGGCGCGCTTGGCGGCGATGCGCATGATCCGGAGCAGCTGGAACGGCAGCTGGCGCTGATCGCCGGCACGTCGAGCTGTATCGTCTCGTTCTCGCGCAAGCGACGCCCGAGCCACGGCATGTGGGGACCCTATTATGAGGCCGTGTTTCCCGGCACCTGGCTCGTCGAGGCCGGACAGTCGGCTACCGGGGCTTTGCTCGACCATGTCGTCAGGATGCATGCGGCCGGCGGCGAGCCGACGGCGGCGTTGCACCAGAAGATCGTGTCGCGGATCTCGCAGCTGCGCTCGGAGGAGGGCGATGCCTTCGGCGCCAGGATTTTCGTGCTGCCAGATTTCCACGGCAACCGCTCGCCGCTTGCCGACCCCCATGCGGTCGGCGCCGTCAGCGGCCTGACGCTCGACACCTCGTTCGACGGGCTCTGCGCACTCTATTGGCGCACCGCCGTGGCGATCGCGCTCGGCATCCGACACATCCTCGAGCGGATGAAGGAATATGGCTATGCGCCCGACACGCTGCATGTGGCGGGGGGGCATGTGAAGAACCCTGTGCTGATGGAGCTCTATTCGGATGCGACCGGCTGCAAGGTCGTGGTGCCGAAGATGAACGAGGCGGTGCTTCTGGGAACCGCGATGGCGGCCTCCGTCGCCTGCGGCCTGCATGCTGATCTCGCCACTGCGGGTTCGGCCATGTATCCCGGCGGCGACGTACATGTTCCCGATGAGAGCAAGCGCGCGCTTTACGATCGGGATTACCGCCGGCTGCTCGCGATGTATCGCCATCGAGCCGAGCTCGAGGCGATGGAATAGATTTCGGATAGTCTACCGGTTGGGCTCTTCGCCGAGCATGACGCTGAACTCGGTCATGCGGCTCGCACGCGCGACGGCCTCGTCGCCGACAGCGCTGACAACGGCCGAGGACAGACAGTCGAGCAGCGCGATCACCGGCGGCAGGTTGTCCTGCTCGCCCGGCCGGGTCGGGGGAAGCGGCAGGATGAGATTGGCCTGGTCGAGCACCCAGTTGGCGCTCTGGGCGCTGATGAGCACGACCTTGTATCCGTAGCGCCGGGCGATGCGCGCGAGCAGACGGGCCTTCTTGAAGCGTTGGCTGTCGATGATTACGAGCAGCGCGCCTTCGCCGCTGACGCGCGCGAAGAGCTCGGCGAAGCGGTTTCCGCTGCCGTCGAGCGCATGCACGCCATCGCGCGCTTGCGTCAGGCGCTGGCTGAAATGCGTGGCGAAGCTTGCCTGCGAGACATGGGTGGCGATGAACACCTCGCTTGCCGCGCGGATCATCGCCACCGCGTCGCTCCAGTGCTGCTGTCCGGTGAGATGATAAATGTGATGGAGCGCCTGGATCTGTTCGGCGACCAGCACGGCGAGCGGCTTTCCGTCGGCTGCATCGACCTGCAGTTCCGACATCGAGGCCTGCATCTGCGTGGCCGAGACGCCGGCGACGTCGCGGATCTGCACCTTGACGCTGTCGAGCCCCTGATAGCCCAGCGCCCGCAGGAAGCGGCCGACGGTCATCGGGCTCAAATCCAGCCGGTCGGCCACCGAGGCTGCCGTTTCGAACGGAAGATCACTCAAGTGTTCGGTGAAATATTTTGCGATGCGACGTTCGGCGGGCGTGCCGGATTTCGCGTATTGGCGGAGCTTCTGAACAAAGTCTTCCACGGCAGCTGTCCCGATTTTGGGTGATGTTTCCTGTCTGCTTGAAACAAATCCTTGCGTCCGCAAATATTCGGAGCGCCCTGCAAGTAATCTTAGATGCTGATTTAAATATATATTATGAAAGGCTTTTGAACAACAATTCCCTCAATCCGGCGAAATAATTTCAGCCTTGCCGTTCAAAGATCAGATTCCTACATCATCGCCACAACCGGAGACGTCACCATGATCCTCGAAGCGGCGCGCCTTTCCGTCGCCAATCTTTTCGCCCCGGAAACGCGGTCGGTGTTCTGGAAGGTGCTCGGACTGACCGTCCTCGCGCTGATCGGTCTGTGGCTGGCGCTGCGCAGCGCTTTCATGGCTTTCGTCTTTCCCTGGATCGCCAGCTTCTTTCCTGCAATGCCTGATTGGGCAGGCTGGCTCGGCTTCGTCTTCGCCATGATGGCGGGGATCGGGCTGGCGTTGGGGCTGGCACTTCTGCTGTCGCCGGTCACCGCGCTGATCGCCGGATTGTTTCTCGACGATGTCGCCGACGTCGTGGAAAAGCGCGATTATCCCGAAGACGTGCCGGGCACCGCCATGCCGCTCGGCCCGGCGATGCTGAGCTCGATCAAGTTCCTCGGCGTCGTCATCGTCGGCAACATCGTGGCGCTGTTCCTGCTGTTCATCCCCGGCGTCAACCTCGTCGCCTTCTTCCTGGTCAACGGCTATCTGCTCGGCCGGGAATTCTTCGAGTTCGCCGCCATGCGCTTCAGGCCACCGGCCGAAGCGCGGCTCTTCCGCCAGAAACATGCGCCGACGGTGTTTCTCGCCGGCCTCGTGATCACCGCCTTCCTGGCCATCCCGATCGTCAATCTGCTGACGCCGCTGTTTGCCGCGGGCATGATGGTGCATCTGCACAAGCTGCTGTCGCGCAAGGAACTCGGCGTTCGGATCTGATCCTTCCTACTCGACGGCCTCGCCGATCACCTGCGGCGGCAGCTCGACGAGCGGCGCCGGGATGTCACAGCTCTTTTCGGGCGAGCGACAGAGATCGGCGATGACGCAGTGTTCGCATTCGGCGCGGCGCGCCTTGCAGGTGTAGCGGCCATGCAGGATGAGCCAGTGATGGGCGTGGTAGAGGTAGTGCTTGGGCACCACCTTCATCAGTCGCTCCTCCACCTCGTCGGGCGTCTTGCCTGGCGCCAGCTTGATGCGGTTGGCGATGCGGAAGATGTGCGTATCGACGGCCATGGTCGCCTGGCCGAAGGCCATGGAGAGCACGACATTGGCGGTCTTGCGGCCGACGCCTGGAAGCATCACCAGTTCGTCGCGCGTCTGAGGCACCACGCCGCCGAAGACATCGACCAGCATGCGCGAGAGGGCGATCACGTTCTTCGCCTTGTTGCGATAGAGCCCGATCGTCTTGATGTAGTCGCGCACCTTCTCCTCGCCGAGATCCAGCATCTTCTGCGGGGTGTCGGCGACCTTGAAGAGGGCGCGCGTCGCCTTGTTGACGCCGGCATCGGTCGCCTGCGCCGACAGCGCCACGGCGACGACAAGCGTGAAGGGGTTGGAGTGCTCGAGCTCGCCCTTCGGTTCCGGCCGCTGCACGGAGAAGCGGCGAAACATCTCCTCGCGCTCGGCCTCGCTATAGACGGAGCGGACGCTCGCCTTTTTCTTGCGGCGAACGACGGGTTTTTCGGGCTGCGACGATGTGGCGGAGGATTTGAGTTTCGGACTGGACATGGACAATCTATACTCGGCAGCCATGATGGAAAGCAACGCCGACAGCGCTGGCCAGCCGGCGGTTTTGGACCAGCCCGTGTTCTCAGCCGAGCTCTTTCCCCACCGGTCGCTAGGCCGCAAGGGGTTCAGGGTGCTCCTGCTGCTTTCGGGCGGCGTTTGCCTGCTCTACGGCCTGTTCTTCATCGCTACCGGCGCCTGGCCGATCGGCTTCTTCTTCGGGCTCGATTTCCTGCTCCTCTACGGCGCCTTCCGGCTGAACTATCGCTCGGCCAGGGCGCGCGAGATGGTGACGGTGTCGCGCACCGATATCGCGGTCCGCAAGATCGCGCCTTCGGGGCGCACGGTCGAGCATCACTTCAATCCGTTCTGGACGCGCTTTTCGGTGCGCCGCCACGACGAGATCGGCATCCTCTCCATGCATATCTATGGACAGGGGCGGGCAACGGATATTGGCGGCTTTCTCAACCCGGATGACCGAGAAAGCTTCGCCAAGGCGTTCAAGCGGGCGTTGGCGACGGTCAAGCAGCGTATCTGACAATCATCTAATTCTGGCGCAAGAATCGGGTGGCTTGAGCGATCCCGCTTGACTATCTCCTTGTGACAAGGAGAAAGATCATGAACATGGTAGCCAAGCTGAACCAAGACATCACGCCCGATGGTCCCGACTACGAGACCGTCCGCCAGGTGATCGAGCTGATCACCGAGGATTATCGTGAGCAGCCGTCGCTGGAAGCGATCGCCATGCGTCTCAATCAATCGCCGACTCAGCTGCAAAAGACCTTCACCCGCTGGGCCGGCCTTTCGCCCAAGGCCTTCCTGCAGGCGGTGACGCTCGATCATGCCAAGCGGCTGCTGCGCAAGGAGGAACTCCCCTTGCTGGAGACCTCCTTCGAGGTCGGTCTGTCAGGCCCCGGGCGGCTGCACGATCTCTTCGTAACGCACGAGGCGATGTCTCCCGGTGAATGGAAGGCGCGCGGCGGTGGTCTCACCATCCGCTACGGTTTTCATCCGTCGCCTTTCGGCATCGCGCTGGTCATGGCGACCGACCGCGGCCTCGCCGGCCTTGCCTTCGCCGACATCGGCGGCGAGACGGCCTGCCTCGAGGACATGACCTGCCGCTGGCCGAACGCCGAATACGTCGAGGACCGCGAGGCGACGGCTCCTTACGCCGCTCGCATCTTCGAGCCAGGCCGCTGGACCTCGGAGCAGCCGCTGCGCGTGGTGCTGATCGGTACCGATTTCCAGGTCCAGGTCTGGGAGAGCCTATTGAAGATCCCGTTCGGCAAGGCCGTCACCTATAGCGACATCGCCAGCGACATCGGCCGTCCGACGGCGATGCGGGCAGTGGGGGCGGCGGTGGGCGCCAACCCGATCTCCTTCGTGGTGCCGTGTCATCGGGCGCTCGGCAAGAGCGGCGCGTTGACGGGGTATCACTGGGGGCTGACGCGCAAGCGGGCGATGCTGGGGTGGGAGTCGGCGCACGCTTGAGTGGGGGTGGGGGAGCGCGCGGCTTTCGATAGGTCAGCGGGTGAGGCCCCCTCATCCGCCTGCCGGCACCTTCCCCCCGTTGGGGAGAAGAGACTCGGAGTGGGCCGCTCGCTCCATCTTCCCTTCGCCCCAACGGGGAGAAGGTGGCCCGAAGGGTCGGATGAGGGGGCCACACCCTCAGTTTTCATCGATAGTCCTATACAGATAATCCTATACAAAAACGGCGCGGTTCTCACCGCGCCGTCCGCATTCTCACTCCGCCGCAATCGCCGGCGGATGCCGGTGATCCACCGCGTCATCGTCACCCGATGAAGCAGCCTCATCCTCCTTGCCCTTCGGCTCCTTGCCGAAGAACAGCGCATAAGCCGCCGGCAGCACCAGGATGGTCAGCACGGTGGCAACCAGGATGCCGCCCATCATGGCGTAGGCGAGCGGGCCCCAGAAGACGCCGCGCGAGATCGGGATCAGCGCAAGAACAGCCGTCAGCGCCGTCAGCATGATCGGGCGGAAACGGCGCACGGCCGCGCCGACGATCGCTTCCTGCCGGTGCATGCCCGCCTTGATGTCCTGGTCGATCTGGTCGATCAGGATGATCGAGTTGCGGATGATGATGCCGAGCAACGCGATGACGCCGAGGATCGCGACGAAGCCGAAGGGCGCGCCGGAGATCAAGAGGGCGGCTGCGGCACCGATGATCCCGAGCGGACCGGTCGCCAGCACCAGCATCGCCTTGCCGAAATGCTGCAGCTGCGCCATCAGAAGCAGCACGATCACCACAAGCATGATCGGCGCCTTGGCGGCGATCGAGGCCTGGCTTTCGGCTGAATCCTCGGCTCCGCCCTGGATCTCGACCTTGTAGCCGGCAGGCAGGCTGTCGCGCAGCGGCTGCAGATCGGCATACATCTTCATGACCACGTCGTTCGACTGCACGCCATCAGGCAGGGTTGCCCGCACGCTGATCGTCGGCAGGCGGTCGCGCCGCCATTCGATGCCCTGCTCGAGAACCGGCACCACCTTGGCGATCTGCGAGACCGGCACGAAGCCGCCGAAATCGGTGGGCACGTAGACCGAGTTGACGGCCGACAGCAGCGAGCGATTGGCTTCCGGTTCGCGGGCGACGATCGACACCGTCTCCTCGCCATCGCGGAAATCGTCGAGCGGCGCGCCGGACATCGCCGTCTGCAGCATCTGGCGGACGCGTTGCGAAGTGACACCAAGCGCACGGGCGCGATCCTGGTCGATCACCAGTTTCATCGCCGGCACCTGCTCCAGCCAGTCGTCGTGAATTGCGCCGAGCAGCGGATTTTCCTGGAACTTCGCCTTCACCTCGTCGGCGACCTTGCGGACTTCCTGGCGATCCGGACCCATGACGCGCATCTGCACCGGCCAGCCTGTCGGCGGACCGAGGAACAGGCGATCGACCTTGCCACGGATATCGGGGAAGTCTTCGGCGAGGATATCACGCAGCTTGACGATCAGCCGTTCGCGGGCCGGCTCGTCATTGGCCATGATCAGAAGCTGCGCGAAGTTCGGGTTCGGAAGCTGCTGGTCGAGCGGCAGGAAGAAGCGCGGCGCGCCCTCGCCGATATAGGTGGCGACGAACTTCTTGTCCTTGTCGTCCATGATCTTGGCTTCGAGCGCCTTCGATTGCGTCTCGACTTCCTTGATGCTGGTACCCTCTGGCAGCCAGAGATCGACGAGGATTTCGGGGCGCGAGGACTGCGGGAAGAAGTTCTGCGGAATGAACTGGAAGGCCCAGAGGCTGGTGGCGAAGGTCACCAGCGTCATGGCAACGACGATGATCCGGTGGCGCACCGCCCAGCCCACCGTCGACCGCAGCCGGCGATAGAAGCTGGTGTCGAAGGCATCATGATGCGCGCCGCCCGCATGCTGGCGCTGCTTCAGGATCATGTAGCCGAGCCACGGCGTGAAATAGACCGCGACGAACCACGAGACCACGAGCGCGATGCCGACGACATAAAACAGCGTGCGCACGTATTCCCCGGCCGTGGAGGCCGCGAAGCCAACCGGAATGAACCCGGCCGTGGTGATCAGCGTACCCGTCAGCATCGGGAAGGCGGTGGAGGAATAGGCGAAACTCGCCGCCTCGATCTTCACCAGCCCCTCTTCAAGCTTTCGCTCCATCAATTCGACCACGATCATCGCGTCGTCGACGAGCAGCCCAAGCGCGATGATCAACGCGCCCAGCGAAATACGCTGCAGGTCGATGCCAAGCTCGTACATGATGGCGAAAGTGGCGGCCAGCACCAGCGGAATGGCGATCGCGATGACGAGACCCGAACGCCAGCCGATCGACAGGAACGAGACGACGAGAACGATGGCCAGCGCTTCACCGAGCGCATGCATGAACTCGCTGACGGCGTCGGTGACGACATCCGGCTGGTTGGAGATCTGGTCGACTGACACGCCGTAGGGCAGCGATTCCTCGAAGCGCTTGTAGGTCGCTTCGACATCCTTGCCGACATCGGTGACCTTGTAGCCCTTGGCCATGACGACGCCGACCTGGACGCTCTCATGCCCATTGAAGCGGTACTTGCGCTGATAGGGATCTTCGAGACCGGAATAGACGGTGGCGATATCGCCGAGGCGCGTCACCTGGTTGCCGGCCTTGAGGCGGAGCTCGCGGATATCAGCGGCCTTGGTCACGTCGCCCTCGACGGCGATGCGCACCGAGCGCGTGCCCGTATCGACGGAGCCGGCGGGATCGACGCTGTTTTGGCCCTTGATGGCGTTCTGCAGGTCGACGATCGTCAGCCCGCGTTCGGCAAGCGCCTGCGAGGACACATCGATGAAGATCTTTTCCGGCTGATCGCCGATGATCACGGCCTTCTCGACGCCCGGCGTCGTCAACAGCATGTCGCGCGCCTGGATCGCGAATTTCTTCAGTTCCGGATAGCTGTAGCCATCGCCGCTAATCGATTGCAGCGTGATGAAGGTATCGCCGAATTCGTCGTTGAAATAGGGGCCGAGCAGGCCGGATGGCAGCTCGTTGGAGATATCGCCGACCTTCTTGCGCACCTGGTAGAAGGCGTCGGCGACATCAGCCCCGTTGGTATCGCCCTTGATCTGCAGCGTGATGACGGCCGAACCGGCGCGCGTGTAGGATTTCACCCAGTCGATATGCGGGGTTTCCTGCAGCTTGCGCTCGATCTTGTTGACCACCTGATCCTGCATTTCCTGGATCGAGGCGCCCGGCCACACGGCCTGCACGACCATAACGCGGAAGGTGAAATCGGGGTCTTCCTTCTGCCCCATCCGCATCAGCCCGAGCACGCCGGTGATGAGAATCAGGCCGAACAGGAAACGCGCGATGCTCGGATGGCCGATTGCCCAGCGCGACAGGTTGAAGGGCTTCTTCTCGGTGGTGGAGTTGTCCATTGTCCCGTTCCCTCTCCTGACCGCTTAGCGAACGACGTCGCCGGTCTCGGCCGCAGTTTCGGCGGATGCCGACTGCTGGCCCGGCAGCTTGACCTTGAGATTGTCGGTCATGAACTGCGTGCCGGCGGCAACCACGAGATCGCCGGTCTTCAGGCCGTCGGCAATATTGACGCCGTCACCGGTGAAATCGGCGATCGTGACGTCGCGGGCATGCACGGTCTGCTGGTCGCGATCGACCACCCAGACGATCTTCTTGCCATCCTTCTCGGCAAGTGCGGCGAGCGGGATGGCGACATAGGTGTTGGCGTTGCTGACACTGGCCTCGATCGTCGCCGTCATGCCGAGCAGGACGCGCTCGTCATGCGGCAGGCTCACCCGAACCGCGAATGTGCGCGACTGCGCATCCGCGCTACCGGAGACTTCACGCACCTTGCCATCGAGCACCAGCTTGGCCGAAGACCAGAAGCTCGCCTTGACCGTCTTGCCCGGCTTGAACTCCGCGATGTCGTTCTCAGGCACCGCGATCTGCACTTCCTTTTCGCCGTCCAGCGCGACAGTCGCAACCGGCGTGCCGGCGGCAACGACCGTGCCGGTATCGGCGCTGATCGCGGTGACGATGCCGCTCTGGTCGGCCTTCAGCTCCGCATAGCTCACCTGGTTTTTCGCCTGGTCGAGAGAGGAGCGAGCCGCGTCGCGCGTGGAGACTGCCTGGTCATAGCTGAGCGATGCCTGCTCGAGCTGCGACTTCGCCGTCACGCTCTTGTCGAACAGTTGCTGGGCGCGCTTGTTGGCGAGATCAGCCGTGCCGACCCCCTTTTCGGCCGCCGCCAGATTGGCTTCCGCCGTCTTCGTCGCGAGCTCGTAGTCGGTCGCGTCAATGCGCGCGATCACATCGCCCGGCTGGACACGGTCGCCGATATTCACGCGGCGCTCGGTGATCTTGCCGGCGACGCGGAAGCCGAGGTTCATCTCGACGCGCGCCTTCACCGCACCGGAATAATCGAGCGCGCGGGTCTCGCCGGCCTTGGCGATCTCCACGACCTTGACCGGCCGAAGGATCTCCTTGGTCTCCGCCTTCTTCTCCTCGCTGCAGCCCGAAAGCGCTAGCGAAACGGCGCCAAGGAGCGCGAAACTGGCAACGGACGGCAACTTGACTGTCTTCAGCGAAATCATCTTTCGCACTCCCGGTATGTTTGTGTGTTGAATTGTTGGCGGCCGTGCCGCCCGATTATCTCTTCAGAGCCCTGATGGAGAAGTCGATCAGCTCGTCCACCGTCGCTCGGTTGGTCTTGGCAAGACATTGCGCCACCATGATCGGGTGGCAGAGCGTCACCGTGGCGGCACCAAAGCAGCGCGACGCGGTGGTAGGATCCTGATCGACGAACTCGCCGGCCTCAATCCCCTCGCGGATCACCTCGGCCAGCAGGGCTTGAATGCTGTCGACATGCTTTTCGATGACATGCCAGTCGCGCTCGATGGCGACGACCACCATCTCATGCACCTTTTCCTGGTCAAGCATGGTCTCGACCGTCATTTGGTATTGCCCGCGCACGAAACGGCTGAGCCGCTCGGAAGCGCTGAGCGGCAGATGGCAGATCTCATAGGCCTGCTGGTAGCTCGCAGCCAGCATGCGCCCGCAGATCGCCTGGTGGATTTCAATTTTCGAGGAAAAGAAGCGATAGACATTGGCTGGCGACATTCCGAGATCGCGGGCGATATCGGCGACCGTTGTCTTGGCGTAGCCATAGTGACGAAACAGCCGCTCGGCCGCATCGAGAATGCGGGTCACATTCTCCTGTCTTGTCGCTTCGAGAATGCTTTCGGCGGTGTCGCTCATGATTTCTGCCGTGTTGATTTACGACTGACGAATTTCGATTTTCGTCAGTCGTAAGGCATCAGAAGGTGAAAGTCAATCTTTTACGTTGCGGGATTGGATAGGGTGGAGAGGTCTCTCTGATCGAAAAGTCCCCTCCCCAACCCCTCCCCACAAGGGGGAGGGGCTAACTCGCGGTATCCGTCTACCCCGCTCTTTTGTCGGTGATGTTGATCGGTTGCAGTTATGGGCAGCACATCGCATCCAGCAAGCCCCTCCCCCTTGTGGGGAGGGGTTGGGGAGGGGTCTTCACCACACCCACAAATAAAAAATGCCGCGGCACAAAGCACCGCGGCATCTCAAACAATCGATAAATACCAGCTTACGCGAGCTGCGCATCCAGCGTGATCGGCACCGCGGCCAGCGCCTTGGAAACCGGGCAACCGGCCTTGGCCTTGCCGGCGAGTTCGATGAAGGTCTTCTCGTCGCAGTTCGGAACCGTGCCGCGCAGCGTCAGGAGGATGGCGCTGATCGCGAAGCCACCCTCGACGCTCTCGAGCGTCACCTTCGCCGTCGTTTCCATGCTGGTTGCCGTAAAGCCGGCCTCGCCGAGGATCAGCGACAGCGCCATGGTGAAGCAGCCGGCATGGGCGGCGCCGATCAGTTCTTCGGGATTGGTGCCCGGGAGACCTTCAAAACGGCTGGCAAAGCCATAAGGGTAGGATTTGAGCGCGCCGCTCTGCGTCGAGATCTGACCCTTGCCGTCCTTGATGCCGCCCGACCACTGTGCGGAACCTGTGCGATTGATCTGCATGCCGTTCTCCTGTTGGACTGAGTGTTTTCTAACGCAGCGACCCGCCGCGTCATCCGGTCAAGAGGCGCGAAAACCCCTTCGCCCGAGCATATAAGTCTCTAATCCAGGAAGGCGACAGTCTTGTAAAATTTGATTGCGCCGGTACTGCGCTGATCAGCGGATCGTGCCCGCCGTCTCCAGCGTGAAGAGCTCCTGCGGCCGCTGCACGCCCCGCAGCGCGTAGCGCCCGACACAGGCCAGCGCGCCACGCTCGGCTTCAGGAACGGCGGCGGCGAAATCGGACGACATCAACACGTTGAAATCGACGGACCGGCAAAGCGAGGCGATGCGGCTGACCTCGTTGACGGCAGGGCCGATGACCGTGAAGTCGAGCCGCTCCTGGCTGCCGATGTTGCCATAGAACACGTCGCCGATATGGAGGCCGATATAGACGTCGGTGGTCGGCCGCTCCTCGAAGGCGCGCTCGTTGTTCAGCGTCACCAGTCTCTCGTGCAACACCCGTTCGGCCTTCAGTGCCGCAGAACAGGCATCGGCCGGCGCGTCGGCCTTGAAGATCGCCAGCACCCCGTCGCCGATCAGCTTCAGCACATTACCGCCGGCCTCATGCACCGCCGTGATGACAAGGTCGCTATAGGCGTTCAGCATCGGCAGGATTTCCTCCGGCGAGGCGCTGTCGGAGATCTTCGTGTAGTTCACCAGATCCGAGAACCAGAGCACCGCCGAAATCCGCTCCGACTTGCCCCGGCTGATCTTGCCATCCAGCACCTGGCGCGCCGCATCCTCGCCGAGATAGACCTCGGCGATGGTGCGGGCGATGCGCCCGAGCCCGATACACTTGATCGCCAGCGCCAGCACCGGCGCCAGCTTGCGCAGCACCATCATGTGATGATCGGAAAACCCTTCCTGATGGCGCGTGGCGAAATGCACGAAGAAGCAATCCATCTCGCCGATCGTGCCGGCCTTGTCGAACTTGCGCACCATCGCGACGAAATCGGTATGCCCTTCCGCCTGCATCGTATCCAGCATGTAGAAATCGGCCGGATCACCGAACGCCAGCCGCCGGCGAACCTCGTTCTCGGGGCCCGTCCAGAGATGGTAGAAGGCCGAGCGATGCCAGTTTTCCAGCGAGTTCCCATCGCCGCCCATCGGGCCATAAGCAAACTCGGGCTCGACATCCTGCTCGCTATCCCAGCGAAAGGCGCGCCCCTCATGCACCGGGTGCAGCGTATCCATCAGCGCCAGGCTGCGGTCGAGCGGAAGGCCAAGCCTGCGGCAGGTATCGCAGAAGCCGGTCAGCAACTCGGTTTCAGTCGCACCATTCAGCCCCTGCTCCGTCAGCCACGTCGCAACCGTACCGATATCACTGTATTCCATGCCATAGTCACCTTGTCTGATACGCAAGCCTTATCGTGATTTGACGACCGACGGAACGGCAAAGCTGACAAACGTCATGTCCCGCCGCGATCTCACACCGGCATATTGTAAGGTGTGATGATTTCCACCGCCGACAAGGATGCCGGCGCGATACGTCCGGAAACACCACGGCTCATCACAGCGCGGAACGCCGTACGCGCATCGGAGCGCAGGTCGTGATGCAGCACGAAGCCGATCTTGCCGGCTTTCAAGAGCGCGCGGTTATCGGCATCGAGATCATGTGCGACGAACGCCCGGATCGGCCGCCCCGCCGCCTCGAAGGCCGCCAGCACCGCGCGATTTCCACCGCCGATCGAATAGACCGCGTCGATCGTCTCGTCGGCCGCGATCGCCCGCGCCGCCAGAATGCCGGTCGCCGCGTCCGTTCCGTGCCCTTCGCTGATCTCGGTAATGCCGATCTCACGGTATCGCTCGCGAATGATGCGGCGAAAGCCGATCTCGCGCTCCTCCTCGCCGCGGAACCGACCGCTCGACAGCGTCACCAGCACCCGTCCCGGAGCGCCGGCAAACCGCTCGCCGATCAGATAGGCGGCGGTCTCGCCCGCTGCCCGGTTATCCGCTCCCGCATAGGCGATCCGCGCCGAATTGGGCAGATCGGTCACCAGCGTCACCACGGGAATGCCCGCCTCCTCCAGCCGCGACACGGCGGCGTCGACCTCTGGCACATCGGGCGCCTTGAGCACGACGGCCTTGGTGCCGCGCAGCCGTATCCGGTCGAGAAGCTGGACGATTTCCGCCGGCTTCATTACCTCGGCGAAGTGAAAGCGGCAGCGAAACACCGTCGGCAGAAAGGTCGCGACTTCAGCCTCGAAGGCGGCGCGGACCGTCGTGCTGAAGCGCTCCGGCGTCTCCATCACGATATCGATCGCGATCGTCCGCCCGCCGGCGGCCACCTCCGTCTGCTGCTTCTCGAGCTCCGCGATCGCCGCCCGCACCCGCAGCTCCGTCTGCCGCCGCACACCCGGCCGGCCGTTCAACACCCGGTCCACGGTCGCGGTGCTCAAGCCCGCCTGAAAGGCGATATCCTTGACGAGAAAGACATGCGCCATGCGGTGAGGCTCCGATCCAATCTGATGTATTTTTGATGGATTCCTGATCTATCACAGCCCTCGCCGCGCCGTATAGTGCCTTCATCAGGAATGGAGGAGCATCTGATGAAAACCGACAATCTGCAGAAGCTGCGCGCCGACCGCGTCTGGCTCACCGAGGATGCCTGCGATCTCGACGATTTCCGGGCGCTGGCCGAAAAGACGACATCGCTCGCCGATTATCCGAATGCAGCCGCCGTAGAGAAAAACGTGCTGATCTACGACAGCCGCAATGTCAGGGCTGTCATCGCGGATCCTGAAGGCAAGCGCGCGCTGTTGGCCGAGATCTGCGAAGCCTTCGCCGAAGGCCCCGGTGTCGTCGTCTTCACCGGCGCCTATGAGGACACGGGTATCATCGACCGCGCCAGCAAGATCTTCGACGACATCATTACCGAGCAGCACCGCACGTCGACGGGCGGCGGCGATCACTTCGCCAAGGCCGGCGCCAACGACCGCATCTGGAACTCGCTCGAAAAGCACTGCCTCGCCGACCCCGACAATTTCGCCGAATACTACGCCAACCCGATCGTGGCGCTGGCAAGCCAGGCATGGCTCGGCCCGAGCTACCAGATGACTGCGCAGGTCAACCGCGTGAACCCCGGTGGCGCCGCCCAATCCGCGCACCGCGATTATCACCTCGGCTTCCAGTCCTCTCAGGTGATCGAGCAGTTCCCCGTCCACGTCCACAGGCTCTCGCCGGTGCTGACGCTGCAGGGCGCGGTCGCTCATTGCGACATGCCGCTCGAAAGCGGACCGACACTCTTCCTGCCGAACAGCCAGACCTATGTGCCGGGATATCTGGCGCTCAAGCGCCAGGAATTCCGCGGCTATTTCGAGAAGAACCACGTGCAGCTGCCGCTGAAGAAGGGCGACGTCGTCTTCTTCAACCCGGCGCTCTTCCATGCCGCCGGCACCAACCGCTCGGCCGATATCAAGCGCGTCGCCAACCTGCTGCAGGTCTCCTCCGCCTTCGGCCGCGCCATGGAAACGGTCGATCGGCAGCGCATGAGCGCCACCCTCTTCCCGGCGCTGAAGCGACTGTCCGACACGCTCTCGCAATCACAAATCGCCAATGCGGTGGCCGCCTGCGCCGAGGGCTACTCCTTCCCCACCAACCTCGACCGCGACCCACCGCTCGGCGGCCTCGCACCGAAGACACAGGCGCAGCTGATGCACGAGGCACTGGCGGCGGGCTGGAGCGACGAGATGTTCGCGGAGGTGCTGGCGAAACAGGCGGAGAAAAAGCTGAGCTGAGCACGCAGCACGGCATTCAATAACGACAACGACAAAAGGCCTCTCGCATCGCGAGGGGCCATTCGCGCATCATCAGTCAGATATCATAGGGAGGAACATATATGAGCACAGACCACAGCCGCCTCGACGGCAAGATCGCCATCGTCACCGGCGGCACGCAGGGCCTCGGCGCCACCATCGCCCGGCTGTTTGCCGAGCGCGGCGCCAAGGGCATCGTCATCTGCGGCCGCAACGCCGACAAGGGCCGCGCGAAGGCCGAGGAGATCTCAAGCGCGACCGGCGCCGAGGTGGTCTATGTCCAGGCCGATCTCTCCAAGGTGGAGGATGCCAGCAAGGTCGTGCAGGCCTGCGACACGGCTTTCGGTCGCGTCGATGCGCTGGTCAACGCCGCCGCCACCACCGATCGCGGCACCATTCTCGACACCAGCCCCGAACTCTTCGACACCATGTTCGCGATCAACGTGCGCGCGCCCTTCTTCCTGATCCAGGAAAGCGTGAAAATCATGCGCCGCGAAAACACCGAGGGCACGATCGTCAATATCGGCTCGATGTCGGCCAAGGCGGGCCAGCCCTTCATCGCCGCCTATTGCGCCTCCAAGGGCGCGCTGGAAACGCTGACCAAGAACACCGCCTATGCGCTGCTGCGCAACCGCATCCGCGTCAACGGATTGAACATCGGCTGGATGGCCTCGGAAGGCGAGGACCGTATCCAGCGCGAATTCCACGGCGCCGCCGCCAACTGGCTGGACGAAGCCGCCGCCGCCCAGCCCTTCGGCCGTCTTGTCGACCCCGAGGAAGTGGCCCGCGCCTGCGCCTACCTTTCATCGCCGGAATCCGGCCTGATGACCGGCTCGATGATCTGTTTCGACCAATCGATCTGGGGCGCCTACGACGGCTCGCCGCACCCGCAGGCCCCGCTCTGAAAAATTGCCAAAGCCAAAAATGCCGGAGCCTCGGCCTTTTGCGCGGCCGGGCTCTGGCACGTCGCTTCGTTTACGTTTACGAAGGAGATCAAATCGCTTTGGGAGGAGCAGCCTGTGTCGCAAGATGCGCTTTATGACATCAGAGATGATCGTTTCAATCGCCTGATCGCGGGCAGCGCCAGACTGGAAGAACTCTATTCCGGATGCCGCTGGGCCGAGGGTCCCGTCTGGTTCTCCGATCTCAACTGCCTGCTCTGGAGCGACATCCCCAACGAGCGCATCATGCGCTGGGTGCCCGATGGGGGCGCCTCGGTCTTCCGCTCCCCGTCCAACTATGTCAACGGCAACACCCGCGATCGCCAGGGCCGGCTGGTATCCTGCGAACATGGCGGCCGCCGCGTGACCCGCACCGAGGCGGATGGCCGCATCACCGTGCTTGCCGATCGCTACAAGGGCAAGCGGCTCAATTCGCCCAACGACGTCGTCGTCCGCTCCGACGGCTCCATCTGGTTCACCGATCCCAGCTACGGCATCATGTCCGATTATGAAGGCCACAAGGCCGAGCCCGAGCAGGAAACCAGAAACGTCTACCGCATCGATGCCGGAACCGGCGAAATCGAAGCGGTCGCCACCGACTTCATCCAGCCCAACGGCCTCGCCTTCTCGCCGGATGAAAAGCAGCTCTACATCGCCGATTCAGGCTCCTCGAACCACGAGGTGCCCCGCCATATCCGCGTCTTCGACGTCGTCGACGACCGCAAGCTGACCAACAGCCGCTACTTCTGCTCGATCGACAACGGCGTGCCCGATGGCTTCCGTTTCGACGTTGCCGGCAATCTCTGGAGCAGTGCCGCCGACGGCGTTCACTGCTTCGCGCCAGACGGCACCCTTCTCGGGAAGATCAAGGTTCCGCAGACGGTCTCCAACATCACCTTCGGCGGCCAGAAGAAAAACCGCCTGTTCATAACCGCGACGCAATCGGTCTACGCCATTTACACGACGACCAACGGCGCCCAGTACCCGTAAGCCAAAACTGACATTGAACGCGTAGTCGAGACCGCTTGTGGCGCCTCGCTGCGCCTCCGTCCCCGATACCGTTACTGCCGTGAGAAACTGACATGCGTTCCATCGTTCCCTATAACGAATCCTGGGCTTTCCATGAGGGTGCCGGCCAGCATCTGCTGCGCGATTTCGACGGCCGCTTCATCGTCAACCTGCCGCATACGGCGGTCGAACTCCCGTTCAACTATTTTGATGAAGCGAGCTACCAGCGCGCTTTCACCTATCAGAAACTGCTGCGCTGGATGCCGGAATTCGAGGGCCGCGAGGTCTCGCTGGTGTTCGACGCCGCCATGGCCGACGCCGTGGTCTATCTGAACGGCGAGGAGATCATCGCCCACAAGGATGGCTACACGCCCTTCGAGGCGCGCCTGACCAACGGCCTGCAACGCGGCGACAACCTGATATCAGTCACCATCGACGGCAGCGAGAACCCCGCCATCCCGCCCTTCGGCGGCGCGATCGATTACCTGACTTACGCCGGCATCTACCGCGAGGTCTGGCTGAAGGTCACCGATCCCGTCTCGATCCAAAACGTCAAGATCGAGACCACGGATGTGCTTTCGGAAGAAAAGTCCGCTTCCGTCCGTGTCCATCTCTCCAACCCTCGCAACGTGCCCTTCCTGGGAACGCTGACGGCCTCGCTCGCCGATATCGATGGCAATGTGCTGGCCACCGCGTCAGCGGACACGACCGGCGACGACGCGACGCTTGATTTCAGCGGCCTCACCGGTATTGCACTCTGGGATATCGACAATCCGGAACTCTACCAGATGACGGTGGAGCTCAAGACCAGCCATGGTTCGGACAGGTTGACGACCAGCTTCGGTTTCCGCACGGCCGAATTCACCCCCGAGGGCTTCCGGCTGAACGGCCGGCCGCTGAAGCTGCGCGGCCTAAACCGCCACCAGTCCTTCCCCTATGTCGGCTACGCCGCCGGACGCTCCGCCCAGGAACGCGACGCCGACATCATGAAGTCCATGCTGAAGTGCAACATGGTCCGCACCTCGCACTATCCGCAATCGAAGTGGTTTCTCGATCGCTGCGACAAGATCGGCCTGCTCGTGTTCGAGGAAATCCCCGGCTGGCAGCACATCGGCGACCAGGAATGGCAGCATGAATCCATCCGCAACGTCCGCCGGATGATCGAGCGCGACTGGAACCATCCCTCGATCGTCATCTGGGGCGTGCGCATCAACGAGAGCCAGGACAGCCACCACTTCTACGCCGAGACCAACCGGCTTGCCCGCGAGCTCGATCCTACCCGTCCGACCGGCGGCGTTCGCTACATCACCGATAGCGAGCTGCTCGAGGACGTCTACACGATGAACGACTTCATCCTCGGCAACGAGGAGCTGCCCGGCGCCAACCGCCCGCGCACGCCGCTGCGCCCGCAGCAGGAAAGCACCGGCCTTTCCTACAAGGTGCCATATATGATCACCGAATTCGGTGGTCACATGTACCCGACCAAGATCTACGACCAGGAAGCGCGCCAGGCCGAACATGTCCGCCGCCACCTGGAAGTGCTGAACGCCGCCTATGGCGATCCCGACATAGCGGGCGCCATCGGCTGGTGCATGTTCGACTACAACACCCACAAGGATTTCGGCTCCGGCGACCGCATCTGCTACCACGGCGTCATGGACATGTTCCGCGAACCGAAATTCGCCGCTTACGCTTATGCCAGCCAGTGTGAACCTTCCGAAGAGGTGATCATGAAGCCGGTGACCTTCTGGGCACGCGGCGAGCGCAACATCGGCGGCGTGCTCCCGTTGATCGTGCTGACGAATTGCGACGAGGTCGAGCTGGCCTATGGCTCGGTGACCAAGCGCGTCGGCCCCGACTACGAGAACTTCCCGCACCTGCCGCATCCGCCTGTGGTCTTCGACCACCGCCACTTCACCGCCGACGAACTCGGCATATGGGGCCAGAAGTGGATCGACGGCAGCTTCACCGGCTATGTCGACGGCGCGCTCGTGGCAAAGCTGACGCTGGTCGCCGATCCTTTGCCGACGACGCTGCAGGTGGTGGCCGACAGTACCCGGCTGAAGGCACGCGAACGCGACACCACCCGTGTCGTGTTGCGCGCGCTCGACCAGCAAGGCCAGCGCCTGCCCTTCCTGAACGAAGTGGTGACGATATCTCTCACCGGCCCGGCAAAGATCGTCGGCCCCAGCACCATCCCGCTCCAGGGCGGCACGGCCGGTCTCTGGATCGAGACCACGGGCCTGACCGGCGAGATCACGCTTGCGGCCACCTGCCCTCGCTTTGGTAAAGTCACGCTGACGCTCGCCGCCGTGTGACGGCGGCCACAGCCCTGGTCTTCACAGGCCAGGGCTCGATGCGCTCCCATCGCGCTCAGACGGGCGTCACCGACCGCACGCTGCCGTTGTTGTCGACGATGCAGGAGTATTTTTTACCCCCGGCGTCGAGATCAACGGCGAACGTCCCGTCAGGCTGCAGCCGAGAGCCTGTCGGCAGAACCTTGACACCGGCTCCGGCGCTGCTCGTCACCGCATTGGCGCAAAGCAACTGCAGATCGGCCGGCGCCGTCATCAGCGTTGTGCGCGCCATGGCTTCTGGTGGCGGCGGTGCCGGTGTGCAGGCGCCCAACGATAACAGTCCCGCCAGGCCCAGAAGAGCCCGACCGCCTCGCTTCAATTCGTCTCTCGACATCTGTCCCCTCCAGACGTTGATAAATTCTGGCCTGATCAATCCCCGGTCAATGCCGGCGCCGTCGATCAGATACCCTTGTAGAGTGCAGCCCCCTGCATGAGCACGATGACCTTGGCACCGATCTGCACCCGCGAATGCAGATCCGTCACGTCGTCATTGTTGAGCCTGATGCACCCGGACGATACATCGAGGCCGATCGTCCAGGGCTCGGCCGTGCCGTGGATGCGGTAGATCGTGTCCTGGTCGCCGGCATAGAGATAAAGCGCGCGTGCCCCGAGCGGGTTTTCCGGCCCGCCGGGCATGCCGGCCGCCCATTTGGCCGCATTGGCATCGCGCGCCACCATTTCGGCGGGCGGCGTCCATACCGGCCATTCGGCCGTGCGCCCGACCCGCACGATCCCCGCCCAGCCGAACCCATCGCGGCCGACGCCGATACCGTAACGGATCGCCTGTCCGCCCGGTTGCACGAGGTAGAGAAAATGCTGGTTGCCATCGATGATGATCGTCCCGGGCGGCTCCGCGGTCCGGAACGTCACGATCTGCCTGCGAAAGGCTTCCGGCGATTGCTTGTTGCGCGCGTAATATTGCCGGGCCTTCTTGCTGTCATAATCGACCCATGTCCGCGTCTTGGCGTCATAGATCTGCGTCTGCGCCAGCACGATGACGGGCGCCAGCAACACTGCCGCCACCGCAAAAGGCAACCCCTTGCGCAAGCGCCGGGTTACCCAACCGAACGCCGCACCGCATGTTGCCACAGAAGAAGACCGCGCCCTCATGGCTTCGCCCACCCATCGATCCGCGCCGCGTTGCGCTCCACCCACGCCTTGGCATAGCCGAGCGGCGCCTGCCGCTCCACCTCGAGCGCATAGCTCATCGCCGTCGCCTCCTCCGGCGTCAGATCGACCTTTTCGAGGAAGGCCGCGATCTTGGGGTGCTTGCTGGCAAGCGCTGTTGAATAGGCGATACGGAAGGTCGCCGTGTCCCAGGCCGTCGAGGCCGACGACTTCTTGATCCACAGCGGATCGGTCGCGCTCACCAACGACCATTTGGCCGCATCATGCTTTGGTTCTTCAAGCCGGACGATCTTGTGCAGGCCGAAGACGAAATGCGGCGCATAGCATGCGAACACCACCGGCTGGCCGGTCGCGACCGCGGCGTCGATGCCGGCCATCGCCACCTCTTCCTCGGCCTCCACGAGCGTCATCGTCTTGGCGTAACCATAGCTGTTCGCCCTGACGCGCTCGATCCCCGTCGACGACCATGTCGGCGCGCCGATCCACATCTCCCCCTTGCCGTCGCCATCCGTATCGAGAAGACTGGTCTTTTCGGGGTCGCTGAGATCGGTGATATCAGTGATCCCCTTCTCGGCCGCTTCAGGCGTCGCGCAGATGCCCTGCCACGCCGGAACCGTATGCTTGGCCAGAACGACCACACCCTTCTCGGTCACGAATTTTTCGATGACATCGGCGAGATTGGGCTGCCAGACTTCCGGGTGGATGTCGACGCTCCCCTTCTCCAGCCCCGCAAAGGCGTTGAGCGTGCCCATTTCCTGGACAAGAGCAGGCTGCTTGAATTCTTTCTCGATCGCGACCTTGAGAATAAAGGCCGTAGCCTGACCGGAGGGCCAGTTCGGCATGGCGATCTTGAGGTCATCCGCAAGAACGGGCGTCCCAGCCCCCAATACGGACAATAAAACGACGAACACGCCGCAACCGGCACCATCTCTCACAATGTTCCCCCTCGGCAGACACTGATCGGATCGCATGCTGATATTTCAACGCCAGGATGCAGAAGCGGGCGCAGTTAGTCAAGCGTAGAGTGTTTTAGAAAAGACAGATCAACGCTGCAGGCCAGACGCCCATGCACCGACCCGCGACGCCATCGCCTGCATATGATCCGCCGCCGAGAAGCCGGAGAGAGCCTTGCGCGGCTTCAGGTCGTGGTCGCCATCCTCGAGCCAGAAGATCTCGATCGCGGGCGAAAGCGCATAGCCCGCGACTTCCTCGCGCGTCCCGAATGCATCCCGCGTCCCTTGGCAGATCAGTGTCGGCGTCTCGATTGCGGTCAGATGCGCCGTGCGCAATTGCGTCGGCTTTCCCATCGGATGAAACGGATAGCCGAGGCACAGCAATCCCACGATATCGCCCGAGCGATAGAGATCATCGGCAACCATGCTGGCAATCCGCCCACCCATCGACTTGCCGCCGATGACAAGCGGACCGCTGGCTTCAAGGTCGCGCACCGCCGCCAGATATTCAGGGATCAAGGTCTCCGCCTTGGGTGGCGGCGGACGCCGATCGGACAGCCGCCGCTCGGCCATGTAACCGAACTCGAACCGAGCGACCCGCATTCCAGCCGCAGCCAGAGCCTCGGAAAACCGCTCCATACCCGCCGAATCCATGGCACCGCCGGCACCATGCGCGAGAAGGATCGTCACTGGGGCATTGTCGGGACCGGAAAACAGGAAAGACTTGCTGCTGTCTTATTACAGGATAAGTCCGCAAGCCGACAGGGCTTAGGTTTAGTGTGTGTTTTGGGAAAGAAGATTGGTTGCGGGGGCAGGATTTGAACCTGCGGCCTTCAGGTTATGAGCCTGACGAGCTACCGGGCTGCTCCACCCCGCGCCAGCGTAAATCCCTTTGGGA
>NZ_JAGHMF010000011.1 GCF_017741815.1 Rhizobium sp. 16-488-2b
CATCCTTGCTCCCAACGTTGGCTTTGACCAGTGCGTCGAGAGGCGAGACTGTCGCATCTCTAACTGGCCCAACTGTCGCATTACTAAATAGCCGCTACACACAGTTATCGCATAAGATAGATTATGGAACAGTTAGATGTGCACTGATGCGTAAAACTACTGGCTCGAAATGCTCCGCAAGCCGCCCGCTGCTTCACTTCATCGCTCCCCACCTCGATCACCGCCGCTGCGCAATCCCCTGATCATCTGGCCAATGAGTTTGTGAAGCTGCCCAGGATCGACGTCCAGCCGGCCGGTCAGCAAGCGGCTCCAGGCGAAGCCGGCCAGGAGTTCGATGGTGAGTTGCGGATCGACGTCGGCGTCGATCTCACCTCGGCGCGCCGCACGGCGCACGAGTTCGGCGGTCTGGTCGATGCGTTCTGCCATGTAGGTTCTGAGCGCTGCTGATGTCGTGGCGTCGCTTTGGGCCTCGGCGATAACGAAGCGGAAGATCGAGCCTGCCTCGCTGTCGCGCCAGTAATCGAAGAGCGCGGTGACGAAGGCGAACAGGTCGCTTTCGATCGTGCCGGTATCAGGAACGGGCTCGACGTGCTTCTGATCATGGTAGACGTCGAGCAGAAGTGCCGCGCGCGACGACCACCAGCGATAGATCGTCGGTTTTCCGGCGTGCGCGCGCCTGGCGACGGCCTCGATGGAAAAGCCGCTCAATCCTGTCTCGCGCAGAATGTCGGCGGCGGCTTTCAGAATAGCCTCCTGGCTTGCCGGATTGCGCTGCGCGCCAATCGAGGTGCGTCGGTCGGCTGTCATGAAACTCCTCCGTTATCCCTGGCTTTCGTAGCACAACGCAGACTTGAATGAAACGTATCGTTTCGTTATGGTCTCATCGAAACGATGCGTTCTTATAAGAGGGGAAAACCATGAGCGCCGACAACAATGATACCACTCCGTCTTCGGGCGATGAGGGCAAGACGCCGCCGCACCGGCTGCCGAAGCCGTGCCGATTTCGCCTGTCCTTCCTGCTGATCATCGCCGTCTATCCGCTGATTACGGCGCTTCTCTATATTCTGATGCCGCTCACCAGCAGCTGGGAGACGTGGCACCGCACGCTCGTCATCACGCCCGTCATGGTGTCGCTGATCGTGTTTCTGGTGACGCCGACCATCCAGCGGCATTTCGGCTGGTATGTACTGCGCATGCCGCGTCCCGAGCGGTAGAAGCGGGCGGGGCGCCCTGCCCGGCATCTGCGCTGTGGCGCGCCCTCCTCCGTCCCGGTCGTGCAGATCTCTCGCAAAAAGGCATCGGCACGAACGCAAATTGATGCTTTTCGCATGCCGGCTTAAGGCCTAGTCAATGTCCCATCAGATCGAAGAGGACACGGCGATGGCAACCCCATTTTACTGGAACGAGCTCAACACCTACGATTTCGCCGGGCTGTCCGCCGACACCACGATCGCGATCCTGCCGATCGCGTCCACCGAGCAGCATGGGCCGCATTTGCCTGTTGCCACCGATGTCGCTATCGCCAACGGGATGCTGCAGGAACTGCGCCGCCAGCGGCCCGACGATCTCGACATATTGGTGCTGCCGACGCAAGAAATCGGCAAGGCCAACGAGCACGTCTATGGCCCGGGCACGCTGTCTCTCAGCGCGGAACTGCTCATCCCCGTCTGGACCGCGATCGGCGCGAAGGTAGCGGAGGCCGGCCTGCGCAAGATGGTGATCGTCAATTCGCATGGCGGCAATGTCGATATCATGAGCATCGTCGCGCGCGAACTCCGGGTGCGCTACCAGATGGCCGTGGTCTCCACGCAGTGGGGCCGCTTCGGCCAACCTGATGGGATGATCAGCGAGCATGAGACGCGCTACGGCATTCACGGCGGCGAGGTCGAGACATCGCTGATGCTGCATTTCCGGCCGGATCTGGTGCGCATGGAGAAGGCCGAGAATTTCACCTCGAAGGCGGAATGGATGCGCGAACAGTCGAAATTCATCCAGCCGCTGCCGCCGCATTCGCTCGCCTGGATCGCCCACGACCTCAATCCGAACGGCGTGGTCGGCGATGCCTCGCGCGGCACCGCCGAAAAGGGCGAGGCGATCTGCCGGCATCAGGTCAAGGGCTTCGTCGAGATGCTCGGGGACCTCAAGCGTTACCCGCTCGCCAATCTCTACAGCAAATAGGCCGCGGTCCGGCTGGATATGTCGTCACGCGCCCGCTGATCTGTCGGGCGCGATATGGCCCTTGTCCTGCAACTCGTGAACGAGGCCGGCAAGCTCGGCCAGCAGGTATTCGACGAACAGGCTGGTCGCGGCATCCAGCGGCGCGCGGGCGCGGGCGAAGAGCTTCATCGGCTGATGGCGGGCATGCGGCTCGGCGATCGGGCGGAACACGAGCTCGCCGGCACGGCATTCGGTCACCACGTCGAGCGGGTTCAGCATGGTCAGCCCTGCCCCGCATTTCACCAGTTTCTTCAGCATTTCCGAGGCGTTGCTTTCCAGCACCGGTTCGACGGACACATCGAGCCGCGCCAGCGCGAGATTGATGACATCGCGCAGACTGGTGCCCTGCTGCGCCAGCAGCAGGCGCTCCTGAACGACGTCGCCGAGATTGATCGGCCCGTCGCCGATCAGCCGGTGGCCTGGCGGCAGGACGATGCCGATCGGGATGTCGAAGCTTCCGAGTGAGCGAATGCCGGGTGTGGCCGGAATGTTGAAGCCGAGGCCGATGTCGACCTCGCCTGAAAGCACCGGATTGACCGTCGTCGTGCCGGCGTCGTTCCTGATCTGGAAATAGACGCGCGGATGCTCGGTCTGGAACTGGGTGATGATTTCGGCAAGCGGGCCGGATGCGAGACCCACCGTCGTAACCAGCCGCACCTTGCCGGCCTGTTGCATCTTCAGGCTGCGGATGCGACCTTCCAGGCGATCGTAATTTTTCAGTACCTCGCGGATATGCTCGATGCACAGCTCGCCTGCGGCCGTCAGTCTCAGTCCGCGCGGCAGGCGTTCGAAAAGCGGCGCTCCGATTTCCTCCTCGAGCGCCAGGATCTGCCGGTTGATGGCCGAGGATGCGACGTTGAGGCGGGCCGCGGCCTTGCGGATCGAGCCGGAGCGGGCAATCTCGTCGATGTATTGAAGCTTTCTGGAGTGCAGCATTCGACCCTCGGTGCATCTATTTTAAGCGCCGCGCACAAATTAGAAACAGGCGCGTTGTGAGATGCCAAAAAGGCATCGTTGCGCACGAATTTTGATGCTTTTCAAACAGCAAAGCAATCGCTCAAATGAAAGAAATGGAGCGCTGTCGAAGACGCTCCTTGGCCTCAAAGGGGAATGGCTGACATGTCCAATGCATTGAAGACGATGGCTTTTACGACGCTGCTCGGTCTCGGAACGGCGCTTTGCGCGGCCGCTCCTTCCTACGCGCTCGACAAGGTGAGCTACGGGACCAACTGGCTGGCGCAGGCGGAACATGGCGGCTTCTACCAGGCGGTCGCGGACGGCACTTACGCCAAGCATGGCCTCGACGTGACGATCGTTCAGGGCGGGCCGAATGCGGCAAACTCGGCGCTTCTGATCTCGGGCAAGATCGACTTCTACATGGGCAGTTCGCAGGGCGAGCTGACGGCCGTCGAGCAGGGTATTCCGCTGGTCGATGTCGCGGCGATATTCCAGAAGGACCCGCAGGTGTTGATCGCGCATCCCGACGCCGGCGTCGAGAAGTTCGAGGATCTCGCCAAGCTCAACACGCTGTTTCTCGGCAAAGATGGCTATCTGACCTTCTTCGAGTGGATGAAGGCCAACTATTCCGGCTTCAAGGACGAGCAGTACAAGCCCTACAATTTCAACCCTGGCCCGTTCATCGCCGACAAGTCCTCGGCGCAGCAGGGCTACCTGACATCCGAACCCTACGAAATCCAGAAGCAGACCGGCTGGGAGCCGAAGGTCTTCCTGCTCGCCGACAACGGCTACAGCCCCTACTCCACGGCGATCACCACGACGCAGGCGATGATCGACGGCAAGTCTGATGTCGTGCAGCGCTTCGTCGACGCCTCGATCGAGGGCTGGTACAATTATCTCTATGGCGACAATGCCAAGGCCAACGAACTGATCAAGAAAGACAATCCCGAGATGACCGACGGTCAGATCGCCTATTCCATCGCCAAGATGAAGGAATACGGGATCGTCGAGTCCGGCGAGGCGCTGGACAAGGGCATCGGCTGCATGACCGACGCGCACTACAAAAAGTTCTTCGACGAGATGGTCGGCATCAAGGTGCTGAAGGCAGACACGGATTACACAAAGGCGTTCACGACCAAATACGTCTGCAAGGGCGTGGGCATGGCGCTGAAGAAGTAAGTCGGGCTTCCTCCTCTCCTGTGTGGAGAGGAGGCCCATGGCATACCCAGGAAACGAACGGACCTCATGACTTCATCGCAGCCCACCCCGTCAGCGACACCAGCCGAAGCCCGCAGGCGGCCGCTCGTTGCGATGAAGCAGGTCTCCAAGATCTTTTCCAGCGGCACGGTCGCGCTCTCGGGCATGACGCTGACGGTCGAGAGCGGCGAGTTCATCAGCCTGCTCGGTCCATCCGGCTGCGGGAAGTCGACGGCGCTGCGGATCATGGCCGGGCTCGGCGACGTGTCGTCCGGGACGATCGACTGGCCGAGTTCACGCATCAATTCGCGCGGCCTGCCGGAGGGCGATATCAGCTTCGTGTTCCAGGAGCCGACGCTGATGCCCTGGAAGAACGTGTTCGATAATGTGCACCTTCCGTTGAAGCTGCGCGGTGTGTCGAAAGCTGCGTCGCGCGCGGAAATCATGGCGGTGCTTGCGACCGTCGGGCTGCAGGATTTCGCCGAGGCCTATCCGCGTGAGCTCTCGGGCGGCATGAAAATGCGCGTGTCGATCGCACGCGCGCTGGTGACGAAGCCGAAGCTGCTGTTGATGGACGAACCCTTCGCGGCGCTCGACGAAATCACCCGGCAGAAGCTCAACGACGACGTGCTGCGCCTCTGGAAGGAGACCGGCATCACGGTGATCTTCGTCACGCATTCGGTGTTCGAATCCGCCTACCTTTCCAACCGCATCGTCGTCATGAAGGCGCGGCCGGGGCGGGTGCATGCCGATCTGCCGCTCGTCACCAGTCTTGAGCGCGACGCGCATTACCGCACCTCCGAGGAATACCGCCAGGCTTGCGAAACCGTTTCGCACTCGCTGATCGGCGCGATCAATGCCGCGAAGGAGGATCACTGATGGCCGATATCGCCGAGACACCCGCCATCGAGGTTGCCAAGCCGATCAATGCGCGGCGCCGCGATCTGGCGCTGCGGATCCTCGTTCCGGTGCTGACGGTTGCGGCACTGGTCGTGATCTGGTGGCTCTACGTCAAGCTGTCGGGCGTGCCGCCCTATATCCTGCCGGGTCCGGCGGCGGTGGCCAGTGCCTTCGTCAGCGATTGGGGGACGCTCGCCCCTGCCCTTTGGGTCACCACCAAGATCACCTTCATGTCTCTGATCCTGGCGCTGATCGGCGGCGTCGGCTTTGCCGTCTTTCTCGTGCAGTCGCGCTGGATCGAGATCGCCTTTTATCCGCTGGCGGTCATCCTGCAGGTGACGCCTGTGGTGGCGATCTCGCCGCTGATCCTGATCTATGCGCCATCGACGCAGGTGGCGCTCTTGATCTGCGCCTTTCTCGTCGCCTTCTTCCCGATCCTGTCGAACATGGTGCAGGGCCTCAAAAGCGTCGATCATAACCTGATTAACCTTTTCGAGCTCTACGGCGCTTCCCGCTGGCAGACTCTGCTCTATCTGAAGCTGCCGGCCGCCCAGCCCTATTTCATGACGGGGCTCCGGATCGGCGGCGGGCTGGCGCTGATCGCCGCCGTCGTCGCGGAGTTCGCGGCGGGCTCGGCGGGCGCCGGATCGGGTCTGGCCTTCCGCCTGCTCGAAGCGCAGTACCGCATGAACATCCCTCGCCTCTTCGCCGCCTTGTTGATGCTGTCGCTGCTCGGCGTGGCGATCTTCGCGATCACCTCATTCATCTCCTGGCTCAGCCTGCATCGCTGGCATGAGAGCAGCCTGAAGCGGGAAAACTGATGACCTCTTCCTTCATGTCGCCGCCCAATTCCGCACGCTTCGTGCTCAGCCACGCCACGTTGCCCGATATCGCCGTCGCGGGCTACGAGGCTGTCGCGGCCGAGGGGCTGGTGAAGGCCGATCTCGTGATTGAGGACGGGCTGATCGCCGCGATCCTTCCGCCCGGCTCGGCGCCGCAGGAGCTTGCGAAATCCGACATGCGCGACGGCATGATCTGGCCGTGTTTCGCCGATGTGCACACGCATCTCGACAAGGGCCATATCTGGGGGCGCAACAGCAATCCGGATGGCACCTTCATGGGCGCGCTGACATCGGTCGGTATCGACCGCGCCACGCACTGGAATGCAGCCGATGTGCGCAAGCGCATGGAGTTCTCGCTACGATCGGCATACGCGCACGGCACCAGCCTGATCCGCACGCACCTGGATTCGCCAGCGCCGCAGCATCGCATCTCGTTCGAGGTGTTTGCCGAGGTGCGCGACGCCTGGAAGGACAAGATAGCGCTGCAGGCGGCGGCGCTGTTTCCGATGGACGACATGGTCAACGAGGCCTACTTCGCCGAACTCGTCCAAATCGTTCGCGACACCGGCTGCCTGCTCGGCGGCGTGACGAAGATGAGCGCGGATCTCACCTCGCAGCTCGATACGCTGCTGAAGGCCGCCGCAGACAATGGGCTCGACGTCGATCTGCATGTCGACGAAACCGACGATCCCGGCGCCGAGACGCTGAAGGCGATCGCCGAGGCGGTTTTGCGCAACGGCTTTACCGGCAAGGTGACGGCCGGCCATTGCTGCTCGCTGGCAAGACAGGACGACGAGCTCGCCAAGCGGACAATCGATCTCGTGCAAAGCGCAGGAATTTCAATCATTTCCCTGCCGATGTGCAACATGTACCTTCAGGACCGTTATCCTGATCGGACGCCGCGCTGGCGTGGGGTGACGCTGTTCAAGGAGCTCGATGCCGCCGGGGTGCTGACAGCCGTCGCCTCCGACAACACGCGTGATCCCTTCTATGCCTATGGCGATCTCGATCCGGTCGAAGTGTTCCGCGAGGCGGTGCGCATCCTGCAGCTCGACCATCCGCTCGACAGCGCCGCGCGTATCGTGACGACATCGGCCGCCGATATCGCAGGGCGCCCTGATATGGGCCGTATCGCCGTCGGGCTGCCGGCCGATCTCGTGCTTTTCAGCGCCCGGCGCTGGAGCGAATTTCTATCCCGTCCGCAGGCCGACCGCGTGGTGCTACGTCGCGGCAAGGTCATCGACCGCAGCCTGCCGGATTACCGTGAACTCGATAGCGTCGTTGGAGCCTGACATGCCGGATTACCAGAAGATCAAACAGGAACTCGAAGGCATCGCCATCGAGGACAATCCGGCGCTGGTGCGCCAGAAGAGCCGGGACTTCTATTGGTACTCGCCCGTGCTGAAGGCGCAGCTCGATGGCGTCACCGCCGATCTGGTGGTCACGCCGAAGAACGAAGCCGAGGTCATCCAGACGCTGAAGGTGGCGTTTGCGCACGGGGTTCCGGTCACCCCGCGCGGTGCCGGCACCGGCAATTACGGCCAGGCCATGCCGCTCTCGGGCGGTATCGTTCTCAATCTGGCGGCCATGGCCCAGATCAAGGAAATCCATCCCGGTCGCGTGATCTGCGAGCCGGGTATCATCATCGCCCAGCTCGACAAGCAGACCAAGGCGCATTCCGGCCAGGAGCTGCGCTTCCATCCATCGACGGCACAGACGGCGACGATCGGCGGCTTCATTGCCGGCGGCTCCGGTGGTGTCGGATCGATCACCTGGGGCGGCCTGCGTGATATCGGCAACATCATCCGGCTGCGGGTGGTGACCATGGAGGCCGAGCCGCGCGTGCTGGAGCTGACGGGCTGGGACCTGCAGAAGGTCAGCCACGCCTATGGCACCAACGGCATCATCACCGAGATAGAGATGCCGCTGGCGCCCGCTTACGATTGGGTCGACGTGCTCGTCGGATACGACCAGTTCATGGACGGCGTGCGCTACGCCGATGCGCTGGCGAAGTGCAACGGCATCCTGACCAAGGAGATCGCCCCGATCGCCGCTCCCATCCCCTACAGCTACTTCACCCGCCACAAGCCCTATATCCGCGAAGGGCAGTCTGTCGTGGTGGTGATGGTGGCGCCGCATTCGATCGATGCCTTCGCAGCGTTCACGGTCTCGCAGAAGGGCGAGATCATCTTCCGCTCCGACAAGGTGGAGAGCATGAAGGGCATTCCGCATGCCTATGAGCTCGCCTGGAACCACACGACGCTGCGCGCGCTCAAGGTCGATCCCGAGTACACCTATCTTCAGGTCCAGTATCCCGGCCCCGACCATGTGGCGAAGGTCGCCAAGATGGTCGAAATCTTCGGCGACGAGGTGCCCGGCCATCTTGAGTTCATCAAGTTCGACGGGCAGATCCAATGCTCGGGCCTGCCGCTGGTGCGCTACACGACCGAGGAGCGGCTGGAGGAGATCATCAAGATCCACCAGGACCACGGCTGCCCGATCTTCAATCCGCACCGCTATACGCTCGAGGAAGGCGGCATGAAGCAGACTGACAAGGTGCAGCTCGCCTTCAAGCACGAGACCGATCCGAAGGGGCTGCTCAACCCCGGCAAGATGATCGCCTGGGAGAACCCCAACTTCGATTTCTCGGCCGGCGAGAACTATCTCTTCCCGGGCCTCGCTTCGGTGATGGAGAGCGCATGAGGGTACTCGTCCTTCACTCGCATCCGGTGGAATCGAGCTACGGCAAGGCGCTCTATCTAAAGACGCTGGAGAGCCTGAAGGCGGCAGGGCACGAGGTCGATGCCTGCGACCTCTATGCTGAGGAATTCGATCCCGTTCTGTCGCGGCATGACCGGCTGGTCTACCACGACTATCCCGAGAATACGGAGCTGGTGAAGGAGCATGTCGAGCGACTGAAGCGGGCGGAGGGGTTGGTCATCGTCACACCCATCTGGAACTTCGGCTTTCCGGCAATCCTGAAGGGTTACTTCGACCGCGTCTGGCTGCCGGGCGTGTCTTTCGAACTGGTGGACGGGAAGGTGGAATCCCGTCTCAGGCACATCCGCAAGCTCGGCGCGGTGCTGACCTATGGAGCCACCCCGTTCCGCGCCTTCGTCGCCGGCAATCCGCCGAAGAAGATCGTCAAGCGGGTGCTGAGGGCGCAGATCAATCCGGTGCGCCCGGTGGCCTTTCTCGCCCATTACGACATGAACAACTGCACGGAAGAAACGAGGGCAGCGTTTATGGGGAAGGTCGAGACGGCGATGGGGCGGTTTTAGACCGTCTCGGGTATTCCCGCCTGCCCGTTCGTTCTCACTTATCTTATGAGAACTCTTTCTCAAGTCTTTGATAATATATTATTTACTCGGCGGCTTAGGCTTATAGCGTGACCACCTTCGTCGCCGTCACCTCGACCTCGACTAGAAACTCCGCGCGCGTAAAGCCGCCGACGACGAGCAGCGTGGAGACGGGCTTGGGGTCGAGCGTATAGCGGTCTCGCACCGCCATATAGGCCGGGAAGTCCTCGCGGCGGGTCACGAAGCCGGAGATGCGGATCACGTCCGCGTAGGTCATGCCGGCCTCCTCCAGGATCGCGCCGATTGCCTTGAAGCAGAGTTCCGCCTGGGCGGTGACGCCTTCCGGAATGCTGTCGTCAAGGGCGATACCGAGCTGCCCTGATGTGACAAGCAGCGAGGCGCCTGGCGGCACGAGGAGGCCGTGATTGTAGTTGCCGAAGGGCTTGCGAACAGATGGGGGATTGATCGCGTTCTTCATGAAAACCTATATTTCACAATTGCTTATGGTTCATTTCTGATATCGGACAGGAAGATCACTCCGCCTTATCGGATGCGAACACAATACTGGCATCACTGACGATGGCAACATGCGAAAAGGCGGCCTGGCTGGCTGCAGCGGCGTCGCCGCGCATGATCGCTGTGACGATGACGTCGTGCTCGTCATAAGACTTGGCGAGGCGCCCTGGGAGCCGGAATTGCGCACGGCGGAACGGCGCCAGGCGTGCGCGGGTCTGCGTCACCATTTCGTAGATGTGGTCGTTATGGGCGCCGCGATAGAGCCGGGTGTGGAACTCCGTGTTGTGCGCGGCGTAGTCTTCCTGGGCATTGGCGTGGACAAGCCTCGCCGACGCGCGGTGTTCGAGCTCGAGCGCATGGCGCTCATCGACAGTCATGCGCTCCGCGGCCAGCCGCGCGCAGATGGCTTCGAGCTCCGACATCGCCTCGAACATGGAGTGCAGATAGGCTTCCGTGACATTAGCGACCACGGCGCTGCGGTTGGGCTCGCGATCGACGAGGCCCATGGCGCCCAATTCCCGCAAGGCTTCGCGCACCGGCGTTCTGGATACGTCGAAACGGACAGCAAGCGAGAGTTCATCCAGCCGCTCGCCGGGATGCATGACGCCCGTGACGATCATGTCCGCGATGGCGCGCACCATCTGCTCGACGGTGGTGCCCGTGCGTATGACCTGTCTGCGCCTGATCTGCTTCACTTCAGAACTCTGCTTTTCACATTGCATACAGATGAACGGCAAAACAAAGAAAGTCAAATAATTATATATTTGCAGTGACTTATGAATTTATATTAATGTCTGCGTGCAGCATTTTTCCTTTGTTATCAGGTGCATGCGGCGATTTTTCAGACATGGATGCATTTTTAATCATATCCAGATTGCAATCTGCATACAGTTTACGCGCTGCCGCCTCCCCTCTTTTGAAATGCACGCGATAACAATACCTTAGAAACTGGCACGGTCATTGCATGCACTTTTTCCCGCAACCATTTGTTTGACGCGGCCTTGCCGCAGGGAGAATCGCAATGACCAAGCTCCTTTCCATGAATCGCCGCCATTTCCTCCAGGCTTCCGCCGCCGGTGCGCTGGCGATGACACCGGGCCTGATGGCGGGTCGCGCGATGGCGCAGACCGCGCTCACCGTCGGCTTCATCTATGTCGGCCCGAAGGACGACTATGGCTATAACCAGGCCCACGCCGAGGGTGCCGCGGCCGTCAAGGCGCTCGAAGGCGTCACCGTCGTCGAAGAGGAAAATGTTCCTGAAACCGTCGATGTCCAGAAGACGATGGAATCGATGATCAATCTCGATGGCGCGACCCTGCTCTTCCCGACCTCGTTCGGCTATTTCGACCCCCACATGCTGGCCATGGCCGCGAAATATCCGGACATCCAGTTCCGCCATTGCGGCGGCCTCTGGCAGGAGGGCAAGAACCCGATGAATACCGGCTCCTATTTCGGCTATATCGGCCAGGGCCAGTATCTGAACGGGATCGCTGCCGGTTACGCCTCGAAGAGCAAGAAGATCGGCTTCGTCGCCGCCAAGCCGATCCCGCAGGTGCTGCAGAACATCAATTCCTTCCTGCTCGGCGCGCGCTCCGTCGATCCCGCCATCACCTGCCAGGTGATCTTCACCGGCGAATGGTCGCTGGCCGTCAAGGAAGCGGAAGCCACCAACGCGCTGGTCGACCAGGGCGCCGACGTCATCACCTGCCATGTCGACAGCCCGAAGGTGGTGGTCGAGACCGCGGCCGGTCGCGGCGCCTTCGTCTGCGGCTACCACGCCAACCAGAGCCCGCTGGCGCCCGAGAAGTACCTCACTGGTGCCGAATGGGCCTGGGGCAACGTCTACACCGACTTCGTCAAGAAAGCACAGGCCGGCGAGAAGCTCGGCAATTTCGTGCGCGGCGGCCTGAAGGATGGCTTCGTCAAGATGAGCCCGCTCGGGCCGGCCGTTTCGACTGAAGCCCGCACCAAGTTCGAGGCCGTCCATGCCGAGATCATGAGCGGCAAATTCTCGGTCTTCAAGGGACCGATGAAGGACAACAAGGGCAACGTGATCGTCGCCGCCGACAAGGCGCTCGCCGAGGACGCGATCGAGCTCGAGAGCATGGATTATCTGGTCGAGGGCGTCGTCGGATCCACGGCTTAAGCCAGAGGGAGAAGCGTCATGACAATCGAGGCGAACACTCCATCCCTATCGCCTGCTATCTCCGATACGCCGGCGCGGTCCTTCCTGGGGCCGTTGCTGGAATGGCTGGCACGGCGGGCAGAACCCGTCATCATCAGCCTCGGCGCGATCCTGGTCGGTCTGGCGCTTTTCTCGCTCTTCATCATGGCGGTCGGCAAATCGCCGGCCGTGCTTTTCCAGCTCATGTATGCCGGCGGCTTCGGCAGCTGGTTTTCGGTGCAGAACAGCCTCAGCCGTTCCGCGCCGCTGCTTTTGACGGCGCTCTGCGTGGCGCTGCCGGCAAGGCTTGGGCTGACCATCATCGGCGGCGAGGGAGCGGTGGTGCTTGGCGGGGTGGCGGCCGCAGCAATCGCCCTTCCCTTTATCGGCACCCTGCCCGCCTTGCTGGTCCTGCTTCTGATGGCGGCGGCGGCCATGGTGGTCGGCGGCCTGTGGATCGGTTTCGCGGGCTTCCTGCGGCACTATCGCGGGGTGAACGAGACGATCTCTTCGCTGCTGCTCGCCTATATCGCGATCGCGCTGATGAACCAGTTCGTCGAGGGGCCGCTGCGCGATCCAGCCAGCCTCAACAAACCCTCCACCGCGCCGCTGCCGGCGGAATACATGATGGGCAAGATACCGGGCATGGATGTGCACTGGGGTCTGGTGATCGGTGTCGTTGCCTGCATTGTCTCCTGGATCCTGATCGAGGTGACGAGCTACGGCTTCGCCGCCCGCATCGCCGGCGGCAATGTGCGCGCCGCGCAGATCCAGGGATTGCCGGTGGGACGCCTGATCGTCGGCTTCACGGCGATTGCGGGCAGCTTCGCCGGGCTTGCGGGCATGATCGAGGTCGCCGCCGTCCAGGGTAGCGCCAATGCTTCGATCGCGGCCGGCTACGGCTATACCGGCATCCTCGTCGCCTTCCTGGCGCGACACAATCCGCTGGCGATCATTCCCGTCGCCATCCTTCTCGGCGGCATCGATGCCTCGGGCGGGTTGATCCAGCGGCGAATGGGCCTGCCGGATGCGACCGTGCTGGTGCTTCAGGGAACGCTCTTCGTCGTCATCCTGCTGTTCGAGACCTTCTACGGCCGTTTCAAGATCTTCAACCCTGACCTTTGGAAGAGGAACCCGTGATGGACGAGACCGGTATCGGCATATGGGGTGTACCTCTGGCGATCCTCGCCGGCGCCATCCGCGTCTCCACGCCCTTCATCTTCGTCAGCCTCGGCGAGACGATCACCGAACGATCCGGGCGCATCAATCTCGGGCTTGAGGGGACGCTGGTATTCGGCGCGATGACGGCCTACGCGGTTGCCGTCATGAGCGGTTCGGCCTGGCTCGGCGTGCTCGCGGCGATGGGAACGGGCGCCGTCTTCGGCCTCGTGCACGGCTGGATCTGCAAGTGGCCGAAGGTCAACGACATCGCGATCGGCATCGCCATGATGCAGTTCGGCCTGGGGATGGCCTTCTTCCTCGGCAAGCCCTTCATCAAGCCGGTGGCACCGCATCTGCCCTCTATCCCGCTCGGCGGCTGGTCGAGCCTGCCGCAGGTGCAGGCTGCCTTGAACATCAATGTGCTCTTCGTCATCGGCGCGCTGCTTGCGGTGGCGCTGTGGTGGGCGTTCAAGAATACCCGCGTCGGGCTGATCCTGCGCGTCGTCGGCGACAGCACGGATGCGGCGCGGGCCATGGGTATCGATCCGGATCGTGTCCGCTTGCTGGCCACAGCCGCCGGCGGATCGCTGGCCGCCGTCGGCGGGGCCTATCTCTCGCTCTACTATCCGGGCTCCTGGAACGAGGGCATCTCATCCGGCCAGGGCCTGATGGCGGTGGCGCTCGTGATCTTCGCGCGCTGGAACCCGATCGGCTGCTTCCTCGCCGCCCTTCTCTTCGGCGGAGCCGGCGCGCTCGGCCCTGCCCTGCAATCGGTCGGCGTCACGCAAGGCTACTACCTGTTTTACGCGGCACCCTACGTGCTGACGCTGGCCATCCTGATCGCCACCTCCTCGCCCACCCGCTCGCTTGCGGGTGCGCCGGGGGCCCTGTCACTCACGAAGTAAGTCACTCACCCAGTAATTCTGTTTTGAAATAGGGATTTAGCCATGAACGGTCTCGGCGGCCTCAACAAATCCGAACACGGCGTCGGCATCGGCCTCGTGCAGCTCCAGCTTCCGGTAACCGTCACCAAGGAGGATCTGGCGCGGCAAACGCAGGTGATCGTCGATCTCGTGGCCAAGGCGCGGCGCAACCAGCCGGGCATGGATCTCGTCGTGTTCCCCGAATATGCGCTGCACGGGCTGTCGATGGATATCAACCCCGAGATCATGTGCCGGCTGGATGGGCCTGAGGTCGCGGCGTTCAAGAAGGCGTGCCTGGACAACCGGATCTGGGGCTGCTTCTCGATCATGGAATTCAATCCCGGCGGCATGCCCTATAATTCCGGCATCGTCATCGACGATACGGGCGAGTTGAAGCTCTATTATCGCAAGATGCATCCCTGGGTGCCGGTCGAGCCGTGGGAGCCGGGCAATCTCGGCATTCCCGTCATCGATGGCCCCAAAGGCGCCAAGCTGGCGCTTATCATCTGCCATGACGGCATGTTTCCCGAGATGGCGCGGGAATGCGCCTACAAGGGCGCCGAGATCATGATCCGCACCGCGGGCTATACCGCGCCGATCCGCGACAGCTGGAAGTTCACCAACCAGTCCAACGCCTTCTGCAACCTCATGGTCACGGCAAGCGTGTGCATGTGCGGTTCGGACGGCACCTTCGACAGCATGGGCGAAGGCATGATCTGCAATTTCGACGGCTCGATCATCGCCCACGGCACATCGGGCCGCGTCAACGAGATCATCACCGCCGAAGTCAGGCCCGACCTGGTGCGCGAGGCGCGGCTCGGCTGGGGCGTGGAGAACAACATCTACCAGTTCGGCCATCGCGGTTATGTCGCTGTCGCGGGCGGCGCGGGCGACGCGCCCTACAGCTACATGCACGACCTGATCGCGGGCCATTACAAGCTGCCCTGGGAAGCGGACATCAAGATCACCGACGGCACCTCCTGCGGCTTCGACAAGCCGGCGAGGCGCTATGGCGAAACATTCAAGCTTGCGGGCGAATAGAGGAGACGGACGATGGACATGATGACCGAGGCAAAAGAGCACTACGTCAAGGCCGATCCCTACCCCTGGCCCTATAACGGCGCGTTGAGGCCCGACAACACGGCGCTCATCATCATCGACATGCAGACCGACTTTTGTGGCAAGGGCGGCTATGTCGATCACATGGGCTACGATCTGGCTCTGGTGCAGGCGCCGATCGAGCCGATCAAGGCGGTGCTGACGGCGATGCGCGCCAAGGGCTACCACATCATCCACACCCGCGAAGGTCACCGGCCTGACCTCGCCGACCTGCCGGCCAACAAGCGCTGGCGCTCGCAGCGGATCGGCGCTGGCATCGGCGACGCCGGGCCTTGCGGCCGCATCCTCGTGCGTGGCGAGCCGGGCTGGGACATCATTCCCGAGCTCTATCCCCTCGAAGGCGAAGTGATCATCGACAAGCCGGGCAAGGGCTCGTTCTGCGCCACGGATCTGGAACTGATCCTGAACCAGAAGCGCATCGAGAACATCATCCTCACCGGGATCACCACCGACGTCTGCGTCTCCACCACCATGCGCGAGGCCAATGATCGCGGTTTCGAATGCCTGTTGCTGGAGGATTGCTGCGGCGCCACCGACTATAACAACCACCTCGCCGCCATTCACATGGTGAAGATGCAGGGCGGTGTGTTCGGCTCGGTCTCCAATTCCAAGGCCCTGATCGAGGCGCTCGTCTGATGTCATCAATGCGTGCCCAGGTCTTTCGCGTGCCGGCCGATGGGCCGGATGATGTCTCCGGCGTCGAGGCGCTGTTTGCTGCCGGCTTGAAGCCGGAGAGCGTGGTCGCCATCCTCGGCAAGACCGAGGGCAACGGCTGCGTCAACGACTTCACCCGCGGCTATGCGACATCGAGCTTCGAGGCGCTGTTTCGCCGCCACGGTGTCGAGGGCGTGTCGATCGTCATGTCCGGCGGCACCGAAGGGGCGCTGTCGCCGCACTGGACGGTGTTTGCCCGCGAGGAGACCGAAGCGCCGGCGACGCGGGCGCTGGCGATCGGGGCGGCGCGCACGCCTGCCTTGCCCTCGCATGATCTCGGGTGCCGCGCACAGGTGCTGATGGTGGCCGATGCCGTAAAGGCCGCGATCCGGGACGCCGGGATCGAGGATATGGCGGACGTGCATTTCGTGCAGATCAAGTGCCCGCTGCTGACGACGCAGCGGATCGCCAAGGTGGAGGCATCCGGCAAGACCGTCGCCACGCGCGACACGCTGAAATCCATGGGGCTTTCGCGCGGCGCGTCGGCGCTCGGGGTTGCCGTGGCGCTCGGCGAGCTCGACGCGGACGAGATCACCGATGGCGATATCGGCACGCGCCACGAGCTTTATTCGCGCTGCGCTTCGGCGTCGGCTGGCGTCGAGCTTTTGGATCACGAGATCGTCGTGCTCGGCATGAGCTCCAGATGGTTCGGCCCTTTCCAGATCGACCATGCCGTGATGCAGGACGCGATCGATGTGCAGGCGGTCAAGGCAGCTTATGCACGGCTGCCTGAGGGCAAGCTGGCGGCGGTGCTGGCGAAGGCGGAGCCAGACCCGAGCGGCCAGGTGCGCGGCAATCGGCACACCATGCTCGGCGATTCCGACATATCCGGTACGCGCCATGCCCGCGCTTTCGTCGGCGGCGTGCTGTCAGGCGTGTTCGGGATGACCGATCTCTACGTCTCGGGTGGCGCCGAGCATCAGGGGCCGCCGGGCGGCGGTCCCGTGGCAATCATCGTCGAAAAGGAGACCTGAAGTGAGCATAGTCCGCGACACGCCTCTTCCGCAGGCCGGCAAGGCCGTCGGCATCCAGACACTCGACATGACCATGCGCTTCGGCAGCTTCACGGCGCTCGACCATGTCTCGGTTGATATCCCGGCGGGCAGTTTTCACGCGCTGCTCGGCGAAAACGGCGCCGGCAAGTCGACGCTGGTGAAATGCATCATGGGTTTCTACCACCAGACCTCGGGCTCGCTGTCGGTCGATGGCCGCGAGGTGGCGGTGGCCTCGCCCAAGGATGCGGCGACCTATGGGCTCGGCATGGTCTACCAGCATTTCACGCTGGTGCCGTCGTTGACGGGCGCCGAGAACCTCGTCATCAGCCGCGCCGCAGTGCCCGCGATCATCAACTGGGCCAGGGAGCGCAAGGACCTTGCCGCCTTCATGGAGCGCATGCCCTTCAAGATCCCGCTCGACAGGCCAGTGAGCGAACTGGCCGCCGGCGAAAAGCAGAAGCTGGAGATCGTCAAGCAGCTCTATCTTGGTCGCTCCTTCCTGGTGCTCGACGAGCCGACCTCCGTGCTGACGCCGGCCGAGGCCGACGAGATGCTCGGGCTGGTGCGCGGGATGACGGAGCGCGGCGAGCTGACCGTGCTGATGATCTCGCACAAGTTCCATGAGGTCACCAAGTTCGCGGATGCCGTCTCCATTCTCCGGCGCGGCAAGCTGGTGGGATCAGGCAAGGTCGGCGAGCTCTCCACATCAGACATGGCGGCGATGATGATCGGCGATGTAAAGCTAGCCGAACTCGACACGCGCGTGCCGGTCTCATCGGCGGCCAAGCCGGTTCTCAAGGTCGAGAAGGTGAAGGCGCCGGATCGGTCCGGGCTGAAGACGATCGAAATCGACAGCCTGACGGTGCGATCCGGCGAAATCGTCGGCATCGCCGGCATTTCGGGCAATGGCCAGAAGGAGCTGACAGAAATCCTTGCCGGCCAACGGCCGACCGATGCGGGCACGGTTGAGGTCAACGGCGACGCCTATGGCGCGACGCGGCCGGAGACGCGGCGCAACAATGTGCGCTTCATTCCCGAGGAACCGCTGCAGAACGCCTGCGCGCCGAAGATGACCGTCAGCGAAAACCTCGCCTTCCGCACCTTCGACCTTAAGGCCGACGGCAAGGATGCGATCTGGCTCAGCAAGGGCAAGATGCGCAAACGCGCCACCGACCTGATCGCCGATTTCAAGGTAAAGACCGCCTCGTCGTCCTCGCCGATCGCGGCACTCTCCGGCGGCAATGTGCAGCGGGCGGTGCTGGCGCGGGAACTCACCGGCGAGGTCGCCCTGCTAATCGTATCCAACCCCTGCTTCGGGCTTGATTTCTCGGCGGTGGCGGAGATCCGGGCGCGGATCATGCGGGCGCGGAATTCAGGTGCGGCGGTGCTGCTGCTGTCGGAGGATCTGGACGAACTGCTGGAGATGTCCGACCGGATCATGGTGATCTCCGAGGGCAAGCTCGTCTACGAGACGCCGGCGCTGGCTGCCGATATCTCCGTGATCGGCGCGCATATGGCGGGGCATCACTGATGGCTGAGATCAAGGCGCAACCGTTTGCCTTTCCCTTCAAAAGACAGGAGATCGCGCTTGTCGTCATCGACATGCAGCGCGATTTCGCCGAACCCGGCGGCTTCGGCGCCAGCCTCGGCAACGATGTCGGTCGCATCACCAGGATCGTGCCTGACGTCAAGCGGCTGATCCAGGGCTTTCGCGATGCCGGGTTGCCCGTCATTCACACGATGGAATGCCATCGGCCCGACCTCTCGGACCTGCCCGTCGCCAAGCGCAATCGGGGCAAGCCGAGCCTCAGGATCGGCGATGAGGGGCCGATGGGGCGGGTCCTCGTTGCGGGCGAGCCGGGTACGGCGATTTTGCCGGAACTGGCACCCATCGAAGGCGAAGTCGTCATCGAGAAGCCGGGCAAAGGGGCTTTCTATGCGACCGAACTCGGTGATGTGCTGCAGGAAAAAGGCATCACGCAGCTGGTGTTTGCCGGCGTGACGACCGAGGTCTGTGTGCAGACGACGATGCGCGAGGCCAACGACCGGGGCTACGAATGCCTGCTCTGCGAGCAGGCGACGGAAAGCTATTTTCCGGAATTCAAGGAAGCCGCCATCGCGATGATCCGCGCCCAAGGGGCGATCGTCGGGTGGACGGCCGATATCGATGACATATTGGAGACGATCAGCCATGCCTGAGACAACGCGCGAACTGCTGACATCGGGTGGGTGGAAGGACTTGGCCTTCGGACCGTTTCGCGATGGCGTGACCATCCACTGGATCAAGCCCTTCGAGGGCGACCAGCCGGGCGTGGCGCTGTTGAAATACGAGGCCGGCGCGTCCGTGCCGCGACACCGGCACGAGGGGCTGGAGACGATCCTGGTGCTAGATGGCGTCCAGTCGGACGAGGCCGGCGACTATGGCGTAGGGAGCTATGTGGTCAATGCTATCGGGACCGAGCATTCGGTCTGGAGCGACACGGGCTGCGTGGTGCTGATACAGTGGGACCGACCGGTGAATATTCTCGAGGAGGAAGCGGCATGAGCAACCGACCTGCGTTCGACATCGCTTCGCTGCATGCGTTCTACGCCGCCGGCGGCACGGTGGCCGAAATCATCGATCAGGTTTTCGCGCGGATCGCCGCGGTCGACGATCCCGGCATCTTCCTTCATCTCGCCGACCGCCAGTCGCTGCTGGCAGAAGCAGCCGCGCTTGGTACGTTTGATCCAGTGGCAAAGCCGCTTTGGGGCATTCCCTTCGCCGTGAAGGACAATATTGACGTGGCCGGCATGCCGACAACGGCCGCCTGCCCCGATTATGCCTATGGCGCGACTGAGGACGCGACCGTCGTGCGGCTCTTGAGGGAAGCCGGAGCGCTTGTGATCGGCAAGACCAATCTTGACCAGTTCGCGACCGGCCTTGTCGGCGTCCGCTCGCCCTATCCGATCCCGCGCAATGCGATCGATCCGACGCTGGTGCCGGGTGGATCGAGTTCCGGTTCGGCGGTGGCGACGGCGCAGGGGATCGTCAGCTTCGCACTCGGGACCGATACCGCCGGCTCCGGCCGCATTCCGGCCGGGCTCAACAATATCGTCGGGCTGAAGCCGAGCGTCGGTGCGCTGTCGACCACAGGCGTCATTCCCGCCTGCCGAACACTCGACTGCGTGTCGATCTTCGCGCTTTCCGTCGATGACGCCTGGCGCGTCTTCAGCGTCGCCGCCCGGGAGGATGGCGAGGATGCCTATTCGCGCGCGGTGCCGGCGACGGGCTATGGGCCCTTGCCGCCGACGCTTTCGATCGGCGTGCCCGCGAAGGCGGATCTGCGCTTCTTCGGCGATACCGTCATGGCGGCAGCCTATGAGGATGCGCTCGACATGCTTCGAGGCCTTGGTCATCGGATCGTCGAAGTACCGTTCGGCGATTTCTACGATGTCGCCAACCTGCTTTACGAGGGCGCCTGGGTTGCCGAGCGCTATGCAGCGGTGAAGGATTTCTTCGATACGCGTGAAGCAAGCTTCCATCCGGTCACCCGCAAGATCTACGGCGCGGCCAAGACGCTGACGGCGGCGGATGCCTTCAACGGGTTCTATGCGCTGCAGGCGATGAAGCGGAAGCTCGCACCCGTCATCGCCTCCGTCGATCTCTTCTGCGTGCCGGCGGCTCCAAGCCACTATACGCTTGCCGATCTCGCCGCCGAGCCGATCCGCGAAAATTCTCGGTTGGGTACCTATACCAACTTCGTCAACCTGCTCGACATGTGCGGCATCGCCGTTCCCACCGGCAAACGTTCCGACGGGCTGCCGGCGAGTGTCACCCTCCTCGCACCCTTCGGCCGGGATGGGCTGACGGCGTCGCTTGCCCGCGACATCCATCGCGCCTCCGGCCTGACACTGGGTGCGACCGGTTGGTCGTTGCCGAGTGCCGAACAGCAGGATGCGGAGATCGCACCCGGGATCGATATCGTCGTGGTCGGGGCGCATCTATCGGGCATGCCGCTCAACGGTCAGCTTCGCGAACTCAACGCAAGCTTCGTGCGCGAGGCGCGGACGACGGATACTTACCGCCTTTATGCGCTGGCCGGTCAGGTGCCCGCCAAGCCGGGGCTAATCCGCGTCGAAGCGGGCGCGGGAGGGGAAATCGATGTGGAAGTGTGGCGGTTGACGCCGGATGCCTTCGGCCGCTTCGTGGCCGCCATCCCCTCGCCGCTCGGAATCGGCAGCATTTCGCTATCGGATGGAACCGAAGTGAAAGGGTTTCTGGTCGAGGCGGCGGCGATCTCCGGCGCGGCCGATATCACCGGCTATGGCGGCTGGCGCAGCTATGTCGAGGCGGGAGCCCAGCAGAAGGTCGGCGGCGCGCGGTGATGTAGCGCGCGTTAGAGCGCGTGGGCTTAGGCTCCGCGCTCCAGGCTTTCCAGCTCGATCTCGAAGCTCATCTGGTCGTAGGCCGGGACGACGTGATCGGGCGTCTCGGCCATGACGGTGTCGTAGTCTAGCGGCGTGTGCATGTGGGTGAGGATCGCGCGCTTCGGCTGCAGGCGGCCGATCCATTCCAGAGATTGCTCCAGCGACAGATGGCTGGGGTGGTAGCGGTATTGGAGCGCATCGATGATCAGGACATCGAGGCCTTGCAGCTTCGGCACTGTTTCCGGCGGGAAGTCGCTGATGTCACTGCAATAAGCGACGTCGCCGATGCGGAAGCCGAGCGAGGTGATGTCGCCGTGCTGCTGCACGTGTGGACGCAATGAGATCGCGCCGCCCGCGCCTGTAATATGGACCGGCTTGTCGAGATCGCGGATCACCCTTGCCTCGACGATCGGCGGATAGTTGCTGCCGGGTGGCGTTTCCAGGCAATAGCCGAAGCCCTGGCGGATGCGGTCCATCGTCGCTTCGTCGGCATAGATCGGCACGCGCTGCTGCGCGCCGAAATAGTAGCCGCGCAGATCATCCAGGCCGTGGATATGATCGGCGTGCGGATGCGTGTACATCACGGCGTCGATATGCCCGACCTTGGCCGCGATCATCTGCTCGCGAAAATCCGGTCCGGTATCGATGACGACAGTGGTGACGCCGCCGTTGGCGTCATATTGCTGGATCATGAAGGAGGCGCGGGTGCGCCGGTTCTTCGGGTTGTCGGGATTGCAGGCGCCCCAGTCGCCGGTGATGCGCGGAACGCCTGGTGACGACGAGCAGCCGAGAATGGTGAACCGCCGCCTGTAGCCCACCGTGTCAGATCCTCGGCATCTTGGAGAAGCAGCGGAAGGCATTATCCGTCGTGATCGTGGCCATCTCGGCGTAGCTGAGGCCCAGCGTCTCGGCCAAGACTTCGGCCGTGTTGACGACATAGGACGGCTCGTTGCGCTTGCCGCGCCAGCGCTTCGGCGCGAGATAGGGCGCGTCCGTCTCGACCAGCAGGCGATCGTGCGGGATGGTGGCGGCGATGTCGCGCAGCTCCTGCGACTTCGGGAAGGTCAGGATACCGGAAAACGAGATGTAGCCGCCGAGCTCGACGCCAACGCGTGCCAGATCGGCTCCCGCCGAGAAGCAGTGCAGGATGAAGGGGAAGGCGCCCTTGCCCGTCTCCTCGGTCAGGATCGCGGCCATATCCTCATCGGCGCTGCGGCTGTGAATGACCAGCGGCAGCTTCGTTTCGCGGGCCGCCTCGATGTGGCGAAGAAAACCGGTCTTCTGGTCCTCGGGCTTCTGCGTGTCGTAGAAGTAATCGAGACCCGCCTCGCCGATCGCAACGACCTTCTCATGCGCATTCGCCAGGCGGATTAGGTCTTCGGCCTGGATATCCAGCTCTTCGTCGGCACTGTTGGGATGCGTGCCGACGGAGCAGAAGACGGACGGATACTTCTCGGTAATCGCGAGCAGAGTGTCCAGCTTGCGGACGCGCGTGGAGATTGTCACCATCTGCTTGACGCCACTGTCGTGAGCGCGCTTGACGATCTCGTCGCGCTCCTCCTCGAAGTCGGCGAAATCCAGGTGGCAATGGGTATCGATCAGCATCTCAGCCTCACGCCTGCGGCGCGATGTAGCGCGGGAAGACCGGCGTCGGGGCTTCCAGCGGCGTGCCCGAAACCAGACGACCGGCTTCGCCCAGCGCCGTGAAGTCGCGCTTGTCGGCGGCAGCACCCACGAGGTCGAGCATCTTTTCAGCGGAGCCCGGAACGAATGGCTGCAGCAGGATGGCGATCTGACGAACGACCTCGGCCGTAACGTAAAGCACGGTCTCCATGCGGGCTGGATCGGTCTTCTTCAGCGCCCAGGGCTGCTGGCCGGCAAAATAGCGGTCGGTCTCGGACACGACAGATATGATCGACGTCAGCGCGCGATGGATGAGCTGCTTATCCATGTCCTCGCGCGTCGAGGCGAGCAGCGCGTCGGCGGCTGCCAGCATCGCCTTGTCCTCATCGGTCAGCGGGCCGCAGACGGGGATCTTGCCGTCGCAGTTCTTGACGATCATCGACAGCGAGCGGCTGGCGAGGTTGCCGATACCGTTGGCAAGGTCGGCGTTGATGCGGGTGCCGATCGCCTCTTCGCTGCAGTTGCCGTCATGGCCGAAGGAGATTTCGCGCATCAGGAAGTAGCGGATGGCGTCGAGGCCGAAATGCTCGATCAGCTCGAACGGATCGAGCACGTTGCCGAGCGACTTCGACATCTTCTCGCCGCCCTTGGCCAGCACGAATCCATGCGCGAAGACGCGCTTGGGCAGCGGCAGCTTGGCCGACATCAGGAAGGCGGGCCAGTAGACAGCGTGGAAGCGGATGATGTCCTTGCCGATGATGTGGACATCGGCCGGCCAATACTTGGCACGCGGGCCGTTCTTGTCCTCAAGGTAGCCGGTGGCAGTGAGATAGTTGGTCAGCGCGTCGACCCAGACGTACATGACGTGCTCAGGATCATTCGGCACCTTGATGCCCCAGTCGAAGGTGGTGCGCGAGATCGACAGATCCTTGAGCCCCGACTTGACGAAGGAGATTACCTCGTTGCGGCGTTCGGCCGGGCCGATGAAATCGGGCTCGGCTTCATAGAGCGCCAACAGCTTGTCCTGGTATTCGGAGAGCTTGAAGAAGTAACTCGCCTCTTCCACCCACTCGACAGGCGTGCCCTGCGGTCCGTAGCGCACGCCATCGGCGCGCAGCTCGGTCTCGTTTTCCTGGTAATAGGCCTCGTCGCGCACCGAGTACCAGCCGGCATAGCTGTCCTTGTAGATGTCGCCAGCGTCGGCCATCAGGTTCCAGATGTTCTTCGACGTCTCGTGGTGACGATCCTGCGTGGTGCGGATGAAGTCATCGTTCGAGGCGTTGAGGAGCTTGGCCATCGCCTGGAATTCGCCGGAATTGCGGTCCGCGAGTTCCTGCGCGGTGATGCCCTCGGCGCGTGCCGTTTGCTGCATCTTCTGGCCATGCTCGTCGGTGCCGGTCAGGAAGAACACATCCTTGCCGTCAAGGCGCTGGTAGCGCGCCATGGCATCCGTCGCGATCAGCTCGTAGGCGTGGCCGATATGCGGCTTGCCGTTCGGGTAGGAAATCGCGGTGGTGATGTAGAAGGGTGTCTTGTCTGTCATGGCGGCCATTCTCGTGCGGCTTATTCTTTGAAATCTATAGCCGCTCCTTAGCGCATGTGGCGGCGAAGCGAAACAGTAAGTTTGGAAAGCAACGCCTCCAACACGTAGCAGTGCAATCTTCGTGACCGCCGCGCGCTTGACTCGTTTTTTTCCACATTCTACCCAAGGGAACCATCGAACAGGGTTCCGCAAACGTGACATCAGCCGTCCCCCGCGCCTACCGCTTCAACGTAGGTCCGTGTCATACAGGCCTGGGGCCTGCTTTTTGATGCTCTCCCATTTCGATCCGCTTTATTCGCTCTCGGGCTTCTTCGTCGGCGCGCTTGTCGGCATCACCGGTGTCGGCGGCGGCTCGCTGATGACGCCGTTGCTGGTTCTCTTGTTCGGCGTGCATCCGGCGACGGCGGTCGGGACCGACCTGCTCTACGCGGCCGTCACCAAGAGTGCGGGCACCGCCGTTCACGGCATGCATGGGCGCATCAACTGGCGGATCGTCGGCTGTCTTGCCGCCGGCAGCGTGCCGGCAGCGCTGATCATGCTGTGGCTGCTGTCGGGTGTCGACCGCAAGAGCATCGAAGTCGCGCATACGATCACGACAGCGCTTGGCTGGCTGCTCGTCATGACGGCCTTCATGCTGGTGTTTCGCAAACAGGTACTGGCCTTCGCGCAGCGTTCCACAGGCGAGCGACGAACGCTGCGGCCGGCGACGCTTGGCATTCTCACCGTCGTGCTCGGGCTGGCGCTCGGTATTCTCGTCACGTTGACGTCGGTCGGCGCGGGCGCGCTGGGCGTCACCATCCTGCTCGTGCTTTATCCCAGGCTCGATGTGCGCGAGATCGTCGGATCCGACATCGTCCACGCCGTGCCGCTGACGCTGATCGGCGGCATGGGATACTGGATGATCGGCGAGATCGACTGGATCATGCTTGCGGCGCTGCTGGTCGGCTCGATCCCCGGCATCATCGCCGGCAGCCTGCTGGCGCCGAAGCTGCATGAGCGCACCATCCGCCTTGTGCTGGCAGGAACGCTTGCTTTTGTCGCTTACAAGCTTCTGACTTCCTGATCCGGGACTTACCGGATCAAGGTCCGGGCTGCTTGATATCGCCGAGAATGCTCAGAATCGTCTGCTTGCGGTCGAGATTGTAGGCGTCGGAGACCGTCAGGCGTTCGATGATATCGCTGTGCAGGCGCGACAGACGCTCGGCCTGGGCCACCTGCCCCGCCATTGCCGCGGCCTTCGCCTTGCCCATCAGGTCGTCGCCGAGATGGCCCGCGAAAAACTCGAAGATCGTGTCACTTTCCTTGCCAGACAGCGCATCGGCCAGACGGTGCATCGCCTTGCGCGCCGATGGTCCCTGCAGGGTCAGAACCTCGTTGTAGGCGGAGATGATCTCGCCACCGCCGTAGTTCACCAGCTTCAGCGCTTCACCGACGCTGCCATTGGCCGACGCCAGCAGCGACGGGTCATTTGCGTCCACGCCGAGATGCCCCAGAGCCGAACGCAGCGCGTTGTCACCGAGCGGCGACAGCTTGAGCGGCAGGCAGCGGGAGCGGATGGTGGGGAGCAGCTTGCCCGGCGCATGCGAGATCAGCAGGAAGAGCGCGCGCTTCGGCGGTTCCTCGAGGATCTTCAGAATGGCGTTGGCGGCACTTCGGTTCATGTCGTCGGCGGGATCGATGATGACGATGCGCCAGTTGCCGGTGCCCGATGTCTGCGAGAAGAAGCGGCCGGCGCGGCGCACCTCGTCGACGGTGATCGCCGATTTCACCTTGCCGGTCTTCTCGTCCACCGGACGGGCGAGATGCAGCAGGTTGTGCGAAGCGCCCGAGTTGATCTGGCGGCTGACGGAGGAATTCGGATCGGGATCGGCGATGATATCGGGCGCCGTCTCCGGGTCCGGATGCGACAGGACGTGATTGGCGAAACGGAAGGCGAGCGTCGCCTTGCCTATCCCCGACGGCCCTTCCATCAGGAGGGCGTGGTGGCCCTTGCCGGAACGGTAGGACTGCGCGAGGAAGGCCTCGGCGTCTTCATGACCGAAGAGCTTGGTGTTTTCGGGCGGCCAGATCGCGCCGTCGAGAAGGCTCGGGTGCTCGTCACTCATCGATCGCACTCATCGCTGGCTCAACGACCTTCGGAGCGCCTGCCGGCGCCAGCAACTGGCCGACGATAGAGACGATTTCGGCTGCGATCGCCTCCTCGCTCTGCATGGCGTTGACGACGTGGCAGCGCTCGGGCTCGCGCGAGGCTATGTCGAGAAAGGCTTCGCGGCGCTTCTCGTGGGTTTCGATCTCTTCCTTCTCGAAGCGATCGGGCGCGACGTCGCCGGCGGCACCGCGGCGCTTGGCGCGCTCAAGACCGGCCTTGGCCGGAAGGTCGAGCATCAGCGTGCAATCGGGAACGACGCCGTTGATCGCGACGCGTTGCAGCGTTTCGATGAAATCGGGCTCCAGATTGCCCGTCACGCCTTGGTAGACGCGTGAGGAATCCATGAATCGATCGCAGAGCACGACCTTGCCCTGACCAAGGGCCGGACGGATGATCTCCTCGACATGATCGTTGCGGGCGGCGGCGAAGAGAATCGCTTCCATGCGCGTTCCAAAGGATTCGGCAGCACCCGAGAGCAGCACATGGCGCACGGCCTCCGCGCCCTGCGAACCGCCCGGCTCGCGCGTGACCACGACCTCATGGCCCCTGGCGCGCAAGGCATCGGCCAGCCGATGGATCTGGGTGGACTTGCCAGCGCCCTCACCGCCTTCAAACGTAACGAACAATCCGGTAGCGGATGACAACAATATGTTCCTGCGATCTTGGCCTGCACTCAATCGGCGCCAGCGGCACCTTGTCCGTACATCTAGCCGAAGATGACGGCGAGCGGAACCGCTTCGCGTCGATCTCTCGGCTTTGTCACAAGGTGAAACGCGACTATGGCGATCATGTGGGCTCGGCCGGCTTATCCCAGAGCCAGGAAAACAGCAGCGTTTCGCCGAGTTCCAGCACGGCATCGACGGCGCGGCTGCTGAGAGTGCCCTCCTCGACCGCGGCCTTGGTGTAGAGCGGCACTTCGCGCAGCAGTCTGCTTCCAGCGAAAAGCCGTAGCGTGCCGACTTCGCGGTCCGCCTCAACCGGTGCCGGTAGCGGCCAGTGATAGACGATGCGGGCGGCAAGCCGGTCGGGATTGTTGACCGGGATATAGACGCTGATCGGGCTTTTGGCGATGAGCTCGACGCTGCGCGATGCGCCGCCATAGACGCTCGCGGTGCCGATGACCTCGTTTTCCGCGAAGAGCTGGCGTATTTCGAAGGCGCTGAGGCCCCATTCGAGCACGCGCTTGGCTTCCTCGGTGCGCTCCTTGTCGGAGGCGATGCCGCCGAGCGTCATGAACAGGCGACGTCCGTTGCGCTCGGCCGACGCCACGATCGAATAGCCCTCGCCTTCGGCAAAGCCCGTTGCCAGGCCGTCGACACCGAGACCGAAGCCGAGCAGCGGGTTGCGGTTACGCTGGAAGATCTTATTCCACTCGAAATCGGGTTGGGCGAAATAGGGATAATAGGCTGGGTAGCCCTGTTGCAGGCGCTCAGCCAGCGCGACCATGTCGTAGGCCGTGGTCTTGCTCTTTCCGTCAGGAAGTCCGGTGGAGTTGGCGAAGAGCGAGTGCTGCATGCCGAGCGTCTTCGCGCGTCGCGTCATGCTTTCGGCGAAAGCGGGTTCGCCGCCGCTCATGCCTTCCGCGAGAATGATGCAGCTGTCATTGGCGCCCTGGATGGCGATCCCGCGCACGAGATCCTCGACACGCACGTTGGATTTCAGCGCCGCGAACATGGTCGCGGTGCGCGACGGCGCGCCGCCGGTGCGCCAGGCAAATTCGGAGACGGGATACTGGGTATCGAGCGTGATCTGCTTGCTCGTCAACGCATCGAAGACGAGCTCGACGGTCATCAGCTTGGCGAGCGAAGCCGGCGAGAAGGTCTGATGCTCGTTCTTGGCAAGCAGGACGGTGCCGGTCGACGCTTCGACCATGTAGGCTTGTGCCGCCTTGGTGACGAACGACTGGTTGGCGTCGGCGGGTGCCGCCATTGCATCGGCCGAAACGACCTGAGCCAGCGGCAACAGGCAGACACAGAGACGAAGCATATGTTTCAGCATCGAAACCCTCATCGATCCGGCCCCGAAGGACCACGGAAACACTTACTTCAGCGCAGCCTTCGCTGCCTTCTGACGCTTGAATGATGCCAAAATGCTGTCTTCGGTCAAGCCGTCATTGCGAACCATGACCGCGTCGAAGGCGAGATCGACCGTCACAGTCTTCACGCCTTCTTCCTGGTAGCCCATGGCCATCGATCCCTGCTGCCAGCCATAGGGGCGCTCGTAGGGATAGGGTCCGATCTCGGGCAACACGACCATCTCGCCGAACGAAGCCGGAGCGGCATTGTCGAAGGACGGCGCACGCAGCGGCGTCGGGACCGGAGCGGCATTGTAAGGCGCGCTCGGGGTCGAGCCGGCGTAGGAGGTGATCGACTGCGGCACGGGAACGCGGTCCTCAGCCGGCGGCGTGAAGCCGCCGAAGCTCTGGATCTCGTCGCGCGTGATACGCTTGCTGTTGGAGGCGACCATGACGCCAGTCGCGATCTGCCCTTCGCCCGGATAGACGCCGGGAATGCGGCTGCCCTTCGGCACGTAGGAGGCCATCAGATACGGCATGTCGTGGCCATCCATTCGAGCCTTGCCGACATACTGAACGCGCACATTGCCGGTGCCGCTGTGCTGGAGATCGAGCAGGTCTGCGGTCTTGTTCGACAGGTCGATGATGCGACCTTCGTGATAAGGGCCGCGGTCGTTGACGCGCACGATGATGGAGGAGCCGTTTTCGACGTTGGTGACGCGCGCATAGCTCGGCAGCGGGAATGTCGGATGCGCGGCGGAAATGTGCATCTGGTCGTAGACTTCGCCATTGGCTGTCAGGCGACCATGAAAAGCCGAGCCGTACCAGGAGGCGATACCGACCTTATTGTAGGAGAAATCCTCTTTCGGGAAATAGGTCTTCCCCTTGACCACATAGGGATTGCCGACGATGTAGCGACCGCCGCCCTTCGGGATATTGTTGCCGGTGGCGACACGCGGGCTCGCCTTGACGCCATATTCCGACTCGGCAAAATACTCCTTGCCGTGCGTGCGCTTGGCCGTCGTCGTGGGTGCCGTTCCGCAAGCGGTCACTGTCGCACAGATAAGCGACAAACCTACCCACCGCATTGGTGTCGCAAGTGCCGCCGCCCCGAAGTCTCGTCTCATATGTCCCACGCCGCTCAAGACCGTTATGGCTCAAAGTCCGCCCATTCAGGCAAAACAAGCCGTACCGCCATCAACCTAACGAGACTTTAATCATGCGACCTTCGCGGCGAATTTGCGAAAGCTTTCGCCGAGATAGAGACAATTCTAATGAATATGGTTAATGGATCGCTAAATTAATGAAGCGATCCGGCACATTCATGACCTCTTCGGCAGCGCGGACTGGCTGCCGGCCGGGCCGTCAGAAGTGAAACGACACACCCAGGTTAACGGCGTTCGTGAAGATGTTGGTCTTCAGATTGTCGCCGCTGTCGATCGGCACGTTCACGCGGGAGTAATTTCCCTTGTACTCGACGAAGGTCGACCAGCGGTCGGTGATCCGGAAATCCACACCGGCCTGGGCCTGGAACGTCACGCCGCCGAACTCGTAATCGAAGGTCGTGCCTTGCGGGCGCGTCACTTCGACATGCGGGACGTTGATGCCGACGCCGGCGCCGATATATGGCGTCCAACGCTGGCCTTCGATCGGGAAGCGATAGAGCGCGTTCGCCGTCAGAAGGTTCAGGCCATCGGTGAATTCGAAATGTGACCAGCCCGATGTCGCCAGCGTCTTTTCGTCTGCATAGACCTTGGCGTGGGTATAATCGAGGGAGAAGCCGAGGTTCGGATGATTGAAGTTCTCGAGCCACCAGGTGACGCGCGCGCCGTAATAGGGTGGCGAGCCGAAGGACTTGCCTTCCCAGCCGGCATTGAAATGCGTGCCGTCGGAGACATCCACACCGCTATGCGGTGCCGTCTGGTAACCACCATAAGCGGAGAACTGCAAATCCTCGGCCTTTGCCGGAGCGTAGAGACAGGCAGCGGTAACGAGTGCGTATGTGGAGAGGCGGAATGCGCGGCGCATGAATGGTCCCCAGGTTGCGATGGCCGGGATATTCGCCGCCGTTTGTAACAGGGCTATTTCAGTAGCACCGCTCGTCTGATTCATTTGCTGCGTAGTGTCTGGAAGACAACAGTGCCCGCGTGGCTACGCTGCCGACGCCTCGGCTCAGGCTCGCGGATACCGGTCGAGGTAATCCGTCAGAATCTTGAGAAAGACGTCGATATCCTCGCTGGTCGTGCGGTGATTGACGATCGCGCAGCGCACCACGAGCTCGTCCTGCAGCGTTGTCCAGGAGGGCACGGCCAATCCCTGCTCATGAAGATCAAGCACGAGATCGCGAATGAAGCCGTCGTCGGCACCGCGAATGCCGAAGCAGACGATGTTGAGGCCAACCGGCGCCTTTATCTCGAAGCGAGGATCGCGCTTGAGGCTTGCGGCGAGATAGCGGGCGAGTTCGCAGGTGCGCGCGATGGCATTGCCCATCCGCTCCGTTCCGAGCGTTTCGATCGTCATCCAGGTCTTCAGCGCCCGGAAGCCTCTCGACAGATCGGGGCCCAGATCGCAAGGCCATGTCTCACCGGCTGCAAGGCCCCTGCCCGAGCGTTGCAAATACGCGGCCGGTTGGGCGAATGCGCGCTTGTGCGCGGCGCTGTCGCGAACCAGCAGGAAGCCGGCGTCATAGGGCACGTGCCCCCATTTGTGGAAGTCGAGCGCGATCGAGGCAGACCGCTCGATGCCCGAAAACAGCTGGCGCATCTCGGCCGACAGCATGGCAAGCGCGCCGATGGCTCCATCGACGTGGAACCAGATGTTTTCCGCTTCGGCGACCTTGGATATCTCCAACAGAGGATCGATCGCACCTGTGTTCACCGTGCCTGCCGTGCCGACCACGAGGAACGGGAGCAAGCCCCGCGCGCGGTCTTGCGCGATCGCTACGGCCAGCGCCTCGACGCTCATGCGGCCTGCGTCATCGACCGCGATAGATCTCAGGTTCGCCGAGCCAATGCCGGACAGCTCCATGGCCTGCGCGATGCAGACATGCGCCTGCGAGGATGTGTAGGCGACCAACTGTCTGTCGGCCTTGCGCAATCCGTCCCGCCGCACGCTCTGGGTCAGTGCCTCGGTGCGAGCGATAGTCAGTGCCAGGAAATTGGCCATCGACGAACCGGTGACGAAAAGGCCGCTTGCCGATGAGGGATAGCCAAGCACTTGCGCCATCCACAGGGCGATCTGCTTCTCAACCTCGATGCCGACATGATCGCGGCCGCCGCAATTCATATTCAAGCCGGCGGCGACCATCTCCGCGACCATGCCGACGGGTGTGCCCGCGCCATGCACCCAGCCCATGAACAGCGGATGCAGATTGCCGGTGGCGTGGGGAAAAACATGCGTGCGGATATCATCAAGCACATCGTCAAGCGCACGGGGATCATCCGGCAGCGCGCGGGCGAACCTTGACCGCGTGTCCGACGGCATCTGCTGCCAGACCGGCTTTTGCCTGACATTGGCGATATGATCGATGATGTCGTCGAGCATGCGGTGCGCTGCTTCGCGAAACGCCTGCCAGTCTGCGGGGTCGAGGCTCGTTGGTTTCTCCAGATCCGAGCCCGCCGGCGCGTCCGTCTTCGCAATCCGTGACATCAGAGCCCTCGATCAGCCCGGGAGACGGCGGCCCATTTCTCGAACACGACGTCGAGATCGTCGGCGATCGGACGCATCGCCTTTTCCATGCTGTCGCCGCCGGCCAATCTATCGGACACGGCATTGATGTCGATCGCGGAGGCCGCGACCCTGAGGATCGTGCGGGCACCGAGATTGACTGCCTGCCCTAGGTGGCAGACTGGCCCAATGTCGTTCTCGCGGAGCGCCAGATGGATCCTTTGCGCCTGCGCAAGCGACGCGAAGCCGCTGCCCTCGGCGGTCATGGTCAAGGGGAAGATGGCGCGATCGACGATGTGGTCGCCTTCGTCATCGGGATGGATCAACACACCTTCAAGAGCTTCCGCGCGGGCGCGTACGAGATCGGCGAAGGCTTGCTTGATGCGACGCTGAACGGCGGTGTCGATTGCCGCCAAGGGATCAAGCTGCTCAAGCGCAGCGATCCACCTCAGGCCCAGCCCGAGATTGAAGTGCGACCCGAATTGCTGATCATGACCGCCGCGCAGAAGCGCCGGCCAATCATGAAGGGCCGTGTAGTCGGATAGCCCTGGCGCAAACGCGCGCTTCGTAGCGAGTTCCTCAACGAGCGCCGGCGGTATCGCGAGCGCGCCCGCGAAGGGCGGTCCGGCTAGGAACTTCGAGCCGGTGACGGCGACGAGAAAGCCGTCGGCTATATCCCTGGCGAGCGCGGCGGCGCTGCAGCGAAACTGGCAGGCATCGACGAGAACGCGAACACGTCCGGGCGCGCGCGCCGAAATATATCGCGCAGCCTGTCGCGAGACCCCGGTCAAGCCCGTCTTGGAGGTATCCAGAACATGGATGAGGACATCCCTGTCGCGCTTCAGCGCGTCCTCGGCAAGCGATATGACGTCGGCGTCGACATCGTCGGGGTTCCGCGCCTGACCCAAAGTGTTGCGGATCGCCACCGTCTGGACTTCGACGCGATCGGCGGCAATACCGGCGAGCATGTCGCCTGCGCTCACCGCGTGGCCCAGCGCCGTCACACCCGCGAAATGGCGGCCGGCGGCAGCGCGCGGCACGCCGCTTCCGGTCTCTTCAGGCGCGATCAGGATGTTGGTGATCGGGCGTGGCGACAGCGCAAGCATCAGGCCGAGCGCGAGAAGCTCCACATCCGTTCCGGATGCGGCAAGCATGATGCCGCTCTCGTCGCATCCGATGCTGCTGCCGATACGGCCACGGATTTCGGCGAACCATTCGTCGACGGCGATCGCAGCGGCGCCATCGACGCCGAAGAGCCGCTTCAGCTGATGGCCGGCAGCGGTGAAGCCCTGCGGCGAGACGTTGCTCGCGGTTGTGGACGCGAAGGAAATCTCGTTCCTGGCAGGCGCAGTGCGGGTTCCGTATCGATTGCGGCCGGTTGCTGCATCCGGCCAGATACGGCTGTCGCCGCCGGCCGCCAACAGAAGCGACAGCGTGTGGTCGATGCTGGCCGCGCCCAGCTTGTGCCGGTAATCAGGAACAAGTTCGGCCATCTCCCTGGCAGCGAATATGTCGTCTCCGGATCTGGTCGCCCTCGAAGCTGCGATCACAGCGCTTCCACAAGCGACACGACGCCTGCCTGATTGGAGCCGTGCGCCTGCTGGCCTCGTAGAGGTTTGCCCTCCCGCGCGCGGCTGGCCAGCGCATCTTCGAACGCTGAAAACAGCGTTGCCATTGCCTGTTTCTTGTAGGGAAAGACGGTCTCGGAATCCATCGAATGGACGATCATCGCGACGTCTGCCTCAAACAGCAGCAGGCGTCCGTCCGATAGCTCGGCGCAATCGATGGCGAAGTAATCGAGGCCGAGGCGGCGGTGCAGTGCTGCAAAGGCGTCGGCGTGGCGCACGGCGAAATCGGTCTGGAAATCCGCCATCCACGACGCCTCCTCCAGACGCCGCTCGGCATGCTCCGCCATGCCGGCGCTGAGGTAGTGCACCATCCAGTGATCGGAGATCGCCAGATGGCTCGCATAAGGCTTGCCATCAATGACCGCGATGCGTTGCTTGCGAAACTTGCCGTCTTCGTCGCTGTAGTCGACGAAGGGAGCAATGTAGAACTCGCCTTCCGGCCGGCCGGTTAGATAGGCGGCAATCGCATCGGCAGAGCCGATCTTTTCCATTCCGTGACCGGCGTGGGTGCCGATCGGGCGAAGGATGATCGGGAAGGATGTCAGTCCGTCCATCGCCGCGATCGGGAGCAGGCCCGCTGCCAGATCGACGAGTGTCTGGCGAGCGATCCGCGTTGTCACCGGAGCGAGAATGGTGGGCTCGTTGCGGAAGGCTTCGGCCACGCCCTCACGCGACAGGTCGATGACCCGGCGCGGCGCCTTGTTCACAATCGGGCCGGTCCAGCTTGCAAGCAGATGCTCGAGGTTTTCCAGCACGGCCAGATTTTCGGGCGACTCGCCGACGGCGACGAAGGCCACATCATGCTCGGGCACATCGTTAAGGTGCGGCGTCAGCTCATCGACGTAGTGGAGAAAGATATTCGCATCTGAGCTCTCAAGCAGGAATTCGATCGGCGTGTTGGCCATGAAGTCGCCGCGGGTGGCGATCACGAGGACGCGAAGGCCAGCGCCGCTGCCGTTGCGAATATGGTAGTTGCGGCTCATCTCCAGCGCGCCCTTCTGGGTGATGGCGGCTTCTTGGCTCTTGCCGAGGGTTTGCAGGATGATCGCGAGGTCCATGAAGGCGCCCGCATCGGAGACATCTGCGGATACCCGCGCCATCAGCGCATCCCAATAGGGCGAAATGTCCTTGCCCTCATAGACCGTGCGAACGATCGCCGCCTTGCCCGCTATCGCGTGCAGGTCTTCAAATTCGTGCATCTGGGCGGCGGCAGTTTTCACGGGCATCAACTCCATTGAACCGGCCTGATCGACTGCGGCGTGACTCGCCGCGCTATCACCGGTTTGCAAATATTCGAGCTCACTTGTGTGCCCGGTTGCTTGCGTGGGCCTTGCTGTTTTGAGCGGACCACGTCTCGGCGCCATACGCCGCGACCACCGGTCGCTTTTGGGCGCACACGTGCCGACGCCATCACGATTGTCTTGGAAATTCAGGCTGATGTCAGGGTTGTGCAGCACTTACGGGCCGGCGGCGGGACGAGGTTGGCCAGGCCGCCGCGATGTGCAAGCAACCTCGAGAAGTATCGGCATGACAGAGAAAAGCGACGTGCGTAAATCCCTGCTGGCGCGCCCACGCATCGGCAGCGTGACCCTGTCCGCCATCGTCGGCCTTTATCTCGTCTTGTTCACCAATTTCACTTTCTGGAAGAAGGTGCACGCCTATCTCGGCTTCGAGCCGGGTGCCGTTGTCGCGCTCTATATCGCGATCGCCATGCTGTTCATCGGCGCGATCACGCTGTTCTCCGCGAAATATGTTATCAAGCCGGTGCTGATCTTCCTGATCATCGCGGCGGCGATGGCGGCGTGGTTCACGGATTCCTTCGGTGTCATCCTCGACAGCGACATGATCCGCAACGCGATGCAGACGACGCCGGCGGAGGCGCAACATCTGATCACGCCCGGTCTACTGCTGCACTCGTTGTTGTATGGCGTTATCCCTATCGCGCTGGTCCTATGGGTGCGCGTGGTTCATCGTCCGATCCTGCAAAAGCTCATGTGGAACAGCCTTACCGTCATAGTCTGCCTGGCGGTCTTTGCCGTTGCCGCCCTCACCTATTCGAAAACCTATACGGCGGCCATCCGGCAGCATCGCGATATCGTGAAGAGCCTCAACCCCGTCGTTCCGGTCATCAGCACGGCGAAGTATTTCGTCCAGACGGGAGAAGAGGCCAGGCTGGTGGTCGCGCCGCTCGGACTGGATGCGAAGGTCTCGACGCCCGCGGGCACCATCGACAAGCCGCGCGTGACGATCATCGTCGCCGGCGAAACCGCGCGCGCGATGAACTTCTCGCTCGGCGGCTATCATCGCGACACCAATCCGGAACTTGAGAATCAGGACATTATCTATTTCCCGAATGCCACGAGTTGCGGCACGGCGACTGCAACGTCGATCCCCTGCATGTTCTCCCAGTTCACGCGGGACAACTTCGATCATGCCAAAGGCCTCGCCAACGAGGGGCTGATGGATGTGCTCGCCCATGCCGGGATCGACACGGCATGGTTCGACAACAACACGGGCAGCAAGGGCGTCGCCGATCGGATCACCTATATCGACCTCGCAAAGTCCACAGACGCTCGCTACTGCAGCGGCGGCGAATGCCAGGATGGGATCTTTCTCGACAAGTTCGACGAATGGCTGGCCAATGTGAAGAAGGACAGCGTTCTGGTGCTTCACCAGATGGGAAGCCACGGACCGGCCTATTACCTGCGATATCCGGCGGCGTTTCGGAAGTTCACGCCCGAATGCCAGACGGCCGAGCTCGGCAATTGCAAGGACGCCGACATCGTCAACGCCTACGACAACACCGTTCTCTATACGGATCACTTCCTGTCCGGCATCATCGACAAGCTGAAGGCCCGCAGCGACAAGATCGCGGCCGGGATGATCTACATGTCCGACCACGGCGAATCCCTCGGCGAAAACGGTCTCTACCTCCACGGGACGCCCTACATCTTCGCACCGGAGGAACAGACGCATGTGCCGTTCCTCGTGTGGCTCGACCCGGACTTCCGGAAATCGATGGGCGTGGACATGGCATGCGTGGCACGGCAGCGCGCACAGCCGACCTCTCACGACAACCTCTTTCACAGCGTCCTCGGAATGATGAACGTCACCACAAGCGCTTATGATGCGAAACTCGACGTGTTCGCCGGCTGCATGCCTAGCAAAGGGGCTTGATCAGTCAAAGCGCTGTTCAGTTGGCGCGCTGCGCGCGGGTCACCGCCTGCATCCGGCGGTCGAGATCCGGCAGGCCGAACGGCTTGACCAGATAATCCGTGGCACCACAGTTGAAGCCCTCTATCTGGTCGGATACCTGATCGTGCGCTGTCAGAATGATGATCGGTACATTGTTGCTGCGGCCACGCAACTGGCGAAGCAGCGACAGGCCATTTCCATCGGGAAGGCGCAGATCGAGCAGGACGAGGCCATACTCGCCGCTGTCGGCAGCGCGCGTCGCATCCGCGAGCGTCAAGCACCATTCGACCGAATGTCCGTGGGCGCTGACGTGGTCACAGACGGCATCGCCGAGCACCGCGTTATCTTCCACCAGCAGGACATTCATAGCTGCTTGCCCTTCGACGCCTAACCAGCGCCGCCGTTGACCGGATCGCTCTCAAGCTGAGCGTCGCGGACCGGTAGAGCCTGCTCAGGCTTATCGAGCCCGTGGCGCTTTTCGAAATTGCTCCAGCTTCGATCCATCGCATAGGCGGATGACAGATGCGGGATGCCGACATGACCGAAGGCGAAGGACAGCTGACGCTCGGCAACGTCCTCCGTGACATTGGCGATCTGCTGGCTGTAGAGCACCGAGGCCAGCCCCGTCCGGTCGGCGCCGGAGAGGCAATGGATCAGGATAGGCTTCGGCGCGTCGCGCATGATGGCAACGAGGCGATCGGCCTTTTCGGCGGTAAGAATCTTCGAAGCGGACATCGGGAAATCGACATGTTCGACACCCAGCCGCTCGGATACCGCAACCTCCTCCGACCACCACTTCGCGTATCCGGAATTGCCACGCAAATTGACGACGGTCTTGATGCCGTTGTCACGGATATAGCGCTCAAGCTGGGATGGCGACGGCTGGGCGGAGCGATAAAGTTGCCCGGCTATGACAGTATGAAAATTTCCGGTCAATTGGAGATAGCCGGCGTATCCACCGAGGGTCAGACCAGCGAAAAGAACAAGGCCGCCGGCAACCTTAGCCGCACGTGGAATGCGAAGTCGTTTCAGTGCGCGCAAAAGTATCTCCAAGAAACAATCGAGAGATACACTCTATGCTGGGTGCTGCTGACACTAGCCTGAAGCGAGAATGACAATATTGCGACAGTGGAATCTGCTCACGCCTGCGTCCGGCAAACGCTCGACGATCATTGAATGATAGCCGGCTACATTATTTCCGCAAAAAAGGAGGCCGGAGCGGGAGCCGCCCCGGCCTCCCATATGTCATTATCTGCTATCAGTTCACGCCTGCAGACACCTTCGCGCTGGCGACGTGTGCAGCGGCCTTGCGGCAACCGGAGAAGACATCCAGCGCGGGATCGTAGACCTTCGTGGAGACATCCATCAGACCGAGCACGCTATGGAAGACATTGTCGTGCGAGGTCGGCTTGTTGGCGTTTGCGGCAAGGCACGCCGTGTCATAGCCGGCAGAGGCCTGCAGATCATCGGATAACCAGACCACGAAGGGCACGTGGGTTTGCTGGATGGGAGCAACGACATAAGGCGTGCCGTGTAGATAAAGGCCGTTCTCGCCAAGGGATTCGCCGTGGTCGGAAAAGTAGACGACCGACGCCGTCATCTTGTCCGCGCGCTGCTTCATCTTGTCGATCACCGCCGACACGATGTGATCCGTATAAAGGATGGTGTTGTCGTAGGCGTTGCGGATTTCTTCCGGCGAGCAGCTTCCAAAGTCGTTGGCGCGGCAATCCGGCTGGAAGCGACGGTATTCTTCCGGGTAGCGAGCGTAGTATGCCGGGCCGTGGCTGCCGAGCTGGTGCAGCACAAGCACGCTATCGCCTTTCACCTGGTCCAGCCACGCATCCATCTTGTCGAGTAGGATCGCATCCAGGCATTCGCCATCCTTGCAGAAACGGGGATCGGCGGTGTCGGGAAGGAACTGATACGGTATCCGGTCGGTGACATGGTAGCTGCCGGTGTCGTTGTCGAGCCAGGATACGGACACGTTGGCATGGCCGAGCACATCGAGAACGTTCTCGGTTTCGAGCGCCTTGCGATGCGTATAGGCCGTTCTCGGGTAGACCGAGAACAGGCATGGGATCGAGATGGCTGTGGCGGTTCCGCAGCTGCTGGTGTTGGGGAAATAGACGACGTTCTGCTTGGCCAGCTCCGGATTGGTATCGCGCTCATAGCCACCAAGCGAGAAGTCCTGCGCGCGCGCCGTTTCGCCGGCGACGACAATCAGCACGCGCGGCTTCGTCGTGCCGGCGGTGTTGACGCGATGGGCGTCCGTGCCCAGCGGCTGGGCGACGATGTTTGCATCCTGGCCGGAGGAGATCGCGAAGCGAAGAGCACTGGTGATCGGAACGAAGGGATTGAGCGTGTCGAGCAGATCCTTGTGAGCGCGCCCGACGCCGGCGAAGGTGCGATAGTCGCCAATCCCAATCGCCGCGAAGACCGCAGCGCATACCAGGATGACCGCCGTGTTGTGCGCGAGCTTCTTCAGGATCGGCCGGTGACGAATACGCACCCAGAGGATTAGCAGCGATGGAATGATGCCGGTGAGCAGGAGGTGCAAGGCAAAACGAGGCGTAACCAGGTGCCCGGCTTCGGCGCCGGTCGACACCGCAGCATTGCGGATCATTTCCTTGTCGACGATCACGCCGAACGAATCGGTGAACCAGGAAGCGGCCGATGCCGCGATGACGAAGAAGATCAGGAAGGGCTTGGTGATGTATTTCGCAGAGAAAAAGGTGATAACACCCATGCTCGCCGCTGCGATGCCGATCACGAAGATCGTGAAACCGAAACGATCCGCTGCAAAATAACCAAATGCCTTCGTCCAGAACGTGCGGTTGGTGACGATCAGCAGATAGGCGGTCGTCAACAGGCAGAGCGTCACGCTTCCGATTTCAGGTCGAAAGAAGCGCGACGCGCCTCGGGGTTTACTGTCGTTCAATTCGGTGTCTCCGCAATACATGCCGCGGGACCCCATCGGAAAACGATGGCCAAATCCCGCCTATCGTTGACGGGATGCCTGCCTTTTCTGACACAAGCCTGAAAGCGCGTCTCAGCCCAAAGCTATTCGCGCCTCAGCCTTTGATGCCATAATGTGTTTCCAGACGGTCCCAGCTGACGTCCATCGCATAGACGGATGAAATGTGCGGGATGGCGACATGGCCGTAGCGAACGGAAAGCTGGCGCTCAGCGACATCCTCCCTGACGCTGGCGATCTGCTGGCTGTAGATCACCGATACCAAGCCGGTGCGGTCGGCGCCGCTCTGGCAATGGATAAGGATCGGCTTGGGCGCGGCCTTCATGATCGCAACGAGTTCATCGGCGCGCTCCGGCGTAAGCACCGTTCCAGACGACATGGCGAAGTCGATATGTTCGACGCCAAGCTGCCGCGCCGTCTCGATCTCCGCATTGTACCACTGCGCGTTCACGTTCTCGCCGCGCAGATTGATGATCGTCTTGATACCGTGGTCGCGAACATGCTTCTCCAGTTGCGCCGGGGACAGCTGCGCGGAGCGGTACAGCTGGTCTCTGACCACGCGATGGAAGTTTCCGCTCAGCTGCAGATAACCGATATAGCCGCCAAAAAGCGCGCCGGCGAGCAGCACACCAGCGGCAACGGACCGCAACATCTTTCCACTATTGGCAAAAAAGCTCTTCACTGCAAACCTCAATAATCGAAGTACGCAGGGAGTTTGATCGTTGAGGCTGACGGCCACCTGAAGAGCCGCGCACAGCGGACGTTTGTCCGGTGTGGGCTCAGTCGGTTTAGTTCGATAATTTGCCGAAAATGGCGGATGGGGTGGGATTCGAACCCACGGTACGGTTCCCCGCACGACGGTTTTCAAGACCGTTGCCTTAAACCACTCGGCCACCCATCCAGCGCACCAAATCTGATGGCCCGGCGGCAAAATGCGCGCACCTTGGGTGTCACCAAATCAGGTTTCGAAGGCTTTAAGCTGCTTCGTCGGCACCGTCAACCAGCCCGGCCGCGTCTTCGCGCCGTGATCTCGCATAATGGCGCGGGAGCACGAGCGAAGACGTCGGATGAGCGAAGGAAAAAGACGATCAGTGCGCGGTGGTTTTGCGGTTCGCCAGCAGAAGAATATAATCATCGGCGGCATCGGCAATCGCCATCGCCACCTCGGCCGCCGCCCAGCCGTTCTTCTGCGCTTCCCTGATAATCTGGTGGAGTGCTGGTTCGACGTCGGCGCGGCAATCGAGCAAACGCTGGTCGTGGTTGGTGTCACTGCGAGCTGACTGAAGATTGATCATCTCTGTTACCCCTCATGTCCAAGGCTGTACCATGACATAGATTGCAGGTTGAGCAAGGGATTGCTGATCAAAACCTAAATTTTGCCAGCGGATGAGGTTTTTCAACGACACTCGCCTAAAGCGATCAGTCATGCAACCTGACCGAAAGTGATGCGAATGGGGTGATAAATATGTTCCATAGTTGGCGATACATCATTGAAAATGATGAAACATACTTCGGCATCGACAAAACAACCAAACAACATCTATCGCACCGTCAAAGTTCTACATAGTATTATCCAAGACAATCGAGATCACATCGATACCATGTTTCCGCATTTATATTCGAACATATTTTGTCTCTATGTATCATCCTAAATTCTTCTAAAGGTTGATTTTATATAAACCACAAAGCGGCGCCAAAATAACATTGCGACCAAAATGGATCATCATGTGAGAGACCTCTGCTCATCGAAGCGCGCGCCACGTCCAATCACTCCACAATGTGTCGAGTAATTTCATAAAAATCCCCCGGTAGTTGTATTTCACATTTGCGTGATTTCCTGCGTCGTGGCGAACATCTGGGTAAGATGATCGATCAACCAAAGCACAGTTGTCACAAGCGTCTTCTTTGGCGAATTCGGCGTGCCGACAATCGGATGCAAAAAGGGCCGAGCTCCACAGCCCGGCCCTTTCGATCTCATTTCAGAAAATTCTATCTGCGGCTCATCAGGCCAAACAGGTATGCCACGCCGGCGGTCACCGCGATGGCAAGGATCGGCTCTTCGCGCACCTTGTCGCGAACGCGCTCGGTCAAAACTGAGGCCTCATCAGCAACGGCGGTCTTTGCACCCTGCCCCAGCGCGACAACGCTCTCGGACAAACGCGCCAGGTCTTCCCGCAATGCGGCGACCTGCGCGGACAGATCGTCCGTTGCAATCTCCGCCTTGACGCGCGCGGCTGTGGACTGTGCGGAGGCGGTTTTCATGTCGGCCATTGTTTGCTCCTGTTTCTTGGGGATGCTGCTCAACGAAATAGCGCCGTCAAAGGTTCCGCGAAAGAGCATCTTTTGTCTTCGATCGGCGTCGCGAAACACGGCTGGTATAGCGCAGATGTTTTCGCGCGATAACCCTTCAATTCCTGATGCGTTTGCTCTAAGGAACGTCCAATGCTTTGCCCGCGAACGGGCGAATATAATGCGAGGTTTGCGTTTCGATGTTCGATCTTCTGCGTAGAGCTGCCCGGACCTGGGCGGCCAAGCTCCTGATGCTGCTCCTGGTCGCCTCTTTCGGCATTTGGGGTGTGTCACACTCCCTGCTGACCGGCAGCACCAGCACGACCGTGGTGACGGTCGGCGACCAGCAGGTCGACGTCAACGAGTTCCGCCTCGCCTATCAGCGCCAGGTCTCGAACCTCAGCCAGCAGTTCGGCATGCGCCTGACACCCGATCAGGCCCGCGCCTTCGGCGTCGAGCAGCAGGTGATTTCGCAGCTGGTGGCCGGCGCTTCGCTCGACCAGCTCGCCGCCGACATGGGGCTCGGCCTCTCCGAAGATCGTCTCGCCCAGCTGATTGGTGACGATCCGGCGTTCAAGGCCGTCAACGGCCAGTTCGACCGTTCGCTGTTCACCTCGCGCCTGCGCAACGCCGGCATCCGCGAGGACGACTATATCAAGGAGCGCAGCAAGGTCGCGGTTCGCAGCCAGATCGTCGATGCGATCTCGAACGGCTTCACGCCGCCGAAGACGTTGGTCGATTCGCTGAAGCTCTACCGCCAGGAAAGCCGCGGCATCGACTACCTGCTGCTGACGAACGCCAATATCGAGCCGATCAAGGCGCCGGCTGACGATGTTCTGGCCAAGTGGTTCGAAGGCGCCAAGGCGCGCTATCGTGCGCCCGAATATCGCAAGTTCACCTATCTGAAACTGCAGCCGGCCGACATCGCAGACGCCGGAACGGTGACCGACGATCAGATCCGTGAGGACTTCGAAAAGCGCAAGGACGCCTATCGTACGCCGGAAAGCCGCACGATCGAGCAGCTGACCTTCCAGAACAAGGACCTCGCCAACGCGGCCGCAAATGCGCTCAAGACCGGCACGACCTTCGACCAGCTGGTGACCGACCAGGGCAAGACCGCCAATGACGTCATGCTCGGCGAGTTCACCAAGGACAAGGTTCCCGACCAGTCCGTTGCCGACGCGGCCTTCGCCGTTTCCCGCAATGGCGCCACCTCGCCTGTCGTCGAGGGTAGCTTCGGCCCGGTTATCCTGCGCATCACCAACATCAAGCCGGAGAGCGCCAAGAGCTTCGACGAGGTCAAGGAAGACCTGCGCAAGCAGCTTGCCGTCGCCAATGCGTCGCAGCAGATGATCACCGTTCACGATCAGATCGAAGACCTGCGCAGCTCCGGCTCGACGCTCGACCAGATCGCCACGCAGCTGAAGCTCAAGGCCGTGACCGTCGACGCCGTCGATGCAACGGGCCTCGACAAGGCCGGCAATGAGATCAAGGACATCCCGGAGAAGCAGCAGGTGCTGGGCGCGGTGTTCCGTGCCGAAGCTGGTGCTGATATCCCGTCGCTCTCGATCGGTACGGATGGCTATCTGTGGTTTGCTCTCGGCGACATCACGCCCGAGCGCGACCGTCCGCTTGCCGAAGTTCACGACAAGGCCGTCGCCGACTGGACCGCCGAGCAGCAGAAGACGGAGCTCGCCAAGAAGGCGGACGAGCTGAAGCAGCAGGCCCAGAAGGGTACCTCGCTTGCCGACATCGCCGCACCGTTCGGCATTCAGGTCGAGAGCAAGAGCGGCATCACTCGCGGCATGGACGACGTGGTTCTTGGCACCGGCGGCGTCAACGCCTCCTTCTCTGGCCCGATCGACACGATCGCAACCGCTATCGGCGCCGATCCGACGACGCAGATCCTGATGAAGGTGACAGAAGTGAACACCGAGCCGACCGGCGACGTGCTTGCCAACCAGGACCAGCAGATCAACGCGATCGCCAACGCCGCCGGCGACGACATCCTGGACCAGATGGTCTCCCTGCTGCAGACGCAGTATGGCGTGTCGATCAACCAGCAGCTCGCCGAACAGGCAGCCTCGCGCTAAGGGGAAGATGAACGCATGACCGATCTGAAGCCCCTCCTGGCGAAGGCCGCAAGCCGCGAACCTCTGACACGTGAGGAGGCCCGCGAGGCCTTCGACATCCTGATGTCCGGCCAGGCGACGCCCTCTCAGATCGGCGGCTTTCTGATGGCGCTGCGCGTTCGCGGCGAGACAGTCGACGAGATCGTCGGCGCCGTCACCACCATGCGCTCGAAGATGCTGACGGTGGAAGCGCCAGCCGATGCCATCGACATCGTCGGCACCGGCGGTGACGCCAGCGGCACCTACAACATCTCGACGCTGGCGGCCCTGATCGTCGCCGGCGCCGGCGTACCGGTCGCCAAGCACGGCAACCGCGCACTCAGCTCCAAATCGGGTGCTGCCGACAGCCTGGCTGCGCTGGGCGTCAAGCTCGACGTGACGCCTGAGGTCATCTCGCGCTGCATCCGCGAAGCCGGCGTCGGCTTCATGTTCGCGCAGCAGCACCACTCGGCCATGCGCCATGTCGGCCCGTCGCGTGTCGAACTCGGCACGCGCACGATCTTCAACGTTCTCGGCCCGCTCTCCAATCCGGCCGGCGTTCGCCGCCAGCTGCTCGGCGTCTACTCGCCGCAACTCGTCATGCCGATCGCCGAAGTGATGCGCGATCTTGGCTCTGAGAGCGTCTGGGTCGTGCACGGCAATGGCCTCGACGAGATCACCACGACGGGCAAGACCAGCGTCGCAGCACTCGAGAACGGCAAGATCAAAAGCTTCGAGCTGTCGCCTAGCGATTTCGGCGTCGATACGGTCGAGCTTCAGGCGATCAAGGGCGGCGATGGCGTTGTCAACGCCGCTGCCTTGCGCGATGTGCTGAGCGGCGCGAAGAATGCCTATCGCGATATCGCGCTTGCCAATGCCGCCGCATCGCTCGTTATCGCCGGCAAGGCCGAGACGTTGCGCGACGGCATGCGGCTTGCCGCGCAGTCGCTCGACAGCGGCGCCACCGCGGGTGCGCTCGACAAACTTGTCGCCGTATCCAACGACCTCGACTAGGATACCGCCATGACCGACATTCTGCAGAAGATCGAACTCTACAAGCGCGAAGAGATCGCCGCTGCGAAGGCCAAGGTATCGCTCGCCGATCTGAAGGCGATGCAGCAGGACCAGACCGCGCCGCGCGGTTTCCACAAGGCGCTGGTCTCCAAGCGCGATGCGGGCCAGTTCGGTCTGATCGCGGAAATCAAGAAGGCAAGCCCGTCCAAGGGACTGATCCGTCCTGATTTCGATCCGCCAGCGCTGGCCAAGGCTTACGAGCTTGGCGGCGCGGCCTGCCTGTCCGTGCTCACGGATACGCCGAGCTTTCAGGGCGCGCCCGAGTTCCTGATGGCGGCACGCGCGGCCTGCAAGCTGCCGGCGCTGCGCAAGGATTTCATGTTCGAGACCTATCAGGTGCAGGAAGCCCGTGCATGGGGCGCCGATTGCATTCTGCTGATCATGGCCTCGCTCTCCGACAGCGATGCGGCGCGTCTGCAGGACGAGGCTTTCGGGCTCGGCATGGATGTGCTCGTCGAGGTTCACGACGCCGAAGAAATGGAACGGGCGCTGAAGCTCTCGTCGCCGCTGGTCGGGATCAACAACCGCAACCTCAGGACCTTCGAGGTCAGCCTCACGGTCAGCGAGGAACTGTCGGCGATGGTGCCGGATGACCAGCTTTTGGTTGGTGAAAGCGGCATCTTCACGCATGAGGATTGCAAGCGGCTTCAGGCTTTCGGCATCAACACCTTCCTCGTCGGCGAGAGCTTGATGCGCAAGGATGATGTGACGGCTGCCACGCAGGCGCTGCTGTTCGGCCAGGCCTCGCTGGCGGCCGAATAAGATGAGTAGCGAGAAGGCCGGTCTTACCCATATCGACGCGGCCGGCGAGGCGCATATGGTCGATGTCGGCGACAAGGCCGACACCACCCGCATCGCCACCGCTGAGGGCCATGTGAAGATGGCGGCGGCAACACTTCAGCTGATCCTAGAGGGCAACGCCAAGAAGGGCGACGTGATCGGCACGGCGCGGCTGGCCGGCATCATGGCCGCCAAGCAGACCAGCAATCTCATCCCGCTCTGCCATCCGCTTATGCTTACGAAGGTTTCGGTCGAGATTGCCGAGGATAGCGCCCTGCCCGGCCTGCGCGTCACCGCGACCGCCAAGCTTACAGGCAAGACCGGCGTGGAGATGGAAGCACTGACGGCCGTCTCGGTCGCTTGCCTGACGATCTACGACATGGCCAAGGCGGCAGACAAGGCGATGGAGATCAGCGGCATCCGGCTGCTTGAGAAGTCGGGCGGGAAGTCGGGCGATTTCAGACATCCGGAGCATGCGAAATGAGCCTGCTGCCCGTTGCCGAAGCTAAGGAACGCCTGCTGTCGCGGGCAAAGCCCATCATGGCGCCTGAGACCGTCTCCCTGGCTGAGGCCGAGGGGCGTGTTCTCGCGACCGACGTCGCGGCTCGGTTGACCCAGCCGCCCTTCAATTCATCGGCGATGGACGGCTATGCGCTGCGCGGCGAGGACGCGCTTGAGCCCGGCAGCGAGCTACTGATAATCGGGACGTCGTCCGCAGGACACGCGTTTGACGGCACGATCGGCGCCGGCGAGACCGTGCGGATCTTCACCGGTGCGCCCGTTCCCGAGGGCGCCGACAGCGTGTTGCTGCAGGAAGACGCCGAAAAGACGGGCAACGGCATCCGCACCACCTATCCCGTGCGTCCCGGCCAGCATGTGCGGCCACGCGGGCAGGACTTTCGTGAGGGCGAGCCCGTTCTGATGGCAGGCGCGGTGATCGATTTCTCGCGACTGACTGTTGCTGCCGGGATGAACCATGCGACGCTCGATGTTCGGCGCAAGCCTCTGGTCGCGCTGCTTGCCACCGGCGACGAGCTGGTGACGCCAGGACAACAGCCCGGCCCCTCGCAGATCATCGCTTCCAGCACGTTCGGGATTGCGGCACTCGCGCGCAAGGCCGGCGCCGAGGTGCTCGATCTCGGTATCGTTCCCGACGACAAGGCGGCGATCACGGCCGCTGTTGAAAGAGCGCGACAAGCCAAGGTGGACGTGATCGTGACACTTGGCGGCGCGTCCGTCGGGGACCACGATCTCGTGCAGGCGACCTTGCTTGCCGCCGGCATGGAGCTCGATTTCTGGCGGATCGCCATGCGGCCAGGAAAGCCGCTGATGGTCGGCAGTTTCGGCGATACGCATGTGCTTGGTCTTCCGGGCAATCCGGTTTCCAGCCTCGTCTGCGGCCTGCTGTTTCTCGAACCGCTGATCCGCAAGCTCGCATCCCTGCCGCCGGTCAAGCGGAGCGCTACGGCAGAAGTTGGCGTGAGCATGAAGGCGAACGACCAGAGGCAGGATTACGTCAGGGCAAGAGCGGTGCGTTCAGCATCGGGCGCGCTGCGCGTCGAGCCATTCGGCAAGCAGGATTCGTCGATGATGAAGATTTTCGCGGAAGCCGACTGCCTGATCATACGGCCCCCGCATGCGCCCGCTCTCGAGGCCAGAGAGGCATGCGAGGTGATGCTGATCCGTCCGGAGCTGCTCGGCTGAACGCTTGGTCGTGCGCCGGTAACGACAGATCTCGGTTATCGCGGCGACTTGTGCGGATAGCGCGCGCGTTCCACACTCCGCGCACTTCACTCATAGTTGGGAGGGCTGATCATGACCATCGAGCCGGTTCGCGATACGAAGGCCATGCTGCGTGGCATGACGCCGAGCCTTGATGCTAAAGACTATGTGTTTTGCACGACGGAGGACGAGCAACTGGCCGTGCAGGCTGCGCCTTTATCGCTCGGCTGGTTTCGCGAAGCCGAAGGCGTGTCCTTGATACTGCTGGCCGGCGATGCGCAACGGCTGGGCTTCGACACCGCGCTCATCATGCGGCGGATCACACTCACCGTGTTCTCATCGCTTGAAGGTGTCGGGCTGACGGCCGCCGTCGCCACAGCGCTCGCCAATCACAACATCTCGTGCAACATGGTGGCCGCCTATCATCACGACCATGTCTTCGTGCCAACGGCCAACGCCGAAGAAGCCATGCGGGTGCTTCTGGAGCTGCAGGCAGCGGCAGACTGACGTTGGAGCGCCTGGAATTGGCTAACGGCCAGGAACAGCGGCCAAGCTGAAGACACCAGCGCGCACCTCGGCCCCGTCGCTACCAAGACCGAAATCCGGAACGAAATACTCGGCAATGCAACGCAGCTTCTCCGTTGGCAGCGGCACTCGGTAGGGATCGCCGATCAGGACGTCGATACCGGCGGCGCGGCAGGTTTCGAGAAACGCCAGCGCGCGTTTTGCCAGCGCTTCGTCATAGAAGAGATCGCCAGCCAGAACGATATCGACCGCAGGCGGCGCACCGTCGAGGAGATCTGCATGAACAAGATCGATCTCGACGCCGTTGGCGGTCGCATTAAGGCGGGCGGCGGCGATGGCGTTGTCGTCGATGTCGGCGGCGACCACGGATGTTGCGCCTGCCTTGGCGGCGACGATCGCGACGAGGCCGGAGCCGGTTCCAAGATCGAGAACGCGGCGGCCGCGCACGAGATGCGGGTTCTCGGCGATATGACGTGCGAGCACCGCACCGCCGCCCCAGCCATAGGCCCAGTAAGGTGCCGGCGCGTCTGGATCGGTGCCGCCGAGCCGTGACAGGCGGCTGCCGGAATGGGCGGTGTAGAGCTGAATATCTTCGAGACCCGGCACGGGCAGAAGCCGGAGGTTACGGGCGATGAACGCGTTGATGTCGAAGGAAGATGTGCGCTTCTGCGGCTGGGCACCGTCGTCAGCGGAAACGGATGTCATGCGCTCAGTCCTGTCATGCATCGCGTCGCCCGGTCCGGATCAGCAACCGCGCGATTCATGTTTCGCGATTGCTTGATATGAGAAACGGCGAGACATGGCTGCCAGGTCGAGTGGTGCCCTGAAAATCAAGACAATCCGAACGACTGGCAGCGCATGCGATCCTCGCCGTCACGCTTTGGGCCTCAGCCCTTCTTCTTGGAGAACTTCGGCTTGCCTTCGTATTTCGGCTTGCCCTCGAACTTAGGCTTGCCGGGCTTGCTCCACGGCTTGCTGTCGCGCTCGCCGGCTGGGGCGGCATCGCTGCGCGGTCCCTTCTTGAAGCCGCCGTCGCGCGGGCGGTCGTCATAGCTCTTCTTGGCGGCATAAGGCTTCGGACCAGACTTGTTGAAATCCGGCTTGCCATAATCCTGGCGACCGAATTCCGGCGTGCCGGGCAGACGGCTGACGCGGATGCCGCGTTCCATCGTCTTGTTAGGGCCGGTCGCGGCGAGGAACGCATCGGCACTACCGGCGGCGATCTCAACGAAGGTCTCTTCCGGCTGCATCTTGATGGCGCCGATGTCGCGTTTGGTCAGGTTGCCGTTACGGCAGATCATCGGGATCAGCCAACGCGGCTCGGCATTCTGCTTGCGGCCGACCGACAAAGAGAACCAGACGCTGGGGCCGAAATCGTCACGCGGGCCACGCGGGCTGGTATCGCGCGGGCCATCGGCGTTGTCGCGCGGCTTGCGCGGACCGGCCTGCAGGCTGATCTCCATCAGATCTTCCGGCGCCGACTGTTTGGCGCGGTAGAGGTTGACGAAGGCGTTTGCGAGCTTCTCGGCGCCATGCGCTTCGAGCAGGCGCTTGACGATGTCCTGCTCCTCTTCGCGCGGAGCCTCTTCGAAGATCGGATCGGCGAGCAGGCGTTCCTCGTCGCGGGCAATGACTTCCTCGGCAGACGGCGGCAGCGCCCAGGTGGCGGCGATGCCGGCATTGTCGAGCAAACGTTCGGCCTTGCGGCGGGCGTTGAGCGGCACGATCATGGCGCTGACGCCCTTGCGACCGGCGCGACCGGTACGGCCCGAGCGATGGAGCAGGGTTTCCGGATTGGTCGGCAGGTCAGCGTGGATGACGAGATCGAGGCCAGGAAGGTCGATGCCGCGGGCGGCGACGTCGGTCGCGATGCAGACGCGGGCGCGGCCATCGCGCATTGCCTGCAGCGCGTGGCTGCGCTCGTTCTGCGTCAGTTCGCCCGAGAGCGCGACGACGTCGAAATTACGGTTATGGAAGCGGGCGGTCAGATGGTTGACGGCCGCACGGGTCGAGCAGAAGACGATGGCGTTGGTCGCCTCGTAATAGCGCAGAACGTTGATGATGGCGTTTTCGCGGTCGCTCGGGGCGACGGCGAGCGCACGGTATTCGATATCGACGTGCTGCTTTTCTTCCGTCGTGGTGGCGATGCGCACGGCGTTCTTCTGATAGCTCTTCGCAAGCTTGGCGATGGCGGCAGGAACGGTTGCCGAGAACATCAGCGTGCGGCGGTCATCCGGGGACGCATCGAGGATGAATTCGAGGTCTTCACGGAAGCCGAGGTCGAGCATCTCGTCGGCTTCGTCGAGCACGACGGCCTTCAGATCGGACATGTCGAGCGCGCGGCGGCGAATGTGGTCGCAGAGACGACCGGGCGTGCCGACGACGATGTGGGCGCCACGCTCGAGCGCGCGGCGCTCGCTGCGGATATCCATGCCGCCGACGCAGCTGACGATGACGGCGCCAGTCAGCTCATAGAGCCATTCCAGCTCGCGCTTGACCTGCAGCGCAAGCTCGCGGGTCGGCGCAATGACAAGCGCCAGCGGGGTGGCGGCTGGCTCGAAGCGTTCATCGTCGCCAAGCAAGGTCGGCGCCATGGCGAGGCCGAAAGCAACCGTCTTGCCGGAGCCGGTCTGCGCCGATACCAGCGCGTCGGATGCGGCAAGCGCCGGATCGAGCATGGATTGCTGAACGGGGGTGAGCTCGGAATAACCGCGCTTCGCCAACGCCTTGCCGATCGCCGGAACGACGCCGCTTATCTCTGTCATTTTGTCTGTCTTTCGGAATAATCGGGCGCACGGTGCGCCGTCCGGAACTTGCCGGTTGAAAAGTTGGGCTGTTCCTACTGCGTCAAACGACAAATGTCAAAGCGGATGTCCGCGCCACAGAAAGACGTCGATGCTTTCGGCACGGCCCCGGATCCTGGCGGAGATTGGGCCCTCGAGGTCCCCTTGGTGGTTGGGTGCGGCCCCGGCGCCCGCCGCGCTCATCACGGCTGCGCTGAGCGCGAGCTCGAAACCGTTAGCTGCCGCCACTTCCATGAGGCGGCTTGCGACGTTGACGGTATCGCCGGTCGCGGTGATCTGCTGGCGTGTGCCGGTGCCGAGCCGCGAGGCAACGACGGTGCCGCAATGGGCGCCGACCTTGAAGCCGATCTTGCGGTCGGAAAGCCCGGGATCTGCTGCAAGCCAGGCCCTCAGGCGGTCGCCGAGCCCGACTGCGCAGGCAGCCGCCCGCAAGGCGTCGTCATCGGCCGGTCGCGGCAGACCGAAGAGGATCATCGCGCCATCGCCCATGAAACTGGTGATCGCGCCGCCATGGGCACGCGCCTCGTCATCGACGAGCTCGAAGAAGCCGCTCAGGACCTCTTGCACGCGCGCAGCACCGATCGCCTCGCTCAGTCCGGTGAAGCCGGACAGATCGACGAACACCGCCGCGGCTTCCTGACGCACCGGGCGCGACAGGAAGGTTGAATCGCGCGCCAACCATTCGCCGAGGCCCGGCGCCTCGATTCGCTGCAGCAGGTCGCTCTGCGCCGCGAAATGGATGGCGCGGCGGCGATCGAGCCATAGCTCCATCGCGCCGAACAGCAGCACCGGCGGCAAGGTCGCGGCGATCGGCAGGGCGGCGCTGAACCAATAGCCATGCGAGAAGGCGACGATGTTGAACGTGAGCCATGCCAGCACGGCGGCTGCGATTGCGCTATAGGCCACGGCGCTGCGGCGCCAGCCGAGCAGGCTGATGATCAGCACCGGCAGGGCGATACCAAGCAGCGCATCGAACGAGCGCACATTGCCGTCGCGCACGATATTGTCGCCTGCAATCAGCCGGGTGATAGCCGTGGACATCACCTCGCCGCCGGGAAGCACCGGATCGAACGGCGTCGGAAAGACGTCTCCGCCACCGGTTACCGTCGAGCCGATCACGACCACCCTGCCCTCGACCATCTTGGCGTCGATCTTGCCGGCGAGCGCATCGGCGGCGCTGAAGGTGGGGATCGTTCCGCGCGGTCCGTAAAAGGTCAGCGGCAGGCGCTGGCCAATATCGGTCGGAAGGCGCAGTTCTCCGAGCGCAAGGGCTGCCGGCGTAAAGGCCGGATTGACGCCGAGCGCCACCGACGCCACCCGCAGCGGAAACGAGGCATCGACCCGCTGCGCACCGCGCGAGATCAGCGGAATGTAGCGCGGCGTTCCGCCCTGATCGGTCGACACGTTGACGACGCCGATCGCGGCGGAATCGGCGAAACGGGCAATCGGCAGCATCATCCGGTCGGCCACCGGAATGGTGGCGAGCGGATCCTCGGCACTCGATGTCACCGACTGAAGACTTGACGGGAAGACGCCGGCCGCAGCGATGACAGTCGGAACGCCCTTCAGCGCATCGACGAGCGCCTGATCACCCTCCTCCGGTCCGGGATCAACGAGCAGCAAGTCCAGCGCAATGACCTTCGGCTTCAGCGCGCCGATGGTTTCCACCAGCCGCGCGAGCGTCGCCCTGCTCAGGGGATATCCGTTGGCGGTCGCCGTCTGGTCATCGATCGCGACGATGGTGACAACCGAAGGCGCGCTGCTTGGCCCAATGAGATGGCTTCTGAGGTCCGCCAGCGATGCTTCCATGCGATCGAGAAAGCCGGCATTGCCCTGCATGTGGAGATAGCCGAGCGCGCCGCCCCAAAGGGCGGCCGCGATCAGCGATATGGTTATCAGAAGCCGTCTGGCCTGCATGGGCGACTACTGGCCCAGCCGCGCGAGAAGTGCCGCCGCGCGCGCCTGCGGCCAACGCTTGACGGTGAGCGCACCGCTCCCGCGCGACACGTCCACGCCCTCGCCCGGCGCCAGCACGACCCTCGGCCCCGCCGATGGCCTGCCCACAGCCACACGCCCACGCACGACGAAGACCGATGTCGTGCCATTCTTGACGTCGACGGCCCAACGCGTGCCGCGCACCGCGGCGATCGCCTGCGGTGTCACCACCTCAAAGCCGCCACTGCGCCTGGCGCTGTCGACATCGACAAGCACTGCCTTGTTACGCAGCGACACCGAATCGGGGCGACCGTCGCCGTTGCTGTCGACAAGCTGGAAGCGCGCGCCACCTTCGGCGGTGACGGTCACGCCATCGGCGCAGCGCATGATCTGGCGCGCCGTGCCGGCGACGCGTTCAAGCGTACAGCCTGCGGACTGCGCCGATGCCAAGCCAGCCCAAAGCAAAGTTGTTCCGGCGAGAACGGCGGCCAGACAAGGACGACCGTACGATACTGTCTCCATGATATCCCCCTCTAACAATTTCCGCCCCACGACCGAATAGTGCACTCTAACCCCGCCTCGCCCGGCACCGCAATGCGCTTGGCGGCAGTTACACAGGCGATGAGACCATCCCGCGTGCTCCATCAGAGCGCCTCCGGCGATGGTCCGACATAGCGGGCACGCGGACGGATCATGGTTCCACTGGTCACCTGCTCGATGGCGTGCGCCAGCCAGCCGGCGGTGCGGGAAAGCGCGAAGATGACAAGCGGTGCGTCGTCGGGAAGGTCGAAATGCCCGGCCATCGCCGCCAGCGCGAAATCGATATTCGCAGGCTCGCCCAACAGTTCCGCGCCGAGACCGGCAATCTCGGCGTAGAGCTTCGGCATCTCGAACGAACTCATGATCGTTGCGGCACGCGGATCGCCGTCAGGATAGAGTTTATGGCCAAAGGCCCGCACCAAGCCTTCCGTCGCCAACATCGTCCTGATCGCCTCGCGCGCGCCGATTTCCCGCGACAACTCCATCAGCCGCACGGCGCCCTGCCAGGCACCGCCATGGCGAGGGCCGGTCAGCGTCGAGAGACCGGATAGTGTGGCGGCGGCCAGTGAAGCGCCCGACGAAGCGGTGACACGTGCCGCGAATGCGGAAACGTTGAGTTCGTGTTCGGCGGCAAGCACAAGTGCCCGCCTGATCGGCTCCGCCGCCTCCGGCCGATCCCAGCTCTGCGCAAGGCGCTCGTGCAGCGGCAAGTCGAGTGTCTGGCTCGGAGCAAGCGCGGCTGCCACCGTTGCAAGCACCTGCCCCGCTTCCGACTTCAACGCGGCGGGCGCACGGCCCAAAGCCGGCAGATCCGCCGCCGCTCTCCTCGCCAGCAAGACGAAAGCGCCTGATATCCTTGATGGCTCGTCTGCGGACAATTCGACTGGCGGGCATTTCGCTGCCGGGCTGTCCCACAACAACGCCGCTACCTGCTCGAACGTCGCCCGTTCGGACAAGGCGACGGCCTCGCGGCCACGATAGTAAAGCCGGCCATCCGCGATCGTCGAAATCGCTGTCGGCAGCACCGGCTCGCCCCAGTCGATCGTCTCGGCGGCTATCGCCTCCGCCTTTCCTCTGCCGGCATGGCGCTTGGCGAGACGCGCGACATCCTCGGAGTGATAGAGGCTCCGGCGGCTATCGGCGGCATCGGGCTTCGCGCGGATGCGACCGCGGCTGACATTGGCATAGAGCGTCTGCGGCTTCGTGCCGAGCCGTTCCAACGCTTCCTCGGCTGTCAGCCACGCCATGCGACCCCTTACATTGATCTTATTCGTCAATATTGACGTCAATCTATCTAGGTCCGATCTTTCCAAGCGTAAAGGAGAAACGCAATGAAGAACGGCTTGGAAGATGTGATTGCAGCGGAAACCCAACTATCCGATGTGGATGGTGAACGCGGACGCTTGGTGATACGCGGCGTCTCGCTTGATGATCTCGTTCCCGGTGAGACATATGAGGGTGTCGCAGCACTGCTGCTTGATGGACTGATGGAACGTCCGGTCAGTGCGACGACATTGCGGTCGCTGCTCGGGGCCGCGAGGGTCGAACTCTATTCGCACATCACGCATCTGGACGAAGGACTTTTGGCGCTGCCGCCAGTCGACGCCATGCGCGCGATGATCGCGCGCCTTGCCGACGGTCAGGATTTCGATACGGCTCTGCATCTGATGGCAGCGCCAGCCGTGTTCCTGCCCGCCATCCTCAGGCTGCAGGTCGGCCAGCGGCCGGTGGCGCCGGATGCGTCGCTGTCGCAGTCCGCGGACATATTGCGGATGTTGACCGACAGGATGCCGAGCGCGGAGCAGACAGCGGCGCTGGACGCCTATCTGGTGACGATCTCGGATCATGGATTGAACGCTTCGACCTTCGCCTCGCGCGTCGTCGCCTCCACCCAGGCGGGACTGACATCCTCCGTGCTGGCCGCCATCGGCGCCCTGAAAGGACCGCTTCACGGCGGCGCGCCCGGCCCTGTGCTCGATATGCTGGATGCGATCGGAACCGAAGCCAACGCCCATGCATGGCTGACATCAGCACTTGATCGCGGAGAGCGGCTGATGGGGTTCGGGCACCGGATCTATCGTGTTCGCGATCCGAGAGCCGACGCGCTGAAGAATGCGCTCTCGCCTCTGGTTCGCTCCGGCCAGGTCGATCGTGAACGGATGGCGCTGGCAGCGTCCGTCGAGCGCGCCGCTCTCGATATCCTCAAAGAGCGGAAGCCGGATCGGCCGCTCGACGTCAATGTCGAGTTCTACACGGCGTTGCTTCTCGAATCGCTTGGTTTCGAGCGGCAGGCCTTTACCGGCGTCTTCGCAATCGGGCGCACTGTGGGCTGGATCGCCCATGCCCGGGAGCAGGCACTCAACGGCCGATTGATCCGCCCCCGCTCGATCTATACTGGCCCTCTACCAAAGGTCGCATAATCCGAAAAACTCAACACTAATAGAGATTTAGCGAATATTTACTCAAATCCCATAGATTTGCCCGGCGTGCGGTTTGGCACGCTTGGCATATCGGGGTTTGTCCATGGTCGGATTTCTATCAAGCATCGGCTCCTCCAGCAGCGCCGTGCTGGACGCGTTGAACAAGTCGCAGGCAATCATCGAATTCGACCTCACCGGAAAGATTCTGACGGCCAACGAGAATTTCTGCAAGGCGGTCGGCTATGAGCTCAGCGAGATCGTCGGTAGGCATCACCGGATGTTCGTCGATCCGGCCGAGGCGAACTCTAGGGATTATGCGGATTTCTGGGCGCGTCTCGGCGAAGGTAAGTTCGACCAGCGCCAATATCGACGCATCGCCAAGGGCGGCCGCGAAATCTGGATCGAGGCGACCTACAATCCGATCTATCGCGGCAACAAGCCATACAAGGTGATGAAATTCGCGACCGACATCACCGCCGCCAAGAAGCAGGCTGCCGAGGACAAGGGCAAGCTCGAAGCGCTCTCACGCGCACAGGCGGTGATCGAGTTCACGCCCGAGGGCAACATCATCACCGCCAACGAGAATTTTCTGGCGACGCTCGGCTATTCCTTGTCCGAGATCGTCGGCAAGCATCACGCGATGTTCTGCGAAGCGGATTACAGCCGCTCCGCGGAATACAAGGCCTTCTGGGCGAGACTGGCAGCCGGAGAGTTCGCGGCCGACCAGTTCAAGCGGATCGCCAAGGGCGGGCGCGAGATCTATATCCAAGCGTCCTACAATCCGATCCTCGATGCGTCGGGCCGCGTCTTCAAGGTCGTGAAGTTCGCGACCGATGTCACCGAGCGGATGAAGGTCGTCAACGATCTCGGCGCCGGCCTCGCCCGTCTCTCCGAATGCAATATCCGCCAGACGATCGACGAGCCCTTCGTCGGCGAATTCGAGACCTTGCGCCGCGATTTCAACACCTCGATCGGCGCGTTCCAGGCAACGCTGGTAAAGGTGCTGCAGCAGACCAACGCGTTGAACGGCAACAGCCAGGAAATGCGCGACGCCGCCGAGCAGCTCTCCGCGCGAACGAGGGAACAGGCGGTCTCGCTCGAGGAAACGTCGGCGGCGCTTGAAACGGTGACGGCGACGGTCAAGTCCTCGACCGAGAACACGCAGGCGACGCGCAAGCTGGTACAGAGCGCGCGCGCTTCGGCCTCGACCTCCGCTGCCGTCGTGCGCGAGACGATCACCGCCATGCAGCGGATCGCCTCGGCTTCGAAGGAGATCGGCCAAATCATCGGCGTCATCGACGAGATCGCCTTCCAGACCAACCTTCTGGCGCTGAACGCAGGTGTCGAGGCAGCGCGTGCGGGCGAAGCCGGCAAGGGCTTTGCCGTCGTAGCCCAGGAAGTCCGCGAACTGGCGCAGCGTTCGGCCAAGGCCGCCAAGGAGATCAAGGGTCTGATCGAGAACTCCGGCAAGGAAGTCAACGAAGGCGTTCGCCTCGTCGACGCGACCGGCACGGCACTCAACGAGATCGAGACCTTCGTCGAATCGATCGACACCAACATGACCGCGCTGGCGTCCGCCGCCGCCGAGCAATCGACCGGCCTTTCGGAGATCAACAACGCGGTCTCGCAGATCGACCGGATGACCCAGCAGAACGCCGGCATGGTGGAGCGCACGACAGGTATCAGCTCGGAGCTCGCATCGGGTGCGGCGTTGCTGGCTGAGCTGGTCAACCACTTCAAGCTCAACCGGCGCGGCATGATCCGCGATCAGGGGACGCAAGCCGCTGCTCCGGTTCGGGGACAGCGCGCGGCCTGAGGCACGCGTCGTAAATTTGGGAATCAAAGAGCCGCCGCATCGTTGGATGTCGGCGGCTTTTGTTGTTTCGGGAATATCCCCGTGGTGGCTCGGTGCCAAGATCGCTGCAGCTCATTGCAGCTCATTCTTTGTTATCGAGGTCAGCAAGTGCGTCGTCCATGAAGGAGCTGAGATCGAAGTCGGCCTCATCGGCTTGCGCAATCAGCAGTGACTGGCGGCGACAATCCGCGGCGAAGCCGGCCTGACGCTTATCGGGAACCCAAATCCGGATGGGTCGCACACCGGCGACCCTGAGCGTGTTGCGCCTCTTGCGCACTACAGACGTCATCGTCGGCTCCTGTGTTGGTCAAGCTTGGGCTTATTCTAAGGTCCCGCGTCAGCTCCGTCCACACCGCCCTCATTTCTGTGCTCGTCACAGAAATCCAGCCAGCCCAAGTCCTTGGGCTGGAAAGAGTCTCTTCGCCGCGCGGATGCGCGTCGGCTGGATTCCCGCCATAAGGGCGAGAACGAGGGGAGTTTTTTGTACCGAGCGCTCCTCGCAACGGCCGTTACGTCAGACCTAGAAAGCAAAAAGGCCGCTCTCGAAAGCGGCCTTCTCTATCGTCTTGCAACTATGTCTTAAACCAACCGGCTCTGCTCGGTTGCCGCTTCGATGAAGCTCTTGAACAGCGGGTGCGGTTCGAGCGGGCGGGACTTCAGTTCCGGGTGGTACTGGACGCCGATGAACCAGGGGTGATCCGGGTATTCGACGGTCTCTGGCAGAACGCCATCCGGTGACATGCCGGAGAAGACGAGGCCGCAGTTTTCCAGACGGTCCTTGTAGTCGATGTTGACTTCGTAGCGGTGGCGGTGGCGCTCGGAGATGTCGGTCGAGCCATAGATCTCGGCGATCTTGGTGTCCTTCTTGAGCGCGGCCTTGTAGGCGCCGAGGCGCATGGTGCCGCCGAGGTCGCCGGCCGCGTTGCGCTTCTGCAGCTCGTTGCCCTTGACCCATTCGGTCATCAGGCCGACCACGGGCTCCTCTGTCTTGCCGAACTCAGTCGACGAGGCCTTCTCGATACCGGCCAGATGACGGGCCGCTTCGACGACTGCCATCTGCATGCCGAAGCAGATACCGAAATAAGGAACGTTGCGCTCGCGGGCGAACTGGGCAGCAAGGATCTTGCCTTCCGAGCCACGCTCGCCGAAACCGCCGGGCACCAGGATGCCGTGGACCTTTTCGAGATAGGGCGCCGGGTCTTCCTTTTCGAAGACTTCCGATTCGATCCACTCGAGATTGACCTTCACACGATTGGCGATGCCGCCATGGTGCAGCGCTTCGATCAGCGACTTGTAGGCGTCCTTGAGGCCGGTGTACTTGCCGACGATCGCGATCGTGACCTCGCCCTCCGGCGTGCGGATGCGGTTGCAGACCTCTTCCCAGGAATCGAGGCGCGGCTTGGGCGCCGGCTCGATGCCGAAGGCGGCCAGAACTTCGTTGTCGAGGCCTTCCTTGTGGTAGGCGATCGGCACGTCGTAGATGTTGGCGACGTCGAGCGCCTGGATGACGGCGCTTTCGCGGACGTTGCAGAACAGCGAGAGCTTGCGGCGCTCGGCTTCCGGAATTTCGCGATCGGCGCGAACGAGCAGAATGTCGGGGTGAATACCGAGCGCCTGCAGTTCCTTGACGGAGTGCTGGGTCGGCTTGGTCTTCAGCTCGCCAGCTGCCGGGATATAGGGCATCAGCGTCAGGTGGACGTAGACGGCCGTGCCGCGCGGCAGGTCGTTGCCGAGCTGGCGGATGGCTTCCATGAAGGGCATCGCCTCGATGTCGCCGACGGTGCCGCCGATTTCGCAGATGACGAAGTCGTACTCGTCATTGCCCTCGATCACGAAATCCTTGATCTCGTTGGTGACGTGCGGGATGACCTGCACGGTCGCGCCGAGGTAGTCGCCACGGCGTTCCTTGTCGATGATGTTCTTGTAGATGCGGCCGGTGGTGATGTTGTCGGTCTTGGTGGCCGAGCGGCCGGTGAAGCGCTCGTAGTGGCCAAGATCGAGATCGGTTTCCGCGCCATCGTCGGTGACGAAGACTTCGCCGTGCTGGGTCGGGCTCATAGTGCCCGGATCCACGTTCAAATAGGGGTCGAGTTTGCGCAGCCGCACCCGGTAACCACGGGCCTGCAGCAACGCTCCGAGAGCGGCGGCCGCAATTCCTTTACCGAGAGAGGAAACCACGCCGCCAGTGATGAATACGTATCGCGCCATGGGAGCTACCGCTTACCTTTTCAAAAACGATTCCACCAGCCCTAAAATTCATGTCCTGAATTTTAGGGCTCTAATTTAACAGCATTCTTCCCGCGCTTGCCGCGTGATCGCTGTCGGTGACTTCAAGACAAAAGAAAACCGGCAGACCCTGGGGCCTGCCGGCGGTTTATGTGTCGTTCGGCTTACTGCCCGCTGGGAGCAGTCGCCGGTGCCGGAGCGGCAGGCGTGGTGGCCTGCGGTGCTGCCGGAGCAGTTTCAGTCGCTGCCGGGGCCGGCGTGGTCGCGGCGGGAGCCGGAGCGGTGGCTGCAGGGGCAGCCGGAGCGGTCGCGGCAGGAGCCTGAGCGGCCGGAGCAGCAGGTGCGTCGCCGCCGGTCGGAACGCCGTTGCCGGCAGGAGCAGCAGGTGCAGCCGGAGCGGCGGCACCGTTCTGCTGCTGGCCGCCGAGCGAATCAAGAATGCCGTTGCCCTGCCCGCTCGTTGCCGGAATGCGGTTCAGGATATCCGTCGGACGGCTTTCGTAGCGGTTCAATACGCCGAGGCCGAGCGAGGTGATGAAGAAGAGTGCTGCGAGGATCGCCGTCGTGCGGGTCAGCGCATTGGCCGTGCCGCGCGCCGACATGAAGCCCGAACCGCCGCCGATACCGAGGCCACCGCCTTCGGAGCGCTGGATAAGCACAACGCCGACAAGCGCCAGCACGATCATGAGATGAATGACAATCAATACGGTCTGCATGGGTCCAGTCCTGCCGGCGCGAAGCGGGCATAAAGTAAAATTCTGGCGCTCTTTACATGAGGTGATCCGCTATTCCAAGCCCTTCGGCCCGGAATATACACGCATCTCAAGAGAGCAACGCCTCGTATGCGCCGTAGATGGCGAGGAAATCGGTGGCTTTCAAGCTCGCGCCGCCGATCAGCGCGCCGTCGACATTGGCGACGCCCATCAATTCCCTGGCGTTGCCCGGCTTGACCGAGCCACCATAGAGGATGCGGAACTTGCGGCCGTTGTCGCCGAAGCGGGCGACGAGGTCGGCGCGCATGAAGGCATGCGCCTTCTCGACGTCCTCGACGGTCGGCGTGACACCGGTGCCGATCGCCCATACCGGTTCATAGGCAATCACGGTGGTTTCCGGTGTGGCATTCTCCGGCACGGAGGCCGACAGCTGACGCTTGATGATATCGAGTGCCTGGCCGGCCTGGCGCTCGGCGGCGGTCTCGCCGATGCAGACGATCGCGGTCAGGTCGGCAGCGGCGGCGGCTTCCGCCTTGGCGCGCACCAGATGGTCCGTCTCGGCATGATCGGTGCGGCGTTCGGAATGGCCGACGATGACATAGGTGCCGAAGCAATCGGCGATCATTTCAGCCGAGATATCGCCGGTATGGGCGCCTTCGGGGTTCTGGTGGCAATCCTGCGCGCCGATGGCGAGCGGGCTGTCGGTGCAGAGCGCGGTCGCCACGTAAAGCAGCGTCGCCGGCGGGCAAATCAGCGCTTCCACCTTGTTGGAAAGAGGACCCTGGACACCCGAAGCGATCGCCTTGATCTGATCCAGCGAGGCACGCGTGCCGTTCATTTTCCAGTTTCCCGCCACAAGCGGTCGCACGTCAGGTGTCATGCCGGCCTTCCCCATTTCTCCGTCAGCACGGGCCTTAGCAAAAGCATGCGGCAATGAAAAGGTTTGGGACGCTTACGTAAGGGAAATTGCGGCGTTTTGCGGCGCAAATGCTTAAAATTTGTCAGCCGTGTTGCCTAAACTATGGCTAGCCCCCTCAATTCTAGGAGGCCAATATCCAGTTCAGCGTCTGGCGCCAATCGATCATGCGGATTGGCGTCCCGTGATTGCCCGTCTGGTATAGCGTGAAATGGGTCGGGTAGCGCGATTTGATCAGCGTTTCGAACAGCGCCTGCTGGTCGGCGGCGGCGTAGGTCGGGTCGCGGCTGCCGTGGGCGAACCAGAGCGGCAGCTTGGCCTTGTAGAAGGCGCTCTTCATAAAATCGGGATCGGCGACGCCGCTCATGATGACCATGCCCTTGAGGCGCTTGACCGTCTCGGCGTCGCGCGTCGCGCCCCAGCAGATCTGGCTGCCCATGGAGGCGCAGGTCAGGATGATCGGGCGGCCCGGCGCCTGAGCGCTGGCGTAGCGGATGAGGCCTGCGACAGCGGTCACGCCATCACTGTCGAAGGTCTTGACCGACGGCGCATAATAGACGCCGCCATTGCCGGCGACGAGGTTCTTCAGCCGGTTGAAGTTACCGCCGAAGGTGTAATCGTTGACGCCGAGGCGGCGGTCGCCGTCGCGACCGTGGATGAAGATGACCGTGAAGGCGGCACCGGCGCTCGGCCCTACCCTTGCGACATCCAGCTTGACGCCGTCGAGCGACAGCGTTTCGTTGTTCTGAAGCTTGCGGATGCCGAGCGAGACATACTTCTGCTGCGTGCGCTTTTCCGGGATCTGGTCGCGGCCGTTGATATCGCGCATCTCGTTGTAGTCGATAACGTCGAAAGCGCCGCCATTGCCGGTCTGAAGCGTCGTCTGGCTGGAAAACAGGTCGTCCTTGAAGGGTGGCAAGGTGTCGGCAGCGCTGAGATCAGCCGATGCGACCATGAAAAAGGCCGCAATTGCTGTGATAGTTATGCAATGACTTGTGGACATTCGCATGCGCAAGGTTCCCTGAGGCGTCTGGCCGCTTGCCATTCGGCGACCCAGGACGCAAATCATTTCTTAATGAAAGTCCGCCCGATGAGGTGGCGTCGCGTATCGAGGTGCTTTCTGGCAGACTCTGCCTGATTCGCAAACGTGACATGAATTGCGGTGATTTTGGGTCAGGCTCAAGCGCAAGCGGCCACCCCACGACAAGATGAAGATCTGAACGGCTCCATGGACGATAGCAACGACCTCTTTTCCGGAATGCCCCTGACCAAGAAGCAGGAGGATGCGCCAAAGCCGGCCGCGGCAGCCCCCGCGCCCCTCGCCGCTCCGGCTGCGCCGAGCGCTGCCGCCAGTGCCGCGCCACGGCAGGCGCCACCGGCGAGTTCCACGTCCGAGGATTACGGCGCGTCGTCGATCCGTGTTCTGGAAGGACTGGAACCGGTGCGCATGCGCCCGGGCATGTATATCGGTGGCACCGACGAAAAGGCGCTGCACCATCTCTTCGCCGAAGTCATCGACAACTCGATGGACGAAGCCGTCGCGGGCCATGCCAACTTCATCGAAGTGCATCTCGACGCGATGGGCTTCCTGACCGTCAGCGACAACGGGCGCGGTATTCCGGTTGAGAACCACCCGCAGGTTCCCGGCAAGTCGACGCTCGAAGTCATCATGACCAAGCTGCATGCCGGCGGTAAGTTCGACGGCAAGGCCTATGAGACATCAGGCGGTCTGCACGGCGTCGGCGTATCGGTCGTCAACGCGCTCTCGGATGTTCTCGAAGTCGAGGTCGCGCGCAATCGCAAGCTCTACCGCCAGCGCTTTTCGCGCGGCATCCCGCAGGGTGGCCTCGAGGAACTCGGCGACGTTCACAACCGCCGCGGCACGCGCGTCCGCTTCCATCCCGATCCGCAGATCTTCGGCGATCACGCCAAGTTCGATGCCGGCCGGGTGTTCCGCATGGCGCGCTCCAAGGCCTATCTGTTCGGCGGCGTCGAGATCCGCTGGAGCTGCGATCCTGGTGTCGTTCAGGAAGGCGGCGAGATTCCCGACAAGGCGGTCTTCCACTTCCCCGGCGGCCTGAAAGATTATCTGCAGGCGACGATGGGCAAGGAGTTCACCGTTACCCGCGAGATTTTCGCCGGCAAGACGGAGAAGACCAGCGGCCACGGCTCGCTCGAATGGGCGATCACCTGGTATGGCGGTGATCCGCAGGTTCACTCCTATTGCAACACCATCCCGACACCCGAAGGCGGTACCCACGAGGCCGGCCTGCGCATCGCGCTGACCAAGGGCCTGAAGGCCTATGGCGAGCTGACGCAGAACAAGCGGGCCGCGCAGATCACCACCGATGACGTGATGATCTCGGCCGTCGGCATGCTCTCGGTCTTCATCCGCGAGCCGGAATTCGTCGGCCAGACGAAGGACAAGCTGGCGACCGTCGAAGCCCAGCGCATCGTCGAGAACGCGCTGCGCGATCCTTTCGACCATTATCTCGCCGACAATCCGAACGAGACGGCCAAGCTGCTCGACTGGGTGATCGAGCGCGCCGAAGAGCGCCTGCGCCGCCGCAAGGAAAAGGAAGTCAACCGCAAGACCGCCGTGCGCAAGCTGCGCCTGCCCGGCAAGCTCGCCGATTGCTCGCAGAACACCGCGCAAGGCGCTGAACTCTTCATCGTTGAAGGGGATTCGGCCGGTGGCTCCGCCAAGCAGGCGCGCAACCGTGCCAACCAGGCGATCCTGCCTCTGCGCGGCAAGATCCTCAACGTCGCCAGCGCCGGCCGCGAAAAACTCGGCGCCAACCAACAGCTCTCGGACCTCGTCCAGGCACTCGGCTGCGGCACGCGCTCGAAATACCGCGAGGAAGATCTTCGCTACGAACGCATCATCGTCATGACCGATGCCGACGTCGACGGCGCGCATATCGCCTCGCTGCTAATCACCTTCTTCTATCAGGAAATGCCCGAGCTCGTGCGCGGCGGTCACCTCTTCCTTGCCGTCCCGCCGCTCTACAAGATCACGCAGGGCGCGAAATCGGCCTATGCGCGTGACGACCGCCACCGTGCCGAGCTGATGGAGACGGAGTTCAAGGGCAAGGCGAAGGTCGAGATCAGCCGCTTCAAAGGTCTCGGCGAAATGCTGCCGGCGCAGCTCAAGGAAACCACCATGGATCCGAGCAAGCGCACCATGCTGCGCGTGCTGATCGACGAGGTGGATTTCGAGGGCACGCGCACGGCGGTCGACGATCTCATGGGCACAAAGCCGGAAGCCCGCTTCCGCTTCATCCAGGACCGAGCCGCATTCGCAGAAAACCTCGACATCTGACGCCGAGGCTCAGGATCAGGCTCGGTCGAGCCTGATCTCGATCACAGTCTTTACCGAATTGGCAAGGAAGCAGAGTTCGTGCGCCTGGTGGTGCATCTGTTCCTCAAGTTCTCGACCTGGGACTTCACCGGTGTAACCGACCTTCGGGCGCAGTTCGACGCGGCTGACCATCATCCGGCCATCGACCTTCTCCATGACGCCGATCGCATCATCGACGTAGCTGTCGATGCCGATGCGCTTCTTCGACGCGATCCAGAGATAGAATAGCATGTGGCAGCTGGAGAGCGCCGCCACATAGGCCTCCTCCGGATCGACATTATCTTCGACGGCATAGGGCAACGGCACATTGTGCGGCGATGCGGAAGCCGGTACCGTGATGCCGCCGTCGAAGCTCCAGGTGTGACCGCGGCTGTAGCGTCCGTCGATAAAGCTGCCCTCGCCCAGCTTCCACGCCACCTGTGCCGAAAACGTCGTCATTCCCCTTCTCCTTCGCGGGTAAGCCTTGCGGTCGTCAATTTCAGATGTTGCGAAAGCGCCTGGCGCGCCAGATCGGCGTCTCGCGCGGCGCATGCGTCGATGATCGCCTGATGTTCCCGATAAAGGGTCGGGCGGGCCTCGGAGCCTTTCGGTTGCTGCGCATAGGCCCGACGCGATTCACGGCGGAAAGTGTCGATTATTTCGAGCAGCCTCGCGTTGCCGCAGCGGCCGTAGAGCGTGCGGTGAAACGCAAGGTCGAGCTCCTCCAACTGTTGTGGGTCTTCTTCGTCGAGCAGGTCCTCGTTCAGGCGTCGTGCCTTGCGCAGTTCGCTTTCGGTCAGCGCCTCGATCGAGGCCAGCAGCGCGGTCGTCTCCAAAGACAAGCGAATTTCGGCAAGCTCACGCGCCTGCTCCTCGTTCAGACCCGATACGGCAAGACTGCGATCCGGGCGGCGCACCAGAAGACCGGATGCCAGCAACCTGTCGAGCGCCTGCCGTATGGGCTGGCGGCTGACGCCGAAACGTTCCGCCAGCTGTTCCTGTTTGAGCACCGTGCCAGCGCCGAGATGTCCGGCTTCGATATCGCGTCGAAGCGATGTGACGATTACATTTGTATCCATGGATCCAAACTAGCCGAGACATATGATCACCGCAAGGTCTGGGAGTGGGATTGGTTCAGTAGATGGGGATCGACCGACGCTTCGCAGGCATGCGGCAGCCAAAATTGCGGGATCACATTTCCGTCAGATGACGCCAGTTCGTTCCAATGTCGGTCGAAACCGGCGCGAAATCGCCGATTGCACAGACCGAGCGTGATCCATGACAAGGATGTCGAAGGGTTTCTGTCTTAATGATTGCGTGATGTAAGGTTATGAAGCCTGCGGATCAGGCCGATGGACCGGCGGCGGGGGCGTCATCGGGCTTAAATCGGTGATGGCGCTTGCGTGCAAAGGACGCATGGCCCATATCCTAGGTGAAATAAGGGGGAAAAGGACGACGTGAGCCTTCCGAACAACAATATGCAGCGCGAGTCGCGATGGATCGGTCCATCCTCTCCCGCACGTACGCCGCTCATCCCTTCGATCTCCGCGGCACGCTGGCTTCTGATCCTCGTCGTGGCCGCGGGCGTCTATTTCTTCTACGGCTTCGTCGTGCCGGTGCTGGCTGCCCTGGTCATCGGGTTTGCAAGCTGGCCGCTCTATCGCCGGCTGCTGCAAAGGGTCGGTGGCAACACGACGGTCGCTGCGACCATCGCGATCATACTCATCGTCACCTTTCTCATCACGCCGATCGTGCTTGCCGTCACCTATACCACGGGTGAAGTGCGCGAATGGGTCGGCTGGCTGATCCATGTGAACCGCTTTGGCGAACCGACGCCGCAGTGGATTTCAGCGTTTCCGTTTGTCGGGCCCTACCTCGACGAGCTCTGGGTCAAGTATATCGGCAGCCCCGGCAGCATGGGCGAAGTGATCCAGGCGGTCAGCGGCGCGCATATCGGCAATATCTACCGCGCGGTGCTCGCTGCCGGCGGTGGTGCCTTCCATCTGCTACTGACACTGCTTTTCATGCTGATCGCGCTGTTCTTCGTCTATCGCGATGGCGCGGATTTCTCCCGCCAGATCGACATGCTCGGCGAGCGCATCCTGCCAAACCGCTGGGAGCGGATTTCGCGCGTGGTGCCTGCCACGATCAGCTCGACCGTGATGGGCATGACGCTGATCGCCATCGGCGAAGGCATCGTGCTCGGCGTCGCCTATTGGGTGGCCGGCGTGCCCTCGCCCGTGACGCTTGGCGTCATCACCGGCATCATGGCGCTGATCCCCGGCGGCGCGCCGCTGTCGTTCACGCTGGTGTCGCTGTACCTGCTTGCCAGCGGCTCGCCCGTTGCCGGCGTCAGCCTGTTCGTCTGGGGTACCGTCGAACTCTTCATCGTCGACAAGACGCTGCGCCCCAAGCTCGTGGGCGGACCGATCAAGCTGCCGTTCCTGCCGACCTTCTTCGGTCTGATCGGCGGCGTGAAGACGATGGGCTTTCTGGGGCTCTTTATCGGCCCGGTGCTGATGGCGCTTCTGGTGGCGATCTGGCGTGAATGGATGCATGAGGTTCGCACGGCCGAAAAGCCGGATCTCGGGCCTCAGGTGCTGATCGACGAGCAAGCTCCGCCGCCACCCAGGGTCGCCGAAGGCTGATCGGCGGCGTCACCTTTCCTGATTGTAATCTTGCTCCGCATGGATGCCGGAAAGCGGCCTTCATTTGGTTGAAATTGCTGCGTCTAAGGGGAGCGGTTCAATATCGAAAGCGCCCCCATGCAAGCTGTTCTCATCGCCATGACCATCCTCGGATGCAACGACTCGGTCACGCAGTGCAATTACGTGGCGACGGTGGGGAAGCAGTTTGAGACGGTGGCGATGTGCGATGCCGATTCCGAACGGCAGTTGAAGCATTATTCCAGCATCAGCTATCCGACGGTCATCGCCGTCTGCGAGCCGCCGCATCCGCCGTTGCCGCCCGAGCCTAAGGTGGTGGTCGCGGCACCCTCACCTGCCGTCACCGAGGAAAAGCCGCAGACCGGGGTTTCCGGTCTCGCGTCCAGAATGGCGGCAGAGGTACGCACGCACCTTCCCTCTGGCCATTCGATGAAATCCGCGCTCGCGACGCCTGTGCATTTCGTAACAGGAAGCTATTCCTGGGTAGTCAGGCGCTTGAGCAATTAAATCAGGCGGCGGCGAGCGCCGTCATATAGGCATAGCCGCGTGCCGATTGTCGCTGCTCGGCGACATGCAGCTTCTCGACCATCTCCAGCAGTTCCTGCACCGCGCCATGCGTGGTGCTACGGCTGCGGAAGCTCTGCAGCAGCCGGCCGCAGACATTGGCCAGCATCGTGCCTGATGTGGATTTAGACGCCTCGCGCCACAGCAAGGTGGCTTCGACGAAGATCACGCTGATATCGCGGGCGAGACCTGCCGATTCGTAAAGCGCACGTACGGCGTGCATGCGGCCGGTCGCCAGGATCGAGCGCACCCGCCGCTCGTCGCAGCCGGTCAGATTAACGATGGCGCCAGCGAAGAATTCGATCTTGCCGGAGCAGAGCGTGTGCATGAGGAAGGATGGCGTCAGGCGTCCGCTGACACGCAGATGCTCGACCAGATCGGCAACCTCGCGCGGCGTGATCTCGCCGGCGATGGCGACGATCGCGGTTTCCGTCGCCTCGCGGGCCACGCGCTGCAGCCGACCGGTGCCGATCGCGGCCTGCGCCAGCGGCAGGTTGATGAGCGCATCGCTCACATGCTGCGTCAAGAGCTGGCGAGCGTCGGCGGGCAGATCCGGGCGATCGAGCAGGAGGTTGCGAACTTCACAGTCGTCGCCCAGCCGTTCGGCAATGCGCTTCAGCGCCTGTGGAGCGATTGCGGCGCCTTCGTTTTCAAGCAGGCACAGCACGTCTTCGGCGCCACCGATCTCGGCCAAGGCGGCTGCGACCGCGCGCGAGATGCTGGAGCGGGCGGCGATCAGCATGCGGGTAACGGCACTGCCGCGTGCTGCGAGATCAACCAGATCGGCGTCCGACAGAAGTGGCGAGAAAGTTATGGCGTGGCAGGCGATCTCAGCCTGGTCACCAGCCAGAGACAGGACGATGGCACGCGGCGCATCCGGCGACCATGCGATGGCTTCGGCCATGGCGAGGCGAACCTTCGGCGACGGGTCGTCGAGCAGGAAGGTCATGGCCATCTCGGCGGCCTTGCGCTCTTCCAGAGACATTTCAGACTGCAGGTAGGCCCGGCCGAGCGCGCTCGCCGCCCTCGCCCGGTCTCCAGCCTTGGCAGTCTCAACCCAACGAAGAAATGCCTCTACGATCACTGCGAACCCCAATCCTCAAGTGCGATTCTCTCGCACCCCAAGTGTTGAGGATGACGGTAGCGGCAAAAAGTTTATGATTGGTTCACCATATACTTTAACCGTTCAGCAGGACTGACGCACGCTTCAGGCCTTGGGTCGGAAGAGCTCGAACACCTCGCTGCTCTCGCTGTAGTCCATGTAGCCGAGGCGCGCGACGGGCCTTGCCAGCCCCATGTCGATCCGGCCATCGCGCAGGATCGCCTCGTCGATATGGATACCGACAACCTGGCCGAAGATCATGACATTTTCCGACGGCTCGCCGCTCAGCGACTTCGGCTCGATGATCTCGGTGACCTTGCATTCCAGAACCGCGAAGGCTTCGGCCACATAGGGCGCATCGACGAGTTCACCCTTTTTCGGCGTCAGCCCCGACAAAGCGAACTCATCGACGTCGTAGGCGACGGCGGCTGAGGACTTGTTCATCTTGTCGATCAGGTTGCGGCTGACGAAGTTGCAGGTGAATTCGCCGGTTTCGCTGGCGTTCCGGTAGCTGTCCTTGCGGCCGCTCGATGAAAACATCACGAGCTTCGGACGATCCGACACGGCGTTGAAGAATGAGTATGGCGCGAGGTTGAGCGTGCCATCCCTGCCCTTGCTGCCGATCCAGCCGATCGGCCTTGGCGACACGATCGCCTTGAAGGGGTCGTGCGCAAGGCCGTGCCGGTTGTGATCCGTCGTGTAGAACATCAGCCTTCCCCGCCGACCCAGGTGACCGTCTCGGAAAGCTCGGGGCGCGGGCGCTCGACGGGCGGGAACGTCGTCGAGCCCATGTGGATGAAGCCGGCGACCTTTTCGCCTTCCTCAACGCCGAGCAGCGGATAGGCGCGCTCGTCATAGGCGAACCACTCGGTCAGCCAATTGGCGACCCAGCCATGGGCGTTGGCCGCGAAGATGATGTTGAGGCAGACAGCACCGGCCGACATCAGCTGCTCCCATTCCGGGATCTTGATGTGCGGGCCGGCCTTGCTGACGACCGCGACGACGACCGGCGCGCGGGTGAAGCGGCTGCGCTCGACCTGAATCATCTCCTCGGAGAGATCGGGCTTCTTTTCCAACGCAAGCTTCAGAAGCTCTTCGCCGATGCGGGCGCGTTCCTCGCCGCGATAGACGATGAAACGCCAGGGCGCGAGCTTGCCGTGATCCGGCACGCGCGAGGCAAGGCGCAGGATTTCCTCGATCTCGGGCTTTTCGGGACCGGGCTCGGACATCTGGAAAGCGGGGATGGACCGGCGGACGCCGAGGTAGTCGATCAGCTTGATATCGGATCTCATAGACAAGAAACTCTCATTTTCACTGCGGTATCGGGGATGGGTCTTGAATTTGCCATCCGGTTGGTCTTGAAGTGGCCTCTGTCATTTCAGTTGTCAATTGGTTCGCAAAACACATGCTCGGCATTTTGCCATACGCACGCTGGAGTGTTGCCGTAGCCCTCCTTGCCTTGATCCCCGCCGGCGCCGGCGCGCAGGATGCCTTCAAGGAGTTCAAGCAGCTCGACACCACGACGAAGATGCCCAAGCTCAACGCCTTCATCGCGCCCGGCACGACGCCTCAGGGCGCGAAGCTGCATTCGGTCGCGCTGGAGGCGAAGCTCACGGCATCGGGGGACGCCGTCAAGGACGGGCTCTCGTGGTATGTGTTCAGCCCGGTCGCAGGCAGCGACGGCAAGCTGCCGCTGATTGCGAGTTCCCAGGGCGGTTCGGCCGACTTCCAGCTGGCGCCGGGCGATTATTTCGTCAACGTGTCCTTCGGCCGTGCCGGCGTGACGCGCAAGCTCTCGGTTCCCGAGGACGGCGCGCTTGAAAAGCAGACCATGGTTCTGGAAGCGGGCGGGCTGCTGCTCAATGCTGTCTCGGGCTCGGATGTGAAAATCCGGCCGGATCAGTTGAGCTTCTCGATCTATTCCGCCGATGTGCGCGATGACGGTGAGCGTGGGCTCGTGATGGCCGATGTACCGCCGAACACCGTCGTGCGGCTCAACGCCGGCACCTATCACGTCGTTTCCGATTACGGCGAAACCAACGCGTCGGTGCGTGCCGACATCCAGGTGGAAGCGGGCAAGCTCACCGAGGCGACAATCCAGCACAAGGCCGCGCAGATCACCTTCAAGCTGGTATCCGACAAGGGTGGCGAAGCGATCGCCGATACCGCCTGGTCGATCCTGACGGCCGCAGGCGACAGCGTCGGCGAAAGCGTCAGCGCGTTTCCGACCATGGTGCTTGCCGAGGGCGAGTATTCCGCCGTCGCGCGCAACAAGGACAAGATCTACCAGCGCGAATTCAAGGTCGAAGCCGGCAAAAATACCGATGTCGAGGTGCTGATGAAGGACGTGCAGCCGGACCAGGGACCGGCCGCCACGACATTGCAGCAGCTGCCGCCGGAGCAGCAGACCCCGACGGAACAATCACACGCCGCGCAGCCGTTACCCTCGTTCGAGCAGCTGCAGAGCGGTGCCGCCGCAGGTGGCGTCGACTCCGACTGACGCATCCTACATTGCTATCAAAGCAAAACGCCCGGTCATTGCTGACCGGGCGTTTTTATTTCAATCGAAGATCACGAAAGCCTCAGGCGGCCTTCGCCTTCCGGGCAGCTGCCTTGCGCAGCACATCAGGCGGCGTCGCTTCGTGCGTCAGGGCAGCGATCGCATCGTTGAGCGACATCGAGCTCTGCTCCTGGCTGCCGAGACGGCGGATGTTGACCGTGCGCTCTTCGGCTTCCTTCTTGCCGCAGACGATGATGACCGGCACCTTGGTGACTGAGTGTTCGCGGACCTTGTAGTTGATCTTCTCGTTGCGGAAGTCGGTCTCGACGTGGAGGCCGGCCTCGCGCAGCGCCTCGGCCACTTCTTCGCCGTAAGCATCGGCTTCCGAGGTGATCGTCGCAACCACAATCTGCAGCGGCGACATCCACAGCGGCAGATGGCCGGCGAAGTTCTCGATCAGGATACCGAGGAAGCGCTCCATCGAGCCGCAGATGGCGCGATGGATCATCACCGGCTGCGTCTTTTCGGAGTTGCTGTCGATATAGAAGGCGCCAAAGCGTTCCGGCAGGTTGAAGTCGACCTGCGTGGTGCCGCACTGCCATTCACGGCCGATGGCGTCCTTCAGCGTATATTCGAACTTCGGACCGTAGAACGCGCCCTCGCCCGGCAGGATGCCGGTCTTGATGCGGCCTTCGGACTGCTCCTCGATCGTCTTCAGCACTTCGGTCATGACGGCCTCGGCGCGATCCCAGAGAGCGTCGGAGCCGACGCGCTTTTCAGGACGGGTCGAGAGCTTGACGACGATTTCCTTGAAGCCGAAGTCTTCATAGACCGACAGGATCAGATCGTTGATGCGCAGGCATTCCGCCGCCATCTGCTCTTCCGTGCAGAAGACGTGCGCGTCGTCCTGGGTAAAGCCGCGAACGCGCATCAGGCCGTGCAGCGCGCCGGAGGCTTCGTATCGGTGCACCGTGCCGAACTCGGCAAGACGGATCGGCAGCTCGCGATAGGACTTCAGCCCATGCTTGAAGATCTGCACGTGACCTGGGCAGTTCATCGGCTTCAGCGCGAAGACGCGGTTGTCGGCTTCCTTGTCCTCAGGGTGCGTGAAGGCATAGGCTGACTTCACCGCGAACATGTTTTCCTGGTACCAGCCCCAGTGACCGGAGGTCTCCCAGAGCGAGGCATCGAGAACCTGCGGGGCGTTGACCTCTTCATAGGTGCCGGCGAGACGGCGACGCATGTAGGAGGTCAGCGCCTGGAACATCCGCCAGCCCTTGCCGTGCCAGAAGACGACGCCGGGGCCTTCTTCCTGGAAATGGAACAGATCCATCTCGCGGCCAAGCTTGCGGTGGTCGCGCTTTTCGGCTTCCGCCAGCATGTGCAGGTAGTTGTCGAGATCCGCCTGCTCGGCCCAAGCCGTGCCGTAGATGCGCGAGAGCATGGCGTTGTTGCTGTCGCCACGCCAATAGGCGCCGGCAACCTTCATCAGCTTGAAGGCTGTGCCGATCTGGCCGGTGGAGGCCATGTGCGGGCCACGGCATAGGTCGAACCATTCGCCCTGATTGTAGATCTTCAGATCCTGGCCTTCGGGGATCGCATCGACGAGCTCGACCTTGTAGCTTTCACCCTTGGCGGCGAAGACTTCCTTGGCCTTTTCGCGCGACCAGATCTGCTTGGTGAAGGCAGCGTTGCGCGAAATGATCTCCTTCATCTTCTTTTCGATCTTCGGCAGATCGTCGGGCGTGAAGGGCTCGTTCTTGGCGAAGTCGTAATAGAAGCCGTTCTCGATCACCGGGCCGATCGTGACCTGCGTGCCGGGCCACAGCTCCTGCACGGCTTCGGCCATGACGTGGGCCGCGTCGTGGCGGATGAGCTCGAGCGCACGGGGATCGGTGCGGGTGATGATCTCGATCGTGCCGTCGACGACGGGATCGGAAAGGTCGCGCACGGTGCCGTCGATCGCGATGGCGACGGCCTTCTTGGCAAGCGACTTGGAAATGGATTCAGCGACATCCTTGCCGGTTGCGCCAGCATCGTAGCTGCGCACGGAACCATCGGGGAATGTCAGGGAAACGGATTGGGACATTTTAGACTTCTCCTTGTCCAGTCCCGCCAACGAATGCGGGTGGTTGCAATGACGCGTTTCGGATCACGAATACGCCGCCGCCTGATACCGGGATTTGCCGTCGCAGTAAAGGAAAAGCCGATCCGGCGTGGCAACGTTATCGCCACATTGACAATGGCCTGGCCGATGGCAAAGTGACAGAAACAGCAACGCAAGGTGGCGCATGATCCTTTACACCACCGTTGGAACAAACGACCTCCCACGATCGGTCGCTTTCTACGATGCACTGTTTCGTGAGATGGGCCTCGAGCAGTGCTTTCTCGATGGCACGTCCGCGTCCTGGGGGCGCAAGGATGACGAAACGGTTTCACGTTTTTCTGTCGGCTACCCGTTGAAAGGATATTCAACCGCCGGCAACGGGACGATGACGGCGTTTCGTATCGACGAGCCTGCCCGGGTCGATCGCCTGCATGAAATCGCGCTTACGGGCGGCGGATCGGACGATGGGGCACCTGGCTACCGGGCTCATTACAGCGGCGCGCCTTACGCCGCCTATATCAGGGACCCCGACGGCAACAAGCTGGCCTTCATTTGCTACGGATCGCCCGAACTCTAGGCCAGAGGCTGAATGCCGGCCTCGTGCGCGACCATTTCGGTGAGGCCGCGAACGGTGTTCCAGTTGCGCAGCGTGCCGACGCCCATGCGTTTGGTCGTCAGAGCGGAGAGCAGCTTCCATTCGCTGGGCTTGCCGGCGAAATCGATCCAGAGATCGCCGCCGATCACGGCAAGGCGCTGGTTCGGCTGGGCATGAGGCTGCAGCCGCTCGATAACAGTGCGGTCGAGCGGCTTTCGCATGACGCGCAGAATGACCTGGCTGCCATCGCCATCGGGGAACGGATTGGCGGCGGCGATCTTGCGCCAATCCTCGGCCGTGCGAACGAGGATATCGACCGGCTTGCCGAAGCGCGCACGAAACGCCTGCTCCAGCCGCGCCTCGATGTCTCCGATCGATGACGACGGCGCTTCGAAGACGATGTTGCCTGTTGAAACGAGCGTGCGCGGATTGCGATAGCCGAGCGACGCGGCCATGTCGCGTAGATCGGACATGATCACCCTACGGCCTGGCGCCAAAACGATGCTATGGAGGAGTGCTACGTAAACAGTCACGTCGGCTTGCGGCCGAACGCGAGATAGCGCCACGGCGTCCACCAATGGAAACGGTCACCAAGCGTTTCCGGCACCCGGTCGAGACCGCTGGTGCCGCCGGGGCCGCAGCGGCCGACGCGAAACAGCGTCATCCATCCGCCGCTCCACAGACCATGGCGGGCGATGGCCTCGTAGCCGTACTCGGAACATGTTGGGATGTGGCGGCAGGAATTGCCTATGAAGCCGGATAGCGTCAGCTGATAGAGCCGGATCATGCCCATGCCGAACAGGCGGTCCGGTGTCTTGCGGAAAGGGCCGGTGTAATTGCGCGAGTGATGAACCGGTTTCTTCCGGGGCGAAGCGGCGGCGCCGCCTTCGTCCTCGTCGTCACCATGGTTCAGCGAGCAGAACTGGCACATGGCGATCCGCTCAGGCTTCCACGGTCTCGGCGCGCTTGGCCTCGACCTGCCCGATTGCATCGACCACGGCATCGAAGGTCAGCATGGTGGAGGCGTGGCGGGCCTTGTATTCGCGGACCGGCCGCAGATAACGCATGTCCTCGAAACGCCCCGATGGCCCTTCGCCGTCCTCCTTCAGCATGGCAAGCATGTCGGCGCGCGCCTGGCGCAGCTCCTGCGCCGTCGCACCGACCACGTGGCGAGCCATGATAGAGGACGAGGCCTGGCCGAGCGCGCAGGCCTTGACGTCGTGGGCAAAGGCCGAGACCGTATCGCCATCCATCTTCAGCCAGATCCTGACCTTCGAGCCGCAGAGCTTGGAGTGTGCCTGGGCGCTGGCGTCGGGGTTGTCGATAGCGCCGATCAGCGGAATATTGCCGGCAAATTCGAGAATTTTGCTGTTGTAGATGTCGTCCATCGGGTATTCCGCTCCATATTTCATGCGGATAGGCGGCTGATTGTTTATTGTAGCACAAACAAAAACACACCGTGTCGCGCTCGAAGACTTACATAGCGATGCCGTTTTCCTATATGTATGTCGTTCGAAGGCCATAAAAATGCAATGGCCTCGGGTAAGTTTGAATGGGAAACCGTGCCGGATGGGCCGCAAAATTTCGCCCTGAAAGCCCCGGAGCCTGCCAAAGGTGCACTATTCCCGAGTGGGATTGCCAGTGGCTAGTCCGAAATACGGTCCGCATTGCGGATCAGGAGACAGTTGCAGATGGACGCCATCGTAAAGAACTTTCCGCAGACCACGCCAGACGCCAATCGCCCAAGCCAGAAGGAAGCCGAAGACGCGGTGCGCACGCTGCTCCGCTGGGCCGGCGACGACCCTTCGCGCGAAGGGTTGCTGGATACGCCGGCGCGTGTCGCGAAAGCCTATCGCGAGCTTTTCGCCGGCTATGAGATGGATGCCGAAGAGGTGCTTGGTCGGACCTTCGAAGAGGTCGCGGGCTATGACGACATGGTGCTGGTGAAGGACATTCCGTTCTTCTCGCATTGCGAACACCACATGGTTCCGATCATCGGCAAGGCGCATGTGGCCTACATGCCCGACGGCAAGGTTCTCGGTCTGTCGAAGATCGCCCGCGTCGTCGAAATCTATGGCCGCCGCCTGCAGACGCAGGAAACCATGACCGCCCAGATCGCCCGTTCGATCGACGAAACGCTCGCTCCGCGCGGCGTCGCCGTGATGATCGAGGCCGAACATATGTGCATGGCCATGCGCGGCGTTCAGAAACAGGGCTCCACCACATTGACGACAACCTTCACCGGCACATTTAAAACTGAGCCGGCTGATCAAGCCCGGTTTATTTCCATGGTGCGGAGCCGCTGACCGGCTTCATTTCAGAAAGCCGCGATGATGCCATTTGCCTTCAATGCGCCGTCCGAAGACAAGTCCGAGCTCGAGGATGCCGGTGATTTCACGCCGCGGTTCGACGACCGCGGCCTGATCACCGCTATCGTGACGGATGCCCATGACGGCGAGCTGCTCATGGTGGCGCATATGAACGCCAAGGCACTGGCGCTGACCATCCAGACCGGCCAGGCCCACTATTTCAGCCGCTCGCGCGGCAAGCTCTGGCTGAAGGGTGAAACCTCGGGCAACATCCAGACGGTCAAGGAAATCCGCACCGACTGCGACCAGGATGCAATTTGGCTAAAGGTCGAAGTTGCCGGTCACGACGCGACCTGCCACACTGGCCGCCGATCCTGCTTCTATCGGACAGTAAGCCTGGAAGACGGCAAGCCGATGCTCGAGATCGCCGACGACGAGCGCCAGTTCGATCCTCACGAAGTCTACGGAAAAGAGCCGTAACAACGGCATGCCGTCTCTTTTTGGGTCAAGGGCGGCGGCCATATACCAATTCGAAAGGGTGGCGGCGCACTAATATTTGCCTGCGCGTCGTGCCAGGGGGAGGTTTGCCATGGTGAGCTGGAGTTTGATCCGTCAAGGCTCCGAAGCCGTCGGTTCCGACGCTGGCATCGCCTCGCCCTCCGACATCAAGCTCCCCGCCCCCACACCGAAGAAGCCGAAGCTGGCGCTTGCCCTTGGGGGCGGCGCTGCGCGTGGCTGGGCGCATATCGGCGTGCTCCGGGCGCTTGACGAAGCGGGCATCGAGATCGGCATGATCGCGGGAACGTCGATCGGCGCGCTGGTTGGCGGTTGCTATCTGGCAGGCAAGCTCGATGAGCTCGAGGGTTTCGCGCGGTCGCTGACCATGCGCCGGATCGCCAGCCTGCTTGATCTGACCATCGGCGGCAGCGGCCTGTTCGGCGGCATGCGGCTCACCAAACGCATGCAGGAACATCTGGAAGGGCTGAATGTCGAGGATCTCGACCGCCCGTTCGTCGCGGTGTCGGCAGAGGTCAACAGCGGCCACGAGGTCTGGATCGCCAATGGCTCGCTGATCACGGCGCTCAGGGCGTCTTATGCCCTGCCCGGCATCTTCGAGCCTGTGCGCAGCAATCACCGGACGCTGGTGGATGGCGCACTGGTTAATCCCGTCCCCGTCTCGGTCTGCCGCGCCTACGAGCAGCCGCTGGTCGTCGCCGTCAACCTCAACTACGACATCTATGGCCGCTCGGCTGTGGTGCGCCACAGTGCAAGCCTGACGCCGTCCGAGGTGCAGAAGCAGGAGCATGCTCCCTATGCCAAGCTCGGCATGACCGGTGTGATGGTGCAGGCGTTCAATATCATCCAGGATCGCATCGCGCGCGCTCGTCTTGCGGGCGATCCGCCTGATATCTCGCTGCAGCCGAGATTGAGCGATATCGGTCTTTCGGAGTTTCATCGCGCCGGCGAAGCGATCGAGCGCGGCTATCAGGAAGCCACGGCGCGGCTTCCCGAGTTGAGGCGCATGCAGGAGTTGTTTGCCGGCTCCAGCTGAGCAAGCCGGCGCGCCTTCATTCAGCCTGCGATATAGGCCTTGATGTCCTCGGCCTCGCGTTCGACCTCGGCGATACGGGTCTTGACCACGTCACCGATCGAGATGATGCCGGCAAGCTTTCCAGCGGTTTCGACCGGCACATGGCGGAAGCGGCGGCTGGTCATCAGTTCCATCAGCTCGTTGACGGTCGTTGCCTCGTTGCAGCGATAGACTTTCGCCGTCATCACCGATGCCACGGAGCTATCAAGACAGGCGGGTCCGGACTTGGCGATGGCGTGAACCACGTCGCGCTCGGTAAAAATCCCGGCGATCTTGTTTTCCATGCCGACGATGACGATGGCGCCGATCTTCTTCTTGCTTAGAATCGCGGCGGCTTCGGAAACGGTCGTGTTCGGGCCGGCGGTGACGACATCCCTGCCCTTGGCATCCAGTATGGCTTTGACTGTATTGGACATTTGAACCTCCTATGTCGAAAGTGAGACACTTCAGCTGATCACAGGCATCCGCGGCGGTCTCTCCTCCCAACGCGGATCAGTTCGAATGGTGCACTTCAACGCTCAGGATTGCAATATATCCGCATCCTCTGAAATAGAGGGAAGTTCGGGCGGCGGCCGGTCAAACAGCGAAAACAGCACGAAGCCGAAGAGAAACCCGCCGATATGAGCGTCCCAGGCAATAGGCGCGTCGGTGTCACCGATCAGTGGAATGCCGACGGCGATCAGGATGTTGCCGACGAACCAGAAGAGCATGAACATGACGACGGTTCGGCTGCGGAAGGTTTCCGCGATCGAGAGGCGCGGATTGAGATGCGCGGGAAGCGCGACGCGACGCTCCGACGGGAATGCGAAGCGGCAGGCTGCGCCCATCAAGGCCGAGACCACGCCGGAGGCGCCGATCAGCACGGTCGCTTGCCCCCAATTCAGCACGGCGTGAAGCGCGGCCGATGCGACGGCTGCAAGCACCCAGAACACCGTATAGCGAACCCAGCCGATGCGGCGGGCGACGGGGGCGCCGAACGCCATAAGCCAGAGCCCGTTGAACAGGATATGCTCGATATTTCCATGCAGCAGCGAATATGTGAGTGGCGTCCAGAACAACTGCGGACCCTGCTCGGCCAAGGGCGTGATGTAGCGCAGCGGGATGAAGCCAAAATCGAAGAACAGCATGTCGACGCCGCTGTCGGTCAGGAAAATCGCCTGCACGGCGTAGATTGCCGCCAGGAGACCGATCGTTGCGACAATGGCGCCTGGAAGATTGAAAATGGGCGTACGCGGCGGCTTGGCGGCGGGCTCGGTCGGCTGGTGCGGCTCGTTCGTATCGTCCATTGCATTCCTCGTTCACTTCGCGTGCACTGGCTTACAGGACGGCAGGTCAAAAAAAAAGCCGTCCGGCAATCTACCGAACGGCTTGCTGAGCGTCCCCCGAGAATGACCTCGCGCCCGAGCAATTCATGCTGAACTTCCAATACCGGAAGCAATGAAAAGATACTGGCACGGCGAGCCGTCACAGACAATCGAAACCCTTCCTTAACCTTAACTGCCTGGATCTGGCATGAAATCCGCATGGCATAGGTCAAGGTGGCCATGATGGCCGCCGTTTGAACCGAAATGAAACAGATCGGCAGTCCCATGCGCCTCAACACCACCATCCAGATCTTCGACTACTGGAACAAGCTACGCGGCAGCGAGATCGCTCCCCTGCGGACGCAGGTGGAGCCACGCGATATCAGGCAGCTTCTCTCTAGCCTCTTCATGCTCGAAACATCCGAGACGAGCCGCGTCACCTTCCGTCTTGCCGGCACGCGTATCTGCGATCTCTTCGGCCACGACCTCGGCGGCAGCTGTTTGTCTGAGCTCTGGGCGCACGGGCACGAGGACATCGAGAAAACCGCTGTCGGCGTCATGGAACACGGCATCCCGGCCTTGCTGAACGCCACAGGATACAGCATCGCCGGCCATCGCGGGGCCTTCGAGATCATTCTTCTGCCGCTGCGCAATGCCGAGGGAGAATGCGACAAGCTGCTCGGCGCGATCGCACCGGCCACGACCGCGAGCTGGCTGGAGGTCGTTCCGCTGCAGTTCCTGGCGCTCGACCGCAGCCGGTTGCTGCATGAGCAACTCGACCCGGCGGAGAGCACGCAAAGCGGCGCGAACGAGCCCCGTGCAGCGACCAGCGGCAGCCGGTCGATCGCCGATACGGTGCGCCGTCTGATGTCCAGCCTGATGGACGAGCCCGTGAAACAGGATGCACCATTTCGGCACTACCGCTGAGCGGTAAATCACCCTCGCCTGAACAACCTTCTGTTAATGGATTGCGAGTAAAGCTTGGCGCCAAGCTATTTGTAAAAGAAGCCCTTTAATGCACGCTTTCCAGCAAGCTCAGACGCAAAAAACTGCGCCTCGCCTTGAACAAGGTGCATTCCAGCGCGTGCCCATCAATATGCAGGGCCGCCTGATGCTGGCAAACTACGAGGAATTCGAGTGCCTGGTCATCGATATGTCGCCCGGCGACATGTATGTGACCTGCCAAGGCCGCCCGCGCGTCAACGAACGCGTCGTCGCCTATATCGATCACCTCGGTCGCGTCGAAGGCTATGTCCAGACGATCGACAGCCGTGGCTTCAACATGTCCATCCACGCCACCGAGCGCAAGCGCGAGAAGCTTGCCGCGCAGTTGACGTGGCTTGCCAACAAGCATGAACTCGGCCTGCCGGAAGATCGTCGCCACGATCGTCTGATGCCGCGCGAGACGCAGACGGAAATCACGCTTGAGGACGGCACCCAGTATATGTGTCGGATCATGGACTTGTCGCTTTCGGGTGCTGCCGTCGACGTCGAGGTTCGCCCGGCGATCGGCACAGCGCTTCGTCTCGGCAACATGCGCGGCCGCGTGGTGCGTCACTTCGTCGAAGGCGTCGCGATCGAGTTCCTGTCGCTGCAATCGCGCGACACGCTGCGCGAATTTCTCTGATAACCGTCATCTCGGCTTCACAAAGCTGATGGATTGAAGCGCCTCTTCAGGAGGCGCGCCCAATGTCGTTTCTTTTTCCCGAGATTGAAGCTTATGAACACGGTCTCCTCGATGTCGGGGACGGCCACCTCATCCATTGGGAAAGCTACGGCAATCCGCGTGGACGGCCGGCGCTCTATCTGCATGGCGGGCCGGGCTCCGGCGCATCGCCCTCGGCGGCACGCTATTTCGACCCATCCGCCTATCGGATCATCCTGTTCGACCAGAGAAATTGCGGCCGCAGCCTTCCCAATGCCGCCGAGATGGGGACGGATCTTTCCGCCAACACGACCTGGCACCTGATCGACGACATTGAGAAGCTCCGTTGTCACCTTGGGGTGACGGATTGGGTACTGTTCGGGACATCCTGGGGATCCACGCTTGCGCTCGCCTATGCGCAGACCCACCCGGCCCGCGTCGCGGCGATGGTGCTTGCCGGCGTGACGACGACGCGGCGATCGGAAATCGAATGGCTGACACAGGGAATGGCCGCGCTGTTTCCCGAGGAATGGCACCAACTCAAGGCATCCCTTCCCGGTGACATGAGAGCCAAGGGCATCCTCGAGGGTTATCGAGAATTGCTCAATGGGTCCGATCTCGACGTACGCCTCAAGGCGGCGCGGGACTGGCACGATTGGGAGGCGGCGTCCATCCTGCTTGCCAATCCCGACGGCTATCCGCGACGCTGGCGAAATCCGGAATATCTGCTCACTCGTGCGCGGATCATAACCCACTACTTCAGCCATGCGGCATGGCTCGAGGAAGGTGCGCTATTGCGGGACGCAGCAAAGCTGGCCTCGATCCCCGGCGTTCTCGTTCAGGGACGGCTCGATCTGGAGGCGCCATTGACCACGGTGTCAGTACCGGAGCAATACTCCTCATTAGTGCCGTTTGAATCTTCCCCAGGTGCTGCGGCCGCTGGTCTTCCGGGGCGCGCCCCGGAAGACCAGCGGC
>NZ_JAGHMF010000010.1 GCF_017741815.1 Rhizobium sp. 16-488-2b
ATATCCTCGAAACCGGAAACGACAGCTTCCGCTTCAAAAACAGCTCGGCCCATGAGCCCAAAACGACAAAGGAGAAACGGAGGAACTTGACTACCACGACCGACACGAACGATACCTAAAGGCGGGTCACTTCTCGGCGCAAATCCCGGGTCAGCTCTCAGCGCAAATCAACACGTTCTCATATTCCTGCAGTCGTGGAGGACCGCGATCGTGCCGATCGTCGCGATCCCGGTTTCGCTTATCGGTACTTTCGCCTTCCTTGCGGCATTCGGCATGTCCCTGAACATGCTCACTCTCTTCGGTCTGGTGCTCGCAATCGGTATCGTAGTGGACGACGCGATCGTCGTGGTGGAGAACGTCGAGCGCAATCTGGCGAACGGTATGTCGCCCCGTCGGGCAGCGCACGTGACAATGAATGAAGTGGGCACGGCGGTCATCGCTATCTCGCTCGTTCTTATCGCCGTATTCGTGCCGACAGCCTTTATCCCGGGAATCTCCGGTCAGTTCTACAGACAATTCGCGGTGACGATTTCAATCGCGACCGCGATTTCGGCGCTGAACTCGCTGACCCTGTCTCCGGCCATTGCCGCGATCGTCCTGCGCGCTCACGGTCACTCGGAGACGAAGACGAACCTTCCGGCGAGACTGGGGAAATGGTGTGCCGAGATATTCAATCACTGCTTCAACAAACTCAGCTCCGGCTACTCCGCAATCGTCCGAAGCATCGTCAGCTCGAAAACCGGTCTAAGCTGCGCAGTTGCCGTCTTTGTCGCCCTCCTCGGAGCAACCTGGTTCCTCAACACTAAGGTGCCGAGCGGCTTTATTCCGATCATGGACCAGGGTTATGCGATCGTGGTCGTCCAGCTTCCGGAAGGCGCATCCCTCGACCGCACCGATGCGGTGATCAAGAAGGCCGGAAATATCGCTAAGGACACACCTGGTGTCGCCAATGCGGTGCAATTCGCAGGTTTCAGCGGTGCAACCTTTACTAACGCGTCAAACGCCGGCGTGATTTTCACACCATTCAAGCCGTTCGAGGAGCGGCTCGCGACCGGGGACACGTCCGAAAAGATTATCCGGGCACTTTATAAGAACCTGCAGAGCGTCGATGAGGCCTTCATTATTGCCATCCCCCCTCCACCGGTTCAGGGCATTGGCAATTCGGGCGGCTTCAAGATGCAAATTATGGATCAGGACAACTCGAACATGACCCGCATCCTCGGCCTGGCTCGGCAGATGATGGTCAAAGCGAACCAGACGCCGGGCCTCACCGGGGTCTTCACTACCTTCTCGGAATCGAGCCCGGAGTATTTTCTGGATATCGACAGAGACAAGGCCCAGTATCTGAACGTTCCGATCCCCAATATCTTCGACGCCCTATCCAGCAATCTGGGCGTCGCTTACGTCAACGATTTCAACGCATTCGGAAGAGTCTATCAGGTCCGTGCCCAGGCCGATAAACAGTTCCGCCTCGAACGCGACGACATGCTCGATCTCAAGGTCAAATCCGCGACGGGAGCCCTTGTTCCGTTGGGAACGCTTGCGGACATCAGGGAGACAAGCGGACCAACGCTCGTCCAGCGCTACAACATGTATGTCTCGGTCCCTCTCCAGGGCAACGCTGCTCAGGGCGTCTCCACCGGCGAGGCGATCGCAAAAATGCAGCAGCTTGCCGCAAAGACGCTACCACCGGGTACGACGTACGAGTGGACCGAACTGTCTTACCAGGAAACCCACGCTGGGGGCAGCGCTGTCTACATCTTCGCGCTGTCAGTAGTCTTCGTATTTCTCGCACTGTCCGCACAATATGAGAGCTGGATCCTGCCGGCGGCAATCATCCTCATCGTTCCGCTGGCGGTGTTGGGTGCGCTCTTCGGGGTCTATCTGAGGGGAATGGACAACAACATCCTCACGCAGATCGGCTTCGTGGTTCTGATCGGCCTAGCGGCGAAGAACGCCATTCTGATCGTGGAATTCGCGCGCCAGGCACAGGACGCGGGAAAGACTGCAGTGGAAGCGGCTATCGAAGCCTGCCATCTGCGTCTGCGCCCAATCCTCATGACGGCACTCGCATTTATCTTCGGCGTTTTGCCACTCGCGATCGCCGAGGGGCCGGGAGCCGAAATGCGGCGCTCGCTTGGCACCGCCGTGTTCAGCGGCATGATCGGAGTCACGCTATTCGGCCTGTTCCTGACTCCGGTGTTTTACGTGCTGCTGCGGTCACGATATGTGCCGGGGAAGCACGTCGAGGACGACTGGGTGCCGGAGACAAAGCAGGCGGCCGAGTAACCCTCTCCGATCGAAGCAGCCTCAAGCTGGCAGCCATCCCGTAGCAATCGCAACATCGCCAATCCATATAGACAGATCTGCCGGCGTCTCCGATAGGATGTAACGTCGGCAGTGCCGCATTCAGCCAGCACTGAAAACAGCAGGAGTAATCAGGACTATGCGCAGCGTGGGTTTCATTCTCGAGGATGGTTTCCAGGTCATGGGACTGGCGGCGCTGTCAGCGTTCGAATTCGCAAACCAGGAACTGGGTGAAGAGGCCTATAAGCTGACGGTGATGTCTGAAAAGGGCGGAACGGTCAGGTCATCCTTGAGCATCGGCGTCCAGACCAAGAAGCTGGAAGAGTATCCCGATACATTGATGGTCGTCGGCGAGCTGGTTCCACGTGCGCCCTCACCGGCACTTCGGCAATACATCGTCAATGCTGCCACGGAAAGTAGGCGTGTTGCGGGAGTCTGCACTGGAGCCTTCCTCCTGGCCGAAGCGGGCCTGCTTGATGGTCGGCTCGCCACGACCCATTGGGCACACGCACGCAATCTGCAGCGGAAGTTCCCACAAATTCATGTCGACGAAGATCGAATCTTCGTTCACGACGAGAACATCTGGACATCAGCCGGAATGAGTGCCGCCATTGACCTAACTTTGGCGCTCATCGAGGATGACTACGGGGCGGCGCTTTCGAAGACGATTGCGCGCAAACTTGTCGTCTATCACAGGAGGCCAGGCGGGCAGTCCCAGTTCTCAGCTCTTCTCGAGCTCGAGCCACGCTCCGACCGCATCCGAAAAGCACTCATCTATGCCAAGGAGCATCTTCGAAATCCCTTGAGCGTCGAAGAGCTCGCGGATTCCGCCAATCTGAGCCCTCGCCAGTTCAGTCGGCTGTTCCGTGACGAAACGGGACATTCTCCCGCAAAAGCCGTTGAGCGACTCCGGCTCGAGGCAGCAAAGGCAATGCTCGAGAACGGAAGCCATCCCGTTGAAATCGTGGCACGCGACACAGGTTTCGCTGATCGGGATCGTATGCGCCGCGCGTTTCTTCGCTCATTCGGTCAGCCGCCTCAAGCCGTTCGTCGCACTCTTAAAATGATCGGAGGCGCTGCGCTCGAGAATGTGGAGAGCTGACGGCCAAATAATGTCCTAAAATGCCGTTTCCTTGACATTTGAGACGATCGCATTTTGGGACATGATCCTCCAATCGAAACCGAGGCGATGCGCCTAGAAATACGCGCGTCTCAACGAATAGGAGCGATCCATGAAAACGACAGGTAACACGATCTTCATTACGGGCGGAACTTCCGGCATCGGCCGCGGGCTGGCGGAAGCCTTCCACAAGCTTGGAAACAAAGTCATCATCGCAGGCCGCCGCAAGGCCTTGCTCGACGAAGTCTCCGCGGCAAACCCAGGGATCGATGGCGTCGAGCTCGACATCAACGACATCAACGACATCCATCGCGTCGCCAAGAAGCTGATCGCCGAGTATCCCAGGCTGAACGTCTTGGTCAACAACGCGGGCATCATGCCGTTCGACGATGCTTCCGGCCTGGTTGACGACGAAGTATCACGTCGCATCATTGACACGAACCTGCTTGGCCCGATCCGTATGACCTCCGCGCTCGTCGAGCACCTGAAGGCGCAGCCCGAGGCGACGATCATCAATAACACATCGGTGCTCGCATTCGTGCCGCTCGCTTCGAACGCGGTCTATTCAGCGACAAAGGCAGCCCTTCATTCATACTCGCTTTCGCAGCGGTTCATGCTTCGCGACACCAATGTAGGGGTCCAGGAAATCGCTCCGCCATGGGTCGATACGGACCTGGTCAAAAAGAGCGGCGATCCGCGCGCGATGCCGCTGGATGTTTTCATCGAAAAGACGATGAAGGGTCTCGAGACGGACGCCCCGGAAGTTTACGTCGAGGAAATTGCGGCCCTTCGTGACAACCCGGGGAACAACGAGCATGCCTTCGTCCATGGATTCAATGAATCCTTGGCGGCGAACCCGATCCCAGTCTAAGCCTTCAAAATCGCGGCATTGCCTTCCGGTCTACGGCCGGGAGGCAAATTCCGCAGGGAATCCGTCATGTCAAATCGACTGAAATCCAAAGACAACAGGTTGTCGAGTGACGACGTCGCGCAGAACGCGGAAACGTCGGCACCCTCCCTGGTCCCAGCTTATTTCCTCGCTCTCGGTACCTTTGCCATCGGCACCGAAGGCTTCATGATCGCGCCTCTTCTACCAACCATCGCCGACGATCTGGGGATGAGTATTTCGACGACCGCCATGCTGGTCGTCGTATTCACGCTCGTGCTGGCCATCAGCTCGCCAATCACGACCGTCGCCACCGGACGCATGAACCGCCGGGACACGCTGATCGTGGCAATGATGTTGTTCACTGCTGGCAATCTTGCCGCTGCGTTCTCTTCTACCTTCAGCACTCTACTCGTAGCGCGCGTCCTGATGGCGGTGGCATCGGGTCTTTACGTCCCAAGCGCCAATGCACTCGCGGGTGCCATCGCTGGCCCGCATAGACGCGGCCGCGCCTTGGCGATTGTCAGCGGCGGGATGACCATCGCGATTGCACTTGGCCTGCCCCTCGGCGCATTGGTCGGCCATGCGTTTGGTTGGCGGGCCACGTTTCTGGCTGTCGCGGTTATGGGCCTCATCGCAATTATCGGCATCTTGGCGGGAATACGGCGTCAGGTTGGAAACGGTATGACCGTCGCTAGCCTCTCCGAAAGGGTCAGTGTCATTCGCCAGAAGGCGATCCTAGAACTACTCGCCGTGACCCTATTCTGGTCCTTGGGTGCCTATACTGCCTACCCCTACATTGCGCCCTATCTGAAATCCGAGCTTGGCTTCGGAGTGACTGGCATCGCTGCAACCGTTTCAATGTGGGGAATCGCCGCTGCCGTCGGAGTAACCACAGGCGGAGCGCTCAACGATCGGTTCGGCTCGCGCAAGGTAGCTACGGCTTCGCTGGTCCTTCTGGCACTGTCCTTCCTTGCGCTTGCCGCATTGACGGGCCTGACGCCAACAGCTGCATTGGTTCCGACCCTCGTTGCGATCGCCGTGTGGGGCTTCAGCGTCTGGTCCTTCTTCCCGGCGCAAATGGCGCGTCTCATCCAGGCCTCGTCGCCGTCCCAGGCATCGGTATCTCTCTCATTGAATACCTCGACGATGTATTTGGGTTTCTCTATCGGAAGCGCTATCGGAGCGGCCATCGTTGGTGCCGGCGACATCTGGCTCATCGGAGTGGCAGCAGGTGCAGCTGAAATGATCGCGCTGCTTCTCGACCGGCGCTTCAAACGCCAAGGGGTTTGAGCACAAACAACCCTTGAATGCTCGGCGGCGATGTCGAACATCGCCGCCGAGCTTTTCGTCATTCGCGTATTACGGCATCGGATCGGGATCGTCGATAACAACGAGCCCGCGCCCCTCTGCGTTCAGTGCATCCCGTACCGACTGCCTCTCAGATACAAGTCTGAGCAAACTCCTCACTCGCGGATACTCATCGGTCGCTATACCGAAGTGCCTTGCCCAGCTCCCAATCACAAAGAGATACGCATCGGCGGCCGTGAAGGTTTCCCCGGTCAGGAACGGGCCTTTGAGGCTCTCGTTAAGGAACCCGAGGCGGCTACGGATACGCTGCAAGACGAGCGTCCGCATTTCGTCGTCGATCGGCCAGAACATTGGGACGAAGCTCTTGTGCAGTTCCGCCGCCACGTAGCTCTGCCACTCCATGACACGGTAGCGCTGCATGGTGCCCGGTTCCGGCATGAGGTCACGACGCCCAGCAAGATCACAGAGGTACTGAGCGATCACGAGGTTCTCGGTCAGCATCTCGCCGTTGTCTAGTTCTAGTAGCGGTACCATTCCTCGCTGGGCGACCGTCCAGTAGTCGGAACCATCCGCGCGAACTTTGGCAGTGACATTGATCACCTCGAGGTCGAAAGGTAGACGCGTCTCGCGCAAAAGGATGTGGACGGAGAGCGAGCTTGCCCCGGGATGCGTGTAAAGTTTCATTGGATGATCTCAATTGAGGTGAGAGGTTAGACAACGGTATCCGGCGTGGAATTTACGCCGGCCGATTTTGCCGATGGAAGTATGAGGCTTCCCACCTTCCACGATGGTCGTCGGCGACTTCCAGCCGTGCTGCCGACCGAAAGAGACTGTACCCTACGACCTGCGAGCGCCGCTGTGTGTCGACCATGTCGTCTTGCGCCGAGACGGTACCACTCGCGTTTAGCCAGTTGTAGGTACCAATTTATGTGACTGATAGCGGACGGTTTTCGTTTGAGCCCAGAGACGTCGCGCCATCACAGTTGAGCCAACGCCGTCTCTCAGCTCCTGTTGCTAGCTCAGAGCCGCCTCCGCGAGTGGCAGCGAACGGATGCGTTTTCCGGATGCCGCAAAGATGGCGTTCGCGAGCGCACCTGCGGCAGCAGCCGTTGCGGCCTCACCCACGCCGCCCGGGGTCTCCTGGCTCTTGATGTGATAGATTTCGATCTTGGGGATCTCGTTGATACGGAGCGCACGGTACATATCGAAATTGGTCTGGTCGACGGCCCCGTCGGTGAAGGTGACCTGATTGTACATGGCGCTGCTCAGCCCGAAAATCACACCTCCCTGCATCTGGGCTTCTACGGTATCGGGGTTGATAGTGATACCACAATCGACCGCGATGACCGATCGAAGAAGCTTCACTTCCTTTTTCGTTATCTCGATATCGAGGATATGTGCGAGATAGCTTCCGAACGCCACCTGAAGGGAGACCCCCCGGCCTCTTCCGGCTGGAAGCTTTTCGCCCCAGCCCGCCCTCTCCGCCGCCTCGTTCAGGACCGCTAGCGCGCGCGGGTTTTTGGTCAGCATCCTGCGTCTGAATTCGACGGGATCCTGCATTATCGCCGCGGCCATTTCATCCACAAAGCTTTCAACTACGAAAAGATTGTGCGACGGGCCAACTCCACGCCACCAGCTCGTATTGACGCCGTCGGGTTCATTGCGGACATAATCCACGAAAACCGCGTCCTCGTCGTAGGGCGTCTCCGAGGCGCACTCGATGGCATCCGGATCGACGCCCTTGATGAAAGCCGCAGGCGCATAGCGTGCAAAGATCGAGGATCCCGTCACACGGTGCGTCCGCCCGATGAGACGACCATCCTTGTCCAGTCCGGCCGCGACCCTGTCATAATAATAGGGGCGATAGTAATCGTGCGTCATGTCCTGTTCTCGGGTCCAGACGAGCTTTACCGGATACCGGATATCCTTGAGAAGCCGGGCGGCAAGTTCGATCGAATCCACATCAAGGCGACGTCCGAACGCCCCGCCGATCAGCTGGTTGTTCACAACTACACTCTCTTGCGGCAGCCCGGTTGCTTCCGCGACGGCCTTCTGTGCGCGGACTGGAACTTGCGTGCCGACCCACATCTCTGCCTTGTGGTCCTGAATGTGAAGCGTGCAATTGAGCGGTTCCAGCGGCGAATGGGAGAGAAAGGGCGACTCATAGACAGCTGAAAGCTTCACCGCCGCATTCGAGACCACCGAGGCGGCATCCTTGTCGTTGCGGATGATCACCCCCTGTTGCTGCGATGCCTGTGCCAGCTTCTGGACGATCGAATTGAGGCTCATCGATCCATTGGGTCCAGCCTCCCACTCGATCTCAAGTGCATCGACGCCTGTCTTGGCGGCCCACATATGATCGCCGATTACGGCCACAGCATCCTGCAGCTTGACGATGTCGCGGACCCCTTTCACGGATCGAGCCGCATTTTCATTCATCTTCAAGATGCGCCCTCCGACCACCGGGCTGATGGCCAGGGTCGCAAATTTCATATCGGGAATGACGATATCTATCCCGTAGATGGCGCTGCCATTAATCTTATGTGGGGTATCGAGGCGCTTGGCGCGGGTGCCGATCACCCTGAATTCAGAGGGCTCCTTCAGCACAACGTTTTCGGGAACTGGCAACGCCGCAGCTTTGGGCGCGGCCTCGAGGTAGGTCATGGATCGTCCGGTGGCATCGTGATGGACCACACCTAGCTCGACGCGACATTCTAAGGCCGGCACCGACCATTCGGAAGCGGCGGCCTGAATCAGCATCATCCGGGCGGCCGCCCCAGCTTGCCTCAAGCGCATCCAGTCGGCCCTCGTCGACGTGGAACCACCAGTCGACTGGTCAAAGAGAAGCGGATCGAGATATTTCGAGAGGTCCGGAGGTGCGGGTTGGAGCTTGACCTGATCAAGTCCAACCTCGAGTTCTTCGGCCATCAGCATGGCGCTGGACGTGAAGATGCCCTGACCGACCTCGTGATGAGCCATGATCAGAGTGACGCCGTCACTATCGATTCTGATGAATGCATTCGGGAAGAACGACTTCTGGATTTCCTGACCGGCGGCGACCTCGCCTCTCCCAAGGCGTGGCAGTTGGACCGAAAGCACCAATCCCCCCGTCGCCAATACCGTGCCCTTCAAGAAATTTCGTCGCGAGTGCAAGTTATTGATCATCGCTCTCTTCTCCGGTCCGGCACCGTGGATCTAACAAGGAAGCCCACATTCCGGACAGATAACATCTGCGAACTTCGATCTGGGAACTTGCGTGCATATGGAATGGGTTTCTTGGACGATCCAGCAGCAACAGCCAGAACTAAAAAAAAGACGTTCTGATAGGATACAGCTTCTATCGCGGGGCATCGTACAGGGCGCAGTCGTAGGCCCAGCATATTGAGGTGTATCGGCGGCCCGATTTCGCTGCTTGCTTACCGGATCGTTGGGTGGGCGATGACACAGGTGCCGTTGGCCTTTGTTTCAGCGGTTCGAGAGACAGCATGGTCGTCGCCGTAATGCTTGGTGTGGTTTTCCTAAAGGAGCGCTTCAACGCAGTCCGACATGTGTCAACCAACATCACGCTGATTGGCACCGCAGCACTCAGGGTTCCAAGATCAGGTGGTGCAGAGAAAGGCCTCTAAATGTGCAAGCATAATATCGCCTTCTGAAGATCCCCTGGCAAAGGGCCGGTCGATACATAGGGCATTTTGGTTGCCGGCGCTTGATGCTCTTGATCCGAATCGAACGGGCAACCCCATTGAGTTTTCTGAACTTTAAGCTTCTGCGAAACCTACTGTATGTCGCACGAGACGGCTTTGCCGGCCGCGTCAAAGACGCGGATGTCCTGCCCGCGTACGGAAAAAGAAATGTCCTGCAGGCGCGCGAACGCGCTCTCTCCATCCACCTTGACCAGGAATTTGTCGCTGGTGCCGGGCAGGTCCAGATAGAGGATTTGCACCTCGCCGAGATGTTCGATGAGATCGATGCTTCCCGTGAAGGTCGGATCGTTTTCGACGCCGGCAACGACCCGCGTATTTTCCGGGCGGATGCCGATGCTCACGGCCTCGCCTTTCGAAAGCCTGCCGGGTTCGGCGGTTAGTTCAAGCGTGATCCCGCAATCGAGCCGGCAGCGTGCCGATGTCGCGTCCCGCTCGACGACCGTTCCTTTGAGTATGTTCATCGCCGGTGAACCGATAAACTGCGCGACGAAGAGGTTGGCCGGGTTGCGATAAAGATCGGCCGGCGTACCGACCTGCTCTATGTCTCCGTCCTTGAAGACGACGATGCGGTCCGCCAGCGTCATCGCCTCGACCTGGTCATGGGTGACGTAGATCATCGTCACATCCGGCATGCTTTGCTTGAGCTTGGCGATCTCGATGCGAGTGGCGACGCGCAGGGCGGCATCGAGGTTCGACAAGGGCTCGTCGAACAGGAAGACCCGCGGATTGCGCACGATGGCGCGGCCAATGGCGACACGCTGCCGCTGCCCGCCGGAAAGCGCCTTTGGCTGGCGTTGCAGGTATTTGTCGAGTTGGAGGATTTCGGCCGCCTTGCGCACCCGCGCATCGATCTGCGCCTTCTGCGTTCCCGCGATGCGCAAGCCGAAGGCCATGTTCTCGTAGACGGTCATGTGTGGGTAGAGCGCATAGGACTGGAACACCATGGAGATGCCCCGCTTGGATGGCGCGACGGCATTCATCCGCGCACCATCAATGACAAGGTCACCGGACGAAATCGTTTCCAGGCCGGCGATCGAGCGCAACAGGGTGGATTTCCCGCAGCCCGAGGGACCGACGAAGACGATGAACTCGCCCGACTTTATCTCCAGATCGATCCCATGCAGGACTTCCAGATCCCCATAGGCCTTGCGGATATTTCTCAGCGACAGATCGGCCATCGTTCCACTCCGTTGTTCGATTTCAAAAGCACATGTCGTCAGGGCGCGAGCCCGGCCAGGAATCGCGTGATCGGCCCGGGTTTTCTGTCGAGAATTTCGAGGTCGTTCTTGCGCCGGATGGCGCGGCGAACGACCCGGGCGCCGAGATACCGCAGAGGCTCGGACGGCAGCCTCCTGCGCTTGCCGATGCCGACCAGACCGCATCGGCTCCAGATGTCGTCGCGCTCAAGAACGAGGCTCGCCATGATGCGGCCGGCGACGGGCGCCTGCGCGATGCCGGTGCCATTGAAGCCCATCGCATAGAAGATGTTCGCATGGTCCTTCAGATGCCCGAAGACCGGCAGATGCTGCGCCGTGCAGTCAATCGGGCCGCTCCAGTCATGGAGCACCGGCACGTCCTTCAATTCGGGATAGACCCGGTGCATTTCGCGGATATTCTCCGCGCCGCCGTCGCCGCTCCGGTTGAAACGGGCGTCGATACGGTCGCCATAGGCGATGCCGCCGGTGCCCCGGCCGAAGATCACCGTACCCTCGGGCGTGCGCTGGTAATAGAGGACATGCTGCTGTGCGTCGCAGATCGAGGCTCCATCCGTCCAACCGATCCGCGCGAGGATATCGGGCGCGGGCGCCGTCGCGATGACCTGGCTGCTGACTACATAGAGATAGGGATGCAGTTCCGGAATGGCCGAGAGCCACGCATTTGCGGCGAGCACCACCTTGCCGGCGGTCAATGTTCCCTCCGCGGTTCGCAATTTGGGCCGGTGGCCCGGCACGATCTCTATCACCGGGCTGTGTTCGTGAAGGACGATGCCCCTCGAAAGTGCCAGGCTGCGCAGGCCGATGGCGAGCTTTGCGGGCTGCACCGTCCCGGCCCTCTCCTCCAGAATGCCGACATAGGAGACGGCCGAGCCGGTGCGATGCAGGATGTCTTCGCGCCGGAGCGGGCGGAAGCGGTTCTCGCCGAGCGCGCGGCAAAGTTCGGTTGCCGCCGTCCAGGCGCCTTCCTGGGCGGTCGAGCTGGCCGTCCATAGCCAGCCGTCGAGCCTCAGGTCCATGTCGATGGCACCGGAGGCCTGCAGGCCGTTCAACTCCTCGATCGCGTCGGCGGTTGCCCGGCACAGCATGAGCGCGTCGTCTTCGCCGACAAGCGCGTGCAGCATGTCGATTTCGGCAAACCAGCTGTGGACCTGGCCGCCATTGCGACCCGAGGCACCGGAACCGCAGAAATCCGCTTCGAGCACGGTGATGCGGGTTTCGGGCGCCTGTTCCTTGATCCGGAGCGCGGTCCAGAGGCCGGCATAACCGCCGCCGACGATGGCAACGTCGCAATCCGCGCTGCCCTGCAAAGGTGGCGCGACGGCAGCCGCCGCGATGCTCTGCAGCCAGAACGAGCGATCGCCCTTTGGCGCCGCGACGGGCGGCCTCAGTGTGATGGTGTTCATGTTTCCGCCCTCCCCGTGCTGCCGATGACATCGACATATTTGTCAAGCAGCCAGTCCGGGATGGCCCGGATGGGCTGCGGGAAGCCGCCGAGATGGGTGCAGGTGTTCGATGCCCTCTCGGCGGCGAGGTCGAGCGCCGCCTGCACGGGCAGGCCCGCGAAGAACCGCGACGCGATGAAGGTCGCGATGAAACTGTCCCCCGCGCCGCAGGTGTCGACGACGGTGACCGGCACGGAACCCGCGCTGGATGTCACGGTTCCATCGTCGTGGAAGGAGCCGCGCCTGCCGCAGGTGACGACGACCTGCCGGGCACCTGCCGCCCTGAACTGTGCGATCAGCGGCTCGACCGGCTCTGCCGGATCGTCCGGGCCGGAGGCGAAGACCAGCGGCACGCCGTGCAGCGAAAGGTCGAAATGCCGGGTGGAAACGTCGATGCTGAAGGGAATGTCATCCGCGACGAGCCGGCGGACGAGCGTTTCGCTGGAATTCGTGCCGAGATGCACCCAGTCGGCTTGCCGTAGCGCCTTGTAGCGGTCTGCATCCGGAACGTAATTTTCCCCCACGCCGAGCGACTCGAGAAGGAAGCGCCGTTCGCCGGCGTCGTCCGTGAGCAACGTGACTGCCGACGCGCCGGGGCGGATCTCGACGTCATTGCGTTCGAGCCCCGCCTCCTCGATGGCGGCGAGCATGATGTCGGCTTCCGCATCCGGCCCCAGCGCGCCGAAATAGCGGGCATTCAAACCGTGCCGCCGCCATTGCACGGCAACATTGAGGGCATTGCCGCCCACGGTGACGAACCCTTTGCTGAGGTAGGCATCGAGGCAATTGTCACCGACAGCGATCAGGTTGGGATTGGCCGTCGTCATTCTGTGTCCGCTTCATCGAAATGGGGCGCAATGGCGTCGAGGCATCGCCGCCAGGCGGCAAGGGGATCGAGCGCATAGGAACCGTTGCCGAAGGGTTCGAAGGTCAGCGTGCCGGCGAAGCCGAGCCTGCCGAGTTGTCCGAGATAGTCGCCGAGCGGCAGGTTGCCGTCGCCCCAGGCAAGATGCCCGGCTGGCGTTCCATCCACGATATGCACATGCGCGATGCGCTTGCCGAAGCGCTCGAAGTAGCCGTCGACAGTGTCGTTTGCCGTCGCCATGGCGACGAGATCGAGAACGATGTCGATATCGTCGCCGTCGAGCGCGCGCCAGAAGCTCTGAAGCGTGTCGGCATCGGTGACGATGTTGCTTTCGAGGCGCTGAAGGGGTTCCAGCAGGCAGCAGACGCCAAGCGAGCGTGCATGGGCCGCGATCCGGTTTATCGACTGGATCGAATTGCCCCAGGCGGTTTCGCGGCTTTCGCATTCGAAGCCGCGGCCGGGTGTCAGGAAAAGATACTTCGCACCAAGTTCCGCGCAAATATCCGCCGCGCGCAGGAAACGCTCGACGCTCGCCGCGCGATAGGCGCTGTCGCCGGATGCGATGTTGATCGGATAGAGGACCTGCTCGGGCGTGAAGCAGTGGACCGTCAGGCCGTTGTCGCCAAGGATCGCCCTCACCTCCGCAAGCCGCGCGCGATTGTCGTGGAAGAGATCGAGATGCGGGGCGACACCCCAGAACTCCATCCGCTGGAAGCCCATGCCGCTGAGTTTTTCGGTGGTCCAGCGGAAGGGGTGGTGCTGGAAGGAGAAGTTCGCACCGATGAGCTGTTGTCGTTTCAACATGATGCCTGCCCTATTTTCCGATGCCTTCGGCCAGCCCGCGGATGAAGAAGCGCTGAGCCGCAAAGAAGGTGATGACGATGGGGAGTGCCGAGAGTGTCATGGCGGCAAAGACGACCGCGTAGTTGGTGCCGTGTTTTGCCATGATCGAGGTGAGGCCGACGGGCAGCGTCTGCAGATCCGCGCCGCTGGTGAAGATCATCGCGAAGAGATATTCGTTCCAGGCGAAGAGCACATGCAGGATGACGCAGGAGACCAGGATCGGCTTGCACAGCGGCAGCGTCACTTTCCAGAAGATCTGGCCTTCGCTGGCACCGTCCATGATGGCAGCCTCATCGAGGTCCCGCGGTAGCCCCAGCATATAGGCGCGGATCAGGAAGGTCGTGAAGGGAATGCGGAAGGCGGTGTAGAGAATGATGAGCGCCCAGTAGGTATTGTAGAGGCCGAGGTCCTGCATCATGCGCACCAGCGGGATCACGGCGACCGTCGGGCTGAGCATGAGGCCGCCGAGCACGATGCCGACGAAGAACGGTTTTCCCGGCAGTTTCGAGCGGGTGAGGCCATAAGCCGTCCACGCACTGACCAACACCGTGCAGCTGGCCGATGCGAGCGTGACGATGACGCTGGTCGCGATGTAGTTGCGGATGCCCTGGTTCCAGGCCGAAATGTAGTTCGCAATGCCGAAACCGCTCGGCAGCGCGAAGGGATTGCCGAAGATTTCGGCATTGGTCTTGAAGCCGTTCAGCGCCATCCAGAACAGTGGATACAGGACGAGGATGCCGAGGCTGATGAGGAAGGTCACGAGGCAGACTTTCGCCAGCACGGCGACGAAGTCGGTGCGCTCGGTTTCCCGGGTGTCATAGGCGAGGCTCACAGCTCGACCCTCCGTCTTTTCGTGTACCAGAGCTGCGCGAAGCCGGTCAGGAGCGTGATGACGAAGATCACCGATGCGATCGCCGCGCCGTAGCCGAAGTCGTTTTCGATGAAGCCCTGCTGGTAAAGCCATGTGCCGAGCACCTGACTGCTGTTGTTCGGCCCGCCGCCGGTCATCACCATGACCTCGTTGAACACCTGAAACGCGCCGGTGATGGTGACGATCACCATGAGGCCGGTCATTTCACGGGTCAGCGGAAAGGTGATGTTCCACAGGCGCCGCCAGGTCCCCGCCCCGTCCATGATCGCCGCGTCGTAGAGTTCGCGCGGGATCTTCTGGATCGCGATGGCGAAAAGCAGGGTGGAATAGCCGAAGCCCTGCCACTGGCTCATGGCGATGATGGCGTAGATTGCGGTCCCCTCCTCGCCGAGCCAGGCGCGCGACCACTGCGCCAGGCCGACCTGTGCCAATGCCGAATCCAGGAGGCCGATGTCGGGCTGGTAGATGAAGTAGAAGAGAAGGCCGGTGACGGTGATCGAGATGGCCGAGGGAATGAAGTAGACGGCGCGCCAGAAGCGGCGCCATTTTTCCTCGGCAAGCCCCTCGATCAGCGCCGCCAGAATGAAGGCACCGAACACCTGGAAGACGACGGAGATGACGGCATAGAGCGTGTTGTTGACGATCGCCGTCCAGACCACCGGGTCGCCTTGCAGGCGACGGTAATTTTCCAGGCCGATAAAGGCCGTCTCGCCGGTGAAGATGTCCTGGTTCTTCGTGCTGACGACGAAATTGTCGATGATGGGATAATAGACGAACCAGAGGATCAGGACGAAGGCGACCAGCACCCAGCGAAACGACAGGATCCCGGCCAGCGGGCGGAACCGGTTGCTTTCCGCCCGGTCCGGCCCGGTGAAGCCGATTTTGACGGCTTCACCCTTCTGCTCATGCTTCATGACAGTCATTTCAGGCCGATCCTCACTTGGACGAAGCCGCCGCTTCCTTGACCCGCTCCATGACCTCTTCGGGTGTCATCGAGCCGCCGATCAACGCCTGGAGGCCGGAAAGCCAGGCGGACGCCACACGCGGCGGGTTGGCCGTATCGAGCCAGGGCATCAGGTAGGAGGCGCCGGCGATCACCTTGAGACCATCGACCACGGCCGGGTTCATGGCTTCCGCCGAATATCCGCCGACTGTCGCGCTCGGCTGGCCGTAAGGCGGCGCGGAGAGAACCTTGCCGTTTGCCGCCGAGGTCACGAAACGCATGAAGTCGATCGCAAGCGGGATGTTCTTGGATGCCGCATTGATCATGTAGCCTTCCGGCGCGCCTTCGACAGCCTTGGGATCACCCTTCGCGTCCTTCGGCACGGGAAGCGTGAAGAAGCCGAAATCGTCCCGGTTCAACGCGCCGTCCGCGGTCGACTGATCGAATTCGATGATCTCCTGATAGTACATGGCGGACTTGCCGTTGCTGAACTGCTGCAGAGCCGATGCATAGGACGAGCCGTTCGTGCCCGAACCATCGGAGCACTCGTCGATGAGCTGCTTGAACTGCGTCAGGCTGGCGACATAGCCGGGATCGGCGAATTCGGCGGTGGCAGGGACGAAATCCTTTTCGAGCGTCGCCTGCGGTACGTTGTAGGCCAGCAGCTGTCCGGCATAGTGCACGCCCGGCCAGCCTTCCTTGTTGCCGAAGGAGACCGGCGTGACGCCGGATTTCTTCAGGGCGGCGCAGGCGCTGAGCAGGTCCTCGAAGGTCTTGGGTTCGGCGACGCCCGCCTTTTCGAACAGGCTCTTGTTGTAGCCCATGAACTTGGCGTCGAGATAAAGCGGAATGCCGTAAAGCTTGCCATTGTACTGGAAGGCGGAGACGGCAGCGGTCGCAAGCGTCTTGCCCCATTCGGTGTCGGGGCCGATGACCGGGGTCAGATCGACGGCGCGGTTTCCGCGCGCGAAATTCTCACCCCAGCTTCCCGTCCAGGTGAAGTAGACGTCCGGCAGCGAATTGGAGGCGACGAGCGCCTTGGTCTTGCCCTTCACGCTGTCGTCGCTCTCCTGGATGAGCTCGACTTTCACGCCGGGATGAAGCTTTTCATAGTCCCTGGCGGCATCGACGAAGAAGGGAGAAAGCTGTTGCAGACCGAATTTGGTCAGCACGCTGACCGTGCCCGAATAGTCGACCGTCGCATTGGGACCGGCGATGACCGGCTCGGCTGCAGATGCAGCACCGACGCTGCCGATGACGAAGGCGGCGGTCGCGATTGCCGCAAGGCTGGTCGTGCTCAAGAACGTATTGGCTTTCATTTCGCAGTTCCTCTCTTGTTTTCGTTACGTCAGCATGCGTCAGGCAACCGGTCCGGCGTCGCCGCCGGACCGGAAGATCTCAGTATTCGACACGCTTGTAGTAGCGGCGCGTGGTCAGCGGGTGATCGCGCAGCACTTCCAGATGGGCGCTCAGGCGCTCCAGCATGGTCGCCAGGACGATCGGCGAGATGAGGCCGCGCGTCTTGGCCGAGACGCCCGGAAGCTTGGCGGAGGCCGCGTCGAGAACGCGCACCTTGTCGGTGTAGCGCTTGGCGAAGTTCTCCACGCGGTCCGTCAGCGGACGGAAGGCATCCTCGCCCTTGAAGACGAAGAGGCTGACGCCCGGCTCCACCAGTTCCAGCGTTCCGTGGAAGAAGTCGGATGCCTGCACGGGGCGGGTGCGGATCCATTGCATCTCCTCCAGAATGCACATGCCGTAGTAGTGCGCTTCCGGCCAGACCGAGCCGGCGCCGGTAAAGATGTGGTAGGTCTCGTCCTTGATTTCCCGGGCGAGCGCGGCGGCCTCGGCCTCGTAGCCTTCCTTCACCGAAACCAGCAGTGCCGGCAGCAGCGCCAGTTCGCCGACCGTCGCATCGAAATCGGCGTATTCGCCGCGCTCGGCCAGCAGGGCGAGCACGATGAGCAGGGTCTGGAGATAGAAGGATTCCGAAGACGTATCGTCCTCGGCGAAGTTGGTGAAGTTGTGGTCGGCGTCACGGCCGAGCGGCGTATCCTTGTGGCCGGTGAGCGACAGCGTCTTCACGCCGCGCTCCTTCAGGAAGGCGAGAAGCTGCACGCTCTCCTTGGTGGTGCCGGAGAGCGACGGCAGCACGACCAGCGCCTTGTCGTCGAGGCCTGCCGGCGGCTCCAGAACGACCTGTGCGGAATAGGCGGCCGAAACCGGGAAGAGCGTTGCGTTGCGTGCAAGCTCGATGGCCGGCTGGGTCAGAAACTGCACGCCGCCGGTCCCCATGAAGAAGATGCGTTCCAGACCGCCGTCCAGCAGTTCGCGCATCAGGACACGCACGTCCTTGGCGATTGCAACCGCGCCGCTTTGGATCTTTACAAAGCGATCCCTATCGAAATTGAGCATTTGAACCTTCCCGTTTTGCGCTCCGCAATCGTCCTCGAAGCGAGCTGACGTCTTCACGCAGTGATCCTTGAGACAATGTGAGATCGATCTCACACATATTTAGCGCACAAGAAATTCCCCCTGACAAGTAGGGCGTCAAAAAATTATGGGAGGTCGTTTTTGCCCGTTAACCGGCGCTGTGGCGGCTGACGGAGCCGCGAACTATCAGCTTGGTTTCAAAGCGGATTTTCTGTGGCGGATCGCTTTTTCCGGAGAGCCGGTCAAACAGAAGCCGCGCGGCCGCCCGCCCGATTTCGGAAACCGGTTGCGAGACGACAGTGATCTGCGGATCGGTAAATGTCGCCAGATTGAAGTCGTCGAAACCGATCAGCGAGACGTCGTGGGGAATGGAGATTCCCATCGAACGGAAGGCAAGAAGAGCGCCCTGCGTCATCAGGCTGTCGACCGTGAAGAGCGCCGTCGGAGGCATCTTCTGACTGAAGAGCCGTATGGTCGCGTCAACGGCATGCTCTACCGTGGATTGTGAAACGGCGATCAGCCGGTCGTCCGGTGCGATGCCGCTGGCAGCAAGTGCAGTCCGGTAGCCGGTCATGCGCTCGCGCGAGGTGAAGATGCGCATATCGTCCTGCAGCAGGCCGATGCGGCGATGGCCCATGGCGATGAGATATTCCACCGCCTTGCGCGCGCCCCCTTCATTATCCACCACCACATGGTCGCTCTCGACGTCCTCGGCAACACGGTCGATCAGGACGAGAGGCACGTTCTCGAGGTTCAGGCTTTGAAGGTGGGCGTTGTTCGTCGCTGAGGTCGGCGCCACGATGAAGCCGCGTATCGACAGTGAGCGCAGGCTCGACAGAAGCGAAATCTCCTGGTCCAGCTCCTCCTCGCTGCTGCCGATCACGAGGTTGTGCCCGCATTCGCGCGCAAGAACCTCGATATCATGGGCGATCCGAGCGAAGAACGGATTCTGGATGTCGCCGAGGATACAGCCGACGATCGGCAATTGGCCGTTGCGCAGCGCCTGCGCCAGGCGATTGCCACGGTATCCCAGCTTTTCCGCCGCCGCCTGAACCTTCTGGGCGGTCTCGTCGCCAACATAGCCGTAACTGTTGAGAGCCCGGGCGGCCGTTGCGCGCGACACATTGGCGAGCGCCGCCACATCCTTCAAAGTCGCGCGTTTGCGAACCATGTCACCCTTCGATCATACAACAGGAGCCTTACAAGGCCCCCTTGTAGCTGCGGGTTTTCGGTTCGCATAGGGCCTCTGCAGCACGCAAATACAGAGGACAGGTCGCAACATCCGGCCCCGCCATTTACGGCGGGGCTCTCCCGTTCGCCTATCGCGACGCAAAACGCTCCGGCCGGAAGGTTGCAAGCATGGGATGCTCGGCGCCCGTCGCGATTTCGTGAGCCAGCAGTTCGCCAACGATGAGGCCGAGCGTTGCCCCGCTGTGGCTGAAGGCGACGTAGTAGCCCGGGATGGCCTTCAACGCGCCGACAACAGGTTCGCCATCACCGGGGATCGGCTTGCCGCCAACGCCTATGGAGGCGACCTCAAGCTTCGGATTGCCCTCCATCACCTTCGCGGCCTCGGTCAGCAAGGCATCCACGACGGCCTCGTCAATGTGGTAGCCACCATCCGCGCGCAGCCTCACCCCCTCGTCCGCCGCCCAGTCAGCATCCAGCGAGAAGCTGCCGCCCGGCGCCGGACGAACGGCGACACGCGGCGTGTTCAAGACGGCGCGCAAGGGATGGGCGAGCGGCCTGGTCTGAACCAGAAGGGCGACCGGCGTCCCGTCGCCGATGGTCTGGCCGTTCTCCGCAGCCATCCTCGGCACGGCGGGGCCGGTCGCCAGCACGACGGCATTGGCGAGGAAGCGCCCACCCTTTGCCGTTTCGGCCCCGACGGCCCGGCCGCCCTCGACAAGGACCCGTGCGGCCCCTTGCTCGGTCACCAGCACGCCCCCGAGCGCGGAAAACTCCTTGAGAAGCAGGCCGATCAGCGTCGGCAGGTCGACCCAGCCTTCACCGGGATTGAAAATCGCGCCCTGCCGCGTGATTGCGCGCGCATCGATGCCGGACGTGACGCCGGCGACGGCAGCGGCCGGAAGCCACTGCGCATCGTAGGCAAGCGAGACTTCGTAGCGAAAGGCCGCGTCGATCTCGTTGCGCGCGTCGTCGGCATCCCAGGTCAGGCCGCCGTCGAAGCGAAGCCAGTCGGCATCCGGAAACCGCGCCGCAAGCGTGCGGTAGCGGTCGATGCCGGCCATGCGCAGGTGGTGATAGGGTTCCGAGCGCATACGTGCCGAGTTCAGCCAGGAGAGCGAGCGACCGGAAGCCCCGTTGGCCGGCGGGCCGTCGTTGAGAATGGTCACGCGGATGCCGCGCCGCGCAAGCTGGACGCCCGTGGAGACGCCGAAAATGCCGGCGCCGATGATGACTGCCGAAGAGATGGTGTTGTCGGTCATGGTGGTGTCTTTCAGTCGGTTGGTTATGCGGATGGATCAGGCTGTCAAGGCTCTTCCCAGCGGCCGCTGACGGCGGAGCGGAAGAGCGCGTCGATCGCCTTCATGTTGACGACCGTATCCTTCAGCCCCATATCGAGCGGCGTGCCGGAGAGCACGGCTTCAGCGAAGGCATCGGCCTGCTCGCGGTACTGGTCGACGGGTGCGATGGCGATCTCCTCGCGCCCGCCTCCGGCAAGATCGCGGCCGTCGTCCAGCACGAGCCGGGTCGGCGCATCGGCCGGCGCATTGAAGGGAATGGGGATTTCCAGGCGCGCCCGCGTTCCGAGCACCGTGACCTTCTGCGTGAGGGCAAGCTGGGTCGAACATGTGAAGGCAAGCTGCCGGCCCTCGGGAAACGCCAGCAGCCCGCTCGTCAGCCGGTCCGTGCCGAAGGCGGGATCCCTCTCCATCAAGGCGATCGCCCGCAGCGGCTCCGCGCCGAACAGGAAGCGGGCGGTGTTTACGGCGTAGCAGCCGACGTCGAACAGGCCGCCCCCGCCGATATCCGCTTGGTTGCGCACATTCCGCGGGTCGTCCAGATAATAGGAGAAGATCGTCTGGATGGCCCTCACCTCGCCGAGCCGTCCCTCGTTCACCAATGCGCGCGCCGTCTTCCATTGCGGGTGATGGCGCACCATGAAGGCTTCGGCGACCGGCAGGCCGGCGGCCTTCTGCGCGGCCGCAAGCTCCATCGCCTGTGCGGCATCCAGCGCGATCGGCTTTTCGCAGAGCACCGGCTTGCCATGTTCCAGCGCCCTGATCGTCAGCGGCACATGCAGGTGATTGGGTAGCGGGTTGTAGATCGCATCGATCTCGGGATCGGCCAGGAGATCCTCGTAGCTGCCATGGGCCTTGGGAATGCCGAAGCGCGCCGCCATCTCCGTGGCCCTGTCCAGATCGCGCGAGGCAATGGCAGTCACGCGGCCGAGGCGGCTGGACTGGATGGCGGGGATGACCGCTTTCGCCGCGATGCTCGCGCAGCCGAGCACGCCCCATCGTATCCGTGGTGTCATGGTGTCCTCCTTCCCGCCTCAGAGCACTTCCGCAAGGAAGCGCTGGAGACGCGGGCTCTGCGGGCTGTCGAAGATTGCCGCAGGCGTGCCCGCCTCCACCACACGTCCCTCGTCCATGAAGACGACCTGATCGGCGACGCGGCGGGCAAAGCCCATTTCGTGCGTGACGACGACCATGGTCATGCCGCGCTTGCCGAGATCGGCCATCAGGTTGAGCACGCCCTTGACCAGTTCCGGGTCGAGGGCGCTCGTCACCTCGTCGAAGAGGATGACTTCCGGCTCCATGGCGAGCGCACGGGCTATGGCGACGCGCTGCTGCTGGCCGCCCGAGAGGCCGCCGGGCCGGTGATGCTGCCGGCTCGCAAGGCCGACATCGGCAAGGCGCGCCTTGGCGACGCGCTCCGCCTCGGCCTTCGGCAGGCCCTTGATCTTCGTCAGCGAGAGCATGACGTTTTCCAGCGCCGTGTGATCGGGAAAGAGATTGAAGTGCTGGAACACCATGCCGACGCGGCGGCGAAGGGTCTCCGGCTTCATCGCAAGAATACTCTCGCCATCGATGAGGATGTCGCCGCTCTTCGGCTCGACGAGGCGGTTGAGCCCGCGCAGCAGTGTTGACTTGCCGGAACCGGAGGGACCGATGATGCAGGTGACGCTGCCGGGCTTTACGGTGAGGTCCACGCCCTTGAGGACGTCCAGATCGCCATAGGCCATTCCGAGATTCCGAACGTCGAGACTGCCCCCCTTGAAGGTCGTTCCGGAGGTGCGGCCGGCACCATCGAGTTCGCTGACCTCCTCCAGCCCGCTGGTGATGACCGCCGGGCGCTGCTTGCCCACACGCAGGCGGTTGTCGATGGCGTTGACGACATGGGTAAGCGGCACGGTGACGACGAGATAGAAGACGCCGGCCAACAGCAGCGGCGAAAGATTGCCGGTCACCACGGCCTGGTCTTGCCCCACGCGAAAAATCTCGCGCTCGGAGGCCAGCAGGCCGAGGAAGTAGACGAGGCTCGAATCCTTCACATTGCCGATGAACTGGTTGACGAGGGCCGGCAGCACGCGGCGCACGCCCTGCGGCACGACGATAAGCCGCATGCCCTGCCCATAGCTCATCGACAGTGCCCGGCAGGCTTCCATCTGTCCGCGATCGACGCTCTGGATGCCCGAGCGGAAGATCTCGCCGATATAGGCGCCGGCGATCAGGCTGAGCGCGAGAATGCCGAGCGGATAAGGCGACGGACCGAACAATTCGCGGCCGATGCGGGCGAACCCCTGCCCGATCAGCAGGATGGTGACGATGGCCGGCAGGCCGCGGAAGATATCCGTATACAGGCGGGCGGGGATGCGCAGCCAGGGCGAACGGGAAATGCCCATGATGGCCAGCACCATGCCTATGACGACGCCGAGCACCGTCGAGGCCGCCGCAAGGATCAGCGTGTTCTTCAAACCGACCGTGATCATGGTCGGCAGGACTTCGGCCATGGCGTTCCAGTCGAGGAAGCTGCGCCGCAGGTTTTCAAGCCAGTTCATCAGGAGGTCCCTTGAAAGAAAGACCGGTCCGACCGGAAAGGCCGGACCGGCAAGGCGGCGTCACGGCTTGGGAAGATAGGCATCCGGCATCGGCGTGCCGGGGAACCACTTTTCGTGCAGGGTTTTCCAGGTGCCGTCCTGCATGGCGGCCTTGAGGCCTTTGTTCAGCGCCTCACGCAGGGCATCGTTGCCCTTGCGGACGACGAAACCGGCCGGCGCGTCGAAGCTCGGAATATTGACGGCGACCTTCAGCTCGGGATAGCGCGCCGCATAATCCTTTGCCGCCTCGTAGTCGAGGAAATGCGCATCGACGGTACCGTTATTGAGCGCGGAGACGGCGGAATTGTTGTCGGGGAACTTCACCAGATCGGCGCCCGCGAAATTCTTCTCGGCATAGATTTCCTGCAGGGTGCCCTGCACCACGCCAAGACGCTTGCCCTTGAGCCCGGCCGCATCGGTGATGGCGGCATCCGGCGTCAGCACGGTCAGGAAGCCGGCGAGATAGCCATCCGAGAAGTCGACGGTCTCCTTGCGCTTGTCCGTCGTACCGATGGCGGCGGCGGCAACGTCGAAGCGGCCGTTGGCGACCGAGGGCATCAGCGCGGAGAATTCTTGGCCCGTGAAGATCACCTGCTCCTTTTTGAAACCCAGGCGCTCGGCGACATTGAGGAAGAGTTCGATATCGAAGCCGGTAAACCCGCCGTCGGCGGTGGTGAAGGCATAGGGCTTGGCATCGCCCATCGTCCCCACGCTGATGACGGCGGGATCGATGAGGCCCAGCGGATTGTCCTGGGCGAGCGCCGGTGTCGTGGCGCCTGCCAGCACGCCAAGGGCAACCGCGATGGCGCCGGTACGCAGCCGGGCAAAGTGGGAAGTGAGAACTTCGGTAAATCGCATCTCGTTTCGTCTCCTCTGGTGGTGTCTGCGATGTCTCCAAGACGCAGGAAATCTCATCCGGACGGCGGCATGGGGCCACGCGTCCAGCCGATGCGCCTCGCATGCTGGAATTTGTGCTTCTTATTCCTTGAGACCGGTCTCAATATAAAAGAGACCGGTCTCTTTGGCTTTTGACGATTGTTATCTTCGCATTTGCCAGTCGTCAATATCTCTTGTAAGGCTACCGTTCATGGATCAGAGCCCACCGCGAAACACCTCCGTCACCGTTGCCGACGTTGCGCATAAAGCCGGCGTCTCGAAGGCGACCGCCGCACGCGTTCTGGGCGGTTACGGAACTGTCAGCGACCGGGTACGCGAGGCCGTTACCGCCGCTGCACGCGCGCTCGATTACCGACCGAACGAACTCGCCCGCAGCATGACGACGGGCCGCTCTGGCACGATCGGCGTCGTAGTCGGCGATATCGAGAACCCGTTCTTCAGCCTCGCCGTGCGCGGCATCACCGACGTTGCCCGGCAAGCGGGCTTCACCGTCATCCTCATCAATTCGGGCGAAGACGTCGGCGCGGAAAAGGCGGCGATCAGAACCTTGCTTGCAAAGCGCGTCGACGGCCTCATCGTCTCGCCGGCCAAGGAGAGCGATGTCGAGCATCTGCGCGAAGCCGCCCGCTCCGGCCTGCCGCTCGCGTTGCTGGATCGCGGCAGCGACGCACTCGACGTCGATACCGTCATCGCCGACGACCGCCACGCTGCTGAGGGCATTACCCGCCGGCTCGTCTCGCTTGGTCATCACCGCATCGCTTATCTCACCGCCTGCGATACGCCCGATCACCGCTTCCATGCGGCGGGAGACATCAATACCGGCTCGGTGCGCCGGCGCATCGAAGGGTTTCTCGGCGTCTGTCGCGAAGCTGGCCTGATTGGCATGGAGGATTGGGTGCATGTCGGCGCCGCGACGCCGGAACAAACGCATCGCATCGTCACCGCAATGCTGCAATCGGCACATCGCCCGACGGCCATCATCGCGTCGGACAGCGTCATAGGCCTTGAAGTGTTCAAGGTTTGCCGTGACCTTGGGCTCAGCATTCCGGACGACCTGTCGCTGGTCTCGTTTCACGATGCGGACTGGACGTCCGTCACGACGCCGCCCGTTACCGTCGTGCGCCAGCCCGTCTATGGCCTCGGCGAGACGGCGGCCAAGCTGCTGGTCGAACGACTAAACGGGAAGGGCGGCGAGGCCAGCCGCATCGTCCTGCGCACCGAAGTCGTCGATCGTGCCTCCATCGCCGACGCTCCCGTATAACATCGAGACATCCTCAGAACTGTACCGCGAGCCGCAGGGCATCCAACATGGCGGCATGCACCGACCGGCTGCTGACGGCGTCGCCGAGCCGATGCAACTCGAAGCCGGCGGGCGGCCGCGCGCGCAAAGGCGCGGCGCCCAGCAGGCTTTCGACCGACGTGGCGCCATCATTTGCCGAGAGCGGGCGCAGTTCCGCGAAAAGGTCGTTCACCGGCACGGTGCCATGCTCGACAATGACCTGTGCGTGGGTCTCGAGCATTTCCCGGCCAGTCAGCAGGTGGCGCAACACCACCTCGCGTCGCCCCTCCCGCACGCTCACCGACACCAATTCGTATTCTAGCAGCACCCGAACATCCCGTTCGGCGAGCGCCTTGCGATAGGTGATGCTCGAATGGTGCTCCATTTCCGGCGCGACGGAGGGGTCGCGGGCAACGAATGTCACCCTCTTTCCCGCGGAGGCAATTTCCGCGGCAGCCGAGGGTGCGGGATGGCGTCCGGTCGCGTCGTAGATCAGCACCTCGTCAGCGATCTGCATTGGATTGCCGAGCGCATCGGAGACACTGAGGCAAAGGTCGCTGCCTGCGACCGGACCAAAATCCGGAATGCCGCCGGTGGCGACGAAAACCAAGTCGGGTTGTTCGGCAAGAACCTCGGCCGCCTCCGCGTACACATTCAGCCGAACGTCGACGCCGAGCCGCTCCAGTTCGGCGGCGCGCCAGTCGACGATGCCGATCAGGGCGCGACGAAGCCTGGTTCTCGCGGCCAGCACCAGCTGCCCGCCAAGCCGATCGGCCGCCTCCAGCAGTACAACCCGGTGTCCCCGCGCAGCAAGCACCCGCGCCGCCTCCAGCCCCGCCGGTCCGCCCCCGACGACGACTGCCTTTCGTCCCGCCTGCGGCGAGCGCTCGATCACCTGCGGCAGCCAGGTGTCACGACCTGTCGCCGGATTGTGGATGCAATGCACCGGGCGATAGAGACAGTGCGAAGCGCCCACGCAGGGGCGGATTTCCTGTTCCCGGCCTGCTCGCAGCTTGTTGACGATCTGGGGGTCGGCCATGTGCGCCCGCGTCATGCCGACCATATCGACCAGCGCTGCTTCGACCGCGTAACGCGCTGTCGCGACATCGGCAATCTTCGCGGCGTGGAAGACCGGAAGATCCGTCTGCGCCTTGAACGATCCGACCTGATGCAGCCACGGCGCGGAGGCGGCCGTCATGTCGGGAATGTTGTAGACGAGCAGGTTGAGACGCGTGTCGAACCGGCCGAAAATACAGTTGAAGAAATCGACCAGCCCTTCCCGCTCCAGCCTGTTGGCAACCGTAACTGCCTCGGCGAAGCTCAAGCCGTCCTTGTGGTCCTCATCGATCGTGTAGCGGATGCCCACCGGATAATCGCTTCCGACCTCCCGGCGGATCTCCTCGTGGACCATGCGCAGGAAGCGCATGCGGTTTTCCAAGGAGCCGCCGAACTCATCCGTGCGGCGATTGACCATCGGCGACAGGAATTGCCCAATCAAATGGCCGCCGGTCATCGTCTCGATGCCGTCAAGCCCGCCCTCCCGCGCGCGCCGCGCTGACTGGCCGAAGTCGCGCACGATGCGCGCGATGTCGTGGCGGTCCATTTCATGGGCAAAGCTGCGGTTATAGTCCTCCCGCGAATGGGAGGGGCCGAGCGCGGGAAGCCAGGCGCCGACAGTGGCGTTGGCACGCCGGCCGACATGGGAGATCTGGCACATCAGCGCCGCGCCATGGCGATGGACGCGTTCGGAGAAGGCGCGGAACACCGGGACGACCGCATCGCTCGACACGTCGAGCTGCGTGCCATCCCAGCTTGTATCGGCGGAAATGCGCGCCGAGCCGCCGAACATCGTCAGCGCGAGCCCGCCCTTGGCCTTTTCCTCGTGATAGCGCTGATAGGCGTCGAGCGGAAGGCCGCCCTCGTCGAGGGCGGTCTCGTGGCTGGTGCTCATGATCCGGTTGCGCAGGGTGAGCCGGCCAACCTGCAACGGTCGCAGCAGCGGATCGGCCCTTCCTGCTGGCGCAACGGCTGGATTTTCCTCCTCCATGCCCGCACCACCTAAGCCGGACCGAGGGCCTTGCGCATGGCCTCGATGCACTGTTTCAGGGGCGGGGTGGGATCGACATTGTATTTCCAGTTGGTCAGTTCGATCGTCAGCGAGCCCTCGTAATTTTGGCTGCGCAGATAGGCGGTAAGTTCGTCGAGGTCGATGATACCGTCGCCCCAGGCGAGATGACTGCCACCGGCATCGGAATCTGTGAAATGCACATGCGCGACGCGGCCGGCGAGATGGGTAAAATAATCCTGAGGCGTCTCATGGGTCATCACCGCGCCTGCCACGTCATAGACCGCATATAGCGCGGGGCTGTTCAGCGTGTCCATCAGGTTGCGGATTTCCCTGGCCGAGCGGATGATGTTGGCAAAGGAATCCGGCAGTGATTCCATCCAGAGATCGATGCCGAGTTTTTGCGCGCGGTCGCAGAGCAGGCCCATGGAATCGACACAGCGCTCCAGCGCCTGTTCCGCAGGCTCGTCGCGGTAACCGCCGCCTGCCGTCACCAGAAGTGCCGGAGCACCGCATTCGGTGGCGAATTCCATGGATTCCAGGAAATAGCGCACCGAACGGTCGCGCAGCTCCGCTTCCTTCGCTGAGATGTTGATCGGATAGATGCACTGCTCCGGCGTGAGGGCGACGATATCGAGGCCCATGCCCCGCACTTTTCGTCCCAGCGCCCGCGCATCGGCCAGCGTCTTGTCACCGATATAGAAATGCGGCGCGGCGGCCCAAAGCTCGATGCGAGAGACGCCGGCCTCGCAGACATCGGCCAGAAACCGATCCATCGTATGCCGGACATAGTGGAAATTCATCACGCTGATATTACGTTCATCCAGTGCCATGTCTCTACTCCTCCAATGGTTGCCTGTATAAAAGAATTCTCAAGTATTGTGAGAACGTTCTCTCATGATTTCGTACAAATTCGTGTATTGTTGCCAGGCTAAGGCGTCCTGAGACCGAATTCGGTCATTGTCTCCTCGATGAAGGCGGCGGCCTGCGTCGCAGCCTCATCCGGCGTCCAGCCGAGATGTCGCGCCGCCAGTTTGGCAGCCGTTTCCGCATAGCGTCGACCGAGATCCGCCTCCCAGCCAACGGAGAGGCGGCGGCGAAGGATGTCCGAGAGCGTGCATGCCTGCTCGTTGAGGACGGCATGGGCGACCGAGGCTTCGGTGACACAATGCAAATCCGGGTGGGGCGGCAAAGGCAGGTCCAGCGGGCGTGGCGAGCCGGACGGCTTCAGCCGGCGGGCAACGGCGCGCCTCAGCCGCCGCCCGGCGTCGCGATGGGTCATCAGCAGCCCGCCGGTGAAAGTGAAGACATTCGGCAGGCCTTCGTCGGTGAGGTCATGCTCGCGAACAGCGGGCGCGGAGCCCCTGCCGTCATTGGCAAGACTACGCGGCCGCACGCCCGCCCATGCATAGAGCACATCCTCGCGCGTCAGCCCGAAGCCCGGGAACAGGCGGCCGATCTGATCTAGGATGGCCGCAATCTCGGCCTCCGTAACGCGAAAACCTTCCGGCCTGCCGTCCGAGATAGAATCCCAGGGCCCGGCATAATGAAGTTCGCCCCAAGGGATCAAATAGAAGGGCGCGCCGGCCGCAGTCACGGTCTCGAAACCGATGCCGCGCAGGCTTCCTGGTAGCCGAACGACGATATTCGTGCCCTTTTCGCCGGTATTCTTGCGAAGATGCGGCGCCCCGGCCAGAGCGGTGATCTCGTCGACCCAAACGCCGGCGCAATTGACGACGGCGCGCGCGAGAACGTCGCGCGAGCCCTTGGCTGCCTCCAGTGTAATCCGCCAGAAGTCGCCCTCCCGCGCCAGCCCCGTCACCGCCGTATGGTTCAGCGCCTCCATGCCGATCGCCCGGGCCTTCATGATCGTATCGACAACGATGCGCTCCGGCCAATGATACTGGTATTCGGTGAAAGTCATCGCTCCGCCGATATCCTGTAACCCCGCCATGCCCTGAAGCCCCGGATGCGCCCGCGCTTCCGCGGCAGACAGAATGCGAAGGTCGAGCGGTACCCGGCCGCCGTCGCTGGCCGTCATCAGGCGAAAGGCAAGCCGGGCCTTCCAACGGGGAATGGCGTTTTCCGGAGTTAGCGGAACGATGAAGGTGACGGGCTTTACCCGCTCGGGCGCCAGGCGCACAAACTCCGCCCGCCCCTGCATCGCGCGGCGCATCAGGCTGAGGCACTCGATGGCGCTGCGCGGATGGGCGAGAAAGGTGGCGATCGAGCCGCTGGCGGCCGAGAGATAGCCGAGCCCGCAATGCTGCAGGCGCGAGGTTCTGCTGGATGTGCCCGCACCATAGTCATCGCGCTCTACCAGCAACGTGCGATATCCGGCCGCCGCCAAGTGCTGCCCTGCCGATGCGGCGATGATGCCGCCGCCGACTACGAGTGTGTCGTAGACACCGCTCACGCTCACCTCCCCGCCATCGCCACAGCGACAGATTTTCACACCGAATGTGAGAACGTTCGCAAAATTTTGCCGATGGTGTCAAGACCGCTTGACGGCAAAGCCGGCGCTATAATACGTATTATAACGTCATATAGAAAGGTTCACCCATGTCCCTCCCTTCTGCCTTCGATGCCGGCGTCATTGCCGCGCTCTCCGCGCTTGACGCAAAATCGGTGAAGCATGTGTTCTTCGTCGCCTGCGGCGGCTCGCTGTCGATCATGCATCCGGCAAAGTTCCTGCTCGACCAGCATTCACCGCTGCCCTCGGATGTCTACAACGCCGCCGAGTTCATCTCCCGCGCGCCGCGTGCGCTCGACAAGAAATCGCTGGTTATTCTCTGCTCGATGACCGGCACCACTAAGGAAACCACCGCCGCGGCCGAGTTCGCCCGTTCGAAGGGGGCCAAGACCATCGGCCTGACGGTCGAGCCCGCCTCGCCGCTCGCCAGGGCGGTCGACCATGTCGTCGGCTTCGAAGCGCCCTACACGACCGGCGTGCCGATCGATGCCAAGGACAGCAACTATTCGCGGATCTACCAGATCGTCATGGGCCTCGTGGCGCTGACCGGCGGCGAAGACCTGACCGGGACGCTGATCGGCAGCCTTGCCGCCCTGCAGCCGGCGATCGATCGGGCGCATGCAACCTTCGCGCCGATGTTTGAGGACTACGCGCCACGCTTTGCCAAGGAGGACGTGATCTATACCGTCGCCAGCGGCGCGAGCTACGGCGCGGCCTATTCCTTCGCCATCTGCGTGCTCATGGAAATGCAGTGGATCAACAGCCAGGCGATCCACGCCAACGAGTTCTTCCACGGCCCCTTCGAGGTGCTGGACAAGGACCGCGCCTTCATCCTCCTGAAGGGCCTCGACAGCACGCGGCCGCTCGAACAGCGCGCCGACGAATTCCTGCACCGCTTCGGCTCGGCCGAGAACATCCTGGTTCTCGATGGCGAAAAGCTGGATCTCTCCGGCATCGACCCGCAATTCCGGGGCAATGTCGTGCCGCTGATCTTCTTCGACACGCTCTGGCGTTTCGCCTATAAGATCGCCGACCTGCGCAAGCACGAAATGCTGGAAGCGCGGCGCTACATGAAAAAGATCAGCTACTGAGAAAGCCTGGAAGAGCGGATGGAAGACCAAGCGAATCTCTTGCCGCTCTATGAACAGGTCCGGCGCGCGATCCTCGCCGGCATCGATGCCGGCGAGTTCGCCGAGGGCAGCTTCCTGCCTCCGGAACCGGAGTTGATGGCGCGTTATGAGGTCAGCCGGATCACCCTCAGGCGCGCCATCGGAGAGCTTTGCGCCGATGGCCGCCTGCAGCGGCAGCAGGGCCGCGGCACGATCGTCATGCCGGCCAAGGTACGCCAGACCCTGGTCTCTCTGTCAGGCTTTTCCGAGACCATGGATGGGTTCGGCCGGAGGGCCGGCCACCGCATCCTCTCGCGTTCCGACAATCCGGACGCCCCGGCCATCCGGGCCCGGCTGCAGGCCGAAGCACTGATCCGCTTCGACAGGCTGCTGGAGGATAACGGCCGGCCGATGACGCTTGAAACGCTCTGGTTCGATGCGCTGCGCTTTCCCGACGTGATCGAGCCGGTCGCCGCCGGCGGTTCCTTCTTCGCGGCGCTGCGCGAAAAAGCCGGCATCGAGCCGGCTCATGCCGAGCGGCAGATCGATGTCGCCCTTGCCACCGCCGGCGAGCGCTCCATCCTTGCCGTCAGCGCCGCCCAGCCCGTTTATCGCATCGAAAAGATCGTCACCGATGCCGAGGGCCGACCGCTCGCCCTGTCGCAGCTCGTCACCCCCAGCCATCTGGTCACCTACACGATCAAGACCTGAAAGGTTCGACATGCATGTTTTCGACGCCGCTGCCGTTCACGCGGCGCTTCCCTGGCCGTATCTGATCGCGGCCCTGCGCAAGGCGCATCTCGGCGGCATGCCTGCTTCCGAGGTCGTGGTGCAATCCGATCCCGCCGGCGGCGAGGCACAGTTCGTCACCCTGCCCGGCTGGGCGTTCGGCGGCCCGATCGTCGTGAAAATGGTCGGCATCTTTCCGCAGAATGCGAATCTCGAGCCGCCGCAGCCCGCCGTTCAGGGACTGGTAGCGCTGTTTGACGGCAAGACCGGCGGACCGCTGCTGGTCGCCGACGGCGCGGCCATGACGGCGCGCAAGACCGCCGCCGACTCCGCCCTTGGCGCCGCCATTCTCGCCCGCGAGGATGTGGAAGACCTGCTGATCGTCGGGGCCGGCGCTCTCGCGCCGCATTTTGCCGAAGCACATCTGACCGCCCGGCCGTCGTTGCGGAGGGTCACGATTTGGAACCGCACGTCCGCCCGCGCCGAAGCCGTGGCGGCCGAGCTTCGGGCAACGGGTATCGACGTGACGGTAACCGACGATCTCGACGGCGCCGTCGCCCGCGCCGATATCGTGTCCTGCGTGACAATGTCGGATACAGCACTGGTCAAGGGCGCGCTCCTGCGGCCCGGCACCCATCTCGATCTTGTCGGCGCTTACCTGCCCACGCTTCGGGAGGCGGATGATGCAGCCCTTGTGCGCGGCACGATCTTCGTCGACAGCCGCAACAACATGAAAGGCGGCGGCGACCTTTCGCAGGCCGTCGCATCGGGCGCCATCACCTGGGACGCCGTGAAGGCCGATCTTTTCGAACTCGCGCAGGGAAAAAGAGAAGGCCGTACCGGCGCCGGCCAGATCACCGTGTTCAAGAACAACGGCGGTGCCCATCTCGACCTTTTCACGGCATCCGCGCTTTCGCAGACACGCGGTTGAGGTCCTATGGCTGACGCTTTTACGCGTCAGCCAGGACGCGCGCCAGGAACGCCCGCGTGCGGTCATGCTGCGGGCGCGTCAGCACGTCCGCCGGCCGGCCTTCTTCCACGATCACCCCGCCATCCATGAAGATCAGATGGTCGGCCACATCGCGCGCAAAACCCATTTCATGAGTGACGACAACCATGGTCATGCCGTCGTCAGCGAGCTGGCGCATGACGGCCAGGACCTCACCGACAAGCTCCGGGTCTAGCGCCGAGGTCGGCTCGTCGAACAGCATTACATCCGGCTTCATCGCCAGCGAACGGGCGATTGCCGCGCGCTGCTGCTGCCCGCCGGAAAGCTGGGCGGGATAATAGCTCGCCCGCTCCTTCATGCCGACGCGCTCCAGAAGTACCATCGCCTCCTGGACTGCCGTCGCCCGCGGAACGCGTTTGACGAGAACCGGGGCCTCGATGACGTTTTCGAGCACGGTCTTGTGCGGAAACAGATGGAAGCCCTGGAACACCATACCCATGCGCTGGCGCTGGCGGGCCAGTTCGTTGAAGCTCATTTCATAGAGCTTGTCGCCCTTCCAGCGCACGCCGACGGGCTCGCCATTGAGGAAGATGGCGCCGCCCGTGGGCTTTTCGAGATAGTTCAGGCAGCGAAGCAGCGTGCTCTTGCCGGAACCGGAAGGGCCGACGATGCAGGTCACGTCGCCGCGCATCACCGCGACATCGATGCCGCGCAACACTTCATGGGCGCCGAAACTCTTGCGCAGGCGCTCGACCTTCAGCAGCGGTTCGATCATCATCTCGGCGTTCATCCCTGGGCCTCCCGTTGGCGCGCGAACAGGCGGAACATGCCGCCGGATTTCTTCTCACCCGCGCGATGTTCGGATTTCAATCGATGCTCGACAGCATGTTCCACGGCCGTCAGGATGGTGGTGAGCACGAGATACCAGATGGTCGCGACCAAAAGCAGCGGCACGGTCTGGTAGGTGCGCGCATAGACCATCTGCGCGGAATAGAGCAGATCGGGCAGCGCCAGCACGGAAACGAGCGAGGTGAATTTCAGCATCGAGATCGTATCGTTGCCGATCGGCGGGATGACGATGCGCAGCGCCTGCGGCAGCACGATACGGCGAAGCGCCTGGCCGCGCGTCAGCCCAAGCGTCGCGGCGGCCTCCGTCTGGCCGGTATTGATCGCCTGAATGCCGGCGCGGATCATTTCGGCGGCATAGGCGCTTTCGGTGAAGGCCAGGCCCATGATGGCGGCGCTGAACGGCGTGATGAGTTCATTGGTATTCCAGGAGATGAGCTTCGGCCCGCCGAACGGAATACCGATCGAGATCTCCGGCAGGAGAAGTGCCAGATTGTACCAGAAGATCATCTGCACCAGCGGCGGCACGCCACGGAAAAACCAGATCCAGCCCCAGCTCACCGACTGGAAGACGCTGCTGGCCGACAGGCGCATGATGGCCAGCACGACGCCGATCGCCAGCCCCAGCACCATGGCGAGCGCCGTCAGGAGCAGCGTCATGCCGAGACCGGAAAGGATCGCCGGGTTGAACATATACTCGGCGACGACGCTCCACTGCATGTTCTTGTTGGTGACGAGCACCTGAAGGAAGACGACGGCGAGGATCGCAAGCGCCACGCCGCCGATCCAGTGGCCGACCTTTGGCACCGCAATGGGCTTCACATCATGGATGGAGGGGCGCGAAAGTGGTTCTTCAGACATCGTCATTCCTAGCTGCCCGCTTCGGGCCTGTCCGATCCGGCCCGAAGCGGGCTTCGGGCCGGAATGGTTTTGCATGCGGCAAAACGGTGCCTCACAGATCGGCCGGATGCTCTTCCGTGATCAGCAGCGCCTTGCTCAGCATGCCGCTGTCGTTGAGGCCCCACTTGGCCATGATCTTCTCATAGGTGCCGTCGTCGATCATCGACTGGATCGCATCCGTCAGCACTTGGCCGAGCGGATCGCCCTTGCGCACGCCAATGCAGCTATTGACCGGCGACAGGACCAGATCGGACACCTTCAGGTCGCCGGTCTGTTTAGCCATATAGGCAAGCTTCACCGATCCGCCCACCGTCGCCTGCGCCCGGTTGGAGCGCACGGCAAGCTCCGCCTGCGCCTGCGTGCCATGCGTCTGCATGACGACCGGCTTGTCCTTGCACTCATTGGCGTTCAGTTTTTCAAGAAGGCCGATGTCCCAGGAGCCGTTCAGGACGGCGATCGTCAGCCCGCAGGCATCCTCTGCCGACTTGATGTCGAGCGTGCTGTCTTTCGGATAGGCAAAGGAGGTGCCGATGCGGCGCTGGGAAACGAAGTCGAGCGTCTTCAGGCGCTCCGCCGTAGTACCGAAGGACGAGAAGCCGGCATCGAAACGCTTGGACTGCAGGCCCGGAATGATGGCGTCGAAGCTCGTGCCCTCGAAGGTGAAGGTCACGCCGAGGCGCTGTTCCATCTCCTTGGCGATGTCGACGCTCCAGCCCTTGAGCTGGCCATCGGCATCCTGGTACTCGTCCGGCGCCCAATCGTTGAAGACCGCGGCCTTGATGCCGTTGTCCTTGTATTCCTGCGGCAGCGCATCGTGCAGCGCGGGAATGACATCGGCCAGCGCCGGCATCGCCAGCGCGGCGCTCAGCACACATCCGGCCAGAATGGATTTAAACATGACGACCTCCTTGTTGTAGCGAACCCGGCGGGCTCGGACTTCCGTTCTCTGGTTCCCCTTGAAAAATTAACGAGAACGTTCTCACATATGAGACACGGAGATTGCCCTGCCGTCAAGCGCCGTCTTATCAAGACATCGCGCTCAAAGCCTTTGAAAACCCCCGTCGATCTGCTAACACCTATAAAGAGTTGCCGATTTTTCCCGACGAGACATGAAAAGATTCTCAGTTCGGCAGATCAGTTTGTGAGAGGAATGGCCACGTGGCTCCGAAAAGCAAGGCAACGATCACAGAGGTTGCACGGGCGGCGGGTGTTTCCACGGCTACTGCAGGACGCGTGCTCGGCGGCTACGGCTACACCAGCGATGACAAGAAGGAACAGGTTCTCAAGGCGGCCCAAAGCCTCGGCTATCGCCCCAATGCGCTGGCCCGTAGCCTCATCACCGGCAAGACCCGCACGCTCGGCGTCGTCGCCGGCGATATTCAGAACCCGTTCTATGCCTCTGTTTTGCGCGGCATTTCCAACGTCGCGGAAGCCAACGGCTTCGGCCTGTTGATCACCAACAGCGATGAGGCGCAGCCCAAGGAGGTTCACTCGGTCGAGCTTCTGACGCAAAAACAGGTGGACGGACTGATCGTCACGCCGAGCGATACGCGCAAGGCGCGGCATTTGCATAGTCTCAAGGCTATGGGCGTTCCACTCGTGCTGATCGACCGCGCCGTTGCGGGCCTGATGGTCGATCGCGTCGCGACCGACAACATAGCCGCATCAGAGCAGGCCGTGCGCCATTTGATCGCCGCCGGCCATCGCCGGATCGGCATCGTGGCGGAACTCGCGGACGAAAAGAGCGGCGGGCTGGAGACCTTCCTCGCCCGCGCCGTCGCCGGCGACCCTATCGAAAGCGAGACGCTCTATCCGAGCTGGCAGCGCCTCCTGGGCTACGTGCGCGCGCATCGGATCGAAGGCCTGCCCGTGGACCCTAGCCTTACTTTGCGGGCCGGTAGCTATTCCGCCGTGGCCGCACAGGCCGTCGTACCGCGCCTGATGACAAGCCCAGAGCCGCCAACGGCGCTGTTCACCACGGACGGCACCATGTCGGAAGGCACCATGCGGGCGCTCGCCGAGTTGAAGCTCTCCATCCCGCAGGATCTGTCGATCATTTGCTTCGACGATCTCGACTGGATGAGTTTCCACCGTCCCGGCATCACCACCGTCGCACAGCCACGGCTTGCCATGGGCGAGGCCGCCGCGCGGATGCTGCTGGAGCGCATCCGCGGCGAGGACTATCCGCCGCGCACCGTGCTGATGCCTGCGGAATTGATCGAACGCGGCTCGGTTGCGCAGCTCTGATTTCCGGGCGGAACATTCCTCCCCGCAAGCCGAACGCGAGGGATTATTGCCTGTTATTTTTCCATACCGTTCTCGCGGCAATGCCGACGGCCACCGTCACCAGGCCTGGCCGTTTCCTCCATATTTCATCATCGCTCCTGATATCCGGCGCGCGCGGCGCACGAAATCGGTTGCCTTTTTCAGTTCGATCCTTTAACTGAGAACGTTCTCAGTTTGATTCTCAGGAGAGCTTACCCGATGCCGCGTCCCGCCAGAATTCTCGCCTTCGGCGACAATGTCGTCGACTGCTACCGCGACCAGAACTTGATGTTTCCCGGCGGGAACTGCGTCAATCATGCCGTCTTAGCACGCCGCGCCGGCGCCGAAACCGCCTATGCCGGCGCGGTCTGCGATGACGATGCCGGCCGCCTGATCCGCCGGGCGCTGACCGAGGAAGGCGTGGATGTCTCGTCGCTGCGGGTTGAGCCGGGGCAGACAGCCTATTGCGTGATCGAGACGCGGGACGGCGACCGGGTCTTCGTGGGCGCCAATCTCGGCGTCTCGATCATCGCGCCGACAAGGACAGATCTGACGCGGCTTTCAGATTTCGATGCCCTTCACACCGGCCGGTCGAGCCATGTGGACGCCTGGCTGCCGCGCTTTGCCGAGGGGACGAAAATCTCGTACGATCTCGCCACCGTGCACGATCCTGACCGCATCGCACGGGTGGCTCCGCACTGCTTCCTGATCGCCTTCTCCGCCAGCGGCGCGTCCCGTGAAGATTCGTTCGCGCTGGCCGAACGCGCGCGCATGGCGGGCGCCTGCTGGAGCCTCGTCACCCGTGGTATCGAAGGCGCTATTCTCGCCGGCGACTGTGGCATCGTCGAAGTCCCGGCTAAACAGGTCGACCCCATCGACACGCTGGGAGCCGGCGACACCTACATCGCCAACGTCCTCGTCGGCCTGCTCGATGGCCTCCAGCCCGAACTCATCCTGACAAAAGCCGCAGAAGCCGCCGCGCAAACCTGCCTGATGCGCGGCGCCTTCGGCCACGCTGCCCCGATGAGCATCGACCTTTCAAACATGATGAGCCTGGAAGAGGTCTATCGCACCACCCGCCCTGCGGAGGCGCCTCAGGAAGCCTGAGAGCAGGTGCCGGCCTTCGCAAGTTGGTTAGGCAACGGGATCATCGGGAACCCTTTCCAAAGCTCTTGAAGGGGTTCGAACCTGCAACCCACTTTCCAAACTCGATTAAGTGGTTGATGAAACAGATTTCAGGGCATAGCGTCGATTTGCAGATGGAGTGTTCCCAGCAATCCCTAGAACGGCACCGATGGTGTAATCGGGGTTAGGAATTACCCTATTGGAACACGCTGGCCAGCCACGAGTGCAAAGATCGTTGCCCTGCAACAACCGAGCCCTCCCGTGCAATTCCACCTTCAAAGTTCGTGACGGCTGCTCCTGCCTCCAGTGCGAACAGCTTACCAGCGGCAAGATCGTAGTAACTTAAACCGTCTTCAAAATAGCCATCGAGGCGGCCGCTACCCACATAAGCAAGGTCAAGAGCGGCCGAGCCAAGGCGGCGGACGCCCGCAGCTGTATCGATGATCGTTTGCAATCCGACCAGGAACTGGCTTTTTGTGATGCATTGCAATTGCCCCGGCACGGGCATTGAAATTGAGACCATCGCGCTTTCTGGTGGCTTAGCCGCAAGCGCCGGAACGTGGACATCGTTGATCCATGCACCCCTTCCCCGAACGGCGGAAAACATCTCGTCTCGAATGGGATCAAAAACCACTCCAAGCACTTCACCGCTTTCGTCGCACAACGCGATGCTGACGGCAAAATATGGAATGCCCCAGACAAAATTGCTCGTCCCGTCCAGTGGATCGACAACCCAGGTCTCGGTTTTTTCACCGGCGTGATAACCTGTCTCCTCGCCAAGAAAACCGTATCCAGGGGCGGCCTCGTTGAGGACTTCCAGAATTGCGGCCTCTGCGGTCGTGTCGGCTTCGGACACATAGTCCGCATGCCCCTTCTGGCTGATTGCATTGGTTTTCAAACGACCGAAGCGAGCGAGAAGTTCTGCCCCTCCTGCCCGCGCAGCCTCTTTGGCAGCAAGGAACAGATGATCGATCTCGGCATCCTTCACGGCTGGCTCCTTAGAAACGTTGCGGCGCTAAAATCAAGCCCCATGTGCTGCCCGTTGACCAGCCGCATAGGTGCGTCGACCCATACCGATACCGCTTGGCCCAATGCCATCCGATGCACGAAGCTGCGCCCGACATAGCGAACATCTTCGACGACGGCATCGATATGGCCCTGGCCCGCCGCCGTCATCAGAAGCCGCTCCGGCCGTATGAACAGCGTGGATGCACCTTGAATCTCACCTGTAGGAAGGGCCATCGTGCGACCATCGGCAAGGCGGAAGCCAACTCCCTCGGCGTTGCCCTCCAGGAAATTGGCGTCACCGACGAATTCGGCCACGAAACGCGAGGCCGGACGGGCGTAAATGTCCTCGGGAACCGCAAGCTGCTCCACCACGCCCCCGTTCATCACAGCAATCCGGTCGGATAGCTCAAGAGCTTCCTCCTGGTCGTGCGTCACGTAGATCGCCGTGACGCCGATCCGCTGCTGCAATTCGCGCAACTCCTGTCGCAGCGAGACGCGCAGCCGGGCGTCGAGATTGGACATAGGCTCATCGAGCAAGAGCAGCGGTGGATCGATCACCAGCGCGCGTGCCATCGCAATGCGTTGCTGCATGCCACCGCTCATCTCGGCGGGATAGCGGTCTTCGACGTTGCGAAGCTGCACCTGCTCGAGTGCGTCCCGGACACGCCGCGCAACGTCGCTCTTGCTGACCTTGCGGAGCCGCAGACCGTAGGCGACATTCTCGAAGATCGTCTTGTTCGGCCAAAGTGCATAATTCTGGAATACGAAGCCGATGTCGCGCTCCCAAGGCGGACGTGCGGAGACGTCCTTCCCGTCGAATTCGATACGCCCCCGGTTGATGGGGTGAAATCCGGCGATCGCCCTCAATAGCGTCGTTTTCCCGCAACCAGAAGGTCCGAGAAGCGTAAAAAACTCGCCGGGTTGCACGGTCATCGAGACTTCCTTGAGCACCGTGACGTGGCCGTAGGCTTTCGAAACCGACTGGATATTGACCTCGCACCCCCGTGCGGGAGCTACTGGATGGATGGCATCAGGCATTCTGTAACCTCTGCGACTGGCCATAACGCACGACCAAATAAAGCGGGATATATATGATCATCATGAGCAGGATGGTCTGCGCCGCAGACACGCCGAAGTCGGCATCGACAAGCGTGTTCTCGAAGATCACCGCGGTCATTGGCTTCCAGGGCGGCCGGTAGAGCACGATCGTCGAGGAAAGCTCGGTGACGATATGCAGGAAAGTGAGCGTAGCACCGGTGATCGCGCCTGCAAGCATGAGCGGCGCGGTCACGCTCACGAAGACCTTGAACGGACGGGCGCCGAGGCTTAGCGCGGCTTCGTCCAGCGCCGGGTGAACCTGCCGAAGGGAAGCTTCAGACGCCTTGACCGTAAACGGCAGGTTTCGGATCACATAGGCAAGCGCGAGGATGAACCAGGTGCCTGTCAACTGCAGTGGTGCCTCGTTGAACATCATGATTAGTCCAATCCCGAGAACGGTTCCCGGGATAACATAAGGCATCATCACGGTCATGCTCAGCAGCGGAGCAATCACGCGATAGCGTTTGCGCACAAGGACGAAGGCGATCCCGAGACCGGCGGCGAAGGCGACGATCGTGCCGGCGAATCCCAGCGACAGCGTCACCCATGCTGATGTCAGCCCGCTCTGCCACATGGTTGCGTAATTGGACAGCGTCAGAGAAAACCGCGGCAGACCGACACGCCACTCCATGAAGCTCGTTGCGAGCACCGTCAGATGTGGGACAAAGGCAAAGAACAGCACCGTCGATGCAAAGATCCACGCTGCCACCTGACCCATTGCCGATAGCTTGCGGCGGTCCGGTCGGCGTGCCGACACGACCGCAAAGCCCCGTCTTGCCAGGTAGATCTGCTGTGCCATGAGAAAGAGGCTGGAGATTGCGACGAGAACGACCGATCCCGTCGCTGCAAGCGCGGGGTTTCGCCCGGCCTCGCTGAGGAACGACGTGTAGATCAGGACCGGAAGCACACTCAGATCCAGCCCGATGATCCTAGGCGTTCCGAAATCCGAAAGAGCCGCCATGGTGGCAAGGTACAACCCGGTTATGATGCCCGGCATGGCCAGCGGTATCTCGATCGAAAAGCGCGTCCTTGCCGGCCTCGCGCCGAGACTTTCGGCAGCCTCGATGTGGGAGGCATCCAGCCCCGAGAAGGCGCTATGGCTCAAGAGGAAAATGACCGGGAAGACGAGCCATGCGATCACCCATATCACCCCATGCATCCCGACGATGGTGAAGTCGATGCCGAGGAAGGACGTCACCACACCATTGCGCCCGAGGAGGAGCCGCCATGCATAGGCGCCGAGGAATGGCGGCGACACTGACGCCATCGTTGTCAGGAACACGATCGCCGTTGATCCACGAACATCGAAGCGCGCCACGACATAGGCCAGCGAAACCCCGAGTATGGCGGCGATCGCTGTAGCCGATAATGACACGATCAGGCTGTTCACGGTAGCTCGCAACGTGTCCCGGCCGGTAACGAACGCTAGGTAATTGGATGCGGTGATGGTCGGCTCGCGCGCTTCGAAGCTGAGATAGGCGTTCTGGGCATGACGCAAGGACAGGCTTCCATCCGGGTTGGCTTGGCCGGCAAGCGGTTGAGGCGCCGCCTTGTTGAAGAGACCGCGAGGCGCCTGCTGACTGACGACAAGACGAACGCCATCGACGGAGACCGCGAGCTGGTTGCTGCCCTCAGGCGTTACCGAGATCGGCTCTTCGGCGCGCAATAGAATTGTCGTCGGATCGACGTGCAGGACATCGAGCGCGAACTGCCCGGACTTGGTGACCTGCAATGCCTTGTTTTTTTCGACGATACCAGCAGTGAACTGGCTCGTCATTTCAGGGACAGGCTCCAGACCTGCCGCACGATGAACGATCGAAAAGCGACCTCCGTCACCGATGACGGAGGCGCTCAGGAGCCTAATTTGGGGCAGTAGAATGGTCGCGATGCAGACGAGGAGCGCGACAATCGAAAAGAACAGCCAATTATCGCGCCAGAACCTCATTTGCCGGTCAGTTCCTGGAAGCGTGCGACGACGACCGGCTTGGGATCGACCGGAGAGATGATGTTGAGGCTACCAATGTCGGGGAGAACGCTCGGCGGCGTAACATCGTTGCGGGCCGAACGCCTGACCGTTGCGTCGCGCACGACTTCGTGGGAACCTTTCGATCCGAGAAAATCGATAAATGCCTTTGCCTCGTCAACATGCGGAGCGCCAGCGACGATCGCCTGCGCATCGACCTGACCGGTCACGGCATCCGTGGGATAGATGACGTCGATCGGCAGTCCCTCGGCCTTCCACTTGGCGCCCAGATCCTCGTTGATCCAGCCGACTGCCGCCTCGCCGTCGCGAACCGCATTGAAGGCATCATCGGATCCCGGCGCGATGCGGGCGCCCTTGGCGAGATTGCCCACAAACTCCCAGCCCATCTGCCCGGCAAGCGCCGACAGAATCGTGTAGCCCGTTCCGGATTTTGCCGGATCGGGAATGATCAGCGATCCAAGCCCCTTCCACTTGTCCGAGACCAGATCCGCCTGCGTCTTCGGAAGATCGCCGGCCTTGACCCGCTTTGTGCTGACGATGATCGGCTGCAGCAGAGCCGTATAGGGATGCCAGATATGGTTCGGATCGACGGTGATCATATCGCCGTCCGTCTTGCTTTCGTAAGCTTGGAAAAGAGAACCGTTTTCGTCGAACGTCTGGGTCGGACCACCCCAGAGCACATCGGCTGTCGGGTTTTTCGATTCAGCGCGGAGCCGCTCGACAACCTCACCCGTACCGCCGCGCACGACAGTCACGGTGATATCAGGGCGCACCTTCTTGAAGGCATCGAGCACCGGCCCCGACGTGGTTTCGCCATGCGATGTGTAAACGACAAGATCAGCCGCCATGCCGTGGCCCGCAACAAGCGCCACGCCTGCAAACAGCACTGCTCCCAAAGACTTCTTCATCATTGACGGCTCCCCTTTGTTTTTGCCGATACCAATAAATCTATTAAATGGCATAAATAATCCATTGGCAACCGCATATCATGCAAAGAAAATAGAAATCTCAGCAATAATGCAGGCTAGACAGGGGCACATTTGCCAATATATGATCCATTAAATGGATTATTGGGGGCCTTCGTGGCGATCTCTGGCAACAATCACGCCTATTCCGGGCGTTACAATCGGCGACTGGTATTCGATCTCATCCGCCAGAAATCCGAGATTCGTCGAGGCGACCTGGTTGATTTAACCGGCCTGCAACCACAGACCATCTCGAACATCACCCGCGACCTGATCGACCGCGGCCTGATTACCGAAACCAGTCAGGCTGCCGGCGGGCGCGGCGCCCCGCAGAAGCTGCTGACGCTGGCAGACGGCGCCGGATGCTCCATCGGTTTTCACCTCGATCGCGATCGATTGACGGGCGTGCTGTGCGACCTGAAGGGCCGTGAAATCATTCGCATCGACTACGAAAGTCCCTGGGTGGATCCAGGCGAGACAGTCGCCTTGATGTCCAGTGTTGCTGCAGAGATCTCCGAACGGTGCCAGGGCACGCCTTGCTGGGGGATTGGCGTGGCAATGCCGACTTTGCAGGAAGCCGATTTCGAACACTATGTCGGTTCACCTGGCTGGCAAAACTGGGGCAATTTCGAATTGGCCGATGCCCTTGAACGAGCCTCCGGTCAGCCGGTGATTATCGAAAACGACGCAACGTCGGCTGCAATAGCCGAGCTGGGCTCGAACCGTCATGTCGACCTGACGCATTTCGTTTACGTGTTCATCGGCCACGGCCTTGGTGCCGGCATCATAATCGATGGCCTGCCGTTCCAGGGAGCTTTCAACAACGCCGGTGAGATCGGTTTGCTGAACTGGCCAAGTGAGTTGCAGCCCGAAGCCGGAATTGCAGCCACACCATTCTCTCTTGATGAGCTCGCGCAGGCGATGAATTGCGAGGCTCGACTGCTGGAAGTGGAAGGCGCCCTCGATAGGCTCTACCAGAAACGAGACACTGCGCTGATGCAATGGCTCGAGCTTAACGCGAGAAGGCTGCGCGTTCTCGTCTCCATTATTGAGAACCTGTTTGATCCGCAGACGGTCGTTGTCGGAGGAACGATATCGCCGACAATCCTTGGATCTCTGGTCGACCGCACATATCCATTGATGCCTTCCGTGTCGGCACGCAGAGCGCGTGAGATCCCAAGGCTGGTAACAAGCACGCTCGGCCCGAGCGCTTCAGCAGTCGGCGCGGCGATGCTTCCCGTCATCGCGCATGGCAGTCCCGACTTTCGGCGTCTGTCCCTCATGCGCGGCCGTGCGACCCCCATCGACCCAGAAACGCAATTTGATCGAGTGGCTGGCTAAGCCAACCTTCGACACCTGAGAAGCATTGGAGATCCCCATGAAAGTTGCTGTCGCCGGCCTTGGCTACCGCATGGCAAATGTCCTTCAGTCCTTCCAGAAGGCAACTCCCGACCTGACCATTGTCGGGCTCGTGGATCCGCAGCCCGCAGGACTACAGCAGATAGAGAAGGCGGGCCTTCTCGTTTCCCGGCGGTTCGATACGGTAGATGAGATGGTAGCGCAGTCCGGCGCCGACCTCCTGATGGTCGGCTCACCCAACACGTTCCATCTAGAACATATAGAGAGTGGGCTGCGCGGCGGCCTCAAGGTCTTCACGGAAAAGCCCGTAGTCATAAACGAGGCCCAAACACTCGAGCTTGCGGCGCTTCTTGCGAAGTACGGAAGCGACCGGGTCCTCGTGGGCCTGGTGTTGCGCTACTCCGACCTCTATCGTGACCTCCGTCACGCGCAGGCGGCGGGGCAGATCGGTGAGGTCGTCTCCATCGAGGCATCCGAACATATTGCCCCCTATCATGGCGCGTTCTTCATGCGCGATTGGAGGCGCTACGAGCGTTTCGCCGGCCCTTACATCCTTGAGAAATGCTGCCACGACCTGGACATCTACGCGAGCGTTGTGGGGAAAAGAGCGAGCGCGGTGTCAAGCTTCGGCGGTCGCAAATCCTTCGTGCCGCAGAACGCCCCGGAGATGATGACGAACGCCGAGCGCGATCAGTATTTCCGCAAGCCAAGCGGGTGGAACACAACGGAAAAGGTCTTCGACAGCGACGCCGACATCATTGACTATCAGACTGCGCTTATCGAATACGAAAGCGGAGCCACGATGGCGTTTCACGCCAATTTGAATGTTCCGAACCAATTCCGCCGCTTCTGTGTCGTCGGCTCAAAAGGCACGGCGGAAGGCGACTTCGTACGAAACAACTTCACGGTCCACGCCGCATCGACCGGTCAATTGCTGGCCGAGCGACGCTACGCGGGAGATGAGAGCGACCACTACGGTGCTGACGACCAAATGGCCGCCGATATCGCAGAAAATCTCCTCCATGGCGCCTCGTTGCCTGTTGGAGTCATCGACGCACTTGAAGCCGGACTGACCGCCGTCAAGATTGATGAAGCACGGCGAGACAGACGAGTGATCGAAATGGCCGAGACCTGGGAGAAATTCGACGCAGCGTTGCAGGGCGAGCCAGTCACGGTGCCGGCATGAACGAGGGGTTCGATATTCGCAAGGCAGAGCATGGCGACGCGGAGGCGATCCTCGAGATCTGCGTGCGGACGGCCGACGCGGGTCGGGATGGCCGAAGCCTTTACAGCGATCACCGATATCCCGGCCTCATCTGGGCGCTGCCGTATCTGACCGTGAACCCGGAGACCGCTTTCGTGCTGACACGCCTCGGTAAGGTTGTCGGCTATGCCGTCGGCGCCGTGGATACGGCAAGCTTCGAGGTAGAACTGGAACGCGCGTGGTGGCCGGAGCTACGCCGGCAGTTCGTCGACAGAGAACCGTCAGCTGCAGGTGATGGATACGTGCTTGATTACATCAGGCGCCCTGAGACCTCACCAAGTGAAATCGTATCGCGCTATCCGGCACACCTGCATATCAATCTGCTGCCCGAAGCCCAAGGAAGGCGCCTGGGGACGACCCTGCTGGAACAGCTTCTGATCTCGCTAAAGACTGCGGGCGCAAGTGGGGTCCATCTCGGCATCAATCACATGAATGAGCCGGTCGCCGATTTCTACCGGAAGATCGGGTTCAGCGAGATCGCGGGCCTGCCATCGATTATCATGGCAAAGAGAATGTAAACGGCTAACAGCCGGGACGAACTCGGTATCTTCTTCCGGACAAGAAGCGAAGAATTCCGTCTCTCTTTCCAACACGCGTGACTATGGCGACGTTTTTGGCCTTTCTTACGGGCGAATTGTATGTCTCTCGAACTTCCGCATCGCTATACCGTATTTCTCGACCGGACGTGTTGAACGAACATAGTCTTGAAATCAGCAAACCCATCAAATCCGGTGGCTTGGGCGACCCTGAAAACAGTCGTGCGCCCCACTGCACATTCCTTCGCCACCGATTGTAATGTGCCAAAGGCAATAGCTTCGGGCTTATCAAGTGCCAGTCTGGCTACGCGTTCCTCCAGACCCGAGAAGACGATCACGCGGGCAGCGATCATCTGCTTGAAAGAGGCGAAATCGGTTGGAGCGATGGGTTGTTGGGACGCGTTATGCATGGACTGCATACTCGACAGTAGGCGGGGACCTCTTCATCTCAATGTTTCCAGCTGCGCGCCCTCAATCATACGTATCCAGTGGGCGGCGCGCATCGCCGCTTCGGCAAGTACGGGCTTTGGTGCCTTGTAATACTCGTCGACGGGCATCTCACGTCGCAAGCGTACGAAGGTGATCGCGTCCTGCAGCGTTGGGAACTCCAAAGGTAAGGTCAGGTGCAGAAACAGCGAGACGACAGCGACCGAGCGGGACCGACCGCCACGGCAATTGATGAGCACGCTACCCCGCTCGCGCCTTGGATATGAGGGCTTGTCGGGCAGGATCTGCTCCAGCGCCGCCTGCAGTATGTAGTGAGCAGCCACCATCTGCGTGTCGGGATTACCCGCGCCGTCAATCAGGCCGATCTTGTAATAACGGATTTCTCCGGGACCGTAGACGCTTCCTTGGTGGTCCGCCACAAGGCTCGACTGCTCGACAAAGTTGAAGTCAAGATTCACCGCGCAGTTGACCACGGTGGTGATGCCTTTCGTCCGGAGAAGTTCGAGATCACTCGCGCCCTCCTTGCCGGAGATGAAGATATCTACGCCGTAACGCGGGTGAGCTTCATATATCAAACTCAGCTTTGGAAGCGATGAGCTAGCCGCCTCATTGGTTTCTTGTGGTATCTGCATCATTTCTCCATGGGATGGCGTGAGGGTTTAGCTTGGGGTCGCAATTCCCGCCTACACTGTAATGACCATGGCCCCGCTAAGCCGCTGCTTTGGCAATCCTGGTCTCACATATCCTGTTAGCAACACGTTCCAACGTCGGATATGCCGCTCCCTGCCCCGTCGCGATATATCCAGGGCAAAGGAAATCAGTCGCCCCAACGGGAACCCGACCAAGCGTCAGGGGATCGTAACGACCTCCCGCGTTCTTTAAAATCAAGGTCGCTGCGGCCACGTCCCAGGCGTTCACGCCAAATCCTGTTGCGGCATCCGCCCATCCAGCAGCAACGTGGGCAATGCTGAGCGCAGCACTGCCTGGACGTCGCAACGTGGAAAACGTCTCTACAAGTTCACCGAAATTCCTTAGAGCCACCTCTCGACCATCGAGTCGGAAATCCCGGGCAACGGGATAGCCGGTGATCAGGGTCGCATGAGTCTCATCGGGGATAGAGCGAGACTTAAGTTCTGTGCCATTGAGATAGGAAAACTTTAGGTCGGCAGAGAACATAAACTCGGTGACAGGATCGTAGATCGCGCCGGCTACGACACGGTCATCGACGACGGCTGCGACCGAAACGCACCAAAACGCGAGCCCCCTTGCAAAGTTCGACGTCCCGTCGATCGGATCGACATACCACTGAATTCGGCCCGAACCCGTCTGGCCACCTTCCTCACCCATGATCGCGGAATCCGGCTCGTGCTCCAGAATGAAAGTCCTAATTGTGTTTTCCGCCTGTTTGTCATGCACAGTAACGACGTCGTGCAGATCAACTTTGTAATCGACAGCTACGTTTGACCGGAAAGCCATGATGAGGGGATCATGAACGGCAAGCGCAGCGCCCTTGGCGATCTCGGTCAACTGTTTCGATCGGGCAACTGTTTCTTCGTCAAACTGCGACTGATCGCCGAGATAGCGGTTCTTCATTTTCTGTAATCCACTTCAGATGAAAGGCAGGCTGTCGGCTGGCACCGGCGAGGCGGCGCCAGCCTCGTTGCTACTTCGTGTAGTTCACCCGCCAAAAATCCTGCCATTCCTCGCGCCGGTCGAAATCATCGAGCCCGGTGGAAGAGTCGTAGGACTGCAATTTGGTCGAGACTTTCATCAACCCGGATGGCTCGTCATCGGGCATCTTGATATCCATGCTCGTCGGGAGCTTGCCATCCTTCATCTGTGGCGCGATGCCCTCCTCCGTCAGGATATAGTGAATGAAGAGCTTGGCGGCGTTCGGGCTTTTCGTCTTCGTCGCAATGAGCCCGAGCTTGACATAATTCCAACCCACCCAAGGCTCAAGCGTGGTGCAAATGCCCAGCTTGTATCCCTTGTCCTGGTTGTCGCGGAACTTCGCCGAACTCAGCAGCCCAAAGAACGGCTCCTTCTGGCCAGACGCCCCGACCGCCTCCGAGACTTTGTCATCGCTGTCCGTTGCAAGTGGGCCATTTTGAGCGAAAGCCTTGATCCAGGCCGCGGCAGCGCTCTTCTCGCCAGTTTTCAAATCCTCGCCGAAATGCGATTTGTAAGCGGCAGCCACTGCTTCAGCGCCATGCGCCTCCAACTGATTGAACCAGTCGGTGTAATTACCCTTCGTCAAAGGATCGATGACAGCAACCTTGCTCTTCCATTTGGGTTCCGTCAGTTCCCAGATATTGGTGACCGGGCATTTGTCGTACACCTCGGTATTATAAGCCCAAACGTTTGCGTTGGTTGAAATCGCCAACGGATCCTGGAACTGCTCTGGTATCGTCGACACCTTGTCCGCCGGGATATAATTCTCAACAAATTTTTCCGGCAGGAGCTGCGCAAGCGCAGCCGGCGCATCGGTGATCAGAACGACATCACCCTGGACATTGTTCGCTTGGCTTTCGCGAATGATCATCTCCAGCTGGCTATTCGCCGAGACCTTCATTCCTGTCGCCTTGATCCCGTACTTCCTGGTGAAGTTTTCCGCCATCTCGACGATTTTGCCCGTGCTGTCGTAGATGTTGATCGGCGTTTCGGCCTTTGCAGCCTTGACCAACGCTTCAAGATCGAACCCATCAGCCGCAGCAGCGGGAATTGCCACCGCCGCCGCCAAGACCGCAATCGCGGCAGACTTCAGATTTGACATGCTTCTCATTTGCTTCCTCCCCGATAAACGTGATCAGCTTTCACTTGCGGTAATTCATCCGCCAGAAGTCCTGCCAGTTCTCGCGCTTGTCGAGATCGGAGGCCGCAGTTGATGCATCGAATGCCATGAGCTCATTAATGTGACTCGAGACACCGGACGGCTCGTCAGAGGGGAGATTGATCTTCGAATTGCCTGAGATTTTCCCGTCGACAGTCTGGGGCGCAATCCCCTCTTCGGTCATCAGGTAGTGAACGAAGAGCTTGGCCGCATTCGGGCTTTTCGTCTGGGTAGCGATCAGACCAAATCCCGGATAGAGGAATCCCGAGAACGGCTTGACCCCCGCGCACAGGCCGAGCTTCAGGCCCTTTGCTTCGTTGTCGCGGTATTTCGCCGTCGAGGTGATGACAAAAAACGGATCGGCTTGGCCCGGCGCACCCGCAGCGTCGGCGACAGTCGTCGAATCCGAAAGAAGGGGACCGTTTTCAGCGAAAGCCTTTACCCAGGCTGCGGTGGCAGTGGCACCGCCGGTATCCAGCTTCTTGCCGTAGAGGTCTTCATATGCTTTGGCGACTTCTGCGTCGTGATGCGTCTCGATCTGGTTGAACCAGTCTGCGTAGAGAGGCTTATCGAAAAGGTCGAGCATCGCGAGCTTTCCCTTCCACTGGGGTTCGGTAAGCTGCCAGATATTGGTTACGGGGCACTTCGCGTATTTCTCGGTGTTGTAAGTCCATACATGTGCGTCGGACACAACCGTCAATGGATTGCGCAGTTTTTCAGGGATATCCGCCTCGAGGTCCGGCGGCGTCCAACTGCTAACAATCCCCTCCGGCAACAGCTCACCCATTGCGGACGCAACATCGGTGGCAACACTGACATCCCCGACCACATTCCCCGCTTGGCGCTCGCGGATCATCAGTTCGACCTGGGTCGCCTCATTCACCTTCTTGCCGCTCGCCTTTACCCCATATTTCTTGGTAAAGGCCGCGGCCGTATCGACGATCTTGCCCGTCACCGCGTAGACAGTGATTGGCGGCTCTTTCTTGGCCGCCTCGACCATCGCACTGAGATCGAATGCATCGTCGGCGCGCGACTCATCGCAGAACATGGATGCGGCTGTGATTGCGGCAACGCACACCAGCACAGCAGTATCGATTTTCTTCACCTTCATCATTTCACTCCTCCCGCTCCCCGATTTTATTTTTGGTAGTTCATTCGCCAGAAGTCCTGCCAGGTCTCCCGAGCGTCCCAGTCGTCGAGGCTAGTCGACATCGAGTAGGGCAGCAGTTTGTTCAGGGCGGCACCAATCCCCGAAGGTTCGTCCGCTGGCAGTTTGACGTCCTTGTTCGTCGACATTTTTCCGTCGATCGCCTGGGGCGCGATGCCTTCTTCGGTCATTATGAAGTGGACAAAGAGCTTGGCGGCATTCGGGCTATCGGTGCCCTTGGTGATCAGGCCGACGCCAGGGTAAAGCCAACCGAGCCAGGGCTTAAGGTCCGAGCAGAGACCGAGTTTCATTCCCTTGTCGGCGTTGTCGCGGAACTTGGCGGAGCTGATCAGCCCCATGAACGGCTGCGATTGGCCGGGTGCAGCCACTGCATCGGCGGCGGCGGCATCGGCGTCCGTCAGAAGCGGCGCGTTAGCAGCAAGCGCCTTGACCCAGGCCGCAGTGGCAGTCGCTTCGTCCGTTTGCAGGTCTTTGCCGTAGCGCGCCTTGTAGGCCGCCCTCACCTCGTCGTCTCCGTGCTTTGCCATCTGGTTGAACCAGTCAACATAGGACGCTTTCCCGAGCGGATCCTGCATTGCCACCTTGGCCTTCCACCTCGGTTCGGTCAGCTCCCAGATATTGCTAACCGGGCACTTGTCGAAAAGCGTTGTATTGTATGACCAGACATTGGCGCTCGTGACCACGGTCAACGGATCTTGATATTCGGCAGGAATTTTGGCGGCGAGGTCCGGCGGCAACCAGCTTTCCGCAAAGCCCTGCGGAATGAGCTGTGCGAGCGCGGCAGGTGCGTCGCTGACGATCGATACGTCGCCCTGGATATTGTTCGCACGAGCCTCTCGGATGATCATTTCGAGTTGGGCTGAGGCCTTTACCTTCGACCCTTCTGCTTCCAGACCGTACTTCTTGGCGAAGTTCTTCGCCATCTCCACGATCTTCCCGGTGCTATCATAGACCGTGATCGGCTTTTCCTTCTTCGCGGCCGCAATGAGCGCGTCGAGATCAAAATCACTGCCAGCAATTGCGGACCCTGCCGTTGCGGCAACAATGGATACCGCGCAAAGCAGCCGACCGACACCATCTTTCATCACTCGCTTCATACTGCTCCTCCTTCAGTAAGAACGCTATTCGTTCAGTTCAAAGCGCCGGCGCGAAGCAATGCGTCGGCCTCGACGAGGCGGTCTCCTTGCCCATCGAACGCATGAAGTGCCTCTGACGGGGCATGGACGAACACACGTTCGCCCCCGTCGAGACGTGGCAATACATGGGTCGTCAAAAAGAGCGTGTGGTTGTCGCTCTTCAACTCGAGAATCCAACTGCCTCCCGTCGGCAGAACACCGGTGACAGTCATTTCTGCAGCAAATTCGCCTCGGGGCGCATCCTCGATCTTGGTGACGTAGCCCATTGCCTCCGGTCGAACGCCAATCGAAGCGACGCCCCGTAGCGTCGGGTAGCGTGAAGAGAAGTATGCTTCGGCCTTATCGGCGATATCAGAGACGCCTGGCTTGCCAAAAGTCAGGATATTGATCGGAGGGCTCCCGACAAATTCGGCAACAAAGCGGTTGGCCGGGCGGTCGTAAATGTCGTTCGGGGTGCCCATCTGCTGAAGGGTGCCCTCGTTCATCACGGCAATGGTGGTCGCCAGGGTCATCGCTTCCCATTGATCGTGAGTAACGAAGACGATTGTTGTCTTAAACTCCTTGTGAAGGCGCTTCAACTCAGCACGCATTTCGAGCCGGAGCCTTGCATCGAGGTTCGATAGGGGCTCGTCGAGAAGCAGGACACCTGGGTTGACCGCAAGCATGCGAGCGAGCGCCACGCGCTGTTGCTGCCCGCCGGAAAGCTGCGACGGATAGCGGTCTCGATATTTCGCGATGTCGAGGGCCTGCATCACCTTTTCGACACGTGCCTCACGCTCGGCCTTCGGCAGGTTGCGAAGCCGCAGACCAAAGTCGGTGTTGCGTTCGATCGTCAGGTGTGGCCAGAGCGCATAGCTCTGAAAAACCAACCCCATTTCCCGCTTTTCCGGCGGAACGAAAATCCCATCTGCAACGGAATCGATTACCCGCTCACCAACCCTGATCTCGCCACCAGAGAGATTTTCCAGCCCAGCGATCATTCGCAGTGTCGTCGTCTTGCCGCAACCCGACGGTCCAAGCAGACACATGAATTCGCCATCGCGGATTTCCAGATCTAGATCGGAAACGGCATTTGCCGAGTTCACGCCGTAGTTCTTTTGCGCGCCGCGCAGGTTGATAGTAGGCATCAGCTTCCGAGTCCTTCTGCAAGATTTGTGCGCGTGAGTTTCTGGGCCAGCAGCGTACCGAAGTAGGCGATGCCAGCAATGATGAGGACCACCGCATTGGCGGCCTGTGTGTAGTGATAATCAACCAGTCGGAGCGAGTAGGTCGTGAGCACGTCCGTGCTCGGCACAGCGAGGATGACGAATAGGCTGAGGCCCTTGATCCCTGAAATAAAAGGCAGGAGCACGCCTGTCACCAGCGATCCCTTCTGAATTGGGATCACGATCGAGATCATTCGTCGCAGCCAGCCGGCGCCCGCGATCTGTGCCGCTTCTTCGGGATCCTTTCCGAGCTGCGTCATCGCCGAAATGCCAGCGCGAGAAGCATAGGGCATCTGGTCAGCGATGAGAGCAAGCACGAGGATAGTCACCGTTCCGTAAAGTGCAGGCATTGGTCCGCGGGGTACGGCAAAGAGCGACAGATATGCCGCCGCAAAGGCGATACCGGGCACGAGATACGGCAGGAAGGTGACCTGGCGAAGATAGACGGACAGAGCGCGAACCGGCGTGCGGATGACGACATAGCCAACGAAGAGGCCGAGAATTCCGGAGGTCAGCGATGCAAGCCCGACAATCATCAAGGTGTTCTTGGCAGCCGCCCAGAGGTCCGGACTTAGCAGAATACCACTCTGCAGGGCCACTGTGTCGAGGTTGGTGCCGATCCAGTAGTCGAGCGTGAAATTATCGAGCGTGAATTGAGCCGGGATCTTCATGACCGTCGAAAGTGCAAGGGTCAGGATCGGCAGGCCGACGCTCAGAACAAAAATGGCTGCAGCAAAGGCGGTTGCAGGTATACGCATGCTGCCAAGCCGGCTTAGTCGGTTCATCGAACCTTTCGATCCGATGGTAACGAACCGCCGTGCCTCGCGCACCAGGCGTGCATCTATCATGAGCGTGATAATGCCGATAACCATGATCGAGGCTGCCACAACGCCGGCCACACCTGTCTGGCGTGACGCAATGCTGCGAAAGAGCGAAGTCGACAGGACCTCGAACTTCACCGGCAGGCCGAGCACATAGGGAACGCCGAACTCGCCCAGGCACTTTGCGAAGATCAGCACCATTGACGAGAGAAGCGCCGGACGCATCAGCGGAAGAATAACCTGGATTGCAACCTGGTAGCGGCGCGCCCCGAGGATGCGGGCGGAGTCTTCGAGCTGCGAGTCGAACCGGCGCAGCGCCGAGCCAAAAAGCAGGATGACGAACGGTGTGTAATGAAGCGCCAGAATGATGGTGATCGGGAACCGGCCATAGGCGACCCAATCGGGTGGCGTCATCCCGGTAGCCTCGAACCAGCCGGGCGTACCGCCGATCGTTCGGTTCTTGAACAACGTCGTCCAGGCCAGAGCAAACGTCCAGGCGGGGAGCATGTAGGGTACAATGAGCGCGGTCGCGAACCAGCGCCGGCCAAACATGTCTGTCCTGCTGATCAGCCAAGCGAGTGTCGTCCCGATTACGAGCGACAGGGCGATGGCGCCAAATGCGACTGTCAGTGTGTTGAGAAGCGGATGCCAGAAGAGATCGGAGGCAACTGGCGAGAAGAATGCCCGGTCAAGATAATAGAGCGTTAGCTCCCCTACTTCCTTGCCGAGACGTCGCTCATGGCCAAACTGCACCCTAACCGCGTCAAGAACGATCGATATGATCGGTACGACGATGAGGTAGGTAAAGAGCAATGCCACGAGAATGCCGACGAGGGTCGTTGGCTCCCGAACAGCAATCTTCAGACGATACCTCCACCGCTGCCAGCTGGATGGTACAGCGAGTGCAGTCTTGCGTGACGCCTCCGCTTTCATGGTCTCACTGAAAAAACTCAACCCTTCCTCCCATTGCATCATCATCGCAGCCCATGCGTCAGCCGAAATTCAGGGCGCAAAGCACCGTTCCGCGAGACATCGCGGCTTTGCCCAGCAGGGGTTACGTAAAATGTCCTCCGAAGGTGGATCGTCTCAATCCGCCTCGCATCGAGCCACCGGCTCCTTCCGGTAAGCTCGTAGTCAGGTTCAAATGAAATATTTATTCCACATGAGCCTGCTCATAGAATGCATGATCCATGCAAAGCGGATCTTTGTCAACAAAAATTTGCACACGTGCGCAACGGTCTATAGATATGATTTTACTGAATATTTTTTGATCCATCACAATATTTTTTGAGCGGGCTTTCAGCCCCGTAGTCAAGCGATGGAATAAACGCTCCGTTTTGACCGAGCACGTAGTTCTTGAGGCCGGACTTGAACGCCTGTTTGGCCCTGCGATAATTCTTTGCGCCACTCTCGCAAAACGGTCGCGAAATTTTCCAGTTGGAAAATTCGGAGCTTTGTGGCCTGTGATATTCCTCTCGAGTTCATTGAAAGTGGCATATGGCAACGACGTTTGTAACCGCGGAAGACGTAGCAAAACGGGCCGGCGTTTCCCGCTCCGCGGTGTCGCGGACATTCACTCCAGGCGGGAGCGTTTCGAAGCTGGTCAGACGGAAGGTCCTGAAAGCCGCGCGCGAACTTGGCTATCGTGTCAACCGACTGGCCCAGGGCCTCAACAACGACCGGTCCAACCTGATCGGGGTCGTCGGCGCCAATCTCGGCTCCCCCTTCATTTCGAAGCAACTGGACCTCTTGAGTATCGGTCTCTTGCGGCGTGGGCTGCAGTGCCTGCTTCTGAATGCTGCCGATGCTCGTAAGGACATCGCGCCGCTGATCGAGCTTCTATTCGAGTTTAGAGTGCAGGCGATCGTGGTCCTGTCCGGAGAACCCCCCGCATCGATCGTCGATGAGTGTATCGCCAACGGTGTTCGCCTGATCCTCATCAACCAGAGGCTTGACCGCACAGACACCAACATGGTTCTCAGCGACGATTCCCATGGAGCGGACCTCGCAGCAATGCGGCTGGTTGACGCCGGATGCAAGAAAGTTGCCGTGGTTTCGGGCAGTAGCCAGACCCCTGCACAGACACGGCGAGCCCACGCCTTCACCCAACGAATGGCGATTGAAGGTGTCGAGGTCGTACTCTGGTCGGAAAGCCCGACAAGCTATGAGAGCGGATACAAGGCGGGATGCGAGTTGCTCTCTGATGCCGCAATCGATGGTGCGTTCTGCGTCACCGACCTGCTTGCGCTCGGCTTTCTGGATGCTGCCCGGCTTGAAATGGGCCGAAAGGTTCCCGAAGAGGTATCGATCGTCGGCTTCGATGACATCCCCCAAGCGGGATGGAAGGCATACCAGCTCACCACCGTCGCGCAGTCGCTTGAGGAGTTAACTGACAAAGTGCTCGGTGCCCTCGATAGTGACGAAGCCGAAACAAGACTTCAGGTCGTGTCCGTTGCGATGGTCGAGCGCAAGACGGCCCGCTAGCCTGCCTGGCGGATCCGGCTTTCTATCAGCAGACCGCTATTGTCGAGAATGGGATGAGCGACTGATACGATATGTGCATGTATCCGCTTTAGGTCGCGCAGAAGATCGAGATGGAGCGAGCTCGTCTGCACGCTGTCGGACCGCCCTTCCCGAAGACGCTGCAAATGGCGTTCGGAGGACTGCTTTTCGAGACGGCGAACCTCCTCCTTGACCTCTACCAGGCGCCGGGCGAGATCCGGATTGCGGGTTGAAAACACAGCCTGTGCCATGCGCAGGCTGTCCAGCGTCAGGGCAAACAACGCCGTAATCTCGCTGTTCCCCTCTTCCGAAAACTGGAGACCACGGTCGATTTTCTTCGCGATCTCCGGAACGATACCCTTTTCGATGATATCGCCGATATGTTCCAAGTTGATCGCATACTCGACGATATCCATCGACTGGCGGTGTTCGGATGAACTCAAGCCATCCTGCCCGAGTTTGGCGATATAGACCTTGATGCCGTGCTGTATACGATCGACTTGTCCTTCAAGTTTGACGATACCGACGAGCTCGGCCGGGTCATTGCGCCCGATCGCGGCCGCTGCCTGCGACAGCATTTTTTCGACAAGATCTCCCACCGCCATTGCTTCACGGCTCGCGCCCGCCATCGCGGCAACCGGATGGGAAAGGTTGCTGCGGTCAAGGAAGCTGATCTCGCCATCTTCCACCTTCGGATCGGGCAACATGGAGCCCGTGAGCTTAAGGACTAGCGTCGACAATGGCCAGGCGAGAAAGGCCAGGAGAAGATTGAAGGCCAGATGCGCGTCGACGGCAAAGTTCGCATGCGGAAACGGAGATGCTTCCAATAGCAATGCGCCATAGCCTGCCAATGGCAGAGCAAGACAAACTCCCGCCGCACGCACGACCAGATTACCAACGGCGACGCGTCTTGCGCTCAGCGGCGCGCGCATCGTCGCCAGAACCGGGGGCACTGCGCCACCCAGATTGGCCCCAAGGACAAGCACGATCAAAAGCCCAGTATCTATCTGACCGTTCGCCGAAAGCGACAGGATCAACACGACGACCGCAAGGCTGGACGATGCCAGGATGGCGAGGAGTGCGGAAAACAGCAAGGCGACAGGCCACGCGTTTCCGAGCATCCCAATGAAGACGGTCAGAGCCGGCGATTGGCGCAACGGTTCCGTTGCTCCCGAGAGAAGATGAAGCGAGAGCAGCATGAGCCCGACACCGACAATTGCTGCACCGGCGCCCTGCATCGGCGCCGAGCGCCGGCGCATCAGGAAGGCACCGGCAAGGAGAAGAAGCGGCGATAGCCATTCCAGGCCGAGTGCCACGATCCACGCCGTTGCAGCGGTACCGATGTTTGCACCAAGCAGTACGATCTGGGCCATCGCCGGCACAATGAGGTCGCGCTCGACGAATGATGCGACCATGAGCGCGGTCGCGGTCGAGCTCTGAAGGGCGATCGTTGCGACGAAACCCGCGACCAGCGAACGAAATCCACTGCGGGTCCCTTTCGCTAGACCGACCCTTAGCTTTGCGCCGAAGGCGCGCGTCATTCCGTCCTTTACCTGGCTGAGGCCGAACAGCAACAGAGCAACAGCGCCGAAAAGGTTGATACCGATAATCGCTGATTCCATAAGTGTCACTCACTGAATCGCGAGACCCTTTCACCGGCTGGCGCAGGAGCTCGACTTGTTCAAGCTGAAATTCTGTCTGCGGCGGCAAACGCAATCGCAGCGTCCGTGCCGGCATTCTGAGCCCGCTCAAGAAATGAGCCCAACGCGCCAAAAAAGACTGCAAGGAAGCCTCGCGTCGAACCATAATGGGCTTGCGGTCTACTCCCGCAGCAATCGGCTAGTTGTCGATAGAGTGCGATCCTGTCGTTTCCGAGATGGCCAATAGCGAGCTGCGCTCCCTGCCTCAGGCAATACCAATCAGCAATGAGCTCGGTCATCGGCAAGCGCTTGGCGAACTCGATTATCCCGGCATCAAGGGCGGGCTGAGCCTCGGCGACCCAATAGGCAGCTTCCCAGACGTTCATCACAGCGATCGAGTCCGCGATCGAGGCTGGCCACTCCTTCACAAGATAACGATTGGCGACGAGGGCTCGTTTGTGCGCCTGCAGAAATTCACCGTAGCTCTTCGCCGTGAACGCGCGGTCGGAAGATTCGTTACGGGACACGGCGTCGGTCCGATAGGCATCCAGAACGGCGTCATCAACGGGAATGGAAGACAGCTCGATTGTTTCGGTTGAAATCCGATCGCTTGATGGTGCGATCACTTTGAAGGCAGGTGGGAAGGCGACAAGCGAGGGAACCGCGATATTTGTGATACTGCGATTTCCGCGTGCTCGTCGAGTCAAACCCTCAACATGGAGATGACCGCTGAAGTGGACTTCTATGCCGGCGGCCAGAAACGCCTCCTGTACAGACTGACGAGGCGTGCGTCGCACGACGTTTGTTTCGCCGAACAGAAACCGTTCTGCCTCCGCCGCCCCGTCGAACGGATCGAGAGCCGGATAGTGCGAGAAGGTGAGAAGCGTCTTGCCCGACAACCGGGCTCGCCGCGCAATATCGGTCATCCAGCGTAGAATGAAGGGCTTGGCGCGAAGCATGGCGTTCCACCCCCCCGCGGTGCTGTCAGTGAATGCTGCTTCTTCACCGCGCTCGAAGGAGCCGTCCAGCGGCTCGAACACATTGGCGTCGATCATCAGAAGCCAGAGCCCTTCTTCTGGTTCGACGAGGTAGGAAGCATCCATCAAACGGTACTGGTTGCACCCGTCAGGCGACGCGATATCGTAAAATCGGTCCGCTGGCCTATCGGATTCGCCGAACGGGCTTTCCCAGTGCAGGTATTCGGGTCGCCTGAAGTAACCGAACTCGGACATCGGGGCGAGACCTTCGGGATATCCGGCACAGTACATGGCATCATTGATGACGACACCGGGACCGCTCAGCTTATTGTCGCTAGAGACGAGGATCATCTTGCCGTTCCCCGTCAAAAATTCCTTCGTATGGTGGCGTCCGCGCGGTCCAAAGATGTCGTGGTTCCCAGGCAGTGCGTAGAAAGCAGTACCATAAGCTTCGCGGTGTCGTTTGAGGATTCCGGCCAAGGTGGCAGTCGTGGTTTTCTGACCATCGTCGGTGTAGTCGCCAAGAAGAACGACATGGCGAATCTGCCGCCTCGCAACCTCGGCAAGCGCAGCCGTCAGGGCGCCAGCACTTTCGTTAAAGACCCGAGTGGATCGGCGGGTGTCGGCCCAGCTACGTAGCGACATTCCCTCGCCTGCCGCAGTCTTTCCGCAACGACAGAAATCGGCGCTCAGATCATGGAAATGTGCGTCTGCGATCACCGCGACATCGGAAAAGCGGCGGCTGCTCATCCGGCATTCGCTTTCTGCTCGATCATGTCGATCCAGCCCGAGGCTCGCTTCGCCGCTGCCAGAAGCATCGGCTTCGGCGTCTCGAACCACTCATCGGGACGCAATTCACGGCGCTCACGGATGTGGGCGATGGCGTCGTCAATCGTTGGAAACCGTTCGCGCTGTTGCCTGTGAATGTAAAGCGCCACGAGTGAGACCGAGCGGCTGCGGCCGCTTCTGCAGTTGACCAGCACATTTCCGCCATCGGCAAATGGGTATGTGTGGCGCTTTGGCATGGTCTGACGAAGTGCGCCATCAAGAATGTAATAGGCTCCAAGCATCATCGTATCGGGGCTTCCTTCCCCGTCGATCAGACCAACCTTGTAGTAGCGCACCGCCCCGTAGCCAGTAGGTCTGATGTCTTCGCTTGCGGGGCCGCCCTGTACGTAGTTGATATCCAGGTTGACGGCGCAATTGACCACGGTCGTGATGCCATGGCGTCTAAGCAGACCGAGATCGCTGGCCCCGTCACCGCCGCCGATGAAAAGCGACGCCCCGTGAGGCCCAAGCGTGTCGGTGATCAAGCTTATTGCAGGGCGCGAGTAGACGGGTCCGTCCATCCAAAAATCCTTCCACTACTGTACGAATTGGCCATCCAGTGCGTTGTGACAAACCATCAAGCCGAGGCAGCCAGTCGGCTCGCCGATGATGTAGTCACAAATGGGATGTCGGCCGCGTCGCTGATGCCGCTGGCTACACCTGGCGCTGCCGCAAGCACAGGTCCACCGTGCTCAAGGCTGCCGATTTCGAAGAACGGGCAAACGGCTCCGCCAGCTTCGCTGACGAGCAGCAATCCTGCCAGGCAGTCCCAGGCATTCATGTGGAGTTCGACGTAGCCGTCTGAACGGCCATCGGCAACATAGGCGAGCGCCATGGCGCCAGATCCCGCTCTTCGCACATTTGTGCCAAGCGCGAGAAGCTTTTGCATCACCTCCAGATAAGTCTCGTTCGACACCCGGGTTGACCAGCCCATCTCGACTGAGGTGGCATCGAAATTCGCGGTCCTGGCAACGCTGATCGGCTTGCCATTCAGGGTGGCGCCCTGACCGCATTCGGCAAAATAGAGTTCGTCAAGCGCGGGATTGTAGATGGCGCCAAACTGCGTCTGACCGCCTTCGACGTAGGCAATCGAGATGCAGAAATGGGGAATCCCGCGAGCAAAGTTAGCGGTGCCATCGACCGGATCAACAACCCAGATCCTGTCGCCAATAACTCCGCCGCCTTCCTCGCCGTAAAAATGGTCATTTGGAAAATGTTCGGCGATCACGGCACGGATATGCGTTTCAGAGGCGGCGTCGGTCTCCGTCAAATAATCTTGAGGTCCCTTCATGGCGGACGTTACCGTGGCCTTCCGGAATCCGTGCAGGACGACCTCGCCGGCGGTGCGGATGACTTGCTTACACAGCGCCACACGCCTCTGAGATCCAGTATGCTTGGTAATATCGTGCATATGAGCCTCCAATCAATGAACACGCGTGCATATTGCACGCGCGTGCATGGACGTCAACTCCCGTGCTAGGCGCAATCTTTGACTTGAACTTTGAGCTTTCTGACATTCTAATGACAATGGAAGACATACAAAATCAGCTGGTTAAGACAATGGAGATAAACTTTCGTCACCGGCACGCGATCACACGCCGCGGATTAGCTAGCCCGAAGTGCTGATCACAATTTGCGAACCTGACATCGCGCGCATTCTGGAGACCACAATTGAAGCCTGTAACTTGCCTACTAGCGATCGCGCTTATCCTCCTCGCGTCAGAGGACAGCGGATTTGCGTTAAGCGATGAAAAGTTGAACGGACAACTATTGAAACTGGATATGGAGACACGGCTGGAGCAAACTTGCGATACTGAAGTGATGCTCCGCATCAACCGTGAAAACAGCAAGCTTAGTGTCGACAAGGTGATCGCCTATTCCTTCGCTGAGCCACGAATGAAAAAAGACTCGATCACGGCGCCCGGAGCCGTGTTTCGCAGCGGTGGCGAGTGGTATCACCTCAGCTACGCTTGCAAAACCGGACCTCGGCACCTTGATGCTCACCAGCTCGACTACGAGATTGGACCGATGGTGCCACGTTCGAAATGGCGTAAGCACTACCTCTACGACTGAACACCGGTGGCGCTGCATGGATTAACGCGCCCACCCGAGATTTGATCGCGAGCGGCGTAGCAGTAATATGGATACCCCGGCGAGAAAGTGAAAGCGGACAAATGAATGACGCCACTGATCCACTGCTGCGCCTTACCAACGATGCTCTTGAGGACGTCATGGCCACGGTTCACTTGTGGTGCCGGGAAAGAGGCCTGTCGATAAATTGCTATCGTGGTAGGCGAGCGCTGTGCCTCGCAGCCCAATTGCGATCCTCATCGGATTTATCTGCAACACAGTTATTGGTCGCCTTATCCCGTGAGTTGGATTGAAAAGCACGACACAAATCGCAACTTTCCGTCGCAGCGGCCGCATTCTGTTGATTTCCACTGAGAAGTGACCCGGCATTTCCACCGAGATTTGACCCGCCTGTTATGTATGTTTCGGGTCTGGTGTTGGGGTCAAGTTCCTGTTTTTCTCCTTTTTGGTTTTAGTATCGTGTGCTGAGCTGTTCTTGAATCGGAAGCTGTCGTTTCCGGTCTCAAGGATGTGGCAGTGATGCGTGAGGCGGTCGAGCAATGCCGTTGTCATCTTGGCATCGCCGAAGACGCTGGCCCATTCGCTGAAGCTGAGGTTGGTGGTGATAATCACGCTGGTTCGCTCGTAGAGTTTGCTTAGCAGATGGAACAGTAGTGCGCCGCCTGATGCGCTGAACGGCAGGTAGCCAAGCTCATCGAGAATGACTAGATCGGAATGGGCAAGCCGACCGGCGATCTGTCCGGAACGACCTTGAGCTTTCTCCTGTTCGAGTGCGTTCACCAGTTCGACCGTCGAGAAGAAGCGTACGCGCTTGTGATGATGCTCGATGGCATGCACACCAATCGCGGTGGCGACGTGGGTCTTGCCCGTGCCAGGGCCGCCGACCAGCACGATGTTATTGGCCTCCTCGATGAAGTCGCACTGGTGAAGCTGACGCACGAGCGCCTCGTTGATCTCGCTGCTGGAGAAGTCGAAGCCATTGAGATCGCGGTAAGCTGGAAAGCGTGCCGTCTTGAGCTGATAAGCGGTTGATCTGACCTCCCGCTCGGCTGTCTCGGCTTTGAGGAGTTGCGACAGGATCGGAATGGCCGCTTCAAATGCCGGAGCCCCTTGCTCGGTGAGTTCGCCGACCGCCTGTGCCATGCCATGCATCTTCAAGCTCCTTAACATGATGACGATGGCTCCGCTCGCTGGATTATGACGCATGGCGACCCTCCGTCGTTCTCCTCAGAGCATCGTACCGTTCGACGTTCGCCTTGGGCTCGTTGATCAGCATCAGGGCTTGAGGCGCATCGATGGTGGGCGGCGTGGCGGACTTGCCGTCGACCAGGCGATGGAGCAGGTTCAGCACATGCGTCTTCGTGGGAACATTGGACTTCAGCGCCATGTCGACAGCCGACAGGACGGCCTGCTCGTCATGCTGAAGCACGAGCGCCAGGATATCGACCATCTCACGATCACCGCCCGGCTTCTTGAGGAGATGCTGCTGCAGCGTTTTGAAAGCGTCTGGGAGTTCGGTGAATGGTGCGCCATTGCGAAGGGCACCGGGCTTGCGCTGTACGACTGCCAGATAATGCCGCCAGTCGTAGACTGTCTGTCCGGGTCCATCATGTGAACGGCTTATGATCCGGCCATGCTCGCATACGATCAGACCTTCGGCTGCCACAACGATACGGTCAGGGTAAACCCGAACGCTGACGGGCCGATTGGCGAAAGATGCCGGAACACTGTAGCGATTGCGGTCAAAGTGCACGAGACATGTTGGGGAAACCCGCTTGGTATGTTCGACGAAGCCATCGAACAAACGGGTTGTTGGCATCAGGGCCAGTGCTTCCTCGGCCCACAGATCAGCAATGGTGCCGCGCATCTTTCCATGTGGCGTCTGAGCCCAGAACTCCTTGCATCGGAACTCCAGCCAGTCGTTGAGGGCTTCCAGCGATGCAAAGCGGGGGATCGGTTGAAAGAACCGATGACGGGCATCCTGAACATTCTTCTCGACCTGGCCCTTCTCCCAACCAGATGCCGGATTGCAGAACTCGGGTTCGTAAAGGTAGTGACTGGCCATGGCCATGAAGCGGATGTTGACGTCCCGATCCTTGCCGCGCCCGATCTTGTCGATTGCCGTGCGCATGTTGTCGTAGATGCCACGCCGAGGAACGCCGCCAAACACACGGAACGCGTGGTTATGGGCGTCGAATAGCATCTCATGCGTCTGCAGGAGATAGGCCCGGACGACGAACGCCCTGGAATAGCTGAGTTTGGTGTGAGCCACCTGCAGCTTGGTTCGCTCGTTGCCAATGATCGCCCAGTCCTCCGACCAGTCGAACTGAAACGCTTCCCCAGGCTCGAATGCAAGAGGCACGAAGGTCCCACGGCCTGAGGTCTGCAGCTCTATCTGTAGATCGGCCTTCCACTCGCGAGCGAACGCTGCAACGCGGTTGTAAGAGCCTTCATAGCCAAGGCTCATCAACTCGGCATGCAACTGCTTCAAAGTCCGCTTTTGCTTCCGGTTCTTTTTGGACTCCGTCTTCAGCCAAGCTGACAGCCGATCAGCAAACGGGTCCAGCTTGCTCGTCCGCTCGGGAACCTGAAACACAGGCTCCACGCCATTCAGCCGCAGATATTTGCGAATGGTGTTCCGGGATAAGCCCGTCCTGCGGCAAATCTCTCGGATCGATAAATGGTCTCGGAAATGCCAGCGCCGGATCACGCTCAGTAATGCCATGTCGATCACTCCACAGCCCTCGCATTAGACACGAGGGAAAGTTGGAACATGGGTCACTTCTCGATGGAAATATCTTGGGCTGCCGGGTCACTTCTCAGTGGAAATCAACAGGCAGTCTTATCGCGATGCGCCAGAAGCGACTATGGCGAGGCTTGGGACATCCAAGCCAGCAGGACAATCGGAGCGTAAGCGGCACGAAGTCTTTCGCGCCATACGATCATGACTGCAATCAATCATGTGGATTCCATCGGTTGTGCCTGTCAGACCGACGGTCTGCCCTATGTGTCACGTTCATGGGCCGCTACCATTTGGTGGTTCACGGATGATCCATATGCCGGGTAAGAAGAAGACTACAGACATTCCGAAGAAACGTGCTTCCCTGTTAGCGCAGCTCGCCGACGAACCAGAGAAGCTGTTCTCCGGTGCCTTCCGGCAGCAGTACGGTGCGGTCTGTTTTCGCTATGTGGGGGAGACATCGAAGATCGAGGTGCTTGTCATCTCGTCGCGAGACACCGGTCGATGGATTGTGCCCAAGGGCTGGCCAATGAAAAAGAAGAAGCCCCACGAGGCGGCCGCGATAGAAGCCTGGGAAGAGGCCGGCGTCAAAGGCGCAGTACATAAGGCCGCTATCGGTCGATACACCTACCTCAAGTTTCTTGATGACGGTGACGTCGTTCCCACAATCGTCGACCTGTTCCAGATCGAGGTCACTGTGCAGCAAGACGAGTTTAAGGAAAAGGGGCAGCGCCGTCTCGCCTGGGTCGAACCAGATGAAGCCGCCCGGCGCGTGCGCGAGTTGGAGCTGAAATCCCTGTTGGTGGACTTCAAGCCAAAAGGAAAACGCAATCGTACCAAATCTGGATAGCGAACACGCTACTGCTGAACGTTGGGCACGTCGGTCGATGGATTACAATCATGACACAACACACGGACACAAGGTTCCGGCAGAGTATCATGTCGCCGATATTGCCGGATGGTCGATAAATCATCGCCTCAACTCGGAGTTACCTGGCTATCTCATGATCGCTGCCGAAATGGCCACGAATGACTTCAGCGACTTGCCTGCTGAAACGTTGTCTTCACTGGGGGTGATATTTTCGACAGTGCAGCGTGCACTCACTGAGCTCGGGGCAAAGCGGTGTATGTCGGGCGATACGGGCACTCCCCCGGCTATCCAATCCATTCTCATGCGATACCGATCTATGATTGGGTCGAGGACCGCTTCTGGAAAGACGACCGCTACCGAATGCTTGACAAGTTCGCGCATGGCCCCGGCGAAACCGCGACCGATGGTGCTGAACTGACCCTATTTGTCTGGCGGGAATTCTGTGAACGTCCGGACCCGCCACCGATCGAAGGCCCGTCGGTGATGGAGACGATCGCAATCCTACGTCAAATAATCGCGTTCCAACCAAAATGAGCGCCGCATGCGCCGAGAGCGGACTTGTCGTGATCATAGTTTTTTCTCGGGTTGGTCATTCTCAGGCGCAGCACTTGTTTCCGGCTATCGCCAGTGCTCAGCAAGTTGAAGACGGTTGCAGCGTCTCCGTAAGCCAGCGGTCGCGGGGCTTGCAACGCGCTGGACGCGAGTTGAGATCGACATGCGCAATGACGCCGCGGAGCACCGGCGAAGACTGTTGCTTTGCTCAAACCTCACGAGTAGCGGCCTCTTGGCCATGCCTTTCAAGGCGACGACCCTCTGCATCGAAGAGATGAATGGCATTGGTCTCGGCGCCGACGACAACGCGACTTCCAACCGCCATCATCGATCGCCCCGCGACGCGGAAGACAATCTCGACCCCGGACGCCGTGGTTGCATGGACATAGCTTTCGGCACCCACGAGTTCGACGGCACCGACTTCGACAGCGAAACGCACCGGATAACCCTCCTGCGAGCCGACAATCTTCAAGTCTTCTGGCCGAACGCCGAGCGCAGAGACATCAGGAGGAAGCGACAGGCCGGCAACATCGGCCGTCAAAGCATCTTTGCCGATAAGGTTCATGGCCGGCGAGCCAATGAAGGCCGCGACGAACGTGGTGGCCGGCCGCTCGTAAAGTTCGATCGGCGTGCCGACCTGCTCAATCTTCCCGCCATTCAGCACGACCAGGCGATCGGCGAGCGTCATTGCTTCCATCTGATCATGGGTCACGTAGACGCTTGTCGTCGACAGCGAGCGCTGCAGCTTGCGGATCTCCACCCGCATCTGGACACGCAGCTTCGCATCGAGATTGGACAACGGCTCATCGAACAGAAATGCCTTCGGTTCGCGCACGATTGCCCTGCCCATCGCGACGCGCTGCCTCTGCCCGCCCGACAACTGTCGCGGTTTGCGCTCGAGCAGGGAACCGATCTCCAGGGAACCCGCCGCAGCAGAAATACGCCGCTCTATCTCTGCCGCAGCCATTCCTCTGTTTTTCAGACCATAGGCCATGTTCTGCCTGACGGTCATATGTGGGTAAAGCGCGTAGTTTTGAAAGACCATCGCGATATCCCGCTCGGATGGTTCCAAAGCGTTGACAACGCACCCGTCGATCGCGATTTCTCCGGAGGAGATCGCTTCCAATCCCGCAATCATCCGCAAGAGCGTGGATTTCCCACACCCGGACGGCCCGACGAGTACCACCATCTCACCGTCGGCGATGTCGAGCGAGATTCCCTTTATCGCCTCGAAGCCACCTGCATATGTCTTGCGAACGTCCCTGATCGTGATGCTTGCCATTACTTCTCTGTCTCCACGAGGCCCTTCACGAACCAGCGCTGCATCAAGACGACAACGAGGATCGGGGGAATGATTGCAAGAATTGCGGTGACCATGACGAGGTTCCAAGGCGTCGCCGCGTCGGCGAAATCGACCATCTTGCGCAGCCCGATGATGATCGTCGACATGCTCGCGTCGTTGGTCACAAGCAGCGGCCAGAGATACTGTGTCCAGCCGTAGATGAAGAGAATGACGAAAAGCGCCGCCAGGTTGGTGCGTGAGAGCGGAAGCAGGATGTCGCGCATGAAGCGGATCGGTCCTGCATTGTCGACACGGGCGGCCTCCACCAATTCGCCAGGTATCGTCAGGAAGAACTGCCGAAACAGAAAGGTTGCGGTCGCCGATGCCATCAGTGGAAGGGTCAGCCCCGCATAGGTGTCGATCATGCCCAGATCGACGATGACCTTGTATGTCGGCAGGATGCGGACCTCCACGGGCAACATCAGCGTCACGAAAATCATCCAGAAGAAGACCATGCGCAACGGAAAGCGGAAGAACACGATCGCGAAAGCCGACAGGAAGGAAATGATAATCTTGCCGATCGCGATCAGGGCCGCGACAACGATCGTGTTGAACATCATCCGCTCGAGGCTGACCCCGACGACCCGCTCAACCCCACCGACTAGGGCGTCGCCGTAATTTTCTGCGAAATGGCCTTGTGGAAGCATGGTGATTGGCGGGCGCAGTATCTGCGCCGACGTCATCGTCGATGCGACGAACGTGTAGTAGATCGGGAAGGCAACGATGATGATCCCGAGCACGAGGATCAGATGGCCTGTGATACTTGCAATGGGGCGCCGATCGATCATCTCAAACCTCAAGCGTAGTGGACGCGGCGTTCGACGAAGCGAAACTGCACGGCCGTCAGCGCAATCACGATCACCATCAAGACGACGGATTGGGCAGCAGACGAGCCGAGATCCAGATTGACGAAGCCGTCATTGTAGACCTTGTAGACCAGTGTCTCGGTCGCCTTGGCCGGTCCCCCGCCGGTCACGGCATGAATGATCCCGAACGTATCGAAGAAGGCGTAAACCGTGTTGACGACGAGCAGAAAGAACGTGGTCGGCGCCAGTAAGGGAAACACAATCGTCCAGAACCGACGGCTCCCGCGCGCGCCATCGATAGCCGCAGCTTCGATCAATGATTTCGGGATCGCCTGAAGGCCGGCGACGAAAAACAGGAAGTTGTAACTGATCTGCTTCCATGCGGCCGCGACGATCACCAGGACCATAGCCTGTCCGCCGTTCAAAAGCGGATCCCAGGCAAATCCAGCCCGCCGCAGCATATAGGCGAAGCTTCCCATCGCCGGATTGAACATGAAGAGCCACAACATGCCTGCAACTGCGGGAGCCACAGCGTAAGGCCAGATCAACAGAGTGCGATAGAACGTCTGGCCCCGCCTGATACGATCGACGGCGGTGGCAAGCGTCAACGCCACGATCATCGCCAGGGCTGCGGTCGCCACACTGAACACGACTGTCACCTGAAGCGAATGAATGTAGCTTGGATCGCTCAGGATCCTGCGAAAGTTCGCCAGGCCGACAAATCCACTTTTCAGCCCGAACGGGTCTTCCCGCTGCATGGATTGATAAAGCGCCTGACTGGCCGGCCAGAAGAAAAACACGACCGTCAGAACGATCTGCGGCGCCAACAGAAAATAGGGAAGGACTTTATTCGGGAAGACGACATTTTGCATGCGGAGACCCCCTTGAGCGAAGCGAGGCGATCATCCGCGCGCGTGAGCGCGGATGATCGACAGATCAAGCTTACTGGGCGATCGCCTGCTGGATGGCCGCGTTGCCCCGCTCGACAGCCTTATCGAGAGCGGCCTTGGCATCCTGCTTGCCCGCGAGCATCGCTTCGAACTCCTCGTTCATGATGTCGCGAACCTGCGGCAGGTTGACGAGACGAACGCCCTTGGAGTTTTCCGTCGGCGCCTTGCCCATCATCTGCAGGATCGGGGTCTCGCGACCCGGGTTCTTCTCGTAGAAGCCCGACTTCTTCGTTTCCTCATAGGCAGCCATGGTCACAGGCATGTAGCCCGACACCTGATGAAGGCGCGCCTGGATCTTGGTCTGCGACAGGAAATGGAAGAACTCGGCGATACCCTTGTACTCGGCGTCGCTTTTGCCAGCGAATACCCAAAGGCTTGCGCCGCCGGGGATGGTGTTTTGCGGACGGCCCTCGCCCGGCTCATAGGGCAGTTGCCCAATTCCGTAGTTCATACCGCTCTTGACGATATCGCCCAGGCCGCCGGACGATTCCGTCAGGATAGCGCACTCGCCCGACGTGAAGAGCTGCTTTGCTTCGGATGTTCGACCGCCATAGCGAAACGTTCCATCCTTGGCGAGGTCGGCGATATCCTGGAAGTGCTTGACGAAGTCAGGCGTGTTGAACGCAAGTTTGACGTCGGTGCCCGCCAAGCCGTTTTCGTTGCTGCCGTAAGAGAGATTGTTCCATGCGGCAAAGTTCTCGGTCTGGATCCAGGTGAGCCAGGTCGACGTCAGACCGCAGGCAGCGCCGCTTGCCTTAATTTTTTTGGCAGCCTCGATGACATCAGGCCACGTCTTTGGTGCGGCCTCTGGATCAAGTCCAGCCTTCTTGAACAGGTCCTTGTTGTAATAAAGGATCGGCGAGGAAGAGTTATATGGGAACGACAGCATCGTCCCGTCCGGCCTGGAATAGTAGGCCGCGATACCCGGCAGATATTCGTCCTTGTTGAACTTGTATCCGCCCTTCTCGAGGACTTCGGCGACCGGCATGATTGCCCCTTCAGCCCCCATCATCACGCCGCTGCCTGCATCGAAGACCTGCAGGATCGCCGGCGACTTCTTGGCCCGGAAGGCTGCGATGCCTGCGTTCAGTGCTTCGGGATAGGTGCCCTTGAACACCGGAACGATCTTGTAATTGGTTTGGCTCTCGTTGAATTCCTTGGCGAGCTGGTCGACCACCTCGTTGTTGGCGCCGGCCATAGCATGCCACCACTGCAACTCCGTGGCGGCAAACGCGCCGCCTGCAGTCGTGCTTGAAAGAAGGGCTGCGGCGAAGCCGATCGCGATTGAATGACGAAACATGTTTCCTCCCTTTGGGTCAATTCGTGCATATTGCGCCTGCGTGGCGCAGCCGACCTCCCCGTCAGCAACGCCGCACATCTGTCAAAGCCGGTAGCCGGCTTAAAATTTGTCTCCTGTCACAACTAACGCCGCGAAGCGATCTGTCCAGATATCGGCAATCGTGCGTTGTCAAATTCCGGCAATATCGCGAAGATCCTCGATGGCGCCGGGTGCTGCCGCAAGAACAGGCGCCCCCTTCGTCAACCGGTCGCCGTCGGTCGGGAATGGGTGGTACCAGCCGCCGGCCTCCTTCACGAGGCAATAACCGGCCAGGCAATCCCAGGCATGCATGTAGGGTTCGTAATAGCCCACAAGACGGCCGGCAGCGACATAGGCAAGCATCAGTGCACCAGATCCATTTCGAATGAAGTTGCCGCCGGCAGACAACAGCTTTTCCACCATCGCGGCAACGAATGCCGGCGTAACATGGTTGTTGGCGCCGATACCTGTCACGGAATTGCGGATCGTGCGTGAAGGATCGAGCGACAGCGATTGTCCGTTCAACGTGGCACCGGATCCAGCGGCCGCCGAGTAGAGTTCACCGTGACACGGTGCAAAGACAACGCCGACAACAGGCACGTTATCCTGGAGAAGCGCGACCGAGATGCACCAGTTCGGCATGCCGTTGACAAAAGGGCTCGTTCCATCGATCGGATCGACGACCCAGGTCAGACCCGACGTGCCGGCTTCAAGTCCGTATTCCTCCCCAAGGAAACCGTCACCGGGATAGGTTTCGTGAACGGCGTCTCGAATGAGGTTTTCGACGTCCCTGTCAGCGATCGATACGACGTCCTGGGGATCCCGCTTGGTTTCTACGACCAGGCTTTCCCTCTTTTCGAAGTACCCGAGCGCCAGCGCGCCAGCCTTCTTTGCAACGGCTTCCGCAAAGGCCCTGCGAGCATCGAGGCCCACTGAAGAATGCGATGTCATTTCAAACCCTCTTGCGATTTCTTACTTGGCTGGTGCGGTAATCAGCGCGATCCCGCGATCCTTGAGACTGATGGCGACTTCAGTCGCCGTATCGAATGGTGAATCCGCCGTCCTGTCGATGACGAACAAGTTCCCCCTGCCGGTCGCGACCTCGTATTCGACATGATCGCCGAGATAGGCGGCATGCGTGATCCTGCCGGTGAAGGCACCCGTCGTGGTCGTGCGATGCAACTGAATTGCGTTCGGCCGGATAGCGAGTTCGGCCCTGCCGGCCGATGCATTCCTGGCAGCAACACGGTGTTTCAGCCCTTCGATATCGATCAGTGCTATGCCGTCCTCGACACTTTCGATCTGGCAGGCCAACACGTTGGCCTCACCCATGAAATCGGCGATGAAGGCGGAGGCGGGCGCATCGTAAAGGTCGCGTGGCGCGCCTTGTTGCGCGATCTCGCCATCCTTCATCACGATGATCTGGTCCGACACGGCAAGAGCCTCGTCCTGGTCATGTGTGACATAGACCGCGGTGAAGCCCAGTCGCTGTTGCAGATCGCGAATTTCGGTGCGCACCCTTCGACGCAAGCGTGCGTCCAGATTGGATAGCGGCTCGTCGAGCAGCAGTACCTGCGGCTCCAGGACCAGGGCACGCGCGACGGCAACGCGCTGCTGCTGGCCACCCGACAATTCGGCCGGCAGCCGCTCGCCCATGCCGTCGAGCCCGACGAGCTTCATCGCCTCCTTGGCGCGTTCGCGCGCTTCCTTGCGCTTGATCCCTGATGATTCCAGGCCGTAGGCGACGTTGTCGAGCGAGGTCATATGCGGAAAGAGCGCGTAGCTTTGAAACACCATCGACACATCGCGCTCGTTTGCCGGCAGCATCGTCACGTCCTTGCCGCCGATCAGGATACGTCCCGCCGAGGGGTGCTCGAGACCGGCAAGCATGCGCAGCGTCGTCGTCTTTCCGCATCCCGACGGTCCAAGAAGGGTGACTAGCGTTCCCGGTTCGATGGTGAGCGACAGGTCGGGAATGGCTGTGAAGGCGCCAAATGTCTTTCTCACTCGTTCGAACGTAACAGAGCCGGGCACAGTCTTGCTCATGCGGTTTTCTCCTGATTGAGCGGCAGGGAGGAGGGTTTGGCTGTCGGGGCAGCGAGCGCCACACGGTTCTCACGGCGAAGTCGGCGTTCGCCGACCAGCAACTGGAAACCACCGATCACAGTGACCATCACGACGATAAGGGCGGACGAGTAGGCGATCGCAACGCCGTACTCGCCGTTTTCGACAAGGCCGACGATGTAGGCCGTGGACATATTGTATTCGGCGCTGACGAGGAAGATCACGGCGCTGATCGAGGTGATCGCCCGCACGAAGGAATAGACGAGGGCCGCGGTGATCGCCGGGCGCAGAAGCGGCAGGATCACCTTTCTGACGGTTCTGAAGCTGTTTGCACGCAAGGTCAGAGATGCCTCGTCGAGGCTCTTGTCGAGCTGGCTCATAGCAGCAACACCACCGCGCACGCCGACCGGCATATTGCGGAAGACGAAGCACGCGACGAGGATAAGTGCGGTACCGGTCATCTCCAGCGGCGGCAGGTTGAATGCCATGATGTAGCTGATGCCGATCACTGTGCCCGGAATGGCAAAGCTCAGCATAAGCGCAAATTCGAAGACGCCGCGGCCGACGAATTTCTGGCGTACGATCAAATAAGCCGTCAGCAGGCCGACAGCGGCCGTCAATGGCGCGGAGATCAGCGCGATCTCCATCGTCGTCCAGAAGGAGTTCCAGGCAACACCCGTCCAGGCTATGCCGCCGTCCTCGCGCCAGCCGATGGAAAAAGCACTGATGTAGTGCTGGAATGTCAGGCTGTTATCCAGTCCCCAGGTTCGCACGAAGCCGCCGAAGAGGATCATCGCGTAGACCACGACGGTGAAAAGCGCCCATGGAATGACGATCGCATGAACGGCGATGGACAGGCCGCGCGGCAAGGCAGCATGCGCTCCAGAATCGCCCTTTCCGGTGACCGTGGCATAGCTTTTTCCCTGAAGCCAAAGTCGCTGGGCGAGGAAGGCCGTCATGGTGAAGGCTAGCAGGATCATCGCAAGGACTGCGGCGCGGGCGGGGTCGTTTTGCGATCCGACGACGGCGAAGAAGATCTCCGTGGATAGGACACCGTGGCTGCCACCGAGAACCATTGGATTGCCGAAGTCCGCCATGCTTTCGATGAAACTGATCAGAAAGGCATTGGCGAGACCTGGCTTCATCAACGGCAGGGAAACCCGCCAGAAGGTGCGCCAACGATCGGCTCTAAGCGTCTGCGACGCTTCTTCCATCGAAGGGCTGACGCCTTCGACGACGCCGATCAAGACAAGGAACGAGATTGGCGTGAATGACAGGACCTGCGCGATCCAGATACCGGTCAGACCGTAGAGCCAACGGCCCGGCTCGATACCGAGCGCTGATGCTGCGAACTGCGTTACAACACCCGCCCGCCCGAACAGCAGTGTCAGTGCAAGACCGACGACAAAGGGTGGCGTGATGATCGGCAGGATCGTCAACAGCCGCAATCCCCTCTTGAAAGGAAACCGGGTGCGTGTTGCGACGAGCGCGAAGCAGAGACCGAGCAAAGTTGCGCCGCCAGCCGTCATGATCGCGAGCCACAGCGTGCGCCAGGCCACGCCACAGCGCTCGCCCCCGACCACGCAGCTAAGGCTCCAGACCGACGAATCCTGAATGGTATTGAAGAAGCCGCTGGGATCAAAAGAGCCGTCGACCGACTGGAAAGCCGCAATGAACATGCTTCCGACCGGATAGAAGACGAAAACAGCAACCAGGACCACGAGCATCGAGATGGCGCTGACTACAAACGCGTCACCCTTCATGACGCCGCGATCGGCAAGACCGAACGAAAAGAACAGCACGAAAACGATACCGGCAAGAATGGCGCCGGCCCCCATGGACGGCTGCCCGTCCGGCAAGGCGCCAAACAGTGCTTCGCTGATTACCCATGACCAGCCGGAAAAGGTGATTGCCAGCCCTTGAAGCGTGAGAAGCGTTAATCCGACACAACCGCAAACCGCCAGTAGAAGACCGCGGCTTGGGGCACTGGGAACGAAGCGCGCGACACAACCAGCAACAAAGAGCAAGGCAACCAGGCAGAGCCACCAGCGTCCGAAGCTTGCGATCTCGATTGCCGCCGGTGCGCTTGCTGCATCTGAAAAGTGGCCGGAAAGCCATTGGAAGCCGAAGAAACCGCTTTCGATGCGATACCAGGGTAACAGCAGGAAGGCCACGCCACCCATGAGAATGGCGATATCGAGACGGCGATTGCTAGAGATCATGTCGGTTGTCCGCAGCGTTTCGTGACGGTCGGAAAGGCAGGAGCCTCAAGGCCCCTGCCTTTCATTCGATCAGTTGGCCTTGGCGCCGATTTCCTTGTCCCAGCGGGACAGAAGAGCCTTGCGAACATCTGGATCGCCGTACTTCTTGAAATCGTAGTCGATCAGCTTGATGTCTTCGAACTTCGGCGCCTCCTTCGGCACCTCGGCAGACTTGTTCGAAGGCAGCTGGAAGGACTTCGCGTCCTTCATGTGCGATTGGGCATCCGCACTCAGCGCCCAGTCGTACCACTTCTTGGCATTTTCTAAGTTCTTGGCGCCCTTGACGATCGACATCGAGCCGATCTCGTAGCCCGTCCCCTCGCACGGCGCGACCGCCTTGATCGGGAAGCCCTCGACAGTCTGGGCGACGGCATCATGCATGAAGACGACCCCGATGGTGGACTCGCCGCGCGCTGCGGCCTTCACCGGCGCGGAACCAGACTTCGTGTACTGGGAGATGTTGGCGTTGAGTTTCGCCAGATAGTCGAAGGCCTTGTCCTCGCCCATGATCTGAACGAGCGTCGCAAGGGTGTTGTAAGAGGTTCCCGACGAGTTCGGGTTGGCGATCTGGATTTCGCCCTTGTACGAGGGATCGAGCAGATCGGCCCAGCACTTCGGCTCCTTCAGGCCTTTCTTCTGCAAAATCTCGGTATTGTATCCCCAGCCGAGAGCACCGGCGTAGACACCAACCGTGCGGAACTTCGCACTTTCCGCCTGCTTCTTGGCCCAGTCCTGCAATTGGTCGAATAGCGGCGACTTGTATTCGAGCGTCAGTCCCTCGCTAGCCGCCTGCAGATGGGGATCACCAGTGCCGGCCCACCAAAGGTCGGTCTTGGGATTGCGTGCTTCTGCCCGGATCTTCGCATAGGTCTCGCCAGCCGAAAGGCGAACCATGTTCACCGAAATATCCGTCTGCTTCTCGAACAGACCCTTCATCAAGTCGCAGACCTGCTGGTCGGCTGAGCATATGACGTTGAGATTTCCGGCAGCATGAGCCGGAACGGCAAGCGATGAGATAGCAACGGCAAACGCGGCTGTGGCGAGTTTAATAGAATCCATCATTTCCTCCATTTAAACGACGCCTCCACGTCGCCGCTATTTTGCAAGCGTGTGCAAAGCTTGCATATGACAGAAAAGACTGTCAATGAATTTCTCGACATCTGTCCATGTTTGCAGATGCGAACAATATTGCAAGCGCTTGCAAAATGGGAGGGATCGAATGCCGCCAAAGGACTTCGTCAGCGCACTTGAGGTAGCGCAGCGCGCCGGCGTCTCCAGATCAGCGGTCTCTCGCACCTTCACGCCGGGCGCCAGTGTCTCCGCCGAGACCCGTAAAAAGGTCACCGACGCGGCCGAAGCGCTCGGCTATCATGTCAACGAACTTGCTCGCGGCTTGATGCGGAATGAAAGCGGCATTGTCTGCCTGGTCGTATCGGACGTCGCCACTCCCTATCGCTCGGCATTGCTTCGCGAGCTGACAAGTAAGCTGCAGAATGTCGGCAAGGTCGCAATGTTGATCAACACGGATCGCTCGGATGGCAGCGTTGACCGCGCTCTGTCTCAAGCGATCCGTTACCGCGCCGATGCATCCATTATCCTGTCGGGTCTTCCTGACGCTTCGATCGTCAGGCTATGCCTCAAAAACGGCCAGCGGCTCGTCCTCATCAACCGCGACGACGAGGAGCCGGGTCCGCTCAAGATCAATCTTGATGATTTCGAAGCCGGAGAACGGATCGTCACAGCATTTGCAAGAGCAGGCTGCCGATCGCTCGCCTTTGCAAACTCGGAGGCGGGGACGCCGAGCCTGATGGGTCGCGAACACGGCTTCGTTGCGGCCGCGAGGAAACTTGGCCTCGAAGTCTCTGTTGAACGCTACGGCTGGACTGGTTATGAGGCCGGTCGCGTATTGGCACAAAGGCTGCTGACGCGCACGCAACGCCCGGATGCTGTCTTCTGTGCGACAGATCTGCTGGCGTGCGGTTTCATGGACACGGCCCGACACCAGTTTGGTATCGGTGTCCCGCAGCAGCTTTGTCTCGCGGGTTTTGACGATATCGAGCAAGCCTCATGGTCATCGTATGGCCTGACCACATTTGCGCAGCCGGTTGCCGAGATTGCTTCGAAAGCGGTTGAATGGCTTTCAACGAGCGAAGCTGCAGACAACATCCTGCAGCATTCTGTAAGGCTGACAGCTGAGTTGATCTGGCGAACGTCAATCCGAGCAGGGTGAACTGACTAGCGCTGCGAAGTGGGGTAAAGCGTGGTAGCGGCTTTTGTAGCTACGGCCGGGCGTGTCGCAAAGCCGGCGATAGGACGCGTTGAGCCGATAATCACCCAGCTTTTACGCTTTGTTAACCTTTTGAAGTCCGAAGAGGCGCCCGAGCAG
>NZ_JAGHMF010000037.1 GCF_017741815.1 Rhizobium sp. 16-488-2b
TCTTCTCGAAAGTCATGACACGGTTCCTTCTCTGAGTTGCGCAGAATGATCTTAGCATCTCGCGCGACGGGTTCGGAGGGCCGTCCACATCATCAATTTTCTCCAGCCGCCTGCGGCGCCTTCCGAAAATCGGCTCCCCCACTCCCCGGCCCTGCCGGTCGCTGGCGCGATCCCTGACCCCGCCATCCGCTCCCGGCTGGTGGCGTCGTCTTTCACACACAAGGAGATCAGACGATGACCTACGACATTGAGATCCAGATCGAGGAACTGCGGGCCGAGCTCCGCAACGCATGCGACGCCGAAGAGCGTCGCCAGATCCAGACCGAGCTGGAGTTCGCCCAGGCAGAGCGTGCGGCGGCCGTCCACCTGCAGGTCGAGACCGTCGATCGGGAGCCTCCGTACTGAGGGACGACCGACACCGCCGTTCCATTTCCGGCTATCGCAGTTCTCCTGCGATCTCATTTCATCGACATCAGGGATGGTGCGGATCGATCGTCCTGCAGCAACCTGATGCCACCAGAATTTTCCCCGCCTGCGGCTTCCTCGCGAGTCAAAATTCGGTCGCCCTCAGGTCCTTCGCTGCGCTGCGGCCGTTCGCGCCTTCCCATTGCGCAAGCGCAATGGGGTCCCACGGTGCAGCACTCCTTCCCGATCCGCAATCTCATCCCCGCGATGAAACGCAATCACAGGAGATCCATCATGCAACAGCTCGCCAAGTTCCTCACTGCCACCGGCCGCCGTCTTCGCACTCTCGGCAAGATCGTTTGTCACTTCTTCCGCAAGGGAAAACTCGGCCTGAAGGTCGCGATCAAGATCCCCTTCTTCGTCGACATCGAAGTGAACTTCGAGACCGACTGGAACCGGCGCCCGTAAGGCGCCACCGGCCCGCTCAGGCGGGCCGATTTTTAGCACCAGGGCTCTCGCCGTCCCGACCAGGTGCGGGCCAGGCCTTCCGAGACAAGGCGGTCGCCGAGGCTCCTTCCGTCTCGGACCAGCACCCGCAGCTTGCGGCCGTAGCGATCCGTATCGCGTCCCGGCCACGCCTGAAGCTGGAATGGTCCCTCATTGACGAGCTCGATCAGGCGGCGTGTGGCGCGGTTTCCGAGCGCGAGTTCGGAGGAGCATTTCGGGGTGCTGATCTCAGGGGTGTCGATATCGGCAACCCTCACCTTTTCGCCATTGATCCAAAGAGTGTCACCGTCCACGACACAGTTTTTTCGGACGCCGTAGGAGCACTTTGCGAATGTCGTGGTGATGGTGAGCTGTGCTGCTTGGACCGGCGAAACAAGCGATATTGCATTGAGAATGATTGCGACAGAGGTCACGCCGCTCAGGGTTCGTTTCAACGGATTGTCTCAAGTTCGATTTTGGTTGAATGAGCCCTGCTATCAGATTCGTGGGCAGCTGATGATAGGGTTCGATAGCCGCGAGCGCGCTTCTGCCGGGTCAGTTCAAGGAAGAGAGAAACCGCGTCTTTCTCCCGTTCAAAGTGGTGGATCAATGTCTGCCCCTTGCTGCCAATCCGTCCCCATCGACGGGTAAGGCAGAGTTCACCGAACAGATTGGCATCGATCGACATCGCATAGTAGCGGGCCATGTTCTTGGCGCGGTCCGTGCGTTCGACATAGAGTTGGTAGGGTTGAGCGATCATGACTGAGAATCGCGCGTGCTGAGTCCTCGGTCCAACGACAAATGTGAATCGGTTCGGTGTGATCGATTCAATCTGGTGAAGCGTCCGAAACGTTGGGCCTTGGGCGATCCGCCTTCGGCGTACGGCTCTATTCGCCACGGCGAACGAAGCCCGCAAGCGGTCTCCGCCCATTCGGGCCACGATCCTCTCGCGGGCGCAATCGAACCGGAACTTCGACCGGGCGATAACGAACTAATCGATCTTGAACTCCTCGGTGCTAGCGCCTGCAACTCGCTAAGATCGAGCTAATTCGAACCCGTGGACACGGGTGACGTTTGGTTCGCTTTCACCTTGGACGTTCGTCGATCTACCGCCTTCCACTTCTTGCCGGTTGTCGATCGGATGCGATCAAGGACAGGAGGTAAAAACGGCGTGACCTCCCACGAAACTTCATTTTCGAAGAGCTCGTCGGAGTTTCGATTGCGCCAGTCTATTTCCTTCTTTGCGACGTAGGGCGGCGCAATGTCGAACAGGCCTGCCAGTGGGGCAAGGACGATTGTCATTGCGTAACATACCGACTGAACTGCAACCTGGACAACGTTGGGCAAAACGTCTGCATTGACGATGATAAGCATCACGAAGAAGGGCGTGAAAATGATGAAGATCACCCAAATCCAGATCGGCCCCATGATGGAGTACCAGTCTTTTCTCCAGTTCGTCATATTCCGACTCCTGTTGGGAATGCGATCAAAGGTGATGTGACCGGGATTTGCAAGTCGGGCATATCGACGGGTGGCGGCCAACTAAAACCCTCGTTCGCCAAGGTGCGATCTTTTGAACCAGGCAAAACCATGGCTTAGTAGCCGAGATAACCGAGGATATCCGCGCCATAGTATTCTCCCTCCTCGTCTGCATGAGCAATGATCTCTCCGGTGCCTACATCGACCAATGCCCTGTCATCGTCGCGGACCGCAGCCACCACATCGTGGATGCGGCACTCCTCGATCGCGTCTTCAGCCGGAACTTGCGCCTCACAGGCTTCCCAATATCGCATTGCCGGATCCTCTTGCGGTCAGATTGCTTCAGGCGAAACCGGAACATCCGCGCTCGTCTCTCGCTGCTGAAACCTGTTCTCTCTGACGCACTCCTTCATGTCCGATCGGCGGAACCAGATCGCGCGACCGCATCGCAAAGGCGCATTCCCCGCGGTAAACACGATCTGCTCGTCAGCACGCATGCGCAGCACTTCGTGCGGCTGGATCAACTGCCTGGAGGCAAGCTGCTTCGAGCGAGTTCGTGACGACCCGCGCGATTGAAAACTGCGACTGACCTGGTCGATCTCGACCGTGGTCGTTCCGCATCGGCGCGAGATATAGTCGGCGGTTTCCGGGTCGTTGATCGCGGCGAACGAGATCCAGCTGGCGCTCTCGAACCACTTGCTGGACGCGTCGCGCCCGCCATAGGTCTCCCGCAATTGTCCGATCGACTGGTAGATCATCGTTAGCGTGATGCCGTACTTCCGACCAGCATCGCGCGCCGTCTCCAGCACCCGCATGTAACCGAGCCTTGCGACTTCATCGAGGAGAAAGAGCGCGCGGCCTTTGATCGCTCCATCCCGATTGTAGATCGCGTTGAGGAAGGAGCCGATGATGACGCGCGCGAGGCCGGAATGGGTCTCCAACGTCTTGAGGTCGATATTGATGAAGACGTCGGTCTCGCCATCGGCCAGCGCCTCGGTGGAGAAGCTCGAGCCCGACACCAGCGCGCCGTAGTTCGCATAGCTCAGCCAGTGCGTTTCCTTGATCGCGTTGGCGTAGACACCGGAGAAGGTCTCCGGCGTCATGTTGACGAAGGCGGCGACATTCTCCTTGACGAAAGCCGACGCTGAATTGTCGTAGATCTCCTGCAGGCGTGCGCGAAGCTTTGGCTCTGGCTCCGACAGATTGGTACGAACCTGCCGCAATGTCTGGTGCTCCACATTCGTATGTCCGGACAGGCAGACATCAGCGATCATCGCGGTCAGTAGCTGTAGTCCGGATGAGCGGAAGAAGTCGTCGCGGACGCCGGTCGCGCGTCCGCTGTCGCTCATGATCCACGATGCGACGGCCGCGATATCCTCTTCCTTGGTGCTGCCGTGACGACCGATCCAGTCAAGCGCGTTAAAGCCAGAACCAGCATTCTTCGGGTCGAGGATGATGACGCGCCGGCCCGCTTTGCGCCGGTGCCCCATGACCATCGGTGCCACCTCGTTGGATGGGTCAAGCACGACAAGCGAGCCGCCCCATTTGAGCGCGGTTGGCACTGTGACAGACGTCGTCTTGAAACCACCCGAACCGGCGAAGACGATCCCATGCGATGAGCCGAACGAGCCGTCGAAACACAAGAGCGGCACGGAGCCACCCTTGCCCCAGGTCGTGGGTTCGCCCGGTCGAAACGATGTTGCTGCTGGATCGTCTCGGTCGACACGATAACGCTCGCCGATGACGATGCCACCCGCTTCCGCGAAAAGCTTCTCCGCCTCCTGCATCGTCATCCAGTCCGCTTCTCCGTGCAGGGCGCGTTTGCCGCGAATGCGTCGCGGCTCGCTTCGCGAAAAGGCCGCATTGCCCATCCTGGCGACGCGCAGGGCGAAGAATGTGGTGAGCAATGCAGCACCCGCTCCTGCCATGGTCGAAGGATCGGCATAGGACGCAAGCGTCCGTCCCGCGGGGACCTGGCCGGCAAACGTCAGCAGGCGCGATCCCTCCCTGATCGCCGCGACGACGATCACGCCGAGGCCGCCCGCGGCGACGCTCCAACCGGCGGCCTTGACGTTGATCGATCCCCTAGTTCCGAAGAGGAACAGGAGACCGCAGGCGCCGGCCAGCGCATAGGGCAATGCCAGTCCGATCCGCCCGAGCATCAGCTTTGCCTGGTCCGTCGTTCCGAACGCGGCGAGCCACCGTTCGATGCCGGGAAGGAACAGCGCAATTGCCAGCATTGCCAAGGCTGGAATGGCAGCGACGAAGATCCGCTTAGGTGTCATCGGCAAATGCCTTCGCGCCGAGTTCACTCAGACGGGTTCGTTCCGCCTCGTCAGATTTGATCCGTGTGCCGGCATCGATCAGAAGCCCGAGCAGCAGCGCCCGCTTCTCATAGCGCAGGCCGGCCTTGACGATCAGGCCGCCAAGCTCGATCTTCTCCCGCGCGTCCTTCTTGCGGGCCTCGGTCGCCGTCAATTTCTGCATTCGCTCAAGCCTCAGCAGATTGGCCCGCAATCTCGCCAGCGCCGTTCGGCGGCGTCGTCGTGGGTTTGCGGCTCGGTGCGGGTTTCGTTTCTCCGCGAAACCGGACGGCGACCTCTTCAAATGCCGACAGCAGATCAGCCTCTTCGATCTCGATCTCCCCGATCCCCGCACGTAGCGCGATGCGACCGATGCGCTCGGCGTCACGTGTTTCGGCCTGCTTGAGCTGCTCCTGCAAGCGAGCAATCTCTTCGCGGATTTTGGCGGTGGGCTTCTTCATGGGCTTCGCTTCCTCGTGGCTTCCATTCCTATGAAACCGAACCTTGCCCCGAATTTTCTCCCGCTGGAAAGGTGCAATGTTGCACCTCGCCAAAGCGCCAGCTTTCGGCGAATGATCCCGCCGTTCCGAAGGAGCGGATCCGAAGGGCGCAATTATACGTCGCTGACGCGACGCTTTGCTTTTAGCCCCTGGCGGGGCCTTCCGCTCCCGACGAACAGTTAGATTTCGTTCGATCTTAGGAGCTCGTACTCGTCGTGGCCGTCCCGCATTTCTCAGTCAACATCGTTGCCCGTGGCTCCGGCCGCAGCGCTGTGCTGTCGGCGGCCTACCGGCATTGCGCCAAGATGGAATTCGACCGGGAAGCCCGCACGATCGACTATTCCCGCAAGCAGGGGCTGCTGCATGAGGAGTTTGTCATCCCGGAAGACGCACCGGAATGGCTGCAGGAAATGATCGCTGATCGTTCCGTCTCCGGCGCCTCGGAAGCCTTCTGGAACAAGGTCGAGGCCTTCGAAAAACGCAGCGATGCGCAGCTCGCCAAGGATGTGACCATTGCCCTGCCGATCGAGCTGACCGCTGCTCAGAACATCGCCGTTGTGCGTGACTTCGTCGAGCGGCACATCACCGCCAAGGGCATGGTCGCCGACTGGGTGTTTCACGATGCTCCCGGCAATCCGCATATCCATCTGATGACCACTTTGCGGCCGCTGACCGAGGACGGGTTCGGCGCCAAGAAGGTCGCGGTCTTGGGAGCTGACGGCAATCCGGTTCGCAACGATGCCGGCAAGATCGTCTACGGGCTTTGGGCGGGTGGCGCCGACGATTTCAACGCTTTCCGCGATGGCTGGTTTGCGATCCAGAACCAGCATCTGGCGCTCGCCGGTCTCGATATCCGCATCGATGGCCGCTCCTTCGAGAAGCAAGGGATCGAGCTGACACCGACCATCCATCTCGGCGTCGGGACGAAGGCGATCGAACGGAAAGGCGACGCCGGGGAAGAGAAGGTCGCGCTCGAGCGGGTGGAGCTGCAGCAAGAGAGGCGCGCGGAGAACGCCCGTCGGATCCAGCGCAATCCTGAGATCGTGCTTGATCTGATCACCCGGGAGAAGAGCGTCTTCGAGGAACGCGATGTCGCCAAGATCCTCTATCGCTACATCGACGATGCGGCGCTCTTCCAGAACCTGATGGCACGGATCCTGCAGAGCCCGCAGACGCTGCGGCTCGACCGTGAGCGTATGGATCTTGTCACTGGCGTCAGGGCTGCGGCGAAGTACACGACACGTGATCTCATCACCGTTGAAGCGCGGATGGCCGATCAGGCGATCTGGTTGTCGCAGCGATCCTCTCATGCCGTCAAGACATCGGTCCTGAACGGCGTCTTCTCTAGCCATGACCGCCTGTCGGATGAGCAGAAAACCGCGATCGAACATGTCGCTGGTCCGGAGCGGATCACCGCCGTGATCGGGCGCGCCGGCGCCGGCAAGACGACGATGATGAAGGCGGCGCGCGAAGCCTGGGAAGCGGCGGGATATCGCGTCGTCGGTGGCGCGCTTGCGGGCAAGGCGGCCGAGGGTCTGGAAAAGGAAGCGGGCATTGCCTCCCGCACGCTTTCGGCCTGGGAGCTCCGATGGGATCAGCAGCGAGACCGGCTCGATGAAAAGTCCATCTTCGTTCTCGATGAGGCGGGCATGGTCTCGTCACGGCAGATGGCGGGCTTCGTAGATGCTGTCACGAAGACGGGGGCAAAACTCGTCCTGATCGGGGATCCTGAACAGCTTCAGCCAATCGAAGCCGGTGCCGCCTTCCGCGCCATCTCCGAGCGGATCGGCTATGCGGAACTCGGGACGATCTACCGCCAACGCGAACAATGGATGCGCGATGCTTCGCTCGATCTGGCGCGCGGAAACGTCTCGGCCGCGCTCGACGCCTATGGGCAGCGCGATATGGTGCGGACCGCCTGGACCAGGGAAGAGGCGATCACTTCCTTGATTGCAGACTGGAACCGCGAATACGATCCGGCCAAGGCGACCCTGATCCTCGCCCATCGCCGTGTCGACGTGCGTCTGCTGAACGAGATGGCGCGCGGCAAGCTGGTTGAGCGAGGCGTGATCGAGGCCGGCCATGGGTTCAAGACGGAAGACGGAACGAGGCATTTTGCGGCCGGCGATCAGATCGTATTCCTGAAAAATGAGGGATCGCTCGGCGTCAAGAACGGCATGTTGGCGCGTGTCGTCGAGGCCCAGCCAGGGCGCATCGTTGCTGAGATTGGCAGCGGCGAGGATAGACGCCAGGTCGTGGTCGAACAACGCTTCTACGCCAATGTCGATCACGGCTACGCCACCACGGTCCACAAGAGCCAGGGCGCCACCGTCGATCGCGTCAAGGTACTGGCGTCGAGCACACTGGATCGGCATCTCACCTATGTCGCCTTGACCCGCCATCGCGAAACGGCCGAACTCTATGTCGGCCTGGAAGAGTTGGCGCAACGGCGCGGCGGCGTACTGATCGCCCATGGTGAAGCACCTTACGAACACAAGCCGGGCAACCGGGACAGCTATTACGTGACGCTCGGTTATTCTGATGGTCAGGAGCGCACCGTCTGGGGTGTCGATCTCGCGCGGGCGATGGAGGAATCGAAAGCCGAGATCGGTGATCGCATCGGGCTCAAACACCTCGGATCGCAACGCGTCACGCTCCCTGATGGCAAAGAGGTTGACCGCAATTCCTGGAAGGTCGTGCCCGTCGAGGAGCTGGCGATGGCCCGCCTCCATGAGCGGCTCTCGCGTGCCGGATTGAAGGAAACGACGCTCGACTATCAAGATGCTTCGCACTATCGCGCTGCGCTGCGCTTTGCCGAGGCGCGTGGCCTCCATCTCATGAATGTCGCCCGCACCATCGCACATGACCGCCTTCAATGGACGGTCCGCCAATCATCGAAACTCACCGAGCTTGGCGCGCGTCTCGTCGCCGCAGCGGCAAAGCTCGGCCTGGGCAGTGCGAGAATGGCCGGATCGACACCGTCTGCAATCAAGGAGGTAAAACCCATGGTCTCAGGTACGACGACCTTCCCCCGATCCGTCGGTCAGGCGGTCGAAGACAGGCTCTCGGCAGACCCCGGCCTGAAGGACAGTTGGCAGGAGATCTCCGCCCGCTTCCATCACGTCTTTGCGGATCCGCAGGCCGCCTTCAAGGCCGTCAACGTCGACGCCATGCTGTCGAACCAGACAGTAGCAGCAACGACGATTGTGCGGATTGCAGAGCGCCCGGAAAGTTTCGGCGCGCTCAAGGGCAAGACCGGCCTGTTTGCAGGAAGCGCCGAGAAGCAGGCGCGCGATACCGCACTCGTCAACGCGCCGGCCCTTGCTCGCGATCTGCAGGGCTTCATCGCGAAACGGGCGGAGGCGGCCAGCCGCTACGAGGAGGAGGAGCGCGCGGTCCGCACCAAGCTCTCGCTCGATATCCCTGCCCTCTCCGCATCGGCAAAGCAGGTGCTTGAGCGCGTGCGCGATGCGATTGATCGAAATGATATCCCCGCCGGTCTTGAGTTTGCCTTGGCGGACAAGATGGTGAAGGCCGAGCTCGAAGGATTTGCCAAAGCCGTGTCGGCGCGCTTCGGCGAAAGAACCTTCCTACCGCTTGCTGCAAAGACCGCGGACGGGAAGGCCTTCGAGGCAGCATCCGCGGGCATGCAGCCGGCGCAGAGACAAGAGCTACGGTCCGCCTGGGACGCGATCCGCACCGTCCAGCAGTTGGCGGCGCATGAGCGAACAGCGGTGGCTCTTAAGCAGGCGGAAACCCTGCGGCAGACCCAGACAAAAGGGTTGTCCCTCAAATGATGTCTCACCTGACCCCTGCCTCGGCAGTTGTCCGCCAAAGGCGCCCGGCCATCGCTCTCCTCGCGGTTTCATGCAGCCTTGCGCTCGCAGTAACTATCGGCGGCGTCATTGGTGGCCTTCGGATCAATACCACGCCCAGCGAGCCGCTAGGCCTTTGGCGTGTCGCACCCCTCGATCGCCCGGTTCAGGTCGGCGACATGGTGTTCGTCTGCCCGCCAGAGACCGACGCCATCTTGGAAGGATTCGAGCGAGGTTACCTTCGCTCGGGCCTGTGCCCGGGCAGCTTTGGCCCTCTCATCAAAACGGTGGCTGCACTAGGCGGGCAGCGCATCGAGACCGCGGGCGCCGTCACGATCGATGGACGGCCGATTGCCAACTCGAACCTTGTGTCTCGTGACGGCCAAGGGCGACCGTTGCATCCATATGAAGGCGGGACGGTTCCGTCCGGTTTCGTCTTTCTGCATTCGCCATTCCCAGGATCCTGGGACTCTCGATACTTCGGGCCGGTCCCGGGCTCTGGCGTTCTCGGCTTTGCAATGCAGGTGCTTACCTATGCGCCCTGATTGGCTCCGATCGCTTTTCCTCGCCATGGCCTCTGCGGCGACTGGCTATATCGCCTGGAGCGGAAACGCATTGGCGATTCCCGCAGCAATCGCGTTTCCGGCGCTTTGGTCGGTGGCGCACAGTCGCCGGACCGCTGGTCTGGTTTCGGCGGGCTATTTTCTGGCGGCGTCGCGTGGTCTTCCGCAAGGCGTGGCATCCTTCTATCAATCGGATATTTGGCCGGGATTGCTCTTGTGGCTTGTCGCCTCGAGCGGCTTCGTTTTCGTGCATGCGGTGCTGTGGTCCCGCCATTCCGGCATCTGGAAAGCAGTGCGATATGCGATCGCGATGGTGCTCATGGCCATACCGCCCTTCGGGATTGTCGGATGGGCTCATCCGATCACCGCCGCAGGCATACTCTTTCCAGGATGGGGCTGGGCCGGACTTGCGGCAGTCACAGCCGGTCTCGCGATCATGACGACGCAATTTAGACCGGCTGCGGCCATGACCCTCGTAGGTTTCTGGCTCTGGTCCGCCGCATTCTGGACCGCTCCCGAGATAGGGCGGGACTGGCTGGGCGTCGACCTGCAGCTCGGAAATACTCTCGGTCGCGATACCAGTCTTGCTCGGCATAGTGACCTTGCTGCAACGCTGCGGTTACAGCGCCGGCCGGATGTCGCCACCATGCTCCTGCCTGAAAGTGTTCTCGGGTTCTGGACGCCATCGGTCGAACACCTTTGGCGGCAGCAGCTTGCCGGGACCGATATGAGCGTCATCGCCGGCGCGACCGTCGTCGATGCGGAAGGATATGACAACGTGCTTGTTCGCGTGTCGGCCACCGAAAGCGAGATCCTTTATCGGGAACGCATGCCCGTGCCGGGCTCGATGTGGCAACCCTGGTTGCCGGTGATCGGAAAGACCGGTGGAGCTAGAGCACACTTTGTCGCAAATCCCGTCGTGTTCGTCGGCGGCCAGCGCGTCGCTCCGCTCATCTGCTACGAGCAGCTGATAATCTGGCCCGTCTTGCAGTCCATGCTTCATGACCCTGATCTCGTCATTGCCGTCGGAAACGACTGGTGGACGAAGGGAACCTCTATCGCCGCCATTCAGCGCGCCACCACCGAAGCCTGGGCACGTCTGTTCGATAAACCTCTCGTTATGTCCTTCAACATCTGATCCTGGAGCCCACATCATGGACCCGGCCTTTATCAAGCAGTGCGCCGATCCGGTGCTCAAGCCAGCTATCATCGAGCAGTTTGTCGCCGCGGTCGGCTCCGACGACCCACTCGCCGTCACCGTCAAATCGGGTGGCCGCCTCATCCTCGTTCCCAAGCCGAAAACCCCCGACGAGACGATGGGTATCGTCCGGCAGTATGTCGGTCAGGCGGTGGTCCGTGTCGGGGTGACGCAATTCCCGGCCGGTGTGGGCGTGAAAGACAGCTCCGAGATCACGTCCGATCTGGTCGAGCCCTGCGAGAACCTGCGCAAGGGATCTGCGATGTTCGCCAAGATCCTTCGGATCGTCAGAAAATGGTATGGCAACCCCACGAGCGCAGCGGTGTTTCCGCAGATCTTCGACGATGCGGTCTACGCCTGGAACACGGGCCAGTTCGACGGCCAAGGCGTGTTTCAAGCCGCGGATCCGGGGGGCGCAGTTCCCGAGGTGGACAGCAAGGCGAAGGGCGTGGAGGAAGAGCCTGCTGACCCCGCTCCGGCAGGAAGTGAGTCCGAACCGCCAAACACAAGCGATATCGATGGGGCAAGTATCAGGATCGATCTGTCGAGGATTGGCGGTCAGAAATAACGAGCGTTGCCAATGAATGAGCGTTAGGGCGACGCCGGGAAAGTCAGTGCTGGCGCTTCGCCCCGCGGAAGGAAGAACCCCTTAATGCAGGCATCATTGCGAACAGCGATCTGCGTATGGGTACGCTCGTGAAAGCGAGCGCCATCGTAGATTTCATCACCTTCGGGGAATAGCCCTCGAACCGTGTCGAATGCCGGAAGGGTGGCTTCCTTGGCGATCTCGTGGACATAGTTGATAACGGCGCAATCCAGCTTCCGAACCAGTTTGTCGGAATTCTTGTCGCCTCTGGCATCGGAATTCACGGGCATTTTCCCGCCAGTCGCCTCGATCTGGCTCCTCAGCATGCGATAGCTGGTCTGGATGAGAGGGACGTACTTGCGGGTAATGAGATCGAGGCAATTGCCAAGATCGATAATTGCCCCGAGCACGAAAGGCTCTTCGTAGGCGCCAGATTCAGCTTTTTGCGTCGCCCATTCAAGCGCACGCTCAGGATCGTTTTCCCAAAAATAGATACCGGATCCGAGCCAGTCATACGCCTTTTCACTTGGGAGAAGGGGTGATGCACCGGTAAGCGCGGCCATGCCGACGCCCCTGTCACAGCCGTGATAGCCCAGTACGTATGCTGGATAATTGGAACTCAAGCGGCGGCCGCTTCCTCAGCGTCGTCGTCGGGCGCATATTCTGGTGCGAGCGTGCCATCGGCAGCCACAATGCCAGCATCCATGAGATGACGGCGTGCATCGTCCGGAGACTTGGTGGCGTCCTCAGCCCGCTTTTCCATAAGCGCAATAAGAGCCTCCAGCTGAATGTCTGTCATCGTCGAGGCCCTCCTGAGCTAACTTCCGAAGTTTATTACATGGATTCCCGCAAGAGCGCAAACCAAGCCGGCTTGGCGAAGAGACGAGATGGTAACGCCGACACGCTGCAAACGTTCATTTTTCGTCCGCCAGGAATTAGTTCACTCAAGACAGAAACCGTTTCAAGCTCAAGCCAGCATACAAGATATATGGCAGCCTACCGAGGGAATAGTGGCCACAGTTAAGCGTTTGAATTTTCGGTCGGCCGCCGGCGTTCGTCAAACTACGTGACAGGCTCTCCGACAGCTCCGGCATCACAACCGTGTCTCTTCTGGCCAGCACCATCTGGATATCGAGATCCTGTCGCGCCAATCGATGCGCGTAGTTTTCGAGATTGAGCAGACCCCATGCTTGCCTGAGATCAGCCAACTCGATTTCCGGCTCAAGGCTACTTCTGATAGATCGTGTCGCTCGACCCATCCAAACCATATCCGCGAGGCTTCCGCCCGTTAGAAAGAGCGAAGCTTTCGAGACGTTCGCATCATGCGCTGCAATCAACCCAGCGACCCAAGAACCGAGGCTCATTCCGAGGACCGAGATTTCTCGATAGCCCTCGCCTTTCAGCCAGCCGATGAGCTTTCTTCCGTCAAACACGGCCTGTCTCATGGCTTGGATCGTTCGACCAAGGTTTGCGCTCAGCATGTAATCTGCGTGCAAAGAACCGGGACGACTGCGCTCGAAGTGATAGGGCATCGCGATCTCGACAACCGTGATGCCGCGCCGTGAGAAAAAGCCGGCAATCTGCGCGTTTCGAGTGCGAGCATTCCAATGGTGAAAGATCACCAGTGCCTTGTCGAAAGAGCCGCTTTTGGTGATTTTCGCCCAGACGATATTGTTTTCTGCAACATCGGTGACGGTCCCCGATGGAAATCTGGCCCAACCATCGCTGACCTCGAAAGCATGATCGGCGCGCTCATGCTCCTCAAAAAACGTCGGATCGGCGGAGGCTTGCTCTGCACGGGCACAAAATTCACGGATGTTGCCGATGCGCTCACCTGGAAAGGCCAGCTCTGCACCCAGAGCGAAACTCTCTATTGCCTTGCCGTCTTCGCCACGTTTCGCGCGCTGTTCATCCCACCGATCAAGCCAGCTAAGGTACACGTTGTTCGCTTCCCATTTCTATCACCCGCTCCTGCCCCGGATCAATGAGGCCATAAACCGCGGCCAGCACCCCAATGATCAAAATGACGGAGAAACCGACGAACGCATCTATCAGGAGGTAACTTGCAAACAGCAATGCCACGACGGTGACCATCTTCCAGAGAGATATGCGAAATCGCCTACCGATGCCTCGAAGGGAGATCGAGCCATACACAAAGACGAGCAGCGCCGAAACCGCGACGAGCAGGCTGCTGTAGTGGGTAGGCATCCGATAATGGAATCCGTTGCTGGCTCCATCACGTCCTGCCAACACGGACGACATGTCTCCGATCAACCAGTCGATGATATTCTTTGCATTTGACGTCAAATAAGAGCTCTGAGCTTTCATGCACAACGCGACCAGAAGGCCTACGATTGTGCAACGAAATATCCCGCGGATTAGTCTGAAACAGAGCTCGTAAACCCCGTCATGCGACACAGCTCGCTGCAGCGCCTTCTCTTCCGCATCAAATTTCCTGAGATCATGGACCATCGTGTGGAGCAGGATGAGGCCCGCAAAAAACAGGTAGAAGCAAAGGCTCATGTAGAGGTAAGCGAGGGCCGTAAATCCGATCGACACCGGGACCGAAATAACGTCTGGGCGCACAGTTGCCAGGGTACCCCAACTTGTCGCGTAGTCCGCGCTGCCTTCCAAAAGCGGGATCAGGCACACGCCAATCCACTGGAAAACACCGGCGAACAATACGCAGATCAAGAACACCGCCCAATAGGAAGAGGAGGATGCCTCCACACTCCGTGCCCAACCCTCATCGTCGGCGGTTTTGTCGGCGGCCGCCAAGAGCACGACGCGTCCTTCCTTCGTCCAGAAGGCGAGCAACTCGGTTACCAGCGCGAAAAACAGCGGCAGGAGCACCATGAACAGGAAGGTCCAGTTCGGCGCCCAAAGAAATCCAACCTCTTTCGCCACGTTATCTGCGCGCAGGTACACCGCGCTGTGGATCCCAACAATGTAGGAGAGAAATCCGAGAGCGGAGGCGCCTGCAAACACAGATGCCGGCAAGTTCAGAGGCGACCCACCGCTAAATAGGGCCTCAGATAGTCGCGCTAGGCTGAAACGCGGTTTCTGCCGACCTGGTTCGGCACCGACGCCGAGATGCGCATCGACCGATAACAACTCCTCGTCGTTGGCCGCAAGGCCCGGCGGCTCATCTGCACGGTCCGGTGCACGGCCGTCCGCCTTTTTCGCCTGCCGTCTTTTGGCTTGCAGGCGCGCCTGGGCCGCACTTAGCTCAAGCTGGCACGCCGCCGTGGCTTCCGGATCATCGCATCCAAAAACCCTCGCAAGCCAACGAATGTTTGCCGCGCTTATGCCCCTGTCGTTATCCTGAAACCAAAGCTGAACCGTCCTCAGATCAACCCCAACGCGGTTCGAATCGATGTGTGAGATTGCTTCGGCAAGCAGCTCTGGCGTCCATGGGCCAGCTGGAAACCCGTCTTCACCGAGTGCTCTGCCTGCGCCCGCTGCGGCCAGTTTCTTGAACAATTCCTTCCAGTCACTGCCATCATTCGGCGGCGGTAGAAATAATTTCCCGTTCTGAAACAATCGATTACCAGTTCTGATTTCGTTTCGTTTCGCGCCACTTCATATTACATCGTGCCAAATCACTCAATAACCCACTATCAAATTCAGGTTGGATAAATTTTGCATAAACGCATAGCGAGTGATCGACATGCGCGAGTAAATGAATCAACCTCAGGCTGAGTTGGCGTTAGAGCTTTAACATCGGCAACGAGGTCAGGCAGGTGCGTTCAGGTCCTGGGGTGTCGCGATGAGGCGCGCTACCCGAGGACCAGCACTGAATGGAGGGGACTAAGATGAACCAACTCGTCGCGAGGCTTTTAGAGATCGGCGCTGTTGTACACGATGAGGCAACGTTAAAGACCGCCCTGGCAGACTTGGCAGAACGGTTCGAATTTTCCGGCTACGACTACGCCAAACTTCTGCCCGGTGATTTTTACGTGATATCAAACCTGTCTCCGGATTGGCTGAAACGAAGCCGAAAGTTGGATCAGGAGCAGCGCCATCCGATCATCAAGCGAGCCCAGCAGTCTCGTCGCGCCTTTATCTGGTCGGGAGCGCAGCAAGACGGAGCTATGCCTGAGGATCACACCTTTTATGAGACAGCATCGCAGTTTGGGATCCGATCAGGCGTCACCATTCCGATTGCGATTTCCAATGGAGGAATTTCAGTGCTCAACTTCGTCTCGCCGAAAAAGGTTCTGAGAGGTTGGGAGGAAATCGATCCGATCGCCGCGTCGTCCGCGGTTGGGCAGCTACATGCTCGCATCGAGCAGCTGAAGGTGACGCCTTCAATTCGAGAGTCGTTCTATCTCTCTCCGAAGGAGGCGACCTACACGCGCTGGCTTTCGCTTGGGAAAACGGTCGAAGACACCGCCAAAATTGAGGACGTCAAATACAATACTGTACGCATCGCGCTCGCCGAGGCCAAACGTCGCTATGACATTTGCAACAATACGCAGCTCGTGGCGCAGGCAATTCGACGTGGCCTCATTTGATCAAACCTCCGGTGTCCGGCCCAGGATGTTGAGAAGTGTTGTGAGCGCAGACATCTGCGCGTGCATTTCGATCGTCGCCTCCAAATAGGCAACATGAGCCTCACTGTGCTCTTTATCTCCGCCTCGGTCATCTGTGTGCGCTATTTCGAACAATCGTTCGGCACGATCGACCAGCGTCCGGTGCTTCTTGATCGCATCGACCGTCAGGATTTCGATAACGTGCTCGGGCTCCTTCGAGAGCAGTCCGACAATGGGCCGCAAGTCGATGTCCGAGGTTATCTCATTGCTCTCGTGATCCATAATTTCTCCCAACGCCCTCATGCACTGCCTGCGGTATCCGCTAACAACTTTGCTCGCTCGAGAATCGAGGAGCAGGTCGCCTACTGTCTTGCGGATTATTTTACCTATTGCCTGATGACAGTTCCACTGCAGTTTTGCAGGGTGGACTGGGCTCTTACTTTGCGTGACCATGGCACCAGCCCCGCGATCGCGGCACCCGGAGGCCCAAAACGCGGATCACTTTGCGAATTCTATCGTGATCGCCTGCTCTTGTTGTTCAAGAGTGAGATGAATGTCGTTGACCTCGGTATCAGGCCCGACAACCTCAAAGTTGGTGGGCGTCCGGTCTTCGAACATCCGGTAGGCGTTCATCGCAGCCTCTGCGGGATTGTCTGCTTCGATTAGCAAGGTGTGAGAGGTCACTCTGTAAAACGGCATGTCCTTCTCCCCCGACTCGGCTCTCAGACGTCTAGCATCCCAGAGCACCACAAGGAACGGACATCACCTTGAACGCGTTCAGTCCGGCACCTACGTGATCATTGCAGGAAAACGGATCGGCATGATGAAAGCTGACGCCACATCCATCACGAAAACCTCGTTGGAGGCTCTGACTGCGATAGCGAAGTTCAGACGCCAAAGACGCGTAGGCCGCGCTTGGCTTATCGGGGACCGTCGCGTCGCGACTAAGACGATCGAAGCGCTGGAGCAAAAGGACCTTGTTAGAGAGGTCGCTTTTAACGGGACACCGGCATTGGTTTTGACTGACGAAGCCAAAAATTTCTTAGCTGTAGGCAATGGCGCGGCGCACACGGGTCTGCCGGTTGTTGCTCAACGGGACTAAGTCCTTGTAATCGCCCTGCCAAAAAAGCGGTCTCGCTCCTCCATGACGTCGCGCCCGGCAGCGTACAGGTGCGCAATCGCCTCTCTAATTTCCGAGAATGCCTTCATCGTCCGCTGTGATATGTAATCGCCGCCAGCATCAATGTTTGACTGTAAGGCATTCGCGCAGTCGGTGGAAAGGCGATCAATCTCAGGCGCGATAGCGTAGAGCTGTTCCACCACACGGTCGAGATCGCCCTTGGCACGCTCGGGGGCGGACATTAACCCCTGTAGTTGCCCGGGAAAATGATGTCCTGATCAACCAGCACATTGAACCTGTAACCTGGCCTGATTTTGATGGTTGGCTGGACGTTGAGGTTTTTCGAGATTGTCTGCTCGGCGACACGTCCAAACGTTTCGGCAAAATTTCGACGTGCCGCGTCCGAGGCCGTGTCCTGCGTTGCAAGTGTTGAACTCTCAGGCATCGACATGTCGATTCCTGTCCCTATGAGCGCGACAAGCGCGGCCGAACCGAACGTCCTGAGGTAGTGGTTATCGACCTTGTCGTTGAAACCGCTGTAGCCTTCCGCGTCGGTCCCAGCCATGCCTCCGATCTGAAGGGTTGAACCATTCGGGAAGATGATGTCGGTCCAGACGACGAGGACCCGGTTCTGGCCGAATGACACCTTGCTGTCGTAACGGCCAAGAAGCTTCGTGCCTTGCGGAACGAGCGTGTAGTGGCCGGTTGCGCTGTCGTAGACGTTCTGGCTGATCTGAGCCGTGATGCGGCCTGGCAGGTCGGAATTGATGCCTGTGATCAGGGTCGCGGGGATTACGGATCCACGCTTAAGTTCGAAGCGTGACTGCGGAGGCACGACCTGATTGGGCAGGTAGCCGAAATCCTTGATGTCTGCATTGAAGAAATCTTCTTTGGACGCCTGCGCGTTCTGATCGAACTGACCTGCAGCGCCGGCTTTCAATGCAGCGGCATAAAGATCCTGCGCGCCGCCTGGCACGGTGTTCAATTGACGCGCCGCAGCCGACGCGGCGCCCGGCGCTTGTGCCGAGACATCTGATATGTCGACCTTCAGCGGCGAGTCGAGAGCCGCCCCCCTCGCCTGCAGGCTTGCCATGCGCTGACGTTGCTGCTCGCGGAAGATCTGTTCTCGCTGTTCGCGAAGCATCCTTGCGTTCCACTCTTCGTCCGATTCCATGCGAGACCTGCGCGGCTCCCGTGGTTCGATTTTTGGTTCCGCCTCAATCGGACGTGCGGCTTCCTGCTGCTGAGGGACGGGAGTTGGCTGAAACACCGGCTGCTGTTCCTCTCGATCTCCAATAATCCCGTCTTTGACACCCCGCTTCAACTGGTCGGCGAAGGTTGAGGCCGGAGTGCCAGATCCGCTATCGTTCGGGTCGTGCTGACCAAACCTCAATCCACGTGAGGAGAGGCCGTAAACGAGAACGGCGAGGAATAGAACCAGGATCGCAATGCCGACGAAGAGCGGCACGCGATTGAGGCGCTTCATCCCCTTCTCGTCAGCAGACTGATTTGATATTCCCAGTTGCAGCGATTGGGCCATGATCGTCTCCGCCTGTTAGTTTCGCTTCATGAGGGAAAGGGGGCTTGCTGGCGTCGCCACGCCATTGCTGACCGAGTAGGCTCGGCCGAGGTCCATCGTGTCAGTCGAAAGCCGCGCCAGCACCTGTCCATCGACGGCGGCGAGCGAATAGGCCAACGTGACGGGTTTGGGCGCATCCTTCGCGCTCGCGCTCTTGTCATCGGCGAGGACCGCAAATCCCCAACCCTTCAATGCAGCTTCGAGTGCAACGGAGAATTCAGACGCATCCTTTTGCAGTTTAATCGGCGTGGACGTCGATCCGGCTTGCTCGGCGAACCGACCTGCCATGTCGCCGGCAATAGCGCCTGCGGCTGGCCCTGTGACGTCACCGGGCGCGACGCTGGTGGTGAGCCCGTCGGTTGCCGTCTGGCATCCGGCCAGGCCGAGGGCGAGGACAATCGGAATGAGGCGATGGAGCTGCATGTTTCACCCTCCCCGCCGGATCGTGATCTTCTGCTGTTTCCAGCCGACCCCGGATATCAGGATCGCCTTGTCGATGTTGTAGTCGACGATCATCATGTCGTTCTTCATCCGGTAATTGACTATGCGGTTCTGGCCGCCTGAGACGACGAAAAGGACCGGCGCGTCCTGGCCAGAGATTGCGCGAGGAAACTGAATGTAGGTCTTCTGCCCATCGGAGTAGACCCGCTTGGGGCGCCATGGAGCGCTTCCGCTCAGGCCATAGGAGAAGGCTAGCTGTTCGGGAGCGACACCGCCCTCCGGCCCAGTCATGGCCTGGATGCGGGCATTGATGTCGGAGAGCTTTGTGGCTGTATCCTCGGGATACTCGAACCCGACACGGGCCATGTATTGCGTGGGATGAGACTTCAGCTGGATGTGATAGGTTCGGCGCGAGGTGGTCACCACCATGGACGTGATAAGCCCCGGCTCTGCAGGTTTGACGATCAAGTGGATGGCTTGGCCGCCGGCGGCACCCGATGTGGCGGGCTCGACCTTCCAGCGCACAGTGTCGCCGACCAGTACGTCGCGGACGATTTCGCCGCCCTGCAGCTCAATATCGCAGACTTGCAAGGGTGAGCACACGACAGACGGCTGCGTCTCACCGAAGAGAAAAATCACCTTGCCGTCTGGTCCACGTGTCACCAGCCCGGCCTGCCCCCGCCATTTGCCGGAGAGGTTCGTCCCCTTTGCCTCGTTGCTCGACAGGCTTTGCGCGATCGCAGTGGAAGAGACCGCGGTCGATACGGCAAACGCCAGCATGCAAAGAAGCGCGACGCGTTTGTGTTTGATCCTCATTTCAGATCCTGCCCTCAAAGTTGCGCGGTCCAATCGAAATCGGTCACATAGACGCCGATCGGATTGAGCCGGATTGTTGCTTCGTCTTGTGGTGACGTGATCGACACCGTCGCGATCCCTCGGAAGCGTCGGGTTGCGACCTCCTTGCCTTTCCGATCACGCTCGTATTCGGTCCAGTCGATCTGGTAGGTCTGGTTCGAGAGCGCGACGATGTTGTTCACCTCAATCGCCACTGTCGCGTTGACCGCTTTTTCGAACGGCGAGTTGCCGCGAAACCAGGCATTGACCTTTTGCGTCGACGCATCGCTCGTTCTAAGCAGTGCATAGGTGCGATCGATATATTGCTTCTGGACCACCGCATCCGGCGTGATCGATCGGAAGCTGGTCACAAAATTCCCAAGGGTCGCACGTACGACCCGCGTATCCGCATATTCGATCTGCTGCGGGAAGCCGCCGGAAACCGTGTTGCCGAGTTTGTCGACCTCGACGATGTAGGGAACGAGCTTGACCTGGGTGCTGAGATAAAGCGCGTAGCCAAAGCCGATAACGGCCATTCCCAGGCTCAAGATGCCCACGGCCCGCCAGGCGGAGGCCGCCTTGACGTAGGAGCCGTAACGTTCTGACCATTCCTGCCTTGCGGCAAGATACGGGTTCTCAGGTGCGGGGTGCCCTGCCATGTGTGTGATCCTGTCCGTGGATTATGATTTGTCCGGTCTTTCCGGAGGAGGTGGCGGAGCTGAAGGGTTGCCCCTTGCCTGATCGAGCTTCGCGTTGGCCAAGCCGAGAAGCGAGCCGGCATAGGCACCGGGCGACCCAATCGCCTTCTCCTTGGCAGCGGATCCGGCAGCCATGGCGCCAGAGCTGAAACTCGCGCCCATGCCTTTGAGCACCGAGCCAGCGGCCGAGGATCCGCCGGCCCGGGCTGCCTGCGCGGCGGCAAAACCAGCGCCGACCGCACCGGCGCCGAGAAGCGCGCCACCCGCTGCGAACGAGGCCGTCTGTCCACCGTGGCGGATTGTCTCCATTCCGCCGGAGACCGAAGCTCCCTGTACGACGCCCTGGATGATGTTCGGGACATACATCGCGATGATGAAGACGACGACGGAGATGCCGGCGATTGCGAGCGTGGTGATGAATTGGTCGCTTTCGGCAGTAGGCGCCTGGGCGAGGCCAAGCAAGACGTTGGATCCGATCTTGGCGATCATGACCAAGGCCATCAGCTTCATCCCCACTCCAAAAGCGTAGACGAGATAGCGGACCGCAAAGTCCTTGGTGAAGGATGAGCCGCCTAGCCCGAGCATGATCATGCCGGCCAGTAGGCCGACATACATCTCGACCATGACCGAGACGAAGATTGCCGCAACGAGCGAGAAGCAGATGACGACGATGCCCATGGCAAGCACCGCGGCGATCGCCAGGGCATTGTCCTCGAACACGCCAAACTTGGCCTGTTCGGATATCTGAGACGCAACGCGAATGCCGGCGTCGAAGACTTCGGCAGGAGACGCAGAGCCGCCACCGGCGCCGATTTGGAATAGGCTGTCGACGACGGCCTTTGCGAAGGTCGGACCTTGCGTGAGTGTAAAGGCAAAGAAGCCGATGAACATGATGCGCCGAACGAGCTCGGCAAACCAACTGTCCAGAGATGCTGCCTGGATCGCGAGCCACACGGCGGCAATGCCAACCTCGATGCCCGCAAGGATCCAGAACAGCGATTTCGCGGCATCCATGACCGTGGTTTCCCACCCCTTCGCAGCTGTCGAGACCTGATTTTCCAACTCCGTCAGAACTTGGCCTTGCTGGGCGAGAGCCGGCACCGCCAAAGCGAGGAAGGCGATACCGGCAACCAGGATGGTGCTTGTGCGACCGCGCTTCACCATTTCGGGCGCATCTCCTGGCCCTTTTCGATCGGCGGGAGGGGCTTGCCTGAGCCAAAGAACTTTTCGCGTGTTTCTCGCTGTTCTTCACTCATCTGCGGCGTAGAGGCGCTCTCTCGACGCATTAGAACGACGGTGGTGATCGCAGCAATTCCTGCCATCACGATGCAAACAGAGGCGATTAATGCGGGGCGGGTCACCAGCGGGGCTCCATTTTCTGTCCGGAGGGAACGGATTGGACGTCTGCATTGAAGAACTTTTCCCGACGCGCCTGTGCAAGGTCCTTGTCCGTCTGTTCGCTCTGCAGCCAGGTCCCCATCATCGTCGTCTGCTGGGAGACAACGCCGCGGAGCTTCTGCATCTGCGCGACCTGCTGAGCGGCGATCTGGTGGCCGACCTGCAGTGCCTTCATCTGGCCGTCCGCCGATTGCGACATAGATCGCAGCTGACCCATCGTATCCTCCTCACTGTCGAACTGATCGGCGGTGAGGCTCGCAGCCTTAAGCGTGCTGGAAATCGTGTCGCGGTTCGTATTCGACCACGTCTGATAGGTAGACGAAAAGCTCTCGGCGTTCGGCAGGTTGGTCTTGAGATCGGAATAGCTTTTAAACCGTTGCTTCAGAAGATCGTCGGCATTGCCCATGGAGAAGGCGATGCCCTGACCCTGATTGACGACATCACGCAGCTGGTTCAGATCGCCTTCGACCTGGCCCCAAATGTGGTTCGGAAGCTGGGCCGTATTCTGCAGCATGTTCTGGTAGATGTTGAGCTGGTTCTGGATCTGCTCGGCAAGCTGCGTGATTTGCTTGATCTGGTTATTGATCTGCTCTGTCGACTGGCCGACAAGATGGATGAGCTCACCATTGTTGAGCATCTGCGTCATTTCGGTCGCACCGGTAACCGCCCCTCCCGCGTAGGAAACATTGGGCGTCGCGGCCAGCCCGGCGGCAACCAACCCGGCCACCAACGATCTGCCGAACTTCAAATACTGGACTGGTTCACTCATAGCGGTTGATCCCCCTTTCGATGAGCCACTGACCCGGCCATTCCTGGCCATGGGTCGAAGAGAGCGTGCGGATGCGGGCTAGATCGGCCTTCCCGGAGGCGCCGACAAAGGAAAGCGTGACTGGGCCAAGCGCCATATCGAAAAGCCTGCGGCCGTCGGGCGAGGTCACGTAGTACTCGCGTTTGGAAATGGCATTTGCGACAATCTCGATCTGGCGTTCGTTGAAGCCGATCCGCTCGTAGAATTCGCGGGTGCCGGTTTCCCGGGCGGCGCCATTCGGAAGGCAGATCTTGGTCGGGCAGGATTCCTTCAGCACGTCGATAATGCCAGAGCGCTCAGCGTCGGAGATGGACTGCGTGGCGAGGATGACGGCGCAGTTCGCTTTGCGCAGCACCTTGAGCCACTCCCGGATCTTGTCGCGAAACACGGGATGGCCGAGCATTAGCCATGCCTCATCCAGAACGATGAGACTTGGCGAGCCATCGAGCCGCCTCTCGATCCGTCGAAAGAGATAGGTCAGGACAGGCACCAGATTGCGCTCACCCATGTTCATCAGCTGCTCGATCTCGAAGCATTGGAAGCGCCCGAGCGTCAGGCCATCTTCTTCTGCATCGAGGAGCTGACCCATCGGACCATCGACCGTGTAATGATGGAGAGCATCCTTGATCTCGCGCATCTGGACGCCACTGACGAAATCCGACAGCGAGCGGCCAGGCGCCGAGGCCATCAATCCAATCTGTCGCGAAATCGCGTTTCGATGGTCTGGCGCGACCGTCACACCTTGAAGCGAAACGAGGGTCTCGATCCACTCGGAAGCCCAGGCTCGATCAGCGTCGGTCGAAAGCTCTGACAATGGGCAGAAGGAAAGACTGGCCCCCTCCCCGCTTTCGCCACCGATCTCGTAGTGGTCTCCGCCAACGCCGAGCGTCAGCGGCAGCATCGAGTTGCCCTTGTCGAAGGCAAAAATTTGCGCCTTCTCGTATCGGCAGAATTGCGCGGCGATCAGCGCGAGAAGGGTCGATTTGCCGGACCCGGTTGGCCCGAAGATCAAGGTGTGACCAACATCGTCGACATGCAGGTTCAGTCGGAAGGGCGTCGACCCGGATGCCACCTGCATGAGCGGTGGCGCATCGGGCGGATAGAACGGGCACGGCGCGGACGGCTGTCCTGACCAGACAGAGTTCAGCGGAACGAGATCTGCCAGATTGCGCGTATTGATCAGCGGTTCGCGGATATTGCAGTACCAATTGCCTGGCAGGCTGCCTAGAAAAGCATCGGTCGCATTCAGCGTCTCGATGCGAGCTCCGAAGCCTTCCGCCTGGATGAGGCGACGAACCGCCTCCGCCTTCTCCTGCAGTGCCGAGCGGCTCTCGTCGAAGAGAATGATGACAGGGGTGAAGTAGCCGTAAGCCACCAACTGAGAGGAAGCTTCAGCAATCGCATCCTCTGTCTCGGCGACCATAGCCATCGCATCCTGATCAATCGATCGGGATTGCGTCTGGAACAGTTGGTCGAAGAACGGCCGCACCTTCTGCTGCCACTTCTTGCGAGTCCTCTCCAGCCGCTGCTTGGCTTCCTCCGCATCAAGGAAGATGAAGCGCGACGACCAACGATATGTCAGCGGCATGAGGTTTAGGCTGTTCAAAATGCCCGGCCAACTCTCGGCCGGCAACCCGTCAATCGCGATCACGCCGAGAAAGCGGCCTTCGACGCGCGGCGTCAGTCCGTGTTCGAGCTCTGCCGTCGCCAACCAGTCCAGGTACATGGGAATTTCTGGCAAACGGACGGGATGGTTCTCGCCAGTGATGGCAAACCGAATGAACTGGAAGAGCTCGTCGTAGCGCGCAACGCGAGCACCATCCCGTTCGGGGACTTCTCGGGTCTGCATGCGCTGCACCGAGAGAACATTGCTGAGATATTGCTCAATCTCACGGATTGAGCGCCGAAACGCATCGAGAGCGGTATCGGCATATTTTGCTGAGCGACTTTCGGTATCCGAGTAGATGTATCGGGTCAGGCCGGATCGGCGTCGCTCTGGCGGCCGATACGTTAGAATGAGCGCGTGCCGGCTTTCGAAATGCCCGCGTTCCTGCCCAAAATGCCGCCGACGCTCGTCATCGATCAGCGACGTGACAGTATCGGGGAAATAGCTGCGCTCAGCAGACGGGTACTCAGTTGTCAGTACCCGCACGGCCTCGACCTGGATCATCCAGCCCGTACCGAGGCGCGAGAGGATCGCGTTGATCTGACGGGAGAGCTCGTTGCGCTCGAAGTCAGTCGCGCTTTCAGAATCCGGACCGGCAAAATACCACCCGGCCATCAGACTGCCGTCCTTCAGCAAAAGAATTCCATTGTCGACAAGGCCGGCATACGGGACGAGATCCGCGAATGATGGACCTGTCGATCGAAATGTACATAACGCGACCATCGCGAGGTCCTCAGTATCGGCGCCAGGGCGCGGAGGTCGGAAGGTAATGCGCCCGATAGCGCATATGGCGGGCATAGACTTTGCGCATCATGGGATCGGATTTCGCCATCATGCGGAGCGCGCCGACGACCACGATCCAGATCGCGACGCCGAAAAGCGCCGAATAGACGGTCAGCACAACGAAGATCAGGATGATGGCCGCGAGCCCGGTCAGCAGCACGAGCTCTCGATCCGCCCCCATCAAGAGATTCGGCCGCGACAAAGCGCGGTGGATTCGGTTGCGATGGAGTCTGGCGCCCGCTTCAGCCATGACGCCCCTCCCCTCCCCCGACCCGTTTTGTATTTGGGACCGCGGTTTGGCTGGCAACAAACGAGCCGCCGATAGAAGCCCCGGTGGAGCCGAAGAGGCCGACGATCGTCGTCGCGCCAAGCAGGATCCCTGCGACCAGCACCACATAAACCAATCGCCGCGCGAAATCGTTGAGTTCGCCGCCGAAGATCAGCATACCGCCGGCAATCGCGACCGCAGCGAGCGCGATATAGCCAGCGACCGGTCCGGTGATGGATTGCTGGATCTGCTCGAGTGGGCCCTCCCACGGCAGGCTTCCGCCGCCTGAACCTGCAAGAGCTGGTCCGGCAAGTGAGACGCAAAACAATGCGCCGATAATTCCCAAACGGAGAGAGCGATTATGCTGCATGACTGTCCTCGTCGATCTGCGGATAGTGTTCGGTCTGGTAGCGCGAGCCGTTGAAGCCCTCGACATGAAGGACCTCCCTCACCCGGCGGCCTCGACCGGCGCGTTCGATCGAGATTACGAGGTCGACCGCTTCGCCAATCACGGCCTGCATTGGCTGCTGGCTCGCCTCCGATGTCAGTTGCTCGAGGCGGCGAAGCGCCGACATGGCCGAGTTCGAATGGATGGTCGTGACGCCCCCCGGATGTCCTGTGTTCCAGGCCTTCAAGAGGGTCAGTGCGGCGCCGTCACGCACCTCGCCAACAATGATCCGGTCGGGACGCAGGCGCATCGTGCTCTTGAGGAGACGCGCCATGTCGGCCGCATCACTGGTGTGGAGGGACACGGCATTTTCCGCCGCGCACTGGATTTCGGACGTGTCCTCGAGGATCACCATTCTGTCTTCCGGTGCGGCCGAAACGATCTCGGCGATCACAGCGTTTGCGAGCGTCGTTTTGCCTGAGCCCGTCCCGCCGGCGATGACGATGTTCAATCGTTCAGCAATGGCGCTGCGGATGATCGACGCCTGCGCTTCCGTCATGATCTTCGCGGTCACATAATCGTCGAGCGGAATGAGCCGCGATGCGCGCCGGCGGATCGTGAAGGTCGGCGAATTGACGACGGGAGGCAAAAGACCTTCGAAGCGATGGCCGCCAATCGGTAGCTCACCAGAGATGATTGGTCGTTCGCCATCGGCCTCGGACTGCAGAGCGTGCGCAACCGAGCCGATGACAGTCTCGGCCGCGGTCGCCTGCATTTCGCCGGCTGGCGCGACGCCATGGCCGAGGCGCTCGATGAAAAGCTTGCCATCTGGGTTGAGCATAATCTCGACGACCGTCGGATCTTCAAGGGCAAGGCAAAGGTGTTCGCCGAGGGCGTCCTGGAGTTTGCGGACAAGGCGAGAGTGCGACTGAAGCATTGGTGGGCTCGTCTCCTCGTTTGAGTACGGGAGGAGACAGACCTCGGTCGCCACGCAAAGTCCACGTGCAATATTGCACCTCGCGAGTCGCGCCCGATTCCGTCAGGTTCACTTCGATTCGGTGCTTTGCCGGCGAGTTCCGCTATCGATGCGGATTATGAGTCACAGGAAAAATTAACAGGGAGATCGAACCGTGTGATCGATAAATTGCTGGAATCTAAGCGTTAGTGGCGTGTGCATCCGAAATGGCCGTTTTGCGTTAAGACTTTGTTAACTTTAAAAATCTTGCAAAACGCGTTGGAATAGGTTGTCTTATCCACGGCAAAAAGATGTATTTACGAAATTTACCGTGTGTACGAGAGGACGTCGTGGAGAATCCCGCTCAGCTTCAGAAAGCTATTCATAAACTGATTGCGGCCCACGCGCGAGATCTCTCGGGCGCGCTTCACGAGCATCGTGTGAAACTTTATCCGCCTGAGGCTCGAAAGACCCTTCGGTCATTTTCATCGATCGAGGCTGCGAAGCTCATCGGCGTGAACGATGGTTATCTTCGCCATCTTTCGATCGAGGGTAAGGGGCCGCAGCCTGAAATCGGGAATAATAATCGCCGATCATATTCGGTAGAGACTATTCAGGCGCTCCGCGAGTATCTCGACGAGAATGGTAAAGGAGACCGCCGGTACTCACCACGCCGCAGTGGTGGCGAGCATCTGCAGGTGATCACCGCAGTGAACTTCAAGGGCGGCAGCGGCAAGACTACCACGGCTGCCCATCTTGCTCAGTATCTCGCGCTGAATGGATACAGGGTACTTGCTATCGATCTTGATCCGCAAGCCAGTATGTCTGCCTTGCACGGATTCCAGCCAGAATTTGACGTTGGCGACAACGAGACGCTCTACGGCGCCGTTCGTTACGATGACGAGCGACGTCCCCTGAAGGACATCATCAAGAAGACCTACTTTGCGAACCTTGATCTTGTGCCGGGCAACCTGGAGCTTATGGAGTTCGAGCACGATACCGCCAAAGTGCTCGGCTCTAACGATCGCAAGAACATATTTTTCACGCGTATGGACGACGCGATTGCATCCGTCGCGGACGACTATGACGTTGTCGTTGTCGACTGCCCTCCCCAGCTGGGCTTTCTGACTATTTCGGCACTATGCGCTGCGACTGCGGTTCTCGTTACTGTTCATCCTCAGATGCTTGATGTCATGTCGATGTGCCAGTTTCTGTTGATGACGTCTGAGCTTCTCAGTGTCGTCGCAGACGCCGGTGGCAGCATGAACTACGATTGGATGCGCTATCTCGTAACGCGCTACGAGCCAGGAGACGGACCGCAGAATCAGATGGTGTCGTTTATGCGCACAATGTTCGGCGACCATGTCCTGAACCACCCAATGCTCAAGAGCACGGCCATTTCTGACGCCGGTATCACCAAGCAGACACTTTACGAGGTGAGCCGCGACCAGTTCACGCGAGCAACATACGACCGGGCCATGGAATCGCTCGACAACGTGAACAGCGAGATCGAGCAGCTCATTCAATCCTCGTGGGGTCGCAAATGACGGTCGCAAAAACACGCGGAAACAAGAGGTTGACCGAGAAGTTGCCAGCCGGAAACTTTTCAAACCTCGCGCCTGTGTCGCGGTATTCAATCGATCACGGGCACTTCAGGGGAAAGCAAGATGGCTAGAAAACATCTCCTTTCAGATTTAAAGGCACCTACTTCATCAACTACGGAGTTCGGTGAGACTAGAGCTGCAGACGCCCCTACCCCACAATATGCGCCTCGAGGTGCGATCGGTGCAGTTTCGCGCTCGATTGAAGCTTTGAAGTCGCAGGGACTGAGCGAACTCGACCCCGAACTGATAGATGCGCCGTCTGTTACTGATCGCCTCGATGAGGATGGAGCCCAGTTCGAGGAGTTCGCGCGCAACATTCGCGAGAATGGGCAGCAGGTTCCAATTCTTGTTCGCCCACATCCGACCGTCGAGGGACGGTATCAGATTGCTTACGGCCGGAGACGATTGAGAGCGGTTAAGGCCGCCGGCGTCAAGGTCAAAGCCGCAATCAGAAATCTGTCTGATGACGAACTGGTTTTGGCTCAAGGTCAGGAAAACAGCGCGCGTCAAGATTTGTCGTTTATCGAGCGTGCGCTCTATGCGGCTCAGCTCGAAGCAAGTGGCTATCAGCGTCCCGTCATTATGGCAGCGCTTGCTGTGGACAAGAGTAACCTTTCGCGGTTGATCCAGGCTGCGACTCAGTTGCCAGACGACATCATTCGCTTGATCGGTGCTGCACCAAAGACCGGTCGTGATCGCTGGTACGAGCTGTCGTCGCGGCTGGCTTCAGACGACGCTGTCGAGAAGGCGCGAGCTCTCCTCTCGAGTGGCGAGCTCAGCTCCCTGGGGTCTGATGAGCGATTTGTCTGCGTATTCGACGCGGTTGCACCAAAAAAATCCAAGAGGGAAAAAGCTCGACCGAATGTCTGGCAAGCCGAAGATGGGGTCAAAGCTGCGAGTTTCCGCCAGGACAAACGAACACTGACATTGATGATCGACAAGACGGCGGCGCCGGAATTCGGCGAGTACCTGATGTCGGCTCTTCCCGAGATCTACGCTTCGTTCAAAAAGTCGAAGCAGTAGATGATTTGTAACGAAGAAAGGTGCCGATAGCGCAAAGAAAAAGCCCTCCGAAACAGTGTTCCAGAAGGCCTCTCTCAGTTTGGTCGCTTAGAGAATCGCACTTCCCGGAATCACAGTCAAGAGTCAACGCCACACCGGCGTAGCCTTTTCTTTGCCTTGCGAAAGGTGAAGGACATGGAAACAGGTTACATCACGACGCCTTTTGGGCGACGGCCGATGACGCTTGCCTTGGTGAAGCGTCAGGTCAAGACTGAGCAAGCTGCAGCAGAAGGATCGATTGATAAGTGGCGAGTGTTTCGCGACGTCAGCGACGCACGCTCGCGACTTGGCCTCCAAGATCGAGCGCTCGCTGTCTTGAATGCGCTCCTGACATTTTCCCCAGGGCCCGAACTCAGCGATCAGGGAAACTTGGTCGTCTTCCCATCGAACGCACAGCTATCAGCGCGCACAAATGGCATTGCTGGCACAACGCTGCGCAAGTGCCTCGGTTTGCTTGTGGAGGCTGGGGTGATTATTCGCAAAGACAGTCCCAACGGGAAACGCTACGCTCGGAAAAGCGGTGAAGGCAACATCGAGGATGCCTATGGCTTCAGTCTCGCGCCTCTTCTCGCGCGCGCCGGCGAGTTTGCTGCACTCGCCCAAGAGGTAGCGGCTGAACAGCGTCGCTTCCGCATCATGAAGGACCGCCTCACGATCGTCCGGCGAGACGTCCGCAAGCTAATCACCGTTGGTATGGAAGAGAGCCTAGCCGGCGATTGGGGAGCTGCGGAAGCATGTTTCGTCGAGATTGTCGGAAAGTTCGCGCGACGACCAACTATACAGGATTTGACTGCCAGCCTCGACGAGATGACCCTGTTGCACGAAGAAGTCTCTAGGATGTTGAAAACTCAGGAAGAAACCACGAAAGACGATGGCAATGCCATCGCATACGGATGCCACATACAGAATTCAAATACCGAATCCAGCTATGAACTTGAACCTAGCTTCGAAAGGAAGCAGGGCGAAAAGTCCGAGAGAAACAGCCGGACAAAGCGGATGGGAGAACCGGAGACATTTGCGTTGCCGATGGTGCTGCGTGCGTGCCCCGAAATATTGCCCTTCGGTCCAAGAGGATCAATCAGTAGCTGGCGCGATATGATGTCGGCCGCCGTGACTGTTCGCTCCATGCTCGGCGTCAGCCCGTCAGCGTATGAGGAGGCCTGCGAAGTGATGGGCCAGGCGGGTGCGGCGATAGCGATAGCTTGCATCTACGAACGGGGCGGGCACATCAACTCGGCAGGGGGATATCTTCGAGATCTGACGGGGAAGGCGCGGCGCGGCGAGTTTTCTCTTGCACCGATGTTGTTTGCCGCCTTGCGCGCCAATGCCCTCCCGGCCAAGGTTTCCGCCTAGCGGTGCTGATTTTTCGAGCTTGGCCAAGATAAACGATTGAATAAAAAGGAGTTTTTGCCAGAAAGGGCCAAAGTTTCCGGCTGACAACTCGATAAAGCCCGGTGGCCTATTCAATAGATGCGGGAGGTCACTCGACAGAGACGACGCTCCGCGAGCGACTTGGTGAGTCCAAATTTGCCCTGCGGCGATTAAGAATTCGTGGAGAAACAAGATCTATAGCGGAGCTACGCCAGCTTCATTACTCGAGAACTGTTCATGCGTTTCGACCCGGACCCCTTTGTTGGCTCGCTTATTATGACGTTGCTGAGGGCAGGTTTCGTCAATACGGCAGGTGAAATTACACGGAGTATCGCGAGCGGGAACGGCGGTGAGGCATACCCTGCCGCTGAGCAGGAAGCGATTTTCGCTGATATCATTCAGCACAACATCATCCGCCCCCATGAGATGTGGAGGAAAATCGTGAACATGCGGACCAGCGAGGAGAAGAGGACCAACGAAGAGGAGTTCTTGATGGTGGCTGATGCCGTTGGTCGCGAGGTTCCTCTAGGAAGCCACGATTACGAGGTCTTCGTCCTAGTTTTGCAAAAGGTGGTTGCGGACCTTCGGCGCCCGCCGGGACCGCGAGATCCGACTCCAGGCAAGGGGGGAGGAGGGCCGCCGTCACCTTCTCCCAGCTACGGGCCGACCACGACTCCGTCTTTGACACCTTCTAGCAACAGAACCGATGGAGAGAGGCATGAGCCCCCAGGCAATCGCCGCTGAACAGTCTCAACGGTCAGATAATGAGAAGAAAAAGCTGAACGATAGCCTTCGTACCGCCCTGAATGGTCTGTCAGCGGCGATCCGAAAGAAGGCCAGAGGATCCACGGTGCTCCTGGAGCAATATGACGGTCAGGGCAAACTTTTCGAGGCACTCATCCTCTTTGCCGTCAGAAACGAATTGAAAGATAGAAACGTTAAGGTCGGCGTGCGGCCTCAACAGAAAGATAAGCCGGAGCGATTTCTGCTTCGAGGAGCCCCTGGCCGGCTTAAGCCTAAGCGTGCTCCAACGGAGCCATCATATTTTACGCTAGCGGCCGAGAGCGGCAAAACCTTTGAAATGCACAGTTCAGTAGAATGGCCGGATCATCATGTCGGCGCATCTCTCGGCCACGAACTCGACATATCGATAGCAGCCGAGCGCGACATAGACATGCTCCGAGAATGGACAGCGAAATCGCAAAAATTGCCGCGCCCGGTGTTTGCTCTTGAGGCGAAGTTTCGGAGCCGCGGGCCCGATAAATCTTTGGGCAGGGAGCTTACTGGCCTTGCGTATGGCCTACACGCCGGTCGTCTCCTTCTCGTGTCTAGCAAAGAACCAGACGATTCCGTAAAAGCTCAGGTCAGCAAGATAGTCGACCTTGGGAACAAAGTGCGGACGCAAGCGTCATGTCTCACCTTTTTCCATGGCGAGAACTACCCCGACGACGGCATATTCAGGGATATTGCGAAGATCATTGCCGACGACCTCAATACGAAGGTAAGTTTTGTGGAACGCATCTTAGGATGACAATATTGTTGTGTTTCGGCGCCTTTCTGATCGAGAGCCGTCCGTCCGCCAGCTCATCAAATGATCAATTTGAGGAAAACAATGGCGATGCTTGACCGAGCCAAACACGAGTTTGGCCACTATGTCGTGAGCCGAGTGGTGGGGTTCAAACCGGGCGCCGTTTCCGCCGAAATCAACGGCAATACCGGTGGTACGGCGGAAATCGACACATTTCGACCAATTGGGTCGATTGTGGATATGGAGAAGTTCTGCGAGGACCGTGTGAAGGTCCTATACGCTGGCGTCCTTGCTGAATCGCTCGAAGATGGGAAAGTGAACAATAACAAGGCGCTCAGCCTGGCTGCAGACACCGGAAAAGGAGACCACATGATGGTTCAGCAGCTTTGCAACATCTTGAGGAACATCCGCTATTCCAGCGACAAGGACTTTGGCGAAGCCAAAATGAAGGATGATGAAAGAAGGCTCTGGCAGGAAGCGGCAGAGATGGTCGAAGCGCGCGCCGATTTGATAAATTCCCTTGCCCAAGAGCTTTACGAGCGGCGTGCCCTTCACGGAAAACTCGCAGTTTTTACGGCCGCCGAACTGCTCGCCCACCCGGCTCTGCAAGGCGCGACCTAATCAACATATAAGACGCGATGTCTATAGGATCCGCGCCGCCTTGCCACTTCGTCGCGTAGCGTTGTTGTAATAGCTAGAGGCCTGTTGCACAGATCGATGGCGCGACTGCTCCATTGCCTCGGGGAGGGGAATACCACGGTTTGCCGCTTCAGTTAGATAGCCTGACCGAAGCCCGTGCGCCGAAAACTCCCCAGGCTCCAACCCGGCCATTTCAGCCCGCTGCTTGACGATCAGATTGATCGACTGCGGATCGAGTTCGCGACTCGAGACGGTGCCCCAGCGCCCGATTCTTCGAAACACGCTCCCGCTCGCGATCTTGGCTGCAGCGATCCATGCATTCAGTGCCTCGACCGGCCGACCGGTCAGATAGACGACATCGTCCTGCTCGCCGGTGGTCGTTTTTGTCCGGCCGAGATGAATCGCGAGAGAGGGGAGGGGAGGGCCGTCCGGCACCTCGATCGGTGTTTCCGCCGTCAGCTGCTCGACCCGTAGGCCTGCGATCTCGCTGCGCCGGCGGCCGCCAGAGGCAAACGCGACCATCAGGATGGCGCGGTCGCGCAGATCCCGCAGGTTATCGGTGGCGCAGGTCGCCAGCAGTTTTGCCAAAACGTCGCCCGTGACCGCCTTGGCGCTCTTCCGGCTTCGCTTCCGCGGAACGGCACGCACGGCCAGCCGGATCGCCGACTTGAGGGGAGGGGAGGCGAAGGCGCCATCGAGTCCGCGCCATTTTGTCAGCGTCGACCAGTTCGCCAGGCGCCGGCGTACTGTCGACGGGGCGTGCGGCCCTGTCGATTTCAGAAACCCCTCGCTGCGCAAATTCTTCTCGACATCGGCCGGCATGCCATGGTCGGGATCGCTGGCGCGCTTTTGCGGATCCCACAAATGCTGCGCGACGAATTTCAGCAGTAATGCCTCGGGCGCCGGCCAGATTAGCGACTGTTCTGTCGCGGCCAGAGCCCAGGCTTCGATATAGGCGAGGTCGGAGGTGATGGCGCGCAGCGTGTTGGCGCCCATGCCCTCGTTGACGAGATGCCGGAGCGTTTCGATGTCCTGATCGGTCAGCAACTCGGCGAGTTCGTCACGGCGTTCGATCGGAAGGACAGAGGCGATGGTGTCGAGTTCGACGGCCCGGCGCTCGACACCGGTGAGGCTCGCGGCTTTTCTGGCGGCAGCCATCAGGCCGTTTCAGCCTTCGGCCGCCAACGTGCAATAATCTGCTCGATCTCGCTGCGATAGTCGTATGGGTATTCGACATCTTCCTCGCGCGCCAGCCAAGTGAAGACGGTCGCCATGTCCTCGGAGACCTCGCGATCGACATTGGCCAGATCGGTGAGGTCGAAGCCGCCATGCACCTCGGCATTCCACCAGGCGAGCAGAAAATTGGCGACGCGGCGTCCCTGGCCGGTATCCTGATGGGCGATGTTGAGCAGCTTTTCGAGGGCGAAACGAACGCGATCTTCCATGGAAAATGCCTTTGTCGAGCGTGATTTGGCCCAATTTAGATGGATTTGCGACTCCTGTCGATCTACTATCGATAAGGGAGAGTTATCGATAATAGAAATGCGAGGAGTTGACTGTCGGCAGTAACGAACCTTAACTTCGATATAGGTTCCTTTAGAGACTCTGTTAACCATGATATCAGATACTTAGGACGAGTTGTCCTTTGCAAGTTCACCTGCTCCAAGGTACCGCATCGTAAAGAACAGATGTCATCGAAGCGAAGCTTGATCCAGGTGGCGCGCCGGCCAGATAGGCATCTCTTAGCGCCGGATCGCGGCTCCGTTGGAGCATCGCTTCATGTTCTATTTCCTTGCGGCGGCCGACATGCGCGGTCGAGGGGTCCCTCAGCATCTTCTCGACAACCGCCAAGGATGCAGCGGGACGGGCCAGATGATAGCTGTAGTTCACCGTGCCAGGTAGCAATTGTTGATCGAGGATGAGGACCGCACCGGGGTGAACGACGTCGGGGCGCTCGACAACATGCAGGCCAAGATCAACTTTCATAGTTTCAAATTCCAACCATGCGTGGGAGATCATGATATGGTCCGTTCCGTCGTTGACATAGCCGACGACGGTTTTGCTCGTGATTGCGTGAGCCTCTGCGAGGTGCTTCTCGAGCGTCATTGTGACCTGATAGCACGCCCCAGTGAAGCGCTTAGGCAGGATGAACCGATCGAAGAGATTGATGGCTGCTTCAGCGACGACGCGGTGCTGGCCCTCAAAGCGATCCAGGATACGCTGCCTTGCGGCACCGTAGGCTTGCTTTCGCTTGTTCGCCTCCCCCATCATTCCCTCCAATCTCATCGCTATACAGCGCCGGCTCGGATTTTCCACCCGAGCACATATCTCTGCTCTTCCCAACACTTTCAAAGTTTAGTTTGACTATTTCGGAGCACGAATACAATAAGTTGCAATGTCGATTATGTCGACGCGTTGGACGAGGGGTGTCCAACCGGAGGTGCGTTTCAGAAATGATGCATAATTGCGGTCCTCCGATGGAGGCATTGGGTCAATGGTTGGTGGGAGCGACCAGGGAAAACGGCAACTACGGTCATATACTTTTTGAGCAGCGAACACCACCGGACGATGCTCTTGTAGAGGCCCTTCGGCCATACTTCGAGTCGGCGCATCTCGACGCGAGAGACGTGTTTCACCAGACTGCTCGTATCGACCTTCACCCCGATGCAGATGGTCCGGGTGGTAATGCTCGTTATCCGAATTGCCTCCCTCCGACCGCCAAGAAAGGTCTTTTCGGCGAGGTCATGGCGGGAATGCTCGTGCAAGCATACCAATTCATCGGTCGACACCACTGGTCGATTCCGATTTTTCTCTTTCGGTACCATGCGGAAGTCGAAGCCTATATCTTTGATCTCGCCCGCGACCCGGCTCGCGTTCGCGAGGTTTCTGGGAGGCACGGAAATGACTTTATTGGCCTCGGGATTGATCCAGCTACGAAAGAGGTTGTTCGTTTCATTGCGGGCGAGGCGAAATGGCGAGCGTCGCTCACCCCTGCTGTCATGAACGAGTTGATGTTGGGTGAGTGGGATGGACCTGCTGCGGATGGCGTTCGGACAGGGGATGGCATCTGGAACGAGATGAACACTGGCCTTCCTGCGCCGCAGGGGCTTGAGCAGATAAATCGGCTTCTTCAGGAGAAGGCGCGGGACGAGTACGCTGAAGCAATCGTGTCGCTCGACCGCGCCCTTCTTCTGGGAGCCGCGCCGCTTGCGCGCACAGACTATGTGTTTATCGCCGGCAATAGAGCGGCGAGGCGAGCTGCTGGGCAGGCCTACCTCCCGACCGACGCTGCTCCTCCTGAGTACACCGCCGGTCGGCCTATTCAGATCGTGGACTTGGTCATTTCGGATGGTGTGGCGTTGATCGAACAACTCTATGACAGACTGTGGAGTCCTCGATAGTGGCCAGATTGGACGATCAACGCCGCGCACTTGCCGCTACCGTTCGCCTAAATCGTGCGGCGGAGAATGAGCTGACTGCAGCACAAGCACGGTTGTTCGTCCGAAGTCTGCAGAATTCATGGCAAGTACCAACCATTGCCTGGGGCGAGCAGGAATCGCACGACCAATTTGGGGATGCTCGACGCCTCCTACATGCCGCCGGCATCTTTGCTGAAATCGATGGGCGAGCTTCAACAGACGCGAGCGGTTGCTATAGACGCGCTGGCGAGCTGTTAGAGTGGCTCGCGCGATCGGCTGATCCGGTTACTCGCGACGTGCCGGTGGCGTTGCTTTCGGCCGCGGCCTACCAGATGGCCGGGTTGCCGGCGATGGCGACAAGCATTCTCCGGAAGGGAGACTTTGGAGGCGACGCGGCTGCGGTATTTGCGGCATTTCTCGCCGCGGATTTCGAGGGTGTTATCGCGGCGGTCACCAAGTTCTGGGAAGCCCACACGCACCTTACCGGCCGCAATGGATCTGAGCAGCTGCTGGAAGAGGTGGTCGCCGATTATGAAACCGACGCGCCCGCCGACGAGGCATTAGACGACCGCCAGGAAGCTGGTAGGGCCGCGCGACGCTCACACAGCCGAATGGGCGAATACATTGTCGCCGAAACGATCCGCGCGATCGGACTGTTCGCTAACGCCATCCGTCGGGGGAATGGCAATCGGGTCGAGCTCGCGGCAAGCAAATTGAGGGGATTGATTGGGACGGTGTCACGCTTCTCGAGCGATGAACTCTGGATACTGCTGACGTTGATGGAGGCGACAGCAATTAGATTTGCCACCGACAGCATCCATGTAAAGGTGGCCCGTCTTTCTGAACGACTCCCGGCGCAACAACAGCGTATGTGGAGATTTGCCAGGGAGCAGTTTGCGCGCGGACGCGGTATATTATGGCCGTCGCAGGTCCAGGGGCTCGAACGTCTCATAGAACGAGACAGTTTTGCACTTTGCACACCAACCGGTTCTGGCAAAACTCTCGTGGCCAATCTCGCCCTGGTTAAGGAGCTTCTGCTTGTCGAAGGGCAGGAACATGCGCCTTTGGCCCTTTACATCGTACCTTCAAGAGCCCTCGCCAGCGAGGTTGAGACGAAGCTGACCGCAGAGCTCGGTGGAGACATTATCGTTACCGGCCTTTATGGCGGGGCTGACTGGGGAATTACCGACTATTGGTTGACCGCGGAAAGACCTGCCGTTTTGATCGCTACGGTCGAGAAGGCCGAGGCGCTGATCCGGTACATTGGTCACCTGCTCGTGCGGCGGCTGCGCCTGATGATCATTGACGAGGCTCATCAGATCGTCGGTGAGGCGGACGCAAAGGCCATGAGAGAATTGGCCGCGCACAACAGCAGGCCAATGCGGCTAGAGTCTATGATCTCGCGTCTCTTTGCGTTGAAGCCTGACATGCCGAGGATTGCGTTGACGGCGGTGGCCGGTGGTGCGGCTGGACCGGTGTCGCGTTGGATTGAGAACTCTGCGCTCGCCGAACCTGTGGGTCTCGGCTATCGCAGTAGCAGGCAAGTTATTGGCTCCCTACAATGTGACCCCTTCCGCGCGCCGCAAGCGACTATTGAGTTCATGAACGGGCAGCCTTTGTATGTCCGCGGTCGAGACGCTCCCGTCTATCTGCCACTACGAATTCCGGTCATGCCTCAGCCGGCGGCACCGATTAGAAACAGCCTTCCGCACTTTACAGAGATCTACACCCTCTGGACCGCTCTCCATCTTCTTGAAGGGGGGCGTAGAGTTCTTGTGTCGATCGCGCAATCACCAGAGCGCGTGATGCGGCGATTTGCCGAGGCATTTGATCTTCCCGGTTGGGCGAACGTTTACCGATTTGCCGTTCCCGCCGCCGACGGCGATCGGGGCCTGTTCCTTGAAGCTCGAGCTGCTTGCATCGACTATTGCGGTCTGGAATCGTTCGAGCTGCGCCTGCTCGATCGAGGTATAGCAACCAGCCACGGACAAATGCCGCAGCGCTTGCGTCGTCTCATGAACGCGTTGATCGAGCGGCGCATATGTCCGATCACGGTCGCGACAGCGACCTTGACCGAGGGCGTGAATCTTCCGTTCGATATCATTTTTTTGACGAGCTTGCTGAGGCGGAGTTTTGATACGGTAGCCGGTGAGGCTGACGTTCAGCCAATGTCAGCCGCCGAATTTCGTAACCTTGCCGGTCGAGCTGGCCGGCCGGGTGCGGCCGAAGCAATCGAGGGTATGACTCTTGTGGTGCTTCCTCAGTCGCCTTCGACGACGTCTCAAAGCTTTGCCAGGGGATCAACTCGGCAAACGCAGCTCCAGCAAATGCGCCAAGCTGAGGCAGATTTCAACAATCTGATCCAACGGTTGGCAGCTGACGAGAGGGCCGAGGGGGCCGTCAACAGTCCTTTGGTCACCCTTCTCACGTCCATTATCACAAAATGCGTTCAGAATCTCGGCCTCCAAACAGAGCAACAGGTCTTGGATTGGCTCGAAGTGACGCTACCCGACCATGTCGGAGGCAATTTAGCGACGGAGTCGCGCCTGCCACTCGACCAGTTAGGTGACTCTCTGGACGAGCTGGACGGATTTGTCCTTGCAGCGACGCAAGAGCTGGCATTGATCACTGAGGGGCGCGTCGATGGAGCTGCCGCCGAAGTGTATCTGCGGCGCCTTTGGCAACGGACATTTGCTCATATCGCTGCTGTCCAGGAGGACCTTCTCGAGCGCGTATTCATTCAGCGGGGGAGGGCTTTTGTTGATCGGCTATATTCTGACGCCGATCAGAGAAAGCGACTTTATCACTTCGGCTTCACTCCATATATCGGCCGAAGGTTTGAAGCGATTTCTCCCAACATCATCTCAGATATAATCAATGCGGCCGAATATGGCGTCTGGAGCGACGAGCAACGGTTTCAGCTCTTTTTCGGGTTGGGAGAGCGCGTCAGATCTGAACCTGGATTTGGATACCGTGTCCGGAACACGGCGACCGATGCCGCAATTTTGGCGAGTTGGGGAGATGTGCTCGGCTGGTGGATGAAGAGACCAGCGGCAGGAGAGCCGGCGCCAGAGGCGCTTCGCACATGGCAGAGATTTGTCGCTGACAATCTCGAATTTCGCCTGGGCGTGGCGGTTGGAGCATCGGTGGCGCAGGTGTGGTCTGCAAATGCCGGTGAACTCGAGTCGCCGACGCTTGAGACGTGGCGCGCAACGACCGGACTTCCTTGGATTGGTTTCTGGTTTCGAGAGCTGCTCCGATGGGGCACTTTGGATCCATTCGTCGCATTCATTCTTGGTCAAGGCATCGCAGGCACGCGCGAAGATGCGCAGGCTCTCCGACCGGAATTCGAAGCCTGGATGGATGCCAATGCGATCGCCAAAGCTGCTGAGGGACTCATCGATCCGCAAAACTTCAGGGCGTGGCAGCTAAGCCGGGAACGTGTCGCTCCAGCCGAAGAGGCTGCCGTTCGCAATATTTTAGGCCAGCTTACGGGCGTGGACGGTCGGCGGCAGAGCTATGACGTGATTCCGATCGCCGCCGGCGACACTATCGAATGGATTGATCCTGCGGGATTCGCCGTCGCAAGGTCTGCCCGTGCGAACGCAATGGTGACCGACAAGCCCGCCTATCACGATTTCAGTGTCACGGCTGCTTTCGACGTGCAAATATCCAGGATATTTTAGCGGATATACCCATCACTTATGGCGTTGGGCTATGATTGTCCGCCCGCGTACGACATCGATAAAAGCTTGTTGCCAGGCTGAATCTAATTCGCTCTGCAGGCAGTGAACACGCTCGTACCCTTTGCGTTTGCCCGCCAGAAGTTCAAGAATTCGCTGTTCCATGGCATAAGCCGCGTCGCGGCTAGCCATGCGTTGACGGAGCATAACTTTCCATTGCTCCAGCCCGAGCTCGATCGGAATATGTAGATTGATGTCACGGCATCGATCATCGACATCCGTAGACCAGCCAATTTTCCAGACATTTCGGTTCCCGAAGCGCATGCCGTAGGTCCATGCCGTGTCTTCAACCGGTTGATCGACGACGTAGCCCGCATCGCGCGGCTTGGGACCCGTGGAGTTGCGTAGCGCGTCATTCATCCGGCGCATTGCGTCCAAGCCGGGCAATGCCGGCAGAACAATTTCGACCGTCGGGAGTGAGAGGATCGCAGCGATGTCAGATGGCTCTTCAATTTCCTGCACTCCCGACGTTGCCACCATCGTCAGCTGTCTTGCGAGCGTCTCAACTACTTTGGGCGCAGGGTCGAACCGCCAAGCGCGAGTGAGAGCCACGGCATGAGGGAATTTGAAATTTCCAGCAGGGTCGAAGTCACGCGCATCAAGATCTGCCCGCCCGACAAGATCAAGTGTCCGCAAAGGCTCAAAACCGATCTCGGCCATGCCAAGGAGCCGACCCCTGTTAACCTCGTCGGTTCTCTCTGTCTGAGTCCCGACGAAAAGCACGCGATCTCCCCGACCGGCAAGTCGAAGCAGCCGATCGACATGGCCTTTCATTCCGAAGGTTGCGATAGGCACACGTTCGAAGCCCATTCCCCAGACCCGGGTTGCAAACAACTTCATTGACGATCCTCAGGCAGGGAAAAGATCGGTCACGCGAGCAAACGGCTGACGTCGCTCAGAATGGTGACGGACTTTTTTTCGCACGACTTCTCCAAGATCAATCCGGCGGTTCAGCGCGTGATAAATGTCAGCACCATCCATCATGATCAAACGGCGGGCGGTAAATGCACCGAAGCTTTCGCCAGAGAAGCCGCCATATGAGACGTAAAGTCCCCTGGTCCAATCCGGACGTTCGAGCAGCTTGCCTTGGAAACTGTGAAGCATGGCCGCGTCCGTCGGCCGTGAATGCCACTTGGCTTCGACCAGATAGGTGTTTCCCTCGTGTTGGAACGAACCATCGATCTGTTCGCCGAGTGTGCGAAATGATGCGTGGGCGTCAAGACCCCAAGCGTCAAACCAGCGTTTCAGGAAGCGCTCAAACGCAAAACCCCGGTGCTGCGGCGCTTCGTTCATTACCGTTAGCGCCAGGAATTCTTGCTCCAATGATGCAAGATCGCTTTGGCTCGGTCCCTTGGTCTCAGGGGCCACCTTCGTTTTGGCACTCTCGGCGTCGGCATCGACCGGAAGTGCCTTTCCACCGATCTTGTTCAAAACAGCGCTGAGGCGTTGTCGAGCATGTGGGATGGTCTCCTCTTCTCCACGGTCAAGCCTGCCAGCTTCACGGTATTCCCACAAGGCAGTGAGCGCGCGAACGACATCGGCGTCCGGAGATACCTCTAGAAACGCGCGAAAATGCTTGCCCTTGGAGGGACCATGCAGTGCGTATCGTTCGTGATAAATATCGATTTTGAGATCGCGGTTGAAGAAGGCAGCGAAACGATCGTTACTGAAGTCCAGAACGTAGCCGCCGTACATCCCAAAGATCTTGTCGATCAACGCCATGTCGGTCGTAGTTAACTGTGCCATATATTGGTCCACTCATTGCTAATTAAGCGGTCATTTGACGCAACACACAAATTGTTCGCAATGCCGGAAACCGCAAACGTCATCTGAATCGGCCGCTTGGGAAGCACAAGTGCTTAGAACGGCAACCCCAAATCTGAGGATCCTTCCCTGATCGCGTTGACAAAGTCATTTATCGTAGGCGACTCCAACTGGCGAGTTTTGTCCGCAAGGCGAATGCGAAGAGCCAAAGTAATCTCAAATTGCACACCCATTGCTAGTGCACCGCGGTTGCAGATATTGGACCGGTCGACGCCTTGCAGTTCGGGATTTTTATGCGTTCCCACGGAGAAGCCGCGTTTCGAGAGGGCCGCGGAGATGCTTGCAGCCAGTGCCGCATGTCTCCCGCCGAGGTAGACAACTTCGTCATCTCCTTCACAGCCATGCATAGCCAAAACGATATCACTGCCTGTGACGAGCCCTAGCGCTTGCGGTTCATTGAAGTTTGACGATGTCACATGAAGGTCGCGGTTGCCCGTGGGCTTCAAGCCTTCGAACAAGTAGTAGCTCAATTCGGTGCCTGCGACTGCCTGGGCAAGCTCGGACGTTCCTCGCTCAATTTTTCCGCCGTGCGGGGCAATCACGCAAATGCTCGATCGACGGTTGACCGCTTCGATCCGAAAAGCGCTCCCGTTCTCGTGCCGGTCAAGTTCTTCAAAATTCCTGTAGCGATCCAAACCCAGCGCTCCCATCCAAGCGTATCGAGCATTCCATTCTTGAATGTTGACATGTCAGATAAAAAATATCAAGCTATCTGACATTAGGAGATTCGAATGAGCGACGGTCCGCATAAAAGCTTGCCTCTGCGCCATGGATACCAGCGGGTTGCCGCCTGGGCCTACAAACCTGCCTTCACCGTGAACCAGATTGGTGAGGCGGCAGAATCTGCGCTGTTGCGCGATGTCGCCATCGAAGTTGCACCTACAATCAAATCCATCGTCGCCATTGTTGACGGCCAAGACCTTCTGAGTTTGACGTCTACGACGCATGACCAACTGGATCGTCTGCGGGTGGATCCGGCAGTCGACACGTTGGCCGCCAATGCTCTCGAGGGGACTCAGATGGCACTCAGGGAAGGATACAGCGGGCTTGTCGCTTTCGAAAAAGGATTGGCTTCTGCCTTGGCGGAACGCCTTGCCGCTGGCGGCCGAGCTATGGAGGAGCACTATCTCGTGAAGGCAGGGCCGGGGGCATGTCAGCAGATGCGCCGGCGGATGAACGAGACGATCGTGCACATGACGAATAGCGGTACTTTTGATCGCGTGGCGAAATCTATCCTGGGCGATCGCTCCGTGAGTGTTGCGCGAGCGCCGACTGTTCATGACGGCGTCGATCAGGGGGTCCCGTTTTGAGCGCGATTCCGGTTGGGATTCCTGCTGTTCGGGTCGCCGTAATTGAGCCCGGGCGTAAGCCAGACGATGGCTGGCACGCGGCCGAAATCGGCAAGGCTATCGTCTTCGACACGGAGGATCTGGACGATTATCGGACGAAGAACTGGGACAGTCGGGTCTACGATGCTATGCTTCTGATCGCCGCTGTCGAGTATTGTGACAAGGTGCTGAAGCGCTCAGGCCTCCGCTGGACCCGGCGATTTGAGCTTCGCTTGCCGGTGCATGATCTGGCGCACTGGCAGAAACCGGATGTGGCCGGCACGATCGTTGGTGCGTTGAAATTCTTGACTGGCGATGATTGGAACATCATGTTCACTGTTGCGTCGGTCGACGTCGAGCGCGACTTTTCGCAGCAGAGCCTGTTCGAATGGGGCGATCCGGGTCGCACGATAACGCCTTTCAGTGACGGGCTCGACTCGCGAGCGGTATCGGCCATGCTTGCCGCCAAGGGGCGGGCTGACAGGTTGATAAGGGTCAGGGTCGGCTCCAAGGCGGATGACCGGCCGCTTCGTGACCGCAGAAAAGTGCCGTTCCTGAATATCCCATTTTCTGTTAAGATGCGGCAGGGTGGCGGCATTAAAGAATCGTCAGTCAGGAGCCGAGGGTTCAAGTTTACCCTGCTGAGCGCGCTCGCGGCCTATCTGGTTGGGACGCACGATATCGCAATGCCGGAGAGCGGGCAGGGGGCTTTGGGTCCGGCTCTTGTGCCGACTAGCCACGGCTATGAAGACTATCGCAACCATCCGCGATTCCTTCGCAAAATGGAGGACGTCGTGCAGGCGATCTTCCAATATCCCGTTTACTTCCGGCTACCGCAGCTTTGGAGCACCAAAGGGCAGACGCTTGCGGCATTTGCTGCGATCGAAACCGATCCCGATGAGTGGAACCGAACGCGATCGTGCTGGCAGCAGAGTCGGAATTCATCTTTCGATGGCGGGCGCCGGCACTGTGGGATTTGTGCCGCATGTATGCTGCGCAGGCTGAGCTTCCATTCTTCCGGTGTCAGTGAGCCAAAGGAAAACTATATCTGGGAGGACCTCGGCGCCCGTGAATTTGCCGATGGCGCCGTCGTCGGGTTCACGAAGGTGACGCGAGCGATGCAGCGTTACAGCATTGCCGGTGCACTGCATCTTGATCATCTGGCAGAAATGCGCTCTTCCCCCCTGCGCCAGCCGCGCGTGAAGCGAAGCGCGTGGCAGCTTGCAGAGCATCTGCAAATATCGACGGGCGAAGCCGAAGAGCGTCTCTTCGGCTTGCTCGAACAGCATGAAAAAGAATGGAAGGCTTTCATGAAGGATCTCGGACCAAAATCGTTCGTCGCCCAGTGGCTGGCGTGACCGCTATGAATGAACGGCATGAACAACTTGATCCAGAGCAACTGGGCGACCGGCTTCGTATAGCTCGAGAGGGTGCAGCGAAGACGCAGGCAGACGCTGCTGCCTCGATCGGCGTGGCGCGCACCACGCTCGTCGCTATGGAGAAAGGCGCGCGGCGGGTTAAAATAGGCGAGCTCCAGCAGCTCGCCGGCTTCTACGGCACCAGCGCCAATGCGATTTTGCGCAAAGAAGCGGTGCATGTGGAACTCACCCCGAAATTCCGCAAGCTGGCTGACCACGAGGAAGCCTTCGTTACGAAGGCCGCAGACCTCATGGCTGATCTTGTTCGAGCCGATGTCGAGCTGGAAACGCTTCTTGGCATTCCCCATGTTCGCAATCTGCCCCCTGAGCGTGCTATCCTTGCCGGCGATGTTCGCCAACAGGCCGAGCAACACGCTTTGGAACTCCGTCATTGGTTAGGACTGGGACTTGCCCCCGTTTCCGATATCGGCGCAGTCCTGGAGCTGCAGATGGGCGTGCGTCTTTACGTGCGTCGCCTCCCGGCGAAAATCTCGGGGCTCTTCGCCTTCGAAGCCTCGGTGGGCGCCTGCATTCTCCTGAATTCAAGCCACCCTCTTGACCGGCGCACTCAGACGGCAGCTCATGAGCTCGGTCATCTGGTTGCAACGCGGGCCCAACCCGAGGTCAACGAGATCGACGAGCTCGAAAGCTCGCGGGAAGAAAAATATGCGAACGCGTTCGCGCGGGGATTCCTTACGCCGGCCCAGGCGGTTCGCCAGAAATTTGAGGAAGTCACGGCTGGTGCATCGAGCCTGACGCGTCGCCACGTCATCGTTCTTGCTCATTTCTTCCATGTTTCTCGAGAGGCGATGGTCCGGCGGCTGGAGGAGCTGCAGCTAACCAAACGCGGTACCTGGGACTGGTTTCAGGCGAATGGTCACATAACGGATGATCATGTGAGGCAGGTCCTCGGTGACGCTGCCCAAAGCGATCGCATGAAAGACGAGGCCGCTTTGCCAGTTCCGCTTAAGACCGGGCTCATGGCCTATCAAGCAGCGAAGCGCGGTCTGCTGAGCGAGGGCCAGATCGCCCGAATGCTGCATTTGGATCGTGTCAAAGTACGCGACATTCTTACCGATATCGATACGGAAGAAAGCGGGGCCAATGCGGCAACCTCTATTCTCCGGTAGTGTCTCTGCTCATCTCGTGGTCGATACGAGTGTGATCATAAATCTCAACGCAACCGGACAAGCGGGTGACGTCGTGCGTGCATTCGGTGTGAAGCTTCGCGCCTCCACAGTTGTCCGCGACGAACTCGTCGCCGACCGGTTCAGTGGAAGAAATGACGCAGAATCGGCCGCAGCACTCGTCGACGAAGAATTGCTCGATTTTGTCGCGCTCGATGAACAGGGCGAAGATATCTTCGCGAGCCTGATCAGTGGCCGCGCCGCCGACACGTTGGACGACGGCGAGGCGGCAACCCTCGCGGTCGGAGCCGTATCGGGGCATACGGTTGTCATAGACGAGCGCAAGGCTCAGAGAATTGCGGCCGAACGGTTTGCTCTTATGCAGGTTATCGCAACCGCGGATATCCTCTGCTCGGAGCGCGTGGTCTCAGGCTTGGGAGCGAGGCAGGTTGGCGACCTGATCTTCAACAGCTTAGCTGGCGCGAGGATGTTCGTTCCGGAAAGACACCATGCCCGGGTCCTCGATCTACTCGGCGCCCGCGCCACCGAATGCCACAGCCTCCCGTCAGCACTTCGACAAGCGGCCAGTTCTCTGAGGTGACTTCGCGCAGCGTGAGTGCGATGGCTACCGCATAACATTATGATTAGGCAGCGTGACCGGCGGCAGACGTGGCGCCGATGCTTCGGCAAGACGCTATAAGTTCAAGTCGAACTGCGATCGCTCGCCGCCGGCTTCGCTACAGGTCGCTTTCGTCAGCGTAGACAAAGTGACGCCGAGTAGCCGCACAGAAAGCTTAAAAGGGTATACGGTCGCCAGCAGGTCGGTCGCTATGCGGAGAACGTCACGGCGATCTGCGAAGGGGAGTGCGTCTGTTTTGCTTCTGGTTGCTTGACTGAAATCCGAATATTTCACCTTCACGGTGACCGTTTTGGCGTCAATACCCGACGACTCGCAATAGTCCCAAACCTTGTCGGCAAGCGGCTTGAGCTCGCCTCTGGCGAGCTCAAGATCGTTGATATCTTCAATGAAGGTATCTTCGGCGCCGACTGATTTTCTCACCCGATCCGATCGAACCTGTCGCTCATCGACGCCGCGGGCGATACCGTAGAAAAAGCCACCCGACTTCCCGAAGTGCTGTGACAGGAATTGCAGCGATTTCGTTTTCAAGTCCGCGCCGGTTTCGATACCAAGCCGATGCATCTTTTCCGCCGTGGCGGGCCCGACACCATGAAATTTCTTGACTGCCAGTCCTTCGACGAAGGCTGGTCCGTTCCTTGGGGTGATGACCGCCTGTCCGTCGGGTTTGTTGAGATCGGAAGCCATCTTCGCAAGAAATTTATTGTACGAAATTCCTGCAGACGCATTCAAACCTGTAACCGCTTTGATCTTCGCGCGGATCTCCAACGCGATCTCCGTCGCAATCGGCATTTCCTTCAGATTTTCTGTCACATCAAGGTAGGCCTCATCGAGTGACAAGGGTTCGATCAAAGGCGTGTACTCAGCGAAAATTTCACGGATTTGCTGGGAGACCTCTCGGTAGACTTCGAAACGCGGTTTCACGAAAATCAGGTCAGGGCATTTACGAGCAGCGGTTACCGATGGCATCGCTGAATGAATACCGAAGACGCGTGCCTCGTAGCTGGCTGTCGTCAACACACCGCGGGCGCCCGCGCCACCAACAGCAATCGGCTTCCCCCGAAGATTAGGATTGTCGCGCTGCTCTACCGATGCATAGAAGGCATCCATGTCGACATGGATGATCTTTCTAACGCGGGAGGTGTTATCCATATCAGTATCCATCGGCGAGTTGAACTATCAAGAACAAAATAGGAACATACTCCAGTTTATGGAAACTTCAACTCTTTGGAAATGTCCGGGTAGACGGCGTGTTAGCTGCTTGCAATTCGTAGAACTTCCGTTATCTTTTTCTAACGGAGCCGAGCGCCAGGGCTGCAAGCGACCCAAAAGGCGGCAATATCCAAGGTACTTTCCTGAACGGCAACCATTCAGCCGGCGCAGGGTGTTCACAAAGCGCTTGCGATCACCCCTCACGACGCCGGAGTGAAATGGATTTGTCATGTCTATCCAGAAAGATTGCGCAGATCATCTGCGCGCAGCCTATCGGAATATGACCGGAGAGAAGCTTCGCTCAGGTCATGCCCATGAGTTTGTTGCAGCTTATTTCGGCTACGGTACCGCCGCAGCTCTGCAAGGTGATGTCACATTCCCCCTTTCCTCATTGGACGAGGCGGAAATCCTTATTCCGGATATCGACGGTATCAATCGTCGGCGTACTGAGCTTTTGAATGTCCCAGCCGCGCTTCCTGATGGTCGGGCCTTATCAAAGATCATCTCGGAGTCTCTTGAGGTCGCTGGGCACTTCAAGGGTGAGATATGGGATTCGACCTATCTCAGTGATGACATCAACGACTACATTCAACGCGACACGATGGTAATTGAAAGCGAACTCGCTGGTGAGATCGCAATGACCAACGCCTATTTTGATGAGCTTTATATCGAGGAGACTAGCGTGGAGTCTCATGATGATAGTTTGATCGCAACGCTATCGGGGTCGCTCAACGGTGAGCAGGATCAGGACCGGGCGTTCCACGGGGACAAGATCAAATTCACGAGCATCATGACGATGCGCCGTGCTGCCAGCCGTATCGGGTATTTCGAGCCGGAATTCGAAACTGGCGGGACCGTCGACGATTCGATGTATTATGAGCTCGATGATCAATAGCTGAGGAAAGGCCGCCGCCGCGTGCGGCGGCCACACTAGCCTATGGGCTCACCCGATTTTGAGACTATTGACGATCCGTAAGGCTCTCTCGAGGATATGATCAGCGCGTCGTCGGGTAGCGGTCTTGCCAGATGCATCGCCTCTTCCCACGGCGCCCGCATCCAGACGTCGGTCTCTTCCGGCGTGAGCAGCAGCACTGGCATTGCCTTCTCGTGGATAGGCTTCACCAGATCGTTTGGGTCCGTCGTCAGGAAACCATAGAGGTCATCCGAAGTCAGCCCGTCCTTCACTTTCCTGACGCTCTTCCACTGAGGCACGTGAATACCGGCGAAGAACATTAGCGACTTCGCCTCGTCGCGGGCAAACCAGGCATTCGGCACCTTGCCGCCTTCCTCCTGGCTGGCGGGATCCGGTTCCGCGAAACTAGTGACCGGTACGAGGCAGCGGTGTTCAACACCGAACCAGCGCTTCCAATGAGGCAGGTTGAACTTGCGCACATTGGTGACGCCGCGGTCTGGCTCCATGCGGATAAGCTCGTCCATGTCAACGGTCTGGCCCTTGGCCCTGAGTTTATCGGCCCGGGCTTCCGCTGCCTTCTTCTGCACGAAAATCGGGGAGGGAAGACCCCAGCGGGCATGGACAAGCTGCTTGCGGCCGTCGGCGGTGTTGCGGAGGATCGGCCCCGTCTGGTCGGGGTTCATCTGGTAGGCCGGCATGATGTTAATCAGGCTCTCGGCATCCTGCGCCCACTTGCTGACCCAGTCCTTGTCTTCCATGCGATAAAGATTGCACATCCGCGCCCGTTCCTCCCGATAGAACCGGAGCTAACTTAGCGCATGTCGCGCCATCCGCTAGTCGAGGCGGAAGACGTCGGCGTTGTCCTGGCGCTCTCGCAATCCCTTATAGGAGGCGTGTCGAAGCTTGCCGTCCATCGTCCAGGCGCGGAACTCGATCTCGGCAATCAAGGTCGGCTGAACCCAGACGACCTTGCCGCCAGCGTCACCTGGATCCGCCGGTGGCTGCTTCCGCTTCCAAGGCAGCCTGTCAAGCATCTTCCTGAGTTTCAGGGTCTCGGCTTCCTTGAAGCCTGTTCCAACGTTTCCGACGTACACGAGCTCATCGCCGCGATAGGCCGCAAGCACCAGCGAGGCGAAACCGCCCGTCAGCGCTGTCGAAGGCTCGTAGCCAACGATGAAAAAGGCCTCGCTCCCAATGCATTTGATTTTCACCCAGTCGCCTGTCCGGCCGGAGCGATAGGGTTGATCCCGGTCTTTGCCGACGATGCCTTCCAGACCGAAACGACGAGCGTGCTCCAGCAGGACATCAGGATCGGCATCCAGCTCTTCCGAGATTTGGATCGCGCCCTCCTGGCCGTTCAGGAGATCCTCGAGCAGACGGCGGCGAGACCCATACTCGACCCCACGGAGATCGTGGCCATCGAGATAGAGCAGATCGAAGGCATAAAGCATTGCGTCGGAGGCCCGGTTTCCGGCCTTGGTGCCTGAGGCGCCGAGCGACTTCTGCAGCAATCCAAAATCCGACCGACCCTCTGCATCGAGAACGACGGCCTCCCCATCGATGATCATCGTCGCCGGCCCGAGCGCGCGGGCGGCTTCGGCGATAGCAGGAAACCGATGCGTCCAGTCATGGCCGCCGCGTGTCAGGATCCTGACGCCTTGCGGTTCGACATGCACGGCCAGCCGATATCCGTCCCACTTGATCTCCCAGCCCCATTGATCGCCGCGCGGCGGCCTCTGCTTGACCTTGGCGAGCGCCGGCTCAACGCGGTCAGGCATCGGATCGAACAGAAGCTGCGGCTGGGCAGGGTTGCGCTTCCGCTGCGGCTTCGAGCGGATCGGCGCGTCGGTATCACGAAGGAGCGGCTTTGATCTCGGTGGCTTCGTCATGGCGGCAGTTCAGCAGGGAAAGCTTAATAACAATGTGACGATCTCAGCTTTATCCCCGTTATCCAAGCGGATTGTGATTTGAGCGGGTGGCAGCGGAAAAAAATCTCAACGCGGCTAGCTGTCTGATTCCGATAGCTATTCGCTGAATTTTCATTTCTCAGGATAATATTCCCATCCTCTCGGTTGCTTGACTCTCTGCTGCAACGGGAACAGAAACGGAACATCCGCATTTTGTCCAGCATGATGCTGGCCCAACAAAACCGACACACGACCTTGAAGGGAGCCGTGAACGATGACTGCTGCCCGTGCCCCGGGGCGATCAGACGTGATATTGGATGTGATCGCAGATTTGCGTGAGCGGATCACGACGATGGAAGGCGTATCGGCGAGAAAGGTCGGCTGTCTTGCCTTCGGCGTTCCCGAGATCGATGCGATCCTGCCCGGCGGTGGGCTGGCCTACGGCGCATTGCATGAGTTCGCAGGCGGCGGGGCAGGGACCGTCGATGGTGCAGCCGCAGCCTTGTGTGCCGCCGGCATTGCCGCGCGCACCAAGGGCCCGATCGTCTGGTGCCTGACCCGGCCCGACCTGTTCTTCCCCGCCCTGGCGCAGGTTGGCCTTCATCCAGACCGGGTGATCTTCGTCGAGTCCGACAAGGAAGAGGACGTGCTCGCCAATATGGAGGAGGGCTTGGCCTTCGGTGGTCTCGGCGCCGTGGTCGGCGAGCTCGTTCGGTTGCCGATTGTCAGTTCCAGGCGGCTGCAGCTTGCCGCGGAACGCACGGGCACCATGGCGCTTGCGGTGCGGCGATGGCGACGGCAGACGGAGGCTAACGATTTTGGTCAGCCGACGGCCTCAACGACGCGGTGGCGTGTCAGTGTCATGCCGTCCGAGGACCTTCCGGTGCCTGGTGTTGGCCGGGCGCAGTGGTTTTTGGAATTGATGCGCGTGAAAGCGGGTGAGTGTGCTGAGTTTCTCGTAAGGGCATGTGATGACAAGGGTCGTATCGATCTATCTCCCGGATCTGCCGACCGATCGGATCAGACGCGACGATCCGTCCATTCCGGCTGAGCAGGCAATCGCGGTGATCGCCAGGAGCGGCTCGAAACGTTGGGTGTCGGCTGTTGATGCGGCTGCACGCAAAGCCGGCCTGCGCGTTGGCATGCCGGCGGCCAAGGCCCAGGCGCTGTTTCGCGGACTGATGCTTGTTGATGCCGAGCCGGATGTCGACGCGGCGGCGCTCGAGCGGATAACGCTATGGGCGCTCACCCAATACTCGCCGATCGTTGCCGTCGACGGCACGGATGGGATCGTGCTCGACACGGAAGGCGCCGATCATCTGCAGGGTGGTGAACTGCCCATGGCCACGAAGATCTCCAACCAGTTCCTGGCGCGCAAGCTGACGGCGCGCGTTGCGATCGCCGACACCTTGGGTGCGGCCCATGCCTGCGCGCGGGCCATCAGCCGCGAGACTGTCATCGTACCTGTTGGCAAGACCGTTGCTGCCGTTGAAAAGCTGCCGATCACGCTGTTGCGCCTGCCGGAGAAGATCGTCGGAGATCTCCGCACGCTCGGTTTCCAGACTGTCGGCGAATTGGCCAATACCCCACGCGCGCCGCTGACGCTGCGTTTCGGACCGGAAATCGCCCGGCGCCTCGACCAGATGTTCGGCCGCGTCGCAGAGCCGATCGATCCGATCCGAACGCCAGAGCTGGTCGAGGTCGCAAGAGCCTTCGCAGAGCCAATCGGGGCTGCCGAGACCATCGACAAATATGTCGGCCGCCTGGTCGTGCAGCTGATCGGCGAGCTGCAGAAACGCGGTCTCGGCGTGCGCCGCGCCGACCTGATCGTCGAGAAGGTCGACGGCAGCAGGCAGGCGATCCGTGCCGGAACGGCCAAGCCCGCCCGTGATGCCGCCTGGCTCACCAAGTTGTTTCGTGACCGCACGGAAAAGATCGAGCCCGGCTTCGGGATCGAAAAATTGACGCTGGTTGCCGTCATGGCTGAACCGCTTGAGGAACTGCAAAGGATCTCGTCCCTGGTCGAGGACGAAGTGAGGGACGTCACTCCTCTGATCGACATTTACGGCAATCGCGGACAACGGGTCTATCGTGTGGCGCCGGTTGCATCAGACGTGCCCGAACGCTCGGTTCAACGCATTGCCGCCGCATCAGATCCGCTCGAAGTCGCATGGGTCGGTCATTGGCGCCGGCCAGTCCGCCTTCTGCCGCGACCAGAGCTGATCACGGCAATCGCCCTCATGCCGGATCACCCGCCGGCCTCGATTGTGTGGCGCGGCCGGCGGCGAAAGGTCAAGCGGGCCGACGGTCCGGAGCGCATCTTCGGCGAGTGGTGGCAGCGCGACGCCGAGATGGAGGCGGTCAGGGACTACTTCGTCATCGAAGATGAAGCCGGCGAACGGCTCTGGGTGTTTCGAGCAGGTGATGGTGTGGATCCCGAGACCGGTGACCATCGCTGGTTCATGCACGGGATATTCGCATGAGCTACGCCGAGCTCCAGGTCACGACGCATTTCTCGTTTCTGCGCGGCGCATCGTCTGCCAACGAGCTCTTCACCCGCGCTAGGGACCTGGGCATCGAAGCGATCGGTGTGGTCGATCGCAACAGCCTGGCTGGTATCGTTCGTGCGCTTGAAGCGTCTCGCGCCACCGGCCTGCGACTGGTCGTCGGCTGCCGGCTGGATCTGGCTGATGGCATGTCGGTGCTGGTCTATCCGACCGATCGCGCCGCCTATTCCCGGCTGACGCGCCTGATCACCCTTGGAAAGAGCCGGGGCGGAAAGAACAACTGTATTCTTCATTGGGACGACGTAGTTGCCTATTGCGACGGAATGATCGGCATTCTGGTGCCTGATCTCGCTGACGAGACCTGCGCCGTGCAGCTGCGCAAGCTGGCCGAGATCTTTGGCGATCGTGCCTATGTGTCGCTCTGTCTGCGCCGGCGGCCGAACGACCAGCTGCGCCTGCACGAGATCTCCAACATGGCCGTGCGGTTCAAGGTCAAAACCGTGGTCACCAATGACGTGCTCTTTCATGAACCGGGCCGGCGGCAGCTGCAGGATATCGTCACCTGCATCCGTCACAAGACCACGATCGATGACGTCGGCTTCGAGCGCGAGCGCCACGCCGATCGCTATCTGAAACCACCGGAGGAAATGCAACGGCTGTTCCCGCGTTACCGGCAAGCGCTGGCGCGGACGATGGAGATCGTGCGGCGTTGCACGTTCTCGCTGGAGGAGTTGACCTATCAGTACCCGGAGGAAGCGATCGTTCCAGGCAAGGATGCCCAGTCCTCGCTCGAGCACTATGTCTGGGAATGCGTGCCCGATCGTTACCCGGAAGGCCTGCCGCCGGATGTCCTGAAGATCGTGCGCCACGAGCTCGACCTCATCCGCACCATGAAATACGCGCCCTACTTCCTGACCGTTTTTTCGATCGTCCGTTACGCCCGCAGTCAGGGGATCTTGTGCCAGGGCCGCGGTTCGGCAGCCAACAGCGCCGTCTGCTATATTCTCGGCATCACCTCAATCGACCCCTCGACCAACGACCTGCTGTTCGAGCGCTTTGTCAGCCAGGAGCGCGACGAGCCGCCTGACATCGATGTTGATTTCGAGCACGAGCGGCGCGAAGAGGTCATTCAATGGATCTACCGGACCTACGGGCGGGAGAAGGCGGCGCTTTGCGCCACCGTCACGCGCTATCGCGCCCGCGGCGCCATCCGCGATGTCGGCAAGGCGCTCGGACTGCCTGAAGACGTGATCAAGGCACTTTCGTCAGGCATGTGGTCCTGGTCGGAAGAGGTCTGCGATCGCAATGTCCGCGAACTCAATCTCAATCCGGAGGATCGGCGTCTCGTCCTGACCCTGAAACTGGCACAGCAACTGATGGGGGCGCCGCGCCATCTCGGCCAGCATCCGGGTGGCTTTGTCCTGACCCATGACCGGCTCGATGATCTCGTTCCAATTGAGCCGGCGACGATGAAGGATCGACAGATCATCGAGTGGGACAAGGATGATGTCGAGGCGTTGAAGTTCATGAAGGTCGACATCCTGGCACTCGGGATGCTGACTTGCATGGCCAAGGCGTTCGCCCTGATCCGAGAGCACAACGATCAGGACATCGATCTCGCAACCATCCCGCAGGAGGACGCGGCGACCTATGCGATGATCCGCAAGGCGGATACGCTGGGTACCTTCCAGATCGAAAGCCGCGCCCAGATGGCAATGCTGCCGCGGCTGAAGCCGCGCACCTTCTATGATCTCGTCGTGCAGGTCGCGATCGTTCGCCCCGGACCTATCCAGGGTGACATGGTCCATCCCTATCTGCGTCGACGCGAGGGCAAGGAGGCAGTCGAGTACCCGACGCCGGAGCTTGAGGCGGTGCTAGGCAAGACGCTTGGTGTGCCGCTGTTTCAGGAAAGTGCGATGCGGGTCGCGATGGTCTGCGCCGGCTTCACCGGCGGCGAGGCAGACCAGCTGCGCAAATCCATGGCGACCTTCAAGTTCACCGGTGGTGTGTCGCGGTTCAAGGACAAGCTCGTGTCCGGCATGGTGAAGAACGGCTACACCCCTGCGTTCGCCGAGAAGACATTCTCGCAGCTGGAAGGCTTCGGATCATACGGCTTTCCGGAAAGCCACGCGGCATCCTTCGCCCTGATTGCCTATGCCTCGAACTATATCAAGCGTCATTTCCCCGAGGCGTTCTGCGCGGCGCTGATCAACAGTCAGCCCATGGGGTTTTACGCACCGGCCCAGATCGTCGGCGACGCGCGAGCCCATGGCGTCGAGGTGCGTCCCGTCTGCATCAACCGGTCCCGGTGGGATTGCACCCTGGAGAGAATAGGTAACGGCGATCGGCATGCCGTCCGGCTGGGTTTCCGGCGGGTCAAGGGCTTGGCGGTCGCGGATGCGGCCCGGATTGTCGCGGGCCGCATGAACCGCGACTTCCAGTCTGTCGATGACACCTGGCGCCGGTCCGGTGTACCAGCTGAAGCCCTCGTTCAGCTTGCCCAGGCCGATGCCTTCCTGCCGTCGTTAAAGCTCGAGCGCCGTGATGCACTCTGGGCGGTCAAGGCATTGCGCGACGAACCCCTGCCGCTGTTTGCCGCGGCCGCTGAGCGCGAGATGCAAACCATCGCCGAACAGCAGGAGCCAGAAGTGGAGCTTCGGCAGATGACCGATGGCCACAACGTTATCCAGGACTACAGCCATACCGGTCTGACATTGCGCCAGCATCCGATCGCCTTTCTCCGCAAGGATCTGCAGGAGCGCAACATCATCACCTGCAGCGAGGCGATGAATGCGCGCGATGGACGATGGGTCTATACGGCTGGCCTCGTCCTCGTGCGCCAGAAACCAGGGTCGGCCAAGGGTGTGATGTTCATCACCATCGAGGACGAGACCGGGCCGGCCAACATCGTCGTCTGGCCAACGCTGTTTGAAAAACGTCGCCGCGTCGTGCTTGGATCCTCGATGATGGCGATCAATGGGCGGATCCAGCGGGAAGGGGAGGTAGTGCACCTCGTCGCGCAGCAGCTGTTCGATCTATCGGCCGAGCTTTCTGGGCTGGCCGATCGCGATGCCGACTTCAGGCTGCCGACGGGCAGGGGCGACGAGTTTTCCCACGGCGGTGGTCCGAATCCGCGCGACGCGCCGAAGCCGGTCGTGCAGGCGCGGGATATGTTCGTCCGTGATCTTCATATCGATACGCTGAAGGTGAAGGCGCGGAATTTTCATTGACTTACGGCACAAGCTGAACTCCCAGGGTCAGCCAGAATGCCGGGGTTTTAGGCTCAACCGCACTGGCGCCCACGACATCCTGCATTCGATCGCACGGACGCCCCGCAGTTTTGAGGTCGTTATGCCCAATCGAAGGCGAAGCGGAAAGCAAAGTTCAATCTTTATCGCGAGGTGAACATGCGTCGCGCTCGTTCAGCGCCGCCCCGGACTGGTTGACTTCTTTCCGGGGACATTTGCCTCGTCCGCTCGGCGTCCAAAACCAAACGGGAATACACGAGGCTAGGAACAGGCCGGTGAGCATGAATAAGGCACTTTGTATCATGCCACTTGGTGCAACGCATGAGCAGATTATCTCCACAAGACTGGCCGCCAGTACGGCGACTAGCATGAGAACGCCAAGGAATATCTGTACGATCTCAATTGTCGAAATGCGTTCGCGCTCACTTCCCGTCATGCCAGTCCTCGCTTGAAATGTGGTGAGGTAATGCACCACCTCACCACAGTCGCTTTTTTAGACTTCTTCGAAACGCAAGACGTTGGTCAATTCGCGCTTAATTTTCTCATGCTGTTCTGTTGACGTCTCCGGCATGGGCATGCGAGGCAGACCCGCCTCCGTGCCTTGGAGCGATATCGCCGTTTTGATATTCGCGGGAAGATTGTCGGCGTAAATCGCATTCCAGAACCGCAAAAGAGCCTCATGGATTTTCTTCGCACGCTCATGGTCGCCGCGCTGAACGGCATTCCACAGTGCAAGGCATACGCCAGGTACTGCCGCAGGGTTAGCAGCGATCGTACCGTGGCATCCGAGCGCGAAGGACGGATAAAGCAGCGCATCCACAGCCGTGTATACCTTGCAATCCTCGGGGATGCCGAGCATCAGGTCGGCCATCATTTTAAGGTCGCCAGCACTTTGCTTAACGCCCTGAACGTTAGGCAAATCGCGCATAAGCTTAATGAGTAGCGTGGGGCTCAAATAGTTCCACGGTATAACATTATAGATGATGATTGGAACGTCCGTCGCTTCGTTGAGAGCTTTGAAATGCTCGAACGTCGCATTCTCATCGGGTTTGAAGACGTAGTGAACCGGAGTAACCTGGAGGCCCTGCACTGATAGGTGAGCGATTGCTTTCGCCCGACGGATTGAGTCACGCGTGGAGTTTGCGATGATACCTGCGATCACAGGGATCCTACCGTCTACCTCTTCGACGGTCATTTCCATTAGGCGCGCGAATTCTTCTGCCGTCAGAGTGTGACCCTCCCCGGAGCTTCCGCCTACGCAGACACCATGAACTTTCTTTCTCAGGTTGAATTGAACAATGTTGCGAAATGCCGCTTCATCGATCTCACCGTCTTTTGTGAAGGGGGTTACAATTGGAGGGATAATCCCATTAACGTCTTTCAAGCTCATCGTACTCTCCTCGTTATGGTTTGCTTGGTCGTGTTGAACGGTGTGAACGCATGGGTAGAAAGCGCTCTTGGAAACCTAGTTGATCTCCGACGCTCTACAGGTGCGCCCTCTAATTTGAGTTAGGCAGGTTTCTCAGGAAACTTTCGAGGCGACGTGCACCCTCTGCGATAAGTGTTGGGTCAACTGCGAAGCACACCCGGAGAAATTGTTCTCCCCCTGGCCCAAAAGCCGATCCCGGTGCTACGCCCACGCTCGCTTCGCGTAAGATCTGGCGGGCCATCTCGTAGGCGTTGTTCATGCCTCGTACGGAGAAGAAGAAATAGAAGGTGCCTTCAGGCCAGAAAACCCTGACGTTCGGAAGGTTGTCTAAGGCAGAGCAAATGATTTCACGTCCGCGTGCTGACCGTTCTACGAGCGATCGAATGAAACCGTCGCCCTCGTCCAGCGCTGCTACCGCCGCATACTGATTGAAAGTCGCAACGCTGGTAGTGTTATATTGACTCATGTTGTCGAACACGGTGGCCATGCCGTGCGGGAATATAACCCAGCCGACCCGCCAACCTGTCATGCACCAATTCTTAGAGAACGTATTCGTGATAATGAGACGGTCGGTCGGTTCCGTGATCTCTAGGAACGATGGAGCCAATGAGCTGCCATTATAGACGAAGTGGCTGTAGACCTCGTCCGAAATGATCCAAATTCCTCGCGATCGGGCAAAGTCACGGAGCGCAATCATTTGCTCCTTTGGCATAACCCACCCGGTGGGGTTCGACGGAGAGTTGATGACAATCGCTTTCGTTCGCTGAGTGGTTGCGGCAAAAACATCCTCTAGGTCTAGCGTAAATCCGCCTCGCTCTCTCGTCCTATATGAAACTGGAACAACCGTTCCACCGAGGATCCCGATAATCTCCAACGAGTTAGGCCAGGCTGGGACTGGAACAATGACTTCGTCGCCCGGTTCGAGAATTGCCTGCATTGCCTGCATTATCGCTTGGACGCCGCCCGCAGTCACACTGAAACGCTCCGCGCCAACATCGACCTTCCAATGACGCTTATGGTAGCGGTTCAATGCTTCGCGCAACGCGGGGACGCCGTGAGAATACGTATAACGAGTATAGCCAGCGGCTAATGCTGAAATGGCCGCGTTTTTAATAAAGTCAGGAGTGGGAAGGTCGCCTTCGCCGATCCACAACTTGATCACATCTGGATCCTCGCGAGCCAAATCTGCGATATCACAGATCTGATTCAACTCGATTTTGCTTATTCGAGAGGGGGTGCCGGTTATTGGCCACTCATGAGCTCGAAAATCCATTCTCATCAATCTCCCATTAGCCATTATTTGCCGCTTGGCGCGATGCTGGGCATCGACCGCCGACGGCATCCCCCCAGCGCCATTCCATCATCAACGTATATTCCGCATTACGGAATATGGTCGCCACAAACGAAACATAAATATTTTTTTCCGGAATAGTCAACAGTCATGTTGCCAAGTTTGATTATTTATGCGCTTATATTAATGCAAGTCATTCATATTCCGCTATACGGAATAAAAAAGGGGAGAATACGAATGAAGAAGCTGGTGTCGCTCGTAGTAGGGCTCATTCTTGCCGCGTCCACAGGTGCGAACGCGGCGGACGATCCGAGGGGAACGTTGGGAGAGATTCTCAAAGCCAAAAAGATCGTGATCATGAACGATCTCTCTGCGGCCCCGTGGCAATTCCGCGATGCAAATGGCAATCCCGCGGGATTTTCCGTTGATCTTGATAGGCTAATTGCCTCAAAACTCGACGTTGATCTTGAAATGCGCAATGTTGAATGGGCGGGTCTCATTCCGGGGTTGCTCAGCCGCAAGTCGGACATTCTGGCGACAAGCATGTCAATGACCTACAAGCGCGCAGAGCAGGTGCTGTTCACAACGGGGAATTGGTATTCCACCGGTGTTGTTGCTGCCGTGAAGCCGGAGAACAACGGGAAGTCTTGGGAAGATCTCAATCAGTCGGGCAAGCGCATCGCAGTGAAAGCTGGGACCACAGCGGTTGACGCTGCGAAGCAGTTTTTCGCTAATGCGGAAACGCAGAGCTACCCAAATGATGTCGATACTTACCAGGCATTGAAAACCGGGCGCGTCGATGCAGTTTTGGCCGACAATGCTGTCTTGGGAGCCATTAAGGCGGATTACGGGTTCGAAGCGCTCGCCGTTCCGCGGCAACTGATCACGAGCGACACGTGGGGCTTCGCTGTTCGCCCAGGCGACTTCTACATGTGGCAATATCTCAACTTCTTCCTCGCCCAGATCAATAAGAGCGGCGAGTTGGACGCGCTAAACAAGTACTGGGCGCAGGGAGACACTTGGAAGAAGGACTTCCTGGAGACAAACGGCGGCGTGTCGGACGAGCGTAAAAAGCTGGTCGAGCTCTTGGGCATCGGTGCCTACGTCTCAGAGGGTGGCAAGGCAAGCCGACTGACACTCGAATAGCGCAGCGACTTGGGCGCCTGCCATCGCAGGCGCCTTCGACGGCTCCAAAAACAAAAAAGGGGATCGCCATGCCATTTTTCGAGGCGCGCGACGTCAATCTGCATTTCGACCGATATCACGCACTACGTGATGTGTCACTTTCGTTTGAAAAGTCTGATGTTACAGTGATTTGCGGACCGTCCGGATCTGGCAAGAGTACGTTCATCAGAGCGATAAATCGATTGGCCGGACCGATAGGGAAAGGGCAAATTCTCTTCAAGGGCCAAGATGTCTTGATGATGCCTGCTAATGAGCTCCACCGCAAAATTGGGATGGTCTTTCAGCGTTTCAACTTGTTTCAACATTTGACTGTACTAGACAATATCGCCTTGCCACAACGTCGTGTGCTGCGCCGCAGTCGCGAAGAATCAAACGAGCGAGCGATGAAACTGTTGGACCGTGTGGGGCTTGCGAACAAGGCGTCCTCCTTTCCGGTCGAACTCTCAGGCGGACAGCAGCAGCGAGTGGCGATTTGCCGGGCTCTGGCGATGGAGCCAGAACTCATGTTATTTGATGAACCCACTTCTGCCCTAGATCCTGAGATGGTTGGAGAAGTTCTACAGGTAATGCGTGAGCTGGCAAGATCGGGGATGACGATGATCGTCGTCACGCATGAAATGGGCTTCGCCAGGGAGCTTGCTAACGAAATTGTCTTCCTTGAGAACGGACAGCTTGTCGAAAAAGCGCAGCCGTCTGATTTTTTTTCCCAGCCAAAGTCGGAGCGCACTCGTGCGTTTTTGGACCAGATCCTCCGCCACTAAAGGGATTCAAAAATGTTCTCGGATGCCTATGATTTATTTTGGCAATATCAAGACACATATCTCACCGGCCTACAAAATGCCTTGAGTGCTGCGGCTGTCGGCCTCTTGCTTGCGTTCCTCGTCGGAATGACCACGGGGATAGTCCGTTTTGCGACCAAGGGCATGTGGGCGCGCCTTGCAGCGGGATACGTCTCGTTGGTGCGAAATACCCCGCTACTGGTTCAAGTATATTTCATTTACTTCGGGTTGCCCGCGATGGGCGTGACGATATCCGCATTCTGGACCGGGGTAATCGCGCTCACGTTCAACTCCGGCGCTTACATTGCGGAAATGGTAAGAGGAGGCTTTTCTTCGATCTCAAGAGGACAAAGTGAAGCGGCGATGTCGCTGGGCCTTAGGAAGCCCCTTTTACTGAGAAAGGTCCTTCTCCCGCAAGCTGCACCGATCATTCTTCCTGCCATTACCGGGCAATTCGTACAGCTAATCAAGGACACGTCTCTCCTCTACACGATATCGGTGCTGGAAATTACAAAGGCTGCAGATGACGTGGGCAATGAAACCTACCAATTCCTCCCCGCTTATCTCGTAAGCTGCGTGATGTACATTGTCATCTGTATCGTACTCAATCTCCTGGTCGATCTTTATGAGAGCCGCGCTGGGTTTTCACAGTATAAGAGAGCTTGAGTATGGAAAACATTATATCTGTCGCCCATGATGCGTTGACTTTGATACTTACAGGTCTGCCAATAGTATTGCTTTTGACGGTCTTGGCTTTTTTTCCAGCGCTCGGAATTGGTATTGTCGGAGGTTTGGCGGCCTCCAGTCGATACAAAGTCCTCCGTATTGTGGCATCTTCCTATGTTTACGTGTTCAGAAGTACGCCATTCCTAATGTTCATTTTCCTGGTCTACTACGGATTGCCTGCCTACGATGTCGATATTGGTCCGGTTACGACGGCCGTCATAGCTCTTTCCTTGTCGCATGGGGCCTATATGACGGAGATCATTCGCGGTGGTCTCAAAGGTGTGGACAAGGGGCAGAATGAGGCGGCGATCGCGCTCGGCTTTAATTTTCTCCAGCGGATCAAGGATATTACGCTGCCCCAAACGTTGATGATGATCATTCCATCTCTGCTCGGTCAGGCGATTCTCATCATCAAAGACACATCGCTAGTTTCGGTTGTAGGGATTAGCGAGATTACAAGGTTGGGCCGTGAGGTGGTCATCCGGACCAATGAGCCATTTATCGTATTTACCTTGCTCGGGATTACCTACTTTGTTGTATGCTCCATGCTGGAATTGGTTGCCCGAAAACTCGAGAATCGAGCACGGCGTGTGCTCTCGGGACATTGACGCAGGATGAGACAATGGAACGAAGTGCAGTTTTACCCGAGTTTATAGCTGAAAACACCACGCGGGCTGTCGACGGACGGGACGGCGGCGCCAAGTCGCTGCGCAAGATGGCGATGGTACTCGATAGTTTCTCGAGATCAAAGACGACAATGACCGTTGCAGAGCTAGCAGAGGCGACCGATCTCCCTAAGACAACCATTCATAGGATTGTCGCTTCCTTGAGAGAGGTCGGCCTTCTTGATCAGGACGGTCGGCGTCAAGGGTATCGGCTAGGTCTGAAGATGTTTCAGTACGGCAGCAGCGTTCTGGCAAGCCTTGACACGCCGACGCGTGCGCATCCGCATATGGCCCAACTACAGCAACTAACAGGCGAAATCATTCACTTTCACATGTTCGACGGAAGTCAGATGGTTTGTATCGAGCGGGAGGAAACGGGCTCATCGAGCCTGACAACGCTTCAATCTGCCCCAACCTACTGCACAAGCGTTGGAAAGGCATATTTGGCCTATCAAGATGAAGAACTCGTTCGCAAGCTCGCGGCGGAAGGTTTGAAAGCGCGTACCCCCCATACCATTACGACATTGCCCTCTCTCTTGGAGGACTTGGAGCGAACGCGGGCGCGCGGGTACGCAATCGACAATGAGGAGATCGAACTTGGTGTGCGGTGTGTTGGGGCACCGGTTCGAAATTCGGCGGGGCGAGTTTTCGCGGCAGTTAGTGTTTCCGGTCCAGTCGAGCGAATGCCTGATTCTAGAGTGAGCGGCCTTGCTCCAGTGGTTATCAGGACTGCAAATGACATCTCTGCCGCTCTCGCAGAGTAACAAGTCCAAAACGGCACGGAGTTTTAGATCGATGATCACATTGAATGGCCTGCGGACTGTGGAAGGTTCGAACGAAACTGTCGTTCAAATTTCGAGTTTGAACAAATGGTACGGCGATTTCCACGTTCTGCGCGACATCAACCTGAAGGTTATGCGCGGCGAACGCATCGTCATCGCCGGCCCTTCGGGTTCGGGCAAGTCGACGATGATCCGTTGCATCAACCGGCTGGAAGAGCACCAGAAGGGCCAAATCATCGTCGATGGCGTCGAGCTGACCAACGATCTCAAAAAGATCGACGAAGTGCGCCGAGAAGTCGGCATGGTGTTCCAACACTTCAATCTATTCCCGCATCTGACGATCCTGGAAAACTGCACGCTGGCGCCGATCTGGGTGCGCAAGATGCCGAAGAAGCGGGCCGAAGAGATCGCCATGCACTTCCTCAAGCGCGTGAAGATCCCCGAGCAGGCCAACAAGTATCCGGGCCAGCTCTCCGGCGGCCAGCAGCAGCGCGTGGCGATTGCCCGCTCGCTTTGCATGAACCCGAAAATCATGCTGTTCGACGAGCCGACATCGGCACTCGACCCTGAAATGATCAAGGAAGTGCTCGATACCATTGTCGGCCTTGCTGAAGAAGGTATGACGATGCTGTGCGTGACCCACGAAATGGGCTTCGCCCGCCAGGTCGCCAACCGCGTCATCTTCATGGACCAGGGCCAGATCGTCGAACAGAACTCGCCCGCCGAGTTCTTCGACAATCCGCAGAATGAACGCACCCGGCTCTTTCTCAGCCAAATTCTCAACTGATCGTCGCATCACTATCGAGTTCTGGCGAGGGCAACTGACGTTCAGGCGACTGTCCTTAAAGATCGCCGCGTCGGTTATTAAAATCACGCCATGGGAGCTCGGCGCAGGCTGATCAAACGGCATTCGCAAAGCGTAACCGACAAGCTGTTTCGTGTTGGTTTTTTAAACAACATTCCCCAGAGACCGCTCAGGAAGCGAGTTCTTATCCCAATAGGCAACCCCGTCGAACAACACCACTTAGCGTGCTCAAAGTGTTGTCGACCGCGCAACTTTATACAATTCTTTCTATGAGAGATGGAATTCCGCAATGCGGAATATATGGAGGGACTGATGAAGAAACTGATGAATGGTCCGGCAGACTACGTTGACGAGGTTCTTGAAGGCCTCGTGCTAGCTCATCCGCGGCTAACACTTGACGGTTCGGCAAAGCGTGTTGTTCGACGCCGGGAAGGAGTAACAAAAGGCAAAGTCGGAATCGCATCAGGCGGTGGTTCCGGTCACCTGCCTCTGTTCGCCGGCTACGTCGGGAAGGGTATGCTAGACACATGCTCGGTTGGAAACGTCTTCGAGGGACCAAATATCGATAGCTGTATAGACGCAATAAAGTTTGCCGACGGGGGCGCCGGGGTGCTCCGTCTCTACGGGAACTATGGGGGAGACCGTATGAATTTTGACATGGCCGGCGAGTTCCTCGACGGCGAAGTAGAAACGACGACCGTGCTTGGCACGGACGATATCGCTAGCGCCCCGCCAGAAGAAGGCGCAAAGCGCCGTGGTGTGGCAGGGATTATCTACGCCTATAAGATCGCAGGCGCGTGCGCGGAAGAAGGCGCCGACCTAAAGGCAGTAACCGCAGCGGCACGCAAAGCGGTCGGAGCGACAAGGACAATTGGAATCGCACTTGCTTCGTGCCAAGTCCCCGGTGCGGCGAAGCCAACCTTTGAGATAGCGTCGGATGAGTTTGAAATGGGCATGGGTATTCATGGAGAGCCCGGTCTTTGGCGAAGTAAGATCAAGCCGGCGGACGAAATTGTCGATGATATGATGAGGCAGATACTTGCTGAACGTCCTATCGGACATGGCAACAAAGTATCCATCCTAGTCAATAGCCTCGGTGCGACGCCACTGGAGGAATTGCTGATCTTGTATCGTCGAGCTCAACTTCGCGCAAAGGAGTTCGGGCTCGAGATCGTCCAACCCCATGTCGGCCACTACGCAACGTCGATGGAAATGTCAGGCGCATCTATAAGCCTCTGCTTCCTTGATGAGGAGCTGGAACATCTTCTGGGCGCCCCCTCGGCGAGCCCGTTCTGGGAGGTAAGATAATGCAGAGTATTACTGTCGAAACTCTTAGAAGCGCGATCGGAGTTGCGAATTCTCGCATGATAACGCTCGAGGCAGAGCTAAATGACGCAGATTCCAAACTCGGTGACGGCGATACGGGCGTGATGTTGACGCGGGTCTTAAACAAATTCGCTGAAACCGAGTTCGCTGGGTGCGATTTGGGCAATGCGCTTCAGACACTAGCGCGTGCTGCCGCGGCTGCCACAGGGTCAAGCCTCGGAACGTTGTTTGCTACTGCTTTGTTAACAATTGGAAGAATGACGAAAGGAAACGAGACGGCCCAATGGGACGAATTAGCCGGATGGTTGAAGGCTGCTTTGGAAGCAATGATCCAGAGAGGGGGCGCGTCCTTGGGTGACAAGACGGTTCTTGACGCCATGGACGGCGTTGCAAAGGCCATCGAGGGTCTAGATAGCGCGCGCGCGATCTCAAAGGCGTCGTCAGTTGCCGCCAATCGCGTACTCGATGATTTCAGGAGTAAGCCGTGCAAGATTGGGCGTGCTCGAATGTTTGCCGAAAAAAGCGTGGGGATTGACGATCCTGGCATGCTCGGATTTGTGCGCCTAATAGATGCTCTCGCGGACGGCCGCTAAATTTGTTTAAGGGTGCCAAGACCGCGGATGTCCGGTGACTTATAATCGCCGGACTTTTCGTGCGCTCGACTACTTAAAGAAACTCATAACGCATCCCCTTCGTCAAACGTTGATTGCTGAATTGCGGACCGCTCTGGCTAAGCTCGCGACAAGTCACTGTCGCATGATGTTCAGCTTTCTTTGATTGAGGTTGGCAAGGAATTGTGCTGGCTAATCGCTGATATAAGCTCAGCAAGTAGGTCGGCGTTCCCGACGACCGTAGTATTCGTCAGCTACGCAGCTCACGACGCCCTCCTCGCGTGCCCGTTAATGCGTTTCGCATTTCAGAGAGTCTTACGCCTCTGTAGTTGACAGCTCCGTTATCAATCCCTAACGTAAAATCCGAAACGTCATCCCGGATACCGGAATTTAGATTTTGAACCTTGATAGGGCGTTTCAGGGATCAAGGAGGAGAGTTTCATGAATCAAGAAAGCAA
>NZ_JAGHMF010000039.1 GCF_017741815.1 Rhizobium sp. 16-488-2b
GCGCCGAGACGCGGGGTAGAAACGCATTGGCACTCCGCCCGGAAGGACCGAAATGGGCGGATGAGCAGTCGATCAAGCGGGTTTTTCAACGAAATCGGCCCATTGCGGACATCCAAACATCTCCTCGGCAATCACCAGTCCGACGTGCTCCTAGCCATCGAACTTAATTTGCAATTACCGTCGAGGCTGGATCGGGGTTCACTGATGTCGTCGGCAGAGGCAAAAACCGCTTTGCCACCACGTGGGCTATCAGAACGCGTCCCGTCAGCAAGACCGAACTGCCCCAGGAACGTCAGTGAGCTATAGTAACGCGATGCTGGCGCATCGCGAGGAAGATTCTCTTCGGATGAAGCTCTAAGGAACCCCCAAATCGGACGTCCATCCGGATCGAGCACGTCTCGCGATTTTGTGGTCGTGCCGCGCTCGAACAGTTGCTTGCCAAGCGGAGTATGCTCGACGAGTTCACCAATAGAACAGGCGTAATCCAGCTTGTTGGTAGTCGTAACGAAGCGGTAGAACCCCACGCCAAACCCAAAGAAGTAGGTTGCGCCGTCACTCGAGCGGAACACAGCCATTCCAGTGTTATATGGCTTCTGCTCGACTTTAATCCGAAGTGGGCGGTGTTCGCTCAAAAGTCTGGTAGGTTGAGAAATAATTAGTCCCTCATCCATCCCCAGCCCCCATCGGACTTGATAAGTGACCGTATAGTCCGTCTCAGGAAGTGCAACGGTCGACGAGCTGGTCGTCAGCGCACTGAGAGCCCAGTAAAGCGCTATGAAGATGACTAGCATTCCTATGACGGAGAGCATTATGCGACGCATGACATCTCGCGAACTTTTTGCCATTGCAGCTAAAGATAGAGCCTCATGGGCTTGATGCAATGTCCACTTCTGGCGCACTCCTGCCATCGAGGCCGCCGCGGCGGCTCGCAGAACCGCCTGCGGCGGTTGGTCGATATGGGAGGAAAACGCCGCTTACGAAGAAGGCGTCGTTGAAGGATTCGAACGATGCGCGCTACGCCCGCACGCTCTCCTCTTTCGCATATTCAGCCTTCGACGCCGCACTGGCGTCCGCCTGCTTGCGCCGCGGTGTTGGCCTCCGGCGGATCAATCCCGCCTAAACCTCGATCATTGGTCGCGTGAAGTTCTCTCGCCGCTACGGCATAAACGTCCACGAGGCCGCATCCGTTACCATCGCCCGACGGGCGATGGGCTGCTCCGAGAGGCTACCCCGCTCCAACGATGGCACCGTTACGGTGCCGCCGAACGGCTCTGTCCATGTCACCCTCGACCTACCCGTGAGGAATGGTTCGAGGCATGTATGGACGGAGTGGAACGGACTGAACAGGGAGTGCCACAAGAAGGCGCTTGCAGCGCAGAGATCGTCGGGGCGAAAGCCTCGACCCGGAAGGCGACCCAAGACGTCGACCGGGCGGAACAGAGCACCGCTTCATAGTCTTTCGGCAGAGGCGGGACGTTCCTACCGGATGCCGCTTCAGTCGCGCGATCCAGGGACTGATCGCGCGCAAGGAAGAGTTTCCTGAACTATCAGTCGTCGCCGTGGCTGAGGCACGCGTGTCAACCATTCGTGACGAATACCCGCAAAATGAGCCAGTCCAACTCCTAACTGAAAACAGAATAAAACCCCGCCAAAAAATGACGGGGTTTGTCAGAGGTCAGAAGTCCGCAGCGCAAAGCCGAGGGACGCAGTTAGACCGGAATCGGCTCGGCAACGAGAGCTTCGTTAAATTTGTTGACGAAGTCATGCTCCTTGGAGCCAGGATTGTCGCGGAGCATCTGGATCGCATCCACGTAAATTTCCTCTTGGTCTGTCGCGAGTTTGGCCATTGTTTCTTTGATAAAGGCGTCGAGCGGCATTGCTCGCGGATCGCCACTCTTCTTGATCAAGTCGGTGTCGACCCACGGCGGAGCGATCTCCTGCACTTTCACCGACGTTTCCCGGAGCGTGAATCGCTGCGACATCGAGTAGGAATGAAGCGCGGCCTTCGTCGCCGAGTACACAGCATTGTAAGCCAGTGGCACGAACGCGAGTACCGAGGTGTTGTTTATAACGACGGCTGAGGGCTGCGCCTTCAGATGCTCGATCAATGCCGAGGTCATGCGGATCGGGCCGAGGAAGTTCGTCGTGACGACGTTCTGCATGGATCGTTCGTCCATCGGGCCAGATGCGTCGTCGAAGGGCATGATCCCGGCGTTATTGACCAGAACGTTGAGCGCTGGGAAATCGGCAACGATCTTCTTTGTCACCGTTTCGATACTCTGCGGGTCGGTGATGTCCATCTCGTAGGCGGCCATGCCGGGGTGTGCTTTGATGGTCTCGTCGAGATTCGCCTTGCGGCGTCCCGAGATGATAACTTGGTTCCCGAGCTTGTGGAACGCCTCGGCAAGGCCGCGCCCAATCCCCGAACCGCCACCGGTGATGAATATCGTGTTGCCGGTCATTTTCATTGTCATTCTCCTTGGTTAGGTTTTTCAGAGGAAGAGCCGCACTGAGCGGCCCCGTTTATTGGGCGGGCGACGTGCTGGAGACCGCAGTTCTCGTGGCGAAACCGCAAAGGAGTATCAGGCCGACAGCCTCGGCTAAGGCGGCGGCGAGACCGAGGTCGCCTACTTGGCCCCGAGAGACGACAACCGCGCCTACCGCGCTGCCAAGAGCGAAGCCGGCGTACATCGACGACGTGTTGAGAGACAGCACGATCGAGGCGGAGGCTTGGCCGCCAGTCTGGATCAGGTGAGACATTTGGGCTGGGAAGAACCCGAATACTGTTACGCCCCAAACTGCGACGGAAATCACGATCGGGATCACAGCCTGGCTCGGAGACAGGAAAAAGGCGGTGAACGAAAGCACCAGGAACGCGCCGATCAGAATGACCAGACTACCTACCATCACGACTTTGGCACCCAGCTTGTCGCTAAGCACTCCCCCCGTGAAAATGCCGATGGCCGCGCCTACACCCCACAGGCAGACGATAAAGCTGATGCCATCCGGGCCAAAGTTCGCGACGGACTGGAGGTACGGTGCGATGTAAGTCCATACGGTGTAGGCGCCGATCGCCCAGAACAGCGTTATGGCAAGGCCGATCAGGATCGGCGGGCGTTTCGCGACGGCGACCCTGGCAGCGAGACCTGGCACGGATATCCCGGCCCCGGCCGACCTGTCGAGGCCTACAACAAGACCGACAACAGCTATCATTGCGAGGATGCCTACGCCCAGGAATGTCACGCGCCATCCGAGCGCATTACCCACCAACGATCCGATGGGCAGTCCCAGCGCAATCGCGATAGTCATCCCGCCGTTCACGATGGCCAGCGCCCGGCCTCGCTTTTCCGGCGCGACCAAGACGCTGATCAGCGCGTTTGCGTTTGGAGTGTATAGACCTGCCGCGATAGCCAACAATATACGGGCCGCGAAAATGCCCCAGTAGCCACTCGACTGCCACGCCACGAGGTTGGCCAAGGCGAAGAAAGCCATCGTCGAAATCAACAGTTGACGCCTATCCACTCTTCCGAAGAGCGTCGTCAGTATCGGCGAACTGAACGCGAGGGTGAGCGTGAACACAGTGACCAGCGTTCCGAGCGTCGCGACAGACAGCTGCAGATCCATGGCCATACTGGGGAGAAGGGGGACAATCATGAACCCCTCCGTACCGATCGCGAATGTACCGAGCGCCATGACCCAGGCTGGGGCGAGGGATTGATTTCGAACTTCTACAGCCATCGATCGACGTCTCCAATGATCTATTGCCTTTTAATCCGACTGGTCGTATTATTCCGTCAATGCAGTTTATTTTTGCCTTGCCGCTCCGAAACGGCCTTGAAACTGGTTCGGCTCGTTCATAATCAAGTGCTGCAGGAGATTGCGATCGTGACAACTATTAGACAGAAGCTCGTTGACGCCGCCCAAGAGCGGTTCAATGCGTTGGGCTACAGCGGTTGCGGAGTACAGGAAATCGCCGACTACGCAGGTGTCCCAAAAAGCAATTTCTACAACTACTTCAAGAGCAAAGAGCGGCTGGCCCTCGAAGTTCTCGAAGGATATGTCGCATCGTCCAGACGAGAAATATTGTCTGATCCGATCCTGTCTCCCTTGGCACGGATCAAGGCCCATTTCGAATTCTTCATTTCGAGATACGAGAAGAACGGATTCGATAGAGGCTGCCTTATCGGCAACCTTGCCGTAGAGAGTTCGGATAACGTGCCCCTCCTCCGGACAGCGCTTAGAGAGGCACTGACATCGTGGACGCACTTGCTCGCAGAGGTCATCGAAGAGGGGCAAGCGCGCGACGAGATCAAACCCGGATTGGACCCGGTGGAGATGGCGCGATTCCTGATCAATAGCTGGGAGGGGGCAGTTTTGCGCATGAAGCTCACGCGGGACCGCCGGCCTCTGGACGACTTCATGTCAATTGCAATGGGGCTTCTTAACGAGCGAAGTGCGCTTTCGACGTGATTCACTTAGATTTATCGCTAGTCATGAACGGCAAAGCACTTGTGGGTCACCGATGTCCACCCGGAGACGCAATGATTGGCCTAGCCTTGCCCGGCACAATTTTCATAGGTCTCGGCCGAAGCAACCGCAGCGATATCTGCCACCACTGAAAGTGCTAGCGACGATGCATCCCGTGCCTTGTCGAATATGCCGATGGGTGCTTTGATTCTTGAGATCTCTGCGTCGGTAAATCCCAAGTTCAGGAGGCTTCGACGACGCCTGTCATGCGTGCGACGGCTTCCAAGCGCGCCGATGTAGAATGCTGGCGATCTCAGTGCGGCTTCCAACGCGGGAAGCTCGGCATCCAAGTCGTGGTCCAGCAGGGCTACTGCGGTGAACATGTCCAGCGGCAAATCTGCGACAGTTTGCCCAAAGGATTTTCCAGCCAGTTGGACCTCGTATCCGGCTGCCCGAGCCACCAGGGCAACGGCGTCGGCTTCCAGCCGGTTGCCCGAGACCACGATCTTGGTGGGAGGGCGGTATGACCTCATGAATCCCACCGGAAGCCACTCAGTCTTCTCTGCGGAAGCCTCCACGAGAGTTTCCGCCTCCGGTCTGTACAGGAGCGCCGCGACCTGTCGCGCTGCCAAGAGATCCAAGACCCGATCGATTGGCTTGATATCCTTGAGGATATGGATGGAAAGCCGTATGCCGCCCCCGCACGGCAAGACGATGTCGAAGAACGGGGAGCCTTCGCCGAGAAGGAGGAAACGGTCGTGACCAACCTTGAGCGCCTCGACCGCCTCTGCTGCGACGGCCGCCTCGGTGCAACCTCCAGAAACGAAACCGCAGTACAGCCCGTCAATCCGAACGCTCATCTGGGCGCCGAGCGGTCGGGCAGCCCCTCCCCGTATATCCACCAGCGTTACCAGGGCTACAGGGATGCCCGCCGCGAAGGAGTCCCGTGCATGGCGCAATATATCGAATGGACTATCGGTCACGAACTGGACACGGGGTCTTTCCTGTTCGGCTATCTGATACTGAGCGTTCATCGATACGGCCTCGTTGAAAGAAACTGCGCAATTGGCCCGCGCGTGAATTCCGCGCGGGCATTCTTGATTTCATCTGCAATCAGCGCGCTTCGGAAACCTGCTTGGCTGTGACGGTTCCCTTGCGCCCGCTGAAGTGCTCAACGACGTAGTTCGACAAGGCGGCGATGTCCTCATCCGTGTAGATCTTCGAGAAAGACGGCATAGTTTTTCCTGGAGCCGCCTCATGATCGGACGACCCTTGCAGGACGACCCTCACCACGTTGCTAGCGATCGGATCGCTAAGGGCATGACCGCCAACGATCGCGGCTCGCTCATTGAACTGCCCTTCCCCGTTCCATCCATGACAGCTCGCGCAAGCGCCGGCGTAAATCTGCTTGCCGATTTGAGTGGTTGAGGAGGTAGGCGTCGACGTAGCCATAAGCTCTCCGTCTTCGCGCCGCACTGCTTTGAGATCAGGGTCTCCCGAGACCGCGGGCACCGTACGGAGGTATGTGACAATGGCATCGATGTCGGATTTGGGCAGCTTGCTCAGGCTGAGATCGATAGCTTCGCGCATCGGGCCTGCGGCAACACCATGATCCTTGGCGTGCCCTGCCGACAGCATTTCTGCGATCTGCTCGTCGCTCCAGCTTCCAAGGCCGAATTCCTTGTCTGAAGTGATGTTCCAGGCCTTCCAACCGTCGACGTCGCCACCGGAAAGGGCGACACTCTGCTTTCTTTGAAACATCAGTCCGCGCGGCGTATGACACTCGCCGCAGTGAGCAAGCGCTTCAACGAGATATGCTCCATTGTTCCACATCTTGTCCTTGCTTGGATCCTCTTCGAACTGGCCCCGCGGAAGAAATAGAAGCTTCCACCCGCGCATCAGAGGTCTCTGATTGAACGGAAACGCCAATGCGTTTTCCGGTGCGGGTTCGGCTACTGGGGTCAGCGTTGTCAGGTAAGCTTTGATCGCAAGAACATCGTCTGTCGAAAGAAGCGCGTATGAGGTGTAGGGGAAAGCCGGATATAGATCTTCACCGTGCTTGCCGACGCCGGAGCGCATAGCCCTAACGAATTCGGCGTCACTCCAATCTCCGATCCCCACCGCCTTGTCGGGCGTGATGTTGGGAGAATAGATTGTCCCGAAGGGAAGCTTGAAAGCCAATCCCCCAGCAAAAGGCTTGCCGCCTTTCGTGGTGTGACATGCTGCGCAGTCGGCCGCTATCGTCAGATATTCTCCGCGAGCGATGAGTTCCGCCCCCGTTGGCTGGGCCTTACTCGCCTGCACATTCGGAAGCGCGTGAGGCCAAAAGAAAAAGAAGACCGCTCCCAGGAGGGATGCAACCAAGATAGAACAGATCCCGATAATGTATTTCCGCCAGCGTGCCATAGGTCTGTATTCCTTCTCGATCCCGTCTCTGCAGACGCGTCACTCGTGTCAAAAAATCTGTCACGCGAACAATCCCGGTGACCGACCAAGAGCCGCTTCGACGTTTGAATTGCAAAGGGACCAAATTTCAGAGCTGTGAGATTGCACAATCCTGCACTCTCATCATTGAAGGCGCTTTGTTTCTGCCTTCCGGCCCCAACGGCGGATTGATGCAAAAAATGGCGATCCCTGCTCGGTCTGGGAGGGGGGCCAGGAGCAGGGATCGCAAGGTCGTAGCCATGGCGGATGGACTACGACTAGAAGGCGACGGAGACACCTTCGAGGAGAGGCGGCCGATGGGAGGAGGAGGTCGACCATGTTTCCTCGCCTGTATTTATAAAGCCTCAAGCTCCGGCTATTTTCTTGCAAGATTCAATTTCCGAACGACGCGTTTTTGTACCATCCGGTCCTGCTTTGCTTGAAAACGTCGGATTCGAGGTCGTCGTTTCCCAAACCTTTTGTTTTTCGACCAGGTCTTCGATGCCTCAGCGCCTACCATCCTTGGTACGAGCCTTCGAGGAAAGCACCGGCTGTGAAGCCGATGCTGGTGGCGCGCGCTAATTCGACAATTCGAACACAACGTTTTCGCTAAAATGGACGGGCGACGCGGATGAGTGCATCTCAATACCAAAAACCATAGTCGCTTACCGACGCACTGTTCTAGGAGACGATTTAATGAAGATCACCTACCATGTGGGCCAGCATGACGGCGGATACGCCTATCGCCTGGACAACGTCTGGTCGGAACCATTCGCCACCCACCAGCAGGCCCTCAACGCTGCCAAGGGCGCGGCTCAGCGCCAGCACCTAGAGGGTCGCGACGCAGAGATCAGCTATCAAACCGCAGACGGCACCTGGCGGAGCGAACACGCTCTTGGCGGCGACAGGCCGGAGACTGCGGTAGTTGATGACACTTGAGCCTGATCACTGCGAAAAGCCCGTCGAGTTTTGCTCAAAGGGCTTTCGAAACTTGTTCGGCTATCCGGATTTTGATGTGGAAACGCACTTCGCTGGCGCATCCCCACGTTGAACTGTCAAAATTCGGACTGCTTCGTCCGGCCTCGCCGGCGCCGCGCGGAACACAAGTCCCGGCCGGCGGCGTCGACGAAGGCGGACGACCGCATGCCCGAGAGACGCGAACGTCCCGTGGACATCGGAATCACGACTGCCTTTCGGCACGTCGGGATGCGGGCGGCGGTAGCCAATCTTCGCCGCTTTGATTGTCCGATGGACGTCCGCCCAGCTCCCGGCATCGACGGGGAGCGGCAAATCCTTCCGTAGGCTTGCCACCGTCCCTTCACCGAAGGCCGGCAAGACGTCCTTTGTTCCAGCCAGTCGCGCTATGCCGCGTCTGGCGATCTCTGCTGCCGACGCGCAGGTGTCGGGTGCCTCGAAGGCAAGGTTTCCGATGGTGGAGGAATATCCTCCCCAGACCTCGAGCACTTCGATGCCGGCAAGTCGCGCGCGACGCTGAAGCATCGCTACGAAGATCGTCCTTGCCCAGTAGTTCAGGAGGCGATTGAGAGAGCGGTTCCTTCCGCTCGATCTCAACTTCCCCAATCCCCTCTCCACGGTGATGACGCTGCAGCGGGGCTTGCGTGCTAGACCGATGGCGCGGTCGACAACGGCAGCCAGTGTCTCGCGCGTCAGTTCCGGCGACGAATCCTTCGGCAGATCTAGCTTGACGAGGCAATGCTCCAGTAGCGTCGAACCTTCGAGCGCCGAAGGATTCGATGTTTTCTCAACCGCTGCAAGGCCGATCCAGTTAGGATTCAAGTCGATGCCAAGCGCTCGACCCTTCACAAGTCGCACTGGTATCCGTCGCTGTGGATGCTGGGGAAGGTCGTTAGCGTCCACCGTCACATGGAGCCTGCTGTCGTCGATGCGGAAGGTCAGGTTAATCTTCTTTTGAGCCGCAAGCGCTGCCGCTTGACGCAGTACCTTGCCAGCATTGCCGAGCATCTCTGGTAGCTCGAGGACGATCTTCCGGCCATACATGCCGACGACACAAGACCGCCCGTCAGGCCTGAGGCGGAAATGCCTGTTGCCCAGAAAGAGCTTGTCGCCGCGAGAACAAAGCGGCCGCAGCCGCATGGTTGTCCAGAGATCTCTGTCGATCAGGCCTTTGCGGCGGCGCTCGAATCCTGCTCGTGTTCCGAAAATCATCTTGCCATCCGGACGAGCCTTACGCAGGTCCATTCCTTCGAGCGTAGCGCAGTGAAGGATCCAGGCGTCCACGACCCCACCGGCGAACCGGCTCTTTACCAGGTCGCGCAAATCTTTCTGTTTTCTCGAAACGCCGTTTCCGTCTTTTGCATTCACGTATGCCGTACGAACCGCCGCGCTAAAGACACGACGCATCTCCCGCAGGAATGCGGCGTCCGTGTGGGAGCATCGGTATGGAATGGAGATGGTTTGCAAGGCGGGAACATCATTGTTTCGATGTTCCAATGGTCCAGTCGAATCCTTGGCGGCGTCAACCGCCGGCGGAAATCAGGAGGCAACTAAAAGGAGAACTCGCAGCCGGCCGAAGCGGAGACGGTCATGCGCCAATCCACACCGAAATCCGGATAGCTACTTGTTCTTAAGGTGCCACCGCGCTCAATTTGAAAACGCCGCTACACCGGCTTTGGCGACCGCTTCGTCCTGATCCTTGTTTCCTCCACTGACGCCGATGGCGCCCACGACCTTGCCGTCAACCTTCAGCGGAATGCCTCCTTGCATTACGACGTAACCCGACGACAGAAGTGCTGCACGGCCGCCGTTCGCCGCGTTTTCCAGATTGCTCGTGCTCTGCCAGAATGCAGCAGCGGCTTCCGCTTTGCCTTGGGCGATTTTGGCGCTAGCCGGGAAAGCTCCGTCCATCCGTTCAGCGGCGACGATGGCCCCAGACGTGTCGACGACGAAGACGCTCGAGGGTGGCCCCTTCTGCGCTTCCACGACAGCTGCGGAAATGACCTTTCGCGCGGCGGCGGTATCGAGATCGTTCGCCGCCTTAACGGATTGCGCGTGAGCCTGCGTCGACAAGGCCAGAGCCAAGCTAACAGATATCGCGAGAATGGCACCTTCTGCTCGCGGCTTGAAAAGCGCGACTGCGCTGAAGTTGCCCACGTATCTTTGCATCGAAATCTCCATGTTTGAAGTAAGGCGTAGGTCGCCTCACAGCATCCCAAATTAACTCTTCCGGATGGAGACGATTGTAACTTTGGGTCACAACCCGTTGAGACGCGACGAGGGTGAGTAGGCGTCAGCAGCTTTCTGGCGAATTGGCCGGCTAGGCGCCCAGGGTCCCCGCATGTAGCGAGTTCTCTTCCTCATCGCCCGCCAACGGCAAAACAATCTCAAAGATCGCGCCGCCTTCTTCATGATTATGGGCTGTCAGCGAACCGCCGTGTGCTTCCACGATCGTTTTGCAAATCGCGAGGCCCATGCCCATGCCGTCATTTTTGGTCGTGAAGAACGGGCTGAAGAGCTTTGCAAGGTTGTCCGGTTCGATGCCAGTACCGTTATCGCGCACTTCCAGTCTAATCAGATCCGATTCCGCAGCGTTCAGCGAGATGGTCAAGTCACGGTGTTCGGCCGGCATGCCGGCCATAGCGTGAAGGCCGTTCGTGATTAGGTTTGCGATGACCTGCTGCATCTCGACCCGGTCTGCCAAGACAACTGGATAATGGCTCGAGAAATCGGTCGTTACCTTTGTCGATGCGGAGATGAGTTCACGATCAAGCAGTCCGAGCACGTCTGTGACGATGCTCTTGAGATCAATTCGCTCAAGCCTTCTCCTTGTGCCTCTGACCTGCTCGCGGGTTCGCTGGATGATTTCGCTGGCCCGCATACTATGTTTGATGGCGCGCTCCGCCGCCGTCGAGGCAGCCTTGATGTCCGGCGGGTTCGACTGAAGCCAACGCATGCAGGCCTGCGCACTCATTACCACAGCGCCGATCGGCTGGTTCACCTCGTGAGCGATCGACGCAGAAATCGCGCCAACAGTTGCGACCCGGCCCACTCTCGCGAGCTCGCCCTGCGCTGCCATCAGCGCTTCCTTTGCCTGCTCCCGCTGGGTCACGTCAATCATCGCACACGCGACACGGTCGAAGGCGTCCTTGTCCTCAGGGAAAGCGATGACAAAGATCACGATGACTTCGTCGCCGGGGCTTCGACTGAGCCGCGCTTCCGTCTCGACTCGGTCTTTTCCCGAGCACATTCCGAGGATGATGGACTCGATCAGCCCACTATTCTGCGGAAGAAACCGGTCGATCGAACCGAGAACCTCCCGCTCGTTCTCTCTCCCCAGCAGTTGAACGGTGGCGTCATTTACGTCCACAAACTTAACAAGTTTAGAGCATTGGTCGACAAACTCCGGCACGCTGTCGAGATACGAACGCAGCTTTTCTGGTGGGAGAGTGCGAACTGTCTCAAGCCGTTTCCACAGGAGTGAAAGACTCACTTCGCAGAGCGAAACATGGTTTTGCGCAAAAATGGAGCGATATCTCGTCTCACTCTGGGCAAGCGCTCCCAGCGCCTTGCGCCTCGAGCTGGCGTCAAATGCGATTAGGCTCAAGCCGCCTGTGATCGCTAGATAGAAGCCGACCGCAACCAGTCCGCTGTACTGAGCAAGGGCCTGGGCGACCACCGGAGTCAACGCCCCTCCGATGATCCCGCCGATATTGAAGGCGACCGATGTGCCAGAATAGCGAACCCGAGTAGGAAAAAGGCCGGGCAGCCACGCACCGAGCGGTCCATTAACAAAGCCCATCACCCAGAGCGAGAAAGCGAGGTACAGGAATATGACCAGTAGCGACCCGCTTCCCAGCATGGGCGCGAGCACGACGCCGGAGATTATGGTGCCTGCGCAGCCGAAGATCAGGATGCGCTCTGGATCGATCCTGTCGGAGAGCCAGCTCGCGACCACGATCCCGGCCGCCATAAAGAGGATTGCGCCAAGCTCGACCATTAGGAACGACGACCGGGTGTACCCGAGCTCAGACGTGCCGTAGCCAAGAGCAAAGGCCGTGACGACGTAGTAGAGCGAGAAGCACGCCACGACGCCGAAGGCGCCGGAAATCACCTCGTCTAGGTGCAATCGAAATATGTCGAGTAGAGGCACCCGTGAAGGCTTCGACTTGCTTATCGCGGCGTGAAAGTCGCGCGTTTCAACGAGGTTGAAGCGAATCCAAATGCCCATCCAGACTAAAGGCGCGCTGAGAAGGAAGGGTACTCGCCAACCCCAATCGGAGAACTGCTCCGGGGAAAGCGTCAGTGTAAGAACCAGGAAAAGGCTGTTCGCCAAAACGAAGCCTATTGGCGCCCCGAGAGGGGCAAACATCGCGTAACGCGCTCGCCATCCCCTGGGGGCGTTCTCGAGCGCTATGAGAGCCGCGCCTGTCCATTCCCCGCCTAGGGCAAGTCCTTGACCGAACCTCAGCAAGCAAAGCAATGCTGGCGCGAGCCATCCTGCGACAGCGTAAGTTGGGAGAAGCCCTATCGCTGCCGTCGATATTCCCATGAGAAAAAGTGACGCTACAAGTGTGGCCTTGCGCCCGACCCGATCGCCGAAATGTCCGAACACTGCTCCACCAATTGGCCGAGCGATGAATGCTATCCCGAAGCTGGCGTAGGCCCCGATCAATTCCATCGATGAGACTGTTGCGGGAAAGAAGAGCGGTCCAAACACAAGGCTGGCTGCAGTGGCGTATATATAGAAATCGTAGAACTCGACCGAGGTCCCGACCAGGCTGGACATCAGGATCCGGAACGTCATTCCGCTTGGCATGGGTTCTTCGCCAGCATAGCGGATGTCGGGCTGAGCTCTGGCATTCATGGCAATGGATCCTGGGATATCGTCGAGAAGTTACGGCCCTCCCAAACCAAGGCAACCCTACAATAACAGCCTGCTTGCTGAACCTATCCTTAGAGCTAGGTCGAGCTTTACGCCTGCACGTAGTACTTAGTTTCGGAAGCCGGCCCCCCGCTCCGTTGCAACATCGATGGCAGCCGGCGACCTAATGGAGAATTTGAGGGCTTCGCCGATGTCGGCTCCAGCAAGTAATCGAGCGCATGACGCCATCGCGACCAATGCCGATACGCCTCTTGTTGTCGTCGTCGACGATGACGAGGGAATGCGGGACGGCGTCAGAGATGTCTTGCGTTCGGTCGGTATAGATTCCCTTGGGTTCTCGTCGACTGCGGAACTTTTAGCTGAGCCGCTGCCGGACCGTCCGGGTTGTCTTATCCTTGATGTGCGCCTGCCTGGACTAAGCGGACTTGACCTTCAGGCCAAGTTGAACGGCATGGGCAACAAACTGCCGATCGTCTTTATGACCGGATACGCAGACGTACCGATGAGCGTGCGCGCGATGAAGGCTGGGGCAACCGACTTCCTGACCAAGCCTTTCCGGGATCAGGAGATGCTTGATGCGGTCTCCGTTGCAATCGAGCGCGATCGCGCGCGCCGGCTCGAGTTGGGCGCCGCAAATGAGGCCATCGCGGCGGCGGCTTCTCTTACTCCGAGGGAGAGCGAGGTCATGGAAGCGGTGGCGAAAGGACTGCTTAACAAGCAGATTGCGCATCTTCTTACAATTTCGGAAGTTACTGTGAAAATCCATCGGGGAAATGTCATGCGGAAGATGAACGTGACGTCGCTCGCCGATCTTGTCCGCAAGGTCGAGATTCTCAAGTCTATCGCCTGAGCTCGTCACGCAGCTTCGCAGTTTGTCACCCTACCAGAAATGCCCCTGGATTCGCTGCTGACAGGTGAAGCGGTGGCCACTCATACAATCGTATTATTACAAATTTCCGCCAGTCCATCTAACTAGATGTCATATCCCGCATCTAGGGCAAAAGGAACAGCAAGTGTCTGGCGACAAAAAATCAGTAGCCATCGTTGACGACGATGAAGCGCTTCTTGAGGCCACATCCGGATTTCTCGAGTCCGTGGGCTACGAAGCCCTCCCGTTCAGTTCTGGGCGTTCCTTCCTGGCTTATGAAAACATCGACCTCGTCACGCTGCTGCTTACCGACATCAACATGCCAGGGATGACGGGCCTCGAGCTTCTGGATATTGTCAGAAAGCGCTGGCCAGACATGCCGATCATTATGATGACGGCGCTCAAGGATGAGATAATCAAGAGACGTGCTATCGCAGGTGGAGCACGTGAATTGCTTCAGAAGCCGATCTTGGCCGACGATCTTATCAGGTGTATCGAAGAGGTCTGAACCAGTCCGAACGGCGGCCGGCGAGATCCGCAACGACGCCGCGCTGGCATTCGGTGCCTCCATCATGGCGTCGGTAACTGTCGGGTCGGTCGCCCACTTCAATCATTCGTCACGTTGAGTTCGCTCACCGATACGGCCTGCACGTGCGGGATTCCGCTTCCATCACCATCTCCTGGTTCCAGCGATGGAAGCGGCAGAGTGCCAACGAGCGGCGGCTCTGTTCAAGCCGCCTTTGGCCTACTCATGAGAATGGCCACCCCTGTCGTAGCTGCCGCCTGCCGCTTCCAAGGCTTCAGGCGTGTCCACGTCTACTGAAGCGGCGCGACCAATCTCGACATCGATCACTGGTATTCCGCTAGCGGAGATGATGTGGCGCGCGCCTCTATCGCCGTCTAGCGTCAGCAGAGCCGGAAACAGAGATCTTGGTAAAACAACCGGGTTTCCAGGTGCGCCGAACGCCGTAGCTCGCACCACTGCTACACCTCCACTGCTCGCAAAGGCGTCCATCAGCGATGTCAAATGACCTTCAGTAACAAGGGGCATGTCCGCTAGGTGGATGAGCATGCCACGACAGTTTTCGGGTACAGCGTGCAGCGCTGCCCGTATCGATGACGACAGTCCGGAAGCGTAATCGCTGTTGTGCGCAAACTCCACGGGAAGTCCTGTGAGAGCATTTCGAACCTCCGCGGCCATATGCCCTGTTACGACAATCACCGAGCCCTGCCGAGTGGCAATCCCCTGTGTCGTCGAGAGGCGCACTAATGGCACCCCACCAAACTTGGAAAAGAGCTTGTTGAAATTGCCCATGCGCGTTGAACGTCCGGCCGCAAGTACCACAATCGCCACCCCGGATTGCATCTTGATCGTCCTTCTAGCTTGCCAAAGACGTGCAATATCTAAGCTACGCCGCATTTGCTTGAACGTTTCTGCCAAATCCTCATCCATCGGCGACATCGCCGCGACTAGGAGCAACGGCGTCCCGAAATCCCCTAAACTTAAAGGATTCCTTGACCGAGATCACGCTTTGGCCTGCTGAGTATAACCAGAAGGTATGGTGTCGGCACACGGTGGTCCGAACAGATTTCAGGCCTCAGTACAGGCAACATCTGCTCATTCGAAATTCAAATCACGGAGAGCACCGATGAACGCCAACGCCCCCATCACGGACCTCAAGATTGTCGCAGCAGGACCATTGGCAATCGTTTCGGAGATCGATTTGTCGACCGCCGTCCCTGGCGCTGCCCAGGCTCCGATCGCACTTCCGGACCTATCGTCGGAGGTTGTCCAGCGCGACCTCCTTCTCCCATGGCAGCGACGCAAGGTCATTCAATTCATTGAAGAGCATCTTACCGAGACGATCAAGATCGAGGATCTTGCGATCCTAGCGAAGCTAAGCAAGACCTATTTCTCCAGGGTTTTCAAGTCTGCGTACAACGAAAGCCCCTATAACTATGTTCTCCGCCGGCGCATGGAGCTGGCAAAGGCGCTCATCACGGAAACCGACGGCCCACTCAGTGAGATTGCTCTGGACTGCGGGATTTCCGACCAAGCTCACCTGTGCAAGACCTTTCGCAAGGTATTCGGTATGACACCCAACAATTGGCGTCGTCGTTCCCAGGTCGTACGAGCATCCGTTAAGCGCTTCCCATCGACAGTTCGCACGGAAATGGGAAGTACAGGCGTCAATTAAAGGTCGTTCGGCATGTTTCAGGCGAAGTGAGAAACTGACCCGAGGAAATTAAGAATTGCACCCTCGTTTCTTGGGGTGGGTGGCCGGGTTGATTTCAACGCATCCTGCATTGTCGCGGCTGGATGAGCTTGGTTGCGATGCCAAACGTTTATGGGTTCGTCTGTGGTCGCGACACGATCCGTCGATATTTGCGGATCTCGCGCTTCCTTCACAACACTTATCGACGTAGCCCATAATCCCTGCTCGGACGAAGTTCGGGGAACTGTCGTCCGAGCAACCACTGCGACTGGCGAGGTATGAGCTTCAACGGGCGTCGATCAAGCAACCTTTCGAAATCCCAGTAGGTGGAATCAATATCGGGAACAGTAACGAGCGGATCGACATCGACTATGCCATCGAGGGCGGCCAGAGCGTGCTCAGTTGCTAATGCGCATCTCACCTCAACCTGGCGAAACGTCGAAACTTCACGCGTCCTGCGGACGATGGACGCAAGAGGCTCGACGTCTGCGACGATGGAGGAGACTATCACACAATGGTCAAAGTGCGAGTTTCGGTCCTCAATGAAGCTCGCCCTGAGGTGAACCAACATCTCGCCTGCGGCACCGTCCTGCTCGTCAATGATTGGTGTTCCCAAGCCGCTGAGGTTCGGGTTGAATGTCTGATCCGGCCAGAAGCAGTTGACTGAAATTTTAAAGCGGTGATGCTCTAGCGATGCACAGACTGGCGCAGCGAACTCTTCAAAATCTGCCCCCATACCGACTACGAGCATGGTTTCGTCTAGCTCATGATCAATAATTATCTTGTCGGCCAAGACGATTGCTGCATCCTCGAACGCACCAACCACTTCGTCATAAGACGGTTGAACGACCAACTGTTTGAGACGTCGAATCTGATGCTCGTCCATTCAAAGCCACCTTAACAGGAACCAATCCAAGTCATGAAGTCGGGAAGCGTTTTCGGTAAGTCCTCTGACAGGTAAGCAAGCCATAAAGGCTCGATTGTCTGTGTTTCCAAAGTCATACCGAAGTTCTTCTCGAACCGATAAATCAATCTGTCTCCATTCACCGCAACTTCCAAACCCTCAAGTTTGCTTAGGTGCCGTGGAGGACGAAGGGTCCAGCAGGCTCGCAAAGCATTCTTCATTCGGATAGATGGCTATTGATAAAAGTTTAAGCGGCCTAAAAACGTCCCGTAAATGTCAAGGAGGTAGGTAGTATCGTCGCGAACAAACTGAAAGTTACAAATGTCTGTATCGATTTTTGAAATCCCGGCAAACCAAGGCGTCTACTACCGCCTTTTCATCGACGGCAATCTCTACAGTGAGAGTTTTCGAGACGAGCTGGAAATGAAGCAAAACTTTGCGAAAAACCGCAAACATTTAAAGGGGCACTCCTTGCCCAAGGCCACTATCAAGACTTCAGTAATTTCCCAGTTCGGTCTCCGCGATACCCATCGCGTGCTTGAGGCTGAAACCCCCGAGACCTTTCTCGTGACCGGCCCAGGCGGTATGGTATGGGATCACATCTTTGCGAGTAAGGCAAAGGCCCAAGATTTTGCCAACATCGAAGCAGGCAAGCACGACGGGACCTAGAGGACTGCACCTGTCGCTCTAAGTTTGGCCCATTCGATGTTGGACGGGTGACATGCATCGAGAAGGGCGCCTCGTCCATGGTCGTTCTCATATTTCCAAGCGTGGGTAGCTTCGATCATCATTGAAGCGAATTCGCGCAGGACCTCCTCCGTTGCGTTTTCGGCGATGATGCGCCCGTTATACGTCACGTGCGCGCGCAACCCCTCGTAGTCCCGCCGCTCGATGCAATGGCGCATTGCCTCGATCCTAGATTCAATCGCCAGTGTCATTCGTAAGCCCTCCATCTCGGTTTTATGTTCACTTAACCGGCGACTGAGTGCAATACGTCTAACTGAGCAACCCTACCCTTTGATGTGTCCGCAGGCCGCAAAGTGCTTAGTTGACGGTCGCGGCGTAAAGTATTGACGTCTAAGACGCCAGCAAGCGAGACGAAGCGCTCTTAGCGGCGGCAAACGCTACCTCCCCTGCGGCTCGCTGGGGAGGAGCTGGCGACATTGCGAGGCTGTCGCCGAGACGTCGTTAACCAAAAGCAGGACCACGCCGCTCTGACGTTCTCGGGCGTTAACGCCAAGCGTGCCGCCAGAGTAGTCGGCGCTTCATCTCGCTGCGATCGTCAACAGAGACATAAGCCTTCCAAGACTTTTCGGCGCGTAGGAACTTGACCGTGACCGGCCGACCGGCGTCGATGGCGCGCTGAATGGTGGCGTTGCCGTGCCGTTGAACGACGGGTTTGCAAAGTCGACGCCGTGAGACGGTGGAGCCAGCGAAGGTGAAAGTTCGATCGGCTATGTGCGCCAGAGCCTTCGGCAATCGGGGCTCCAAGTCGAGCCGACCGCCTAACGCTGACGAAGGCGCGCGAACTTATTGCCGCGTTCCTTAGACGAGTTCCCCTCGAGCGTCATCTGTGCCGACCGCGCGCTTACCGTTGCTTCGATCCGACTACTTGAAACGACCATCACGTCTCACTGCTCTTCGGTACGTGAATCGAACTCGCATCTGGCGCATTCCAGCCTCTCGACACGATATCGTCATACCCTGCACGGTAGCCCATCATCGCGTCCTGGATGACCTTCCCAATGTCGTTGAATCCAGCAATGAACTCGGGGTTGTTGACGACGGGGACATCCTCATCGACAAGCGACGCCATTCGTTCCAGACCTGCCAGATCCTGTTCAACGAAGACGGCCTTGCGCTTCTCGACCTCGTAGGGATGAACTCCGAGAGATTGAAGGGCCAGGCCTGCTGCTTGCAGCGATCCTTCGAACAGCTCTCGCACGATGTGGTCCGCTCCAGCCTCCAACAGTGCATAATGGTGAAGACGGTCGTAGGCCCGAGCAATTATACGGATGTTGGGATTGCTTCGTCGAGCATGATTGACGATTTCAGTCGCCCGATCCGGGTCGTCGATCGCCACGACGAGCAACGCGGCCCTGGAGATTCCGGCCGATTCTAGGAGGTCCGGACGACCAGCATCGCCAAAGAATGATTTAACGCCGAACTTCCGGACATTCTCGACGACGTCCGCTCTGTAGTCGAGGACGACAGGTCTGTAACCGTTGGCGAGCAGCATGCGGTTTACTATCTGTCCAAAGCGCCCTACCCCAGCTAGGATGATCGTCCCCTCTTCTGGTTCGTCGGAGATGTTGCCGCGTCTTCCGTGACTCTCGAGTGCCAACGTGATCCGGTCATACAGTTTGAAAAGCACCGGAGTCAGCACCATTCCAAAGGTGACGACCAAGACGCACACTGAGACCGTCTCCGACGATAGAATTCCGCGGTCTCCGCCTATAGACAACAAGACAAAGCCGAACTCTCCGGCTTGAGCTAGTCCAAGGGCGAAAAGCCAGCCAGCTGCCCCACGCAATCGGAAGAACCACGCTAGCGGGACTAGCACTGAAGCCTTGAGCACGATCAAGCCGAGAGTGGCGGCAACGACTGCAGGCCAGTTTGCTAAGAATATCGCCGGATCGATTCTTGCACCGATGGTCATGAAGAACAGACCGAGAAGCAACCCCTTGAAAGGCTCGATATCGTTCTGAAGCTCGTGCTTGAACTCACTATTGGCGAGCACGACACCTCCCAGGAAGGCCCCGAGCGCTGGCGAAAGCCCGACTGCGGACATGAGGACCGCAATCCCGACGACGACAAGCAGCGCGGCTGCGGTGAATACCTCCCTAAGGCCAAGGAGAGCAATTGTTCTAAAGATCGGCCGCGAGAGGTAATGGGCGGCTGCGACAACCAATCCGATGGCTCCAAGGGTAAGGATCGCCGACGCCCACCCAGGTAGGTTTTCCATGAGCGTGGATCCGTGTCCAGCCGACACGCCGTGTCCGCCCCCAGCAATTAGCGGAATGCACGCAAGCATGGGGATTACCGCGAGGTCTTGGAACAGGAGCACAGCGAAACTCGCCTGGCCCCCGTCAGATTTGATTAGGCCCTTCTCCTCGAGCGTCTGCAGTACGATCGCCGTGGAGGATAGAGCTGCCACGAAGCCGAACAAAAGGCCCTGCTGCCAGCTGAAACCTAGAACGATCGCCACAGCTACCGAGGCGCCGACCGTAGCAAGGACCTGCAGGCCTCCGAGACCTAGTAACTTTCCTTTCAGTCGCCAGACCATCTGAGGATCGATCTCGAGACCGATGAGGAATAGCATCATAACGATACCGAATTCGGAGAACTGCTCGAGGTAGTTTGAACCCGCGACCGCGACCTGGAAGACAGGGCCTACCAGGACCCCAGCGGCTATGTATCCCACAACCGACCCGAGCCCCACGCGCTGAGAGACAATGACGGCAATGACAGCCGCAGCGAGGTAGCACAGTGCATAAAATGCCAATCCGTCCAATTGTCAGATCCTTATCAAGTCGTTGAGATCGAAGCTGTTGAACGTCTGCAACTGACGCGCACTCACGAAATCGAAACGTTCGTCTCGCAGGGCCGCAAGAAGCTGTGGGAATGCCGCAATATGATGCTGTGCACTCACTTCAGCGAGGTGATTTGCTGAGTGGAGGACGAACGGTGGAAGACTTTCCATCCCACAGAGAACGGCGGTTTGCTCGAGCGGATATAGAAAATGCTCAATCTGCCGCCGGTTCCCGCCCTTCGTCGAATAGTCAGCCCGGCTCCCGCCGGTGGTGATGCATGGCATCACCAATTTTCCTGCAAGCCTCTTTCCTTCGGGGCCATATGCAAAGCCGTACTCGAGGACGAGGTCCTGCCACTGCTTTAGTAGTGCTGGCGTAGAATACCAAAAGACGGGAAACTGAAAGACGATGACGTCATGCTCCATGAGCCGACGTTGCTCACGATCGACGTCAATCGAGAAGCGCGGATATTCGGCGTATAGATCGACGAAGGTGATCCCGTCCAAATTGCGTGCACCAGACGCCATGGCGACATTGATGCTGGATTTCCGCTGCGCCGGATGCGCAAACAGAACTAAGACTCTCATCGCGTCCTCTTACCCTCAAATCGTTACGCTGACGGGCCGCCTGTTGCCGCCCTAGCGATTTCTGAGCCTCCGTTATTTCAGGGGAGCGCGATGGGTTATTGCAGGATCGTGCTTTCATCGATCGCTAGGGAGCGTTGGGAGGCTGATGTAGCCGCCCTCGATCCATTTCCGGATTTCCATCGCGTATTCGGCGGCCGCGTCCTCCCAGATCAAGTGCCCTCCTTCCAAGAGAACCTGCCGGCAGCGCGGAACGTGTTCCTCAAGCAGCTGCCCGTTGGCAGGCGGCACTAGAGCGTCGTGGCGGCCAGCAAGGACAAGAACGGGCGGCTCTATTTTTGGAAGCAATCGTTTGAGAAGCGGCAATTCATCTGAGTAGGCGCGGACGAAGTTAGTCGCGCGATCAAAGCGTCCCGCGGCCGACGAGTGCCAGTAATCCTCCATCACTGATGGCGGAACCGAAACTGTGGCCGACTGCGAGACAAAATCAACCGCAAGGTCGCCACCCTCCATGGATGCGAATTGTCCTGGGGGCGATGCAATGAGGTCGACCAAATAGCCGGCAGCCAACTCGACGCTTGTGGCTCCTCCGCCTACAACAAGGGCCTCGAACAGATCTGGCCGATCCGCCGCAGCAAATAGCATCGCGAGAGCTCCCACGTCAGGTCCTACGCCATGCATTTTCTTGATCCCGAGTTTCCAGGCAGCTCTCTCGATGAAACGAGCCATAGCCATCGGCGACATCAAGTCCGAACGTCCTTGCGACATTCCAAAGCCGGGCAGGTCAATGGCAACATAAGGTGCGACTGCACCAATGACAGATAGGACATTTCGAAATGCATATATGCTTTCAGGCCACGGGCTGGACAGGACGACAGGAATGCCGTCGGTCCTCCCGCCGGACGCGATGCGTACGTTGACGCCGTCAATCTCAATGTTCGAAATCTCTCCGATATCGGGAAGCGCGCTCGGCATATCACCATCTCCACTCTGTCGGGTGGAACACGAAATGCGCCCATTACCGAAGCCAATGCAGTAGTTTTACCGAAGCGATCGTAATCGGATTGTCCGATCGTGCGCTGCGGACCGCAACCGAGCACGACACTATCCTACAATATCTGATGGAGGCTGCGGTCCATATTCACCTCATACAGGGAAGGGTCCCTGGTGAGCTTGAGGTCAGCGAAGTGAGAAACGCACTTGGCGCATTTGGCGTGATCACGAACATCACACAGCCTCGCCACCCTGCAGACGCACAGCACTCCGACAACACGTATACGGCCCAACTCAAGGGTTCGGGGATCGCTAGCGACCGTGTCTGGCTCTGGAGCGACCGATATTCATGCGGCGAGACGCTGATCATATTCTCGGCTGGCCTTCGCCGAGACCTATAAATCGGCTCCAAGCGAAGGAGCCTATCGTCTGGGCTATCCATGCTTTCGCTGGAAAGGCCCAGTGACACTTTCAATCCGAAAAACCCCAAGGAGACAGAGATATGTCGACTAGCACGAAGACCATCAAGAGCTACCTGCGACCGATTGACCGTGATGGCTTGATCGCTTTTGCCGAGCGCGGTCGGGCAAATCCGGACCGACGTGGAACGAACTTGGTTCGTACCGTCTGCGAAGGACAGTATCGCAGCCTCAGCTATGTCGCTGAACATAATCCGGTGGTCGTCGACGAGCCGCTCCATCTGTTTGGCCAAGACACCGCGCCCGCTCCGGGCGAGATCGTCCTGTCCGGCTTGGGAGGCTGCCTCGCCGTCGGAATCACGGCTGTCGCCACTTACAAGAATGTACGGCTGTCCCGCCTCGAGTTGCATCTTGAGGGAGACGTCGGAAATTCCGCCGCTTGGGGCGCTGGTGGAGCCCCGCGCGAACCCTTGCAGATGGGTTTCCAAGCTATCCGCGTAAAAGTGGAGATCGAGGGCGACGCTACCCGAGAAGAGCTTGAGGAGATCGTCCGCCAAGCGAACTACTTTTCCCCGGTGGCCAACTCAATGCGAAACCCGATCCCGCTTGATGTCTCGCTCTCGTAGGACCGGCAAGCATGCACCTCGTCGATGCCGAGCCACCGCAACGGTTCATAAACAGGTCGGGACGACGTCAACGACCTTTTCATCGAGATGAGTTGCGCGATTAAAGGCCCATGGGTGAAAAATGGAAGCTAAGCTTTATCGGACTTCATGCAAGTTCAGGCAGGTTCCCGTCGGGCGCCTAAGAATGATAGTCGGTTTATACAGGAAGCAGGCGGCCAACGACAATTCCAGGGCTGGCTCGCCGGGTCTCGATGCTACACCTGCCGCCGAGGCGCCATCATTGTCAGATGTCGGCCCGATCTTGTCCCTGGTGGCCATCTCTGCGGCGACGTTCTATCTCGTCTCCAACGTTCTATGTGGGTATCTGAGATCGTTCCCCGCGTTCTATCCTTGAATTAGATCGACTACCGCAAAGACACTGCGGTAGTCGGCAGCGGCGGCCCCGAACGTTCAACCGAAACTACGATAGTGCTCAAAGACGCGGCTTCGAGCTTTTGGTGCTTTGCGTATCCACATGGGCTTCCACCGACATACCAGGACCAAGTCTCTCAAGGTCCCGCTGATCGGCGTCGATATTAATTCGTACGGCAATTCGTTGCGGGATCTTGGTGAAATTGCCGATCGCATTATCAGTACGGAGGACGGAGAACTCGGAACCGGCGGCGGGCGAGATTTCTTCGACAGTGCCTTCGAAGCGAGCCCCCGCCAGTGCGTCGACAAAAAACCATGCTCGTTGTCCCGGATGAATCGCCCCGGACTGCGCCTCTTTAAAGTTGGCAACCACCCAGCGCGCCCTCGGAACTAGAAACATCAGCTGAGTGCCGCTCGTGACGAATTGTCCCCGCCGGACCGTCACATCGCTGAGCTTGCCCTCCTCGGGAGCCGTCACGACGGTATAACCGAGATTGATCTCAGCAAGCTGGAGCTTTGCCTGGGCGCTTTCTACATCGGCCTTGAGGGAGCCCTCGTTGACGCTGGCAGCCTTAAGCGCTTGCTCAGCACCGCCGCGCCCAGCAATAGCCTCCTTAACATCAGCTGCGGCTACGTCCCTTGCTGCACGGGTTGCATCTTCTGCGCTCACGGAGCCGGACCCCTGCGTTGCAAGATTGGCCGCCCTTTTAAAATCGGCCTCCGTTTTCACGAGTTGGGCGTTCGCACTGGCGATCTTTGCATCGGCAGTTGTGATATCAAGCTGTCTCTGAGCAGTGGCTTGTTGGTTGTTTGCAAGGTTTGAAATGGCGATGTCGAGATCTGCCTTGGCTGCGGCGACCTGAGCGCGGTAGATGCGATCGTCGATGCGCAGAAGTACATCTCCCTGCCTGATATTTCCATAGTCCTTGACGCCGATCTCCTGCACGTAACCAGTTACCTGAGGACTTATGACCGTCGTCCAGCCACGCACGTAGGCATTATCAGTCTTTACGACCGCCGTCGAAAAAGGGGGCAGTTGCCACGTAACGAGTATTGCGGTGACTCCCGCTGCAACGAGGGTCGTAGCAAAAGCCTTGGTCAACAAGCTGCTCGCTTTGGGCTGCCACTGCTGGGCCGACGGTGACGGCTGGTCCGGACCGACGGGGGCCGGCGCGTTGGGGATCGGAGAGATCGCGTTCATGATAGCTTGCTCCAGTATTGCCTGAGAGAATTAACGGATAGGACCGCAAGAAGGCTGGCGGCGCCGGCTGTCGCCGCGATCGAGATCGCAGTGAAGACATCAATGTAGCCGGCGACACGAGCGTAGAGCGAAATCTGTTGCGTGAGCGCAGCGACGCCTTCAGCCGACCGCAGCGTGGGATCGGCGATTACCGGCGCGTATCGGGCTGAAAGAGTGCCAAGGAGAGCCGCCACTTCAGGTGCGGACCTTTCAGCCTGCCCGGCGAATGCACGGAGATGGTATTGCTGCGCGTGATACAGATACGTTTGCGTGAAAGCGTTGCCCGTCAGCGTTCCGACCGACTGGGTTGCATTGAAAAGTGCAATGAAGCTCGTCAAGCGCGTCCCGCCTTCGGCGAGCACTTTGCCGAGCCCAAAGATGAACAACGGACCGATGAATAATGTACCTGCGAAAGCAATAAGGGGCTGGCTGAAGAGTAGCTCTGGTGCACGCGTGAAGACGCTCACTCCCGTATCGATATATGCTCCTGCAGCGACGAGCAGTAGGGAAGCGAGCACCATGTAGGGTAGACGTGAAGGCGATATAGTAAGCGCCGCGGCCGCTAGGCCTAAAGCGGATCCGAGAAGAATCGCACAAGTAAGCGGTCGAATGTCGTCGTTGGTAAGGCCGAAGTCACGCAACATCGTCATGACGCCAATTGTCTGCTCGGACTGTAGAAACCTGCACAGCACTGCGAATATCGCCAGCCGGATAAATGCTCCGGCCGAGAGCCACTTCACGTCAATAAGTGGTCGTTTCCGGCGACCCTCGATCCACACGAAGACTGTAAAACAAGGGAGACATGCTGCGAAAAACCATCCAATCCATGAAACGTTGGTCCACCAGAGGTAGCTGCCAAGCCCCATTGCCGATCCGAACATTATGAAGCCGGTGGCGTAGAGGGCGAAACTGACCAAGTCTAGCGGCTCGAAGGTTTTTGACTTCACGCTTGGAGGAAGACGGACGATGGACACTATGCCAAGCACGGCCAAAGACAGTCCGAGCTCGAGAAGGTACAGGCCGCTCCAACTTCCCAAAGCGAGCAGATCCTTAGGGATGAGCCAAGCGATCGGGAGGGAGAGTTGCGGGATGCCAAGGCCGAGGCACACCGCCCTGAGCCGGTGCTCCGCCGTGAAGGCCTGCAACATGTAGAAAACGCCAAGTGTGGTCAGCGCAGATGCCGAGATGCCGCTAGCCGCGCGTACGACAATTGCTCCAGCGAGCCCGTGAACGAAAAGATGCGATGTGATCAACACGGCCTGCAGCGTCAGGAAAATCATGCAGAAGGATCGAATCCCGAATTCCTGGCGATACTTGACCAGTACGCAGCCTGTGACCGCATTAGTCACCAGGTATGCTGCCGGAAGCCACGCGACTTCACTGATGTCCAGTCCCAGTGAGCCTTGTAGGAATGGAAGGTTAGCTGCCACGACGGAATTCCCCAACGCACCCGTTATTCCGACGAGCACCGAGGTGGCGGCGTAGACAATGCGACGCCCGGTGGGATGGCTTGGGAACCCCGGCGCACCCGGAAAGGCCGGGCGCTGTCCTTCGGGATAGTCGAAGTGTTCGTCGTCCTGATAAAAATGCTGCTTAGGCGGCGCCTTATCATGCCCCGCGTTTCGTTGCGTCAGCTTCCAAGGGGCAATTCCCACGGCAATCAGCCTTCCCGGTCTCTTCGGTCGCGCAGGAAACCCACAGGACCGAAAACTCTTCAGCCTCGGTTCGAGTGTGAGGCGGAATCGAAAACTAAAGGCGGACGCAGCGGATATATTGAACGATCCAATCTTTGAGAGGACCGCGACCAGCGCAGACAGCGGCCGGTGAGATCTCGACCCAACGAGTGCGTAATTTCGTTGAGACACGGCCCCATTCCGGCCTGAACGAGTGTGCCCGATCCTACAATAATCATGCGGGCGTCACTCCTAGGCTTCCAGTGCATGCCGAGACCCGGCACGAATAGATGGAGCGACATGTGACCTACGAACTTTCCCGCCGACAAACGCTGATTGCAGGGGCAGCCGTCTCTTTTTCCATGTTTGTGCCGGTCGCCGACGCAGCCGGCAAAAAGAGCACCACAGAAATCGAAGGAGAACTTGAAATGACCGAAGCATTCGTAAAGACCAAAGAAGGCGTCGAGCTCTACTACAAGGACTGGGGTCCGAAGGACGCTCAGCCAATCGTCTTCCATCACGGCTGGCCACTGTCGTCCGACGACTGGGACGCTCAGATGCTGTTCTTCGTCCAGCACGGCTATCGCGTCGTCGCCCATGACCGTCGCGGCCATGGCCGCTCGTCGCAAGTTGCGGACGGCCACAACATGGACCAGTACGCAGCTGACGCTTCTGCCGTGTACGAGCACCTGAACCTCAAAAATGCTGTCCACATCGGCCACTCCACGGGTGGTGGCGAGGTAGCGCGTTACGTTGCCAAGTACGGCGAACCCCAGAAGCGCGTCGCCAAGGCCGTACTGGTCAGTGCCGTTCCGCCGCTGATGCTGAAGACCGATTCCAATCCGGGCGGCCTTCCGATGGAGGTCTTCGACGGCCTTCGGAATGGCCTGGCCGCTAACCGCGCGCAGTTCTATCTCGACGTCGCCTCCGGCCCGTTCTACGGCTTCAACCGAGAAGGCGCAAAAGTGTATCCGGGTGTTATCCAGAACTGGTGGCGGCAGGGTATGATTGGCGGTGCGAAGGCCCACTATGATGGCATCAAGGCCTTCTCTGAAACCGACCAGACTGATGACCTCAAGAAGATCACCGTGCCAACACTCGTAATGCATGGCGACGACGACCAGATCGTTCCTATCGATGACGCCGCACGCCTGTCCGTGAAGCTGCTGAAGAACGGTACTCTGAAGGTGTATCCCGGCTATCCGCACGGCATGCTGACCACCCACGCCGACGTCATCAACCCGGACCTCCTAGCGTTCGTGAAGGGCTAAAGCTCGAACTGCTAAAGCATGCGGCCACGCTGGTCTTTACCAGCGTGGCCGCACTCGAACTACTGAACGCTGCCTTTCTCGAACCCGGCGATCTGATAGCCTAGCTCGATCAACGCCATGGACATCAGATACTGGACCATCGAGGAGTTTGTCTTCTTGGCGAACTCGTACGCCGCTATGCAATGATCGGCTAGTTCGGTTTCAGACGAGGCCTGGAGATTACCATTTGTCCGGAACATCAATCCGGTGCAGATCCCAAGAGACTGCTCTCTATCAAGGAAAGAATGCCCTGCAGCCCGAAGTTTTCCGCCGGGTCCGTTCAATGCCTCGAGCCGAAAAATATGCCTCAGTTTCGATCCCGATCGAGCTGAAGCTTCGATTGCAGCTATAAAACTTCCGCGATCTGCCGGGTGGATGAACGCAGCGAAGCTCTGGACGGAAACACCCTTTTCGCCAATGTTCGGATCGACCCCGATGTATCGACACAAAGTGGCGTCCATTCTGAAGAGATCTGCGGCAATGTCCCAAGCATAAACACCATATTCTGCAGGCATTTCCCGCTCATCGCCACCACCACGCCTCAGGTCATTTCTCAGCATTTAATCTTCATCGCTGCATCGGATGATAGCAACACAACACCCCGACGCCTGCTTGATAACCCTCGAACGGGGGGGCTAGGAGCATTTCCGATGGGCAAAAGACGACAGGTTAGACCATGATGCACTCAAAACCGCCGTCTTGAGGCCCTCCGACCGTAAGGCAGAACGGGTGCGCGCGAAATTCACCGGCATCAACCAGGTGTCCGTTTCGCTGACGGTCTCTCGGATTGCCATCCTCGTCCGTACGGCTTGGATCGGCTCGGCCGCAGCTGGCGAATTCCAATTTGGAACTTGGACCTGAATTGGACGATGGAAAATATCGCCCGAAAAAGCTGCCTTTTCTCCGCTCCAGTTTCCGAACACCGATTGAAGGGACAAGAGCCTTGCCAGTCCCTTTCGGCATTGAACATTCGGCCTTCTGATCGCGGGCGCCCACGAGGTCATATCAAGATTTTGCAAAAAGCCGACAGACGCGCTCGTCGGAGCCAGCCTCGTAGAATCGTACAAGATTTAGAAGGCCCGCTCTGGCTTCCTATTCAGGTCAAAACAATTCAGACGAGGAAATCCTATGTTAAGGAAAATGCTTTCAATCGCTCTGCTAGCCACTTCATTGACTGGAGGAGTTGCTTACGCCGCCGACTCGAAGCCCACGATTGTCTTGGTGCACGGCGCATTCGCCGACGCCTCCAGCTGGACCGGTGTTATCGGAAAGCTCGAAGCAGACGGTTATCGAGTGGTCGCTGTCGCCAATCCTTTGCGCAGCGTCAAGGGTGACAGCGCATACCTCAAGCGGATCATCTCGAACATCGATACGCCAGTAGTACTCGTAGGGCATTCCTACGGCGGCGCGGTGATTTCTGAAGCTGCGACGAAGGGCGACAAGATCAAGTCGCTTGTCTACGTGTCCGCATTCGCGCCCGATCTGGGCGAGTCCGCGCTGCAGCTGAGTGGAAAATTTCCTGGTAGCACACTCTCCCCGACGCTCGACAAGCCGGTCGAACTGGAGAACGGCGCGAAAGACCTCTATATCCAGCAGGACAAATTTCACAAGCAGTTCGCCGCTGATGTTTCCGCGAAGACCGCGGCAGCAATGGCTGCCTCACAGCGCCCCGTGACGGATGTCGCGCTTGGGGAAGCAGCGACCAACGCCGGTTGGAAAGAAATCCCATCGTGGTCGATCTTCGGTTCGGCCGACAAGAACATTCCGCCGGAAGCGATGAAGTGGATGGCCAAGCGCGCCAACGCGAAAGAGACTGTTGAGGTCAAGGGCGCGTCGCATGTCGTGATGGTGTCTCATCCTGATCGCGTAGCTAAAGTGATCGAAGACGCCGCGGCCAGCAAGTAACGAAACCACGTGGGAAAGAACGCGCGTCAGCACCTGGCGGCGCGCGTCTTCTTAGGCTTCGCGTAAAGCACGAACGCCCCTCGCGATCAGCGAGGGGCGCTCTTGTTTTTAGGCCGCCGGCCTTTCATCAAGATGTTTCAGGCGCTGCTTTTGGCTGCAAACTCGCTTCCCCACAGAACCCAATTGATCCCATCCGTCCGCCATCCGGCGTTCGATAAGGACGCGAGAGTTAGCCGTTGACCAAGCCCTTTCCACGTTGTCGACGCCGGCAAACAGGCATCAGCTAGAGCCTGAGCCGTGCAGCGCGCCAGGATTGTACAATACAGACAGGAGCATGCTTCTTAACGGTGCCACCTTCACGTGAATTGATCCCCATTTCACCAACGCGAGAGGGCATTATGAAGGCCGTAGGATATAAACAAGCGGGCGCATTAGATCGCTCCGACTCCCTCGTCGACATAGAGCTGGAAAAGCCGATCCCGACGGGCAGAGACGTCCTTGTGAAAGTCGAAGCAGTCTCGGCAAATCCCGTCGATTGCAAGATCCGAAGCAGCATGTCGCCACCGGAGGGCGCGTGGAAGGTTCTCGGCTGGGATGCTGCGGGAACCGTTGAGTCCGTGGGCGAGGATGTCCGGGAGATCAAAGCCGGAGACGCGGTCTTTTATGCGGGATCACTTACTCGGCAGGGCGCAAATGTCGAGTATCATCTCGTTGACGAGCGGATCGTCGGCAGGAAGCCAAAGACAGTCTCCGCCGTCGAAGCCGCCGCGCTGCCGCTCACCACTATCACGGCGTGGGAAATGATGTTTGACCGTCTGGACGTGCGAAGACCAGTGTCGGGGGCTGCCAATGCTATCCTGATCATAGGCGGTGCCGGTGGAGTCGGATCAATTACGATCCAGTTAGCCAGGGCGCTGACGGATTTAACCGTCATAGCGACCGCCTCTCGACCCGAAACTCAGGAGTGGGTGAAACAACTGGGTGCGCATCACGTTATCGATCATAGGAAGCCTCTCGCCGGACAGGTCAAGGCATTGGGTATTGGCGCTCCAGCATTCGTCTTCTCTACCAATGAGACTAAGTCTCAGCTCTCAGAAATCGCAGAGCTGATCGCTCCACAAGGACGATTCGGGCTCATCGACGATCCGGATAGCTTGGATATCGTGAGCTTCAAGCGCAAGTCGGTATCCGTACATTGGGAATTCATGTTCACCCGGCCGATGTATGCAACCGCAGACATGGCGGACCAAGGCAAGCTTCTAACTGACGTGGCCAGCTTGATCGACAGTGGTAAAATCAAAACCACCGTTACTGAAGTACTCCGTCCGATCAATGCCGAAAACCTCAAGAAGGCGCATGCGACGTTGGAAAGCGGTAAGGCAAAAGGTAAGATTGTCCTTGAAGGCTTTTGATGCATTTCAAACTGCGCCGAGAGACGTAATGGGTCGGGACTCGAGCCACACGGATCACTTCATCTGTAAATGACCGGATGCACGCCGGCCGCGCGAGGGCAGATCTCAGTGCCTCTCGCGCGGCGACTTTCTCTACCGATGCGTCTCTATGAAAGACGTGATGACTTGCGCGCAGAACAAGGGCTCTTGGTGATGAGGGCCATGTCCTGCTTGCGGGATAGTCAGAAGGTGAAGTGACTTCCATTTTGTGGTGAGCGGGAGCCAGTTCCCGATCGGGCATGCAATATCGTGATCGCCACTGATGACAAGGATTGGGTTCCTGCCCTCCGAAAGCGACGCCATTTCTACGCCCTCCGGGTCCGGATAGATCGTACTGCGGTCCTTCGCTTCGCTGAGAAGCTTCATGAAGATCGCCTCGGGAATCGGCGGGGAACGATCCACTTCACGGCTTTCGATACGTTCTAGCGATACTCTAGCAGCCTCACGGCTCTGCTCCGAGTTCGGCTCGAAAAACAGGATGATCTGGTCATCAAGCCCGTTGCTCGGATGCATCGCTGTCTCCATGAACAGCCGCTCTCCGCTCACCTCTGGCTTTCCAGGAGGTGCGGTGCCGATCAGGACGGTATGCGAAACCATTTCCGGATGGGTAGCGGTGAACTTCTGAGCTACGACCCCGCCAAGTGACCAGCCGCCAATTACGACTTTCTCGAAGCCGAGGAAATCGATCAGGTCCTTGGCGTCCTTGACAAGAGAGGCACGGTCGTAGCTTGGATCGCCCGATGAAGCACCGAGGCCGGTGTAGTCGAAAATGATGACCTCGAAATTTTTGGCAAGTTCGTCGAGAAACAGTGGATCCCAAGAATCCATGGTTCCGCGGAAACGGATGCTCAGAACTAGGGGAAGGCCTTTTCCGAACCTGCGATAGGCGATATCGCGGCCTTCGAGGTTGGCAAGTCTCGTTGGTGTCGTTGAGGCTGTTTCGGTCATGTTTGCTCTCCTTTGCTAAACGAGCAAACACCTGCTGCGGCTCTGATTATTGTAGGATTCGCTATTTGCCCGCAGACCATGTTTGAAGGCGAACGGCACCGCGCGAAAGGCAAATGCCGCTCATTTCTTCCCCCTGCGCATCGGCCCTGGCGTGTCAGTGCTACCAGCGAACGTTCGATTTCGCCAAGTCCAGGACGGAGTCTCCGCGACCGCTCATAACGGCCTTCGCCATCCATAAGCTAAAGCCCCCGATCTGCTCCAGTGTAACCTTGGGGGGCATGGCGAGTTCGTCCCGGTTTGTCACGACATCCACGACGACTGGACCATCATACGCGAAAGCGGTCCTCAGCGAGCGCTCCAAATCTGCGGCCTGTTCGACCCTGATACCCATGATTCCACCTGCCTGCGCCATCGCGGCAAAATCCGGGTTGGCGAGCTCTACATTAGACGGAAGGAACCCGGCGGCTTTCATCTCCATATCAACGAACCCAAGCACGCCGTTGTTGATGATGACGATCTTCACTGGAAGATTTAGCTGACGGATCGTGAGGAGATCCCCCATCAGCATTGCGAAGCCACCGTCGCCGGACAAACTGATCGTCTGGCGTCCAGGAAAGGCGACCTGCGCACCAATAGCTTGCACCATGGCGTTTGCCATCGAACCATGGACAAAGGACCCAAGCAGGCGGCGCTTGCCGTTCATTTTAAGATAGCGCGCTGCCCAAACAGTCGGAGTGCCGACGTCGCAAGTGAACACCGCGTCTTCATCTGCGATCTCGCTCACAAGTCTAGCGACGTATTGCGGATGGATGGGCTGGCCGTGCTTTCCTGGTGTGGCGAGCTCGTCAAGTCCTTCACGCGCTTGCACGTAGTTGTCGAGGGCATGCTGCAGATGATCGTGGTTATTCTTGATTTCCACCTTGGCGATCAACGCCTCGACCGTCGCGGCGACGTCTCCGGTCAAGCCTAGGTTCAACCTCGTCCTCCGGCCGAGCCTCGAGCCATCGATATCAATCTGGATGACCTTTGCGTCACCCGGATAGAACTGCCGATATGGGAAGTCGGTGCCAAGCATGAGCAGCGTATCGCACTGCTTCATCGCGTGATATCCGGAGGCGAAACCAATCAGCCCCGTCATGCCCACGTCGTAGGGGTTCTCCCATTCAAGATGTTCTTTTCCTCGCAAGGCGTGAACGACTGGCGCTTTCAAAATCTCGGCCAGTTTGACGACTTGGTCGTGAGCGCCGGCGCAGCCCGCCCCTGCAAGAATTGTCACCCGCTCGGCGGCGTCGAGAAGGGATACCGCTTTGGCGATATCTTCCGAATGCGGCACGACAGTAGGATCGGATGGCACGACCCAACGCCCCGGTTCAATCGCGTCCACCTTTTCCATCGCGATGTCGCCGGGCATTACGATTACTGAAACACCGCGCTTTGAGACCGCTTGGCGTATGGCAACGTCGAGCACTCTCGGCATGACGTGCGTCGTTGAAATCAATTCGGTATAGTGGCTACACTCGGCAAAAATCTTTTCGGGGTGCGTTTCCTGAAAATATCCGCTGCCAATCTCGGAGCTCGGTATTTGAGCTGCAATGGCGAGCACCCTCGCACCGCTGCGATGGCAGTCGTAGAGGCCGTTGATAAGGTGGAGATTGCCGGGACCGCAACTACCTGCGCAGACGGCCAGCCCCCCGGTAAGCTGGGCCTCCGCACCAGCCGCAAACGCAGCCGCCTCCTCGTGTCTCATATGTATCCATTCGATTGTACCCTTGCGCCGGAGGGCATCGCTTAACCCGTTCAACGAGTCTCCGGTGACGCCGTAAATGCGCTTCACGCCTGCTGCTTCGAGCGTGTCAACGATCAACTCAGCTATAGTCTGCCTTGCCATGAGAACCTCATTTCTGCGTGAGCGCTGCCCCTAAAAAGTCGGCTAGCCGGGATGAGCCAGAAAGTTGCTCAGACAATTTAGCATCGCGGCTGCCAACGCGGTCATCACGTTTGCACCGAACTTCGGCGTTAAGCTGAAATTCGAGCTCGACTTTGGAAAAGACGCCGCGCTTTCGAGACGCGGCGAAAGTTCCGCACGTCGGTCTTTCTATTCCATTCGTCCCGATGCCATCGGGTCGCTAGCCGGAAATGATTCCACCAGCGCCTCGTCAAGCAGTTCTTCCGGCTTTGATTTGACGGCTGGCGGTAATTCCAGCGCGATGTCCGCAAACTCCGGCAAGACTTCCACCCCGTCCCTGACCTGCTCAGTCGATGGGTCAAATTTGTTGCTCATGGTGATGTGCTCCATTGATCATTGCGGGACTAGAACGTGGTTGGAGCGACGAATCTTGGATGATCCAATCCTGTTTTCGCACGCAGCGACAACCGATCTAGGCCTGATCGATTCATCACGCACCAAAATCAGCGAGCCCACTTGAGAAACGTGCGCGAGCACGAAGCGCAGTCCGCAAGCGCCGAATTTTACAATAAACTCGCTTGGCGACGCCCTAGACCAACTCAACACATTTGATGGAGGGTCGGTTGAAAGCTGCAATCGAAAAAATCGCCGGCATTGTCCCGGCTCAGGGTGAGGTTCCAAGTTTCCACGAGGGTGACGATGTTTCGATCGCAACCCGTTCGCCGATCGGCCACTACAGGATGCCGACCTACCTCCGTGGCAAGCGCGGAAAGATCGAGGCCATCATGCCGGTAATGGCCGTTGATAATGAGGAAGAGGGATACGGTCGCAACGCGGGCTCCAAGGGCCATTACTACCGCGTCGCCATCCCGATGACCGAGATTTGGCCGGACTACGAGGGCTCGCCCAACGACGGCCTTCGAATTGAGATCTTTGAAAACTGGCTGGAGAAACTGTCCAATGTCTGATCAGCACGACCACGATCATGACCACGATCACGATCATGATCATGACCACCACCATGATCATGCACCTATCACTGCCGACGAGAAGCCAGGCTACTTCGATCTGATGGAGACGTCGGTTCGGGAACTGCTAACGGAGCGTAAGCTTTTCGGAGCCGACGAGATCCGTCGTCAGATCGAAGTGCTCGACTCCCGGACTCCAGCCCTTGGGGCAAAAGTCGTCGCGAGAGCCTGGACAGACCCCGAGTTTAAATCTCGTCTCCTCGCAAATGGGCGGTCTGGATGCGAAGAACTGGGCATCACATTCTATGATGACACTCAGTTGATCGTCCTGGAAAACACGCCGGATGTGCATAATCTGATCGTTTGCACACTCTGCTCCTGCTATCCGCGCCCGGTTCTCGGACTTCCGCCCGACTGGTACAAGCTCAAGCCTTATCGCGCTCGTGCCGTTTACGAGCCACGAGCGGTTTTGGAGGAGTTTGGAACGTCCATACCCGACGACGTCGAGATCCGGGTCAGCGATTCCACTGCGATCATCCGCTATCTTGTCCTGCCCATGCGGCCGGCCGGGACTGAGCATCTAACCGAGGTACAACTAGCCGACTTGGTTACGCGTGACGCCATGATTGGCGTCATCCAAGTCGATTACAAGAAGGAGGCGGCGTGATGGGTTCCGAAACTCTGGTAAGAAAGCTTCCCAACGATATCGGTGGCGACGAAGCGGGTAAGATCGAACGCGTTGAACACGAGCTGTTGCCTTGGGAAAAACGATGCCATGCATTGGCTGACGTCCTCGACTTCCACAAGATCATCAATACTGAAGAGAAGCGACGAGGCGTAGAGGCTCTCGGCGCTGAGATGATCGGAAAACTCTCGTACTACGAACGCTGGATCGTCGCCTTTGCCAACATTCTCTTCCAGAAGGGCATTTTGACCCCTGAAGAGTTGGCGACAAAGATGTCGGAAGTCGAAGCAAGGTTTTCCGATGTCCCAAGCCCGCAACACAGCTAGGTCCGGCGAACCGGGCGTAATTCCCAGCTTCTTCGAGCACAACCCCCAACTGCCAATCTTCAGGCGCGCGTTCGTCGAAGCGGTGGGAACAGCGTTCCTTGTAGCCGCGATGATCGGATCAGGCATAGCTGCGTCCAAGCACGTGCCTGCCGAGTCACTGGCTGCGTCTCTGCTCGTCGCAGTTTCGATCGCAGGGGCACTTGTCGGATTGATAGTTGCCCTCGGGAAAGTTTCCGGAGGCCATTTCAACCCGCTGATCACGCTTGCGCAGTACCTCAATGGTGAGCGTGGCGTCGCCTGTTCGGTTGCGTACATCGTCGGGCAGACAATAGGCGGCATTCTCGGCGCTTTGGTTGCTGCTACGATGTTCGGCTACCCGCTTCGCACTGACTTGGCCGCTGCTCCATCCATGGGGAACTTTCTAAGTGAAGCCGTGGCCGCGGCCGGATTGATGACGATCGTGCTGGGATGCGCGCGCAGTACGAAATGGGACACCGGACCGTTCGCCGTCGGGGCATGGTTGGTGGCGGCTATAATCGCCACTCCTTCCACCTCATATGCAAACCCGGCTGTCACCCTTGCAGCTATCTTCGCGCCGGGCCTTGCTGGGCTTTCGCCAGTCACTGCCGCCGCTTTTGTTGTGGCACAGATAGTCGGAATGTTCATCGCTATGGCCATCAACAAGATAGCATTCGCCGCCGACACGCCCCTTTCCGGGTAGATGGCGGGCTGCCCTCCGAATGCCATCGGCATTCGGAGGCGCGATTATGCCGAGTGTCGCAGGGGCACATCCTGCGACAGAAATGACCTTGAATTCTATCATCCCTTGAACAAACGCCACTCGCTTTGGAGACAGCCATGCATATCGAACCAGGAATAGTAGACAGTTCCAAAATCGTACTCAGCTACGCGACAGCAGGAGCATCGGGGCTGTTTGCGCTGAAGCTCGCAGCGGACGAAATCCGCCGAGGCGGCGTTCTGTCCCTCGCTGTGAGAAGCGTCGTTACGACGGCGCTGGTTTTCTGCTTCTTCGAGGTTTTGCCACACTACCCCGTAGGCGTTTCCGAAGTACATCTCATCCTCGGATCCACTCTGTTTCTGCTGTTTGGCATGGCCCCTGCGGCGATCGGGCTCGCACTTGGTCTGCTCACGCAGGGAATGTTCTTCGCACCGTATGATCTGCCGCAATATGGCATGAACGTAACCACGCTTCTCGTGCCTCTATTTGCTCTGCGGGCTGTGGCCGTTCAAGCTATTGCGCCCGGAATACGCTACGTCGACCTTACCTACCGCCAGGCGCTGACCCTATCTGTCGCCTATCAGGCAGGTATCGTTACATGGGTCGCGTTCTGGGCGCTCTATGGCCATGGGATGGGCGCGGATAATCTAGCTTCGATCGGCACTTTTGGGCTTGCCTACATGGCGGTCATCACAATTGAGCCGCTAGCAGATCTGGTCGTCCTTGCGGTTGCCAAGTCGAGCGCGAATGTCACTCGGAGCAGGTTCTTCGAACCACGGCTGCTCGGACAAGGTTGAAGAACGGCCACTAGTGGCGCGACAGTTATCGAGAAGAGGGCGCGATCGTTTCGCGCCCTCACGCGTTTCCCCGTTCCTCGTTTAGAGGCGTTCGGGATGATCTTCATCATACCAAGGGGTTACCAAACGAAACTTGTATAGAATACCCCACCTTCGAACGGTCCCCTATCCTGGCCTCACTGACGAACCCAATCCCACTGGCAATCAAAGCGAGGAACCACGTATGCACAAGAAAAATCATCGAAGCCGAGGCTACCTGACAACTGCTCTTCTGGTAACTTTCGTGCTTACCGTGCCGATCGGTAGCGCTTCAGCCTCGTGGTTCCCGGACCTTATTTTTCCGAAGGACGAACCGGTGCCAAACACAAAAGCCGACAAGCTTGTCACAGGCACTATCCCTCGGAGCAAGCGTCACGATGAACGCGATTTTCTCTCAAAAGAAACCCCAATGAGACCGTCGCGTGGCAATCGTGCAAATTCGAAGGAAGGTCAACCATGAAGTCTCATTCGTCGAACCAGCGACGCAGCAACGCTGCAAGCAGAGCCAATGCCCTGCCCAGCCTTCATATCGTCGCCAGCCTGTACTGCTTCAGCCTGGGCGTGCTGGCGCTCGTCATCGCTCTGAATCGAGTGTGAAGGGGATCGCTTCTAGCGGACGCCGTTTCTTCGCAGACCGATCTTCAGCCGGGTAGATGCTAGGCGGCCAGCCTACGGGACGAGCCGCCTGCAAGCGTCTACCTTAGTTCCCAAGCCACTGATATTCGGAAACTGCCGCCCTGCCAGTGCGCTTGTCGTAGAGACATATCATGCTGACCCTGGCCTTCGATTTCCCGCGTCCCATTTCTCCTCGCAGTAGAATGGCGATTTTCCCGACGCTGTCGTCGAAAACCACCGGACGAGACGCCTCCGGCGTGTTCAATGTGGATAGGCCAATGCATGTGCCGTTGGCTTTGGCCAACATCGCGCTCCAAGCACCATCGCTGGATGCAAACGCAGGGCTGATGGATGTGGCGACCACTAGCGACACCATTACGGATTTTAGAAGCATTTTCTGCCTTTCAACGGGTTGAGCGCCGTTGTTGACCGCCGGGTTTGGCTCGATCTTGGCGCTGTCTGACCGGGCAACGACCTGAGCCACAATGCTCGATAGGTCGCCTGCGCAGCCAAGCGGAGGGATAGAGGCACGCTATCGCTGGATCTTGTATGATGCAGCTGACTTCGTGTCCGTGCACGAGCGGATACGCCAATTTCAGACACAGATTCCTTGCTAAGAAGTGCTGAGTATCACGGCGGACGTCGCTCAGAGTTTGGCTCAGGGCGGGTTCAAATCATGGAGGCAAAGATGGCCGTTAACGGCGAACTTTTGATTGGGAACGGAAGCTCGATAGGGAAAGGCGCCGCCTTTTTCGCAATCGAACAGACTTCAGGCAACAGGCTTGGAAAAGCCTTTCATGGCGCGACGACCGAAGATGTCGAAAAGGCGCTGGCTTTGTCCTGGGAAGCCTTTCGGACGTATCGCGAAACGCCCCTTCATGAGCGAGCGCTCTTCTTGGAGCGTATCGCTTCGAACATTCTGGCCCTCGGCAACGAGCTAGTGGACAGGGCAAGCGCGGAGACTGGACTTCCCAAGAGCCGGATCGAGGGTGAGCGAGCGCGAACCGTCGGTCAGTTGCGGCTTTTCGCCAACGAAGTTCGCGAAGGCCGCTTCCAGGAGCTCCGCTTCGATCCCGCTGACCCAACTAGAAAACCGCTTGCCAAGCCGGACCTGAAGCTTCGCAACATCGCTCTCGGACCAGTTGCGGTGTTCGGATCTTCGAACTTCCCCCTGGCGTTTTCGGTGGCAGGAGGAGACACCGCGTCTGCTCTTGCTGCAGGCTGTCCGGTCATCGTCAAAGCGCATTCAGCGCATCCGGGGACGTCGGAACTCGTTGGAAAGGCCGTTCAGCGAGCCGTCGCCGACTCCGGCTTCGCTCCAGGTGTCTTTAGTTTGCTGTTCGACGCCGGCTTCGAAGTGGGGCAAGCCCTTGTTGCCGACCACCGGGTTCGCGCTGTTGGTTTCACTGGCTCCCGGCGTGGAGGGCTGGCTCTGGCGGACATCGCCGCAAAGCGGAAGCAGCCGATCCCCGTCTACGCCGAAATGAGCAGCATCAACCCCGTGATTATTTTTCCGTCCGCTCTGAAAAATCGGGGGGACGAAATTGCGAAAAGCTTCATCGGGTCGCTGACACTCGGAGCCGGCCAATTCTGCACAAATCCTGGACTGATCCTCATTGTCGATGGGCCGGGCGCAGAAGAGTTCGTGTCCGCAGCCGCATCGTATATCGCCGAGGCCGCCGCGCAGACGATGTTGACAGCAGGTATCTGTGACGCCTTCAAAGGCCGGACTGCCAAGATGGAAGCCAAATCGACCGTTACTGTGGCTGGACGCGGAGCCGCAGGGACTTCGCTGGAGGGTCAGGCTGTCCTTTTCTCGACGACCGGATCTGCGGTGCTGAGCGACCCGGAGCTTCAGGAAGAGATTTTTGGGGCAGCGAGCCTGGTAGTCAGGTGCGCTCACCAAGAGGAATTCGAGCAAGTGCTCGCCTCACTCGAGGGGCAGCTTACCGTAGCGCTGCAAATGGACGAGGCTGACACTGAGTTGGCACAACGGCTCCTACCCTCGCTCGAACTGTTGGCAGGCCGAATTTTAGTGAACAACTTTGCGACGGGGGTCGAGGTCTCACCCGCGATGGTTCACGGCGGCCCATTCCCCGCGACCTCCGACGGCAGATCGACGTCGGTCGGCACTCTGGCAATCTACCGCTTTCTGCGGCCGGTTTGCTACCAAGACTTCCCGCCAGCCCTGACGCCGGCGGCCTTCCGCGATAAGTGAACCGCGGTTCAGTAGCCACACCTCCTTCGGGGGTGTGGCAACGGGACGGTCTTGTTCTAGGGTCTCGGAGTTACGATCCCTCCCGACCATTTTATCAACTCGGATGTCACCAACTCGCGCAGCTCATTACCCATGCAAATCGATCTTCGACGGTTGGTGACGATGCTTTTGCGGTGCGGGTTTCCCCAGTCATACCGAACCTGGAGTCCGTTCCCACCATGAACGTTTTCGATCTCTTCGACGAAAGCCAACGACCCAAAGCACCCCCGATCCGCGGAGCGACCGAGCAGCATCGATCGGTCGGGCGCAGGCTCGCCGCGATTCACGCGATGCACCTCTCGGCGCTCGATGAAACAAAGGAGATGATGGAACGCGTGCAACAGGGTGAAGCCGCTGCTACGGATCTAGCCGAGCAGGTCACTTCGCTAGAGTTGCTGGACAACTACCGCAGATTTGGAAATCTCTGCGGTCGCGAATGCCAATTCCTCGATTTCCATCATACATCCGAGGACAACGAGATCTTCCCCGCGATTGCACAGAATGGTGGCGAGGAGTTCAAAAGAGTCATTGCGCGCCTTACTGAAGAACACGCGGTCATCCACCGACTTCTGGAAACGCTGGCTATGAATGTCGTTGATCTTCAGACAGAGCCGTCCTCAGCAAATTTCGTGCGAACGCGTAGTACCTTCGAGGCGCTCTACAGGGCTGTCGGATCGCATTTCAACTATGAACAGACCGAGCTCGAAGAGGCCATAGGGTACTATGGCCTCTTATGAGGACGCGGTTAGTTGGCAGAAACGAAGAGCGACAGGGTGGCCGCGCTAGAAACTAGTCTTTTCCAGGGGCAGACGCCCACAGATGAACGCCGGCCGCATGGTACGTTCGGTCAGGCATCTAACGACACGCAGCTTTGGTTCTCTCGGCCGGCGTCACCTTCCGAGCAGACTTTAATGAGTGCACGCAAGCAGTGGGAATCGTGTGCGGCTCGAAAGCTTGATCACCACCAGAGGCTTCCAAAGGAAGCAAAAACGATCCGCTGTTGCTGTCGTCGCGGTAGCGATCGGTCCCCGGAGGCATGCCCTCGAACCGACCGGAGTTGTCTTGGTCGCCAAGCGATTGAGCCCCCGCAAGAGTGGGCAGTAACACGAAAAGTGCAGCAAGTGTCGATGAGCGCATCAAACGGTACCCTTGGATTGTTGAGGTCGCTTTGAGAAGTAGCCTCTGTCGGCGCCACGGGCTTGTATCATTCGGCTTGAACGTGACTTTGCTACGCAGGCGGAGCGAGGCAACCGTCATAGTCAAACATTGCCGAGTAGAGAGTGACTGCGAAGCCGGCGCTCTGCGTTCGCAGCGCGATGTCTCGTCATACCGCTTTGCGCGCGTATAACGGCCGGGGTGGAATCGGCCAAGTCAAACCACGCTTCAGCTTCTATTGTCGAAGACGCTGGCACCCGCGCCGTGTTCGAAATCCGTCACTGCGATTACATAGATAGGAAGGCGTATACTTATGAGAAAGAACGTGGAGCACCTCTCCATTCGCAGCAAGTTCGACCCTGCGGAGACGATGGACAGGCTCGAGCGAGCGGCTTTGGATCGAGGTATGACGATTTTCTGCCGTGTAAATTTTGCGGCCGACGCCGACAAAGTGGGCATGGATCTTGAGGCGACCGAACTGCTGATCTTCGGGAATCCTAAGGTCGGCACACTGCTACTGCAATCCGACCAACGCATCGGACTTGACCTACCATTGAAAGCGCTCGTGAGAGGTTCGGCCAAGGGCGAGACGGTGGTCGACGTGCAAGATCCGATCGACCTAGCGGCGCATTATCGCGTGACCGACCTGGAGGTCGTAGCGAAAATGCAGCAGGTGGTTTATCGAATAGCTCAGGAGGCTACTGGGGAGGCGCTGTAGCTGTCGTTCTCCGAAAGACCATCCACCCGCCCCTGCATCGAGGCACCCGGATCGGCGGCGAGGGACAGATCAGACATCGAAGAACGACCACGGAACGCACAAGGATTCCGTGGTCGCTCTTATTGAACCGCAGTTACTTTGCGACGAACTGAAGTTTGAGTTCTTCTGTGCCGACGGCAACATTGACGCCCTGCTCAGACTGAACGGACACCGGCTGCAGTGCGATGGACTTTCCTTGCCCGCCACCGAGCACGTTAGCGCCGAGACCGACACCGATTGTCGCGTCGGCATTGATACCTACATAGTCGCCGGCGAGCGCGCCCGCATCGAGGCTTGTCGCCCCGTAAACGAACCATACGAGGGATGCTTCGCGGATCTGACCAATTTCCAGGCCAAATTTTGCGATTGTTCCTCGATAGTGCTCCGGCGCCCCCGTGGTCGGCTTGAACGTGCAGTCGACGTCCTGCTGCGCGACCAGGATCTTGCCAATCCCTGCCGACACGTCGCAGGTCAGTGTGCCGGCCTGGATACGGGCTGCTGACGCCGGGTAGAAAGACGAGACTAGGGCGGCGGCTACGAGTGCGATTACTTTATTGCTCACTTGGATCTCCATTGTTCACGGCACAACAGTTGCGCAACTTCACCTGCGCAGATTGTACGAATTGGCCGTATCGTTTGATGCCTGCAGCATCCGTTTCGGCAGTGCTGCCCGCCGATCTAGCCGTTTGGCGAAATGGAGAATGCGCACCGAATGGTACAATATCAGTCCAATGGAGAGTTCTAAGGGTTCTCAGACATCGCCTTTACTTTCGATGTCTTTCACGACCGAACCATTTTTGGAGGAATTCCATGGCAAACTCAATCGCACCTAAAATATCCCGCCGCGGCTTCTGCCTTTGCTGCATCGGTGTCGCGTCCGTCGGCCTTGCAGGCGGTTGGCTCTCGCCCCGCGAAGCTTATGCCGAGGCGCATCAGCTCGTCGGAATGATCCGGGGTGCCGCTGCAAAGGCAGATATAGCGACACACAAACTTCGCGGCGGCGTCTACGTTTTGGAAGGCTCGGGCGGAAACATCGCCGTGTTTGTCGGGAAAGACGGCAAGGTCATGGTCGATGCGGGCATCACTGCAACTCGCCCGAAGATCGTGCAGGCGCTCAACGCCCTCGGCGCCCAGCCAGTCACCAACTTGATCAACACCCACTGGCATTTCGACCATGCAGACGGCAACGAATGGGTCCACGATCAGGGCGCCTCAATCATGGCGCATGAGAACACCAAGAAGCGGTTGATGGAGACCCAGCGAGTGGCAGACTGGGACTTCACGTTCCCCCCATCGCCGACGGGCGCGATCCCGACGGAAGTGTTCTCATCTGACCACGAGGTCACGCTCCAGGGATGCAAACTTCATCTGGTCTGCTACGAAGCAGCCCATACGGACAGCGACGTCGGCGTACATTTCGTTGATCAGAACATCCTCCACACAGGCGACACATACTGGAACGGCATCTATCCATTTATCGACTACTCGACCGGCGGCAGCATCGATGGCAAGATCGCGGCATGCGAGAAGAGCCTCCGAATGGCTGACGACAAGACCATTGTCGTCCCCGGACATGGAAACCCTGTGAGCAACAAGGCTGAGCTCAAGGCGTTTCACGACATGCTCGTCGCGGTTCGTGGCAACGTCGCGAAACTTAAGAAGCAAGGCATGTCTGTTGGAGAGGTGGTCGCGGCAAAGCCGACGTCGGCGTTCGACAAGAAGTGGGGTCAGTTCGTTATAACCCCCGGCCTGTTCACCGAGCTCGTGTACGAGGGTGTCTGAGCAGGCGTGCGTCCGTTAGAGCATCCGCTGCTGGCATGACGCCACAAATCAAGATTTAGGTTTCATTGTCATCGGCACGGAAGCGAAAGCGACCGTGCCGATGACTATTTGCCTCGCAGCAAGGAATGCCTGAATATCAACCGGTCACGCTAGAAAAAAGAGATGGCCGCGTTGCCGCGACCATCTCTAAGAAAAGGTGCCGAGCACATTCCGGCGCGCTCAAAGAATCCAACAAAATCTACCGCACATAGAACGTGATGCTACCGTCAGCGGCCTGATACGCATTGATCACGTCCCTTACCGCGACACCTTTTTGGGTGAGGTTGCCCAGCAGGTCTTTGTTGTCTCGAATAGCGGACCGCATCCGCTGAATTTCTTCCAACGGGCGGTCGGGAATGCCAAGCGGACCATCGGTTCTGTCATTCAACGTGAGGCGATTGTGGACGTACTCGACATCGAAGTGTCCGTTGAATGTGCGAAGGCTCTTCTCGAGGGCGGCCGGCGAATTTGCGCTTAGGCCGTCGGCGTGGACTACTGTGATGCCAAGGGTGGCGGCTACTGCGAAAGCAAGTAGCGATGGTTTTCTAAGATGCATGATGACCTCTCGAATTGTCGGACTATGGCCTGGTAGAAACATCCCGTCATGGGTTGAGGCCCGACAAATCTTTGTCATCGCGATGGTCCGTGGAATTGTAGGATACGGCGCCGGAGTTCGCCTTCGACTGATTTTGATTAACGAGGTGGCCTCTTCGCCGAAGCTCCTGTGTGACGCGCCGGTATCCGCAGCACGGCACCTCGTCCTGGATGTACTCTGCGACGAGCTCGCAATCGCCGACTTTCAAAGCTTTTGCCGTTGATCGGTAATAGTAGGTGCACCTTGGAGATCGATCATTTTGCACTCCCGCCTGACAGAACTAGCTGGGGGCGCTGATAATGGAGGAGCTCGCGCTGTCGGCGGCGATCGGTTGGCGCGGTTTTCCTTTCACCAGGTCCAACTCCATTGTGAGCTGCCGACAGACTGAACTAACTTGGTTATTGCCGTTTGGCGTTCCTGTGTTTCGCAAGAGATCTGAGGTACGCGAAAGCTTCCTTTCTCTCTATTGGATCGACAATGTGGACCGCGGCGCTCACTTTCTCCAGATCCTCGAGCGAAAGACGCTGAAGATTCGCCATGATCCTCTTTTGCAAAGCTTGGCGGTGATCATTCTCTGTCATCATATTGGTAATTCTCCCATTCACGTTCTAAAAAATGGAAACCTTGATCGAGCATGGCGTCAAGCATTCAATGAAGAACTGGATTCTCGTCACCGCTCTCGCAAGATGAACCTGTCAGGCAACTCGATTGCGAACGATTAGTTCTCTATTGCAGTGCTGAGAGCTTTCCACTGGCGTTCAGGACAGATTTGTTGTCTCGCATAAGGGGTGCCGGCCGTCAGCGAATACGTACCCCGTAAAGGGTTCTCACAAACCTGTGGATCGGCGCATTTTCGCCTGCGCTTTCCGTCCGACACTGGCAGTGTCTGATGAAAGCACTCAAAGAGGAACCGATGTCCATATTAGCGCCGCACGATCTCGACACAATGAATGAGGACGACGTCGCGGGCGAGATCGTTCGGCCTTTCTGTAGGGCTCTCGGCTATACGCAGGGCAACCCGGAGGCCAATTTGCGCAGCCAAGTTTCGATCCAATACGGCAGGGCATACCTAGGCCACAAGAACAAGGCGAAGGATCCTGTCCTGCGTGGTCGGCCAGACTTTGTTTGCGAAGTTGTCTCGTTTTCGCGCTGGGTAGTCGAGGCAAAAGCTCCTTCCGTCGTCCTCTCCCAGGAGGACAGCGATCAAGCTCATACCTACGCGACGCATCCTGAGATAGCGGCCGAGTTTTACGTTTTGACGAACGGACGGGAGTTTCGGCTTTACCGTGTCGCCAAGCCGGAAGAACCCATCTGGACCTGGAAAGTCGATGAAGTCGACACGTTGTTGCCGGCGTTGAAAGGAATGCTTGGCCCCGAAGCGATGAAGGCACGCGCTAATGTGATTGTCGACAAGGGAAAGCCAATTGCGCCTGGGCACAAATCATCCGTGAGCATAGTTGGTGGCCACGTCACCTACACGGAGAACCGCCTGAATGTCGGTCCACCCCTCAACATCGATGGTTTGGTGAACACGGTTTCCGATGGTCGCGTCTTTCGAAACGCTGAGGGCCTTATAGAAGCTGAGTTACGCATCAAATCTTCGTTTAGCGTGATGGATCCGATCTTCGACATACTCGGTCTCAATCCTCTTAAATTCCGTGCAGCCGAAGAATTTCTGTCCACTGATCCTGATCGTCCAACCTTGATGCAGAACCTCTTCACGGTTTCGCTTCCGCCCGGCACCGAGCTTCCTCATACTCCGCTGAGTCCAGGAGGCGCTCTGCCGGTTGGGATCGAGGCCGAATGCTACGTCGATGCGCTCATTTTTATCCAAGGCCGAAATGCACGCGGCTCGTTTTCCTTGAGATGTGAATACACCCTTTCACCAGCTATTCCTGGGTTACCTAGGCCAATTGTGCTCGAGACGATTGGAAGCTGCGAGATTGCACTCGGCTAAAGGACGATCTCGAAACCATACTCGATATACTTGAAGAACAGATCACTCTAACGACATCGAACGCCGATCTGGCTTTTGACGCGATCGCGAGTGCTTGTAAGCCGGCACCAGAATTCGCTTCCCATGTGCTCGTCACCTGCAACAGTCAGTTCCGTCCGCGCCTCCATGCCCGCACAAGCCTATAGTGGTACTCGATTGGTATGCGAAGTAGGCCGCCGCGGAAGGAGATCGCGGGAATGCCAGTCGATTTCATTCTTCTCGACACCAGCGTTTTGAGCGAAGCGCGCAAGACGGCTGAAGAGCTGAATGAGAGTATCGTCACTTTTCTTAGAAACATCCCGATCGGAGCGGTCGCGGTTCCATCTGCTGCGATCTTCGAGCTCAGGCGTGGCGCGCTCATCCTCTCAAAGACAGATCCAGTTCGTGGGAAGGCTCTCGGGCGCTGGCTCGATCAACTGCTTGAGACCGACATCTGGCTCCCTTCCGTGAACATCGAGGTGCGACAGCTTGTTGCGGTGATGTCGATCACTCCCGAGCTGGCCGGGTTCTGGATGACGAGCAGCTACCGAAGCAGGATGAAGTTCGGATGCGATCCCGAGATTGCTGCGACCTCGATAGTCCATGGCATCCCGATCGCCTCGACGGACGTCTCGGACTACATGCGGATAAACCGTTTTTTCCAAATTCCGGGACTTTACTGCCCGCTTCGAGGCAAGTGGTTTATAGACCCGCCGGAGGGATGGCGCCTGCGTGAGCACATTCAACCGGTACGCAGCGATTGGCGAAGGATGATCGGGCCGATAGATTGGCGATCCGGGGAAGACGACCTTGATGACGTGAACACACCAAAGATGTAGATGACTTCGGCGTGCCGCTATTCGGTGCTGTCGGTCTTGGTATTGGTCACCCGCAGGTCTTCAAACAACGAGGATCTCGCCATTATCACGGCGACCTCTCGCCGGGCTGAGGCATCCATGCGCTCAAAAGCAGTCCCGGCCGCGCGGTCATGAATCAGCCGCTCCAAACGCTTTAGAACCGCTCGCGAAATTGGCGCCGAGCTTGAATCAATCGATCGTACCGTAGGCTCTTCCATTTCTCACCTCGCGCAACTCAATAGAGAGCGTGTGGCAAGGCGGCGATCCGGTCAACGTCATCGCCACGTATCAAGAGATTATTGGCTGTCGTCCGCTGGCCTGCCCTTTGAAAGGAATTCCTTGGCGCTCCCTCGCGGGCCGCGAGGCGAAAATGAGACTGTGTAGATCCCGTCGTGATCGAAGACGACCTGTTCACCTGTGGACTTCGCGCTGGCGAAGATGCGCCGAAAGTCCTCGCTATCTTCGGGCAATTCCCATCGATCGTCAGGCGTCATCGCGAATCTCCGTGCGCTCGAATCTTTATACTACCGCCTGATCATTTTGCGAACGGAATAGCATCGAATCCATATTTCCTTTTCCCAAGCTGAAACGTAACGACGCCGGTGAATCCTTTCAGTCCTCCGCTTAAACCGGAGGAAAAGTCTCGCGGTACTTCGCAGGGCGGCACAAAATTTGTCGACGGTCGCAGCGCTCTGCTAATCCTCTCTCTGCGCATGTGGAACCTACTGGGACGGAGCGGGTTCTTACTCAGCCGAGCGGGTCTCCTATGCTTTCTCGGCGAGTGGAGAGCCTGAAGGTCCCTCAACGCTGGTTGGCTCTCCACATTTCCCCGCTCAGCGCATGACGTACCAAGCGGACAAAGTTCTCGACTAAAATCCCGCTGCGCCCGTCGTCATTTTGCTGGTCATGTTTAGGCATGGCGGGCCAGTCCCTGCACGTTTAGGCGAACGGTAGTTGCTCAAGGACTCATTAACCATATCCGCTCAAAGCTAGCCATTTTGGCGGATAGTGGCGATTAGGCGTCTTGCAATGGATCATGATCGGCGCCTAACTGCACGACCACAGGGTAACCTGATCGGAAACAATCCAACCAATGAAGTACTCGATGTCACAACCGCAACACCAACAAAGTTGCCGCACAGCGGCCTAGGCCGGTGATATCGATCGCCGCGGCCCAGGGCGCCCGGCAACTCCTTCGAAGTCTTTATCTTTGATTTGAGGAAGTACGAATGGCCCGCATCTATCTCAACATAATCCATCTCCAACGACTCTAAGCGGGGTCGAGGTCCGGCTCGGTTATTTTTGCGATTGTTCGCAAGGCTGCCGGCCCTCTCGTCTCTGTGGAAGTTTGCAACTGCGTAGATCGCGGTCGTGACGTCGTGCGCCGACGCCGCCGGATCATAAAGAAAGGCAAGTGCCATGAACAAACTTACTATCGATCTGAAGGCGTTCGCGACCAAGGCCGACCGGCCTGCCGCAATCAGCCGTGCATGGTCTGGAGAAGAGCTGAAACGCCTCGAAGCGGAGGTCGTCTTTGGGGTCGTATCTCGCTACGGCTCCCTGGAGCGGGCACGTATCAAAAGCCGCGGAGGCAAGAAGGATCGTCGCTCCGCCGCGGGCGGCGCCGGGAAGTAAGTCAGACTTTTAAGCCTTCGAAAGCTGCTTGGAAAAGGAAGGGAATACAATGACCAAGATTACAACGATCGCAATGACGATGGACCGCGGCGCCCGCTCGGAAGACCTTGTAGCGGTAGAGCGCGCTACGTGCTTCGAGTTTGTCGCGACGTATCGCAACGGTCAGCGTCGCGCATTCACGGTGAAGCCTTTTGGCTCCGCAAGCCTCGTTGATCTGCTCTATGCCAACTGGCTGAACCGCCGCTCGCGTTAGAGACAGCCCCGGAATATCCATCACCTGTTTTGCGTTAGGAGACAATTATGAGCAAGATCAAGCTCGCACTTCAGTACTACCGCTACGCCGAGAATGGCTACGATATCCTAGATATCGCGCATGGCTACGAGACGTCGTTCGCCAATGCTGACCGCCAGATTGGTAACCACACTCGCCGGAGCGCGCAAGGATAAAGACGCTGAACCGTGCATCGAAGAAAAGCTCGGCTTCAAGGTAGAACTCGACCCAGTTTCTCCTTACGACCGTGCAGTCTCGATGAAGTCGGGCAAGAACTGCCGCGTGTTCCTCAACAATCCGTTGGGAACCGGACCGCTTCGTTGCGAGAGCTGGTTCGAGGCGCAGTGCGCGATCTACCTAATGTCACGGCGTGACGTCGTCGATGTTTCTTGCCAGTACGAGGTCGAATACGCGCAGGGCAACTTCCACTACTTTGACTTCCGCGTGACCTACAAGAGCGGACTTATCCGTCTTCTTGCGGCACGTCCCGCCCGGCTCGATCGCTACGGGAAGCTGGCAGAAAAACTGGAACTCATTCGTAACTATAGTTTGCGTCAGCACGCCGACAAGTGCGGAATCATGACGGACGAGCTGGTCACGAAAGCAGTTTTTTTACGGTCAGCGGAGATCCTCCGGGCGCGCTCGCTCAAGAACCAGGAGAACTGCAATCGCATGCAGTCTCTTCTCTCCCGCATGAACGAAGTGATCAAGGTTAGCGATCTCCTGCAGGAGTTCGGGAACATTGGCGCTGCTCGCACGGCGATGTGGAACTTGATCGACGAAGGCGTCCTGGCACATGCATGCAGCCGTCCCGACCGCATGAAAATGACAGACGTATCGTTTTTGCGCCAGTGCGCGTGAGGAAGGGAAAGAGGCATGGGCGAACACATACCGGAGCACGTCTTCACTAATTTTGCAGTGGGGGAATGGGACCGTGTGCTGCGTGATGGACACTATTACCAGGTCACCCACATTCCCGGTGGCTACCGTCTTCTTGAAGAAGACGGACCGCGTAAGCACGAAGTCAACAAGAGTAAGATGTCGCAAGATATTGCGCTTGGTCTAGTTGAGGTCCAACCCGACTATTACACCTTGGCAAAAAAGAACGATCGCGAACTTATGTTCGCGCTCGACTCCGCCGATATGCCCTTGGATATCCGTGTTCGTATCCAGGCGTGTGCTGCGTTCCTGCAGGGCGTGAAGGAAAAGAAATGGGCCCGCTCGAAGCCCAAGGTAGAAGCCTTCCTAAAAGAGTTCGCTGCGGAACAAGCAGCAATCTTGCACAAACACGCCCCGAAACAGGCACGGGGCGGCACCATAGTAGAAGTTGTAAGCGACCGACACCCGGTACAGTGGCGCCAGTTCGTCCGTATCGTGAACCTCTATGAATCTCATGCAAACTCAGCCAACGCCCTGATGAAACGCTACAAGGGCTCGGCCCGCGGCACCAAGATGCCGAAGGAGACGCAGGCTTTCCTCAGAGGGGTTTTCCTGAGGCACGCCAAGCCATCACCAACGGCCGCTTTACAGTTGCTCGAGACAGAGAACTTTAAGCGCAAAGAGAAGGGCATCGACCAGATACCGGTCCCTGAAATCCGGACTACCCAGCGCTTCATGAAAGCGATTTCGGATATTGAGAAGCTTGGCGCCCGGATGGATGCAAAGAAGGCGCGTCTTGATTTGGCGCTCAGCTACGGCGGCCCAGGTGCAGAGGCGCCGCTCGAGCGGGTCGAGATGGACGAAAAGTTCCTCGACGTCTTCGTCTTCCTCACGGAGACAGGGCTCATAAACGAGATACATCCGGACATCATAGCGCGGCTCGAGCGAATGGCTTCAGAAGTCGACGATGATGAAGACGAAGAAGTTGAAGAGGGGAAGTCGGGCAAACGCAAGCGGAAGAAGAAAGCGAAGAAGTCCGAAGACAATCGGAAACGTCTCTGGTGGTCAGTTGCGATGGACGTAGCGTCGAGGTCCGTTTTGGGAATGAAGATCCTGCGGACTGTTCAGCCAACTCCCCGAGACGCCGTCGAGGTCCTCGAAATGGCCTGCACATCGAAGGCTCACATCGTGGAGGCGCTCCGAACCAAAAATCCTTGGCCCCAAGAGGGCAAGCCTTGGTTTGTCGTGGCCGACCACGGTGGTGCCTACGACAGTTTCGAGTTTCAGCATTGCGTTGTCGCGCTCACGGGAAACGTTCTGAGCCCACCGGCCGACCATCCGTACATGCGCGGCACGATCGAGCGCTTCTTCCGCACGATCGACGGCAAATACATGCACCTACTGCCGGGGCAGTCCTTTGGGAATATCATCGCGAAAGGTGCCGGCTACAATCCAAAGAAGGCCGCCCGTCTGACTGACATCGAACTGGCAGAGTGCCTCTCGCGCCTGATTATCGACAGCTACCACAACACGCCCCAAGATGAAGCGCTCGGCGGTCGGACCCCCTTGCAGATGTGGGGATTCCTTAACAAAACCCACGAGGTCCGGCAGGTCGACGAGGAGACGAGAAGGAAGGCCTTCGCAATTTCCGTGCCCAACAGGCACATAACCGACAGTGGGCTTGTCTTCCTCGGACTCCCTTACGGTGACGAGCGAGTCCAGGAAATTCGCAACCAGAGTACCAAAGGCACATTCACAATTAGAGTATCGCCCCGCGATCTCTCCAAGATCTGGGTAAAGACGCAGAACGGACGCGGCTACTACGAACTGCAGTGCAATCTCTCAGGTACCGAGCACCTTACACTGAACCAGTGGAAAGCCGCTTTGCATCATATGCGCAAGACCGTGAAGAAGTCCCAGGAGGGATCATGGGAGATTGCTCTGCGGGCGATTTACCAGGTCCAGAAACTTGTGAAGGCCGCAGAGGACCGCGCCGGCATCGCCATCGCGACGTGGACGGTCGAGGACCTGCAGAACCTCGAACGCGACGTCGTACAGGGCGTGATCTACAAGCGGCCCTACGAGATGGATTACGGTCAGCAAATCCACCAACAGCTCAACCCAGGCGACGGAAGCGCGAACGCACCTATCGAGGATCTTGCAGAGCCGCAAGCTGATCTCGACAGCGAGTTCGGTGACGTGGACGATGGCATCAAACGCGACCCGAACCGTTTTGCCACGCCTGAAGAGGGTGTGCGTCGAGAGGGTCGCCCGAAACCAGATCCATATAGAGACGAGCCTCCCCAAGCCGAACCCAATTCAAGCTCGTCCGGAAGACGATCGAAGAGCCGCATCGGCGGCCCAAAACCATGGCAAGGAATTAAAGGATAATCGCAATGGCAAGAGAAGATAACGCTGTCACCCGCACTATGACCGAACGCCTGTCTCCGGAGCAGCGTCGGATCCGCAATATCATGGAGAAAGTCGAGGCTTTCTACCTCACGACTCACAATGACGCGGAGGTGAAGCGCGAAATCGACGTCGTTGTCCGCGGAGCTTCTCGCGCAGCAAAGGACGGACACATCCTTTTGATCACTGCCGAGTCCCAGTCAGGGAAGTCCACGATGGTGAACCACTATCTTGACGAACATCCATCACTCGTTCCCTTCCCCATCGAGAACGACAACACGGCTTATCCATTATTCAAGGTCACAGCCCCGCCGGATTGCACAATGGCAGGTCTTGGTCGTGAGATGGCGATGCGTTTAGGCTATCAGTTGCATCATCGCAGGGGGAGCGAACCGAGCATATTCGAGAAAGTTCGTGCTCAATTACAAGTGCAAGGGACCAGGCTTGTCGTTGTCAACGAGATCCAGCACGTGTTGGATGCACCGAGCATAAAAGGTCTGCGCCACTTCTCCGACGCCTTCAAAAACCTTCTTCAGGAGGAAGATTGGCCGATCCATATTATCTTCATCGGCCTCCCCGAAGCCAAGGATATGATCAAGCGGGACAAGAAGGAGCAGTTGGAAGCGCGTGTGATCCACCTTGCTCTCGAACCTCTTTCCTTGATTGACCATGGCGAGGCGATAGCCGACATGATCGAAGAGGTTCTGGCGATCGCGGGGCTTGTATCCGCCACTCCCTTCACCAACGAGTTCTTAGCTCGCCTGTTCCACGGCGCGCGGGATCGTCTCGGTTTGATCTTCAAGATGCTCCACTTCGCAATCGAAGACGCGCTGGACAGCGGCGACACCGACGTTGTCATCGAACACTGGGAGGACGCCTACATGCGGCTGGCAAAGGGGGGCAGAAACGTCTTCGTTGAGCCGGAATGGCAGACCATCGTCCGTGGTGTCCGATCCGATGGATACCTCACAACGGAGGAAGAAGAAGCTGACCGTGTAGCCTCAAAAGGTGGCGCGGGCGCATCTCAGAAGTCGGGGCGGCGATGAGAGGCATATACAAAGTTCCTTTCCACGACGACGAGACCGCAACCAGTCTTGCAATTCGTCTAGCGGCTGCTAACCGCATTCCTGCAATTCCGTTTTTCGACGACCTCGGGTTTTCTCTCAAGAGCGTTATTGGTGGAGAGCACGACGCGTTAACGCGCTTAAGCGAAATTTCCCAAATTTCACCCGAACGCATTTTCCGAAATGCCTTCACCATCACGAAACCGGGCCACGGTATATTGAGAGACGAGAAGGTGCGAGCCCCATGGCTGGCCCGTTATCCGGCGCGCGCTTGTGCGACATGCCTTCATGAGGACCTTCGTCGCGAACACGGCCCAAACTCAGCACGGCGGTATTACCGTATTCATTGGCAATTGGCTTCGATCCGATCGTGTGAGATCCACGATGCTCCCCTGATCGAGCTGCCCTCCGGTAGTAACTACCGGAATTTTGACCTGGACTACAGAGCTACAAAGAACACAAGGGAACTTAACAACGCTCTTGCTTTAAAGGGGACCCGGCCGTTCACAGACTACGAAAGGTTCATAATCGATCGCCTTGAAGGGCGGAGGCGGGCAGGCGAATTGCTCGACAGCATGTCAATGCTCTCAGGCATGGACGTCACAGAGCTCATCGGGATGTACGCTACCTTCGGAAAGTACGCCAATCTCGATCATTATAATGATAGCGACTGGCATAATGGAGCGCAGGCTGGGTTCAGTCTAATGCGCCAGGGACGGTCAGGGATAAGGCAGTTTCTTCAGCAAATGACCGCTGATAGGAACAAGAAAAGATCAGCCCGCGGCGGAGCCGCGATCCTAGGCGGCATCAATCTTGGACTAAGTCCTAGGTATCACTTCCGGTCGGGTCCGGATTACGACCTGATTCGCGCTGAAATGATGGCTTACATTAATGAACACGTAGGACTCACCTACAAGCAAAAGGTCTTCGGCAAAGCGTCGTCAGGAACACATGTAGTGTTTACCGATGCAATAAAGACTATAGGAGGAGGAGACATGGCTCGTGGATTATTGTTGCATTTCTCTGGTGAGCGAGATGAAAAGACAACGGTGTTTCCCCTCTCAGCGTACGAGAAGGCTCAGGAGTATTTCGACGACCTCGTGTTCCCAATAGACGCGTATCCGCTGCTCGGGATAACCAGGCCCCATTTTGTTCAACTGGTTGATCGCGGCGTCATTGCCAAAGACGAACTCTACAAGAAGCTATTCCCATCTTGTATGGCCAAATATTCCAGGAGCAAACTTCATACACTGGTCGACGCAGCTCGCAGTTCCCCGCCAGTTGCTAAACACGATGGCCTGGTCTCGCTGTGGAATGTCATCGTGTTAGTCCGCGTGCCGTTCGCAGACATCATCAACCTTCTCATGGAAAGAAAGCTGTCCCAGGTACACTACAACCTGGAGCTGCCCGGACTAGCGTCGATCTTGGTCGACCCTGCAGAGGTGACAAGTCATTTTCCCTTAGACGAGCGCTGGATGATGGCAAGCGAGGTTGCGACGCTAATGGGAGCTTTAAAGCGAGAAATCTTCGACATGACACGGGGAGGCATCTTGCCTTTCCACAAATTCCGAGTCCCTGGACGTAGCCAATCGATTTTCTTCGATCGAAACGAGATCCAAGAATTTCATGCAAAGTATACCCACGCAAAAGCACTAGCGACAGAAACCGGACTGAAAAGCCACAAAGCAGCTCAGCTTCTAAGATTGGCTGATATCCCAAAACTGCGAGCGCGCCTCTCAGTGTATTACGAGAGAACTGCCGCCAGGGCGGCACTCGCTGAGGCTGGATACCCCTAAATCTCAGGTTTCTGACGAAGGTTTTAGCCCTCCGCTTCGCAAGAGGCGGAGGGCTTTTTTATGTCATTTTTTTAGTCAAATAATCCAATTAAATCAATGATTAACGTGACTTCTCCCTACGGCGCTCTAATATGTAAGTGTCAGTTTGGCGTGACGTTTGTGTCATGTGAGATGTCGCGGAGGCTGGCTAAGTATCTGTTTTTCTTGGACTGCCGGTGTCATTTCTAGTGACGCGTAATAACCACCTCGGAATGCCTTTTTACCTCCATCTCCGACGACACCAACCGCATGGCGCTCAATGTTTACGCCACAGAGATCATACTTGACTAATTTTATCCTGTTTTATAAGTGACCGGCAGAAAAGTTGGCCAACGGGTCCCGTTAGGTTTTGTCCCCATGAATACCCGAACTGATGGCACGAACATTCAACGCATGGCTCTATCAGCTTTATAAGCTCCATCATCGTGACGCCGTACGCTTTGCATCACGGCTTGTCGGCAATCGCGACAATGGTGAGGAAGTCGTTCAGGATGCCTATATGAAGCTCGCGGGGCGCCAATCGACGACACCCGTCGAGCATCCGAGGAGCTATCTTTTCACGGCCACACGTCATGCCGCGATCGACTTTACCGATCGGCAAAGGCGCGAATGGCTCCGACGGGTGGATTTCGAGAGCGTAGACGAGGCAAGCCTTGCCGACAATTCGGCCGAACGCATGGAGATGCAGCGCGATCTCGCCAAGCTCGCCGTCTATCTCAATGCACTCCCCGCCCCGTGTCGGCAGGCATTCGTCATGAATAAGCTGCAAGGCTACAGTCACCCGGAAATCGCGTCCAGTCTCGGCGTCTCAGTCAGCATGGTAGAGAAGCATATCGTACGCGCTCTGCTCCACTGCCGTGAATTCCTGCGCCGTGACGAGGAATTTTGAGATGGGACGGATTGTGGATATTCCCCGCTTTTCCGGTCTAACCAGATGAACGGAACTCCAAACCCGGATGCACCGATGACCGAGCCACAAAACGAGAATCCGGACCTTGCCGAACGGGCGCTACAATGGATCGTTCGCCTGAACTCCGGAACGACCAGCGATGGCGAAGTTGCAGCCTATGAGGCTTGGAAGCGAGAAAGCACCGCCCATGCTGATGCTGCCTTGGAGGCGGAACAACTCTGGGCAGTGATGGGCAAGCTTTTTGTTGATCGCAAGAGTGGGCGCGTACTGGCCGCAGCGCCTTCAAAGTCCGGGATGAGCCGTCGTGGTGCACTTTCTCTGTTGCTCTGTCTCGGTGCGGTCGGCACTTCGGGAGCGCTGTGGAGTTCTGGCCTGGTTCGGCGGATGGCAGCGGACTACACGACGGAAACGGCGAGTCCGGAGCTAATTACACTTCCGGACGGTTCCCGAGCCTATCTAAATGCTCGTTCCGCTCTCGATGTCGATTTCACCGAGCAAATGAGACGTGTGCGGTTGCTTGCCGGGCAAGCCTATTTTGAAGTGAATTCGGATGCGGCCCGTCCCTTCGAGGTCATGGTCGACGATACGTCCTTCCGTGCGCTAGGCACGGCCTTCGACGTTGCGAGAGATCTGCCCGGAGCAAGAGCCGAGCTTTCGGTCACACAACACAGTGTCAGGGTCGGCAGCGGCCTTGGCGAGACATTGGTCGTACAGGAGGGCGAGATCCTCCGTGTCGATCGGCAGGGCCATATCGGGCAGGCGATCAAGGCGGATGTCTCAACGTTTGCTTCGTGGCGTGATGGACAATACGTCGCCGAGGGACGCTCGCTGGAAGAAGTTGTTGCTGCCCTTGCGGCGTGGCACCGCGGATTTATCGTCATCACCGATGCAAAGCTTAAACAACTGAAGGTAAATGCGGTGCTCGATTTGCGAGACGCAAACGGCTCTCTTGATGCACTCCAAGGCGGCTTGCCCCTCACTGTGCGCCATATCTCGGATTATTTCGCGGTGATTTCAGCACCTTAACAAAATACAAAAAAAATTTCCGCCTAAACACTGAGGATTTTACTCAGCTTTCCAGTCTCAACACATGACGGGACGAACGGGGGTTTCGTCGTCGATCCGCATGAAGGGGTAATGTGTTGAGATTTTCGGGACCAAACAAACTGCTTGCAACGGCGCTCGTCGCTTCGGTGGCGGCGATTTCAGTCTTGTCGAGCCAGCCGGCTCTGGCACAACAATCCACTACCAACAGGTTTCAGTCGGGATCCTATAACATTCCCGCACAGCCTTTGAGCAGCGCCCTCGCCAGTTTCGCGCGCACCAGCGGATTGAAGATCGCATATCCAGCAGCCATCACCCAAGGTAAGACATCGAGTACCACGGTCGGGCCATACACGCCCACTGGTGCCTTGAAACAGATACTATCCGGCAGTGGACTCTCCTACAGATTTACCGGCGACAACGCGGTGACGGTCTTCGATCCGAGCCTGATGGACGCAGGCCGCAGCGATATTCAAGGCGCAACCGCTCTCGAACCGCTTGTCGTTACCGGCAATCGTGGAACGACCGAAGGAACCGGGTCCTACACGACAGGCGAAATGGCAACCGCAACCGGCTTACCGCTTTCCATCCGAGAAACACCGCAGTCCGTTTCTGTTATTAGCCATCAAAGGATTGAAGACCAGGACTTGCGCAGCGTCGAAGACGTGGTCGTGAACAGCCCTGGTGTCATCTTCAAAAAGAAGGGCATTGCCGACGACAATGACAAGGGCCTGTTTGCCCGAGGCCTGGAAATCGAGAACTTTCAGGTCGATGGCGTCAATGTCAACAAGAACCTCAACTCGTTAAGTCTCGACACGGAGATCTATGACCACATCGAGATCGTCCGCGGCGCCACCGGCTTGCTCAGCGGTGCCGGCAGCCCGTCGGCAACCGTCAATCTGGTAAGAAAGCGCCCAACATCCGAATTCCAGGCGTCCGTCGAAGGCACCATTGGCTCGTGGAACACACACCGTGGAACCTTCGACGTCGGCGGCCCGATCTCGGACGATGGCGGCCTCAGGGGCCGCGCCGTTGGCGCTTTCCAGGAGGGCGATAGCTACATCGACCGGCTGACGCAGAAATCACAGGCGCTCTACGGCGTTCTCGAAGCCGATGTTGGCGACAACTCGATGCTGACGTTTGGCGGTGAATACCAGAACAAGGAATGCAGGGCCTGCGGCTACTTCGGTGCACCAGCCTATTTTTCTGACGGCACGCCCGCCGTATTCGACCGCTCGTTCAACTCGGCCGCCAACTGGAGCCGCCAGGACCGTACCCGCTACAGCGGCTTCATCGAGTTCGAACACGAGTTCGACAACGATTGGAAGCTGACCGCAACCGGCACCTACATCTACGAAAACAACGACCGCACTTATGGGTGGTTCAGCCGCAATGGCTATGCGGACAAGGATACCGGTGCAGGATCGAGCCTCTGGGTGGCCAAGTGGCCAATCCCGACGAAACAGGCGAGTTTCGACGCCAGGGTCGAAGGTCCCATGGAGATGTTTGGTCGCGAACACGACCTCGTCTTCGGCGTAAATGCATCCCGCACCCGCGCCGATTATGACATGTATCCACTCTGGACCGTACCCGGCTTCAACGCCTCGATCCCGAACATCTTCGACTGGAATGGTGACTTCGCTGAGCCGGAATGGCCCACAACCGGCAAACGCTACTATACCCTGACACAATACTCTGCCTATGGCGCCACCCGTCTCAAGCCGACAGACGAGCTCTCCGTTATCCTTGGTTCCCGCATCAATTGGTACGATCAGGACTCGACCTACGACTATATCGCGTGGGGTCCGTATCCGGATGCCATCAAAGAGAACGGCGTCTGGGTTCCCTATGCCGGCGTTGTCTACGATATCACCGACAGCCTCTCGGCCTATGCCAGCTACACCAGCATCTTCCAACCGCAATCCGTTATGGACGTAAGCGGGCAAACGCTGCAGCCGGTCACCGGCGACACCTATGAAATCGGTATGAAGGCCGCACTGTTCGACGAACGATTGAACGCCAGCGTCGCGCTCTTTCGCACCAAGCAGGACAACTACGCTGTCGCCGACGGCAATCTCACCCCCACCGGTGATGATGCCTATGTTGCAGCGAACGGCGCTGTCATTCGTGGCATCGAGTTCGAACTCTCCGGCGAGATCCTGCCTGATTGGCAGATGCAGGCGAGCTTCACCCATGCCAGCACCGAGTTGCCTGATGGCTTCAGCATGAGCGTTGGCATTCCCCAGAACTCAATGAAGCTCTTCACCTCCTATCGCCTGCCAGGCGAATGGGAAAAGCTGACGATCGGCGGGGGTGTCCGTTGGGAAAGCTCGAGCAGTTTCACCCAGAAGAACAGCACGTTCCCGCGTGGCGTCACGACGAAGCAAGATGCCTTTTTCGTCGTTGATCTGATGGCCAAGTACGACTTTAACGAGAAGGTGACCGCAAAACTCAACATCCACAACTTGTTCGACAAGAAGTACTACGCCAGCACCAACATCTACAGCAACGTCTATGGCGATCCGTTCAATGCGACGCTGTCGCTGAACTACAAATTCTGAGGAGATGCCGGCTATCGCGCGAATGCGGTGGCCGGCCTTTTGGTGCCATGACCTTAAGACAAGACCCTAGCAGACGCCAATTCATCACCACTCTGATGGGTCTTTCGGGATTGCTTTCGACAGGAACCCTCTCGGTGGCTTTTGCATCGGGAGAAAAGTCGTTTCCGATCGATATCCCTCACGCCCTCGGAACGACCCGAATTGAAGCGGAGCCAAAGCGCATAGTTACCCTCGGCTGGAATGGCGAGGATGCCGTGCTGGCACTTGGCCGCATACCTGTCGGCATGCACCGATACGGCCTGTTCGAGCGAGGCGTCCTTCCCTGGAATGAAGCCTATCTCAAGGGCCAGACGCCCGAACTTCTGCAATCGGGTGTACTCGACTACGAAGCCATCGCTGCGCTCGAGCCGGATGTGATCTTGGCTATCAAGACCGGTATCAACGAAATCGAGTGGCAGCGTCTGTCGAGTATCGCGCCGACCATCGTCTACACATCGGCACCATGGCGAGCAGACTGGCGCGAACAGATGGTTCTCACGGGTCTGGCGCTGGGCGAACCGCAGAAAGCCCACCGCCTCGTTGAAGCTGCGGAGAAGCAACTTCATGACCTGACCGCAGCCCACCCTGAACTTTCAGGCAAGACCTTCATCTTCGGCAGTTATTTCCCGGGTGAAGGCACGCTTGGTGTCTATTTTGCCCGCGACCCGCGCGTGCGGGAGCTTGCCGCCATGGGACTTCGATTGGCGCCGGCCGTGGAGGCATTGATGGCGAATGAGCCCAATGCCAACGGAACCGGCGTCAGCCTCGAAGAACTCGATCACTTCGACGCCGATGTGTTGATCGTCTGGTATGGTCCCGGTGCCCGCGCTGACGCTGAAGGCCAGCCGCTGTTCAAGAGTTTCGGGCCGGTACGGCGAGGCGCTTATGTCGCGCTCGACGACCCGGTCTCTGTTTGGGCGACCTCGGCAGTAAGCGTCCTGTCAATTCCTTACGCCTTCCCGGATTTTGTCGAGCGCATAGCGGTCGCGGCCGCGAAAGGACGATGACATGGTCGAAGAATCGGATTTTCACGCCGCCACAGTTCTCTCCAGAAAGCAAATCAGTCCGTCCATGATCCGTGTGGTCCTCGGTGGAGGGGAGCTACGCGGCTTTGCAAGTTGCCGCGGGCTGGATGAATTCGCATGGTTCAGCTTTCCAGCAGGAGACGCGTCTCTCGCCGCGGCACCCGGCCGTTATTATACCATTCGCCATTGGGACGAGGCTGAAGGGAGGATGACCGTCGACTTTGTATCCCACCAAGGCGGTATCGGCTCCACGTGGGCGCGCCTTGCGGAACCAGGAGATCGGCTGGGTGTTCTCAAGTCGCGCTTCCGTTATGTCTCTCCCGCCGATGCCTGTTGGATTGTTCTACTGGCAGACGCAACAGGCTTGCCGGCCGTTGGGCGGATCATCGAGGAGCGGCCGTCCACGATTCCGGTTGTCGCCCATGTCGAAATCAGCACTATCGAAGACCGCCAGGATTTTTCCGCCCATGGATATCAAGCCTATTGGCATGAAAGCTTCAACCATTTCGGGCGACCCAGCAGGCTATCCGAGATCGCTGCGGAACTGAAACTTCCACAAGGCCCCGGCTACGTTTGGATCGCGGGAGAGGCGAGCGAAGTCGCCGCGTGCCGACGGTATTTTCGTGACACGCTGGGGCTACCACGAGAGCGTTTAACGTCAATCGGTTACTGGATCCACGGACAGGCTCGGTCATGATCATGAGCGCATCGTCTAGCCGGTTCGCCAATCGCCCTGCACGGACCCTGTTTCCAGCCGTGGCCGTTTTTACAATACTGCTGGTCGCACTATCGATCGTAAGCCTGATGGTGGGCGCGCGACCTATCTCCCTTCCCGTGCTCAAGGCCGCCCTCCTGCACTACGATGCCAATGTGACCGAGCACATCATCGTACGCGATTATCGTTTGCCGCGACTGGTTCTTTGTACCCTGTGTGGCGCGGCCTTCGGGACCGCCGGCGCCCTGATCCAGGCGGCAACCCGTAACCCGCTAGCGGACCCCGGAATTCTCGGCGTTAATGCCGGAGCAGCTTTCGCTGTCATCCTGGCCGTTGGCGTGTTTTCGTTCGCCTCCATCGTGGCCTATGTTTGGTTCGCGCTCGCCGGAGCCGCAATCGCCGGATTACTCGTCTATGTCGTCGGTACGTCTGCCGGCGGCGCGCCCCCCGTTCGGCTGCTACTAACAGGCGTCGCATTATCGGCTGTGCTGGGTGGCATCGGCTCCTCGATAACCCTGCTCGATCCGCAAGCCTTCGACAGTATGCGTCATTGGCAGGTTGGAACCGTCGGCGGACGCAACATGAATGTTGCCGTCACCGTCGCACCGTTCATCGCACTCGGCCTTTGCCTTGCGCTCGCCATCACACCCGCGTTGAACGCCGCCATCCTCGGCGACGATGCTGCCCGCGCTCTGGGGCTGAATCTGATCCGATTGCGTGTTGCCATCGTGATCGCCGTTACCTTGCTTGCAGGTGCTGCGACTGCGGCCGTGGGCCCGATCACGTTTATCGGGCTCATGGTTCCCCATGCGGTGCGCTGGCTGGTGGGGCCAGACCAGAAGCGGATCGTGCCCCTCACGATGCTGGGTTCGGCTATACTCCTGATCGCCTCCGACATTGCCGGCAGACTCGTCATTTTTCCCGACGAGCTTGAAGCCGGGATCGTCGTTGCGTTTGTTGGCGCGCCCGTTCTCATTATTCTTGCCCGCAGCGCGAGGACGGCCCCGCTTTGAAAACGCTGACCTATCGTCTGCCAGCAACAGGTCCCGGCGCCGGCTCCCGGCTCTCCTACCGCGCGGCAGCGCGAACGCTTTGGGTTTGTCTCTGCCTTCTTTTCGTGCTCATCGCCATTGGTCTTTTCACGCTCGCCGCAGGTCGGTTCAATGTCGGCATGATGGATGTTGTAGAAACCCTATCCGGGCGAGGCGTGGGGAAAACCAGGATGATTATTCTGGAGTGGCGCTTGCCCCGCCTCTTGCTCGCTGCCCTGCTCGGCGCGGCTCTCGGATCGAGCGGTGCGATCTTTCAATCATTGACCCGCAATCCACTTGGCTCGCCAGATATCATGGGTTTTGCAGCCGGCGCCCACACAGGTGCGCTGTTAGCAATTCTCCTGTTTACGGGCGGCTACTACATAACTGCGGCCGGGGCCATTGCCGGCGGCCTCGTCACTGCCATGCTTGTCTATGCCTTTACTGGAAATGGCGGAAATCAGGGGTTCCGCCTGATCGTGATCGGGATCGGCACGTCCGCCATGCTTTCCGCGCTGAATGCATGGATGATCCGCAGAGCCGATCTCGATGTTGCAATGGGAGCCGCGCTGTGGTCCGCAGGGTCCCTGAACGGTCTCGGCTTCCCGCAGCTTTTGCCGGCCGCCATTCTACTGGGTTTACTGACAGTGCCGATCATCGCATTAGCCCGGCCGATGCGGCAAATGGAACTGGGTGAGGATGTGGCGCTTGCCAGTGGCATCGCGACCGCAAAGAGCCGGCTTGGGCTTGCTTTGTGCGGTATTGCGCTCACTGCCGTCGTAACAGCGGTCGCAGGCCCAATCTCGTTTGTTGCGTTGGTTGCTCCGCAGATCGCCCACCGCCTTGCGCGGTGTTCCGGCACACCTTTGCTGGTTTCAGGGTTGATGGGCGCCATACTTCTCGTCACCGCGGATGCGGCGGCACAACACGCCTTTACGCTACAGCTCCCCGTCGGGGTCACGACCGTGAGTGTCGGCGGCCTCTATTTCCTGTGGCTTCTCATCCGCGAGGGACACCGATGACGACAGAACAGGCGCCGCATCTCGCCGCGCAATCCATAACACTCGGTTACAAGGAACGAACGATCTGTCGCGATCTGTCTCTTGCGGTGCCGCCGGGTTCGTTCACGGTCATCATCGGCCCGAACGCCTGTGGAAAGTCTACCTTGCTGCGCGCGCTTGCACGTCTGCTTGCGCCCGTAGAGGGCACCGTCCTGATCGATGGTCACGACATTGCTCGCCTGCCGACGAAAGACGTTGCCCGTCGCCTTGGGTTGCTGCCGCAGTCCTCTTCTGCCCCGAACGGCATCACCGTATCCGAACTCGTGAGCCGCGGACGCTATCCACATCAATCCTTTCTCCGACAATGGTCAGCTGCGGACGAAGTGGCCGTGCAGTCTGCCATGGCGGATACGGATATCGCAGGCCTTGCCGAGCAACAGATCGATACCCTTTCGGGCGGCCAGCGCCAACGAGCCTGGGTGGCAATGGCACTCGCACAGCAAACATCGCTCCTGCTTCTCGACGAACCCACGACGTTCCTGGACATCGCCCATCAGATCGAGCTTCTTGATCTCTTCGAGACGCTGAACCGGAAAGGGCGGACGATCGTCGCCGTGCTCCACGATCTCAACCAGGCCTCCCGCTATGCCTCGCATCTCGTCGCGATGCGGAACGGGACGATTGTCGCGCAGGGCGCTCCCGAACAAATCGTGATACCAGAGATGATCAAATCCGTCTTTGACCTGGATAGCGTTGTCATCCCGGATCCGATCACCGGATCGCCTCTTGTTGTGCCACACCGCCGACTTAGCAGTGACAGGACAGTTTGACTGGTCTCTGTGCCCCGAAACGCGTCGACAAACCGATTGGTCGCATCTGGAACGCAATGGGACATGAGCGTTCTGATGTAGCCGCGGAAGTCACTTGATTATCTGCTGATCGGCCAATGTGAAGCCGGCTATGCAGCTCTTGAATGAATATGAGCCCGACCCATGAAACTCATGGGCGGGGGGGTAAGCACATCGCTTTAGAAGGTCGCCGCACCGCTGCCCCATGGGCCGTGGTGGAAGTCCTTGCCGTCGAGACGATCGAAGCCGTGGGCGCCGAAGAAGTCGCGCTGTGCCTG
>NZ_JAGHMF010000041.1 GCF_017741815.1 Rhizobium sp. 16-488-2b
GCGCCGAGACGCGGGGTAGAAACGCATTGGCACTCCGCCCGGAAGGACCGAAATGGGCGGATGAGCAGTCGATCAAGCGGGTTTTTCAACGAAATCGGCCGGTTGCGGCCATATCGTAGAAGCGCCGATCGCTGCCGTCAGGCAAGCGCGCTGAATGCATCGGCCTCGCTTTGACTAGCGAAGGTGAACGTGACCAGCTCACTCTCATCGTCTTGACGGATGCCGATTGCAGTCACGATCAATCGAGCGATCTCGTCCTGCGCCTCATGTCCTGACCGGGATGATTTCACAGCCTTCTCGATGGCCGTTGCGAAGACTTCGCTGATCAGGCCGAGTCGCATATTGTGTTTCATGATGATGTCCCGGTCCTCGATGATCGCCGCCTGTTCTTCCTTCGGGATTGCGGCATTGTCCATTGCGGTGATCGTGGCATTGGTCGCGAGCTTGATCGGACCTTCCTGAAGCCACCGCTCGACCATCTGGTGGAACTGATGCATTCGCGCAGCGGGGATTGTTTTCTGGACAGTGATCGACATCTGCATTCCTTTGTCAGCTTCCATTCAAACCGATACACGCTCCAAGGACAGAGGATCAGCTGCCGCAATCAAAAAATTTGCCCATGCAGGGTCTATGGGGCTTACCGATGCACGCCACTTTCGCGCCGCCTGAGAGAATTGCTTCAGGAGCGAGAACAATCGCTTGGAGCACTCAACCGCTATTGATGCGCCAGCAGTTTCCGGGCCTCCCGGAAAGAGACAAGCCGGCCCCGCCGTTCATCCCACAGCGCAAGTCGGACGCACCCAAAGCTTTCCCACAACGTTATGCGGCCAATGGCCGCCAGTTCAGGATGAGCGCGCAGTACCTCCGGAAGTCGGTAGTATGGAATACGACTAGCGAGATGATGAATGTGGTGAACGCCAATATTCCCCGTCAGCCATCGAAGCACCAGCGGGAGGTCATAGTGCGAAGCGCCATGGAGAGCGGCTTTAGGAAATTGCCAGTCGTCGGCCTTTGACCAATGCGTTTCCTCAAACTGGTGTTGTACGTAAAACAGCCAAACACCGGCAGCGCCCGCCAACAAAACAACAGGAAGATGCACCAAGAGGAACGGCACGAGCCCCACGGACCATATTGTCAGTGCAGCGACGAGCGCGATCGCTAGATTGGTTGCCATCGTCGACACCCAAGGCAAGAGTTCGGCTCTCATCATACCGATCGGCAGCCGTTGTTTTAGAAGGAACACCCAGACTGGGCCGACGCCGAACATGACAACAGGGTGCCTGTAGAAGCGGTATCCAAGTCTCCTTGCCGGAGAGAGGGCGTGATATTCGTCGACCGTTAGGGTGGCGATGTCACCTACTCCCCGTTCGTCAAGATTGCCTGCAGAGGCATGGTGCTCGGCATGAGTTCGCCGCCAGTAGTCGTAGGGCGTGAGGGTGAGAACGCCAATTATGCGTCCCGTCCATGTGTCCAACCTTCGCCGCGCGAAGAACGAGCCGTGCCCGCAATCGTGCTGGATCATAAAGAGCCGCAGTAGGAAAGCTGCAGCAGGCAGAACAAGCAAGGCGCCCAGCCACGAACCTTGCATGATGAAGATGCACGCTCCGGCCCAGAACGCAGCGAACGGTACAGCCGTTACCACGAGCTCAAATACGCTGCGACCAAATCGCGGCTGCCGGTATTGCGCCAGAATCTTGATCCAAGCGCCGGTCGTATCCCGGTTTGGTGATTTTGGTTCGTGGTTTTGAGAGTTCATTTGATCCGAGCTGTTTCTGAGCGCAGTGCAGGACTTCTGCTCCACACCACGATTTAATTGTTGGGCATCAGGCTAGGCCATCCGTACGTGCTGCCTCATCTACTACGGCGCGGGAAGCGAAACTATCCGTTTTTGTCTGTGGGCTTGCGCGTCGGCCCCTTTTCCGCGTCCGTGCCGCCGCTGCCAAAGCGGTGGCGGCTTTGAACTTCGACACCAACACCTGAATTATTCTGCCAACTTCGGAGCCAACACATCGACATTCTGGGGCGCATAGCCACCAATACTGCGCCACCTCTCAGAATGCTCGGTCGTAAGACCGTTACCTCGCGCTTGGCGCCAGCCTCGTTCTTGTTCATGGTTTGGAGTGTTGGTCGGAACATTGACCGATATCATTTCACTTACGATCTTCGGTCGGAGAAGTCCGCTCAGCCCATGCGGCGGCTTGGCACCTACCGGCCCGATAGCCAAGATATGACTTGCATTCTCTCCCGTGTTGCTCGGTAATGCTACGTTATCTCAACTAGGAGGAATCGATGGCCAAGGGTCAAGCTAAAAGCAACAAAGAGGTCCGAAAGCCTAAGAAGGACAAAGCGGCTCCAGTCGCAGCGCCGGCTACGCTCGGGGCCAGGGCTGTAGAGTCCAGCAAGCAGAAGAAGCCCTAAAACACTTCGGCCTCGAGGGGGAGGCTTAGCTTCGTACGCACGTGGTCCAGATACGTTCGGATGCCGACGTCTGCGATCTGCCTCTCCAGTTCGCGCTGCCACCTCAGTGACGAGACGCAATCAAAACGGCGATCTCAGAAGGCTCTTCCGGCTATTGACGCCTGTAGGGTCCGGCAATCGACCATGGGCTACGTCAGCCGTTGAAGATGCGTTTGTTTCAGACGGGACCATCATTCTGTTCAATAACGAAATCTTGATTTAGACCAAACGGCAACCCCGCTCGGCGATCGAAATTTCTGGCCATGCGGAGGATCTATTTTCTAGTCCAGCACGAGCCGCTTTTCATCGATAAGGCTCTGAACATCATAGCCAAGTGAGACCACGTTCTGGACGAGATCTTCACTTGCCTCTTCAAAACTCATGAATACGCCGGGTTCATCAAAAAGCGTCGCGCCGTTGACGAGGAAGGTCATGGCAAAAAGCGTCTTGCCACATCCCGGGCCCCCACAAACCAGGGTCGGTCTACCATCTGGCAGACCGCCCAGCGTTATCTCGTCAAAGCCCGAAATCCCGGTTGCCGCTTTCGCTAGCGCAGAGGTCGTAGCAGCATCGTCCGTAGGGGCTGATCCGTTGGTCATTAATTATTTCTGTCCATTTTCGAGATGACGCGGACCGTTGGAAGCGAGCCGAAGGCGATCTTTGAGAGCGGTGGCAATGAAGTTGGTCAACGTCCGATTTTCGTCCTCAGCCTTCAGACGGACCTGTTCAAGAAGTTCAGGATCAAGGCGCACCGTGATTGCTTTTTTCATTAGGCTCGATCCTTTCGTAACCGAGGCAATTAGGGCGAAAGATGCGAATTGCAATACATTTGCCTTAGGAATAGGCCATCAAAGCAAAGCCGATATTATCTCGTGTTGTCCTGTATTCTTGGCGGTGCATCGGGCGTGTCGCAGGAGGCGGCCGGATGATGGGCGATGTCGGTACAATGGCTTAATTCTCGTGAATAGCGAGCGCGAGGAACACGATAACACACGCATACCAGGGCGGAGCGACCAGATAGCACGTAGCAGCAAATATCTTGCAATTTAAGTGATAGCGACGCGTGCGCAAATTGCTGTCCGCAGAACCGAGCAGAACACTGTTGATACCGGCCGGGGGAACCGATATCTCCAACGTGGCCGAGGATCAGGATAAGAATTCAACTCCGTTGGCAGGAAATGGTGGATGCAATCGAGGGCCGATGGCGCGTAAAAACAGAGATGAAACTGCCTCATGGCATGTCGAGCTGGAGCCCACGCTTTGCCCGCTCTGTGAACGAGCGATTCCGGATGATCAGAAAGAGGACCATCACCTGATCCCGAAAAGCAAAGGCGGCAAGATCACCGTTCCCTTGCACCGTGTCTGTCATCGTCAGATCCATGCGATCTTCACGGACTCGCAACTCGCAAAGACGTTCGGCTCCATCCCGGCGCTGCTCGAAGATCCGGCGATCCAGAAATTCGTCGCCTGGATAAAGAGCAAACCTCCTGGGTTCTCAGACGCCGCGAAGGATTCGAGGGAGGTTTCGGCGCGCAACCGAAGGCCTTAAGGATATCTTGAAGGCTGCCCAGCGGCCCACGCTGCAGGGCTTAGCGCCGGCTCCTGAGCAAGGTACTCCTCTGGGAGCCTGACGAGCCCGAGTAGCTGGAAGTCGTCGAGCATCGCGGGCTGGAATGCCAGGCCGCGGACACTGTAATTCTACTTGCCACACGCGAGTTCAGACACGCGCCTGGCGAATACATCGCTGGCGAAGGGTTTGGTCAGGACCTGCATGCCGCGCTCCAGGTGACCGTGATTGAGGACGGCGTTTTCTGCGTATCCCGTGACGAACAGGATCGGCAACTCCGGCCGCTGCACTCGTACTGCATCGGCAAGCTGGCGTCCGTTCATACCGTTCGGCAGGCCAACATCGGTAACGAGGATGTCGATATCCGGGCGAAGGGTAAGGGTTTTAAGCGCGGAGGGGCCGTCCTCCGCCTCCATGACGGAGTACCCCAACTCTTCCAGGATCTCGACGGCGACCATCCGGACAAGAGGTTCGTCGTCGACAACCAGGACTGTCAACTGGTCCACCGCGGCAGGTGGGGGCGCGTCAACAAGCGGGATATGCTCCTCGACAGCGGCACTCACATGTCGAGGCAGGTAGATGCAAATCATGGTTCCCTTGCCAACTTCGGAATAGATCCGCGCCGCGCCGCCCGATTGCCCGGCAAAACCGTAGACCATGGAGAGACCGAGCCCTGTGCCTTGTCCCGTCGGTTTGGTGGTGAAGAAGGGATCGAACGCCCGCTCGATAACATCTGGCGACATGCCGGTACCGGTATCGCTAACGCACATGGAGACATATTGGCCGGGTTCGAGGCCACGCGCTTTTGCCGCGCGCTCGTCCAACCACCTGTTCCCAGTTTCGATCGTTAGTTTTCCGCCGTCCGGCATTGCGTCGCGGGCGTTGATGCAGAGATTGAGAAGCGCGTTTTCGAATTGGCCAGCATCAACGAATGCAGTCCACAGGCCACCGGCTGCCGCGGTTTCGACTTCGATCCCTGGGCCGACGCTACGGGTCACGAGGTCTTGCATGCCGGCCACGATCCGATTGATGTCAGATGGCTTGGGATCAAGCGTCTGACGGCGTGAGAAAGCGAGCAAGCGTTGTGTCAGTCCTGCTGCGCGCTTTACCGCGCCCAGCGCGCCGGTAAGGTATCGATCGATATCGCCGATACGCCCCTGTGTGAGCCGCGTTTTCATCAAATCGAGGCTCCCGCCGATGCCGGCAAGGATGTTGTTGAAATCGTGCGCTAGGCCGCCTGTAAGCTGACCGACAGCCTCCATCTTCTGTGACTGTCGGAGAGCTTCTTCGGCTTTGAGTAGCGCGCCGGTCCGTTCCTCAACTCGCTCCTCCAGTGTTTCGGTCAGTGACCGCAGCTCGGCAATGGCGCGGTCACGCTCTGCTTCAACCGCACGCCGGCCCTCTATATCGAGCAGTACGCCCGGAAACTTCGAGGCGCTGCCATCCGCTGCAAGATCTACCCGGCCGTTCGCCTCCAACCAATAGTAGTTCCCGTCCGTCCGCTTGGTCCGGTACTGATGGGCGAACGATCCACCCCGTCGCAAGGCCTCATCTATTGCAATAGCCAAGCCCGCCTGGTCGTCGGGATGCACTGTCTCTATCACCTGGGAAAGACTTATGCCCGAACGCCCCTGCGACGGGTCGAAGCCAAACGCGGTCGCAAATGCTTCGTCAACCGTGAAGCGGTCGCTTGGAACATCCCAAAACCACGTTCCGATGATGGCACCTGCGGCCAAAGCGAGTTGAACGCGCTGAATGTTGTCGCGCGCTAGCTCCTCGCTTTTGCGCAAGGCTGCTTCCGCCACCTTTCGCTCGGTGATGTCGCGAAAGAGAACCGAGACCTGGCGAAGACTGGAAGGCTCGATCCGTGTCGCAGACACTTCGATGTAGCGACCGATCGCTTTGAACTCCTGTTCAAAACGCACTGTCTCACCAGTCTCCAGGACGCCGCCGTAAAGAGTAAGCCAGACATCAGCATTATCGGGTTCAATCTCTCGAAGGCGCTTTCCGACGATATCCTTGATCCCAGTCTGCCGCTCGTATCCGGAATTAGATTCGACATGAACGTAGTCGCTTAGCGAACCCTCTGGGCCATCTATGAACTCGATGATGCAAAAACCATCATCGATTGCTTCGAACAGGGCACGCCGCCGGGCTTCGCTGCGGAACAGAGCGCTTGTTTCGTTTTGCTCTTCAGGCTCGGTTGTTGCAGGAGATTTCACCGTCGATCCTTCATGCACGTCGTCTCAGGCGCCTAGATATACCCGCGTCGAGCAGAGGCAATGCTGCCCCGCACTTTATTCAACGGGCTTGCACAGGCGCCGTCACGATCGTGCGCAGACCAGGTCGGTTATCCACCTTGCCGACGCCGCAGAGGAGTATGTGATGTATTTCGCCTCGCAACCGCGAGCCCGAGCACAGCCTGCGAACACGAACAAGCGTTCTTCGTAGTTTGTGACTCGATCTTTTAAAGCAGACCGGAAGAGGATTTTCTCATCCGGATCAGTGGATCGCAATTGACTGAGCAGGCGCCCTGGGGTGCGGGATGTCTGCCAGGGGGTCGGCCTCGAGGATCATCGAAAACTCCGCGCTCCGCGCGGCGAGGATGAACACCTCGCGCGCGGCGGCGCCGCCTGCCTTTTCCTCAAACGCTTTCAGACAAGCCGCCAGCGCTGCGCGCCAATCCTCTCCCTTCTCTCGTATCGGCCAGTTGTTCATAAGAAGGGTCGCCAAACCGGAAACGGTGTTCACAATTCGGTATCTGCCCGGGCCGTCGATGGCCACACCCAAGGGTTTGATCGGTATAGGTGATAGATCATGATGCATGGTCGTCACTCGTGGTTTTCGCATCAATTTTGAAGGTGGTTGGGCACCGCTAGGCCAGGATGTGCGCTTCTATCGCCGCAGCGACGAAGGCTTCGCGTGCCTCCTCAAGCGAGCCATATTCCTCGATCGTCTCGGTACAATCGGCGATCGCCTGGCGGTAATGGTATCCGCGTTCGGCCGGCCAACGAGACAAGAGGTAAGTCAGGGCCTCTTGCGGACCGTCGATCGTCTCTGTCATTCCTCGTCCAATCCTTACATAGACTGGAGCCTCCCACAGCGCCAAGCGCTGCATCTCATCCCTTTCCGGATTCATTTTTCTCCTCCAGACAAATCCAGACGACCAGGAATTTTAGCGCCGTGTTCAAAACCGGCAATTAAAAAAGTTAAGCGCGACGCATCAAAAAAATGCGATCTCGCCGCGGCGTCCGCGCTCCAAGTGTTCATTGGTTGTGCAGGGGCTGCTCACGGACCCAGGCGTTGCGGGAGCAGAGGCTCGCTTCCGTCGCCGCTCAAGCATCTTCCAGAGCGCGTTAAAGCTGAAACCATTGGTTATCAAGCTGCGTCGAATATAATCGCGCACATCAAAGAAGCATGCGTTTACCGTCGCCCACCCCTTTGCACGGCAAGACTTGCAGCCCTCGTTCTCCTGCGAGGACTTTCTTTTACGCCGGCGTCACGATGAGATCCGTTGAGATTATTCCGCCGCTTGCCGCAGCTGGAGACCGTCCAGCGGTTCAACGAGGGCGATGAGCTCGAAATCACCGATCATGTGATGTTGATCGGAGCCTAGAACGGCCAAAGTCCAATAGTCGGGATCCTCACCTAAAACCGTCGAGACTTGCACGATCGTCGTCCGACCATCGGTGTGCTTGTCGGATCGCGCCCAATAGAATGCGTCTGGAACCAAACTCTTCATTACGCCTACTCCCCACACAATGAGGGCAAGATATCAGGAAATCGAAATCTGACCATGGCTCGTGTTCGCTACCCACAATGAGGATAACGCGGCGTTGGTCGCGGGAGCATTCACTGCCACGCCCAAAATGTTGAAGCTGCAATCAGCGAGCGTCTTCCCATCCCTCGTTCAATGCTGGCTTGCTGAGGGTGTGTGCTCGATCGTGTGGATGGGGTGGTCAATCTGCTCAACGGAGATGACATCCGATACGCCAAAGGTTCGCAGGAGGCCATTGATTGTCGCAGAGAACCGGTTTTCAGAGAACCCTATTTGGGTCGCCAAGAAGTTGCGCTCTTCGCCGTGGTCATCGATAGATACAACGTACATTATATTTATAGTCGTCTTGATATGTGTTTGTTTTTATTTTGGTATCTCTGTCTGAATAGAGTATCACGGATCCTAACATTGGGTATATCCGCAAGTTTTCATGGATGATTTTGGTGTCAATTCTGCGCCAGTTTCTGCCTGATTTTTCGGCTGACACAGAACTGTGGTTTGAAGTGGCGGGCTGATTGAGGCAAACGTCGGCGATCAATTCCGACAACGGATGAAACTGGCGTAAAAGCATTTCAGCATGACCGACGACGACGCAGAATCCATCGCCAAGGCTCTCGAAGCGACTCTACGAAACAGGCGGTCAGGGCAACGCAGTTGTTTCGCGACCATGTGGCGTGGTTGGCGAAGGATGAAGAACTGCCACCAAGGGGGCCTCACACTCGTGCCGAAGGGCTGAAGAAATCCCCGTAAAAAACTGCGTGTCCTCGGTTCATATCGCATCACGGCGGAAACGACGAGTCCCGGCTCGGGTGTAGACAATAAACATTCGAGCCGAGCACTCATTCAATTTTAGGCAGCTTCCCAGACCTGATTTAGGATCTTGGCGGCCAGTGCCGCCTTGTCTTGCGGCAGGAAGCGACCGTAGTGTTGTTGTACGACATCGGGCGTGTCCTGAATGGCGTAGCTCGCCTGCTCGTAGGATCCGGTCTGTTTAAGGATATGCGTCGCGAGAATGTCCCGCAGGTTATGCGGACCATGCGGCAGCAAGCCCTTGATCGCGCCTCGCCCGGTGTAGGGGTTATAAATTCCATAGCGTTGGATCACGGTCCGCCAAGCCTCGTAGAATGTGGTGGAGTTGTAGGCGGCATCAATGCTGGTCGTCTTTACCGTCTTGACGAACAGGGTCCCGGGATCTTTGGCTCCGCCGAGCAGAACTCCACGGTGCTTGTCGATATACGCGTCGAGGTATTTGTAGAGATCGAGCAAATCGGGCAGGATCAGCCGGAAGGGCTTTTGTCCGAAGAAGGAGGAGCCGGAGTTTTTGAATGCGACCGATGGGATAAGGACCTCCCACCCATGATCGCGATCGCTCCAGCGCAACTCACCGCATTTCAAGTCCTCAAGCCGACGTTCGGATGTCGGATAATGGCCGCGCGGACAGACACGCAGTTGGCGAAGGTTCTTTTGCCGCAGCCCGAGGTGTAGGCCAAGCCGAAGCAGTAGGAATGATCTGACGGCTTCGGCTGCTGGCCGAGGATACCTGCTCTCATCCGGCATGCGTTCAAGAATCTCTTCAGTGATCTTGCGATACTCCGCCAAAGGACTCTCGGCCTCGAGAACGCACATGATAGGCTCGAACGGATCGCGATGGACGCGCATGACGCGTTGGATTTCCTTCGAGCGGTTGGCGGCATGCCTATGAAGAGCGTCGCAGGCACCGTCCCAATCACGGGCCGCGAATTCGATTTCGTCCCGCTCAACCAAACCCGAGACCGGCCTCACGTTGTTAAGCAATTCCGGGTGCTGTCGTATCCAGCCGACACCCGCGCGAGAAAGGGCTTGGGCGACCATCAGCATGTCTTCTTCCCATTTGGTATAGAAGCCGCGGCGCTGTTCTCGCCACTGCAGATACCAGTCCCAAACACCGGGGAAGATGAGTAGGCCAAAGCTCAGTTGGCTGAGTGGTACGCCGTAGCCCTTCACTGCCCCGTTTGGTGAAGCGGCCAGCGCGCCAAACATCAGGCCGAGGTGTTCGATCTTCTGAGAGGCCGTCTCCTCACCCCAGACGCCGTTTCGCTGGAAACCAATCGCGGTCAGTGTCGAGGTTTTGAAACGGATAAGGTCAGCCATCTCCATGGCAAGTCTCGGTGGCGCGTCGACAACGCCGGAAAGCAAATCAGGATCGTCGAAATCTGCCGCGACGTTCTGATTGGTGCCAGCAGCGGAGGCCAACGATCGAGAGGCAAAAGCACTGCCGCCATAGGTGACACCGGGAAAGCGGATGGCATAACGTTGCCTGCTGGCCGCCGCCTGGTATCGACGATACTCCGTGGATCCGGAAATAATTACCCGACGCACCCAATCAAGGATCTCTTCACGTTTGGTGAAGGGCAAACTGCTGAAATCATCCGGTAGGTGAAATGAAATTCTACGCCGCTCCGCCGGGCTGATGTCACCCAGATCATGGCCGTACAGTGAACGTGCCTGATGCGGCAGCTTCTCTTTTAAATACCCGTGTCGCAACCTGTAGCGCCGCTCGATGCGGCCAAGGATTGTGAAACTAGCAATAGATCGCGGCACGCGCTCGCCCTGGATCCAGGATAGCAGCGTCTTGTTGTCAAAGGTCTCATTTAGATGAACAACAGAGCGGTAAAGCTGCCAGTATGTGTCGCCAAACCGCCGCATGTGATAGGCCAGCGCGTCCTGAAAGCTTGCCGGATCTTCTGTCGCTTCGAATAGCGGTTCTGGAAAAGGACTGATCGGCTTCGGTGCAGGTCCACGCTGTGCGAAAGCTGAGTGAGTAGCATTGTCGCCTTCGCCGACGCGATGCGGCTTTCTGGTTGAGGAGGCGGCGGCTGGCTTTCTGGCTTGATCTGATTTCGCCGAGCGAAGGCTCGGCTTCCGAGTTCGCGAATCTTCGGCGGCAGGTGGCGCACCGAGCCAGCGAATGATTGCATCCAAGCCTGGCCGCATCTGCTTTTTCAGTTCTGTCGTCAAATCGGCTTCGATCGCACACGCCTGACCGATCGTCGTCCAGTCGATATGGCCATTCAGGAGCGGGGGCGATTTTCTATAGATGATCAAACTGACTAGATAGGGCCGAATATTCTCCAGTACCCTTTTGGACGCAATCGGCGAGATACGCAGCTCGCAGAATTCTAATATCTTTCGCTGAAAATGACGTGATGACAGGTCGTTTTTGGTCATGCTCTTTCCGTTTCTCTCGGCGCTAATGCCGAGGGCGAGCGGGAATATGGAGTGAGCTTTAAGAAAGGATGTATCGGGTCTGACACTGTGAATGCTGTGTCCGCGTTAATTAAGCGCGCTTATCTAAGTCCGTCGCTTAATTAAGTGAAAGACGTCTTGCTTAAATAACGACCGTGTCTGATAATGGGTCATGTCAGATTCCCAACCCAAAAATCGCTTGGGTCGCTTCGTCGAGACGACCGCTGCCAGTGAAACAGTGTCGGCTTTCGTACCTCCACCATTGCCGCCCGAACCGGCGATCGATGTGCTTTCATTGCTGGAGCGTCTCAGCTTGGCTGAGCGCGCGCTAGGTCGGCTGGACGGTATCACAATGTTGCTGCCGCGGCAGGAGCTGTTTCTCTATATGTATGTGAGAAAGGAAGCTGTTCTTTCCTCGCAGATCGAAGGAACGCAGTCGACGCTTTCCGATCTCTTGTGGTTTGAGACGGAAGCGCAGGCTGGGCAGCCGGTCGATGATATTCGTGAAGTCTCCAACTATGTTGATGCCATGATGTATGGTCTGGAGCGGCTGGAAACGCTGCCCATGTCATTGCGTCTGATCCGTGAAATGCACGCCAGGCTCCTACAAAGTGGGCGAGGCGGCTCCAAGGATCCAGGAGAGTTCCGCCGCTCGCAAAATTGGATTGGCGGCACGCGTCCCGGTAACGCACTCTTTGTGCCGCCACCCATCACTGAAATGGCCGGTTGCCTGGATGCTTTCGAGCACTTCATCCATGACGACCAATCGCGGCTACCAGCGCTCATCAAAGCCGGCCTGCTGCATGTGCAGTTTGAAACAATCCATCCATTTCTCGATGGCAACGGCCGTATCGGCCGCCTGCTCGTAACCCTATATCTTTGCATGAATGGCGTTCTGAGAAAGCCGCTGCTATACCTTAGCCTCTATCTGAAGTCCCATCGGCGAGAATATTATCGGCTACTGCAAGAGGTTCGCGAACAGGGAAACTGGGAAGCCTGGCTAGACTTTTTCCTTGCCGGCGTGGCCGATACAGCCAATCAGGCTTTTGAGGCTGCAACTCAGATCGTCGCTCTTTTCAAGGAAGATCGGGAGCGGATCACCATAGAGAGCGATAGAGCAGGGTCGGCGCTACGCATTCACGAGCTTTTCCAGCAGAATCCTTTTCACACGGCGAACCAGATTGTCCAGATTACAGGTTTGTCTGCGCCAACGGTCAACGCAGCGCTCGCCGATCTGGAGCGCTTAGGCATCGTTGATGAAGTAACCGGCCGCAAGCGAGGTCGCGTGTTCAGCTATCGAAGATATCTTGCAATTCTAAGCGAAGGCACCGATCCTCTACCGCTCAGTTCATGACAAATTTATGGATCGCAGATTCGATTTTCGAGTGGAAACACAACGGTCGCCCGGCCGGCAACGGCTGGCGCCGATCGACCAATAATGCGCGATTCGGTCTCGACTGCTTCAACCGGACCGGAACGTCGCAGTCGAACACGTTCGACAACCGGCCGAATAAAACGCAGTATTTCTACACCGACTGCGACGCTGTCGGTAAATAGCTTTCCGGGAACGGCAGCTGTTCCGTCACTTTCGCGAAATGACAGGAGCCACCGGTCAATGGCTTCTGGTCGTTAACGCTCTACAACGACAAGCGTCTGTTCCATACGAATGAGTTCAAGCGGTATTCTCTCGGTACCAAGAGCAAGAACCTTAAGCGAAACAGCGACGGCTCGCTCACGCTCAAAGTTGGCGCGAAGTCTCCGGGCAAGGACAACGAAACAAACTAGCCTCCCGCACCGGACGGAACGCTCTCGCTCTACATCCGCGCTTACTGGGGCAAAGAAGGTATCTTGGGCGGCTCATGGCAACCGCCCAGATCAAAGCGTTGGAGGCTTGACAGAACGCCAGTGAGAGCGGCGGGGTAAGTTTTGTGCCCGTCAGTAGTGGTGGTGATCGGGAACGCTCTAACTAGCGCAATCTTGTCGTGACAGTAGTCGGCCTCCGGCCCGATCAGCTCACGCAATAAGCGTTGCCCAGCTCTACAACCTTTTACGCATTGGCTACTGGATGACCCGGAGAAAACTATTGGTTGACTTTTGTGGAAAGTTCTCTATTTTTAGTTTTATCGATCTTTTGCTTGCCGAGCTTTGTCTACCGCGCGATTGGCACCGCGCTCTATTCGAACCTTCTCTTTCAAAAATAGTCGTATCACCGTCCGCGAAGCGTCGCTTCCGCGGTCCCTCACTCTATGCTTTGAAAGGGTTCATTATGACCACAGGCACAGTAAAATGGTTCAATTCCACAAAGGGCTTCGGCTTCATTCAGCCGGATAACGGCGGCGCTGATGCGTTCGTCCATATCTCTGCCGTCGAGCGTGCGGGAATGCGCGAAATCGTCGAGGGCCAGAAGATCGGCTATGATCTCGAGCGCGACGCCAAGTCCGGCAAGATGTCTGCCTGCAACCTGCAAGCTGCATAATTGAACGTGCGGTCCCATTGACCACGGATGTAATGGCAATGGGACAGCGCGTTTGAAGGGCCGGGCCAAGTTGTCCGGCCTTTTCGCATCTACCCACGAAACCCAAGGAGGTTTCATGACCCCGAGCAAATCTAGACAGCAGGCCGAGATCGCATTCGACCGCGTTCAATCCCAGTTCTTCGCGCGCGGCCAAGCCGTCGAGGAGCTTGAGACTGAAGAACAGGTGCGACAGGCTAAGACCCAACGGCTTCGCGAAGCACGGCTAGCTCGCGACGAGGCGAGAGATCAAACTCGCTGAATTAGATTCCGTCGCGAGGTGTGATGTTGCGTCACGAGACGCACGCCAGCGATCGTGACACGATACGATTGTACGATGTTGCACCTTATCGCCTTGCCAATATGCCAGCTATGGTCGCGGAAATGAAGGGACCTATCCATGTCAGAAGAAAAGCAATCACTATCCGTAGTTGTTCGATCCGATGACGAGGGTCATTGGGTGGAATGGAATAACGACGGCGCCACCGGATCGCTGGGACCATACCAAACCGAGAAGATGTCTGCAGATGTGCGCACCGCCAAAGAACGCGAGTTCACTCAAAACGCAGGTCACATCGACGACGCTTGACTACGTGCACACAGCTCTGGGGTGGCGTGATGGCTTTCCTCCTACCATCGCCAGTCGGTCCGCCAATAGTTCGCGGATCATCGTCACGACTTCGGCGGAGACGTAGGGCTTTTTGAGGAAGGGCGAACCTCGGGGATGCTGCCCGACTTCAGCTGACGGTAGCCAGATGTCACGATGATTTTGATCGGCGGCCAGCGATCGGGCACGAATGGTGCGAATTTCAGACCGTGCATGCTTCCCGGCATGTTCACGTCAGTGAATGCCAGCCGGGTCTCTCGATGGCCTTCAAGGACCGCGATGGCCTCGTCCGCGGTCCTAGCCTCAAACACGACGAAAGCCTCATGTTCGAGCTCCCCCTGTGATTGACAGGCGAAGAAGCGGTTCGTCATCGACAACGAGTACAACTACTGGGTTCTTGGGCACGCGCAGCTCGCTTCTCTAAAAGAGTATGCTCCCGAAGCTTGGCGCGAGCTTGATACCTTAGCGAGTAAAACTACCCCTACCGTTCAAAGATCCAGTGGCGGGCGTCGCTCTTTTAAGAAAGTCGCCGCCGTTCTATGTTACCGGGTCGCAGGGTCAGGTGTACTTGCGCTTTGCCTTCGGCTTGAAGGCTACCAGCAGCTATTTCAGCTCACACCCTTCGAGCGGGTTCGTCCACATCGACTAAGGGCTTTCTGGTCGCGAGCGCCTATTCTATGCGCGGAAAGAAATCACCCCAGTCCGGGCGAACTCGCAGTTATTGAAGCGTCTTGCCGATTTCTCCGACTTCGAACCGCGCTAGCAGTCCAGCGGCCTCCCTGATCACGGAAGTGGCCGCGTCGGAGAAATCCGCGGCAATCTGGACTTGGTTGACACGAATCTCGTCGGAAAGCTTGTGAAGCATCTTCCATATTGGGTCGCCCTCGTGGTGGGCGATCGATGCGGAGACATCAAGGCGATTGACAAGGTTGCCCAGAACGATCTCTCGCTGCTCAATGCTCATATTTTGAAAGCGAATGGCCTCGGACATGATCGCGCTCCGTATTGGGTGCTGTCCGAAAATTGACCGAGAGATGGGTGACAACCATTCTCCGAAAAGCATTGACAATGAGATAACGCTTAGCGAGGCGATTTCAACTGGAGGAATGACCAGTGTCCAGGGTTCCAGACGATTGTTTTGCGTTGTCGTTTAATCGCACCAGTCGAAAGCGTTTCTGGATAGCTCCACGTATTCCTTGAGATAGAAGAAAACCTCTCCCTCGATGGAACTCACGACCGTCTCATACTCGCCTATGTCCGACAATGGAGCGGAACTGTTCCTCAATCGTCCCAGATGGAGTACGGCAAGGCTATAGCACTCGAGCAATTCGGCAACTGTGTGCCGCGCGCTTCTGAACCGCCTGATCTGCGGAAGCTTCATTGCAAGAAGCGCCCAGCCGTGGGTACTATGATCGATGCCTGTTTTCATGTACAGTCATATAATTGGGCTATCGTGACATGTTACTAAAGTATTCATTGAGATCAAGAGCTACCTAGGTGCGTAAGCGCATGTTTACGGCTGAACCGGCGCTAAGGGGTTGCATTCCATATGCCGACGGATCCGACCGATAGCGCCGGCTAGTCGCCAGTTTCAACTGGAGCCGTCGACGATGTTGGAACATCCGCAACTTCCGAGACCCGTCAGATCACTGTTTCGACTGACCCCTGATATCGACGGCCGGCACAACGATTCCGGCATAAGCTGCTAATGATCCGTCTTTCCGATGAAATGCCCGGCCGAAAGATGCGACGTGAGTGTATTTACCGTCGGTGCCCATAACTCGGTACACGTGCTGCTGTGGAACATCGGCCACGATAGTCTCTGTTATTGCCTGAGATAGCCCGGCTTTGTCTTCCGGGTGAACCCGCACAAGGTAAGTCTCGATGGGCAGACCGTGTTTGGCTTCTTGGGGGTCGAGACCGAATAGGGTTGCCAAGGCACTATCTGCAAACACGACGTTGTTTTCGACGTCCCAGTTGAAAATGCCGGAGTCCGTTGTCTCCTCGAGCGAGGCACGGACGGAAAAGACCTTTTCAAGACCGGACGACATCTCGCTTCACTCCATATGCTTCAGGGAAGCTAATGCTAAGTCGAGCAACTTCAAGAAGCAGTGCCGGCTGAAAGCCACAACCGTTAAGCTCATCGTCTAACTGCGCGCGCAAAGTGCAAACAAGAAGCAAGGTGGTCATGCCGCCGGGCTGCGCACCACAGTATTGGTCGGCTTGGCTGCCTGCATAGCGATGATCCAGGCAAACCTCCTGCTTTCCACCAGCGAGAGCGCCAACGGATCGATGGACATCTTGCGCTCTCGCCAGCGGGCTGACGACGGCGGCAACGCTCTGGGTGATAACCGCCATCGGCCTTTCCTTCTGCGGCGGCCAGATCATGTCGGCGCCGTCGAGTCGGTCGTCGCCCTCGCCGTCCTTTCGCCGCTGAAACATGTGACCGGCTGGCTCGCGTGTGAGCGGATGACTTCGGTCACAGGAGTCTTCTGAAAAAACCGTACGCTCAAAATAGTCGCCGGCAGCGAAACCTTAGTTGCTCCAGATAGTCGCAGATCATCCTGAGGTCGAAATTCTCGGTGGAAATGCCGGGTCAGTTTTCAGCCGCAATCAGCAGTCACGCCCTTGCCCCCAGGACGAGCCAACTGCAAGGCTGTTGATGACGCCTTCGGTCACCTGCATCGCTACAACGAGAAATCCGACGACTCCGAAAATTCGGTCGCGACGTTTGCGGAAGCTTCTCGGGGCTGCCGGTATGGGTTGTCGTTCCCCTGATTGATGCTCCCAATGCTTGCGACTTGCCCTATGGCGCGTCAGGAGAGCCAAGTTGCGTGACGGAATATACCCTCGTCGACGTAGAGGCCCGTCTCATGCTCTTTTCCATCTCTGACCCAACCGCGCGCGGCGCCCGGCGGCCGAGGCGATTGTTTCGGAGTTGAGGGGATCGACGCATGAGCATGGTGATATAACCGTTAGGTCATTCGCGTGGAATGGCGTATTCTTTGTCGTCGGCCCTATTCTTTCCGGGCAGAGCCGATTGGGAGATTATATGCGCTCTTGCCTCAGGTAGGAGCCGATATGATCGACAATCGCCTTGTAGACAAAGTCGCCCCCGTGAAAGCCACAGCCAATGCCAGGCAGACCACTCGGCCAGCTCAGAGCAAGCTCCATAAGTACGCCATCAGCGGAGTTCCTAGCGACGAGCGCGTTCACACAAAGGTCCACTCGATAATTGATCTAAGGTGCAGGCTGGCTGCCAGCCTTCAGCTTTCGCGTTCTGCTGCTATCGAAAAGGCGCGGATGGAAAAGAATGGCTGATGCCTTGCCTTTTGAGCAAATGACGATCGGCGAGAGAACGGCTGTCCTCACCAGTCTGGCTCAACATCTGCAAATCACGGCAGCGATTGCTCAGCATGACGGAGACCCGATTTGGAAGTTCATGTCAGAGCTAGCCGTGCGGCTGGAGGGAAGCCGCGACGAGGTTGCCGCTGACCCCCAACGTGGCAACGAGGTTGTGGGTAAAGCTGTCAGACTCTTAAGTGAATTTGAGCTACGCAGACCGAGAGGTACGATCCATTGATCTCTAAATCAACGAGCGAAATAGATCATGCCGCCCACGGTTGGGCACTGCTCGCTTTTCGACTCCCAGAAATTCGACCATTTGCGCGACATTCGGAAGTTCGCACGGCTGTTTCGGAAATGTGTGAGCACTACAGCATGGCTGTGTTGAATGCGCGAAAGCTTCGGATTGTGAAGTCTGATTCTGGAAGCGTCGAACAGTACGAAGCCTTGCTTCTGGAAATAGAGAACGAGGTTGGATTCTTCGTACGAGAGTTTGCCCGTCAGTCAGTCTGACAGGCCTGTCCGTTCGCTTTCAGAGCCATTTAGAGTGTTGCCGTTCAGCACTCGACTCCCTTGTGATCTGGTGTTTTCATAGGCTACTAGATGCGGGGATCGGCCAATGTATTACGAGTGGGACCAACGCAAAGCTAATCGGCGATTTCTTATCAAGTTTGCAGCGGTTTGGCTCGGCGCCATAGCGGTGGCCGCGCTGCCGGTTTGTTGGTTGGTTCAGGAAACGGTCTTCTGAAAAGTGGCTACGCCTTTTGGAGCCGATGCACCCTGCAGCGGTTAGTGGTCTATTGGGTGCGACCGAGATGAGGTCCAGTTCCCGTAGTGTGTAAAGTCTTTAGTGAGGCGGCCCGCCACCACCCCCTGGCGGCTTTTTTTGTTTGGGCCGTGTACACACCGTACCCGGCCATCGAGCACCGCCCACAAACGCTTGTGGCCTTAACACCGTGCACTGGTGCGCCGCATATCCACAATGCGCCCATCACTTTGACGGACTGTTCGTTGAAGAACCGGCCTCGGCAATTTTCCCTGTGTATATCGCGAAAGCCACGATTGCAAAGCAGTCGCTCTGCCTGAGGGCGGGTCACCGGCCGCCCTCGATTCACGCTGCTGCCAGTGGCTCCGGAAACTGCCTCCTTTTCACGTTCGACGAAGACTGCCACCCGAATGCGCTGCCCGTGCGTCGCTGGCATTCTCTGCAGTGGCAGGCGGAGATCTTGACTGGCTCTCCCTCGGTAGTGATCGAAAGCTGGCCAGAGGCACAACGGGCTCTTCGTCTGAATGTCGCCATTGTGTGCTCCTCCATATGACCTGTTTCGCTCACCAAGACGCCGCGAGCGCTATTTCGAGGTATGTCGCCGCCGTTGCTTGTCGAGCGCATTCATGACGATGCACAGGGACCTCGATCCGTCCTCGTGCATTTGAGTTGTTGGGCGTCCGTGGTAGTCCGCAGCGAGCCCGGTTAACAGATCGAAGATCGTCCAGGAGCCGTCCTGTTCGCGGCGAGTAGAATACCGGTCAGTGAGATAGTCGCGCATGGTCCTCGGCCAAGTGTGTCACGTTCGAGTTGTTTCCAGTTCCTTCCCCGCCGCGCGTCGCGCCCGGATAGCCGCCGCAATGAACACCCGCGACAGTCCATGGTACAGCGGTTCGCGTGAAAGGATGCGCGAGGTCACGTAGCCGATCATCGACACCGCCATGATCGGAATCACGGCTTGGTGGTCGCCGGTCATTTCGAGAATGATGACGAAAGCCGTCATCGGCGCCTGCACCACGCCTGCGAAATAGCCGGCCATACCCAGGATCGCCGCCAACGCGATGCTGGTGCCAAGCAGAGAGCCGACGGTGCTGCCGAAACCGGCGCCGACGGCTAGCGACGGGGCGAAGATGCCGCCCGGAATGCCTGACAGCATCGACAGGAAGCCGGAAGCAAGCTTCTCGACGAAGAAGAGCAGCGGCAAGGCGTTGCCTTCGACCGCGCCGCGCGCCTGCTCGTAACCGGTGCCGAAGGTCGTGCCGCTGGATGCGACGCCGATGACAGCGCTTGCAAGTCCGCAGGCTCCCGCAAGTGCCAGCATGCGTTTTAGCGGTTGCGGTTCCGCCCAGCGGCGGATCTTCTGGCCGAAATGCAGGGCAAAGCCGCTAAAGGCCGCCCCGAGCGCACCGCCGCCGACCCCGCAGATGAGAACAAGTCCCCAATCACGAAGCTCGGTCGGCGCCGCCGATGCCATTCCGAAATCATTGTAGCTGCCCGAAAGCCCGAGTGCGGCCAGGCCGGAGAGGATGACGGCCGTCAGCACCAGCCCGTTGGCTCGCGATTCGTATGTTTGGCTCATTTCCTCTATGGCAAAGACAATCCCGGCGAGCGGCGTGTTGAAGGCCGCAGCGATACCTGCCGCCGATCCCGCGAGGATCAATCCGCGCGCCTGCGCCAGGCCGCCGAAGCGGGCGACAGCAAGCATGATCGACGCGCCGACCTGCACCGTCGGCCCCTCGCGGCCGATCGAGGCGCCGGAGAACAATCCAAGCACCGTCAGTACGATCTTGCCGAAGGCGATCTTCAGCGACAGCAGCCGCGTCCGATCTTCTGCGTCATGCAAGTGCCGCGCCGCTATCGCCTGCGGAATGCCGCTTCCACCCGAGTTCGGAAACAACGTCGCCGCCAGATAGGCCGAGAGCACGAAGCCCGCGGGCGTCAGCAACAGCGGCAGCAGGAAGCTCCATTCACCGGAAGTGGTGAGTGATGCAAATGCGTTCTGCGCCAGATCCGCGAGCTTGGCGAAACCAACGCTGATTACGCCGATGGCGAGCGCCCCACACCAGAAAACCAGCCGCGGCTTCCAGAGCGAAAACGAACCCCAGATCACGCGGGAGCGGCGAAGGAGCTTGGAATAGCGGTAACGGCTTGGCATGGCGGACTCGGTACGTGACGTTTAAAAACGTTCTAATGCCAAAAGCGCCCGAAGATCACCCCCAACAATTGAAATAGCGCGGGATCGAGGTTGGATCGCTCCGTGCCGAACCACGGAGGACGTCATGTTCAGTGCATGCCGAAGGGGACCGCCATCCCTTGGGCCAGACGACGTTTATTTGATGCAAACCCTGGTGAAGAACTACTGCCTGAGGAATGATGATAACCGACTTCTCCATGCCGGGTATGAATGGTGGTGAGCTTGCAAAGGCGGCCAGGGCCGTTCTGCCGGGTCTGCCAATCCTGATCGCCTCCGGCTATGCCGAGTTGCCACCCGGTGTGGGCCTCGACTTTGCGCGGCTCGACAAGCCATATACGCAGGATCAGCTTTCGGCCGAAATCGGCAAGCTGACTGGCCACTGACCAATCAGTCAGGCGCTCGGAGGTAGGTTGCCTGCCATCGGCTATGGTGAGATCGGGAATGCTAATAGCCTCAACAAAAGAGTCGGTCTGCGGTTCGAATCCTTTCAAGACCCTAACGCGCCTAGTGGGGTCATGGGAATAGCTTTCGCCCTGAACCCACTCAACGGCCAAACTGCAAGATCGCTGGGACGTCTGGTATGGCCCGCCGCGCAGGCGCGGAGGAAACAGGTATCAGTCCGTATGATGCTCTCACTAGACGACCGCAAGAACGCAATCAACGCGGCCATCGTGACGCTCCGGTCGATCACGCCTTTGCAGGCGAAACTGCGATGCACTTTAATTCCAGGACGGACTGAGGCTTGCGGCGGCAGTGTGTGATCGCTGGCCGCCGATCCATATCATCGTCACCTCGGCACTCCGTGGCGTGACAGCCGCGTCGATTCCTGTTCCCGCAGGTTCTTCCCCAAGCCTTACAACCCGGCGGCAGTTATGCGGTCGATGCGCGAGATGGCAGCGGCCTGAGGCAATGCCGACGTTCTGCCGGAACCTTTTTGATCGGAGGGAACTAGCAAAAAGTGCAGGAAGCTGGCAGGGATAGCTATGCCAGTTTTGAACCGTAATAATGTCCAGTCTCACGGTAGCGGTGCGCGTACCATGATGTTCGCGCACGGCTTTGGGTGCGACCAGAACATGTGGCGCTTCTTAGCGCCCGCCTTCGAGGACGATTTCCGCACCGTCCTGTTCGACCACGTGGGCGCGGGACAGTCAGACCTCTCTGCCTACGACAGCGACAAGTACGCCTCGTTGGAAGGCTACGCCGACGATGTTGTCGAAATCGGCCGCGAACTCGGCCTGAAGAACGCGGTCTTCGTCGGCCATTCCGTCAGCGCGATGATCGGGGTCATGGCTTCGTTGAAGGCACCGGACCTATTCGACATGCTGATCCTGGTCTGTCCTTCGCCGCGGTATATCAACGACGGCGAGTACGTCGGGGGGTTCAAGCCAGCCGAAATCGACGAACTGCTGGAATCGCTCGACGACAACCATCTGGGCTGGTCGGCCGCCATGGCCCCGGCGATCATGGGCAATCCGGATCGGCCGGAACTCGGGCAGGAACTGACGAACTCGTTCTGCCGGACTGACCCGGAGATCGCCAAGGCGTTCGCGAGGGTGACCTTTACCTCCGACAACCGTGCGGACCTTCCCAAGGTCAAGGCGAGGACGATCATCCTCCAGTGTCGCGACGACATCATCGCCTCCGAGGAGGTCGGTGAATACGTCCACCGAATGGTTCCGGGCAGCGAGATGGTGATGCTTGATGCGAGCGGCCACTGCCCGAATCTCAGCGCTCCTGACGAGGTTATCTCGGCGATCAGGCGTTTTGTCTGATGACGGCGGCAGATACAGCCAGACCGACACCGACGGAAGACCTGGACGACCTCTACGAGAACGCCCCATGCGGATACTTGTCGCTTCAGCCTGACGGGCGTATCGTCAAGGTCAACAGGACGCTGGCCCTCTGGTTGGACATCCCTGCGGAAGAACTCCTTGGAAAGCGCCTCCGCGACCTCCTGAACATGGCGGGGCGTATCTTCTACGAAACGCATTTCGCGCCGCTCCTTCGTATGCAGGGATTCTTCAACGAAGTCGCCCTCGACCTGATCACTGCCGATGGCAAGAAGCTCCCCGTCCTTGCAAATGCGCTGGAGCGCCGCGACGACGCGGGCAAGCTTATATTCACGCGCGTGACGCTGTTTCAGGCTGTCGAGCGCCGTCGCTACGAACGTGAACTCGTAGAGGCGCGGGTTGCCTCCGATGCGGCAGGTGCCGCCATCAAAACGGAACTGGATACGGAGCGGCAGAATTCCGAGCTCAGGGAGCAGTTTATCGCCATCCTTGGGCATGACCTTCGCAACCCTCTCGCTTCCATGAGCGCGGCGGTCCGTCTTCTGAGAAAAGAGACCCTGACCCCGCGCGGCGGAGGCGTTCTCGATCTCATGCAAGGTAGCGTCTCGAGGATGTCGGGGCTGATCGACAACGTGCTCGATTTCGCGCGTGTCCGCCTTGGCAGCGGCCTAGTTCTCGCAAGCCAGGTGCAGCCGCTTGAGCCAGTGGTGCGCCAGGTATTGGACGAGCTTCGCGCCGCCCACCCAGAGCGCGCCCTGGAGACGGTGTTCAGCATCGAGGACGATATCGAATTCGACGCGAGCCGGATCGCGCAGCTCGTGTCCAATCTCGTCGCCAACGCATTGACACATGGTAAGCCTGATGAGCCCGTCCGGCTCTCCGCGTCCGTTTCCGATGGTCACCTTGAACTCTGGATTGCGAACAGCGGCGTCCCCATCCCGGCCGACGCACAGCTCAGCCTGTTCGAGCCTTTTTTCAGAGGCGACCGCAATGGAAGCCAAGAGGGCTTGGGCCTTGGACTTCATATCTCCTCGGAGATCGCGAGGGCTCATGGTGGCGTGCTGAGCGTTACTTCCGACGACACAGAGACGCGGTTCACCTTCACGATGCCTATAACGCGGGAGAAGCCTGATATCTCGCAGGACCCCGGCAACGAATAAACCTCAGGTTTCATGGAACGCAACGCCTGTCGGCGGCTTTCTGTGCATGGACAAAGATACCTTCGCATCACTGCCGCAACCAATCGCTCTTGTCGTTGACGACGAGCCTCTGATCCGTATGGACACGGCCGACATCGTGGCGGATGCGGGCTATCATGTGATTGAAGCCTCGACCGCCGATGAAGCCTTCGAATTCCTAAGACAGCACAGTTCCCTCAAGCTGCTGTTTACGGATATCCAGATGCCGGGAAAAATGGATCGCTTGGACTTGGCTAAATATGTCGGCGAGCATTGGCCACATATCAGCGTTATCGTGGCTTCTGGTGCGGTAACGCCGCCGTCTGGTGCGCTGCCGGATACAGCGAAGTTTCTGAGCAAGCCGCTCAACGAACGACTGGTGCTGGACACACTGCAGGAGCTTTGCCCGATTCTCTGATGAATGTGACATTCGCTCTGCCCGATCATCTGCATCTGCGCTTTGAAACCCCGTGACACACCGGTATTGCGCTCAATTCCGGCGTCGATTGCGAATTTCGGGTCGCGGGAGAAGGATAGTTTTTGTCCCAGCCCTTCCAGCAGCTTATTGGCTCTGACATCGCGCAAGTAGTTGTCAGGATGGAAGAATCTAATGCGAACCTAGCGCCTGAACTACGGGATCGGCGGTTCGAGTCCTTTCAAGAGCGAAGCGTAGCTGCCTTCGGAGATAACGACGTGCGTTCGCGAGTTTGTTTCCGGCGTCGATATTGGCCTGCTGACATTCAGCCAATTCTTCCTGTTAGGCTATAGCTGCCCCGGAAATTGCTTAGGCTGGTGTTGAGCGTCGCCTCATCATAAAGGACGTATTTGCCGTCGCCCCAATTGAAGGTGCCGCCAATGCCGATCCCACCCCAGAGCGGGTCCTGTTCGCTGACGAGCCTCGCTCCGGACAGCGAATCCGCAAATCTCGATTGGAAGTCGTAGTAGACGTTCGCGGTACCGTAGGCATGGAGACGGCTCGCCTGTGCCGTCCCGTGTGTTCCGTTGTTCTCGAAATCGACGGAAATGCCGAGGCGTTCTTTGAGGTTACGGGTCCCCGCAACCAAAATTATATGGGTAGTATCAGCAACATGAACATAAAGCGACATCGCTGGTAAGAATGTTAGATACACCTGTTCGTAGATTGCTCGTCTACGGCACACATCGTCACTTTTGTTGCCGAAACGTCACGCTTTGCCATTACTGTCTTGCGCGATCTTCCACTAAGTTGCCGTGCACGCAAAAGTTAGTAATATTTAATAAGCGTACACGCATCTGAAGGCGTTGTTTCTGATACGATGCTGTGGGGCGGAGAGACCATTGCCCACGGGTGCGATCACGCTTTATGAGGAGCATTAGGGGGAGCCGGATGACCATACGCCTGATGTTGCTTGGCTCTGCTGCAGCACTTGTGACAGCGCCCTGTCTGGCGGCCGACGGAATTGTTGCTGCTGAGCCGGAGCCTGTGGAATATGTTCGCGTCTGCGACGCGTACGGAAGCGGCTATTTCTACATTCCCGGTACCGAGACCTGCCTGAAAATTGGCGGCTATCTGCGTTTCGAAGTGTATGGCGGTCCTGACGAGCGGGGCACATCCGACTGGAACGCCCGTACGCGAGCCCAAGTCGAATTCAGTTCCAAGAGCGATAGCGAGTATGGTCCTCTGACCGGTGTGATCGTCCTGCGCAACAACGGCGACAACACGTCCAGCACGGGCACGCTGGACTCGGCTTACATCGACATAGCGGGCGTCCGCGCGGGACTGTTCTACAGTTGGTGGGACGATGATCTGAGTGGCGAGCCGGACGTGCTGTCGAGCTTCGAGACGTTACACAACTCCATTCGCTATCAGTACGAAAGCGGCGACTTCTATGCCGGGTTGAGTGTCGACGAGCTGGAAGACGGATACTACAAGGACGGCGAAGGACCGAACAATGTCGGTATCGCTTTCGGTATCGGCGACAAGATTGGCGGCCTCAGTTATCAGGTCATTGGCGGATATGACACGGACAACGCGGAAGGCGCGATCCGCGGCATGGTGTTCGCAGATCTTGGCCCCGGCACTCTCGGCCTGGCAGCAATTTGGGCGTCCGGGCCGAATTCCTACTATGCCCAGTCGGAATGGACTATTGCCACTGAATATGCCTGGAAGATAACAGAGATGTGGTCCGTGACGCCGATGGTTCAGTATTTCGGCAACTATGCCATCGATACCGACAATGGCGCCATTCCCGACTCGTTTGACGGATTGGGCGATGCTTGGAAAGTCGGCGTCACGGTCGATTACCGGATTGCTGAGAATCTCTATGCCAAGGCAACCGTGAACTATCTCGATCCCGACGACGGCGCGGATGTAACAAGCGGCTTCTTCCGCCTACAACGCGCCTTCTAGGTGCCTTCGAAAGCGAGTAGCGAGCTCACGGGGTTTGCATACTTGTGTCTGTCGTGGACAGAAGGCCGCAACATTCTGGATCTTCAAGCCGAGATCTGCACGCAAATCGCGAAACACGCTTCGGTCCCGGAAAATCGGGATAGCGCCTTGACCCGCTAGGCGTGCGGAAGCGGATGCTTGCAAATTTTCTTCAATTTAACCTGGCGTTGCCGCGCTTGCGGATTCCACCGGAATCCCTAGCCCGCGAAGGCCATTTAGAAAACGCTCCTGGTCCTCCGCACGATGCAGCCGAAGGGCCACTTCGCGGTGAACGTTTTTCATCATCTCGGGCGCGTTGGCGTTCAGCCAGTCCCGCTGCTGCTTGCCTTCAAGGTTTTTCCCCTGCGCGCCGAGGATCGACAGGAGCACCAGGCGGTGCATCGGGTTGTATTCCAGATCGCACATACGTGACCAGAGTTCGGCTGCTTGCAAGTCACCCCGCATGAAGGCACACAGCGCCATTCCAACTTCGTAGTAGCCCTTGGGCCCCGCGCCCTTGTTAAGGGCTCTCGAAATGAGCTCGCAGCCCGACTGCCATTTTCCGGACATCGCCAACCGAAGGCCATACTCGCCCGCGACCTCCGCGTCGTTCGAGTTGCGCGCGTAGGCGGAAGCTCCGGCCTTTAGCGCCGCTTCAATGTCGTTGTTGAAGAAGCTGACCAGCATGCTCGCTTCGAGCGTCCGCGGATCGTCCGGCGCGATCGAGGTGGCGCGCTTCGCGGCATCCGCGGCGAATTTCATCATGTCGGCATCGGCTGCCGTACCAAGCTTGTAGCGAAATCGCATCGCATCGATATAGACGAGCGAAAGCAGCGCCCATGGGGTGGCGTTCTGAGGAGAGAGCAGGGTGGCGTGCTCAAGGCATTCGCGCGCCGCGGTATGGCTTTGCAGGTCCATCGCCCTTCGATAGCTGTAATATGCCGAGGTACACTGGGAAATACCTGCTGCCACGGACCGTGTCGGATCGTCACTGGTGGATGTGAAAACGGCGCCATACGGTTGCGCGATCGCGACGGCGATCTCTTGGCCGATGTCTGCCTGGATTTGTAGGATGCTCCTGACGCGAAGATCGGCGTCGTAGTTGTTTGCCCAGACGACCGCCGCATCGGAGCGACGGACGAGGCGCAGAATCGAGCGCAAATTATCGCCATTGCGCCGAACGCTGCCCTGCAAACTGTAGCTCACTCCGTTTGTATAGTCGGCTCTGGATGGATCGGCGACAACGACAATGTCATTGAAGGTCGCAAGCTGACCGATGACTTCGTCTCGAAGGGCCTGCGCAATATCGGATGTGCGACCATCGGGATCGTCGGATTGGAAAATGCCGACAATGACGATCGGCTCGGACGCGCCCGTCGACTGTAGATCGGCCACGCTCCGGTGCCACTTGAAGGTGCCTGCTGCCGCGCCGACATACATACATGCCGCCGACACGGCTACCAGCATGCCGATCGCCAGCCCGGCGATCCATCGCCTTCGGTAAAGGCGACCATCGCCCGGGGGCAGCAGGTCCGTGCCTCCCACATCATGTGGCGGTTGTTCTCCCAAGCACGCGCCTTGCGTGATTTCGAAGTGCGGAACGTATCCGCCCTTAGGGATCGTGATGACGATCGCATCCGACTGGCCGGCGACAAGGTAATAGCGCTCCAGAGCTCGTCGAATTCGTCCAGCCTCTATCCTGACGACCGGATCGTTCTGGGCGTCAAACGAACTTTGTCGGCCAAAGATCTCGTTTGCGATTGTGAAGGCCTTCAGGAACTGGGATCGTCCCTCGAGTGTCTCTGTCACAACGAACTGAAAGAACTTCCTGCCGCGGTCAGGCGAGTGAAACTCGTTGCTCACGAGAATACGCTCCATCTGCTGCAGGATATCTTCGATCTTGGGTCCTTGGTCGTTCAGCGGCTCGGCTTTTGCGTTGCTCATGATGCCCCTCCGACACGATCACGCAATTATTTTTTAGCGCACCCTAATTGACAATAGCCTTTATATAATAAGTTTCAATGCCTTTGTTGAATGCAGCTTAGAGTAGTTTTATTGGGGATGTCGATGAGATCGAGCCTCGAGTAACTAAAAGCCCTCGAGCTTCGCCATTCTCATCACTTTCACCAGGCACGCTCTGCCAGACAGCGGAAGCTGGTCCAGAAACGCCGCTGTGTTGTTGTAGGCTCGGACTGGAAATCCCGCCGATACCAGCGCAATGTCAGCGATCGGCGCTGTATCTGGTCCATGAAGCGAGCAGGCGTGGGGGTGCGAGCGGGTATGTTCGCGTATCTTACGTCAGTGTGCCTGAAATCTGCAATACAATGACGGTGTCTGCTTGAGGCTGAATCGGCGGCGGGGATTTTGATGAGCCGGAGAGAAAGCAATTCACCGCCAATGTCTGCTCTCGCTGTAGCGGAGATTCATTTTCCTGACCATGTCCGCAAGATTCAACATTTGTTCCATGCGAGCGAAGCGTTCCGTGGCATCTGTGAAGACCTCTCGGTGATTTTTGAGACGCTTGCTCAACTTGATGGCGTCCCGCCCGATGAGAGAGAGATGCGCAGGCAGGAATATGAAGGTCTGGCCGAGGCGCTTGTCAGCGAACTTGGCGAAGCACTTTCACAGTGGAACGTCGTATCGCTCAGGCGGTCCGAGGAGATCAAACCTCGTTCACGGTGACACGGAACATTCATTGCATTTGCACGGGCGGGTCAAAGCGTCATGACAGTGAGATCGTTCGGATTAACCGCCGGGTTCACGACGCTGGCAATCCAACCGGTCCCCTTCGTTCATCGAATGCGGTGTCGATGTCATCTCCGTACTCCAATGCCATGAGAAGGTTGCGTCCGATGATACGGCCGATGGAAGAATGACAGCGGTATGATACTGTATATTACCCCTATGCCGCTGGCAGAGTCCCGCGTTTGCAACGGTCTTCCTCTTCGGCCGCGGAAGCGATAGCCGCGTGCACAAGCGCAAATACGGGAGGTTGCGTGCTGTTACAACTCTTCATCGCGGCTGCCCTTATTGTCGCCACGGTCGCAATACAGGCCATGTTCATGGCCGTGGGGCTTCGCATCTTCCGTCGGCTGGAGGCTAGACATCCTAGGTCTCTCAGGCAGTACGCAACCTTGGTCACGGTTGTCCGGATCGTCTACCTCCTTGTTCCGGTCATTCTAGACGTCGCTCTGTGGGGGATATTCTACACGATGTCAGGGGTCCTGCCGTCCTTCGAGGAAGCTGCCTATTTTTCAGCCGTCACCTTCACGACGGTCGGCTATGGCGACATCGTTCTCGGCAAGGAATGGCGGCAAGTCGCGGTGTTCGAGGCGGTAAATGGCTGGATCATCTTCGGCTGGACGACGGCGCTGATGATGGCCGTGATACAACGGCTCTACTTTCGTGCCGGCGCTGAGGGCGAGCAGCGCTAGCAGCTTGCGCGATGCATCAACGGGTAGCAGGCGTGGATCGCCTTACGTAGCATACCGTATGTTGCGCCAAGCAGCCCTGTAACATACTTCCTTCTCAACGTAGCACGAGCCACCATTCGCCAATCATTGGTTGAGCGAGGAAACTGTGATGGCCGACACTGGTATCTACGCCAAGTTCGAAGACCTGAGCCCATTCGAAATCAAGGATGAACTCATCCGGTTGGCGCAGGCGGACAAGTCCAACCGCACCTACCTGAACGCTGGACGTGGAAACCCGAACTGGATCGCCACACGCGCCCGCGAAGCCTTCTTTCTGCTCGGCCAGTTCGCGCTCACGGAGTGCAAAAGAGTGTCTTTCGACGAGCAGGCGGGGCTCGCCGGCATGCCTCCCGTCGAGGGTTGCTACAAGAGGCTGAAGGCCTGGGTCGAGAAACGCAAGGGTGATCCCGACACACCCGGCGCGGAGACGCTCGACGAGGTTGTCGATTTCGCGATCAGGAAGTTCGCTTTCGATGCCGACACTTTCGTCAACGAGTTGACCGACTCCATTATCGGCGACCATTACCCGGTGCCCGATCGTGCGCTGGTTCACAATGAGGCGATCACCCACGAATACCTCATGTGGGCGATGTGCGCCGGTCACCGACCGAGCGCCAAGTTCGACCTTTATCCGGTCGAGGGCGGCACGGCTGCGATGTGCTACATCTTCAAGGCGTTGAAGAACGCCCGCCTCTTGAACTCCGGCGATACGATCGCGCTGGTGACGCCGATCTTCACGCCATACCTGGAAATGCCGCACCTCGAAGACTACGCCCTGAAGCAGATCCATGTTTCGGCTGAGGCGGAGGATCGCTTTCAGTTGACTGATGAAGACCTGCGTCCGCTGGAGGACAAGACGGTCAAGGCGCTGTTCATCGTCAATCCCGGAAACCCGTCGGCCGTCGCCCTCGACCCGGAATCGTTGAGCCGACTGGTGACGTTCGTCAACAAGAAGCGTCCTGATCTGATGATCCTAACGGATGACGTCTATGGCACCTTTGTTCCGAATTTTGAATCGGTGATGGGACATCTGCCGCACAACACCATCGGCGTCTATTCCTATTCCAAGTATTTCGGCTGCACCGGCTGGCGGCTCGGTGTCGTCGCCGTCGCGCAGGACAATATATTCGACAAGATGATCCAGGCCTTGCCGGCGGCGACGCAAAAGTTGCTCGATGCCCGATACAAGGCGCTAACGCTCAAGCCTCGCGAGGTGAAGTTCATCGACCGTATCGTGGCCGACAGCCGCGATGTGGCTCTCAACCACACGGCTGGTCTTTCCCTGCCGCAACAGGTGATGATGTCGCTCTTCGGCCTCGTCGAGATGCTCGACGACGACAAGGTCTACCAGAAGGCCTGCATGGCGATCTGCGAAAAACGCTTTCACAAGCTCATGGACGGCATGGGCATTGAGTTCCAGGCGCGCCCGTACTTCGATCGCTACTACGGCATTATCGACTACGAGTTCTGGGCGCGCAAATACGTCGGCAATGACGTGACCGACTGGGTAAAGGAAAACATCCATCCGCTCGACATCGCCTTCAAGCTCGCGGAAGACCACGGCATCGTGGTTCTCAACGGTTCGGGCTTCGAGGCTCCCAACTGGTCCGTGCGGGTGTCCTTCGCCAACCTGCCCGATGAGGCCTACACCTCGATCGGCCGGGCAATCCGCGCTGTCGCGCGCGGCTATCTGCAGGCCTATCGCGCGGCCAAAGGCGAGGTCGCGCAGCCCTAATCACTCAGCCACAGCACGCCAAGCCAGAGTTGGGCGACGAGGTCTCGACACGTACCCTGCAGTCAAACAAGTGAGGACCCGATGATAGAGTGGTTTGTCAGTACACTTCGTACCTATCCGGAAATTGCAATATTTCTGTCATTGGGGCTGGGTTACTATTTCGGGTCGTTCACCTTCAAAGGGCTAGGGCTCGGAGCGGTCACGGCGACGTTGATTGCCGCCGTCTTGATCGGGCAACTTGGGATCACAATCTCCCCGCCCATGAAGTCAACGTTCTTCCTCCTGTTCCTGTTCGCCATCGGCTACGGCGTCGGTCCGCAGTTCGTGCGCGGGATCGCGAAGGATGGTATCCCGCAAGCACTCTTCGCGGTCGTCGTCTGCTTCTTCTGCCTGGGTGCCGCCTATTTCGGCGCGCTGTTGGCCGGCTATGATATCGGCTCCGCGGTCGGGCTCTACGCAGGTTCGCAGACGATCTCCGCCTCGATGGGGCTTGCAACCGACGCAATCGGTCGCCTAGGACTGCCGCCGGAGCAGAGCAAGGCGATGCTGGATGCGATGCCGGTGGCATACGCGGTCACCTATATTTTCGGCACGGTCGGCTCGGCCATCGTCCTTGCCCTCCTTGGCCCGGCCCTGATGAACATCGACCTCGAAGCCGAATGCAAACGCTACGAGGAGCAGCACGGCGGAAAGAAGGTCCTCGGCGGAGCCGGCACCGCGTGGCACAACTATGAACTGCGCGCCTACAGGGTGAAAGACGATGCCAGGATCGTCGGCATGACGGCGCATCAGGCCGAGGGCTTGCTGCCGTCGGAGCGCGTTTTCGTCGAGCGCATTCGCCGTGCCGGCGTGGTGCAGGACGCTACGGTGGACACCGTGATCATGGCGGGAGACATCGTCGCGGTGGCTGGCCGCCGGGAGGTGCTGGTAGATCTGATCGGCAGCGTGGCGGATGAGGTCGATGATCGGGAGCTGCTCGCTGTCCCTGCCGACGGTGTCGATGTCTTCGTCACCAGCAAGGAGGTGGACGGCAAGACGCTTGCTGAGCTAGCCGCGCGGCCGACGGCTCGCGGTGTGTTCCTGCGCAAGATCGTCCGTGGCGCGACTGCCACGGAGATTCCGATCCTGCCGAACACCAAGGTTCATCGCGGCGATATCCTCACCATCGTCGGCCGCACGCAGGATACGAGCGCCGCGACCAAGGACCTTGGGCGCCCGGACGCGCAGACCGATGTCGCGGATGTCGCCTTCATCGGCGCGGCCATCACGATCGGTGCCCTCGTAGGCGCGCTGACATTCAAGATCGGCAGCGTTCCGCTCACCCTGTCGACCTCAGGTGGCGCGCTGATCTCCGGGCTGTTCTTCGGCTGGCTTCGCTCGGTGCGCCCGACATTCGGCCGCATTCCCTCACCGACTGTCTGGTTCATGAATTCCGTCGGCCTCAACATGTTCATTGCTGTCGTCGGCATATCGTCGGGACCGGGCTTTGTCGCCGGCCTGCAGCAGCTCGGCTTCAGCCTGTTCCTGTGGGGTATCGCCGTGACGACGGTTCCGCTGATCCTGTCCATGTATGTCGGCAAGTACATTTTCCGCTTCCACCCGGCCATTCTGCTCGGCTGCTGCTCTGGCGCGCGAACGACGACGGCTTCTCTCGGCATGATCAATGATCGAGCGAAAAGCCAGATCCCCGGCCTCGGCTACACGGTGACCTACGCCGTCGGCAACACGCTGCTGACCATCTGGGGCATGGTGCTCGTGCTGCTCTTGGCCTGACCTTGCGGGGGAATAGCCATGGCTTGCCAGCCATGGCCGGACAATCAATCGGAACCCACGCTGGAGAGCGAGATGCCTAGCAAGACCGCACGGATCGATCAGTTTCTGCTAATCCATTCCGCCCGCGCCGACAACTGGCGCGAACTGACAACGCTCGCCGATGCCTGGGCGGCCGGACACGGTGACAGGGCAGCGCTGGAGGCGGCGCTGTCCGCGCTGGAGGCGGTCGAGGAATACCACGCCTACCCGGGCGCGCAGTTGCTGGCGGCATTGCGGGAGCGCATCGCCACGAATGACGCAGGCGGTGCTGCAAAGTTGGCGCGACGCATCTCCAATGGGCTGCTGACACATGCCTATCGTGGTCGCCCGAGTGAGTGGGACGTACACGAGGAGATGTCGCCGGGGGAGGTGGCCGATGTCATGCCGCCCGCAACGGGTGAATTCGGCGCGGCGCGGCCTTATTTCGAAGCTCTGTTCGTCAACAGCCAGCCGGCCGCACGTTGGCCCGCCTTTGCCAAGGAAATCCGTCGACTGCGTCGGCCCGAAGATGCTTTCGTCTACGAACCGATCATCGTCGGCTCCTTCGAGGATGCCGTCTGCGCGGTACTGCTGAACCCCGATATCATCTCGGTCGTTCTCGCCGAAGGCTTCCCCTACCGCTCGCGTTACGACGCGCCGGTGCTGCGTTCGGTGCTTGATCCACTTGGAGAGACCGACAGCGCCGACATGTCGGCATTGCGGCTGGCACGCGGCTTGCGGCGGGTTCGCCCCGAACTCGACGTCTATCTGCTGTCCGATCGTCAGGTGGAGAAGATTGCCGGCGATCCGACTGCCGACGCCATCCGCCGGATTTTCTACGCTGTCGAGGAACCGCTGGAAATGCATCTTGCCATACTCGAAGGCGTACAGGCGCGCTACGAAACACCGTTCTTCGACAATCTGAAGAGATATGCGCGGCGGCCGATAGGGACATTTCACGCGCTGCCGATCGCTCGTGGCAAGTCGGTCTTCAAGTCAAGCTGGATCCGCGACATGGGTGAGTTCTACGGCCTCAATCTGTTCCTGGCGGAAAGCAGCGCGACCACGGGCGGCCTCGACAGTCTTCTGGAGCCGACCGGCAACATCAAGCGCTCGCAGGACCTAGCGGCCCGCGCCTTCGGCGCCGACCAGGTGTTTTTCGTCACCAACGGGACATCCACATCCAACAAGATGGCCGTGCAGGCATTGCTGGCGCCGGGCGATATCGCCGTCGTCGATCGCAACTGCCACAAGTCGCATCACTACGGCATGGTGCTGACCGGCGCGCAGCCATATTATGTCGAAGCATTTCCGATGACGGCCTATTCCATGTACGGCGCCGTGCCGCTTGCGACCATAAAGAGCGCTTTGCTGGCGCTGCGGGCGGAAGGCCGTCTCGACCGGCTGAAGCTGCTCGACCTGACTAACTGCACCTTCGACGGGCACATGTACAATGTGCGTCGGGTGATGGAGGAATGCCTCGCGATCAAGCCGGATCTCATCTTCCTCTGGGATGAGGCCTGGTCCGGGTTCGCCCGGTTTTCGCCCTTCCTGCGTCCACGCACGGCCATGGGCGCCGCCGCGGATATCGAGGAATGGTTGCGCGACCCGGCCTCCATCAAGGCCTACGAGAAACAGCAGGCCGATCTTGGCAACAAGCCCTCCGACGAAACACTGCTCGCCGCGCGGCTGATCCCCGACCCGCGTCAGGTGCGCCTTCGCGTCTACCAGACCAACTCGACGCACAAGTCCATGTCGGCCATTCGGCAGGGGTCGATGCTGCTGGTGAAGGACGTAGACTTCCATACGGTCGAGGCCCAGTTCCACGAAGCGGTCTTCACCCATGCCTCGACCAGTCCGAACCAACAGCTGATCGCCAGCCTCGATGTCGCCCGCCGGCAGATGGAGCTCGAAGGCTATGGGCTGGTGATGAACGCCATCGAGATATCCCTGAAGATCCGGCGAGCCATCAACGAGCATCCGCTGATCTCCAGATATTTCCGCGTTCTCGGGGCCGAGGAGATGATCCCCGATGCCTATCGCCAGTCGGGATTCAAGGATTACCTCGCGCCCGGCTCGACCTGGGCAACGGTGGTCAAGGCGATGCGGGACGACGAGTTCTATCTCGATCCGACGCGCATGACGCTCGTCTGCGGCACCGCCGGCTTCGACGGCACGCAATTCAAGGGTTTGCTGGCCAACGGCTACGACATCCAGCTCAACAAGACATCGCGCAACAGCGTGCTGCTGCAGTCCAATATCAACAACACCAGGAGCGATGTCGCGCACCTGATCCGGGTGCTCGTCGAGATCTGCCACGGCATCGAAAAGCGCCTGGCGGATGGTGGTGAGGGCGAACGAGCCGCCTTCGCTGCGCGGGTAAAGTCGCTGATGACCGATGTTCCCGATCTTCCGAATTTCAGTCATTTTCACAAGGTGTTTCGAGGCGACGCAGGAAAGAAGACGCCGGAGGGCGACATGCGCGCCGCATTCTTCAATGCCTATGATCCGTCGATCTGCGAATACGTGCCGCTGATCGGCGCCGAATGCGAGAAGCGGCTGCGGGATGGGCCGGAGATGGTCTCGGCCAACTTCGTCATCCCCTATCCACCGGGGTTCCCAATCATGGTGCCGGGTCAGGTGCTGACGCAGGAGACCATCGATTTCATGCGTAAGCTCGATGTGAAGGAGATCCATGGTTACGAGAAGGCGAGGGGACTCAAACTGGTCAAGCCGGATGCGGTCGCGGCTAAGGCGAAGCGCTGATTAACGTCGCGGCAGTACCGGCCATGCCGAATGCCGCTGCGTGTGCTCAGGAAGAGGGATTAGGCAGCGGATGGTCGGGGTTGAACAATTCCTCGTCAAGTATCCAGAGCTTTCGGTGTTCCTAGCGATCAGCATCGGATACCTGATCGGCGGCATCAGGCTGGGCGGTTTCGGTCTCGGGCCGGTCACCGGATCCCTGTTTGCGGGAATATTGATCGGCCAGTTCGCCGACGTGCCGATTGCCGGCATGGCGAAATCGTTTCTGTTCCTGCTGTTTCTCTTCGGTATCGGCTACTCCGTGGGCCCGCAATTCCTGCAGGCTTTGAAACGAGACGGGATGAAGCCTGTCTTGCTTGCGATCGTCGTCTGCGTGACGGGCCTGCTGACCGCCATCGCTGTTGCCAGGATCCTTGGCCTCGACCCCGGCTTTTCCGCGGGACTGCTCTCTGGATCGCTCACCGAAAGTCCGGCGATGGGCACAGCGACGGAGGCGATCAACGCATTGCCACTGCCGGAAGCGGATCGAGCGCGCTTCGTGGCTCACATCGCCGTCGCCGATGCCGTCTGCTACATATTCGGCGCTCTTGGCGTCATTCTCTTTTGCAGCTCCGTCGGCCCAAGGCTCCTCGGCATCAATCTCGTTGCCGAGGCCTTGAAGCTAGAGCAGGAACTCGGGATGACCCGAACGGCAGCGGGTGTCGCTTCCGCTTGGCACAGGTTTGAGTTGCGGGCATATCGGGTCGCGGAGAATGCGCCAATCGTCGGCGCGTCGATGATTGACGCCGAGGCGAGACTTCCGGAGCAAAGGCTTTTCATTCAGCGCTTGCGAAGGAGAGGGACGATCATCGAGGTTGCGCCCGAGATCCTCATCGAGCCCGGTGATATCGTTGCCGTGTCGGGTCCGCGAGAGACGTTGGTACGGGTCTTGGGTCCGCGAACCGAGGAGGTCGAGGATCGTGAGCTTCTCGAAATCCCCGTATCCACCGCGAATGTTGTGCTGACATCCGGGGAACTCAGGGGGCGCAGCCTTGCGGATATCGCGACGCTTGGCTGGACGCGCAGCCTGTACCTGCGTGGCATCACGCGCGGCGGTCACGACATTCCATTGGCCCCTGGCGTCAACGTGGAACGCGGTGACATCGTCCGCCTTGTCGGACCGGAATCGGTGGTCTCTCGCGCCGCCAAGCAGATTGGCGTGACCGTCGCACCGACGACGTCGACGGACTTCTTCGTTCTCGGGCTTGCTATCTTCTTGGGTGGACTCATCGGCGTTGTCGTGGCATTTCCGATCGGTAATATGAGAATCTCCTTGAGCGCCAGCGTCGGCACCTTGCTGGCGGGGTTGCTGGTCGGGCACCTGCGCACGCGCTTTCCCCTGTTCGGGCGCATACCCGATGCGGCGGTGTCGCTGATGACGGCGCTCGGGCTGTCCGCCTTCGTCGCCATGACCGGCTTGCATGCCGGGCCCATCTTCGTCTCGGCGGTCTCCGAGGCCGGGATAGGCTTGCTGTTCGGTGGCATGGTCGTGACCCTTCTGCCGATGATCGTCGGGCTTTATGTCGGGCGTTACCTGTTGCGGATGAACCCCATCCTGCTGCTCGGCGGACTGGCGGGGGCGCAGACCATGACGGCCGCCATGGCGGCGGTTCAGGAGCGATCGGGGAGCACGGTGGCGGTTCTCGGCTACACGCCGGCGGTTCCGATCGGCCACATCCTGCTAACGACCTGGGGAACCGTGATCGTCAACGTCGTTGCCGGATAGCGACGGCATTGATGATGAAGGTCCGATACGCCGAGCGGTTCGGGAAAGAGGACAGCATGCATCGGTCGTCAAAACCTCGAAATTCCGGAAATGCGACGGACCGGACGTTTCGACCGGACCTCGTCGCGGGTCTGACGGCGGCGGCGGTCGTATTGCCGAAGGCCATGGCCTACGCCACCGTCGCAGGACTGCCCGTCAGCATCGGTTTCTACACTGCCTTCCTTCCGATGATCGGACTTTCCAAGGGCTGTTGATTGTCCGGCCGGAAGGCAGGCTGTTTTTTGTCAACGCGCAGATGGTTGCCGACCGCATTCGAGAATTGACGCTGCAACACAATCCGGACGTCCTGATGCTCGACTTGAGCCGGGTATTCGACATAGAATATACCGCGCTTCAGATGTTGGTGGAAAGCGAGCGCAACCTTGCTGAGCACGGTGTCGTTCTCTGGTTTGCCGGACTCAACCCTGACGTACTTGACTATGTCACCGCCTCGGGCTTTGCAGGCAGCATGGAAGAAGGACGCATGTTTTCTAGCGGCCAGGCAGGCATTTCTTATTACCAGAAAAACAGGACGGCATCACGTCACGCATTTGAAATTTGAGATATTCGGTCGGCGTTTCAAACCCAATTTGAGCATGACAAAATTATCAGGCTATTACGCTCTAAAGTGCAAGAGTACGCTACCGGTACCAGCTTCGAACACACTGGTAGCTACCTAACAAGGCAGTCAAAATCTTAACAACGCATGGAACTTTAAGCGGGATCAATCGAATCAATAGCCTAGCCTCTTCGAGGCGGTCCGTCATAGGTCCAAATCCCATCACGGCGATGTATGTCGAAGCTGAGGTTCATCGCTGAAATCTATGTAAGAAATGAGCGCTTAGCCGCTTCGTGGTCGCTGCTGGCCTGTGGCACGATCTCCTCGATCTCACGCCTCTGCTGCGCATGTTTCTCTGGATTTTGGGCTTTCAACTTTTCCAGGTTCAGAAGCTTCCAGCGGACGGCGGGAAGTTCGGCCGCCTGGGGCAAGCCAATTGCGCTGAAATCCGGGTCGGCATCGTGGAGTGACAGCAGGAAGCGCATCGCCTTGTCGTCGAGCTTCGCGAGGATATCCGCCGTCATCCGAGCCCTTGTTGTTTTAAGATCCTCGAGGCCGACACGCTCGATCGTCATCCCGTCGAACTCTTTCACGAAGGCTTCGTCGAGGTCTGCGAGAGAAGGCCTGACCAACTCGTGCGGCGGGCGCCCGGAGCTGGCGACATAGATCAGAAAAGTCCGGAACAGGGCGTCGGTCAGCCCTTCGTTTTCATATAGCAGCTTCACATCGAAGAGGTCTCGCGGATGCTGCCGGTCCACTGCCGCGTGCAGCTTGCCGCCGAACAGGTCCTCGAACGAGACTACCTGCATTTCGGCGAACCCGAATGTGTCCTCGACGGCCGCGCTCACACGTCGGCGTTCGGGCGGATGGACCGTTCCTCGCGCAACGGGTGACGTCTCGATCTTGATTTCGGCATTTCCCTGCCGGATGAGAACGCGTGTGTCATTGTTTCCGCCGCCGGCAATCCTCTGGACGCTCACACCGCGTAGATTACGGATCAAGTCCTCACGAATGTGCTCCAGAGTCGCGTCGATATTTTTCAGCGTCGTCTCACGGTCCTGGATCGGCAGATAGGTCAGATCAATATCGACCGAGAGCCGCGGCATGTCGCGATAGAAGAGGTTGATCGCAGTGCCACCCTTCAGAGCGAAGGTCTCGTGGCGGGCGATGAACGGAAGGGTACGCACGAGGAGGTCGACCTGGCGCATGTATTGTTCACGGGCCATTCGGAGTCTCCTCTGGCATAAAGTCGGCCGGGACTGTGATGCGGTAGATAGGATGCAGCCGGCCGCCCGGCGTCAGCGCCCGATCACCCTTGCCGAGATCGATTGAGGACATGTCAATGTACCGGCGCCAGGCATGATTATGCTTGTCGGCAAAGACAAAGAAGAGGCGTTTTGTTTTTACACTTTGGCACAAACAGAGGAGCGTGGTCAGCAGTCTCGGGCGCAGATTGGCAAGGCTCTCAAACGCCACGTCCACCTTATGGAAGCTTTCGCCCTGCGGGACTTCGTCGAGCATTTCGAGAATCGCGCGTTCGGGTGTGGACATCGGCATCGGCCAGCGCCATGGGCTCTGTACTAGTTCCGGATCCTTATTGTTGGAAAGGTCGAAATCCGCTTCTTGAACGCCAGTCGCTCCTTCGCCGAACAAGACGTTGCTTCTGGTCTTGACGTCGGCGTCCGTCCGCAGCTTCGATAGCCACCGCGGGATATTGGATCCGTACAGATAAAGGGTGAATTCGCCGCCTAACGACAGGTAATGAGCATGTCCCTGCAAAGAGAGAGAAGTCGCTCCACCGACATGAAATCTATGCTGCATAAGCCAGACTGCCGAGAGCACGGGTATCTTCCAGCCTCCGACGACGTTTGGGTTAGTGCCCGATGAAAATGGACGGCGGTACAGGCCCGACTTGACGGGCTCGAGCCAGCCCTGTCTTACGTAGCCTGAGACGGACTGCCTCGAGATTGCGTGCCGATTCATCCAGTCCGAATCCACCAAGAAACCAGGTGGGACTTGATGGAGAAGTTGCTTTAGCTTTGTTTCTCGTTGTCCACTCATGGTTGACATTCTAGCGTAAAAATAAAGTCTATGCGAGGCCTACTTTACCGATGTAGAAATATGTCTATTTTCAATGGACTTCTCGCGACAATCATAAAGTCGCTATTGGGCGAGCACTGCTCCATCCCGCGCCAGGGTCAAAACGGACTCTATGCAGTCGATCAGGCGGTGCAGAGCCGGCAGTAATCGGACTAGTCCCCGGATTTCGTGATACGAACCCCGACTCCATTTTCGAATAGGAATTCCAGACCTGCCGCCTCAAATGCTAGTTGGATTGTCTTCAAAGTCGCAGTGTGCCCAGTTTTTCCGCCTTCAATACGGGTTACCGTAGCCGGAGTAACGCCAGCCGCTTTTGCAAGATCTCTTACACCCCATTTCAGTGCCGCGCGAGCCATACGAATTTGATCCCCTGTTATCATATTATAACCTTGACATAATTATTACTTGCTTCAAACTCTTTGTTTGCTGTCGCACGACGGTCAAGAGAGGAGCTGCAATCCTCACTTGACCTAACCACAATCTAGCTACCAGGAGCTTGGATCATGGCTGATTCTGAGAATAGCAGAAGTTTGCCCGCAATGAGGCGCCGAAAACTCCCCTACCTACTCGCGGCGTTTTCACCGGTTTCTGGAGCATCAAGTCGATATAGGTTTCATTGGAACCGAGGGGTGCGCAAATGACCGGTTCGGAACACACTATTGATGAAACGCGCCGGAGCTTATTGGCCAGCGCCGCCGCATCGATTATCAACACACAGGAAGTGGTTCGACTTGCAAAGGTTGGGAATGGTGCGGATCCCACCGTGGTCTTATGGCGCGATTGGCTGACGGCGCACAGATCGTTCGGCGAAGCCTGTCGTCGGCAGCAAAGACTCGAGACTGAAATGCTCCGCGAGCTTGGCAGCTTTCCACGGGTGCAAATCGCTCTCTTTGAGGACGACGGTTTCATCTGGGCCTACACTGCTGACGAAATCAATCGCCTTTTGTCCTGCCCCACACAGCGCACCATTCGGCGCGCGACTCTGGCTGAACTCGCGGCTCGGCATGCTGACTGGAATAGAGTGGATCATCGCATCGGATACTCCAAAGCCAAGCACAAGGAAGCGGAAGCCGCCAAAGCAGAGGATGAATTATCCGAAGCGCTGTGGAACGCCGTGCCCCGATCGTTCGCTGGCATCGCGGCGAAGCTACATTGTGTCCTAGAAATGGAAGATCCAGGCTCGGGCATACAAGAAGCACCGTGGCCGCAGCTAAGAGCTATTCTCGCCGATCTCATCAGGATCGCGGCACCGGACAATTGCTCTTTGAGGGGAGCAGCCCAGTGTAGAGAGTACAAATCGCTGCGCTGGCTGTCCCAAACGCAGCGCCATCTATTCATATCCCTTCAAGACCGAGCCCTCGACCTCCCATACCTTGTCGTGGCAGAGGGGATTGGTGAATCGAGATTGTATTGACGTTGCAGACGTGGCGCTCTCAATGCGAGAGGAATATAGGTGTCTTCCCGTCCTCGATCATGTTTCGGGTCATGCCTCCAAATAGCGTTTGCTGCCAGCGGGGATGATTATATGCGCCCATCACGATAAGATCGGCCCCTACGTCGATTGCGTGCTGCCGGATAACTTCGTCGGATTTGCTGCCGCCGCTTGCTAGGCGATCTACCTGTACCTTCACGCCGTGACGTGCCAGAAATCCTCCAACGTCAGCGCCTGGGTCCTCACCGTTGACCCGTTCATTGGACAGCGGATCGACCATCGTCACATAAACGCATTCTGCCGCTTTCAGAAAATCGAGCGCCTGTCGGGCTGCGCGCGATGCTTCGTCGCTTGAATCCCATGCAAGCAGCACTGATTTAACGTTGGCCTGCAGGGGTTTCGTACCGCGATTTATGATTACCGGAGTGGGTGTGCGGAACAGCGCACCCCCGATGATACGCTTGCGGAGATCCTCATCGGCAGCGGCCTGACGGCCGATGAGAACGATGTCGGCGTAGAGAGCCCGTTCCGCTATGTCCTCATGGGCCCAGGCAAATTCTGTATAGATCTCCTGGACATCGTACGACAGTTCACTTCGTGACAGCACGTCTCGTACCTGCGCTGTTTTTTCGGACAGCTCGTCGATTTCGCGCTGTTGAGCGTCCAGCCACGCGATCGACGCAGCACCGTATATGCCGTCCATGGGCGCGGTCCCCATGCAGATGACAACGGTACTCAAGTGTGCCCCGGCGTCTCGGCAGAATTCGACCGCAGCCTTCAGATCTTCCGCGTAACTCTTGGAATTCAGGATGCTCAGGACTGTGCAAATGGACATGTCAGCCACCTCTTTGTTTGGAGAGAGCAGGATAGGCCAACCTGCATGGCTGTCTTTGATCTTGGTCAACCAGCTGTGCTCCCCTTAGGCCGAATATCCAGATGCGCCGGGATTGCGCGAGATCAAAGACCTGGTCGACCAGCCATGTCAGTGTCTCCGATACCTAGTGGAGTTTGAGCAAAAGGAGATCCACGATGGAAGCATCGGTCGTCAAAAACCAGTTGAAGAACTTGAAAAGCGACTTGGAGCGTCGGCTCGCAGCGATTGACAGGGATTTATCCGCGCGCTTGGACGCGGACAGCGAGGAGCGCGCCCTGCAGGTCGAAAACGATGAAGTGCTTGTGGCGATGCGCGAAGAGGCAGGCACGCAGATCGCGGCCACCGACGCTGCGCTTGAACGGCTTAGCAGCGGAACATATGGTGACTGTGTCAAATGCCATATGCAGATTGGCGAAGACCGTCTCGCAGCGCTCCCCTACACGCCCTTCTGCGCCGAATGCGCCCAATCTTGCGATTGATAACGACGGCTCGACGGGGGACGTTCGATGGCAATCGCACCAGTTATGGACTACAATAAACAGGCTACCAGGCCTACCGTAGAGCGCTTTTCGCCCCTCGCTTCACGTGCCGCCCTGTTGGCGCTCTGGTCCACAGGATCGATCGCAGCCGCAGCCGTCTTTCATCTTGCGGGACACCCCACGGCATATGCGAATGCGCTCGTTGCCGTCATTGGCGTGGTACTGGCGGCGCTGTGTGTTGAGATTGCGAGCAAGGTCAAGCGAGGGGATTTCGGTCTCGATCTCATCGCGGCGCTGGCAATGGCCTCGTCATGGTGGTTTTCGGAATATCTCGCAGGTGCGATCGTCGGCCTGATGTATTCAGGCGGTCAGTTCCTCGAAGCATACGCCCATCGGCGCGCCGACAAGGGTATGTCAGCACTACTGGCGCAGGTCCCGCGCACCACACTTCGGCTCACTGGCAATGACCTTGACCAGATACCTCTCGAAGCCGTTGCTGTCGGGGACACACTGCTGATCAGAAAAGGGGATCTGGTGCCAGCCGACGGTGTCCTCCTTTCTCGAAATGCTTCAATCGATCAGGCTGTCCTCACCGGAGAGCCTTACCCGACCTCCTTTGAAGAAGGTGCGCGTATTGCAAGCGGCGCGACAAACGCCGGAGATGCTATCGAGATCCGTGTTCTCAATCGTGCCGAGGACAGCACCTATGCCAGCATTGTGAGACTGGTCGAGGCGTCGAGGCACTCCAAAGCGAAGTTGATGCGCTTGGCTGATCGCTTCTCGATCTGGTTTCTGGTGGTAACAATTGCCATCGCGGCGACCGCGGCGATCATGTCAGGAGATGTATCCCGCGTGGTTGCTGTGCTTGTGGTCGCAACCCCGTGTCCGTTGATCCTCGCCGTCCCGGTTGCGCTTGCCGCCGGAACGTCACGCGCTGCCAGGGTAGGCATCCTGGTCAAAGGGGCAGGGCCATTGGAAGCACTGGCCCAGGTGTCTGTCGCCGTTTTTGACAAGACCGGTACACTTACCGCGGGAAGGCCGCGTGTAAGCGCTATCCACGGACCCGAACAGCCCGAAAAAGTTCTCCGTCTCGCGGCTTCGGTCGACCAGGCTTCGAGTCATGTTGCCGGTCAGGCGCTCGTTGAAGAAGCGCATCGCCGTGGACTGGCGCTGAGCAAGCCTTCCGAAGTGACTGAGACGGCGGGGTCGGGCATTTCCGGAATTGTTGAAGGTGTAGAAGTCAGCGTTGGAAAGGCGAGCTATTTCGCAAACAGACCGTCGGTCGCAGATGATGCGGAGATGGCCAAAATGACGGCGCGTGTTCTGATCAATGGGATCGATGCAGGAACGATCACGTTCGAGGACAGCCTGCGTCCTGATGCCGTTCAACTTGTCGCTCGACTTCGAGAAGCGGGCATTGCGCGCGTTGTGCTGGCGACAGGCGACGAAACAATGGTGGCAGACGCCGTGTCGCGCGTACTAGGAATGGATAGTGTCGAGGCTCAGCTTACTCCCGCAGACAAAGTTGGCGTTATTGAGAGGGAGCGCGCTGCCGGCCGCGTGCTTATGGTGGGAGATGGTGTGAACGACGCGCCGGCGCTGGCCGCGGCCGATGTCGGTCTGGCAGTGGGCATGAAGAACCTGGCGGCGGCGGCGGAGGCGGCGGACATTCTTCTCGTGAGGGACGATCTTTTGGCGATCGTTTCGGCGATCAAAATCGCACGCAGGTCACGCAACATTGCGTTGCAGAGCGTCTACGCAGGTATCGGCCTCTCTTTGGTCGCGATGGTGTTCGCAAGCGCTGGCGTTCTTCCGCCGGTGGCCGGCGCCTTGCTTCAGGAAGTCATTGACGTGGCAGTCATTATCAACGCACTGCGCGCCCTTTCCTAGTGCGCCATCAGCACCGGCAAGTCACATTTTCCCAAAAGCTCCCGGGTCACGCCGCCAAGGATGAATTCGCGGAGTCGGGAATGTCCAAAGCCACCCGCGACAAGAATGTCTGCCTTTTGCTCTACCGCAGCTGATTGCATGGCGGATGCCGGCGTTTGTGATCCGGCATGCAAAGCTAGATCTTCCACACCAAGGCCGGAACGCTTTAGTGTGGAAATAAACAAGGCGCGGCTTTTTTCGTCGATCTCCTTGTCGTCGACAATCGAGATGACGTGCACTTTTGTAGCGCGGTCCAGAAACAGCCGGGCACTTGATATCGCCTTGGCTGCCGCACAACTTCCGTCCCACGCGATGGCTACCGTATCTATCCGACCGCAGACGCTTGTGGCGGGGAAAAGAACCACGGGTCGCCCGCTTCCGAACAGCAGGGTTTCGGTCAACGTGCGTGTGAGATCAGACGCCTCAAGCACCGAAAGGTCGTGTGTCTTCGCAATCTGTGCGAAGGTGTCGTATACGTTTGGCTCACGCGTGCGGAAGCCATGAATTTGTACATCAATGCCGGTTTTGGCCTCGGCTTCGCGGATGTGATCGCGAAGAGATGTTCCACAATCCCTACTGTAGTTTTCGGCTTGCGCCCTGAGGGCGTCCACATCGATCGCCGTAGGGAATGACTGACGTATCGGCGAAATCGTCACCTCTGGGATACTTGCCAGCAGATCCGCGCCAGACTGACGCGCCAGATCAATCGCATTGTCGATGATGGTGAAGGAACTGCCGTCTGGGTAGGTGGGCAGCGGCAGGTGAAACTGCGGTTTCATGGAAATCTCCTCTGACGGGTCTGTCTGATCATGCGCCGAGGCGCGCATTCCGCATTGAGCTTGATCAAGGTGACATTTGCGTAACCGGTTAAAATCGCTCCGATCAGGACGGAGGAATGGGCATGACCATGAAACTGACGGAATTGAATCCGCGCGAATGCTACGAGCTTCTCGAGAATGCGCGATTTGGACATCTTGCTTGTTGCAAGGATGGCCAGCCCTATGTCGCGGCCATCTACTTCTCCTTTGCGGAAGGTGTCGCATTCAGTTTCTCGATGCCGGGCAAGAAGCTCGACTGGATGCGAGAAAACGACAAGGTCTGCCTCTACGTCGAACATCATCCTCAGGGTGGCGGATGGACAAGCGTCGTTGCCGATGGCCGTTTTGAGGAGTTTCCCGACAGTGATCCTTGGCGTGGGGAGAGGTTCCATGCCTGGTCCTTGCTGCAGAAGCACAATGACTGGTGGGAGATGGGCTCGATGAAGCCTCGTGATCTACCGGTGCTGAACGAGTCGCCGCATGCCTTCTACGGCATCAGGCTGACGACGGTATCGGGACGCACCGCAGTGAAAATCGATTGATCATTGGTCTCGCCGTGCGCCTCGCGGATTGTCCGCTGCAAAGCATCGCGCTGCCGTGACCCTATTGATGAAGATCAACGTCAGGACCTGCGGGCATGGCATAATTCAAGCTGCAAACTGAAGGAGGTTGTCATGAACGACATTCAGCTCAGACAGAATATTCTCGACGAACTGGAATTTGAACCAAGCATCGATGCCGCGGACATTGGCGTTGCAGCCGAAAACGGCATTGTAACGCTGTCCGGCCATGTCAGGACCTACGCCGAAAAGGAGACAGCAGAACGGGCTGTGAGGCGCGTGAAGGGCGTGCGCGGGATCGCTGCCGAGATTGATGTCCGAATCTTCGGGGCAAAGGAAACGGATGATGACGATATCGCCAGGCGCGCGGTAAAGATGTTGGACTGGAATGTGTCCGTTCCAAAGGAAGCCGTACAAGTCCGCGTTCTGAAAGGATGGGTGACCCTCAGAGGAGAGGTCGAGTGGCAGTATCAGAAGGACGCGGCATTTGATGCCGTCCGCGATCTGGCAGGTGTAGTCGGCGTATCAAATCTCGTGACGCTCACACCGAAGTTAAGCGCTGTCGATGTAAAGAAGCGCATCGAGGATGCTTTCCTGCGCGACGCCGAAGTGGAGGCGAAAACGATCCGCGTCGCTGTTGAGGGCAGAAACGTTATTCTCTCTGGCAACGTGAAAACCTGGTCGGAACGGCGTGCCGCCGAGCGCGCGGCTTGGTCCGCTCCTGGGATCATCAGCTTGGACGATCGTCTGACGATCGGATAACGCTTAACGCTGGGGCGTGGTGAGACCATGCCGCGCCCTCTTTTTGTTGGGCGAGCGCCGCCATTCCAAAGGCAGAGATTGACAGATCAAACATATCCATTATTCTGGATTTATGGAGAAGAATTACGCAATAGCAGCCCTTGCGGCCTTGGCCCAGAACACGCGCCTCGAGACATTTCGGTTGCTCGTGCGGCACGAACCGGATGGAATTCCGGCAGGCGAGCTCGCCCGGCTCCTCGATGTCCCGCAGAACACGATGTCGGCGCATCTTGCGACGCTGTCCCGTGCGGGGTTGGTGAAGAGCGAGCGCCAGAGCCGATCAATCATCTACCGGGCCGACCTAGACGGCCTGCGCGACCTGACACTATTTCTGCTGAAGGACTGCTGCGGCGGATCGACAGAGCTTTGCGCTCCCCTGATCGCAGAACTCACGCCGCGCTGTGCGCCGCGGGCGAAGCCATGTTGAGCACGATCGCATTGCACGAAGTGGCCGGTAGCGACGCTCGTCTCCGCGAAGCGCTCCGTGCCGCGGATCTCCCGACCGATGACATTGAAGACGAAGGCCGCGCCTTCCTTGAAGCCGTCTTCGGCGACGGCCAAACGATCGGGTATGCCGGCCTCGAACGATGCGCCGGCGATTACCTGCTGCGGTCTGTTGTCGTTCTCCCGGAACATCGGGGGCATGGGTTCGGCCGGGCAATCGTCGAGGAAACGCTTCGAGGCATCGACGGCGATGTCTTCCTCGCGACGACGAGTGCCGCGCCGTTTTTCTCGAGCATCGGGTTTTCAGCGGTGCCGCGGGCCGAAGTGCCGGCCCCCGTGCTCGCGACCCGTCAGCTTTCCTCCATTTGCCCCTCCTCGGCGACCATCATGAAGCTCAGCAGGCCTCCGACCTAACCACGGACCACGACCATGACTAACAAGACCTATAACGTGCTGTTCCTCTGCACGGGCAATTCCGCTCGCTCTATTCTCGCCGAGTCCATCCTCAACGAAGAGGGCGGCGGCCGGTTCAAAGCCTATTCCGCCGGCAGCCGGCCGAAGGGCGAAGTCAATCCGCACGCGCTGAAGGAACTGGATGCGCTCGGCTATCCATCGACGGGTTTCTCATCGAAGAGTTGGGACGTGTTCGCCGAGGCAGGTAGCCCAGAGATGGATTTCATCTTCACCGTCTGCGACAGCGCAGCGGGAGAAGCCTGCCCGGTCTGGACTGGCCATCCGATGACCGCTCATTGGGGTGTCGAGGATCCGGCGGCCGTCGTCGGCACTGAAGTCGAGATCCAGCGCGCTTTCGCCCAAGCTGCACGGTTTCTGAAGAACCGGATCATCGCCTTCATCAACTTGCCCATCGCCTCGATCGACCGCCTGGCCCTTGAACAACACGTTCGCCAGATCGGTTCATTGGAAGGCGCATCGGTCAAATCCGCGCAGGCCGAGTAAGATGTCGACATTTGAACGATACCTGACCGTCTGGGTCTTCCTCTGTATCGCCGTCGGCGTTGCCCTCGGCCACTTGATGCCCGGCGTCTTCCAGATCATCGGCGGCGCCGAGATCGCCAAGGTCAACATCCCCGTCGCGATCCTGATTTGGCTGATGATCATCCCGATGCTGCTGAAGATCGATTTCCGATCGTTGGCGCAGGTCGGCTCCTACTGGCGCGGGATCGGCGTCACGCTGATCATCAATTGGGCGATCAAGCCATTCTCCATGGCTTTGCTGGGATGGCTGTTCGTCGGCTGGCTATTCCGACCCTATCTGCCGGCCGACCAGATCGACTCTTATATCGCAGGCCTGATCATCCTTGCCGCAGCGCCTTGCACGGCCATGGTCTTCGTCTGGTCGAACCTGACACGGGGTGAGCCGCTGTTCACCCTCTCGCAAGTGGCCTTGAACGACGCGATCATGGTCGTCGCCTTCGCACCGATCGTCGGCCTCCTGCTCGGTCTCTCGGCCATCACCGTTCCCTGGGCGACGCTTGCCCTGTCGGTCGCGCTTTACATCGTGGTTCCCGTCATCATCGCCCAAGTGCTGCGGAGCTACTTGACGGCCGACGGCACAACAGGCGCGCTCGACCGCTTGCTTGCGAAGCTGCAGCCAATGTCGCTTGTCGCGTTGCTTGCCACCCTCGTCCTGCTGTTCGCCTTCCAGGGGGAGCAGATTATAGCCCAGCCGACCATCATCGCGTTGCTGGCCGTGCCGATCCTGATCCAGGTCTATCTAAACTCCGGGCTGGCTTACCTCTTGAACCGCATAGCAGGCGAGCGCCATTGCGTCGCGGGGCCGTCCGCTCTTATCGGTGCCAGCAATTTCTTCGAACTCGCGGTTGCCGCCGCCATCAGCCTGTTCGGATTTCAGTCGGGCGCGGCACTGGCCACTGTCGTCGGAGTTCTGATCGAGGTTCCGGTGATGCTGTCCGTCGTCTGGATCGTGAACCGCTCGAAGGGTTGGTACGAGACATCGCCCGCCGTTTCCCGTAACACCATCATCGAAAGGCCCTGACCATGGACGTCACCATCTATCACAATCCCGCCTGCGGCACGTCTCGCAATACGCTGGCGCTGATCCGTGCCGCCGGGATCGAACCCACCGTCATCGAGTACCTGCAGAACCCGCCATCGCGCGAGCAGCTCGCAACGATGATCGCAGATGCAGGCCTGACGGTCCGCGAAGCGATCCGTGAGAAGGGCACGCCCTATGCGGAACTCGGCCTCGACAATCCGGGCCTGACGGACGCGCAGTTGCTGGACGCGATGATCGCCACCCCGATCCTGATCAACCGGCCGCTCGTCGTTACGCCGCTTGGCACCAGGCTTGCTCGCCCTTCGGAGGTCGCGCTCGACATTCTGCCGGCCGATGCCTTCAAAGGACCCTTCACCAAGGAAGACGGCGAACAGGTCCTCGACAAGGAAGGAAAGCGCATTGTCTGAGACATTTCCCGCATTGCATGACAGCCATCTTCAGCCCATCGCGCCAGAATCCCTTCGCCCGGCGTTCTCCACGCACAAGCCGAGAATCCTGATCCTCTATGGATCGCTCCGGGAAGTGTCGTATAGCCGTCTCCTTGCCTTCGAAGTCCGCCGGCTGCTCGAGCGCCTCGGATGCGAGGTGCGGATATTCGACCCGGCCGGATTGCCGCTCCCGGACGAGGCACCCGTCAGCCATCCCAAGGTTCAGGAGCTGCGCGACCTCACGCAATGGTCGGAAGGCCAGGTCTGGATCAGCCCGGAGCGCCACGGCGCGATGACAGGCATCATGAAGGCGCAGATCGACTGGATCCCGCTGTCGCTCGGCTCCGTCCGCCCGACGCAGGGCAAGACGCTGGCGGTGATGGAGGTCTCCGGCGGCAGTCAGTCCTTCAACGCTGTGAACCAGTTGCGCATCCTCGGCCGCTGGATGCGGATGATCACCATTCCCAATCAGAGCAGCGTGGCAAAGGCGTTTCAGGAATTCGACACCGACGGCCGGATGAAGCCATCTTCCTACTATGACCGCGTCGTCGACGTCTGCGAGGAACTGGTGAAGTTCACCATCATGACACGCGATGCCTCTTCCTACCTCACCGACCGATATAGCGAGCGGAAGGAAGAGGCGGCCGAACTGGAGAAGAGGGTGTCGCTCAAGTCGATCTGAAAAACATGATGGCAGCAGGGCGATCCACTCAAACCAAGCAGCGTATCAGGCTTGGCATCCGCTAGACCTTCGGGTCAGGCAAGCGGATTTGTGATCCGGACAGCAGTTGCCGGATCTTCAAAGACATCTCTAAAGCGGTGTAGGGTTTTTTTGGGCGTGTCGCAAAGCCGGCGATAGGACGCGTTGAGCCGATAATCACCCAGCTTTTACGCTTTGTTAACCTTTTGAAGTCCGAAGAGGCGCCCGAGCAG
>NZ_JAGHMF010000046.1 GCF_017741815.1 Rhizobium sp. 16-488-2b
TCTTCTCGAAAGTCATGACACGGTTCCTTCTCTGAGTTGCGCAGAATGATCTTAGCATCTCGCGCGACGGGTTCGGAGGGCCGTCCACATCATCAATTTGCTTCGCAAATCGGCTCCCCCATCTGCCCTTCGGGCCGCCCAGGGGCGGTCATTGACCCAAGCCATTCAGCTTGGCGCCGAACCCTTGTTTTCAATCAAAGGAGCAAGGCGATGACGACCTACGATCACATTCAGGAACTTCGCGCAGAATTGGCGGCATCGATGGACGCCGGCGAGCGTCAGCAGATCGCGGCCGAGCTGGAGCAGGCTATGGTGCAGCACGCGGCGGAAGAGGCCGTATTCGACGCGCTGTTCAGCGCCGAGCCGCCCCACTAGGGCGGCTCAAACAAACGGGCTTCCGGCCCGTTGCGGTTTTCCAGCCCGGAGGGCCGGAGCCCGGTTCCTACTTAGAACCGGGCGGAGCAGGTGGAGGCCTGAACGCGCTTATCCAAATTGCGCCGAAGAGAAGGCCGTAACCTGTGGTAAACCGCAATGGGGCGGCTGCTATTTGAAAATTTCGGCCAGCCTCTGATACTCATCTTCCAAAATTTCGTGTCGAAAACCATTGGCCTGTAAACGCTCCATGGATTCGAACCAGCCAGCGTCATAGTCCGGTTGCGAGAACAGCGCGGATCGGCTTTTACCAGCTGCAGCATCGCGGTAGCCTTCATCGTACCATCTGCCGGCATATGCGCGAGTTAAGTCAGTCCGGCCGCCTGCTTCGGCAACTCTGGGATCTGGTTCCGCGAACAACGATTCTGCAGTTTTGTATCCGGAAACGATGAATCCGATTTCACGTTCGGCCTGTTGACGCCCAAGCTTGCGTTGCCACCACTGCCACATGTTAGGTCCCTGATTTTGCCGGTTTGAATTGACTGTCTCCCACAAGCGCCGCCATTTCCGGACGACGGAAATAGATCGACCGGCCGCAACGGATCGGCGGGTTGCCGCTAGTGAAAATGATCTGCTCGTCGGTGCGCATTTGCGTGACCTCATAGGGCAGGATCAACGCGCGTTGTGTCAGTTGCTTGGAGCGCGATCGACCAGTTCGCCCGCCATTGGTGTTGCGGCTGACTTGATCGACCTCGATTGTCGTCTGGCCGCAGCGCTTGGAAATGTAATCGGCGGTGTCCGTGTCATTGACGGCCGAGAAGGAGACCCAGGAGGCGGATTCGAACCATTTGCTGGTCGCATCGCGCCCGCCAAATGCCTCGCGCATTTGGCCGAGCGACTGGAACAGCATCAACAGGGTGATGCCGTATTTCCGGCCCGCATCGCGGGCCGTTTCGATAATCCGCATGTAGCCAAGGCGCGCGGCCTCATCGAGGAGGAAGAGGGCGCGTTCGTTGATGTCGCCATTGCGATTGTAGACGGCCTTGAGGAAGGCACCGATAATCACCCGGGCCATGCCCGGATGATTTTCGAGGGTCGAGAGGTCGATGTTGATGAAGATGGTGTGCGCGCCGTCGGCAATGTCCTCGGTCTTGAAGGTGGCGCCGGATACGAGAGCCGCATAGTTGTCGTAGGACAACCAATGCGTCTCCTTGGTGGCGGTCGCATAGACCCCGGAGAATGTCTGTTCGGTCATGTTGATGAAGGGGGCAACGTTCTCCCGCACGAAGCGGGATGACGTGTTTCTGTGAATCTTCTCAAGTTTCTTCTGCAGGGTCTTTTCCGGTTGGGCGAGCCGCTTGCGAACCATGCGCAGCGACTTTTCGCCGGTGCGCAGCTCGTCGTCATCATCGTCCTCGTCGTCATCTTCCAAGGGCTCTTCACTCAGCATCACGTCCGCGATGATCGCGGTTATGAGCTGTTCGGCCGTGGTGCGGAAAAAGTCATCGGAGCCGGAACTGACACGCGGCTTTTCGCTCATCAACCATGCCGCGACGGAGGCGATATCTTCCTCCGGCGAGTTTCCGTGCTGCCCGATCCAGTCGAGGACGTTGAACCCGACTTCGGGTTTCCGGGGGTCGAGAGTGAACACGCGCTGGTAATTGCTGCGACGGTGCGCCGTGACCATTGGCGCTATCTCGGTTGAGGGATCGAGGACGATCAGCGTCCCTTTGAATTTGAGCGCGGTCGGGATCACGACCGATGTCGTCTTGAAGCCGCCCGATCCGGCGAAGACGAGCCCATGGGTGGAACCGAACCCGGCATCAAAGCAGAGCAGGGGGGCTTTGCCGCCCTTGCCCCAGGTGTCCTTTCGGCGGGGATCAAAGCCGACTTGTCCGACAGTATCCTTGTCGGGGCGATAGTTCTCGCCAACGACAATGCCGCCCGACGCCGGAAAAAGTTTTGCGGCCTGTGCATCACTCATCCAGTCATTGGCGCCATGAACGGCGCGGGCTCCGCTAAGCCGCTTCGGGCCGGTTGAGCCGAACGCCATATTGCCGCGCATCGCGACCTTGAGGCCGAACAGTGCGGAGCCGAGCGCGACAGCGGAGCCGCCCAAGGTGTAAAGGTCAAGGTAGTTGCCGATCTGCCCATCGGGCACCTGGCCGGCAAATGACATGACGCGGGTAGTCTCTCGCAGGGCACCGATCACGGCTACGGCCAGGCCGCCTAAAAGGACGCCCATGCCTGCCGATTGAATTGCCAATGATCCTCGTGTCGCGAGCAGGAAGATGATGCCGAGGGCAGCCGCCGTCACATAGGGGAGGGCCAATCCGATGCGTCCGAGCGTCTGATAGGATTCCGGCGTCTTGCCGAATCCTGCCACCCAGGTCTCAATCCCGGTCATCCCGAACAGGATTGCCAGCATTACCGCGATCGGGGCGCTCATCAGCGCCAGCTTCTTTGCTTCCATTCTCGAATGCCTCCTTTCCAAGAGCGGCAAATCTCGCCCGCTCCGTTTCGTCGTTCAGCCGTTCGGCGGCTTCAAGAAGCGCGCCGAGGATGACGGCTTTATCGATATGGCGAAGACCGGCTTTAACGACCAGGCCGCCAAGCTGGATTTTCTCGCGCGTGTCTTTCTTCCGCTCGTCGCTGGTCGCTGATTGCAACTGTCGCTCCGTCCTGGCGATCCGGGCGCTAAGCCGCCTTGCCGGGCTGTGTGCGCGCGGCTTGAAATCGGGCAGCCACTTCCTTCATGGCCTTCACAAGATCGGCGTCACTCGCTTCGATCTCATGAAGCCCCGCCTTGATGGCTAGTGCTCCGAGACGATCGGCCTCTTTTGCTTCTGCCTCTTTGAGCTCCTGTTTCAGGCGCTCCATTTCGGCTTTGATCTGTGCCGGGGTTTTTGCCTTCCTTGCCATTCGTGAATGTCTCCAAGTTGTTGTTGCCGTTCTGTTTTGCCTCATGGGTTTGCGAGAGGCAACCCCTTCCCGCCGATAGGCGGTAACTTTACAAAGCACCGGCTTGCCGGTACATGTTTTGGTCTGTGTTTAACAGCGCAGTTATACGTTGCTGCGCAACGTCGCCCCAAAACGCGCCCTTTGATGGGGCGCTTTGCTCACCGGAGGTTCGCTCTTTGGCGATCACGCACTTTACGCCACAACTGATCAGCCGGAGCGAAGGCCGCTCGGCTGTCGCGGCTGCTGCGTATCGCCATTGTGCCCGCATGGAGAATGAACGCGAGGAGAGCACAGCGGACTTTTCCAACAAGCCCGGCATGGTGCATGACGAGTTCGTGTTGCCGGAGGACGCGCCCAATTGGGCCAAGGCGATGACTGCCGATCGGACGGCGGCGCAATCTGCTGAAGCCTTTTGGAATAAGATCGAGGCTTTTGAGGTCCGCAAGGATGCGCAGCTCGCCAAAGAGTTCATTATGGCGTTGCCGATCGAGCTGACGACGGAACAGAATGTCGCGTTGATGCGCGACTTTGTTGCCGGGCAGATATCGAAGCGTGGGCTGATTGCCGATTGGGTCTATCATGATGCACCGGGCAATCCGCATGTGCATCTGATGACGAATCTTCGACCGCTGACCGAGGACGGATTTGGCGGCAAGAAGATTGCCGTGCTGGACGAGGACGGCAAGCCCCTGCGTTCGAAGAACGGTCAGATCGTTTACAAGTTGTGGGCAGGGGATAAGGCGGATTTCCTCGCGCTTCGGGAGGCGTGGTACGCGGCGCAGAACAAGCATCTGGAATTGAATGGGCATGATGTTCGTGTCGATGGTCGCTCCTATGCCGAGCGCGGCATAGAGCTTGCGCCAACCTCGCATATCGGCGTCGCCAGCAAGGCAATCCAGCGGGAGGCCGAAGCAGAGGGGCGCGAGGCGAAACTTGAGCGTCTGATGCTGCATGCGGCAACACGGCGTGAGAATGCCGAGCGGATCGCGGCCAAGCCGGAGATCGTCATCGATGCCGTTTCGCGCGAGCGGAGCGTCTTCGATGAACGCGACATTGCCAAACATCTTCATCGCTATGTTGACGACGCGGGCGAGTTTCAGAACCTCATGGCGCAGATCATGGCGAGCCCGGAGCTTGCAATGATCGAGGCGGAGGGCGTTGACTTCGCGACCGGGGAAGTTCTGCCGAACCGGTATTCGACGCGCGAGATGATGCGCGTGGAAGCGGAAATGGCATCTCAGGCCGAGGTGCTTTCTAGCCAGGGCCGGTTCGGTGTTGCCGCCTCAGTCCGTAACGAGGTCCTGGCAGCGCAGAGCCGCATTTCCGACGAGCAGCGGATCGCGATCGAGCGCATTACGGGCAATGAGCGTCTTGCCATGGTGGTCGGCCACGCCGGCGCCGGTAAAACCACGATGATGAAAGCGGCGCGCGAGATATGGGAGGCAGAGGGCTTCAAGGTCGTGGGCGGTGCGCTCGCCGGTAAGGCTGCCGAAGGTCTTGAGAAGGAGGCCGGTATCGAGAGCCGGACACTGGCCTCTTGGCAATTGCAGTGGCAGCGCGACCGGCTTCACCTGGACGACAGGACCATCTTCGTTATGGACGAGGCTGGCATGGTTGCCTCTCGTCAGATGGCAGATTTCGTTTCCGAGGTTTCCCGTTCCGGAGCAAAACTCGTACTGGTCGGTGATGCCGGTCAGTTGCAGCCGATTGAGGCAGGTGGCTCTTTTGCCTCGCTTTCCAGCATCACCGGATATGCCGAGCTGGAAACGATCTACCGCCAGTCCGAGAACTGGATGCGGGAAGCTTCCATGAGCCTTGCGCGCGGTGACGTGGAGACGGCATTGACCGCCTACAACGACCGCGGCCATGTCATCGAGACCGCCACGAAGGACGAGGCGATTGCCGCGCTCGTGAAGGATTGGGTCGAGGACTACGACCCGAACCGTTCGAACCTGATCCTTGCTTACATGCGGCGCGACGTGCGGGCGCTTAACGAGCTTGCGCGTTCCGCGCTGATCGAACGCGGTCGGCTTTCGGAGGGTCACGAATTCCGGACCGCCGAAGGCACGCGCAATTTCGCGGCTGGCGATCAGGTCGTCTTCCTGAAGAACGAAGGCTCCCTTGGCGTCATGAACGGCATGATCGGGCGCGTGGTGGACGCCGGGAAGGGCCGTATCGTCGTTGAAGTTGGTGAGGGGGGGCGTGGCCCCGGCAGTTCACGCAAGGTCGAGATAGATCAGCGGTTCTATGCGAATGTCGACCACGGCTACGCGACGACCGTACACAAGAGCCAGGGCGCGACCGTCGATCGCGTTAAGGTTCTGGCCTCGTCGATGTTCGACCGCCACCTTTCCTATGTGGCGCTTACCCGACATCGCGAGAGTGTCGAGCTGTATGCGTCGGCCGACGAGTTCAAGCGGTATTCGCGAGTCGATCATATGGCCGGCATTACCGGCAAGATGGTCGATGCCGGAATGGCGAAATTCCGCGAGGGAGAGGACGTTGCGCCGTCGCCCTACGTGGATCTTCAGGACCGGAACGGATCCACGCATCGCCTGTGGGGTGTCAGCCTTCCCAAAGCCATCGAGCAGTCCGGAGCATCCATTGGCGATGTGGTCACGCTTCGCAAGGATGGCACCGAGCAGGTCATCGTCAAGGTTCCCGTGATCGATGAAGCGTCGGGCAGGAAGCACTTCGAGGAACGTGCTGTCGAGCGGAATGTCTGGACGGCGGCAATCGTGCAGGAAACCGATCCGGTCGCGCAGCGCATCGGGGCGGCTGCCATGTTCGCCAAGCCGGGGCGCATCGACCATGCCGCCGGTGTGACCGGCGAGCTGGTCGAGGCAGGAGAGGCGAAATTCCGCGATCGTGGGGACGTTGAGCCGACACCCTATGCCGACCTCAAGGCGGCCGATGGAACGGTGCATCGGTTGTGGGGCGTCAAAATACCGAAGGCGCTTGAGGAGGCGGGAGCCGGCATTGGCGATACCGTTTCCTTGCGCAAGGACGGAACCGAGGAATTCAACGCCCTGGTGCCGGTTGTCGACAAGGCCACCGGGGAAACCCGATTCGAAGAACGGACGGTGGAGCGCAACGTCTGGACCGCTGTCAGGATTGAGACGGCCGAGCAGCGGACAGCGCGGCAGGCAAGTGCCTCGAAGGAGCAACCGTCGCAGGTGTTTCATGCTCTTGTCACGCGCCTATCACGATCAGGAGCGAAAGGGACGACGCTCGATTACGCCGGGTCCAAGCTCTACGACCAGGCCTTGGCCTATGCGAACAATCGCGGGCTCTACGGCATCCGCGTGGCAACGGCGCTGGCGAAAAATCATGCGCGTTGGATCAAGGATCAGCGCGCGCGTCTGGCTGTCGCGGGCGCGAAACTCGCCAGCTTCATCGAGCGGTTCGGCCGCAACCAGTCCGCCCGTTCCGTACCGGCCGCTCAAACTCAGCCTTGGTTGCGCGGTGTCGCGACCTGGGCACAATCCATCGGCCAAGCAGTGGAGGCTAAAGTGCAAGGTGACGCGACCCTCACAGTCCATTGGACTGACATCAACGACCGCATGAAGCTCATCTATGAGAAGCCCGAAGAGGCGATGAAGGCGATGAATCTCGCGCCGGCCCTCAATGGCAATGACGCAGCCGCCAAGGCCGAACAGAGCCGTATTCACGACCAGCTCGCCAACAATCCCGAGGCTTATGGGGCACTGCGAGGTAAGACCGGCTTGCTGGCGTCAGGTGCGGCCAAGGCCGAACGGCAGCGCGCCGTCGGCAATGTCGCGCCGCTTCGCAAATCCATGCAGGATTATATTCGCCTGCGCGCTGAGATCGCGGATCTCCGGACGGTGGAATTGAGCCGCGAACGTGACCGCCAGCGCATCGACATACCGGCGATTTCCAGTTCGGCCGAGCGTGTTCTCGAGCGTGTCCGCGACGCGATCGACCGCAACGACATTCATTCGGCCATGGGCTTTGCCCTTGCTGACAAGATGGTCAAGGCCGAGATCGATGACCTCAACAAGAGCCTCGACAAAAAGTTCGGCAATCGGGCGTTCAGGGGCGGTGCAGAGCCCAAGGGCAAATCGTTCGATGCTGCCGCTGCCAAGGTCGCGCCCGGCGATCACGCGAAACTCGCCAGTGCATGGCCGATATTCAACGCGGCGCAGAAGCTTGCCGCCCATGAAAAGGATCTGCAGCAGCAACAGGCCCGCACGCAAACGCAGTCTCGCAACCCTGGCATGACCCGATGAGCAGACGGCGCAATGCCCTTGCGATCATCGGCGCCGGCGCGCTTCTGATCGGTGGCATCGCCAGCGCGTTTGCGTTCGGCGGCTACCGGATCAACTTCACCCCATCCTATCCCCTCGGGCTTTGGCAGATCGAGCCATTGAACCGGGAGATCAGGGCAGGGGACCGCATATTCATTTGCCCGCCCCAGGGCGCGGCCGCAGCACTTGCGCTGGAGCGGCATTATCTGCCCCGCGGTCTCTGCCCTTCGGGGAGCGGGCCGCTCATCAAGACGGTCGCGGCCGTCGCCGGCCAGGCGGTCGAGATCGACGGCCAGGTTCTCATTGACGGCAAGCCTTTGCCGTACTCGCGTGTACTCAAGGCTGACGCTGAAGGTCGCGCCATGCCGATCTTTGCCGGAGGCAGGGTGAGCGAGGGCACAGTGTTCCTACATTCGGATTTTGTTGGTTCTTATGACTCAAGATATTTCGGCCCAATCCCCACGTCCGGCGCGCTCGGCCTCGCGCGAGAAATTCTCACCTTCACCCCGTAGCATCGCCGTTGGCGCAGCCTTCGTCGCGGGCGGCATCATCACCGGCGCAGTCGGGTGGAGCGGCCATGCCCTGGCATTTCCGATTGGTGTTGCATTTCCGGCACTTTGGGCGTTCGCGCCCTCACGAACCGTCGCGGCGCTTGTGGCGGCCGCCCACTTCCTGGGCGCCGCGCGCGGCCTACCGGTCGGGACATCCATTTTCTTTGGCGAGCAGCTCGCCATCGGGCTTGCGTTCTGGATTGCCGCATCGATCCTCTTTGTTGCGGTCCATGCCGCGCTCTGGACAGCTAGGGGCGGTTGGCATCGGCCGCTGCGCTACGCGATCGCGGCCATCCTCATGAGCGTTCCGCCATTCGGCATCACCGGATGGGCAAGCCCGATCACGGCGGCCGGAATCCTGTTTCCGGGCTGGGGATGGTTTGGATTGGCAGCAACTGCGATCGGCCTGCTCGTCATGACGACGAGAGCGTGGCCGATCGCTGCGTTCGTCCTGGGAGGATTTTACGCTTGGTCCGCTTCAACGTGGACGCCTCCCGCAGTACCGGAAGGGTGGGCAGGGATCAACACCGGGTTCAAGTTCACGGCGGCCGGGCAATATGCCGATTACGCGCAGCATCTTGAGACAATCGCCCTGGTGAAAGAGGCTGTAGGGCAGGGAGCAAAGGCGGTGGTCCTGCCCGAAAGCGCCCTTGGCCTATGGAGCCGGACCACCAAGCGGCTTTGGAGCCGGGAGCTGGCGAGCATCGAGGTCAAGGTCAATGGCGGGGCCGCCGTCATCGATCCGGTCGGCTATGACAATGTGATGATGGAGATCGCACCCGAGGGTTCGCGGATCCTCTATAAAGAGAGAATGCCGGTTCCGGCATCGATGTGGCAGCCTTGGACGACCGGAGGTGCGCACGCGCATTTCTTCGCCAATCCGGTTGTTGAGTTCGCGGGCTTTCGCGTGGCGCCGCTCATCTGCTACGAACAATTGATCATCTGGCCGGTCCTGCAATCCATGTTGCACGACCCCGATGTGATCGTTGCCACAGGCAACGGCTGGTGGATCGGAAACACCAATATTGTCGCAATCCAGAAGGCGAGCGCAGAGGCGTGGGCCTCGCTGTTCGGTCTTCCGCTGGTGATGGCCTTCAATACTTGAGAAAGGAGCGGGCATGATCGACGCGGCTTTGATTCAACAATGTGCCGATCCGCGCTTGAGCGTCGAGATCGTTCAGAAGTTTGTCGAGGAAGTGGGTGCTGCCGATCACCTGACGGTCACGGTGAAGAGCGGCCAGCGGACGTTTGCCGTTCCCAAGCCGGCCACGGCCGAAGACGCCTTGGCGCTGACGCAACAGCATGTGGGCCAGGCCGTGGTTCGCGTCGGGCTGACGCAGTATCCGGCCGGCCTCGGTGTTGCCGACAAGAGCGAGTTGAGTATCGACCTGTTCGACCCTTGCGAAAATCTCCGCATGGGCACGGCTCTGTTCGGCAAGGTCTACCGCATCGTCACGAAGTGGTACGGCAATCCCCGGCCCGAGGCGTTCGATGACGCGGTATGGGCTTATGGCACCGGCATCTTCGAGGGGGAGCGCGTGTTTTATGCCGACGATCCCGAAGACGTGAAGGTTGCCGAGCCAAAGGCCGCCGAGGCTCAGGAGGCCGAAGGCGAGCAGTCGGCAGAGACTGAGACGGGCGAGGGGCCTTCAGAACCGCCGTTCACGGACGAAGACCCGAACAAGGCGAGCATCCGGATCGATCTGTCCGGCATCAAATCCCACAACACGGAGCCGAAGACAGCAGGCCAATGACCAGCCATATCATCGTCACCATCATGCTCTGCGCCGTGCAGTGCGAGCCGACAGAAATCCGCATCTGGGACGGGGACACGTTCCGCGTTGGGAGCCGTGGCGGCGAATCTGTCCGGATCTTCAATATCGACGCACCGGAGATCGAGGGGAAATGCCGCTTCGAATCCGACCTGGCGCAGCAGTCCAAACAACGGCTCGCTTCCATCCTTGAGGGTGGAAAGGTGGAGATCCAGCGACAGGATACCGATCGCTACGGCCGCACCTTGGCGGCTGTCCGCGTCAGCGGCCGGGACGCCGGCGACATGCTTGTGGCGGAAGGTCTGGCCCGCACATGGAGCGGAAGACGGGAGCCGTGGTGCTGATGGCCGATTACGACACGATCAAGGACCGTTTTATCCTGGTCAGTCCGGACGAGGCGACCATTCATGTCGTCAGCCGGAAGCTGTTTCATGAGGTGATGGGTGGCGTGGCCGCGCTACCCCAATGGGCCGGACAGAGATTCAAGTCTGCCAAGGTGCTGATCGCCTACAAGGGCGACGTGCCGCTTCTCGTTGCCGTCGCAGAAGGACGGATCGAGCAGCTTACCGAAACCGGCGCCATCGATGCCAATTTCGACAATCTGAAACTCGCGTCGAAATTGAAGACCGCCTTCAGGGACAAGGCCCGGCCAGAAACCGGCTCCCATGCCTTCGCGCAGCGCGTCGTGGATGCGACGAACTGGGAGTGCCATGAGAAAGCGGACACGGATATCTTTTGGCGCCTAACGGAGTATTTCATCGAAGGGAAACGTGGGCAGTCTGTGGTCGCCAAGATCGATGTTGAATTGGTAGCCTGATCGACGGGAAACGGAAGACTCTGGTTTCCAGCAAGGGGAGGCTCATGAATGCTTGTCCTTGCTTCTCGGCGGTGCCTACGGTTGCCGTTCGAAGTCGCGCTCACTCCTGCTTGCGGTTTCCTTAATTTTCCTCCATTTTCCCAGTTCTGCTCCTCGGGGGGGGCTATCACGCCAATGAGTAACGACATCCTGACGATCCGAGAGGTCGCCGAGTACCTCAAGATCAATGAGAAGACGGCCTACCGCCTTGCGGCAGAAGGGAAACTCCCCGGGTTCAAGGTCGGAGGCGCCTGGCGTTTCCGAAAGGATGAGATCGAGAGGCTCACTAAGGGCCAGAATGCGCGCGATGAGAGCGCTGGAGATGCTTGATGCCGCGTATTTTTGACAACATCGAATCGGGTCTTCTTCCCGCACTTCGACAGACGCTTTCGATATCCGAGCGGGGAGATTTCTGTGTTGGCTACTTCAATCTGCGAGGTTGGAAATCGGTAGATGATTTAGTTTCTGCATGGCCAGGCGGAGAAGGAAGCCAATGTCGCCTACTTGTGGGAATGCAACGTCTTCCACAAGAGGAACTGCGGATTGGGCTCGGAACCGGTAAGGAAGATCATACGCTCGACAACCAGTCGGCACTTCGACTGAAGAGAAGATTGGCGGAAGACTTCCGTGTTCAGCTAACCTTGGGCATGCCAAATAACGCCGATGAGGCCGGGTTGCGGCGGCTTGCTAGTCAATTGAAATCGAAGCAGGTCACGGTTCGATTGTTCCTGAAACATCCCCTGCACGCGAAGCTCTATCTCCTTTTTAGGCCAGATCCGAACAACCCGATAACCGGCTTTCTAGGTAGCAGCAATCTTACCCTCTCCGGCCTTTCGAAGCAGGGTGAACTGAACGTCGACGTTCTCGATCACGACGCCACGGAGAAACTCGCCAAATGGTTCGATGACCGTTGGTCGGACCGCTGGTGCATCGATATCACGGAGGAACTGATCGAGGTCATCGAGGAGAGCTGGGCGCGAGAGGAGCCGCTCGATCCTTACATGATCTACGTCAAGATGGCCTATCATCTGGCGCAGGAAGCGCGCGCAGGACTCAATGAATTTCGAATACCACCGGAGTTTGGAAAACGGCTTTTCGCTTATCAAGAGGCCGCAGTCAAAATCGCTGCTCATCATTTGAACAAACGCGGTGGAGTCCTCATCGGCGACGTTGTTGGCTTGGGCAAGACATTGATGGCTACCGCGCTCGCCAAGATATTTCAGGACGACCACTTCACAGAAACACTCATCATTTGCCCGAAGAATCTGGTCAAGATGTGGGAGGATTATGTTGCTGAATACCGTCTCCTTGCAAAAGTGCTCTCGGTCACGCGGGTTACGCGAGAACTGCCCGAGCTTCGGCGATATCGCGTCGTCCTGATCGACGAAAGCCATAATCTTCGCAACCATGAGGGACGAAGATATCGAGCGATCCAGGAGTATTTGCAGGAAAACGAAAGCCGCTGCATCCTCCTGTCAGCGACACCGTACAACAAGACCTACGGCGATCTTTCCAACCAGCTCCGTCTTTTCGTCCCCGAGGAACAGGACATCGGCGTTCGTCCGGAACGACTGTTGCAAGACATCGGGGAAACGGAATTCATTCGGCGCCACCAATGCCCCGTCAGATCCCTCGCAGCTTTTGAGAAAAGCGATCACGCTGATGATTGGCGGGAGTTAATGCGCCTCTACATGGTTCGTCGCACGCGAACTTTTATTCAGGACAACTATGCTCAGATCGATCCCGCCAATGGTCGCAAGTTCCTAACGTTCGAAGACGGTTCGCGTTCCTATTTCCCCGAGCGCGTGCCGCGTACTCTTCGGCTTAAGATCAACGACAAAGACACCGGCGATCAATACGCGAAGCTTTACGCCGCGCCGGTCGTGGACGCGATCAATCTTATGCATCTGCCGCGCTACGGCCTGGGCAACTATGTTGCGCCGAAGCCGCACAAGCCACCGACGCCGAATGAAGCGAAGCAACTTGACGACCTTTCCCGTGCGGGCAAGCGCCTCATGGGTTTTTGCCGCACCAACCTGTTCAAGCGCTTGGAAAGCAGTGGTGAGGCATTCCAGCAATCGCTAGAGCGCCACGTCCTGCGAAACTACATCTTCCTGCATGCCATCGAACACGAACTTCCTTTACCACTTGGTACGCAGGATGCCGGACTCTTAGATACCGCGAATTACGACGAGGATGTCGACGATCAGAGTGCCGATGCCGAGCTGTTCGCAGAAGGCGAAGATGAGAATACTCAGGACGCCGAAGCACTCGACTTGCGCGACGAAGCGGCCTTTCGAGCGCAGGCGGCGGAAACGTATGGGCTCTACGCCAGCCAATACAGGAAGCGGTTCAAGTGGCTTCGTCCTGACCTTTTTGTGGCTCAGCTGAAAAAGGATCTGGCAACCGACAGCGCACGGCTCCTGAAGATTATTGACGATTGCGGCCAATGGGATCCGTCGAAGGACACCAAGCTCGCGTCTCTATTCGACCTGCTGACCAAGAAGCATCCCAATGAGAAGATCATGATCTTCTCGCAATTTGCCGACACGGTTCGCTATCTCGAGCGACAGTTGAAGGCAAAAGGCCTCAAATCAATCGCCGCGGTGTCGGGCGAAACATCGGATCCGACCAGCTTTGCGTGGCGTTTCAGCCCCGGTAGCAACAACAAGCGCGACAAAATTAAGCCCGACGAAGAGTTGCGTGTCCTGATCGCTACCGATGTACTCAGTGAAGGCCAGAATCTTCAGGACGGTGCGATTCTGGTGAACTACGACCTGCCTTGGGCGATTATCCGTCTCATTCAGCGTGCGGGCCGTGTTGATCGCATCGGACAGAAGGCAGAGAAAATCCTCTGCTATTCTTTTCTTCCGGCTGATGGCGTCGAACGCTTGATCCAATTACGTTCGCGTGTCCGCCAACGTTTGAAGGAAAATGCCGAGGTCGTAGGGACCGACGAAGCGTTCTTCGAGGATGAAGGCGAGCGCGAAGAGCTTGTCGATCTTTATAACGAGAACGCTGGTATTCTGGACGGCGAAGCAGATACCGAGGTCGATCTCGCCTCGTACGCCTATCAAATTTGGAAGAATGCGATCGATGCGAACCCGGCTTTGCAGAAATCGATTCCTGAGCTTCCGTCCGTTGTCTATTCCACGAAGGCTTACACGCCCCAAGACGGGCGCCCGCACGGAGCGCTGGTCTATATGCGTACAGCACAGGGTAATGACGCTCTTGCCTGGGTCGACCAGGATGGCGCCAGTGTCACCCAGTCGCAGTTCGAAATCCTGAAAATCGCAGCGTGCGAGCCGAACACACCCGCCTTGCCTCGGCAGGAACAACACCATTCAATGGTTGCAAACGGTGTCGAGCACATTGCTGCGGAGGAGAAGCAGGTTGGTGGGCAACTTGGTCGCCCTTCCGGTGCGCGCTTCCGCACCTACGAACGCCTTAAGCGCCACGCCGACAAGGTAAAAGGATCTCTGTTTGATCTACCCGAGCTAGGCAAAGCCATTGAAGAAATTTACCGTTTCCCGCTGCGCCAGTCGGCGACCGATACCTTGAACCGACAGATGAAGGTGGGCATCAATGATGACAAGTTGGCCGAATTAGTTTTGGCGCTACGTGAGGAGGATCGGCTTTGTCTGATCCAAGATGAGGGACACTCCGGCGAGCCGCAGATCATCTGCTCGTTGGGGCTTGCGCGTCTGACGGCGTGACGAAGGGGCTGGGGATGGACTTCAACGCCGATGGTGCCAAGAAACTGCTGGAGCAATTCGAATTCGGAAAGCTCTTCATTGAGGAATTAGGATGGGATCGGCATAGCGCCAACCTGTCCATCGCAACCTCGAACGCTACGTTCGCTCTAAAAGCCGTCGCCGAAAAGCGCGGGATGGTTGCCTGGGTTTGTCAGGCGCCAGTCGGCCAGCAGATCCCGGACCGCGCCACGCGAAAGAAAATCGAGATCCAAGTCGCCAAGACGACACTTGAGCACTTGATTATCTTCATCGACGGGAAGCGTGCCGAGCAGATATGGTGCTGGGCGCGGCGCGAGGCCGGCAAGCCCGCCTCGGTTCCCGAGCACTTTTGGTATGCCCCCTCAGGCAATAGAGGCTTCCTGCAAAAGCTGGAAGCGATTGCGTTCTCACTCGCTGAGGAGAGCACCCTTACGCTGGTCGATGTCACGGCGCGCGCTCGCGCTGCCTTCGATGTCGAGCGCGTAACAAAGCGTTTCTACGATCAGTTCACAAAGGAACACACGGCCTTCCTCGGATTCATCAGCGGCATCACCGAGGTCGCAGATAAGGAATGGTACGCCTCACTGATGCTCAACCGCTTGATGTTCATTTATTTCATGCAGCGGAAAGGCTTTCTGAACGGTGAGCGGGACTATTTGCGCGACAGGCTGGCTCGCTGCCAACGTGAAAATGGCCGAGACAGATTCTATTCCTTCTATCGTTATTTCCTCCTGCGCCTATTCCATGAGGGGCTTGGCGGCAGGGAACGGAGCCCGGAACTTGACAAGCTCCTCGGCCGCATCCCCTATCTGAACGGTGGCCTTTTCGAAAAGCACCCGATCGAGGAACGCTCCCCGGACATCAAGATTCCGGACGAAGCGTTCACGCGCATCTTCGCCTATTTCGACCGCTATCAGTGGCATCTCGACGAGCGGCCGCTGCGCAACGATAACGAGATTAATCCGGACGTTCTCGGCTATATTTTCGAAAAATACATCAATCAGAAGCAGATGGGCGCCTACTATACGAAGGAGGATATCACCGAGTACATCTCGAAAAACACGGTGATCCCGTTCCTCTTCGACGCCGCAAGGGCCAAGTGCAAGGTAGCCTTCGAGAACCCGGGCGGGCCGACGATCTGGGATCATCTGCGGGACGATCCCGACCGCTATATCTACACCGCCGTCAAGCACGGCGCAGAACAAGCGCTTCCGCCTGAGATCGCGGCTGGCATCGAAGACGCTTCGGCGCGCACGCAATGGAACCAGAAGGCGCCGGCCGACTTCGGCTTGCCGACGGAAATCTGGCGCGAGGTCGTGGCGCGGCGCACCCGCTATGCAGAAGTCCGCGCAAAGCTGGCGGCGGGCGGAGTTCGCGAGATTAACGATCTCGTCACGCTCAATCTCGACATCCGGCAATTCGCCCAGGACGTGATCGAGCGTTGCGAAGGCCCGGATCTGATGCGCGCCTTCTGGAACGCGATTGAGGGCGTCACCATTCTCGATCCAACCTGCGGTTCTGGCGCGTTCCTGTTCGCCGCGCTCAATGTTCTCGAACCGCTCTACGAGACGTGCCTCGACCGGATGGAAGCCTTTGTTGCTGATCTTGAGCGCTCGGCTGATGGCCACGCGCCAAAGAAGTTCGAAGACTTCAAAGCCACACTGGTAAAAGTTGGCGCGCACCCGAACGCCCGCTATTTCACGCTGAAAAGCATCATCCTGAACAACCTCTTCGGCGTCGATATCATGGAAGAGGCGGTCGAGATCTGTAAGCTCCGCCTGTTCCTCAAGCTTGCTGCCCAGGTTGACCCCGATCAGAAGCACGAAAACCTCGGCATCGAACCGTTGCCGGATATTGATTTCAACATCCGCGCTGGGAATACACTGGTTGGCTACGCGACCTTTGCCGAGGTGAAGAAGGCGCTGACTAGCAAGCTCGATCTTGATAATTCTCTCGAGACGATAACGAAGAGCACGGCGGACCTTCAGCAGACCTTCAAGGCGTTTCGATTGCGCCAGATCGATGGCGATGGGTCAATTCCCCTTGAAGACAAACAGGCATTGCGACTCCGTCTTAAGTCGCTCGACGACAAGCTAAACCTACATCTCGCGCGAGAATCCGGTGTAAGAGTGGGCGATGCTGCCCAATTTTCAGAGTGGATCCGCTCCCACCAGCCATTTCACTGGTTTATTGAGTTCCATGGAATCATGGAAAATGGAGGGTTCGACGTTATCGTCGGCAATCCGCCATATGTCGTCTATCCGGGCAAGAACGTTCCATACGCTCTGAATTCCTACGGTTACGAAACGCTTGCAACAAAGAATCTCTACTCGTTCGTTTTTGAGCGGAGCATTCGTTTGGCAAAGCCGCGCTCACCAATTGGTTTAATAGTTCAGCTAACGGCGCTGTCTTCGGAAAAGATGCCACCTTTGCAAAAGATGTTGTTCAGTCGCGGCTCGCTTATTGCACTTTCGTTCCCTCGACGACCCCAGTCTGTGTTCGAGGGGGTGGAGATGCCTGTCGTTATCCTTTTGTCACTTGCCGGTGCGAACCAGATTGTCACTTCGGACGTCTCGCGTTTCTATGCTGAAGAGCGCCCCAATGTGATGGCGAAAATGATGATCGCTGCACATAGCGTTACATTGCACGGTCATCGAATCGGAAAACTGGGGCACACAGAAGAAATAGAGATTTATAGACGAGTTTCCTCGTTTAAGGGGAACATTGATAGTTTAACATCAAAGTCTAGCAAAGGAGTGATGTATTACCAAGAGGCGTGCCGTTACTGGCTAAAGGCATCTCATCGAGTTCCGCGATTCATTAAGAACGGTGTATCGATGGAGCCCCCACACGGCAGGAAAGTTAGCTTTCAGAGCAGAAATGCGGCTGCCTTTGCAGCAGCTTTATTGAATTCAAGCCTATTTTATTGGTGGTATTCTGCTTTCTCGGATTGCGAACATGTCAACGATGCCTTGGTTCGGTCGTTCCCAATACCTGGAAATTGGGAAACGATTGACTGGGTCAAAAATAGCGACCAACTAGTCGACAGCTTGGAACGCGATGCGACAAAAAAAACGATCAGTACGAAGCAAGGGCATGTAATCGAGTACGACGAGATATCTGCAGCAAATTCTAAGGATCTAATAGACAGAATTGATGAACAGTTGGCGCGGATTTATGATCTGACTTGCGAACAGGCGGATTTTATAAAGAACTACGACGTAAAGTATCGTCTCGCTGGCGCTGATGAAGTGGCGACGGGAAGCGACGAATGAGAATCGCTATTCTCGCATGGGGTTCGCTTGTCTGGGACCAGCGAGAACTAGCGATTGCCGCCGACTTCAGCCCGGTTGGCCCGGTTTTGCCCATTGAGTTCTGTCGCGTCTCGGGAAACGGGCGCCTCACGCTGGTGATCGACGAAATGTTCGGTGCTTCCTGCGCCACCTATGCGGCTCGAAGCAGTTTCACTGATTTAAATGCGGCGCTTGAGAATCTTTGGGTACGCGAGGGGTCGGAGGCAGAGCCGCTTCCACGAGATCTGCAAAATCAGGGGCGAGTGGGTTTCGTCGACATTTCGTCGGACCGGCAAAGCGGCAGAGCCATAGAACGCCACCCACAATCTGTCGCAGTGATCACGGCTTGGGCGAAGGCCAACGGCTATGACGCGGTGATCTGGACCGCGCTCGCCAGTAACTTCCATGAGCCGGGAAAGGCCGGCGAGCCTTTTTCAGTAGAAGCCGCGATCCGCTATCTCGAAAAACTTGATGCGCCAAAGATCGAGGCAGCCCTGGGCTATGTTAGTCTAGTGGAGCGCCTCTCAAGGTGCAAACTCCGGTGCGAGTGGCAGTTCAATTACGATGGCCGGGACGGTGACTGAACACGCCTGCATCCTCGAATGCGGGGACTGTGATATATCATGCCGCCAGTTCTACATCTCGATCCAGAGGTGATCAATCCTGATACCGACGAGCCCAGCACGCCGAGTATGATCGGACCGGAACGATGCGATCTTGGATGCGGCATCATGCTCTATGAGCGCTAGCTTGTCGGCAACCGACCAGCCGTCAATAGCGTCACTCTCCAATCCCTCAATCCATTGGTCAAGCTGCGCAGCCCAGGCGAGAATGTCGCGGTCCTGCACATACCCGATCATTGCGGCACGTGCATGGGAAGCGGCATGATGGCCCGCTTTAAAGCGCTGGATGCCTCCTGTAGTGCTGAACCGGCTGTAGAGATACTCACGCTCGTCGCGCGTGGTCCCTGAAGGTGTCGGTAGCCGCTTGCACTCGATTGGAAGTAGCGTCTGATATTCAGTGTATTCGCGGCCTTCGATCCAGATCACCGACCCGCTAGGCGCCACCGCGAGGTCGATTGAGCGTCGACCGTCTGTCTCATCCGGCTCTTCCCGTTTGAACTGTAGGAAATCCCAGCCTGGAGTATGACGGCTCACGCTGGTGAGGCGCGAGCAGAGTTGCGCCGTTAGTCCGGTCTCCGCGGTCTGGGCGGTTCTCGCCGGATCATCGCGCCACTGTGGCAAAACGCTACCTATGAATCCGACCAGCGAGTTGAACCATTCACCGGGAAGATGGGCTCCGGTGTCAAGTGCTCCCGCATGCGTCTGGCGTTCTCCTTCATCCGCCAGCACGCTAGAATCCCTGCGCGCGAAGGTCAGCGAGGACATCGTCGGCGTCACGAAGCGCGATCGATCGCGTCCAGTACCTATGACGGTCCGGTTTAAGCAGAAACACAAAACCCTTGTCGTACAGTCGGGTGATACGTGTGACAGTCAGGCCGGAACCGCGACGCTCATGGAGTAGGGCGTCAAGATAGTTGCGCAATTCATTAGCGTCGGACCAATCGACTGCGCCATCACCAAACACATAAGGCCTGCAGATGGCACCCGACCATTGCTGAGATTGTAGGGCGTGTACTGGCTTGCGCGTATAAATGGCATTGAGTTGGCTGGTAAATACCTCGTCGAAAGCGTCAAGTGCCTCGGCGGATGCCTTTCGCATCACTGGCGCAGCAGTTCCGAGCCGAATAAAATCACGCTGATGATCAACGATATCCTCAGCGACAATGCGCTCGTTCTGACTGAGATCGAGATCGCCATCTTCTGGATATGGCAATGCTAGGATATCAGCACTCAAGATTGCCGTAGCGCGCTGCACAAAGAGACTGGCGCTGACGGCAGCGACAAACGCTTTAAGAACAGTACGCTCACGACGTAGCCAATCCTCGATTTCCGCAAGGCGGCTAAGCTCTTTTTGGCCAGCGGCGAATCCCACGATCCGGTGCTTGTAGGTCAAGTAGTGACCGGTCCACAGTGCATGATGGAGATCCTCGTTCTCCTTGATAAGCAAAAATGGCGGTGTGAATCGAGCAGTCCGCTTGGTGTCCTTTATCGGTTGATTGGGCACTGTCTCGAACAACTGGGCATCAATTCCGTTTTCCGACAACGCTTCGGTTGGCAGCAAGGCCTTGCCAACAAGATGGTCAGCAGGGCGGGAGATACCCTTGAGCCCGGCGATATAGCCTTCGCCAAAATCCCAGCCGCGCTTTCGGGCGAAGTCTTTCAGTGTCGGATAATTGCGCAGGCGCTCAATCAGAGCGCGGACCCGGCTGCCGCCGAGTAGATTAGCGCGCCAGACATCTCGGGACTGTTCGGCATCAGTATTTCGGAGCCAATGAAGGTCGTAATAATCGATGTCGAAACCCTGCTCGGCTGTGGCGCGGCCATTGCGGCGAAACACAGCATGAAGCAGACGACTATCGGGCGCCGGCGTCGCAGCCTCCGCAATCACCACTACGATTTTCGGGTCAGCCTCGCCCTTTTTGAACAGTCCGCGTACCGATACGAAATCAAGGATCTCACGTACCTTCCAGCGAGTGAAGAAAGTACGGCGGAAAGCAAGTGCATGCTGATTATAGAGAAAGCCTGACGGCTCGACCATCGCTATTACACCTTCCGGTGTTAGCATTTCCATTGCATCGTGCAGGAAAAGATAGGCGAGTTGCTTGTCTGCCAAAGCACCATGCGCCTGCGTGTAGGCGGCGTAGCTTTGCTTCGCCCCATCGGTCGTCAAAGATGATTCGAAGGGTGGATTGCCGATAATCGCCGTGACCGGCGCATTGATCATTCCCTTGGCCTTCGCTTCGAAGAAGCAGCTATGGTGCAGTGTCACATTCGCTAGCGGCGGGAACAGCTTCACGCTGGAGCGAATCTCTTCCGGTTGCAGCGCATCGCAGAGGCTGAGACACAGGCTGAACGCGGCCAGTTCGACAGCACCCTCTTCGAGATCGATGCCATGCACGCGCTGGAGCAGCGGACGCAGTTCGTCGATGCCTGGACGCGCCCAATTGTTCCGCCAGCGCCAGTGCAGAACGAGCCGCCTGTAGGCCTCGACTAGAAAAACTCCCGACCCGCAGGCCGGATCGAGAATTACCCCATCGCCGGCCATCAGTTTGTCGAGTCTGTCCCAACCCAGCGCCTCTTCCAGCATGAGCCGTACTAGGGCGGGAGGGGTGTAAATGGAACTCGACGCGTCCTTCACAAAGAGCTGATAGATATTGCTGATCAACTCGACCGGCAGATCGCGGAAGGAGTACAGGCGCCAGAGGCTGAGCTGGCCGCTGCTATCTTCATAACCTTCAACGAGGCGCGCGTAACTGGCGAGTTCGGTGCTTTCCGCCAGAGCCGCACGCTCTTCATCAGTTAATCTGAAGATATTGCCATTGAAACGCTCTTCGAGCGCTTCGAGCAGCGTAACCAACGCTGCGCCATCACCTAGAATTTCGAAAAATCGGCTGGCACCCTCGCGGGCCTTGCCGAAATCGGCCGGCTGGAGAACCGATCGTTCTTCTAGATAGGCAATCAGCAGTGACAGGATGAGCAGGCGGCGGCGTAGTCGAGGCGCGAGCAGCCGCCGTTCCGCGAGTTGTTTTGCCAGCGCGCGCACCTCTTCGACCAATGTTCTGTGCGCCGCCTTCTGGGCCGAAAGCATAAGTTTGCAGGTGTCGGGATCATCCCAGATCGTCCCGTTTCGAATTCGAGCAGCGTCCCACCAGATCTCCTCAGCGGCAATCTTTGCGCCAATCAACAGCGTGCGGATCGGACGGCAAACGGCGACATCGCCGGACCCGACAAAATCAGGTTCGTGAGCACAGCGAAAGAGTTGTATGCAGCCAGGCGCAGCGCGATAGACGAGCGGCACGCCGCCCCAGCTCCACAGACGCTTGTGCAGTTCTGCGAACCGAGCGTCGTCAAGCTCGTCGGTTGATTCGAAGATGAATGCTTGCGCGATCGGCGACCGGCCGTGTCGTTCCGCCTCAAAAAACACTGCGCGCGCACCGTAGGAATGCGCCTTCTCCATGATGGCGACTTCTTCCGGCGACCGCCCCTTGGGATCATAACCATCGACCGCCAGTAAACCGTCGACTGCGGGCAGGCCGCGGCCTTCACCGATAGAGAACAGCCAGTCGACCGTCGCTTCGGAGTTGTTTAGGGCCTCGATCGTCATTGCGGCTGACGTGGTGCTTGCGCTGATTCGATACAAACAGCGCACACGGCCTTGACCCATGAGATGATCATTTTTGCCGGTTCTTTCTGGAGAGAGCGAAACCTTCCTTGAGAAGGTCCGTCATGCTGATCCCCTGAGCGACAGCGAACCCTTTGAATTCTTTCTTGAACTCTGCGGTCACCTTGAAATTGAGCGAGATGCCTTTCTCGGTTCCCACGCCGCTTTGGTCGCTGATTATAACAGCATGCTTGTCAGCCATTAGGCATCCCTCACATGGCGATCGACGTAGCCCGGCCGCATTGACATGCACCAAACTTCCATATGTATGTATTTCTTGCAATACATAAAAGCAGAAAGCTGGCTTTCTTTAACCACGCCGCGATGAGGCGAGAGGCAAGTCGCACTTGGAAATAGAATGTACCCTGTGCCATTTTTTTGAGTCGCATAACATACGTTATGGAACTAAACCATTGATATTAAAGAATAAAGTATGCACGATTGGCATCCCAAAGCAAGCTGAATTGGCCCGCTATCGGGCGCTGCGCATGTTCCAGGGCAGCGCATATTTCTTGATGATACCTAGCTCAAGCCCGGCGCTACCGTGGACCGGCAAGCCGTTCCATTCGAGATCGGGCGGCGATGCCACATAAATCTCAATTGCGTCCGGACCCAGCAATTCGGCCTTGAGGATTGCATTCAGCCTTTGGCTGGTTCGCTGGGAAATGCCGGGGCGACCGTAAAAGTACAGGCGCTTGGACAGACCCATGGTCGCGACGCCAACGTATTGCGCAATCCCGGCTTTAACGAAGGCATAGACGCCGACATCTCGCGGCACGGGTGTCTCAAGAACGAGATTGCCATCACTGGAGAGGATCCAGCGGCCAGCAAGCTTGAAACCGCCGTCGGTCAGCGCTTCGACAGGCAAAGGCGGCTTTCCCGCCGTGGTGGGCGACTTGGGCGCCGGCGTCACTTCTATGGCAACCCCGTCACCCTCAGCCGGCAAGGGGCCGATGGAGGGTTTCGACTGTTTCAACACATTGTAGGCATGCTGATATCGGATACCCAATCTTTTAGCGATATCGGCCGTTTCTAGGCCCTCAAGGGCCAGCGCCCGGATTTGCGCAGATATGGTCATCAGCTTTGATCCAGTGTCGCGCGAACCCGAGGGATCATTGCCAGCGCCGCGGCGAACTTCTCGGCACGCACCAGGAGTTTGGCATCGGGATCAACGATGGTGAACCAACGTTGCCTTTGCACATACGAGCTTGAGCCCGAAGCGCGGGGAACGGAAACGTTGGTTCGGAGGGTAGCGGCGCCCTCAGCATCCGTTTCATCGATAAGCCTCGAATGCAGGTGCTTCACCAGATCATCGTGCTTCATGCTGCGGCCGGGAAAGGTGATGAACACCAACGCGCGACCTGGCCGACGCAACCGCCGTATCTCGGCATAGGTCGCGTGCTTTTCTGTCTCGGCACCAATGCCATTGTCCGGATCGAGAAAAACTAAGTTCGCGCCAGCAAGGATTTCGCGCTTCCGGCTTCCCCATTCGGCGCGAGCTAGGCGCGTCGGCATTGGCTCACGGTGGAACATCGACCCTGCGGGCCAGATCGGTGCGCTTTCAAGAGCGGAAATGCTTCGGGCCGGCAGCGAAGACAGGCCCGCATGTAGCTCGGCGTCTAGGAGCCGCCAGGCCGGTTCGTCGCGCCACTCCAGATGCCGCCCATCCGGTCGACCATCATCACCAGGCGCATAATACCACGCAACCCCAAGCGTCCGGTCAGTGGACGCCAGCGATCGCAAAAAAGCGAACTTGAGAACGTCGCTCACGTCGCCGGCGTATTGGTCGCGCATAAAGCCCCCTGCTCCTAGTTTCGATTGAGCCCCATTTCGCGGCTTTGCAGCTTGTGTTTCCAGTGAACCTCAATCGCGGCGAGATCTGCGAGCGTTGCCCCGGTCCCCACGGTTTCGAGAATCGACACTTGATAATCGCTGGGATCGCGGCTTTTCAAGCCGACATTGCCGCCATGCCCGTTGGCAAAATACTCTCTCCATCGGCCGAGAAAGCCATCGATGCCAGAAGCCATGCCAACATACTGTTCGCGTGTTCGAGGGCAGGTCAGAAGGTAGATTCCGCGAGTAGTCGCCAATGCCGCTGCCCATGTCGGTGGAATCGTCTCAATCTCTGACAGATTGAGAATGAGGGCTTGAAAGCCGGGAAAAGGATCTTCACCCAAGTTTCGGCGCAGCTCTAGAATTGGTTTCGGAACGCTATCGCCCCGCTGAATCCATGAGCGATAGCCACTACCCCATTCGATCCACAGCCGACCGGCGAAGTTCGCCAATTCTGGCAATTGCTCGAGCTTATAGAGATTGCAGCTTCCTGCCTCCTCGACCCCGCCTGTCACAGGATGCGTCCGATCGGCCGGGAGCAGACCGACGAGCTCGGCCGAATAGAGCCCCACGAAAAGCGTTTCCCGGCCTGGCACCCCGACGAATGACGCCCAATATGGCGCTCGCAGTCGGGCTGCATCCCCGATGGCCTGCGTCGCCTGATATGCCTCGAACTGGTCTCGATGATCGCGCCACAGCGCGTAGGGCGAGAGAAACCCGGTATGACGATTGTCTTGGTGGCGAAGCAGCCTAACGGCGCTGCGCTCTATTCCGGCCAGATCGAGTAAATTCGCAAATGAAAGCACGATATCTATCCCCGTCCCTGATAGATCAAATGCAGTATTCTGCGGTGATTTTCAATTGGCCGTCTTTTTCTTAGAGAGATGCCAAGTCACGCTGGCCGTTCGTCCCTACCGGGGCCGAGCCCCATCGAACTAACGCACAATGCCGAGGCGTTCGCCAAGGCTTGGCGGGTGCCACGGTCCGGCATCCTTAAGCATCCCCATGATCACCTCATGGGATAATTCGTGAATCTCGTATCCATCTTTTCGTGCCTGCTCGATGATGGATTCCAGTGTCGGGAATTCCTCCAAACTCATGCCGAGCCAAAGGGCGCACTCATCCGTATCCGGGTCAGGAAACGCCTGGAGAAAGAAGGTTCGCAACGGAGGATCAAAGCCGATAGTCGCCTCCGGATCGGTTTCAGTCCCATCGGTTACCCGCACAGTGTACCGGCTCAAGCTGGTTCCTCCTCCTGCTCCTCAGAAGATTCCTGCAGAGCGGCAAGGCTTCTTACCAGGCTGGCAAAGCGCCGACGAACGGTCTTATCTTCAATACGCGCGAATGCCCGGTTCAAAGCCAAACCCTCAGCGGTGGACAGAAAGTCCGTCAGCTCTCTATCAACCGGGGGGATGAGGGCCGCGCCTTCCCGGTCGGGCATGTCCTCGAAAAAGTACGCGGGGGGCACGTCGAAAACGGCTGCTATCTCTTTGAGGCGACTTGCGCTTACCCTGTTGGTCCCCTTCTCGTATTTCTGCACCTGTTGGAAGGTCACGCCGATCGCCCGGGCTAAGGTCCCCTGCGACATGTCGCACCAAGCGCGCCGCATACGGATACGGAATCCAACATGAACATCGATCGGGTCAGGTACTTTTTTCTCGGGCACACTCGGCACGCAAATCTCCTCACTTATGCTGGCGAACCAAGGTCGACATATCTCCCAATCGAACGAAGATGCTCAGCGATTTCCTGTCGAAGCAAATCGCGATCGCCATACCTTTCTTTGATCCGCTCAAGTTCAGGCGCTGCAATGTCGTACTCTTCTTCAGACAAGTCCGAATCGCCGACAACATAACCGTCGTGGCCAATGGCGCAGATATCGCAGCCTGTATTGATCACGTCTTGAACAAACAAAGGGATATCAGCCTGTGCCATTGCCTTGCTTGCGCCTGCCGTCATAGAAAATGCTCCTATGTTGTTTGACCATCGATGAAACGAAACCCGCCCTGGGTGAGGTTCAACCCCCAACTCGTGCCCTGTGCGATGACAGGATGGTTGATTTCGGCCAGCTCGTTATCGAGCAAGACGCAAACCCGCCGCCATGTGATGCTGGCCTCTTCGCCTCTGACAATCAGCTCCAAATCGTGAAGGGCGTCCAATCTCCGCTGTTCGGAGAGAGGTTGCCGGTTGTTCGGAAAGGCGCTCATTAGCTTTCGCCCGGATCGAGCTTCAGATACACGCGATCCTCCCAGGATTTCCGATGCCAGCTATAGGTTTGCCCGGCCTCCTCGTCGGCGTTCTGTTCCAGAACCGTGCCCTTGACGGTGACGGTGACGGTTCCAGTCGCCGGCAAGCCTATGGAGTTGAGGTCAGCCAAAGCCTGTTTCGGCACCAACGGCGTCGAGATCACAACCGAGCCATCGTCCTGACGTTCAATCGTCAGGAAATTGTTGCCGGACCGTGACTTGGTGGCGGGGAAACCGATCGCCGGATTCGATTCAGTAAGTTCGCCTTCCAGGCTCATTGCCAGATCAAACCGGCCCTCACCGACATAGACGAACCGCTCCATTCCCGGCATCGTCGCTGCCAGGGCCTCTTGGCCCTTCATTTTCTCATCAGCGTCGGGCGGGATCTCCTGCCCATCCTGCAGGGCCTTCACATAACGGGGGTCTGCCAGACGCCCATCCAGTTCAACGGAGTAGGAATAGCCCGAAAGGTCAATCGTGGCATTGAACTCCTCCGGCGCGAGGCAGCCGCTCAAAAGAGCGGCCGTGCCGAGTATGATGGGAAGCCGAATTCCGGCACGACCAAGTGCGATCATCGCTCGCCTCCCGTGTTATATGCACCCGGAAACACGATGTCCTGGTCAACGAGAATGTTGAAGTTGTAGCCAGGCCGGATTTCCAACGTCGGCTGGACATTGAGATTGCGGTCGATGGTCTTGTCCGCCACGCGGCCGAACGATTCCGCGAAGTTGCGGCGGGCCGCATCTTCGGGCTGATCTTGCGAGACACCGAAGGCATTGGTGCTGCTTTCCGGCAAGGCCATGTCGATGCCGGTCCCGATCGCCGCGACCAGAATGGCGGAACCGAAGGTGCGCCAGAAATGATTGTTCACCTTGTCGCGGAAGCCGCCATAGCCCTGCGTATCAACGCCTGCCATGCCGCCGATCTGCAGCGTGGAACCGTTCGGGAAGATGATATCGGTCCAGATGACGAGCGCACGTTGCTGACCGAACGAGACTTCGGAATCATATCGGCCAAAGAGCTTCGTCCCTTGAGGGATCAGAAGCCGGTGGCCGGTGGCGCTGTCATAGACATTCTGGCGAACCTGGGCGGTGATGCGCCCGGGAAGATCGGAGTTGATGCCGGTAATGAGCGTTGCGGGGATCATCGATCCCCGTTTGAGCTCATAGGGCGACATTTGCGGGACGACCTGATTTGGCAGATAGCCAAGATCGGCCACGTCCTGATTAAAGAAGGCCTGCTTTCCAGCCTGATTGTTCTGATCGCCCGCCCCGGCTTGACCACCGAGCCCGGCGCGCATGGCGGCGGCATAGAGGTCGGACATGCCGCCCGTACCGGCAAGCGTTGTCCCCTGCCCTTGCCCCTGTTGCTGACCAGATTGTTGAGCCCCGTCGAGGTTGGTGATGTCGATCGCCATAGGGCTGTTGCGAGCATTGCTCTGAGCCTGAATTGCCGCAAGCTGCTGGCGATGGCGCTCGCGCAGCAACGCTTCTTCCTGCTCCCGCAGGAGACGTTCGCGCCAATCGGCTTCCGGCTCCAATGTCGTCTGCTGGACCGTCTCTTGCCGCGTCGTCGGTTGGAACGGGTTCACGGCCGGCCGATCCTCTTCGACAGCCGTTTCCGTTGACGGCTGAATTATGACCGGATCAGGCCGAGGCTCGCCAATCATGCCGTCACCAATGCCGCGTTTCATTTCATCGGCAAAATCGCTCGCAGGTTGCCCCTGGGTTTGGTCCGGCTGTTCCCCGCCCCTCATGAGGCCGCGTTGCGACAGGCCCCAAATGATAACGCCAAAAAAGACGACCGCGAGCCCGATAAAGATGAAGATGGGCAATCTGTTGAGACGCCGGATCTTCGGGCGGTCTTCATCAGGACCGGCATTCAAATCAATCGAACTCATAGCCAGGTCCTCTTAGCTTTCGGCGCGGCGCATGACCGATACGGGGCTTGCCGGAACGGCAACGCCCGTCGAAGTCGAATAGGTACGGGCCAGTTCAACGGTCGGCGTGGAGAGACGCACGAGGACCTGTCCATCAGCCGTATCGACGGTGTAGGCAAGCGGGATCGCGCCCGCGCCGGTTGCCGCCGGATCGACGGCATAGCCCCAGCCGCGCAGTTGCTTGTCGAGCGATGCCGCAAAAGCGGAATCGTCGCTTTTGAGAGCGATCGTTCCGGTTCCCGGTCCGACATTCTCGGCAAGCTTTGCAACCATGTCGCCGGCGACGGCATCTGCCGCGATGCTATCGAGCTGGGCCGCGTCCATGCTGGCAACAGGAGAGAAATAGCCCCCTGTCGTGGTGCAGGCCGCGAGCGAGGCCGACATGATGCCGATGGCAAGAGCGCGCGCGATTTTCATGGAGAAGTCAGACATGACTATCCCCTCCTGTTGATTGTGATTTTCTGCTGGCGGCTGCCAACGCCGGAAACGAGGATGGCCCGATCGATCAGATAGTCGACGACCATCATATTGTTGTTGAGCCGGTAATTGACGATCTGGTTTTGCCCGCCCGAAACGACATAGAGGACCGGCGCATCGCCGCTCCCCAGGTGGCCAGGGAACTGGATATAGGTCTTCGTTCCGTCCGTGTAGACGCGCGTCGGCTTCCACCTGGCGCTGCCCGACATGGAGAAATTGAAGTTCAGGTTTTCGGCGGGAACACCGGCGCCGGGGATCACGCTGTCGGAGATCCGCTGGTTCACGACCTCGAGCTGCTTGCGAATGTCTTCCGGGTAGTTGAAAGCCACGCGAGCCATGTAGCGGGAGCCATGGGATTGCAGATTGATGTGATAGGTTCGCCGCGACGTGGTGACGACCATGGACGTCTTGAGCCCGGCTTCGGCCGGCTTGACGATCAGGCTGATGCGCTGGCCTTCCGGTGAACCGGAAGATGCCGGTTCGACCTGCCAGCGCACGGTATCGCCCACCAGAACGTCGCGCACGGCTTCTCCGGCCTGCAACTGGATTTCGCACAGTTGCAGGGGGGAGCAAACGACCGTCGGCTGCGTCTCCCCATAGAGATAGATCACCTGCCCGTCCGGGCCTTTGGTCATCACAGCGCCGGCATTCTGCCATTGCCCGGAAATGCCAACACCCTTGTTGGCGTTGAAGTCGGCCGACTGTCCCAAGCTCGGGGCAACCGAGCTGAAAACCAAGGCTGTAGCGCACACGCTCGCGCGCAATTTCATCATATTGAACATCACTCTCTCCGCGAGCGTTTTGCTAAAGTTGGGCCGTCCAGTCGAAGTCCTGGAGGTAAAGGCCGATGGGGTTCAGGCGAATGATAGCCTCGTCTTGAGGTGGCGATAGTGTAACGGTCGCCACTCCGCGCCAGCGTCGTGTGCGCAGCTCCTTGCCGGCGCGATCCCGTTCAATTTCGGACCAATCGACCTGATAGCTCTTGTTCGAGAGCGCCACGACGTTGCTGACCTCAACCGAAACGGTGACAGTCCGCGCCCGGTCAAACGGCGAATTGTTGCGGAACCAGTTGTTGACCTTCTCTGTTGACGGGTCGGATTTCCGCAGCATCGCGTATGTGCGATCGATGTAACCCTTCTGGACAACGGTATCGGGCGTGATCGAACGGAAGTTCGAGATCCACGTGCCGAGCATGGCGCGTACAACGCGCTCGTCGGCATATTCGATCTGCGCCGGGAAGCCGCCCGAAACGGAATTGCCGAGCTGGTCGACCTCGACGATGTAGGGCACCAGTTTGACCTGGCTCGACTGATAAAGCCCATAGCCGAACCCGATCACCGCCATGGTCATGGCGAGGATGCCGATTGTGCGCCAAGCGTTGGCAGAGCGGGTTGCGCTGCCATACCGCTCATTCCACTCGTATCGCGCGGCGAGATACGGATTTTCGGGATTTTTCAGCTTCGCCATGACCTAATTCCTGATGTTGGAGAGACGCGGGCCATGCCGCTCATTTCTGATTGCTTTTGGTTTTGGGATTGCTCAGCCCCATCGACGGGCCGCCGCTTCCGCGCGAGCCATGCAGGCCAACCGCCTTGTTCAAGGCGTCGTTGGCCAGGTTGCGGGCACTGGTCGAGACCCCTGCCCGGGCGCCTGCCATGGCCGAACTAAGAGCGCCTGCGCCGCCGGCCTTTGCAGCACTAGCGGCAGCAACACCCGCCCCAATGCCACTTGCGGCAGCAACGCCGAAAGTGGTGACTTGAGCGCCGCCGCGAATGGCTTCCATGCCGTTGCTGGTTGAGACACCCTGGACGACGCCCTGAATAATGTTCGGGACATGAAGAGCGATCATGAAGACGACGACCGAAAGGCCGGCGATGATCAAAGATGCAAGCCATTCCTCACCAGCAGTCGCATCATCGGCCAATCCGATCAGGATTTCCGAGCCGATGCGCGCAATCATAACCAGTGCCATGAGCTTCATGCCGACGCTGAAGGCGTAGACCAGATATTTAATCGCAAATTCCTTGGTGAAGCTGGAACCGCCAAGGCCGAGCATGATCATTCCAGCGAGCAGGCCGACGTACATTTCCACCAGCACGGCGACGAAGATTGCTGCGACAAGGGAAAAGCAGATGACCACGATTGCGACGGCGATAACCGCCGCGATCGCCATGGCATTGTCTTCGAACAGACCGAACTTGATCTGCTCGGAGAGCTTCGAGGCCACGCGGATACCGGCGTTGAACACGTCCGCAGGAGACGCCGACCCGCCATCGGCGCCGAGTTGGAAGAGACTGTCGACGATCGACTTTGCGAAGTCCGGTCCTTGCTGAAGGACGAAGAGAAAGAAGCCGATGAAAAGGATCCGGCGCACAAGCTCTGCAAACCAAGTGTCGAGCGAAGGCGAGGCGATTGCGAGCCAGACGGCGGCAATGCCAAATTCGATACCCGCCAAGATCCAGAACAGCGAAGTGGCCGCGTTCATGACGGTGGATTCCCACCCTTGAGTGGCAGACCGCACCTGGTTTTCCAGATTGGTGAGGACACTGCCTTCCTGTGCGATGGCTGGTTCAACCAAAGCGAGGGCGGCAATGGCGAAGGTCGCCATTCTCAAAATCGATGCGGCGCGCATGCTGAAAACCTCTGCTGGTTCAGAAACGAGGTGCCATTTTCTGGCCGCCCGAGGTTGGATAGTCGTCCGGATTGGACTTGAAGAAGTCGCCGGCCTTTTCCTGCGCAGCCTTGCGCGCAGCGGCTTCCTCTTCGGCAAGCTCAACTTGGCGAGCGAGCAAAGCCTTCATCTCCGGATCGGTGTTCGGAATGACGACATAGGACAAGGCCCCGCCCGCGACAGCGGACAGGAGGGCAATCATGATGACGATGGGGAGCTTAACGACAGTCATGCGCTTACCACCTCGGCTGCATTTCTTGACCGCCAGAGGTGGACGGCGATGTGCTATTGAAGAACTGCTCTCGCTTGTTCTGCGCGAGATCCTTTGCGGCCTGTTCGGACTGATACCAAGCGCCCATCATGGTCGATTGCTGCGCAACGAGGCCACGAAGCTTCTGCATCTGTTCGACCTGTTGGCTGGCGATCGAATGTCCGACCTGTAGCGCCTGCATCTGGCCAACTGCCGACTGCGACTGGGTTTGCAGCTCGCGCATGGTGCTCTGTTCGCTATCGAACTGTTGAGCCGTCAGACCGGCTTGCGCCAGTGTCCCGCCGATCGTGTCCCGGTTCGTCTGAGACCAACTCTGATACTGGTCGGAGTAATTTTCCCCGCCTTGAACACCGCTGGCGAATTCCTCGAAGCTCGGAAAACGCTGCTTAAGAACGTCATCCAATCCACCCATCGAAAAGGCGATGCCATCGCCCTGCTGGGTGAGCTCACGAAGCTTGTTGAGGTCCTGTTGCGCCTGCCCCCAAATGTTATCGGGCAGCTTTTCCAGATTCTGCAGCATCGTCCGGTACTGGTCGAGCTGGTTCTGAATCTGCGTCATCTGGTTGGTGATCTGCGTCACCTGATTGTTGATCTGGGTGACACCCTGCCCCGATTGCTCCAGCAATTGGACATTGTTCAAAAGCTGCGTCCATTCGGTCGCGCCGCCAGTGGCGGCGCCGGCATGAGCCGAGCCGGAAATGCTAAGGGCGAGCAGGACGCCCGCCGCGGTTCTACGAAGCAAAGAGTTTGTGAGCATTCTCGATTCCTCTTGTTTGAAGCCAGTGCCGCGGCCACTCATCGCCGTAGTGGGTGTGCAGCTCCTCGATGCGCTTGATGTCGTCCTTGCCGGCGGCGCCGACGAAGGACAGCGTGATCGGACCGAGCGCCATGTCGAACAGGCGCCGGCCGTCCGGCGAAACAACGTAATATTCCCGCTTCGGGATGGCCGTCGCGACGATCTCGATTTGCCGGTCGTTGAACCCGATCTTCTCGTAGAAGTCGCGCGTACCGCTCTCTCGTGCCGCGCCGTTAGGCAGGCAAATCTTGGTCGGGCAACTTTCCTTGAGGACGTCCATGATGCCGGACTTGTCCGCGTCGGAAATCGACTGCGTTGCCAGGATGACCGCGCAATTGGCCTTACGGAGAACCTTCAGCCATTCGCGGATCTTGTCGCGGAATGCCGGATGGCCGAGCATCAGCCAGGCCTCATCCAGAATGATCAGGCTTGGAGCGCCGGTCAGGCGCTTTTCAATTCGGCGGAACAGGTAGAGCAGGACCGGAACAAGGTTGCGGTCGCCCATATTCATCAGCTCTTCGATTTCGAAGGTCTGGAAGTTCGAGAGCTTGAGGCTGTCCTGTTCCGCGTCGAGCAAATGCCCCATGGGGCCATCGACCGTATAATGGCGCAGTGCGTCCTTGATCGAGCGCATCTGCACGCCCGACACGAAATCCGAGAGCGAACGGCGCTCTGACTTCGACATAAGATCGATCTGGTGCGAGATTGCGTTGCGATGATCAGGCGTGACCTTCTCGCCCTGGAGTTCGATCAGCGTTTCGATCCAATCAGCGGCCCAAGCTTTGTCGCTATCGCTTTCGAGTTCCGCCAGAGGGCAGAACGTCAGATGCTCCCCTGCCCCAACATCGTAGTGATCGCCGCCCACCGCCAGCGTCAACGGATACATCGACTTGCCCTTGTCGAAGGCGAAAAGCTGCGCATCCCTGTAGCGACGGAACTGCGCTGCGATCAGGGCCAGGAGCGTTGATTTACCCGAGCCGGTCGGCCCGAAAATCAGCGTGTGGCCGAGGTCGCCAACATGAAGGTTCAGCCGGAACGGCGTTGAGCCCGACGCGACCTGCATCAGAGGCGGCGAACCTTCCGGATAGAAGGGGCATGGGTTTATCGTTTCACCGGACCAGACCGAGTTGAGCGGCACCATGTCAGCCAGATTGCGGGTGTGGATCAGCGGTTCGCGAATATTGGCGTACCAGTTGCCCGGCATGCTTCCGAGAAATGCTTCGGTCGCATTCAGGGTCTCGATACGAGCCGCAAAACCTTCGGCCTGGATCAGGCGACGAACCGCTTCGGCGCGTTCGCGCAGCTTGGCCTCATCATTGCCGAACATGACGATGACCGGTGTGTAGTAGCCATAGGCGACGAGCTGCGAATTGGCCGCTGCAATCGCGTCCTCGCTTTCCGACACCATCAAAAGCGCATCCTGATCAACAGAACCGCTATTGGTCTTGAAAAGCTGGTCGGTGAAGGGGCGAACCTTCTGCAGCCACTTCTTGCGGGTGCGCTCCAGGCGCTGGCTGGCCTCGATAGGATCGAGGAAGACGAAACGGCTGGACCACCGATAAGTGAGAGGCATGAGGTCGAGAACGTTCAGAATGCCCGGCCAGCTCTCGGCCGGAAACCCGTCGATCGCCACCACCTGCATGTATCGGCCGTCCACCATGGGCGAGAGGCCGTGATGAAATTCGGCCGTCGCGAGATAGTCGAGATACATGGGCACGGCAGGCAGGCGAACCGGATGGTTTTCGCCTACGAGGCAGAAGCGGACGAACTGGAAGAGATCGTCATATTTAGCGGTGCGGAAGCCGCCGCGTTCCTCGGTTTCGTGCGTCAGCATGCGCCGGATCGAGACGACATTGCCCATGTACTGCTCGAACTCGCGGATCTGCGCACGGAAATATTCAAGCGTGCGGTCGGCAAAGCTGGTCGAGCGGCTTTCGTCGTCGGAATAGATATATTTCACCAAGCCGGACTTGCGCTTTTCCGGCTGGCGATAGGTCAGGATGATGGCGTGCTGGCTTTCGTAGTGGCCTTCGGCCGTCTCGAAGCGCTGGCGCCGCTCGTCGTCTATCAACGAGCTGACCTGATCTGGGAAATAGGACTGATCCTTGGTCGGATATGAAGTGGTCGGAACGCGCACGGCTTCGACCTGAATCATCCAGCCCGAACCGAGGCGGGCGAGGATGGAGTTGATCTGGCGCGACACTTCATTGCGCTCGAAATCGGTCGAGCTTTCGCTATCGGGACCGGCAAAATACCAGCCCGCCATCAGCGAGCCGTCCTTCAGCAGAATGATGCCGTTTTCGACCAGGCCCGCATAGGGCAGAAGGTCCGAGAACGATGCGCCGGTGTGGCGGAATTTGGAGAGAGCTACCATCGGTCAATATTTCCGCCATGGCGTGGAAGTCGGCCGGTAATACGAGCGGTATCTGATGTGGCGGAGGTAGACTTTGCGCATCAGCGGATCGGCTTTCGCCATCATGCGCAAAAGGCCGACAACCACGATCCAGATCGCGAAGCCGAGCGCCGCCGATACCACCGTGAGAACCACGAAAATGAGGATGACCGCTGCAAGCCCGGTGATCAGCACCAGTTCGCGGTCAGCCCCGAAAAGCAGGGTTGGCCGGGACAGGGCGCGGTGAATCCGCGCCCTCTCCAAACGGCTTTCCTGCTCAGCCATTAGCCGGTCCCCCAGGGACCGGCTTGAGGGCTTCCACTTGCTCCGGAACGCCGATCGACGCCCCGCCCGCGCCAAACAGGCCGACAATCTGCGTTGCGCCGAGCAGGATGCCGGCGACAAGGACCACGTACATCAGACGGCGGGCGAAATCGTTCAGCTCGCCACCGAAGATCAGCATGCCGCCAGCAATGGCGACGGCGGCAAGCGCGATGGCGCCGGCGACCGGCCCGGTGATGGATTCCTGAATCTGTTCAAGCGGACCTTCCCAGGGAAGCCCGCCGCCGCCGCCAGCAAGAGCCCGTTCGATCATCATCAGTGAAGCGGCAACGAGGCCGAGTAGCGTCAGCAATTTACGCGACATGGAGTTTTCCCTGTGTTTCAGACTTGTGGTTGCCGATAGGCGTGATGAGGTATTTCCCGTCGCGGAACCCCTCGACCTTGAGGATTTCCCGAACGACGCGCCCGCCTGGGGCACGTTCGATGGAAACGATCAGATCGACCGCCTCCCCGATGACTTCGGGCATCGGTTGGGTGCTGACTTCCGCGACAAGCTGCTCGAGGCGAGTGAGAGCGGCATAGGCATTGTTCGAGTGAACCGTCGCAATGCCGCCCGGGTGGCCTGTATTCCATGCTTTCAGGAGCGTCAGGGCCGCGCCATCGCGCACCTCGCCCACGATGATACGGTCAGGCCGCAACCGCATCGTCGATTTCAGGAGACGGCCCATGTCCACCGTGTCCGTCGTATGCAGGATGACGTGATTTGACGCCGAGCACTGGATTTCGGCGGTGTCCTCAAGGATCACCAATCTATGCTCCGGGGTCACGTCGACCAGCTCGCGAATGATCGCGTTGGTGAGCGTCGTCTTGCCCGTACCCGTGCCGCCCGACACCACGATATTCCACCGATTGGCAATCGCTTCGCGAACGACGGCGATTTGCGCCGCGCTCATGATCCCGTCGGTCATGTACTGGTCGAGCGTGATCAGCATCGATGCGCGCTTGCGGATCGTGAACATCGGAGAAGGTGCGGCTGGGGGCAAAAGCCCCTCGAAACGATGGCCACCCAGGGGCAGTTCACCAGAGATAATCGGTCGGTCCTGGTCGACTTCGGTTTTGAGCGCGTGAGCCACGCGGCCAATCACCGCCTCGGCGTCATGGGCGCTCATTTCGCCTGCCGGCTCCATGCCAGCACCAATCCGCTCGATAAAAAGAGTGCCGTCAGGATTGAGCATGACCTCGACAACCTTGGGGTCATCGAGGGCGGCAAGGATCGTTTTGCCGAGTGCGTCGCGAAGACTGTTTTCCAGCCTGCGGCGCGATTCCTTCGCTCCGTCCCTGCTCAAAAGAAGACCCTCTCGCCATCAAGTCCTATTACAAACCAGTAATTCGGTTACTGAGTTAGCCAGTAGTATGTGTCAACCCGGCGACAGAGGAAACATGACTCAGGGTGGCGACTTTTACACGGAATCCGAGAGTATGTGACACAGTTGCACCAGACACGCAGCATCGCCTAGCCGCTAAAATGCGACTAAGGAGAAGCAGCCCGCCATCAAAACGATGGCTGGACTTTTCTATATGTGAAAGTTAAAACGGATGCAATCGCACAACCGACTCATTTGGCATCTCGTGAAGCAGATCGTAGAAAACGCCTTTCCGGAGGAAACAGCCGCCTCTCGCTTGCAGCAAGTCGCGGTGCTGTTGACGATCAATGCCCTGCAAAATCAGCCGGAGCCTTTGACCACTCAGCGACTTGGCGAGATCTACGGCCTCAACGCCTCACAGACGCACAAGCTCGTTACCCGGCTGGTCGAGCGCGGCCTGGTCACAAGAGAACAGATTCACAATCGTTTGGGGCGCGGCCATGCGTTTGCACTTCGCCTCGTAGAGACGCCCGAATTGAAGATATTGCGTGATGCAATACTAAATGAGGGAAATTAAATATAGGAACCAATGACTAAGGCGACCGGAGACAATATTATTCAAGGTCCATGGGACCTTTGCTTTTACCGATCGTCAACGTTCCGGCCGGCGCATCTAGCGCGTGACCGTGCAATACTTGTGGACCAACTCGCCGTTACGCTCGCGCTCGCCCGAGCGGCCAACGACTCACTGCCTGTCAAAGTGTCGTTCCTCGTCACGTGCCTGGGCATGGACCACAGTCGTATTCTCTGTGCTCTCGCCCATCTTCTTCAGACCAGCGTAATCGATCGAGACATGATCGTTTTTGATTGCACTGGCCTCCTGTCTGATACGCGGGAGGGCCGATGTTAGGAACATCGTTACTGGAATATGACCAAAACGGAGTAGACTTACGATGGCGCAAGAGATTCGCGCCACGGAGGCCTGCCCCGTAAGCGGACGGGGCTAACACCGTTAGCGTACCTGCGGATCGGTCCTCAGTTTCATTTTGTCCCGATCCTCAGAAAAAATATGCGGTCCGCACATTGGGATGATCCCAATCCGCAGATTTTCCTAATCGACTTGGACAGGGTTGCCGCGCCGGAGCGAATCCGGCACAAATACCCAAATCACAATACTGCAATAAAAGGAAACCGTTTGAACTCAGCCCAGAAAAGATAAAGGCCCCGAAGCCGAAGCGACGGAGCCTATCTTCAAACCCAGGGTCGCCAAACCCCGAGCAGCTTCTGAAACTTGCTCTTGAAGATAGTCTCTCCGGAAAATTTGTCAACCACAAACGCCGCTTTGGCGAACGGGTCTGCTTTGCCCTGCAACAGGAGATCCTATGTCAAATCCAACCGGTTTCCGGGCGATGACGCCTGGAATAAACAATGCCCACACCCTTGCCGAACAATGGGGCACGCAGACTGCCGTTCAGAAAAAGCGCGCCGTCCTTGCCTTCAACAAAGCATCATCACTGCTTGGGCTCCATGCCCAGGCGATCCAGCTCATGAACTGCCTCTTGAGCTTCACCCGCGACTGCGATTGGGAAGCAGACAGCCGCCCCTTGGCCTGGCCAGACAATCAGCGGCTCATGGACGCACTGAACACGTCGCCCGCAACAGTGAAGCGGACCTTGCGCCGGCTGGCCGAAACTGGCCTGATCGCCTTCAAGGATAGTCCATCAGGGCGCCGCGTCGGGCGCCGCAATCCGCACTCCGGCAAGATCGAGGTTGAGCGGAGCTACGGGATCGATCTTGCCCCCTTGGGTATCAGGACTCCCGACCTCGAGGCGATGGCCGAGGCGCAGGAACGCCGTCAGGCTTACACCCGATCCCTGGCACACCAATTCACGCGCGATCGGAAGATGCTGACCTCCTATATCGAGTCCGGCCTTGCCTACGATCTTCCCGGCCCATGGCGCGAGTGCGCCGACGAGCTGGACGAGCTTGCCGCTATCAGACGCTGCCGTTGCTCGACGGAACGGCTTGAAGACCTATGCGAACGTCTCGCGGACGTCCTTGAAAGGGCCCGCACGGCCTATGCCGCCGCCGCCGACAAGTTCGAGGATCAAGCCGCCCGCCCCGCCCCTTCAAGCGCAGGGCAAGAGGGTCAGAAAGACATGAATATGAGCCCCTTGGGGTTCACCAATGAGCCGCACATACAGAATACAACCGAGAGTCAAATCCATGATTTGTACAGGGATAAGCGGCGTTCCGCTGACGCGGAACAACTCGATTTGATAGGCGCCGGCTCCGCCGGCGAAGATGGCTTAGGAAATAAGCCTGAGCGAGGCGAAACGCCAGAGCAACCGACAAAAGTCGAGGCACGACCGATCGATCCACCAACATTGATGGTGCTTTGCCCGGAATTCGGGCAGTGGATTGTTTCCCGAGGGCGCGTTACATGGGACGATATAGTTAACGCCGCCGAAAAAGTTGCGAAACCGAGCTTGCAGATCCCGGATTCGACCTGGGCGGCCGCCTGCCGGATGCTTGGCCGACAAACCGCGGCCGCGGCGGTCGCGTTGATCTACGAGAAACATGAGGATGGACTGATCGATAACCCAGGAGCCTATCTGAACGGGATGCTGTCGAAGGCGGAAACCGGCCAGCTTCATCTACCGGCCTCCCTCTTCCATTGGCGGAAGCCGCGAAAAGAACGCCGCGCGCCGTCAACCCCGACATACCGAAACTAAGCGGAGATCCACCATGCAAATGTCGATGCGTTCCGACAACGCAATCAAAATCCTGCTCTATTTGGCCGCGCAGCTCGAGGATCGACTGGTGCCAGTGCCCGAGCTGGCCTTTGCCGTCTCCATTTCTCCATTTTCCATGCAGACCCTCATCAACGACCTGGCGCAAGCGAACCTCGTTCGCACGACCAGAGGCCGCAACGGTGGCGTCAAAGCAGTTCGCGACCTGGCGAACGTCCGCGTGTCGGAAGTGATCGCCGTCGGCGAACAGGAAGCGGGATGGAAATTCACCGAATGCGACCGATCTCCGGACTGCGCGTGCTTTCTCAATGGAAGGTGCTCGCTGCGCAACATGTATCGGCATGTGCAGGAGCAAATCATGGTGATCTTCGAAGGCTACAGCATGGCGCAATTGCGAAGCGCCGAAACGGATGCCGCGGCGCGTGAACGCGCGGCGTTGTTCCGGAATCGGCAGTGTCCCGAGAAAAGCGACGAAAAGACAAGGCAGCCCGAAGCGAATGCGATGCCGTAGGACCGGATCAAAAGGCAGCCAATGATGCAGAAACCAAAAACTTGGGCGTTGGCGCTGATCCTGATCGCGGCCGGAGCTGTTCAAGCCGAAGCGCAGTCCCGTTCCGGGCTCGTTTCCGTGGCAGATGGCAGCCGGTTCCAGATGCAAGGTTCGAACCTGTGGGTCCGGCTTTATGGAATCGAAACCTGTGATCTGGAGCAGAGGGCTTTTTTCAACGGTGTCGGTTGGCCTTGCGGGATCGTCGCTGCAGGATGGCTTACGCAGATCACGTTAGGCTATGAAATCAAGTGCATAGAGGAAGGATCGGCCGAGTATGCCACGTTTTATGGCCGGTGCTTTTTGCCGAGCGGAGAAGACATTGCCAAGCTTGCATTGAAACAGGGAATGGCGATTGCCAAGAGAGAGAATGGCGAGCCGATCGAGGAGAGCTATGGTCTGATCGAAGCCGAGGCCAGGGAGAAGAAAGCTGGTCTTTGGTCTTCAAATTTCCAGAATGGCGGCGTTTTCTATCGGGCACAGACCGCCGATTGAACAGTCCTAGATCACGGCAACTGCAGCAGGTTTTTCCGGGCGCGTTCGGGCCAAGGCCCGACCCGGCTAGCCCCGCCCTGGAGGGGCTTACCAAGCCGATTGTTCCATGCTTGGGGGCATTCCTAAGACCTGCCGGCGTCTCCGCCGGAGACGCCATCATGTTAGGAAAGCCAACCCCGCCTGTCGATCGTCTCGGCCTTCGGGGGCTATCCGTCGCGCCAATTACCTCCCAAGCCTGTCTTTAGCCGCTTTGAGTGCCTTTGCGGTGTTCTTTCGCGTGGCCCAATGGATCGCGCCATACCCATCCGCCACACCGAACTGCGCAAACTCTTCTGCATGAAAATCGGAGTTGAGTGGGAAGACAAAGGACACGCTGTCACCCACTTCAACGCGCTGTCCGGCGGCGGTATTCCCGAGATGAGCCGGGTCGTGCATTATCATCGCACTCAACTTCCGGCGAAATGTCCTATCGAACCACCTAGGTCGGGCATAGACCAAACCTATCCGGTTGGGGAGCGGACCGAGATTCAAGGCTTCAATGAAGAAGTCCGGCCCTATGGGTTCTCGACCCTGCTGGATTATGCTCTTCACGGCCGCCGTTACGCGGAACCGCGGCTTCTGAATCGCATCTCGATATACAGTCCAACCGGCAACAAACAAGGACACCGCTAGCGCCAGCGCAGAAATGATTAAAGCATAGAATTCCATGTACCACGCCCCTTCGGTCAATTCTGGCAAGGATACTCGTATTGGAGGATGACGATCGCAGCGGCAAACCAGTTGTCTGCCAGAGATGCCGGCATTGCCTTCATGTCGTCTACCATGCGGACATAAAGCCTCATGAAGTCGCCTACGGTCGCATCTTCAGGTGCGCACACGCGGGGAAGTCCATTCAATGTTTGTGTGTTTCGTAATGTAATGAATGAACCAAGGCAGTAGCCAGCCTCGAACGTGCTTGCCGTTGCAGTTGGATCATCGATTTTGAGCACGATCTCGCGGCACCAATCCCGCATCTCGATCGCTGTTGCAGCCTGCGCTTCGCCGGCGGCCGACAATGACCAGATCGCCGCTGCCGTACCAAGAAGCTTGGAAATTGCGCGCTTCATGTTCCCCCTCCACGATATTACCGTCCACCTCGACCTTGATGGAGCGTGATCGGCGCAAAATTGGTCAGCACCAACATACACAGAACCGCTTGCCGGGGGCAGTCGGTCCCGGTTTCCGCCCTTCGGGCGGCGCTATACTAAACCTCCTGCGGCTGCCCTGTTAAACCGGTCAAGCGGCGCGCGAACTGGCGCCGGCCGCTGCGCTGCCTTCGCCTGGTATGCTCATTGTTTGATTTGGGAGGGGAAAGAGGGCGCTGCCCCCTCTCCCCTGCAAGCCGAAAACCGGCATCCCCCATCCTTCCCTCTATCATGGCGCCGGCCAGGTCCGGCCCTCATTCATTCGGTGCAGGACGCGCGGATCTCGCTGACGCGGATTCGCGCGCCCCTTCGGGGTGGGTGGTCCCC
>NZ_JAGHMF010000038.1 GCF_017741815.1 Rhizobium sp. 16-488-2b
GAGTGTCATCAACCGGCACAACGCCGAACCTGCCGGGAACGCCCGATGGACCGTTCCTATCAGAAGAGGCAATCGGCATAGTTCGCCGGTCGGTATAAAGTGCCAAGCTCAACGACATCGATCCGCAGGCGTGGCTTGCCGACGTTCTTGCCCGCATCGCAGACATGCCGATTACCAGGCTGGAGCAACTGCTTCCTTGGAATTGGACGTCGCCAGCGTCAGAAGCTCAAGCGGCGTGATCACCAACAAACAGGTGTCGCAGCTCTACCTCTTTGATCCGTTCCTGCAGTGAGCGCACCAAATCCCTTTGCTTGGGGATTGCAGGGCGGGTTTGCCGCATCGTGGGCAGACGGCGGCAATGGAGCCCGTCTTGTAGGTCATTGCGCACCTCTCATGGCGACAGAAAAACCGTTAATCTAGCTAATGCATACCGTATTTTGCCTATCTTCTCCATTCGTCGATGAGAAGTTTGGTCACAGAGAAATCAGTGACCACGAGGCGGCCTACGCCGGATGCTTACCCCGCAGCAAGGCGGAAAGCTGTTTCTCATTTGATGGATTGCCACCAGATGAGCGAACGGCGGGCGTGTAAAGCCATCGGCTTTTACCGGATGACGATCCGTTACGAAACCAGGCGCTTCGACAATCATGACCTTCGCAAGCGGATGAAAGCGCTGGCGCACGAACGCCGCCGCTTTGGATATCGCCGCCTTCATGTGCTGCTCAGGCGTGAGGGCCACATTGTGAACCACAAGAGGCTCTTCCGGCTCTATCAGGAAGAGAAGCTGACGGTGCGCAAGCGCGGCGGACGGAAACGAGCGACAGGCACACGCGCACCGATGCTGATCCCGATGGCAGCCAATGATCGTTGGTCGCTGGACTTCGTGTCGGATCAGCTCACCGGTGGCCGCAGGTTCCGCGTGCTTACGATCGTCGACGATTGCACCAGGGAATGCCTGGGCCTCGTCGCCGATACGTCACTTTCCGGCCTACGGGTTGCCCGTGAGCTGGAGCGGATCATCGAGGGGGGCGGAAAGCCGAAGATGATCGTCAGCGACAATGGCAGCGAGTTCACCAGCAACGCGATCCTGCAATGGACGGATCGGACCAAGGTGGAATGGCACTACATCGCGCCTGGCAAGCCGATCCAGAACGCCTTCATCGAAAGCTTCAATGGGAGGCTGCGAGACGAGTTCTTGAATGAAACGCTCTTCTCGTCGCTGAACCACGCTCGCTCAGCGCTCCCAAACTGGCGCAGCGATTACAATGATCATCGACCACACTCTGGACGCGGCTGGATGACACTTGCCGAGTTCGCTCAGACAATCAACCCGAGACGTGATGCGGTGCTGCGCAGCCGGAATGGCTCCGCATCGCAACCCGCCGCTACCGCCCCGAATACAGCACCCCAAAACCGCTGGAGCGAACTCAAAACTGGATAAAACTTGGGGGCAAGGTCACTCGACCGCAGCTTTCCATTCCCAGCTGCAAGGCCTGCGATCGAGCTCACGCCCCTCCCGTCGCACCGGGCAGCCGATCAACTGGCTGATGGAACTCGCGCTCAAGCTTTAGGACTGGCGCTGGGCAAGGACAAGAATCCCATCCTAAGGACGCCGTTTCGGACCGGCGGCTGGCGATAGGGCCAACGGAAGCCGGCGCCACATTCGAGCGACCGATGCACCCGTCGAACCGGCATCAAGCCGCTGTTGCCGCCGAAACAAGTTTCAGTAGGCCTTCGATGGGCAGATGGACAATACTATAACTTATTGATTGTATGGTAAATAATTCTCTAAACGAATGCTATTAGATATTTAAAGTTCGTTACTGCGCATGATCGATGATTAGGTTTTAAAATACGATAAGTATCTCTTATCGGAAGTAAGCCATCCGCAGCGAAAAAATTGCCATCTTTAGTCGTTTCCCCTATATTCGGCGCATGAGAAATGAGGACCACCATGTCTGAACCGCAGCTCTCCATTCGTAGCAGCAAGGCCCGCGATCTTGCGCACGCCCTTTCCCGCCGCACCGGGCAGCCGATCAACCGGCTCGTGGAGCTGGCGCTCGAGCGTTACGACCAGGCGCTGCGTGAGGACAAGACCCGCTATCCGATGGATGCCGTCTGGGACCTGGCAGCCGAGGATCGGCGCAACATCCCGCCTAGCACGACCTCGGCGCACGACGAATTCTACGACGAAAACGGTCTGCCAATATGATCGCCGTCGATACCTCGGTGATCATCGCGATAGCAGCTGATGAGCCGGAGGCCGAAGTCTTTAGACCGCTTCTCGGCCGAGAGCCGGTCATCATTGGCTGGCCGACCTTGCTGGAAGTGCGAATGGTCCTCACTGGCAAAGGTTTTGCCAGCGCAGCAAAGATGATCAAGCAGCTTGCCGAAACGCCGAATGTGACGACCGTCGTCTTCGACGAAAAACACTATCGTGCGGCCGAGGACGCCTTTGAGCGGTTCGGCCGCGGTCGTCATGTAGCCGCGCTCAATATGGGTGACTGCTTCTCCTACGCTGTCGCCACGCTCGCCAAGGCGCCGCTCCTGTTCAAGGGACACGATTTTGGGCGGACAGATCTTAAACTTCATCCCGCGTCTTCGATGATATGACGAGCCCGAGCCGCAATCCGATCGATCGCCGCGCTCACGCGCTCGATACCATTGCCGTCGTGCTACCGATCGATCGCCGCGACGAGCTCGCCGAGCTGCTGACCGACCAGGACGTCGAGACGTTGCGGCATCTGCTCAACGAGGGCATGGGCGAAAACACGCTGCGCGCCCTGACCTCGGATCTCGCTTATCTGCAGGCCTGGTCGCTGGCGGCCACCGGCAGTCCCCTCCCCTGGCCGGCGCCCGAGGCGCTGCTCCTGAAATTCGTTGCCCATCATCTCTGGGATCCGGTCAAGCGCGAGACGGACCCTGCGCACGGCATGCCCGATGACGTCGACCAGCAGCTCCGTAGCCAGAGTTTTCTACGCGCCGTCGGCCCGCATGCGCCCGATACGGTGCGCCGACGGCTCGCCAGCTGGTCGACCTTGACAAAATGGCGTGGGTTGACCGGCGCCTTCGCCTCCCCTGCCCTGAAATCAGCGATCCGGCTCGCGGTGCGCGCCACCCCGCGGCCAAGAAAGCGCAAGAGCGCCAAGTCGGTCACAGCAGATGTGCTGGCCCTGTTGCTTTCCACCTGCGATACCGACAGTCTCCGCGATCTCAGGGACCGCGCGATACTGATGGTCGCCTTCGCCTCCGGCGGGCGCCGCCGCAGCGAGGTCGCTGGACTGCGTTGCGATCAGCTGGCGGTCGAGCCGCCGATCGCCGCTGAGGACGGCCCTCCCCTCCCCTCGATGGCCATCCATCTCGGCCGCACCAAGACCTCGGGCGCCGATGACGATGAGGTCGTCTATCTGACCGGCCGGCCGGTCGAGGCATTGAATGCCTGGTTGAAGGCCGCCAGGATCGAAAGAGGATCGGTGTTTCGCAAGATCGATCGCTGGGGCAATGTGTCCACAAGGACCCTCGATCCGAAATCGGTCAACGATATCGTTAAGAGCCGCGCTGCGCTGGCGGGTCTTAATCCGGCCTACTATTCGGCGCACGGGTTACGATCCGGCTATCTCACGGAGGCTGCCAATCGCGGTATTCCCCTCCCCGAAGCCATGGAACAGTCTCGACATCGATCGGTGCAGCAGGCATCGAGCTACTACAATGATGCTACCCGACGCAGCGGACGAGCTGCTAGGATGCTTTGATTGAGTGACCTGAGCTGGCTGACTGAGAGCTGATCAGACCTGCCATAAAGCAGGATAATATATTGTTTTCATTCTATTAAATTTCAGAAAAAACGGCCGTCAAAGTTCGGATTAGAGCATTCATCGCTTAGTTACATTCGTCTCATTGGACAGCGCGACGCCCTTCAAAGCGCTGGGTTTTCAACAACGCCATCGGCATTGGATAGAGAGAATACTCAACGTGCTCTGACCGCCTCGTCAAGTTTCTCAGATACACACCAGACGAATTGATCATACCCTCTCTCTCCAAAACGCAAGCCATAGCCACCGCCGCGTTCTCCAGCCCCATCGTCCAGTACGTCTCCTTGTAACCAATGGGTTTCCCCCAAGCGACACCGTGCCCCAGACGCTATCGCGGATATCCTCGCCAGCGCCGTACAAGACTTATGGCGCCCGCCCAGCGTTTTGAAGCTAAGCTTGCGGGAATCAGCATCTCGATGCGCGATGTCATTTCGGAACGGAACCATCCGCGCCAGAAACAGTGTCATTTCCCGTCTCGCCCCCTATATTCGGCGAGTGAAAAATGAGGCACGCTATCTCTGAATCGCAGCTCTACATTCGCAGCAGCGAGGCCCATGATCTCAACCACTCCCAGTCCTGCCGCACCGAACAGCCGATCAGCCGGCTCGTGGAGCTGGCGCTCAAGCGTTACGATAAGGCGCTGCGTGAGTACAAGCCCCGCCAGCCGATGGACGTCGTTTGGCAATCTGGCAGCTGAAGATCGGCGCAACATCCCGGACGGCACGATCTTGGCGCACGACGAAGACGGCTTGCCAACATGATCGCTGTCGATACCTCGGTTGACATCTCCGTACCGACCGATGAGCTAGAGGACGAAGTCTTCAGGCCGGGTATCGGTCGAGAGAAGGTCATCAACTTGCCGAAACGCCGAATGTGACGACCGTCGTTTCCGACGAGAATCACCATCGCCCGGCCGAGGAATCGATTGAGCGTTTCGGCCACGGTCGTTATCCAGCCGCGCTAATATGGGCGACGGATTCTCCTACAATGTCGCCCCGATAAGTAAGGCAATGCTATTGTTCAGAGAATGATTCTGAGCGGACAGATCTTAAAGTTCATCCTCCGTCTTCTATGATACGATGAGCCCGGATCACGATCTGATCAATAAAGAGCCTGCGAGCTTGATACGATGGCTCCCGTGGGGCCAATCGAGCGGCAAGTGATAAACTTGCAGAGTTCCCGATCGATCAGGATGACAAGACCTTGCGGTATCTGGTCAACAGGGGCATGGGCGCGAATACGCTGCGGGCTCTGACCGCGGATATTCCTTATTTTCAGACTTGTTGCTAGCGGTGACCGGCGGTCCCCTCCCCCAACCGGCGCCGGAGGCGCTGCTTCTAAAGTTCGTTACCGCATCACTTGTGGGATGCGGTCAAGCGCGAGGCCGACCGTAATCACGGCATGCCCGCTACTGTCGGCCGACAGCCTCGCAGCCAAGGTTTTCTAGGTGAAGTAGGCTCGTATGCGCCCGACACGGACCGCCAATCGACCATTTGCCGAAATGGCGCGTGTTTTCGGGTGCCTTGCCCTCTTGCCCTATAATCAGCAATCCGGACGACTATTCGGGTCAGGGATTGGGATCGGGCTATCTTACAGAGGCGGCCAACCTCGGCCCGACGCGATCGAGCGGTCGCTCCGAAGTCCGCGCCTAGTATCGTTGCGCCCGGCTCGGATGCTGGCAGAAGTCGGTCCTAAGTTTCTTTACGTTCGACATCGACGGCGCGGATCGTATAGGCGCGCACGAGGAACTCAACCCCACCGACGGGTCATTCAATACGGCTGTCGGTGCGACAGCGGGGCCAGACCGACCGCCGTCCCCTTGAGTGCACGGAAGAGCTAAGATCGCCTAGCCTTAGCTAATTCCTCTATACCGTTGAAATCGCCTTCTCTCAAAAACGAGCAGCGCAAACGCGTAAATCTCCTGCCTTCAACAACGAAACCTGAAAATGCTTATTATTCAATCCATTAGCTGAGTTGTTCGCGAACAACTCAGCGTTCCAAGCTTTTCACAAGCAAAAACCCGCAATTCAGGCGCCAAGCGTCGATGAACTCTACCCGGCCTTGCGCTCGCCATGCCCGTTCGCCTTCAAAAGCGCCATGACCATCGGGCCGAGCGAAAACTCGCCGCGCTCCGAACGCCGGGTCAAATCACGCAGATACCCTCCAGACGAATTGATGAAGTTGGCACGCTCCAGCATGCAGGCAACAGCCGCCGCTGCATTCTCTGGGCCCATGATATCGCAGGCATCCTGATAGGCGGATGGGCTGATCCCAAGCATCGACCGGACCACGACGGCGGCCGACATTAGGTCGCGCCAGCTTGTGACCGCGCCACCCGGCCCATAATCGGTGATCTGCGGGCACGCCTTCAGCACCATGCCTATCGGAAATGCCTTCAGCGGCTCCCGCATTGGCCGGCCGATTTCACTCGGCCTCACCCCCTGCTCTTTTTCAGAGCGAGGTTCAAGTTCATTAGGTTTATCGGTATTTGAATTCTGTATGTGGCGCTCGCCATGAGCATCATTGGTGCTATTATTTCTGAATTCCTGCTGAATTTCCAATTGGTTGAGGATTTCGTCCTTCAAGAGCTGCATCTCATCGAGAATGTTGCTGATGTCGTCAATGCTCGGAATGCGCGGTAGCCGCGAGATCAGGGCGATATAGGTGCCCTCGACCTTGAGCCAATCACCTGCCGCACCCTCTTCCATGGCGGCGGAGATCAACTTGCGCACGTCTCGCCGGCAGATCGTCAGGCTTTCCTTCGCCTTTCTAAAGGCCGCGCGCTCGGCAGCCACCTGCTGCGCCATAGCAGCGAGTTCTTCAGCCCGGTCGAGCAAGGGAGAGAGATCAAAGCCGAATGCGCTTTCGACTTCGCCCGCGCCGTCCTTGCGGGCGTAGCGCTTGCCGTTGGCGCTGTCCCGGCGCACGATCAGTCCCGCATCGACAAGCAATGCCAGATGGCGCCGAAGCGTCGATCCCGCCATGCCGTTTGCTCTCAGCGAAAGCAGCATGTTCGATGGGTATACGACCAGCTGGCCATCCTGGCGCAGATCGTTTTCAGGATAGAAGCTGAGGAGAGCGTCGAGAACAGCCAGGCTGTTCGACTGCAATCCGAGCAGATCCATTGCCGCCGAAGCGTCGCGCTTGATCTTCCACTTGTCGGCCGTCTTCCCGGCCTTGATATCGGCTGCGGCCCGTTGCCGCCGCACGAGAGCAAGCGACATCGGCCGCCGCCCGAATGGCGTCGTCACACTTCCCGTAGGCATCTTCCTTCACCTTTCAGCAGGCAAAGAAAAAGCGCTCATCAAAACGATGCCAAAGACTCTTGACGATGATTCCCGGAAATGCGATTCTGTAATTGCTAGAGAACAGAATGGGCTTCCGAAACGGTCACGTTTTGGGGGCCTTTTCTTTTGCGGTTAAGCTTCCTTCTTTCGTTGTCCGGTCAGGTGCTCCTCGAAGAGCGCCGGTAGCTGCTCGAGTACGAAGGCCGCGAACTCAGGCGTCGCCTTCTTGTCGATCGTGATTTCCAATTTGGCCTTGCTGTCCTTGACCTGCGCAAGCCGTTCGCCGCGCAGCGACGACATGACGGCTGCGGCGCCGCGGACAACAGGCTTCGACTTGCGCGCAAGGACCGCCTTGAAACGATCGGGGGAGGGGAGGGCGCTTATGTCCCGCGACGTCGCGTAGTCCACGATCTCCCTTGGCGAGGCCGCTTGCTGAACGAGCGCACCAAGATCCTGCCAGCTCCGCAGGCCTATCCCGTGGGCCGGGCCGATCGCATCGATCAGTTCCGAGGGCAGCACGTCGATGATCGACAGCATCTTCGACAGATGCGCCTTGTCGATCGACATCGACGACATGATGACATCACGGCCGAAACGTTCCTTCAGCCGCGCAGCGAACCGGGCCTTCTCGATGAAGGAGAGATCCTGCCGTTCGTTGTTTTCCTGGCCTTGTGCGATGACCAACTGTTCGTCGGACAGATCGCGCACCACGGCCTTGACCGTGAGACCCAGTTCCGTCAGCGCGCGCAGGCGGCGATGGCCGAACGCGACCTGATAGCGGCCCCCGTTGTCGGGCAGGGGACGCACAAGGATTGGCACCTGCTGGCCCTGTTCGAGAATGGATGCCTTGAGCGCGTCGATATCGCCGGGCATACGATCCTGAACGAAAGATGGCTCGATCACTGAAACGTCGAGGTCGACGACGGCCTGTCCCTCGGCGAGAATCCGCTCGAGCTCATCGGCGCGTTGACTGCGCGAGCTGAGGTCGCCGAGCGACTTGGTGACCGTCGCCATTGCCTTCGGCTTGGCAAGCGGCCGGGCAGGCAGCGACGGACCGCTCTGGTTTGCCTCACTCAGATGCGCGAATATGCCTTTCCTGCTCATGATCTTCCCCAAACCTGCTTGATCAGGCCCTCGATCTCGGCGTTGACATTGTTCATGGACTCGAGCGCGCGATCATAGGTCGAACGGGTGAACTGCCCTCGCTCGATTTCGAACAGCGTCTGATTTGTCAGACCCGCGTCAGAGATCGCAGTGCTCTTGAGCATAGAATTGACCATGACATGCTCGTCGAACATGCTGCGCAGCAGCGCGACCATCTGGTTCTGCGGGCCGTCGGTCGGCTCGAATCGCGTGATAAGAAAGCGCATCCAGTTGTTGCGGTCGGCGGCGCCCACGCTGGCGATCTCGTCCAGGAGGTCGCTCGTCATCGCCAGGAACTGGTTCATCGACATCACGTCCAGCATCTGCGGGTGAACGGTGATCATCAGCGATGTAGCCGCCGTCAGTGCCGACATCGTCAAGAAGCCCAGCTGAGGAGGGCAGTCGATCACCACGACGTCGTAGTCCGACTCGACTTCGCTGAGCACGCTCTCGATGCGGGCGAAGAAGATCGGCTCGTCCGAGCGTCGCTGCAACAGCGCTTTCGGCGTGTCGTGCTCGAATTCCATCAGTTCGATATTGCCGGGGATTAGGTCGAGCCCGGGGATGTATGTCTTGCGGATGATTTCCTGGATCGGCCGCCGCTCGTCGTCGTAGCGGATCGCGCCGTAGATCGTTTCGTTCTCCCCGACGTCGAGCTCGGGCTGCGTCCCGAACAGCGCGGACAGGCTTGCCTGGGGGTCAAGATCGACCGCAAGCACGCGGTAGCCGCGCAATGCCAAATACTGCGCCAGATGCGCGGATGTCGTCGTCTTGCCGGACCCACCCTTGAAGTTCATCACCGCGATGATCTGCAACTGCTCATCTGGGCCGCGGTTCTGCACGTAGCGCCGCGGCGAGCGCGCGCCGCGCGTGCTCTCATCGAGCAGCCTGCGCAGCTTGGCGATATCCTCGACCGTATAGACGCGCCGGTTGCCAGGGCCGGTCGCCGGGTTGAAATCGTTGTCATCGCGCGCTGCGAGATCGGAAACGACCGTACGCAGATAGCCTTCCGCCAAGCCAAGCAGTTTCGCCACCTCGGCAGGCGTGAAGGTGCGGATGCTTTTCCTGGCGGTCGGCGGAAAAATTCTTGCCTGATGGGCCTGAAGTTGGGACGATAGCGTCTCGGAAAGGCGCCGGATCACAGCCCGCAATGGATCCGTGTTTGAAGATGGTGCCTGTTTGCTCTTCGCCATGTCTTGGTGCCTTTAGGATGACCTGCGGTATTTTGTGGCGTCACCCGATAATCTCCGCAGATCCACTAAGACGGGAAAGCTGTGAGTCGGCAAGAGATTTAAGGTAAACGAATTCTTAACAAACCTACTGGTTATACAGCGGAAATCCCGATCGCATCGCTTACAATCCCTGGGAATCAAGCAATTGCGGCGGTCCGGATGGTGACATTGCTAGCAGAGAAAAAAGAGTCGAAAACCGCCAGCCTTGCGCTTACTTCACGCGATTATCGCGCCTTCCCGGTACCGTGGAAGCGAATCGCGCATAGAGTGCCATGGGGACCGGAACGAAAAGTTGGCGCCGGCCTCCGCCCAGTCCCTAATAGGAAGCCAGCGCCAGTTCGGTGCCAATCGCCCGTGCTTCAGGACAAAGTGCTGGCACGTTGAGACAAATTGCGATCAAGCGATTCCTTGATGAACACGAACGATTCGAAGATCGAGAAAGCCGATTCATCGTCGAGAGCCGACGTCGGTTTTGCTGCCGATAGGTGAAGGCTGGAAGGGTTCCATGGCGAAGCAGTCACAGGCAGAACGCAACCGAAAGCAACGAGACCGGCAGCGGGAGGTGAGAGAACGGCATAAAGCCGAGCGTCGCCCGAGCCGCGACGACATCGCGCGGATCCTGCTACACTGGTACATCGTCGGCGTGCAGGGCCCGGAGCGCGAGGCCGAGCTGGAGGCGATGGGGGAACGGCTGGCGAGAGGCCTGGCGAAGCAGGGTTTCGACGAGGCGGCAAGCCGCGTGGTATTCGAGAACCTAGTGGAGAAGTACACACGGGAACACTGGGATTTCCAGCGCAAGCCACATCTTCTGTTTCCGGATGGCCCGCCGGATCAGGATCTTCCCGAATAGGCTGCTGCTGGCCTGATTGATATTCAGTGGTGCCAGCCCGGTGTAAACGTCGTGATCGCTGCAGGTGACTGCGTCCCCCCGTTACTTTGGCAAACGCCGTTTGCGATTGAATCGATTCCAAACTCGAAATTCGCTGATATCGCAGCGTTAACGGCGTGTTTACCATCGTGCCGCGGGCAGGTGCGCGGACACCGCCGATCGTGAGCCCTCCGTTAACGCCAATCGAGCCCGATTGCATTTTTTGGCTTGGAGATCCTTGAGATCCCTGGCGGGTCCTGCCAGGACTGGGGCGTTCCGGATGTCCGGAGCAAGCGGCCCTTGCCGGTGTTTGCACCACCGACAAGGGCCTGACCCTCAGCCTTCCAGTGAAAGGAATCAGGCTATGAACACGTCTACCGCGACCATCCCCGCCGGGGAAGTTCTCTCGTCCACGCCAGTAGCATCGGCTTCGGCAATCCGCGCAGTTTCTGTTTCGTCGGCACCGGCAGCGCCGCGCCGTCACCCGCATCTTGTTCGCTACGCCGACGTCGCCGGCGACTTCGATACGCTGATCGACAAGGCGATTGCCGCGATCACCGACGGCGAACCGGTGGCCGACGAGATCCTTGGACACTATGTGCAGGTCGCCTCGCTCGTCCGTGCTGTCTCGTTCCGCGAGGGCAAGCTGCTGGAACAGGCGATGCTGCGCTTGTCGCAAGCCAATTCCGATCTCGTCGTGCTGATGCAGTCGATCAAACTACCGCTCGTCAAAGCGGCGATCGAGGCGGTAGCCGGCAATGATTGGGGCTTGCTGGAGAGCATCCGTCTCGATTGCGATGCACCATCGAAGGGCACTTATACGCCCGATCTCATCATCATCAACAAGCGGCGCCACAGCGCCGTCATTCTCGATCTCAAACGTTCTCTGGCTTCATACGGCGATACGACGCGGATGGAGGAGTTGAAAATGAAAATGATGGCCAGTGCCATGATCCTCCCCGACTGGCTCTACCGTACCCAGAAACGCGTGATGGTCGATACCGTCGGCGTCGCCATTGTCGATGGCGCAAGCCGCCCGAGTGATCATGCCGCCGGCATCTGGGCGCTGAGCGAGGTGGATGACTTGCTCGAGGTGGATGGCGCAGCCGCATGCATGATGGAACTGCGTCGTCGCTTCGGGCAGCGTGTGCAGCAACTTCTGAAAGAGGCGACCTATCGCGCGCTCGGTATCGCCAAGCACGCCACGCTGACGCCGGGGTCTGGCCTGTCACGCTTTGCCTTGCGTGGTGTCCGCCGTTCGATGTCCGCGACTGGCGATAATGACCTCCACGACGACCACGCTGATGGGCTGGAAGCCGATGTCGACTCCGCGGAGGACGACATCGCGCCGGCAGCCCGCATCCGGATCGGCTTTGCCCGCCGCATGCTCGACGCGTAAAGCGCGTCAAACGGCCATCGATCGCAGGCGTTGCCGATAAGGCCCGGCGCCGGCGATCGAGCCAACGCCATTCACAGTTCCAGTTCCATTCAAGTCGGGCGCCGTGAGCGGCTCCGACAAGGAGACCGCATGCCCAAAGCCGACCGCATGTCCGAAGGCGGCAATATGCCCCTAACGCTGACGCCGACGCCGACGACAACCACATCTCCCGACCCCGCACTGATCATTGGCCTAAGCCTGTCCTTCGCGCGACAGGGCAGGGGAGGGAGCGCAACAGTCCCCGCTCCGCTTTTGCACGATCTCACTGGCCTGAGCCAGGCAGGCGACCCTACCGCCATACTCGTCAGCCAATGGATCGCAGGCCGAGCAACGCGAACGGGGGAGAGACGATGATGGATCGCCTTATGCTCCTCCTCCTTCGTCGCTTCCGTCACATGACCGCACGCAGCCAGTATCGGGTTTCCGGTGCAGAACGCCCGCCCGCGGATGCAGCCGCGATTGCCACCGTGCTGCTTCTTGCCCGTGCCATCGCGGCGAGCGGCTATACGCTACGCGAGATCGTCGACATTCTCCGACAGCCGGCCCCGATCATCACGCTGACGGCGTGGGCCGGCGGCTTCGAAGGTGCCGTCCTCAGATTGGTCGAGACCTCGGCCCTCGTTCCCTTCGGTCCCTATGAGGGGACGGAAGGCAACCTTCTGATGGACAATGGCCGGTGGGCCTACGGCGACGGCGACGTACGGCGTCGGTTCATCCACTTCTGCGGCAAAGACCTTTACCGAACCCATGGTCTTGGCTTGCGGCGCCAGATCAATCGCGCGCTGGGGCAGTCATGTCCGATTATTGCCATCGGCGAGGCGCAGGGATCGACGCCGGCGATCCTCGATCTGTCCGCGGATATCGCGCTGCATGCAGGTGACATCGACAGCGCGATCATCGGTGATCTCGTCGCCCTGTTCTATGACACAAAAGATCGGGATGGGCACAGCAAGGCGATTGCCGACATCGATGCAGCGCATCTGTCGCTGCATGATCTCGATCTCGCCTTCCGGCCGGGTCGCCCGGTCGAGCATGCGCTGTCAGTGCTCCGTCATCTTGCCGAAGCAAGCAGCGATGAGACCGGAGGCGAGGACCAGGTCGACACGACTGCGAAACAGGAGCGCCACATGATCTCGCAAAGCCCGTTTCGGGCAGATGCGAAAACCGCAAAGTCCGATACGCGCGCGCAGGGATCTGCAAAGTCGTCCGGCGCCGAGATCATCCTCCCGGTCATCGGCGCTCAGCAGACACAGGAGATCCTGCTTCTCGAGCATCTTTCCGGCTATGGCGAGGCTATGACCTGGGCGCTCGACCTGAAGCTCGATCTCGACGCCTATCACGCTCAGACCATCCGCTGGTCGGATCTCAGCACACGTTTGCTACTGAGCGGCCCACCCGGAACCGGCAAAACCACCTTTGCCAAGGCGCTCTGCAACAGTTTGCAGGTGCCGCTCGTGGCAACCTCCGTGTCGAGCTGGCTGGAAGGCTCTCATCTCAACGGAGTGCTGACGCGCATGAGCCGGACCTTCGAAGAGGCCGCAGCGCTGGCGCCGGCGATCGTCTTCATCGACGAGATCGACGGGATCGGCAAGCGCGTGGCGGCCAATCACGAGTATGCAGACTATTGGAACGCCGTCGTTAACCGGCTGCTGGAGCTGCTCGACGGCACGGTGAAGACCGAAGGCATCATCGTCATCGGAGCGACCAATCGTCCGCAGGAGATCGATACGGCCGTCACCCGTGCCGGAAGGCTGGAGAAACACATCATCATCCCTCAACCCGACATCGATGCGCTCACCGGCATCCTGCGCCATCATCTGAAGGACGACCTCGCCACGCTGGCGCAGGCCATTCCCGATCATAAGCCGGATCAAGGCCAAGATCTCGGCAAGGAGGACAGCCTGTGAAGAGACCCACCGAAGCCGTTTCCCTCTCAAACGGCGCCGCATTGTTGCGGCGTCTGGCAACACGCGCGCTGGGTCTGACCGGCGCCGATATCGAGCGCGCCGTGCGCGAGGCCCGATCGAAAGCACGCAGGCAGGGCAGGGGGCTGACCTATGACGACGTCGAGGCCGGCATCCGCGGACACAGGCCGCCGCTCAATCGCAACACGCGCTGGCGCTACGCCGTGCATGAGGCAGGCCATGCAGTCGTTCATCATGGCCTGCGTCTCGGCTCCATCCGCGGTCTGACCATCGATAGCCAGGCGGGCGGCTTCAACATGGTCGGTTACAACAATCGGCGCGGCGACGTGCTCGAACATTACGACTGCCTGCTGGCGATGCTGATGGCTGGGCGGGCGGCCGAGGTGCTGGTGCTGGGTGATGCCTCGGCCGGGTCGGGTGGCGCGGATGAGAGTGACCTGGCGCGTGCAACGCGCATTGCCCTCGACATGGAGACGACGCTGGGATTTGGAACGGACCCGCTGGTCTATCGCCATCATGCGGATGCGACATCGGCGTTATCAGGCGACGCCGCGCTTCGGCAGGCGATCCAGCGGAGGCTGCAGGTGGCGTTCGGCTTTGCCACCGAGACACTGATGCAAAATCGGGCGGCCCTCGACAGGCTCTCCCGCGCGCTGTTTGCGCTGCAGGCGATGGATGGGAAGGCGGTAACGGCAATCCTGGAAGGCTCCGGGTGAGGGGAGGGATCATCGGGAGGCGATGCGGACAACAACAGCCACGATCGTGGGGCAGGCAACTTGAATCGGTGCGTCTCACATTGCCGGCAACTTGAGACAAGTTGCGGTGATCCGATTCAACGTTACCGGCGGACGATTCTGTTGTTCAGAATTTTGATTCAGAATGCCGACTGATCGATTCAGCGTTCGGCCCAAACTCCACAACGCGTTGCCGGTGACCCATCTCGTATTGCCGGCAATTCGAAACAAATTGCGCTCATTCGATTCCGATCTCCGGAATTCCGATTCAGATTGCAGCGAAGTCACATCGACGTCGAAGGATGCCGCCGAACAAAGGATAGAGGACTGCCAACGTCCATTCGGCTTGATCGATCTCGATCGCCGCGATCGACGCCTAAGGCCGCAAGGCGATATCTATGGCCGCTGGTATGCTCCTCGAAGCCCAAGGTTGGAAGCCACCAGCGCTGGCCCAATACGTCTGCGCCTGCTAGCCACCGGTTTCCCAGTCTGCCACTCTCTCGTTGGTGCCGTCTTCTCGGCTACCCGTCGGCCCCTCTGACTGCCTCGGCCTGTTTTTTTGCAAACGCGCTTTGTCGATTTTGATAGCTTTCCCCCCGTGACTTCGTCAAACGACGTTTGCAGAGGAATCGCCCGCCTGGCCTTATCAGGCCGATCAAAGGCCATCGCCGACCGGTCGATAGCCGCGACGGCGTTTGGCGCCGAGCAACAAGAGGAACTGGCGGACTGCGGCGTCCTCGCCTGCATGAAGATCGATGCGACGCTGGCCGGACTTTCCAATCCTCCCCCAGCGCCGCACCAGTGCTGCGCCGCCGAACAGATCGGGCTCGATCGACAACGAATAGAAACGCGCCATGTTGCGCTTGAAATCTCTGCGTTCGATGTGAATGCGATAGGGCTGGATCATGCAAAGAGTCTGCCCCTCAACCTGCCGGAGGTCCAACGACAGTTATGAATCGGTGGGCACGAACCGATTCATCCGATTGATAAGTCCGGGATCGATCCAGCATCGGTCGCAGTGGATCATGCTTTGTTATCCCTTTGGCCGTAGCGTTCGCCCGTTTTGTAAAGGAGGCATGCTTTGGGTTTGCGCAGCACATTCATTTTTGAGATTTTTCCCTATCCGGGACGGGACGAGCCGGAGATGATCACACTTCATCTCTACAAGCACGAAGACAGCGATCCGGCATCCATGCAGCGCGATATCGGCCACCATTGGCGGGCTGCCCGCCAGCAGCTTGCCGGCGACATGAACAGCTATAACCATCATCCGCAAATCTCGCTGTGCCAGGCGATTGCGGGTCTGATGATGGCGGATGCAGCCGGCGAGTTCCGGCTCACTGACGCCGTCTCCGGTGACAGTGAGTACGTCTATCGCTTCCAGCAGCCGTCAATCAACGGCGACGAGACGCAGTTGACGATCACCGATACCGCCAGCAGGAAGATCGTGTTCGAGGGGACGTATCGGCAGTTTGCGAATTTCCCATTCCTCTAATTGCCATCAATCGCACTAAGGCGTGGAGTTGGCCCAGCCGGATCAACTCCATGCCACTGCCGATGCGATGTCGTCTCCGGCCGTCTCGAAGAGCCACCCGGCTCCGATCGCAGCGCGTTCGGCGGCATGGTCCATGGCTGAGCGGGCGCGTGACAATCGGCCGCCAGCTTGAACTGCGCGTGCAGACGCAACCATGATCGAATACTATGACCTTTGCGCAAAGCTCATTGGAAGCGGCTGCCATCGTGGTGCGGGCGGCATTCGTTGCGCCCGATTAGACCTGCATAAAAGAATATCTAGAAACGTATTAAATAAAAATAATTCATCTTTATCGTATAAATATGTATTTTATGGTTAATATATATCTATTATTTTATTTATTATTCATACTATGCGCTAATATTAAATATATATCGACGACTTTACTTTTCTAAGTATATAATTGAATTTGCTTCAATAATCTTCCGATGCGATAATACATTCATTCGACGGGCTGTCCATCGAATACATTGCACAGGAGACCACCGTGAAGACATTGCTCGATACCCTCGCTACTTCCTCTTCCCTCTACGACACGCTCGCGATCGATCCCGCGATGCGCGATGAACTCGAGACGAGGGCTTCTCTCATCTTCGATCTTGGTCGCCGCACGACAGAACAGACTTTCGAGCTCGGTGACCACCTGGCGGCCGCGGCAGAAATGCTCACCGACGGCAATTTTGACGGCTGGGTGAAGAAGCGCTGCGGTCTCGCAGTCCGCAGCGCTCGCAACTATGTTGCGGTGTATCGCAACCTCACACCGTACCGGGACGACCTCGTCGACCTCTCGGTGGGATCGACGGCGCTGTTCCACCTGAGCTCCGCAACACCGGAACAGATCACCGAGGCGATTGCCTTTGCCACGGAACACGGGCGCCTCCAGGTATCGGATGTGAAATCCATCCTGGCCGGCGGGGATCAGGGTGCGGGGAAGGCGACCGCCGACGACCACTTCTCGGCTGGCGGGGTTACCGGGCTGAAGGCGCTGATTGCGCTCAAGGTCCGCGACGGGCTGAAGGCCTTCATCGCGCACATCGAAACGATTTGCCAGATGGTCGGCACTGCATTGGCAAGAAAGCGAGTGATCAAGGAAGCGCTTGCCAAGGAGATCGTCGATCTCGCTCGCATCGCCCGGCAGGAACTTGAGAGCCTTGCTCTGTTCGTCGAACCAGAAATCGTGACAGGACCCACATCCCGCGCGACGACGTTCCCGAAAACAAGCGAGTGGGCGCGGGTGAGCGACACGCTGCTGACGCTCGGCTCCATCGAAGCTTGGCCGAAGTCCGGCGAGATGCGTGGCTGGCTGGAAAACCAGGTTCTGCCGATCCTCGTTTGGGCGATCTCGAAGGAACGTAAGCCGGCAGCCCCGGCAGGCAACGTGACGGACCCGGCTTCGATTGACGTGATCGCCCACGATGGCGCCGCGGCCCGCGCGCAGCTTGCCGCCGTCCCGCCGCTTGCGCCCGAGGAGCTGGCGGAACGCTCACTCAACATGTCACCGGCGCCCGCCCCGATGGCGTGAGGCGACAAGCCAGTCGAAGCCCGGACTGATCCGCGCTTCACGCGAAAGCTCGAAGGGCCGCACTGCGGCCCTTTTTGCCGTCCGCTCGCTTCACCGGCCACTTCGGCATCACCGAACCGGGCCATCACTGGCGCATGATCCAAGAATGGGGGGTTGACCGGCACGCCAATGGACTTTGTGCGTCCCAGGGTATGACCGCCGTTGCAGATCGGTTGGTTCACCTGCGGTCGGCATTCCGTTCCTCGAAAGCTCTCCGCGGCGTTGGCGACGGAAGCTTGCCGCCATCGCAAACGGCAATAATTGCCGCGAAAGGACCCCGCGTCTGAGTCGATAAGTCAATCGCAGCCATATCGGTCTGTTTGATATCGCAATGCACACAATGCATGCCGGACGAGCCAAGGTGCGGATCGCATGGCTTGCCATGCACCATGATCCAATTTTGGGTTCGATCGATCCATAATTTGGATCGGCACTCCATGTTCCATAGGAAGTGCGCGGTGAGAGGGCACAGTAACAGAAGTACGATTGGCACCCTGAGACCCGATCCCCGTGTTGAGGCCTGGTGAAGATCTGCCGATGGCAGTGAAGCTTTTCACCGAAGCCGCGTCTTCGCCTGATGAGACGAGCTGTCAGCCATGGCGCTCGAACCGGCCGAAACCACCCCTTGCAAAACAAAGCGGTTCACCGTCCCTCAGCCCGACCCGCAACACCCGGCCGATGACCAGCGAGTGATCGCCAGCATCATAGACGGATTGCTGCTCGCATTCGAACCGGGCAAGCGTGCCGGGGATGATGGGAGCACCCTCGATATTGTGCTCCCAACCGAGATCGGCGAAGCCTTGGCCGCCCCGAGTAAAACGGCTGCTAAGCGCGGTCTGCTCTGCACTCAGCACGTGAATGGTAAAATGTCCGGCAGACGTGAAGAGTGCATGCCGTGACGAACTCTTGGCTGGCGACCAGAGTACCAGTGGTGGGTCGAGTGAGACGGATGCGAAGCTGTTTACCGTCATGCCGATTGGACCGGCATCAGTGTTCGCGGTCACAACGGTCACACCCGTTGGGAAAGCCCCGAGCGCGTTGCGGTAGCTGCGCGTGGTCTCGGCATCAGGTATGAACACATGCTCTTCGAAGGATCTTGCAGTTTCGACGATTGTCATCACGGCACCTCATGTCCAATGGCAAGTGAATAGAGCTCGAACCAGGTCTGGCGATCGATTAACACTTTATTTGCGTCAGAGATTGCTGCGATCCGCTGCAGGTTGTTGGTCCCCAGCACCGGTAGGATTGCGGCCGGGTGCGCCAGCAGCCACGCGACGGCAACCGCAGCGACATCGACACCCTGTTCGGCCGCGATCCTGGCAAGTCCGGCGGCGAGCGCTCCACCCCTGGTCAACAGAGAACCGCCACCCAGCGGCGACCAGGCCATGACCGGCCGCTTGCGCTCCTGCAGGAAGGCGAGATCGCCGTTGGTAAAGGCGTCCGCGGCAGAAAGGCTGAGCTCGATCTGGTTGGTCGACAGTGGCGTGCTCATGGCCGATTGCAGCAGTGCGAAATCCCAAGGGCGGAAATTGGAGACGCCGACTGCTCTCACCTTGCCCGATTTCACGAGTGCATCAAGCGTCGCGCCGGTTTCCTCCGCGTCCATGAATGGGTCCGGGCGATGGATAAGGAGGAGATCGATCCGGTCTGTCGCCAGGTCGCGAAGGGACGTCTCGACCGAGGCGTTGATATGGCCGGCGCTCGTATCATAGTGCTTGACGCGTGCGGCCGCATGACGGCCAGCGGGCGCCACGATGCCGCATTTTGTAACGATCTCCAGCTTGTCCCGTAGACCCGGTGACGCCCGAAACGCGCCACCAAGAATGGCCTCGGCGGTGTAGCCGCCGTAGATGTCTGCCTGATCGATAGCGGTTATGCCCTGGGCGAGGCACGCCTCGATCTTTGCCTGCACATGCGCCGGCGACGTGTCGGCGTCATCGCCAATGCGCCACATTCCATAGACGAGCCTGCTCAGCGATACTTCGGCGTTCAGTTCAATGCGTTTCATCAGTGGCGCTTTCCATTTCCAAGTGGAGTGGCTGGGGTCTCGGCGGGAACCCGGCCACGTGCTTCCGGTAGCGAGCAGGTCTTCATCTGTGGCAGCACTTTCGTGCCGAAATGTTCGGCCTCGTCGAGATGCGGATAGCCGGAGAAGATGAAGGCGCGGATGCCCATCTTCTGGTAGTTTTCGAGCGCGGTAAGGACTTGATCGGTGGAGCCGACCAAAGCGGCGCCGCAGCCCGAACGCGCGCGGCCGACGCCGGTCCAGATGTTGGGTTCGACATAGCCGAACTTGTCGGCAAGCTCGCGGGCCCGCGCCTGGTGGGAAACCCCGAGCGAAATGCTGTCATGCGCGCGGTTGCGGATTAGCTGGCCATACTCGTCATCCAGCTTTGACACCAGATGCTCGGCGTACTCGCGGGCTTCGACCTCCGTATCTCGCACAATCATATGAATGCGGAGGCCATAGTCGAGCGTGCGGCCATGGGCCTCGGCCCGGGCATGGACGGCGCGCATGCGCTCGGCAAGCTGCTCCTTGACCTCGGGCCACATCAGATAGACGTCGCACTGGGCGCCGCACAGTTCCAGCGCGTCAGGCGAATAGCCGCCGAAATAAAGCAGCGGACCGCCGTTCTGTTGATATGGCCTCGCCGGTTCAGTGGAGACGCCCTTGAACTGGTAGATCTCCCCGTCGTGGTCGATCGTGTCGCGCGTCCACGCCTGGCGCAGGATCTCAACCACCTCGTGGCTGCGGCGATAGCGGTAGGCGCTGTCCGCAACCTCGCCAGGGAAGTCGGAGCTTATGACGTTCAGCGTCAGGCGGCCCTTCAGCATATGGTCGAGCGTGGCCACAGTTCTGGCCAGCATGATCGGTTGCATCTCTCCGCAGCGGATCGCCGCAAGGAAATTGATCTTCTCGGTGATCGGCGCACAACCAGCAACGAAGCTAAGTGTGTCCTGACCAACCTGGTAGGACGAGGGGCACAGAATGTTGCGGAAGCCAAGTGCTTCCGTCTTCTGGACGATTGACGAGCAATGCGCCCAGCTCGAGCGCAGAGTGTCATCAGGAACGCCGAGATACGCGTAATCGTCGGAGCACAGCGCAGAAAACCATGATACTTCGGCGGCATCGAGATCGCCTGATGTTATCGGTACAACGGTCATAAAATTCCTCCTCACCTGCCGAATGACACTTGAATATCATCAGGTTTTTAGTAAATCAATGGTGTATCAATTTTTTGTCTCGCGCCCAAGGATGGCCTGCAAATGAAGAACGCCCGCGGTAGCCTGCCCATGTATCTCCAGATCGCCGAGCTTCTGGTTCGAGATATCGCGGCGGGACGGTTGATCGATGGCGAGAAGCTTGCCCCCGAGCGCGAGATGGCCGCCAACCTCGGCATCGCCGTTGGAACGCTACGCAAAACTCTGGCGGAATTGCAAAGCCGCGGCCTTCTCGAGCGCGTTCAGGGCTCGGGTAATTACATCAGGGCGATCAGCGATCCCAAGAGCGTCTACGCCATGTTCCGGCTTGAGCTGGTCGGCGGCGGCGGGCTTCCAACCGCGGAGGTACTGGATGTATGCCGACTGAAGAAGCCCGAGTATTTGCCAACCTTCGGCGCCTCGGGGGAGGGGCATCGCATCCGGCGTTTGCGCCGTCTGTCTGGCAAGGTGGTGGCCGTGGAAGAGATCTGGCTCGACGGCTCTTATGTGGAAACTGTCACTGCAGAGGAATTGTCGGAATCTCTCTATCTCTATTACAGGACCAGGCTCGGACTGTGGATAGCGCGCGCCGAGGATCAGATCGGGCTGAGCGCCGTTCCCGAGTGGGCGCCCGAGGCGTTTGGTCAAAAACCGGGTAGCTCGGCACCCCATGTCGTGCGTATGAGCCAGGCGCAGGACGGCGTGACGGCCGAGCTCTCGCATACGTGGTATGATCATGAGCTGGCACGTTACGTCAGCCGGCTTCGCTAAGGTCGGGCATCACCGTACTCTGCGAAGGGCTTGTGAGAAACTGACAGAACGCAATTACCGCACAACCCATTAGGTGCGTTAAAATTCAATAGCTTAGACTGTAAATTAATCGACATAAATAAAATTGATACACTATTGATTTCCTTATCGCTGTCGGTATGATCGCTGCCAAGAGGTGGCCTTGGTTTGATTTCGGTCAAGGTTTGAGGAGGAACGCATGGCGTCGGTAAGTCTGAAGAAGCTTGACAAAAGTTATGGCGCGCTGCGCATCGTCAAGGGCATCGATCTGGAGATCGCCGACGGCGAATTCGTCGTTTTCGTTGGTCCATCGGGCTGCGGAAAATCGACGACACTGCGTATGGTGGCCGGGCTCGAGACCATCTCCGGCGGAGAAATCCGTATCGGAGATCGGGTTGTCAACGCGCTGCCGCCGCGTGAACGCGACATTGCCATGGTCTTTCAGGATTACGCGCTCTATCCGCATAAGACCGTGCGTGAGAACATGGGCTTCAGCCTCAAGGTTCGGGGCACGAACATTGCCGATTCCAACCGACGCATCAACGATGCGGCCGAGATTTTAGGCATTTCGCATCTTCTGGATCGCCGTCCGGGGCAATTGTCGGGTGGTCAGCGTCAGCGCGTCGCTATGGGCCGCGCGATCGTGCGCCGTCCGCAGGTGTTTCTGTTCGACGAGCCGCTGTCGAACCTGGACGCCAAGCTTCGCGGACAGGTGCGCACCGAGATCAAGCGTCTGCATCAGCAGATCGGTACGACCATCATCTACGTCACGCACGATCAGGTCGAGGCGATGACGCTGGCTGACCGCATCGTCATTCTCCGTGGCGGCGACATCGAGCAGGTCGGCACGCCAGACGAGGTCTACAACCGGCCTAACAGCGTCTTCGTCGGTGGCTTCGTCGGTTCTCCGGCGATGAATTTTTCAAAAGCTGAGATCCAGGGCGACCGTCTCGTGTTCAGCGACGGCAACTCTCTGCCATGCGCCGCGGTCCACGCGGGTCAGGGAACGCTGGGCCAAGGCCGAGAGGTCATCGTCGGTATTCGGCCGGAGCATTTTACGCCGGTTGCAGCATCCGATGTCCAACTGGCCGTAAAGGTTCAGGTCGTCGAGCCGCTCGGATCCGACACGCTGGTCCATTTCCAATTGGGCGGCGACGTATTAACCGCACGCATGCCGCCTGATGTTCGCACCCATGCCGGCGAGGAAATCAGGATCGGCGTCGACCCTTCAAAGGTTCATCTGTTCGACGCCGCAACGCAGCGCGCGATCGCCTGAAGCTCTTTGCGCGGCGGAGGATTGAGGTCCGCGCTTATGATCACTGGGAGGAAAACATGATCAGCAGGCCACTTATCGGCTTGGCGCTTTGCGCCAGCATTCTGGGCTCGGCCGTTCCGGCTTTCGCCGATACTGAACTGAAAATCTTCGTGTCGAGCCAGCATCATCCAGACGTCTGGCGCAAGGTATTCGACCAGTACGAAGCCAAGACGCCAGGGGTGAAGGTCACCATCGAGGCTGGCGGCAACACGTCGGAAGCTCAGGCTCAATACCTCAACACCGTGATGTCGGCCAAGGACACCAATCTCGACGTCCTGATGCTCGATGTCATCCGACCGGCTCAATATGCCAAGGCCGGCTGGACCAGCGACTTCTCCGACAAGGATATGTCGAAGTTCCTGCCGACCTACACGGAAGCAAATACCGTCGATAGCAAGGTCGTCGCCATTCCGGCATTCGCCGATGCGATGTTCCTCTACTATCGCAAGGATCTGCTCGACAAATACGGCATCCAGCCACCGAAGACGTGGGAAGAGCTGACGGCCGCCGCCAAGAAGATCACGCAAGGCGAGGGGCGTCCCGACCTCCAGGGCCTGTCGTTCCAGGGCAAGGCGATCGAGGGTGCCGTCTGCACCTTCCTGCTGCCTTACTGGAGCCAGGGCAAGACACTCGTCGAGAACGGCAAGCTAACGTTCGATCACGATGCCGCGGTCAAATCGCTGGCGCTGTGGAAGAGCTTCGTCGATGACGGCGTCGCCAAGAAGAACATTTCCGAAGTGGCGACCGATGACACCCGCAAGGAATTCCAGGCCGGCAACGTCGTGTTCGCCATCAACTGGTCCTATGGCTGGTCCAGCTTCCAGGGCAAGGATTCGGCCGTTGTCGGCAAGGTCGATGTTGCAACGCTTCCGTCAGTGACCGGCGGCGAGCAGGCAAGCTGCCTCGGCGGTTGGGAGTTCGGCGTGTCTGCCTACTCCACGCATCAGGAAGAGGCAAAGAAGCTTGTCGAATTCCTGTCCAGCCCTGAAGTCTCGAAGTTCATGGCTGTCAACGGCGCGCTGCTGCCGACCTATGCCGATCTCTACAAGGATGCCGATGTGACCAAGGCAGCGCCGTGGTTCGCCAGCGCTCTGCCAGTGGTCGAGACCGCAAAGGCCCGCCCTGTCACCCCTCGCTACAACGAGGTCAGTGAAACCATCCGCACCACCATCAACGCTGTGCTGGCCGGTGTCAGCACGCCGGAAGAAGGCGCTTCGCAGATCGAAGCGCGGCTGAAGCGGATCTTGCGATAGTCCGCTTTTGCGCACCATGCGCTGACCTGCAACACATCTTGTTTCTCCGTTGCAGGTCGCGCTGACCGTGCCCCCGACAGAAAGGGATATGACATGAACACGCACAGCAGGAGCGCTCGCCGTGAGTATATCAATCATGCCGCTCACTGACGCAGATGAAGAGCAACTGCCGCGGTGGAGCAAATGGCTCGACCTGAGCGACCGCGCGCTGGCCGTTCTCTTGCTGGCGCCCGCCGCCATCCTGCTGTCGCTGATCATCGTATATCCCGTTGGGCGGTTGGTCTACACCAGCTTCTTCAACCTGTCGCTGACCTCCGGCTTGCCGGCGGAGTTCGTCGGCATCGACAATTACCGCGCAATGATCGACGATCCGGTGTTCTGGCAGACGCTGTGGAACACGGTGCTGATCACGATCATCACTGTACCCGGCGCCCTGCTGGTCGGCCTCGGACTTGCGCTGCTCGCCAATCTGCCGTTTGCCATGCAATGGCCGGTGCGACTATCGCTGCTGATCCCATGGGCGCTGCCGCTATCCTTCGCCGGCCTGATCTTTGCGTGGTTTTTCCACTCCGAATACGGTGTCGTCAACGACGTGCTCACGCGTCTCGGCTTCGGCAGTATCATCTGGTTCAATTCCCCGAACTGGGCCTTTGCCGCCATCTGCCTGACGATCGTGTGGAAGACGTCATCCTTCATGGCGCTGATGATCCTTGCCGGCCTTCAGACCATTCCGCGTTCTCTATACGAGGCTGCTGATGTCGATGGGGCAGGGCGCGTCCGGCAGTTCTTCGAGATCACCCTGCCGCTGCTCAAGCCCTCGATCGTCGTTGCGCTGATCTTCCGCACCATCACGGCGCTGCAGACCTTCGACATTCCGTTCATGATGACGGGTGGCGGGCCTGGCACATCGACGGCGACGCTTGCGATGTACATCCACCAGAACACCGTGTCGTTCCTCGACCTCGGCTACGGATCGGCGCTCGCCGTCGTTATGTTCGCGCTGTCGATGGTCGTCACTGCGGTGTATCTCCGCATCATCAGGACAAAGGAATAGGTCATGAGCGCCGTTGTCGTTCCCAGCCCCGCGTCGTTCCTGGCCGGTAAACCTCTGCGCTTCATTGCCGCCGCAATCCTACTCGTCAACGGGCTGTTCCCGGCGCTGTGGATCTTGTTCACGTCATTGAAGACAGAAAGCGAACTGACGCTGAAGCCAATCACCTGGCTGCCGCATCACGCCACGCTTGCAAACTACATGCAGGCCTTTTCCGACCAGCCGCTGCATCTGTTCCTGTTCAACAGCTTCATGGTGGCGCTGCTGTCGACGTTGCTGACGCTGTTCGTATCGGTTCTCGCCGCATACGCGCTGGCGCGGCTCAACCTGCGTTTCCGTGGACTGATCCTGGCGCTGATTGTCGCCGTCTCGACCTTCCCGCTGGTGACACTGCTCGTGCCGCTGTTCGAGATCATGCGCTCGCTCAATCTCTTGAACACGTGGGTTGCATTGGTCCTACCGTATACGGTGCTGTCCCTGCCGATCTGCACGCTGATGCTGATCTCTTTCTTCGAGGGCATCCCGCGTGATCTCGAAAATGCCGCGATGATCGACGGCTGCACCCGGCTTGGCGCTCTTTTCAAGGTCGTCGTTCCCCTTTGCGCGCCCGGTGTCTTCACTGCCGGCATCCTCGCCTTCGTCAACGCCTGGGATGAGTTTCTGCTGGCATTGTCGTTCAATTCCAATCCGTCGCTCCGTACCCTCCCTGTCGGTATCCAGCTCTATCAGGGCGAGTTCGCCTTTCCCTGGCCGGTCATCTCGTCCGCGCTCGTCGTCGGCATCGTTCCGGTGGCGATCCTGATCGTCATCTTCCAGGAGCGTGTCGTGTCCGGCCTGACCTCGGGAGGCATCAAGGGATGAGCCACGCCACAGCAATGCAGCGAGACAGCATGTTTACCGATTCAACGCTCGAACGTCCGGCGCCGACTGAACTCAGGCAGGCGGGCGGGACCGGAGAGCGCGTCGTGCTCGACGCGACCGCTTCGGGCTTCAACGTGTCCCTCGACGGGCGCGTCGTTCTCAACCACACGAGCAGCGCACCCGCAATTTTCGTCGGCATCGGCGAAGAGCGCATGGACATGTATCGCGGCAATTTCGACATCGAAGACTATGTGATCGAGCGCAGCAGATTAGCGCATGCCGAGATCGACGGACGCCGGATCGCATTGTCGGAACGCGCTGGCCAGCCGCCACGCCTCGTCCTAACCTTCACCGACAGCGCCATCGAAATCCAGGCGCTCGATCCGCTGATCAACCGCTTCTGGATGCGGGTCGCTGCCGACCATGACGAGCATGTCTGGGGTGGTGGCGAGCAGATGTCTTACTTCGACATGCGCGGCAGGCGCTTTCCACTTTGGACCTCTGAGCCGGGCGTCGGCCGCGACAAGACCAGCGAGATCACCTTCAAGTCCAACGTCAAGGATCGTGCCGGCGGCGACTACTTCAATACCAACTACCCACAGCCGACCTATGTCTCGTCGGCACGCTACGCACTGCATGTGGAGACGACCGCCTATTCGGTCTTCGACTTCCGCCACAAGAGCTTCCACGAGATCGAGACCTGGACGATCCCCGAGCGGATCGAGCTCTTCGCAGCGCCCAGTTTCGTCGAGCTCGTCGGCCAGCTTTCCAAACGCTTCGGCCGCCAGCCGCGTCTACCCGAGTGGGTCTATAAGGGTGCGATCATTGGCCTGAAAGACGGCGTCAACTCCTTTGCCCGGCTGCAGGCGATGCGAGACGCGGGCGTACAGGTCTCCGGTCTCTGGTGCGAGGACTGGGTCGGGCTTAGGCAGACCTCCTTCGGGGCAAGACTGTTTTGGGACTGGCAGGCAAACGAGGAGCGCTATCCGGGTCTGCGCCAGAAGATCGCCGAGCTGAATGACGCGGGCATCCGCTTTCTAGGCTATGTGAACCCCTATCTATGCGTTGATGGCCCGCTCTTCCCGGAGGCTGAACGTGCCGGTTATTTTGCCAAGACGACGGAAGGGGCGACAGCCCTGGTCGATTTCGGCGAGTTCGATTGCGGCGTGGTCGATTTCACCAATCCGGAAGCGGCCGAATGGTTTGCCGAAGAGGTCATCGGCAAGAAGATGCTGGATTTCGGTCTATCCGGCTGGATGGCAGATTTCGGCGAGTACCTGCCGATCGATGTCAATCTAGACAACGGCGTTGACGCCAAGCTGATGCACAATGCGTGGCCGACCCTTTGGGCCGAGGTCAATGCCAACGCCGTCGCGTCGCGTGGCATGACCGGTGAAGCGCTGTTCTTCATGCGGGCAGGCTTCACCGGCGTCCAGGCGCATTGCCCTTTGCTGTGGGGTGGAGACCAGTCGGTTGACTTCTCGCGCCACGACGGTCTCGTGACCGTCATCTCGGCAGCACTATCGTCAGGATTGCTCGGCAACGCTTACCATCACTCCGATATCGGCGGATACACCAGCCTGTTCGGAAACGTGCGGACCCCTGAACTACTGATGCGTTGGGCCGAGATGTCGGTCTTCACCTCGATTATGCGCACGCATGAGGGAAACCGGCCCCGTGACAACGTCCAGATCGACCAGGATCTACAAGTGTTGGCGCATTTCGCGCGCATGACGCGCCTTTACGTGCATCTGGCACCCTATCTCCGGACACTGTCGGCAGCTGCCGAGGAAACAGGACTTCCGGTGCAGCGGCCACTCTTCCTGCATCATGAAGATGACCGCAACACCTATGCGATCCAAGACAGCTACCTTTATGGCAAGGAACTGCTTGTTGCGCCTGTCTGGCAGGCCGGACAGCACGAACGGCTGCTTTATCTGCCAAACGGCGTTGACTGGATACACGTGTGGACCGGCCAGGCGTATGCCGGCGGTCAGGAAATCAATATTGCCGCGCCGGTGGGTGAGCCGCCGGTCTTTTATCGCGCCGACGCATCGTTTGCCGCGACCTTTACGGCGCTGGCTGAACTTTGAGTGGCAGTTAGAGCCTTTTGACGCGGCACATCTCGATCAGCGTCGAGGCAGCTTTGCTGCTGTGCCGCTCCTTGTGGCTCAGAAGGCGAAATTCACGGACCGGCTGGCAAAAATCGACCTCGATCAGTTTGCCGGCCTCGATATGTTGCTGAGCGGCGAGACGGGAGACGGCGGCGGCACACAGGCTGTCATCGAGTGCTGCCAGGATTGCCTCGTTGGATGGCAGCACCATCGCGATCGTCAAATCCTCGACCTTGATACCCATCTCGGCCAGCGCATCTTCGAACACGGAACGGGTCCCCGAGCCAATCTCGCGCATCACCCAAGGTGCTGCGACAAGCTCGTCGTTCGGTGGTTTGCCGGCGCGCGCCCACGGGTGTGATGCACTGACGACCACCACAAGCTCGTCTTGCGCAACGACCGAAGCTGCGAGCGCCGGCTCGTCGATGTCACCTTCCACGAAGCCGACATCAGCCTCGCCGGAAATGACCGCATCGGCGACCGTGCGGGTGTTGCCAATCGTCAAAGTGAGGTCAATGCCTGGGTGCGACGCGTGGAACCGCATGAGGCGGGAAGGGAGCCAATAGCTGGCGATCGTCTGGCTGGCGAACACACTCAACGTTCCGCGCTGCATTCCTCCAAGCTCGCTAAGCACAAGCTCGGCTGCACGCGCTCTCGCAAGCAGCGACTTCGCTTCGCCGAGGAAGATCCGCCCCGATTCCGTCAGCTCGATGCGGCGGCCGACGCGGTGAAAAAGCTCGACGCCATAGTGATGTTCGAGATTCTTGATCGCAGTGCTGACGGCCGATGGCGTGAGGTTGATTGAGGCCGCAGCCTTGGTCAGGTGTTCACGCTCCGCCACCGCGACGAAAATTGCAAGCTGTTCGAAGGTCATGGGAAATCATTCTATTTTCTCGAACGAAATGTAGAAGAATATTCGATGGAAGTCGACGCGATTAGCTGAAAAATCTGCCGGGCAATCATTAGAATTCCAGGTGACCGATGACCCTCCACAATTGTTACAGCCGTAGTCGCCAGATCGTTCCCGGCTTGCTTGTCTGCATGGCGGTCGCTGCTGCGGCCTATCTGTTCGAGCGACTGGAACATGCCGTATTCGGGGTTGGGCTTCTCGAAGCGCTGGTCTTTGCAATCGTGATCGGGATCATCACGCGAACGGCTTTACCCGGCAAAACATCTTGGCAGCCCGGCATCAGTTTCAGCTCCAAGACATTGCTCGAGATCGCGATTGTCCTTTTGGGTGCTTCCTTGAGTTTGGGAACGCTACGAAGCGCCGGTGCGACGCTGGTCGTCTGCGTGGTGGCGATCGTTGTCATTTCGATCTGCGCCAGCTTTCTCGTCGCGCGGTTTTGCGGATTGTCGAGCCGCTTGGCCCTGCTGATCGCTTGCGGAAACTCGATCTGCGGCAATTCCGCAATCGTCGCGGTTGCTCCGGTCATCGAAGCAGATTCTGACGAAGTTGCCGCCGCGCTGGCCTTTACCGCAGTTCTGGGGGTCGCCTCGGTTCTCATCCTTCCGCTGATGTATTTCTATGCGGGCATGACGGTCACGCAATATGGCGCGTTGGCCGGCTTGACGGTTTATGCGGTGCCGCAGGTGCTCGCCGCTGCGGCGCCTGCCGGCCTGGTGGCGGTGCAAACCGGGACATTGATCAAGCTGCTACGCGTCCTGATGTTGGGGCCGGTCATTTTCGTGCTTGGCATTCTCCAGAAGGACCGCAGTGATTGCGCCCATGCGCAACGCGGTCTCGTCCCGTGGTTCATCATAGGCTTCATCATCGTGGTGATCGCTCGCTCGATGGGGCTCATTCCAGCTGCGATCATCCCGTTCTTGCTAACGCTATCGAGCGCGTTGACCGTCCTTGCAATGGCGGCACTGGGTCTTTCGGTGAATATTCGCACCGTTGCCAGCGCAGGCGGACGCGTCATTCTTGCGGCATCTGCGTCGCTGCTGCTTTTAACGGCGATGAGCTATTGCGGCGTTATCACCGTTCTCGCACGTTGATGACGAGCGAGTGGCTTCAGACGACGCCGCATTCAAGAGCGAAGACCCCGCTGGGAGATGCAACTGGTGAGAGGAGGCATTTTTCGACGATGCCTCCTTGTACTTTCGAGCGCTAAGATCTCTGGGAAACGCGCCCGCGCGCAACGACTTGACTGAGCGTGCCACCACTGGCTGGCACGGTGATTGCTTATGTAATGGTGGGGAGGAGGCTGTCTGGAACAAATGAAATGGCCTTTGCATACTCCACCGACAATCTTCGCCAGCACGAGAAAGCCCAGTATTGGCATGACAGTGTAGCAGCTCATCTGATCCCAGCGGAAGCTAGCTACGCTGACGCCTCCCATTTCGAAGGATCACTTAAGGGAGGTGAACTGGGTGGGCTGACTATCTGCCAAATGCAGGCCAATCCCCACACGTTCGTGCGAACGTCGAAAATTTTGCGGCAATCCCCCGACGAAGATTTCGTCGCCACCTTTCTGCACGAAGGGGAAATGACCTTTGCTCAAGCCGGGAGGGAGGTGAAGGCCAAGCCCGGATCGATCGTTGTTCTGGATGCCGGTCAGCCGTTTAGGCATGAAATGGGCCAAATCAAGTCCAGTATCGTCCGCCTACCGCGGCGGTTGTTTCTAGCGCGATTTCCGAGAGCGGGAAGCCTGACCAGTGTTGAGATCGCAAACGATGATGGCCTGACCGGCCTGCTCCGGACAATGGTGTTTGAGGGCGCCCAGCTTAGGACCTCGCCAGGATCCGGCGGCGAGATGCGTTACGCCTCCGCGTTGGTCGACATGATCATTTCCGCAATGGAGCGGACTGCGGGTTCTGCCAGCAAGGACGTTGCCGGTTATCGGACACTCTACAACCGGGCGACAGCCTTCATGGATTCAAAGTTGGACGATGCTGAATTGAATACCACTTCGATTGCCCGGGCCATCAACACGTCGACCCGAACTTTGGCGCGCGCTTTCGCGGCTGAGCGCACCACGGTCATGCACTTTTTGTGGGCACGTCGCCTACAGGTTAGCTTCTCCCTGCTTGCTGAGCGCCGGGTTAGCCAAGTCACCCAAGCCGCCTATCAATGTGGCTTTAACGACCTGTCTCACTTCAACCGCGCATTCAAAGCGGAGTTCGGGATGACTCCTGGCAAAGTGTTGCGCAACGGATTGCCCGGCGCGTGAACGTAGACAGAAGCGGGAGAGATGCTTCTGACCATTGCGGGGCCCAGGGAGGCGTTGGCCTCAGGTATGTGGCCGCCATCTCGTGGGCCTAGATTGGCACTCTCAGTCAATTTTCGCTGTCCGAGCGAAACAAGACAGCAACCATCCCTAGTCGTAGCTTAACTGTCGTAGGGGTGAGGTCCAAATTAGCTTGGCCTCCATGATTTTGGCAGGGCGGCACCTGCGCCGTGCCTAGATAGCAGTCCAGGGAGAATGCAATATGACGGTCAAAACAGACATGGTTCGCCATAGCCGGCGTTCTATGCTGCAGATGGCAGTAGCGGGTTCGATGCTGATGCTCAGCGCGACCGCGGTTATGAGCCAGGAAGTCACTCTGAATTTTTGGGACATGGTGTGGGGCGGGACTGAGTATCCCGCTGTGGCCCAGAAGCTCGTTGATCGCTATAACAAAGAAAATCCCGACGTGAACGTTGTCTACCGCGCTGTGCCGTGGACGAACTGGTATGAAACGTTTGTGACGGCCGTCGCTGCAGGCAGCGCACCCGACCTTTCCACCGGCGGCGGTTATCAGGCAGTGCAGCTCTATTCCCAGGGCGCGATCATGCCGGTCGACGAACTCGTTGCCAAAATGAATGCCTCCGAATTCGCGCCAGGCACCCTAGATGCCATGAAGTATGACGGTCACTACATGGGTGTTCCGTGGGCGCTCAGCCCGGACGTTCTGTGGTACCGCAAAGACCTTCTGGCCGAGGCCGGTATCAAAGTTCCAACCAATTGGGACGAACTGCGCGCTGCTGCCCGGGCGCTGACCAAGGACGGTAAGTACGGCATTGCATCGTCCGGCGACACCAACGGCGCCCATTGGCTGCTCCACTTCGCCGTAGGCAATGGCGGCGGCCTCTTTGACAAGGAAGGCGATGCGGCAATCAGCAGCGAACGCACCATGGAAGCATTCCAGTACCTCTCCGACCTCGTCGCCGATGGCTCTGTGAACCCAGCGAGTGTGGGCTACACCGGTGCTGACGCCCGCGGCGCGCTCTATCGTGGTGAAGTCGCGTTCTACCTGGGTACGGCTGCAGTCGCAAACCGCGCTGGCGACGCCAAGGACCAGCTCGGCATCGTTCCACCGCTGGCCGGACCACATGGTGATGTCGCCGGGAGTTGCTCTGTCAACAATATCATGGTCTACAACCAGACCCAGCATAAGGACGAAACGTTCGCCTTCCTAAAGTGGTGGTCGGAAAATGCCCTTCCGCTGTTCACTGAAGGTATGGTGGGCGACCTGCCCGCACGTGTGTCGATCGCAAACGACGATCACTTTACCAGCGACAAAAACCTGACCTACGTGCTGAACGACATCGTCCCGGTCGCGAAGTTGATGTCTGAGCACAAGGGCGGCACGTTCCCGGCGCTGAACGCAGTCGACGGCGATGGTTTCCTGTTCAGCCTCATCCAGTCGATTTGGCAGGGCCAGCCGCTTAAAGGTCCGGCGGCAACCGCCCAGGCGCACCTCGAAGACATTGTGAAGAGCCAATGACGGCGGTCGGTATGTCCTCTGAAAAGAAGGTCTGGCGCGAAAGCGCCAGACTGAGAGCACTCAAGGATCTCTCCACGCCGGCTTTGCTGCTCGCGCCGTCGGTGATCTTGCTGCTGATCGTTATCGTCGTGCCGATGGTGCAGGGGCTGTATTTCAGCTTCACCAATGGCTCGCTGATGAAAGCTGGCCATTGGGTTGGGTTGGAAAACTATGTCAAGCTCCTGAGCTCTGCCGCGTTCTGGAATTCCCTGCGCTTCAGCGCGATTTTCGCAGTGTGCAACATCGCGGGGTGCTACGTTCTCGGACTGGGGATCGCACTGCTGATGCAGAAGGACATGCCAGCTCGCGGTCTGTTCCGTGTCTTGCTGTTGTTACCGTGGATCGTTCCGTCGCTGGTGTCGATCGTGTCGTGGCGCTGGCTGGTGATGGACGACAAGGCGCTGTTCAACCAGATCATCGGTGTGTTTGGCGGCAGCCCGATCTTCTTCCTGTCCGATAGCACTTGGACCATTACCATCGTCGTGCTCATCAAAATTTGGCGGAGTTTTCCGTTCATGATGCTGTCGCTGCTCGCAGCGCTGCAGAGCATCGATCGCAGTCTCTACGAGGCAGCCGCGATCGACGGCGCCACCAAATGGCTTATGGAATGTCACGCTACCGCAGATCAAGAACATCTCGATCGTTCTCTGTTTGCTGATGACGATCTGGTCGGTCAACGACTTCGATACGCCCTGGCTGCTTGCCCAAGGTGGACCCGCTAACGCGACGGAAAACCTCGTCGTCCTTGCGTACCGATATACCTTCGCTCGCAACGATGTCGGCATGGGTGCCGCGGCATCCTTCGTCACCCTTTTCATTCTGATGGTGCTGGTGGGTTTCCTGCTCCGTCTACAGCGGCGGAGTCAGTAATGGACCATCAAACCGTTCTCCAGCGTTGGATGTGGGCCGGCATCACCCTGCTCGTCGTGCTGATCATCAACTTGCCGATCATTCTCATGGTGCTCAACTCGTTTCAGACGACCGAGCAGATGATCGCGACCAGGGACCTGATCCCACGGATGTTCTCGTTGGTGAATTATGAAGGGCTGTCACAGACCCCCTTCTTCACTTACCTCAAGAACTCAATCATCACCTCGGTCGGTTCAACGATCTTCAGCGTGACAGCCGCCGTCCTGGCGGGCTACGCCCTGTCTCGTTATCGCAACGGGCTTCTCAATGGATACTCGGTAGCACTCTTCGCAGTCCAAATGTTCCCGATCATTCTCGCGCTGATCCCGCTGTTCATGTTGTTCAAACCGTTGGGGCTGATCAATTCGCCGTTGTCGGTCATCATCATCTATGCCGTCGTCAACCTGCCTTTTGTGACGTGGATGGCCCGCAGCTATTTCGACACCATTCCGCGTGAGCTGGAGGAAGCAGCCCTTATCGATGGATGTGGTCCGCTGACAGCATTTGTTCGTATCGTGCTGCCTCTGTCGGGGCCCGGTATCGCGGCCGTTTCGATCTATGCTTTCCTCTTTTCGTACAATGAGTTTTTCGTGGCGAACGTGTTCCTGAGGACCACCGACGTCATGACGCTCCCGGTCGGTATTCGAATGTTTATGGACCAGTTCTCGACGGACTGGGGCAGCCTCATGTCAGCCGCCACGCTGACCATGTTGCCCACCCTTATCCTCTTCCTCTTCGTCCAAAAGTTCATCCAGCACGGCGCTGTCGCCGGTGGCGTGAAAGGTTAGTCTCATGGCGTCCCTCACCGTTAAATCGGTCACCAAGACCTATGCCAACAACTCCGTTCTGCATGGTGTCGATGTCGATATCGCCGATGGTGAATTCGTTATCCTCGTCGGCCCCAGCGGCTGCGGTAAGTCCACACTGCTCCGCATGATTGCAGGCCTCGAAACCACTAGTGGCGGCGAGATCCGGATCGGTGACCGATTGGTCAACAATCTGGCCCCCAAGGATCGCGACATAGCCATGGTCTTCCAGGGATATGCGCTCTATCCGCATATGACCGTTGCGCAGAACATGGGCTTCTCGCTCAAGCTCAAGGGTCGGCCTAAGGCAGAGATCGATGCTGCCGTGAACCATGCTGCCAACATCTTGTCCCTGACGAATTTGCTGGATCGAACCCCGAAACAGCTCAGTGGTGGGCAACGCAGCGCGTCGCAATGGGCCGGGCGATCGTCCGCAATCCCCAAGTCTTCCTGTTCGATGAACCCCTGTCGAATCTCGACGCAAAACTCCGTGTTCACATGCGGTCCGAGATCAAGGAGCTCCATCAACGGCTTGGAACAACGATTGTTTATGTGACGCATGACCAGACCGAAGCTCTGACCATGGCCGATCGCATCGTGGTGATGCACGGCGGCCTGGTCGAGCAGATCGGTCGTCCCCTCGAACTCTATGATCGCCCCGAAAATCTCTTTGTCGCTGGCTTTATCGGTTCGCCGGCCATGAACCTGATTGAAGGGACGATGGAAGCTGCGGGCGCTTTTGTGTCGGCCAGCGGTGTCCGCTTCGCGGTGCCGGGGCTGGCAGCGTCCGACAGGAAGGTGGTGCTTGGCATTCGGCCGGAGCACCTCGAGCTGGTTGCCGCCGATGCACCCGGCGCCACCACGGGACAGGTCGTCGTTATCGAACCCACCGGGGCGGAGACCTTGATCTCCCTGCGCTTCGGGACGGATACGGTCGCCGCGCTGGTGCACAGCCGACTGGATCCCGCCTCCGGCAGCGACCTCAGCGTGCGTATCCCTGAAGGATTGGCCCACCTGTTCGATCAGGAAACCGGCAAACGCATCAACTGATCTGCACTCTGGCGCCGAAACATTCCAGGTTCGCGCAGCACGTGCGAGCCTGACCTCTTGCTCACTCAGGAAACCCTATGACTATCCGGATCGCTTACAATCCGCTTTCCTTCTCGATGACCGAGGATGGCTACAAGCCAGAGATCACCCCGCCGCTGCCGACCATCCTGGCGGCGGTCAGCGCGGCGGGATACGACGGCATCCACGCCGAAATTCCGGCCGACATCACACCGCACACATACAAGGCAATGCTGGGCGATTACGGCCTCAGCCCCGCACCGGGCTACTTCTCCGCGAATTTTGCTGACGAAGTCGCGGTTGCCGACGCCTTGGAACGTGCCAGGCGGATCGGCTCGGCACATGCAAAGCTCGGGCTCGATCGAATCTTCTTCGCAGATCGTTTCGGCGCCATCCCGGAACGCATCGTCACGCCGGCGCAGGGTGTCGCGTCAGACCGGGAAACATCGCTCCTGGCAGCATCGAACATGGAACGCGTCGCTCGCGTTCTCGTTGCCGAAGGTGTGGTGCCCTGTCTCCACCCGCACATCGGCAGCCGCGTCGAAACGCAGGGCGACGCGGAGCTCGTTCTCGACAACGTTCCACCAGACCTTCTCATGTTTGGCCCGGATACAGGGCACCTGGCATGGGCGGGCGCCGACATGGTGGAGATGTTCACCCGTTATGCCGGCCGGATCGGCGCCGTACACGTCAAGGACTACCACAAGGCCGTTGCCGACGAGGTCAAGGCCCTCGGAGAAACCTACGACGATGCAGTCCGCAAGCACATTTGGACCGAACCGGGTCGCGGCAATATCGATCTGAATTCCCCACTGCAGGCTATCGCAGGTTTTGATGGCTGGATGGTGGTGGAGGTCGATCTTGCAGACCAGCCGACCGTCGAACAGAGCGCGAAAATCTCCATCGACTGGTTGCGCTCGCACCTTGCTGCGGCCACCGGCCAGCGCCACTAACATAGATCGGGTATATAGCGATGACCAAAGTTTATGGTGTCGGCATCATGGGCGCGGGAAATATCTCGTCCGCCTATCTCAAGCTCGCTCCGCTGTTCAAAAACATGCAGGTGCGTGCGATTGCCGACCTCAACGGTGAGGCAGCCACGAGCCGGGCGAAGGAATACGGCGTCGGAGCCCAGACGCCCGAAGCCATGCTCAAGAATTCGGAGATCGACGTCATCGTCAATCTCACAATTCCGTCGGCGCATTTCGCCGTGACGAAGGATATTCTGTCCGCCGGCAAGCATGCCTATTCCGAAAAGCCCTTCGTGCTGAGCGTGGAGGAGGGGCTCCAGATCAAGGCCATGGCCGAGCAGCGCGGGCTGAAGGTCGGATCGGCACCGGATACGTTCCTGGGCGGCTCGCACCAGCAGGCCCGCTCGATCATCGACAGTGGCAAGATCGGTCGCATCGCCTCGGGCACCATGCACATCATGGGTCGAGGCATGGAACACTGGCATCCCAATCCCGAATTCTTCTATCAGCCTGGCGGCGGTCCGATGCTCGACATGGGGCCGTACTATATCACCGACCTGATCCACCTGGTTGGTCCCATCAGGCGGGTAACTGCCTTGACGGGGAAGGCGAAGGAGGAGCGGCTGGTTACGGCGGATGGTCCGAACAAGGGCACTTCAGTCAAGGTCAACACGCCGACGACGATCCATGCCGTGCTTGAATGCACCAATGGCGCCCTCGTCACCTTGGGCGCCAGCTGGGACGTCTCCAGCCATGGCCATCACAATATCGAACTCTATGGCACCGACGGCACGCTCTACGTTCCCAATCCGAATTTCTTCAATGGCGAACTGGTCGTAACGGACACTATCGGGACCAAATCGACAATAGAGGCGTGGGACCACCCCTTTGGCATCGCCAATGAGGATCTCGACAAGCCAATCCCCCGCGCCAATTATCGGAATGCAGGGCTCTCCGACATGCTCGATACGATCGGAACCAGCCGCAAGCCCCGCTGCGACCTCGATCTGGCCCTGCATGCGGTCGACGTGATGCTGTCGATCCTGAAGTCCGGCGAGATCGGCGAAGCGGTCTCCATCCAGACCACTTGCGAGCGGCCCGACGCTTTTACGCCGGAACAGGCCAGAGCACTGCTGCGCTAGTCGCCGCGCCTTTTCTTCCTCGACGCAATCTCGCGTCGAGGCTCTCACACCGCAACCTGACGAGGACAATGATGTTGGACGATATCCGCAAAATGCCGATTACCTTGATCGGCCTGCCTTACAACTACGGCACACGTGTGCCGACCAAGACAAACTCGATGTGCAACGGGCCGCTCGTGCTGCTGAAGCAGGAAAACGTTCCCGCTGCGATGGCAAAGGAATTCGACGATATCGAAGTCATCATGATTGATGACGTGGATGAACCGACGGCGCGTGAGACTGGCGGCGATGTCCGTCTGCTGCCCGCCGGGGATCAGATGGCCCGTCAGCTTGTCCAGAGCATGCGCCTTGCCACCGTGCTGAGAGAGGCGCGCTCGCGCGGCCGCCTGGCACTCGCGGCCATTGGCACCTGCTCGCAGGCTCTGGGCATGGTGGGCCGCGTCGCCGAACCCGACGAAGAAATCGGTATGATCTGGCTGGATTGCCATGGTGATGCCAAGACGCCCGATACGACCGAGAACGGCTATTTCGAAGGCATGCCGGTCACCACCATCGCGGGCCAGTGCTGGCCGCGGATGCGGCGGAAGATTCCGGGTTTCCGGGAGATTTCCGAAGATCGCATCATTTCGGTTGGGCTGCACGAGCAATATACCGAGCGTGCTCGGCCCGGTTCCGGCTATGCGGTAGGCGAACGGGTCGACAAGCCGGTCATCGAAAAGTTTGGCTTCGAAAGTGCCCTGACCCAGGCCCTGGATCGTCTGGCGACCCGTTGCAAGAAGGTCTACGTCCACGTTGACGTCGACGTTCTTGATCCGACCGTGCTGCTGCCAAGCTACCATACCGCTCCTGGCGGCCTCACCGCCGAACAGCTTGCCAATGCCCTGACACTGATCTCTGAGCGTCTTGAGATTCTCTCGGTTGCCTGGGCTGCTCTCGATCCTACCCTGGATCCCAAGTGCCTCGACGTGGTGGTGCCCCTGTTCGTGCACTCTGCCAAGGTGACTGCGCAGAGCACTCAGCGCAACGGCTGAGCGAACGTTCGCCAATCCGACCAACTCACCTCGCCGCGGGGCTATGCTCCGCGTCGACAAATTTCTATCGGTTTGTATCGGGAGTGCCATCATGCGGACCATCAAGGGCCCGGCCATCTTCCTCGCTCAATTCGTCGGCAATCAAGCGCCATTCAACTCCCTCGACTCCATCTGATAATGGGCAGCCGACTATGGTTACAAGGGTGTCCAGATACCGACTTGGGTCAGCAGCCTGATCGACCTCGAAAAGGCAGCAAACTCGCAGACTTATGCGGACGAGATCTCTGGCACGGTACGGGCGCACGGCCTGGAGATTTCCGAACTATCCACACACCTTCAGGGTCAGTTGGTTGCTTCCCATCCTGCCTACGACTTGCAGCTGGATGGCTTTGCACCTGAGGCCATCCGCAACAACAAATCTGGGCGTCAGCAGTGGGCGGTTCAACAATTGCTGTTTGCCGCCAAGGCCTCACAGAATTTGGGGCTGACGGGCCAGGCCACGTTCTCGGGCTCATTGGCATGGCCGTTCCTCTATCCATTTCCACAGCGCCCGGCGGGCCTGATCACCGAGGCTTTTGCCGAGCTCGCTCGTCGCTGGATGCCCATCTTGGACGCATTCGAAAATGCTGGCGTGGATGTCGGGTTCGAGCTTCATCCCAGCGAGGACCTGCATGATGGTGTGACGTTCGAGATGTTCCTCGACGCCGTGAAAAACCATGGCCGCGCAAACATCCTATATGACCCCAGCCACTTCCTACTCCAGCAGCTGCGTTATCTCGAATTTATCGACATCTACCATGAGCGCATCAAGCTCTTCCACGTGAAGGATGCCGAGTTCAATCCGACGGGCCGCCAAGGTGTCTATGGCGGCTACCAGAATTGGGTCAACAGGGCAGGACGGTTCCGATCTCTTGGTGATGGCCAGGTCGATTTCGACGGCATCTTTGCAAAGATGGCGCAATACGATTTTCCCGGGTGGGCTGTTCTTGAATGGGAGTGCGCGATCAAACACCCCGAAGATGGAGCCCGTGAAGGCGCTGAGTTCATCCAATCGCGCATAATTCGTGTCACCGAAAACGCATTCGACGACTTCGCCAGCGGAGGAACAGACCTTGCAGCGAACCGTCGGTTGCTCGGGCTCTGACCCCGGCAGTGTTGGCCGCACTCCTCCCAGGTCGGTCACCCCGCCCACTTCGAAAGGAATAGGATCAATGAGCGAGCACGGCAGTGCGCGGATTCGTCTTGGCATGGTCGGTGGCGGCACGGGCGCTTTCATCGGCAATGTGCATCGGCTGGCGGCGAGGCTCGACGGGCACTATGACCTCGTTGCAGGTGCGCTTTCGTCGCGAGCTGACGTTGCTATTGAGTCTGGACGCAGACTGGGCTTAGACCGCGACCGCGTCTACACCAGCTACGAAGAAATGGCGCGATCCGAGGCCTCTCGGCCAGACGGAATCCAGGTAGTGGCCATTGTCACGCCCAATCATATACATGTCGGACCTGCGAAGACCTTCCTTGAGGCGGGCATCCATGTGATTTGCGATAAGCCACTGGCCTCTACACTGGAAGATGCGTGTCTTTTGGGAGACGTGAAGCCAGCCAAGGGGGCAAGGTTCCTTTTGACGCACAATTATACCGGGTATCCCTTGGTTCGCCAGGCCAGAGAGCTTGTGGCGTCAGGCGCCATCGGCAAAATTCGGGTTGTGCAGGTCGAGTATGCCCAGGACTGGCTCACCGAGCCTGTTGAGCAGATTGCCGACGCCAAAGGTGCCCAATGGCGTACCGATCCGGCGAGATCGGGTGTCGGTGGCGCCATCGGGGACATCGGTACCCATGCCTTTAATCTTCTGCGTTTTGTTACGGGAATTCCTGTCGAGGCGGTTGCCGCAGATCTGACTAGCTTTGTTCCTGGACGTCAGGTCGACGACAATGTCCACATCATGTTGCGGCTTGAAGGGGGCGCCCGGGGAATGCTGTGGGCGAGCCAAGTCGCGCCTGGCAATGAGAATGGCTTGCAGCTTCGCGTCTACGGCGACATGGGCGGACTGGAATGGCGCCAAGACAACCCGAACATCTTGTGGTTCACGGAGTTCGGAAAGGCCAAGCTGTCAGTACCGGAGCAATACTCCTCATTAGTGCCGTTTGAATCTTCCCCAGGTGCTGCGGCCGCTGGTCTTCCGGGGCGCGCCCCGGAAGACCAGCGGC
>NZ_JAGHMF010000036.1 GCF_017741815.1 Rhizobium sp. 16-488-2b
GGTTGAACACCGCAATCTTGTTGCCCTTTTCCGCGATGTTCAGAGCGAGGTTGGAACCCATGACCGCAAGGCCGATCAGCCCGATTTCTGCCTTTTCCATAATGTCTTCACCTTGGTGTTGTGCCGCGTCAGAACGCGAGTTGGACCTTCATAGATTTCGTGCGGTCATCGGCAGCTTCGAATGCCGCGACGGCATCCTCGATCGGATATGTGCCAGTTAGAAGCGGCTTCAGGTCGACCCGGCGCTGGTTGATCAGATCGACAGCCAGGCCAAACTCCTCATGGAAACGGAATGTCCCCTTGATCTCAATTTCCTTGGCGACCACCATGTTCTGTGGGATGGACACGTCGCCACCGAGGCCCAGCTGCACCAGCGTTGAGCGAGGGCGCAGCACCTCAAGTCCGGACCGAACCGCTCGTTCATTGCCGGAGGCCTCGAACTGCACGTCGAAGTACCCCTTGTTGGCCGAGTAAACCGAGAGCGCGTCTGGATTAGTGGCCACATTGATGACGCGGTCGGCGCCGATCTCCAGTGCTTTCCGCAGAACGGGATCCATGACATCGGTCGCGACAATCTCGCGGGCACCATGTGCCCGTGCGGCGATGATCGCGAGCGCCCCGATTGGCCCGCAGCCTGTCACAAGCACACGCTTTCCGATGAGCGAACCGGCACGATTGACCCCATGCAGCGTCACGGCGAAGGGTTCAGCCATGGCAGCCTCGTTGATCGAAATCCCCTCGCAGACCTTGTGGCACTGGTAGGCGTCGGCGACCAGCCGCTGGCGGAATGCACCCTGGATGTGCGGCATCGGCATTGCGGAGCCGTAGAACCGCATGTTGAGGCAGTGGTTCTGCTCCCCCTGAAGGCAATACTCACACTCATTGCATGGGCGGCTCGGCGATACGGCCACGCGGTCGCCCACGGCCAGATGCGAAACACCCTCGCCTAGCGTCTTGATGGTGCCCGCCACCTCATGGCCGAGGATCATCGGCTCGCGAACGCGGATCGTGCCGAAACCACCATGATTGTAATAATGCAGATCAGAACCGCAAATACCGCCCGCCTCAATAGCGACCTCCACCTGCCCGAGCCCAAGAGCCTCGACGTCCCGCTCCTCGACGCGCAGATCCCTGGCTGCATGAATGACGACTGCTTTCATAGTCTTTCCCCTACACAACCGGCGTTGACAGCGGCTGGCCTGCAAAATGCGCTGCAAGATTGTCACGCACGAGTTGCCCCATCGCCCTTCTGGTTTCGACCGTACCCGAGCCGTGGTGGGGCTGCAGCACGACATTGTCGAGCGCCAGGAACCGCTGATCGATACGGGGCTCGTTATAAAAGACATCCAGGCCAGCCGCCTTGATGGTCCGCTGCTGCAGCGCGGCTATCAGCGCCTCTTCGTCCAACGTCGATCCGCGCGACACGTTGATCAGGATGCCATCAGGGCCGAGCGCGTTGAGAACCTCGGCGTTGATGATGTTCTTCGTGGCATCGCCACCCGGAACGATAACGATGAGAAGCTCCGACCACTCAGCAAGTTTAAGCAAGTCTGGCTCATATCGATAAGATACCTGCGGCTGCCGATTACGCGAGAAGTAGCGAATGTCGCAGTCGAAGGCGGCTGCGCGGCGCGCAATCGCCTGGCCGACGCGGCCCATGCCGGCAATACCGACACGCTTGCCTGTAAAGCGGGTGACGAGCGGCATTGCGGTCTTGCCCCACTGGCCAGACCGTACAAAGACGTCGGCTTGAGGAATAAGACGTGCAGTTGCCAACGCCAGACCGATCGCGATATCCGCGACGTCTGATGTCAAGACGTCCGGCGTGTTGGTCACGCCAATGCCATGAGCCTTTGCGTAAGCGAGATCGACGGCGTCCGTTCCGACACCGTAAACGGAGACGAGTTCCAGCTTCGGCAAGCTTCGCATCAATTCCGCCGATGCACCAAGCTCGCCGCGCGTGGCAATAGCCTTGATGTTCGATCCGACCTCTTTCAGGAGTGCAGCACGGTCAGCGGCTTCATAGAGCTTGTGGACGATGTAGCGCTCTTCAAGGTCAACCATGTCCCATTCGGGATATGGGCCGGCGAGCAGTATTTCAGACTTTATCATGCGTTCCTCCCTGGGACTTCGCCATATCGCGGTCTTGCGCGAGCTTCGCCGTTTCGGTGATTGCCGTCGACACGATGTGCTCGAGCGGCTGGCCGATATCGATGGTGACGATATCGGCCTCATTGGTCGGCGGCTCCAATGTATTAAGCTGGCTTTCGAGCAGCGAGAGCGGCATAAAGTGTTCGTTCCGGGCGGCCATTCTCGCCGCCAGGGTCTCCCTGCTGCCGTTAAGCAAGACGAAGCTGATCGGCCAGCCAGCTCCATTTCGCAGAACGCTCCGATAGGAGCGCTTCAGTGCGGAGCACGAGATGACGACTTGTCGGTTTGTCGCCATCTCCTCACCAAGAGACAATAACCAAGGCAGGCGATCTTCATCAGTGAGGGGAATGCCTTTCGTCATTTTCTCCACGCTGGCTTGCGAGTGCAGGCCGTCTCCCTCGATGAAGACGTATCCCAGCTCGGCGGCGAGCAGCTTTCCAACCGACGTCTTGCCGCATCCAGAAACACCCATCACGACGAGCGGGCCAATGCCTGGAAGCGTCTTAGAGGGATGTGGTGATGCCGCCGTCGACATAAAGCGTGTGTCCGTTGACGAAAGAGGAAGCCTGGGACGACAGGAACACGGCCGCGCCAACAAGTTCATCGACGTCGCCCCACCTGCCCGCTGGCGTTCTTTTCTCCAGCCAAGCCGAAAACTCTTGGCTATCGACCAGAGCCTGATTGAGCGGAGTCTTGAAATATCCCGGCGCAAGCGCGTTGATCTGCAGGCCGTACTTGGCCCAGTCGGTGCACATGCCGCGGGTGAGGTTCTTTACGGCGCCCTTTGTCGCCGTATATGGCGCAATCCCCGGACGGGCGAGTTCGCTTTGTACCGATGCCACGTTGACGATCTTCCCGCGACCACGGGAGATCATGTGCCGTGCGACCGCCTGGCCAACATAGAAGACACTCGATATGTTGGTCCGCAGCAACTGGTCCCACTTATCAGCAGGGAAGTCTTCAAGCGGCGAGCGAAACTGCATGCCTGCGTTGTTGATCAATATGTCGATCGGGCCGACCTCACGCTCGATCTCATCGACGCCGCGATTGACCGCAGCCGGATCGGTAACGTCAAATAAGGCGATTGAGACCGATGCACCTGCGTCACGCAACGGCGTGGCGGCACTTTCGAGCTTAACACCGTCGCGGCCGTTAAGAACGAGTTCCGCTCCGTGTCTGGCGAGGCCTGCCGCCAACGCGAGACCAATGCCCTGAGACGATCCTGTGACGAGCGCCCGCGATCCAGAGAGGTCGAAGAGATCGAACGCCATCGTCAGCTTCCCAGCGTCTGGTGAACGATCCGGTCGGTGACCCTATGGTAGACCACGCCGTCGAACATCGCGAGCAGGATCTTCGTCTGCTCACGAGATTCGAACCTTGCATCGCAGGCCATCGCTCGTTCGAGCGCAGCCTTGTCCGGATAAGCGATGGCCAGCAGGAGAGGCATCGAAGGTGCTCCCTCATCTCTCTCCAGCTCACGGGACACCGTAACGCTTACGGCGCCGTCAAACTGCGTCCAGAGCGGGGTCAATACGTCCTGAACAAAGCGGTAGAATTCGGCTTCCTTGCCTTCGTGAATCTGCCCTACGAACTCGGCATAACGAATGATCATTGCACTACTCCTTTAGCCCTTCGGGCCATCGTAAAATCGAACGAGCGCGGCGCTGTCTGCCGCACCGAGGCCTGCTGTCATCATCAGCCGGTGTATTTCCATGCAGAGTGCGGTCATCGGCATGGCAGTTCCCGTATGTCCGGCAAGGGACTGTACGGCCATGAGATCCTTGACCATGTTGTCTATGCGCCCGGTAGGCGTGTAGTCGTTTCGCGCCATCTTACCCATGTATTCCTGCAGGATCGCGCTATCGGCGCGACCGCCGCTCAGAGCCGCGGGAATTCTTTGCGCATCGACGCCGGCATCAACAGCGAGCCTGGTGGCTTCGGCGACCGCGACAAAGTTCAAAGCACAGAGAACCTGGTTGATGAGCTTGGTGGTCTGGCCCGAGCCGCTCGGCCCCATAAGCGTCAGATTTTGGCAGAGGTCGTCGAGAACAGGCTTGGCTTTGTCGAAATCGACGGGGTTGCCACCGGCCATAACAGTCAACTTCCCCTCCAGCGCCTTCGGTGCGCCGCCGGAGAGCGGGCAATCGAGCCACCTCAGTCCGGCCTCAACGGCATCGGCCCACAATTGACGTGTTGCGACGGGCTCGATGGACGACATGTCGATGATGACAGTGCCAACAGCGGCGCCTTGGGCCACCCCGCCTTCACCGAATACTGCCTCGCGCACGATCCGCGACGAATTCAGGCTGAGCACGACCGTGTCCGCCCTTGCGGCGGCGTCGGCTGCCGAGGTCGCTGGTTCAGCACCGAGCGCTTCGAGTTGAGCCACCTTGCCACGATCGAGATCGAACGCGATCAACGTGTAACCGGCCTTCAGGAGACGGGTGCTGATGGCTGTGCCCATCACACCGCATCCGACAAGAGCAATCTTCTGTTTTACAGGCACGGCAACTCCCTTCCGCCGGAGGGCGGTCAAATGAATGTTCGGTAAAAAGAATAAGGGCGACCCGCTTAGCCGATCTCGGACCGTAGAAAGGCCTGCAGCTCCGGTGTCTTCGGATTTGCGAAGAGCTCCGCCGACGGACCTTCTTCGTGAATGACGCCGTCTTTCATGTAGATCGTGCGATTGGCGACGCGGCGCGCGAAACCCATCTCGTGCGTGACGAGAAGCATCGTCATTCCCTGGCGGGCCAGGCTTTCGATCACCGCCAGGACTTCGCCGGTAAGTTCAGGGTCCAATGCCGATGTCACTTCGTCAAAGAGAAGGACCTTCGGGCGCATCGCCAGCGAGCGAGCAATCGCCACGCGCTGCTGCTGTCCGCCGGAAAGCATGTCTGGATAAGAATCGAACCGATCAGCGAGGCCGACAAGCGCAAGGCAACGTTTCGCCTCTTCTCTTGCGGACGCCTTCGCTTGGCCTTTCACCTGCACGGGCGCAAGCATGATGTTTTCGCCGGCAGTCAGATGAGGGAAGAGGTTGTAACTTTGGAAGACAATGCCGACGTCGCGCCGCAACTGGCGAAGCAGGGCCGGCTTCTTCGTCATCGCATGGCCCGCGATTTCGATGTCGCCGCCGTCGATCGTCTCAAGCCCGTTGAGACACCTGAGAAAGGTGCTCTTTCCTGATCCGCTTCGGCCGATCAACGCAACAACCTCGCCACCTTGAACCGTCAGGGAAACACCCTTGAGGACTTCGAGCGGGCCAAAGCTCTTACGAATATTGTTTGCAACGACGACGGACATCTCTTTAACCTCTTAAGGGTTGGCGGGGCGACGACCGCCCCGCGGTCGGTCTGGCTTAGAAGGACGGCAGCGCAGGCATCGGCGTTTTCATCCACTTTTCGTAGATCTTGCCGAGTTCACCGCTTTGATTGTGGACGAAGAGCACGGTGTTCAGCCAGTGCAGCAAGTCCGGATCGCCGCGGCGCAATCCGACGCCGTAGAAGCTCTGGAGATACGTGGTCTTCTCTTCGAACTTGTCCGGATAGCGTTGCTGCAGTTCGGCTGCGATGTAGTTGACGGTGCCGATCGCGTCGACCTGGCCGGCCACCAGGGCGTTCAGCGTCGTGCTGTCATCGTCGAAGCGTACGAGTTCCATGCCGGGAATGTTTGCGCTGGACAGGATCTTTTCGTGCGCTGTTCCGCGCGGAACGCCGACGCGCTTGCCTTTCAGGTCATCGAGGCTCTTGATCGCGGTTCCCTTCGGAGCCACGATTACCGACTTGTGGCCACCATAAGGATTGGAAAATGCTACCGAAAGTGCGCGCTCGGTGTAGATGCCGAAGCTGGCAACCACGAAGTCGACCTTACCGGTCTGAAGCGATGGGATGCGGCTCTGGCCGGTGACAGGAACAAGCTCCAGTTCGACGCCGAGATCCTTGGCAAGCAGCTTGGCGACATCGACGTCCAGGCCGTCTGGCTGCATCTCTGCGTTGGTAATCCCGAAGGGAGGGACGGAAAGGTCGACGCCGATCAAGACTTTCTTGCGGGCAATAATGTCATCCAGTGACGACGCCGAAGCGGCTGTGGCACCGAACGCGATCGCGAGACCGACCAGAGGTAGCAGTAGGGATTTGAAACGCATTTTGCGTCCTCTCAGTTTTCGAGTTCCAGTTGTTGGCGAACGACCTTCTTCGTGTCGTTTGATTTCAAGCGCGCGATCCGCGTCGTGCTCCCCTGCGCTCCAGCCACAGGCTGACTTGGGTGAGAGGAAAACAGACGGCGAAGTAGAGTGCCGCCACCGCGAGGAATGATTTCAGGGGCTCGAACGTGGCGTTGCTCACCAGCTGTCCCGCTCTGGTAATTTCGATGAAGCCGATGATCGAGGCGATCGAGGTCTGCTTGATGATCTGGACCAGGAAGCCGACCGTAGACGGCATTGCCAGCTTGATTGCCTGAGGCGCGATAACGTAGCGAAGTGTCTTCAGCGGCGTGATCGCAAGCGCATCGGCACTCTCCCATTGCGCTTTCGGAATTGCCCGCAAGGCGCTTTCCCAGATGGCGCCAAGAAACGCGCTGGAATTGATCGTCAAGGCTACGGCTGCGGCGACGATGGCGCTGACCTCGTAGCCTAAGAGCGACGGCGCATAATAGCAGATGAACATGAGGACGAGCAGCGGCAGCCCCTGAATGAACTGCATGTAGGCCGATGTGAGGATCTTAAGCGCTCTGCTGGACGAAATCCGCAAGAGAGCAAGAGCAATCCCGGCAATACCACCGCCTATAAAGGCAATGACCGTCAATGTTAGCGTCCAGCGCAGGGCGTAAACGATGAAGAGGAATTCCGGCGAGCCAAACGTACGCATGTCAGATCCTCCCCAGCAGATTGCGGCGTGAGCGACGAAACACGATCAGGCCAATAAGATTGAGAAGCGCCCAGAAGATGAAATTGAGCGTGACGTAGACGGCGGCGATGACCAGATAAACTTCCATGGTGCGGAATGTCTCGGAGCTCGCGATCATAGCGGCCCCCGTTATGTCCTCAACGCCGATCGCGGAGACCAGGCTGGTCGACAGCATCAAGAGCACGCATTGAGAGACAACCGGTGTGAATACCTTTTCCAGTGCTGGCGGAAGGATCACGAAGCGCAGCGTCTGCATATAGGTCATGCCGAGACTTTCAGCCGCCTCGAACTGACTGCGGTGCGTGGACTGGATGCCGCCTCTGACAATCTCTGCAATGTATCCGGCATTGTTGAAAACCAGAGCAATCATCACGGATGTCAGTGGCGACATGCGGACACCGATATTCGGCAACCCAAAGAAGATTACGAAAATCTGGACCAGAAGCGGCGTGTTACGCACCGCCTCCACATAGCAGCGGACAAGAAAGCGCGGCAGGAACCACGGCAATGTCGACACGACGGCGAAGCCTATACCTAAGGCAAAACCACCAAAAATGCCGACAACTGATAGCAGCATCGTCAACCACAAGCCGCTGAGGAACTGCGGCAGATATGCTATAAGTGGAGCGAACTGGAAGGTGTATTGCATGGTGACCTCGGCGCAGGTTCCTGATGAGCTTCGAGATTACTCGGCTCCCAGGGGGCGAACGCGGATGTTCTTGCCAGCGAATGAAATCGTATCGGGATGGCAGAGATCCAGGGCAGCGGCGACATGCCACCATGCGTGGTCGGCCTGGCGGATGATGAAGCACTCGGTGCTGTGGCCGATACCGCCGAATTCGAATGCGTGCCCCATGCAGATGTGACCAAGCTCGTCAGGAAGACCGACCGAGAGACAAACGTGGGCGCCGTAAGTGGAATGGCGATAGGTCGGATCGCCATAGCGATCCCCGCGCTCGGCAGAACGCTTCAGGTTTACCGGGTCGAATTCCCAGGTTTTGCCGATGTCATGGCAAAGGCCGCCGGCAAGGATGATATCACGATCGACCTTCGCTTCGGGATAGGTTGCCTTGAATTCCTCATAGATGGCGAGGGCAAGGCGGGTGACGCCGCGAAGATGAGCGTCCTGCGTGCCGCGCTTCAGCGAGAAGACGTTTGGGCTGCCTTCACCCTGGATATCGGTGACGCGGTCGAATGAAGAGCGCTCCAGAGCAAATACCCACGCATCGACGACCTTCTCGCGAAGTTCTACCGACTGGATCTCCGCGATTTCCGGAAGATCTTCTAGGATCTGCGCGCGGGAAATGGTTTTGTACATTTTTTCAACACCGTTGCTATCTGCCTATTTGTCGAGCTTACGGCCGATTGAATTGCAAATCCAATTGGGATATTCGGGGTTATCGATCGAAATTTTCTATCATGCGCAGATGGCTCTGAACTTTTCCGCAGTTGAATCTTTTTATTGGGTCTCTCAACTCCGCAGTTTCAATGCTGCCGCGGAGAAGCTCAACATCACCCAGCCCACAGTTTCTTATCGGATCAAGGAGCTTGAGGAGCAGCTTGGCGTGTCGCTTTTCATAAGACAGAAGCGTCAGCTTCTCATGACCAGCGAAGGTGAAGCGCTAAAACGTTACGCGGAAGCGATGATCGGAATCGCACGCGATATCGAGTCCAATATCAAGACGAGAAATACCAAGCTGCCGACGCTGAGAGTTGGGGTCATGGATAGCTTCGCGGCGGTCGGCCTCCCTCCCCTTTTGGACGAACTGGACCACAGGTTTGCCGGCACGCGTATCGCCGCGACCGTCGATACGAGCCACAATCTTGCAAGGCAGCTGTCGGAAGGGCTTCTTGATATCGCGCTGCTGTCGACGCCTCCGGAACATGAGAATGTTGCTCTTGAGCTTCTTGGCCGTCAGACCGTGGAATGGATCGCCAGCTCCAAACTCAACATGAAGAAGGAATTCGTTTCCGACGACGATCTGCTGTCTCAGCGCGTCTTTTCGACACCAGCACCGTCCAATCTCCATGAACTCACGACCAATGCGTTGAGCGGCGGCTCAAATCTCGGCCTGAGACTTAATGTCTGCAACAGTCTCAGCGCTATCCTGAATCTTGTGGAGGCGGGCACCGGTATCAGCATTCTTCCGGTTCGCCTCGTTCGTGATCAGATCCGAAAGGGATCCGTCCACGTTCTTGAAACCAGATCCAAGTTGCCGATGCAGGACGTCTTCATTGGTACAAACAAAGGTGCGGTGGTCCGCGCCCTACCCCAGGTCACGCAGATGATCAGGAAGGTTAGCGTCGATGTCGCCTTCTGCGGCTGACAACCAGCCTTTGATTTGAGCTGCTCGGGACCGCACCGTCGGCGTTCTTGAGTGGGTACGAACCCACGGCCGGCCCAAACGCTTCAACTAACGAGTTGGAAAATCGAAGGTTTTCGAGAGAGTTAGAAATGCTCGGCGAACGATTTTGGTAAAGGTAAAAGTAAAGTTAAAGCTATGGCTCAGGCGCTTGCGACCACGATCCTGAAACCATTGCCGCACCAGAAACCATCGGGCTCCAGACTTCCGCGATAGGTGCAGCAGGCCTTGAGCTTGCCGCTGGAGAAACATCCTCCGCGGAGCACGCGACGGATGGATGGTCCGGCATCCGGCGCCTCGCGGCCGTCGTTCAGATAGGGATATTTGTAATGCGGCGTCGCCATGTCGTCGCCCCAGAGCGTCGTCGCCCACTCCCAGACCTGACCGGCCATGTCGAAGCAGCCATAGGGCGACCTGCCCTTTGGGAAGAGGCCAACGGCACAGGTGGTGTTGAACCCGGCTTCCTCGGAATTAGACGCATCATCGGTCCATGCAGCACCCCAGGGATAGACGATCGTCTCTGCGCCCACATCAGGCTGATCTCCGCGCGCCGCGCGTTCCCATTCGGGCTCCGTCGGCAGGCGCACGACTTCGTCAGACGAAATACGTCCCTCGCCGCGCCAGCGTTCCGTCAGCCAGTCGCAATAGGCCCGCGCATCGCGCCAGGTGAGGTCCGTCGCAGGCGCGTTGCGTCGATCCTCCGCGAATCCGTCGGGGCTGCGCCAGAGGTGATTCATCGCCCGGACGAAAGCGCCATAGTCGCGGTTCGTGACGGGATAGATGCCGATCCGAAACGCACCGACCGTCACCCTATGCGGCGGTGCCGAATTCGGGTGCGTGTCGGAACCGAACGTAAAGGTGCCGGCCGGAATATCGGTCAACGCCTGCAGATCGCGCGGATCGCCCCAGCGCGAGAGAGTGCGGGCTGCCTGCTCGCGTTGCGGCGCCGACAGCGCGCCATCTGTCACGATGGCAAGCAGATGTACTGCGATACGTTCGCGAAGCGGGCTGGTTTCGATCACAAGGTCGGCGGCAAGGAGCGCGCCACGCAAGACATCGTCACCCTCGCCCGCCAGCAACGCTTCGATAAGTTGGTCGGCGGCGTCGGTACCCGCGAGACGTTTCGCCAATCCCCGCAGAACCGGCGCCCAGAGCGCTGGATACTTCCGGAACGGCAGGACGGCTTTTTCGGCTGATTGCGATGCGAGATGGCGCGCCGCCAGCAGTTGACGCACACGGGTCACCGGGAAGAGCGCGGGATCATCGTTTTCGCCGACGAGAGCATCGAAAGCGAGGCCGCAGAGAAGGCTGCCTGTCTTTTCGTCACCGGCGATCCGCGCCACCCAGCGGTCGGTGATAGCTTCGGCGGTTTTGCCGGCATCGCCAGCCGACATCGCCATGGCAAACTGAGCCGGGTTGCTGGCCCCGGCACCAAGCGCGACGCTTGACTGAGTAAGGTCGAGACCGGCCAATCGGGCGGCGGCGTCGATACGCTGGGTCTTCAGAAGCGGCAGCAGATCGTAGCGGACACAATCGGCGGGCAGCGGCCAGCTCTTGACAGTGGAAATCTCGCCGAGCGCCAGCAGACGAAGCCGAGGATGTGTCTTCTGGAACGCCAGCGCCTCGGCGAGCAGTCGCGGACCTTCCGCGCCGGCGGTTTCGATCGCATCGAGAATGAGGAGAACGATGATGCCGGCATCGGCAAGCGCCTGACCGTCGAACACACTGCGCACACCGGTCTGCTCGATTAGATCGTCGAATGTCTGCGGGCCGGTCACGGCTATGTAAACGGGAAAGACGTTCTCGAGATCCCAGCGCTCTTCATGCGCCGCCCCGAGATCGTTCCGCGGCACTGCCTGCGGTGGCACGGCCGAAGCGCCGATGGCAAGCCTGGAAGCGAGGCTGCGGGCAAAACTCGTCTTGCCGCTGCCGGTTTCCCCGGCGAGCATCACGGCCGGATTGTCGCGAACCATCTCCAACGCCGTGAAATAGACAGCCGGTTCAGGTTCGGCCTGATCCGTGAGCTTGCGCAGCCCCTTCGCCGCCTTATCCTCAAAGGTGAAGTTGACCAGCAGCGGAATATAGCCGGTCTCGAGATCCGCCACCGAGCCATCGGGCAAGCCAAGCAACGGCGCCGCCGCATAGGTCCGCGCTTCGGCAAGAATGGCGTTCAGCGCGGAAAGCGGCGGCTGGTGCGTCGTGGTCATTGAAACAGCTTTGCAACGTCTGGATTGTGGAAGCGCTGGATCTCGATCGCGTAGCCGGCGGGATCTTCGAAGAAGAAATGCTCGCAGAAGCGACCGCGCAGCATTTCGGACTGTCCGGCAACACCGGCTTGCTTGAGACGCGCATGCCAGCCTTCGACATCCTGCGAAACGATCGTCAGCAGCACCGCGCTCTTCTCTTGATGCTTCAGATGGCCGCGATTGCCGTCGACGATGCCGAAATAGCAGTTCTCGGCGATGCGGTAGATGCGCGCCAGGCCTTGATCGAGGACCAGTTCGAAGCCGAGCGTCTGCTCGTAGAACGGCACGACGGCATGGATGTCGTCATAGTAGAAGAAGGTGATCGAATAGTCGTTTTTCATGGTCTGTCCTCACAGGCTCAGGCGATGCTCAAAGTGCCCTTGTGATCGATGGATAGGCCGGCAATCTCCTTGCGCGCGGCGAAGACGTCGACCGGATGCACGAGATAGAGCCAGGGCGGATTGGCGTTGAGATAGGTCAGGCACGCCGCATAGGCAGCCTCGCGCGCCGCGCGCTCGACGGCGGCATTGGCGGACGCGATCAGGCGCTCGGCCTCGGCGTTGTCGTAGCCTTGCCACCACACGGCCTTGGTGACGCTGGAAATCTTGTCGTTCAGGATGCGGTAGGTGCTGTGCGGCGATGAATCGAAGATCGCCAGATCTCCCATCTCCTTGCGGCCGATCTGGCGCGCATATTCCGGCCGGTCCGTTTCGATCTCGATCTCCACCTCGAAGCCGACGGCCTCCAGCGATTGCGCCACCAGCCGGCTTACCTCGGGCGCGCGCTCCGGCATGAAGGTCGGCGTGCGCAGCTTGACGCGCTTGCTTCCCTCGACCTGGCCGAGCAGCGTTCGCGCGCGCTCGGGATCGTAAGGGATCGGCGACAGGCTCGCGTTCGCCATGCCGAGATGATAGGGGCTGACGATGCTCGATGACGGCACGGCGAGACCATGGAAAATCTCGTCTGCGATGCGGGCGGCGTCGACCGCGAGATTGGCCGCAAGCCGCGCTTCAGGCGAGCGAAAGACACCCTTCTGGCAATTGAGATAAAACATCACTGACAGTGTATTGACCGCCTTGCCCCACTGGAAGCGATCGTCCGACGCGAGGTGTCCCTCGACGCGCTCGAGATTGAGCGCGGCATCGACCGCACCCGATATCAGAAGAGCAAGGCGTTTGTCGGCGGAGGGTTCGGCGATGGCGACGATCTCGCGCGGCTGGGCACGTCCGGTGACACGCTCAAGCACCGCTTTTGCCTTGGGCTCGAACGAGCGAACGCGGAATGGTCCAGTCCCAAGGATCGGCTGCCCATCGGGCGCTAAGCGGCAGATGTAGAATTCGGAGAATATGTCGAGAATATCGGCGAAGGCATGGGGGTTGCGGACGACGACGGTGGTGTCGCTCTCGGTGGTGATCTTCGCGTCGGCCAGATAGCGCGCGTAGGACCACTTCATCCCAAACGTGTCGACGGCTTCGAGAATGCCGTCAATGAACGCGATGACATCTCCCGCGACACAGGGCTTTCCATCATGAAAGGTCGCGCCCTCGCGGATCTTAAATCGCCATTCGCGGCCGTCTGCACTATGCGTCCAATCGGAAAAAAGCGCAGGCAGCACCTGTCCGTCCTGCCATTTCAACAGCGGCTCGAACACCAGGTTCTTCAGCGTCAGCACGCTGGTATCGTCGGTCACCCGCGTCGGCGGCAGGAAATCGACCTTCTCGAGGCTGATCGTCAGTGTGGACATTATGGGCCTCAGTCGAGTTCGCTGCGTCGGCGTGGATTGAACCAGTCCGCAAGGGAATCGCCGATCAGATTGAAGGACAGCACGGCAAGCAGGATCGCCATGCCGGGCGCCAGCGCCACCCAGGCGGCGCCACGCACGAATTGCAGGTTGGCTGACACGTCCGCCCCCCACTCCGCCATCGGCGGCTGGGCGCCGAGGCCGAGGAAGCCGAGGCTGGCGGTCTGCAGGATGGCGCTGCCGAGCGCCAGCGTCGACTGCACCAGGAGCGGCCCCAGGCCGTTCAGAAACACATAGCGGAAGAGCACGCGCGGCGTCGGCAGGCCGAGCGAGATCGCGGCCTCCACATAGGGTTTCACCGAGATGCTGACCGCCTGGCTGCGGGCGACGCGGGCAAACTGCGGCGCCAGCGTGATCGCCACGGCGAGCATCGCGTTTTCAAGGCTTGGGCCGAAGGCGGCCGCGAGCGCAATCGCCAGCACCAGCGCCGGAAACGCCAGGATCGCATCGACGATGCGCATGATCACACTGTCCGTCCACCCACCGGCAAAACCGGCGAGCATGCCGAACGAGACGCCGACGACAAAGGCGATCGCCACGACGCCAACCCCGATCGCAAGCGTCGCGCGGCCGCCATGCATGATGCGGGTGAAGACGTCGCGGCCGAAGGCATCGGTGCCGAGCCAGTGGCTGAAACTCGGTGCGGCAAGCTTATGCAACACGTCGAGCTTGGTCGGCGAATAGGGCGTGATCATTGGCCCGACGACGATCACCAGCACGAGGGCGAGCAGGATAAGGCTGCCGGCCATGGCCAGCGTGTTCTTGCGCAGGAAGCTGAAAAACTCTGACATCGCGCTCACTTCATCTTCTTGCGGACGCGCGGATCAAGAACGCCATAAAGGACGTCGACCACGATCGAGGTGAAAACGAAGAGCAGCGCGAAGACCAGCGTGGTGCCCTGGATGACGGGATAGTCGCGGTTCTTGATCGCCTCGAACATGTAGCGTCCGATGCCCGGCCAGGCGAAGATGGTTTCCGTCAGGATGGCGCCGCCGAGCATCTCGGCGAATTTCAGGCCGATGACGGTGATCGCCGGCAAAAGCGAATTGCGCAGCCCGTGATGGATGATCACGTCGCCCCGCCTCAGCCCCTTGGCCTTGGCCGTGCGAATGAAATCCTCGCCCATGACCTCAAGCATGGTGCTGCGCACGAAGCGGCCGAGCGTGGCCGCGAGGAAGGCGGCGAGAACGGCGGTGGGCAGGATCAGGTGCTGCAGCGCGCTCAGCGCCGCCGCCCAGTTGCCGGTGATCATACCGTCCAAGATCGCGAAGCCGGTGACCGGTTCGGCGACTATGAAAGAGCTCATGCGACCGGAGACCGGCAGCCAGCCGAGATAGGTGCCGAAGACCAGCTGCAGGATCAGCGCCAGCAAAAAGGCGGGCATGGAAACGCCGACGAGCGAGACAACGCGCGTCACATGATCGAAGACGGAATTGGGACGGGTGGCAGACAGGATGCCGATCGGGATGCCGATGATGACGGCGACGATGACGGCGAGTACCGAAAGCTCGATCGTGGCCGGTAGTCGCAGCAGGATTTCATGCGCGACTGGCAGTCCTGTTTTCAGCGACATGCCGAAATCGCCCTGCAGTAGGCCACCGACATAATTCAGGAACTGGATCGGAAACGGCTGGTCGAGATCGAGCTGCGCCCGCAGCGCATCGATCTGCGCCTGCGTCGCTCCCGGCCCGAGAAGCGTCACGGCCGGATCGCCGGGAATGAAGCGCACCAGCGAAAAGACGATGACCAGCACGATACACATGACGGGTATCAACGCGATCAATCGGCGCAAGATGAAGGTCGCCATGCCCAGTTCTACTCACATCCTAGGGAAAGAACCCGCAGCGACGAACCGCTGCGGATCGTTTTTTTGTCAGAGAGACGCGGCGCGCCTCACTTCTTGGACACGCCCCAATACTCGTTGAGCGGAGGCGCGCTGTTGACCACAAGACCCTCGACATTGGCGCGGGTGAAGACGATCAGCTTCGGGCTGAACAGATAGGCACCCGGCACGCGCTTGACGATCTCTTCCTGCACCTGCTGATAGAGCGCCTTGCGAGCATCCATGTCGACCGTCTGCTGAGCCTTCAGAATAAGGTCGTCAAGCGCCTTGTCCTCGGGCATGCGGAAGGTCATCGCGGTGTTGGCGAGCGACGAGAGATAGCCGATGGTGATGTGTGCGTCCGGATCATTGTACCACGGTTGACGGCCATCCAGCGCGGCGTCGAACTGGCCGGCGGTCTGCAGCGCGCGGTAGGCCGGGAATTCGGTCTGCTCGATCGTCGCCGTGATGCCGATGTCGGCGAGGTTGGCCTGCACGAAGGTGGCGACAGCGCCCCACAGCGGTCCCTGGAAGCTGTAGAGCTTCAAGTTGATGGTGGACGGATCGACACCGGCTTCGGAGAGAAGCTTCTTCGCAAGCTCCGGATCGTAGGCCGGCGCCATGTCCTTGATCTTCGTGTCGAAAGCCCAGCTGTTCGAGGTCAGCGGACCGTAGACGCGCTCGGCCGTGCCGCCGAATACGCCGGTCAGAAGACCGTCATAGTCGATGGCATGCGCAACCGCCTCGCGGACCTTGATATTGGCGAAGGGGCCATCCTTCTTGCTGTTGTTGAATTCCAGCTGGCGAATGATCTGGCTCGACGCCTCGATGATCTTGACGTCCTTGTTGGACTTCAGCGCTTCGATGTCCTCAGCCGCGATGGCCGACAGCTGGCCCTGCTGCTGCACGACGTCGACACCGCCGCTTTCAAGCTCCAGACGCCGCGTTGAGGCATCGGGAATGACGCGGTAGATGATGCGCGAGAGCTTCGGCGCGCCGCGGAAGTAATCGGGATTGGCTTCAAGCACGACATTGGTGTCGGCCTGCGCGCTCTTGAAGGAGAACGGTCCGGTACCGACAGGATTGGCCGCGAACTTGTCGCCGTACTTCGCGACGGCAGCCGGGCTGACGATCGCCGACTGCGGCTGTGCCAGGATCGACAGAAACGCCGGATAGGGCTCGGAGAGCGTGATCTTGACTTCGGTCGGCGAGACCACCGCGATGTCCTTGATCAGGTCGAAGGTCGCCTTGACATAGGAGTTGGTGGCCTTGGTGCGCTCCAGCGAGAACTTGACGGCGGCCGCATCGAATGGGGTGCCGTCCTGGAACTTCACGCCATCGCGCAGCTTGAAATCGAATTCCTTGCCATCGGCCGAAACGGTCCAGCTGTTGGCGAGACGGCCTTCGAGCTGCTTGAAATCGGGTGCGGTCCACGCGACCAACGTGTCGAAGACGTTGAGAATGATCTCGCTACCGATCGGCTCCGCCTTGTTGGTGCCGGGCTCGAGGCTGACGGGGTCGGAAGGAACGGCAACGACCAGCGTCTTCAATTGGTCGTCGGTCTGCGCATGCCCCGATCCGGAAAAGATCGGCAAGGCGACCAAGGCCACAGCGGCAAGTCCTTTAAGCAGTTTCATTCGCACGACCCTTTCATGGTCTGACAGGGACGCGATCAACGTCGCCCGAGCCTCATTGTCGGCCTATCAAGGCCTTCCCCTTCTGATATTCCACGAAATATATCATCGCTTTTTCGCCTGTAAAGGCTTGCCTGCCAGCGTTTTGAACAAGTAGCCAATATGGCCCAATTATTGTGCAATTGCGAAAAGATTATTCTGCACAGCAGCATTCAAGCGAAAAATTCGGGCTATTCGCAGTCTATGCCGGGTCGGCCCCCGGGACGACCGGCCGCGTCGGGTCACTCACCCAGGCCGACCACGATCCCGGATACATCGCCGCATCGATACCGATCGACGCCAGCGCCAGCACCGTGTGCGCGGCCGACATGCCGGCGCCGCAATAGACGCCCACCGGCTTCTGACCATCGGCGCCTAGCGCGCGATACATCTCCTTCAGCGTCGCCCCATCGGTGAAGTTGCCGTAGTCGGTGACATTGTCAGGCGCCGGCGCGCTCAGCGCATGTGGGATATGCCCGCGCGGCGGCTGGCCGGGAAGCGATGCGCCGCCGATATAGTTCGGACGGATGCGGGCATCCAGTAGCACGCCATCGACGGCAAGACGCAGCGCCTCATCCGGCCCGATCTCGGTCATGTGACCTGAAGTCAGCGTGATATCGCTAGGCGTTGGATGAGAAACCGCTTCTGCAACAGGAAGGCCGGCGGTCAACCAGGCTGGAAAGCCGCCGTCAAGCACCCTGACGTCAGGCAGACCGGCCCAGCGCAGCACCCACCAGGCCCGCGCCGCCGTCATGCTGCGATCGGCGTCGTAGATGACGATCGTGCTCTCGCGGCGCAGCCCCCAGGCGCGCGCCTTGGCCTGCAGCACCGCGATATCGGGCAAAGGCCGCTGCCCGCCCTCGACCGTCGCCGGCGATTGGAAATCCTCATAGGCTTGCGTATCGACGGCCCCTTCGATGCGCTCCCCCTTGAACGAGGCCTGCCCCGTATAGGGGTTGATCGAGTGGACGGCGATGACGGTCACATCGGCGCCCGATGCGCGCATCGCCTGCAGCTGCATCGGGGTGAGCAAAACGGTCTGGCGCTGCGCGTCTGTCATGTCGGTCTCCGATCGATCCGGTGAGGCACCTGTTTGCATCTACGTCAGAGGCAGATTTGTCGATTGGGAAAAGGATCGCAAGCTTAAAATATCTTACGTAATATTCCACGAGGTATTTTTATTGACATTTGTCCATCGACGCGTTGCAATATCGACCTGCCAGCTTTGCCGCGATCTGGAGTATCCGCGCTTGACAGTCCTTTCGGTCGAAAATCTCACCACGTCCTTCCGCAGAAATGGCGCGTGGACACCTGTCGTCAACGACGTGAGCTTCAGCATCGCGGCGGGCGAAACGGTCGCGATCGTCGGCGAATCCGGCTCGGGAAAAAGCGTCACCGCCATGTCGATCATGCGTCTGCTGCCGGAGCGCACGTCGCGCGTATCAGGCAAGATCACGCTCGGCGGAACCGACATCCTGTCGCTGCCGGAGCGGCAGATGCAAGACGTGCGCGGCAACGACATCGCCATGATCTTCCAGGAACCCATGACCTCGCTTAACCCGGTCCTGACGGTCGGGCGCCAGATCGCCGAGGCCATTATCCGCCATCGCGGCTGCTCGAAGAAAGAGGCGCGCGCCGAGGCCGTGCGGCTGCTCGAACGCGTGAGAATTCCGGCCGCAGCAAACCGATACGACGAATATCCGCATCAGCTCTCCGGCGGCATGCTCCAGCGCGTGATGATCGCCATGGCGCTCGCCTGCCGGCCGAAGCTCCTGATCGCCGACGAGCCGACCACCGCGCTCGACGTCACCGTCCAGGCGGAGATCCTGCAGCTAATCAAGTCGCTGCAGGACGAGGAAAACATGGCGGTCCTATTCATCACCCACGACATGGGCGTCGTCGCAGAAATCGCCGACCGGACGGTGGTGATGTTCCGTTCGCGCGCGCTGGAGATCGGCGAGACCGAACAGATTTTCAAAGCGCCCGCCAATGTCTACACCAAGGCGCTGCTCTCCGCTGTCCCGAGGCTGGGCTCGATGGAAGGCCGCGCATATCCGGCAACGCTGCCGCTGACCGATACGGACACGGGCGTTGCCTCGCCGGAGCGCGAGATCGCCGGTACCGTCGAGAGCGGCAAGCGCCCCATTCTCGAGGTCCGCAATCTCGTCACCCGTTTCGATATCAAATCAGGCCTTTTCGGGCGCGTCAGCGGCCGCGTACATGCGGTCGAGAACGTCTCCTTCGATCTTCACGAGGGAGAAACGCTCTCGCTGGTCGGCGAATCCGGCTGCGGAAAGTCGACCACCGGCCGCTCCGTGCTGCGCCTGGTAGAACCCGTCAGCGGCTCCATCCATATCGATGGCCAGGATATCAGAGCGCTCGACCAAGCGAAGCTTACGAAGCAACGCCAGCATATGCAGATGATCTTCCAGGATCCGTTTTCGAGCCTCAATCCCCGCATGCGCGTCGGCGATGCCATCATGGAGCCGATGATCACCCACGGCCTGGCAACCGCGAAGGAAGCGCGCGAGAAGGTGGCGGATCTGATGGTGCGCGTCGGCCTGCAGGCCGACATGGCGCGGCGCTTCCCGCATGAATTCTCGGGTGGGCAGCGGCAGCGCATCAGCATCGCCCGCGCACTCACGCTCAATCCCGGCCTGATCGTCGCCGACGAGGCGGTCTCCGCACTCGACGTATCGATCAAGGCGCAGGTCGTGAACCTGATGATGGAACTGCAGGAGCAGCTGAAGATCGCCTACCTCTTCATCAGCCACGACATGGCCGTCGTCGAGCGCGTCAGCCATCGCGTCGCGGTCATGTATCTCGGTGAAATTGTCGAAATCGGCACGCGCGAGCAGATCTTCAGCAATCCGCAACATGCTTATACGCGCAAGCTGTTGAGCGCGGTCCCGATCGCCGATCCGGCGCGCCGTCATATCCGCCGCGCGACACCCGGCGGCGAGATCGGCAGTGCGGTGAGGCCCGCCGACTACCAGCCACCTGTCGCCCGTTACGACGAGCCGGCGCCCGGACACCTCGTCAAGGTCGCCTGACGCAGCCAGAAAAGATCAGAGCGTCAGCCCCACCTGCCCCGTAGCGACGAGCGCGCCCAGTATCCCCTGGCGCGTATTCTCGTTGTGCTCGACCACGGCGTCGCGCGCCTTGTCGGCATCGCGCTTGCGCAGCGCCGCCACGATGCGATGATGATCGTCGTTCGTCTCCGGATTGATGTCGCGAACGCGGGCGCCCATGTAGAACAGCCGCGCGCATTCCTCGAGATGGCTCATGACCAGCGCATAGAGGCGCGGATTGCGCGAGCCGCGCGCGATCGCGGAGTGGAACTCCTGATTGGAATCGACGAAGGTCTTGGTGCTGACCTCCTCTCCGATCACGTAGCTGACATCGGCGAGCTGATCGAGAAGATCGAGATCGGCATCACTAAGGTTCTTGGCGGCAAGTGCTGCTGCCGTTCCTTCCAACATCCCGCGAATGGCGAAGAGATCGTTCATGTCCTTTATCGTCACCGGCGTCACGCGATAGCCGCGCCGGGGATAGGCTTCCATGAAGCCTTCGACACAGAGCCGCGCCAGCGCTTCGCGCACCGGCGTTTTGCTGACCGACAGTTGCTCGGCCAGTTCCGGTTCCGAGACCTCCACGCCGGGCGCCAGGTCGCCGGTAATGATGCGCTCGCGAAGAATGGCGTAGGCCGTCTCCGTCAGCGACTTTCCACGCTTGCCGCTCGACGTGTCCGCTTTAATCAAAATCAATCTCCAGTTCCGATTCCGGCGGCGTCATCCGTCGAGCCGAGCATCAACATAGGCGAGCAACCCGCCAATTTCCACGGACACTTCGCATCATCAGGCCTGCGCCAACAGAACTTTGACAAGCCGGATTTTCTGATATACTACGTAATATATTTATTGGACGCAATGCTGTCCCCAGCAGGTATCGCCGTGTCAAGACTCCTCGTCATCAATCCAAATAGCTCCGTTTCGGTCACCCGGTCGATGGAAACGTGCCTGGGCATCGTTCGCGATGCCACCCGCCATGACATCCACTGCACGGAACTGCAGAAGTCGCCGCCCGGCATCGAGACCGATGCGCATGTGGCCGAGGTGATCCCCAACATTCTCGAAGCGGTCGCGATCTCCGACGCCGATGCCTTCGTGCTCTCCTGCTTTTCCGATCCCGGCATCGCCGCCGTCAGAAAGGCAACGACCCGTCCCGTCGTCGGCATCGCCGAGGCCGCCTATCTTGCAGCGCTGGGCCTTGGGCAGAAGTTCGGCATCGTCTCGCTCGGCCAATCCTCGATCGACCGCCACCTGCGCTATCTCAAGGTGCTCGGCTTCGACGGCCGGTTGGCCGGTGATCGCTCCATCGACATGACGGTCGTCCAGCTCATGGCCGGCGATGTGGTCGAAACCGTTTCCCGCACGGCGCGCCTGCTGCGCGACGAGGACGGTGCCGATGTCATCATCCTCGGCTGCGCCGGTCTCGGCGGCTATCGCCAGGCGATGCAGGATGCGCTCGGCATTCCCGTCATCGATCCGGTGCAGGCCGGCGTGGCGCTCGCCTGCACCACTCTCGACCTGCAATATGGAAGGCATGCATCATGACCTACGACATCGTCATTCGCGGCACCGCCGTCCTGCCTGAGGGGCCGCTCGACAACGCCTGGATCGCTATCCGCGACGGTAAGATCGCGGCGATCGGCACCGGCGAGGCACCCGATGCGGCCCAGAGCTTCGATGCGGGTGCCGACCTGATCATCCCCGGCGTCATCGACGGTCAGACCCACGCCTGCAGCTATGGCGGCCTGCCCGGCATCCGCTCCACGACGCGTTCGGCGGTCGCCGGCGGCATCACCACCATCGTCGACATGCCCTACGACAACCCCGACCCGCTCAACTCGGTCGCCAAGCTGGACGCCAAGATCGCGGCGATCCGCGAGCACGCCCACACCAACGTCGCCCTCTACGGCACTGTCATGCCCGGCCAGTCCACCGACGAGATCGACGGCCTGATCGAAGGTGGTGTCGTCGCCTTCAAGATCTCGACCTTCGAAAGCAGCCCGACCCGCTTCCCGCGCATCTCCTCAAACCAGACGCTGGAAATCTTCACCGCGCTGGCCGAGACCGCGATCCCGCTCGGCGTGCACAATGAAGACCAGGAGATCGTTCGCGCCAACATCGCCGTCGCCAAGGCCGCCGGCCGCGACGGCATCGAGGCGCATTCCGAAAGCCGACCACCGGCCGCCGAAATGGCCGCGACCGCCCAGTTCCTAGAACTCGGAGCCGCTGCCGGCGCGCACGCCCATATCGTGCATCTGACGACCACGCGTGGCTTCGATCTCGTCGAAAACTATCTGACGGACGGCTACCGCGCTACCGGCGAACTCTGCATCCACTATCTCTGGCTCGACCCAGAAATCGACGGGCCGGCGCTCGGCGCCAAGATGAAGGTCAACCCGCCGATCCGCCCCGGCCAGATCGAACTGCTCTGGGACGACGTCGTGTCCGGCCGCGTCGCCTTCGTCAGCTCCGACCATTCGAGCTGGCCGATCGACAACAAGTTCACGGCATCGATCTTCGACGCCGGCGCCGGCGTTCCCGGCCTCGAGACCCTGCTGCCCGCCTTTTACACCGGTGCCGAGATACGCGGCTTCGACGCCGTGACCCTGACTGTCGAGCAGCTGTGCGAACGCCCCGCCAAGTTCTTCGGCCTGTGGCCGCAGAAGGGTGCGCTCATCGTTGGCGCGGATGCCGACATCGCCATTCTCAAGATGGAAGCACAGGTCTGGGATTCGTCCAAGGCACATGACGAGCTCCGCTGGAGCCCCTTCGACGGCCGCGAATTCAGTGTTCGCGTCGCCCGCACCTATGTCGGCGGCAAGCTCGCCTATGATGGGACGGAGATCGTCAACGCCCCCGGCGACGGCCAGTATGTCGGCCGCAGCGATTCCGCCTGGTTCTGAGTGCTATAGCGAGGATAATACATGTCACACATCACAGCCGATACCTCGGGCGTCTTCGTCATCGCCTGCACCCCCTTCGACGAGAGCGGCGCGATCGACACAGCCAGCATCGATAGTATGGTCGATTTCTACTACGAAAAAGGCGCCGACGGCCTGACGATCCTCGGCATGATGGGCGAAGCGCCGAAGCTGACCCAGGCGGAATCGATCGACGTGACGCGCCGGACGCTGGCGCGCTCTGCCGGCAAGCCCGTTGTCGTCGGCGTTTCCGCCCCCGGCCTTGCCGCGATCGGCGAGCTGACGAAAGCGGTGATGGATATCGGCGCCGCCGGCGTCATGGTCGCGCCGCCGTCCAGCCTGCGCACCGACGACCAGATCGTCACCTACTACCGCAACGTCGTTGAAACGATCGGCACCGACGTTCCCGTCGTTCTCCAGGACTTCCCGCTCGCAACTGGCGTCCAGATCAGCTCGAAAACACTCGGTGTGATCTTCGAGGCGCATCCGAGCATCGTCATGCTGAAGCACGAGGACTGGCCCGGCCTGCAGAAGATCACCGACCTGCGCGCCGCCGAGGCCAAGGGCCGTCGGCGCGTCTCGATCCTCTGCGGCAATGCCGGCGTCTTCCTGCCGGAGGAAATGCAGCGCGGCGCCGATGGCGCCATGACCGGCTTTGCATACCCTGAGATGATGGTGGGCGTTTGCAAATTGAGCAATGAAGGCCGGCATGAGGAGGCGCATGATCTCTTCGACGCCTATCTCCCCCTGATGCGCTACGAACAGCAACCGGGTCTCGGTCTTGCCGTTCGCAAATATGTACTCGCGAAGCGTGGCGCGATCGCCAGCGCCGTCCAGCGCCGTCCCGGCGCCGCATTGAACGCGGCGGCGGTGGCCGAAGTCGAGCGGCTGATTGCCCGCCAGGAAAAGAAACTAGGAGCTTTGAACTAATGGACCTGCAGATCTCTGGGAAGAAGGCACTCGTTCTCGGCGCCAGCCGTGGCCTCGGCGCCGCCATCACAGCCGGCCTTGCGGCGGAAGGCGTCAAGGTATTCGCCGCCGCCCGCAGCGCCGACAAGATCGAGGCGACGAATAACATCGTTCCCGTAACCGTCGACCTCTCCGACGCCGCCTCGGTGGCTGCCCTGGTCGAGATGCTGACCGCGCAGGGCGGCGTCGATATCGTCGTCAACAATTCCGGCGGCCCGAAGGCCGGTCCGGCGCTCGGCCAGTCCTCGGAAAGCTGGGTTGCCGCCTTCCAGTCGATGGCGACCTCGATCTTCTCGATCACCGACGCCATGCTGACCGGCATGATCGCCCGCAAATGGGGCCGCGTCATCACCATCGGCTCTTCCGGCGTCGTCCAGCCGATCGCCAATCTGGCACTGTCGAACGGTGTGCGCGCCGCTGTCGCCGGCTGGTCGAAGACGCTTGCTTCCGAAGTTGCCCGGCACGGCATCACCGTCAACATGATCCTCCCCGGCCGCATCGCTACCGACCGCGTTCGCGAGCTCGACGGTATCAAGGCTGAAAAGACCGGCGCCTCGCTCGAAGCCGTGCAGGAAGCATCGCGCAACGAAATTCCGGTCGGACGCTACGGCAAGCCGGAAGAATTCGCGGCTGTCGCCGTATTCCTGGCGAGTTCTCAGGCCAGCTATGTCACAGGATCGTCCATCCGCGTCGATGGCGGCATGATCAGGGGGCTGTAAGCGATGACCGATTTCGATGCTGTGCATGAGCGCCGCGGCACTGGCAGCTCGAAATGGAGCAAGTATCCGGTCGACATCCTCCCCATGTGGGTCGCCGACATGGACTTTCCGGCCGCGCCCGAGATCGTCGACGCCATACGCAACCGCCTCGAACATCCGATGCTAGGCTATGGCGTTGCCCGCGACGAACTGCGCGCCCGGATCGTCGAGGACATGGCCTCGAAATACGGCTGGTCGATCACGCCTGACGATATCGTGTTCCTGCCGGGTGTCGAGCCCGGCTTCAACATGGCATTGAAGGCGATGCTGGAGCCCGGCGATGGATTGGTGGTGCAGACGCCGGTCTACCGCCCCATCCTCAATGCGCCCGGCCATTGGGGCCTGGTTCGCAACGAAGTGCCGCTGCGGGCAGCCGAACAGGGCTACGTGATGGATGTCGATCCGCTTGCCTCCGCGCTTGCCAGATCACGCGCGCTGCTTCTTTGCAATCCGCAGAACCCGACCGGTAAGGTTTTCACCAGGGAAGAACTCACCGAGATCGCCGCGCTATGCGAAAAGAATGACGCGCTGATCGTCTCCGACGAGATCCACTGCGACCTGCTCTTCGACGGCCGCCGCCATATCCCCATAGCCACGCTCTCGGATGAGACGGCGAACCGCACCATCACCTTGATGGCCGCCAGCAAGACCTACAACATCGCCGGTCTGAAGACCGCCTTTGCGATCGTTCAAAACAAGGAGATCCGCGAACGCTTCGTGCAGTCGAAGCTCGGAATGGTCGACAGCGTCAACATTCTCGGCCTCGATGCGACGCTTGCCGCCTACACGCACGCATCCGCCTGGAAAGAGAAGATGCTTGGCTATATCCAGGCCAACCGCGACTACCTCTCCAAGGAGGTCGCGTCGCGTTTCTCCAAGATCCGCCTAGTCAAGGCGGAAGCCACGTTTCTTGCCTGGCTCGACTGCCGTGACATGGGCCTGACGCCGGATCCGCAGGCATTTTTCCTCGAACACGGCAAGGTGGGTTTCAGCGCCGGATCCGAATTCGGCGCCGCCTATGGAGACTATATCCGTGTCAATTTCGGTTGCCCGCGATCGCTGCTGAGCGAGGGTCTCAGCCGAATGGAGCATGCGCTAGCCAAGCGCTAAGCCGAGCTTCATGTGGCCAGCTGGCCGCTGGGAAAAACTCTAAGCATATCCTGCGCTGAACCACGGTTCGCCTTTTCGCGCGGATCCGGGCCACCGCGATGCGCGAACTCGTCGCGCCTGCCCGTCGGGCCTGACCACGCTCATGGCTCAGAAATTATGAGCCCACGACCTCGGCCCTGCCTACGCCATCGATAGATTGATTTTTTGCGCGAACTCATGAAGCAGCGGCAGGAAGTTTGTCACCATCTCCTGCGACTGCAGATACGCGGCTGGTGCCCCTACGTTCAAAGCGGCAATAACCTCGCCGCGCCGACTGCGTAGCGGCACGGCGATCGAACAAAGGCCAAGCTCAAGTTCCTGATCTATCAGCGCATACCCCTGGGACCGAACTTTCGCGAGTTCTTCGGACAGTCTCTCTATATCCGTAATCGTATGTTCCGTGTTGGCCCTCAGGTCTGACCGGCCCAGGATCTTGCGCGCCTCGTTCTCCGGAAGAGCTGCGAGCAGCACCCGTCCCATTGAGGAGCAGTACGCGGGCAGCCGGCTCCCAGGGTTTAGATTGATGGACATGACCCTCCGTTGAGAGGCGCGCGCGATGTAGACGATCTCGGTGTCGTCGAGGACAGACGCAGATGTGCTTTGCCCGATCCTTTCTGAAAGCGCGTCGAGAAACGGCTGAAGAAGCATTGGGAGCGGTGTCGCGGAAAGATAGGAATGCCCCAGTCGAAGGATGCGCGACGTCAGCGTGAAAAATTTTCCGTCATACTCCGCATAACCGAGTTCCGCGAGTGTCAACAGAGATCGCCTGACGGTCGCGCGGTCCAAACCGGTCTTTTTGGCGACGTCCGAAATTGAAAGCCGACGATCTTGCTCTCCGAACGCTTCGATGACGCGAAGCCCCCGTGCAAACCCGCTCACGAAATCGGTTTCCTTTAATTGGTCGCGCATCATGCCTCTCCATATTTGTGCGATATGCGAACAAATATCAATTATCGCACATTCCATATTGCGGGCAACCCGGCGCTGGATTTAATTAGGCGCAGGAGGCTCTGCCGAAGGAGGCGGGTGCATTCGGCAAGGAGACATCAATGGACAAGACAATTGAGAGCGCGGCTGAAGCCGTCTCTGCAATCGGCGATGGCGCGACTTTAATGATCGGAGGCTTCGGCGGCTCCGGCGCGCCGATCGAACTGATCCACGCCCTGATCGACAAGGGCCCCAAGAACCTGACGGTAATCAACAACAACGCCGGCAACGGTCGAATTGGAATAGCCGCAATGATCGACGCCGGCATGGTGAGGAAGATGATCTGCTCTTTTCCCCGCTCATCCGACCCACGGGCCTTCACCGACAAGTACCTTGCAGGCGAAATCGAGCTTGAGCTCGTTCCCCAAGGCACTCTTGCAGAGCGTATCCGTGCTGGTGGCGCAGGTATTCCAGCGTTCTACACCCCCACCAGCTATGGAACCGAGCTGGCCGAAGGAAAGCCGATCGCGGAATTCGGTGGTCGCAGGTACGTTCAAGAGCGCTGGCTCAAGGCAGACTTCGCCATCGTCAAGGCGCATGTCGCAGACATTCACGGCAACCTGACTTACAACAAGGCGGCTCGGAACTTTAACCCTCTGATGTGCATGGCGGCGGAACAGACGATCGTGCAAGCATCGGAGATCGTACCGCTTGGAGGCATCGATCCGGAGCATGTCGTCACACCCGGGATATTCGTTGATAGAATCGTAGAGATCAGCGACCCGAAACAGGAAGAAGACCTCATCCGCGAAGGAGTGACATACGCATGACCGTCGACACTCGTGAAGACATCAAGCTGACGAATTCGCAGATCGCCTGGCGCGCGGCACAGGACATCCAGGATGGAGCTTACGTCAATCTAGGCATCGGCTTTCCGGAAATGGTTGCGAAGTACCAGCCGCCGGGCCGACAGGCCATCTTCCATACGGAAAACGGCATTCTCGATTTCGGCGAGACGCCGCCAGCGGGCGAAGAAGACTGGGACCTGATCAATGCGGGCAAGAAGGCCGTCACGCTCAAGCCGGGTTCGGCATTTTTTCATCACGCCGACAGCTTCGCCATGGTTCGCGGCGGACATCTGGATGTCGCGATCTTGGGCGCCTACCAGGTGGCGCAAAATGGCGACCTTGCAAACTGGCGGGTTGGGAGCAAGGGCGTCCCGGCCGTCGGCGGAGCAATGGATCTCGTTCACGGAGCGAAGCAGGTCTTCGTCATCACCGAACACATGACCAAGAACGGCGAGCCGAAGCTTGTCGAGAAATGCACCTTTCCCCTTACGGGGGTGGGCTGCATCACGCGAATCTACACAAGCCACGCAGTCATCGACGTCGTCGATTGCCGTTTCGTCCTTCGCGAGAAACTATCCGGCATGACCGTCGAAGAATTGCAGGCAATGACGGGAGCGCCACTGATTGTGAATGGTCCTGCCGCCGACCTCGTCGTACCCGAGCTTTAAGGAGCATCAAATGGCTGATGCATTTATCTGCGATTACATCCGCACCCCGATCGGCCGATTTGGCGGATCGCTGTCCTCGGTTCGAGCAGACGATCTCGGTGCCATACCTCTCAAGGCCTTGATGGATCGTAATCCCGGCATCGACTGGGAAGCCGTTTCCGACGTCATTTACGGCTGCGCTAATCAGGCCGGTGAAGACAACCGCAACGTTGCGCGAATGTCCTCTCTGCTCGCGGGCCTTCCCGTATCGGTCGGCGGAACGACGATGAACCGTCTTTGCGGTTCGGGCATGGACGCGGTCATCACGGCGGCCCGCGCCATCAAATCGGGCGAAGCCGAGCTTATGATCGCCGGTGGCGTGGAGAGCATGAGCCGGGCTCCATTCACCGTTCCGAAGGCCGAATCCGCGTTTTCGCGGAATGCGGAGATTTACGACACAACGATTGGCTGGCGCTTCGTCAACCCGTTGATGAAGCAGCAGTATGGCGTCGACTCCATGCCCGAGACCGGTGACAATGTCGCCATGGACTTCAAGGTTTCGCGTGAAGATCAGGATGCCTTCGCAGTGCGATCACAAACCAAGGCCGCGGCAGCGCAGGCCAACGGTCGCCTGGATCAGGAAATCACACCGGTCACCATCAAGCAGCGAAAGGGTGACTCCGTCGTCGTCACAAGAGATGAGCATCCGCGAGCGACCAGCATCGAGGCGCTGGCGAAGCTGAACACCGTGAACAAGCGCGACGGCGCGACAGTCACTGCAGGAAATGCCTCAGGCGTCAACGATGGGTCAGCAGCGCTTATCATCGCTTCTGAAGCAGCGGCGAAGAAGTATGGCCTCACTCCCATCGCCCGCATAATGGGTGGAGCGACCGCAGGCGTAGAGCCTCGCATCATGGGTTTCGGACCGGCTCCCGCAACCAAACGGCTCTGCCAGCTGGTCGGCCTTACCCCTAAGGAATTTGGTATCATCGAATTGAACGAAGCATTTGCCTCTCAGGGCATCGCCGTTCTCCGCGATCTTGGCCTGTCTGAGAGCGCGGAAAACGTCAACCCGAACGGCGGAGCGATTGCTTTGGGCCATCCACTCGGGATGTCCGGTGCGCGCATCGCAGGAACGGCTGCATTGGAGCTTCGATTGCGTGGCGAGCGATATGCGTTGGCGACGATGTGTATCGGCGTCGGCCAAGGCATCGCGGTTGCACTCGAGCGCATCTAAGATCTGTTTGCGACCGGCTGAAGGCGTACCCTTGCCATGGCCGCGATTTGGATAAGGTTTGGCGCCTGGTGACCGTGCGCATGTCTTGGGATGATCAGCATCAGTCGGCGGCGGTCAGCGAACTCGAACGCCACGAATAGCGTTGGACGAAGGTTGGCTTCAGGCCTTATGACACCTGGGAATCAACTTCGGAGAGAGCCCTTGGATCGTCTCGACTGTGACCGCATGTTTGTAGCCGTGATCGATACGGGAAGCTTCGCTGCAGCTGCTGCGCGACTTGGAACAAGCAGCGGACAGGCCTCGAAGCTCGTGTCACGGCTGGAAGCAAGTCTCGGCGTCCAGTTGATCATGCGTACCACACGCGCGCTCTCCCTATCGGAAGTAGGCAGGGCCTACCACGATCGAATCAAGCCGTTGCTTGAAGACTTTGACGCCTTGGATGCCTCCATCAGAACGGCGTCGGGGACGCCTTCTGGCCGATTGCGTATCACCGCGCCAATTACCTTCGGCACCACCCAGTTGGTAACGATCCTCAATCAATTCGCGTCCAAATTCCCTGACATCAATCTCGACGTCAGCTTCTCCGATCGCATCGTCAACCTCGTCGACGAGGGCTATGACGCGGCGATCCGCATCGGACATCCGGACGATAGCAGCCTGATTGCCCGCAAACTCTGCGCCGCACGGATTGTCCTCGTCGCAGCGCCCGCTTATCTTGAGGCGCGCGGCGTACCGGATCGTCCTGAGCAGCTGATGCAACACGACTGCATCATCGACACAAACTTTCGCGATCCGCTCGCATGGCAGTTCAGAAACATCGACAGCTTGCAGACCTCGATCGCGGACGTACGCGGCCACATCCAGTTTTCGAATGCGGAAGCCTGTGTTTCCGCCGCCGAGGCCGGCCTTGGCATTGCCCGGGTTCCCAGCTTCGTGGCCGGAGCACGACTGCGCGTCGGGGCGGTAAAACCCGTGCTCGGTGCGTTTGAGGACGAGCCGCGTGGTCTCTATGTCGTCTACCCACCCTCCCGATATCTCGCGCTGAAGGTCCGGGTGCTGATCGATTTCCTGGCCGACGCCTTTCGCGGCCAGCCTAGCTGGGATAGAGGCTGGTAGTCACTCCTTCCGTTTTGGAAGTAAATATTCTCTTATTGACCGTATAATCATCCATCCGGATGTGGGCCATAACCTTGCCGTACGAATTCACGCAAGGGAAGCACCTCGGCAATGGTCGATTTTAGCAACGCAACCGCCAAAATCGAATCTGTCGCATCCGCGACTCAGGAGACCCTTTCCCTTCGCGACCTTTGGTGCACCGAAATCACCATCACCGCACAAAGTGAAAAGACGCGTTAGGAGTGCGACATGCTTGTAGACGGAAAGTGGACAGCCAATTGGCATCCAGTGCAGGCGACTGACAACAAGGGTGGCTTTGTTCGCCAGATCTCCGGTTTCCGGAATTGGATTACGCCAAGCGGAGACGCAGGCCCGACCGGTGAAGGCGGCTTCGAGGCTGAAGCCGGTCGCTATCACCTCTATGTCGCGTTGATCTGCCCTTGGGCATCACGCACGTTGATCGGCCGAGCCCTGAAGAAGCTGGAGGACGTGATCTCCGTTTCAGTGGTCGAGCCGGAACTGTCGGACGAAGGATGGCGATTTGCGGAGCCGGAAGCACTGAACGACGCAGGCTACATGCACCAGATCTACACCAAGGCGGACCCGCATTATACCGGCCGCGCAACAGTGCCTGTTCTCTGGGACAAAAACCGTAACACCATCGTCAACAACGAATCGGCGGATATCCTGCGGATGCTGAATTCCGGTTTCGGATCGCTGGCGGACAACGCCAACGATCTTTATCCGCAAGATCTTCGCTCCGAGATCGATGCTCTGAACGAGCGCATTTACCCGCGCCTCAACAACGGTGTCTACCGCACCGGCTTTGCGACCACGCAAGTGGCCTATGAGGAAGCCTTCACCGAGGTGTTTCAAATGCTCGACGAGCTGGAAGCGCGCCTCGCGGACCGCGGACCGTACCTCTTCAGCGACCGACTGACCGAAGCCGACGTCCGGCTGTTCGTGACGCTCGTGCGTTTCGATGCGGCTTACAATGGCCTGTTCAAATGCAATCTGCGCCGATTGGCAGACTACGCCAATCTGAGCCGCTATCTTGAGAACATCCTCGCCATCCCCGGGATCGCAAAGACTGTCAGCATTGATCACATCAAGCGGGGTTACTACTCGATCAAGGCACTCAATCCAACGGGAATTGTGCCGGTTGGTCCGCAACTCCCATTCTCGGTCGCTTGAGGACGAACCATGTCGACAGTAGCTACACACGTCCTAGTCATTATGTTGCATGGCGTGGGATCCAGCGGGAATGATCTAGCACCGCTGGCCGACGTCTGGCGTGACCGCCTTCCGGGCGCAGTCTTCGTTTCACCGAATGCCCCCAGCCCATCGAGCTTCGGCTCTGGCTATCAATGGTTCAGCGTGGCCGGCGTCACCGAAGACAACCGCAGTTCACGCATCAAGGATGCTCGCGCCTCCTTCGACGCAACGATCTCCGCGATCGTCAAGGAGAACGGCTTTGAGGACCGCCTCGACCAGGTGGCCCTTGTCGGCTTTTCTCAAGGCACCATCATGGCGCTGGATGCCGTTGCATCGGGCCGCTGGCCGGTTGGTGCCGTCGTCGGCTTTTCAGGCCGCCTCGGCTCACCGCTCCCGCTTGAACCGGCGCTCGCCACGCCGGTCCTGCTGCTCCATGGCAACGCCGACGCCGTGATACCAGCGAGCGAAACGACCAAAGCCGCCGCCTTGCTCGAACCTCTCGGCATGAAGGTGGAAACAGTCATCGTACCTGGTCTTGGTCATACCATTTCGGCAAGCGGTGCTGAAAAAGCCGGTTCTTTCCTGGCTGAAGCACTTTCAAAGATAGGAGAGCGAGATTGAGGTCGGTCTTCATAGGTTCGGCGGCCTTTCCATTTTTAAGGGCCGCCGCGTCGCGCCAGCGTCTCCAGGAAATTATCGATGCCGCCAAGCTCGCTGATGACGCCGGATTGAGACCAACCAACGCTGATTGCCAACCGGCAGCCTGTTAGAAATTCTTCCCGAAAGCAGCGTCCTCCCGCTCGAATTCCCACCTCGATCCAAGGCGAAAAACGTGATTCAACAAATACTTGTTATGACAATCGCCATCCCATTCATAATGGGGATCGCCATTGCCGCGACGCACCGGACAACGCACTCCGGAGTTCCGCTCCTGACGGGTCTCCTCCTTCTCGCAGCCGCGCTCATCATCCATCTGCTCGGCGAAGGCTTTCCCGCATTTCCGCCCGTCGCCTCCAAGCACAAAGTGATGTTTGTGATCGTCGGATATGCCGTTCTGCTTGGGGCTTCCTACGCCTCGCGAAAGAAGATCGGCTCACCCTACACATGGTTGGCATCGCTGGTCGCCTTCACCATCCCGGTCTACTGGCTCGGGCAGAACATTTTCAAGGCGAATACCACCAAGAGCGTAACCGTCGCGATTATCTTGCTGATAGCGTTTGCAATCCTGCCGCTTGCCGTCAAGGCACAGCGCGCGCCGCAACGAAATGCGCCTTCTGCTCTTCTGCCCGCGCTCCTCGCAACTTTTATCGCCACTGCGATAACCTCCGTTCTTGGAGGCTACATCGGCATGTCGACCGTGGCCGGAGCCTTAGCGGCAATGACAGGAGGCTTCCTGCTGATCATCTTCATTGGCTTCCTGCGTGGCGACAACGACGCGTTCTCCCTGCCGTCACCCGCAGCGCTTTCGTTTGGATGGCTTGCCGTCCTTCACGTCGTGATGACGGCACTCTTCACCCCGAATGCTTCAGCGATCGGTATTGTCCTGTGCATTTTGCCGCTCGTTGCCGCGTACTGCATCGACAGCAATCAACGACTGTTTGCCGGTCTGCCTCGTCCAGTGCAGCCGATAGTCATGGGTGTCGTGGCAGCGGCACCCGCCATCATCGCCATCATCATCGCGTTTTCGATCTAGCCGCAGACACAGACATACATCTTTCCACCGAGCCTCGGCGCGAGCGCCTGGCATTTTATTAAACCAAAGGAGATACAAATGAAGTTAACTGGTCTGACCGCCGCATTGGCTGGCCTGCTGATGGCAGGCTCGGTTTTCGCTGCTGATTCCTATGAAGTCGACCCGACGCATGCCTGGATTGGCTTCAAGACCGGCCATGCCGGCTGGTCGAATGCCCACGGCATTTTCAAGACGGTTGCCGGCACGATCTCCTTCGACAAAGACGACGTGACCAAGAGCTCGATCGAACTGACGATCGACGCCGCAAGCGTTGACACGAATTTCGAGAAGCGCAACGAGCACCTCAAGAGCCCGGATTTCCTCAATGCCGAGGAATTCCCTCAGATTACCTTCAAGAGCACAGCGATCGAAAAGACCGGCGAAAAGACCGCCAAGGTTACGGGCGACCTCACGCTGGTCGGCACCACCAAACCCGTGACGCTCGACGTCACCTGGAACGGCGAATCGCCGCTTCCTTGGGACGCGAAGACCATCAAGACCGGGTTCTCGGCAACCGGCAGCATCACCGGCTCCGACTTCGGCATCACCAAGATGGCCGACTTCGGCCTCGGCCCCGACATCAAGCTCGACATGGACTTCGAAGCAATCAAGAAGTAAGCAAATTCTGCTTCTCAACTAGAGGACCGGGGATAACACCCCGGCCTCATCGGACGACAGTATAGCGAAGGCAAGGCTCTGGGAACTTGTGCGCGGGAGGGAATCTTCCTGCGGCAGCTACCTAAACCGTTGTTTTATCGATAGTGTGAATGCCGATCCAGTGACGCGAGGCATTTGGAGGCCGGCGATCCAGAGATAGAGAAACCCATTTCGACATGGAGGATGTTCGATGGATTATCGAAAGCTTGGACCAAGCGGGACAATCGTCGCGCCATACTGCCTGGGAACGATGACATTCGGCGCGGAGGCCGATGAAGCCACATCCCACAAGATACTCGACGACTATTTCAAATGGGGCGGCAATTTCGTCGATACGGCCGATGTCTATAGCGCCGGCGTTTCGGAAGAGATCATCGGTCGCTGGCTGAAGGCGCGGCCGACAGAGGCCCGCCAGGCGGTGATCGCCACGAAGGGACGTTTTCCGATGGGAAACGGGCCGAATGATATCGGACTGTCGCGGCGGCATTTGAACGTCGCGCTCGACGATTCGCTTCGACGCCTCGGTGTCGACCACATCGATCTCTACCAGATGCATGCCTGGGATGCCCTGACGCCGATCGAGGAGACGCTGCGTTTCCTCGATGATGCCGTCTCCAGCGGCAAGATCGGATATTACGGATTTTCCAATTACGTCGGCTGGCATATCGCCAAGGCGGCCGAAATCGCCAAGGCGCGCGGATACACCCGGCCGGTAACGCTGCAGCCGCAATACAGCCTGCTTGTCCGCGATATCGAGTTGGAGATCGTCCCGGCCTGCCAGGATGCGGGCATGGGACTGCTGCCATGGTCGCCTCTCGGCGGCGGCTGGCTGACGGGCAAATACCGTCGTGACCAGATGCCGACGGGCGCGACCCGGCTTGGGGAGAATCCCAAACGCGGGATGGAATCCTACGACCAGCGCAACGCGCAGGAGCGGACCTGGGACATCATCGGTACGGTAGAAGAAATCGCAAAGTCCAAGGGTTGCAGTATGGCGCAGGTGGCGCTTGCCTGGACCGCAGCGCGGCCGGCCGTGACATCAGTCATCCTCGGCGCCCGGACGACGGAGCAACTGGCGGACAACCTCGGCGCGGCCAAGATCAGCCTCTCGGACGAGGAGATGCGCCGCCTCACCGAGATCAGCGCTCCGCGCCCCTTCGATTATCCCTATGGGGTGGGCGGCACAAACCAGCGCCACCGCAAGCTCGAAGGCGGACGGTAAATCATCAGGCAGCGGCGGCGTATACCGCCGCTGCCTTGTTCCTTCAGATACGGACGCCAGTCGCGTCGTCGAACAGATGCATCTGTGCCGGATCGATGGCCACGCCGATCGTCTCGCCGCCACGGGCCGCGCTGCGGCCAGTCTCGACGATCGTCAGTTCCGGCGTCGTCGCCGCGGCGATGAAGGTGGCCGAGCCGGTGGATTCGACGACGTCGACGGGGATATCGAACGTCCCCTGCCCCGTCGCGGTGATACCGATATGCTCCGGACGGATACCGACCGTCACCTTGCGGCCTGGCTGGAGCTGGCGATTGCTCGGCAGCGTATGCTTGACCGTTCCGAGATCGATAGCGAGCCCGCTTCCGTCCGCCTGCACGACACCAGGAATGAAATTCATCGCCGGCGAGCCGATGAAGCCCGCCACGAATTTGTTGGCCGGCGTGTCGTAGAGTTCTAGCGGCTTGCCCTGCTGCTCGATGACGCCCTCGCGCATGACGACGACGTGGTCAGCCATGGTCATCGCCTCGATCTGGTCATGGGTGACGTAGACCGAGGTCGCGCCGAGCCGATCGTGCAGCGCCCGGATTTCCTTGCGCATGTGAACGCGCAACGCCGCATCGAGGTTCGACAACGGCTCGTCGAACAGGAACGCCTTGGGGTGACGGATGATGGCGCGGCTCATGGCCACGCGCTGGCGCTGACCGCCCGAGAGTTCGCGTGGGTAGCGCTTCAGCAGGTTGGACAGGCCTGTGGTTGCCGCAACATCCGCCGCGGCCTTCTTGGCCTCGGCTTTGGCGACGCCGCGAATTCGCAGGCTGTAGGTCAGGTTTTCCTCGACCGTCATATGTGGATAAAGCGCGTAGGACTGAAACACCATGGCGACGTCTCGCTTGCGCGGCGGCACGTTGTTCATCAGCTCGCCTGCGATCTTCAGGTCACCCTCGGAGATGCTTTCCAGGCCCGCGAGCGAGCGCAGCAAGGTGGACTTGCCGCAGCCCGACGGGCCGACGAGCGCCACGAAGCTGCCCTTGGCGATCTCAAGGTTGATGTTCTTCAGCGCATGAAAGGCGCCATAATGCTTGTTGACGCCGCTGAGCTCGATCTGATTGGTCATTTGAGGGCTCCAGAGGTGAGGCCGGATACGATGCGGCGCTGCAAGAGAACGAAGATGGCGAGAACGGGCGTCACATACATCGTGGCATAGGCCATGATGTTGTTCCACTCGCTGGTGTTAGGCCCCATGAAGGAGTTGAGACCGACGCTGGCGGGCTGAAGCTCTGCTTCCTGGATCATCGACTTCGAATAGACGAACTCCCCGAAGGCCTGCATGAAGATCAGGATCGCGCTGACAAGGATGCCGTTGCGGGCAAGCGGCAGCACGATGTTGAAGAAGGCGCCGAAGCGGGAATTACCGTCGACAAGCGCTGCTTCCTCGAGCTCCATCGGCACGGCCATGAAGGTGGCGCGCACCAGAACCACGAAGAAGGGCATGCTTTTCGCGGCGATCGCCAGGATCACGGCGAAGCGCGGATAGTCGAGCAGGCCGAACTGCGAGAAGCCCACGAAGATCGGCGTGATCATCAGCGATGCCGGCAGGACCTGCAGCATGAGGATGAGGAACAGGCCGATATCCACCCACATGTTGCGATAACGCGCCAGCACATAGGCACAGCCGACGCCGAGCACCGTGATCAGCGCCACGGAACCGAAGGCGATGACGACAGAGTTCCAGAGATAGCGCCCCATATTCCGGCTTTCCCACACATAGGCGTAGGTTCCCCATTGCGGTGAGGATGGCCAGAAGCTCGGGGGATTGGCGAACATCTCCGAGCCACTTTTCAGCGCCGTGATGTACATCCAGTAGAGCGGAAAGAGATAGATTGCCGCCAGGACGATCGCGATGAAGAGCATCAGGCGGTTGCGGTTGGTATCGCTCATCCGCGCACCTCATGTTTTGTCGACCGGACATAGACGATCGAGGCGAACATCACGAAGACGATCATGATGACGGAGATCGTGGCACCCTTGCCGAAGTCGTATTGCCGGAAGGACAGGTCCCAGGCCCAGTATTGCGTGACGTTGGACGAATTGTTCGGCCCGCCATCGGTGATGGCCGCGAACAGGTCGAACTGCTGCAGCGTGAAGATCAGGCCGAGCGAAACGATGGCGCCGATGGTCGAGCGCATCATCGGAAGCGTGATCGTCCAGAAACGCTGCCAGGCATTGGCGCCGTCGAGTTCAGCTGCTTCGTAGAGATCGCCAGGGATCGAAGACAGGCCAACGGAGAGCAGGATCATGTTGAAGGACGTGCCGAGCCAGATATTGGCGATAACGACGGCCCAGAGCGAAAAATTGGGGTCCGAGCGCCAGAAGATGTTGGAGCTGATCAATCCGCTTTCGCGCAGGATGAAATTCAAGACACCGAAATCGCCCGACAGCACCCAGTTCCAGATCGCGCCGACCACGAGGCCGGGCATGACCCAGGAAACGAGGAATAGGCCGCGCAGCCAGGAGGCCCCCGGGAAGTTCACCCAGAAGAACAGCGCCAGGCCGAAGCCGATCAGGAACTGGCCGGCGATGGAGCCGACGACGAACAGCACGGTATTGTAGATGATTGGCAACGTTTCGGGCTGCTTGAACAGATCGACATAGTTCTTAAAACCGACGAAGGGGCGCACGAAGGTCCCGAGGCTGAACATGTCGACCTCCTGGAAACTCATGACGATGTTGTAGACAAGCGGCAGGCCCGCGAGCACGAACAGGAAGATGAGCGGCAGGGTGACAAGCGTGATGTCGAACCCGCGGCCATCGGTGATGCTGGAAAATAGCCTCTTCATGGATACCCCTTAAGCTCCGAACGGGGCTGCCTGGCGCTTGCGCGGAAGACAGCCCCTGCCGGGAGGAAACGGTGGGATGGCGAAAACGCCATTGGGGTCGGACAGGCGGAGCGCGTCCCGCACGCTCCGCTTGCCCTGATATGTCACTCTTCGACGGCCTTGATCTTCTCGGCGGCCTGATCAAGCGCGTCCTTCGGCGACATCTGGCCGGTCAGTGCGGCCTGGATCGCATCCTGGATTGCCTTGGAGATCTTCGGCCATTCCGGCGACGGACCGCGCGGCTGGGCATATTTCAGCTGTTCGACGAAGGTCTTCAGCGCATCATCCTTCAGCTTGTTGCCTGTCGGCGGGATGGCGATGTCGGAGCGAGCCGGCAGCTGGCCGAACTTCTGGTACATCGTGTCGTCCTTCGAGGCGAAGAACTCGAGCGCCTTGAAAGCTTCGGCCGGATGCTTGGAACTGGAGAAGATCGCCCAGTTGTAGTCGCCCATGGCCGAAGACCGCGTCGCGCCTTCCTGCGGAACCGGCAAGAGCGCCGTGCCCCAGTCGAACTTGGCATCGGTCAGCATGCGGTCTCTTTCCCACGGACCGGAGATGGCCATGGCAGCATTGCCGGCGTTGAAGGTGGCGGTCGAATCCCACTGGCTGCGGGTCAGCGTATCGGGAGAAGCAAGCTTCTCGTCCATGATCTGCTTCCAGACCGTCAGCGCCTTCACGGCACCGTCTGCATTGATCGTCTTGTAGGTCGCCCCGCCCATCTGCGCCCAAGGCAAGAACTGGAAGGTGCCTTCCTCGTTGGCCTTGGCCGAGAAGGTCAGGCCGTAGACGTTCTTCGACGGATCGGTGAGCTTCTTGGCGTCCGCAACCAGCTCGTCCCAGGTCTGCGGCGGCTTTTCCGGATCGAGGCCGGCGGCCTTGAACATGTCCTTGTTATAGTAGAGCGCGATCGTGTTTGTCGCCTTCGGCACGCCGTAGAGCTTGCCGTCCCAGGTGGCGGACTTCAGCGGTCCGGGGAAGTAGTTCTCGGGCTTGATGACGGTCGACTTGGCGATCATGTCGGTCAGGTCGAGGAATGCCTTGCGGGCGGCGAACATCGCGTGGTTCGGGTTGTCGATGGCGATGATATCAGGCGCCTTGCCGGTCGAAAACGCGCGCATCGATTCGCTGACGACATCGTCGAACTGGATCTGGCGGTATTCGATCTTGATGCCGTTGTTCTGATCGTTGAATTCCTTGATCAGGTTCGGCGCCGGCTGAATGTCGCGGTCGAGCGACCAGAGGGTCAGGGTGACGTCTTCGGCCTTGGCGGCTAGGCCGAAGAGCGACACGCCCGCCAGCGCAAGCGCGCCGATCATTGCAAATTTACGGATAGCCATGGTTCTCCTCCTTTGTGGTTATCCTAGATCGTAGGCCGGCAATTCCTCCTTGCCGGCCGCGATATCATCAAACCGGATCGACGACGAAATCGCCGCCCCGGGCATGCTTCAAATGGTTCAGCGCATGAACCTGCCCGGTCATCTCGAGCGCGTCGCGATAGACCGGATCGTGCCAACCTTCGATGTCGATGGATCCCGACCAGCCGGCGAGGCGCAGTTCCGAAATGATGTCCGTCCAGTTGCTGTCGCCGAAGCCCGGCGTGCGCATGAAAACGAACTTCTCCTTACCGAAGATGCCATGCTCCTTGATGACATCCCAGCGGATCGTTGCATCCTTACCGTGAACGTGGAAAATTTTCGACGCCCACTTGCGGATCTGTGGGAGCGGCTCGATCAGATAGACCATCTGATGGCACGGCTCCCATTCGATGCCGATGTTGTCATCAGGCGTCTCGTTGAAGATCAGCTCCCAGGCATCCGGATTGTGCGCGATGTTCCAGTCGCCCGTCTGCCAGTTTCCGTCCATCGCGCAGTTTTCGAAGGCGATCTTCACGCCCTTGTCGGCAGCGCGCTTGGCAAGCTCGCTCCAGATTTCCTTGTAGCGCGGCAGGCTGTCGGTCAGCACCTTGCCACGGATACGGCCGGTAAAGCCGGCAACGCAGGTGGCGCCGAAATGGTGGGCGTTGTCGATGCAATCCTTCCAGCCCTGGAGCGTGTCGAGATCGATATCGGTCGTCTCGAGCGGGTTGCCGAACATGCCGAGCGTCGAGATGGTGATGTCACGGTCGCCGATGGCGTCGACGCAGCGCTTTCCGAGTTCGGCGAGGTTCTGGCCGTTGGTCGTCTGCCAGAAGAAGGGTTCGAAGCTTTCGAAGCCCATATCGGCGATCTGGCCGATCCGCTTGTCGGCGCCGCCCTTCGACGCGCTGACCATGGTTCCGATGCGAATGGACTTGGCGGGGTTGCTCACAATCTCAATCCTTATGCTGAAATTTCAATACGCTTGCCGGTCTTGGCGCTTTCGATCGCGCCGAAGACCATGGCGAGGCTTCTGATGTTGTCGGAACTTGCCGTTTCCGGGCGCTTGCCCGTTTTGATCGCCTCGACGAAGCTCGCGATCACGCTGGCGTGGCCGTGCGTCTCTTCGTCATGTTCTGGTGCTGGGACCTCGACCGGCGTGAAGCCATGCAGCAGCCCTGGCTCGCTTCCAGCGGTCGCGGCCTTGAAGCCCTCTTCGCCATCCCAGGTCAGCATTCCCTTGGAGCCGACGAGGCGCCATTGGCTTTCCCAACTCGTGCGTTCGCCTTCAGCGCACCACGAACCGCGATAGGTGAAGACGACGTCATCGGAAAATTCAAACGTCGCGTTGGCGGAAGCGCCATGCTGATACCAGGACCCCTTGGGATTGCGCTCGACACAGTAGACGGCGAGCGGCTTCTTGTCGGCGACGAAGCGCGCGGCATCGAAAGTGTGGATCGCCATGTCGAGCAGCAGCACGTTCTGCATCTCTTCGCGGAAGCCACCGAAATGCGGCGCCAGGAAGAAATCGCAATGGATGCCGGTGATATCGCCGATCGCACCGCTCTCAACGAAACGGCGCATGCGGCGAACGCCGGAGATGAAGCGGCGGTTCTGAATGATGGCGTGGATCTTGCCGGTCTCGGCGGCGAGATCGATGAGAGCAGCCCCTTCTGCGAGCGAGGTCGCCATCGGCTTTTCACTCAACACATGGCAGCCGGCTTTCAGCGCCGTCGACACGACGTTGAAGCGCGCGGTCGGGATGACCACGTCGAAGACGATGTCGGCTTTGGATTTTGCGATGACGTCGGCGAGATCAGTACCGATCACGGCACCGCTCAAACCAAACTCCTCGGCGAGCTTCTCAGCCGCCGCCGGATTGACGTCGACGAGGCCCTTGACCTCGATCTCGGCTGCAAGAGCCGGGGTTTCTTTGATGGCGCGCAACCAGCCCTTGGACATGGCTCCACAACCGCAGAGAACGGCATTCAATGTCACGATTTCCTCCCGTGGACAGTTTCCGGCTTTCCTCCCGAAACTTGTCCCGTAAACGTTTACGATACTAAGCGGAAACGTTTCTCGCTGTCAATCCCACGTGATCAGACAAAAAATGCTGCGGAAAACATCTGCAAATGCGGGGCCTTAACTCCGGCTGCGCCGCGGCGCAGCACGAAAAAATTTCGCGCTATTTTGCGCCCGCGTTCCGGCGGGAACGCAGGTGGCCGGATCAGATTTCGATTCTTCGATTAGCGGATCAGGATCGCACGGAAGTCGTTGACGTTGGTTCCCGTCGCGCCGGTTTCGAACAGGTCGCCAATCGCAGCAAAGCCGCTATAGCTATCATTGCCATCAAGCAGGCGGCGCGGATCGAGACCGGCGGCGCGCAATCGTTCGACCGTCTTCCCATCCACGAAAGCACCTGCATTGTCTTCCGACCCATCAATGCCATCGGTATCAGCAGCCAGCACATGCATGTCGTGCCCCTGGATCGCCAGCGCCATGGCGAGCGCGAATTCGCCGTTGCGCCCGCCCTTTCCACCCTTGCCCCGGAGCGTCACCGTTGTTTCCCCACCGGAGAGAATAACGACCGGCTTTTGGAAGGGTCGATCTTTGGCAAGCACTTCGCGGGCGATCGCCGCATGCACCGAAGCGACATCGCGAGATTCTCCCTCGATGGAATCCGACAGGATAGCGGCTTCCACCCCGTGCGATCTGGCAAGCGCTGCCGCAGCCTCTAGCGAGACGCCGGCCGAGGCGATCACATAATGCTCGTGGCGGCCGAACACCGGATCATCCGGGCTCGGCGCATCGGCAGCCGGCGTCGCGAGAAAATCGAGTGCAGCCTGCGGCAGCGGCATCTTGTATTGCGCGATAATGTCACGCGCATCGTGCCGCGTCGAGCGGTCGGGAACCGTTGGACCGGAAGCGACATAAGCTGGGTTGTCGCCGGGGATATCCGACACGACCATGCTGACGACGCGCGCCTTTGTGGCCGCCGCCAGCCTGCCGCCCTTGATCGTCGAGAGATGTTTGCGCACCACGTTCATGGCGGAGATCGGCGCGCCCGAGGCGAGCAGGATCTCGTTCATGGTGATTTCGTCTTCGAGCGTCAGCCCCTCGGGCGGCGACGGCAGCAGGGCCGACCCTCCCCCGCAGATCAGCGCGATGACGAGATCATCCTCGCCAAGCCCGCTCACGGCATCCATAAGCCGCTTCGAAGCCACGAGACCGGCGCTATCGGGGACCGGATGCGAGGCTTCAAGGATCTCGATGTTTCGGGTCTCGCAGCCATAGCCATAACGCGTCACCACAACACCCTCGAGCGGGCCATCCCAGACGGTCTCGAGCGCCTGCGCCATCTGTGCCGCGCCCTTGCCGGCGCCGATCACCACCGTTCGACCCTTCGGCTTTGTGGGAAGATGAGCGGTGATGCCCGTGAGCGGGTCGGCAGCGTTGACGGCAGCGGAGAAGAGATCTTTTAGGAATTCGCGCGGTTGCATGGGCTGGCTTTCGAGAAAATTCAACTGTCGAGACTGAAGGCATCGCTTTCGCCCGCAACGAGCTCAAGCGGCCAAATCGTGTTGCGCGCGCCGCCGGGATAGAAATCCGCGTAGGCGGGCATGGTCGCGAGCAACGTTTCCGCAAGCTCGGCGCCGAGGTCGCGCAGCGACATCCTAAAACATGTCAGTGCCGGCTGCAGGAACCGGGCGCGCGGCTCCTCGCGAAAGCCGATGACGGCAAGATCCCGGCCTGGAATGATGCCTGCCTCGACCATGCGCCGGTAAAGCCCGATCGCCATCAGCTCATAAATCAGAATGATCGCCGTCGGTCGGGGATCGAGGCGGATGAGCTCGTGACCGGCCTGATATCCGCCCTGCTCGCTCGACTTCGCGCGAATGACGAGTTCGGGATCATAGGCAATACCGTGGCGTTCGAGCGAGCGCCGGTAGGCATCGAGGAAGATATAGCCGAGGTTGACATCGCTCGATGGGACCGCGATCGCGATCCGGCGATGCCCCTTGGCGACGAGCCTGTCTACAGCGCTGGCCGCGACGCCTTCGAAGTCGAGGTCGATCCAGCTGTAATTGCCGCCGGACGAACTGCGGCCGAGCGCGACGAAGGGTATCTTCGCCTTGGCCAGGAAGTCGATGCGCTTGTCGATGCGCTGCGTGGCGGAAATGATCAATGCATCGACAACACGACGCGCCACCATGCGCTTCAGATATTCCTGAGGATCCTCGTCATTCGGGCAAGGCAGCATGATAAGGTCGAGCTTGTGGCGCGAAAGCACGCTCTGCAGACCGCCGGTCAGGCCCAGGAAGAAGTTGTCGGCGTTCTCGACCGTTTCCTTGCTGGACTCGATCATCAGGCCGATGACGTTGGTGGTTCCCTGCCGCAGGCTTCGGCCCGACTGGTTCGCGACATAGCCAAGCTCCTCGGCCGCCGCCAGCACGCGCTTGCGGGTCTCCTCATTCACATCCGGTTTGCCATTGAGCGCCCGCGACACGGTCCCGATCGAAATATCGAGATGCTTGGCCAGTTGGCGAATTCCCCTCATTCCGACAATCGTCCTCCCAGTGGCGATGGCTAGCCGACCTTATGTGACACACCAAAACCGATCCGGAAAGGACCAAGGGCAACGATATGTGGTAGAGCGAGAGACGGCAGGCCGATGATCGGCAACTTTCGCGCCAACGCAGCTATGATCGCGAACCGCCGTTACGGAAAAAGATCCGCATCTTTCATAAACGGCGCCTGCGCGTCCTTGGATGAAAGGGTGGGGGGTACCTCTATCGGCCAGGCGACGTTCACCGTCGGATCGTTCCAGATGATGGCGCGCTCGTGCTGCGGCGAATAGAAATCCGTCGTCTTGTAAAGAAACTGCGCGGTCTCCGAGAGAACCACGAAGCCATGCGCGAAGCCCGGCGGAATATAGAGCTGGCGCCTGTTATCCGCCGACAGGATTTCGCCCACCCATTGCCCGAAGGTCGGCGAGGATCGCCGCAGATCCACCGACACGTCGAAGACCTCGCCCTCGACCACTCGAACCAGCTTTCCCTGGGCTTGGCTGATCTGGTAGTGCAGCCCGCGCAGTACGCCTTTGGCAGACTTGGAGTGATTGTCCTGAACGAATAAAACCTCGGCCCCGACCGCTTCGTTGAAGCGGGCCTGGTTGAAGCTTTCAAAGAAGAAGCCGCGCTCATCGCCATAAACCGTGGGCTCGATGAGCAGGACCTCAGGAATTGCCAGCGAAGAGACTTTCATTGGTCAGCCTGCCTCCGCCAGAAGTCGCATCAGGTATTTCCCATATCCGTTCTTGCAGAGCGGCGCCGCCAGTTGCTCCAGCTGGCGGCCGGTGATCCAGCCGTTTCGAAACGCGATTTCCTCAGGGCAAGATACTTTCAGCCCCTGGCGCCGTTCCAGTGTCGAAATGAATTGCCCGGCGTCGAGCAGTGAATCATGCGTTCCCGTATCGAGCCAGGCGTAGCCGCGGCCCATGATCTCGACGGTCAGGCTGCCGTCTTCCAGGTAACGCCTATTCAGATCGGTGATCTCGAGCTCGCCGCGCGGCGAAGGGCGCAGCGATTTGGCGAATTCGACGGCGCGTTCATCGTAGAAATAGAGGCCCGTCACCGCGTAATTCGATTTCGGCTCCGCCGGCTTTTCCTCGATCGAGACCGCCCTGAAGCGCCTGTCGAATTCGACGACGCCATACCGCTCTGGATCGAGCACGTGATAGGCGAAGACCGTTGCGCCGCGGTCGACAGACATGCCGCTCGCGAGAAGGATCGGCAGGTCGTGGCCGTAGAAGATGTTGTCGCCGAGCACGAGCGCGGACGGCGAACCGTCAAGAAACTTCTCGCCGATGATGAAGGCCTGCGCCAGGCCATCGGGTGACGGTTGTTCGGCGTAGGAGAACTTGACGCCCCAGGCACTGCCATCCCCCAGCAGTTGCTCGAAGCGAGGAATATCCAGCGGCGTGGAGATGATCAGGATGTCGCGGATGCCGGCCAGCATAAGTGTGCTGAGTGGATAATAGATCATCGGCTTGTCGAAGACAGGCAGCAACTGCTTGCTCATGGCAAGTGTCGCGGGATGAAGACGTGTGCCGGATCCACCGGCGAGAATGATGCCTTTTCGGGTCACAGCGCCCACCCCCGTTCCTTCAATTGATCAAGTACGCGATCGACATGCACCGTCCATTCGGGCAGGGTCAGCCCAAGGGCGGAACTCAAAGCATCCGTGTTGAGCGACGAATTGCGCGGCCGCACAGCGGGCCGTGGAAACTCCTCGGTCGTTATTGCCTCGATATCGGCGGGATCGACCACCGATACGAAGCCGATCTCGATCGCCCTTTGGACGATGTGCCGGGTAAGTCCATGCCAGCTTGTTCGCCCCGATGCGGTCAAGTGATATGTCCCGTCAGCAAGCCCACCGCGCCGGTTCGCGACAATTGCAAGGGCAGTGACATCGGCGAGCAGCTCGACGGCCGTCGGCGCGCCAAACTGATCCGCAACGATCCGCAGGTTCGGCCGCTCCCGCGCTAGGCGCAGAATAGTCTTCACAAAATTCGTGCCGTCAGCAGACACGACCCAACTCGTGCGGAACAGCAAATGCCGGCAGCAGGACTCAGCGATAGCCAACTCGCCAGCCCGCTTCGACTCGCCGTAGACATTCAACGGATGAGTATCATCGCTCTCGCGATAAGGCGTCTCCTGGCGACCATCGAAGACATAGTCCGTAGAGTAATGAACCAGCAGCGCGTCACTCCGGCGGGCGTAATCCGCCAACGCCTTCACGGCCTGATGGTTGACGCGAAACGCCACGTCGGCATCCGTCTCGGCCAGATCGACCTGCGTATAAGCCGCCGCATTGACGATGATGTCAGGGCGTATGGCATCAAGCCGACCGGCGATTGCTTCCGACTTGTCCAGATCGAACTCGTCACGCGCGAACGCGACAAGATTGCCGAATGGAAGCAGCGTGCGCTGAAGCCCGCGTCCAAGTTGCCCATTCTTGCCGAGAAGCAGCACGGTCATGCGTATTGCTTCTCCACCCAGTTGCGGTAGCTGCCTGAGGTGACGTTCTCGACCCAGTCGGCATTGTCGAGATACCATCTTACGGTCTTGCGAATGCCGCTCTCGAAGGTTTCCGCCGGCCGCCAGCCGAGCTCGACCTCGATCTTGCGCGCATCGATCGCATAACGCCGGTCGTGCCCCGGGCGATCGGTGACGAAGGCGATTTGCTCGCTGTATTTCTTGCCATCGGGTCGCGGCTGCAGCTCGTCGAGAACCGCGCAAAGCGTGGTAACGACATGAAGGTTGGCGCGCTCATTCCAGCCGCCGATATTATAGGTCTCGCCCAGGCGCCCCGCCTCCAGAACGCGACGGATAGCGCTGCAGTGGTCTTTCACATAGAGCCAATCACGGATCTGCATGCCATCGCCATAGATCGGCAGAGGACGGCCTTTCAGCGCATTGTGGATCACCAACGGAATGAGCTTTTCCGGGAAGTGCAGCGGGCCGTAATTGTTGGAGCAGTTGGTGGTGACGACAGGAAGCCCGTAGGTATGGAAATAGGCGCGAACCAAATGGTCGCTCGCCGCCTTGCTGGCGGAGTATGGGCTGTTGGGCCGATAGCTCGTTTCCTCATTGAAAGCGGGATCATCGGCGTCGAGCGTCCCGAAGACCTCGTCGGTCGAAACGTGCAGAAAGCGGAAATCATGTTTGCTCTCGAGGCCACCCCAATAGGCGCGCGCGGCCTCCAGCAGACGAAACGTACCGAGAATGTTGGTCTGGATGAAATCTTCCGGCCCGTGGATCGAGCGGTCCACATGGCTTTCCGCCGCGAAGTTCACAACCGCTCTTGGCTTGTAGTGCGTAAAAAGATCGCTCAGAAGCGCCGCGTCGCCAATGTTGCCATGTACGAAGATATGGCGCGGATCGTTCTCGAGAGACCGCAGGTTGTTCAGATTGCCGGCATAGGTCAGCGCATCGAGATTGACGACCGGCTCTTGATGCTCCGCCAGCCAATCCAGCACAAAGTTCGAGCCAATGAAGCCGGCTCCTCCAGTCACAAGTATCATCGCCTACGCACCTCTCAACCAACGCAAACACCAGGATTGACGACGAAATTTCAGTAGACGTTGCTCCGATCCTGCAAGCCGATCGCCGTCATCACGACGATCCTGAGATCCAGCCACAACGACCAATTGTTGATGTACCAAATGTCGTGCCGCACCCGGTCCGTCATCTTGTCAACGGTTGGCGTCTCGCCCCTGTGTCCATTGATCTGCGCCCAGCCCGTCAGGCCCGGCTTCACATGCCGGCGAGAGGCGTATTGGGCGATTAGCGTTCCATAGAGATCGTCGTGTGCCAGCGCATGCGGGCGTGGGCCGACCACGGACATCTCGCCGCGCAGCACGTTCCAGAACTGCGGCAGCTCGTCGATGCTCGTCGAGCGGATGAAAGCACCGACGCGGGTCACGCGTGGATCGTTGCGCGTTGCTTGGCGGATATCGCCGGAGTCTTCCATAACCGTCATGCTGCGGAACTTCAGGATCCGGAACGGTTTGCCGTTATGTCCTTTGCGGCACTGCATGAAGAAGACAGGACCACGGCTATCAATCTTGATGGCGATCGCCACCAGTACGCAGAGCGGAAGCGTGACCGTCATCGCGCCGATCGAGAAGCCGATATCGAACAGCCGCTTCATCATGCGCTCGACCAGGCCGAGCGGCGGGCGGTGAATCTGGAATGCGCGGTTTTCACCGATATCCTGAGCAAAACCCTGGGCGATATCGCCAACCAGACCCGAAAACATCACGCTGACGGGAACACAGAACTCACGCAGTGCCGACAAGCATTCTTCGAGAACGGCGGCATTGGCATAATCACCCCAGACGATCAGGACCTCATCGACGTCGGCAATCCCGTTCTTCTGGAGCTTCTCCTGCAGCAGGCTGGGAGCCTCATCGGCGCCGCGCAGGTGCATCGTGTGCTTGATCGACAGCCCGCCGAGCGCAGCCTTGTGTATAAGCGGCTCGACCGGCGTGGAATCGGGGCAGATCAGCAAGACCCGCCGCGTCGGAAAAGACGCATGCGCGACGGCACGGTTGAGATAGGAATACCACGCGAGCCGCAGCGTCGTCAGCGCGCCGAACGACAAGACGGCAGCGGACAGGATGGCGCCGCGCGACACCATCGTTCCAATCTTGAGGAAGAAAACAATCGCAAGAAGAAACGCAACGACTGCTGGCAGAAACGTGCAGATAATGGCCATCTGCCGGCGAAACGACAGGAGCCCGGCGGGGCGGTAAGCATGAGCGCCGCCCAAGGCCAGGACGAAAACGGTGGAGACCAGCAGGCCGACGCCCGCATATCGCGACAAGTCACCATCCATCCCCAACAATACTTGCTCGTAAAGCATGTATCCACCGGCGCTTGCAAAGAATAGCACCGCGAAATCAAGAATAGCCGCAACATAGGTGGTTGCCACAGCATTGAAGCTGAACCACCCTCGATCATTTCTGGCTGAAAGCCGCACGTTCCAGCTGTGTTCCACTGGCATGGTCATAACGTTTATCCTCAACCCGCCAGTCTAGTTAACACAAGATTAATACACCCAACAATTCGACCAGGAATACTCCTTATTTAGTATTTCAAAGTAGGAATACGTTTCTCGTCGCAGTCTTGTCGAATATACGACTTGACGTTGGAGTAAATCTTCAAAATTACAAACTACGGGTAGGCGTTTAAGCCGCGAGAAAATGTCGAGCGCTTTAGTAGTAAAATTGTCGACGCTGCGTGCTAAACCGCGAACGGGAGCGCTGGAGGCAGACGATGAGTTGGGCGGCAAACCACGGAACGAGAGGCCAGAAATTTTCCGGCCCACAAGCAATGCCCTCGACAAAACGGAAGCTATTTATGGGCTGGAAACGCGTGCATTGCCAGATGCCGAAGCACAGCCATAGCTTTAGCTAAAATACTTCGAATCTATATTTATAAGTAGATAAAATTACTATTCGTCGCGATCGGTTCCGTGTCTCCGTCACTCATCCAGCGGATCGTCGTCATCGTCGTCGACGCCAAATGACGCGCCCTGCATTTCGACCATCATCTGCTGATAAGCGCGCGCTTTGATCTCATTGCTAATCAGGACGATCCAATTGTGCGCACGGCCGATGCCGGATGCGTTTTCCGGCATGACGAGAGCCATGCAGGTCATGACCCGAGGCCCGGTCTCGCGATAGGGCTGCATGCTCCAGGCGAACGGCTCATCCCGCTGGCGGCGTTTGCGAAATGTAACGCTACGTTTGCGCGCACTCTTCCACGCCATCGTCATCGACCTCTGCTATCGACACCGCGGACGCAGAGCTGGCGCTCTTTGCCATTTGGCGCCTGATTGCTCGATCGAAAGATAAACGGCATAGCGCGTAGTGGCCGGCAGGCAACCCTGGCTTGCCCGCAGGGGATTGCCTGGCTTCCGCCAACGAGCACGATCTCGCTAAATCCCTCTGTCATCACCGTACGCCTCAAAAATCATCTCACTCATGTCGCGATGAAGAGCAGCTTGCGCGCTCAGGTATCGTCCCGCCGCGTGGTGGAACGACAACGCAAAAGGCACGTGATCGGTGAGATTTTCTCAGCATGGAATGTCGCCGACGGGCGGCTTCGTGCGCCGGTCCGCTATTTATCAACGACAGTGAGAGCTTAAATGAGACTTGAGCGGAGGCGGACGCCGTGACGGAAAGGCTCTTGAATCGTGGGCGATAAAGTATCTTATCGCCTCCTCCATCGACGGGGTCGACGATTCCCAGTGTTTTTCGCATCTTTTCCCCCGAAAGCACACAGACAACACTTCCAGATAAGAACTATCCGGTCACTATACATACACTCAAAGGAAGCCACACTCGACGATATTGCTCTCGTTCACTTTATTATTAATTCGATACAATGCTAAGCGCAAAAATTCAGCGATGCAATAGTCAAATTTCAGCATGAAACAACATAGATTGAATCGAGAGGCAATACCAAGAAATATAGCAGAAGCACCGACCGTCGACACCAGTATATTCGCATTATCGCGTCATCATTTCGGATATACAGATAATTACAATGGCGTTACTTTAAATAGACGGCGCGCCAAGTGCGTCAACCGGAAGTATTCTTGCAACCACTCTATCGGCTCGCGTAACGCGATGAGCGGCGACGGGAGTCAAGGAGAAGGATCAGGCGATCAGACGGCGGCTGGCTAGCACCGCACGGCGCTCCCACCACACAAGCAGGAGGCTGGAGCAAACGATGACGACAGCACCTGCAACGACGTTTACCGTCGGGATTTCCGACCAGATGAGATAGCCAAGGAGAAACGCCCAGACGAGGCCGCTATACTCCATGGGGGCAAGTGTAGACGCCGGCGCGTGACGGTAACCTTCATAGAGCAGGAATTGACCGAGCGCCGATACGGCCCCAAGACCGAGCATGAGCGCCCAACCGGTGAAATCGGGTGATTTCCAGACCCACGGCAACATGGCCCCGCAGGCGATGGCGAAGAGGAAGCTGGTCGCCATCATCTGATTGAACGTGCTCTCGGAGCGGCTGACCAGGCGAACAAGCACAGTGCTCCACGCCCAGCAGAAGCCCGCGAAAAGCACCATGAGCGTCGGCACGAGGCTTGGGGACTGCGTGGGGTTGGCAGCAAGTATAACGCCGGCAAAGCCCGCGAAGCAGGCAAACCATCGCATCGGGCCGACGCTTTCCTTCAGCACGAAGATGGAAAGGAAGATGACGATAATGGGTGCCGAGAAGTACAGGGTCGTGATTTCGGCGAGACCAAGATGCCTGGCGGCCGAGTAATATGCCATCCATGCGCCCAGCATGAGCAGGGCGCGCAGAACGAGCGAACCGCGGTGAGCGCTCTTAAGGATCGAGGGATGGCGCAGCCGCTTCACCATGAAGCCCGCCACCGCGACGATGATCACGCTGCGGATAAACAGGATTTGCGGCACCGCATAGTCCGCGACCAGCCATTTCACGACGGCATCCTGGATCGCGAACAGTGAATAACCCGCGCAGGACAGCGCAATACCAACGAGCGGGTTGGGCGTGGTGTCTGAAGCGCGAATATGCATGATATGGTAGCCTGGATGCGGCATTGATGATGGGTGAGCACCTAGCAAGAAGTTGCATGGCGAACAATGGCTAGTTTTGGCCCCGATATACCGCTTGTGACATTGCGAATGATCGGCGCGCGCCATGTTTGCACATGGTTGCTTAAACACGCGATATTGCATACGAGCCACAATCGTAGTGTATCAACGAATGACTTCGAACTTTGGCGGAGAGTACACGTGACCGACAAGAGCGCATCGCCTCCCTACGTGCTGCTTTCCTGGACGCTGTGGCCAGTGCTGTTTTCAGCTGGGCTGATTGGCGCCGGGTTGGCCTTTGAGGCAAAGGCGCCGTTGCTATGGTTCAACGTGGTCTACTTGGCCATCGTCTTCGCGATCGCGATGTTTGAGCGCGTCATACCCTTCGAAAAGCAATGGCTGCGCCGCGATGGCGAGACATTCAATGACGTCGCGCACACGCTGCTAAGCAAGGGTGGCGTTCAGCTAGCCGCAGCGCTGGGCGCGACCGCGCCGATGGCGGTAGCCACCGTCGCACATCCCTTTGTCGTCCGCCTCCCCGACATCTGGCCCAACAATTGGCCGCTGGCTCTTCAGGTGGTTCTTGGGTTGGTAATCGCCGAGTTCGGGCTGTACGTCGCCCACCGTGCGGCCCATGAGATTCTATCGCTTTGGCGCTTTCATGCCCTTCATCACAGTGTCGAGCGGCTTTGGGTCGTTAATACCGGCCGGTTCCATTTCATGGACTCGCTATTCAAGATCGCGCTCAGCCAGCTTCCGCTCTATCTCTTGGGCGCGCCGCTCCCGGTGTTTTTATGGATCGGCGCAGTGACGGCCTTCATCGGCCTTCTCACCCATTGCAATATCGACGTGCGAACGGGCCCGCTCGACCTGATCTTCAGCACGCCGGCCCTGCATCGCTGGCATCACTCGCGGGTGCTGGCCGAGGGAAACACGAACTACGGCGAGAACCTTGTCTTGTGGGATCAGTTGTTCGGCACCTACTTCAATCCCGACCGCCGCCCGCCGACGAACATCGGCATCAGCGGCCGTGTGGCTGATAACTTTATTGGGCAGTTGTTTCAGCCATTCTCGAAGAAAGGCTACCGGCAAATTCTTGGCCGCCGGGTACACCCCAACGGCCAAGAAACAGGAACAGATGATAGAGGCTCGCGGAGCCCGTCCGGCACCATCAGCGAGAACCGTCAGGTCAGCACGGATGGCACCGCCTGATCTAGTCCGCCGATGCACTCCAGCGCGAGTCGGACTGGAACAGATCGTTCAGCTTATAGGCAACCTCGGTACGGTTGGTTGCCTTGAGCTTCTTCATGATGTTGCGGATGTGAACCTTGACCGTGCTTTCGCGCAGATTGAGTTCATAGGCGATGATCTTGTTCGCTTTGCCCTTGCGCAACGCCTGCACGACTTCGGCCTGGCGCAGCGTGAACATGCGGGAGAGCTCTTTCTGGCGCGGCGCGTTGTCGACGGGAGCCGACGACGTGAAGCTTTTGCCCGCGACGATGAAGGTCCCGCCTGCAACCGCAAGGCCGATGGCCTCTACACAGACCTCTATGCCCACGGAGGTGGGAATGAAACCGCGAGCGCCGTGTTCAATCGCCCGGAGCGTCTGGTTGAGATCGTCGCCATCCGCAAGGATGACGACCGGCGCCGGTGCGAGTTCGGTTGCGATGCTGGCGATCTCTTCATAAAGAGCGCCATCGCTCGAAGCACGGCCGGTGATGTTCAGCAGCACCGCCTTGACGCGCTGCGTTGCATCTTTCTTGCGCCGCCATTCCGCCACCGAGCCCACCGCGCAGGCCTTCATGCCGAGACCGTTCTGCGTCAGCGTCGTCGCGAGGCATTCCCGCTCGAGTGTTCTGCCGTCGATGATCAGCAGGCACCGGTCCTCGCCGATAACCTTTACTTCGCCCAGCTCGCTGAGAGCTCTGGGTGCCACGGCAACGGCCTGAAGTCTGTTGACAGGCGTGCGTCCGCTTTCAAATTCCGAAGGTACGTAATTCATACTAGCCTCATACTCAATAGTGTTAGAGGTGACCATTCGCAACGAAATGCAATACTCGGGGGACATCGGCGTGTATTAAGTCAGTAAAGTAGTTTATCCGTTTTGGATCACTTATCGCGTGTGGTTTCTACTTTATTAAGAACCTACATACATCAGTAGTGACAATCAATACAAAATATTTCGTCAGATTTAGATTAAAAATGCTCAGTATATAAAATTATACCGTCTAATGATAAAAACAGGAATTAATTTTTACTCCGAAGCAAAAACATCAACCAAGAAGCGTACGGCAATTATTCTTTAGAAATACCGTTTCTTAACGATAATAATCGTTTGTGTTTTCGCGTCACGGTATAGTGCCAAATCCCGTATTGTTCTGGCATAGACGAAGCAACGTCATCCCTAGTAAATACTGTAGCAACGCCATTGTAACGGGATCACGAAACCAAGCTAATCCAATTGGTTAATCCCTCGTTTACCCTTGTAGGGCGGATTTCAGGGCGATCTTCCAGGATACTGGGCGCTGTGGATAACATTACGCCTCGCCGCGCGCCGATCATCGGACGCGCAGACACACTGCCGGGCAATTGCGCGGCTCGAAGGCCCAAGTCCTGCGACGGTTTTACTGTCGACCTCTGAAGCGACGCTGATAGGTCGCATCATAAAGAGAGCTCTCGCGAAAATCGGTCGATGACAAGGATGGGCCGACAAAGATAATCGCCGTCCGCTCGATCGGCTCCGCGGCCACCTTGGCCTCGATATCGCCGAGCGTCCCGCGCACGATCCGCTCATCCTGCCAGCTCGCCTTTACGACGATGGCGACGGGGCATTCGGCCCCGTAAAGCGGCGTAAGGTCACCGACGACCCGGTCCAGAGCATGAATGGCGAGATGGATGGCAAGCGTGGCGCCCGTGGCGCCGAACTGCGTCAGGGTCTCGCCGCCTGGCATCGGCGACGCCCTGCCCGATACACGGGTCAGAACCAGGCTCTGCGCGACCTCGGGTATGGTGAGTTCGCGCCCGAGCGCGGCCGCCGCTGCGGCAAAGGACGGCACGCCTGGTGTCATCGTGTAGGCAATCCCATGTTTCTCAAGGCGGCGGATCTGTTCGGCGACTGCGCTCCAGACCGAGAGATCGCCCGAGTGCAGGCGCGCGACATCCTCGCCGGCATTGGCCGCGCGCAGATATTCGGCCTCGATCTCGTCGAGTGACATGGGGGCGGTATCGACGATGCGCGCTCCCGGCGGACAATAGGCGAGAAGATCGGGCGAAACGATCGAGCCGGCATAGAGGCAAACCGGGCACTTGCCGATGAGGTCGCGGCCGCGCACGGTGATGAGATCCGCGGCACCCGGGCCAGCGCCGATGAAATGAACGGTCATATGCTTGTCCTCAATTCTTGACCCAGTGCCACTGTGTGACGGGCATTGCCGGACGCCAGCCCGTCATAGCGCCGATCGCGCCGGCGCGGGAAATATCGATGCGGGTCAACGACCCACCCAGCGTGGCGTGCAACGCCAGCAATTTCGCATCCATCTCGAGCGTCACGGCATTGGCAACCAGCCGGCCGCCGCTTTTCAGCGCCGCGATCGCGGCTTCCATTACCCCATCCTCGCTACCCCCGCCACCGACGAAGATAACGTCGGGCTCGGGCAGCGACTGCAACGCCTGCGGAGCCGCGCCTTCCACAACAGCAAGCCCCGGCACGCCGAAGGCTGCCGCATTGCGCGCAATGCGCTGAACGCGCTCGCTAGATTGCTCAATGGCAATCGCCCGAAGCGACGGATCACACAGCATCCATTCGATGCCGATGGAGCCGGAACCGGCACCGATATCCCACAGCAGTTCCCCATGGCGGGGCGCCAGCGTCGACAGCGTCAACGCCCGGATCTCCCGTTTGGTGATCTGGCCATCATGCTCGAAGAGCGCATCGTCGAGGCCGGGCGCAAAGGCGAGCACGCGCGCGCCCTCGCCTGCCACGACATCGATGGCGCAGACGTTCAGCGGATCGATGTCCTTGAGATCGAACGCATCGGCTTGGCAGGCTCTGACGCGTTCACGCTCGCCGCCAAGCGCTTCGAGCACATGCAGCCGCGACCGGCCAAAGCCGTTGGCCGCAAGCGAAGTCGCAAGCTGCATCGGTGTCTCCTGGTCGGAGGTGAGCGCGATGATGCGCCGACCGTGATGCAGATGCGGACGGATGAGATCGAGCGGACGTCCATGCAGCGAAACGGAGGCGACCTCCTGCAACGGCCAGCTCAACCGCGACGCGGCAAGGCTGAAGGATGACGGCGCCGGTATCGTGCGCATCTCCATAGCATCGACGCTCCGCGACAGCGTGGCGCCGACGCCGTAGAGAAACGGATCTCCCGAGGCGAGCACGACGACAGGCGAACCGCGGCGCGCCGTAATTGCCGCGACCGAACGCTCGAACGGACTTTCCCACGCCAGGCATTCCCCCTGAATGAGACCGGCCATCAGCGCATGATGGCGGGCACCGCCGAAGACGACGGATGCAGCCGCGATCAGCCGCTTGGCCTCATCGCCCAGCCCTGCTGGACCATCTTCGCCGATGCCGATAATAGTCAGCCAAGGTTGGCCGGGAGCGGAAGACATATCAGCCATGAGCAAAATCCGCATTCTGATGCTTGGCGGCACGACCGAGGCAAGCGCGCTCGCCAAGGCTTTGGCCACTCAGACGCGCTACGATGCCCTGCTGTCGCTTGCCGGCAGGACGGAAAAGCCCGCTCCGCAGTCCCTGCCCACCCGCGTCGGCGGGTTTGGTGGCGCGGAGGGGCTCGCGCGTTTTCTGCGTGACGGGAAATTCGACCTGCTGATCGATGCTACCCATCCCTTTGCCGCGCGCATATCGCAAAACGCCGCGCAAGCCGCCACGATAACCGGCCTGCCTGCCTTCTGCCTTCGCCGCGCGCCCTGGCAGGCCGAGGCGGAAGACCGCTGGCGGCATGCCGCAAGCGCCCAGGACGCGATCGCGCAAATCGGCAGCGCGCCGCGCCGCGTGTTTCTCGCCATCGGCCGCCAGGAGGCGCACCGGGCGGATGCCGCCCCGCAGCACCACTATCTTATCCGAAGCGTCGACCCGGTCGATCCGCAACCCCAGCTTCCCCACGCGCATTATCTTCTCGATCGCGGACCCTTCGATGTCGAGCGCGAGACTGCGTTGCTGCGGGAGCACACTATCGATGTCGTCATCACCAAGAACAGCGGCGGCTCCGCCACCTATGCCAAGATCGCGGCCGCACGCGCGCTCGGTATCGAGGTGATCATGATCGGCCGCGCCGAAGCGCCCGCCATCCCCACGGTCGCTACCGTCGACGAGGCCTTGGCGATGATCAATCACCTGCTGCCCCCGGGCTGAAACGAGGGGTATAGATGAGATCGGCCCTGCCCTTGCGCTCGATGATCCTCGTCTCCCCCGAGCCGATGATCACGCAGGTCGCCATATCGGCTGTCGCGGCATCCGCGACTTCGAGCGGCTGAACGGAAATGCGCTCATCCGGTCGTCCGGCGGCACGACCGAAGATGACAGGCGTAAAGCCGGGGAGCTTTTCGCGCAACAGCTCGAACGCCTTTCCAAGCTGCCACGGACGCGCCTTGCTGATCGGATTATAAAGCGCGATCACGAAGCCGCCTTCGGCTGCGGCAGCCAGACGCTTTTCGATCGTCGCCCAGGGCTTCAGATTGTCGGAGAGCGAGATCGCGCAGAAATCATGGCCAAGCGGGGCGCCGACACGGGCGGCGACCGCCAGCATGGCGGTGATCCCCGGCAGGATGACGAGATCGACATCCCGCCACGCGTCCGGTCCATTGTCGACCGCCTCGCAAACCGCAGCCGCCATGGCGAACACACCGGGGTCGCCGCCCGAGACGACACAGACAACCGCGCCCTCGGAGGCGGTCTGCAACGCGGCGCCCGCGCGATCCAGCTCCTCACGGTTATCGGATGCCTGACGCGTCTGGTCGGCCCGCAGGTTGAGGCGATCGAGATAGGGGCCGTAGCCGAAAAAGACGGTTGCTTTCGAAACGGCGGCATGCGCCTCCGGTGTCATCTGGTCGGGATTGCCTGGGCCGGTGCCGATGACGAAAAGCTGGCCACTCATCGGTTGCTCTCCCAGCCGGGAACGAGCACCAGCGAAAAGTAGGGCGCGTCGCCTTCGGGCCGGTCGGCGAGCTTGATCATCGCCGCGTTGGCCATGGTGCCGCGCTCGACATAGACCGCCTCGGCAAGCCGTCCCGATGCCTCCAGCGCGCGGCGGATCTTCGGGAGGTTGCGCCCGACCTTCATGATCACCGCGGCTTGCGTATCGGACAGCCGACGCTCGAGCTCCTGCTCGGCCATCGTCCCGGGCAGAACCGACAATACGTCGTCGCCCTGCACGATCGGGATACCGGCGAGAGACCAGCAGCCGGACATTGCGCTGATGCCGGGAATGACCTCGGTCGGATAGCGGTTGGCGAGGCGCACATGCAGGTGCATGTAGGAGCCATAAAACAGCGGATCGCCCTCGCTGAGGACGGCCACCGTGCGGCCGGCGTCGAGATGCGCGGCGACAGCCATCGCCGACTCCTCGTAGAAATCGGTGATCTGGCGCCGGTATTCGGCTTCGTTCTTTTCAATCTCGGTGGTCACCGGATAGTAGAGCGGCAGCATGACAGCGTCCGCCCCGATCAGGTGCTCGACGATCGCCCTGCCATTGCCGCCTCTGCCGCGCTTGGCGAAATAAGCTATCACATCGGCCGCCGCGATTGCCTTGACGGCCTTGACGGTGAGCAATTCCGGATCGCCGGGACCCGTGCCGACGCCGATGAGACGACCTGCGCCGCTCATAAGCCGGGCCTCGCCAACGAGTTGACGGCCGCTGCCGTCATGGCGCTGCCACCAAGGCGTCCGCGCACGATCGCATAGGGCACGCCGTAGGAATTTTCAGCCAAGGCATCCTTGGATTCCGCCGCGCCGACGAAGCCGACAGGCATGCCGATGATCGCCGCAGGCTTCGGCGCGCCGTCGCGCAGGAGCTCGAGCAGGTGGAAGAGCGCGGTCGGCGCATTGCCAATAGCAACGACGCTGCCGGCAAGACGGTCCTTCCAGAGATGAAGGGCGGCGGCCGAACGCGTGTTTCCGGTCTCCTTCGCCAGCTCCGCGGTACGCGGATTGTGCAATGTGCAAATAACATCGTTCTTGGCGGGAAGCCTCGTGCGGGTCACGCCGTGCGCCACCATTTCGGCGTCGCAGAAGATCGGCGCGCCGGCATGGAGCGCCGCGCGCGCAGCGCTGACGAAGTGCGGCGCGAACAGAAAATGCTCAGCGGCTTCAACCAGTCCACAGGCATGAATCATGCGTACGGCAACGTCGGCTTCCTCGGCGGAAAACCGCGACAGGTCGGCTTCGCTGCGGATAATCGCAAACGACCGCTCATAGATGGCATCACCGCTGTGGATGTAATCGTAGTCTGGCATTCCTAGTCCTGTCGCAGTGCTCGCGTAATCGTGGCCGTCCCCACCCTGTCGAGACAGGCCCTAGCAGATTCGCCAGCTTGTCTTTCACTTTTGATGAGACGGGAAAGCCTCTCTATAGCGGAATTGATGTCACTACCAGCAATCTGTGCATCAGGCGCATCCGACGCGACGCCGTCCAGCACCAGAAGATAGCCGTTCGCGGCTCCGGAGACCGTGAAGGCGGGGCGCGGATGCGCGCAGCCCTTGGCGCAGCCGGACAGATGCAGGTCGAGCGAGCCATCCAGAATGTCCGGACACCGCTCGATCAGCGTCTCCGCCAATGCCTTGGTGGCATAGAAGCTCGACGCACAGGCGCCTGCCCCGGCACAAGTGGCGATGCGCGATGAGAGATCGTCACTATCAGCGGATAGACCGAAGCGCTCGGCCGATTGCTGCACCGCCGACGCGCTCTTTTCGCTCAAGCCCGTGACGAACAGACAGCGATCGGGTGCCGGACGGATATCGCGCACATCAAGATCGCCGAGGAATCCCAGAAACGCCAGAAGGTCGGTCGCGTGTATTTGCCCGAAGCGCGGCTTCAGACCGATCACCGCCATGCCACCTGGCATCGGATGGATGCCGACCGATGGCGCATCTCCCAAGCGCGGTTGGCGCGAAATGGCGTGCATATCCGGGAAGACAGATACCAATCGCTCCGGATCGATATCGCGGCAACGTTTCTGCCAGCCGATCGAAAGCAGCAGCTTGAGGACATCACCGACCGCCTCGATCGCTTCATCGGCAGTGCCGACGGCAACCGGACGAGCGCTGGCACCATACCCAGCAATGGCGACCAGCCACTCTTCCGCCGAAAGGGCCAACAGCCTGACATCCGCCGTGACATCAGCCAAATCAAAGCGCCCACCGCCATCGACGATGATCGACAGCTTCGGCGCAAGCCCCGGCGACTGCAGATATTCGGCGAGCCGATCCCGCAGCAGCAATTCCATCGCGGCAGCATCCGCGACGTCACCGAATTCAGCACCATTCAGCGGCGGCAACTCGATCACGGGATTGGGCGACACGATGATGCCGGCCGCATCCACCGCTTCGGCGAACGGCTCGACCGTCTCCGGCCGAAGTCCTCTGATCTGGAGGCTGCCCCGCGCCGTGATCTCGAGCAAACCGTTACCATGCAGCAAGGCGGCTTGTGCCAGTTGCGCGCACTGATGAACCGTCAGGACGCCACCCTGCGGACGCAGGCGAGCGAGCAGGCCATCGCCCGTCGGCATCGGCCGCGCGAGAGTCGGACAGGCACCGCGCCGCGCATAGGCTTGCGTGGCTTCGCCTGCAATGTCCGTCTTGATGCGCTCGTCGAGTGCCATCTCGTCATTTCCTTCCGCCCGGCGCCTATAGCGAGGCACGGGGCAAAGCTATCGCCAGTGTCACAGATCGTCGAAATCGCGGCCCTTGCGCAGCAGGTAGATATCCATGATCCAACCGTGCCGCGCACGTGCCTCTGCCCGAAGCTTCACGATATCCGCAGCGACATCACCGAGCCGTCCGGAACGCACGATCTCGTCGTCCGTCCCAAGATAAGCGCCCCAGAAGATCTCCGCATCAGGATCCTCGATCTTGGAGAAGGCCTGCTCTCCATCCAGCATGACCACGGTGCTATCAGCCCGGTTCCCATGCTCGACAAGCCGCCGCCCCGTCGTGATCTCGACCGGCTTTCCGACTATGTTGATCGGAATGCGGTGGCTTGCCGCCAGGGCCTGGATGCTGGTGATCCCCGGGATGACGCTGAAGTCGAAATCAACGGTGCCGAGTGCTCTTGCCCGCTCGATGATACGGATCACGCTATCATAAAGGCTCGGATCACCCCAGACGAGAAAGGCGCCGGTGCCGTCTTCAGGTAGATCATTGATCAGCCGCACATAGGTCTGCGCCAGTGTCGCATGCCAGTCATCGACGCTTTCGACATAGCTGCGGTCAGCCGTCTTGCGCTGAGGAATGGCGAATTCGACAATGCGGGTCTTCGCATTGGTGACAAAGCGCTCGCAAATCTCGTGGCGAACGGAAGCGAGCTTCTGCTTTTCCTCGCCTTTCGTCGGCAGAAAGATCATGTCGGCGGCGTTCATCTTGCCGATGGCCTGAATGGTGACGTGCTCGGGATTTCCCGTTCCAATACCGATGACATAGATGTGGCGCACGCCGGCTCTCCTGATCAATTCTCCCTGCTTTTGACGCACATGGTCCGGTGCCGCAAGGGCATGGATCAAATGGCCACGCCCAACCAGTAAAAGTGGTCGCAGCTGGCGAAGGTTGAAAATCGCTATGTTCGTAAAACAGAAAAGCGGCCGGACTTGCGTCCGGCCGCTTCCCTATGGTGAACACCCGATCCACGCATCCTGTCACAGAGTGCGGATCGGGCGTTCTAGCGCTTCCTTTGCCCCCAGAAGCGCTGTAGCTCGACTATTCGCGCTCGCCTGTGAAGTTGAGCAGCAACTGGAAGATGTTCACGAAGTTCAGGTAGAGCGAGAGAGCGCCGAAGACGGCAAGCTTCTGGTTCGATTCCTGATCGTAGTTCTCCGAATACTGTTCCTTGATGTTCTGCGTGTCGTAGGCGGTGAGGCCAACGAAGACGACGATACCGATGACCGAGATCGCGAACTGCAGGGCGCTCGAACCAAGGAAAATGTTGACCACGCTGGCAATCACCACGCCGATCAGGCCCATCATCAGGAACGAGCCCATGCGGGAGAGGTCACGCTTGGTCACGTAGCCATAGAGGCTGGTCGAGCCGAACATGGTGGCGGCGATGAAGAAGGTGCGTGCGATGCTGGTGCCGGTGAAGACCAGGAACACCGAGGCCATCGACAGACCCATGACGGCACAGAAGGCCCAGAAAGTCATCTGCGCGGCGCTTGCCGACATCGTCTGGATCTTGAACGAGAAGAAGAAGACGAAGGCGAGCGGCGCCAGCATGACCACCCACTTGAGCGGCGACTGGAAGATCGGCACGTAAAGCGCCGGCGTCGAGCCAACGATGAACGCGACGATGCCGGTGATGACAAGGCCGATGCCCATGTAGTTGTAGACGCGCAGCATGTGCTGGCGAAGACCCTCGTCGAACATGGCCTGCGAGCCAACGGCCGCACCGTAACGCTGCTGATTAATTGGGTTCATTGAGATCTCCTCGAGTGAACTAGTAAAGGGTACGGGCAAGCCCATCGGCTGCCTGATCCAGTGAGATGGAGCGATCCGCGGTCACCAGTGCGTAAGCGACGTCGCCGATCTGCCAATACGCTGCCTCGGCGCCATCGAGCGCGATATGGTTGACCGACTGAACGGAGAAAACGCCCGGACGAACGGCAAACAGCGACAGCTGCTTCTTGTCGGCCGTGATCGACATTTCGACGCTCGGGCCGAATTCGGACGGGAATATCTGTACGTCTGAAATTGCCCAGTCGCGCGGGAGCTGCGGCATGACGATGCCGGTCGCGGCGCGAATTTCATCCGGCTTGTAGCCTTCCGCCGGCTGCGACGAGACGGACTGGCGCACCAAGGCCGTCTTGTAGGCCTGAACGGCCTCCTCGACGTAGGCCGGCGCCGGTACGGACGCAGCCACCTCGGTTGCGGTAAACGCGCCGAACGAGGTGTGCGCAACCCAGCCGGCCGCCACCATGACGCCGACGGCGGCAATACGCTGCACGGCGTGGAAGATGCGGCCATAAGCGAGCCCGCGCTCGAGACGGCGCGCAAGATCGCGCGTTTCCGCCCGGCCCGAGGCGCCTTCATGAGCAAGCGCCAGACGCAATTCGCCGCGCATGCTCAAATCCGCCATGACCTTGGCGGCCGTTTCAGGATTTTCGGAAAGATAGGATTCCACCTGGATGCGACGAGTCACATCGAGTTCGCCATCGACATAGGCATCGAGATCGGCGTCGATAATGGGATCAACTGCTTTCATTCCCGCCTCCTTCGATCAACCTCAAATGTGGCGCGCGCGGTGTCGCTTCTTCGATTTCGCGCAGCTGGGCGCGAGCGCGCGAAATGCGCGACATCAATGTACCGATCGGAACGCCGAGCGCTGCAGCAGCTTCCTGATAGGAGAGGTCTTCAATCGCCACGAGATGGAGGGCCTCGCGCTGCTCCTCCGGCAAGCGGAAGAAAGCGTTGCGCACCTGCTGCAGACGCACGGCATGTTCCTGCGCGGCTGGCAAGGACTGCTCGGCCTCTACGGCGGCCTCATCGTGCCGTCGTGTCAGCGATCGCCCCTGTCGGACGCGGTCGATGTGAGCGTTATGCACGATCGAGAGCAACCACGTACGCAAGTTACCGCCACTGCGGAAGCTCTGCTTCTTCTCGTATGCCCGGACCAGGGCATCATGAACCAGATCTTCGGCGTCATCCGAATTGCGCACCAGGGAGCGCGCGTAGCGCCGAAGCGCTGCGAGCTGACCGATGACATCGAATGGGCGTTCTTTCCGTTCCATGATTGAGTATACGAAGCCGCGCGTTGTTTTATTCCCCGCGGCCGCGATTTTTTCTGCTTTTTCGTCATCCAGCCGATAAAACAGCAGAACGCCCGCAGAATATCACATGGAAATCATGATGTTAAGCATTGCTAGGAGATGCCGCGCATGCGCGCAAATCGTCAGGCATGCTGTTCGTCAGACAGTTCCTCAAGGATGGGACAGTCCGGCCGGTCATTGCCGTGACAGGCGTGGACCAGATGCTCAAGCGTGTGCCGGAGTTCGCTGAGCTCGCGGATCTTGCGGTCGATCTCGGTGAGCTTGGCCTGGGTCAACTCCTTCACATCGGCACTGGCCCGGCTCTTGTCCTCATAGAGGGCCAATAGCTGCCGGCACTCCTCCACAGAGAAACCGAGCCCACGCGACTTCTGCAGAAAACGCAGCTTGTGAACGTCGGCGACCGCGTAATCGCGGTAGCCGTTGTCGTTTCGATCGGGGCGGATGAGGCCGATATCCTCGTAGTACCGGATGGTCTTCGATGGCAGGCCGGACCGTGCCGATGCTTCACCGATATTCATGGCAACCTCCTAAAGCTTTGCGGCGCGCAGCCGCAGCGCATTGCCGATGACCGAGACAGACGACAGGCTCATCGCCGCCGCAGCAATCATCGGCGACAGCAACAGACCGAAGATGGGATAGAGCAGGCCGGCGGCCAGCGGAACGCCGAGCGCATTGTAGCCGAAGGCGAAGCCGAGGTTCTGGCGGATATTGCGCATCGTCGCCTCGGCCAGGCGCCGTGCTCTGACAATGCCGTTGAGATCGCCCTTGACCAGGGTGATGCCGGCACTCTCCATCGCGACATCGGCACCCGTGCCCATGGCGATACCCACATCGGCCGCGGCCAGCGCCGGTGCATCGTTGACGCCGTCGCCGGCCATGGCGACCACCGCCCCCTTGGCATGCAGCTCATCGATCAGCGCCTTCTTGCCCTCAGGCAGAATATCGGCGCGCACATCGTCGATCCCCAGGCTCCGGGCGACTGAGCGCGCCGTGCGCTCATTGTCGCCCGTCGCCATGATGATCTTCATACCGCTCGCATGCAGCGCCTTGATCGCGGCGGCCGTCGTCGGCTTGATGCGGTCGGCGACCGCCACCAGCCCGGCAAGGTGCTGGTCGATGACGACGAACATCACCGTCTTGCCTTCGTCCCGCAGCGACTGCAGCTGCGCATCGTGGGCGGCGACGTCGATGTCGAGATCAGCCATCATCGCAGCGTTGCCGAGCGCCACGGCCGTCTCGCCGATGTTCCCGCGCACGCCTTTACCCGTTGCAGCCTCAAAGCCAGTGATATCGGCCAAGGCGATCCCGCGCTCTTCCGCTCCCGACACGATAGCGGCGGCGAGCGGATGCTCCGATCCGCGCTCCAGGCTAGCGGCAAGTTGCAAGAGTTGGTCATCCGCCACGTCACCGAGCGCCACGACATCAGTCAGGCGCGGCTTGCCTTCGGTGAGCGTGCCGGTCTTGTCGACAATCAGCGTGTCGACCTTCGAAAACCGCTCCAGCGCCTCCGCATCCTTGATCAGCACGCCCTCATGGGCGCCGCGACCTGTGGCGATCATGATCGACATCGGCGTGGCAAGACCCAACGCGCAGGGGCAGGCGATGATGAGGACGGAAACGGCGGCCAAGAGCGCGTGAACCATGCGCGGCTCGGGACCGACGAGAGCCCAGATCGTGAAAGCAGCGATCGCGGCGGCGACAACGGCCGGGACGAAGAAGGCCGAGACGCGATCGACGGCGCCCTGGATCGGCGCGCGCGACCGCTGCGCCGTGGCGACCATGTCGACGATGCGCGACAGCGTCGTCTCCGCGCCGACCTTCTCGGCCGTCATCACCAGCATGCCGTTCTTGTTAATCGTGCTACCCGTCAACGCATCACCCACAGCCTTCTCGACGGGCATCGGCTCGCCAGTCAGCATGGATTCGTCGATCGTCGACTGCCCCTCGCTGACTGTGCCATCGACAGGAACCCGCTCGCCCGGCCGAACGCGCAGGCGATCACCAACCACGATATCGTCAACGGGCACATCGGCCTCGCTGCCATCGCGACCGATACGCCGCGCGGTCTTCGGCGCGAGATCGAGCAGTGCGCGAATGGCCGAACCGGTGCGTTCTCGCGCCTTCAGCTCAAGCACCTGCCCGACGAAAACGAGCGCCACGATAACGGCTGCCGCCTCAAAATAAACAGGCACGGCGCCGCCATGCCCACGGAACGTATGCGGGAAGATGCCCGGTGCCAGCGTGGCGACCAGGCTATAGATATAAGCCGTTCCGACACCGAGGCCGATCAGCGTCCACATATTCGGGCTGCGGTTGACGAGCGACGCCCAGGCGCGGCGGAAAAACGGGAGTGCTGCCCAGAGCACCACGGGTGTCGCAAGAACGAGTTCGGCCCAGGTCGCAAGCGGCTCGCCCAGCCAATCAAGCACAGGCAGGCCGATCATCGGCCCCATGGTGATCACGAGCAGCGGAACCGAGAGAATGCCGCTGATCCAGAGACGGCGCGTGAAATCAACCAACTCCGGATTCGGGCCTTCATCCATGGGCGGAATGCCCATCGGCTCCAGCGCCATGCCGCATTTGGGGCAATCGGCCGGATGATCGCTCATCACCTCGGGATGCATCGGGCAGGTATATTGCGTCCCCTTCGGAGCAGGCTTCTGCTGCGGCTTGCTGCCGTCGCGATAATTCGCGGGCGCTGCTTCGAACTTCGTCTTGCAGCCGGCCGAGCAGAAATAGTGCTTCTCGCCCTCATGCCGCAGGAAGTGCTTCGTGGTCGCCCGGTCGACGCTCATGCCGCAGACCGGGTCCTTTGCCGTCAGATAATCCTGCGGCGCGGCCTCGAATTTGGTGCGGCAGCCCTCGCAGCAGAAGAAATAGCGCCGCCCCTCATGCTCAAGCGACGGCTTGCCGGCGGCGAGATCAACCGTCATGCCGCAGACGGGGTCACGGACCACGTTGTCATCCGCCGGATGATGGTGGTGGTCGCTGCTGCCGTGGTGATGTGCGTGGGTGCTGTCCATTTGTATCTCCTTTGCCTGAAAAGGCAGTGGAGATGCTTATCAACCTTCCAGCAACTGGAAGGTCAAGCGCAAAATGCGCGTTTCTTGACGGCGGTCAAAACCGCGTCAATCTATGAAGACGCCGACACTTGCTGCGCGGCCCATCGCATCGATCACCGTAAGCTTCGAATAGCCGCCGCCATCGGGCGTCCACTGGTTGGTGCGCCGCCGCGACAGGTCAGGCAGAGGTTTGCCGTTGGCGAGCCACCGGAAGGGCGCGCGCCCACCCTGCAGCTTGAGCATCAGCGGCGAGAGCTCGCCGCCCTTTGCCAGACCCTGGGCACCCAAATCGACATGTGCACCCTCCGGCGGATAGACGATCTGCGGCGCCGGCTCGCGGCCTGAGGTGGCCAGCAATCCGCTGGGATTGATGGCGAAGCGGCGCTGGCTGATCGGCAGCTGCGCCTGCGCGATGCGCACGGCGCCCGACGGCGGGCGCGGCAGTGGCGTCGTCGCGATACCCGACTTGGCGAAACCCTCGAACAGGATCGGCGCGGCCGTGCCGTAGCCGGTCAGGCCGGGAGAGGCACCGTTATCAGGACGACCGACCCAGACACCCAGGACATAGCGACCATCATAGCCCACCGACCAGGCGTCGCGGTATCCGTAGCTCGTGCCGGTCTTGTAGGCGATGCCGCGCTGCGGCGCGCCGGCGGGCGGGATGACGCCCGAGAGAATATCGGCGACATTCCAAACCGCGACCGGCTCCAGCAGCGCCTCGCCTTCGATCTCTCCGGGCTTTCCGGATATGCCGTCCCCGATCCTGACCGCCTGCCCTCGATTGGCGAGCGCAGTATAGAGCTGCACCAGATCCTTGAGCGTGAGGCCGACGCCGCCGAGCCCGATCGCAAGTCCCGGCGTTTCGTTGGCCGGCAGCAGCGGGCGCACCTCGGCGCGGCGAAAGCGGATGAGAAGCTTGGCCGGGTTGACGGCATCGAGCAGCTTGACGGCGGGAACGTTGAGCGAGAGCTGCAGCGCATCGCGCACCGTCACGTCACCCTGATAGCTCATATCGAAATTGCGCGGTCGGTAGCCGAAGAAATCCGCCGGCCGATCCTCGATAATCGTCTCCTGGCTGACCAGTCCCTCCTCGAAGGCAAGACCATAGATGAATGGCTTCAGCGTGGAGCCCGGCGAGCGCGGGACGCGCGTCATGTCGATCCAGCCGGATCGGCTGGCGTCGAAATAATCGGCCGAGCCGACTTCGCCGATGATATCGCCGGTCTGCGCATCCGCCATCACCATCGCCAGCGACAGTTTCGGGCCCAGCTTCAGCGCGGCCGCCTTGGCGACGGTCTCCAGCCCCTCCTGCACCCGCTTCTTCAGAGTGGTCCGGTACGGCGACGCGTCCGGCGCCTTGCGTAGCGCGGCTTCGCCGACATGAGCCGCGAGAGCGGGAAGCTGCATGCGTTTTGCCGGCACAAGCATCGCCTCGGCGCGCTCCGCCTCCCCTTCCCCAATCGCGTCTACGACCGCGACGCGCTCCAGGACACGCTTGCGCGCCGCTTCGGCGGCCTTGAGATTGCGGTCGGGACGGCGCTTTTCGGGAAGCTGCGGCAATGCCACGAGCAACGCTGCCTGCGCCACCGTCAGCCGCTTCGGCTCCTTGCCGAAATAGGCAAGGCTTGCAGCCCGAACGCCCTCCAGATTACCGCCATAGGGCGCATGGGTTAGATAGAGATCGAGGATCTCATCCTTGGACAGGCGTCGCTCGATCTGGAGCGCGCGTGCGACCTGCAGCAGCTTGGCCGAAAGCGATCGTCCCTGGCGCGGCTCGATCAGCCGGGCAACCTGCATCGACAGGGTGGAAGCGCCGGAAACGATGCGGCCGTTGGTGATGAGCTGGAAAGCGGCGCGGCCGATCGCACGCGGATCAATGCCGCCATGCTCATAGAAACGCCGATCCCCGTAGGCGACCAGCATGCGCAGAAATTGCGGATCGACATCGCCAACAGTCGTCTTCAGACGCCAGCGCCCCTCCGGTGTCGCGAAGGCGCGCAAAAGCTCTCCGTCGGCATCGAGCACCTCGGCGGATACGCGTGCCTTGTCGAGCGGCGGCGGAAATGCCTTGTCCGCCGCGTCGAGCGCGATCAGCCCGGCGGCGGCTATTGCCATCGCCGCCACAACGCCGATCGCGATTTTCCGCCTCAGTCTCATGGCTGTGCTGCCACGACCTCCATCTTGCCGGTTGCCGTCCGCGCCGAAAGCTGCGGCCGGTACATGTCCTCGACGTTCGCGGCCGGGTGATCGTAGACGCCGGGTGTCACGGCGCGCACGACGTAGGCGACGTTGATCTCGCGGTTGTCATCGGCGCTGCGATTGAAGGCTGCGACGAAGCGATCGTTGCGGAACTCGGTATGCGCGGCCGTCACATCGCCGATCCAGTCGAAGTTGGTCAGCTGTGCGCTGTCGACCAGACTTGGATTGTCGATCTGGAAGCCGGCCGGCAGGAGATCGGTGATGACGATACGCGACGGCCACTTGTTGCTCTCGGTGACGTGCAACACGACGACATAGCGCTCGTTCTGCTTCGCCTCCGAGACATTCGCTTCCTCGCCATCCAGCGTGTAGTAGCTGCGCTCGATCGCGAAGCCATCGCCACCTGCCGGCAGCGGCGTCACCGGTGCGGCAACGGTCGTGACAACAGCCGAAACGGCATCGCTGGTCTGGTTGGTCAGCGTCAGTGCGTGCTCGGCCAGCGCCTCGCCGTTCATCCGCGCCATGTAGGCGCCGTTGTGCAGCGCGCCGTTGACGTCGATCTTCAGCGAATCGTCGCCCCCTTGGATGGCGCGGGCGGCAAGCAGCATCCAAGCCTGTTCCTGGGTGCTGGTGTATTTGCTGCGCTCCCACTCCTTGGCCACTGCCTTCGCCAGTTCCGGCACGATCGGCGGCACCGGCCGGCTTTCGGCGGCGAGCGCGAGGATGGCGGCGCCGTCTCGGAGCACCGAGCCGTAATCGGTGCGCGACAGGTTCACCTTCGTGACCATCGACTGAGCCGACATCTGCAGCGCATCGACGAAGATATTCTTTGACCGCGTCGCATCGCCGTAAAGCGCCAGCGCGGCCGCGATATGGGCCTTGGCGAGCGGCGTCGGGAAGTCGTTGATCATCGTGTCCGCATAGTAGCGCAGATCGCTGATCCCGGCCTTCTTGTTGCGCGCGAGCACATAGAGCGCATAGGCGATCTGGTCGCCCTGATCCTTGACGTTGACGTCGTAGCTTAAGGCGTTCTGCAGGTTCTCCAGCGCCTGTGCGAGCGCGCGATCCGGCACGTCGTATTTCTGCTCGCGAGCCCGCGTCAGGAAATCCGTGACGTAGGAATCGAGCCAGAGATCGCCGCTATCCGGACCCCAAAGGCCGAAGCTGCCGGCGGATGCCTGGAAGGACAGGACACGGTAGATGGCGTCCTGCACGCGCTTCTTGATATCGGCATCGCCATCAAGCCCGGCCTGCTCGGCAAGCTCGCTGAGATAGAGCAGCGGCAGAGCCCGGCTGGTCGTCTGCTCAGCGCAGCCGAAAGGATAGCGATCGAGCGACATCAGCAAGGCTGGAATGTCGAAGGCGGCTGAGCGCGTTACATTGACGCTGACCGACGCGCCCGGAAGGACGCTATCCGCCAGAAGCGCCTTGTCGATCGTCAGCTTCGCGCCCGGCTTGAGCGCCAGCACGCGACGCTCCGTGACCGGCAATACCGCCGGCCGAACGGGGACATCGAGGCTCTGGTCGAGCGACAGTCCCGCCGCATCCGAGAGGTTGATCGAAACGACACCATTGCCCGGCTGCAAGCCGGTAACCGCCAGCGTCACCGCTTGCTTCGCGCCGGCATCCAGGCGGATCGTCTGCGTGGCCTTGTCGATCCCGACAGAGTCATTGCCTGTGACTGCCAGCTTGTAGTCGCCGGCGGGCGCATCGGTATTGGCGATATCAAGGCGCAGTTCGGACTTGTCCCCCGGCGCCAGGAAGCGCGGCAGGCTGGCCGTGACGACGACAGGATCGCGAATGATCACGTCCTGCGTGGCATGGCCGACACCGGACTTGGACCATGCGACCGCCATCAGGCGCGCCGTGCCGTTGAACTGTGGAATATCGAAGCTGACATGTGCCTTGCCCTCGGCGTCCAGCTTCAGCGGACCGGAGAAGAAGGCGACGAGCTTCTGCGTCGGCGGGCTTGCCTGCAGCGCGATCGCGCCGCCATCGCCGCCAGTGCGCAGCTTGCCGGTGGCGCCGAGCGAGCCGTCGATCAAGCGGCCATAGAGGTCGCGGATCTCGAGACCAAGCTGGCGCTGGCCGAAATACCATTCTTCCGGGTTCGGCGGCTCATAGCGCGTCAGGTTGAGAATACCGACATCGACTGCGGCAACGGTGACATAGGCATCCTCGTTCGCGCCTGCACCCGCAACCGCGAGCGTGATCGGCAGAGGGCCGCGCGGCAGCATCTTTTCAGGTGCCTCGATCTTGACCTGCAAGGCCCGATCCTCAGGATCGACCTTCAGCCATTTCACGCCGATTGCGCGCATCGGCATGTGGCTATCCTGAGCATCGCCAGGACGGAAGAGCGTCGCGGTCACATAGGCGCCCGCGCCCCAATCGGCAGTAACGGGGATATCCACCTCGCCGCCCGTCTCGCCGATCGCCGCATTCTGCACGGCAACCAGCGTCTCGGTGCCGGCGGCGATCATCAGCTCGCCGGCATAGCGCGAGGAAACCTTCAGCTTCGCGGTCTCGCCGACCTTGTAGCTATCCTTGTCGAGCGCGATCTCCAGCCCATCGGGCGTTTCCGTGGATGTAGCCTGCACGAACCAGCCGGCGTCGAACTCCACGCTGGAGGTCGGGCCATCCGCGTCGGTGCTCTCGACCTCGAGGCGATAACGGCCCCACTGCACAGGCGAGGCGATCTTGGCGCCATCGATACCGGCATCGACATTGCCGTTGCCCACCTGCTCGGCGGTATAGACCGGCTCATACTTCCATGCCGTGCCATCGCGATACCATTGATAATCGCGGTTGAGCTTGAAGAGCTTCCAGCGAAGCCCCTTCATCTCTTCTTTCGCACCATCGGCACTGACGCCGATGACCGTGAAGTTGGCGATCGAGTTCTCGCCGAGATCGCCCGAGAATTCCGGCTTGATGCCGATCATCGGCCCCTGGTTCTTCACCGGCAACACCAGCGAACGCTCGATCGCGCGTCCGCCCGCTTCCTGCATTCGGATATAGACAGTCGCATTCAGAAGCTGCGTCGTTGCCGGCAGCTCGCCGACCGTCAGATCGGTGACGCCTTCGCCCTTTTCGTCGAGATCCGGCAGGCCCTCGATCGACTGGCGGGAATCCTCACTCGCTTCCTCATCGGCAAGGCCGAAGAAATAGCCCGGAAACGCATCCGCCTGGCGTGTCGGCTTGATCACGACATCGCCTTCCAGCGTCAGCCCGGCGGCCGGTGCTCCATAGAGATACTTGCCCGAGATATTGATCGTCGCCGGCGTGTCCGGGCCGATCACCTTCGCCTCGGTCTTCAGCTCCATGTCGGTACGATCCGGCACGAAATCGTCGACCAGGAAGCTCTTGCTGGCGATCGGCGAACCCTTCGGGTCGGTATGGATGTTCATCGTCCAGGTGCCGCGCATGGCGTTGTCCTGCACGGCGAAATCGACGTTGTAGCCACCAAGATTGCTGGTCTGGCTGACGATGCGGCGATCTTCGACGCCGTCGGGGCGCATGAAGATAAAGGTCAGCGGCAGATTTTCAATCGCCTTGCCATCCGTATCGCGCGCCAGCGCCGAGGCATGCACCGTTTCGCCTACGCGGTAGATGCCGCGCTCGGTGAATGTCAGCACGTCGATGGCACCGGGCGATGCGCGGCCGGTGACACCACGGTCGGAGAGGTCGAAACCAGCCCGCGTCATGTCGAGGAAGACGTAGTCCGACGTTCCGTTCTTCGCCGTGATCACGGCGGGCGTCAGTGCCGACGTCCCGCGGATCAGGCCGGCGGTGAATGTCGCGCGGCCGTTGTCGTCGGTCGTGGCGGTGCCGAGCACCTCGTTGTTCTTGGCGAGAAGCTGCAGCGCGACGCCGGCCATCGGCTTTGCTGATGCAAGCGAACGGGCGAACACATTGAGGCCGTCTGTTCCGGCATAGGTCGTCACGCCGATATCGGAGACCACGAACCACTGCGTGGCCTGCGAATTCCATTCCTGGTCCGGCCCGGTCGGCGATGTCGCGGTCAGCACATAGACGCCCGGCTTGCGCTCCGGCAGCGCCTCATCGACGGGGAAGCTGGTGACGACATCCTTGTTCAGGTCATTGGCGATGTCGATCGCGCCCTGCCAGACAAGCTCGCCGCTCTCGTCCTCGATCCGCTGCGCGCTATAGCCATCGAGCTGGGTGAGGAACTGCGAGCTGGTCAGCAACGGCGCGATGCCGCGATCGCCGATGCGGTAGAGCTTGAGGTTGGCCGAGGCCATATTGACCGAGACGATCGGGATGCCGCGACGGGCTGTCGATGGCAGCACGAAGCTGTCGCCGGTGAAGCGGACGCTCGCGGTGCGATCCTTGACGTAGATATCGATGCTGACAGGCGCCTCCAGGACTTCGTCGACCGACGAGGGAAGACCGGTGCGGAAGGAGATCTTGTAGTTCTCGCCATGCGTCAGGCCCTCGACGCAGATCTGCCTATCCTTGGTTTCAAGTGCCTTCGGCGAGGTGCCGTTCAAGGTTACGAAGGGGGTGTAGTCGGTCGTCTTGACCAACGATTCCGAGAAGGTGACGCAGGCGCGCGGCGTGGCGCTGTCGGCATCGACGGTGTGATCGGTGATGCGGAAACCTTGCGTCGACTTCAGTTGCAGGTAGGCGGCCTGGACTTCTTTCGAGTTCACCAGTGCCAGGCTTGCCTTATAGGCGTTCAGCGCGGCCCGGTAGTTCGCGTTCTTCTCCAGCGCCACAGCCAGAACCGCAAGCGCATCGGCGCGGCTGGTCGTCGTCCGCGTCAGGTCGTAACCATTGATGGCGGCGAGGACGGCCTGGGCGTAGATATCGCTGCCATTGTTGTCGTCGGTCTTGACGAAGCTGTCGCCAGCGCGCGCCGTCTCCAGCCAGAGATCGGCATTGTCAGGCGTGAGCGCCAGCGCTCCCCGGAAGGATTTCAGGGCATCGACGACATTGTTGGCCGTGAGATCGATCCGCGCATTGGCGATGAGGCTGTCGGCGGATTGGCCCTGCTGGTCATCGGCGAGCTCGAGATTGGCCTTGTCGTCGCGCGCCTGTTGCAGCACATCGCTCGAGAGGAAACCAATGCGAGGTGCCGCCCCGAGATCCGGCTCCTGGCTGCCCGCTGTCTCGACGATCTTGCCGGCAATGGCGCCCGGGAAAGCATTCATCGTCTTGAAGTCGGATTTCAGGAAGCACCAGCTGGCCTTGGGGTTATAGGTGAAGGCCTTGCACGATTTGTCGCCGATGCACGATGCCTTGCACTGGTCGAGCGTGACATTCTGCTCGCTGCGCAGATCAAAACCGAAATAGTCGGCATCGCGCACGGTCTGCACCTGGCGCTTGCTGTCCGCGGAAAAGGCGGGTGAACCAATCAGAGCGGTCGAAAGAACAACGGTTACGGCTGTCAAGAACGCGCGTGCGAACATAGGTTTCCCCCCAATATGCTGGCGCCTCATTTGGCGGCAACTCTCCCCACTCGCATCCCCGTTGTCAACTCGGATGGAGCGTCACCCCGCAGTAAATCTCAATCATGTAACAGCACCATCAAGACCGGCTGCGGATCTCTGAAAGAGCATGCGTCACGAGAAGCCGAAATTAGCGTTTTGTTAATACTAACAATATCTTAACTGAAAATAAAGCTGTCCCGCGCCGGAACATATCTGTTGCCAAGCCGTTTTCCGTCCGAGTTCTGGTGAAAATGAGTAACAGGGGGCCAAGTATGGGCACCGGCGTTGAGTACAGTTCACAGACTGAAAATATCACCAAGCAGCGCGTCCTGATCGTCGAGGACGAGCTCTTCATCGCGCTTGATCTCGAGGAAACGATAAAAGAGATGGGCTTCGATGTCGCCGGCCTGGCGAATGGTCGCGATCAGGCGCTGCAGCTTGCGCGTGACGCCGATATCGCCTTCGTCGACGTCAACCTCTCGGATGGGCCGACCGGCCCAGAAATCGGCCGTCGCCTGGTGGAGGAATTCGGCGTGACCGTGGTGTTCATGACCGGCAATCCCGAGGCTGTGGCGGATAAGCTGAACGGCGCGCTTGGTGTCGTCACCAAGCCGGCCATGCCCTCGACCGTGCAACGCACGCTGAGGAAAGCAGCGGAACTTCGCCGCGGCTTGAATTAGAAAGGCCGAGTTGTCTCCGCGAAACTTATGATGAGGAGCCGACACGGGCCCCTCATCCCAGAGAAAATAGCGATCAGATAAGACCGGTCAGCAGACCGATACCGGCCAGCGCCGCGAAACCGCCGGCGGAACGCGCGACGAGAGCGCCTTTGGCATCACCGGCCCGTGCAATCGCAAAGCCCATAGCAAGACCGATGGCGTGCAGCGTGGCTGTCGCGATCATGAAGCCGGCGGCGTAAGACATGCCTGCGGCGGCAGCCGGCATTTCGGAACCATGCGCATGACCGTGGAAAACGGCGAACAGACCAACCAGCCCGGCGGCAACGGCAACCGGCGCACGAACGTTAAGCGCGATGACGGCGCCGAGAACGATCACCGAAAGCGCGATCCCGGCCTCAACGAAGGGGATCGAGATACCCATCATGCCGAGCGCTCCGCCCAGGCCCATGACGGCGACGAAGGTGGCAGGCACCACCCAGACCGCACGGCCGCCAAGCTGCCAGGCAACGACACCGACCATGATCATGGCCAGGATATGGTCGAGCCCGGACATGGGGTGGCTAAAGCCATGCGCGAAGCCGATCGCTTGACCAGCGCCCGGATGGGCGAATGCGAGCGATGGCGCGAGCACGAGGGCGGCAAGCGCGGCGTTGAATTTGATGCTTTTTGAAAACATGATCGTCCCCATTATTGGTATGCAGTGTTGCGCCGAAAATGACATGGAGAATCAAGGCTTCAAAGCGAAAAAACGGGCAGCACCGTTATTTGACGTAGATGGATTGCCCCGCGGTTTTCGCGCCTAGCGTGGCTGCAGCGTACCGAACCAGGCGACGAGGGCCACGACCACGAGCCCCAGCACGACCTCGGTGACGACGCAAATCTTCAGCGGAAGAAGAGAGTGATCTCGAGCGAACTTCGGCACGAAGACATAACGATTGACGATCGCAATCAAGACCATTGCCGCCACCACCGCGATCTTGGCGCTCAGCAGACGCTGATAGCTGAACGACCAATCCGACGGCACGCCCCCTAGAATAAGCAGCGTGTTCGCGGCGCCTGAGAGAAGCACGAGCGTAACGGCGACATGCCCCGCTGTCGAAAACCGCATGACCGCCAAGCGCGCATCGGCCTGCAGCGCGCCGCGTCCCAGCATCGGCAGGATCAAGAGGACCGGCACGAGCGCACCCAGCCATGCACCGCCGGACAGAAGATGCGCACCGTCATTAATACGGTGCATCACCCTAAGCCAGCCGCCGTTCATCGCCGCGTGGCCGCTCAGCGTCAGGCCGAGCAGCAAAAGTGCCGCGCAGGCGGCCCGTCCCATTTGCCGATACCGTGACGGAAGAACCATTGTCGCGCCAAGCAACACGACGCCGACGGCCTGGACCATCCAGGCCGTCCCGACATCCGTCTGCGTGAGCACGGCGCCGAGCATCTCCGGCGCGAACAGATCGGACCACCCGTCACCGATGATCGCCGTGCGGAGCGGGAGCATGGCAACGGTGGAGGCGAACGCGACTGCGATTGCAGCCGCGCTCAACCACCGCAGCCGGTCTCCTACAATGCGTGCAAGTTCGGGCGACACGAGCGCGCAGAGATAGGCGGAGCTACCCCAGATCAGGATGACCGCGGCGTCGAAGAGAAAGCGGCAGACGATAAGGGCCGCATCAGGCGTCACGGCTTGACCGTGAAGCCATAGCTGCCCTTCGTCTTGTGCCCATCCGTCGACAGCACGTGCCACTCAACGACATACCCGCCGGCATCAAGACTTCCAGAAACAGGGACAGTCAGGGTCTTTCCGTCGTCCGACAGCTTTGAATCGCCGGTTGGAACCTGCTTGTCGCCGGCACCGGCAATCGTCGCGCCCGAGAAGCGGAGGTTAAGCTGCTCGGAGAAATGCAGTTCCACCGCTGTGGGGGACACCTGTACCGTGGCCTTATCGGCGGGAACACTTGACGTGAGGTGCGCATGGGCGCTCGCCTGCCCTGCGGCAACAAGAGTGGCAACGAAGGACGCGATAAGGAATTTGCTCGTTCTAGACATAGGATTGCTCACTGTAATGATTTTCTGATTGTCGATGACAGTCTAATACCTGCCGACTATTGCGGCTTGGACATACCGCTCATCCCGGAATGACCATCCATCTTCATGGCGCTGGCGCCGCCTACCGCGAATTCGACAGCGACCTGCCCGGCCTTTTCGAAGGTCAGTGTCGCCCTGACCGTTTCGCCTTGCTTGAAGGGCTCGGTGACGTCCTTGAACATGACGTGGTAGCCGCCCGGCGTGAGCTCGACTGTCTGCCCCGCAGGAATAACAAGGCCGCCGGCGACGAGGCGCATGGTCATGACGCCGTTGTCGACGTTCATCTGGTGGATTTCCGACGATTTGGCACGCGTCGAGGTGATGCCGACGAGCTTGTCGTCGGCATTCCCCTTGTTGGTGATGCTGAGATAGCCGCCACCGACTTTCGCACCGGGCACCATGGCGCGGGCTTGCGGATTGGAGATCTCTATATCGCCTGCGGTGACAGTCTGTGCGCCGGCGGGCGCGATGAAAAGGCCTGCAAGAAGGAGGATAGCCAGAAGGACTGTAAGCTTCTTCATGATGGTAGTTCCTGCCAGAGCGACCGCTGTTTGCCTACGCTCGCGTGACGAACATGTCATGCGGGACCGGCAGCGGACGGATGTATGGGACAGTGGGATAGCTATGCGGGACCGGAACGGCAGCCCGCGTGGCAGCTCATACTTGAGCAGCTTTCAAGGGAGGGCCTCTCGGACCGCCGCCGGGCGATAAAGGCCGGTTTGCGTTAGCCTCGGCACTACGACGCGGGCTAAGATAAGTGGGGATGGAAGCGCTTCGCCATGTGGCGAAAACAGGAATAGGCAAAAGGGCCGACGCGCTGATCCTACAGGCTTCGCAGCCATGCGTGTGGATCTTGCTGTCGTGGTGTGTCGCTTGCGCCCTATCGACCGTGCAGATGACCTGCGCGGTTCCATCCGGCAGCACATATTCGGAAAGCTCATCGGGGATGAATGCGTCATCGGCAAAGGCCGGCACCTGATGCGCGAAGCCGACAAGGATCAGCGCAATCGCGCAGCTGATACGCACCAGCCATCGAACTATGTCTGCCTCCGCCGCTTTCACCTGAGTCCTCGCCGCTCACCTGCATCGTCTTTACGCAAAATGCCGGCAAATCTCAATGCGACAGTTTGGGTAATCTCAGTTCACGGAACCTGGCGTACCGAGCCTGACCAGAAAAATACGGCGGCTGATCGCACCGGTCAGACACCGCGCGGCAAGGGCAAATCAATTAGTTGCGTTGCAGGTTGATCTCGCTTGTCACGACCTGCTTGCCGGACGCAGGATCCTTGTCGACCGTTCTGATCCGTAGAGCGTTCGCGCCGGAGCGTCGGATCGTCATGGTCGCGGCCCGGTCGCCATTGACGATCCTCGACCAAGTGACGGCAAGCTCGATGGCATCGCCTCGCCTGGTGCCGTTGAGTGAAGAAACCCTACCCGAGGGACCAATATAGCGGCCGGTGTAGCTGCCGCCGGTCGCCGTCAGCTGCGCGGATACTGCACGCGAGACGACTAGCATGCCGGTGCACTTGCCATCCATCGATAGCGCTTCGCCGTTGGCTTTCGATTCAAAGCTGCAGTTGAGATTGATCGGAGACGAGGCCGTTGTGCGCTTCATCATGCCGCCGCCGGTCCAATTTCCGGCAAGCGACTTGAGGAATGGCGCCTCGTTCGCCGACGCCCCTCCTGCAGCGCAGACAATGAGCGCGCACAGCGCGAGACGCTTCCCCATCACATCCTCCCGAAGTTCGATCAGGGAGAATGCGTGAGGTGCGTCAATGTTCCGCGTTTTTCTCCGCCGCCTGATCAGACGATCGAAAGGCTGAGGCGCGTTTCGCGACCGAGAACGATATCGATCGCGCCGCGCGAGGTGAGCTCGATCGCGCCGCACAGCGTGCCCGTGGTGATCAGAGCGCCCTTCTTCAGCGAGGTGTGCGGGCGCAGCTTGTCATTGGCGTAGGCCAACAGCCATACAAGCACATCGTCCTTCGGATGGCGCGCCAGGGCGTCATAGATCACCTGCTCGCCATGCGTCACCTTGAGCGCTGTGTTGCCGATGGTGTCCACGATGCTTTTTGGAAGTGCCGGACCAAGAACATAGCCCTTGTTGCCGATGCGTTCGGCCAGGTAGAGAAGGAAGGACACCTGCCCGCTTTCCACAATGCTGCTGGCCAGGAGCTCTGCACCAAGATGGCATTCGGCGATCGCCTCGACGATCTCGTCGCGTGTATAGTCACCGTTCTGACGGACCGGGAGATCCTGGCCCAGGCGGACTGCCACTTCCGCCTCGAACTTCATGCCCGGACGCCAGGAAATCGACGCGCCGGAAACGGCCTCGAAATACGGATGCAAGGGCGCCAGGACAGGCTCACCCGACGGCGACATGGCCACCTTCCATGCGTGTGTGGAGATGCGCTCTTCGGCGGCCAGAAAATTCTGCGCGTCCATCGCTTCGCGCAAAGTCGCGGGCAGTACGAAGTCCGCCGTCGGCGCCTTTTCGCCTGCCTTTTCAAGGCCACTCAAACGCGCGGCCAGCGCCCGCGGATCGAAACCCTCGCCGGATGAAACTGTCATGTCGTGTTTTCCTCACCTGGTATGAAATGCGCTTCAACTCTACCGGCATTCATAGATGGCGCAAAGAGGCGATCCGGAAAGAGTCTTATGCTAGCGCGGCGTACCAGCGCCGCCGATACTCAGGCAAGTGAAAGATCTCGCGCGGCGGAAAATGCTTCTCTTTGCCTTTCATCGGAGCAATTCCGGTCAGAAGTGCAGCGCCGGCACTCGTGCCCGTCGAGCCGGGAACGGCGATCACATCCCGGCCGGTGAGTGCCGCGACCACATCGAGATAGGTCTCGTTCAGCGAAAACGGCCCCTCGACGACAACGGGCCCACCTGCGCCGATCAAGCCCAGGCACGCTTCGGTCATCAGCGCCAGATAGAGACAAACTGCCGCGTAACGTTCACCAGCGTTCGCTGCCTCCGCGTTGATCCAGCGTCGCTCCTTGCCCGGAAAAGGCCCCGACCCGGGCGCCACGTTGGGCAACAGCATCATCCCTGTTTCGATGACACCGGGCATGGCCGCGACCGTGTCCTCGACCGCCACGGGACCGATCTCGGCCGACAGGATTTCGAATTCGCGCCCGCCCATGAACCGCGATGACGGGACAGCCCGCCCGTAGGCATCGACATTGGCAAGCGTATCGCGTTTCGGATCGAGATGGTCGAGATCGCCACCCACGCCGAAGTTGACCACCCATGTGCCCGTCGAGACGACAGCGAACGGCGCTTGCCGGCTGACCAGATGCGGCAGCAGCGACGCATTGGAATCGTGAATGCCGCAGTAGACCGGGACGGGTTTGGAAAGCCCGATCTGCTCGGCGATTTCGGGCAGCACCGGACCGAGCGCATCGAAAGCCGACCGGATCGGCGCCATCAAAGGTCTTATACCCAGCGTGTCGACGAGGCTGGAATAGCTCGATGCGCGCGGGTTCCACAGATCGGTATGGCAACCGAGCGACGTCACCTCGTTGGCTGCGACATCAGTCAGGCGCGCCGCCCAGTATTGGGCGTAGGTGACGATGGTGGCGACACCGGCGAACGCCTGTGGGAAGGCCGTCTGCTGATAGTGCAGCTGCGCTCCGATGTTCAGGCCCATCGACTGGCGCGGCGAATAGGTTTCCTCGAATGACGGGCGCAGCGCGGTATAGGCGTCGATAATCTCGAGCGGATATTCGTGTTCATAATCGAGCACCGGCATGGAGAGCGCCCCATCCGCAGCGAGCAGAGCGGCGGCTGCGCCATGCGTGGTAATCGAGATCGCATCGAAACCGGGCGACACGGCAAATCGCTTCAACGCGTCGAGCGCGAAAGCCCACAGCGCCTCCACATCATAATGCGGGTAGAGACCCGACTTGATCACCACGTTCGGGGTCTTGACGACCGCGACCTCGGCGCGTGTGGCGCTGTCGAGCACGACCACCTTCGCATTCGTCTTGCCGATATCGAAAACCGCGACGCGGGCGTAGCTCTGGGTTGATGTCATGGCATATGAAAGACGGTGACGAGGTCTGTCTGGACAGGCGAATTATCCGGATTGGTGGCCATGATATCGCGCATATGCGCCCACCAACGCTTCATCACCGGATGTTCCGGCAGGCTCGACAGTGTGTTGTCGCTTGTTCGTGTCAACACGCCGAACAGCGTGTTGGTCTCGCGGTCGAGATGGATCGAGTAATCGCTGGCGCCGGACTGGTGCAGCAGCTCGACCAGTTCCGGCCAGATTTCGTCGTGGCGCTTGATGTACTCGGCTTCCATGCCGGGATTGAGCATCATCTTGAAGGCGTGTTTTTCCAGCGTCATTTCGAACTCATGGCTTTGATGCGGAGAGCGATGATCGGGATCGCGATGGTGATGATCAGCAGCAGCCCGATGAAGATCGACATGACAATGCCGGGAACGTTGAGCAGACCGAGGCCGAAGGTGACGAGGCCCATGACGAAGGCGGCGATGACCACACCGCCGATTTTGCCGGAACCGCCAAGGATCGACACCCCGCCGAGAACCACCATGGTGACGACCTCAAGCTCCCAGCCTTGCGCGATCGACGGGCGCGTGGAGCCGAGCCGCGAGGTCAGGCAGACCGAGGCGATGCCACTCATCACGCCCGTCAGCATGAAGAGAATGAACTTCACCCGCTCGACCGGGATACCGGAGAAGCGCGCGGCGAAATCGTTGTTGCCGATCGTGTAAACTTGGCGGCCGAAATTGGTGGCGTGCAGCAGGATGGCGAACAGGATCGCCAACACGATGAAGAGCACGAATTCGAAGGAAAAGACCCAGACGACATATCCTTGGCCGAAGAAGGCGAAATCCTCGGGATAGTTGCCGTAGGCCTGGTCACCCAGCACGATGTAGGAGATGCCACGAAACAGGCTCATCGTGCCGATGGTGACGACGATAGAGGGAAGCTTCATCACGGAGACGAGAAAGCCGTTGAACATGCCGCAAAGCAGACCGACGCCGACGCCGATGGCGACGAGACCGGGCGCACCGACACCGGCCTGCGCTGCGGCGCCCATGGCGGTCGAGGCCAGCGCGATGATGGCGGCAACCGACAGATCGATCTCACCGGATATGACGAGCAGCGCCATGGCAAACGCGATCATCGCCTTTTCGGTGAAGTTGAACGTCGCGTCCGAGAGGTTCCAGGCGTCGAGGAAGTAGGGCGACGCCAGCGAATTGAAGATGAAGATTACCACGGCAACGCCGAAGAGCAGCACTTCCCAGCTGGCCATGATCCGCTTGAATGGCGTTCCCAAGCGATCCGGTATGACGCGCTTTTCGGTGGGCGTGGAAACGACGGTGCTCATGCTGCCACCTCTGCTGGAGTTTCCGCGGCGGCCTTGTCGCGCAGGATGATGCGGCCGCGATTGCGCTCGCGCCTTGCGTTGAAGACCACGGCGAGAATGATGACGGTGCCGGAGATCGCCATCTGCGTGAAGGGCGAGATACCGATGACGGGAAGCGCGTTCTTGATGACGCCAAGGAAGAGCGCGCCGAGCACGGTGCCAAGCACCGATCCGACGCCGCCGGCGATCGAGATGCCGCCGATGACGCAGGCCGCCACGCTGTCGAGCTCGAAGCCATTGGCGATGTCGACATAGGCGACCGCATAGCGCGAAACCCAGAGATAGCTCGCAAGGCCGGCAAGCGCGCCCGACAGAACGAAGGCAAGGAATTTCGTCCAGCCGACATCGATACCCGCATAGACCGCCGCTGTCGGATTGCCGCCGGCGGCATAGGTGGAGCGGCCGAACTGGGTGTATTTCAGCACGACATAGATCAGCGCGACGATGATGATCGCGGCCCAGCTCAGCACCGGCATACCGAGAACGACGGTGCGGGGAACGTTGAGGAAGGTCGGCGTCATCTGGTGCGCGTTGACCCACTCGCCGCCCGAGAGCACGAAGGCCATGCCGCGATAGATGGTGAGCGCGCCCAATGTCACGACGATCGGCGGGATCTCGAGCGCCCAGACGAGGAAGCCATTGATGGCGCCGAGGCAGGCGCCGATCAGGATCGCGGCGAGGATCAGGACGATCAGCGGCAGATCAGGATGCGCGGCGTTCAGCATCGCGATCGCCATGCCGGTGAAGGCGAGGTTGGCAGCAACCGACAGGTCGATCGACTTCGTCAGGATGACGGTCATCTGCGCCAGCGCCAGAATGATCAGGATCGACGTGTCGTTGAAGATGCCTGCGAGGTTTCCAGGTGTGGCAAAGCCGTCGGCGCGGGTCGAAAAGGCGGCGATCATCACCGCGATGATGATAAAGAGCAGCGTTTCGCGTTTTCTCAAGAGTCTGGACATGCTGGTTACCTCAAGCGTTACCGGTGGCAGCGCGCACCAGCGTTTCCGGCGTCAAGTCCTTGCGATCGAAAAGGCCGGCCGACAGGCCCTCCTTCATGACAAGCACCCGATCGGACATTCCGATGATCTCCGGCAGTTCCGACGAGATCATGATGATGGAGAGGCCCTCGGCGGCGAGCTCGCTGATGAAGCCGTGCACGGCCGCCTTCGAGCCGATATCGATACCCTTGGTCGGCTCATCGAGAATGATGACCTTGGGCATGGTCGCCAGCCACTTGCCGATCACCACCTTCTGCTGGTTGCCGCCCGACAGCGTTCCGACTGGAACCGAAAGTGCCGCGGCACGCAGATCGAGCCGCTCGGCATATTTGCGCGCCAGCGCGAACTCATTGGCCGCCTTCAGGAAGCCCTTGCGTGAGGTGCGCCCGAGCGAGGGCAGTGTCATGTTCTGGTAGATCGGCATGGGAAGCGCCAGGCCGTGACGGCCGCGCTCTTCCGGCACATAGACGATGCCGGCACGGATGGCATCGAGCGGCGAGTTGATGCTGATCTCCCGGCCATCGAGCGTGAGCTTGCCCGACAGCGGCTTGGTGATGCCGAACAGGGACTGACAGAGCTCGGAGCGGCCGGCGCCGATGAGGCCATAGACGCCGAGAATTTCGCCCTTGCGCAGCGTCAGCGAGATATCGCGGAACTCTGTCTGGTGACAGTATTTCTCGACCTGCAGCACCGGTCCGCCGATCGCGACGTCGATCTTCGGGAATGCGTTCTCGACATCGCGGCCGACCATCATGCGGACGATCTCGTCCTGTGGTGTGGCCTTGAGATTGCCGTGACCGACGGCGCGGCCGTCGCGGAATACCGCGAAATTGTCAGCAATCTCGTAGAGTTCGTCGAACTTGTGGCTGATGAAGAGGATCGCCTTGCCCTGTGCCTTCAGGCCTTCGACGATGCGGAAGAGATCGTCGATCTCCTTGCGCGACAGGGCGGCGGTCGGCTCGTCCATGATGACGATGCGGGCCTCGATCGACAGTGCGCGCGAGATCGCCACGAGATGGCGTTGCGCGATCGAGAGGTCCTTCAGGCGGATTGTCGGATCGATATTGCTTTCAAGCGAGGTCAGCAACGCCTTGGCGCGGCTGTTCATCAGCTTCCAGTCGATGGTGCGGAAGCGCGTGCGCGGCGCATGGCCGAGGAAGATGTTTTCGGCAACCGTCAGCTCGTCGAAGAGCACGGTTTCCTGGTGGATCGCGGTGACGCCGGCATCGATCGCGGCCTGCGCATTGGCAAACGTCGTCGGCTTGCCATCGACGAGGATCTCGCCTTCGTTCGGGCGGTAAATGCCGGTGAGAATCTTGACGAGCGTCGATTTGCCGGCGCCGTTTTCGCCGATCAGCGCGGTGACCTTGCCGGGATAGAGCGCGATGCTGACGTTATCGAGCGCCTTCACGCCAGGGAAGATCTGCGAGATGCCGCGCATCTCGAGAATTGCGGGTACGTCGTTTGTCGCGACGCTTGCAACAGGGTGTTGAAGGGCGTTGTTCATCAGCGCTTACCAGTGTTCATTGGGAAGGGCCCGGCGGCAGCGCCGCCGGGTTTTGTCTGTCCGCGAAAGGCTTAGAAAACCTTCGAGAACTGATCGATGTTCGACGCATTGTAGATGAACGGGTCGGCCATTGCGGCTTCGCCCTTGTCGTCTACCTTGATCTTGCCCATGCGGCCGGCTTCGATTTCGGTGCCCGGTGCGCCAGTCGCGTCACCCTTTACGAGGTGATAGGCGATCTGCGTTGCGGAATAGCCGAGGTCGATCGGGTTCCAGATCGCGAATTCCTTCGTAGCGCCCGACTTGATCGCACCGGCCATTTCGGACGGCAGGCCGAGACCCGTAACGTAGACCTTACCGACGAGCCCCTTGTCTTCGACGACCTTGGAAGCGGCCAGAACGCCGACCGTCGTCGGAGCGACGATGACCTTGACGTTCGGGTTCGACTTCAGGAGGCCTTCGGCTTCACGGTAAGACTTGTCGGAGAGATCGTCACCGTAAACGGTAGTGACGAGGTTCATGCCGGCGAAGTCCTTGAGCTGCTTCTTCATCTCACCGATCCAGATATTCTGGTTCGTCGAGGTGGTCGTTGCAGACAGGATGGCGAAGTCACCCTTGCCGCCTTCGAGGTGATCCTTGACGAGCGTCAGGCACATCTTGCCGATCAGTTCGTTGGACGATGGGTTCAGCTGCAGGATACGGCCGTCCTTGTTGACGCCGGAATCCCAGGAGATGACCTTGATGCCGCGCTGCTTGGCCTTCTTGAGGGCCGGGATGACAGCGTCGGGATCGTTGGCGGAGATGGCGATGGCGTCGACGCCCTGCGCGATCAGCGAGTTGATGACTTCGATCTGGCCTTCGGCCGTCGTCGAGGTCGGGCCGGTGTAGATGACTTCCACGCCGCCGAGTTCCTTGGCTGCTTCCTGGGCGCCCTTGTTGGCGGCTTCAAAGAAGCCGTTGCCGAGCGACTTGACCACGAGGCCGATCTTGATGTCCTTGGCGCTTGCAGCACCTGCCATCAATGCGACGGCAAAGGCGACGCCCACCGCCAGTGTCTTTGCGAGTTTCATGCTTTCTTCCTCCCACGTTGATTGACTTGACTACATCCTGCCGGCGCCGTTCAGGCGACCGACGAGGAATCCTCCCTTGCCTGCGAGACCATGCTCGCAACGACGAGCTTGACGCCCGCATCCTCGATCATCCGCACCGCCTCGTCGGAGACCCCCTCGTCCGTGATCACGGTCGTGACGCGATCGAGCCCGCACAGAATGAGGCTGGAGCGGCGATGGAACTTGCTGGAATCGACCATGACGATCAGCTCGTCGGCCTGATGCATCAGCTTCTGCTCACTCTGGATGATCTGCGCATCCGCTTCCATGATGCCGAGCGGCCCCACGCCCTGCGCGCCGATGAAGAAGCGCCGCGCATAGAAATTGCGGATCGCGTCATTGTCGAAGGGCGAGAGGATCAGGCTCTGCTCGCGATAGATCACACCACCCGGAACCGTCACCGTGTTCTTCGAGTGCTTGACCAGATGCTCGGCGATCGCGAAGGAATTGGTCATCACCTGCATGCGATGCGCCGCCATGAAATGCACCATCTGGAAGGTGGTCGTTCCACCATTGATGATGATGGCGTCGCCAGGATCGCAGAGATCGACGGCCGCGCGCGCAATTGCGCGCTTCTTATCGGAATTGACTGATTCTGAAACCCTGAAAGGCCGACCGGCGAGATTGCCGAGCTGCGGCGGATGCACGGCTTCCGCCCCGCCACGCACGCGCCGGATCTTCCCCTGCACGTGAAGCGCCGCGATATCGCGCCGGATCGTCGCCTCGGAAGCCTCGGTCAGCTCGGAAATATCCTGAACCGTCACGACCGACTTTTCCTGTACGGCGCTCAATATGATGCGATGGCGTTCGCGTTCGTGCATGGGTTCCTCCTGCATCGTTTATTTCGCAGTTGTGACTATGTGTCAATCACAAACGATCATATTTTTCCATATTGCGTTGCAACATAATCGTTTTTGATCGTTTTCGATTGACAACGGCGCTTTTGATGAGCGATACCGTCACCGCAAAGGGCGTATTACTCATTTTCGCGTCCTTAAGAATTCTACATGGGAGGATGACATGGCGGCAACCGTCCGGCTTCTGGATAACCGTTGGGATGACTCGTACGCTGCAGGCCTGGATGAGCCTGGAAAGCTACTCTATCGCTCGAACCTGCTGGGCGCCGACAAGCGCATCACCAATTATGGCGGCGGCAACACCTCTGCCAAGGTCATGGAAACCGACCCGCTGACCGGCGAAAAGGTCAAGGTTCTCTGGGTCAAGGGTTCGGGCGGCGACGTCGGCACCATCAAGCTCGACGGCTTCGCCACCCTCTACCAGGACAAGCTGGATTCGCTGAAGAGCATCTACAAGGGTGTTGAAGACGAAGACCGCATGGTCGGCTTCCTCCCCCATTGCACCTACAATCTCAACAGCCGCGCCGCCTCGATCGACACGCCGCTGCATGGTTTCGTGCCCTTCACGCATGTCGACCACATGCATCCCGATGCGATCATCGCGATCGCCGCTTCGAAGAACTCCAAGGAGCTGACCCAGCAGATCTTCGGCGCTGACATCGGTTGGCTGCCCTGGCGCCGCCCGGGCTTCCAGCTCGGCCTCGACCTTGAAGCCTTCGTCAAGGCGAACCCGAATTCCAAGGGCGTCGTGCTCGAAAGCCATGGCCTCTTCACCTGGGCGAACGACGCCAAGGCCTGCTACGAGCTGACGCTCGAGATCATCAACAAGGCGATCGTCTGGTTTGCCGAGAAGACCGAAGGCAAGACGATCTTCGGTGGCGCGGCCACCGAGAGCTTGGCCGCCGAACAGCGCCGCGCCATCGCCGCCCGCCTGATGCCCGAAATTCGCGGTCGCATCGGCAAGGCGGAACGCAAGCTTGGCCACTTCGATGACCAGGACGCCGTTCTCGAATTCGTCAACTCGAAGAACTTGGCACCGCTCGGCGCGCTCGGTACCAGCTGCCCCGACCACTTCCTGCGCACCAAGATCCGCCCGCTGATCGTCGATTTCGACCCGGCAAAGCCGGATGTGGATGCGATCGTTGCCGGTCTCGACAAGGCGCTCGAAGACTACCGCGCCGACTACGCGCGCTACTATAACGACTGCAAGCATGACAATTCGCCCGCCATGCGCGACGCGAACCCGGTCATCTTCCTCGTTCCCGGCGTCGGCATGCTGTCCTTTTCCCGCGACAAGGCAACGGCGCGCATCGCCAGCGAGTTCTACGTCAACGCCATCAACGTCATGCGCGGCGCCTCGACCGTTTCGGAATATCAGGGCCTGCCTGAGCAGGAAGCCTTCGATATCGAATACTGGCTGCTCGAGGAAGCCAAGCTTCAGCGCATGCCGAAGCCGAAAAGCCTAGCCGGCAAGGTCGCCTTCGTCACCGGCGGCGCTGGCGGCATCGGCCGTGCGACGGCTGCCCGTCTGATCGGCGAAGGTGCTTGCGTGGTGCTGGCGGATATCGACCAGGAAGCCCTCGACAGCACGAAGGCCGATTTTGCCAAGCAGTTCGGCGCCGATGCCGTTCGCGGCGTCAAGCTCGACGTGACCAAGGAAGACGGCGTGATCTCGTCCTTCGCGGAAGCCTGTGTCGAATTCGGCGGCGTCGACATCCTGGTTTCGAACGCCGGCATTGCATCGTCCGCGCCGATCGAAAACACTGAGCTTTCGATGTGGAACAAGAACATCGACATCCTGGCGACCGGCTACTTCCTGGTTTCGCGCGAAGCCTTCCGCCTATTCCGCAAGCAGAACCTCGGCGGCAACGTCGTCTTCGTCGCCTCCAAGAACGGCCTGGCGTCGTCGCCGAATGCTGCTGCCTACTGCACGGCCAAGGCTGCCGAGATCCATCTCGCCCGTTGCTTGGCGCTCGAAGGCGCTGAAGCGGGCATTCGCGTCAACACCGTCAACCCGGATGCGGTTCTGCGTGGATCGAAGATCTGGAACGGCGAGTGGCGCGAGCAGCGTGCTGCATCGTCGAAGATCGAGATCAACGAGTTGGAGGAGCACTACCGCAAGCGCTCCATGCTGAAGCTCAACGTCTTCCCTGAAGACATCGCCGAAGCGATCTACTTCCTGGCGTCCGATCTCTCGGCAAAGTCCACCGGCAACATCATCAATGTCGATGCCGGCAACGCGCAGAGCTTCCCGCGCTGATCGCTACCGCCGGAGGATCACCCATACCGCATGGATGATCCCCGGCACGTAGCCGCACAGCGTCAACAGTATGTTTAGCCAGAACTGCAGGCCGATTCCGACCTGCAGGAATACACCGACAGGTGGCAGGATGATCGCGAAAAGAATGCGTATGATGTCCAAGGTCGCCTCATTACTGATTTGAGTATTTCATGCATCGAAACGCGGACAGGAGCCGTTTGGTTCGATGCCACACGGGAGGAATTCATGGCCGAAACCAAAATCGCGCAGGATGTGATTGCGCAAGAAAACGAAAAGCGCGCAGCCGCGCTCAAATCCGATTACGAAGCCTTGGGCGCCAACCTGTCGCGCCGTGGCGTGGACATTGAGGCGATCACGCGCCGCGTCTCCGAATTCTTCGTCGCCGTTCCATCCTGGGGCGTCGGCACCGGCGGCACGCGCTTTGCCCGCTTCCCCGGCGCCGGCGAGCCGCGCGGGATCTTCGACAAGCTCGACGATTGCTCCGTCATCAACGAACTGACCCGCGCCACGCCGAACGTCTCGCTCCACATTCCGTGGGACAAGACCGACGTCAAGGAATTGAAGGCGAAGGGCGATCAGCTTGGCCTCGGCTTCGACGCGATGAATTCCAACACCTTCTCCGACGCGGCCGGCCAGGCCCACTCCTACAAGTATGGTTCGCTCAGCCACACCGACGCGGCAACCCGCGCGCAGGCCGTCGAGCACAACATCGAATGCATTGAGATCGGCAAGGCGATCGGCTCCAAGGCCCTGACCGTCTGGGTCGGCGACGGTTCGAACTTCCCGGGCCAAAGCAATTTCACCCGCTCCTTCGAGCGCTACCTTGCCTCGATGGCCGACATCTACAAGGCGCTGCCCGACGATTGGAAGCTGTTTTCCGAGCACAAGATGTACGAGCCGGCCTTCTATTCGACCGTCGTGCAGGACTGGGGCACCAACTACCTGATCGCCCAGACGCTCGGCCCGAAGGCGCATTGCCTCGTCGACCTCGGCCACCATGCGCCGAACACCAATATCGAGATGATCGTCGCCCGCCTGATCCAGTTCGGCAAGCTCGGCGGCTTCCACTTCAACGACTCGAAATACGGCGACGACGACCTCGACGCCGGCTCGATCGAGCCTTATCGCCTGTTCCTCGTCTTCAACGAGCTGGTCGAGGCCGAGCAGCGCGGCGTCAACGACTTCAACCCGGCCCACATGATCGACCAGTCGCATAACGTGACCGATCCGATCGAAAGCCTGATCAACAGCGCCAACGAAATCCGCCGCGCCTATGCGCAGGCGCTGATCGTCGACCGTAAGGCGCTGGCAGGTTTCCAGGACGGGAACGATGCCTTGATGGCGACGGAGACGCTGAAGCGCGGTTATCGCACCGATGTCGAGCCGATCCTGGCGGAGGCCCGGCGCCGTGCGGGCGGCGCGATCGATCCGATTGCCACCTACCGCGCCAGCGGCTATCGCAAGAAGGTTGCCGCGGAGCGCCCGGCGTCCGTGGGCGGCAGCGGCGGCATCATCTGAGGTCGAAGACTTGCTCGAGCCGCCACGACAATCGCGGCGGCTCGATTTTTAATCAGACTGCTCCGCGCGTCTCGACATAGAGCGCATAGACCGAATGGCTGGACGCCATGTAGAGGCGGTTCTTCTTCGGCCCGCCGAAGACGAGGTTGGGGCAGCGTTCCGGCAGCTTGATGAAGCCGATTGCCTTGCCGGCCTTGTTGAAAATCTTCACGCCGTTGAGATCTTCCGGCTTGGCGCCGGCCGCACCCGAAGAGCCCCATCCGCACCACAGATTGCCGTCGACATCGACCTTGAAGCCGTCGAGGCCGCCATTGTCGTCGGCGGTGATCAGCGCCTTCTTGTTGGAAAGCGAAACGCCGTCCTTGGCGACGTCGTAGGACCAGACGATGCGATAGGGCTGTGCACGGCCTTCGACGATATAGAGCTTCTTCTCGTCTTCCGAGAAGGCGATGCCGTTCGGACCCTTCAGCTCGTCGGTGACGAGATTGAGCTTCCCATCCGGTGAGATGCGATAGACCGAATGCGGCAGTTCGGGTTCGGCCTTGTCGCCTTCCCATTCACCGGCAATGCCGAAGGTCGGGTCGGTGAACCAGATCGAACCGTCCGACTTGCAGACGATGTCGTTCGGCGAGTTGAGCTTCTTGCCCTTGTAATTGTCGGCCAGTACCGTGATCGAGCCGTCATATTCGGTGCGGGTGACGCGGCGCGTCAGGTGCTCGCACGACAAAAGCCGGCCCTGCATGTCGCGGGCGTGGCCGTTCGAATAGTTCGAATTCGGGTTGAAGACACTCCAGGTCTCATTCGTCTCGTCGTATTTCATGACCCGGTTGTTCGGCACGTCGCTGACGAGAAGATAGCGACCATCGCCAAACCAGACCGGGCCTTCCAGCCAGCGGGCGCCGGTGGCGACCTGTTCCAAGGACGAGCTGGCGACGCGATATTTGGCAAAGCTCGGGTCGAGAACCTGGATGGCCGGATCAGGGTAGATCGGCGATGGCGTGAAGCCGATCGACTGTGCGGCTGCGACCTTCGGCAGAGCGGCACCCGCCAGCGCGGCTCCTGATATGGCAATGACGTTGCGGCGTGTGTAAACCATTGGGCATCCTCAATATGATTTGTTTCAAATGGACCCACGGGATCGCGGGTTACGATCAGAATAATGATCGCGCCCATGTATCTCGACCTAAGCGTGTGCCGCAATGACACTCCTTGGGCACCTGCCCAATTGGTTAACTACCAGTGACCATTGAGCTGCTGCAAGTTGCGCATCCCTGCGAAAACTCAGATTGCAAATTTAGCTCGCATAAATATACATTTACGCGACCGTTGGCGGCGCTTTTTGATAAAGCGCAGGTTAACTCGCGATTTCAGCCACGCTGTCCGCAAAAGTCAGATTTTTTTAAGGATGAGCGCCTAGGTTGAAGTCATTCGATCGAAATGATCACTCGATGCTCCGCGCATGATGCGTTTGTCACACAGTTTCAGAATTCATTTCCTGGGGTTTGAGCTTTGCTCATCCGCAGGCCTCGCCATGCCGTTTCACCACGATTTCCAAGGTGCCTCATGTTGCAAAACCTAAAGATAAAAACCAAATTCCTTATTGCAATCGCCCTGCTCGGCCTCGTTTCCATGGCCGGCTTGCTTTACCTCACCGACAAGTTCAGCGCGGCCAATCAGCAGTATACTGGCTTCCTACAGAACGAGAGCCAGGCAGCGACCTTCAGCGCTCGTGCGGCAGCCGGCATTTGGACATCCACGACATGGCTGAGCCGTGCCGTTGCTCAGGAACCCGGCTCCGCCGGCTTTAATGATATCTCCAAGCGCTTCGCCACCGAATTCGGTGGCGCTCGCCAGCGCCTTGCACAAGTGCCGGAACTGGTCCCTAGCCGCAAGATTGCGATCGACGAACTGCTTGCCGGCGCAGACGCTCTGAAATCACTTGGCGATCAGCTTCTTGCCGCGCGCGCCGCCAACAATGCGGCTGAAACGCAGCAACTTGCTGCAAAGCTCGATGACATGATCGTTGGCCTGTCGCCCAAATTCGGCGCGAATAACAAAGCCATGGCGGACCTGCTTGAACAGGGAGGCAGCCAGCTTTCCGCCTCCGTTTCATCCACCATCTTCTATACGCTTGTCGGCCTTACCGTTGGCGTCATCGCGGCAATCGCCTTTGCGATGGTCATCGCGCAGAAGGGCGTGACGACACCGATGGCGAAGCTCCGCGAACGCATGGAAACGCTTGCCTCCGGCGAGACCGGCGAGGAGGTTCATGGCCTCGACCGCCGCGACGAAATCGGCCAGATGGCTGCCGCCGTCGCCGTGTTCCGGACCAATGCGATCGACCGCATGCGCATCGAACAGCAGGCAGAAGCCACCCGCTCGATGAGCGAGAGCGAGCGCCTCGCGCGCGAAACAGAGAAGGCCAATGAAGCCGCCAACCTGCATCGGGCGGTCAAAGCTCTTGGCGGCGCGCTCGGCGATCTCGCCAATGGCGACCTGAATTGCCAGATCGACACGCCGTTCACCGGCGACCTCGACACGCTTCGCCAGGACTTCAACGCGGCGGTCGCCAAGCTGCACAATGCGCTGCAGGCCGTTGGCGCCAATGCGAGCGCCATCAGCGCCGGGTCAAGCCAGATCCGCGCCTCCGCCGACGACCTCTCCAAGCGCACCGAACAGCAGGCGGCTTCCGTTGAGGAAACCGCCGCGGCGCTGGAGCAGATCACCACGACCGTCAAGGACGCCGCCGGACGCGCAAGCGACGCCAGCCAGCTGGTCGCCAAAACGCGCGAAGCCGCCGAACGCTCCGGCGAGGTCGTGCGCAACGCCGTAACCGCGATGCACCTGATCGAGCAGTCCTCGAACGAGATCAGCAACATCATCGGCGTGATCGACGATATCGCCTTCCAGACCAACCTTCTCGCTCTCAACGCCGGCGTCGAAGCCGCCCGGGCAGGTGATGCGGGCAAGGGCTTTGCCGTCGTCGCTCAGGAAGTGCGCGAACTCGCACAGCGCTCGGCGCGCGCCGCCAAGGAGATCAAGGCGCTGATCACCGCCTCCGGTTCGCAGGTCGAGTCTGGCGTGGAACTGGTCGGCGAAGCCGGCAAGGCGCTGGATGCAATCGTCGCCGAAGTGCAGGAGATCAACCGCCATGTTCACGCGATTGCCGAAGCCTCGCGCGAGCAGTCGCTTGGCCTGCAGGAGATCAACACGGCCGTGAACAGCATGGACGAAGGCACGCAGAAAAATGCCGCCATGGTTGAGGAAACGACTGCGGCGAGCCACAGCCTCGCGCATGAAGCCATGGCGCTTTCTCAGCTCATGTCCCAGTTCAAGCTGGATGGCGCCGTTGCCAACCAGGCGCGGCCGAGCTTCGCCAAGCCTGCGACGACGACCGCCAGCCACAGCCCCGTCGCCTCGCCGGCACGGCAACTGGGCCAGAAGTTGACCAACGCGTTTCGCGGAAACGCCGCGCTGAAGCAAGAGCCGGAATGGTCTGAATTCTGAGCCATGTCACTTAGGAAACGGAGCCCAGAAGGTTCCGTTCAGACTGCTGACACCCCCCCGGTCGTGACCGGGGGTTGTGGTTCACTGAATGCCCGGAGTTTTCAACTGGACGATCAAACGGCTTCCATCTCTGCCCAACGATCTGCTTATCCGCAGCAACTCGTTCGATCAATGGAGCGCCGAACTCGGCAGGGAACTGGCAAACGGCCTGCTTCCCGTCATCGAAGGCACGGAAAGCACTGCCAGCCATGATTCGGCGACGCAGGGCCTCGTTGCCGAACTGGCGGGGCTGAAAGGAATTAGGTTCATACGGCGCCCTAACGAAAAACCCAGGATTTGCATCGGACATGTCCTGCGTACGCTGCCCTTCGAACTGTTCGGCAGAGTTGCTACGGCAAGTTGGAGCCTGCCGCTATCGCACATATCGCAACGTCCGCGTCGTTGTGTCGGTCGACGTTGTTTGGTCCCTTTGGATCGCCGCGGCTGAGGGTATACTCGGCCTTGGTACGTTCGCTGCGTTGTGGTTGTAATTCGGATGTCGCGGAGCCTGCAAACAACGTCGTACAGATCAGTAGTCTAGATATACCCGTTTACTGACTAAAAGTGTCAGAAAGTAGAGATGTGCGGCCTAGGGCCGAAAGCCGACATCGCGTGCTACCCTTGGTTCTCGATGCGAGTCGAACCCAGAACACGGGGGTTCGGTAAGTGTTTAAAACAAGCGCATCTCACGGAAGCGGAATAGCTTCCACGAACAACGTTATCATGGAATCGCCAGTTCGATCCTACTCATCTATCAACCAACGGTCGCGGCCGGCGGTCATTTAGGGCGCATCCGCCATTCCATCCTCACATAACTCTCGGCAAGCTTCGAAATAATCCTCCAGAACGCAATCGACGGAATGTAGCGCAAGAGCCTCGGCGTTTCGTGCTATCTTGCCGGAACGAACAGCTTCGTAGGAGCCCTGCAGGTACTGGCTAATCAGAGTTTCTGGGATCTCAACATCCGCCAGTAGGCCGAAGAGTTCTTCAACCGCCGCGCGGATGGTCACGTTCGGGAAGTAATAGCGCACGCGATCACTGTAGCTGAAATGACGCTGCAGCCGTTGCTCGTCCGCGGTCCCATGATAGTATTTTTCCCAGTTCTTCGGCTCGGCCACCATCACTGTCTCGATCGTCTCAAGCAGCGTTGCCGAACGCCCGGTTGGAAACAGGAAGGCCGCGATCCGATCAAGGCCATAGAAGGCTTCGCGCAACGCAAATGTCAGGCCAGGGCCGACTTTCAGGATGGCGAAACCATCGAGCACAAGGCTGCGCAGCGCATCCCGCGTCTGGTAATCGGTGGAATGCGCTTCGAAGACGAGGCCTGGCAAGTCGGCAAGCGTTGCACTCAGCGCTGCCGCCTTGCCACTGTCATAGGCGATGACATTATGGTTGCCGAACTCGACGCCCGGCTGCACGACGGCACCGACGACGCGATCGAAAGCCTTGCTAACGCCGGCAGCCTCGAAAGCGGTCCGATGCACGGCGATGGTACGCCGTGCTGCTTCCGGCTTGGTGACCTCGAGCTCATTGAGCTCTTCCATCGCTCCACCGGGAATCGGTACTTCGGTTCCTATGATATAGACCGGCAGTACACACGACGATCCGGCAACGGCCGCTTCCGCTGTGGCGGCAAGGCTTGCAGCACGCTCGGCTGTCAACGCATCCGGCAGTCCGACCGGTTCGCCCGCGCAGCCCATGCTGGTATCGAGATGCAATTTGGTGAAGCCGGCCCGCGCATAAGCATCGATCATCACCCTTGCTTTTTTCATCGCTTCTGCTGCAGGCAGCTGTTTCCAGGGATTGGGGCCCAGATGGTCTCCACCAAGAAGGAGCTTTTCGCGCGGAAAGCCGGCCTTAGCCGCGATCGTCTCAACGAAGGCGCGAAAATCGGCCGGCGTCATGCCGGTATAGCCGCCATCTTGGTTCACCTGGTTGCAGGTTGCCTCGACAAGGAGATATTTGTCGCGGGCAAGCGCATGGCGCATCGATGCCTCGATGACCATGGGATGTGCCGAGCAGATCGACGGAATACCCTTTACCCCGGCTCCCTTGCCCCAGGTCGCGATGTCGGAAAGGTAGTTTTTCTGCATCTTGCAGCATCCTCTTATAAACGCGTGGACCCCGTGTTTCGGTCAGTTGACCGAATTCGGATCGCCGTGGCCACGTCGACAGGTCAGCCCTTGGTGGCAATGCCGAGCGCTAATCAGCGCCCGCGCAACCTGGAGCTGTCGCGATGGTTAGATGTGGCAGTCCGTACTGCCGCCTCACTGTCAGAGGGGACGAAGCCTGTTGACTACGCCGCCCAAGGATAGAGTGTGACACCCGATACGACACGAGACAGCGTCCCGCTCGCAAACGGGTTGTCCACCTCCAGCCCGAGACCGGCCGACCAGCGGACAGCCCAGACTTGGCCTGCCAATATGTAGAGGACGGCGAGTGCCCGCGGATCGGCAATGGCCGGCACGGTGACGTCACAGCCGGCAGCACCCAACGTGGTGACGACGGCGCCCGGATACTGGCTGCGCAGTTCGTTGATGACGTCAATATCGTAGCGCGACGTGTGTTCGTCCGGATGCACCATGAGGGCGATATGGGTGCCCGGCACCACGGCAGCCTTGGGGCCATGCCTGAAGCCGAGGGGGCTGTCCCACTGCACCATCACCTGACCAGCTGTCAGCTCCAGAACCTTCAGCGCCGCCTCGCGCGCCAGCCCCTTAAGAGCGCCACCGCCGAGAAAGATCATCCGCGGCGGGCAGACCGGCGCATCCTGGCCGGTAAGCTCAGCCAACAAGGTGTCGGCCGCCGTCGACAGGGCAGGCAGAGTGGTGGCCGGATCGAATGCGCCGTCGATGCAGGCAAGCGCCGACAGCAGCATGGTGGTGAAGCTCGACGTCATGGCAAAGCCGTGGTCATGCGTCTCTGCCGGCAGCAGCAGTATCTTCTGCTCGCCCGGCCCCGCAGCCGGACGCGTTGCAAGCGCGCCGTCCGGATTGCAGGTGATATGCAGCCGATGTGCTTCGGGCATCGCCTTGTCGAGAAGCTCGAGCATGCCGACAGTTTCGGAGCTGTCGCCGCTACGTCCGAACTGGACCACGAGGATATGTGCGCTTCTACGGACATAGTCAGCAGGGCTCGCGACAAAGTCGGTCGTGGGAACCGCCCGGATCAGCGGGCCGTCGACTGCACTGCAGGACGACGCCGCCAAAATGTCGCCGATGAAGGCCGATGTTCCCGCACCGCACATCCAGATTTCGCGGATATCCTTGACTTTGATCCAGGCGCGGATATCGGCAGCCTGATCTTTCAGCTCAGGCGCCCAGTTCCGCCAGATCGCCGGCTGCCGCAAGATTTCTGTCCAGGTCGCAGAGGTGTGATTGAATGCCATGACGAAGGTGCTTTCATTCTTTGGGATGAGAGGGCGCACGGGCAGCCAGGAAGCCTGAAGCGACCAGAAGCACGGCGCCCACAAGCGTGGAGACGGATGGCACTTCACCGAAAAGCGCAAAGCCGACGATGGAAGCGGCGATCAACTGGGCGTATTGGACGGGTGCGAGCGCGGAGGCGTCGGCATACCGGTGTGCAAGAATAAGCAGCCCGTGGCCGAGCGCACCGAATAGCCCTACTCCGATGACCGCCATCCATGTCGCTGCATTATCTGGCGTCTCCCAGACAAACATCACCATGGGCGTCAGCACCAACGCTGGAAGCCCGCCCATCATAAGCAGCATGCTACCGACGCTCTCCGTCGGGGCCAGGCGCCGAGTTGAGATGATGTAGAATGCGCCCAGTGTGACGGAGCCCAAACTATAGATGATCGCAGGGTCAACATACCCAATGCCGTGCCAAAGGCCGGACACAATGACGACTCCTGCGAAGCCGATGATGATCGCCAGCCATCGCGAAGGAGCAACGCGCTCTCCAAGCAGCACGATGGACAGAAGCGCCACCAGGATCGGTGTGGTGAATTGGATCGACAGCGCCTGCGCCATGGCAAGATGACTGAGTGCGAGGAAGCTCAGGCCAGCGCTACCGGCCTGAAACAGTCCCCTCACCATCTGAAGGCCTGGCCGCTTCATCTTCCAGCTGTCGCTGCTGGTCCACGGGTTGAGAACCAACGCTACGATGAGAAAGTGTATCGCGAAGCGGAACCAGGTAACTTCAATGACCGGAAGATCCTGAGCCGCCCGTTTGCCGGACGCATCGAGAAGCGAGAATGTCGAGACCGCAGCCAGCATGAGCAGCATGCCCATGCTGGCCTGCGCCACCGAAGATGATGTAGCAGGCGGTAGCGACGACAGCGCGCCTTTTGCAGCTGGCAGTCGTTGGTTCATCGCAGAGCAACCCTTGCGATCTCCACGATCTGATCGGGGAGCAGCCGATTGCCGGTTTCCGAGTCAAAAACGTGGCCCGTGCCGGGCTTCGGAGCGATCGTAATCCTCTGGCCGGGCGCGAGATCATAGCGGTCGCGCAGCAGCAGGCAGACCGCCGCCTCGCCGATCAGCTCCGAATTTCGGAGCATGACAATCGTCTCGGCGCCCGTCGGTTCGATGACGTCGATTTCAAATTCGAGACCACTCGCGGACGGCTGCAACTCTTCCGGACGCAAGCCGAGCTTCACAGCCTGGCCCTCCGCACCGCCGACCGCGCATGGCAGGCGAACCTGGCTGCCATCACGAAGCACAACGCTTTGGCGGTCGCCACCAAGCGTCCCCTCGATGAAGTTCATCGAGGGAGATCCAAGAAACCCCGCGACAAACTCGTTGGCCGGCCGATCATAAAGCTCAATCGGCTTACCGACCTGCTCGACACGGCCGTCACGCATGACGACGATCCGGTCGCCCATGGTCATGGCCTCGACTTGGTCATGGGTCACGTAGATCATGGTCGCCTTGACGCGCTTGTGCATCTGCTTGATTTCGGTGCGCATCTGGACGCGAAGCTTGGCGTCGAGGTTGGAGAGCGGCTCGTCAAAGAGGAACAGTGCGGGTTCGCGAACGACCGCGCGGCCCATGGCGACACGCTGGCGTTGGCCGCCGGACAACTGGCGCGGATAGCGATCGAGAAGATGGCTTAGACCAAGGCTTTTGGCCGCCGCCTCCACCCTCGGCTTCCGTTCAATCTCGGGGACATCCCTAAGCTTCAGCGAAAAACCCATATTCTCGCGCACAGTCATATGCGGATAAAGCGCGTAGTTCTGGAAGACCATCGCGATATCGCGATCCTTGGCCGCGATATTGTTAACCACGCGACCGGCAAATGCGATCGTGCCAGATGTGATGCTTTCCAGGCCAGCGATCATCCGCAGCAATGTCGATTTTCCGCACCCGGACGGGCCGACGAGAACAACGAACTCGCCGCTTTCCATCTCAATATTCAGTCCGTGCAGGGCGGCCTGAATACCGTAAGACTTGCGCAATTGAGATATCTTGACGTCAGTCATGAACGTCTCCTGTCGAGGCCGGGGGATTACGAGAGGTGCGGAACCATGTTGCCGTGTGCCGCGATCATATCGGCGACAAGTGAGGCGATCTGATCGGGTGCAAGTTCGGCAGAGGTGTGCGGGTCGAGCATCGCAGCCTGTTCGATATAATGGCGCTTGCCCGTCAGGGCGCCGAGGACGGTGAGCTCCTGAACATTGGTGCTCAGCCGGATCACGGCCGCCAGTTCAGCCGGGATCTTGCCGACCTTGATAGGCTGGATGCCATTGCGGTCCACATGGCAGGGAACCTCAACGCTTGCCTCGTAAGGCAGGTTCTCGATCAGGCCTTGGTTGACGACGTTACCGTAGATCAGCTCCGGCTCGTTGGTGACCATCGCGTTGAGGATCGCCGAGGCATACTCGTTGGAACGGCATACCTCGATGGGCTTGTCGCCCTCGAGATCCTTGCGCTGCTGTGCCCATTCGCCCAGGCGGCGCTCGCAGCGGCGCGGGTACTCGTCGAGCGGAATGTTGTACTTCTCGATCAGGTCCTCGTGGCCCCGCTTGATGTACCAGGGCGTATATTCGGAGAAGTGCTCGGAGGATTCGGTTACGAAATAGCCGAAACGGCGCAGCATGTCGAAGCGGACGCGGTCGTCATCGGGAACCTTGTCGGTCTGTGCAAGCGCCTTGAGGCGTGGATAAAGGTCCTCGAAGGAGCCGTCCGGGCGCCGTTTTCCATATTTCAGCATGAAGGCAACATGGTTGATACCGGCCGACGTATAGTCGATGTCGCGGATGTCTTCGCCGAGGCATTCGGCAAGATGCTGTGCAGTGTGCTGCACGGAATGGCAAAGGCCGACTGTCTGGATTCCCGGAGCGATCTGCGAGACCGCCCAGCAGTTCATCGCCATCGGGTTGACGTAGTTCATCAGCAGCGCGTCCGGGCAGAGATCCTGCATGTCCTCACAGATGCCCTTGAGCACGGGGATGGTGCGCAGGGCGCGGAAGATGCCACCAATGCCAAGCGTGTCTGCAATCGTCTGGCGCAGGCCGTATTTCTTCGGGATTTCGAAATCGATGACCGTCGAGGGGCGATAGCCGCCGACCTGGAACATCAGGATGACGAAGCGCGCATCTTTCAGGGCAGCACGACGGTCCATCGTTCCCTCGATGCGGACTTTTGGGAGCTTGAGCGCTTCGCAGATACGGCGGGTCACGATCTCTGACGTGGAAAGCCGGTCTGCATCGATGTCGTGTAGGCTGATGGTGCAGTCGGCAAAGGCCGGGCGGCTCAGGATGTCGCCGAGAATATTCTGGGCAAAGACGGTGCTGCCGGCACCGATAAGCGTAATCTTGGTCAAAACAGGCACTCCGTGATTTGGGTTATTTGCCAGCGCCGGCCATCAGGCCGTTGAGCAGGTAACGATTGAGAAACATGACGACCAAAGCCGGGGGGATCATTGCGAGAATACCGGCGGCGTTGATCAGCCCGTAGTCGACGTAGTTTTTGGTGGCGAATTCAGGGATGAGGACGGTGAGCGGCTTGGTTGCAACCGTGGGTGCGAAGACCAGGGGAACGGAGAACTGCCCCCATGCACCGAGGAATGTCAGGATCGCTGCCGCGATCAGGCCAGGTGTTGCAAGCGGGATGACGATACGGATCATCGTGTACAGCCGGCCCGCGCCGTCCAGATAGGCCGCCTCTTCGATCGACAGCGGAAGCGATTCGTAGACCGAACGCATCAGCCACATGGCAAGCGGCAGATAGGCCGAGATGTAGATCAGGATGATGCCGGAATAGGTGTCCACCAGACCAAGGCTGACCATCATGCGATAGAGAGGAATGAGTACCGTGTATCCGGGCACCGCCAGGGTCGCCACGATCATGTAGAAGACGAGGTTGCGGCCGGGGAAGCGCATTCGTACAGCCGAATAAGCTGCGAGTGCGGCAATCGCCGTCGTAAGGATTGTTGCTCCACCGGCGAGAACAAGACTGTTTACCAGCGCCCGGAGGAAGTCATACCAGACATCGGTATCATCAGGCAGACCAACGAGGCCTCCCAGCAGCTTTTGGTAATGTTCGAACGTGATCGACGGGGGAACAAGGTTTACGGGCGATGTGGCGATATCGCGCGGCTTCATCAGACTGGTGGCCAGGGCCCAGTAGACCGGACCGAGAGACCACACAAGCAGGAGCAAAGCTGCCAGACGCTGACCGGTTCCGCGGAGGATGAGAGAAATCATCAGTCGAACCTCGTTTCACGATAGATGCGGCGAACGTAGAAGGCGGAGACCAGGATCGACACGAGCATGACGGTGATCGACATCGCCATTCCGTAGGAGAATTTCAGGTCCTGGAAGGCTGTCATGTAGATCTGCCCCTGGATCGGCCGCGTGATTGCGCTCGCCTTGGCGAGGATCCAGGCTTCGTCGAACATGTTGAATGCGGTTATCGTTGACTGCGTGAGTGCAATGCCGAGCGCTCCCGAGATCAATGGCAATGTTATCATGCGCAGGCTGCGAAACCTGCTTGCACCATCGACCTCAGCAGCCTCGTAAAGTTCACGCGGAATGGTCTGAAGCGCGGCGAGAAGAATGACGGCATTGAGCGGCATCATGCGCCACACATGCACCAGGGTGACCAGAACCAGCGCGGTTCCCTGATCGTTCATCCAGACGCGGGCCTGGTCGATCAGGCCGAAGCGCAACAGCAGTCCATTCAACAGGCCGTAATGCGGGTTGTAGATCCACGACCACACCATCGCATTGACGACGGGCGGAAGCGCCCAAGGCAGGATGACGGCCGCCAGCAGCCAGCGACGGCCCGTCTTCATGTTGTTGAGCAACAACGCGGTCCCAAGGCCAAGAACCACCTGCAGCGAAACGGCGAGAACGACGTAAAACCAGGTGTTCCACCATGCGTTTCGGACATTCGGGTCCGAAAACATCGTCACATAGTTCCTGAAGCCGACGAATGGCTCGCCGGGCTGCATAGGGCTGACGCGGTGAAAACTGTCCCACAGGGTTATCAGAACGGGAATGAAAACGAAGGCAGCCATCAAAGCAACTACGGGAAGCGCAAGCGCTATGCCTAGACTTGCGTCACTCGACACCACTTGCCGCCAGTTACGCTTTGGTCCTTCATCGGTCGCCACAACGTTCATGACAGCGTCATTGTTACTCATCAAGCTGCCTCCTTTCTCAGGTCCGGTCCGTTACTCGTCCTTGGCGGATTTGGCGCCGGCAGCAATTGCGGCGGCGGCAGCCTCGACTGTCGACTGACCTGTCGCTACTGCGTTTACGGCCGACGCGGCAGCGCTGGAAAAAGGCGGGTACCAGGCAGGCGTTCCTTCGGCGAACAGCGGTTTGACTGAAGCGACCTGCTCGACAATGGCGTCGCCGCTTTCCAGCTTACCCTGCTTGTTCAAGGCGGAAAGAGCATCCTGGCGGGTCGGCAGATTGCCTTCCTGCTGGTAGTAGAGCTCCTGGACATCCTGCTTCAGAATGTAATTGATGAACTTGATGGCGTTGTCTTTGTTCTGTGACTTCGCAGGAATTGCCAACGCTTCGGGCAGACCGTAGGTTACCGTCTGACCGCTGACGTTCGGAACGACGGCACCAACGATGTTTCCGGCGACGCGGGACTTTTCCTTATCGTTGTAGGTCGCAAGCGGGCCAGGACCGTCGGAGAGAATGAAGCTTATGTCGCCTGCCTTGAAGGCTTCTCGAACTTCAGGGTTGCCGTAAGCCGTCGAAGCCGGATCGATCAGACCCTCATCGATCGCCTGCTTGATGAAGGCGAGCGCCTTGTAGCCACCGGAAGACGGGTCAGTGAAAGCTGGCTCACCCTTGTCGTCGAACAGCGTTCCGCCATACATCATCGCCAGGAGATACCATGCCGTCGATGTCGCCTCGCCGACGGAGAGCGGCAGTCCGAAGGGGTATTTGGCAACGCCCTTTTCCTTGATCGCCCGGCCAGCGGCGAGCAGTTCGTCCATAGTCCGGGGCGCCTTGTCGATGCCAGCTTTCTTCAGATGGTCGGCATTGACGACCATCATCTTGAAATCGTTGTTATAAGGAGCGCCGACGACCTTGCCGCCGAACTTGAAGATCGGCAAAACGGAGACCTGATCGATTGCCGTCTGTTCAAGTTTGCCGTCCAAAGGTTCGAGCCAACCTGCAGCACCGAACTGACCGACCCATGACCAATCCAGTTCGATGACGTCTGCCGGTGAGGTGTTTGCCACGAGCGCAGTGATGATCCTGGTGTGCAACTGGTCCCATGCGAGCGTCTGCTGCTCCACCTGTATCCCGGTCTCTTGCTCGAACGACTTCAAGATATCAGGCGTGTAGCCCTTGCCTGGCAGGAGCAGCGTAAGCTTGTCGGCAGCGTCTGCCGGCAAGGAGAAGAGCGCTACGGAAAGTGCAATTGCGGCACTGCAAAGGGCACGCCGGTGCGTACCCAGAATATTCTTCTTCATGATGTACTCCCAGTTGGACAAAGTTCATTCCCGCCGGCCCCATTTCGGGGTCCTATTGCGACAACCACAGCTTCAGGCCGCCGACGACCAGACGATATACGATCATTTTCGATCATCAAGAGCTTTATTTATTGAGCGATTATTATTTTCATTTGATCGATAAAACTGCCGTCAATTGCGCCAATTGCTCACTTCCTAAACCCAAAATGCCTATATTCAGTTCACCACTCCACTAGGTGGCGTCAAAACAGCTCACTCTCCCGTTCACTACAGTGTTCACTTTTGACGTTTTCTCTTGACCTTGTGAGGGTCGTCTGTCCTATGTGACGTCAACGTGTCGTACACATCAGGGGCGCTCTCAATGAAGTTAAACCGGCTGGACGCTATCCGAAGCCATCTTTACAGCCGTGGCCCGACGAGCATTAACGAGCTTGCCAGGGCAATGAATGCTTCGCTGGCAACGATCCGGCGCGATCTGGCAGAACTGGAAGAAGCCGGCACGATCGATCGGTTGCACGGCGGAGCGCGGCTCGCACAGGGCTCCAGCGTCGAGATCGACTTTGACATGCGCGAGCAGCAGAATATTGCGGAAAAGCGTGCTATCGCTACAGCAGCCTATGAGAGAATCAAGCCGCACGGATCGGTTTTCCTCGACGCCGGTACGACGGTGCTGCAGGTTGCCAACCTGCTTAGGATCGAGCCACTAGCATGCCTCGTCTTCACCAATGGCCTGCGCGTCGCGCAGGAATTGTTCAACGTTCCGAAGGCACGGGTCAATCTCATCGGCGGCAGTCTGCGTAACGAGAATGCGTCGTTTGTTGGACCGCTGGCGGAGCAAACGCTGCGCTCGATCTACATCGAAACGTTGATGCTCGGCATCGGTGCGATTGCAGACGACGGGATGATCTATAGCATCGACAGCAGCGAAGCACAGCTGAACGCGCTCATGATCGAGCGTTCTTCCGAACACGTCATCCTCGCCACTGCCGCCAAATTCGGCCACCGCTCGACGTTCGCGGTTGGGCCGATACCGAAGGGCGCAACCGTCATCACCAGCGTGCACTTGAGTGAGGACTGGCAAAACCGGATACGGGATTGGGGATGTGAGCTGGTCTTGACCCAACCCAATATTGCCGCCCCCATTCCTCTGGGGGAGGTCGAGGCATGCTGATCCTGGGCCTTGACGGCGGCGGCAGCAATGTTCGCCTGGCGATAGCGACGGAAGCTGGTGACGTCATTCATCGGTCTGCCGCAGGTGGTGTCAACCCGATGGACAACCCCACATGGCGGGAGAATTTCCAAGAAATCATTGCGAGTGCTGGCGCCTTTCTAAAGGATGTTGAACTTGGCGTCATGGGCCTGCCCGGCTGGGGCGAAGTACCCTCACTCGATAAAGAGGTCGCAGACTGGCTGGAGCAAAACCTTCCCTTTCGCCTATACCTACTGAACGATGTCGAGCTAGCCCAGAGAGCCGCTTTCGACGATGGGCCGGGTATCCTCCTTCTGTCCGGTACCGGTTCGATGGCGATGGCACGCTCTCACGACGGCGTTATGCTACGAGCAGGCGGCTTCGGCGATCTTATCGGCGATGAAGGCAGCGCCTACGATATTGGGCGACGTGGGCTGGCGCGGCTGTCGCATGAGCTCGATGGTCGCCAACCCGCAACACCCTTCGGCAATCAGTTAACTGCGCGACTAAAACTCGCGGAGCAAGATTATTCTCAGTCCTTTATGGACTGGATCTACCGTAAGACGCACGCGCGGTCGGCAATCGCCTCAATTTCGGCGATTATAAACGAGCTGGCCGATGCAGCGGATCCGCTGGCGATCGAGATTCTAACAACAGCTGGTAAGGAGCTTGGCGCCCACTACAGTGCGCTGTCGAGCCGGATTGGACGCTCAGGCCTCGAATGGAGCCACGCCGGCAGCACTTTCAAGTCGGCAATCTTCCGCAAGGCCGTCGAACATTCGGTGGGCCATCCACCAATCCCTCCGAAACGTGATGCATTGGGCGGGGCACTCCGAATAGCGGAAAGATTACGCTCAACGTTCTAGCTTGAGATGCCACTGGTTGCAAAAGCATCTCGCCGTGCCCGCTTTTTGAAGGGGCCTCAAGCATTCCGTCAAATTGACGAATGACGATTTCGTTTCCAAGGCGTGCACAGATGCTCGGCCCAAACAACGACACCATAGACAGCCATACTGATCCCTGACGCCAGAAGCGCCGTGGCCCAGAGTTCTGGTATTTTATAGTCCTGACCATAATCGACGATGAGGTAGCCGAGGCCGCGTTCCGATGCCAGCCACTCCGCCACAAGCGAGGTGACGATCGAGCCGCAGGCCGACAGCTTCAGCGCATTGAAGAGAAACGGGACAGAGGCTGGCAGGCGAACCATAAAAAGTCGCTGCCTCGTCGAGACGGCACGAAACCCTTGGCCGACCCTGCCGACCAAAGCACCAGCAACACCAAGATAAATAATGCCGGAGGAATGGCGGCGGCAAGCGTTGTCCAGACAGCCGCGCCTGCCGGCAGTTTTATCAGAAACGCCTTCGTTGAAGGCTTGCCATCGTCGACCGCGACATCTGTCATCGTGGATTATACCCGTGTGATCATAGAGAAGATTTAGGCGGGACGACATGAGCCCGTCCCGCCTCGTTCGTCGTTAAAGCTTCGGGCGTTCAACCTTGTCGAGGATCTCCGTCGTCAGGAATTCGGACGGGTCGATCAGGCTCGGTGTGCTTTTCGCGGCGAAGGAATTGGCAGCCGTTTCCTGCCAGACCTTCGGCCCGAGGTAGAGGATGCCCTTTTCCTTGGTCGTCTCGCTGGTCATGAAGCTGACCTGGCGCCCGGCCCGTCGTTGAAGCCGCCTTCAACCGTGAACGTTGCGGCGGCGGCCGGATCCTTGAAGAACTCCGCCCAGGCCTTGCTCTCGGCCGTCAGGAAAGCGGTGAGGACGTCCTTGTTCTCGTTCAGATACTTCTCCGTTACCGTGATAGCACCGGGCTGGCCGTTCAGGCCGTAGTCTCCGAGCGGCAGGACGTTGACGGGCACGCCGGCCCCTTCGATAAGGCGCGGTTCGTTGAATGCGAAGGTCGAATAGAGGCAATCCACGCGGCCGGCGATGATCGCCGAGATATCGCTGCCGCCGACGCTCAGTGTTTCCATATCCTTTGCGGTCATGCCGAGTTTGGACAGAAGCACATCCGCCTGCTTTGTCGCCGTCTGCTTGATCGCAAGGCGCTTGCCCTTGACCATATGCGCATCTGTGACGCCGGAGTCCTGCCGGCAGGTCATGGCCTGCGGTTTCATCTGGAAGCGCGCGCCGATCACCTTCAGATGCTCACCACGACCCTCGGCGGAAAATACGCTTTCGGCGGCGACCATGGCGATCTGTGCCGTGCCCGAGGAGATCATCTGGATGCCGTCGCGATCACCGAGAACAAGCGGTTGGGTGATGTTCTGACCTATATCAAAGAGTGCCAGGAACAGCAGGACAAGCCGAAGGTGAAGAGCAACAGCGACAAGAATGGCTATGTCAAACGTGCTCGCGGACCAGGCCGGCGGACGGATTTAATGAACGATCCGGCGGTAATTGCGCGGCGCCAGAAAGCACTGTCGCGACAGCAGGCTGCGGAATGACGTGTCTCAAAGCTAAAGCCGAAAGGGTGTGCTTACTACCCGCCCCGATCTGATCTTGCAAATGGGATCAGCCGGTCAGATCGGGGCTGGCCGGTGTGCCATGCAGCGACCTCTCGGACATTTCTACTTTGCATATCGGCGGACATTCCAACTCTCCCGCCACACTACTGACGAATCGGACTAGAACGCCGCTTCGCTGGGGTTACTGTTCTTGAGCGGGTCGAACCTGCGGCATTCCAATGGCAGCGCATTGAGGCTGTTCGCGAGGGAAAACGGCAAAATCTTGGCTCAGCTCACGTGTGTCTGCACTCATTGTTGAAAATAAGTGCCGCTTACGATGGTCACCAAGCTGTCGTACTCTCCTTACGGAAGCTCAAGATGCGGTGTGATTCTTCTGGACATTCTGAATCGTCTTCGAGACGCGCTATTTTAATAGCCCCGATTGAAATCTATGCCTTCGGGTAGAACGCCATTTGTGCGATATGTTCCAACTCTATTGGCGACGATGTTGGCTGCCGTCGACTGGTTGGTGGGCGCCGAAATATGGGGCAGCACGGTTACGCGGGAATGCCCCCATAGAGGGCTTTGCTCATCGAGCGGTTCGGTTTCGAAGACATCAAGCACTGCGTGACTGACGGCGCCCGTGTCGAGCGCAGCCATCAGATCGTTTGTCCTCACGATGTGGCCACGTCCGAAATTAATGAAGCAGGCGTTCGGGGGCAGAAGAGCAAATTCGCGCGCGCCAAGGAGACCGGTCGTTTCAGCGGTTAGCGGCAGCAGGCAAACCACGATGTCCGAAGTCTTCAGCATGGCGTCCAGGCCATCCGGGCCGAAATAGGTCGCGACACCTTCAACCTGCTTTTCGGTGCGGCTCCAGCCACTAACCGCAAAGCCCGCCAGCTGCAACTGCCGGGCGGCAGCGCAACCAAGAGCGCCGAGGCCCAATAGGCCGACACGGGTATCGAGTGCCGACCGGTAAGGGAGCTGCCGCCAAAGACTTTGGCGCTGCTGCATGCCATAGGCGGGCATGTCGCGGGAGAGATAGAGCGTCCAGGCGAGCACCGCCTCGGCCATGGTCCGCGCAAGATCCGGGTCTACTAGGCGCACGATCGGATGCGAGAAGCCTTTGAGTTCCAGAACCAGCCGCTCGACACCCGCCCAGAGGCTGTGCACCCATTTCACGTTCGGCAGCCGCTCAAGATCAACAGGATCGGGATTGGCGACGATGGCGATGTCGACGAGAGCGAGCTCTTCGGTCGACATCGCACGAATGGAACGGATGGTTTCACGCGGCATAGCCGCACTGAGGACCGTGAGCCAGTTGTCTTCGGCTGCCTTGGATAAGCGCGTGATAAGCGCGATGCGAGACGACATCGATCTGCTCTGTATGGGTTGCCCGTCTAGGACGCCGGGCGATATCAAGAAAGGAAGGCCGGACACTTTCGGTGCCCGGCCATGTGATCATTACTGAATGGTCTTGATCGGGTCCTTGGGCGTCGGATCGAAGCCGACCAGATCGGTCGTCAGCTTGGCGTAGGTGCCGTCGGCAACCATGTCGGCCAGTGCCTTGTTGACTGCCTCGACCAGATGCGGCTTGCCCTTCTTGAAGGCGAAGCCCTTCTGAACGTGACTGACATAATCGTCGGTCATGGTCAGCGGCATCTTCGCGGACTTGATGGCGTAGGCGGCGGCGATCGCATCGGTGATGACGGCGTCGACATTGCCGTTGACGAGGTCCTGCATGGCGTCGGATTCGGCTTTGTAGCCCTTGGCGGTCGCGCCCTTATCAAGACGGGCGTGTATTCGAGGTTGAGGCGCTTTGCGACCTCAGTCATGACGCGGATTTCGAGGCCATCGAGCTTACCGTCAGGTGCGCGCATGCTGAACGGCGCGTAGGTGCCTTCGGTGGCGACCATCAGCTTGCTAGGCTGAAGCAGCTCGAGGTCGGCGGCATGAGCGAGAGAGCCGACAGCCATACCTGCAAGGGCGGCGGCGGTCATGATGAGAGACTTCAATTTCATGGTTCAGTTCCCTTTATGTTGGTTCAGTGCATTCACTCGGCGTCGCGCCGCCGGTTTTCGTTAGCCCTTCGCCTGAGCGCGTTGGGAAGCAAGCAAAGCCATCAGCTCCGCCATCACGGTAGCGGCCATCAAGGCGGTGATCTGTCCTGGCCCGTCGTAGAGCGGATTGGCCTCGACCACGTCGCAGCCGACGAGGTTGATGTCGTGCAGGGCGCGCAAGATCTGAAGCGTCTCACGCGCCGTCGGCCCACCCGCCTCGGGCGTCTGGACCGCGGGTGCCGCAGATGGATCGATGAAATCCATGTCGAAGGAGATGAAGGCCGGCCGGCCGCTGACACGATCGGCGATGCGCTGGGCGAGATCATGAGGGCCGAGATCGAGCGCATCGTCGGTCGTCAGGACGTCGTATCCGAGATCGATGGACTGGCTGATATCGTCCTTCTGGAACAGCGAGCCGCGCATGCCGATCTGGATCGAGTGCGCGGGATCGATGATGGCTTCCTCTGCGCCGCGGCGGAACGGCGTTCCGGCGCTATACTTCTTGCCGGCGAAATACTTGTCCCAGGTGTCGGTGTGGGAATCGAAGTGGATCAGTGAGATCGGGCCATGGACCTTGGCGAGCGCCCTGATCTCGGCCAGCGTGATCGAGTGATCGCCGCCGATCGCGAAGGGGACGATGCCGGCATTGACCAATGCTGCGACCGACTCTTCGATGCGCTCAAGAGATTCGATCTCGTATCCCGGCACGACGTTGGCGTCGCCAACGTCAGCCACGGCAAGCTCTTCGAAGACATTGATATTGCCGCGATAGGGATTGATCGGACGCAGCATCACCGACATGGCGCGCACCGCATTCGGCGCAAAGCGCGCCCCGGTGCGGTACGGGCCGCCGGAATCGGAGGGAAGTCCGATCACGGCCGCATCCAGCCCACTCAATGTCATTGCCTGCGGCAGGCGCATGAAGGTCGGGACACCGCAGAACCGAGGCGTTTCAAGCGAGTCGATCGGCAGGACACTCATGGCTGACCTCAACCCAGGTTGGCGTAGCGTCGCTCAAGCCAGGAGGCGACGAATGTAAGGATCGTGGTCAGGACGAGATAGATGACCGCCACGGCGATGTAGAACTCGAAGGGGCGGAAGGTCGCCGCGATCAACGTCTGTGCGTAAAGCGTCAGTTCGACGACGGTGATGGTCGAAAGCAGCGAGGTGTTCTTCAGCGTCGAGATCGCCTCGTTGGTGACCGCTGGCAGGACGATGCGGAAGACCTGCGGCAGGATGATCGTGCGCATGGTCTCGCTGGGACTGAAGCCGAGCGCCAGCGCCGATTCATTTTGGCCGCGCGGGATGGCGTTCAGGCCACCGCGGATGATCTCGGCCACATAGGCGCCGCTGTTGATACCGAGCGCGATGACGCCGGCGGTAAACGGCGAAAGCCGGATGCCGATCTGCGGCAGGCCGAAATAGATGATAAACACCTGAATCAGCGTCGGCGTGCCGCGAACGAACCAGATATAGAAGCCCGCCGCCACGCGCGCGGATTTCCATTTGGAGCGCTGCGCCAATGCAGCCAGCAGACCGCATGCCCAGCTGACGACAATCGTCAGGATCGTCAGGCCAAAGACCGTCCAGGCGGCTTCGAGAAAGCCTGGACCATAAAGCTGAACTTCTTCGATAAAACCGCTCATTACGCCTGCGCTCCCTGACCTTGATCGTTCGAGAAGGAATGACCAACGTCGTCATGCAGGATGCGATGAAGGAACTGCTTCAGGCGGTCGCTTTCGGGGTGCCTCAGAATATCCGGCGGCCCCTCTTCGGCGATCACGCCCTTGTCGAAGAACAGGACGCGCGAGGAGACGTCGCGCGCGAAGGCGATCTCATGGGTAACGAGCAGCATGGTCATGCCCTCGGACGCCAGCGATGCCATCAACACCAGCACCTCGTGGACGAGTTCCGGATCGAGCGCCGAGGTGACCTCGTCGAACAGCATCAGGCGCGGCTTCATGGCGAGCGCACGGGCGATCGCCACGCGCTGCTGCTGGCCGCCCGAAAGTCGCGACGGATAGCTATGGCGCTTTTCGAACAGGCCGATCCGCGATAGCAGAGCCTCGGCCTCCTCGATCGCCTGCGCGCGCGGCAGCTTCAAGAGACGGATCGGCGCGTGCGTGACGTTCTCAAGCACCGTCATATGCGGCCAGAGATTGTAGCTCTGGAACACCATGCCGACGCGCGCCCGCAAGGACTGCAGCTGCGACGCCGTGGGGAAGAAGCGCGAGGCTGGACGGAAATCGAAAGACAGGCCCTCGAACTCCATGAAACCCGATTGCGGCATTTCAAGCGCGTTGATCGAGCGCAGGAAGGTGCTCTTGCCGGAGCCGCTGGCGCCGATGATCGAAACGACCTCGCCCGCCTTGACGTCCAGCGAGACGCCTTTCAGCACCTCGTTCTCGCCAAAGCTCTTGCGGATTTCGCGCAGTTTCAGAAGCTGCTCGCTCATGCTGACACCTCCGACGAATAGGTATCGAGGATATTGACCGCCACATCGCGCGGCGTGCGCGCGGCGCCGTTGATCGGCGTGATGTCCTGCGGACAGGCAGAGAGCACGAAGATCAGATCCATCTCGGCGCGCATGACAACATAATCGCCGGCAGCCGTATCGGGCGGAACGCGATCGACGGTGCCGTCAGCGGTGACGGGCACGTTCATGAAGAGGTTCAACGACGCAGGCGTGAACGGCATTTCGATGCCTACGCCAGACAGCGCCTCGTGGAAATTGTCGGTACAGCTGCGGTGATATTCCTGGCATCCGAGCTGCTGATAGAGCTCGCGATTGCACGGGCAAAGCAACGTGTCGTGCCTGACCTTGGCGCTGTCGGCCACCATTGTCAGCATGGGGCGGCGGCGTGAACTCATCAGCGCCATCCCCTCGGTGAAGAAGATATTGCTGTTCATCGAACGCGTGTGATCGAGCGAAGACGTCTCGAAGTGATCGCTGTCAGCCAACGCCCAGGCATCGACAACCTGGTTGCCGTGGGTGTTCGTCACGAGGGCAAATTGCCCGGCCTTCATCTTGAAGGAGCGCCCCCTGCTGGCGGGCACGATATCTGCGTCTAGGCTCATTTCAAACTCGTCTTTCTTCGATGCGATCAGTGCTGGGATGGTCCGATCGATCAAGTCCCGGCAACCCTATTCAGTATACCAGTGGAGTTCAAGTAGCAATTTCAATAAATTATCGCCCATATAATTGCCTTCTTGTATATAATTTAGACACGGAATGCTTGTCGCGTGAGCATATTGCGCCGGTTGGCGCATTAATCAGCAGAAGCGCAAAAGGCTCGATTGACGTCCGGATACTCGTGGTGTACCGAAAATCAAAGCCTTAACACATGAGTGCATACGGAGTGACAGGATGGAGCGCTATTTTCCGCTGGACGAATACGAGGCGCGCTGGACTCGCGTCCAAGAAGAGCTGAAGCGGCGCGGCTTCACCACCACTGTCGTCTTCGGGCGCGGCGGCGGAACGACCGACAATTGCGGCGATATCCTCTACCTCTCCAATCACTATGCGATCAGCAGCGGCATGGATTCGCTGATCTGGACAGCGCGATCCTTCGCGGGCGTCATCCTCCAGGAAGGGCGGGCGCCGCAGCTGCATATCGACGAGCCGGAAGTTCGTCGCGATCTGGTATCGATCGATGATGTGCTGACCAGCAACCATCCCTTCGAAAGCGTTGCCCGCTCGCTCGTCGAACGCGGCGTGAAGGGCCCCGTCGCGCTCGTTGGCACCAACCTGATTCCGGTAAAATACTACCGCGAGCTGGAAGCCATTGCGCCCGATATCGAATGGATCCCGGCCGACGACCTTGTCAGATCCGTTCGGCGGATCAAGAGCAAGCGCGAGCTCGACTGTTATCGCGTCGCGGGCGAGACCGCGACGGCGGGGATGACGATCCTGATGGAAAGCCTGATCAGCGGCATGTCGGAGCGTGAAGCGGCCGGCGAGGCCGCGCGCGAGGTCGTGCGCCGTGGTGGCCGCATCCAGATGATCGGCACCAACCATGGCGACACGCTGGGCTTCGACCAGCGCTTCCCGCTCACGGGTTATAGCGCCGATGTGCCTGCTGTCGGCGACATCGTCACCGGCACGCTCCATGGCCCGCTGTTTCAGGGATATTACCTCGACCCGGGCCGGACGGCGGTGCGTGGCAGGGCCAACAGCGAACAGCTGCGCCTGATCGAAGCCGCCGGCGATATCGTGCATCGCCTGTCGGACATGATGCGGCCCGGGACGAAACTGCTCGATGTCGCGGCCGAAGGCGACCGCATGACGGCGGCGTTCGGCGGCTCGATCTCACCGATCATGAAGAACTTCCCCTTCTATGGCCACGGCATCGGTCTCGGCTTCGAGCTGCCGCGCATCTCGACGACCATGTCGATGCCAGAGGACGTCGTGGAAGAGGACATGGTCTTCGGCGTCGAGGCGTTCTTGTCGCTCGACGGCGTCGGGGCGGCTTTCTTCGAAGACATCATCATCATTGGCAAGGATGGCAACGAGCTGCTGACGAAATCGCCGAGCGTCTTCTAGGCTGAGCGCCAACCGCAACCTGAATAAGAAAGGACCGGGCGAGATGATCGCCCGGTCCTTTTTGCTTAGTGTGCGAAGACGCTATCGAAGTCCTTGAAGCCCTTGACCTCGATCGGGTTGCCGCTCGGGTCGAAGAAGAACATGGTCCGCTGCTCGCCTGGCTCACCCTCGAAGCGGATGACCGGCGGAATGTCGAAGGCGATACCGCCTTTCTGCAGACGCTCGGCGAGCGCAAACCAATCTTCAAGGGGCAACACGACGCCGAGATGCGGCATCATTACCATGTGGTCCCCGACCTTGCCGGTGCGCGTGACTTCGAACGGCTTGCCGAGGTGCAACGATATCTGGTGGCCGAAGAAGTCGAAATCGACCCAGGTATCGGTCGAGCGTCCTTCGGCGCAGCCGAGGACGTCGCCGTAGAAGCGTCTCGACGCGTCGAGATCGGTGACGTGGTAGGCGAGATGGAAGAGTGAGCGCACGGTGGCCTCCTTTGTGAGAGCGAAATGGTCTTGATCAGCGAATGGTGAGTGTTCTGGGCAGGCTCGATAGCGGCTCGGCGCCGTGTTCGGTAACGATCACCGTCTCCGACGCCCCGACCGTCCAGTGGCCATAACTGCGTAGCGTCGCCGGCAGGTGAAACACCATGCCCGGCTCGATTACGCACGAGACGCCTGTAAACAGGCTGAGGATACCCCCCTCGCCCCAATCGGGCGCGAAGGCGACGCCCATCGAGTAGCCGATGCGCTTGCGAAACGCGGCGGTGTAGCCGGCCTCGTCGATGATGCTCTGTGCGGCCTCATGCGGCGCCGAACACGGCGCGCCCGGCTGGATCGCCGCAAGCGCGGCGTCGAGGGCGCGCAGCGAGCAATCCATCATCCGCTGCGCCTCATCAGGCGGGCCGCCGATCCAGACGCTGCGCATGAGCGCGGAATGATAGCGGGCGTGGCTTCCCGCGAGTTCGAGGAACACGGGATCGCCCGCTTCCAACAGGCGCCGGCGCCAGGTCATGTGCGGCAGGCCGCTGCGCGGCCCGGATGACACAAGCGGCTCCATCGCCATGGCCTCGGAACCGGCTTGTGTTGCCGCCTGCAGCATCGCTGCCGCGATATCGTTTTCGCTGGCACCGTCCCGGCAGGCGTCGATGGCCGCGATCATGCCCGCTTCGGCATAGCCAGCGGCGGCGCGGATGGCGGAAAGTTCGTCGGCGGATTTGACCATGCGCAGCGGCGGCAAGATGTCAGAGCCGTCGGCAAGACGCCTCTGTCCCAGCTCGCTGGCGATCTCCTCGGCCACACGTGGCGGCAGGAACCAACCGCCGAGTTCGATCGCAGGCCGTGCGATCTTGCGGTCTCGCAGCAGTGCCACCAGCGCCGGGACAGGGCTCTCGCCATCCTGGTAGACGACGATGTCGGAAAGCCAGGTATTGGCCACCGTACCGTAGAGTTCCAGCTGTCGCACCAGCAGCGTGAGCTCACCCGATGCCGTCAGGATCAGCGCCTGAAACGCGAAGTATCCGGCGGTCTGGCGCCCTGTCAGCCAATAGATCGTCTCCGGCCCGGTGACGACGAGCGCCTCATGGCCGCTGGCCACCAACGCCGACACTGCCCGCCCCTGGCGCCGGGCGAACTCGTCGCGCGAAAACGATGCCTCGCTTCCGCGGAGCGTGTCCATGTTTTCGTTCAGTATCTTCGGCTGCATGTTCAATGTCTCAGCTCCGTGCCAGCCAGCCGAGGAAGCGGGCACGCACGCTGTCGAAATGGGTCTCCATCGCCACCCGCGCAGCGGCGCCGTCCCCGGCTTCGATGGCGTCGATGACGGCGATGTGCTCGAGCGCCTGCTGGTCGAAGCGATCGTGCGTGCGTGTGATTGTGCAGCGGCGAGCGATGCCGCGCATTTCGGTCAGCATGGTCGCGAGCAGAGGAAGCTCAGCGGCATAGGCGACAGCATTGTGAAACGCATCGTCGTCGAGCCAGAAGTGATCGAAAGCGATGTCGCCGCCATTGGCGTAGGCACGCATGCGTTCGCGCGACTGGATGAGATCGGCTGTCAGCGGTCGCGTGGCCGCCGTCTCGGCTGCTGCTCCTTCAAGCAAGCGTCTGAGCTGGACGATCTCCAGCAGCTGCTCCACGGTGACCTGGCGCACCATGAGCGCGCCGTTCGGCAGCCTCGATATCACGTCCTCTTTCTCAAGGCGCGAGATCGCCGCGCGCAGCGGCGTCCGGGAAATGCCCGAGTCCTGCGCGAGCGAACGTTCCGTCAGCATATCGCCGGAGGAAAATTGTCCTTCCAGGATACGCTGCTTCAGATCGCGATAGACCTGTTGTGTCAGGTTTTCCTTTTCACTCATCGTGAACCGCCCGTCTCGCCGGCAATCGCGGCGTACAAGGTTTCGACTGCCGCGGCCAAATCCGCATTGTCCATGGCTTCATCGGGATTGTGGCTGCCGTTCCAGTTGCGCAGGAACACCATGACGGAGTCCCAGCCCGCCTGCGCGAAGGCTGCCGCATCATGGCCGCCCCCCGACAGCATCCGGCGCGGCGAGTGGCCGAGCCGTTTCGCCGCATCGGCAATCATGTCGCCGAGATCAGCCGACAGCCGGGTCGGCTGGCTACGCGACTGCTCACCGAAATCGAAGCGCACGCCACGCGACGCGGCGATCGATGCCGCCTCGGCCTGCAGCAGCGCGTCGGCGCGTTCGAGAACCGCGACATCGTCACTACGCAGATCGACGCAGAAATCGACCCGGCCCGGCACTTTGGCGAAAGCGTGTTCCGAGCTTGCCGCATCGACCCGACCGAAGGTGACGGCGAGATCGTCGCCACCATCGAGAATGTCAGCCCAGTGCTTGTCCATGGCAACGATCAGATCGGCCAGCGCGAAGACCGCGTCCGAGCGCGCCGCGCGCGGCGCTCCGCCCGAATGCGCCCATGTTCCGTCGATGCGCGCCTCGCGATATCGCAAACCACCGCGTACGCCATCGACGATGCCGAACGCTTCCTTCGCATCGTCCAGCACAGGCCCCTGCTCGATATGCAGCTCGATGAAGCGCGCCGGCGAAAGGCCCGGACCGCCCAATATGGCATCGGGATCCCCACCTTCCGCGCGGATGTGGTCGCTGAGGGTGTGGCCATTATCGGCCCGCTTCGCCTGCAATTCAGGCGCAGTCAGGCGCCCGAGCGCAGCCCGCGAGCCGGCATAGGAGACGGGGAACCACACGCTCTCTTCAGCGCGCGTGACAATGACGACAAGATCGACCGGCGGCGTCTGCCCGCTGTCCACGAAGGCCGCCGCAAGGGCAACAGCGCCGGCGACACCGGCTGCGCCGTCATAGGCGCCGCCCATGGCAACCGTATCCACGTGCGAGCCGACATAGATAGGCGGCGCATCGCGATCACGTCCCGGCAGGCGCGCGAAGAGATTGAGCGCGGCGTCCCGCGTCACTGTCATTCCCAGGCGCTCTACTTCCTCTGCCACCACATCATGCGCGCGGCTTTCGAGCGGGCTGTAGGATGGGCGGGTGAAGCCCGGGCCGGGATCGGAAATGGCGTTGATGCGATCGAGCAGGCGATCGATCGTGTCCCTGATGATTGCGCTCACGCGGGTACCTCCGGCAGAAATTCAATGGTTGTGGCCGGCTTCTCGCCGGAGAGCGCCAGGAGCGCATTGCGGGCGGCGCCGACTGCGACCCGCTGCAACGCCTCCGGCGTCGTGCCGCCGAGATGCGGGGTGAAGATAACCCGCTCGGTGGCGCCTAGCGGACCGCTCGGCGCTTCCGGCGAATAGACGTCCAGTGCGGCCGCAGCGACAATCCCGCCTGCAAGTGCCTCGGCAAGCGCCGGTTCGTCGATCAGACCTGCGCGCGCGGTGTTGACGAGAATGGTGCCCGGCTTCATGGCCGCAAAAGCGCTGGCGCCGATCATGCCTCGCGTTTCATCGCGCATGGGGGTGTGGAGCGAGACGACATCGGCCTGTGCGAGGCCCTCAGCAAGCGTGGTCACCCTCTGAAAGGTGCCGACATCGGCACTTCTCGGCGAAAAAACGAGAACCCGCATGCCGAGCGCTGCGTGAAGCATCCGCCCCAATCCGGCGCCCGTCGCGCCCCAGCCGACGACGAGCGCGGTCTTGCCGGACAATTCATGAAACGTATGGGCCTCGCGAAAGCCGCGCTCGCCGGAGCGAACCGCACGATCGGCAGCGGGAACAAGCCGAGCCGCCGCGAGCGTGAGCCCCAAGGCGAGTTCCGAAACCGATTGCGCGTTCGCGCCGGGTGTGTTGCACACCAGCACGCCTTTTTGATGCGCCGCGCGCTTGTCGACGGCATCGTGGCCAGCGCCGTGAACGACAACAACCTTCAGGCGATCGCTTGCGAGGATGGGCGCAGCCGAGAGGCCCGCATCGCGGGTGATGGCGGCGTCGCAGCCGATGATCATCGTCGATACGGTCTCAGCGTCCGGCGATGGGCACAGCACGGGTTCCACGCCCGCCTGCCGCAGGAGATCAAGGCCATCCTTGTGAATGGGTTGAACGATCAGGCACTTCATCGCATTGCTTTCCGCTCGTTGCTTTCAAGCCGACCGACAATCGCGTCGCGGGCATTGAGGACATGTCGGCTCATCAGCTTTCCAGCCTGTTCTCCATCCTTGGCGCGCAGCGCCGCAATGATCTCAAGGTGCTCCTCGCAACCCTTCAGATAGCGTGCGGGAACGAGGCTGTGGTCGAACATGCAGGGCCGGCGCCTGAGATCGCTGATGGTGCGCACCACCATCTGGTTGGACGTGGAACGCGCCAGCGTCAGATGGAAATCATCATCGACCCGGCGCTGCTCGTCTTCCTCGCCCGGTCCTTCGGTCATCAGGGCGGTCACGCGCCTCTCGAAACCGTCGAGGATAGCGGGAGCGACCGCCGTCGCATGGCGGGCGCAATAGCCTTCGATGACACTTCGGAGAAAGAAGATCTCGTTCACCTCGCCTGAGGTCAGCGTGCGAACCTTGAGAAAGCGCCCCTCCTGGACGGCAAGTCCTTCGGCCTCGATGCGCTTGATCGCTTCGCGAACCGGCGTGCGCGACATGGCAAGTTCCTCGCCGAGCCTCGCTTCCTGCAAGACGTCGCCGGGCTTGAGTCCGCCGGCGAGGATCATCTCGATGATTTTCGCATAGGCCTGCTTGGCAAGCGGTTGGCTCATATTTGTCGGTCCTCCACCTTTGCCACGTCCTCTGGTTTTTCTTCGAGAGACGCCAGGATATCCGCGAGCGCGTCATTGCGCGCGATCAGCAGCTCCTCCGCCTCTTTCTGGGATATGGATTTGAAGCGAATGGTGCTGCCGGTCGCCGTCTGCGCCAATCTTGGCAGGTCGACCGAGGCAACGGTCGCGATCTTCGGGTAGCCGCCCGTGGTCTGGCGCTCCGCCATCAGCACGATCGGCCGGCCGGACGAAGGCACTTGGATCGAGCCTGCCACTGTGCCATCGGAAACAATATCGTGACCGTCAAAGGCATGGATCTCCGGCCCATCGAGGACCTGCGCCATGCGGTCCCGGCTCGGGGTTATACGAAATGGCTCCAGCAGAAAATTCTTCCAGGCCTCCGCGTCGAAATGATCCGCCTGCGGTCCCGGAACGACGCGCACCGGACCGTTCGAGCGGGAGAAGGGCTTGCGAAGCGCCAAGAGCGCTGCCGGTTTTGTCTCGCCGAGCGGCAGATGGTCGCCGATCGCAAGCCGCCGACCCTCGATGCCACCGAGACCGGAGCGAAGATGCGTCGAGCGCGCGCCCAGCACCTTCGGCGTCTCGATCCCGCCCGAGATGGCGAGATAACCCCAGACGGTCTGTCGCAATGCGCCGATCTTCAGGACCTCTCCCGGCATCAGCCAATGGCTTTCCCAACCGTGCCTGATCTCACCGTCGACGGTGATGTCGACGGCGCCACCGGTCACCGCGAAGCGGACCGGCTTTTCGGCCACGAACGCCCCGCCGACATGCGCGAACTCCAGCACCGCGTCACTGTCCGCGTTGCCGACCAGCCGGTTGCCGATCAGCATCGACATCCGGTCCATGGCACCGGCGCCGGAGACGCCGAGGTGCATAAGGCCGGTGCGTCCGAGATCCTGGACCGTCAGCATCGGGCCGGCCTGTTTGATATGGAGCATGGTCATGGCGTCTCCCATTCCTCCACCGGCTCGCCCTGCCTGACGGCAGCATCGAGGCTCTCGGCCTCGTCGGTATCGACAGGGCGAAAGCGCACGCGATCGCCGGCGCGCAACAGGAATGGCTGAGGTCGCGAGGGATCGAATAGCCTGAGCGGCGTGCGGCCGATGAAGCGCCAACCGCTTGGTCCGGGAACGGAATTGATGCTGGCCTGCTTGCCGCCAATGCCGATCGCACTGGCCTCGATCCGCTGGCGCGGAACGGCAAGGCGCGGTGTATGCAATTGCTGCGGCAGGCCGCCGAGATAGGAAAAGCCCGGCGCGAAGCCGATCATATAGACGCGATAATCGGCGGACGCATGCAACGCGATCAGCTCCTCGCGCGACATCTGCTTCATATCCGCGAGTTCATCGAGATCGATCCCGACCTCCTCGCCATAAAGAACGGGTACGGTAATCCGGCGCGCGGTTGCGCCGCCCACCGACAGCTGGCCGAGCAATGTTTCAAGCGAAGAGGAAAGGGTCTTCCCGCGTATGATGACGGGATCATAAGCGACGAGGAGCGAACGATAGGTCGGAACGGTTTCGATGACGCCTGTTATCGGCCGCGTCGCCAGCATGTCCGCCAAGGCGATGACACGCTCATTCGTCTCCTCATCGATGTGGTCGGAGAATTCGACCACGAGCGCACTGTCGCCGGACGCGATAATGCGCGGATAGTTGGGATGGACCGACTGCATCATGGCCATGGGCGCGACTTTACCTGTAAGAGGGCCGCGGGCGCAGTAGAATACCGCTCAAGAGGCCCAAGTGCCGAGCGCAAACGGAAAGCGAGAGATATTTCCACCATCACCATCAAACACGTCTCGACAAGCGAGATTCTCAATCGACAATGCCCTTGTCATTTCAGTACACCAACTGTATGTCAAGCATTATCCTACGCCCAGCGGCAATTGACGAATGGCCGGCGGCGCCCTCGCAAACAAGGAGTTCAGCCATGGTATCAGTAGATTTGAACTGCGACATGGGCGAGAGCTTCGGCGCCTACAAGATCGGCGACGATGCGGCCATGATGGAGATCATTACCACGGCCAACGTCGCCTGCGGTTTCCATGCCGGCGATCCCGTTGTCATGCGCGACACGATCCTGAGCGCCAAGAAGCATGGCGTCGCCGTGGGCGCCCACCCGTCCTTCATGGACCTCTATGGTTTCGGCCGACGCAGAATTTCGGGCGAGCGGCCTGAGGATATAGAGGCGCAGATCATCTATCAGATCGCCGCGATCCAGGGGATGGCGTCGGCGCTCGGCTGGCCGATCACCCACGTGAAGACGCACGGCTCGCTCGGAAACATGGCGGCCGAGGATGCGGAACTGGCGGCCGTCTGCGTGCGCGCCATCCGCACCGTCGATCAGAACCTCGTCTTCATCACCCTCCCCTATTCGCAGACCATGCGGGCCGCCGAGGCCGCCGGCCTCAGCGTCGCCTGCGAGGTCTATGCCGATCGCCGTTATCTCGACAATGGCATGCTGGCGCCACGGCAAATGGAGGGTGCCGTCATTCATGATGTCGACCAAAGCGTCGATCAGGTTCTCTCGATGGTCTGCAACAACAAGATCCCGACGGTCGGCGGCAAAAGCCTCGACGTTGATGCTGCCACGGTCTGCATTCACGGCGACACGCCGGGCGCTGCGGTGACGGCGCATGCGTTGCGTGACAAACTCATCGCCGCCGGAATCGACATAGCCCCCTTTTCCAAACCTGAAATCTGAACGAGGAATGATTTTGACCCGTACCGTATATCTGAACGGCAGCTGGCTCGCCGAAGCTGACGCAAAAGTCTCCGTCTTCGACCGTGGCTTCCTGTTCGCCGACGCGATCTACGAAGTCACCGGCGTTGTGGGCGGCAAACTGCTTGAATATGCCGGCCATTCGGCGCGCCTTCAGCGCTCCATGGCCGAACTCGGGATTACCTGCCCGCTGACGGAACAGGAACTGCTGGCCGTTCATCGCGAGATCGTCCGCAGGAACGATCTTCAGGAGGGACTGATCTATCTGCAGATTTCCCGCGGCGCGGCCGACCGCGACTTCGCCTTCCCGACGGACGCGACGCCGACCCTCGTCTTGTTCACCCAGGCAAAGTCTGTCCTCGACAATCCGAAGGTGAAGACCGGGATTTCCGTGGCACTCGTTCCCGATCAACGCTGGGCACGCCGCGACATCAAGACTGTTCAGCTGCTTTATCCCTCGATGGCAAAGATGCAGGCCGCATCCGTGGGTGCTGACGATGCCTGGCTGGTTGAGAACGGCTTCGTCACGGAGGCGAGCTCGGCGACTGCGCACATCATCAGCAAGGATGGGAAGTTGATCACGCGCGGCCTGTCCAACGCGATCCTGCATGGCATTACCCGCCTCAGCGTTCTCGACATCGCCCGCGATGCCGGCCTCGCCGTCGAGGAACGCGCCTTCACGCCTGATGAAGCTCAAAATGCCGCCGAGGCATTCATTACCTCGGCCACCAACTTCGTTCTACCGGTGACCTCGATCGACGGACAACCGGTCGGCGATGGCAAACCGGGGCTACAGACCCTAAAGCTCCGCCAGCTCTATATCGAAAACAAGCTGGCGAACGCCATCTAACCCCTCGTTGTCGCCCGTTGCGGGCGACAACAGCTATCTCGGTGCGGTGGGCTCACCAGCCAAATGCCCGGCGCGATACCGGGCTTCAGCCTAGCCCTTCGTCGTCACCAAATTACTGGTGCAGCCACGACATCAAACGCGGTTCAAATATCCCGAGTTCAGTGAGCAAATCGCGCACTTTCAGATAACCGTTAGTCTTCAGGTCTCATCAATGAAGACCAACATGTCGCCGATCAGGGGCTGGGGTCCCAAAGACAAGCGACTGCGGGCATTTGCACCGCATGGCCACTGGCGCACGCTGACATTCCTAGCCGCCTTGAGAAACGATCGACTTACAGCACCCTGTGTCTTCGACGGACCGATGAACGGCCAATGCTTCCGCGCCTATTTCAAGCAGCAGTTGGTGCCGGTGCTCAAGCCAGGCGGCATCGTCGTCATGGACAATCTCGGCAGCCACAAGTCGATAGCCATCCGTCAGTTGATCAACGCCGCCGGTGCGCGGTTTTGGCTCCTGCCACTCGTCGGGCCTCAATCCGATAGAACAAGCCTTCTCCAAGCGCGAGCATTGGATGAAAATGCACAAAAGCGCACCATCGATGACACATGGCGTCATATCGGCCGGAGGCTCAAGCCTCTCAAGGCCTCACATCCTATGAGTTTATTTTCAAGGCATGGGCTTCACAGCCCGAACGCTTCACCCTTAATCCGCTCCATCAAATGCCAGAACTAGACATCTGGGCACAACGCACCGCATTGATCACCAAAAACAAAAAAGCCGCCGCCAATGTGGCGACGGCTTTCGGGGGGCAGGGAAGCCCAAGGCGTTAGCAATAGCTGCAGACAGCAGCCGGATTGCCTTTGATCACATCGATGAATTTCTTGACCGGGTTGGTACGCTGTTCGCGCTTCACAGCCGCAGTCTCCAGGAGCCGCTTGAAATCTTCAAGCTTCACGCCGTCGGCGCGCATCACCATGGCGATCAGGGGGTCGCGAAGGGCTTCGGATATCGTCAGGTCGTCTCTGGTCTTTCTCATGGCTCAGTCCTCCTTTCGTGGGCGGTCGCCCGTGTTCCACTTCGGCCGCGCTGCCCTCTCGGCAATTGACTTCCGCGAAAAGTGGTGTTACCGGTAAGTAACAATGCATTTGTTACCGATCGGTCACATGGATGTCAAGGACATTGTCCGCAGAAAAATCAAAAACTTCGACAGCTCTTCTGCCTGCAGGAACCGATGAAAAGATCCCTCCCCGGGAACGTATCGTCTCGACCGCGGCAGAGCTTTTCCGTGAGCACGGAATCCGCGGCATCGGCGTCGATGCCATCGCCGAAGGCGCTCTCACCAACAAGATGACGCTCTACCGCCACTTCGGATCGAAGGATGAGTTGGTGTGCGAAACACTGCGCCGTGCCTCCGAAAAGGCCGAAGCGATCTGGCGAGAGCTGGAAGCCACGCATCCCGACGATGCCCGCGCCCAGCTGCTTGCCTGGATCGAGCTCAGGACGCAGAGCCTTTGCGGCGATCAGGTCGGCTGCGATCTGGCAAACGCCGCGATCGAGCTGAAGGGTGAGGGGCACCCCGCCTATAGCGTCATCGAACGCCATAAGGCGGAGCAACGCGACAGGCTTGAGGCGCTCTGTCTCGCCGCCGGCGCGCGCGAACCGCAGCTGCTGGCAGACACACTGACCCTGCTTCTGGAAGGCGCCCGCGTCACCCGTCAATCGATGGGCAAGGACAACTGTTGCGGCCACTTTTCCAAGGCGTGCAACGCCGCTGTCGCGGCGTTTGCCTGAGCGCTGGTCTCTACGCTTGGAACTTTCGTGAGGGCAACTCGTTTTCAACCAGATGTGGAAACACGGTTGAGCGAGAAGATGAACTACATTTATCTCCATCGCCTGTATGCCAAACGGGCGGAGCTTGAGGCCAGGCTAGAACTCTATGAAGCGCGCGATTGCTTCGGTGACGAGGATGTCAACGACGGCACTGATCGTGAGTTGCGTGCTCGGATCGAGGAAATCTCGGCGGAGATCGATACGCTCGAACATTCCCGCGTCGGATAACGCCCACTAGCGGGCGGCATCAAGCAGTTCGATCGTGCGATGGTCGAACGCTCCATCGTAGAAATGATCTATCACTTGATGGAAAGGTGATCCGTGGTCGCTGACCGCCGCGAACAGCGTCATCGACGATCGCAGCTTGTGGTCATCGGGAGATCCGAAGACCTCATGCGCGGATTTTCCATCGATCGATAATACGGCGTCGACACAGCGCAAAAGGCGGGCGCCGAGAATGGGATCGGCCAGATAGGTCGAGGCTTCGCCGGCCGAGCGGATGGCATATTTCTCGGCCATTGACGACGTGCCGAGACCTGCCATCTGCGGAAAGATGAACCACATCCAATGCGAGCGCTTGCGGCCATTCCTGAGCTCCGCAAGCGCGCGATCGTAGACACCGTTTTGAGCGTCGATGAAGCGATCGAGATCGTAGTCGATATTACCGGACATGATGCCCTCCCCCGACTAGAACTAAGTCACGATCACCGTTTCTCCAGTCTAGCTGGAAGTCCTCAGCAGGACTTGTCTGGATACGGGCTATGCTCTCGGCAATAATCCAGCGACGGGCCGGAATCCGAGATCGCTCCTACAGGGGCGAGATCGACAGCCGATGCCGTCGAGGTGTTCATATGCGCGACATACCCCGCCGCGCCAAGAACCAGCAGGGCTCCAACGATCATAAACCGCTCCGACACTGATGGCCGGCTGGTTGCCTTGATGTGTTCCACGTATTCGCGCTCGCCCATACCGTCCAACTCTTCGTCCGTTGCATGATGATGGACCGTGTCGCCGCGAGGGGCGCTCCAGCTGTCTACATCTCTCATTGTCTCGCTCCTGAAATCCGCGCGAGGTGCCTACAACATCCCTCGACCCGTGGCGTCTTTCGCGCATTCCCGATATGTGGTGGCAACCGCCACGGTTGAAGGCCGGATACACAAACTCAGTGTTCATAAAATCGAACCAATCGGTTTGATCTGGCTTCAAGGGCTTGGCACTTCGAGGAATTTCGGCTTAGGTCGCGTATTCATCCAGACCACGGACACTGACATGACGAAATCATTTGGTGCGATGTCGATCGCGCAACTTTCCGTTCTCATCCAGAATGGCGCCGCCGATCCGGTTGAGGTCACTGAGGCAGTTCTCGAAGGCATCAAGGCGCACCCCGATCAGTCGATCTTCACCGAACTGCTGGCCGAGCGCGCGCTTGAAGAGGCCAAGGCGTCCTCGGCACGGCTGAAGGCCGGCCGGTCGCGTGGGTTGCTCGAGGGCATCCCCGTTGCCTGGAAGGATCTGTTCGACATCAAGGGGCGCGCGACGACGGCCGGCTCCAAGGTCCTGCGGGACGCCCCCGTGGCAGAAGACGATGCTGCTGTCGTGACCGCGCTCGCCCAGGCCGGCATGGTCGCCGTTGGCTGCACCAACATGAGCGAGTTCGCCTTCTCGGGTCTCGGCATAAACCCGCATTACGGCACGCCGCACAATCCGCGCGGCAAGGATGAGCCACGTATTCCCGGCGGCTCCTCCTCGGGCGCCGGTGCCGCGGTGGCCGCAGGCCTCGTTCCGGTCGCGATCGGCACTGACACAGGCGGATCGGTTCGCATCCCCGCCGCCTTCAATGGCCTCGTCGGCTACAAAGCAACGCGCGGACGCTACCCGATGGGCGGTGTCTTTCCGCTGGCGCGAAGCCTGGATTCACTCGGCCCCCTTTGCCGCACCGTTCAGGACACGGTCTGGGTGGACGCAGCCATGCGCGGCCTCACCGCCGCGCCCACCATCACCCCGAGCTCGCTTCGGGAGTTGGATCTGGTCATTCCAGATAATGTCGTGTTCGATGGCGCGGAGGCCGGCGTCGTCGCTGCCTTCGAGCAAAGCGTGGAGTGGCTGATCGCGGAAGGTGCTTCGGTCACCCGCGTCACTATCCCGGCCTTCGACGAGATCCTCGCCCTCATGGGCAAATACGGCAGCTTGGTTACGGCAGAAGCGTTCGCGCTTCATCGCGAACGTCTCGCCGGGCCGGAAGCGGATCAAATGGACCACCGCGTCGTGCAGCGCACCCGCCTTGGCCAGACGATCACCATGCCTGACTACATCGCCATTATCGAAGCCCGCGAGCGGTTGATCGCGGAGGTCAACCGGATGGTCGGCGATAGCATTATTGCCTACCCGTCCGTCGCCCATGTCGCGCCACCGATCGCCGCGCTGGAGGCAAACGACGATCTTTTCTTCGCGACCAATGGCAAGACCTTGCGCAACACCATGCTCGGCAACTTCCTCGATTGGTGTGGTGTGTCGATCCCCTGCGGGACGGGCGACGCGGATATGCCGGTCGGCCTGCTGCTTTCGGCAACCGCCGGCCGCGACGAGGCGCTGCTTGCCGCCAGCCTTTCGGCGGAAGCTGTGATCACGGGAGATTCCGTTTGAAACTCCAAGGCGTAGCTGCCTAGATAGGGCGGGAACGAGGAGGAGGAATGGAATGATCGAGGATATCGAGAACGGACGGTTCGCCGTCTCCACGTGGTCGCTGCATCGGGCGCTGGGGGCCGTCTATCCCTATAGCCCCGATCCGGCCAAAAGCGCGGCGCCGCAGGAGCCTTACGGCCCCGGCAGCGTCGAGCTGATCGACGTTCCGCGCCAGCTTGCCGATCGCGGCATCCACAGGCTGGAGATCTGCTCCTTCCATCTGCCGAGCCTCGACGCGGACTATCTGCGGCGGCTGCGCGCAGCCCTCGATCAGTCCGGCGTCATGCTTCAGACCTTGCTGGTCGAGGACGGCGACCCGAGCAACCCCGCGACGGCCGGGCGCGACATCCGCTGGATCGCCGGCTGGATCGAGATCGCAACGGCGCTTGGCGCGAAGAACATGCGCGTCATCGCGGGAAAGCAGCAGCCGAGCGACGCGAACCTCGCCCGCTCATCGGGTCACCTCTCATGGCTCGTGGAGCAGGCCGAGGAGAGTGACATCCGTGTCGTTACCGAAAACTGGTTTGATCTCCTGCCGTCGCCGCGAGAAATGAACTGGCTGCTTGACGATCTCGCCGGCAAGGTCGGCCTCAACGGCGATCTCGGCAATTGGTCAGCGCCGGACAAATATACCGGCCTTTCGGACATCATGCGCCGCGCCGAGATCTGCCACGCGAAGGCCAACTATACCGCATCGGGCATGGACACCGTGGACTACGGCAAGTGCCTGGAGGCCTGCCGACAGGCCGGATATGCCGGTCCTTACACGCTGATCTACGATTCGCCGTTCTTCGCCGACGAATGGGACGGCATCCTTCTTCAGAAGGGCTTTATCGAACAATTCCATCAAGATGAGCAGCGCGCCACGGGCTGAGCTGCGGAAGGAGACTGGCATGCCTGGTTCAACTGCGATCAACGACTTTTCGAAACGCCTTCGGTCGGGTGAAAGCGGTGGTCTGATTTCGGCCTGGATCGGCATTCCCGATCCGCTCTTCGTCAATCACCTCTCGCAGGAAGCCTTCGATGCCGTCGTGCTCGATATGCAGCACGGCGTCTGGGACATGGTGTCGGCCGCAAACGGCATTGGCCAGGGCAGGCTGGCCGGAAAGCCGGTGATGGCACGTATTCCCGTCGGCGACTTCTCGACGGCCTCGCGGCTGCTCGATGGCGGCGCGTCTGGGATCATCGCGCCGATGATCAATTCGGTTGCGGATGCGCATGCCCTGGTCAAGGCGACGAAATACCCGCCGCTCGGCGAGCGCAGCTGGGGACCGACGCTGGCGATGAACCATACCGGCCTCGCCGCCGCGACCTATCTGGCAACGGCGAATACGGAGACCGTCGCGATCGCCATGATCGAGACCCGGGAAGCACTCGATGCCGCTGACGGCATTCTCGGCGTTGACGGCATCGACGGTATCTTCATCGGCCCATCGGACCTTTCCATCGCGCTCTCGAACGGCGCGCAGCTGGCGCCCGATACGGCGGAGATGGATGTTGTGCTGAAACAGCTGCTTGACCGCTGCCGCGCGCATGGCAAGTTCGCCTGTATCTTCGGCAGCAATGGCGAGCGCGCCGGGCAACTGCTGAAGATGGGCTTCGATCTCGTTATCGCGGGCGCGGACACGCAACAGCTTCGCGCTGGCGCCGCAAGTGCCATCGCCGCAGCGCGCAAAGGCCAGGCCGGCTGAGCTACTTCTTCTGCGCCAGCCAGATGACGTGGCGCGCGCCGCCACGTTTTCCATTGGCGCGCGAATTGACGGCCTCGACCGCAAAGCCACTGTCGCGCACCCGGCGCGTGAAGCTGGCGTCGGGGCCGGATGACCAGACGGCGAGCACGCCACCGGGACGCAGGGCCTCGCGTGCGGCCTTCAGCCCGGCGAAGTCGTAAAGCCCATCGTTCGATTGGCGGGTCAGCCCATCCGGCCCGTTATCGACATCAAGCAGAATGGCGTCGAATTTTGCCCGGCTCGAACGAATAAGTTCGGACACATCCCCCTGATGAATGCCGACGCGGGGATCATCGAGGCATCCCTTGAAGACTTCCGCCATTGGCCCCCTCGCCCAGCTGACGACAGCAGGCACCAGTTCGGCGACGACAACGATCGCGTCCTTGGGCACGACGGCCAAGGCCGCGCGCAATGTGAAGCCCATGCCGAGGCCGCCGATCAGGATGCTCGGGCGCGGCCGGCCCTTGAGCTTGTCGTAGGACAGCGTCGCGAGCGCCTCTTCGGAGCCGGAGAGGCGGCTGTTCATCAGCTCGTTCGATCCGAGCATGATGGAGAATTCGCTGCCGCGCTGCTTCAGGCGCAGCTCGCCGGCCTCGCCGGGAATTTGAGCGGAATCGAGCTGGATCCAGGGCAGCATGTCTTAGGCCTCGCGTTGAGCCGCCCCACTAGCACAAAAGATCGCGCCGATGAAACGCAAACACGAGGCTGCAGACCAAGCATCCGATCGGATCACTGTCCGTTGATGCAGGCCGGATTGGTGGACTTGCGGTTGGTCGCATTGCGCTGATTGGGCGGGCAGCGTGTCCACTGGACTGGGGCGGTGCCTGCCGTGCTTCCAGTCTCGAAGGAATCGAGAGGAATGGAAAGGCCGCTCGATTGTTCGTCCTGCGGGCCGGTTCCGAGTGGAGGCGAGCCATCAAACCGACCGCTGCTGTCCATGCCCATGTTCATCTGCGCCAATGCGCCGCCGGCAAAGCCCATGATGACGATCGAGGTAACTGCGAGAAGCTTGCGCATGCTGGAAACTCCTTCACGTTGAACACCATGAAGAAATAGCGCGCGGCCGGTAATGTTCCAACCGCGTGCTAATACCTATTTTGCGCGAGTTCAGCGCGCCGCCCAGTTGGCGCCCCGGCGGAAGATGGTGCGCATTTCCGGCACGGAAAACTCCTTGGCCTGATGGCCGAGCGAGGAGTAAAAGACGCGTCCCTTTCCGTATTTCCGCTTCCAGGCGACCGGCATCACCACGCCATCGATCCAATAGGCGTGGTCGCCGGTAAAGGTCGTCGTCGCCAGCACCTCGTTGGAGGGGTCGACATGCATGTAATATTGCTCCGACGTGTAGTCGAAATCGGCAATGCCTTCCATGACAGGGTCATCGGGCCGGGCAATATTGACCCTGTAGTCGATGATGTTGCCGGGATGCGCGACCCACTGGCCGCCGACAATGAACTGGTATTCCACGCATTCGCGGAAACTGTCACCGGCCCCGCCATGATAGCCGGCCAGACCGACACCGCCTTCGATCGCGGCAGCAAGGTTCTTGATCTCTTCCTTCTCGATCTTCGACATGGTCACGATCGGCACGACCAGCGAAAGGTCGTGAACGGAAGGGTCGGCGAAAGCCTCGGTGGTATGCTCGACATAGACCTTGAAGCCGTCTTCCTCGAGTATGTCCTTGACGATGGCGGCGCATTCCTGCGGCTCATGGCCGCTCCATCCGCCCCAAACGATCAGTGCTTCACGCATTAAATTTCCTCCTCAATAATTACTTGCCCAGACGTCCGTCGACGAGGGATTCCGAGATCGGCGCCGGTCTTTCCGTCTGCGTTGATATCGCCACGGTGCGGCCGGTGTCCGATGCGGTCTGGAACGCTTCCATGACCTCCAGCACGTGCAGCGCCAGGCTGCCATTTGCGCGATGCGGCCGGTTTTCACGGATCGCATAGGCGAGATCGGCGACACCGATCGATCGGTAATTTCCATCCGCGTAAGGTGCGGTCAGCGCCTGGCTCTCGAACGAGCCGCCCTTTCTGAGAAGCTCGACCTCACCGCCGAAGTGATTGGGATCGGGCACGATCAGCGTTCCCTCGGTCCCGTAGACCTCAAGCGGCACGTGCTTGTGGCCGGCGACATCGAAGCTCATGCCGATCTGCACCACGGCACCGTTGGCAAAGGCCATCAGGCCGGACACATGGGTCGGCACATGCACGGGGATATGCTCGCCGTTTCGTGGCTCGCTGGTGATCACGCGCTCCTTGCGCGGCGTAACCGCGAAGCCTGCCACCTGCGCCACCGGCCCGAACAGATTGACGAGATCGGTGATGTAATACGGCCCCATATCCAGCATCGGCCCGCCGCCGACTTCGTAGTAGAAGGCTGGATTGGGGTGCCAGCGCTCGTGGCCGGGGCACATGAAGGTGGCCGTGCCGCCCACGGGCTGGCCGATCACGCCCTGATCGATCAACGCCCGCGCCGTCTGGTGGCCGCCGCCGAGGAAGGTGTCGGGTGCGGCACCGATGCGCAGGCCCTTCGCCTTGGCGGCTTCGGCGAGCTGCTTGCCTTCGGCGAAATTGATGCCGAGCGGCTTTTCCGAATAAGTGTGCTTGCCGGCGGCGAGCGCCTGCAGGCCGACGGCCACGTGCGCCTTCGGAATGGTCAGATTGACGATGATCTCGATCGAGCGATCGGCGAAGAGTTCGTCGACGCTTCTGGCCGGCACGTTGAACTCGGCCGCCTTTGCCTGCGCGAGCTCACTATTCAAATCCGCCACGCCCCTGATGTCGAGAATGGGGAAAGACGCCATGGCCTTCAGGTACGCGCCCGATATGTTGCCGCATCCGATGATGCCTATGCCGACTTTATCCATGATTTCCTCCCATAGATTTTGGTTCTGAAAGCGTCAGAGCGCCGGGCCCGTGGTGTTCCACGGCGACTCGTAAAGTTCGTAGAGGGCGACGGCCGCAGCCCCCTGTGCCCAGAAGTCGTCGCTGGAATCGTCGAAGACGAGTTCCGCGACGCCCTTGAGCGAGGGTGGAATGGCCAGCGCGTAGGCATTGCGCAGGCTCTCCAGAAACGGTTCGCCAAGCGCTAGGCTGGAGCCCACGAGGATCACGCGCGGCGGCGCGAAGATGGTCACGATATTGGCAACCGCAACACCGACGGCCTCCCCCGCCCGGATCGCCGCGCTGATCAGCGCGTTGTCTTCAGCCTTAATCAGCGCCTGCGCATGCGCCATGCCGCGCCCGAGCCGTATCGCCTCGGCAAAGCGCCCGCCCGCCGGCTGCTCACCCAGAATTTCGCTTTCGCCAGCCTGGCTGGACAACCGCACGATGCCGCGCGGGCCCATGCCAAGCACGAGATCACCAAGATTGTGGCTGAGGCCGCCGGCGCCGCGAAACAGCTGGTTGCCGTGTAGCACGCCAAGCCCGAGCGTCTGCTCAAGCGATATCAGCACCATGTCTTCCAGATCACGCGCCTTGCCGAACCAGTGATGCGCCAGCGTGATGGCATGTGCATCACTTTCGACGATCGTCGAGGTGTTCAGCCGCGCGGTCATCTCGGCGGCGAAATCGACATTGACGTCCCGAAAGATCGGGCTGCTGCGGATGTGGCCTGTCCGATGCTCGATGACACCCGGCAGACTGAGGCAGACGGTATCGACATCTTCAAGCGACAGGCCAGCATCGACGACGCAGCGCCGCACGCCATCTTCGACGAGATCAGCGATGACCGCGATCGGCTGGCGATCGATCCGGATCGGCAGGGTGAGATTCGAGAGCACATCGCCGCGAAAATCGGTGACGACGAAGACCATGCGACTGGCCGCGATCTTGGCGCCCACGACACGCGCCGCATCCGGATTGAGCTCCAGCATGACGCGTGGGCGACCGCGCGCCGCTTCGTTGCGGATATCGCCTTCGTGGCGCGGCAGGATCAGCCCATCATCCAGCAGCGAGGCGGTGATGGCCGATACCGTGGTGGTCGACAGCTGCGTGCGCTCGCTGATCTCGACACGCGCGATCGGCCCATGGCGACGAACCGTGTCGAGCACGTTCAGGCGATTGATCGCGCGCATCAATTCCGGGTCTGCGGTCTTCATCTATTCTTGCACGGCTCTTCTGGCGACCGCCGAAGCAGGTCGCTATTTTTGTCGGAATACGAATTAAATAACGTGGAGATTCAGCCCTCTGTCAAGGCTAATCTGCCAAAATCAACCTAGGGAGTTGACATTCCGGCAAAGCTGCCGATCATTTAATCCGCATAAGGGACAAAATTGTAGAGGACGATTTTCCCTTGAGGAGGAGACCTTATGTTCAATCATCAAAGGGCGAAAGCCCTGTTCAATAGTCGTGCCTTTGTCCGCTCGACCGCGACCGCTCTGGCGCTTCTGATCGCCGCCGGCACTGCCGCTGCCGACACGACCATCAAGTGGATGCATCTCGAAATCGACCCGACCTATCTCGGCGTCTGGCAGCAGATCGTCAAGAATTACGAGGCCGAGCATCCGGGCACGAAGGTGGAGATGCAGTTCCTCGAAAACGAGGCCTTCAAGGCGAAGCTGCCGACGCTTCTGCAGTCCAGCGATGCGCCTGATCTTTTCTACAGCTGGGGCGGCGGCGTTTTGAAACAACAGCTGGCGACAGGCGCCCTGCTCGATCTCAGCGAAGCGATGAACGCCAAGGATGGCGCGTGGGTGAAGACCTACAACCCGGCCTCCGTCAAGGGCCTGAGCTATGACGGCAAGATCGGCGCTGTCCCCTATGCCGTCGGCACCGTATCCTTCTTCTACAACAAGGAATTGTTCGCCAAGGCCGGCGTCGATGCGACCACGATCAAGACCTGGGACGACTATCTGGCCGCGGTCAAGAAGATCAAGGACGCAGGCATCGTGCCGATCGCCGGCGGTGGCGGCGAGAAGTGGCCGATCCACTTCTACTGGAGCTATCTGGTTATGCGCAACGGCGGCCAGAAGGTTTTCGATGCCGCCAAGAATGGCCAAGGCGAAGGCTTCAACGACCCGGCGATGATCAAGGCTGGCGAACAACTCGCCGAACTCGGCAAGCTTGAGCCATTCCAGCCCGGCTACCTCGGGGCCACATGGCCGCAGACACTCGGCGTCTTTGGCGACGGCAAGGCGGCGATGATCCTCGGCTTCCAGAACACCGAGGCCAACCAGCGCACCAATGCCGGTGACAAGAAGGGTCTGAACCCCGACAATATCGGCCGCTTCGCCTTCCCGGCTGTTACAGGCGGCGCCGGTGCCGTTACCGACACGCTGGGCGGCCTGAACGGTTGGGCCGTCACCAAGAAGGCGCCGCCGGAAACGCTGGACTTCCTCGCCTATCTCACCAATGCCGAGAACGAGCGGACCATGGCCAAGGCCGGCATGATCATCCCGGTAGCGGTCGGCGCCGAGGATGGCGTGACCAACCCGCTGCTGCATGAATCGGCCGAACAGCTGGCGCATTCCACATGGCACCAGAACTTCTTCGACCAAGATCTCGGCCCCTCGGTCGGCCGCGTCGTCAACGACGTGTCGGTCGCCATCGTCTCCGGACAGATGACGCCTGCCGATGGCGCACAGCAGATCCAGGATGCCTTCGAGCAGGATCAGTTCTGATCAAGACCATTGCGGCGCGGGACATACTCTCGCGCCGCCATTTGATGTCTGGAATGTGAGGTCCCCATGGCCAATGTCAGCGCCGCCGCCGCAATCAGACCCGCGCGCATACCGGCCACCCAGTCCGCCCGGCGCAAACATCCGGCCGTTGCCGGCCGCCTGCCCGTGCTGCTGCTCTTCCTGCCGCCGGCGCTTCTGCTGTTCTCGATCTTCGTGATCCTGCCGATGGGCGAGGCCGCCTGGTACAGCCTTTACAAATGGGACGGCTATGGTCTGCCGACGCAATATGTCGGCATGCGCAACTTCGAGCTCCTGTTCAAGAACGGCGCCTTCCTCACCGCGCTGAAAAACAACGCGATGATCATGGTGATCTCGATCGCGATCCAGATTCCGCTTGCCATCTGGCTGGCGATGATGCTGGCGCACCGCATCGCCGGCGTGGTTGTCTTCCGGCTGATCTTTTTCCTGCCCTACGTGCTCGCCGATGTCGCGGCCGGCCTGATCTGGCGCTTCGTCTATGACGGTGACTACGGGCTCTTCGCTTCGATCGCCCACCTGCTTGGCGTCGAGACGCCCTATGTGCTGGCCGACAAGGATCTGGCGATGTACGCGGTGCTCGGCGTCATCGTCTGGAAATACTTCGGTTTCCACATGATGCTGTTCATCGCCGGGCTGCAATCGCTGGACAAGAGCGTTCTGGAAGCTGCCGAGATCGATGGCGCCAGCGGCTGGCAGCGGTTCCGCTATATCACCCTGCCGCTACTTGGATCGACCGTTCGTCTCTCCGTCTTCTTCGCTGTCGTCGGCTCGCTGCAGCTGTTCGACCTCATCATGCCTCTGACGGGCGGCGGTCCGTTCAATGCCACGCAGACGATGGTGACCTTCCTGTTCAATTTCGGCGTTGCCCGCATGCAGGTCGGGCTCGGAAGCGCCGTCGGCGTCGTGCTTTTCCTGATCTGCGTCACGCTCGCCTTCAGCTACAAACGGATATTCATGCGCCATGACTGACGTCGTTTCATCCGATCGGCTCAATGCCGGCACCAAAGCCTATCTCTACACGTCGCTGGTCATCATATCGGCCATCGTCCTGATCCCGCTGGTTACCACAGCGCTTGGCGGCTTCAAGGATCTGGGCGACCTGCGCACCAATCCGTTCGGCCTGCCGGTCGAATGGCATGCCGAAAATTACACCGATATCCTGTTCGGCGATCGCTACTGGCGGCAGATGGTCAACTCGCTGCTCATCGCGGCGCTCACCGTCTTCCTCACCGTATCGGTATCGGCCATGGCGGCCTTCACCTTCGCGCATGTCCGCTTCTTCGGCGCCGATTTCCTGCTGAACTATTTCCTGATCGGGCTGATGTTCCCCGCCGCGACTGCTATTCTGCCGCTGTTCATCCGCATCCGCGATCTAGGGCTGCTCAACACATACTGGGGCGTGGTGCTGCCGCAGGTGGCCTTCGGGCTTGGCATGAGCATACTCTTGTTCCGGAACTATTTTCGCAACCTTCCGGAAGAATTGTTCCAGGCGGCGGTGGTCGATGGCTGCGGCTACATGCGCTTCTTCTGGCATATCTGCCTGCCGCTCTCGCGACCAATCATCGCCACAGTCAGCATCATCTCCTTCGTCGGCAGCTGGAACAGCTACATCCTGCCGCTGATTATGCTGAACTCGGAGAAGATGTACCCCTGGCCGCTCGGCATCATGGTCTACCGCGGCGAATTCGGCACCGCCTGGCAGCTGGTGCTCGCCTTCATCACGCTGACAATCATGCCGACCGTCATCGTCTTCTTCCTGGCGCAGAAGCACATCATCGCCGGCTTGACCGCAGGCGCGGTCAAGTCGTGATGATATCACGATGACGTTCAGCCAAACACGAGGCCGCCATCGACGATCAGGTTCTGGCCGGTAACCGCCCGCGCCCATGGGCTGGCAAAAAACAGCACGGCGTCGGCCGCTTCCTCCGGCGTCGTCACGCGGCGCAAAGGCGTGCTACCGGCGATGAGATCGAACACCGCCTCCGGCGTCCCGGCGCTGGCATCGGTGGTCCGCAACAATCCGCCTGAAACCATGTTCACGGTGATCCCATCAGGCCCGAGTTCGGCGGCGGCCGTGCGAGTGAGCGACAATAGCGCACCCTTCGCCGCCGTATAGTCGTGATAGGGCACAACGGGATTCTGGAAGAGATTGGTCCCGATCGTCACGATCCGCCCGAAACCGGCCGCAGCCATGGCCGGGCGCGTTGCCTGGATGAGGTTCAAAGCACCCTTCACCGCCGTATCAAGTTGCGCCGTCATCTCCTCCCAGCTGAGCTCGCCGAGTTTCGGGCGGGCGTCGCCGTTGAAGCTGAAATCGGCGAGCGCATTGTGCACGACTGTCGTCGGCGATCCGAGCCTGCGGGTAACATCGGCTACCAATTCGGTCACCGCCACGCCGTCGCGGATATCGGCCTGAAACGCGTGTGCCCTTTCGCCGAGGCTCTTAGCCAGCGCCTCGGCCTGCTCGCGGCTGTTGCGATAGTTGATCGCCACCTTCGCGCCCTCGCGGGCGAAAGCGCTTGCGATCGCCGCCCCGAGCCCGCGCGCGGCGCCGGTTACGATCACCGTCTGCTCACTGATCGGCAATGTCATTTCGCGTCTCCTTCCTCTGTCGTCCAAAGTTCGTGAAAGTGCTGGACCGGGCCATGTCCCGAGCCGACGTCGAGCGTGTCGGCCGCAGCCACCGCGCCGGCGAGATAGATCTTTGCGGCGGCTACCGCCTGTGGCAGCGGCGCGCCCTTCGCGAGCTCGGCCGCCAACGCGCTCGATAGCGTGCAGCCAGTGCCGTGCGTGTTTGCGGTCGGGATCCTGACGGCCTCGAACCAGACGAGGCCGTCTTCCGTTGCCAGCACATCGGGGCTCTGGTCACCCTCGAGATGGCCGCCTTTGACGAGCACGGCAGCAGGCCCCAAAGCGCGCAGCGCCTCCGCCTGCTCGCCCATTTCCCGGCGGCTCTCGGCCACATCGGTGCGCAGCAACGCGGCTGCCTCAGGCAGGTTGGGCGTCAGCAGCGTCGCAAGCGGCAGCAGCCGGCGCAGAAGCACGTCGACGGCGTCGGGATCGAGAAGCTTCGCCCCACCCTTGGCCACCATGACGGGATCGAGCACGATCGGGATGCCGGGATGAAGCTTGAGAACGTCGGCGACCGCATCGGCGATTTCGGCATTGGCGATCATGCCGATCTTGACGGCATCGACGCGGACATCCGCGAACACGGCCTTGATCTGATCGGCGACGAAACCTGCTGGGACGAGGTGAACGCCGGATACGCCCTGCGTGTTCTGCGCGGTCAACGCGGTGAGCGCCGCCATGCCATAGACGCCACGCGCGGCAAACGCCTTGAGGTCCGCCTGGATGCCGGCGCCGCCCGATGGGTCGGATCCGGCGATGGAGAGAACGTTGCGGATCATCGGGATCTCCCTTGAATAGCCTCTGAAAGCTCGCGGGCGGCAGCGCGAGGATCGGCCGTGCCGCAAATTGCCGAGACGACAGCGATGCCATCGGCGCCGGCGGCAAAAACACCGCTGACATGCGCCAGCTTCAGCCCGCCGATGGCAACGGAGGGAACCGGGCAGGCGGCGACGAAACGTGCGAGGCCGTCGAGCCCGATCGGCTGCTTGTGGTCCGACTTGGTCGGCGTCGCGAAGACCGGCCCGATACCGGCATAGTCGACCAACGCTGGATCGACCGCAGCCGCCAGCGCCTCTGTCTCCACCGACAGGCCGAGGATCATGTCGCGTCCGATCCGCCCGCGCGCGGCACGCACGACCATATCGTCCTGGCCGACATGCAGCCCATCGGCGCCGATCGCGATTGCCGCCTCGACATCATCGTTGATGACAAGCAGCGCGCCCGTCCCGGCAAGCGCTTCCTTCAGGGCAAGGCCGGTGTCTATCATGCGCGCCGTGGAGGCATGCTTGTCGCGGAGTTGCACGACGGTGGCGCCACCGGCAACGGCGCGCCGTGCTGTTTCGACCATGCCGATGCCAGCACAGAGCTCGGGGTCGAGGACGAGATAGAGCGAGAGATCGATCTTCGTCATAGCATCCGCACCCGCGCCTTGTTGTTGATCGCGGCACCGTCCATCGCCGCGAGGGCGTCGAGGAACCGCCAGGAAAATGACCCCGGCCCCTCCGCCCCGCGCGCCGCGTCTTCGCCGGCGACGGCGAACATGGCGAGTGCCGATATCGTCGCTTCGAACGGCGCATCGGGCCTTGTGGCGGCGAAGGTGCCGACGAGGCATGTCAGCGAGCAGCCGAGCGCCGTCACCTGTGGCATCAGCGAGGAGCCGCCCTCGATGCGGCAGGCGCGCGCGCCGTCGGTGACGAAATCGACCTCGCCGGTCACCGCCACCACGGCTTGGTGCGTGTTTGCGATATGGCAGGCGGCAGCCTCCGCCTGCCCCACGGGGTCACGGCTGTCGACGCCCTGCCCCCGGCTTTCGCCGCCGGCGAGCGCGATGATCTCGGACGCGTTGCCGCGAATGATGGTCGGGCGAAGCGCCAGCAGCCCCGCGACGGCCTGTCTGCGAAAGGCGGTCGCATAATGGGCGACTGGGTCGAGGACCCATGGCCTGGCGTTTTCGCCCGCCGATCGTGCGGCGGCGCGCATGCCGTTCATCCAACTCGGCGAGAGCGTGCCGATGTTAACAGTCAGCGCACCGGAGATAGCCGCGAACTCGCCGGCCTCTTCCTCGGCATGCACCATGGCAGGCGAAGCGCCGGCCGCGAGCAGCACGTTTGCGGCGATGTTCATCGCAACGAAATTGGTGATGCACTGAACGAGCGGCTTTTGTGCGCGTATGGCATCAAGCATCGAACCGGGAGATCTGTCGTCTTTCATCATGCCCCTTTCGGGCGGGGCAAGACGCGGGGACCCAAATAGCAATGCCGGAGGGTCCGAGCGACTCCCTCCGCCAGCATTATCTGGTTCAGGTTCAAAGGGTACTTCTCAGTCTGCCGTCGGCAAACGCCCCTGTCTCTCAATGGGTCTGTTCTGTCAGAGAAGCCGACCGCTGTCACGCGCAAAATAACAGCGGCCCGGAGCTGGCAATCGGCCGCCGATCAGGCGCCGTTCTCCTTGATCGCTTCCATCGCAACGAAGGTCGACGTGTTGGCGACGAAGGGAAGGCTGGAAATCTTTTCGCCCAGCACGAGGCGATAATTGGCGATATCGGACGTGCGTATCTTTAAGAGATAGTCGAAGGCGCCCGCGATCATGTGGCACTCCTCGACTTCCTGCAGCTTGCGAACCGCGACGTTGAAAGCGTTCAGCGCGTTCTCCCTGGTGTCGGAGAGTTTCACCTCGGTAAACGCCACATGGTTGCGGCCGAGCTTGTTGACGTCGATGATGGCGCGAAAGCCGAGAATGTAGCCGTCCTCGATCAGTCGCTTGAGCCTGACCTGGCAGGGCGTGTTGGACAGGCCCACGCGTTTGGCGAGGTCCGTCACCGACATACGGCCATCGGCGACGAGCGCGTCGAGTATGCGTTGATCGAATTGGTCGATTTCCCTGTTATTTCCCGCGCCCGCCACAATAATTTCCTTCAATATGAATATTGATTAGCGAACTAAAGACTAGAACGCTCGAAATCAAGTGAAATTGACCTTTTGAAATCTGCTAGCTTTCCGACATCAGCGGATCAGGAGCCCAGCATGGCAATCACCACCGACGCGGCAGCAGTCGAAGTCACAGTAGAGCAGGCCAACGGCTCTGCAAATCCCTTTGACGGATTTGCCCCTCCGATCCGAGAACAGAGCGATCTGCGCCGCGCCATCACGGCTGCCTACCGCACGCCGGAGACGATCTGCGTGCCACGCCTGGTTGAAGCAGCCGCCCTCCCCGATCACGTCAGGAAAGCCGCCGCCGATACCGCCCGCAAGCTGATCGAAGCGCTGCGCGCCAAGCACAAGGGAACCGGCGTCGAGGGGCTGGTGCACGAATACTCGCTCTCCAGCCAGGAGGGCATCGCGCTGATGTGTCTGGCCGAGGCGCTGCTGCGCATTCCCGATACGGCCACGCGAGACGCTCTTATCCGCGACAAGATTTCCGAGGGCGACTGGAAGGCACATCTCGGCGGCGGTCGCTCGCTCTTCGTCAACGCCGCGACCTGGGGTCTCGTCGTCACCGGCAAGCTGACGTCGACGGTCGCCGACCGCAGCCTTTCGGCTGCTCTGACCCGTCTGATCGCCCGCTGCGGCGAGCCGGTGATCCGCCGCGGTGTCGACATGGCGATGCGAATGATGGGCGAGCAGTTCGTCACCGGCGAGACCATCGACGAAGCGCTGCAGCGCGCAAAGCCGCTGGAGCAGCGCGGCTTTCGCTATTCCTACGACATGCTGGGCGAAGCCGCGACCACGGGCGCAGACGCGAAGCGCTATTACAAGGATTACGAGACCGCGATCCACGCGATCGGAAAGGCGTCTGATCGGCGCGGCATCTACGAAGGCCCGGGTATCTCGATCAAGCTTTCGGCGCTGCATCCGCGCTACGCCCGCGCGCAGAGCGCCCGCGTCATGGACGAACTGCTGCCGAAGGTGAAGGCGCTGGCGCTGATCGCCAAGTCCTACGACATCGGCCTCAACATCGACGCTGAAGAGGCCGACCGCCTCGAACTGTCGCTCGACCTTCTGGAAGCGCTCTGCCTCGATCCCGATCTGGAGGGCTGGAACGGCATGGGCTTCGTCGTCCAGGCATACGGCAAGCGCTGCCCCTTCGTGCTCGATTTCATCATCGACCTGGCGCGCCGCGCCGGCCGCCGCATCATGGTGCGCCTCGTCAAGGGCGCTTACTGGGATGCGGAGATCAAGCGCGCACAGGTCGATGGCCTCGCGGACTTCCCCGTTTTCACCCGCAAGATCTACACCGACGTTTCCTATATCGCCTGCGCCAGGAAGCTTCTGGCGGCGACCGATGCCGTCTTCCCGCAGTTCGCGACCCACAACGCCCAGACGCTGGCGACCATCTACCAGATGGCGGGCTCGGACTATTATGTCGGCAAGTACGAGTTCCAGTGCCTCCATGGCATGGGCGAGCCGCTTTACGACGAGGTGGTCGGCCGACAGAACCTGAACCGCCCCTGCCGCATCTACGCCCCCGTCGGCACGCACGAAACGCTGCTTGCCTATCTCGTGCGCCGCCTGCTGGAGAACGGCGCCAACTCCTCCTTCGTCAACCGGATCGCGGATCCAAACGTCTCCATCGACGAACTGATCGCCGACCCGGCCGAGATCGTCTCGAAGATGCCGATCATCGGCCAGAAGCACGACAAGATCTCGCTCCCCGGCGAGCTCTACGGAAGCCGCGTCAACTCCGCCGGCCTCGATCTCTCCAGCGAAACGGTGCTCAACCACCTGTCGCATCTGCTGGGCGAAAGCGCCACGAAGGGCTGGCGCGCCCTGCCCAGCCAGGCGACCGACATCAACGGCGCCCGCGACGTGCTCAACCCCGCCGACCACCGAGACGCCGTAGGCCAGGTTCGTGAGGCAACGCCATCCGACGTCGCGGCCGCAATGCAGGCGGCGCAAGCGGCAGCAGCGTCCTGGGCCGGCGTCTCGCCCGCCGATCGTGCCGCATTGCTCGACACCGCCGCCGACATCATGCAGACCCGCATGGAAACGCTGCTCGGCCTCATCATTCGCGAAGCCGGCAAGTCGGTGCAGAACGCCATTGCCGAAGTGCGCGAGGCGATCGACTTCCTGCGCTACTACGCCGAACAGGCGCGCCGCACGCTGGGGCCGTCACACGCGCCTCTGGGCCCTGTCGTCTGCATCAGCCCGTGGAACTTCCCGCTGGCGATCTTCAGCGGTCAGGTCGCGGCCGCACTCGTCGCCGGCAACCCGGTTCTGGCAAAGCCCGCCGAGGAAACGCCGCTGATTGCCGCCGAGGCAGTCAGGATCCTGCATGAGGCGGGCATTCCGAAGGATGTCATGCAGCTCGTTCCGGGCGAAGGTAGCGTTGGTGCGGCCCTTGTCGCGGCGCCGGAGACGGCGGCCGTGATGTTCACCGGCTCGACCGAGGTTGCCCGGCTGATCCAGGCCGAACTCGCCAAGCGGCTCTCCGCCGACGGCAAGCCGATCCCGCTCATCGCCGAAACCGGCGGCCAGAATGCGATGATCGTCGATTCCTCGGCGCTTGCAGAACAGGTCGTGGGCGATGTCATCGCATCCGCCTTCGACAGCGCGGGCCAGCGCTGCTCGGCGCTGCGTATTCTCTGCCTGCAGGACGATGTCGCCGACCGCACGCTGACGATGCTGAAGGGCGCACTGCGCGAACTGACGATCGCCAACACCAATCGCCTCTCCGCCGATATCGGCCCCGTCATCACGGCCGACGCGAAGGAGATCATCGAGACCCACGTGAAGTCGATGCAGGCGCTTGGCCGCCAGGTCGAGCGCATCGAGCTGCCCACGGAGACACAGCATGGCACATTCGTCGCTCCGACGATCGTGGAACTCAACAACATCGCCGAACTGAAGCGCGAAGTGTTCGGCCCGGTGCTGCATGTCATCCGCTGGCGCAGGCAGGATCTGGACCGCCTGGTCGATGAGATCAACGCCACTGGCTATGGCCTGACCTTCGGCCTGCACACGCGCCTCGACGAGACGATCGCCCGCGTGACCTCGCGCATCGAGGTGGGCAACGTCTACGTCAACCGCAACGTCATCGGCGCCGTGGTCGGCGTTCAGCCTTTCGGCGGGCGCGGGCTATCCGGCACCGGCCCCAAGGCCGGCGGACCGCTCTATCTCGGCCGCCTGGTGAAGACGCCGCCGATCCCGCCGCAGCACAGCTCGGTCTATAGCGATCCGGCGCTTTCGGATTTCGCCAAGTGGCTCGACGAGCGAGAACTGCATGACGAGGCCGAGATGGCCCGCAACCTCGGCAGCCAATCCGCGCTTGGTCTGGAAAGCGAGCTCACTGGCCCCGTCGGCGAACGCAACATCTACGCGCTGCACGCACGCGGCACCATCTTCTGCGCACCAGTCTCGGAAGTCGGCCTGCATCGCCAGATCTCGTCGGTTCTGGCAACCGGCAACAAGGCATTCGTCGAATGCAGCGACAGCCTTCGCAGCAGCCTGAAGGATCTTCCCGTCAGCGTTTCCCAGCGTATCCACTTTGGCAACGGCAGGAGCACGAGCGAGATCCTCTCGGGCGCTCTCATCGAAGGCGACAGCGCGCGCATCGCCTCAATGCAGCAGGAGATCGCCGCCATGTCCGGCCCGCTGCTCCTGACGCAGGCTGCCTCGACGGCGGAGCTGGAGCGCAATCCAGAAGCCTATTGCCTCAACTGGTTGCTGGAAGAGGTATCCACCTCCATCAACACCGCCGCCGCCGGCGGCAATGCGAGCCTCATGTCGATCGGCTGATCGCCTGGGCGCTCTGCCCAAATGGGTTCAGGTCACCGCAGACGTCTCTATGGACAGTCTGCGGTAGCCGCCGCGCCAATAGAGCAGCGGCTCCACGTCCTCGCGCGTCTCGATCGCGCGCACGCGGCCGATCAGGATGGCGTGCGAATGGTGGTTGAGAACCGTGTCCAGCTCGCAGTCGAGCACCGTGAGCGCATTGGCGAGTGCCGGCGTGCTAGTTGCAAGCTCATACCATTGCGCGCCCTCATACCGCTCGGCGCCACGACGACCATCGAAGCCGGCGAAAGATTGCGCGCCGTGCTGTTGGTCGGCGGCGAGAACATTGACGCAGAAGCGGCGATATTTATCGACAGTGGGCCACGAGGACGACGACCGGTTGACGCTGACGATCACCGAGGGCACGTCGGCGGAGAGCGAGGACACCGATGTCGCGGTAAAGCCCGTCCGCTCGTCTCCTTCTCCGACCGTGATCACGCTGACGGCGCCGGCTAGGTGCCGCATCGAGAGCTTGAACGCGGCTTGATCGACGACAGGTTTGTCCAGCATCGCCCACTCCTCTCTCTCAGCTCTTCGCGAAACGATTGGCGGGCATAGAGAGGCCGAGATTTTCGCGCAGCGTCGCGCCCTCGTACTCCTCGCGGAACAGGCCGCGGCGACGCAATTCCGGAAGCACGAGCTTGACGAAGTCGTCGAGGCTCGCCGGCAGCGTCGGGAACATCAGGATGAAGCCATCCGCCGCGCGGGTCTCGAACCACTCTTCCATGAAATCGGCTATCTGCTTCGGCGTGCCGGTGATGCCGTTTCCGGTGTGCTTTTCGGCATAATGCCGTACCAGTTCACCGACCGTGCGGCCGCTCTTGACGAAATCGACGAGCTCGTCGAACAGGGCGCGCGAGCCCTTTGGTGCTTCAGGCAGCCGGTCCATGGGGAACGGCTTGTCGAGCGGTACGCCGGTCAAATCAGCCTCCAGGAATTCCGACAGCATCAAGCGACCAACATCCGGGTGCATCTTGTCGATCAGATAATCGACCTTCGCTTTCGCCTCGGCTTCCGTCTCGCCGACATTCAGGACGACGCCGGGCATGATCTTCAGATCATCGGGGTTGCGGCCATAGGCCGGCATCCGCGCCTTGACGTTCTGGTAGAAGGCGCGGTTGCGGTCGATGTTGGACGCCAAGCTGAAGACGATCTCGGCTGTGCGCGCCGCCATGTCCATGCCCGGTTCGGAACCACCCGCCTGTGCAATCACAGGCCGGCCCTGCGGGGAGCGGGCGATATTGAGCGGACCGCGCACCTGGAAATGCTTGCCTTTGTGATTGAGCGTGTGGTGCTTGGTCTTGTCGTAATAGACGCCGCTTTCGCGATCGAGCAACAGCGCGCCTTCCTCGAAGCTGTCCCACAGGCCGAACACGACATCCACGAATTCGTTGCCACGCTCGTAGCGCAGCGCATGCGGATCGAGACCTTCGCGGTTAAAGTTATAGCCGGTCTCGTCGTGGTCCGAAGTCACGACATTCCAGCAGGCACGACCGCCGCTGAGGTGATCGATCGAGGCGAACAGGCGCGCGACGTTGAACGGCTCATAGTAGCTGGTCGATACCGTGGCCACCAGCCCGAGCTTCTCCGTCGAAACCGCCAGCGCCGATAGCAGCGACAACGGCTCGAAGCGGTTCATCTTGGTCGGAATGCGCGAGAGGGCGTTTGGATCGCCAACGGCGGCGGCCGGGGAATCCGCCAGGAACATGAAATCGAGCTTTGCCGCTTCCGATCGCTTGGCGACGTCGAGAAGATGGCTGAAGTCGTTGGCGCCGTTGACGTTGCTATCAGGATGCAGCCACGCGGCCGGATGAAAGCCGAACGTGTAGACAAACGTGCCCAGTTTCATCTTGTCGCTGCGCGCCATCGTCGTCTCCCCAAAGTTGACAGCTATCAATTGCGCAAGCTAACGCCACGCGACTTTTTTCATCAATATCGCGCAGCTATCTTCCGTTTTAGTTTTTCTAAAGAGTGGGCTGTGCCGAGACTTGCCCCTGCTGCCGTGAGATCGCAACCACCCAATCGCGGAACTCCGGCCCGTAGGCTTTCTGTAGGGCCGATCGATCCCAGGCCAGAAAATAGCTCTCGCGCAAAGGGATCCTGATATCGACGGGAATGACCAGCGTCTGCGCCTCGAGTTCGTCTGATATCATCGACATCTGCGCGAGCACCACGCCGCGCTTGTTGACCGCGGCATCGATGGCGCTGCTCGACAGCGTGAAGGACAATCCCGGCGCCGTCTCCTTGAGATCGACGCCGACCTTTGCGGCGAATTCCGACCAGCGCGGATAGGGCGTGAAATGCCGCTCCCATTCGACATGGAGCAGCGGATAGCGCAACAACTCCGCCGCCGTCGGTTTGCCTGCCGCGATCAAAGCCGGCGAGCAGGCGGGAACGACCCAGTCGCGGAAGAGCTCGGCATAATGATCGTGCTGCAGCACGTCTGAGCCATAGCTGACGCGGAAATCGACCTCGTCGAAGCCCATGCGCGGCTCCCGGTCGCGGCCGATGACGCGGATGTGGGCAGCGGGATGCAACGCTTGCCAGTCGAAGATGCGCCGGCCGATCCACTTGTTCACCACCGAGGACAGGGCGCTCAGGACCAGTGCATTCTCGTTGCGCGCACGCTCCAGCACCTGCTGCGCGATCGCGAACTGCTCGAAGCCCTTGGTGATCTCGCGGTGATAAAGCCGGCCCCAGACCGTCAGCTCCGCGGTTCGCCCACTGCGCTCCAGAAGCGTGACGCCGAGAAAGCTCTCAATCTTCCTGATCTGCTGGCTGATGGCGCCCGGCGACACATTGAGCTCGATCGCTGCCGCCGTGACGCTGCCGCAACGCCCGGCCGCCTCGAAAGCCTGCAGCGCCTTCAGCGGGAGCGCCCTCAACTGTTGCTCGTCGGTCAAGTCGGGCCTCGTCAGGGTTGGCGCCGCGAGCGCTTTTCAGCCGGCTGGAAGACGCTCGCGAACTGGAATCGATCGCCGGGATGCATGATCTCGACATGGGTCACCATACGCTCGTTCTGCCACGTCTGGCGAATGAGATTGAGACAGGGCTCGCCGCGCTCCATCAGGAGCACCCGCGCTGTCGAGGCGTCGGCCGAGACCGCCCGGATGACATGCCTCGCCTTCGACCACGGCACCTGCGACAGCAGCCACTTCGCCGGCGGGGCGCCAGCAAAGCTCTCCTCTCTTGCAAGCGGCACCGTGTCGAGCAGGATCAGCCGGCGCTCTATCGCGATCGGTTTCCCATCGACGATGTGCAGGCATTGAAGCCTCAGAACCTCCGACCCCTCGGGCGCCTGTAGCTGCGCGGCCTCGGCCGTATGTAGCCTTTCGATCTTGCGCGACAGGATCTCGTGCCGGTGCTCGTAGCCCGCAAGCGCCGCCTCGGTGCTAATGTCCTGGATATCCATCACCGTGCGATCTATCTGCGGCGAGGCCACGAACGAGCCAGCCTTGCGCCGGCGCACGATCAACCCACGCTCTACGAGGATGGAGAGCGCCTTGCTGACAGTCATCCGCGAGCACTGATATTGCTCCACGAGATCGTGCTCGATGGGGATGCGATCTCCTGGCCGCCATTCGCCGCTCAGGATCCTCGTCTCGATGTCCTTGAAAATTCTTTGATGAATCGGGTCCAATACGTCACCTTTTCTCCGGCGCGAGACGGAAATCGCTAACGCCGATCCGGGGTTGCTTCAAAGCTGACGCACCTGCCCGGCACAAAAATTGCTTTCCTGGAGTTTGACATTGACACACTAGGCCAGCCTATATCTATTTGTATAGTCAAAAGCGGACCAGAGAAGTTCGCTTAAGGGACTAAAAAGTTCGGGAACTCGTGCTCCTCCAACAGGGGAGCAGACACTGGAGAGATTGAAGATCATGATCGCAAACTCATTGCTCAAGGGCCTGGTCGGCGCCGCATTCCTGTTCGGCGCGACGCTTTCCGCGCACGCCGCTGACACGCTTGCCGCCGTCAAGGCAGCCGGCACGCTGAAGGTCGGCACCGAGACCGCCTTCGCGCCGTTCGACTTTATCGATGCCGGCGAGCACGCGGGCCTCAACGTTGATCTCTTCGCCGAAATCGGCAAGGAACTCGGCGTCAAGATCGAGTGGGTCGCCCTTCCCTGGGACGGCGTCTTCCCGGCGCTCGAAGCCGGCAAGTTCGACGTGGTTGCCGGCCCGGCAACCATCACCAAGAAGCGTATGGAACGCTACCGCTTCACGCCGCCGATCGCCGAAGCGACGATCGCGATCCTGAAGAAGGCCGGCGACAGCTCGATCAGCAAGCCAGAAGACATTTCCGGCAAGAAGATCGGCGTCGGCAAGGCAACTTCGCAGCTCGATCAGCTGAAGGAGTTCTCCGATACGCTGGCGACCAAGGCCGATATCCGCGAATATCCTGCCTTCACCGAATCCTACGCCGACCTCGCAGCCGGCCGTATCGCCGGCGTTGCAAACTCGCTGCCGAACATCGCTTTCGTCGCCAAGCAGCGCGAGGGAACCTTCGAAGTCGTGCAGCCGCCTTTCGGCAAGAAGTCCTACTTCGGCTTCATCGGCCTGAAGGATGCCGATCATGCGCCGCTTATGGACGCGATCGACGGCGCGCTCCTGAAGATCAAGGCTGACGGCCGCATGGCGGAGCTGCAGAAGAAGTGGTTCGGCGCCACTTTCGATACCCCTGACGCGGTCAAGGACCCGGCGTTCTGATTTCATGAATCAGTGATCGGTCGCGCTCCGGCGATACCGGAGCGCGATCAGGTTTTGTGAGCGCCAGACAGGCTAAAGCCGCATATGTCCCTAAAACTCTTCGAATTGCTTCTGCAGGCGTCGATCTACACGGTGACGATCAGCGTCGTTTCGATCCTGATCGGCTTCGCGATCGCCATCGGCCTATCGGGCATGCTTCTGTCGAAGAAGACGCTTTTCGTTCTTCCTGCCCAAGTTTTCATCAGCTTCTTCCGCGGCGTGCCTCTGCTCGTCCAGCTGCTGTTGATCTACAATCTGCTTCCCGCGATCGGGCTCAACGTTCCGAGCATCGTCGCGGCGATCGCCGGCATGTCGCTCTGCACCGCCGCCTACCAGGCCGAAAACCTTCGCGGCGGTTTCGCCAGCGTGCCCGTCGGCCTGATTGAATCGGCCGAGATGGTGGGCATGACACCGGGCCAGATCTTCCGCCGCATCAAGGCGCCAATCGCGCTGCGCCTGACATTCCCAGCCCTCGTCAACGAAGCGATCCTCATTCTCAAGGCATCGTCTCTCGTCTCGGTCGTCGGCATCATCGAACTGACCCGCATGGCGCAGGACCTCGCCGGCAGCACGTTTCTGCCGCTGCAGATCTTTGCGGCCGCCGGCCTCATCTATCTCGTCATCAACTGGATCGTGGCGCTTGCGGGCGGCGTGATCGAGCGCTCCCTACCGGGAGTTCCAAGATGACATTCGATATCAACGTCATTCTCGACCAGATGCCGGCCATTGTGAGCGGCGCCGGCGTCACGCTTATGACCTGGATTGTCGGTACCATCGCCGCCGCCGTCCTCGGCTTCTTCGTCGCCGTCGGCCGGCGCTTCGGCGGCATGCTGCTCGACAAGGTGCTCGGCCTTGCTGTCGCCGTGCTGCGCGGCACGCCGTTCCTCATCCAGATCTTCCTTGTCTATTACGGCGGCCCCTTCATCGGCCTCTCGCTCGATCCGATCCCCGCAGGCCTGATCGGCATCTCGATATACGGCGCGGCCTATTACAGCGAGATCTTCCGCTCCGGTTTTCTCGCCGTTCCGAAGGGCCATATCGAGGCCGGCGAATGCGTGGGCATGACGCAGGGGCAGATCATTCGACGCATCCTTCTACCCGAAATGACGATGCTGGTGCTGCCGCCGTCGCTCAACATGGCGGTTCTCCTGATGAAGGAGACGGCGGTTCTTTCGATCATCACCGTGCCCGAGCTGACGGCCACGCTCAGCGCCATTGGCGCACAGCAATATGCGTTCGTTGAAGCGCTATCGGTGCTGGCACTGTTTTATTGGGTCCTTGTCGAGATCACCGGCAGGCTTGGCCATCTCGTCGAAACGAAACTCACACGATTCAGGTTTTTCAACGCATGAGCCTACCCGCGATCGCAGTCAAAAGTCTCGTCAAGACATTCGGCGACACCACCGTTCTTCACGGCATCGACCTCGAGATCCCGCAGGGACAGGTGTCTTGCCTGATCGGCCCGTCGGGCTCCGGCAAGAGCACGCTGTTGCGCTGCATGGCCTTTCTCGAGGAGGCAACATCGGGAACGATCGCCATCAACGGCGAAACGCTCGGATTCACGGAAAATGTGCGTGGCGTGCGGGAGCGCGTTCCCGCCGCCGCGAACCGCGCGATCCGCGCGCAGATCGGCATGGTATTCCAGCAGTTCAACCTGTGGCCCCATATGACCGCACTCGGCAATGTCAGCGAGGCGCTGAAGCTGGTGCAGAAGATGAACAGGAAGGAAGCCGAGGAACTGGCGATGGCGCAACTCGTCAAGGTCGGCCTCGAAAGCCGGGCCGGGCACTATCCATCACAGCTGTCCGGCGGACAACAGCAGCGCGTAGCGATCGCCCGGGCGTTGGCGCTGAAGCCGAAGATCATGCTCTTCGACGAGCCGACCTCGTCGCTCGATCCCGAACTGACCGGCGAAGTGTTGAACGTCATGCGCGATCTGGCCGCCGAGGGGATGACCATGGTGGTCGTCTCCCACGAGATCGGCTTTGCGGCCACCGTCGGCCAGCAGATCACCTTCCTCGACCATGGCAAGGTGCAGTTTTCCGGTCCGCCGCAAGAAGTGTTCAAGAAACCGCGCAATCCACGTCTCGAGCAGTTCCTCGATACGTATCTCGACCGCGGCGCATCGATGCTGATGTAGGGCTGTTCCTGTCGGCTACGTGCTTCTTTCACGTGCCGGCAAACGCTGCCGTTGAGGGCCGAAATGGGCGTTCGCCACCTTCAGTAGCACGGTACCGTCGTTGGAATGACTTCTTTGTGAAATGAGCCAAGCCGAGGCAATTCGTTAACACCCCATTAACGATCTCGGCGCTAGCTGATGCGCACTAACAATACGTATGCGCGCTATCGAGCAAGCTGGATCCGATGTCCATTCTCCAAACACTAGCATCCAGAAGCGGGCGTCTCGTCAGCCTGGAATTCGGCTCTCGCGACAGCAGCAAGCGCTTGGTCAAACCACGCCGCAAGTCGCCCACGCCAAGATCGCGTCTGGCGATATTAGGCACCGTGCTTGTGCTTGCCTACGGCGTCATCGGCGGCAAGCTCATCTATTATGGTTTGCACGGCGACCCCTCCACCTCCGCCATCCTGCCCAAGCCTTCGTCGGTCGCATCGCGCCCCGATATCGTCGATCGCAACGGCGAGTTGCTCGCGACCGACATCCGCACAGTGTCGATGTTCGCCGAGCCGATCAAGATCGTCGATGTCGATGACGCGGTCGAGAAGCTCGCCACCGTATTTCCCGATCTCGACAAGCGTTCGACCTACCAGAAGCTTTCCAACCGTCGTTCACACTTCGCCTGGCTGAAGCGCCAGCTGAGCCCGAAGCAGCAGAGCGAAGTACTGAAGCTCGGGATTCCTGCCATCGGCTTCCGCCCCGAAGTAAAGCGCTTCTACCCCGGCGGCCGCACTGCCGCGCATATCCTCGGATATGTCGACATCGACAATCACGGTGTAAGCGGCATGGAGAAATATCTCGACGAGCAAGGCCTCTCCGCGCTTGCCTCGACCGGCCTGACCGTCGCCGGCAGCCTGGAGCCCGTGAAGCTGTCCGTGGACCTTCGCGCCCAGAACGTCGTGCACGACGTGGTCGTCGACGCTCTCAGTCGATACGACAGCAAGGCCGCCGGCGCGGTCATTCTCGACATTCACACCGGCGAAGTGCTTGCCATGGCGTCGGCGCCGGATTTCGACCCGAATGACCCTAACGCAGGCGGTAGCGATGGCTGGCTGAACCGGATGTCCAACGGCACCTTCGAGATGGGATCGACCTTCAAGACCTTCTCCATGGCGATGGCGCTGGACACTGGCATGGTCAAGCTGACCGACACCTTCGATGCCACACAACCGATCCATATGGGCGGCTTCACCATTCACGACGATGCCTATGTGCCGCGCCGCTGGCTAACGGTGCCGGAGATTTTCCGCTATTCCTCGAATATCGGCACTGCCCGCATGGTCGATATCATCGGCATGGATAAGCAGCGCGAGTATCTCCAGCGCTTCGGTCTTCTCACCAGAATGCATACCGAGTTGCCGGAAGTGAAGACGCCGAGCCAGCCGAGGGTCTGGAAGAAGATTAACTCCATCACCGTGTCCTTCGGTCACGGCGTCGCCACGACCCCGCTTCAAACAGCGGTCGCCGGCGCGGCCTTGGTCGACGGCGGAACACTGATCGAGCCCACTTTCCTGCCGCGAACGGCCGAGCAGGCCAATATGGATGCCGAGGTCGTGGTCAAGCCAAGCACCAGCGATACGATCCGTGCGCTGTTCAAGCTCAACGGCGAGGAAGGCTCCGGACGCAGCGCCGACGTGCCTGGCTTCCATGTCGGCGGAAAGACGGGAACGGCGAACAAGGTGATCAACGGTCGATATTCACACGTTCTGAGCTTCAACGCCTATCTGGCGGCATTCCCAATCCAGGCGCCGAAATACGTCGTGCTTTCGTTCTGCGACGAGCCGAAGAAAGGCGACCGCGGCATGACCTTCGCAACCAACAATGCAGCGCCGATGGTGGCCGATATCGTCAAGCGGGTCGCGCCAATGCTCGGCGTTCAGCCCGATTTCGGACAGAACCTGTTGGTCGGCTACTGATCCGCGGTTCAAGGCTCCCAACGGCCAGCATGTGCGGTTGGAGGCCTCGCCGGCAGCACCTAGAGCAGGTATTTCTTGAACCAGGCCACAGTCCGCTCCCACGCAAGCTTGGCGGCAGCTTCGTCGTAGCGCGGCGTCGAGTCGTTGTGAAAGCCGTGGTTCACGCCCGGATAGACGTAGGCTTCATAGACCTTCTTGTCCGCCTTGAGCGCCGCCTCATAGGCCGGCCAGCCGTCAGTGATGCCCTTGTCGAGTTCGGCGTAGTGCAGAAGCAGCGGCGCCTTGATGCGCGCGACCCTGTCGGCAGTTGGCTGACGCCCGTAAAACGGCACGGCGGCGCCAAGTTCCGGATAGGCGACGGCCGCGGCATTGGCAACACCGCCGCCGTAGCAGAAGCCGGTAATACCGACCTTGCCCGTAGTGAGGTCGCTCTTCATCAGAAATTCGATCGCGGCGAAGAAGTCGTTCATCAGCTTCTGCGGATCGACCTTCTGCTGCAACTCGCGGCCCTTCTCGTCATTCCCGGGATAGCCGCCGACGGACGTCAGGCCATCGGGCGCCAGCGCGATGAAGCCGGCCTTGGCAACGCGCCGCGCGACGTCTTCGATATAAGGGTTGAGCCCCCGGTTCTCATGAACGACAACCACGCCCGGCACCTTCCCCTCGGCCTTCGCCGGGCGAACGAGGTAGCCGCGCACCTCCCCATTTCCCTCAGGCGAGGGATAGGTGATGTATTCGGCGATGATATCGGGGTCGGTGAACTCCACCTGCGTCGCCAGCGCATAGTTCGGGCTCATCGAGGATAGAATTGCAACGGCGGTCAGACCGCCGACGGCGAACTTGCTCGCCCGGTCGAGGAATTCACGCTTGGTGATCCTGCCGTGCGCGTAATAATCGTAGAGTTCAAGCAGTTCCTGGGGGAAGTCCTTCGCGGTCAGCCGATTCATGATTGATCCTCCATCCATCCGTTTCGGCGGCAATACTACACGACCGTTTCCGCTCGTCAGTTCAACATTGCGCTACCAGCGGGGCTCAGCGACGCCCCAGCCGATCGAAATACAAGAGCATCGCCAGCCCGATCACGCCGGCAAGCGCGCCGATGAAGGCCGTGCCGGAGTAGCTGCTGACTGCGGTGCCGATGGCAAAGAGCAATGCGCTGAGGCCGGCGCTGATGAAGATGTTGACGGAGATGAGCGCGCTGCCCAATCCCGGACGCTCGGCGATCAGGTCCTGCAGATAGGTGATCGGGATGCTGATCAGCGCAGCCGCGCCAATGCCGCTGATCAAGGTGAGCGCGTAGACATGCCAGGGTGCGGACGCGAAGCCGAGCAGCGTGAGATAGACGATATAGATGCTCGCGCCGATCGCGAGCGCCGTCACATGGCTCACGATCCTTTGCGCCCGCCCCCAGACGATGATGAAGACGACTTCCAGGAAGGCGACGATGCCGATGAGGATGCCGAGATCGGCGACCGTCCCATGCGCGGCGCCGGTGACGATCAGCGGCAGGATGGCGCCGTTTATATGCAGCGTAGAGCTGATGAGCGCGATGGCGATGACCCGGACAAGCACCGGCGGCGAAACGACCTCGCCGAGCGCCGCGAGATAAGAGAGATGGCGGCTTGCGGCCTTGTCGGTCCCCGTCTGGCGCGGCAGGAAGATGGCGATGAGGCCAAAACAGGCGGCGCAGGCGATGCCGGCAAACAGATAGGCCGGCAGCATGCTTGGCGACCGGGCGAGCAACACGCCGGTCAGGCCGGGCACCAGAACCCAGGAGAGCGACATCATCGCGCGGACACCGGAATTGACCCTGGCGACGTCATCGCGCGACATGCCGGTTGTCCTTCGGCGGACATTGCCGAAGAGCAGCGAATTCAGCGAGCCATAGACCGGCAGGAGCAGCAGTGCGCTGACCACGAAGGTCGCCTGATGCGGCAGAATGTAGATCGCACCATAGCCGAGCACGCCGAAAAGCGCGGTCGCCAGCATCATGGTGCGATATTCGCCAAGCCGGTCCGCCAGATTGCCGAGCAGGATGCTGACGGTAACGTTGACGGCAGCGGCGGAAAAAATCAGCGCGGAGTAGAGCCCGTTGCTCAAGCCCAGTTCGCGGATGCCGACGACGGATTGATAGGGAGAGGTGGCGGCGCTTGCGACACCGAACATAAAGAGGGCAAGCATGCTCACCCGGATGGTCGGGTCGCGGAAGACGGCGGGAAGGAAGCGGGTCATGTTCGAATTCGTGGCGGTGGCGGCGGACGCCCGTCCTGGGCGAGCGCAGCCTGGCGGGTTTGGCATAAAACCTAAACCGCCAGGCTGTCAGTTATTTTCTATCAGTCGGTCCAGCGCGCAGAGAAGCGCGCTTGCGGGATGTAACTGAAATCGCGATCGAAGGGGAATGCAGGCCGCGCGCGGCGGTTGCTGGTAAGCCCCTCGATATCCTGGTTCACCACGCCCTGTGTCAGCGCCATCAGGTTCGGATTGGCGATCGGCGCGAGTTCCGGCGAGAGGTAGCCGGATTTGACGACCAGGAGGCGGACGGCCTTCGGATCAAGCCCGAGCAGGGTGAAATCGGCGATGTTGTGATACGGCCGGCGGCGCGCGGCGAGCACGACGGTGATCCCGCCAATGCGCACGACCGCCTGACGTTCGGCGGGCACGCCGGTGTCGGACAGCAGCACGACCTCCGCCTCCACCTTGGCCGGCGTGCTCGATCCATCGAGGCTGCCACCGATGGTCAGCGCCAGCGTAGCGCCCTTGCCGACAGCAAAGCAGGCCTCGACGGCGGGACGATCGGTAATCCCAGCAATCAGCGCGCCGTCAAAGCCACGCGCGATCAGCGCGTTCAGTACGTCGGCGCGATCGCCGACGCCGCCGCCCGTCGGGTTGTCGGCGGAATCGGCGAGGATGACGGGCGACGTCTCGGCCTTCTCGGCGATGTCGAGCATCTCCGACAGCGGCCCGGTGACAGGACCGAAGCGGAATTCCTCGCGTGCGTTCCAATAAGAGAGCGCGATCTCTTCAGCAGCCTTGGCCGCCGCACCTTTGCTGGTCGCGGTGATGACCGCACAGGCGGTCGCGCGCGGCTCGTCGGCCCAGACATAGCCGACCATCAGGTTGGCATCGAGAACGCCGGCGCGCTGGTCGAAGACCGGCAGTGCCTCATAGAGCGCCTTCGCGGGCTGATCTTCCGTCGATGTGCGCTCGCCGGGCCAGAGAACCGGCACCGGAGCCCAGACAACGCCGGGGCGTGTGCCGCTCTTCAGGGCATCGACCAGCATCGACCACGCCCGCACCATGGTTTCACGCACATCGATATGCGGCGCGGTCCTGTAGCCGGCGAAGATGTCGAGTTGATCGATGATCTTCTGGCTGACATTGCCATGCAGGTCGTAGCTCGCCGCAACGACGACATCGGGCCCGACAACCGCGCGAGCGGCCGAGATCCAATCGCCCTCGGCGTCGTCCATACCCTCGACATTCATCGCGCCATGCATGGCGAGATAGAGCCCGTCGAGCGGCAAGGCCGCCTTCAGGAGGGCGAGGAACTCGGTTTTGAAGGTCTCGTAGGCAATGCGGGAGACCGGGCCTCCAGGCACGGCGCGGGCATGCAGCAGCGGCAGATGCTCGATGCCATCGGCCTTCAGAAAGTTGAAATACTCGGCCCCCAGAAGGTCCGCACCCTTGAGCACGCGAAAATCCTCGACGGCCATCAGCACCGGCGAATAGGTACTGCACTCCGTGTGAATTCCGCCAACAGCGATCCGCATCGTCAGCTCCTTAAAGTTTCGGGCTCAGCGGCACGATGGCCGAGAACCGATCCCAGTTCTTCTTCGCCTTCGGTGTCCACGCAGCCTCGGCGATAGCCGGCAGGCGCGGGAAGACGAGACGATTGAAATAGCCGCGCGACAGGAAGTGCTCCGACCAGATGCAGGCCTGCACGCCCTTCATCCTGTCCTTCAGCTCTTCAGGGAAGTCCCCTTCGGCCTCATAGCCATAGGTGTGGGCCGGCGGTACCGTGCCCGCCCAGCTGGCGCCGGGCTCCTGGAAGGCCTCGGCCTGCACCATGTCGAGATAATAGGCCTGGCCGGGGGTCATGACCACCTCGTAGCCTTCCCTGGCGAGCTCGATGCCGACCTGCGGGTTTTCCCAGGCCATCAGCAGCGTATCCTTGGCCGCGACGCCGCCGCCGTGGGCGACCTCGTTCCAGCCGGCGAGCTTGCGCCCACGCGCCGTCAACATGTCCTTGATGCGCTTCAGGAAGTAGGACTGCAGCGCGAAGGTGCCCTCGATGCCTTCCTGCTCCATCAGCTTCTTGGCGAGCGGCGACGCCAGCCAGGAACCGTTCGCCACCTCGTCGCCACCGATATGCAGATACTTCGACGGGAAGAGCTCGACCATTTCATCGAGCACCTTCTCGAGGAAGGTGTAGGTCAGCGGAATGGCCGGGTTCAGCGCATTGTTCGGATAGCCCTGGACAGAATGATAGCTGTCTGGTGCTTCCTGGCCATCGGTCAGCTCCGGCAGCGCCACGAGCGTCGCCGTGCTGTGGCCGGGGATGTCGATCTCGGGAACGACCTCGACGCTCAGCGTCAGTGCATGCGCGACGATCTCGCGGACATCGTCTTGCGAATAGAAACCGCCGACCGGCTCCGCGCCATTGCCGAGCTGCGGCAGAAGCGGTGCGTCCGGTCCGCGCAGCACGCCAGTGGTCGTGAGCTCCGGATAGCCCTTGATCTCCAGCCGCCAGGCTTCGTCGTCGGTCAGGTGCCAATGGAAGATATTGAGCTTCAGCCAGGCCTGAATGTCGACCAGCCGCTTGATATCGGCCGCCGGGTAGAACTGACGCGAGACATCGAGATGGCAGCCGCGCCAGCCGTAGCGTGGCTTGTCGGAAATGGTGCCGGAGATCGGGAAACGGAAGGTGCCGGGGCGGCTGCGCGCGCCCTCGAGCAGCTGCGCCAGCGACGTCAGGCCATACTGGCGACCGGCGGCATCGGCATAGGCGAGCCTGATTTCATCGGCCGAGAAGGTGAGCTTGTAGCCCTCGGCCGAAATCGCGGCATCGGCGATGAAACGCAGCGCGCGGCCCTGCGGCGACGGCTGCAGATTGAACGGCGCATGCGCGCTTTCGAACAGGCGACGCACCAGCGAGGTGACCGTCGACATGGCGCGCAGATCGTCCGACGAGGCACCGGCCGCAGGATAGAGCACCACTGGAAAGCCATCGCCCGGCTTGGCGTCGATTTCGGCCGGCCAAGGCTGCAGGGCGAAGGGCAGGTCGAGCTTTCCCTCCGGCAACAGCACCGGCGGCGGCTCGCTGACGCGGCCCTCGAGCAGGAGATCGGAAACAGCGACCGCGACGTGACTGCCATCGGCAAGCGTCACATAGGCCGACTTGGCGCCATCGGTGCAGTGCTTGGCCGGGCGATGCAGACCGCTGACGGTAAAGGTCCAGCCTTCACCCGGCGCGATGGAAAGGCCCGTTAGTGGCGCGAACTCGTGAAAATTGGCGTTGCGGCGCAGGAAGGTCGCGTTCTCGCAAGCCTTCTTGTCGATCACCCGTGTCAGCGACGTATAAACGATCTTGAAATCCGCAAGCGGCGCATCCGACAGGTTGAAAAGAGTAAAGGTGAAGCGACCATTCGGGCCGCCGTCCGGCTGCCAGGAGCTCTCCAGACGATAAGGGGCCGTGTCCATAACTGTTCCTCTCAGTATTCTTTTTTTGATCAGTAATCAGCGGATTGGGAGAAGGTGCGGGCGAGTTCCGCTTGGCCCGCGGTAAGGCCGCAATCGACGGGAAGGCAGACGCCGGTAATGCCATTGGCCTGCGCGCTTGCCAGGAAGCCGACCGCATTGGCGACGTCCTTCGGATCGACGACGCGCTGCAGCGGATACCAGCGGCGAGCTTCCTCGAAGACATTGGGATTGGCGGCGGCGCGGGCTTCCCAGGCCTGCGTGCGCACCGTGCCCGGCGCAATCGCGTTCGAGCGGATACCGAACTTGCCGCATTCGACGGCGACCAGCTTGGTGAAATGCAGGAGGCCAGCCTTGGCAGCGCTGTAGGCCGGATGACCGAAGACCTGCATGCCGTTGACCGACGCGATGTTGACCACCGAGCCCTGCGTCGCCTTCAGGAGATCCGCGACAGCGCTGAAGCAGAGGAACGGCGCTTCTAGGTTGAGCGCATTGTCGGCGCGCCAATCCTCGGGGTTCGTCGACTGCAGGCTGACGGCGCGCGCGGCACCCGCATTGTTGACCAGCGTCTTCAGCGCGCCGAGCGACGCGGCGGTCTTCGCCATTTCGGCAACGCTGTACTCGCTCGTGACGTCGCAGCTGACGGCGACGAAGCGCTCAGCCGAACCCAGCGCACGCGCGGCCTTTTCGGCGGCAACGCCGTCGATATCGACAAGCAGGACGACGTCGTGGTCATCCGCGAGCCGGCTGGCGATGGCACGGCCGATATCGCCCGCAGCGCCGGTCACGATCGCTACCGATTTTGTCATTCTCAGTCCTTTCCTGACATGAAATCCTTAGTCCCCGAGCAGCTGACGGTCATCGCCGTCACGGTGGGCAACGAGTTGTTGTTTGATGCGTCGAAGAGTGACTGCCGCCTGCGGGATGTTATAGGCGACGAGGCTGGCCAGGATGTCGACAGCGGCCAGATAGGCGATGCGCGTCGAGGTCGGCCGGAAGATGTTGTTGCCTTCGGCAAGATCGATCGGGATGACGATGTCTGCGGCCTTGGCGACGAGGCTGTCGGCCTGCGTCAGCGCGATGGTCGTGACGCCGGTCTCGCGGGCGAGCGTGAAGGAACGGACGAGCTCGGTGTTGCGGCCCGAAAACGACGAGCCGACGATGACATGCGTCGACTTCGCCGCCGCCGCCAGCATCAGCTGCATGCCGTGATCGGAACTCGCGGTCACATGCAGGCCGAAGCGGAAGAGCCGGTTCTGCAGCTCGCTGGCGATCATCGAGGAATTGCCACCCGAGCCGAAGGCATAGATCATCTCCGCCTTGGCGATCTTCTCGGCGGCCTGCTCGATGGCGGCAAGGTCAAGCGAGCGGTGCAGCAGGAACAGCGCGTTCTGCGCCTTGGTGATGATGTCCTGGGCGACATCACCGGGATCGCGGCTCTTCGGCTCAGGCCTGAGATAGCGCATGCCGACATAGGCCGTGCGGGCGAGCTGAACCTTGAAATCGGAAAAGCTCTCGCAGCCGACACGGCGACAGAAGCGGGTGACCGTCGGCGGCGAGACGTCGGCCTTCTCCGCCAGCTCGATGATCGAGGCATTGACGGCGAATTCGAAATCGTTGAGCAGAATATCCGCGATACGGGTTTCCGACGGCGAAAGCCGGGCCTTCTCTTCCTGCAATGTCGAGAAAATATCCACGCCCGGCTCCCCTTGGTCTATCGCGCTATTTGTCTTTCGCTTTATACGCGACGCAATCGATTTCGACCTTGCAATCGACCATCATCGACGATTGCACACAGGCGCGTGCCGGCGGATGCTCGCCGAAATACTGCTGATAGATGCCGTTGAAGGTCCAGAAATCGCGGGGATCGTCGAGCCACACGCCGCAGCGCACGACATGCTCGAGGCCATAGCCGGCCTCTTCAAGAATCGCGATCACGTTCTGGATCGTCTTGTGCGTCTGCGCGACGATATTGCCGTCGATGATCTCGCCATTTTCCATGGCGACCTGACCCGACACATAGAGCCAGCCGTCGGCTTCGACCGCACGGGCAAACGGCAGCGGCTTTCCGCCTGCGCCGGTCTGAACGGTGCCATAACGCTTGATGGACATTGACCGATCCTTGCAAATTATTTTCGTGATAAGTTGACAAGTGACCATATTAAGCGGAATTTGACCAGAGAAAAACGTCATTCATGAAAAGAATTTCAATCGGGAACACCATGCGCGATCCTTTCAAGAACCCCTTCCCCGCCTCAGACGCTGCCCGGCATTCGATCTGGGAGATGCTCGTTCACCGCGATATCGACGCCTTCCTGGCCGCCGATTGGTCGATGGTTGAGCACGATTTCGTCGAGGACGGTTTCATCGGTATCGACGGGCGCAAGGAAGTGAGCCCCGACAAGTGGCGGCTGGCCTTCCCGACGCTTGCTGCTTATCGCGATGAGTGGGTTCGCCAGGCCAAGGATTTCGCGACGCAGTCCTTTGCCGAAGACACGCGCAAGGCCATTTTCACCACGACCACACTTGAGGATATCGAGATCGAAGGCGACATGGCGCTGGTGCGCAAGAAGTTCGATGGCGGCATCGCCAAGGCCGATGGCAGCCGCGACATCATGCAGTGGCAGACCCTTTATTATTGCCGCCTGCACGAGGGGCGTTGGAAGATCTCCGGTTTCACCGGCTATCTTCCGAACCCGATGGGTTGATCAACACAAAGGCCGAGACATTGCGGATTTTCACGGCGGCTCTCGCAACCGAGACCAATACCTTCTCCCCCATCTGCGTCGATCGGCGCGCTTTCGAGGCGTCGCTCTATGCGCCGCCTGGCGAACATCCCGAAACGCCGACGCTCTGCTCCGCGCCGATCACCGTCGGCCGGCGCGTCTGCGCGGAGAAGGGCTGGACACTGATCGAGGGCACCGCGACCTGGGCGGACCCGGCCGGCCTCGTCAATCGCGCGACCTATGAAGGCCTGCGCGACGAGATCCTCGGACAGCTTCGCTCGGCGATGCCCGTCGACGCCGTCGTGCTCGGCCTGCATGGCGCCATGGTCGCCGCCGGCTATGAGGACACCGAAGGCGATACGCTGGCGCGCATTCGCGAGCTCGTCGGCCCCGATGTTCCCGTTTTCGCCGAGCTCGATCCGCATAGCCATCTGACGGCCAAGCGTTTCGCCGCCGCCAATGGTTTCGTCTACTTCAAGGAGGTCCCGCACACGGACTTCGTTGATCGCGCCGAGGACCTGTGGCGTATCGCCGTCGACACGCTGGAGGGCCGTGTAAAACCGGTCATGTCCGTCTTCGACTGCCGGATGATCGACGTGTTTCCGACCTCGCGCGATCCCATGCGCTCCTTCGTCGACAAGATCATGCAGATCGAGAAGGACGATCCGGATGTTCTATCCATCTCCGTGGTCCACGGCTTCATGGCCGGCGACGTGCCGGAGATGGGCACCAAGCTTCTCGTCGTCACCAACGACCGCAAGGACAAGGGTGATGTGCTGGCGCAGGAACTCGGCATGGAGCTCTTTTCGAAACGCGGCACCTTCATGATGCCGCAGATCGACGAGAAAGAAGCGGTGTCGCAGGCGCTGGCGGCAACGGCGTGGCCTGTCGTGATTGCCGATATGTGGGACAACCCCGGCGGTGGAACGGCTGGTGACGCGACCGTGGTTCTAGGCGAACTCCTGGCGCGCGGCGTCACCGATGCGGCGATCGGCACGATCTGGGACCCCATGGCGGTGCAGATCTGCATGGCGGCCGGCGAAGGCGCTGAAATCCCTCTGCGCTTCGGCGCCAAGTCCGCGCCCGGCACGGGCAACCCGATCGACGGCCTGGTCAAGGTCATCAAGATCGTGCCGAATGCCGAGATGCGCTTCGGCGAAAGCTTCGCGCCCTTCGGCGATGCGGCGCATATCGTGCTCGATGGCATCGACATTATCTTGAACTCGACGCGTGCCCAGAGCTTCGACCCGAGCCTATTCTCGGTCATGGGCATCGATCCGACGCAGAAGAAGATCCTGGTCATCAAGTCCACGAACCACTTCTACGCCTCGTTCTCGAAGATTGCGTCCGAAATCATCTATTGCGCGGCCGGCACGCCTTATCCTAACAATCCGGCGAAGACGCCGTATCGGCGGGCGCGCAAGGATATCTGGCCCATGATCGCCGATCCCCACGGCGCCTCACATGGAGTAGCCTGAAGATGCACAACAGCCCATTTGCCGTCGTCGCCAAGCCCGGCGACAAGGTCGCGGACCTTTCGACACCTCGGCCGATCATCGACGAAGACCGGATGGCGGCCAATATCGCCCGCACGCAGGCCTACATGGACGCGCACGGCATCGACTTCCGTCCGCACATCAAGACGCACAAGATCCCGGCTCTGGCCGCCCAGCAGGTAGCGGCGGGCGCCAAGGGCATCAATTGCCAGAAGGTCACCGAGGCCGAAGTTTTCGCCGACGCGGGCTTCGAGGACATCCTCATCACCTTCAACATCATCGGCACCGCGAAGCTCGAACGCCTGGCGGCGCTGAACGAGCGCATATCCGGGCTCAAGGTGGTCGCGGACAGCGCCTACACCGTCGACGGGCTGTCTAACTATTTCGCTGCGCGCAAGCCGCTTGTGGTTCTGGTCGAGTGCGATACCGGTGCCGGACGCTGCGGCGTGCAGAAGCCCGCGCAAGCCGTGACGCTCGCCAAGCACATTGACGCTGCCGCAGGCCTGAGCTTTGGCGGACTGCTGAACTATCCGAAGCCGGGCGCAGCCACCGAGGTTCAGGCGTTTCTCGCGCAAACGCTGGCCTTGCTCGACGCCGAAGGCATCGCCTGCCCTATCGTCAGCAACGGCGGATCGCCGAGCCTGTTCGATGCCCATCTGGTTCCCGCCGCCACCGAACACCGGGCCGGCACCTATATCTATAATGACCGTTCTATGGTCCGCGCCGGACATTGCACAGTGGACGACTGCGCCATGCATATTCTCGTCACTGTCGTTTCCCGCCCGACCGGGGACCGCGCCGTAATCGATGCTGGCTCGAAAGCGCTGACATCCGACCTGCTCGGCTTCACGGATTATGGCCAGGTGGTCGGCTATCCGCAGGCTTCGATCACCGGCCTGTCCGAAGAGCACGGCGTGATCGACCTCTCGAAATGCGAGGGCGCGCGGCCGCAGATCGGCGACAAGCTCCTGATCATCCCGAACCATACCTGCGTGGTCTCGAACCTCTTCGACACCATGGTTTTCCATCGCGATGGCGTCGTCACCCGCGTCGAGGACGTGGCCGCCCGCGGGCTCGTCTGGTAGCCACAGCATCGGATCGGCGGCCGTTCACCGGCTGCTAACGCCATTGGATAGTCCTCCTTGAAGTTTGCCGTATCCGGCGCATCTTATTGATGCGCCAATATTCCGGCGACGTCACGGGAGATCATTCATGAGAGCGTTGATTGCATTGGGAATTGCGGGAAGCCTTGCGTGCATTTCAGCCGCGCAGGCACCGTCGCAATGGCAGACCTATTCCGGTGTCCGCGTCGATTCCGACCCGACCATTCTGGCCCGCTTCGACCACACCTATCCCTATTGCGAGCAGGAAGCGTTTCGCCGCGGCTCGACCGACGTCAACAGCCTGTGGCACGTGACGGCACTGCGCAATTGCATGTACCGCCACGGTATCGTCGACCGGGGCTCCTATTCGTACCCGGCCAACACCTTGTTCTATCACTTCCTCAATCGCTGATAGCGCGACCGGCGCTCGCGATCAGGCGAGCGCGGTCGGGTTCAGCAGGTTGAGATCGATATCGGTCAGCGCCACATGGCGTTCGAACGCGATGCCGGCTTCGTCGAAGAGGTGGCAATCCACCGCGTTGATGCCGACGAGCATCGGCTGTTCCGGCCGCACGCCGACGCTGCCGGACAGTGTGGCGCAGAAGTTTTCGCCCTCGCCATTCAGCGCTGCATAAGCGACAGTCTGCGCGCCGAGACGCTCGATGACGCTTGGCGTGATCGTGAGCGAGATATCGCCGGATGCAAGCTGGATATGTTCAGGGCGTACGCCAAGCGTCAGCATCTTGCCGACGACGCCCGCGCGCGGCGTGACCGGGACGGTCAGCGACTGGCCCTTGTATTCGACGGTCACGCTCTTGTCGCCGACGGCGGTGCAGGTGACCGGCAGGAAATTCATCTTCGGATTGCCGATGAACCCGGCCACCAAGATGTTGGCGGGCTTGTGGTAGAGCTCGAGCGGCGCGCCCGTCTGGGCGATCTCGCCGGCGTTGAGCACGACAATGCGGTCCGCCATCGTCATCGCCTCGACTTGGTCGTGGGTGACGTAGATCATCGTCGCCTTAAGCTGACGGTGCAGTTTCGCGAGCTCGATGCGCATGTCGGAGCGCAGCGCGGCGTCGAGGTTGGAGAGCGGCTCGTCGAACAGGAAGATCTTCGGCTCGCGCACGATCGCGCGGCCGATCGCCACGCGTTGGCGCTGACCGCCGGAAAGCATGCCCGGCTTTTGCTGCAAGCGCTGGTCGAGATGCAGGATGCGAGCGGCGTTTTCGACCCTGGCCTTGAGCTTCTGCTCTTCCATCTTTTCGACGCGCAGTGGAAAGGCGATGTTTTCGAAAACGCTCATGTGCGGATAGAGCGCGTAGGACTGGAACACCATGGCGATGCCGCGCTTGACCGGCGGCAGATCGTTGACGCGGACGCCGTCGATCACGATGTCACCCGCCGACGTCGCGTCCAGGCCGGCGATCATGCGAAGCAATGTGGATTTGCCGCAGCCGGAGGGGCCGACGAACACGACGAACTCGCCATTGTTCACCTCGAGCTGAACGCCCTTCAGAACCTCGAAGTCGCCGTAAAATTTCTGAACCTTGTTGAGAAATAACTGTCCCAAAACCTGTCTCCGGTCACCGCCACGCGCGGCGCTTACTCTCGATAGCGAAGGGATCGCGGGTGTTGCGCGCCCGCGATCCCCAACAAAGGCTTACTTGAACGCTTCGATCTCGCCAGCGGCCTTCTTGATGGCGTCAGCCGGCTCGGCCTTGCCTGTCACGACGGACTGGACCATTTCGATCATAGAGTTCTGGAAACCCTTGTAATCGGTAAAGAGCGGCTCGGGACCACCATAGGCGATACCGTCGATGAACGGCTTCCAGGAAGCATCGGCTTTGATGAATTCATCGACCTTTGCCGACGGACGCAGAGGTGTCAGGCCAGCGCCGCCCTGGAGTTCGTATTCGCCCTGCGGCTCGGGAGAGGTGATGTACTTGGCGAACTCGATCGCCTTGTCCTCGACACCAGAACCCTTGAAGATCGCCAGGCTGTCGGTGATGAGCAGCGTGCCCGGGCCCTTGGCATCCGGTCCGAGCGGCAGCGTCGTCACACCCCAGTTGATCTTGGTGTCCTTGAGGCGGGCGGCAGCGCCGGAGCCGGCCTGGATCATGCCCACCTTGCCGTCGAGGAAGATCGCACGAACTTCGTTCTGCTCGTAAGCGGTCGGGCCTTCTTCGGAGTAAGGCGTGATGTCCTTGTAGGCCTGCAGAGCGGCGAGAACACCGGGGCTATCCAGCGTGACCTTGCCATCGGCGTCGATGACTGTCGCGTTGTTGGTGTAAACCCAATGCATGAACTGGTGCATGGTGTTGTCGAAGGTCTTGGCGGACAGGCCGTAGCCCGGGATGCCCGTCTTTTCCTTGATGGTCTTGGCGGCAGCGATTTCTTCAGCCCAGGTTGTCGGCGGCTTCTCGGGGTCGAGGCCGGCCTGCTTGAACAGATCCTTGTTCCAGTAGAGCGCCTTGGTGGAGAACGCGATCGGCACGCCCCACTGGTTGCCCTCGAAGGTGACCGTGTCGACGATGTGAGGATAGTAGGCCTTCTTCTCGTCATCGGTCATCGGAACAGGAACGATCAGGTCGTTCTGAGCGAATTCCTTGAGCGTGCGCGAGCCGACGTAAGCCATCGCGACGGGCGTGCCGGCGGCGGCGAGCGTAGTTGCCTTGTCCTGGCACTGTGCCCAGCCAACGACTTCAGGCGCAACCTTCCAGCCCGGATTCTTGCCTTCCCATTCCTTGATGTACTTCTCGTGGATCGGGTCGATCTTGTCGCCGCAATAGATCCAGCTGATTTCCTTGTCGGCAGCTTCGGCCGTCATGGCGCCAAGCGCCGTCGAGCCGAGCAAGGCCAGTGCCATAAGGCTAGTTTTGAAAGCGATGCTCACGTCAATACTCCCGTTAGTTAGCTGTTCACTTGTTATTGTTTTACCGCACCGGCAGTCAGACCGCCGACGAGATATCGTTGCAGGAAGAAGATGATGACCATCGCGGGCAAGATGCCGACGAAGGAGGCTGCCATCAGCTCATTCCAGATAACCTCCTGCTTACCGAAGTAAGCAAAGAGCCCCACCGGCAACGGCATGTATTCGGTCTTCGAGTTGAAAGTCAGCGCGAAGATGAATTGCTGCGCGTAGGCGCCGATGAAAGTGGTGATGGCGACGACGATGATCCCCGGCATGGCAATCGGCAGAATCACGCGGCGCAACGTGTAGAAGTGGCTGGCTCCATCCATGTAGGCGGCCTCGTTCAGCTCCTGCGGGATGCGGATCATGTAGGTCCGCAGCAGCCAGATCGCCGAAGGAATGAGGAATGCCACGCCAGGCACGATCATCGCGAAATAGGTGTTGAGCACGCCGAGCGTGCGCATCAGCCGGAACAGCGGAATAAGCAGCACGGCGCCCGAGAACATGTTGACGGTCAAAAACGCGCCAAGCAGCAGGCCCATGCCGCGAAACTCGAACTTCGCGAAGGCATAGGAAGCCGGGATGACGAGCGCCAGCACGATTACTGTGACGATGATCGAGATGAAGAAGGAGTTGAAGATATAGCGCCCGAAGCCTGGAACGCTGATCCACATGGTGCGATAGGCCTCGAACGAGCCGTTTTCCGGCCAGAAGCGGTAGGGCGACGAAAACAGCTGGCTCAACGGCTTCAGCGACACCAGGAAGCCTTCGACGAACGGCGCCAGCACGAAGGTGAGGAACACCAGGACGCCAAGGTAGATCAGCAGGATTTCCCACCAGCTGTAGCGATCGATCATGGCCGCGTTCTTCATGCGCGCTTCTCCGGGTTGAGCCGACGGGTGACACGGAAATAGGCAAAGCAGAATGCCGATAGGAAGATGCAGATCAGCACCGCGCGGGCCGCACCCTCACCATATTTCTTCGAGCCGATGGCCGTCTGGTAGGTATCGATGATCATCGTCGTGGTCTGTCCGCTGGGGCCGCCTTGCGTCAAGATCCAGATGATATCGAAGGAGTTGAACGTGGCAATGAGGGATAGCATCGACATGGTGATGATCGACGGCACCATCAGCGGCAGGGTGATGCGGCGGAAGCGATAGAAACGCCCCGCGCCATCCGTCCAGGCCGCCTCGTATAGATCCTTCGGGATCGACTGGATCGCCGCCAGGAAATAGATGGTGACCATCGGCACGCCAATCCACACGTCGGTGATGATCGTTGCCCAGAAAGCCGTGTTGCCATAGGCGAGGAAGGCCACCGGGCCATCCACGAAGCCGATGCGCTGCAGCATGCCCGAGATCATCCCGAACTGGCCGTTATACATCCAGCCCCACATGAAGATTCCGATCGCCATCGGCACCACCCATGGCGGCATGGTCAGCAGACGAAACAGCGAGCGACCGGGGACCGCGCTGTTCAGCAGCGACGCGCCGAAGGTACCGATGATCATCTTCAGCGAGACCGAGAAGAAGGTCCAGATGAAGGTGCGGACGATGACGTCGGCGAAGGTCGCGTTGAAGATCTTCTCATAGTTCGCCCAGCCCACCCAATTGGTCACTTTTCTGAGCGACGCATCGGTGAAGGACAGAATGAACGTATCGACGAGCGGGTAAGCGACGATTACCGCGACATAGAGGACTGCCGGAAGGAGAAGGATCCAGGCGAAGATGAGGTTGCTTCTTTGAACGTTCATCCTGCCGCCCTCCTCAAGCCGCTCTGGCGTGGAGCGCCTCGTCGAACTTGTCCCATACGGGACGCAGGTCGACAACCGTCTTCTTCATGCGGGCCTCGTCCATGGAGAGTGCCAGAATGCCGGCTTCAAGGGCATTCAGGGTCGAGACGGGCAGCACCGTGCCAGTGCGGACGCTGTCGAGGATGTCGGCCGCCATCTGCTCGTCGGCACCATAGTGCTGTGAGAGTTCGGTGGCCGCATACTTGTTCTCGACGACCTTCTTGCCGGTCAGCTGCTCATGCACATCGAGATAGCCGCGCACGAAATCGCCCTCGGCCATCCCGCGCGAGCCCATGATCGCAAAGCGACGGAACTGGTCGGGAACGTTGAGGTTGGTGTGGAAATTCATGCCCACGCCATTAGCGTATTCGACGATCGCGACCTGATAGTCGATAATGTCGGCATCGCTGTCGAACACCTTGTCGGTGCCCTTCCAGCCGCTCGGCTTGCGATGGAACAGCTCAAGATCATTGATGCCTTCGCGAGCGGGATCGTTTGCCGGCGTAAAGCTCTTGCGACCGCCGAAACTTGCGACCCGCTCGGGCCGCGCGCCGGCGATGCCATTATAGAGGTCGAGATCGTGGCAGCACTTCTCCAGCATGAAGCTGCCGGAATAACGCTCGTAGCGGCGCCAGTCGCGCATGAAGAATGCGCCGTGATAGGGTTCGATATGCTCGGATGCCTCGATCGAGACGATCTGGCCGAGATTGCCGGCGGCCTGAACCGCCTGCAGGTCGCGATAAAGCGGCGAATACCGCAGCACCAGACCGACCATCAGCCGCTCATGACCGAACTTGGCCATGAGACGCGCGAGCTCGATGCTTTCGGCGATCGTGGTGACGATCGGCTTTTCGCAGAAGACCTTCAGACCGGCTTCGAGACCGATGCGGATATGCTCGAGATGGAAGAGATTGGGCGAGCCGATCATGAGGAGATCGAGCTTTTCGTTGGCGATCAGCTCCTGCGGCGTGGCATAGGATTTGCCAACGGAAACGCCCTTTTCGACGAGACCCGGCAGACCAGCGGGCTCGGGATCGACATAGCCGACGATCTCGAAGCTTTCATCAATCGACTTGAAGACGTAGCCCAGATAGCCGAGCCGGAAACCTAGCCCGATAATTCCCACTTTCATGCTGCTCTCGTTCCCATTTACGTAATTTATTTTCGTCAAGTTGAGACAAAAATTCGATCTCGTCAACACGAAACACGGAAAAAGTTGGAACTGTGAAATTAATTTTCATGACGCTTGTTTGACAGGCATTTTGATTTTCATCACGGATGCGCCTGCCGTCAGCCACAAGGCGGGACGATAGGATCGCCTGTACCCACATCATCATGTGGGTAAGTGGCAAGATGCGCATGCCCATCTCGATCGAGCGCGGCGTGAGCATTGACACAAATCGCGTCGCCTCACACTATTTCGCGGAAACCATACCAACACTGATTGCCGGACCGTGTCAAATGAACGATTCTACCGCAAAAATCGATGCGTTTGACATGAAGATCCTCAGCGCCATGCAGAATGATGCGACCCTGTCGCAGCGCGATCTGGCCGAAAAGATCGGCTTGTCGCAGAACGCCTGCTGGCGCCGACTGCAACGGCTGCATTCCCTCGGCCTGATCCGGGGATCGCACAGCGACATCGACCTCAAGGCCCTTGGTTTCGATCTGACGGTCTTCGTCATGATCCGCACGCGCCATCATTCGAAAGAATGGAGCGAGGGATTTCGGGCGCATGTCGAGCGGTTGCCCGAGGTGATCGACTTCTATCGCATCGGCGGCGACTGGGATTATCTCATCAAGGTCGTGACCAAAGGCATGTCCGGTTACGATGCGTTCTACCAGAAGCTCATCACGAATTTCGATCTCGCCACGGTGACGGGCTTTTTCTCGATGGAGGCGATCATCAATAATCGTCCGGTGGATCTGACGCGGTTGCGCTGACGAAAGACGTGAGGAAGACCCCAGCTGTTATGACAAATGAAGGGGACCTCGCAGCCCCCTTCTATGTCCCGATTTTCAGGCCTTGCCTGGGCGGTTGATCGTCAGGAAGTGCCGGACGACAGGCTTTTCCGGGCCCGAGTGGTAGGCAAGCACCTTGCCCTGCAGGTCGGCATCGGCATTCGACACCCGCTTGTGCTGCCGAAGATGCTCCGCCCAACTTTCCACCATGAACCACTCGACGATCTTCTCAGGGTCAGCGGAGTCTTCCGTCACGCCCCAGCCATAGGCACCATCGCGGCGGCGTTCCTGCGACATGTCGTTCAGGGCACGAAGGAAGGCCGAACGGTTGCGCTTTTCGACATTATACTCGATCAGGATCAGAACCGGTCCACGATCATGGGCGACGGGCTCGGCGACAAGCGGCTCCGGCCAGTGGCTGGACGGGACCAGATCGGCATCGCCGGCAGGCAGCTTCACACGGTGCATGATAAGACCGGCGACGAGCAGACCGGCGGCACCGATCAAGAGAGCGCCAGGGACGCCGACCGCTTCGCCAACAGCACCCCAGCCGAGGCTGCCGGCCGTCATCGCGCCGTTGAAGACGGTGAGGTAGACGGCAAGACCGCGACCACGCACCCAGTTCGGAAGGACAGCCTGGGCCGCGCCATTCAGCGTCGTCAGAGCGGTGATCCATGCGCCGCCGAGGAAGAGCAGAGCGACGATCGCAACAGCCTTCGGCGGAGCAAGCGACAGGATAGCCATGACGACAGCGGTGGTGATCGCTGCGCCAAGCATGAGGCCATCGGCGCTCAGACGTTCACGCAGCTTCGGCATGACGAGCGCTCCGCCGATCGCACCAGCGCCAACCGCGCCGAGCAGGATGCCGTAGAAGCTTGCATCGCCGCCGAGAAGCTGGCGGGCGACGAGCGGCAGCAGGGCCCAGACGGCGCTGGCGAAGGCGAAGAAGATCGCGGCACGCAGCAACACGACATGCAGCGGGCGGCTGGCACGAGTGTAGCGAAGGCCGGCCCGGAAGGCGCCGAAAAAATTCTCCTGCAGGGCATCGTTGGCGCTCTTGGCGCGCGGCCACCAGATCAGCGCGGCGATGACGACCAGATAGCTGGCAACGTCAGCCCCGTAGGTAAGCCCCGCCCCGAACGCGGCAAGCAGGATACCCCCCGCTGCCGGGCCGATGGAACGGGCGATATTGATGCCGAGCGAATTCAGCGCGACCGCGCTTTTCACATCCTCGCGCTTGACGAGCTCAGGCACGATCGCCTGCCAGGTCGGCCCCATCAGTGCCGCGCCGATGCCACCGAGGAAGGTGAGACCGATCAGGGCGCTGACCGAGAGCATGCCCGTCTGCGCAAGAACCATCAGGCTGATGCTGACGGAGGCGAGCAGCAGCTGGACGGCAATCAGGAACTTGCGGCGGTCGAGAATATCGGTGAGCACGCCCGCCGGAATCGCGAGAAGGAAGATCGGCAGCGTGCCCGCCGCCTGAACCATGGCGACAGCAGCCGGCGAGGCCGAGAGGTCTGTCATCAACCAGGAGCTCGCGACATCGCGCATGAAGCTGCCGGTATTGCCGAGAACGGTGGCCGCCCAGAGAACGGCGAAGACGGGTTGGGCGAGTGGAGCGAAGCTGCCCCCGGAGGATTTTGCGGTGCTCATTGTTCAGCTCCCTTGGTGATGTCGAAGATGGTGACGAGAATGAAGGCGCCTGCGAGGCCGAGATGTTCGAAGAAGGCGTTGGTTGCCATCATCCGTTCCATGCCGGCGGGCAGTTCCCAGAAACGAAGCGCGATGAAGGTCGCGAGAATAGTGAAGCCGGCGAGCGCGAGAGCACCCATCCACCGGAGCTTGCCCGACACCACCATCGCCGATGCGCTCAGCTCGAATGCGATGACGACGACGGCGAAGACGGGGGCCGGGTGGAGACCGAAATGCTCCATCTCGGCGACTGCGCCGCCGAAATCGAAAATCTTGGTGAGCGGGCCTTGGATATAGGCGGCGCACAGCGCGAGCAGCGCGGCGGTTCGCACGGCAGGCGCCGAAGCGACGTCGGCCAGAAGCCTGCGCGGTATTGAAGGTGAGTGGCCGGTCATCGTTGCTCCTGCGATCTTGCCGGTCGGTTCGAGCGGCGCTGTGTTCGTCTGATGGAGCCATATTGACGGGACCCATTGCCGCCAACAATTGCATCAATAGTTTCGATTTAAGTGCATTATCCGCAATTATCCATGAGAGCTTTTTTACGCTTGCAAAACAGGCTTGGGCAGCGGTTTCCCGCTGCCCAAGATGATACGTCGTTCGGTTATCTCGTCAGCCTCAAACGGCCCAGCAGGAGCAACCGAGTGCACCGAAGAAGCCCTTGAGATCCGCGATCGGAAGCTTCGAGGTCCAGGCGCCGGCGTGGTCGTGGCCATGGACACTGCAGTCGCTGGCGCAGCCGCAGGTGGAGATGGCCGTGCGGCGCAGTGAGCGTGCGCCGGCGCCGTCGGGCTCGCCCCAGGCAGCGTAGCCACCGAACTTGCGCACCGGAGACCAGTCCGGCATGGCGGGCGGGATGTTGCTTTCGTCGTACTTGGCGAAGTCACCCGAGCCATAGACGATCTTGCCGCCAACCATCGTCAGATCGGAGGTGAGGAACGAGATCTCGTCCTCGGCGCAGGCAAAGAAGTCCTTGCTCGGCACCACGAGATCGGCGAACTGGCCCTTCTCGATGCGGCCCTTCTTGCCCTCTTCGTTGGAGAACCAGGTGACCTTCTCCGTCCACATCCTGAGCGCCGTCTCGCGGTCGAGGCAGTTTGCGCGCGGATAGAGCTGCATGCCGCCGACCGTCTTGCCCGTGACCATCCAGGAGAGTGACACCCATGGATTATAGGAGGCAACGCGGGTGGCGTCGGTGCCGGCCGAGACGTTGACGCCCTTGTCGATCATGCGCTTGATCGGCGGCGTGGCTTCGGCGACGCCGTGGCCATAGCGCTCGACGAAATATTCGCCCTGGTAGGCCATGCGGTGCTGGGTGGCGATGCCGCCGCCGAGTGCCGCGATACGGTCGATCGAACGCTCCGAGATTGTCTCGGCATGGTCGAAGAACCAGTTGAGGCCTTCCAGCGGAATGTCCTTGTTGACCTTCTCGAAGACGTCGAGCGAACGCGAGATGGTTTCGTCATAGGTGGCGTGCATGCGCCAGGGCCAGCGGTTTTCGGCGAGAATCCGCACGACTTCCTCGAGCTCGCCTTCCATCTCCGGCGCCATTTCCGGGCGCGGCTGGCGGAAGTCCTCGAAGTCGGCAGCGGAGAAGACCAGCATTTCGCCGGCGCCGTTGTGGCGGAAGTAGTCGTTGCCCTGCTTGTATTTGACCGAAGACGTCCAGTTGAGGAAATCCTCTTTCTCGGCCTTCGGCCTCTGCGTGAAGAGGTTATAGGCGAGACGAACGGTCAGCTGGTTCTCGTCGGAGAGCTTCTGGATGACCTCGTAGTCATCGGGATAGTTCTGATTGCCGCCGCCTGCATCGATCACGCCTGTCACGCCAAGACGATTGAGCTCGCGCATGAAGTGGCGGGTGGAGTTAACCTGGTAGTCGAAGGGCAGCTTCGGGCCCTTGGCGAGCGTCGAATAGAGAATGCCGGCGTTCGGCTTGGCAAGCAGCATGCCGGTCGGGTTGCCGTTGGCGTCGCGGGTGATCTCGCCGCCGGGCGGGTTGGGCGTGTCGCGGGTGTAGCCGACGGCGCGGAGCGCAGCACCGTTCAAAAGCGCGCGGTCATAGAGATGGAGCAGGAAGACGGGGGTATCCGGCGCGACCGCATTGATCTCCTCGATCGTCGGCAGGCGCTTTTCGGCGAACTGGTGTTCGGTGAAGCCGCCGACGACGCGAACCCATTGCGGGGCCGGCGTGATCGCCACCTGGCGCTTCAGCATGTCCATGGCATCCGCCAACGAACGGACGCCATCCCAGCGCAGTTCCATGTTGTAGTTCAGGCCGCCGCGCACGACGTGGGTGTGGTTGTCGATCAAGCCGGGCAGGACGCGTTTGCCCTTGAGGTCGACGATCTTGGTATCCGGGCCGGCGAGCGCCATGATCTCGGCGTCGGTGCCGACTTCAAGAAAGGCACCGTCCTTGATGGCGACGGCGCTGGCGGTTGGATTGGTGCGATCGAGCGTGGTGATCAAACCGTGGTGGAGGATGAGGTCGGCGAACATGGGAAATGCTCCAGGCTTCATTATTAATATTGATTTCAACGCTTTGCGCCGGGATTGGCCGGGCTGGGCCCCGCCGCAAGCGAATCTCCTCTTGCGGTGTCAGCTAGCAGACTTGTGCTGATCCTGGCGAGACACGACGACGTCATTGCGGCTCTCGCCCTTCGGCATATGGCCGAACATGTGCGGCTTGATCTGGTTGATCCAGGAGACGGCCGCCGGCTCCTTGGCGATTAGCGTCTTGGCGAAAGGAATGAGCTGCTCGCCAACCAGAATGCCGAGCAGCCCGACAAGGGCCACGATCGGCGGCGCGGGAGAGCGAACATTGAGCAAACTATAGACGATACCGACCAGAAGACCGGCGCCGATGGAAAGAAGGTAGATTTTCATGGGGGCATCCTCGACTGTGAATGAAGCCGCTTCCGCATCTGGACATTCGATCCTGCGGAAACGGCAGTGACGGGTGATTACTTGGCTGGGTTAGGGCCGATGCGCTTGCCGTGGCTGACGCGCTCGGCACCGCCGTGGACATGCGTGACCGCATAGTCGATGCCCATGCCATAGGCGCCGGAATGTTCCTTCACCAGCGAGGTGACCGCGTTGTAGGTTTCCTTGCGGGCCCAGTCGCGCTGCCATTCGAGCATGACCTGCTGCCAGGTAACGGGGATGACGCCTGCCTGTACCATGCGGTCCATCGCATATTTGTGGGCGTCGACCGAGGTGCCGCCGGATGCGTCGGCGACCATGTAGATTTCGTAGTCGGGAACGTCATGGAGGGCGGAGAGCGCGAAGGTGGTGTTGCACACTTCCGTCCAGAGACCGGAGACGACGATCTTCTTGCGGCCGCCGGCGGCGTTCTTGGCAAGGGCGTCACGAACGTTCTGGTCGTCCCAGGAGTTCATCGACGTGCGTTCCAGAATGTCGTTCTCAGGGAACACGCCGAGCAGTTCCGGGAAGGTGTTGCCGGAGAAGCTTTCCGTCTCGACCGTGGTGATCGTGGTCGGGATGTTGAAGATCTTGGCCGCCTTGGCGAGACCGACGACATTGTTCTTCAGGGTCTGGCGATCGATCGACTGGACACCGAAAGCCATCTGCGGCTGCTGGTCGATGAAGATGAGCTGGCTGTTTGCGGGGGTCAGGACTTCGAGCTTGGACATTTGATTTCTCCGTTTAGGTTTTGGTTGCCGATCTGGCGCTTAAGGATTGGGATGCCTCCGGCGGTCGGCTGCCTGCCTCAGGCAGCCGTTCGAAGGCGGAAATTGTTGGTGTTAGAGGTGCGCGGCAGTTTGCCGGGCGGGTTACGCTGCGAGCGGAACGAGGTTCTCTTCGATCTGGCCGCGATAGGCTTCATACCGGGTCGGCAGCTTCAAGGCTTCGCCGAGGTGGGCGGTATCTTCGTCGCGGTCGAAACCAGGCTCGTTGGTTGCGATTTCGAACAGGATGCCACCAGGCGTTCTAAAGTAGATCGCCCAGAAGTAATCGCGGTCGATAACCGGCGTCACCTGGTAGCCCGTGTCCATCAGGGCCTTGCGCACTTCGAGCTGCTTTTCGCGGTTCTCGACGGCAAAGGCGATGTGGTGGACAGAACCGGCGCCTTGACGGGCAAACGGCGTTTTCGGCAGCGATGCAATGTCGATGGTATCGGCACCATTGCCACCGGGAATGATGAACCGCGTGACATCGCCTTCGACCTCGGCGCGCTCATAGCCCATGAACTGCAGCAGTTCCGATGTGGCGGCGGTGTCGTGCAGGTCGAAGCGCGCGCCGGAGAAGCCGCGGATCGCATTGTCTTCCGAGATGCCGTCAGCCAACCATGGGGCGCGGGCGTCTTCGGCGGTTTCGATCAGCGCCAGTCCGTCGCCATCAGGGCCGGCGAAGCGCAGGCGGTTGGCGCCGAAGACCGTGTCGGCCTTCAGACCGACGACACCCTGGGCCGTCAGGCGGTCTTTCCAGAACGCCAGCGATCCCTTCGGGATGGAGAACTGCGTCTCGCTGACTTCACCGACGCCGGGGCGGCCGGTCATCATGTGCGGGAAAGGGAAGTAGGTCATGACCGTGCCGGGCGTGCCGTTTTCATCACCGTAGTAGAGGTGGTAGACGCTCGGGTCGTCGAAGTTGACGGTCTTCTTGACGCGGCGCAGGCCGAGTGCGTTGGTGAAGAACCGGTTGTTCTCTCGGGCATCCGACGCCATCGAAGTGACGTGGTGCAGTCCCTTGATATCCTTGATCATGGCCGTTGCCTTTCTCTGTGGGCGTTGCCGTTTCGATGACCAGAGATGTAACCGGGTTGATTGCATTGCGGAATTGCAATATTCCTGTCGAATGAATTGCGATTTTTGAAATAATTGAGATGAACGACTATAAAGCCCTGAAAACCTTCCTGCTCGCCGCCGAAAAGCGCAACTTCGCCCAGGTCGCCCGCGAGCTCGACATGACACCCGCCGCCGTCACCCGCGCGATCGCGGCACTCGAGGACGATCTCGGCGTCCAGCTCTTCGTACGCACCACGCGCCAGGTATCGCTGACCACTGACGGCGCCGTCTTCGCGGCGCAGATCCAGCCGGCGGTCGAAGCGCTCGAAAATGCCCGCAAGGATGTCAAGAACGCGCACAAGTCCGACCAGGGGCGCCTACGGATCAGCGCGCCGACCTGGCTTGGCAAGACGATCCTCACGCCAATTCTCTCCGGCTTCCGCGAGCTTTATCCGAAGATGAGCTTTGAGGTTTCGCTTTCGGACGGCTTGGTCAACATCATCGACGACGACTACGATCTCGCGATCCGCATTTCATCCGCCCCCTCGGACAAGTTCACCATCTGGCGCAAGATCAGGGCGGTCCCGAGGATTCTGGTGGCAGCGCCCGGCAGCCGCTTCACGGAGATGCAGCATCCGAACGAACTGACGCCCGACGATTGCCTAGCCTATAGCGGCGAGAGCCGTCGCGAGAACTGGGCCCTGTCGGACGGCGGATCGAGTATCTCGATCGCGGCCGGACGCGCATTCAGCGCCAATAATGGCGAAGTGCTCGCTGACATGGCCGCGGATGGCGTCGGCGTAGCGATGCTTCCGGGCTTTCACATCGCCGAGCATATCCGCACCGGCCGGCTGGTTCACGTGCTGCCGGGCTGGGCGCCGCCGGAACTTTGGCTGACGCTCTACTACCCGCCCTATCAGACGCTTCCGCCGCGTATCGCGACATTCTCGAAGTTTTTCGAGGAGCAGCTTCCGGCCCATATGGTCATGCTCGACTAGCAGGCTCCCGAAGCGGGACCGCAGTCAAGACCATCGACAACAATACGCCTCGCCGACCGTAGCGGGCGCGGCGCCTTGAATTGCGCTGCTTCCGCGAGGCTTTAGGCCGTCATGAGCACCCGGCCGATTCGGCCCCGCACTTCGGCGCGGCGGTGTGCGGCAGCAGCGTCGGACAAGCAAAAGGTTGCATCGATCGGCACGCGCAGATCGCCGTTCTTGGCCATCTCGAACAAATCCGTGATCAGGCGGCGGGGTATCTCCTTGCCCATGTCCGGGCCGAGAAGGCAGCCGATCACGGTCTTGCGATGCTTCAGCAAGTCGCCGGCGTTGATCATCGTGCTGCGTCCACCGAACACGCCGATCAGCACGGCGTTGCCACCATCCTTCAGGACTGAGAGGGCATCGACCAGCGCCGGGCCGCCGATCGTGTCGATAATCACATCGACTTCGTTGCCACCGAGAAGAGCACGAACCTGTTCGCTGACCGGTTGCTCGCCGACGACGATGCCATCATCGAGACCGTATTCACGGATGCGGTCGAGCGACTCTTGCTTCGTGCCGGTGCCGATCACGCGGGCGCCCATCCTGGCGGCAAGTTGTACGGTCGCGAGACCAACGCCGCCGGCCGCACCAAGCACCAGGACTGTCTGGCCGGGCTGCAGATTGGCCAGATGCAGAGCCCAGGCGGCCGTGCCGGGACCGACAGGAATGGTCGAGGCGACGCCGATATCCAGGCCATCGGGGATTGCGAAGCAGTTCGATGCGGGAGCCGCGCGAAGCTCTGCATGCGAACCCTTCCAGTTGAAGGTCGTGACCTTCTGGCCGACAGCAAAACCCTTAACGTTCTTGCCGAGTTGAACAATCTCGCCCGCAGCGGCGTAGCCCGGCACTTCGTTCTCGCCCGGCGTGAGATCTCGGCGGCCAACAAGGTCTCCGCCTTCGATGCTGATCGCTTCAACGCGAATGAGGATCTCGTCATCGGTCGGGACCGGGTCCGCCACATCCTCGTATCGAAACACATCCGGGTCACCGGCCTGGTGATAGACTGCTGCTTTCATAACCACTTCCTACTCAAACTCTTGAGATCGCCGGATAAAGGCGATCTCATCCTTATCAAATTGCGCCCACAGCCCGATCAGGAGAGCGAGCAGCTAGTCAACGAGGGATTGGCGGCTTACTTGCCGCCCCTCAATGCGTTGACCAGCAAGCCCGCGGTGGCCACCGACGAACCAGGATTCTGACCCGTGATTAAAAGGCCATCCTGCACGGTATAAGACTGCCAATCACCGACCTTCGAGTAAATGCCGCCCTTTTCCTTGAGCATGTCCTCGACGAGGAACGGTACGATATTGGTCAGCTGGACGGCGTCCTCTTCGGTGTTGGTGAAGCCGGTGACCTTCTTGCCGGCAACCAGCGGCGCGCCATCAGGAGACTTTACGTTGCGCAGCACACCAGGCGCGTGGCAGACGAAGGCAACGTGCTTGCCGGTGGCGTACATGCTTTCGATCAAGGCGATTGAAGTCCGGTCTTCGGCGAGATCCCACAACGGGCCATGACCACCGGGATAGAAGACCGCATCGAAATCACCCGACGAGACCGAAGAGAGTTTTACCGTATTGGCGAGCACCTTCTGGGCGGCTTCATCGGCGTTGAACCGGCGCGTCTCGTCGGTCTGGAAATCCGGCTCATCGCTCTTCGGATCGAGCGGCGGCTGGCCGCCCTTGGGCGAAGCGACCGTGATGTGGGCGCCGGCTTCCAGGAAGGCGTAATAAGGTGCCGCGAATTCTTCCAGCCAGAAGCCGGTCTTCTTGCCGGTGTTGCCAAGTTTGTCGTGCGACGTCAGTACCATCAGAATTTTCATGGAAATCTCCCTTGGGGCGACAAGCCCCGTTTCGTGAATATGGGTTTGAGTAAGTGAAGAGGCGAGGCTCAATTGCCGCTATTTGGCAAAGAAGCCTTCGAGAGCTTCGAGCTTCTCGGCATAAGGTGCCCTGAGGCGCAGGCCGGAGGCACCACTTTCGCTCTGAACGACGACGGGCTTTGCATGGCTGAAGCGAAGGAAGCCATGGACACCGTGATAGGCACCCATGCCGGCCGCGCCCACGCCGCCGAAGGGCAACGTATCGATGGAGGCATGGCTCATGATATCGTTGACGACTAGGGCGCCGGAGGTCGTCTTCTGCGCGAATTGATTGGCACGTTCCATATCCTGGCCGAAGTAGTAGGCGGCCAAAGGCCGCGGATGGGCGTTGATGTAGGCGATCGCGTCGTCATCGCTGTTGCGCGTCACAATCGGCAGAAGCGGACCGAATATTTCTTCCTGCATGATCTTCATGCCGTCATTGGCACCCACCACCGCCACCGGCGCGATCTTGCGTGTCGAGCGGTCGTAAATCGGCTCGTTCTCCGGTCCGAGCTTGGAGATCGCGGCACCCTTCTGCTGCGCATCATCGAGCAAGCTGACGAGACGTTCGAAATGCCGGTCGGTGACGATCGAAGTGTATTCCGGATTGGCCTGGATGGAGGGGAAGCTCTCCGCGACAAGCGCCTTGGCCGCGGCGATAAAGGCATCCGTCTTCGACTGCGCGATCAACACGTAATCGGGTGAGAGGCAGATTTGCCCGGCATTGAAGGTCTTGACGGTCAATGTCCGCTCGGCGGCGACCTTCACGTCCGCATCCGAGGCTACGACAACAGGAGATTTGCCGCCGAGTTCCAGCGTGACCGGCACCAGATTTTCGGCAGCGGCCCGCATGACATGGCGACCGACGTTGGTGCTGCCCGTGAAGATCAAGTGATCGAATGGCAGGCCGCTGAAGGCAGCGCCGACATTCGCATCTCCAAGAACCACGCCAAGTTCCATCGGGTCGAAATAGCTGGCAATCAGTTCGGCGACCGTTTCCGACGTATGGGGGATCAGTTCCGATGGTTTCAGGAGCGCGGTGTTGCCGGCCGCGAAGATGCCGGCGAGAGGGCTGAAAGCCAGGTTGACCGGGAAATTCCAGGGGCTGATGATGCCGACCACGCCGAGCGGCTGATGTTCAATCCATGCCTTGACGCCGACGTCGGGATCGTTGACGTGATCCGGCTGCATCCATGTTTCCAGCCGCTCGATGGAATAGTTGAGGGCCTTCACGGTCGTGGCGATGTCGGCCACCTTCGACTGGTAGATGCTGCGGTTGCCAAAGTCATCACTCATGGCCCGGGCCAGGCGGTCGTGATTTTCCAGCAGCATGCGAACGGCGCGCTTTAGACGGTCCTTGCGCAAGAACGCATCCGGCGCGCCTGCCTTGAGATGAAACGCCTTCATGGCGGCAAGGATGGCATTCAATTCGCCGGCGACATTGGTGCTCATATAAATCTCCATTCCAGTTTTGTTGGAGGAGCGGTTCGCGCAAGCGACCGGTTCCAACTGCTTGAAAGGGATGTAGCAACGACTGGCGCGCTCAAAAACAAAGAGAAATTGCCACTGCCCATAAATTATTTTATGTCTAGAGACATGTATCTTCAGCAATTGCGCACGTTCACCGAGGTTTATCGCCAACGCTCCATCTCCGGCGCGGCCCGCAATCTCGACCTGACACAGCCCGCGGTGTCGCAACAAATCGCCAGCCTGGAGGCCGCTATCGGGCGCCCTTTGTTCGAACGCCATGCTCGCGGCGTGCTACCGACTGCGACCGCGGACGAACTTGCGGCCGACATCGGAGACAAGCTCGACCACGCGGAAACGGCACTTGCGACAGCGCGATCTCGCTCCACCGATATCGCAGGTTCGGTTCAGATCATTGCCCATAGCGACTTTGCAGCCGAGACGATAGGTCCCGTTCTGAAGACATTGCTTGAGGCCGGCGTTCGCGTGCGGCTTCAGACCGGCGACCGAGAAAAGATCCGGATCATGGTGGCGGAGGGGCATTGCGATCTTGGGTTTTCGGCGCTCCCTATCACCGATGCCAGACTGCGGACCGAATCCCTGCACACAGAGAGCATCGTTGCGGTTGCCTCTCCGGAAATCGCGGGAAAGATCATGGCGCAGGGCAGCCTTGTCGACGCACTGAAAGCCGAGCCAGTGCTCGCCTACAACCTGTCCATGCCATTGATCAGGCGGTGGCTTGACGAGAATCACACAGATATCGACGATGACGTTACACCCGCCGTGGTCAGCCAGGACCTCAGGAGCCTGCGTTCGATCCTGATGAGTGGGTTTGGCTGGTCGGTGCTACCGGAATATCTTTGCCGTAATGAACTTGCGCGCGGCAATCTTGTCGAGATCAAGCCGCCGGTCGCTCGACCTCACAACACGTATTACGCGGTGTGGAGCCCCTCCGTGTTGAGAAATCATCGTATCGCTTTCGTTCGCCAGACACTGATCTGGCGGCTCAAGCAGGGCAAGAGTTAGATCCCCGACACAGAGAATTGCGCTCGTCGCAAAGCATGTGAATTCCGATGACTTCGCCACACCGCTTGTTGCAATATCGATAAAAGAAGGTCTTGATGCCGTAGGCCAACTCCCGCTGCGGCATCGTCGCCCGCAAGATCGCATTCCAGTCGTCGTAACCATCCGTTTCCAGCGTTGGAGCCAAGCATGACCGCAATGCCATCGCAAGCTGGTGAGACGACCGCAGCCCCACGAAAGTGGCTGCCTGTCGTTCCCGCGTCTGCCTTCGGCATTGTGCTCGGCATCGCAGGCCTTGCCAACGCCTGGCGGGCAGCGGTCGGTCACTTCGGGCTTCCCACCACTGTCGGGGATGGCATTGCACTTCTCGCGCTTGCCGTCTGGCTCGTGCTCGTTTGTCTCTATGGATTGAAGTGGATCCTCTTCGCGGAGGAAGCGCGCAAGGAGATCGTGCATCCCGTGCAGTGCTGCTTCATCGGCCTCATCGGCGTCGCCACCATGCTTTGCGCAGCGATGGTCGCGCCGTTTTCCGGCGCGCTGGCGCTGGCATTCTATTGGATAGGCCTGCTCTGGACGCTCGCCTTCGCGATATGGCGGACCGGTGCCCTGTGGCAGGGCGGACGCGATCAGACCACGACGACGCCTGTCCTCTATCTCCCGACGGTTGCCGGATGCTATGTCGCGGCAATCGTCGGCGCAGCGCTCGGCTATTCCGATCTGGCGCAACTGGCGTTCGGCGCAGGCTTCTTCTCGTGGCTGGCGATGGAATCTGTCATCTTGAACCGGCTCTTGAATGCAACGGAACTGGCAGAACCCCTGCGGCCGACGATCGGCATCCAGCTCGCACCGCCAGCAGTCGGCGCCGCCGCCTATCTGAGCGTGACGAACGGAGCGCCGGATCTGCTGGCCCATGCCATGGTGGGCTACGCCGTGCTGCAGCTGCTTCTGGCGCTTCGCCTTCTTCCATGGGTCATGAAGCAACCATTCGCGGCGTCCTATTGGGCCTTTTCCTTCGGTCTGACCGCGCTCACCGCCGATCTGATCCGCATGGTCGCCCGAGGCGAACAGGGCATCCTGTCGATGCTCGCCATGCCGTTGCTCTGGCTGGTGACCGCAGCAATCGCCCTGTTGGCGGCGGGAACGATCTTGCTCCTTTTTCGAGGGAAGCTGTTCCCGCTCGCCCGAGCCTGACGCTCTTCTAAGCGCGCATGCGCCCTCCCTCGGCATCGAAGAACAGCCGCTGGCTGGACGACAGATCGAGCGCGATCACCGCGCCGGGCTCGATGTCGGGCCCTGCCCTCTGCTCGACGACGAGGTTCTGCCCGTCTTCGAGCGCGCAGTAGATGTATCGCGTGCCGCCAAGATATTCGAAGAACTCGACGCGCGCGGCGATCGACCGATCGCCGGCCTCGCCGATCACGATATGCTCCGGCCGAATGCCGATCATGAACTCCGCTCCGCGCTGAAGGCTCGCCGGCAATCCCTGATCCTCGAAGCTCTTAGCCGCGATGTCGAAGCGACCATTGCCCTGAGCGACCGCCTTCAGGAAGTTCATCCGGGGCGAGCCGATGAAGCCGGCGACGAACATGTTGGACGGGTTTTCGTAGATCTCGCGTGGCGATCCCGATTGCTCGACCCGTCCGTTTCGAAGCACGACGATCTGGTCGGCCAGCGTCATCGCCTCGGTCTGATCATGCGTCACATAGATCATCGTGTTGCCGAGCTCGCGATGGAGCCTGGCGATCTCGATACGCATGGAGACGCGCAGCTCCGCGTCGAGGTTCGACAGCGGCTCGTCGAACAGGAAGACATCGGGCTCGCGAACGATCGCGCGGCCGATGGCCACGCGCTGCCGCTGGCCGCCGGAGAGCTGGCCGGGACGTCGGTCGAGAAGATGGTCGATCTTCAGGATGCCGGCCGCCTCGTCCACGCGGCGCTTGATTTCCGCCGCGTCTGTCTTTGCCATCTTCAAGCCGAATGCGAGGTTTTCGCGCACCGACATATGCGGATAGAGCGCGTAGGACTGGAAGACCATGGCAATGCCGCGATCGGAGGGGTCGAGATCGGTGACATCCCGCCCCTTGATGCTGATCTCGCCATCGGTCACCTCCTCCAGGCCGGCGATCATCCTGAGCAGGGTCGATTTTCCGCAGCCGGAGGGGCCGACGAAAACGACGAAATCCCCCTCCTTGATGTCGAGATCGATGCCGTGCACGACAGGCAGGCTGCCGTAGGATTTTCGCACGTCCTTGAGCGAGACGCTCGCTGTTTCCATCGAGACCATCGGCCTACTTCCCGGTCTGGAGCCAGACCAGCATGGCGCCCGGCTCGCGATTGTCCCAGAGATGATAGGGCACGAGCGTGACGGTCGCCGGCACCTGCTCGGCCGGACGGGTGCGATAGAGCGAACCGTTCCAGCCGCTCGCGTCTTCCCTGGAAACGTCGAGCTCGACGGCTACCGCACCGTTCAGCCCTTCGATCGTCTTCGTCCGGTGACCGGCGAGCTTCTGCGGGACGACAAAGGCGTTGAGATCGTGGCCGTTGTCGGTTTCCTCGACGCAGTAGATCAGCGGGCCGCGGGCGAGCGCGACGCGGCCGACGTCCTGGCGGACCTTCGGCGAGGCGTATTGCGGGCGAAGCTCCAGCGGAAGATCGAGCGCGATGACATCGCCCTTCTTCCAAGCGCGATTGAGCCGCGCATAGCCGTCGATCACCGACGAGGCCAGATCGACCGTCTCGCCGTTCACCTTCAGCGAGGCGCCCTCGGCCCATTCGGGAATGCGCAGCGCGAGGCCGAACTCGGCCGTGCCCCCGACATCAACATCGACATCGACGTCGATGCGGATATCGCCATTCCATGGATAATCGGTGTGCTGCGTCAGCTTGACGTTGGCGCCCTTGAGCTTCGCCTTGACGCTGCTCTCACCATAGAGATGAACGGCGATCTCGTTGTCGGCAGCCGCATACATGTAGGAGCCGACGGAGGCAACGAGGCGGGCGATGTTCGGCGGGCAGCAGGGGCAACGGTGCCAGACCCAGCGGTGGTGCTTGCCGGTACTTTCGAGCGGGTTGTCGTAGAAGAAGGTCTTGCCGTCGAGCGCAAGGCCGGTCAGCGCGCCGTTATAGAGCGCCTGTTCCATGACGTCAGCGTAGCGGCGGTTCGGGCCTCGGCCAAGCATGCGGCTTGCCCAGAATACAAGGCCGACGGAGGCGCATGTTTCGGCATAGGCGGTGTCGTTGGGCAGGTCGTAGTAATCGGTGAAGCCCTCGTTGATCGCCGCCGGGCCGATACCGCCGGTGACATACATCTGCTTGACCGTGAGGTCGTCCCACAGCGTCTCCAGCGCATTGGTCAGCGTATCGTCATGGTATTCGGTGGCGATGTCGGCCATGCCGGAATACTGGTACATGGCACGCACGGCGTGGCCGACGACCTTCTCCTGCTCGCGCACGGCTTCATGCGCCTGGCTGTATTCGTAGGTCTTGTGCACATAGTCTTTCGGATCGCGGCCGCCGCGGATGGCTTCGGCGGTGAAGAAGTGGGGCTCTTTGCCGCGCTCGTCGATGAAGAACTTGGAGAGGTCGAGGTATTTCTGCTCGCCCGTGACGCGCGCCATCTTCACCAGCGCGAGCTCCACTTCCTGGTGGCCGCAATAGCCGGGTATCTGGCCTTCGCCATGGCCGAAGACCGTGATCATGTGGTCGGCATAGCGGCACATGATGTCGAGCAGCTTGCGCTTGCCGGTTGCCTGGTAATAGGCGACGGCGGCTTCCATGAGATGGCCGGCGCAATAGAGCTCGTGATGGTCGCGCAGGTTTGTCCAGCGCTTGCCGGGCTGCACGCGCTGGAACCAGGCATTCACATAGCCGTCCTCCTGCTGCAGCTTTTCATACATGTCGATGATGGCGTCGGCACGCGCCTCAAGCTCGGCATTCGGCTTGCGGTAGAGCGAGTAAGCGATGGTTTCGATCGACTTGCCGAGATCGGAATCCCAGAACATCTGCGTCGAGCCGGTCCACTTCTCGTCGATCGGGATGACGACGCCGGGGCTCGGCTGGTTCACGTCGATCGCCTGGATCATGCCGGCCTTTTCGCAGCGATCGAGCAGGATCGCCGCCGTGGAATCGCACACCGCATCCTGCCACTTGCCCCAGAAGCCGTTGAGCTCGACATCGGGAACGGCGACCGGGCGGAACTGGCTCTTGTTTTCGGTAGTCATGTTTCAAATTCTCCTTTGAATTACTTGACGGCGCCGGCCATCAGGCCGCGCATGTAGAAGCGTTGCAAAAGCAGGAAGACGAGCAGGCAGGGGATGACCATGACGACGACGCCGGCTTGCACCGCACCCCAATCGATGGCGCCCATTCTGGATGAGCGCACCGCGGTCATCAGCACCGGCAGCGTGAATTTCTCGTTGCTGGACAAAAGCACGAGTGCCGCGAAGAACTCGTTCCAGGCATTGAGGAAGGCGAAGATCGCGACGGTGACGACACCCGGCAGCACCAGCGGAAACAGCACGCGGGCGAGAAGACCGAGATCGCGCGCGCCATCGATGCGAGCGGCTTCCTCGATCTCCTTGGGTACCGCGTCGAACGCATTGCGCATCATGAAGACGGAAAAGGGTAGCTGCAGCGTGACGTAGACGAGCGTCAGCCCGAACAGCGAATTGTTCAGCCCCAGCCGCGAGAGAATGATGAAAAGCGGCGTCAGGATCGACTGGAACGGGATCATCAAGGTGGCGATGATCAGGATGAACAGCACGTTCTTGAACGGGAACCGGTAACGCGAGAAGCCGTAGCCCGCGAGCAGGCTGATCGCCACCGTGAGCACCACCGTCGCGACCGAGACGATCAGCGAGTTCAGCATATGATGCCAGATGCCGGCGCCAAACGTATCGAGTGTTCGGTAGGCATCGACGCTGAGCCGGCTGATGCCGGTGAGCGGCCATGGCGGCAGCGCCGTTTCGCTGCGCGGGCGAAACGATGACATGAGCATGATCGCAAACGGCGCCAGGAAGAACACGACGATCGCGGCACCGGCGACGTGATAGCTTGTGGCGCGCCGCGCATTGCGGCGGGCGCGAAGGACTGTACGGCCGGTCATGGACGATCCTCCCCAACCTTGAGCAGCCAGAGCTGCACGATGCTGAGCGCCACCAGGATGACGAGCAGCGCGATGGAAAGAGCCGCGCCGTAGCCGAGATTGAACGACACGAAGGACTGATTGAAGATGTAGTAGACGATCGAGATCATGCGGTTTTGCGGTCCACCTGATGTCATGATGTAGAACTGGTCGAAGGCGAGGATCGAACCGGTGACCGACAGGATGAGCGCGAGCGCCATGGTTCTGCGCATCAAGGGCAGCGTCAGATGGCGGAAGCGCTGCCAGGCGCCGGCGCCATCGATGCGCGCCGCTTCGGTCAGCTCCGCCGGAATGCCCTGCAGGCCGGTCAGAAGAATGATCATCGTGAAGCCGGCGACCTTCCACACGACCATGACGATGATCGTCAGGAAGGCGCTGTCGAAGGTTGCGAGCAGGTTGCGCCGCCCCTGGGTGAGGCCAAGCATTTCGAAGACGGGCGAGAACAGGCCGCTATCGACATTGGCGAGCCAGACCCAAAGAAGCGACGCTGAAGCCAGGCCGATAACCACGGGGAGGAAGATAATCGTTCGATACGCCGACACGAAGCGGCGCGGCTTGTCGACGAAAAAGGCAAGCGGAAACGCCAGCGCGAAGATCGCGATCGTGACAACAAGCGTGTATTGCGCGGTGAAGCCAAGCGATGTCCAGAAACGCGGATCGTTGAACATGCGCGTGTAGTTGCCGATGCCGATCCAGCGCGGCGATCCCATGAGCGGCCAGCGGTGCAGGCTCATCCAGACGGTGAAGAGCAGCGGCAACACGAAGAACACGGTCACCAGGGCGATTGCGGGCGCGATATAGGCAACGCCCCGCCAGCCCCCTCTCCGCCGCCGCCTGCGCTTCGGAGAGACGGAGATGATTTCAGTCGTCATCTTTGATCTCGTTCTATTTTCGGGAATGACAGGACGGGATCGGGTCGCGATCCCGTCCTGAAGCATTATTGTGCGCTGTCGATGATCGACTGCATGTCGGCCTGGCCGTTGGCGAATGCGCCGTCGACGTCATCGCCGAACATGGCGGCATTGATGAATTGCGACCACGGGCTGTTCGGGCTGTTGATCAGATCGTTGAACTGCAGCGTATAGGGCGTTTTGGCAACCTTGATCGCATCGGCTGCCACGAGCAGGCGCGGATCCTGTCCCTTCAGGACCTGCTCGGCGATATCGGTGCGCGTCGGCAGGCTGCCATTTTTGGCCATGATCGTCTGTCCCTCCTCGGAATAGACGAACTGCAGGAACTTCTGGATCTGGCTGACATGCGGCGTGCCCTTGGTGACGACGATGTTGTCGCCGCCGGCAAAGGACGACGGCTTGCCGTCGACGCCGGGGATCATCGTCACGCCGAAGTCAAGCTCCGGATGCTGCGTGATCATGGTGCCGATGGCGAAAGCGCCAAGGCTCTGCTGGCCGATCTTGCCGCCGAGGAACTTCAGGAAGTCCACGCCGTTATCGGTCGCGGCACTGGCAGGCACGGCGCCCGACTTGACGATCGCACGATAGTCTTCGACGGCCTTTCGCATCTGGGGCGTATCCAGCGCCGCGGTCTTTCCATCCTCGGAGAGGATATCCGCGCCCGCACCCCAGACGAGGGGCGCGAAGGTGAAGATCATGCAGCCACCACAGCCGCCGCCCGAGAAATAGAAGCCGTAGTCATCGCCGCCGAGCTTGCGAATCTTCTCCGCATTGGCGGTGATCTCTTCCCATGACGTCGGCGCCTTCTCGGGATCGAGGCCGGCCTTCTTGTAGAGGCCCTTGTTCCAGGCGAAGACGGAGGTCTCGACCAAGAGCGGCAGGCCGTAGACCTTGCCTTCATAGGTGCCCTGCTTGACGTGAGCGGGCGCCAGCGCGTTGAAGTAGCTCAGCGACTTGGCGAAGTCCGTCATGTCCTCGAGTTGGCCGGCGGACGCAAAGGACGGGGTGTAGATCAGGTCCAGCGAGATCGCGTCGGGCGCCTGGCCGCCGGCAACCGCCGTGGCATATTTCTGGACCATCTGGTCCGAAGGGATTTCCGTGAGCTCGACCTTATCAGGGTTGGCGGCGTTATAAGCGTCGATGACCGCCTTGAAGGCGCCGCCGCCGCTGCCCGAACGCACCCACATGCTGACGGTTTCGGCGGATGCCGCCGAGCACAGGCATATTGACAGCAAAGCCGTCGCTGCAAGCATTCTCTTATGCATGATTTCCTCCAAATCATGGGGCAAACGCGCCCCGCCTCCCGTTAGATTTCCCGGTCTCCACCACAGGACTGGCGAACAACCAGCTTGCATGGAAGCTTGCGCAGTCCGGCCTCCACAGCCCGTCCCTCGGCAAGATCCAAGATCGTCAGCCCGGCCGTGCGGCCGAGCTCCTTCAAATTCATGTCGACCGTCGTCAGCGCCGGCCGCGTCTGGTCGGCGAAGATCTCCCAGTTGTCGAAACCGATGATCGACACATCCTCGGGCACCCGCACGCCCCGCTCACGCAAGGCGTCCACCACCCCTCTCGCGATCTGGTCGTTACCGCAGAAAATGCCGTCCGGCGTCGGCTTGTCGCCGCCCCAAAGCATGGCGACGGCCTCATGTCCCCAGGCCTCCGTCCACGCGCCGTGCATGACGAGCGCATCCGGACCGACGGCCTGGCGAAAGGCATCGGCGCGCTCCACGGCCGAGACGAAACTGTCGGGACCGGTTACATGCACGATCCTCTTGCGCCCGACCTTGCGAAGCCGCTCGACGGCAAGCCGCGCGCCGTCGGAATCATCCGCCGTCAGGATGACGCTCCCGGGGACGCCCTCGGTAAAGGCGTAGACGACCGGCACCGGCAGGCCAGCGAGATCGACCGGGAGAGACCTGTCGACCCGCTTGCCCGTCGCGATGATGCCATCCACCTGCTTGTCCAGCATGGCGTCGACATGAACCTTGGCGAGCGCTGGATCATCCTCGATGGCGCAGAGAAAGACCGAGACGCCATGATCGACTAGCGCCTCCGATATCCCCGACATCAGCGGCAGGGTGAAGCGGCCATAGGTATCGTTGGTGAGGAGCCCCACCGTGAAACTTCTGTTGAAGAGGAGGCTACGCGCCAATGCATTCGGCCGGAAGCCGGCTTCGGCTGCGATCGACTTGATCTTCTCGCGTGTCTCCGACGCCATCCGGCCGGTATCGTTCAGCGCCTTCGACACCGTCGAAACGCTGACGCCCGCAGCCTTGGCGACGTCATGAATTGTGACACGGTTGCTCCGAGCGACCACGCGATCTCCTCCTTCTCGCGGAGGTGAGAAAAGCGTTTCCCAAATGCAAAGTCAACGTGAGAAAACGTTTTCTCATCATTTTCTCAATTTCGACGCTCGGGCAGCGCGTGGCACTTCGGGAACCACTGGCGATCTCGCGATACGATTATTCGAAGCGGACATTCTCGCGCAGGAAAATCCGAGGCCGCTGGGGAGGCGTTATGTCGTCCTTGGCAAAACGACCAGCATAGTGGAGCTGGATTTCAATCGCGCGCCGCGCCTCAAGAAAGGGCTCGCGGTCGATGATCGCGTCGACGACGCCGTCATCCATCAACGCCACCCGCTCCGGCGTCACGGTGTGGGTGATGACGCAGACGGACTGGTCCTTACCGATCGCCTTCAGTTCCTCGGCGAGCACAGGGTTGCCCACCGACATGTTGTAGACGCCGCGCAGCGCGGGGTGGCGGCGCAGGAGCGCGCGGAAATCCTTGCGAATGTTCTCCTGCTCGTAGCTCTGAAACGTCTCGACCACCCGACAGTTCGGATAATCCCGGCCCACGGTATCGCGAAAGCCCACCGCGCGCTGCTCATGCTCCAGCAACTGGTGAAGGCCGACGATAACCACCACGTCGCCGCCGGTATCACCGAGAAAACGCCCCATGAGTGCGCCCGCCGTGCGCCCCTCCTGAACAGCGTTCGAGCCGACATAGCCGATCCGGCCGGTGCCCGGCAGGTCGGAGGCCACGGTGACGATGGGGATCTTGCGCGACAGATGATCCACCGTCGCGGTCACATCAGGGTCATCGAACAGGATGACGACGAGCCCGTCGCATTCGGCCGCAGCCTTCGCCAGCGTCTTGATCGCGGCGTCGGCCTTGATCTGTTCGAAATACCAGAACGTGACGCGGATGTTGTAGCGCTTGTATTGCTGCGCCGAGCGCAGGAAGCCTTCGCGGAGCTTCACGTAATAGGAATTCACATTGTTCTGCAGCACCACGCCGATGCGCAGAATACGCGTCGGCATCATCGTGAGAGCGCGGTCGACGCCGAGCGCCCTTGCAGTTTCGATGACCAGCTGTTCGGTCTTCGGCTTGACGCCGCCACGACCGTTCAGCACCCGATCGACAGTGATACGGCTAACGCCGGCCGTCGCCGCGACGTCGTCCATGCTCGGCTTTCTGGCCACGAAACATCCTCCTTCGCTCCTGACCCGCGAGCTTAGCGAATGATGCATTTGCGTCAATATCGGCGTTGCGCCGCCGTGGGCGCGGACGGATATTCTGTCATGTCTGGAGGAGTGAAGGGAGACACATCATGAGCTGGGTATCAGTCTGTCGTCTTGACGACATCGAGCAGGAAGGCGTCATGCGCTTCGACCATGGCGGTCGCACTTACGCGGTCTACCGCTCCCCCGAGGATGAGGTGTTCTGCACCGATGGTCTCTGTTCGCACGAGGCCATTCATCTCGCCGACGGCCTCGTGATGGATTACGAGATCGAATGTCCCAAGCACTCGGGCGCCTTCGACTATCGCACCGGCACGCCGCGCCGGCCGCCGGCCTGCAAGAGCCTCAACACCTACCAGGCGAAGATCGAAGCGGGCGAAGTCCTGCTCGCCATCCCGCCTGACATCAAGTGAACCGGTAGTACGGAGACAGCCATGTCCTCAATCGTTATCATTGGCGCCGGCGAGTGCGGCGGACGTGCCGCGCTGCAGCTTCGCGAGCGCAATTTCGACGGCACGATCACGCTTGTGGGCGCGGAGCCGCTTCACCCCTACGAGCGGCCGCCGCTGTCGAAGAACGGTATCCTCGAGGGCGCCGATCCGAAGTTCATCATGGATGCCAATGGCTACAAGGAGCGCGGTATCGACGTTCGCCTGGGCGCCGACGCGATCGGGATCGACCGATCGAACAAGACCGTCGAACTGTCGGACGGAACCACGCTCGCCTATGACAAGCTGCTGCTTGCGACCGGCGCCCGCCCACGTCCACTTCCCGGCATCGCCGAACGATCCGAGCGCGTTCTGACGCTTCGCACCCATGCCGATGCGCTGGCGATCAAGCGGCATCTGCACGAGGGTAGCCGGCTCGCCATCGTCGGCGGCGGCTTCATCGGCCTCGAACTCGCGGCCATCGCGCGCGGGCTTGGCGCCACCGTGACGCTCATCGAGGGCCTGCCACGCATCCTCTCGCGCGGCGTGCCCGAGGATATCGCCCATGCGGTCGCCTCGCGCCACAAGACAGCCGGTGTCGAGATCCTGTGCGAGAGCCGGATCGAGAACTTCGAGATTGGTGCCAACGGCGTCTCGATCAGCCTGACCGGCGGCCGGACGATCGATGCCGACATCGCGGTGATCGGCATCGGCTCGATCCCGAATGTCGAGCTCGCGGAAAAGGCGGGGCTGACGATCGAAAACGGCATCATGGTCGATGACCATCTCAGGACGACCGACCCCGACATCTTCGCCGCCGGCGACTGCTGCTCCTTCCCGATCCCGGTTTACGGCGGAAGGCGCGTCCGGCTTGAATCCTGGCGCAGCGCCCAGGAGCAGGCGATGCTCGCGGCGGCCAATCTCATGGGTGCGGACGAGCGGATCAGCGCCGTGCCATGGTTCTGGTCGGATCAATACGACCTGACGCTTCAGGTGGCCGGGCTTGCGGAAGGCACCGTCACGTCGGTTCGCCGCGAAGTCGGCGAGGGCGCCTTCATCATCTTCCAGATCGGCGCGGACGGGCGGCTGCTCTCGGCGAGCGGCATCGGTCCGGGCAATAGCATCGCCCGCGACATCCGGTTGGCGGAAATGTTGATCGCCGCGGGCCGAGCAGTCGATCCCACGGCACTCGCGCAGGCCGACACCAAGCTGAAGTCGCTGCTGGCAGCCTGATCGCAGCGCGACCGATGCCGGCAGATAAAGAATTCGAAACACCAATGACGCATGCGGGAGGCAAGTCATGGACGATTCAAAATTCGGCAAGAGAGACAAGAGAGGCCATTGGACGCCTGATGGCGTGCTGACGCCGGCGCCGGTCTTCGTCCTGCCGCCAAATCCTCTGAAATTCCTGAAGTGGCTGCCGAACTATTTCTTTCCGTGGAACGCCTTCTTCATGGTCACCGCGGCGATCTTCTGGTTTTTCCTGACACCAGGCACCGAGACGACAAAGACCTTCTCCGTCGGCTGGATCGCGCTCGTCTTCGCGCGCAACCTCGCGGCGTTCTTCCTGTTCTACGGCGTAATCGAGCTGCGGCTCTACAAGCTTCGCCGCCAGGAAAACCGTTTCAAGTACAATCCGAATTTCCCGGCCGACAAGAAGAACACCGTCTTCCTATTCGGCTCGCAGGCCTATGACAGCATCATTCGCGGCGTCGGCACCGGCGTCACGATCTGGACCGCGATCGAGGTCGTGACGCTCTGGGCATTCGCCAACAACTACGTGCCGATGGCGACGTTCCAAGACAATCCGGTCTGGCTTGCCTGCATCGTGCTCTTCGTGCCTGTGTTCCACGAAGCCTACTTCTTCGCGATCCACCGCGCGCTGCATATTCCTGTTCTCTACAAGCTCGTGCATTCGGTGCACCACAACTCGGTCAATCCGTCGCCCTGGTCATCGCTTGCCATGCACCCGGTCGAGCACCTGCTCTTCTTCGGTGAAGCGCTGATCCATCTGGTGATCTTCTCGCATCCGCTCGTCGCCATCTACAATCTGCATTCGCTGGCGCTCGGCGCGGTGGTCGGCCATGTCGGCTTCGACAAGATCGAGGCTGGCGAGGAAGGCGGGCTCGATACGCATGCCTATGCCCACTACCTCCACCACAAGTATTTCGAGGTGAACTATGCCGACGGCCTGATCCCGTTCGACAAGTGGTTCGGCACCTGGCACGACGGCACCAAGGATGGCGATGAAGCGATGAACGCGCGCTGGCAGAAGAAGCTGCAACGCGAAAACGCCCGCAGGCAAGCCCAGGAAGGCAACCAGGCATGACCCGCGCATTGACCGTGGCCGATCTCAGAGCGCTCAAGGGCAAGCGTCAATTCCTGACCATGCATGTCGACAGCCCAGCGGAGGCCGCCGCCGCCACTGAAGCCGGCATCGAGATGTTCACCTGCGAAGTCGACGAGCAGCTGCCAAGGATACGCAAGGCCGCCCCCACCGCCTTCATCCAGGCAGCCCATGTGCAGGGCGCCATCCACGATGAATCGAGCGCCATCCGCGAGGGTTTTCGCGCGCTCGATCTCGGCGCCAGCTGTATCTATTTCGCCGGTTCGCTGCGCCTGCTGGAGGCGATGGCGAAGGAAGGCATTCCCGTCAGTGGCCATGTCGGCCTCGTGCCACGCTGGGCCACCTGGACCAACTTCCGCGCGATCGGCACGACGCCCGAGGAAGCGGCCTCGATCTACCGCCGGGTGAAGGACTATGAACAGGCCGGCGCCTGGGCAGTCGAGATGGAGGTAGTCCCCGTCGCGATCGCCGAGTGGATCACGCGCTCGACGCCGCTGATCACGCTTGGAATGGGCTGCGGCGCCGTCTGCGATTCCCAATATCTGTTCTCCTGCGACGTGCTCGGAACCGGCACCAGCCGCGTGCCGCGCCATGCCAAGCAATATGCCGATCTGGCGGCGGCGGAGGCGCGCCTGCAGGATCTGCGCGTGAACGCTTTCCGGGCGTTCGCCGAGGATGTTCGCGACCGGAAATATCCCGAGACCCGCCACGAGGTTCATGTCGGCGAAGAGGTCCTGGCAGCCGCCAAGACGCTCGTTTGAGGTGACGGGCCGGCGAGAACATCGTCTGCCTTCACAACCGATCTCACCAAAAGTTGTAGATGATATCGACGTCAGCGTTTATCCGTCCAATCAACCCGGTTGCTAAAAAACCATAATTGCTCCACCTACATTGTAGACAAACGCGAGCAGTCGGAATTGGATCACAGCTTGATGCGCATTAAATACGGTTTCCTCGGCATTTTCCTGGCGATTGCGCCCACGGCCCATGCACTGGACATGGGACCGGTGCCGGTTTTGGCGCCGCAAAAGCAGCAGGAGCAGGCGGCGCAGCTGAGCGCGCAATTCTTGACGCGCTACAGCTATCGGCCGGTCGCGCTCGACGACAGCCTCTCCGTCAAGATCATGGATCGCTTCATCAAGTCGCTCGATCCGGATCGGATGATCTTCCTGCAGTCGGACATCAACACCTTCATGGCCGACAGCACCAAGATCGACGACGCCATCAAGAAGGAAGACCTCAAGCTCCCCTTCTCGATCTTCAATGTCTACGAACAGCGCATTGTCGATCGCATGACCTATGCCCGCGATCTCCTGAAGAAGGGCTTCGATTTCACCGCGCAGGAAGATTACGCGCTGGTGCGCGACGGCAAACCCTGGCCGCAATCCGAGGCCGAGAGCAACGATCTCTGGCGCAAGCGGGTGAAGGCCGATTGGCTGCGGCTGAAACTCGGCGGCCAGACGGAAGCCACCATTCGAGACACGCTCGACAAGCGCTACAAGAACGCGCTCGAGCGCGCCTATAAATACAAGAGCGACGACGTCTTCCAGTCCTTCATGGACGCCTATTCGACGTCGATCGATCCGCATACCGATTATTTCGGCGCCACCGCATCGGCCGATTTCGATATTTCGATGAAGCTTTCGCTGGTTGGCATCGGCGCGGTGCTGCAGGAGCGCGACGATTACACCACGATCCGCGAACTCGTTCCCGGCGGCCCAGCACAGCTCTCCGGCAAGCTCGCGGTCGGCGACCGTATCACCGGTGTCGGCCAGGGCGCCGACGGCCCGATCAAGGAAGTGATGGGCACGCGCCTCGATGAGGTCGTGCAGTTGATCCGCGGTGCGAAGGATTCGATCGTTCGCCTGGATATCCTGCCTGCCGACGCCGGCGCCGATGGCGGTCATCGCGTCATCAGCTTGGTGCGCGACAAGATCAGCCTCGAAAAGCAGGCGGCCAAGAAGGCCGTTCTTCCGGTCAAGGATGGCGACGTTACCCGCAAGATCGGCGTGATCACGCTGCCGGCCTTCTACGAAGACTTCGAAGCCCGCCGAAAGGGCGATAAAGACTATAGAAGTGCCAGCCGCGACGTCGCCAAGCTCTTGACCGAGCTCAAGCAGGAGAATGTCGACGGCGTGCTGATCGACCTGCGCAACAATGGGGGCGGTTCGCTTGCCGAAGCGATCGACCTCACCGGCCTGTTCGTCGGCAAGGGCCCGGTGGTTCAGCAGCGCGGCGCCGATGGCAAGGTCGAGGTTCAAAGCGACGATCTGCCGACACCGGCTTGGACCGGCCCGGTCGGCGTCTTGATCAATCGCGGCTCGGCGTCCGCTTCCGAGATCTTCGCTGCCGCCATCCAGGACTATGGCCGTGGCGTGATCATCGGCGAGCCGAGCTTCGGCAAGGGCACCGTGCAGACCGTGGTCAATCTCGACCAGGTCGCGCGCAACGACAAGCCGAAATTCGGCGAGCTGAAGCTGACGATCGCCCAGTTCTTCCGCGTCAACGGCGGCACCACACAGCTGCGCGGCGTCACCCCTGACATCGCCCTTCCCGGCCTCTCCGACCCGAAGACCTTCGGCGAAACCAGCTATGACAACGCGCTACCCTGGGCGCAGATCAAGCCGGCGCGCTACAAGCAGGCCGGCAACCTCAAGGCCGAACTGCCGAAGCTGCAGGCCCTTCACGACAAGCGCGTGGAGACCGACCCGGACTTCCAGCGTCTTATAGAGGACGTTGCCGAATTGAAGGCGCAACGCGACAAGGGCGTAATCTCACTCAACGAAGCCGACCGCCGCAAGGAGCTGACAGCGCGCGAAAACCGTTTGAAGTCTCGCGCGCAGCTGGATGATGGCGTCGACACCACCAACGACGACGGCCTGCAATCCAACGAGCGCAGCCTGACGGCCGATATCGCGCTGGAGAATGCGCGCAAGAAGGCCAAGGACGTTCTCCTGAACGAAGCCACCGCGATCCTTTCCGATGCGGCGGGCCTGCAGGCGGGCGCTCGATAAGGGCGCGACTGGTCAATTGAAAAAGCGGACGGCCAAGGATTTTGGCCGTCCGCTTTGAAATTTTAAGGGCAGAGTATCGCCGATGCCCCCTGCCGAGCGGCATCGCCCGCTCAGATTGCTCCCCCGACAGCGTCCAAGGCATTCCTCAGCTCATCCAGCCCGTGTGGCTTGAGCAGCAGAACTGTCCTGGAACTGTCGTCCATCTCGGGCTTCTTCTCCGAACCCGTCGCGAAAACGATGCCGATCTCAGGCCAGCGCTTGCGCACCTCGCGACAGAAATCGTCTCCCGACATGCCTGGAAGACCGAGATCGGTCACCAGCACATCGATCGGCTCGCTGCCAAAGAGCGGGAGCGCCTCTTCGGCGGATTCTGCCTCGAGCACCTCATGGCCAAGTTCGGCCAGCATATCGGCGGTCGCCATCCGGATCAGCGCATTGTCTTCGACCAGAACCACTCGCAGCGCCTGTGACGCGGTCGGAGGGGCGGGCGCGGGCATGGCGGAGATAGATGTCTCCTTTCGACGCTCCGCGTTCTTCTGCGTTTCGTCGATCACATGTCGGATTTTGCGGGCGAGCGCCTCGCGCGTGTAGGGCTTGGAGAGCAGCTGCACGCCGGGATCGAGCCGTCCGCCGTGGACGATGGAGTTTTCGGTGTAGCCGGAGGTGAAGAGCACGGCGAGGCCAGGCAGCCGCTCCTTCGCCTTCTTCGCCATCTCGCTGCTTTTCAGCGGTCCGGGCATGACGACATCGGTGAAGAGCATGTCGATGTGGATACCGCTCTCGATGACCGAAAGGGCGGCCGCCGCATCGCCTGCCTTCAGAACCCGGTAGCCGAGTTCCTGCAGCATTTCGACCACGGTGGTGCGCACGCCCTCATCATCCTCGGCGACGAGAATGGTCTCCGGCCCGCCCTCGACGGGGGCGTGCGGATCTATGACCTGAAGGTCTTCCTGCTGCAGCGAGCGCGGCAGATACATCTTCACGGTCGTTCCGTGTCCAACCTCGCTGTAGATTTTCACATGTCCGCCCGATTGCCGGACGAAACCATAGACCATGGAGAGGCCGAGCCCCGTCCCCTTCCCTTCCGGCTTCGTCGAGTAGAACGGCTCGAACACCTTGTCCAAGAGGTCGGAAGGTATGCCCGCCCCGGTGTCGGTCACCGAAATCGACACATACTGGCCGGGCACGACATCCTGGTGCTGCCGCGCGTAGGCGTCGTCGACATAGGCGTTGCCGGCCTCGATCGTCAGATTGCCGAAGCCCTCCATCGCGTCGCGGGCATTGATCGCGAGATTGAGCAGCGCGTTCTCGATCTGCATCGGATCGACCAGCGTGTTCCACAGCCCGCCCGAGACGACCGTCTCCACCTCGACGCCTTCGCCGATCGTGCGCCGGATCATCTCGTCCATACCGCGGATCAAGCGGCCGGCATTGACGACGCGGGGATCGAGCGCCTGCCGGCGGCCGAAGGCGAGGAGCTGGGCCGCGAGTTTGGCGCCGCGTTCCACACCGGCCAGCGCGTTGGTGATCTTGCGCTGCGCCTTGTCGTTACCGATAACGTCGCGCGACAGAAGCTGGAGATTGCCCGCCACCACTTGCAACAAATTGTTGAAGTCATGCGCGACGCCGCCGGTCAAATTGCCGATGGCCTCCATCTTCTGGGCCTGCTGTAGGGCAAGCTCGGTGTTGCGGAGCGCGATCGCCGCCTCACGCTCTTCCGTCACGTCGCGGCCGACCGCATGGATTGACGCGTCATAGGGAACCGCAGTCCAGGAAATGGTGCGGTAGCTTTTATCCTTAGCCTGGTAGCGATTTTCGAAGGAGAAGGTCGTGGCACCCTCGCTGAGCTTGCCGACTTCGGCCAGCGTCGTCGCCATGTCCTCGGGATGGATGAAATCGAGGAAAGACCGGTTGATGAGCTCGCTCTCCTCCCAGTCGAAGACCGTCTTCCATGCCGGATTGACGGCCGTTATCCTGGCCTCGAAGTCGGCGACCAGCATGATATCGGTCGAGAGCCGCCACATCCGGTCGCGATCGGCAGTGCGCTCGGCGACGCGCTGCTCGAGCGTTTCGTTCAACGCCTCGAGCTTCGCGCGGGTCTCGCGCTGATCCTCGATATCGGTGTTGGTGCCGATCCAGCGGAAAACGCGGCCATCCTCGTCGCGCGACGGCACTGCGCGGGCGATGTGCCAACGATAGGAACCATCGGCCCGCCGCAGCCTGAGATCAGTTTCATAGGCCTGGCCCGACGACAAGGCGGCTCGCCAGCGGTCGGCCATGGCGGTGAAGTCGTCGGGGTGGACGATCTTGGTCCAGGCACCACCGTCGAGCTCGCCCGGTGCGGCACCGGCATATTCGTAGACACGCTCGTTGAACCAATCGAGCTGGCCATCGGGCCGTGCGGTCCAGACGTGATTGGGGATCGCCTGAGCAAGCGCGCGGAAGCGGGCCTCGCTTTCCCTCAGTTCGCGCTGCGCCTTGCGCCGGTCGGTCACATCCTGCACGACGCCGACGAAGCGCAATGGCTTACCACTGGCGTCGCGCTCGAACTCGCCCTTGCGGGCGATGACGCGCTTCTGGCCGTTGTCGGCGCGGCGGATGCGATACTCGACGTTCAAGGGCGAGGCGCCGGCCGCGCGCGTCCTGCCGTTGGAGCTGATCTCGCGGTCTTCCTCGACAATCAGCCCTTCCAGCGTCTCGATGCGGACATCGCCGGCATCTTCATAACCGTAGATCTTGCAGAATTCCGGCGTGGCGTTGAGGATATTGGTTTCGAGATCGAGCGAAAAAACGCCGACACCGCCGGCTTCCTGAGCCCGGCGCAGCCGCGCCTCGGCTTCGCTCAGCGCCTGCGCCGTCAGGTGTTCTTCCGTGCGGTCGCGCAGAACCTTGACCAGACCGACGGGCGTTCCGTCCTCGTCCCATATCGGGCGTATCTCGCCATTGGCCCAGAAGCGCTCGCCGGATTTGCGCAGGTGCCAGCGGTCATGATGGGCGTTGCCCTGTCTCAGTGCAGCCGCCATCGCCTCGCTCGCCTTGTCGGCGGCGCGATCCTCGGGCGTGAAGAGAAGCTGCCAATGCTTGCCGGCGACCTCGTCTTCGGTCCATCCGAAAATGCGGCGCGCGCCCTCGTTCCAGCGCAGAATGATCCCATCCAGATCGAGAGCGAGAATGGCATAGTCGATGGCGCCGTCCATGATCTGGCGGCTTTGCCGCTCGGCTGCCCGCAGCCCCTCCTCGGCCGCAACGCGGTCGGTGACATCGGACCCTTGCACGAAAACGCCAACGATGCTGCCATCCGGTTCCGTTACCGGTTGATAGACGAGGTCGACATATTTGCGTTCGACCGGATCGTCGGGGGAGACCTGCAGATCAACCGGCAGCGCCCGCCCCTCATAGGCGACGCCCGACGTATAGACCTCATCGAGTAGTTCGTAATAGCCCTGTCCGTGTAGCTCCGGCAGCGCATCGCGCACCGACATGCCGATAACATTACGCCCGCCGACAAGCTGGTTATAGGCCGCGTTAGTCAGCTCGAAGACATGGTGGGGGCCGTGCATCATCGCGACGAAGCCGGGCGCCTGCTCGAACATGCGCCGCAGCCGCTCCTGCTCGCCGTTGCGCCAGCGCTCGGCCGCCACCTTGGCGGTCGTCTCGACCACGATCGCGATCACGCCGCACGGGCGACCGTCCTCATCCATGACAGGCGAATAGTCGAGGTTCATGAAGACCTGTTCGGGCTTGCCTGTCCGGAAGAGCGTCAGCTCCTGATCCTGATAGGCGAGCGTCTTGCCGGCCAACCCCACCTTCATGACATTGTCGTTGAAATCGGCGACCTCCGGCCACCCCTCGCGCACCTTCGATCCCAGAAGCTGCGGATGCCGGCCGCCGGCGAAGACCGAATAGGCGTCGTTATAGATCATGACGCCGTCTTCGCCCCAGAGTGTCACGATCGGCACCGGCGACTGCAGAATGGTCGAGGTCGTGACCTTCACGGCGTTCGGCCAAAGCGCAGGTGGACCGAGAGACGTCTTCTCCCAGTCGAAGCCGCGGATAAGCCGGGCGAGCTCGCCGTCATGGGCGAGAAAATCAAATTCATCAGGTTTCATGGACGTCGACCGGTTTCTCCCGCCAGTTATGTAGCGGAAACATCGACTTGGGGAAGTGGGGCGGAGCGCAAGCCGGCGCTTTATATTAGCGGCCGAAGTGGTGGACCCGGGGTAGATGACAACCTCACTGGTTTCGACGCTTGCCCTCCAGCAGGTCGAGCACCGAATTGGCGGCGTCCATGACGTTGGTTCCGGGCCCGAACACCGCCGCAACGCCATGCTCTGTGAGGAAGGCGTAATCCTGCCGGGGGATGACGCCGCCGACCACAACGATGATGTTTTCGGCGCCCTTCGCCTTCAGCGCGTTGATCAGCTGCGGCGCCAGCGTCTTGTGGCCGGCGGCCAATGACGACATGCCGACTACATGCACCTTGCTCGATATCGCGAGATTCGCCGCTTCCTCCGGCGTCTGGAACAGCGGCCCTGCCAGCACGTCGAAGCCGATGTCACCGAAGGCCGAGGCGATGACTTTGGCGCCACGATCGTGGCCATCCTGTCCGAGCTTCGCGACCATGATTTTCGGCGCCCCGCCCAGTGCTTCCGAAATCGCATTCATTCGCGTGCGCAACTGCTGCAGCTCCGGCTCATCGCTATAGGCATCGCCATAGACGTTTTTGACGACCTCAGGCTCGGCCGTATGGTCGCCGAAAACGCTGCGCATCGCATCCGAGATTTCACCGACGCTGGCGCGCGCCCGCGCTGCTTCTACCGCAGCGTCGAGCAGATTGCCCTTCCCGCTCTCAGCCACCTCGCGCAACCGGTCCAGCGTTTCCGCCACCTTGGCCGTGTCGCGACGGTGCCGCGTTTCTTCCAGACGCTTGATCTGCGAGGCCCGCACGGCACTATTGTCGATATCGAGGATGTCGATCGGCTCTTCGTTTTCCAGCCGGTACTTGTTGACGCCGACGATGATCTCGTCGCCCTTGTCGACCGCCGCCTGCCGCCGGGTTGCGGCTTCCTCGATCAGCCGCTTCGGCAGCCCTTCGTTGACGGCCTTCGTCATGCCGCCGAGCGCCTCGACTTCCTCGATCAACGCCCAGGCCTTTTCGGCAAGCTCGTTCGTCAGGCTCTCGACATAGTAGGATCCGGCCAGCGGATCGACGACCTTGGTGACGCCGGTCTCGTGCTGGAGGATGAGCTGGGTGTTGCGGGCGATGCGCGATGAGAATTCGGTGGGCAGCGCGATCGCCTCGTCGAAGGAATTCGTGTGCAGCGATTGCGTGCCGCCGAGCACGGCAGACATTGCCTCGAAGGCGGTGCGGATGATGTTGTTATAGGGATCCTGCTCCTGCAGCGATACGCCTGAGGTCTGGCAGTGCGTGCGCAGCATCAACGACGACGCCTTCTTCGGCGCGAACTCTTCCATAATCCGCGTCCAGAGCAGACGCGCGGCGCGCAGCTTGGCGGCTTCCATGAAGAAGTTCATGCCGATCGCGAAGAAGAATGACAAGCGGCCGGCAAACTCGTCGACGTCGAGACCCTTGTTGATTGCCGCCCGCACATATTCACGCCCGTCGGCCAGCGTGAAGGCAAGCTCCTGCACCAGCGTCGCACCCGCTTCCTGCATGTGATAGCCGGAAATCGAGATCGAGTTGAAGCGCGGCATCTCCCTGGAGGTGTACTCGATGATATCGGCAACGATCCGCATCGAGGGCTCGGGCGGATAGATGTAGGTGTTGCGGACCATGAACTCCTTGAGGATGTCGTTCTGGATGGTGCCGGAAAGGGCTGCCCGCGACACGCCCTGCTCCTCGCCGGCGACGATGAAATTCGCAAGGATCGGAATCACCGCCCCGTTCATCGTCATCGACACCGAGACCTTCTCCAGCGGAATGCTGTCGAAGAGGATTTTCATGTCCTCGACGCTGTCGATCGCAACGCCCGCCTTGCCGACATCGCCCTCGACGCGCGGATGGTCGCTATCGTAACCGCGATGGGTGGCGAGATCGAAGGCGACGGAGACGCCCTGCTGGCCTGATGCCAGCGCCTTGCGGTAGAACGCGTTGGATGCCTCGGCGGTGGAGAAGCCCGCATATTGCCTGATCGTCCAGGGCCGGCCCGCATACATGGTGGCGCGCGGACCGCGCGTGAAGGGTGCGAAGCCCGGAAGCGAGACCGGCTGCGAGACACCGTCCAGATCGGCTTCGGTGTAGAGCGGCTTGACGTCTATCCCCTCGGGCGTTTTCCACACGAGCGTATCCGGCGAGGCGCGAAGCTCCTTTTCGGCAAGCGCCTGCCAGTCCCGCAGTGTCTTCTCCCCCAACGTCTTCTTTGTCATCTCAAGCCTCCGTAGTCTTCTTTTACGGCAGGCTAGCATTTTATCCGCGCCGGATGCGAGGGCGATCACGCGATAATGTGGCGGTTGCTTTCGACCTCAAGCAAGCGACGTTCAATCACGGTAGTCGAGACCGATATCGAGGATCGGCGCGCTATGCGTGATCCAGCCGACCGAAATCAGATCGACCCCCGATGCCGCGATATCGCGCGCGGTTTGCGGCGTGATCCGTCCCGAGGCCTCCGTGATCACACGACCGGCCACGATGCCGACTGCTTCCCGCAACTGATGCGGGTTCATGTTGTCGAGCAGAACCGCATCCACCCCCTCGTCCATGACCTCCCGGAGCTGCTCGAGCGTGTCCACTTCGATCTCGATTTTCAGCATATGCCCTGCTGAAGCCTTGGCGCGGCGCAGAGCCTCTCGGACACCCCCGGCGATGGCGATGTGATTGTCCTTGATCAGCATCGCGTCATGCAGCGCGAAGCGGTGGTTCATCCCACCGCCGGCGCGAACTGCGTATTTTTCGAGCGCCCTCAGTCCCGGCGTCGTCTTGCGGGTGCAGGCGACGGCCGCACCGCTACCGGCGACCGCTTCGACGATCGATGCCGTCAGCGTTGCGATCCCGGACAGATGGCTGAGGAAGTTGAGTGCAGTGCGCTCACCGGTCAATATCCCTCTGGAGGGTCCGCTGATGGTGGCGATCACGTCACCGGGCCCGACCGGGGCTCCCTCACGCAGGTGCCGGGAGACTGATATCGCGGGATCGACCAGCTCGAATGCAAGGGCGGCCGCATCCAATCCGGCGACAACGCCGGGCTGACGCGCGGCCATGACGACGGTCGACATATGATCTTCAGGAATGACCGCGACCGAGGTGACGTCGCCGGCCATTCCCAGATCTTCGGCAAGCGCTGTTCTGACCGCGGGTTCGATGAGGAGACGTGGAAGGGATGTAACGTGCATTTCATGCACTCCTTGCAAAGTTTGATGCGCTTGCGGCGCGGGCGATCTGCAACGCCTGCTCAAGCGTTATCCGGCTACGCTGTGCAACCGGGTGCTTCAGCGGATAGTCGGTCCGGGCATGCGCCCCGCGCGATTCCGTGCGCAGGCTTGCGGAGACGGCGATCAGCAAAGCGACGATTGCGGGATCAGCCCCGATGTCATTGCCTTCTGCCATCGGCAGCAGCTCATCGATCACCTGCTGGATGCCGGCCGCGTTGCGCAGAACACCAAGGTTTCGGGAGACGATCGGGCGCACGGCCGTCGTCTCGGGCGCGCTTGGCATGGGCGGGATTTTTCCGAGAGGAACCGACATCGGCTCCGATTTCATGTCGTTGGCCGCGCGCATGCCCATGACGGCGGCTTCCAGCAGCGAATTGCTGGCGAGCCTGTTGGCGCCATGCAATCCGGTCGAAGCGGCTTCACCCGCGACCCACAGACCAGGCACTGTGCTTCGACCGGCCCGATCCGTCGCGACGCCACCCATGTGATAATGCGCGGCCGGGCGAACGGGGATCGGCTGCTCGGCGGGGTCGATCCCGGCCGAGCGGCAGGCGGCATGGATCGTCGGAAAGCGCGAGGCGAAGCGCGCGCCAATCGCTTGGCGCGCATCGAGGAAGACGCGGCCGCCGCGGGCGATCTCGGCGCTGATTGCTCGCGCGACGACATCACGCGGCGCGAGCTCGGCACCTGCTACATGCCTCATGAAGCGCTCGCCGCGCTCGTTAATCAGCACGGCCCCCTCGCCCCTCACCGCCTCGCTGATCAGCGTCAGCGGGCGCTGATTGCCGTCGAGTGCGGTTGGATGAAACTGGACGAATTCCATATCGGCAAGCACTGCGCCCGCGCGGACCGCGAGTGCAATCCCCTGGCCGAAGTTGTCGGCCGGATTGGTCGTGGCCTCATAGAGGCCACCAATGCCGCCGGTGGCGAGAAGAATGCGCGACGACGGCAAGACCATGCCCCCACGAGAATTGACGCAGAGCAGCCCGGAGACAACGCCATCAGTCGTCAAGATCCGCCGCGCCTCCACCCCTTCGATGACAGTGATTGCGGGATCGGCAAGGACCGCCTTTGTGAGGGCAGCGATGATGGCCGCGCCCGATCCATCGCCGCCGGCATGTACGATGCGCCGACGCGAATGCGCCGCCTCAAGGCCGAGCGACAGAAGCCCATCGCGATCTCGATCGAACGAGACGCCGAGGCGTTGCAACGCGGCAATCACGGACGGCGCTTCGGCGATGATTTCGGCGGCAGCTCCTGCATCGCAAAGCCCATCGCCGGCAGCAAAGGTGTCGGCCAGATGCAGGTCGGCACTGTCATCCACACCGATGCATGCCGCAATGCCGCCCTGCGCCCATCCGCTCGAGCTCTCGGCGCCGAGATGTGCGCGGGTGACGATCACACAGGGTTCGGGAGACAGAGTCAACGCCGCGATCAGCCCGGCAAGCCCGCTTCCGACAATGACCGGGCGATCCGCGAGGTTTTGGAGGATCTCGGTCATATCGCCAGCATCCTTTCGACAGCGCGGCGGGCAGCAGTCGCGACATTCGCGTCGACGACGACTTCGTGCTGGTTTTCCTCGAGCGCGGTTCGAATGTTGCGCAAGGTAATGCGCTTCATGTGCGGGCAGAGATTGCAGGGGCGAATGAACTCGACATCGGGATGATGCACCGCGACGTTATCGCTCATCGAGCACTCGGTCAAAAGCACGACGCGGGCCGGCTTCTTCTCTCCGACATAGTCGGACATGACCGCCGTCGAGCCTGCGAAATCTGCTTCCGCCACGACATCCGGCGGGCATTCGGGATGGGCGAGCACCGTGACGCCGGGATGGTTTTCGCGAAGCTGGCGAACATCCTCGGCGGAGAATAGCTCATGCACTTCGCAGTGTCCGTGCCAGGCGATGATTTCAACGTTGGTTTCCTTGGCGACGTTGCGTGCCAGATATTCGTCGGGGATCATCAGAACCCTGGGAACACCGAGCGCTTCCACGATCTGCTTGGCATTGCCCGATGTGCAGCAAATATCCGAGGCTGCCTTCACCGCGGCAGATGTGTTGACGTAGGTGATCACGGGAACGCCGGGGTAAGCCTTGCGCAGCAGGGCGACGTCCTCGGGCGTGATGGAATCCGCCAGCGAACAGCCCGCCCCGGTGTCGGGGATCAGCACTGTCTTCTTCGGGTTCAGCAGCTTGGCCGTCTCTGCCATGAAATGCACGCCAGCGAGCACGATCACGTCTGCGTCGACGTCGATTGCCTTGCGGGCAAGCGCTAGGCTGTCGCCGACGATATCGGCGACACCGTGGAAGATCTCCGGCGTTTGATAGTTATGCGCCAGAATGACCGCGTTGCGTCTGCGCTTTAGCTCCAGGATAGCCTCGACATCCTCCTCGAAACTCATCCATTCCGCTTTGGGAATGACCCGGCTGACGCGATTGTAAAGCGACTCTGCAGACACTGCGGTATTCATATCGTCCTCCATTATACTCATTTTGAGTATATTTCGGACAAATAGATATTCTCACAATGAGCATATGTCAATTGCGGGCGAGAGGAAGCTTTGTCCCTGAAAGCGCGCGTTCTTCGACGACCGTTTGTCGGAAGCGGAAGAGCTTGGCGGGGCGGCCGCCGGTTTCGCTGGCGATGCCACCGGTTTCCTCCACAAGCTCCTGCTGCTCGATAAGGCGGCGGAAATTTTGCTTGTGGAGGCAAAGGCCAGCCAACGCCTCGACCGTTCGCTGCAGCTGCAGCAAGGTGAAAGCGCTTGGCATCAGCTCGAACACGACCGGGCGGTATTTTATCTTCGCGCGCAGGCGCGCTATGCCGGTCGCCAGGATCCTGCGGTGATCAGCAAACATCGGCCGGCCGAAATTATCGCTCACATCACCTGCTTCCGCCACCAGCCCGGCTTCGTATAGCAGCTCGTATCGTTGCAGCGTAAGATCCTCGTTCCAGCCACCGTGATCGAGGCCGAAGGTGAAGTCGGCGCGCTGGTGACGCTCGTCGCGACGCCTCGGGTCGGCATCGGCCCAAACCCTGAGCTTCTCGATGATCGCATCGAGAATTTTGGGCCGCCCCTGCCGATTATCCTCCCACGGCAGATATTCGTACCATCCGTGCCATGCCGGACGGCCCGCGCCCGGCGCATCCTGTTCGAGCACCAGCCCGAGATAGCTGATCGAGATCGTCCGTCCGCCGCGGATGTCGTTGTTACGGTCCCGGTCGGCGAATGTGTAGAGCTGTTCAAGATAGCCGATCGGGTGACCGGTCTGCTCCTGGATCCATTCGCGCAAGCCGCTCTGCAGCGTGCGATGTCCAAGCTCGAAAGGGCCGGACGGCAAGGCTTCGCCGGAACGCACCGTCATCACACGTGGCTCGTTGCTGGTGACGGCTGCCACAACAGCCATGAGTTCCGCGTGGGCAAGCCCGATCGTCAAGCAATTCTCCCTGAATTTCGCAACATCAATTGCATGCCGGCCGCTTTACCGCCTGCCCGCAACCTTTTGCCCCAAGAGGCCTGCAACGTCGAGCATCCGGTTTGCGAAGCCGAATTCGTTGTCGTACCAGCCGAACACGCGAAGCAGCCCACCCGGCGCGATCGATGTCTCCGGGCCGGAGATGATCAATGACTCCTGGCGCGCCCGCATGTCCACGGAAACCACTTGCTTCTCCGTCCACCCAAGAACACGCGACGCGGCGACTGCCTTTTGCATCTGCGCGCGCGCATCGGACAGCGACGGGGTGTCTCTCAAAGAGACCGTAAGATCGATCGCTGAAACACTTGCCGTCGGCACTCTTATGGCGCGCGCCTCTATCGCGCCCGCGAGCGACGGCAAGACCTTGCCGAGAAGCTTGTGCGCGCTGGTGGTTGTCGGAACCATTGAGAGCGCGGCGGCGCGGCTTCTCGCGAAATCGTCACGCGGCTGATCGACCGTGGGCTGGCTGCCCGTGTAGCAATGGACAGTGGTCATCTGACCGCCCACCACGCCCCAGGCATCGTCGATCACCTTGAGCAAGGGAGCGAGCGCATTGGTCGTGCAAGAAGCGTTGGAGACAATGAGGTGGTCCCCAAGCATTTCCTCGTTGGCGCCCAGTACCACGGTCACGTCGGCCGCCTCAGCAGGCCCTGAGATCAACACGCTTTTCGCGCCGGCTTCCAGGGCACGGGAGATGAACTCACGTGTATAGGGCTGGCCCGTACATTCGAGAAAGACATCGACACCGGACAGATCAAGCTGGCGGACATCGCGAATATTGTGGAATGCAATCAACCTGTCGCCAACTTGCAGCGCTTGATCGCGGGCCACGACCTCTTCCGGCCAGGGGCCGAAAACACTGTCGTACTGGAAGAGGTAGGCGCAGCTTTCCAGCGCGGCGACGTCGTTGATCAGGACGAGCTCGAAGTCCCCACCTTTGCTCAGCAGGATACGCAACACCGTTCGGCCGATGCGACCGAAACCATTGATGGCTATTTTCGTCTTCTGCTTTGTCATCGGCGCGAGGCTCACATTGGTTCTCCTTGCTCGGTACGCCGGTCACGTCGATTTCGCAACATGACCCTGTGCTCCGCATGACGATCTGTTGCAGGCGCGCGCCGCATAGGCAATCACCACGATGTCGCAGGAGCATTCAAGCAATATGATAGCCCTAGCCCGGCCAGGCGGCCGGGTTTCACGAGCAGAGATCAGAAGCGAACCGCTGAGAGGGCTCTCAGAGCGCAGCGCGGCTTGCCGACGTGGCTGTTATCGCATTCAGCGTCTGCGCATCGCGACCGTAGATGTCATCGTAATAGTGGATGATGCCGTCAGCCGTCGGCCACGCGGTGAAGTAGGAGACATAGACCGGAATTTCCTCAGGAACCGGAACGTCCTTCTTTTCACCAGCCGCTATCTCCTGATTGACCGAATCCACCGACGTTTTCAGCACGGCCGCCGCCATGGCGCGCGGGTTTTCCAGACGGACACAGCCGTGGCTGAACATCCGGTCCTGAGAGGCGAACTTCCCGCGTGCCGGCGTGTCATGCATGTAGATGGCGTGCGGATTTGGAAACAGGATCTTCAACTGGCCAAGAGCATTATCGGCACCTGGCGGCTGCACGACGGCGATGTTTTCCAGCGGTTGCGTCCAGTCGACCTTGGCCGAGGGCATTGGCTTGCCGTTAACGGCGACCTTGTAGCCCTCGCGGTCGAGATAGGACGGATCCTTCTTCAAGTGCGGAAGCATCTCGTTCTTGATGATCGATTGTGGGACGCCCCAATCCGGATTGAACTCGACCGTCTTGATCGTCGCATCGAAGAAATTCGTCTGATGGTCCTGCTGGCCGATAACCGCTTTCATCGAGAGCGTGACGTTGCCGTTTTCGGTGTAGTAGGCCATGTAAGCGGGTTGATTGATGAATACGTATCGGTCCGGAAACTCCTGCGGCATCCAGCGCAGTTCTTCCATCGCCACCGTCACCTTGTTGATGTTGACGGTCGTATCTCCACCCTGACCGGAGTTTCGCAGCCAATGCAGCTCCGCCGCGAGCTGGGCGAACTTCGGGCTGCTGGGCATGAAACGATCGACGGCCGACATCAGATCGGGGGCCGCGGCCAATCGGGCAAGCGTCGCCGGCAGATCGACGGGCTTGCGCTTGAAATCGTAGTAGTTCGAAAGCTTGTTCGGATCGATGCGGCCCCGGAAATTGTCCTGGAGGAACATCAGCATCTTGTTCGACAGGGAGAGCTCGAACGTCGCCAGAGCCTTGGATTGATCGGCAGAATTTTGCCGACCCTGAGCCGGCGCTTCCGTGATGGCGTAATCGGCCGCGGTCAACCCCCAGTCATCCGCTTGCTTTAGGAGCGCCAGCGCCTGGCGGGCTCTGGCGTTCGGACCCTTCGCGTCGACCCAGATCAGCTTGGCTTTTGGTTGGCTGTAATAGGCTTCGAGCGATGCGGCTATGTCGCTGTTCATCTGCAGAGACAGACCGCCCATCTCCCGCATGATCTTCGCGGGATTGCCCGCGCCACCGTCGAACAGCGTCGATAGGACGGAATCATCGCCTGACCGCGTGATGTGAACCAGACGGCGCTCCGGGACGGCATAGCCTTGCGCCGCGGAAGCCTGCGTTGCCGGAGCCATCGACTGCGGCTCGGCGTGCGCACCGATCCCGCTCGCCACAAGCGCCAGCATGCTCACCAGAGTTAGCTTCAGGCGTGAAGCCGACATGTCTGCCATTGAATATCCCCAACACTTAACGCGCGAAACCATGCGAAATGGCACATGTCTTCGCGATCCTTTACCAAGAACTAGAAGCGGCAACATTCAGGCAGAACCTTGGCGGATGCAGATCACGAGAGGTTGAAAACGATGCTTCGGGGGAGCGCCGCTTTCTGCAAAAAGCGACGTGTAGCGAAAATGTCGCACAAATTGAAGTCGCGGAGGCAGCACCTGAGCGTCGGACGACGCCCGGGTGCCGGCTGACAATAATCAGAAGTCTTCCCAGGCCTTCTCCGCGGCGGCCGACGCTCGGCCACCGAAGGCCGTCGCAATCTTTCGCCCGAGCGCCCGCGCGGGGGATGCAACGCCGAGGCTCGTGGGTGACGCTTCCCGCACCACGCCTGCAACGGCCGCCGGGCGCTGAGCCTCTTCGCCAAGATTGAAGCGCGCGAGCAACTGGTTGAGCGAAGCCGCGTCTCTGGCAAGGCTGTGGCTTGCCGCAGTCGACTGCTCCACCATCGCAGCGTTCTGCTGGGTGCCCTGGTCCATGGCATTCACGGCCGTATTGATTTCCTGCAGACCGATCGACTGCTCGCGCGCCGACTTCACGATCGCGTCCACATGGCGATTGATCTCCTGGACCTCGGCAACGATCACCTCCAGCGCCGTTCCCGTGTTTCCGACCAGTTCAACACCTGAACGGACGTGATCGCCGGACATGATGATCAGCGCCTTGATCTCCTTGGCGGCCTGAGCAGACCGTTGGGCGAGTTCGCGCACTTCTTGGGCAACGACCGCGAAGCCCTTGCCGGCATCGCCGGCACGGGCGGCCTCGACGCCAGCGTTGAGCGCCAACAGGTTCGTCTGGAAGGCGATCTCGTCGATGACGCTGATGATGTTGGTGATCTCGCCCGAGGAGCGTTCGATTTCCTTCATCGCCACGACGGCATCGCGGACGACCAGTCCGGACTTTTCGGCTCCGGTGCGCGCCTGCGCAACGAGATTGCCCGCATCTTCCGCCCGCTTGGTGGCGTCCTTCACAGTGGTGGTGATCTCTTCCAGCGCTGCAGCCGTCTCCTCGACGGAAGCGGCCTGCTGTTCAGTGCGTCTCGAAAGGTCGTCCGCCGCCGAGCGGATCTCGTTCGCGCTGGCATCGATGCCCCGCGCGTTGCGGCCGACCGCCCGCAGCGCTTCGCTGAGATTGCCGGCGGATTCGTTGAAGTTTGCCCTGAGAGCATCGAGATGCGCGACGAACGGCGTATCGATGCGATAGGCAACATCCCCCTGCGCCAACCGGCCAAGTGCATCGCCCAACCGGTCGACAGCGAACTGCGTGTCGGCTTCGTCCCTCGCCTTTTGCGCATCACGGGCGGCCCGCTCCTTGTCCGAAAGACTGCGATTGGCCTCCGCCTCGCTTTCCAGACGGCTACGATCGAGAGCGTTGTCACGAAACACGGAGACGGCCCTCGCCATCTGGCCGACTTCATCGCGTCGATCCTGGCCATCGACATCGCTGGCGGCATCGCCGCCCGCGAGCGATATCATCCGCTCGCGCAACTTCGCGATCGGCGCCGTGATGCCGCGTGAAGAGACGAAAAGGGCCATGCCGATGCTCGCCGCGAACACGATCGTCAGGACGACAAGCGAGATCAGGATGGTCGATCGTGTTTGATCGGTCAGTTCGCCGGCGCGGGTATTGATGTTTTTCTTCATCAATGTGGTCAGATCACGCATGTCAGCCAATAACGGCTTGATCAGTAGATCGGCGCGAGCCAACGCGCTCTTCGCTTCGGCTTCCCGCCCGTCAGCCCCCAGTTTCACCGCATTGTCCGTCTGAGCGATGACCTCTTTTGACTTTGCAATGAACCCATCGATTGCAGCGGCATCCTCCGGGCGCCCGCCTTTCGATTGTTCCAGTCGGCCAATCAGGCTGGCTGTATTTTCATTGTAGAAGTCGTTCGCAACTTTGAAACCCGAATCCCGAGCATCGTAAGCCAGTGTCTGGTAGGCTGCATAGCCGATGGCAACCAGGCTTCGCGTCGACGCAACGAGGTCCACTTCCGCCTGATAATCCTGTGAAATGAATTCGGAATAGGTGGAATCGACCGTCTTGAATTTATCGGACATGAAGAGGGTGGCACCGATGCCCACCACGCAGATTGGGATAATGAGAGAAAGAATTTTGGTGCGAATACGCGCGTTTTTCAGAAATGACATATGCCCTCTACGTGACAGGATCGATGATCGACTGTTGCGAGGTCGCAATGGCTCACTCGCCAACGCAGCGCCGGGCATCGGGTGTCCCAGTCAACGAATGACGCGGACAGTCCAATGGCAAAGCCGCCAATCAATTCATCGATCGGATGGGTGATATCGACATGGCAGAGATCGTGGCCATCATGGCGGCTCGGGCGGATTCTACCAGTTACGAAACTCGGCCCGAGGTAAGGGATTTTGCAGCAAGTATTGTTGGAAAGCACGGCGCCTTTCGGGACGCCAGTCAGCACAGTCCCCACGGGCCGACTGGTCAAGCGGTTGCATTCCAAGGATATTTTTAAATAGCATCGACGTCGCGCCACAATCAGTCTTTGCTGGAATCAGTTTTCATAAAAATTGAAGAATATGGTGGGTCGCATTGACGCGGACACACTGGGTGCGGCAGTGACGACGCGCAGTTGCGTGACAAACTCGCCGCCGACGGAATCAACCTGCAAGCCTGAAATCTGAACGAGGAACACACGCTGGCGAACGCCATCTAACCCCTCGTTGTCGCCCGTTGCGGGCGGCACCGCTATTTCGCTGACGTCAAAGCACTGATCCGCTGCGCGACAACACGAGCCTGGGTCCGAATATCTGGAACCGCCGTAATCTCCCAGAATTGACCGGCCGTCAAAGCGCCCACAGCGTAGAGGGCTGGCGCACACGGATTGTCCTGTCGAACGGCCGAGGCGGCGTCTACGCCGATGCCGAGACCCAGCGTGTCTGCCTTGATTAACCCTTGGCGCATCATCTGCTGCAGCAGGGGTGAGTGCGCGATACCTGCCCGCTCGACACCGGTGCAGTTGACCAGCCAATCACACCTAAGCGACCGAACGTCATTGGCTCCTCGCTTGCGGTAGCGCAGCATCAGCTGGCTATCGACCAGCAAGGCGTCCCGCAGATATCCCGCATGGATAGAAACCTGACCGCTTGCGACCATGTCGCGGAAACGATCGTCGACGTCAGGCGCCACGCGGTGACGGTGGATGTTCCACCATGGTAGTCCATGGCGCAGGAACCGCATGCGTTCTGCTTGCGACAGCCGCTGCCAGAGCGCCTGTGTTTTCGGCCGCAGGGTGTCCATGACGCTGCGCCAATCGCCGGCGCGCCGGCTCTCACGACGCAACTGACGCAAGATTTCGCTCATCGTCTCGGGAAGATCGGCTGGATCGAAATCGGCGGGAGGCTTCGGCGCTGTCGCATGGCCGTGCGGGACAAGGCCCCGGCGCGACAGCACATCGATCTTTCCACGAAACCCTTGCGCGAACAGAGCCAGCACCTGATCGATCATCGTGAGACCAGAACCAAGGATGCAGACCCTATCGGACGGCTCCACCCGACGCAGCCACGACAGGCGCCACGGGTTGTCGATCATTCTGTCGCGCGCCTCCGCCGGGAGCCCGGAAAAATGGGCTGGAAGCGGCGCGTTGCCTACGCCCAGGCAAAGCACGACATGGCGCCCGACAATTTCGTCGCCGTTGTCGAGAAGAAAGCCAAGTGTCGCGCTGTAGCGCTCCACGCAGCCGGTCGCCTTCGCGCGGACGAAATCAACCTTGCAGCGCGGCCGCTTGTCTCGCAGCAACGCGGCGAGCGTGTCGCGAACATACAGGCCATAATCCTGGCGCGAGGCGAAATCACCGTCTCTCAAGGGACGTTTGCGCTCCGTGAGCCAGGTCACGAATGCATCCGGCCTGTCTGGAAACAGGCTCATTCTGCCGGCCGGGACGTTCAGCCTGTGCAGATAAAGTTCCGAACGATAGGCCGTGCCGCGACCAAATCCCGGATCATCCCCAACCACGGCGATCTTCGCCGACGGAGGAAGCAGTTCGATCAGGTTGCAAACAGTGGCGATGGCCGAAAAGCCTGCGCCTACTACCACCACGTCATAACTCATCCGCACCCCCTGCTTTCAAGGAAGGACGTGGTTCGCCTTTCGCGAGTTTCAAGGTCGAGGCCGATTGACGTGCACTCTCGCATGCCCAGATGCGCATCAGCCTCGATACAGCTTAGACGGTTAAACCATGTAAAGCAGCGATGCTCGTATTGGCCGTCGAATGCGCGCAATTGCCGTTCAGCAAACTGGTATCTATCTATATGGACAAGCTACTTTTTTCGATCATTGCCGATGGCGGTTCGGATATTCTCGAGCGTCAGATCTCCTCAATCAATCGCTTTTCACCAGGGTCTTTTATTTGCATCCATAATGCAAAAGACACGGCCTTTTCAGGAAGAGAAGTCCTCGACCGCATCGCTGCCAGCAACGTCTTCCTCAATCCTGATTCCTACGTGATCCGACCGCAGGAGGGTGTTTTACACGCCCACATCAGCAACTTCCAACATGCGATTGCCCAGTCACTCGACTTCGACAAGATCGTGCTCTTTTCCCAGCAAGAGTTGCTTACAAAGTCCGGATTGGGCGAGCATACGAAACGTTTCACAATCGGCGCGCAGACCGAGTTATACGAAAACATAGATACGGCGAATAACTGGGCCGGGTTCCGGCCGGAGGTGTTGAACTTCCCCGGCATCAAGCGCGCTCTTTCACTTCTCGGGCTGCCTCTTTTTGCCGCTGGGCAGGCGGAAGGGCAGTTCTTCAGCCGTGATGTCTTCGCCCACCTGGAACGCGTCTTCGTAGACTCTTTTCCGATGGAGCCTTGCGGATTTCCAACCGAACAGATCGTGCCTTCGACGCTTGCGATGCGCTACGGTTTTGCCGGTACGAACATTTCCCTGCCGATCACATTCTCGGCGGGCAACTCTCAGCTGGAAATATCCGAGGACGTTATTCGTCAACTCAAGAAGGGCGATGGAGCGCTGCACGCGCGCGCAAGACCGGGTGCTCTGCGACCGGCTCATGTCGGTGCGTGCGTGTTGAAGGATGTCTATGCTGTCAGTTTGCCGGCCGATCGATACGAAACCTGGAGCAAGGTCATGGCTCAGCTGGAAAACACCTGATCCGCCCCCGCCGTTTCATTCAACGCAGTCAATTCTCTAAGCCTGGGCCTGTTGATGACCAAAGTGCTATTTTCTTTGCCAGTGCATGAAATGCCCGCCATCGTGCGGGACCAGATTGAAAACATAAATTACTTCTGCCCGAACTCCACGATCGCCATCCACATATCGGCGGGAGCCGCCGCGCTGGAGGACGAATTTCGACGGCAGTGCGATTTTCCGAATGTCCTGATCAATCCAAGCTCGTACGAGACCAGATGGAACGAAGGTATCTTTCACACGCACATCAGCAACTATCTCTATGCGCTCGAGAGAGGCGTGGCCTTCGATCGCATTGTTCTGCTGTCATCCAATGAGCTTCTCGTAAAGCCCGGCCTTTCTGAATACATGTCGAAATTCGCCATGGGCTCCCACGTTCAGATCTACGACCTTGCCGCAGATTGGGGAGGCTTCCGAACCGATGTTGCGAGCGACCGGTCCGTCCGCAAATTCGTCGCCAGCCTGGGTTTGACATCGTACTTCGCCGGTCAGGCAGAAGGGCAGTTTTACAACGATCGCATCTTCGCCCGGATTGCGCGTCTGTTCGTGGAGAATTTTCCGATGGCGCCGTGCGGATTCAACAGCGAAGAGGTCATCCCGCCGACGGTCGCGGCAAGTCTTTCGATCGCAGGCGTGAATTACGCTCATCCGATTACCTTCTGCGACTACTCTACGGCGATCAGGATCACGCCGGAGTTGATTGACCAGATCAGATCGGGCAAAGGCACGGTCTACGCGCAACGCATACCCAGATCGATGCGCTCTCCCCATATCGGTGTATCGACCTTCGAAGGAGTTTTCAGCGTCAAGCGTGTCCCCCGTGAGGAATGCGAACTGCGACACTATGTGCGCAGCCTGATGGTGTAGGATCGAACGAGGCAGTCCCAGACGAAGCTGGCAACGCTTGGTGATCGCCAATCACCTTCCACACAGCCAAGCTTCATCCATATAACGCGCTTGCAAAGCAATCTTTATCGGCGCATTCCTTGAGCAACAAACATAGCGGGAGCAGTACAGCGAGAGAATGAAATGAGCAGTACTGCAATCCATCTCCCCTATGCTGATCTTGTTACCCTGCTCGAACGGGTTTTTGTCAATAACGCAGTATCCGCACACAATGCCAGGATCTTGGCCGAAAATTGCGCGCGTTGCGAGCGCGACGGCTCGCTCAGCCATGGCATCTTTCGCATGGCGGGTTATGTTTCGTCTCTGAAAAGCGGTTGGGTCGATGGCCAAGTGGTACCGGAGGTGGAAGACGTGGGCCCTGCCTTCGTGCGCGTGGATGCCAAGGGTGGCTTTACCCAACCCGCCTTTTTCGCCGCGCGACCTCTGTTGATCGAGAAGGTCAAGGCCAACGGTGTTGCCGTTCTCGCCATTCGCCGCTCCCACCATTTCAGCGCGCTTTGGCCGGACGTCGAGCCCTTCGCGGAAGAAGGTCTTGTTGCGCTCAGCGTCGTCAACAGCATGGCCTGCGTCGTGCCGCATGGCGGCAAGAAGGCTGTTTTCGGGACCAATCCCGTTGCCTTCGCCTCTCCGCGCGCGGGCGCGGCCCCTTTCGTGTTCGATCAGGCGTCTTCGGCCATCGCTCATGGCGACGTGCAGATCGCGGCACGTGCCGGCCATGACCTGAAGCCTGGCATGGGCGTCGACCGCGAGGGCCAGCCGACGAACGATCCAAACGCAATCCTCGACGGCGGCGCGCTTGTGCCGTTTGGTGGCCATAAGGGCAATTCCATCGCTCTGATGGTGGAGATCCTGAGTGCCGCGCTGACAGGAGGCTATTTCTCCGGCGAATTCGATTGGAGCGGCCACAAGGGTGCTCAGACGCCGTTCACCGGCCAGTTCTTCGTGGTTATCGATCCGGCGCGTGGCGGCAACGACATATTTGCCGAACGTGTCGCCGGCATATGCGATCTGGTTCTGGAGTCTGGTCAAGAGCGTCTGCCCGGTGATCGTAGACATGCCACACGCGCCAAGGCGGAAAAAGACGGCATTCCGTTGGCGGCAGAACTCCATGCGCGGCTCTTGGCAATGGCGACGGATTGAAAAGATATCGCCGCCTTCGCCGACAGAGCGGCGACGAGAAGCGAAAGATAGCAGATGTTGTCGGCCCAGGTGAAGCGAGGCACCCAACCGTTGGCGAAAGCCCAGAGAAGGGCAATCTCCACAGCTCCAGTGATGACGGTTGCGATTGATTGGTGATCGATGTATTTCAAGGAATATATTGATCGTGGGGCGTTCGTCCGATTTTTGCCTGGAGCTCTTGTTTGCCTTTCGAATTTCTGGTCTCCCAGGGCCGTATTGCCGACCGTAGTCCAGGCGCTATTCGCGGTGCGCGGCTGGCCGCCGACGCGCTCAGAAACCTGGTCGGTCTGGAGCCCCTCGTTATTGGCGCACCTTCCGCGCACAAGATCGACGATTGGTCATCCAGCCTTCCGGAAGCTCTCGAAACACTGAACGCGCTACAGCATGCAATTTCCGCGATTTTCGCGAGGGGCAACATGCCGCTGATCGTCGCCAATACCTGTTCGGCAAGCCTTGCGACCCTGCCCATCGTGGCTAGAAACTGCCCGGATGCCGCGGTACTCTGGATCGATGCACACGGCGATTTCAACACACCGGCAACGACGATGAGCGGATATCTTGGCGGCATGGTGCTGGCCGCCGGTTGCGGGCTCTGGGATAGCGGGTTGGGAGCTGGCATCGCCCCCAAAAATGTGGTGGTCGCCGGAGCCAGAGACATCGACCTTGAGGAGCAATCGGCATTGCGTGACGCTGGAGTTCAGGTCTTCAGCGTTGGAGAGACACGGCCGGAAGCAATCCTCAAGGCGATCGGTGATAGGCCCGTTTGGATTCATATCGATTGGGATGTGCTTGAGCCAGGTCTAATCCCGGCCGCCTACGCAATCAGCGATGGACTGGCGCCAACCGCTCTGCGCGCACTCCTGCAAGCCATACCGCGTTCCCAGATTGCAGGCATTGAACTTGCGGAGTTCGAAGCCTCCGATGACGAAGCCGTCAACGCCGCGGCTCTGACCTGTATGGTCGAAACGGTTTCGCCACTTTGGTTGAACCGGTGATCTGACTTATGGCGCCTCCGCCTTCGCACCGGGTCCCTAGCCTCAATCCTTAACGCGTAGAGATCAACCAGCTGACTACCGCTCAGGCCGTTTGATTTGCCTGGCCGCTAGCTAGCGCTGGGCAGCGATCGCAGCCGCCGCCTTTTCGTTCTGCAAGTGGAGAGCGACCGTGTATTGAATGGCCAAGCCGGCCGCAAGTGTCGCGAAATCGACCACGGGCGAAAATTGATACGCGTCTTTGAAGACTTGCAGCGTAATGCAGACGAGCGAGCCCCAGGCAAACACCGCAAGCCCTTGCTTTCCAAGCAGCGACACCCAAGCCAGTCGGGCACTACCGGCAACTGCCCGGAACACCGTGAACTGCGAGATCACGTATGCCAACGCAAGTATGTGCAGCAACCGCGGCAGTGGAAGCATGCCCTTGTCGAAGCCGACCAGCAGCGCGGGATTATCGCCCCAAGCAGTCAGATCGTAATGTTGGCCGTTGATGACGAACATTGCAAAGGCAAGATACGTGATCGCAACCGCCATCAAAACAGGACTGTAGGCAACCAAGGTCTCGCGCTTCTTGGCTGAAATACCTGCGCAAAGCCCGATGCAATAGATCAGCTGCCAGGAAAAAGGATTGAGGAACCAAGACCCGTCGGTGGGAAAGTTGGGTAGATTGATGTTGTTCCACCCGGCGATTGCCCAGATCGATACCGACACCGCCAACAGGAGAGCGCGGCTGCGGGAGGCAAGCGCAAGGAAAAGCGGCGTGGCTGCCAGAAGCAGCATGTAAAGCGGCAGAATGTTGAAATAACCCAGTTGGTGCGTCATGCCGAGAACGCCCAAGGCAGTGGTCCACGGAGCATCGAGATAGGACATCATGTTGACACGTTCCGACAAGGCGGTCGTGCCCAGGAAATTGTGGCCAGCCATGAGGATGATGACCGCCAGCACGGTTGTTAGCAGGTGAACGCTGTACAGCCGGCTTGCGCGCCGCAATATGCGAACGATCGCATGAATTCGGTCGCGAGCAAATGCATTGGAATATGCGAGACCGGCGGACATTCCCGACATCAGAACGAAAGCCTCTGCCGCGTCCGAAAAGCCGAAATTCTTCGACGTCATGCCTTCCATCATGTTGCCAGGCACGTGGTTGATGAAGATCATAACCAGAGCAAGGCCACGGAAGAAATCAAGGCGCGGATCTCGGCCGGCCGATGGAGCGGCAGGGTGCTGCATGATTAACTTGTCCCGCTGATTCATTGCTGTTGTTGATGAACCCACGGTAGCAATCGTTCGATGAAGCCTACATGAACGCGCGGTTCACGTTTCCGACAGTGACCTCGCCGTAGCCAAAGCGCTACTGAGTTCAGACCGGTACACTCTCTATCCATCTGCGTTTATTGACCTAATTCGCCTACGCCGGCTGGACGATGAAAAGTGCCGGTGGTCGAAAATCTGGCGCGCTCGGCCAAGCGGTTCGAAAATTAAAATCGATTAGCAGCTTTTCAAAGCGACAGAATTGGTCGGATTAGCACTTTTCAGTACTGGACAGGTCCCGTTCTCTTTGGTTCATCAGCGGCCATCATAGCCGGCTACGCAGGTTTGCGGAGTGGGGTTCGATCGGCCATTGGGGATAAAACAAAGATGACAGTGAAAATCGGCAGCCCGAAGGAGCTATTCTCTGGCGAAAGTCGGGTGGCATTGACGCCGGCTTCGGCTGAGCAACTGCAGAAATTGGGTTATAGCTGTCTGATCGAGACAGGTGCTGGGGTCGGAGCGGGCTTTTCCGACGACGCCTATCGCGCAGCAGGCGTTGAGATCGCGCCGACAGCCGAAGCGCTGTGGTCTTCGGCCGACGTCATGGTCAAGGTTCGTCCCCCAACGGATGCCGAGGCGCGTCTGCTTTCGAGCGGCAAGACACTGATCTCCTTCTTCTATCCCGGCCAGAACGCCGCTCTGCTGGAAGAGGTGAAGGCGACCGGCGCCAACGTCATCGCCATGGACATGGTGCCGCGCATCAGCCGCGCGCAGAAGATGGACGCCCTGTCGTCGATGGCCAACATCGCCGGCTATCGCGCCGTCATCGAAGCCGGCAACAATTTCGGCCGCTTCTTTACCGGTCAGGTGACGGCCGCCGGCAAGGTGCCGCCTGCCAAGGTGCTCGTCATTGGCGCCGGCGTTGCCGGTCTCGCCGCCATCGGCACCGCGACCTCGCTCGGCGCCATCACCTATGCCTTCGACGTTCGCCCCGAAGTGGCCGAACAGATCGAATCCATGGGCGCCGAATTCGTCTTCCTTGATTTCAAGGAGAGCCAGCAGGACGGCGCCGCAACCGGTGGCTATGCAGCCCCGTCGTCGCCGGAGTTCCGCGAGAAGCAGCTGGAGAAGTTCCGCGAGCTGGCGCCCGAGATCGACATCGTCATCACCACGGCACTGATCCCCGGCCGCGATGCGCCGAAGCTGTGGCTGGCCGACATGGTGGCGCTGATGAAGCCGGGTTCGGTCATCGTCGACCTCGCGGCGGAGCGTGGCGGCAACTGTGACCTGACGGTCGCCGACCAAAAGATCGTCTCCGACAACGGCGTGATCGTTGTCGGCTATACCGACTTCCCGAGCCGTATGGCCGCGCAGTCTTCGACGCTCTACGCCACCAACATCCGCCACATGATGACGGACCTGACGCCTGCCAAGGATGGCAAGCTCGTCCACAACATGGAAGATGACGTCATCCGTGGCGCAACCGTCGCCTTCGAAGGCGCGGTGACCTATCCGCCACCGCCGCCGAAAATCCAGGCGATCGCCGCCCAGAAGCCAAGGGAAAAGACCAAGGAACCGACGGCTGAGGAAAAGCGCGCGCGCGAGGCAGCCGCCTTCAAGGCGCAGACCAAGAGCCAGGGCTTCCTGCTTCTGATCGGCACCGCGCTGCTGCTCCTGGTCGGCGCCTATGCCCCGGCAAGCTTCATGAACCATTTCGTGGTCTTCATGCTCGCCTGCTTCATCGGCTTCCAGGTGATCTGGAACGTCTCACATTCGCTGCATACGCCGCTGATGGCAGTGACCAACGCGATCTCGGGCATCGTCATTCTCGGCGCGCTGCTGCAGATCGGTTCGGGCAATTGGCTGGTCGTCATCCTCGCCGCTTTGTCGGTGCTGGTCGCGACGATCAACATCGTCGGCGGCTTTCTTGTCACGCGGCGCATGCTCGCCATGTTCCAGAAGTCCTGATCGGGCCAGGGATATCAAGGGATTTTCAATATGACGATTGGTATCGTTTCGGCCGCCTATATCTCTGCGGCTGTGCTTTTCATCCTCTCGCTCGGCGGCCTGTCGGGCCAGGAAAGCGCCAAGCGCGCCGCCTGGTACGGCATCGTGGGCATGGCGCTCGCCATTGTCGCGACCATTTTCGGCCCCGGTGTCAGCAACTGGTTCATCATTCTTCCGATGATCGTGGCCGGCTCCATCGCCGGCTATTACGTGGCCAACCGCGTGCAGATGACGGAGATGCCCCAGCTCGTGGCGGCGCTCCACTCCTTCGTCGGCCTCGCCGCCGTCTTTATTGGCTATAATGCCCATATCGAGGCATGGCGCGTTTCCGGCATGGATGAGGCGGCGCGCGCCGCGCTCGATGGTTTCGCCGGCATTCTCGCCCACAAGACCCCGGTCGAGCTTGCGATCATGAAAGTCGAGGTGTTCCTCGGCGTCTTCATCGGTGCGATCACCTTCACCGGCTCGGTCGTTGCCTTCGGTAAGCTGGCCGGCAAAGTCGACGGCAAGGCGAAGAAGCTGCCGGGCGGGCATTTCCTCAATGCCGCCGCCGCGATCCTGTCGCTGATCCTGCTCCTGATGTACGCCAACGATGCTGGCGTCTGGACGCTGATCCTGATGACGCTGCTCGCCTTCTTCATCGGCTACCACCTAATCATGGGCATCGGCGGCGCCGACATGCCGGTCGTGGTCTCGATGCTGAACAGCTATTCCGGCTGGGCGGCCGCCGCCATCGGCTTCACGCTCGGCAACGATCTCCTGATCGTCACCGGCGCGCTGGTCGGCTCCTCGGGCGCGATCTTATCCTACATCATGTGCAAGGCGATGAACCGCTCCTTCGTCTCCGTCATCCTCGGCGGCTTCGGCGGCACCACGGGTCCCGCGATGGAAATCGAAGGCGAGCAGATCGCCATCGATGCCGAGGGCGTCGCATCCGCGCTCAACGATGCCGATAGCGTCGTCATCGTGCCCGGCTACGGCATGGCCGTTGCGCAGGCGCAGCAAGCTGTTTCCGAGCTCACCCGCAAACTTCGCGCCGCCGGCAAGACCGTGCGCTTCGCGATCCATCCGGTCGCCGGTCGTCTGCCCGGTCACATGAACGTGCTGCTCGCCGAAGCGAAGGTCCCTTATGACATTGTGCTCGAAATGGACGAGATCAACGACGACTTCCCCGAGACCGACGTCGTCATCGTCATCGGCTCGAACGACATCGTCAATCCGGCCGCCCAGGAAGACCCGAACTCGCCGATCGCAGGCATGCCGGTTCTCGAAGTCTGGAAGGCCAAGCAGGTGTTCGTCTCCAAGCGCGGACAGGGCACCGGTTATTCCGGCATCGAGAACCCGCTGTTCTACAAGGAGAACACCCGCATGTTCTACGGCGATGCGAAGAAGTCGGTGACAGAGCTCGTCTCTCAGATCCAATAGTCTATCCAAGAAGCCAGCGGGCGGCTTAGTCGTCCGCTGGCAGAATAGCAGCAAGACCACAAAGAACGTTACCTGGTAACCCGTACGTGTTTCCCGGCTAGACAGGCCCCACGGAACAAAAGTTAACGCCTATCGTTGTTTCCCCGAGATATATTCCGGAGGCGGCGATGGCCATGACCTTTAAAATAGTAGCACCGTTTTTCGCGACCGTTGTTTTGGTCGCTTCGTCCGTCGGAACGGCCCACGCCTTCAGCATGGCCGGCGCCGCCGAAGGGATGAAGGCTCGCTCGCAAGGTGCCGTTGCCGCCTATACGCAAGAAGGCGCCGTTGGGGATGGCGACAATTCCGTCCTGTCGCCCGCCGAAATCAGCCATATCCGCTGGTGCGCCGAGCGCTATCTCTCCTACCACGCGACCGACAACACCTATGAGAGCTCTGCCGGCAAGCGCTCGGCCTGTGTTTCCCCTTAAGCCTATTCCACACGGGCGCTCGGCATGATGCGCGCCTGGAAAAGTTCTGTATGAGCGATAGGTATCGGGGACCTCGTTACAACTGGTTGATCATGAACTGGATTTCCCGCTGGACGGCCCGCTCTCTCGCGCTGCGATTTGTCGTAGTCGGCGGGCTTGTTAGTTTGGCGGCCATGTTCATCGTTGGCTATCTCGTGTCGAAGGTCATCGAGGATGCCGTGATCCACAATTCCGGCGCCGCGACCGCCCTTTATGTCGATAGTGTCGTTGCTCCGCTCCTTCCCGACATGCAGAAGGCTGCACCGCTCGACGAGGCGAGCGCGCTGGCGCTCGATGAGACGCTTGGGCAAGGAGCGCTTGGACGGCGATTGGTGTCGTTCAAGCTGTGGCGCGGCGACGGGACAATTCTCTACTCCAACGACAAGGCACTCGTGGGCAAACAGTTCACTGTCAACGACAAGCTTCGCCAGGCATTCGCCGGAACGCTGGTTGCGCGCTATGAGCTCGCTGACGACCCCGAGAGTACCACCGAGCGTTCGCTCGGCAAGCCCTTGATGGAGATCTATAACCCCGTGCTCCAGCCCTGGTCGGGCCAAGCCGTTGCGGTTCTCGAATTTTACGAGACGGCCGAAGGGCTGGGTGAAAGCCTGACGCGGGCGAGATTGTGGGGCTGGTTTGGCGTCGCAGGTCTCACATCCGTATTCTTCGCCGTCCTGTCAGGACTGGTTTTTCGCGGGAGCCGAACGATCGAGGACCAGCAAAGGGATCTCGCCAAACGCGTTGCAGAACTCTCCGCATTGCTTGCCGAAAACAAGGGGCTGCAGGGTAGGCTCCAGCGTGCATCCCAGCGTGCTGCATCCTTGAACGAGACCTACCTGCGCAGCATCGGCGCCGATCTCCACGACGGTCCGGCGCAGCACATCGCCTACGCGTCGCTGCGGCTGGACAGCGAATTGCTGATCAGCGCGGAAACGCTGCCCGACGAGCGTGAGAAGGAGCTCACCTGGATCCGCTCCAGCCTCGCCGAGGCGATGACCGAGATCCGGGATATCTGCAAGGGACTGGTGCTTCCGGAGATCGAAAAGGCTTCATTTGCCGAAATCGTCAACCGCGTCACCGAGGCCCACCAAATGAGAACCGATACGACCGTCAACACGGTGATCGAGCAGGACGGCTCGGAGCCTGTGGCGGCGGTCAAGATCTGTATCTACCGGTTCATTCAGGAAGCCTTGAACAACGCCCATCGCCACGGCGGCGGCATCCAGCAAGCCGTTTGGGCCACCCTTCATCGCGGGCATGTTACGATTGAGGTCAGTGATCGCGGCGAAGGCTTCAACCCGAACCATGTGAGGCCATCGAGCCTCGGGCTTGTCGGGCTCCGCGAGCGGGTCGATAGTCTTGGCGGCACGTTCGAAGTGAAGACCGGGGACAAGGGCACGATCCTGACGATGACCTTCGAACCGATGGAAACGGGAGAGCAGAGATGACGTCCATTACGGTTGGGATCGTGGATGACCATCCATTGTTTCGCGAAGGCGTGACGCGCAGCCTTTCCGAGATCAAGGACTTCCTGGTTGTGGGAGAGGGTGCCACCAGCGACGACGCGGCGATGATCGCGGCCGACCAACATCCCGATGTCATGCTGGTCGATGTCTCGATGCCGGGCGGTGGCTTGAGCGCGATAGGCGAGATCCTGCAGCACAGCCCATCGACGAAGGTGCTGATGCTGACTGCTTCCGAGGAGATCGACACGCTCTTGGGCGCCCTTCAAAGAGGCGCGATGGGATATGTTCTCAAAGGTGTTGGCTCCAGGGGGCTAGCGGAGGCGATCAGGACCATCCTCAAGGGAACCCGCTATGTGTCTCCAGCGATGTCCGCGAAGGTGGTCGACGTATCACTGGACAAGGACCCATCCAAGAACAGCCTGACGCCGCGCGAACGCGAGGTGATGGATTTGGTGGGAGAAGGCCTGTCCAACAAGCATATCGGACTGCGGCTTGATCTGCAGGAAAAGACCGTCAAGCATCACATGACGCAGATCCTGACGAAACTGGGCGTTTCCAATCGAACCGAGGCTGCCCTGCGCTGGCGCGGCCGAGGTTAGAGTCTACGGAACAAACTGGTTCAGCCGGCGAACATCAGTGGCTGTCGCCTGCCTGTCCACGATCGTCCGGCCTTTCGAATCCCGCATGATGTAGCGGCCGCGACGCAGCGTTTCTGTTATGCCGTTGCGGTGGCGGACATCGACACTTCCGTCAGAACTTTCGCTCGCCTGAGCGCCTGAGGCTGATGATGCGGAGTTAGACGACGGCGACGAACCGCCGGCCTTGGCAGAGTTGCCGCTTGCGCCGGTGCCTCCGTTGCTTTTTCCATTTCCACCAGCATTGCTGGAGCTGTTGCCGGCGTTGCCCGAGCCGTTTCCATTGCCGGCGCCGTTGCCGCTCCCATTGCTGGAACCGTTTCCATTATTGCCGCCGTTGCCATTTCCGCCGCCATTGCCGTTGCCGTTATTGCCGTCCTTCGCATGCGCGGCATTCGTCGTCGGCGCCGGAAACGGCCCGAAGCTCAGCGTCAGTGGCATCGCAGAGATAACAAGGGCGACCGTCGCCCCGCATCCCAATCTCACCAGGCAGCGCCTTGAAAGCATGATTGCGCCCTTTCCAGCCTTATGCGCTTGTCTACGCAGATGACGGCGCATGGATCTGCGCTGCGCCGATCTTTCGCGTCGTTCATTTGACCTCTGGGCGATCGGTCCGCTGTTTGTGGCGAAATTCGACCACCTGCCGCATCTGCGCCAGGCGAAGCTCAAGTGCGGTCCGATCCATCGATGGGGCAAGCTTGGCGAGTTCATCAGCCAGAATGTCCATCTCCCGGAGGAAGAACAGCAGGTCGAAGCCACGTTCGAGTTCGGTGGCCATGTCGTTGGCACTAGGCGAACCGCTCCGCAACGACGCCCGCTCCGCCAACATGATCTCGGCGACCGCATCGCCGGCGTGCCTAGCTCGAATGTTTGTCACGATGTGCTCCTGTCAGTGCTTTTGCGGTTTCGACGTGGCATTTCCCACGCCGTCTTGTGCATTCTGTTGCCGCGCACGGCGGCTGCGCCACGCCGCGGCCTGGCGCAAGCCATCAACCACGCTCGGTGCACTTGGTGGTTTGAAGACGACGTGTACGCCGTCCCGGTCGCCAACAAGATCAGGATTGCCTGTCAGGTAGACGATGCCGACGTTGAAATGTTCGACCAGTTGCTTAGCGATTTCCGGCCCTGTCAGCCCATCGGCGAGGCGCACGTCCAGAATTGCGATATCAGCCTCCGGTGCCAGCTCCATCGCTTCGGCCGTGTTTCGGGCAATCCCCGCGATCTCGAAGCCTTCGGCCATCGCGATGTCTTCCACCATCAGCGCGAAAGCCGGCTCATCCTCGACAATCAGAACACGCATTGTTGCTCCTAATGTATCGTCGGCGACAGGTGGCGAAGGTCGGGGTCCGGTGCGTCAAAGATTCCCAAGAGCTTCTCGAACTCGATCAGCACCAACTGAAATTCCACATCATCCATGGCGGCGATCTGGATAAGCTCCGAAGACGCTCGTGCGATGAGCGTGTCGAGCCAGATACACTTGTCCGCTCGGATACGCCCCAGCACGTCCTTCCTGATATCGCGCAACTCGGACAAAATGCGAGACACCAGTTCGATGCGCTCATCGTGACCCATCCACTGCAAGCCGTTGCGGGCTTGCCGGATCTCAGCTGTCATCTTTGACGGCATCACCCGCCCTCCTGTCGTATCGAGGAAGCTAACCACGATGACCCCGCCGGTAACACGGGCTTTGGTCCCAGATGGGCCGACTATTCGTTTGCGGCGACCGTCTGGGCTTCAGTCGGCGACGTGCACTTCATGCGGGGGCCATCGTAGGGCTGATAGGTGTTGTCTTCCGCACGATAGGATTTGTAGCGATTGGCGCACCAGATTGCCGCGTTCGCCAATGGGGCGGCGACAGCAGGCGTCGTAGAGGACACAACGTCACCACTCTTCTCCGATGAGGGCTGGCAGACGCGAACTTGGCCCTGGAATGAACGATAGGTGTTCGTCGCAGGATCAAACGACCGGTAGTGCGACGCACACCAATTCAGATGTTCGGCCGACATTTCGCTCGATGGCGGCGGGATATCGGCGACCACAGGCGCGGCCGCGGCCGGTCGCTTGGCGGCAACCCTCCGGCTGTCGGCCATCGCATATGTCGAAAGTGCGGGAGGCAACCGCTCATAGGTTTGAAGCGCGGGATCGACACGCGTGGGCTCTGTCGTCCAGAGATCGGCGTCCCTCAGACCGCGCAAGCCGTGCTCCGTGTTCTCCGCCATGCCGATCGAGGCCACGGATGCGGCGAGCGTAACCGTGCCCACGACCGTGGCTATTCCAAACGCAACGCTTGCGAGCCCGTTCATTGTCGTCATCCGTTGTTGTTGTGTGGGGACATTCGCCTGCCGTCATATCGTCGGCGCCGGATCGATGGGTCAGGCGGCACGGCATGCGCCAAGCCGCCCAACCGAGCGCGATCAATTGATGACCTGGATCACCTTGCGGGACGAAGGTTCGATGATGACCCGCTCGTTGTTGACGATCGCGTAGCCGTATTTCGGGTTTTCGGGAACCGGCGTGACCACTACGGTCTCTGGCAAGGCATGACCGACGACGACCTTTTCCTGCACCACGACAGGGGCTGCCGGAGCCGGCGCTTCGCGAACATAGGTGACGACTTTTGCCGGCGGCGGATCGATGATGGTACCGACCACGGCGCCCGTGACGCCGCCAACAGCCGCACCGACGGGACCACCGACGATAGCGCCGGTAACGGCTCCGCCTGCCGCGCCATTAACGGTCCCCGACTGCGCCATGGCGACGCCGGACATTAGGGTGATGGCTGCGATCGCAGTCGCTGCAAGTTTGAAAGACATTTTAATCTCCTCTTCTTTGCGACGCTCTGTCGCTGGGAGACAAACGGCTGTAATTGCTGCAGGTTCCGGGGTCGGACCTCAGTCGGAGACACGTCAGACCTTGGTCTGATGTGTTTTGAAGATGCGGTGTTGGGAGCCTGAAATGAGATCAGGCAGCGCGGCTAAAGACCGTTGCTCAGCACCCGCTGGCATGCGGGCGACAGACGCGCGAAGTTATCTCTCAGGCAGTTGATACCGCGGCCGCCACCGAGCGGTACAGAGTGGCAAAGCGCCCGGAAATCCGGCCCGCAGGTGCGGCGCACGACGACGAGTTCCTCGCGCGGTGTGAAAGACGCTGTCGGGGTCGCGACCGCCGCCGCGCCGCCGGCCGGCGGTTTGGCAGGGTTGGTCGCTTGGGTTGGCCCACCTCCACCAATCGCGCCGACCGCAGCCTGGCATGATGGCGAGAGCGTTGCGCTGTGTTGCTGCAGACAGGCAAGTGCCTGCACTCCCCCGGGCGTTACGCCCGAGCACTGCGTCATGAAGTCGGATCGGCAGGACGATTTGACCGCATCGCGCTGCGCGGAGGTCGGCTGTTTTGGCGCGGCGGCGGCCGTCGTTGTCGGCGGTGTCACATCCGATTGAGGAGGGCTTTCGTTCGAACTCTTCTTCGGCCCGTCAAGGTTCGAGATCGCTTCGCGACACGGTTTTGAGAGTGAAGCATTGTGCTGCTGAAGGCAGCTCAAGGCCTCCATGCCCCCAGGCGTCACACCGGAGCATTGCGCGATGAAATCCGATCTGCAGGCGGATCGAACGGCATTGCGCTGCGCATCCGTTGGCTGTTGCGCCTGCGCCCCCGCAGCAAAACAAAGCACCGAAAACAGCCCGACGATGAAGATATTCGTCGTGGGCGCGATCAAGCTCACATCTGAACGTGCGATGAGAAAAGACTTTAACCTTCGCATTGCTCCCTCCCTCCCAGGAACAAAGACATGCTATGGCGCTTAAGCGTGAGAAGCGGCCCCGACCCTCAACACGGTCCCGCCGACATTATATTAGCAGTATTTAATGTTAATGAAAATATAGCTTCTGGTTCGCAGTGTCCGGCACAAGCTTCGGCCGGGCGCTACCTATCGGATTGCCTGTTCACCCCAATACTATCGCGTCGAATGAACCTGCTCGGAATGACAACACGCGTGTCTCGTGGCTCTTCCGATTTCTCCATTCGAGCGATCAGAAACTCGGTGGCCGCCTCACCAAGCGCCTCCATGGGCTGCTCGATGGTCGATAGAGGCGGCGCGCAATATTCGCAGACCGGTGACCCGTCGAATGAGACGATCGACAGATCATCAGGCACGATCCATCCCATTTTCTGCACCTTGCTCATGAACGAGATCGCCATGTCGTCGCTCGTCGCCACGACGGCCGTCGGTTTTACGGGGAAGCTTGCGAATTCCGCCGCGGCCTGCAGTCCCGTCTCAAATCCGAACTGGAATGACAGGTCACCGCCCGAGCGCGTCACGTTTTCCTCGGAGAGGCCTGCTTCCTGCAAGGCTTCGACAAGGCCGGCATAGCGTTCGACGTCATGGTAGTTCCCGGTCGGACCGGCAATGTAGAAGAAGCGTCGGTGCCCAAGCGCCAGCAGCTCGCGCGCCGCTTCCTTCACGGCCTGGCGATCATTCGTGATGATACTGGGCACGCTCGTTTCGCTCATGTCTAGAAGCAGCGACACGATCGGCAACCCGGCTTCGGCAAGCGACCTGTTGGCAACAACAGGAAGCTGCGATGAAAGGATGAGCGCGCCCCTCACCGTGCCGCCGAAGGCAAGATCGAGGATGTGCCGCTCGGAGCTCTCGTCGCGATCGAGGTTGGCGATCATCAGATTGTAGCCGTTGCGGATGACGGAGCGGTTCACCGCCTCCAGCACCTGAGGAATGATCTGCGATGCGCCGTAATGCAGCGATCCCGGCAGAATGATCATGATCACATTCGACTTGCCGACCCTCAGATTGCGGGCAGCCGCATTGGGGGTGTAACCAAGCTCCTCGGCGGCGGCAGCGATGCGCGCGCGCGTCTTTTCGTTGACGCGGCCGGGGTTAGCCAGCGCCCGGCTCACGGTCGAAATGGCAACGCCGGCAAGGCGTGCCACATCCGCCATCAGAGCGGACGATCCCTCTGTGGATGAATTGTCTTCCGTTTTCTTCATTCATTCCATCCACTTAATCTCAGCGCCAGGCAAAGCCGCCGCATCTCCGAAGACCCTTATAGCAAACGTTTGCCAAAAAATCGAAGAAAGCCATTGCATCTTCTATCGCCTTGTCTAATATCAAGGCATGGCAAACGTTTGCCAATCGTCAAAATATTGAATTACCAGAATAAATTTTGCCGTGAAAGCTTTCTTTCGCGACGGGTTGCCTGTGCTCATCGGAGGAATTGAACAATGGCGTCGAGTGATAATCTGCGTTTCGGTGTGGATCTGGTTACATTCTTCCATCCGGGATTCTGGGGCGTCGACAGCTATGATGCGATCATCGATCACGCCAAGTCCGAGCCGCGCAAGTTTTGGGACAAGATCCTCGACAGCATCCAGGCCTCGGGCGTCACCGGCGTAGAGCTGACGTTTTCGCCCTTCAACTGGCAGGACGCCATCAAGACCTACGGCTCGGTCGAAGGTTTCGCCGCCGAACTCTCCAAGCGCGGCCTGCAGCTCGCATCCGGCTTCTTTGCGGAACTGGAGGCATCGGGCGACTTCACAGAAGCGACGGCACAGGACGCCATCATCGCCAAAGCTGAACTCTACGCCGACTTCATCAAGGCTTGCGGCGGCGATGTGATGGTGATCGGAGCGCCGATGCGCCAGACACCGGGTGCCGACCCGGTTCGCTTTCGCGATTTCGAGCAGGCCAGGATCATCGCCGATTTCCTCAACCGGCTGGGCGCGATCCTCTACAAGAAGGGCGTCAAGCTTGCCGTTCACACGGAAGCACACTCGATCTTCGCCGCAGCCCGAGACGTCGACCTGCTGATGCTGCTCACCGACCCCACCTACGTCCACATGTGCCCCGATACGGCCCATATCATTCTCGAAGGCTCGGATCCGATCCAGCTCGTCGATCGCCACCACGAGCGCATGGTCATCGCGCACTGGAAGGACGCGATCGCTAAGATGCCTTCAGACACACCGATCGGCAAAGATATCCACGAGCGTCATCGTCCCTATTTCTGCGGTTTCGGCCTTGGTCGCGTCGATTGGCCGGCCTGGATCCGGCTGCTCCGCGACCGCCAGTTCAGCGGCTGGGCGATCCTCGAGCTCGATGCCGCTCCCGATCCCGTTGGCGATATCGCCAATGGCCTGACCCTCGTGCGGCAGTCTCTACTACCGATCTATCGCTAACCGAACCTGTAACCAACGGCCCCGCAAAGAGGGCCCATGAAGAGGTGGAACCATGAAGAGAATGACAATCTTGCTCGCCGGCACCATCCTGCTCGGCGCCGTCGGCCTCGCCCAGGCCGATGACAAACTGAAGGCCGAGGTCTTTACCTCTTGGACTTCGGGCGGCGAGGGCCGCGCCGTCGACGCGATCAAGAAGGAATTCGAAAAGCGCGGCGGCGTGTGGGAAAGCTCCACCGTGGCAGGCTTCGAAAACGCCAATGCCGCCTTCCAGAACCGCCTCGTCGCCGGCGATCCGCCGACGGCAAAGCAAGTCGTGGTCGGCAAGGACCCGGCCGAGTTCATCGAACAGGGCCTGATGAACCCGATCGACGAGGTGGCTGCCGCCGGCAAATGGAAGGACATGCTTCCGAAAGCGCTTTACGACTACATCTCCTACGACGGCAAGGTTTACCTGACGCCGACGGGCATTCACGGCGAAAGCTGGATGTTCTACTCCAAGGACGCCTTCGCCAAGGCCGGCATCACCGAAGAGCCCAAGGATTGGGACGCCTTCTTCGCCGACATGGACAAGCTGAAGGCCGCCGGCCTGACGCCGATCGCCTGGGGCGGCCAGGCCTGGCAGGAAGTCAAGGTCTTCAACATGGTGCTCCTGTCGCAGGTCGGCATGGACGGCTTCATGAAGATCTATGCCGACAAGGATCAGGCAGCCCTGACCTCCGACGGCGTCAAGAAGTCGCTCGAGATCTTCGGCAAGCTGCGTGGTTATGTTGACGAAGGGTCTCCCGGCCGCAACTGGAACGACGCGACTGCCATGGTCATCACCGGCAAGGCCGGCGTGCAGTTCATGGGTGACTGGGCCAAGGGCGAGTTTACCGCCGCCGGCAAGGTTGCCGACAAGGACTTCGGCTGCGCCATTTCGCCGGCCTCCCCCGGCCTGCTCTACATCTCGGATGCCTTTGGCTACCTGAAGACCAACGATCCGAACCAGGATGCGGCGCAGAAGCTTCTGGCCGAAGTGGTCATGGATCCGGCCGTTCAGGTAGAGTTCTCGCTCAACAAGGGCTCGATCCCCGTGCGCACCGACGTCGACAAGTCCAAGTTCGATGCCTGCACGCAGAAAGGCATGACCTTCCTGTCCGAAGGCAAGATCGTTCCTGAACACGCCATCACCACGACGCCGGAACAGGTCGGCGCGCTGACCGACTTCATCGGCGAATTCTGGGCAAACCCGTCCGCCGATATCGACGCGTCGGCCGCGCAGTTCGCCGCGATCTTCGAGTAACAGATCGGGCAGTTGCCGCCTGCGGCGCACCACCGGCGCAGGCGGCCTTTCGAAACGCTCTAGCAAAGACCTTCAGATGAAACGCAAGAATAACCGCTCGAAGGCGGCGCTGATCGCGCTCATCCCGACCTGGGCCGCGGTGATCGTCGTCTATCTCGGCACCATGGTCTGGTCCGTGACCCTATCGTTCACGAATTCGAGGCTGTTTCCGTCGTGGAACTTCGTCGGCCTGGAGCAATATTCCAAGCTGTTCGCGACGGCGAAATGGCTGATCTCCTTCCAGAACCTGATCATCTTCGGCATTCTTTACGTCTTCGGCTGCCTGTTTCTCGGCTTCCTTCTCGCCGCGGCTCTTGATCGCAAGGTGCGCTTCGAAAGCGCTTTCCGCACGATCTTTCTCTATCCCTACGCCATGTCCTTCGTCGTCACCGGCCTGATCTGGCAGTGGATGATGAACCCGACGCTCGGTGTGCAGGCCAGCGTGCGCGCGCTCGGCTGGGAAAGCTTCACCTTCGACTGGATCATCAACCGCGACCTCGCGATCTATGCCGTGGTCATCGCGGCGCTCTGGCAGGGTGCCGGCCTGGTGATGATCCTCGTTCTTGCCGGCATGCGCGGGATAGACGGCGAGCAATGGCGCGCGGCGCGCATCGACGGCATTCCGGTGTGGCGGACATACGTATCCATCATCCTGCCGCAGATGACGCCGGCCTTCGCCGCTGCCGGCACGCTGCTCTCGATGGGCGTCATCAAGACCTACGATATCGTCGTCGCACTCACCAATGGCGGGCCGGGATCGGCAACCGAGGTGCCGGCGAAATTCATCATGGACAATCTGTTCCAACGCCAGAACCTCGGCCTTGCAACGGCTGCGGCCACCGTTCTGCTGCTCACCGTCCTGATCATCATCGCGCCGTTCCGCTATGCCCAACACATCCGCGCCCGGCGCCAGGCAGGTACGCTATGACGACCCATCCCCGTGGCCCGAAGCCAACGCAATTCACCGTCGCGCGCGTCGGCCTCTACGCCTTCCTGATCTCCGCAGCCCTGTTCTTTGCCGTGCCGCTCTACGTCATGATCGTCACATCGCTAAAGACCATGGACGAAATCCGGCTCGGCCAGATTTTCGCGCTTCCGCTCCATCTCGATTTCACCGCCTGGAAGACCGCCTGGTCCGGCGCCTGCGCCGGCAGCGAATGCGGCGGCGTGCGCATGGGCTTCTGGAATTCCATCAAGATCACCGTCCCGGCCGTCGCCATCTCCGTCTTCTTCGGCGCCATCAACGGTTATGCGCTGTCTTTCTGGCGGCCCAAGGGCGGTCGCGTGATGTTCGGCATGCTGATGGCCGGCGCGCTCGTTCCATACCAAATCTTCCTTTATCCGCTGGTGCGCGGCATGGCGGTCATGGGCTTCTACAACAGCCTCGGCGGCATCATCCTGGTGCACGTGCTGTTCGGCCTGCCACTGGTGACGCTGCTCTTCCGCAACTACTTCGTGACGATCCCAGAAGAACTCTTCAAGGCGGCTCGCGTCGATGGCGCCGACTTCTGGCGGATCTTCATCGAGATCATGCTGCCGATGGCGCTTCCGATGATCGTCGTCGCCTCGATGTTCCAATTCACCGGCATCTGGAACGACTTCCTGCTCGGCGTGGTCTTTGCCGGACGCGACAATCTTCCGATGACCGTACAGCTCAACAACATCGTCAACACGACGATGGGTGAGCGCAACTACAACGTCAACATGGCGGCCACCATCCTCACCGCCATCATTCCGCTTGCCATCTATTTCCTGTCCGGGCGCTGGTTCGTCCGCGGGATCGCGGCCGGCGCCGTCAAGGGGTAACGCTGAATGCAATCCGCTGTTTCAATCAAGGACCTGAAGATCACCTATGGCGACCACACCGTCATAGAGAAGATGTCGCTGGATATCGCCGCCAAGGAATTCCTGGTCCTGCTCGGCCCCTCCGGCTGCGGCAAGTCCACGCTGCTCAACGCCATCGCCGGCCTTGCCGATATCACCGACGGCGAAATCTGGATCTCCGGCAACAACGTCACCTGGGATGAGCCCAAGGATCGCGGCATCGGCATGGTGTTCCAGTCCTACGCGCTTTATCCCCGCATGTCGGTGCGCAAGAACCTCTCCTTCGGCCTGCGCGTCGCCGGTCTGCCGAAAGCCGAGATCGACAGCCGCGTCGAGCGCGCCGCATCGCTGCTACATCTGGAAAAGCTGCTCGATCGCCGCCCGGCCGAGCTCTCCGGCGGCCAGCGCCAGCGTGTCGCGATCGGTCGCGCGCTGGTTCGTGAAGTCGATGTCTTCCTCTTCGACGAGCCGCTGTCGAACCTCGACGCCAAACTGCGCAACGAACTGCGCGTCGAGATCAAGAAGCTGCACCAGCAACTCGGCAACACGATGATCTACGTCACCCACGACCAGGTGGAAGCGCTGACGCTTGCCGATCGCATCGCCATCATGAAGGAAGGCGTGATCCAGCAATTGGGAACCCCGGCGGAAATCTATCATCGCCCCGCCAACCTCTTCGTCGCCGGCTTCATCGGCGCGCCGGCGATGAATTTCATAAGCGGCAAAATCGAACGCGAGGCTGAAAAGCTGCTCTTCAAGGCTGCCGATCTTGTGGTCGATATCTCCAGCTATGCCTTTGCCTCCGAGCCCAAGCCGGGCTCCGCAACCCTTGGCCTTCGTCCCGAACACCTAGCCATCCGGGCGAAGGGCGAAAGCGCCGCAATCACGGCCAGCGTCTCGGTCATCGAGCCCATGGGCTCGGACACCGTCGTCTGGCTCAGCTGGAACGACACGACGCTGTCGTTGCGGGTGATGGGCGATCTCGATCTTCAGCCGGGCGATGAGATCGGCCTAGGGCTCGATCTCTCCAAAGCATCGCTGTTCGGCGAGGACGGTAACCGTCTGTGAGCCCATCTTCGCGGCCCATTCGCGGGCCGCGCCTCCATTTCATTGATGAAGTCAGGTTTTGAACGACATGTCTGAGAAAGTGTATGACGCGCTGGTGATCGGCTCCGGCGCAGCCGGGTCCTTTGCCGCCAAGGAACTGACGGCGAACGGCCTTTCCGTTCTTCTGCTCGAGGCCGGTCCCGAGATCGGCAAGAACGATTTCAACCCCTCCAAGAAGAAGCCGCCGGCGAGCGCCATCAACATCTGGGAGCGCGCTCGCGCCACCATCAAGGGCCAGCCGATCCAGGCGCGCGCCGCCTTCTTCACCGAGCGCTTCAGCCGCTTCTTCGTCAACGACCGCAAGAACCCCTACACCACACCGCGCGGCGAGCCCTTCCTCTGGATCCGCGGCCGCCAGGCCGGCGGTCGCCTGCACAGCTTCGGCCGCGTGCTGAACCGCTGGAGCGACGACGACTTCAAGATCAACAGCCGCACCGGCATCGGCGTCGACTGGCCCGTTTCCTATGACGAGCTCGCGCCCTATTACGCGGAAGCCGAGACCCATCTCGGCCTCTACGGCAACGAAGATCACGTCGCGGCCATGCCCGACGGCGTCTACGCGCATCCGGCCAAGCTCACGCCCGCCGAGCAGCTCTTCAAGAAGACCGTCGAGGGCCAAGCCCCCGAGCGGCACGTCGTGTCCTGGCGCTATATCGCGCCAGATCCCGAGCGCGTACCGCGTCCGCTGCGCGAGGCGCTGGCAAGCGGAAAGCTCACCATCAAGCACAATGCCATCGTGCGTCGCATCACGACGGATGCCGAAACCGGTCGTGCGACCGGCGCGGAGTTCACCGACAAGGTGTCCGGCAGCGTCCAGACGATACGCGCTGAAAACATCATCCTCTGCGCCTCGCCAATCGAAAGCGTGCGCCTGCTGCTAAACTCATCCTCGAAGAAGCATCCGAACGGGCTCGCAAACAGCTCCGGCACGCTCGGCCGGTATTTCATGGACCAGCTGCCCTGCCTCGCCTTCGGCACCTTCCCGCCTTCCAAGGGCTGGTCGCAAGACGATTCCGCGCCGCACGATCCCTTCTACAACCCGTCCGGCGGCATCTTCGTCCCGCGCTTCGATCAGGTGGAGGGCAAGCCGAAACGCGGTGATTTCGCCTTCCAGGGCAGCGTCGGCCGTGCGCCGGCTGGCGACGATCAACCCGCCAACCTCGCCTTCTTCGGTTTCGGGATGATGCTACCCGATGCCGACAACCGCATCACGCTCGACCCCAGCCGCAAGGACGCCTGGGGGATCCCGGTTCCGCACATCCGCTGCGTCATGAACGCGCCCGAGCAGGAGCTGATCCGCAAGCAGGAAAAGACCCTGATCGACATGGTGAAGGGCGCCGGCGGCGACCTCGACTTCATCGGCTCTCCGCTGGGCCTCAAGGAGATGGGCCGAGGCGCGTTTCCGGAAGCAAGCGCGCTCAGCCGCTTCCTGTTCCGCAAATGGTTCAAGAAGACCATGTGCATGGGCGCCGCCATCCACGAAAGCGGTGGCGCGCGCATGGGCGCGTCGCGGGAAACCTCCGTGCTCAACAGCTGGAACCAGAGTTGGGATGTGCCCAACCTGCTGGTCACCGACGCCAGCTCATTCGCAGGCGGCGGGACAACGGGGACCACACTGACGGTCATGGCGCTCACCCTGCGTGCCTGCCGCAAGCTTGCGAAAGATTACCGTGGACAGAAAGCCTGATTGAAGGGAGTTTCACGTCGGCGGCGTTCGGCGGCGGCTCGAAACTGAACGCCGCTTCGTGCGCTAACGCTTACGCTGGTCCCGTTGCAAGCTCCAGTATGCGCCGGGCCTGCCGCAGGTGCGGTGCGTCGATCATCTGGCCATCGAGCTGAAGCACGCCCTTCTCCGGGTTTGCTTCAAATGCCGCGACGATGGCTTGAGCCCTTTCGACTTCGGCTTGCGTCGGCGAGAAGGCCTTGTTGATGACGGGAAGCTGAGAGGGGTGAATCGCCATCATTCCCGTAAAACCATCGCTACGCGCCCGGTGCGCGTAGCGTCGCAGGCCCTCCAGGTCGCCGAGTGCCGGGTAGATGGTCTCGATGACAGCGGCACCGGCGGCGTGACCGGCAAACAGTGTCAGAGAGCGCAGCATTTCATAGGGATGGGTATAGCTGCCATCCTCATTTCGCGACCGTGTTGCACCGATCGCCGCTGGTAGATCCTCCGCCCCCCAGGTCAATCCCAGGATCAGGTGGCGAACGGCCGCGTAGCTTCCGAGTTGAAAGATTGCGGCAGGCGTTTCCGTCGCGATCGGCATGATCGGCACACCGGGGGCCAGAGCAGCCAAGGCCTCGACACTTGTACTGCGCTCGGCCTTCGGCAAGACAAGCGCGTCGGGCCGAGCATCGAGAATGGCCGCGAGATCCTGCTCCAGAAGGCCACTCCCGAGAGCATTGACCCGCACGAAGAGCTTGGCCCGCCGTTCGGCCGATCGCAGGAACGTCGCGATAGCCTCTCTTGCGGCGGGCTTCTCGGTAAGCGCAACAGCATCTTCCAGGTCGAGAATCAGGGCATCAGCGGAAAGCCCGAGCGCCTTCTGCATGCGATCCGGCCGGTCGCCCGGCACAAAGAGCAGTGAGCGCAGCCTCATGCCGACCTCCTCTGTACCAGTGCACTACGCAGGCATCTGCAAACCACTTCGCTGCGCTGATTGATCAACTCGTGCTGGAAGGTGACGATGCCGGCCGTAGGCCTCGATCGGCTCTCTCTCAGATCGGCGACCTCGGTTTCGGCGCGCATCGTATCGCCGATGAAAACAGGCTTCGGCATGACCAGCTTGTCGTAGCCCAGATTGGCAACCAGCGTCCCCATAGTGGTGTCACCGACCGAGAGCCCCACCATCAGCGCGAAGGTGAAGGTGCCGTTGACGAGTATCTGGCCGAATTCGCTGGCCTTCGCCGCTTCCGCATCGATGTGCAGCGGCTGCGGATTGTGGGTCATGGTGGAGAAGAGGAGATTGTCTGTTTCGGTGACCGTGCGACGGATCTCGTGCGAAATCCTCTCACCGATGGTCCAGTCCTCGAAATGACGCCCGGCCATCATTGGTCTCCTTCCAGCTGCATGAGGACACTGCCTTCGACGACCTGTGCCTCGGCAAGGACCTTCATCTCCGAAACGACGCCATCGAACGGCGCGCTGAGCGTCTGCTCCATCTTCATCGCCTCGATGACAGCGAGGGGCTGCCCTCTGGTCACTCGGTCTCCCTTGGCGACCATGAGCGCGATCACCCTGCCCGGCATCGGTGCGACGATCGCGCCATCGGAATGGCCGGCACTCCCGCCCGCATAACCGGCGCGTGGCGGCCCGAAAGGCCAGGCTTCACCATCCAGAAAGAGCACGCCGGCATCGGTCACTGCCGGCTCGCCGCCATAGCGCAGTTCTACCCGATAGGCTGCACCGCCAACCTCGACACCGATCTCCCGCGACGGCGGTGCGTTCATCCTGAATCCGTTTCCCGTCGTCCATATGTCGCCGCCCGGCTTCGGCAGGATCGCCCGCGCTGCCGCTTGCAGCACGCGTTCGCTGGGCTCGGCCGGCGGGATCAGGTCGGCTGCGTGTCTTTCGATGAAGCCGGTGTCGACCGTGCCGGCGCGAAAATCGGGATGATCGAGCGTGCGCGCGAGAAAGGCTGCGTTGGTGCGCACGGGCCAGACCTCGACACCCGCTGCCGCACCGGCCGATCGCCGCGCTGCTTCTTGGCGCGTTGCGCCGTGGGCGATCAGCTTGGCGATCATCGGATCGTAATAGGCGCTGATCTCGTTGCCCTCTTCGACACCGCTGTCGACTCTTACACCCTCGGGAAACTTCAGATGGCTCAGCCGCCCGGTCGAAGGCAGGAAGCCCGTAGACGGGTTTTCGGCGTAGAGCCTCGCCTCCATCGCCCATCCGTTGATCGATAACTGCTCCTGGCGCAGAGGCAGCGGCTCGCCGGATGCGACCAGGATTTGCCACTCCACCAGATCCTGACCGGTGATGGCCTCGGTCACGGGATGTTCTACCTGCAGCCGGGTGTTCATCTCCATGAACCAGATGCGATCGGCGCGAAGCCCTTCGGACGCATCCGCGATGAATTCGATCGTCCCCGCCCCGACATAATCGACCGCGCGCGCTGCCTGAACCGCGGTCTGGCAGACCGCCTCGCGCGTCGACGCATCCATGCCCGGCGCCGGCGCTTCCTCTATGACTTTCTGGTGGCGTCGCTGCAGCGAACAATCGCGCTCGAACAGGTGGACGACATTTCCGTGCGTGTCGCCGAAGACCTGGACTTCGATGTGTCGTGGCGAGAGGATGTATTTCTCCAGCAGCACCCGCTCATCGCCGAAGGCAGCTACGGCTTCGCGGCGGCAGCTGGCGAGCGACGCCGGAAACTCCGCAGCACTATCGACCCGACGCATCCCCTTGCCGCCACCACCGGCGACAGCCTTGATGAGAACAGGATAGCCGATCGCATCCGCCTCGCGCTGCAGCCGCTCGTCCGATTGGTCCTCGCCGAGATAGCCTGGCGTGACCGGGACGCCCGCCGCGATCATCCGCTTCTTGGCTGCATCCTTGAGGCCCATGGCCCGGATGGAGGCCGCGGGCGCGCCGACCCAGATCAGACCGGAGGCCGTGACCCGTTCTGCGAACTCTGCATTTTCGGAGAGAAAGCCGTAGCCCGGATGGATCGCCTTCGCGCCGGTCCGCATCGCGGCCTCGATAATACTGTCGGCACTGAGATAGCTGTCCTTGGCGGGTGCCGGCCCGATGCACACCGCCTCATCCGCCTCGCGAACGAAGGGCATGTCGCCATCGATCTCGGAGTGCACGGCGATCGTGCGGATGCCGAGCCGTTTTGCCGTTCTTATGATCCTCCTCGCGATCTCGCCGCGATTGGCGATCAGCAGGCTGTCTATCACGGTCTCTTCTCTCCCTGCCTTTGCGGCTACATGCGAAACAGGCCGAACTGGGCGCGCTCCGGTATCGGTGCATTGAGCGTCGCCGCGAAGGCCAGACCGAGTACGTCGCGTGTCTGAGCGGGGTCGATGATCCCGTCGTCCCATAGCCGCGCGGTTGCGTAGTAGGAGTTACCCTCGTCCTCGTACTTCTGCCGGATCGGCGCCTTGAAGGCTTCGGCCTCATCAGCGCTCCAGCTCTCGGCATCGCGATGCACTGTTGCCAGAACCGAGGCGGCCTGCTCGCCACCCATGACGGAGATGCGGGCGTTCGGCCATGTGAACAGAAAGCGCGGCTGATAGGCACGGCCGCACATGCCGTAATTGCCCGCGCCGAAGCTGCCGCCGATCAGCACCGTTATCTTCGGCACCGATGCCGTTGCCACCGCTGTCACCAGTTTTGCGCCGTTCTTGGCAATCCCTTCGGCTTCATATTTGCCACCGACCATGAAACCCGAGATATTCTGAAGGAAGAGCAGCGGTATGTGCCGCTGGCAGGCAAGCTCGATGAAATGGGCGCCCTTCAATGCGCTCTCGGAGAAGAGCACGCCATTGTTGGCAAGAATGGCAACGGGGATGCCCCAAATCCGCGCAAAGCCGCAGATCAGCGTGGTGCCGTAGAGTGCCTTGAATTCCTGCAGCTCCGAACCGTCGACGATACGGGCAATGACCTCGCGGACGTCGTAAGGCGTGCGAACGTCTCGCGGAACGATGCCGTAGAGCTCTTTCGGATCGAGTTTTGGCGGCCGCGCCTCGGCCACCTCTATATCCACCCGCTTTGGTCGATTGAGCGTCGCGACGATGTCGCGGACGATCAGAAGCGCGTGCTCGTCGTTTTCAGCGACATGGTCGACGACGCCAGATTTCCGGCCATGCGTATCGGCGCCGCCCAATTCCTCGGCGGATATGATCTCACCCGTTGCCGCCTTGACCAGTGGCGGGCCGGCGAGGAAGATCGTTCCCTGATTGCGCACGATGACGGTTTCATCGGACATCGCCGGCACGTAAGCCCCGCCCGCCGTGCAGCTTCCCATGACGCAGGCGATCTGCGCGATGCCCGCCGCCGACATTTGCGCCTGATTGTAGAAGATGCGCCCGAAGTGATCGCGATCTGGAAAGACCTCGGCCTGATGCGGCAGGTTGGCGCCGCCTGAATCCACCAGATAGATGCAGGGCAGCCGGTTCTCCCAGGCGATTTCCTGCGCCCGCAGATGCTTCTTCACCGTCATCGGAAAATAGGCGCCGCCCTTTACGGTCGGGTCGTGCGCCACGATCATGCATTCGACGCCCGAGACACGGCCGATGCCGGCGATCATGCCCGCGCCGGGCGCCTCGTCGTCATACATGCCATTGGCGGCAAGCTGTCCGATCTCGAGAAACGGCGAGCCGGGATCGAGCAGGCGCTGGACGCGGTCGCGCGGGAGAAGCTTGCCGCGCTCGACATGCCGCTCGCGATGCTTTTCGGAACCGCCTCGGGCTGCCTGCGCCACCTTGGAGCGGAGCGTCTCCACGAGAGCGAGATTGTGCGCTTGATTGGCGACAAAGGTTTGCGAGCTGGGATCGAGCATCGTCTGCAGCTCCGGCATCAGCCCCTCCCCTCAGTGCCGATGACTTCGCGCCCGATGAGCATGCGGCGCACCTCGTTGGTACCGGCGCCGATGTCGAGCAGCTTCGAATCCCGCCAGTACCGCTCCACCGGCCAGTCTTTCGTATATCCGGCGCCGCCCAACGCCTGGACCGCTTGCTCGGCCACTTTGACTGCACTCTCAGACGCGTAGAGAATGGCCCCGGCCGCATCATGCCGCGTCGTCTTGCCGGCGTCGCAGGCTCGCGCCACCGCATAGACGTAGGCGCGGGCGGAATTCAGCGCCACGACCATATCCGCCACCTTCGCCTGGATCAGCTGGAAACTCCCGATCGGGGTTCCGAACTGTTTTCGTTCCCTAATATAGGGAAGCACCACATCCAGACAGGCCTGCATGATGCCGAGCTGAATGCCTGAGAGCACGACCCGCTCATAGTCGAGCCCGGACATCAGCACTTTAACGCCGCCGTTCAGCTGGCCCATGATGCTTTCTTCGGGAACGAAGCAATCATCGAAGACCAGTTCCGCCGTCGGCGAGCCCCGCATGCCGACCTTGTTGATCTTCTGACCGATCGAGAAGCCCGGAAAGCCCTTCTCAACCAGAAAGGCGGTAATGCCTTTCGAGCCACCATCGGGAACGGTCTTGGCATAAACGACCAGCGTGTCGGCGTAAGGCGCGTTGGTGATCCAGAATTTGGTGCCGTTGAGGCGGTAGCCGCCATCGACCCTATCGGCGCGGAGCCGCATCGAGACGACGTCCGAGCCGGCGCCTGCTTCCGACATGGCAAGGCTGCCGACATGCGCGCCCGATATCAGAGATGGAAGGTATCGCTCCTTTTGTCCGGCCGAGCCCCAGCGCGAAATCTGGTTGATGCAGAGATTGGAGTGCGCGCCGTAGGACAGGCCGACCGATGCCGAGGCACGGCTGATTTCCTCGCAGGCGATGACATGTTCGAGATAGCCAAGCCCAAGGCCGCCAGAGTCTTCTGGTACGGTCACGCCATGAAGGCCAAGTGCGCCCATCTCGGGCCAGATCTCGACCGGGAACCAATCTTCCTCGTCTACCCTCGCGGCAAGCGGGGCAATACGATCTGTCGCAAACCGATGCGTCGTCTCACGGATCGCCTCCGCCATTTCGGATAACCCGAAATCCAACTCCAGCATGTCGCCAGTCCTCCCAGACTGCGATCATGCTACCGCGACGAATGCGATTAGTAAAATCGTATCAACGCCATCGCCTTCCTGCGCGTTGCCGGTAAGCACGATGGGCTACGCCTTCTGGCGCGCCAAGATCTCGGTCGCGACCAGCGCCTGCAGGCGCCACAGGTTGCGGTCACGGATGCCCTCGGCTTGAAGATCGACGATCGTGTTGTGCAGATACTCGGCGCAGGAGCCACCCTCACCGCATGCCGTCGCGATCAGCGAAGACGCTTCCGCTGCGGGCAATTGTTTTGTCAGTCCGGCCCGCTTGGTGCTGGCCCAGAATGTCAGGGCTTTTCTGACGCCGCTTTCGGTTCTCACCGGAAGCCACCGCACCATGTCGATCACTTCGCTATACTTGATCTCGCGCGCAACGAGAGCACGCAGATCCTGGTGGCGGCGATCGGTTGAGAGCTCGAAGACGATGCCATCGCACTGGCCGCCACGCTCAAGCGCCATCATCAGGCCGGGCTGATCGCTGGTTGCGCGCCAGCGCTGAATTTTCAGCGAGAACGACCTGTGCCAGCCGTATGCGGTTGCCCGTTCGCGGCTGGCTGGTTCGAACTCCGGGTTCCAGATCAGGGAACCATAGGCAAAGACGAGAAGAGGCTCACCTGCCGCTTCACGTTCGATCCTGTCGACGAGATCGTCAAGCTCAGCTTCCGAAAGCGGCGTCCAGCCCGGTTCCGGTCCATCATCACGGACATCTCGGATGGTCAGGGCAACAAGTTCGGGCGTCAGCTGCATGGTGGTATCGATCTGTATCGGCTCAAGGAAATGGAGTAACTGGCCGTGGCAGATGTCCGCCACGGCCAGGTCTTTTCGTCAGGACTGCACGAAAGCGAGCAGGTCGGCGTTCAGCACATCGGCATTGACGGTCAGCATGCCGTGCGAGAAGCCCGGGTAGGTCTTCAGCGAACCGTTCTTCAGAAGCTTGGCCGACTTCAGTGCGGAGTCCGCGATCGGTACGATCTGGTCGTCTTCGCCGTGCAGGACAAGCGTCGGAACGGTGATCGCCTTCAGGTCTTCCGTCTGGTCGGTTTCGGAGAACGCCTTGATGCCATCATAGTGCGCCTTGGCGCCGCCCATCATGCCCTGGCGCCACCAATTCTGGATGACCCCCTCCTGAACTTTGGCGCCATCACGGTTGAAACCGTAGAAGGGGCCAGCCGGGACATCGCGGAAGAACTGCGCACGGTTGGCGGCGAGCGCTGCACGGAAGCCGTCGAACACTTCGATCGGCAGGCCCTCGGGGTTGTTTTCGGTCTTCAGCATCAGCGGCGGAACGGCCGATACCAATACTGCTTTGGCGACGCGGCCGGCCGGCTGGCCGAACTTTGCAACGTAGCCAGCAACTTCGCCGCCACCGGTGGAATGGCCGATATGCACGGCGTTCTTCAGATCCAGCGCTTCGACGACGGCAAAAGCGTCAGCGGCATAGTGGTCCATATCGTGACCGTCGGCGACCTGGGCGGAGCGGCCGTGGCCACGGCGGTCATGGGCAACGACGCGATAGCCCTTCGAGAGGAAGAACAGCATCTGCGCATCCCAGTCGTCCGACGACAGCGGCCAGCCGTGATGGAAGACGATCGGCTGGGCGTCCTTCGAACCCCAATCCTTGTAGAAGATTTCGACGCCGTCCTTGGTGATGATCGTAGACATTTCAGTATTTCCTTCTTTTGTAGAGCTGGTGGATGCAGCGTTTGCCGCAAAGGTAAAGGCGGGTGAAATTGCCATGGTCGCTGCGGCTGCACCAGCGGAGAGCAGTGCGCTGCGGCGCGTCATGGAAGAAAAATTCTCGGTCATTTCATATCCTGCAATCTTGTCGTTTCAAGCTTCAGACGACGCTGTTGCTCGGCTGATGGGGAGATATTGCCGCGAAAGACTCGCGCCAACAATTGCATCAATAATTTCTAGTTCATTGCCATTTCCGCAATTATTGATGCGTCGTGTCTGGAGCCCCATCGAAGAAGAGATAGATGGCTGCGATCTTGCCATCCCGCGCCACGATGAAATCGGTGCCGGCATAGGCCGGTGTTTCGCCCGGTGCACCGGCCGACCATCTGAGCCGTCCGGCCTGATCTTGAAGAACCTCTGCCGGTGCGATCGGCGTATATTTGAAATCCGGGTGCATGGCGCGGATCACGCCGGCGATGCGAACGATCTCGTCCCGGCCCCGGTAGATGCCGTGCGGCTCGATGAATACGGCGTCCTCGTGGAGGATCTCCTTCGCGGCCTTCTGGCGGAGGGCGGCATCGCCCTCCCCGAAAATCTCGTGCAGGTTCCGTTCCAACAGCGTTGTAATGTCTGCCATGACTTTTCTCCTTGAGACCGATCCTCAGATCTGAACCTGACCGCCATCGACAAACAATTCGACGCCGTTGATGAATGAGGCCTGGTCCGATGCCAGGAAGAGAACCGCCTTGGCAATTTCCTCCGGCTGACCGATCCGACCGGCGGGGATCAGGCCGGCAAGATAGTTCTTCGTGTTTTCGGCGCTGTCGCCATTACCGAAGAGCTCGTTCAGGCCAGCCGTCTCGGTGACGCCGGGGCTGACGGCATTGACGCGGATATGGCGATCCTTGAGATCGAGGATCCAGTTGCGTGCGAAATTGCGGACCGCCGCCTTTGTCGCCGAGTAGACGCTGAGTGCTGGCGTTCCCGAAATGCTCGTGGTCGACGAGGTCAGCACGATCGAAGCGCCATCGCGCAGCAGAGGCAGCGCCTTCTGAACCGTGAACAGCACGCCCTTCACGTTCGTGTCGAAGGTCTTCTCGTAGTGCTCCTCGGTGATGGCGCCGAGCGGTGCGAATTCACCGCCGCCGGCATTGGCGAAGACCACGTCGATCTGCGAGTGCTTCTGCTGGACGGCATCATAGAGGCGGTCGATATCGACAAGCTTGGCCATGTCGCCCTGAACGCCTGTCACCCGGCCGCCGATTTCCTTGACGGCTGCATCGAGCGCATCCTTGCGGCGGCCGGTGATGAACACCGAAGCGCCTTCATTCGAGAAGGCCTTTGCGGTGGCCAGTCCGATGCCGCTGGTGCCGCCGGTGACCACAACGACCTTGTTTTCGAATGTCTTGCTCATTGTCTCTGTCCTTCTCTGTGTTTGGCTCTGTGTTGGCGGCCCGTTGCCGTTGAGAAGAACATGCCATCAGAACGCTGATGCAAATAGTCGGCAAAAATGCTACCCATCGTTCCATATGGAGAACGATGATGCAGTCTGATCTGAACGATCTCGTCTATTTTGCCGAAGTGGTGGCCCATGGCGGCTTTGCCGCGGCGGGACGGGCGTTGGGCGAGCCGAAGTCGAAGCTCAGTCGTCGCGTGGCGGGGCTGGAAGCGCGGCTTGGGGTTCGTCTGATCGAGCGCTCCAGCCGACGCTTCAGGGTGACCAACGTCGGCCAGGCCTTCTATGAGCGCTGCAAGGCGATGGTCGCCGAAGCCGAACGGGCGGAAGCCCTGGTCGCGGAAGCGCAATCGGAACCGCACGGCCTCATTCGAATGAGCTGCCCAACCGGGCTGGTCGAACCGATCTCAGCTCTCGTGGCCAAGTTCCTGGCCCAGTATCCGCGAGTGCGGCTTCAGCTCGTTGCCGTGGACCGCCCTGTCGACCTCATCGAAGAGCGGATCGATGTGGCGCTTCGCGTGCGCACTTCGCTGGATGGGGACGCCTCGCTCACGATGCGCTCTCTCGGAAATTCCATCCGCATCCTCGTCGCGAGCCCGCAGCTTGCGAGCCGTATCGGCAGCATCAACGACTTAGCCAACCATCCGACGCTGTCGACAACAGATGATCAGAGTGAAGTGAACTGGCTTCTTGAAACGGACGACGGCCAGAGACAAACGGTTCGACACGAGCCGAGGATCGGCTGCGCCGACTTCACCGCGGTAAGAACCGCAGCGCTCGCCGGCTTGGGGGTCGCGCTGTTGCCTGATCACACCTGCAAACAGGCGCTGCAGGACGGAAAACTCGTGCGCGTCTTGCCGGCATGGCGGGGAATGAGGGGACTGGTGCATATCGTCTTCACGACACGCCGAGGACTGCCTCCGGCAGTACGCAACTTCATCAACGCTCTGGCCGCCGGCTTTCCGAAGGACGCACTGGCGGGATAGCCGGCCACGTGGTTACGGCTAGATGATGCCCCACGCCTGAAATCTTCCCCTGCCCGTCATCTCGCGCAAGCCGAGTTCCGCAAGGATGCGCCGCGCCGCCTGCGGCGTGACATCCAGGATCTTGCTGACCATGCCGGAAGAGACGATCGGCTTTGCCACGACAAGGTCGACCAGTGCCGGAAGTTTCGAGGAGGATCGGCGGCCGACGAGTTTCCGTTCCATCATCTGTCTCGCAAGCGCCAGCCGGTCGTGTTCCTTAAGTCCTATTTCCGCGGCCATGATCAGCCCCTGGGCACTGGCCAACAGTCGCGTCTCCCGATCCCGATGCCGCCGTCGATCGACGGACACGGATTTGAGACCGAGATTGAACGCTGCGAGATGCACCGCCGTCGTCACGCCCTCCTCTCGCAGGATCGAAGCAGCGAGCAACCGACCGAGCCATGGGGCATGTTGCAAGACGGCGAGCTCTGTCCAGGCATCGAAGGCGATCAAGGCCTGCAGCACCGGCGGCAAGTCGTGGTTCTGCCGCAAAACGCCTCTCCATTCGTCGAGCCGCTCGTCCTCGTTCCAATCGAGATCATAGGCCAACGATTCCCGCTCGCGGCCGGATGAGCGCGCTGGACCTGTCACATTCGCCAACACCGCTTCGCTGCGCGCCAACACAGCATCGATCTCGGCGAGCTCCGCGTCAAAGGCGTTGGAGAAATCGCCGCTGTCATTGCCCTTCGTTTCTAGGGCAGGCATGGGGTCGCTCTCGGCCTTGTCGCGATCCGGGTAATCGGCATTGCCGCCGATAGGGTCGGCACCGCGCAGACTGCGCAGCCCCTCAGGACTTAGCGCCCAGGCGGACGGTTGCGACGCGATCCTTCTGCGCGTACGCAACACATCGCGCGCGATCGTCAGTTCGTGGCTCGGTGCGCGAATATCGTGACCGGCATCGTGGAGGACGAGATCCTCAAGATGAACGAGCTCGCCATCGATCCACAGCGAGGCGCAGGCGTCAGTGAAATGCGATCGCTCGATCCAGCCGTTTCCAACAGGCGATCGCCCTATCCGCTCATCCAGCCGAGCCAAGCCGATGCCGGCCTCTGAAACCGGTCTGAGCAGGCTTTGGATGGGTAATTTGGTGGAATCGTAACGCATTGAAATCATGGTAAATGATTTTCTTAAGGAACTCCATATCGGAGTTGAAGTTCCTCACTGCGTAGGGGGACGAAACAGCACTGTGAACTCACTGAGTGTGCTGTTGCTACAAAAAGAATCTTACACGATTCTCTCGATGTTTGCCGCGATTTTCCGCACCTAATTGCATAAATCAACAGCCCGAGAGAATTGATTAGGGCGCAGTGCGAAACCGGCAGATACCGTTTCGACAGCGCTAGCGATTAAGGTCATCAGTCGGTTCAGGCAATAGGCTACAGAGCTTGTTTGGCAGGCTCACCCGACCGGCGGAAAAGTCAACTCTCGCCCTGCTTAAGTATTGGGAACAGATCGCTGTGTATTCTTGCGTCAATGTCGGACCGCTCGTGTCGGATCAATCGTGCATGCGAGCAATCTGTGAGCGCTTTGCAAGCTGTCTACATGGCGGCCGACCTCGGCCTTCGAGGGATGCTTCTTTTTGCGTGTCTGAACGGTTTCGGAGAGCGCGGTGAAATTGCGTTCGGCTTCATCAAGCAGCAGTTATGTCGATGCCGATCAACGAAGCCGATAAGAAACATCGGGGAGCTTTTTCGAGAGACACGAAGCTCAAAAGCACTCGGCCAATCCATTTTGCGCATCACCCATATCGCGATAGTCTGCGGCGCAGATCTCTAGCGCCTTCGATTACCCGGCCCGCGCATCATGCCGCTCGATCGGGGCACAGCGAAGTTCAACAGAGCCGAAGCAATCGAAGCAGTAGACCGCAGGCATGTCGAATTGCGGGATGGTTCTGATATGCCCGAGTGGCTTGAACTTGCACTCCGTCTGACCTTTATAACTCAAGCCGATCATCCCCTCCCCGCTTCGATCCTTCTTGGCAACCGGATCGAAAGGTTGTTCAAGCGTGCTGCTTACGGATAACGCCAATACGATGCCCGGCTCCCTGGCTTAATCACGAACTGGTCTCAGAGACCGCGTGCTAGGGTGTCCCGTTTTCCGTCAGCCTTCGGCGCTGCTCAAACGCCTTGGCCAGGTGCTCTCTTTACACCGAGCTCAGCAGCCATCTCAAAACATTGACAGCTGTCAACATTCTATGCTCTCGCCGATCTACCCGATTGCATTGAAATCTCCCGATCACAAAACGCGCAGCAGATGTTCACGCTCACGATAATCGCAGTCAACCTTGCGGAACTCCTCCACGCGACCAGCTGAACGCACAATCAAATCACACAACGCCACGCAATTCTCAAAACCTTGACACCTGGCAATGTTCTTCAAATTCGTTTCACACCGCCGCCGGCTCCTTCCCGCCATTCGCCCTGAGCAAAGCCATCAAAACCGGGCCGAGTGAGAACTCTCGTCTCTGCGCCCTCGCCGTTAGATCCCTGAGATAGCCACCGGCTGATTTAATATGTTCCGCGCGCTGTAAGATGCAGGCCATCGTCGCGGCGGCGTTCTCGGGGCCCATGATCTCGCAAGCGTTTCGATAGGCGCCAGGCGTTACGCCAAGCATGGATCGCACAAGCACTGCGGCTTCCATGAGTTCTCGCCAGCTCGAAACCGATCCGCCGGGACCATAGCTCGTTATCTCCGGGCATGCTCGCAGCACCATGCTCAATGGGAAGCTTCTTGTCGGCTCGCTGTGTTTCTCACAGTTAGATCCAGACTCAGCCTCGCGTTCTGCGCCTTGCTGTTCAATTTCAATAATGGATTCTGTATTTGAATTCTGTATGTGGCAGCCAGATCCGATGTCATAGGCGTCCATTTTCTCGGAATTTAACTTGTTTTCCAAAAGATTAAGCACGGTCTGACGAAGGTTCTCGATGCTCTCGAGGCTGCGCCGCAGATCTTGAAGGGATGGCGTGCGCGGAATGCTGCCGACGAGTTCGACGTAGCGCGATTCAATGGCCTGCCAATTGCCGGAGACATCTTCGACGATTGCAGCGGAAATCAGCTTGCGCACATCGCGGCGGCAGATCGACAGGGTCTCTTTGGTGCTCCGAAACAGCGCCCGTTCGGTCGCAATTCGCTCCGACAACACGGCCAATTCGGAGGCGCGGGCAAGCAGAGGCGATAGATCGAAACCATAGGCCTGCTCAATTTCGCCAGCGCGATCCTTCCGGGCATAACGCTTTCCGTTCGCACTGTCCCTGCGCAGGATCAGTCCGGCATCGACGAGCGCGGCAAGATGACGACGCAAGGTGGTCCCGGTGATCCCGTGAGCGCGGATGGAAAGCTGGGCATTCGACGGAAACACGATCATCGCGCGGTCCGAAGCCAATTCGCTCTCGGGATAGAAGGTCAGAAGCGCATTCAAAACCGCGAGCGCCCTATCCTGAATGCCAAGCAAAGCCCTAGCCTCGGACGCATCACGGAACACTTTCCACTTATCGACGGACGATCCTGATTCGATTTTCGCCGCAGCTGCCTGGCGTTTCATCAACGCAAGCGTCATCGGCCGCCGCCCAAAGGGCGTCGTTATATCTCCAACGTGCATTTTTTCACCTTTCAAAAGGCAAAAGAAAGCCGTCCACCAAATTAGGTGCCAAAGTGTCTTGACTGTGATTCGGGGAAATGCGATTCTCTAGTTGCTACACAGAGAGAGAGGCTTCCACGACGGCAACGTTTGGGGGCCTTTTTCTTTTGCTCGTTTTCCTTTCCTGGATCAGCTGACAGCCTCGGTGGCGATCAGAGCTTCTCGTGCCGCAGGGCTGCAAACCGCTCGACGAGTGCCGGCAGCTCCGCTCCAATGAATTTTAGAAAGTCACGCTCGCGGCCATTCTCGGCCACAAGCCGGATTTCCTTTGGAGTGACCACGCAAGTACCGTGACGCGCGCCATTGCTGTCGACGATCGGCGTTGGCGCCGGTCGAGGTTCAGCGCTGGGCTTCAGGCTGACCAATACGCGCTGGAACCTCTGGTCCGAAAACTCCGCGGGATCAGCCTTGAGCGCGAGCGTCTCTCTGGCGATGTCCAAAGCCGCAGGCTCAGCGGAAATCAGCTTTGCCAGGTCCAGCCATCTTGGACGGCCGACTTTCGGGGCACGGCCAATTGCTTCGATAATGTCGGCAGGGACGGCGCGATAGACGCTGCGCATGCGCGCGAGTTCGGCGGCCTCGATCGACAGCGCGGCATAAATCTCGCGCGCTTTTATCCCTGCATCGTCCATGCGCGATGCAAACAATGCGCGCTCGATCCAAGTCAGGTCTTGCCGGCTGGCATTCTCGATGCCTTGGGCCACGACCAGATCGAGGTCCGACATGTCGACTTCGACAGCCTTGACGGACTTGTTGAGTTCCTTGGCCGCGCGCCAGCGACGGTGTCCGTAGACAATCTGAAAACGACCAGCATCGGAGGGGTGCTTCCGGATCTGGATGGGAACCTTTTGCCCATCGACCTCAAGCGAACGCTTGAACGCGTCAAAGCTGGCGGCATCGTCATCGGGCAGGCGGTCTGGGTAGGGGGATGGATCGATCAGAGACGGATCCACGTCTCGAACCGTCGCTCCGCCCGACTCCACAAGTGCCTTCAGCCGATCGCGTTCCGTACGAATATCATCGATCGCGCGGTGCGCGGCGCCAATAACACCCGCCCCAACACGATTGCCCGTCGCAGGCGAGGGGGCAGGGCCGGGGTCTTGGCTGATGTCGGTGGTCTTGCCGCTTTCCAACTCAGCCGACAGAAGGCCGAAACTTGCGACAATGGATTTGCGCGGAGACTTGCTCATGGACGCCCCCAGCTCTTGTTAAGAAGCCCGACGATCGCCTCGTTGACCGCATCAACAGCTTCGCGCGCACGCTTATGGGTGTCGCGTCCGAGCTGGCCCATTTCGAGTTCATAGATAGACCGCTTGGCCAGGCCAGCCGCTTCGACAGCGGTGCTCTCGATAGCCGTCGGCAAAAGAACGTCAGGGCCAAACAGATGGCGCAGCATTGCGACAACTTGCGACTGTGGCGCATCGTTGGGATTATGGCGCGTCACAAGATAACGAATGAAATCCTGATCCAGCTGGGCGCCGCTTTCGTTCAAGACGCTAATCAGGTCGCCCATCATGAGAAGGAATTGGCTCATCGAGGCCACATCGAGCATGGCCGGGTGGACGGTTATAATCATGCTCGTCGCGGCGTAGATAGCGCTCAGCGTCAGAAAGCCGAGAGACGGCGGTGTATCCAGAATGACGACGTCGTAGTCGTTCTCGACCTCGGCGAGGGCGAGCTTCAACCGTTCGAAGAAGATCGCGCCCGATCCGGAGCGGTTAGCAAGAACACGAGGCGTTTCGTGCTCGTACTCCATCACCTCAAGATTGCCGGGAATGAGGTCGACGCCATCGAAATAGGTCTTGCGAATGATATCGCGAATGGGCCGGCGTTCGGCTTCGTCATATCGAAGCGCCGCATAGATGGTCTCGTTGGCGCCGACATCCATCTCAGGCTGGGCGCCGAATAGCGCCGACAGCGATGCCTGCGGATCCAGGTCGAGAGCCAGAACGCGATAGCCGTGCATGGCGAGATAATGCGCGAGATGAACGCAGGTGGTGGTCTTGGCGCTGCCTCCCTTGAAGTTGGCGATCGCCAAGACCTGAAGATGCTCGCCTTCCCGGCGCCGAGGAAGAAAGCGCAGCGCATCCGCAGGCTTCTGTGCGGCAAAAAGCTCGCGCAATTCGTTGATCTGGGCGAGCGTGTAAACGCGGTGATTGTTTTCAAGCCTGCTGGGCACAGGGCCACGCCCCTCGCTCGACATCAACTTCAATGTCGAATCAGGGATGGAGGTGAGCTTCGAAACCTCGTTGGTCAGAAACTGACGAAGCATTTTCTCAGATTTGGGCGGGTACATCCGCATACGCAGTTGCTGCAGTTGCCCAGAGAGAAGACCCGCGTGGCGCAAGATCTTGCTGCCAGCATCTTCCTTCAAAGCGACCACCGATTCCGTCCGTTGTGCTATTGCCATTTTACCCTCTTGGCGGCCCTAAGCCGATTTACCGGCCATTGCCCGCCAAAAGGTAGAACACGATTCTCGAAAATCGTCCAGAACAATAGGGTTAACGAAACCTTAAGTAGGAAACTGGAAAATTTATGCGGTTATCGCTAAGGTATCGCGATCGCTCGCATTTTCACGACGGAGATTTCTCATCGTCGTCTCGATTCCCAGACACTCTTATCGCCAGCTGCTGCCACGAGCGCCTGACGAATTCATTAACCAGCTACCGAACAGGGAATCAATGCAGCCGAATTGAGCAATTGATTCCGTTTGTCGGGGCTTGAAGCGGCGGCTAGGTGAAGCGGTGTTCCTTGTTCGGCATCGGCGAGGCGAATGCCGTGTCACCAATGGTGATAATCTTGTCGCCGTCGGTGCGAACAAGCAACGATCCCAGCGTCTCGACATCGAGATAGACGATAGAATCCGCTCCTAGGCGCTCGATGTGCCGGACGGTGCCTTGCCACTTGCCGTCGGTCGCCGAAAGCTGCAGGTGCTCGGGCCGGATTCCGTAGACGCGGCATCCTTCGTCCTTGGCGACCGCCCCTTCAAACAGGTTCATCTTGGGGGATCCGATGAAGCCCGCGACAAAGGCGGTCTGCGGCCCGTTGTAGAGTTCCATCGGAGAGCCGACCTGCTCGATGTGGCCGCCGTTCAACACCACGATCTTGTCGGCCATGGTCATGGCTTCCACCTGGTCGTGGGTGACATAGATCATCGTTGCGCCAAGCCGCGCATGCAGCTCGGTGAGTTCCATGCGCATTTGCGAGCGAAGCGATGCGTCGAGGTTGGAAAGCGGTTCGTCGAACAGAAACACTTTCGGATTGCGGATAATAGCCCGCCCGATCGCCACGCGCTGCCGCTGGCCGCCGGAAAGTGCTTTCGGCTTGCGATCGAGCAGATGCGAGAGCTGCAATATGTCGGCGGTCTGCTTCACCTTCTCGGCGATTTCCGCCTTGGGCCTCCTCGCAAGCGAAAGGCCGAAGCCGATATTTTCGGCGACCGTGAGGTGCGGGTAGAGAGCATAGGATTGAAACACCATCGCGATGCCGCGCTCGGAGGGTTCGGCATCGGTCACATCCTTGTTGTCGATGACGATCTTCCCGGCGCTCGATGTTTCAAGCCCCGAGATCATCCTCAGTAACGTCGACTTTCCGCAGCCTGACGGTCCGACGAACACACAAAATTCTCCGGCGCCGATGTTAAGATCGACGCCCTTGATGACTTCGAGGCTGCCGAAGCTCTTTCTGACGCCATCGAGAACAACGCTAGTCATGGCTTATCCTTTCACTGCGCCGGCCGTCATGCCCGCCACGATCTGTCGATTGAAGAAGATGAAGACGATCAGCGGCGGAATGGTCACCAGCAGGATGTTCATGAACAGCAGATTGAACTGCGTCTGGAACTGTCCCTGGAAGTTATAGAGGGTGAGCTGCACGGTGACGTTCTCGCGGCCGGGCAGGTAGTAGAGCGGGTTGGTGAAATCGTTGAAGATCGCGATCGATTGGACGACGATGACGGTCACGGTCACCGGCTTCAGCAGAGGAAGGACAACGCGGAAGAAGATCTGCAGCGGCTTTGCGCCGTCGATGATCGCCGCCTCATCCAGGTCGCGCGGAATGGTCGCGATGAAGCTTCGAAAGAGCAACACGGTAAACGACAGGCCGTAGGCGACCTGGATCAGAACCATGCCCGAAATTGTCTTGAACAAACCAAGCGCCTGCAACACCCAGATCGTCGGCACGACGGCGGGCGGGATCATCAGACCGGCGAGCACAAAGGCATAGATCACCGCGTTCCACCGCGATGGCCGGCGCTGCAGGACATAGCCCACCATCGCGCCGAACAGCACGAGCAGCGTCACGGCAGCCACCGTGATAACAGTCGAGTTGAAATAGGCCAGCAGCAGCATGTAATTGCGGGCCTGGATCACATCGACGAAATTGGTCCAGAGCTGCCATTCGCTTGGCAGTGTGAATTTAAGCGCCGCTGCATCCTGCTTGGTTTTTGCTGCCGTCAGAAAGATGAACAGGAACGGCATCACGAAGATCACGCAGCATGCGACCAAGGCGGAGGCTCCGGTGTAAAACTGGCGCCGGGTCATACATCGACCTCCCTGCGATTAAGCCAGAAGGTGAGCGGCAAAACGATCACCGCGATCAGCACGAACAATATGACGTTTCCGGCCGTGGAGAGGCCGTAAAAGCCCGCCTGATACTGCTTGTAGATCACGCTCGCGAGCACGTCGGAGGAAAATCCGGGGCCACCCTTTGTCATCGCCCAGATCAGATCGAAGCTGCGCAGCCCGCCGATCAGCGACAGGGTAATGACGGTGATCGTCGCCGGCTTGACGAGCGGTATGGTGACGCGGAAGAGCATCTGCGTTCTCGTTGCGCCGTCGATGCGCGCGGCTTCGTAGTAGTCGGCGCTGATGGATGCCAGTCCGGCGATATAGATTACCGTCGCAAGCCCGATGCCCTTCCAGAGATCGACGAGGACGATCGAGTAGAGCGCCAGCGCCGGATCCGTCAGCCAGCCTGGCCCGTGTATGCCGATGGCGGCCAGCGCGACATTAATGATGCCGCGCGTCGGATGCATGAGCACGGAAAAGGTTATGCCGACGCCGATGGTCGACACCAGCACGGGAAAGAAGATTACCGTTCGAAGAAGACCCTGAGCCCAGAGGCCGGATGTCAGCAGGACAGCAAGAAGCAGGCCGAGAACCGTCTTCGCGGCCGACGTCGCCACCGCATAGATGACAGTGTTGGTCAGCCCCTGGATGAGGAAAGGCTCGCGGAAGAACTGCTTGTAGTTCTCAAGCCCGATGAACGCTGTCGTGAACAAGTCCCAACGCGTCAGGCTGAACCAGAAGGATGCGATCGTGGGCGCCAGGAACAGGACGGTGAAGATGACCGCCGCCGGCAGGATGAACCAATAGGGGTAGGGTGACTTGCGTATAACCATAGCGGCTCCTAAGCACCTTGCCCGGATATCCGCCGGGCAAGGTGCGTCTGGGAGGTTACCAGTTCGGGAGGCCGAGCTGCTTGGCCTGCTTGGCGACGTCCTGGTCGTAAAGCGCGGCCGCATCCTTGGCGGAACGGATACCCGTTCCGACCTCGACGGTGATCTGCTCGAGCGCCGGTCCTTTCACGGGTGACAGGAATTCCAGCGCCGGGCCGGCACGGCCTTCCGTCTGGAAATAGGGCAGCATGTCCGTGACGGCTTGCGGCACGTCCTTCGGCAGCTCGCAGCCCTTGATCAGATAGGGACCTGACGGCACGGCCTTCGCCATCAGCTCGCACCCTTCCTTGGAGGCCACGAAATCGAGGAACTTCTTGGCTTCGTCGAGATGCTCGGCCTTGGCTGACAGATAGAGTGCGGCCGGCATCCAGATCGTCAAACCGTTCTTCGCGGCATCGGTCCCGGGTTCCGCGAAAAAGCCGACGTCTTTAACGTTGTCGGGAAAGTTCTGCTGGATGTTGCCGATCCCGAAAGTCAGGCTGGGGTAGTGCGCTGCCTCACCGGTCGAGACCATGCGCATGCCGTCATCAAAGCTCGCCGCGCCGAAATCCTCGTTGAAGAATCCCGCTTTCGCCACTTCTTCCTGGTGCTCGAAGCCGCGAAGGGCCGCAGGTGTGGTGGCGTACTTGACCTTGTTGGCCGTGTAATCGTCCGCAAAGGTCGGAACTTCGGTCTGGACGTTGAAGAAGTCCGCCAGGACGAAGATCTGCGATGTCCAGGTCGTGCCGTAAGTCTGGGCGATGGCGACCTTGCCGGCTGCCTTGATCTTCTCGTTGTTGGCCATGAATTCGGCCCAAGTCTTCGGCGGCTGCAACCCGAGTTCGGCGTAGATCTTCCTGTTGTAGAAGATCCCGCCGCCCATCGCCGGGCCGAAGGGTATTCCGCGCACATGGCCGTCGGATCCGCTGACCACCTTCTTGAAGCTCTCGAGAATGCCGGCGGCTGACGGGAGATCGGAGAGATCAGCCATCGTCTGCTCGGGCTTCAATGCCTGGAACAGAGAGCCGCTGTTATACTGGAAGATATCCGGCATCTCGCCGGTCGCCAGCCGCGTCTTGACGATGTTGTCGCCCTCGGAGCCGCCTGCGCGTTGCTCCACGTCGAAGGTCACATCCGGACGCTTCTCGCTATAGGCTTTGGAAACGGCATCGAAGGAAGCGATGGTTTCCGGGTTCGTGTCGATCAATACGCTCAATGTCACGTCTGCGTGGGCGACGCTGCTCGCCAGCGCCAAAGTGGCCGCTGCGATAATGCTGCACTTGGTCATCCGCATGGTCGTCTCCTCCTCCAAGGACTTGCGATTTACCGTTACGATCAGTCATGTGGTGCGCGGCCTGCCGCGCTGTCTTGATCAGACGTCGAAGGTGATCGAATGGCTGCCATGTCCGATCTGGACACGCTCGTCATCCGCCACGTCGGCGCCGTTCACCGTCAGATTCTTCCTTGCACTATTGCCGCGTATATGCGCGGTGATGCCATCTGGGATTTCAAGATGGCAGGTAACCTTGCCGCCGTCGATATCCCATCCGGCCTCGATGCGGCCAAAGCGCGTGTCGTGCCACGCCGCAACGGGCGATAGCGCCGGAAGGATAGCGGGATCGAACTCGATCTCCTCGAAGCCCGGCTTGTCTTCAAGGGGCTTGATGCCAGCCACATCCTCGAACAGCCATTGGCACACGGCGCCATAGGCATAGTGGTTGTAGCTGTTCATATCGGGATCGTAGATCGTTCCGTCCTCTGCAAGCGCATCCCAGCGCTCCCAGATCGACGTCGCTCCGCGCTCCACCTGATAGAGCCAGCCGGGAACCTTGCGATTGAGGAACATCTTTTCGGCGAGATCGAGCATGCCGAGCCGGGTAAGGGCGGGCAGTAGCGCTGGCGTGCCGATAAAGCCGGTGCCGATCACGCCATCGGTCTCTTCCGCGACCCGGCGGAAATAGCCGCGACCGGCCTCTTCATATTCCGGCGGAACGAGACCATAGAGGAAGGCGATCGCCCACGATGTCTGGTCGTTATGCGCAATGCGCCCAGATGGGGAAAAGAACTCGTTCTTGAATGCTGCGCGGATGTCTTCAAGCTTGCTGTCGAGGCGCTGCGCCTCGCTTGTATCGCCGAGGACCCGCGCGATCTTCGCCGTCAGTTGCGTGGCGACGAAGTGATAGAGCGTCGCGGCGCAATCGTCGGCCACGGTCGGGCGCGGCTTGCGATTGTCGCCAACCGGCTGCAGCCAGTCGCCAAAGGTGAAGCCATGCTCGCCCCAAACCGCCGGAGGGCGGATGATGGGGCCGTTGGAAATACCCCAGAGGTAATCCAGCCAGTGCAACATCGCCGGGAAGCACTCCTGCAGAGCGGCCTTGTCGCCATAATGCAGATAGAGCTGCCAGGGGATGATGACGATCGCATCGCCCCAGCCGGTCGAGCCGGCCCAATCGCCGCGATTGCTGATTGGATGCAGACGCGTCGGATCCGGCGAGAAGTGCGGCACCGCCCCGTTCTCTCTCTGATCGTGCATCACGTCGCGCAGGAATTTCCGGAGAAAAGATTGGCTGTTGGCAAGCCAGCATGCGGTGCCGGCAAAGACCTGGGCGTCGCCTGTCCATCCCAGGCGTTCGTCGCGCTGCGGGCAATCCGTCGGGATCTCGATGAAGTTCGATCGCTGCGACCAGATCGTGTTCTCGACAAGCCGGTTGACGGCGGGCACACCCGTGGTGATGCCGCCGGTCGCGACTGGCACCGAGGTGATCGGGATCATCTTGATGGAGAGAAGCTTCGCATCGCCGGTGACGGTCACGCGGGCGTAGCGGAAACCCATGAAAGTGAACAGCGGCGCGTAGGTTTCGACGCCATCTCCCGACAGCGTGTAGACCAGTTCGGCCCTGGCGCTGCGGTAGTTGCGGTTGTCGAAGAACCGGTTTGGCCCGAGGACTTCGGAGTGCTCCACGCGTACGCTCGCGCCTGCCTCGCCTTGCGCATCGATGCGGATATACGCCCCGGCGTTCTGGCCGAAATCATAGACCAGCCGGCCATCTTCTTCCGTCCAGCTATCGATCGGCTCGAACGGGGCGAGCTCGACAACGGCGGCCGTCTCGTGGGGTACAAGCAGGGTCTTGTCGAAGGCGAGTTCTTCAACGCCGAACGCGTCTTCCGTCTTCAAGCGGGCGTCGTAGTCCTCGCCATAATAGATGCCGTTCCTGGTGACGGGGGTCAGTCCACTTTCCCAGGTGGAATCTGTCTTCAGCGCCAAGGCGCCGTCGACGCTGATTTCGGCAATGGCAGCCGTACGGTCGCCCCAGCAATTGAAGATCGGGTTCGAGGCCCACATGAGCTGGCCGCGATACCAGCCGTCGCCGAGCCAGATCTCGATCCTGTTCTCGCCCGGCTGAAGCAGGCTGGCGACGTCATAGGTCTGATAGGCGATGCGATCGTCGTAGCAGGTCCAGCCCGGTGTCAAAAGATCCGAGCCGACGCGGCGGCCGTTGATAAAGGCGCGATAAAGCCCGAGCGCTGAAATGGTCAGCACGGCTTCCCGAGGGGCATGCTCAAGCTGGAAGTTGCGGGAGACGAAGGTGCCAGCGGTGCCTTGGCCATCGTCGCATAGTGGCGCCACCATGGCGGCGGTGAATTGAAATGACGAACCAGCGGCAGCGCTCGCGCGCCCTTGCACAATATCCATGTCCCCTCCCGATCCGCTTGAGGCAGACCCATCAAACGAAGTGTGTATCGTTATATGTATATCATTCTACATTCCCGTTTGATGTGCAACAGAAAAATGCCTATACTCCGGCCAAGATTGATGAGAACGATAAATTATGCAGATGTTTCAGAAGGATAGAGACGGAGCGCGAGCGCGGGTGACGATCCGCCATGTCGCGGAAGACGCCGGCGTCTCGGTCGCCGCGGTATCGAAAGTCCTTCGAAACGCATATGGCGTCAGCGCGGTTCTGCGCACGAAGGTCGAGACGTCGATCGAGAAGCTCAACTATCGCCCTTCCGTTGCAGCCCGCGCCATGCGAGGGCGGACGAACACCATCGGCGTGCTGGCGATCGAGCTGTCAAACCCGTTCCTGCCCGGCCTGATCGAGGCGGCCAGCAACACGCTCGCCGACAGCGGCTTCAAGGCCCTGGTCGGGCTCGGCCGCTCGGCGCAGCCAATCGAAGCATCGATGATCGAGTCGATGATCGACAACCGGATGGATGGCGTTCTGATCATCGCCCCCCGTATTTCCGGCAAGGTTCTCGAGCGCTACGCCAAGCAGATTCCGATCGTGGTCATCGCGCATCACGAGCCGGACGCCCAGACCTACGACACTGCTAATTCCGACGACCGGAAGGGCGCCTACCTCGCTGCCGAGGCTGCTCTTTCGAAAGGCTATCGCGATATCGCGATGCTCGGCTACGATATAGAGGGGTCACCAGCCACCATCGTCGCCATGCAACGAGAGCTCGGTTATCTGGACGCCATGAGGGCGGCCGGCTTGGAGGCGCGCGTGCTGCGGCTGCCGCCGGTTGATGCCGACAGAACCGCCGCCCTGAACGCTTTTCTTTCCGCTCCCGATCGTCCGAGAGCCGTGTTCGTCTGGTCGGATCTCGATGCTGTCCCGCTGATAAACATCGCGCGGATGCGAGATATCGGCGTCCCCTCGGACCTGGCCATCATCGGCTACGACAACTCGCCCGTTTCGGCCCTTCCGCTGGTCGGGCTGACAAGTGTCGACCAAGACCCCGTCCAGTTGGCTCGAACAGCGACGCAAATGTTGCTTGAGCGGATCGACGGAAGACGCGAAGCCAAACACGTCTTAATCGAGCCCCATGTCGAACATCGCGGTAGCGCGTGACATGACGCCGGCAAACACTTCCTAACCTCTGCACCGTCCGTCCTTTGTCCATCTTGTGCGCCGGCTTAAAACACGCTTAGCTGGTGTTAAGGGAGCGAGGTTGAGGGGGACGGCATGAAGCGGCATGGCACGTCCAAGGGGCTGGTGGACTGGTCCCGGCCGCTCAGGCTGCATCTTGGCGTTCTCGTCGTTGGATCCCTTCTCTGCACATCGATACCCATCATCTGGATGGCTTTCAGCCAGGGAACGAGCGCGGCAGTCACCGCGGGCGCGCAACAGATGCGCGAGATGAGCCTGCGGCTGATCGAGGGATACCGAAACACATTGCAGGAAGGCACCGAAGCGGTGGCGCTGGCCTCGACCATGCAGCAGCTCGTCTCCGCGCCGCCGGCGGATATCAGCGCGAAAGAGGGCTTCTTTCTCGAGGTTCTGCGCAACGTCCCCAATGCGACGAGCGTCTACACGGGATATCCTGATGGCTCGTACCTCCAGGTGATCGCTGCTATCCGCGATGACGTCAGGCAGACGCTGTCGGCGCCCGATGGAACGGCTTTCGCGATCCGGACGATCGCTCGCAGAGACCGGCCGGATGCCGTGTCAACGCTGCGCTTTCTGGATGCCAATGCCAGCGTGATCGAGGAGCGCGCAGTCGAGTACGCATCGTTCGATCCACGGCAGCGGCCCTGGTATCAGGCGGTCGTCCAGGATGGAAAGGCCGTTTCGGTCGGGCCATACGTCGCTGGAACGCTCAAGACGCCGACGCTGACGATCGCCGCGCCGATGCGTGATGACGGCAAGGTCGTGGTCGGTATCAACATCCACCTGAGGACGATCAGTCGTCTCCTGGATGCCAGCCAGATTTCGCCACGCGCCCGGGCTTACATAATCGACGATGAAGATCAGCTGGTCGCTCATTCAGATCCCGACATCATGGCTAGGCTCATGGACCTGTGGTCACGAAGCGCCGGCGGCATCGGCGCGACGGCAAGCGGTTTCGACACCAGCCTGGCCACCGTGGCCAACCTGCGGCGGGATTCAGTCTTCGGTGCCGGAGGGCTGGCGCGGCTCGACCTCGATGGCGAGCGATATCTGATCCAGGTCGCGCCGATCAGCGTCTCCGGACTGTTTGCGGGAAGCGAGGCGGCGATCGTCGTGCCACTGGCGGATCTCGTCGAGCAGGCCAACCGATCGCTGATGCACAATCTCCTTATCGCTGCCGGCTTTGTCATTGCCGGTGTGGTCGCATCGGTGCTTCTGTCGCGCATGGTCAGCCGCTCCCTCAACCAGCTGGCCGCGGAAGCACGTGAGATCGGCAACCTCGATGTTCACGAAAAGACCACCTCGCATTCCTTGATCACCGAGATCAACATGCTGGCGACCGCTCTCGCGGCAAGCCGCCAGGCCATCAGCCAGTTCGCGCTCTATGTGCCGCGCGAGGTGGTTCGGCGGATCGTTGGGCCGGGCGGGCCGGCGATCGTCCAGGCGAAGCGGCAGGAATTAACCGCGCTGTTTACCGACATACGCGACTTCACGACCATATCCGAGCAACATTCCCCGGAGGATGTGGTCGAGACGCTGTCTACCTATTTCGAGCTGCTGAACAGCGTTGCGGAGCGGCACGGCGGAACGGTCATCCAGTATCTGGGCGATTCCATTTTCGTCATGTGGAATGCGCCCGTGGAGACCGCAAAGCATGTGGAAGAGGGCTGCCGGTGCGCGCTTGCGATGAAGGCAGCCGTAGATGCGTTGAACGATGCCAATCGGAGGGATGGGCGTCCGCTGCTATTCACGCGATTTGGCCTGCACACCGGGCCAGCGGTGGTCGGCAGTTTTGGCGCAGTTTCGCGCCAGCAGTACACGGCGATGGGTGACACGATCAACGTCGCGTCACGGCTTGAAGGGCTGAACAAGGAGTTCAACACGTCGATCCTGGTCAGCGCGGCGGTGAGGGATGCGGTCGGCGGTGATTTCGATTTTCTACCGCTCGGCCTGGCGCAGCTCAAGGGGCGGGCGGGCAAGGTGGATGTGTTTGAGCTGGTCGCCGAGCGCTCGACTGGTCCGGGCTGATGAGCTTTGGGTGGTTCACTGCTTAGCACCGTCAGGCTCAGGCGTTCCGCCGCCACTGCGTCGGCTTCGATGTCGCACAAGGCGTGACAGCACGTTGCGCTTTTTCCTCTTCCGCGGGATCAAATCGACGTCGCTCACAAGCCTTGCGCCACCATCGCGCTTTTCCAACGTGATCTTGCGGCTATGAAACGCCTCCAGCTCGACCCGGTGCCCGACGCTTAGAATGGTGGCCTTTGGCAATTCGGCAATCAGCATCTCCATGAGCCGATCCTGGCTCTTTTCGTCGAGAGCCGAGGTCGCTTCATCGAGAACGATGATATCGGGATCGTGCAGCAACAGTCTGGCAAATGCCAGCCGCTGCTTTTCGCCGCCTGATAGTGTTTGATCCCAAGGCGCCTCGTCTTCGATCCTCTCTTTCAGATGGCCGAGGCCGACCTGCTCCAGAACGCCACCAATCTCCTCGACCGTCCATGTGTCGGCGCCCGCCGGATAGGTGACGGCCCTGCGCAGCGTCCCCGATGGGATGTATGGTCGCTGCGGCAGCATGAAGAGGCGTTTGTCGGGGCGGAAATTGACGGCGCCATCGCCCCATGGCCAGAGACCGGCGATTGCCCGCACCAAGGTGCTTTTGCCGGATCCGGACTCACCGGCCACAAGCACTCGCTCCCCTGGCTGTATCTCAACCTCCGTCTCCTTGACCACGGCTGTACCATCGCCCAGCGAGACGGAGAGATCGTTCAAACTGAGGATCGCATCGCCTTCAGTTTCGCCGCGTTTGATACGTCCAAGCGCATCGCTCTGCTCGGCCCGCTCCAATCCATCGATAGACATCATCAAGGACGCGACGCGCCTTGCGCATGCGTTCCAGTCGGCAAGGCGCGGGTAGTTGTCGACAAGCCATCCGAATGCGCTCTGGACGATGGTGAAAGCCGACGCGGCCTGCATGACCTGGCCCAGGCTCATGCTGCCATCTAGGAATTTGGGCGCGCACAGCAGAACAGGCACGACGGGCGCGATCAGCATCGAGCCGTGCGAAACAAGTGTCGTTCGCATGTACTGACGCGCAAGCAGCGCCCACTGGTGCAGAACGTTCCCGAAGGTCTTGTCCAGATCGTTGCGCTCTTCGTCTTCGCCGCCAAGCAAAGCGATGCTCTCGCCATTCTCGCGCACACGCGTCAGCGTGTAGCGAAATTCGGCCTCGACCTGGTTCTTGGCTTCCGAGACCTTGACGAAGTGGCGGCCGATGTAAGCGATCGAGGTCGATGTGATGACGGCGTAGAGAACGGCCGTGACGACGAGAAAGCCGGGAATGGTGATCACAGTTCCCGCAATCGGCAGAGACAATGCTCCACCGATCATCCAGAGCACCACGATAAAGGTCGAAGCGGAGACGAAGGCGGCTATGACGCCGGCGACGAAATCGACGGGGGATTCGGTGGCGATGCGCATGTCCTCGGAAATGCGCGCCTCCGGATTCTTGTGGTCACCGCCGATGAGATTGAGTTGATAGTAGCGGCCACTGGCCAGCCAGCGTCCGATGAGCGCTTTCGTCAGCCATGACCGCCAACGCCGCTGCATCTTCATGCGCATGTAGACCTGAATGGTGACGAGACCGACGCTTCCCAACACGAGCGGCGGGAAGAGTGCGCCGAGAAAATAGACCGTGGGCGCATCGCGCTTCTCGATGGCATCGAAAAGGCCGCGGTTCCAGACGTTTATGCCGTATTGGAAGCCGACATTCAGCCCGATGAGGGCCAGCAGGCCGATGGATAGTGGCCAAGCCAGGGTATCACCGCGCCGCGTCCAGTATCCACGCGCGCTGATCCAGAATCTCTTGAGCAGGTAAGCCTTGCGTGCCGCCTCGACTTCCTCCGGCGTCATGTCGTCTTCGGGTTTCGGGATGTCCGGTGGAGGGTCTATGTCCGCCACATCGGGCGTCGGCTCCTGATCATGGACCGGGTTTACGTCATCAGCCGATCGGGTGCCGCCAGTCTTGGTCGGATCAATATCATCGTCCCTCATAAGGCGTTAAACGTTCTGAAAATCAGAAAGTTTCAAAGCCGGAGCAGAGTGGCTCAGTGCTTACCACGCGGCTCATCGCTTTCGTCAACGATCGATGGCAGGAATGACTGGACTTCGGCGCGCTCCCTTTCGGGAAGTGTTGCGATCTCGGTCTGCCAGAAGCGCTCGGCTTCCGGCGTGTCTTTGTCCCAGGCTCGCGTCGAGGCCTTGTTGTCGTCAAAAGCTGCCAACCGCCGCCCTCCAAGATGGCGGTACTCGTCTGCTGTCTGCTTGGCGCGGTTGATCATCTTTGTCTCCTTTCCAGAGCCCGGGGACAAAGCGCCCGACGCTGCAAGCGCTTTGCCACAGGAGAGTCTCGGATGGGGTTTATTCCGAGATATTTGTTGAACGAGGTTTCCAGCAGGTTTGTTCCCGGCCGGCCTTGGCACAGATGCTAAACCTGAACGGATATGATCGTATCCACGGACACCGATCCGTCGATGACGCCTCTTCTCAGGTCCCGGCGTCCATGTTCGATCTCAATCACGGTGTAGAGCTTGTCGTCCCTGAAGGCGCTGGCGTTGATTGTCGTTACGTCATCCGCCGGTGCGGTGTCGACTTCCATGAAGTCGAGTTCCTTGGATGCCGCGACGATGCGAGCGTCCCCCGCCGTGCGGGCGGCAACTACGATGTTGCCATGTCCGGGCGAATTGTCCCAACGCGGATCGTTTGGCTCGGCAATGGGCTCGAGACGGTAGATGTTGAGAGCTTCACCCTCTCCCACTGCCTCGGAACCCGCGCGTGCGGCGTCTTCGATCTGTGCCTGGCTTTCGACCGATTTTCCGAAAGTATTTGCGGTCGTGGCATTGTTGGCGGCGCTTTCGCCGTTTCGTACGACGTTGGACATGGCTTTCTCCTTCTCTTGAATGGAAAACGAGAAGGATCCGATGTCGTTCCGTCGATGAGTGCCGGCTAGCCCGTCGAATGATCGTAGAGAACGTTGCCGGTCGCGCCATCGACGCCGGAGAGGCTGACCTCGTATCCCCAGAGATGACGGATATGGGTGAGAGTTTCGTTCCGGCTGGTCTCTTCGAGAAGCAGGCCGTCATTGACCGTGTGCTTCAGCCGAAGCCGGCGGTCGCCGAGGAGATCGACGTCGACGACCTGAATATCGGGCTGCCTGGCGCTGACATCGTAGCTGCGGGCGAGAGCCGAGCGGATCTCCGCGTAGCCGCGTTCGTTGTGGATGGATGAAACCTCGCAGAATTTGTCGGCCGCCATATCCGACAGCCTGAAGAGCCGGAATTTGCGGATCACGGCCGGGCTCAGATATTGCAGGATGAAGGATTCATCGCGGTGGTTCGCCCATGCGTCGCGCAGCGTGCCCATCGGATCGTTGTTGCCGGCCATGGAGGGAAACCAGTTCCGGTCCTCGTCCGTCGGATTGGTGCAGATGCGCTCGATGTCCTGCATCATCGCGAAGCCGAGCGCATAGGGGTTGATGCCTGAGAAACGGGGATCGTCGAAGCCCGGCTGGAAGACGACGTTGGAATGGCTGCTCAAGAGCTCCAGCATGTTGCCTTCGCTGATCTTGCCCTGATCGAACAGGCGATTGATGATCGTGTAGTGCACGTAGGTCGCGCACCCCTCGTTCATCACCTTGGTCTGCCGCTGCGGGTAGAAGTATTGGGCGATGATGCGCACGATCCTGAGGATCTCGCGCTGCCAGGGCTCGAGGATCAGACTGTGCTTCTCGATGAAGTAGAGAAGGTTCTCTTCCGGGAGGTTAAGCGCTTTCTTGCGTTCTGAGGCATTGCGCTCCGCCTCGTGCGGATCACGGCTGTCGACGGAAGAGGGTAGGGTGCGCCAGAGGTCGCTATAGGTCTGCTCCTCATATTCCAATCGTTCACGCGCCCGCTCGCGCACTTTCTCGGAGGAGAGGCGGGGAGGGCGGCGGTAGCGGAAGACGCCGTTGTCCATCAGCGCATGGGCGGAATCGAGGATTGCCTCGACCGCCTCGGTGCCGTGTCGCTCCTCGCATTTGGCAATATATTTCTTGGCGAAGTCCATATAGCCGAGAATGGCACCGGCATCCGTCCACTGGCGGAACAGATAGTTGTTCTTGAAGAAGTGGTTATGCCCGAAAGAGGCGTGGGTGATGACCAGCGTCTGCATGGCCATCGTGTTTTCCTCCATCAGATAGGCGATGCAGGGGTTGGAATTGATGACGATCTCATAGGCGAGCCCCCGGTGGCCCTTGCGATAGAGGCTGTCCTCGTAAATGAAGCGCTTGCCGAAGGACCAGTGCTGGTACATCAGCGGCATGCCGACCGAGGAATAGGCGTCGAGCATCTGTTCGGATGAGATGATCTCCAGCTGGTTTGGGTAGATATCGAGCCCCATCTCGCCGATCGCGATATCCTGGATGGCGTCGTGGACGATCGATAGTGTTCCGAAATTCCAGTCGGAGCCCTCAAACAGCAGCTCGGAACTCTCCGCTCGCTTCGCCATATCGGTCTTCCCTCAGTTATGCGTACGCGCGCCGGCTTTGCGGCTGAAGAGCTTGCGAAAGACCGGGTAGATATTGCCTGGTCTTGCGATGCGGGCCATGTGGAAATTGGGGACCTCGCCATCGACGGTGCGGTAGGCGCGCCATAGCGAAGTGCCGTTGTCGGTGGCGCCGAATATCTCGGTCTCGCGCTCGTCGATAATCTCGACATAGGCGTAATATTGGCAAAGCCGCATCAGATCGCCGCGCAGGAGTGCCGCGCAACGCTCGGAATCGCCGCTGCTATTGTCGCCGTCGGAAGCCTGGGCCGCGTAGATGTTCCACATGTCGGCCGGGTAGCGCGCCTCGATGATCCGCTGCATCTCCTCGAGTGCCGTGGAAACCACCGTGCCACCGCTCTGCTTGCTGTAGAAGAAGGTCTCCTCGTCGACCTCATGCGCCTCGTCGGTGTGCCGGATGAAGATGATATCGATCCGGCCGTAACGGCGCTTGAGGAAGAGGTGCAGCAGCACGAAGAAGCGCTTGGCGAGATCCTTCTCCCGCTCGCCCATCGAGGCCGAGACGTCCATCAGGCAGAACATCACGGCGTTCGCATTCGGCACCGGCTGGCGCTCGAAGCGGTTGAACCGAACGTCGACGGGATCGACATAGGAAATCCGCCGGCGGCGGCGCTCGAGTGTCGCCAGATCTTCGCGCAAAGCCGTCAGTTTGCGGCGGGTCTCGGCCGAGAGCGGCGTCTCGGCTTCGAGAGCGGCGATCTCGTCGGTGATCAGCTTCACCTGCCGCTCGCTCGGTCGCTGCAGGGCCATGCGCCGGCCGAAGCTGTTGCGCATCGTGCGGCCGATATTGATATTGGTGGGGGAGCCCGAGGTGGTAAAGCCGACGCGTTGCGGCTTGAATGTCACCGTCTCCTTCAGGCTCAGCTTGACCAGATCGGGCAATTCCAGGTCCTCGAAGAAAAGATCGAGCACCTCCTCGCGCGACAGGATGAACTGAAAATCGTCATCGCTTCCGCCGCCGCCCGCGCCATGTCCGCCACCGCCACCCGCGCCGCCATCGGGCTTCGAGATACGGTCGCCCGCCGAAAACTCCTTGTTTCCCGGCAACACATGTTCCCGGTTGCCCGACGTGGAAGAGGGGCGGAAGCTCGGCTCACCGGCGCCGCGCGCGGGCATCGGAACACCATGGGCGGTGTCGACATCCGCTATCTTGTCGGATTTGATCTGATCCTTGATCGCCCGCTTCAGCTCGTCGCGGGCGCGTTTCAGGAATCGTTGCCGGTTACCGAGGCTCTTGTCCTTCGGGTTAAGCCGGCGGTCGATGAAATTCGGCATGCGCCAATCCCTCGCTTTGGCTCCGGTTTTGGCATCGTCAACCGGCCTTGTTCACCCGCATGTACCAATCGACCAGTCGGCGGACCTGGCGCGCGGTGTAGCCACGCTCGATCATCCGCTGAACGAATTCGTCATGCTGCTTCTCGGTCGAGCTGTCCTTCTTGGAGCCGAAGCTGATGACGGGCAGCAGATCCTCGACCTGACCGAACATCCGCTTTTCGATCACCTCGCGCAGTTTCTCGTAGCTTGTCCATGCCGGATTGCGGCCGCCATTGCGCGCCCTTGCCCGCAGCGTGAACTTCACCACTTCGTTGCGGAAATCCTTGGGATTGGCGATGCCGGCAGGTTTTTCAATCTGCGAGAGCTCGCTGTCCAGGATTTCGCGGTTCAGAATCTGGCCGGTATCGGCATCCTTGAAATCCTGGTCCTCCAGCCAGGCATCCGCATAGGATATGTAGCGGTCGAAGAGGTTTTGGCCATATTCGCTATAGGATTCCAGATAGGCCTTCTGGATCTCGTGACCGATGAACTCGGCATAGCGGGTCGCGATCTCCGACTTGATGAAGTCGAGGTAACTCGCCTCCATTTCCTTCGGGAACTGCTCGCGCTTGATCGCCTGCTCGAGGATGTACATCAGGTGCACCGGATCGGCGGCGACTTCCTTGGTGTCGTAGTTGAAGGTCTCCGACAGCACCTTGAAGGCAAAGCGGGTGCTGATGCCATTCATGCCCTCGTCGACGCCGGCGACATCGCGATATTCCTGCACGGACTTCGCCTTGGGATCGGTGTCCTTCAGGTTCTCGCCGTCATAGACGCGCATCTTGGTGTAGAGTGGTGAGTTCTCATGCCGGATCAGGCGTGTCGCCACCGTGAAGCGGCTCAGATTTTCGAGAACCTCCGGTGCGCAGGCGCTCTTGGCGAGTTCGCTTTCGCGCAGCAGCTTCTCGTAGATCTGCCGTTCCTCGGTCACACGCAGGCAATAGGGCACCTTGACCACGAGGATACGGTCGAGGAAGGCCTCGTTGTTGCGGTTGTTCTTGAACTGCTGCCACTCGGATTCGTTGGAGTGGGCAACCACGATGCCCTGATAGGGGAAGGCGCCGAAGTTTTCGGTGCCGTTATAGCTGCCCTCCTGCGTTGCCGTCAGCAGCGGGTGCAGCACCTTGATCGGCGCCTTGAACATTTCGACGAATTCGAGCAACCCCTGCGTCGTGCGGTTGAGGCCGCCGCTGTAGGAATAGGCGTCGGGGTCGGCCTGGCTGTAGTTCTCCAGCTGCCGAATATCGACCTTGCCGACCAGCGCCGAGACGTCCTGGTTGTTCTCGTCACCCGGCTCGGTCTTGGCGATGGCGATCTGGCGAAGCCTTGAAGGCATCAGCTTGACGACGCTGAAGCGCGAGATGTCCCCGCCGATCTCGTCGAGCCGCTTGGTGGCCCAGGGGGAAATCAGTCCGGTGAGCCGGCGTCTGGCAATCCCGTACTTGTCTTCCAGGAGATCGGACATGCGCTCCGGCTGGAAGAGACCGAGTGGTGATTCGAAGACCGGGCTCACCTGTCCGTCGATCGCCAGCGTGTAGATGGGGAAGCGCTCCATCAGCTTCTTCAGCCGTTCGGCGAGAGACGACTTGCCGCCGCCTACGGGGCCTAACAGATAGAGGATCTGCTTACGCTCTTCGAGACCCTGCGCGGCATATCTGAAATAGCCGACAATCCGCTCGATCGTGTCTTCCATTCCATAGAAATCGGCAAAGGCGGGATAAATCTTGACGGTGCGGTTGGAGAATATGCGGCCTAATCGCTCATCGGCGCTGGTGTCGATTAGTTTAGGTTCACCAATGGCTTCCACCATGCGTTCCTGCGCGGTGGCATATAGTCGCTTGTCATCACGGCAGGCCAGGAGGTATTCCTGGAGACTTAGCTCTTCTTGCGCGGCGTTCGTATAGATCTCCGAAAACAGATCGAATACGTCGCTTTCGCTCTTCTGCATCTTTGCTCTCCCGCGGCCGGTTGAATGAGGACGGGATCGCTACGTGTCGGCTCGCGAGATAAGAACGCGTCAGACTATTTTATTACAATGCGCTTACGAAGTTCGGGACAGTCTGTAGCCGATAGCCGCGATACTCGTCAGACTCACATTATGCAGCCGACGTGGCAGATCGCCAAGGGCGCAGATAGGTTTTCACTCTTTTTTGCACGATATGTGACAAATCGCGTTCATGCACAAAAAAGGGGCCGCTCAGCGGCCCCTTTTTGTTGCTTTGCGCTGACGTTTAGTTCGGCAGAGCGTAGGCGATGACGTAGTCGCCACGGATATCCGACTGGCGTGCGCCGCCGGCCGAGATGATGACGTACTGCTTGCCTGTCTTCGGCGACTTGTAGGTCATCGGGCCGCCCTGGCTGCCGACGGGCAGACGGGCTTTCCAGACTTCCTTGCCGGTCGCCGTGCTGAAGGCGCGCAGGTAGAAGTCCTGCGTACCGGCTATGAAGATCAGGCCGCCCTGGGTGGCGAGCGTGCCGCCGAGCGTCGGCATGCCGATCGGGATCGGCAGACCCATCTTGATACCGAGCGGGCCGGTGTCTTCGACGGTGCCGACAGGAACCTGCCAGGCAATCTTCTGCGTCTTCATGTCGATCGCCGTCAGGCTGCCGAAGGGCGGAGCCTGGCAGGGAATGCCGAGCGCCGACAAGAAGCGGTTCTTGTCGACCGCGTAAGGCGTCCCCTTCATCGGCACGAGGCCCATGCCGGTGTTGACGGACTCACCACCGCTGTTGACGGCCTTGGTCGGTGCGGCTTCCTTCATCTGGATCCACAGGCCGAGGCGCATGTCGTTGACGAAGATGTAGTTGGAGTTCGGATCGGTCGAAAGGCCGCCCCAGTTCATGCCACCCAGCGAGCCCGGAAAGTTGAGCGCGAGGTCGGTGCCCGGAACCGTGTAGACGCCATCGTAGCGCATGCCCTTGAACGCGATGCGGCACAGCAGCTGGTCAAACGGCGTCGCACCCCACATGTCGCTTTCGGTCAGCGTCTTGGCGCCGATCTGCGGCATGCCGACGGAGAGCTTCTGGGTCGGAGCATAGGGCTCGTTCGGGATGTTGCCCGGCTTCACCGGGACATCGTCGACCTTGGTCAGCGGCTGACCGGTTGCACGATCAAGCACATAGAGCTGGCCAGCCTTGGTGCCGAACACCAGAGCCGGAACCGTCGTGCCATCGGCCTTCGGGAAGTCGATGAACGAAGGCTGCATCGGAACGTCGAAGTCCCACAGATCGTTGTGAACGGTCTGGTAGACCCACTTCTCACGACCGGTGGTGGCGTCGAGCGCCAGCATCGAGGCACCGTACTTGTGGTCGAGATCGGTGCGGGTCGCGCCGTAAAGGTCGACCGATGGGCTACCAACCGGCATGAAGACGGTGTTGGAAGCCGGATCATAGGACATCGACGCCCAGACGTTCGGGGTCGAACGCGTGTAACTTTCGCCCGGAGGCGGCAGGAGCGTGATGTTGGGGTTGCCCGGGTCGAATGCCCAACGCAGCTGACCGGTCACGACATCGAAGCCGCGCATGACGCCGCCAGGCATGTCGGTGCTGACGTTATCGGCAACGCGGCCGCCAACGACGACGGTGGTGCCGGCAAGCGTCGGCGCCGAGGTCAGAACGTAGCTCGGATCAGCCGCCTGGCCCATGCCGACCTTGAGGTCGACGCGGCCGTTGGTGCCGAAATCGGGGCAGAAAGCGCCGGTGTCGGCGTCGAGCGCGATCAGCTCGGCGGTGATCGTGTTCATCAGGATGCGGCGTTCGCAAAGCGCGCCGGGTGCGACGTTAACCGCGGTAACCGGTGTGGAGTTCGGTGCCGAAGGCTGTTCGAGCGCACGCGTCGCATCGAAATAAGCGAGGCCGCGGCAACGCATCCAGACCGACGACTTGGCGTTGATCTCGGTCTTCCAGATTTCCTTGCCGGTATCGGCATCGATCGAGATGACGTTGTTGTGCGGGGTGCACACGAACACGCGATCGCCGACCTGCAGCGGGGTTTCCTGGTCTTCCGCGCCGTTGGCGCCGGGGCTGATCGGCGTGTCGCCGGTGTGGTATTCCCACGCAACCTTCAGATCGTTGACGTTATCGACGTTGATCTGGTCGAGCGCCGCGAAGCGGCTGCCGCCCGAGGTGTTGCCGTAGGCTTCCCAGTTCTTCTGTTCGCGAGCAGGATCGACCGGCGTGCGGGCCGGGCCGGCGCCGCTGGCCACGACCGGCGGATGCGGAATGAACATGCCGTAGAAGGCTGCGCCGGTGCCAATCGCGAGGATTAGAGCAAGGCCGAACGAGGCGCCATAAGCGGGCGTGCGGCCAGCCGAGCGACGCAGCAGCGGGAAGGAGAGGGCAACGACGATGGAGCCGACGGCAATCGCCAGCAGGCGCGAGATCAGCGGCCAGAACTCAAAGCCGGCATCCCAGATGGCCCAGATGACCGAAAGAACGAAGACAAGGCCGAAGAGCAGGGCGCCCACCGGCTTGCGCCGGATGATGAGCAGGCCCGCGATAACAAGTCCGACGCCGGCGAGCAGGAAGTACCAGCTGCCGCCCAGCGAGACGAGCTTGCCGCCGCCGACCGCGAAAAACAGCCCGGCGAGCGTGATGATCGCGCCGAGCAATACCAACCACAGGCGACCTAGCAGCGCCGGTGGGTTCGGTGATTTATCCATTGAATAGCCTCATTGCATATCCGGCAAACGAAAATGGAAAGCCCGCAACGCGAAATGCTCGCCGCGCTCGTCCGCCGTTCGGTTAGTTGTCTTAACGACAGCAGGCGAAAAGTTGCGATGTCGAGCACACGCAGGCGGGCGAACCGTGATCTACGAAAAGCGGCGCGCTCCGCGCCCATTCGGGAAATCTGCAAAAGTCCATCAGGCTCGTCCTACGTGGTTCGAAGTTCACGCGTCAGGCACCGACGGAGGGAGACAGCACCTTAACGTCTCCAACCCTGAGCGCGGATATATCGCCAGCGACGGCTTGGTGGCAAGAGCTATTTTAGAAGAGTAAACAATAGCCCGTGAGGGCGTTGCGCACGAGGCTTTCGCGTCAGCGACGGCAGCTGGACTTCATACCTTATCTGCTTGGCCGGTCCTGATTTAGAACGGGTTCGTCGCGGCGCTTTCGATCTTCACCGGCTTCTTGTTCGACAGCCGTTCGATGCAGCCGGCATAGGTCGCGTGCATGGGATAGATGCGCGAGGTCGGAATGACCCAGTCGGGCTCGTTACCCTGGAACGAGACGTTGATATCGGCCATTCCACTAAGTGCGGCGCGAATAATGCCCTGAACGCCGCCCGCGTTGGAATTTCCAGGCAGGCTCCAGACCCGTAGGCTCTTGTTGTCAGCGCCGATGGCGGGCACCTCCATGCTGTTGCTCTTGCCCGTCACCGAAACCTTGGTGGCGAGATGGTCCGGGAGCGACCATGCCTCGTTCTTGATGATCCACGACGCATCCTTGAGGCTTTCGCGGAACTCGACGGTCTTTCCCGTCATGCTGTCCCAAACTAGCGCGCAATACGGCTCGCCGCCATTATGGATATAGCCGATCGACCATTGACGCGACGATCCAATCCATTCCTCGGTACCGTTGGCAACCAGCGGAGCGCCGGCGCTGAAGAGAGCGGCGGCAAGAACAACTCTCGTGGAAAGAACGGCGAGCGGTATCATTTTCCGTACCTCGGTGCAAACACGGCTTGGTCTTCAGGCATTGCCCTTGAACAGTCCTTGTCGCACGAACAGGTTTCAAACCGGTGAATCGCCGCGCTTCCCTCTCGTTGCCGTCGCCCGTCTGTGTGTCAGGGAAGGACACACAGCATCTCGTAGAGCAGATTTGCGGCGATCAGCGCCGTGTTGCCCGAGGGGTCGAATGGCGGTGAAACCTCGACCAAATCACCGCCGACAAGGTTCAACCCGGCGCAGCCACGGATGATCTCGAGTGCCTGCCATGTCGTGAGACCACCGATCTCGACCGTTCCCGTGCCCGGCGCAAAGGCCGGATCGAGGCTGTCGATGTCGTAGGTCAGGTAAACAGGTGTCGAACCGATCTTTGCGCGGATCTCTTCCATCAGGGGCTTCAGCGATTTGCCCCAGCACTCCTCGGCCTGAACGACCGTCCAGCCCTTGCCGCGGGCCCAATCGAAGTCCTCGGGCGAATAGCCGGTGCCGCGCAGGCCGATCTGGAACACCTTGTCGTTGACGAGGAGCCCGTCGTCATAGGCGCGGCGGAACGGCGTGCCGTGGGCGATCTTCTCGCCGAACATCTCGTCGTTGGTGTCGGCATGGGCGTCGACATGGATCAGCGCCACGGGGCCGTGCTTCTTCGCGATCGCGCGCAGGATCGGATAAGTGAGTGTATGGTCGCCGCCGAGCGTCAGCGGGATACAGGGATGGGTCAGGAGGTCGTCGTAGAAGGCGGTGATGATATCGACCGACTTCTTGAGATCGAAGGTGTCGATCGGCACGTCGCCGATATCGGCCACCTGCATCCGGGCGAAGGGCGCCGCACCTGTCGCCATGTTGTAGGGACGCAACATGCAGGATTCCTGCCGGATCTGGCGTGGACCAAGGCGGGTGCCCGGCCGGTTGGAGGTGCCGACGTCGAGCGGAATCCCTACGAAACACGCGTTAAGACCCTCCGCCGTCGCCTGGCTCGGCAGCCGCATCATCGTCGCCGGACCGGCGAAGCGGGGCATATCGTTGCCGCCGAGCGGCTGGTTGAACGTGTGGTCCGGCATGGCTTCGTCTCTCCTGATCGCGATGGATATGTCTTGGTGTCGTCCGGGCGCTACCCCGCAAGGGCGGCGATGACCTCGCGCGCGGCGCGCTCGCCGCTTTGCAGGGCGCCGTGGGCGGTTGAAAAGTCCGTGGTGTGGGTCGCTTCGCCGGCGAAGAAGACACGTTCGTCGTACGATCTGGCGAGCGTCAGGCGGGCGTCGGAATGGCTGGGCAGTGCATGGCTGTAGGCGCCGCCGATGGAAGTCGTCCTGGTCCAGTCCGATGCGATGAGCGGGCGGAGATTGCGACGGATATCGCTGCCGAACAGATGAGCGAGCTGATCTGTCGCGCGTGCGAATGCCGCTTCGTGCCCCTGCTCCGCCACGGCGCGCGCGCCGGCGCCGCCGAGAAAGCATTCGATTACGGGCTGGCCGAAGGGGCGGATATAGTAGCTTCCGGTCGATGCATCGCGGGGATCGCCGATAAGGTGCGTCTCGTCCTCGAATGGACCGGAGCCGATGATCTCGAGGAAGAGCTTCTCGTTCGCCCCAAGTGGCAAGCGCGCCGCCGCCTCTCGCCATGCATCGAATGCGGATGGCCAGCGGATCGTGTCTCCGGCCAGGATATTGGTGGAAGTGGTGACGATGACCGCGCGGGCGCGCACGTTGCCGACCGCTGTATCGACCTCGACGCGACGTCCGTCGAGCCCGATCGCCTCGACGGGCGTCGAAAGCCTCACCATCGCCTCTGCAGGCATGGCGGCGCTGACGAGTGCGCCATAGCCGGTTGCGACGCGCCAGTTGAAGTGCGTCGAGGCTCCGTCGTAGGCCGCGTAGTCCTTGCAGGAAATGCGCTCTAGTTCGTCGCCGCTGATATAGCCGCTCAGCGCTTGCAGATAGCTTGTCCAGCCGTCGGCCGGGTCGAGCGCATCGGCGGCGATGTCGGAGAGGGGCGGAGTGGTGGAGACCCGCTCCGTCCAATTCTCGAAGGCGATATGCGCCTCATCGCGCTCGGATGGAGTGAAGCCGAGATCGCGAAACTGCCCGCCCCAGGCGGATGGCTGGCGATCGACGGCGATGCCGGTCTCGCCGGCAATGCGGGTCCAGGGATTTCGATCGCCGGAGTGAAGCCAGCCGCAGCCAAGATCGACGACGCTGCCTGCTGCCGTTTTCGTCCAGGCACGGCCGCCCTTGCGGTCAAGAGCCTCGAGCACCAGCGTCTTCAGACCGGCCTTGGCGAGCGTTCGGGCCGCACCCGTGCCGGCCGCGCCGGCGCCAATGATCACAACATCGGGCTCTTCCATCATCGACATGGCCTAGGCGACTTTCCTTGCGGTCAACTGAATACGAACGTCTCCGCCACATGCTCCATAAATGGCTTGTCGATCAATGCCGTTTTCAGGCTCTTCTCTGAAACTACGAACCATTGCGGGCGCGGCATCGAATTCCGCCGCGCCCACAATCAGCTGCTTATCCCAGATAGGACATGATCACCGAGGCAACCTGAGACGATTCACTCGTGTCCGGCGATGCTGCGGCCGAGGTCGTTGTCTCCGACGGCGTGGTGGCCGTCGTCGTGGTCGTTGTCGCGGCGGCGGCGCTTGCGCCAGAGAGCGGGCCGTTGGTCAGCGCCTGCACCTGGGCAGAGGTCATCGCGTTGATCTGGGCCGGCGTGAAGGCTTCGGCCTGGCTCACCGTCAGCGCGCTGAGCGCTCTCGTGCTGAGCCCCGAAACCGCGCTGGAGCTGAGCGCGATGATGCTCTCGGGCGAGAAGCCCGCCAGGTCATCCTGGCCGAGCGCCGCGGCCTGAACGACGTTGAGCGCGCCGATCTGGGTGGTCGAGAGCATACCGATCTGCGCCGAGCTCATCGCCACGACCTGGCTATAGCTGAGCGCCGCCACCTGACCCGTGGTCAGCGCCGCGATGTCGTTCGACGGCAGGGTCGAGAACAGTGCCGTCGTCAGCCCCTTGATAGAAGCCGGCGTGATGGCCGCGAACTCCTCGGTCGACAGCGTCTGCAGCTGGTCGGTCGTCAAGCCGGCAAGCCCGGTCGAGCTCAGGGCCGCGATCTGGTCGGTGGAGAAGGTGCTGAACTGATCTGTGCTCAGCGCGTGAATCTGATCGCTGGTCAGGCCTGAAACCCCAGAACTTCCCAGAGCCGCGATCTCCTCGGTGGAGAGTGATGCGATGAAGTCCGTCGACAGTCCCTTCATGGCGCCAGAGCTGATCGCCGCCAGCTTAGCGGGCGTCAGTGCGTCGAGGCTGGACGAAGTCAGCCCCTTCAGCGCATCCGAACTGAGCGCCGCGATCTGGCTTGTCGAGAGCTTCTCCATCTGGTCGATGTTGAGCGCACCAGCCTGGGCGCTGCCGAGGCCGGCAATCCCCTTTGCGCTCAGCGCCGCCACCTGCTCGACCGAAAGCACGGCGATGTCGCCGGTGCTCAGTGCCGCGACCTGGGCCGAGCCCAGGGCGCCTATCTGGCCGGTCGACAGCATCTCGACCTGGCTTGTGCTCAGGGCCGCGATCTGGGCGGTTGAGAGCCCGGCAATACCCGCCGTGCTAAGCGCGCCGATCTGTTCGGCCGACAGCGAGGAGATCGTCGTCGGCGACAATCCGGAGATGGCGGCAGAGCTGATCGCGGCGATATCGGCCGTCGAGAAGCTGTCGAGATCATCCGTGCCGAGTGCTGCGATCTGCTTGGAGCTCAGCGCTCCCACCTGCAGGCTGGTCAGCGCTTCTGCCTGATCGACGCTGAGTGCGGCGATCTGGTCGGTGCTGAGGCCGGCGATGCCTGCGGTGCTGAGCGCCGCGATCTGGCTTGGCGAGAGTGAGGCAAGAGCCGCCGTCGACAGGCCGGAGATGGCCGACGAGCTGATCGCGGCGATCTCGGCCGTGGTGAAGCTGTCGAGATTGCCGGACGTCAGAACGGCGACCTGCCGTGAGGAGAGCGCGCCGATCTGGATGCTGGTCAGCGCCTCCATCTGGTCGCTATGCAGCGCAACCAGCTGGCTGGTCGAAAGCCCCGCTATGCCCGCGGTGCTCAGCGCCGCGATCTGCTCCGGCGAAAACGCGCCGATGTCGGCAGTGTTCAGCGCCGCGATCTGCTTGGAGGTCAGCGCGCCGACCTGGGCGGTTGTCAGTGCTTCCACCTGGTTGGTCCGCAGCGCGCCGATCTGGTCACTGGTGAGCCCGGCAATGCCGGTGGGGCTGAGGGCCGAGATCTGGTCGCCCGAGAGCGAGGCGATCGCCGATGTCGAAATCCCTGCGATCGCGCTGGAGGTGATCGCGGCCATGTCGGCTGTGCTGAAACTGTCGAGATCATCCGTTCCAAGTGCTGCGATCTGCTTCGAGTTCAGCGCGCCCACCTGAACGCTGGTGAAGGCCTCGACCTGGCGCACGCTGAGCGCGCCGATCTGATCGCTGGTCAGGCCGGCAATCCCCGCCGTGCCGAAGGCAGCGATCTGGTCGATCGAAAGCGCCGCGATACGGTCGGTGGCAAGGGCGGCGACCTGTTTAGAGCTCAATGCGCCGATCTGCGCTGTTGTCAGCACCTCCACCTGGTTGGATCCGAGCGCGGCCATCTGGCCGCTGGACAGACCTGAAATTCCGGCCGAGCTCATGGCGACGATCTGGGCGGTCGACAGTGCGCTGATCGCGGCGGTCGAAAGGCCAAGGATGGCGCCCGAGCCGATGGCGGCGATATCGGCGGTGGAGAAGTGCGAGAGGTCGTCCGTGCCCAGGGCTGCAATCTGCCTCGAGTTCAAGGCGCCGACCTGCAGGCTGGTCAAGGCCTCGGTCTGATCGGTGCTCAACGCCGCTATTTGATCGCTGCTGAGGCCGGGTATGCCCGTCGTGCTCAACGCGGCGACCTGCGCGGTCGTCAGCGATGCGAGGTCGTCGGTGCCAAGCGCTCCGATCTGCCGCGAGCTCAAGGCTGCGATCTGGCTCGTGGTCAGCGCGCCGATCTGGTCGCTGCTGAGCGCGCTGATGAGATCAACGGTCAGGCCGGCGATGCCAGCGGTGCTGAGTGCAGCGATCTGGCTTGTCGTCAGCGTCGCGAGTGCGGCGGCCGACAGGCCGGCGATGGCGCCGGAGTTGATCGCGGCGATGTTCTTCGCCGACAGGATGGCGATATCGTCGGTGCTGAGAGCCGCCGTCTGCTTCGAGCTCAGCGCTCCGATCTGCGCCGACGTCAACGCTTCCACCTGATCGGTGCGTAGCGCCGAGATCTGGCCGGTCGTCATCCCCGTGATCGCCGCCGTGTTCAGCGCCGCGATCTGGCTGCTTGAGAGCGCCGCGATCGTACCGGTCGAGAGGCCGATGATGGCGCTGGAGCCGATGGCCGCCATATCCTTGGTCGAGAAGGTTGCGATGTCATCGGCGGTGAGGGCGGCGAGCTGCGAAGAGCTCAGGCCGCTGATCTGGCTGCTCGTCAGCGCTTCCGCCTGGGCGGTGCTGAGCGCGGCAAGCTGCTGGGTGGTGAGACCCGCAATCGCATTCTTGCTCAGCGCGGCGATCTGGGCCGTCGTCAGGGCCCGGATCGTGTCCGTCGACATTCCCCCCAGCGCGCTTGATGTGATCGCGGCGATATCCTTGGTGGAGAAGGTCACGACATCATCCGGTCCGAGGACCGAGAGCTGGCTGGAATTCAGCGTTCCGACCTGGTTGGTGGTGAGCGCCTCCGCCTGTGCGGTGGAAAGCGCCGCCAGCTGCTGCGAGTTCAATCCCGCGATGCCGCCAACCGAGAGAGCGGCGATCTGCGCGGTGGAGAGTGCCGCGATGTCGTCCGTGCGCAGCGCGCCGACCTGGGAGGAGCTGAGGGCTGCCATCTGCTTGGTCGAAAGCGCCAGGATTTGTGTGTTGCTAAGGGCCGCGACCTGGCTGGTCGAGAGGCCGGAAACGCCGGACGAGCTCATGGCCGCCAGCTGCTGCGTGGTCAGTCCGGCCATGTCGCCGGTGCTGAGCCCCGCCACCTGCTTGGTGGTCATCGCCGCCATCTGGCTGGTGCTGAGCGCGCCAAGCTGCATGCTGCTCAGCGCGTCGATCTGATCGGATGTCAGGCCCGTGATGCCCGATGGCGTCAGGACGGCGATCTGGCCGGTCGAGAGAATGGCGACGTTGTCGCCGAGTGCTGCGACCTGCGCAGATGTGAGCGCCTTCACCTGTGCGGTCGAAAGCTTGGCGATCTGGTCCGTTCCGAGTGCTGCGACCTGCCCACTCGTGAGGCTGGCCAAAGCGCTGGTGCTCAGCAAGGCGATCTGGGCGGTGGTTAGGCCCGCAACCGCATCGGTGCCGAGGCCAGGCAGGCCCTTGTTGGTGATTGCCGCGATATCGGCGGTCGAGAAGGTCGCGATGTCCTCGGCTGAGAGCGCGGAGAACTGGACCGATGTCAGCGCCGCCACCTGAACGGGCGACAGCGTTTCGATCTGCGATGTGCTCATCGCACCGATCTGCAGGCTGGTGAGGCTGGCGATCGCGCTGGTGTTGAGCGCGGCGATCTGCTCGTTCGTAAGTCCTTCGATAGCGTCGCCGCTGAGGCCCGAGATAGCCTTGTTGGTGATCGCGGCGATATCTGCGGTGGAGAAGGTCGCGATGTCATCGGCGCCGAGGGCCGCCATTTGCGCGGAGCTCAAAACCTTCACCTGCGCCGGCGACAGGGCTTCGACCTGCGCGGTGCTGAGAGCGCCGATCTGGTCGCTTGTCAGGCTCGCGACCGCGCTCGTGCTCATGGCCGCGATCTGGGCAGTGGAAAGCGTTGCGAGCACATCCGTGGTTAGCCCTGGCAGGGCCTTGTTGGTGATCGCGGCGATATCGGCCGTCGAGAAGGTCGCGATGTCGCTGGCGTCGAGCGCGCCAAGCTGCAACGATGTCAGCGACAAGATCTGGAGCGGCAATAGAGCCTCGACCTGCGCCGAGCCGAGCGCGTTGATCTGGTCGGTCGTCAGGCTGGCGATCGATGTCGTGCTCAACGCGGCGATCTGGGCGGCGGAGAGCGCCGCGACCTGGTCCGTACCCAGGGTGGAAATCTGCAGAGTTTTAAGGACGCTGATCTGTGCGGTCGTCAGCGCGCCGATCTGCCCGGAGGACAGGCTGGTCACGTTGAGGCCGGGGACCGCCTTGCTGGAGAGCGCGGCGATATCGGCCGTCGAGAAGGTTGCGATGCCGTCTTCGCCGAGCGCCGAGAGCTGCAGCGAACTCAGCCATGCCACCTGCGCCGGAGTGAATGCCTCGACCTGGCTGGTGCTCAAAACCGCGAGCTGCGTCGTCTTCAGCGCGCTCACCTGGGCGGTCGTCAGCGAGGCAATCTGGCCGGTGGAAAAGGTTGCGATGATATCGGTGCTGAGACCGGGGATCGCCTTGCTGGTGATCGCGGCGATATCGGCTGTCGAGAAGGTCGCCATGTGATCGGCATCGATCGCGGCGAGCTGGACGGAGGTCAGCGATGCGACCTGTGCCGGCGTCAAAGCCTCGACCTGGTCGGTGCTGAGTGCTGCGATCTGCATGCTTGTGAGCCGCGGGATCGTCGTCGAGTTCAACGCCGCGATCTGGGCGGTGGAGAAGGTCGAGATGATATCGGTGGTCAGGCCGGTAACGGCCCTGCTGGTAATCGCGGCGATATCGTCGGTCGAAAAGGTCGCGAGGTGTTCGGCGTCGAACACCGCGAGCTGAACCGAACTCAGCGCCTTCACCTGCGTCGGCGACAGCGCTTCCGTCTGGTCCGTGGTCAGCGCAGCCAGCTGGTCCGTTCCAAGGTTCGCGATCTGCGCGGTGGACAGCGCCGCGATCTGCGCGGTGGACAGCGAATCCATGCTGAGCCCGGTAAAGCCCTTGCTGGTGATCGCGGCGATATCGGCTGTCGAGAAGGCTGCGATATCGTCGGCACCGAAGGCGGCGATCTGCGCCGCGCTCAGCGCCTTGACCTGCGCGGGCGTCAAGGCCTCGGCCTGCTCCACGCTCAGCGCGTCGATCTGGTCGGTCGTCAGGCTGGCGATTGCGGCAGTGCTCAGTGCTGCGATCTTGCCGGTCGAGAGACCTTCCAGCTGCCCGGTGCTGAAGCCAGCGATCTGTGCGCCCAGCGAGGTGATCTGGCTTGTCGAGAACGACGAAATCTGGTCGGCGCTCAAGGCTTCGAGCTGGCTGCCGGTGAGATTGGCGATCAGGCTTGTCGACATGGCGGCGATCTGGGCCGACGACAGCGCGCCGATCGCATCCGTGCTCAGTCCCGACATGGCGCGGCTGGAAATCGCGGCGATGGCGGCGGTCGAGAAGGCTTCGATGTCTGAGGCGTCGAGGGCCGCGAGCTGCCCGGAGCTCAGCGCCTTCACCTGTACCGACGATAGCGCCCGGAATTGTTCGTCGTTCAGGGCTCCGAGCTGCTCGGTCGTCAGGCTCGCGATCGAACCTGTGCCGAGGGCGGCGATCTGCTGGGTCGACAGCGCTGCGATGGAGCCCGGGCTGAGGCCTGCAATGGCCTTGCTGCTGATGGCCGCCATATCGGCGACCGAGAAGGCCGCGATGCCATCCTGGCTGAGAACGGCAAGCTGGTCGGAAGTGAGCGCCTTCACCTGTTGCGGCGTGAAGGCTTCGACCTGTTCGGGGCTGAGCGCTTCGATCTGTGAGGTTGTCAGGCTCGCCAGCGCGCTGGAGCTGAGCGCGGCGATATGGCCCGGCGAGAGCGCTTCGATCTGTCCGATATCGAGCGAGGCGAGCTGCGCCGTTGTCAGCGTGTTCGCCTGGGCAGTCGTCATCGCCGAGATCTGTTCGGGTGACAGGGCGGACAGGTTCAGGCCCTTCATGGCCTTGGTGTTGATCGCGGCAATATCCTCGAGCGACAGCATGGCGATGTCGTCAGGCCCGAGTGCTGCCAGCTGGGCTGAGGTCAGCGACGCCGTCTGCGCCGGCGTAAACGCTTCGACCTGATCGGCGCTCAATGCACCGACCTGGCTGCTCGTCAGCGACGCGACGGCGCTTGTGTTCAAGGCCGCGATCTGATCCGGAGACAGGGCCGCGAGTGCCGCCGTACCGAGACCCTGGATGGCCTTGGTGATGGCGGCGATATCGGCGGTCGAGAAGGTCGCGATGTCCTCGGGGCTGAGTGCCGCGAGCTGGGCGGTGGACAGCGCCTTGATCTGGTTCGGTGTCAGCGCTTCCGACTGCTCGGTCGTCAACGCGCCCAACTGCGACGTGGTAAGCGCCGAGACCTGGACGGATGTCAGGCTCTCGATGGCATATTTGTTGAGCGCGTGCAGCTGATCGAAGGTGAAGCCGACGATGGAGGTCTTGGCAATCGCGCTGAGCTGCTGCGAGTTCATCGCCTCGACGTCCTCGACATCAAGTGCCGCGATCTGAGAGGACGACAGGGCCTTGACCTGGGCCGTGGACAGCGACGCGATGTCGTCGGTTGTCCATGCTGCGACTGCCGCGGACGAAAGGGATCTGATCTGCGTTATCGTCAGCGTGGATGCAACGGTCGTCATGCTCATCAATCCCAAATGTTCAAATGGCGTCAATAAAAAGCCAGGTCGAAAGCCCGATAGCGAACGGCAGGCGGCTTTCGGCCCAAGGTCTGAATGAGGAATCGGTCACCCAAGCCCGCGCAGCTAAGAGCCGAAGGTAGGTTGTGTGGCTTGTCTGAACCTGAAATTGCAGGTGGTCTCTCCCCAAACAGGGGCCGTGCCCGCTGCCGGGAAGAAGGTTAAGTCGTGGGCCTTGCCCGCAGCTGGTGTCGTCCTGCGCCTTCGCGCGGGCACGATCACCGACCGCGAAATCGCGTGGCGCCGGCAATTTCACACATGTCCAAAATTATCACGCAATTGTCATATCAAGGAATCACGGCTCCACTACACGGCGACGCAAAGCGATAGGATTTGCGCATGCCAAAGAGTGGACGAATGAACGTGTATGGGACGGCTCTCTCCGTGCCCTGCATCTTTACCGAGAACGACAACGGCGGAACCATCCGCGGATGTCCGCGATTTCTCGCGCTCGTGGCCGGAAAGCAGAGCATCCGGCTGCTCGATACGATCAGCGGCAGATCCACGCCGATCGCTCTTCACCGTATCGATCGACGTGGCAGGGCGCGGTTTCGCTGGCTCTGACCTCGCATTGAGACCGGGGCTCGTCCGCTCGGACTAAGCCGTCTCCCGCAAGCACGACTGGTCAGGAAAAGCCTGATTTTTGCCGCCCGGCCTTTCCCATGCTGCATTGCACTCTAGCTGATGTCGTATGGAACGCCTCATTCTCGACTTTCAGGAAGCAACCGCATGGTTGCCCGCTTGGCTGGTCAGCATCGGTGTCCTTGCTGCCGCCTTGGCCGTGGGCCTGATGATCCATCGCCTCGCTTTTCGCTTTCTGAGCCGCGTGGTCGAAACGCGGGACCTGTTCTGGCGGTCGCTGGTTTCGCGCGGTCGCCGGCCGCTCAGGCTCAGCATTCTGACGATGACCCTTTCGCTCGGCGCCACCATCGCGCCGCTGACGACGCCGCAGGCGGAGTTCATCCGCCACATCCTGCTCTTGGGCTTCATCGCCGTCGTCGGCTGGATCAGCAAAACCACGCTGCACATCTGGATGACCGTCTATCTGCGCCGCTTCAAGCTCGACGCTGAAGACAATCTGCTAGCGCGCACCCACGTCACCCAATCGCGCATCGGCGAGCGCATCGCCGCCTTCATGATCGTTGCCATCACGATCGCGGCGGGGCTGATGACCTTTCCGGCCGTGCAGCAATATGGCGTGAGCCTGCTCGCATCGGCCGGCGTTGCCGGCATCGTGCTCGGCCTCGCCTTGCAGCCGGTGCTGAAGAATGTCTTCGCCGGCATCCAGCTTGCGATCACCCAGCCGATCCGCATCGACGACGCGCTGATCGTCGAGGGCGAGTGGGGCAATGTGGAGGAGATCACCTCGACCTACGTGGTGGTCAAGCTCTGGGATTGGCGAAGGCTGATCCTGCCGCTCAGCTATTTCATCGAGAACCCGTTCCAGAACTGGACGCGCGAGAGCTCGGCGCTGATCGGCACCGTCATGATCTATCTCGATTACTCGGTGCCCGTTACGGTGATCCGGTCCAAGGTCGAGGAAATAGCCGCCGCCTCCAAGCTCTGGGACAAGCGGGTGGTCGCCGTGCAGGTCACCGATTTCCGCGAAAACGTCATGGAAATCCGTATCCTCGTCTCGGCCTCCAACGCGCCGAAGACCTTCGACCTGCGCTGCGAGATGCGCGAGAAAATCATCGACTTCGTGCAGCGGGAATATCCGGCGAGCTTGCCGCGCGTGAGAGCCGAGGGGGCCGCCAACTTCAACGGCGTGATCGGCGGCGACGCTGCGGTTCGAGCCTCGGTGCAATCGTGATAGCTGTTGGCAGTGCGGCAAAGATGAGCGGGTGTCGGAACCGCAAGACCGTCTGAGCGGCACTCATCGGTCGGGGCGAGGCACGATCTCAAAAAAAGCAGACCTCCCAACCATTGTTCGGGCGTGTCGCGGACTCCATATACCCTTTGATTAGGGCAGCCGTCTTCAGCGGTCGCCTCCACTTGTTGATTACAAAGGTATTGCCATGACCGCTCTTTCCATCCTCGAACTTGTTCGCGTGACGGAGGAGACGGACGCCCGTGGCGCCCTCGACAACGCGCGCGATCTGGCCGCGCATGCGGAAGATTGGGGCTACAAGCGTATCTGGGTTGCCGAACACCACAACATGATCGGGATCGCGAGTGCCGCGACATCCGTCGTTCTTGCCCATCTCGCGGCAGGCACGAAGACGATCCGCGTCGGCGCCGGCGGCATCATGCTGCCCAACCACTCTCCCTATGTCATCGCCGAACAGTTCGGTACGCTGGCGCGCCTGTTTCCGGATCGCATCGATCTCGGCCTCGGCCGCGCGCCGGGAACCGACCAGATGACACTTCGCGCGCTGCGTCGCTCGCCTGAATCCGCCGACCAGTTCCCGCAGGATGTGCTTGAACTACAGGCATTTCTCGCGCCCGCAGGTCCGAACCAGCGGATACAGGCGGTGCCCGCCGCCGGCACCGAAGTGCCGCTCTGGATTCTCGGCTCCAGCAATTTCGGCGCCATGCTCGCAGGCGAACTCGGTCTGCCCTATGCCTTTGCCTCGCACTTCGCGCCCGAGCTTCTTATTCAGGCGCTGCAGATCTATCGCACCCGTTTCAAGCCGTCCGAGCAGCTGTCGCAGCCCTACGCCATGGTCGGCGTCAACGTGATCGCCGCCGAGACAGATGCCGAGGCGCGCCGGCTTGCGACGACACAGCAGATGTCCTTCACCAACATGTTTCGCGGCACGCGCGGGCTGAGCCAGCCGCCGATCGACGATATCGAGACCTACTGGTCGCCAATGGAAAAGGTGCAGGCCCAGCAGATGCTCGCCCGCTCGATCATCGGCTCGCCCGAAACGGTTCGTGCCGGCCTGGAGAGGCTGGTTGAGGAAACCGGCGCCGACGAATTGATGATCGTGTCCGACGTCTATGATCACAGCGCGCGCCTGCAATCCTTCGAAATGATCGCCGAGGTCGGGCGAAAGATCTGACAGGCACCCTATCCAATTCAGCGCAATCGAGACGGGTTGCGTATCGCATGAAGACGCCACCACTGGAGACAAAGCATGGCCAATTCGACTGAGTATACGCCGCCAAAGATCTGGACCTGGAACAAGGATAGCGGCGGACGTTTCGCCAACATCAATCGGCCGATTGCCGGCGCGACGCATGAGAAGGAATTGCCGGTCGGCCGCCATCCTTTGCAGCTTTATTCGCTGGGCACGCCGAATGGCGTCAAGGTGACGATCATGCTCGAGGAGCTTCTCGCTGCCGGCCACAGCGGTGCTGAATATGATGCCTGGCTGATCAGGATCGGCGATGGTGACCAGTTCGGCAGCGGCTTTGTCGAGGCCAATCCGAACTCCAAGATCCCGGCGCTGGTCGACCGCAGCGGTGCCAAGCCGATCCGCATTTTCGAGTCCGGCTCTATCCTCACCTACCTCGCCGAAAAGTTTCAGGCCTTCCTGCCGACGGAGCCGGCCGCGCGCGCCGAGTGCTTCTCCTGGCTGTTCTGGCAGATGGGCAGCGCGCCCTATCTCGGCGGCGGCTTCGGTCACTTCTATGCCTACGCGCCGACCAAGATCGAATATGCGATCGACCGCTTCGCGATGGAGGCCAAGCGTCAGCTCGACGTGCTCGATCGCCGGCTTGCCGAGAGCGAGTATCTCGGCGGTGCCGAATACACCATCGCCGACATGGCCGTCTGGCCCTGGTATGGCGGGCTGGTGAAGGGTTGGATCTACGAAGCGGCGGAGTTCCTGCAGGTTCAGGACTACAAGAATATCCAGCGCTGGGCCGATCAGATCGGCGAGCGCAAGCCGGTTCAGCGCGGGCGCATGGTCAACCGTCTCTCTGGCGAACCATCGAGCCAACTCTGGGAGCGTCACGACGCCAGCGACTTCGACACGAAGACGCAGGACAAGATCGGCTCTGCCGTCTAAGCTTTGGATTGGTCGCATCCGGGTCGTCATCTCGGCGATCCGGATGTGGCATTATGTGCGGATGAGTGAGCCATGCGGTTCAGGCGGTGGTCGCGTTCGCCTTTCGCAACGCCACATACTCCCACAGCGCGACGAGCAGCAGCGTGACGGTGCTTGCCATCTGTATCGTGAAATTCTGCTGCACCGGCAGAACAACGGCGGTCGCCAGCAGGATCACGAGCCCGGCGATGTGAGAGAGCGGCAGCTTTCGCGCGGCTGTCAATTTCAGCCAGATATTTCCAATCAGAAAGAGTCCGGGCCCGCCGAGAATCGCGAGCGTGGTCTTCAGGCTGCTGTGCTCTTCGGGATGGGACAGGCTGAAATCCTCGCCGACGGCGGTGAGGATGATGCCGGCGACGATCGGCAGGTGCCCGTAGGTGAAAAGACCGTGGGCCACGGTTTCGGGCGCCGAGGTCGTCTCCGCTTTGTCGGCGGCCTTCTGCTGGCCGTGATGGAAATAGATCCACCACATGAAGCCTGTGGTCAGGAAAGCGCTGCAGAACACCATGACCGACAGGTTCGACTGCATGTGTTCCGCCGCGGTCCTGCCCGTGGTTAGAATCGTCTCGCCGAGACAGAGAATGACGAAGAGCGCGCAGCGCTCGGCCATGTGCTCGCCCGATATGTCGAGTGTTTCACGCGGCGAGCTCCCCAATCCGGGCACCCAGTAGCGTGCCAGCGGCGAGACGTATTCGATCAAAAGCGCGACGGCCCAGAAGGCGACGCGCGCCTCAAGGCTGGCGAAGCCGCCGATCATCCAGAAGACGCTGGAAGCGATCACCCAGACGGTGATGCGCACGAAGGTGAGGTAAGAGGGCCGGTCGACGCTCCTGTAGGCGTAGAGCATGAAAACCGAGCGCACGATCTGCATGGCGCAATAGAGCGCCGCGAACGCCGGTCCCTGATGTTTGAAGGCTTCCGGCAACGCGATCGCCAGCAATATGCCGCCGAACATGAGGGCGAAGAGCAGCAGCCGCACCGCTTCCTTGTCGGTGTCGAGCAGGTTGGTGATCCAGGTCGTGTAGACCCACAGCCACCAGATAGCGAGGATCAGCAGTATCGATTCCGCCAGCGTCGTCGAACTGAAGTCCTCGACGAGCGTGTGCGACAGCTGGATCAGCGCGAATACGAAAACGAGATCGAAGAACAGCTCCGGAAAGCTGGCCTTCGTCTTTTCGGCGCTTTTGCCACGGATCAGGCTCAATGCGATCCCTCCATCGATCGAGCCACGGCCTTAGAAAACCGCCAGATATTTCAAAAGCGAAATGATGCCGATGATGATCACGATGATCTGCACGATCTGCTTGGCTTTGGCATCGATCGGCAGGCGGGCGACAAGGTACAAGACAAGAATGATGACCAGGAAGGTTATCAGTATTCCGATCAGTATAGATGCAGCCATTTGGATCCCACTCCGTTGAAAAATCTTTTAGTCACAGAGCGTTAGATAAATCTCTCTTTCAAAAAGGAAAGGATCGGCGATCGAGAAACTCTATCGTGCGGTTGGAGTGACTGTGCGCGCCTTCGCAGGAACCTTCGCTGTCGCCGTGAGTTCAGGAGGAAAGGGAGAAGACATCATGCCAGCAAAATCGAAAGCGCAACAGAAGGCAGCCGGCGCGGCCTTGTCTGCCAAGCGCGGTGAAACGCCGAAGAGCAAGCTCAAGGGGGCATCCCGCGAGATGGTGGATTCGATGACCGAAAAGCAGCTCGAGGACTTCGCTTCCACGAAAACCAAGGGGAAGCCGGAACACGTCTCCAAATAGTCCGTGGTTTTCGGCGGCTTATGTTGCGATGGCCGTCACAGGCGGCTTAGCCGCCCCAAGTGCGCTCGAGCACGCTGATCCAGTTGGCGTGCGTGATCTTGACCAGTGCTTCCTCATCGAAGCCACCGGCGCGGAACGCGTCGATCAACAGAGGCAGGCCGGTCGCATCCTTCATCGCTGCCGGGATCGTCGTCCCGTCGAAATCCGAGCCCAGCGCGACGTGCTCGATGCCGATACGATCGGCGATATAGGCGGCGTGGCGCACCAGGAGGTCGAGGCTGGTGTCGGCGTTGCGCGTGCCGTCATCGCGCAGGAAGAGCACGCCGAAATTGATACCGACGAGACCGCCCGTGTCGCGGATCGCGTCGAGCTGCCGGTCGGTGAGGTTGCGGCTATGCGGGCTGATCTGGTGGACGTTGGAATGCGAGGCGACCAGAGGGGCGTTCGAGAGCTTCGCGATGTCCCAAAAACCCTGCTCGTTCATATGCGAGAGATCGACCATGATCTTGAGCTCGTTACAGGCTCGGATCAGATCCTTGCCGGCGTTGCTCAAGCCGGGGCCGATGTCAGGCGATGACGGGAAACGGAACGGAACGCCGTAGGCAAAAATGTTCGGCCGGCTCCACACTGGTCCAAGCGTGCGAAGTCCGGTCTGATGCAGCACATAGAGCGCATCGAGATCGGCGGCGATTGCTTCGGCGCCCTCGATATGCATCACGGCCGCGAAGGCGCCGGTTTCGATCGACTGGCGGATATCGGCTGCCGTGCGGCAGACTTTCAGCCCGCCGGCGCTCTGCGCTTCGATGTCGAAGAGAATGCGGGCCATTGCCAGGGTGCGGTTCAGCGATTCCGGCTGCGTGGGCGTCAGGAAGTCGCCATTGGCGTCCTTGCCCATGCTGGGCGAGGGGATGTAGATGGCGCAGAGCCCGCCGGCCAGACCGCCGGCGCGCGCCTTGGGAAGATCGATATGCCCCGTCGCCTCTCCCTCGATAAACGCCTTGGCCGGCTGCGCGATGCCCGAATGCTGGAGTCGGAGCAATACGTCGTTGTGGCCGTCGAAAACGGGCATGAGGGAGCTTGGCATGATGGGGGAGGTCCTGCGTCTGTTTGCTTGCGCGTCTTCGTATGACAGGTCTGCGCCCCCACGCAAACCCAAACTGCCAGCCGTGCATTGAAAATCGCACGGCCGGCTAGTTCGATTACTGCATGACGTAGGCGGACGACAGCGGGCCGAGCTCGGCCGATATCTGGCGCCATCTTGCCGGCTGGGCGCCCGTGCGCGAAATCATTGCCTCGATCAGTCCGGTGGAGACGGCGTCCTTCAGTCTGCCGTCGCCATTGCGCATGCCGAGCTCGATCAGCTCGAACACCCGCTGCTTGTCCTCCAGCGTCGAGAAACGCTCGGCAATCAGCCAGCCCATGTCGGAATAGAGCGTATGCATGTCCGCGAGATCGACAGGTGCGACGTCCTCGATGACGTTCTCCAGCGTCGAGGTAACAGGGACATGCTGTGCCAGTTCAGCGGTGATCGCTTTCGTATCCATTGTCATTTCCTTGTTCTTGTGTGCGGTGATCGGGTAGCCGCATAGCGGCTTTCCGTTCAGCTCGGCCGATGTGCGTTGTCGTTCGCAACCGGCCATGTGGGTCCCGCCCCGTGGCCGCGCAACAGCCATGCGAGGCTGACCTCAAGCGTGTCGGCGATCGTTTCCAGATTGCCGGCGGCCGGCGCCGCGCGGTCGTTTTCCCACGATGCCCAGGTCTCGGGCGTGATGCCGAGGTTTCTCGCGGCGGCTTCGATGGAGAGCTTCATCGCGTCGCGGGCGAGCGACATGCGCCCACCCATCGTATCGTCTTCGGCGTCGGTCGGTTGCAGGCGGTCGATATACATTCATCGCTCCTGTGCGGTCGAAGGGTCGCGCCCCGCCGAATTAGGCGAGGCGCGATAATGCGATCAGCCTTCGTCGCCGATCCAGCTCTTCACCTGGTCGGGATGGTCCTGGATATATTTATCCACTGCCTGGTCGTAGGACGTTTCCTGCGCGGCAAACATCGCCGCTTCGAGATCGGGGATCGGCAGGTTCATGCGCGACAGGAAGGCGGCAACCTTGGGGTTGTCGGACTTGAAGTCCTTGCGGGCGAGAACATCGACGTGTTCAGCTTCGCCGAGCGACTTCTTCGGGTCATCGAGATAGCGCAGCTTGTGCTTGCCGAACATCCAATGTGGGCTCCAGGCGGTGGCCACGAACCACTTCTCGCCGCGCATGGCGCGATCGACCGTCGTCAGCATGCCGGCTTCGCTGGAGATCTGCAGCTTGTAGCTGTCGAGCCCGTAATCCTTCACCGCCTTTTCCGAGAGGCGCGTGAGGCCGGCGCCCGGATCGATGCCCTGGATGGTGCCGGAGAGCTTCTTCTGCACGTCTTCCTTCTTCAGGTCCTCGATCGAGCCGATCTGGTCGGCGGGAATGTAATCGGGAACCACCCAGCCGAGCTTGGCGCCGTCATAGACCGTGCCGAGCGTCTCGACCTTGTCCTTGACCTTGGCATAGTAGTCGGCATGCGTCTGCGGCAGCCAGGCCATCATCATCGTGTCGAGGTCGCCGCGCGCGACACCCTGGTAGAGCGGCGCGATATCCGCCTGCACGAGTTCGACCTTCTGGTTCAGCTTCGTCTCGATCACCTTGGCGGCAAGCTTGGTAACGAACTCGGCGTCGGACCAGGCGGCCCAGCCGATCTTCACCGGCTTGGCCTCTTGCGCCATGGTCGAGGTGACCGCGCCGCTGACGAGAGCGGCGGCAAGGCCGAGGGTTGCGAGTGTTTTGAACATGAGTGCTCCTTTTGTGAAGGTTCGCATTTGGCAGGCCGCGGCCTGCCATGATGGGTTGCCAGAGATCAGGCCGTCGCCGGCTTCAGCTCTTCGCGTTCGCTTTTGCGGAACAGGCCCTGCCAGAACGCGGCGCGCGGCTTGCCCAGGCTCTGGGTGATGCGGTCGAGAATGACGGCGAGGATGACGACGGCGATGCCGCCTTCAAAGCCAGTGCCGACGTCGAGGCGCTGGATGCCGGTCAGAACCGTGTTGCCGATGCCGCCAGCGCCAATCATCGAGGCGATCACGACCATCGACAGCGACAGCATGATCGTCTGGTTGATGCCCGCCATGATCGAGGGCATGGCGTTCGGAAGCTGCACGTTGAACAGAAGCTGCGTCGCCGTGCAGCCGAAGGCGTTGCCCGCCTCGATGAACTCGCCATCCACCTGGCGGATGCCGAGATTGGTCAGGCGAACCACCGGCGGCATCGAGAAGATGACCGTCGCGATCGCGCCCGGCACAGCGCCGAGGCCGAAGAACATGGCGGCCGGGATCAGGTAGACGAAGGCAGGCATGGTCTGCATCAGGTCGAGGACCGGGCGCACGACGGCGGCGACGGAATCCTTGCGAGCCATGGCGATGCCAAGCGGCAAGCCGACGAGCATGGCGATCAGCGTAGCGGCGATGACCAGCGACAAGGTCTCCATCATCGGGCCCCAGAGCTCGATGTGGTTGACGAGCAGCAGGCCGAGCGCGGTGAACACCGCAAAGCCGATGCCGACGCGCCAGAGCGAGAGGATCACGAAGATCGCGATGCCAACCGGCATGGGGATCGCAAGCAGGGCGTTCTGGATGCCTGACGTCACGAAGCCGATCGCGGCCGCGATGAAATCAAGCACGGGTGAGAAGTTGTCGAGCACATAATTGACGGCAGCGTCGATGCCGTTTCCGATATCGAAGTTCATGATTTATCCGATGTGTTTGTGATCAGCCGGCGCGGTCGAGCGTTTCGAGCAGCGCGGATTTGCTGATGGAGCCGAGATAGCGCTTACCGCCGTCAATGACGGGAACCGGCCAGGGGCTGGCCGCCACCTTGCCAAGCACGTTCGACAGCGGCTCGTCGGCCGGAATGGCCTCGATCTCGGACAGGAAGGCGCCGCGATAGGGATCGGCCGTCTTTGCCCTGATCTTTTCGATCAGCGATGTCTGGCTGATCATGCCGTGATAGGTCTTGTCGCGGCCGAGGATGATTGCGTATTCGCGGTCGTAGTTTTTCATGCGCTCGAGTGCTGCCGCGGCCGAAACGCCTTCGCGCTCGATGATCGTGACCTGCGATTTGCGGGCGACATCGCCGGCCTTGAAGACGTGCGCGACATCGACATTGCGGAAGAAGGAGCGGACGTAATCGTTGGCCGGCTTGGTGACGATCTCGTCCGGCGTGCCGATCTGCACGACATTGCCGTTCTGCATGATGCAGATGCGATCGCCGATCCGCATCGCCTCGTCGAGATCGTGGCTGACGAAGACGATGGTGCGGCTGTGCTCGGATTGGAGGCGAACGAGTTCGTCCTGCATTTCGGTGCGGATCAGCGGGTCGAGTGCCGAGAAGGCTTCGTCCATCAGGAGAATGGTGGGCTCGCTGGCGAGCGCGCGGGCAAGGCCGACACGCTGCTTCATGCCGCCGGAAAGCTGATCCGGGCGGCTGTCGGCGTAGCCGTCGAGGCCGACGGCCTTCAGCGCGGCCAATGCCTTCTCGCGACGCTCGGCCTCGCCGACGCCGGCAACCTCGAGACCGAAGGCGGCGTTGCTGAGAACGGTGCGGTTGGGAAGCAGCGCGAAGGACTGGAAAACCATGCTGATGTCGCGGCGGCGTAGCGCGATCAGCTCGCTGCGTGACATGTCGGTGATATCGCGGCCATCGATCTTGATCGATCCGGATGTGGGTTCGATCAACCGATTGAGGAGACGCAGCAGCGTTGATTTGCCGGAGCCCGAGAGGCCCATGATGACGAAGATCTCGCCGGCGCGAATATCGAAACTGGCGTCGTTTACGCCGATCGAGCAGCCCGTTGCTGCATGGATCTCGGATTTTGACTTGCCTGCGCGCAGTAGCGCCAAGGCCTTCTTCGGGTGTTCGCCGAAAACTTTGTAGATGTTGTTGAGACTGATCTTGGTCGAAGCCGATGATGTCGGCGCGTCTGTTTCAGTTGCAGCATTCATATAATCTTGGCGCCGAGCTCGAGAGGCCAGGCATTCTCCTTTATTCGCATACGCCCACGATCTGCAGAATATCTTCTGGATCAGGATGTATTATCCGTTGTGTTGCTGAGACAAATCGACATTTCATAAGTCAAATTCGTCCGAGGAAAAATATATTATATCGAAAGTATCTATCCGATATGACAAAAGGTCACGTAATCGAACTTTGATACTGTCATTTTCGATGGAGCGCTGTGCTCCTTATCTGCGTATATAGGGCGATATACAAAAATTGTCCATCTTAAAATCAATTTTTGTGACAGACACACCGGTAGCCGGTATCGTCGAAACAGGCCACAACGCCTGCTGTACCGGCGAAGCAGCGCTGCGCCGGCAGACCAGGTATTTTTGAAATCAAAGGCTGAAATTCGGCGCTGACGCGTCCGAAATCGTGTCCTTTATGAGGAGATTTCGCTCGGGTGGGCGAGCGATAGCATGCCTCGATAAATACCCGGATCGGAGCCCTCGATCGGGATCGCGCCGACGCTCTTGCGATAGAAATCCATCGGCCCGGCGCCGCCGATCACGCCATAGGGATAGCCCTGCGCGTGCATGTCGAGCAGCGTTTCCAGGAGCAGGGCGTGGCCGACACCCTTGCCTCGGGCCGCCTGATCGACGCCGGTGGGGCCGAAGAATCCCTTGGCGGTCGCCTCGTGGCAGGCAAAGCCGATAAGCTCACCCGCCTGAATGGCGATGAAGCAGGTGGTCGGCTGGCGCATGGCGGCGGCGGTGGCCTCGGCCGCCCAGCCGGCGCCGAAGCGTGGTTCGATCCATGATGTCAGCGCCGGCAGTTCCGGCACCAGCACGCGGCGGATGGTGACCCCTTGCGATGTCATGCGGCTGTCGAGGGCCGGGTCGCGCTTCAGCTCGTAGAGCTTCACAAGCATGTCCATGATCTTGATCCTTGTATCTGTCAGCCTTTGACGGCGCCGGCGGTAAGGCCGGCAACGATCCGCCGCTGGAAGATAAGCACGACGGCGATGAGGGGGAGCGTGACGGTGATCGAGGCCGCCATGATCTGCCCGAACGGGTACTCGTAGCGGCTGGTGCCCGCGATCAGGCCGATCGCCACCGGCACGGTGCGGTTCTCGTCCGTCAGCGTGAATGTCAGCGCGAACAGGAACTCGTTCCAGGCGAGGATGAAGGCAAGAATGCCGGTACTGGCCAGCGACGGCCCCATCAGCGGCAGTAGCACCTTCATCAGGATGCGGAAGTGCGAGCAGCCGTCGATGATCGCGGCCTCCTCCAGTTCGCGTGGGAACTCGCGGATGAAGGTGGTGAGAATCCACGTCGTGAAGGGTACGGTCGACAGGAGATAGGTGAGGATCAGCGCGCTCGGGCGATTGAATAGCCCCAGCCAGTTGATCAGCTCGAACATGCCCGAGAGCACGACCACCTGCGGGAAGATCGATATCATCAGGACGATCATCAGGATCGCGCGCCGCTGCGGAAACTCGATGCGGCCGAGTGCGTAGGCGGCCGAGAGGCCAATGATGAGCGACAGGAAGGTCGTCGATATCGCGACATAGGCCGAGTTGAGCAGCGACCCCATGAAGACCGGGTTGTCGATCAACTGCCGGTAATAAGTGAAATCCAGCGCCGGCATCAGGGCCGAGCGATAGAGCGCGGCACCCTGCTTCGTCGAGGAGACGAAGGCCCAGTAATACGGGAACAGCGTATAGACGAGCACGAGCAGCAGCGCGAAGATCTGCAGGCCGCGCACGACGCGCCGTCTCATGCGATAGTAGCCAGCGGGCTTGCGCAGCGCCTTTTGCGCGATTGCATTGGCCATCGATCAGGTCCCCGCCGCTTTGTCGAGGCGCAAGACCCCGATGATGATGATTGCGACCAGCGCGACGAGCAGGAAGACCCAGGTCGACGCCGCCGAGCCGACGCCAAGTTCCTGGAAGCTGATCAGCCGGTCGCGCGCATAGATCGATACGGTCATGACGTTCTCGTTGCTCGCCGCGAGGACATAGGCAAGGTCGAACATCCGGAGCGCGTCGAGAACGCGGAAAAGAACGGCGACGCCGATCGCCGGGCGCAGCATCGGAAGGGTGATCGACCAGAAGCGCTTCCAGGCGGGGATGCCGTCCACTTCGGCGGCCTCGAAGATCTCCGGCGATATCAGCTGCAGACCGGCGAGGATGAGCAGCACCATGAAAGGCGTGGTCATCCACACGTCGATGAAAATGACGACGCCCATGATCAGCGAGCTGCTCGCCGTCCATGCGATACCGTGATCGACCACGCCCAGCCCCGTGAGGATCTTGTTGATGACGCCGAACTGGTCGTTGAGCATCCATTCCCAGATCTTGGTGGCGACGACGACAGGAATGGCCCACGGCACCAGAATGGCGGCACGCGCGAGGCCGCGGCCCGGGATCATCTCGTTGAGCAGCAAGGCGATCGCAAGCCCGAGCGCCGTCTCGATCGCGACCGAGATGACGGTGAACACCAGCGTGTTCTTCACGGCAACCCACCAGCTGTGGTCGTTGATGACCTCCATGAAGTTGTCGAGGCCGACCATGGAATAGACGGAGGGGTCGTCGAGATAGGCGTCGGTGAAGGAGAAGAAGAAGGTCCGGCTCAGCGGCCAGACGGCGACCAGAAGGATGACGGCGATGACGGGAACCAGAAACAGCCATGCGGCCCGGTAATCGCGGCGGGCAAGTTTGGCGCTCATGGTTGGTTCACCTGTCCGTTGGCCGGCTGGCTGAGCAGAACGCGCTTGCCGTCGGCTGTAAAGGCGAAGACGGCGGCATCAGCGAAATCCAGGCCGACAGGCTGGCCGATGAGATCATGCGCCGGTGCCTTTGCGACGCGGATCACCCAGACGGTGTCGTCGGTGATCCGGCAATAGGCGAAATGCTCGTGGCCGAGGTCCTCCACACGCTCCAGCGTGCAGGTGATGCGGCCTTCGTTCGCGCCAACTAACCGCAGTCCTTCCGGCCGGATGCCGATCTCGGCGATCGGGCCAGCCGGATTGGTGGCGACCATGACGATTGATAGATTGCCGGGGCCGACGATCGTGCCGGCATCCGCGCCGGTCTTCGGCGAGACGGCCAGGAAGTTCATCCGGGGGCTGCCGATGAAGCTTGCGACGAAGCGATTGTCAGGGGCGTGGTAGAGTTCCTGCGGCGTTCCCACCTGCTCGATGCGGCCGTGGTTCAAGACGACGATCCGGTCTGCGAGCGTCATCGCCTCGGATTGGTCGTGGGTGACGTAGATCATCGTCGTCTTCAGGTCGTCATGGAGCTTGGCGATCTCCATGCGCATTTCCATTCGAAGATCGGAATCGAGGTTGGAGAGCGGCTCGTCGAACAGGAAGATCTCGGGCTGGCGCACCAGCGCCCGGCCGATCGCCACGCGCTGGCGCTGGCCGCCGGAGAGTTCGCGCGGCCGGCGATCCATCAGGTGGTCGACCTTGAGCATGCGCGCCACCGACGAAACCTTCTGGCTGATCGCGTCCTTGGCCATGCCCAGTGTTTCCAGCGCGAAGCCGATGTTGCGGGCGACGCTCATATGCGGATAGAGCGCATAGGACTGGAAGACGAAGGCGACGCCGCGTCTTGAGGCCGGAACATCGGTCACGTCCTCGCCGCCGATGGTCACGACACCTTTTGACGCCGCCACGAGGCCCGCAACGATGCGCAGAAGCGTTGACTTGCCGCAGCCGGAAGGCCCGACGAAGACGACGAACTCGCCGTCGTTGATCCTGAGGTCGACGCCCTGAATGACGGTGTGCGTCCCAAAATTCTTCGAAACGGATTCAAGCGAAACCGATGCCATTTTTCACCCGGACTTGATCACGATAAAAGGCTCGCCCCCTTGCTGGCGGCGATTTGCGATGCGCGAGACGAGGGCGGACCGCTATGGGCCTGCCCTCGTGCGTTCAGTCTAGGCTCAACGGCTTTCCTTGAGCTTTTCCAGTCGCCCGGCGAGCGAGGTCAAGCCGGACTTGATATCGCCACCACCGGACAGCATGTCGTGGACGGAGCGATAAAAGGCCTGCGACACGCGGTTGTAGCTGGTGCCGGTATAGCCCGAGGGACGCACGGCGCTATCGGCGAAGGCCTGCTGGTTATCCTTCAGGAAGGGGATCTTCGCCAGCACGTCCGGGTCGGTGTAGAGCGCCGGGATGGATGGGTTGACTGCATCCTGCAGCGCGCGCTTCTTCTGCATGTCGGGGCCGGTGATGAAGTTCACGAAGTCGGCCGCGACGTCAGGCTTGGCGCTGTACTTCGAGACGCCGTAATACATCGGGCCGAGGCATCCGCTCGACTTCTGGCCTTCCGTGCCGACGGGCAGCGGCATGACGCCGACCTTGTCGACAACGGCGCTGCCTTCCTTGTGCGACGTGCCCCATACATAAGGCCAGTTGCGATGGAACACGGCATTGCCGGATTCAAAGACGGCGCGCGAGGCTTCCTCGTCGTAGTTCAGCGTACCCTCTGGGCTGATCGAGCCGATCCAACCCTTGGCCTTTTCGATCGCTTCGGCAGCCTTCGGATTGTCGATCGTGACTTTGCCGTCGTCGGAGATGATCGTGCCGCCGCCGTTCGATGCAACGAGCTCGATCGCGTCGCAGGTCAGGCCTTCGTAGCTCTTGGCCTGCCAGGCGTAACCCCACATGTCGCCCTTGCCGTCGGCACGCTCCTTGTCCTGGATTTCCTTGGCCGTGGCGGCCAGCTCATCCCAAGTCTTCGGCGGCTGCTTGCCGTATTTCTCTAGCAGATCCTTGCGGTAGAACATCAGGCCGACGTCCATGTAGGCGGGCATCGCGACCAGATTTCCGTCGAGCTTGGCGGCGTTGAGCGTGGAGGCGAAGTGCTTGTCCTGATCGGCCTGGGGGATCACGGTCTTCAGGTCGAGAAGGCCGTTCTTGAACATGCCGAGCCAGATGACGTCGAGGAACAGCACGTCGATATCGGTCGACTTTGCGGCGATCAGCTGCTGATAGATCGGGATGGCGTCATCGAGCAGCGCCGGCATCTTGTTGATCTTCGCTTCATTGCCCGTCTTCTCCTTCCAGGCATTGGCGACATTGGTGCACAGCTCGAATTCCGTCGGCGCGCAAAATACGGAAATCGTCTCAGCGTGGGCCGTTCCGCTCCAGAGGGCGGCGGAGAACGCGAGGGCGGCAAGGCTCTTCTTAAGCATGATGGGTTCCCTTGATTGTGATAATGCACGGCATCGTCGGGGCTCTTCTGGCTCCTTGCGATCAATAGGACTGGTTATGACCAGTTATGTCAATATGGACTTTCGAGAGAATTGCGTTGAAGATGACATTGGCAGAGGCGGCTATGGCCCAGGGAAATCGAATTTGAAGACGCTCGAAACCGAGGACACATTGATCGCAACACGCGGCGTCATCGATCGCGACGACCCGCGGCCGCTGCACAAGCAGGTGTACGAGGCGCTGCTGGCGGCGATCAGCGACGGGCGCCTGCCGCTGCGCGGCAAGCTGCCCTCCGAGCGCGAGCTCGTCGATCTCTATGATGTGAGCCGGATCACCATTCGCCACGCGGTGCGTGAACTCATCCAGCAGGGCGTGGTGCATAGCCAGCCCGGCAAGGGGCTCTATGTCACGGAACGCGGCGGCGGCTTCGAGCTTCAGGTGCTGAAGAGCTTCACCAGCATCGCGCTGGCCAATGGCCGCGCGCCGGGTCACCAGCTGATCGAGGCAAGCCTCGTTCGGGCGCCGCTCGAAGTCAGCAGGCCGCTCTTTCTCGCCCCTAGCGCGGAGGTCGTGGTGCTATCGCGCCTGCGCCTGCTCGACAACATTCCGGCGGTGATCCAGACCGACTGGATTCCGGCCGGGCGCGTGCCGGGGCTGCTCGACCTCGATTGGGGTATCGCCAACCGCTCGCTCTATGAAGAGCTGCGCCAGCGCTACGGCATATTTCCCAAACGCGGCCAGACCACGCTGAGCGCCCGTCTGGCGGGCGAAGACGAGGCGCGATTGCTGCAACTGGCGCCGCCGGCGGCAGTGCTGACGGTCGACCAGATCGCCTTCGACGACCGCAACCGCCCGGTCAACATGACGGCGCTTGTGCACCATCCGGCTCGCTATCCGCTGACGCTGCTGCAATCGGAAACCGGCGATTTCACGCAATACTGATGATTGGTGGCGAGACCGCCGAAGGCTCGTGCTAGCCGTCGAGAGCGAAGCGGTCCTCGTCGAACTCATCTTCAGCGAATTCGTCGGTGTCGCTATAGATCGCCGGACCGACATCGTCGAGCGTCGTCAGGCGCATGCCTGATGGCCGCGGTGCGGTCATCTCGATCTTCATACCCGGTGGCTGCAGCGCCCAGGCGACCAGCGCCTTGCCGGACATGGCGCCGACGCCTGCCGATACGACCTGCGGCTCCCGAGGAGCAACCGCGGTCATGTCGGGGCGCTTTGCCGCGCCGCCGGCAAGCGAGCCGCCTGCGTGGAGGGCAAAGAGAAGCTGTCCCGCCGATCCCTTGCCGGTGACGGCGGTGGCGAGCAGGACGGGCGCGGCGGGCGGCGGAACGCTTGCCGTGGTGGTTTCATCCAGCGCCGGTCTGAAGGTCGGAAGCGGCACGGTGAGGGAGGCGAGGTCGGGAACCTTGCTATCGGTATTGTCGGCGCGCGGCATCGGCCGGGCAAGCTGAAGCTCGAGACCTCGTTCGGCGCGCGTTTGAGGCACCGGCAGCATCGCCGTTACGAGAGCGCGGGAGGGTGCCGGAGCGCCTTCATCGTCATCACTTTCAGGTGCGCGGATGGTCTCGATCGCGACAGGGCGGTTGCGCTTCTTCTGGTCGGCGAGCGCCAGCTCATAGCCCGGCAAGGCACGGCCATCGGCCGGCAGATGCAAGGTGCGGCCGCTTGGGAAAAGCCGTGCCAATTCCAGGCGCGACATGCGCGGCCAGGCGCGAACATTGCCGACATCGAGATGCACGAAGGGCGAGCCGGACGTCGGATAATAGCCGACGCCGCCCACCTGCATCTGCATGGCGAGCGCGCGCAGCGTGGCAAGCTTCACGCCCGGAATGTAGAAGTCCATCGCCTTACCCAGCATGTGCTGGCTCTTCTTGGCGACGCCTGTGGTGCGCGAACGGGTGCGCAGCATGTTGTTGGTGGCGGGCGAGCGATAGGCGGAGACGACGTGGATGGGCTGCTTGGCACCGCTGCGCTGATAGACCTCCCAGACCAGATCGAGCAGGCGCGGATCCATTTTGGTCGGCTCGTTGCGCCGCCAGTCGCGCAGGAAGCGGTTGATCTGCGCCAGGCCCTTCGGATCGAACTTGCCGTTGCGCTTGAAGACGATGGTCGCCCGCTCTCCCGTGTGGGTAAAATAGAGCTTGAGCGCGCGGTCGTCTGCGGCCGCCTGCGCTGCGCCGACCATGGCCGCGAATATGACGAGGGCGATCAAGACCATGCGATGGGCGGCAAGCGATACGGCTAGCGCCAGCATGGTCACGGGAACGGAAAAGACTGCATGGTACACGAACACGACTTCCGTCATTGTTGAAGGGTGCGAGGGCCGGATGCTTGCGATCGGCGAGGTCGCTTTGCAGTCGATTATGGTCAACAGATCCCTAACGTATCGTTTATGAGGAATGGATTATCGGGACAGTTGGGCCGTGCGTGACCTCACTTCTTGGGCGTTCGGCGGATCGGGCGCGGCGCGGAAGGTGGGGAAGGCGCGCGCAGCTGGGTGGCCGTTTGTCGAGCGTCCCGCAAAGTGACATGACCGCAAGAAAAGAGCGCGACGGTCACAATCCTGTCGCTTCGGTCCTTATCTCTTGGGACATGATTCCAGAACGGAGGAGCGACAATTGAATAATCTATACAGGATGTTGGCAATTGCGGCGGGAACGATGGCAACGATGGTCGCGCCGATCGCGGCGGCTCAGACGCCGGTCGCCGACCCGCTTGTCGGTCGCGCGTGGATCGAGACCAAATCGCAATCCGGTCTTCCCGGCGTGATGATGCTGTTCATGGCCGATGGCAGCCTGCTGATGGATTCCTGCTGGGAAACTTACGCGCTGCGCAAATGGAGCCGCAGCTCTCACGATACCGTTACCTGGGACGAGGATGGCGCCAAAATCACCGCGAAGGTGAAATCGGTTTCGCCGAGTCAGCTGACACTGAGCGTGAGAGCCGGGAAGGATACGGTCGAGCACCGCTACAGCATCGCGAAAGTGCCGTATGTCTGCCCTGACATGAAGCGCTGAGATAGGCATTGCGCCGCGAGCGGATATCCCGACCTAATACCGCTCGCGACATGTCTTCCAACCTGATTACTCGACGTCGGTCGTCTGGCGCGTGTCCAGCGAGCTGACCAGGATCTTGTCGATCCGTCGTCCGTCGAGGTCGATGACCTCGAAACGCCAGCCATCCTTGGTAAAGCTCTCGCCAAGCACCGGAAGATGCTTCAGCTCCTCGAGAACGAGACCCGCGACGGTCTGGTATTCGAGATCGTCGCCAAGCTTCAGGCTCATGAACTCCGCGAATTCGTCGATCGGCGTCCAGCCCGACACCAGATAGGAGCCGTCGTCGCGGCGCGCGATGGCCTGTTCGTCGATCGGGCCATCCTGCAGCGCGCCCATGATCGCTTCCATGATGTCGCCGGAGGAAATGACGCCTTCGAAGTGCCCGTACTCGTCGAAGACAAGCACCATGTGGACCGGCGACGTGCGGATCGCCTGGATGACGCTGATGGCGTTGGAGAGATCGGAGACGATCGGCACGTCCTGCGTGATCGTCTTCAGGTCGGCGGTGCCCTGAACCGACATCGCGTCGTAGAAATCCTTGACCGCAAGCACGCCCAGCACTTCGTCCGAGCTGCCCTTTCTGACCGGCAGGCGCGAGCGCTTGGTGTTGTGCAGCTGGGCGCGGATTTCGTCCAGGCTGTCGTCCACGTCGATGATCTCGACGTCGCGTCGTGGCGTCATCAACGCACGCGCCGTGCGGTCTGCAAGCCGCATGACGCCTGAAATCATGGCGGATTCTTCGCTCTCGATCACGCCCGCCGATTGCGCTTCTGCGAGGACCGTCTTGATCTCCTCGTCGGAGACGTTGTCACCGCCTTTGCCGGATTGGCCGAGCAGCTTCAGCACGAGCTTGCCGGAGGCATCGAGCAGCCAGACGAGCGGCAGCGCCATCTTCGACAGGACCGCCATGGCGGGCGCGACCTTGGCCGCGACCGCTTCCGGTTCGCGCAGCGCGATCTGCTTCGGCACGAGTTCGCCGACGATCAGCGACAGGTAGGTGATGGCGATGACCACGGTGCCGACGCCCACGGCATCGGCCACGGTCGGCGACATGCCCTGAAGCTGCAGCCAGGCCGTCAGGCGGCTGCCGAGGGTGGCGCCCGAGAAGGCGCCGGAGAGAACGCCCACGAGCGTGATGCCGATCTGCACGGTCGACAGGAACCTGCCGGGGTTCTCGGCAAGTTTTATGGCTTGTGCGGCTCCTCTGCTTCCGTGATCGGCGAGAACTTTAAGGCGGGCGGCCCTTGAGGACACGACAGCCAATTCCGACATGGCGAGCACACCATTCAGGATGGTGAGCAAGACCACAATTCCAATTTCGAGAAACACAGGAGCCCTTGTTCGTTGACGATGATGACGCAAGATAGGTGCAATCACACCGGTTGCAAAGCGGCGGCTCCGATTTTATCGCGCGCGGAACCCGGGAATGCATCGTTGCCATGTGTTTGGTAAATTAGCGTTTTAAGTCAGAAGAGCTTAACTTTCGTCTGCTAGAGAAGCGGCTATACTTGTTGCGATCACGTGTATGGCCGACGAAGAGATACTTCCACCAGAGATCCTGACTTCGATATTGATGCGAATGTTCGAGTTCGCACCGATCGCCATGGCTGTGTCGACCAGCGACACCGAGACATCCAGCTATCTGAAGGTAAACGACGCCTATCTCAGGCTTACAGGCCTGAAATGGGAGGATATCAGCGGCAGAACGTTGATCGCTGAGGGTGCCGCGATCAGCAGCCCGGCGCGCGATCGGCGCCATCGGATGCTCGCCGAAGACGGCGGCTACGTGCTGGAGGAAGTCGATATCCGCCATGCCGACGGAACGATCGTGCCAACGTTGATTTCCGCGCAGCGCACTGTCATCGATGGTGTGTCCTTCGATGTCGAAGTCATCCTCGACGTCTCCGCGCGCGTTCGCCATCAACACGAGATCGAGCTTGCGCTCCGTGCTTCGGCGCGCACCGATGCGCTTTCGGGCCTGCCCAATCGCGCCTGCTTCGACGAAGTTCTGGCCGAGCACCTGGAACGGCGCGACGACACCGACAAACTGCTGGCATTGGCTTTCATCGATTTCAACGGCTTCAAGGCCGTGAACGACACGATGGGACACGCCGCCGGCGACGAGGTGTTGAGGATCATCGCCAGCCGTTTCCGCGACAGTTTCCGCGCCAACGATTTCATCGCGCGCATCGGCGGCGACGAGTTCGTCGTTCTTCTGGAGGTCGATCCCTCGCATCTGAACGACGTGGAGCTCACGCTCAAGGATGCGGTCGATCGCATCTTCAAGCCGATCGCCGTCGAAGGTGTGGTTGTGGAACTGGGTGCTGCGATGGGCGTCACGCTTTTGCAGCCAGAAGACGACGCGGCTTCCTTCGTGAAGCGTGCTGATAACTACATGTATCTGGCAAAGCAGACCGGTGATCGGTTGGCGATGATCTGGCTCGGGCAGCCCGGAAGCACCGAGGCGATTGCAAGGCTTGTGACCGGCACGACCGGTTAAAACCGTCTCGCCTGCCTTTCTGATATCGAGATCAATATTCCGGCGGCAGCGGTAGCTCGGCGGCCGTGTCCTCAAGCTCGGCCTGTGCGGCCTTCATTGTTTCGTCTTCGGTGGTAAAGGGGTTGCTGTCGACGGAGGGCAGCTCGCCGTTCATGTCGGATACGCGATAGAACCAATTTTCATTGGCGCCATTGATCGTCAGCCGGAACCTGCCGTGGCTGGCATAGGCCCGGCCCGTCGTGTCGCGCTTCCAGATGGAGTGACGATGAGTTGTCCGCGTCCTGAACAGGCGCATTGCGCATCCTTTCCGCTATTGATCACCCGGAATACTATCCCCGGTTTGTGATATAAAGCGCTGACGCCCGCAATGGTTTCAAAGTTATTACGAAAACCTCAGGCTCCGGCCTCGCGGACGAGAACTTTTACAACCTGCCGCCAGACGCGGCCGGCAATACTTTCACCTTTGCCGTTCAATACAACCACGCCTCTGACGGTCTCCGACAAAGCCTTGCCGGATACCTCGGCGGTAATCGCATACTGTGCCGAAACAGGGCTGAGGCGCAGGCGTTCATGGGCGTTCTGCGGGTGGACGGCGATCTCGCCGTGATATTCGGATGTCAGCTGCGGAATATCGATCTCGGAGGCGCCGGCCGAAGCGATGGAGGTGAGCTGCACGGGCAGTGACGACTGCGTGAGATCGTCAGGGATGAAGTGGCCAGTGGCGCCGACTTCGAGGCGGCCGCGGTCGCCTCCGGACACGAAGCCGCGCGCCGCCATGCCGGATGCGCCGGCAATCGTCGCGAGCTGATCCTTGGGGCTGATCCAGCGGCCGAGATGAACCTGCGGATCGATGTCGATGACGGTGCCGTCGAACGGCGCGCGAACGATCAGCGACGCCTGCCGGCGCGCAAGCCCGTCACGCTTGGCCTCAAGTGCGGCCAATTGCGATTGAAGGATGCCGCGATCGACAAGGTTTTGCGGATCGGCCAGCACGCGCGCCAGACGGTAGCGCGTCAGCTCCGCCTCGATTTCCGTGGTGCGAAGCTCCTGCTGCAACTCGGGGCGGACGATGGAAAACAGCACGTCGTTATTCTTGACGGCATCGCCGCGTTTGATCCCGATCGCCTCGATCTTTCCGGGCTCCATCGGGAAAAGCCGCGTGAACTCGTTGGGATAAAGCGCTGCTGGAGCCGACACGCTCTTGAAGATCGGCAGCGAGAGCAATGCGACGATGGCAAGGAAGATCGCCAGCGACAGATAGCTTCGTCTGCTCGTGATGATGTCATGGCGCATGGTCCACCACTCCCGGAGTTCGGACAGGATCGGCCGAAGGATGAAAAAGCCGATCTCGACGGCAAACAGCATCACGCCCACGATCTTGATCGTGAAATGATAGACGAGGAGCGCGATGCCGAAATAGAGAAACAGCCGGTAGATCGTCGTGGCGATGGCATAGAGCGTCACGATCACGTCGAGTTTCGGACCGAAGCGATCGGGCCTCTCCTCGCCGGTGTTGAACAAGAGGTTCCGAAGCCGCCAACGCAGATGCCGGAAAGCGCGGGGCTGCAGGTTTTCGACGCCGAGGAGATCGGCGAAGATGTAGTAGCCGTCGAAGCGCATGAAGGGGTTGAGGTTGACGATCAGGCTGAGCACCCAGCCGGTCGCCGCAAGAACGAAGGCTGCGGATCGAAACGGGCCGTCGGGCAGAAACACCCATAGAAGAAGCGCGAAAACGGCGATATGCATCTCGGTCAGCACGCCGGCCGTATCGATCTTCAGCCGATCGAAACGCGACTTCAGCCGCCACGCATCGCTGACGTCGGTATAGAGCAGCGGCACCAGCACCATGAAGGCGATACCCATGGTGGGAACGCGGCAGCCATGGCGGTGCGCGACATAGGCGTGGCCCAACTCGTGCATCGACTTGATGAAGCCGACCGAGATCACCGAGACCACGATGCCCTCAAGCGTGAAGATATAGGGAAACGTGCCGGTGAACGCGTCCCACTGCCGGGACACCAGATAGAGCCCGAGAATGGCGGCGCAGATGGTGAAAGCATGAAAAGCCGGGCTGAAGAGTCCGGTGATGTAAGGGGCGGTCTTGCGGATGAAGCGATCCGGCCTGACCAGCGGAATGCGGAAGAAGAGGTAGTTATGGATCAGCCGCATGAAGAGCGAGTGGCGGCGCGTCGCGCTGGCATGAAGCGCGCGCCAGGTCGCCGACGCCGGTTCGGTGACGAAGAAGCTCGTCTCCAGCATCCGCATCGCGGCATAGATCTCCTCCTGCTCGGGAAGCCGTCCGAACTGCGCCTGTACGGCCTGAATGAGGCCGCGCAGCGAGCGCGCGAAGTTCCAGAGCGTCAGCAGCTGGAACATTTCGAAAGTGATGCGGAAGAAACGATTCCGGACTGGATCAAGCACGATCCAGACCGGCTCGCCGGACAGGCTGGTACCGCCGCGCACGATCTGCAGATCCTCGCGCAGGGGCGGCAGTCTGAGATCGGGCGAAGGTGATACGCTCATAGACCCAGCCGTTGCCTGATCGCGGCAATCGGCCGCCGGAACAGATAGTAGGCCAGCGGCACTTTTTCGCCGAAGATTTGCGACGTCCCGCGAATACCGAGACGCAGACCGCGCTCGGGCACGGCGTCAAATCCAGCATAGATGCGATAGGCCAGAATGTTGCCCTCGATCATTTGCGGATCGAAGGAGGAGGACAGCGTTTTCGCCGCGACCGGATGCAACGGGTCGGCATCCAGAAACGCGCTGACCGCGGCGCCGTTCTCGACCGCGATGGCATCGGCCACCGGCACGTCGATGCGTAGCTGAACGCGGCTAGGGTCGGCCACTTCCATCACCCGCTCGCCGATCGATACCGGCCGGCCGATCCAGTCGCGCTTGTCGGTGAAGATGACCACGCCATCGGTTTCAGCCTTCACGCTCGTGCGTGCCAGCATGTCGGCGGCGTAATCGCGCTTGGCCGATGCGACGCTCAATTCGCTTCTGGTCACCGCCAGATCGCGCCGCGCCTCCGGGTCGGCGATCGCGCGCTGGCTGATCTGCATCAGCTTCGCCTGCGCCACCTTCACATCCTGCTCGGCGACGCGCAGCTCGTTTCGAAGGGCGGTGTCGGCCAGCCTGAAGAGCGGCTGCCCCTTCACCACGCTTGCATTCGGATTGACGAGGATCTCCTCGATCGCGCCATCGAGCGGTGCCGCGACGATCTCCGGCGCGACCGGAACCACCTCGCTCGGCGCCAGCACGGTCATGTGGACGGGGATGAACATCGCGGCTATCGCCAGCAAGGCAGCGGTTCCGATCAGCGGCTTGATCGGCAGATTGCGCTTCAGGCGTCGCGGTCCGCTCAGCGCCCGCCAGGCGTGGGAATAGGTCTCGGCCAGCCTTTCGGCCAGCAGCAGATCCGCCTCCGGCCACGGCGTCTCGCGCGCCAAAAGCATGCCCGCGAAGATATGGCCGTCGCGCAGCTGAAACGGCACCCAGGCCATGAAGCGGAAGGGATAGCTGTCCTGCTCGATCTCGCCGGGCGGGCAATAGGCGGGAAGGGTGAAGGCCTTGATCTTAGCGAGCCCTGCCTCGCGCGACAGCTGCCTGATGACACCTTCGACGAAGCGGATGCGCGGCGCGTTTCGATCCACCGCGCCGATCGAGGACACCGTCTCGACCTTGAAGACGCCCTTTGGAACCGACAGCACGAAGATCTGCCTGGCCTTGGTGAGCTTCATCGTCTCGTTGGCGATGAGGAAGCGCAGTTCGCCGACGCTTTCGACACGGCGTGCGTCGGCCTCGATCCTGAGCAACAGTTCGTAGGCGTGCTGGGCGGCGGCCGCTGCCGGTGGCTGAAGCTTGATGGGATCGCTGGCTGGCTTTTCGACACCTTGCATCTGCGTATGCCTACTCACTCGGGATTTTGAACACTGTGGGGCCGCTCATCCCCGGCAGGACGCCGGTGGCCTGGCCGGAAAAACGCCCGGTCACCTTGACCGTCTGGCTGACCGGATCGACGGTCGCGCCGATGCGGATAATATCGACCGGCAGGGTCTTGGCCGTCTCGTCGACGCTCAATGAAAACGCTTCGCCTTCGCGCAGCCAGCGCAGCCAGACCGAGGGTACCAGCACGTCGACAAGCAGATCGTTGCTGGCGACAATGTGCATGATCGGGCGGCTCGGTTCCGGCGTTTCGTGCGCGTGGGAGGGCATGGCGCCGATCCGGCCGTCGAAGGGCGCCCTTATCGTGCAGCGGCCGAGCTTGCTGCGATAAGCGTCGGCCTCGCCCGCGGCCTGGTTGGCCTTGGCGCGCGATATGTCGACCTCGAATTTGCCGGCAGCATTCGAGCGCGCCAGCCGTTCGTCATTGGCAACGGCGATCTGAGCGGCCGCCAGCGCCGCCTCGGCGGATTTGAGCTGGGCTTGGATATCTCCGCATTCGAAGGTGGCGAGGATATCGCCCTTGTTGAAACTCTCGCCTTCCTTGAAGGGCAGGGTGGCGATGGCGAAGCCGAGATCGCTCGAAATGGAGGCTTCGTCGGCGGCGCGAACGATGCCGCGCAGCCCTTCCAGCGATGCCGTGGCATCCGCCGCATCATTGCCGGCGGCGTAAGCTGCGCCACCTGCCAAAAGCTGTATCATCAGAACGGATGCCGCTATGTGCTTCATCACGGTCTCCCATGCCGGCGGTTATTTGGCCGCAACGAGGTCTGTCTTCAATTCACCGCGCTCCAGCCACATGTCACGCAACTCGCCAGCCATTTCCTTGACGGGCTGGGTGGTGCGCAGCGTTTGCGGGAACGGATCGATGCCGAGCGATGCGTAGATGTTCGCATAGGCGTTCTGCAGGTCGGCATAGGCCATATCGAGCTTCGCATCGGCCAGCAGCGCGTTCATCTCCTCGCGGATCAGCATCTGCTCGCTGGTCTTCTGCGCGTCGGTTTCGGTGCGCACCTGCGTCAGGATTCGGTGCGAAACATTGGAAAGCGCGGCTGCCGTCGAATAGGAATGCTTCAGGTGGGCATAGCGCGCGCGGCTGATATGGACCTGCGTCATCACAGCCATCGCGACAGAAAGCGAGCGCGTATCCAGCATCTGCTTTTCGGCCTCGATCTTCTTGTTGACCGCCGGCAGGGTCGCGAGCTTCATCAGATTGAAGCTGACCTTGGCGCCCCACGACACCCAGTCGTTGGTGGCGATATAATCGTTGGAATCGTAGTTCGGGCCAGCGTACAGGTTGATGCCGGGCAGCAGATCGAGCAGCGCCGCATCGACTTCACGTTCGTTGATCCGCAGCCGGTAGGAGATTTCGCGCATCTCCGGGCGGTTGGTCGCGGCGATATTGAACATCTCCTGCGAGGTGTAGCTGATCTTCAGCTGCGTATCGCGGCGCTTGGGAACCTCGAGCGTGAATTCCGTGCCGGGCTTCACGTTCATCAGCGCGGAAAGCTGCGTCTTCGCCACCAGCAGTTCGCCTTCCAGCAACTCCACCTCTCGCTTGACCTCGATCAGCTCGCGCTCATAGGTCAGTGCCACCAGCGGCGACGTTTCGCCGTTGGACGAAAGATTACGGGTGTCCTTGAGCGCGCGGGCGACGCGGCCTTCCAGCGCGCGCATGCGGCCGACGAGACGCTGGTAGCTCACAGCGCGCCAATAGGCCGTGCGGACATCCTCGATCACCTTGTTGACCATCCGCCGCTTCATCTCGTCCTGAACCAGAACTTCGTCGGTCGCCTGCTTGGCGCGCACGTAGGAGAGGCCGAAATCCAGGATGTTCCAGGAGGATGTTAGATCGGCTGTGACAATACTATCATCGCGAGTAGAGGCCTCGGTGGGGTCCGCTTCGCTGCGGCCGGCATACCCTGCGCCCGGCTACAATCTTAGGCAGTGCGGAATAGCTCACCAAATCCGCCTCCCGTAATTTCAGCGCCGCCTGCATGACCTCTACCTTCGTGTCGAGGTTGTACTTCAAGGCCCTCGCCATGGCCTCGTACAAGTCTACCCTGTCTGAAATGGGCTCCTGATTGGCGGTGGCAAGGGCAAGCCTCTCCTTACCGAAATTTGCATGTGCCTCAGGGGGTAACGGTTTCGGCGTAACTGTGCATCCGCTCGCGATCAAACTGACGGAAACGACCAGAAATACGGGGATTTTCATTCATTCATTCCTCGAACCTGTACCGCAGACAACGGTGTCTGACATGGGTGAAGTCTGCGGAAATGCAATTGCAAGGGTGTAAAATACACAATCATGACGAGTACTTTGAATGTGAAACTGCCGCCTGATTGCCTTCAGTCTTTGCTAACATGGTTAATCAAGACTTAACAAAACACAATTTTTCAGAGCATTCTTTATTGGTGTGTGCTAAATGATGTCTCGGATGGATACGGCTGCAAGCTCCTGTCATGGTTGATTTAGTGCAAACTAATTGCTGGTGCGGAAAATTAGGAATTTGTTAATTCTCTGCTCACTACGGTTGAAAAAGCCGACATTGGGAGTCGGTTCTGAGGATGACTAACATCGCTGACATGCCGGGATAGTACGGGCACCCGGCCAACGAAAACGATCTGTCGTGGAGGAAACCCCATGAACGAACGCTACGTTCGCCCCGCACCTGACCGCGTCGAAAAGATGCGGGGCAGGAATGCCAAGCCGAAATACGGCTCGATGTTGATGGAGTTGGAACAACGCATCGCATTCGATGCCGCCGGCGCGGCGACCGTGGAAAAATCCCAGGAAAAAGCCCATCAGGATCAAGGGGATCACGGCTCCGCCGAGACCGCCCAGCACGACGGCGCAAGCGACGGTCATGACGCGCTGGTGGCGGCACTTGCCGAGCACCAGGCGGCTTCGGCAGCACCCGAGACATCAGCCGTTGCGCAGCCGCGCCAGGTGGTGGTGATCGATTCCTCCGTGCCCGACTACCAGGCGCTGGTCAAAGACCTGGGCGACAATTTCAAGATCATTGTGGTCGATCCGAACGAGAACGGCGTTCACGAACTCGCCGAAACGCTCTCGTCCATGCACGATGTCGAGGCGATCCACATCATCTCGCACGGCAAGGAAGGTTTCCTGCAGCTAGGTTCGGCGTCGCTGACGGCAACGACGATGGCGACCGATTACGCCGCCGACCTGACGTCGATCCGCGGCTCCTTGACCGACAATGCCGACATTCTCGTCTACGGCTGCAATTTCGCCGAGGGCGAAACGGGCACGAACGCCGTCAAGATGCTCGGCTACCTCACCGGCGCCGACGTCGCTGCCTCGACCGACCCCACGGGAAGTGCGGCACTCGGTGGCAATTGGGATCTCGAATATCACGACGGCGATATCGCCTCTGACCTCATCGGCACGGACAAGAGCCATGCGGATTACGCCGATACGCTGAACATCGCCTCGTCGAACGGCAACGGTGCTCTACTGGTCTCGGCCGGGCGCTCGATCTACAGCGTCGATGTCCTGACCGGCAAGGCGACGATGATCACGACAGTGCCGACATCGGTCGGTGGCATTACCGTCTCCGCCACGATCAACTCGCTGGCGGCGGACCAGGCGAACGGCCTGATCTATTACACCGACAGCGCGAACGATGCGACCAACAAGGCTCTGTTTGCCTACGATTACATCAACAACACCCACATCCTGGTCGATTCCGATCTGACCACGGGCGCGGCGACCAACATTGTCACAGGTACGACAGGCGTCGGCGGCGGCGCCGCGACATTCTTCAACGGCGGCCTCTATCTCGGCGTCGAGAACGTTTCGGGAAGCAACGACCAGATTTACCGTATCACCTTCAGTAACAACGGCCGCACCATGGCCGGCGCGACCGCATTTGGCGCGCAGATTACGGCAGCGAACGACTGGGGCGATTTCGCCATCGATGCGACCAATAACACGCTGCTTAGCATCACCACGCTTGGCATCACCCGCTACAATCTCACGACCGGCGCGATCATCGACAGCATCACCAATGCCACGGGCGGCACTGGTGCCCAGGGCGGCGGCGATATTAACGGCAACACCTATCTCGTCGGCACCGATATTCGCCAGATCAACCCGGTCACCGGTGTTGCCATCGGATCGGCCGTGACGATCACGACCAATGGCACGACTGCGCTTACCAATATCTCCGATGCGGCGCGCTGGACGCCGCCGACGGGAACGATCGGCGATAAAATCTTCGCCGACAACGACAAGAGCGGCACCTTCAACACCGGCGATGGCGGCATCGGCGGTGTTACCGTGCAGCTGATCGACGACGTCAATGGCGACGGTTTGGTCAGCACCGGCGAACGCATTCTGGCGACGGATACGACCGACGCCAACGGCAGCTATCTCTTCACCGGCGTTCTCCCCGGCCAGTACATCGTGCGTGTCACCGACGCGAACGGTGTGCTGGGTACGGCCACACTTACGACGGGAAGCACGACCCAATCGTTTGCGCTCGCCACGATTGGCGCCGCCAACCTCGCGGCCGATTTCGGCTACTACGCCCAAGCGCCCGTCGTCGACCTCAATTCCGGCACGACGCCAACGCAGATCATCACCAATGGCGGCACGCCTGGCACCACGGGCTGGACGGTCGGCGGCACCGCGGGGGCGCAGGCCAATGGCGGCTTTGCCTGGACGCTCAACGGCGGAACCGGCACGCTTACCCAGGCGAACGTGTCAGGCTGGACAGACGGTCTTGCGCCGTCTGGTGCAGCGCAGCTGACATTCGATGTGGGCTGGAGCAACGATCTGTTGCTCGGTATCTCCAACGACAACAACACGCCGGCGACCGTGGATGTCACTATCGGCGGCGTGCTCTATGCGCGTATCACCACGGGTACGCTGAACGGCACGCCGAATACCGCGACCATCACCTATTTCAACGGCGCGACCGGATCACCCTCCACCGTCGCCGCATCGGCCGCCGGCACCACCGCCTGGGGCCGCACCGCCGTCACCATCAACCTGCCCTCGACGGTGGTCGCCACCGGCGACCTCGTCTTCAGCTATTCCGCGGCCGGCGGCCTTCTGACGCCAAGCACCGATGATATCTTCATCGACAATGTCAGCGCCTTCCGCAACGTCGATACGGTGGCCGGCGTCAACTACACGACGACCTACACGGAAAACGGCGCCGGCGTTTCGATCGGCAGCGCCGCAACTGACGTGCGCGATCTCGACAGCACCAACATGCGCTCGGCGACCATCGTGCTCACCAATGCGCAGGCAGGCGATGTGCTGACTGTCGGCACCTTGCCGAGCGGCATCACCGGATCGGTCGATACGTCGGTTGCCGGGCAGGTGACCGTTACGCTGACGGGCTCGGCCACCAAGGCGAGCTACGCCACGGCGATCAAGGCCATCACTTTCTCCAACACCGGCGATAATCCGAGCACGACGCCGCGCGTCATCAATGTCACCGTCAACGACGGCGGCCTGTCGTCGGCCGTCGCCACCTCCACCATCGCGGTCGTTGCCGTCAACGACGCGCCGGTCAACAACCTGCCGGCCAGCTGGACGACCAACGAAGATACCAGCCTGGCGCTGTCGGGTCTTTCGGTCACCGATCTCGACGCCGGCACCGGCTCGATGACGGTCACGCTGAGCGTCGCCTCCGGCACGATCACGGCAACGGCGGGCGGCAGCGTCGGCGTGTCGGGCTCCGGAACCGGCACGGTGGTGCTGACTGGCACGCTCGCCAATATCAACGCCTATCTCGCCTCGGCTTCCGCGCCCGTCTACGTTCCTGTCGCCGATGCCAACGGCACCGTCGTGCTGACCATGACGACCAACGACAACGGCAACACGGGCACGGGCGGCGCGCTCACGGATGTCGATACGCGCAATATCATCATCAATCCTGTTAACGACGCGCCCGTGCTCGATCTCGATGGCTCGACCACCGGAACCGGCTATTCGGTCGGTTACACGGAAAACGGCACCGGCGTTGCGATCTCGAATACCAACAGCAGCGTCATCGACGTCGACAATACCAACATGGCCTCGGCCTCGATCGTGATCACCAACGGCCAGGCCGGCGACCTGCTTACGGTCACCGGCACCCTGCCAGCGGGGATCACCGCCAGCTACAACGCCACCACCTTCACCCTGACGCTGACGGGCTCGGCGACCAAGGCCAATTACGAGGCCGCCCTGCGGCAGGTGCTCTACACCTCGAGCTCCGACAACCCGACTCTGAACGGCGCCGCCACATCTCGCAACATCAGCGTCACCGTCAATGACGGCGCGGCGAATTCCAACACCGCCGTCACCGCCGTTGCGATCACCGCCGTCAACGACGCGCCTGTTAATACGCTGCCCGTAAGCTGGACCACCAACGAGGACACCAGCGTCGCGCTGACAGGCTTGTCGATCACGGACCCGGATGCCGGCACGGGCTCGATGACCGTCCGGCTGCAGGTGCCGACAGGCGTCTTGACCGCCACGGCCGGAGGTTCCGTCACCGTCTCAGGTTCTGGCACCGGCACGCTGGTGCTAACAGGCACGCTCGCCAATCTCAACGCTTACCTGGCATCGAGCGCGGCGCCCGTCTATGTGCCGGTGGCCGATGCGAATGGCAGCGTTACGGTGACGATGACGACGAGCGATCTCGGCAATTTCGGCACCGGCGGCCCGCTCACCGATACCGATACGGCCGTGATCAACATCACGCCCGTCAACGATGCGCCGATCCTTGATCTCGATGCCTCGGGCGCCGGCACCGGCTTTACCACGACCTACACGGAAAACGACGCCGGCGTTGCGATTGCCGATACCGATGGCGTGATCACCGACATCGACAGCGCCAACATGGCCTCGCTGTCCGCGGTCATCACCAATGGTCAGGCAGGCGACATTCTGGCCGTGGCCGGCACGCTGCCTGCGGGCATCACCGCCAGCTACAATTCCACGACCTTCACCCTGACGCTCACGGGCTCGGCCCCGCGCGCCAGCTACGAGACGGCGCTTCAGCAGATCCGCTATCTGTCGAGCTCGGAAAACCCATCGACCACGCCGCGCAGCATCAACGTCACGGTCAATGACGGCGCCGCCAATTCCAACGTCGCGGTCGCGACCGTCAACGTCATCGCCGTCAACGACGCGCCGGTAAATACGGTGCCAGGGTCAGTCACGCTGAACGAGGACGTGCAGACGGCGATCTCCGGCATTTCCGTCAGTGACGTCGACAGCGGCTCCGTCACCGTCACCCTGTCGGTCGCGAACGGCACGCTGTCGCCCTCGGTGATTGCGGGAACGGTCACCGGCAACGGCACGGCCTCGGTCACCGTCTCGGGCACGCTTGCGCAGGTCAACAGCGTGCTCGCCTCGCTGCGCTACACCGGCCGCGCTGATTATAATGGCTCGGACACGCTCATCGTCTCCACGTCCGACGGTTCGCTGACGGACACGGACAATGTCGCGATCACGGTTACCCCGGTTGCCGATATCACGCCGGATACGGTGGCGACGGCTGAAGATACCGCAATCACCTTCAACGTCATCACCGGGACCAACGGCGCCACCGCCGATACGTTCAAGGATCCCGGCCGCGCCGTCACGTCGGTCACGCAGCCGCCGGCCGGGCAGGGCAGCGTCACCTTCGCCGCCGATGGCACGCTGGTCTATACGCTCTCCGCGAACTTCAACGGGCAAACGACCTTCACCTATACGGTCACTGCGGGCGGGGTCACCGAGACGGCCACCGTCACGGTCAATGTCAGCGCGGTCAACGATGCGCCGGTCAACAGCCTGCCGGCATCCGGCTGGAGCACCAGCGAGGACACGTCCATCGCGCTCTCCGGCCTTTCGATCTCCGACGTCGATGCCGGCACCGGCACGATGACGGTGACGCTCGCCGTCTCCGGCGGCACGGTTTCGGCGGTCTCGGGCGCCGGCGTCACCATCTCCGGATCGGGATCGGCGTCGCTGACCTTGTCGGGCACGCTTTCGGCGATCAACGCCTATCTGGCGTCCGCCGCCGCCCCGCAATTCAACCCGGCCGCCAATGCCAGCGGCTCGGTGACGCTGACGATGACGACCAATGATGGCGGCAATAGCGGCTCCGGCGGCCCGCTGACCGATATCGACACGCGCACCATCACCATCGATCCCGTCAACGATGCACCGGTCAACACGCTTCCCTCGGGCGGCTGGTCGGTCAATGAGGATACGGCGCTTGCGCTGACCGGGCTTGCGATCTCGGATGTCGATGCCGGCAGCGGCACGATGACCGTCGTGCTCGGCGTCAATTCCGGGCAGCTCACCGCCGTATCCGGCTCCGGTGTGACGATCAGCGGTTCCGGCACCTCGTCGCTGACGCTGTCGGGCACGCTTGCCAGCATCAATGCCTATCTCGCCAGCACCGCGCGGCCGGTGTATACGCCGGTGGCCGATTTCAACGGCGCGGTCACGCTGACGATGACGACGAACGACGGCGGCAACACCGGCTCGGGCGGCGCGCTGACCGACGTGGATACGGCAACGATCACCGTCATCGCCGTCAACGACGCGCCGACGCTCGACCTCGACACATCGGCGGCCGGCACCGGCTACGCGACCAGCTACACGGAAAACGCCGCCGGCGTCGCCATCGTCAACACCGGCGTTCTCGTCGCCGACGTCGACAACGCCAACATGGCATCTGCGACGATCGTCATCTCCAATGGCCAAGCCGGCGACGTGCTGTCGGTTACCGGCACGCTGCCATCGGGCATCACTGCCAGCTACAACGCCTCGACCTACACGCTAACCTTGACCGGCTCGGCGACCAAGGCCGCCTACCAGACGGCGCTCGGTCAGATCCGCTACGCCTCGACCTCCGATGATCCGGGTGCGGTGACCCGCTCGATCAACGTCACCGTATCCGATGGTGCGGCGTCGTCGAACACGGCTGTTGCGACGGTCGCGGTCACGCCCGTCAACGACCCGCCCGTCAACACGCTGCCTGCGGGCGGCTGGACGATGAACGAGGATGGTACGCTGTCGCTGACCGGCCTCTCGGTGGCAGACCCCGATATCGGCTCGGGCACGGCGACGGTGACGCTGTCGGTCGGCTCCGGCGTGTTGACGGCCGCAAGCGGCTCGGGCGTGACCATCACCGGCTCGGGCACCGCCACTATCACGCTGTCGGGCACGCTCACGAGCATCAACGCCTATCTGGCCAGCACCGCGCGGCCGAGCTATGTGCCGGTTGCCGATTTCAACGGCAGTGTGACGCTGACGATGACCAGCAGCGATGGCCAGCTGACCGACACGGATACGCAGACAATCGCGATCACCGCGGTTGCGGATATCGCCAACGATACGGCCACGACCAATGAGGACACGGCGGTGGTGATCGCCGTCGATGCCAATGACAGCTTCGAAAACGCCGGCCACACGATCACGGCGATCAACGGTTCGGCCATTGTTGCAAACGGCGTCGTCAACGTCACCAGCGGCACGGTTCGCCTCAATGCGGATGGCACGCTGACCTTCACGCCATCGGCCAACGTCAACGGCAGCACCAGCTTCACCTATACGGTCACCTCGGGTGGCGTGACCGAGACCGCGACCGTCAACGTGACCATCGTGCCGGTCAACGACGCGCCGGTGAATACCGTTCCGGGCGCCCAGACCGTTGCCGAGGATACGCCGCTGGCCGTATCGGGTGTATCGGTCGCCGATGTGGATGGCGACGTGCTGACCACGACGGTGACCGTCACCAACGGCATTGCCAACGTGACGACGGGAGCCGGCGCGACGATCGCCAATAACGGCACGTCATCGGTCCGCTTGTCCGGCACGGCGGCGCAGATCAACGCGGCGCTTGCGGGTCTCACCTATACCGCCACCGCCGACTATAACGGCGCGGCGCAGCTGACCATCCTAACGACAGATGGCACTTTGACCGACACCGATACGGTGGCGATAACAATCACGCCGGTCGCCGATATCGTCGCCGACAACCTGACGACCAACGAAGACACCGCCATCACCTTCAACGCCATCACCGGCACCAACGGCGCCTCGGCCGACAACTTCGAGAATGCCGGCAGGGCGATCACATCGGTCACGCAGCCCCCGGCCGGCCAGGGCACCGTCACCTTTGCGGCCGATGGCACGATCACCTACACGCCGGCCGCCAATTTCAACGGCACCACGAGTTTCACCTATACGGTCACATCAGGCGGCGTGACGGAAACCGCGACTGTCACCATCGTGGTCAATCCGGTCAACGACGCGCCCGTCAACACCGTGCCGTCGGCACAGACGACGGCGGAAGACACCTCCATCGTCTTCTCGTCCTCCGCCGGCAATGCGATCGTCGTCACCGATGTCGACAATGGAACGCTGACGGTCACCGTCACCGTCACCAACGGCTCCTTCTCGCTGTCTGGCACATCGGGCCTGTCCTTCAGCGCCGGCGACGGCACGGCCGACCAGACGATGACCTTTACCGGTACCACGGCGGCGATCAACACGGCGCTGGCGGGCGCAAGCTATGCGCCGGTTGCCGATTACAACGGTTCTGCGCAGATCTCGGTGCAGACCTCAGACGGTTCGCTCAGCGCCACCAGCACCATCCCGGTCACCATCACCCCGGTCGCCGACATCGCCAATGATTCCGTGTCGACGGATGAAGACGTTCCCGCCGTCATCTCGGTGCTCGCCAATGACAGCTTCGAGAACCCGGGCCGCGCGATCACCGCCGTCAACGGCACCGCGATCACTGCAGGCGGCGCGGCGGTCACCGTTGCCAATGGTACGGTGCGCCTCAATGCGTCCAGCCAATTGGTCTTCACACCGACGCTCGATTACAATGGCGTGACCACCTTCACCTATACAGTCACCTCGGGCGGCGTAACGGAAACCGCGCAGGTCACCGTCGCTGTCGCCTCGGTCAACACACCGCCCGTCAACACGCTGCCGCCGTCCTTCACTGCGATCGAGGACACGTCTCTCGGCCTCGCTGGCCTGCAGATCAGCGACCAGGACGCCGGCTCCGGCACGATGACGGTGACGCTGTCGGTCAATTCCGGTGTGCTCTCGGCGCTCGGCGCTGGCGGTGTATCGGTGAGCGGCTCCGGATCCCAGGCTCTCACGCTGTCCGGCACGCTGACCGATATAAATGCCTATCTCGCCGGCGCGACGCGCCCAAGCTTCACGCCGTCAGCCAATTCGACCGCCAGCGTCACGCTGACGATGACCACCAACGACAACGGCAATACCGGCGGCCCGTCGCTTGTCGATATAGATACTGCAACGATCGCGATCACGGCAGTCAACGATGCGCCTGCGGGCACAGACAATACCGTCACCATCAACGAGGACAGTGTCTACACCTTCTCGGCCGCGAGCTTCGGCTTCACCGATCCGAACGACAGCCCGGCCAACAGCCTCGCCGCCGTCGTCATCACCACCCTGCCGACCAACGGCGTGCTCTCGCTCGGCGGCACCGCGGTTACCGCCGGTCAGGTGATCTCCGCCGCCAATCTCGGCAACCTCACCTTTACACCGGCAGCCAATGCCAACGGTACCGCGCTCGCCTCCTTCACCTTCCAGGTCCGCGACAATGGCGGCACGGCGAATGGCGGCCAGGATACCGACCAGAGCCCGAACAGCTTCACCTTCAACGTCACGGCCGTCAACGACGCGCCGGTCAACACGCTGCCGTCGAGCTTCGGAACCAACGAGGACACGGCGCTGTCGCTGGCCGGCCTGCAGGTCGCCGATGTCGACGCCGGCTCCGGTTCGATCACCGTGACACTCCGCGTCAATTCCGGCACTCTGGCCGCCACTGGCGGCTCCGGCGTCACGGTCAGCGGCTCCGGATCGGGCACGCTGGTGCTGACCGGCACACTCTCCAACATCAACGTCTTCCTCACCGCAGCTGGCACCCGGCCTGTGTTCAACCCCGCCGCCAACGCCAATGGCGCGGTGACGCTGACGATGGTGACCAACGACAATGGTAACACAGGCAGCGGCGGCGCCTTGTCTGACACCGATACGGCGACGATATCAGTGGCGCCGGTCAACGACGCGCCTGTCGGTTCCGATACCGCGATCACCACCAACGAAGACACGGCCTTCTCCGGCACGCTGCCTGTCGCGACCGATGTCGACGGCGACAGCCTGACCTACGGCGCCGGGTCGATCGCGCCGTCGCACGGCACCGTCGTGGTCAACCCCAACGGCACCTATACCTACACACCGTCCGCCAATTTCAACGGCACCGACAGCTTCACCTACAGCGTCAGCGACGGCACCGTCACGGTGCAATATCTGGTCAGCGTCACCGTCAATTCGGTCAACGACGCGCCCGTCGGCGTCAACGATACCGCCCAGACCAATGCCGGCGTCAGCACGAGCCTCAACGTGCTCGCCAACGACACCGATGTCGATGGCGACGTGCTGCAGGTCTCGGCCATCAACGGCGTCGCCGGCAATGTCGGGCTTGCCGTCACAGGTTCGAACGGCGGCACGTTCACGATCGGCGCCAATGGCGCGGCGGTGTTCAATCCGGGCACGGCCTTTACCGATCTTCCGGCCGGCCAGAGCCGCACCTCCAGCGTCACCTACCAGCTGTCGGACGGCCATGGCGGCTTCTCGACGGCGACGGTCACGGTGACGGTCACGGGTGTCAACGATGCGCCGATCTCGACGCCGATCGCCAACCAGACCGGCAACGACGCGCAGGCGGTGACGCTCAATGTCGGCGGCAACTTCAGCGATCCCGATACCGGCGACACGCTGACCTTCACCGCGACAGGCCTTCCTCCGGGCCTGACGATCAACGCCACGACCGGTGTCATCTCCGGCACCATCAACCGCAGCGCCAGCGTCAACGGTCCCTATGCCGTGACGGTGACGGCAACCGATGGCAGCGGCGCGACCGCGAACCGCAGCTTCACCTGGGCCGTTCTCAACCCGCCGCCGGTGGCCGCCGCCGACAATCTGGCGACCACCGAGAACTCCCCGCTCACGGGCTCTGTCTTTGCCAACAATGGCAACGGCGTCGATTCCGATCCCGATGGCGACCCGATTTCAGTCTCGGCGGTCGGCGGCAGCGGCGCCGGTGTCGGCCAGGCCGTGGCCGGGTCGAACGGCGGGACGTTCACGATCAATGCCGATGGCACCTATGCCTTCAATCCCGGCACCGCCTTCGACGATCTCGCCGCCGGAGCAACGCGCGTCACGACCGTGACCTACACGATCACCGACGGTCAGGGCGGCTTCTCGACGGCAACGGTGACCGTAACCGTCACCGGCCTGAACGATGCGCCGGTCGCGGTGGCCGACAGCTTCACCACCAACGAGGACACATCCGTCACCTTCGACGTGCGCGCCAATGACAGCGATGTCGATGGCGGTACGCTTGCTGTCACGGCGATCAATGGCACCGCCATCGTCACCGGCGGCTCGGTGGCCGTCACCGGCGGCGTGGTCACGCTCAATGCGGATGGCCGGCTTACCTTCACACCGACGGCCGATTACAACGGCAGGCCGACTTTCACCTACACGATCTCCGACGGCCAGGGCGGCACGGCGAGCGCGACCGTCACCGGCACCGTCAATCCGGTGCAGGACCCGCCGGTTGCCGCCAACGACAGCTTCACCACCAACGAGGATACTGCGGTCACCTTCGATGTGCGCGCCAACGACAGCGACGTCGATGGCGATGCGCTTGCCGTGATCCAGATCAACGGATCGAACATCGCATCCGGCGGTTCGGTCGCCGTCACCGGCGGCAGCGTCCGGCTGAACGCCGATGGCACGCTGACCTTTACGCCATCGGCCAACTACAACGGCAATCCGAGCTTCAGCTACACCATTTCCGATGGCCATGGCGGGACGGCCACGGCAACGGTCAACGGCACGGTCAATCCCGTCCAGGATCCGCCGGTCGCTCAGAACGACAGCTTCACGACACCAGAAGACCAGGCCGTTACCATCGCCGTTCTTACCAATGACAGCGATCCGGATGGCGACGCGCTGACGATCACGCAGATTAACGGTACCGGCATCACGGCCGGCAATTCCGTGGCGATCACCGGCGGCAGCGTCACGCTGAACGCCAACGGCACGCTGACCTTCACGCCGACCGCGAATTTCAACGGCAGCCCGAGCTTCACCTACACCGTCTCCGACGGCAATGGCGGCAGCGCGACCGCCACCGTCAACGGCACGGTAACGCCGGTCAACGACATCCCCGTCGCTGTGGCCGATAGCTTCACGACGGCAGAGGATACGGCCGTCACCTTCGATGTGCTTGGCAATGACAGCGATATCGACGGCGACACGCTCACCGTGACCGCAATCAACGGCGCCAATATCGCGGCCGGCGGGGTGGTAAACGTTACCGGCGGCACCGTGCGGCTGAACGCCGACGGCACGCTGACGTTCACGCCGACGGCGAATTTCAACGGCAGCCCGAGCTTCACCTACACGGTTTCCGACGGCAATGGCGGCACCGCGACCGCTACAGTCAGCGGCAGCGTGACGCCGGTGAACGACGCGCCGGTTGCCGTCGACGACAGCTTCACCACGCTTGAAGACACGGCCGTGACCTTCGATGTCCGCGGCAACGACAGCGACGTGGATGGCGATGCGCTCAATGTGACCGCGATCAATGGCACCGCGATTGCGTCCGGCGGGTCCGTGGCGATCACCGGCGGCAGCGTCAGGCTCAATGCGAACGGCACGCTGACCTTCACGCCGGCAGCCAACTACAACGGCAGCCCGAGTTTCACCTACACCATTTCTGACGGCAACGGCGGTACCGCGACGGCCACGGTCAATGGGACCGTGACGCCGGTCAACGACGCGCCCGTTGCCTCCGATACTACCGTTTCGGTCGATGAAGATGGGGTGATCTCGAGCACCCTGCCGACAGCAACCGACGTGGACGGCGATGTGATCACCTATGCCGCCGGCAGCACCACGCCGGCCCATGGCACCGTTGTCGTCAATCCAAATGGCACCTACAGCTACACGCCATCGGCCAATTTCAACGGGACTGACCGGTTCACCTATGTTGTCAGCGACGGCAAGGGCGGCAGCAACGAGTATACGGTTACGGTCAATGTCGCGAGCGTCAACGATGTGCCGGTCGGCACGCCGCTTCCGGCCCGGTCGGGCGCGGATGGCGCAGCCGTCACCTTCGATGTCTCCGGTTTCTTTTCGGATGCCGACAACGACACGCTGACCTATTCTGCAAGTGGCCTTCCGGTCGGCCTGTCGATCAACGCCGCCGGTGTGGTGACCGGAACGATCGATCGCCAGGCAAGCGTCGGCGGGCCAACGGGCAATGGCGTCTACACGGTAACCATCAGCGTCAACGATGGCCATGGCGGCACGACCAGCCAGAGCTTCTCCTTCTCGGTCAGCAACCCGCCGCCGGTTGCCGTCAATGATGCGGTCACCGCGACGGAAGATACGCCGCTGACCTTCAACGTGCTTGACGGCTCGGCCAGCGGCGGAGTGCCGGACAGCGATCCCGATGGAGATCCGCTGACGGTCACGGCGGCCAGCGCCGCCAACGGCACGGTGACGCTCGGCTCCGGCGGCCAGATCACCTATCAGCCGAACGCCAACTTCAACGGCACCGACACGATCACCTACACGATCTCCGACGGAAACGGCGGAACGGCGACCGCGACGGTCACCGTCACAGTGCTCGCCGTCAACGACGCGCCGGTCGGCCAGCCCATCGCCGACCGCACGAGGAACGACGGCGATACCGACAGCCTCAATATCTCGTCCTTCTTCTCGGATGCCGACGGCGATCCGCTCACCTATGCCGCAAGCGGCCTGCCCGCCGGGCTGACCATCGATCCGGCCACCGGCCTGGTCTCCGGTCGCATCGCGCCGGAAGCCTCCGGCCCGACCGGCGAGGCCGTCTATACGGTGACGGTCACGGCATCGGACGGCAAGGGCGGCACGACCTCGGTCACCTTCCACTACACCATCCTCAACCTGCCGCCGATCGCGCGCGACGATTTCGCGACCACCAACGAGGATACCCCCGTCGATATCGACGTGCTCGCCAATGACGGCGATCCGGATGGCGACAATGACGAAGTCATCCGCGTCAACAATGTGGTGCTGCAGCTGAACGGACCGGCGGTCGCGACGACGAACGGCACGGTTCAACTGGTCGCCGGCCCGACCGATCGGCCGGTGCTGCGCTTCACGCCGAACGCGAACTACAACGGCCAGGAGAGCTTCAGCTACTCGATCGACGACGGCAATGGCGGCGTCGATACCGCGACGGTGACGATCACGATTATCCCGCAGAACGACGCGCCCGAGGGGACCAACCCCATACCGGATCGGGTGCGGGCCGATGGGCAGCAGCTGATCTATCGCGTCTCGGATTTCTTCGACGATCCCGACGGCGACACGCTGAACTACACGATCACGGGCTTGCCTGCCGGCTTGAGCTTCGACGCCGCAACCGGCCTTATCTTCGGCACGATCGATCACAACGCCAGCCAGGGCGGCGCCGCCGGCTTCTACCAGATCACGGTCACGGCGCATGACGGGCCGAACGGGACGGGTGCGTCCGTATCCCAGAGCTTCGAGCTTCAGGTGACCAATCCGGGCCCGACGGCCGTCAACGACAATCTCGCGATCAACGAGGATCAGTCCGCGACGTTCAACGTCATCACCGGCGCGGGAACGGCGAGCGGCAACGCCGGCGCCGACATCGATCCGGATGGCGATACGCTGAGACTGATCGCCGCCTCGGCCGGGCACGGGACGCTGACCTTCGCGGCGAACGGTTCGATCACCTATGTCCCGGCCGCCGATTTCAACGGTACCGACACGATCATCTACACGATCTCCGACGGGCAGGGCGGCGTCTCGACGGCGACGGTTACGATCACGATCAATGCCGTCAACGATGCGCCCGATGTCAGCGGCCCGCTTCCGGTCCAGATGGACAGCGACGGCCAGAGCGTCTCCTTCGACGCCGGCATCTATTTCTCCGATCGCGATGGCGATACGCTGAGCTATGCCGCGACCGATCTCCCGCCCGGCCTGCAGATCGACGCCGCGACCGGCGTGATCTCGGGTTCGCTTCCCAACAACGCGTCTCGCCCCGAGCCCTATGTCGCAACGATCAACGTATCGGACGGGCAGGGCGGCACGATCTCGCGCACGATCACCTGGATCATCAGCAACTTCCCGCCCAAGGCGTTCAGCGACGTCCTGTCGGTCGGCCAAAACGCCAGCGGCAGCGGCAATGCGCTGACCAATGACACGGACCCCGATGGCGACGCCCTGACCATCGACCGGATCAACGGCCAGGCGGCAAGCGTCGGCCAGGCGGTTGCCGGTTCGAACGGCGGTACCTTCACCGTCAGCGCCACCGGTGTTTACACCTTCAACCCGGGCACCGATTTCGCCGATCTTGGCGCCGGCGAGACCCGCACGACGTCGGTGACCTATCGCGTGACGGATGCCGATGGCGAAAGCGATACGGCGACGATCACTGTCACGGTCACCGGCGTGAACGACAATCCGACGGCAACGCCCATTCCCGCGGTAACGCTTGCCGATGGCCAGTCGCTCGATGGAAAGCCGATCGACGTCAGCGATTTCTTCAGCGACGTCGACGGCGATACGCTGACCTTTACGGCATCGGGCCTGCCGGCAGGCCTGTCGATGGACGCAAATGGGGTTATCACCGGCACGATCGCCGCCGACGCGTCGTCGGGTGGCCCGACCTATACGGTGGCGGTTGTGGCGAACGACGGCCATGGCGGCACGTTCAGGACAACCTTTGATCTTACCGTCACCAATCCGGCTCCGACCGCCGTCAACGATACCGCGACCACCACCGAGGACGTGCCCCTTCTCAACATCAACGTGCTTGGAAACGATACCGACCCTGATGGCGACGTGCTGACGATCGATCCTGATTTCCCGCCGCAGGCCGGCCACGGCACGGTGACGGTCAATAGCGACGGAACGCTGAATTACACGCCCGCAAAAGATTTCAACGGCATCGACACGGTGGTCTACCGCGTGACCGACGGCCAGGGAGGCCTCAGCACCGGCGTGCTGACCATAACGGTGGGCGCCCAGAATGACGCGCCGATCGAAACCCCGATCGCCGACATGGAACGCAACGACGGCGATACGATCAGCTTCGATATTTCGAGCTATTTCGCCGATCCCGAGGGCGGCGTGCTGACGTACGACGTTCAAGGCCTGCCGCCAGGCCTGACCTTCGATCCTGAAACCGGCATCATCAGCGGCCGGATCAGCGCCGGCGCATCCGGCCCCATGGGCCTCTCCAATTATCTGGTCAAGGTCATCGCGACCGATGACGGCGGCCTCACCGCCGAGTCCGATTTCACCTATGTCATCCGCAACATCGCCCCCGACGCGATGAACGACACGGCAAGAACGCTGGAAGACCAGCCTGTCGATATCGATGTGCTCGCCAACGATGTCGATACCGACGGCGATGCCAAGAGCATCGTCCTCGTCAACGGCGTCAACCTGAGCGTCGATGGCGCGGCCGTGCCAATTTCCAACGGCTCGGTGCAGCTCGTGCTTGTCAACGGCGCGCAGGTGCTGCGCTTCACGCCCGCGGCCAACTACGCCGGCACCGCCTCCTTCACCTACACGATCAGCGACGGCAATGGCGGCAGCGACACGGCGACGGTGACGGTCACGGTCGATCCCGTCAATGATGCGCCCCTGGCGACTCCGATCCCCGATCGCGCGCAGGCCGATGGCTCGGCCGTGAGCTTCGACGTCCGGGGCTTCTTCAGCGATGTCGATGGCGACACGCTGGCGATATCAGTCAATGGCTTGCCCCCCGGCCTTGGCTTCGACCCCGCGACCGGTCTCATCAGCGGCACGCTGGATGCCAATGCATCGGCCGGCAGCCCATACACTGTCGTGGTATCCGCCGACGATGGCCATGGCGGCCAGGTCTCGACGCAGTTCGTCTTCTCCGTCAGCAACCCGGCGCCGATCGCCGCCAATGACACGGTCGCGACCAATGAAGATACCGCCGTCACCTTCAACCCGATCACCGGTGTCGGCACGGCCGGCGGCGGCGTGGATGTCGATCCCGACGGCGATCCGCTGACGATCGTGGCGATCGACGGCCAGCCGATTGCCACCAACGGCACGGTTGCTGTTGCGGGCGGCGTCATCCGTCTCAACGGCGATGGATCGTTGACCTTCACGCCGGCGGCCGATTTCAACGGCACTGTGCCGGTGACCTACCGCATCAGCGACGGCAATGGGGGCTTTGCGGAAGCATCGATCGTCATCACCGTGGCGGCCGTCAACGATGTCGGCGTCGTCGATCTCAACGGCGCCGGCGCTGGCGTCGATATCGCCGTCTCTTTCAATGAAGGCGATGCGCCTGTCGCGATCGCCAGCGGCGATGCAACCGTGTTCGATGTCGAGAACGGCATCACGTCGCTCAATGTCGCGCTTGGCGGCTTTGCCAATGCGGGCTCGGAGGTCATTCACCTGAACGGCTCCGTGGATATCATCTACGGCACGGCCAACACCGGCACGATCACCTTCGGCGGCACGACCTTCCGCTTCAGCTATGACGGCGCCAACGCGCTCGCCATCACCAATGCGGCCGGTGGTACGATGGGCAACGCGGCGACCAGCGCCCTGCTGCGCGCCATTCAATATGAAAACAGAAGCGACAACCCGACTACGGGAGACCGCACCGTCTCGATCACGGTGACCGACGATGGCGGCGCAACCTCGGCCGCTGCGGTCGCGACGATCTCGATCGGTGCCGTCAACGACGCGCCCATCGCCGTCGATGACACGGCGACCACGGATGAGGACACCGCCATCGTCGGCGCCGTGCCCGGCGTACTGGGCAACGATACAGACGCTGACGGCGACGCGCTCGTCGTCTCGGCCGTTGGTGCTGCCCTGCCCGGCGCTGCGGTCGCCGGCTCGACGGGCGGCAGCTTCGTGATCAACGCCGACGGCAGCTATCGCTTCGATCCCGGCGCCGATTTCCAGGGCCTCAAGGCCGGCGAAACACGGGTTACCTCGATTACTTACGCGGTGTCGGACGGCCATGGCGGCACGGCGAACGCCACGCTGTCGGTCACTGTCGTCGGCGTCAACGACGCGCCGATCGGAAGTGATGGGAGCTTCCAGACCGGCGAGGATACGGTCGCGACCGGCTTCCTGCCCACCGCAAGCGACCCCGATGGCGATGCGCTGACTTATGCCATCGCCACACCGCCTGCCAATGGCGTCGTTACCATCAGCTCCGACGGCAGCTATCGCTACACGCCGCCAGCCAACTTCAACGGCAACGACAGCTTCACCTACAGTGTCTCCGACGGCCGCTCGACGGTCACCTACACCATCGCCGTCACCGTCACGCCGGTTGACGACGCGCCCGTGGGTACGCCGATCGCCAACCAGGCCTATCAGGATGCGCAGACCATCAGCTTCGATGTCTCGGGCAACTTCAGCGATATCGATACGCCCAGCCTGACCTTCACCGCGACGGGCCTGCCGACAGGTCTAACGATCTCCTCACAGGGCATCATCACCGGAACGGTCGACCCCGACGCGTCGCAGCTCAATGGCGGCGCCTACTCGGTCACGGTATTTGCCAGCGACGGCACGAGCTCGGCGAACCAGACCTTCATCATCACGGTCACAAACCCCGCGCCCATCGCCCGCGACGATGCCGCCAGCACCGGCGAGAACGTTGATATCGCCGGCTCGGTCTTCGCCGATAACGGTAATGGCGCGGATAGCGACCCGGATGGCGACACGATCGTCGTCAGCGCCGTCAACGGCGTTGCCGGCAATGTCGGCGCGTCAATCGCAGGCTCGGCGGGCGGGCGTTTCGTAATCGGCACCGATGGCAGCTACACATTCGTGCCGGGCACCGACTTCGACAATCTGAAGGCCGGCGAACAACGCACCACGAGCATCACTTACACCATCTCCGACGGCCAGGGCGGTACTTCGACCGCGACCTTCACGGTGACGGTATCGGGCGCCAACGATCTCCCCGTCGGCTCCGACATCGTGATCTCGACCGCCGAGGACACCGCCTTCAGCGGCCGGCTACCGGCGGCGACCGACGTCGATGGCGATCCGCTGACCTATGGCGTCGGCAGCCAGCCGGCGCATGGCAGCGTCACGATCGACCCGACCGGCGCCTACGTCTATACGCCGACCGCGGACTTCAACGGCGCCGACAGCTTCACCTATACGATCTCGGATGGCACCGCCGTCGTCACCCATACGGTGACCGTGACCGTCAATCCGGTCAACGATGCGCCTGTTCTGCAGGATGTCGCGGTCTCGATGAACGAAGACGGCACGGCGACGGGCCAGATCGTTGCCACCGACATCGACGACGCGCCGGCCACGCTGGTCTATGGCCTTCAGACCGCTGCCGCGAGCGGGACCGCCGTCGTCAACCCCGACGGCACCTACAGCTATATCCCCAATCCCAATTTCAACGGCACCGACAGCTTTGTCGTGGTCGTCACAGACCCCAGCGGCGCCACCGCCACGGCAACGATCACGGTCACGGTCGGCGCGGTCAACGACCCGCCCGTGGCCGTCGACGATGCCGCTGCGACCACCGAGAACACCGCGATTTCAGGCAATGTGATCGTCGGCGGGCCGGGTGCAGACAGCGATCCGGACGGCGACACGCTGACCGTTGTCGGCGTCGGCGCGGCCACCGGCAATGTCGGCACTGCAATCCCCGGCCAAGGCGGCGGCAGCTTCCTTATTGCCGCCGACGGCTCCTATACGTTCGACCCAGGCACGGACTTCGACGGCCTTGCCGCCGGTGCGACCGCGACGACATCGGTGAGCTACACGATCTCCGACGGCCATGGTGGGGTTGCCACCGCGACGCTGACGGTTACCGTCACTGGCCTCAACGACGCGCCGAATGCGCCGGCCTTGCCGCCACAGGCAAGCCTCGATGGTGCCGCCATCGTGCTGCCTGTCGGTGCTCAGTTCACCGATGTCGATGGCGATACGCTGACCTTCGATATCACCGGCCTGCCGCCGGGCCTCGTCTACAACACCCAGACCGGCGAAATCACGGGCAACATCCTGCCGAACGCCTCCGGTGCGACCGGCAGCGCGGTCTATAACGTCACGATTACGGCGAGAGACGGCCTCGGCGGCGAAGCCGTCCGCAGCTTTGCCTGGACGGTGACCAACCCGGTGCCGGACGCGGTCAACGATGCCTTCACGATGAACGAAGGTGGTCAGCTGAGCGGCTCGGTTCTCGACGCGAACGGCAATGGCCCGGATACCGATCCCGATAACGATCCGCTCACCGTTTCGCTGGTGACGAATACCGCGCATGGCGCCCTCGTGCTCAATCCCGATGGCACCTTCACTTACACGCCGACCGCAGGGTTCAACGGCACCGACAGCTTCGTCTATCGAATCGACGACGGAAATGGCGGCACCGATACGGCGACCGTCACGATCACCATCAATCCGGTCAACGACGCGCCTGTCGTCGTCAACGACAACTTCACTGTCGCCGAAGATGGCCAGGTGGTCATTCCGGTTCTGGCGAACGACAGCGATCCCGATGGCGATACGCTGACGATAACGGAGATCAACGGTCAGCCGATCAGCGTCGGCGCCAGCGTTGCGCTCGCGTCAGGAACGGTGACGCTGAATTCAGATGGTACGCTGACATTTGCGGCAGCACCCAATTTCGCCGGCAATGCCAGCTTCACGTACACGGTCTCCGACGGAACCCTGAGCGTGCAGGGCACGGTCAACGGCACGGTGACAGGCGTCAACGACGCACCTGTCAACAGCCTGCCGGCGACCTTCAACGGTACCGAGGACACGGCGCTGCCGCTTGCCGGCCTGTCGATCTCGGACGTCGATGCCGGATCGGGCACGATGACCGTGACGCTCTCGGTCGATGCCGGCACGCTGACGGCTGCCGCCGGCGGCAATGTGGCCGTGGCCGGCAACGGTTCGGGCGCGATCACGCTTACAGGTACGATCGGCGATATCAACGCCTACCTCGCGGGAGCGTCGGCCCCGGTCTATCACCCGCTTCTCAACTCGAATGCGCCGGTGACGTTGACCATGGTCACCAGCGACGGCGGCAATAGTGGCGCCGGCGGTGTCCAGACCGATACCGACCGGGCGACGATCATTCTCGCGCCCGTCAATGACGCGCCTGTCGCGAGCGGCTCGATGATCCAGACGCGCGAAGACGTGCCGGTTTCGGGCGTGGTGGCCGCCACCGATCCGGATGGCGACCCGCTGACCTACGCGGTCGCAACAGGCCCACGCAACGGCACCGTCGTCATCGATGCCGCCGGGCGCTACCTCTACTCACCCAACACCGATTTCAACGGGACCGACAGTTTCGACATCAGTGTCAGCGACGGACAGGGCGGTGTCACGACCGTCACGATCGCGGTGACCGTGACCCCAGTCAACGACGCGCCCGTCGGCTCGGATGCGACCGCGACTGTGGCCGAGGACCAGACGTTGAACGGCCAGCTGCCGGTTGCGAGCGACGTGGACAGCCCCAGCCTGACCTACGGGCTTGGCGGGCAGGCGGCGCACGGCACGGTGACGGTCAACTCCGACGGCACCTACAGCTATGTGCCGGCCGCAAACTACAACGGTTCCGACAGCTTCACCTACACCGTCTCCGACGGCCAGGCGACTTCGACCTACACGATTTCGATCACGGTGACCGCGGTCAACGATGCGCCTGTGAGCTCGGGAACCTCGATCTCCACCGAGGAGGACGAAACCGTTACCGGCCAGCTGCCACCGGCCTCCGACGCCGATGGCGACCCGATCACCTACGGGCTCGCCGCCCAGGCAACCAACGGCACCGTGGTCGTGAACTCCGACGGCAGCTACAGCTACACGCCGGCGCCCGGCTACAACGGCTCCGACAGCTTCAGCTTCAGCGTCTCGGATGGCACCGATTCCACGACCTATGTGGTCAATGTCACCGTGGGCGCGGTCAATGATCCGCCGAGCGGCTCCAACGCCTCGATCACCGTTGCCGAAGACGGTCTGGCCAGTGGAACGCTACCGCTTGCGACCGATCCGGACGGTGACGCGCTCACCTATGGTCTGGGCGCACCAGCCGCGCATGGCACGGTCACCGTCAACACCGACGGCACCTACACCTATCGGCCGAATGCCAACTACAACGGCACCGACAGCTTCACCTACACCGTCTCCGACGGCATCGATCAATCGACGTATACTGTCTCGATCACCGTGACGCCTGTGAACGACGCCCCAGTCGGATCGAATACTGCGATCACAGTCTCCGAGGACGTGCCCTTCGACGGCGTGTTGCCGGCCGCCAGCGATGTGGATGGCGATCCGGTTCGCTATGCCGTCGGCACGCAGCCCATGCATGGTTCGGTGACCGTCAATCCCGACGGAACCTACCGATACGTGCCGGCAGCCGATTACAACGGCGCCGACAGCTTCACCTACCAGGTGACCGATGGCCAGGCGGTCTCGACCTACACGGTCTCGATCACGGTGACCGCGGTCAACGACGCGCCTGTTGGCAGCAATGTGTCGATCTCTGTCGACGAAGACGGCTCCGCGTCGGGAACGCTGCCGCGCGCGGTGGATGTCGATGGCGATCCGCTGACCTATCTGCTGCAGAACGGTCCGAGTCATGGCGTGGCCACCGTGCTCTCCGACGGCCGCTACACCTACGTCCCCGCCGCCAATTTCTCTGGGACTGATACCTTCACCTACGCGGTGTCCGATGGCACTGTGCTGTCCGTCTACACCGTGACGGTGAATGTCGGTGCCGAAAACGATGCGCCGACGGGCTCGGATCTGGCAATCAGCATCTCCGAGGATACGAGCTTTACCGGCTCGCTTCCATCAGCCTCCGATGCGGATGGCGACACGGTCGTCTACGGCCTTGGCACGCCGGCCGCCCATGGGGCCGTGACGGTCAATCCCGACGGCACCTTCAGCTACGTGCCGCAGGCAAACTATGCCGGGCCGGACCACTTCACCTACACCTTGTTCGATGGAACCGTCACGGTGACCTATACCGTCACGATCGCCGTCCAGGGTGTGAACGATGCGCCGGTCGGCGCCGATACCGCCATCTCGCTTGCCGAGGATACGCCCTTCTCGGGCCAGCTTCCGCCAGCCGTCGATCCCGATGGCGATGCGGTCACCTACGCTCTCGCAGGCGCGGCAAGCCACGGCACCGTCAGCATCAATGCCAACGGGACCTACAGCTATATCCCCGACAGCAACTTCAACGGCACCGACAGCTTCAGCTATTCCGTCAGCGACGGAACGGCGACCAACGTCTACCGCGTCTCGGTCACCGTCAGCGCCGTCAACGATGCGCCGATCGGCTCCGATACGTCGATTTCGGCGCAGCAGGGCACGATCGCGACCGGCAATCTGCCGCCGGCCTACGATATCGAGGGGAGCCCGGTCACCTATGGACTTGGCGCGCAGGCCGCGCACGGCACCGTGGTGATCGGAGCGAACGGCAGCTATTCCTACCAGCCAAACAGCGGCTTCAGCGGCAGCGATCAGTTCACCTACACCGTCTCCGACGGAACGGCGGTATCGATCTACACCGTCACCGTCTCCGTCGGCGCCGTCAACAGCGCGCCCTCCGGCCAGGACACGACGCTGACCGTTTCCGAGGATACGCCGTTTACCGGCCAGCTGCCGGTCGCGACCGACGCGGATGGCGACGCGCTGACCTACGGCCTTGCCGCGGGACCGGCGCATGGTGTCGTCACCGTTTCGGCGGACGGGCAATACTCCTTCACGCCTGATCGCAATTTCAACGGCAGCGATCAGTTCAGCTACTCGGTGAGCGATGGCCGGGCGATGGTGGTCTACCGCGTGTTCGTCACGGTCACGCCCGTCAACGACGCCCCGGTCGGATCGGATACCGCTATCTCGCTCGCCGAGGATACGAGCTTCACCGGACGGCTGCCGACGGCCTCCGATGCTGATGGCGATGCCATCACCTATGGCCTGGCGGCCGCGGCCGGCCACGGCACGGTCAGCATCAACGCCGACGGGACCTACAGCTATACGCCCAACGGCAACTTCAACGGCACTGACAGCTTCAGCTACTCGGTAAGCGACGGCACGGTCACCAATGTCTATCGCGTGACCGTCACCGTCACCGCCGTCAATGATGCACCCGTCGGGTCTGATACGTCGATCTCCGTGCAGGAGGGAACGGTCGCCACCGGCACCCTGCCGCCGGCCTTCGATGTCGAGGGATCGCCGGTCACCTACGGTCTGGGAGCCAATCCGGTCCACGGCACGGTCACGATCAATCTGAACGGCAACTACACTTACCAGCCAGACGCTGGCTTCAGCGGCGCCGATCAGTTCACCTATACAGTATCCGACGGCACGGCGACCTCGGTCTATACCGTCACCGTTTCCGTCGGCGCGGTGAATGGCGCACCCGTCGGCAGCGACACGACGCTGACCATTGCCGAGGATACGACGTTTACCGGCAGGCTTCCCGCCGCCACCGATCCCGATGGCGATCCGCTGAGCTACGCGGTTGCGGCCGGACCGGCCCACGGCGTCGTCATAATCACGGCGGACGGCCGATATATCTTCACGCCAAACGGCAATTTCAACGGCACGGACCAGTTCAGCTATTCGGTGAGCGATGGCCGGGCGACGGTTATCTACCGCGTGTTCGTCACGGTTACGCCCGTCAACGACGCACCTGTCGGATCCGGCACCGCGATCGCGGTCGGGCGCGATCAGACCGTCACGGGCACCTTGCCGCCGGCCTTCGATGTCGAGGGATCGCCGATCACCTATCAACTGGGATCGGCCGCAGCCCACGGCGTCGTCACCGTCAATCCGGATGGGAGCTACAGCTATACTCCGACAGCCGGCTATGAGGGTGCCGACAGCTTCACCTTCACGGTCTCCGACGGTGACGCGACATCGACCTACATGGTCACGATTTCCGTGGGTGCTGCCGTTCCGCCCACGGAGCCGCCTGAAACACCGCCCGGCGAACGTCCGCCGCTCGAAAGGGATCCGCCGGTCGTGTTCCCTGTCGATCCGAACGATCCGGGTGCGCCTGATTTCGGTGACGAGACCGAGGAGATTGGCGGCGCATCGAAGGAGATCATGGACGATCTCGGCGCCATATCGGACGACATCACGGTGGATGGCCCGATCGACGCTGTCGTCAACGCCGCACAGCCTTTGAACGGCATCGGTTCGCTGCCGCGCCACGGCGCGGTGCTGCATGCCGTGCGTCAGATCTCCGAGTGGATCGAAAGCGGACGCCGTCTCGACGATATCCATATTGGCTTCTTCAAGGGCGGATCGAACATTCACATCGCCGGATCGGGTGCCGACAGTACCTGGTTCACCGTCGATACGATCTTCAACGAGAACTTCCTCTATATCCTGCCCGCTTATGGCAGCCAGACGGACAAGACGAGCTTCAGCGTGACGCTATCCGACGGCCGTGCGCTGCCGGACTGGATGACGGTGACGCATGGCGGAATGATCATCGGCCGCCCGCCTGTCGGCGCCGTCTCGATCGACATCCGCGTATGGGGCACCTCGCGCGACGGTACGGTGAGCGACACGCTGCGCATCGACCTGCAGACGGGCACGGTTCTCGACCATGTCAGGGACCGGCGCGCCGATCTCGGGCCAGGGGCGCTGTTCTCCAGCCAAATGTTGGCCGAGGCGAACATAAGCAGTGGGCAAGGCGACCGGCTCTGGAGTGCCCTGCGCGGGCAGTGATACCGACTGCGGCGACGCTGCGCCGTGTCTTCAGGCGCTCTAGCGGCGGCAGGATGAGCTTGCCGCCAAGGCGAGAAGCTGCCGTTGCGGATTAAAGGGACGGAAAGAAAATTGATGTAGTTGGGTTCTCTATTGTCCTGAGTTCCAGACCAGACCATCGATGAACGCAACTTGGCAGATACTGCTCGGAAACCTCGCCATCACCGCGCTAGCAATATCGCTGTGGTCGCACGCCTATTATCATACGCGTGTCTTGTCCGAGCGCCGGCGCAACCAGGCGTTCGGCATCGCCATGGGTCTCGGCGCGATCTGCTCGATGATGCTGGCGGTGCCGCTGGACCAAGGCGTTTTCGTCGATCTCCGCTATACGCTGGTGGCGGTTTCGGCCCTGTTTGGCGGCCCCTTTTCCGTACTCCTGACGATCGTGATCGCCTCGGTGTTTCGCCTCTCTGAGGGCGGGGCGGGTGCGGTCGACGGGGTAACCAGCATATGCGTCGTCGGTATGGTTGGGTTCTGCGGCTATCTGGTCGTTAGAAAACGCAAGGTCAGGCTGGCTGATGCGGCCGTGCTCGGTATCGCGGTATCGGCCACGCTGCTGGTGGTCATGTCGGTGCTGACGTCGCAGGCCAATGCGCGAGCCGTCGAGCTTGTCGGGTTCCCGATCACGGTTCTCAATTTCCTCAGCATCATGATCGCCGCCTTTGTCCTGATCCAGTTCGAAAGGATGGCGCATGACCGCGATATTTTATCGGCGGCGCTGACGCAGACGCCCGATTTTCATTATGTGAAGAACCGCGAAGGCAAGTTCGTCATCGTCAACAAGAACGTTGCCGAGCACCACCACTACCCGTCACCGGCGGCCATGGTCGGCGCGTCCGATTTCCAACTGGCGACGCAACGCCGCGCGGAGATGCTCTATGCCGAAGAGCAGGCCTTGATGGAGAGCGGGCAGTCGCAGCTGGACAAGATCGAGTATCTGAGCGAAGGCGGCCGCGATCGTTGCTATTCGACATCGAAGGTGCCGCTACGCGACCGGACCGGCACCGTCATCGGGCTTGCGGGCGCGACGCGCGATGTAACCGAGGAACGAAAGATCGAGCAGGAACTGCGCGAGAGCAAGGATCTGCTCTCGCTCGCCATGGCCGGCATGTCGGATGGTTTCGCCATGTTCGATCGGACAGGCACGCTTGTCTTCAGCAACACGCAATATGCGGCGCTGTTCCCGCTGTCGGGCGAGGTGCGCGTGCCCGGAGCGAATATTCGCGAGATCCTGAAAAAGGTCGTTGAATCGAACGAGCGGCGGGATTTCCGCCAAGAGATCACCGATGAATGGTTGTCGGAAGCCTCCGCCGCGCTGTTCTTCGACAAGGACGAGCAGCTCGAGCTCCATGACGGACGTTGGCTTAGTCTGCGTACACGCGTCGCCGACAATGGCATGGCGCTCGTTGCGGTCTCAGACATCACGACGATGAAGCAGGCCGAATTCGCGCTCAGGACAGTCGCCGAGCAGATGAAGAGCCTCGCCGAGACCGACGCGCTGACCGGGCTTCTCAACCGCCGGGCCTTCGACCACGCGATGTCGGTTGCCGTCGAGCGAAGCCGCCTGGAACGCCGGCCGATGGCGGTGCTGATGATCGACGTCGATCGCTTCAAGGCCTATAACGACACCTACGGCCATCCTGAAGGCGACGCATGCTTGAAGGCGATCGCCGATTGCCTGCGCCACACGATGAACCGTCCCCAGGACGTGCTGGCGCGGTTCGGCGGCGAGGAATTCGTGGTTCTATTGCCCGATACCGATGAGACCAAGGCGCTCTCGCTGGCGGAGCAATTCCGCAGCACCCTGCTTGCGCGGGCGATCGCTCACACCGGCAGCGAGTACGGCGTGGTGACGGCCAGCATCGGCATTTCGGCCAAGTCCAACTGGAAGCAACAGGTCAGCGCCGCCGAGCTTATTCTTGAGGCCGATCAGGGCCTCTACCAGGCAAAGCGCGAAGGTCGCAATCAGGCCGTATGCTGGAGCGCGCCGAAAACCAGTAGGGCGGTGCGGTAGCAATTGCCACCGCTGCTGCGGCCTGCCCAGCGCACATTTTCAGCCAGTTCAGCAAAGAAAAAGGCCGGGGCGAAATCGCACCGACCTTCCTCGACCCGTCTCGACAACGACTGCCAGTACCTCCGTGGTCAGCCGTCAGAGACGAATTATGTAAGTTGAGTGTAACGCAACTTCTGGGAAGTTCAAGCGCCATTTATGGGTTCGTTTTGCGCGAAGACTACCTATTTCGGTCAGCCTGAAACGATTGCGGAAAGCCGATCGAGGTCGACAAGCTTGACTTCGAGCGGGACGGGATCGGTCTGGGCGGCGCGAAACCATTCGGCTGCCTCGCGCACTCGGTCGCCGTGCGGTTGAGGATAGGAGCCAAGCCGGATGACCCACTCCCTGACCGTTTCACGCTCCATGCGGCCCGCCAAATAGCGTGCGTGAACGGTCTTGGCGGAGGCGACGAGATCGGAAACGCTGTTCAAGAATTGTCCTCAAATTGATGGGTCGGTTCGATGAGGCCAGATGGCATCGAGCTCAGACCTCCTCCTTCTTCTTGACCTTCACCTTCGGCTCCACCGGCGCATCCGGCGTGGGTGCGAGCAGCTTGCGCAGCGATGAGATCTTGTCCTTGACCAGCGGGCGGAAGCGCGTGGCGCGAAACGGCATGTCGGCGGCGCCGTAGCCCTCCGGGCCGTCATCGTTGCCGCGATGCAGTTCCTCCAGCTTCACGCCGAAGAAGGTACCGTCGATATAATGCGTGTATTCGCCGACCCAACGCAGCGTGTAGATCTCGCCCTTGCGAATACCCTGGTCGATGCTGACATGCTTGAACGTGTCATCAATGCACACGACCTTCTGGCCGACATGAAAGTCGTAGCTCATTTCACCAACCTCAACTTCAACCGCCGGCACCGGGAGGTGCGTCGTTCTTCATGAATTCCGGATATTGAACAACTTCCGTCTCGACCGTGTCGAACGACTTGCCCGCCGATTGCGCCAGCCGCACGCCCGGCCCGCCTGACATCAATTCTCCGTCCGCTTCGAAGACGATGCCCGAGCTTTCGAGCGCCTGCCTGATCGCGCGCAGTGCGCTGTCAGCGCTTTCGGCCCCGCGCTCGATACGGTCGAGATCCGCTACGGAGACACCGGCGGCGTCGGCCAATTCGGCTTGCTGGAGGCCGAGCATCGCGCGGGCGCCACGTATCTGTGCTGACGTTATCATGATGATTTTATATAACCGGATCGATCTTTTTCTCAAGCTGGACGACCGGCTACGCCCGGCAGCATCGCTCCCATTCGGTCAGCAACTGCATGATCTCGATGGAATCGGAAAGGCGCGGCGAGGGGCGCGGCGCCTGCTTCAGCCCTTTGCGCAGGCAGTCTTCGACGAGGCGGATCTGGTGGCCGAAGGCATCGTGGTCCGACGGAACGACGATGCGTTCTGTGGGCAGGCCGTATTCCTCGATCTCCAGCAGATTGTCGCCGGCAACGGGCAGCCACGGATTGGTGAGGAAGCGGACCGAGGCGCGGTCGCCGCGTACGGTGAAATCGAACGCCATGCCATAGCTGTCCGTCGATTGCAGCGTCGCCAAAACGCCCGAGCCGAAGCGGGCGGTGAGCGCGGCGTCGCAGATGTTGCCGTCATGGCTCGACCGGTTGCCATGTCCCGAGATCACGCGGTCCGCGAAGGCTTCGGCGCCGAAGGCCGTCTGGATGACGTAGTGCATCAGCGAGGCCGGATAGCAGCCGAGATTGTAGAGCGTTCCGCCGCCCGCGGGATTGACGACCCGCCAGATATCGGCGGCATAGGCGCCCGAAATCGAGCGTATGGTGCCGAGACGGCCGGACCGGATGATGTTGCCAAGCTCGGCGATCGCGGGATGGCTGAGATACATCAGCCCTTCGAGAAAAAAGATGTCGGCCTGCTCGACAGCCGCGGCAAGCGCATGCGCTTCTTCCATCGTCGTGGTCAGCGATTTTTCCGACAGCACCGGCTTGCCGCGGGCCGCCGCCTCGATGACCGCGTCGTGATGCACGTTGTTGGGCAGTCCAACGTAGATCACGTCGATATCGGGGTCGTCGACGATCGCATCGATGCTGGAATGCCTGACGGCGATGCCGTAGCGGTCGGCGAATGCTGCGAGGCGCTCGGGATCGCGACCGAAGACCGCGCCGATCACCGATCCGTCGCTGCCGTTTATGGCCTCTGCCACGGTATTCGAGATGAAGCTCGTTCCGAGAATTCCCCAGCGCAGCATTCCGTGTCGCCTTTCACCAGCATTTCCGTGTGACTGTTGGTTCTATAGCTGGATCGGCCGACCAGTACAGGGGCTTCGTGCTCCGACGGCCATATCGAGAGCTCCGCGCCAAGCGCATGGCGCATGGCTGCCTTGCGCAAACTTGCCTACCGTTTAGGCGCAGAGGTGTGTATATACATATCCATCGAAGCGATGCATCCTCCTCCCGCAGAGCTTCGACTTTGCAAGTGCCTCACTCCTCCTCCCAGAGGGACTTGCGCGAACAGTAGCACTCCTCCTCCCAGCTGCTGTTCATTTGTTTTAAAAAGCCTGTCGCACCTCCTCCCGCGACAGGCTTTTTTATTTTCTGCTCTATCCCAAGACGATCTCAGGACACCGACACAGGCTTCGAGCGCAAACGGCTCGCCGTTGCCGGATCCGCACGCCGGCAAAGCTGCGGTGGCAGGCCTTTCATGATAAGTTCGGCGTCGGCGACGGCCATCGTGCCGAGTTCGTAGAAGGCATCGCGGGTGCCGCCGGTGCGATGCGCCGAGAGCAGCAAACCCGGAAGCTCGCGTACCGGATCGTCGGCGGCCACGGGCTCTTCCGGAAAGACGTCGGTTGCGGCGATGATGTGGCCGGATTTCACGGCCTCCAGCATGGCGGGAAAATCGACCACTGCCGCGCGGCTCATCAAGAGAAAGGCGGCGCCCGGTTTCATCAGCTGAAACTCGCGGCGGCCGATGAAGCCCTCGTTGTCGCTGGTCACGCTGGCGAAGACGAAAACCACCTGGCTCTCGCTCAATGTCTCGTCCAGACTGGATGGCACGCAATCCAGGCGCTCGATGATCTCGTTGGGCAGCCATGGGTCGAACACGCGCACCGTGTTCTTGAACGGGCGGATCAGATCGCGCAACTGCCTGCCGAGATCGCCGAAGCCGATGATCCCGACCGGCGCGCCGGCGAAGCGGAAGACGCCGTCGTTGCCGGCCAGCCCATATTGTTCGCTTCCCTCCCGGAAATTGCGGTCGGCCCGGGTGATGCCGCGGGCAAGATCGAGCGCCATGCCGAGTGCAGCCTCAGCCACGGGCGATGCGAAGGCCGATGCCGGGGTGATCACCCAGATGCCGCGTTCCACACAGGCTTGATAATCGATATTCGGCATGAAGTTGGACTCGACATTGATGATCGCCTTCAGCTTCGGTGCCCGGTCCAGTCGCTCGCGCGGCATATCCGTCTGCCCGAAGATCAGCACCGTCTCGGGAAGCAATGCGTCGACCTGCTCAGCCGGCATCTGCCGATCTTCGGAAATCACCAGCTCGCCGAGATTTTCCAGCCGGCGGCGAACATCCGGCTTCATGATCAGATCGAGCGTTCGTGGCAAAGGGTCCACCAGAACAATATTGCGGCTCATCACGTCCTCCTCCATTCCCTGAGAGCAAGACTTATCAGCAAATGCCGCTTGGAACAGGGGGGCTGTCGGCCGGTCATCGCAAAACGACGAGAGGCCGCTGCGCGGGCAGCGGCCTCTCATTTCTATTCTGTTTGACGCCAGACAGCTCAGTCAGACGATGTCGTGCATCTCACGCAAACGGCTCGGTCGGGCTCTTGCCCGGCTGCGTGAACCATGCCGCGCCGGTCTCTGTCATGTGGATATGATCTTCGAGGCGGATCCCGTAACGGCGGGGGAAAACGATCATCGGTTCGTTCGAGAAGCACATGCCAGGCTCCAGCACCGTCTGGTTGCCGCGCACGATATAGGGCTCCTCGTGAATTTCCAGGCCGAGACCGTGGCCGGCCCTGTGCGGCAGGCCGGGCAGCGCGTAATCAGGCCCAAGCCCATGGCGAACCATGACCGCGCGGGCCGCGTCATCCAGGCTGGAGCAGGCGGCGCCGAGCTTGGCCGCGTCGAAAACGGCCTGCTGCGCTTCGCGCTCGATCGCCCAGGCGCGGGCGAAATCCGCATCCGGCTCGTCCAGAACATAAGTCCGCGTCAGATCCGAATGATACCCGTCGATACGGCATCCGGTGTCGACCAGAATGACATCGCCGGCCGCGTAGGTCTGCTCGCCGTCCGCGCCATGCGGCAGCGAGGTCGCCTCGCCGAAGGAGACGATGCAGAAGCTCGATCCGCCCGCAGCACCAAGCGCGCGGTGCTGTTCGTCGATATAGCGCACGACATCCGAAGCCAGGACGCCGGGCTTGATAAAGGCGTGCGCACGGCGGTGGACTTCCAGCGTCAGGTTCATCGCGTATTGGATGATGCCGATTTCAGCCGCGGACTTGAGCAGGCGGATATCGCGGATTAGCCGCGCGCCATCGACAAGGCGCTCCGCGCCGAGCGCCTTGGCTAGCGCGTGATAGACGAATAGCGGCAAGGCGTCGTCGAGCGCCACGCGGCCCTTCGCCGAAAGCAGGCCGGCCACGGTCTCTGCGCTGTTTTCGTCTTCCTCCCAGGTCACGATCGCACCATCGAGTTTCGGCAGGCTGTCGACGCGGCTGCGCTCGAAACCCGGCACGATGTAGAAGAGGTCAGCCAGAGTGATCAGCGCGCCGACCAGCCGCTCGCTCTGATGCCAGACAAGGCCGGTGAAATAGCGCAGGCTTTCCGTCGAGCCGAGGAGCACGGCATCCACGCCGGCGGCACCCATGCGGTTGCGCAGCGTCGAAAGCCGCTCGCGGCGTTCGGTTTCGGAAATCGGGGCGGGGCGGGGTGTGGCCGACATGGCTATTCCTCTTGATATCGATCTGCTGATTTGCCGGCGCACCTGCACCGCCATGTCAGCAATCAAGTCGCGGCTTGATCGCGCGCAGCTAGTCCTGCTCCGGCCGTCAAGTCAACCGGAAGCGGGCTGTCGATGTCAGTTGTTAGGGTTGGCGTGTTGCCAGAAGCTCGACCTTGCGCACGAGGTCGGCGACCGAGCGAACCTCCATCTTGCGCATGACGTTGCCGCGATGAAGCTTGACGGTGATCTCGCTGATCCCGAGATCATAAGCGATCTGCTTGTTCATCAGCCCTTTGCTGACAGCCATCATCACCTCGCGCTCGCGTGGCGTCAGCGTCTCGGCCAAGGTGACGACGGCATCGCCCTCGGCATTGTCGCGGCGTTGCACCGCGTCGCGCTCGATCGCGGTGGAGACGGCATCGAGCAGGTCCTGGTCGCGAAACGGCTTGACCAGAAAATCCACCGCGCCGGCCTTCATCGCCCGCACGCTCATCGGAATATCGCCGAAACCGCTCATGAAGACGATCGGCAGCTTGCTTCCCATGCGCTCCAGCTGCCCCTGGAAATCGAGGCCGCTTAGGCCCGGGAGACGAACGTCGAGCAAGATGCATCCGGGCCGCTTCAGGTCGGCGCCGGCAAGAAGCGCTGCGGGGCTGTCGAAAGCGGAAACATCGATCCGGACCGACTGAAAGAGATCGACAAGTGCCTCACGCACGGAAATGTCGTCATCGACGATCAGCACCATGGGGGATACTGGCTGCACCACGGTCGCTCGTCGCATGTCACTCACGGTATGTCTCCAGAGCTGGGTCATTTCGCGGAGCCTCCCTCATCCTGTCGCTTCGAATGCGGCGTGCTCGTCCCTGCACGTTGTGCCCGCATCTTTGCAGCGAAGCAACCATAGCCAGACATGGAGATCGGCCACACTATACTTAGGTTTGGGGTCGTTGTGACCGCCAGGCTCGCGATTGACGTCGCATCAGAATGTCGGTGGCGTGCAGGCGCTGATCACCTCGCATGGGACCGGTCCGACGCAGCGAAAGCGGTGTGGGCGCCGGCTCTCGAAATAATAGGCATCGCCGGGGCCCAGGATGCGGCGCTCGTCTTCGACCGTCACTTCCATGCGGCCCGAAAGCACGATGCCGCCTTCCTCGCCTTCGTGCACGAGCATGACCTTGCCTGTGTCGGCGCCCGGTTGGTAGCATTCCTTGAGGACTTGTAGCTGTCGACCGAACAGGCTCTCGCCGATCTGGCGATAGGAAATCGGTCCCTTGCCGATCTCGACCAGCTCCTCGGCGGCGTAAAACGCCTTACGCGATTTCTGCGGCTCGAAGGCGAAGAACTCGGCCAGGCCGATCGGGATTCCATCGAGAATGCGCTTCAAGGCGCCCACCGATGGGTTGGATGAATTGGATTCGATCAGCGAAATGGTGGAGTTGGTGACGCCCGCCCGCTTCGCCAGTTCGCGTTGCGAAAGATTGTGAAGCATGCGCAAATGGCGCAGGCGCTGGCCGATATCGACGGACATGGTGTTTCCAAGGTTTCGAGTGTTCGAAATATAACAACATTCGATTTCGGAAGCCATGATTTTCAAGGGGTTGAAAATAGCGAGAAAAGGGCTTGTTCGAGAATCTGAATTGGCCGATCACTTCATCATCACCATTCCGGAGAGACCTCATGGACCAGATCAGCAAAGCAAACAGCCCGTCGCTCGATAACTTCTGGATGCCGTTCACGGCCAACCGCCAGTTCAAGGCGGCCCCGCGTCTGCTCGCTTCCGCCGAAGGCATGTATTACACCGATGTCGACGGCAACAAGGTGCTGGATGGTACCGCCGGTCTGTGGTGTGTGAACGCCGGCCACGGCCGCAAGCGGATCGCCGAGGCGGTCGAGCGTCAGCTGATGACCATGGACTTTGCTCCGACCTTCCAGATGGGCCATCAGATCGCATTCGATTTCGCCGAGCGCCTCGCCAAGATCGCCCCTGGTGGTCCGAGCGCGCAGCTTGATCGCGTGTTCTTCACTGGTTCCGGTTCTGAATCCGTCGACACGGCGCTTAAGATCGCCATCGCCTATCAGCGCGCCATCGGGCAGGGCACCCGCACCCGCATCATCGGTCGTGAGAAGGGCTATCACGGCGTCGGCTTCGGCGGCATCTCCGTTGGTGGCCTCGTCAACAACCGTCGCGTCTTCCCGCAGATCCCGGCCGATCACATGCGCCATACGCTCGATGTCGAGCGCAATGCCTTCAGCAAGGGCCTGCCCGCCCATGGCATCGAGCTTGCCGAAGACCTGGAGCGTCTGGTCGGCCTGCATGGCGCCGAGACCATCGCGGCTGTTATCGTCGAGCCGATGTCCGGCTCCGCCGGCGTTATCCTGCCGCCCAAGGGCTATCTCGACCGCCTGCGTGCGATCGCTGACAAATACGGCATCCTGCTGATCTTCGATGAAGTCATCACCGGCTTTGGCCGCCTCGGTACGCCGTTCGCGACCGATTATTTCGGCGTCGTGCCCGATCTCGTTACCACGGCGAAGGGCCTGACCAACGGCGCGATCCCGATGGGCGCGGTGTTTGCAAGCCGCAAGGTCTATGATGCGATGATGACCGGCCCTGAGAACGCCATCGAACTCTTCCACGGCTACACCTATTCCGGTCACCCGGTTGCCAGCGCCGCCGGCATCGCCACGCTTGAGGTCTACGAAGAAGAAGGCCTGCTGACACGCGGCGCCGGTCTGACGGAAACCTGGCAGGAGGCGCTTCACTCGCTGAAGGGCCTGCCGAACGTCGTCGACATCCGCAATCTCGGCCTGGTCGGCGCCATCGAGCTGTCGTCGCGCGAAGGTGCGATCGGCGCCCGCGCCTATGACGTCTTCGTCGATTGCTTCAAAAAGGGTCTGCTGATCCGCGTCACCGGCGACACCATCGCGCTCTCGCCGCCGCTGATCATCGAAAAGGATCAGATCGAGACCATCGTCTCGATTATCGGCGACGCGCTGAAGCGCGCAGCCTGATCAACTCGTTCCGGGCCTCGTTTTGACGAGGCCCGGAACACACATCGAGCCTACTGCGCCGTCGCGCCCGTGACCGTCACCGGGACGCCCTTGTAAGCCGGTGTGCCCGAGTTGCGGTCGTAGGCCGAGAGCGCGATCAGCGCGTTCATCTCAGGGTAATAGCCGGCGATCGATCCTTTCGGAATATTGTACTCGATCGCGGTCAGGCCGTGCGCGCTGCGCGACTTTCCATCGGGTGACGGAAGGGAGACGACATTGATGATGTCGCCATCCGCCAATCCGCGTTTCGCCAGATCATCCTTGTTCATGAAGATCACGTCGCGGCGACCGAAAACGCCGCGATAGCGATCATCCATGCCGTAGATCGTCGTGTTGTACTGGTCGTGGCTGCGCAGCGTCGTCAGCACAAGTGCGTCGGGGTTCTTCACCAGCGGGTCCTCATGCAGGCCACGGCCGATGAGGAAATTCGCCTTGCCGCTCTCCGTCTTCCAGCGACGCTCCGAGGCCGGGACATCCAGCCTGAAGCCGCCGCGCACGCGCACGCGCTTGTTGAAGTCGAAGAAATCGGGAAAGACGATTTCGATCTTGTCGCGAATCCTGTCGTAATCAGCGACCATGCCATCCCAATCAATGCCATAGCGATCCCCGAGCGTCGCTTTCGCGATGCCGGCGACGATGGCCGGTTCGGATTTGAGCATCTCGCTCGGTGGGTTCAGGAAGCCGCGCGACGCATGGACCATCGACATGGAATCCTCGACGGTCACCGATTGTGGACCCGTCGCCTGGGTGTCGAGGTCGGTACGGCCGAGGCAGGGGAGAATGATCGAGGTCTTGGCGATCAGCAGATGCGAGCGGTTCAGCTTGGTGGTGATGTGTACCGCGAGGTCCAGCTTGCGCATAGCTTCGAAGGTGACCTCGGTGTCGGACATGGCGACCGCCAGATTGCCGCCGAGGCAGATCAGCGCCTTCGAGGTGCCCTCCATGATCGCCTCGACGGATTCGATCGCGTTGTGTCCCTTCAGGTCTGTCGGCCGGAAGCCGAAGGCCCGCTCCATGCCGTCGATCAGCGCCTTGTTGGGGATCTCGGTGATGCCGACCGTCCGGTCGCCCTGGACATTGGAATGGCCGCGCAGCGGGCAGATGCCGGCGCCGGGGCGGCCGATATTGCCGCGCAGCATCAAGAGATTGGCGAGCTGCTGGACATTGCCCGTGCCGTTGCTGTGCTGGGTGATGCCCATGCCGTAGCAAAGGATGACGCTCTTGGCCTTCACGTAGACATCGGCAGCACTTTTCAGCGCTTCCCTTGTCAGGCCGGATACGGTGACGATGCTGTCCCAGCTGGTATTGTCGATATCCTCGCGCAGCGCCTCCAGGCCGGTCGTATGTTCGGCGATGAAGGCGCGGTCGAGGACACCAGGACCACCGGCTGCAACATCGGCATCATCGATTTCGAATACGCACTTCATCAGGCCCTTGAGGGCTGCGAGATCGCCGCCGGTGCGCACCTGATGATAGGCCGACGCAATCCGTGTCGACGACAGCGTCGCCATTTCGACCGGATCCTGCGGCGAGGCGAATTTCTCGAGTGCGCGCTCCTTCAGCGGATTGAAGACGATGATCGGCACGCCGCGCCGCGACGCCTCATGCAGCGTCGCCATCATGCGCGGATGGTTGGTGCCCGGATTGTGGCCGAAGCTGAAGATCGCATCGGTGTGGTCGAAATCCTCAAGGAGAACCGTGCCCTTGCCGACGCCGATCGACTTCGGCAGGCCGACGCTCGTCGCCTCATGGCACATGTTCGAGCAGTCGGGAAAATTGTTGGTGCCATAGGCGCGCACCAGCAGCTGATAGAGAAAGGCGGCCTCGTTGGACGCGCGCCCGGATGTATAGAACTCCGCCTGATGCGGATCCTCCAGCCGGTTCAGCCCGACGCCGATGCGCGCGAAGGCATCGTCCCATTCGATCACCTCGTAGCGATCGGTCTCGGCATTGTAGATCATCGGATGCGTCAGACGGCCCTCGTCTTCGAGACTGTGGTCGGTCCATTCCCACAATTCAGACACCGTATGCTCGGCGAAAAAGCTCGGATCGACACGCTTGGCCGTTGATTCCCAAGTGATGGCCTTGGCACCGTTTTCGCAGAACTCGAAGGACGAAGTGTGCTTGGGATCCGGCCACGCGCAACCGGGACAATCGAAGCCCTCGGGCTTATTGGCCTTCAGAAGCGTTGCGGACCCCTGGGCGACCACCTGTTGGTGGGCAAGTGTCTTGGCGACAGCGCGCAACGCGCCCCATCCGCCGGCCGGTGCGTCATACTTCTCAATCCCTTCGGGCCGCTTCTTCGCCATGGTCCTGCTTCTCCACGCTTAATACAGTCAGCTTAGCATCTGTCGATGCCGCGCTGCACTATACCCAAGCATAGGACGTTGCCATAGCTCTATAAGCGCTCCCTTACGCCGCCAGATTGCGTCGAGCAGATTGCCGGAGACATGCGAATGCCGCACGCAAGCGGTCGTAGCCTATAGGTCTCGGCCGAGCGAAGACGACGTGGCGGATGATGCGTGATCACATGAAAACGGATTGGCACGCGACCGCGCCAATCCGCAATGGAGAGCTTACACTGTTGGTTGGCTGTAATCAGCCGACCAGTTCGCCGACGCGGCTCGAAATGCGCCGCGAAACCGTCTTGAACGGATCCCGCATCGGAACGATGGGCGAAACGCCAAGCAACAGAAGAGCCTTCAGATGCTGCCGTCCGCTTTCTTCGCCGACCACAGGCGCATAAGGCGCCATGCTGGGGCGGTGTTCGACCGGATAGAGCTTCTCGAGTTCGACAAAATTGTCGAAGCTCTCGTAGTGGCTGCCGCGCAGCTGGAATGTCTCGACCGGCGTACCTGCAGCAATCACCACGTCATGGCTGTCAAGCAGGACGTTGTAGTATTCGATCGTTTCGCTTTGATCAGGCAGGGCCGCTACGATCGAGCTACCGTTGACCAGATCCCTCGCGCGGACGAGAGCGCCATCGACGTAAAGAGCGTGGCCAGCGGAGATGTAGAGATCCTGGCTCGGCATGCCGTCATCCAGCGCGCCCTTTGAAATGCGGACCGGCATGACGGTCGGATGCCAGGATGCGACGCTCTTGCGGAATGTCTGGCGACCGATCCAGCGGATTGGCTTGGCTTCGCCTGAGATCGTTTCGACGAGATCACCCAAGCGCAGATCCTCGATCGCGACTTCGCCTGTCGGCGTAGCGATCAACGTACCGCGCAGCAGGCACTTCGCCCCGCCGTCGCCGCCGCCCGAGCTTCCTCCACCGGAATTGCCGCCACCACCACCGCCACCGCCGGAAGAACCGCCGCCACCGCCGCCGCCGCCGCCGCGACCGCCGCCCCAGTTACGTCCCATGGCTTTTGCGGGCGAAGAGGCGATTGCCATGGTCGCAACAGCGATTCCGGCAACTCTTGCGCCGGTTGCGGCCGCAACGCCAAGAAAATGTCGGCGTGCACGGTTAGAGGGTGTTTCTTCCGGGTCCATCGATGACATAATGCTCTCCGTCTTTTGGGTTACACCTATCTATTTCTGATTGCTGTTAACCATCCTACACCAACTTCATCCGCGATAAACTCAGCCGAATAGGTTCACGGCTACTCAAATAGCGGTATGCAATGTAGGGAATCGCAAGTTGCGCGAATATCGATAGATGGACAACCTTAGCGAGATTCTTGATAAAGAGTGTCCCCCATGGCTGGACCCCGACCTATCGCCGATCTGGTGGGGCGGACAGACTGGCGCCAAGACGCAGGCGTGTGATGAGCGTGGCGCTGGCCGACTGGATTATACTTGCGATCGGGCCATTCGGGAGGACGGAATTGACATGACACGGCCATCTTGCAGTGGGCTATGGCTCGTCAGCTTCAACGCGAAAAGTCTTCGCGTTCCGCTATTGCGACAGCTGCATCGATGTAGGGTCATTTATCCATCACCGGAGGATATTTCCCTTCGATTCGCACCGTCATTGACGCGGATATACGCTCCTGCAAGCCGTCGCGATCGATCGAACCTGTCTCCATCGGCCCTGCCCGAGCGCCGTCCTCAACAGGAGACGAAGCCCCGGCATTGAAAAGCGAGCGCCGGGGTCGAATTGCTGCGCCAGCCTCTTCAACTCAAACGAAACGTTCGTATCATCTTCGTTGAACGCCATACAGGCTTGCTTCATCGAATCTTTCGCCAGGTCTTTCATCACTATCCGCCGAAGCAACGGTACGTCCTGACCATGCCGCCCGGCTTCCTCTAGGAAAAGCTCAAAGGCAGCCAGCCGTTGCTTAACGTCAGGCAATCTCGCAGACGCATAAGCGCGGGACATGTTCTGTGCGTGCACTCTGTAAACCGCCTGCGGCTCGTAGACGAAACCCACGGGCCCCGCGGCCGCCAGCAGTAGCCACATCGCGAGGTCGCCAGCGTGCGGCAAGTCATGATTATACCCGCCAGCCTGTTTCTGTGCGCTTGTCCTGACGACAGCGCTTGGGGTCGGGACGATATTCCTTCCCCCCAGGGCTTCCACAAAATTGCGGCAGGACAGGATCGTTGAGTGAGCGCCTCGGCTTTTGCCAAGCGGCTCGCCCAGAACACGAATGCCCTCATCGTTCTGCAGTATCGCGTTGCCGAACACAAAACTCAAATCGGGCCGATCCGCCATCATTTGTGCGACGCGCTGGAGAGCTCCAGGCAGCAGGGCATCATCAGCCGACAGGAGAAGGAATAGGTCGGACCCAGCCCATTCGATGCCTTCATTGTAGGTCGATATATGTCCCTTGTTGCTGGCATGGCGACGGAATTCGACGCATGGGTGCAGCGCGGCCAATTCCTCGCCAATCTCCTGCGTGTTGTCTGGAGAACAGTCGTCTATGATCAGAACCCGAACATCGACACCGACCTGTGACACGACGCTGTTAACAGCCTCGGCAAGAAATCTTCCGTAGTTGTAGCACGGTATGACGACGTCGACTGAAGTTCTCATTCAAATCCCCACATGCAGACACAGCGTTTATTCGCCAATATTATGCGAGTTTAAAATCAAGCACACTACTTCAATACGGACGTTATACTTTAGGATACCTTAGAAAAGAGTCGTATAGAAATGCGTGCCAATTCAAGAGAATTGATTGCGCGATATGGTGAAATTGGAAAAATGCATAATATTGTCAAGCGGCTAGGCAGACTGCAGTCGCTTGATCGCACCAGGCCACAACATTCGACGAGCCTTCTTCATGCCGGAAGAGATCACCAATCCTGCGCTGAACGGATGATCCAAAACACTCGCTACCAGAAAGCGGTTGGCCGATCGTCTTTTTCCAAGTTTGAACAGATGTCTGCTCAGTCCCAAAAGCAAGAGCGCTCTTTGATATCTTAGGCTCTTAAGCGTCAGCCTGTTCTTACGAAGGATACGCAGTTGCCCTATCGCCTCCCGACGTGCGTTTCTGGAGATGCTATCCGACGAAATAAAGCCAAGCACTACCGGCTCGATATCTTCGTGGATTGTCGTTTGTTGAGCCAGCCTTATCGCGAACTCCCAATCTTCATTCGCTCGCGCACAAAGATCGAACCAATCGGTGCCGGAAAAGCACCCCCGGCGAAATAGAGCGTTCTGAACACTAAGTCTGTTTTCTGTCAGAAGTCTCACGACCTGATTTTCGTCGGTTCGAAGACGGCTCTCCGGGGAAGGCGCGTATGCCACCTTTGCGGCCCCGAAATTGAAATGAGAATCTCTCCCATAGATAATCTTTGCCCCTGTCACGACACCAACGTGAGCCGGAAGGCTTGAAAGAAGCTCGATCTGCTTTGCGAGTTTTTTCGGAAGCCAGATGTCATCGCTGTCCTGAAACGCGATGTAATCGCCCTTGGCGTGAGCAAGGCCGGTGTTTCGAGCAGCCCCGGCGCCGCCGTTCCGAGGACGGCGAACATAGCGCACCCGATCATCGCCGATGCTGCTGACGATCGCTTCGATATCCTCTGAAGAAGCATCATCGACAATGATCAGTTCCAGATCCCGATAGGACTGCATCAATACGCTATTGATCGCAGCGGTAAGACTGTGGCTTCGATTGTAGGTTGGAAGTATGACTGAGACAGTGGCTGACATGAAACTCCTCCGGACACCTACAACTTCGCAAGCGCGTACTTGCCTGCGGGGCACTGGAATTCGACGCTAAGGCGTTATGCGGCTTAGCCGCTTTCTTTCGAGATCAGCGCTATGCGCTGCTTTTGAAATCCCGTTTCTCCGCACTCACGAATAATGTCGGCGAGGCAGGTATGACCTGCCCGCAAACAAGAGTAGCTTCATAAGGCGCAGCACGTTGAATGGGGTAAGAGAATAGGCCCTCACCATCTCCCTGCTTGCCTCGCCGGAGCGATGCCTAGCATCCAGATAGTTCGCCAGATGAGAGCATTTGGCGGCAAGCCTCTTGCACGCTACGCGACTGGCTCGCTTGTGCTCTCTGGCCGTCCGATCGACGATTCGCTCGAATACCGTCTTCAGGCTCCGCAAGGACTTTTCGCTATCGTTCGGTGTCTGATTGCTGTGGAATCTTCGCTGAAGCAGAGGGCGGGAGTCGTAATGAAAACGCTTGGTAAGCGAAGCTCTGCTGAACCAATCTTCGTCCTCGCCCATAGAAAGTCCCGGATCGAAGAAACCGACCTCCAGAAAGGCAGCGCGGGTGCAGAGCATCGTGCCCAGATGGAAATAGCGTCCTTCGGCAACATCAAGCACGGCGTCGACGACGAAGCCGTCCGCGTCGACTCGCGGCCAGATCACCTGCGACACCTGCTTCAGCAAAAAGGTGTCTGCATCAGCATCGACAAACCAGCCTACACCTTGGAAGCTGACGACACCGTCCGATATTACGTGGTCCAGTTGCGCGCGCAGCTTTCCGGGCGCCCACAGATCGTCGCTGTCGAGAAACGCGATCAGCTTCGCCGAACTCTCGACGACTCCGCGATTTCGTGCTGCACTAACGCCACCGTTTGGCTGGTAAACATAGCGCACGCCTGGGCGGTGTTCTTGGAAGAGCTCCCGGGTGCCATCAGTCGAGCCATCATCGACAACGATGACTTCCACGCCGCTTATGCCCTGACTAAGAACGCTCTCGACGGCAGCCATGACCAATTGGCCGCGGTTGAAGGTCGGGATGATGACCGATACCGTTCGATCAACGGCGATGGAGCCGAAGCTCTCCTTTGGTTCGAGACCGGCATTGTGGGACTGATCGTTATCAATAAACACGGCTATCATCCTCCGTGTGGCTCTGTGCAATGATGGCCGGCCTTGCGCTTCGAAAGCCCTTCGCCAAAGACCACACTGATCGAACAAGGGACGATCTCTTCAGAAGCTTGTGTGCCAAGATCGCAATTTCTTCTCGTGCGATTTCAGACATGCTGCGTGCGAACCTCGTCTTTGCGCGCACAGCATCATAGCAGGCCGCATTCACGCTCATACTGGAAGGCTTCCAAGGCTTCGACTTGGTAATGAAATGAGCGATTGCCGGTCGCTCCGCGTCGACCGGGGACACAATACTTTCATGCGGCTCGCATTGAAAATTCCATTTATTGTCGAGCTGTTTCCAGTAGCCGTCGCACGCAACGTTAAGGGCATCTTGATCCGAAAATGGCGAGTTCGGGAACCGATCAAGATAGTGCAACGCCTTTTCCGTCACCTGCGCGTTGCGCCAGTTGCCGAGATCGATGAGCAGGACGCCTGCATTGAAATAGTGGCCAACGCGCGGAACCTTCTCAAGACCAAGCTTGTTTTGCTTGACGGGCGCATCAAGGGGATCGAGAGCGGCGCCGATGACGGCATCGCCCAAATCGATGTCGCATAGAGGCGACAGGTCGCCAAAAACAAGAATGTCGCTATCGAGATATAGTACTTTTCCAGCTTTATCGGCCAAAACACCTGGCAACACCAAGCGCGCAAACGTCATTCTCGATATGTAGGGCAACGGAATGTAGTCGCTGGCGAACAGTGAAACATCAATTGTGTGCCAGTCGATCGTGACAGAGCCGAGAGGGGAGGAGTCGAAGATCCTCTGCTGCGTTGCGCCGTCAATTCCATCGTGGATGACATGGATTTCCAAGGGCCAAGCACCGGCATTTGCTTCCGCGACGGACCTTATGGTTGTAGCAAGCGGCATTGCATAAGCAGAGTCGGCCGCGAGCACCAGCGGGCATAGCCTTCGGCTCATGCCCGAGGTCTGACCGGCGCGTCGCGCGCTTTCTAAGCCCAGTTTGTTCGCTTCACAGATGTCCACTAGGGTTGCCCCGATACTTACGCGCCTAAAGCTGTCTGTCTGTATTGTCGTCCAACAACCAAAGTCCGGCAAGCCGGCGGCACTAAGCTAAACGGTTATGTCACGCTAACGCTTAAGCTACAGCGCTCCACCGCTTTACGCCTTTTGAACCTACCGTATTCTCAAGCTCGCCGGGCAAGTCGGCGCGGCAGTCGGGCAGGTTTCAGCCTGGCTATTCTCCGTGCCGGCGACGGCGTCGTCATGGACGTCTTGAGCTGACAAAGAACACCGGTCATCTATTTCAAGAATCGAGATTTACTTCACTTCACAGTAAGGCATGCGCCGAGAGGTACGCCTTTAGATGCAAAAGGTACAACATTTGTCATTCTTTACTGAGAAACGAAAAAGCTATTCTTTTGATGTCGAAGATAACGACCCAGTTGCTGTGGTCTTGGTTAGTTGTGTGAAGCGTGCGGGGTTCAAGCATGATTGCTGCAAGCGTAAAGCTGGGTGACGACGTCGTCATTCACCACCCGGATCTTGTAAATCTCTATGGCTGCTCGATTGGCTCGGGCACACGTGTCGGCACGTTCGTCGAGATCCAGAAAAACGCTATGATCGGTGAAAACTGCAAGATCTCCAGCCACTCCTTCGTCTGCGAGGGCGTGAGGATCGAAGACGGCGTCTTCATCGGCCACGGCGTCATGTTCACCAACGATCTTCAGCCACGAGCCGTCAATCTTGATGGCTCGCTTCAGTCGGACGCCGATTGGGCCGTCGTTCCGACGCTCGTCAAGCGCTACGCCTCTATCGGCAGCAACGCGACCATCGTCGCCGGCATCACGATCGGCGAAGGCGCGCAGATCGGCGCCGGCGCGGTCGTGACCAAGGATGTTCCGGCATACGCAATTGCAGCAGGCGTTCCCGCGCGGATTATTGGCCGCGCCAAGGACGCTCCAGTCGAAATTCTGTCATCTGGGAGGGCACGATGATCGGTATTGCCGTCGTCGGTTATGGCTATTGGGGACCCAATCTGGTCCGAAATTTCGCGGAAACGCCAGGCGCGCAGCTGTTGTGGGTCTGCGATCTGAAGAAGGACCGGCTGGGCGCCGTGCAGATGCGCTATCCGACCGTCCAGATCACCGATGATTTCGACGAGGTCCTGCGCGATCCCCGCGTCGACGCGATCGCGATCGCGACACCGGTATTCGCCCATTACAAGCTTGCCATGCAGGCGATGATGGCCGGCAAGCACGTGTTCGTCGAAAAGCCGATGGCTTCGACCTCTGAAGAGGCGCGCCGCATGGTGGAAGAAGCCACCCGTAGGGGCCTTATCCTCGCCGTCGACCACACCTTCATCCACACCGGAGCAGTGCGCAAGATGCGTGAGATCATCGAGACCGGTCTCGGCGACGTCTATTATTACGACTCCGTGCGCGTCAATCTCGGCCTCTTCCAGCATGACGTCAGCGTCGTCTGGGACCTGGCGGTACACGACCTCTCGATCATGGACTACGTGCTGCCGGAAAAGCCGGTCGCGGTGTCCGCCACCGGCATGGGGCATGTGGCCGGCGAGCCCGAGAATATCGCGTATCTGACGCTGTTTTTCGAAAGCAAGCTGATCGCCCATATCCATGTGAACTGGTTGGCGCCGGTGAAGGTGCGCCGCACGTTGATCGGCGGCAGCAACAAGATGATCGTCTATGACGATCTTGAGCCCAGCGAAAAGATCAAGGTCTACGACAAGGGCATCACGCTGAACGGCAATACCGAGCAGAACGGCGACAAGGTGTACGAGATGCGCGTCGGTTACCGCACCGGCGACATGTACGCCCCGCAGCTCGACATGACGGAAGCGCTCGGTCGCGAGCTGAAGCAATTCGTCGATTGCGTCACCAACAAGACGCAACCGCTCGCCGATGGCCATGCCGGCCTGCGCGTGGTGCGCATCCTCGAAGCCGCGACGCAATCGCTTGCCCAGCGCGGCCGTGTCATCGAACTCGAACAGGCAAGGCTGATAGCATGATCCCGTTGCTCGACCTGAAGGCTCAATACGCGTCGATCAAGGACGACGTCGATGCCGCGGTTCTCCGCGTGCTTGCCTCCGGCCACTATGTTCTCGGCGAGGAAGTCGCGCGCTTCGAAGAAGAATTCGCGCGCTATTGCGGCACGAAACATGCCATTGCCGTCAATACCGGCACCAGCGCATTGCACCTGTCTCTGCTCGCGGCCGGCGTCGGACCAGAGGATGAGGTCGTCACCGTATCGCTGACCTTCGTCGCGACCACCGCGGCTATCTGCTACACCGGTGCGCGGCCGGTTTTCGTCGATGTCGAACCGGTGACGCTCACCATGGACCCGGCGAAGCTGGAAGCGGCGATCACCCGCAAGACCAAGGCGATCGTCCCGGTTCATCTCTATGGCCAGATGGCCGATATGGACGCCATCAAGGTGATCGCCGACAAATACGGCCTGCCCATTATCGAGGACGCCTGCCAGGCACATGGCGCCGAATATCAGGGCAAGCGCGCCGGCAGCATCGGGCTCTCCGGCAGCTTCAGTTTCTATCCGGGCAAGAACCTCGGCGCCTGCGGCGAAGGCGGCATCATCGTCACCAATGACGACGAGCAGGCCAAGGCGATGCGCATGCTGCGCGATTGGGGCCAGGAGAAGCGCTATCACCACGTGATGAAGGGCTACAACTACCGTATGGACGAGATCCAGGGCGCCATCCTCAGGATCAAGCTGCGGCATCTCGAAGACTGGACCGAAGCCCGCCGCACGCGCGCCGCGCGCTACTCGGCGCTGCTCGCCGGATCGAGAAGCGTCCAGGCGCCGGTTGCCGCAAGCGATCGCCGCCATGTCTATCACGTCTACGCGGTGCGCACCCCTGATCGCGATCACCTGCAGCAGGCGTTGCGCGACGAAGGTATCCACACCGGTCTGCACTATCCCGTACCGGTTCACCTGCAGGAAGCACATGCGGATCTCGGCTATCAGGTCGGCGATTTCCCGGTTTCGGAGGCAGCGGCGCGCGAAGTGCTTTCGCTGCCGATCTATCCGGAGTTGACGATGCGTCAGGTCGAAGAGGTCGCGGCCGCGGTGGAGCAGGACGCCTATGTCAGCTGACCCAGCCCCTCTCGTCCGGCTTGTTCAATCGGTACATGGACTGAAGGAAAACGCGTCCGATCCGCTATACCAGAGCGAACTCGCCAAGCAGCTGCGCCAGACATACGGGCTGGCGGGGCTGGTGGAACTCTACGCGCGTTTCGCCAATGGCGACGGCTTCGTCGATGCATTCATGCGCAAGGTGATCTGGAACAGCTTCACGCGCTCTTGCGGCTCGGGGCTGCAGGTTGGCAGCGGCGTCGGTTTCAAGCATCCGGAAACCTTCGAAATCGGCAACGGCGTATTCATCGGCTCCCAAGCCTATATCCAGGGTCGTTTCGACGGCACCTGCAAGATCGGCGACAATACGTGGATCGGCCCGCAGGCCTATTTCGACGCCCGCAATCTCATTCTTGAGGAATGCGTCGGCTGGGGGCCGGGGGCCAAGGTTCTCGGCTCCAGCCATACCGCTCTTCCGGTCGACGTGCCGATCATCCGCACCGATCTGGAAATCAAGCCGGTGCGCATCGGCGCCTGGGCCGATATCGGCACCAACGCCACCATCCTGCCCGGCGTTACCGTCGGCAAGGGCGCGATCGTCGGCGCCGGCGCGGTGGTCGTGGCGGACGTGGAACCGTTCTCGGTCGTCGCCGGCGTGCCGGCCAAATTCATCCGGTGGCGCGAAGACTCCGATCCCTCAACTGTAAAAAGCGTGGAGTAGTCATGAAGAACCAGCGAATTCTGATCACCGGCGGCGCGGGCCTCATCGGCTCGCATATCGCGGACCTCGTTGCGCTGGAAGAGCCCCGCGAGATCGTCATCATCGACAACTTCGGGCGTGGTCGCCGAGAAAATCTGGCCGAGGCGATCAAGGCAGCGCCTGTCACGATCATCGAGGGCGACATCCGCGACCGCAAGCTACTCAAGGAAACATTCGCCGGTATCGATACCGTATTCCACCAGGCGGCCATCCGCATCACCCAATGCGCCGAAGAGCCGCGTCTGGCCTTCGATGTTCTCGCCGGCGGCACCTTCGATGTGCTCGAGGCGGCTGTGGAAGCGAAGGTTTCCAAGGTCGTCGCGGCATCGTCCGCCTCCGTGCTCGGCCTTGCCGAGAGCTTCCCGACCACCGAGGACCACCATCCCTACAACAACCGCACGATCTACGGCGCCGCCAAGGCCTTCAACGAAGGGTTGCTCAGAAGCTTCGCCGAGATGTACGGCCTGCGCTACGTCGCGCTTCGCTATTTCAACGTCTACGGGCCGCGCATGGATGTGCATGGCGTCTATACCGAGGTGCTGATCCGCTGGATGGAGCGCATCGCCAGCGGTCTGCCGCCCATCATCCACGGCGATGGCCTGTCCACCATGGATTTCGTGCATGTCCACGATATCGCCCGCGTCAACATGCTTGCGGCGAAGTCCGACGTGACGGACGAAGTGTTCAATGTCGCCAGCGGCGAAGAGACCAGCCTGCGCGATCTCGCAGAGCTGCTGATGAAGGTCATGGGCGCATCGATGGACGTGCAATACGGGCCGGCGCGCAAGGTTAATGCCGTTCCGCGTCGCCTTGCCTCGACGGTCAAGGCGGAGACCATGCTCGGCTTCAAATCCGAAATCAGCATGGAGCAGGGCCTGCGCGATCTCGTCGCCTGGTGGCGGAATGAGAAGATGCTGAGCACCGGGGAAGCGGCATGAGCCAAATTCCTGTCGCAAAACCTGTTCTCGACGAGCGGGAAGTAGAGGCGGTGCGCCGCGTCATCCTGTCCGGCTGGGTCACGCAAGGCCCTGAAGTCGCAGCCTTCGAACGCGAATTCGCCGATTTCGTCGGCGCCGCACACGCCTGCGCCGTCTCCAACTGCACGACGGCGCTGCATCTTGCCCTGCTTGCCGTGGGTGTCATGGCCGGCGACGAGGTCATCACCGTCAGCCACTCGTTTATCGCAACGGCAAATGCCATCCGCTATTGCAACGCGACGCCTGTCTTCGTCGATATCGAAGAACATGGCTTCAATATCGATCCGGATCTGATCGAAGCCGCGATAACACCGCGCACGAAAGCCATCATCTGCGTTCACCAGGTCGGCATGCCATGCGATATGAGCCGCATCGTCGAGATCGCAGACCGCCGCGGCATACCTGTTATCGAGGACGCGGCCTGCGCCACAGGCAGCGAGATTCTTTGGAAAGGCCGGTGGGAGAAGATCGGCAAACCGCATGGCGACATCGCCTGCTTCTCGTTCCATCCGCGAAAGGTGGTAACGACCGGCGACGGCGGCATGCTGACAACCTCCAATCCCGACTACGATCGCAAATTCAGGCTTTGGCGCCAGCACAGCATGAGCGTCAACGACACCGTGCGCCATGGCTCCAAGCAGGTCATCTACGAGAGCTATCCAGAGGTCGGCTTCAACTACCGAATGACGGACATGCAGGCGGCGGTAGGGCGCGAGCAGCTGAACCGCTTGCCTGAGATCATCGCGCGCCGACGCGAACTTGCCGCGCACTATACGGCGGAGCTCGGCGATGCCGTCGGCATGAGACTGCCTGTCGAGCCGCATTGGGCGCGCAGCAATTGGCAGAGCTTTTGCGTAGGCATTCCGGATCACTGCGATCAGCAGGAATTCATGCAGATGCTGCTCGATCGTGGTGTGTCGACACGGCGCGGGATCATGAACAGCCATCTCGAGCCTGCCTATCACGGCGCGGAAACCCATCGGGTGGCGGGAAGCCTGAAAAACAGCGTCGATGCGCAGAACGGTTCGGTGGTCCTGCCACTGTTTGTACAGATGACCGACCGCGATCTCCTCGAGGTCACGGCGGCCATCAAGGACAGCATTGCGCTTTCAACACAGACAATTGCCAAGGCGGGCTGATGAGTCCCGCAGTTTCAGCATACGAAAATTCGCGCGCCACACGGAATGTGCATCTTAGGTTGTGTGCCGCGACTATCTTTGCAGATTGTGCGATCGGCAAAGGTCAGTGACGTGCATACCGCTATCTGAGTACATCTAAGCCTATTCGGTCGCCTTTATCGTGCCGGAACCTGGTGTAGGGTGATTTTTAGCAGGGAGAATGGATAGGTGTAACCCAAAAGACGGAGACAAGAATGTCATCGATGGACCCAAATGAAATACCCTCTAGCCGTGCACGGCGCCATTTTCTGGGAGTAGCAGGGGCGACAGGCGCGAAGCTTGCTGGCATTGCTGCGGTAACAATGGCCGCCGCCTCCTCACCCGCACGGGCCATGGGCCGAAACTGGGGTCCGCGTGGCGGAGGAAGTGGCGGCGGCGGCAATGGTGGCGGAGGTGACGGCGGGGGCGCAAGCTGCCTTCTCCACGGAACCTCCATCAAGACACCGACAGGATACGAGCGGATTGAGGATCTGCGCATCGGAGATCTCGTTGAAACCGTATCAGGCAAAGTTAAGCCGATCCGCTGGATCGGGCATCAGACATTTCGGAAAAGCCATGCCTCATGGCCGGAAAACGTCGTATCCGTGCGCGTCGCGAAAGATTCCCTGCGGCGCGGAGTTCCCAGCAGCGACGTCTACGTGTCGCCTGGTCACGCCGTCTACGTCAATGATACGCTCGTACGCGCAAAAGACCTGGTGAACGGCTCGTCGATCGCGCCTGCATTGCCGACCGACAGCACGACGATTGAATATTTCAACATCATGCTCGACACGCACGACGTCATTACGGCCGATGGACTGCCTGTCGAGACCTTTCAGCTACGCGGGAGCAACTACGAGAAGTTCGATAATTTCACCGAAATGGAACGGCTTTATGTAGCCGGCACTCGCCCGGAGATGGCACCTTACGCCGCCGTCGTCGGAGAAGAAAGCGGCCGCCAACACCTTAAGGCATTGCTGATGATCGGCGTTTCCAAGATTATTCCGAGGCAACATGCAATCAAGCTTGAGGCGGCCCCAGCCGCCGCCCGTGTTGAAGAGTTGATCCCTTAGGCCGGGTGTCAATCGTCACGATAAGGGTCAATGAGTGAAACGACCGCAATTCCTCTAACAGGGGTTGCGGTCATTTTTTTGTAGGCATTCACTCGCTATGGGCGTGTCGCAACGAGTCGACCGTTCGTCGGAAGACTCAGCGTGCCGGAAAAGAGTAGATCGAGACGGTCATGAGGTCGCCGATCGCAGCATGACGAGACAGCGGCGCGACAGAAGCCTTCCGGGTTGACTGAGCCGTGGCGGAGCAGATCTTTCTTCCGAGTAGAGACGCGGCCGTAGCGGCTTGGGCATTTGTCGACAGCTGTTCGTCCCAGTTTGACCTGCCTATGCCTCCGCAGGTTTCGTCACCCTCAAAAAGTGTTCATACCGGCAATCAGTAAGCGGGAAGTCACAAACATGCAGGCTGCCCAAAGCGCATGCCCATATAGTTCAAGGCTGTTACTGACCTGCCTGGGCAATGGAGCCAGGCGTAGAGCTCTGTTGCGCGTCAGCACTCTGAGTCGGTATCTGACTCGCATGCAGCGTTACCTTGACGACGTCTCCAGGCGAAAGCTCAGTCGTCTCGGCCGCTTCCACCTCGGCCTTCTGCCGCACTATCGTAAATGAGATCGGGGGGCTCTCACCCGGACGTGCCGAGCCGGCAGCAACAGACAGGTTGTCCATCATCAGCTTCTGGGCCGTTTCCCGCTTGACCTGCAACTGCACAAGCGATGCCCTCTCGGCTTGAAGTTCGGAAGCAACCTCCGTCTTCCGTTCGTCATAAAGGGCCTGAAGATCTCGATTGGTCTGGCTGATATTCTGCCGCGCGCGCATGATGGCTGTAATGATGTCAAGCTTATCGTCTTGGTAGCTCCTCAGGGCGCGCTCCACTTCCGCCTGCCTGGTCGCAACAACTGCACCTTTTGCCACAAGCGCAGCAGTGCTATCCACCTGCTGCTGTATCGATGCGATGTTTGCATCCGTGCTTTTCGTCTTTTCGTCAAGCACATGCATTTCTTCGGTCAGCAGATCACGCAGCTCCGTTAGAGACTTGGACTTTCGATCCAGCGCGTTCGTTCGCGCAGCAAATATCACCTGTTCTTGACCATAGATTGCGTTGGTAAACTGGTCGGCGCTGCCTGCAGGCTTCGAAAACTCGACGGCTTTGGCTCCCGCCATTTCTGCTTGAAGCCGTTCTATCTTCGCCCTGCTGCGCAATATGGCATCGTCGAGTTCCTTTATGTCCCCTAGCAGCCGCGTCACATCCATCGAATTTTGCAGAAGATTACCCGGCCGCAGCTCACCACCACCCAAGGCCAAAGCTTGCAGTACGGTCAGCCCAGTACTGAATTTGTATTCGCCCGGTCTGTTGACATCGCCTACAACATAGATAGGCGCGTAGGCGAGAATCTCGACCGTTGCTGTCGGTGCATCGACCAATCCGATCTTGAGCTTAAGGCGCTGAGCGATATCGGCTGCAAGCCCGGCATCGTCGAGATCACCGACGGGGATGCTTCCCAGAACCGGCATAGAGATCGTCCCGGCATCCGATACCGTGAATTCACCGCCGATTGCACCCCATTGCTCATAGGTACCTTTCGTCGGCATCCATTGAACAATTGTGAGCTTTATTCTTGTAAGGGCGGGCAGTGGGGCGGCATGGGCGGAGCCCGCAAGAAGCACGGCCGTAAATGCAGCCAATCCGATTGGTGTCCGACTGAATGCACTCAGACAGGCGGTGAGTGAGCGACGCATACCCTTCTCCAACATACTGTTACTCGCTGCCGAACGGGATTCCAAAGATACGCAAATATAAATGGAGAAAATGGCAATAATTTAATCGTATATAAAATATAAAATCGAGGCATTATGATTACATATAAACAACGATAACCATAAACCCAACCTCGCGCAGGCTACCAAAATTGATGATGCCATCGGCCAGGCCGCGGAAGGCGACGCAGTCTGCCTTTTGTGATCAGCATGTGCTTTTTGGCCTAAACGGCAGTCCAGTCTCTCTTGTGCTCTCGGCTGCAGGCGATAGAAGTCATGTTTTCCGGCGCTTCCCCGTGTCGTCAAACACCCCTCAACTGTTCGCACTCGCAGGATGACAAGTATCTTTTCAGCGCATGGGCATGTCTGAGCGCAAAATTCGTATATTAAAACCCGCCTACCCAAATGTACTAGATCGGGTACACGCACATAACCTATCGAGGAACTACCGATTGCTTGGGAAGCGCATAAGATAAAATCTCACAGGCACCTCATCGGTTTGTAAGGTTTAGGTGATCGCGTAATGAACGCCATTGATCTGAAGTTTTATCTGTCGCTTGTCATTCGGAGATGGCCGCATGTACTCATAATCATCTGCCTGTGCACGGCCACATCGATTGTCGTCGCGCTGCTGATGCCGCGCCAATATCAGTCGACGGCAAAGATTCTCGTTGAAGCACCCCAGATCCCTTCGGAGTTGGTCAGGTCCACGGTGCCGACGAGCGCGCTGCAGCAACTGCAGATCATCCAACAACAGATAACCACCCGCGAGAACCTGGTCGAGCTGGCTGACAAGCTTGATATCTATAGCGGAGAGCGGGCAAAGCTGGCCGGGGACAAATTGGTCCGCGACATGCAGTCTCGCATCAGCTTCCTGGAATTGCCGCTGAGCAGTGACGGCATGGGCGGCGCGACACTTCTTAGCGTCTCCTTCGATGCGGAGACGCCCGCTTTGGCGGCCAAAGGCGCCAATGAGGTCGCATCGCTTATATTGACGAGCAACCAGCGCCAGAGAACCGACCGTGCAGGCGATACGCTGCAATTCTTCAACGATGAAGTGAAGCGGCTGGATGATGAACTTGCTCGCAACGAAGCGGAGTTGTTGAAATTCAAGACCGAGCACAAGGACACTCTTCCGGAAAGTCTCAATTTTCGCCGCCAGCAGCAGAGCAACCAGCAGGAGCGTCTGGTTTCACTGGAGCGCGAGGAAGCGGATCTGCGCGCAAGACGCAGTATGCTGGTCGAGAGTTTCCGCGCGACCGGCCAATACGCCAACGGTCCCATCAGCCCCGAGCAGCAGATGCTTCAGGATCTGAACAAGGCACTGGCGGATCAGCTGGCAATCTTTTCCGAAACGAGCCCCAACATTGTCGCGCTCCGCGGCCGTATAGCAGCGTTGCGAGCCAAAAGCATGTCCAAGGACGGACAGTCAGAAGGCGGTTCGGCATCGACCGGATTTGAGCTTCAATTGTCGGACATTACCGATCGCCTGCAGGCGATCGGTCGGGAAAAGGCGGCCCTGAACCTCAGCATTCTGGAGCTGACGCGCTCCGTCGGCGCGACACCGTCAACGGAAACCCAGCTGAATGCGCTGGAGCGGACGGTGGCAAACGTTCAGACCCAGTACAACACTGCTATCGCGCGACGCGCGGATGCCTCGATGGGTAACCAGATCGAAGCGCGCTCGGATGGCGGTCGTTTCTCTCTGCTTGAACGTGCTACCGAACCCGAAAATGCATTGCGATCGCGTCGCCGGCTGATCGTTGCAATGGGGTTGGCGGCCGGCATCGGATTGGCGCTGGCATACATCGTCCTTCTTGAGATTTCGAACAGAACGATCCGGAGACCCTCCGAGCTCACCCAGTTACTGCAGCGTCAGCCTCTGGCGGTCATTCCCTACATTCCGGCTCCCTCCGAAGTCCGCTCGCCTTATGCAACGCGCCAACTGGCGACGGCGCTGTCGGCGGGTGCTGTTCCCGCATCTCTGCTTGTCGTGCACTATTTCTATATGCCCCTGGGGGCAGCATTCCAGAAGCTGCTTTCCAGCCTCAGCAAGAGTGGGTGACCGGTGAGTTTCGAAACCGAAGCATACTCACAATCTCTGGAAGTAACCGTTGGGGTCCAAGTCATGGAACGCAAGAATGTATCTACACTGAGCCCGGACGTACTAAAGGACAAGGACCGCATGGTCACATCACGTTTGCACGAGCTGTTGGCTTGGAGCGAACTGTCTCCTCTGAAACTCGACCCCGACGCGATAACACGAAACCGCATAGTGACGGCAAATCGGTCGGACGCTTCGCATGTCGCTTTTGATATGATGCGCACGAAGCTTTTGCAGACGATGAGGCAGAACAATTGGAAATCGGCCGCGATAACGTCGCCGACGCCGGCGTGCGGCAAAACCTTTACGGCGTTGAATCTCGCCTTCAGCTTTGGAAATCAACCGGATTGCCGAACGCTGCTGCTAGATCTCGACCTCAGGCGACCGCAGGTCGGCAAGTCTTTGGGTGTCCGTAATGCCGCATCGATGGAGAGTTTCCTGCGAGGCGAAATCGAGATCGACGACATTTTCCTGCGCCACGGAGACAATCTGGCAATTGCGCCGAACAACAGCCCCGCCCATTACTCCGCCGAACTCCTGCAGAGTTCAACCACGGCGGACGTGCTGGCCAATCTGCACAGAAGAGTAAATCCGGACATCGTGCTTTTTGATCTTCCGCCCATGCTGTCGACTGATGACGCATTGGCATTCCTGCCGAACGTGGATTGCGTTGTTCTCATCGCCGCAGCCGAACAAAGCACGCTGAACGAAATCGACATTTGCGAGCAGACGCTCTCCGAAAAGACCAACGTGTTGGGGGTCGTGCTGAACAAGTGTCAATTCAGCGCTGAACGATATGGTTACTGATACACGGCATGCCGTTTCCAGTCGGCGGCCGAATAGGCCTGGCTGCGCCGCGAAATGTGATCGAAGAAAAGCAGTTCGGCTTGACGCGGGCTCTTTCGCCGTTGCCGTGTCGCATCGAATTTTCCATTGTTTTGGTCCGAGATACCGTGCGGCCCAGACATTTTCCGCGATGGGTGTGGCTTGCGACCTCGCCGACGCGACCTGAGAGAAAATGAGGCACCAGATGAACCAGACAAGGCGACGTGACGTTCTGAAGGCAATGGCTTCACTGCCGCTGGCAAACCTCGGCTTGGGTATGAGCGGCATGAACGCCGTCCATGCAGCAGAGCGCCCTCTGCTTCCCGGGCCGAGCTTCTTTGTGCGCGGCGCTTACCAGCAGCCGGTTGAAAAGATGGCACACTGGAAAGCTCTTGGCGTCAACACCATTTTCACGATGAATCGTGGCGCTGACCGCGCAGAATGGTCGAAAGTGGCGGCAAAGTACGGACTATACATGGTCCGAGAGCCGGCCGGCGTCGATGGCGATTACGTTCTCACAGACGCCGCGGCATTCGAAAAAGACATTGCCAATCCCTATTTTCTGGCGGTTGCCATGATCGATGAGCCGTCCAACTTAAAAGAGGGTGGCCAAGGGATCACCTATGAGGATGTCTCGGTTACGCCCGCTCAAGTCGACACCGTCGCGCGAGTCTTGTCTCGTGGCGGGAAACCCCTGTGGATGAATCATGTCGGAAACCACGTCACCAATATCTATCTAGAAAAGATCATGTCCGACTACGCCGATAGTCCGTACATTGATTGGCTGGCACACGACTGCTATCCTATCGCCACTGGAAACGATCTTGTCATCGACATCGACGACTATGCATCGACCCAACAAGGGCATGCTATCGACCGGCTTTTGCGATGGAGCGGTGGTCGTCCGCAGTTTTCGTTCATCGCGCTGACAAAGTACGATGCGTCGTCGCCGGGAAGGAAGACAACGCCGGCAGAATTCCGAGCACAGGCGTGGTCCTCCATTATTCACGGCGCCGTCGGTATCATCTATTTTCCGTTCATGTTCTCCCCGGAATTTTCATACGACGCGACTCCGGAAGACCTGCAGAAGGAGCTACTGGCGTTTCACTCGGAAATCGATGAGATCGAAGACATTCTTGTCGACAAAGTAAAAGGCGGCAGGCGGTCCTACACGTTGATCAAGTCTATTCGCACGAAGGAAAAACAGCCGGATGGCACCCTGCCTTTCCCATTTGAAGCATCGGCGATCCCGACTAGCTCTGGCGAGTACAAGATTATCCAGAACCTGTCGCCGGAACCAGCCGAGCTCACCTATGAGGCGTGGGGGCTGGATGGGGTCAAGTTCCAGCCATATGAATGCAAACGCGGCTTTACGGTAGCGGATCTCACCAAGAGCTGACTTGTAATCGCCTTCTCAAATTGATCACACTGGTCACCACCTGCAGGCCGGCGGTGGGATCTCTGTTGGTTGTCCGGATCCGGATGGCGTCGGCGCCGACGCGTTGGATCGTCATGTCGGCGCTGCGGTCGCCGTGACGAGCCTGGACCAGAACGGAAAGATTGATGGTCTCGCTGCCCAGGCCTGAGAGGTTTTCGGTCCGGCCTACATAGCGGCTGACTATCTGCTGCGGGTCGCGGTCAAATACGCCGACACGGCGCGGGAGCGACAAGCAGATCACAGCATTTGCTTCTCATCGACATCACTTTGCCGTTAGTGCTCTATTGAGAGCTGCGATCCAGTTTGATCGGAGACGAGGCTATCGTTCATTTCATCATGCTGGCCCTGCTCATTCGTTGGCAAGCGACTTCAGGAAGGCGTTTCGTTGGCGCTGGCGCCTGTCGATGAAACGATCAGGCAGGCAGGTGCTATGAGCGGCCGACCGTTGATGATGCTCTCCGGAGGGATATTCGTTAATCGTGATGCCGAGCGAGCCGCCTACTGGCGCTGATGATGACGGCTAAAGAGTTCCCTGGCGAACAAGTGCAACAGCGGACCGACGGCGAAAACATATCGTCGCCACAGCCGTCTGGGGTCCGATGCCAGCCGGTGCGCCCACTCCAGCCCCAGCTGGCGCATCCATATCGGCGCGCGCGCCTTGGCCCCAAGTAGAAACTCCAGCGATGCGCCGATGCACAGGCCGACGCCGCATGCTTCCGGCCGCTGGGCAAGTGCATAGGCAATCTTTTCGGACTGCGGCGATCCGATGGCGATGAAGACAAAGCGTGCGGGTTCCGCTGCCACGAAATCCACGCAGGCCTGCAAGCCGGCAGGGTCTTTCAGAACATTTGGAGGAGGAACGAGGCTTCGGAAACGGACGCCCGGAAACATTGTTTCCATTTGCTCTGAGACCATCGAATTGGCTGCGATCAGGGTAATGCGATCGCCCGGCCGGATTACCGTTTTGAAGATACGTGCTGTCAAGTCCGATCCCGTGACGAGCGGCAAGTCAAGCGCCACGGCGTGCGACAGCGTCGAGATCGGCTTGCTGTCGCAGAGCGACATCCAGGCATCGTCATAATAGGGCGCAAGCAACCGATCGCCGTTGAGGCGGACGACGTGATCGACATTCGGCGTCACGATATAGCGAAAGCGATCCAGCGATTCACTGTTGCTCACCAGATCGATAGCTGCATCCTGCGCTATCGTATCGAACGGTGCGCCGAGAAAATAATGGCGTGTCCGGCTTGTCGGCGGAGCAGGCTGCGGAGAACGAACTTCCAGTAGCGGCATCTGCCCCTCTCTTTGCGCAGGCAAGCGTCGGCGCGGCGCGACGCAGCAGAGATGAATATTATTTTCGATTTCCAAGTTAAATTATCAGCGAATTCGAGCAATTGACCGAACGTCAGCAATTGGATGTATTTATTTTTACGCGATCTAATCCGCCTAATCACAAGGGACTACCGTAGGCCGATGGGATAGACGATCGTTGATGTGGTATTAGTTTTAAAATACGCACCAACGGAGAGGCGATAATCTTGCTATACATGATAGCGTTTCTGTCACTCACGGTGGCTGGCATCGCCTGCTTCGCGCTTGTGGCTATTTTCGCGATCGAATGTGTCGCCGGCGTCTGGCCTTCCGGCCGGCGCGCCGAACAGGCGCTTTCCGTTCGGCCCGCAATTGCCGTTCTGATACCGGCCCACAATGAAGCGCTTGGGATTGCCGCGACGCTGAGAAGCATCGGCGATCAGATCCGCACCGGCGACCGGATCGTCGTGGTGGCCGACAATTGCGATGACGAGACGGCGGCGATTGCGCGCAGTTTCGGGGCGGAGGTGATAGAGCGGCGCGATTCCGTCAACCGTGGCAAGGGCCACGCGCTAGCTGCTGGCGTTGCGCATCTGCGGCAGGCGCCGCCGGCAATCGTCGTCTTCATCGACGCGGACTGCCAGATTGCAAGCGGTACGCTGGATGCGCTGGCCGCCGATGTCATGGCATTCGAACGCCCGGTGCAAGCGCGGAACCTGCAGGTGACGCAGCCGGGCGCGAGCATAGGCCTGGCGATCGGCGAATTCGCCTTCCGTATCAAGAACCATGTCCGGCCACTAGGAATGAGCAGGCTCGGCCTGCCATGCCTGATGACGGGGACCGGTATGGCGCTGCCATGGAACCTCGTGGAACGGGCAAATCTTGCGACCGGGCACCTCGTGGAAGACATGAAGTTCGCGCTCGAACTGGCGCAGAATGGCGCGCCACCGCGTTTCTGCGAGCGGGCCCTGGTGACAAGTCTTTTCCCAACCTCCACGGAAGCCGTGGAAACACAGCGGCGGCGCTGGGAGGGGGGGCATCTAGCAATGATGCGCTTCGCAGTCGGCGCGCTTTCCCGTCCGAGCGCATGGCGCAGTGCGGCTTACTGTGCCCTCCTTCTTGACGTGCTCGTGCCGCCGCTTACGCTGCTTGCCGCCGCCGTTGCCTTTATGACATTGGTCGCGGCATGCGCGGCTCTCTTGGGCGTCGGCCTGCTGCCTCTGGTAATTGCGGCGGCGGCCGCTTTGGTTTTTCTGTTTGCAATCGGTCTCAGCTGGGCGGCATTCGCGACCGAGCTTCTGCCGCCGAGGCAGCTCGTCAGACTCCCGGCCTATGCCATCGCGAAACTATACAAATATCCCAGGATGCTGCTTTCATCCGGCCGGCACGAATGGGTGAGGACCGATCGCTCGCGCTCGCAATGAAGACGGGTACCATTCGGGCGGGTCTCAGCGTCTGATCCGCCGCACAGCCATTGCGGAAGAAGTGCTTTGCCGCCAGGCTGACTATCCGGGAACGGTACGCGTCGCCTAAGGGGACGGAATTCGTACGATCCGATCTCGCCACTCGAACCTTCGCTACTGACGTGACATTGGACTTCTGGCGCCCTGACAGCCGGCCGCAGATCCTTCTTTTGCGCCGGTGCAATGGTAAGCCGCCGGCTTTATAAACCCGATCAAGTATCTGCAGGTCGTTCACGACAGATCGCCGATGCCCGCCCATTGAGATTACAATGCGCAGGATACTCGCCGGCGAACGAACTGGAGCAAATCCACCGCTTCGCGTTCAGGCCCCACAGGCTTGCCGCTCAGCAGCCAAAGCCCGAAGCTCGCGCCGCAATAACTGATCCCGCCGATCAGTACCATGGTGATCAGCTGCAGGGCCTCCGGCTCGTTGTTGGTCATCAGGCTGACGTTCCACACACAGCCAGCCATGAACAACGAGGCAACGCTCGCACGCCAGCCGGCGAGAAACTGAGCCTTTACTGAGACGCCGACGAGACGCCTAGCCAGGAAAACATACATCATGATGCCGATAGCAGCGCTGATACACCGCGCAAACAGAAGACCATTCAGCCCACCCAGGAACAAGCCGGCGAAAATCAGTGGAAAGCGGATGAAGATGAAGGCGAGGTCAAGCTGGAACAGCGACCGTGTGCAACCGAGGCCCATGGCCAAGGGGGTCACCGGCATTTTAAAGGCGCTGGTTGCCAAGACCACGCTCAACACCTGAGCCACCAGCGCGGCCGATGACCATGCGGGGCCAAGAACAATGTCGATGAAGGGTCTAGCGACAAGCGCGAAGCCGATACCAACCGGCAGTGCTGCCGCAGCAAGCAGGCTCTGAGATCGAAGGAATGCATGCCGCAGGCGTTCGGGATCGTCCTGAAGTCGCGCAAAGGCTGGGAAGAGCAAGCCCGAGATTGGCGCGGTCGATTCACGCACCGGCAGCGAGGAGAGCCTGTCACCTACGGTATACTGGCCCAGAGGGCCGGCGCCTAGCATGGCGCCAAGCGCGAGCTGGTCAGCGCGCCAATTGACCTCATTGAGGCCGGAGCTTAGAGCCACCCACCCGGAAAACGAGAACAGATTTCTCCAGTGAGCAAACGAAATGCGCGGCAGATAAGGAAGCAGAACATACGACATCACCACACCGACCACCTGCGATGCGAGCGTGCTGATCACAAGCGCCCAATAGCTGCGGAAAACCAACGCGATGGCAACGGCGACGACCACGCCAACCAGTCTGTTGATCAGGTCGATGAATATCTCTTGGTGAAAGGAAAGGCGCCGCCGGAAGTCCACAAGCCGGGGGTTCGCGAGGCCGCCGATCAGCGCTCCGCCTGCAAGCGCGAAAAATATGCTGATGAGCCGGTCGTCGTGATAAATCCACGCGACGGGATAACCCGCGACGACCAGCACGACGCCGATCCCCGCCGCACGCAGCGCGTTCAGCGTCCAGGCCGTATCATAGTGCTCCCGCTGCGGGTTCTTGTGCTGGATGAGCGCCGAACTGAGCGAAAGCTCGGTTACAGCCGCAACGATCGAAAGGACGATGGTCGCAAGCGTCACCAGGCCAAAATCGACGGGCGTCAGCAGTCGAGCCAGTACCAGCATACTGACCACACCGAGGAGATTCGAGACAACGCGTCCGCCGGCGGTCCAGATTGCTCCGACACTCAGCTGTTTGCGTACACCTTCCAACGTCGTCTCCTTGCCTATGTCTGCTGTACCGATGCGGCGTGGTTCTAAAGATAGATATTTATCAGCCGGTCGTAACCGGCCATATCGTGCTCGAGGTCTGAGACGAGCAGGAGATCTTTACTGATGGCAACGGCAAAAAACCTCGACCAGGCAACTACCGATCTGATTGGTCGCAACTCCCCAGAAGAGCTGAAGAATATTGATCTGACTCATCGCGATAGCCATGCCGGGCGCCTCTCAAACCAGCTCGCTAAACCCGGGTCCTTCGCGCCATGGCAAGCGCAATGTCGAGGGCCTCCCCATGTGTATCGGCCCAGTGGACAGTGCTGTGATTCCGACTTGTATACTCGTAAACAGCACGGTTCTTGCCGAAGCGGTCAGGTAGCAGCACGCTATGTTGCGAACGCAGCGTGCAGAGAATGTGCGGATGCATGCGGTCGGTAACCAGCACCTTACCCGTATCGAGTCTGCGGTTGCCGCTCGCGAGCATGTAACGCGAAAAGCGATCGTAGCTGCCGGCAATATGCCTGTTGGCGATCGGACTGAGCGCTGGCGCTAGCTTGCGGATACGGGAGAAGAAGCGCCCCGGAAAGAGGACCCGCATGCCCGCGGGATCATGGTGCGTCCAGTCGAACACCTCCACCCCACTTGGTGCTGACGATCCGACGCCCTCGATGTCGTCGCGGGCGAGCCAGATGACATCATGCTTGGGCGCGATGAGCCTCTGCTGTGGCGGTAGGAGCAGCGCTGAATCGTGTACCGCTTCCACACGGACGTTATCCGGGAATACATCGCGTGCCGACTCCGCGCTGACCGGATCCCTGGCCAGAAGCACAACATCGCGATGGTTTCCGAATATCGTTCTCGCCTCAAGGCGATCCTCGTCATCGACGAACAGCATGGTAGAGGGCAACGAGACGAGACGATTATTAGGGCACGCTTGGGCAACGATGCGCTTGATCTCCGCGTGGCGCGGCCATAGACGCGATATCGTGACTCCGCCCGAAAACAATATCACGCCGTCCCCGACAGCTCGTATCATTTCCTGAAGATCGAAGTTAAGCCCATGCGCGGTGTAGGCGATGGACACATTGCGTTGCTTCAAATAGTCCATGGCGGCCACCCACATCATATGGTTGCCGACATTGAAGTCGAACGGGAACTGCAGAATCGCCACCGGCTTGGATTCAGGTATGTATCGGTCAAGACACTCCCGAATCGTTTGCCGTTGCCGCTCCAATTGTGCCGCGTCTTCCGTCGAAAGCGCCTGACCGGTCACGTGACCATACTCTCGATTATATACTGCAGCGGCTGGCATCGGTTCTCGAAGTCCTTGCTGTATGTGATGCTGGGTGCCGTCTGAAACGTATCTTCCAGGACGGAGAAGGTTCAGCGCATTCGGGTCACAAGCATGTGTCCGGCCGAGATGTCAAAGTTCAGTCCTTCCCGTCCTACGCGGGAGAAGTAGTCGTCTGCCGCCTTTCTGCATCCTGACCAATCCGAATAGGCGCGAAGTGCAACGGCGCCGCCGACGATGACATGCGGCATGATCCGCTCCAGGCAAGCGGTGACGGGCTCGTACCAATCCACATCGATATTGGCCAAAGCGACCGGCTCAGCGACTGCAACTGTGTCTTGCGCCTTACCCTTTATGAGTTGGACGTTGTTGGCTCCAACGGGATAGCCATACCTGGCGAAGTTGTTCGTCACTGTCGCCATCAGGTCTTCATCGTAAAGATAATATTGGTCACCTCCGAGGCCGACAGCGTCGCCGGCAGTAATCTCAGCATACCGGGCTTTCATATCGTCCCCGTCGTGCTCCGATGGCGGCGGGAGCATCGCAAACAGGTCGTACACGCGCATCGGGCGCTGCGGTGCCTTGGCAGAACACATCAGGATTGCCGAACCGCCGCGCGCGCACCCCGTTTCAATGATCAGAGCTCCGCTTGAGGCGGTTCGACGCACGACCTCGAGCAACTGATGAAGCTGGCGATCAGTCGTGTAGGAAAGATTTTCGTCGCGTACCCTCGACCAGGCCTGTCGAACGGCCCGTGGGTATGCGGTTCGACGAGCGAGTTCCGAAAACGCTCCGATGCGCCAACGCGCCGCATGCGCCACCCTAGTTACTGCTTCCATCACGCCCGATCTCCTTGCAACAGCGCCTGTCTCGGCAAACCCTCAACTAATCCCTGTATTCCTCCGCAGAGGAAAAAGCCCGCCAGCTTTATGTCTTGCTCTTCTCATCGACATGCTCGTCGTTGGCAAAGCTGAGCTGCTTTCATGATACGACCATCTTCGGTTCTCACTCACGTACTTAAAGACGTTGACAGGCAGCTCGGCGGTTCATCAGAACTAGGTAAGCCAGGAAGAGGGGGTCTGCGGTCTCACACCCATCTCCGAAAAAACATTGACCGTCATCTGCTGCGCTCGTCTATCCGCGCTGGGCACGTTCCTTATGGGAACGACGAAGACCAGGGACAGCAAACCCTTTATCCAGTTCTTTATTCTTCTCCGCCAACTGAACCGTGGAGGTTGGAAAGTCCAATTGTTGTCCAAGCCCCATACCCATTGAATCGAGCCAGTCGAAAATACCAGCGCTCCACTCGCCGCTCTGTAGTAGGCAGCATTGGAGATATTGGGGTTTGTGCCACCCGGTAGTGGCGCCACAACTTCGTTGGCACGCGTAGGGGATTTCGAAAGAATGACGAGACCGGCGGGGGTTTCCCTATTGTCTTGAACTGCATCCCATTCGTACCCGACCAGTCCTTTCAGCCTGTCGCCGTTTTTTAGACCTGTGCCCGCATAGATAGGGTCGGTGGCATTGGAAACGATGAAATCGAACCCCTCATAGATGCTATCTTGTTCGGACACATAGGCCACCCCTATCAACGCATTCTCCGGTCTATTGACCTCTCCAGAACGAAACCGCGTCGTCGACGCCGGCGGATCTACGTCAGTCACCGGATCGAGCGATGGGCCGGCCCCAATGCCCGACGAGTCCTTATATACGGTCAGGACGCGGTTCGCCTGACCCTGGCTAGAGTTATCGAAACGGATTTGCCAATAAGCAGTATTGGCAGAGTAAAAGGCGAGATTAATTCCGCCATCGCGCGACAGCTCTAGCCTATTTCGTTGCTCCCCTGACCAGTACTCATCATGACCGACCGAAAGAAATATTCTATATGAAAAAAGTTGTAAAGTATTTCTGTGAACGTCAATATTTGAATAATAGGATATATCGTAGCCTTGGCACTCCAACCATCGGACCATATTATACTCCCAAGTGAGCATATTATTGCAATTGAATCCGTCAGTATTGCTGAAGCCTAGGTGTGTTGCGCTGTAGGGGCGGTCAAAGCTTACTTGATGCGCTCTTGTGTTGTTGTCGCTATTGACGTCATAGACACTAAAGCCACCGAAAGCATTATAGGCTTGCGCAGTCGTTACCGCGTCCTGGAAGCCTATGTCGCTGGGGTGATTGTCTTTGCGCAGAACAAACGGGACAAGCGACTGTTTGCCGCTTCTGCAATCCGTTAGCTTGATAACATAAAGTCCGCTTGTCCAAGCTGCGGATGTCTGCAGTTCATACGACACGTCCCACAGGCATTCGACCAGGCGCGTGTCCTTATTGGTCATCACAGGGCTTGCTTGGGTCAATCCGTCCAGACCTAGCGCGCTCGCCATGAGTCTACCGCCGGCGCCACCGTAATAGCCAAGGCGATATACCTCGAGATTATATTGTCCAGCAGCAGACAAGGAAACCTTTAGGTTCAGACCGTCTCCGGCATTGACACTCGTGGCATCCGCATAGGCCTCGATCTCGTGGTTTGTTGCCAGATTTGTAATCTTCCAATCTGTTGTGCCAGCATTTAAGTTTTCGACTACAATCGAATTTCGGGCGTTGATGCCGACCTCGCCACTGCTGACGCTGTTAAGGCCCTTGGCCGTGGATAGGACCGTTAGAGCGCGGATTTGGCTGCCAAGAAGATCCGACGATATACTGATGTGAGCGCTCGTCTCTCCGGCAATATTTTCCCATTCACCGTCGATTTGTTGTTGCCAACGGTAAGTCGTTTCGTTGTCAACACTTTGGCCGCGTTCATCAAAGACACTTGCGGTCAGAATATTTCCAACGGTTGCGCTGCCCCTGAGGATAACATGATAGGTGTATTCTTCAGTCGATGAAGTCGGCATCTCTTGTGTGTTACTCTCTACACCACCATGCATACGCGTACACGTCCCTTGACCGTTGTCACATATCGGTTTGCAGTGATTTTTTGCCGTTTGTCATAGTTGCCTTCCGGCGGAGCCCGTTGCTTCAGAACTTTAGAAAAAAACAGAATAAAACCATTGCTCTGCAAGACCTTTGACAAGATTTATGGACGCTCTCAAAGTCTCCGTCAACGGCCGACTGGTGCTGCTGAGGCCACCTTTTGGCTGTGTGGCGAGGGATCGCCACCGCCCGTTTGATGGCGTCGACAAAGCCATTTATTCTCCATTTGGGGGTCTGCGAGATAGTGGCTTTAGATTGTGAGCGACCCGCGACCTGCAACGACGGCGCATCAATACACCGGAGATATACACGCCTTGTTGCCAACGTTACTTTGGCGGATCTGTTTTTCGGATCATGTGACTGACAAGCTGCAAGGTTCCTAGAACCAGGGACCTTCCGAGTTGCAGAAAGAGGCTCAGGTCGGGCGGCGACCGCCATGGGGTGCGCGCGTTCGCAAAAATCGCCCCGAAGTCTTGTCGGCACGCCCTGCGTCCAGCAGCCAGACGCCGCAACCCACGAGGAAAAAGAACCAGCAGTATACAGCTGACCAGAAATGAACCGTAGATCCGACAAACACGAAACTGGCCATACAGATCAGATAGGCTCTCAGGTAGGGCTGAAGCGCTGGCGCGACATCCCGTTTGCGGGCCAAGGCGACACAGATAGACATAATGGAAATGAAAATGATGATGAGCGACGGCAAGCCATAGCTCATCGCTGTCATCAGCCAGAAGTTGTCTACCGAGCCGCTGACCATCCACGGCGGGCGGACCCAGTCAGCCTTTCCTATACCAAACAGTGGATGGTTCATGACGGAAGCCGACCCAAAATCCCAGATGAGAAGACGGTACCAGCCAGTCTGTCGATCGAAGGTGAAGTGTGAAATGTAGAACTGCACCGGGGTCTGATTGGATCCAAACTCGACCACGAGGTAGCTCACAAGTGCAATCGCCCAAAGCAGCTTCCACTGCCACCAGAACCGCCCCAGCGCCCTGCTCCAGATCAATAGCGCCGCCTGCAAGGCGATGCCGGCGATCGGCGCGGAGGACATAGACAGAAATGTCGTCGCGACGACCAGGCTCACGGAAAGCCAGCGTCCGAAAATCAGCCGCCTCGAAACATCCACCGAAGCCGCCAATGCGACCAGACTCCCGCAGAAGACGCCGAAAAGAATGGAATGGCTGAATGGGCCTTGCACGCGATACACGCCCATACGCGGCGGCATTGGCGCCAATTCGACAGTGGGGAACACCTTGCCAAACAGCTCCAGCAGGATCGCGTGGCCGGTCATCCACTCATAGAGGGCGAAGGGAAGCATTAGCGCAATGAGTTTGACAGCAAACGCCACCATGTTGCTAAAATCCTCGGCATTGCGAATATAGCATCGCGCCAGCAGATAAGCGCCCATCCCATCGATGAAATATGACGCGCTCGGCTGCAGCGCCGCTGGAATGCCAGCAGTGATGGTGAGGGCAATAGCGATCCAAAGGCAATAGAGAAGAACGCCAACATCGGCGGCACGAACTGGACCTGCCTTTCCTGTGAGCCAGGACGCCATCGAGGGCATCAGCGTCATTATCAGAACGATGCGGTAGACCGGCAGGTTAACGCCCGCCAAGGGCACCACCCATGGAATGATGAGGCCAATCATGAAGAGCTTCACCGCTGGGTGAAGGCTTGCCTTTGAATGTTTCGCGCGCTCAGAGGGTACCGCTCTCGGTTGCCGTCGCGATCTAAAGCTCGCAATGTCGTCCCGCTCCGCCTGCTCCTCCAGCTTACCGCCGATTTCCTGTACACTGGACAGCGCGCGCCTAGACATAGAGCGGCCCGCCCGCGTCCAGCGCTGTTGCTCCAAGCTGGCCTCGCACCACCACCTTGTACGAGCCGGAAAAATGATCGTGAAGCACGAGCGAAACCGTAGGAATGCAGGGTCGGCGATCAGCCCGTGTCATCCATCAGCTCCTGAGCAGCATGAAATCGGCACCTTTGAGCAGCGGTCGCAAGGAGCTTGAGAAGGCTGCGCGGTGTGATGGATTGCGCCAGCAGCGTAGTGCCTCACCGGTGGCAACGGCGGCGCGGAACACCAATGTCGCAAGCATACCGTGGCGCAATGCGTAATAACGGATGCGGTTAGCGGTCTGAAGCGCGAAAAGCTTGGGATTGCGACCGCTGCCTCCACCGGCGTGCATAACCTTGGCGCGCGGCTCGTAAAAAACACCGAACCCAGCCTCCCGCACGCGCCGGAGAAAATCGACTTCCTCGCTATACAGGAAGAAAGATTCATCCCATTGACCGACTGCCTTGCGGGCCTTCGCCGATACGAGGAGTGCCGAACCGGTCGCCCAGTCGACCAGACCGGACCTGTCATAAGAACTGGCTTTGGTTATCGTCTCACCCAAACCGAGTCGTCCCGCGATACCACCACCCAAAAGGGCGTCCGCCCAGGCCGTCGTCATCGATGGTTCCCGCCTTAAGCTTGGATCGACATGCCCCTCTTCGCTATAGTTCGTGGGCACAACGACACCCACGGAGGGGTCGGAAAGTCGCTCAAGTAGCGGCATTGCCGCACCGGCATAGAGACGCAAATCAGGATTAAGGACGAGAATGGCGCGATCGTCGTCCACGGTCGCGACGGCGGCGTTGATTGCAGCAGCATAACCCGCATTGCGTCCCATGCGGATCACTCTCGGGCCGACGGGATGCGCTTCAGCCAACTCTGCCGATCCGTCATGAGAGGCGTTATCCGCGATAACGATTTCAAAATCGTCCACTCCCTCCAAGCCGGAGGGGATCGAATCGAGAAGCGGAAGCAGAGCGTCGGCACTGTTGTACGTCACGATCACCACAGCCAAACCAGTCTGGCCGTCTTGCTGATCTCCGTGTGTTTCGCCTGACATGTGTCTCTTCCTCGCCTCATCTATTGTCCTGTGGCGACGTCCGATCTTGTATCCCCCAGCCATCCAAGGGGGGCGCCGTCACATACCACGCTCGTTTTTATTTAGTCATTACGAGCTGCGGGAAGGTAGTTAAACAAAAGTACAATTCGGGCGTAGTAAGGCTTAGCTTGACCTTGCGCACTATGCTGCGAAGCAATGGGCTTGAATGAACGCAATTTCCTGGTTCATGCTTGCGAGCGGCTGCATGACGAAATCACGCGTGGATCCTGCAAAGCGCGGCTAATGACTTCGTCGGGCAACGGCATCGACAATTCGCCCAAGCCCTTGAACTTACGGCGGGAACCGAATCCTTGCTCGCGGTGTTTCTGCGGTATGGACCAAGCGATCAACCAACCGGATATCCCTGCCGCAGCATTAGCGTCGTCTCGGCTGGTTTATACCACCGATATAGAGAGCGGGATCACGCGCAAGGCGGGGAAAAATGGATTCCTCTACTACGCTCCCGATGGGCGCAGGATCACGGACAGCGCGGAAATTTCGCGGCTGAATGCGCTGGCGATCCCGCCGGCCTATGTCAACGTCCGCATATCGCTCAATCCGCTCTCGCATCTGCAGGCGATCGGCATCGATGCGCGCGGACGCAGGCAGTATCGTTATCATCCGGAATGGCATTCGGAGCGAGCCCGCGCCAAGTTCGACCAGCTGCTTGAGTTCGGCGAACGCCTGCCCGACATCCGAGAACGTGTCGATGCCGATCTGCGGGCGCGCGCGCCGACGATGGACAAGGCGCTGGCCACCATCGTCTGGATGCTCGACAATCTCTACATCCGCATCGGAAATGCTGCCTATGCAGAGGATAACGGCTCTTTCGGCCTCACGACCCTGCGGCGGCGGCACGTCAAGATCGACGGCTCCAAGGTGAAGTTCCGCTTCAAGGGGAAGTCCGGGAAGGAGTGGAATCTGGTGCATACGGACCGGCGCATTGCGCGTGTTGTCCGCAGCCTGCAGGAATTACCGGGGCAGCAATTGTTTCAGTATGTCTGCGAGGACGGGGCCCGCCGGCAAATATCGTCGCAGGACGTCAACGAGTATATCCGGGCGGTATCGGGCGCCGAGTTCAGCTCCCGCCAGTTTCGGACATGGGGCGCCACCTGTGCGGCCGTCACTGCCTTCACGCCTTTGGAAGTCGCCGCCACCGAGGCCGCAATCGCGCGACAGATGAACGAAGTGATCGACGCCATCGCGGCCATGCTCGTCAATACGCGCGCGGTCTGTCGCTCGTCCTATATCCATCCCGCCGTGTTCGACGAGTTCAAGGCCGGCAGATTGGGCCAGTTGCTGCGCACGAGGCCAACGCGAAGCAAGCGGTTGCTGAAGTGGATGGATGCGGAAGAGGCCCGTGTGCTGGGGTGGCTGAAGTCGGTGTCTTGAACCGACGCGCATTCGGGCCGAAGGACTGCCCGACAAAACTTGATCACTCGCGGCAAACGCTCCAGAAAACTGACCATGGCTGCAGGTTGCTGCCAGATGACGCGCCAAGGCCGAAGATTGCTTCGGCCTCATCCGCCGCCGGGTCCATTGCAATCGCCTCGTCTCCAAGGTTCGCCCGCAGGCACAACCGGCCGCCGCTCGCCAATGGCCAATCGACCGCTACTGCCGTGAAGCCGGATTCGGCGGCGGTTTCGCCGCGGCGCATCCCGGCCAGAAGCGGAACGATCTTCTGGTGACGGATCGCAAGCAGCGAGGTGTAGAAGTCGTACATATCGACGCTTTCGGGCTCGGTGAGATTGGACCAATCGAGCTTGGCCATCTCGAACGTCGATGGTGCGGTCGGGTCCAGCAGGTCATCCGTGTCGAAGCCCGGCAGACGCGAGAGCTCCTCGCGGCGTCCGTTTCGCACCATTTCGTTCAGGTCTTCATTGAGATCGCAGAAATAGGGGAACGCATCCCGCGCGCCCCATTCCTCGCCCATGAACAACATCGGTATCTGCGGCGCGAGCAGATAGACGGCCGCCATCGCTTTCATGACGTGAACGGGCTGCGCGGCGATGATCCGGTCACCCATCGCGCGGTTGCCGATCTGGTCATGGTTCTGGATGAAGGAGACGAAGGCCGTCGGTGGCAGTTCGCTGGTGCTCTTGCCTCTGCTTCCGCCGCGATAGGGCATGTGCTGGCCCTGAAACACAAATCCCTCCGCGAGCGAACGCGCAAGCGCTGCGCTATCCTCAGCGTAGTCGGCGTAATAGCCGAAGCGCTCGCCGGTGGCGGCGACATGCAGTGTGTGGTGGACGTCGTCGTTCCATTGTGCCGTGAACAGGCCTGTTTCGCCGTTACTAGCGCGCTTCAGGAGATCGCTGTCGTTTTCCTCGTTCTCGACGATCAGGTGGATATGGCGATCGCCGGCGGCTACGCGCACGCGCCGTGCGAGTTCGTGAAGCAGATGTTCCTCGCTGCCGTCACTGATGGCATGAACGGCATCGAGCCGCAGGCCGTCCAGTCTGAAGACGGTGATCCAGTAGATGGCATTCTGGATGACGAATTCGCGCATCGGCCGCGCCATCGCGCCATCGTAATCGATGCCCTTTCCCCACGGTGTCTTGTGCCGGTCGGTGAAGATAGGAGCATAGAGCGGAAGATAATTGCCGTCGGGGCCGAAGTGATTGTAGACGACATCCAGGAAGACCGAGATCCCGCGTTCGTGGGCAGCATCCACCAGCGCCATCAAATGCTCGGGCCTGCCGTAGCTGCTATCGGGCGCATAGGGCAGCACACCGTCATAGCCCCAGCCGTAACGTCCCGGAAAATCGGCAACCGGCATGATCTGGATCGCCGTCACACCCAGCCGCGCGAGATGATCTAGGCGTCCGATCGCTGCGAGAAAGGTGCCCTCCTCGGTGAAGGTGCCGATATGCAATTCGTAGAGTACGGTCTTTTCCCATGGGCGCCCACGCCAGGCTTCTTCCTTCCAATCATAGGTCGCGAGGTCCTCGACCTCGCTGAACCCATGCACGTCGTGCGGCTGAAAGCGTGAGGCCGGATCGGGCACCTGTAATCCATCAGGCAGAACAAACCGGTAAAGCGCGCCGGCACCGATGCCTGCGACCTCCAGCTCGTGCCACCCGTCCGCGAGCTGACGCATGGGTTGGGGCTCATGGTCTTCCAGCTTCAGGCGGATGTTGTCGAGAAGAGGCGCCCAAAGCCGGAAGGTGACACCCCTGTCGGAAATGACGGGTCCGAATTGCAAGTCAGTCACGTGAAGCCTTTCGACAAATATGATTGGCTGCACTCAACGCAGCCGGGGCCGAAAAGTTCGCGGCGGTCGGAAGGCAGTTTGTCGCGGACGTCTTGTTGGTGGCCTTTGGCTGATTATTTGCCCTCTAGAAATGCGACCGGTTGTGTTCCCAGCAGCTGCGCGACGCGAACAGATGTCGCAGCGTCGATCGACCGTTCCGTCAGAAGATCACGTTTCGGGCCCCTTAATTCGACCGGCAGGACGATGGCGGTGTCGCCCCAGAATTCTGGACCGGCATAAAGCCTTCCAGGCTCCAGCTGCCCCAGCATCATGCGCGGTGTCACCGTGATGGTGAACGCATCGCCCAGCCGCCGACCGAATGCGACGACATGGCGGCTGCGGCTGCCCGTCACCGACAAAGGTACATAATCTCCCTCGGCAAACAGGGCAGGTAGGCGCTTGCGTAGATTGAGGCCGATCCGGATGATGCGCTGTTTGAGGGCCGGAACGGTCAGCTCCGAAATCGGCTCCCGCGTTGCCAGCATGCGGGCCAGCATCTTGGTGTCGATCGGGCGCCGGTTGTCGGGATCGACAAGGCTGAAGTCGCAAGCTTCCGAGCCCTGATAGATATCGGGCACGCCGGGGGCCGTGAGCTTGATCAGCGTTTGCGACAGGCTGTTCAGGTAGCCTGCGGCCATCACCGGCCGGAGCGTCTCGGCGAAGTCTTCGTGGAAGGTCAGGCTGGCGGAGGCGGTGAGCGCCGCCGCGTAGCTTTTGACCGCTGCCTCGTATTGTTCGTGCGGCGCATTCCAGTCCGTCACAAGCTTTGCCTCGCGCACTGCCTTCTCGGCATAGGCGACAAAACGATCCGTCAGGTTTGCAGCAGCGCCATCGCGAAACTCTTCCGGCCATATGCCGGCCAATGCTTGATAGAACATCCATTCGACATTGGTGTCGGGCGTGAGGCCCGCCGGCAATTCGGTCAGGTGGCTGCGGTTCATGTCCCGCCAGCGCTCCACACCAAGCCGCCACACGTCCGGTTCTTCGCTCAGCACGTAAAGGCGTGCGCGCGCATCCTCGCCGCGCTTGGTATCGTGCGTGGAGGTGGCCGTGAGACCGTGCGGCTGCAGCTTTGGCCTTTGCTGCATCAACTCGTGAAATGCATCGACGCCGCCTGCCGGCCTGTCGGGCTCGCCGCCGACCTCGTTGGCGCCAAGAAGCAAGTTGTGGCGATAAAACAGCGTGTCTTCCATGGCCTTCGCCATGATGGGGCCGCTCAGTTGCTGAAAGCGTCGCTGGAACTCTTCTGCACGAGGGCCGCCGTCGAGAAGCCCCGCTACCGCGTCCAACGCATCGCGGTCTCCGGTTTGCATAGCGGCTTTGTCAACGGCCTGCTCGATCAGCCGGTGATCGCTGTCCGACAATTTTCCGGCGCGGCCATAGGTGCGATAGAAGGGAAACGCGACGAGCAGCTCCTTGATCGCGGATGCAAGCCGCTGCTCATCCGTATCGGCCAGAAGCGAATGCGCGATCGCCACCAGCCGGCTCGTCTCGCCCTCGAAATTGCGCTCGATCATCACCAGTTTCGCCTGGCGCAGGCCGGCGGCGAAATCGGCCGCATCCGGCGAGAGATTGGCATAGGCATGGCCAAGTTCGCGCGTGCCATCGGGATCGATGAAGAGATTGCTGAGCGCCAAGATGAACTCGTATCCGGTCGTGCCCTCGATCGGCCAGTCGATCGGCAGCGTCTCGCCATGCCCGACGATCTTCTCGGCGACGATATAGATCTCGGGGCCAACAGCCGCACGCAGGCGGTCGAGATAAGCCGAGGGATCGGCGAGCCCGTCTATGTGATCTAGCCGCAGCCCCTGCACGTGGCCGGCGCGCATAAGCTCAAGCACCAGCGCATGACTGTCGGCAAAGACGTGCTCGTCCTCGACCCGCAGCCCGACCAACCCGGTGACTTCGAAGAAGCGCCGATAGCTGAGCGTCTTCGCGGCGTCCTGCCAGAATGTCAGCCGCCAGGGTTGCTGGTCATGGACGCTCGATATCAGCGACCGATCCTTGAGGTCACCGGATATCCGCGCTGTGCTATCAGGGTTGAGCGGCAATCGGGTCTCGAAATAGCCGAGCGACCAATCGCCGGTTTGCGGATCGCGTTGCAACTCGAACTCGCCATCGGCGAGCGCCTCATCGAAGCTCTTCCCGAGGGTCGGCAATGTCAGCCGCTGGCTCCAGTCGATGTCAAAATGGCCGGCATATTTGCTGTCCACGCCGAACTTCAGAACATCCGCCCACCAGGCATTTTCGGTCGAGGCGGCCATGTGGTTCGGCACGAGATCGAGGATCAGGCCGAGGCCCTCGGCCTTCAGTGTGGCGCTCAGGCGCTCGAAGCCATCGCGGCCGCCGATCGCCGGGTCGATCTCGTTGCAGTCGGTGACGTCGTAGCCATGCGTCGATCTCGAGGTGGCGGTGAAGATCGGCGAGGCATAGAGATGGCTGATGCCGAGCGATTTCAGATAGGGGATGAAATCGATGGCGGTGTCGAAGGTCATGCCATCTCGAAATTGCAGCCTGTAGGTCGATGTCGGTATGTGCATCTGTCGCCTCTGGTGGGATCGCGACACAGCAACAGCACCAGCGCACCTTTTGTTCCCCCGCAATTTCCTGATGCCTTTAAGGCAGTCAGAATTTCAGCGTGATCAGCAACGGCAGGTGATCGGAGGCGCGCTTTGCCATCGGCGTGGAAATGACGTTGGCGGCGCTGACTTTGAGGTCTTGCGATAGAAACACATGATCGATCCGCAGCAGCGGAAATCGCGACGGAAAAGTCGACCTCGGCCGTTCCGCCGCGCTGAGCTGAGCGTCACGAAACTGGCCGCCCAACATCCTGTAGGCCGGCGATGATGGTCGCGCATTGAGGTCGCCGCAGATGATAGATGGTGCCGCGTGAAAATCCGGGCTCCCGATCCACTCGTCCGAGAGCAGCGTCCGCACCTGCTTTATGCGGTCGATGTTGCGCAGGCCGAGATGAGTGTTCAGCAAATTGAGCTTTCGTCCGCCGGCATCCACCTGCGTCCAGATCGCCCCCCGCGTCTCGCCGACCGAGGGCAGGGGGCCGGCCTTCATCAGTCGTGTCGGCAGGGCGGTCAGGATGGCATCGCCGTATTTCTCTTCCTGCACATGCAGCGCCGGGTGAAAATGGGCCTCCATCTTCAAAAGCGTTGCGATCATCTGCGCCTGATCGACACCGCCGGTGCGCTTGCGCCCGACATCCAGCTCCTGCAGCGCGATGATGTCGGCGCCTGATTGCGCGATCACATCGGCGATCCTACCGGGGTCGAGCAGCCGGTCGGTGCCGATGCAGCTGTGCACATTGTAGGTGAGGATTCTCAGTTCCTGCTGTTCAGCCTGATGTGAAGTGTCTGTCGATACGCTCATCGACAGGGAACCCGATTTCGTCCTGTTTCGTTCCATTGCTGGAAGATCAATCGGAATGGAATGTTCATGTCGGCGAAGCGTGTCCTCATCAATGCAACCCTGGTTCTCGGACTGTTGCTCGCGGCCTATCTCCTTTACAAGGTCTTCAGCCGCTACTCGATCGATGAGATCACACGGTCGATCGCCGCAATCCCAGTGTCACGTTTGCTCTCCGGGCTAGGGTTCGCCGCACTCTCCTACCTGTGCCTCACTGGCTTCGATTGGATGGGGTTGCGCTATGCCGGCAAACCCCTGAGCTATCCGAAAGCGGCGATTGCCTCCTTCACCGGTCTTTCCATCGGGCATAATCTCGGCGTGGCCGCCTTGAGCAGTGGTGCTGTTCGCTATCGCTACTATGCGCGGTGGGGCCTGAGCGCCGAGGAAGTGGCAAAAGTCATCCTGTTTTGTGGTGTCACTGTGGGCATCGGGCTGTCGGTGCTGGCCGGCTTGGCTCTCCTGGTCAATCCAAGCGATGCGGCCAACCTGCTCGCCATGAGCGCCGATGGCCTGTTCATGCTGGGCCTGGCCTGCCTCGCCATCCCGGCCGCCTATGTCCTTCTCGCTGCCACCGTGCGCGCGCCGCTGCGCCTGTGGAAGTGGAGCTTCGAGATGCCGCGTCTCGGGCTTGCGATCGGTCAGGTCGTCATCGGCACGCTGAACTTCGTGTTTGTCGCCGCTTGCCTTCACCAGATGTTGGCGGCGCAGGGCGATGTCAGTTTCGTGCAGACGGCGACGGCCTTCGTGCTTGCCAACATCGCCATCCTCATCACCCATGTTCCGGGTGGCCTCGGCGTGCTTGAGGCAACTGTCAGCCATGTCCTGCCGGGTGCTGCGTCGATCGGCGCGCTCGTGGCGTTCCGCGTGATCTATTTCATTGTGCCGCTGTTGATCGGCATTCCCGTCTTCGCGATCAGCGAGGTGGTGCTGCGCAAGCGCGGCAAAGCCGCGTCAGAAGATCGCGGCGGCCAGCCGTCCGACGCGCAGGCGCAGCTTTTGTAGCGGCCAGTAGGGGCGACGCGGGTCGACAAGCGTGGTGCCTGTCAGCGGCGACGTCTCGCCTTTCGAGACATCGATCGCGAAGTGCCTCAGCCCGCGCTTGCCGGCATTTAGCGCGTCCACCGCGGCATTCAGCGACCGCATGCTGCGCTCGGTCTCGCGCACGGTTTCCGGCGTCGTCTCCAGATGTTCCGCCAGCAGCCGGTAACGCAGCGTTGAAATTGCCTCACGATGTGCGTCGGTCGAGGCTTCGATCGCCAGGTCGCATTCCGTATCCAAGCCCTCGGAGCGGTTGTTCAGATTGGAAGAGCCGACGCGAATGAAATGGTTGTCGACGATCAGCAACTTGGAGTGAATGACCAACTCCTTCTCGCCGCCCTGCCTATCGGGAACCACCGCGTACATGACCCGCAGCCGATCATATTGGTCGATGCGCTTCAGCCTACGGATCAGCCTGTCCCGGTTGTTGCCCATCGTCAGCTTCTCAAGAAAGCCGTGGGAGCTCTTGGTGACGAGCACGGTGATTTCCGGCCCATCGCTCTCCTTCAGCCGCTTGGCGATGGTGCGGGCGACGCCGAAGGAGGCGAGATACTGGGTCTCGATGTAAATCAGCCTGCGCGCGGCCTTGATTGCATCACGCGTCAGACGAAAGGCCTCGTAGTGGCCGCGCTTGCCGATCAGCCCGGGTTCCGTCAGCGCAATCGCGGCGGTTGCATTCGCAAGGTCGGGGGCTACGCCTGCAGGCCACGATGCCCCGCCTTCGGGAGCCGGCGCCGGGCGTTCGCCCGTGGCGCGCTTCCATCGTCTGCGGGCAACATCACCGATCAGCCGGGCCGCGTGGCCGGATACCATCGACTGCATGTCGTGCACGGGGTCATATGGTGTGCCATCCGGCGATTTCCGCAGCGTGTTGGTCATCTTGTGGTCCGGCTCGTCCCACCGCCTGGCGGTCAGGTCTATGCCGCCGAGGAAAGCCAGACTGTCGTCGATCGAGACGAGCTTCTGGTGATGGCAGCCGCGGATCGGGTGGCGCAAATCGAAACGCATGCTGATCTGCGGATGGGCGGAGAACTCGCTCTCGCGGAAGAGGCGCAGCGATTTGCCGGAATAGATCGGCCCCATGCCCCATACCAGTATGCGGATACGCAGATCCGGCTTCTCATCGGCGAGCGACAGGAGAAGCTCACCCAGCGTCTCCGAGCTTTGATGGGGTCTGAGCCTGATATTGGGGTTGAAGTCCCATCCGACGATCCAGATCGTATGAGCCGCCTTGCGAAGCGCCTGGTCGAGCGCCAGGAAATAGGCGGCGCCATCGATCAGGAAGGCGGCCTTCTCGACCTGGCCGACCTGCCAGGCGTTGCGGCGTTGGCGAATGATGCCGCCGGGCAAAGCGGGAAGAGAAGCTTCTGTCTTGCGGGTTGCGCGTTTCAGTAACTCGGTTGCCTTAGACGCCTTCAGTCGATCGGCGATGGGTTGAAATTCTGTCATTCTGCTGTCCGGCGCCCCGCTTGGTATTTGACGTGGCCGTAACGCTCGAAGGCGTGACTTGTTCCGTCGAGGTGCACCGCATTTTCCGGGGGATGCCGGCCCATCGGACGTCGCGCGAAAACAATCGCGGAACGAAAAGCCATTTCAATTGTTTACTTCACGGTAAAGGATGAGCCGAGGAGTAAAATCATGATCAGAGCTATTCTGTTGGTAACCGCGGTGGCGGGTAGTCTTGCGTCGTGCACCGCGACCGAACAAGGCACGGCGATCGGTGCGGGGACCGGCGCTGTCATCGGTGGCGTGGCCACCAATAGCTGGGGCGGCGCGGCCGTAGGCGCTGTCGCCGGTGGTGCGGTCGGTGCCTTGATCGGCCAGTCGCAGGAACGTCGCGGCTACTGCGTCTATCGCGACCGCTATGGCCGCACCTACGAGGCGCGCTGCCGATAACCGGCTGAGCCGGACAGATTTGAATTCTCGACGTGCGTGATGCCCTGCAGGCGTCGCGTGCGTCGAATCTTGTGCAATCGGCGCAAACGTTATGCCCGCGCCATGATGCCGACCCATTCTTTTGCTGATGAGAAACCTTCGGCAACGCGTCTTGGGCGAGCGCATGAACTGGATAAATCGTTATATTGATGAGCCGCTGCTGCAGGGCGCCGCAACGGTCATGAAACTCTGGCACGGCCATACCGGCCAGCGACCTGATCTCCTCGAGCCGGTCTGGAACCTTCTCTCCATCGCGTTTTTGTTGATCGCAGCCATGCAATGCTTGGGCGGCGAAGCGCTGTGGCTGAGCGAGGCTGCCCTCGTCATGCTCGCGCTGCCATCGGTATTGAAGCTTTACAAGGCTAGCGCGGCGTCGGCCGACTATGACTTGAAAGATTACAAGACGCTGCGAGCGACCGCCTTGCAGAAGCGCGAAAACGAGTGGGCTCTCAGGCTTGCGGTCCTTGTCGGCGCGCTGGTCTTGCCGCTCGCCAAGCCGGTCGACGATGTCACGAGCGCCTATTTCATGTTGGGGGCGTGCCTCTGGTTCTCGCTGACCGCGCCCGCGCGGTTTTATTTGAACGCGGCCGAGCCGCCGGCGCCGGATGAGGGCGATCGTCTGGTCCGTCCCGCGCTCGGTTCGGCAGCGTAGGTTCCACAGCAAAGGCCCATCGCGGACACCTGCGACGGGCCTCTGTGCTTTCTAGCCAATCAATCGCAGATCGCTTCCGCCTCGATCTCGACCTCGTAATCGCCGATCAGATTGCCGGCCTCGATCAGCGTGTTGGCGGGGAGCACCTCAGCAAAGGCGCGTCCATGCGCGCGCGACACCGGCTCCCACTGATCGGCATCGCGCAGATAGATGCGCGTCCTGACGACGTCTTCCATCTTGCCGCCGAGCGCCGATATCGAAGCCGCGATCTTGTCGAGGATGTAGGTCGCTTGTGCGCCGGCGTCGCCGGGGGCAATGCAGCGGTTCGTGCCATGCGTCGCGGTCGTGCCCGAAACGAGAATGCGGTCGCCCACCCGGACGGCGCGGCTATAGCCGGCGATCGGCTCCCAGATGCTGCCGGATGAGACGCGCGAACGGCCCGGACGGCCCGGCACGGACTGAGCTGTGTAGACCGACGGAATGGCGTCCAGATGGTGGCTGAGATCGCCGGATGCGGTGAGGAATGGCGGCTTGCGGTACTCGTCGCCGCAGTCACCGGGGATGGGTTGCGTCTTGGCGAAGGCGGCGTTCAGCGCGGCGTGATCCTCTTCGTCGAGCGCAAAGGAGAAGACGTTCAGATTGTCGCCGCGATGCTCGTTCTCGCCGATGCGCGCGCCGACGATCGTGGCAGCGACGGCCTCGTGTTCCAGAACCCAGCGGCTCGCGACGTTGGAGATCGACACGCCATGCTTGGCCGCGATGGTTTGGGCGGCGCTGAGAATGCCCTGGAAGGCCTCCCAGCTGCCGGCGGTGTCGATGAAGCGCTTGTATTTCGAGCGGCTCCAATCGGCGATCGACGTCGGCTCGGGCTGGCCCAGCCACTTCTCGGAGAGGAAGCCGCCGCACAGCGTCCCGTAGGCGAGAAGCTTGACGCCGCTTTCGGCGCAGAGCTTCGAGAGCGCACCCGCAGCCCGGCGGTCGACCAGCGAGAACGAGACCTGATTGCTGGCGATCTCGATGCCATCGGCAAGCGCCAGCGCCAGATGTCCGGCGTCGAAATTGGTGAGGCCGAGCGCGCCGATCAGGCCTTCCTCGCGCAGGCGCTGCATCTCGTGCAGGGCGTCGAGCCATGCCGGATGCTCGAAACTCCACCAGTGGAATTGCAGGAGATCGACTTTGTCGACGCCAAGCCGCGTCAGCCGCTCCTGGACGCCGCGGCGCACGACGTCAGCCGTCATCGGTCCGGGCTCCGGGCACCATTTGGTGAAGGCGACGGGCCGCTGGCCATTCTGATAGCGCGAGAGCAGTCGCCCCGTGATCAGTTCCGCCGAGCCGTAGTGATCGGCCATGTCGAACGTGTCGAAGCCGTCACGCGCATAGGCCTGAAGCACATCGGCGCCCTTGTCGGGATCGATCACCGTGCCGTTCTTCTCGATGTCGGCAACTTGCCAGAGACCGCAGACAATGCGGCTGATGGAGATATCCTTGGTGAGCGCTATGCGTGGGGGCGTGGTGGACATGTTTCTATTCCCTGGATGTCTGTTTGCGCTTGCCCGTCAGCGAGGCCAGCGCGTTGGAAGCGCCGAGAATGCCGCGGGGACGCAGGAGCAGGATGAGGCAGAGCCCGACGCCGATCATCACGATCTGCAGCGATGCCGCGCGCGCCTGCTGTTCGGGCGGCACGAAGGCGGAGACGGCGGCGGCCGACAGCGCCCAAAGTCCCCAGACCAGCACCGCGCCGAGAATGGCGCCGCGATTGTTGCCAGAGCCGCCGACGATCAGCATCGCCCAGACCTGGAAGGTCAGGATCGGCAGATAGTTGTCGGGCGCGATGAAGCCGATGAAATGTCCTTGCGCGGCACCGGCAAGCCCCATGATGGCGCCGCCGATGGTGAAGGCTTGCAGGCGAAAGCGGATCGGCCGCTTGCCGAGCGCCTGCGCCGCGCTCTCATCCTCGCGGATCGCACGCAGCACGCGGCCCCAGGGGCTCTTGGCGAGATGCTGGAGCGCCAGATAGAGTGCCAGCACGACGGCCGTCATCAAAGCGAGATTGGAAAGGGAAAACGCCAGCGGATCGGCGGCAAGGCCTCCAAAAGGGCGCGGAATGAAGCCGATACCGAAGGCGCCGCCGGTCAGCGGCTGCAGGTTGAGCACACAGAGCTGCACCGTGACCGCAACGCCGAAGGTGGCGATGGCGAGGTAATCGGAGCGTAGCCTTATGGTGAGCGCGCCGACCAGCCACGCGGCGAGCCCCGCGAACAGCGCGCCGCCGAGCCAGCCGATGGCGATCGGCATGTCGAAACCGCCGAAGCGGCCGGGCGCATCCGGCGTCGTCAAAAGCGCCGATACGTAAGCGCCGATCGCGACGAAGGCGGCGATGCCGACGTTGAACAGGCCTGTCTGGCCCCACTGCACATTGAGCCCGAGGCACATGATGGCATAGGTGAGCGCCATCGTGAGGAAGAAGGCGGCGTAGGCGATCAGATCAAGGCTCATGCCGCTCTCCCGAACAGGCCGCGCGGGCGAAGAAGCAGGACTGCCACCAGGATGACGAAGGAAACAGCCGCGCGCCACTCGGCGCCGACGATCTGCACGGCCGCCGCTTCCGACAGGCCGACGATCAGCCCCGCGATCATCGCGCCTGGGACGCTACCAATCCCGCCGAGGATCGCGGCGGCAAACAACGGCAGCAGGAGGTCGTGTCCGAGATAGGGACGGATCTGCACGAGGAGCCCGGTCATGATGCCTGCGATGCAGGCAAGGGCGGCGCCGACGAACCAGACGACGCGGATCACGCGGCGCACGTCAACACCTGCGATGCCCGCCAGAGCCGGATTCTCACTGACGGCGCGCATCGAGCGGCCGATATCGGTGCGGGTCATCAGCAGATGGATGGCGACGACCGCGACCAAGGACAGGCCGAGCGACAAGAGCTGATCGGGCGTGGCGCGCAGGCCACCGCCGATCTTCACGGCGATCTGCAGCGCCTTGGTGTAATAGGCGGGCTTCGAGGTGAAAATGAACTCGAGCAGGCTGCGAAGCGCAAGCGAGGCGCCGAAGCTCGCCATGACGAGGATGATGATGGCGCCGCCGCGCGCCCGCAGACGTCCGAATAGCACCGCATCGACGGCGAGCGCAAGCAAGCCCGTGAGCAGGATCGCGATGACGGCCGCAAGCGGCAGTGACCAGCCGAAGGAGAAGGGGCCGATCGGCTTGGTCAGCGACGTCGAGAGGAGCCCGAGGCCGCCGCTGACGGCAAGCGCCAGATAAGCGCCCCAGGAAAGCATCTCGCCATGGGCGAAATTGGCGAAGCGCAGGATCGAATAGGTTAGCGTCACGCCGATCGCACCAAGGCCGATCATCGCGCCCGCGACCAGGCCATCCATGAGAAATTGCGGGTTCATGGTGCCTCCGACGCCTGCTTGGTGGTGCCGAGATAGAGCTTGGCGATCAGCGGGTCGTCGAGCAGCGACGAGGCCTCGCCCTCGTGCCTGATCCTGCCTTCGACAAGAATGACGGCACGGCTGGCGATCGCCAGCGCCGCCTTGACGTTCTGCTCGACGAGAATGACGGTGACGCCGCCGGCATTGATCTCCTTCAGCATCGAAAACACCTCGCCGACGATTTTCGGCGACAGGCCGGCGGAGGGTTCATCGAGGATGAGCACGGAGGGATCGACGATCAGCGCTCGGGCAACCGCCAGCATCTGCCGCTGCCCGCCCGACAGCGCGCCGGCCAGGCGCGAGGGTTTGCTGGCGAGATCGGGGAAACGATGATAGAGCGCGGCGATCCTGTCTGACCGCTGCGCCTTCGGCAGGACGGCTGCGGCAAGCTGCAGGTTTTCGTGGATGGTCAGCGTCGCGAAGATGTTTTCTGTCTGCGGCACGAAGGCAAGGCCTTCACCGATCTTGCGGTGGGACGCGACGCGGGTGATCTCCCGCTCGCCGAGCATCACGCTTCCCGAGTGGATAGGCACCACGCCGGCGATCGCCTTGACGAAGGTCGACTTCCCGGCCCCGTTCGGCCCGAGCAGGACCAGAAGCTCTCCGGGCGCCACTGAGAGATCGACGCCACGCACGATCGGCAGGTCGGGTTCGTATCCTGCGACCAGCGCGCGGGTTTCAAGAGCCGGCGCGGTCATGCTGCCGCTCCGAGATAAGCTTCGATGACATCCGGATTGGAGGCGACGTCGGCAGGCGTGCCCTCTGCCAGCGGCTTGCCGAGCGCCATGGCGACGACGCGGGTGCAGAGCCGCGACACCATATCCATATTGTGTTCGATCAGCAGGATCGACTTGCCCTGCGCATTGAGATCCAGCACGCGCTCCATGATCGTTTCCAACAGCGCCGGGTTGACGCCCGCCGCCGGCTCGTCGAGCAGGATCGCCTGCGGATCGGCCATCAGGATACGCGCGAGTTCGAGCAGCTTGCGCTGTCCGCCCGACAGCACCTTGGCAGGTTGTCCCTCGAGGCCGGAGAGGGTGACGAACTCCAGCAGCGTACGCGCCTTCTCGATCGCCAATCGTTCCTGTTGTCTGACATGGCCGAAGCGCAGGAAGTTGGCAAACAGCCGCTCACCGTCCTGCGCCTGCGCGCCGACGAGCACGTTTTCGAGCACGGTCATCTCGAGAAACGGCTTCGGGATCTGGAAGGTGCGGCCGACGCCGCGGCCAATTCTCTGCTCTGGACTTTCCTGCGACACCTCGCGGCCGCCAATCCAGATCTCGCCCGATGTCGGCTTCAGGCTGCCGGCGATCAGATTGAACAGCGTCGTCTTACCGGCGCCGTTCGGGCCGATGAGGCCAACCATCTCGCCTTCGCCAAGTCGTAGCGACATGCCGCCGACGGCCATATTGCCCTGAAACGACTTCACCAGCTCGCGCGCGTCGATCACGGCTCTGGCGGGGTCTGCCGTTTTCGGTAGGGCGTCTGGCACTGGCAAAGGCATGGAGAAAAGAAGTCTCTTGATTTGATTGGTGATGTTTGATCAAACTTCACCCCATGGTGAAAAGCAACCGAAAAAAGCAGCGCGCTGTGGAGGAGGCCCGATGGTAGTCCCCTCTGCAGGAGCCCATGCGAGCAAACCGGCCGATCGCGACGACGCACTGTCGCCGGTCGGGCGCGAAACGCTGCAGGACCGCGTCTACGCGCAGCTGCGTAATTCGCTGATCAACGGGATGTTTGATGCCGGCGATGTGCTGCGCATCGTCGATCTGGCCGAGCGGCTGCAGACCAGCACCATGCCGGTGCGCGAGGCGCTTGGCCGTCTCGTGTCCGAACAGGCGCTGGAATCGTTACCCAATCGCTCGGTGCGCGTGCCGTTGATCACCCGTCAGCGTCTCAACGATCTGGCCCGCGCCCGCATCCTGATCGAGGGCCAGATGGTGGCGCTGGCGCTGCCCAATCTGACGGATGACGATTTTGCGGTGCTGAAGCAGATCAATGTCGATTGCGATCTGGCTTTCGAGCAGCATGGCAAGGATATCGGCCATGTCACCTCGGCGCTGAACCAGCAGTTCCATTTCCACATCTATCATGCGGCGCGCTCGCAGGTGCTGATCCCGATCGTCGAGAGCCTGTGGCTGCAATCGGGCGCGATCATCCGCAAGGCCGCACACATTCACGACGAACAGGGCGGACTTGCCGCCACCAATCATCATTGGGCGCTGATCGATGCGCTCGAAAAGCGCGATGTCGAGGCCGCGATGCAATCGCTCTCCAACGACATCAGCCGCTCTTTCGATCTCATCCGCGGGCGGCTGGATGTTGATCCTGAGGGCAACGCCTCGGGAGGCCACCATGGCTGAACCCATCGACGACGGCTTCGACCTGTTCGATCTGAGGGTCGACGTGATCATTCCAGAGGGCGGCGCGGTCTATTGCGGCGCCAGGCCGGGCGATCATTTCGAGCTCAAGGGCGAGATGCTGCACCTGCCGGAAGGGCAGGGGATCTCGATCTACTCGCTCTCCTCCGTGCTGCCGCTGCTCGCGGCCAAGCAGCGTCCAACGGATCGCAACGACTGGATGACGACGGACGCCGACATCGCTTGCCCGGACCCCAATTGCTCGACACGGCTGAGGATCACCCGCACGGGTATCCGCCGTTTCAGCCATGCCGCTACCACGGCGGTTCCCTTGAATGACGAATAGGTCGAATACATGCAGCGCATCATCATCGCTCCCGGTTACGAAATCTCCCGCGTCATCCGCGGCGGCTGGCAGTTGGCCGGTGGGCACGGCGCGATCGATGGCGACAGCGCTGTCGAGGACATGATCGCATTCGCGGATGCGGGGATCACCACCTTCGACTGCGCCGACATCTATACCGGTGTAGAGGAGCTGATCGGCCGTTTCCGCGTCGCCTACAAGAACCTGCGCGGCGCCGAGGCGCTGTCGCGCATCCGCGTCCACACCAAGTTCGTGCCCGATCTCACGGTCCTGCCAAACATCAGCAAGGCTTATGTCGAAGGGGTCATCGATACCTCGCGCAAGCGGCTCAACCTCGACTGCCTCGATCTCGTGCAGTTCCACTGGTGGGCCTATGATATCGAGGGCTGGCTGGAGACGGCGGGGTGGCTGAAGGAGCTGCATGAGGCCGGCAAGATCGGCAAGATCAGCGGCACCAACTTCGACACCGATCATATCGAGGCGATCATCGGCTCGGGTGTGCACTTCACCTCGTTGCAGCTGCAATACTCGCTTCTCGACCGGCGCCCGGAAAAGCGCATGGTGGCTCTTGCGGCCGAGAAGAACTTCGCGCTGTTCTGCTACGGCACCGTGGCCGGGGGCTTCCTCGGCGATCGCTGGCTCGGCCAGAAGGAGCCGGAGCATCCGCTCGAAAACCGCTCGCTGACGAAATACAAGCTGATCATCGACGATTTCGGCGGCTGGGATCTGTTCCAGGCGCTTCTGTCGACGCTGCGCGGGATCGCCGACCGGCACGACACCGATATCGCGACGATCGCCAGCGCTGCGATGTTGACCAAGCCAGGTGTCGCGGCCGTCATCGTCGGCGCCCGTAACAGGGAGCATCTGAAGTCCAATCTGGCCATCGCCGATATCGCGCTCAGCGAAACGGATAGAGCAGCGATCGATGCGATCCTTGCGCAATCAAAGCCGCTCGACGGCGACGTCTACACGCTGGAGCGGGACAGGGAAGGCCGCCACGGCAGCATCATGAAGTACAATCTCAACAAAGGGGAACAAAAATGAGAACGACATTCCTGCTTTCCGCCATGGTTGCTGCGCTTGCTGCATCGACGGCGCCGACGTTTGCTGCCGATTGCGACATCACCGTCGGCCTCGTCATGGAACTGACCGGCCCTGCCGGTGAATATGGCCAGGCGGGCGCGAAGTCCGTCGAGATGGCTTTCCGCGATATCAACGACGCCGGTGGCGTCAATGGTTGCAAGATCGTTGCCGACACACGCGACAGCCAGAGCCAGGGCAACGTCGCCGTCGATCAGGCGACCCAGCTCGTCAACATCAAGAAGGTGCCCGTCATCATCGGCGGCATCATCTCGTCCGTCTCGATCCCGATCCTGACATCGGTGACGGCGCCGGCCGGCGTCGTGCAGGTCTCGCCCGCATCCTCTTCGCCGACGCTGACCGAGCTTGGCCGCAGCGGCAAGACCAATGGCGTCTTCTTCCGCACCATCACCTCGGACGCGCTGCAGGGCACGGCGGCCGCGAAATTCGCGATGGATCAGGGCCTGAAGAAGATCGCGATCATCAATGTCAACAACGACTTCGGCGTCAACATGGTCAAGGAGTTCGCGACCGCCTATCAGAAGCTCGGCGGCACGATCACCTCGACGACGCCCTATAACGAGAAGCAGTCGAGCTACGCGTCCGAAGCCAGCGCCGCCATGGCCGGCGATCCCGATGCGCTCTATCTCGTCAGCACCCCCGTCGATGGTGCCACCATCGCCCGCGCCTGGGTTTCCGGCGGTGGCAAGCAGACCTTCCTGTTGAACGACGGCATGAACTCCAAGGACTTCATCGAGAGCGTCGGCGCGCAGTATCTGGAGAACGCCTACGGCACCTCCTCGGGCACCAGCCCGACGGCGTCGACCGAGTATTTCAACGGCAACTACGAGGCCTTCTCCGGTGGTATCTCGCCTTCGGCCCCGGCCGCCGACCGTTCTTATGACGCGGGTGCAATCGTGGCGCTGGCGATCGCCAAGGCCGGCAAGGCCGATGCGGCCGCCATCAAGGCAGCCATGCCGGAAGTTGTCGCCGAGGGTGGCACGCCCATCCACGCCGGCAAGGAAGAGTTCGCCAAGGCGCTGCAGCTCATCAAGGAGGGCAAGCCGGTGAAGTATGAAGGTGTCATCGGCCCTGTCAGCTTCGACACCTATGGCGACATCACCGGTCCCTTCCGCCTGTGGAAGATCAGCAATGGCGAGGTGACGACGGTCGGCGAATTGAGCGCCGAAGAGGTCACCAAGATCAAGACCGCGCAGTAAGAAGCCAAGCGACATGGGAGCTGTGCTCTCATGTCGCACCAGTCCGGTCTGGGCGCATATGTGCTTTGTTGGGTAAGCAGTGTCGTTCGCGGATCGCGCCGTGTAAAACGGCACGATGCATTTGGCAACCAACACGACAGACCGTAGCACATGAAGAAACGTCCGACCCTTTCGTCGATCTGTTCGATCGCCAGCCTGCTCGTCATGACATCCGCGGCATCCGCCGAGGACCTTGAGCATGGACGGCGGGTGTTCAGGCTATGCGTTGCCTGTCACACGGCCGATTCCGATCGCAACGGCTTCGGCCCGCATCTGAAGGGTGTCGTCGGCCGTCCAGCCGGAAGCTTGCCCGACTACCGATATTCCGAAGCGATGAAGACGGCCGGTGCCGGCGGGCTCGTCTGGGACGAGGCTGCGCTGTCGGAATTTCTATCCAGCCCCAAGAAGAAAGTGCCGGGAACGAAGATGAGCTTCGGCGGCCTCTGGGCGACGTCGGAGATCACCGACCTTATCGCATATCTCCGAGCCAATCCCTAAACGCCAAATGTCGGTCCGCCACGGCTTGACGTCTCGGCGCCGGATCGCCTAAGTCACACGTGATGGTTCCCGAAGGGATGACTTCCGACGGGATTAATAGGGAACACGGTGCGGATGACCCGAATGGGGCCAAGACCGTGGCTGCCCCCGCAACTGTAAGCGGATTGCCTGATGTCCTTGTGGTGTTCGTCTCGAACACCATGCCACTGCGAAGCTCTTCGTGGGAAGGCAGATGTCAGGCGCATATTCGCAAGCCAGGAGACCTGCCGTCAAAACAGTGTCCACCATCCCGGACGGGGTTGTCCGGAGAGGAGCATCATATGATGGTTTTTGACGTCAGCCGCTGGCGCGGTCCCGCTTTATTCCCCTCCGCAAATCTCATGTCCGTGATTCCGCGATAGCTTTCGCCGCCGCATGATTTCAGGCGAGCGCCTTGCTGTGTCGTCCTGCATCATCCGCGGCGGTCCCCGCTTCGAGTTTCACAGCCACGGCCAGTCGGCTGCGGGCTTTAGCCATACATGAGGACCAATATGAACCGCATCATCCTGCGAACCGCGCTGCTTTCGATCGCGACGGCTTGCGCTTTCACCACCTTTCTACCCTCCGCCCACGCAGCAGCAACGACCTATCCGCTGACGATCACCAATTGCGGCCAGCAGGTGACATTCGACAGCGCACCGAAGAAGACGGTGTCGATCGGCCAGGGCATGACCGAAATTCTCTACTCGCTCGGCCTTGCCGACAAGATTGTCGGTACGGCGGTCTGGGTCGGGCCGGTGCTGCCCGCCTATGCCGAGGTCAACAAGAAGATCAAGCGGCTGGCGGATAATGATCCGAGTTTTGAATCCGTCGTCGGCCAGGAGCCGGACTTGGTTGCGGCCGAGTTCGAGTGGCATGTCGGCACGCAAGGTTCGGTCGGCAAGCGCGAGCAGTTCGCCGGTCTCGGCATCAAGACCTATGTTTCGCCGGCCGATTGCGTCGCGAAGGTCAACACCGATGGTGGCGACGGCGTGCGCAGCGAGCTCTTCACCATGGAGCTGATCTATCAGGAGATCGCCGAGCTGGCGGAGATCTACGACATCCAGGATCGCGGCGCGGCCCTGATCGCCGACTTGAAGAAGCGCGAAGCGGATGCCGTGGCATCGCTCGGCGGGTCGGCGAAGGATCTGCCTGTCGCCTTCTGGTTTTCCAGCAAGGAAGTGCAGGGCGATGCCTTTATCGCCGGCAAGAACAGCGCGCCGGCCTATATTCTGAAAACGCTCGGCGCCCGCAACGTTGTCAGCACCGAGGAAGAGTGGCCGCTGGTCGGCTGGGAAACGATCGCGCAGGCCAATCCTGCAGTCATCGTCATCGCCACCATGGACCGCCGCCGTTATGCCGCGGACGATCCGAAGGTGAAGATCGATTTCCTTGAAAAGGACCCGGTCACCAGCCAGCTCGATGCCGTCAAGAACAGGCACTTCGTCGAGATGGATGCGCAGTCGATGAACCCGACGATCCGTACCATCGACGGCCTGGAACGCCTTGCCGCCGGCATCAAGTCCTTCGGTCTTTCCAAGTGAGGCACGCGTCGATAGCCCACCGAGGATGGAGAGCGCTGCTCGTACTCTTCGTCCTTGCCGTCGTGGCATTGGGCTTTGTCATCAGTCTCGCTGTGTCTATCGGCGAGATCTCCATTCCTGTCGACACGACGGCCAAGGCCGTTGCGAACCGCTTGCTTGGCACCGGCTTTGAACTCAGCCGCATCCATGAAGGCATCATCTGGGATTATCGCCTGAGCCGCGCGCTTGTCGCCGCCAGCGCCGGAGCGGCTCTTGCGCTATGCGGCGCGGTGCTGCAGGCGTTGCTGCGCAATCCGCTGGCCGAGCCCTATGTACTCGGCATCTCGGCCGGCGCGTCCACCGGGGCCGTCGCCGTCATGATCCTCGGTTTCGGCTATGGCGTGTTGACGCTTTCCGCCGGCGCTTTCGTCGGCGCGGTCGCGGCGTTCCTGCTGGTGTCTTTGCTGGCGGTGGGCTCCGGCGGCGGGACGGACCGTATCATCCTCGCAGGTGTCGCCGGTTCGCAGCTCTTCAACGCGCTGACGTCCTATATCGTCACGACATCGGCAAATGCCGAGCAGGCGCGCGGCGTCATGTTCTGGCTGCTCGGCAGCCTTTCCGGCGTACGCTGGCCGGATGTCTATCTTGCCGCTCCCGTTGCAATCGCCGGCTTTCTCGTCTGCATGCTTTACGCCCGCGCGCTCGATGCCTTCACTTTCGGTACCGATGCTGCGGCGGCGCTCGGCATTCCGGTCGCTGGTATCCGGATCGTGCTGCTTGCGCTCACGGCGCTGCTTACCGCGACGATGGTCAGCATCGTCGGCTCGATCGGCTTCGTCGGGCTGGTCATTCCGCATGCGGCGCGTTTCGTGGTCGGGCCGGGGCATGGGCGCCTGTTACCGGCAACGGCGATATCCGGAGCGATCTTCATGGTGGTCGCCGATATCGTCTCGCGCGTCATCATCCCGCAGCAGGTGCTGCCGATCGGCGTCGTCACCGCGCTTTTCGGTGCGCCGGCGTTCGCGCTCATTCTCTACAAGGCGAGGCGGCCGGCATGAGCATTTCCATCAGCGATGTGCATTGGGCAACGTCAGGCGTGCTTGTCGTCAAGGGCGTCAGCCTCGAGGTCCCCACCGGGCAGACGCTGGGCCTGATCGGGCCGAACGGTTCGGGGAAATCCAGCTTGCTGCGGTTGATCGGCGGGTTGCGCAAGGTGAAGAGCGGCGTCATCGCGCTCGGCGATATCGGCATCGACACGCTGGCGCGCCGCGATATCGCCCGGCGCGTTGCCTTTGTCGAGCAGCAGGCCACGACGGAGACGCAGGTGACGGTCACAGAGGTCGTCCGTCTTGGGCGCACACCGCATCGCGGTCCATTGGCGCCGTGGAGCGCCAATGACGAGGAGGCGGTCGAGAACGCGCTGCGGCAAGTGGGCATGGTCGAGAAGGCGCGGCAGCTCTGGCATACGCTGTCGGGCGGCGAGCGGCAGCGGGTCCATATCGCGCGCGCACTGGCGCAGACGCCAACCGAGCTTCTGCTCGACGAGCCGACCAATCATCTCGACATTCAGCACCAGCTCGAAATCCTGTCACTGGTTGCCAAGCTGCCGATCACCAGCATCGTCGCGCTGCATGATCTGAACCTAGCCGCCATGTTTTGCGACAGGATTGCTGTGCTTAGCCAGGGTCGGCTTGTTGCGGTCGGACCGGCGGACGAGGTATTGACCGAAGGCCTGATCGCCGATGTGTTCGGGGTGCGCGCCCATATCGAGCGCTCGCCGCATCATGGTCGGCAGCATATCCATTTTCTTGGCTGTATTTCTTGAGGTCCGATGTCCATCAGACAAACCAATTTCGATTTGAAGGAAGAGATCCGGGACTATTGGTCCAAGCGCTCGCAAACATTCGATCTTGCCTTCGGCCACAGGATACCGCGTGGCCCGGAGTTCGATGCCTGGCAGCAGCCGATGCGCGATCATCTCGGGCCGACGCCCTTGCGGGTCCTCGAGCTTGCCTGTGGCACTGGCGAGGTCACGGCGGTGATCCACGATCTCGGCCACGATGTGACCGCGCTGGATTTCTCCGAGGCCATGCTGTCAATCGCCAGAGCCAAGCACACCGGCAAGGAACGGTTGCGCTTCGTGCTGGCGGACGCGGAAAACCCGATGGAGCCGGATGGCCGCTACGATGCCATTATCTGCCGGCATCTGGTGTGGACGCTGACCGATCCCGCAAAGGCATTCGGCGAGTGGCACCGGGTCTTGAAGCCTGGTGGCACGCTTCTGGTCTTCGACGGCGACTGGGCGAAGCCGACAAGGCTCGGCCGCGCCGCGGCATGGCTCATCCGCCGGATCGATCGTTTCTGCGGTGCGGACCGGCATTATGACGGCGCGATGAGCGAGCGCCATTCGGCGATCATGGCGGAACTCCCCTTCGGCGCCGGGCTGCGGCCGGACGATCTCGTTCCGCAATTGAAGCAGGCCGGCTTCGTGGGTTTCGAGATCTCGTCGCATGGACCGATCGCGAAAGCGCAGCGGCGTGGCGCCAATCTGCGCAACAAGCTCAGGACGCTGGTCTATCGGCGCTTCATTCTCGTCGCCAAATCCGCCGGCGTTTCGCAAGGTGGCGAGGCCTGATCTATCGCGCAAAGACGGTGGATTTGATGCCGTTGGCGAATTTTGCGGCGTCTTGCCATCGCAGCATGTTGACGTGATCGGCTAGACGAGGTCATCTGCACATAACGGCATGGCGCTCATGCTTGCGGTGATCGGCACGGGAGGCCGGATCATCGCCTTGAAAGGCAGAGCGCCGGCAGTCTCAAGGGAGGAATACGCCTGTCAGCCAGCCCGATCGGATCGGGATGGGCTGAGACCCTTGAACGCTAGGACTCCCGGAATGGCATACAGCACGACGATCGAACGAACGCGCTTCGGCTTTCGCGATCTCAAGGATCTCCTCGCGAAAGCGACGCCGGAACGCTCCGGCGACCAGCTCGCGGGCATTGCGGCCAGTGGACCGGTCGAGCGGCTCGCCGCGCAGATGGCGCTCGCCGATCTGCCGCTGAAGGCCTTTCTTGCCGAAGAGGTTATCCCATCGGAGAGCGACGAGGTCTCCGCGCTGATCGCGAGGCAGTTCGACGCGCAAGCCTTCGCGCCGATCAGTTCGTTCACGGTGGGCGAGTTTCGCGAGTGGTTGCTGAAGCCGGAAACGGATCAGCGGGCGCTCGAAGCCATCACCTATGGCATCACGCCGGAGATGCTGGCGGCCGTTTCGAAAATCATGCGGCTGCAGGATCTGATCGCCGTCGCCGCCAAGCGGCAGGTCGTCACGCGCTTTCGCAACACGCTTGGCCTCACCGGCCGCCTGTCGACCCGTAACCAGCCGAACCACCCGACCGACGATAGCCGCGGCATCGCCGCTTCGGCGATCGATGGTCTGTTGATGGGCTCCGGCGACGCGGTTATCGGCGTCAATCCGGCGACTGATAGTGTCGAGGACTATGTGCGGATCGTCTCGCTGCTCGACGAAATCCGCGAGCGGCTCGCCATACCCACCCAGACATGTTGCCTCGGCCACGTCACCACGGCCATTCGCGCCGTCGAGGCGCGGGCGCCGGTTGATCTGATGTTCCAGTCGGTGGCGGGATCGCAGAAAGCCAATGAAGGCTTCGGCATCGATCTCGCACTGCTGAAGGAGGCGCAGGATGCCGGGCGATCGCTGAAGCGCGGCATGCCGGGCGCCAACCTGATGTATTTCGAAACCGGGCAGGGGGCAGCGCTCTCCGCCGACGCCCATTTCGGCGTCGACCAGCAGACGATGGAGACCCGGGCCTATGCCGTCGCGCGCGAGTTCGATCCGCTGCTGGTCAACACGGTTGTCGGCTTCATCGGTCCGGAATATCTCTTCAACGGAAAGCAGATCATCCGCGCCGGTATCGAGGATCATTTCTGCGGCAAGCTGCTCGGCCTGCCGATGGGCGTCGACGTTTGCTACACGAACCATGCCGATGCCGATCAGGAAGACATGGACACGCTGTTGACACTGCTCTGCGCGGCAAACGTCAATTTCGTCATCACTGTCCCCGGCGCCGACGACATCATGCTGAACTACCAGTCGCTGTCTCACCACGATGCTGTGTTCTGCCGCGAGACCCTAGGCCGTCCGCCGGCGCCGGAGTTCGAGACGTGGCTGCGCGATGTCGGACTGACGAATGATGCCGGCGCGCTGTCCGGCGCACCCGCCATGCTGACCGATTACCTGTCGAGGGCCGCTCTTGTCTAAATCCACCGCCACCGAACTCAGAGCCGATTACCAGCAGGCCACCGTTGATCTGGCCGAGATGACCGATGCGCGCGTCGCACTGGGGCGCTTCGGGTCCGGCGCGCCGACCAAGGCGCAGCTGTCCTTCCTGCTCGATCATGCCCGCGCCCGCGAAGCGGTATGGTCGACCGTCGACGTGAACAGGCTGGAGAGCGATCTCAACGCGCTCGGGCTGGATGTCGTGTCCGTGGAGAGCATGGCCGAAGATCGCGGCAGCTACCTGCGCCGGCCGGATCTTGGCCGCAAGTTGTCGCGCGCTTCGGTCGAGCGGCTGGATGCTCTGCCGGCTGAGGCCAAAGGATGCGACGTCGTCATCACCATTGCCGACGGCCTCTCGTCGAGTGCGGTCGATATCAATGCGGTCGCGCTGGTGCGCGAACTCTCGGGCCTGTTGCGCTTAGCCGGCTTGTCGATCGGCCCGGTCGCCGTCGCCCGCCAGGCGCGTGTGGCGCTTGCCGACGAGGTCGGCGAAATTCTCGGGGCGCGGATGACAATCGTGCTGATCGGAGAGAGGCCCGGTCTCTCAGCGGCCGACAGTCTCGGCGCCTATATCACCTACGAGCCGTCGGTCGGTACGCCGGATTCCCGGCGCAACTGCGTCTCGAACATGCGCGAGGGTGGCCTATCGATGGAGCAGGCGGCGAAGACCATCGCCGGTCTCATCGCCGACATGACGAAGACAGGTGTGAGCGGCGTCGGCTTGAAGGAAGCGCTGGTCAGGCTGCCCAGCGCTTCGTAATCGGCTTCACCGGATGCCCGCCCTTGCGCGCGGCCGCGTGTCGTTGCGCTCGTGCTCGAAGATGGCGCCGGGAAGCGGCATCTTGCCGCGAATGATGTCCGAGCCCTTCTCGCCCACCATGATCGTCGGCGCGTTGGTGTTGCAGGAGGGAACACGCGGCATGACGGAGGAATCGCAAACACGCAGGCCTTCCAGCCCGTGCACCTTGAGATCGAGCCCGACGACCGCGTCCGCGCCCGTACCCATCTTGCAGGTTCCGACGGGGTGGTGATCGGTCTTGGCGTTGGCGCAGCCGTAGTCGAAGAGTTCGTCGTCGGTCATCACCTTCGGTCCGGGAAGCCGCTCGGCCAACACGAAGGGCTTCAGCGCCGCCTGCTGCATGATTTCGCGCGCGATCTTCAGGCCTTCGAGCGACATCGTCCGGTCGTGCGGATCGGACCAGTAGTTCGGGTCGATCAGCGGCGCTGCCGCCGGATCGGATGATTTGAGCCTGACGGTGCCGCGCGAGCGCGGGTGGAGATAGGCCGAGTTCAGCGTCACGCCGGCGTTCTTCAGCCGCTCCACGCCCGCCTCGATGCCCGAACCAAGCCCGAGGTGAAACTGGATGTCAGGGGAACGCGCATTCGGATCCGCATACCAGAAGCCGCCCGTCTCGAAGAGCGAGGAAGCAACCGGGCCCGTGCGGAAGAGAATGTATTCCAGCCCCGCCCAGACGGTCCGGTGCAGTTTGGCGACGCCGTCATAAGTGTGGTCGCCGGTGCACTCGCAAATGACGAAGAGGTCGAGATGATCCTGCAGGTTGCCGCCGACGCCGGGTAGATCGTGGTGCACCTTGACGCCGACAGATGTCAGATGATCGGCCGGGCCGATGCCGGATTGCAGCAGGAGCTTCGGCGAGCCGATCGCGCCCGATGACACCAGCACTTCGCGCGCGGCGCGGATCACCTCGGAGCCCTTGTCCGTCACCACTTCGACGCCGACGGCTCTCGTTCCCTCGATCACGATCCTGCTCACGCGGGCGCCGGTGCGGATGGTCAGGTTCTTTCGGCCCTTGATGGGCGAGAGATAGGCAAGCGACGCGGATGAGCGGCGACGGTTGCGCTGGGTCAGCTGGTAGAAGCCGACGCCCGCCTGCTGCTTGCCGTTGAAGTCGTGATTGTAGGGAATGCCGAGTTCCTGGCCGGCGCGGATATAGGCGTCGCAGATCGGGAGCGCGGAGACAGGCATCGAGACGCCGAGCGGCCCGCCATAGGCGTGGTAATCGTCGGCGAAGCGCTGGTTGTCCTCGGCGCGTTTGAAATAGGGCAGGATCGAGCGGTAGTCCCAGCCCTCGCAGCCATCCTCGCTGGCCCAGAGATCATAGTCGGCGGCATTGCCCCGGGTGTAGAGCTGCGCATTGATGGACGAGCCGCCGCCGATCACCTTCGCTTGCGTGTAGCGCAGTACCCGGCCTTTCATGTGCTTCTGCGGAACGGTTTCCCATCCCCAGCTCGCCACGCCTTTGGTCATCTTGGCAAAGCCGGCCGGCATGTGGAACAGCGGATTCCAGTCGCCGCCACCGGCTTCCAGAAGCAGCACGCTGACATCTGGATCTTCGCTCAGCCTGCTGGCGAGCACGCAGCCGGCGGGACCCGCGCCCGTTATGATATAGTCAAAGCCCATTGGTTCTATCCTGTCACAAGCGGGGAATGGAAAGGCCGCCATCGGCATCGATGACGGTGCCGGTCGCAAAGGCGAAGGCGCCGGAGGCAAGGGCCGAGCAAATCCGACCGATGTCGTCGGCCTCGCCCCAGCGCTTCATCGGCACGAGCCCGCCTTCGATCAGCGCGTCGTATTTCGAGGTCACGCCTGCCGTCATATCGGTGCGGATGATGCCCGGCCGGAGTTCGAAGACGGAGATACCCGATTCCGCCAGGCGCAGCGCCAGCCCTTGAGAGAAGGCGGCAAGCCCCGCCTTGCTGATGCAATAGTCCAGGCGCTCCGGTGAACTCGCCTCGGCCGATACCGAGGTGATGTTGATGATCGAGCGCGGGTGCGGCTTGTCGCCGGATACAAGCATCGCTTTCACTACCGCCTGGGTGAAGAACACGGTGCCGCGCAGGTTCGTGGCCATGATGGCGTCGAAATTGTCAGGCGTCAGTCCAAGGAAGTCACCCCTGACCACGGCGGCCATGCCGGCATTGTTGACCAGGCAATCGATGCGGCCGAAGGCCTGCAGGATCGCGTGAACGGTCTCCTCGTGCTTTTCGACGGCGGATATATCGGCCTGCAGGTAGATCGCGTCGCCACCATGCTCCTTCAGCTGCGCGACGGTCTCGTCCGCGGTCTCCGCGGCGCCGACGCCCGTTATCACGACATTGAAGCCTGATTTCGCCAGCGCGCCGGCGATGCCCAGCCCGATGCCGCGACGGCCGCCGGTGATCACGGCGACGGGCTTGTCCGAATGCGTCGTCATGCTCTCAAATCCTTTGAAGCGATATGGTCGGCGACACGCAATGCCTGGCTCGCCACCGTCAAGGCCGGATTGACGGCCGCCGAGGTCGGTAGGAAGCTTGCATCGACGACGAACAGGTTCTGGTGATCGAAGGCGCGGCAGTAGATGTCGAGCGGAGCCGACGCCGGGTCGCGGCCGATCCTGATGGTCCCGCACTGGTGCGAGGGCGTGCGCTTGTCGAACGGCCGGCTGAGCACCAGCGGAAAACCGATCGACTTCAGGATGTCCTTGAGCTTAGAGACCAGCGACAGGTGAGCATCCCAGTTGGTGCGATGCCATTTCAAGACGATGCGGTCGCCATCCACCATCACCCGGCTTTCCGGACTGGGAACGTCTTCGCTCATGGCGTAGAAATCGATCGCATGGCCGGTGATCCGATTGAGCAGCCATTCCGGGACATTCGGCAGTGATCCCTTCAATACCTTGCCGGAGATGCGGCCGAGCAGCTGGACATTGCCGAGCGGCGGTCCGCCATTGCCGTCGGACAGATAGAAATCGTTGAAGGCGAAGGTCTTCTGGTAGATCGAGGTGTTGCGATATCGCGGCGAGACGCCGATCACGGCCGAGGAGTTGTGGTTCATGAAGTTGCGCCCGACCTGGCCCGACGAATTGGCGAGGCCATCCGGAAACCGGTCATTTGCCGAGCGGAGCAAGAGCACGGCGGACTGGACGGCGCCGGCGCTCAGGATCACGAGCTTTGGATGAAGCGTTCGGGTTTCTCCACCCTGGCGGTAGGTAACGCCCGAGATGCGGCCGTCCGCATCCGTCTCCAGCTTGATGACGCGAGATCCGGTTTGAAGGCGGACATTGTCGTGTTGCAGCGCCTGCGAAAGGGCAGCCGTTTCTGCGTCCATCTTACCGTCGTCGGAGTTCGGGTGTGCGTCCCAAGGCGTTGGCGCCTTCGCCAGCCACTTGTCGATGTCGACACCCAGGGGGAGCGAGAAGGGGTGCAGCCCCTTCGCCTTCAGCCGCGCCCGGACATCGGCGATGGCGGGTTCTTCGCGCACCGGCGGGTAATCATAGGGTGTCGAATGGGCCGGCTCCGTCGGATCGTCGCCGAGCGCCCCGCGCACCCGATACAGCTTCTCGGCGCGACCATACCAAGGCTCCAGCTCCTCATAGGGAAATGGCCAAGCGGGCGAGACGCCTTCGCGATGATGGATTTCCTCGAAATCCTCGCGGCGGTAGCGCGAGAGCACCGCCCCGAAGAATTTCGAATTGCCGCCGACATTGTAGTAGTTGCCGGGATTGAAGCCGGTGCCGTCGGCCTCGTACCAGGTCTCCTTCGGGCGGAAATGGCCGCGCTGGAAGATCGCTCGCTGGTCGCGGTTGACAGGGTGGTCGGCGATCCGTTCGCCTGCTTCGAGAATGAGGATCTCGGCGCCGGTGGGAGCGAGCCCGGCAGCGACGGTCGCGCCACCGATGCCCGAGCCGATGATGACGATATCAGGTGTTCTGTTCATATTGCTGTCCCGCCGTCAGGATCACGCGATCCGCGCCTGGCTCTGCGGGTCGAAGAAGACCACCTTGTCGAGGTTGAATGCCAGCCGCGCGTTCTGGCCGGGCTGAATGCGGGCATCGGCGCGCAGCCGCGCGACGACCTCCTTGCCGCCAAGTTTCGTCACCGCGAATGTATCGGACCCGGCCGGCTCGACCACGTCGATCAGGCAATCGCCCTCGGCAAGTGTGCGCGCGTTGCGGTCGGCGCCATCGGGGTCGGTCAGCGCCTCGGGCCGGATGCCGAAGACGATCTGCCGGCCGGCATGCGCCTGCAGCGCTTCGCGGCCCGGTGCGATCGGCAAGCGGATCGGCTCGCCGCTGGGGCGGGCGAGCGACACGGAGAGGCCCGCCGCGCCCTGTTCGATGGTGCCGGACAGAAGGTTCATGGCCGGAGAGCCCATGAAGTCGGCGACGAACATGTTGGCGGGGTTGTTGTAGATTTCTGCCGGCGTGCCGAACTGCTGCACCTCACCGTCCTTCATCACGGCGATCTTGGTCGCCAGCGTCATCGCCTCGATCTGGTCGTGCGTGACGTAGACGATCGTCTTGCCGGTCGCCTGATGCAGTCGCTTGATTTCGATGCGCATGTCGACCCGCAGCTTGGCGTCCAGGTTGGAGAGCGGCTCGTCGAACAGGAAGAGCTTGGGATCGCGCACCAGCGCGCGGCCCATGGCGACGCGCTGCCGCTGGCCGCCCGAAAGCTGGCTTGGCTTGCGGTCCAGCAGGTGGCCGATCTGCAGCACCTTGGCGACCTTGTCGATCGCCGCCTTGCGTTCGTCGGCCGGCACGCCGCGCATCTCCATGCCGAAGGAGATGTTTCCCGCCACCGTCATGTTCGGATAGAGCGCGTAGCTCTGAAACACCATGGCGATGTCGCGCTTGGACGGATGCAGATCCGAGATGCTGCGGCCATCGACGCTGATGTCGCCCTCGGTGATGGCTTCCAGCCCGGCGATGGTGTTGAGCAGCGTGGACTTGCCGCAGCCGGACGGGCCGACCAGCACCAGGAAGCCGCCCTTTTCCAGCTCAAGATCGATGCCCTTGAGGATTTCCAGTGCGCCGAAACGCTTTCTGAGGCCTGAGATTTCGAGAAAAGCCATGGGATTATCCTTTGACCGCGCCCGCCATCAGACCGCGAACGAAGTAGCGGCCGGCGAGGATGTAAACGAGAAGCGTGGGCATGGCGGCGATCATCGCGGCGGCCATGTTGACATTGTATTCGACCACACCGGTCGAGGTGTTGACGACGTTGTTCAGCGCCACCGTCATCGGCATGGACTCGCCGGTTCCCGCATAGGCGGATGCGAACAGGAAGTCGTTCCAGATGTTGGTGAACTGGTAGATCACGGTCACGACGATGATCGGCAGCGAATTCGGCAGCATGATGCGGCGGAAGATCTGGAAGAAGCTAGCACCATCCACCTGCGCCGCGCGCACCAGTTCGGTCGGGAACGCCTCGTAGTAGTTGCGGAAAAACAGCGTCGTGAAGCCGAGGCCGTATACGACGTGGACGATGACCAGATTGACCGTCGGATTGCCGAAGCCGAGCGACATGCCGATCTCGTTGGTGAGCGTGTTGCCGAAGCGGCCGAGACTGCCGAGAATGGTCGCCATCGGCAGCAGCACCGACTGGAACGGAATGAAGCAGGCGAAGAGCATCAGCCCGAAGACCAGCGTATGGCCGGGGAATCGCCATTTGGTGAGCACGTAGCCGTTCAGCGCGCCGAGGATGGTCGAGATGGCGACGGCAGGCACCACCATCTTGATCGAATTCCAGAAGTAGCCCTTGATGCCGGCGCAGGTCAGACCGACGCAGGTTTCGCCCCAGGCCTTGACCCATGGCTCGAAGGTCGGCGCTGCCGGCAACGACAGCATGTTGCCGCTTTGGATCTCGTCCATCGTCTTGAACGAGGTGACGAGCATGACGAAGAGCGGCATCAGGTAGATGATCGCGAAGATGGCCAGTACGCCGTAGATGAAGATGCGGTTGAACATCCGCATGCGTGCCATGCTGGAGGCATCCGATGTGACCGTGCTCATCGTGATTTCTCCCGCAGTTCCGAATAGAGATAGGGAATGATGATGGCCGAGATAGTCATCAGCATGATCACGGCGCTGGCCGAGCCGACGGCCATTTCGTTGCGCTTGAAGGTGTATTCGTACATGAAGTTGGACGGCAGCCAGGCCGAGCCGCCGGGGCCGCCCGAGGTCAGCGCGACCACAAGGTCGTAGGACTTGATCGCCATATGCGCGAGCACGATGAAGGCGGAGAGGAAGACGGGCCTCAGAAGCGGAATGATGATGCGGCGGTAGAGCTGCACCGTCGAGGCGCCATCGATCTGCGCCGCCTTCATGATCTCGCTGTCGATGCCGCGAAGGCCTGCCAGGAACATCGCCATGACGAAGCCAGAGGCTTGCCAGACGCCGGCGATGACGACGGTGTAGATCACGAAGTCCTTGTTCTTGATCCAGTCGAAGTGGAAGCTCGTCCAGCCGAAATGGTGCAGCGTCTGTTCCAGCCCGAGGCCCGGATCGAGAAACCATTTCCAGGCAACGCCTGTCACGATGAAGGAGAGCGCCATCGGATAGAGGAAGATCGGCCGCAGAATGCCTTCGCCGCGGATCTTCTGGTCGAGCAGGATGGCGAGCAGCAGTCCGAGGCCCAGGCAGATGGCGATATAGAGGAAGCCAAAGATCCCCATATTGGTGATCGACGTGTACCAGGACGACGGCGGATCGCTCTCGAAGGTCCAGCGCCAGAGCCGTTGATAGGCGCGAGGCCCGGTCAGCGCATAGGACGGAAAGGTCTTTGAATTGGTAAAGGACAGATAGACCGTCCAGAGGATGAAACCGTAGACGAAGACCAGCGTGATGGCGAAGCTCGGCGCGAGCACGATTTTCGGCAGCGCGTCCTGCAGCCAGCCGCGCAAGGAAAACGACGTTCCGCGCTGTGCTGTGACGTCTGGTTTGGTGGTGGCGATAGTGCTCATAACATTCATCCCCCTCCCAAGGGTGACGTTGGCAGTCGACATCTTCCCCGCCATCTGAGGCGGGGAAGACCATGCTTGGAGCCGATTACTTGGCGTCGTCGATTGCCTTCACGAGTTCCTCGACAGCCTGGTCGGAGGTCTTGATCTGGCCGTGAACGAACTTGGAGACGACGTCCTTGTAGGCGTTGGCAACGGCCGGAGGCGCGCCATAGCCCTGTGCCAGCGAGCCGAACAGCGTGCCGCCTTCGTTGGCGGCCTTCAGGTCGGCGATGCCCTTCTTGCCGCAGGCGTCGAAGTCGGTATCCGGCACGTCGGTACGGGCGGGAACCGAGCCCTTGACGACGTTGAAGGCCGACTGGAAGCTCTTCGACAGGGTTGCCGTCGCAAGCGCCACCTGGGCTGCCTTGCGATCGTCGGGAACATTGAACATGCCGAACATGTCGGAGTTGTAGATCACGCTGCCGTCGGTGCCCGGGAAGCGGTAGCAAAGGAAGTCGGTGTCGGGCGTCTTCTTGGCGGCGACGAATTCGCCCTTGGCCCAGTCACCCATGACCTGCACCAGCGCATCACCCTTGATGACCATGGCGGTCGCAAGGTTCCAGTCACGGCCGGAGAAGTTCGGATCGACATACTTGATCAGCGTGGCCAGGTTGTCGAAGGACTTCTTCATGGTGTCGGACTTCAGGGACTCCTCATCGAGTTCGTTGAAGGCTTTCTTGTAAAACTCCGGTCCGCCGGTCGACAGTACGACGCTGTCGAACATGGTGGCTTCCTGCCAATTCTGACCGCCGAGAGCGAGCGGCGTGACGCCGGCTGCCTTGGCCTTGTCGAGCAGGGCAACGAGGTCTTCGAAGGTCTTCGGCTGCGTGCCGCCGATCTTGTCCATCACGGCCTTGTTGATCCAGAGCCAATTGACGGAGTGAACGTTGACGGGAGCTGCGACCCACTTGCCGTCATAAACGGAGAACTTCTGCAGCGCTGCCGGAACCGATTTGTCCCAGCCTTCCTTCTTCGCGGTTTCGGTGAGATCGCCCATCACACCGGCTTGCGCGTAGTCGAGAACGGTGTAGCCGAGCATCTGCGAAGCGGTCGGGTAGGTGCCTGCCGCAACCATCGCCTTCAGCGCGGTCATCGCGGCGTCGCCACCGCCGCCGGCGACGGGCACGTCTTTCCACGCGTAGCCTTCCTTCGCCAGGTCGCCCTTCAGCACGTTGAGCGCGGCGGCTTCGCCACCCGACGTCCACCAATGCAGCATCTGCACTTCCTTGACGTCGGCAGCGCGGGCCAAACCGCCCACAGCACCAACTGCCAATGCGACCACGGCGGTCGCCGTTAGAAATCTGCGCATTTGAAAACCTCCCGTTTTCAAGTTCGCGAAACGAGACCCATTCTCGTTCCGTATCCCCCGCCCTCCTCGAGCGTGGTTTCTGCAGACCGGCTCCCCGCCGGCTGTCAGTTCCTGGGCATCCACCAATTGGTGCGGCTGCCGATATGCATGTTGAGCGTCTTCGTCTCGGTGTAATCCTCCACCGCATGGCGGCCGAGTTCGCGTCCGAGGCCGGACTGCTTGTATCCCCCGAACGGCAGCTCCGATGCGCCGTCCATGAAGGTGTTCATCCAGACGGTTCCCGCGCGTACTCTACGCCCGATCGTCAGGCATGTATCGAAATCCTTGCTCCAGACGCCGGCCGAGAGGCCGTAATCGATGGAGTTGGCGATTTCGATCGCCTCCTCGGTGGTCTCGAAGGTGAGGACAGAGAGAACGGGGCCGAACACCTCCTCGCGCGCGACCGTCATCCCCGGCGTGACCTGAGAGAGAATGGTTGGCGCCATGAACTGGCCCATGCCCAGATCGAGCGCACCACCGCCATGGGCGACTTCGGCGCCGGCGCTCTTTGCCGCCGAGACGTAGCCGGCGATCTTGTCGAAATGCTGCGGCGTGATGATCGCGCCGACCTGCGTGGTCGGGTCGAGGGGATCGCCGACCTTCACATGCTTGGCGAGCGCCGCCACGCGCGCCACGACATCGCTGGCGATGGACTTGTGAAGGATCAGACGGGAGCCTGCATTGCAGCATTCGCCGGCGTTGAAATAGGCGCCGAACACGGCCGCGTCGATGAAGGCGTCGAGGTCCGCATCCGGGAACACGATCTGCGGGTTCTTGCCGCCGAGCTCCAGCGAAACTTTCTTCAGCGTCTGCGCCGCATTGGTCATCGTCAGCTTGCCAACGCCGGTCGAGCCGGTGAACGAAACCATGTCGACGTCGGGATGCGACGTCATGATCGCGCCGACTTCGGCGCCCGTGCCGGTCACGATATTGACGACGCCATCGGGAACGCCGGCTTCCTGCAGGATTTCACCGAGCACGATAGTCGAGCCCGAGGTCAGTTCCGATGGCTTGACCACGCAGGTGCAGCCCGCGGCCAGCGCGAAGGGCAACTTCTGGCCGACGATCAGGAAGGGAAAATTCCACGGCGTGATGATCGAAACGACACCGATCGCCTCGCGCAGCACGACACCCAGTGTGCCGTCGCCGAGCGTGTTGTAGCTTTCGCCATGCAGATCGCGGGCAAGGGCGGCGGCATAACGCCAGATGTCGACCGATCCTGCGATCTCGCCCTTGACCTGAGAGATCGGCTTGCCGGCCTCGATCGCATCGAGATAGGCGAGTTCATCGGCCCTGGCGGCAATGAGGTCGGCGGCCTTGAGCAGGATGGCGGAGCGCTCCGATGCAGTCATGCGCGGCCAGGGGCCGGTGTCGAACGCCTTGCGGGCCGCGGTAATCGCGCGCTCGGCGTCGGCCTTCGATCCGGCCTGAAAGCGGCTGACGACGACGCCGTGGCTCGGCGCGACCCGCTCGATCGGTGCGGCATTGCCGGAGATCCATTTGCCGTCGATCAGCATCTTGAAGTCGCGGATCGTTTGATTGGCGAGCGCCTTCGGGGTGACCAGAACCGTCATTACCATTCTCCCTTGAACTGTGCCGGGCGTTTCTCGCTGAATGCGGTCACGCCTTCCTTGAGGTCGCCGGTTTTGGCGACCAGGATCGAGCCGAGCGCTTCAACCGCCGTGCCGTTGTCCTCGCCATTGGCCGACGCGATCATCAGCTTGGTGATCTCGAGTGCGGCGGGTCCGCGTGTCGCGACGCGGCGCGCATAGTCTCGTGCCGCATCGACGGCTGTGCCCGTGGCCACGACCATGTCGACGATGGCGAACTGGCGCGCTTCCTCGGCGGTGAATATCTCGCCGCCCAGCGCCATGCGGCGGACGATCTGCGCGCCGAACCGCTTGACGAGACGCTGCGTGCCCGACCAGCCGGGGATCATGCCGAGGCCGGTTTCCGGAAGGCCGATCTTGATCTGCTGTTCGGCAATCCTGATATCGGCAAGGCCTGCCAACTCGAGCCCGCCGCCGAGTGCGTGTCCGTTCAGCGCCGCGATCAGGGGAACGCGAAGCGTGGCGAGCCGCTCGAAGACACGATGGCCGTAGCGCACCCAGGCATGCCCGAACTCCTGCGGTGCCATATGCCCCCAGGCCTTGATATCCCCGCCCGCCGAGAAGGCCTTGCCGTCACCGGTGAGGATGGCGACATGTACATCCGGATTGGCTTCCACCGCATCGGCGGCTTCCGACAGAGCCTTCAGCATGTCGAGGTCGAGTGCGTTCAGCTTCTCGGGCCGCGATACGGTCATGATGGCAAGAGAGCCGTCTATGTCGACGCGCACGGTTCCGCTAGTCATGGAAGGTGCCCTCCAGAACGCGGGCGCTTTTCACCGGCAGCGACAATCCGATCGGCTCTTCCGCACACAGCCTGGCGTCCATCACCTTGAGGTCCTTGGCGACCGAGAGTGGGAATTCCGACTGATCCAGAATATGCGTCTGCAGGTCGATGCCGGGTGCGATCTCGGTCAGCACGATCCCGTCGGGGGTGAGTTTCATCACGCAACGCTCGGTCACATAGGTGATGTCCTGTCCCTGTTCGATCGCCCGGCGGCCGGAGAAGGTCACGTGCTCGACCTCGTTGACCAGCTTCTTCAGCTTGCCTTCCTTCTCGATGACAAGCTTGCCATCGGCGATGCCGAGCTTGGCGCCGGCGTTGAACATGCCGGAGAAGACGATCTTGCGGGCACGGGCGGTGATATCGACGAATCCGCCGGCTCCAGCCGTCACATGAGGGCGGAAGGAGAGCTTCGAGACGTTGACCGAGCCATCCCGGCCGATCTCCAGGAAGGAGAGCAGCGACGCATCGAAACCGCCACCCTGGAAATAGGTGAACTGGTAGGGCGATGGCATGTAGGCATCGGCGTTCGAGGCGCAGCCGAAGGCGAAGTCGAGCAGCGGAACGCCACCAACTGCACCCTGCTCGATCACCCAGGTAACGGCTCCGTGCTGCCCTTCTTCCATCAGGATGCGCGGAACGTTTGCCGAGATGCCGAAGCCGAGGTTGACGCAGCTATTGGCCTGAAGCTCCTGCGCGACGCGACGTGCGATCACCTTCTGGATGTTGAATTCGGGAACGCGGAACGTGTCGAGCGGGCGGAAGATTTCGCCTGAAATCGCCGGGTCGTAGAGCGTCTGCGTCGTCTGCTTCTGTTCGGGATCGACAATGACGTAATCCACCAGCATGCCCGGCACGCGCACGTCGTGCGGCTTCAGCGAGCCCTGCTTGGTGATGCGCTTGACCTGCGCGATGACGATGCCGCCATTGTTGCGGGCCGCAAGCGCCTGGTCGAGCCCGCCGAGATAGGCGCCTTCGTGCTCATAGGTCAGGTTGCCGTGCGCGTCGGCCGTCGTCGCCCTGACGATCGTGACATCGGGCGCGATCGCCGGGAAATACAGCCAGTCGTCCCCCTCGAAGGAGACACGCTTGACCACGGGCGTTTCCTGGGCGGCGGCGTTCATCGCGCAGCCCTGACGCTTCGGGTCCACGAAGGTGTCCATTCCAACTTTCGTCAGAACGCCGGGCCGCTTGGCGGCCGCCTCGCGGTGCATGTCGAACATCACGCCGGAGGGGATGTTGTACGCCGGGATTTCGTTGCCTGATATCATCTGCCAGATTAGCGGCGGTTCGGCGGTCGATGGGCCGGAAGGGTAGGAGCCGCCGATGATTCGCTTCAGGAGACCCTTGCGCGCGATATGGTCGATGCCCTTGATCCCGCTCATGTCGCCGGCGGCGATCGGGTGCAGCGTGGTGATCTCGCGCGGATGGCCGGTGGCCTCGAAACGCTCGCCGATGGCTTTCAACATCAGGTCGGGGCAGCCGAGGCCGCTGGACGAAGAGACCGAAACGACGGCGCCATCGGGGATCAGGTCAGCGGCTTGCGATGGGGTGATATGCTTGTTCATCTCTGTCAAAGTCCTGTCTTGACCGGCACTGCAGCACCCGTGCGCGCGGCTTGCGCGACCGCGAGGCCCGTTGCCAGCGACCAGATGCCATCCTTGGCTGTTGCCGATGGCCTGCCATTGCCGGCGACGGCGGCGTGAAACGCGGTAAGAGCGGTCTCGTAGAGATTGCCGCCGGTAACCGGCAGCGACTGCTCGCCTTCGGCGGTCCGCAAGGTCACCGTGCCATCCGGCCGCTGGGTCATCACATTGCGGCCGATCAGCGAGCCCTCGGTGCCGTGCACCTCCAAACCGGTGTCGGCGTATTTCGTGGTGAAGCCGTCGTGGAACTGGGCGATGATCTCGTCTTCGAAGCGCATGACGCCCATGACGGCGTCTTCCAGACCTTCCTTGCCCATGCCGCCGGCCTGCGAAAATGCGATCACCTCGACCGGGTTTCGCCCAAGCACGTAACGCAGGGTGTCCGTGTCATGGACGGTGATGTCGAGAATGACGCCGCCGCCGGCCTGCGGCTTGTCGAGCCGCCAGCCTTGCAGATGCGGTGGCAGGTAGACGGCGTGGAACACGCGTGCCGAGAGCGGCTTTCCGATCTTGCCGGCCGCGATTGCGTCACGCATCGCGGTGTGGGTCGAGGCATTGCGCAGGTGGTGGTTGGTGGCGAGAACGACGCCCGCTTCATCGGCGGCCTTGGCCATCGCGTGGGCATCATCGAGAGACAGAGCCAGCGGCTTTTCGCAGAGAATGTGCTTGCCCGCGCGCGCAGCGGCGATTGCCTGGGCGCAGTGCAGCTCGTTGGTCGTCGAGATATAGACGGCATCGATCTCGGGGTCGGAGAGCAGAGCGCCGAGATCGGAGACATGCTTGCCGATATTGTTCTCGGCGGCATAGGAGCGGGCGCGCTCCGGGCTGGTGCTCATGACGGAGACGACCTCGCCGCCAGTGGCGCGAATTGCTCCGATCACCCATTCGCGCGCGATCGTACTCGCGCCGATGAGACCCCAACGAACCGTCATGCCATTTTCCTCCCAGGCTTGTTCATCGCGGCGCCGCAGCTTTCGCGCACGATCAGGCGCACCGAGCTCACGGCCGATTCCGCTTCCGGTTTCCCGGCGTTGATCTGCTTCAGCAGCATTTGTGCTGCGCGTTGGCCGATCCCCTGCGGATCGACCGAGATGGTGGTCAGCGCCGGCACCGTGGTCTTCGCCTCGATCACATCGTCGAAGCCGACGACGGCGAAGTCCTTGCCGGGCTCGATGCGGCGCGCTCTCAGCCCATCGCAGACGCCGAAGGCAACCGCGTCGTTGAAGCAGACGGCGGCCGTCGGCGGCTCTGGCATGGCCATGGCGCGGGCAAGCGCATCCACGCCGCCGGCGCGCGATGGCGCGGACGAAACCACCAGCTCTTCTTGGAAGCCGGTGCCGGTTTTCGACATGGCGTCGCGATAGCCACCCAGGCGCTCGTCGAAGACGGCGGTGTCCGGGAAGCCTCCGACGAATGCGATACGGCTGTGGCCGAGTGCCGCCAGATGTTCGACGGCGGCAAAGGTGCCGGCATGGTTGTCGGAGACAAGCGACGACACCTTGGCGCCGGGAATGTTGCGAACCACGAGCACGACCGGAATGCCGGCCATGACAAGCGGCTTCAGATCAATCGCTTCGGTGCCGCGCGCCGGCGAGATGATCAGGCCCGAGACACCGTGCTCGCGCATCGAGGCGATGACCTCACGCTGGCGATCGATGCTTTCGCTGGTGTTGGACAGGAACTGCACGAAGCCGGCCGACTGCACCACCGTGTCGACGCCCACGGCGAGTTCGGCGAAGAAGCTGTTGGTCAGGTCGTTGACGACGATGCCGATGATCTTCGATCGCGCATTCGCCTGGCGAAGGTTCGCCGCGCCGCGATTATAGACATAGCCCAGTTCCCGCATCACGGCGTTGACCTTCGTGCGGGTGCTCTCATTCACCAGGGGCGAGGCTTGCAGCACCAGCGAAACTGTCGACTTGGAAACGCCGGCAGCCTTTGCGATGTCGATGACGGTGACCCGCCCCTTGCCCATGAATGTCCTCCCTTGGTCTGCGCCAATTTTCACTGTTAATAATTGGAACGTTCCAACTTTGTCAAGCGGAGTTAATCGGACGGCGCCGGTGTCTGCGGGTGAATTCACCGGAAAGCATCTGTTGCGGTGCAAAATGGCGCAAAACAATCAATTTTGTCGCTGGCTTTCGTGTCGAAAGCGGTAAGTGACGCCTTGCTTTTGACGTCGAAAACAGGCTTGCAATTTGGAACGATCCAAATTATTGCATTGTCCACGTCTTGAGGAGGACCCCATGAGCTTGACCTTGAATCTGCCTGACGCCGATGGTGCTGTTCGCGAATATCGCCTTGTTGGAACCCCGATCGAGCGGCCGTCCAAGCCACCGGTATTCAATCGGATTGCCTATGCCGCGGCCCACGTCGTCTCCGATCCGCGCCGGGATTCAGACCCCTGGGGCAAGCCGGCGATCGACTGGGATACGACGATCGCTTTCAGGCGCCATCTCTGGAGCCTGGGTTTCAAGATCGCCGAAGCCATGGACACCTCGCAGCGCGGGATGGGGCTTGATTGGGCGGGTGCGCAGGAACTCATTCGCCGTTCGCTGGAAGAGGCGCGTCATGTCGAGGGTGCCGATCTCGCCTGCGGCGCCGGCACGGACCATCTGGCGGCCGCCGATGCACGCTCGCTGGATGACGTGATCAAGGCCTACGAGACGCAGATCGAATTTGTGGAAAAGCACGGTGGCCGCGTCATCATGATGGCGAGCCGCGCGCTTGCCCGCGTCGCCAAGTCGCCCGACGATTACATCAAGGTCTATAGCCGCATTCTCTCGCAGGCGAAGGACAAGGTCGTCCTGCACTGGCTGGGCGACATGTTCGATCCCAACCTTGCCGGCTATTGGGGAAGCGCTGATTTCGAGCCGGCGCTCGCGTGCGCGCTCGATATCATCAGGGAAAACCGGAGCAAGGTCGAAGGCATCAAGATCTCGTTGCTCGACAATGCCAAGGAAGTGCAGCTTCGCGACAGGCTTCCCGAGGGCGTCATGTGCTTCACCGGCGACGACTTCAATTACGCGGAACTGATCGAGGGTGATGGCAAGCGCTACAGCCATGCGCTGCTCGGCATCTTCGACGCCGTGGCGCCGTCTGCCTCTAAGGCGCTCGCGTTGCTGGCTGCGGGCGATACTTCGACGTTCCGCTCCGTGATCGAGCCGACGGTGCCGCTGTCGCGCAAGATCTTCGAGGCGCCGACGCAATATTATAAGGCAGGCGTGGTCTTCCTGGCGTGGCTGAACGGCCACCAGAGCCACTTCAGCCTGCCTGCCGGCATGCAATCGGCACGCGGCATCAATCATTACGCGGATATCTTCCGCCTGGCCGACAAGGCAAATGTGCTCGATAAGCCGGAGCTGGCGACTGAGCGCATGAAGAACTTCGTGGGTGTCTTCGGCGTGCAATAAGCCAAGCGGGAGGCCGCCCGGCTTATGGTGGTCGTATCAATGAATAAAAGGACCGGCGTGTGGTGACGCCGGTCCTTCCGAACGCTAGGCCGCAGCGAAGGGAACAGCCACGAAGGTCTTGTTGCCGCCTCGCTGTACGAGGAGCAGCACGGACTTCTTCTCGGTCTTTGCTGCATCCGCCACCGCGTTCTTAGCTTCACTCGCGTCGTGAACGGTCTTGTCGTTCACCGACAGGATAATGTCTCCGGTCTGCAGGCCGGCCTTCGCGGCGGGCTTATCTGGCGCCACGTTGGCGATGACAGCACCCTCGACCTTCTGCGACAGGCCAAGCTGCGCGCGGATATCGGGGGTGAGGTCGGCAAGTGCGACACCGATCCTCGGTCCGCTCTGCGCATGCTTTTCAGTGCCGCCGGCACTTGCGAGCTGCTGCCCGTCATCGCCTCCGCCGATCGCAACCTTGAGCTCTACGCTCTTGCCGCCGCGCCAGACCGTCACTGTCTGCTTGTCGCCGGGCGAGAGGTCGGCCACGAGGCGCGAGAGGTCCTTCGGCGATGTCACGCTGTCGCTTCCGACATTGGTCACGACGTCACCGGCCTTGAAGCCGGCCTTGGCAGCGGGCGAGCCTTCCGAAACGTCGGCGACCAGCGCGCCTTGCGGCTTGGCAAGGCCGATCGCATCGGCGACATCCTGGGTGACGCCCTGGATCTGGACGCCAAGATAACCGTGCTCGATGGAGCCGTTCTTCTGCAGCTTGGCGACGATCGTCTTGGCTTCATCCGATGGGATCGCGAAGCCGACACCGACGCTGCCGCCGTTCGGCGAATAGATGGCGGTGTTGATGCCGACGACATGACCGTCGCGATCAACGAGCGGACCGCCCGAATTGCCGTGGTTGATCGGCGCATCGATCTGGATGAAGTCGTCATATGGGCCGCTGTGCAGATCGCGGCCGCGTGCCGAGACGATGCCGGCCGTCACGGTGGTGCCGATGCCGAAGGGGTTGCCGATCGCCAGAATCTGGTCGCCGAGCTTCAGCTTGCCGGAATCGCCCCAGGCGATGGTCGGCAACGCTTTCGGCGCCTCGATCTTGACCACGGCGAGATCGGCCTTGGCGTCGGCGCCGATCAGCTTGCCGGGCAGTTCCGTGCCGTCGTCGAGCGTCACCTTGATATCGGTGGCGTTGGCGATGACATGGTTGTTGGTGACGATATAGCCGTCCGGGTTGACGATGAAGCCGGAGCCGAGGGCCTGCGCATGCTCACCCGATTGCGGTGCCTGATGCGGGACCGGAATGCCCTGCTGCTCGAAGAACTGCTTGAACTGCTGCTGCATCTCGGAATTGTCGGTGCTGTCATCGGCGCCCGATGCCTTCATCGTCGTCACGATGGTCACCACGGCCGGCTTGTCGGCATCGACGACATCGGCAAAAGAACCGCTGCCGTTGGGGGAGGTGGCGACCGACGCCGGCGACGCTACGGCCGGTGACGTTTCGAACGCATAAGGAAGCGAGGCCGCGCCAACGATGATTGCCGCACCGAGAAGGGCTGCTGACCGGCGGCGATTGAGGATGTTTGACATGATGTCTGTCCTTTGGATGTGTTGCTCGATCGCGTGATGGCTTTCACCAGTAGTAGACGCGTGAGATACATATCTGCCGACCAGGATGTATTTTCAAATTAAATATAGATTAGGTAATTGTTACGTTTTCGTCATTTATTACAAGAGTTTAATGATGTGACGCCTAGTATATGTCGCGCGCGCGAATGCGACGACTATCGCAGGCCGAATGCTCTTCTCCGGCCGGTCTATGGGTGGTTTTAAGGGGGGATTTCGACCGCGATCGGCCATGCTTTGTCCTCGGACAAGCTGCCGATCGCGGAAGAGCCTTGGGAGGCATTGCGTGGTCCGCCGCAGGGCTGGGACGCGGGGCTTCCCTAGCGCGGCACCATCGGCGCGTCGATACACACTAAAGTGACCCAAGCCGCGGATTTTGTTATGAACGAAACTCATCATCGTCATTTTGCGCGCTGGCTTGTGCTCTGTTATGGGTATTCGGGCAGAAAACGAAACTGAAGCGAAAGCACTCGCACAATGTTCCTTAGCGACCGTCAAACCGAAATCGTCGATATGGCCAAGTCGAAAGGCCGGATATTCGTCGAGGACCTGGCAGCGCATTTCTCCGTGACGCCGCAGACCATTCGCAAGGATCTCAACGACATCTGCGATGCCCAGATCCTGACCCGCGTGCATGGCGGGGCGGTCTTCCCGAGCGGCACGGAAAACGTCAAATACGAGGCGCGGCGCCAGATCGCGTCGAGCGAAAAGCAGGCCATCGGCCTGGCCGCTGCCAGTCTCATTCCCAACAATGCGTCCCTGTTCATCAATATCGGCACGACGACCGAGGCGGTCGGTGAGGCCCTCATCAATCACCATGAGCTGATGGTGATCACCAATAACATCAACGTCGCCAACCGGCTGAGGCTGTTGCCGGCCATCGAGGTGGTGATTGCCGGTGGCGTGGTGCGCAGCGCCGATGGCGGCATCGTCGGCGAGGCGGCGGTCGATTTCATCCGGCAGTTCAAGGTTGATTACGCCGTGATCGGCGCTTCCGCGCTCGATGAAGACGGCGCGCTTCTCGATTACGATTTCCGCGAGGTGAAGGTGGCGCAGGCGATCATCGCCAATGCCCGCCACGTCATCCTGGTCGCCGATTCCACCAAGTTCGAGCGCACCGCGCCGGTCAGGATTGCCCAGCTTTCCCAGGTGCACACCTTCATTACCGATCGTTGCCCGGTTCCATCCGTGCGGCAGTTCTGTCTTGAGAACGATGTGCGGCTGATCGAAACGAGCACGCAAAGGCAGCCGCAGACCGAGCTGGCGTGACACGCTTTCCAATATTCCCATCAAGGATGATTGTTGCTCATGAGCCTAGAGACCGTCCGCGCATTCCTCAGCGCATCCGCCCCCGATATTGACATCATCGAAACCGAAATGAGCTCCGCGACCGTCGCGCAGGCGGCCGAAGCGCATGGGGTCGATCCGGCGCAGATCGCCAAGACGATCTGCCTGCGGCTAGATGACGCGCCGATCCTGGTGGTGGCGGGCGGCTTGGCGCGGCTGGACAATCGCAAGTTCAAGGACACGTTCGGCACCAAGGCGCGGCTGTTGAATGCCGAAGAGGTCGTCGAGGCGACCAGCCACCCTGTTGGCGGGGTTTGTCCGTTCGGGCTTCCGTCGCCGCTGCGCATTTATTGCGACGTTTCCCTCAAGCAATTTGAAGAGGTGGTGCCTGCCGCGGGATCGACGAATTCGGCTGTCCGGATCGCCACGGATCGCCTGGCGGAGTTGACCAAGGCGACCTGGGTCGACGTTTGCCAATAGGCAGATACACGAACAATTGAACCAGATTCAACGCAAAGCTTAAAACGCGGAAAAAGAAACCTATATAAGAAGGCGAAACTCAACTGTTGCCATATGGGAGACTTTAGATGCCTCGTGCCGTTTCACGTTTTGCCAAGGTTGCGGCGATCGCCGCCCTGACAGGCGTTACCGTATTTGCGTCCATCGGCGATGCGGATGCGCGGCGGGCAGGAAGCTCCGGTTTCGGTAGCCGCGGTACACGCACGTTCCAGGCGCCGCCTGTCACCCGCACCGCGCCGGCCCCTGCGGCTCCGATGGATCGTTCGATGAGCCAGCGCCCTGAAGCCAACGCGCCTGGCGCCGCGACGCAGCCGGCCTTCGGTGGTGCTCAGCAGCGTGGTGGCCTGTTTGGCGGCTTCGGCCGGTCGATGATCGGCGGCCTGGTTGCTGGCGGCTTGCTCGGCATGCTGCTTGGCCACGGGTTCGGCGGCGGCTTTGGCTTCCTCGGCATGCTCTTGCAGTTCGCTCTGATCGCCGGCGCCGTCATGCTCGCCGTCCGTTTCTTCGCCAATCGCGGTCAGCAGCCGGCCTATGGCTCGGCGCGCCCGAGCGGCGTCAGCCCCATGGCATCGAATGGCAACTCGTCTTTCCGCATCCCGAGCATCGGTTCGGGCGCGGCCGGCTTTGGTCTCGGCGGCTCGAATGCCGCTCCGCAGCAGCCGCGCAACGATCAGCCGAGCGACGAAATCGGGATTAAGCCTGACGACCTTGACCGGTTCGAACGGCTCCTGACCGAGGTTCAGACGGCCTACGGTGCCGAGGACTACGGCACGCTGCGCAAGCTGACCACGCCGGAAGCCATGTCCTATCTCGCCGAGGAACTGGGCGAAAACGCTTCCAACGGCGTTCGCAACCAGGTCAGCGACGTCAAGCTGCTGCAGGGCGATGTCGCCGAAGCCTGGCGTGAAGACGGTTCGGACTACGCGACGCTTGCCATGCGCTATCAGTCCATCGATGCTGTCATCGAGCGCGATGGCGGCCGGGTGGTGAGCGGCGACACGCGCTCGCCGACCGAGAGCACCGAGGTCTGGACCTTCGTGCGTAAATCCGGCACCGACTGGAAGCTCGCGGCTATCCAGGGCACCGAACAGCGCGCAGCCTGATATCCATGTCGTTGAAAGCCTGCTTCAGCCCTCCTGGGCTGCGGCAGGCACGACCCAAAGCGGCCGATCTTCGCGCCGCGGCGCGGCAATCGTTGGAGCGGCTTCCTCTTCTGTGAGGAGGCCGTCTTCGTTTTCGCTGACGTCCACTTCATAGGCATAGTCGTAAAGCATCTCGCAGGCGCGCTCGTTGGCCTTGATCTTGGCCTCCGTCTCGCTGATCGCAGAGGCGATGGCTTTGACGCGGGCGCGCAGCATCGAGCCGAGAATATCGGTCGAAGGCCGCTTTTCCAGGCGCTCCAGGTGGTGCTCGATACGCGCGGCGTGGCGCTCGAGTTCGCGCTTGGAAAACCGCGCCTTGCGCATGTCTTCGGAGAGATCGTCACGCATCCGCGCGAGCGGATCGAAGGTGCCCGGCTCGCGCTCATCCAGCGTCAACTCATTGACGAGCTTCTCGATAACGATCAGCGCCTGCAGATCGACGGGATCGGCGAGTTCGACGTCATAGCCGGTATCGTCGAACACCTTGCGGCGAACGGGATCCAGCAGCAGTTCATAGGCCTTTTGCACCCGCCCGAATGCGTCGGGATCGCCACCGGAATCCGGATGCGTCGACTTCGCGCGCCTACGGTAGGCAGATTTGATCTGGTCATCGCTCGCGTCCCTGCGGACACCGAGAATCTCGTATGGATTGGTCACTGTCCCTCCGCTGCTGTCGGACATCGTCGTGACACCCGTGAAGGGCATTCGTCTATCAATGCCGTTCTTCTACCATCACTGGGGCAGAGTTTGGACAAAAGAATACATAAGTTTGCGTGAACGCCCGGATTGGCTGAAGGCATCCACCGTCTGTCCACAGTTTGATTGGACGCACCTGCTTGCCACATCGTTTTCCGCGCGGAAATCAGATCCATAGGAAAATCGGATGCCGAAGGAATGCTTAATCGATATAATGCCGGCGCTTGCGTTGACGCTGTCAGTCAAATCGAGTTCTATCCGCCACCTTCTTGCACTAGCTCTGCTGGTGGAGAGCTTCGGAGGACGGTTTCGTGCGTATTATCAAATCGATAGCGGATCTTAGGGCGTGCCTGAGGATCGATCGACGTGAGGGCAAAAAGATCGGTCTGGTGCCGACCATGGGCTTTCTGCATGTCGGTCACATGGAACTCGTCTCGCGCGCCAAGGCTGAAAACGACGTGACCGTGGTGTCGATTTTTGTCAATCCGCTGCAGTTCGGCGCCAACGAGGATCTTGCGCGTTATCCGCGCGATCTCGAGCGGGATTCTGCGCTTCTAAAGAATGCCGGCGTCGACTTTCTGTTCGCGCCCGAGGTGACGGACATGTATCCGCGCCCGATGCTGACGGTTGTCGATGTGCCGGAGATTGGCCGGCAGTTGGAGGGCGAGGTTCGCCCAGGTCATTTTGCCGGTGTCGCGACTGTCGTCACCAAGCTCTTCAATATCGTCCAGCCGCATGCCGCCTATTTCGGCGAGAAGGATTACCAGCAGGTCGTGGTGATCAAGCGGATGGTCGAGGATCTCGCGCAACCCGTCAATGTGGTCGCAGTGCCGACGGTGCGCGAGGCCGATGGCCTGGCCTGCTCCTCCCGAAATGTCTACCTGAGCGAGACGGAGCGCGCCGCGGCCGTCATCGTGCCGCGGACGCTCGACGAAGCGGCCAGGCTCTACGCCGGAGGCTGTAATGACCCCGCGCAATTGGAAGCCGCTTTGAACCGCTTTGTCGCATCCGAACCCCTCGCAAGCGCTGAGGTCGTCGCCGTCAGGCATCCCGAAACACTCGAACCGCTGACCTCGTTGCAATCGGCGCCGGCACTCGTGGCACTTTTCGTGCGCATCGGCAGCACGCGGCTGCTCGATAATCGCGTCATTGGCCTGACAGCGCAGTCGAGGACCGCCTGATGAGCGCGCAGGGCAAGCAAAAGCGACTGACCACGGCCTCGATCCGCTCGATGAAGGGAGGAGATCGCGTCGTTTGCCTCACCGCCTACACGACGCCGATCGCGCGCCTTCTGGATCCGCATTGCGATCTGCTTTTGGTCGGCGATTCCCTAGGCATGGTGCTTTATGGCATGGAGACGACGGTCGGCGTCACGCTCGACATGATGATCGCTCACGGCCGCGCGGTCATGCGCGGCACGTCGCACGCGTGCGTCATCGTCGATTTGCCGTTCGGCAGCTACCAGGAATCCAAGGAGCAAGCCTACCGCAATGCCGTCCGCATCCTGCAGGAAACAGGCTGCGACGGGGTCAAACTCGAGGGTGGCGAGGAGATGGCCGAGACAATCGCCTTCATGACATCGCGCGGCGTGCCCGTCTTCGCTCATATCGGGTTGATGCCCCAGCTGGTTAACACGGCTGGCGGCTTCCGGTCGCTGGGGCACTCGGAGCAGGAGGTGACGAAGATCCGCCGCGATGCGGCGGCGGTGGCCGATGCGGGCGCCTTTGCCGTCGTCATAGAGGGAACAGTCGAACCGCTGGCGCGCGAGATCACGGCATCTCTTTCCATTCCCACCATCGGCATCGGCGCGTCTGTCGCCTGCGATGGCCAGGTGCTGGTGTCGGATGATATGCTGGGCTTGTTCAGCGATTTCAAGCCGCGCTTTGTCAAGCGCTTTGCCGAGCTCGGTCCGCTCGTGTCGCAGGCGGTGGAGAACTATGCCGCAGACGTCCGCGCCGGCCGCTTTCCGGGCGTCGAACACACCTTCCCGCCACGCAAGTGAACGCGTGCGCCTTTTGCACGCTTGAGCGATCTTTCGTCGCGGGCCTTCCGCGGAAATTGCATCTTTGCGGAAGTGCGCTACAGTCAGCATGCTTCATGTGCAAGTCGTTTCCTGATGATGTCACAGGTCGCGTTCTGGTGAAGCAATGACGGTGTGATGTCGATCCCGGTGCGTTCGCAGCGGTTATAAGACCTTTTAGGAGTGAATTCATTGCTGTAGCCTTAGGCCATCCGCCGACAGGTCCTCAGCGCCAATAAGGCCTACTCTGCTTGTGTCAGTTTGGAATTCGGGGGAACTCCTAAGATGCACATCAAGACGTTCAGCCTGCTTCTTCTATGCCTCTCGTTTACCTCCTGCCAAAGAGAAGGCGGCGAGCCCGCCGAACTGACCATTCCAGTGCATGCGGAGCCGGTCGCGTTTCAGGATTTCCGCTACAGTATCAAGCTCACCGGCGCGATCGCCGCCCATATTGAATCCAATCTCTCGTTTCGCGTCAGCGGCAAGGTCACCGAGTGGACCGCCGATGTCGGCGCGCACGTAACCGCCGGGCAGGTGATCGCGCGGGTCGATCCGCAGCAGCAGAAGGCCGATGTTGAGGCCGCGCAGGCAGCGCTCGTCGCAGCGCAGGCCGATGTCGAGCAGGCGACCTCGGAGTTCGAGCGGCGCAAGACGCTGCTTGCCAGCGGTTCGATCTCTAAGGAATCCTACGATCAGGCAGCAACCGCCCTCGATACGTCGAAAGGTTCGCTCGACAACGCCAAGGCGCAGCTCGGCACGACCAAGGATGCGCTCGGCTATACAGAGCTGAAGACGGATGCCGATGGCATTATCACCGCCCGCAATGTCGAAGTCGGCCAAGTGATGCAGGCTGCGCAGACGGCGTTCACCCTGGCGCAGGACGGGCCGCGCGACGCGGTGTTTTACATCTACGAGACGCTGCTGCAGTCAAAACCCGATGCGCCGAGGGTCGAAATCGCGCTCGTCAGCGATCCTAATGTCACTGCCTTCGGCAAGGTCAGCGAGATCTCGCCGACGATCGACACCTCCACCGGCACCGTGCGCGTCAAGATCACGCTCGAAGAGACGCCACCGAGGATGACGCTGGGGGCACCGGTAACGGGCTTCGCGCAATCGGCGCCGACGAAGATGATCATCCTGCCCTGGACCGCATTGTTTGCCATTGACGGCAAACCGGCGGTCTGGATCATCGATCCGAAGGATGAAACCGTCAGCCTAAAGCCGGTCAAGGTTGCGACCTACGAGACCGGCCGCGTGATCATATCGGGCGGGCTCGATGTCGGCGAAATGGTCGTAACCGATGGGGGCAAGATGCTGCGACCGGGTCAGAAGGTGACGGTCGAAGGAGGGCAGAGCTGATGCGGCGGTCTTCTTTCCCGAAGCTTCTTGTCATCCCCATGATCATAGCGCTCAGCGCATGCAGCGAAGAAAAGGAGAGCGCGCCCCCGATAAGGCCGGTCCTGTCTAGCATCGTCGAGCTATCGGACTTGCCGACCCCGAGCTTTGCCGGAACGGTCGCGCCGAAGACGGAGACACCGCTCGGCTTTCGCGTCGGTGGGCTGATGGTGGCACGCGACGTCAACACGGGCGATGTCGTGACGAAGGGCGAGCTACTGGCCTCCCTTGAGCCGACTTCGCTGGAGCTTGCGGTCAGATCGGCACAGGCGCAGCTAGCCAATGCGCAGGCGCAGCTAGCCAATGCGAGATCCACCGAAGAACGTGCCCGCGCCACATTCCAGGGCGGAACGGCTACCAAGTCCAGCCTCGAGAGCAGCGTTCAGGCGACCCAGGCCGCGCAATCGGCAGTGGTGCAGGCACAGACCACGCTCGACAAGTCGAACGAGGATCTCTCCTACGCGCAGCTTCTCGCGACCTTCGACGGGGTCGTGACCGCCACCTCCGTCGAAGTCGGGCAGGTGGTATCGGCTGGCGAATCCGTGCTGACGGTCGCCATGCCCGGCGAACGCGATGCGGTCATTGACATTCCCGAGGGCGAACTGATCCCCGCGATAGGGGATGCCTATTCCATCCTGCTTCAGATTAATCCATCGATCACGTCGGCAGGTGTGGTGCGCGAGGTGGCGCCGACAGCAGATGCCGCCACACGCACCCGCCGCGTTAAGATAGCGCTGCAGAACCCGCCGGATGCCTTCAGGATAGGAACAACAATCACGGCTATCCGGCAGGCCCGCGATATCAAAAAGCTCTTCGTGCCGGCTTCGGCAGTCCTCAATCAGGACGGCAAGACCCTGGTCTGGATTGTTGATGAGAAAGCCGAAACCGTTCGATCCCAGGAGGTGAAGCTGCGTGACAAGACGTCGGCGCATCCGGAGGTGGTCTCGGGTCTGGAGCCGGGGACACGCGTCGTCATCGCCGGCGTTCATAGCTTGAAAGAGGGGCAGAAGATCAAGGTCGAGGGTGGTGCGCGCTCATGAACAAGTTCAACCTCTCCGACTGGGCGCTCGAACACAGGTCGATGATCTGGTACTTCATGATCGTCTTCGCACTGCTCGGGATTTTCTCCTACATGAACCTCGGGCGCGAGGAAGATCCGAACTTCACCATCAAGACGATGACGATCTCCACGCAGTGGCCCGGCGCTTCCGCCGAGGAGACCACGAGGCAGGTCACCGAACGCATCGAGCGCAAGCTCGAGGAATTGGATTCGCTCGACTATACCAATTCGCTGACGATCGCGGGCCAGACGACGGTGTTTGTTTATCTGAAAGATTCCACCAAAGCACGCGATGTGCCTGGGATCTGGGTGAACGTTCGTAACATGATAAGCGATATCGAAGGGCAATTTCCCTCGGGCGTGCAAGCGCCTACCTTCAACGATCGCTTCGGCGACGTTTTCGGTAACATCTACGCCTTCACCGCCGACGGATTCACGCAGCGCCAGCTGCGTGACTATGTTGAGAGCGTGCGCCGTAGTATCCTGACTGTCCCCAATGTTGGGAAGGTTGATCTCGTCGGGGCGCAGGACGAGGTAATCTTCCTCGAATTCTCGACCCGCCAACTCGCCGCGCTCGGCATCAGCCAGGCTGATGTCCTCAACACGTTGCAATCGCAGAACGCGATCACGCCATCGGGCGTGCTGCAGGCACAAGGCGAGCGTGTCAGCCTGCGTGTCAGCGGCCAGTTCACCTCGGAAGACAGTCTGCGCAGCGTCAATCTGCAGGTCAACAACCGCTTCTTCCGGCTGAGCGACATCGCGACCATCACGCGCGGCTATACGGATCCGCCCACGGCTCTCTTTCGCGTCAACGGCATGCCGGCGATTGCACTGGCCATCGGCATGAAGCAGGGCGCCAATCTGCTTGAGTTCGGCAAGGCGCTGCAGACCGAGTTGCGCAAGGTGCATGCGACGCTGCCGATCGGCATTGAGCCACATCTCGTCGCCGACCAGCCTGTTATCGTCGAAGAGGCGGTGTCGGGGTTCACGCGAGCGCTGGCGGAAGCGATCATAATCGTGCTCTTGGTGAGCTTCGTCAGTCTCGGCTGGCGCGCGGGGCTGGTCGTTGCCTTCGCGATCCCGCTGACCTTGGCGATCACCTTCGTCTTCATGGAATATGACGGCATCTCGCTGCAGCGCATCTCGCTCGGCGCACTGATCATCGCGCTTGGCTTGCTTGTCGATGACGCGATGATTGCCGTGGAAATGATGGTCGCGCGGCTTGAAGCCGGCGATCCGATCACCAAGGCTGCGACCTACGTATACTCGCATACGGCCTTTCCGATGTTGACGGGAACCTTGGTCACCGTCTCGAGCTTCATGCCTGTCGGGCTCAACAACAGCGCGGCCGGCGAGTTCACCTTCTCGCTTTTTGTTGTCATCGCGGTGTCGCTGGTTGTGTCGTGGATCGTGGCGGTGGTGTTCGCGCCCTTGCTTGGGGTGACCATCCTGCCCAAGACGATGAAGAGGCACGAGGAGAAGAGCGGATGGTTTGCCAACGGCTTCGCGAAGATCCTCGATGTCTGCATGCGCTTCCGCTGGGTTACCATCGCGGCGACGGTCATCGCGTTTGCCTGCGCGGTCTACGGCATGCGCTTCGTCCAGGAGCAGTTCTTTCCGTCGTCCGACCGACTGGAACTGATTGTCGACTTTTCACTACCCAATAACGCCTCGATCAACGAAACCGATCAGCAGATGGCGAAGTTCGAGAAGGAGAAGCTGCAAGGCAATCCCGATATCGAGCGCTGGTCCACCTATGTGGGGCAGGGCGCGCAACGCTTTGTGCTCTCTTTCGACGTGCAGCCGCCGAGCCCGTCTTTTGGTCAGGTGGTGATCATTACCAAGAGCCTTGAAGTACGCGACAAGCTGCGCGTGGATCTTCAGGAGTATCTTACCAAGACCTTCGTCGGCACCGACGCCTATGTGAAGCTACTCGACATCGGTCCGCCGGTCGGCCGCCCAGTCGCCTACCGCCTCAGCGGTCCTGATATCGAACAGGTCCGCCAGCGCGCGCTGGAACTCGGCGCGGTCATGAGTCAGAACCGGTCGCTTGGCGATGTAGTTTACGACTGGAACGAGCCGCAGCGTGTGGTCAAGGTCGATGTTCTCCAGGACAAGGCGCGTCAACTCGGCGTCACCTCGGAGGATATAGCGTCGGCACTGAATGGTATTGTAGGCGGCGCGTCAGTAACGCAGGTGCGCGACGATATCTATCTGATCACTGTTCTCGCGCGCGCCCAGGCATCCGAGCGGCGGTCGATCGAGACGTTGCGCGACCTGCAGCTACGCACCAGCAACGGCAACTCTGTTCCCTTGGCGGCGATCGCGAATTTCCGCTACGAGACCGAGCCGCCGAGGATCTGGCGCCGCGACCGCCTGCCGACAGTCACGATCAAGGCCGCCGTTATCGACAACAAGCAGCCGGCGACGGTTGTCGACCAATTGGCCAAGCCTATCGATGCCTACACCGCCCAACTGCCAACAGGTTTTACTGTCGAGGTGGGCGGCAGCGTGGAACAGAGCGCCAAGAGCCAGGCGCCGATCGCCGCCGTGGTGCCGATGATGCTGTTTACGATGGCGACCATCCTGATGATCCAGTTGCAAAGCTTCTCGCGGCTGTTTCTGGTCTTCGCGGTCGCGCCTTTGGCCCTGATCGGCGTTGTGATCGCGCTATTGTCGAGCGGCGCTCCGATGGGCTTCGTGGCGATCCTTGGCATCCTAGCCTTGATCGGCATCCTGATCCGAAACTCGGTAATTCTTGTTGTGCAGGTGGAGGAACTCAGGCGCGAGGGGCATCATCCATGGGATGCGGTGCGAGAGGCGACGCAGCATCGAATGCGGCCGATCCTGCTGACGGCGGCGGCGGCGAGCCTTGCGCTGATCCCGATTTCACGCGAGGTGTTCTGGGGGCCGATGGCCTATGCCATGATGGGCGGCATCATCGTCGGCACGGTGCTGACGCTGCTCTTCCTGCCTGCGCTTTATCTTGCGTGGTTCCGGATCAAGCGGCCGGAAGGCGAGCATGCAATGGAAGAGGAAGTGACTGGAGGCGCAGGTTGATCAGGTCTGCAGCCAGTCTGCGATGCCGCGCGCGGCCGCACGACCGGTCGCGAAGCACGCGGTGAGCAGGTAGCCGCCCGTTGGGGCTTCCCAATCGATCATCTCACCGGCGACGAAAAGGCCGGGGCGCTGCTTCAGCATGTAATGCTCGTCGATCCCATCCCATGCGATGCCGCCCGCCGACGAAATGGCTTCGGCGATCGGGCGCGGGGCGACGACGGGTATAGGCAGCGCCTTGATCAGCCGCGCTAGCCGCGCAGGGCCGCGCAGGTCGGCATCATCGCCGCATTCGCGAACGAGGTTAGCCTTGACGCCATCAAGGCCGGCGCCTTTGCGCAGCCGGTTGGCGAGGCTCGTCTTGGCGTCCTGCCTGGCGAGATCGCGCTCGATCCGCTCCAGCGTCCGCCCGGGCATCAGGTCGACGATGAGTTCGGCAGGCTGTCCAGATGCCAGTGCGTCTCGCAATGCCGCGGCATGGGCGTAAACTAGGCTACCCTCTATGCCGTGCTGGGTAACGACGAACTCTCCCTGCGTCGATCCCGCTGGAGACGTTGCCACCACGGATTTGACCGCAGCGCCGGCGAAGCGCTCGCGAAACACCGCGCTCCAGTCGACATCGAAGCCGCAATTGGCTGGTTGGAAATCGTGAACCGTAACGGCCTCATTTCGCAACCAATCGACCCAGCGACCGTCCGAGCCAAGCCGCGGCCAGCTCTGCCCGCCAAGGGCGAGCAGGGCGGCATCGGGTCGGATGACGAGGTTGCCTTGGGGCGTTGCGAACAGATAGCCGCCGTCGGAAAAACCCTGCCATCGATGGCGCGTGCGGATTGTCACCCCCTGCGCGTCCAGCCGCCTGATCCACGCGCGCAAGAGGGGTGATGCCTTCATCGCCACGGGAAAGACGCGCCCCGAGGTTCCAACGAAGGTCTCGGTCTCCAGATCGGCGGCCCATTGCTTGATGTCGTCAGGGCGAAAGGCGTCGAGCGCATCGCGCAGGCGCTGGTTGGCGCTGCCGAAGCGCGTCGAAAAGCGTTGATAGTCTTCGGAATGAGTGATGTTGAGGCCGGATTTTCCCGCAAGCAGGAATTTGCGGGCGACCGTCGGCATAGCCTCGTAGACCGTGACACTATGTCCGGCTGAAGACAGAATCTCCGCCGCCATAAGCCCCGCCGGTCCACCGCCGATGATGGCTACCTCTTTGTCCGACATGTATTCGCCCGCAATTGAACTCGCAGGCCCGTCATGACGCGTGCGCTGGATATACGCAACCCCGCCGAGGCGGAGCCGCGTGCAATCACGTTAGATGCCGATGCGAACAGGGCGCACCGATGCTCGCCGACAAGACGGCGTCAGTCCACGAAACGCGGGGTAAAGCGCGGTTGGGCCGAGGCTTCTTCTTCTTTCATGGCGTCTTCGTGGTACCAGCAGCTGTCGTAGACGCAGGGTTCCAGATCTTTTTCCAGGTCAACCTTCTGGCGAAGCGCCGATGAAGCGAAGCGCTTCGTCGGGAAAGCGTAAATCGTTGCCGACTCGTGATGCACACCAGTAACCATGTCATGCCTCCAAATTGAGTCCGCCCTAAAGCGTTAAGAGAGACAATAACACAGCTGCACAGAGAATGCTCTATATGATTGAAAAAAGTGCAACAAATGTTTGAATCGTGGGCAATCGCGATTTGAGCAGCTTTATATCAGAAATCCAAAGAATACAAAAAATATGCATATGCTTAATAAATAAGCAATACGGGCATTGTGCGGAAAAAACTGACGGCGCCGCTGTTCATCCTTTTCCAGCGCGAGGTTCGATCAATAGGCGGCGTAACCGCTTGAGTCCACTGGCACTTCAGGGCCTGCTCCGATTGCCTCGCACCTGTTCTATTGGCGCTGCAACGGCCCCTTCCGCCTTACCGTTTCACCCCTCGTCGCGAACTGGCACGCTACATGCATACTCATTGGCATCCCTCCACGGGCGAGGCGGCCTCGGCTTCCGCGTCCCTGGGACCTGCTGACACCTATGTTTTGAGAGACTCGCAAATGACCAAGTATAAGCTCGAGTACATCTGGCTCGATGGATACACCCCGGTACCGAACCTTCGTGGCAAGACGCAGGTCAAGGAATTTGCAGAATTCCCGACGCTCGAACAGCTGCCGCTCTGGGGCTTCGATGGCTCTTCCACGATGCAGGCCGAAGGACGCAGCTCCGATTGCGTGCTGAAGCCCGTCGCCGTTTATCCGGACCCGGCTCGTACCAACGGCGTACTCGTCATGTGCGAAGTCATGATGCCTGATGGCGTTACCCCGCATGCGTCCAACAGCCGCGCAACCATCCTCGACGACGAAGATGCATGGTTCGGCTTCGAGCAGGAATACTTCTTCTACGAAAACGGCCGTCCGCTCGGCTTCCCGGAACAGGGCTACCCGGCTCCGCAGGGTCCTTATTATTGCGGCGTCGGCTCCAGCAATGTTGGTCCAGTTGCGCGCGAAATCGTCGAAGAGCACCTCGACCTCTGCCTCGCTGCCGGCATCAACCACGAAGGCATCAACGCCGAAGTGGCCAAGGGCCAGTGGGAATTCCAGATTTTCGGCAAGGGCTCCAAGAAGGCCGCTGACCAGATCTGGATGGCTCGCTACCTGCTGCAGCGCCTGACTGAAAAGTACGGCGTCGATATCGAGTATCACTGCAAGCCGCTCGGCGACACCGACTGGAACGGTTCGGGCATGCACTGCAACTTCTCGACCAAGTTCATGCGCGAAGTTGGCGGCAAGGCCTACTTCGAAGCTCTGATGGCGCAGTTCGAAAAGAACCTCGATGCCCACATCGCCGTTTACGGCCCGGACAACGACAAGCGTCTGACCGGCAAGCACGAAACTGCTCCGTGGAACAAGTTCTCCTACGGCGTTGCCGATCGTGGCGCTTCGATCCGCGTTCCGCACTCCTTCGTCAAGAACGACTACAAGGGTTATCTGGAAGATCGCCGCCCGAACTCGCAGGGTTGCCCTTACCAGATCGCTTCCCAGGTTCTGAAGACGATCTCGGAAGTTCCGACGGCTGGTTTCGCTTCGGCTGCCGCCTAAGCCAAATCCTGATTGATTGTGATGGCGCTGGTCGAAAGGCCGGCGCCATTTCTTTTGGGTCACGGCTGATGTGCCTCGCATTGGCACGGCGATCGATGGTCGCTGCGATTTCTTCCCGCCGATCCCGATTTTTCTAAACCCTGTTTGCGATCGCCATCGTCTAACGGTTGAAAAACTCAACCGAACGGCCGCATTCCTTTTGCGTTATAGTCTCTTTTCACTATACTTGTGTTGGATCATCCAAACGCGAGTTACCCTTGGTGTCAGTGGCTAAGCACAGCCTTCTGCTTCGCTTGCTCGGAAAGCCCGCGCTTTTCGCCAATGACGGCGAGATCGTGCTTCCGGAAAAAGCCTATCCGCTCCTGGCCTTCGTCGCTGCATCATCGCAGTTCTCGATGGAGCGTGAGACATTGCGGGGCATGCTCTGGCAGTCCGACGTGTCGAAGCAGCGTGCCGGCAGTCTCAGACAGCTCCTTGCCCGGATCGATCGCAGCGTGCCGGAAGGCCTTCCCCGCCTGATCACCGCCACCAACACGCATATTGCACTCAATGCCGAGCACTGGGCCACCGATGTGCTGCTGCTGCGGGATGCCACGCATCCGCTGGCGCGGAGCGATTGGGCCCTGCTTCAAGGCGAGTTGCTCGAAGGTTTCCGCGCGCCGACGATGGAAGCCGATGAGTGGGTGACGATCGAGCGCCGCCGCATCGCCGAATGCCGTGACGCGCATCTGATGACGCTGCTTGATTCGCCCGAAAAACTGACGCTCGCCGATACCGTATTGCTGGCCGGCCTGCTTGTGGCCACGGATCCGGCGAACGAGGCGGCCTGCCGCGCACTGATGAAGGCGCATGCGACGGCGGGCGATCTTGGCTCGGCGCGGCAAGCCTATTTCCGCTGCCGCAACGAATTGAAGGCTGAGTATGGTGCCGAGCCGGATGCGGCAACCCAGGCGCTCGCGCTGGAACTCGGCATCATTGCACCGGTGGCACCTGCCGTGTCGGAAACTGCCGCCGTTAGGCCCGCGACCGCCGACCCGGTTGGCCAGCCGCGCGTGCTCATCCTTCCGCCGGAAACGATGCTATCAGAGCCGCTGCTGCAGCGTGTCGGCAGAGCTTTGCTCGAGGATGTCACGATCGGCCTCAGCCAGCAGCGTGGCTTCAAGGTCATTGCGGCGCATACGAGCGTCGAGATTCTGAACCGCAGTCTCGCCAGCGGCGAACTGCAGCCCATGCCGCCGGAATTGCGCTTCGATTACACCGTCTACGTGACGATCCACGGCCGCGAAGACGAGATCTACGCGACCTGCCGGCTGACCAAGACATCAACCGCCGAAGTGCTTTGGGCGATCGACCTGCCGCTCGCCATGCAGAAGGTCAACCAGTCCTTCGGCCAATTGGCACGGCGCATCGTCATGACGCTCGCCGATACGATCGAGCGGCGCGAATTGACGGATATGATGCACGATGTCTCGCCCTCGGCCTATCGGCTCTATCTCGAGGGCAAGCGGCTCGTATCGAAGACCGATCTGCAGCACCTCCGACAGGCGCGCAAGTGGTTCAAGTCGGCGCTGTCGAGACATGATCGCTTCTCCTCCGCCCATGCCGGCATGGCCCGGGTGCTGGGGATGGAGTGGCTCGTTCGCGGCATGAAGGACACAGCACTTCTAGAAGAGGCCGACCGCTCGGCATGGCAGGCGCGAGACAGCGATCCGAACAGTGGACGAGCCATGCGCGAGCTCGGCTTCGTCGCGCTCTATCGCCGCCGCTTTGCCGATAGCCTCGATTTCTTCGCCGAAGCGCAGATGCTCAATCCGAATGACGCGGATATTCTGGCCGATCACGCGGATGCACTTCTGCATGACGGGCAGAGCGACCGCGCGCTGGAACTCAGCCACGCCGCGCTGAAGCTCAATCCACTGCCGCCGGATTATTACTACTGGAACCTGGGCGGCATTCATTTCGTCCAGGAGAATTACGCCAAGGCGATCGAGGTGCTCGATCGCGTCAAGGACCGGCCGGCGACCTCGCGTCTGCTCGCCGCGGCGCATGCCAAGAACGGCGACAAGGCCACCGCAGCGCATTACGCCTCGGTTGTCCTCGAGAATTTTCCGGATTTTCGCACGGAAGATGTCTGGCGTTTCGTGCCGGATCGCAACCCTGACGATACTCGCCAGCTGATAGACGGACTCAGGATGGCTGGCCTGTCCTGAAGTGCTACAGATGGCGATTTTGGCCGTTAATTAGCGAAATTTCCAGTCACACCGGAATAACGCCGGCCGTTCACAGTCTCTCCTGTTCGCAGCAAATGCTGCCACCAAAAGGAGAAAACCATGACCAACGCAATCAAGTCCACCGTTCGCCTCTCCGCTGCTGCCCAGGCCGTCCTCAAGCAGAACGCCGTTCAGCTCGACACCAACGCGACCGCGAACATCGTTCACGCTCTGAAGTTCCGTTGAGGTTTTTGCGAATGTCTGTTCAGGCAGCACTCACGGATCTGGCTGGGGATCTAAGTCTTTCCGCGGCGGGCGTCAGCGCCTACCACGACCGCTCCCTGACGCCTGGACAGACATTCGCGGCGATCAAGCCGCACTTTGCCGAGCTTGGAATAACGCGCGTCGGCTTGTTGACGGCGCTCGATCTTCTTGAAATTCCGGTCGCCTTCGCGACCCGCCCCAATAGCTACACGCTGTCAGTCTTCCAGGGCAAAGGCATCGACGAGGACGCCGCAATGACCTCGGCTGCCATGGAGGCGGTCGAAACCCGCGTTGCCGAGATGCAGCCGGATGATCTGGTCATCGCCACGCTTGCCGGCATGAAGGCCGAGCGCGCGCCGTTGATTGATCTCGATTCCGTTGCGCGCTGCGTGCCGGACGAAATCGATACAGGCCCGCTCGCCTGGAGCGAGGGCCTCGACATCATGAACGACCAGCCGGTTTTCGTTCCGTGGTCACTTGTTGGCCTTGATCATCGTGGCACGCGCCCTTCCGGCTTCGAGCAGTCCAGCGACGGCCTGGCATCGGGCAATCGCCCTGCCGAAGCCGTACTTCACGGTCTGTGCGAGCTGGTCGAGCGCGATGCATGGGCGCTGACGCAGCTTCGCCCCTTCGATGAACTGCGCGGCTCGCGCATCGATCCGGCCGGCTTCGGCGATCCCGTTATCGAGATCATCACCGACCGCATCGCCCGCGCCGGCATGCGGCTCCTGCTGCTCGACATGACGACCGATATCGGCGTGCCGAGCTTCCTCGCCGTCATCGTTCCCGGCGACCTCGGCGACCGCGTTGATGCGCGCTGGACGAATGTCTGTGGCGGCTGCGGCTGCCATCCGGATCCGGTCCGCGCGGCACTGCGCGCCATCACCGAGGCAGCGCAGAGCCGGTTGACGGCGATCGCCGGCAGCCGTGACGACTTCTCGCCTCGCGTCTACCAGCGCCTTGATGGCGACGGACCGATGCAGCAGCTGATCGAACTCTGCGACGAGGCGCCGGTCGCGCCGCGCTTTGCCGAGCCTGCCAAGCGCAGTATCCAGCAGACGATCCGCCACATTCTGGATCGGCTGCGTGCACGGGGTATCGAGCAGGTCGTGGCCGTGCCGATCCCGCATCCGCGCCTTCCGGTTTCCGTCGTCCGCGTCATCGTGCCCGGCCTCGAGGTCGATGTCAGTGGTGAATTCATTCAACTTGGCTTGCGCGCGATCGGCGCCATGCAGGGGGCCCAGGCATGAGAGTCATTTTCGCAGGACCAAGCTTCGGCCGGGATCTCGACAGGCTTCAGGCCGAGCATCCGTCGATCGAGTTTCGCGGGCCAGCCGCTCGCGGCGATATCCTGCAGGCGGTGCGCGACGGCGCGCGCGCCATTGGCATCGTCGATGGCTATTTCGGCGAGATGCCGTCCGTCTGGCACAAGGAAATCCTCTTCGCGCTCGAGCAGAACGTCGTCGTCGCCGGCGGCGCCAGCATGGGGGCGCTCAGAGCCGCCGAATGCTCGGCGTTCGGCATGGTTGGCATCGGCTCGATCTATCACGACTACGCCGATGGCCGGCTCATCGACGATGAGGCCGTGGCGCTGGTCCATGCGCCGGCCGAGCTGGGCTGGCTGCCGCTCTCCGTTCCGTGGGTCGATTATCAGCCGACCATCGACGCGCTGAGCAGGCAGGGCCTGCTCTTGTCGGGCGAATACAAGAAGCTTCTTCTCTCGGGCCGCGCGCTGCATTTCTCCGAGCGGACCTATCCGAAGGCCGTGGAACGCTGCGCGTTCGACAACGCCGCGCGCGCCAAGGAAATCGTGCGTTTGATTCGCGCGAACAAGATCGAGCGCAAGCGCGCCGATGCCGATATGGTTCTCGACTATCTTAACAGCGTGAAATTCACCGCTGGAAAGCGCAGCTGGGGCTTCGCGGCAACGTCACACTGGGAGATGCTGCATGCTGAAATCAGCACCCCGGTAACGCCTGTAACGCTCTAATAACGCCACGCCTGAATGATGGAAGCACTGAAGCCCCAAAGTGGTGTTTGGGGCGTCTCAGAGAGGCGGAGCGGACGAGATGAACATTCAGACGATGGACGAGGGAAGCGGAAGCGAATATGCGAGGATATTCCGCTTGCTGTCGGCCGCGAAGGACGAAGCGCAGAAGCTCAAGTTGAACAACCTGACGCATCTGACGAACATGGCTCTGCTGCAGGTCGTCATCGATTGGGATGGAATCGACCCGGAGCGCGAGCTGGACGTGAATCTGGAAAAGCTGATCGGCACCAAGACGAAAGTGGCAATGAAAGACGCACGAGAAAACCTCGTAGTCTTGGAGCGCCACTAATCGTTATGGTATCCGCGAAGCCGCTTTATTCGGCGGCTTCGCTTTCGATCTGCTCCATGCCGGCAATCGCCTGCACCAGCTTGACGATCTTCTTGCGGACCTGCTCGTTCTTGATCGACAGGAAGGCAGCGTTCAGGAGCACGCCGTCGCGGGATACGACGAATTCGTCGCTCGGAGTCGGATTGTCGTTGGCATTGGCCGAGATATCTTCGAAGAAGGAGCGGACGTCGACATCGAGCGCACCGGCGATTTCGACGAGCATGCTTGCCGAAACGCGGTTCGAGCCCTTCTCGTATTTCTGAATCTGCTGGAACGTGACGCCGACGCGATCACCCAGTTCGGTCTGCGAAACCTTGCGCATCAGGCGCTTGATACGGATCGTCTTGCCTACATGAACGTCGACGGTATGCGGTGCTTCTTTCATGGCCTTATCCTTCTAACGCCAGTGCGGCGTGCTTATTATTCCCTGCGGCAACCTTACCAAGATATTTGAACGGATCAATTGTGCCGCCCATTTTTATTCCCGCCAACTCATGTGCCTGAAGACCCTGACTTTCAACTGAAAACAGCGCTTGGAACAGCAAATTTGTGTGACGTCGAATGCAATCATAAGTAAGTATTCCAGTTCAATCTGACCAAACGGGGCTTATATACATCCTCCGGTAGATAAATCGCCGGAATTTGAGATTCGCATCGAAGGCCGTTATATCCGCTGGGAACGTTCCTTTTAGGGCTTTTCCGCGCGGTAACAAAACGGTGTACGCGGCGAATTGACGATTGGATTAGTGCTTGCTGAACTTATTGTTGTGATCTGCGTTTGTTCGCGTTGGCAAGCGAAAACCCCTGCTGAGCAGTGCTTTTGACGTAAGGTGCTGGATGAAAACATGAATCCGGCTGTCGTTTTCTCGCAAATTTCGAGCGCGGGGATCGATGCATCGCTTCGCCTGGACGAAAGATTTATCTGAAGAAATTTGCGGGAGCGGCCGTCGATCAATTCTTCATTAGTACACTACCGAGAGTGGATTATTTGTGTATCGGATCGATCCACCGAACGTCTTCCGGCTTTTCAACCGGTTCAATATCGAGATTGACCACCACAGGCTCCTGCCCGGACCGGACGAGGACGCATTCCAGCGTCTCGTTTTGGCTCGCATTGATCTCCTGATGCGGCACGTAAGGTGGCACGAAAATGAAGTCGCCAGGCCCGGCCTCCGCGGTAAATTCGAGATTGTCGCCCCAGCGCATGCGCGCCTTGCCCTTCACGACATAGATGATGCTTTCGAGGTCGCCATGATGGTGCGCGCCGGTCTTCGCGTTGGCGTGGATGGTGACCGTACCAGCCCAGATCTTCTCAGCGCCGGCGCGAGCGTTGTTGATCGCCGTCGCGCGGTTCATGCCCGGGGTCTGCGCGGTATTCGGATCGAGGGCATTACCCGGGATGACCTTCACGCCGTGCTCGCGCCAGTCGATGGGTTGATGCGAATGATCGGCGTCGTGGGAGCCGTGATTGTTGCTCAAGTCGGGTCTCCTTTCCTTGTCCGGTCGCTTTTATGGGCCGCAAGCCGGAGCCGTTCAGCCCGCTCGCGTGGAAAGCGCGTCGAGCTTGCGGCGCAGACGGCGGCGTACGTCGTCGTCCTGCTGCTCCATGGCGCCAAGCATGTCACGGACGGCGCCGCGCAGCCCGTGTATCTGGTCGACGAGATCCATGATGAGATCGACGCCTGCTTCGTTGACGCCCATGTCGCGGGTGAGGTCGAGGATCAGCCGCGCCCGCGCGACATCGTCGTCGCGGAACTCACGATCGCCGTCATGGGCTTCGGGGATCAGCCAGCCCTGCTCGATCCACACGTCCACCACGGTCACGTCGATCTTCAGGGTTCGGCGGAATTCAAGATCATTCATGGCTACTCCTCCATGCCTTTTCTCGGATTCTGCGGATTGGCCGGCGTCCAGTCGCTCATGAATTCGGCAAGCTTCTGGTCCGGCTCATCCGGCAAGACGACTTTCAGCGACACATAGATATCGCCGGCGCCGCCACCGCGCTTCGGCGCGCCCTTGCCCTTCAAGCGCAAGACCTTACCGCTGCTGGAATTCGCGGGCAGCGTCAGATTGACCGCGCCCGATGGCGTCGGCACGCGCACCTTGCCGCCGAGCACCGCCTCGGGCAGCGATATCGGCAGATCGATGCGGATATCATCGCCATCGCGGACATAGAACTTGTGCGGGCGAACGCGGATCTCCACCAGCGCGTCACCCGGCGGACCGCCGCCGATCCCCGGCTCGCCCTTTCCCTTCAGGCGCAGCGTCTGGCCGTCGCGGGTTCCGGCCGGGATCTGCAAGTCGAGTGCCGGGCCATCCGGCAGGCGTATCTGCGTCTTGGTGCCGTTGATGGCGTCGAGAAAATCGACCTCCATCGAATATTGGCGGTTCTGCCCCTGCGAACGGAACTGCCCGCCGCCGCGTCCACGGCCGGAGAAGAAGCTTGAGAATATGTCGTCGCTGTCGCCGAAGTCGGCGAAGCCGGCATTGTTCTGGTAGCGGCCGCCGGCGCCGGCCTGCGAGGCGTAGTCGCGATAATAGTTGCGCTGCGCCTGCTCGGCGCCCGTCATGTCGATCTCGCCCCTGTCGAAGCGCTTGCGCTTGTCCTCGTCGCCGACGATCTCGTAAGCGGCGGAGATTTCCTTGAACCGATCCTCGGCCTGCTTGTCGCCGGGGTTGAGGTCCGGGTGCAGTTTCTTGGCGAGCTTGCGGAACGCGCTCTGGATCTCTTTTTGCGTAGCGTCCTTCTTGACGCCCAGAAGCTCGTACGGATCTCGGCTCATACATGTCTCCGTTCAGCCGGCGCGGATCGCCGGCAATCTTTGACATATATATAGGTTGCAAAATCGCGCGGGACGAGAGGCGCGATGTCGCTCCTGTTCTCAAATCAATCGCCGCGGCGAGCGTATTTAGACGCCGGCGATCTTGCGGAGATCGTCGATCGCGCCGGGTCCCGCCGCGAGCACCTTGGCACCCTTGGTCAATCCCTCACCACTGGTCGGGAAGGGATGGAACCAGCCGCCGGCTTCCTTGACCAGGCAATATCCGGCGAGGCAGTCCCAGGCGTGCATGTAGGGTTCGTAATATCCGACGAGGCGGCCAGCGGCGACATAGGCGAGCATGAGCGCGCCGGAACCGTTGCGGATGAAATTGCCGCCTGCGTCCAGCAGTTCCTCGACCATCCTGGCGACCGTGGCGGGCGAGACATGGCTGTTCGCGCCGATACCGGTCACCGCGTTGCGGATATTGCGTTCGGGGCTGAGCGCGAGCTTTTTGCCGTTCAAGGTGGCGCCCATGCCGAGGGCAGCGGCGTAGATTTCATCATGGCAAGGCGAGGCGATGACGCCGACGACAGGCACGTCGTCGTGCAGCAGGCCGATCGAGACGCACCAGTTCGGCATGCCGTTGACGAAAGGGCTGGTGCCGTCGATCGGATCGATCACCCAGGTGAAGCCCGACGTGCCCAGTGTGAGACCATACTCTTCGCCGAGAACGCCATCCCCGGGATAGGCTTCCGCGAACCGCGCGCGGATCAGGTTCTCGACCTCCCGGTCGGCGATCGACACCACGTCCTGTGCATCGCGTTTGGTCTCAATCACCAGCGTGTCGCGACGCTTGAAGTAGTCGAGCGCCACGGCGCCTGCCTCGCGGGCAACGGCCTCGGCAAGGGCCAGACGTGCTTCGAGCCCTGGAATAACGCGCAATGTCATCGCAACATGTCCTTTATCGGAAACGATGGCTGGATACAGCCGCTGAAAGTCGCGCTCGCAAGCCGCTTGGGGCATCGTTGCAAGCGCGTGCAAAGCGAACACTTCGCCGCGCGCGATGTCAATATTCGTCATGAAAACTTCATATTGGCTGAGGTCGTTATGGATTGCACGCAAGTGCAACTCGATGCAAAGGTGCGTGCAACAAAAGGATTGCCATGCCGTCTAAATTATTCGTCAGCGCGCAGGAAGTTGCCGAGAGGGCAGGGGTATCGCGTTCCGCCGTATCGCGAACCTTCACGCCGGGAGCGAGCGTTTCCGCCGATACCCGCAGGCGCGTGCTGGAAGCGGCCGAGGCGCTCGGCTATCACGTCAATCACCTAGCCCGCGGCCTGATGCGCAACGAGAGCGGCATCGTGTGCCTGATCGTTTCCGATGTCGCGACGCCCTATCGCTCGGCGCTTTTGCGGGAACTGACAATTCAGCTGCAGAACGCCGGCAAGGTCGCGATGTTCGTCAACACCGATCGCTCGGATGGCAGCGTCGACCGCGCTTTGCAGCAGGCGATCCGCTACCGGGCCGATGCGTCGATCATCCTCTCCGGTCTACCGGACAAGTCGATCACCCAGCTTTGCCTCCGCAGCGGTCAGCGCCTAGTCCTGATCAACCGCGATGACGACCAGCCCGGCCCCTTGAAGATCAACCTCGACGACTATGAGTCCGGCGGCAGGATCGCGACCGCATTCGTGCGCGCGGGATGCAAGACGCTCGCCTTCGCGAACTCCGAAGCGGGGACGCCGAGCCTGATGGGCCGCGAGCGCGGCTTTATCGCCGCAGCCACGAAGCTCGGTCTCGAGGTCGTCGTCGAGCGCTATGGATCGACGGGATACGAGGCGGGCCGGGTGCTTGCGCAGCGTATGCTGACGCGCGCCGAGCGGCCGGATGGCGTGTTCTGCGCGACCGATCTGCTCGCCTGCGGTTTCATGGATGCCGCGCGCCACCAGTTCGGACTGTCGATCCCGGATCAGCTGTGCGTTGCCGGCTTCGACGACATCGAGCAGGCGTCGTGGTCGTCGTTCAATCTCACGACTTTCGCGCAGCCGGTGATGGCGATCGCCACGCAGGCGGTGAAATGGCTCGCCTCGGGCGGCCATGAGGACGAGCCGGAGGAGGCTCATTCTGTCCGCTTGAAAGCTGAACTGATCTGGCGCGGGTCCATCCGCAAGGGGTGATCGAGATCGTACGGCCAACGCGCCCTAAAATATGGGGGGCTTTTTTAGCGCGGGATTGCGTTAGATCAACGCTTGCCTTAAACTTGAGTTTATTAAGAAGGTATAGCGCGCGCCCCATCCATGACATTTCAACCCCGCATGCAGAACAAGATCGAAGGTTTCTCCGTTGTCGGCGGCCTTCACAGGCGATCCTGGAACGGCATCGTCGCGGATGTTTGGGATGTGGAATGCGCGCCCTATGCCGGCGGCTACTATGTGTCCAATGATCCCAGGCTCTTCATCCTGCTTGATATGAACGGGGCTGGCCGCTCGACGATGAAGCTGAGTTCGAAGGGCGCGGGCGCCGCGGAAGAGGACGAGAACCAGCCGATTTCCTATGTGCCTGCGGGAATGGAACTCTGGGCCAATCTGAAGAACGTGCAATTTCTTCGTCATCTCGATCTGCATTTCGACGCCGAGATCGTGGCGCGCCGGTTGATGGAGGAGCTCGATCCCGATCGGCTGACGAGCCCGCGCTTGCTGTTTTCCGACGAGCGCGTGCTGACGCTGTCGCGCATGATCGCGGCCGAGTGCATGAATCCGGCACCGCTGCACGATCTCTATGGCGACGGTCTGGCGCTGGCGCTGATCATCGACGTGATGAAGCTTGGGAAGAGCGAAGTGCGCAAGCGCAGCAAGCTCGCTTCATGGCAATTGCGCAAGGCAACGGATTTCATCACCGAGAATTGCATGCGCAATATCCGGCTGGAGGAGCTTGCGACGCTCGCCGGGCTCTCGCAATCCCACTTCAGCCACGCCTTCAAGGCCTCCACCGGCATGGCGCCGCATCAGTGGCAGATGAATGCCCGGCTGGAGCGCGCGAAGGAGCTCCTACTGCACGGCGATCAGCCGCTCATGGTCATCGCCGCAGAGACCGGGTTTTCCGACCAGGCGCATTTCACGCGCGTCTTCCGCAAGAATATCGGAACGCCGCCCGCGACGTGGAAAAAGGCCCACGTTGCCTGAACGACACAGCATGTGAGCATTTGGCTGCACGTTGAAAAATTGCCCAAGAACATTCAATTCGTCCGGGATCGCGACAAGCTGGGCCGTTAAAATTGAGTTAATCACTCATCTTATTCGTGATGTTGGCCGGGCCGTTGGGACGACGGTGGCGTGAGTAGGGTGACAATGTATATGGGTGCGAGAGCAGACCGAGTGATCTTCAAGGCAAAGCTTCTGGCGGGTGTCGCCATCTTCGGCGCGAGCGCCACATTCGCGGTGGCGCAGGATGCAACCGAGCTGAAACCGGTTGTTATCCAGGGTGCAGGCAATTCGGCGGCCGACGGCGCCAGCGAGGCGACCGGCCCCGTGAAGGGCTATGTGGCCAAGAAGAGCACGGCGGGCTCGAAGACGGATACCCCAATCAACGAAATACCGCAGTCCGTCTCCGTCGTCGGTCGCCAGGAGCTCGATGATCGCGCCGTCGTCAACAAGGTCGATGAGGCCCTGCGTTACACGGCAGGCGTCGCCACGCAGACCTTCGGCACCGATCCGGATACCGACTGGTTCTACATCCGTGGTTTCGATGCCGGGCAGAGCGGCATCTATCTCGATGGCCTCAACCTGTTTTCGTATGGTTTCGGCAACTTCCAGATCGATCCCTTCATGCTGGAGCGCGTCGACGTCCTGAAGGGGCCGGCTTCGGTTCTCTATGGTGGCGCCAATGCCGGCGGCATCATCGACATGATCAGGAAGCGTCCGACCGACGATCCGCTCTATTATACCGAGATCGGCATCAACTCGAACGGCAACGCTTTCACCGGCTTCGACGTTTCCGACAAGGTCGGGTCGAGTGATACGATGACCTATCGCCTGACCGGCAAGATCGCCGGCGGCGACGGCTATACCGATTACACGCATGACCTGCGCGGCTTCGTCATGCCGCAGCTCACCATCTCGCCGGATGACACCACGAGCCTGACCGTCTGGGCCTATGCCGGTGGTCTCGATCAGGTTCACACAGGCAACGGCTTCCTGCCTTACGAAGGCACGGTCGTTGACCGGCCGGGTATCGGCAAGATTTCGCGCCGCTTCTTCCCCGGCGAGCCTGACATCGATACCGGCCGCTACGACCAGCAGATGATCGGCTACGAGTTCGAGCACGAGTTCGACGGCGGCTGGAAATACTCGTCGAATGCCCGTTACGGCCATCTCGGTAAGTATGAGCGCCTTGTCTATCCATATCTGTGGTCCGGCCCGACAGACCTTCAGCTCCTGAACTTCGAGGGCGACACGTCCGTCGATACGCTGGCCTGGGATAACCGCATCGAAAACACCTTCGATCTCGGTAGCACCGAGCACAAAGTCATGCTGGGCGTGGATTACCGCCTCTACCGTATCGACAACGTGCAGAACAACAAGTTCGGCTCCGGCTCGCTCAGCGTGACGAACCCGGTTTACGGCCTCCCGCAACTGCCGATGGACCCGCTCTACAGCGAGCAGGTCACCATGAACCAGATCGGCTTTTATGCCCAGGATCAGATCCATTTCGGCGATGGCTGGCTGGCAACGCTCAACGGCCGCTACGACCACGTCAACACCGATTTCAAGGATCGCTTGGCCTCGTCGAACAGCTTCGAGGATTCAGACGGCGCCTGGAGCGGCCGCGCCGGTCTCGCTTACGAGTTCGACAATGGCCTGACACCCTATGTCAGCGCCGCGACCTTCTTCAACCCGATGGTCGGCCGTGGCGGACACGGACCGCTGAAGCCGGAAGAAGGCGAGCAGTATGAAGCCGGCATCAAGTATGAGCCGACCTTCATGGACGCGTCCTTCACCGCCTCCGTCTTCCACATCAACAAGCGCAACAACTCGGTTTCGATCCCGGTCGCGCCGTGGACGGACCAGCTCGGCGAAGTGGAATCGAAGGGCTTCGAGCTGGAAGCCAAGGTCAACATCGACGATAACTGGAAGCTGCTCGGCGCCTTCGCCGCGACTGACGTCACCGTTAAGCAGAACGACCCGAATCCCAGCCTGATCGGCAAGACGCCTTACGTGGTGCCTGACTACACGGCTTCCATGTGGGTCGATTACACCGTGACGAACGGCCCGCTCGAAGGCCTCAGCCTTGGCGCCGGCGTTCGCCACAAGGGGCGTTCCTGGGCGGATGAGGCCAACACGCTTCGGGTTCCGGAATCGACCGTGTTCGACGCGGCCATCCGCTACGAAAAGGAAAACTGGACGGCATCGCTCAACGTCGCCAACCTGTTCGACAAGGAATATGTCGAGGCGTGCCGCACCAACGGCGCCTGCGGCTACGGCGATGCGCGGACCTTCACTTTCAAGCTTGCCAAGAAGTGGTAAGCTGACCCTACTTGCGAAAACGGCTGGAGGGCGATTTGCTTCGCTCTCCAGCCGTTTTCGTTTTAGCGGGGTCGTGTCTTAAATACGTCTTGCGGGGTGGCCGGATCAGCCAGCCAGCGTGAAATAGAGCCAGGCCGCGACAAAGGCGGCGATCACCACGACGATCGAGATCAGCTTGCGCAGCCATGGGCGTGGCGGCTTCGGCGTCTTCTGCGGCGCGGGCTTGCGGAACTGGATGACGTTATCGCTCATCTCGCCTGTTTCCTCGTTCTAACGGACGACATCATGCTCCCATAGCAGCGTCAACTTAAATGAAAAAGCCGGTGATCGCGCCGGCTGTCTTTTTTCTGCTGATGGCAACCGAAGTGCAACTCCAACGGCCGTCATATCAGCTTCTACATTTTGCGGTTTTCCGGTGCGTGTCTGCGCCAGGATATTATGCCTGCCGGCGTGCCTGTTCTCGCCCCAGCGCCATGGACAGGGCCATTCCTGTCCCCTATGAAACAAGAGAATTTCTGGTTCATTTGGTGGCTTTATGACTTATCAGTTCACGTCCGGCCATTGGCCCATCGGCGGCGGCGAAACCGGAGAACTTGTTCGCCGTTTCGATTGGGCGGCAACCTCGCTTGGCCCGATCAGCGAGTGGCCGCAGAACCTGAGAATCAAAGTCAATTCGATCGTCAATTCGCCCATCCCGCAGGTGCTTATGTGGGGCGATGATCACGTGATGATCTACAACGACGGCTACGTGGAAATTGCCGGCAACTATCATCCGCGCGCGCTCGGCGCGACGGTCCCCGGCATCTGGCCGGAGATCTGGGATTGGAACAGCAAGATTCTCGAGGCCGGCTTCCGCGGCGAAGTCCAATCCTACCGCGACCAGAAGATGGTCCTGCATCGCCACGGCGTGCCGGAGGAAGTCGTCTTCGACCTGTTCTACACACCGATCTACGACGACGACGGCAAGGTGAATGGTGTTCTCTGCACGGTGCTCGAAAACACCGACAAGGTGAAGGCGGTGGCTGAGCTCGCGGAAAGCCGCGAGGAGCTGAAACGGCTGACGGATGCGCTTCCCATCCTCGTCGGTTTCATCGATCGCGGCCATATCTACCGCTTCGCCAATCAGGGCTACATGGAATGGTTCGGCCTTGAGGCTGATGATGTCGTCGGCAAGCATGTTTCCGAGGTAATCGGTCAGTCGAGCTACCAGACGCGTCTTCCTCTGGTCGAGCAGGCCATGGCCGGCGACCGCATCATCACCGACACATCCATCACTCGGCCGGATGGAACGGATCGCAACGTCGAGATACGCTATGTGCCCCGACGAACATCGGGCGGCGATGTCGAAGGCATCTATGTTGTGATGATCGATATCGAGGATCGCAAGCGCTCCGAAGTCGCGCTGCAGCGCAGCAACGGCCGCTTCCGCGCGGCTGTGAACGCCGTTCACGGCGTGATCTGGACGAACGCCGCCGACGGACGCATGCTCGGCGAGCAGCCGGCATGGTCGGCGCTGACGGGACAGCCTTTCGAGAACTACCAGGGTTACGGCTGGGCGGATGCCGTTCACCCGGATGACCAGGACGGCTCGGTCGAGAGCTGGAAGGCGGCGGTCGCGGCAAAGGCGACCTATGTTCACGAGCACAGGGTTCGGCGCGCCGATGGCGTCTACCGAACCTTCGCCATTCGCGGCGTGCCGATCTTCGACGCTTCGGGCGAGATCGAGGAGTGGGTCGGCGTTCACACCGACATCACCGAACAGCGCGAGGCCGAGGCCAGCCTTCAGGAGCACGCCACCAGCCTTGAGCGGCAGGTCCGCCACCGCGTGCGGGCCGAAGAGCAGCTGCGACAGCTGAACGAAAGCCTCGAGGCACGGGTCGAGGCTGAAATCGCCGAGCGCCATCAGACCGAGCGCGCGCTGCAGCAGGCGCAGAAGATGGAAGCGATCGGGCAACTGACGGGCGGCGTGGCGCACGATTTCAACAATCTCTTGCAAGTGGTCTCCGGCAACCTGCAGCTCCTGTCCAAGGATCTGATGGGCAACGAACGGGCGGAGCGGCGCCTGGCCAATGCGCTCGCCGGCGTCAATCGCGGCGCGAAGCTCGCAAGCCAGCTGCTCGCCTTCGGCCGGCGGCAGGCGCTGGAGCCTCGGGTCATCAATATCGCCCGCTTCATCGGCGGCATGGACGATCTGTTGCGTCGTTCGCTGGGCGAAGCGGTCGAGATCGAAGTCATCACCAGCGGCGGGCTGTGGAACACTTATGCCGACCCGACACAGGTGGAAAACGCGCTGCTCAACCTCGCCATCAACGCGCGCGACGCAATGAGCGGTTCCGGCAAGCTGACCATCGAGATGGGTAACGCGGCGCTCGACCAGGAATATGCTCGCAGCCATCAGGAGGTCATGCCCGGCCAGTATGTGATGCTTGCGGTGACCGATACCGGCACCGGCATGTCGCCGGATATCTTGAACAAGGTGTTCGAGCCGTTCTTCTCGACCAAACCCGAGGGCAAGGGGACGGGGCTCGGGCTTTCCATGGTCTATGGCTTCGTCAAGCAGTCGGGCGGACATGTGAAGATCTATAGCGAAGTGGATCAGGGAACGACGGTGCGCATCTACTTGCCGCGTTCCGTCGCCGATGAGGACCGCGAGGTCACCGTCCATGGCGGGCCGGTGGTCGGCGGCACGGAAACGGTGCTTGTGGTCGAGGATGACGAGGAAGTCCGCTCGATCGTCGTCGAGACGCTGTCCGATCTCGGCTACAGCGTATTGACCGCCAAGGACGCGCAGGCCGGGTTGAATGTCATCGAAAGCGGCATGCAGATCGACGTGATCTTCACCGACGTCGTCATGCCCGGACCGCTGAAGAGCAGCGAGATGGCGCGGCGCGCGAAGGAGCGGCTGCCCGGTGTGGCGGTGCTCTTCACCTCAGGCTACACGGAAAACTCGATCGTGCACGGCGGAAGGCTCGATCCTGGCGTCGAGCTGCTGTCGAAGCCCTATACGAGAGAAGCTCTGGCGCGCCGGCTTCGGCATGTGATTGCCAACCAGAAGCAGATCAGCCATGCATCCTCGCCGCGAAACACGGCGCCGATCGATCAGCCCGTTGCGGCGGTGGGTCCGCGAATCCTGCTTGTCGAGGACGATTTCCTGATCCGCTCCAACACGGCCGAAATGCTGCTCGATCTCGGGCATCAGGTGACGGAAGCGGCGGATGGCGAGGAGGCGCTGGAGTTCCTGCAGGCTAACGAGATCGACGTGCTGGTCGCGGATATCGGGTTGCCAGATATCAACGGCATTGACCTTGCCGTTGCCGTGCTTCGCCAGCATCCAGACGTCGCCGTCGTGTTCGCGACGGGCGAACACAGTCTGCCGGCTGGCGCTCCCGCCAAGGCCTTCCTGTTGCGGAAGCCCTATTCCGAGATGGAACTGAAATCGGCTGTCGAACGCGCGTGGGCGACCAAGCGTCAGGGGTAGCCCGACCCCGCGAACGACGACGCCGGCCAAACGATTGGCCAGCGCATATGCTGTTGTCGTAAAACTCAGGCAGCGTTCGGATAGCGCGAAGCGTACCAGTTGCGGAAGAGTTCGTACTGCTTCTCGAGATGACGGCGCTGCGAGGCGCTGAGCTTGTCGCTCTCGTTGAAGTGCAGCGAGTAGCGATCGTCCCCGTTCAGCACCAAGAGATACTTGTAGTGCAGCACGAGATCCGGGCCTTCGTCATAGGTCGAGAGCACCATCAGTGCTTCTTCCAGTTCGCGCGCATCGCGGCGTGCTTGCGCGTCGCCCTTGGCGGCCTTCTCGCAGAGCGAGACGAGGTGCAGGACTTCCTTGGGAAGCGCGTTGCCGATGCCGGTGATCGCGCCGCCGGCACCGCAATTGACGAAGCCGTGGTAGACGCCCGTGTCGACGCCGACCATCAGGGTCAATGCGTCATCGCCTGCGGTGATGTTTTCAGCCGCATAGGTCATATCAGCCTTGCCGCCGAATTCCTTGAAGCCGACAAGGTTGGAGAAGCGCGAGCGGAGATCGAAGAACAGGTCGGCGCGGGTCGCGAAGCCGTAGTATGGGCTGTTGTAGATGACGGCTGGCAGGTCCTTGCCGGCGGCGAGTACGGCCGAGAAGTGATCGCGCTGCGCGGCGACGGAAGAGCCGCGCGACAGGACGCGCGGGATGACCATCAGGCCCTTGGCGCCGACCTTGGCGGCGTGCGCGGCATGGCTGACGGCCGACTGCGTGTTGATCGCGCCGGTGCCGACGACGACAGGCACGCCCGCTTCCGCGAGCCGCTTCACGCCTTCCTGGCGCTGTTCGTCGGTCAGAAGCGGCCAATCGCCCATCGAGCCGCAGTAGACGACGCCCGACATGCCAGCCGCGACGAGTTCCTTGCCCTTTTCGACCAGCGCGTCGAAGTTCGGGCTGCGGTCGGGATTGCACGGCGTCATCAGCGCCGGGATGCAACCTTTGAAAACTGAATCTGCCATCTGTATTTTTCCTCTTTTGATCGCCGAACGAAGGCCAGAAGGAAGCTCCGCCCATTTGCTGAGACAGTATCTATCATCGCGCCGACTTGTTGTCGACAATAAAAATACAAAGCCGACTCGCTCGAGAACTAGAGCGGCAGCTGTGCCGTCTGTCGGTTGTCGGCGGTGATGTAGGAGCGGATCTGGCTGACGATCTGGTCGGCATGGGCCGCGGCAAGCCTATCGGCGCCGTCGATGTCACGATTGATGACCGCCTGGATCATATCCTCGTGCTCGCCAACATATTGGCGCGGCAGCACGTCGTTGAAGGACGAATAGTAGAGCCTGAGGATCCTGCGGCCCTGGTCGAGCAATCGGGTGAAGAGATCCGTGTAATAGCGGTTGCGGCCGGCCTCGGCGATGGCGACGTGGAAATCGCGGTTGGTGGCGATCATCCCCAGCACGTCGCGCGCCTCGACGGCGGTCTGGAATTGCAGCTGCAGCGCCCGGATGCCGTCGATGTCGGATGGCTGATGATTGGCTGCCGCGAGCCGCGTCGTCACGCGGTACATCAGCGTCAGCGCATCGAAGACTTCGCCCAACCCGAGAAAGTCGATGTTGGAGACAATTGTTGTGCGATTGGTGAGTGTGGTGATCAGGCCCTCGGCCGCCAACCGCACCAGCGCCTCGCGGATAGGGGTGCGCGACAGCGAAAAACGGTCCGAAAGCTGCTGCTCATCGACGGGGCTGCCCGGCGCCAGCTTGAGCTCGATAATCTCGTTGCGCAGGGTTTCATAGACCGTCGAGACCCCGTAGCCTCGCTTGTGTACCGGCTGCTTCTCCGTGTCATCCACCAACTGTCGTCCTCCATAGGGTGCCGCAAATTCTAGTCTCTTGCTGCATAGCAGGGAAAAACTGCGGTAGCATCAAATAATATATTCCATGTCGACAACGGCCCATGCGTCGCGCATAAAAAGATGAGGGCTATTGTCATGAATCAAGCGGCCATGTTGGCGTCTTGATATGGCTCGCTCCGTCTCCACGAGATCTTTAGTCTTGTGGGGTGGATGGACGAAAGTGCCGTTATAGATTTATTTGCTAGGCCCGAGGGCCAACTGATTGAAGGGTTGAATGTATGTCGATTGCGACTGAGATCTCGCCGGTAACCGAGGACACGCGCACCAAGCGACTGAAAGCCGCGACGCATGCAGCACATGAGCGCCTGGACAAGCGCATCATGCAGCTCAATCCTTTCGCGGACCGGGAGAGTTACGTTCGCCTCGTCACCATGCAGTACCTGTTTCACCGGGATCTCGATGCCCTGTTCTTCAATGAAGAGCTCGACGCCTTGTTGCCGGATCTCGCCGGTCGCCGGAGGCTGGCTCTCATCGAACAGGATTTTGCCGATCTCGGCGTCGCGATGCCGAACGCGGATAGCGCACCGATATTCGCCAAGGGAGAGAAGGTCGCGCTTGGGGAAGCCCTCGGATGGCTCTACGTGATCGAAGGCTCCAATCTCGGCGCCGCCTTCCTGTTGAAATACGCGGCCAAGCTCGGCCTCGACGAGAACATGGGCGCGCGCCATCTCGCCGGCGCGCCGGAAGGGCGTGGCCTGCATTGGCGCACGTTTACGGCAGCGCTCGATAGCGTGGATCTGAGCGATGATGAGGAACGGGCGGCCATCGCCGGAGCGGACGCCGCCTTCGCGCGTGTCTACGATTTCGCAGAACTCGCCTTCGTCGGGCGCTGACCTCGCCTAGCCCTATCGCTCCAACCTGTGCCGGCGGCCCAGCCGGCTCAGGTCAGGATCAGGAAATTGGCGCAACTCGCATCGACGCTTCCGATGCGGATTCGGTGTTCGGTCGCGGCGGACAGCGGCCGGAAAATAACCCGCTTGGCGGCCTTCGCGCGACGCAGCAATTCTTCACCGGCAAACAACAGCCCGTCTTTCTCTGTCATTTCGTAGGCGACATGGCCGTTATGCCCGTCATCGGCAATAGTGATCGTCCCCAATCCTGAACGCATTATGTGAGCCTCCCTCGCATTGCGCATATCGTGCATTAGGGAGATGAAAAGTTCAATGTACTGAATGGGTTGTCCACCCTTTGGCGAAGGGGTGGCGGACAAAGAAAAAGCCTCGCGAAGGGCGAGGCTGAAGTTTCGGCCGCATCGGGGAAAACGAATGCGACCAAAGCGCTCTTAGCCTATTGCCTGCGTCGTTAACAGGCCAGAATCTGTCGGTTTGGTACGCATCGCAAGAATATCTCGGCCGGCTCTGTGCTTGACGGCGCAAAGATGTATAGACAAAATTCCGCCTGATAACTGGGTCGCCATCGGATTGCCGCCCGACTTTGAGAATACGGGGGTGCCGGCATGCGAAAGCGATTGAACCACGACGCAATGGCTGCGGTTGGTTTCATCGAGCCGTGGAGCGTGAAGGCCGGCTCCGCCACGGGCGCTTTTCTCTCCTGCGTCGATCCGAAGGCAAGCGTCAGGATCGTCACGCTTGATCGCGACGAAGCAGTGGCAGTCGAATGGGAGATCGAACGGCATTCGGATTCGCTTTCGATCCGCGAGTACGAGCTCGGCTCCTGGGCCGAGATTCCGGCTACCGCTCTTCGGTCCGACGTCTATGAACTGTCCCTCGAAATCCACTTCACCAGGAACGAGACAACCAAGCCGGTTATCGCGATCGGTCCCCTGCTCTTGAACCTGGAGCCGGATGGCCGTCTGGTTGCCGTGGTCGAGGGCGAAAGCCATACCATCGCCGAAGTCCGTAACGAGCGATGGTATCAGCTCGACGTCTCCGTTTCGCCGGGCGCGGTAGGTTACAGGGTCAGGCGTGCTGACCAGCAGGTCGCAGCGGAACGTACGATCCCGCGCGTCGCGACGGATATCACCGGGCCGATCTGCATCGGCGGCGTCTCGGATCGATCGCGCCAGACCTTGAACGCCAGGCTCGGCCGCATCCGGCTCACCAGCGCCGACCACGAGACGGAATGGCGCTTTCCCACCCGTGGCCCGGTAAGCGATATTTCGTCCGTGCAGCAGGGCGCCCCTGCGATCATCCTCCACAATACGCCGACATTTGCGGTCGCCTCGCCGCGCTTTACCGGCGAGATCCATGATCCCCGTCTGGCCCCCGATCATTTTGATGCCATCCACCTGCACGACGATGACTTCGGCGGTTTCGACTGGGCGGCGGATCTGACTATCCACATCCCCGACGATGCCCGATCCGGCGTCTATGCGCTCGAGATAAGGACCGATCGCAGCGTGGAGAGGCTGCCTTTCTTCGTTCGCCCGAGGGAGCCTCAATCGAACGTGGCGGTGTTGCTGCCGACCGCGACCTATCTCGCCTACGCCGACGAACAACTGCCGCCGCATCGCTACCCATGGCATGGCAGCGACCGCGCGCATCTGTTCGCGATCGACAACAATTTCCTCAGCCTCTACGACACGCACAGCGATCTCAGCGGCGTCAGCTTGACCTCGAGCCGGCGCCCGCGCGCGACGCTGAGGGACGACTATCATTACCCTCTGTCGAACTCGCCGCATCTGCTCTCTGTCGATCTGCAACTGCTAAAGTTTTACGCGCGGCATGGCATCGCGGTCGATGTGCTGACCGATCGCGATCTTCACGACGAAGGCGTCGACAGCCTCTCGCCCTATCGCCTGGTGCTGACAGGCAGTCATCCGGAATACTGGTCGTCGACGATGATGAACGGGCTGGATCGCTATCTCGGCTCCGGCGGCAGCCTCGGCTATCTCGGTGGCAACGGCTTTTACTGGGTGGTCGCCTTCGACGGCGACAAGATGGAACTGAGGCGCGGAAAGAACGATATCTGGAGTGGCCGGCCGGGTGAGATGCACCTCTCGATGACGGGCGAGCCGGGCGGAAACTGGGAAGATCGCGGCAACCGCCATCCTCAGGCGCTTGTTGGTGTCACCTATGTGATCATGAGTTTTGGCCCATCAAGACCTTATCGCCGCTTGGAGGGGAGTTACGGCGCCGAATATGCCTGGTTGTTCGATGGTGTCGGCGAGGTTTTCGGCAATAGCGGCACGGTTCTTGGCGGTGCGGCGGGGTATGAGGTGGATGCGGTGCTGCGCTCGGAGGAAACGCCCGCCAACCTGGTTCGGCTGGCGGTCGCCGATGGCTTCGACGACAGCTTTCAGGTGCGCCCCGATCTCTGGCTTGCCTATGGTGAAGCAGAGCGGGCCGCGATGCGGCGATCGGATATGACGATCTATCGGCACGAGGCCGGCGGATTGGTGTTTTCCGCCAGTTCCGTCGCATGGATCGGCGCGCTGCCGGCGCCGGGAGAAGACAACGACGTCGGCCGCATCATGCTCAATCTCGTCGGCCGCTTTACGGTCTAAAGCGCGTCGTCCTGCTGCGAACCAGCGCGGATCGCCGCCAGCACTTCCTTCTGGATGGAAATGAAGTCCGAGGTCGAGATCATGTCCTGATGTCGCGGGCGCGCCAGGCCGACGTGGAAAGTCGCGTTGATCCGGCCGGGATTGATGCTCATCGAAATGATGCGGTCGGAAAGGTAGACGGCTTCTTCGACGTCATGGGTGACGAACAGCACCGTCAGGCGATGTTCTTCCCAGATCTGCGTCAACAGCTCCTGCATCTGGTGGCGCGTCAGCGCATCCAGCGCCCCGAAGGGCTCGTCCATCAGGAGCATCTTCGGCCGATAGGACAGCGCGCGTGCGATGGCAACCCGCTGCTTCATGCCACCGGAGAGCTGCGAGGGGAAGGCATCAGCGAAACGGTCGAGCTTTACCAGATTGATATGGTGCCGCGCGACTTCCCTGCGTTCGGCGGCCGAAAGGCCTGCCGCCTGGAGCGCGAACTCGACGTTCTGCTGTGCCGTCAGCCAGGGCAGCAGCGTATAGGACTGAAAGACGACACCACGGTCGAGGCCGGGGCCGACGATCGGCGCGCCATCGGTCAGGAGCACGCCGTCATTGAACTTCTGCAGGCCGGCAACGATCGACAGAAGGGTGCTCTTGCCGCAGCCGGAGGCGCCGACCAGCGACACGAACTCGTTGTCGGCCAGTTCCAGATCGATGTCGCTGAGGGCGTGAACACTTCGCTTGCCCGATCCGTACCACTTGTTGAGCGATTGGATCTTGAGTTTCGGTTCAGTCATATCAATGTCTCGACGTATAACGGAAGAAAACACGCTCGAGAGCCTTCATGCTTTGATCGGTGATCAGACCAAGTATGCCAAGAAGCAGGATGTAGCCGATGATCGTCTGCGTCTGGAAATAACGCTGGGACACCACGATGCGGTAGCCAAGCCCCGAGGTGGCCGCGACAAGCTCGGCCAGAACAAGCCAAGTCCAGGCCCAGCCCATGCTGATCCGGAGCGTGTCCCAGATCCCCGGCAGCGACGACGGCAGAACGATGCGCCAGAGGATCTTCGGTTCCGACAGGCCGAGTGTTCGCCCAAGCCCGACGAAGTCTGGCGGCACGCGCTTGACGCTGTCCATCACCATCAGCACCTGCTGGAAGAACGTGCCGATCCAGATGATGACGAATTTCTGGATGTCGCTGGTTCCAGCCCACAGGATCGTCAGCGGTACGAAGGCGACGACAGGCATGTAGCGGACGAAGTCGATAAACGGTTCGATCGCCGCTTCCCAGGTGCGGTAGCAGCCGATCATGATGCCGATCGGGATCGCCATCAGTGACGCCAGCGCGAAGCCGACGAGCATTCGGTAGATGCTGATGCCGGCATCGTTGAGCAACGTCCCGTCGAGTGCCAGCTCCACCATCTTGGTCCAGACAGCGCCTGGGCTCGGAAGGAAGATGGGCTTGACCCAGCCGGTCGCGGTCGCTGCCCACCAAAAGGCAAACAGCAGTGCGAAGACGCACACCGCGATCAGGAGGAACGTTTTTGCGCCGAGCGGATCACCGATGCGGAATGCACTGGGCGGTCGCCCGACACCCGCGCGCGAGGACGCGCGGGTGTCGGTGCTGGCAGACGAGGATTGTGATGCCGACATGGATGATCCGTCTTGAGTAGCGCGTTACTTGTTGGCCGCGTCGACGAAGGACGAGTCGATCATCTGTTCGGCCGTCACGTCCTGGGTCAGGATCTTCGCGAGCTTGGCAGCCTTCAAGACATCGACGAATGTCTTGGTCTTGAACTCGCCGGCCAAGGCCTTGGACGCTTCGGCGGTCGTGTAATACTGCACGCCGTCGAATGCGGTTGCGAGGTCCTCAGGCGAGGCGCCCACGGCCTTGGCGATGATCGCGCGGTCCTCGGCGGTGTTGGCCTTGTAGTCGGCGAGCGCCGCGTCCCAGGCCTTCAGCATGGCCAGAACCTGGCCCGGCTTGGACTTCAGAACGTCTTCGCGAACAACCAACACGTCCGATACGAGGCCGGGATCCTTGCCGGCTTCGAAGAGAAGCTTGATGGCCTTGTCCTGCGCGCGTGCGGTCGAGATGTAGGGCTCGTAGGTCACGGCAACCGGAACCCGGCCGGCGATCAGAGCGGAACCCGCATCGGCGGCCGGCATTGGAACGCGGGTGATGTCGTCGATGGTCATGCCGTTGGCAGCGAGCGCGTAGTTCAGCAAGATGTCGCTCGTCGTGCCTTCTTCATAGGCAACGCTCTTGCCCTTCAGATCGGCGACGCTGTTGATGTCGTTGCCGGCGAGAATGGCGTCGGCGGTCAGGCTGAAGTCTAGGAGCGAGACGATCTTCACCGGCAGGCCGGCGGCGACCATGCCCATCGCGGTGTGGGTCGCGATGTTGGCTGCATCCAGCTGGCCGCTGGCGAGCGCCGCGTTCAGGTCCTTGTCTTCGGTGAAGTTGACGAGTTCAACTTCTTCGAGACCGGACTTCTTGAACAGATCCTTGCTGGCGGCGACGTGCCACTGGCCGTAGCCGAGCCACGGCTCGATGCCCAGCTTGAAGGTGCCAGCTTCCGGCTTGGCGGGAATGTCAGCTGCTGCAGCCGGGACGGCCTGCGTGAGAGCGCCGATCACGCCGGCGACGATGGCCAGGCGCGACATGTGAGACTTGATGGATGCGTATGTCATGGTAACCCCTCTTTTCTAAGATGATGTGTTCGCTAGGCTCGAAGCCGAGACGTCATTCGTGCGTTTTGTCTGTTCAGCCTATATTTTGGGCGGTCGGTCGAACAGCATTATGTATAGTCATTTCTTTGCCCGAACTTGTAAATGTGAATCTGCGTGATACCGCCAATTGGCGCCTCGCAAAGTCAGAAAACCTCTACCCCTCTATGAATGTGCCTGTCGATTTCGGCAATCGCCGATGTCGCGTTTTGGCGAATTCTTGATGTTCGAAAGCGCTCATCTCATGCCTGCTCCGGATCGATCGCGTCGAGGAACCGGGTCACGATATCCGTGTCCTCTATCGGCTCGCTGCCCACCATGACAGCCGTTGAAAAGCCGATCAGCGAGGAGGTCGGATTATGCGTGGCCGCGCCTGCGCGAAGGTTCATCACCAGCGTCGGGCAGAGGAAGAGCCCGAGCCGGATTACCGTCCTCCAATCCGCTGGAAGCAGCGCTCGGGTCTTCAGCTCCGTAAGCAATGGCTTCCAAAGCGCAGTTGCCTTGATGTCGAGAAGGCCCTGACGGACCGCGCTCGGCTGCCAGTCGAAATCGGCATGCAGTGTGCCATCTGTGTAGCGCGCCCGGGCTTCGAATTTCTGCTCGGCCAACGCCGGCTCGTAGAGCCAGAGCGGGTGCGCGAAGATGTTATGGAAAGTGGTTTTAACCTCGGCAAGGAGCGTCGGAATGTGCTCGCCGGCGAAAGCCGGGTCGAAGAAGGCGAGCGATGCGCCGTCCTCGCTCTTGCGATACCAGACGTTTGCGTTGTGGGCGTCGCCATGGGCGGTGACGCCGCCGGCATCGGCGAGGCGAAGCGGCGCAAGGCGATTGTGCGCATCGTCAAAAAGCTCGCCGACCGTCTTTTCATAGGCGATGCCGTTGACGACGAAACGCGCCGCCGCGAATTCGCTCCAATCGAGCGAAACGCCGGGGAAGGCGAAGTGCTTGCCGATGTAAAAGCTCTCGTAGCGCCCACCCGGGAATGTCGCGCCGGGTTCGCTGACGAGGCGGGCGGAAAACAGCCGGTTCACGGGTTCCTCAGCCACCTGCTCCGGCGTCACCGGGTGCAGCGTTTCCAGGTAGACCTTGAGCACGGCCTCACTGAGCTTGCGCTCGGCATCCACCGCCTCAGCGGCTGCCGCCGTGTCCGGCTCGAGATCGATCGCGCGCAGGACGTCGGAGAACCTGGGGTCGAAGCGGCGCTTGTAGACGAGGATCTGTTCGCCGGGCAGGGTCGACATCATCACCGGCTGATCGACGGGAAGTCCCGCGCGCGTCAGGATGTCGGCGCGGTAATACTCGCCGCCCATCTTCTCCTCGCCTTCCTCCTGGTGGAATTTGAAGAAGTATTTCTCCTCGCCGCTTTCGAAGAAGCCGTTCAGCGAGTTCAGGCTGTACTGGTCGAAATTGATCGCGAGATTCTGTGCATCGAGCTCGAACAGGTCGAAGAGCAGCTCGGCGAGAAGTGTCTCGGCCACGCCATCGCGCTTCTTGGCGTGATCGCGGATAATGGCGGTTCGGCTGTTCGTCTGGCTCATGAAATGCGCTTCTCGAATAAACTGGGTGTTGATGCGTGTTGTCAGGCAGGCTTGTGGGTCGGGCGATACCGGCTGCCGAGGGAGTAACGGCTGCCGACATGAGTGAAGGTGTTGACGGTCGCGACCGTGGCGCCGGTCCAGGTCTTGCGGTGCAGGACGAGGCAGCTGTCGCGCTCGGGCATCTGCAGCAGCCGCGCCTGCTCCGGCCCGGCCGGCACCGCGCTGATCAAGTGCTCGACCTCTGTCAGCGGCGTGCAGCGCTGCAGATATTCCAGCGTCGCGATCGAGGTGAAGTCCTGATCGAGATAATGCGGGACGAGAGCGGGGTTCACATACCGCTCCTCCAGTTGCACCGGAATGTCATTTTCGAAATGCACGACGAGTGAGTGGTCGACGGGCTTGGTCTGATCGAACTCGAATGAGCTGACAATCGCGGCTGCGGGATGCTCTACGCGCTCGAGCAGGATGACACCGGCGCGATGCTTGCCGCCGCGATCTCGGATCTCGTTGATGATGTTGCTGACTTCGATCAGCGTCGACTGCGCCTTGGGCGGCGCGACGAAGGTGCCGACGCCCTGGACCCTGCGAAGATGGCCTTCCGAGGTGAGTTCGCGCAGCGCACGATGGACGGTCATTCGGGAGACGCCCAGCGAATTCACGAGATCGTTTTCGGAGGGCAGCCGGGCATTCTGCGCCCACTTGCCGCTGCCGATGTTCGCCAGCACAAAGTCCTTGACCTTCTCGTAGAGCGGCGATGCCGAATCCGAAAGTGCACTCAATGACAAACTCTCCAGTTCGTTCTCGTGAACGGCTATCGCGTGGCGAACCTCAATCCGCGATCTCGACGATGGTCTTCAATTTCTGGCTCTGGCCCTTGAGCAGCCGCTGATAGGCATCCGGGACATCGTCGAGCGAGGCCAAGATCTCGCTGAATTCGATGAGCGCCGGTTCCAACTCAGGCAGCAGGGCGATCGCTTCCGGCAGCTCGGACGCGAAAGCGTGGCAGCCGACCAGCGATATTTCCCTTTCGACCAGGATATTCGGATCGAGATCCAGCTTGCCATGGCTGATGCCGACAAGCGCCAAGGCGCCCCCACCGGCAAGCAGATCAAGGCCGGCGGCAATCGCATGAACATTGCCTGTCGCATCGATGGCATAGCGTAGCCGTTCGCCATTCAGCGCGCTGTCGATCGCGGCCTTGTCCAGAGCGACAGCCGTCCCGCCACAGATGCGCGCGACCAGCGCCGCGCGCTCGGCATTGGTGTCGGCAAACAGAAGCTTGCCCCCATGAAGCCTCGACAGCAGCAGCCCGCTCAAGCCGCCGATCGTGCCGCAGCCGATAACGAGAACCGGTTCATTTTGTCTTGGGTTGAGCCGTCTCACGGCATGCAGCGCTACCGCCAGCGGCTCGGCCATCGCCGCGACCTTGGGTGCTAGCGATGGCTCATGCTTGAAGAGCAGCTTTGCCGGCAGCTGAACATGCTCGGCAAACCCGCCGTCGCATGCTTCGCCGACGAAGCCCAGCGCCTCGCATATATTGCTGCGGCCGGACATGCAGGCGGGGCAGGTGCCGCAATAGACGCGCGAGTCGGCCGCCACGTAGTCGCCGACATTGAGATGCTCGACACCTTCGCCGACATCGGTCACCCGGCCGCAAAACTCGTGGCCTGCCGTCGACGGGCGCCTGCTGATCCACTGGCCGGTGCGATAGTTGTGCAGATCGGAGCCACATATGCCGGCGGCGCGGACCTCCACATTGACGAAGTCGCTGGGTGGCGCCGACGGCGGGTCGATCGTTTCGACCCGCAAATCCCCAGCATCGTGGAGGCGCACCGCTTTCAAGGGCTCAGCCTTTCGTCTTCAGGTAGGCGTCGCGCACGTCGGATACGGCGTTGGCGTGCGAAGAGAAGCCTTCGTACAGCGCAAGTTTATGAGCATGCGCGGCGAACTCGGGATAAGCAGGTGCCGTGACGTAGCCGATCGAGCTGCGCTTGACGAAGTCGGTCACCGAAAGCGGGCCATAGGTGCGGGCCCATCGGCTGGTCGGCAGAACGGCGTTCGGGCCCAGGCAGAAATTGCCGATGCTGACGGGCGTGTGCGGTCCGAGCAGGATCTCGGCGGCCTCGGTGATGTGGCCGAGATGCGCGAAGGCGTCGGTGGAGAGAATTTCCAGGTGTTCGGGCGCATAGGCGTTGACGAAGGCGTAGCTCTCCTCGATCGAGGAGGTCAGCACGACGCCGCCGCACTTTCCTGTCAGCACCGTCTTGGAAAAGCCGACGCGCTGTTCCGTCATCCGGCCCCAATGCTCCGGGAGCGCCGCGATGGCTTCTTCCGCAACACGGCGGCTGTGGGTGACGAGATAGGCGGACGAATCCGGGCCGTGCTCGGCTTCGATCAGGAGGTCGAGTGCTGCAAGACCGCCATGCACGGTGTCATCGGCGAAGATCATCGCCTCGGAAGGGCCGGCCGGCAGGCCTGTGTCGATCACGCCGGAGAGGAGGCGTTTCGCGGCGACGACCCACGGGCTGCCCGGTCCGACAATCTTGAGCGCCGGCTTGATCGTTTCCGTGCCGTAGGCGACTGCGGCAACGGCCTGCGCGCCGCCAACCTTGTAGACGGTGTTGACCCCGGCAAGACGGGCCGCGACCAATGTTGCGGCATCAACGCTTCCATCCGGCGCCGGCGGGGTGACGATCGCAAGGTTCGGCACGCCGGCAACCACGGCCGGAACCGAGGTCATCATCGTGACCGAGGGGAAGGAGCCCTTTCCGCGCGGCACGTAGAGCGCGACGGACTGGATCGGCGTGAAGCGGTCGCCGGCGAAGGCGCCCGGGCGAATTTCCTTCAGCCACATGGCCTCGGGTTTCTGCTCCTCGTGGAAGGTGCGGATGTTCGATATGCCGAACTTGATCGCCTCGATGACGTCGTCCTCGACGAGCTTGAAGGCAGCATCGAACTCGGCCTCGGTCACCTGGATCGAGCTCTCCGACACGTCCGCCTTGTCAAGCTCGCGGCCGAAGCGCGCAACGGCCCGGTCGCCTTCCGTGCGAACCGCCTCGAGGATCGGGCCCACCTTCTCGATAAAGCCGGAGATGTCGGTCTCCGATCGGCGAAGCAGAGCCGATTTCTCGTCTGAAGAAAGCTTCGAATATTCGTAAAAGGAGACTTCAGTCATTGTGCACGTAACCTTGTTGGCGTCTTGGGCAAGCGCCGGCGAAAACCCAGCAATGGGCACAGCTTCGCCGCCGATGTCCGTTCGATCGGCTGTCTACTCAAACCAGTGGCTCAGGTCGAGGATTGATGTTCCGCTTTATTTATTTTGACCGAATGAAACATGTATATACATGCCATGTCAACGCACTTTACGCCGAGAATTGTGCGCCGCAACTGATACCCGATCACGCGTCAGATGGAAGCGAGGAAACCGCCATCGACAGGCAGGCAATGGCCGGTGATATAGCCCGCCGCATCGCTGGCGAGGAACACGACGGCGCCCCCGAGATCGGCTGCTTCGCCAAAGCGGCGCTGGGGGATCCTTGCCAGCATGCGCGCCTGCCAGTCCTCGTCCTCATAAAAGCCGTCGGTCATCGCTGTCCTGAAATAGCCAGGCGCGATTGCGTTCACCCGGATACCGGCCTCTGCCCATTCGGCGGCGAGCGCACGTGTCATCCCGAGCAGGCCGGATTTGGATGAGCCGTAGGGAACGGCAGTGGGTACGCCGACAAAGGACGTCAGCGAGCAGAGATTGATGATGCTGCCGCCGGTCTCCTGCTTGGACATGCGCTTCGCCGCCGCCTGCGACCAGAAGAATGCGCCCTTGAGATTGGTTCCGACAATGCGGTCCCACAGCGCTTCGTCCACATCCAGCGAAGGCGAGACCTGCTCGATGCCGGCATTGTTGACGAGGATGTCGATCCCGCCGGTCAGAGCGCAGGCGTGTTCCAGCGCGGCGTCGATCGAGGTAAGGTCGCTGACATCCTGCGCGACGGCGATGCAGTGCACACCCCGGCCTTCAACCTTTGCCTTCGTATCCTGCAGCGACGCCAACTCTCTCGCCGTTATGCAAAGGTCCGCGCCCGCATCCGCCAGCGCAAGGGCGATCGCCTGGCCAAGGCCGCGACTGGCGCCGGTCACGACGGCGACCCGCCCCTTCAGATTGAATGAATGTCCGGACATGTGATCCCTCCGATGTTGCGCCGAGGAAAGCATCTTTCCGCGATCATATCTATACATATAACGGTCGTGGATGATGGCGCCGCTGTCACTGGCCTTCGTCGGGGATGTTCAGCAGATGTCCGCAGGCCTTGCAATGCACGGCGTCGGCATCATGGCGCTGCAGGCCGCATTGCGGGCAAGGGAAGTTCACCTTGTAGGGTCGAACGACCGCCTGCGCGAGGCGGACGAAGAGCGAAATGCCGACGATCATGGTGACGATCGATGTCAGTTTTCCCATGACGCCTGGCAAGGTGATATCACCAAAGCCTGTCGTCGTGACCGTCGCCACGGTGAAATAGAGGGCATCCACGAAGCCTTCCCATCCGCCCTGGCCGTAGAAGAATGTCGTGTAGACGAAGCCGGTGACGATGAAGAGGAAAACCACGAGGTTGACGCAGGCGCGCACGACGTCCAGCAGATGCGCGCAGCCAAGCCGCCGCAACCCCTCCTTCAGAAATGGGCTGTTGCCGATCGCCCAAATCCGCATGGCCCGCAGGAAGGTGAAGTTGAAGAGCAAGTCCGGGAGCAGCAGTGTCGCCAGGATGAAGAGATCGATCCAGCTCATCGGGCGCTTCACGAAGGTCTTTACGCTGCCGGCGACGATGGCCTGGGCGATCAGCTCGATCGCCACCCACACGGCAATCATATAGTCGATGATGAGGTAGGAAGGCCCGGTCCGCAGATATGGGCCGAACAGGAAGAAGGCCAGAATGGCGAGGTCCACAAAGGCAAGCAGACCCTGCAGCTGAAGCGAACGGATATCCCTTCCGCGCTGCAGCCAGTTCAGTTGCTTTCGGAGTGTCTTGACGATGCCGACTGCATCGCCTGAATCGGTATGCGCGTTGCTCATGCGCCAGAACTATCAATCGCTTTCAGCTTTTCAACCGCCAAGCTGGACGGAGATAGAATCTGGGCGGCAACATACGGCAACTGCAACGTGTAGTTTGCCTTGATCCTGCCACGCTGGCGACATTTGGGTGTTACATGCGCGTAGTATCCCTCCTTGCAACAAAGGAGTGTGCCATGCAGGACATGACCATGTCGGAAGTGTTGAGGGATCCGATGATCCGCCAGATGCTGCGGGCCGATCGGATCAGCCTCGGCGTTTTCGCCGAATTGCTCGAAACGGCGGCCAAAAAGCGCGCGCATGCCTTTTCCGCAAACAGAACGGCCGCGTTTTGCGCCGGCATGCGTGCCGAAAAGGCTGAAACACAGGCCAAGACGGCGTCTTGAGCCACGGTCTACCGACGCCCGGTTTCGGGCGTTGAAAGCTACTTCATCGCATAATCGAAAGTTATGGACCCGTCCCTGCCCCGTAGGGACGGGTTTACCGATCCGTAACCCCACGGACCACGGTGTTTGGGACCGCTGTCCGTTTGATGGCATTGCTTCATGTTGCCATGCAACTGAAAGTACGTTGCTTGGTTAGCTGGTAAGGTTACCAGCCGCGCGATGGGGACAATACATGCCTTGAAGGCAATACTGCCTGCCAAAGCCTTGCATCCACCGTTCTGAGCCGACGGATGCAAGATCTTGTTCGTGGCGTTGCAGTCTAGATGCGGCGCTGCGTGGCCTTGTCGAAGAAATGCACGTTCGGCGATTTCAGCGAGAGCTTGACGACCTGGCCCGGTGTCAGGTCGGCGCGTTCGCGCATGACCCAGGTGATCTCCTTGCCTTCGACCTCAAGCGCGACATGCGTTTCAGACCCGGTCGGTTCCACCACGCTGACGGTTGCCGGCACGCCGCCGTCTTGCGCGAAGGCGAGGTCCTCAGGGCGAATGCCGACGATGACGTCGCGGCCATCGGCGTTTGCAGCGCCCTGCGAGAGCTCGACCTGTTGGCCCGATGGCAGTACCAGTCGCGGTGTGTCGCCACCCGTCAACTTGCCTTCGAGGAAGTTCATCGCCGGCGAGCCCATGAAGCCCGCGACGAAGACATTCTGCGGCCGGTCGTAGAGTTCCAGCGGCGTGCCGATCTGCTCGACCTTGCCGCCCTGCAGCACGACGATCTTGTCGGCCATGGTCATGGCTTCGATCTGGTCGTGCGTGACGTAGACGATCGTGGTCTTCAGGCGCTGGTGCAGGGCCTTGATTTCCGCGCGCATCTTGACGCGTAGCTTGGCGTCGAGGTTGGAGAGCGGCTCGTCGAAGAGGAACACCTTCGGATCGCGCACGATGGCGCGGCCCATGGCGACGCGCTGGCGCTGGCCGCCGGAGAGCTGCGCCGGCTTGCGGCTCAGCAGCGGCTGGAGGCCGAGGATGCCGGCAGCCTCGCCGACCTTCTTGTCGATCTCCGCCTTCTTCGCGCCGGCCAGCTCCAGCGCGAAGCCCATGTTCTGCGCGACCGTCATCTGCGGATAGAGCGCGTAGTTCTGGAACACCATCGCGATGTCGCGATCCTTGGGCTGCAGATTGTTGACGACGCGGCCGCCGATCGAGATCTCGCCCCCGGTGATTTCCTCCAGCCCGGCGATCATTCTGAGCAAGGTCGATTTTCCGCATCCGGACGGGCCAACGAGAATGACGAACTCGCCATCGGCGATATCGACGTCTACGCCGTGAATGATGTCGACGGCACCGTAGGATTTCTTGACGTTTCTAATGGCCAATCCGGACATAGAATTCCTCCCTGTGAGACCTGCTCAACGCTTGCTGCGCACGCGAAGTGCCAGATATGGCTTGCCCGGCAGCTCGACGCCGAATGCCGCATCCGCCTTGCCGCCGCGCACGATCGCGCCGTGGCGTGTCGGATGCGGGATCGGTGCTTCTACCTTCTTGGCGGGTGTGATCGTCATGTTCCACGTGTCGATGATGTCGACCTCATAGTTGTCGCCGTCTTTCGGGAAGCCCGAGGACCAGACGACGGGCTGATGCTCGCCGAGATAGATGTAGCGCAAGTCGGTGCTGCCATCACGCACGCCGGAAACGCGGGTCCACGGCCATTCGCCGACGGCGCCCATGGGATCCAGACCGTGTGTCACGTCCTGCTCCAGGAGGTCACGGAAGAAGCCGATGCGCTTCCACGCTTCGCCACGCAGCTCGCCGCCCTTGGCCCACCAGATTAGGTCATCGGGATGCGAATAGGTCTCGCCGTGGCCTGCATAGCCGCCGCGCGTCACGGTGATCCAGAAGCGGTGCACCAGTTCCTGCGCCGTCAGGTTGCCCCAGCACTGAACAATGTTGCCTTCATACTCCGGCTCGTCGTTGACGACGGGTTTGCCATAGGCGTCGCGCCAGGTCTGCGTCAGCTTGACGTCGGGGTTCTGAATGCAGGTATGCGTAACCCATGGCTTACGGTGATCGAAGTTCATCGATACTTCGCCGTTGTGGATCGACTTCAGGTGCTGGTAGGGATCGTTTTCTTCCAGGATATGGAAGTAACGGTCCCACTGCTCGACCGGCTTGGTGTCGAGCAGGAAGTCGTATTCGTTGGCGAGCGCCCACCAGACGTTGCGATAGGCCGCAAGACGAGCCGCGAGATAGGCGACATAACGGAAGTCCTGCTCGGCCGACATGTCGGCATAGCCCCAGCGATCGTAGGGGTGGAACATGATGATGTCGGCTTCGATGCCGAGTGCACAAAGGGCTGCGACCTGCTGTTCGAAATGGCGGAACATGACCGGGTTCGGACGATCGAAATCTTCCTTGCCGTCGGCGCCATTTTCAAATGAGGGATAGAGCGGTTCGTTGGTGTTATAGGGGTAGTCCTTTGGGAATACGCCCATGCGGATCTTGTTGAAGCCTGCGGTCTTCAGCGTCTCAAGCGTCTGCGCCTGCATCTCGAGCGGCTGGTGCGTCCAGGCATAGCAGGTCGTGCCGAAGGAGAGGAACGGCTTGCCGTCGGCATAGGCGAAATGGAACTTGTTGCGCACCCGAACCGGGCCATGGTTGCCCGCAGACGGTGCGGTCGCTACGAATGCGCCGGTCTTGCCGTTGAGCTCAGCGGTCTGCGAACGCGTCTGGAACGACCATTCGCCTTCGACGTCAGGCATGAAGCGCACGCGATAGACGCCATCGCCATCATAAAAGCCCGGCACGCGAACTTCGCGGCTCTTGTGGGTGAAGACGGCATCGAGGCTCACGTCGATATAGGGATTGCCGCCGGACGGGCCGTTGAAGGCCGCTTCGAACACACCCCATTTTTCGACTGTTGCTGTGGACATGAAAGATCTCCTCGAAAGACTTTAAATTTCGGTCGCTCAGCCTTTGACCGCACCAGAAGTGAGGCCGGAGACGAAGTACCGTTGGAAAATGAGATAGACGAGCGTCGCGGGCAGGACCGTCATCACGATGGCGGCGTTCAACTGGCCGTAATCGCTGGAGAACTGGCCCTGGAAGGACATCAGCCCGAGCGGCAGCGTCCACATGTGCTGGTCCTGAAGAAGCACGAGCGCCATCGCGAATTCGTTCCAGGTGGACACGAAATCGAGGATGAGGAGCGCAGCCAGAACCGGCAGGCAGACCGGCAGGAAGATGCGCCGGAAGATGGTGAAGTGAGTGGCGCCGTCGATGAGTGCTGCCTCGGACAGCTCTTTCGGCAGGCCCTTGAAGAAGCCGTGCAGGATGAAGACCTGGTAGGGAACGCCGAAGGCGATGTAGGGCAGGATGACGCCGGGATAGGTGTCGATCAGGCCGAACGAGTTAACCAGCGTGAAGAGCGGCGCCAGCATGACCTGGAATGGGATCATGGTTCCGAAGACGACGATGAGCAGCAGGAGCTTGCTTACTTTCATCTTGATCTTCGCCAGTGCGTAGGCCGCCATCGCCGACATGGCGAGGCCAAGCGGCACCTTGAAGACGGTGATGATCACGCTGTTCATGAACGACTCGGCGAAGTTGCCGCGGCTCCATGCGCTTGCGTAGTTCTCGAAGGCGAACTCGACCGGCGGCATGAACGCGCCGGTGCTTGTTACCGCCGCCTTCGTCTTCAGCGATGTGAAGACGATGAAGACGAAAGGTGCGAACCAGATAAGCGCGACGATGATCAGCGCGATCCACAGGCCGATCAGGACGGGGTCACGGCCGGGCTTGTTCGTGGTGGTGATGGTTTCAGACACAGAGATCGGTCCTGATGATGTCATCGTCATTATTCGGTGTCCTCATGCTTCTGCGTCCAGCGCAGGTACGGCACGACGATCGCGATGGTGATCAGCAGCAGGACGACCGAGATGGCGGCGCCGCGACCGAAGTCGAAGATCTGCATCGCCTGCGTGAAGGCCCAGAGCGCCAGCATCTGCGTGGATTGCGCCGGTCCGCCGCCGGTGAGGCCGTAGACGATATCGAATGCCTTCAGCGACGAGATGATCGAGAGAACGAGCACGATCGTCATCGTGGTGCGCAGCGCCGGGAAGGTCACGTGCTTGAAGATCGCCCAGCGGCCGGCGCCGTCGATGCGGGCGGCTTCGATCAGCGTCTGCGACACGTTCTGAAGGCCGGCGAGGAACAGCACCATCGAGAAGCCGACGGACTGCCAGAGATAGGCGACGAAGACCGAGTAGAGCGCGATGTTCTTGTCGCCGAGCCAATCCTTGATCCACATCTGCAGACCCATATTGGTCATGAGCTGGCTGAACAGGCCGAAGAAGGGATCGTACATCCACTTCCACATCGTCGCGACCGCGATCGGCGCGATGATGACGGGGAGGTAGAAGATGGCGCGAAACGTGTTGCGGCCGAAGATCTTCTGATTGAGCGTCAGCGCGAGAAGAAGGCCGACCATCGGCGGGAAGGCCACCGACATGATGGTCCAGATGACCGTGTTCTTGAAGGCGACCCAGAACACCGGATCGCGCGCGAAGATGTACTGGTAGTTCGCCAGACCGACGAATGGGCGTTGCGGATCCAGTCCGTTCCATTTCTGGAAGCTGAGGACCACGACGTTCAGCATCGGGTAGAGCGCGAAGACCGCGTAGATCGCCATGGCAGGCGCGAGCAACAGGAGCGCCTGGAAGCGCGGGTCGTGTGTTCGATTTTTCAGTGACATGGGTATCTGCTCCGCGCGACGTGTGTCTGGCGAGTGGCATTGGATTGAGCGGTGGTCGGTCCCAGCGAGGTGTGGGACCGACCAATGTCCTGGGAGGACTTAGGTGCGACCGGCGATGAACGTCTGCAGCTGCTTTGCTGCATCGGCCGGTTCGGTGTTGCCGGCTGCGACGTCGTTGATCACGCGGAAATACTCGGTCGTGACGTCAAGCGGGAAGGCCTGGTCGCCGTTCATGTAGACCTTGCCGTAGGTCTTGAAGACATCCAGCCATTCGGCTTCCAGCGGCTTCTGGTTCGCGTACTGGACGTTCTTGTTGACCGATGTCGAGCTGATCTGGCCGACGAGATCCTGCTGGACCTTGGTCGACAGGAAGTAGTCGAGGAACTTCGCGGCGAGATCCGGATGCGGGCTCTTGGTGCTGATGTAGTTGTACTCGGCAAAACCGTAGAGGCGCTGCGTGTTGGTCGGGAACGGGAACATGCCGTAGTCGTCGAGGTTGGCGCCGCTGGTTTCCAGCTGGCTGACCAGCCAGTCGCCTTCGAGCATCATCGCCGCGCGTCCTGCCGTGAACAGGCTATAGGACTGCTTGTTGTCGATGCCCATGAAAGGCTGCAGCGTATAATCCTTCGTCCACTTGGCGAATTCGGTGAAGGCGTCGGTGGCGCAAGGCTCCGTGGACCAGTCCGCCTTCATGGCCTTCAGCGCGTCGTGCTTTTCGGCACCGCATTTCGTTTCCAGGATGACGTCCATCAGGCGCATGACATGCCAGTTGACCGATCCGCCGAAGGTGAAGGCGGGAATGCCGGCAGCTTTCAGTTTTTCGGCGTCGGCCAGAAACTCTTCATAGGTCTTCGGCTCTTCGGTGATGCCGGCCTGCTGGAACAGCTTCTTGTTGTAATAGACAGCTTCGCCCTTGAAGGTGAAGGGAACGCCATGCTTGCCACCCGGATAGAGGTCTGCGAATGCGGCAGCAGCCGGCAGCAGCTCATCGTTCCACTTGTATTCGGTGTAATATTTGTCGAGCGGCGCCGAGAGGCCAGCCTTTACATATTCGCCGCCCAGGCCAAGCCCTGCCCAGCTGAAGTAGATGTCGGGGCCCTTGTTCGAGCCGGCCGCGACACGCAGCGCGGTCTTGTGCTCATCGATGGCGCGCTGAACGATTTCAACCTTGGTGCCGGGATTTGCAGCTTCGAAGTCGGTTGCGACCTTCTTGAGCGCGACGTTGGCGGCGTTGTTGTCGAAGTTCAGCGTCCAGAGCGTCAGGTCTTCCGCCTTCAGGCTCGTGGCAGTGATCGCGAGCACGGATAGCGTGGCCATGAGTGTAGTCTTGATCGTCATTAAACCCTCCCTTGTGCGGTCCTCTCCGCTAATGTGCACACTCTCGAAAATTCCGATTGGAGTCAAGACTTATTTCGAAAATGAACAAAGTCGATTGCATAAATAGCCATAGTCGGGCTTAATATTTCGAAACGGCGGATAACGCTTATGAAATAGGCGCGATTATTTTCTAATCAGAAATATGTTGCCGTCGAGTGGCGAGTCAGGCCTATTTCATGGAGAGGAGCTATGAATGGTTGGCATCAGGGAACTTTTCGAGGATCAGACCGCGCCGGCGGGGCGCATCGTGCGCGCCATCGCGGCAATCGGGTCGGCGACCGCGACGCAACTGGTGAAGTCGACGGGGTTGGCGCGGTCGACCGTGTCCACGCTTCTCACCGAGCTGAAAGACAGTGGCGTCGTTCTCGACGTCGACACGAAAAGCAATGGTTTCGGACGACCGTCGCAGCTCTTGTCGTTGAACCCGGCGGCGGGTCGCTGCGCCGGCGTGCTCCTCGGGCTTGGTGAGATTCGGATCGCGATCTGCGATCTCGCCCACACCGTGTTGTCTGACATCTGGTTCGCGATGGATACGGACTATACGCCTGATGACGCCGCCAGATGCGTGCGCGCCAGCCTTGAGGAGCAATGTGCCTTGCTCGGCATTGATATGTCCGAGCTGCTGGGTGTGGGTTTGGCGATTTCCGCGCCTGTCTCCTATGACGGCGAAATCCTCAACGGCTCCATCTTGCCGACATGGTGCGGCACCAATATCGCCAATGTGTTTTCCGAGCAGCTCGGTTGCCCGATCCATGTCGAAAACGAGAGCCATTGCGGCGCGCTTGCGGAAATGACCTGGGGAGCCGCGGTCGGGGAGACCAACTTCGTCCTTTTCAAGTTCGACCTCGGCATCGGCGGCGCCATCGTCATCGACAGCACGGTGCAGCGCGGCGCTCATGGATATGCCGCCGAGTTCGGCCACATGTCGCTTGATCCCCGCGGACCGCTATGTCGCTGCGGCAATCGTGGCTGTCTCGAGACCTTCGCCGGCGGGTTCCAACTGCTCAGATACGCCGAGCAGTCCTTCGGCGCGCCCGTCAGCATCGAGCAATTCGTCGAACGCGCGCGCAATGGCGATCCCGGATATGCGCGGCTTGTCGATGATGCAGCCGAGATGGCGGGCTGGGGAATGGGGATAGCCTTTACCATCCTCAATCCGCCGCTGTTCATCATCGCCGGCAAACTGGCTGAGGTCGGGGAGAGTTTCATCGATGGCCTAGAGCGAAGTTTCGCCCGCCACTCCGTCGCCCCGCCCGCCCATTCTCCCGAAAAGCGCAGGCCTCGCTTCGTGGTCGGCACCTTCCGCGGCAACGACGACACGGTCATGGGCGCGGTGGCGCTCGTGCTGAGGCAACACGGACGGATCGCCAATGAAGCGTCGCCCGTTTCCTGATTGCCGAAACGGCGGTTCGGCGAAGGCCTATTCCGCCGACAGGGCGTTTCGGATGCTCGATATGACCATGGTGGCGGACGCCGCTCCAGGGTCGATATGGCCGAGGGACCGCTCGCCGAGCCGCGCCGAGCGCCCTTTGCTCGCAACCATTTCCTTGGTCGCATCGCGACCCTGTTCGGCCGCTTGCAACGCCTGCGAAAGGCATTGCCGCAAGCTGTCGCCGCGTGCTCTGGCCTCTTCGCAAGCCGCGGCGGCCGGTGCCCAGGCATCCACCATCGTCTTCTCGCCGATCTCGGCCTTGCCGCGGTCCTGAATACCTTTTGCCAGCGCGGCGAAGACGTCGAGCAGATCCTCATCGCTAAGAGTAGCCTTGCCCTTCACCGCTGCGCCGGCGCGCATGAAGGCGGTCGCGTAAAGCGGGCCGGAAGAGGCGCCGACAGCATTTAGGAACGCCTTGGCAGCCGTGTTGAACAGCGTGGTCGGGTCTGTAGCGGCAGCGTCCAGCGCGTCGGTCGCCTTGGCCGCAGCCGTAAAGCCGAGCTCCATCGCGATCCCATGGTCAGCGTCGCCAATGACGCCGTCCAGCTGGCACAGATTGTCTCGTTCGGCGGTCATCACATCGGCGATGTCCTGGAAGAGGCGCTGAAGATCCTTGGTGGTCACGTCACCCATCAGATCGCCTTTCCGCTGCGAAACATCGCGCAGTCGCAAGGATGATCGATCAGCGTCTGCAATTCGTCATCGAGCGCCATAAGCGTGACCGATGCGCCGGCCATTTCGAGAGAGGTGCAATAATTGCCGACGAGCGAGGTGTGAATGACAACGCCAGCCTCGTCCAGCCGTGCCTTCACCCGGCGCATGATGATGTAGAGCTCCATCAGTGGCGTCGAACCGAGCGAGTTGATCAGGACGGCCACGCGCGTACCCGGCGCGATGTTGGCATCCTTGAGGATCGCATCGAGCAGTTCGTCGGTAACAGCATCGGCCGGTCTCAGCGTTTCGCGCGAGACGCCAGGCTCGCCATGGATGCCCATGCCGACTTCCATCTCATCGCCGCCGATCTCGAAATTCGGCCGCAATGTCTGCGGCAGCGAGCAGGGGGACAGGGCGACGCCCATGGTGAAGGTGTGGTCGTTGGCCTTGCGCGCGACGCGCTCGACCTCGTCGAACGCGTACATCAGATCACAGGCAGCACCGGCCGCCTTGAAGACGAAGACGTTGCCGGCCACGCCACGGCGCTTTTCTTTCTGGTCGCGCGGTGCGGAGGCGACGTCATCGGTGGTCACGACGGTGCGCACGTCGATATCGTCCATGGCAAGCATTTCAGCCGCCATGTCGAAGTTCATCACGTCACCGGCATAGTTGCCGTACATGAAGAGAACGCCGGCGCCATGATCGGCCGCCTTTGCACATTCGATGATCGGATCGGGCGGAGGCGAGGCAAAGACGTTGCCGACAGCGGCCGCGTCCGCGAGCCCCTTGCCGACGAAGCCGAGGAAACTCGGCTCGTGGCCGGAGCCACCGCCGATCACCAGCCCCACCTTGCCATCGCGAGGCCCGTTTTTCGCAACAATCGATCGCGGCGATCCTTCGATGGCGTAGAGATGATCGGGATGTGCCGCGAGGATGCCCTCGAGCATTTCGTCGACCGCCGCGCCGCCGTCATTGATAAGCTTTTTGGTCTTCACGCTGGTCCTCCCGATTGCTGCGTCTGGAAGGCTATAGCTACGCCTTCCAGACGCAAGATCAATCCGAAAGCGCGACGGAGGTCGCCTGATTTGGGGAAAGAGTGAGCACGCCGCCCATCAGCGCGTCGGAGAGCCTGAGCGATCCCAGATCAACCTCCTGGTCCTGGCCGGTGATGTTGACGATCCAGAGTGTTGCGCCCGTCGCCGCCTTCGTCGCGAACGCAAGAACGCGCGATGGGTTGGAAGATAAGCACTCCCGCCACTCGGTGCCGGCGAGACCGGCGAGTGTTTTGACCGCGTTGAAGAGCGGGCGGCGCCCATCGGCGGTGAAGGGCTCATCCTGTCCGGCAAGGAGGCCGAAACTTCCGGTCACAGCCGAGAGCGTCAGGCATTCCAGCTCGGCGTCCAGCACCTTCGACACATAGCCCATCGCGAAGGCTTCCGCGAAAAGAACGTTGTGACGCGGATCGGTGTTGGCCATCGGTATCCGGCCGCCCTTCGGGTTGTCCATGGTTCGGCTCCCATAGGGATTTTGCCGCATGGGAATGGTCGATGGGCCGATACGATAGGGCTTGTCGCCATAGATGGCGCGGACCGATCGCGTGATGAAGGGCAGGGCCTCCAATGTCTGCATGACGCTGAGGTCGTCGGCGGCATGGACGATCGGATTGGTGCAATGGCTGATGAAGGCGAGCGGCTCTGAAGGAACGCGCTTGCGGTTGAGTTCGGTGAAATAGCTGAGCATGCCGCCGCCGATGCGGATATCGGGGAATGCCGCATGCGCGGCCTCGTAGACATCTTCGAGCGGCGGGCATTCCGGCCACTTGCTGCCCGGCGGGGTGGATTGGCGGTCGACCGATGGCGAGATTATGATCGCGTCCGGCTTGAAGCCGGCATCGCGCATCTGCGTTGCGATCAGCTTGGTTTCGTCGAGGAGCGGCTGCTTGCACGGCAGGGCGATCTCAAGCGTCGAGGTACCGGGATGAAGTCCGGCCACCTCGGCGAAGCGCTTGAAGGCTTCCGCCCCATGGCCGGCTGTCGGGTCAAAGTGGAAGAGCAGTTCCTGCGGCTTGATCTCGTCGAGCACCGCGCTCGCCTTGACCACGGCGTCCGCTTCTTCCGGCGTTACGATCATGCCGATCGCGGGCATGCGTCCGCTGCGCTCGCCGAGCGTCAGTGTCGTCAGCGACGAATGCCCATTCGTCGTCGCGGCCAATGGCTTCGGGCGCTTGTCGGCAATATCGAGGACGATGCGCTGTTTGACCGTTTCATCCGCCGGGATCTGGTAGGGCCAGGGCAAAGCGAGTGGGCGCACATAGGTCTTGTAGGAGGCATCCGACCAGTTGCGCTGGTCTTCCATCTCGAACACGTCACCTTCCATGCCGCATCGCGCGGTCACGTTGGTCATGACGGTATGGGTGATCGCGCTCATGTTCATGAACGGCTGCCACGGTTCGATCAGGTCGGGGAACCGCGTTTCGACGCGCTGTCCGTCGGCATGCTCGACGGTCACGGGCGCGCCGGCAACGCCGACGATCGGGTGGAGAATGCAGAAACCACAGCGGTTCGTTTCAAAGCCCGTACCGGAGATGGCATCCGCTTCGAAAACGAGTGGCGAGCCAGCTTGCGCCGAGATGCGCACACCGATCGCCAGCTCGGTCGCATCCGGTCCCTTGCAAAGGGCGGTGTAGCGAACCGAAAAGGCATCGTCGCCCTGCTCGATGGTCAGGTCGGCGATCTCGGGCGAATAGGTGCCCCAGTCGCGGTCACGCACGAGATAGGAGACGGCGCGCAGCACCTCCACGCCGTCATAGGCGATCGAGCGCAGATTGCCGTCGCTGAGATCAGCGGTCAGCCTGCCCGCAGTGAGGCGGACCGGTTTCTGCTCGAGCGCATGCGTTCCGTAAATGCGGAAGCTGTCCGACGACGTGCTCATCGCAGCATCGCCTTGACATCGACCGTCTGGCCGCTGGCTGCGCTGTCATAAGCGGCCTCGACGAGTGCGAATGTCTTGAGATTGTCCGCGCCCGAGGTCGAGGTCTCGCCGCCGGCGGCCAGCCGTTCGGCCCAGTGCTGCTGAATGGCGTAGACGCTTTCCTGGATATTGTGCCAGGGGCGCGATGCCCATGAGAGCAGCGTGGGCGACACGTCCGAGATCTCGGTGCCGTTCTTGCCGGTCACTTCGAGCTTGTAGCCCTGGACCAAGCGGATGCTGCCTTCGGTGCCGTCTAGTTCGATCAGCGTCTCGGGGAAGGGCTCGGTCGAGAGCTTGGAGGCATAGCTGACATCGACGATCGAGGTGGCGCCGTTTTCATGGTCGAGCAGGATCGTGGCGACGTCCTCGCCCTTGATCTTGGGGTTGACCCGCTTCGTGCGGGCGCTGAGCGCTGCCACGTCGCCCAGGATATAGCGGGCGATATCGAGCGTATGGATGCCGAGATCTTCGATGATGAAGCGCTCGCCTTCCGCGAGATAGGGCTGACCCGAAAAGACGTCATAGCCCGAACGGAACGAGAAGCGGCCCCAGAAAGGCTGGCCGATGGCGCCGGATTCCAGAACCTTCTTCACGGCCTGGATCGGCGTCTGCCAACGGAAGTTTTCGTGTACCATCAGGGGCAGCCCGGCATCGACGCAAACCTTGACCATGGCCTTGGCGTCGTCGAGCGTCTTTGCGAATGGCTTCTGGCAGATCGCCGGCACATTATGCGCGGCGGCCATCTCGACCAGAGCGCGGTGGCTCTGGACGGTGGTGGCGATGTCGACGAAATCGAAGCCGCCATCGGCGAACATCTGGGCCGCATCGCTATAGCGCCTGTCGATGCCGAACTGGTCGCCGACGATTTTCAGCCGCTCGGGGTCGCGATCGCAGATCGCCACGATCGAAGCCCCGGCCACGTCCTGCCACGCATGCATCTGGTTGACCGCGAAAAAGCCGCAGCCGATGAGTGCGCCATTCAATTCCGTCATTGCTTATCCTGCCTTTGCCATTTGCATGAGAGTCACGCGCTGTTGCAGACGGCGCTGCGCCTGATCCACAACAACCGCGATAATGATCACCAGCCCCTTGATGACCATCTGCCAGAAGGACGATACGCCCATCATGACCAGTCCGTCCGACAGGATGCCAATGACGAAGGCGCCGATGATCGTGCCGCCGATCGTGCCGCGCCCGCCCGACATCGAGGTCCCGCCGAGCACCGCCGCGGCGATCGCGTTCAATTCGAAGCTTTCGCCGGTGGCCGGATGCGAGGCCATCAGTTCGGACGAGATGATGAGACCGACGATGGCTGCGCACAGGCCCGAAAACATGTAGACGAAGATCTTTACCACATCGACCCGGATGCCTGACATGCGCGCTGCACGCTCGTTGCCGCCGACGGCGAAGATATGCCGGCCGATCGGCGTCGAGCGCGCCACGTAGGCGGCAATTAGGGCGAGCACGATCAGAATCCAGATCGAGACAGGCAGGCCCAGCATGCGGCCGGCGCCGAAGACGTCGAAGCCCGTCGTCATGTATTCCGGCTTGCCGACGAGATTGGGGAAGGTCTGACCGTCAGAGGAGAGCAGCGCGAGGCCGCGTGCGATATAGAGGGTGCCGAGCGTCGCGATGAACGGCGCGACGTTGAGCTTGGTGATTAATAGCCCGTTGATCAGGCCGATCGCCAGACCGACGGCCAGTGTGATCAGCACGATCTCATAGATGTTGAAGAAGATCGTGTAGCCGATCGGCAGTTCCACGCCGTTGAGGATCAAGGCGCCGGCGACCATGCCGCACAGGCCGACGATCGAGCCGACCGAAAGGTCGATGCCGCCGGTAATGATGACGAAGGTCATGCCCATGGCCAAGAAGGCATTGAGCGCGACGTGCTTCGACATCAGGATCATGTTGGCCGTGGATGTGAAATTCGGCGCGAAGATCGCGAAGAAGATGATCACGGCAAAAAGGGCGATGAAGGTTCTGAGCTTCATCAGGGTGAGGAGAATGGAGCCGCTCGAACGCTTTGCCCCGAATGTGGATGAGGTGTCCGCCGTCATGACGCGAGCTTTCCCTGGTGTCCGTGACCTTTGGCAGATGCCGCGATGATAGCCTCTTCCGTTGCTTCGCTTCGATCGAAGACGGCGACCAGCTTGCCGTTGCTGAGAACGGCGATGCGGTCGGAAAGGGCCATGACCTCTTCAAGGTCTGAGGTTGAAAACAAAATTGCAAGGCCCTTGGCGGCCAGTCTGCGCATTGTGCGGAACACGTCCGCCTTGGCGCCGACGTCGATGCCGCGGCTGGGCTCGTCCATCAGGAGAACCTTCGGATTGGTCATCAGCGCCTTACCGATGACCACCTTCTGCTGGTTGCCGCCGGACATCGAGGTGACTTCGAATTCCGGGTTCGGCGCCTTGATGGAGAGATCACGGATCATGTCGTTGATGCCCTGCCTTTCGGCACCGGCCTTGATGTGAAAGAGCCGCGTGAAGTGATCGAGGCTGGCAAGCGTCAGATTGCTGGCGATGGATAGCACCTGCACCAGTCCTTCGCGCTGACGGTCCTCGGGGATGAGGGCAAGGCCCTTCCTGATCCGCCCCGTCGTGTCTTGCGCGCGCACTTCCTGGCCGTCGATGAAGATCTTGCCGGTCGAGTGTTTGTGACGGCCGATCACGCATTCGAAGAACTCGCTGCGTCCGGCACCCATCAGGCCGTAGATGCCGAGGATCTCGCCCGCGCGCACCGAGAGCGAGACGTGATCGACGGCCAGTCCGCCGGTTCTGCGTGGCAGGCTGATCTCCTCGGCGCGGAAGGCTTCTGGCCCCAGTTCGTGGTCGGCCGCCTTGGCAAAATCCTTGGCGTCGGAGCCGATCATCGAGCGGACGATCCACTTGGTGTCGATGTCGCGGACCATTGCATGGCCGGTGATCTGGCCGTCGCGCAGCACGGTGATGTAGTCACCGATCCGCATCAGCTCTTCCAGCCGGTGGGAGATATAGACGATGGCCACACCCTGCGCCTTCAGTTCGGCGATGACCTTGAACAGGATCTCGACTTCGGCCGCCGAAAGTGCCGATGTCGGTTCGTCCATGATCAGGATGCGGGCGTTGAGCGACATCGCCTTGGCGATCTCGACCAGCTGCTGCTGACCGATCGGCAGGTCCTCGACCATGGTTTCGGCATTGATGCCGGCATCCAGCCGTTTCAGAAAGGCGTTGGCCTTTTCGATCTGTGCCTTGTGATCGATGCCGCGAATACCGCGGGTGATCTCGCGGGTGGCGAAGATGTTTTCGGCCACCGTCATGTTGGCGAAGAGATTGAGTTCCTGGAAGATCATGCCGATGCCGTGCGCCTGCGCGTCGGCCGGGCTGTCGAAGGAGACCGTTTCGCCATCGAGGATGATGCGTCCAAGCGTTGGCCGCTCGACGCCGGCGATGATCTTCATCAGCGTCGATTTTCCAGCGCCGTTTTCGCCCACCAGCACATTCACCGCGCCACGCCGGAGCTCGAGGTCGGCGCGCTTGACGGCGACGATGCCGGAATAGACCTTGGACACCTCTTCGAGGCGCAGGATAACGTCGTGTTCGATCGTCTCGCTCATCGCTACGGCCCCACCGTCAGTTCGGCCGGGGTCACCAGCGGCAACTGGCCGGATGCCGGCAGCGGGAAGGCGCCGGTGACCGTGACGCTCTTGCCGGTCAGACCGTCGCGCGGTAGCGGCGCCAGGAGGGCGGTGTTGATCTTCTCGTTAAACGCCTTGCCGAATTGCGCCCACTCGATCTGGTTCTTGAACTCGTTGAAATTAACGAATTCCAGCGTGTCGCGCAGCGCCGTTCCGCGCACGGCGGGACCGATCTGCACCTTGGCGTCGGCCTTGCCATCGCCATCGGCGTCAACGTCGATCGTGGCCGCGCGCGATGCCGTATCGGCCGCGACGACCTTGCCGCTCAGCTTGACCGCATAGGTCCAGGGCGCGCTCGCCTGTTTGCGGGGATTGCCGTATTTCTCGCCGGCCTGATCCGGGCTCGACGCGGCAAGCGCCACGACGTCCTTAAGCTCACCGGCCCGCTTTTGCAGATAGGGAATTGCCTGCGACTGCCAGATGGCCTCGACTTTTGCCGCGGGATCGAAGGCGCTCTTTGCGGTTTCCGCAGCCTTTTCTTCCGCCGTCGGCGTTTTGATGATTTTGCAGCCCGGCAGTGCCATCGCAAGCAATGCGATCACAACCGCGCTTCTGACCCTCGCCATCCACGAAACTCCAATCTTATGGAATAGGATAAAGAACGAAGAGCGCAAATGAGTGCGCTCTTCGCCATTCGTCTCAAGCTGTCGTTACTTGGCGATCGCGAAGGTTTCGAGCTTGGAGGCGTTGTCGGCGTTGATGAGAATGCAATCCATCAGCTGCTTCTCTTCCTTGGGAAGAGTCTTGTTCTTGATGTAGGCATCGGCCTGTTCGACAGCCATCTGCGCCTGTGCGTAGGCGGGCTGCAGAACGGTGGCCTTGATGCCGCCGGACTTGATGGAGTCGCGGACGTCGTTGGAGCCGTCGAAGCCGACGACGATCACGTCCTTGCGGCCGGCGGCCTGGAGGGCGGCGATAGCGCCCATGGCCATCGTGTCGTTACCGGAGATGACGCCCTGGATATCCGGGTTTGCCTGCAGGATGGTTTCCATCTTGGCGTAGGCTTCCGTCTGGCTCCAGTTGGCCGACTGCTTGGCGACCGACTTCAGGTCCGGATAGTCGTCGATGACGTCATGATAGCCCTGCGAGCGGATGCCGGCATTGGTGTCGGATTCCTTGCCGACGAGCTCGACATAATTGCCCTTCTCGCCCATCAGCTTGACGAATTCCTGCGCACCCAGCTGGGCACCCTGGTAGTTGTTGGAAACGATCTGTGCTGCGGCAACGCCCGTGGCGTTGATTTCGCGGTCGATGAGGAACGACGGAATGCCCGCGTCCTTGGCCTTCTTGACGGCTGCAACGGTCGCGTCAGCGCCGGCGTTGTCGAGAATGATGGCCTTCGCACCGCGACCGATGGCGGTGTCGATCATCTGGGATTGCTTGTTGGCGTCGTCGTCATGCGTCATGACGAGCGCTTCATAGCCCAGTTCCTTCGCCTTGGCTTCAGCACCTACGGCTTCAGCCTTGAAGAACGGGTTGTCGTGTGCGGGGGTGATGATGGCGATCAGGTCCGCCGAAAAAGCGGGCATGGCAACGCCGAATGCAAGCGCGCTGGCAAAGGCAGCGACGGTCAGTCTACGTGTCAGTCTCATTGGTTTCCTCCCAAAAGAAGCCCTGTTCCCAGCAGGGCGGTGAAAGGGGAGGGGTTGCCCCCTCCCGGGATCGGTATCAGGTGATACGCTTGATGCTGTCAGCGATCTCCTGAGGTTCGAAAACGCGCTTCCAGTCGTCCTTCATCAGGGCGGGAATGCCGAATTCGATAGCCTTGTTGCAAGCGTCCGAGAACACGCCCTGGACTTCGCCGAAGATGACGGCGCCGAGTACGTTCAGGTGGCCGAGCAGGAAGTCGCGGGCAGCTTCTTCCGGAACGCCGCGTGCGACGCACTCATCCATGGCCTGCTTCATGACGACGAGCAGCGAAGCGGCAACGGTCTCGGAGAGACCCGGCTCCAGCATCGCCATCTGCTCGACGGTGACGCGGTGCGAGCGCATGACCGGTGCCCAGATCGTCTTGGCGATTTCTTCGCCGACGGCGTAGGCTTCTTCCGGACCCTGCATGAGAGCCGAAACGATGTGCTGCTTAGCGAAGAGGCCGCCGAAGTGGTCCTTCTTGGCCTGCATGTCGGTTTCGTCGTTGAAGATCGGCGGATGGCACGGATGCGTGACGAAATACGTCAGATCAGGACGCTCCGGGAAGTGGCCAGCGAATGGCGCGGCAGCGTCAAGCGCAACAACCATGGTGCCGGCCTTGAGCTTGTCGTTGATGCTGGCGGCAACCTTGCCGATATGCGTGTCCGGAACGGCCAGGATGACGACGTCGACGCCATCAAGCGCTGCGTCTACGTCCACGGTCGAAAGGCCGAGGTCGTCCTTCAGGCGTGCCTTGCCGACATCGCTGATTTCGACGTGGCGAACGTCGTAGCGCGAACCCTTGAGGTTCTTTGCAAGCCGGTAGCCCATTTTGCCGCCGGCGCCGAACAGAGCAATGGAAGTCATGTTTCCTCACTTCGTGTTTTGCTGGAATTGTTAACGTTGCTGGTATGATGAGTCAATCACCACCCCAGAATAAGTATTACTTAACCGCGTCGAGCCTGTTGATGGCGTCGACGTTGCCTGCCGAAGCGCCCTTCGGATCGAATTCGGAGGCGAGCCACGTGTCGACGATCGACTTGGCAAGTTCCGGACCGATCACGCGTGCGCCCATGGTGATGATCTGTGCATTGTTGGATTTCGCGGCGCGCTCGGCCGAGTAGGTGTCGTGCGTCAGCGCGGCGCGAATGCCGGGAACCTTGTTGGCAGAAATCGAAACGCCAATGCCGGTGCCGCAGATCAGAATGCCGCGCTCGTGCTGGCCGTCGACGATGGTCTGCGCGAGGTTCTGCGACAGGTCGGCGTAGAAGCCGGCCTGGCTGAGATCGTGCACTTCGAGGCCCGCCTTGGTGGCGAGGTGGGCGGCGATCACGTCAAGCAATGGCTTGCCAGCGCTATCCGCTCCGATGGCGATTTTCATGGTCCGTGTCCTTTCAATCATTCGGGGGCTGGATGAGTGGAATTGGTGGCTGCGATCAGATGACCGCGGCAACGCGCTTCAGAATGTCGAGATAGCCTTCGACGGCCCAGGCAGAGCGGCCGATGAAAAGGCCGTCGATGTGCGGCTGCGTGATCAGCTCCTCGCAATTGCCTGGATTGACGCTGCCGCCGTAGAGAACCGGAACCGCGCGACCGAGCGCCTTGGCGGCCACATCAGCGATGCGCGCGTGGCGCTCGTCGGCGTAGTCAGCGGTCGCCGGAATGCCGTTGACGCCGATCGCCCAGACCGGTTCGTAGGCAAGCAGGATCTCCGCGTCCTTGCTAGAGCTAGTGACGCGCGCCAGCGCGCCCTCAATCTGGCGCTTCAGTACCGCGTCGGCATCACCGGCATTGCGCTCGGCAAGCGTTTCGCCGATGCAGATCAGCGGGATCAGGCCGTGATTGACGGCGCTCTCGACCTTCAGGCCGACGGTTTCGTCGGTCTCGCCGAAGTGTTCGCGACGCTCGGAGTGGCCGAGTTCGACGATATCGAGGTTGCAATCCCTCAGCATCGGGGCCGAGATCTCGCCTGTCCAGGCGCCGGCCGCGTCCCAGTGCATATTCTGCGCGCCGACCTTCACCGAGCTATCGGCGAGAGCCTTCTTGACTTCGCGCACCGCTGTGAAGGGCGGGATGACGAAGCGCTGGATATCCGCATGGCGATCGCCATCGGCAGCGGCGAGCTTTTCGGCAAAGGACAGAGCTTCGCCAAGCGTCTTGTTCATCTTGAAGCTGGTGCCAACCCAATAGCGCATGTTCAAGCCCTCCGTCCGTCGCGGATCTGTGCGAAATAACCGTCGGTTCCGACCTGGCCTCCCTTGAGCGCGATCTGCAGCCCGTTCGTCGGCGCGTAGTTGCCGTGCGCGGTGCAGAGCGGCGAGCCGGGTGTCTGCGGCAGCGGCAACAGGGTCGTCAGAGCATCGACGCGCAGCTGCTGCAGCGCGTGGCTCGACGTGTCGCCGCCGGCGATGACAGCGCGGGGCAGCTTTTCGGTTTCGATCAACCGGCGCAGGATCGTGCCGAGAGCGGAGCCGAGGCGATGGCGGGATCCGGGAATACGGTCGATATCGGTTCCCTTGTCAGACGATGAGCCGAGCGCCGTATGAAGGATGACGCTGCGGCCATCCTTCAGGCGCTTGACGCCCTCAGTGACAGCGGTGTCGATGGCGCGGTCACCGCTTTCGCCGACGAGGTCGAGCGGATCGACGGCAATGCCGTCAAAGCCGTTTTCCGTCGCGTTGCGGATCTGCCGTTCCGTGGTGGGCGATACGCTTCCCGAGACGACGGCGAGGCGATCGACCTTGCCCGGTTCAGCAAAGGTCGTCGGTTCGCCAAGCAGGCCTTCAGCCTTCCACGCCTGCAACAGCGCGTATTCGACGCCGGAAGAGCCGGCGGTGAACAGGCCGCCGTCGCGTTTTGCCCGCCAGACCTGACGGCCGGCCAGAGCCTGCGACTGGGCGCTATCCACGTCGATCAGCAGGATGCCATCGAGGTCGGCGATCGTCTTGTCGATGCGCTGGTCGGCATCGGCGGCCGCGGTGGTGACCAGATCGGCGAGTGCCACGGGTAGCGCTGTCTGCTTTGCCAGATGCAGCGTCAGGTCGGCTTCGGCCATCGGCGTTACCGGATGGCGGCTCATGACGGGATGGCGGTCGATGCGGTAGTAGCGATCCTGATAGGCGGCGAAGAGATTGCCGAAAGCCGTGAAGCGCTTCAGCTGCGGGGCGCCGACGATGACAGGAACCACCGGCTGGCCATAGAGCGCCTTGCCGATTTCGATCGCCTTGCCGATGTTGCCGATCGCGGGGCTGGAATCGAAGGTCGAGCAGACCTTGTAATGGCAGATGTCGGCATCGAGCGCCTTCAGCCACTCAAAGATCGCGGGCAGATGCTTTTCCATCCACTCCGGCGTTTCGCTGCGGCTGGTGCCGGCGATGCCGAAGGCGCGGTAATCGGCGAAACGCTTGGCGGTTTCGGCGCTGGGGATGCCGAGAAACAGCACGGTCGGTACGCAGTTGGAGGCGAGCGCTTCCATGACGTCGGCCGAGCCGGTGAAATCGTCACCGTAATAGGTAAGCAGAGGTTTGGTCATGGTCTCAAGCTGCCTTGCCGTCGCCGAACTTCGCGATCGAGGCCGCGAGTTCCGGGTGATCCTTGGCGTATTCGTCGAGCGGGATGTCGGCGACCGCCGCCTGCCAGGCCTGCTGCACGGCGCGAACGCCGGCCGCCGGGCCACCTGGATGGCTGACGATGCCGCCGCCGCATAGATAAAGAAGATCGGTGGTGCGGCCGGTGCGGTTATAGGTGTCCGGCGCCTGGCCACCCCACTGGCCGGAGCCAGCGACCGGCAGCGGGCAGTCGGCCTTGCTGAACAGCGGCGTGCTCACGGCCTTGAAGGATTCGACGAAACTGTCGTCCGGTTCCCAATACTTGATGCGGATGCCGTTGATCTGGAACTGGTCAACGCCGAGCAGGCGCCAGAACTGCTGGTAGACCTTGAAATCGAGGCCGGCGCCGGGATCGCGGGTCAGGATGTCCCAACCGTTGCGGTGCGCATGCAGTACGAGGCCCGAGCGCTTGCGCAGGAAGCTCATGCCGCCGAAGCCGATGGAATTGATGTTGACGACGGCGCAATTGCCGCCGGCCTTCAGGACGAGATCGTGATTGCGCATCATCTCGTCGGGATCGGCATGCGAGATGCCAAAGGCGTACATGACCTTCTTGCCGGTCTTCTGCTCGTGATCGAGGATCCTCGGCATGATGGCCGCTACGCGCTCCTTGAGCGGCGAATAGGCCGGACTCATCAGCTTTTCGTCGTCCTTGATGAAGTCGACGCCGGACTCGATCAGTTCGCCGACCAGCTCCGCCGTCTCATGCGGCCGCAGGCCAAGCGCCGGCTTGACGATCGTGCCGATGATCGGCCGACCTTCGACGCCGGTCAGCCTACGGCTGCCGGGCAGGCCGAATTGCGGGCCGGGATGGGCTGTGGCGAAGGCTTCGGGCAGCTTCATGTCGACGATGCGGATGCCGCTCATGCCCTTGATCGAGAATACGCCGCCGATGGCGATGGTCATCAGGGCGGAGAGATCCGTGCCGATCGCGTCCATCGGGAAGGCGATATCGGCATCGGCGCGGTGAATGGGGCCGCTGCCGGGTGCTACTTCCGGCCAGGTCGGATATTCCGCATCGGGCAGGTGACGGATGGCGATAACTCGCGCGGCGACGCGCGCTTTCAGCTCTTCCGTTTCGCCGGGAACGGGGACGAACGTGCCGGTCGACTGATCGCTGGCGATCTTGGCGGCCATGGCCTCGACGCTGCCGGTCGTTTCGATGCGGTAGGTAACTGTGATCATCATGAGGTTTCGTTGCTCCTCCTGCCTAGGCCTAAAGTTTGCCATGGCGTCAACTCATGAACTGGTATAATGAGTATTCCAATTTCTGCAATGAAAATTTTTTGAAAGAGCACTGACCGATTTCAGACGACGGCCTTTCGTGCCGGGACGCTAGCATGCATAAAGGAGGGATATTGTGAGCCAGCGAGACACCATGAGCCAGCCAATCGAACAGATCGTGCGTCGCAAACTATCCGATGAGGTTTTTGATCGACTGGAGCGAATGATCACGTCCGGCGAGCTTCGCCCCGGCGACGAGATGCCTTCGGAGCGGGTGCTGATGGAGCGCTTCGGGGTTGGAAGGCCGGCGATCCGCGAGGCGATGCAGTCGCTGGCCAACATGGGCTTGGTCAACATCTCGCACGGGGAGCGCGCCAAGGTTCTGCAGCTGACCGCAAGATCGATTTTCCGCCAGGTGGATCTGACGGCGAAGATCATGCTGGCGCAGTCCGCCGACTCGCTCGATCACCTCAAGAGCTCACGCATCTTCTTCGAGCGCGGCATGGCGCGCGAGGCGGCGGTCAAGGCCACGCCCGCCGACATCACCGATCTCCGCGATATCATCGAGGAGCAGCGCCGGTCGCTTGGCAACGCGGAAGACTTCATCGCCGCCGACATGCAGTTCCATACGCGTATCGCGCAGATCTCGGGCAACCCGATCTTCGTCGCCGTCAGCGAGGCAATGCTGGCATGGCTGAAGGCCTATCACACGGACATGCTCATCTGGACCGGCAAGGAGAAATTCACGCTGGTGGAGCATGAGCAGATCCTCGACTGTCTGGCGGCTAACGATGCGAATGGCGCGGAAGCCGCGATCTTGAAGCACCTCGAGCGCTCCAGTGCGCTCTATACCAATCGCGACTGACGTCGCTTTCATCGGTGAATACGAAAACAGCGACCGGCCTGCGAGGCGGTCGCTGTTTTCGTTTTGAGATCGGGAAGGTCTCGACCAGTACGGCCGAGACCTTCGTGAGCGCTAAAATCAGATCTCCTTGATCAGCTGCTCGGCAATACGCACGCTGAGCGCCGCACCCGTCAGTGTCGGGTTCATGCACGATGCCGACGGCATGACGCTGGTGCCGGCGATGAACATGTTCGGGTGATCATGGGTGCGGCAATCGCGGTCGACGACGCTGTCCTTCGGATCGTCGCCCATCCGGGTGGTGCCCATGACGTGCTGGCGATTCTGCCACTTGACGTCGGTCGACAGAACCTCGGCGTCGAGCAGCTGGGCGATCTTGTTCAGATCTTCCAGGCCACGATCGCGACCGGCGTTCCAGTAGTCGGTGACCGAGTAGTAAAGAACGGGAACCGGGATGCCGAGCGCGTCGAACTTGGTCTTCGACGGCGTTACGCGGTTTTCGGCGAGCGGCAGCGGCTCGAAATCGATCGCCCAGTTCAGCGAGCGGGCCGAATACTGGCGGATCATCTCATCGAGCTTGGAACCCATGATGCCCTTCTTGATGAAGCCTTCGGTCATCTGGGCTGTCGGTACCGTGTTGCGGACCTTGATCTTGTAGCTCGGATAATCCTTGCGGAAGGCGCCGTCGCGCTGGTTGAGATAGACCAGGAGCTCGGTCGGGCCTTCGCCCGGCCACATGTCCTCCTTGGTCAGCATGTTCATGCTGATGCCGGTGTGGTCCATGAGATTGCGGCCGACCTGATCCGACGAGTTGGCGATACCGTTCGGATATTTGTCCGAGGTCGAGATCAGCAGCAGCTTGGCGGACTCGATGCCGTAGGCGGCAAGCACGAAATAGCGCGCCGTCAGGCGATGCTCGGAATTGTCGGGCTTCTTGTACCAGACGGCGGTGATCTTGCCGTCGTCGCCGGCTTCCACCTTGTAGACAGGCGAGTTGTCCAGCAGCTTGGCGCCATGGCGTTCGGCTTCGTCGATGTGCATCGAGCCGTCATACTTGGCGCCGATCGGACAGACCGGATTGCAGTTGTTGTTGCCGGCGCAGACCGGGCGGTTGCCGTAGGGGCGCGAGGCGCGGCCATGCGGCTCAAGTACCGGGTTGAAGCCGCCAACCGAGAGCTTTTCAGCCAGCGTCGTGAACATGTAGCTGGAATTCAGCTGCTTCATCGGGAAGGGCATGGAACGCGGCGGCATCGGGCCACCGCCCTGGCCGCTTTCGTCCTGGCCGTCGGTGCCGGTGACGCCGAGCTCCAGCTCCGCCTTGTTGTAATACTCCTCCAGATCGTCATAGCCGATCGGCCAGTCGCGGCCGCGGCCGTAGAGCGACTGGATCTTGAAGTCGTTGGGGATCATGCGCCAGAGCGCCGAACCGAAGTGCCAGGTCGTGCCGCCGACGACGCGCAGGTAGGAGGTGTTGTATTTAACCGGGCCTTCGTATTGCAGGTAGTCGCCATAGGTTGACGGCGCCCAGGGCATGCTCGGGAAGGGGGAGCCTGCGCCCTGCAGCTTGGCGTTTGCCAGCGAGAGCTTGACCGGAGCGTTGCGGAAGGTCTCGACGATCTCGCGGCGATCGACACGCGGGCCGGCTTCGAGAATGATGACTTTCTTGCCGGCCTTGGCGAGCTGTGCGGCGACGATGCCGCCCATGACACCCGATCCGATGACGATCAGGTCCGCATCATATGCGTCGTTTGCCATTGTCTATATCCTGTCAGATCTTGCTGCCGGGCTTCGGTCCCCAGGCGTTCGGGCCGGGACCGTAGGTCGGAATGGGAAGGAGGCCCTTGGTCGGGCGGTACATGAGCGATTTCTCGTAGGTGATGAGTTCCGCGTCCTGTGGCTCGCCGACCACGCCGAGATACCAGGCGGAGACAATCTTCGCGGAAGTCTTCATCTCAGGCTCGGCGGGCTTGGAGGCGAGAAAGCCATCCATGTCCTTGGCGCCGGACTGGCTCACCGCCTGCTGCAGGGCGGCGATGTCGGCCTTCAGCGTCTTGCTGCGCTTGGAGAGTGCCGCAAGGAAGCGTGCGCCGAGCACGGGGTCGAGCTCGTAGCCGGTCAGGAATTCGGAAAGCTTGGTAAAGCCCTGGACGTCATCGTCGGCCGCGAACGCTGATACGGGCGCTGCGAAGGAGGAGAGGACGGCCAGTCCCCCGACGGCCACGGTGGCGCGCAGGAGGTCTCGGCGGTGGAGGGGCCGGCTCATGAGAGAGCCCGCATTGTTCGGGTCGATTGGCATCGCTGATATCCTCGATGAGGCAGTCAGAACTGGGAGAAAGGGTGAAACGATCAGGCGCGGGCCGGCTGCCGCCTGCGGCGGGCAACGAGCAGCGCGATGACGAGCGCGGCGAGGATCAGCGCCACGGCGACTGCCGGAACGATGAACGGTGCAACCGCAGCCAATACAGGCTTCTCTCCACCCTCGCGGACACGCAGGACGTCGGCTGCGGTGACGGTCACCTTGCCGTTGCCGAAATGACCAAGCACGTAGTTGCTGACATCGGCGACGTCCTTGTCGGAAAGACGATCCGTGTAGGCGGCGTTCTCGCCGAAGGCCGGCATGAATGTCGGTACGCCGTCGATGGTGCGCGACAGGCCGAACAGGATCGTTGCGATCAGATTGTCCGGGCTGTTGCCGCCGGTTGCGGTATTGTGGAAGAGCGAAGGATAGTGGTCGTTGCCCTCGCCATCAACCTGGTGGCAAGCGGCGCAGGAGCCGCTGAAGATATGGAAGCCCTTCTCGGTCACGGCCTGGCCAGGCAGGCCACGTAGATCGAGTTCGGCCGTGGAGGGCTTGCCGACGTCGTAGCGCGGCGTGGCTTCGCCAGTGGTGATCGGCTTCGTATCTTTCAGGTAGACGACGAGCGACTTGAGGTCGGCCTCGGTCAGGTGCTGCATGCTGTGCTCGATGGCTTCCGCCATCGGGCCGGCCGCCTGAGCCTTGCCTGCGACATGGCCGGTGCGCAGATACTGCACGAGTTCTTCGTCGGACCAGCCACCGATGCCATCAACCTTGTCGGAGGTGATGTTCGGCGCGAACCAGGAGCCGATGGAGCCGCCCGAAAGCGCCTGGCTTCCGTTCTCCGCCATGAAGAGATTGCGCGGCGTGTGGCAGGTGCTGCAGTGCTCGAGAGCCTCGGCCAGATAGGCGCCACGGTTCCACTCGGCGGACTTGGATGCATCCGGCTGGAAGCGGTCCTTGTCGAGGAAGAGCAGGTTCCACACCGACATCGAGGCGCGGATGCTGAACGGGAACGGCAGCGCGGTTTTCTCCGGCGCGTGGTCGATCGGCTTCACGTCCTGCATGAAATAGGCGTAGAGCGCCGAGATGTCCTCGTCGGAGATCTTGGCGTAGGCCGTGTAAGGCATCGCCGGATAAAGATGGCTGCCATCCTTTGCAACGCCGTCGCGAACAGCGCGCGCGAAGTCTTCCTCGCTGTAGTTACCGATGCCGTCGGTCTTGGATGGCGTGATGTTGGTCGAGAAAATCTTGCCGAGCGGCGATTCGATCGCATAGCCGCCGGCGAAGGGCTGTCCGGAGTTCGGCGCGGTATGACACGCTGCGCAATCGGCCGCGGTCGCGAGATAGCGTCCCCTCATGATCAGGTCGTTTGGCGTCGCTGCTTGATCTTGCGCCGAGGCTGCGCCGGTGATCGACACCAGCGCGGACAGACAGAGTGCGATCGATCGCAGGCGTTTGAAGGGAAGCCGAGAGGGTGCGGTGTGCAAGTGCATTATCGACGTGCTTTCATCAAGCATGAATAAACGACAACAGGCTTTGCATCACCTCCCACGAGCGTAGCCGATCCACGTCGCCGCGAGGCTGGATGCGACAAGCACCGGTTAAAGCCAATGTTAGAAAAGCAAATTACTGAAATTGCTTTGCAAATTCACTCTAAAGGAGGAACTGACTTTATGCGTCGATGTGTCACGTTCGCGACTTGGCAATCGTCATAGCCGCGCTATACTGCGTTTGAAAATCAATTTGTCATACAAACAGTTTTCACGAAGAATGAAAGCTTCAATGTGAAGTTCGACCTTATCGATTTGCGTATCTTCCTGGCTGCCGTCGACGGAGGAAGCCTGACGGTTGCGGCCAAGCAGAACAATGTCGTCGTTGCCGCCGTCAGCGCGCGCTTGAAGCGGCTTGAAGAAGCCTTTGATCTCGAACTCTTCGAGCGCACTGGCCGTGGCATCAAGCCCACTTTGGCGGGCGAGATGCTGGCCAGCCATGCGCGGCAGATCATGGACGATGCGCGCCGTATCGAGGCCGACCTCGATGCCTTCGCCGATGGCCGCAGTGGCCGCGTCAGGCTGCTGTCCAACACCAATATGCTTGCCGAGCATCTACCACAGGCGCTTGGTGCCTTTTTGGCGCAGAACCCCGATATCAGCGTCAGCGTCGAGGATAAGCCGAGCCTCGAGGCGGTGAACATGTTGAAACAGGGGCAGGCCGATATCGCGATCGTCGCTTCGTCCGCCGATATGAACGGCCTCGAGCGTTTCCGCTTCGTCCCCGACCGGCTGGTGTTGATTGCCCCAGGTGACATGGCGATGCCGTTGGGGCCAATCGCGTTCTCGCGGGTTCTCGATTTCAAGCTCATTGGTCAGCAGGGCGATCCGGCGCTGATGCAGTTCCTCAGACGCCACGCCAACGAGCTGGGGCGCACCCCGCATTTTCGGATGCTGATCAACGGTTTCGAGGCGACATGCCGTGTCGTGGAGCAGGGCGCCGGCGTCTCCATCGTGCCGGAAAGCGCTGCCCGACGCTATGCGGGCCACATGAAGCTCCAAGTCTTTCCGATCGACGAAGCCTGGGTCGAACGAGAGCTATATGTTTGCGTGAAGAACGAAATGCAACTTCCGGGATACGCCAGAGCGTTGCTGGTGCATCTCAAGAATTACGTGCGCGATTTTGATGAGGTTGCGTGAGCGCGGAGGCGCTCTGCTGGCCAGTAAGGCCGCGATTACATGAATTCGCGCGCCGATGTCAATATAGACGGGCATGAACGTGGTGGTTTGAATTTATACATTGTTAAAGCATTTAAGATTTTAACTATATGCAAGACATCGGCAATCGCTCGATCTGCATGACGCAGCCAGTCTAACTCCCAAAAATTCAGCGAGTGCGCACATCGCGGCGATGTGGCGTCGTATCATTCATTCATACCGGCGCCTGGATCAGGCCACCGCATAGGTTTTCTTATGTTGCAAAATTGGAAGATTAAGACCAAATTTCTCGTCGCCATCGCTCTGCTGGCGCTCATCTCGTTCTCGGGCTTGATGTATGTCAGCGCCAAGTTCCGCGATGCGAACCAAGCCTATACGGGTTTCCTGCAGCATGAGAGCGAAGCGGCGATGCTTGGCGCCCGCGCGGCGGCCGGTATCTGGACGTCCACGACCTGGATGGCGCGTCTAATGACCATCGAGCCTGATTCCCCGGCTTTCGATAATGCCGCTGGTCTATTCGCATCGAACTACGATGGTGCCAGGGCGAGACTTGTGCAGGTGCCCGAACTGGTGCCGAGCCGCAAGGACGCCATTGCCGAACTGCTGGCCGGCAGCGATCAGGTCAGGAACATCGGCGATCAGCTTGTCCAGGCGCGCAAATCCGGCAATGAAGCGCTGGCGCGGAGCCTGATCGAAAAGGTCGATAGCCTGATGGGTGCCCTGTCGCCAAAGTTCGGTGACAACAACACGGCGCTGACGGAGATGCTGAGCAAGGGCGGCCGCGAGCTGTCGGATTCCGTCTTGTCCACTATTCTGAACAGCATAATCGGCCTTGTCGTCGGTATCGCGGCCGCGCTCGCATTCGCGCTCGTGGTCGCCACCAAGGGCATAACCGCCCCGATGGCGCGGCTGCGCCAACGTATGGTTTCGCTTGCCGAAGGCGAAACGGCCGAGGAGATCAACGGCGTCGGCCGTCGTGACGAGATCGGCGATATGGCCGGCGCCGTGGCAATCTTCCGGACCAATGCGCTCGAAACACGGCGTCTCGAACAGGAAGCCGAAACCAACCGCAACATGAGCGAGAGCGAGAGAGCCGATCGCGAGGCGCAGAAGGCGCGCGAATCCGCCGAGCTTCAAAAGGCCGTCGATGCGCTTGGTGGCGCTCTGCAGCGCCTGTCCGATGGCGATCTGGCTTGCCACATCGACACGCCGTTCGTGGCTCATCTGGAAACGCTGCGTGCCGACTTCAACAACTCGGTCACCAAGCTGAACCAGGCCATGCAGGCCGTTGGACACAATGCGCGAGCAATCTCAGGCGGGGCCGAAGAGGTCCGCTCGGCCGCTGACGACCTGGCCAAGCGCACGGAACAGCAGGCAGCCTCGGTCGAGGAGACCGCGGCTGCGCTCGAAGAGATCACCACAACGGTACGCGATGCGGCCAAGCGCGCCGGCGAAGCGAGCGACCTCGTCGCCCGCACCCGCACCGGCGCGGAGAAGTCCGGCGAGGTCGTTCGCCAGGCGGTCGATGCCATGCAGCAGATCGAGCGGTCTTCGAGCGAGATCTCCAACATTATTGGCGTGATCGACGACATCGCTTTCCAGACCAACCTCCTTGCGCTGAACGCAGGCGTCGAGGCTGCGCGTGCGGGCGAGGCCGGCAAGGGCTTTGCGGTGGTCGCGCAGGAAGTGCGCGAGCTCGCGCAGCGCTCCGCCAAGGCGGCAAAGGAGATCAAGGACCTGATCACCACCTCGGGCCAGCAGGTTCAATCCGGCGTGACCTTGGTCGGTGAAACGGGCCAGGCGCTAGAAGTCATCGTAAACGAGGTCCAGGAGATCAATCGACATGTTCACGCGATCGCCGAAGCGACACGCGAGCAGTCGATCGGCCTGCAGGAAATCAACACCGCCGTGAACACAATGGACCAGGGGACGCAGCAGAACGCCGCCATGGTCGAGGAATCGAACGCGGCGAGCCACAGCCTGGCAAGCGAAGCGCGCGCGCTCGCAAAGCTTCTGGAGCAGTTCAAGCTCGGTGGCGCTCCGTCGGCACCGGTGTCCGCGCCAGTTGCTGCCAGCCAGCATTCCCGTCCTGCAGCATCACCCGCACGCCAGCTTGGGAACAGGCTCGCCAAGGCCTTTGGCGGCGGCGGGGCCGCTGCTGCGGTCCGCCAGGAGCCGGAGTGGTCGGAGTTCTGAGTCTGCCGGTTGTGCAAGGCTTATGCGCCTCAATAAAGAGAGCTCGCTTCTGGCGGGCTCTTTTAGTATTCGCGGCGAAATTTATGTAAGATTATGCTTACTTATGTCTCGCTGCACGCAAGCCGCCCGGCGTCAATGAAGCGTAAGTGTTTCCGGCCGGTGGGGGTCGCGGAACCGGAATTGCTCGATCAGCGTCATAGCCTGCTGCAGCAGAAATTCCGCGGCCTTGAGGTCCGTGCTCGCCAGCCCGTGGACACTGCTGCGAATTGTCAGCGCCAGGTCGCCGGAGCTCGCGGCGAAGCCGGCATTGCCCTCGATCAGTGCTTCCTTTGCGCTGGTCTCGAGCGCATCGGCGACGGCGGCCAAGATGTCCCGCCGCTCGCGGACACTCATCTGGTTGATCGTCTTGGATCCCTTCATGGTGGCTTCCCCAAAGGCGCGTGGTGAAAGTGCCTGCTGACATTGATGTAGGCGCAATCCACGGTTCATCAATGCGTGTGCCTCTTCCTTTGGATGTCGGATACCGCTCAAACTATCGCCATTCATGAGCTGGAGATATAAATTCATGCCGAAATGATGATCTAATATGGGTGCTCCGGTGGTGCTATTTTCGTGGTGTTGAAATGGATCCGGCATGATCAGCCGCTGGGACCGCGGCGTGGCGCGTGGTTTTCGAGGCCAAGCGGTGGCTGCTGATGCCGGGGAGTAACGGGCGAAGCCGTTCACGAGGAGTATATGATGCAAAAGCGGACACTTGGAAAAAGCGGACTTGAGGTCTCTGCCCTCGGCTTTGGCTGCATGGGTCTGAACTTCAGCTACGGCCATGCGCTGAGCACAAAGGACAGCGTCACACTGGTGCGCCAGGCCGTCGAGCGTGGCGTGACGTTCTTCGACACCGCCGAGGTCTATGGACCCTACACCAACGAAGAGATTGTCGGCGAGGCGCTCCGGCCGATGCGTGACCGGGTAGTGATCGCCACGAAGTTCGGCTTCAATATCGTCGATGGCAAAATGGCCGGCGTTAACAGCCGCCCCGAGCAGATCCGCAAGGCGGCCGAGGGCTCGCTGAAGCGCCTCGATGTCGATGTCATCGACCTGCTCTACCAGCACCGCGTTGACCCCAACGTGCCGATCGAGGACGTCGCCGGCACGGTCAAGGATCTGATCGCGGAAGGCAAGGTGAAGCATTTCGGCATGTCCGAGCCGGGCGCACAGACGGTCCGCCGCGCCCATGCGGTGCAGCCGGTCGCCGCGCTGCAGAACGAATATTCGCTGTGGACGCGCGGGCCGGAGACCAACGGCATTCTCGAAGCCTGCGAGGAGCTTGGCATCGCGCTGGTTGCTTACAGCCCGCTCGGCAAGGGCTTTCTCACCGGCGCGATGAACAAGGACACGAAGATCGGCGAAGGCGATTTCCGCAAGATGCTGCCGCGCTTCACGCCGGAGGCGATGGAGAAGAACCAGGCGCTGATCGATCTGCTGAAGCGCATCGCCGAAGACAAGAAGGCGACGCCGGCGCAGATCGCACTGGCATGGCTGCTGGCCCGGAAGCCCTGGATCGTGCCGATCCCCGGCACGACGAAGCTGCATCGCCTCGACGAAAACCTCGGCGCGGCCGACGTGGCATTGAGCGCCGACGATCTCGCGCAGATCGAGACCGCCGCAGCCGCCATTCAGGTCGAGGGCGAGCGTTATCCGGAGCAGTTGATGAAGACGACCGGTCTCTAAGATACGAGCCCGGAATTGGAACATGAAACGGCGCGCCTCGGGTGCGCCGTTTTCGCTTGGTTGGCCGACGTTCGTGGCTAGATCCGCTCCACGAGAAAGTCGATCAGAGCCCGGATCCGGCTCGCAAGATGTGGATGGCCGGGATAGACGGCGTGGATATGCTCGATATCCTCGGGATTGAACGCTTCCAACACCGGTACCAGCCGCCCTTCGTCGATATGCTCCTGGACGTGAAAAGCGCCCACCCGGATCAGCCCGACGCCGGCAAGGCACAGATTGCGAATGGTCGGCCCGTTGTTCACTTCGACATTACCATGGACCGCCTTCGAGAAGGCCTGCCCGGTTGCGGGATCTCGGAACGGCCACTCTTCCCATGTTTGCCGGAAGTTGAAGGTCATGCAGTTGTGCCGGTCGAGATCGACGGGCTTTTCGGGATTTCCCATGCGCTTGAGATAGCTAGGGGCCGCCACGACGACGCGCCGGCTGTCCATCAGCTTGCGCGCCTTCAGCGAGGTGTCCCGTAGATTGCCTGAGCGGATAGCGACATCGGCCCGCTCCTCGACGATATCGATGATCCCATCGGTCAATGAAAGATCGAGCTGGACGCCCGGGTAGCGGGCCAGGAACTCCGGCACCAGCGGGACGACATGGCTAATCCCGAAGGCGACTGAGGCGCTCACCCGTAGCCGTCCGCGCGGCGCGGCTTCGCCGCCTGTCGAGACGATCTGCTCTGCTTCCTTGATGTCTTCGAGAATGCGCTGCGCGCGCTCAAGATAGACCTCGCCCTCCGGCGTGAGCTGCAGGCTGCGCGTGGTTCGGACGATAAGGCGGGTCTTCAAGCGTTCTTCCAGCCGGCTCACCAGCTTGCTGACCGCCGAAGGCGACATGCGCAGCAGGCGGCCGGCTGCCGAAAAGCTCTGCAGCTTCGCCGTATGCACGAAGACTTCCATCTCGCCGACGGTGTTATCCACTGCTCGCTCCTGTGAATTCAATTCATAACTATTGAGGCAATGTAGCTGCTTATCGCGATAATGTCAGTGGTCCATATTCCAGCCATCCCAAATCGCCACTTGTCCGGCATCGCCACTGGATGGATTCACAATGCCCCTTGCCCTGTTTGCCCTAACGGTCGCGGCTTACGCGATCGGCACGACGGAGTTCGTCATCGTCGGGCTCTTGCCCACCGTTGCCAATGATCTCAATATCGATCTGCCGCTCGCCGGCCTGATTGTCAGCGTTTACGCGCTCGGCGTCACATTCGGCGCGCCGATCCTGACCGCGCTGACCGGTCGCCTCGATCGCAAGCTGCTGCTTCTCGGTCTCATGGCCCTCTTTATCCTCGGCAATACGATGGCGGCGCTCAGCCCGGGCTACGCGCCTCTGCTTGTCGCCCGCGTTCTCTCCGCCTTCGCCCATGGCGTCTTCTTCTCGGTCGGCTCGACGATTGCCGCCGATCTTGTTCCAGAAAACAAGCGCGCCTCGGCGATCGCCATGATGTTCATGGGCCTGACGGTCGCGATCGTCACCGGCGTTCCCCTAGGCACGCTCATCGGCCAGACATTCGGCTGGCGCGCGACATTCGTGGCCGTCGCCGGCCTCGGTGTCCTTGCCTTCGTGGGTCTCTGGATACTCCTGCCGGCAAACCTCAAGAAGGCGCCGGCGGCAACGATCGGCGAGCAGGTCAAGGTTCTCGGCAGCGGCCGTCTGCTGATCGTCTTCGCCATGACCGCTCTCGGTTACGGCGGCACTTTCGTCACCTTCACCTTCCTGGCCTCTATCCTCGAGCAGGTCACCGGCTTCCAGGCCTCGGCCGTCAGTCTGATCCTGGTGCTCTATGGCATCGCGATCGCCATCGGCAACATCGCCGGCGGACGTCTGGCCAACCGCGATCCGATCAAGGCTCTGGCCTGGCTTTTCACCGCGCAGGCCGTAGTGCTCGCCATCTTCAGCTTCACAGCGGTGTCGCCATGGCTGACGATCCCGACGCTGGCCGCCCTTGGTTTCCTATCCTTTGCAAATGTGCCCGGCCTCCAGATTTATGTCGTGCAGCTTGCCGGCGTGGTTCGCCCGGCAGCGGTCGATGTCGCCTCGGCCTTGAACATCGCCGCCTTCAATCTCGGCATCGCGGCGGGCGCCTGGGTCGGCGGCATCGTGGTTGCCTCGTCGCTCGGCCTTGGGGCCACGCCATGGGTCGGCGCCATCTTCGTCATCGGCGCGCTTGTTCTCACGCTCTGGAGCGGCTCGCTCGACCGCCGGACGCTTGCTTCAACCAAGACCGCCGCTTCCGCGGCCTGATATGATCGAAAGGAAAACCCTCATGAAACTCGTCAACGCCAATGGCGCGTCCATCCCGGCGCTCGGATTCGGCACGTTCCGCATGGAAGCCGCCGATACCGAACGGATGGTCTCTCATGTGCTGAAGACCGGCTACCGCCACGTCGATACCGCGCAGATCTATGGCAACGAAGCTGCCGTAGGGCAGGGTATCGCGTCGTCGGGCGTGGCCCGCGCCGACATCTTTCTCACCACGAAGGTGTGGGTCGCGAACTATGAGCGCAACGCTTTCCTGGCCTCGGTCGATGAAAGCCTGTCCAAGCTCAAGACCGATTACGTCGATCTCCTGCTGCTGCATTGGCCGAACACCGCCGTTAGCCTGGAAGAGCAGATCGCCTCGCTGAACGAAGTCGCCAAGGCAGGCAAGGCACGCCACATCGGCGTCTCCAATTTCAACACGACGTTGATGAAAAATGCCGCGCGCCTGAGCGAACGGCCGCTCGCAAACAATCAGGTCGAGTATCATCCTTATCTCGATCAGCGTCCGGTCATCGAGGCGGCGCGCGAGCTGGGCATGTCGCTCACTGCCTATTACGCAATGGCCGATGGCAAGGTTCTGAGCGATCCTGCCCTCAGCGACATCGCGGCCGCGCATGGCCGCTCGATCGCGCAGATCGTGCTTCGCTGGATCGTCCAGCAGGGCTTCGTCACGCTGTCGAAGACGGTCTCGGAGACCCGCGCTGCTGAGAACGCCGCGATCTTCGATTTCGCCCTGAGCGATGAAGACATGGCGCGCATCCACGCGCTTGCTCAGGCCGACGGCCGCATCGTCAGCCCCGACGGTCTGGCACCTGAATGGGATCCAGCAGCCTAATATGGACGCTTTGCCCGCCCGATCTCGCGATTGTGATGGCCTTGCGACATTGGGCGGGCAGCCATGCTGAAAACGCTATTGCAGTGCAGCATGAGTGGGCCTAGGTGAACCCTTGTAAGATAAACCAGCATGAATGGAGACACACATGTCTTGGCACGCCCCTAAGTTCATCGAAGTCAGCTGCGGTATGGAAATCAACCGTTACGCTCCTGCCGATGGCAACGAACCGATCCTTTTCTAAGGTCGGCTAAACCCAATTTGACTTGTAATGTTTGAGGTCCGCGCGTGACAGATTCATCTGGCTTTCGCGGTCTGGTTCTTGGGGCCGCCGCGGGCGGCGGCCTTCCGCAATGGAATTGCGGTTGCCAGAATTGCCGCCTTGCGCGCGATCCGGCATCCGGTGTCAGGCCACAATCGCAATCATCGCTCGCCGTCAGTCTCGATGGCCATAGCTGGGCGGTTTTAAACGCTTCTCCCGATATCAGGCAGCAGATCATCGACAATAGCGCGCTGCATCCCAAGGCGCTGCGCGACAGTCCGATCAAGAGCGTGCTGATCACCAATGGCGATATCGACCACCTGGCCGGCCTGTTGATCCTGCGTGAAAAGCAGCCGCTGGACATCTTCGTGACGGCGGCGATCGCCGAGATCATCGACGACAATCCCGTCTTCCGCGCGCTTGATCCCGCCTTTGTAAAGCGCCACGCAATAACGCTCGAGCAGCCGTTTTGGCTGCTCCCGGGCGTCGAGGCCCGGTTGTTTGCTGTCCCCGGCAAGGTGCCGCTGTTCATGGAAAATGGCGAACCCGAGCTTCAGCTGGAAGGCGAGCAGACTGTTGGTGTCGAACTGATCGGCGAGGGCAAGCGCGTCTATTACATTCCGGGCTGCGCCCATATCAGCGATGACCTCATCGCACGGATCGACGCCGCCGACGCCTTGTTTTTCGATGGCACCGTGTTCACCGCCGACGAGATGATCACGCTTGGCGTCGGCCAAAAGACCGGGCAGCGCATGGGCCATATGGCGATCAGCGGGCCCGATGGCAGCTTCGCCACTCTGTCGAAGCTCGATATCGCCAAGAAAATCTACGTCCACATCAACAACACCAATCCGATCTGGCGGGCCGGGCCCGAGCGCGACATGCTCGAGGCGAGCGGCTTCCAGATTGGCCATGACGGCATGGAGATCGACTTTGACGCAAACACCTGACCGGCAGGCATTCGAAGCGCGGCTGATGGCGATCGGCGCGGATCGGTATCACGACAAGCACCCGTTCCACAAAATGCTGCATGGCGGCCAGTGCACCATGACGCAGGTACGTGCCTGGGTGATCAACCGCTATTGCTACCAGAGCCATATCCCGATGAAGGACGCCGCCTTCATGTCGCGTCTCACGGACGCCGACATGCGGCGCGCCTGGCGATCCCGCATCGAGGATCACGATGGCGGCCTCACCGAAGGTGGAGGCATCCGCCGCTGGCTGAAGCTCGCCGAAGCCGTCGGCCTCGATCCTGATTATGTGGCCTCCGGTCGCGGCATCCTGCCCGCGACGCGCTTTGCCGTCGAAGCCTATGTTCATTTCGTTCGCGAGAAGCCGCTGCTTGAGGCCGTCGCGTCATCGCTAACGGAGCTTTTCGCGCCGAAGATCCATGCCGATCGTATCGCCGGGCTGTTGCAGCACTACGCTTTTGCCGACGATCAGGCGCTTTCCTATTTCCGCCAGCGTTTGAACGAGGCACCCGTCGATGTTGCCTTCGGCCTTGCCTATGTGCTCGACAACGCGAACACGGTGGAAAAGCAGGATGCGGCGGCGGCCGCATTGACGTTCAAGACCGAGGTGTTGTGGGCGCAGCTCGATGCGCTACATTTCGCCTATGTTACGCCGGGCCTGATCCCGCCGGGTGGCTGGAATGGTCGCGAGGGCGTAATCGGCGAGCTCGAGGAGATCGCGTGATGAGCGAAGATACGGTCGCGATAACCGGCAGCATGGTCGTCAAGCTGGCCCGTGGCGTGCGTTTGCGCCACGATCCGGTGCGCGGGCAGACCGTTCTGCTCGCACCCGAACTCGCGATGGCGGTGGATGAGATCGCCGTGAAGATCATCGAAGCGCTCGATGGCGAAAGAAATCTCGACACGATTGCCGACGACTTCGCCGCCGAATTCCAGGCACCGCGCGAGCAGATCGCGACCGATGTCCTGGCGTTCATCCGCGAACTCGCCAATCGTCGCATGTTGCAGGTGCTGTGATGGGCGTCGAGGCAAGGGTCGTCAAGCAAACGGTCGCTCCGCTGTCTTCGGTAGCGCCGCCGCCGATGGCGCTGCTTGCAGAGCTAACGCATCGCTGTCCGCTTGCCTGCCCCTATTGTTCCAATCCGCTGGAGCTCACGGGCATCAAGGAAGAGCTGTCAACCGAGGAGTGGATCCGTGTCTTCCAGCAGGCCGCCGAAATGGGCGTGCTCCACCTTCATCTTTCCGGCGGGGAGCCGGCCTCGCGCCGCGACCTCGTGGAGCTGACGGCAGCGGGGGCGGCGGCCGGCCTTTATACCAATCTCATTACATCGGGCGTCGGCCTGACCGAAAAGCGGCTGCTTGAGCTTGCCGATGCCGGCCTCGACCATGTGCAGCTCTCGCTGCAGGGAACGAACCCCGCGAGCGCCGATCGCGTAGGTGGCTACAAGGGCGGCTACGATCGCAAGATGGCCGTCGCCGCCTGGGTCAAGGCAAGCGGCATACCGCTCACGGTCAATGCCGTCTGCCACAAGCAGAACATGGACCAGCTGGACGATATGCTCGATCTCGCTGTGAAGCTCGGCGCCCGGCGTATCGAGATCGCCACCGTGCAGTTTCACGGCTGGGCCGAAAGAAACCGCGCCGCATTGATGCCGACGCGAGAGCAGGTCGAACGGGCCAACAAGACCGTCATCGAGGCCCGCAAGCGGCTGGAAGGCATTCTGGTCATCGACTACGTGCCGGCCGACCACCACTCGTCCTATCCCAAGGCGTGCATGGGCGGCTGGGGGCGGATCGGTTTGAACGTCACGCCTTCGGGTCGGGTTCTGCCGTGCCACGCGGCGGAGACGATCCCTTCGCTGACCTTCGACAATGTTCGCGAGAAGTCGCTGTCCGACATCTGGTATCACGGCTCCGCCTTCAACGCCTATCGCGGCGAAGACTGGATGCCGGAGCTTTGCCGAAGCTGCGACCGCAAGGCGATCGACTTTGGCGGCTGCCGCTGCCAGGCAATGACGCTTGCCGGCGATGCCAGCGCAACCGATCCCGTCTGCATTCGCTCGCCGTTGCGCGATGCGCTGACGCTACAAGCCGACAAGGATGCGGCGGCCATTCCTGGCGAGTTTGTCTATCGCGGCCGATAGAGGGTTGTCCTCAAGCTTTACGAAATCACAAGCTGTTGGAAACACAGCGGCGCGGATCGCGCCCGCCCGCCCGAATGCGGGCGGCTTGCCGCGCCACAACTCTGTGATGTCATACATCCTACGTTAACAATTGCGTCACGAAAGTGTCATTCCGTCTGACTATAAGCGGCTAAATTTCTTTCCGTTGATAGTCATGATAACCAATTTTTCTGCACAACCAGCCGCCGTGTCGGTGTCGGGTCTCAGCCTGCATTTTGGCTCAAACACGGTTCTTGATAACGTCGATCTCGCGCTTGAAAAGGGCAAGGTTCTGGCGTTGCTCGGCCCGTCCGGTTGCGGCAAGACCACGCTTCTGCGTCTGGTCGCAGGCCTGCTGGCGCCGACCAAGGGTAGCGTAGAGATCAACGGAAGCGTGGTGGCCGATGCCGCCGGTGGTCTGTTCGTGCCGCCGGAAAAGCGCGGTCTCGGCATGGTGTTTCAGGACTATGCGCTCTGGCCGCATTTGAGCGTCGCGGACAATATCGCCTTTCCGCTGGAGATGCGCGGCGTCGGCCGCAAGGATTGCGAGCGGCGTGTTGCGGCAGCACTTGAACGGGTCGGTCTCGGCGGCTTCGGCGTCCGGCGCATCAGCGATATGTCCGGCGGGCAGCAGCAGCGCGTTGCAATTGCCCGCGCCATCGTTGCCGAGCCGGCTATCGTCCTTTTCGACGAGCCCATGTCGAACCTCGACCGCGAGCTTCGTGAGACCATGGTGCGTGAGATCGGCGCCTTGATGTCGGATCTTGGCCTCACCGCGATCTATGTCACCCATGATCAGAGCGAGGCGTTTTCGCTGGCCGATCAGGTTGCCGTTATGCGCGGCGGTGTTATCGAGCAGATGGCGGCGCCCGAGACGCTGGTGAGCGCGCCGGCGACGCCCGAAGTCGCGGAATTCCTGCGCCTCGGCTGTGTCGTTCCCGTCGCCCGCGATGAGGGCGGTCTGCGTCTCAACCAGACCGGTATCGTCCTCAAAGACGACAATGCTCCCGCCGGCGCGACCCATGTGTTGCTGCCGTCTCAGGCCGTGCGCCTGACGTCGGGGGAAGGCTTTCCCGCCGAAGTCGTCCACTCGCAGTTTCGTGGCGATGGCTATCTGACCACGGTTGCGCTGGGCGCCCGGCCGGCTGCAAGCGAACTCACATTCCTGGCGCGTCAGCGCGCTGTCGCGGGTGAGGTGGTCAACCTCGTCATCGATAGCGGAGACATGCGCTGGTTCACGCGTAACTAAAGCATATCAAACACTTATGGAGGCACATATGAGCAGATCATTTCTTGGTGCGGGCTTCGCCCTCATCGCTGGCGTACTTGCGGCAGGCGTCGCCCACGCTGACATCACCGTCTATTCCGCCGGCCCCGGCAGCCTGATCGAGAAGCTTGCCGCCGGCTACACCAAGCAGACCGGCCACAAGGTCGAAGTGTTCCAGGCAACGACCGGCAAGATCATGGCGCGCATCGAAGCCGAAGCCGCCAATCCCGTCGTCGACGTGCTGATTTCGGCCTCTTGGGATACGGCGACCGATTTCACCAAGCGTGGCTGGCTGGTGTCCTACACGAGCCCGAACGCTGCCAAGGTTCCTGATTTCCTCAAGTCCGAGACGGCTGTTGCCCAGGGCGTTTCCGCACTCGGCATCGCCTGGAACCCGGCAAGCAACACGCCGAAGCCGACCGAATGGGCCGATCTCGCAAAGCCTGAATACAAGGATCTCGTCAACCTGCCGGATCCCGCCCAGTCGGGTGCCAGCTTCGAACTGGTGGCCGCGCTTGCCGGTAGCCAGGGCTGGGACCTCTTCACCAAGCTCGATGCCAACGGCGCAGTTGTCGCCGGCGCCAATGCCGAAGCCCTGAACCCGGTTCTCCAGGGTGCGAAGGCCGCCGTATTCGGTGCCGTCGATTACATCTCACTCGCCGGCAAGGCAAAGGGCGAGTCGATCGACGTTATCTTCCCGGCTTCCGGCACCGTCGTCGCGCCGCGCCCGGCCATGATCCTCAACTGGTCGAAGCATCAGGATGAAGCCAAGCAGTTCATCGACTACATGCTGTCCGACGAAGGCCAGAAGCTGGTCGCCGCCACCTACCTGATGCCTGCCCGTAGCGACATCCCTGCAAACCGTCCGCTGGTTGCCGATCTCAAGGTTCTGCAGATCGACGCCGCTGCCGTTTACGGCAAGCGTGACGAGACGCTGAAGGAATTCGGCAAGATCTTCGCTGCCGGCAACTGAGACTGAAGAGTAATCGAGACTGAAGAGCATGAAAGCGAACGGCACAGCCGGCACCGGGCCGATAGCATGGGCGGCGACATCGGGTTTGATTGTCGTCGTGGCCGTGCCGTTCGTCTTCATCGTCCTCCAGGCGATTTTCCCTGAACTGGGGCGGAGTTCTCTCGCCGCCCCGTTCCTGCACCTTCCCGAGATGTTGTCCGATCCCAAGCTTTTGCGGATGGGCGGCAATTCGGTCATTCTCGGCATCTGCGTCATGCTGGCGGCCGCGTTGCTGGCCGTGCCGCTTGCCGTCTTTCGCGCCTTGTTCAAGGTACCCTTCGCTATCTTCTGGGACGTGGCGCTGCTCGTTCCCTTCATGATCCCGCCCTATATCGCGACGCTCGGCTGGATCATGACGCTGCAGCCGCGCGGCTATCTGCAGCAGTTGACCGGCATTCACCTTGCGCCCTTCCTGTTTTCCCTGGCGGGGATGACGACGGTGATGGCGCTCAACACGTTTCCGCTGGTCTATTTCGCGGTCTCGCGTACGATCGAGGCGGTCGGCGCGCGCTATGCCGATGTGGGCCGCGTGTTCGGCGCGTCTTCCTGGCGCGCCTTCTGGCGCATCACGCTGCCGCTATCGACCCCGGGGCTCGCCGCCAGCCTGCTTCTGGTCTTCGCCGCGGCGATCGAGGAATATGGTACGCCGGCGGCACTTGGGCGGCGTTCCGGTTTTGATGTGCTCGTGACCGAGATCGATCTGCGTATTTCCGACTGGCCCATTGACCTTGCCGGTGCCGCTGTCTTCTCGCTGATGCTGGTGATCCTGTCGCTCGCCGCCTTTATGGCGCAGCGCTGGATCCTCGCTCGCCGCTCCTATGTGACGACAGGCGGCAAGCCGCAGGCCAAGGACAAGCGCCCGCTTGGAATACTCACCATTCCGGTGCTCATCCTCTTCGGCCTCGTGACGACGCTTGCCACCGTAATTCCGCTTCTGGCGATCTTGGCCACCGCGCTGTCGAACACCATCTCTGGCGGCCTCGCCGTCAGCAACCTCGGCCTCTCCAATTTCGCCGCGATCGCCGATAACAGTGCCGGCGCGCTCCGGGCGCTCGGCAACAGCTTCGCGCTCGGATTGGGCACGGCCCTGCTCACCGGCATGCTCGGCGCCGTCTCGGCATACGCGGTGGCAAAAACCCGGTTCCGCGGCCGCATGATGCTCGATATTCTGACGGCCCTGCCGAACGCCTTGCCCGGCGTCGTCGTCGCCGTGGGGCTTATCTTGGCGTGGAACCAGCCGGTGCTACCGATCACGCCCTATAACACGCCGCTTATCCTGCTTCTCGCTTATTGCTGCATCCTGCTTCCGCAGCCGATGCGCTACACCACGGCGGCGCTGCACCAGATCGGCGACAATCTCGAAGCCGCCGCGCGCGTCTGTGGCGCCAGCGCCTTCACCGCGTTTCGCCGCATCCTGCTGCCGTTGATCGCGCCGAGCCTGGTCACGGCGATGCTGCTTGTCTTCGCGGTCGCCACCCGCGAACTCGTCGCGTCGATCCTGGTCGCGCCCGTCGGCATGCAGACAATTTCGGTCTTCATCTGGCGGCAGTTCGAACAGGGATCGATCGGTCTCGGCATGGCGATGGCCTTCGTTACCGTCGTCCTGACGACGCTGATCCCGCTGGTTCTGTTGTCGCTTCTGAGGCGCAGCGGGCTCGTCGCGGAGTAGTTTCCCGCTTCGTTGCCGACCGTGACGGGGCCGCCGATCCCCTCGTTTTGTCCACAGCCTATGTGGGCTTTGCCGGCGCAGGCTGCCTTTGCTTGCCGATTATCCTTGCCGATCGGCTCGATTTCCCCATTGTTTTTACGGGTATATCCACTCGATTCGTTCGCTGCGGCGGCGAAACGGGGACGACGGCAGAGATCAGGGATAATGGCAGAACAGTTCGACATGTTCTCGGGCGGCGCAAGCCAGTCCTCCGGACAGACGGCGCGCAAGGTATCGCTGAAGAGGCAGCCTCCAAGCGATGTCAGCGAGCAGGGCATGGTCGATTGCCTGCTTGAAACAGGTCGCTACCGAATCTTGAAGAAGCTCGAGCCACGCGCCGTCGCAGCAACACCGCGCCCCGGCTTTCCGCTCCGTGGCGTCATCCTCGATACCGAAACCACCGGTCTCAGTCATCGCAAGGATGAGATCATCGAGATCGGCGTCATCGCTTTCAGCTTCGACCACGATGGCAATATCGGCGACGTCACCGGCGTGTACGGCGGCATGCAGCAGCCGACGGTGACGATACCTTCAGAGATCACCAAGCTGACGGGCATCACCGATGCGATGGTCGCCGGCCAGGAAATCGATCTCGGGGCGCTGCAGGCCCTGATCGAGCCCGCCGACCTGGTCATCGCCCACAATGCGGGCTTTGACCGGCCGTTCTGCGAGGCCTTCTCACAGATTTTCGCCGGCAAGGCCTGGGCCTGTTCCAATGCGGAAATCGACTGGTCGGCCCGTGGTTTCGAGGGGACGAAGCTTGGCTATCTTATAGGCCAGGCGGGTTATTTCCACGATGGCCATCGCGCCGTCGACGATTGTTTCGCATTGCTCGAAGTGCTTTGCCAGGATGCGGGCGCTGGCACCGCGTTTTCGGAACTCTATGCGGCCAGCCAACACGCGCGCATCCGCATCTATGCCGAAAACAGCCCCTTCGACATGAAGGATCACCTGAAGGCGCGCAGCTATCGCTGGTCGGACGGCAGCGACGGTCGTCCGAAGTCCTGGTGGGTCGAGGTGGATGAGGAAGCGCTTGAGGATGAGCTCGCCTTTCTCCGGTCGGATATCTACCGCTGGCCGGACGCCGATCCGCCAATCCGACGCCTGACGGCCTTCGAGCGCTTCAGGGCGTAATTCTCGAACGTTCACGAGGGTGTGACCTCTGCATTTCATGCATGGGTGGCGTGATGTATTGTCGCTGTTTTGCTCAAAAAGAAGCACCTATATTAGCGACATCAAACGACGCCGGAGCCAATCACGGTTGCTGACGTCAAGCGAACCTCAGGAAAGGGGATCATCATGAACGTAGCACGCAGCCCGAACAACTGGCGCAAGTACCGTCAGACCGTCACTGAACTTGGCCGCATGAGCAACCGCGAACTGAACGACCTCGGTATCGACCGCGGCGACATTCGCGCCGTAGCCCGCGCTTCGGTAGCGCTCTAAGCCTTTCGCAGACACATTCAAATCCGGAAACGCCCGCTCGATCGCAGCGGGCGTTTCCGCGTTTTAGTCCGCGAAACAACTCACATGCGCGACGATTTTTATTCCATGCGCCTGATGCATGGCTGCACTGCACAATGATGCCTAGAAAATGAACAGGAATTGGATATAGTCAATTTCAACGAAGCGATGCACCTCCTCCCGCAAAGCTTCGTGGTTCAGGCGCCGCACTCCTCCTCCCAGGGTCGCCTGAGGAACAACAGCACTCCTCCTCCCAGCTGTTGTTCGGTTCTTTTCGAAAGCCTGCCGCACCTCCTCCCGCGGCAGGCTTTTTCGATTCTGGGCCATACTTATAGACGTGAAACTGACGTTCAACGCGACGATGCGTTGACACTGTGGTCACACCCGGACCGCTGTATCCGCGGCCGGAACTGTGCGATGAAGCATGAATTCGTCAATCACGCTTCCACGGTGCTATATCATGAAGAAAATCGGTTTCCTCTCCTTCGGACATTGGACACCGTCGCCGCAATCCGGGACACGCTCGGCGGGCGACGCGCTTCTCCAGTCCATCGATCTTGCGGTTGCTGTCGAAGAGCTTGGGGCCGACGGCGCATATTTCCGCGCTCACCATTTTGCACGCCAGCTCGCATCGCCGTTCCCCCTGCTTGCCGCGGTCGGCGCTAAGACCAGTCGTATCGAGATCGGCACCGGCGTCATCGACATGCGCTACGAGAACCCGCTTTATATGGCCGAGGATGCTGGCGCGGCCGACCTGATCTCAGGTGGGCGTTTGCAGCTCGGCATCAGCCGCGGCTCGCCGGAGCAGGTGATCGACGGCTGGCGCTACTTCGGCTATCAGCCGCCCGAGGGCGGGTCTGACGCCGATATCGGCCGCCGCCATGCGGAGGTCCTGCTCGATGTCCTGCGCGGCGAAGGTTTCGCCCAGCCGAACCCGCGTCCGATGTTCCCAAATCCGCCCGGCATGCTGCGCCTCGAACCGCATTCCGAAGGACTGCGCGAGCGCATCTGGTGGGGCTCCGGCTCGAATGCCACGGCCGTCTGGGCAGCCAAGCTTGGAATGAACCTGCAGAGCTCGACGCTGAAGGATGACGAGACCGGCGAGCCTTTCCATGTGCAGCAGGCGGCGCAGATCCGCGCTTACCGCGAAGCCTGGAAGGAAGCCGGCCACACGCGCACGCCGCGCGTATCGGTGAGCCGCAGCATCTTCGCGCTGGTGGACGATCGCGACCGTGCCTATTTCGGCCGCAGCGGGGAGGGCGACGACAAGATCGGCTTCATCGACGAGAAGACGCGGGCGATCTTCGGCCGCAGCTATGCCGCCGAGCCCGATGCCCTCGTGAAGCAACTGGCCAAGGATGAGGCAATCGCCGAGGCCGACACCTTGCTGCTGACCGTGCCCAATCAGCTGGGCGTCGACTACAACGCGCATGTGGTCGAGCAGATCTTGAAGCACGTCGCGCCCGCCCTGGGCTGGCGCTGAACCGCTTCGGCCCGACGGCTACCCGCTAACAGAGATGCCGGACCTCCAGCAGGCCCGGCATTTTTCTTTGCGTCAATAAGGCCGGATTACTCGGCCGCCGCCGGCGGAGTGGCGCCGCCGCCAAGTTGCAGCAGCGGAACCTTCGGCGAGAAGAAGCGCGGCTTGTGGAACTTGCGCGGTGCTTGGCGCCCATTCAGCGTATAGGGCTCGATGTCGCCGACCAGAACGGCCGGCCGTGCGAACATGCGCTGCATCAGCCCCTGAACGGCGAGAACAGGGTAGGCGCGCGCAGGCATAACCTCCGGCATCTCGCTGAACATGCGCTGCACCATCTTGCGCCTGATGTCCTCGGCGCCCTTCTTGATCTCATAATCGTCGCGCCGGTCCCTGATGGCGACGATCGCGAGCGACAGGCCCGAATTCGCCCGGTCCATGCTGGTGATCTGCCCGGCGACGTCGAAATCGTCGAAGGGCGCGAAGATCAGGATGTCGCCGAGCCGCATCTGGCTGAGCGCGCTCTCCTCGCGCATCGTGATCTTGGCCGTATCGACCGAGATCGTATCGATCATGCAGGGAGCCGCCTTTCCGCCGCCGGCGACCTGACCTTCGCGGGCGAGCGCAAGCTCAAGCTTTTCGAGGGGCGGGCGGGGGAGTTCGATACAGACGAGCATCGACACGAAGGCGTAGACCATGACGACCATGCCCCAGGCAACGCTAAAGCCGTCGAGATCGTTGTAGGTGCCGAGCAGCGGTCCGTTGAGCATGCCGACGAAGGTCAGCACGATAATGGCGAAGAACGTCGCGGCGATCGGGTAGAGCACCTCCACGCGCCCGCGATCCTCGCCCTTGGCGGTGACCTTGAATGGCCGGCCGAAGGGGTGGAAGAGGGCGTGGATGAGGGCGATGGTGATCGGAATGGCCGACACCATCTGCGACACCTCGGTAAATAGCGGCAGGCTGCGCCGCCCGGAAACCCAGGAATGGAATGTCCACATGCCGGCGACCATCGGCAGCGCATAGAGGAAGAATGCCTCCGGCTCCATCAGAATGGCGGGCAGGCCGAGGAAGTAGAAGAGCAGGGGGGCGGCCATCAGGAGCAGGATGAAGGGCCGGCAGAACCAGAAGAGCAGGCCGTGGAAATAGTGCAGCCGCTGCATCAGCGTGTAGCCGCGACCGAGAAACGGTCCATCCTTCAGAAGCGCCACCTGGATCGTGCCCAGGCACCAGCGGCAGCGCTGGGTGATGTAGCCCGAGAGGCTCTCGGCCGAAAGGCCGACGCTGAGGCGTTCATTGAGCCAGCGCGTCTTCAGGCCCTTCTGCATCAGGCGATAGGTGAGGTGGATATCTTCAGTCACCGTTTCCTGCGGCATGCCACCGATCAAATCGAGCGCATCACGGCGCACGATACAGGATGTGCCGACGCAGAAGGCGGCCCCCCATCCATCCTTGGAGGGCTGCATGACGTCGAAGAAGATGCGCTGGTCGTCGACCCATGCCTTCGAGGCAAGGAGGTTATGCTGCACAGGATCGGCGTTGTAGTAAAACTGCGGCGTCTGGATCAGGCCGATCTCGGTGTCGATGAACTGGCCCACCGTTCGTTTCAGGATGCCTCGCTGCGGCGCGAAGTCGGCATCGAGAATGAGGATGAAGGGCGCGTTGGTGTCCTCGGCCGAGCGCCTGACCGCATTGTTGATATTGCCGCCCTTGGCGCCGACGTTGTCGTTGCGGCGCAGATAGCGCACGCCGACCTCGTTGCAGTAATTCTCCAGCCAGTCGCGACGCCCGTCATCCAGCACCCAGACCGTGAAATTGCTGTAGTCGATCGCCTTGGCGGCAAGGATGGTACGCTCGAGAATGGAGAGTTCTTCATTGTAGGTGCAGATGAAGATATCGACGGCTGGGTGGCGCGAATGCTGCGCGATGAGCGCTTCGCTGGCGTCGGCGGCGGCGCTATGGTCGGTCCGCTTGAAGAAAAAGATGATCGAAAGCACCGTGTAGAAGATGACGACCACTTCGAAGCCAAGATAGAAGCGCGGCCAGATCGCATAGGGGCTCCACTCGAAATCCGGCAGCGTCTTGGTGATGCGGAAATAGAGATAGTTCAGAAGCATGACGACCAGGATCGTGCCGAAGACGACGCGGTCCTTGCCGCGATTGGCATCCAGCAGCCAGGCGCAGCCCATGATCAGGGCTATCGCCAGCAGTGAGAAGAGAATCGAGTCCGACAAGGTGACTACTTCGGGGGACATGGACTATCCTTGCTACTGGCCTTCGCATGGCCTTTCAGGCCGACAAAGGGGTTGATGTCGAGAGCGGCGAGAACGGCCCAGCCGGTCGCGCCGATGTGCGGCAGTCGGTAGTATTTGAAGTCGCCGGGCGCGGAGTTCGGCCCGACCTGCAGGCCCGTCGTCAGCTGTTCGTTTTCCGTGGCGTAGACGAGGCCGCCGGGTTCGCGCTGCTTGGCGATGGTGGCGAAAAGCGGTTCGGCCTTCTCGGGGTGGCCGGTCTCCCGGAGCACGAGTGCGGCCTGCGCTGTGCCTTCCAGCCAGACGCCATCGCGGTCGCTGTTGAAGTCGTAGCCGCCTTCCACGCCGTGGTTGAGATCGGTCCATTCCATCACGCGATCGGCCTTGGACTTGAATTCCGGAACTGCGATCAGCGGCCAGAGTTCAGCGTCGAGACCCGACATGCCGACATTCGGTGCGTTGCTGTCGGGCACGCTGCCGATGTAGAAGCGGCCTTCCGGCTCGTTCCACATGGCTTTCAGAAACTGCAGCGCTCTGTCGCCCTGGTGCGTCCAGTCGCCACCCGCATCCAGTCGGGCGAGCCAGCTGTCGGCCGCGTAAACGTCGAGATTGTGCTCCGTCGACTTCCAGGTCATCCGCTCCGGCGTCGGTTCATGACCGAAAAAGCCGCCAAAATAGCCGTCATTCTTGGGGTCGGCTGTGCTGCGGTGGATCCAGTCCATGATTTTGCGGGCGGAGTCGAGATAAGCCTGCTGGTTGGTCTCTTCATAAGCCATTAGCAGCGCAAGCGCGCCCCAGGCCGTGCTGCCGGTGGCCGTGCCGACCTGATAGCCGTCCTCGATCCAGGAGTTGCTTGCCGTGCTCCAATAGCCTGGAAGCAGCATGCCTTCCTTGCCCGGAACGACTGCCCCCGAGCGATAGGCGTTGCGCAGGCGTCCGTCGTGGTAGTGACGGTCGGTTTCAAGCGCGACCACCAGCGCATCGGCAACGCGGCGCGCTTCGGCCGTGCGCTGGCAGCCGTAAAGCGCCATCATCGCAAGTGCATTGTCGTAGGTGAAACCGGTGTTCTCCAGCGACGGATGCAACGCCGAACCGCCATTGGCTGGCTCGAAGCTGCGAAAGACGAAGGGCTGTTCGGGCTCGCCCGTCATCTTCGCGGCCAGCGCGTCGCACATCGAGCAGGCGAGCTGCTTGTTGCCTGTGTCATCGGCCCGCGCGGTGCCGATTACTGCCGCAAACAATAAGGCGGCCAGGAGTGATGCGACCACCGCGCGCCAAACCTCACCCATTGACGAGTTCATGCCCTTCATTTTCGCCCCTCGCGATACGCAGATAAACGTTCAGCTTGGCTCTTCAGGGTGTCGCAGTCTTGTTGGTCGGCAGTCGCGGACCGGTGCCCTTATCCAGCGATGTGGATGCCGAGAGAATGCTCGCCGGCGATGTCAGCCCGGCAACGACGGCCATCGAGTAACGCGCGATACGCGAGGTGATGGTCTCGCCGAGAGAGACGATGACATCCTCACCGACGTGGCATCCGAAGAACTTGTCGTTGTTCTGCTGGGCGACGCTGCCGTCCTGGGCTGTCGGCTCGTCGATCTTGACGAGAACATAGACTTCATGCCCCTCGGCCTCGGGGAATTTCGCGAAATAGCGGTTCTCGGGGCCGGAGTTGAAATATCGGACGATCTTGTAGATGTGGCCGCTGCGCTTCACGCCGAGACTGCGGAAATTGACCATGGCGGGCGTGCCGATCTCGAGCGCGGTCACATCACGGCTTCGATAGACGGCAGCGGCAAAGGCCTCGGTGCAGTCGAGCGACTTGGCCACCGGCTGGCCCTGCATGACGAAATCGCCGAAGGATGCGTCGACGCTGACGATCTGGCCGTGGCGCTCGGCGGTGACTTCGGCCGCGCCGGTCTTGCCGAGGCGACCTTCTTCGCGCGAGATCAGGTTTTCGACCTGCTGTTTGCGCTCCGACATCTGGTTGATTTCGATATTGTCCTCGGCGATGTCGCCGGCGAGCTTCGTGCGCTGCATCTCGAGCGTCAGCAGGTTCGCGGCAACGGTACCGCCGGTATAAATATCGCGGCCGACAAGCGATTGTACAATCTCGTTGCGGCGCAGCTCGCCCTTGGCGGAATCAAGCTCGGCCTGGGCTGCATTGCGCTTCTGGCGCTGCGGCTCGAGGCTCGTATCGGAGATCAGGCCTTTTTTCAGCAGCGTCTGCTGGCGCTGCAGCAGCGCGTCCTGTTCGGCGAGGCGGGCCTGATAGTTTTGCACATTGAATTCGGAATTGACGATCACCGCCGACAGCTCGCTCAAAACGCCGGCCTTGACGCTGTCGATCTGCGACTTGACCTTGTTCAGCTGCTCGGTGCGCTCGGCTGCCACGCTCGTCGTGTTGTTGAGCTTTTCGGTCAGATCCAGCTTCTCAAGCCTGAGCCCGGTCAGCGATGTCTGATCCTGGTTGGGGTTTGAAACCGTCGCCATTACGTCGCCGAGATTGACCACCTGGCCGACCTGCAAAGAAATCTTGTCCACCCTGCCGTAGATGGGCGAGGCGATCATCTGCACCGGTGCAGATGATCACCGCCCGTGTCGAGACGATGAAGAACTGGTTGGGGATCATCGCCATCGCGATGATGAAGATCAGCATAAATGCGAACGCATAACCTAGGATACGCGATACAGACAGTATCTTACGGTCCCTCGGATCGATACTCGTGGTTGCGGCCTTCATCTTCTTCAATCCTGACATCATCATGCTGCAGGTAAATTGAAGGGCGTTTCCATGGCGGTGTTTTTTATTTTGAATGTCTTTTATAGTAGTCCAAATATTCAAGCAAATAAAATGTTGGCATTCAAAATGATGTATTGACTGAAATTTTCTATTTGATTCTGTTGCTGTTGCAATAATGACATCAATAGTTGAGAAACGTATTCGTTATTGAGTGGTTCGTTCTCTTTATCTGTGAAGGTTTTGAGTCAGCTCTTATTGAAATCAATCACCAGTAGAATTTTCGCTGCTCGCCCGTACAATGGCATCGAGAACGCGGTAGGCCGCCTCAATGTCGGTGTCGTCGATGTTCCGGAGCACCCTTTCTCGCAATGACGCCACCACGAGCTCGATGCGATCGGCCAGTTCCTGTCCCTCTCGGGTGAGCCATATGGTTTTGGCACGCCTGTCGGCGGGGTCGTCCCTACGCTCGATATGGCCACTCGCTGTCAGTTCATCCAGCAGGCGGACCAGCGATTGACTGGCGAGCCCCAGGCTGTCGGCAAGCTGCACTTGCCACACGCCGCCGCCGGAGCGGTTGACCAGAATGAGCACATTGGCGCGCGATGCCGAGATTCCATCTTCGGCCAGCGCTTTCTCCGCCATCCGTTTCCAGATGCTTCCTGCCTGTAGCAGGCTGGAAGTGATCGCCGCCCTGCGGCTCAAAGGTTTTGCCTGTCTCGCCATCCTGCCTGTCCTCGCGGCGCTGATCTTTGATGGAAGAGCGCTAAAGGCGCGCGGTCGCGCAGTAAAGCATATTGTTTTATTTTAATTCGTATGCGAATAGTACGTAGGCGATCTAATTCATGCGAGCGGCTGCGCTCCCTCCGGTTCTTCATGGCAAGCAAGAAGCTCACATGGGTCCCCGATACATGGGACCTGGTTTTCTCGTTAAAGACATTCATGGCGGCCATGCTGGCGCTGTTCATCGCCTTGTGCTTTGACCTGCCCAACCCCTATTGGGCTGTCACGACCGTCTATATCGTCGCGCATCCGCTATCGGGCGCAAGCACGTCCAAGGCGGTTTACCGCCTGGCTGGCACGGCTGTGGGTGGGGCGATGAGCATCGTCCTCGTGCCCAATCTCGTGAATGCGCCGGAATTGCTGACCTTGGCGATCGCGCTTTGGGTCGCCTTCTGTCTCGCGATCAGTCTGCTCGACCGCACGCCACGCAGCTATGGGTTCATGCTGGCCGGCTATACGACCGCGCTCACCAGCTTTCCGCTGGTGAACAACCCCGAGACGGTCTTCACCTATACCACCTCGCGCGTAATCGAGATCTTCGTCGCCATCATCTGTGCTGCCGTCATCAACAGGGTGGTTTTCCCGCGCCACGCCGGGCCGGTGCTGACGGCGCGCATCGATGCCTGGCTGAACGATGCATCTGTCCTGATCACCGCAGCACTCGACAGGCGCCCCGAGGACCCCACGCTGGTGCGGACCTCCCGCCGTCTTGCGGCTGAAGCCGCCGATATCAGAATGTTCACGACCCACGTGTCCTACGACACCTCAAGCCACAGCGATCTCGTCGGCGCCTCGCGCGAACTGCAGAGACTGATGATCACGCTCTTGCCCGTGGTGTCCGGTCTCGTCGACGCGGATGTCGCGCTCGCAAGGACGGAGTATGAGCACGCTCCCGCCGTTAAAAAGCTGATCGCTGATGCCGAAGAATGGATGCGGACAAAAGAGCGTATGCTGGCGGAGCACTACAGCGAGTTTCTAGCGCCGCTTCAGGCGCTTGAGGCCGGTGCGACGTCTTCAAGCCGGTGGCAGGACCTCCTCGTGCTGGACTTCGCGGCCCGGCTGCGCGACCTACTTGAGATTTGGAACGACTGCGTCGGCTTGCGCCAGGATATCGCCTCGGGAACGCCGCACGCCCGGAAAAAACAGCTGTTCGGGTTCGCGCCGGCGGCCGCGCGTCCGATTCACAAAGACTACGGCATGGCGCTTTTCTCCGGCTTTTCGGCGGCGCTGGCCATTGTGCTCGGAACGGTCTTCTGGGTCATGACGGGCTGGAGCAGCGGCGCCGGGGCGCCCGTGATTGCAGGCATTCTCATCTGCTTCTTCGCCGCCATGGACAATCCGACGCCGATCATCCGCAAGTTCATGATCTTTAGCATGATCGCGATCGTCTTGAGTTTCGTCTTCGTCTTCGCGGTCATGCCCGTGCTGAGCGGGTTTTCCTCGCTGATGCTGGCGCTGAGCTTCCTCTTCCTGCCGCTCGGCGTGCTGATCGCCCGGCCATCCACTTTCCTGCTCGGAATGGCCCTTTCCGCCAACATTCCAACAATGCTGACGTTGCAATCGCGGCCAAGCCTCGATCTCGCATCCTTCCTCAATACCAATCTCTCGACGATCCTCGGAACGCTGATGGCGATCGGCATTGCCGCCGTGGTTCGCTCGGTCGGTGCGGAGTGGAGTGCGCGCAGGCTCTTGAAGGCGGCTTGGACGGATATCGCTTCTGTGGCGCGCAAGTCTCAGAAGCGCGATCCCCAATCCCTGCTTTATACCATGCTGGATCGGCTCTCGCTGATGGCGCCGCGTCTCGCCTCGATCGCGGAGGGTTCCGCCGTCATCCAGGCGGATATGCTGAAGGACATGCGGGTCGGCACCAGCATCGTCGATCTGCAGGGCTACAAGGGCCTGCTTCTCGCCGATCAACGCGCAGCCGTGGACGAGGTCCTCGATGCCGTTGCATCCTTATATATGGAAAGACGGCGCAGGGCCGAGACGAAGCCAGCCTCTTCGCTTTTGCAGGCGGTCGATGCGGCGATCGATACCGTTCGCGCCCCTGTCAGGTCATCGGCGGCGGTGCGCAAGGTCCTGATGGCGTTGGTCGGTCTCCGGCACAATCTGTTCCCCGATGCCGAGCAGCTTCACGATATCGAGCCGCTGGCGTTGCGAGAAGCGGCGGAATAGTGCCGGGCACCGGAAAGACGGCTATGCCCTTGCATTCCGCGACGCTGTCGTGAAAGGGATATCCAGCCCTCTATAAACCGGAAGATGTCTGTGAAACCCGGCCGCGTCACCGCCTACACTTTGCGTGCAGGATACTTCGTCCTTGGCATATTGATGCTGGTACTCGCCTTTATCGGCGCGCTGCTGCCGCTGATGCCGACGACCATCTTCCTGATTCTTGCCGTCTGGTGCTTCACCCGCTCGTCGCCTCGTCTCGAAGCCTGGGTGCTGAACCATCCGACATTCGGCCCGACATTGCGGGCGTGGCGTGACCAGGGCGCGATATCGATACGCGCCAAGGCGATGGCGCTGACCGGCATGGCTGGCGGTTACGTGGTGTTTTACATCGCGGCAAGCCCAGGCATATGGCTAGCGCTTCTCGTCGGCTTGCTGATCGGCGGCTGTGCTTATTATGTCGGGTCGCGGCCGCTGCCATCCGCACCTGCGCCTTCGGGCGCCGATCATGGCGCTGCGTCGGATAGGCCCGCGGACTGATCTTGCCCGACTGCTATCAGCGCGGCTTGCCGACGCTGGCATACATGCCAGTGGTGCGGAATTCCGTCGGGTTGGTGCCATAAACGCGACGGAACACCTTGGAGAAATAGTTGGCATCCTCGAAGCCGGAGCGGATCGCCACTTCCTTGACAGGCATGTGGGCGGTCTTCGTCAACAGCTTCACGGCGCGTTTCAGCCGCTTCTGCAGCACGTATTCGGCCGGCGGCAGGCCTTCGTTGGCGGCGAACATGCGTGAGAAATGCGCGCGGCTGAGGCCTGCCACCCTTGCAAGGTCTTCCACCGGCAGCGGCTTTTCCAGATTGTCGGTGATGTAATCGATCACGTGCTGCATCGTCCGGTATTCCTCGCTGAATACGGGATGCGAACCGAACACGTCGTCATAAAGCGCCATCGCCGCCTCGTAGGCGATCGACGATGCAAGCCCCGGCGTCTCGCCGCCGGTGATAAGCCGCAGGCTGCAATCGGCAAGATGCTCGATCGTCTGCGGCTGCAGTTTCAAGATTGGCCCGGTAACGGCGAGGATGGAGCGGTGGATGCGCAGCGCCTCCTCGCCGTTCATCGAGATCCAGAAGAACTCCCAGCGATCGCCATCCTCCAGCCAGTAGCGATGATTGTGGGGCACCAGCACCAGCAGCGTCTCGCCCTCCTTCACCCGCAGCTCGCGATTCTCGTAGCGCAGGTTGCCCGCGCCGCTGATCGTATGCTGCAATACGGTAAAAGGTGTCTGCCCGCGCTTGCGGCCGTCCCAGTCATAGGTGGCATTCTCGCGAACCTCGTAACCGGTGCTTGTCGGCATGGTGTGCAGGGATTGTCGGCCGCGCGGCAGCGAAACCGTGCGCATGGACGGTCCGCGATCGATCAAATCCTGCAGCACAGAATTACCCATGAAAGCATAATCCTTCTCTGGCGGCCCCGAAGATTTTACGCATAATCCGCCCCAAGAGAGAGAGCACCGCCGGGCTTATGGAGCGGCGGGGAGGAGGATAAGCCGGATTTCTGGCCTTTTTCGGCGTTGGACGCAAGCCCGCGGCCTATTCTTCTTCCTGTTATCCAATCCCGGCATTTTAATCGCATCGAGGCTAGGATCATGAGTTTCAAAATCGCTATCATCGGCGCAGGCAGCGTCGGCTTCACGAAAAAGCTGTTCACCGACATTCTGTGCGTTCCGGAATTCCGGGACATCGAGTTCGCGCTCACCGACATGAGCGAGCACAATCTGCAGATGATCAAGCAGATCCTCGACACGATTGTTGCATCGAACAAACTGCCGACCAAGGTGACGGCGACGACCAACCGCCGCGAAGCGCTGACTGGCGCACGCTACATCATCAGCTGCGTGCGCGTCGGCGGTCTCGAAGCCTATGCCGACGATATCAGAATTCCGCTGAAATACGGCATCGACCAGTGCGTTGGTGACACGATCTGCGCCGGCGGCATTCTCTACGGCCAGCGCAACATCCCCGTCATTCTCGACTTCTGCAAGGATATCCGCGAAGTTGCGGAGCCGGGCGCCAAGTTCCTGAACTACGCGAACCCGATGGCCATGAACACCTGGGCCGCGATCGAATACGGCAAGGTTGATACCGTCGGTCTCTGCCACGGCGTCCAGCACGGCGCCGAACAGATCGCCGAAGTGCTCGGCGCGAAGTCTGTCTCCGAGCTCGACTACATTTGCTCGGGCATCAACCACCAGACCTGGTTCGTCGATCTGAAGCTCAACGGCCGCAAAATCGGCAAGGACGAGCTGGTTGCCGCCTTTGAGGCGCATCCGGTGTTCTCGAAGCAGGAAAAGCTGCGCATCGACGTCTTGAAGCGCTTCGGCGTCTACTCGACGGAGAGCAACGGCCACCTCTCGGAATACCTGCCCTGGTACCGCAAGCGGCCGGATGAGATCACCAAGTGGATCGACATGTCCGACTGGATCCACGGCGAGACCGGCGGCTATCTGCGCCACTCCACCGAAACCCGCAACTGGTTCGAGACGGAGTTCCCGCAGTTCCTCGCTTCGGCCGAAAAGCCGATCGATCCGGCCAAGCGCTCCAACGAGCACGCCAGCCACATTCTCGAGGCGCTGGAAACGGGCCGGGTCTACCGCGGTCACTTCAACCTCAAGAACAACGGCGTGATCACCAACCTGCCATCGGATGCGATCATCGAATCGCCCGGCTTTGTCGATCGCTTCGGCATCAACATGGTCTCCGGCATCACTATTCCGGAAGCCTGTGCCGCGACCTGCATGGCCTCGATCAACGTCCAGCGCATGTCGGTTCATGCCGCCATCAGCGGCGACATCGATCTCCTGAAGCTCGCGGTCCTGCACGACCCGCTGGTCGGCGCGGTCTCGACACCGGAAGAGGTCTGGCAGATGGTCGATGAAATGGTTGTCGCCCAGGCGCGCTGGCTGCCGCAATATGCGGATGCGGTTCCGGCCGCCAAGGAACGTCTGGCGAAATCGACGGTGAAGACCCGTGAATGGGCAGGTGCGGCACGCCGCAACGTCCGCTCGATCGATGAGCTCCGCGCCGAGAAGGCGGCGCTCAAGCAGGCCGTGTAAGTTCCCCGGAGGACGGGTGGCGATGGCGTTCCAAGGAGGGGACGCCATCGCTGCAAGCCCGTTTCCGGATCGTTGAGGAGAACCGGGGCAGCCGACAAGCGTCCCGATACAAAAGGGAGAGACGATGAGACACTACCGCAACCTTGGCATTCTGGCCGGACTGGCGCTGAGCGTCTCGGTCCAGGCTTTGAGCGCGTACGCCTCCGAGCCGACGACACCGCCCGTTCCGCCGCAGTTTCCGGCGGAGGGCAAGATCAATTACGTATCGAGAGACTCCATCGAGGAGTTCAAGGCGCTTCCCTCGTATAACGAACCGGAGTGGGTGAAGAAGAACTTCGTCGATACCGGCAAGCTTCCGCCCGTCAAGGACCGTCTCCCCAAGGAGCCGCTGGTCTTCAAGACTGAGAACATGGTCGACGGCGTCGGCGTCTATGGCGACACGCTGCGCCACGTCATCGGCGGCCGGCCGGAAGGCTGGAACTACGGCGCCGGTCAAACGCAGGGCTGGGGCGGCATCGATATCGGCCTTTCCGAATGCCTGACGCGCACCGCACCGCTTTTCCAGGTCGAAGCCAAGGACACTGAGCCGCTTCCGAACCTCGCCAAGGGCTGGGAATGGTCCGAGGACGGCCACAAGCTGACCATGCACCTGATCGAAGGCGCCAAGTGGTCTGACGGCGTTGCCTTCAATGCCGACGACATCATGTTCTACTGGGAAGACGAAGTCATCGATCCCAACGTCTCGCCGCTCGGCGGCGGCGCTTCGCCCGAGGCCTTCGGCGAGGGAACCACGCTGAAGAAGATCGACGACTACACCGTCGAGTGGACCTTCAAGGAAGCATTCCCGAAGCAGTATCTCTACACGATGGCCTATCCGAGCTTTTGCCCGGGCCCGTCGCATATCCTGAAGCCCCAGCATCCGAAATATTCCAAGAACACCTACGACCAGTTCAAGAACGCCTTCCCGCCCGAATACATGAACATGCCTGTGATGGGCGGCTGGGTGCCGGTTGAGTATCGTCCCGATGATATCATCGTGATGCGCCGCAACCCCTACTACTGGAAGGTCGACGAGAAGGGCAACCAGCTGCCTTACCTCAACGAACTGCACTACAAGCTCTCCACCTGGGCTGACCGCGACGTGCAGGCCGTTGCCGGCTCCGGCGACATCTCGAACCTCGAGCAGCCGGAAAACTTCGTGGCATCGCTGAAGCGTGCCGCCGAAAAGACGGCACCCGCCCGTCTCGCCTTCGGCCCGCGCCTGATCGGCTACAACATGCGCATGAACCTTTCCGGCAACGGCTGGGGTGAACCGGATGCCCGCAGCCAGGCGGTCCGCGAGCTGAACCGCAAGGAGGACTTCCGCAAGGCGATCACCATGGGGCTCGACCGCAAGGCGATCGGCGACTCTCTCGTCAAGGGTCCGTTCACGGCGATCTATCCGGGCGGCCTGTCTTCCGGCACGAGCTTCTACGACCGCAACTCCGTCGTCTACTATCCCTTCGACCTCAAGGGTGCCAAGGCGCTGCTTGAAAAGGTCGGCCTGAAGGATACCGACGGCGATGGTTTCGTGAACTTCCCGGCATCGACCGAAGGCGGCAAGAACGTCGAGATCGTGCTTCTGGTCAACAACGGCTACGCCACCGACAAGAGCCTTGCCGAAGGCGTCGTCGGCCAGATGGAGAAGCTGGGCATCAAGGTCATCCTGAACGCCCTCGACGGTCCGAAGCGTGACGACGCGCATTACGGCGGCCGCTTCGACTGGCTGATCCAGCGCAGCTCGCCGGAACTGGCCTCCGTGGTGCAGAACACCGAGCAGCTCGCTCCTGTCGGTCCGCGCACCAGCTGGCAGCACCGCGCCGGCAAGGACGGCAAGGTCGACCTGATGCCCTACGAGGAAAAGCTCGTTGATATCGTCACCAAGTTCCAGACGAGCCAGGACAACAACGAACGCGTCGAGTTGATGAAGCAGTACCAGAAGGTCGCGACTGAAAACGTCGATACCGTCGGGCTCACGGAATATCCGGGTGCGCTGATCATCAACAAGCGCTTCTCGAACGTGCCTGCCGGAACTCCGATCTTCATGTTCAACTGGGCTGAAGACTCCGTCATCCGCGAACGCCTGTGGGTGGCCGCCGACAAGCAGGGCAAGTACGAGCTGTTCCCTGAACAGCTGCCGGGCAAGCCCGGCGAAAAGGGTCCGATCAACTAAGTTCTCCTCCCGAAGAAACGGACCGGCCGCGCGTGATGCGCGGCCGGGCAAGATCAACAAGCCGGCCGCACCGAAAGGCGCGACTGGCAGCAAGGAGAAACGAGCCCGATGTTACGCTTCCTGCTCGTGCGCATAGCGTCCGCCATCCCCGTCCTGATCATCCTGAGCATCGTGACCTTCGCGATCATCCAGGCTCCGCCGGGCGACTATGCCGACTACATAAGGTCGCAGCTGATCAACCAGAGCGGCGCGTCCTTCGAAGCCGCCGACGCACAGGCCCAGGCCTACCGTGTCGCCCATGGCCTCGACCAGCCGATGGTCATTCAGTATTTCGCCTGGATCAAGGGCATCGTCACCCAGGGCGATTTCGGCTACAGCATGTTCTACAACAAGCCGGTCGCCGACGTCGTGGCCGAGCGCCTGCCGCGCACGCTGCTGCTCGCGCTCGTCTGTCACATCTTCGCATCGGTTCTCGGCATCGGCTTCGGCATCTGGGCGGCCACCCGCCAGTACAGCTGGATCGACAGCCTGCTCTCGGGCGTCTCCTTCCTCGGCATGACGGTGCCGCGCTTCCTGATGGCGCTGATCATCGTCTACCTCCTCGTTTTCCACTTCAACGTCTCGGAGATCGGCAGCTTCTTCTCGCCGCAATATGGCGGAGCGCCGTGGTCCTGGGCGAAATTCGTCGACCTCGTCAGCCACGTCTGGCCCGTCGTCGCCATCGCCACCTTCGGCGGTCTCGCCTACAACATGCGTGTCATGCGCGGTAATCTGCTCGATACGCTGAATGCGCAATATGTCGAGACGGCCCGCGCCAAGGGCCTGTCGGGCAGCGCGGTCGTGATGCGCCATGCGGTGCCCAATGCGCTGCACCCGCTCGTCATGTACCAGGGCGTCGTGCTTCCCTACATGCTGACCGGCGAAATCGAGACGGCGATCATCTTCTCGCTGCCGACAGTCGGCCCGGCAATCGTCGGCTCCATGGCGATCGGCGACGTCTATGTCACCGCTACCTTCATGATGGTTCTTTCGGCAACGCTGATCGTCGGCAACATCATCGCCGACATGCTGCTTGCCATGCTGGACCCGCGCGTCCGCCAGTACGGAGGAGCCTGATATGCTCGCCTTCGATTCCGCTCCCCCGCCGCCGCATGAAGAGACCGTAAAGGGCCTGCAGAACGGCAATGAAAGCTATCTGTCGCTGGTCTGGCGCCGGCTACGCCGCTCCTGGACCGGCATGATGGGTCTCGTGCTCGTCGGTCTGCTGCTGCTGATGGCCGTCTTCGCCGATTTCTTTGCGCCGATGGACCCCAAGGCCACCGATACCGGCTTCGCGCCGCCGCAGATGGTGAGCTTCCACGACAAGGACGGCAATCTTACCTATCCGCCGCGCGTCTATGCGCTCGGCGAATCCGAGGAACTCGATCCCGTCACGTTCCAGCCGATCGTCGGCCCCGATTACGACAATCCGCGCCTGCTCGGCTTCTTCGTCAAGGGTTCCGAGTACCGGCTTCTCGGCCTGATCCCGACCGATCGCCACTTCTTCGGCTCCGTCGATGGGCAGCCGGTGCACTTCCTCGGCACCGACAAGTTCGGCCGTGACGTTCTCTCGCGCGCCATCATCGGCTCGCGCATCTCGCTCACCATCGCGCTGACCGTCGTCTTCATCGTCACCGTCATCGGCACCACCGTCGGCATGGTCTCCGGCTATTTCGGCGGCTCGTTCGATGCCTGGGTGCAGCGCTTCGTGGAGATCGTGCTCGCCTTTCCGCAGCTGCCGCTCTATCTGGCGCTGACCTCGCTGATCCCGGTGACGGCGCCGACCAATGTTTTCCTCGCCTTCGTCATCGTCGTCATGTCGGCGCTCGGCTGGGCGCAGATGTCGCGCGAGGTGCGCGGCAAGACGCTGGCGCTCGCCCGCATCGACTATGTGCGTGCGGCCATGGCCGTCGGCGCCACAGACTGGCGCATCATCTTCCAGCACATCTTCCCGAATGTGATGAGCCACGTCATCGTTGCCGTCACGCTGCATATCCCGAGCGTCGTGCTGCTCGAATCCTTCCTCGGCTTCCTCGGCTTCGCCGTGAAGCCGCCGCTGATTTCCTGGGGGCTGATGTTGCAGGACACCGCCAACTATTCGGTGATCGGCACCTATCCCTGGATCCTCGCCCCCGTCGGCTTCGTGCTCGTCACCGTCTTCGCGTTCAACGCGCTCGGCGACGGTCTGCGCGATGCGGTCGATCCCTATTGATTGAGGTGAAGAACATGGCTCTCGCACTCGTCAACTCGTTTGCCCCGCCCGTCCGCTTCGATCACGATGCGCACACGGAAAGCCCGGTCATCGACGCCCGCAACATCGGCGTCAATTTCAAGGTCGAGCATGGAACCGTGGAGGCGGTGAAGGATATCTCCTTCCAGCTCTACCGCGGGGAAACCATCGCCATCGTCGGCGAATCCGGCTCCGGAAAGTCGGTGACGGCCCGCACCGTCATGGGGCTTCTATCGAAGCGCGCCGTCGTCGCGCCGAAGTCGACCGTCGACTATGACGGCGCCAACATACTGAAGTACCCTGAGCGCGAGCGCCGCAAGCTGCGCGGCGACCGCATCTCGATGATCTTCCAGGAGCCGATGAGCTCGCTGAACCCGATCTACACGATCGGCAGCCAGATCGTCGAAGCCATCCGCGTGCACCGCAAGGTGAGCAAGAAGCAAGCGGAAGCGCGCGCGCTCGAGCTGCTGAAGCAGGTGCAGATCCCCGATCCCGAAGCGCGCCTGAAGCAGTATCCACACCAGCTGTCCGGCGGCCAGCGCCAGCGCGTGATGATCGCCATGGCGCTCTCCAACGACCCCGACGTGCTCATCGCCGACGAGCCGACCACCGCGCTCGACGTGACGGTGCAGGCGCAGATCCTCAACCTCATCCGCAATCTGCAGAAGGAAATGCGGATGGCGGTGATCCTGATCACCCACGACCTCACCGTCGTCCGCCAATTCTCCGACTATGTCTACGTGATGCAGCACGGCGAGATGCGCGAGCACAACACCACGGAAAAGCTCTTCGCCAATCCGCAGCACAGCTACACCAAGCATCTCCTGAGCTCGGAGCCGCGCGGCCAGGCGAACCCGCTGCCCGAGGGCTCCGAGGTCATCCTCGACGCCAAGGGCGTGCGCGTGTCCTTCATGATGCGCCACGGCAGCTTCTTCAAGCCGGAGCTCAAGGAACTCGTGGCCGTCGACAGCCTGGGGCTGACGCTCCGCAAGCACGAAACCCTTGGCCTCGTCGGAGAATCCGGCTCCGGCAAGACGACCTTCGGGCAGGCGCTGCTACGATTGAACGACGCTGATAATGGCGAGATCTATTTCGACCGCCAGCCGATCCATGGCAAGTCTCGCACCGAGATGCGACCGTTGCGCTCGCGCATGCAGATCGTCTTCCAGGACCCGTTCTCATCACTCAATCCGCGCATGACGATCGGTCAGATCATCGAGGAAGGGCTTGTGGTCAACAAGCTCGGCGCCACCAGGGCCGAGCGGCTGGACCGCGTGCGCGAAGCGCTGATCGCGGCGGGCATGCCGGGCAATATCCTGTCGCGCTTCCCGCACGAATTCTCGGGCGGCCAGCGCCAGCGTATCGCCATTGCCCGCGCCATCGCGCTCGAGCCGGAATTCATTCTGCTCGACGAGCCGACGTCGGCGCTCGACCTTTCGGTTCAGGCGCAGATCATCGAACTGCTGCGCAAGCTGCAGGACGAGCGCGGCCTCAGCTATCTCTTCATTTCGCACGATCTGAAAGTCGTGCGTGCCCTCTGCCACCGGGTGATTGTCATGCAGCATGGCAAGATCATGGAAGAGGGGCCCGTCAACGAAGTTCTCACCAATCCCAAGACCGCCTACACCGAACGGCTCGTCAAAGCCGCTTTCGAGGTAGCCTGATTGCCAATGCCGGAGGATATTATGGCAAGAAACCCCAAGATCACCTTCATCGGAGCTGGTTCCACCGTCTTCATGAAGAACATCATCGGCGACGTGCTGCAGCGGCCCGCGCTGTCGGGCGCGACCATCGCCCTGATGGACATCAACCCGCAGCGCCTGGAAGAAAGCGCCATCGTCGTCAACAAGCTGATCTCGACGCTGGGCGCAAAGGCCAAGGCCGAGACCTATTCGGACCAGCGCAAGGCGTTGACAGGTGCCGACTTCGTGGTCGTGGCCTTCCAGATCGGTGGCTATGAGCCCTGCACGGTGACCGACTTCGACATTCCGAAGAAGTTCGGCCTGCGCCAGACGATCGCCGATACGCTTGGCGTCGGCGGTATCATGCGCGGCCTGCGCACCGTGCCGCACCTGTGGAAGATCTGCGAAGACATGCTCGCGGTCTGCCCGGAAGCGATCATGCTGCAATACGTCAACCCGATGGCGATCAACACCTGGGCGATCGCCGAGAAGTATCCCACCATCAAGCAGGTCGGCCTCTGCCACTCGGTGCAGGGCACGGCGATGGAACTCGCCCACGATCTTGATATCCCCTACGAGGACATCCGCTACCGCTCGGCCGGCATCAACCACATGGCCTTCTACCTGAAGTTCGAGCATCGCCAGCCCGACGGTTCCTACAAGGACCTCTATCCGGATCTCGTGCGCGCCTACCGCGAGGGACGTGCGCCGAAGCCGGGCTGGAACCCGCGTTGCCCGAACAAGGTGCGCTACGAGATGCTGACCCGCCTCGGCTATTTCGTCACCGAAAGCTCCGAGCACTTCGCCGAGTACACGCCCTACTTCATCAAGGAAGGCCGCGAGGACCTGATCGAAAAGTTCGGCATCCCGCTCGACGAATATCCGAAGCGCTGCATCGAGCAGATCGAGCGTTGGAAGGGCCAGGCGGAAGCCTATCGCTCGGCCGACAAGATCGAGGTCAAGCAGTCGAAGGAATACGCGTCCTCGATCATCAATTCGGTCTGGACCGGCGAGCCCTCCGTCATCTACGGCAACGTCCGCAACAATGGCTGCATCACCTCGCTGCCTTATAATTGCGCCGCCGAGGTTCCCTGCCTGGTCGATGCATCCGGCATTCAGCCGACCTTCATCGGCGATCTGCCGCCGCAGCTCACCGCACTGATGCGCACCAACATCAACGTCCAGGAACTGACGGTTCAGGCGCTGATGACGGAAAATCGCGAGCACATCTACCACGCCGCGATGATGGACCCGCATACCGCGGCCGAACTCGACCTCGACCAGATCTGGGCGATGACGGACGAACTGCTGGCCGCGCATGGCGATTGGCTGCCGGCATGGGCACGCACCGCCCGCAAGGTTCAGGCCGCCTGACCAACTCTCTCCCGGTCACGGCCTCAAGAAGTCCCGCGGCTCAGCCGCGGGGCTTTTTTGGATGTTTGATCTCAGATTTGGGAAGACTCGGCGAAATCGGTGCCTTCGGCACTCCGACTGTATGATCGAAAACTAGCTGAAAATGGAGTGGCTTGCGCTCCAGCTTCGATAGCATGTACAACGCTTCGCCAGCTTTGTCTCGCTCAGCGCGCCACGGCAAGTTCAAGCCCTTGTCGCAGGTCGCCGCCGCCGGCAAGCGACAGGATGTCGTCGAAGGGAAGCGGACCGGAAAATTCGCCGTGTTGTGCAAGCTGTCCGGCGATACGCTGGACGGCGTCGTTATAGGGTGTCGCTATGCTGTGCAGGCGGCCGAGCAGGACGATCTCGCCGTTGAGGAAATCCACCTCGCTCGATGCACCACGGGTGAAGCTTTGCCAGGTCGATTGCTGACCGGGATGGATGCCGCTGTTCTCAGCCACCCGCCAGTTCGAAATATCAATGCTGCGCTCAGCTGGCGCGGCAAGCCTGTAGCCGGCTGCCTGAAGTGCAAGCCGCGCCTCTTCCACCAGAGCTTCGCCGATCTCGCTCCTGAGATCCGCAGGGCCATGAAACAGTTCCAGCACGTTGCGGGCATTGTGAAGCAGTTTGGCCGATTTCCAGCCGGTTATCTCGCCCGTCGTTTCAGCGAGGTAACCGGCCCGGTTGAGGTCCGCCGCAATGCGGTTGCTCGTCTCGTCGCGCCCCTTGGGAAAACGCCCGATCGTCACGACGCCGACTTCAGGGTCGCCACCGCACACGACACTCCCGGTTTCGGTAAACCGGGCCGGCGTCATGATGCTCGCGCCATAGACATGGGCGAAGGTTCGAAGCGCCAGCGCTTCGGTTGCCAGGCCGTTCTGGAAGGTGACGATTGGAAGGATGGCGGCCGCCGGATCGGCTGTGCCTGAAACGCTGCGCCATGACCAGAAGGCAAGCGCGCCCGCCGCATCCTGCGACTTGACGGTCAGGAGCAGGATATCGTCAGGCGCCAGTTCGGGCGGATCCGAGAGATCGAAAGCGTTGAGCTTCAGCTGCTGTGTGCCTGTCGGCCGCCGGTAGCTCAATCCGTGTTGACTGATGTGGCTGATCTGTGCACCGCGACCAACCAGGGCGTAGGGAATGCCGGTCAGTTCGAACTGCGCCGCAAGGCTTGCACCGACCGCGCCGGCTCCAATGATTACATAGCGTGTCATGTCTTTGTCCTCGCCTTGTCCTTGATCAGACGCCCAGGTTCTGCCTGAGGGTTTCATGCTGATAGTCGTGATGGAATATGCCGCGCCTCTGCAGTTCCGGGATCAGGTGATCCGTGACCGCGGAGAGACCGAGCTCGTATTTCAGGGTGAAGGCCAGGAAATTGAAGCCATCGCTCGCACCCCTTTCATAGCGGTCCTGCAACTGGTCGGCGATGTTCTCCACCGAGCCGATCGGGAACCAGTGGCCGGCACCGCTGGAGTGATAGACGATGAGATCGCGCACGGTGCGGACCTTGCCGCTCTCGATGAGTTCGCGGAAGACGCCGAAACGCGACCGGCGTCCCTGGACATTGGCCGTCTGCGGCAGGTCTTTGAGCGGGATTTCCGCGTCGAGGTCGATGCCTTCGAAATCGATGCCGCCGAACTGGCCGGCAAGCGACTTGCGCCCCTCCTCGAAATCGATGTCGTCGATCACCTTTTGCCAAAAGCGCTTGGCCTCTTCGTCGGTAGAGCCGATGACCGGCGCCACGCCCGGCAGGATCTTGATCGCATCCGGTGAACGTCCATAGGCGGTCGCCCGCTGCTTGAAGTCTCGATAGAGCTCGATCGACGGCTCGGCCTCGGTGAGGCCCGTGGTGAATATGACGTCGGCGACGCGAGCGCCGAGCTGCCTTCCTTCGGTGGACGAGCCGGCCTGGGCGAGAATAGGTTTGTCCTGCGGGCTGCGTGAAACATTGAGCGGTCCCTGAACGGAGAAGTGGCGGCTGTTCCAGTCAATACGGTGAACCTTGTCCGCATCGATGACCTGGCGGCCGCTGTCGTCATAGCTCACGGCGTCTGGCTCCCAGCTTTCCCAGAGTGCCTGAACCACGCCCGCAAATTCCTCGGCGATCGCGTAGCGATCGTCATGCGCAGGAAGCGCCTTGCCGAAATTCTTCTCCCCGGCCGAGGAGGTGACGAGGTTCCAGCCGGTTCGCCCCTTGGAGATGTGGTCGAGCGACAGAACCTGTCGGGCCAGATTGTAGGGCTCGGTGAAGGAGGTCGAAATCGAGCCGATCAGGCCGATGCGCGATGTCCTTGCGGCAAGCGCGCTGAGCAACGTCACCGGTTCCAGCCCCGGCTTCGGTGCGGTATCGCTGGTCACGAGCGCGTCGGCGAGGAAGACCGTGTGGATCTTGCCGCGTTCGGCCTGCTGCGCCTGCTCGACATAGGCGTCTATATCGAGTAGGTTGTCGGTCGGGCCGTCGCGGCCCTTCTTCTTCGTCTGTCCGGTTCCACCCAGAAGCAGGCCGAGCACCAGTCCTGGGCCGCGTTCACTGCTGCGGCCCGCCCATTTGTTCGTCATGTCGATTATCCCTCAGAAAAGTGTCAGGCAGTCGCGTAGCCGCGCTGTTCAACGGTGCGCACTTCGTGAGTGGGCTCCGGTGGCGTGGAGTGCAGACCGGGAGCAGACTGGTCGCGCTCCGACAACGGGTGGACCTGCACGAAGCCCTTGTGCAACGACAGTTCCACCTCCACGCCGTAGACGCGCTTGATCAGTTCGGGCGAATACACATCCGCTGGTCGCCCTTCGGCAATCACCACCCCGTCCTGCAGGAAGACCACACGGTCGGTGAAGCGAGCGGCCTGGTTGAGATCGTGAATGGCGATCACGGCCGCCACGTTGTTCTTGCGGGTGACGTCGCGGGCAACAGCCAGCGTCTGCCACTGATAGCGTATATCGAGAGCGCTGGTCGGTTCGTCCAGAAGCAGGATTTCCGGATCCTGGGCAAGGGCGCGGGCAATCAGCACACGTTGTCCCTGGCCGCCGGAGAGCTCCGTCACTGCCCGGTCGCCGAGATCCTCAAGGCCCATGCGCTGCATGGCGGCATCAACATGCGCCCAGTCCTCGTCCCGCGGGCGGGTGCCGAAGTAGGGCGTGCGCCCTAGGAGCACGGCTTCGCGGATGTCGAGCCCGAAGGACAGCCCTATCGATTGCGGCACATAGGCGACGATGCGGGCGAGATCGCGGCGTGCAAGCTTGGCGAGGTCAGCATCGCCGTTCCAGGTGATCGAGCCTGATGTCGGTGTATTGATCCCGGCGATGGTCTTGATCAGCGTCGACTTGCCTGAGCCGTTCGAGCCCAGAAGGCCGACGAGCTCGCCTTTGCCGATCGTCAGGTTCGCGCCTTTGACGACTTGCCTTTTGCCATAGCCGACTTCGAGTGAGGAAATCTGGAGGGTCATTCGATTGCCTTTTGTCGAGAGAGGATGAGGTAGAGGAAGATTGGTGCGCCAACCAAAGCGTCGATGATCCCAACGGGAATGACGCCAGGAGAGATGACGAGCCTGCCGACGGCATCGGCGACAACGAGAAGCAGGGCGCCGATGATGGCCGAAAACGCAATGAGAAATCGGTGGTTGGGGCCGACGACCAGCCGCGCGATATGCGGCGCGACGAGGCCGACGAAGCCGATGATGCCGGTAAAAGCGATGGTCACCGCCGTCAGCGTGGCCGCGATTGCGATCGTTTGCAGCCGCACCGTCGAGACGGCGACGCCGAGGCTCTTGGCCGAATCGTCGCCGGCGAAGGCGATCGCATTGAGGGCGCTCGAACGGAAGCGGATATAGGGGAAGGCGAGGGCAAGCAGCGCGAAAAGCGCAAGCACCTGATACCAGGCCGAATTGTTGACCGAACCCCATGTCCAGCGGACGATTGCCGCAAGCACCTCGTCCTCGGCAAAATACTGGATGCAGGCCGTCTGTCAATGCCGGGTGAATTTTCCCCATTAGCGCCGAAGTAAAATTCCCCACTTATGCCGACGTGGACGACAGGGCGAATTGAGGATTTTTCGGCGGCCG
>NZ_JAGHMF010000006.1 GCF_017741815.1 Rhizobium sp. 16-488-2b
CCTCCGCCATGGCCACGGCCTCCTCCGCCGTGACCGCCCCCACCACCCCCACCGCCGCCGCCCTTGCCACGGCCATTGCGGGAAGACGCCTGCGTGCCTTTGCCAGTGTCGTCAGGGAATTCGACCTCCGCCGTGGACTTGACGACCGTGTTGGCCCGGTATGGAACGATGCTGACCGCGCCCAATTCACCCTCGGTCTTCTGGCAAGTGTAGCGGGTGCTGCCGCCATTGCGGATCAGGACGTCGTTGCCGCCCTTGCTTTTGACGAAAGCCATGTCGTGGCCGACGAGCCGCGCGCTTTTCTTTCCGAGCTTCTCGCTCTTCATCTGGTAGAAGGTGCCGTTGACGCTGAGGACCGATTTTTCCCAGTAGACATCGACCGAGGGACTGCCGCCGCATTTCTGATAGGCCTCGGCACTCCCCGACACGAGAATGGTCGCCGCCGCCACGATGAGATGTAGACGCATCTGCCCCTCTCTCCCATTTTCGCCGACGGCCAAGGCGCCGCGGAGCTCCTCGGGTGAAAGCTTGAGCCTGTTGGCTGAGAAAGCAATTCGGAAATAGGACGTAGCGCCCGCGCCGATTGCTGCGGCCTGGCCGCAGTGGTAGGATTAAATCGCACCTCCAGACGCCAACGCGGGAGCCACACATGGAAAAGCTCAGCATCACGCTGCCAACGGAAATGGTCGATGTGATCAATGCCGAGATCGATGCAGGCGCCTTCGCCTCGACCAGCGAAGTCATCCGCGCCGCCATGCGCGCCTGGATGCGCCAGGAGGAAGAGCACAAGGAACGCATCGCCGCCATAAGGGCGCGCGTGCAGGAATCGCTCGATGATCCCCGGCCGAGCCTGAGCATCGAGGAAATCGATGACTGGCTGGAGACGCTTGCGGTCGAGCCGAGCCGGCAATGAAGGCTTACGGTGTCACGTTCCGCGGAGCGGCGCAGCGCGACCTGAAATCGATCTTCGACTATGTTCTCGAGCGAAGCGGCAGTCGGCAAACGGCCGTTTTGTATCTTAAGCGATTGCGGGATCGCTGCAGCCGCATAGGCGACGCCCCATTTGGCGGCGTTGCGCGACCTGATCTTGGTGCCAATTTGCGCCTAGCTGTTTTCGAGCGCAGCATCGTCATTCTCTACCGCGTCGAGGCCGAAACCATCCTCATCACCAACATCTTTTCCGGCGGTCGCGACTACGAAACGCTGATGCGCGATCATCGCTGATACACCCATACGCTGAGCTCACATCAGCCTTGCCATTTCAGCATAACCCCGCCACATTTGCGGGCGTATATAAAAACTTCATTCACCCTTGGCGCTTTGCCATTTCATGCCCGCGGCGATTGCCTTCGCGCTTGAGCCGCGTCTTCGCGAGCGATCCCTGACGATGTCGGATCAGATCTACCAGGCGGCTGTCGTTGGACGACCGCAACTCAATTTCCGCTTGATTGCGATGATCGTTGCCAGCGCCATGTTCATGGAGCAGCTGGACGCCACGGTTCTGGCCACCGCACTTCCCACCATGGCGCGCGATTTCGGCGTCAGCGCACCGTCGATGAGTATCGCGCTGACGTCCTATCTGCTCAGCCTCGCCATCTTCATTCCGGCAAGCGGCCTGATTGCCGATCGCTTCGGCTCGCGCACCGTCTTCCGCTGGGCCATCGTCGTCTTCGTTCTCGGCTCGATCTGCTGCGCGCTCTCGCCCAATCTCTGGTGTCTGGTGTTTGCCCGCCTGCTGCAGGGGCTCGGTGGCGCCATGATGATGCCGGTCGGCCGGCTCGTGCTTTTGCGCAGCGTCGCCCGCAAGGACATGGTCAATGCCATGTCGTGGCTGCTGGTGCCGGCGCTGATCGGCCCGATCCTCGGCCCACCCGTTGGCGGCATGATCGTCACCTATCTCGACTGGCGCTGGATCTTCTACATCAACGTGCCGATCGGCATCCTCGGCTTCGTCCTGGTCTCGATCTTCATCGAGAACTTCAAGGGCGAGACGAAGAAGCGCTTCGACACCATCGGCTTCATCCTCTCGGGCATCGCGCTCGGTTCGCTGCTTTTCGGCTTCGAGAGCTCCAGCCGTCCGGGCGAGGGGATGTTCGCGCTGTTCCTGATCGTGATCGGCGTGCTCTTCGGCATCGCCTATCTCAAGCACGCGCGCAAGCATCCCGCGCCGATCATGGATTTCTCGCTGATGAAGGTGCCGAGCTTCGGCACGTCCGTCATCGCCGGCTCGCTCACCCGCATCACCCAGGGCGCGCAACCCTTCCTGCTGCCGCTCTATTTCCAGCTCGGCTTCGGCCTCTCCGCCGCCAAGGCCGGCCAGCTGGTGACGGCAGCGGCCATCGGCTCCATGGCGATGAAGGCCTTCGCGCCGAGGATCCTGCGCCGCTTCGGCTTCCGCAACGCGCTGGTCTTCAACGGCTTCACCGCAACCTTCGGCTATGCGCTCTGCGCCTTCTTTAGGCCCGATTGGCCGCTCGGGCTGATCTTCGCGGTGCTCGTCATGTGCGGCTTCTTCATGTCGTTCCAGTTCACCGCCTACAACACGGTCGCCTATGACGCGATCGAGCGCGACCGCATGAGCGCCGCTACCAGCTTTTACGTGACCTTCCAGCAGCTGATGCTGTCGCTCGGCATCTGCGTCGGCGCCTTCGTGCTGCATGTCTCGATGTCGGCAACCGGCAGCGGCGACACGCCGCAACTGCACGACTTCTCGGCCGCCTTCCTGTTCGTGACCGCGGTCTCGCTCACCGCCACCTTCTGGAACCTGCGCTTCTCACGCACTGCCGGCGCCGATATCAGCGGCCACGGCGGCAACAAGGCTGCCCACGCCGAGCATTGAGAGCTCAGGCCGCGGGCACACAAGCCTCGCAGATCGCCGCCACATGGCGGTGATCAGTGCCGCAACAGCCTCCGACAATCCGGATGCTGGGCATATTCCGCAGCAACACCCGATACCGCTCCCCGAAATCTGAGGGATCGCCGGCATCGAGCGTCTCGCTTTCGTCGAGTTCCGCATGGCTCATCCGCGAAGCATTGGCGCGCAGCCCGCCGATGCGCCGCGTCCAGCCGCTGTCCGCGTCGAGCGCGCCGGCAAAATGCGTCGGGTGCGCGCAGTTGATCATGTAGTAGGCCGGCGAGCCGCCGGTCGCCGCATCCGTGGTCTCGATCGCATCCTGCAGGCTCCGCCCTGTCACCAGCCGGCCGTCTGTCTCCACCGTAAACGAGATCGCGCAGGGCATATGGCTCGCCGTCGCCGCGCGCGCCACGCCAATCGCCTCGTCGATGTTCGTCAGCGTATAGGCGGCCACCATGTCGGCCTCGCTTTCCGCGAAGCTTCTGATCTGAGCGCCATGATAATCCTCGGCCTCGGCAGCATTCATGTTACCCGCCTTGTAGCCATCGCCACGCGGCCCGATCGCCCCTGAGATCACGATCGGCCGCCCCGGCTCCTCGTATCTGTCGCGAAGCGGCAGCAGCAGATCGATCGAGGCCAGGTTCACCCGGTGCAGCGCCGCGGCGTCATAGCCGAGCTTCGCGCCCCAGTCGGGATTGGCGCGCCATGTCGGCGTGTCCAGGATGAAGCCGGTCCGGTGCTTGCGGGCAATGTCGAGATAGCGGCGATAGTAGACCAGCAACCGGTCCCGCCCTTCCTCGTCGTCAACCATCACGAAGGAGGCGAAATGCGGCAGCTCCATCCCGTCGTGAAAGATGAAGGTCGTCTCCATGCCCCCGTCACTCGCATAAAACCCGCCGTCGAGCTGCGGCAGATGCGCTCTGTACTTCGCCATATCGGTCCCTCCCGGCAAGCAGGAAACAGATGCGATGTCATTCTGATTTAGTGAAGACTAAAATAACGCGCCGCCGCCGTAAAGCGGGTCTCAGCCATCTTCCATCGCGGCCGCCATTTCGGCGAGCTTGCGAACGGTATTGATGTTGCGCGATGTGCCGGCATTGAGCGCCGGCAGCTTGAGCTTCGATTTCCCGGAGCCGATGGGATAGTGCACATAAATCTCCCGCCCATCGACGACAGCCTCCTCTCCGTCAGGCGCCACCATCCTGTCGAGCGCATCCTTCGGCGCAATCTCGGGCAGGAAGCTGACGAGCAGAAAACTCGGCTTGGCATCGGGGAAGGGCGCCTTGCCGACGATCGCCTCCATCTCCTTGCGGCTGCGCACCGTCACGCCGGGCTTCTTGCCCAGCACTTCGCCGAGTGCGCCATCCAACACGCGTGCGACATCGGCTTCCTTGGCGTTTGCGCGAAACAGCACGTTGCCGCTCTGGATATAGGTCTTGACGTCGGTGAAGCCGAGCCGTTCGCAGATCGCCTTCAGCTCCGTCATGGGGAGCTTGCCGGTGCCGCCGACATTGATGGCACGGAGGAGGGCAATGTAGACGGGCATGGTGTCTCCTTCCGTTGGCGGGGGATCAAGAATTACCCCCCTCTGTCCTGCCGGACATCTCCCCCACAAGGGGGGAGATCGACTCGCGATTAAGGTCTACGCCAAACAATCAAGGTAGGAGCGAGCGGCCGCGCCCAGCCAATCTCCCCACCTGTGGGGGGCGCGGAGCGCGGGCCGAGACAAGCGGCTCGGCCCCGGCAGCCCGGCAGGGCAGAGGGGGTACCCCACGGCACCCCGCAAGCGGATTACATCTTCCCTGCCACCTTCACCGCAAACGCATACTCGAACGCAACCTCTTCGAGCCGCTGAAACCGCCCCGACGCCCCGCCGTGGCCGGCGTCCATGTTGGTCTTCAGCAACACCGGCGCGCCGCTGGTCGATTTGTCGCGCAGCTTTGCCACCCACTTGGTCGGCTCCCAATAGGTCACGCGTGGGTCCGTAAGCCCGCTCAGCGCCAGGATCGGCGGGTAGGGCTTGGCTTCGACATTGTCGTAGGGCGAGTAAGCGGCGATCTGCTCGTACTCTTCGCGGCTGTCGATCGGGTTGCCCCATTCCGGCCATTCCGGCGGGGTCAGAGGCAGCGTGTCGTCGAGCATGGTGTTCAACACGTCGACAAAGGGAACGGCGGCGATGACGCCGGCGAATTTTTCCGGCGCCATGTTCGAGATCGCGCCCATCAGCATGCCGCCGGCCGAGCCACCCTCGGCGATGATGTTTGCGTAAGACGTGAACTTCTGTTGATTCAGATAGTCGGCCGCCGCGATGAAGTCCTTGAAGGTGTTGGTCTTCTTCTCCATCTTGCCGTCTTCGTACCACGCAAAACCCTTGTCCTTGCCGCCGCGGATATGGGCGATGGCATAGACGAAGCCGCGGTCGACGAGCGACAGGCAGTTCGTGTTGAAGCTCGCCGGAATGGTCACGCCATAGGCGCCGTAGCCGTAGAGCAGGCAGGGGGCAGAGCCGTCGAGCGGCGTGTCCTTGCGATAAAGCAGCGTCACCGGCACCTCGACGCCGTCCCAACCAGGCGCGAAGACGCGGCGGGTGACGTAGTCGTCGATATTGTGGCCCGAGGGCACTTCCTGCGTCTTCAACAGCGTGCGCTCGCGCGTCACCATGTTGTAGTCGTAGAGCTGCGACGGCGTCGTCATCGAGGAGTAGGAGAAGCGGATCACGTCGCTGTCGTATTCGGCGGCACCCTGCAGGCCGAGCGAATAGGCCTCTTCCGCAAAGCCGATTGCGTGCTCCTCGCCAGTCGCCCGGTCGCGGATCATGATCTGCGGCAGGCCGTCCTTGCGCTCCAGCCAGAGCAGGTGGCGGGCATAGGCCATGTGGCTGATGATCAGCGTGCCCGGCTTGTGCGGCACCACCTCGCGCCAGTTCTCCTTGCCTGGATTATCGACCGGCGCTTCCATGATCTTGAAATCCTTGGCGTCGCCGTCGTTGGTCAGGATGTAGAACACGTCGCCGCCCTCGGTCAGCGTGTACTCGATACCCTCTTCGCGCTTCGCCACCATCTTCGGCTTGGCGGTAAGGTCGCTGGTCGGGATCAGCAGGTATTCCGAGGTCTCGTGGTCGTGAATGTCGATGAAGATGAAGTCGTCGAGCAGCGAGCCGCCGACGCCCATGAAGAAGCCCGCATCCTCTTCCTCGTAGACCAGACGGTCTTCCGACTGCGGCGTGCCGATGATGTGGTGGAACACCTTCGAAGGGCGGTGGTTCTCGTCGAGCGCCGAGTAGAAGAAGCTCTTGCCATCGGGCGCCCAGGCGCCGCCGCCGCCGGTGTTCTCGATCAGATCGGGAAGGTCCTCCCCGGTCTTCAGGTCGCGAACCTTCAGCGTGTAGAACTCCGAGCCCTTGTCGTCATAGCCCCAGATGCCGCGATCGTGATCGGTGGAATGGTCGATGCCGGCCAATCGGAAATAGGCCTTGCCCTCGGCCTCCTTGTCGCCGTCGAGCAGCACGGTGCGCTGGCTCTCGTCCTTGATGTCGGCGTCGCGCGGAATGCGGAAATAGCGCGGCTGCTCGCCGCCGGTCACGAAGAAGGTGCCGTAGGCGAAAGGCCCGTCCTTCATCGGGATCGAGCTGTCGTCTTCCTTGATACGCCCGCGCATCTCGGCAAACAGCGTCTTCTGCAGCGGCTTGGTGTCTTCCATCGCCGCGTTCATATAGGCGTTTTCCGCCTCCAGATGCTTGCGGATCTCGGGGTCGAGGATCGAGGGATCCTTGAACATCGCCTGCCAGTTGTCGGCGCGCAGCCAGGCGTAATCGTCCGTGCGGGTGATGCCATGGCGCGTGTCGGAATGCGGCTTCTTCGGCGCAACGGGCGGGTTCGGCAGGTTCTTGAAGACGGACAAGGGGAGCTCCGGGGTCGGCATTTCAGGTTGTGAAGAGATAGAGACGCAAGCGCTGTCGATCAAGCGGCAAAAGCCACGCGCAAGAGTGCCATGCGACGCTCGCTAAATGGTGACTGTGCAAAACCCAAGCAATCCTCACCTTGCCTTGATGTGACCACAATATTTAAGAAAGTCCGCTCCCATCGTGCGGAATTCTGCCATGGGCGGGCGGCCCTCAAAGCTGCCTCTGCTGAACCGGCCGCGCAGCATTCCGGAATGAGCTTGCAAAGGATTTCTTCAGTAATGCCGAAACGTATCGCCCTTGTTCTGACCGCTCTCAGCCTTGCCGCCTCCGCCTTTGCACCCACCGCCTTCGCCGTCGATCCGGCGATCAAGAAGCAGCTCGAAAAGCTCGACCCCGCGACGCGCCTCGAACAGAGCTGCGACACCGAGGCCATGAGCCGCATCAACAAGGACGCCACCGGCTACAAGCCGGACAAGGTGATCGCCTACACCTTCAAGGACCCGGTCCCGAGCGACGACCGACTGGAAGCCCCGGGCGCTGTGTTTCGCAGCAAGGGCGATTGGTATCACCTGTCCTACAGCTGCATCACCGGCCCCCAGCACATCAATGTGCGCGAGCTGAGCTACCAGATCGGCGACAAGGTTCCGCGCGACAAGTGGACCAAATATTACCTCTACGACTGAGCCGGCAGCAGCCTCTCGTCCAGACCAAAGCAAAACGGCGGCCCTGATGGAGCCGCCGTTTCGCATTCGTGTAGACTGAGACGCTCAATCAAGTCACTGCCGGATGTGGAAAAAGCCCGCGCCGCCTTCGATGAGCGTTCGGCCGGCTGACCGCACTTGCCGCGCGGCGGCTACTTATTTATCGACTGAAACAGCAATGCGCCGAACCGGCCGTAAATTTGCCGTGGAAGCGGCCGATGCGATCATTCTACGGCTGCTGCCATCTGAACTCGGTTTGAACTCCACGGTCCCGGCACAATGAAAAACCTCGTCCTCACCTCGGCGCTGCTACTTGCCCCGGTCGCAACTGCCGCTGCCGGGCAAACGGCGACGATCCAGCCCGTCGTTGCGGCCACCATGCCCGCGCCCGTTGTCCCGCTATCGTCGGACCCGGGGACCGCAGACACGGCGCCGAAGTCCACCCCGAAGGCCGCGCCCAGGCAGACGCCGCCCAAGCAGACATCATCCACGAAGCTCGTCGAGCCGCACCTGCGCGTCGCCCGCTCCGAGATCAAGGGCCATGCCCGCGTCGCGCTCACCTTCGACGCCTGCATGGGCAAGGCCGACGAGCGTATCCTCTCGGTGCTGGTGTCCGAACGCATCCCTGCGACGATCTTCGTCACCGCCCGCTGGCTGAAGCACAATCCGCAAGCGCTGCAGGTCATGCTCGCCAATCCCGATCTGTTCGAACTGGAAAATCACGGCCAGAACCATATCCCCGCCGTCGACAAGCCGGTGTCGATCTACGGCATCGCGTCGGCCGGTTCTCCCGAAGCCGTGCGCCTCGAAGTCCAGGGCGGCGCCGACGCCATGCTCGCCGCCGGCATCCCGGCCCCCCGCTGGTTCCGCGGCTCGACCGCCAAATACGACCTCTCTTCGATCGCCCAGATCCGCGCCATGGGCTACCGCATCGCCGGCTACTCGGTAAACGGCGACGGCGGCTCGCTTCTTGGTGCTGCGATCACGGAAAAACGCATCTCATCCGCCAAGGACGGCGACGTCGTCATTTCCCACATCAACCAGCCGACGCATGCGGCCGGCGAGGGGGTGGCGAAAGCGATCCTCGATCTGAAAGCCAAGGGCACGGAGTTCGTGCGGCTGCAGGATGTCGAGGATCGTGGGGATGATGATACGACGGAGTAGGGTGGCTCTCTGGCGCTAACCTGCGGAAAGACGATCTCTAGATCGGAACCCGTGTTACCCCCCTCTGTCCTGCCGGACATCTCCCCCACAAGGGGGGAGATCGACTCGTGACGTGCTTCCCATCCAAACGTTGATGTCGGAGCGAGCGACCGCCCCCAGCCAATCTCCCCCCCTGTGGGGGAGATGCCCGGCAGGGCAGAGGGGGGTATCACACGGCACAACCTAGCGAGCGGATATCTAGTCAAAACCCAACGAGTGGCTCCGGGCTCAACCTAAGCCCCACCAACCCCACTCTACCGCACCGCCATCTCCACCCGCGCCGTCTCATCCCGCCGCGAACCACCGCCCGGCCCATCCCGATCCATCGCGAAATCATCGAACCAATCGCGATACGTCCCCGACATCATCGCCCCGATCACTTGCGTCGCCAGATACGAGAACGTGATCCCATTCCCGCCATAACCATAAGCCCCAAAGACATGCGGCAGCGAAGGCATGGGCCCGATCAGCGGCAACCCGTCGACCGTCTCGCCAAAGGTCCCGCACCACGCCGTTGCGACGCGGGTGTCCGCGCGGGGCCAGATCAGTTTCATCTTCTCGCGGATCGTCATGATCCTCTCCGGCGCCTTCGCGTCGCGCGCCGCCGGATCGACGGTGTCGTCATCCTCGCCGCCGACAACGATACGGCCGTCGCCAGTCGTGCGCATGTAAAGATAAGGGTGGCTGTCCTCCCAGATGAGTGCCTGGTCGCGCCACAGCGTGCCCGGCTCCTGCGGCACGGTCGCCATTGCCCAGCTCGACGTCGTGCGGTGCAGCTTCGGCATCGCGATATCGGGCAGGCTGTAGCCGGTGGCGAGCACCGCCGTCTTCGCCTCGATCACGAAGCCGCCATCTGTTTCCGCCGTCACGCGGTTGCCCTCGCTGTGCAGCCTCGTCACGGACGCATCGATGAGCCGCGCGCCATCCTTCGCCGCCATCCGCAGCAGTGCCCATGTGAGCAGCAGCGGATCGGCCTCCGCCGAGCCTCGCGACAGGATGCCGGCATCGCGGTCGATTTCGAATTCGGTGAAGAGATCGCAATGTTCGAGGTAGCGGCTCGGAAGCCCGGCGCGTTGCCGGAGTTCGGCCTCGACCGCGAGATCGCGCGCGCCCTCGTGGTTCCTGGCGAGATAAAGCGAGCGGCGCGGCTGGAAGGCGCAGTCGATGCGGTAGGCGGCAATCAGCTTGGCAAGGCCCGATACGGCCGCCGCACTGCGCCTGTAGATGCCGACGGCGCGCTCGAAGCCGTAGAATTGCTCGAGTTCCGTCAGCGTCTTGTCGATCTCCCATTGCAGCATCGCGGTGCTGGCAGCGGTGCTTCCCAGCCCCGGATGTTCGCGGTCGACGATCGCAACCGACAGGCCGCGCTCGGCCAGATGCTGGCCCATCAGCGCGCCGGTCACGCCGCCGCCGATGACGAGGGCATCGACCTGGAGATGATCGGTGAGCGGCGCGAAGACCGGGCGGCTGACGCCGTTGCCCCATGGCGAACGGCCGCTGGTCAATCGATCCTGGCTCAGGCTCTTCAGCTCTATCTCGGACATGGCGGCCTCACTTCGGCAGTTGCGGCAGCTGCTTTTCTTCGATGAACAGCTCGTCGATGATGGTCATGACGATCAGCGACAGAGGCAGCGCCAGCATAGCGCCGACCGCACCCCACATCCAGGTCCAGAACAGAATGGCGAGGAACACGACGAAGGCGTTGATCTCCAGCCGCCGTCCCATCACCGCCGGGAAGATCAGGTTTTCCATCAGCAGGTGGACGGTGAAGAAGGCCGCTGCCGGGATCAGCCCGACGACGAGCGCATCATGCGTGATGATGCCGGCAATCGCGATCGCGAGCGTCATCATGGTGATGCCGAGATAGGGAATGAAGCTCGAGAGAAACGCGAAGAAGCCCCAGAGCACCGGCGACGGCAAACCGCCGGCATAGGCGATGATGGTCATGACGACGCCGAGGCAGGCATAGATGACGGAGGCGGTGGCGAAATAGAAGCCCAGCACCTGTTCGACGCTGCTGATGACGCGGATGGCGGCGAGACGCTGCGAGCGCTCGCGAAACACCATGATGATCGACTTGCGCAGGCTGACGCGGCCCATCAGGAAGAGCAGCAGTGCGGCGAAGAAGATCAGCGCCTGCACCAGGGCCGGCGTCAGGTTCGCTGTCACGAGATGCAGGATGTTACCGGTATTCTCCAGCAGCTTTTCTGCCGACATCGGCCCGCTCTGGAAGGTCTCGGGCGTGATATGCAGCCACTTGATGCGCTCGAGATAGGGCATCAGCCGGTTCGCCGTCTTCTCGGCAAAGTCCGGGCCCTCGTTGGCAAGCGTCGTCAGCGGGCCCGCAAGCGAATTGGCGACGAGGAAGATGATGAGCGCCACGGCTGACGACAGGATCACGGCGTTGGTGATGCGGGGCACGCCGAGCTTCGTCAGCTTCTCCGCCAGCATCCCAAGGATCATGCCGACGACAATGGCAAGCGTCAGCGGGATCAGAACCAGCGACATCATGTAGACGGCCGAAAGAGCGAGGATCACGAAGATGCCGATGATCGCCCAGGCCATTGAAATGTCTAGGCCATCCTTCTCCAGCCGCCGCACCGGCGCCTGTATTATGGCTTCCTCTGCGTCAGTCATGTTTTTCGCCCATGAACTGACCCGCCGTTCTCCAATTGCGATCTTGCTCGCCTGTTTGCGAATGCCGTTGGCAATACCCATGAATAGTCGTTCCCCGGAAGCCCCTGTGCTTCGCACCTAGAACGCCGCGAAACTCATTCCGGTTCCGCCTGTGTCAAAGCGGGAATGCCGAATTCTCGCCTCATCTGAGGCGCATCATCAGGAACGCAACGGCGGGGAGGCAGGGCCGCTGCGTTTCGTGCCCGTTTGGAGCACCGCCGCGGCCCTGCCAGATCCGATGTTTCAGCCCGCCGGACTGTCGCAAACGGCGGCTTCCGAAACGGCGTCCGGCTCCTTGCGGCCGAGAAACGCCACCACCACGACCGCCGTGAAAATCGTGATACTCGCGAGCAGGATGAGCAGCGTGCTGAAGGCCTGCGCGTAGTTCATCGCCAGCGCCTCGCGACCCATCTGAGGCATCACTTCCGCCGCGGCGCCAAGATCGCCGGTCACCAGCCGCTGTGCCGCCCGCGCCGCCTCTTCACCTGACCCACCAAGACCTGACCCAAGCCGGGCGCCAACCAACGCCGAAAGAACAGCGCTGACGATGGCGAGCGCCACCCCTTCGCCGGCAACGCGCGTCGTGCTGAAAATCCCGGTCGCCATGCCGGCCCGTTCCTTCGGTACGACGCTGACGGCAAGCCCGTCCATCAGGCCCCAGGGCAGGCTGATGCCGATGCCGATCGTCAGAAGCGGCCCGATCAGAAGCAGCGGTTGCGAGGCCGGCACGCCCGTCGGAATGGTCGACAGCCAGAACAGCCCACCCGCCGCGATCAGCAGCCCGACGCCGCAGATGACGGCCGCCGTAAACCAGCGCGTCAAAAGGCCGGCGACGACGGGGAGTACCAGCAGCGGCCCGGATAGCGCGATCATCATCTGCCCGGCGCCCACCTCGCTCATGCCGTCGATACCGACGAAGCGCACGGGAAGCAGGATGAGCAGCACCACGAAGGCGTAAGCCGGCGCGGCGGCCAAAAGCTGCACGCCGACGAAGCGCGGATAGCGAAACAGCGTCAGATCGAGCATCGGCCGCGCCGTCCTCCGCTCGATCAGCCAGAAGCCGGCCAAAAGTGCCGCCGAGGCGACGAGTAGCGCTACGACGGAGGGGCTGCCCCATCCATTCTCCGGCGCCAGCAGAACGCCATAGGTGAACAGCGCCAAGGCCAGCGTGAAGCTTACCGCACCCGCCCAGTCGAGCCCCTTGGCCTCCGGGTCGCTCGTCTCGTGCAGGAAGATGGAGCCGAGCACAAAGGCGATGGTGCCCAACCCCACGACGAGCGCGAAGATCGCCGGCCAGCCGAAGCTGTCGACCATCAGGCCGGAGGCGATCGGTCCGAAGGCGAGGCCGACGCCGAAGCTGGAGCCGACGATGCTGAAGGCGCGCATCCGCGCATTACCCTCGAATTCCTGCGCCAGCGCCGCCATGCCGCCGGAAAAGGCGGCCGCCGCACCCATGCCCTGCAGCGCTCTCAGCACGTCGAACCAGACGATGTCAGGGGCGAAGGCGAGGCCTGCGGAAAACAGCAGGAAGGCGACGAGGCCCATGAGAAAGATGCGCTTGCGGCCATAGCTGTCGGAGAGCGCCCCTGATGCCATCAGGCTGCTGCCGAAGGTCAGCATCAAGGCATTGGTCACCCAGTTGAGCGCGATCGGGCGGCCGCCGAGATCGCGGCTGATCGCTGGCAGTGCCACCGCCGGCCCGGTGAAGGTCAGCGGCATGGCGGCTGCGGCAGCGCAGATGCCGACCAGCGCCATGATCTTCCTGATGCTGCCGGTTCGGCTTGCGCCGGCGCCGCCAAGCGGTGTCGAGAGTTGTCGTGTCATGAGAAATCCGCCTGTGTGAAAGGTGAAGCGCGGCGATAGCGGGAGGCCTATCGCCAAGGACACAGACAAGATAAATTCGCTTCAATATCGCGATAAGCGGCCTACGATGCCGTTCATCATGGAAAAATTCGCTCGAATAGGGAGCGTGGAAAGCGCAATATGGATCAGCTCAGCGGCTTGTCGGCCTTCGTGAAAACCGCCGATCTCGGCAGCTTCGTCGCCGCCGGGCGCGTGCTCGGCCTGTCGGCCTCCGCCGTCGGCAAGGCGGTGACGACGCTGGAACGGCAGGTCGGCGTGCGGCTCTTCCAACGCTCGACGCGCAGCATAAGGCTGACGGAGGAGGGGCGGCTGTTTCACGAGCGCTGCCGCCGTGTGCTTGACGATCTTGAGGATGCGCAGGCCTCGCTTGCGGCCGCCGTCGCCACCCCGCGCGGCAGGCTGCGTCTCAGTCTGCCGCTGGTCAGCTACCATCTTCTGCTGCCGGTCGTGCCCGGCTTCGTCCGCCTGTATCCCGAAGTGGAGCTCGATCTCGATTTCAACGACCGCATCGTCGATCTGATCGACGAGGGTGTCGATGTGGCGATCCGCAGCGGCGACCTGCAGGATTCCCGGCTGATGTCGCGGGCGCTGCGGCCGTTCCGCATGCTGCTCTGCGCCGCACCCGATTATCTGGAGGCGCACGGCACGCCGAAGACTCCGGCCGATCTCGCCGGTCACGCCGCCATCCGCTTTCGCTTTCCCAACAGCGGCAAGCTGCAGGACTGGCCGCTTTCCATGCAATCAGGCGCGCCGGAACTGGCGATCCGCAGCCTGCTCGTCTGCAACAACATGGAAGCGTTGGGCGGCGCGGTGGAAGCCGGCCTCGGCATCGGCTGCATGCCGGATTTTCTGGCAAGGCGGCGGCTGGCGGAAGGCCGGCTGCGCACCGTGCTCGACGATTATATCGATGGCCCCGGCCAGTTCCACATGCTCTGGCCCTCGAACCGGCATTTGTCGCCCAAGGTCCGCGTGCTGGTCGATTACCTCACCGAAACCCTCTTCGCCGACCACTTCGAAAGCCCGGCCGCGCCGGCATGGCCGACGTGAGGGTTGGAATGCAAGACGCCCACCGAAAGGTGGGCGCTGCAACAATCATCTTTAGAGAGGAACTTACGCCGACAACGTCAGCCCGATCCCCCAGGGATCGCGCAGGAACACGCCGCCGTCGCGCTTCTCGCTCTTGATCTCGAGTTCGTCGAGCTTGGCGACGGCCTTGTCGAGGGCCGCGGTATCGTTGAAGCGCAGTGCGTAGTCGGAAAGCCCGGTCATCGCCTCGGTGCGGGCGCCCGCACCACGGCTGTTCCAGATGTTGGCGGCGACATGGTGGTGGTAGTCGCCGGTGGCAAAGAAGCTGGCGCCCGGATAGCGCGCCATGATCTTCAGGCCGAGCACGTCGCGATAGAACTGGTCGGCCTCGGGAATGTTGCCGACCTGCAGGTGGATGTGGCCGATCGCCGAGCCATCGGCCATGCCGGTCCACGTATCCTGCGGCGCGCTCTCATAGAGCGCCTGCAGGTCGAGCCGGTGCGTCGCCATCTCCACCTGTCCGTCCTGGTGGAATTTCCACTGCATCGGCGAGCGGTCCGAATAGATCTCGATGCCGTTGCCCTCGGGATCGGAGAGATAGATCGCCTCGCTGACCAGATGGTCGGACGCGCCGTCGAGAACCACATTGTTATGCGCGGCATGGCGCAGCCAGCGCGCCAGTTCGGTGCGCGATGGCATCAGGAAGGCGGTGTGGAAAAGACCGGCGGCGTTGCGCGGCGCGGTGCGCACATCCTTGCCCGTCGTCAGCGTCAAAAGCGGCGTTTCGCCGACGCCAAGCACTTCGCCGCTCGCCGTCTTCTCGATGACCTTGAGCCCGAGCATCGACTGGTAGAAGGCCGAAACGGTGGGGAGGTCGGTCACGACGAGATGCGAGTGATCGACATAGGCAGGGCGCGTCAGCGCGTAGGAAGTCTGTGTGGTGGTCATCTTTGGGTCTCCTGCCCGGGATAAGGAGGGCGTACCGGCGCCGGCAGCAAACTGCTGCCCATAGCGATGCCAAGGAAGGTTCGCCGGTGCATGCGTGTGATGGGTCCTCTGGCCGCTGTACTTGCATCCTATATGGCGCATCGCGATTGTTCACAGAAGTCCCGTTTTTGACGATGAAGCGTTCGATATCCATTGACGACTTCCGCGCGTGATCTTGATCCCGATCGAGCTACCGGCTTGATCCCGATCGAGCTGCCAGCTTGATCCCGATCGAGCTGCCAGCTTGATCTCGATCAAAGCGCCATATGTATTTCAGGAGGATATTGTCACCATTACATGCAGTCATAGAGGAGTTGCATCATGTACAGGAAGATCATCGTCGCGGTCGAAATCGGCGCGCTCGCAAACGGGGAAATGACCTTCCGCAAGGCCGCCTCGCTGCTCGATAGCGGCGGCGAAATCATCATGCTCAACGTCGTCGAGGACATCCCGACCTATCTCGGCGTCGATATCCCCGTCGACCTGATCGAAAACGCCGCCAAGGATGCTGAGGAAAAGCTGCAGGGCCTGATCGTCAGCACCGGCATTCCCGCCAAAGTCGAGATCAGCCACGGCCGGCCCGCCAGCGGCATCATCGCCTCGGCCGAGGCCAACCAGGCCGACCTCATCATCCTCTCCTCGCACATGCCCGATTTCAGCAACTACTTCATCGGCGCCACCGCCGACCGCGTCGTGCGCCACGCCAAATGCTCGGTGCTGGTCGATCGCCGCAAGGCGTGAGCGCAAGCCTATAAAAGGGAGGCGGAGATGCGGGAGGCTGCCACGGCCTCCCGCCTCATCCGGCTTCACGAAGATTTATACCGGACACACAGCGCTTGTGTTGCGCGCAAACCATTTCGATGCGACGATCCCGGCCTAACGAATGGGGCATGGTCTGCATGGGCGAGTTCAACGGCATCCGCTGGGCTTATGACAAATACGAGCTGATCGCCGATGGCATCGTCCACGGCGTGGGGCTGGCGCTCGCGCTGGTCGGTGCTACCGTGCTGATCTTCTACGCCACCGTCTGGTCCTCGCATGGCGAACTCGCCGCCGCCTGGATCTACAGCCTCGGCCTGGTGCTGACGCTCGGCATCTCGTTCTCCTACAACGCCTGGCCGGTCTCGCGCACCAAGTGGTTCCTGCGCCGGCTCGACCATTCCTCGATCTTCATCCTGATCGCCGCCACCTACACGCCGTTCCTCGAGCGCGGCGCCGACAACCCTCTACTTCTCGGCATGCTCATCGGCATCTGGGCCGTGGCCTTCATGGGCGTGTTCCTGAAATGCGTCTTTCCCGGCCGCTACGACCGTCTGGCGATCCTGCTCTATCTCGCCATGGGCTGGAGCGGCGTCATGGTCGCGGGGCCGGTCGCCGAGCGCATCCCCTATGCCTCGATGCTCCTGATCGTCATCGGCGGCATCATCTATTCACTCGGCGTGATCTTCCACGTCTGGGAAAAACTGCGCTTCCAGAACGCCATCTGGCACGGCTTCGTCGTCGCGGCTGCCGCGGTCCATTACACCGCGGTGCTCACCTGCTTCAGCATGAGCCCGGCGTGACACCCACCAATATTCATCCAGTCTTCGTCAGCGTCACCACATAGCGGCAGGTCTCGTCGCTATCGTTGCGAAACTCGCAATCCACCGCCGGCCCGAGCAGCAGGCAGTCGCCTGTCTCAAGCGCATGCACCATCTCGCCCTCGACGAAGGTTAGCGCCCCCTCGGTCACCCAGATGCATTGCCGCAGAAACACGAAGGATGCGGCCGGATAGGCGACGCGGGCGCCTGAGGGCAGTTCGACCTCGACGATATCGAACGGGCTGCCATCCGGCGAAACATGGCGCCGCGTATAACCGGTCTCCGGGTCGGTCCAAAGCGGCTGGTCTTCGCGCCGGCGCAGCCGCTGGCTGCCCGCCTCGGCGCGCGCGATCAGCGACGATACCGTCAGCCCGAAGGCGCCGCAGAGCTTGCCCAGCAGCGAGGCCGTCGGGCTGCTCTCGCCGCGCTCGACCTTGTGGATCATCGCCCGCGATACGCCCGAGTGATCCGAAAGGTCGCTCAGAGACCATCCCCGCAATTCCCGCTCGGCGCGGACGCGACCGCCTAGACAGCGATCGAAATTGTCTGATATAGTGGACATAGTGAATTTATAGTGGATAGACTATCATGACGCAACCCACCCTCATCCGCGACGCCACCGAGGCCGATCTGGCCGCGATCCGCGATATCTACAATCACGCGGTGGAGCACACGACGGCGATCTGGAACGAGACGGTCGTCGATCTCGACAACCGCCGCGAATGGTTCGCCATGCGCCGCGCCCGCGGCTTTCCGGTTCTGGTCGCCGAGAAGGATGGCAAGATTGCCGGCTACGCCTCCTATGGCGATTGGCGCGCCTTCGAAGGCTTCCGCCACACGGTCGAGCATTCCGTCTATGTCGAAAAGGACCACCAGGGGGCGGGTATCGGCAAGCAACTGATGACGGCGCTGATCAAGCGCGCCGGCGAAAACGGCATCCACGTCATGATCGCCGGCATCGAGGCCGGCAACAAGGCCTCCATCGCGCTGCACGAAAAACTCGGCTTCCGCAACGGCGGCACCTTCCACGAAGTCGGCATCAAGTTCGGCCGCTGGCTGGACCTGACGTTCATGGAGCTGCGGGTGCCCGGCTGATGGTGGCGTGCGAGGGGCGACGAAAAGCCATTTAAAGGGTGAGAGGGAATTCGGCACCCCATTGAAACACAAGCGTTTCCTCCCTCGCGACGTCATCCTCGGGCTCGTCCCGAGGATCTAACCACGGTGCAACGGGTTGGACGTGAATGGACCACCCAGTGCGCGTGCCGACATCGCATGGGCACCCGTCGAAAGCACCATCACCGTTGCATTCCGGGAGGCGTGCTTAGATGCTCGGCACAAGGCCGAGCATGACGGCTGAGTATGTGGCCGGCGTCAGTAAATGATCGAAACGGCGGAGCCTCGACCCGGCAACCCATTGAAACGCCATCACTTCCTCCCTCGTGACGTCATCCTCGGGCTCGTCCCGAGGATCTAAGCACGCCGCAACGGGCTGGACGTGAGTGGATCACCCGGTAGGCGCGCCGGCATCGCATAAGCGCCCGCCGAAAGCACCATCACCGTTGCATTCCGGGAGACGTGCTTAGATGCTCGGGACAAGCCCGAGCATGACGGCGGAGTGTGTTGCCGACGTTGGCAACCTATTGAAGCAAAAGCGCTTCCTCCCTCTCAACGTCGTCTTCGGGGTGAACCGGAGCCCCGACGGCGGAGAGGGACGGCAGCCGTTCCACACCACAAACGCAAAACGCCCGCCGCAGTCTCCCGGGCGGGCGTAATTAATCCGAATCGCCATCACTTGTCCGGCGTAAACACCATCGAGTGGCCGTTGATGCAGTAGCGCAGGCCTGTCGGCGGTGGGCCGTCGGGGAAGACGTGGCCGAGATGGGCCTCGCAATTGCCGCAGCGGATTTCGGTGCGCACCATGCCGTGGCTGGTATCGCGATATTCGGTCACCGCGTCTGGCGAAACCGCCTCGAAATAGCTCGGCCAGCCGCAGCCGGCGTCGAATTTGGTGTCGGAGCGAAACAGCGGCGCGTCGCAGCAAACGCAGCTGTAGAGCCCCGTTTCGAATGAATCCCAGTAGGGGCCGGTAAAGGCCCGTTCGGTGCCGTGCTGGCGGGTGATGCGGTACTGCTCGGGGGTGAGCTGTTCCTTCCACTCGGCATCGGTCTTGTGAACCTTGGCGATCGTCGTATCGGCCATGGAGTGCTCCTTTCACGCAGCTGTGGCTTGCGGCGAGTGTTTTTTGATTTCTTCGAGAATGTGGTGCTGTTGTCTTAAACGATCAAGGGACCGCGCGCGCCCGAAGGTCGAGTTCGCGGCCGCCGTGTCGATCAAACCACAGCCCCCTGCGCCTCGATATACCCTCTCAGCTTGGCCACCAGAGCGGCCTCGCCGTCGCCCGATTTCGCCGCCTCTGCCCACGAATAGCCCATGCAGGCCGGGCGGTGGCGCTTGTCCTCGGGCTCGCTCAGATAGCGCGGCATGATATGCGCGTGCAGGGCAGGCTCGGCATTGCCCCAGATCTCGTAGTTCACCCGGGCGCAACCGGTCGCCGAGAGCAGCGCGTCGCCCGCCAGCGCCATGTCGCCGAGAAAGGCGGCGCGCGCCTCGGGAGAGAGGTCGTTGAGGCTCGGCACGACGGGATCCGCCAGCAGCAGGCAGTAGCCCGGCAGCGGCTGCACATCGCCGATGACAAGCCAGCCTGAACGCATGCGGCAGATCACATAAGGGTTCGTGCCCGCCCGCGCCATCGCCACGCGCTCTTCGATAAGGTTCATTGCGATTCCCTAAAGGATTGATTCCGTTTGAATCTTCCTATGCTCCAAAGAGGCCGGGCCGCGCAATGGGCTGGATGAGGCAAACCTACCCCGAGGCCAAAATCACATGCGCCTGGATCTTGGCGGCGATCTCGCCGTTGCCGTGCTTGCTCGCGAGCGCCGCCTCCGCCGCCTTGGTCGCGGCCTCGAGCTTCGCAGGGTTTCGCGCCTCGATCTCGCCTCGCAAAGGCGTTCCCTGGCAATAGGCGACGGCCACCTCGCGGGCCGATGGCGCGCGGCTGATATCTGGGCGGGTGTCGATCTCGATCTCCTTGAATCCGGCGCGCGCGAGATCGTCGCGGATCTGGTTGCGGTCGTGATAGCCGTGCGGCGTGCGCTCGGCGAAGCGTGGCGGATCCTCAGGAAACACGGTGGCGAGCGCCTTGGTCACGTCGTCGGCGAACACGTTCGTCTCGATCCGGTCCCAGACGCTGAACAGAAGCCGGCCGTTTGGCTTGAGCACCCGCCGTGCCTCGCGATAGGCCGCCGGTCGGTCCGGAAAGAACATCGCCCCGAACTGGCAGCAGACGAGGTCGAAACTCGCATCCTGGAAGGGCAGCGCCATGGCATCGGCCTGTCGCCAGACGACACGATCCTCGGCCGGCTGGTGCAAGCGGGCATAGTCGAGCATGGCCTGGTTGAGGTCGGTCGCGATATAGGTCGCGCCTGGCGGGAGCAGTGGCGCAAGCGCCCGTGTGACGGCGCCGGTGCCGGCCGCGATCTCGAGCACCGCCTTCGGCTTGAGGGCGGCTGCCCGCCGCGCCAGGTCGGCGGCATAGGATGCGAAAATCAGCGGCACCATGTGGCGGTCGTAATTTTCCGGAACGGAGCCGGCGAAGATCTTGTCCGCTTCCAGCATCGCCTCATCCTCCCTTGATGATTGGCATTTGCTATTGCGAGGAGACTACCACGAAACGCCGTCTGCCGCTCGTCTCAAGCGCGGTTATCGAGCCCTTCATCGCATCGCCCGTTCGGATGAACGCCGGTTCATCATAAGAGCCAGCTAATGTCGCCCCTGATCCTGGCTATACTTGGTGAAAAGCAAGCATCGGGGCCAATGGCGAGCATCGGGGGGATGCTGAAATGAGTGATACCATTGTTGTCAGCGCTTATTGTGCGATCTCGAGTGTCTTCATGCTGATGACGGCGCTCGAAGGCTGGGCCGTCAGGGGCGGATGGACGCTGGCACGCGGCTTCGGCCTCGCCGCCTGTTCGCTCTGGCCGCTGTTGTTGACCGCCTTCCTTCTACATGCACTGCTGGCGCCAAGACGCATGCCGCGTCTCGCCCGCGCCGCCTGAAGCAGCCCTCTTTGCGCCGCCATCCGTCCCCGCGCGCGAGACGTCCAACCCTCATTTGGCCGATCTAGCTTGAGATGGCGGCGCTCTTCTTCTAAACCTTGAGCGCATCTGATTTGTTTGGGATTCGCTGATCTCAGGGGTAGGGGAGGCTGAATGGCCGATGGCACGGCATTAACGTTTGCGGCACTGTGCCTGCCATTTCTTGGCGCCGTCCTTGCACCGTTTCTCGTCCGCGCATTCGGCCACAATGCCGCCTGGCTGCTGGCGCTCGCGCCGCTTCTCGCTTTCCTTCGCTTCGCAAGCCTTCTGCCCGAGATCGCCGCCGGCACCGTCATTCGCGGCGGTTATGCCTGGGCGCCGAGCCTCAATCTCGATTTCGCGTGGATGCTCGACGGCCTGTCGGTCACCTTCGCGCTGCTCATCACGGGCATCGGCACGCTGGTCGTGCTTTATGCCGGCGGCTATCTGAAGGGCCATCCCGATCTCGGCCGTTTCTTCTCCTTCATCTTCCTGTTCATGGGCGCGATGCTCGGGCTTGTCGTCTCCGACAGTTTCCTGATGCTCTTCGTCTTCTGGGAGCTGACGTCGATCACCTCCTTCCTGCTGATCGGCTTCGATCACCGCCGCGAGGCCTCGCGCCGCGCGGCATTGCAGGCGCTGGTCATCACCGGCGGCGGCGGATTGCTGTTGCTCGCCGGCCTGTTGATGATCTGGAGCACGACAGGCGCGTCCGAGCTTTCGGTGCTGTTGCAATCGGGCGATCTCTTGCGCGCCAACCCCTATTACATGCCGATCCTGCTGCTCATCCTCGGCGGCGCCTTCACCAAGTCGGCGCAGTATCCGTTCCACGCCTGGCTGCCCAACGCCATGGAAGCGCCGACGCCGGTTTCGGCCTATCTGCATTCCGCGACCATGGTCAAAGCCGGCGTCTATCTCCTGATGCGCCTCAATCCCGCCATGGGCGGGACAACACCCTGGGAAACCATCCTGCCGCTCTTCGGCGGCGTCACGCTTGTGGTCGGGGCGCTGCTTGCCGTTCGCAAGACAGATCTGAAGCTGAAGCTCGCTTACACCACGGTGTCCTCGCTCGGCCTTCTGGTGCTGCTCACCGGCTTCGGCTCCGATTACGCCATCGAGGCGGCGGTGCTTTATCTGGTCGCCCACGCGCTGTTCAAGGGCGCGCTGTTCATGGTCTCGGGGATCATCGACCATGAGACCGGCACGCGCGATGTCACCCGCCTCAGAGGGTTGAGGACGGCAATGCCGCTCACCTTCGCGATCGCGCTCGCCGCTGCCCTGTCGATGGGCGGCCTGCCGCCATTCGCGGGCTTCCTCGCCAAGGAGGAGATCTACGCGGCGCTTGCCCATGGCGATCCACGCTCGATCCTCTTCGCGATCCTGGTGATTGCCGCCAATGTGCTGATGTTCGCCATCGCCTTCGCCGTCGCCTTGAAACCCTTCCTCGGCGCCCCGGTCGAAACGCCTAAACATCCGCACGAAGCCCCACCGCTTCTCTGGCTCGGCCCGGCCGTGCTGGCCTTGCTCGGCCTTCTCGCCGCCCTGTTTTCGGCAACGACCCATCGCTTCATCTCCTCGCCCATGGCTTCATCCGTCAGGGGAGCGGCGACCACGATCGAGAGCTCACTCGCCCCGCATATCGGGCTGCCGCTGCTTCTGTCGCTCGTCACCATCGCGCTCGGCATCGCCGTCTACTGGCAGCTCGATCGCGCCCGCGCGCTGATGGCGGCGCTGTTGCAGAAATTGGGGCCGGGGCCGGACCAGGGCTTCGACAATGCCATATCGGGCCTTGTCGCATTCTCCGTGCGCATCACCCGCATCCTGCAGCCCGGCCGGCTGGAGATCTACGTCACTTGCACCTTCCTCGCGGTCGCCGCCATCCTCATTCTGCCGCTCTGGCTGTTCGGGGAGGGGCCGTCGCTGCCGGCATGGCCGGCAGGCGTGCAGATCCACGAATGGGGCGTCTTCCTGCTCGCAGTCATCGGCCTCGTCGCCGTCATCATCGCCCGCGACCGGCTGACGGCGATCGTCTCGCTCGGCATCCAGGGCTTTGCGGTGGCGCTGATCTTCCTGCTCTTCGGCGCGCCCGATCTCGCCTTCACCCAGCTCATGGTCGAGACCCTGTCGGTCGTCATCCTCGCGCTGGTCATGACGCGACTGCGCCTATCGCACACCGATCCGCGTCCTCTTCGCCAGATGCTCTTCGACGGCGCGGTGGCGGTTGCTTGCGGCACCGGCCTGACGTTGCTGCTGATGAAGGCGACCGAGGCGCCGTTCAGCGCCACGCTCAGCGATTTCTTCAACACCTATTCGAAAACCATCGCCCACGGCGCCAATGTCGTGAACGTCATCATCGTCGATTTCCGCGGCACCGACACGCTCGGCGAGATCGCCGTCGTCGCCATGACCGGCCTTGCCATCCTGGCGCTGATCCGTGTCCGGGCAGGGGCCGAGCGCAAGCTTGCCGCAAACGACCCCGATGCGCCCGATGACCTCGGAGTGGAGCGCCCATGAACACGCTTATATCACGTACCATCGCTCCCGTGTTGACCGCACTGATGCTGCTCTTTTCCGTCTTTGTGCTGCTGCGCGGCCATAATGAGCCCGGCGGCGGCTTCATCGGCGGGCTGATCGCGGCCTCCGCGCTGGCGATCTTCGGCATCATCAGGGGCACCGGCGCCGTGCGCCGCGCCATCGTCTTCCACCCGCTGTCGATCGCGGGCGCCGGCCTTCTGATGTCCTCCGTAGCCGGGCTCATCTCGATCCTCTTCGCCGTGCCCTTCATGACCGGCCTCTGGATCTATCCTGAGATTGCCGGCGTCGAGGTGCCGCTGTCATCCGTCATGCTGTTCGATATCGGCGTCTATCTCGTCGTGGTCGGCGCGGTCACCTCGATTGCGCTGTCGCTGGAAGAGCGGGAGGTCGAATGATGGAGCCGCTCTTCGCCATCCTCGTCGGCCTGTTCTTCACCGCCGCCGTCTATCTGATGCTGTCGAAATTCTCGATCCGCATCATGCTTGGCATCGCCATCCTCGGCAACGCCGTCAACCTCCTGCTCTTCACATCAGGCCGCCTCACCCGCGAAGTGCCGCCGATCATCCCCGACGGCCTCGACGCGCTGCCATTGGGGGCAGCCAACCCGCTGCCGCAGGCACTGATCCTGACGGCGATCGTCATCTCATTTTCGCTGCTCGCTTTCCTGCTGGTACTGACCTATCGCGCCTATCAGGACATCGGCACGGATAACACCGACGAGATGCGGGTGGCTGAGCCAGATGAACCGACTTTGCCGCCGGTGGGGTATTGATGATGGCTGGTGTTGTGCCGTGGGTTACCCCCCTCTGCCCTGCCGGGCATCTCCCCCACAAGGGGGGAGATCGACTCGTTGCGACGGCATCCCCAAACAATGAATATGGAGCGAGCGGCCGAGCCCAGCCAATCTCCCCCCTTGTGGGGGAGATGCCCGGCAGGGCAGAGGGGGGTGTATCCGCACCACGCCTATGCGAGGCCACCCCCTGAATGGCCACCCCCACCCAACCCATCACCGACCTCTCCGCAGCCCTCGTCACATCCCCCGTGCCGATCGCCCACTGGCTCGTCATCGCCCCGGTAGCGCTCTGTATCACGCTCGGCGCCATCCTCCTGATGGCCCGCGGCTCCGTCCGCCTTCAGGCCTGGCTTGCCATCCCCGGCCTCGCGCTGCTCGTCGCCCTCGACGCCGCACTCCTCGTCAAGGTCATGGCCGACGGCCCGCTCACCATGGTCATGGGCCGCTGGCTGCCGCCCTTCGGCATCGCATTCACGGTCGACACGCTCTCCGCCGTCATGGCGCTGACGGCGGCGATCGCGGCCTTGGCTGGCTCCATCCACGCGCTCTCCGATATCGACGACACCAACCGGCGCTACGGCTTCTTCCCGTTCCTGATGATGCTGATGGCCGGCGTCACCGGCGCGTTTCTCACCGGCGACATCTTCAATCTCTACGTCTGGTTCGAGGTGCTGCTGATCTCGTCCTTCGGCCTGCTGATCCTGGGCTCCGAGCGCAAGCAGATCGACGGCGCGATGAAATACGCCGTCCTCAATCTCCTCGGCACGACGCTGTTCCTGATCGCCGTCGGCATTCTCTACGCCATCTTCGGCACGCTCAACATGGCCGATATCGCCACCAAGGCCGGTGAGCTGAGCGCGACCGCGCCGCTGACGACGCTGGCGGCTCTCTTCCTGCTCGCCTTCGCCATGAAGGCCGCGGCTTTCCCGGTCAATTTCTGGCTGCCTGCCTCCTATCACACCCCACGCATCGTCGTGTCGGCACTCTTTGCTGGCCTGCTCACCAAGGTCGGCATCTATGCGCTCATCCGCGTGCTGGTGGTGCTCTTGCCGCTGGAGCGCGAGGAACTCAGCCTGCTGATCGCCATCACGGGCGCTGCCACCGCCATTCTCGGCGCGCTCGGCGCGTTGGCGCAGGACGATGTGAGGAAGCTGCTCGGCTATGTCGTGATCTCAGGCATCGGCAACATGCTGATCGGTATCGCCATCGGCACAACAGGCGCACTGTCCGGCACTGTCTTCTATGCGCTGCATTCCATGCTGCTGATGACGGCACTCTATCTCGCGGCCGGCCAGATGGCCTTTCTCGGCGGCAGTTTCTCGCTGACGAGGCTCGGCGGTCTCTATCGCCGCAATGGCCTCTTCGCCGCCATCTCGCTCATCCTCTTCTTCGCCGCCTGCGGCCTGCCGCCATTCTCCGGCTTCTGGCCGAAACTCATCCTCGTCAAGTCCTCGCTCGATGTCGGCGCCTGGTGGCTGGCGGCCGCCGTGCTCGTCAGCGGCTTCCTGACGACGATCTGCTTCGGCCGCGTCTTCCTGCTCGCCTATTGGCGCCCCGCCACCGAAAGCGCCGAGACCCATGTCGCCACCGGCTGGCGGACGATGCTGCCGCTCCTGCTTCTTGTCGTCTTCATCGTCGGCTTCGGCCTGCTGCCGGAGCGTCTGCTGGCGCTGACGCAATCCGTCGCCACCGAACTCACCGATCCCTATCCCTATATCGAATCCGTCTTCCCGGGAGGCGTCGCGCCATGATCGCCTTGCTTCTCAATCTCCTGCTGGCGATCGCCTGGGCCGCACTCAGCGGCAGCACCTCGGCCCATAATCTCGTCCTCGGCTTCGCGCTCGGCGCGCTGGCGCTCTTCCTCGTGCGTGAACCCTTCGGCAGCAAGGCCTATCTCTGGCGCCTCTGGGCGATCACGTCGTTGGCGCTGCTGTTCATCAAGGAGCTCGCAATGTCCGCCATCAAGGTGGCGACAACGGTGCTCAGCCCCAAGATGAACCTGAAGCCCGGCATCTTCGCCTTTCCGCTCACCGTCGATCGCGACTTCGAAATCACGCTGCTCGCCAACATGATCACCCTGACGCCGGGAACGCTCTCGGTCGATGTCTCCGACGACCGCAAGACGCTCTACGTCCATGCGCTCGATTGCGCCGATCCGGATGCGATCAGGCGCGATATCGCCAATGGCTTCGAGCGCAAGATCATGGAGGCGTTTCGATGACACCCGACGCGATCGTCTCCATCTCCGCATCCGTGGCCCTCGTGGTCCTCGCCGTCACCTTCCTCGTCGCATCATGGCGGGTCATCGTCGGGCCGACCCTGCCGGACCGCATCCTGGCGCTCGATACGCTGTCAGGCACGGCGATCGGCTTCCTCGCCGTCGTCGCGGTCAAGACCGGCTTTGCGCTCTATATCGATATCGCCATTTCGCTCGGCCTCGTCGGCTTTCTCGCCACCGTCGCCTTCGCCCGCTTCGTTCTGTCGCGCGGCCCGCTGCCCGCTTCGGCTGGACCGGTGGCCGCGCAAACGGATAAAACCATCCGCCCGGCCTCGAAAAAGCCCGATGCGAAGGTGAAGAGCGATGCCAAGTTAAAGACCGCGCGCAAGACGAAGAAGGACAGGACATGATGGACTACATCACCGCCAGCGTCGTTTCCGTGCTGCTCTTGTCGGGCGCGCTTTTCGCGCTGGTGGCGGCCCTTGGTATTGTCAGATTGCCGGATTTATACACGCGCATGCACGCCGCCTCGAAAGCCGGAACGGTTGGCTCGGGTCTGTTATTATTTGCGGCCGGCATCGAATCAGGAGAAATCGCGGTATTTGCACGTTCGCTTGCTGGTTTCGTGTTTTTTATACTGACGGCTCCGGTCGCCGCTCATCTCTTGGCCAGGGCGGCACACAAGACAGGTTATCGTCTGTTACCGCCTTCGGTGCGCGACGATCTTCTTGAAAGGTAAGAGTGCTATATATTCAAGATTTTAAGCAGTTTTTTGCAGTTTTAAGCAGATGTGAAGATGATTAATGTTTCCTTCGCGCTATATTAATTCTTGGGATAGAGGCGTTTTTTGACAGATATATATGAAATATTAATTGGCGTTTTCGCAAAACGGTGATAATTGATGCTCAAGTAGAGTTCTGATATTGAATTAGAATCACATTGCATAATTCCTCGGTCGCTTTGAATTTCAATGTTTAATTGAGGGTCGTGTGCGGGTGTGTGCGTACTAATGCAAGATCAGGCAGTATAAGAACGGGTTTCGGCCTCAGGAATCTAGGGGTGGATTTCAGTTTTTCGAAACATGTAGCCGCAGACTGAGTTTTTTGCTGTTCGCTCTACGATAGCGGTCCGGGGCCAAGGAGGCTCTAGACCTTTTGAGCATGCAAACAGGAGAAACGAAATATGACGGATACTGCAGCCGGAAGCGGGCCAGAATTGCTGGTCGAGCTTACCGCGGATATCGTCGCAGCGTATGTCAGCAACCACGTCGTGCCGGTTGGCGACCTCGCCAATCTTATTTCGGACGTGCATTCGGCGTTGAGCAACACGTCGACGCCGACACCGGCCATGGCTGTCGTTGAAAAGCAGAAGCCTGCTGTCTCTGTGCGCAAATCCGTCCAGGATGAGCAGATCACCTGCCTCGAGTGCGGCGGCAACTTCAAGTCGCTCAAGCGCCATCTGATGACTCACCACAGCCTCTCGCCTGAAGAATATCGCGAAAAGTGGGATCTGCCGGTCGACTACCCGATGGTAGCACCAGCCTATGCCGAGGCGCGCTCGCGCCTTGCCAAGGAAATGGGCCTTGGCCAGCGCCGCAAGCGCGGCCGCGGCTGATAGATTTGTCGCATTGAACGATCACGATCAGCCGGGCGAGAGCCCGGCTTTTTCGTGTCTGCGCATGTCTCCCGAAAGTGGACACCGGTTTCGGGATAAAGACATGCGGCAAGCAAAGAAGGCGTTAAGGCGACGAGGAAAATAATCCCAAATAATTTCAATCCTCGTTAAAATTCGTGAGCGAAATCAGCCGAAAACGATCAAGGCGCGCTTTCGTTTATCCCCATTCCTGTATAGCGTGTATGAATTAATTCCTATTCATAGGAGTATTCATATGCCGATTGGACATTTTTCCCCGCCCGGCGCCGCGAATGCGCCGCTGTCCCCGCTTTATGGGGAAGAGCAGACCGCCCTCTCAAGGGATGATCGCCCACAGTCCGCCACGGATGCGGTGCGCGCCGTCTGCCGCATCTGCTCTGAGGTTACGACCGAGATGGTGATGATCGCCGGCCAGCGCGTGCAGATGCGCCGCGACCGCCGCCGCACGCTCTGCCATATCAGACAAATCGCCATGTATGTCTGCCATGTCGCGCTGCAGATCCCGCTGCATGAGATCGGCACCGGCTTCGGCCGCGATCGCACCACGGTCAGCCATGCCTGCCACGTGGTCGAGGATCGCCGCGACGATCCCGCCTATGACGAGTTCGTCGCCGCCGTCGAGCGCACCGTCAATTCCATCTTCCGGTCCGGCGGAGGCTACGGCCATGAGTAAATCCCCAAGGACGAAAACGAAGCAGGCCGCCTCGCAAAAGCCGATGGTCAGACTGCTGAAGCTGCTGATCCGCGGTGAGGCACGCCGCCAGCAGGGCGAGGGGAGCGATATCGATATCCTCTTCGCCGACGGCACGGCCGCCGGCTTTCCCTTGAGCATCATCGCCGAAGCCCGCGCCTCCGGCCTCATCGAGGAGCAGGGCGATCTACTGCGCGCGTCCAATCAGGCCCGCGCCTATCTGCGCCGCGCTGCCGCCGAGGCCGATGAGGTCTTTCTCACCCAGCACGCGGAGATCGAGACGAGCGCCCGGGAGGTCGACGGCGTCGTCAGGCGGCTGCGGGTCAACAAGGACGAATCGCCGCTCGCCAGTATCGAGCGTCTGAAGGACCGCGATGGCGCCGCCTTCATGCCCGAGGCCGCGATCAAGGCCGGCGAGAGGCTGCATGCCGATTTCACCCGCGCCCAGCTGCAGCCGCGCGTCACCGCCTCCTGGGAACCGCGCCTCTCAAGCCGCGCCAGCGGCGGACGTGGCGGCATGGCGGATCTGACCGACAGCGCCGTCGCCGCCCGCCTTGCCGTCAACCGCGCACTGGAGGCGCTGGGGCCGGAACTGTCAGGCGTGGCGCTGGATGTCTGCTGCTTCATGAAGGGGCTGGAGACGGTCGAGCGCGAGCGGCAATGGCCGGTGCGCTCTGCCAAGCTGATGCTGCGCACCGCACTCATGGCGCTCTCGCGACACTACAACCCGCAACCGCCATCCCGCCGCCCGCGCATGGAGCATTGGGGCGCGCCGGACTATCGCCCGGAACTCTGGTCCTGATCGTTCAATCTGAAAGGAGAGGCTGGCTTTACGCCGCCGCCCGCAGCCGCGCTTCCTCGCGGATGCGGTTGACCATCGAGCGCAGCCCGTTGGAGCGCTGCGCCGAGAGGTTCTCGACAAGGCCCATCTTGCCGAACACCTCAAAGGCGTCGAGAGCGGCGATCTCGGAAGCCGTCTTGCCGGAATAGGTGGCAAGCACGATCGCCACTAGCCCGCGCACGATATGCGCGTCGGAATCGCCCTCGAAGGTCATCACGGGATTGTCGCTGTCATCCGATACATGCGTCACCAGCCACACCTGGCTGGCGCAGCCCATGACCTTATTGGCGGAGGTCTTCTTCTCGTCCGCGAGATCAGGCAACGCCTTGCCGAGTTCGATCACATAGCGATAGCGATCTTCCCAGTCGTCCAGGAAGGTGAAATCGTCGATGATCTGATCGAGGGACGTCATGCAAATGGCCTTTCGTTGTCTCCCGATCATATAGGGGATGGGCCACTAGATTTGAACCATTAAAAAAAGAAACGCCGCGAAGGATGGGCATCCTCGCGGCGCAGCAAAATGCTGAAAGTAAACAGGGCAGGCACGTCAGGCACAGGGCGGGGCCATTGGCCGGCGCCGGTGCAAGCTTTGGGTGCGGCGTCGCCGCGGAATTCGTTAGATCGCCGGACGCGGGGTCGGCAGCGGAATGGTGCCGGTCGTGACCCGATCGGTCGCGACATGGGCGGCGGCCGGGCTGTCCTCGCCGTCGTCAACAGGCGGGCGGTAAGGCATCGGCTGGTTCAGCGCCACGGTACGGTCATCGCGCAGCTGCTGCGGGGCGGCTGCCGTTGCCGGCTCCACGGCCGTCGCAGGCGCCAGGCCGACGGAAGGTGTCGCGGTCGTTGCAACAGTGGCGCTCTTGCCGCTGCCGAACTTGCTGTCGAGCAGTTCAAAGGCAACGAGGGCGCCGGAGCGGGCCCGCTCGCCGAGAACGCCGAGCGTATTGGCGCCCTTGGCGCAAACCTCAGGCTTCTCGCCGCACATGCCGCTCAGATAGTCATAGGCGCCGGTCACGGCGACGAAGGCGTCTGCGATCTGCAATGTCGATCCGGTCTGCGTGTTCGTCTGGCGCTCGCCGCTGAAGAACGACAAGGCGACGAAGAGAAGCCCGAGCCAGATCGATGATTTGAATAGAAACCACATGTTCGTTGCCCATCCTGTTTTCCCGCTCGGTCTTGCCGCCGAATCAGGTCCGTCTTCCGGTGTGATTTCACCCTAGCCAAAACTTGCGAATGCCGGTTTTCGAAACTCGGTGGCATTTGCGTCAAATTTAGTTCAAATTTTAATCGAAACCGCATTCGGCGCATTTCGGTCGAATTGTAGCCATTGGCGTTAAGCATGCCATGAGCCACCTCCTGTAATTGCAGGCTTTCCTTGAAGCGCGCTCGTCGCAAGCGTTAACGACTTGCCGAAAAATGAGCGAAATCCGTCGCTTACTCGCTGTTAACCGTAAAAAACAAAGGGCCCTTCCGGTGGCCCAAAATGGGACTTTTCGCGCTTTCCGGCCGGGGAGCGGCACTTTCCCTTATTCTTTCCTTAAGCGCCCGGGGCCTATTCTTGGGCCTCTGTGAAGAGCCTTTTTAGGGCGGGTATTGCGTGCTTGTATTGAGTGACATCGTGGATCGGGCGACAGCCCTCGTGGACCGGGCGGCGGATCGCTGGCTCTCCCGGACGGGAGGAAGTGCCGCGGTGCGCCAGCGCGAGCTGACCATCCTGCGCCGGCTTGCGCTTCTGTCTTCGGCGGCACTTGTCGTCGCCCCCGCCGCTCTCTCTATCGTCACCAGCCCGGCCGTCGCCCTTCCGGCCGGCGTTGCCGCCGTCGTCGGTGGTTTCCTGTTTTCGGCCGTCGGCAGCATCGCGCTGTCGCGCCAGAGCATCGTCACATCGGGTGTCGCCACCCAGTCCGCCGAAGAGTTCTTCATGGAAGCCTCGGCCGGCCTCATCCTGTTTCTCGATCCGCAGGGTTTCGTCGTCAATGTCGGCGGCCGCGACAAGCGCGATTACCTCGCCTGGATGCGCGCGCCTGACGGTCGCGGCTTCATAGAGCAGATCCACGTCTCCGACCGCATCCTCTTCCTGCAGGCGCTCGACCGGCTGCGCCAGGGCGAGGGGCAGGCGGCCGTCGATCTCCGGCTCGAGCGTCCGTCGGTCTCGGTCGACAATCGCCAGTTTTCCCATCTCAGAACCGATCTCACCGCGCGCCGCGATAGCGATGGCGCGCTTGTTAGCGTCGTCGCCCAGCTGCGCGATGTCTCCGCCGAGCATCAGCTCCGCGTCGAGGCCGAAGCCCATGCCGCCGATGCCCGCTCGGCCAATGATGCCAAGTCGCGCTTCCTGGCGGCCGTCAGCCACGAGCTGCGCACGCCGCTCAACGCCATTCTCGGCTTCTCCGATATTCTGATCGGCGAGTATTTCGGCAAGCTCGCCAATGAGCGCCAGCGCGAATATGTCGGCCTTGTGCGCGATTCCGGCGCGCATCTGCTCTCCGTCGTCAACACCATGCTCGACATGAGCAAGATCGAGGCCGGCCGCTACGAGCTGGTGCTGGAACCCTTCGATATCGCCACCGTCGTGCGCTCCTGCGAGGCCATGCTCGGGCTGCAGGCGAAGACCAAGGGCGTATCGCTGACGAGCCGCATCCAGCGCGGTCTCGACGAGGTCGTGGCCGATCAGCGCGCCATCCAGCAGATCCTCATCAATCTGGTCGGCAATGCCGTCAAGTTCACCGAAGCCGGCGGCGCGATCTCGCTCGACGCCTCTGTGCGCGACGGCATCCTGACGCTCTGCGTCTCCGATACCGGCATCGGCATTCCGGCCGACAAGCTGCAGCTGCTCGGCCAGCCTTTCGTGCAGATCCAGAACGATTACACCCGCCGGTTCGAGGGCACGGGCCTCGGCCTGTCGCTGGTCAAGGGCCTGGTCGCGCTGCATGGCGGCGATTTCGCCATCGCCAGCACGCCGGGTTCCGGCACCATCATCACGATCTCGATTGCGGCGGATGGCTCCGGCGTTCCCGTCGTGGATCTCTCGGCCAATCACCCGGTCGAGTTTCCGCCACGGCTGAAAGCGTCGACTGGCATGACCGACATCTTGGAAGAGGGGCTTTTCGATGGCCGCGAGCAAGCGAAAATCGCCTAAGGGAAAGAGGGGCAGGCAGAAGCCGAGCCTTCTTCTCACCGGGGCTGCCGCCGTTGGCGGTTTGGGGCTGCAGGGCATTGGCTTGCTCGGCGGCGTCATCGGCCGCAATCCGTCGATCACGGGCGGCACGGCCGCCTTCCTCGTCATCTTCTCCTTCGTCGCCGCCAACGCGCTCTGGTATCAGCCGGGCGTGCACCCGCACCCGTTCCTGCGCACCCGCGACAGCCTGTTTCCGAGCGCGCTCATCGGCCGCCCGCCGGTCGAGGAACACACCGGCGAGGTCACCACATTCAAGATCGAACGTGAAGGCGACGGCGAGGCGAATAGTGCCGAGACCACCAACGCCGTGCCACCGGCGCCGGTGGCCGGCCAGCCGGCCAACCAGCTGGTCATGGACATCCAGGCCGAACTCGTCCGCCGCGGCCTTTATAACGGCGCGCCCGACGGCGTCATCGGCCCGCGCACCAGCGCCGCCATTCTGTTCTTCGAGGAAACCGTCGGCATGCCGCAGAGCGGCGACGCCACGCCCGAGGTGCTGGCGGCACTCAGAACCGACTCCATCGGCCCATCCGCCATCCCCACCGAGCGCCCGCGCGAGGATGTCTCGGCCCAGGCGCTCGCCGAAGACCCGGTCGCTGCCGCCATCCGCAGCGCCGAACATCAGGTGAAGACAGCGCCGACGCCAAAAGCGGCCCCCAAGCCCGCCCCGGTTTCGGCCCCGGCAGCCCAGGTGCCGGTCAGGCAGGTACCGGTCCAGAAGATCTCCGCTCCGAAGAACGCACTGGAGCCCGTTCCGGCCAGGCAGACCTCCGCCGCCCGCGCCGCCGCAACGCCCTCGACTTCGCCGTCATCGACCTTGAACAGCGTCGATCTGGTCCTGAAGATCCAGCAGGGCCTCGCCAACATGGCCTACACCAATGTCGGCGTCGACGGCGTCGTCGGCGAACAAACCCGCGTCGCCATCCGCCATTTCCAGAAGCACTACAACCTGCCCGAAAACGGCGAGCCCAGCGAGGCGGTGCTGAAGAAGCTCAAGGATATCGGCGCGCTCTGAGCGGGTTATACCCAGCCACAATTATGACGTGAATTGCTACAAGAAAGACACCCCTGTCAAAGTGGGGCGTCGATGCATCGTTTCGTCATGTTGGTGGCCGCAGCTATGACCTCCCTCGGTTACTCCACGGTCGTCGCGGCCGGGGCAGAGAGCAAGCCTTACGAGTTCCCGGTGCGCTATGCCGTCGTTATCGACAACGCCGAACCGATCTCGGGCGAGGTGACCTGCAAAAGCGACCGGGATTGCGAACTGCTTGATCACAAGAAGCCGGAGCTCAAGCTTGTCCTTCGCGGACAGAGCCCGATGCAGTATCTATCCGCCTCCTGCTCCCCCAATTGCCTGCTCTTGCCCGAACACCCAATCATTACTCCGCAAGAGACGCCGCAGTTGATGAAGCTCGATTTGTCCGTAGGCGAAAACCCCAGCCCGAGCGCCGTGCTTTTGACGCGGCACCGGATCGGAACGGTCTTCATCGCCTATTGAGCTTGGCCGCCGCGTTGCGGCCCCGCGCTCCCCGGTCTATACCGCCTGCATGAGACTCCGCACCGACATCTTCGTATCCGCGCTGCTGCGCCGTGTCTTCGCCAAGGGCGATTTCGCCGCCGTCGAGAAGAAGGGGGCCGACGAGGCTGGCGCGGTCTTCATCCGCCAGCATTTTCGCGATGGCTCCGAGACGCTTTATGGCCCGGCGCCGCAGAGCTTCTTCGACGAGGAAGACAGTGGCGAACGGCTGTTCGAGATCAGGCTCGAGCGCAAGGATGCCGAGGAGATCAGAACGATGCTGGAGCGCGAGTGCAAGTTCGACAACGACCTCTGGATCGTCGAACTCGAAGCCGATGATGTTGCCGATATCGTGCCGCTCGCCAGGGAGCGCGACGATCGCTTTTAATTCAGATCAGCGCGAACGTCCGACGAGCCGCATGGCGCGCGCCGGCGGCTGGTGGACGGCGCGGGCATGCGAGGTCTGCTGCGTGACCGGATGGGGTGCGGCCGGCGCCTGTTCCGGCAGATAGGTATAGCTGTCGGCCCGACGCCATGCCTCGACGCGATCGCGGCATTCTCCCGGATCGAGCGCATCGAGCACCATCCAGGCGCGGGTGACGCTGTGCTGTGCCTCGGCCAGATGCGGATAGAGTTTTTCCAGAACGAAGACGGCATCGGAAAAATCCATGCCGATGCTGGTCAGCGTCGTCGCCATCTGCTGGCCCGACGTGTCGAGCATGATGCGCTCGGCAAGCCAGCGGCTGGCCGACAGCGTATCGGCAAGCGCCGTCGCGAAGGCCACCGCCTCGCGGCTGCGGGCAAAGCGTACCAAAAGGGCCGATTGCAACGTCGAAAGGGTGCGAAGACCGAGCCGGTCGTTATCGTCGCGACCAAGATGGCGCGCCAGGCCACGCAGCGTGTCGCGAACCTCTTCCTCGCGCGCGCCGCCGGTGGCGGGCGTCGCGGCGGTCTCCGCCGGGGCAGGGGAAGCTATCGACCGAGCGCTCAGCTGTTCGGCTGCCGCAGGCAGCACGTCGGCGGTCTGCGTCGGCTCGGCGGGATGGACGGCGATCGTCTCGACCACCACGACCTCGGCGTCGGTTTCGATGGCTACGGTCTGCACTTCGACGGCAACAGACGTAGCGGCAACAACGGATACCGTCTCGGTGACCAAGGACGCCTTTTCGGTGGCCTCGGACACTATTTCGGTGACCAAAGGTGCAGCCTCTGGGGCAGCGACCACCACCGTGTTGACCACGGCCGTAGCCTCGGCAACCACAGGCGCGACAGCCTCGACAGTCACCGGTTCGCTGATCTCGACCCTCACGCTTGCCGTCTCCGCAACAGCGGCCGGCCGTTCCTGGCTGGCTGGCGCAACGAACGGCATCGCCGCACTGGCGAGCGCTTCCGCCACCTCGGCTCTGTCGACTGTTGGCGCCGGCTCGATCGTCTCCACCTGCCGCTTCGGCGCGGCATGGCGCAGCCCGACCAGCACGTCGATCACCCGCGGAGAAAGCGCATCGCGGCTGACGATGGCGCGCATGTGCTCGACGCCCTGCGTGCGGGCAACCGTAATCAGCGTATCGTCGTCGATCGCGGGCGAGGAGATGAGGAAGGGGGCGGAGATGGCGATCGGCTGGCAACCGATGAACAGCGCGACCGCCTGCGGGATGGCGGCGCACTGCGAGAGCGCTGCCACGGCCTGGCGCTTGGCGTCTTCGGAGGAGGCGACGAAGAGGGGGGTGAACAATTCGGCGAACTGGCGAAGCTCCGATCGGGTCGGCGGCTGCAATCCCTCGAAACTGCTCACTGTCGCCATGAGAACCACGTCCTTCTTCCGGCTCGCGGAGGGGGCCTCTAGGTCTCGAAACCGGTCACGCACAAAACACACCCTGAACACGCTAGAGGGATGCCGCTGGCCTGGACGCGAAGACGCCTCTACCACATACGGGATATGAACAAATCCTACAGGGACACGGTTAACCGTTGCTGAAGATTTGAGGGGAATCGTCCCGAAATGGTGCTGTGCAACATCACTAGGCGCGGCGTCCGCCGGCCCGGTCGCTGCCCGCTAAACGAGTGATGGGGATGACTTGTATGGACGGCTTAAAGCGCCCGGTGTCCGCGCAGCGCGGTGAGCAGCCTGTCGGGATCGTCATAGCCGGACTGGTAGAGATCGAGCGCCGTGGAGGCGGCGACCTGCGCCTTCGAGCTCTTGATGTCGATGCGCTTTTCCGCGCACCAGGCATCCAGCGCGTGGCGCAATATATCGAGATCCTCAGGCGAAAATGTCGACCCAATCATCAGAGACATCTGTCTGCCCACCCTGGTTAACCGTCAGACCCAGTCCCCAGATCAAATCCAGGGTCGGCCGCGTTTTGCCCTGCAGCCGATAATGCGACCTTAGCGGCATCTCGGCGAACTGCAATTAATATTTTTGTGAGGTAAATTTGCAACATTGGTGATGGCGGAGCCCGTGTCCGGCGCTGTATCGCTAACTATATGATTTAAAGCTAAAATTTGTGACCGATGGAAACGGCGGATCTTTGCGATCGGTTTGCAACCAAAGGGCGGGCCCCTGCGTTTTAATGGAGACGTCGATCGACAAGGATTCTCCGGCCGAACTTTAATATTCTGTTAACCACCGTCTGTCTCAATCCGGGAAGCAGAACGTGCTCCTAGAGAGGGGCGCCATCATACGCATCACGGTATTGTTCACGATATGCCGTGAGAAAGGCGCGAATGAACCCGATGCCGGCAGACCCGGCCAAGGGTGCGCCGGTCCGCGCAGGCGGGCAGGGTGAGATCTGAGCTTCATCCGTCTCGGGCAGTGCAGGGAGACGACAATGGCAATAGTCATCGCATTGGCTGATCGTCTATCTCGGACGCCAGGCCGCAAGGAAAGATCATCAAGCGTGGAAGGATCGCCGCTCGAAGCGCAGATCCTGCTCTACACAGGCGTGCGCTACGAACGCCTGACCGACCCCGACAAGCCGACGGCCGTTCGCCGCGCCTCGCGCTCGAAGACCAAGTAGTCCAGACGGGGTTATTTGGCGGCCGTTAGTTGGAGGGAGCGAATTCCTCGCAACCGGCTTCCGACAGGAAGCTCTTGGCCGCCGCGTCGAAGCTCGTCTGCGGTGCCAGCGTTCTCAAAACCGCGTATCCGCCCGATCGCGTCGTTTCGACCAGGATCGTTCTCTGAAGTTCCTGCGGCAGCGACTTGCGCAATTCGGTCAACTGGATCGGGCTGCCGATCAATATATCCACCGCGCCGCCGACCGAGGTCCGATCGTTCATGCTGAAAATCTCGTTCGACGCATCGTCGAACAGCGCGATAGACCAGAAGGGCACGTTGCCCCTGGCCGTGAACCGCACCGGGTTCTCCTCGATATCGAAGGAACAGACGGCGGTCCGCACGAAGGGATCGTCGTTGGAAAGCCCCGCCGTGTCCTCGGTGCCTCCGAGCAGATAAAACGTATCGAGATCGCCTTCGGACGCGACGCGCGTCGCCGCATCCTTGCCGGTAAAATGCGGCAGCGACAGGATAATGACGAGATGCAGCAGGGCGGCGCCGAACAGGCCGGCCAGAAGCGCGAACAGAACCCTAAGCATTGCCGCACCCTGTCTTTTCAAGCTTCGGCATCGCCAGATCGATGACGCCGGAACTGCCGGCTGTCGGCGTGTCGAACAGCGTCAGCACCAGCTGAAACGTGCCGGCCGCCGGAAGCGCCAGCCAGTTGTTCGGCCTTGCGCGGGTCGAGATGTCGATGGTGAAGCTGCTGTCTGGCTGGCGCAGCACCGTCCACGAATTGAGCGCACCCGGCAGCCCCGGCTGCAGCGAGGCAGGATTGCCGGAATTGTCCGATGTGAACAGCGTCCAGATCCGCGCCGGCGGCGTCTGCCCGGTGATCCGGTAACTGCAACCCGCCTCCAGCCGATTACCGGCGTCATCCACCTTGGCGGTAAACATCAGCCCCTCTGCTGACCCATAAAGCAGCCGGCCTGCGCGCGCGCGGTGCGACTTCGCGTAAGGATCGGCATTCTCCGTCTGCAACTCCGGAAACGCCTCCCACGCGCCAAGCTTGATGGCGCCGAAGCCCGCGGTCGCATTCAGCGCATAAAGCGAAACGAGTATCCCGCCGCCGAAAGCGATTATCAGCGTCATCGCGATAAAGAGAGGAAATCGAAACACCGGTCGCCCTTGATAGCCAAATCAGTTGAAAGGGTTACCACTGATTCTGGCTGGGCGGAATGGTGGAGGGGGAAAAGGTGGGGGCGATGAGCGTCGACCGACCACGACTTCGTGGAACGCCGACGGCAACCCACCCGCGACATCATGCTCGGTCTTGTGCCGAGCATCTGCCGACGGTGCCTCTCGGGCGACGGTAGTGGACACGTGGCTCCGCGCCGGGCATCCGCACCGTTGCACTCTCGGCGGCGTGCTTAGATCCTCGGGACGAGCCCGAGGATGACGTCGCGTGTGTGGTTTTCACTGTGGAAACAAGCGGTTGCCGGTTGCGCTCATCCGTTGTGAGCGCCGGCGGCAACCCCATCCCCGACGTCATGCTCGGTCTTGTGCCGAGCATCTGCCGACGCTGCCTCTCGAGCGACGGGAATGGACACGTGGCGCCGTACAGGGCATCCGCACCGTTGCATTCCGGGAGGCGTGCTTAGATCCTCGGGACGAGCCCGAGGATGACGTCGCGTGTGGGGTTTTCGTTGTGGAAACGAGCGGTTGCCGGTTGCGCTCATCCGTTGTGAGCGCCGGCGGTAACCCCACCCTCGACGTCATGCTCGGTCTTGTGCCGAGCATCTGCCGACGTTGCCTCTCGGGCGACGGTAGTGGACACTTGGCGCCGTAGCGTGCATCCGCACCGTTGCACTCTCGGCGGCGTGCTTAGATCCTCGGGACAAGCCCGAGGATGACGCCGAGTGTGGGGTTTTCGCTGTGGAAACAAGCGGTTGCCGGCAAAATCGCCCAAGGGCAGCCTAGCCCCTCACTCCGCGCTAGCCATCTTCTGCGCCGCCAGCGGTGTGGCGGTCTTCAGTTCCTCGCCGATATCCTTCAGCAACTTCGTCGATTCCACCGAGAGCATCCGTGGCCGCACCAAAGGAGGAGGGGCGCCGGCGGCGGGTTTGGTGGCGGCGATGGTTTTGGGG
>NZ_JAGHMF010000033.1 GCF_017741815.1 Rhizobium sp. 16-488-2b
GGGACCAATCAGCATCGCAGCCAATTCAAGAAATCCAGAGCGAAAGTCACCGTCGCCAGCAGCGCCGCCGCCCTCGTTCTGTGAAGCGGCTTATAAGGCTCCAGAGCCAAACAAGTCAACAAGCCTTTTTCAAAAAATCGCAGTTTCTGGCAACTGATTGATTTACCTAGGGAATTTCCAGAAGGCCTGTTTGGGTGCCGGAAATCGCTCCGAAACCGCCGCGATCATGCCCTCTCCCGCCCTGCTTATCGACCAGACACGGGCCGACAGTGGTATGAGCAGGACCGATCTGCCATATAGTGACGCGCACCATTGAGGATCTGATGCCGTTTCGCTTCATACACACCGCCGACATTCACCTGGATTCCCCCCTGCGCTCGCTGGCGCTGCGCGATGAAGCGCTGGCCGAACTGATCGGCAACGCCACCCGCGCGGCCTTCGTTTCGATTATCGACCTCTGCCTGGAAGAACAGGTCGACGCATTGATCATTGCCGGTGATCTCTATGATGGCGACCAGACGTCGATGAAGACAGCGCGTTTTCTGGCCGCGCAGATGCAGCGGCTCAATGCGGCTGACATCGCTGTCTATAAGATACGCGGCAATCATGATGCGCTGTCCAAGATCACCCAGGAGCTGGTGCTCCCTGACAACGTCAAGGTGTTCGGCGGGCGCGCTGAAGCCGTCGAGCGCGTCAAGGATGGTCTCGATATCGCGATCCACGGCTTGAGCTTCGCCAAGCCGCAAGCCCCGGAATCGCTGCTGCCGAAATTCAAGGCGCCGGTCGCGGGCGCGGTCAACATCGGTATCATGCATACAAGCCTCGCCGGTGCACAGGGGCACGATGTCTATGCGCCGTGCAGTGTCTCGGAGCTGCATGCTTCCGGCTTCGACTATTGGGCGCTTGGGCATATCCACCAGCGGACACACCATCAGGGGGCGCGCACGGTGATCATGCCCGGCATGCCGCAGGGCCGCGACATCAACGAGGCCGGCGCCAAGACCGTATCGCTGGTGACGATCGCGGATGACCGTACGATCACCATAGAGGAGTGTCTGACCAGCGTCGCGCAGTTCGAGCGCGTGAGCGTCGATCTCACCGATATCTCGGAATGGCGCGAGGCGGCGGGCGCCATCGAGCTGGCGCTTGCGCGACAACGCGAGAGGACTGCCTCGCCCCACCTCGTCGCTCGCTTGCGGCTTATCGGACAAACGCCGCTCTCCTGGCGGCTGCATCGCGACATCGATCTGTTGCGCACCGAGGCCGAGGAGCGCGGTGATCGTATTGGCCAGACCTGGATCGAGAAGCTGGAGCTTGGCGTGCACACGCCCGAAGAGGTCGGCAAGGCAACAGCCGATCCTGTCATCGAGCTTGGCCAGCTGATGCGTGACAGGGTCATGGCGAGCGCCGGCTTTCGCGACGAGATCGGTGAGATGGTCAAGGATCTGCTCGCCGATCTGCCGCCGGAGAGCCGTCGCTTTGCCGGCGACGACCCGGCGAGCTTCGAGCGCTTTATCGACGAATTGATGCTTGACGGCGCCGACGACATCACCGCGCGGATGAAGACCTGGGATCACGGAGAGAACTGATGCGCCTTCGCCGTCTCGACCTGACCCGCTACGGGAAATTCACCGACCATTCGATCGACTTCGGCGAGCGCTCCAAGGGCAAGCCGGACCTGCACATTATATACGGCCTGAACGAGGCCGGAAAATCGACGACATTCGATGCCTTTCTCGATCTGCTTTTCGGGTTCGGGGCCACCAGCAAATACGACTTCATTCATCCCTATAGTACCATGCAGATCGGCGCGCGGCTGGAGTTCGACGGTGCCGAGCATGAGCTCGTGCGGCTGAAGCGTCGGACCGGTAGTCTCGTCGACAGCAGCGGTCAGCCGGTCAACGAGGGCATGCTGTCGACGGCACTCGGCGGGATTGGACGCGATGCTTACAGGACGATGTTTTCGCTCGACGACCACTCCTTGAAGGAGGGCGGCCAGGCGATCATCCAAAGCAAGGGCGAGCTGGGCGAATTGCTGTTTTCGGCAAGCTCGGGGCTCGCCGGCCTAAATAGGTCACTCGTCATGGCGGCCGACGATGCGGCGGCCATCCATCGCAAGCGTTCGTCAAGCACGAAGCTCGCCGAGTTGAAGCGAGCGTTGGAGACGCTGAAGAACGAGCGCAACGCCATCGATACCTTCGCGGCCGCCTATTCGGTGCTTTCGGCGACATTGTCGCAGGCCAGTGCATCCTATGATGCCGCAGGCGCCGAGTTGGCCGAGGCCAAGCTTCGGCACACGGAGCTGAGCCGCATTCTCTCGACACTGCCGCTGACCTCAGAACTCGATCGCCTGGCGGCGGAATTCGCTGGTCTTGGCGAATTGCCGCGCCCGCCGGCGGATTGGTTCGTGCTGCTGCCGCAGCTTTCGCGCGACGAGACACGACTGCAGGCACTCACAGAGACCGCGGAACGCTCCATTCGGCAGCTGTCGGATGAGATCGATGGCATGATCGTGGATGAACAGGCGCTATCGATCGCCGCGATTATGGAGACGCTTGAGATCGGGCGAGCACGCTACCGGGCGGCAGCGGATGATCTGCCGAAACGCAGAATTGCCCTGGCCGAGCAGGAAGGTGTCCTGTCGCGGTTGCTCTTCGATCTCGATCAGGCGGGACATGAAAATCCGGAGAGATTGCTGCTACCGGCTCCATCCGTCGGTGCCATCCGCGATTTGATGCAGAAACGCTCGGGGATCGACGCTGAAATCGCCTCCGCTGAGCGCGAGCTCAAGCGCGCGAAGGATACCCTCAACCGCTTGAATGAGGATGCGGCTGAGTTTGGTGATGGAACCGAGATGGCCCCAGACACGCAATCGCGCATCGAGAGCGCGCTGGCAAGGCTGACGGATACCGACCTGCTCTCTCGTCTTGCAATCGAGGAGCGGTCTTATCGTCAGCTGCAGCGCAATTTCGATGAGCGGACAGCGCTGCTGGCGCTCTGGTCGGGTGATATCCATGATCTGAAGGACATGAAGGCTGCGGAAGCCCGGCAGCTGGATATGTGGCGATCGCAGGCGACGTCTATCGACAAGCGCGTGAACGAGCATCGCGGCAAGCTTCGCGAGCTCACCAGCGAGCGGGCCGCGAGTTCGGCGCGGATCGCCGCCTTCGCGAGCGAGGGTACGGTCGACGACGGCGCGGCGCAGGCACTGCGCGGCGCGCGCGACGCGGCTTGGCAGAACCATCTCGCCACGCTCGACGGCGCCACCGCTTCGATATTCGAGCAGGCGATGCGGCAAGACGATGCCGCGACAGACAATCGGCTGGCGCGCGCCAAGGAGCTCGCCGAGCTCCGGCAGCTGACGCTTGCAGCCGCCGCCAGCGCGGCCGCCATCGACCGGCAGCAGGAGCTGCTTGCGGAAGCACTGGAGGAACACGATGGATTGGCGGACAAGATCAGCGCTTATTTGCCTGACGCTGTCGAGGCCGGACCGGATGCGTTGGAGCGGCTCTTGGCGCTTGAGAGCTGGACCGGCAGGCGGAGTGCTGCGCTTTCGGCCCGGGATGATCTAAAGAAAAGCGAGTATGAACTGGAGGCGCTCCGCTCTGAACTCGGGCGACATCGTGTTGAGCTTGAGGCAGCCCTAACCGAGGTCGGCGCGCGGTTTGATGCCGACATGCCGGTCGCAAATCTGACGCGGGCCGTGACAAGACTACTCGCCGACAGCAAAAGCCGGGAGGAGGCGCGCGCCAACCATAAGAAGGCGGTGAGCGGCCTGACGCGCGATATTGCGGAGCGGGAGCGCGACCATCAGCAAGCTGTCCTTTCTGGGGATACATGGCGTGATGCCTGGGCGGAGGCGCTGTCAGGCACATGGTTTGCCGACAAGGCAACATCCGTCGCCGCCATCGGCGCTATTTTGTCTACCCTTGCAAGCTTGCCCGGCGTCCTGAAGGAGCGTCAGGATCTGACACAGCGGGTGTCAGCGATGGAGAATGACCAGCGGCAGTTTCGCGCCGAGCTGGCCAACATTCTTGGACAGACAGAGGGCGACATCCATTCAGCCGATGTGCTCGCCGCCGCCAATGCGCTTGTCGAACGCTACAACACCGCCTTGCGTGATCAGCAGCATCGCGCGGACCGACAGGCCACGCTCGAAAAGCTGCAAGCCGGTCGGCAGGCGCTCGACGCGGAGCTTGCCGTTCACAATGCCCGCAAGGCGGAACTGACCGGCTATTTCGGCGCCGACACGCTGGCGGCTGTCGGAAGCTACCTTGAGGCGGCCAAGGAGCGCGACCGGATCGAACGGCGCATGGCGGAGCTTCGCGAGCAGATTGCCCATGGGCTACGCGCCAGGACATATGAGGACGCAGGAAGACTGTTATCGGAGATAGACGCCGCCGAAGTGGAGCATAGCGCGCTGAGCCTTGCTGCCCGGATCGACGATCTGACGGAGCGCGCGCGGATGCTCTATTCCGACATGACCCGCGCCAAGGACAAGCTCGATGCCGTTGGCGGCGACGACGGGGTTGCCCGTATCGAAGCGAAGCGGCGGACTATTTTGCTTGAGATCGAGGCGCTCGCCATTCGCTACCTGACACTGCGAACCGGCACACTGGCCGCCGAACAGGCGCTTCATCTCTACCGCGACAAGCATCGCAGCTCGATGATGAACCGCGCTTCGCAGGCGTTTCAGACGATCACCGGCGGCAATTATTCGGGCCTCGCCACGCAGCCGGACAAGGAAAAGGAGATCCTGATCGGCGTATCGCGCGATGGCGGATCGAAACTCGCAGATTCCATGTCGACCGGAACGCAATTTCAGCTCTATCTGGCGCTCAGGCTGGCCGGTTATGAGGAGTTCGCCGCCGTTAGGCCGGCTGTGCCCTTCGTTGCCGACGACATCATGGAGAGCTTCGATAATCCCCGCTCCGAAGAGGTCTTCCGCCTGCTTGGGGAGATGGCGAAGATGGGCCAGGTCATCTATCTCACGCACCATCTACATTTGTGCGAGATCGCCAAATCCGTCGTTCCCCAGGTGAAGATCCATCAGCTGGGATAGGCGTTTGAACATACGGCGGCAGCGAGATCGAGGTCAGAATGTCTTGACGGCCTCCGCGTTCTCGATCGCCGCGACATCACCCGGCCGATCGCGCTTGACGTATTCATTGACGAGCGGAGCGGAGACGGCCGGATTGCTGAAGCTCCAGATTCCGGAGCGCACGCCTTCCATGACGGTGGCGTAGACCGCGAGATCGATCGCCTGCCGGACGGCGAGCTGCGTCGGCTCGTTGCGGGTGTAACCGGCCTCGATCTGCAGCAACTTGTCCGTCGAGACGAACTTGTAGACATTGGCGTTCACGCCGGCGGAATAGACGGTCTTCGTCGTCGTGACGCTCAGGAGCACCTCGCCCGTCTGCACCGAGACGATGCGCACGCCGACAGTGACCACGTCGCGGCGATATTGTGCATCGGCGCCGATGCCGAGGAAATTCGCTCCGACGCCGCCAGTGATGGTGTTGGCGTCGTAGGTCAGGATGCCGCCTTGAACGATGAGCCCGGCGAAGCGGATGGGCGGCAATGTCTTCATCGCGTCCATCGAATATTCCTGCCGCGTCGCGCGGATCAGCTGGCGCTCCTGCAGAAGATCGTTCAGGCCCGTGCGCTCGACCACGGTAAACCAGTTGCCGCCGCCCGCGCGCTTCAGCGCGTCGATGATCAGGCCGGAGCCACCCTGGGTTACGGCCCGGGAGAACACAGCGACATTGTCGTTCGGCTCATTCTTGCCGGTGAGATCGGGGAACTGGTAGACGGCGATATCGACCTTCTTGGCCGGCGGCGGAAGGTTTTCGAGGTTGGTGCGTGTCGGCGACGGCGGTGTCACCACCGGCGGCTCCTGAAGCGGTTCCTTGGTGGCTGTTGTCTCCACGCAGCCCGTAAGCAGCAAGGCACTAAGGATAGCGAGAACTCGAACCATTTTCATACGCGGTACTTCCACGAGACGTTGAGACGCTTTACGGGGTCGCAGGCACGGTCACGTTAGTGATCGTCGAGCCGTCATTGATGCTGATCTGGATTTCGCCACCGACGCGCACGAACGAGATCGTCGTTCCCGCCAGCGTGTAGCTCCCGCTCGTCTGGGCATTCGCGCCGAACAGAGATTCGGTGATCTGGTTGGCCAGTGAGGCATAGAGCTGGCTGGTTAGCTGATTGGCAAACATCTGCCCGGGGGTCAGGGCCGAGGAGCCTGAAAGCGCGGACTTGCCGCTGTCCTTGTGCTGGTTCTGTGCATCGGCCTGCGACATCATCCAGTTGCCGTTCAGCGGGCTGCCGCCGAAGGACGGATTGACGGGCGTGTATACCAGGCTGCCTGCCTGCGCCGCGCAGGCAGAGGCCAGAACCGCCAGGCCAACCACTACACTTCTCAGACGCTGTGCCATCGCCTTTACCTCTGACTGAACTGTTGGACCGTGATCGTCTGCCCGCTGACCGTCGAGGAAAGGCCGTAGCTCAGGCCATTGCCCATCTGCGTCTGCAAGACCGTGTTGTTGCTTCCGGTCAGCACAACGCTGGCGCTGTTATTGTTGCCGACCTGCAGACTCTCGACCGCGTTTGCATTGCCAGTCACCGAATAGGAGACCCAGTTGCCGTCGCCGATCTGCGTCTCGGAAATCCGGTTCGCGGCGCCGTTCTGCGTGATCGAAGCGGTGTTGTTCGACCCCGTCTGTTCGACCAACGCGACATTGCCGCCGCTGCTTGGCGCGGCCGTGCTGGCGGGCTGCGGCGCCAACAGATAATTTCCGAGATCGGTATAAGCCGATCCCGCATCCTGCGCAGAGGCCGTTGCGCCGGTGAGCGCGAAAATGAGCCCGGCTGTCGCCGACGCGAATTGCAAGGCTGATCTATTTGCCATTGGAGACCTCGTCGAAAACGCATTCGAACTCGGCGCCCAGCGCGTCGCCGGTGAGTTGCACGCGAACGCGCGTGCCCCTGGCGTAATCGAGCTTCGATTCACCGACGAAAACGGGATCGCTGGTCGGAATGCTGAAGGAGCCGGATTGCGTGACATTGGAATTGCCGCTCCGGCCCTCCTTGAGAACCTCGAAGCGATATTTGCCGAAAGCCGGCACGGGACTGACGATCCGCCCCCTCAGGCGGATTGCGCTCTTCGAGCGCGTGGCATCGACCGTGCACGAAATTGCGGGGGGAGACCCCATATCCATTCCACCCATTCCACCCCTCCTGTGGAAGTGGGGCGGCGTAGCCGCCCCACTGTATGCACTGCGGTTAATTCTGAACGATGGTTGCGACGTGGCCGCTACCGGTCTGCGAGGTCACCGAGACGTTGCCGTAGTTCGTCTGGGTGACGGACGCGAGGTTGCTCGTCCCGTTCTGCGCGTAGCTCACATAGTTGTTGGTGCCGGTCTGGCTGATCTGAGCCTCGTTTTCCTGGCCTGCGCTACCACCATACTGCGAGCCGAAGCTCTTGTTCGAGTTACCACTCTGCGTGATCGTAGCGATCGCATAGTTGCCCTGATTGCTCAGGACATAGTTGCTGTCACCAGTCTGATTGATCTGCGCGCTCGCATAATTGCCGGTTTGGCTGGTATTGATATAGTTGCCGTAGCCTGTCTGCGAGCCGTTGACGACGCTGTAGCTTCCCGTCTGCGAATTGATCAACTGGTTGTTATTGCCCTGCTGAACAAACGGCGTGTCGGAGGAAAGGCTACCGTCCGAGAGACCAATCGCGTTGTTGTTGCCGCTCTGAACTGAGCTCGCGTAGTTGCCCGAGCCGATTTGCCAAATATTCGCGCCCAGCCAATCACCGCTCTGTGTGATGGCCAGACCATTGCCGTCACCTGCACCCTGCACCGCGACAGCGTAGTTGAGACTTGCCGAGGTTTGGTTGATCGCAATGTTGTTGTTGCTACCATTGACCGGATACCAATTGCCGGTCACGTCCTGTGCCCAGTTACCCACGGCCTGGCGCGTAAATGCCAATCCGCCGGTACCGTTTTGCGTGACTGAGATGTTGTTGTTGTTGCCGCCCTGCACGATGTCAAAGGCGTTGTTGTTACCAGCCTGATAGACCCCGGCCTTGCTGCCGTTCGACGACGAATCCTGAACGATCGTGTCGTAGTTCGGCGAGTTGGTCCAGCCGACATTCGGCCTACCGTTGTTCGTGCCATTCTGCTGAAGCTCGACATCACCATTGAAGCCGGCCTGAGAGATATGGGCGGTGTTGGTCGTACCGGATTGGAAACCGGCAGCATCGCGGGAGACCCAGTTGTTGTTGCCGGTCTGCGTGATCGTCAACTGGTTGTCACCGGTTCCGCCGCCGTTCTGCTGCAGGAAATAGTTCCCGCCACTGCCGACATGGTTGCCGCTACCACTTTGCGTGATCGTCGCGTCCTGGCTCGAGTCGAGCTGATTGAGGTAGATAGTATTATTGTCCGCGAAAGCAGACGATGCGCCAAGAAGCGCGACGACAGCCGTAGACAAAAGAAGTTTCATTCTCATTTTCGTCCTCCAATTGCGAGAATTTCTTTTTGCCGCTTGCATTCGGAACTGACGCAATACACTCAATGTTACCGATTTCTTAATAAAGCACACAAATATATACATTATACAACTGTAAATCGATTCAAACGGGGATCATCCAAAAGGGGTACATAATTCTTCTCTAATATTCCAAGATCCGCGTTGAACATTTGCCGCGACTAGTGTTGTTTGATGCAAAACACGGGAATTGACGGGAGGAGCGATCGGTGTCCGTGCGTAACGCTCTGGCGGCATGTGTTGTATTGCCTGCCGTTTTCTCCACGCCCACTTTGGCGCAACAGACTGGTTCGACGGCAACTGCGGCCGCAACGCTATGCGACGCCGACTGCATCCGATCCAACTCCGAAACGGTCGCGCAGATGTGCGCTCGTCCCATCGAGGCGCAGGCGCCAATCGATTTCGAATGGGTAAACCGCCCCTACGCGAGCTTCTTCCAGGAGGCCGATCCGCCCGAAGGACAATCCTCAGTCGTTATCTACAGGGGAGATTCCATCCGCTTCGTCACGCCTAAGAAGGAGTGGATCCGGATGACGTTCGAGTGCGCCTACGACGCGACCGCCAAGAAACTGGTCGCCGTGCGCTTGAAACCCGGCCGAATTGGGCAGCAACCACCCATGATCGCTTCCGCGACGCCCGCACCACCTTCCCCCAAGGCCGCGCAGATGCAGCAACCGAGCCATATCGACGGCGCGGCATTGGGCGCCGCCATCCAGCGGGCCGTCAGGCGGCCCAAGCCGGCGGCAAAGCCCTCGCGGACGATGAACATCGGCGAGCCAAGCGGCATCGAGGTCGAGCAGATGGCGATTACTCCGAACTGATTTCGCGCGCATCAAAGCCTGCCTGACGTACGGGCGCATTGGCTCTATCAAGATCGAAAATCGGCACCACAATCACGCTCCTGACGGAGCCATAAGAAGTCACCCCGCTTGACCTCAAGCCCAGTGCTTCCCAGGTATCCTTGAGCTCATCCGAATGGCACGGGCGCAGCAGGAGATAGCACGATGCAGATTACCTATCACGTCGGACAGCACGATGGTGGCTATGGATACCGCCTTGGCGATGTCTGGTCCGAAACATTTCCCACGCATGGCGCAGCGCTTTCCGCGGCCAAGGCCGCCGCGAGCCGACAGCATGTCGAAGGCCGCGACGCGGAGATCCAATATCAGACCGCTGATGGTTCGTGGCATACGGAGCATGCCAGCGGCGGCGATCGCCCCGATACCGAGGTGATTGACGATCGCTGAGCGCTGGGCGACCTTTCGCCAGAACATCACCGACACAGGAACACAAAATGGCCACGACACCCCGACGCCCCGTCAATGCAATGGATGCGGCGGAAGCCTTGTTCAAGCCCGCCAAAAAGCAACCAGCAGCCGCCATCGAGCGGCCGGCGATCCCGAATGCGAAGGAAATGGTGTCGATCAAGATCGACAGCGATGTTCTGGCATTTTTCCAGGAAGATGGCCCCGGCTGGCAGGAGCGGATCAATGACTGCCTGCGCGCGGCGATGAAGGCTGGCCGCTGATTGCTGACCGAACGGCAGCGTGTCGTCGTGGTGCTAGCCGAGATGCTTTGGCAGGGGGCCACGACGATGCGTGCTGCGCGGCAAACTCAGACTAGCGCCCGCCTTCAACGAGGGAAATGGGGCATGAATATGACGTGTACGTAAAAGGAAATATATCAGATCGAATATCTCTTAATCGGGACATTTTCTTATCGAAACGCCCCGATCCGTAGCGATCGGAACCGATAGCAGCGGCAACGACCTTGACAGCATAAGCCTTGCGCTCAAAAGCCGGGACATATGTTTGCTTAAGGTTATCGGCATGAAACTCCTCACGTCACTCTCCGCGTTTGTCGGCAAGACATTCGCCCTCTGGGTCATCCTGTTCGCGGTTCTCGGCTTTCTGCTCCCGGATGTGTTCAAGCATGTGACACCCTATATCGTCACGCTGCTCGGTATCATCATGTTCGGCATGGGCCTGACGATCTCTGTCGATGACTTCCGCGAACTGAGCCGCCGCCCGGTCGAGGTCGCGATCGGCGTCGTCGCGCACTTCGTCATCATGCCCGCCCTGGCTTTGCTCCTGACCGTGCTCATCCCGATGCCGCCGGAAGTCGCCGCCGGCGTCATTCTCGTCGGCTGCTGCCCCGGCGGCACGTCGAGCAACGTGATGACCTATCTCGCCAAGGGCGACGTCGCGCTGAGCGTCGCCTGCACCAGCGTCACCACGCTGGCCGCCCCGATCGTAACGCCCTTCCTCGTCTGGATGTTCGCCAGCCAATATCTGCCTGTGAACGCCATGGCGATGTTCATGAGCATCCTGCAGGTCATCATCCTGCCGCTGGCGCTGGGCTTCCTGGCACAGAAAGTGCTGCCGCGCCTGGTCGAAAAGACCGTGCCTGCCTTGCCGCTCGTCAGCGTCGTCGGCATCGTGCTGATCGTCGCGGCCGTTGTCGGCGCCAGCAAGGGCGCCATCGCACAGTCCGGCCTGCTGATCTTCGCGGTCGTTGTCCTGCACAACGGCCTCGGGTACCTGCTCGGCTTCTTCGCCGCCAAGGCGTTCGGGCTCAATCTCTACAAGCGCAAGGCGCTGGCCATCGAAGTCGGCATGCAGAACAGTGGCCTTGGCGCCGCGCTCGCTACCGCATATTTCTCGCCGGTGGCAGCCGTGCCCAGCGCCATCTTCAGCGTCTGGCACAATATCTCCGGCGCGCTTCTGGCGAACTACTTCTCCAGTCGGACCGATGACGCCGCGGAAAACAAGCCGCTCGAGGCATCCTGATCTCTCACCGCAAACGCCACACAATCGATCCAATGGCCCGCCGAAAGCGGGCCATTTTCATTTTCCGTCACCCGCCCGGCAAGGCCTCACGATAAAATAACCAGTTGGTGAATTGTTTACTTGAACGGCCGGTTCGAATCGTCAAAAGTAAGCGCGCTAACCAATCCCGTCATCGATTTGCCGTCCTTTGCGGACCCGCGCCGAACACCTCTATTTTGGAATGATACCGTGAGCAGCGATGCTTTGAACCGTGTAGCGAAGCCGTCGGCTTCGATGGCAAAGGCGACTGCGGCAGGATGGGGCAAGGGCCTCTCCACGTTGGTCCGCATCACCGTCATGGCCTTGCGCCACCCATGGCAGTCCGGCCTTGCGATCGGCGCCACCCTGATCGCCTCTTCGTTCCAGCTGATGATCCCGCGCTTGCTCGGGCACGCGGTGGATCACACCCAGGCGGTCGTCGAGGGCGGCGCTGCCGGCCTTGTCGCCCAGGATGCGCTGCTGACGACCGCCTTGTTGTTGCTCGGCGCCAGCGTCATGCGCGGTGTCTTCACCATGGTGCAGAACTACTACAGCGAAAGCGTCGGCCACCACATGGGCTACGAGCTTCGCATTGCCTGCTACGAAAAGATCCAGCGGCTCTCCTTCAGCTTCCACGACAGCGTGCACTCCGGCGACCTGATCACCATCGGCCTGCTCGATCTGGAGGGTGTTCGCATGTATTTCTCGACAGCGCTGGTACGCATGGTGCTGCTGACCATGCTGATCGGCATTGGTGCCTACATGCTCCTGTCGACCGACGTGGTGCTCGGCCTGCTGGCGCTGAGCTTCGTTCCCTTCGTCGGCTGGCGTTCATCGGTGACGCAGCTGCGGTTGCGCGCCACTTGGCTGGTGCTGCAGGAACGGCTTTCGGTCCTGACCCGCATCATGGAAGAAAACCTCGGTGGCATTCGCGTTGTCCGCGCTTTCGCATCCCATGCCTATGAGATGTTGAAGTTCGAAGCGGCGTCTAAGAGCGCGCTGGAGCTCGCCCATCAACGCGTCGGGATCCGCGTCATCAACACCAGCGCGATGACCTTCTCCTTCTTCGCCGCCATGGGCCTCGTGCTCTGGGTCGGCGGTGGCAAGGTGATATCGGGCGAGATCACCGTCGGCACGCTCGCATCATTCCTCACCTTCATGACCATCCTGCAGATGCCGGTGCGACAGCTTGGCCTGATGGTCAACGCCTTCGCCCGCGCCTCCACCTGCGGCACGCGACTGTTCGAGCTGCTCGATCTCGAGATCGCCGTTCGCGATGCGCCGGACGCGAAGGAGTTGAAGATCACCGAGGGTACGCTTCGGTTCGAGAATGTAAGCTTCAGCTATCCAAGCACGCCGACGCAGCAGGCGCTGCGCGGCATCTCCTTCGAGGCGAAGCGTGGCGAAACGATCGGTATCGTTGGCCCTCCAGGCAGCGGCAAGTCGACGCTCGCGCATCTTATCCCCCGCTTCTACGATGTCACCGGCGGCCGCGTCACCATCGATGGCCAGGATGTGCGCAAGGCGACGCTTCAGTCGCTGCGCCGCTCCGTCTCCATCGTGCAGCAGGACTCCTTCCTCTTCACCACATCGATCGAGAACAACATCGCCTATGGCGACCCATGGGCGAAGGAAAGCCGCATCGCCGGCGCCAGCGAGAGCGCGCAGCTGCACAACTACGTGCTTGGCCTGCCGACGGGCTACGACACCGTCGTCGGCGAGCGCGGCGTGTCGCTCTCCGGCGGCCAGCGCCAGCGCCTTTCGATCGCCCGCGCCCTGATGCTGAAGCCCGCGGTGATGGTTTTTGACGATTCCACGGCCGCGATCGATGCCGCGACCGAGCAACGCATCCGGTCAGCCATGCGCAAATACGCCGCCGACCGGGTGACGATCATCGTCGCCCACCGGTTGAGCTCGCTGATGCATGCGGACCAGATATTGTTCATCGAGGAAGGCGAGATCGTCGAGCGCGGCACACATGAAGAGCTGCTGGCCGCGAACGGGCGTTACAAGGCGCTTTACGATCTGCAGGTGCGTCCCGGCGACGAAGCCGTGAGCGCCTAGGGAGAAAGACATGGCCGAGGAAATGGAAACTGAACGCTCTGACGTTCGCGAGGACGGACGCCGGCCGCCGCGCGCGGTGGTGGGATCGCAGCGCGTCGAAGAGGAGATGTTCGGCAAGGCCTTTGACGGCAACGTCATCAAGCGGATATGGGCCTTCGTTCGACCCTATCGGCGCGACGTCGTGCTTTCGGTCTGCGCGGTGCTGACGTTCACGCTGATGCAGTTGATGATCCCGCTGATCATCCGCTACGCGATCGACCATGGCATGCAGCAGGATGGCAGCCATTCGGCGCTGACATGGGCCGTCGTTGCTTTCCTCGTCGCGATCCTGATCAATTACGGGGCGAGCTACGCGCAGGAGACGCTTGTTGGTGGCGTGGCGGAGAACGTGCTTTTCGACATTCGCCGGCAGATGTTCTCGCACCTACAGCGCGTCTCGCTGTCCTTCATGGACAAGACCGAGGTCGGCCGCCTGATGTCGCGCCTGCAAGGCGACGTCAATTCGATGCAGGAATTCCTGGAAACATCGGTTCTTTCGGTCGGCGACATGACGCTGCTCGTCGGCATCGTCGGCGTCATGCTTTATCTCGACCCGAAGCTTGGCCTGCTGACGCTTTCGGTTCTGCCGATCCTGTTCATCGTCCGCCTCTTCTGGCTGCCGCTTGCCCGCAAGTCGTTCATGGCCGCGCACGAGACCAATTCCGTGGCCAACGGCGCCCTGGCCGAGGCGATCCATGGCGTGCGCGCCGTGCAGAGCATGGACCGGGAGGGCGTCAACTTCACGCTCTATGACGACAAGGCGAAGGCGAACCTTCAGACGCATCTCACTGCAGCGCGTTACGCGCAGGTGATGGTGCCAATCGTCGATTCACTGACGGGTGTCGCCATGGCGCTTGTCATCGTCGTCGGTGGCGCGCGTGTGCTCAACCAGGCGCTTGATGTCGGCGTGCTCGTGGCGTTCCTGTTCTATATCCAGCGCTTCTTCGACCCGATCCGTTCGCTGACGCTGCAATACTCCGTCATGCAGCGCGCCATGGCATCCGGCCAACGCTTGACCGAAGTGCTCGACGTGCCGATCGACATCAAGGACGCAGCCGATGCCGTTGTTCTCTCCAAGGACATGGACGGCTCCGTCGAGTTCCGCGACGTGGTCTTCGGCTATAATCCGAAGCATCCGGTGCTCAAGCATGTGAGCTTCAAGGTCAACCCGGGCGAAACCGTCGCTCTTGTCGGTCCAACCGGCTCGGGCAAGTCGAGCTGCATGTCGCTGATCCACCGCTTTTATGATGTACAAAAGGGACAGGTGCTTGTCGGCGGCCACGATGTCCGCGCGCTGACACAGGATTCGCTTGGCGACCAGATCGCCATGGTGCTGCAGGAGCCGTTCCTCTTCACCGGAACCGTGTTCGAAAACATCCGTTATCACAAGCACAACGCGACGCGGGAGAAGGTCATCGAAGCCGCCAAGGCGGTCGGCGCGCATGATTTCATCATGCGCCTGCCCGAGGGATACGACAGCATGCTGGGCGAACGCGGCGGCAATCTCTCGCTCGGGCAGCGCCAGCTTTTGTCCTTCGCGCGTGCGCTTGTGGCCGATGCGAAAATCCTGGTGCTGGACGAGGCGACCGCGAATATCGACAGCTATACGGAGATGCTGATCCAGAAGGCGCTGGTGAAATTGCTTGAAGGACGCACGGGGTTGGTAATCGCCCACAGATTGGCGACCATCCGCGAGGCCGACCGGATCATCGTTTTGCAGAACGGCGAGCTCGTCGAAAGCGGCAGCCATCAGCAACTCATGGCGAACCGCAAACTTTACGCGCGGCTTTACGACCTCAACTACGCGTCATTTGACGACATCCCGGAGACTGTCTGTATGACGCCAATGGGTTCGACCTAAACCACCACTATTACGCGTCAGCAGACTTGACACTACGTCATCGTTTGACATCATTCCAGGGTTGCACTGGCACCGCGAAACCATCTTGGAGAGCGCCGCCATTGGATGGTTTCTGCGTCACTCGCCGCTACCACCGACACATTGCAAATGATGGCGTTGAGATGCGAACCGCTAGCCAGCTCCAACCGATCGCGGGGCTCTGACCGGGGCGGCTTACCGACTTCAAGGGCCAACCGATGACATCCTCGACTGCCACGGACGGCGGGCCTGAGATTGCGCGTGGGTCAAATCTCAGCCCCGACGTCCCCTGCTCCGCTGAGCGCGGCATTCCATTGGCATTCCATTTGCCCCCTCCATAGCCGAGCGACAGGCTTGCCTCTTGCATTCAGACACGATGGGATGTTGTTTCCCTCATAAATTGTAGATAGAAGTGACCGTTGCGAAAGCGCTTGGCACGCGACCGCCACGCTCGCCGCAAGGTCGACACAGGCAGCGGCGACGCTACGGCCAAGACAATCCCCACTTTAATGTTCGAGACGCGCCCCGCTCCTGCCGCCTAGCGGCTCCCTTCTGACTGAGCAACGCCGGCCTGCAATGAAACTGGTATCGGAGGCTTGAGCTGAGGTCCCGGTAGATTGCGCCCGCGTGCCGTCCCCTCGCCTGTCTGACGAGCGGCCGTTGGTCACGCCTTCGGCGGCTGCCCTGCAGGGCGGTCCGCTAACCGTTGCGATGGGACGTTGCCGGGGGACTTGGCAACACAGCGGTGGCTCTTCCGGCCTGAAGATAGTGCTCGACAACACGTTGCCGCTTGCAACGCCGGTGGTCATCCTTTTGAGAACGAAGGAGACCACTATGAGTACAACGATGACGCTGCGAGATGGCACAGAGGAATGGGTTAGCCGGTGCTACTTTCCGACAGAAGAGCGCCTTGCTTCTCTGGGCATTGCGATAGGATGGGTCGATGAACAGGGAAACGCGATTGATAGGGTGCCTGACAGACTAAACCATCCGTATGCCGTGCTTTCGCCAGATGGCCACGTCTGGGTATCGTGCCCGCTGTTCGCGACTGGCTTTGAGGAGCTTTCCCTCAAAGATGCGTTGACATTAGGCTTTACCACGTCCGAGTACCAAGCTGGCATCAGGCACAGGCTTCTGACGTCAGAACTCCTTCAAACGGAGGAAGGACTGATGGCTGAACAGATCGCACCGCGCGACGAGGCTGAAGCAATCTGTAGAGAAGGCGTCTTCACCGACTGGGACGAACCAAGCGAAGCCCGCCGGGTTCCCTATCCATGCGAGCAGGACTTTGAAGGCTATGAAATTGTCGGCTGGGTGGATGATACGCCGCTCGATAGACTGCGGAGTGAATACCTGGTCAGAGATCTATCGAGCGATGAGGTTCGGCCAAGCGAAGTCTACCTTTGTGATGTCGGGATCGAGTCCCTTTCTATCGAAGGCGCCCTCAGACTTGGATTCAGCACGTCAGAATATCACGCTGCACTTCGAACTCGGATCCTCGAAAGGCGTCACATTCAAGATGAGGAAGATCTCTTGACTTCCGTTTACCCGCCAATCGAAGTTCGTTCTGGGCTGGATGACCACGGCAGAGACTGCTCCTACCGCCTCGGTCAGGGCGAGCTTTGGAGGCATGACGACTGGAATCGCAACGCGCCCATGCGGGCTTGGTTGCAGAGGGTTGGTCGGCCCGAGAGTGAAAAGTCAGACCGACCAACCATGTCGACGGCGTTCTAAGCGAACAGCGGCTTGCGATGCGGATTTGAAGAACGTCGTACAATGCGACGTTCCGGCACCACCGACGTGAGGATTGCGCCTTCATTCTCATCGCCTTCATCATCGATGGAAATCCACCATGGTTTGTCCTTCATCGTCATATGCCTTTGAATGAAATCCCCAGGGGAGACAATCGGCGCGTCTTCATTGATGACGTAAATTGCATCATGTCCGCTTTCGAGGTAGGAAAGGGCTTTATTTCGCAGGGTATCGAGTTCGATAAAGCCCATCCGCGACTGCTCGACGCACCGAGGCATCGACGCCTCGTCAGCTCCTGCGATAGCCGAAACTATCTGCAACGCTGACCGATCATCGATCGCATTTGCAAACTCCAAGTAGAAATCCCTGTCCAGGAGCGTTCCCAAAAATATCTCTGCGTTTTCAGGTTCGAAGGTTTTGACAACGATTTTGCGAAGAAGCAGCTCCGCAATTGGTCCTTTCGCCAAACCGGCGAGAAGCGATCGTCGGGTCCAGATTCTTGAGAGCAGTGCTTCTAAAGTCTTCGGGTACAAATCCTTGATAACCGAAGGCTCAAGCGTCGCAACAATCGACATCCACAGTTCGTCAACTAGCTTTTGACCGTATTCGTTTTGAGGGACGTCACGGCAAATCGCCGCGAGCGCTTTATCTGTCGAGAGCGGGTCCGCCTTTTGGTTCTTGACGACCAATATTTCTGGATCGGCTGTAACGACTTTACAAAACCAATGCTCGGTAGGTGCGAGGGTCCTCTCAGCCATCAGGTACCGGAATAGGAGCTTGCGGAGCGCCGAGTTCCTGCGCCGTGCAAAAGACTGGAGGAGCCTCTCCACGTTCCGCGCATAGTAATCACCGCTCGGGTTCGCCAGCCCGTCAATGAGCCCCTTTACAAACCGTCCTAACGTACCGGCGTGGACAAGACCAACCTCCTGAAAGGTGATCCTATCAATGTGATCTGCGTCATCGGTTGCGAAGAGGTCCTTGATCTTCACCGTTTCCATCAGGGGCATTACAATACGCTCGCCAGCAGCAACCGGCTGGGAAAGAAACTCATTGATGCCATCTTGGAGGAGCGTGCCGGCTTCCCATGGGAGGATAGGCACCCCGGACGCGTGCGCTGCATTGTTTCGAACTCTGAGAAGATTTTGCAGATAGGCCTTCTGGGGGTTCGTAAAAAAGGACGCTGTTGATTTGCACTGAGAGCTGACCCGGGATTGCGGGAAATTATCACTGAGATTTGACCCATGTTTCAATCATCCCTCGCGAGGTTTCAGCGGGGGCTCTGGAGTGATCGACATGGCGTTACTGAGCGTAATCCGACGCTGGCATTTTCGAGAGCATCTATCGATCCGGGAGATATGCCGCAGGAGCGGCCTGTCCCGGAACACGGTCCGCAAGTATCTGCGCCTGGACGGCGTAGAGCCGAAGTTCAAGGTCCCGGAGCGATCGAGCAAACTTGATCCATTCGCGGATCGGTTGTCAGCTTGGCTGAAGACGGAGTTCAAGAAGGGACGCAAGCAAAAGCGCACCCTGAAGCAACTCCATGCCGACCTGGTGAGTCTTGGTTATGACGGTTCCTATTGCCGTGTTGCAGCCTTTGCCCGGGAATGGAAGGCAGACCGGCAGAGGGAATTCCAGACGACAGGACGCGGCACGTTCGTGCCTTTAGCCTTTGAGCCCGGAGAAGCCTTCCAGTTCGACTGGTCGGAAGACTGGGCCATCATTGGCAATGAGCGCACCAAGCTGCAGGTCGCACATACGAAGCTGAGCTATAGCCGCGCCTTCATCGTCCGGGCCTATCTTCTGCAGACGCACGAGATGCTGTTCGATGCCCACAACCATGCATTCCGCGTGTTTGGCGGCATCCCCGGCCGCGGCATTTACGACAATATGCGCACGGCGATCGACAAGGTCGGCCGTGGCAAGGAGCGCGACGTCAATGTCCGTTTCCTGGCGATGGCCAGCCACTATGTGTTCGAGCCAGAGTTCTGCAATCCAGCTTCCGGCTGGGAGAAGGGACAGGTCGAGAAGAATGTTCAGGATGCGCGTCATCGGTTCTTCCAACCTGTTCCGCGCTTTCCATCGCTGGATGCCCTGAACGACTGGCTCGAGCAGCGCTGCAAGGAGTTCTGGGCAAAGACCCCGCACGGACAGATGCGTGGCACCATCGCCGACATCTGGGCGGAAGAAGCTTTGGCATTGATGCCTGTTACCCGGCCGTTCGATGGCTTCGTCGAGTATACGAAGCGGGTCACCCCGACCTGCCTCGTCCATCTGGAACGCAACCGCTACAGTGTGCCGGCGTCCTTCGCCAATCGACCAGTGAGCCTTCGCGTTTATCCCGATCGTATCGCCGTCGCAGCAGAGGGGCAGATCGTCTGCGAACATCGCCGTATCATCGACCGCTCTCACGATCGGCCGGGACAGACGATCTACGACTGGCGGCACTATCTGGCGGTGGTGCAGCGCAAGCCCGGCGCTCTTCGTAATGGCGCTCCATTCGTCGAGTTGCCGGACGCATTCCGAACCTTGCAGCAATATCTCCTAAAGAAGCCGGGTGGTGACCGCGAGATGGTCGACATTCTGGCGCTGGTCCTCCAGCACGACGAACAGGCCGTCCTCTCGGCTGTGGACATGGCGCTGAAGTCCGGCGTTCCAACCAAGACCCATGTACTGAACCTGCTGCATCGTCTTGTCGACGGCAAATCCTTCACGCCACCGACCATCGAAGCGCCTCAGGCCCTGACGCTCACCAACGAGCCGAAGGCCAATGTCGAGCGCTATGATGCCCTGAGAAAGACGGAGGCCCGCAATGCGTCATAACCCAGCAAGCGGCGCGATCGTTATCATGCTGCGTCAACTGAAGATGCACGGCATGGCCCACGCCGTCGGTGATCTGACCGAGCAAGGATCGCCAGCGTTCGAAGCTGCCATTCCGATCCTGTCGCAGCTTCTCAAGGCGGAAACCGCGGAGCGAGAGGTTCGATCGACTGCCTATCAGCTCAAGACCGCACGCTTTCCTGCCTACCGTGATCTGAATGGCTTCGACTTCGCCAGCAGCGAGATCAACGAGGCGCTCGCTCGCCAACTTCACCGCTGCGACTTCCTCGACGACGCCAACAACCTTGTCCTGGTTGGCGGCCCCGGCACGGGCAAGACGCACATCGCCACCGCGATCGGCGTCCAGGCGATTGAGCATCATCATAAGCGAGTGCGGTTCTTCTCGACAGTGGAATTGGTCAACGCGCTCGAACAGGAGAAGGCGCAAGGACGGTCTGGTCAGATCGCCAACCGGCTTGTTCACTCCGATCTCGTGATCCTTGATGAGCTCGGATACTTGCCGTTCAGCGCATCAGGCGGTGCTATGCTCTTCCATCTGCTGAGCAAACTCTACGAGCGCACCAGCGTCATCATCACAACAAACCTCAGCTTCAGCGAATGGGCCAGCGTCTTCGGTGACGCCAAGATGACCACCGCGTTGCTGGATCGGCTCACGCACCACTGCCACATCCTGGAAACCGGAAACGACAGCTTCCGCTTCAAAAACAGCTCGGCCCATGAGCCCAAAACGACAAAGGAGAAACGGAAGAACTTGACCACCGCGACCGACACGAACGATACCTAAAGGCGGGTCACTTCTCGGCGCAAATCCCGGGTCAGCTCTCAGTGCAAATCAACAGCCAGTCAGCGCAACAGGCAATCAAATAGCTGATATGATGGTCGTAAGGACCTTCGTGCCGGGGGCAACGTGTTGATCTCGACCTATTCGCGGGGATCATTGCTGACTGAATGATGTGGTGTGCACGCGCTTTGGGTTTGGGTCCAGAACGTATCACTCAGCCAGCGCTTATACTATTATTTATGGATGCAAGAATTGCAATGTGTGAATATCGTTTGTGCACTTTTACCAGAGCCATGGGTGCTCTTGGTGCTGACTGACCCTCTTCCATGAAGACGCGCTCCAGGTTCGAGGTCCAAAGCGCGGTGATCAGCCAGCTCGGTCATTATCCATACACATAGGGAAAACACAATGGGTTCGCAGTTCGCGAAGCAGCATGGCAGATCCTACCAAGTCCCCCGCAGTCCAATCATTCAACGCAGAAAAGGCCCGCCAGCGCTCTGCAGGGTCAGATGCTCTCGAACATGGCCTCGAAGATACCTTCCCTGCATCTGATCCGGTGTCGGCGACTCAATCGTCAGTCGCCAGCACCATTGATGGAAAAGCCGCGAATGATCGTGATGATGCTCCGCTAGTGGACGAAGCTTTAAGATCGACCGGTGAGCTTGGCGGTATTGAGCATCGCAGAGGTGTCCGCTCTCTTCGCCGAGACGCTGTGCGCCTCTCGGACCAAGCCTCCGAAGTTGCTAGCGGTGCCGTGGCGGTTGGGAAGGCTGAAGCCAGATCGATCCTGCAGGGCGTCGAAGACATAGTCAAGGAACGCCCGCTTACTTCCGTCGCTATTGTTGCTGCGGTAGCCTGGTTCTAGGGAGCGACCAGATAGAGGTCGCTGCAAATGTTCAGGCGCTATGGCGCTATCCAGTCAGTTCGCTGCGCGGGGAACGGGTCGACGCCCTAACTGTAGCAATTGATGGCGTTCGAGGAGATCGCGGTCATCTTCTCGTTGACCTTGTCTCGGGAGAGATTGCTGCTCCGGAAAAGATCGTTCGCTGGCGACCAGCGCTGGAGCTCGGTGCTCGCATCTTCGACGGTGACGTCATGATACCTTGGCCGCGAAGAAGGCGTCTCGAATCCCATCGCGCTCGACGGCTTCGGGCGCCGAATGCCAGGCAGCGGTCGCCCGATCAATTAGTTCATTTGATAGGTGAGATGGTTCGGGTCGAGGACTTTTCTGCGGGTCATCCCCTCCGGTGTGCTCTACTCAGGACTTTTTAACTGGTTCACGATATCCCCCAAACGGCTCATCAACGCTTTGATTGCGGTGAAAAAAATGATCATTGATACGTCTGGCGGCATTCCCCTTTTCAGCGACTTGGCGTTGGACGATTTCTTGGAGGAGCGCAGAGAAGGAATACGTGCAAGTATCCGCACGATGCCGTCAGAGGAAGTTTGCGGGCAGTCCGCGAACGAAAGTGTCCTAGCGCTCGTAATGCAACACAGCATCGATGTGCCCCGGCTTCGCGAAGGCGAATTCGGCATAAGAACCGAGCCAGGCACGGTGTATTTCACCGACGAGAACGAATTCGGGCAGATTGGTTCGAAGAAGGGAATGGTTCATTGGATTCATGTCCCCTTTGTCGGCGACGAAAGGCTCCTCAACGTTCGAATCCCGGAAAGAATTGACGTGTCTGGCGTTATAGACGGGATGTGCATCCGTCTCAGAATTGCAGGCAATGATCTTACCGCTGCAGACCTCAAGCCACTTATCAACGAAAAGGTTGATGCTATCCGAACGAATTTGGAAGAGATGCGGGAGGAGACCGCATCGTTCAACAAAGAACTGCACCATTTGGCATTGAATGAAATTGGACGCAGGAAAAATGAGACGTCGAAAGCAGCGCAGCTCGTCATCGATCTAGGGTATAGAACCGTCCTCGAAACACAGTTCGGAACCCAGGTTGAGGTAAATCCTACATCGCTTGCCGCTCTGGAGCCTTTTACAAAGCAATCGGAAAAGATCGACTCGATCTTGCCGAAGCCGATGGTTCAGGAAGATTACACTGAGATACTGACGGCGCTCAAGAATATGACATTGGTGATGGAGCGGAGCCCCGCGGCTTTCCACGGCATGGAAGAGGAGCACCTACGCGACATTTATTTGGTTTCCCTCAACGGCATGTATAGAGGAGCAGCGACTGGGGAGACATTCAACTACAATGGAAAAACCGACATTCTGGTTAGAGTCGGCGGAATCAACATTTTCATCGCCGAGTGCAAAATCTGGGACGGCCAAAAGAAGCATATCGAGACCATTAATCAGATTATGCGTTATCTCACATGGCGCGACGGCAAAGCATGTATCCTTGTGTTCAGCAGGAACGAACGTTTTTCAGACGTTTGCGATAAGATGGATGCAGCAACGAGAAAGCATCCGCACTTCTTATCCGGAGAGAAGGAGGACCTATCGCAGTTTCGCTATCGGTTCGCTCGACAGCGCGATCCCAGACGGGAAATTACACTCACGGTAATGGCATTCGATATCCCCACCAATCGTCCCTAGATCCAGTGAAGTGGCTGGTAACAAGTGAGCCATTTACGTCGGCTGTCGGTGGAAAACGCGAGTTACCGATCTGTAGGTTGATTTCTTCTTCTCGCGGCGTCACCATCACGGCCACTAGATCAATTTCGATGGAGCGCCGCCGTGCACAAGCAATCGTTGGAGCAGAATGATCGTGTCTCAGACTGCGGACAGTTTCGTCTCCAGCTCAGAGAAGACGCATTATTTATCGGGCCAGGCTGGCTCAGCTTCGGCGACAAGGCCCCTGTCTCGGCTAGAGATATCGATCAATCACATAATGATCGGGACCAGTTCAGACTTATCCCACGGTGCAACGTCCCTGCGTTTGGCGGCAAGGGTGCCGTCTAGCGAGTTGTACTATTTACCACGGCACAATCCGCATCAATCGTGAGCTAATTCTCGTTGACGGCAATACCTGCCGCGCCATTGCAGGATTGAAAATGGGTATGGTGACCACGCCCTACCCCGAACCAGAAACGATTGCTCTATTACGGCCCCGCTCGAAAACTAAAGGCTATTGAAGGCTATACGCTGCCGTCGATCTTACCAAACCCCGACACTGTCCTTGTACGGTCAATGTCCGACTGAAGCAGGCTGGCGCTGCGAGGAGCTGATTGACATCCAATAGGCATGACGTGAACCAAACGTGCCATTCAGGTCGCATAGCAGCGATGCAATACCTTTGGGTTGCCCGAATCGGCTCAGGCGTTTAATCACCGCCTCAGGCAAGCGGCCTGCCACTCAGTTGGCTTTTGTCGCTAGCAGCAGCATTACGGGCGCTCCCTTTCACGGGTTGAGCGCCCGTAATGTTTTGCGTTGCGTTCACGTCGCCACGTACCATCAGACTTACCTACGTTTCAGCAGGGATTCAGAGTCCTTTGGAGAAATTCAGAGGTTGCAGAACGATATCGGCGAGCGCCGACTTTCCAACTTGAAATGCCTCCTGGTACTCCGGGTCCTCCACCATTTCCTTAAAGGCCGTCCGGCGCGGATACTCGACGAGAAGCACGGCATCCCACCCTTCAGTCAGTCCCGTCGTCAAGACGTCGAGACCATCGCCACGGAATATAATCCGTGCGCGAAAACGCGCGAGGATGGGTTCTGCCATCCTAAGATACTCCAGATGCCGCTCGCGACCGCCGTTGGGGACGAACCGTAATAGATTTAGCATAACGACAGGGGCGTCGTCCTCCTCAGCTAGAAACTTTTCGAAAACGTCAGCTGAAAACGCGACCATAAGCAATCCTCTCCCTTTGGGCGTCTTTGATGAGCGCCTTCGGAAGGCTAACCTGGGAGCCCGTCAGAAACTGTCAGTAGCGATCGAGCTGACACTCGCCCGGAATGCATGTAGGTGTGGACGTCGAGAGTGCAATCCGATGGGGGAATGCCATCTGCCGTTGGCGTCGGCAACAGGCATTCGAGAGGCGGATTGCGAGCGGGGTCAGAAAACCTGTACTGGTCGCCGAGGGCGACTCCTGGCACCAGTTTCCGTTTCTCATCGAAGATGTCATCGAGCGCGGGGTTCATCATCCTCGCTCTATAGTCACGAAACGCGCACAGCCACAGCTCCACCAGTCATACCAGCACCGGCTGCGGTTAGCAGCAAGCACTCGCCGGAAGCAAAGCGCCGCTCTTTGTTGGCCAGCGAGAGCGACAGCGGGATGGTCGCCGCCGACGAATTGCCGAACTCGCCGATTGTGCGCAGCGCCGTATCCGGCGCGATCGACAAGTGGTCGCAGACAGCGTCGATGATGCGGGAATTGGCCTGATGCGGTGCGAAGCGGCCGATGTCCTGTGCCGCAAGCCCCGCCTGCTCCATCGCACGGGCCGCCGATTGCGTCATCATCCGCACGGCGTGCGCGAAGACCGCCTTGCCGTCGCGCATCGTCATGCGCAATTCGCCGATGTCGAAACCGGGCTCGAAGGGACGTGCGCTGCCACCGGCGGGGATCTGAATCAGATCGTAGTTCTGCCCCTCCTGGATAAGCTCGACACCGATCACACCGCTATCCCGCACGGCCGACGGCATCAGCAGGACCGCGCCTGCGGCATCGCCAAAGACCGCGGCCGTGCCCCGCTCCTGCATGTTGATGCGCCGGCTCAGGATGTTGGCAGCAACGACGAGCACCGGTTTGCCATGCGCCCTGACGAAACCGTCGGCGAGCACCAGTGCGTAGAGAAAGCCGGAGCAGGCGCCCGCAAGGTCGATAGCGCCCGAGGAAGACAGGCCAAGACGGAATGCCAGCAGCGGTGCCGATGGCGGCAGGAGATGATCCGGCGTCGATGTTGCAAGCAGCGTCAGCGCCACGGTCTTGCGATCGACGCCTGCCTCCTGAAGAGCCATCTCGCCTGCTTTCGCCGCAATATCCGTCAGCGTTTCTCCCGCTGCCGCCCAGCGCCGCGAGCGGATGCCGGTGCGCCGTTCGATCCAGCCGGCGTCGAGGCCCAGCTGCACCTCGAGCTCGAGATTATCGACGCGCCGCTCGGGCACGTAATGCCCGAAGCCCGCCATCCTGCTGGCAACCGTCATCGCGCCGCGCTCCTGATGAAATCGGCGGCCTCGTCGATGGCGGTGTAGGCCCTGTCCAGATCCGCCTCGGTGACGCAGTAAGGCGGCATCAGATAGATGACATTGCCGAGCGGGCGGATGAGGAGATCGCGCTGGCGGAAGAAGGCTCTGAGGCGCGGCCCGACTTCCGAGAGATAGCCCGTCGTATCGGCCGCGAGATCGAGCGCCGCAATCGTGCCCTGCTGGCGGATATTGGCGAAACGCGGATCCGAGCGAAACCGAGCCATCTTGTCGCAATGCATTGCCGCCACGGCCTCGATGCGCTTCGCGACCGGTTCGGTGCGCCAGATCTGGAGGTTGGCGACGGCGGCGGCGCAGGCGATCGGATTGGCCGTATAGGAGCTCGAATGGAAGAAGGTCCGGCGGCGATCTTCGGAGAGGTGCTCGTCGAAAATCTCGGCAGTGCACAGGGTGACCGCCAGCGGCAGGGCGCCGCCGGTGATGCCCTTCGACAGGCAGAGGATATCGGGCGCGAGACCGGTCTCATCGCAGGCGAGCAGCGATCCCGTCCGCCCCCATCCGGTCATCACCTCGTCGGCGATGAGCAGCGTGCCGTATCGCTGAGTGATGCGCCGGAACTCCGCCAAGAGATGAGCCGGATACATTTTCATGCCGCCTGCACCGAGGACCAGCGGTTCGATCAGAAGGGCTGCAACATCCCCACCGCGGCAGAACCGCTCGAGAGCATCCAGCGTCTGCTGCTCGCAGCCGGGCTCCGGAAAGGGGATCGTGTCGACATTGAAGAGCAGCGGCGCATAGGCGGCGTTGAAGACGCCGCGTTCGCCTGCGGACATCGTGCCGATCGTATCGCCGTGGTAGCCGTGCTCCATGACGACGACGCGCGAGCGCGCCGCGCCGCTATTGTGGAAGAATCCGAGCGCCATCTTCAGCGCGACTTCAACCGCTGTCGATCCGCTGTCGGAATAGAAGACATGCGCCATTTCGGGCGGCGTTAGTTCGATCAGTCCCCTCGCCAATTCTTCGGCCGGCTCGTGGGTGTATTCGGCAAAGATGATCTGGTCGTAGCGCTCTGCGGCTAGCCGTATCGCCTCGGTGATCACGGGATGGCGGTGCCCATGCGTGATCACCCACCAGGAGGAAATCGCATCGAGAACGGAGCGCCCGTCCTCGTCGATCAGATAGGCGCCCTCGGTTTTGACGATCTTCTTGAAGGCCGGATCGAGCTTGTGCTGGCTGAACGGGTGCCAGACTGGCGATGTCTTCGCAGTGCCGGTCATGCCGAAGCCTTTTCCTGAAGGAGCGAGAGATCGAAATGCTCCCTGAACGCCCGGCGCAGGTTCTCCGGCGTCAGCACATCGAGCACCGGCAGGCGGCCGAGAACCGGCACGCCGCTCATCTCGGCGATAATCGCTTGCGTGTCGGAGCGCTCCTCACCGATGAACGCAATTCCGGCGATCGGGATGCGCCGCTGGCGCAATGCCTCGACGGAAAGCAGCGTGTGATTGATCGTGCCCAGCCCGGTGCGCGCGCAGAGAATGACCGGCTGGCCCCAGCGGGCGAAGACGTCGATATAGGTGCTTTGCCGGGTCAGCGGCACGAGCAGCCCGCCCGCGCCTTCGATGACAACGGGACGGTCGGTCTCAGGAAGCCGAAGCGCATCGGGATCGATCGCTACGCCATCGATCTCGGCAGAGAGATGCGGAGAGACCGGCGTCTGCAGGCGCCAAGCTTCCGGCAGTATCCGCTCCGACGGTAGACCCGATAGCCGCCTCACGGTCTCGCTATCCGTCTCCTCATCGAGGCCCGATTGTACCGGCTTCCAGTAATAGCCATCGAGCGAGCCTGCCAGCGCCGCCGAAAAGACCGTCTTGCCGATGCCGGTATCTGTTCCGGTGACAACGAAGTACCTGCTCATGCTCTTTCCTCTTCCATCGCCTCTGCCAGCCCATCCATCATTCGTGCAATGGCGGGCCTATCGACATTGAGCGTGATCGTGATGCGAAGCCTGGCCGTGCCCGCAGGCACGGTCGGCGGGCGGATCGCCCGGATATCAAAGCCTCTCGCTTGCATCCGCTCCGCAATGCGGACGGTGCGGCTGTTGCCGCCGATGATGACAGGCAGGATCTGCGTGCCGCTTGCTGGTATGCCGAAGCGGCCGGAGAATTCGGCGTTGGCATAGTCGATCAGCGCATGCAGCCGGCTGCGCCGCTCCGGCTCGCCGGCGAGAATGCCGAGCGCATGGCGCACACAGGCCGCCTGCAGCGGAGACGGCGCCGTCGAATAGATAAAAGGACGCGCCCGATTGACGAGGAAATCGCAGAGCACGCGATTGGCGCCGACAAGTGCGCCAGCCGAACCCAACGCCTTGCCGCAGGTATGGAGAACGATGACGTTGTCGCGGCCTTCGAACCCGGCCGAATAGCCAATCCCACCTCTGCCATGCACGCCCGTTGCATGCGCCTCATCGATAACGAGAAAGCCATTGTGGCGATCGGCGATAGTCAGAAGCTCGGGGAGCGCGCTGCGGTCACCATCCATCGAATAGAGGCTTTCGACGACGATCCAGGGAAAGCCCATACCGCCAGCCGCACGCCAGGCGCGGATCGCATCCTCGACCGCATCGGGATCATTATGCGGCAAGGCAGCCATCTCGGCCTTGCCCGCCTTCATTCCTTCATGCGCGCTGGCATGGACGAGGCAATCGTAGACGATGAGATCGCCGCGCTGCGGCAAGGTTGAGAGGATCGCCAGATTGGCGGCGTAGCCGCTGCCGAAATAGAGCATCTGCTCGCAGCCGAAGAAGGCGGCGGCCTCTTCCTCGAGCGCTTCATGCTCAGCATGATTGCCACGCAGCAGGCGCGATCCACCTGCACCCGCGGGAACGCCGCGTTCGATCGCGGCGAGCAATGCGTCGCGCATCTCGGTCGACGCGGCCAGCCCCAGATAGTCGTTGGAGGTGAAGTCGGCGCCGGTTTCGCGCTTCAGCGCGCGCAACCGGCCCTTCTGGCGAAGCTGGCCGAGCGCCGCGCTGAAGCGCGCAAGCCGGTCAGCACTCACGCGGAATCTCCAGGCTGGTAGCGGTCATGCCGAGCCGGGCGAGCAGGTTCGAATCCCGATCATTGCCAGGATTGGCCGCCGTCAGCAGCGTATCGCCGATGAAGATCGAATTAGCACCGGCAAAGAAGCACAACGCCTGCATCTCGTCGCTCATCGCGGTGCGCCCCGCCGTCAAGCGCACGGAGGACGCCGGCATCATCAGTCGCGCAAGCGCGATGATGCGGATGAACTCAATCGGATCGACGGGATCGACATTGGCCATCCTGGTTCCCGGCATCGGGATCAGCAGATTGATCGGCACGCTCTCGGGCGGCTCCGGTAGGTTAGTGAGCGTGACGAGCATGTCGATGCGATCGTCAACCGTCTCGCCCATGCCGAGAATGCCGCCGCTGCAGACCTTGATGCCGGCTTCGCGCACATGCGCCAGGGTCTCCAGGCGATCGGAGAAGCTGCGGGTGGTGATGACTTCGGGATAGAAGCGCTCCGAGGTGTCGACGTTGTGATTGTAGTAATCGAGACCGGCTTCGGCGAAGGTTTCCGCCTGCTCGGACGAGAGCATCCCAAGGGTCATGCAAGTCTCGAGGCCGAGCGACTTCACGCTCTTGACCATGGCGACGATCGCCGCCTCGTCCCGCGCTTTCGGGCTGCGCCAGGCAGCGCCCATGCAATAGCGGGTGGCGCCGCTCGCCTTGGCCTTGCGTGCTTCCGACATAACGTCGTCGAGCTTCATGAGCCTGGAGGCGGCGAGACCGGAAGCATGGGCCGACTGGCTGCAATAGCCGCAATCCTCGGGACAGCCGCCGGTCTTGATATTGAGCAGTTTGCTGAGCTGAACCTCGTTCGGATCGAAGTTGGCGCGATGGATGCCATGCGACCGGTAGAGCAGGTCGTTGAAGGGCAGGTCATAGAGCTCCCGCGCCGAATCAAGCGTCCAACGGCTTTCGGCAGATCCACACTCCGCCGCCATAGTCACTTCAGTTTTCAGCATGTCGCCTTCCTTTCTATCAACCGCGAGGCAACACACAAAAATCGTTGAATTATCGATTATCTATCATTATGCTGCCTATTGAAAAGACTATCGGCTAGATCTAGCGCAATCAATCCGTTTTTTAATAGATTATCTATGGGAACTATGGCTGAAACTGTTGCTGAACGCATCGCCCGTGCAATTGGGGAGAGAATTGTTTCTGGAGAACTGGCGGCCGGAACGCCGCTTCGGCAGGACCATATCGCCGAGGAATTCGACGCCAGCCATGTGCCCGCCCGCGAGGCCTTGCAGCTGCTTCGCGCCCAGGGGCTCGCCGTCAGCCTGCCGCGCCGCGGCATGCGCGTCGCCCCCTTGGATCAGGCGTCAATTCAGGAGACAGTGGAGATCCGCGCTGCATTGGAAGCGCTGGCTCTGCGGCACGCCGCGCCGCGGCTTAATGCGGCGGCGCTTGAGCGGATCGAGCTGGCACTGGCGGCCTGCGACAACGCCGGAACCCTCGCCGAATGGGAGGGCGCCAACCGCGTCTTTCATCGCGAACTGGTGAGTGGCTGCCGCATGCCCAGACTGCTGGCGATGCTTGATGACCTGCAACTCGCCAACTCACGCATTATCTTCTCGGCGACCCGCTCAGCCGGCTGGCGGCCAGGGTCCAGCATGGCCCACCGGCAAATCGTCGACGCACTGAAAAAGCGAGATTTTCAGGCGGCAAGTGGACTATTGGATATGCATATTCGCGAACTGGAGCGAGCGAATATGTCGCGTAAATCCTGACTTTTCATCGGAAGCATCGCGAACTTAGAATGCTCCCAAATTCGTGTCGCAAAAATCGAACGCAAAAGTCCGCCTCTTAAGGGGGGTGCGACCGCGTTTTGCGCGGTGTCATTTTTGGGTACGCCCAAGAGTGACAGTAAAATGTGACGTGCGGTATATGTAACAGAAGGGTGGATTTTCGATCAAAGTGACGTTACATAATCGAAGCCATCCTAATGTTACAGAACTGCTATGGCCCGCATCGGATACGCTCGCGTCAGCACCACAGATCAGGACCTCGATATTCAGAACGAGCGCCTGAAGGCTGCTGGTTGCGAAATCATTCGCTCGGAAACCGGATCAGGAGCGTCCCGAAAGGGGCGGTCCGAGTTGGAAACCATTATGCAGTTCTTGCACGCGGGCGATGAACTTGTAGTTCTGCGGCTTGATCGGCTCGGCCGATCCACACGCGACGTTCTCAATCTCGTTCATGAGCTTGACGAAAAAGGCGCGTCACTCCGCATTCTTGAGCCCGAAGTGACGACGGCCGGAAGCATGGGTCGAATGGTCATCACCATCCTCGGCATGGTCGCCGACATGGAACTCAAGTTCATCAAAGACAGGCAACGTGCGGGCATCGACGCGGCAAAAGCGGACGGCATCTACACTGGCAGGAAGAAGAATGTTGATGACGCAGAAATCCGCAGGCGGATCGCGGCTGGCGCAACGAAAGCCGCCGTTGCTCGTGAACTGAACATTTCCAGGATGACTGTCTACCGCGCCTTGGAGGGCCAAGGTTCCCCGTCAGTCTCTATCTGATCAAGAGTTCTCTAACTGTTCTTTGAGTTGGCCAAAATCGCAGCTTCGGGCCGACTGGGCCTGATTGATAGTTTGGAGCGTGCGACTGAGTTGTACGCGAGGGATTTTGTGAGAACGCTTCTTCCATCAATAAAAAAGGATCTTTCGTGGTTCCGAGAGAAAATCGCGTTCCTGTCGGCTCCCGGCCGGTTGGCGGACTATGATCATGTAGAAATAGCGGAAGTCATCGGGACGCCGAAGGGCGGATACCCGACGAACGTCCTCACTGTGGTAGTATTCTCCGAAAACGGAAGCTTTCGCGATCTCAACGGAGCTCCAGTCTTGAGCAGCCGCATTCGGGTTAGCGGCATCAAGGACTGGTCTTTCGGAGTGGCGCGAACCTATCGCCCGCTCCATGGGATAGACGACGCTTTACAGGAGTTCGAACAGAAGGGCGAATGGAAGCTCACGGGTAAGGAGTTGAAAGTTGGCGATCTTGAGCCACACGGCCCTGTATTTGCGCCCGTCAATGGGAGCTTTGAGGTCCCGGTAAATCGGCTGATTAAGAATAATTTCTGGTCTGGGTCTCACCTGTTTCGCCTTGTCGACGCATCGAAGGAGTCCTTGAAGGCCTTCATAGACGATCCGCGTCGCCTTCAGGACCTTTCAAGCAAGATCGGGCCGTCCCTTCCAATCGAGCTATCCGGCATGTCGGACTTCCTGGGGGACATTGTCTTCCAGCTTCCTGTCCTGGCGCTTGACGCAAACATGTTCGCAACTCGCGAGGGAAGCGACGTGTCTGTGAAGGTTAGTTGGCGCGACGGAACCACCCCTCGCCCGCTTCGTGTGGCAGCGCGAACTCGTTGGGACAACCTTCTCGTCGACGCTGCCGTTAGCGACGAATTCACTGAAGAAATCACGCTACCAGTGGATAGGACGCACGATCCGGTCGAGACTGAGATTTTCGAGGCGCGAACAGGTTTGCTGCTCGCCGCTTCGGCCGAGACCATTGCGCTGCGGACGATTGCTCTTAGGCTCAATCCAATCCGAGCCGAGCCAAGACTATTTTCTTGCAAGGGTGCTTCTGGTGCCGCGATGCCAGTCCGACTTGACGTGATGGATTCCTTTCAAACCATTGTCGGCGAGGCTGAAAAAAGTGCGGAGCGCCGATGGTATCGCCGTCGAAGGGAACTCGATGAGGCGAAGCGCCTCGAGGCAACAAGAGAGTTCATTCAGTATCGTCCCGATCCGGGGTCAACCGCATCACGAGAGCGAGCGCTCAACGATATCCGGCACCTTATCACGGCGCACGGCGTCGACGGAGTGGATTTATGGGATCCATATCTGAGCGCAGATGACATTCTTCAGACGCTGTTCTGGTCACCATATGCCGGCTCGGATCTTCGGGCCATAACGGGTCGAGAGAGCCCGCCGAATCCTTGCGCCCCGCCAAAAATCAGCACGTTCGAAGCCGATCAAAGAGCCGTGCTTTCGCGGGATGGAGGCAACCTTGAGGGACTGAAGTTAGAATATCGGTGCCGCAACGGCCCAGAAGGCTGGGCATTCCATGATCGCTTCCTAATTTTCCCGAAAGCAGAATCCGGTCCTTTGGCTTGGTCACTGGGGACCTCTGTGAATTCGCTCGGCAACGCTCATCACATCCTGCAGAAGGTGGGGAATGCAGCCCTTATATCCGGTGCATTCAACGATCTGTGGGCCGCCCTAAATAGACCGCAACATCTGATCTGGAGATCCTGGTGACTACGGAGGCGCAGCAAATCATAATAGATGCCATGACTGGCTGGTCTGGCGATGACGAGATCATGCCCTCGGTCGCCCCGCTTTTGTCTCTGCAGGGACCGGATGCTGATGACCGTGCTGACGACCTGACCGAGGCCGTTATTCGGGATATCCAAGACGCCATTCGAGACAGGGCCAAGTTGGCTGGCTACATCGGATGGACGATTGCAACGCTTGGAGGCTGGCAGCGCGTAGATGATCGATATGGATTGCGCCTAACCGCAGCGCTAATTGCCGCAAGCTTCTGGAACATTGGTAATGGCTTTTGGCAGAAAGTGGAGGAATGTTATCCTGTTCATCCAGAACTGATCTATGGTCTGAAGATCCTGTCCAGAGGCGTAAAAGCCGACGTCGTCGTGCCAAGCGGCATCCCTCATTACGAGAGGGAGATCTTGCAAGGTCTCGGGGAGTCCGAAGCACGCGGTGACTGGAGGGAACTCATCCGACGAACTTCCGCTTTCCAGAACCGTCCGAAGCCACCGCTTGGTTTGATTGCAGCTGTAAATGGCTTATATCAGCTCGCGCCTGATGAATTGACTTCGATGGCAGGCCAGGTGGATAACTGGTTCGACGCTAGCGCTCTCATATCGGCGCTGCGTACCGCCGATTTCCTCACTCTCGCGAGTGGAAGCACAAACGATCATATACGGTTCGCCGCCCTGGAAGACGTGTTGCGCAACCGTCGGCAGCTCTCGGACGCTGAAACTGAAGCTCTGGCCCGCCTTTTTGACAAGATGGCCGAGTCCCCGGATGAATGGCGTGTATGGCTGACCGTTTTTAACGAGAATCCCGTAGCTTACCCTCATATCCAAATTGCCCTCGGAAAAGCGCTTGTCGGTTGTGATGAAGCCGGCCTTTTTGCTTATGTCGACAGTGTGAAGCTGAGTTGCGGTCAAGTCGACGGACGCTCCGAGATAGCAGCGTGTTTGCAAGAATTCTCAACAACTGCGGCGTCGGATCGACTGCGTCTGATAAGCCACTATGCGTGGCGCCGATGGGACGCGTGGAACTTTGCATCCTCCGCTGATGATGAAGCTCTCGCACAGGGGACATCCCAGCTAGACTATGCGGTCCTCATGTGGCTAGGGAACTTCGAGAAGAAATGTAGTCTCGAAGCGGAGATGCGGAGCACAGAAGCAAAGATAGCTCTTTTGGATAACGAATGGCACCCGGACGCCGGCGCGCTTCACAGGGAGATAAGCAGGCTGATCGCACGCTGGCGAACCTACGCACATGCGCTTTCTTACGGTGACCGCGCCGCGGGGACGGCCTTCGTCCAGTCTTCGGAAATGCCCGGACCACCTATGTCTCGTCTTCATCGGTCGAGGTATGGTTCGCCAACTGACAAGCATTCGAAATAGCCTGGCCGCGTTCCGACACTAGTTCTTCCGGCCGCCTTCAATGTGAATGCTAGACCGTCCTCAAGGGGCGACGGCGCGTTTTCTTTTAACTCCTTTCGGCGACCATCCACCGCGTAGCCATCCTCCACAAGCGGGCTGCATTTTCCTCGTCTTAGGCATAACGCGCGACGCCGAAGAAGGGCGCCGATCCGCGCTCGTCGACAACCGGAGCCTCCTGGCAATCGTCAAAATATCTGCCGGATGTCAGTACCGGAGCAATACTCCTCATTAGTGCCGTTTGAATCTTCCCCAGGTGCTGCGGCCGCTGGTCTTCCGGGGCGCGCCCCGGAAGACCAGCGGC
>NZ_JAGHMF010000042.1 GCF_017741815.1 Rhizobium sp. 16-488-2b
TTGCTTTCTTGATTCATGAAACTCTCCTCCTTGATCCCTGAAACGCCCTATCAAGGTTCAAAATCTAAATTCCGGTATCCGGGATGACGTTTCGGATTTCGAACATATTGACCAGCATCTAAGAAGTCAACTCCGCTCTCGACGGAAACCTCTTGCTTCGGCCTCGTTTATGCGTGAAAATTGGATCATCAGTACCGCATGCCGGGATCTATTGCGAAACTCATGGTAAAAACAAAACAAACGCCTTCTTCCACGTCGACCGTTCGAGGCTCGGACGAGAACCTCAAATCGCTTGTGAAAATCATGCGCGTCCTCGAGTGCTTCTCTGTGAACGACCGAGCGCTCTCACTCTCTGAAATATGCGACCGGACCGGCTTTCCCCGCAGCACGACGCACCGACTAATGGCCTCGTTGAAGGAAGTGGGATTCCTGGACCAAGACCGCGAACGCGACAAATATCGCCTCGGCCTGAAGCTTTTCGAGTTTGGAAACATTGTGCTGATGAACCTCGATCTTCACCGTGAGGCGCGACCGATCGTTGAGGCTCTCAAGCGTATGAGTGGGCAGATGGTGCACTTGGCGATCTTCGATGGACAGAGTGCGGTAGTTATTCACCGTGCAGATCCATCGCCGGACCACGCACCGACCTCGACTTCAATCGAAAACGCCCCGGTTCACTGCACCAGTGTTGGTAAGGCTATCCTTGCTTGGCAGCCGGAACCCGTGATTCAAAAAATCGTTCAAGCAGGCTTACGCAGTTATACTGACGCAACAATCACTACTGGACCAACCTTATTCTCGGAGCTTGATAGAGTCCGTCAGCGCGGTTACGCGATCGATGATGGCGAACATCAACCTGGACTCCGCTGTGTTGGCGCGCCAATCCGCGACCAGTTCGGCCACGTTATCGCTGGAATCAGTGTAAGTGGACCAAGTTGGCAGATCAATATGTCGGACATCGAAGAACTGTCGAAGGTCGTCATACACCACGCTAACATGATCAGCCACCGGATCGGCCATCACCCTTGAGGACGTGTGCCGGTTTTTAATACGCCCTAGTCGCCCGTCAATGTCGAAGTGTCGTCATTCCCTGCAGAGCGTTGAGCCGTCACGAAGACGCTCACGGTCGGCCTCCATGGCTCCTTTCGATGAGGTGCGCGCGCCGAAACTGGCGCATATCATCGGGCGACGTCGCGTCAGACGAAATTGAGTACTGACTGTCACTGACTTTGGAGTTCATCGAAGAACGCCATGTTAATTGCCTACCCGTTGCCTTGCGATTGCAAACGCCTCGACTAGGTCTTCGCACTGAAATTGGATGAGGCACCAGCGACGTTTCCGGCATCCCTCATGCAAATTATATCAACTTCCAACGATATTGAATTCCGCATAACGGTTTTAACTTCCGGTTACTGGAATCTAGATGTCCGATGACTTGCCCAAGCCCAACGTGCTCGCCTCCTACACGCGTGGACGTCTAACACCTATGAGCTTAAACCAATCTCTTTGCCTTCAGTGCTCCTACCGCGTCAGCGTCCAGGCCGAGCCATTCCGCCAGTACCTCATCGGTATGCTCGCCAAGGCCCGGTGGCGGCCTGCGGATCGTTAGGGGTGTATCGCTCATCTGCATCGTGACACCGGCCATCGTCACCTTCCCTGCGACAGGATGATTGATTTCGACAAGCTGGCCACGGTGATGCAGCTGAGGATTTTCGACCACGTCCTTCAAGGTCGCGACCTTGCAGGCCGGAATGCCGAACTTATTCAATGCGTCAATGACCACGTCGGTATCATGCGCCATGCACCATCCCTGAACGACCGCCTCGATCTCGGCGGCGTTTTGAAGGCGTAGCGGTACGGTGGTGAAGCGCGGATCCTCAAGTAGCTCTGGCATTTCGATCATCGTGCAGACGCGTGCGAAGAGCGGGTTTGTACCAGAAACGATGAGAACATAGTCGCCATTTCGTGTGGCGAAAACGTTGGCGGGTGAAGAATAGCGATCCCTATTCCCGGTTCTTGTCAGCGTGACATTCTGATCTGCCTGCGAGGCGAGCGCCGTTGTAAGGACCGACACGGCGCTATCGAGCAGTGCCACGTCGATCACTTGCCCCTTCCCCGTGCGTTCGCGTGCAAATAGTGCCGCGACAGTGGCGTTGGCGCCATACATCCCCGTCATGTAATCGACGTAGAACGTTCCAGCCAACATCGGTGGCCCATCGGGATCGCCTGCGAGCGACATGAGACCGCTCATCGCCTGTGCGATCCCATCGAACCCTGGGCGCATGGCGTAGGGCCCGTCCTGCCCAAAACCCGACAGGCGCGTCATCACGAGCCGGGGGTTAACGGCCTGCAGCACGTCCCAGCCACACCCCATCTCCTCCATTGTGCCGGGCCGAAAATTCTCTACCAAGACATCCGCATTCCTTGCCAGGTCGATCAGCATCGCCGGCGCATCCTTGTGACGGAAGTCGAGGACCATCGAGCGCTTGTTGCGGTTGAGAGACAGGCCGTACAGGCTTTCGCCGTTCTGGAAAGGCGGGAAATGCCGGCCATCGTCTCCGTAGCCGACCTTTTCGACCTTGAGCACGTCGGCGCCCATGTCACCCAGTATCTTGGTGCAGTGCGGGCCTGCAATGAAGCGAGAGAGGTCGAGAACCTTTATTCCGTCGAGTGGCGCAGTCATCTTCGATCCCATTTCAATGAAAGTCTGTTGTGAACCGGCTTTCAGTACCGGCATTGTGTCAAGTCGCTAACAACCTCCACGCGGCGTCGTTAGCCACAGGGCTGCACCGAGATGGCTCTCACCGGCGCTCCGGTTCCGCCCGCGATCTTCAACGGCAGAGCCATGAAGAAGGTCTCTTTTTGAATTGCGTGCAGATTGCAGACATTTTCGAGGATGAGGATTCCTTTTGGAAGCAGCGTGAGATGCGCCGCGAGATCATCCCCACCATCGCCGGGATCGAGACTTATGCAGTCCGTTCCGACGACCTTGACGTTCTTCTGCGCCAGATATTCCGCCGCCGAACGTGACAGACCGGGCCAGCGGTCAAGGAAATCGAACCCGGCCTCCCCAGCCGCCCACTTATGCCCCCACTGGAAGTCGAAGAGCACGATATCGCGCTCTTCGATGGCGAAGTTTGATGCTTCCCAGGCACGTATTTCGTCTGCCGTGACCTGAACATTCTCAGCCGGAAACGGCCCGAATGTCAGCTTGACGGCACGGCCTACCAACTGATCGAGCGCAATTTCATCGATGTTCTTCCGCGCCGGATCGCCCTCCCGAACGAAATGCGAAGGCGCGTCCAGATGCGTGCCCGTATGTTCTCCTAGCACGATCTGGTTCATCTCCGCCGGGTCCCCCATCGAACACCAGCGCATCTGGAAATATTTTGGATGGGTAGGATAGGTAGGCATGCCGTCTTGCAGAGGGCGAGTAAGGTCGACAATCGGCGAATTGCCGAAAATCTTCACAAGCGAACGGATGTTTTCACATTGGCACATTCTCAGCCCCTTTTCAGTTGTCGCGCTTCGGAGCGCGCAGTGATAACGGCGATAATCAGAACAAGGCCGTTGAAGATCGGCTGCATCCAAAATGGTGCGCCGAGGAGATTGAGGCCGTTGAAGCCGACCGCCAGAAGCAGGATCGCGACCAACGTGCCGGGGACGTTGAAATAACCTGGCTTGTAGGTCGTGACACCAAGGAATGCGGCGGCATACCCCGGCAACAGCAAGTCCGGGCCAAAGCCCGCGCTGGCCGCTCCGCTCTGACCGAGTTCGAAAAGCCCACCAATGGAGATGATCAGACCGGCAAAAGTAAAGGCGAGTACCTTGACCCATTTCGTCTTGATACCTGCAAGAAATGCAACACGCTCGGAGCCGCCGACGGCATAGAACTTCCGCCCCATTGGCATCTGTTCGAGAAGATAAAAGAGAACGAGCGCGATCAGCAGCGTGAACCAGACGCTTACGGCGAGCCCTATGAATGAGGTCTGCCCGATCGAAAGGACAAATTGTGGAATGCCGGTGAAGAGTACCTGGCCGCCACTGAGCGCAAGAGTGAGTCCGCTCAACAGAATGCCGATGCCGAGTGTCGATATAAACGAACTGATCTTGAACGTTACCGTCAAGAGTCCGCTTAGGAAGCCGACGCCCGTGCCGGCGATGACCATTGCCGGGACCACGACCGATGCGTTGAAGCCGGCGCCGCCAAGATAGGCGCCAAGCATCACGACGAAGCCGATCAGATAGCCGAGTGACAAATCGAACTCCCCGACGATCAGCGGAAACAGCGCCGCGAAAGCGACACAGGAAACGACGGTCTGCACGACGAGAATATTCTGGATATTGCGCGCCGTTAGGAACTGGCTGCTTAACGAGGCAAATACTACGATGAGGACCAGAAGCAGGAGCAGCGTCGCATAGCGCGTCAGTATCCCGCGTGTGAAGGAAGCAAGCGGCGAGGCCTGTTTGACGGCGGTTGCGGCGGAATTTGGCATGGGCGTGGCTCCGTTCACGAGTAGGACCATTCTGATATTTTTTCGCGGGTCACGTCCTCACCCTCCAGACAGGTGCTGATCTTTCCACCACGCAATACGAATACTTTCTGGCAATGCGCGGCCAGTTGATCCGGCTCGGTCGACAGCAGGATCACCGCAACGCCATTTTCGGCGGCCGCATGCATGGCGGCAAACAGCAGGTCACGCGCATTGGGATCGACGCCCTGCGTAGGGTCGTCGAGAACGAGAACAGCTGGCGCAAGCGAGAGCCATTTTCCGAGAATGACCTTCTGCTGATTGCCCCCGCTAAGCGTACCGAAAATCGCCGAAGCATCGGGCGGACGAACGTCGAGCATCCCGATCAACGATGATGCGAGATCGGCCTTCTGCTTTGATCGATGCCACCATCTATCGCTTGACGGCAGGGTGAGATTGTCGCTGACGGATAGAGTTGCGATGCCGCCGGAACGCAGGCGGTCAGCAGGCAAAACCGAAATTCCCGCCTTGATGGTGACGCTTGGGTCCGTAAACGTCGGCAACAACCGGCCGCGAACATGAATCTCGCCGGCGTCGTAAGACGATTCCCCGGCCAGAATCTGTGGCAATTCCTGGGCGCCGCTGTCGGCCAGCCCAGCCACACCGATCACTTCGCCCGGACGGATGCTGATGTTAACGCCATCGAGGACCGTGGCTTTGAGCTCGCGCAACTCAAGCGCGGGTGGCGCTGACATGTCGATGACGGAAACCGCCGAACGAGCGCGGGCCCAGTAGCCCATGATATCATCTCGGCTGACTGCTGTCCCGAAGGTGCTCGTGCCGCGCGGGCCCGCCATCATCTCGATAATTTCGCTATTGGTTGTCGCAGTGGACGCTCCTGAATGAACGAGCAGCCCGTCGCGTAGCACGCTTACTGTCTGAACCCTGTTTTCCAACTCGGCCAGACGGTGCGTGACCATAAGAATGGCGAGATCAGGCTGGGCAACGCTCTGAACATGTTGAAGAAAATCCTCAGCCTGCTTTTCCGTCAAGGAAGCAGTGGCCTCGTCGAGGATCAGAAGTCTGATACCGGTCTCGACGCGGTCGAGCGCAATAACCAGTGATACGAGTGCCCGTTCGCTCGCCGCCAGCGAGCCGGATATGCGCCGGGGGTCGATGTCAACGGAGTAGCGTGCCAATCTCTGGCCCGCTTGTGCATAAAGGTTCGTCCAGTCGATCCGGCCGTACTTGCAGGGATAATGCCCGAACATCGCCATGCATTCACCGACCGAAAGAGTGTCGATGAGCGGTGCCTCTTGGTGAACAACAGCAACACCAAGAGCATTGGCATGGTTGGGCGAACTGAAACCATTGGTCGTTTGTCCGCCGATCCGGATCGTTCCACCATCGGGCTGATAGACGCCCGACCGAACTTTGCTGAACGTCGACTTTCCGCTTCCATTCGCACCGAGAAGGGCGTGGGTCTCGCCCTGTTTTAGAACAAGGCTGACGTCCTTAAGTGCTCGAAACCCGCCAAATGTCTTGGTGATATGGTCTGCTGTAACGGTCATGGAGACCTTCCTTTGAACCCGGACGCGAGGGTGCGTTAAACGCCCCTCGCCGGCAGGCCGTGATTACTTCCAGAGTGCGTAAAATTTTTCCTGGTAATCCGGAGCAGCGGTCCAGTCCGTACCCGTCGGTGGCAGATTGTCCTTGTTGAGCACGATGAAAGGAAGGCCCTCTCCGCGCGGTTCGGCAAGGTGCTGCTTGTTAAGCAGGCGTATGGTCTGGTCGACGATCGCAAAACCCATATAGCGATTGTCATAGGCGGCATCGGCGACCTGGATACGCCCGGAACGAATGAAATCCAGGTTCTGCTGATTGCCGAGAACGCTGACAACTTTGACTGTTCCAAAATTGGCCAGCTGAAGCGCCGTGACCTGGGCCGCCGCAGCCGGATCAAATGGAGAAAACAGATATTCGGTGTCCGGGTTGGCTCTCAAGTAGCCAACAGTCTGCTGACCGAGCGTTGTTCCGACTTGGCTACCCGTGAAATACTGCAGATCGGAGACGGTGCAATCCTTGCACGCCTTGAGGCCATCGAGAAGGCCAGTCTGCAGGGCAAGAACCGACGGGAACTCCTTGTCGCTGAAGACGGCGACCTTGGCTTTGCCCGACGAGTCTTTGATGATCCATTCCGCCGCCTCGCGGCCGAGTGCGGCATAATCAGGAGCAACGTCGAAGGCGTAGCTGAGCGCGCCTTCCGCTGGCTTGGCCGTCGGGTTGGGGCTGTCAATGCCGTTCGAGCCGGACACGACAGGAATATTGGCCTTTTTCGCAGCGCCAAGACCAAGCTGGACGAGATTGGGATCGATCGCGATGTTCACGATGACATTTGCGCCAGACGAGACAGCATCGAGCATCGCGGCATTCTGCTGCCGGGCGTTACCACCGCCATCGAGAACAGTCACATTCCAGCCGAGCTTGCCGCCGATCTCCTTGATGGCATCGGCCGGCGCGACACAACCGTGCAGGACCGAAAAGCATGTGACGACTGTCACGTTCAGGTTTGAGGGCGCCTTTGCCGGCTCCGTTGGCCCCTTGAAATCCTGCGCCGAAGCCAGCGTGGCGCAAGATACTCCCGCAAGCAAGGCCGTTGCTGCGATCAGATTTTTCATTTCGGTCTCCTCCCTGGTTGATGGTTTAAAAAGACGGCGGTTTGCCACGTTCATACGATGGCGAGCGGGCGTATCATTGATCCGGTCGCGCCGGAGATTGGCAGCGGAAGACACAGGAAGAGAAACTGAGAGACGCCATCCCGCGCCAGTTCTTCCTGATAAACCCACTCCAGAATGGGGATGCCATGCTGCTGCAGCAGATAGCGGTGTACAGGTTGAGGATCGCCATCTATGCCCGAGGGCGAAACCTCAAGAACAACATTGTCGGCGCCCACCGCGGCGGGTTCAAACTGCATAAGCCATTGCGCACCCTCGAGATTTAGCCCCGAACCCTCCGCGCGCGAAATCAGCTCTTGATCGGGCCATCCATCCATCGTGCCCGTGCGGATCAGGACGACATCACCGGATCGAAGCGATATGCCTCGGTGTTTGCACGCCTTTTCCAACTCTGCAGGGCCGATGGGCTGGTGAGCATCAAGTCGCTCCATATCCAGCGCGGCAGGGATGTCGAGCATCACACCCCGGCAGATGAAAGGGGGAAGCGCGGCAGCGTCCTGGCACATTGGTCCGAAGTCGCCAAGGCATTCATCGGCGCGATACCCGCCATGCCACTCTGAATGCGGGCCGCATGTGACATGAGACAGCGCGTCGATATGCGTGCCCGTGTGCGTGGTGCACATCAGAAGTTCTGAAATAAAGCCGAAGTTGACGGTATTGTGACGAAGGAAACCGAGATCCTTCTGGTTCCGCTGGCCCCGTGGTGATCTGTAGGTCAACACCTGAAATTGTGGATGGCCTTCCGCCAATGGCATTCCCGGCCACCATCCGGAGCACAGATCGTAGCTCTTCCCTTGTGTCGGTATCCGTAGCGCATCGAGCGAAATATCCAGCTTTTGAGGGCGCGAAGCCATGAGTTCCTCCCACCTGTCAACCGATTGCATTTGAATGAAACGTTTTGAGCGGCACCGGCCGGATTTCTGTCAGCCGGTGCCTCGCCGCATATTAGGCGTTGATTTTGCAAGACGCCCATCCGACGACCGTCATACGATCATCGGATGCCCTGCGCACCCAAACTTCGAGCTCCACTTTCGTTCGCCCATCGGCTTGCTTCTCGACCGCGGTAACCTTGCCGGTCAGCGCGATTGGATCGAAGACCTGCAGCGGCGCAATGAACTTCAGCTGGAACCAGCCGGACGTGAACCAGTCTTTCCCAAACGCGCGGACCATGAGTTCGCCCATGAGGCCAGCCTGCTGCTGCCCCTGAACGATCGGAACGCGCAACTGCCCTTCACGTGCAACCTGTATATCGCTATGCGTGTTCTTGACGTATTCGCCGACGCGGGAAAAAACAGCGGTCTGCTCGGCAGTAACTGTCTTTTCAAGCGGCGAGAGCACATCTCCGACCTTCGTGGTGGCATCGACGCGCTCGATGGAGCGCGAGTTGACGGGGATTTCGCCCGTGACAGGGCGGGATGGAGTATCGCTGGCCCGTCCACCGATGGCACCGGGGACAGTGCGCAGAATTTCAACGCCGCGATGGCGGATGATGCTGCGCCCGTCTTCGCCGACGGCCTGTGCTTCCATGATGACGTAACCTTGTCCACGCCGAACATAGGATTCGACGTAGGCGCCCTTCATCGTGACCTTTTCACCGAGCTTGACTGGATTGTCGAACCACATCTGCTCTTCGGTATGGAAGCCCACCGTCTTGCTGCCCCGATACTTCAGGGTGAAGAGCTGCACCAGATCGTTGCCGAGCAGGCACGCCTGGCCGATGCGGTCATCGCCAAACGGACCCGCTTGCAAGTACCACGGATTATAATCGTCCTGCGTGAAGGAGAAGCGCTTGATCTTGTGATCGTCGACGATGATCGATACCGGGCCGAATTCCTCCGGGATATCGAGGTTTTCGAAGACCGGCTCCTTGAGGCCGGCCTCAAGGTCATCGATCTCTACGGCTCGTCTCGGATCAGTCAGATCACGCCACAGCTTGGATTTTTCAGCATTCTCGGTCATGGGTTTATCCTTCAAGTAATATTGCCGCGACATGGGAAACGGTTAGTCACCGCTCTTGAGTTCATCGGCCAGAGATCGTGTCAGTCGCGCAACGGCCAGCATACCGGGATCATCGACACCAATTGTCTGGTCTCCGAACATCCGAGCGCGGCCGATGCGATTGGGCTTGGATCGAAACTCGTCTAGAGCTGCCTCACTAGCGTCGGCCGCGGTTTGGAGATCGGGGGTTTCAGCGAGTCGCCTAGCGATCGCATCAACCGAGTCGAGGATCGTCTTGTCGCCAATCTCGGCCTTGCCCCTTGCCATCATCGCTTCCATCGCCTTGTCGAGCAGTTTCGGCATGGCCGACGCCTCTATTGCGACGTGGCCTTTGGTTTCCTTGCCAAACGTCAGGAGTGCAGTCGCGACCAGTGTCCCAAGGCTGGCACCCGTCGATGTAGCTGCAGCCCGGGCGAGCGCGTTGAAGGCCGCACTAATATCGCTCGCCTGCGAAAGGTCGGTCTGCGAAAGGCCGGCAAACAGGCGCGCGAGCATGGTCCCGGTGTCGCCGTCGCCGAGTTTGGCATCAGCTGCGTTCAGCACCTGTTCGAGGTCGCGCATGGCTCTATGGAAAGCGTCAACGCATGCCGTCAGCTTTGACTTGTCCACCATCATGACCGCACCGTCCAGAATGGGCAAGACGATGGCGCGCCGAGAAGTTTCTCGATTTCGGCGTCGACGAAGCTGAGACTAACAGAGACACCTGCCATCTCCATTGAAGTTGCGAAATGGCCGACCAAGGGCCTGACGATCCTGATCCCGGCCCCTCCGAGCCTTGCGGATGCACGGCGGTACAGGATGAACAGCTCCTCCAACGGCGTGGCACCCAAGCTGTTGACGAGAATCGATACGGTGTTGCCCGCGCCCTGCGGCTTGTCTGCCAGAAGCCTCTCGATCATCTCGTCGGCGATGACGTCGGCCGTTCTCAGCTTGTCACGCCAAATTCCGGGTTCCCCGTGAATACCCATACCCATCTCGATCTCGTCTTCCCCAAGAATGAAGGACGGACGATCGGCGCCCGGAACCTGACAGGGTGAGAGAGCTACGCCGATAGTTCTGGTCATATCGACGGCACGCTGTGCGATACCGCTGACGGTATCGAGGTCGGCACCACTGTCAGCGGCCGCCCCCGCCGTCTTGTAGGCATAGATGATACCAGCAACGCCACGGCGTTTTTGCCTTTCTTCAGGCGCGGCACTGGCGATGTCGTCGGTTCCAAGCACGGTCGTCGTGCGAATACCCTCTTCCTCCAGCAGTTCGCCTGCCATGTCGAAGTTCATCCGATCGCCGCCGTAGTTGCCGTAGAGGCGCAGGACGCCCTTGCCCTGATCCGCAAGCTTGATGGCATCGATGCACGAGCCGACTGTCGGGCCTTCGAAAACGTTGCCGATCGAGCAGCTGTCGAGCAACCCGTGGCCCACATAGCCGGTGAAGAGCGGCAGATGGCCTGATCCGCCACCCGAGACCACGCCCACCTTCCCGGTTGAGCGGGTTGCTCGGCGGATGACGCGACCATTCTCACCGTCGCGTACCAGGGAAGGATGCGCTGTCACCAGTCCGTCGAGCGTTTCGTCGACGAAATCCTGCGGCCTATTTATGAGCTTTTTCATGAGTTGACTTCCTCCTCAGTAGCTCAGCGCCGGGTTGTCGTTGAACATTGTGATCGGCGGATAGGCCAGTTCATCGGTAACGACATCGAGAACCGTGGTCTTGCCGGAGGCGAAGGCGGACTTCAGAGCAGGAAGAAAGTCATCGGCCTTTTCGATGCGTACTCCGTCGCAGCCTGCGGCGCGGGCAATTGCCGCGTGATCGACGGGTGTGAAGTCGCAAGCATCGGAATACTCGCCGAAGATGACCTTCTCGGCATGCTTTTCATAGCCCAGAATCGAGTTGTTGAGGACTGCGACGACGACTGGAAGATTCATGCGTCGTGCAGTTTCAAGTTCGGACCAGACATGCGCAAAGCCGCCGTCCCCTACCAGAGCGAACACGGGAGCCTCCGGAGAGGCGACCTTGGCGCCAAGCGCGAATGGTAGGCCCCAACCAAGACCGGCAAGACCGCGCGGAGTGATGAACCGCTGCCCGGCCCTGCGACTCGTCAGGAAGTTCGCGACCCAGATCGACGAATAGCTGGCATCGGAAACGACGATCGTCTCTGGAGTCATGATGCTGTCGAGATCGCTCATCAGGCGCTCCGGACGCAACGGGCTCTGATTGGAGCGCGAAACCGCTTCGCCGTCTTTTCGGCCCTGATCGAGTGCCGCTGCGATTTTCTGCTGGAGTGCCGGGCGCGCGGCTTTACGCTTCGAGAGGTCCGAGGCAGCAAGTGCCTGGGTTAGCGCCGCCAAGCCGAGCTTGGCATCGCCGACGAGACGAACAGCCTCGTAGTTTCGACCAACTTCGCTAGAATCGACATCGAGATGGATGTAGGTGGCTTCCTTCGGATAGAGCTGCCAGCTGTCCGTTCCATTCTGGTTGGTGCGATTGCCGATCAGCAGGATAACGTCTGCCTCGGCAACCAGGGAGCGAACGTGCTTGCTGCGGCTGCGATCAGCCATGAAATAGCCTACGACGCCAACGCTGAGGGGATGCGCCTCATCCACGGCGCCCTTGCCCATGACCGTCGTGGCAACCGGTATTGAGGCTGCTTCCTGCAGCGCTGCCAGTTCCGGCGCAGCATCCGAGATGTGAACACCACCGCCGGCGATGATCAGCGGCCGTTCTGCTTTTGACAGCAGGGATGCGGCTTCGGCCACCTTCCTCGGATCAGGACCGCAGCGATCGAGAGGAAAATGACCGAGCGATGCGTTTCTAGCCATTTTTGCCGGAGATGCCGTTTCCATGAACATGTCGATCGGTGCGATCAACACGGCGGGACCGGGTCGGCCGGAAGCCGCCGCGGTGAAGGCCATGTCGACATAATCATCGATCCTATCAACGTCGGCGACGCGCTTGATCCATTTGGCAACGCCCTTGAACAGCTCGAGGTGGTCGAGCTCCTGGAAGGCGTTCTTTTCGGCAAAGGGGCGCGCGACGTCCTGGACGATGGCGACGACTGGAACCGAGGCTTTCATCGCTTCGGCCAGGCCGGCGACGAGAAGCGTCGCAGCGGGACCGTTCTGGGCAGTGACGACCGGCACCTTGTGAGACATGCGGGCATACGCGTCAGCCATCACCGAACCGGCGTTTTCCGTGCGGTAGCCGATCTGGCGAATGCCATAGTGCGGCGTTGCAAGGAAAAGCGCGGCAGGGATTGCCTGGCCGAAGATCACTTCGACGCCGTGACGCTTGAGGGCGGCAGCAAAGACGTGAGCGCCGGTAGTGGCGTTGGAACCTTCGACGGTTTCAGACTTAACTACAGTAGTCTTGACGTTCATTTGGGAACTCCATTCAACTTGGGGGGCGTAAACGCCTATCGGGTTTCGTCTGATGGCTCAGATCGGCGCAAAGAGGATTTTTCTGGGGTCTATGTCGCGGCGGATGACCCGCAGGTCGTCGTCGCTGGGTCGTGGGGTAGTTGGGATCCGGTCGAGATCTCCGAGATCGAAACCGGTCGCATCGCGTAGTTCAGCATGGGTAACGCCTTGGTGGATCGACTGCACCTTGATGCGGCCAACCTTGCGGTCGAAATCGAACACGCATTTCGGTGTCAGCACCAAGGTCGGACCGCCCCAGTCGAGCCCCAGCTTCCGGCGACCGTCATCGCCACCCGGGTAACCGACACCGGAAATGAAATCGACCTTCTCAACGAAGTTGCGGCGGTCATGATGCGGCATCATGATGTACTCCCGCCGGAACAGGGTCATATGTTCGGGTTGAAGGATCGGCCCCACCAACCGCACCTTCGGCTTCTCATAAGGGCCAATGCAAACGCTGTTGATATTGCCGACGACATCTACCTGTACGGCGCTGGAGAAGCCGAAGCTGATGTCACCGCGCTTCAGTGCCCACTGACCGGGATAGTCATATGTCTGAGCTTCAGCCGAGAGGTCACGAAGCAGCGCATCGTGCTCGCTGTCAGGCATTGCATTCAGCTGGCTGAAATCCGGATTGTGATAGCAACCAGCGAGCAGCAGTGTCAGATCAGGTGCATGGGTCCGGCGCGCAAGCTCCATCGCCACGATCGGGATTGCCGTTCCGAACATTGCGGCGGCCCTACCTGTAAGAAGGCCGGTAAAACCGACTTCGCCGTTGTTGAAGTCCTTAGCAAGAACAGCGGCAAGCGTTTCGAAAAGGGTCGGCTCGATCATAGCAGGCTATCCATGTCCTTAAGACGCGCAAGTTGTGCTGCGCCCACGGTTTCGAGATAGGCGTCGTTGCCGCCGGTGAGATGCACGAATTTCTTCAGATACGCCGCCGTGCCTTCCGGCGTTTCGGACGCAGCGACATACTCGCCGTAATGCTTTTCATCGGCATGATAGGCGCCGAGCGCAGGGGTCGGATGGGCACCATAGGGCAGTTCCACGACAGCCGTCACTTTGTAGGACGGCAGTTCCACCAGCCGCGAATGCCTGCGGATAAATGCGTTGGAGACTAGTTTTTCTACCGTGACAATAACCTTGCCCGCCGAACGCCCCATCAACACGTCATTGCTTTGCGGCAACAGCCGGCGGGCTGGAAACACCACGTTGCCGCGTTCATCAGCCGCAAGAGCATGGATCACGACGATGTCGGGATCGGCAGCGGGAACCGCATGCATCGGTCGCCCGGAAATAGGGCAAGCGAAAGGCTTGATCGCGTCGTTATACTTGACGATATCGTTGCCGCCGAGGAACGGCACCGGCCAGAAGGCAAGGCCCTCCTGGCTGGCACGGAACCTGTCCCAACTGACCATTTCGGGGTAGTCGACGACCTTGAGATCGCCATTTTCAACGGCACGCCGGTAGTGTCGGGCGAGGCCGTGCTTTTCCAGACCGACATAAGAGGTCTCGACGTGGCTTATGCAACCTCCTGCAGCCAGTAGATCGACGTCGTAGGACTGTGCGGAACCGACGACCGTAAGGCTCTTGCGGCCCTGCCTGACAAGTTCCCGAACAAAACCCATCGGCTTTTGATAGACCGCAAAACCTCCGAAGGCGATGCGCGCGCCATCCGGGACGAGGCCGGCAGCCTCCTTGAGTGATCGCAGTTTCGGTGTTGGATTGGTCATCTTATCTGTCCTGCCAAACGGGACTACGACTGGCGCTTGCGGAGCATGCTCCACCAGACTGCAAGAATGATCACGAAACCCTGCGCGATGAGAAAGAGAACAGGATCGAGCCCGTTGAGGATCATGCCGTTGCGCAGCACCGCGACGAAGAAAACGCCGATCAATGTTCCAATGATGCGGCCAACACCGCCGGTGAGCACAGTTCCGCCGACGATCACAGCCGCAATGACATCGAGCTCCATCAATTCGCCTACGGTTGGGGTTCCAGCGTTCAATCGCGACGCAAGCAGCACGCCGCTGATGGCCGCAAGAAGCTGGATCATGATCATGACGGCTATGCGCAGCCGGGCGACTTTGACTCCGTAGCGTGTTGCCGTGTCCGGATTTCCTCCGACGGCATAGACGTGCTGCCCGAAGCGATGCTGTGACAAGACGAACCAGCCAAGCAGGACCGCGACAATCATTACCCAGACCGGAAAGGAGAGTCCGAGGAAAGTCGCATACCAAAGGTTTCCGAATGAAGATGGAAGAGGACTGATGGTGAGGCCGTCGCTGACATAGAAGGCAATACCGCGCAGACCCGACAAAAGACCTAACGTTGTAATGAAGGTCGGAATGCCCCAGATGACCCGAAGTGCACCGACGAAGGCCCCTACTGCGGCGGCTTCGACCAGAACGATAAGAAACGCCAACGGCAGTGAGATTCCGTGATTGACGGAGAGCAAGGCAAAAAGCGTCCCTGAAAGACCGACTTGCGCCCCGACCGACAGATCGATTTCACCAGTGATGATAACAAACGTCATCCCGACGGCAAGGATCGCAATTACCGACGTCTGCTGCAGCAGCGTGGCCCAATTTTCTGCGGTGAGGAAGTTCGCGGAATTGAAGCTGAAGAACACGATCAGCGCAGCCAAGGCTACCGCAACACCGATTTCAGCTCGCCAACCTGACAGGTTTATCTTACGGGGCGAATGCGCGGTCGTACCGGCGCTTGAACCAGCAATATTGGACATCTTTACCTCTATGAAGCGAATGGCCGACCACGAAGGCTCGGCCATAGATCTGAACGGCGTCAGTTGTTTGCGAGCGACTTGACAAAGTCGAGGTACTTCTTGACCTCGTCCGGGTTCTCGCGTGTGTAGATCTTGCTCTGAACCTCGACGTTGCGCGGGACCGTCTCGCCCTTCAGATCCTTGACGGCAGATTCAACCGCCGCGTAGCCTACCTGGTAAGGTTGCTGATCAGCGACTGCGTAGACTTTGCCGGACGGATCAAGCATGTCGGTCGCCAGTTCCTGGCTCATGTCGACACCATAGAGGCGTACATTAGAGCTCTGTCGCTTGGCGGCCTGCGCGGCGCCAGCCAGAGATCCGGAGTTGGATGCCCAGACCGCAGAGGTTTTTGGATCGCGCTGCAGAAGGTTTTCATAGCCGTTCGCGCCGAGCTCCGGTGTTGCCGCAGCCACTTCGGCTCCAACAGTGATCCCGTCGCCCTTGAGAGTCGACAGGAGACCAGTCTTGCGCGGCATCATGTTCGGATTGGTCGGCGGTAGCGTGATCAATCCCACTGTGTTCTTGCCACCGTTGATGCCCGACAGCTGCTTCACCATCTCAGTACCGAGTTCCGCCGCCATCTTGTAGCTGTCGACGCCGATCGTGTGTTTGGCAATCGACTTGTCTGCGAGCGAGGTGTCGAAGTCAACGATGACGACGCCACGACCGGTAGCGCGCTTGGCGGCAGCTGCGGATGCATTGACGTCGAGCGGCGGCATTACAATCGCCTTGGCGCCGCGCGTTACCAGGTCTTCGATGACCTGCGCCTCGGTCGGTAGCTGGCGGCGGTTCTGGCCGACCTGAAGTGTTACATTGTACTTTTTCGCCGCGTCCGTCATCCCGCGCTCGATTTGTTGCCAAAACTGGGAATCACGTGCGTAGATTACCGCGCCGATCACGGTTTCGTCGGCAGCGCGCACCGGCATGACGGCCAACGTTACGGCTGCAACGGCCAATAGGCCGGAAACAAGTTTCTTCATGATCAATACCTCCCGCTGATCATTGATACACCTCCCGCAAGCCTGGAGATTAATACTCACTGCTGCTCGACTTGCGTAAAAAACGTTTTCCGAAAACGTTTCGATAAATAGACAAACACATCGCCACCGCCTTGTCAAGACTGAACCGGCGCCGTCAGTTACCGTCTGGCTTGCCACCCCCCGCGACCGGCGAAGCCGTCGTTCCTCTGATAATCAATCGCGTCGGGAGAATTATCGGCTTACCCACCTTTGCAGGCTTGCGAATCCGCTTCATCAGCAGCTCTGCCGCGGCGGCGCCCATGTCACGCTTCTGCAGTTGGATCGTCGTCAAATTAATCGATTTCAGACCGGCTAGCGAAATGTCGTCCAACCCGATCACCGAGACATCCTGCGGTATCCGCAAGCCCTCCTCAAGCGCGACTTGCATGAAACCGAGGGCGTTCATGTCGCTGCTCGCAAGTACACATGTCGGACGGTTCTTCATCCCGGTGAAGTATTTGCCCGCCGCAAGTCCGCTGTCGAAAGTGTAGCGGCCCTCAAAGATCATTGATTTCGACTGAGAAAGCTTCAGTCGTGCACTCTCCTGCTTGAACGTCTCCAACCGCTCGCGCGCGGAACTAGATTCGAGCGGGCCGGTTACGAATCCTACCCGCCGGTGACCCAACGCATGCGCATGACGAATCGCCTCGGCGAGACCCTCCTGATTGTCGGAACCGACGTAGTCGTCCTTCCATTTCGAACTCCTGCGCTGCACCAGCACATACGGCGTGCCGCCGTCCAGAAGCGCACGAATACGAGGCGATTCACAGTGCTGCGAGATCAGAACCATGCCGTCGACCTGGCGGTCGTAGAGGGTCTGCATCTGGAGGATTTGCCGCTCCTCATCCTCATCGGTATTGCACAGCAGCATCGTGCATTTCTCACGAATGGCGACGTCTTCGACGCCGCGAACGAAATCAGCCGAGGACGGATTGGCGACGTCCGCAATCAGGACGCCAATCGTGAAACTGCGCTGCATGCGTAGGGCCCGCGCCACCGCGGACGCGCGGTAGCCAAGTTTGCGGGCCGTCTCGTCGACAAGCTTCCGGGTCTCTTCCTTGACGTAATTCTTCCCCGACAGCGCATTCGACACCGTCGACAGCGCCAGCCCCGAGGCTTTCGCCACGTCCTTGATGGTGACTTTCTTCCGCTCTACCATACGACCCCTCAAAGAGAAATTTTCATTCACTGCGCTTTTCAGTCTGCCATGTTGACAGCGCCCAAGCAAAGACTGTATCAATATATCGAAACGTTTTCCAGAAACGTTTTCTTACTTCGCCAAAATGTCCATGGAGACGCATCTTGGGTGCGGGACGGCGAACAAACAGTGAGACGACAGAACCCTGTTTTGGTCGGATGGAGGAAAATTTGCCATGAAAAATGAATTCTTGTTGCGCGTTACAGACCTCAGCAAGTCGTATGGTGCAGTGCAGGCTCTCCAGGGCGTCAGCTTCAACATGCGCGCGGGCGAAACCATTGCCTTAGTCGGCGATAACGGCGCAGGAAAAAGCACACTCGTCAAGCTCCTCTCCGGCGTCCTGCGCCCGACCTCGGGCTCGATAGACTTGAATGGCAGCACGGTAGACCTCACCTCGCCGGACGTCGCCCGTAGCAACGGGATCGAGACCGTCTATCAGGATCTTGGACTGTGCAACAACCTGACCGTTGCGGAAAACATCTTCCTCGGGCGCGAGGAAATCGTCGGCTGGGGCCCTTTTTCGTTTCTGGCGCGCGCTCGCATGCGACAGAAAGCCAAGCAGGCACTTGATGGCCTGTCGATTAATGTCCCCTCGCCCGACCAGAACGTCACCGGTTTGAGCGGCGGCCAGCGGCAGGCGGTGTCCATCGCCCGCACGCGCCTGTGGAAAAGCACGCTTGTCATGCTGGACGAGCCAACTGCTGCACTCGGAGTGCAGGAAACCGCCAAAGCGATGGAAGCCGTGCGACGACTGCAGAAGGCTGGCGTAGCAATCATCTTGATTACCCACAGCATGCCAATGGCCAAGGAAATGAGCGACCGCGTCGTGGTGTTGCGCCGTGGCAAGAAAGTTGGTGACGTTCGTACCGATTCTGTGTCCGGCGACGAAATCGTTTCGCTCATAACCGGTGCCCGCGAACAGCAGATCGAGGCAGCGTAATCGCCATGGCGCGCTCAAAGCTTGTTTCTCTTGACGAGGCAGTTGCCTGCGTTGGCGACGGCATGTCCATGACCGCCGGCGGGTTTGCGCACTCCCACCAGCCACTTGGTTTCTTTCGTGCGCTCATGCGCACCGACGTCAAGGATCTCACGATCATGGGCGTTGCGGAATGCTGGGTCGCAGAATGGCTGGCAGCGGCGGGAATGCTGCGCCGCGCCTATTTCTCCAATTTCATGTTTGAAGGCTTCGGCCGATGCCGCCGTTTTTCGGAAGGGATCGAAAACGGCGAGATCGAAACGGAAGATCACAGCCATTTCGGAATGGTCATGCGTTTTGCCGCGGCGGGCCTCGGGCTGCCTTTCATGCCAATGCGATCGCAGGCCGGTACCGATGTTATGAACGTGGCCGGCTTCGAGGAGCCCTCGTCCAAGGCCCAGATGTTCCACTCGCCTTTCGATGACCAGATCGTCAGCCTGGTTTCACCACTCAAGCCGGATATCGCCGTAATTCACGCCGCGCGCGCGGACGAGCTGGGGAATGTCGAGCTTTACGGCACGACATCGGTGATCGAAGAGCAAGTCCGGGCTGCATCTACGGTTATCGTTACAGTTGAAGAGATCATCTCCACGGACGAGATCAGACGCAACCCGCAGGCAACGCTCATTCCAGGTCTGATGGTCGACAAGCTGGTACACCTGCCATATGGCGCCTTTCCGCTCGGGATTTATGGCTATTACGAATATGACCGCGAAGCGCTCGCCGAATACTACGAGGCCTCCCGGACGCGGGAAACCACGCAGGCATGGCTCCGCGCATGGGTTCACGGGATCGCCTCCCATGGTGATTATCTCGACGCCCATGGCGCGGACCGCCTGCTGGCGCTGCGCACCGATCCCCATCTCGGCTATCGATATGTTCCACCGGAAGGGGCAGCCAAATGACCACGATCAGTCGCGATATTCTCATGGCCGTGGCGGCCTCGCGAGAAATCAAGGATGGCGAGACCGCATTCATCGGCACGGGATTGCCGATGGTTGCAGCTTACCTCGCCAAGGCCACACATGCACCGACCGTAAATCTGGTTTTCGAATCCGGGATTATCGATCCTTCCCCGATCGAACTCGCCTCAGGAGTAGGTGAATACAAGCTCGTCTACGGTTCGACGAAAATCGCCGGTACTTTCTATGCCCTATCGCTTTTGCAGCAGGGCAAGATCGACATCGGTTTTCTTGGAACCGCGGAGGTCGATGCCTTCGGCAATCTCAACTCGACGGTGATCGGCAACTATCGCAAGCCCAAGGTGCGGCTGCCGGGATCAGGCGGCGCCAATGACATCGCGTCCATGGCAAAGCGCTTCGTCATCATCGCGCGTGCCGATCCCAAGCGCTTCGTCGAGAAGCTGAACTACCTTACGACGCCCGGCTTTCTCAGCGGCCCCGGCGCACGAGAAGCGGCAGGCCTCCCGGGCAGCGGCCCGGTGAAGGTGATCACCGATCTCGGAATTCTTGGCTTTGATCCTAAGACCAAGCGGATGCGCATCGAGGAGACCTATCCGGGGATCGACGCCGCTTGTGTGCAGAAAGCCATTGGCTTCAGCTTGGAGAGCTATGCTGACACCAGAGTGGCGACTCTTCCGACCGATACTCAGATCCAATTGCTGAAAACGCAAATTGATCCGAACGGCATGTACATCAAAGATGCTTAGGCCCTAGAACATGACACAGTCCGAAAACATATATGCGACCATCGAACACGCGGTCAGCCGGATTGCCGACGGAGCCATTTTGGCGCTCGGTGGGCATGAGAACGACCGCCATCCGACGGCAGTCGTACGTGAAATCATCAGGCAGGGAAAGAGGGGCCTGCAGATCGCCGGTTTCCGTTATGGCAGCGACTTGGACATGCTCGCGCGCGCCGGATGCGTCGCGACGATCAACACGTCGCCCGCTTCCGAGGACCTTTCGCCGCTTGCTGATCTTCCTTTGCCCGAGGTGGTCGTATCTACTCATATGCACCCCGACGTGGCGTTCGCACGGTTTCATGCCGCAGCTTCCGACCTGCCATATGCGCTCGTGAAAGCGTATATGGCTAACCATGACGGGGCGGAAACCGCTGCAGCGCCGGATATTTTTGGCGGGGAATTGGCGACGGCGGTGAAGCGGATGTCTCCCGATGTCGCCATCATTCATGCTCATGCCGCAGACATCCACGGCAATGTGCAGATGGACGTCGACGCACACGCGGAGTTCGCACGCGACATCGTTCTGGCGCGCGCCGCAAAATACGTGATCGTTTCGGTCGAACAGATTGTCAGCCCGCAGACGACGGCAAACGCGCCGTGGAGGACCGTGCTGCCCGCCGGACTGGCCGATTGCGTCGTGGAGGCGCCATATGGAGCGCATCCCAGCGCCTGCACCGCCCGATACACGGCTGACGGCCAGGCGGCGGTGGACTATCTGACCGCAGCAAGGACCGCGGGCTTGCTTGAGCAGTGGCTGGCCGCCAGCGTCTATAGTCTTCCAAACCATCAAGCCTATTTAAATCGCCTCGGCATGATGCGAATTCAAGCCATCACGACAAAGCGATCGGCGTACGCCTAAAATCGCGATCTGGAAATAAAGAGGCGTTGAGTTCATGGCTCCAAGTGGCGAAACCGCCAGGATCAATAACGACAGTGTCGTTGCTGCCGAAGATCTCTATCTCCAGGCTTTACGCGTTTTATGGGAAAAGAACTGGCCCCAACACTTAAAAAAGACGCCGCAGGATCCGATGCCGGGATTAAGCCTGCCGCAGCGGCTGGCGGAATGGGCACAGCGGACACCCGACAAGATTGCAATCTGGTTCTACGGCCGCTCATTCTCGTATCGTCAGCTGTTCGATATGAGCGAGCGGTTTGGGGCCAGACTGTTGGCCGAGGGAGTAAAAGCGGGCGATCGTGTTGCGCTTTTCATGCCGAACTGCCCGCAGTTCACGATCGCTTTTCTCTCAATCCTGCGCATTGGAGCAGTCCACTGTCCGATTAGCCCTATGGCCAAGCGCGAGGAACTGGAACACGAACTAAAGGATTCCGGCGCCCGCGTTATTGTCGCTCTGCAATCTCTGCTGCCGGTCGTCGAGACATGCGAGGGTACAGATCTCAACGTATATTTTCGGACGCGTATTTCCGACGCCTTGCCAGCCGTTCCCGAGCTGCCGGTCCCTGCGATGGTTCTCGAGGAGGAGCCGCCCAGCGGAAACGCGATCGACTTTTTTGACGCGATAGCAGATACGGCATCGCCTGCCCCGGTTCCAAGGACAAACGAAGCGGCGCTCGATCGTCTGGCGTCGATTAACTACACGAGCGGCACAACGTCCCTGCCGAAAGGTTGCCTACATACCCAAGCCCACATGCTCTACACCGCTGCGGCCAACCATCTGCGCGAGACGAGCTTCAGTGAGACAACACTGAACTTCTTTCCTCAGTTCTGGATCGCGGGGCAGAACCACGGACTGGTCTACCAGATCTTTTCCGGAACAACGCTTGTTCTCTTGTCGCGCTGGGACCCTTTGGCCCTCATGATGGCGGTGGAGAACCAGCAGGTCGGAGCGACGACGATGCTCGTCGACAACCTGCTGGAAGTCATGGACCATCCACGCTTTCATGAATTTAATCTTTCGAGCCTCAAGCTCATCCGCTGCGTGTCCTTCGTCAAGAAGCTCGACATCGGTGTGCGGAAACGGTGGACGGCGAGATACCCGAATGCGGTACTGTCAGAGTCGGCTTGGGGAATGACCGAAACCCACACAGCCAACACGGTGACGATTGGCTTCCAAGAGGAGGATTTCGACTTGAAGTCGCGGCCTACCTTCGTCGGTCTGCCGTCACCCGGCACCGACTTCAAGATCTGTGATTTCGAAACAGGCGAACTGCTGCCCCTTGGAAGCGAAGGTGAACTATGCTGTCGCTCACCCGCCGTCTTCAACGGCTATCTCAATGCCGCGGCAGCAAGTCGTGAGGCTTTGCGAGAAGGCTGGGTTCATTCTGGCGATATTGGTCAGATCGATACCGAGGGTTTCATCCATTATCTAGGCCGGAAGAAAGATCTCATCAAAGTCAACGGGATGAGCGTGGCCCCGGCCGAAATAGAAACGATCTTGGCAAAACAGTCGTCAGTGCTCGCGGTTGGCGTAGTTGCACGACTGGATGAGCTTCGCGGTGAGGTTCCGGTCGCATTTGTTGAGCTCCAGAAGGAAGCAGTTTCAACATCCGAAGCCGAGCTTGTCGCCTGGTGCCGCGACCGCATCGCCTCCTACAAAGTGCCTGAAGTGCGTATCGTTAAAGCGTTGCCACTCGGCCAGACAGGCAAGATACACAAAGAGACGCTTAAAGATTGGGCGAGGCAGCCAATCTAGTCGATACCGCTCGGCTCCTCTTCACCCGTTATGATTACGCAGACATGACTATTCGGCATCCATGCCCCGCGCCAAGGAGATTTTTGATGACCATTTCCGACAACCTTCTCGCCAAACTAAAAGATCCGACGCTTGTGACCGACAAAGCGTTGATCGCCGGCAAGTGGTTAGGAAGCAGCGACAGCGGCAAGACGTTCGATGTCACAAACCCCGCCAATGGTGAGGTTATCGCCACACTGCCTGACATGAGTAGGGCGGAAGCCGCTCTGGCGATCGCATCCGCCGACAAAGCGCAGAAGCTCTGGGCAAAGAAAACCGGCAAGGAGCGTGCAGCAATTCTTCGCAAGCTCTACGATCTCCTCATTACCAATGCCGATGATCTTGCGGCTATCTTGACGATGGAAATGGGCAAGCCCTTGGCCGAAGCGAAGGGCGAAATTCTCTATGGCGCATCCTATGTCGAATGGTTTGGTGAGGAAGCCAAACGCGCTTACGGTGACACGATCCCCGGCCATCAGCCGGACAAACGGATTATCGTGATCAAGCAGCCCGTGGGCGTAGTAGCGGCCATTACCCCATGGAATTTTCCGACGGCCATGTTAGCGCGAAAATTTGCACCGGCTGCGGCAGTAGGCTGCGCAATGGTCGCAAAACCCGCTGCCGAGACACCTCTCTCTGCTCTATCACTGGCGTTACTCGCCGAGCGCGCGGGCCTTCCTGCTGCCGTGTTCAGTGTCATTACGTCAACCGACTCCGCATCAATCGGAAGGGAATTCACCGAAAATGTGATAGTCCGTAAGCTAACCTTCACTGGCTCAACGGAAGTCGGAAAGATCCTAATGCGTCAGGGCGCGGGGCAGGTTATGAAGCTTGGGCTGGAACTCGGGGGAAACGCACCGTTTATCGTCTTTAACGACGCCGATCTCGAGGCAGCAGTGGAAGGCGCCATGGTCGCAAAATATCGTAATAATGGGCAAACGTGTGTCTGCGCCAATCGCCTGTATGTCCAAGCTGGAATCTACGAAGCATTCGCGCAGAAATTAGCAGAAAAGGTTTGCTCGATTGCCGTGGGCAACGGATTTGATCCGGATGTCAGCGCCGGTCCACTCATAAGCCAGAAAGCCGTCGACAAGGTCAAGGACCATATCGCTGACGCAGTCGACAAAGGTGCCGCGATACTGGTCGGCGGTGAAGAAGATGAGAAAGGGGGACTATTCTTTCAACCGACGGTCTTAACCAACGTGACGGCGGAGATGAAGATTGCCCGTGAAGAAACGTTCGGCCCGGTCGCGCCTCTGTTCAAATTTGAAACGGAAGACGAGGTTGTGGCTATGGCGAACAACACCGAGTTCGGATTGGCGTCATACTTCTATTCAAAGGACATGTCTTTGGTTTTTCGCGTCGCGGAAGCATTGGAATACGGCATGGTAGGCATAAACACCGGACTTATTTCCACTGAGGTAGCGCCATTCGGCGGTATCAAACAGTCGGGACACGGTCGCGAAGGGTCAATGTACGGAACGAATGACTATCTCGACATCAAGTATCTTTGCCTGTCGATATAGAGCGCAGAATGTTGAGCACAATCGATCTGGCGGCCGGGCCGGTGTGCTCAACTTGTTGAGCATAAAAGCACCGACACGACCCGCAGCTTCGAATGCTTTATCCCACAAAATTACTCTGAGCGGTCAGGCTAACCATTGACGATCAAGAATATATCACCCGGGACAATTAGCTGTCGTCGAGCCCATTCCCGACAACAGCAGCGTGGCTTTGGGAGGCAGCCGAGAACTTTCGGGATTTCGTATGAGCAGCGTCCGGCCTAAGCTGATGTGTAGCTAGTCTTGACCGATGTGTAGAATTCGGCGGCGTACTTGCCCTGCTCGCGCGGGCCGTAGGAAGAGCCCTTGCGGCCGCCGAACGGAACGTGGAAATCGACACCCGCCGTCGGCAGGTTGACCATCACCATGCCGGCTTCGGCATTGCGCTTGAAGTGCGTCGCATGCTTGAGGCTGGTCGTCGCGATACCGGAAGACAGGCCGAACGGCGTGTCGTTGGCCGTCGCCAGCGCCTCTTCGTAATCCTTGACGCGGATGACCGAGACGACGGGTCCGAAGATCTCTTCGCGGGAGATGCGCATCTGGTTCGTGGCTTCCGTAAACAGCGTCGGCTGCAGGTAGAAGCCGGGCGTGTCGCGCTTCAGAACCTCACCGCCGAAGGCAAGCTTCGCGCCTTCCTTTTTGCCGATCTCGATATAGTCGGTGTCGGTCTTCAGCTGCTTCTCATCCACCACGGGGCCGATATGCGTTCCGGACTTCATCGCGTTGTCGACGATAAGCGTTTCGAGCTTGGCCGTCAGGGCTGCCACGAACTTGTCGTGAATACCTTCGGTCACGATCAGGCGCGAGGACGCCGTGCAACGCTGGCCGGTCGAGAAGAAGCCGGAATTGGCGGCGGCTTCGACGGCGACATTGAGGTCAGCATCGTCGAGAACGACCATCGGGTTCTTGCCGCCCATTTCCAGCTGGAACTTGCGGTTATGCTCAAGCGAAGCGGCGGCGACGCGTTTTCCCGTGCCGGTGGAGCCGGTAAAGGTAATGCCGGCGACATCGGGGCTGTCGAGCATGGCCTGGCCGACGACCGAGCCCTTGCCCATGACGAGGTTCAGAACACCCTTCGGCAGGCCCGCGCGGTGGAGGATATCGACAATCGCCCAGGCACTGCCTGGGACAAGATCGGCTGGCTTGAACACGATGGTGTTGCCGTAGCAGAGCGCCGGCGCGATCTTCCAGGCCGGAATGGCGATCGGGAAATTCCAGGGCGTGATGATGCCGATGACACCGAGCGGGTCGCGGGTGATCTCGACGCCGATGTTCGGACGTACCGACGGGATGATTTCGCCGGCAAGGCGCAGCACTTCGCCTGCGAAGAATTCGAAGATCTGCGAGGCGCGAATGGTCTCGCCGATCGCCTCAGGAAGCGTCTTGCCCTCTTCGCGCGCAAGCAGCGCGCCGAGCTCGTCCTTGCGCGCCATGATCTCATCGCCAGCCTTCTTCAGGATGACGTGGCGTTCCCAGATATCGGAGCGCGACCAGGCAGGGAACGCGGCCTTGGCGGCGGCGATCGCCTGCCGCGTGTCCTCGGCTGAGGCCTGCGCATAGGCACCGACCACGTCGTCGGTATCCGATGGGCTGATGTTGTCGGCCCCCTCCGAACCGACCCATTCGCCGGCGATTAGGTTCTCATGCATTGTCATGCGGGAGTTCTCCAATTATCCAGGCCTCGTGTTAGTGCATCAGCAGGCGAAGAGGAACAAGCACCAAATCCGGAAAAAGCACCAGCAAGAACATCACGAGGATTTCCGCCATCAGGAAAGGGAAGACTCCCTTGAAGGCATCGTCTACGGAGATGCGCGAAACGCTGGCCGCCACGTTTAGCACTGTTCCGACGGGGGGCGTGACCATTCCGAGTGCGTTGTTCATCACGAAAAGAATGCCGAAGTAGACCGGATTGATGCCCGCGTCACGGATTGCGGGCATCAGTACCGGCGTCAAGATCAGGATTGTCGGTGCCATGTCGAGTGCGGTGCCGACAATGATGACGAGAACCATCAGTACAAACATCAGCAGGATCGGAGTGTCGATGAACGGCTGCAGCATGGCGCTGACATAGCTCGGAATATCGGCTGCGGTGATGAGCCAGGCAGAGACCATGGCGGCGGCAACGAGAAAGATGACCGAAGCGGTGATCTTAGCGGCACGCACTATCAGCCCGTACAGTTCGTTGAATTTGATCTCACGGTAGACGAACAGGCCGACCAGCAGTGCATAAACAGCAGCGATGACAGCGGCCTCTGTCGGGGTGAAGATGCCTGCGCGGATGCCGCCGATGACGACAATGGGCAGAAGCAATCCGATGCTTGCGTCCGCAGTTATTTTGATCCGCTCCTTGAGCGTCTTCTTCGGTAGCGGCGCAATGTTGTCGCGACGGCAGACGATTGCCCAGGTTATCACGAGCGACAACGCCATCAGCAGGCCGGGGAAGATGCCGGCGAGAAAAAGCTGGGTGATTGAGACGCCGCCGGCGACGCCGAACAGCACGAGGGCGATGGCCGGCGGCAGGACTGGGGCGATGACGCCACCGGCCGCGAGAAGGCCGGTCGAACGGCGCACCGAGTAGCCGGAGTTACGCATTGCGGGTACGAGCAGCGCAGCAACCGCCGCCGTGTCGGCGATCGCCGAGCCCGAGAGAGCGGCAAGCACTACCGCCGCGGCAATACCGGCATATCCGAGACCGCCACGATAATGACCGATCCAGGCGAGCGCTGCATTAACTATGCGCCGCGAGATACCGCCGGCATTCATCAGTTCGCCGGCAAAGAGAAAAAAGGGGACGGCGAGCAGTGTGAAGCTGTCGGCGCCGCTCAGCATGTTCTGCGCGACGATCTGCGGGCTCCACATGTCGATGTTCCACATCATGGCGAGACCCGACACGATGAGAGCGAAGGCGACAGGCATGCCCAATGCCATAGCGCCGAGCAATGCGCCTATAAAGACGATGACGATCATGGGTCGGACTTTCCTGCGGCGGCATCGACGCTTTTCAGCGCGGCCTCTTCTTCCGCATCGACAAACAGTGATTGGCGGGGGTCGCGCGCGCCGGGAAGAAACGTCGCGATCAGGCTAACAAAAGTGATCGCGATCATCGAGATACCGGATATGTAGGCGACGCTGTAGACGTATTCGAGCGGCACCATCATCACGGGCGACAGATTCCCCATGTTGACTTCGTGTTGCTGCCAGGTGCCGGCTATCAGGAAAACGCAGCACACAATAACAAGCACGTCGCTTAGCGCCCTGGCGATCTTCGCGCCGCTCAACGGCAGCATCTTGACGACAGTATCCATGCCGAGATGGCCATGCTCGCGCAGCACCACAACGGCGCCGATGAAGGTCATCCAGATAAACAGGAAGCGAGAAAGCTCTTCCGAAACAAGAATTCCGGAATTGAAGCCGTAGCGCAGCACAACATTGCCGAAAACCGTGACGACCATCCCGGACATACAGACGAAGAGGACGAATTCGAGCAGCTTGAAATAGCCGTCGACGATACGGCTGATCACCGAAACTTTCATGGGAAGTCCCCCGTAAAGAGCAGAATGCGCGCATGGACCCGAGACCGCGCCTCAAAGCCATGCGGGCAAATTGCTTGCTTAGTTGGAGCCGACCTGGATCTTTTTCAGCTCGGCAAAGTACATGTCGGAAAAGTCCTTACCGAGTTCGGCGGAGAATTTCTCAACGACCGGCTTAGTCTTGTCGGCAAAGCGCTGACGCTCTTCCGGGGTGATTTCGTTCACCGCGACGCCGGCTTCCTGAACGGTCTTCAGCCAGTCTGCCGTCTTGGTTTTGACTAGATCACGCTTGTAGAGCGTCACCTCTCGAGCCGCATCGCTTATTAGCTTTTTCTCGTCATCATTCAGCTTGTTCCAGGACGGCTTGCCCATCAACAACACAACCGAATTGAGGCTGTGGTTTGTGAGCGAGAGAAACTTCTGCACTTCAAAAAGGCGCATGAATACGATTTGCGGTAGCGGGTTTTCCTGGGCCTCGACCGTGCCGGTTTCGAGCGCGGTGTAGATTTCGCTGACGGGTAGTGGTGTCGGGTTGGCGCCGAGCGTCTTGAATAGTTCGAGGTACATCGGGTTCTGGATCGCGCGGATTTTCAGGCCCTGGAAGTCTTCCCACTTGGTGATAGCTTTGATCTTCGAGGTCGTCTCGCGAAAGCCGTTATTGGTGAAACCAAGGCCGATCCAGCCCTTTTCCGCCATCAGTTCGTTGAACTTGGCGCCGACCGCGCCGTCCATCAGCTTGTCGTATTCCTCACTAGACTTGAACACGAACGGCAGGTCTAGGATCGACACCTGCGGGATCTGGCCAGCCATTGTCACCGGCGAAGTCGTCATGAAATCCTGCGTCCCCGCCTGGAGATTGGCTTGCATCTGAACGTCGGTCCCGAGTGTGGCGCCCGGCGCGACCGTGATTTTGATCTTGCCGCCGCTCTTCTCGGAAACAATCTCGGCAAACTTCTTGAAGCCGAGAAAGTCGGGATGCTGATCGCTCTGGCTCGTCCCGGCGCGCAGCCGCATCTCGCGGATTTCCGCCTGCGATGCGGTTGGTAGGGCCAACATCGCAGCCCCCATAGCCGATACAATCAGTCCTGCCTTCAGTCGGCCAATCTTTCTATCGATGAACATGATTTCCTCCTCCGTTACATCCGATTCCTCGAGCGACAGGCACTCTTCTTGACTAGACCGCGCGGTGCGGCGCAACCTCCTGCCGCTGCTCTCCGAGGCCCGAGACGCCGAGGCGGACAATATCGCCAGCCTTCAGAAAGCGCGGAGGGTCCATAGCCATGCCGACGCCGCGCGGAGTGCCGGTGGTGACGATATCGCCCGGCATGAGCTTCATGAACTGCGAGAGATAGGTAATTATGGCCGTGAAGCCGAAGATCATCTTCGCCGTTGTACCGGACTGCATGCGCTCGCCGTTGACCTCGAGCCAGACATCGAGGTTCTGCACGTCGAGTTCGTCCGCAGTGACCAGCCATGGGCCGAGCGGGCCGTAGGTTGGGCCGCTCTTACCCTTCATCCACTGGCCGCCGCGCTCTAGCTGGAAGGCGCGCTCGGAGACGTCGTGGCAGATGCAGAAGCCGGCGATCTTTGACATCGCCTCGCTTTCGTCGATCAGATAGGCAGGCTCGCCAATGACCATTGCAACTTCTGCTTCCCAGTCGGTTTTCTCCGAGCCTTTCAGCAGGACGATCGGATCGTTTGGGCCAGAAATGCAGGAATTCAGCTTGTTGAAGACGATCGGCTCAGGGGGGATAGGCGCCTTGCTCTCGATCGCATGATCAACATAGTTGAGGCCTATCGAAATGAAATTGTTGGCATCGGCTATACAGGGGCCGATACGGACTCCGGTCGGAGCGACCGGTAGGGTTTCCGGATCGATAGCGCCGAGCCTCTTCAGCGAGGCTTTCCCGAGATGGCGCGGCGACACATCGTCGATAAAGGAACTGAGGTCGCGGATCGCGCCCGACTTATCCATGATCCCGGGGCGCTCGCTCCCCAGCTCCCCGAACCTAACCAGTTTCATGCTGTCCTCCTCCAGATGCGTGTCCCGCCGGCTCATAACTGGCACTGCGCCTTGCCCACCAGGCGAGGCGCGAAAGCTCAAGGCTTAAATACCCATTGCGCGCAAGGCGCCGTCGATAACCTTTTTCTGGTCGTCGGAGACGGTCTCCATCGGTGCGCGCGGGAGGAAGAAGTCGACGCCC
>NZ_JAGHMF010000040.1 GCF_017741815.1 Rhizobium sp. 16-488-2b
ATATCCTCGAAACCGGAAACGACAGCTTCCGCTTCAAAAACAGCTCGGCCCATGAGCCCAAAACGACAAAGGAGAAACGGAGGAACTTGACTACCACGATCGACACGAACGATACCTAAAGGCGGGTCACTTCTCGGCGCAAATCCCGGGTCAGCTCTCAGTGCAAATCAACACACAATGTCATTCTGAGCGTCGTGACTGCAACGGAGCCGTTCGTTCCTGACGACGAGAAGATATTCCTTGAAAGCTTCAGCCCACTGTTCAGCCGGCTGGTGATCACGTTCGGATATATGGAGACGCCCAACATCCCGCGCGCGCTTGTGCTTGTTCGCAAGCTTGGTCTGAAGTTCGACATCATGTCGACATCGTTCTTCCTGTTGCGCCGGACGATCCTCCCATCCAAGAAAGGCGGCATGCCTTTCTGGCAGGATCGCCTGTTCATCGTACTCGCCCAGAACGCAGGCAACGCTACCGACTATTTCGGCCTTCCAACAGGACGCGTGGTCGAGCTCGGCTTGCAAACCGTTATCTGATTTTTGGGGTCGATCGTCACGGAACCTCAAAGACAATCGCTACGTTTCAACTGCGCAGGAAATTGTCGCTGACGAAACGCGACGCGTTATCAAGCGAGGGGTCAGAACTCGCATTGGCCCGAAAAGTCTCGTTCGAAGCACAGCGGGGGCATCGCCCTCGGGGATGATCTTCCTGCTTCGCACACCTCGTGGGCGATCAATTCAGTTCAGGATGTTGGCCCACGAGCTTGTCACGCTTCTGCTGAAGAAGTTGCATCTGCTCGGCCAACTCCGCCATCGCTTCATCGATCTTTTCGACGCTTTCTTCAATGTATAGATAATGCTCCGCAAGAAGCGCCCTTGCCTCTTTGCGGCTAGAAGCGTTCGGCGTATCTCCATAGAGAGGCCGATTGGCTGTCTCCTTCAGAAAAAAAGTCGTCAGAAGACCCGCGGCTGCGGCAATCATGAGGTAGTACGCCGGCATATAGATGTTGTCGGTCGCTTCGACCAACCATGCCGCCACAGTGGGTGTGAGGCCGGCGACGATAATCGAGATATTGAAGGATATGGCGAGCGCGCTGTAGCGAATTCGCGCAGGAAACAAAGCGGGCAGAGTTGCGGCCATGATGCCGACAAGGCAATTCAGACCGATCGCAAGGATCAAGAGACCAAAAAAGATGCCGATCGTGTTGCCGCTCGCTATCAGATGAAATGCCGGCAACGAAAGGGCGAGGATGATCAAGCTTCCAACCGCGAGGAACGGCCGGCGGCCGATGCGGTCACTCAAAAACCCGACCAGCGGCTGCACGAACAACATACCAACCATGACCGCGATGATGATCAGAGCGCCGTGGTCCTCCGTATAGCCGAGGGTTTTCGCCAGATAGGTCGGCATATAGGTCAAGAGCATGTAATAGGTGACGTTCGTGACAAGCACCATGCCGATGCATATTGCCAGGGACCTTGGATGCCTCTGGATGATCTCCGCTATCGGGATCATGGGCCGTTCGGACAACGCCTGCTTATCTTCCTTCTCGGTCCGCTTCAGGCGTTCGGTGAAGGCCGGCGTTTCCTCGGCGGCATGCCGCAGATAAAGGCCGATGAGACCCAACGGGGCAGCGAGAAAGAAAGGCAGGCGCCAACCCCAGGCCAGGAAATTGGCCTCGCTCATCGCCGCGGTCAGTACGACGACCAGTCCGGCGCCGAGAACGAATCCGGCGATCGAGCCAAAATCGAGCCAGCTTCCAAGAAAACCGCGCCTGCGATCAGGCGAATATTCCGCGACAAATATGGCGGCGCCGGTGTATTCACCGCCAACCGAAAACCCTTGGACGAGTTTGCACATGAGCAGCAGGATGGGGGCCCACAGGCCAATCATCGCATAGCTCGGTATCAGGCCAATACAGAACGTGCTGACCGCCATAATGACGATCGTCAACGATAGAACCTTTTGCCGACCGAACTTGTCACCCATAGAGCCGAAAAACACGCCGCCCAACGGCCGCACGAGAAACGGTACGGAGAAGGTTGCGAGTGCGGCAACGGTCTGCACTGCCGGTGAAGCTTCAGGAAAAAATACCTTGCCAACGGTGGCTGCGACGAACCCATAGACGCCAAAATCGAACCATTCCATCGCATTGCCGAGGGCGGCCGCGGTGATCGCCTTCTTCAGCTTGGAATCCTCGATGACGGTGACGTCGTTCAGTGTCAGCGTGTTGGTTTGCGTATCGCTCACGATGCCCCCATGTGCAAATTCACCTCAACCAGGAGGCGCGGGTAAATGCCTGAAACGGCTGAACGTTCCAAGCCGTTATCTAGGGCTTATTTTTGCCGCTCCAAGCTGGCCGCCAGCCTGGTGAGCGAGCCAATCGGCGGGATCCCGATCGCGGTGGATACCCCGCTTAGAGGCTGTCAGCCCTGAAGGCGCAGCGTATAACGCGTGTGCCGGCGCTCTCCAGTGCGCGTAAAAGCGCCGATCGCTACGAGTTGCTGAAGGTCGCGTGTAGCTGTTGCGCGCGATACGCCCGTGATCGAAATGTAATTCTCCGCGCTGAGACCGCCTTTGAAACCCGCAATACCCTCCCGGAAAATGCGGGCAACAACCTTCTCTTGTCTCCCACTGAGTTGGCCTCGAAATCGATCGTAGAACTTTGCTTTGCGAATGAAGAACGCTGTTCGATCGATCGTCGCTTGTTGAGCTTCAAGGATCGTCTGGGAGAAATACGTCACCCAACCGTCGATATCGAGCGACCGCTGGTGACGCTCGAGTTCCAGATAGTAGGCTTTCCGATTTTCTCGATTGTGAACGCAAGCGAAATGAGACTTGGTTGTCCCACGTTTTGAGCGAGTGACTTCTCAGCGAGAGCGCGCCCAATCCTGCCGTTGCCATCCTCAAAAGGATGTATGCTCTCGAAGTAGAGATGTCCGATGGCTGCGCGCGTCAATGCCGGCAGTTGTAGCTGCCCATTTGGCCGCGATTGGTTGAACCACGCGATGAAATGCTCCATTTCCTGGGCAACCCGGCAAGATGCAGGCGCCTCGAAGTGGATCGTCGGTTTGTCCAGTCGGCCCGACACGATCTGCATAGCATCTTCATGCCGGCGATAGGCACCGATCACGTCTAGATCACGATTACCTGCCATCAGCATCGTGTGCCAGTTGAACAGCTCCCCGTGGCACAGCGCTCCGCTCCAGTTTCGATAGACATCTGCCATCATCTCCGCAATCCCACGCTCCTGAGGACGCACGGAGCGGCCGTCGGTACTCAGTCCGAACTGCCGACGAAGCGAGGACTGGACGCTTACCCGATCAAGGTATTCACCTTCAATTTCGGAGGTCTTGATTGCTTCGTCGCTCAACAGCTCTATGCGCAGCTGACTGCTGTCATCAGCATTAAGGTGTCGAACGGCTCCTATTAGCTCGCCGGAAGCCTGCAGAAATCTCTTCGGCGTCTCGCAGCCGAGTGCGACCGATTCCATCAATGCGCTCGAGAAAAAGGGCCATGTCGAAAAGCGGGCGGGACTTGCAGACGGCCGATCCGTCGATGTTCATTTGAGCGTGAAAGGCGCGGCTCTACTGAGCCAGGAGACCGCTGGAGATCTGATCAGCAGCGCAATCGGTGCTCTCGGCGATGCCGCGCAGGAAGAATTGCTGGTGACGCTGATCACGGTCATCCGGCAACTGCAGGAGAAGAACGCCATTCCCGTGCAGCGCATGTGCGTCACCTGTCGCTACTTCGACCCATTTGCCCATTCTCAAAGCGATAAGCCACACCACTGTCATTTCGTGCATGCGCCATTCGGCCAGCGGGAACTCCGCGTCGATTGCCGCGAGCACGAACTAGCCGATCCCACGTCCCGGGCTGCCACCTGGGACGCATTTGAAGCGGGATAACCGAACGCCCTCCAGGCAAAAAAGAGAAAGGAACCACCCACATGCTGAGAGTATTTTTGACCGGCACGCTCGTCGCCGCCGGAACGGCGCTGCTATGCCAGTCGACGGCGAGCGCCCACGAAATCAAGGCGAAAGCGAACCAGGCCGTCAACGCCTCGCTCGATATCATCGAAACGAAGATCACAACCAAGGGCGACAAGGTGGTCTTTTCCACCCGCGTTCGCGGCGAGGCCGGCAAGGACAAGCCGGATGCGACCGGCAAGTTCGAAGGTTCGAGCGTTTATGCCTATGTCTGGCCAACCAGCCTCGATAGCAGCGACGTCGGCTTTGAGAAGAAGCAGGGCATCGTCGCCCTCGCCGTCACCTTCCACCCGGATTTCGATGATGGCGCAAATGGCGCCAAGAACCGTCATGTCTGGCATTCGCATTGGGTCGTCCTTGCCAAGGACAAGGCCTGCGGCGCCGGCCTGAAGGTGGTGGATATCCCGAAGGGCACCAAGCCCAAGGTGCCGGCGACCTGGCCGGGCGTTCCGCTTCTGATCGACAGCCCGGCTTATCCGACGACCTTCACAGGCGACGAGGTCGATGTCGAGATACCGCTCTCGCTGATCAACGGCATCAAGGGCGCGGCCTTTGACGGTGTGACCGCGGGCCTGAAGGTCAACGGCAACCTGCATGCGCCGCTTCTGTGTGTCAGCGATGTCCTCAAGGTCGCGTCCGGTGACCTCAGCCTGCCGGGCAAGGTCGAACCGGCCAAGTAATGACGTGACAAACGCGCCGGTTCGCCGACTGCCATCGACGAACCGGCATATTCTCCCCTCCAGGCTAATAGAGAGAAAGAACATGGGCAGATTTACCCCCGATGCCCCGAACAAAGCAACAGCAACCGAAGGCAGGACGACACCCAACACGCATATCGTGCCGGAGCTTGCCGTCAGCGAATGGTTCAACACGGAAGTTCCGCTGACGCTGGCGGGCCTACGCGACCGCCCCATCTTTCTGCATAGCTTCCAGCTGCTTTGCCCCGGTTGCGTGTCCGAAGCCCTGCCGCAGGTCAAGCGCATCGAAAAGCTGTTTGCTCACACCGAGTTGCAGGTGATCGGCCTCCATACCGTTTTCGAGCATCATGCCGCCATGTCGCCGGTCACGCTGCGGGCCTTCCTCCACGAATACGGCATCACATCGCCGGTCGGCGTCGATCTGGCCGATGGCACCTCGGACATTCCGGTCACGATGCGCCGCTTCGGCATGCGTGGTACTCCTTCCTCGGTCTTGATCGGCCGGGGCGGCACGCTTCTCCATCATGCCTTCGGCGTCGAGGAGGACATGATTGTGGGCGCACGGATCGCCATGGCGCTCGCGACCCCCATTCCAGCTCATGAAGATCGGTCCGAAGCCGGCTGCGCCGATGGCCGATGCGATATTCCCGCCACCTCCAGAGAAACAGACAGCAGACCATGACAAGAACCGTTCTAGCGCTCCGGCATGTGCACTTCGAAGATCTCGGCCTCTTCGCCGATACTTTGATGGAAGCCGGCTATGACATCCAATACAGCGACGTCGGCGATCTCGATTTCTGCGCCGGCGATCCACGCGCGCCCGATCTTCTCGTCATCCTCGGCGGGCCGATCGGGGTGTATGACGATCACTATCCGTTTTTGCAGGTCGAGCGCGCCTTCATCCGCGCAAGGCTCGAAGGCGGCCTGCCGACGCTCGGGATTTGCCTCGGCGCCCAGCTGATTGCGGCGACCCTCGGCGAGAAAGTGTTCCCGACAGGCTTGAAGGAAATTGGCTTTTCCAAGCTCATGCTGACCGATGAGGGAATGGCGAGCCCGTTGAGGCACCTGGAGGACGTCCACGTTCTCCACTGGCATGGCGACACCTATGGACTGCCGCTGGGTGCTGCCAACCTGGCATCCTCGGCTCTGGTAGAGCAGCAGGCCTTTTCGATTGGCGAGAACCTGCTCGGCCTGCAGTTTCATCCCGAAGCCGAAACCGATCAAAGCTTTGAGCGCTGGCTGGTCGGCCATGCCGCCGAACTCGGTTCGGCCGGCATCGATATAGCCGCGTTGCGGCGCGATGCTGCACTATATGGCCCGCCTCTGGCTGCCGCTGCCCGCGCGCTGCTTCGAGAGTGGCTCGCCGGCCTCAAGAGGGACCTGGCAACATGACGCGGGCAAACGAGATGACCAACCTGCCGATCCTCAGTCTGCGGGTCGGCGCGCTTGCACCGCTCGGTCCGAAAGGCGGTTTAAGCGGCATCGACAAATCGGAGGTTTCAGCACCGCTGCAACTGTCGGAGGCCGGCTTCGTCGGCGACATGCAGGGCGACACCGTAAGGCATGGCGGCCCGGAAAAGGCCGTCCACCACTACCCTTTCGACCACTATGCCTACTGGATCGGGGAACTCGGCGAACAGCCGATCCTCGCGAACCCAGGCGCATTCGGCGAAAACATCGCAACGTCGGGCTTGACTGAAGACGAAGCCGCCATCGGTGACGTCTTCCGGCTAGGCAGTGCCGTGATCGAGATCAGCCAGGGCCGGCAGCCCTGCTGGAAACTGAACGAACGCTTCGCGCAAAAGGCAATGGCCCGCAAGGTCCAGGAAACCGGGCGCACCGGCTGGTATTACCGCGTACTCGAGCCCGGAACCGTAGCCCCTGGCGACCATCTCTCGCTCTTGGAGCGCCGTTCTCCGGAATGGACGCTCGCCCGTATCTGGAGCACATTTTACGTCAATACTCTCGACCGATCCGAACTTGCTGCCATCGCGGCCCTGAGTCGTCTGGCCTCCGGCTGGCGTGCTCACGCTGCTAAGCGACTGGAAAGTGGAAAGGTGGAAGATTGGACGAGACGTTTGGAAGGTATCCAGGGGTAAGGGACACAAAGTCCCACGTCTGAGATAGCCCGATCATTACCCTGCGGCCCATATTCTTCGTAGAGACCGCCCCAACTCGTGGAAGCTCGATTCGCCGCTTGAGCTATAAGTGGCGATGCCGCAGTCGTTGAATTCTCGCACCATTTTCTGATGTATCATTTCCAAAATTCCAGGGGTCGTCGCGTTGGTTCTCGACCAGACGGACTTGTGGGCTGGTTTGAAAATCTGCCAGCGCCACAGTCTTTTGTAGTTGATGCCGCGATCCTCCACCCAGATAGATCCCCGCAGCGCATCAAAATGCGCTTCTACGAACCGGGCTGGCAAGGGGCAATCTTGACTTCGCGTACGCTAGGCTTTGCCTCGCAACTTCCACCGGATCGATGTCGCGTGAGCCGAAGCCTGTCTCCACCGTGAAGTAGCCCTGGTAATCCGCGGACACCAGCGCGCCAATAAGGTCATCCCAATCCATGTCGCCCTTGCCGATCGCCTTGCGGTCCGTATCCGCAGCATGCAGGTGAACCAGATCGGCCCCCATATCGGTCACATAAGACGACAGCGGCCGGCCCTCATAGGCGATATGGCAGGTATCGAACATGAGGCCGACATTGGCGCATTCCGCCTCCACCATCATCCGCCGTGCATCGGCGGCCGTGTCGATGAGATTGGTATCCGCCGTCGTCGGCTCGATGGCGATGGTGATGCCGCGTTCGGCGGCATGGGTGGCCACCTTGCGCAGGCAATCCAGGCTATGCGCCCAGGCTTGTTCGCGCGACATCTCCCCGGCGCGCCAGCCGCCGATAAAGAGCACCATGCCGGCGCCGAGATCGTGCGCGAGATCGACGATATCGGTGTAATGGCCGATCGTGGCCAAGCGTTCAGCATGCAGGATCGAGCAAGGATTGCAGCCGAAGCCGCCGCCGATGGCGGGCAGCAGGCTGCTGATCGCGATACCCTCGCTATCGGCCAGTGAGCGGATCTCCGCCCGGCGGGTCTTGGAAAGGTGCGCCGGCCAGGCGTGGGGTGCGCAGCAGCCGATCTCCACCGCATCGTAGCCGATGCCCGCAAGGGTGCGGATCGTATCGGGCAGCGAGTAGGTGGGAAGAAAGGTTGGAAAGCTGCTGAACGGGAAGGTGTTGAATGCGAATTTCATCATAAGATCCTTGCAAGCTTGCCTCAGGCCGCCAGCGGCGGCGCCATCGCGCCGGTCATGATCGCGACCGCGTCCGACATTGAATAATCCGACGGCTTGATGATCGCCGCGCGGCGCCCCAGGCGATGGATATGGATGCGATCGGCCACTTCGAACACATGCGGCATGTTGTGGCTGATCAGGACGATCGGCACGCCGCGCGCCCGGACCTTCAGGATCAGATCGAGCACCTTGCGCGACTCCTTTACGCCGAGCGCCGCCGTCGGTTCGTCCATGATGATCACCTTGCTGCCGAAGGCGGCTGCCCGGGCAACGGCCACGCCCTGGCGCTGGCCGCCCGACAACGTTTCCACCGCCTGCTGGATATTCTGGATGGTGAGCAGACCGAGGTCCGAGAGTTTTTCGCGGGCGATCCGATCCATGGCCGGGCGGTCCAGCTGGTGCAGCAGCCGGCCGAGGATGTTGTTGCTGTAGATCTCGCGGCCGAGAAAGAGATTGTCGCTGATGGATAGCGCCGGAGAAAGCGCCAGCGTCTGGTAGACAGTCTCGATCCCGGCCTTTCTCGCCTCGATCGGCGAACCGAAGGTGATCGGCGCGCCATCGAGAAGGATCTCGCCGGCATCTGGCCGCACCGCGCCCGACAGGGCCTTGATCAGGCTCGACTTGCCGGCGCCGTTATCGCCGATGACCCCGAGGATCTCTCCGGGCATCAGATCGAAATCGGCATGATCGATGGCCACGACGCGACCGTATTTCTTGACGAGGCCCTTTGCCTGCAGAACGGGTTTTGACATCTCGGTCATGCAGATACCTTTCTGATCCACTGGTCGATCGCGACCGCAATGAGAATGAGCCAGCCGATGGCAAAGAGCTGCCAAAGCACATCGACGCCGGCGATGCGCAGCCCGGACTGGAAGACGCCGACGATCAGCGCGCCGATCAACGGCCCGAGGATGGAACCTCTTCCACCGAAGAGCGAGATGCGTCCGATGACGACGGCCGTGATGGACTGGAGATTGCCTTCGAAGAAGCTGGTGGGAGAGACGGCGCCAACGCGGCCGATCGCGGACCACCCGGCGAGCGCGCATATCAAGCCGGCCACCGCATAGACCGAGATCAGGACACGGTCGGTCCGAATGCCCGCGAGTTCCGCGGCTTCCCGGTCGTCGCCGACAGCATAGATATGACGGCCCCAGGCGGTTCGCGTCAGCGCATACCAGAGCACGAGGAAGACGATAACGAAGAGAATGGAGCCGTAGCTGACCTCGGTGCCGAAGACGGAGAAGTTTTCGCCGAAGAATTTCAGCGTCGGTGCTGCCGCATCGATCTCGCTGCCACGGATCGATTGCGCGCCCGAGAAATAAAGGTTCAGCGCGTAGAAGACGTTCCAGGTACCGAGCGTCGCAATGAAGGGCGGCAGCTTTATAACGTAGGTGGTAGCGTTCGAAAACGTCCGCCTGGAAACACGACGCAATCCGCTGGGGAACATCCGCACATGAGAACGATTGACTTGATTTATCGAACGATGTTCGCGGAATTGGCCCAGCGCTCGCTCGACGGACAATTCCAGACAGATTTTCCCCTTGAGGGTCGTTTCGTCACGGTGCCAGTAAAAGGGAAGGACTACTGGTACTTTGATCTTCCTACGCCCGACGGCGATAAAAGGCGCTACGTTGGCCCACACAGCGATGTCATATCTACTGTAGATAGCGGATTTCAGTAAGGTTTCGACCGAAAAGAAGGTTTTCCCATACTTCTCGTTTTAGGAGCGTCTCGAAACGACGTTGGTCTCCTTCTCCAAATTACAAAGTGATCCTCATAGCCAGCCGAAGGAATCTCGATACGGAGCGCGTCGCTGTCAAAGGATTGCCCGCCTCCTTTAGAGGCTTTGTGAGGTGCCGATCCGGATATCGTACGGGACCATGCCAGTCGTTTTGGCCTGGAGAGGCTTTCGGTAAGGGCTGGGATCAACCCTACCATTCAAGCCGAACTGACGGCTGCATTAAGGTTAAATGAACGGGGCGAAAACTGCCCCGTTGTCGTGTATGAGCCCTCAACAGCGCTGAGGGTGACCTACCGTCCTTGTGCTATCAGTCTATCGCGACAGGCAGCTCCTGTATTCCGGCAATCCGTTGGCACAGGGGTTCACGCAAGTTGAGACACAGAAGCTGCGCAATACGCTGGAAAAGTCGTCCAGGGAGAGCGGGCAGCCAACAGTGGCGCCGGCTGAATCCAGTCGGTTCTGATAGCGGAGATTGAGTCTCGCACGTAGAAGGCTCACGGGGAGCTTCGCCAAGCCGCCGATAAGGGACCGTGGGAGCAACAGGACAACGCCGAGTTGGCGCTCGACCGGCGAACGTGGCGCATATGTTGAGTTAGGTCCGGGTGTTGTGCGGGTGTGGTAGTCGCTGAGACCTCAGCGCCCCATCCAACTACAATCATCGAGCTACCAGCGGGTTGAGCCCTTACCGTGGGACCCTCTGCAAATGTTGGCATGGCTAAGTGAAACCCATACTTAGTCAAACGGGCCGGATAGTCCTGAAGGCGCCATGACTAACCCAATCATCGTTTTCCCATTCGATTTACTAGCCCATGGACAATTCCAAGGCTCATCATCTGGGCATGTTTCAACCTCGGCGAGGTCATGATACTAAAGAACAACCATTGCCGAACGATCCGCCAAATGAGCACTATTTTCCATTGAGCGCTAATCCAGGATTGTTTGGATAGCCAGATCGCGTTGCGTATATGATAATAGTGCCGAAGTGGGCTGTGAACGGGAATATGGCGCCTTCCGAACTTCACCGATTGATCACCCAGCGCGTGTTCCATGGTGGCTGCGCATACGCCATAGGATAAGTAGCCACTGTTCTGCGCCCTGAGTCCCCATTCGATGTCGACGTAGTCGATGAACATTTCATCTCTCATCAAACCCACAGCATCGATAGTGGACATCGGTATTAGACATCCAGATGCGATGACGAAATCCACCGCAACCACGTTATCCTTGTCGATACATTCTACACGGGTAAGCCTAAGACCTTCTAGCTTTACGAAAGGTGCGACATCTTCCGTTCTGCTATCAGTATAGCGTGGACCGACGCAGGCTACGTTTTGGCCGTCAACTTGTTTAGAAATGAGCGCCGCCAGAAGTGTGGCGACCATGTCTGGGCTAGGAATGCTGTCCTGATCCAGGAGAAGAACATATTTTGATCCCCTGGTACGGGCGCTTTCAATCCCTATGTTTTGGGCATGCGCAATTCCAAAATTTTGCCCCAGTAAGACGACCTCAAAAGTATCTGTGTTTTTGATACCAGCGGCGACATCGGTGTGTGAGCCGTTATCGACAATAAGTAGGCTGCTCAACTGAGGACCAACCGCCGCGATGAGGCGCCTAAGCATCTCCATATCGGGGTTAAAGGTAACAATCACCCCGGTAATTGTCTCGGTGTTTGGCAAACGCTGCATTTGTGTTCCGGATCGAGTGGTCTTTTTCGGCTGGGTATCATACTGACCGCCTACATGAAAGAATTTGCTGGCAGAAACCCAAAATGTAGCGGTGACCATTCTTCACAGATCTTCAAACGAGGAATCGACCGTGAGGGTGATCTGAGCCAACGACCTATGATGCCCCCTAGTGAGAACCCTCCAGTCCATCAAGCGTGAACGCAGTTGAATGTGATAAGGTCAGCTTCGACGGGCCTAGCTGTGAGCTTTCATCAGGTTGTCCATTCGGAGCGGATTTAGGAGACTGGAGTTACCACACCTCAGACCTCCAGGATCGCTCCGAATGAACATCCACAAGAATGCCCGACTGACGCCACGGCGTCGAGAAGAAATGGCCTGCGCTGTTCTTGGCGGCAAGCTGTCGAAAGCGCAGGCTGCGCGTGTCAATGGCGTTTCACCGAAGATTGTTGCTCGCTGGGCGGAACGGTTCGGAGCATCGGGCCGAGCGGCAATGATGGATCGCTCGTCGCGGCCGACCAGTAGCCCGCGACAAACGCACGGTGGTGTTGTCGAACAGATCCTCCATCTTCGCAGACAACGCCTGACCGGCAAGCACATTGCCATGGAAACCGGCGTATCTCCCGCCACAGTCAGTCGCGTTCTCAGGCGAGCCGGTCTATCCCGGATGAAGGATATCGATCCGGCCGAACCTGTCGTGCGCTACGAATATGCCGAGCCGGGTGGCATGATCCATCTCGACATCAAGCGCCTTGGCTGTTTCGAGCGTGTCGGGCACCGGATCACAGGCAACCGGACAGGGCAGAGCAATTCGCGCGGTGTCGGCTGGGAATATGTCCATGTCTGCATCGATGATGCCTCCCGCATTGCTTTCACAGACATCTTCCCGGATGAAAAGGCTGTCAGCGCTATCGCCTTTCTCAAGGCTGCGATCGCCTATTATGAAAGCCTTGGCATCACGGTCACCCGCGTGATGACCGACAACGGGTCTTGCTATGTCGCCAAGCAGTTTTCCAAGGCCTGCAAGATGCTCGGCCTCAAGCACATTCGAACCAGACCGTACACACCAAGAACCAACGGCAAGGCCGAGCGCTTCATTCAGACTGCCTTGCGAGAGTGGGCGTATGCACGGGCATATCCATCGTCAGAGAGCCGAAAATCGCATCTGCCCAACTGGACCCACATGTACAATTGGCATCGCCCTCACGGCGCACTAAAATCAAAAACACCAATCAGTCGCCTCGGCCTGACCCGAGACAACCTGTTGAGGTTCCACACCTAGCTGCCCTGTTCTGTGTCACACCCAATAGGCAACATTCTTACATGTACTCAGTTCCCACAATCGCGACAGAAGAAATCGACAAGTCTCCTGTACTCGACGGCATCTTACCCACTGGTTTAGATACAATCGCATATCTTGTACAACTCGCGGTGATCCTGTGTATCCGACCCGTGAAAGTTGACTCGTTGGGGATTATGGTGTTGGAACCCCTCGCTCTGCAATATATAAGTCTGCTTAGCGTTTATCCCGCATAAATGAAAGAGGGAAGGAGGAAGAGATGTCAATCGCGCGACTTAATGCCGATCCATCTATCGAGCAGTCTTCCCGCGTTGAAGAGAGAGAGGCTGCCGTTGCGGTATTGCTTTGCACGTACAACGGAGAACCGTTTCTCGAAGAGCAGTTAGAGTCGATCCTCAGTCAGGACCATCGTAACCTCCATCTTTGGGTTTCCGACGACGGTTCGTCCGATGGAACGATGTCGATCCTGAGACGGTACCAAAGTAGGCTGGGTGCCGATAGGTTTGTGATAATCGAAGGGCCGCGGAACGGTTTTGCGGCAAACTTCCTAACTCTTTTGTGCGCGCCGGAGATTGACGCCGACTACTACATGTTTGCGGACCAGGATGATATTTGGGAAGGTACAAAAATATCTTGCGCGCTGAAAGCGATGGCATGTGAACCATCAAATGCGCCACTCGTGTATAGCTCTCGTACCACTCTCGTCGATATCAACAATGTCGAAATCGGGCTGTCACCTCTATTTTTTCGCCCAGCCTCGTTTCGCAATGCAATCATCCAGTCGATTGGCGGAGGAAACACTATGGTGGTCAATCGAGCCGCTCGCGACCTCGCTCGCAGAGCAAACGTGCAAACCATCATAAGTCACGACTGGTGGCTTTATATGCTGGTGACGGGTGCTGGAGGTAAAATGATTTACGATTCCGTCCCGAGAGTGCGCTATCGCCAACATGGAAGCAATTTAATTGGGATGAATGTTGGTTGGAAAATGAAGCTGCAGCGGTTGCGAAGGCTTGCTTCGGGCCAGTTCAGAGAATGGAATAACGTTAACATGCGTGCCCTTCAAGCCAATAGCCATTTGCTGACACCGGAAAACAGGTCCGTGTTGAACGCGTTTTTAGATGCGAGAGATGGTGGACTGCTAAGGCGGGTGGTAGGCCTGAGGCGATCCGGTGCGTACAGGCAGACATTTGGGGACGAGGTTGTGGTACTCCTCGCTACCATTCTAAACAAGATCTAATCTGCTCACAGCATTGTGGTCGAGAGGGAATACATCTTGTGGTTAGCGCCCGAGCTCCAGCCAAGTGCTATAGCTAAATAGCAGCGGGTGATGTAATGGGGAGCCGTCTCTGGGCCGTTCGTCTATGCGGCTCGGAAACGAAAGCGAAGTGGATGCGCTCTAAGTTATCGTCTGAGACGGGATCGTTGCTCTAGAGTGATAGCATTTTACAACGCGGCACGTGGTGCATCGTCTTCGTAGGGCGCACAAGCACTGATGAGAAGGTTTGGATGAATCCCCATAACGCGCATCGCGCTTCCCCCACCGTTCTGATCGGAAGCGTTTGGAAGAATCGACATCTTATCGCAAAAATGATCAGGCACGACGTTGTCGGCCGGTATCGTGGATCTGTGCTGGGTCTCGGCTGGTCGTTTGTGACACCCTTACTTATGCTAGCAGTGTATACCTTCGTTTTCTCCTTTGTCTTCAAGGCTCGTTGGGGGAGCGCAGACACTAGCAGTAAGAGCGACTTCTCCATCATTCTCTTTGTCGGCTTAATCATCCATGGGGTGTTCGTGGAGGTTCTCAGTCGTGCGCCCAACCTAATCGTTGCCAATGCAAACTACGTCAAAAAGGTCATATTCCCACTCGAAATACTCCCAATAACTGCACTCGGAGCGGCCGTATTTCACGGAGCAGTGAGTATTGCTGTTCTCATTTGCGCTTTTTTCTTTCTCACCGGCTTTCTTCATTGGACAATCATTTTTGCGCCGATAATCATCTTGCCTTTTCTACTGATGACGCTGGGCGCGGCGTGGTTCCTTGCCTCCCTAGGGGTCTTTGTTCGCGACATCGGGCAAGTCATCGGCCTGCTGCTTACCGTCCTACTGTTTCTGTCGCCTGTTTTCTATCCAATGTCAGCTTTGCCAGAGCGACTGCAGTTGCTGATGATGGCAAATCCGTTGACGTTTGTGATTGAGCAATGTCGAGCTGTGATTGTTTTCGGACAGCAGCCAAATTGGATGGAGTTGGTTGCCTATAGCTCCATTAGCGTTTTCGTTGCGGCCACCGGGTTTTGGTGGTTTCAGAAAACACGGAAGGGCTTCGCGGATGTCCTCTAGAAAAATTGCAACCGAACGGAACCTCGAGCAGTTGATCGACGCTCAGCAAGCAATTTTTGATGACAACGTGGCAATTCGTGTCAGTCACGTCAGCAAGGTGTATCAGATCTATGCATCGCCAAAAGACCGTCTGAAGCAGGCAATCCTGGCTCGGATCTCCCGTGTTTTTGGTAGAACACCTAAGCGGTATTTTCGCGAGTTCGCTGCCGTTCAGGCAGCCAACTTCGAGATCCGCAAAGGCGAAATCGTCGGTATTATCGGAAAAAACGGGTCCGGAAAGTCAACATTATTGCAGATCATTTGTGGGACACTTTATCCAACAAGTGGTTGCGTAGAAATCAATGGTCGCGTCGCCGCATTGCTCGAGCTCGGATCCGGTTTCAATCCCGAGTTCACCGGGCGTGAAAACGTCTACATGAACGCATCTATTCTTGGGTTGACCGAGGCGGAAATTGACCTGAAATACGACGATATCGTCGCCTTTGCAGATATCGGCGAATTTATTGATCGGCCCGTGAAGACCTATTCAAGTGGCATGCTCGTCCGGCTCGCTTTCGGGGTTATTGCGCACGTGGACGCAGATATTCTAGTTGTCGACGAGGCGCTTAGTGTCGGGGATGCGTTTTTCGTCCAAAAGTGCATGCGCTTTCTTCGTAGCTTTATGAAGACTGGGACTATTCTGTTTGTTAGCCACGATACTGGCGCGGTGCTCAACCTCTGCAACACTGCAATCTGGCTTCAGGGTGGAGAGGTGATGGCACAGGGTGACGCGAAGCAAGTCACCGATTGCTATCTAAAAACCCTTTATGAATCACTGCAGGGCGGGAGCGGCGAAATTTCGCCCTCGCCCACACAGCCTAGCCGCGTTGTTGCGACGCGTGATATGCGGCTCGACTTTCTTAACCAGACAAACCTCCGCAACGACATCGAACTTTTTGAGTTTTCCGAGCAGGGTACCAGTTTCGGAAAATTGGGCGCCCGCATATCAAACGCCTACATTAGTGATAGGAATCATCAGCCACTTTCATGGGTCGTGGGCGGCGAAGCGGCAGAGCTGCATGTGGAATGCTCTGTTTTTGAATCACTGAGAAACCCAATTGTTGGATTTCAGGTACGTGACCGTTTGGGCCAGGTGATCTTCGGCGACAACACCTATGTAGCTTTACTCGGACAAACATTGCACGCCAGTGCGGGCAATACAATAATAGTGTCGTTCAGTTTTGTAATGCCGGTGCTTCCCGTCGGAGATTACACGGTTTCGCTCGCTATAGCTGACGGCACCCAAGACGAGCATGTCCAACAACACTGGCTAAACGACGCAATAAGCTTCAAATCGCATTCTAGCAGCGTTAGTAGTGGCTTGATGGGCATCCCGATGCAAGAAATTCATATGGTAGTAAGATGACGATGAATGAGCTTACACAGACCGCTCTGAGTTTCACTGGTGAGCGCTATGTGCCTGAGATTGAAGGTAATATTTTTCTTGAACATATGCACCGTTACCTTCTCGCCGGGGGACATGTCGCCGGGAAAGATATACTCGATATAGCTAGCGGCGAAGGATTCGGTAGCTTTTTCTTGGCGAGAACGGCGGCGTCCGTCGTCGGTGTCGATATTTCGGCGGAGGCGGTTGCACATGCCCAATCGAAGTATGTTCGGGAGAACCTACATTTCAAGATTGGAAGCGCAGCAAGTATACCGTTAGAAAATCATAGTGTAGATGTGGTTGTCAGTTTTGAAACCATAGAACACCATGATCAACATGAAGAAATGATGAAAGAGATAAAGCGGGTGTTACGGCCCGGTGGTCGTCTCATAATTTCCAGTCCTGAAAAGCACGAATATTCGGACGTTCCCGGCTTCCAAAATCCCTTCCACGTCAAGGAACTCTATCGTGATGAGTTTCTGGATCTAGTTGGTCGCCATTTTTCTAGTTTTGCCATATACGGGCAGAGGGTAATTTTCGGCTCTGGTATATTTCTTGAGGGCCAGTCGTCCGGCGTAGTAACCTACGATTCTAAGACCTTCGAGGCATCTCCCGGGGTGCGCCGCCCCATCTACTTGATTGCGATTGCATCAGACGGCAATCTGGGCGCGCTCTCCGATAGTAGTTTTTTTGAGCAACAGGTACTAGAAAGCGAGATCGTTAATATCGAAATTACCGCTCGGGAAGGCATGATTGCGTTACATGAGCGCACCATCAAGGCTCTTCGTGAAGAAGCCGCCGCTCGCGAACAGATGTTCCTGTCCTCGATGTCTTGGAAGATCACGAAGCCGTTGCGCCTTGCTCGTAGGCTCACATCGGACAAGCGCGAAGCGGCGAGAATGGCTTTGAGCTTGCTGCCTTCGCCTGCAGCAAACGTCTTGCGAAAGCTCTATCATCATATCGTCGGTCTCCCCGCGACGTTGGTCAATTCGGGTAACAATATCGCAGCGCTGAATGCATTGGTCGAGGAACGCAACGCAATGAATGCATTTGCGCTTCCTCCGATGATGGCTTGCTTGCAGTCCGACGATCTGCCTGAAGTGGATATAAGCGTAGTTACGTACAACTCAGAGAAGTGGATTTCTGGATTTGTATCGAGCCTTGGGTCGCTTAGTTACCCGAAAAGCAAGATGCATGTCTTCTTTGTCGATAACGAATCGCAAGATAATACCTTGGAGATGCTGGCGCATGCTGTCGATGCCCTTGAGAAAATGGGCATTTCGGCGCGGGTTTTGCGACGCCCAAATAAAGGCTTTGGGGCGGGCCACAACGCCGGGATATCTTCAGGTAGCAGCCCATTCTGTCTTGTCACAAACGTCGATCTAGTCTTCGAGCCGGATTCGCTCACAAAGGCGACATCTCACGCAGTGTCAGATCACTCGATGGCTGCCGCGTGGGAATTCCGTCAGAAGCCCTATGAGCATCCCAAACACTATGATCCAGTCTCAGGTACAACCAATTGGAATTCGCACGCGTGTGTATTGATACGTCGTTCGGCTTTCGAGGACGTCGGCGGCTATTGCGATGACCTGTTCATGTATGGCGAGGACGTAGAACTTTCTTACCGGCTGCGTTCACAGGGATACAAACTGCGTTTCAGCCCACATGCAGTGGTTTATCATTATACATATGAGGCCGCTGGGCAAGTGAAGCCGCTGCAGGTGACGGGTAGCACGTTCGCCAATCTGTACATGAGACTGGCGTTCGGTACTTTACGCGATATGATTGCGGTTCCAGCGATGGGGTTGCGGCTGCTGGTGTCGGCTGAGCAATTTCCTGGCGCCCGTCGCAAGCATTTTCAGAATGCTATCAAACTGATTCAGTTTGCTCCCAAGCTAATCACCAGGAATGTGACGCGCAAAACGGCTGCTCTTTTCCCTTTCCGAGGTTGGGACTATGAGCTTGTTCGGAAAGGCGCTTTTTATGCACTGGATCCGCTTCCTGATTACTGTCCGAAGGTTACCGTAATCACGCGTAGTTACAAAGGACGCGAGAAGCTGCTTCTCCAAGCTATGAAGTCGGTGTCAAATCAGACATATCGCAACATCGAACACATTATCACCGAAGACCGAGGCGAGCATCTAAAGGACTTTATTGAAGAGTACGCTGCGGCTACGGGAGGCGACATTGTCTATGCTTCTGGGAATAAGATCGGTCGATCGGATGCCGGCAACCTTGCTCTAGAAAAAGCAACAGGCCGTTGGTGTGTGTTTTTGGACGATGACGACCTGTTCTATTGTGACCATATTGAAGTACTGGTCGGGAGCATTTTAAAAAATAATTCGCACGCCGCATATTCACTCGCCTTCGAGGTACCGACGCGAAAACTGGCCGAAGATTGGAGTTCCTTTGCAGTGTTCGCTCCGATTATTCACGATCACATGGCGAAAGACTTCGATTACGAGGCGCTAAAGAGCAACAATCTTTTTCCCATTCAAGCTGTTCTGTTTGAACGGACTTTGTTTGAAGAGCGCGGCGGGTTTGATGAGGACTTGGAAGCGCTGGAGGATTGGGCGCTTTGGCAGAAGTACAGCTATCGTACTCGTTTTGTTCTGGCTGCGAAGACTACGTCACTTTACCGTACGCCGGAACATCTGGATGACTATGACGAGCGTCGTAAAAAGCTCGTCAGCGCATATGAGGGGTTGGTTGAGCGTATGGACAGTTGGCGCGCGCGGTGGGACAGAAGGTGAAGGATTGTTTCCCCGCTATCTAAAGGTGGGTGGCAGTGTCGTGTAAGAGGGCAGCGCGCCAATGATGTTCGCACGCTACCTTCTTTCTCAGTATTAGCGATGAATTTGGGAGTCTTGTGACATGGAGTTTGTGCCAACCTCGTTGTCAGGTGTCTTACTGCTTACTTCGAGGCGTTTCGAGGATGACCGTGGCTATTTCTGCGAAACCTATTCCTCGCGAAGCTTCGCAGCAGTTGGTCTGCACAACAATTTTGTACAGGATAATCACTCACTAAGCCGGAAAGCCGGCACCGTAAGAGGGTTGCATTTTCAGTCTTCACCACACGCACAAGCTAAATTGGTTCGCTGCGTGCGTGGTCGATTACTGGATGTCGCTGTCGATATTCGCAAAGGATCTCCGACCTTTAGTCAATGGACGAGCCATGAACTTAGCGCTGACAATGGCCAACAATTGTTCATCCCCGCGGGATTTCTCCACGGGTTTGTGACTTTGGAGCCCGATACCGAGATCGTGTATAAATGCGATGATCATTATGCGCCAGAGTGCGAAGGCAGCGTCCGGTTCGACGATCCTGATCTCGCAATTGACTGGGGAATCGATGCTAAAGACGCCGTTCTCTCGCCAAAGGATGGGCAAGCGCCTTTGCTGAAGCAAATCGATTCGCCATTTACTTACCAAGGCTGACACACATGAAAATAATGATAACAGGTGGCGCTGGCTTTATTGGCTCAGCAGTTGTACGTCTAGCTGTGTCGCGCGGCCATTCGATCATAAACGTAGACTCACTGACTTACGCCGCATGTCTGGATAATGTTGCCGCTATCGCTGATAGCGAACTGTATGTATTCGAACGCGCCGATGTCCGCAACTTCGATGCTATCTCAGGAATTCTTCAAGCGCATCGTCCCGACGCGATAATGCATCTGGCGGCCGAATCTCATGTAGACCGATCCATTGATGGACCCGGCGCGTTTATAGAAACAAACGTCAATGGCACCTACACTATGTTGGAAGCGGCACGCGCTTACTGGCATGAAATAGGTAAGCCCGCAGACTTTCGATTCCACCATATTTCTACCGATGAGGTGTATGGTACTTTGGGGGCGACCGGCCAGTTCACCGAAGAAACGCCCTATGCGCCGAACAGCCCTTACGCGGCTTCAAAGGCAGCAAGTGACCATCTGGTGAGGGCTTGGTCAGAAACCTACGGTTTGCCCGTATTGCTGACCAATTGTTCGAACAACTACGGTCCATTTCATTTTCCAGAGAAACTCATACCGGTTGTGATTATTCGAGCACTAGCCGGCGAAAAAATTCCGGTCTATGGCACCGGGGAGAATGTGCGTGATTGGCTTTATGTGGAAGATCACGCTGATGCTTTGCTAACGGTCCTCTCTAGCGGAAAGGTGGGTCGGAGCTACAATGTCGGCGGCCAGAATGAGGCTCGAAATATAGATCTAGTGCGCATCATTTGTGCCATTCTTGATGAGCTGAAACCGGCCGATTTCCCGTACGCTCAACAGATCACCTTTGTTGCAGATCGCCCAGGACATGATCTGCGTTACGCAATCGACTCTAGCCGTATTCAGGTCGAGCTTGGATGGCGGCCTTCCGTAACTCTGGAGCAAGGGCTCCGGAAAACAGTCCAGTGGTATTTGGACAATGAGAATTGGTGGCGACGCCTTCAGAGCCGAGAAGGCGTTGGCACGAGGCTTGGGCTTAAGGCATGAAGATTCTGGTATTTGGTCGGAGTGGGCAAGTTGCAACTGAGCTTCGGCGCTTCGAAGGTGTGACTTGCGTTGACCGCTCGCAAGCCGACTTGCGTGACGCGGCAAGTTGCACCGATATAATAAACAGAACCGATGCGGATGTGGTCATTAATGCTGCGGCATATACTGCGGTTGATCACGCGGAGAAAGAAGAAGCCGAGGCGAATATTGTCAATGGCGTCACACCGGCCGCAATGGCGCAGAGCGCTGCAGCGCGGGGTTTACCGTTTGTTCATATTTCAACCGACTATGTTTTCGACGGTTCGGGTATAAAGCCGTGGCGCGAGGATGATCCAACCGGTCCCCTTGGTGCCTACGGTCGTACCAAACTCGTTGGCGAAAACCGTATCCAGCACGCAGGAGGAAACTATGCAATCCTGCGTACGTCATGGGTATTTTCCGCACATGGAAAGAACTTCGTTAAGACAATGCTTCGGCTGGCTTCGGAACGCAAAAGCATAGCAGTTGTGAACGACCAAATTGGAGGGCCAACGCCCGCGCGTGATATCGCCCGTGCGTGTATGATCCTAGCACGCGCTTTGAGGGAAAAGGACGGACGGTCTGGCATTTATCACTACGCGGGAGTCCCGGACATAAGCTGGGCGAGTTTCGCTCGTGCAGTATTCGACGAAGCCAAGATTGATGTCGAGGTTATGGACATCCCATCTTCGTCGTTTCCAACGCTCGCACATCGCCCCGCAAATTCGCGCTTAGATTGCGCACGGATTTACAATGCATTCGCAATTCCAAGACCAGACTGGCGGGCAGGTCTGAAAGATGTTCTCATTGACTTGAAGGTTTTATAGAATGATCCAGCGCAAGGGCATTATTTTAGCGGGTGGTTCGGGCACCCGCCTTTACCCGATCACTATAGGCGTCTCAAAGCAGTTGATGCCCATTTATGACAAGCCAATGGTTTATTATCCGATTAGCGTCCTTATGCTGGCGGGAATTCGCGAGATCTGTTTAATCACTACACCAGAGGATCAGGCTCAGTTTCGTCGAGCGCTAGGAGACGGTAGCCAGTGGGGCATCTCGCTTACTTACGTCATCCAAAATTCGCCAGATGGACTGGCGCAGGCATATCTGCTTGCGGAATCTTTCTTGGCTGGGGCGCCCTCGGCGATGGTTCTCGGCGATAATATATTTTTTGGACACGGATTACCCGAACTACTGGCAGAGGCAGGACAACAAACCAAAGGCGGCACTGTCTTTGGTTATCATGTCCAAGATCCAGAGCGTTATGGTGTCGTCGCTTTCGACAACGCTGGGCGCGTGGCATCGATCATTGAAAAGCCGGAAAAGCCACCCTCGAACTACGCTGTAACGGGGCTGTATTTCCTTGACGAAACTGCTCCGGAACGGGCCAAGTCTGTGAAGCCGTCGGCTCGAGGTGAACTCGAGATTGTCTCACTTCTTGAGAGTTACCTCGTCGAAGGGGACCTAACGGTTAAGCGTATGGGGCGTGGATACGCTTGGTTCGATACTGGTACGCACGGTTCGCTATTAGATGCGAGCAACTTTGTTCGTACTCTACAGGATCGACAGGGACTGCAGACGGGATGTCCAGAAGAGATAGCTTACTTGCAAGGTTGGGTCACTAGAGATCAAATAGAGCAGCAAGCAAGCGCGCTAAGAAAGAATAGTTATGGCACATATCTTTTGCGGCTGATTAGTGCCTAATTGACTTCGGAGGTAACACAACAGAACTTGCGACATCCTGAGACTACGATACGCGAGGCCGTAGCAGCTCCAGTATGGGGAGATCTATGGCTCCGATGAACAAACGAGGCGATACGAGAGCGGTAGAAGAAAGGGACTGTTGATTTGCACTGAGAGCTGACCCGGGGGATGCGGATAAAAACTTGGATCACCAGAAGGTAGTCCATGTATTCCCATGCCGACAGAATTCGCGCGGTCGAGCTGTTTTTGAAGCGGAAGCTATCGGTCCCGGTTTCGAGGATATGGCAATGATGGGCAAGTCGATCCAGCAACGCGGTGGTCATCTTGGCGTCACCGAAGACGCTGGCCCATTCGCTGAAGCTGAGGTTTGTTGTGATGATGACGCTGGTGCGCTCGTGGAGTTTGCTCAGCAGATGGAAGAGCACATCACTATCCGAGCTCATCAAGGATCACGAGATCGGAGTGAGCAAGCCGGTTGGCGACCTGGCCAGACCGTCCTTGCGCCTTCTCCTGTTCGAGCGCGTTGACCAGTTCCACTGTCGAGAAGAACCGCACTCGCTTATGATGATGCTCAATCGCCGGGACGCCGATGGCGGTGGCAATATGCGTCTTGCCCGTGCGGGGGCCGCCGACCAGGACGATATTGTTGGCGTCGTCGAGAAACTCGCAGCGATGAAGTTGGCGGGTGAGCGCGTCGTTGATCTCGCTGCTGGTAAAATCGAAGCCGATCAGATCACGATAGGCAGGAAAGCGGGCGGTCTTGAGCTGATAGGCAGTCGGTCGAACCTCTCGCTCCGCGGTTTCCGCCTTGAGAAGCTGCGACAGGATCGGAATGGCAGCTCGAACGCCGGCGATTCTTGCTCGGGCCGATCACCGACGGCCTGGGCCATGCCATGTATCTTCAGTTGACGCGGCATGATAACGATCGCGCCGCTTGCTGGGTTATGACGCATTGAACACCGTGTCGCTAGCTTTCTGCTGGTCCCACGTTCGCCGCCGCTTTTATGAACGCGCTGCAGCCGGTCCAGTATCCATTGCCAGCGAGGCACTCAAACGCATCGCCGAACTTTACAAGGTTGAAGACGAGTTACGTGGCCTCGCACACGAGGAGCGTAGCGCCACGCGCCAAAAGAAGAGCCGACCGATCACCGACAGCCTCGCTCCCTCGCTGCGCGAACAGCTCGGCCTCATCAGTCAGAAGACGAAGCTCGCCGAGGCAATTCGCTATACCTTGTCACGTTGGGAAGGCTTGACCCGCTTTATCGACGACGGCCGTATCGAGATCGACTCCAACATCTTTGAACGATCAATCAGGCCAATTGCCCTCAATCGCAAGGACGCACTGTTTGCCGGTTCTGATGCCGGGGCAGAACACTGGGCAACCATCGCGTCGCTTATCGAAACGTGCTTATGCCGCGCGCGGCATAAGCAGGTTTATACCGACCGGCGAACTATGCCGATTGCCTCTTCTGATAGGAACGGTCCATCGGGCGTTCCCGGCAGGTTCGGCGTTGTGCCGGTTGATGACACTC
>NZ_JAGHMF010000030.1 GCF_017741815.1 Rhizobium sp. 16-488-2b
TGGCTACAATGCCACGATAAAAGGCCGGACACATGACTGAACCTGACCGATCCCATCGATACAGAGTCTTGCATTCCACGGGCCGTCCACACATGGGGGAACCGCTCATCCTTGAGGTCGGCATGCGCGAGCGGCACAATCCCGGTTTCTGAGCAGCTATCCCCCTCTCGTGTGCCACCAAAAAAAGCCGGACCAGGCTCGATGTCTGATCCGGCTTTCGGTACTCGCTGAAGGGATGACCCCGCCCTTTCGGGCGGGGTCGGTATACTTAGTCCCGGTTCGGGCGAGACCAGATCAGCTGGTAGCCATCTTCCCCTTCGATGGAGATCAGGTTGGCGAAGATCGGAGCGGGGAAGCTCGGATCGTCGAGCTTGAGGACGAGATAGTCGCGTCCGGTCTGCTCCGAGTGCTTCTGCCAGGCGGCGCCGAGTTCAACGGCTCCCGCGAAGATGCGGAACTGCGGGCCTTTTTCGGAGGGATTTGACACACGCTCGATGCGGGCCTTGACGTTGAGGGCGAGGGTGCGGATCGAACCGGTGAAGCCGCTTTCGGTGGAGGTGAAGGTGCCGATGGTAGCCATTGTCGTATTCCTTTTCGCTGTTTCGGGCCGCTCCATTGCGGCCTCGATGGCAGTCGCAAAGGCCGGTGACGATCGGACCGCACCCGAAGGGCCGCAACATCGTGGAGGGCGGTGCGGAGACGCTTTCTTGTTTCGCGAGGAATGGCAGCGTCAGCTGGCAGGGGATGAAAGTGCTGGAGCGCCGTTGCGGGAGTACGATCGAGGCGAAGCCGCTCTCCGGCCAGACATGCCTCATCGAGCCCGCGAATGGAGCCCTGTCGTCAAGGGAAAGGGATATGGCAATGGCGCGCGACAACACGTGGCCCCGATTTGACGCATCACCGGATCGGCCAGATCACTGACTTCGCCGTCAAGGTGTCTCATATTCGCAAGCTCCCCGGCCAGCACGGCTTGCAGCCCCAATCCTTCTCGGTAGAGTGCGGTGCGATTCATTGCCTGGAGGATTTATGGCAAAGCAGACGAAACCGTTCATCGTCGAGATCAAGCAGTCCCGGAAAGTGAAGACCGGCGCTCAAAAGCCGTCAATCTGGGGTTCGTTGGACCTGCGGATGGCCGATGATCGCTTAGCCGAGGTGGATTCGACAGATGAACCGGCCGCCGCCTTGGCTGGCGACCGTTCCTAGCACATCATCTCAAGCAGTCTGTATCATGCAGCTTGCCTGATCCCGGCTTCGTTGCCCTGCAGACCGTGGAGAAATGCGACGGCGCGCTGTGCATGGGCCGCCGCCTGAAAGATCGCCCGCTTGTCATTGGCCAGAACCGACAGCCACGACTGGAGGTATGCCGCATGATCCGCCCGGGGTTCGAGCTCTGGGACAATCCCGAGATCGGCACATAAAAAGCAACTGCCGAGTTCGGCGATCAATTCTTCCCGAGCCCTCTCACTGCGATCCTTGCCATAGCGCGACAGGTCACGCCCGACCCGGTCCTTTGGCGAAGTCCAATGGGTCGCTTCATGACTTAGGGTCGCATAGTAGCTCGCGACGTCCCTGAACGACTGAAGCGGCGGCATCTGGATGAGATCCGGCCTAGGAGCGTAGAAGGCCTGATTGCCTCCATGCCGGATGACCGCGCCGGTGTTGCGGAAGAAGCGCTCCGCGACCTCTATCCGCTCGACCGGATCGGTCTTGGCCACCGGCTGATCATGGTAATGATCCGGCAGACCGTCGATCTGCTCGATATTAAAAACCGAGTAGGCCTTGAGGAACGGGATCTCGCGATCGACTGCGCCGCCGTTCCCATCCGCCTCCGACTTGGTGAACCGGCTGGCGAAGACGACCGTCGAGCCTGTCTCGCCCTTGCGAACGGCAGCCCCCAATTCGAGCGCCTGCTTGAACGTCATCCACATCGACGAGGCAAAGCCGCGAGCCATCTGCTCCGACCAGAGCAGAAGCACGTTTATGCCCGAATACGGAAGTCCATTGTGACGAAGCGGTCGTGTGATGCGTCCCTCAGTATTGCCCGCACTCCATGGCTTCATCCACGGGCGGACACCTTCTGCCAGCTCCTCGATAATCCGGTCTGTGATCCTGTTATAGATGTCGGCACGCGTTGATTCCGGATTCCTGCTCATTTCTGTCTCCATCATTCTGGAACCGCGCCGATCGCGGTCCCGTCGCGGAGGAAGAAGGCAGGAGCCTCAGAGGCGGGGCCAAGCACCGGAACGGCCGCAACAGCGTGGAGGACGGCGAAGCCGTTGCCTGGCGCCGGCGGCTCCTGCAGGTCCGACGCCCGAGACGGGCAGCATTGGCACGGGCAGCATCTTTTTCCGCCTCCCTCTGGCGGTAGCCAACATGCGAAAAGGCCGCCCCAATGGGACGGCCTTGAAAGATTTGGCAGGGCGAGCCCCGCCGGTATGGTCTCAGTCGAAAGCGGACATCTGTGCCTGGGCCGCTTTGCGATCGACGGAGTGTCCTGGATTTTCGACCGGCCGATCGAAGGGCTTCCAGCTCTCTCCGACGATGTGTTTGTAGGCGGCGACAGCACCTTCGGCTGCCATGCGCAGTGCGTGGGCCTGGATGCCCATGTCAGCGGCGAACTCCCGTTTGCGGTGCGCGGCGCTATCGTAACCGACGGGGCCGTCGAGATCCTCGTCGCGGGCATCGTTTGCAGCCTTGGCGGTGGCATCGCGTGCCTGGGTGACGGCATTGCTGTAGAATTGACCGGCGCCGTGGGCAGAGCCGACATAGGCGCCGACGATCCGTTGGAGGTGGATCTGCATAGCGCGTTCGCCGAGGCCTTCGCTGAGAGCATCGGCGGTCTCGGAGATCAGCCGCTCATGGAGATCGCGGATCCCGTCGCTGTCGATGACCGCGGTCCCGAAGCTTTCGGCGATCTTGATCGCCTGGGCGGTATCGGGGCAGGTGAGCCGGACCATTTCGACGGTGGCGCCCTTGCGGAGTTGGACGACGCGGGCAGTCTGGCGAGGATTGGTTGCGGGCTTGGCCATGTCTCTTCCTTTCGAGCCGAAGCGGTTCCGGCCCCGTGCCGGCTTGCCCTTCGGGGCGGTCGACCCGAACCGGCGGAAGACGGGCGCTTCAGGGTCCGGGCCTGACCAAGCCAAGCGGAACCGACTTGCGAGCGAGCAGGGCAGAAGCCCTGTGATGTCGAGCGAAGCTGTTCCGCGAAGGGTGGCGGGTTCCGGCCGCCCCGCGGCGCGATAGCGGCCTTGAAGCGACCGGCCGCTGGTTCAGACCGCAGCAAAACCCGAAGGACAAACCGCCACGGTGCCACCACCGGACATGAGAAGGGGACCGGTTCCAACCCGCGCTATTCCTCGACCTTGCCAGTGCGCTCGCTCGATACCGGTGGCTTCCCGTCGGGAAGGCTCCTCGTATCAGCCTTGGGCAACCGGTAGGATTGAAGCCAGGTCGGGCCATGGGTGTTTCGAAGCCCCCGCAGGATCCCGCCATCGTCATGCGGCGGTCCACCCATCCAGACATCGTTGAGGATGCTCTTCCAGCGTCGGCCGTGTTTGGCGGCATAGGCAAGAAGTGCCACTTCCTGATCGGTGCTGAGGGCAGGCAATCGCTCGCGTGTCCGTTTTTCGGGATGTGGCGCCGTCCCTTCACGCTCGGAGATCATTCGCTTGAGCTCCGCGACGCCTGCGTCGAGACATGCCTTCCCCTTAAGATGATGAAATCGCAGCCAGAACGCGGTGCGCTCAGCATCGGACGATCCGATCCCGGCCTGCTGCTCAAGGTCGCCAATGGTCGACATGGTGCCAGCCCTCCCGGCTCGAGTGATGATGCGCGCCGACCGCCAACAGAGTGTCCCGCAGCGCTGCAATCGCTGCGTCCTGCCGAGCCAGCTTCCGTGAGAGTGCATCGACCTCCGGTTGGCGTTCAGCTGTGATGCCAGCGAGATTGGCGCGATAGCGTTCGAGCAGAGTGCGGCCATCGGGTGCTTTGCCCTTGCGGTAGCCGGTTTGCCGCCTGGCAATCTGCGGCATGATCGCCGTCATCCGACGGATGATCTGCCGCTCGATAATCTGCAGCTGCTTCTGTGTCTGACGGCGAGCGTCCTCCATGCGGGAGAGCTGCGTTTCGGGAGACATGACTGATCTCATCATGCCGCCCTCGCGCTCCAGCCGGCGAAGCTCGACGGCCCCTCATAAATCGTGTGCAGCTGCAGATCGATGACGAAACCGAGGCTGCTGCGCTTGCTGTATTCCGTGTCGGGAACAAGGAAGCGTCGCTCATCCTGGCTAATTTCGCGTCTACCGCCTTTGGTGGCAATGACCTCGATCATGCCGACATGGTGAAATGAGGCAATTGCCGAGATGACGATCCAGTCGTTGGCATGGGCGCGATCGAAGCTCGACCGATCCTTCGACCGCGATTCCCCGGGCTCGAGCCGACGACCGCGCAGCTTTTCCCAGAAAGCCGGAAACGTGTGCTTGGCCGCTTCTTCGGCGCATCGGCGTTCGTATCCTGTGAACACGTCCGGAAACGTCAAAGCGATGATCGCCCATTCGCAATCCTCCTCGTACCAGCCGCCCTCGCTGCGAACGGAGACATCGACGATGCGATTTCGATCGGGCGCCAGATGAAAGCCGCCGTGGCCGGATGTCGAATGGCTGATGATGCCCTCGACATAGATCGTCGCCATCTGCGATCCGCCCCAAGGCGTGCTCGCCGCCATACACGTCTGGACACGAGCCAGCGCCGCGAGTTCCGACATGTGCTCTGCGGTCTGGATTACGCGGGTTCGGAAGGCCGCTTCGTCGGCGACACGACCATCGTGACGATGGAAATGATGGCGTCGCGCCTCGGCCAGGGGCTTCGTGAACCGCCAGGCGCTGGCGAGAAAGAAATCGCCTGTTCCGTTGGATATGAGGCCAAGGAGAATGTCGCCAATGCGAGCCACGGGAAACCCGTCGGCGCTTGTCCGAATTCGATATGGTCGGCGGCAGAGTTTCTGCTCGCAGGGTTGCTGGCAGGCGTGATTGAAGGTCCGTTCATTGCCGGGTTCCTTTCATTGAGGGTGTTGGAAATGCGAGCCGCCGGCGCAAGGGCCGGCGGAGGAACGCGTGATCTGACGAAATTTGCGGCTATTCGGCCGCGATCCCGTAAGCGGTCTCGTGATCGTCAAGCGTCGCCGCATCACTATCGGCATCGTCCAAATCGGAGACATTGAGATCTTCGTCGGCATCCTCATTCGAGGCACCGATGCCGGTGGCAACCCCATCCGGCGCATCGACCTCCTCCTCAGAGCCTTCCTCTTGGTCGAGATGCTTGAGGATGGCAGAAACGTCAGCCGGCTCCGGCGCGAACAGGGCAGACGGATGGAGAAGGTTCGCCTCGCCTTCGAAGTGGGTGACGAGAGCCGCCCGGGTTTCGCGGACGCGCGCCCGCGGCTCAAGCCCGGCATCCTTGGCGACCGCTTCAAGCGCCTGGCGCGACAGGGATGCAAGGAACTCCTCCGACCCCATGTTCGGCAGGAAGCTATCCGCGCCGATCGCATCGCCTGCGACACGCGAGACCACGCCGCTGTTCGACATACCGCGGCGGCACGACAGGACATCGATCAGCGCTGCCCGTGCTGAAGCCCGCACAGTATCCATATCGAAGGTGAGCCTGCCATCCTCGCTGAATAGCCGGGCGGCATGTCGGCCGAAGCGGGCACCGCCATAGAGCGCACCGCCGGCGCCGGAATCGACCCGGACATTCAACCCGGCAAAGGCAAGCACGAGCAGCGCCATCAACATATCATCCTCGATCGGCGCGCGGCTGAGGGCATCGTGGAGAGCGTCGGTTCGAAAATCGCCGATCATGTCCTGGCCCTTCTGCGTCACATCGGGGCGTGCCTTCGGCGCTGCCGTGCTGTCGTCACTGGCGGGGCCATCGGTATCAGACGCCTTGCCAGCTTTCGGCTTCGCGGCCTCGGGCATCCGGTAATGAACTGTCTGGACCTTGCCATCGCGGTCGAGATAGAGACCTGTGCTGTCGGACTTCGATGGCTTGCCGTAGACCTGAGACGCCTTCTTCGGCAGTTCCGGCTGACCCCAGTTGTTGACCTCGATGACCGCGCCTCGCTTCGGCAGGTTCGTCGTCATCCATTCGTGCTGGGCGCCGAGAAAACCCTCGACGTTGGTCGTGTAACGGCTGTCCTGATCGGCAGGCGCGAAGAGGTCCTCGACCCACTCGATACCGTAGGCCTCGCGCAGATCGTCGCCAAAGCTGGCATCCTTGGCATACATGCGTTTTTTCGTGAGCGCGTTGGCGATCGACCACCAGGCGGCGGTGTCACCCTTCTTCGGCTTGTGGGCCTTCCAGACCTCCTTCTGCTCGACCTCGCCGGCGGCTGCGATGATCCGCAGCTGCTGCTCGGAGGGCATATCGCCAAGCGCCATCTGCTCGAGCATGCCCGGCAGGACGTTGGCCAGCAGCCGCAACTTGCGGATCTGGCGGACGGGAAGGGCGAGAGCGACAGCGATTGCTTCTTCGGTCCAGCCGAGAGCGACGAGCCGTTCAATGCCTCGCCATTGGTCGACAGGATTCAGAGCCTCGCGCACGCTATTTTCGACCATCGAGCGCATGGCGCCGTTGTCGTTGGCCGCATCGACAACCAGGATTTCGATCTCTTCGATGCCAGCGGCGATCGCGAGGCGCACGCGGCGATGTCCGGCATCGATGATGTAGCCGTTGCCACCACCCGTTTCCGGCGCAACGATCGGAGGCTGGACGATGCCGACGGCTTTGATCGTGGCGAGCATGAGCGCATCAGCCTGCGGCGACGACTTCGTCTGGCGCATGCGATCGGGGTTTTCCTTCAGTGCGCGGGGATCGATCTTGAGGATTTGCATGGGTCTTGCTCCTTGTTCGGTAGGGAGCAGCAGCCTCGCTGCTCCTTCATGTCCTCTTTCTTTCTCGAAGACACCTTCCGAACCGCGGGGCAGGCGGGCCGGCGCAATCGCGGCCGAGCAGCCCTGGCGTGATGCGCAAGCACGGCTTACAGCCATGCGCAGCGCGAAGGGCAGGGGTGAGGAGGCGGCGATTGAACGTCAGTGGCGGCGGGCCGATCGCTCTGCGATCGCTCCTCCTTCCCTTTCCCTCTCACCTCTTCTTCCTATTTTCGAAAGGCCGCCGTTATCGGCGGCCATGATGGAAGGGGTAATCGTGCGATCGACTTTAGCAACGGCATTGATGGTGGTGATGATGAGCGCCGCGGTATGGGCTGCTGACGGAGCGGGATCCGGGAGCCCCCCGGTCGACCCGACCGCGGTGCCTTGCACCATGGTCACTTCGAGCGAAATGGAGCAATTCGTCGGCGCTCCCGCCACGATCAAGGAGACGAGCGACAACCTTTGCACATGGGTTGGGAGCAAACCGGAGGCCTACGTGCAGGTGATGTACATTCCGAACAAGATGCGTGGCGTTCCTGCTGGGCAAGAGCGAGCCTATTTCGACCAGATTATGGGCAGCGAGAAGGACCAGTACGGCGCAGCCTTCACAGAGATAGGCGGCATTGGCGAAACTGCGTGGGGTCTCAATATGGCTGGCAATGCTGAGAACTACTTCAAGGTCTACAGCTACAAGAACAAGGACAGCCTGACGATCGCCACCAACGGGGTCGGCTATGACGCCACGGTCGAGATTGCCCGATTGGCGACAGGCCGGCTTTAGGCAAAAAAAATGGGCCAGCGGAGGTCCGCGGCCCATGAAGTGTGAAGGTCAATAAACCTCCAGAGGGGAACAGCTGCTGCAGCGGAACTGGGAGGAGACCCGCCATGTGCATCAGCTGTAGTCTTTATGCCCGATTTTTGACCAATCGGAAAACATTTTTTGTGCAGTGCAGCTATGCAGCTGCCGATTGGGTCGACGTTTCGACCTCTGCGGCCAGAAGGACCTCCAGCTCTTTCAGCGCGTGCCGCTTCGCAGCGAGGTCGTCGGCGAAGCCAAAGATCCCGCCGTCACGTGAGCGATATGACGCCAGGCGGCGTTCTGCTTCCTCCAGGCGCTGGCGATAGCGGCGCCGCTCTTCCTCGAATCCATCAAGCCCATGCTCCAGCCTGGAGATGGCCCCGAGCGGCGTGACGGTGATGGCGAGATCGATCTCGTAGTCGGCTCCGGTGCGCTGGAGGATGGTCTGGTATCGATAGCCGTCACCCTTGCCAAAACGCTCCCCCTCGTAGACGAGGTCGAAGCCGCCAATCGTCGCCAGATGAAGCTCGCCCTCCTGCTGTAGCTGGAGAAGCGTGAGGATCTCCTTCATCAGGTCGCGGCCAGCCTCCTTGCGGTCGGCATAGTCCTCGCCAAGCACCATCATCGCGAAGGCGTCGCCGGATGTCGGCCGCAGCCGTTCGATGTCCTGAGCGATTTCGCCGATGCGCCGCGTCGAGGTCTCAATCTCACGCTCGGCATCGCGCATCTGCCGGCGGACGGCATACTGGTCGTCCTCGTGGGCGGCGCGGAGCCGTTCAAGCCGTGCGATGTCGGCCTCTAGCCCAGCCTTCTGCATCAGCCGCTCGTCACCCGATGCAATGGCTTTTGCCATGGCAAACTGGTTGGCAGCACCTTCGCCGACATCGTCCAGCCTGCGGATCGAGGTGTCGCCCGAAAGCGCGGCAGCGATGAACCGGGCCTTGCGCTCATTGTTCTGCCACATCGACGCGTCGAGCGAGCCCTCTGTGGCATAGGCGAAGATATCGACCTCGCCATGCTGGTTGCCCTGGCGGACGATACGGCCTTCGCGCTGTTCGATTTGGGACGGCAGCCACGGGACATCGAGATGATGGAGGGCTTTCAGCCGGAGCTGTGCGTTGACGCCGGTGCCCATCGTCTCGGACGAGCCGATCAGGAAGCGGACTTTGCCAGCGCGGACGTCGCCAAACAGTCGCTGCTTGGCCTCCGTTTTCTTGTAGTCCTGCATGAATGCGATTTCGGAGGCCGGCACGCCGAGCCGGACCAACTCATCGCGGATGAAGCGATAGGCCGAGAAGCCGCGGGACTTTTCGACATTGATGGTGCCGAGATCGGAAAAAATCATCTGCGCGGCGCCCGGCAGATCGAAGTCCTTGCCGTCGGGGCGGCGATAGATGGCTTCGCCCGTCTCCTTCCAGATCCGGTGGGCATTGCGGACCAGCAAATTGAGCTTGTTGTCATCCTCATTACCGGCATCAGGCATGACGAAGCGCAGGTCGATCGCGGCATGGCGGCCGTCGGTGATGACGGAGAGCAGGATGTCGTCACCCGGCTTGGCCGGTCCCTCGCGCTGCTCGATCGCCTTGATCCTGGCATCAAGCGTCTGCTGATAGGTCTTGAACCGGGCCGTCGGCTTTGCGGTCAGGATTTGCCGGCGACCAGTAGAGATATCAGGAACTCTGACATACTGGCGAAGGTCTTCCGGCATAACGACGTCGGCGAAGGACCGGAACATGGCAATCAGCTCCGGCACGTTGACGAACGAGGCGAAGCGGCTGACCGGCTTGTATTTGCCCGACGGCTGGATTTCAAGTTCGGTCGTCGTATCGCCGAAGCAGGACGCCCAGGCATCGAACTCGTGCAGGCCCCGTTCATGAAGCGCCTCGTGGCCGAGGAGGCGCTGGATCGAGAACATTTCACCCAGCGTGTTGGTGATCGGCGTGCCCGACGCCAGCACCAGCGCCCGGCCGGGACTTTTGGTCTCGATGTAGCGGGATTTCACATACAGATCCCAGGCGCGCTGCGACCCATTCGGATCAATGCCCTTCAGCGTCGACATGTTGGTCGCGAAGGATAGCTTGCGGAATTCCTGCGCCTCGTCGACGACAATCTGATCGACACCGATCTCCGAGATGGTGAGAAGATCATCCTTGCGGGTCGCGAGCCCTTCGAGCCGCTCCTGCAATCCTTCCTTCAGCCGCTCGAGCCGCTTGCGTGAGACGCGGTCCTCGCTGTCGACCTTGGTGACAAGATCCTCGTAAAGTTCGAGCTCGTCCTGGATCATCTGCTGTTCGAAGGCCGACGGCACGGCGATAAACCGAAACGCCGAATGGGTGATGATGATCGCGTCCCAGGTCGCGGTGGCAGCCCGCGACAGGAAGCGAGCGCGCTTGTCCTTGGTGAAATTGGTCTCGTCGGCAACGAGAATGCGGGCATTCGGATAGAGCGCCAGAAACTCGCGTGCAGCTTGCGCCAGGCAATGGCCGGGTACGACGAGCATCGCCTTGGCGATCAGGCCGAGCCGGCGTTGCTCCATGATCGCGGCCGCGATCGTCATCGTCTTGCCGGCCCCGACGGCGTGGGCAAGGTAGGTCGAGCCATCGGCGATGATGCGCCAGATGCCGCGTTTCTGGTGCCCATAAAGGACGAAGGCGCCAGAGGCGCCAGGAAGTTTGAGATGGGAGCCGTCGAATTTTCGCGGCGCGATATTGTTGAAGCGGTCATTGTAATCGCGCGCCAGCCGATCTGTGCGATCCGGATCGGTCCAGACCCAGTCCTGAAACGTTTGCTTGATCCGCTGCAGCTTGTCGCGCGCCGCCTCGGTGTCGACGACATTCAGAACACGCCGCTCGCCGTCGACATCCTTGAACACGTCGAAGATCTGCGGAACGCGGCTGTTCAGCGCATCGGCAAGCAGTTCGCCCGCGTGGCGACGGCTCGTGCCCCATTCGGATGTGCCTGCCGCCGAGTATTCGAGCTGGCGCGCTTCCACGGTCCAGGAGCCGAGTTCCGGCATATGGTGGATGCGGATATCCGCCTCCATCCTCTCTTTCACGAAGGCCACGACATCGGCGGCCGGAATCCAGGGCGCGCCGAGACGGGCGGTGATGTCTGAGGGACGGAGATCGGCCGGCTGGACATCAGCCAGGGCGCGCATGTTCCGCTCGTAGATCGGATCAAGCTCCGCCGCCGCCTGCGCGGCAGTGAGCTTGGTGCGAACCGAGCCTGAGAGATAGGCGTCGGCAGTCTGCCAGCTACCGCTGGCCGGATCCTGAAACACCTCATCGCCGAGTGCATCGATGACTGTCGCCACGTCATGATGCAGCAGTTCGGCGATATGATCGAGATCGACATGGCCGCGCTCATTCAAAACCACCGCAAGCGCATCGGCAGCGTTGGTGATGACGGGCGACATCGGCGGAGCAATGACACGGGCGCTGAATATCGGACCCGGTTTCGCCGTGTCCGTCTCCAGATCGTAATCCTCGATCGAGGCCACCAGCCAGCAATCAGGGTCATCGCGGAAGGGTGCAAGGTTCGGCTGGCGGTGGGTTTCCCTGACCTCACCGGTCTCCGGGTCCTCCTGGACTGAGACTGTCGTGTGGTTGATCGGGCCGAAGTCGCGGACGAAGGCCGACCAGGCGAGGCGCAGACGCACCTGAAGATCGCGCCACGGTCGATCGGTCTCCTGCGCCTTCAGCACTTCGCGCACCGCGTCGCGGATCGGGATCAGCTTCGAGATGATCCGGATATGCTTCTCCGGGATGCCATCGCCAGAGCGGCCCTTACGCTCGACGATAGGCACGGCGGAACCGTCGAGCATCTGCATCAGGCCCTTGGCCCGGTCGACAAAGAAGCTACCCTCGCGGACTGGGCTGTGTTTCGGTTGGAGATGGACGATGTCGGCGAGTTCATCCTCCAGATCGATGTCGATCAGCGTCGGCTCGCCGTCATAGAGGCCGGCCGGAAGAAGGTCGATGGCCGCGGTGAGCGCGGTCTCGAGATCCGCGTCGGCAAGAGGCCGACATGTGTAGGTCTCGCCGAATGGCCCGGAGGTGAGGGCATGGGTGCCGAGCACGGAATCGGGATGACGAGCAAACCAGCGGTTCACGCGAATAGGTCCTTCATCGTCCGCGTCCGATCGTAACTCATCGACATCGAGCCACGTCTGATCACCTTCAGGCTCCCCGGTCTTGCGCTTGCGGAAGAAGAGAATGTCGACGACGACATCCGTGCCGGCGTCACGCCGAAAGCTGCCTTCGGGCAAGCGGATCGCCGCGATCAGGTCGGCGGATTTGGCGATATGCTCGCGTGCGGTCGTGTCGGCCTTGTCCATCGTGCCGTGCGAGGTGACGAAGGCTGCCAACGCGCCAGGCTTTAGCAGGTCGATCGAGCGGGCGATGAAGTAGTCGTGAAGTCGCAAGCCGAGCGACCGGTAGGCGCGGTCGGAGCGGACAGTGCGATCGGAGAAGGGCGGATTGCCGATGGCAAGATCGTAGATCGGCGCCAGGTCCGTGCGGGCAAAATCGCCTTCGATGATGCGAGACCGCGGCTGAAGCAGGCGAACGATGCGTGCCGTGACCGGATCGAGTTCGATCCCGGTAACATAGGCGGCATCGCGGTATGTTTCGGGCATCAGCGCGGGGAAGAGGCCAGTCCCGATGCCCGGTTCGAGCACACGGCCGCCGCGCCACCCGAGCCGCTCGATTCCGGACCAGATCGCCCGGATGACAAATTCCGGCGTAAAATGTGCATACTGTGTGCAGCGGGCGAGCGAGGCATAATCTGCCTCCGAGACGGCGGTCTCGAGCGAAGAGCCAAGTGCGTCCCAGCCGGCGCGGAAATCGACCTCTCCCGGCCGGCGGAACATGCCATTGGCAAGTTCCGAAGCGCCGAAACCGGTGAAGCGGATCAGTTGCGCCTGTTCCTTTGCGGTCGCCGGCCGTTCTTGCTTGGTAATGCCATCCGCAACCAGGATCGCGGCAACATTGGCGCGAGCACGATCCTTCCAGGAGATGCCGAGACCGCGGTCTTCATTCAACACGTAGTTCTGGCGCTGGCCATTTGCGCGCTTCGGCGCTGTGGCCACCGGCAGTGCCGGGGCAGGGGCCGGCGGCGTGGGATCGGGGTCATCATCGTTGGCTGCGACAGAGCCGAAGCCGCCAAAGGCGGTGACGCCGAAGCCGAGGCCGGACGACAGGGCCGAGCTACCAAACATGTCAAGAGTAAATGGGTCATTGCTCATCAGAATGCTCCTTTTTCGGGCGCGCACTATCGACCGCCCGTCCGGGCGGGCAGGTCGAGAGGGCTGGGAAAGATTGGAAATGGGTTGCGCTTACGCCGCGATCTCAGGCAGATGCCGCATATGGACGGGAAGTTTTGCTGCGATCTCGGGATCGGTGAGACCGTCCAAGAGTTTCAGGATCGTGCCTCTGGTGGCGCTCCACAGCATGACCGTGCGCTGCCCCCTGATTTCAGACGGAAAGCGATCACCGGCATAGCCGCGATAGGCATCAGCCGTGCTGCTCCAGATATGTTCGAGCCGCTCCTCGCGGTTCATGGCGCGGACGGGTTGCGTTTCACGCTCGAAGATCGCCGCACGCATCGTCTCGACCGAGCTCGTATCGGAGAGATCGCAATAGCCGTGGAAGTATCTGGTCTTCCCGTCGATCCTGAGCGCGAAGAAGACGCTGGTGACCGAGCCTGTCAGAAACTCCCGCAGCGCGAAGATTGGTCCACGCATCCACAAGGGCGGGAGGATGTTCAGCATGTAGTCGTAGAGATATTCGTCGATTTCGAACCACTCGCCGGAGTAAAGTGGTGCAGCATCAGTCTGCCACCGGTCGGGGCGCTGGTTGTGACGGTCGAAAAGACGAAACATTTGCGGGCGCGTTGCAACGCCTTCGAAGATTTTGCGGATCGGGGAAACGGTGTTCATCTTTGGCTCCTTCAGGGTTTCGGGACCGGATGATGACCGCTTCGATCAACTCCCTTTCAGTCCCTCAAGACACCTTCCGGAACGCCGGCTTGCCCGTCGGCCGGGTCAAGGGCCGGCTTTAGCCGGGCACAGCCTCCCTTGATGCGGTCGATGGCGATACGGCACGCCTCTCTCTATTCTCATCCCTGGCTTTTTCTCTTTTCCGTTCTTTCAGGACCTCGTTCCAATCCTCCATCGGCGGCCGCAGACGAACCGATCGACGCCCATGCTGTGCGGCCAAGGCATGGAGGCGCTGAGCGAATGCATCGCCCTGGCGATTGGCATCGGTCGCGCAAACGAGAAGGGCGTCCGGACGGGAAAGAAGCTCGACCAGGGCCGCCTCGGTTCTCGGCGACCAGCCGCCACCAGTGCTGAGATAGAGGCTGCCTTCCTGCAGGTCTTCGATCGCGGCGAGGCTCATCGCATCGATGGCAGCCTCGGTGACGCAGAGACGGAGAGCATCGACTCCCCCCAATCGAAAGAGAACCTTGCTGCCGCCTGTCGAAAACCCGCGCCAATCGAGGCCGCGTTCCTCCCAGCCGACGACCGATCCCGCGTTGTCACGGTGGGCCGCCCACATGCTACCGAACGGCCCCTCGCGCATGGCGCCCTGACTGATGGCAGCACGGAGGATCGGGGCCGGGATCGCCCGTGTCCAGCAAAGATAGCGCCAGGCGCGGGATCCTGTTCCCGGTAGGCGTCGGGCATGCCATCGGGCTGTGAGGTCTACGGGCTCGACATTTGCTGAAGTCTTTTTCCAGACCACCGGCGTGGCATTATAGCCGATCAGTTCGCCGGCGCGGTCGACGGCGTCTGGAAATGACAGATGCTCGAGCAGAGCGACGAGGGTGAACACGTCACCCTTTTCTTCGCTCAGAGGATCGAACCACCCCCGGCCGTCATGCGTGACGATAATGATCTCCGATGCCCGGCGAAACTTCATCGCCCGGCGGGTGCTTTCCTTGATATCGATTGCGAAGCCAGCCTGTTCGAGGACGGCAGCACAGCTGACGGCCTCGCGGATCTTTTCGATTTCTTCTCTCTTCATGATTTTTCCCGATCGCCTGCGATCGCTCCTCAATTTTGCTCCCCGCAGATCGGCGGGACAATTTCCGAGCGCCGCGAAGAACAAAGGGGGCAAGGGCGCGGGAAGCAAGGTGCAACTTTGCACCGCCCGCGGCGAAGCTTCCCTTGCCGCCGACAGGTCGCCAGCGGCATCCGGAACGGCAGGTGCCGGCTCAATGAGCCGGCCAGGGATTGAACTCATGCACGATGTCGAGGTCGTCGCTCGCGTCGATCTCGTCGGAGGGCAGCACGCCGTATTCGCCGTCGATCTCGAAGACGGTGACCGGGACCATGAGGTCGCGGCAAAGCTGGAAGGCGTGGGACTGTGCCAGGACAAGATCGTGAGACATGAGAGAGGCTCCATTTAGGAGCGGGCCAATTCCCGCTCGATGGCTCCTCAAAAGGCACTGGGACGGGCGCGATCACCGCGATGGCGCAGCCCTGAGCGGCCGCAGCGTGCTAGCGGACCCCTTGCGGGTTGATCGTGGAAGATCCGGACCTGGGCCAGGACGCCATCGATAGAGAGCGGGATTGGGCTGCTCCCGAGTGGTGCCGCCCGGCCACCGCGATTTTGCTGGGACCTTCAGCCGTAGATACCAGGCATTGGTGACCTGCCTGGTTTCATATCTCGGAAGAGGCGGGTAAGCGGGTGCGCGTGCCTTCGCGAACCACTCGACGCTTTGATACCTGACGATCGAGCGAGGGCTGCCCATACCGAAAATGCAAGCTTTTTCGATGTGAGAAGCATCGAATGGAACTCGCTCCGGCCGCTTTGACATCAGACAACCCAGAGGCCGGATAACGTGCCGGATAACGCCTATGAAGGCCATCCACCGCGATTGAACCAGCATTTCTCACTCGCATGCGATATGGCGCGCTACGCGCTTGATCCTGAACCGCCCGGATCAATCGGCTACAGGCCGGATCCGGGCTAAACGATGGAGAGCATCGGAGAAATCAGCATAGCGACGGCCGATCGGCCGGGATTTCGGGAATTCTCGACACGGCACTGCCGGAGATAGCGCAGCCGTAGGAGGCTTAGCATAGCGCCGCAAAACGGAAGCCGGGACCGACTGCGCCCGGCCGGGTCGTCCCGCTTCAACTACCGGTCTGATCGTCGGGCGAACCTTAATGGCAATGCAGCGCCTTTTGCGGAAGGATCGTCACCCGGATGGGCGGAGACGGAACCGGCCTCCGTTCGCCTTGGCGAATAGAGCCGCCCGGCTCGGCCGGGCCGCCCGAATAGCCGACCTATCCACCGTCATCACCTCAACACAGATGAGTCTGTGCAAGTAGTAGTCTTGTTCGCTGGCAACTCATCGCGCTGAGGAGCGTATGGATCGTTCCCATCCAGCCGATATAGCCCATATTTTTCAATACCTTATCTAAAATCGTATAAGTTCTATTATGGAACTTATGGTATTGGTCGACATTACCCTATTATTTAGTGCCACGAATGCCAGCACACTCGGAGGGGTGCGCGGTACTCCAGTAAAACCGCGTCTGGTCGCCCGTTCTAATGGATGAGAAGCCGACCTCACAATCGAGCACCCGCTGATCGTGGGAATTATTCACTAGGACCCTACTTGATACGCATTTGTGGCCAGGCGCGCGGTGCACCGTCATTAGAGCAAAGCGCCGGTCGCCAAGACCGACAATGGAGCGAGGGTAAGAATTGTAGGAAGCCACTGCGTAGATTGCTGCCTTAACGCTGAGTGCCGTGGTCAACATCCAACACCGACACTGACACCGGCTATCTGCAGCAAGATTGGAGCGAGATAGAAGATCTTTGGATCCGCCCGGGCGATAGGAAGACTACTTCCGCCCGGGCACACCATCTGCTCTATCGACCTACGCAACTCGCGCCGTACCCCTAGCGCAGCTATCCACCCACGGGCAACTCGTCTACTTTTAGCTTTCTGAATCTGTGGAACGGCGGCAGTTCAGCCGGTTCCGGCTTATCGGGATAGTTGCGTTTCCATTGTTGCGATGAAAGATCCGCAACGAATATGTTGTCGTGAGAATCTGCGGCGATACCATGCATTCCGAGAAAATGTGCAGCGCCTCCATCACCAAGATTGCGTTCTCCAAACCGGCTGAGGACGGTGCCCTTGCGGTCAAGTATGGTTACTCTCGGGCCGATATTAGGGACATAGAGATTACTCGGCGACGCGGGCGCTCCAGATTCGGCAATGAAGCAGAGCGGGCATCGCCCGGGCTTCATGTACATGCCGCATGGCTTGTGGAGATTATTCCACTGTGTCTCATACTTGCCGTTCTTGTCGAAGACTTGAACTCGGTGGTTTTCACGATCAGCTACGTATACCCAACCATCGCCGTCACAGGTAATATTGTGAGGAATGTTAAATTGTCCCTCCGATGTGCCAGGCTCGCCCCAGGAAAGAAGGTGGCGACCGTCGGGTGAGAACTTGTGCACTGCCGAATTGCCGTAACCATCCGAAACATAGATTTCGCCTGATGGTGACAAAGCTGTATGTGTGCAGCCATTGAAAGGCCTGCCACTCATGTACGGGGTAGAGGAACCCGGGGTACCGAGCGTCATCAGCAAGTTGCCATCAGTCGTGTATTTCCTGACGACCGAGTTGGCGTCGTCAGTCAGCCAAAGACTGTCATCAGGGCCGATATGAATTGCATGCGGTCTCTTGAAAGCGCCCTCACCCCAACTTCTCAGGAAGTTGCCGTCCCTGTCAAATACCGTGACCGGACGTGGCCCACGGTCAAAAACGTAGACGTTGTCCTTGCTATCGATGCCGATGTCCGACACGTTGGAAAACTTCCAACCAGGCGGAAGTTTCATCCAGTTGGGTTCATTAACGTACCGGAATTCACCGGACCCGAGTATTGTACTAGATTTAATGTCCATTTTGGATTCCCACACGCCAACCGCCACAATTTTATGTGACGACAGTTCCTCTGATATTTCCTTGATGCGGCCTTACAATGCGCGAGTTGTTTCGCCGTCGAACAGGTATACTTTTCGTTGATTAAACGTAATCCAGACATCTTGATTTGCATCGAAATGCACGTCCGACGATACGCTTGCGATAATTGGAGATGTGCCGACCCGAAGGTGTACGTAAGTTATGTCGCCGGTCGGCTCTACCGCAAATACGCGGGCGGCCATGGCGTTCTTATCGGGTTCGGGCGAGATTTGTATTCCATTGTGTCTGATCCCCACAACAACCTTGTGACCAGTTGCATTCGAGGCTTTGCTATTGTTCTCTTCAGAGAGTTGAAGGTGCCATCCATCATCGCCCTTCAGCACAATGGTTCCCTCAATGCTTGTGATTTGCGCGTTCATCAAATTCATTGCTGGGCTCCCGACGAACCCCGCCACAAATGTGTTCGCTGGATTATCGAAGACAGCCGCGGGTGTATCAAACTGTTGCAAGATGCCACGGTTCATGATTGCCATTTTGTCTGCCATTGTCATGGCCTCAAGTTGGTCATGAGTTACATAAATAACGGTCGCGTTCAGTTCAGTGTGAAAGCGCTTCAGCTCCGTCCGCATCTGCACTCTTAATTTTGCGTCGAGATTCGAGAGGGGTTCGTCCATGAGAAAGACCTTGGGGTCCCGCACGAGAGCGCGCCCAAGTGCGACTCGTTGCTGCTGACCACCTGACAGCTCTCTGGGACGACGCTCGAGAAGATGCTCGATATCGAGAACCTTCGCCGCGGATGCAATCTTGCTGACGATTTCAGCTTTGGGGACCTTCCTCATCTTCAGTGGGAAGGCAAGATTTTCATAGACGCTTTTGTTCGGGTAGAGCGCATAGTTTTGGAACACCATTGCGATATCCCGATCCTTTGGGTCGAGGTCAGTTACAACCGTGCTCCCAATTTGGATTTCGCCAGAAGTCAGTTCGGCCAAGCCCGCGACCAGATTGAGTGTCGTTGTCTTGCCGCAGCCAGAGGGCCCGACCAGGGCCACAAACTCCCCATCTTCCACAGTAAGCGAGACGTCGACTACAGCCTGATAGCTTCCGTAGTTCTTGATGAGGTTATTTAGTTTAACTTGTGCCATTTAATTCACCTAGATGTTTGCCACCTTGCTGGTTGCACTAAGACTTGACCGCGCCTTCGGTCAGAGCTCGTACAAAATATTTCTGCAAGAACAGAAACAGTACAACCACAGGAACACTCATGATAAAAGACGCCGCCATCAGCCCGGGCCAGTTCGTGGCATACTCCGAGAAAAAGCGCTGCAGGCCTACCGGGAGGGTGAGCTTCGACTTGATCGAAATGAACGTCAGAGCGTAGACATACTCATTCCACGCGAGAATGAACGAGTAGATCGCCGTTGCAATTATACCGGGAGACGATAACGGCATGACTACGAAAAAGAACGCTTGGAAACGGGAGGCACCGTCAATCCTTGCAGCCTGCTCTAGCTGAACTGGAATGTTGTCGTAGAACCCTTTCAGAAGCCAGATCGAAAGCGGCAAACCGAATGTAAGATATGTTAAGATGAGCGAGCCGTAACTATTAACAAGACCTAACCATCTCATCATGACGAAAAGCGGCATGAGAAACACGACAGAAGGAAACATGTTTCTCAGAAGGACCGAATAGAATAGCAAATTCCGGCCAGGAAAGCGGAACCGAGAGAATGCGTAGGCCGCCGGGACCGCGATCGCAACGCCAATCACCGTTGTCGCGAATGATACCAATAGGCTGTTAAACATGTATCGGAGAAATTCCTGACCAATTTCGCTTGTTGGCGACAGAAGCAGGAAATACTCTTCAAATGTTACCTCATTGGGTATCCACTGAGGCGGATACTGCATAGCCGCGAATTGTGTCTTGATGGATGTGAGAAACATCCATACCATCGGCAACGCGGAAAAGAGCGTCAACCCGATTAGAAAAATGTTACCGGCCAATTGCCAATAACTACGCTTTTTTCTCGAAGGAACCGCCTTTTTGTTCGTCAGTACGGAAGTGGTGCTCATCCTTCCGACCTCCCAGCGTCGCCTTTCGTCAAGGCACGCACGTAAAAGTATCCCATGATCATCATCACAATGAACAGAATGACCGAATATGCGGATGCTAGGCCAAATCGCATTCCATCAAATGCAAGCTGATAGATGTGAATGATCCATATCTGCGTAGCCCCAGCAGGCCCACCACCGGTCATAATGTAGGGGATTGTGAAGCCATTGAGGTTTGCCACCAAGAGTAGCAAGACCGTCACCATGGTCACGTTTTTCACGTGAGGTACTGTGATATGAATGAACCGCTGCCAAGTATTAGCCCCGTCGACCTGGGCCGCCCGATGAAGCTGATCTGGCACCGTTTGGAGACCCGCAAGCATCATGAGCATCGCGAACGGAAACTCCTTCCACACATTGACGAGGATGATAGAAGCCATCGCGTAGTATCTGTTGTCGAGGAAGTTTATGGGGTGGTCGGCGACACCTAGTGCCACGGCGATCGCTCCAAAGACCCCGTAGTCGCTGTGCAGCAACCAGCGCCATATGTATGATGCGGCGACTGCACTGATGACGTATGGAACCAGCAGCAGTCCTCGCAGAAGACCACGCCCAACGAAGTGCCGATTCAGCGCCAGAGCAGCTCCAAACCCGATTATGAAGGAAAAGAGCGTCGAGAAGAATGTCCACGATAGAGTGTTCCAAGTCGCTTCTCTGAAACTCGCTGAGCTCAAAACCCGCACGTAGTTGTCGATGCCGACAAAGGCCTTATTCTGTAGTGAGAGATTGGCAGGAGTGTTGAAGAAGGACAGATAGACCGTGTAGCATACAGGATAGCCTATAACTGCAATCATCACTCCGATTGCCGGCATGACGTAAAGGTAATCGGCACGGTGCTTGACGATCCGGCGCAACAGTGATTGTCGTTTTAATGGCGCGACGTTTCCTGCCGTAACGCCACGGTCAAAGCTTACTGTTGTCATTTGATGTCCTTGAAACGACAAGACTAATGTTTAGTGGGTGCGCCAACATAGGCCCCCGATCCGACTCACAGATCGGTCAACAGTTCGTTTATTTTTGCCGCAGCATCATCTGTCGCCTCGGCAACCGTCATTTTTTCAGTCAGCGCGTTTTGCAACATTGTGGGAATGATGACGTCCATAATCTCCGACGCCTGCGGAACTACCGGATAGGTTAATCCATAGGGCAGCATAGCCGTGCCGACGTCGAGCCCCTTGACTGTTTCCAGGCGCTCTTTCATCCACTTCGTTTTGAATCCACGCAGATTTCCCGGGTTCGAGCGTACCCATGCGATCTTTGTCGTCCATTCCGGTCCTGTCGCGAAGGCCATTATCGCTTTAGCCGCGTTGACGTCGAGACCACCGTCCACTGTGTCCGGATGGAACACATGAAGATTGCCGCCAGAGAACAGGCCGGCTCGTCGCTTCTGAGCACGAGGCATTAGGCCAAAGCGCATGTTATCGACCGCGCTCTGCGCTATCTCTTTATCAGGGCCCGTCGCCTTCTTGGCACGCTCGACCATAACCAAATACTCGGCAGGTTGCGCGATCATCATTGCGAGATTGCCGGTACTGAAGGGATCTTGATTCTCCTGCTGCGTATTGGTGAGAGCGGAGACGGGCACTGACTTGTCTCGTACATACATATCTACAGAAGCCTGCAGTGCGGCTCTCATACCCTCACTATTCACCGAAGTAGTTCGGTAGCTCGGATTTACTTCCGCTTCGTCTAATGCACCTCCACCATACGACCAAGCTTGAGGCATAAAGCGTGTCGACGTGTTACCTGCCCCCACACGGGCAACCATTCCGAAACCGTTTTTTCCAGTTCGCTCCTTGATCTGCTTCGAGTACCGGACAACGTCGTCCCACGTATCTGGTGGGAGTTCAGGGTTGAGACCCGCCTCTCGAAATATCTCTGCATTCCAGATAAACGGCATTGTCTCGTTGTTGGTGGGCACGCCGTACGTTTTGCCTTGCCACGTTACAGACCGAAGAGCCGCGGGCCAGAACTCGGCGCGGGAGTAGCCGGCGTCTTCGGGACCGAACTCCATTAATTGACCTTTGGAAGCAAATTCAGCTCCCCAAGTGATCGGCATTCGGGCAACCATCGGGGCCGCATTTCCCATCGCCCCGGTTCGAAGTTTCCCAAGCATGACCTTCTGGCTTAAGTTCTGCGCATCGACTTTGATGTTGGGATAAAGTTCCTTGAACGCAGCCCAGAAAGCCTTATCCATCTCAAAGTCAATCTGAGGGGAAGATTGGTCCGGACCGTAATACCAATAGGTCAAGCGGCCAGAGTAGTCCTTCGGTACGACCCTGTAGCACTCCGCCGCAGTATCGTAATGCTCAGTACCGGCGATACTCCTGACATAGTCCGGGCTCCACTTCGAGAGATCGACACCAACACCATCGGCTTCAGCCGCGTGTACGCCACGAGCGACTGCTGATACCCCAGCTGCAGCAGATAGCGCCAGAAAATGCCTTCGGTTCATGTCATAGCTATTCATGGGTCTCTCCTCCACTCATGACTCTTGATCCTCCTCCAAGGAAACCACATCCCGCTATACGGGATGCAATCTCGTTTATTGCTACCGCTTATCAAAATCGATGTCAATCTTGGCGTCGCAGTTCATGCTCTTCTTCCTAGAGCGTTCCATGCAGCACTGAGCCGCCGCATGGCGTTCCGGCCACTCTGGACGGAACGCCTTGCCTTGCTTAAATACCCATTGCGCGCAAGGCGCCGTCGATAACCTTTTTCTGGTCGTCGGAGACGGTCTCCATCGGTGCGCGCGGGAGGAAGAAGTCGACGCCC
>NZ_JAGHMF010000021.1 GCF_017741815.1 Rhizobium sp. 16-488-2b
CCGCCTGACATCCCATCATCACTCAATCCTCCGCAAATCAGTAAGACGATTGAATCACGACAGCCTGGTGCCGACAACGCTCAGTTTTTCAACAGTATCCGCCAGAAGAGGACGTTCCTATTTGCACATCCGGTAGATAACCAAAGCAGCGAGTGCCATCGCGAGGCCAGCCAACACCCGCTCGACCCACCTACGCCACCGCGACTTGGCGGGTGCCCCATCGAAAAAACCGCTTATCACGTGGCCAAGGAAATCCAGCAACTCACCCATAGTCGTCGCCCTATCAGGATAGCCCTATTCTAAGTCTTGGAAGGCGGGCACAAGACCAATGCGGTGGTGTCGCGCATTGCGTCTAACTTTTTTCGCAAACGAGCCCCCTGCGGCGATGCCCATTGCTCGGGCGTAAAGTCGGGAACCGCGCGGATGCCCTCGATAACCGCAACTGTGTCATCGTGCTTGAGCAAGAAGGTTAGGACGAGGGCTCCCTTGCCTTGTGGCCAAGACATCGAGATGCGATGTGATCCGACATCCTTGAGGGTAACATTCTCCGCGTTTACCTGATGCCGCGCTCCATCGAAATGGACCAGATTACCGCCTCGGATGGCCAAGAATGGCCCCACACACTCAGCACCGATGGGATGAAGTTCGCTTTCCGCGAATTTTTTCAAAACTCCGGTCATACCGTTGTCAGAGCAAGAAGTAACCGCAACAGTTCCCGCGAGGAACGCGTAGCGCAACATGCTGCTCAATTTGTCATAGGTTGCGTCAGTGACCATTATTGCTGCCAAGGCCCATCGTTTCCAAGAGGAGTAACCTGGAGGCGATAAAAACACTCTAACACAACCTATAAAACTCTACGGGCTTTGGTGCCAAGTCCGCTTCGGGCCCGAAAGCGGCTTCGTGCGCAAGTGACCCGTGGACGCGGCTAACTCAGCATCCGGAGCCCCCTCATCCGCCCTTCGGGCACCTTCTCCCCCCGGGGGAGAAGGGGAAAGCGGCACTCTCTGCGGTCTCTTCCCCTCTCCCCTCGGGGAGAGGGTAGGGTGAGGGGGCCACACGGCGAAACGTTGCGACTGAAGACGTCCGCAACGGACCCGACTGCGGTCATTGGTGGCAACGGCTACCTAAGCCTGGAAAATCGCAGCCGGTGAAGGCAACACCGCGAAAGCCATGGCAATGATGCGTGAATGGCAGTGGTGATCCGCGCCCGGGGGCGGGATCACCACTATCGAGATCGTCGAGTTGATTCTCGCAAACGTCTAATTCTGATGCAGCATCACGGCGGAGGGCGGCGCCCCGTTATCCGTCGTCTTGCTATCGTGGCCGGCCACGACGATGAGCATCACGCAGGCGACCAGCCCGGAGACGAAGAGCGCTCCATATACCATCGTCCGTTCTCCCTGTAGCCCCGAACGTCGACCTTGAGCGAGGGCTAAACTAAGGGGTCCAAGGTAACCAGAAGCCTAAGCGACAGGGTTGAAGGATACTTAAAATGCCGGGCAATCGATTAACCACATATCGTGCCATCCGGGCGGCCAGACGATCTCAGCTCGACCTGAGGCTCCGGACCTTGGAAAGAATATCGTCCGACAGCGCCGACACCAGCGCCTGGTCCGCACCCTTGCGCGGCACCAGCACGAACTCGACATCCTCGAGCACGGGCAGCTTGCCCTTGCCGATCACCTTCAGCCCCGATGGCGCCATGCTGCGCGGCTGCACGAGCACGCCCATCCCTGCGCGCGCAGCCGCCGTCAGCCCGCTGAGGCTCCCGCAGGTGCAGACGATCCGCCAGGAAATCTGGTGCCGCCCCAGCGCTTCCAGCGAAATTGCCCGCGTCACGCTCGGCGGCGGAAAGGCGATCAACGGCAGCGGCGCGGCACTCATGATATGGTCGGGATCACGCGCCAGCCACACCAGCGGCTCGCGATAGACCAGCCGTCCCCGCGCGTCGCCCAGCCGCCGCTTGGCAAGCACCAGATCGATCTCACCATTGTCCTGCATTTCATAAAGCACACCCGAGAGCGCCACCGTCAGCTCCAGATCGACCGACGGGTGCGAGCGCACGAAGTCCTCGAGCACGCCGGGCAGCTGGCTGGTGACGAAATCCTCCGACACTCCGAGCCGCAGCTTGCCGCGCAGGCTGCGCCCGCCGAACAGCGATTGCACCTGCCCCTCGATCGACAGCATGGCGCGCGCATGCGACAGCAGCGCCTCGCCATCCGTGGTCAGCACCACCTTGTGCGTATCGCGCGCGAGCAACCGCCGACCGACCGAGGTCTCCAGCCGCTGGATATGCTGGCTGACGGTCGATTGCCCGAGCCCCAACCGCTCGGCGGCCAGCGTGAAGCTCCCCATCTGCTCGACGGCGACGAAGCTGCGCAATTGCGTAAGATCAAGCATGATTATCCCGCTTCGCGATAACTGTTATTTCTTGCATCGCGTATCATAATGGAAGAAACAAGATTGATCCATCAAAAGCCGGCTACAATGCCGAACAAGCCGAGACCAAGCCCATGCGCCGTTTCCTGCCCGATACTTTTACGATCCTCCTGGTCTGCACGGTCATCCTTGCATCGATCCTGCCGGCAAGCGGCGCCTTCGCCGGCTATTTCGGCACGGCGACGACCATTGCGATCGCGCTCCTCTTCTTCCTGCATGGCGCCCGCCTGTCGCGCGACGTGGTGATTGCGGGCCTGCTGCACTGGCGGCTGCATCTGGTGATCCTCCTCACCACCTTCGGCGTCTTCCCGCTGCTGGGCATGGGTCTCGGCTTCATCCCTGAAACGATCCTGCCGCATTCGCTCTATCTCGGCATTCTCTTCCTCTGCGTGCTACCATCAACGGTACAGTCGTCGATCGCCTTCACCTCGATGGCCGGCGGCAACGTGCCGGCTGCGATCTGCTCGGCTTCGGCATCGAACATCTTCGGCATGTTCCTCACCCCGCTTCTCGTCGGCCTGCTTTTCTCGGTCGGCGGCCATGGCGGCTTCTCGTGGGATGCGCTGCTGCAGATCTTCACGCAGCTGCTGCTGCCCTTCATCGTCGGCCAGGTGCTGCAGCCCTGGATCGGCGACTGGATCCGCGCCAAGAAGAAGATCCTGATGCCGGTTGATCGCGGCTCGATCCTGATGGTCGTCTACCTCGCCTTCTCGACCGCCGTCGTCGAGGGCCTGTGGCACACCTTCTCGCTGTCGGACATCGCCGTCGTCATCGTCGCCGACATGGTTCTGCTGGCACTCGTGCTCTGCGCCACCACCTTCGGCAGCCGCCTGATGGGCTTCAACGAGGCCGACCAGATCACCATCACCTTCTGCGGCTCCAAGAAGAGCCTTGCGAGCGGCGTTCCCATGGCCAACGTCATCTTCGCCGGCCAGGCCATCGGCGCCATCGTCCTGCCGCTGATGCTCTTCCACCAAATCCAGCTGATGGTCTGCGCCGTCATCGCCCAAAAATACGCCGCCGCCCACCACCGCCGCGCCACCGCCGCCGAAGTGGAACAGGCCGCCAACCCGGCGTGATCGGTCGCGCCGCAGATGCGGCGTGACCCGACAGCAAAAAAGCGGCGCCCCGTGGGGGACGCCGCCTTGTTGCCATATCCTGGGAGGGATTGGTTAGTTGGTGTCTTAGTTGGTGACCTGAGCCTCGATGGCCTTCGGCGCGCTCACCGGTTCGGCGGCGATCGCGATCTTGCGGGGCTTCATGGCCTCGGGAATGCTGCGAAGAAGGTCGATGTGGAGCAGACCGTTCTTCAGCGAAGCAGCCGTCACCTCGACATGGTCGGCAAGCTGGAAGCGACGCTCGAAGGTGCGCTTGGCGATGCCGCGATAGAGGAATTCGGAGCCTTCCGCATTGTCTTCATTCTTCTCGCCCTTGACGGTGAGAGCATGGGCCTGCGCTTCGATCGAAATTTCGGTTTCGTCGAAACCGGCGACGGCCATGGTGATGCGGTAGGTGTTTTCACCGGTGCGCTCGATATTGTAGGGCGGGTAGGTCTGGCCCTGGTCGGGCTGACCCAGGCTGTCGAGCATGGTGAAGAGACGGTCGAAACCGACGGTGGAACGATAGAGGGGAGAGAAGTCTACGTGACGCATGATGTCCTCCTGAGGAAGCGACTGATTGCGATAAATTGCCCCAGAAACCCCTTGATCGGCAGCTTCGGGACGGTTCCGCGGACCCGTTCTGGCGTCCGCTACCATGAGATGGGGATGGCTTTTTCGGACTTCAAGACCCTTTCTGAGAGCCGCCCACAACCACTGAAAATCCGCGGCCAGCCACCGTGAACCGCGCATGAACACCCGGTTCGGCATCCGTTCAGACGCGCAGGCCTAAAGATTGCCTCATCGGGTTACACTGGCTCGATGGCTGGAGTGTATCGTCCCTTCGTCTTCAGCCCGATCTCCGGCCGGCACTGCGCTCCCCTCAGGTCCCGCATGCCGGCCACTTTTTTGACCGGGCGCGGACGACGCGCATCTCAGGAACGCTTTTTTCTTTGATTTGACAGGCCGATCGCCTATCCGCTTTACTTCAATTCCGAATCCTTTCGAAGGGCGCGCGCTGACGGCTATGGAACAGGTTCTGTTTTCGACACCCGGCAATCCGGTTCCGGAAAATCGCACGGAAGGCTACTTCGAGACGCATGACGGCCTGAAGCTGCGCTACGCCGTTTTCCGCTCCTCGGCATCCGTCGCCAAGGGCACCGTCGTGCTCTTGCACGGGCGCAACGAATTCATCGAGAAATATTACGAGACGATCCGCGACCTGACCGACAAGGGTCTATGGGTCGCCACCTTCGATCTGCGCGGCCAGGGCAATTCCGACCGCATGCTGAAGAAGCGTCACTACGGCCATGTCCGCCGCTTCATCGATTACGAGCACGACCTCGATACCTTCCTCGAGAAAGTCGTGCTGCCCGATACCCGCCTCCCCTTCTATATGTTGGCGCATTCGACCGGCGCGCTGATCGCGCTCTCGGCCGCTCCTTATCTGACGACGCGCATCGAGCGCATGGTGCTGACGGCGCCCTTCATCGGCCTCTCGGGTCAGGCAGCATCGGCCGGCACCATCCGCTGGCTCGCGTCCGCGGCCTGCGCGCTCGGCCTCGGTTCGCACCCGCTGTCGCGCAAGCTCAGGGAAAAACCGTTCCGCGACAATCCGCTGACATCGGACGAGGTCCGCTTCGAACGCAACGTAGCGATCGCTCAGGCAAATCCCGATCTCACGCTCGGCCCGCCCACCGCGCGCTGGCTGGTCGAATCCTTCAAGACCATCGAGCGCGTGACAGCACCGAACCACCTCTTTTCGATCACCATCCCGACCGTCGTGATAGCCCCGACGCGCGATACGATCGTGCCTTACATCGCCCAGGAGCGTCTCTCGCGCTATTTCCGCGCCGGCCAGCTGGTGCCGATCAACGGCGCTCGTCACGAAGTGTTGCAGGAACGCGATGTCTACCGGCAAGCGGCGCTCGCCGCCTTCCACGCCTTCATTCCGGGCGCGGATGCCGAGGTTTCCGAGGAATTCGAAGGCTTCGGCACCTGAGCCGAGGCGCCTTAGGCGGGGTCCCATTCCCCGCCCCACTTGTCCGGGATCGCGAAGTTCCGACCGGCGCGATCACATTTTGAGACAAAAATGTAACGCGGTGTTTGAATTTTTACGATTGTAAGATAATAGTTACTCACTTTTTCGATAAGGGCTGAACTAATCACATAGGGGGCACCTGGCGTTGAGGGCGCATTACGTATTGGGACGATCTCTGTTCGGGATCATGATTGTGGGCTTAGCTGCCACGGGCTGCACCAGCACGCCAAAGACCACAGGCAGCATTCAGACGACCAAGCGTCTGCATACCGGCACGCCCGGTAAGGTCACCTACAATTACACGACGGAAGACCGAACCTGCCTCAAGCGGGCGATGTATTTCGAATCGCTGCATTCCGACCACGACGGCTATATGGCTGTCGGCAGCGTCGTGATGAACCGCCTGACATCGCCTGCCTATCCCAAGTCCATTTGCGGCGTCGTTTCGCAGGCCAAGCAGTTCGCCCCCGGCGTCATGACCCGTGAGGTCAAGGCACAGGCGGAGCCCGATCTCAACGCGGCCGCCGACGCCCTGTTGAAGGGTGAGCGCAATCCTGCCGTCAAGGAAGCCATGTTCTTCCATACCGACGGCATGAAGTTCCCCTACGACAACATGCACTACGTGACGGTTGCCGGCGGCAATGCCTTCTACGAGAAGCGCGGCGCCGATGGCGAGCTGCAGACCCCTTCGCCGCTCCCCGCCTACGAAGTCGCGATGAATTTCGTGCCCGCTCATAGCCAGATGGCCGCTCAGTTCGAATTGCTGACGCCAGCCGCTTCGCCGGCCCGCGAGCCGATTCCGATGGCGCAGGGCGTTGTCGAAACCGCCTACGAAGCACCCGAAAGCGTCCCCGTTCCGCAGGCCGCCCCCATGCAGACGACCGCCGAAGCGGCCCGCATGGAAGAGCCGCAGGTTCAGCAGGCACAGGTACAACAGGGCCAAGTGCAGCAGGGACAGGTGCAGACCGCCCAGCTGCAGCCGACACAGGTTCAGCAGCCGCAATTCCAGCAGGCTCGTTTCCAGCAGGCGCAGCCGCAGCAGGCCCAGACCAAGCAGCAGCACGTGCTGCAGGTACCGGTCCAGCAGGCCTACGTCCCATCCGAGCCGGCGCCTGCCGCCTTCGAGGCCGTTGCCTACACAGTCCCGACGGCAGTGGCCGTGCCGACGCCGCGCCCGGCGACGTTCGATACCGCCCGCATGCGCGGCGGCATCGGCGGCTGATCTTAGCCACACGAGACAATCGAACAAAAAAGGGTTCCAGCCTACCGGCGGAACCCTTTTTCTTTGCTTGTCTGCCTGGATGTCCGGTCTATGGCGCGCCATCGCTGACGCGCCGGATCGCGATCGTCAGGCCACTCTCGCCAGCGGCGCCACGCCGCGCGCGTTTCGCTCGTCACCGACCTTGAACTGGCCGATCAGCTCGAACAGCGCGCTCGCCTCCGCCGCCAGTTTGCGGCTGGCAGACGCGGTCTGCTCGACCATGGCCGCATTGCGCTGCGTGTCCTGATCCATAGACATGACAGCCTCGTTGATCTGGCCTAGCGCCTGCGATTGCTCACGCGCCGCCACCACGATGCCGGAGACATTGTCGTGCACCTGCAGCACCCGCGCCGCGATCGCCTGAAGTGCTGCGCCCGTCTTGTCGACCAGCGTAACTCCATCGCGAACCGAAACTTCGCTGTCGTGGATCAGCGCCTTGATTTCCTTGGCCGCATCGGCCGAGCGCTGCGCCAACTGCCGCACCTCTTGCGCCACGACCGCGAAGCCCTTGCCGGCTTCACCGGCACGCGCCGCCTCGACACCGGCGTTCAGCGCCAGGAGATTGGTCTGGAAGGCGATATCGTCGATGACACTGACGATGCCGGCGATCTGGGTCGAGGAACGCTCGATCCGCGCCATGGCGTCGACGGTCTGCTTGACGACATCGGCGGAATCCTGCGCGCTCTTCGTCGTGTCGTCGACCAGTCGCCCGGCATCCGCTGCCCGGCGCGCCGAATCCGACACGGTCGTGGAAATCTCTGTCACCGCCGCGGCTGTCTCCTCGACGGATGAAGCCTGCGATTCCGAACGGCGCGCGAGATCGTCGGACGCCGCACTGATTTCGCGCGTCCCCGATGCGATCTGCGTCGCGTTCCTGGCGATCGCCTGCATCGCCGCCCGCAACCGGCCGATCGACGAGTTGTAATCGGAGCGCAGCGTCTCAAGTGACGCGATGAACGGCTTTTCGATCGTCTGGTCGAGATCGCCATCCGCCATCGCCTGCAGGCCGACGGCGAGCTCCTTGACCGCCCGCACCCGCTCGCTGACATCGGTCGCGAACTTCACGACCTTGAACACCTTGCCGCTCATGTCGAAGATCGGATTGTAGGAGGCCTGGATGAAAACCTTGCGGCCACCCTTGCCGATACGCGCGAACTCGTCAGCGGCGAACTCTCCTGCCGCAAGGCTACGCCAAAATTCCTTATACTCGGCGCTTGCGGCATAGGCCGGATCGCAGAACATCGAATGATGCCGCCCCCGAATTTCCTCCAGCGTATAGCCGAGCGTCTTCAGGAAATTCTCGTTGGCCGTCAGGATATGACCGTCAGGCGTGAACTCGATCGTCGCCTGCGCGCGCGAGAGCGCATCGAGCTTGCCCGCATCTTCAGCGCTCTTCAGCTTCGTATCGGTAATCACGGTGGCGAACTTTACCACCTTGTAGGGCGTGCTGCCCTTGAAGACCGGATTGTAGGAGGCTTCGATCCACACTTCGCGCCCGCCCTTGCCGATACGCTTGTACTGTCGGCGATCGAACTCGCCCTTGTTCAATTGCTTCCAGAAAGCGGCATAGTCGGCGCTCTTCGCTTCGTCCGGATCGACGAAAATGCTGTGATGGCGCCCGATGATCTCGTCGACGCGGTAGCCCATCGCCTGACAGAAGTTCTCGTTGGCGAAGAGGATGTTGCCTGCCATGTCGAATTCGATCACGGCCTGGGAGCGACTGACGGCATCAAGAACGGCCTTGGCGCCGGTGGCGGATCCGAAAGAAAAAAGCTGCATTATATTCTGCCTCAAAACCGAAATGCGGACCGCCGAAAGGCAAGGATCCAAATACATTCATTTCAGCGGCAAGATTTGCAGCGAATTCTTTCCGTTCGATTAATGTTCATCCCCTGCGGGCATCTTGTGAGACAACTAACCGCATGTGTTAACAAAACAAACAACCAAAGAGAGATTTACTCAAACAAGAGCAACCAATGCTGTTAAACATCGCCAGTGTCTAACAAAACCGAGCCTGATCCCGCCTCATTCAGCACAACCCTCGGTCTAGCGTCGCAGCACCGCCACCGCCGCGTCGTAAACGGCCTGGCTGCCGGCGGCGATGATCGAGCCGCCATTCTCCGGCCGCCCGCCATCCCAGGTGGTGATGATGCCGCCTGCTTTCTTGATGACGGGAATGATCCCGCCGACATCATAGGGCTTCAGGCCGTTTTCGACGACGAGATCGATGTGCCCCGCCGCCAAAAGCGCGTAGGCGTAGCAATCGGTGCCGTAGCGGAAGAGCCGGACCTGGCTCTCGATCTCGCGATAGCGGTCCATCTCGGTCCCGGCGAAGAGATGCGGCGAGGTGGTAAACAGGATCGCATCGGAAAGCCCGGCGCAATCGCGCACCTGAAGCTTCCGCTCTCCCTCGGGACCGGTGTAATAGGAGCCACTCTCATCGGCGAAATAGCGCTCACCGGTAAACGGCTGCTCGATCATCCCCATGATCGCCCGGCCGTTCCTGTAGAGCCCGATCAGTGTCCCCCAGACAGGAACGCCGGAGATGAACGCCCGCGTGCCGTCGATCGGATCGATCACCCAGACATGCTCGCGATCGAGCCCGACATTGCCGAACTCCTCGCCAAGAATGCCATGCTCGGGAAAATGCGCCTCGATCAGCGCCCGGATCGCCACTTCGGCCGCCCGGTCGCCTTCGGTGACGGGATCGAAGCCCGACGCCAGCTTGTTCGTCACGCCGGTCCCGGAGCGAAACCGCGGCAGCGTCTCTGCCTTGGCGGCTTCGGCCAGACGATTGAAGAAGGTACGATCAGGAAACATGAGGGACATCCGCGTAAGACCGTCGATGCCGCTTTCCATAGCCGAAAAGGCTCATTTTGCAAACGGAAGCAGCAACTTTTAGCCGGCTGCACATATTTTGCGCACCGCAATAAAATGATTGACAATTGTGCACTGCAATAGTAGCTTCTCCCTACAGTCTTCTGACTGTAAATACCCTCCTTGGGTGTTTCCTCCCTAGACTTGGACCGCCGCAAGGCGGTCTTTTTTTGTCGGGTTGGAAACAGACCGGCACCGTCGCAGGCACGGAGACACGAAAACCCATCGCCGCGACAGGCAACCTACCGCAACTTCACGACAGCAATACTGCACTGGAATACGGCGCGCTCGAATGCGCTCGGAAAACCGCCCTACTCCGCCGCCAGCGCCGTATCGCCGGCGAACTTGGCGACGTAGTCGGCCATCTGCCGCATGAAGGAGGTGATTGCGGCCGCCACGAGCGGGAAATCGGCGCGGCGCTCGAGCGTCACCTCGTCGACATAGATCGAGCGGTTGACCTCGATCTGCAGCGCGTGCAGGCCGCGCGAGGGGCGGCCGTAATGCTCGGTGATGAAGCCGCCGGCATAGGGCTTGTTGCGGATCGCGGCGAAACCCATCTCCTCGAAGATGCTGACGGCCATGCGCGACAGCTCGGCCGAGGCGCTTGTGCCGTAGCGATCGCCGATGATGAAATCCGGCCGCGAGGTGGCGCCTGCGACGCGAATATTGCCCGGCATCGAATGGCAGTCGATCAGCACCCCGAAGCCGAACTGCACATGCGTGCGCGCGATCAGCCGGCGCAGCGCGGCATGATAAGGCTTGTAGACCGCCTCGATGCGATCGAGCGCCTCCTGCACCGGCAGGCGACGCGCGTAGATTTCCATGTTCTCGGCAACGATGCGCGGGATGGTCCCGAGCCCGCCCGCCACGCGCAGCGAATTGATATTGGCGTAGGCAGGCAGGAGCCCGTCGAACATGCGCGGATCGAGCTCATAGGGCTCGCGGTTCACGTCGAGATAGGCGCGCGGAAAATTCGCGAGCAGCAGCGGCGCCCCGAGCGCGCCTGCCGCCGAAAACAGCTCGTCGACATAGTGGTCTTCCGAGCGGCGGATCGAAATCCCCTGCAATCTCGATTGCGCGATGAATTCGGGCGGATAGATGCGGCCGCTATGGGGAGAATTGTAGACGAATGGAATGGTGTGCGACGCGGGTTCCCGTATCTCAAAAAGCTCGTACGCGGGAATCTCGTCCACCTGTTTCCCTCTTAACCATGCTGGCAGGCAGCTATCTCGCCCATGTTGCCAGTTGAAGGCCGCCAAGTCCATACTATCTCATGGGGATGACGCTTTGCACAGGCGCTTCACCGGTTGTTTACCGGCCGAAATCTAGTGTAAATGACCAATACTCACGCATAAATTCCACTGATCAGCGGTCTGGATAATGACTCAGAAGATACTTCTTGCAGAAGACGACAACGACATGCGCCGCTTCCTTGTGAAGGCGCTCGAAAAGGCAGGCTACAAGGTCCTGTCCTACGACAACGGCGCCAGCGCATACGACCGCCTTCGCGAAGAACCCTTTTCCCTTCTTCTCACCGATATCGTCATGCCCGAAATGGACGGCATCGAGCTGGCGCGTCGCGCCACCGAACTCGATCCCGACCTCAAGGTGATGTTCATCACCGGTTTTGCGGCTGTGGCACTCAATCCTGATTCGAAGGCACCGAAGGACGCGAAGGTCCTTTCCAAGCCTTTCCACCTCCGCGACCTCGTTGACGAAGTCAATAAAATGCTTGCGGCCTAAGGGTTCTGTGGGCGCATGTCACAAATCTGAAAAAGGCCTATTGACGGCCAAATAGGTTTGTGGTCTATGCGCCGACATCGGATGGGCGTGTAGCTCAGCGGGAGAGCACTACGTTGACATCGTAGGGGTCACAGGTTCAATCCCTGTCACGCCCACCATCCAGATTAGACTGAATAGTCAAGGGCTTAGCGAGAAATCGCTGAGCCCTTATTCGTTTCGGGGATCCGTGCAGCTTGCCGGAGAACCTGCCAGGAATGCTAAAAAGCGATCCCCTAAAATACCGCATCCACTCCCCAACCTCGTTCAGAATCCATTAAGTCAACCAATGCCATCTTCTGGGCATGTTGAGTGGCTATCGAGCCTCTCGATCTTAACGGAGACGCATGCGAATGAAGAAGATGGCTCTGTACGCCGTGGTTGCCGCAACCACGTTCAGCAGCGTCCTGGCGACCACCGCGCCGGCAATGGCGCAGTATTACGACCGTCGCCCGCCGGGCTATGGTTACCGCGACCAGCCGCCACCCCCGCCGCCCCCACGCCGCCGCCATCACAATGATGGCGCCGTCATCGCCGGTGGTCTTGCGGCTGGCGTTATCGGCGGCCTGATCGGCGGCGCGATTGCCAACGGCAATTCCGGCCCGCGCTACATCGATCCGCCACCGCCGCCCCCGCCGCGTTGCTGGTTCGAGGATCGCCAGGTTCAGAACGCCTATGACGGCGGCTACCACATGGAAAGCATCCGCGTCTGCCGCTAACGATGTCGGGCATTGTGCCCGGCACCAAAGCAGCAACCACCGCCCCGGTCTCCGGGGCGTTTTGCTGTCCGGTCTGGCGCGACGCAGGCGCTGAAACAAAAAGAGGCCCGGCGGATGGGCCGGACCTCTTCATGTCGAGCGAACCGCGCGAACGCTTATTCGTGGATCGTATAGGAGCCCATTTCGCAGAGGTTCTGGGTGTCGGTGGTCGTGTCGAGGTTGGAGCCTTCCTCGAACTCGAACTTCATGTCGTATTTGCAGACGTCGCGGCCGTCACCGATGGTGATGTCCATGCTTTCGCCCGGGTTCAGCACCTGCTTGCCGAAGACGTCGTCTTCCCACTCGTTGACGCCAACGGGCGAGGTGTAGAAATTGGTGAGCACCGAGTTGGTGCCGTTCTTCAGCGTGAAGACCAGGTCTTCCGCGTGAGAGACGCCTGCAAATGCCAGAAATGCGATGGCGGAGACCGCCGACAGCGTGATGTTTCTCATGTTTCCCCTCAAAACGCCCCACACGGGGCGCGACGGTCTTATTATCGGATGAGTATATGTAAAAGTGGTTTCGGCAGCCATTTCTGGTGGCTTTTCTTGGACTGCGAAGTTGTGTGCCAAGACATTGAAAGTCTAGCGTGCTGACCAATTTCGAACACAGTAGAATGTCATGGCCTCGGTGCTGTGGCGACACGCTTTAGGCATGACGAGGTATTGAAATGAAACTGGTAATCCTGACCGCCGGCGCACTTCTGTCGGCATCGATCGCGCAGGCAGCGGGCACGGCACAGCAGAACTTTCCCGGCGCGCCTGGTGCGCTGACGCTGGCCGGCCGATGCAGCAAGCTCGTCGTCGGCAAGGTCGATGTCTCCAAGCCCTGCCAGAACGAGATCGCCAGCGTCACCCTGGTCAACGGTCAGGTCACCTTCATCTTTTCCGCCGAAGGCAAGATGCTCGGCTTCCAGGGCGACGGCACCAAGATCAAGCCGGCATCAGCGGGCAATGTCACGCTGCCGCTTGATATGGTGGTGACCGGCGCTGGCCAGAAGATGACCGGCCAGGTCAAGGTCTCGGGAAGCTGCACGCTCGGCAACCCCTATGACGGCAAGCCGGTCGCGATCGAATGCAGCGCCAAGAGCACGGACACGGCCTTCTCCGCCATCTTCAAGACAAACGGCAAGGCACCGAAGCAGAAGTAGGTTTAAACGATCCTCAGGCGCACCAGGCGCCCTTGCCGGGCTTGCGCGCCAAACCCTCATCCACCAGCTGCGCGCCGATCGAGCGACCGTCGCGCGAGATGACCCGGGGTGCTGCCCCCTTGTCGGGCTGGCCGGCGGCGTTCATCGAAAACGACCCGGCATTCAGAAGGTTGAGCAGCCGGAGCTTGGCCGCGAAGCCCGCCTTGCGTTCGCCGTCGCAGCGCGCATTGTCGATGCCGGGGCTGACGATATCGGCGATGACGATCTTCTCGCCCTTGTACCAGAAAGTGCTGCCGTCGGCGACGCAGTTGATATGCTCACCCTGCCCGCAATAGCCGAAGGCAGCCTTGGCGGATTGCGTCTGCGCCGGCGAAATGGAGACTGGCGAGATGGACGCCGGCTCCGCCTTTTCCGCGACAGGCCCCTTGGACGACGGGATCGGCACGGCCGCCGGCGGCACGATCTTCGAGACCGACGCGATCGACGCCGTCTGCCTCGGCCCCGTATCGCGGCTCGTATCCTTGATGGCCTCACGCACCGCATCGCGCTCGCGTGTGTTCTTCGCCACGCTGACCGGCCGCGAGGCCGAAGGCGCGTGCGAGGCGAGCAACGGCTTCACGCTCTTCCAGTTGTCATAGACGGCGATGCCGCCAAAGGCGAGCACACCGACGACCACCCAGGGAAGCGGGCTTCCGCCTCCGCTCTTCCTCGCTCCCGCCCGCGAGCGTGTCGATGTCTTGCGGCGTGTCGCTGTCTTGGCCATGGCGTCCCGATTCCCGTGATGGCCGATTATCGCCGCGCAATCCTTTCCGAAAGGTTGGCAATCGCCATTTGCCCACGGCAAGTTTCGCCCGGCTAGTTTAACTTCCCCCCGCCGCCACATCATCGCGCCATTTGCCCGCTACAGCCCTCCGCTCACGTTTGATTGAAGGCTCCGGCCTTCTAAATCGCTGGCATGGCCTGACCCCGCTCCCCATCTGAGGCGTGATCGCTGCGACAGCGACGATGGAAAAGCCACGTTGGCTGCTGAGAAGAAGTAAACGCATGACGCGTAAATACCTGAGATTTCTGAAGTGGCCCGCAGGCCTCGCGCTCGGCGCGGTGCTCCTGGTCCTCGGCCATGCCGGGATCGGCCAGCTCACCGGAAATTTCCACGAAGTCATCCCCGGCGAGCTCTACCGCTCAGCCCAGCCAAGCGGCTCCGATATCGCCACCTATGCCGATACCTACGGGATCAAGACCATCGTCAACCTGCGCGACGAGGAGCGCACCGACTGGTACCACAATGAGGCTGCCGCCGCACAGAAGGCCGGCATCACGCTGATCGATTTCCCGATGTCCTCGTCGAAGCTGTTGCCGATCCCCGAGGCCGAGCGCCTCGCCAAGCTGATGGCCGATGCGCCCAAGCCGCTGCTCATCCACTGCGAACACGGCGCCAACCGCACGGGCCTGGCATCGGCCATCTACGTCGGCGCCGTCGGCAAGCTCAGCGAAGCTTTCGCCGAATTTCAGCTTAGCCCCTATTTCGGCCACTTCGCCCTCCCCGGCATCGGCCGCTACGAACTCACCCGCTCCTGGGACGCCTTCGAGGAAACGATCGGGTTTTGAGGGGTGTCAGGAGGTGGTCGCGGCAGGGCTGTATCGGTGTGCCATTGAGCACCCCTCACCCAGCGACGTCATCCTCGGGCTCGTCCCGAGGATCTAAGCACGCCGCCGCGAGTGCAACGATCATGGACCGCCCACCGGCGTTAAAATCCATGCACGTCCAGCCCAGATCTACCCTCGGCAGATCCTCGGGACGAGCCCGAGGATGACGTTGGTGGGTGGGGCACCAGCCGAATTAATAACGACGAAACAAGCTCTACCAGCACACTACGACAGCCTCTCGTGCGGCTGTGCCGCCACGCTAACCACACCCAGCGACGTCATCCTCGGGCTCGTCCCGAGGATCTAATCACGCATCCAAGAATGCAACGGTCATGGACTACCCACCGGCGTTAAAATCCATGCACGTCCAGCCCAGATCAACCCTCGGCAGATCCTCGGGACGAGCCCGAGGATGACGACGGAACGTATGGCACCGGTCGAATTAATAACATCGAAACACGCTCTACCAGCAGACTACGGCAGCCTCGCGTGCGGCTGCACCACGACGCCAACCACACCCAGCGACGTCATCCTCGGGCTCGTCCCGAGGATCTAAGCACGCCGCCGCGAGTGCAACGGTCATGGACCGCCCACCGGCGTTATAATCCACGCACGTCCAGCCCGGAGCAACCCTCGGCAGATCCTCGGGACGAGCCCGAGGATGACGTTGGTGGGTGGGGTATAGCTCCCGTAATAATCGATCTTGTGACGGACACTCCCCGGCAAGATCACCCTCAACCCGCAGATCGCGCCTCACCGCCGCCCCGCTTCGTCTCTCCCGCCCTGACACCAACACGCACACCCGCCGCGGCAGGAACGGCAATCGCCCGCCATTCGCTTTCATGCTTCATGGTGAGGTCAACGGGCACAGTATTTACGGTCATGTATCTCTCTCGCTATCGGCTGGAATTCAGTTCTTGTCGGAGCCCTTGTCGTCACTGGTGATCGGTCCCTCGCGCGACAAATCTCCACCGGTCACATGCGCGGGCACGTGGATGTCGTGGTGAACGCCCGGCGTTAGCGTCAAGTCCACCTGGTGCGGCGGCATCACCTGGGCGGTTTTCATCCGGTTCGGTTTTGCCCGCTTCATGCGGTCGGGCGCCTGGGTGCGCTTGTCGGGAATATGGGTGTCTGGAACGTGGCTGTGGGTCGGCATGGTCCTCTCCCTTGTCGTTACACTCTTCGCTTTACACTGGCTCCGTTTCCCGGCCGCACACCGAGCGCGCCGCGACCAAAGTCGACGGCCCATCGGCGACACATCTGTCGGGCAACTGAGGACCTAACGACCGGAGAGCCGGATGGTTCCCGAGAAAAGCGATCACGCGCAGCACCGTGATCTTGACTGAGCCGCGAACTTGACTATCTCTGTGAACATCCCGCGGCCTCAGACATCGGCCGACGGGCAACCTGGTGCCGGGCCCCTCTGGCGAGAGTTTTTACGGCGCTCTCGTGATGTCGGTACCGCCTGCAAATAAGCCGGCGGATTTTCATTCGATGAAAAAGCACACCATGCCTTACGCGCATGCCCGTTGTGGTATGTCGCGTTTCTTCAGCATATCCACGCTCTCGAACAGCGCTGACAGTGGGGAGGTTCGCTCATGAGCACCCCCGCCAAGACGAAATCGACACTCAGCTACTTCACCTGGTCTTTCATCGTCACCGCCGTCGGCCTCGCGCTCGGCGCGGCCCTCGGCTGGCAGACAACCGGCACGATCGGCGGCATGGCGACCGTCTTCTTCATTTGTACGGTTCTGGCCGTACTCGAAATCTCGCTCTCCTTCGACAATGCCATCGTCAACGCCAACAAGCTGAAGGAGATGACGCCGGAGTGGCAGCATCGCTTTCTGACCTGGGGCATCGTCATTGCCGTCTTCGGCATGCGCATCGTCTTCCCGCTGGCGATCGTCGCCATCGCGGCCCAGATCGGCCCATGGGAAGCGCTTGTTCTCGCCGCCCGCGAGCCTGCCGAATATGCCCGCATCATGAACGACGCGCATCTGCCGATCGCAGCCTTCGGCGGTACCTTCCTGATGATGGTCGGCCTCAACTACTTCTTCAACCATGAGAAGGAGGTGCACTGGATCGCGGGCCTCGAACGCATGATGGCCCGCTCGGCCACCATCAAGGGCATCGAGATCGCTTTCGTGCTGGCCCTCATCCTGGTCTTCTCCTCCTTCCTGCCGGAAGAAGAAGCGAGCACCTTCGTGCATAGCGCCATCTATGGTCTTCTGACCTTCCTCGCGGTCGAGGTGGTGGGCGGCCTGCTGGATGCCTCGCAAAAGACGATGAGCGCCGCCGCCAAGGGTGGCCTCGGCGCCTTCATCTATCTCGAGGTGCTGGATGCCAGCTTCTCCTTCGACGGCGTCATCGGCGCCTTCGCGCTGACGCAGAACCTCTTCGTCATCGCCATCGGCCTCGGCATCGGCGCCATGTATGTGCGCTCCATGACGATCATGCTGGTGGAAAAGGGAACGCTTGCCGAATACCGCTATCTCGAGCACGGCGCCTTCTACGCCATCCTGATCCTCTCGGTGATTATGTATGTGCAGACGCTGTATCATATCCCCGAAGTCATCACCGGGCTGGGCGGCGCCACCCTGATCGGCATCTCGCTCTGGTCCTCCATCCGCTACAACAGGAAGGAACAGGCCGAAGAGCAGGCGCATGGCGAGACGCATGCGCAGAAGGAACAGCAGGTTCAGGCGCAGACCTGAGCTGAGCGCTCCTGACGACTGGCACGCGGCCACCTCGTCCTCACCCCTCATCCCGGCCTTGTGCCGGGATCCAGCAGCGTCGCATCCGCGACGCTAGGAGGCTCTTTTCCCGCCACGAGGGCGAGGATGAGGAGGAGAATGCGGCGGCCATCTGTCCCAATCCCCAATAACAACAAAGCCCGCGACCGAGAGGTTGCGGGCTGTTTCATGTCAGCGGCCAAAGACCGCCTCTTGATTCCAGGCTTAGTGATTGATGCGGCCGAACAGGCTCGGATCGATCCCAAGCTTGTTGAGATCGCGCTCGCGGGGGCGGCGGCCGGACTGGACGGCGGCGCTGGCGGCATTCGCGGCACCGATCATCGCAAAGGCGCGGCCAAGCAAGCCAACACGAATGGACTGACGGAAGGACATTGTCTTTCTTTCTCTAGCATATGATTGACTGCTCACATATGGGCGCACGAGGCGGGAACCACAACCGCTGGGATTTCAACCCAGCCATGCGGGAATGGGCGGGGTGGGCGTTGTAGATACCCCCTAGAAGCGAGACCCCAGCGCGTGGGCCCCTCACCCTACCCTCTCCCCGCGGGGAGAGGGGAAGAGACCGCAGAGGGTGCCGCTTTTCCCTTCTCCCCGCGGGGGTCCGAAGGACGGGTCGAGACCGGTGGCTCGACCCTGGGGTGGCCCGAAGGGTCGGATGAGGGGGCTCCGGGCGCCTAGGCTGCCCCAACAAAACCTTCCCAAACCAACCTCACATCACCTCCCCCGGCAACGCCACCGCCTGCAATATCCACCCCTTCAGCAAGTCCGCATCGAACCGCTCACCTTCATGCAGATGCACATACCGCACTCCCTCCTGCTTCGACCCGACAGGCGGCAGCGGATTAAGCGATGCGCCCTTGAAGAACGTCACCTTGATATACCGATCGAAGCAGTGAAACGCCAGGAACCAGCCGCCGCCTGCGGCGCCATAAAGCGGCGTGTTCCACTTCACGGCCTTGCGCAGATCGGGGACGAGCCCGGTTATCAGCTCATCGAGTTCCTTCCCCACAGCACTCTTCCACCCCGGCATCGCCGCGATATACGCCTGAACCGGGGCATCCCCCTCCCCCTTCGGTATTTGCGGGTTGCCGCCGGACAAAAGCTTGGGCGCGCTCATCAGTTCCTCCCTGGCCCCCGCTAGTTCGAAAGCCCGTCAACGACCAGCATCAGGACAAAGGACCAGACAGATAGCCCAATGCTACAGGTCATCACCAGTCGCAGCCGCTTGAACCGACTGTCGATAAAGAACGGCGTTAAGCGTGAAAATTGCCTTCCCTTCCGCTCTCCCCAGGGAAGGTCCCCCTCTTCCGGAAGCGAAACCGTCGATTGGGTTCGCCAGAGTATGAGCGCATTGGTGATGAAGCCGCCCGCGAAGCCGAGCACGAAAAGCGACATCAGGACATATTTCACGGTTTGCACAACTGCGGTTGTCTCTTCTGCGTGCATGACATCCTCACCTCAACGGCTTCGCAATTCATCTGAACGATATGATCGCCGCGATCAGCAATACCCACGGCAACAGGCCGATCCATCCCGCCATCGAGGCCTCGCAGAGAAGAGAGTGGTCCGCGGCGCGCTTGAAACCAAGCCAGTTAAATCCGCCCTCACCTGATGAGATGCCCTGGACGCGGATTCTGCCCCGCGATGCAAGTGGCAACAGCATTCTGGCTGTGGTGTACCCTATGACTTCCAAAAGAAAATCGACGACAAGCAAGTCCGCTTCCCCCGATTGCAAGAAAAATGCGCCGCGATATTTTGATCATGTAGTGAGCATGGCATAAAACTTTAAGTCGCGAACAAAGAGGAATGCAAGTGTGGTGAATGTGCGCTTACTTGCCGGGCGTGAGCAGTCGAGGCAGCAAAGCCGCCCCCCTCCCCCATGG
>NZ_JAGHMF010000032.1 GCF_017741815.1 Rhizobium sp. 16-488-2b
GCGCGTCGATGGTCGGTGGCGTGAAGGACTTACCGTCGACAAGACGATGCAGCAGGTTCAGCACATGGGTCTTGGTTGGAACGCCTGTCTTCAGCGCCACAGGCACAACCGACGGAATCCACATGATTGATGGCAGTCATGATCGTATGGCGCGAAAGATTTCGTGCCGCTTACGCTGTGATTGTCCTGCTGGCCTGTATGCTACAAGACCCGCCATGGTCGCTCCTGGCGCATCGCGACGTGACTGCCGTCAAACCGATCATTGGCCTCTCTGATGTTCACGGAGCCGTTTGCTCCTGGCGCCTATGCTCTGCGATAGACAAGATCCGGCGCGACGATCCATTCGCCTTGCCGCAATGCCGTCACATCAAGACGACCGCGCGGGGTCACGTCTTGCAACGCCGGCGAAATGGTAGCGCCGGCCACGGCGATCTATAACGGATTCGGGGACGGTGCGATCACCAAGTCTGGCAACAATCGGTCCGCTGTGATCAGCGACGTCGAGCACGAAATACTCGTGCGGAATGCTTCGGCTGACCATCAGGATTGAGCCTCAGCGTCGCTTTGAAGCGCTCGAGTAGCCGCGTGGTTTGCAGGGATCTGCCTTGTCGCCTTCTTCACGATCGGCCGCTTCTTTTTGATTTCGACGACAAAGGGTTTGCGTGGGGGCATTGTTGAGCCTTCTGGGAGTAATTATGTGAAAACGCAGTCGACCTGACCGAGAGGACCAAAGTCCGCGGCGACGTGCTGTCCGGCCAGAACCTGCAGGATGGTGGTGCATGAGCCCGTCGTGACGACGTCGTTTGGCTCCAGGTGAAGCCCTTTCGCGGCAAGTTGGCGCGCGATCCAGACAACAGCGTTGACTGGATCGTCCATAATTGATGAAGCGTTGCCAGAGACGACGGTCTCCTTGAACAGGAAAATCGTCACCTCGATGGAGGCGAGCTCCGCAAGGGATGCTGCCGGCACGTGATTGCCGCACAACGTGGCGACATGAAGTCCGAAATCGGCAATCGCGGCATTGTTGCCTGCAAATGTCCTACGTGTTCGTCGCCCCAACAGGCCTATTGCCGGGCGGCAGGCGCGAATAGCCTCGCGTGCGCTGACGAGATCAATGCGTTCGCCTGGGTCGGGATAGGGTCGAAGCAGGGTGAAGGCAAATTCGCATTGCACACCAATCGCGCCGGGAGGTAGTCGAAACTCCTTGGTGTCGTGGAGAAAGCTCGCGGCTGGGATTTCCGAGAAAATAGGTGATGTCAGGCCGAGGGTCCTCTGCGACCCTTCATTCGAGCCAACAACCGCATAGCCTTTTCTCTCGAACCCCAGCGCATCCTGCGCGGCGGCCTGGATGTCGTAGGCTTCGCTTTCCGACGCAATCAATTGCAGCGGCAGATCGCAAAGCTCATTGTGGCGGCGGCTTCGCGCAAGAATGTCGGCGGTTGCGTCCTTCAGCTCGAAATACATCTTCGTCTCCAGTTCGACGTTTCGACGTCGGAGAAGATGGGCTTGAGCGCATAAGCGATCCATTCGCGGCGCTTCGCGAAGGTATTAAAATGTCATAGTACCCGGTTGATCAGGAGCCGATGAGCTGAGTACGCTTGTGGCGCGAAGCGCAAAACCACAATGGGACAAGAGCGCTGGATGCGAATGCCCAGACCTTAGACTCAGTGCCTTTCAAAGCGATTAGCCTGCTCCTGCCGACCACGCCTGCTTGCCGAAGCCTTGGCGTGAAGATCAATCGAGTCGGCTAATTCGGCGACTAGATTTCCTAGAAGCTTCACCGAACGACGCAGCAATCTTCATCATGAACGCTTTGCTGAATCGGCCAAGAACCTTTTCATCGGGCTCGATATACCACGACCGCTCGGCGATATCGTAATTGTACTCGTCGACCACAACCCAGCAGCGCTTCAGGTCGCTCAAGCCGGCGCGGCGTGCTTCCGTATCGGGAACTTCAATGGCGCCACGATCCGACTGTGGTGGTTGCGTCGTAACAGCAAGAAGAGCAAGGTGCGTGAGGCCGTCCGTGGCGTTGCGGACAGAGATCACGACGCAGGTCGGGCGCGACTTGCGTCCCTCTGTCTCTCCACGGTCGTTCTGCCAAGCCCAGAGATAGGGATAGGCGATGATTTGTCCGGGGAGAAATTCACGGCTCATCGCCATAACCTTCGCCGCGCGCCAGACGATCGATTTCCGCCTCAAACAGGTCTATGTGTTCTGCGGGCATTTCTGCCGCACGATGTACTTTGCGAGTATCGCCACCCGTGCGCAGACGCTCGTAATGATCGTAGCTCATTAGGACAAAGCGCGGCTTCCTATGCTTGGTCAGGACGACCGGCTCCCGGCTGGCAGCATCTGTGACGTCACCGACCTGTTTATTGAGGTCACCCGTCGTGAACTGGCGCATGAAACGAACTCCGATTGAAGTGTCAAGAATATCCAGATTTTCCATATTTGCAAGAAAAGGTCGTTCGTCGCGGGTTTGCTATCGTGACACATATCAGCGACTGCGTGATCAGAGGCGAAATAGGCAATCAATAGAGAAACCGGCGTGCGTGCGTTTAGCTTGCTTGTTAGAGTGCGTCGAACATTGTCTCGCACTCGGGGGCCCACGGACCATCAAGGTATCTCCATAGATCAAGCCCTGTGATGTTGATGCCGTGCATCTGGAAACCCGCCAAGAGCTCACGATATAGCTTGTCTGCCTGCGCCGGTGCTACCTTGTTTTGTATGGTAATGTGAGGTTGCCATGTCCGCATGTCCTGAGAGCCCAGCCAGTTGATAAAGACTTTCCGCAGTTCATCTCTGATCAAAATCAGCTCTGGGCTTTCGATCTGAAGGCAATTCCCATTCCGAGGTGGCGAACGCCAGTGACTTTCGCTGTAAATGGGCCTTGGTGGACCGCGACAGACTGAAGACTTCCAGCGATGTGCGCAGCGTATTCGCCGGGCAACCGATGAAACATTGTCAGATGCGCGCGGAGAAAATTTCGCTCCGGCGGGAAATGCGTTTTGCGGAGAAGATCGAATGGCTGGAGATCGTCCTGGGCAACGCGGGCGGTGAGGATTAGAGGCTTATTCGTCTTCAAATCGGCACTCCGCTCCTCATCCCTCGAATGACTCTGCGATCCTATCGGAGAATCTAGCAAGCGCGAACATCCCGTTGTTTGCGTTTGCCCAGGACCGTCAAATCTCAACCTCGGCTTAGCGCCATGGCTCCGTGGCCTCCAACCATTGTCGGGTGCGGGCCACAGGATCGGCATTGCGGGTGATGTCGGTGACCACGGCGGCGCTGTCGGCGCCGTGAGCGAAGACGCCGTCGATGCGGTCGATGTTCAGGCCGCCGATCGCCACCAATGGCAGGTCGCCGATCTCAGATTTCCAGGCGCGCAGCCGCGGCAGGCCCTGCGGCGCCCACTTCATCTGTTTCAGGATGGTCGCGTAGACCGGGCCGAGCGCGACGTAGTCGGGCTTGGCGGCGAGCGCGGTCTGCAGTTCGGCCTCGTCGTGGGTGGAGAGGCCGAGCCTCATGCCGGCGGCGCGGATGGCGGCGAGGTCGGCGGTCTCAAGATCCTCCTGGCCGAGATGGACGAAATCGCAGCCTTCCTCGATCGCCAGCTGCCAGTAATCGTTGACGATCAGCTGGCAGCGGTGCTCTGCGCAGATTGCCCGAGCGCTGCGGATCTCTCGGCGCAGATCGGCCTCGGAGCGATCCTTGACGCGCAGCTGCAGCAGCTTGACGCCAAGAGGCACCAGTCGTTCGATCCAGTCGGCGCTGTCGACGATGAGGTAGAAGGGATCGAGCTTCATGCGAACACCGCCTGTCCGATAACCGGCGTCGATGGCACGGCCATGTCGCGCGGCTCCAGCATGACCGCCTCGAAGGCCTGGCGGCCGGCTTCAATGGCCGCGGAAAAGGCGCCGGCCATCAAGACAGGATCGCCGGCGCCGGCCACCGCGGTGTTCAAAAGAACGGCGTCGAAGCCGAGTTCCATGACGGCGGTCGCATGCGAGGGGCGGCCGATGCCGGCATCGACGATCAGGGGCACATCGGGGAAATGGGCGCGCATGGAGCGCAGCGCCGTCGGATTGAGCGGGCCGGCAGCGCTGCCGATCGGCGCGCACCAGGGCATCAGCACCTGGCAGCCGGCCTCCAGCAGCCGCTCGGCGACAACGAGGTCGTCGGTCGTGTAGGGGAAGACCTGAAACCCTTCGCCGACGAGGATACGGGCCGCCTCGACGAGGCCGAAGACGTCGGGCTGCAGCGTGTCGTGGTTGCCGATCACCTCGAGCTTGATCCAGTCGGTGGCGAACAGCTCGCGCGCCATCTTCGCCGTCAGCACCGCCTCGGACACGCCGTGGCAGCCGGCGGTGTTGGGCAACACCCTGACGCCGAGCGAGCGGATCGTCTCGAAGAAGGCGCCGCCATTGCGGCCGCCGGCGGTCTCGCGGCGAAGCGACACGGTGACGATCTCTGTGCCGGAGCGGCTGACGGCATCGGCCATGATCGACGGCGAGGGGTAGCGCGCGGTGCCCAAGAGCAGGCGCGAGCGCAGCTGCGTTCCATAGAGTTCAAGCATTGGTCAGCCTCCCTGCATCGGCGACAGGATCTCGATCCGGTCGTCATTGTTCAGCGAATGGGTCGGCCGGTCTTCGCGGTGCACGAGTTCGCCATTGACGGCGGTCGCCAGCCAGTCGCCTTCGTAATCCATCAGCGCCAGCAGCTCCTCGAGCGTGGCGGCGGCGATTTCCTTGGCTTCGCCGTTGACGATCAGTTTCATGATGCGTGTCCTCCTGCGGTATCGGTGTTGAAGACAAGGTCGGCCGCCCGTGCCGCCATGGCGGGCGCGAGCAGAAAGCCGTGGCGGTAAAGGCCGTTAAGCGAGATCAGATTTCCGTGTCGCTCGACGCGGGGGAAATGGTCGGGAAAGGCGGGGCGAATGCCGGCGCCGGTTTCCACCACGGTCGCATCGGCAAAGGCCGGATGCAGCGCGTAGGCGGCGTTCAGCAGTTCCATCAGCGAGCGGGCTGTGATCGGGCCCGCGAATTCTGTCTCGATCATCGTCGCGCCGACCATGAACAGGCCGTCTCCACGCGGCACGATATAGACCGGGATGCGCGGGTGCAGCAGCCGGACCGGGCGGTCGAGAGTTACCTCGTCGGTCCTGAGGTAGAGCATCTCGCCACGGACGCCGCGCAGCGAGGTGGGCTCGCCAATGCGCGCCGCGCCGGTGCAGTCGACGATGTGGTCGAAGTCCTGCTTTTCGGGGAGCGTTTCGACGAAGACGGCGCCATGCGCGATCAGCTTTTGGCGCAAGGAGGTTAGCGCCCGGCGCGGATCGAGATGGGCTTCGCGCGGGAAGAACAGCGCTTTCCGGAAGCGCCCGGCCAGGGAGGGTTCGAGCGCCGCGATCCGCTCTTCGTCCAGCCACTCATACCCCGTCGTGCGGCCGGCGAAGCGCTTCAGCTCCGCCAGGTCGCGCGCCGGCGCCAGCACCAATGTGCCGTTGCGTTTGACCTCGCCGGGCAGCATCGCCTCCCAACGATCAGGCGCATCCTGCCCCTCGCGCAGTACGGCTTCGTCGGCGCTTTCGCGCTCGCACCAAGGCGCCAGCATGCCGCCGGCGAGCCAGGAGGCCGACGCCGAAAAGCCAGGGTTAAGATCGAAGACGGTGACCTCGGCGCCGCGCGTGGTGAGCGCATGGGCCACCGTGAGGCCGGCGACGCCGGTCCCTCTGATAAGGACGCGCATCTCAGCCGGCCACCTGACTCTCGGCATCGACAGCCATATAGAGGTCGCCGCCGTCGCGGTATTTGGCCGCCATGGCGTCCAGCCCCTCCTTCTGGGCTTCGGCGCGGATATCGTGGGAGATCCGCATCGAGCAGAATTTCGGGCCGCACATGGAGCAGAAATGCGCGACCTTGTGCGCCTCCTTGGGCAGCGTCTCGTCGTGGAAGCTGCGGGCGGTTTCCGGGTCCAGCGAGAGGTTGAACTGGTCCTCCCAGCGGAACTCGAAGCGGGCGCGCGACAGCGCATCGTCGCGCAGCTGGGCGGCCGGATGCCCCTTGGCGAGATCGGCGGCGTGGGCGGCGATCTTGTAGGTGATGACGCCGGTCTTCACGTCGTTTCGATCGGGCAGGCCGAGATGCTCCTTCGGCGTGACGTAGCAGAGCATCGCCGTGCCGAACCAGCCGATCATCGCCGCACCGATGCCCGAGGTGATGTGGTCGTATCCCGGCGCGATATCCGTCGTCAGCGGCCCGAGCGTATAGAACGGCGCCTCGCCGCAGACGGCCAACTGCTTGTGCATGTTTTCCTTGATCTTGTGCATCGGCACATGGCCGGGGCCCTCGATCATCACCTGGCAATCCTTGGCCCAGGCGATCTTCGTCAATTCGCCTAGCGTTTCCAGCTCGGCGAACTGCGCGGCATCGTTGGCGTCGGCGATCGAGCCGGGGCGCAGGCCATCGCCCAGCGAGAAGGAGACGTCATAGGCGCGGCAGATGTCGCAGATTTCCTCGAAATGCTCGTAGAGGAAGCTCTCGCGGTGGTGATGAAGACACCACTTGGCCATGATCGAGCCGCCGCGCGAGACGATGCCGGTGACGCGGTTGACGGTCAGCGGGATGTAGTGGAGGCGCACGCCGGCATGGATGGTGAAATAGTCGACGCCCTGTTCTGCCTGCTCGATCAGCGTGTCGCGATAGACCTCCCAGGACAGGTTCTCGGCAATCCCCTCGACCTTCTCCAGCGCCTGGTAGAGCGGCACGGTGCCGATGGGCAGCGGCGAGTTGCGGATGATCCATTCGCGGATGTTGTGGATGTTGCGGCCGGTGGAGAGGTCCATGACGGTATCGGCACCCCAGCGCGCCGCCCAGACCATCTTCTCGACCTCTTCGGCCATTGAGGAGGTGACGGCGGAGTTGCCGATATTGGCGTTGATCTTCACCAGGAAGTTTCGGCCGATGATCATCGGCTCGGCTTCCGGGTGGTTGATGTTGGCGGGAATGATAGCGCGTCCGGCTGCCACTTCCTGGCGGACGAACTCGGGGGTGACGTGATCGGGGATATGGGCACCGAAGCTCTCGCCGTCGCGGATCATCGCTTCCGCCTTCGCCTTGCGGCCGAGATTTTCGCGGATGGCGATGAACTCCATGTCTGGCGTGATGATGCCGGCACGGGCATAGGCAAGTTGGGTCACGGCCTTGCCGTCCGTGGCGCGCAGCGGCTGGCGCTTGGCGGGGAATTCCGGCGTCAGGCGCTCGCCGTTGGCAAAGCCGTTATCCTCGGGCCGTACCAGCCGGCCGTCATAGGCCTCGACGTCGCCACGGGCGAGAACCCAATCGCGTCGCAGCGCGGGCAGGCCGCGCTCGATGCTGATGTCGGCGCCTTCGACGGTGTAGATGCCGGAGGAGTCATAGACCGTGACCGGCGGCTCGCCGGACGTTGGGTGAACGCTGATTTCGCGCAGGGGAACGCGGATATCGGGGTGGATCTCGCCCGGGATGTAGATCTTGCGGGAGGCCGGCAGCGGGCCGGTGGTGACTGTGGGGGTGATGGTCTTTGCGGCGATATTCATGGTTGAGGCTCCAAGTGTTCGATTGGAGACCCAGTCCTCAGCCGGAATGATGAAAAGACGCCGGCACGGATTCCAAGCGGGAAATCCTTGCCTTTCGAGCGCTTGCACCGTCCCTACGCCAGTATGAACTGGATCAGGTTCAACGGGTCACTGCGCGCGATAGCAGAATCTCAGCCCCTTGACGGGACACCCCTGGTGAATGACGCCAGGTTATTGCCGCCTCGCGGTCTGCGTCAAGCAGAAACATTTGATAGGCGTGGGCGAGACCCCACACTGCTCTTAGTCGACCGCCTTCGAGAGTAAAACAGCAACTGGCCGGTGTCCGCGCTTGGTGCGATGATGCGTGACAGCTTTCGGCCCTCGGCAGATATATCGGCTCTAATCGTTAGCCGCTAAGATGGCGGCGCATGCGATAGAGCAGTGTTGCCTGTTTTGCGTTTTGACGAATATCAACCACTCGCCCGACGAGGATCCTTTGGGTTGCCTCATCGACCGCATTGGTGAATTCGCATTCGAAGCTGACTGCCGCGTGCATTAGGACAGGACCACCCGCGATGCCTTCAGTCCATTCGCCCAACTCAAATCGGTCTCTAGTCCGCGTCTTTCCGCCAAGGTGGTAGGAGATATCCTCCTGACCCGGCCTCCAGGTATTGACGCAGAGATAGTTGGCGCTCTTGTTCGAACTCGTGAAGGGAGCGCCGGCGTGTGCCGGCGCCATCTGCGGCTAGTGCGCCGCACCCGATCCACCGACCGCGACAATCGCGAAGGGCTGTCCATCGACGTCGATTGTCCTGTCTTCCTTGAATGTCTCAGCGTCAACCATGCGAACCAGGCTATGGCGCGGATCGGTTACGGCGATGTGGTCGCCGGCAACGGCGAGGCGCGGCCTCGGGTCGCGCCAATGGCCATCCTTGCTATAGGGCTCGGTGACCGATACCGACCTCTTGATGCTGCCATCGACGACGTCCAGCAGATGAAGCTTGCCATCTTCCGTCAGGACATAGGCATTGCGGGGCCTTGCGGGGTCGAGTGCGAAATCGATGCGGCGCAGGGGCAGGTCGACGAGGCGATAGGGCTTTTTGTCGTCGGGATCGATCAGCACCACCTTGTCCTCCCCATAGTTCCCGAGAAAGAACTGCATGGAGGTTCCGCCAAGAAGCGTCGAGACCTTGCCCCTGGGCATTCCATCGCCATAGCTCAGCATCTCGATCTTCGGCCCATCGATACCGCCAGGCCGTACGACAAGGACACCTTCCTCGCAACCGAAGGCGACAAGACGCGCGGAGGTCGCCTCGCCATGGAGGCCTGTGCATTTCGCCACGTCGCCCAGCTGTTTTCCGTCCCTGTCGAGCACGCGAAGACCAAGGCGCGGCGGCAATTCCCCCTCCTTGGCCGGCGCTTCCATGTTTGGCACGGAGACAAGAAGATAATTGCGCATCGGAACGGCAACGCCGTGGTGGGCGGCTTTGGTGTCGTATGGCTTGGAATCTGCGTTGCCTTCCTGCAGCGCGCTTTCCTTGAGAAGGTCAAAGCTGCTTCCACGATCGAAAAAGACGGCAAGGTCGTCTCCATGCGCGACCACGTGGCCCGGCTTCTGGCCTTTAATTGTCGGTGCCAGCAGTTTCGGATCCTTGATCTCGATGTCGCGATGTTCGCCATGGTCGGACAGGGCAATGCCCGTGTCGATCGCGTGGACGACATTCTGGTCGCCCTGGATCGCGAACACGGTGCGGCCGGTATCGCTAAGCGACAGCGCCGCATAACCTTCCAATGCGAAACGACCGATTTCCTTGTCGCTACCAAGATCTATAGCGCGAACGATCGGCTGCGTATGGTCGGCAACGAAGAGGCGCCAGGTCTCGCGGCTTTCCTCCTCGGCGCGCAACGCCAGGGGTGCAACCGTACTGGCGATGATCGTTGTGGCGAGGAGCAAATGAAGCTTGGATCGGAACATGGATGTCTCCCAATTTTGAAACTGTCGTCTTTGAGATCTGGCTTCGAGACCAAGAGGTAAGCCGTCGTGCACGAACAAGATCCAATGTTTTGTGATGTTATACAGTTACGTTATAGAGCGTGAGGTAATGCCGTCGTCAAGACGGCAGGCGGAAAAATTCCAAGAAGGAAGATGAGGATAAGCGTTCGCATCCGTTGACGATGTTTTCGCCTCGTATACTATATCTAGTGTTCGAGGTTCTTCCGATTCGCGTTGGAAGCTAAGATGGGAATACGGTGCGTGAGGCCCATGACGGGCTGAGTAATGCCGGAGCTGCCCCCGCAACTGTAAGCGGCGAGCATTCGATCGATACGTCCACTGATGCCTTGAGGGCATTGGGAAGGCAGGTTGAATGTGACGACCCGCAAGCCAGGAGACCTGCCTTGCAACGAGAACGTCCACGGGCGGGGTGTCCGGAAGGTCGCGATTGCGTGCGGGATGTTGCCGTGCGTACCGCTTCCCCTGACCGCCGCATGAGCCACTTCGGGGTGAAGTCTTATGATCTTGAGTTTCGAATTCAGTCCGCGCGAGTGACGGGCGCCTGAGCGTCCGGCGACCGCAAGCGGCTGCCTTCATCATCCATCATTTTTGCCCGGACATCGGCGGATGTCCGATCGCTATCGCACGCCTATCCGACACGAGGATTACCATGACCATTACCGTCTACAGCAAGCCCGCCTGCGTCCAATGCACGGCGACCACCCGCGCGCTCGATCGCCAGGGGATCAATTATGACGTGATCGACGTCTCGACCGACACGGCCGCCTACGAACTCGTGCAGGGGCTCGGTTATCGCCAGGTTCCCGTCGTCGTTGCCGGCGACCTGCACTGGGCGGGCTTCCGTCCGGACATGATCAGCGCGCTGGCCTGAGGATCGGCCGATGGGTGAGCTCGTCTATTTCTCCAGCAGATCCGAGAACACCCACCGCTTCGTCGAAAAACTCGGGCTTCCGGCATCGCGCATTCCCGTCAGTGCGGAGCTCATGCTGACCGCGCAACGTCCCTTTGTGCTTGTCGTCCCGACCTATTGCGGCGACGGCGACGGCGGCAAGGGCGCCGTGCCCAAACAGGTCATCCGCTTTCTCAACGATGCGGACAACCGTTCAAACCTCCGGGGCGTGATCGCCGCGGGCAACAGCAACTTCGGCGAGACCTTCGGGCTTGCCGGTGACATCATCTCCAGGAAATGCCAGGTGCCTTACCTCTACAGGTTCGAGCTTCTCGGCACCGATGAGGATGTCGCCAATGTCACACACGGATTGGAACGATTTTGGACACGGCAGTTCTCGAACGCCCCTTGAAGGCTACAGACACCAAGATAGCCGACGCGACGCTCGACTATCACGCGCTGAACGCAATGCTGAACCTCTATGACGAGGACGGCAGGATTCAGCTCGACAAAGACCGGCAGGCGGCGAAGCAGTATTTCCTGCAACACGTGAACCAGAACACGGTGTTCTTCCATAATCTCAGGGAGAAGCTCGATTACCTCGTAACCGAGGGCTACTACGAGCAGGAGGTGCTGGACCAGTATTCGTTCAACTTTGTCCGCGACCTGTTCGATCACGCCTATGACAAGAAGTTCCGCTTCCCGACCTTCCTCGGCGCCTTCAAATATTACACCAGCTACACGCTGAAGACCTTCGACGGAAAGCGCTATCTGGAGCGCTACGAAGACCGCATCTGCATGGTGGCGCTGGCGCTGGCGCGCGGCAACGAGGGGCTCGCGCGCGATATGGTCGACGAGATCATTTCCGGCCGTTTCCAGCCGGCGACGCCGACCTTCCTCAATGCTGGCAAGAAACAACGCGGCGAACTCGTCTCCTGCTTCCTGCTCAGGATCGAGGACAACATGGAGAGCATCGCCCGCGGCATCAATTCCGCCTTGCAGCTCTCCAAGCGCGGCGGCGGCGTCGCTCTTTCGCTGACAAATCTGCGCGAGGCCGGCGCGCCGATCAAGCAGATCGAAAATCAGTCGTCGGGTGTCATCCCCGTCATGAAGCTCCTGGAGGATAGTTTCTCCTACGCCAACCAGCTTGGCGCTCGTCAGGGTGCCGGTGCCGTCTATCTCAATGCCCATCACCCCGACATCATGCGCTTCCTCGATACCAAGCGCGAAAATGCCGACGAGAAGATCCGCATCAAGACGCTGTCGCTTGGCGTCGTCGTGCCCGATATCACCTTCGAACTCGCCAAGAACAACGAGGACATGTACCTGTTCTCGCCCTACGACGTCGAACGCGTTTATGGCGTCGCCTTCAGCGAGATCTCGGTCACCGAGAAATACCGTGAGATGGTAGCCGACAGCCGCATCAAGAAGAAAAAGATCAAGGCGCGCGATTTTTTCCAGATCATCGCCGAGATCCAGTTCGAGAGCGGTTATCCCTACATCATGTTCGAAGACACGGTGAACAAGGCGAACCCGATCGCCGGGCGCATCACCATGAGCAATCTGTGCTCGGAAATCCTGCAGGTCAGCGATGCCAGCACCTATGATGCCGATCTCTCCTACGATCACATGGGCAAGGATATCTCCTGCAATCTCGGCTCGCTGAACATCGCCGCGACTATGGACTCGGCTGATTTCGGAAAGACGATCGAGACCTCGATCAGGGCGCTGACCGCCGTTTCCGACATGAGCAATATCACCTCGGTCCCATCGGTCGCCAAGGGCAATGCCGATAGCCACGCGATCGGCCTCGGCCAGATGAACCTTCACGGCTATCTCGCCCGCGAACGCATCTATTACGGTTCCGAAGAGGGCGTCGATTTCACCAACATCTACTTCTACACCGTGACCTATCATGCCATCCGCGCGTCAAACTTGATGGCGGTCGAGCGTGGCCAGAGCTTCAAGGGTTTCGAGAACTCGAAATACGCCTCAGGCGAATATTTCGACAAATACACCGAGGCCGAGTGGACGCCGGCGACGGCGCGCGTGGCCGAATTGTTCGAGACGACAGGCATCCATATCCCGACGCAGGATGATTGGCTGGAACTGAAGAAGGCGGTCATGGAGGGTGGCCTTTATAACCAGAACCTGCAGGCCGTGCCGCCGACGGGCTCGATCTCCTACATCAACCACTCGACCTCCTCGATCCACCCGATCGTCTCCAAGATCGAGATCCGCAAGGAGGGCAAGATCGGCCGCGTCTACTACCCCGCCGCCTTCATGACCAACGACAATCTCGACTACTATCAGGACGCCTACGAGATCGGGCCGGAGAAGATCATCGACACCTATGCGGCGGCCACCCAGCATGTCGACCAGGGCCTGTCGCTGACGCTGTTCTTCCGCGACACCGCGACGACCCGCGATATCAACAAGGCGCAGATCTACGCGTGGAAGAAGGGCATCAAGACCATCTACTACATCCGCCTTCGCCAGATGGCGCTGACCGGCACGGAAGTGCAGGGCTGCGTCTCCTGCGCCCTTTGATCCCAGGTGACCAAGATGAACATTCAAGTGAAGACCAAGACCTCGAAGGTCGCCGCGGCCGTACGCGCCATCAACTGGAACCGCATCGAGGACGACAAGGACCTCGAGGTCTGGAACCGCCTCACCGGCAATTTCTGGCTACCGGAGAAAGTACCGCTGTCGAACGACATCCCATCCTGGGCGACGCTGAAACCGGAGGAGCAGCAACTGACCATCCGCGTCTTCACCGGCCTGACGCTGCTCGATACGATCCAGAACGGCGTCGGCTCGGTCAAACTCATGGCCGACGCGGCGACCCCGCATGAGGAGGCGGTGCTCTCCAACATCTCCTTCATGGAGGCGGTGCACGCGCGCTCCTATTCGTCGATCTTCTCGACGCTATGCTCGACGCCCGATGTCGACGATGCCTATCGCTGGTCGGAGGAGAACGAGTTCCTGCAGCGGAAGTCGGCGCTGATCATGGAGCAGTACGCATCCGATGATCCACTGAAGAAGAAGGTCGCCTCGGTCTTCCTCGAGAGCTTCCTGTTCTACTCCGGCTTCTATCTGCCGATGTACTGGTCGAGCCGCGCAAAGCTCACCAATACCGCCGACATGATCCGCCTCATCATCCGCGACGAAGCCGTGCATGGCTATTACATAGGCTACAAGTTTCAGCGCGCCGTCGAGCGCTTGCCGGAAGCCCGGCGTCAAGAGATCAAGGACTTCGCCTTTGATCTGTTGCTCGAGCTCTACGACAACGAGGCGAAATACACCGAGGCGCTTTATGACGGCGTTGGCTTCACCGAGGACGTCAAGAAGTTCCTGCACTACAACGCCAACAAGGCGCTGATGAACCTCGGCTACGAGGCACTGTTCCCGGCGGAAGCATGCAAGGTCAATCCGGCCATCCTATCGGCGCTATCGCCCAATGCCGACGAGAACCACGACTTCTTCTCCGGTTCAGGCTCGTCTTACGTCATCGGCAAGGCCGTCGCAACCAAAGACGAAGACTGGGATTTTTAAGCAAATTCATTGTTGCATAGGTTGGCTTGCACCGAAGAAAACTACGGGGTCGAAGGTTCGACCCCGTTCAAGGCGAAATAAGCGCTTGGCTACGGCAGCTTTGCGCCGTCATGTCGGCCATCGGGGCCATCGAAGCCCTCGCCTAAAAGCGGACATAGCGTCAGAGTAGCGCGCCACGTCGCCTTTGCGCGCCAACATCGGTCATTGCCGGATCGCCAAGTCGCAACCTACGTTGCAAAGCCGACCGCCCGCATTCGTCAGTGCGATTGTGACCAGACTCCCCGGATTGTTTCTTTCCATCTCTTGGGAAAACTCGACGATCTAACGTTTCGTCTTGAAGTTCAGCAGGATTTGTTCAGTGGGGTTCAATTGCCTCTTGAGCCGCAACGGAGACACCTGAAAATCATCAAGTCGAATAATTTATTAAAGATTAGGCGATTAGCATAAGAGAGCATAAGGTTCGCTGTCGGCTTATTCTTCCGGGCAGAGCCGATTGGGAGATTTCATGCGCTCTTGCCTGAAGGTAGGAGTAGCTATGATGAGTGACAGGTCAAGCAACGATGTTGCGCCAGCGGCTCTCGGTCCTCAAGCCGTAACGACGTACGCGAAAATCCCCAACCCTCCACCAGCACAAAGCAGGCTGCATAAGTTTGCAATTTGCGGCGTTCCCGCGGGTGAACGCGTCCCCACCAAATTCTATTCGACGAATGATTTGCGGCGTGGGTCGGAAAAGCACGCTGCTTGATCAGTGCCCCAAAAAACGCGTGGGAGAAATCCATGACTACCCCACCACCGTTCGAAAAGACCTCTGTCGAAGAGAGGAAGACCATCCTCAAAGGACTTGCTCATAGGCTTCAGATTTCCGCACATATCGCTGAGCGTGATAGTGATCCAATTTGCCGGTTGCTGCTGGCACTCAGTGTTCGGCTAGCAGGAAGCTGTGAAGATGTGGCGGCAGACCCACGTCGTGGCGACGACGTTGTTGAAAAAGTCCTTAGGTTGCTCAGCGAATTCGCATCACGTAGACCTAAAGGCACGATTCATTAATTGGTATCCACGCCGCGACACTGATCTTTGGGAGGATAGATCAGTGTGACCGCAAAAGGCGATTGGTCGTTCAAAGCCCGAAGCCCTTCGCCGCCAGATCCTCATCCATCAAGTTTGATTTCCGCTGCAAGAGGAGCATGAAGATGACGGAAGTTCCAAAGGTTGGATTGCCAGGCGCGCCAGGGCGACCAGGTAAACCGGGTAAGGGGCAAAACCCTGGAAAAGGCGGATCAGGCGGTGCCGGTGGAAAGCCGGGCGCACCCGGAAAGGGAGAGGGCAAGAGCTAGGTGCCCGTATCCTCGTACATCATGAAGGCGGCGTGTGATTCATGGCGATGACTGGTGACCCCTTTGGGCCGATACTGTTGAAAAACTGAGCGTTGTCGGCACCAGGCTGTCGTGATTCAATCGTCTTACTGATTTGCGGAGGATTGAGTGATGATGGGATGTCAGGCGG
>NZ_JAGHMF010000047.1 GCF_017741815.1 Rhizobium sp. 16-488-2b
GCGCGTCGATGGTCGGTGGCGTGAAGGACTTACCGTCGACAAGACGATGCAGCAGGTTCAGCACATGGGTCTTGGTTGGAACGCCTGTCTTCAGCGCCATGTCCACGGCCGAGAGGACGGCCTGTTCGTCGTGCTGGAGGACCAACGCCAGGATGTCGACCATCTCGCGGTCACCACCCGGCTTCTTCAGGAGATATTGCTGCAAGGTCCGGAATGCGTCCGGCAGCTCGACGAATGGAGCGCCATTACGAAGAGCGCCGGGCTTGCGCTGCACCACCGCCAGATAGTGCCGCCAGTCGTAGATCGTCTGTCCTGGCCGATCGTGAGAGCGGTCGATGATACGGCGATGTTCACAGACGATCTGCCCCTCTGCTGCGACGGCGATACGATCGGGATAGACGCGAAGGCTCACTGGTCGATTGGCGAAGGACGCCGGGACGCTGTAGCGATTGCGTTCCAGATGGACGAGGCAGGTCGGGGTGACCCGCTTCGTATACTCGACAAAGCCGTCGAACGGGCGGGTAACAGGCATCAATGCCAAAGCTTCCTCCGCCCAGATGTCGGCGATCGTGCCACGCATCTGTCCATGCGGAGTCTTTGCCCAGAATTCCTTGCATCGAAGCTCCAGCCAGTCGTTCAGGGCATCCAGCGATGGAAAGCGCGGAACAGGTTGGAAGAAGCGGTGACGCGCATCCTGCACATTCTTCTCGACCTGTCCTTTCTCCCAGCCTGAAGCTGGATTGCAGAACTCGGGCTCGAACACATAGTGGCTGGCCATCGCCAGGAAGCGAACATTGACGTCGCGCTCCTTGCCACGGCCGACCTTGTCGATCGCGGTACGCATGTTGTCGTAAATACCGCGGCCGGGGATGCCGCCAAACACGCGGAATGCATGGTTGTGCGCATCGAACAGCATCTCGTGCGTCTGCAGAAGATAGGCCCGAACAACGAAGGCGCGGCTGTAGCTCAGCTTCGTATGTGCGACCTGCAGCTTGGTGCGTTCATTGCCAATGATGGCCCAGTCTTCCGACCAGTCGAACTGGAAGGCTTCTCCTGGCTCAAAGGCTAAAGGCACGAACGTGCCGCGCCCCGTCGTCTGGAATTCCCTCTGCCGGTCTGCCTTCCATTCCCGGGCAAAGGCTGCAACACGGCAATAGGAACCGTCGTAGCCAAGGCTCACCAGGTCGGCATGGAGTTGCTTCAGGGTGCGCTTTTGCTTGCGACCCTTCTTGGACTCCGTCTTCAGCCAAGCCGACAGCCGATCCGCGAATGGATCAAGTTTGCTCGGTCGCTCCGGAACCTTGAACTTCGGCTCTACGCCATCCAGGCGCAGATACTTGCGAACCGTATTCCGGGACAGGCCGGTCCTGCGGCAAATCTCCCGGATCGATAGATGCTCTCGAAAATGCCAGCGTCGGATTACGCTCAGTAACGCCATGTCGATCACTCCAGAGCCCCCGCTGAAACCTCGCGAGGGATGATTGAAACATGGGTCAAATCTCAGTGATAATTTCCCGCAATCCCGGGTCAGCTCTCAGTGCAAATCAACATGTCGAATGATATTTCGCGCCCCCACGTCGCCCTCGAGGGACATCAGGTCGCCAAACAACGACTTTGGAATGATCACCGGGTTCCCGCGAACGCCTCCGTGTGAAGCGACGACAATCGATCGTCCGTCGTCAGCGGCAAATGCGTCAATAACCGAATTCAGATTCACTGTTGAAATCGTAGGCATGTCGGCCAGCATGACCAACACGCCATCCGCAGAGCGAGCTTCCGGCATCGTCAATCCAGCCATCAACGAACTGGAAATCCCAAGTGGGAAATCGCGGTTAGTGGCTATGTTGATTGGAAGGCCAGCAAGAACCGAAATGATGTCTGCGGCCTGAAAGCCAACGACTACGATAACGGAATTGGCATTGCTTTTGCTTGCGCGCAAGGCAGTCCGTCTCACGAGTGGAACGCCCTCGAACTCTGCGAGGAGTTTATTGTCCCCGTCGCTTCCATAGCGACTGGCCTTTCCTGCTGCCAGCAAGATGATAGTGACTTTTGGGTGCTGCTCGAAAATATCCGTCAACTCCTTCTAAGCGAGGATTTTCGTCCGCGCATAACGCCGAGGTTGGCGACTTGATTGGACACTCCGGTCGCGAGTCGCCTAAGAACGGTGAAAACACGATTGACTGTGGGTGGGTAGCCAGCGGCCGAATTGTGTCCCGTATCGATCTCTCCCCTCGCCAGGACCGGCACTTTGGCGTCACCATTAGGCAGTTGCTCAGCGCCTACAACATGTGCCTCGATCAGCGTGAATGGACTTCAGCGCCGCGGCATATGCGCCGCCTCGGGCGGCCATCGTCGATAAGCTAAAGTCATTCCTTTTCGGGCAAAAGGGTTCTTCGTACAAGCTTTTGCCGCTGTTGGCATCCCTATCGTATGCTGAAAGCGGGCGGCGTCAGCGAGGCAGGGAAATCCTGGTAGGAAACGGGCCGCAGGAACCGATAGATCGCCATCGTGCCGACCGAGGTGGACCTACCGTCGGACGTCGCCGGATAAGGGCCACCATGGACCATGGCCGGCGAGACCTCCACACCCGTTCCGAAACCGTTCACGAGCAGACGTCCCGCTAGCAGTTCAAGGGTCGGGATGAGCGGTTTTGCTATCTCAAAGTCGTCTTGGTCAATGTGGAGGGCAACCGTCAACTGACCTTCCAGCGCGGTGAGAACGCGCTGAAGTTCATCATGATTCGCGCAACGGACCACAAGGCTGGCCGCACCGAAGATTTCGTCCTGAAGCTGGGCATCTTCAATCAATGCCGATCCTGTGGCCGCGAAAAGCATCGCTTGGCCCTCGAGCGTGGTCCCAGGTTTTCCTCGACCTACTACCCGAACGCTCGACTTGGACTCCAGCATTGCAGTTCCACGTCGGAAAGCATCACAGATCCCGGCGGTCAGCATCGTTTGGGCTGCCGCTTCTGCGATACTGATTGCAGCTGCGCTTAGAAACTCATCGAGACCCTTTCCCTCCACTAGAAGAACCAAGCCCGGGTTTGTGCAGAATTGGCCAGCGCCAAGGGTTAGTGAACTAATGAACTCCTTCGCGATCAATTTCCCTCGGTTCGCAAGAGCCGCCGGGAAAATAATCACCGGGTTTATGCTACTCATTTCCGCGTAAACAGGGATCGGCTGCTTTCGGCGCGATGCAATATCGAGCAAAGCCAGACCACCGCGGCGGGAACCCGTGAATCCGACCGCACGGACGCGACTGTCTGCGACCAACGCCTGGCCTACCTCGAACCCGGCGTCAAACAGCAAACTGAATACGCCCGGGGCCAACATGGAATCGGCGACGGCTTTTTGAACGGCCCTTCCGATCAGCTCGGAAGTGCCCGGGTGGGCCGAATGAGCCTTGACGATCACCGGGCATCCGGCAGCCAGGGCAGAAGCCGTGTCACCACCTGCTACAGAAAAGGCCAGCGGGAAATTCGACGACCCGAATACGGCTACGGGTCCCAACGGGACGTTGCGAAGCTTGAGATCAGGCTTGGCGGTGGGCTTCCGTTCGGGGTCGGCGGGATCGAACCTAAGCTCCTGAAAACGACCGTTCCGTACCTCCTTCGCGAAAAGCTGCAATTGCCCAACCGTGCGTGCCCGTTCGCCTTCAATCCGGCCTTTAGGAAGCCCCGTCTCTACGCTGGCCCTGTCCACCAATTCGTCTCCGAGATCGAGGATATTCTCAGCGATGCGTTCAAGAAATAGAGCGCGTTCCTCCAGCGTTGTTTCGCGATAGGTCCCGAAGGCTTCCCAGGACAATGCCAATGCCTCGTCCACCTTATCTGGTGTCGCTCCATGAAAGGCACCACCCAAGCGGTTGCCGGTCGTCTGCTCGATGGCAAAGAACGCCGTTCCTTTACCCGGGAAGCTCTTGCCGCCGATTAGAAGTTCGCCCTTGATAGCCATTTGTCATTCTCCGATTTCGAATACGCCGACATCGTCTGCGCGACCGTCGCTTCAGTTAATTGTCTACTATCAGCGTTGATATGAACGTGATTGGCGGATCCGCTCCGCTCGTACGCAAGACGATCGGTTTTTGGAGACGATATTTGCAAGATCTCCGCGCTCAACGCTCGCATAGTCCGTGCGTACTCAGATCGGCCCGACAGAACGCATATTGTGGTTCGGGACCGTGGCAAACGCAAGGAACCTCACATGGACCAACAGCTACACTTACGCCGTATGGCAAGCCTCAGGACGCCGACAGGCTTGTCCGAGGATGCCGTTAAGGACATCTCTGCCGCTGCTACGACGCTGCTCGCCGATGTGTTCGCGCTCTATCTCAAGACTAAGAACTTTCATTGGCATATGAGCGGCGCGAGTTTCCGCGACCACCATCTCATGCTTGACGAGCACGGCGAGCAGTTGCTGGCGATGACTGACCCGCTTGCAGAAAGGGTTCGCAAGCTCGGTGAACCCACCCTTAGGTCTATCGGTGATATTGCAACGCGCCAGCGTATTGCCGACAACAACGCCGATTTTGTTCATCCTCATGAAATGCTCGCCGAATTACGTGAAGACAATGCCGGTCTAGTTGCGGCCTTGCGTAACCTGCATGCCGCGTGCGACGAGTACGCTGACATAGCAACGGCCAGCCTTCTGGAAAATTGGATTGACGAAGGTGAGCAACGCGTATGGTTTCTCTTCGAAATCCTGCGGGATACTAATCGCTGAGCAGACGCCGACTCCGTTCTATTGCGGCTGCGCTTCCAAGGTTCCATTTCTACCTTGGGATCGCCATTGATCTTCGGCTCTATAAAGCCGCCGGAGTTGACGTTCGCGATCCTTAAGGTTCTTCCAGGCTAGGAGCCCATATCCTCCGCCCGAAAGCGAAAGGATATGGAAGGAGCCATGCCCCGCTGAGGCGCCTCCACCTGTTTGGCGGTGTCGACTTACGGCCTTGATCTGTATGGATCCTCGACACGACGGCGGTCGATCTGACCATGATATGGCTGCGCCCCCCTCGATCAGCACAAGGTTGCGGTCGATCGCCGTAGCGGCGACCATGCGGGACATGTCGCCGAGATTCTTGTCGTCATCGATCCGGAGGTCGAGCTGGGCGATTCGTGAGAATACGGCCCCGCCCCATCATCGAAAAGTTCGAGGGTGTTGTTCCTGCGGGCGAAAGACACGAACGCGCTGAGGGCGAGATCCATAACCTCCCGGCCTTCCTCGATCGGCGTCGAGAGGATCTCGGCCTGGACGTGAGCGACCGATACGACGCTCGCATGGATGTCCTGCGCCCGGCACCGGGCCGATGCACGCAGTCACGTCGGGGTTTTCGCAGATGATATCCATCAGCGCCTGCGTCGAGAGCAAGAACATGCGTCAGACAGCACTCTTCGCGCCGGAGGCGTTGCTGCTGCGCTGGAGGCGCTCGCGCTTGCGGCCCTGACCGACGATGATGCGACCCCCGGAGTACGGCTTGAAGCCGATGGTGTCGAGCGCCTCCCCGAAGGTCTTCTGCTGCTGCCGCACTGCGGTAACGAGTTCCGCAAGATCCTTGACGGAGATGACGACCGCCATATCATCGGCCTTCTTGATATTGCCGATGACTTGCGGAACGCCGTTTCGGGCTTTCCCGAGCACCGCGCTCAGCTTATCTTTGGCCTTCCTGACGGTCAGAGGATCGCCCCCGATCTGGACAATGGTTTCCACGAGGCTGTCAATGATGTCCTGTCTGCTGACGCGGCGGGCCAACTGCACCCGCTTGAGTATCCTCGCGTCCATGTCATCATCTCCACCTGTTCGAGGACATAATTGGATGCGTGGCGACATCTGTCAAGAAAGGTGGCCACGGATTTAGGCGCACTCTCGCGTCGTCTTCGCCCAGTCCGTTGTCGCGGGTGAAGAGTAGGCGAAATCCGCGGTCGTAATCGGCAGACCCGCTTCCCTGAGCGTCCGCAGAACGAAACCATGGGCGGTCGACGCCTTTTGAAGAGAGCTGAGATATCCTTGTTGACATCATCCAGCCTTCGTCGAATGTAGCCTGCGGCTCCAGAACGCTGGTCTGTGCCCGCATCTCGCTTATCCGAGGGTCGGTTTCTGCCGCTTTTTCTTCAGTTCATCAACGACAAGGAGCATTCAAAATTACTCCATAGGATCGCGGCGATCCTATGTGTTCACCGGCAAGAAGTCTGGTGGCGGTTGCTACCTAATTCTGGAACATTCCTCAGGGCTGTGGAACCCGGAGAGCATGTCACCCATTGCTGCTGTGCCATCATAAAATCTGCGCATCACTCGAACGCCTCGCGAAGCTAGTCTGATTGCTGCGCTTAAAGCTGAGAAAAGCGCATATCTGCTCGTTCATCTTAACTAGCCTCACCGACTGGCGTATTGCGTCACAGCATCGGATGGTTTGGTGACCGGAAGGCCCCGTAATAGACACGAGGGAATTGCCACATATTGAAGCTTGCTAGCTCCGGATGGCCAGCAACTTCATACGTCTTGGAGACCTCATTATCCCAAGGGACAATCCCATTGCGAGCCATGCCCCGAGATTTGCCGCAAGCGTTGAGATCACGAACTGATGGTGTAAAGCTATAGGCACCAAAGCCTCCGTTTCTGAGGCACCTGGCGCGCCAATTAGGAATGGCATTGCCGCAAGAACTGCCGCAGCAATGAGCGCTAAAGGGTGCCGATAGTTGGCGGCTGATAGGATCGCGCCAGCTGTGCAAGCCGCGCAAGCGATCCACCAAATCTGCCGCTGGAGGAGATCCGCGGCGGGCATTCCGGGAAGCTCCGGAGGAAGGCCGAGGGCGGGAACAAGACTGAAGACGAGGTAGCCGGCAGCACCCCACGCAAGGCCTGACCTCCAAGACATCAAGCTACCGTTGAGTTCGGCAAGGACGGTCATCATGAACGCGAAGCCGACATAGGCCAGGGTCGTACCGATGGCAGTTAGTGTATTTCGTGCAAATGCCGACATTTCAGGGTGCTCGTGTGCCCCGTTTTCGCCCGCTTGAGCGTGCTCGGCGGTATGCTCGTACACCTCCGCCTGAAGGATCATCGGCACGGCCACTGGGATGTTGAGCGCCGACGCGAAAAAGCCACCGAGGACACCTGCAAGCACCGCCGCGAAAAAGAGCTTCTGAAGATACGCCATGATTCCGACCTCAATGGCAAGGGAAACTGAGGGTGTGACGGACATCGTGGGCGGCGTCGTGGATTGCCGGAGTTCCAGCAAAGCCAACGCCGCCGACAAGAAACATACCCAACAAGCCGAGCATGAGTAGCGCGAGAGCCTTCGCGGGAGTGCTTGCATGGGCGAATTTTGGTTCAGTGATCGTTGTCATATCAGTTCCTTTGTTTATTAGGATACTTCGTTGCCGAGGACTGCTGTCGCGGCGTGTTTGAGCGCGTCAGACATCTTTTGGATCGGCCCGGCCATCGAGAGGCCGTGCCGGCGCGCGATGTATGCGGGCTCGTTGTAGGACAGCCATTGTTTGCCTTGATGGGTCCAGGCAAGCGCCTTGAGCGGCAAATCGATCCCCGCGTGCGGCGCGTCGATGAGCAGAAGGGTTCCCACTCTCGGATTGCCGAAGACGAGCAGAACTGCATCTCCCATGGTTAACCCGGCATTCCTCGCATCTGCGGCGAAGTCGATGAGAGCGAACACCTTCATGCCTGATGCCTCCACCGCCGAGCGAAATCGCTCAATCGCTTCACGCGGCGGCAGCAGGGTCTCCAGGACAGTCATTCCCTCAGGCTTGATCATTCGACCGACCTCGAAGCTGAGCCACGTTGGCGGGATGCGTCCCGCGCTCCTCGAATGCAATTTTGGTTATCCCGAGCGCTACGAGCAACCCGACGATCTGAGCTACGACGAAAGCAGCTGCGGTTGCTATGCTCAGCGACACCGGACCGCCTGCAAACGCTGCAGCGATAGTGACTGCAGGATTGGCAAAGGATGTCGACGGCGTCGCTAAAATGGCCGCAACCAACCAAGCAGCAACGGCGAACGGACCGGTATCCCATTTACCACTGCGCCCGCAGCCAATGACGATCGTAAGCAAGCCCGCCGAAGCGACGACCTCGCTGACCACAGGGCCGAGTGAGGGTGTAGTTCCTATATCGGGGCTGGCTGCCGCACCGAACATCGTTGTCGAGATGATCGCGCCAAGGACCCCACCGGCGACTTGGGCAGCGATATACGAGATCGTACAAACGGTAGGGCGTTCGCCTCGAAGCCATTGCCCGAGGGTGATCAGGGGGTTGTAGTGGCCCCCTGAAACCTTTCCGAGGGCGATGATCAGTCCCGCCAGCGAACCGGCGATCGAGATCGCGATAACGAGCGATGCCGCGATTGGCTCTCCCGCGAGTTTTTGCTCGACGGCGAAACCGGAGCCCACCATCGCAATTGTCAGCAGGCAAGTGCCGACTGCCTCGACGAACGAACGTTGGAGGACGGGTATCGCCCCATCGACCTCGAAAAAGCATGCGGCTTCGCGCGTCGCCGTGGTCTCAGCCATTGCGTTGGCCTTGCAACTGGCTTTTTGCCTGCGCCTCGACTTGGGCCATTTTTGCGGCGATGTCGCTCGGCGTCAGGATGCCCTTCTGAAACAGGATGTTCGCGAAAGCAACGATCCAGCGCTCGTAGTAGGAAAGCTTTCCGATCATCTCCGAGCCAAGCGCCTCGACGCCGCGGCGCTTCTCCTCGGTATTGATGATCTTGTGGAAATCGAGGACGTCCGCCAGCGCGTGGCAGCGCTTCTCCCAAGGCAGAAGCTCGTGTTCGACGCGTTCGATTTTGCCGCTGGCGTCCCCACCGATGTCGTTGGGGAGTTTCTTTACGAGACCTTCGCTGGACATCATGCAGCCCTTTTCCGATATTCGACCGGGATTACGCCGATCATCGCGTCGCGCGTCACCAGCGCGGCAAGTTCTTCCTCTGACAAATTCTCCGTTCCCGTCGGGCGCATAGGCAGTACGAGGTAGCGAACCATCGCTGTGGAGTCGCTGACCACGATCTCGACGTCATCAGGAATGTGGGTGCCGAATTCTTCGAGGACGGCACGGGGTTCGTAAACCGCACGGGCACGATACGGCTTGAGCTTGTACCAATCCGGCGGCAGGCCAAGGACGGGCCGCGGGTAGCACGAGCACAGCGTGCAGACGATAAGGTTGTGAACCTCGGCCGTGTTCTCCAGAACGATCAACTGGGTATCGTCGTAGAAGGTGATGCCAAGTTCCTCGCAGCCCTTTCGCCCGTCCTCAAGAAGACGCTTACGAAACTCGTCATCGACCCAGGCTCGCGCAACGACCTTCGCACCGAGTGCGGGCGTGCGGGAATCGAGGACTTCGATCTGTCTGCGGATTTCGTCTGCGCCGAAGAGCTTGCGCTCGACGAGCAACTCGCGGACTGCGGTTTCCAGCATGTCATAATAGCCGGGGAGCTCCGTGATGGAGATTTCCTCGTGCGGGTGAGAATGGTCGTGATCGTGATGATCGTGGTCGTGACCGTGATTGTCTTCGTGCAAGGTCAAATCCTCTCCAGCCAGGTTTCAAAGACTTCGATCCGCAGGCCGTCGGTGGCCTGGCCTTTGTACTGGGCCCAGATTTCGGTCATGGGGATCGCGATGCGGTAGTAATGACCTTTCGATCCGGCATTTCGGCCATAGCCTTCCTCCTCGTTGTCGACGCCCATCGTAGGGATGATGCGCTCGACAACCCCGGTCTTCCCGCGGAGGTAGGTGGGAAGTCGGTAGTGGCCGATCGGAAAGCGCACAGCCGTCCGTACCTGGTCGCCTACCTGGAAGTCGGGGACTTCTCCGAGGGCGGGTACGACGGATTGCGCTATCGACTGTGAAGTCATTTCAACGCTCCTTCATTTGGATGGCCCAAACTGAGGTCGTTGCTCCGAACGATATTGTAAAATTCAGCAGCCGCGGTGCTGGCTTAGTTTAAATGGGTGAAATCCCAGCTCCGACGCCAGCCGGATCGCAAAAGAATATTCCGCCCGCGCCTTTTTAGGTCACAGAGGGATGGTGGCCACGCCACCCGGCGGGAAGTCTCACCGTTCGCGTGCTAAAGCGGAAGTGCCGCTCTAGTAGTCGTCGTCAGCAGTGCCGGGTCCGCCCCACTGGCAGCACAACGCCGAACGACGTCGATCACATAACGACCGACGTGGAGGCTTTATCAAGACGCTCCCTCTGTGCGCGGCCAGCAGAGTTTTGTTTGGAGGGACCAAATGGGCGCAACCCGCACGCAAGCGACGAGTGGTGGGCCAGCGGCTTCCAAGACTCCGCCGACCCGCCATTTCATTCAGCGTTGGCAGCATCTTCTATGATTTTAGCCACCTTATCAGGGTGCGAAACCATGACGACGTGCGATGCGCCCTTGACGACGACAGTCTCCTTGGAGTGGGCGCGCTCGGCCATCCAGCCGATCGCCTTTGGCGGGATGTTCTTGTCCGCGTCGCCGAAGATGAACCAAGACGGGATTTCCTTCCATGCGACGTCCTTCGCCTTGTCTTCCAAGGCGGCTTGCGTGACCGGACGCTGGGTCGCAGCCATCAGCTTGGCTTCCGAACGCGGAACGTCGGCTGCAAACTGTTCCGGAAATTTCGCCTGGTCGATGTAAAGGTCTTTGCCATTATTCTCGAGAGCGACCGGCGCGGCGAGCGTCGGTGGCAGCGTGCTGCCGGGGAACTTCCCTGTCAGATCGAGAGCGGACTCTCCGGCGTCCGGCGCGAAAGCTGAAACGTAGACGAGAGACTTCACGGATTTCGAGCCGGCAGCTGCTTGGGTGATAACGGCCCCGCCATAAGAATGGCCGACAAGGACGACATTCCTGTTGAGGCTGTCCACGATGCGCCGGATATAGTCGGCATCCCCCGTAACACTACGAAGTGGATTGGCGACGGCAACGACGGGATAACCGTCTTTCTCCAATTTGGCGACAACGCCGTTCCAGCTGGAGCCGTCGGCGAATGCCCCGTGGACAAGAACAACCGTCGGCTTGTCTGCAGAATGTGCGTATGCGGGTACTCCGAGCGCTGTCATTGACAGCAGGGCGAGCAGGGTAAGTTTGCGCATGGTAACTCCTTGTGCGTTTTTCGGACGTCGAACGACGTCGATAAAGAAGTGGTCTCAATATTCAGGACCTGCGGCTTGTATAATCGAGTGCTCGAAGCGGGCGGCTATATTCTAAGGCGCTGTCGGCGGGTCCAACACGTCAAAATCAAATGCGGAAATGAGTTCCGGACATCACCTTGGCATATATTTTGGCCGCGTTCGCAAGCGGAAACGCGTCAATCATTGCGTTGACACCTGTCAGGGCCCTGAACTTGAGGGTTCGACATCCACATGGCCAGAGAAAGGAGCCAACCTGAGGAAACGAGAGTCGAAGTCAATTGCGGGCGTTAAACCACCCACAATCCCCCCGGTAGGGAGCGCCACGGGCCTTTGTTAAACTGTCCGTACGCTCAATGGAAACCTTTGATAATCGCTGTCTTAGGATCCTAAACGGGTTCGAGCTTGGGCCACGCTGCGCGGGCTGCCGGCGGCAGCTTCATCAGACAGGTCCCGATCGGAACCTATCCGGCCACAATGGGTATGCTGCGGACATTCCTTCAGAAGATCGCCCGCGACCCGGAGAGCGGCAAGATCAATCTCGGCTCCATCCGCCCGGTGGAAAACATCGGCTGGCTGCCGTTCTGCTCGATTGCCGCGAGCGGCTACTATCGCTGTGGTGCGTTGCAATCCGCTTGAGTCACGCGTGGTCGAAGCAGGTTTCGATTACACAAACCCGGACTTAGACATCTGGTGATCAAATCGCCATTGGCCAATGCAGTTCCATAAATTATATTATGTGATATAACGTTGTAGCGGCTATTTAGTAATGCGACAGTTGGGCCAGTTAGAGATGCGACAGTCTCGCCTCTCGACGCACTGGTCAAAGCCAACGTTGGGAGCAAGGATG
>NZ_JAGHMF010000018.1 GCF_017741815.1 Rhizobium sp. 16-488-2b
GGGACCAATCAGCATGGCAGCCAATTCAAGAAATCCAGAGCGAAAGTCACCGTCGCCAGCAGCGCCGCCGCCCTCGTTCTGTGAAGCGGCTTATAAGGCCCCATACCCAAACAAGTCAACAACCACACGCAAAGTTTTTTGACAGTTTTATAACACACTGATTCTGTTGGGGGAATTTCCGGGCGCCTCTGTGGAGCCATTTCGGCGCCACCGCGCGTCTCCCTGAACATCGGGCCAATCCACCGCCGGGCATCCCCCAAACGCCATTATCCGCACCCAAAACGCCCGATTTTCGGAACCGAACCCCTCTCCCATGTGTTTCTAGACGTGTTTCTATCGTCAGCAACAAAGGAGACAGCCCAATGGCTTCCAATACAGATGATGTGAGATCCGCCGTTAGCAAGGACATCAGCGCCCTGCAGCAGGAGGTCGCCCGTCTGCAGAAGATGATCTCGGCCCAGGGCGCGGAGGCCTATTACGAAGTGCGCGATCGCGCCGGCAAGGCCTATGAGGATATGGCGCCCCGCGCCAAGACCGCCGTTGCCCAGATCAAGGCCGAAGGCGTGGCCGCGGCGGACGCCGCCCGCGAGCATCCGGCCGCCACCACCACGGCGCTGGCACTTGCCGGCGCACTCGGCTTTCTCGCCGGCTATCTCTTAAGCGGCGCCCAGGCCGCCCCGCAGCGCCAGCAGTGGTGGCGATAGCATTCGTTAAAATTAGACATATCTAATTTGTTTACGGGCCGGATGATCCGAAGTATCATCCGGCCCGTACTACTTAGGTCTTAGAAAAACCCGTTTTTCAGGCCAATAATGGAGACTATAAAGAACGAGGGAGGACTGCTGATGATTGCCAAAGGATCGAACTGCATCGTCGAAGTCACAGTTGACGGAGCGCAGGGCCGCTTGGCGGTCGGTATTATGAACATGCGACAGGCTCTCGAACTTCCTGAAATGCCAAGCGTCTCTTATACCCATCCGGATCCCGCCAAGGCGGCAGCCGGTGTCACCATGAACCGCGAACAGCTTGCGGGCTTCGTGGCGCGTCACTGAGAGCGGTCGCAACCGCGATCCGCTCTCTATATATAAATGCGGCCAAGACAGGCGGCGCCACCGGCGCCGCCTCTTCTTTTTGGCTGAGCGACAGAGCCCCCTCCCCTCTTGTCCGGTCCTTCTTATCCCCGCGTTTTGCGCCCCCGCGTCTGGCATCCCCTCACCGTTCATGCCAGAAACGCCGATAACCCAGAAACGCCGATAACAAAGAGCAGAGGAACAGGCGATTGAGAGAGCGGCGCGCACCGCAAAGGCAGAACGGCCGCAACAGGCCTGAAGCCGTCGAGAGCAAGCGGGTGACCCTGCCGCGCGCTTTGTCCAAGCTCGGCTACTGTTCGCGGACCCAGGCGGAAAAGCTGATCGCCGACGGTCGCGTCACCGTCAACGGCCGCACCGTGCTCGACAGCGCCGCCTGGATCGACCTCTCATCCGCGAAGATCAAGGTCGACGGCAGCGATGTCGCCGCCGAGCCGATGACCTATCTGATGCTCAACAAGCCGCGCGGGCTGGTGACGACGCGCCACGATCCGGAAGGTCGCCCGACGGTGTTCGATTGCCTCAAGGATGTCGACACCCCGCATCTGTCGCCGGTCGGCCGGCTGGACAAGGCGAGCGAGGGCCTGCTGCTCTTCACCAACGACACGGTCTTCGCCCAGGCGCTGCTCGACCCGGTCACCCATGTCACCAAGACCTATCACGTCCAGGTCGATCGCGTCATGGAGCCCGAGATGCTGGCCGAGATGGCCTATGGCGTTCGCCACGACGGCGAACTCCTGAAGGCGACGGCGGCGACGCTTCTAAGACAAGGCGAGCGCAATAGCTGGATCGAAGTCGAGCTCGACGAGGGCCGCAACCGCCAGATCCGCCGCATGCTGGAAGCGCTCGGTACCGAATGCCTGCGGCTGGTGCGCGTGGCGATCGGTGATCTCCAACTCGGCGACCTCCCGAAAGGCGCGGTACGGGCTTTGACCGAAGCCGAGCTCAAGGCGCTGCGCCGCCGCGCCGGCATGGACACGACCAAACGGACCAGATGACATCATGACAGACAGCGCCGCCCTCGCCCCGCACGATTTCTGGCAGGAGCTGCACGCGCCCGGCACCTTTTCGATCGGGGGTGACTTCACATCCTTTTATGTCGCGACGCTGACTGACGGTCGCCAGCTCCGCCTGCCGCTTCGCCCGCTTGCCGATGGCGAGCACGCGCTTGCCTCGCTCATCATCAACCAGGCGAGCTTCGAAGTGCTGGACGTCTTGGCCGGGCAACTGGCGGACAGGCTGAGAGCCCTCGACATCGACGTCGTCGCCGGACTGCCGACGCTGGGACTGACGCTCGCCTCCGCCGTGGCGCAGAAGCTCGGGCACAAAAGATATGTGCCGCTCGGCACCTCCAGAAAATTCTGGTACCGCGACGACCTCTCCGTGCCGCTGTCGTCGATAACCACCCCCACCCAGCAGAAGCGCCTCTATATCGATCCGCGCATGCTGCCGCTGCTCGAAGGCAGGCGCGTCGCGCTGATCGACGATGTCATCTCGAGCGGCACCTCGATCGTCTCCGGCCTCAAGCTGCTGTCGGCCTGTTCCATCGAGCCTGTGGCGATCGGCGCCGCCATGCTGCAATCCGAGCGCTGGCGCACGGCGCTTGACGAGGCTGGCCCGCAATGGCTGAAGCGAACGGTCGCCGTCTTCGCCACCCCGATGCTTGAGCGCACCGGACAAGGCGCCTGGCGCGCGCCCGGGATCTGAGCCGTCGCCTCTAATATAGAGTGCGCCCCATTATAGACTGCGCTCTGCGCCCGCCCCTCTATACAGCGCGCCGCGAACCGCTACAGTCTCAGTCAACACGTAAAGCAGCGCATCAATCCGGAAGACCTGATGACCCCAGAACAAGCATGTCTGCTGATCCTGCTGATCGCGATGCTGGTTCTGTTTCTGATCGACCGTTTCAGGGTCGAGGTCGTCGCGATCGCCGGCCTTCTTGCCGGCTATGCGCTCGGGCTTTATCCGACCGATGCGGTCTTCGCGGGCTTTGCCAGTCCCGTGGTCATCACCGTCGTCGAGATCCTGCTGGTGGTCCAGGTGCTCGCACGCACCCGCTTCTTCGACAGGGTGTCGACAGCGCTTGCCAGTCGCGGCATGCGCGGCACCGGCGTCATTGCCATCCTGTCCGGTGTGACCGGCTTCGTCTCGATCTTCATGAACAACATCGGCGCCTTCTCCATCTCGCTGCCGGTGGCGCTGCGCGTCAGCGCCGTCAGCGCGATCCCGAAGCGCCAGCTGATCATGCCGATCTCGTTCGCCGCCCTGCTCGGCGGCCTCGTATCGCTGATCGGAACACCCGCCAACCTGCTGGTCAGCAATGCGCTTGCGGCCGCGACCGGTGAGAGCTTTCGCCTCTTCGATTTCGCCTATGTCGGCTTGCCGGTCGCAGCAGCGGGCATCCTGATGACGTCGGTGTTGGCGCCGCTGCTCTTCCCTGCGGATGGCGAGGACGATGAGACAGCGCCCGAAACGCCGCGCCGTCGCATGGTGGCCGAACGGCGCGTGCCCTTGGGCTCGCCGCTGATCGGCTCGAGCCTCGCCGATCTCCCCGCCCGCTTCGCGCTCAAGCCGCATGCGCTGCTGCGCAACGACGCCTTCGTCTTCGGATCCGCCGAACGCTCCATCATCGAAGCCGGCGATCTCCTCCTGGCCGAAGCCGACGATACGGTCCTTATCGACCTCGCGACATCGGGCGCGCTGCAGACGGATCATTGGCAGGCCGAAGCAAGCCGCGTCGAGGCTGTCGTCATGCCGGAGAGCACGCTGGTCGGCTCCCGCCTGCGCTCGCTCGAGGTCTTCTCTACGCGCGGCATCGCGATCAGCGCCCTATCCATGCGCTCCCCGCGCATCGAGGGACGCTTCGAGGATCTGCAGCTCTCGATCGGCGACGTCCTGGTGCTGGAGGGCGACCGCGCCGCAATCGCCGAGGCACTCGAGGAATGCGAATGTCTGCCGCTCGCCTCGCCGCCCGTTTCACCCTCATTCTCGCTGAGCTGGCAGCCCTTCGCGATCTTTGCCTGCGGCATCGCCGCGACCACGGTCGTGCGGCCCGATATCGCGCTCGCCGGCGTCGTCCTCGTGCTGGCGCTCTTCAACTACCTGAACATCCGCCAGGCGATGGCCGACCTCAACTGGCCCGTCATCATCATGCTCGCCGCGATGATCCCGATCGGCTCGGCGGTCGGCACCTCGGGGACCGCCGAAGTGATCGCTTCGGCGCTCGGCGCCATCCTGCCCGTATCGCAGCCGCTGGCGGGTATCGCCGTTGTGCTGTTGCTGGCGATCGCGCTGACGCCCTTCGTCAACAACGCCACCGTCGCCATCGTGCTGAGCCCCATCGCGATCGAGTTCGCGGCAGCCGGCCACCACCAGCCGCAAGCCTATCTGCTGGCAGTCGCCCTCGGCGCCTCGCTCGATTTCCTCACACCCTTCGGCCATCACAACAACACGCTCGCCATGGGCATCGGCAGCTACCGCTTTTCCGATTTCATCCGCGCCGGCCTGCCGGTGACGCTACTGAGCTACTTTTTGAGCCTGCTGCTTCTATATGTCTTCTGGGTTTGAGCCCCGCTTGCTTGACATCCCCGGCGATGGAACTACAGCAGGGGAAAGCCCCGATCATACCGACCCCGTAACCCAAAAGGACGGTCAAGCCCGTGCGTATTCTCCAAGAAGCCCATTTCCCGGAACTGCCGAATTACTACCGCGGCAAGGTGCGAGAAAACTACGACCTTGCCGATGGCAGCCGCATCATCATCAGCACCGACAGGCTGAGCGCGTTTGACCGTATCCTGACCTGCATCCCCTACAAGGGTCAGGTCCTCACCCAGACGGCGCGCTACTGGTTCGAGGCGACCAAGGATATCTGCCCCAACCACGTCATCGCCTATCCCGATCCGAACGTCGTCGTCGGCAAGCGCCTCGACATCCTGCCGGTCGAGATCGTCGTACGCGGCTATCTCGCCGGCACCACCGGCACCTCGATCCTCACACTTTATAAGAAGGGCGAGCGCGAGATGTACGGCATGCGCCTGCCGGATGGCATGCGCGACAACCAGAAGCTCCCCGAGCCGGTCATCACGCCGACAAGCAAGGAATTCGATGGCGGCCACGACGAGCCGCTGACGCCTGATCAGATCGTCGAAGGTGGTCTGCTGACACAGGCGCAGTGGGATACGCTGTCCAAATACGCGCTGGCGCTGTTTGCCCGTGGCCAGGAAATGGCGGCCAAGCGCGGCCTCATCCTCGTCGACACCAAATACGAGTTCGGCACCGACGAGAACGGCACGATCATCCTCGCCGACGAGATCCATACGCCCGACAGCAGCCGCTACTGGCTCGCCGACAGCTACCAGGCAAGCTTCGAGGCTGGCACGCGCCCGGCAAGCTTCGACAAGGATTTCGTCCGCGCCTGGGTGGCCGAGCGCTGCGATCCCTACAAGGACGAGATCCCCGAGATCCCGACCGATCTCATCGAGCAGACCTCGGCCGTCTATATAAAGGCCTATGAGGCGATCACCGCGCAGACCTTCGTGCCCGACGACACCGGCGCGACCCCGGTGGAGCGCGTGCGCACGAACCTCTCGCGCTACTTCCCGTAAGCGTTCGATCGCGCAAAGGCCTGCGACTTTGGCTTGCAGGCCCTTTCAATGTCGCGTTAGTTTCTGGAAACAGCGATGCCGGGCGAACCCGGCTGGAGAACTCATGGCACGAAGGCCAAGGCGCAAGGCCGAAGAGACCCGCGAAGACATTCTGACGATGGCCGAGCAGCTGTTTCGCCAGCGCGGCTTCGTCGCCGTCTCCATCGCCGATATCGCCGCGGCACTCGACATGTCGCCGGCCAACGTCTTCAAGCACTTTCATTCGAAGACCGCCTTGGTCGACGCGATCGCCGAAAGACATTTGAGCGACGTCGCCGACCGCTTCGTCGCCGATGACTTGCCGCCGCGCGAACAGTTGCTCCGCTTCGTGCTCAGGCTGCTCGACAGCCACCTCGAGGACATCCAGAAAAACCCCTACATCTTCGAAATGGTCCTCGTCAGCATCGAGGCCAAGATCGAGGCCGGCAAGCGATATCGCGAAAAGGTGATCCAGAAACTGGAGGTCATCATTCGCGAAGGTGTCGCGGAAGGCCGCTATCACTGCGCCGACCCGGCGCTTGCGGCAAGGACCGTCGCCGATGTGTTGGCGGGCGTGCTGCACCCGGTTCTGATCGTCAAGGACGACCGGGAGACGCTTGTCGAGAAAGCCCGCAATATCGTCGATTTCGCCGATGCCGCGCTGCAAAATAGCGCTTGCTAAGTGACGATTCATAACTTACGTCACTTTCTAAAGGCTTTGTTAATTCGGATCAGAGGCATTTGACTCCGGATCGTTTGTCGTGTGGCATCCCCGGCAGGCTTAGATCCGCGAGCCAGCGCATAGGGAATTGAACATGATACGTCGCTTTCTCCTCGTTTCCTCAGCTCTTGCCATCGGTGGCGTTCTTGCTGCCTGCAGCGACAGCGGCAAGACACCGGCCGCGGGCGCCGGCGGTGCCGGAGCGGCTCAGCAGGCGGCCGCCGTTGGCGTGATCACGCTGAAGAAGGGCGACTTCCCGGTTACGACGATCCTTCCCGGCCGCGCCGAGGCATTCCAGACCGCCGACATCCGTCCACAGGTCAGCGGCCTCATCCGCGACATCACCTTCCGCGAAGGCGGCGAGGTGAAGAAGGGCGACGTTCTCTACCAGATCGAAGACGCCCCTTACGTCGCGGCTGTCGCGCAGGCGCGCGCCGCGATCGCCAAGGCCGAGGCCAGCGTTCCGAGCGCGCAGAGCAATTTCGACCGCTACCAGCGCCTGGTCGGCTCGGGTGCCACGCAGATCGAGCTTGAGACAGCAAGAACCAACCTCCTGCAGGCCCAGGCCGAGGTGGAATCGGCGAAGGCCGCCCTTACGGCAGCCGAGATCGATCTCGACCACACCAAGATCGTCGCTCCCTTCGACGGCGTGATCGACCAGACGTCCTATAACGTCGGCAACGTCGTCTCCGCCAACCAGACCACGGCGCTGACCACCGTGCGCCAGCTCGACCCGGCCTATATCCTTCTGACGGAATCGAGCACCAACCTGCTTCGTCTGCGCAGCGCGATTGCCGATGGCGAGATCAAGGGCACCAGCGGCAACGACGCCTTCCGCCTGATCCTCGAAAACGGCAAGGAATACGGTGAGAAGGGAACGCTCGACATGTCGAAGTCGGTCGTCAGCGAAACGACGGGCACCTTCACCATCCGCGTGCGCTTCCCCAATCCCGACCGCATCATCCTGCCGGGCATGTATGTCCGCGCGACGCTGGAACTCGGCTCCGAAAACGGCTTCGCCCTGCCCCAGCTCGCGACCAGCCGCAATGCCAATGGTGAGCTGTCGGCGCAGTTCGTTTCCGCGGATGGCAAGGTCGAAAACCGTATCTTCGAAAACGCATCGCCATCCAACAATGCATGGCTGGTGACCGAAGGCGTCAAGGACGGCGATCAGCTGATCGTCTCCGGCCTGCAGTCGATCACCGCGGGCATGCCGGTCAAGCCGACCGAGATGAAGATCAATGACAAGGGTATCGTCGTGCCCGTGGCGCCTCCAGCCGCCGCCGGTGACGCGCAGAAGCCCGCCGCGAAGTAACGCGTCGATCATTGATCCGAGCCGTACAGGAATTAGCCAATGGCCAAGTTTTTCATCCGACGTCCGATCTTTGCGTGGGTCATAGCGATCACGATCATGCTCGCGGGCGTGCTGGCGATCTTCACGCTGTCGATCTCGCAGTATCCGGATATCGCGCCGACCACGGTGCGCATCAACGCCACCTATCGCGGCGCCAGCGCTGAAACCGTCGAGAAATCGGTGACGACGATCATCGAGGACGGCATGACCGGCCTCGACGACCTCACCTACATGACCGCGACCTCGTCCACCGGCTCGGCCAGCATCTCGCTGACCTTCGGCACGGCGGCCGATCCCGATATCGCCCAGGTGCAGGTGCAGAACAAGCTGCAGCTGGTGCAGTCTCAGCTGCCGAGCGACGTCATCGACGCCGGCATCAGCGTCACCCGCTCGACCTCCAGTATTCTTCTCGTCGGCGCGCTGGTCTCCACCGACGGCAAGCGCAACTCCGTCGACCTCGGCAACATTCTCTCAAACTCGATCGAGAAACAGGTACAGCGCCTGGAAGGCGTCGGCAGCGTCAACATCTTCGGCTCCGGCTACGCCATGCGCGTCTGGCTCGACCCCTACAAGCTGGTCAAGTATCAGCTGACGACGGGCGACGTGACCTCGGCGATCGAGGCACAGAACACGCAGGTATCCGTGGGTTCGCTCGGCGCCCAGCCTTCCGTCGAAGGCCAGCAGATGAACGTCACGATCACCGCGCAGAGCCAGCTGACCACCGTTTCCGACTTCGAACACATCATCTTGAAGGTCGAGAAGGACGGCTCGACGGTTCGCTTGAGCGACGTCGCGCGCATCGAGATCGGCCAGGAAAGCTATGGCGGCTCCTCGCGCTACAACGCCCAGCCGTCGAGCGGCTTCGCCGTCAACCTCGCGATCGGCGCCAACGCCATCGATACCGCCGGCCGTGTCCGGACCGCCCTCGATTCCATTTCCAAGGGCCTGCCCGAGGGCGTGGAGATCACCTATCCCTACGACACGACGCCCTTCGTCGAGCTGTCGATCGAGAAGGTCGTGCACACGCTGATCGAAGCGATCGTGCTCGTCTTCGTCGTTCTTCTGGTCTTCCTGCAGAACTTCCGCGCGACGCTCATTCCGACCATCGCGGTCCCCGTGGTTCTGCTCGGAACCTTCGGCATCCTTGCCGCGACGGGCTATTCGATCAACACGCTGACCATGTTCGCCATGGTGCTTGCGATCGGTCTGCTCGTCGACGACGCCATCGTCGTCGTGGAGAACGTCGAGCGCATCATGACCGAGGAGAAGCTGTCGCCGATGGAGGCCACCGAGAAATCGATGGGCGAAATCACCGGCGCCATTGTCGGCATCGCGCTCGTCCTGACGGCCGTCTTCATTCCGATGGCCTTCTTCGGCGGCTCGACCGGCATCATCTACCGCCAGTTCTCCGTCACCATCGTCTCGGCGATGCTGCTCTCGGCGCTGGTCGCCATCGTGCTCACGCCGGCGCTCTGCGCCACGATGCTGAAGCCGGTGCACGACCACAAGAAGAACCGTGCCAGCGAGTGGTTCAACCGCAACTTCACCCGCTCCACCAACGGCTATGTCCGCTCGATCGGCTACCTCCTGAAGCGTCCGTGGCGCGTCATGGTCGTCTTCCTTCTGATCGGTCTCGGCTGCGCCTATTTCTTCAACCGCCTCCCCACTTCGTTCCTGCCGCAGGAAGACCAGGGCGTGCTGCTCAATATCGTGACGACCCCTCCGGGCTCGACCACGCAGCAGACCCAGGCCGTCGTCGAAAAGGTCGAGAACTACTATCGCGAAAACGAAAAGGACGCCGTGCAGTCGGTGTTCGGCGCGCTTGGCTTCGGCTTCAACGGCTCAGGCCAGAACAGCGCGATCGTCTTCACCAAGCTCAAGGACTTCGGCGAGCGCACGGACGACAAGCTGCATGCGCAGGCCGTCGCCACCCGCGCGCTGGGCGCCTTCTCGCAGATCCGCGAAGCCCAGGTCTTCGCGCTGCTGCCGCCGGCAATCCAGGGTCTTGGCGTATCCAGCGGCTTCTCCATGTATCTCGTCGATACCGGCGGTCACGGCACCGAGGCGCTCGACGCGGCGTCCAAGCGCCTGATCAGCATGGCCAACACGAGCGGCAAGGTTGTTGCGCTCCGCAGCAACAACAAGGAAGTCGAGCCGCAGATGAAGATCATCATCGACCAGGAGAAGATCGGTGCCATGGGTGTCGACATCTCCGCGGTCAATTCGATGCTCTCGGTCATCTTCACCGGCCGCGACGTCAACGACTTCACGCTGAACGGCGAGATCAAGCCGGTCTACGTCCAGGGCGATGCACCCTTCCGCATGCAGCCCGACGACCTCGACCACTGGTATGCCCGCAACACCAACGGCGAGATGGTCCCCTTCTCCGCATTCACCCGCACGGAATGGGTGAAGGGCGCCCCGACGCTTGCCCGCTTCAATGCGGTGAGCGCCATCCCGCTCGACGGCGCGTCGGCACCGGGCGTCAGCTCCGGCGACGCCATGAACGCGATGGAAGAAATGACCGCGCAGCTCGGCGGCGGCTACACCGTCGCCTGGCAGGGCATCTCCTATCAGGAGCGCCTGTCCGGTTCGCAGGCCCCGATGCTCTACGCCATCTCGGTTCTGGTCGTCTTCCTTTGCCTCGCAGCACTCTATGAAAGCTGGTCGATCCCGTTCTCGGTCATCATGGCCGTACCGGTCGGCGTGCTCGGCGCGCTGGTTGCGGCGACCGTCTTCGGCCAGGCAAACGACGTCTACTTCAAGGTGGGCCTGCTCACGACAATCGGTCTGGCGGCGAAGAACGCGATTCTCATCGTGGAGTTCGCCAAGGACCGAATGGAGACAGGTATGGGCATCATCGACGCGACGCTCGAGGCCGCAAGGCTGCGTCTGCGGCCGATCATCATGACCTCGCTGGCCTTCATCCTCGGCGTCGTACCGCTGGCGATCGCCACCGGCGCGGGCTCGGCTGCGCAGAACGCGATCGGTATCGGCGTGCTTGGCGGCATGCTGTTTGCGACCGCACTCGGCATTTTCTTCGTGCCATCATTCTTTGTGGTTATCCGCCGCGTCTTCTCGCGACGTCAAAAAAATGAGGTATGAGTGTGACATATCTGCACTGTGATAAAGTGAGACTCATTGGTACATTGCCGCGAACTGCTTCGGGATGGTGTTTCTCGTTTCGAGCGAAGCGCGGCCGATAGTGAAGCGTAATGGCTTCTGACATGAATGATTTTTTGGTCGAGTTACAGGAAGATAGTTAATGGCGTCTTTTCGTTTTGCCTCTCCGGCATTGTTGCTATTGCTCGCGGGCTGTGTGAGCGGCCCGGATCATGTTCCCCCGGAGATGCCCCTCCCGGCCAAGTTCAATGAAGGCTCGGCCAAGGCCGATGGCGACGTCTCGACGGTCGCGTGGTGGACCGCCTATCGCGACACCCGCCTGAACGGGCTGGTCACCGAGGGCCTCAGTGAGAACCTGTCGATCCAGCAG
>NZ_JAGHMF010000025.1 GCF_017741815.1 Rhizobium sp. 16-488-2b
CATGGCGCGCCAGCCCCTGCCCGCCCGCCCAGGCGAAAGCCCAGAACGGCGGCGGCAGGCCGATCTCGGCAAGCTCGTCTTCCGTCTTCAGCCACAGCTCATGCGCTTCGCTCGCCAGATGGAGCCGGATCTCCGGCACATGCGGCGGCGTCATCGGGCTGGTATTGTTGCGGATGAAGAGCGCGGGGTCGGTCTTCACGATATCAGCGCGGCGGGTTGTCGAGCCCGCCCATGCGGCAGACCTCGGCCCATTCCTCGTCGGTCACCGGCTGCACGGAAAGCCGCATCGACGTCACCAGCGACATCTTCGACAGCTTCTCGCTCGCCTTCACATCCTTCAGCGTCACAGGCTTCGGCATGTCACGGACGGCGCGGATATCGACGCAGTCCCACTTCGGATCGCCCTTGGCGGTGGAATCGGGATGCGACAGCGCGCAGACCTCGACGATGCCGACGATCTCCAGCCCGTCATTGGAGTGGTAGAAGAAGCCCTTGTCGCCGATCTGCATCGCCCGCATGTTGTTGCGCGCCAGATAGTTGCGAACGCCGGTCCACTCCGTGCCCTTTTCGCCGGCAGCCTTCTGCTGCTCCCAGGACCATGCAGACGGTTCGGATTTGTAAAGCCAGTGCGCCACTTGAATTAAGCCTCCGGCTTGTTGAAGACCCAGTTGAAGGGCTTCACCTCGACGCTTTCGAACAGGCCAGCCTTCGCGTAGGGATCGGCATTGGCGATTTCGGTTGCCGCCTCGATGGTCTCGGCCTCGACGATGACAAGGCTGCCGCAAGGCTTGCCCTCGGCATCGAGAAACGGACCGGCCATTTTCAGCGTGCCGGCTTCGTTGAGCGCGTTGAGATGCTCCAGATGCGTCGGCCGCGTCTCCATGCGGACATTGAGGTGGCCAGGCTTATCCTTGCAGACAAAGGCGAAAAACATATGAGGTCTCCTATTCGGTCGTGATCGGACGCGTCATCAGCTGGTCGATGGCAGCGGCAATGCCGAGCTTGCCCTCGATGATTGCGGACACCGCATCGGTGACAGGCATGTCGATATCAAGCGACTTGGCGAGCCGCGACACGACGGCAGCGGCAAACGCCCCCTCGACGAGCTCGCCATGCGCGGGGTCGCGCGTCTCGCCGCGCCCGAGCGCGATGCCGAAACGCAGGTTGCGCGATTGATGGCTGGTCGCGGTCAGCACGAGGTCGCCGAGACCGGACAGACCCGGCACCGTATCCGCCTGCCCGCCCTTGGCGGCGACGAAGCGCGACATCTCGGCAAGCCCGCGCGCAATCAGCGCCGCGCGCGCCGAATCGCCGATGCCGGCGCCCTCGACGATACCGCAGGCAATCGCCAGCACATTCTTCAAGGCGCCGCCCAGTTGCACGCCGATCCTGTCTGACGACGGATAGAGCCGGAAAGTCCGCCCGGAAATCGCCTGCGCCAGCCGCTCGGCGATCTCGCCATTCTCGGCGGCAACCACCATCGCGGTCGGCAAGCCCTTGGCGATATCGGCCGCGAAGCCCGGCCCCGACAGCACCGCAATCGCATGCCCCGGCAGCGCCTTGGCCAGCATGTCGGTCAACAGATTGCCTGTGGTCTTCTCGATTCCCTTGGCACAGGTGACGACCACGGCATCCTTAGCCAGGTAAGGTTCATATTGCCGCGCCGCATCGGCCTGCGCTTGCGACGGCATGGCGAAGAGCACGATGCCGGCATCGCTGATCGCATCCGGCTCGGCGGAAAACTGCAGCGTTTCGGGCAACGGAATACCGGGAAGCGCCGCGTCGTGCAGATGCTCGGCCGCGAGATCGGCCATCAGACCGGGATCGCGGCCGATGAGCGTCACCTTGTGCCGCCCCGTCAGCGCGATCACGGCAGCCAGTGCCGTGCCGAACGCGCCGGCGCCGATGACGGCGATCGTTTCGCTTTCTCCGCTCATGCCTTTGCTCCCCGTTTGCCGAAGCCCAGCAATGTCTCGGCGCTCGAATCCAGCGGCCAACGCGAGCGTGGCTGCACGTCGAGATCATCGGGCGCAACACCCGTCGCCATCCGCTCCAGCCCCGCCCAGGCGATCATGACCGCGTTGTCGGTGCACAGATGCAGCGGCGGCGCCACGAAGCGGAAACGGTTCTTGTCGCACAGCGCCTGCAGCGTGCCGCGCACGACGAGATTGGCGGCAACGCCGCCCGCCACCACCAGCGCCGGCTGCTCGACATCGGGATAGAGTGCCTTGAACCGCTCCAGCCCGCGCCCGATCCTGTCCTTCAGCGTCCGCGACACGGCATCTTGGAACGAGGCGCAGATATCGGCCACGTCCTGGTCCGTCAGTGGCGCAATCTCCGTCGCCGCCTGCCGCACGGCCGTCTTCAAGCCGGAGAAGGAGAAATTGAGCTTCGCCTCGCCGACCAGCGGCCTTGGAAACTTGAACCGCTGAGGATTGCCCGCTTTCGCCGCCCGCTCGACGGCCGGCCCGCCCGGATAGGGCAGGCTGAGTAACTTCGCCGTCTTGTCGAAGGCCTCGCCCAGCGCGTCGTCGATCGTCGTGCCCCAGCGCTCGTACTCGCCGACCCCGCGCACCAGGATCAGCTGCGTATGTCCGCCGGAGACGAGCAGCATCAGATAGGGAAAGGAAAGCCCATCCGTCAGCCGCGCCGTCAGCGCATGGCCCTCGAGATGGTTGACCGCGTAAAGCGGCTTGCCGGATGCCTTGGCAATCGCCTTGCCGGTCATCAGACCCACAAGCAGCCCGCCGATCAGCCCCGGACCCGAGGTCGCGGCGATGGCGTCGATGTCGGACAGCGACACATTGGCGCGTTTCAAAGCCTCGTCGATCAGCGTATCGAGTGCCTCGACATGGGCGCGCGCGGCGATTTCTGGCACCACGCCGCCATAGGCGCTATGCTCTTCGAGCTGGCTCAGCACCACATCGGAGCGCACGGTCGGCACGCCCTTCGCATCCCGCTCGACAACGGCGGCGGCGGTTTCGTCGCAGCTTGTTTCGATACCGAGGATACGCAGAAAGGGAGCCATGGTGCCTGATCGTTGATTGCGATGGGTCTGAAACCTGTTTACGAGAAACTCCGGTAACAACGGATCAATGCGGATGCAAACAAAACCTTTCCGGATCGGCACCAGAGGCGGCCCGCTGGCGATCGCCCAGGCAAACGAAGCTCGAGACAGGCTGATGGCCGCCCATAACCTCCCCGAGGAGATGTTCGAGATCGTGGTGCTCTCGACCAAGGGCGACCGCATCACTGATCGCTCGCTGTCGGAGATCGGCGGCAAGGGCCTGTTCACCGAGGAGCTGGAAGAGAAGCTTGCGAGCGGCGACCTCGACATCGCCGTGCATTCCTCCAAGGACATGCCGACGACGCTGCCCGAAGGGCTCTGTCTCTCCGCCTACCTGCCGCGCGAAGACATTCGCGATGCTGTCGTAGGCCGCACCGCCGCGAAGCTGATCGACCTGCCGCACGGCGCCACCGTCGGTTCCTCATCGCTGCGCCGCCAGGCGCTGATCCGCCGCATGCGCCCCGATATCAACGTCATCACCTTCCGCGGCCTCGTCGACACCCGCCTGCGCAAGCTGAACGAAGGCCAGGTCGACGCGACGCTCTTGGCGCTCGCCGGCCTGAAGCGGCTCGGCAAGGTCGAGGTCATCACCGACATCCTAGACCCCGACACCTTCCCGCCGGCGCCTGCCCAGGGCGCGATCTGCATCGAAAGCCGCATCGGCGACACGGTGACCGACGCGCTGCTCGCCCCGATCAACGATATCAGGACCTACGACACGGTTTCCTGCGAGCGCGCCTTTTTGGGCGCCCTTGATGGCTCCTGCCGCACGCCGATCGGCGGCTATGCGGTCTGCGAAGGCGACCAGATCCGCCTGCACGGCCTGATCATCACCCCCGATGGCCGCAGCCAGCACGCCATCACCATCGACGGCCACCGCCGCGACGCCGTGGCGCTCGGCACGCGCGCCGGTCAGGATATCCGCGCCCGCGCCGGCACCTCCTTCTTCGACAGCTGGAGCTGACGGCGCATGCGCGTGCTCGTCACCCGTCCACCGCATCCGGGCGAGCGCACCGCAAAACGGCTGGCGGAGATGGGGCACGAGCCGATCATGCTGCCGCTATCGGCCCCCGCCCACGACCCGGACGCCGCCTTCGCGGCGCTCGCCAACTCCGACGGCCCAATATCAGTCACCAGCGCCGAAGCCATCCGCGTCCTCACCGAACGCCCCGATGACCTCGCCCCATATCTCTCCCGCCCCCTCTACGCCGTCGGCGACGCCACCGCCGAGGAAGCAAGGGCCGCAGGCTTCAGAAACGTCACCGCCTCCACCGGCGACGGCGCCGACCTGGCCGACCGCATCGCGCAACGCGACATCGCGCGATCGGACAAGACCAACCTGCTCTACCTCGCCGGCTTCCCCCGCGCCGAAACCTTCGAGACCCGCGCCGCCGCCCTCGGCCTGACCGTCGAAACGGTCGAATGCTACCGCATGCGCCGCCTCGACATCCCCGACCAGCTGCTCCGCGAGCTCTTCTCGGCCCACGAACCCGACGCAATCCTCTTCTATTCGCGCCGCACCGCCGAGGATTTCTTCGCCCTCAAGGAAATCTCCGCCAACCTCGACGCCCTCATCGGCGTCCGCCTGCTTTGCCTCAGCCAGGCCATCGCCGAAGCGATTCCCGTGCCCCTGCAAGGCCAATCCGCCACGCCCGACAGCCCGGATGAGACAGCCCTGTTGTCGCTTCTGTGAGCGACGTGGCTGGCAAATTTCATCTGGCCTCTTTCCTTCACCGGCCTCACTGACTACTTTCGAACCACTGTAAGAATTATGAGGGTCTCATGGCACCAGGAAATCCGCCCCGCCATTCGAAGAGCACCGACGAGCCGGTCACGATCGACTTGGATGCGCAGGAGATTGCCTCGGAAGAGAGTGCCAGCAAGGACGCGCAACACAATGCCGACGAGGTAGCCGAAGCGCAGTCGGAGACCAGCGAATCGATCGTTCCCGATGATGGCATGGACGAGAGCGAGGCCGCGAAGGCCAAGGCGGACGCTCCTATTGAAGAGACGGTGGAGCCCTTCGCCTATGACAAGGCGCCTGATCCCGAACTGCCGCCCTATAATCATGCGCCCGAACCCGTGCAGCCCGCAAAGAGCGAGCCGCCGCGCCAGCCGGGCGGCACGTCCGGGCTGATCGCCGCCGGCATCGTCGGCGGGCTGATCGCATTGATCGGCGCCGGCGCCATCCAGTATGAGGGCTTCCTACCCGGCTCCTCGGCCCCTGAGACGGCTTCGCCCGAGATCGCCAACCTCTCCGGCGAAATCGACGGCCTCAAGCAGTCGGTCGCCAACCTCGCCGCCGCACCGCAGGCCGCACCGGCCAATGACGCGCTCGAAAGCCGCATCGCCGCACTTGAGACCGCCGCCAAGGCGCCTCAGGCAGCCGGCTCGGGCACCGATAGCGCCACCGTCGATGCGCTGAACCAGAAGATATCGGATCTCAATGCCCAGCTCGACCAGCTGCGCGGCGCCGTCAGCCAGGCGACCGAGCAGCGCGCCACCAACGGCGCCGAGCTCGAACAGCGCCTCACCGCCGCCGAACAGAAGCTCAACGAGCCGCGCCAGGACGTCGCCGTCGCCAAGGCGATCGCCGCGGCCGGCCTGAAGGCCGCGATTGATCGCGGCGGCCCCTTCGTCGCTGAACTCGACACCTACGCCGGCGTTTCGCCCGATGATCCCGTCGTCGCCGACCTCAAGAATTTCGCCGAAACCGGCGTGCCCTCGCGCGCCGAGCTGATCCGCCAGGCCCCCGATGTGGCGACCGCGATCGTCGGTAGCGTCAACAAGGCCGATCCGAACGAGAGCTGGTCCGACCGGCTGATGGCTGGCGCCAAGTCGCTGGTCAGCGTGCGCCCGGTCGGCAATATTGAGGGCGAAAGCGTCGAGGCGATTGCCGCGCGCATGGAAGACAAGGTGAAGAACGGCGACCTGCCGGGTGCGGCCAACGAGTGGACCACGCTGCCGACAGATGCCAAGCAGGCGTCCGCCGCCTTCAAGCAATCGCTGGACGCCCGCATCCGCGTCGAAGAACTGGTCGGCAGCGCGCTGTCGAAGGCCGTTTCCGGTACTGGCAAGGAGGGCTGAGGATATGATCAGGCTCGTCGTCTTCGCGCTTCTCGTGCTTGTTCTCGGCTACGGCTTCTCCTGGCTTGCCGATCGTCCCGGCGATCTCTCGCTGATCTGGGAGGGCCAGCTTTATCAGACCCGGCTGATCGTCGCCGCCACATCAATCATCGCGCTGATCGCGGTCGTCATGGTCGCCTGGTGGCTGGTGCGCGTCATCTGGACCTCGCCGCATTCCGTCACCCGCTATTTCCGCGCCCGCAAGCGCGACCGTGGCTACCAGGCGCTCTCGACCGGCCTGATCGCCGCCGGCGCCGGCAATGCGCTGATGGCCCGCAAGATGGCCGCCCGCTCGCGCGGCCTGATCCGCGCCGACCAGGAGCCGCTGATCGCGCTGCTCGAGGCCCAGGCAGCCCTCATCGAAGGCCGGCATGATGAGGCCCGCGCCAAGTTCGAGGCGATGGTCGAGGATCCCGAGACCCGCGAGCTCGGCCTGCGCGGTCTCTATCTCGAAGCGAAGCGCCTCGGCGCCAACGAAGCGGCGCGGCAATATGCCGAAAAGGCCGCAGACAACGCGCCCTATCTGCCCTGGGCCGCCCAGGCGACGCTCGAATACCGCAGCCAGTCCGGCCGCTGGGACGATGCGATCCGCCTGCTCGAGCAGCAGAAGGCCGCCCGCGTCATCGACAAGGCCGAGGCCGACCGCCTGCGCGCCGTGCTGCTGACGGCCCGCGCCGACGAGAAGCTGGAGAACGATCCTTCAGGCGCCCGCGACGACGCCACCCACGCGTTGAAACTCTCGGCCGATTTCGAGCCGGCCGCGATCATCGCCGCCAAGGCGCTGTTTCGCGAAGACAAGCTGCGCAAGGCAGCCTCCATTCTCGAGCAGGCCTGGAAGACCAACCCGCATCCCGAGATCGGCGCCACCTATGTGCGCGCCCGCAGCGGTGATTCGCTCGCCGACCGGCTTAAGCGCGCCGAAAAGCTGGAGGCGCTCCGCCCCAACAACATCGAATCGCTGTTGATCGTCGCCCAGGCGGCACTCGACATCAGGGATTTCGCCAAGGCCCGCGCCAAGGCCGAGGCCGCCGCCCGCATCGAGCCGCGCGAGGCAGCCTTCCTGCTGCTCGCCGATATCGAGGAAGCCGAGACCGGAGACCAGGGCCGCATTCGCCATTGGCTTGCCCAGGCGCTGAAGGCGCCGCGCGATCCGGCATGGGTGGCAGACGGCTACGTCTCCGACAAATGGCTGCCGCTCTCGCCCGTCACCGGCAAGCTCGACGCCTTCGTCTGGAAGGCGCCGTTCGGCCAGGTCGAAGGCCCGGTCGAGGAAGGCTCCGTCATCTCCATCGACAGCGCGCTGAAGAGCCTGCCGCCGGTGCGCGACGTGAGGCCAGAAAGTGCCGCCGGCGATCACCGCATCATCGAGCTCGAACGCGCCGCGACCATCGCCAAGGCCGCCCGCCCTGTGGCCGAGACGCCAGCGGCACCCGCGCCCGCCAAGCCGAAACCGGCATCTAAGGAGCCGGCAACCGCGAGCAAACCCGCCGACGCCCCCGAACCGCGCCCCTTCTTCGGCGGCCTGCCGGATGATCCGGGCGTGCGCAATCCATCGGCCGAGCCAGAACCCAAGACACGGCTTCGCCTCTTCTAGCCAAACAGGACCCGTATGTTCGAACGCTTCCAGGCATTTTTTCAGAACCTGACCGCAGACACCCCAAAGAGCAGCTTCGCCCCCGATGATCCCCGCATCGCGGTGGCGGCACTCTGCATGCAGGTCATGGAGGCCGACGGCCAGATCAAGGACAGCGAGAAGAAGCGTCTGCGCACGCTCCTGAAGGACCAGTATGGTCTCGACGGCAAGCAGCTCGACGCGCTGATCGCCGCCGGCCAGGAAGCCGAAAGCGACGCCGTCGACTATTACCGCTTCACCTCGGACTTGAAGCGTCACCTCGACACCGAGCAGCGCCTGGAGCTGATCGGCATTCTCTGGGATATCGTCTATGCCGATGGCGAGCGCAGCGAGATGGAAGACGATGCGATCTGGCGCATCGCCGAGCTTCTCGGCGTCTCAGCCCGCGAGCGCATACAGAAGCGCCAGGAGGCAGCCAAGCGCGTCACCGGCATCGACGTGGTGCAAGACGATGCCGACTGACAGTACAGGCACGGCGGGCATATATGGCACGGGCACCGGCATTGCCGGCCCCGGCGCAGCAAGCCCCAACGACCCGGGCTCAAGCATCGAAGGCAAACGCCCGGTCCTGATCGTGCTGCATCAGGAGAGCTCCAGCCCCGGCCGTGTCGGCCAGCTGCTCGCCGAGAAGGGCTATCCCCTCGACATCCGCCGCCCGGTGCTCGGCCAAAAGCTGCCGACAACGCTTGCCGAGCATGCCGGCGCCGTCGTCTTCGGCGGGCCGATGAGCGCCAACGATCCCGACGACTTCGTCAAGGCCGAGATCGGCTGGCTCAATGTCCCGTTGAAGGAGAAGAAGCCGTTGCTCGGCATCTGTCTCGGCGCGCAGATGCTGGTCCGCCATCTCGGCGGCAAGGTCGCGGCCAATGCCGACGAGACCACCGAGATCGGCTGGTATCCGCTGCGCGCGACCGAAAAGGGCCGACAGCTGATGCACTGGCCGCGCATGGTCTACCACTTCCACCGCGAAGGCTTCGATCTGCCGCGCGGCGCCGATCTTCTTGCTGAAGGTGATGTCTACCCGAACCAGGCCTTCCGCTACAACGGCCACGCCTGGGCCCTGCAGTTCCACGCCGAACTGACGCGCGCCATGATGCACCGCTGGGTCGTCCACGGCGCTCACCGCTTCATCCTCCCCAACGCCCAGCAGGGCCGCGAGCATCTCGAAGGCCGCATGCTGTTCGACGCGCCGCTCAAGGCCTGGCTCAACGAATTCCTCGATCTCGTCTTCGAGGGCAAGAAGCCGAAATCGGCCCCTTCGGCCAAGGCCACGCTGACGGCCTGATGCGGAGAGCCGCGCGTCGTGCTATGGTGAGCGACGTCACTTCGACGGCATTTTAGTAGCAGAAACAGGTTCCGATCCACGATCCGGCCGTTTGGTCGCGCTTTGCGCCGCCATGACCGCAGCCATGTCAGGGGAACAGTATGTCGAACTACGAACAGAAGCTTGTCTCGCTGGGCCTCGTCCTGCCCCAGCCGCTGAAACTGCCCTCGCACATGACGCTGCCCTTTCCCTGGGTCAACGTACGAGGGAATAGGGCCTTCATCTCCGGTCACGGCCCGCAGAACCCCGACGGCTCCCCATCAGGCCCCTTCGGCGTCGTCGGCGATACGGTGACGATCGAGGAGGCCCACGCCTCGGCCCGCAAGGTGGGGCTTGTCATGCTGGGCAGCCTGAAGCGCGAACTCGGCAGTCTCGACCGCATCACCGGCTGGTGCCGCGTTCTCGGCATGGTCAACTGCGCCCCCCACTTCTCCAACCCGCCCGCCGTCATCAACGGCTTCACCGAGCTGATCAACGACGTCTTCGGCCAGGACGTCGGCCGCCACGCCCGCTCCGCCATCGGCGTCGCCGGCCTGCCGCTGAATTTTCCTGTTGAGATCGAGGCGGAGGTGATGATTTCGGGGTGAGGGTTGAGCGGGCGGGCGTTGTGCCG
>NZ_JAGHMF010000007.1 GCF_017741815.1 Rhizobium sp. 16-488-2b
GGGGGGTGGGGGGGGGGGGCGGGGGGGCGGTGACGCCGGGGATGGCGCGCAGGGTGATGCCCTGGTGGGCGTAGTCCATCAGGCGCTTGAAGGTCATCGCCGGAAGCGTGCCGCCGGTCATCTTGTTGGTCGAGGTATAGTCGTCGTTGCCGAACCAGACGGCGGTGGTGAAATTGCCGGTGAAGCCGATGAACCAGGCGTCGCGATAGGCCTGCGTCGTGCCGGTCTTGCCTGCCGTCAGAATGCCGTTGTCGAGGGCTGCGCGCCTTGCGGTGCCGACATAGGGCACGCGCGACAGCATCTGGTTCATGTAGGCGTCGGCCTGCTCGGAGAGCACGCGCTTGGCCGGCGGCTCGTCCTTGTCGAAATCGTAGAGAACGTCGCCGCCGTAATCGAGGATCTGGGTGATGCCGTGGCGCCGCGACTGATAGCCGCCGGCGGGGAAGACCGCATAGGCGGTCGCCTGGTCCATGACGGTGACTTCCGACGTGCCGATCGGGATCGTCACGTCGTTTCGAACCGGCGATTCCACGCCGAGATTGGTGGCCATGGCCCGGATCGGGGCGATGCCGAACTTCTCCTTGGCGAGGCGGACCGGGATGGTGTTGATCGACTGCGCCACCGCGGTCGCAATCGTGATGCGGCCGGCATAGCGGTTTTCGTAATTGTGCGGGCTCCAGTTGCCCCAGGAAATGGGCGCGTCGACGACGATGCTGTCGGGGGTCATGCCGTTCTCCATGGCCACCGAATAGGTGTAGACCTTGAAGGACGAGCCCGGCTGGCGCAGGGCCTTGGTGGCGCGGTTGAACTGGCTCTCGCCGTAATCGCGCCCGCCGACCATGGCGCGCACCGCGCCGCCGTTTTCGATCATCACCATCGCGCCCTGCTTGGCGTGATAGCTCTCGCCATATTCGCGCAGCGACGTTTCCATCGAATCCTCGGCCGCGTGCTGCAGGCCCATGTCGACGGTGGTGCGCACGATCAGCGAATGCTGGTGGAAGCGCGGCGAAAGCCGCATGGTTTCGTCAAAGGCCCAGTCGAGGAAGAAATCGGGCGATTCCACCTGGTTGCGGTCGACGACGGTGGCCGGGCTGCGGCGTGCCGCGATCACCTGGCCCTCGGTCATCATGCCGCTCTGCACGAGATTGGTCAGAACCTCGTTGGCGCGGCCGCGGGCGGCCGGCAGGTTGACGTGTGGGGCGTATTTCGCCGGCGCCTTGAAGAGGCCGGCGAGCATGGCGGATTCGGCAAGGTTCACATCGGTGATGTTCTTGCCGAAATAGAATTGCGCCGCCGCCGCCGCCCCGAACGTGCCGCCGCCCATATAGGCGCGGTCGAGATAGGTGGAGAGGATTTCCTTCTTCGACAGATTGGCCTCAAGCCAGAGCGCCAGGAAGGCCTCGGTGATCTTGCGGTCGATCGAGCGCTCGTTGGAGAGAAACAGGTTCTTGGCAAGCTGCTGCGTCAGCGTCGAGCCGCCCTGAACCACGCCGCCGGCCTGCGCGTTGGTGACGATGGCGCGGAAGAGGCCGATGACGTCGATGCCGAAGTGGCTGAAAAAGCGGCGGTCTTCGGTCGCCAGCACCGACTTGATCAGGCTGTCGGGCAGCTCGTCGATCGGCACGGAATTCTGGTGGATGACGCCGCGATGGCCGATGACGTTGCCGTAACGGTCGAGAAAGGTGACGGCATAATCGCCGCGATTGCGCCAATCTTCCTTGGTAGCTTCGAATGCGGGCTGGGCAAGGGCAAGCATCAAGACGGCGCCGACCGAACCCCATGTCAGGCCTTCGCCGGCGAGTTCGAACACGACGCGCTTCCAGCCGCGAACGCGGAAGCGGCGGAAGAAGATGGTGATGTCTTCCCAGATTTCGGCGGAGCGGAAACCGGCGTTCCAGATGGTGGAATCGATCCAGGAATCGATCTTCAGCAGCAAGTGGCGTTTCTTGCGCGGCTGCTTTTCTGGATTGTCCGGATCCGTCACGTCTTATATTCCCGCCCGATCAGTCAGTTCGACACTGGCTAGCTTGGGCTAGCATGAGGTCGAACTATGGCAAATCTGCCGCTCGCATCCGGGGTAACCGGCGCAGGGTGAATCTTTGGTTGATTTGCCACCGAAGAACAAGAGAAATGGAAAGCACTCACGCGATTTTGCGGGTGCTGTTGCAAGAACGGAATGATGGAAGAGCAACCCTTCTGGAAGCAAAAGACGCTGAACGAGATGACCAATGCCGAGTGGGAAAGCATCTGCGACGGCTGCGGTCTCTGTTGTCTCAACAAGCTCGAGGAGTGGGATAGCGGCGATATCTACTTCACCTCGATCCGCTGCAAGCTGCTCGACAGCGAGAGCTGTCAGTGTTCCAGCTACCCCAATCGCTGGGACTTCGTGCCCGATTGCGTGCAACTGACCAAGCAGAATGTCGACGAAATCCCCTGGCTGCCGCCGACCTGCGGCTACCGGCTGCTGAACGAGGGGCGCGATCTCTACTGGTGGCATCCGCTGGTATCGGGCGACCCGGAGACGGTGCATATCGCCGGCATTTCGGCGCGCGGCCGCACCATCGACGAGACGGGCATCGATGTCGACAATTACGAGGACTATGTCGTCGACTGGCCGCTGACGGTGGGCGACGACGCGCCGAAGACGCCGGATGAGGTTGGCAATCGCTGAGTTGGTTCCAGCTGAATCGACTCATGGGGAAGGGATGACAACGAACTGTCTTTGCAGGGTTTTCGGCGCGGCGTTCTGCCAGGAGCGGCGCACCAGATCCTGCACCAGCGCGTCGCTCGCCAGCTGAAAGAACAGCCGCGTCGAGCCGCGCAATCCCCAGCCGCCGGGAACGGCGATCGTCTCCTTCGGCGAGACCGCCAGCGTCATGTGCTGCTGCTCCGGCGTCAGCCGGACGACGCAATAATCCTGTTCCGGCATGGTGAGAAAAATCCTCGTCCGCACGCGAAAATCGCGTGTGCCGTGATGCGCGCTCTCGACCGCCTCGGGCAGGCTGAGCGCGAAGGATGCAAGCTCTTCGCGGGTCATGATTTTTATTTTAGCACAATAGAATATTGTCAGGCCAATCAGAAAAACTCACGCAGCCGCGCGGTCTTCCTCGGGCACGCTGTCCCGCCGCTCCAGCTCAGTCCTAGCAAGTGCCCGCTGCAGCGCCTCGATGCAGATGGGGTCATGCGCCTGGCCGGCGCCTTCCCAGAGGATCGACAGCGCCTTGGAGATCGGCAGGGCGGCGCGATAGGGGCGGTCGGCGGTAAGCGCGTCGAACACGTCGGCGGTCGAGACGATCCTGACTTCCATCGGGATCTCATCGGCCATCAGCCCGCGCGGATAACCCTTGCCATCCAGCCGCTCGTGATGAGCGCCGCCGATGCGGGCGAGATCGGAGAAGGCGCCAATATGGGAGAGGATCATCTCCGAGAACTCGGCATGGCGCTTCATCTGGCCCCATTCCTCGTCGTCGAGCTTGCCCGGCTTGTCGAGCACGCTGTTGCTGACGCCGAGCTTGCCGATATCGTGAAGCAGGGCGGCGCGGCGCAACAGCCGGCGGCCTTTCTCGTCGATCCCCATCTCCTCGGCGATCAGATCGGTAAACAGCGCCACGCGGTCGCTATGGCCTGACGTATAGGGGCTCTTGGCGTCGATGACGCGGGCGAAAGCGGCAGCGATGTCATCGAGATAATCGTCATCGGCCATGATCGCCTGCTGGCCGGGCTCGCTGTCGAGCACGATCGTCTCCAGCGCCTCGGATCGCAGCGTCTGCCAGAACGCGTCGCGGCCTGCGATGCGGATGAAGGCGGCCGCAAGTGAAGGGTCGAACCAGCTGCCGGCCCGCTTTTCAATCTCGGCGATGGCGGCCTCTCGCCCGGCGCTCATCTGGAAGATATCGGCCACCTGCGAGACCAGCGCGATGCGCGAATAGAGCGGGATCTCCTCGCCGGAAATCCCCAGCGGCTTGCCGCCGCCGTTCCAGTGTTCGTCGAGGCTGAGCACGCCGTTTGCGACGCCCTCCGAAAAGCGCATCTGCCTGGCGATCTCGGCGCCCCGCTGGCAGCGGGTCTGGATCAGGTCGGTGGCGATGCGTCCGCCATTCTGCAGGATGTTGACGATCCCGCGAAAGCGCTCGGCAAGGCCGGCCTGCATGCCGGTATGCGAAAGCACGAAGCGCAGCACCTGGCTGAGGCTGCCGTCGACCAGCTTGAAGTCGCGCTTGAAGGAAAGATCGTCGGCCATGTAGAGCTCGCAAATCCGCGCCGCATTGCTGCTGCAGCCGAGATCCTTGAGAAGCAGCGTGTAATAAAGCTCCTGCAGCGCCTCATCCGCCATGCCGATCTCGCGGCCGATATGGGTGCCGATGTAGCAGGCGCGGATGCAATGGCCGGGCGGCTGGCCCTCCGTGAGGTCGAGCGCCTTGCTCAACGCCTCGATGATCTCCGCTAGTCGTATCTGGATGGCCTGCATGTCGATCGCCCCTTGCTGCGATCCGTTCTAGCCTTGGCTTTCTTGAGGATTCATTGAAATAGCCAGGGAAAAGTCGAGAAAACCTATATTTATCAATAGATTAGACATAGATAAATTGCAATTCGACGGCGCTTTACAGGAGAATTTTCCGGATGTAGGAAAATAATCCTTGACGGCGTAACGGTGCTTTGATAGGGTTATGGCATAGTCGGAAAGTTGCGGGCGAAAAGCGGCGAGGGGCATGGTCTCCTCGCTGGTCGATCATTGCCGCCGGCACCGCCGCTTTTCCACGCAACGCCTGTTGCCCCGGGATGTCCCCATGACCGATATCGACGATTTCGCGCCGGAGCTGTTTGGCCTCTGGCCGGCTCAGCACGCTTATGACGGCGATCCCGCGCGGGCTCTCGACGTGGACAGGGCAAAGGCGGTGGCCGAGGCCTGTATGCTCGAGACCAAGTCCGCAGCATCCCCCGCCGAAGAGCTGCGGGTGCTTCTGAACGAGATGACGGCCGAGATGCGCGAGCAGTTTTCGGCCTTTCGTGATCTGCGAAGGGCAGCTGAACAGGCGGCCTCCAGCGGTGGCGACGATGCCGCCGCCAAGCTCGCCCGCGCCGACCTGAAGGCCGCGACCGATGCCATGTCGCTGATCGTCCGCACGCTGGAGAAGATCGACCAGCTGCAGCGCCAGTTCGCCCGCGACCGCGAGCAGGCGGCCGAGGAAAGCGAAGCGGCGAGGGGGCTCGACCATGTCAAAGCGAAATTCCTCGCACGCATCGAAGAGCGAGCCGAAGCCCGCGCCCGCCAATTGCTGGCCGAATGGCAGCGCGACGGCGCTCCCCCAAACATTGACGACGGACCAGCGTTCGCCAGCCGCGAAGCCGAACCGGGTTGAGCGGCGCGTCGCGGACGCCAACACGGGCAAGGTCGCAGGCGCCTTGCTGGACTACAGTCATAAAATGGATGTGATCGTGGCGAAACGGGCTGATGACCGCGCGGTAATCCTGGGTGCCGTTGCGCCTGCAGCCTCGCTGATCGGGGCGATGTCGCAGCGGGATAGCGGGGCGGTGGCAGCGGCTGTTTCCGGTGAGGCGCCGGTGGTTGACGCTGTGACGAGCAGTGTGCCCCGGTCCGCCAACGCCAACGCCAACGCCAACGCCAACGCCAACGCCGATGTCCATGCTGGCGCCGATGTCGATACCGGCGAGCCCGAACTCTCGCCGGGCGACATGCTTGATCTTTCCGCCGAGGACCTCGCGGAACGGCTGGGGCTCTGGCCGTCGCTCGGTAATCTCTGGGCCTTCACCGGCCGCGACGAACAGCAGCCGCCGCCGGGAGACTGGCGCACATGGCTGATCATGGGCGGGCGCGGCTCGGGCAAGACGCGGGCGGGGGCCGAATGGGTGCATGCGATTGCCAGCGCCGGGCGCTCCTCGGATCTGCGCATTGCGCTGATCGCCGAAACGCTGGGCGATGCCCGCGAGGTGATGATCGACGGCATCTCGGGCATCATGCGGATCGCCCGCAGCCGTCGTCCCGAATTCGAGATCTCCCGCCGCCGGCTGGTCTGGCCGAACGGCGCGGTGGCGCAGATATTCTCGTCGGAAGATCCCGAAAGCCTGCGGGGACCGCAGTTTCATTTCGCCTGGAGCGACGAGCTCGCCAAGTGGAAGCATGGGCAGGAGACCTGGGACATGCTGCAGTTCGGCCTGAGACTGGGCAACGCACCGCGCCAACTGGTGACGACGACGCCGCGCCCGGTGCCGCTGTTGAAGGCGCTGATATCGGACCCGACGACGCTGACGACGCGTATCAGCACCCGCGCCAATGCCCACAACCTCGCGCCCGGCTTTATCGACGCGCTCGCCAACCGCTACGGCGGCACGCGGCTGGGGCGGCAGGAGCTGGATGGCGAGCTGATCGAGGATCGCGAGGATGCGCTCTGGCGCCGCGAGATGTTCGATGCCGTGACGATCCGCCTTTCCGGCGATCTCCGCCGTATCGTCGTGGCCGTCGATCCGCCGGCGGCGGCGGGGGTGAACTCCTGCTGCGGCATCGTTGTCGCGGGGCTGGATGCGAGCGGCCGCGCGGTGGTGCTGGCCGATTGCTCGGTGGAGGGCGCAAGCCCGGCGGGCTGGGCGAGCGCGGTGGCGAAAGCCTATCGCCGCTTCGCCGCCGACCGCGTTGTCGCCGAGATCAACCAGGGCGGCGATATGGTGACCGCGATGCTGAAAAGCATCGACGAGACACTGCCGGTGACGACGGTGCGCGCCACGCGCGGCAAATTCCTGCGCGCCGAACCGGTGGCGGCACTCTACGAGCAGGGGCGTGTCGCCCATGCCGGGCGTTTCATGGCGCTGGAAGATCAGATGTGTGATTTCGGCCCGGACGGATTATCCCAGGGCCGCTCTCCCGACCGGCTGGATGCGCTGGTCTGGGCGCTGACGGCGTTGATGCTCGAAGGGGGAGGAGAGCCGCGTGTGCGGGGTATTTGAAGCCTTGAGGGCGTATTGGCCACTGCCGGAGGGGCGGGCCGTGAGGGGGTGTTTGACACCCCCGGGCACTTGCGCTTAACGCTGCTGTTGCTGCGTGGCCGGACGTGGTGTCTGCGGCACGGAGCGAACCTGACGCCACTCGCTTTCGAGTTGGTCCGTTACATGCTGGGGAATGATCGGCTGATTGCTGTGAACGGGCTGCGTCATGCGGTCCTCCGAAGACGAATTGAATGATGGATCATCACTGCCATGCGCCAAACGGTCTGTAAATCAGGGCCTTAAACGCTTTAAACGATTAAAATAAATTTAATCGATTAAGGACATCAAGTCCTCATCAGCTTTTAGGATTACACGCTATGGTTATCCACATCGACAGGCGTTTTTTCTTCGACACGGTGCGCGAGGCGCTGTTCAAGGGCACGCTTTCGGGCCCGCAGGTCGAGGGCATGACGGCGATTCTGAATTTCTGGGAAGCGCGGATGGCCGACGCCGACCCGCGCTGGCTGGCTTATATCCTGGCGACCGCCTTTCACGAGACCGCCTACACCATGCAGCCCGTGCGCGAGACGCTGGCGACGACGGACGCACGCGCCGTCGAGATCCTGGAAAATGCATTCGCGAGCGGCAAGCTCTCCTGGGTGAAGACGCCCTATTGGCGGCCCGACGAGGATGGCAAGAGCTGGCTCGGCCGCGGCCTGGTGCAGCTCACCCACAAGCGCAATTACGAGGCGATGAGCGCGCTCACGGGCATCGATCTCGTCGCCGAGCCGGACCGGGCGATGGAGATGGGGTCGGCGGTATCGATCCTGATCGAGGGCATGGTTCAGGGCAGCTTCTCCAAGCACAAGCTCGCCGACCATCTGAACGCGACGAATGACGACTGGATCAACGCCCGCCGCATCGTCAACGGCACCGACCGGGCCGAGAAACTGGCAGGCTACGGCAAGACCTTCCTCGCCGCCATAAGGCCTGAGCAGCCGACGACCTGGTTCACCCGGTTGAAGCAGTGGCTGTGCCGTGGTATCGCCCGGCTTACGGGCTAAACCCAATCAGAATTTACAGGAGTTCCGCGTGATCCGTCACATCGTCTTCTTCACGGCGCCGATCGAAAACCTGGAGAAGGTGCGCGCCGGCTTGTCGATCCTGACGGCCATCCCGCACGCCCGGCTGCTTGAGATCGGCACCAATGTGAAGACCGACCAGCTCGGCACCGAGGTGGATCTCGTGGTCTATGGCGAGTTCGACGACGAAGCAGCGCTGGCCGCCTACAAGGCGCACCCGAACTACCAGCTCTCCATCGACCTCGTACGCCCGATCCGCGAAATGCGCATGGCGGCGGATTACGAGAGTGACCTGGCGGTGAAGCAGCCGCTGGGGTGATTGGGGGCTTAGCCGTTCGTGCCTGTGGTTCGCCAAAGAGGCGGCCTTGCAAATTGGGTTGTTGCTAACAAGAACTGCCTGTGAAATCATTGCGACTGGAATTCAGTTGCGATGATGGGCGATCAATCGCGTCAACCGGATTGCAACTATCTGACCGACGGGAAAGAGCTATGAAGCCGATCACCTACAAGGGCTATCAGGCGTCGGTCGAGCGTCAGGATGGCACGCTGTTCATCAAGATACTGCATGTCGACGATCTCCTGCTTGCGGAGTGCGAGGATTCGAGGCTCTTGGAAGCAACTGCGCGGACGCTGATCGACGACTATATCCAAAGCCGCATCGAACTGGCCGCTTGATCTTTACCGCCACTGTTCCAGCGCGCCGCAAACGCACCGGTTGCTGCCGCGTGCATGTTTTCGGTTTTAATTCAACCTGAAGTCGGATATTCCCATTGGGTTGGGAAAACAGACGTTTCAGGAGATAAAATTGAAGATCATGGTGATGACGGCGGCGCTGCTGCTTTCGGGCGCGGGCTTGGCTGAGGCGGCTTCCTGCGAGGCGAATTTCAAAGTGTCGGGCGTGCCGATGGTGACGGCGCTGAGCTACAAGACGTGGCAGGAGTTTCCGAAGGCGAAATCCGCCGCCGTCTTGAAGAACCTCGCCCAGGCGGTCGCCGCCGAGGGCTTCTCCGGCATCAAGGTCAACAAGGAGCTCTCCTCGGTGGACGCCTTCCAGGAAACGACAGGCAGCGGCCGCATCCAGACCCTGCGCGTCGTCGCCCGCCAGAAGGGTTCAGGCGTGCGCGTCGATGCCGTCTTCGATATCCAGGCAGGCCAGCTGACCACCAAGGAAGTGGTGCGCACCGGGCTTTGCAACATCATCGGCTCGGCGCTCTGATAGTTGCGGCCGGACGTGAGCCGGCCGCGCGTCGTTCTTGAGCATCCACGTCGCGGGGACATGCCCGCGACCGCCGCCCTTGCGGCGCCTCGGGCTTAATCGCACTATGCAGACGATAGCACCGGCCAATTGAGCGCCGGTCGCAAACATCAGGAAACCGGATCATGAACCTTCGATCTCTCCTGCCGTGGGGCTCCGCGGCGGGCCGCACATCTGTGCCCGAACGAAAAGCCGCGGGAGGCTTCTTGTCGCTGACCTCGGAGGGTAGGGCGAGCTGGACAGGCCGCTCCTACGCGGCCTTGTCGCGCGAGGGCTTCATGCGCAATCCGGTCGCGCATCGCTGCGTGAGGATGGTCTCGGAGGCGGCAGCCTCGGTGCCGCTGCTGCTCTACGAGCAGGATCGCGAACGGCCGGACCACCCGCTGCTGCATCTGCTGCGCCAGCCGAATGCCCGCATGAGCGGCCCCGATTTCTTCGAGGCGCTCTATGGCCATCTGCTGCTGTCCGGCAATGCCTATGTCGAGCCCGTCGAGATCGGCGGCGCGCTGCGCGAACTGCATCTGCTGCGTCCCGACCGTATCGGCATCGTCGAGGGCCGCGACGGCTGGCCGGAAGCCTATGACTACCGCGCCGGCGGCCTCGTCCGCCGCTTTCCCGTCGAGACCGACGGGCTCGGCCTGCTGCACCTGAAACTCTTCCACCCGCTCGACGATCATCTCGGCTTTCCGCCGCTCGCAGCCGCTCAGGTGGCGCTCGATCTCTCCAATGCGGCGGCGACCTGGAACAAGGCGCTACTCGACAACTCCGCGCGCCCTTCCGGCGCGCTCGTCTACCAGCCCAGGGAGGGTGGCAATCTCTCGCCGGACCAGTATGAGCGGCTGAAGCAGGAGCTCGACGAGGGCTATTCCGGCCCGATGCGCGCCGGCCGGCCGCTGCTGCTCGAAGGCGGGCTCGACTGGAAATCGATGGGGCTCTCGCCCAAGGACATGGACTTCGTCGAGGCCCGCAATGGCGCCGCCCGCGACATCGCGCTCGCCTTCGGCGTGCCCCCCATGCTGCTCGGCATCCCCGGCGACAACACCTACGCCAACTACCAGGAAGCCAACCGCGCCTTTTATCGCCTGACGGTGCTGCCCATGCTGACCCGCACGCTGGCGGCGCTGTCGAGTTGGGCGGCGGCAGGCTATGGCGACGGGCTGCGGCTGGAGCCGGATCTCGACAAGGTCGCGGGTCTCTCCGCCGAGCGCGGCGAGCTCTGGAAACGCGTGGGCGAGGCGGCGTTTCTGACGGATGAGGAGAAGCGGCAGGCGGTGGGGTATTGAGTGGGGCGACATTGAGGCCCGCTTCGAAATTTGTTATACACCGTATTACAAATCGAGGAGCAAGCCGATGACCAAGCCCGTTCTCTCCGACCCGATTGCCCTGCGCATTCCAGAAGACATGTTGAAGGACATCGAGACCATCGCCAAGGCCACCGACCGCAGCCGCAGCTGGGTCATCGTCCGGGCGTTGAAATATTATCTGATGGAAGAGGGGAATGATGTTCTGCAGACGCTGAAGGGCGAAGAGCAGATCCGCAATGGCGAGACCGTCGATTTCGAGGAGTTCATGCGGGAACTGACATCCTCTCCCAGAGATGACGCGGCATGATGAAGGTCATTCTTTCCAAGGATGCCGCGGACTATCTCAGCCACGAATATGGCTATCTGAGCGCGTTCAATTCCCGCGCTGCCGACGCCGCCATGGCGCGAATTCAGGGCGGCATCAGAAGGCTTGCCGCCTATCCCCAGATCGGCGCTCCCGTACCCATGTTGACAGGACGCCGTCAGCTGGTCGTCGGCCCCTATATCATCACCTACCGTATCGGCCGTGATGCCATCATGGTCTCCGACATCACGCATGGCAGGCAGCGCGAGCAACTGGACAGGGACGACGGGCTCGACGAGAGCGACTGACGCGTCACGAGTATCGCCCGTGTTTTGAACCTTGTTTGGCCGACCTCATCGACAATTGATTCATCGTGTGAACCGCCGGACTCAATCTTGGAGCGGCTGTCCGCAACAGATTCAAAAGACAGCAGAATTGAACCGGCTGCTGCATCGCTGCCGCGGAAGACGCGCATTTCGCGCACACCCACACCCACACCACAAAGGCCCAAACCAATGGCCGACTTCTCCAACGACACCAGCCTCTGGGCGACCAGGGCACTGGGCGCGTCGGCGGGTGCCGCCGTGTCGCTGATCTATCTGCTGCCGAAGAGCCGGCGCGAGGCGGCGAGCCGGTTCTTTACCGGGCTTTCCTGCGGCATCGTCTTTGGCGGCCCGACGGGGATCTGGATCGCCGAGCGGCTGGATCTGGTCGATCGGCTCTCTGCTGTCGAAGTGATGCTCTCGGGCTCGGCCGCCTCCAGCCTCTGTGCCTGGTGGGGCCTCGGCATTCTCCAGCGCATCGCCGGCCGATACGGCGCCCGCAACCGGTAAGCCGGCCAGCCACAAAACCATGAAACGAGGAGCATGATGATGACCGCAAGCCGCGCGCTGGCGCGAACCCCCACGCGCTTGTCTACCCGGGCCATTCCCGGCGCGGATACGCGCAAGTTCGCCAATCTGGAGCTGCGGGGCCTCAGCCGCGACGGCACCTTTTCCGGCTATGCCAGCGTCTTCGGCGAGGTCGATCTCGGCAAGGATGCGATCGAGCGCGGCGCCTTTCTGCGCTCGCTGAAGACACGCGGCGCCGGTGGCGTGCGTATGCTCTTCCAGCATGATCCGGCCGAGCCGATCGGCGCCTGGAAGACGATCCGCGAGGATAGTCGCGGGCTCTATGTCGAGGGGGTGCTCGCCGATGGCGTCAGCCGCGCCCGCGAGGTGCACCAGCTTTTGAAGAACGGCGCGCTCGATGGGCTGTCGATCGGCTTTCGCACCGTCCGCGCCAAGACAGACGCCAAATCCGGCGTGCGCCGGATCCTGGAGGCCGACCTCTGGGAGATCTCGGTGGTGACCTTCCCCATGCTGCCGTCCGCCCGCGTGCAGAACATCAAGAATGCGCGGTGGTTCCGCGACAAGGAGACCGAGCTCGTCCGCGCCATGCGCCGGGCGGCCCGGATGATGCTGCAAGACACCTTCAAGTAGACCTTCACAAAGGATGATCCCGCAATGACCAACACGCAGATTGCCGAGAAAATCGCCCCCGAAATCAAGGCCGCGCCGGAAATGACCGCCGCCTTCGACGAATTCATGGAAGCCTTCGAAGCCTTCAAGGAGACCAACGACGCCAGGCTCGGCGAGATCGAGCAGAAGCTGACCTCCGATGTCGTTACCCGCGACAAGATGGATCGTATCAGCCGCGCCATGGACGAGCAGAAGAAGGTGCTCGACCAGCTGGCGCTGAAAAAGGCCCGCCCGCCGCTCGGCCGCACTCATCCCGCCAGCGGCGAGATCACCGAGCACAAACAGGCCTTCGAGCAGTATATCCGCCGCGGCGACGAGGCCGGCCTGCGCGAGATCGAGGCGAAGGCGATGTCCTCAGGCTCCGGCGCCGATGGCGGCTATCTCGTGCCCGACGAGACCGACAGCGCCATCGGCCGCCGCCTCTCCGTCGTGTCGCCGATCCGCTCGATCGCGACGGTGCGCCAGGTCTCGGGTGCCGTGCTGAAGAAGCCCTTCGCGATCTCCGGCATGGCGTCAGGCTGGGTGGCCGAGACGGCGGCGCGGCCGCAGACCAATGGCGCCCAGCTTGCCGAGTTGAGCTTCCCCACCATGGAACTCTACGCCATGCCGGCCGCCACCCAGGCGCTGCTCGACGATGCCGCCGTCGATATCGAGGCCTGGATCTCGAGCGAGGTCGACACCGTCTTCGCCGAACAGGAAGGCGCCGCCTTCGTCGCCGGCGACGGCATCAATAAGCCGAAGGGCCTGCTGGCCTATACCGCCGTTGCCGACAGCGCCTGGAGCTGGGGCAATCTCGGCTATATCGCCACCGGCGCCGCCGGCGACTTCAAGGCGACCGGCGCTTCCGACACGCTGATCGACACGATCTATTCGCTGAAATCAGGCCACCGCCAGAACGCCAACTTCGTGATGAACCGCAAGACCCAGGCCGAGGTGCGCAAGCTGAAGGACGCCGAAGGCCGCTACCTCTGGCAACCGCCGGCAACGGCAGGCGAGGCCGCCTCGCTGGTCGGCTTCCCCGTCGTCGAGGCCGAGGACATGCCCGACATCGCCGCCAATGCGATGGCCATCGCCTTCGGGGATTTCCGCGCGGGCTATCTGGTGGTCGATCGCACCGGAGTGCGGGTGCTTCGCGATCCCTATTCGGCCAAGCCGTATGTGCTGTTTTACACGACGAAACGGGTCGGTGGCGGGGTGCAGAACTTCGAGGCGATCAAGCTGGTGAAGTTTGCGGTGAGTTGACTGGGTGAGGGGGTGTGGCTCGGGTTGTGCCGCGCGGCTTTGAATGCGGCTGGCGTCGCGCCCGGAGCCCCGTCATCCCCGGTGCAACTTTGTTGCGCCTGAACCCTTCGGGCCACCTTCTCTCCGCTGGGGCGAAGGGGAGGTTGAGCGAGCGGCCCACTCCGAGTCCCTTCTCCCCAGCGGGGAGAAGGTGCCGGCAGGCGGATGAGGGGGCCACTTGCTCCAGCCTCTCGAAGGCACCCACCCAGCACACCCACATCACCAGGAACCCCGCCCATGACCTACGCCCTCATCACCCCACCCGCATCCGAACCCATCACCCTCGCCGAGACCAAATCCCACCTCCGCCTCGACGACACCAACGAAGACACGCTGCTCGCCGCCCTCGTCCGCACCGCCCGCGAGCACCTGGAGCGTACCACCGGCCTCAGCCTCATCACTCAGACCTGGCGCCTCTATCTTGATTCAATTCCTGAAGACGGCGTGATTCAGATCGCGAGAGGTCCCGTCCAAGCCATTGAAAGCCTTACGCTTTACGACGCCGCCGGCGAAGAGCTCCAACTCCCGATGACCGGCCACATGCTCGACGGCCACGCCCGCCCGGCGCGCCTCGTGCTCGGCCGCGCCGTCAGTCCCGGCCAGCCCATCAACGGCATCGAGATCGACTTCACCGCCGGCTTCGGTGAGAGCGGCGCCGAGGTGCCGGATACGCTGAAGCGGGCGATGCTGATGCATGTCGCGCAGATGTTCGCGTTTCGCGGCACGGTCGCGGTCGATGACCAGCCGGCGGATATTCCCGCAGGCTACGACCGCCTGATCGCGCCCTTCATGGTGAGGAGGCTCTGATGCGCTCGGTCTTCTTCGACCCCGGCCAGATGACGGCGCGGCTGGCGCTGGAAGCGCCGGTGGAGGCGCCGGACGGGCAGGGCGGCGCCACAGTATCCTTCACCGAAATCGCCTCCCTCTGGGCCCGCGTCGAACCGGTCAGCGAGCTGCGCGAGGAGCAGGCGGGCGCTGACGTATTCACGTTGACCCACCGCATCTGGCTGCGCTTCCGCGACGATATCAAGCCCGGCATGCGGCTGCGCAAGGGCGCGCGGGTCTTCGCGATCCGCGCCTGGCGCGACCCCGACGAGCGCGGCAACTATCTCGTCTGCCTGTGCGAGGAGGAAAGCCGATGAGCGCCGCCAATCGATTGCTGACGGCGATCCAGGCGCGCCTCGCCTACGACACGGAACTGTCGGCCATGATCGGCCCCGAAGGCCTGCGAGACCGCCTCGTATCGGGTCGCAAGCTCCCCGCCGTCATCGTCGCCGATCTCGCAAGCAACGACTATTCCACGACGACCGAGACCGGCGCCGAGCACCTGCTGACACTAGAAATCTGGACCGACGCCGGCGGACGAAAAGAGGCCGCGACCATAGCCGAGCGCCTGCGCATGCTGTTGCACGATGCGCCGCTGTTGCTGGAAACGCACCATCTCGTCAGCTTGCTGCATCTTTCGACACGCACCCGGCGCGAAATGAAGACGCGGCTGCATGTCGCCGAGATGCGCTTCAGGGCAGTGACGGAGGCGATGGTCGAAGTCTCCGGCGGCTGAGAGCCCAAATCTGGACCGCGTAGCCATATTGCTGTATAGACATTGTCCGTACGAATTTATTAATCCGCATGCGGAGCGACTGATATGCCCGGCGTCAAGAAAAGCGAAACCATCAACCTGCGCATCGATACTGAGACGCGCGAGATCATCGCGCGCGCCGCCGCCGTCAGCGGCAAGTCGCTCACGGCATTCATGACCGAGGCTGCGTTTTACTCGGCGCAGAGGGAGTTGCTGGATCAGCGGTTCATCGGTGTCGATGCGGCGGTCTTCGATGCCGTCGAGGAGCTTCTCGACGACCCGGCGAAGGCCAACGACAGGCTCGTCGCGCTGTTCAAATCCAATGCCGAATGGATCGACTGACGGATGTTTCGCAAGCCCGTTCCTCTCAGCGAGCACCATGTCGTCGATGATTTCGACAGCGGCAAACCGGCGCTGGATGGCTTCCTGAAGGACATGGCGCTCTACAATCAGCAGCAGGAATATACCCGGACCGTTGTCATCGCGACCGAGGATTACCGCGTCGTCGGCTATCACTCGCTGTGCGCGGGCATGATCAGCCGCAACAGCGCGCCGAGGCAGGTCAAGGGGCATCGGGCGCCGGGCGAAATTCCGGTCGCGCTGCTTGCGCGGCTTGCGGTCGACCGCCGTCACCAGAACGTCGGGCTGGGCAGGGCATTGCTGAAGCATGCGCTGATGTCCGTCGTCTCGTCGTCGCGCTCGGTCGCCTTTCGCGCCGTCATGGTTCATGCCTTGGACGACGAGGCGGAGGCCTTCTATCTGAAATTCGGCTTCCGCGCCGCCAAGGGCCTCGAGCGCACGCTGCTTTTGCCGACGAAGGACATCGTCGCTTCGCTGGCTCAGGCGACCTGAGCAAGCGGCTTTGCGCGGCGGATGAGGCTTGCCAGCATCAGCACGAGGCCGAAGGCGAGTGCTGCGAGCGTGCAGCATAGGGCCATCACCATGCCGGCGCCGGCGCGGTCGAGGATGGCGGTGAAGATGATGGGGGCGGCGGCGTTGGCGATGTTTTGCGGCAGCGACAGGCGGGCGGCCTGCAGGCCGTATTCGCGCGGCGAAAACAGCGCCAGCGGCAGCAGCGCGCGGGCAACCGCCATGACGCCGGCGCCGAAGCTGTAGATCACGATGAAGCCGACGAGCAGCGATGTCGAGGGCGGGACGATGAGGATCAATCCGAAGCTCGCCACCATCAGGCCGATCCCGGCGATGGCGCTGACGATGGGGTTGCCGCGCTTGCCGAGCAGCATGTCCATGCCGCGCGCCGTTATGCCGATGACCCCACGCGCCGAGCCGAGCTGGAGTGCCAGCACCGGCGCGGCGCCGTATTGGCGCAGGACCTCCAGCAACGATGGCGCCAGGCCGAAGGTGACGAAGCTCGATAGCGTCGTTGCGGCCGCAAGCAGCAGGAAGGCCTTGCGGCGATCATCGGGCGAAAGATCGACCGGCGCCGCATGCATCTCGGCGGATCCGGCTTGCGTGGTGGCCGGACGCGGCAGGCCGAAGAGATAGAGCGGCAGGCAGATGCACAATTGCAGTGCCGCGCAGATGACGAACGTGGTCCGCCAGCCGAAGTGAGCGTCGAGCATGCTGAGGATCGGCCAGAACAGCGTGCTGGATAGGCCGGTGAACAGCATCAGCATGGCGATGATACGCTTGCTGTTTGCGCCCTCGCGCTCGACGACGGCGGTATAGGTCGGCGTCGTCAGGCCGAGCGCGCCGCCGATGCCGATCACGATCCAGGAGATTGTGTAGAGCACGATGCCTTGCGCGGCGGCCAGCATGAGAAGGCCGGCGGCGAAGGTGACGGATGAGGCGGCAAGCACGGGCACGGCGCCGTGGCGCTGCAACAGCCGGCCGATCGTCGGGCCGAGAAGCGCAAGCACGACCATCATCACGGTCAGGCCGCCGAAGACAATTTCATTCGCCAGCCCGAGATCGGGCGCGATCACCCGGCCCATGACGCCGAGCATGTCGAAGGTCGTGCCCCAGCCGATGAGCTGCGTCACGGTGAGCACGGCAATCATCTGTGTCGAACGCAGAGGGAAGGCCCGGGACATGGTGTGGATTTCGGCGAAGGGAAGGGATCGAAGCGGTCGTAGCATCTTCGCCGTCAGGTTGAAAGTGACAAGTCGATGACATCGCGGGCGTCCCATCGGGGCGCCTTTTTTCGTGGAAGGGACGAGGCCATGGTGGCGCAGAAGGGCAAGGATCTGCTGTTGAGGGTTTTCAACGGCACGGATTATGAAACGGTGGCGGGGCTGCGTTCGAAGCGGCTGGCCTTCAATGCCGAGACGGTGGATGTGACCGATGCCGAGAGCGCCGGGCGCTGGCGCGAGCTTTTGGGTGGCGCCGGCGTGCAGCGGGCTTCGGTATCGGGTTCAGGCATCTTCAAGGATGCGGCCTCCGACCAGCTGGTGCGCAACGCCTTCTTCAATGCCTCGATCCTGAGCTGGCAGATCGTCGTGCCGGATTTCGGCAGCGTCACCGGTCCGTTCCAGGCAAGCGCGCTCGAATATTCCGGCCAGTATAATGGCGAGGTGATGTTCGGGCTGGCGCTGGAATCGGCGGGCGCTATCATCTTCGAGGCGCTGTGATGGCGGCCCGCACGGCAGTGGAACAAGTGGCAGGGCGAAGGGGCAATCGGCGGCGTGGTGAGATCGAGGCTGAGATCGACGGCGAGCGGCGGGTTCTGTGCCTGACGCTGGGGGCCTTGGCGGAGCTTGAGACGGCGTTTTCGGTCGATAGCTTGAATGGGCTGGCCGAGCGCTTCTCCGGCGGCCGGCTGAAGGCGGCGGATATGATCCGCATCATCGGCGCCGGCCTGCGCGGCGGTGGCAATCTCTATTCCGACGAGGATGTGGCGGAGGCCGATATCGAGGGCGGCATTGGTGGTTATGCGGCGATCGTCGGCGATCTGCTGACCGCAACGTTTTCGGGGCATGGCGCGGACGCCTCCGCGCGCCCCCTCTAGCCGCAGCGGGCATGGAGACGACGGACAATGCGGGGCCAACGCCATTCCCCTGGGCGCGGGTTCTGCATGTCGGTCTCTGCCTGCTGCGGCTTCCCCCGCAATCCTTCTGGGCGATGACGCCGGTGGAGTTTCACGCCGCCGCCGGTGGCCTCTTGCCGCCGCGTCCCGCCGTCTCCCGCGCCGATCTCGATGGGCTGATGGCCCGTTTTCCGGACAGCCGGGCAAGCTTAGACACGAGGAACGACCATGACCGATGACCAGACGGACCTCTCCGCCATGACCGACGAGGCGGCGACGCTGCGGCGTGCGCTGGACGATCTGGAGGGCCGCTCGCGCTCCTTCGGCTCGGCACTGTCTGGGGCGCTGCGCAGCGCGGTCTCGGGCGGAAAGGGGCTGGACGATGTGCTGCGCGGGCTGGCCAATCGCATGACGGATATCGCGCTGCAGGCGGGGTTGAAGCCGCTGGAGACGATGCTTTCGGGTGCCGCCTCCAGCCTCCTCGGCGGCGCCGGCAAGCTGCTGCCTTTCGCCGATGGAGGTGTCGTCTCGCAGCCCACCTACTTTCCTCTCGGCGGCGACATGGGGCTGATGGGCGAGGCGGGCAGCGAGGCGATCCTGCCCTTGCGGCGCGGCGCCGACGGTTCGCTCGGCGTCGCCGCATTGGGCGCGGGGACCGCACCGCAGATCGTCTTCAACGTCACCGCGACGGATGCCGAGAGCTTCCGAAAGAGCGAGGCGCAGATTTCCTCGATGCTGGCGCGCACCGCAATGCGCGGTCAGCGCAACCTGTGAGGATCAGAACAGATGGCAACCGGTTTCCACGAAGTGCGCTTTCCGCTCCGCCTGTCGCTGTCGACGAGTGGCGGGCCTATCAGGCGCACCGATATCGTCAATCTCTCCAATGGCCGCGAAAGCCGCAACAGCCGCTGGCGCGATGCGCGCCGCAGCTATGATGCGGGCTCCGGCCTGCGCTCGGTGGCGGATCTCTACGAGGTCTTGGAGTTCTTCGAGGCCCGTAGCGGCGAGCTCTATGGCTTCCGCTTCCGCGATCCGATCGATTGCACCTCGACACGGCCCGGCGCTGAGATCGGAGCGGGCGACCAGCCGATCGGGATCGGCGACGGCGTGACGGGCTCATTCCCGCTCGCCAAGACCTATGGCGATGCCGGAGCCAGCAGCACGCGGCGGATTGAGAAGCCCGTCGAGGGCTCGGTCGTCGTCGCGGTGGATGGCGTGCTGCAGGCGTCGTCCGCCTTCGTGTGCGACCCCACGACCGGCATCGTCACCTTCGCGGTGGATGCCGTTCCGCCAGAGGGTGCGTCGGTGACGGCGGGGTTCCTGTTCGACGTGCCGGTGCGCTTTGCGACCGGGCGCATCGACGTCAACCTCTCGGCCTTCAATGCCGGGCGCATTCCCACCATTCCGCTGATGGAGATCATGCCATGAGGCATATTCCGGACGCGCTCGCCGCGCATATCTTGGGCGACGCCACGACGCTCTGCCACGCCTGGCGGGTGACGCGCCGCGATGGCGTCGTGCTTGGCTTTACCGAACACGATCACGACCTGACCTTCGCGGGCACCACCTTCCTGGCGGCGAGCGGCTTTTCCGCCAGTGCGGCGGAAGAGGAGACGGGGTTGCTGGCCGCCACCAGCGATGTCGCCGGCGGCTTCTCCAGCGCGGCGATCACCGAGGAGGATCTGACGCGCGGCCGCTATGACGGCGCCCGCGTCGAGGTCCATCTCGTCAACTGGGCGGACCCCGAGCAGAATATGCTCCTGAAGGTGCAGGAGATCGGCGATGTCACGCGCGACGCCGGCCAGTTCCAGGCGGAGCTGCGCAGCTTCGCCAGCCGCCTTGGCGAGCCGCAGGGCCGCGTCTATGGCCGGCGCTGCGACGCCACGCTTGGCGATCAACGATGTGGCGTCGATCTCTCGGCGCCCGCGATGCGCGCCGAAGGCGTCGTGGTCGAGGTCGCGGATGCCAGCCGGCTTGTGCTCTCGGGTATCAGGGCCGTGCCCGACGGCTTCTTCCGTTTCGGCGTGCTAGGTTTTCTCGACGGCGACAATCAAGGCCAGCGGTTGGAGATCGAGACGCATGCGGCGAAGGACGGTTTGCTGGAGGTGACCCTCTGGCTGCCGCTCGACGCCACCCCAAATGCGGGCGACCGCGTCGTGCTCACGGCGGGCTGCGACAAGGCCTTTTCCACCTGCCGAACGAAGTTCGCCAACCACCTGAATTTTCGCGGTTTCCCCCACATCCCCGGCACCGATTTCGCCTACACCTACGCCGATGGCGAGACCCTTCACGACGGGAGCGCGCTGTTCAAATGACCGACATTGCAATGGAAGTGCTGCGGCTGGCCGAAGGCTGGATCGGCACGCCCTACAGGCACCAGGCTTCGCTCAAGGGCGTCGGCTGCGATTGTCTCGGGCTGATCCGGGGTATCTGGAGGGAGCTTTACGGGCAGGAGCCGGAGCGCCCACCACCCTATGCGCCGGATTGGGCCGAACGCGGCGGCGGGGATCGGCTGATGGAGGCCGCACTCCGGCATTTCGGCCCGCCGCTGCCGCTTGTCAAGGCGAGGCCCGGCGACGTGATTCTGTTCCGCTGGCGCCCGCAGCTCGCCGCCAAGCATGCCGGTATCCTCTCGGGCGAGCGGCAGTTCATCCATGCCTACGAGCAGGCGGCGGTGGTGACCTCGCCGCTGGTGCCGAGCTGGCGCCGACGCATCTCGGGCGTCTTTCGTTTTCCGGAGAGATAGATGGCAACGCTCCTCTTCCAGGCCGCTGGCGCGGCACTCGGCAGCGTCTTCGGCCCTGTCGGCGCGATCATCGGCCGTGCGGCGGGCGCGCTTGCTGGAAGCGTCGTCGATCGCGCGCTGATCAACGGCCGCTCCACCGTGCGCGGCGCGCATCTGGCGAGCGCCCGCATTCCAGGCGCCGACGAGGGCACGGCGATCAACCGCGTCTATGGCAGTGTGCGCGTCGGCGGCACGCTGATCTGGGCGACGCGCTTCGAGGAGGAGGTGACCAGCGAACGGCAGGGCGGCAAGGCCACCGGCGGCACCCGCGTCGAGAGCTTCCGCTACTTCGCCAATCTCGCGGTCGGTCTGGCGGAAGGGCCGATCGGGCATGTCAGGCGCGTCTGGGCCGATGGCAAGGAACTGGATCTGACGAGGATCGAGATGCGCGTCTATCGCGGCGACGAGGCGCAGCTGCCCGATCCGCTGATCGAGGCCAAGCAAGGGGCCGGCAATGCGCCCGCCTATCGCGGACTTGCTTACGTCGTCTTCGAGCGGCTACCGCTCGATGCCTATGGAAACCGCATTCCGCTGCTGCAGTTCGAGGTCGTGAGATCGGTCGGCGAGCTGGAAAATGAGATCAGGGCCGTCTGTATCATCCCCGGCTCGACCGAGCATGGCTACCAGCTGGTGCAGGTCTCGGAGAGCATCGGCGCCGGCAGCGCCCGCATTCTCAACCGCAACAGCCTGCGCGGCACGAGCGATTGGGATATCTCGATCGACGAGCTCATGGCGCTCTGCCCCAATCTCGAGCGTGTTGCGCTCGTCGTCTCCTGGTTCGGCACCGATCTGCGCGCCGGCCAATGCCGCGTGGTGCCCGGCGTCGAGGTGGCGAGCCGCGCGGAGGAAAGCAGGCCGTGGTCGGTCTCCGGCATCGCGCGCGAGGCTGCCCATCTCGTCAGCCGCAGCAATGGCGGCCCGGCCTATGGCGGCACGCCCGATGATGTCAGCGTGCTGTCGGCGATTGCCGATCTCAGGAGCCGTGGTCTCAAGGTCTATCTCTATCCCTTTGTCATGATGGATATTCCCGCCGACAACGCCCTTGCCGACCCTTATGGCGGTGAGCGCCAGGCGTCCTATCCCTGGCGCGGCCGCATCACCTGTGATCCTGCGCCGGGGCGGCCTGCTAGCGTCGATCGGAAGGCGGCCGTGCGCGGGCAGGTGCAGGCCTTCGCCGGCAATGCGCAGGCGGGCGATTTCACGATTGCGGGCGGCCATGTGGTTTATCATGGTGGCGAGGAGAGTTACCGGCGTTTCATCCTGCACTATGCGCAGCTGGCGCGTCTTGCCGGCGGGGTCGATGGCTTCCTGATCGGCTCCGAGCTTCGTGGCCTGACGCAGCTGCGCGATGGCGGCGATGCCTTTCCCTTCGTCGAGGCGCTGGTGCGGCTGGCGGGCGACGTCAAGGCGCTGCTGCCGGCCGCCAAGATCACCTATGGCGCCGATTGGAGCGAGTATTTCGGCTATCACCCGGCTGATGGCAGCGGCGACGTCTATTTCCATCTCGATCCGCTTTGGGCCTCGTCTGACATCGATGCAGTCGGGATCGACAACTACATGCCGCTCGCCGACTGGCGCGACGACGATCTGGCCAGCGCCAATCCCGACGGCTTCCGGCTTGCCGATGATCGAAATGCGCTGACGGCGGCGATCACTAGCGGCGAGGGTTTTGGATGGTACTACGCGGATGGCGATGCCCGCAAAGCCCGGCAGCGCAGCCCGATCACCGATGGTCTCGCCGGCAAACCTTGGGTCTTCCGCTACAAGGATATCGCCGCATGGTGGGCCAATCCGCATTATGAGCGCATTGGCGGCGCAGAGCGCGCGGCGCCCACGGCATGGGTGCCGTCGGGCAAGCCGATCTGGTTCACCGAGCTTGGCTGCGGCGCCGTCGACAAGGGCGCCAATCAGCCGAATGTCTTTGCCGATCCGAAGTCGGTGGAAAGCGGGGCGCCGTATTTCTCCACCGGCATGCGCTCGGACAGCATGCAGCGCCGCTTTCTCGAAGCGCACCATCTCTGGTGGGCCGACGATGATGCGCCCGCCGGCATGGTCGATCCCTCGCATCTCTTCGTCTGGTGCTGGGATGCGCGGCCGTTCCCGGCCTTTCCGTTGGCAACGGATATCTGGTCCGACGGCGGAAATTGGCGCACCGGGCACTGGCTGAACGGTCGGCTCGGCGCCGGCACTCTGGCCGATATCGTAGCGGTGGTGCTGCGCGATCATGGATTCTCCGATTTCGATGTCACCGAAGTGAGCGGCGACCTGATCGGTTACGTCAAGGGCGAACTCGGCTCGGCCCGCGACCTGATCGAACCGCTGCTGCAGGCATTCCAGATCGATGCCTTGGAAGATGCCGGCCTCCTGCGCTTCCGCTCGCGCACACGCGCCAGCCTGCCGGCGATGCGGATCGAAACGCTCGTCGACAGCGAGAACGAACCGCTCTGGCAGGAGACACGCGGCCACGACAGCGACTTCGCCGCCGAGGCGGTGGTGACCTTCTACAATCCCGATCTCGACTACGAGCAGGCCAGCGCCCGCTCGCACCGCGCCGGGCAGGCGACGAGCCGACAGATCAAGCAGGATCTGCCCGCCGTGCTTTCCGAAGAGACGGCGCTGGACGCGGCCGAGGCGCTGCTGCGCGACAATCGCATCGCCCGCCGCTCGCTGCGCTTCTCGCTGGCGCCGGGCCGGCTGGACGTGCAGCCGGGCGACGTCGTCTCGCTGACCGATGGTCCCGATGGCCGCTTCCTGGTCTCGCGCATCGAGGATGGTGATGCCCGCCGCATCGAGGCGCGGGCGTTTGCACCATCTTCAGGCGGCGCTCCGCCTGCCGTAACCGATGGCCGAAATGGCGGCGGCACCGCCTCGAACCTGTTCAAGCCGGTCGTGCATCTGATGGATCTGCCGCGCTTCGACGGCGAGGCGGCGACGAGCTTCGCGCGAGCCGCGGTGTTCGCAAAGCCCTGGCGCACCGTCGGCCTGTCGTCATCGGCGACGACGGAGGGATATCGGGGCAGGGTGGTGCTAGACCGTCCGGCAACGATGGGGACTCTTGTGTCCGCATTGGCACCCGGCGTCACCGGCCGTTTCGACTGGTCCGAGCCGCTGATCGTCGATCTCGCTTACGGCGAACTGTCCTCGGCGGCCGAGATAGCGGTGCTGAACGGCGCCAATCGGCTGGCGGTGCGCTCAGTGAGCGGCGTGTGGGAGATCCTGTCTTTCCTGCAGGCCGAAGAGATCGCGGCCGGGCGATGGCGGCTCGGCGGGTTGCTGCGCGGGCTTGCGGGCACCGAGGATGCGATGGTCTTGGGCATTCCCGAGGGTGCGGCGGTCGTGCTGCTCGACGAGGCGGTCAGGCCGCTCGGGCTGCGTAGCGACGAGGCCGGCCTGTCGCTCAACTGGATCGCCGAGGCGGCCGGTTCACTTACCATGGCGGGATCGTTCGTGTTCGCGGGCGGCCTGCGCGCAGAGACACCGCTCGCCCCGGTGCATCTGCGCTGCCGACGCACGGATGCCGGCGATGCCGTGATCTCCTGGACAAGGCGCGGACGCGACAATGCCGACAGCTGGACCGGCGCCGACATTCCGCTCGACGAACCCTTTGAACGCTACCGGGTCGAGATACTCGACAGCGCCGACATCGTGGTCCGGGCGGTGGAGGTCGGGACGCCGGAATGGACCTATCCGCTCGCCGACGAAATGCTCGATTTCGGCGGGCGGCAGACGAGCCTTGCGGTGACGATCCGCCAGCTTGGCGAGCGCGTGCCGCTGGGATTGCCCGCCCGGGCGAGCTTTCAGACGTGACATTTCAACCGAAGGAGAAGGACGATGCCTGATTTGAAAAACTGGTACAGCTCGAAGACCATCTGGGGCGCGGTCGTTGCGATCCTCGCTTCGGCTTTGCACTTTACGGGTGTGGATATCGCATCCGGCGATCGCTCTCAGATCGTCGATGCGATCGTCAACATCGCCGGCGCGCTGGGGGGGCTGCTGGCGGTCTATGGCCGGGTGACGGCGAAGTCGGCGATCAAGCCCTGAGTCCGGGGGCGATAGCGGCACGGTGGCGCGAATGCCGCCGCCAACCGTGCCTTTCCGGCCACAGCAGCGGCGTCGGGTGCCTTGCGGCATGCTCTGAGACACCCCCAAGCACCCGACATTACCTTGCATTCATTTGCCATTCAGGTCTCCTGAGTACATAGTCAGGTCAAGTTGGTATCCATTGAAAGCATAGCACATGGCCTCTCCTCTGAGCGTCGCAGCGTTGGCCGTTTGGCTGACGGTACCGTCGCCCTCACCGGATAATACGCACAACCTTTTGGTGCGCGTAGCAGGCGATTGCAGTGAAGCCGCCCAGCAGGTTGTCGAGAAGACCGGGGGGCAGCTGCTCTCCGTTCAGCCCTCCGGCGACAGCTGCATCATCACCGTGCTCGTCCAGGGCAACGGCCAGCGACCGCGTAAAGTAACCGTCAAGGTTCCGATGTAGGCAGAATCGCCCTATTTAGACATCGAAGACATAAAGCGGAGTAGAGCGGACCGATGCGCATCCTGGTAGTCGAAGACGACGTCAATCTGAATCGTCAGCTGAGCGAAACCCTGAAAGAGGCCGGCTACGTCGTCGATCAGGCGTTCGACGGCGAGGAGGGACACTTCCTCGGCGATACCGAGCCCTATGACGCGATCATCCTCGATATCGGCCTGCCCGAGCTCGACGGCGTCAGCGTTCTGGAAAAGTGGCGCGGCGCCGGCCGCGGCATGCCGGTGCTGATCCTGACGGCCCGCGACCGCTGGAGCGACAAGGTCGCCGGCATCGACGCTGGCGCCGACGATTATGTCACCAAGCCCTTCCACGTCGAAGAAGTTCTCGCCCGTATCCGCGCGCTCATCCGCCGCGCCGCCGGCCACTCTTCGTCCGAGATCGTCTGCGGCCCCGTTCGCCTCGACACCAAGACCTCGAAGGCCGTGGTCAACGGCGTGGCGCTGAAGCTCACCTCGCACGAATACCGGCTCTTGGCCTATCTCATGCATCACATGGGCGAGGTCGTGTCGCGCACCGAGCTGGTCGAGCACATGTACGACCAGGATTTCGACCGCGACAGCAACACGATCGAAGTCTTCGTCGGTCGCCTGCGCAAGAAGATGGGCGTCGATCTGATCGAAACGGTGCGCGGTCTCGGCTACCGCATCCAAGCGCCGACCAATGCGAATTAAGTCTCTTACCGCACGCGTCCTGCTTCTGACCACGATCTGGTCGACCGTGGCGCTTGTCGTAATCGGCCTGTTGATCTCGACGCTCTATCGCAAGAGCGCCGAGCGCGGCTTTCAGGATTTGCTTCGCGCGCAGCTCTATAACGTCATCAACTCGGTGGCGATCGGCGATCAGGGCGCACTATCAGGCAGCCCGCAGCTCGGCGACCTGCGCTTCGCCCAGCCGAAGACCGGCTGGTACTGGATGGTCGAGCCGCTGGGGACCTACACGGCCCCGCCGCTGGTCTCGCCCTCACTCGGTGCCACCACCATCCCCGTTCCCTCCGTGCTGGAAGCGCCGTTCGACAAGAACTACGAGCGCTATTATCAGGTCACCGACACCTCGCAGAACCGCATTCAGGTCGCCGAGACCGAAGTGGTGCTCGACACCGATGGCCGTGCCGCGCGCTTTCGCGTCACCGGCAATGTCGATGTCGTCGAGGATGATGTCCGCAACTTCTCCCACAGCCTCTATCTCGCGCTCGCCGGCTTCGGCGTCGGCAGCCTGATCGTCAACGCGCTTGCCATTCTCTATGGCCTGAAGCCGCTCGACAAGGCGCGCGCCGCGCTCGAGCGCATCCGCGCCGGCGAGAGCGAGCAGCTGAAGGGCGAGTTCCCGCGCGAGATCCTGCCGCTTGCCAACGAGGTCAACGCGCTGATCGACAGCAACCGCCGCATCGTCGAGCGTGCCCGCATGCAGGTCGGCAATCTCGCCCATTCGCTGAAGACGCCAATCGCCGTGCTGCTCAATGAAGCCCGCGTATTGGAGCGCTCGCATGGCGAGCTGGTCAAGAGCCAGGCGGAATCGATGCAGGGGCAGGTGCAATCCTATCTCAACCGCGCCCGCATTGCCGCCCAGCGCGAATCCGTTCTCGCCCGTACCGATGCCGAGCCGGCGCTGGAACGGCTGGTGCGCGTCATGCGCCGTCTGAACGTCGACAAGGAGTTCGACCTCCTCGTCAATCCGCCGCATCTGGCCGTGGCGCTGGAGCAGCAGGATCTGGAGGAAGTGGTCGGCAACCTGCTTGAAAACGCCTCGCGCTTTGCCGTGCACAAGGTCAGGCTTTCGGTCGCCGAAGCCCCCGATGACGTCAAGGGCGGGGAGGGCAGCGCCCGCCGCCATTGGGTCGAGGTGATCGTCGAGGATGATGGCCCCGGTCTTGAGCCCGACCAGATCCGCGAGGCGCTGAAGCGCGGCCGCCGTCTCGACGAGAGCAAGCCCGGCACCGGCCTTGGCCTGTCGATCGTCACTGAGATCGCCAACGAGTATCAGGGCCGGCTGGAAATGTCGCGTGGCGAGTGGGGCGGGCTGAAGGCGCGCCTTATTCTTCCCGGTGTCACAAAGGATGTTGCGTGATCGGCGGCTTGATGCCAGAAAGACATTTGCATAGCATGCTTTACCTCGGCCTAAGGCGGGGTGCGGCTTGCACCTGTGGCGCGTTTGACACCTGGTTCGGGTTCGACTGAATGATACCTAGCTCAAAAGGCATAATTGGTCTTTCTCTTGTGGCATGCATGGCTCTGACCGGCTGCCAGACGACGAAGAGCGGCGCCTCATCCGGCCTTTTCGGCGGCCGCAAGCCATCGGCCTCCGCCACCATCATCGAAGCCTTGCAGGGCGGCATCGTCGGCCGCACCGGCGTGACCTTGAGCGACAGTGACCGGCAGCGGGCGCTGGAAGCCGAGTATCGTGCGCTGGAAGGCGCAGCCGTCGGCCAGCCGGTCGTCTGGAGCGGCCGCAATGTCAGCGGCAAGGTCGTGGCTGCCGCTCCCTATCAGGTCGGATCGCAGAATTGCCGCCAGTACACCCACACGCTCACCGTCGACGGCAAGGACACGCTGGCGCGCGGATCGGCTTGCCGCAACGGCGACGGCAGCTGGTCGCCGCTCGGCTGAGCCAAAGTCCTGATGTTGCGGTCGTTTGGTGACGTGCGGCAAAATACTTCAAATCATCGTCATCGTGGCTTTGCATATTGGAATGATCGCGCGCTTCGAGTAATTGGCGGTCATGACTTTCTGGATTCTCCTGGCCGTGATGACGGCATCCGTTGCCGCTCTTCTGCTTTATCCGCTTTTGCGGGGCTCGAAGGCGACCGGCGATAGCCGTGCCGGCGAAACCGCCGTCTACCGCGACCAGCTTGCCGAACTCGACCGCGACCGCGCCGGCGGTCTGATCTCCGCCGAGGAAGCAGAATACGCCCGCGCCGAAATCGGCCGCCGCCTGCTTGCCGTATCGAGCGCCGAGACGTCGGCTGCGCCGAAAGCCGGACGCGGATACCGCCGCGCCGCCGAAGTCTTCGTGCTCATGCTGCTGCCGCTCACGGGGCTCTGTCTTTACATCATAATGGGCAGACCCGATCTGCCCTCGCAGCCTCTCGAGGCGCGCCTGGAGAATCCCGGCAACGACATGGCGATCCTTGTCGCCAAGGCCGAGCGGCATCTCGCCGAGAACCCGGATGACGGCAAGGGCTGGGATATCCTGGCGCCGATCTACTTCAACACCATGCGCATCGCCGACGCCGAAACCGCCTACCGCAATGCCATCCGCCTGCTCGGCGAAACGGCGGCCCGGCTCGACGGGCTGGCCGAAACGCTGATCGCTGCCTCGAGCGGCGTGATTACCGATGATGCGCGCGATGTGCTGACGCGGTCGCTGAAGCTGGAGCCGGAAAACCCGCGCGCCCGCTTCTACATCGCGCTCGGTCTCGAACAGGCAGGCAAGGCCGACGAGGCCCGCGCCGGCTTCGAGGCGATCGCCAAGCAGTCTCCGCCCGACGCGCCATGGATGCCGCTGGTGAGCGAGCATATTGCAAAGAACGGCGGCACGCCGGCTGCGGGCAATACTCCCACGGCAGCCGCACCGCTCGGCGGACCGACGCAGGCTGATGTCGCAGCGGCCGATCAGATGAACAGCGGCGATCGTCAACAGATGATCCGCGGCATGGTCGACAGTCTCGACGCGAAGCTGACCGAGAACCCCGACAATCTCGACGGATGGCTGCGGCTGGTCCGCTCCTATATGGTATTGAACGACAAGGACCGCGCGGCGGCGGCGCTGAAGCGCGGCTTGGCCGCTTTCCCTGGTGATAGCGAGAAGGGCAAGCAGCTTGTGGCGCTCGCCCATGAACTCGGTCTTCCCGCGGACGCAGCGGCGACACAAGGAACGATGCAATGACGCGCAAGCAGAAACGCCTTGCGGTAATCGGCGGCGGAATGAGCTTCATTGTCGCGGCCGTTCTGTTGGTGATGTTCGCCTTCAGCAATTCGGTCGCCTATTTCTACATGCCGGCCGATCTCGCCAGCAATCCGGTCCCTCCGGGAACCCGTATCCGCCTCGGCGGGCTGGTCGGCGAGGGCAGCGTCGTCAGGGGCGCAGGATCGACGGTGCGCTTCGCCGTGACCGATGCCTCCGGCGATCTGGTTCACGTCCGCTTCACCGGCATCCTTCCCGATCTTTTCCGCGAAGGGCAGGGCGTGGTGACCGAGGGCACTTTCGAGAGCGGCAGCGACGTCTTCACCGCCGATACCGTGCTTGCCAAGCATGACGAGAAATACATGCCCAAGGATGTCGCCGACAGGCTGAAGCAGCAGGGGCTCTGGAAAGACGAACAGGCGGCGAAATGATCATCGAAATCGGCCACTACGCTCTCATTCTGGCGCTCGCCACCGCGATCATCGTGTCTCTGGTGCCGCTGATCGGCGCCCGACGCGTGGATCAGGCGATGATGGATGTCGGGCCGATCGGCTCTGTCGTCCTTTTCGCGCTGGTCGCCTTCTCCTTCGGCGTGCTGACCTATGCGCATGTCGTCTCCGATTTCTCGGTCAAGAACGTCTGGGAAAACTCGCATTCGCTGATGCCGCTGATCTACAAATACTCCGGCGTCTGGGGCAATCACGAGGGATCGATGATGCTCTGGCTCTTGATCCTGGCTCTCTTCAGCGCGCTGGTAGCAGTCTTCGGCCGCAATCTTCCCGAGACGCTGAAGGCCAATGTACTCTCGGTCCAGGCCTGGATCTCTGTCGCCTTCATCCTCTTCATCCTGCTCACCTCCAACCCCTTCGCGCGCCTTGATCCGGCGCCGGCCGAGGGCAAGGATCTGAACCCGATCCTGCAGGATATCGGCCTCGCCATTCATCCGCCGTTGCTCTATCTCGGCTATGTCGGCTTCTCCGTCTGCTTCTCCTTCGCTGTCGCCGCGCTGATCGAAGGCCGCATCGACGCCGCCTGGGCGCGCTGGGTGCGCCCCTGGACGCTCGCCGCCTGGACCTTCCTCACGCTCGGCATCGCCATGGGTTCCTACTGGGCCTATTACGAGCTCGGCTGGGGTGGCTGGTGGTTCTGGGACCCGGTCGAAAATGCCTCCTTCATGCCCTGGCTCGCCGGCACGGCGCTGCTGCACTCGGCGCTCGTCATGGAAAAGCGCGAGGCGCTGAAGATCTGGACGGTGCTGCTCGCCATCCTCACCTTCTCGCTGTCACTGATGGGTACCTTCCTGGTGCGCTCGGGCGTGCTGACATCGGTTCACGCCTTCGCCAGCGACCCCTCGCGCGGCGTCTTCATCCTCTGCATCCTGCTGCTCTTCATCGGCGGCGCGCTGTCGCTCTTTGCCTTCCGGGCGCCGAGACTGACGGCCGGCGGCCTGTTCGCGCCGATCTCGCGCGAAGGCGCGCTCGTCGTCAACAACCTGATCCTGACGGTCGCCTGCGGAACGGTGCTGACGGGTACGCTCTACCCGCTGGTTCTGGAAACGCTGACCAACGACAAGATCTCGGTCGGCCCTCCCTTCTTCAACATGACCTTCGGCCTGTTGATGGCGCCGCTTCTCGTCATCGTGCCCTTCGGCCCGCTGCTGGCTTGGAAGCGCGGTGATCTGCTGGGCGCGCTGCAGCGGCTCTATGCGGTTGCCGCACTCGCCTTCGTCGCCGCCGTCCTGTTCTTCTATCTCCAGCATGGCGGCCCGGTCATGTCGGTTCTCGGTCTCGCGGCCGGTCTGTTTCTCGTCCTCGGCGCCATCGCCGATCTCTGGTATCGCGCAGGCGTCGGCAAGCAGCCTCTTGGCATCGCCTGGCGCCGCCTCAAGGGTCTGCCGCGTTCGGCCTTCGGCACGGCGCTCGCCCATGCGGGCCTCGGCATTTCCGTGCTGGGCATCGTCGCCGTTTCCACCTTCCAGACCGAGCACGTCCTGCAGATGAAGCAGGGCGAGGTGACCGATGCCGGCGGCTACACGCTGCGCTTCGACGGCATGAAGAAGGCGACCGGACCGAACTACACCGAGGATCGCGGTCATTTCACCATCGCCAGGGGCGGCGTCGACGTGGCTGACGTCTGGTCGGCCAAGCGCATCTACACCGCCGGCCAGATGCCGACGACGGAAGCCGGTATCCTGACCTTCGGCGCGAGCCAGCTTTACGTCTCGCTCGGCGATCCGACCGATGACGGCGGTATCGTCGTGCGCATCTGGTGGAAGCCCTATATTCTCTGCATCTGGGGCGGCGCCCTCGTCATGGCGTTTGGCGGCTTCGTCTCGCTCAGCGACCGGCGCCTGCGCGTCGGCGCGCCGCGCCGCAAGGCAAAGGCGCAGCAGCCTGTCATGGAGCCGGCCGAATGATGCGTCGCTTCCTTCTGGCTCTCTTCCTGATCGCATCCGCAGCGCCGGCCTTCGCCGTCAACCCGGACGAGATGCTGAAAGATCCCGCTCTCGAAAGCCGGGCGCGCGCGATCTCGGCGGAATTGCGCTGCATGGTCTGCCAGAACCAGTCGATCGACGATTCCAACGCCGAGCTGGCCAAGGATCTGCGTCTGCTGGTGCGAAAGCGCATTACCGACGGCGATAGCGACCAGCAGGTCATGAGCTACATCGTCTCCCGCTACGGTGAGTTCGTGCTGCTGAAGCCGCGCCTCGAGACAAAGACGCTGCTCTTGTGGGGCGCTCCGATCCTGCTCGCGGTGCTGGGCGGCCTGTCGCTGGTCGTCTTCGCCCGCCGCTATACCGGCCAGCCGACCGGATCGGCGCTGACGAGTGACGAGCAGGCGCGCCTGAACGAGCTATTGAAAAAGTAAGCCTGAGGCGGAAGAATTCGGACATTACGAATTTTTCATGCCTCGGACAGTTCGCAGTAAGGTGTGCCGTCCTATATCTTCATCCATCGACCGATCCGGTAACCGCCGGTCCCGTGGATTTAAATATAAGAAGGTGCGTCTTATGCTGAAGACTATCAAAGCTCCGTCACTGTCGACCGTGCTCAAGGCCTCGACCGTTGCCGGTCTTGCCACCGCCGTCCTGGCGACCGGTGTCCCCCTCGAAATCACGCGTTCCTATGCCGAAGCGGTCAAGGTCGAGGCACCATCCGTGCCGAGCTTCGCCAATGTCGTTGACGCCGTTTCGCCTGCCGTCGTTTCCGTTCGCGTCGAAAGCCGCGTCAAGCCGGTCTCCGATGAGGATGGCAATGGCTTCTCCTTCGATTTCAACGGCCGTGGCTTCGATGATCTCCCCGATGCCCTGAAGCCGTTCTTCCGTCAGTTCGGCGAGCAGCAGGGCCGCCGTGGCCCTCCCGGCGCGCATCCTCCCGGCCCGGGTCATGAGGGTCGTCTGCGTCCGGTCGCTCAGGGCTCCGGCTTTTTCATCTCCGAAGACGGCTACATCGTCACCAACAATCACGTCGTCTCTGATGGCGCGGCCTTCGTCGCTGTCATGAAGGACGGCACTGAACTCGACGCCAAGCTGATCGGCAAGGACCCGCGCACCGACCTCGCCGTGCTGAAGGTCGACGGCAAGGGCAAGAAGTTCACCTACGTCAACTGGGCCGACGACAACAACGTCCGCGTCGGCGACTGGGTCGTGGCCGTCGGCAACCCGTTCGGCCTCGGCGGCACGGTGACGGCAGGTATCGTTTCGGCCCGTGGTCGCGATATCGGCTCTGGCCCCTATGACGATTATCTCCAGGTCGACGCCGCGGTGAACCGCGGCAATTCCGGTGGCCCGACCTTCAACCTCAGCGGCCAGGTGGTCGGCATCAACACCGCCATCTTCTCGCCGTCGGGCGGAAGCGTCGGCATCGCCTTCGCGATCCCGGCTTCGACCGCCAAGGATGTGGTTGCCGACCTGATGAAGGACGGCCAGGTGTCGCGCGGCTATCTCGGCGTGCAGATCCAGCCGGTCACCAAGGACATCGCCGACTCGCTCGGCCTGTCTGAAGCCAGCGGCGCGCTCGTCGTCAACGCTCAGGCTGGAACGCCGGGTGAAAAGGCCGGCATGAAGGCGGGCGACGTCGTCACCGCCGTCAACGGCGAGACCGTCAAGGACGCCCGCGATCTGAGCCGCCGTATCGGCGCGATGACGCCGGGCAAGAAGGTCGAACTCTCCGTCTGGCGTTCGGGCAAGTCGCAGTCCCTGACGGTCGAGCTCGGCACCCTGCCGGCTGAACAGCAGCAGGCCGCGACCGACGATGGCGATCAGGCACCGGAAGCACAGACCCCGGCATCCGAGAAGGCGCTCGCCGATCTCGGCCTGACGGTCGGTCCGGCCGATGACGGCAAGGGCCTGCAGATCACCGGCATCGACCCGAACTCCGACGCTGCCGACAAGGGCATCAAGGAAGGCGAAAAGATCACCTCGGTCAACAACCAGGAAGTCTCCACCGCCGATGACGTGGTCAAGGTCCTGAACCAGGCGAAGAAGGATGGCCGCACCCGCGCGCTGTTCCAGATCCAGTCCAAGGACGGCAGCCGCTTCGTGGCCCTGCCGGTCGAAAACCAGGGCTAATCGTCCGGATTTCCGGATCGAATTCGAAGGGTCGCGCGCTCGCGCGGCTCTTCCTGTCAACCCATCGCAGGTGACGACAATGACCTTCCAGGAAGACGATCACGCTTTGAGCCTTGCCGAAACACAGCCGGCGGGTAATGTCGGCCGCATGAAGATTCTCATCATCGAAGACGATCTGGAAGCGGCGGCCTATCTCACGAAAGCCTTTCGTGAGGCGGGTATTGTCGCCGACCATGCAAGCGACGGCGAAAGCGGCCTCTTCATGGGGACCGAAAACACCTACGACGTGCTTGTGATCGACCGCATGCTGCCGCGCCGCGATGGTCTTTCCGTCATCGCCGAGCTGCGCCGCAAGGGCATTCACACCCCCGTTCTCATTCTCTCCGCCCTTGGCCAGGTCGACGACCGCGTGACCGGCCTGCGCGCCGGCGGCGACGACTATCTCCCCAAGCCCTACGCCTTCAGCGAGCTTCTGGCGCGCGTCGAGGTTCTCGGCCGCCGCAAGGGCACGCCGGATCAGGACGTTGTCTACCGCGTCGGCGATCTCGAGCTCGACCGTCTGGCCCACGAAGTGCGCCGCGGCGGCAAGGAAATCCCGCTGCAGCCGCGCGAATTCCGCCTGCTCGAATATCTGATGAAGAATGCCGGCCAGGTGGTCACCCGCACCATGCTGCTCGAAAACGTCTGGGATTATCACTTCGATCCGCAGACCAACGTCATCGACGTACATGTTTCGCGGCTGCGCTCCAAGATCGAGAAGGACTTCAGCCTGCCGCTGTTGAAGACCATTCGCGGCGCCGGCTACATGATCAAGGATGACGGATGAACCGCTTCTGGGTTCTCTTCAAGTCCACGGCAGTCCGCCTTTCGGCTCTCTACATCCTGCTCTTCGCCATCTGCGCCGCAACGCTCGTCTTCTACGTGACGGCGATGTCCGAGCGGCTGTTGACCAGCCAGATCCGCGAGGCGGTGCAGCAGGAGGTCGACCAGGTTCAGCGCGCCTACGACAATGGCGGCATGAACCTGCTGCTCAGGACCATGGAGCGCCGCGCCCGCCAGCCGGGTGCCAATCTCTATATCATCGCCGGTCCCTCGGGCGACATCCTCGCCGGCAACGTCGCGTCCGTCCAGCCGGGCGTGCTCGACGAGCAGGGCTGGACCAGCCTGCCGTTTCGCTACCAGCGTTATGCCGAGGGACGCCAGAGCAAGCCGCACATGGCCGTCGCCAACATCAACGTGCTCGACAACGGCCTGCGCATCCTGATCGGCCGCGACCTTGGCGAGCCGGAGGCGTTCCGCGTGCTCGTCAGGCAGGCGCTGATGGTCGCGCTGGCGATCATGGGTCTCGGCGCCGTCATCATCTGGTTCGGCATCGGCCGCAACGCGCTGAAGCGCATCGACCGCATGTCGGCGGCGAGCAAGAAGATCATGGCCGGCGATCTCTCGCAGCGCCTGCCGGTCGGCGGCTCCGGTGACGAGTTCGATCGGCTCTCCGTGTCGCTGAACACCATGCTCGGCCGTATCGAGAAGCTGAACGAGGGGCTGCGCCAGGTCTCCGACAACATCGCCCACGACCTGAAGACGCCGCTGACACGCCTGCGCAACAAGGCGGCGGACGCGATCGATACGCCGGATGCCGATACCCGCCGCGTGGCGCTGGAAGGGATCATTTCGGAATCCGACCAGCTGATCCGCACCTTCAACGCGCTGTTGATGATCTCCCGCGTCGAGGCCGGCTCGGTGGCCGCCGAGATGTCGACGATCGATCTCTCGGCCATCGTTGCCGACAGCGCCGAGCTCTACGAACCGGTGGCCGACGAGGCGGGCCTTGCCATGACCACCGATATCGAGCCCGGCATCGAGGTGCAGGGCAACCGCGAACTGATTGGCCAGGCGATCTTCAACCTCATCGACAATGCTGTGAAGTATTCGGCGGGTGCTGAGACCGGTGGCGAAGTCTCTTTGCGGCTGACGCGCCGTCCCGATGCCATCTGCCTGCAGGTCGCCGATCATGGTCCTGGTATTCCAGCCGACAAGCGCGAGGACGTACTCAAGCGTTTCGTGCGGCTGGACGAGAGCCGCTCGAAGCCCGGTACGGGCCTTGGCCTGTCGCTTGTTGAAGCGGTGATGGAATTGCACAGCGGCAAGCTGGAACTCAGCGATACCGATCCGGATGCGGCGACCAATCGCGGTCTCGCCGTCACCCTCGTCTTTCCCCTGAAATAGGCGTTTCCGCGCTACCCCGAATTGTCTGTTGGCCATTTGCGTCTCAGACCCTAACTTAGCCTCAGGCGGCGAGCGGCTTTGATTCTGCTTCAACTTTCGCTGCCTGTTGCCAGGGAGGGCGCATGCTGACGAATTCGACGCACAGCCTGAGCGAGGTGGTCGACGGCCTGTTGAAGCCATTGAGCAAGACCGAATTGAAGCTCGTGCTTGATGATCTACAGAAGATCGGCGCCGACGAACCCGTCGTGGCCGATATGCTGAAGACCGAGGGCGCGCTTCGCGATTTCATCTCCGCCGCGCTGACGCTCTCGCCTTATCTGCGCGATATCGCCAACATCGATCCCGGCGTCCTCACCATCGCCATCAGCGAGCCGCTCGAGCCGCGCCTGGAGGCGCTGATTTCGGAAGCGCGTGACGCCTGGATGCCGCGCGACGGGGCATCACCGAGCGAGAGTGAGATCATGGGCCGCCTGCGCACGGTCAAGCGCCGTGTGGCCTTTCTCTTGGCGCTCGCCGATCTCACCCGCGTCTTCGATGGCCGCACCACCACGGCGTGGCTGAGCCGCCTTGCCGAGGCCACGGTCTCTGCCGCGATCGATCACCTGCTTCTCTCCTCGCACGAAGCCCGCAAGCTGCAGTTGAAGAACGTCGCGCGGCCGAGCGAAGGATCGGGTCTCGTCGTGCTCGGCATGGGCAAGCTCGGCGCCTGCGAGCTCAACTATTCCTCCGACATCGATCTCGTCGTCTTCTTCGACGAGCAGGCCGGGATCCTGTCCGATCCCGACGATGCGATCGATATCTTCCCGCGCCTGATGCGGCGGCTCGTCCGTATCATGCAGGAGCGCACCGGCGACGGCTACGTCTTCCGCACCGATCTTAGGCTGCGCCCGGACCCCGGCGCCACGCCGCTGGCCGTCTCGATCGATGCTGCCATGGTTTATTACGAGGGCAGGGGACAGAACTGGGAACGCGCGGCCTTCATCAAGGCGCGCCCCGTTGCAGGCGATATCGCCGCCGGCGACCACTTCCTGCGCGACCTCACCCCCTTCGTATTCCGCAAATATCTCGACTACGCGGCGATCTCCGACATCCATTCGATTAAGCGGCAGATCCATGCCCACAAGGGACATGGGGCAATCGCGGTAAAGGGCCACAACGTCAAGCTCGGCCGTGGCGGCATTCGCGAGATCGAGTTCTTCGCGCAGACCCAGCAGCTGATCGCCGGCGGACGCATGCCCGCGCTGCGCTCGCGCGCCACCGAGGAAACGCTCAACGAGCTCACCAAGGCCAAGTGGATCGACGAGGAGACCTGCGAGGAGCTGACGGACGCATACTGGTTCCTCCGCGATGTCGAGCACCGCATCCAGATGGTGCGCGACGAGCAGACCCATCTGCTGCCCGAGACCGAAGGCGAGCTGAAGCGCATCGCCTATATGATGGGCTTCAGCGACACGCCGAGCTTTTCCGAGCGCCTTGTCGAGGTGTTCAGGACCGTCGAGCGCCGCTACGCCCGGCTGTTCGAGCAGGAGACCAAGCTGTCGACGGAGACGGGCAACCTCGTCTTCACCGGCCAGAACGACGATCCCGATACGCTGGTCACCCTGCGCAAACTCGGCTTCGAGCGTCCCTCCGACATCTCGCGCGTCATCCGCACCTGGCACTACGGGCGCTACAAGGCGACGCAATCGGTCGAGGCCCGCGAACGGCTGACGGAACTGACGCCGGAGCTGTTGCGCGTGTTCGGCGAAAGCAAGCGCGCCGACGAGGCGATCCTCAGGTTCGACAGCTTCATCTCGGGCCTGCCTGCCGGCATCCAGCTGTTTTCGCTCCTTGGAAGCAATCCGGCGCTGCTCTCGCTGATCGTCTACATCATGTCGGCGGCGCCGAAGCTCGCCGAGGTCATCGCAGCAAGACCGCATGTCTTCGACGGCATGCTCGATCCGGGACTGATGGCCGAGCTTCCGACGCGGGATTATCTGGCGGGACGCCTCAAGGGGTCGCTGCAGCAGGCGCGCTATTATGAAGAGGTGCTGGACCGGCTGCGCATCTTCGCCGCCGAGCAGCGCTTCCTGATCGGCATTCGCCTGCTGACGGGCTCGATCAACGGCGCGATGGCCGGCCGGGCGTTTACGCATTTGGCCGATCTGATCGTCGAGGCGGCACTGGATGCCGTGCTCGCGGAGATCGAAGCGGCGCACGGCAAGTTCCCCGGCGGCCGCGTTGCCGTGGCCGGAATGGGCAAGCTCGGAAGCTTCGAGTTGACCGCGGGCTCCGACATCGATCTCATCCTGCTTTACGACTACGACGATGCGGCCGAGGAATCCGACGGCGCCAAGCCGCTGGACGCGGTGCGCTACTTTACCCGCATCACCCAGCGGCTGATCGCCGCCTTGTCGGCGCCGACAGCCGAGGGCGTGCTCTACGAAGTCGACATGCGCCTGCGCCCCTCGGGCAACAAGGGGCCGGTCGCCACCCGCGTCAGCTCGTTTTCGAAATACCAGCGCGAGGAAGCGTGGACCTGGGAGCACATGGCGCTCAGCCGTGCGCGGCTGATCTGCGGCGATGCCAGCCTGATCGGCGACGTCGAGCGCGTGATCGAGGAGGTGCTGTCGACGCGGCGGGACGTGCGCAAGGTGGCCAAGGATGTGGTCGAGATGCGTGCGCTGATCGAACAGGAAAAACCACCGGCCAACATGTGGGACCTGAAGCTCGTCCCCGGCGGCGTCGTCGATATCGAGTTCATCGCGCAGTATCTGGCGCTGATCGCACCCGCGAAGGATGTCGTCGTCAAGGTCAATGGCATCAGCACCGGCGAAGCGCTGAAGCAGCTAGGCGCGCCGCTGATGGCATCGGCCGATGTCGATAGCTGCAGCGAGGCGTTCGTGCTCTACACCGAGTTGTCACAGCTCATCCGGCTCTGCATCGATGGTCCCTTCGATCCGAAGGATGCGCCGGCGGGTCTCATCGATCTCGTTTGCCGCGCCGGCGATTGCCCCGACATCAAGACCCTCGAGGGGGAGATGAAGCAGCTGTCGAAGACGGTGCGGAAGGTCTTTCAGGCGGTAGTCAAAGGCTGATCAAGCAGCACTATCCGGGATCAGCAGCGAAATCACTGTGCCGATCGCTTCGCGTGAGCGGATCTTCATGCGTCCGCCATGCAGTGTCGTCAGCGAGCGGGAGATGGCGAGCCCCAGTCCGGAGCCGCCCTTGCTCTTGGCATACTGGTTCTGGACCTGTTCGAAGGGTTGGCCGATCTTGCTGAGCGCGGTCGTGGGAATGCCGATGCCGGTGTCGGCGATGGTCAGCATCACGCCGACCGAGGTGCGACGGGTGCGCACCGCGATCCGGCCGCCTTCGTCGGTGAACTTCACGGCATTGGAAAGCAGGTTGAGCAGGATCTGCTTCATCGCCCGGCGATCGGCGTTGAGCGTCATGCCATCGCAGATGCGCTGCTGGATCTCGATCCGCTTCTCGCTGGCCGGGATCGCGGTGAAGCGCAGGCTTTCCTCGATCAGCGGTGCGAGATCGATCGTCTCGCATTGAAGCTTCATGTGGCCTGCCTCGATCTTCGACATGTCGAGAATGTCGTTGATGACGTTGAGCAGGTGACGGCCGCTGTGATGGATATCGCGAGCGTATTCGTCATACTTGGCCGAGCCGAGCGGGCCGAACATCTCGTCCTGCAGGATCTCGGAGAAGCCGAGGATGGCGTTGAGCGGCGTGCGCAGTTCGTGGGACATGTTGGCGAGGAACTCCGACTTCGCCTTGTTGGCGGCCTCGGCGCGTTCCTTTTCCGAGAGATAATTGGCGTTCGCCAGCGACAGCGCCGATTTCTGCCGTTCCAGCGTCTGGCGGGAGGAGGAGAGGTCGCCGATCGTCGCCATCAGCCGGCGTTCGGAATCGCGCAGACGCTCCTGGTTGCGCTTTAGAAGCGTGATGTCGGTGCCGACGGAAACCATGCCGCCGTCGCGGGTGCGCCGCTCGTTGATCTGCAGCCAGCGCTCGTCGGCGAGCTGCACTTCGCTGGTGCGCGAATAGCCATTGCCATGGGCGTCGGCGATCCGGCGCTCGATGACGGGGCGAGCGGCTGCGGCGTTGACGGCGGCCCGTTCGGTGCCCGGCACCAGCACGCTGTCGGGAAGGCCGTACGCCTGCTGGAAGTGCGTGTTGCACATCACCAGCCGGTCGTTCTTGTCCCACAGCACGAAGGCTTCGGATGTGCTCTCGATGGCGTCCGCCAGCCGCTGGTCGGCTTCGGCGTAGCGCTGCGCAAGACGGTGCTGCTCGGTCACATCCATGGCGATGCCGATCATGTGGACCTGACCGGCATTGGTGCGGATGACCTGCGCACGGGCGCGCATCCAGACGTAATGGCCGGCGGCGTGGCGCATGCGAAAGATCTGGTCGATCTGCTCGGCGTCGCCACGGGCAACCGAGCGGGCGATCTCGTAGATGCCGCTGTCGTCGGGGTGCATCAGACGGGCCGCGTCGCCGAAGCACATGTTGCCGTCGCCACCTGGAAGACCGAGCATCTGGTACATCGAGCGCGACCAGAAGAATTCGCGGCGGTCGAAATCGAAATCCCACAGGCCGCAACGGCCGCGCGACAGAGCTGTCTCGACCCGCTGGTTGGACTCGACGAAGATCTCGTCGGCATGGCGGGCGCGCCGCACCTGCATGTAATAGGCGTAGAGGATCACCAGGAGGATTGAGGAGATGCCGGCAAACAGCGTGACGTTGAGCGTCAGCTCCTCGCGCCATAGCTGGCTGATCCGATCGAGCGAGGTCGCCGCGACCACATAGCCGCCGCTGTCGCCGATGAGCGTGATCTGCGCGTAGTGCGGCCGGCCGGCGATGGTGGTCTCGATAACGCCCGCCCGGTCGCCGAAGCGGCGTATCGCGGAGACCTCGGAGAAGAAATCACCGATACCGGCGCCGACATAGGCCGCACCGGCGGCGGACGCCGCGAAGACCTTGCCGCTCGACTGCACGAGGAGGACGAAGGCATCGTCGTCGAGCCGGTCCTGCGGCAGGAAGCGGGCGAGGCGGGCCTGGCCTTCGGTCGCGTTGCCGCTGTCGAAGATCGCGGCGGAGTCTGCGAAGGCTGCTGCTGCGGTGGCGGCGGCCAGTGCCGTCGAGTGGCGGGCGGCGGCCTGCATGCGGTCGTGCTCGGAGAGCATGCCGAAGAAATGCGAGGCTGCGACGACGGTCAGAAATGCAACGATAAGGATAGGAATGGCGCGCTTCAACACGGCCTCGGCATGCGTGTAATTTCGGGTAGAGGATGGTCGCGAGGTCGCGGTAGCCTTGCCGGTGAAGCTCTCACGCCAGGCGCGGAAGCTCTCGAAATCGACACGCAGCCGTCCTTCGGCCACGGTTGCCCGCCGCACGTTCATCATTTTCTGAGCCTTGTCCCTCGTGATTCGCTGCGCCGCTCGCCCGAACCTGACTCAATGAATCATTGGTGATTCGCCTTGTCCAGAGGAAAAGGTAAAAATCTGTTAACCGATTCTAAGTGCTGATTTTTCCAGCATGCGTGGGAGGCGGCTTCGACAGGCTCGGCCGCCTCGTGTCGCAAATCACCCCTTGAGGGTGCGCTCGACGATATCGCGAACGTCGGTGGAGAGCGCCGGTGCTTCGGCGATCTCGGTCAGCGCCTTGCGTGCATGCTCGGCTCTTGCCGGCTCCAGCGAGCGCCAGGAGCGCATCGAGGTGAGGATGCGCGCCGCCAGCTGTGGGTTGCGTCCGTCGATATCGAGGATCTCGCGAGCGAGGAAGCGGTAACCCTCGCCATCCGCACGTCCGAAGCCGGTTGGGTTGCCGAATGCAAACGTGCCGACCAGCGCGCGCACGCGGTTGGGGTTGGTGCGCTTGAACTGCGCATTGTCCATCAGCTTCAGCACGCGATCGAGCGCCTTTGCGCCCGGAATGGTCGCCTGAACGGAGAACCACTTGTCGATGACCAGCGCGTTTCCGGCAAAGCGGTCATGGAAAGCAGCGAGCGCTGCTGCCGCCTCGCTGCTGTCGGGGAAGCGGTGCGCGAGGATCGTCAGCGCCTGCATCAGATCCGTCATGTTGTTGGCAGTATCGAAGGCGGCCTTGGCGCGATCAGGCGTATTCTCTGAATAGGACAGATAGGTGAGCGCGCTGTTGCGGAGCGCACGGCGACCGGCGCTCTTGGCGTCGGGGCTGAAATCGCCTGGCGTGGTCATGCTGTCGTAGAGTGCGGCGAAGACGCTCTTTCCGGCGTCGGCGACCTGCTGCAGCACGGCGGAGCGGCCGGCGTGGATGGCGTCAGGGTCGTTGTTGCCGCCAAGTTCGCGGGCGATGTCTGATTCGCTCGGGAGCGCCAGCGCCTGGGCGCGGAAGGCGGGCTCCAGCGTCTCGTCCGCCGCTGCCGCAAGCAGGGCTTCGACGAAGTCCTTGGAAGCAACGACCGGCTTGCCGTCACGCGCATCGCGGGCGGCTGCAAGCAGCGTCGGCAATGCGAGATCGGTCAGTGCCTGCCAGCGCGCGAAGTGGTCGGTCTCGAAGCGGGCGAGAAGCGCCAGATCCGTGGGCGACTGATCGAAATGCAGGTTGATCGGGGCGGAGAAGCTGCGGTTGATCGATACGATCGGCCGCGAGCCGATGCCCTTGAAGGTGGCTTTCTGGCTGCGCTCGGTCAGATGCAGCACATTGTCACCATACTCGGCGCCATCGACCGACGACGGCTCGAGCGGCGTGCCGTCTTCGGCAAAGAGCGCGATGCTGAGCGGAATGTGCATCGGCTTCTTGTCTGTCTGGCCGGGCGTTGCCGGAACCATCTGCTCAAGCGAGAGCGTGAAGCTCTTGGCGCTGGCATCATAGCTGCCGGATGCGGTGACGAGCGGCGTGCCGGCCTGGTGATACCAGAGCGAGAACTGCGTCAGGTCGCGTCCGCTGGCATCCTCGAAGCACTTGACGAAATCCTCGATCGTGACCGCCTGGCCGTCATGGCGATCGAAATAGAGATCCATGCCCTTCTTGAACAGGTCCTTGCCGAGCAGCGTCGCGATCATGCGCGTGACTTCGCTGCCCTTTTCGTAGACCGTCGTCGTGTAGAAATTGTTGATTTCGCGATAGGTGGTCGGGCGCACCGGATGCGCCAGCGGGCCGCCATCCTCGGGGAACTGCTCGGACTTCAGATGGCGCACTTCGGCGATGCGCTTGACCGGGCGCGAGCGCATGTCGGCGGAGAACTCGTGGTCGCGATAGACCGTCAGGCCTTCCTTCAGGCAGAGCTGGAACCAGTCGCGGCAGGTGATGCGGTTGCCGGTCCAGTTGTGGAAGTATTCGTGGGCGATGATCGCTTCGATGTTGGCGTAGTCCTGGTCGGTCGCGGTCTCCGGATCGGCCAGCACGTATTTGTCGTTGAAGACGTTGAGGCCCTTGTTCTCCATGGCGCCCATGTTGAAGTCGGACACGGCGACGATCATGAAGATGTCGAGATCGTATTCGCGGCCGAACCGCTCCTCATCCCACTTCATCGAGCGCTTCAGCGCATCCATGGCGTAGGCAGCACGCGCTTCCTTGCCATGCTCGACGTAGATCTTCAGCGTGACCTCGCGCTCCGACATGGTGACGAACTTGTCTTCGACGACACCGAGATCGCCGGCGACCAGCGCGAAGAGATAGCTCGGCTTCGGATGCGGATCGAACCAGGCGGCGAAGGCGCGGCCCTCGTCATAGCCGGCGCCGCCGAGGAAGTTGCCGTTGGACAGCATGACCGGGTTGGCGGCCTTGTCGCCGATGATGGTGATCGTGTAGGGCGCCAGAACATCGGGACGATCGGGGAAGTAGGTGATGCGGCGAAAACCTTCGGCTTCGCACTGGGTGCAGTAGACGCCGTTGGTGCGGTAAAGGCCCATCAGCTGGGTGTTGGCCTCGGGATTGATGATCGTGGTGATCGTCAGCTCGAAGGGCTTGGATTTCGGCAGATTGCGGATCGTCAGGCTGTCAGGCGTTGCCGTATACTGGCTGGGCTTCATTTCCGCCTGATCGAAGAGCAGGCCGGAGAGAGCGAGTTCGTCACCGTCGAGGATCAGCGGCGCCTTGGGATCGGCGCCCTTGCGGCGGTGGAAGATCAGGCGGGCATCTACCTTGGTCGCGGTCGGGTCCAGTTCAAACGTCAGATCCACGCGCTCGAGTTCGAAATCGGTGGGGCGGTAATCTGCCAGATTGATGACCTGGCCGGTATCTGTGCGCATGATATTCCCTGAGACCTTTAGACAATGCTTCGCAAACAGAGTGGGCGCTCTGCCGTAAAATTTGATTGGTATAATTACACTAAAGTCTGAACTAAAGCTAAAGCCAGAGGCAGTTTCGCGGGGTTTTAGGGACGCCAGTGCCGGAGATACTTGAGGCGCATTCTCGTGCGCGATGATCCGCTTCGTATGAGACGATCTGGGCGCTGAATGGGATGGTCTGGGCAAAAACAACGACCAAATTCGCGCATCCGGCGTTTTCACCTGTTCTTTAGCAGAAACCCTGTCAAAGTGAGCATGCATCGAATCCGGTGCGATCCCCCGACGTTCAATTGGTGAATTCGCGAGTTTCTGACATGCGGCCGGTATTCGAAAATCCGATGCGAGGTATTGCGTGCAAGCTCGCCTCCGTCGTCTTCTTCCTGGCGATGCAGACCTTCATCAAGCTTGCGGGCACCGGCATCCAGCCTGGCCAGGTCACCTTCTACAGATCGTTCTTCGCCCTGTTCCCGATCATGGCGTTCCTTGCCTATCGCGGACAGTTGAAGGCGTCGTTCTATACGGCCAATCCTGTCGGCCATCTCAAGCGCGGTACGCTCGGCATCATCTCGATGGGCCTGGGTTTTTATGGGCTGCTGCACCTGCCGTTGCCCGAGGCGATCGCGCTTGGTTATGCCATGCCGCTGATCGCGGTTGTCTTCGCCGCTCTGCTTCTGGGCGAGACGGTGCGCATCTATCGCTGGAGCGCGGTGTTCGTCGGCCTGATCGGCGTGGCGATCGTGTCCTGGCCGAAGCTCACGCTGTTTAGTGATGGTGGTGTCGAGACCGAACAAGCGATCGGCGCGGTTACGGTGTTGCTGGCGTCCGTTCTTGGTGGTCTGGCGATGATCCAGGTGCGGAAGCTGGTCGAGGAAGAAAAGACCTCGACGATCGTGCTCTATTTCTCGATCACGGCCTCGGTCTTTTCGTTGTTCACCGTGCCCTTCGGCTGGGATCTGCTCGATCTTGCGCCGCAACTCTACCTGATCGCTGCCGGCTTCTGCGGCGGCGTCGCACAGATTTTCCTGACGGAAAGCTACCGTCACGCGGATGTCTCGACGATCGCGCCGTTCGAATACACGTCCATCGTGCTGGGCAGCGTGCTCGCCTACTTCGTGTTCGATGATATCCCGACCACAAGCATGCTGATCGGAACCGCTGTCATTGTTGCCGCGGGCATTTTCATCATCTACCGCGAGCACCAGCTGGAACTCGAGCGGGCGGCTGCACGAAAAGCCAGCTCTCCGTAGTTCCCGCTCACGAAATCGTGCGGCTAAGTGTCGCAAAATTCATGCATTTTTGCTGTTCCGCAACCCATCCTACAAAATTTGAGGGTGGCGTGCGACGGTGGCCTATGATTTGTAAAAATGAACAACTTTCATTTATTTATACATCCTGATGTTGAAAATAAGTGGCGGCTTTAGTTTGCTTGACTTGCGGTTACACGAGGTCGAGTGCCGTCCGGGAGACCAATGCCGTTTCGTGCCACAGATTTGATAGCCGACCCCAAGTTCATCTTGGGTATTCGATTTCACGCAAGCCGCATGCGCAACATGTTCGATGCCGGCCCAAGGCTTGCGCGCTTGCTCGCATCGCACCAGCGGTGGCTGCTCACGCAGGTCGCCTATGCGCTCAGCATGGAGCGCCGCGATGGCGACCCAACGTCGGGGCTGACGGCGACGGCACTGACGACGGAGATCACGGCTTTCGAGGCTGCGAGCCGCAACACCATCCGCAGCTTTATCGATGAACTCGCGACCTACAGGTTCATCACCTGTGTCCCAGGCGAGGAGCGCAAGCGTCCGCGTCGTTACGAGGTGGCTGACATCGCGCAGCAAGCGATGTTCAGTTGGGTCTGGTCCAATCTGCTGGCGCTCGACGTCCTCGATGACGGCGACAGGGCGGAGCGGTTTCAGGCAAATCCCGAATGGATCGGGGTGATGCAGCCGCGCATCGCGCGCGACTGCCTGCGTGACGCGGCCTGGCGCGAGCCCCCGCCGCGGGTTGGCCTGTTCATGTGGAACGATGCCGGTGGGTTGATCGTCGATTATCTGATGTCGAGGATCGATCCGGAAGAAGAGCACCCCGATCGCTTCTTCGTCGGGCCGATCGACAGCAGGGCGCTGGCCGCCGACTTCATGATATCGCGCACACACATGCAGCGCCTCTTCGCCAAGGCGGCGCAGGATGGCTGCCTGGGGTGGGACGTCGATATGAAGAAGCCGTCGCTATGGATATCGCGCGCCTTCGTCGAGGAATATTGCCAGTGGCAGGCGATCAAGTTCGCCTATGTCGATCAGGCGTTTCACGCGGCAAGCGAGATGTCGGGAGAGAGGTAGGTCGCCGCGGCGGCGCTGACGTTCGCCGATGGCGACGCGTCAGGATTCGCGATCGTAGGCTTCCGCCGCGCATACGGCCGCGCGGATGTGCTCGATGGCGTCGATCTTGCAAAGAAGTGAGATGAGACGGGTCGTCATGAGAATAAGCCGATAAGCGGCAGGGACGGCGAATGGCCGTGCCCTGCGATCAATACTGCTGGAAATCCGCGAAGATGGCAGCGGGGCGCACGATGCGACCGCTCGCGCCAGTGCCACGAGCGATCATCTGCTCGTTTGTGGCGAAGCCGGTGCGGCAGTAGCTCTGCGTGGTGCGACCGTTGCTGTTTGCGTTTCTCAAGGTTTCAAATCTGCAATGTGTAGGACGACGAGTGTTGCTCATTGCCTTGGTTCCTTATGATTCCTCCCAAGACACAACGCTAATATTGCAGCGCACAATGGATTTCACAAGGCATAGGAATACGCGGCAGGCATGCGTTTTGCGCATGGGTCTCGTCGCAAATCTGTCAATGTTGGTTATTTAGGAGGCAGAATTGATTTCTGTCAGTTTTGCCTGAAAAGCCAATAAATCGTTCCAGGCCAAGCGCTTATTGACCGGCGCCGTCAACAGGTCCTGCGGATGCAGTGTGGCGATGGCCGGGACGACGCGGTCGCCTGCGGCAATTTCACGCCACTGGCCGCGCAAGCCGTGAATCGTGTCGCCTTCGCCAAAAAACACCCGAGCCGCGAAATTCCCGAGCAGGAGAATCACTTTGGGCTCGGCAAGCGCGATCTGCCGCTCGATGAAGGGACGGCAGATATCCATCTCGGCGGGGGAGGCGACGCGGTTGCCCGGCGGGCGCCACGGGATGACCTGGGTCAACAGGATACCGGCGCGGTCGAGCCCGATCGCGGCCAGCATCTTGTCCAGCAGCTGGCCGGGGCGTCCGGCAAACGGCTGCCCCTCACGATCGTCCTCAGCGCCGGGCGCCGAGCCGATCAGCATGATGCCGCTCGCAGCATCTCCGCTGGCGAAGATCGTCGAGCGCGCGCTGTGCTTGAGATTGCAGCCATTGAAGGCCTCGAGCGCGGTCTTCAGTTCCGCGAGCGACCGCGCGCTCTCGGCGGCAAACCGCGCCTGCTGGATCGCTTCTCCATCAGGGATCGCCGGCTGCGGCCGCTGCGCCGAGCGCTCAGGCTGAGGCGCAGCGCGCTGTGCGGAAGTCGCTGGTGCGCGGGAAGCCGTCTCGCGCGCTTCCGCTTGCGGGGCAGGGGCGGCGCTGCGGCGCGCCGCCTTCATCGCCTCGAATTCGGCGAAGCGATCGACGGCCTCGTCCTCCAGCAGCCACTCGACGCCGGCATCCGCATGGAAATGCAGAAGGGCTGCGAGTTCGCCTGGAGAGAGGTCGTTGACGGAGATCATGGCCGCGACATTACCGAAGCTGAGGCCTCAATGAAAGTGCGCAGCCGACACATCCCGGCCTATTGCACCGTCCATTGCGCGATATCGTCGCGTTCGCCGATCAGCGCCAGACCGTGCGCGATCGAAAGCATCTCGCCGCCGGTCTCGATGCGGTCAGCGTCGAAGCGCTCGGTGAAGATGCGGCGAACGGCCGGGACGAAGGAGGTGCCGCCGGTGAGGAACACCTTGTCGATCGCGCCCGCTTCGGTGTTGGTTTTTTCGAGCACATCGTCAAGCGCGCCTTCGATGCGGGCGAGATCGTCCGAAATCCAGCTCTCGAAGTCCGCACGGGCCACCATGCGCTTTCCGGCGCGGCCGAGCGGCGAGAAGTTGAACTCGGCTTCCTCAGAGGCCGACAGCGCCATCTTCGTGGCCGAGACCGCCTGGTAGAGCGGATAGCCTTCGTCGTGATCGACGAGATCGATGAAGAGCTCCAGCTTTTCCGGCTCAAGCGCCGTGCGCACCAGCTTCTTCAGATCCTCGTATTCGCGCGAGGTCTTGAAGATCGACAGCTGGTTCCAGCGGCTGAAGCTGGAATAGTAATTGGTCGGCACTTCAAGGATCTTGTCGAAGCTCTTGAAATGACTCCCCTTGCCGATCTCAGGCGCCACGACGTTTTCGATGATGCGCGCGTCGAAGTGGTCACCGGCGATGCCGACACCGGAATGGCCGATCGGCGTGGCCTTCAGCTGGCCGGCGACGGTCTCGAAGCGTATCAGCGAATAGTCGGTCGTGCCGCCGCCGAAGTCGGCGACCAGCACCGTCGCGTCGGACTTCAGGTTCTGCGCGAAGTAGAAGGCGGCCGCCACCGGCTCATAGACATAGTGCACTTCGGGGAAGCCGAAGCGCGACAGCGCCTCGTTGTAGCGCTGCGTCGCCAGCACCGGATCGGGGCTCGCGCCGGCGAAATGCACCGGCCGCCCGGTGACGATGCGCGCGACGTCCGACGGCCAGTTGCTGCCCGCATAATTGCTGAGGCGGCGGATGAACACCTCCATCAGATCCTCGAAGCTGTGGCGCTTGGCGTAGATCAGCGTTCCCTGGAAGAGGGCGCTGGCGGCGAATGTCTTGATCGACTGCAGGAAGCGACAATCACCGGGATTGTCGATGAACTGGCGGATCGCCGCATGGCCTGCCTCGACTTTAAGCGCCGATGCGCCGAGCTTGCCATCCTTCATGAAGGACAGCGCGGTGCGCATGCTGTCGCTTTCGCCCGCCGAGCTGGTGAAGCCCATGGAATGCGTCGTTTTGCCGTCCGCGGTGGCCATTACGGTGTTGGTCGTGCCAAAGTCCAAACCTAGCGCTTGAGCCATGCTCGCACCTCTCAATGTCGATCGTTGCTGGAGACTGGAGCAATTGCTCCGCCGGGGCGCCAAGGGACGCCCGAATTCAAGAGGGCGCGTGATGCCACAGCGGTTCGTCTTATTCAAGACGCGGAAGCGCAAAATGAAACGGGCGCCGATGGGCGCCCGTCTCGGTCATTCCGCCGCGATGGCCCGGGCGGGCTCCTCGTGTTGCTCTTCTGTCTTCTTCCGCCCAAGGCTGAGCAGCCAGTCGCTGAGCCGTCCCATCTCGACGAAGATGACGGGGGTGATGAACAGCGTCAGCGCCTGGCTGACGATGAGACCGCCGACCACGGCGATGCCGAGCGGCTGGCGAAGCTCCGAGCTCGCGCCCGAGCCGAGTGCGATCGGGAGCGCGCCGAGCAGCGCGCAGAAGGTCGTCATCATGATCGGGCGGAAACGTCGCACGCAGGCTTCGTGAATGGCCTCGGACGAGGTCATGCCAGTGCCGGAGCGCAGGTTCTCCAGCGCCACGTCGATCATCATGATCGCGTTCTTCTTGACGATACCGATCAGCATCAGGAGGCCGATCAGCGCGATGATCGACAGATCGAAGTTCATCACTCTCAACGCCAGAAGCGCGCCGAGGGCTGCCGCCGGCAGGCCGGAGAGGATCGTCAGCGGGTGGATGAAGCTCTCGTAGAGGACGCCGAGAACGACATAGATCGTCAGCACCGCCGCCAGGATCAGGAGAGGCGTGTTCCCCTGCGATTGCTCGAAGATCTGCGCCGTGCCGCCATAGGACGTGAAGACGTCCGAGGGCATGTCGATGTCCTTCTTGATCTGGTCGATCGCAGCCGTCGCATCGCCGAGCGCTTCGCCGGCAGGGAGGTTGAACGACACCGTGGTCGAGACCAGCTGGCCCGTCTGGTTGATCGTCACCGGACCGGTGGTGCGCTCCACCGTCGCGAAGTTCGACAGCGGAACGAGCGCGCCGCTCGACGACGCCACGCGGATGTCCTGCAGCTTCTGGTCATCCCAGGGCGCATTGGTGTCGTACTCGACGAGCACGTCGTAGCTGTCGCCGGTCGACTGGATCTGGGCGGCCGCGTAACCGCCAAAGGATTCCTGCAGCGTCGTGCGCAGCTGGTCGTCGGTGATGCCGAAGGCGGCGGCCTTTTCCGTATCGACCTTGATCTCGGCCTGCAGCGCGTTGTTCTGCGCGTCCGATGTCACGTCGGTAAAGCGCGAATCACCGTGCATGGCCTGCTGGATCTTGTTGGCCCAGAGGTTTGTCTGGTCGGCGCTCAGCGCCTGGATGACCAGCTGATACTGGCTGGCCGTCTGCCGCCCGCCGAAGCGCAGGCTCTGCTGCGGCGTGATGAAGGCCTGCAGGCCGGGGATCTTGCTGATGCTGGCGCGCAGTTCGCGCAGCGTCTGGTCGAGCGGCGGCCTGTCCTTCTTGTCCTTCAGTTCGACGAACATCGTGCCGTTGTTGAGCGGGCTGCGGGCATTGCCGCCGACGATCGACATGACGTGGTTGACCGCCGGGTTCTGCTTCACGAGCGCCGCCGCCTGGTTCTGCAGGTCCTTCATCGCCGGGTAGGAGATATCCTGGCGGGCGCGGGTCGAGATGTTGAGGCGGCCAATATCTTCCGTCGGGAAGAAGCTCGTCGGCAGCGTCATGAACAGGTAGATGGTCAGTGCGACCGAGGCGAGAAACAGACCGAGAATGGCCGGGCGGTGCGCCAGGCACCAGGCGACGGAACGATCGTAGCCGCGCAGCGTCCGCTCGAAGCCGGCATCGAACCAGCGAATGAAGAAGGGCGGCTGGCTGTGGCCGCTGCCGAGCCGCGAGGCGAGCATTGGCGTGACCGTCAGCGACACGATGGCGGATGCCACGATGGCGATCGCCACCACCATGCCGAACTCGTTGAAGATGCGCCCGACGACACCGCCCATCAGAAGGATCGGAATGAAGACCGCGATCAGCGAGACGGACATGGAGATGATCGTATAGCTGACTTCGCCCGATCCCTTGATGGCGGCCTCAAGCACCGGCATGCCATCCTCGACATGCCTCAGGATGTTTTCGAGCATGACGATGGCGTCGTCGACCACGAGGCCGACGGCGAGCGTCAGCCCGAGCAGCGAGATGTTGTCGACGCTGTAGCCCAGCACATACATCATGCCGAAGGTGGTGATCAGCGACAGCGGCACGGCAAGGCCCGGTATGATCGTCGCCGTCAGGTGGCCGGTGAAGAGATAGATGACGAGAACGACGAGGCCGATCGTCAGGAACAGCGTGAACTTCACGTCCGAGATCGCGTCGCGGATCGGCTTGGCCGAATCGTTCATCACCTGCGTCGTCACCGATCCCGGTATCTCGGCATGCAGCGCCGGCAGCTTGGCATTGATCGCATCGACCACGGCGACCGTATTCGCATCCGGCTGGCGCTGGATCGCCAGGATGATGCTCTGTTTGCCGTCGTACCAGCTGCCGGTGTTCTGGTTCTCGACGCTATCCTCAACGTCGGCGACATCGCCAAGATGGATCGGCGCGCCACCAGGATTGGCAATCACGAGGGTGCGAAACTGCTCGGCATTGGTGCGCTGCGTGTCCGCGGTGATCGTCATGCTCTGGCTGTCGTTCTGCAGCGTGCCGACGGGCACCTGGCTATTGGCAGCCTGGATCGCCTTGTTGACCGTATCGATCCCCAGGCCACGGTTGAGCAGCTTGTTCGGATCGACCTCGACGCGCACGGCATAGGTCTGCGCGCCGAAGACCGAGACCTCGGCCACGCCGGGCAGGGTGGAGAGCGAGGGAGAGATGATGTTTTCCGCGACATCGTCGAGCTTGCTGCGCGGCATCGTATCGCTCTGCACCGCGAGCAGCATGACGGGCGCGTCTGCCGGGTTGGTCTTGCGGTAGCTCGGCGGTGTCGTCATGTTGTCGGGCAGCTGCCGCGTCGCATGCGAGATCGCTGCCTGAACGTCGGCGGCGGCCGCATCGATGCTGCGGTTGAGATCGAACTGCAGCACGATGCTGGTATTGCCGAGCGAGTTGGTGGCGCTGATTTCGCTGATCCCGGGGATCGTCTCGAACTGCTTGATCAGCGGTGTCGCAACCGACGTCGCCATGGTCTTCGGCGAGGCGCCGGTCAGCGACGCCGAGACGTTGATCGTCGGGAAATCGACCTGCGGCAGGGCTGCCACCGGCACGAGCTGGTAGCCGGCGATGCCGGCAAGCACGGCGCCGATGGCGAGAAGCGTGGTGGCGACGGGGCGCCGGATACAGAAATTTGGTATCATTCTTCCGTGCCCGCCACGATGGTTTCCGTTGACTTCGGCTGATCCGCCGAGGCGACGTTGATCGCCTTGCTATCGAATTCTTCCTTCACGGCCTGCTTGTCGACGAGCTGCGCCTGTCCCTCGATGACCACATGGTCGCCTTCCGAAAGACCGGCCGAGATCGCGGTGTAGCCGCCATTCGCGCGGGCGACGGTGACGGGCGCCAGCCGCACCTTTCCGTCGTTGACGACGAACGAGTAGAAGCCATCGGCACCGGGGCTCACTGCCACCGTCGGCACGACGACCTGCTGTTCGTTGTTGTTGAAATGCACGACGATGTTGACCGACTGGCCGGGCCAGAGCGCGCCCGATGCATTCTCGAATTTCGCCTTGGCGAGGATGGTGCCGGATGCGGTATCGACGGTGTTGTCGTAGAAGCTGATGTGTCCGGTGCGCGGCTTGCCCTTGCCCGATGGCGGCACGGTGGTCACGTCGACGGGGCCGGCGGCGAGCGCCAGCTTCAGCTGCCGGAGATCACGCTCCTGCAGGTGGAATTTCACATAGATCGGGTCGTATTTCGCGATCGTCACGATCGTCGCACCCGCCGTCACGAAGGCGCCGGGGCTGACGGCGATGTCGCCAAGGCGGCCGTCGAAGGGCGCCCGGATGTCGGTATGCTCAAGCAGTACCTGATCGGAAGCGAGCGTCGCCTTGTCCGCCTGCACGGTGGCGACGGCGGTGTCGCGCGCGGCCTTGGCCTGGTCGTAGGTCTGCTGCGTGCCAGCTTTCGACGTGAGAAGGTCGGAGGCGCGCGTGAGAGCGGTTTCGGCCTCGGCGACGGTCGCGGTATCGCGCACGATCATCGCATTGTCCTTGTCGACTGCGGCTTGCGCCGTGCGGTTGTCGAGCTTGGCGATGAGGTCGCCTTGCTTGACGGAGGAGCCATCGCTGGCGATGATCTCGGTGACCAGCCCCTGTTCCTGCGCAGCGATCGTCGTGTTGTCGTCGGCGTCGGCCCAACCGGATGCGGTGACATCGCGCGGCAGCACGGTCTTCACGGCGGCCACGGTCTTCACCAGCGTGGGCCCGCCACCTTTGCGCCCCTTGCCCTTCTGGTCGCCGCCCTGCTGCACTCCATCGCCCGCGGCTTGCTTGCCGCCGGAGGCGTCGGCCTGCGCGGTCGGTTTCGGTCCGAATTGCGAGAGATAGGGAATGCGGTCCTTATAGTGCCACGCGCCGAAGCCGGCTGCGACAACAAGGCAGGTGGTGATCCAGAGTTTCTTCATGTTGATACCGGTCGGGGGCTATTGAGTATGACTTATTCAACCACTTTTATTGCGGCACGAAAAAGACACAATCCCGACAGGGGCATCACTAAGTGGTTAGAATGGCTTAAATTTTCGTAATGTTCGAATATTCTAAATAAGCTTCGATCGCGTGAATGTGACGCAACCGAGCTCGGGCGTCAGTAGCTGACGCCCGATTGTCGTTTGCGATCAGAGGGATCGCGCCGCGCCGCCATCGCAGCGCACGAGGCTGCCGGTGATATAGCTCGCCTGCTGGCTGCACAGGAAGGCGGCGGTTGCCGCGAACTCTTCCACCTTGCCGTATCGGCCGACCGGGATGGCCGCCTCCTTGGCGACACGAACGTCTTCGATGCTTTTGCCCGTGCGCTTGGCGGCTGCGCCGTCGAGATCGTCGAGCCGGCTCGTGAGGATGCTGCCGGGGAGCAGCAGGTTGGTGGTGATGCCGAAGCGGCCGATTTCGGTGGCCAATGTCTTGCTCCAGCCGGCAAGCGCTGGGCGCAGCGTGTTGGAAAGCGCGAGATTACCGATCGGCTCGATCACGCCCGAGGATGCCACCGTCAGGATGCGGCCCCAACCCTGTTCCTTCATGCCGGGGAGCAGCGCGTTGGTGAGCGTGATGACCCGGAGCACCATCGAGAAGAAATAGGTCTCCAGCCGCTCGGCCGTCATGTCCTCGGTGGTGCCGGGCGTCGGGCCGCCGGTGTTGTTGATCAGGATGTCCACGCCGCCGAGCTTGCTCTTGACTGCTGTCGTGACCGTCTCGACGAAGTTTTCTTCCGAAAGATCGGCCCAGATCCAGTCGGCCTTGCCCTTGCCCTGGGCATTGATCGCCTTGCAGTTCGCCTCCAGCGTTTCGCCGCTGCGTCCGCACAAAAGCACATTGGCGCCTTCGCGCGCCAGAGCGACCGCGATGCCGTGGCCAAGTCCGCGCGACGATGCCAGCACGAGTGCGCGTTTGCCCTTGATGCCCAGATCCATTCTGAAGTCTCCTGTTGTTCGCTCCGTTTATAGGGTGCGTGAGGATCAAAAGGAAAGGCCGGTCATGGCCTGATCAGCTTCATTTATTGACGTTGACGTAAACGTCATGTAGTTCTTTTGTGAAGAGGAATATCATTGCGCGAAATGGGGTATTGGCTGTCGTTTCCCGGCTCGACAATCCAGCCATGTTTTGCCAAGAGATACCCCATACACGGGGAATTGTGGCCGCAAAGCCGGCCGAGCGGAGAATGACGGATGACCGAAGTGACTGAACTGCCCGAACGCGAGAGCATGGAATTCGACGTCGTGATTGTCGGCGGCGGCCCTGCCGGCCTTTCGGCTGCGATCAGACTGAAGCAGGTCAATCCCGAACTCTCCGTCGTGGTGCTGGAGAAGGGTGCCGAAGTCGGCGCGCATATCCTGTCGGGCGCCGTCGTCGACCCCGTCGGCATCGACCGGCTGCTGCCGGATTGGCGCGAAGAGGCCGATCACCCCTTCAAGACCGAGGTCAAGGACGACCACTTCCTGCTGCTCGGCCCGGCCGGCTCGATCCGCCTGCCGAACTTCGCCATGCCGCCGCTGATGAGCAATCACGGCAACTACATCGTCTCGCTCGGAAACGTCTGTCGCTGGCTGGCGGGCCACGCGGAAGCCTTGGGCGTCGAGATCTATCCGGGCTTTGCCGCAACCGAAGTGCTCTACAATGACCAGGATGCGGTCATTGGTGTCGCCACCGGCGACATGGGCGTCGAGAAAAACGGCGAGCCCGGCCCGAATTTTACCCGCGGCATGGAACTGCTCGGCAAATATACGCTGATCGGTGAAGGCGTGCGCGGCTCGCTCGCCAAGCAGCTGATATCAAAGTTCGACCTTCAGAAGGATCGCGAGCCGCAAAAATTCGGCATCGGCATCAAGGAGCTCTGGCAGGTCAAGCCGGAGAACCACAAGCAGGGTCTCGTGCAGCACTCCTTCGGCTGGCCGCTCGGCATGAAGACCGGTGGCGGTTCGTTTCTGTATCACCTGGAAGATAACCTCGTCGCCGTCGGCTTCGTGGTGCATCTGAACTACAAGAACCCCTATCTTTATCCTTTCGAGGAATTCCAGCGCTTCAAGACGCATCCGGCGATCCGCACCACCTTCGAGGGCGGCAAGCGTCTGTCTTACGGCGCTCGCGCCATCACCGAGGGGGGCTACCAGTCGGTGCCGAAGCTGACCTTCCCAGGCGGCGCGCTGATCGGCTGCTCCGCCGGCTTCGTCAACGTCCCCCGCATCAAGGGCAGCCACAATGCCGTGCTCTCGGGCGTGCTGGCTGCCGACAGGATCGCAGACGCGATTGCAGCAGGCCGCGCCAATGACGAGGTCATCGAAATCGAAAACGAATGGCGCGCAAGCGACATCGGCAAGGACCTGAAGAAGGTTCGCAACGTCAAGCCGCTGTGGTCGAAGTTCGGCACGGCTCTCGGCGTGGCGCTCGGGGGTCTCGACATGTGGACCAACCAGCTCCTCGGCTTCTCCTTCTTCGGCACGCTCGGCCACGGCAAGACCGACGCCGCATCGCTGGAGCCGGCCTCAAAGCACAAGAAGATCGATTACCCCAAGCCCGATGGCGTGCTCACCTTCGACCGTCTCTCCTCGGTGTTCCTGTCGAACACCAATCACGAGGAGAACGAGCCTGTTCATCTGAAGGTCAAGGACATGGCGCTGCAGAAGTCGTCGGAGCACGACATCTTCGCCGGTCCCTCGACGCGCTACTGTCCTGCCGGCGTCTATGAGTGGGTGGAGAAGGACGGGCAGGAGACCTACGTCATCAACGCCCAGAACTGCGTCCACTGCAAGACCTGCGACATCAAGGACCCCAACCAGAATATCAACTGGGTACCGCCACAGGGCGGTGAGGGGCCGGTCTATCCGAACATGTAAGGCATGAGCCATGAGCGCTACGCTTGAGATCAGGCAGGCGCGCTTGGAAGAACTGCCGCGCCTGACCGAGATCGAACTCGACGCCTTCGCGACATTGGCAGAGGCGTTGGGTATCTCCGACGCCGCGCATGCCTTGCCGCACGATATCCTGCGAAAAGCGCTTGAAGCCGGCCTCCTGATCGTGGCCGCCGACACCAATGATTGCCCGGTCGGTTTCTTCGCGGCGGAAGAGATTCACGACACCCTCTATGTGATCGAGCTCGATGTCAGCAGGGACTGGCAACGAAAGGGCGTCGGCCGGCGCCTGATATCCCACGCTGTCGAAATGGCAAGGACACGCCACCTCTCCGCGATGACATTGACGACGGACCGCCATGTCCCGTTCAACGCACCTTTCTACCAATCCATCGGCTTCCGAGCGGTAGACGGCGAGGCCATGCCGCCATTTCTGCGGGCCAAGATCGATGACGAGGTCAGCAACGGCATGGATCCGGAACGGCGCGTGGCCATGATGCTGCGGCTTGGACGGGCGAACAGCCAGCTCACAACCTCTTAACGAATACGTTACCGCAGGCACACGCTTAGCGGTTCATTAACCATAATCTCCTTAACCTCGGTCTCATCAACCGAACGTTAAGGAATTGCTTCGATGTCGCTTTCCCGCCGTGGTTTCGTTCTGGGCGTCTCCGCGCTTCTCGCCGGCTGCGCTTCGAGCGGTCCTGATCATCGCGCCAACTACGCGGCCATTCCGGCCGAGAAGTTTCCGTTGCCGGCCATGCCGATCGACAAGATCGATCCGGAGCTTCGTCGCCAGCAGGTCAGCTACGCGTCGAGCTACAGCCCCGGCACCATCGTCGTCGACACGCCCGCCCGTCGCCTCTATTACATTCTCGGTGACAATCAGGCGATGCGCTATGGCGTCGGTGTGGGCCGGGAAGGGCTGGCCTTTGCAGGTGGCGCCTATGTCGGGCGCAAGGCCGAATGGCCGAGCTGGACGCCGACCGAAAACATGCAGCGCCGCGAAGAGCGCTATCGCAAGCTCGCCGGCGGCATGCCGGGTGGGCCGAACAATCCGCTCGGTGCCCGCGCCATCTATCTCTATCGCGGCGGCAACGACACGCACTTCCGCATCCACGGCACCAACCAGCCGCAGTCGATCGGTCTTGCCATGTCGAGCGGCTGCATCCGCATGCTCAACCACGATGTCATCGATCTCTACGAACGGGTAGAGCCCGGAGCGCAGGTCGTCGTCATCCAGGCAACGGCCTGAATTAGAATGAAAAACGGGGCCGACTGGCCCCGTTTCCTATTTAAAGCAATGTGCCGCTGAGGATCAGCAGCGCCACCGAGAAGTAGATTACCAGCCCGGTCACGTCGACCAGCGTGGCGACGAAGGGTGCCGAGGCGCTCGCCGGATCGAGCCGCAGCTTCTGCAGCACGAAGGGCAGCATCGAGCCTGCGACCGAGCCGAACGTCACGATCCCGATCAGCGCCGCGAAGATCGTGAAGCCGACGAGAATCCAATGCTCGCCGTAATCATAGAGCCCGATATTCTGCCACAGGATGATGCGGGCAAAACCAACGGCGCCGAGGATCGAGCCGAGCACGATGCCGGTCGGCAGTTCGCGCAGCAGCACCCGCCACCAGTCCGACAGCTTCAGCTCACCGAGCGCCAGCGCCCGGATGATGAGCGACGTCGCCTGCGAACCGGAATTGCCGCCAGAGCTCATGATCAGCGGCACGAACAGCGTCAGCACGATCGCCTTTTCCAGTTCGCCCTCAAAATGCTGCATGGCGCTCGCCGTCAGCATTTCGCCGAGGAAGAGGGCGCAAAGCCAGCCGGCGCGCTTCTTCAGCATGCCGGCGAAGCTGATCGCCATGTAGGGCTTTCCGAGCGCCTCCATGCCGCCGAACTTCTGCGCGTCTTCCGTCTGGTCGGCGATCATCGTGTCGATCACGTCGTCGACGGTGACGATGCCCAGCATATGGCCGTTATCGCCGATAACAGGCAGCGCCAGCAGATTATGCTTGCGGATCAGCCGCGCCACGTCTTCCTGCGTCATCAGTGGATCGGCCCGGACGATGCCGCCCTGCTGGGCTACGCTCAGCACCGAGGCCTGCGGCTCGCCGTTGATGAGACGGCGCAGCGTGACGACGCTCTTTAGTGCCTGTGTTTCGACATCGAGAACATAGATCGCATAGACGGTCTCGCGCGAACGCTCGACCTTGCGGACATGCTCCAATGTCTTTTCGACGGTCCAGGTCGCCGGCACGCTGACGAATTCCGTCGTCATGATGCTGCCGGCCGTGCGCGGCGGGTAGCCCATGAGGTGCTGGACGGCGAGACAGGTCGCGCGGTCGAGCTTGGAAAACAGGTGTGCCCGAGCGGCCTCGTCCATTTCTTGGAACAGGTCGGCGACGCGGTCGTTGGCGGTGGCGTTCAATAGCCGTGCGGCCTGCTCGACCGGCATTTCGGTCAGCATCGCGGCGGCATGGTGCAGCTCCGGACGTCCCAATATACGGACGGCCTTCTGCTGCGGCAGCGTGGCGAGGATAGCCGCTGCTTCGGGAATTTCGAGCGCGTTCAGACGCTCGACGCGCTCAGCCGTGGTGATGGCACCGAGGCTGTCGCTGGCAAAGAAACGGGCGGCATGGCCTGCCCGCAGAGGGAAGCGATTGATGTTCATATAGCTCGCCTTTCCGTCGATCCGCCGCAGCGTCCGACGGGCGAGCCCGATCGATATCGGTCAGCGCACGAAGGCCGCGTACGGCAAAGGCAATCGACTACTACTGTCGCTTGGCATCGTGAGATGGCTCCGTTGATATCCGCGCGAAACGGGCGTTCCGTGCGTGATGCTGTAGGTGGTCCCAAACGCTGAAAAAGTCAAGCGGGGGAGGTAGTTGCGGCGAGAAAGCCGCGCAGGCCGCGCGGCTTTCTTCGTGGGCGTGATGAATGAGTCGCTTCCTTATGCCGAAATGCTCATCCACCGGGACGAACCTGTCGCTATCAGAAGCCTGCGAGCACCAGCTTGCCCCTGGTCTTCCCGCTCTCGATCATCGCATGCGCCGTCTTCAGGTTGGCCGCGTTGACCACGCCGAGTGTCTCGTTCAGCGTCGTGCGGATGGTGCCGGCATCGACCAGGTCGGCGATCTTGTTCAGAAGCTTGTGCTGCTCGATCATGTCGGCGGTGTTAAAGAGCGGGCGCGTGAACATCAGCTCCCAGTGAATCGAAATCGCCTTGCGCTTGAAGGGTACGATGTCGAGCGTCTTGGGGTCGTCGATGAGCGCAAAGCGGCCCTGCGGCGCGATGGCCTCGACGATATCCTGCAGGTGGTCGCTGGTGTTCGTCGTGGAGAAGATGAAGCCGGGCGCGCCGATGCCGAGTGCTGCCATCTGCGCAGCGATCGGCGTCGAATGGTCGATCACATGGTGGGCGCCGAGTTCCTTCACCCAAGCCTGCGTTTCCGGCCGCGAAGCGGTCGCAATCACAGTGAGGTCGGTCAAGGCGCGGGCGATCTGGATGGCGATCGAGCCGACGCCACCGGCGCCGCCGATGATGAGGATGGCGTTGGCGGCACCGGGAACCGCGTCCTGAACCTTAAGGCGGTCGAACAGCGCTTCATAGGCAGTGATCGAGGTCAGCGGCAGGGCGGCGGCGGCCGCGAAATCGAGGCTTGCTGGCTTGCGGCCGACGATGCGCTCATCGACCAGATGGAATTCGGCGTTGGAACCGGGGCGGTTGATCGCGCCAGCGTAGGAAACCTCGTCGCCGACCTGGAACAGAGTAACCTCGGGGCCTACCGCCTTGACGATACCGGCCGCGTCCCATCCGAGAACCTTGAACTCGCCGTCGGCTGGCGCTACGCCGGCGCGGACCTTGGTGTCGACGGGATTGACCGAGACCGCCTTGATCTCGACCAGGAGATCGTGGCCGGTAGCCTGAGGCATCGGCAGGTCGACGTCGATCAGAGACGTTTCGGCGGAAATGGGCTGCGGTGTGGTGTAGGCGACGGCGCGCATGAAAGACTCCTGTGTTTGTTGCACGGGTGCTAGATGCGTCTTACGTTGAGATCGCGCAAGAATGCACAAATTCTGTACGTAGTACCCAAAAGGATACCGTCAAATGTCGTTGCCGAGAGACAAGCTGACCGAGAACTTCCCCGGATGCCCCGTCGAGGCGACGTTGAGTTTTCTGGATGGCAAGTGGAAGGGCGTGATCCTCTTTCACCTGATGGAGGGCACGCTGCGCTTCAATGAACTGCGCCGCAAGCTGCCATCGGTGACACAGCGGATGATGACTAAGCAGCTTCGGGAGCTGGAGGAATGCGGTCTGGTGTCGCGCACGGTGTTTGCCGTCGTGCCGCCCCGGGTGGATTATGCGCTGACGCCACTCGGCAAGACATTGAAGCCCGTCATCGCGGCCTTGGCTGCCTGGGGCGAGGAAAACATATCCTGCCGCCCCAATGGCCGCCACCTCAGGGATGTGGCGGCCGATGATCGGTCAGCCGCGGCTGCGGCGGTCGAGGCGTAGCGAAGCCGCGAAGACGACGATGCCGAGAGCCGACAGGATCGCGCCGACATAACCCGTCGAAGCCGAACCATAGCCCCATGCGATGACGAGGCCGCCGAGCCAGGCGCCGAGAGCGTTGGCGATGTTGAAGGCGGAGTGGTTGGAGGCGGCCGCAAGCGTCTGCGCATCGGCGGCGACATCCATCAGGCGGGTCTGCAGCGCCGGACCGGCGGCAAAGCCGCAGCCGATCAGGAAGACGCACAGGCCAAGCATGAACGGGTTGGTCGCTGTCAGCGAAAACAGCGTCAGCACGATGATGTTGAAGATGAGCGAGCCGCCGATCGTGCCCATGATCGACTTGTCGGCGAGCCACGAGCCGACGACATTGCCGGCGTTCATGCCGACGCCGAATAGCACCATCATGACGGCCACCATGCCGGGCTGCAGCATGGCGACATCGGTGGTGGTGTCGGCGATATAGCTGAACATCGCGAACATGCCGCCGTAGCCGACGGCCGCAATCGCAAGTGTCAGCAATACCTGCGGGCGCTTGAAGGCGCCGAGTTCGCGCATGAAGCTTGCACCCTCGGACACCTCATCGCGCGGCACGTAGTACCAGATCAGCGCCATGGTCACGAGGCCGATCACGCCGACAGCGGTAAACGCGACGCGCCAGTCTAGCGACTGGCCGAAGAAGGTGGCGAGCGGTGTGCCGAGCAGCGTCGCGATCGTCAGGCCCAGCATGACGCGGCCAACGGCGCGGGCGCGCTTGTGCACCGGCACCATCGATGCGGCGACGATCGCGGCCACGCCGAAATAGGCGCCGTGCGGCAGGCCGGTGATGAAGCGCAGCACGGTGAAGCTCTCGAACGAGGGAGCCATGGCGCTCGTGATATTGCCGACGGCGAAGATCCCCATCAGCAGCAAGAGCAGCGAGCGGCGCGCCATCTTGGCGGCCAGAACGGCAATCACGGGAGCGCCGATGACCACGCCCAGTGCATAGGCGCTGATGACATAACCGGCCTGCGGGATGGTGACGGAAAACGTGCCGGCGACATCGGGAAGCAGGCCCATGATCGCGAATTCGCCGGTGCCGATCCCGAAGCCGCCACAGGCCAGCGCCAGCTGCACAAGTGCGACCGCCATGGGCGAGGGCGCCTCGGAGACGGGGATGTCGGCGATGGAATCGTTTACGGCGACCTGGCTCAAGCGCGAGCTCCTTCGGCATGCAATGGCTTGGAACAGTCGCGCAATGAAGTGTCACTGCCGGACGGACAAGCGGAAAATGAGGGAGATGGAGCGCCTGCTCCAACGCGGTATTAATTTACGATTTGTTGGGAGCCGTCATGTGCGTTTTATGCAGCGCAGCATCCCGCCAGGCGCATACGTGGGTGGCGTGGCGGCAGAACGCGCGCGTAACGGCGTCATTTGACATGCCATCTGCTTGAAATTGCACGCACAGCAACCATGTCTAAGCAGCGCGTCAGCCGATGAATAACGGGAATTCGATGAAGCTTATAGGTTTTTTCAACCGCGATGGCGGCACCTTTCGCACGACCGACATGGAGGCGTACGAGAAACATGCCGAACGGGTGTTTCGCGAAGCCGGCCATGATTTCGAGGCAGTGGTGTTTCCCGGCAAGGAGATCGTCCCGGCCATGGAGCGTGCCGCGCGGCGAGACGACATCGACGGCATCGTCGCCGGCGGCGGCGACGGCACCATCTCGGCCGCATCGTCCATCGCCTGGAAGAACGGCGTGGCGCTCGGCGTGATCCCGGCCGGGACGATGAACCTGTTTGCGCGATCGCTGCGCATTCCGCTCGATATCTGGCAGGCGCTCGATGTTCTGGCTTCGGGCGAGGTCGATCATGTCGATATCGCCAGCGCCAACGACCGCCCCTTCATCCACCAGTTTTCCGCCGGCCTGCATGCGCGCATGGTGCGCTATCGCAATTCCTACAGCTATCGGTCCCGGCTTGGAAAAATGCGCGCCAGCACCCGCGCGGCCTTCGGCGTCGTGCTCAATCCGCCGGAATTCGAGGTCGAGTTTGAGGCTATAGGCATCAAGGAACGCCGCAAGGTCTCTGCCGTGTCGGTATCGAACAATCCATTCGGCGAGAACGCGCTGCTTTATGCGGATACGCTGACATCAGGCGAACTCGGCTTCTACACCGCCAAGCCCTTGAAGCCATGGGGCGTGGCGCGGCTTGCCATCGATCTCCTGCGCGGAAAGGTGAGGGAGAACGCCGACGTGATGATCATGCACCCGGCCGAAGTGCATCTGCACTTCCCGAAGGTGCACTCCAAGGCCAATTGCGTCATGGACGGCGAGCTTTTGCCGCTCGCCCGCGACGTCGCGCTGAAGCTGCATCCCGGCGAACTCAAGGTTCTCGTCCGGCAGGGGCTCGCCGCTCAGGTCGATGAGGCAGAACGCCGCGAACCGACGTCTTAGAGACGCGGCAGATAGGTGCGGTAATCGAAGTCGGAAACGGTGCGGAGGTGCGTGATCGCCTCTTTCCGCTTCGTGTCGCCGTAGAGCCTCTGATAGGCCTTGCCGAAGACATCCGCGATGAACGGCGACGCCCTGAACGTTTCGACCGCCGTCAGGAAGTCATGCGTCAGCTTGGTCGTATTGTCAGGCATATGCGACGGCGTCGTCTCCTCGCCGGGGTCGAGCTCATTGTCGAGCCCGAGCAACATGCCGCCTAAAATGGCCGCGAGCAGCAGATAGGGGTTGGCGTCGGCACCGGCAACGCGGTGTTCGATGCGAGCCGCCGGGCCGTTCTTGTCGGGAATGCGGATCGCCGTACCGCGATGCCCGTAGCCCCAGGTAAGATCCACAGGCGCGAAGGACCCGGGCTGGAAGCGGCGGTAGGAATTGGCGAAGGGCGCGAACACCAGCTGCGCGTCGCGCATGCTCTGCAGCATCCCGGCGCACACCGATTTCAGCTTCGTCGCCTCGCCACCCCCAGCGTCGAGGATATTGCGCCCATCGCGGTCGATGATGCTGGCATGCACATGCAGTCCTGAGCCGGCGTGATCCGAATAGGGTTTGGCCATGCAGGTGGATTTTAGCCCGTGCTTCCGCGCCGCCTGCTCCACGATCCGCTTCAGGTAGATGCAGTCGTCGGCGGCAGCCAGCGCGTCGGCGCGGTGCAAAAGGTTGATCTCGAACTGGCCGGGGCCGAATTCCGCCGTCGTCGCGTCCGCCGGCAGCGCTTGCGCCTTCGCGTATGCGCGCACCGTCTGCAGATAGTCGTCGAGCGCATCGACAGCATTCATGTCGTAAAGCTGGAAGCCGTTCGGATCGCCCTGGTAGGTCAGGCTCGCCGGCGGCATCGGCCGGCCGGTCTCGCGCCAGTCCGGCGCAACCACGTAGAACTCGAGCTCCGTGGCGACGACAGGCGTCAGCCCGCGTTCAGCATAGCGGTTCAGCACCGATTGCAGGATGGCGCGCGGGTCCATGAAGCTCGGGGTCCCGTCGAACTCATGCATGGTGGCGAGCACCTGGACGGAGCCTTCGGGCGCCCAAGGCATCGGCGTCAGACTGCGCTTGTCGGGAATGCACTGGCCATCGGGATCGCCGACGGAGAGCGACAGGCCGGTAATATCATCATTGTCGTCGCCCCAGATATCCAGCGACTGCGTGGAGGAGGGGAGGCGCACTTCGCCGGTCCACACCTTCTTCTGCGCCTCGAGTGGGATCTGCTTGCCGCGCAGGTCGCCGTTCATGCCGACCAGCAGGATTTCGATGCGCGGATCGCCACCCGCAGCTTTGCCGTGCATGTTGTCGCTCGCCATGATCTTGAAAATCCCCTCGGACAAGGCCAAGGTCGTAGCTCATTGGGAAGAGGCTTTCAATATCCGAGGGTGTTTAGCAAATCATGTCTGATACTTACGCGCGCTCCAATCTCGCCGCCATCGATGCCGCTCATCATCTGCATCCGTTCTCCGATATGAAGAAGCTGAATGCGGACGGCACCCGCATCATCCAGCGCGGCGAGGGCGTGCACGTCTGGGACAATCACGGCCGCAAATATCTCGATGGTTTTGCCGGCCTCTGGTGCGTCAATGTCGGCTATGGCCGTAACGAGATCACCGAGGCCGTGGCGCGGCAGATGAACGAACTGCCCTATTACAACACCTTCTTCGGCACTACGACGACGCCGACGACATTGCTTGCCGAAAAGGTCACGGCCCATGCCGGCCCGCGTTTCAACCACGTCTTCTTCACCGGCTCCGGTTCCGAGGCCAACGACACATGGTTTCGCATGGCCCGCGTCTACTGGAGCGCCATCGGCCAGCCGTCGAAGAAGATCGTCATCGCGCGCAAGAACGGCTATCACGGCTCGACCGTCGCCGGCGCCAGCCTCGGCGGCATGAAATACATGCACGAGCAGGGCCACCTGCCGATCGAGGGCATCGTCCATATCGGCCAGCCCTATTGGTATGGCGAGGGTGGCGAGCTCTCTCCGGCCGAATTCGGCCTCAAGGTCGCACGCGAGCTCGAAGCGAAGATCGATGAACTCGGCGAAAACAACGTTGCCGCCTTCGTGGCCGAGCCGGTGCAGGGCGCGGGCGGCGTGATCATCCCGCCGGAAACCTACTGGCCCGAGATCGCCCGCATCTGCAAGGCGCGCAACATCCTGCTCGTTGCCGACGAGGTGATCTGCGGCTTCGGCCGTCTCGGCGAATGGTTCGGTCACCAGTATTTCCGCGTCGAGCCCGATCTTGCGCCGATCGCCAAGGGCCTGTCGTCAGGTTATCTCCCGATCGGCGGCGTGCTGGTCAGCGACCGCGTCGCCAATGTCCTGATCAACGAGGTCGGCGATTTCAACCACGGCTTCACCTACTCCGGCCACCCCGTCTGCGCCGCCGCCGCGCTAGAGAACCTCAGGATCATCGAGGACGAGAAGCTGGTAGAGCGTGTCCGCGACGATATCGGTCCTTACTTCGCCAAGGTCTGGGGCGCGCTCGGCGAGCACGACCTCGTCGGTCAGGTCCAGAGCATCGGCCTGATGGCAGCGCTGCAGCTTGCCGCCGACAAGAAGACTCGCACCCGTTACGAGAAGCCCGATGCCGTCGGCACGCTCGTGCGCAATCACGCGCTCGCCAATGGCCTCATCCTGCGCGCCACAGGCGACCGCATGCTCGCATCCCCGCCACTCATCATCAGCCATGAGGAGGTCGACGAGATGGGACGCATCGCCAAGCTCGCGCTGGACGCGGCGTGGAAGGAGCTGAAGGCTTGAGGTCCGCTTACTTCGGATAGATCCAGACGTAGCTGAACCCGACCTGATCTTCCTGTCGTCCCCGGTGATAGGGGACGGAGGTGCTCTTCACGTCGACGGCGCTATATCGCTCGCCGAGATTTTGCGTGATCCATTCAGCCAGCAGGGGCGGCAAAGCCTCTCCGCTGTCCTTGGTGATCCACACCATCAGGATCGGCCGGTCAGCTGTCCACTCGTAGGCGATCTTCATATTGTCGAAGAACCGCGACATCAGCGGCACATTCGGCCATTGCAGGTGAAGATTGCCAGCCGGCAGCCAGCTGTCGGTCACGATGAGACCCGGCGTCTTGCTCTCCTCAGCAGCAATGTGTTTGGCAAAGCCGCTATAGGGCACGTTGTATGCCTCGTACCGACCAAACAGGGTGGGCAGGTTCGGCCTGGCGAGCAACGCCGCCGGGATGAGGATCATCAGAACCAGCGGCACGACGATGAAGCGGCGGAAGTGACTATCAGAGCGATGGCCGGCAGCCTGCATCTTCAAGCAGAAATAGATCGGCATGAGGAACAGGAATGGCAACAGCCATCGGTCGCGCAGCGAGGTCATGCCGATCGTGACGACCAGAACGAGCACCAGAAGCGCGATAGTGACGAACAGAGCCGTGAAGAACTGTGTCCATTCGGAGGATGCACGAAGGCTATTCCAGAAGGAGCGGCCGAAGACGATCGCGTAGACGATGACCGTTGGCGCCATGATGACCAAGACAAGCCGCAGAAACTTGAATGGCCCCTGCACCAACTTCGCAAACGCCGTGTCTGGTGCTTCCTGCTTCATGATCCCGAGTGTGCGCCCGGAGGCGATGTCGAGATTGTGCAGCAACCAGAGCCCGTGCGGTAGAAAGATCAGCACCGCAAGCGCGATCGACAGCAGGAAACGCCGATCCATGATCCGCGCGCGTCCTTGCGGGTGCAGCCATACGGCTGGCATTGCGGCCACTGCGACGAGCGTGAAATTGTATTTCGACAGCATCCCCAATCCAAGCGCCAGCCCCATGAAGGCATAGGAGCCGAGCGACGGCGCCTTCAGCGTCTTGATCACGCCATAGAGAAACAGGTTGATCGTCAGAAGCTGGATGACGGTATGCGTAAGGTCGCGCTGCGCTTCCCAGAAGAGCTGCGGAATGGTCAGCAGCGAAAGCGTCGCGATGACAGCGTAAAGCTTGTCCTCGAGCACCTCGCGGGCAAGCTTGTAGTAGGTCAGGTAGACGAGAAAGAGCACCAGGTTCTTGGTCGCGGAGACAGTCGCCAGCGACAGGCCGAAGAACCAGACGACGATCGACTGCAGCCAGTTATAGAGCGGCGGCTGCGAATCATAGCCGAGCGTCAGCCACTGCGAGACGAACGCCTGCTGCGATTCGTCAAATCTCAGGCCGTGTGGCTGCAAGAGCCGAACAATAAACTGGATGAGGAAATACCCGGCGATCAGCCAGACGACGGCATCCGGCTTGCGCGCCAGGAGATTACGCATTCTCATTCCCGTCGAAGATCCGCTGGACGATATAGTTGGGCGAGACGTCGTCGCGGTAGTAGGTACGCGCGATCATTTCGGCCAGAATACCGGTCGTGATCATCTGCACCGACGACAGAAGAAGGACGACGCCGACCATCAGCATCGGTCGGGCTCCGATATCGTTGCCCATGATGAACTTGTCGAAGAACAGATAGATCAGGATCAGCGCCGACAAGGCGCCGAGCCCGAGGCCCAGCGAGCCGAAGAAATGGCCCGGACGCGCCTTGTAGCGCATGAAGAACATCACCGAGAGCAGATCGAGGATAACCCGGAACGTGCGCGAGATGCCGTATTTCGATTGGCCATGCGCGCGGGCATGGTGGGTGACCACCATTTCGCCGATGCGTGAGCTCGGGACGACGCCCGCGACCCAGGCCGGAATGAAGCGGTGCATCTCGCCCATCAGCTTCACCTGTTTGATGACCGAGGTGCGGTAGATCTTCAGGCTGCAGCCATAGTCGTGCAGCTTGACGCCAGTGATGCGGCCGATGAGGTAATTCGCGCACCATGAAGGGATCTTGCGCAGCAAAAGCCCGTCCTGACGGTTCTTGCGCCAGCCGACGAGCAGGTCGAGTTCGCGACGCTCAAGTTCGGCGACCATGTGCGGGATGTCGTTCGGATCGTTCTGGAGGTCGCCGTCCATGGTGGCGATCAGGCGGCCGGTGGCCGCGTCGATGCCGGCCTGCATGGCGGCGGTCTGGCCGAAGTTGCGCTGCAGCGCCACGATGCGGAGCGACAGGCCGTCGCGACCGATATGCTTGCGGGCATTGACGAGCGTGGCGTCGGTGCTGCCATCATCGACCAGGATGAGTTCCCAGCGGTCGGGGTAGCGTGTCATCGCCGAGCAGATGCGATCGACCAGCGGGCCAACGCTCTCTTCTTCGTTGAAGACGGGGACGACCAGCGATAGTTCGACGGGAGCAGCGGCGTCGATCGCGCCTGAAAGTGTTTCTGCCGTTGTCTGCAACACGTATTTCTCCTAAAACGCCGCCCAGTGGTGCCGCTCTTCTGTCGGCCGAAGGCAGGAAGCTAGTACATGAAGTCTCCGGTGGTTGCCAGCCGACAATCCTGGTTCGCACGCAATCGAATGCTGCTGTTCACAGTCATAATTGTCATAGTCTACGCCGCCTTCATCGAGTGGTTCTGGGGCTGGTCGACCATTCTGCGGCAATGGGCCGAAGTAGGCGCTCCGACGATCATCGCGGCGCTCGCTCTTCTTACCAGCACCTATTTCCTGCGCACCTGGCGCACCTATGATTACTTCCCGCGCGAAACCAGCGGCCGCTTTCCGGCGCTTTTCCGTGTGACTCAAGTGCACAATCTCCTGAATATCATGCTGCCATTTCGAACCGGCGAGACCAGCTTTCCATTGCTGATGCGCACCGAATTCGGAATCCCGCTTGCGCGCGGAACGGCGGCGCTGCTTGTCATGCGTCTTCTTGACCTTCATGCGTTGTTCGCCGCCGCCGGCATCGGCTTCGCGATCGCGTCGTCGCACAAGCTGGTCGCATGGCTGCTCTGGGCCGCATTCCTGCTGCTGCCGGTCATAGCGTTTGCGGCGCGCAAGCCGCTCGTGGGCGTTGCCGCGAAGCTCCTGCCGAGGAAATTGCAGCATTTCGTCGTCGAGATCGAAAACGGTCTGCCGGCGAATGCATCTGCCTTCGCGCGCGCTTGGGCGATGACGGTCATCAACTGGCTGGTCAAGGTGCTGGTGCTTGCCTGGGCGCTACGGCTGATGGGCGTCGTGCCGGCGGCTGCAAGCTTCGGTGGCGCGCTTGGCGGCGAGCTGTCGTCCGTACTGCCGATGCATGCCCCTGGCGGTGTCGGCACCTATCCGGCGGGCATAACGGCAGGCGCCGTTGCCTTCGGCGCATCGAGCAATGCCGCGGATATCGCGGCACTCGCTCGGGCAAGCATCAATGCTCATCTGCTGATCATCGTTTCCGCGCTCACGGGAACGGCAATCTCCTTGCCGTTCGGTCGCAATCGCGCCACGTGAGGCAAGCGAGGCGGCCTATTGGAAGGCCGTCTCGAAGAAGCTTCTGAGCTTGCGCGAATGCAGCGTCTCCGGCGGCATTGCCGCGAGCTTCTGCACGGCGCGGATGCCGATCTGCAGATGCTGGTTGACCTGCGTGCGATAGAAGGCCGTCGCCATGCCCGGCAGCTTGAGTTCGCCATGCAGCGGCTTGTCGGACACGCAAAGCAGCGTGCCGTAAGGCACCCTGAAGCGGAAGCCGTTGGCGGCGATGGTCGCCGATTCCATGTCGAGTGCGATGGCGCGGGCTTGGCTCAGCCGCTTCACCGGTCCGCGCTGGTCGCGCAGTTCCCAGTTGCGGTTGTCGATCGTACCGACGGTACCGGTGCGCATGATGCGCTTGAGCTCGAAGCCCTCGTAGCCGGTAATCTCGGCCACGGCTGCCTCCAGCGCCACCTGCACTTCGGCGAGCGCCGGGATAGGCACCCAGACCGGCAGGTCGTCGTCGAGAACATGGTCTTCACGCATATAGGCATGCGCCAGCACGTAGTCGCCCAACCGCTGGCTGTTGCGCAGGCCGGCGCAATGGCCGAGCATCAGCCAGGCATGCGGGCGCAGCACCGCCACGTGGTCGGTGATCGTCTTGGCGTTGGACGGGCCGACGCCGATATTGATCATGGTGATCCCGGCATGGCCCTTCTTCTTCAGGTGATAGGCCGGCATCTGCGGCAGTCGAGACAGCGTCGCATCCGTCTCCGGCGTGCTGGAGCCGGCGTGGGTGACGATGTTTCCGGGCTCGACGAAGCACGTATAGCCATCGCCGCCATCGGCCATCAGCTTGCGCGCCCAGGCGCAGAATTCGTCGATGTAGAACTGGTAGTTCGTGAACAGCACGAAGTTCTGGAAGTGCTGCGCGCCGGTGGCCGTATAGTGCGACAGGCGGGCCAGCGAATAGTCGATGCGCTGCGCCGTGAAAGGCGCAAGCGGCGAGGGCTCGCCCGGCGGCGGGATATATTCGCCGTTGGCGATCTCGTCATCGGTGGTGTTGAGGTCGGGCGTATCGAAGAGATCACGCATCGGCACATCGACGAAAGCCGATGCGGATGCCTCCACATGAGCGCCTTCGCCAAAGGCGAAATGCAGCGGGATCGGCGTGGTCGATTCGGACACGACGACGGGCACATTGTGATTGCGCATCAGGTGCCCGAGCTGTTCCTTCAGATAATGCCGAAAGAGCGAGGGACGGGTGATCGTCGTCGTGTAGATGCCAGGCGCCGTGACATGGCCGTAGGAGAGGCGCGTATCGATATGGCCGAAGCTTGTCGTCTCGATGCTCACCTGCGGATAAAACGCCCGGTAGCGCGAGGTGATCGGCGCGCCCTGCGCCAGTTCCTTGAAGTGCTCGATCAGGAAGGTCGTGTTGCGCTCGTAAAGCTCTGTCAGCGCTTCGACGGCCTTGATCGGATCGTCGAAACTTTGCGGCTTGAAAGGGCTCGGAGACGAGACGTCGAGGGGGGCGGAAGGAGAGATTCGGTTGCTCATGAGGCATTATAGTACGTCGTTCTTAACAAGCAAACGACGCGTGCATGACCAGCATGACAAGGCCTGAATGGCATGAATTGCGTACTGGGATGACCGGCAGCCGGGGTTGGCGGTTGCCGGTCGCGTTGACGTCAGTTAACGCTGGTGCAGATCGGGTTGGTTCTGTCGACGCAGGTATAGTTCGCGCCGAAATGCGACTGCGCGCCGCCGCCGGCATTGCGGTTGACGGCCGCCGAGAACGAGACGGCGAAGATCGCCGCGAACAGCGTGATGATGGTGAAGCGTCTTGCCATGATAAGCACTTCCGTATCCTTGCCCATGTGCCATGTTCCGAATGTCATGTGTGCGCCGGGTGCTGCTTGCGACGCAGTGCACTTTAGAATGACACCGTTTTGCCATGGTCAGGCTGAACCGATGCTGAGATCGGAATTCATCCGCCGTTCATGAAAGTAGTCAGGGCGGAAAGGACGGAGGAGATGCGCCCGATGGGCCGGGCGCATCGGATATTGTCTTACAGGCGTGTCCAGGTCTGCGACTTGCAGAGAACGGCGAGCACGCAGCCCTTCATCTTCAGCGAGTTGCCGGAGACCGTGCCCGAGCCGCTATAGGTCTTGTCGTTGCTCGGATCGGTGATCTCGCCATTATAGGTGCCGTCCTTGCCTGACAGCGTTCCGATCTTGCGCCCGGCATATTTGCCTGTCTTCAGCGTGATGCAGTAGCTGCCGCCGCAAGACGCGATCACGGCGGTATCGCCCGCCACCGTCTTCCAGTTGCCTGCGATCGGCTCCTCGGCATACGCAAGCGTTGCGGAAAGCGCCAAGGCGCTCGCCAGAATGAGACTGCGGATCATCTTATTCCTCCCTGATGTCCTGAGGCTGCGGACGATAGCTTACGCGAACGTAAAGGTAAATATTCGTGGTTCCGGCATGGTCGAAAGTGCCTGTTCGCGAACACGAATTTCCGTGTGTTTTCATTTCGCCGCTGATTTCGTGGTGAACGAAGGGTTGATTTTCAAATCTGAATTTTTCCTTAAACAAATGCCGGAACCCTTAATGAGCAGGCGATCCGATGTTTAACAAAAACCCAATTTTACCAAGCGTTTGCACTTTGTTTGTCTCAAATTAATCATGCATTTTAGGCGTTTTTTGAAGGGCTTGCTGCATATTGGAGCCATCAAACGAGCGGGGCAAACCCGCCGAACCGAAGAGACCGAACGCCGCGTTAGACGGCAAGGCTCCGAGGTAAACAGGGTAAGTCGATAACAGGCTAAACAGGGATAAAACCGATGGCACGCTTTGAAATGCACAATGCTGAAACGGCCACCATGGGTGGCGAAAACAACGCCGATGTCTTCTGCGAAATGGGTCTGATGTACGCGACAGGTCGCGGATGCTCCGTTGACCTCGTTGCGGCCCACAAATGGCTGAACATCGCGGCCATCAAGGGCCACGATCGCGCCGCCGAACTGCGCGCCGATCTCGCGGCCACGATGGACAAGATGCAGCTTGTCGAGGCGCTGCGCGCGGCTCGCGAATGGATGACGGTGCACTAAGCAACTGTCAGTGCCGACAATTCAATAAAAACAATAACCTCGAAGAGGGGATGGCGAGGCGCCTTGCGCCTGCGCCGACATATCGAACCGCGACCGGCAGGAACAAGGCCGGCGCGGTTCTTGTCGTTTAATCAGCCGATCGACTTCAGAACCTGAGGCAATGCCGCCTCGAACAGGTCCATATCGGCGGCCGGGCCGACGCTGACGCGAATGCAGCGGTTGAGCGGAGCGACCCCCGGCATGCGGATGAACACGCCATGCTGCATCAGCCCGTCGACGATCGCCCGCGCATAGGTGCCGTCGCGGCCTGCGTCGACGGCGACGAAATTGGTTGCCGACGGCAGCGCCTGCAGGCCGTTGGCATCGGCGATACCGGCAATCCGCTCGCGCGCGGCGTGGATCTTGGAGATTACCTCCGAGAGATAGGTCTGATCCTTCAGCGCCGCGATTGCGCCGGCGACAGCCATCCGGTTCATGCCGAAATGGTTGCGGATCTTGTCGAAGGCGAGGGCAGTGCCGGGTGTCGAGATCGCATAGCCCACGCGCGCGCCGGCAAGGCCGTAAGCCTTCGAGAAGGTGCGTGTCCTGATCAGGTTGGGCAGGTCGATCAGCGACGCGATCGAGGGCAGGGCGCTGGCCGGACCCGTCTCGCTATAGGCCTCGTCGAGGATCAGCAGCGTGGTCTCGGGAATCGCGCGGGCGAAGGCCACCACGCGGTCGGCATCCCACCAGCTTCCCATCGGATTGTCAGGGTTGGCGAAATAGATGAGCGGCGGATTTTCACGCTTCACCGCATCCAGCAATCCGTCGAGATCTTCGCGATCGTTCACATAGGGAACGGTGACCAGCCGGCCGCCGAAGCCCGCCACATGAAAGTTGAAGGTCGGATAGCCGCCGAGCGACGTGACGACGGGCGCGCCGGGTTCGATCACCATGCGAACGATCTGCCCGAGCAGTTCATCGATGCCGCCGCCGATGGCGATATTGGCCGCACTCGTGCCAAGATGGGCGGCCAGCGCTTCCTTCAGATCGTAGTTCTCGGGATCGCTGTATTTCCAGATATCAACACCCGCCTCGCGCATCGCCGTCAGCACTGAAGGGGCGGGGCCGAAGCCGTTTTCGTTGGCGCCTATGCGCGCTTTGACGATCAGGCCACGCTGGCGCTCGATGGCTTCTGGGCCGACAAAGGGAACGGTGGAGGGCAGGGCGCTGACAAGCGGTGTGAAGCGCGAAAAGGCAGACATTTTAAGGGCATTTCCCAAGGCTATGAAAATCGCGCCAACAATAGGCGCTGATGGTGCCATGGCAAGGACGATTATTCCCCTGGGAAGCCTATTTACATGCTGATCGTGCGGCTCGCGCTGATCGCTTCCATATTGCCGATCATGAAGTCGGCACGCACGACGCGGCGCAATACCTCGGGCTCGATCGTGTTGATGAAGCGCACATGCAGGCGCTCATTGCGTCGTGACACCTCGGCGCAGCCGATGCGGTAGGCTAGCCCGAGAATGTTGAGATAGTAGTGCTTGGGAAGACCGGTCGCCGAAGCGACGAGAAGCGTGGCGCCGCCGCGGGATATGTCGATGATCTCGGCGCTGCGCATCGAGACACCTGTCAGGCAGGGCCGCACGGCCACGATGCGGGCCGGACGCCGCACGTTGAACTGCTCCCACCGGGTCTCGTAAATCTCCGATTTCACCGTCGTGAGGTGCGTGTTGTTGAGCATCGACATCGCAGGCACACTCCTAAAATCAGAAAAATCCTAGTCTTTCCAATGGAGCGTCACATGAATGCTTTGCGCAATCATCAACGAAATCACTACAATTTTAGTGAATGAGAATTTAACTGAGGGCGCGGACCGCAAAAAATCCGCCGGCGGCCGTCATGGCGGTGATAAAGCCGCCCCAGGCGAGATCGACGATGCTCATCAGCGGCGGCCAGTTCTTCAGCGTGGCGAGGTTCGTCACGTCATAGGTCCCGTAGGCGGCGAGCCCCAGGATCAGGCCGTAGATGACGGCGGTCGATAGGGACCCAGACGCGATCGCCGGAAGCACGGCGAGCACCACCACGGCAACGGCGAAGAAGAGATAGAAGATCGCGGCGATGCCGAAATTCGGTGACGGCAGCATTAGATCGCCCAGTTGATCGCGATAGAATGTCCGGGCGACGAGGCCGAGCCAGATGGCATCCAAGACGAGCAGGGTAGCAAATGAACCGGCGTAGGCGACGAGAGCTGTTTTCATGATCTTGTCCTGACGTTTGCCTCTCTTTACGTCCGCTACACGGATTGGATTGCCTATCGCGCGAATTCCACAAATCGTTGAACTCTTTACGACCCCGGGCGTTTGCTTCTTGTTCACGAGCACAGATTTGTGCTCCCGAGTGCGGGATCCGCACTCAGCAAAAAAAAGATCAAGGAGACTGATATGGCTGACATCAGAGTGCCGCGAAATTCCTGGGTTGTGGTATGCGACGGAGGCAAGGCTCTGATTATGCAGAATGACGGCGACGTTAGCGGCGTCGATCTCAAGGTCAGGGAAACCCTGGCGCAACCGAATGAGCCCGATCGCGAAATCGGCACCGATAAGCCCGGCCGTGCCCATAGCGCGGATGGTCGTGGCAGCGCGGTCGAGGAACTCGATTGGCACGATCAGGCCGAGGCCGAATTCCTGAAGCAGATCGCGTTCAAGCTGGATGACCTGATCATCGAGAAGGATGCGACCAACATCGTGCTGGTCGCGCCACCGCGCGCGCTCGGAACGCTTCGTTCCAACCTCAGCGTCGAGGCGCAGGCGATCATCTCGGCCGAAATTCCCAAGGATTACACGAACCTGCCGATCGATCAGATCGAGCGGCGTTTGGCGGCCTGATGATATCAGGCGAAGCCGGAGCGGGCGCAAGCCCGCTCTTTTTTTATGGGTGGCTGGTCCTAGTTTTCGAAACTCAGGCGCAGCACGTGGTGCAGGAACTCCGGATTGATCAGCATGTTGAAGCTGATCGTCGCAAGATCGCCCTCGCGCTTCACCAGCGTCGCACCGATCTCGTCCTGGATGCCGAGAATTTCCAGGAAGAAATGGTTCGGCATTTCGATCGACGCGTTCACTTCGAGCGTCGCGCCCGCAAGTGTGATGCTGCGGATCAGGCAGCGGAGTTGGGTAGCGGTGCTGAGGTGATGGCCGACGAAAATGATCTTGCCGGGGCGATCGAGCGCGAATTCCCGGTAAGCCTGCTCCGGTTCGGGATGTGCAGTATCGAGGTGCATCTGAAAGGCCATGGTCGCCTCCGCTGGTTGTCTGGTTTCAATCTAGGGCAAGTGTGCTGAATAGTTCTGAAAAAGATCTTTAAAACTAGATGCTTATGTAGATTGCGGCACTCAGAAGTCCCATTTTTAGGCAATATTCGGCGAATTTGCCGGAAATTTGCGCAGGTTGACAGATGCGCGTCCCTGCCTCATACCGAAAAACGGTGCGAGACGCCTGCCGCTCGCGGATGAAAATCCATGGTGAAGATCTCTCGGAATGAACGGTCACAGCCCTTTGTGCATGCTGACTGGTGGCAATGCGAGCTCCCAACTGCTTCGAACAGCATGCCTTTTTGAAAGGCTGAACCATGAACTATCCTTCGATCGACGATCTGAAGGCCCAGGCAAGGCGATTACGTGGCGCCATGGAATCCAGCGGCACCCCGATATCGCATAGCGCCGCCCTCGAGTTGATCGCCAGCCAGCACGGCGTCCGCGACTGGAACACGTTGTCTGCGCTGGCAAGCAGGCCCAATACGACGCCGCTTGCCGCACTCACCGTTGGTGCCCGCGTCAGCGGTCGCTACCTCAACCAGCCGTTCACCGGCAAGATCCTGGCGCTTGCCGAACAATCCGGCGGCCTGCACAAGCTGACGCTTCATTTCGACGAGCCCGTCGATGTCGTTACCTTCGAGAGCTTCTCGGCCTTTCGCCAGCGGGTCAACGCGCAGGTCGACGAAAACGGCGTTTCCCCGCGCAAGACTTCGAACGGCCTGCCGCAGCTGGTGCTCGATATTTGAGGCCGCGTGGCTGAAACGAAAAGCCGCGCTGTCGAGGCGCGGCTTTTATCGTCATGCTTCCGGTCTCAGGCCTTGAGCAGCCATTCATGCTCCGGCGCATTGTAGAACTTCCAGACGCGCTTCGGGCCGGCCATCACGTTGAGATAGTAGAGATCGTAGCCGTGCGTGGCAGCGCAAGGGTGATACCCCTTAGGCACCAGCGTCACGTCGCCGTCTTCGAGCACCATCGCCTCGTCCAGCGACCGGTCGTCTGTATAGACGCGCTGGAAGCCAAAACCCTGTGGTGGGTTCAGGCGGTGATAATAGGTCTCCTCGAGGAAGCTCTCGTTCGGCAGATTGTCCTGGTCGTGCTTGTGCGGCGGGTAGGAGGAGGTGTGACCGCCCGGCGTGATCACCTCGACCACAAGCAGCGAATAGGCCGACGCGTCATCCTCAGGCATGATGTTGTTGACGTAGCGCACATTGGTGCCCTTGCCGCGCGTCAGCGCCGGATGCGTGCCCGGCGGGATAGCCTTCGCCTCATAGGCGCCACCGCCCGGCGCCGAGCAGACCGCCAGCTCCAGATCGGTCTCGGCCGTCACCGACCATGCCGATTCCATCGGGATATAAAGCGCATGCGGCGCCCCATCGAACGGGCTCATCCGCTCGCCGAGCGTGCCGAAATCCCTGGTGCCTGCACTGGCCTTGCCCTTGCCGCTCACCCAGACGAGGCAGACCTCGCGCTCACCAGTTTCGCCGGACACGGTCTCGCCGGCTTTCAACCGGTGCATGTCGAAGCCGACATAGGTCCAGCCGGCGCTCTCGGGCGTCACATGCGTCACGCGGCCGTGTGTGCCTGTTGGTTTGACTTTGAGGTTTGGCATTTGTTTCTCCTCGTGAATATTCGTGGGTGTGGCGCCCTCATCCGCTTGCCGGCACCTTCTCCCCGTTGGGGAGAAGGGATTCGGGGCGGGCCGCTCGCTCCATCTTCCCTTCTCCCCAGCGGGGAGAAGGTGGCCCGAAGGGTCGGATGAGGGGGCCACTTGCTCCAGTGGCTGAGGCCCTCAAGCCCCCTTCGGAAACCCTTCCGTCTCCACCGTATATCCGGCAGCCGTCATCACCCGCATCAGTTCGGCGTGACCGATCTCGGCCATCTTCTGCGGCGGCGCCTTGCGCGGGTCCTGCTCGGCCTCGACGACGAACCAGCCCTCATAGCCGTAATCGGCGAACCGCTTCACGATCGCCCCGAAATCGAGCGATCCGTCGCCGGGCACCGTGAAGGCGCCGAGTGCCACGGCGTCGAGGAAGGACTGCTTGCTGCGGTCGAGACCGTCGACCACCGACTTGCGGATGTCCTTGACGTGGACGTGGTTGATGCGGGCGTGGTGGTTGTCGATGGCGCGCAGCACGTCGCCGCCGGCAAAGGCGAGGTGGCCGGCGTCGAGCAGCAGCGGAATGCCGGCGCCCGAGTTGCGCATGAAGGCGTCGAGTTCCTGCTCGGTCTCGACCACGGCAGCCATGTGATGGTGGTAGGAGAGCGGCATGCCCTGTTCGGCGCACCATTCGCCAAACTGCGTGACCTTGCGGGCATAGGCCTTCATCTCGTCGTCGGAGAGTTTCGGCTTGGTGGCGAGCGGCTTGGAACGGTCGCCCTGGATCGAGCGGCCGACTTCGCCATAGACGATGCAGGGCGCGTCGACGGACTTGAACAGCTCGATCATCGGCTGGATGCGATCCTTGTTGGCCGCGAGCTCCTCGTCGACGAGCGTGCCGGAAAACCATCCCCCGCACAGCGTCACGTCGGCGGCCTTCAGGATCGGCAGCATCTCGCGTGGATTATTCGGGAACCGGCGCCCCTGTTCCATGCCGGTAAAGCCGGCGCCGCGCGATTGGCGCAGGCATTCCTCGAGCGATACGTCGTCGCTGAGTTCAGGAAGATCGTCGTTCCACCACGCGATGGGCGACATGCCAAGTTTGGCTTTCATTGCTGTTTCTCCTCAAATGTTTGTGGCTGTGGCCCCCTCATCCGCCTGCCGGCACCTTCTCCCCGTTGGGGAGAAGAGACTTGTGGCAGGCTGCTCACCCCGGTCTCCCCTTCTCCCCAGCGGGGAGAAGGTGCCGAAGGGCGGATGAGGGGGCCACTTGCTCTAACGTCTCAAATCACCCAATCCGCTGTGCTTCGCGCGCTTTCACGTAGTTGGCGCGAGCCTTGTTGACCTCCTCGCGCGAACTGACCTCCGGCACAACCACATCCCACCAATGCCCGCCGGCCTCCGTCGTGATCAACGGATCCGTATCGATCACGAACACCGAAGTCCGATCGTTCTTCTTCGAATCGATGATCGCCTGCTCAAGCTCGGCGATCGAAGACACCTTGACCGCGATCGCCCCCATGCTTTCGGCATGTGCGCGGAAGTCGATGTCCGGCATCACCTCGTGATAGGAGTCCTTCAACAGGTTGTTGAAGTTCGCCCCACCTGTGCCCATCTGCAGCCGGTTGATGCAGCCGTAGCCGCGGTTGTCCAGGAGCACGATGTTGAGCTTCAGGCCCAGCATCACCGAGGTCGCGAGCTCGGAATTCAGCATCATGTAGGAGCCGTCGCCGACCATGACGATGACATCCTTGTCGGGATGCGCCATCTTGGCGCCGAGGCCGCCGGCGATCTCGTAGCCCATGCAGGAGAAGCCGTATTCCATGTGATAGCTGCCCGGTGCCGTGGCCGGCCAGAGCTTGTGGAGTTCGCCAGGCAGGCCGCCCGCCGCGCAAAGCGCGATCGCGTTCTCTCCGCCGATGGTGCGGGTGACCGCGCCGATCACCTGGGCGTCGGAGGGCAGCGCAGCGTTTGTGGTCGCCATCGCCTTGGCGGCCGCTTCCATCCAGATCTTCTTTTCCTTCTCGGCCTTCGCCGCTAGTGCCGCCGGAGCCTTCCAGCCGGAAAGCCCCTCGGAGATCGCCTTCAGGCCCTCGCGCGCATCTGCCACCAGGGGAAGCCCGTCATGCTTGACGGCGTCGTAGGCGGCGATGTTGAGGCCGAGGATGGAGAGCTTCTCATTCTTGAAAAGCGCCCACGAACCGGTGGTGAAGTCCTGGCAACGCGTGCCGACGGCAATCAAAAGGTCTGTCTCCTCGGCAAGCGCGTTGGCCGCAGATGTGCCGGTGACACCGACCGAGCCGAGCGCCAGCGGATGCCGCTCGTCGATCGCCGACTTGCCGGCCTGCGTGACGACGACAGGAATACCATGCACATCCGCGAATTCCGTCAGTTCCTTCGTCGCCTGCGAATAGAGCACACCGCCGCCAGCAATGATGACAGGCTTTTCCGACTTCTTGATCAGCGCGATGGCGTTCGCCAGCTCGTCCGCATCGGGGCGAGGGCGCCGCGTGGTCCAGATGCGCTCCTCGAAGAAGCTCTCCGGATAGTCGAAGGCCTCCGCCTGAACATCCTGGCAAAGCGACAGTGTAACCGGACCGCAATCATAAGGATCGGTCAGCACCTGCATGGCGCGCTTCAGCGCCGATATGATCTGTTCCGGCCGGGTGATGCGGTCGAAATAGCGCGAGACCGGGCGGAAGGCGTCGTTGGCCGAAACCGTGCCGTCGCCGAAGTCCTCGATCTGCTGCAGCACCGGATCCGGCGCGCGGTTGGCGAAGACGTCGCCAGGGAGGAAGAGCACGGGGATGCGGTTGACATGCGCCACGCCCGCCGCCGTCACCATGTTCAGCGCGCCGGGGCCGATCGATGTCGTGCAGGCCATGAAGCGCTGGCGGAAGCTCGCCTTGGCATAGGCGATCGCGGCATGCGCCATGCCCTGCTCGTTATGGGCGCGATAGGTCTTAAGCTCGCCGCGCACCTGATAGAGCGCTTCACCGATGCCCGCGACATTGCCATGGCCGAAGATCGCCCAGACGCCGCCGAAAATCGGTACCGTCTTGCCGTCGATCACGGTCATCTGCTTCTTCAGAAAGTGGGTGACGGCCTGCGCCATCGTCAATCGTACAGTCTTGCCCATAAGGCTCCTCCCGCAATTCTCGTATCCGTTTTCCCCTCCCCAACCCCTCCCCACAAGGGGGAGGGGCTAACCTGTGGCAACCGTCTCGCTTCGCCTCAACCTTGCGTCCGTCAGAACGTTTGTTCGTGGCAGAGGCGGCGCCTCAAGTTAAAGCCCCGCCCCCTTGTGGGGAGGGGTTGGGGAGGGGTCTTTCAATCCTATCGGCCGAGCCCGCGTGTTTTCAACCAGGCTTCGGTCAGTTCACGGAAGCGTCCCGCCATGTCGGCGACCGCCTGCTCGTCATTGATCTTGCCGGACAGCCAGGCCCGCGCCGCATCCGAAAAGATGGTGCGTCCCACGGCAAAGCCCTTGACCGAAGGTGCTGCCAGCGTCGCCTCGAAGCCCTTCACCAGCTCGTCCGCCGGCGCCTCCAGCCCGAGCAGCACGATGCCGCGGCACCAGGGGTCGTTCTTGGCGATGACGGCGTCGATCTTCTTCCACGCCGCACTCGATGCCTGCGGTTCCAGCTTCCACCAGTCCGGCTTGATGCCGAGCGCATAGAGCTCTTCCATCGCCGTCGAGATGGTGTCGTCGGTCAGCGGCCCGTTCTTGCTGGCGATGATCTCGACCAAAAGCTCGCGGCCCACCTTGCGCGCCGCCTCGAATAGAGTCCGCAGCTTCTCCTGCTGTTCGCTCTTCAGGTCGGCGGGATCGTCGGGATGATAGAAGCACAGGCACTTGATGCAATGATCGAGCGGCCATTCGACCAGCTGCGAGCCGATATCCTGGCTGAACTCGAAACGCAGCGGCTTCGAGCCGGGCAGTTCGACGGGACGCCCGATCCAGGCGAAATTCTTGGTCGCCGCGTCGAAGAAGGCATCGCGCCCGAAGCGCTCGTCGATCAGCATTCCATAGCCGCTGCGGCCATCGGCGACACGCGCGGCGGCTTCCACCGCCAGCCGCTTGAAGGCGACGATCTGCTTGTAATCGACGCCGAGTTCGTCGCAGACGCTAGTCAGCTGCGAGCGATGATCGATGGCGAGCGCCATGAGCAGCGGGATGTCACCCTTGCGGTTCGAGGCCCAGTGAATGTGGTTGATCGCCTCGTCCTTGCGCAGCGCCCGATGCGTGCTGCCGTTCTTCAGGAAGAAGTCGAGTTCCGCCCAGGTCGGATACTCAGGCGAGCAGAGCAGGCGGGAGACCGCGAAGGCGCCACAGGCATTCGCCCAGGTGGCGCAGGTCTTCAGCGGCTCGTCCTTCAGCCATCCCCGTAGGAAGCCGGACATGAAGGCATCGCCGGCGCCGAGCACGTTGAACACCTCGATCGGAAAGCCTTCGCCGACGATGCCGGCTTCGAGATCGTCCGAGATCGGCCCGTCATAGACGATGCAGCCCATGGCGCCACGCTTCAAGACGATTGTCGCGGGCGACAGGCGGCGAATTTCTTTGAGCGCGCCGAGCACGTCGTCGGCGCCAGACGCGATCAGGATTTCTTCTTCCGTGCCGACGATCAGGTCGCAATCCGGCAGGGTCTCCTTCATCTTCGAGGATACGCGGTCAGATTTCACATACCGTTCGAACCCTTCCGCGTGGCCGGCAAGGCCCCAGAGGTTCGGGCGATAATCGATGTCGAAGATCACCTTGCGGCCGTTGGCCTTGGCGATACGGATCGCCTTGCGCTGCGCCGCTTCCGTGTTCGGCCGTGAGAAATGCGTTCCCGACACCAGCACCGCGCGCGAGGACTTTATATAGGCCTCGTCGATATCGCCTTCGTCGAGCGCCATGTCGGCGCAGTCGGAGCGATAAAAGATCATCGGCGAGACGCCCTCGGCCTCGACCGCCAGAAGCACCAGCGCCGTCAGCCGCTCCCTGTCGGTGACGATGCCGTCGGTCGCAACGCCCTCGCGTGCCGATTGCTCACGAATGAAGCGGCCCATCTGCTCATCGCCGACACGGGTGATCAGGCCCGACTTCAGGCCGAGGCGCGCCGTGCCGATCGCGATATTCGCCGGGCAGCCGCCGACGGACTTGGCGAAGGACGCGATGTTTTCGAGTTTGGAACCGATCTGCTGGCCATAGAGATCGACCGACGAGCGGCCGATGGTGATCACATCAAGCGACAGCCCCGGATTCTCGCCCGGTTGAGTTAGTGCCATCATGTCCTCCCGATCATTTTCAGTCCGGCGTGGATGTCCGCCGGTGATATCGATCAATGAAACATCGGTTCCGTTTGAATGTCAATTCAGAATGTTTATTCCATTTTTGCTTTTTTGGATTTTGGCTGCCCCAGCTTTCGCCGCCGCTCGGCGATCGCCACCGGCAGCGCCATGGTCAGCGCCATCGAGGCCGAAAGCGAACGGAAGCCGGCAAAGTCGGCCTCCGCCACTTCGAACCAGCAGGCGGCGCTGGTCGCGAGCGGCGAAAAGGCCGAATCGGTGATGACGACAACAGGTACGCCGCGCTCCTTCAGCATCTCCGCCTGGCCGAGGCTCTCTGCTGCGTAAGGCGAAAAGCTCGCCGCGATCGCCGCATCCTTCGGCGTTGCGAACTGGACGGTTTCCGGATCGACGCCATTGGGTGAGGCGACAATCTGGTGGCGGATATTGAGCTTCGAGAAGGCGTAGCTCATATGCGCCGTCAGCGGATAGGAGCGGCGCTTGGCAATCAAATAGATGGTGTCGGCCGTCGCCAAAATGTCCACGGCCTTGCTGAAGGTGTCCGACTGAACGGTCGCGGCCAGCCGGTTGATCGATTGGCCGGCGGCCGAGATGAAACCAGAAAGCAGATTGGCGTCCTCGTCCTCGCCGCCCGATTGCTCCAGCGTCACCAACCGCTCTTCATAGGTCAGTGTCCGGTCGCGCAGGCGCTCGCGGAAAATGCTTTGCAGGTCGGAAAAGCCCTCATATCCCAGGTGATGCGCAAGCCGCACCAGCGTCGATGGCTGAACCTCGGAAGCGGACGCGATGCTTGCCGTCGTGCCGAAGGCGATCTCGTCGGGATTGGCCAGCGCGAAGGCAGCCACCTGCGCCAGGCGCTTCGGCATGGTCGCCTTGCGCTCGATGATCGTGCTGCGCAGGCTCTCGAAATCCCTGGGAACGCGAGAGGGGGCCTTGGGGTCGTTGTCCATGTGCTGATCCGAAAATGAAACGTATATTCCAGTTTCCCGACCATAGATGATTTCCATTCGCCGGCATATTCGTTTTTTAAGTGAGAAATATCGAGCCTTTTCCGCTATTTGATGGCTTTCACCTGCTCCTGGGCTCGCCCGCCAGCCTTGCCAAAATGGTCCGAGCATTCCAAAATCATGATCGGAGCGGGAGGATATCATGAAGTCATTGGGCGTCGGCTTGATCGGCACGGGCTATATGGGCAAGTGCCATGCGCTTGCATGGAATGCGGTCAAGACCGTCTTCGGCGATGTCGAGCGTCCCCGCCTCGTGCATCTGGCGGAGGCGAACAAGGAGCTTGCCGATGCGCGCGCCTCGGAATTCGGCTTTGAAAAGGCGACCGCCGACTGGCGCCAGCTGATCGCCGACCCCGATGTCGATGTCGTCTCGGTCACCACGCCGAACCAGTTTCATCCCGAGATGGCGATTGCAGCGCTCGAAGCAGGAAAGCACGTCTGGTGCGAAAAACCGATGGCGCCGGCCTTTGCGGATGCCGAGCGCATGCTGGATGCTGCCAGGCGCGCCGGCAGGGTGGCCGTGCTCGGCTATAACTATATCCAGAACCCGATCATTCGCCACATCAAGGCGCTGATCGGCGAAGGTGCCATAGGGCAGGTCAATCATATCCGCGTCGAGATGGACGAGGACTTCATGGCCGATCCGGACGCGTTCTTTTATTGGAAGAGCGAATTGTCGGCCGGTTATGGCGCGCTCGATGATTTCGCGGTGCACCCCCTGTCGCTGCTCTGGTATCTCTTCGGCCATGTCGAGGCCGTCGTCACTGATATGACAAAGCCCTATGCCAATCGTCCCACAAAGGACGGTGGACGGCGCCCAGTCGAGAATCACGACGCGGCCAATGTGCTGATGCGTCTTGGCGGCGGCATCTCCGCCGTGTTGATGGCCAATCGCGCCGCCTGGGGTCGAAAGGGGCGCATAGCCCTGCAGATATTCGGCTCGAAAGGTGCGATCACCTTCGATCAGGAGCGCATGAACGAATTCGAGCTCTATCAGGCCGATGGCCGCGGCAGCGAGCAAGGGTTTCGCAAGATCCTGGCCGCACCCGCCCACCATCCCTATGACCGGTTCATTCCCGCTCCAGGCCACGGCCTTGGCTTCAACGATCTGAAGATCATCGAATGCCGCGAGCTCATTCGCGCGATTTCCGGTGCGCCGTCGGTGATCGTCACATTCGAAGACGGTCTTAGGATAGAAAAGTCTGTTCACGCCATGGCAGAGTCGTTCCACCAGCGCCGCTGGATCGAGATCGCCTGACGGCGCTCCGCTCCGGTTGACGACGCAAGGGGCAGGGGATAGGCCTTTGCTCAATACAGTGAATGCGGGAGTGGTATCGTGACGGACAGATTGGTGATTATCGGCGCAGGTCAGGCGGGCTTTGCAATGGCGGCCAAGCTGCGCGCGCTCAAGGATACCAGGCCCATCACCATTCTTGGCGCCGAGGACGTGCTGCCTTACCAGCGCCCGCCGCTCACCAAGAAGTACCTGCTCGGCGAAATGAGCTTCGACCGCCTGCTGTTTCGCCCCGAGCAGTGGTTCGCCGACAACGACGTCGAGATTCGTCTCTCCACATGGGTGGAGCAGATCAAGCGCGACAAGAAGCAAGTCGTGCTCCAGGATGGCTCTACCATCGACTACGGCACACTGGCGCTAACGACGGGGTCTACGCCGCGTGGCCTGCCGGCCGCGATCGGTGGCGATCTCGAGGGTGTTTATGTCGCCCGCGACAAGCGCGATGCCGATCTCCTGGCCGCCGAAATGCGCCCAGGCCGCCGCGTCCTTATTATAGGCGGCGGTTATATCGGCCTCGAGGCCGCAGCCGTCGCGCGCCATCTGGGCCTTGAAGTCACCGTCATCGAAATGGCGGACCGCATTCTCCAGCGCGTCGCTGCCAAGGAGACCGCGGATATCATGCGCGTCATCCACGAAGAGCATGACGTGCAGATTCGCGAAAAGACCGGCCTCAAGCATCTGATCGGCCGCGACGGCAAGCTCGTCGGCGCTGAACTCTCCGATGGCTCGATCATCGATATCGATTTCGCCATCGTCGGCATCGGCGTGACGCCAAACGACCAGCTCGCCAAGGAATCGGGCCTTGAGGTTGCGAACGGCATCGTCGTCGATGAATTCGCGCGCACCTCCGATCCGTCGATCTTCGCGGCAGGCGATTGCGCGGCCCTTCCCTGGCAGGGCGGGCGCATCCGTCTCGAATCGGTGCAGAACGCCGTCGACCAAGCTGATGCAGCCGCAGCTGTGATCGCCGGCGGCAACGCGCCTTACGAGCCGAAGCCCTGGTTCTGGTCCGATCAATACGATGTGAAACTCCAGATCGCCGGCTTCAATCTCGGCTACGACGAGACGCTTCTGCGCCCCGGCGCACGCGAAGGCGCACATTCGATCTGGTACTTCAAATCCGGCAAGTTCATCGCTGTCGATGCGATCAACGATGCCAAGGCCTATGTCACCGGCAAGAAGATGCTGGAACTCGGCATAAACCCCGACAAGTCCGTCCTTGCCGATGGGGCTTCCGATCTGAAGCAGCTGCTGGCTTTGAAATAAGCCGGCTTTTCTTCAGGGGCAAAGCCGAAAAAGCGCTTGCGTCCCCCAGCGAATGACTCTATCAGGCTCTCGACCGGAGAGGTGGCCGAGTGGTCGAAGGCGCTCCCCTGCTAAGGGAGTATACCCGAGAGGGTATCGTGGGTTCGAATCCCATCTTCTCCGCCATCATCTCATTGTCCGACCCGGACACCTTGGTAGCGCTCGCTGCCTGAGCGAATTTTCCAAATAGACACTTCAGTGATTTTGCATCGAACATAAGTGTTGATGCGAGCGCATCTTTGCGCGCGGCGGACCTTGTCATCATCGTCATGACGCGACGATGACAGCGCCACGTAGAATCGCTTCGAGAATCATCCGACGCTCGCGCAAGCGATTCCCCCAGTCGTCTTCGCCGATCTGTCGCGCGGCTTATTTGTTCGCCTGCTAAAATCTAGGGCTTATCGCGCCGAATCTGGCCGGAAAACGGTTCCAATGTGGCACATCGCCGGGTTCCGTCGTGCTGCCGATCTGTACTAAACCCCCGCAAAACCAGGGCTTTCTTAACGAAGTATAAAGAAACGGAATGGCCGCATGTCGTATTTGTGACCTTTCAGCAACAGCGCATACCGAAGGCTGTCGTAAATCCCCCAATCGCACAAGTTGGTGATTGCGTGACCGGCCGGGTCTTGTATTTTCAACTTCGGAAGCGAGGGCGGTTGATCGTCCGACTTCTTGAAACACGGTGACGGGGCAGGGAACGCTGCCAAAACGGCGAAAACCCGGATCCGATCGAAACTTTGAATTGGAGGTCAATATGAACATCAAGAGCCTACTTCTCGGCTCCGCAGCTGCTCTGGCAGTTGTATCCGGCGCTCAGGCTGCTGACGCGATTGTTGCAGCTGAACCGGAAGCAGTAGAATACGTTCGCGTTTGCGACGCATACGGCACCGGCTACTTCTACATCCCGGGCACGGAAACCTGCCTGAAGATCGAAGGTTACGTTCGTTTCCAGGTTGATGCTGGCCCGAACGAAAGCGGCACGTCTGACTGGGACGCTTTCACGCGTGGTCAGGTTCAGTTCACGGCTAAGAGCGACACCGAATACGGCCCGCTCACCGGCGTAATCGTTCTCCAGGCAAATGCTGACAACGCCAGCAACCAGGAAACGATCCTCGACTCGGCTTACATCGACATCGCTGGCTTCCGCGCTGGTCTGTTCTACAGCTGGTGGGACGATGGCCTCTCTGGCGAAACCGACGTTCTCGCAAGCCACGACACGCTGCACAACTCGATCCGTTATCAGTACGAATCTGGCGACTTCTACGCTGGTATCTCTGTTGACGAACTCGAAGGCGTTATCCACGCTGGCGAAAGCGACAACAACGTTGGTGTTGCTCTTGGTCTCGGCGGCAAGGCCGGCGCATTCAGCTACCAGCTGATCGGCGGTTACGACACCGACACCGAAGAAGGCGCGATCCGCGGCATGGGCACTGTTGCTATCGGTCCGGGCACGCTCGGTCTGGCAGCTGCTTGGGCATCTGGCGCCAACGCTTACTACGACGAATCCGAGTGGACCGTTGCTGCTGAATACGCCATCCAGGCAACCGACAAGCTCAAGATCACCCCCGGTGTTCAGTACTTCGGTAGCTACGGCCTCGACGCCACTGGTGACGACTTCTCTGACAACGACGCTTGGAAGGTCGGCCTGACGGTTGACTACCAGATCGTAGAAAACTTCTACGCTAAGGCTTCGGTTCAGTATCTCGACGCCGACAACTCTGACGATGTCACGACTGGCTACTTCCGCCTGCAGCGTGCATTCTAATCTGATCTGACTTAGGTCAAATCAGGAAGGCCCGGTTCGAAAGAACCGGGCCTTTTGTATTCTTGACGATAGTAAGAGCCGTGATCCGCGGCATTGGATCATCTCAACGAATCAAGTGGGCGACGAGCTAGATTGCCGCGAGAAAAACCTGGATGTTCTGGAGCGCCGTCTGCTGATGCATTAGGGGCGGGTGGCCTTGGTCGGGAACTCTGAGGATTTTGAGGTCGGGGTGTTGTTGGGCCATCGCTTCTAGCGTGTTATCTGTAAGCAAGGCCGAATTTTCGCCGCGAATAACCATCAAAGGCAGCGCCGCAAAATTCTCATATTGTGCCCAGAGATTCGGCACCAGTTTCGTGAAATCGATCGACACCAACTCTCTGGCAATTGCCGGATCGACATCGGGCACGACCTGACCATCGACATCGCGATAGATCGCCATTGCCAGCTCCGCCCAGTCATCATCCGAGAGGGCAGGGAAGTCGGCGCCTTGCCGCTGCTTCAGCAGCGCTGCCGCTTCCTTCATATCGCGCGGCAGTCGTGCCGTATTGAGATCGTCGCGAATCTTCATCAAGCCCGCGGCCTCGATGATCGGGCCGATATCATTGAGAACGGCCGCCGCGACCAAATCGGACTTCATCCCGGCAAGCAGGTGCAGGATCAGCCCACCGCGTGAGGTGCCTATGAAGGCGGCGCGGTCGATGTTCATATATGCACAGGCTTCGATGACGTCGCGCGCTTCGACGGCGAGATTGTAGTTGGCCTTGTTATCGTCCCAGTCGGAGAGACCGCGCCCGCGGTAATCAAGCGCGATCACCCGTCTTGGGGTGACCGGATCTTGCGACAGGATCAGAGCCAGCTGATGAAAATCGCGGGAATTCCTTGTCAGCCCAGGGAGACAGACCACTGGCAACCGGCCGTCCGTCGCCTCACAGCCAGGATCATAGTCCCGCAGATGCAGCGTCAGGCCATCACTGGAAATATAAGTCCGATCCTGAAAGGCTTGGCTATTGCAATCGTGCATCGTCTCTCCCCGCCTTGACGAGAAGAGACTAGCCTGCGCTACGCCGCCAGGCAAACTCGGCCTTTAGGACGCGTTGCGTCCGCCGATCAGGTCCTGCTGAATGCTGGCCGGCTGCCCGAGACGGGCCTTGTAGACCTCGTAATTCTCCATCACCCGCTGCACATAATTGCGCGTCTCCGGGAAGGGGATGCGCTCGATCCAGTCGACGACGGCGTCGATCGATTTGCCGCGCGGATCGCCGTAGCGGCCGATCCATTCCGGCACGCGCTTCGGTCCGGCATTGTAGGCGATGAAGGTCATGATGTAGGAGCCGCCGAAGGCGTCGATCTGCTCGCCGAGATAATGCGCGCCGAGCGTCGCGTTGTAGCCGGCGTCTGCGGTCAGCTTGTCCTTGGAATAGGCGATGTTGTGGCGCTTGGCGACGGCCTTGGCCGTTCCGGGCAGGATCTGCAGCAGGCCGCGCGCGTCGGCGACGGAAACGGCAGTCGGATTGAAGGCGCTCTCCTGCCGGGCGATTGCGTAGGCGAGCGCCTTGCCGGAGCCCGAGATGTTGGCGGTGCCGGGAATGACGCCGATCGGGAAGGCCAGCGCCGCAACATCGACGCCGCGCGCATAGGCGCTCTTGCCGATCTGCAGCGACAAATGATGGTCGCCGGAGCGCTCGGCCTGCGCGGAGAGGATCGCGAGTTCGCCCGGGCTCTGCATTTGCTCGCCGAGCGCAAGATAAAGTGCGTTCGCGCGCCAGCCATGGCCGGCTGCGTCGAGGCGGGCGATAGCCTGCACAGCCTCGCGCGCCTGATAGCGCTGCCGATCTTCAGGGCTGGGCGAGGGGTAGCTGACATTGATCGTCTTGCGGCCAAGCTTCTCGCCGGCAAGCTGGCCGTAGAAGGTGGTCGGATAGCCCGCGGCCTTGGCGTAAAACTCCGCGGCCTTGCCAGCGCCGCCCGCCTCTGCCGAGCGTCCCATCCAGTAGTAGGCGCGCGACACGGAAATCGGGCCGTTGGAGAAGTCGAGGATCTTGCGGAAATGCGCCTGCGCAGTCGTCGGGTCCTGCAGTCCGCGCAGCGCGTACCAGCCCGCATGGAACTCGGCCTCGACGATATCGGTTGGCGTCGCTGCCGCGTATTTCGAGACGATGCCATAGGCGAGCTTGAACTGCCCCTGGTCGACCAGCCCACGGCTGACGATCCGCTGTTCGTTCCACCATTCGCCGGCGTTGACGAGTTCGTCTCGGTCGCGCGGCATCTGCTGCAGGAGCTTTGCGGCCTCGGGATATTTCTCCTGCTTGCGCAGATATTCGATGCGCGCGAAGAGATAGCCCGGATCGCCGTTCCATTTGCCATCGACCCCGGCGAGCAGCGCGCCGGCGTTCGGCGCCTTGTTGGCGACGGCTTCCCATGCCTTGTAGAGCGATTGCGCCTGCCCGAGATCGCCGAAGCGCTTTGCCTGCGCCGTGCGGTTGCGATACATCAGGTATTCCATGCGCGCCTTGTGGTCGGCAACGGTCAGCAGGCCTGCGAACTCGGCCAGGATCTTGTCTTCCGTCGCCTTGTCCAGCGTCTCGCCGCGCCAGGCCTTGCGCATATATTTCGCCGCCTGCTGCTGTTTGCCGGTCGCGACAAGCGCACGCGAAAGGATCATCGCGCCGGAAGTTGTCTCAGGGGCGGTTTCACCGAAGGCCGCGAGAACAGCCGAGGGCGAGGGGTTTTCGTCATAAAGCGCACGTTCGGAGTATATCCTGAGCTTTGCCAGCCCGGGCCAGCCCTTCAATTCTTGGGCAGCGGTAGCAATCTCGACGGATGGTACGCCCTTCTGCCCGGAGACGGCGATCGCCCAGGTCAGGATGTGTCGGTCGAGCGTGCCCTGCGCCATGCCGTCGCGGATCGAAATCGCCTGCATCGGGTCCTTGGCGGAGAGCGCGTCGAGGCCGGTCTTCAGGTCGCTGTTGACGGGGGCGATTGCCTGGCTTCGCGGTATCGCGCCTGTCGTCATCGATTCCGGCAGCGAGGTCTGCGGCATGTAGCCGCTCGGCCGGACGTCGGGAACGGGCGCGTCTTCGCCTGGGAGCTGTGCGGCAAATGTGCCCCATGCGGCGGCCGTCAGGCCGAGCGCGGACAGGATCAGAACAGCTCTCTTCATCAGGGATACTCGCAATGGAAACGCGTCCCTACATTTGCTGGGACGCATATTAACGAAACCTTACCGAAGCCCTTCAATTTCATTCACATTTGCGATCGGAATTTGTTGCAACGAAGCTGTGCGCGCTTGTCGGACCCTTTTTGCCGCACTATGGTGCGCTCCTTCGTATTCAAGGAATGCGGCCGAAGCATGGATTGCGGTCGTAAGGAGTTCTGCATGTTCCAGGGATCCATTCCCGCACTCGTCACGCCTTTCACCGATGCCGGCCTTGTCGATGAAGCGGCCTTCGCCGCCCATGTCGATTGGCAGATCAGGGAAGGCAGCAGCGGTCTCGTTCCAGTCGGAACGACCGGCGAATCCCCGACCCTGTCGCATGCCGAACACAAACGCGTGGTCGAACTCTGTATCGAGGCCGCCGCCAAGCGCGTTCCCGTCATGGCAGGTGCTGGCTCCAACAACACCCGTGAAGCCGTCGAACTCGCTCAGCACGCCGAAAAAGCTGGCGCTGACGCGGTTCTCGTCGTCACGCCTTATTACAACAAGCCGACGCAGAAGGGCCTCTACGCCCATTTCGCGGCGATCGCCGAAGCCATCAAGCTGCCGATCTACATCTACAATATCCCGGGCCGTTCGGTCATCGACATGACGCCGGAAACCATGGGCGCGCTTGCGAGGGCATACGGCAACATCGTCGGCGTGAAAGATGCCACCGGCAAGATCGAGCGCGTATCCGAGCAGCGCATTACCTGCGGCAAGGATTTCCGTCAGCTCTCCGGTGAAGACGCAACCGCGCTTGGCTTCAACGCCCATGGCGGCGTCGGCTGCATTTCGGTAACCGCCAATGTCGCCCCGCGCCTCTGTGCCGAATTCCAAGCCGCGACGCTGGCTGGTGAGTTTGCAAAGGCGCTCGAATATCAGGATCGCCTGATGCCGCTGCACAAGGCGATCTTCCTGGAGCCGGGCCTCTGTGGCGCCAAGTACGGCCTGTCGAAGATCCGCGGCATGAATCGCACGGTTCGTTCGCCGCTCGTCTCCTCGCTGGAGGCAAGCACGGAAGCGGCACTCGACGCGGCGCTGCGCCATGCCGGCCTTCTCAACTGATCGCTTGCTGAACCGATAAAATGCGCGGCCTTCACAAAGATGGGCCGCGCCTCTACATAAAGCCGAGAAGTGCGGGCGCGGATATCGCGCCCCCGAGCAATTGGAATTTGTCATGGCCCCCAAAGGCAGCCAGCGTGTCGTCAAGAAGATCGTCGCCGAAAACCGCAAGGCGCGCTACAACTACGAGATCGTCGATACCTACGAAGCTGGCTTGGTGCTGATGGGCACCGAGGTCAAGTCGCTGCGCGAAGGCAAGGCCAATATCGCCGAATCCTACGCCTCGGACGAGGGTGGCGAGATCTGGCTGATCAATTCCTATCTTCCGGAATATCTGCAGGCCAACCGCTTCAACCACGAGCCGCGCCGCCGCCGCAAGCTCCTGCTGTCGGGCCGCGAGATCAACCGTCTGCGTGCCGGCATCAACCGCGAAGGCATGACGCTCATTCCGTTGAAGATTTATTTCAACGATCGCGGCCGCGCGAAGATGGAACTTGCTTTGGCGAAGGGCAAGAAGCTGCACGACAAGCGCGAGTCTGAAAAAGAGCGCGATTGGAACCGGCAGAAGAGCCGGCTTCTCAAGGACAATGGCTGATCAAATAGCTGCCTGAATCAAAACCGCGGCAAATGCCGCGGTTTTCTTTTTTGGAGCTGTGGTTGCTCGCATCAGCTTTCGAAGTCGCTGGATGCCGCTGGCTCCACGGCGCGGGCAGGGCGCTCGGAGGGGTCGCGGCCGATTTCGCTCTTCAGGGACAAGAGGTCGATGAAGTGATCGGCCTGGCGTCGCAGATCGTCGGCGATCATCGGCGGCTGGGTCGCCATCGTCGAGATGATCGAGACCTTCCGGCCCTTGCGCTGCAGCGCCTCGACCAGCGTCGTGAAATCGCCGTCGCCGGAGAAGATCACCAGGTGATCGACGGTTTCGGATTGCTCCATGGCATCGATCGCGAGTTCGATATCCATGTTGCCCTTGATCTTGCGGCGGCCCATGGAGTCGGTGAATTCCTTGGCCGGCTTGGTCACGACCTTGTAGCCGTTGTAATCCAACCAGTCGATCAGCGGGCGGATCGAGGAATATTCCTGGTCCTCGATCAGGGCGGTGTAATAGTAGGCGCGCAGCAGATATCCGCGCTTCTGGAAGGCTTTCAGAAGTTTTCTGTAGTCGATATCAAAGCCGAGACTCTTGGACGCCGCGTAGAGATTGGCGCCATCAATGAAAAGTGCAATTTTTTCTCGCGGGTCGAACATCGCGTACCAATCCACTTTGAGTAATCTAATATGCGGCTGCAGATAGCCCACGAAAACAATGGGTTATCTGAAAAATTCAGAACAATTCTTACTTTATGAACTATTCATATAAGTCAGATTTAGGGCAGGATTCGGCATATTCCAAGCAACTTTTGGTGGAAACCTCTAAAATTAGAAAGTTCCCACAGGCTCGAACGGCTCCTTCACTAAAAACTTGAATTCGCCTGCTTTTAATTGTATCGCCGTGCTAATCCCGAGATCCCGACCGTAAAGGACAGGCAATGGCCCGTGTCACAGTAGAAGATTGCATTGACAAAGTTGAGAACCGCTTCGAGCTGGTTCTGCTTGCCAGCCACCGTGCCCGGCTGATTTCCCAGGGCGCCTCGATCACCATCGATCGCGACAACGACAAGAACCCGGTCGTCGCCCTTCGCGAGATCGCCGACGAGATGCTGTCTCCCGACGACCTGAAGGAAGACCTGATCCATTCGCTGCAGAAGCACGTCGAAGTCGACGAGCCCGAGCCCGATCCCGCAAGCCTCATCACCACCGCGGCTGCTGCCGATGGCGAAGAGCAGGAAGATGCTCCGGAAACGATCACCTTCGACCAGATGTCGGAAGAAGAGCTTCTCGCCGGTATCGAAGGCCTCGTGCCGCCGGAAAAGAGCGACGATTACTAATCGTCAATCTTGCGCCATTATTGCTTCGGCATATGATTGAGTATCACGTGCGCCAATCTGTGATTGGCGCGCTTTTCTTTTGTGATGGAGTGGTTTCGGCATGATGCGGCAGTACGAGCTCGTGGAGCGGGTTCAGAAATACAAGCCCGACGCCAACGAAGCCCTGCTCAACAAAGCCTATGTCTATGCCATGCAGAAGCATGGGCAGCAGAAGCGGGCAAGCGGCGATCCCTATATCTCGCACCCGCTCGAAGTCGCCGCCATCCTCACGGACATGCATCTCGACGAGTCGACGATCGCGGTCGCTCTTCTGCACGACACCATCGAGGACACGACCGCGACCCGCGCCGAGATCGATGAACTCTTCGGCGAAGACATCGGCCGCCTGGTCGAGGGTCTCACGAAGATCAAGAAGCTCGATCTCGTCACCAAGAAGGCCAAGCAGGCCGAAAACCTGCGTAAGCTGCTGCTTGCGATCTCCGACGATGTGCGCGTGCTTCTGGTCAAGCTTGCCGACCGCCTACACAACATGCGCACCCTCGACCACATGTCGCCGGAAAAGCGCGCCCGCATTTCCGAAGAGACGATGGATATCTACGCGCCGCTCGCCGGCCGCATGGGTATGCAGGATATGCGCGAGGAGCTGGAGGACCTGTCCTTCCGCCACATCAACCCCGAGGCCTACGACACGGTCACCAAGCGGCTAGAGGAGCTGTCGCGGCGCAATGAAGGCCTGGTCAAGAAGATCGAGACCGAGCTGCGCGACCTGCTGGTCGCCAACGGCCTGACCAACGCCTACGTCAAGGGCCGCCAGAAGAAGCCTTACTCCGTCTTCCGCAAGATGCAGTCGAAGTCGCTATCCTTCGAGCAGCTGTCGGATGTCTATGGCTTCCGCATCATCGTCGACGATATTCCGTCCTGCTACCGTGGTCTCGGCATCGTCCACACCCGCTGGCGCGTCGTCCCCGGCCGCTTCAAGGATTATATCTCGACGCCGAAGCAGAACGATTATCGTTCGCTGCACACCACCATCGTCGGTCCGTCGAGCCAGCGCATCGAGCTGCAGATCCGCACCAAGCGCATGCACGAGATCGCCGAGTTCGGTATCGCCGCCCACACGCTCTACAAGGACGGCGCCACCAATGCCGATGGCGACATCCTCTCTCGCGAATCCAACGCCTATTCCTGGCTCCGCCACACGATCGAGGCGCTGGCCGAGGGCGACAGCCCGGAAGAGTTTCTGGAGCACACCAAGCTCGAGCTGTTCCAGGACCAGGTCTTCTGCTTCACGCCGAAGGGCAAGCTGATTGCGCTTCCGCGCGGCGCGACCCCGATCGACTTCGCCTATGCCGTTCACACCAACATCGGCGACACCACGGTTGGCGCCAAGATCAACGGCCGTATCATGCCGCTCGTAACCCGCCTTGCGAATGGCGACGAGGTGGAGATCATCCGCTCCGGCGTGCAGGTGCCGCCGGCGGCCTGGGAAGAGATTGTCGTAACCGGCAAGGCGCGCGCCGCCATCCGCCGCGCCACCCGCATGGCCATCCGCAAGCAATATGCCGGCCTTGGCCACCGCATTCTCGAGCGCACCTTCGATCGCGCCGGCAAGGTCTTCTCCCGCGAGGCGATGAAGCCGGCGCTGCACCGTCTCGGCCAGAAGGATGTCGAGGACGCGATTGCCTCGGTCGGCCGCGGCGAGATGTCGTCGCTCGACGTCTTGCGCGCCGTCTATCCCGATCACCAGGAAGAGCGCATCACCTCGAAGCCCTCGGGCGACGATGGATGGTTCAATGTTCGCAGCGCCACCGGCATGATCTTCAAGATTCCGGATAAGGGCAAGGCAACCGAGCATGCGCCGAACGGCCTTGAAGCCTTGGGTGATGCTGAGGCCGTGCCGATCCGTGGCATCTCGAGCAATATCGATGTGCAGTTCGCCCCGACGGGCGCTGTCCCTGGCGATCGCATCGTCGGCATCACTAACACGACCGAAAACGCCAAGGGCATAACGATCTATCCGATCCAGTCGCCCGTGCTGCAGCGCTTCGACGAGCAGCCCGATCGCTGGATCGACGTGCGCTGGGATCTCGACGAGGCCAACAAGTCGCGCTTCATGGCCCGCATCCTGGTCAATGCGCTGAACGAGCCCGGCACGCTTGCAAAGCTTGCCCGCACCGTCGCCGATGTCGACGTCAACATCCGCGTCTTCAACACGGTTCGCGTCGCCACCGACTTCACAGAGATGGCGCTCGATGTGGAAGTTTGGGATCTTCGCCAGTTGAATCAATTGCTTGCGCAGCTGAATGAGCTGGATTGCGTTGCGACCGTGCGCCGGCTTTACGAGTAAAGCGGGCGCATCTGCACCCGGTTTGCACAATATGTGATCGTTTTATGGTCATATTGTCGCAGATGAGGGGCTAGGTATGCGATATGCGCATGGCTGACTGAGTATTAGAGCGTTGGTAAAAAGGCGCGCCTCCGCATATCTTCTGGTCATCAACAAGTGACTGAAAGAAAGAGGCATCCAAATGTTTACACCGATCAAGAAGTTCGCTCGTGCCCTGCGCGCTCCGAGCGCTGAAGAACGCGAAACCGCATACCTGAACGGCTCGTTCGACCGTATCGATCTCGAATACCGCCAGCGTCAGGTTGACCGTGGTCTGTTCCGTAGCCGCTAATCGGTTATCGGATTTGCAAGTGGGAAGGGGCGTTTGAGTTACGCCCCGGCAGATACTCAGTCGGCGCACATCAAATAGCGACTGAGGAGGTCCGGCGCTCTTGTCAGGCCTGTGCGGCATGCACTACATACGCGCCATGTTATTTCGTCGTCGGAAACCCGCTGGATTTCGTGAAAAGCTGCGTGAGCTGCTTTGGCCACGAAAGGGATTCCTGAGGCCTCCGCGCTATCTCGTGATGCGCGTGCTTCGCCTGAGGGCATCGCCACATGCGGTGGCCGTTGGCGTCGCGGCCGGGATCTTCGTGTCCTGGACCCCGTTTATCGGCGTCCATTTCATCATGGCCTTCGTCATCACCTATCTGTTGTCGGGCAATATGGTCGCCGCCGCTCTCGGCTGCGCGGCCTTCGGCAATCCACTGACCTATCCCTTCATCTGGGGAACGACCTGGGAAATCGGACACCTGCTCCTGAGCCGCAAGGACACGATGCAGGGCAATGCGGTCGATCTTCCCGCACTCTTTCACGAACTGCACTTCAGCGAGCTCTGGCGCCCAGTCCTTGAGCCGATGCTGATCGGTTCACTGCCGCCGGCAGCCGTCACCGCCGTGGCCATCTACTTCGCGACATTCTACACGGTGAGGGGCTTCCAGGGGCGCCGCCGCGCCCGGCTGCTTGAGCGTGCGCGCCTGCGCGTCGCTGAGCCCGTTTCGCTTGAGGAAACAGTATGATCATCGGTATCGGCAGCGATCTCATCGATATCAGGCGTGTGGAGAAGTCGCTGGAGCGATTTGGCGAGCGCTTCACCAATCGCTGCTTCACCGAGATCGAACAGCAGAAATCCGACCGCCGCGCCAACCGCGCCGCCTCCTACGCCAAGCGCTTCGCTGCCAAGGAGGCCTGCTCCAAGGCTTTGGGCACGGGTATCGCCCAGGGTGTCTTCTGGAAAGACATGGGCGTCGTCAATCTCCCGAGCGGCAAGCCGACGATGAAACTGACAGGCGGCGCCGGCGAGATTTTGCAGAAGATGTTGCCCTCAGGGCACCGCGCCGCCATCCATTTGACAATTACAGATGATTATCCCTTGGCTCAGGCCTTCGTTATCATCGAGGCCCTGCCGCTGAGCGACTGACCGCTGCGCAACAGACTGTTACATGTCCCGCTTTTAATGTTCGTGGCATTGCCGCAATCAGCCGAAGCCGCTACACAGAACCGATTAAAGACTTGCGCCGTTTTGGCGCTCTGAAGGAATAGAACTGCGTGTCCGAAAAAGTTCAAGCCAAGCCGAACGCCCTCTGGGAGAACATCAAGGTCATCGTCCAGGCACTGGTCTTGGCGATGGTCATCCGCACGGTTCTGTTCCAGCCATTCACCATTCCCTCGGGCTCGATGATGCCGACGCTTCTCGTCGGCGACTATATCTTCGTCAACAAGTTCGCTTACGGCTATTCGAAATACTCGCTGCCGTTCTCGCCGAACCTGTTCAGCGGCCGTATCTTCGCAAGCGAGCCGAAGCGCGGCGATGTCGTCGTCTTCCGCTTCCCGCCGAACCCTGAGGTCGATTACATCAAGCGTCTCGTCGGTCTCCCCGGCGACCACATCCAGGTGACGGACGGCGTGCTTTACGTGAACGGCAAGGCTGTTCCGAAGGTGCCGGATGGTACGTTCAATTCCGACTACGCGCAGGATCCGGGCCAGGACGTTCCGGTGTTCCGCGAAACGCTGGATAACGGCGTGACCTACGACACGCTCGACCAGTCTCCGGTATCGCGCGGCGATAACACTCGCGAGTTCATCGTCCCTGAAGGTCACTACTTCATGATGGGCGACAACCGCGACAACTCGCTCGACAGCCGCTTCGATGTCGGTTTCGTGCCGGCCGAAAATCTGGTTGGCCGCGCCAGCGTCATCTTCTTCTCGCTCGGCAACGACACCTCCTTCCGCGAAATCTGGAAGTGGCCTTCCAACATGCGTTGGGATCGACTGTTCAAGGGCGTTGAATGAGCAAGTCGCCGACGCTTTCGGCGGCTGACCGAACAAAGCTCGAGGCGCTGATCGGCCATGTCTTTGCCGAGAAGGAGCGCCTCGATCGTGCACTGACGCATGCGAGCGCCCGCACTCAGAAGGGCGCGAACTACGAACGTCTTGAGTTTCTTGGCGACCGGGTCCTTGGCCTGTGTGTCGCCGAGATGCTTTTCAGAACCTTCGGCACCGCCACGGAAGGCGAGCTGTCTGTCCGCCTGAACCAGCTGGTCAGCGCCGATACCTGCGCCGAGGTTGCCGACGAGCTTGGCCTGCATCTCTATATCCGCACCGGTGCCGACGTGAAGAAGCTCACCGGCAAGCGCATGATGAATGTCCGCGCCGACGTCGTCGAAAGCCTGATCGCCGCGATCTATCTCGACGCTGGCCTGGAGGTCGCGCGCCACTTCATCGTGAAGTATTGGGAAAAGCGGGCGGTGCGCGCCGATGGCGCGAGGCGTGACGCCAAGACGGAACTGCAGGAATGGTCGCATGCCAAATTCGGTGTGACGCCAAACTACCGGGTTGAAGAACGCACCGGACCGGATCATGATCCGCGCTTCACGGTGACGGTCGAAGTCGCCGGCGTGAAGCCGGAAACGGGCGTCGAGCGCTCCAAGCGTGCCGCCGAGCAGGTGGCCGCAACGAAGATGCTCGAACGCGAAGGCATTTGGCAGAAATCGTCTGCCGGAAATTGACGGGAACAATGACCGAAGAACACGACATCGCGGATAGCGCCGCTGAACCCGCTGGCCCGACGCATTCCGGCTTCGTCGCCCTGATTGGGCCGACCAATGCCGGCAAGTCGACCTTGCTGAACCGCCTGGTTGGCGCCAAGGTCTCGATCGTCAGCCACAAGGTGCAGACGACGCGCGCGGTCATCCGCGGCATCGCCACCCATGACAACGCCCAGATCGTCTTCATGGACACCCCTGGTATCTTCAAGCCGCGTCGCAGGCTCGATCGCGCCATGGTGACCTCCGCCTGGGGCGGCGCCAAGGATGCCGACATCATCATGCTCCTGATCGACAGCGAGCGTGGCCTGCGCGGCGACGCCGAGAAAATCCTTGAGAGCCTGAAGGACGTGCCCCAGCGCAAGATCCTCGCTCTCAACAAGATCGACCGCGTCAAGCGTGAGGACTTGCTGGCGCTGGCCTCGGCAGCCAACGAGTACGTCGCTTTCGACCAGACCTTCATGATCTCGGCCGAAAACGGTTCGGGCTGTGACGACGTCATGGACTATCTCGCCAAGACGCTTCCCGAGGGACCGTGGTATTATCCGGAAGACCAGATCTCTGATCTGCCGATGCGCCAGCTGGCGGCCGAAATCACCCGCGAGAAGCTGTTCTTGCGCCTGCATCAGGAGCTTCCCTATGCCTCACACGTCGAGACGGAAAAGTGGGAAGAGCGTAAGGACGGATCCGTTCGCATCGAGCAGGTGATCTACGTCGAGCGCGACAGCCAGAAGAAGATCGCGCTCGGCAAGAATGGCGAAGCGATCAAGGCAATCTCCACCGCATCGCGCAAGGAACTGTCGGAAATCCTCGAGCAGACCGTACACCTTTTCCTCTTCGTGAAGGTGCGCGAGAACTGGGGCGACGATCCCGAGCGTTTCCGCGAGATGGGCCTGGAATTCCCGCGCCAGTAAGCGGCACCAGCTATGGCGCAAGTCCCTCGTTTCCTTGGAAAAATTCAAGCGTCGACGGAACAAAGTTGCAAGTGATGAGTTCTTTAAAAGCGGCGTCCCGATTTCGGGGCGCCGCTTTTTCTGGATTATGGGACACGCATGGCGACATCACGGCCGACGCATTCGTTCAAGACACCCTGCGAACAGTGTCCCTTGCGGCCGCTGCCGCATTTCCGCGAGTTCACCGGCGACGAGCTGGGCTTCATTTCCAAGTTCAAGAAGGGCGAGTTGGCTGCCGATGCAGGCGCCACGATCCTCGTCGAAGGCGCCCATAGCGCCCACCTGTTCACGGTGCTGACCGGCTGGGGATTTCGCTACAAGACGCTCGAAGACGGCCGGCGCCAGATACTGAACTACATCATGCCCGGCGATCTGATCGGCCTTCAGGGCACCATCATGGGCGAGATGCAGCACTCGATCGAGGCACTGTCGCCGGTTTCGCTCTGCGTCTTCGAGCGCGACAAGCTGATGACGCTCTACAACAAGCATCCGTCGCTCGCCTTCGACATCACCTGGATGGCGGCGCAGGAAGAGCGGATACTCGACGAGCACCTCCTGAGCATCGGCCGGCGAACGGCGCTGGAGCGCGCCGCCTATCTGATCGCCTTCCTCTATCAGCGCGGCAAGCAGCTCAACCTCTTCAATGGCCACAGCGCCATCCCGATCACCCAGCAGCACATCGCCGACACGCTCGGCCTCTCGATCGTGCACACCAACAAGACCTTGAAAAAGCTTGCTTCGCGCAATCTCATCCGCTGGCAGGAGCGCGCCTGCGAGGTGCTGGATGGCGAAACGCTCGCCAAAATTGCCGCCTGGGACGGGCTCGACGAGAGGGTGCGCCCCTTCCTCTAAGCGGTTCTATCTATGTCTTTTTTAAATGCAAATTCCAAGGCCGGACCCTAATGTCCAGCACGAGCCATTCTTGTGTCGAGATTCGCTAATATCGACCGGGACTGAAAAAGCGGCTATGCAAGCATAGGCGGCGTGAAATTCTCGGCTGAGGCCGTGGGTTGTCAGGGGTAGAGATGCGATTTTGGGATACATGGTGCGTCGAGTGCGGCGCCCGGAAGAGGGCTTTCTGATCATGGTCGCAAGACGTGTTCTGGTTCTCGAGGATAGCTTGATCATCGCGATGGAGGCGGAAGACATTCTGCGCGCCGTCGGTGTCGAGACCATCGATATTTGCAATAGCGTCGAGCAGGCCAACGAGGCGATCCAGGCCGACAGCTATGATTTTGCTCTGCTTGACGTCAATCTCGGCGAGGTCATGAGCTTCGATTTCGCCCGCCGGCTGGTCGCCGCCGAAATCCCCTTCGGCTTCGTCAGCGGCTACTCCGACACGCTGGATTTCCCCGAAGACCTGCAAAACAGGCCGCTCCTCGTCAAGCCGTTCGACGAGGACGCGATGCGGGACTTCCTGCGCCGGCTTTTCCCCTCCGAGGCTTGATAGGCTTTCATGACAGGGCTTGCGCCATGCGCTAGGATAGCGCGTGGTCGGAAGGTCGGTTTCTAATGCAGTGGCAAGGTCGTGCAATCATTCTAGGCGTTCGGCGCCATGGCGAGACAAGCGTCATCACCGAGGTGATGACGCCGGATCGCGGCCGTCACCTGGGCATGGTGCGATCCGGGCGTTCGCGCGCGATGCAGCCGGTGTTGCAGCCCGGCAATGAGGTCGAAGTCATCTGGCGCGCGCGTCTTGATGAGCATATGGGTGAGTTCAAGATCGAGCCTCTCACGCTGCGCGCCGCCCGGCTGATGGAAACGGCGACCGCGGTCTATGGCGTGCAGGCCATGGGCGCCTTGCTCCGACTTCTGCCGGAGCGCGATCCGCATCCGCATCTCTTCGAAGCCTTGGAAGTCATTCTCGACAATCTCGACAATCCAGCCGATGCGGGCGAGTTGTTCGTTCGCTTCGAGCTCGCCGTGCTCAACGATCTCGGTTTTGGGCTGGATCTCAACGAATGCGCCGCAACCGGCACCCGCGCCGATCTGGCGTATGTCTCCCCGAAATCGGGTCGTGCGGTCAGCCGCGACGCCGGTGCGCCCTGGGCCGACAGGATGTTCGCCTTGCCGGCGTTTCTATCCGTGGAAAAGCGGCAGGCCGCCGATTTCGACAGCCTGTCCGAGGCATTTCGCCTGACGGCCTTCTTCCTGCACCGCCATGTCTACGAGCCGCGCGGCCTTGAACCGTCGACGGCCCGCGAGGGCTTCGTGCAGGCCGCGCTCAAGGCGCTGAAGCCCGCCGCTGCCTAGTCTACCCTTAGGCGCGCTTACGCACCTTGAACGCCCATCCACCCGGCCGTTCGTCGAGCACTTTCACCGTGTCACCAATCGCAATCGCGCCAGCCGCACGCGGCGTGACGTTCCAGCCGAACAGCGGACCGGGGACGCGCCGGTCTGCCGACATGCGGATGCGGCCCATGGCCGGCATCGGGTTCGCGACCTCGCGCGAGCCCGTTTGCTGGTCCTGCGTGGTCATGATGCAACGCGCACACGGCTTCACCAGATCGAAGCGGATCCCGCCGATCTCGATGGCTGCCCAGCGATCCTCCGGCCACGCTTCGTCCGTGTCGATGACGATGTTCGGCCGGAACCGCTCCATCCCGACGCTGCCTTCGCCGTGAGCCTCGATATCGGCGTTGAGTGCCTTCAGCGACCCCGTCGTGGTCACCAGGATCTGGTAGCCATCAGCGAAAGTCACCGGCGTGTCGTCGCCCGCCCATTCCGGGCTCGCGATGCGATTGGCATCTTCGTCGAAGAACACGAACTTGAGCTCGCGGCCGAACCAGCGCGAGAGCACCTGGTTAGAATGGTCGTCGGCGATCGCGGCATTGACGATCGACTTCCAGATCGAGACATCGATGCGCTTGTTACCATCGGGCAGGGGGACGAAGAGGGTCTCTCCGTTCATGCCGAGATGAAAGCCGTTGGCTTCCTGGCGAACGTCGAGCCGCGCCAGATCCGTCATTTCGCGCTGGGTAATGAAGCTCCCATCCGGATTGATCAGCATCGCGCGCCGGTCGCCGGGGAGGCCAAAGGCATTGATCTCGGTGGTTTGAAGCGCGATGCCACGGGCGCTCTTGAGCGGATAGATGAAGAGATCGCTGACGCGCATGTAAGTCCTCCTAGATTTCGTCCATGAAGGCGTCGAGAAAATCCCGCAGCCTCTTGTCTCGCTCGGCCGCGAGCGCCCGGCCAGCGGCCGTCTTGAACCCATCGGCCAATTTGAACAGTTTCGTCTGGAAATGGTCGATGACATAACGCCGGTCGTCAAGCGGTCGATCGTTTCCAGCCGGGTCGAGCGGGTCGTAAAGCGACGACGCCATGCGCCCGCCGATGTAAAAGCAGCGGCCCGCGCCGACCATGCCGATCGCATCCAGCCGGTCTGCATCCTGCAAGATCTTCGCTTCCAGTGTCTCGGGCTCGATATTCGCCGAGAAACTGTGCGTCAGGATCGCATGGGCAACGGCGGCGATATCGTCCGTCGACCATCCTAGTTCGGTCAGCACACCGGAAGCCTTCTCGGCGGCAAGCGCGGATGCCTGGGCTCTGAGCGGCGAGCTCTTCTCGACGGCCACGCAATCATGCAGCAGGACCGCGGCGGCAAGAATGCGGCCGTTTCCGCCTTCGCTCGCGTGGATGCGCATGGCGTTCTTGAAGACGCGCAGGATATGCGCGAGATCATGCGAACCATCATCGCCTTCGTGCGAATGCGGGATAAGCGCTTCAGCGAGCGTTTCGTAAGGACGGAAGGCCTGAGCCTCTTTCATATGCGCACCAGGAGTAGACGGAGACCGCCTCTCTTAGAGCCAGCGATGACGAGTCGCAATGTGCTGTCACATCGCCTGAGCTTGGCCCTGAGCATGTGAGCCCGCAAGCAGCTGTGGCACGTCGAAGGCAGGGCGCGGTGAACTGATGTGATAACCTTGGATTTCGTCGCAGGCTTCCTGCGCCAGCAGATCGTGCTGCTGTGCCGTCTCCACGCCCTCGACCGTGACCCGCATGCCAAGCGCGTCGCCGAGCAGAATGATGGCGCGCATGATCGCGTAGGCTTCCTTGTTGTCCACGATATCGTTGACGAAGGACTTGTCGATCTTGATCTTGTCGAACGGGAAGCTGCTCAGATAACTGAGCGACGAATAACCGGTACCGAAGTCGTCCATGGAAATGCGGATGCCACGCTGGCGAAGCGCGTGCAGAATCGGCAGTGCCTCTTCCCGGTTTTCCATCAGGACGCTCTCGGTGATCTCGATTTCCAACCGCGCGGGTGAGAGCTCGGACACAGCGAGCGCTGTTGACACATCTTCCTCCAGATCGCTGGAGATGAACTGAATTGCCGAGACGTTGACGGCAACCTTGATGTCGGCGGGCCATGCGGCCGCGTCCATGCACGCGCGCTTCAGCACCCACCGCCCGATATCGACGATAAGGCCGACCTCTTCGGCCAGCGGAATGAACTCCATCGGCGCGATTCGGCCGCGAGTCGGGTGGTTCCAGCGAAGTAGGGCCTCGAAACCGCAGATGCGCCGTGCGGCCATGTCGTAGAGCGGCTGGTAGTGAAGCTCGAATTCCTCGTTATGGACGGCCCTGCGCAGATCCGCCTCAAGCGCGTGGCGTGCCTCGAGTTGCGCCTCCATCTCGGAGGTGAAGAAGCGCTCTCCACGTCTGCCGCCGCTCTTGGCATGCGACAGCGCCACGCCCGCATGCTTCAGAAGCACTTCGGTCTCCGTGCCATCCTTGGGGTTGATGGCGATACCCATGGATACACTGAGCTCGACGGCTTTTTCTCCGCGGAAGAAAGGTTCCGAGAGCTCGCGCCTGATCTGGTCGGCAAGCGCCATGACGTTCCACGGCTGATCTCGTCCGCATTGCAGAATGGCGAATTCGTCTGACCCCAGACGGGCGAGAATATTACTCTTGCCCGCAAGGGCGCGCAAACGATCGGCCACCTGCCGGAGAATCTTGTCGCCCGCCGAAACGCCGAGCGTGTTGTTCACCGATTTGAAGCGGTCGAGGTTGAGATGGATAAGCGCGATCTGATCGTCGGGCTTGCGTGCGGCAAGCGCGGTATCCATTTGCTCACGGAAACGGATTCGATTGGGCAGGCCGGTAAGGGGGTCGTGGTGCGCCAGAAACGCGATGCGTTCAGCGGCCTTTCGATCGTCGGTGATATCGGCATGAATGGAGATGTTGCTGCCGTCTGGAAGCACGGTAACGACGCTCTGGATGATACGGCCATCATTCATGTCCCATTCGCGGCGACGGATGCGCCCGACGTCGGAACGGTCTTCGCGGGTGGTTCCTCTGACCTCAGACTTTTCCAGGCCGTCGATCTTGGCAATCAGCGAACTGATCGATGTTCCCGCTCGCGTGTCGTCCGTCTCTAGTCCGAACAATTGCTGGAAGCGAATGTTCGAGACGACGAGCCTTTGGCCTGAATCGAAAATGCACAGCCCAAGCGGCAGATGATTGAGGACGATTTCGAGAAGACGGCTTTGTTCGGCTAAATTTCGATTCGCTTGGCGGTAGGTATCCAGAACAAGCTTGATTAGCCGCTGCCCGTCGGCCGTCCCGTCTTCCTTGAGGCATGCCGCGCATTGGCGCCTGAAAAGCGCTTCAGCTTCCATTGCCGCTCATTTCCGTCGCCCACAAGGGCACGATCATGCCGGGACGAACTGACTGTCTGGATGTTGAGATCCCGTGTGACCCACGCGACATGCGAAGACATTCCTAAGCGTTTAAAACAAACAAGAAAATACAAGCAAAGATTGATTTTTTGTCGTAAATCTAAAGGACATAATCCTTTGGTCGCATTAATATTTGGTTGTTTCCGAAAAAGATATATGGATCGCACTATATTTATATACGTGCATTCATTGACGCCGCGCCGACACCAACGGCGTCTCTGAGCGCAAAAACAGCGGGCGCCCAAAAGGTCAGAATTTGTCAATCATGGTTAATGCGGCATTAACAACTTATTGACCGGCCTCGCAAATCAGTTTATCCACCGGCTTAGTTCTGATTTTTCCCTATTCGTATTGCGTACAAACATCATCGGTAATGCGGTGAACGGAGGTTTGTATGAACCGTATTTCGTCTGCAGTTGATACGTCCTACGCGTATCTCGGCACTCTTTCGAGATTGGATTCCAATAGTGACGGCGTGTTGAGCCGTAGTGAGCGTGCGGCTGATGAGAAGCCGGGGATCCTGTCCGTTGTAAGCCAGTCCCAGAGCACCCAGGAAGCACCCAAGCTGTCGAACGGCGTCCTCGCATTCATGATGAGCGCGCGCCAGTCCGGTGCTTTGAGCTCCACTTATGAAAGCCAGGCAAACTCGGCCAATGTTCTCTATCAGAACACCTATGGTCAGTATGATCTCGACATCGCGTCCTGATCCGTCGCTCACGAATTGACCAAAGAAGAAGCCGGCCGGTTGGTCGGCTTTTTCTTTGCGCTCTATGCTGGGAACACCGGCACGCCGCACGCGTTTCTGAAAGAGGGCTCACAGGAGGGAAACAGCATGAAACGGCTTCTATCTCTAGCATTCGCGACCGTCGCGGCCTTGGCGACTGTTGCTGTCGCGCAGGACAAGCAGACCGCGCAGGCCAATTTCGTCGGCGCCGACGGCAAGGATGATGGCCGCGCCACATTGACGGCCGCTGCTGCCGGTGGCGTCTTGATCGAGCTTGAAGTGTCCGGTCTACCGGCCAACAAGTGGGTCGCCTTCCACGTCCACGAAACCGGCAAGTGCGATGCCGCCAGCCATCATGAATCGGCCGGCAAGCACTTCAACCCGACCAAGGCCGAGCACGGCCTGCTCGCCGCCAAGGGGCCGCATGCTGGCGATATGCCGAACCAGTATGTCGGGCAGGACGGTGTGCTGAGAGCGCAGGTCTTCGATGGGATGGTGACGCTCGACGGCAAGGAAAACGGCATCCGCGGCCGTGCGCTGATGATCCACGAGAACTCGGATGACTACCGCAGCCAGCCGGCCGGCGATGCCGGCGCCCGGCTTGCCTGCGCTGTCATCAAGTAGCATTCACTCTGCCATGGCAGAGATAGAGGTGGCCGCCAGCCTGGCGGCCGCCTTTTAAAGGATAGGCAGCCCCTTCTCGTCGAAGCTGGCCTTCACCCGGCCGAGAATCTCGCGGCGGGCATCGTCCCATTCGCCGGTCTTCGCCCAATAGCGCAGCGTCAGCGTGATCTTGTCCGAGGTCACCGCATCGATATAGGTCTTCGGCTGTGGCGACGTCTCCACCCGCGAATCGGCCTTGGCGATATCCGTCAGCGTCTTCATCGCCAGATCGACATCATCGCCGGCCCGCACATTGATGGTGAGATCGTTCTTGCGCGTCTTCTCGCGGCTGTAATTGGTGATCGGCGTATTCCAGAGCGTCGAATTCGGCGCCAGCAGATAGAGCCCGTCGGCAGTGCGGAACTCGGTCGCGAACAGACCGATCTCACGTACCGTGCCGGCGACACTGCCCGTCGCGATATATTCGCCCACCCGGAACGGCCGCAGGATCAACAACATGATGCCCGCAGCGATGTTCTGCAGCGTACCCTGCAATGCCAGACCGATGGCCAAGCCTGCAGCACCAAGAGCCGCAATGATCGAGGCCGTCTGAACGCCGAACTGGCCAAGCACGGTGATGAACACCAGAATCAGCAACGCATAGTGCAGGACATTGGTGAAGAAGCGCGCCAGCGTCTCGTCGATCCCACGCACTCGCGAGATGCCCTCGAACGCCCAGCGGCTGACGAAGCTCGCCATCAACCAGCCAAGCACCAGGAGGATCAGCGCGCCGAGGATGGAGAATGAATATTGGACCGCAAGCGCGCTCGCCTGGCTCAGAGCCGTTCGGGTTGCCACGATTACGTCGGTTGCCTGTTGTTCCATGATCTCGCCAAATATCTGAAATGATTATCGGTTGACCTGCGTAGATGGGACAGAAGGCAGGCGCGTCAACCGTTTAAAACCGTCACGCTTCGTCAAGCGCAAGGACGAAGGGCGCGTTTCCATCCGCATCGGCGCCACGGCCGATCGCCTTGATCGCCTTGACCAGCCGTCCATCACGGCCAAGCAGTTGGTCGCCGATCTCGATGATCCGCATGTTCGGCGTGGCATACGGCGAGGCGGCACGCAGACGCTGCGCCACGGCCTCTTCGCTCTGTTCCGGCCTCAGCGACAATGCTGCGATCACCGCCGCAGCCGGCGAGCGCGATACGCCCATCCAGCAGTGAACGATAAGCGGCGCCGTCTGATCCCACTCCGCCGCGAAGTCGATGATCTCCCGCACATGCGTTTCATCAGGCGCCACGAGATTGCCCGTGCCTTTGAAGGCGATGTCGTTCATGTGGAGCAGCAGATGCCGGTGCGCCTGGATGACTGCCGGGCGGTGGAAGCTCTGCTCCTTCGCCATCAGGCTGATCATCTCGCGGGCGCGGTGCCGCACGGCCATTTCGGCGATGCGCGCAAGCGGGGTCACGACAATCGCTGTCATGGCTTGCCCCGCAGGCCGTCGATAACAGCGAAGCGCTCGCAGAACAGCCGCTGCGCCTCGACCGCCGGCAGTGGCGTCAACAAGAGCATCTCCTTGGTGATCCCCCGCGGCTGGCCGAAAAGCTTCTGCGCCTCGCTGGCGCTGAAGCCGGCCAGTTGCGAGGCCTCGAAATAGGCAGCGATTGTATCGGCCTTCTTGATGTTGTCCTTGAGCTCGCGGGACGCATGCGGCGGCAGACCGAACCGCAGGTGGATCGCTGCTTCAAGCCGTTTCTCGACGGTCTTGTAGCCGCCGCCGACCACGGATTTGAACGGCGAAATCATGTCGCCGATCACATACTCGGGCGCATCGTGAAGCAGTGCCATCAGGCACTGGTCCGGCGTCGCCTCGTTCAGCCGCCGAAAGATATCCTCGACCACCAGACTGTGCTGCGCGACCGAGAAGGCGTGATCGCCTGATGTTTGCCCGTTCCAGCGGGCAACGCGCGCCAGGCCATGGGCGATATCGCTCACCTCGACGTCGAGAGGCGAGGGGTCGAGCAGATCGAGCCTGCGCCCGGAAAGCATGCGCTGCCAGGCGCGGGGAGCCTTCGTCGTCAAGCGCTGGCCTCATCGGAGGCGGCCGGAAAGACGAGTGCCGACCATGCGGGCAAGGCGACAGTCACGGTGACGTCGCCGGCAAGCAGCGGTGTCTCCGCCGACATGGCCTCACCGGCGCGATCGATTCGGACGATGGCGAGCCCGCTATGCCCCGAAACCGAGCCGAGCGTGCCGACAGGCTTGCCGTTGGCGGTGATCTCGGTGCCGGAGGCGGGAAGGGGCTCGGTGCTGCTCACGGTCACGACGCGACGGCGCGCCGTTCCCCGGTGCTGCATGCGCGACACCACTTCCTGGCCGACATAGCAGCCCTTCTTGAACGAGAGCCCGCCGTTCAGGTCCATCAGCACGTCATGCGGAAAGGCGTCCTGAAGCGCGTAATCGGAGCCGGATACGGCAACGCCATGGGCGGCACGCAGCGCGTCGTAAAGCGCGATATCGTCGCTGCCGTGCTCGCCCGGGCGGCGGAAAACGTCGATGCCCGCCTTGGCGAATCGGCTGTCCCTGAAGCCATCGATCGACGCTTCATCCCACGAGACGGTCACGCCATTGCCCTCGGCAGAAAGCGCCACCGCGGCGCGCAGCTTGTACATCGTCAGCCGCTTCGTCAGCGCCTCGCGCTGGCTTTCGTCGGTCTCGATGATGAAGTCGTCGCCATGGCGCCAGATCATGAAATCGAACAGGATCTTGCCCTGCGGCGTCAGCAATGCGCCGGGGCGCGTCTCGGCTGCATCCAGCGACACGATATCGGTGGTGATGAGGTTCTGCAGAAAGGACTGGGCCTCGGCGCCGCTCACCCGGATGAGCGCGCGGTCTTTCAGAAATACGGCTGGCATGGGCGCACCTGTCGCGTTGTTATCGCTCAGAAGTATGTCGTCGGAGCGGGGATCGCAAGCATCAGTCGCCGGCGGTGAAGAACTTCCATTTGCCGTCGGCGGTGATGCCGAGGCGATAGAAATTGTAGCCGCCGAACTCCTGCATGTCGGCGAGATCGCCGGCGGTGACGATGCGCAAGAGCTCGACGCGCTCGGGCGGCGTCAGCTTCTTCAGGTCTTTTTCCGCGAAGTAAGGCCAGACATACATCTCATCAGGGGTGCCTTGTCCGACATGAACGAAGCCCGTCGAGATGATGTCGAGAATGATCGCCAGGATCTCGTCGCCATCCGGATCGCCAGAGAGATCCTTGAGCGCGCCGATCGGATCGTCGGTTGCCTCGCCGACGCTCACTTGCGTTTGCGTCGCGCCGGTGCCGAACAGTGGGCGCAGCCGCTCGAGATCGCCAGATGCTGCGGCTTCGACGATCTGCTCGCGCATGTGGCGAACCGGTTCCGGCACCTTGCTGATGTCGTAGAGAACCTCGACCGGCTTGGAGCTGTCCTGTGCCCCTGGCGTCGTGTCGGGGCTCTGGCCAGCCGGTTTGCTGATCACAGGGCCGGGCGCGGGCACGCCTGACGATGCGTCCGGCGCGCTTGGTGGCTTGTCGGTGGATGTGCCGTCGGAAGCGGTGGGGGTCTTCTGCAGCTCTGACAGCGCAAACGCCGATGGGGCGCTCATCAGGCTGCTGGCACCGAGGCTGATTGCAAGCAAAAGCGGCGCGATCGCGGGCCGCGAAGCATTGTTCATATCGGTGCGCATGGAACTCTCTGTGTTATTGCAGGGTGCGGGTCGGAGAAAACTCACCGGCCAGCATGCGTTCTCGCAACGATTCCAGCAAGGCTTCCGCGTTCTTTTCGCCGTGCAGGCGAATGGTTTCGCGAAGCGCGTGAATGATCGCCGTGTCGGCGATGATCTCGGGTTCGATACCGTCGGCCATGCCGTCGGCCCAGGCTTCGTTATGGTACTCCAGCGCCGCCTGCATCTTTTCGTGGACGATCATGTCGTCGATGTCGTTGAGGCTCGGTTCCATTAGCTTTTCCTCGAACTGCATGCCTTACTGTCTGGTTAACAACACTATCAGCCTTTTCCCAAAACGACACGTCCCCCTGTAAAAAGAGGTTAATTTATCGTTAATTTCCAAAGCGTGACGTAATTTCCGTGGCGAGTGTTGCGCCTTCGTTACGGTAGCGTTCTTCTGCCATGATCGCTGCCGGTGTGCAATCGGTATAAACGGAGGCAAAGGCGCGGTATCCGCGATTGAAGGCCGCCGTCAGTTTCTCTTTCCGTGCGGGCTCATCTTTCGCTTCAGAATCAAGCAGTTGCTGCATTCGCACCCGCCATTCCTCGCCGTTCTGAGCCTTGCAGAGCGTTCTCAGATAATGCACCGACCCGAGCACCTCGGCCAACCGGCCAAGCTTGTCGTCATAGGGAACGGTGACATCCTTCGGCGCGACCGGTTCGTCCGGCGCAACCGCTGTCGGCCCCTGCGCCGAGACAAATGTCGGTATCGCCGTGGAGACGCCAAGAACAACACACAACAAAACGCGGCGAAGGGGAATCATGGGCATATTGGACACCCTGAAGATGACGGGGACAAGGTGCGGGGTTGCCTTTCCCCTTGCTTATTGCCGTTCCTTATTCTTTGGCTGCTGCCAGCCGTTCGGCGCATTCGAGCACACTTTGCGGCGTCGGCAGCCGGCGAATCTCGTCCACCGTGAACCAACCGAGCGCCATCGCATCGTCGGCCGCCACGGCAACCGAATCGGCATCGGCCTCAACGCGGAAAACCGAGAGAAAGAAGTGGCTGGTCAGCCGTCCGTCGGCGCCATGCTGCTTCAGATCGTAGGTGGCGAAGATCTTTGAGTTGCGGGCGCGAATACCCGTCTCCTCCTCGAACTCGCGCAACGCGGTCTGGTCAGGCGTTTCCCCGGGCTCCGCCCTGCCGCCGGGAAAGGCGTACATGTCCGCCGATGGCGGATTGCGGCGCAGCACCAGCAGGAAGCGCCCGTCGCGCTCGAGAATCGCGGAAGATGCAGCTGTCGGGTTGGAAGTCATCAGAAATGCCGTTTGTTGCTTGCCGGTGATCGCCGTCGCGTGCCTATCTCACTCAGGAAAACAATCTGATCCAAGCGATTCGAAGGCACGTGCCGTGACTTATATCATCTACGCCGCCGCGGCCCTCTTCGAGATTGCCGGTTGCTTCGCTTTCTGGGCGTGGCTGCGCATGGCAAAGCCGATCTGGTGGCTTGCGCCGGGCATGGTGTCGCTAGCCCTTTTCGCCTGGCTCCTGACGCTGGTGCCGAGCGAAGCGGCCGGCCGCACCTTCGCCGCCTATGGCGGCATCTATATCGTCGCCTCGCTGATCTGGCTCTGGCTTGTCGAGCACCGCGTGCCTGACAGGTGGGACATCAGCGGCGCTCTTGTCTGCCTCGCCGGCACTGCGATCATCCTCTTCGCGCCAAGAGGCTGAACCGACGGTCGCCATGCTTGGCCGGTCCCTTGACCCTGAAAGGGCAGGGTGCAAATAGATTGGCATGTGTGGACGCTACGCCCTGACCATATCCCCCGAGGAGCTGAAGGAAGTTCTGGGTATCCTCGACCTTGAGGATTTCCCCGCGCGCTTCAACATCGCGCCGACTCAGCCGATTCTGGTGGTCGTCTCGGGTGAGGGACAGGAGAGGGGCAGCAACCTGCCGGACCGACGCGCGCTCCTCGTGCGCTGGGGCTTCACGCCGGGTTGGGTGAAAGACCCCAAGGCGTTTCCACTTTTGATCAATGCTCGCTCGGAAACAGCGATCGGCAAGGCATCGTTCCGCGCCGCCATGCGCCATCGCCGCGTCCTTATTCCTGCTTCCGGCTTTTACGAATGGCATCGTCCTTCGAAGCAGAGCGGCGAGAAATCGCAGGCCTATTGGATCAAGCCGCGCCACGGCGGCGTGGTCGCCTTTGCCGGGTTGATGGAAACATGGTCCTCGGCCGACGGTTCGGAAGTGGATACCGGCGCGATCCTCACGACATCAGCCAACGCCGCGATCTCCCCGATCCACGACCGCATGCCTGTCGTCATCAAGCCCGAGGACTTCACCCGTTGGCTGGATTGCAAGACACAGGAACCGCGCGAGGTGGCCGATCTCATGCGGCCGGTCGAGGAAGATTTCTTCGAGGCGATACCGGTCTCCGACAAGGTCAACAAGGTGGCCAATATGGGGGAGGACCTGCAGACCCCCGTGCCGCTCGAAAAGCCGCTGCCGCCCGCTCACAAGAAAAAGCCGGATGACGGCCAGCTCAGCTTCTTCTGATTCTATATTCCCACCGCAGTCACATCCGGAAATTCACATGTTCTCCATTTCGGCCGCTCTCTCCGGCCTCTTCCTCGGCGCTTCCCTCATCATCGCCATCGGTGCCCAGAATGCCTTCATTCTGCGGCAGGGGCTGCTGCGCTCGCATGTTTTCATCCTGTGCCTCATCTGCGCGCTGTCCGATGCGCTGCTGATTGCAGCAGGCGTCGCCGGCCTTGGCACGCTCGTCTCGCAATCGCCGACGCTGATTACCGCCGTCAGCCTTGGCGGTATGCTGTTTCTCGGCACTTACTCGTTCATGGCATTCCGGCGCGCGCTTCATCCAGGCGCGATCGAGGCGGGAACGCCGGAGCCGTTGGGGCTAAAGGCGGCTGTGGCCACGTGCCTCGCCTTCACCTTCCTCAACCCGCACGTCTATCTCGACACGGTCGTCCTGCTCGGCAGTCTGTCGGCCGCCTATCATGGCGCGGATCGCCTGGCTTACGGCCTCGGGGCTGCGGCTGCGTCATTCATCTGGTTTTTCGGTCTGGGCTACGGTGCGCGTCTGCTGCAACCGGTCTTTGCCAAACCCGCCGCATGGCGGGTTCTCGACGTGCTCATCGGCATCGTCATGGCGCTTCTGGCCATCAGCCTCGGCGCCCGTGTCCTGACGTCGTGATCAGGCGATCTTCTTGGCGAGTGCCGGCTTCTTCAGCATCAGCGCTGCAGCCAGAACGGCCTTCAGGCCGAGCGGGCGGTAGTGCGCGCTGAGATCGGTCTTTGCGGGCTGTTCCACATTCTTCTTCGGGGTCACGTTACTCTCCTTAACTTCTGTCCCTAGACTCTTATATTTATTGCTCTTTTGCCGGAAATAGCGACAAAATGGAGGCAAGACACATCATGATTTGTGTCGCCAAACCATAATTCGCGAGGCTTGAGCGGAGCGGGATAGATTAGGATTGTCTGGAGAAACTCAGATGTGACGGCCGATATCGTCTTCGCCGATACCCGGCTCTTCGATCGTCAGCGTGCCGTACTTGCGCTTCCATTTGCGCGCGCCGAACGGCAGCGTGCAGAGGTAGACCACGGCGGTGAGCGACATCACTTCCCAGGTGAAGCTCGACAGCATGGCGACGTAAAGCACCACGCCAAGCATCATCGGCAGCACCAGATCACGTCGAAGCTTGGTGCCTTCCGATTTGCCCGACCAGACCGGCAGGCGGCTGATCAGCAGGAAGGCGATGAGCACCGTGTAGGCGGCCGAGAGATAGCCGAAGGTCTTGTCGGTGGTCATCCCGAGAAAGCCGAGATAGACGGGCAGAAGCACCAGCATGGCGCCGGCAGGCGCCGGCACGCCGACGAAATATTCCGACTGCCAGCTCGCCTTGTTCTCGCGCTCCGACATGACGTTGAAGCGCGCCAGCCGCAGGCCCGCGGCGATGGCGTAGATCAGTGCCGCGATCCAGCCCAGCGAACGCGCCTGGTCCAGCGCGAACACATAGACGACCAGCGCCGGTGCAACACCGAAATTGACGATGTCGGCAAGCGAATCCATCTGCGCGCCGAACTTCGACGTCGCTTTCATCAGCCGCGCAACGCGCCCATCGATGCCATCGAGGAAGGCGGCGACGAGCACCATGCCGACGGCAAGCTCGTAGCGGTTCTCGAAGGCAAGCCGAATGCCGGTCAGACCGGCGCAGATAGCGAGGATAGTGATCAGGTTGGGAACGACCAGCCGCAACGGAATCTCGCGAAGCCGTGGACCGCGACCCGAATCATCGGGTGGGCCATTGGGTTCGAAAGGCGGGAAGGGCGTTTCCATGATCGCGCTCCTAGTGGTTCTCAGGCGCGGCGGCTGACGACGGGGCCCTTGGCGGAGCCGAATTCGGCCAGAACCGTTTCACCCGCGATTGCCGTCTGGCCGAGCGTGACGCGCGGCTGCGCGCCCTCGGGAAGGAAGACGTCGAGGCGCGAGCCGAAGCGGATCAGGCCGAAGCGTTCGCCGGCATCCAGCGGTTCATTGGCGTTGGCCCAGCAGAGAATACGGCGCGCCACGAGGCCGGCGATCTGCACGACGCCGATCTGGCCATGGGCGGTTTCGATGACGAGGCCGTTGCGCTCATTGTCTTCACTGGCCTTGTCGAGCTCGGCGTTGACGAAGCTTCCCGAGCGATAGTTGACGCTGACGATGCGACCGCGCATCGGCGCGCGGTTCACATGGCAATTGAAGACGTTCATGAAGACGGAGATGCGCAGCATCGGCGTCGAGCCGAGGTTCAACTCCGCCGGCGGCACGACCAACTGCACGGACGATACCTTGCCGTCTGCGGGCGAGATCACCAGATCGTCGTCCTGCGGCGTCATACGCTCCGGATCACGGAAGAAATAGGCGCACCACAGCGTCAGGATCAGGCCGATCCAGAACAGCGGCTTGAAGATCCAGCCGAGAATGAGGGAGGCCACGAAGAAGGCCGCGATGAAGGGATAACCTTCCTTGTGCACCGGAACGATCGTGTTGCGTACCGTATTGAACAAGCTCATGTATGCCGCTCTCCTAGCGTTTTCGTCTCCGCTGGTTACAGGGAAACACTCCTGGGGGCAATGCCGATGCCCTCTCATGCACATCTAAGCTTGCTGATGGACGGCAAGCGTCTGCGGGCTTAGGTTGCCGGTGCCAGCCGATTGACCACGCCGAGATCGTCGTTCTCGCGCACCTGCTTCAGATGCTCCTCGGCCTGTGTGGCCTCGCGCTGGCGGCTCCACATCGAGGCGTAGAGGCCGTTCCTCAGCAACAGCTCCGCATGCGTGCCGCGCTCGGCGATCTCGCCGGCCTTCAAGACGATGATCTCGTCCGCGCCGATCACGGTCGAAAGGCGGTGCGCGATGACAAGCGTCGTGCGGTTCTTGGAGACGACGTCGAGCGCGGTCTGGATTTCGCGCTCCGTGGTCGTGTCGAGCGCCGATGTCGCCTCGTCGAGGATGAGGATCGGCGGGGCCTTCAGGATCGTGCGGGCAATCGCCACGCGCTGCTTCTCGCCTCCCGAAAGCTTCAACCCGCGCTCGCCGACCATGGTGTTGAACCCTTCAGGCAGAAGGTCGATGAAGTGGGCAATCTGCGCGATCTCCGCCGCCGTCTTCACCTCCGCTTCGGTGGCCGATGGCCGACCGTAGCGGATGTTGTAGGCGACCGTATCGTTGAAGAGCACGGTGTCCTGTGGCACCATGCCGATCGCGGTGCGCAGGCTCTTCTGCGTGACCCCACGCACGTCCTGGCCGTCGACGGTAATCGAGCCGCTCTGGATATCATAGAAGCGATAGAGCAGCCGCGACATGGTCGACTTGCCGGCCCCTGAGGGCCCGACGATCGCCACCGTCTTCCCGGCCGGCACGTCGAACGAAATTCCCTTTAGGATCGGGCGGGCCGGGTCGTAGGCGAAATGCACGTCCTTGAACGAGATGGCGCCCTGCTCGATGTTGAGCGGCTTGGCATCGGGGGCATCCTTCACCTCGGCCTGTACTTCGAGCAGGTCGAACATCTGCTCGATATCGGTCAGCCCCTGGCGGATTTCGCGGTAGACGAAGCCGATGAAGTTGAGCGGCACGGAAAGCTGCAGCAGCATGGCGTTGACGAAGACGAAGTCGCCGACGGTCTGTTCGCCGCGCTGCACTGCCAGCGCCGAGAGGATGAGCATCACGGTCGTGCCGAGGCCGAAGGTCACGCCCTGGCCGAAGTTGAGCCAGCCGAGCGACGTCCAGACGCTGGTCGCAGCCTTCTCGTAACGCTCCATCGAGGTATCGAAGCGCTTGGCTTCCATGTCCTCGTTGCCGAAATATTTGACGGTTTCGAAGTTCAGAAGCGAATCGATCGCCTTGGTGTTGGCGTCCGTATCGCTGTCGTTCATCGTCTTGCGGATGGAGATGCGCCAGTCGCTCGCCCGGATCGTGAACCAGATATAGGCCCACACGGTGAAGGCGGTCACCGCGAGGTAGGAGAAGCCGTAGCCCCACCAGAAGATGATGGCGGTGAGCAGGAACTCGATCAGCGTCGGCACCGAGTTCAGGATCGTGAAGCGCACGATCGTCTCGATGCCTTTCGTGCCGCGCTCGATGATGCGCGACAGACCGCCCGTCTTGCGCTCCAGATGGAAGCGCAGCGATAGCTCGTGCATGTGCACGAAGGTCTTGTAGGCAAGCTGGCGCACCGCATACTGGCCGACGCTGGCAAACAGCGCGTCGCGCAGCTGGTTCAGGCCGAGCTGGATCAACCGCGTCAAGTTATAGGCGATGACGAGCGCGATGGCGCCGACGAGGAGATCCGGCACCTTGCCAGCGAGATCAGACTTGCCGTTCAGCGCATCCGTCGACCACTTGAAGAAGTAGGGGACGAGCAGCAGCACGAACTTCGATATGAGCAGATAGACCGATGCCCAGACGACCCGCATCTTCAGATCGGTGCGCCCCGTCGGCCACATGTAGGGCCAGAGATTGAAGAGGGTCCGCAACAGATTGGAGTCTGAAACTGTCTTGCCGTTTGCCATGCATGTCTCCGGCCCGCGTCAGGCCCTGGAAGTGTGATGTTGTCGGCAAAGAGGGGAAGGGCGCAGCGCAAAGCCGCCGCCTGACATGATCGCCGTCAACGCCAAATAGGGTTGCGGGCGGAGCAATACAACATAAGAAGATCAAAGGAAAAGAGAGGCCGGCAATCTATCGATGCCGGCCCCTGTAATCTTTTACCAGTATTATTGTCTATCCTAGAGATGCTCGCCCGACATGCGCTTGCGGTGCATCTCTTCCGCGTTGGGCAAGGCGTCTTTCGGAAGGCCGAAGACCTGACCCGGCAGAATGCGGTCGGGGTTCACGATCTTGTCCTCGTTGGCGACGTAGATCGTCGTGTAGCGCACGCCCGCGCCATAGATGCGGCGCGAGATCTGCCACAGCGTATCGCCACGGCGGATGATCACGGTTTCCTTGCTCTCCTGCAGCGGCGCTTGCTCGATGGTCGCGGGACCGGCGTCGCCGCTGGCAACCTCGTTTGCGGGGGCAGCCGGTGCCGCGGGTGCTGCCGGCGGTGCCGTCAGATCGGCGACCATCTGGCCGAGCTTGGCGAGTGCAGCGCCGACCGAGCTCGCGTCGCGGGGCAGCGATTGCAGCAGCTTCAGCGCATCGCTCGCTTTCATCGAAGCGGTGGTGACGCGCTCCTTGAAGTCGGCGGTCGCATCGGCGGCGGCACGGAAATCGACGATCGACTTCAGCGCGAACTCGTTGGCCGAGCGGGCGGCGGCGAGCTGCTCGTTGCCGGGCACCTTGCCGTCGCTGAACAGGCCGCTCAGAAGCGCGAACGCCTTGGCCGCATCGTTCTTAAGCTTGCCGAGCGCGCCTTCGTCGAGCGAGATCATCGGCGTCGATGCATTGCCTGAAGGCGTTCTGGACTGCGCCGCCACCGTGACCTGGTTGCCTTCGGGGCGGTTGAAGTTGACCGAAGCGCGAACCAGAACCTTGCCGGCCGCATCGACGACGTCGACGCGGATCTTGTGATCGCCGACCGCAAGCGGCATCACGCCATCAATGACGAAGTGGCCATCAGCGCCGGCCTTGGCCTTGCCGATCAGCTTGTCGTCGGCATAGCCGAACACGTTGGCCTGAGGCTTCGCGGTGCCGGCGACGAAGATCTTGTCGCCTTCGATTTCGACGGCATTGACCCGGACGTCAGCCGGTGCGGCTGCTGCTGCCGGCGCGGTTGCCGTTTCCGATGTTGCGGGAGCCTGTGCCTGTGGCGCTGCCGAGGCCTGGCCGGTCGGGGCGGCGTCGGTGGCGGCTGCCGGAGGCGTCACGCCAGGCGCGGTGATGATGCGGCTGGCGGCGCCCGGCTTGGAGACCATGGCGAGCAGCTGCGATGCATTGCCGTCCTTGGGGATGGAGATCGTGGCGATCTCTTCCGAGGTCGTCACCTTGCCGTCCTTGGCCGTCGCGCGCAGCTGCAGCTGGTGGTCGCCGGCGGCAAGCGGATTGTCGAGAACCGCGACGAAATCGCCATTGTCGCCGACATCGGTCCCCATCAGCACCTTGTCGCCGTCGAGGATTTCAAGCTTGCTGTTCGGCTCGGCGGAACCGGCGATGACGGTGGAGCCGTCTGGCTCGACACGCAGCACGTCGAATGTCGGCAGCTTCGGGCCTTCGGCAACCGGTGCGGCGTTGTCCGGCGTCTGAGGTGCCGCGGGTTCCGGCGCGCCCGTAAGGGCCGCTTCGGCACGTGCAATCGCGGCGGCTGCATCGGCGATGTTTTCGGGCAGTGCCTGAATGATGGAGAGTGCCTTGGCGGCGCCGGCCTTGGCCTTGTCGATCGCGGCCGTGGTGATCGGGTTGGTGCCCTCGGGCGTCGCGAAATCAGCGAGTGCCTGAAGCGCTCCGATCGTCTTCGTCTTGGCGCTTGCGAAAACGTCGTCGGTCGGGCCCTTGCCGTCGGCAAACAGCGCCTTAAGTTCGCCAAGTGCCTGTCCGGCTGCCGTCGTCAGGCCGCCGAGCTTCTGCGCGGTCGCGGCATCGTCGGGTGCAGACGGACGCGAGGTCTTGGCGGATTCGGTTACGGTTTTCTTGACCTCGGAGCTTGCCTGATTGATTGCGTCACCAACCTTGCCGGCATCGCCACCGATACGGGGCATGACGACAAAGACCATCAACAGAATTGCGATTACAAGCACTGCAAGGGCCAGCAAGCCGGCACGGTTTTTCATCATCAGGTCTCCCCAAGCGGCAATCTTGCCAGACTTCCTGAAATTGCTAGCGATTCCCGTTGCTTTGCACAAGCAGTCAAAGTAGCCGGGCAAATGTAAGATGTATGTTTTCCGTCATTTTTCTTGACTGGACCCAGAGAGAATAGTTGTTTGCTCCCATGACAGATCAATCTCATTCCATTCGCTCCATCTGTGTCTATTGCGGTTCGCGCCCCGGTAGCGACCCAAGCCACATGGCCGCCGGCCGCGCGCTGGGCAAGGAGATCGCCGATTACGGCCTGCGCCTGATCTATGGCGGCGGCACCAAGGGGATCATGGGGGCGGTTGCGAGCGGTACGCTCTCGAACGGCGGTCAGGTGACCGGCATCATTCCCGAATTCTTGATCGACATGGAGGCGACCCGCCACTCCCTCGGCCAGCTCAACGAGTTGATTGTAACGCCTGACATGCATGCGCGCAAACATACGATGTTCGAGCGCTCCGATGCCTTCGTGGCGCTTCCGGGCGGAATCGGCACGCTGGAGGAAATCATCGAGATCATGACCTGGGCGCAGCTCGGCCGTCACGAGAAGCCGATGATCTTCGCCAATATCAACGGTTTCTGGGACCCGATGATGGAGCTCCTGCGCCACATGACGGACGAGGGCTTCATCCACACCGCCCACCGGGTGCAGCCGCTGGTCATCGATTCTATCGAAGAGATCATCCCTGCGATCATGGCGCAGGCCGCCGAATTTGCCAGCGACCGCGACGGCGAGGAAGCCGTTATCTCGAAATTGTAATGAGCGGGGGCTTATCGCCCCCGACTGCCTCTCAGCATCGACCATGTGTAGAGGAAAAGCCCCGCCCAGATCAGCGGGAAGGCAATCATGCGCGCGGTGCCAAGCGGCTCCTTGAAGATGAAGACGGCGATGAGAAAGATCATCGTCGGCGCGATATACTGCATGATACCTATCGTCGACAGCTTCAGAAGCTTGGCGCCGTTGGCATAGATCATCAAAGGCACGGCCGTGATCAAACCGCAGCCGAGAAGGAGCGCCGTATCGCTCCAGCCGGTACGATAGAAATGCCCGTCTCCGGTGCCGAGCTCCAGATAGAGAACATAAAAGAAGGCCGGGACGCTGAGGATTAGCACCTCGAGAAAGAACCCCTGGTTCGGTCCGAGCGGCAGCGTCTTGCGAAATAGCGCGTAGAGGCCCCAGGTAATCGTTAGCGTCAGCGAAACCCACGGAATGCCGCCGCTATCGACGGCGAGCACGACGACGGCGAGACCCGCGAGCACAATCGCGGCGATCTGCGCCGGCCGCAGCTTTTCTTTCAGCACAACCGCGCCGAGGAAGATGCTGAAGAGCGGATTGATGAAATAGCCGAGTGCGGCATCCAGCGAATGCCCGGCGCCGATCGCCCAGACATAGGTTCCCCAGTTGACCGTGATCAGCGACGCGGTGAGCGCCGCCATCCCAAGCATACGCGGAGAGCGCAGCGCGATGCGGATATCCTGCGTGCGGCCGAGCACGATGAGCACGATGCCGGCCAGCGGCAGCGACCAGAGGATGCGATGCGCGATAACCTCGGCCGGCGAAATATGCGCGACCGCCTTCATGTAGATCGGCAGGAAGCCCCAGAGCAGATAGGCCGTAAGCGCGAAGGCGAAGCCACGCGGACTGTCCTCGTTTTTCACGAGGGGAATGCTTGCATCGGCAGACATTGGGTGTTTCCATTGGTTCTTATGATTGGCACCCGATTAGCGCAACGGCCGTGAATAGGCCAATTCATTTCATTGAAGCGATATTCGCTATTGCTGAATTATCAGGATCAGACCGTGGATGAAGCCGAGCTGAAAATCTGCCGCCGTGCATACGCCGTGCAAATGCTGGCCAAAGCGGGTGTCGATCGCGATGATGAACTGCTGAACGCATTCGCCGCCGTGCCGCGCGAGGACTTCCTCGGGCCGCCGCCGTGGAAGATGCGCGACTGGAAGCGTTACGTCGATGTGCCCTCAAGCGATCCCGTCGTTCTCTACCAGGACGTGCTCTTCGCGCTCCAAGCCGACCGCCAGGTCAACAATGGCAGCCCGAGCCTGCATGCGGGCGCCTTGCACCGGTTGAAGCTGCGCAAGGGCGAGACCGTCTGCCACATCGGCGCCGGCAGCGGCTATTATACCGCCATCATCGCCGAAATCGTCGGCGAGACCGGCCGCGTCGTGGCCGTCGAGTTCGATGCGGAACTGGCACAACAGGCCAGACGCAATCTCGCGCGATACGCAAATGTCGAAGTCGTCCAAGGAGACGGTCTCGAATGGCCCCGCGAGCCTGCGGACGCCGTCTACGTGAATTTCGCTCTGCACCACCCCGCCGAACCGTGGATCGACAGGCTCGCGGACGGCGGGCGCCTACTGTTTCCGCTTGGCACGCCTGCCATGGGTGCCGAAGGCCGGTTGCTCGGCGTCACGTCGCAGGCCGCCTTCTTCCTCATCGGCAGGCAAGGGGATGAGTTAAGCGCGCGCTTCCTGCAGCCGGTCAATTTCGTATGGGGCGAGGGGATCTCAGGCGACCTCTCCACTTACGCCGCGCTTGATCGCGCCTTCCACGCCGGCGGACTCAACCGCATTCACGCGCTGCGCTGGAATGCGGTCAAGACGGAGCAGGAGTGGTACTCGCAGGAGCGCTGGGGCCTTGTCACGGCCGCGCTCCATTGAGCGTTCCTATTCGGCGGCGATCTTGCCCGCCAGCTGCCGGTTCTTCATCAGCTTGTAAATGACCGAATCCATCAGCGCCTGGAACGAGGCGTCGATGATGTTCTCCGACACGCCGACCGTCCACCAGCGCACGCCGTCGCTATCGGTGGATTCGATCAGAACCCGGGTGATCGCTTCCGTACCGCCATTGAGGATACGCACCTTGAAGTCGGCCAGAACCAGGTCGTCGATCTCGTGCTGGTACTTGCCGAAATCCTTGCGCAGCGCGAGGTCGAGCGCGTTGACCGGGCCATCGCCCTCCGCCACCGACATGATTGTCTGGCCATCGACGCTTAGCTTCACCACAGCCTCGGAAACGATCTTCACCTTACCGTGCGAATCGAACCGCCGCTCGACCATCACCCGGAAGCCCTCGACCGAGAAGAATTCGGGGATCGTGCCGAGCGTGCGGCGCGCCAGGAGCTCGAAACTGGCATCCGCACCTTCATAGGCATAGCCGGAGGCCTCGCGCTCCTTGACCAGCGAAATCAGCCGGTCGAGCTTCGGATCGTCTTTGCCTACCTCGATGCCGCGCCGCTTCAGCGCGTTGATGAAGTTCGCCTTCCCTCCCTGGTCCGACACCATGACCTTGCGGAAGTTGCCGACACTCTCCGGCGTGACATGCTCGTAGGTGCGCGGGTCCTTCAGAAGCGCCGAGGCATGAATGCCGGCCTTGGTCGCGAAGGCGGATGCGCCGACATAGGGCATCTGGTGATCGGGCGAGCGGTTCAGGAGCTCGTCGAAGGCATGCGACAGCCGCGTCAGGTTGAGGAGACGCTCGGGGTCGATGGCGGTCGTGAAGCGCGAGGCATAGGTTTCCTTCAGCGCCAGCGTCGGGATCAGCGTCACCAGATTGGCGTTGCCGCAGCGCTCGCCGATGCCGTTGAGCGTGCCCTGGATCTGCCGCACGCCGGCCTCTACGGCAGCAAGCGAATTGGCGACCGCCTGGCCGGTGTCGTTGTGCGCATGGATGCCAAGACAGTGCCCGGGAACGCCTGACGCGATCACCGCCTCGACAATCTCGCGGACCTCGGGCGGCTGGGTGCCGCCATTGGTGTCGCAGAGCACGACCCACCGCGCGCCGGCATCATGGGCCGCCTTGGCGCAGGCCAGCGCGTAATCAGGGTTGGCCTTGTAGCCATCGAAGAAATGCTCGCAATCGACCATCGCCTCCCTGCCCGCCGCAACCACGGCCTTGACGCTCTCCGAGATGCTCTCGAGGTTCTCCTCGTTGGAACAGCCGAGCGCGACTTTGACGTGATAGTCCCAGCTCTTGGCGACCAGACAGACCGCGTCGCTCTTGGCCTGCAGCAGGCTGTTGAGCCCCGGATCGTTGGAGGCCGAAACGCCGGCGCGCTTGGTCATGCCGAAGGCGACGAAGGAGGCGTTGCGGGTGCGCTTTTCGTTGAAGAAAGCCGTATCCGTCGGGTTCGCACCCGGATAGCCGCCCTCGATATAATCCAGCCCGAACTCGTCGAGCATGGTGGCGATGGCGATCTTGTCCTCGACGGAAAAATCGATGCCCGGCGTCTGCTGTCCGTCGCGCAGCGTTGTGTCGAAGAGATAGATACGGTCTTTCATGTCGGTTCCTCCCGGTGGCCGGGTGTGTTGTAAAATTCAGCGTTGTGCGGAAGCCCCCTCATCCGGCTGCCGCCACCTTCTCCCCGTGGGGGAGAAGAGACTCGTTGTGGCCCTTCGCTCATCCACCGACGATGCTATCGGAGTGACGTCGGTGCATCACGTCTCTTCTCCCCAACGGGGAGAAGGTGCCGGCAGGCGGATGAGGGGGCCACGGGCACTATGGCCTAAATCTTCCCCGCAAACATATCCGTCGCCCGGATCAGCCTGTCGAGAATCCCCGGCTCCGAGTAAGCATGTCCCGCACCCTCGATCAGGTGGAAATCCGCCTTCGGCCAGGCCTTGTGCAGCGCCCAGGCATATTTGGCCGGGCAGGGCATGTCGTAGCGACCGTGGACGATGAGACCGGGAATGTCCTTCAGCTTGTGCGCGTCGCGCAGAAGCTGACCTTCGTCCATCCAGCCTGCATTGACGAAGAAGTGGTTCTCGATGCGCGCGAAGGCATAGGCGAACTCGGCGTCTTCGAACTTGCCGCTGGTCGAAGGCTCCGGCATCAGCGTGATCGTCTCGCCTTCCCAGATGCTCCAGGCCTTGGCCGCTTCCAGCCGCACCGCCTTGTCCTCGTGCGTCAGACGGCGGTGATAGGCGTGCATCATCTCATGCCGCTCGTTCTCAGGGATCGGCGCGATGAAGCGCTCCCACTTGTCCGGAAACATCTCGGAAACGCCGAACTGATAGTACCAGTCGAGCTCGGCCTTCGTCAGCGTATAGATCCCGCGCACGATCAGCTCCGATACGCGCTCCGGATACTTCTCGGCATAGGCGAGCGCCAGTGTCGATCCCCAGGAGCCGCCGAAAACCTGCCACGTCTCGGCGCCCGCCATCTCGCGCAGCCGCTCGATGTCGGCAACGAGGTGCCAGGTGGTGTTGGCATTGAGATCGGCATGCGGCGTTGAGCGGCCGCAGCCGCGCTGGTCGAACAGCGTCACGTCGTAGAGCGCGGGATCGAACAGCCGGCGATGGCTCGGCGCGATGCCGCCGCCGGGGCCGCCATGCAGGAAGACTGCCGGCTTTGCGCCCGGCGTGCCCGAGCGTTCCCAATAGATCACATGCCCGTCGCCCACATCGAGATGGCCCGATGCATAAGGTTCGATTTCGGGATAGAGCGTTCTGAGAACTTCGGTCATATTTTCACGCCTTGGGCTGGCCAGATATTGGTGTCGTGATCGGGATGCTGGAAGGAGATGATCGCCTCCTGCCGCGCGTAGAAATCGGGGTCGGTATGAACCGGCTGGTCGAAGATCGTCTCGACCCAGGGGATGCGCGCCTCGTAGTTCACCTGGACCTGCGGTGCGAGATCGCTGCGGTCGTCGAAGGTGCCGATCGCTAGCTCAAGCCCGCCGGGATGCCTGTAGATCATCGGCGTGCCGCAATCTTTGCAGAAGCCGCGCTCGATGTTGACGGAAGATTGGAAATAGCTCGGCGCACCGCGCGTCCACTCCATGCCCTCTTCAGGTGCCGTCACCAGCGCCGAGAAGAACCCGCCGAATTGCTTCTGGCACATGCGGCAATGGCAGATCGACGGCCGCCCGAGCTTGCCCGAGATACGAAAACGCACTGCGCCGCATTGGCATCCGCCGGTTCGGATGGGTTCGCTCATGATGATGCTCCAGATGGCCATTCGGCCGTGTCGTGGTCGGGGTGTTGATGGTTGCTCGCGGCAATCGCATTTTCGCGATCGGGCGTCTCTTCGTCGGGTTCGATGGGTAGGCTGTCGAGGTCGTGAAACCAGCGCATCTTGCGCCCGGTATTCGATTGCGCCATTGGCTTGACCGCCTGCGGATCGTCGAGCGTGCCGAGAACGAGGTTGATGGCATCGGCTTGGGGTGTGTCGTAAAACAGCGGCGTCCCGCAGGCCGCGCAAAAGCCACGCCGCACGAGATCGGAGGAGTGGAACCACGCTGGCTCGCCACGCGTGAGCGCAAACTCGGATCGCCTCGCTGCCGCCAGCGGCATGAAGTAGTTGCCGGAGGCCTTCTGGCACATGCGGCAATGGCACAGATGCGGATAGCGGAGTTCGCCCGTCGCGCGATAACGAACCGCGCCGCACTGGCATCCTCCACTCATCGCCGCTGTTGTGCTCACGGACGCTTTTCCTCGGGCCATGTTGCGGTGTCGTGGTCGGGGTGTTGGTAGGAAACGAGATCGAGCACGAAGGGTGCCGCCTCGGCATCGTCTTCGGTCACGCGGGCCGGCAGTTCGTGCAGGTGATCGACGAAAGCAATCTTGCGCTCGGTGCCGAACTGGATAACGGGCGGCAGCGCCGAGGGATCGTCGAAGGCACCGGCGGCAATCGCGATCCCATCCGGCGCCTCATAGGTCAGCGGCGTACCGCAATCGGCGCAGAAGCCGCGCTCGACGACGTTGGACGACTGAAACCGCTTCCGCTCCCCCCGCGTCCATTCAAGCTCGGCGCCACGCACCGATACCAGCGGCGCATAATAGGCGCCGAAAGCCTTCTGGCACATGCGGCAATGACAGATCGAGGAGTCCTTGAGCGTCCCCTGGACCCGAAAACGGATCGCGCCGCACTGGCAGCCGCCTGTGTAGGTTGAGGTCATGAGCGGTGCCTTCCTATGATCGTGAGGATATGCAGGCAGACATTGTCGATATCGTGCAGGACATCGTCGTTCCAGAAGCGAAGGATCGTCCAGTTATCGGCTTCGAGGCGACGCGTCCTTCCTTCGTCATAGACAGCGTTCGGTTCGCGCGCGTGCTGCGAGCCATCGATCTCGACGATAAGCCGATGCTGGGGGCAGGCGAAATCGACGATGAAGCCGGCGACCGGAACCTGTCTGCGAAAGCCGATGCCCATCAGTCGATGCGCGCGTAGTTCGTTCCAAAGCTTCAGTTCAGCTTCGGTCAGTGTCTTGCGCATGCGCTTGGCGTTGGCGCGGCGCTGCGGGGGAACGGGGGCATGGGTCATCGCATGCTCCTTCGTTAGCGCAGGGGGCGTGTTACCCCCCTCTGTCCTGCCGGACATCTCCCCCACAAGGGGGGAGATCGGATAGTAGCGATCGCTCGTCCCTACGCAACGTTGAGTGAACTCGAAGCGTTGATGGCTGGGCGATGCGGCCACGCCCAGCCGATCTCCCCCCTTGTGGGGGAGATGCCCGGCAGGGCAGAGGGGGGTATCGCGGGCCGCAGCGCTGACCATGACTACCGCTTCACCTCCCACGTCGTCACCCGCTCGCCGGTCGCCGCGTGCTTGCCGTCCTTCAGTTGCACGCCCTCGGCCAGCAGCGTGTCGCGAATCTTGTCGGCTTCGGCGAAGTTCTTGGCCTTCAGCAGTTCCAGTCGCGCCTTCACGCGCCGGTCGATCTCGATCGCCACCGCCTCGTCGATCTCCGCCATCTCTGGCAGAAGACCGAGCAGGGCCGCACTGGCCGCGTAGGTCGGCAGCAGCGATTTGTCGGCGTTGGCCTCCTGCGCCAGCGCATGCAGCGCCTGCACGGCAGCCACCGTGTTGAGATCGTCGCGAAGTGCGCCGAGGACCGCCTCAGAGGGTGCGGCGTCGCCGGCGTCTGCCGCCGGCCACTTCGCCAGCAGGCGTTCGGCCTCTTCGAGGCGCTTGATCGAGAAATCGATCGGCTCGCGGTAATGCGTCATCAGCATGGCAAGCCGCAGCACAGCGCCCGGCCATTTACGACCGCCGAATTTCTCCGTCGCCAGAAGCTCGTTGATGGTGATGAAGTTGCCTTCCGACTTCGACATCTTGCGGCCTTCGACCTGCACGAAGCCGTTGTGCATCCACACATTCGCCATCACATCGGTGCCGTGGGCGCAGCGCGACTGGGCGATCTCGTTTTCATGGTGCGGGAAGATCAGGTCGAGCCCGCCGCCATGGATATCGAAGACGTCGCCGAGATAGCGCTGGCTCATCGCCGAGCACTCGATGTGCCAGCCGGGACGGCCGCGGCCCCAGGGGCTTTCCCAGCCGGGTTCGCTATCGCTGGAGGCCTTCCAGAGAACGAAGTCGCCGGGGTTCTTCTTGTGTGCGTCGACCGCGATGCGGGCGCCCGCCTGCTGTTCGTCGAGCGGCCGCTTGGAAAGCTGCCCGTAATCAGCCATCGACTTGGTGTCGAACAACACCTCGCCTTCGGCCTCATAGGCGTGCCCACGCACAATCAGCCGCCCGATGATCTCGATCATCTGCGCGATATTGTCGGTCGCGCGCGGCTCCACGGACGGCTCGAGGCAGCCAAGTGCGGCCACATCCTCGTGGAACTGCCGCGCCGTCTTCTCGGTCACGGCATGGATCGCGTCGTTCAGCGAGAGGCTCGGATGATCGCGCAGCGCCCGCGCGTTGATCTTGTCGTCGACGTCGGTGATGTTGCGTGCATAGGTGACGTGATCGTCGCCATAGACATGCTTCAGCAGCCGGAAGAGCACGTCGAAGACGATGACGGGGCGGGCGTTGCCGATATGGGCGAAGTCATAGACGGTCGGGCCGCAGACATACATGCGCACGTTGTCGGCGTCGATCGGTGCGAAAACCGTCCGTTCGCGCGTCAGCGTGTTGTAAAGCTTGAGTTCCGGCGTCTTCGATCCCGACTGGCCGTCCATGTCTATTCTCCCAAAATGCCATAATCCGAAAAACGACGTATCGCGACCGGCGGGCCGGGGCGTTTGTCATCTTGGCGTATTGGGAGACGAAAACGGCCAGGCCAGCGAGCGCGCTAGCGAATAATCTTCCGGCAGATGATGCAGGTAACCGTCTTCATGGCGGGTTTTATGGCCCGGCTTCGGGCGTTGGTCAAGGGGGGGTGAGACGCGGTCGGGCGCAGCCCGAGCAATCGATCCAGCGAATCGATTGCAGCGTCGAACGCCCGGAGCGCAAGCGAAGGGCCGGGCGGTCACGACATCGCTCAAGCCCGCCCTATATCAGGCAACGACGAAGGGCAAAGCGGAGCTAACATTGAAGCGAATACATCAGGCATTGCTTGTCGCCATCCTTCTGGCTGTCGCTTCAGCCGCCTATCTGGCATACGATCGCGCCATGGCCCCTTTCTCACCTCCCTCGCTCACCGATTATCCGATCCAGGGCATCGACATCAGCCACCATCAGGGCGCTATCGATTGGAGCGCGGTGGCGGCGCAGCCGAATGTCCGCTTTGCCATCATGAAGGCGACCGAAGGAGGGGATCACCGCGACACCCGCTTTGCCGAGAACTGGCAGGCGGCAAAGAATGCGGGCATCGTCAGGGGCGCCTATCACTTCTTCACCTTCTGCCGACCCGGCCGCGATCAGGCGCAGAACGTGCTGGCGACGGTTCCCTCCGAACCGGGAACGCTGCCGCTTGCCATCGATCTCGAATTCACCGGCAATTGCGGCAAGGTGCCGACACGCGAGGAATTGAGCGGCGAGCTCAAGGCGTTCTTCGGGGAACTGAACGGCGCCTATCCCGGCAAGCCGATCTTCTACCTCGATCAGCCCTTCTTCGATCAATATCTGAAGGGGCACGAGGCGATGTTTCCCGCGCACCATCTCTGGCTGCGAAGCATCGCGGCGGAGCCGTCGGTGGGCGATTGCTCGATATGGTCGATCTGGCAGTTCGCCGATACCGGCAGTGTTGCCGGCATCCAGGGGCCTGTCGATCTCAACGCGCTCTGCCCGGCCGAACCCGACCTATCGGGCCTCTTCCGGGCGGCAGCGCAAGTGTTGCGGTAGCCGAAACGGCTTAGCCGGGCATCTGGTAGCCGACGAGCTTGTTCTCGCGAACGATGAACAGCTTGCCAGTCTCTGTGTAGTCGGGAGCCAGAAGCGGCATCATCGCCTTGGCAACCTCGGAAGGATGCGGCAGCGTTTCCGGATCTTCGCCCGGCACGGCCTGCGCGCGCATCGCGGTGCGCGTGGCGCCCGGATCGACGCTGGTGACGCGAAGAGGCGTGCTCTGCGTTTCGCCAGCCCAGGTACGTGCCAAGGCCTCTACCGCAGCCTTGGACGCCGAATAGGCACCCCAGAACGGACGACAGCGATGGGCGGCGGCGGACGAGAGGATTACGGCGCGTCCGGCTTCGGAGCGCGTCAGCAGCGGATCGACCGAGCGGATCAGCCGCCACGTCGCCGTGACGTTGATGGTCATCACCTTCTCGAAAACCTTCGCCTCGATATGGCCGATCGGCGAGATCACTCCGAGCACGCCGGCATTGGCGACGAGAATGTCGAGCTTGCCCCAGCGTTCGAAGATCGAGGCGCCGAGCGCATCGATGGCGTTCATGTCGGCAAGGTCGAAGGGAACGAGCGTCGCCGAGCCGCCGACGGCCTTGATCGCGTCATCGAGATCCTCGAGGCCGCCGACCGTGCGGGCGCAGGCGACGACATGCGCGCCGGCCTTGGCCAACTCGAGTGCGGTGAAATAGCCGATCCCGCGCGATGCGCCGGTGACGAGTGCGACCTTGCCGGTGAGATTGACGCTCATTGTAGCCTTATCCGTATGCGCGGGGAGGCGAGGGGCGCGGACGGCCCCTCGATCGAAAGGTCAGTCGAGATCAGCCGTTGCTCGCCATGACGGCGAGCTTGCGGACATTGCTGGTGCTGTCGTTGTCGAGCAGGCGCGTCGGGTAGTCACCGGTGAAGTAGTGGTCGGTGAACTGCGGATTGGCCGCATCGCGGCTCTCGCCGCCGACGGCGCGGTAGAGGCCGTCGATCGACAGGAACTCGAGCGAGTCTGCGCCGATATAGTCGCACATCGCCTGCAGGCTCGAATACTGGTTGGCGAGCAGCTTGTCGGCATCGGGCGTATCGATGCCGTAGAAGTCCGGGAAGTAGATCATCGGGCTGGCGACGCGGATATGAACTTCCTTGGCGCCGGCATCGCGGATCATCTGCACGATCTTCAGCGAGGTCGTGCCGCGAACGATCGAATCGTCGACGAGCACGACGCGCTTGCCTTCGATCATCGCGCGGTTGGCCGAATGCTTCAGCTTCACGCCGAAGGCACGGATCTGCTGGGTCGGCTCGATGAAGGTGCGGCCAACATAGTGGTTGCGGATGATGCCGTATTCGAACGGAATGCCGCTCGCCTGGGCAAAGCCGAGGGCTGCCGGCGTGCCGCCATCCGGCACCGGCACGACGACGTCGGCCTCGACGGGGGCTTCCTTGGCAAGGTTGATGCCCATGTTCTTGCGCGCCGTGTAGACGCTGCGGCCGCCGACGACGGAATCGGGACGGGCGAAATAGACATATTCGAACAGGCAGAGGCGTTCCGGCTTCGGCTGGTCGGCCTTGCGAGAATCGATCGTGATCGAACCGTCGGGCTGGATTTCACAGATGATGACTTCGCCGTTCTCGACGTCGCGAATGTATTTCGCGCCGATGATGTCGAGCGCACAGGTCTCCGAACAGAAGATCGGCTTGCCGTCGAGCTCGCCCATCACGAGCGGGCGGATGCCGATCGGGTCGCGAGCGGCGATCAGCTTGGTGCGGGTCATCGCCAGCATCGAATAGCCGCCCTCCATCTGGCGGATGGCGTCGATGAAGCGGTCGGAGGAGGAGGTCTGCTTGGAGCGGGCGATCAGGTGCAGCACCACTTCGGTGTCCGACGTCGCCTGGAAGATGGCGCCATCGGCGATCAGCATGCGCCGCATCGTCAGGCCGTTGGTGAAGTTGCCGTTATGGGCAACGGCGATGCCGCCGACTTCGAGTTCGGCAAACAGCGGCTGCACGTTGCGCAGCGCCACTTCGCCCGTCGTGGAGTAGCGCGTGTGGCCGATCGAAATGAAGCCCGGCAGCTTCGCCAGCGTCGCCGGATCGGTATAGTGGTCGCCGACGAGGCCCATGCGCTTTTCGGTATGGAACTGCTTGCCGTCGAAAGTGACGATACCGGCCGCTTCCTGTCCACGATGCTGCAGGGCATGCAGCCCGAGCGCTGTCAGCGTTGCGCCATCGGGATGACCGAGAACGCCGAAGACACCGCATTCCTCATGCAGCGTATCGCCATCGAGTTCGTCGTTGAGCGTGGAGGAATGGGACTGGTTCATTGATGCGGGCCTTTGCTCTCACAAGAATGGAATGGCACTTCCGAAAACGGCGTAAGCCCGGCGGAGCGTGTGCCCGGCCGGACCTTTAGTCGCGTCCCCCTCAAATGGCAACTGCCATAGGCTGGGTCAAGCTGTTGAACACTGCGTCAATTAGACGGCTGCTGTGCACCATTGGCAGGGGCCGGCGCGGCATCCTCGGCCGGCGCCTGATCGGAAGCCGGCGCATTGTCGCCTTCCGCATTGCCGCCCTGCGGCTGTAGTTTCTCCATCACGCTCGCGCGGATCACCTGGGCGAATTCAGCAGGCAGAACCGACTGCAGCTTCGTCACCATCGAATCCAGGAACGGCTTGGACTTGGCGTTGTTCACCCAGCTCGGGCGGTGATCGACATCGACGAGCCAGTTCCAGAAAGCGGTGGCAACGACGAGCAGAAGTATGCCTCTTGCCGCGCCAAACAGGAAGCCCAAAGTACGGTCAAGCGCGCCGATGCGGCTGTCGATGATGAAATCGGCGATCTTCATGGTGATGAAGGAAATGACGATCAGCGCGATCAGGAACACGACCGCGGCCGAGCCGACGAGCGCGATGCGGTCATCGTCGGTGTATTTCTTGGCGTAGGGCACGAGATAGGGGTAGAAATAGTAGGCCGCGGCAGCCGAGCCGCCCCAGCTTGCGATCGAGAGCACTTCGCGGGAGAAGCCGCGCACCATGGCGAGCACGGCGGAAAAAAGCACGACGCCGATGACAATACCGTCGAAAATCGTAATGGGCATATAAATCCAACTCCAGGACGGCCGCCAATTCGCAGCTCAGTCGCGCCTCATTGCGTGCATCCTATATCATCACCTGTTGCGGCGATGAAAGGATCAAACCTCTTCTTCCACACGTCTCAAAGCGCCCTTCGAGCCGGCGATCCGGGCGACCAGATCCGGCAGGCTTTCGATCTCGCTCCAGCGCCCGCCCGTGCCCTTCGGCAGTTCGGCGGACCCCGATGGAAGCAGCGCTGCAGAAAATCCGAGCTTCTCGGCTTCTTTGAGGCGCTGGTTCGTGTGCGCAACCGGCCGGACGGCGCCCGACAGGCTGACTTCGCCGAAATAGACACAATCGGCGGGAAGGGCAATACCGGCAAGCGACGAAACCAAAGCGGACGCGACCGCCACATCGGCTGCCGGCTCTGAAATCCTGTAGCCGCCCGCGATGTTGAGATAGACGTCGTGCTGCCCGAGCTTGACCCCGCAATGCGCTTCGAGCACGGCGAGGATCATCGATAGTCGCGCCGAATCCCAGCCTACGATCGCGCGTCGCGGTGTGCCGAGCGATGTCGGCGCCACCAGCGCCTGCACCTCGACAAGGATCGGCCGCGTGCCCTCGATGCCGGCGAAGACGGCAGCCCCTGGCGATTTCTCGTTACGCTCGCCGAGGAAGAGCTCGGAAGGGTTCGCCACCTCGCGCAAGCCCTTGTCCGACATCTCGAACACGCCGATCTCGTCGGTCGGCCCGAAGCGGTTCTTGACGGTGCGCAGGATGCGGTAGTGGTGACCTCGGTCGCCTTCGAAATAGAGAACGGCATCGACCATGTGCTCGACCACGCGTGGACCGGCGATCTGCCCGTCCTTGGTGACGTGGCCGACGAGCACCATGGCGGCACCCGTCTGCTTGGCGAACTTGATCATCGCCTGCACGCCGGTGCGCACCTGCGTCACCGTGCCGGGCGCGGATTCGGCAAGATCGCTCCACAGCGTCTGGATGGAATCGATGATGACGAGGTCGGGCCGCTTGCCTTCGGCGAGCGTCGCCAGGATATCCTCGACATTGGTCTCGGCCGCGAGCAGCACATCCGTATCCGCTGCCCCAAGGCGCTGCGCCCTGAGCCGCACCTGCGCTACGGCCTCTTCGCCCGAGACATAGATGATCCGGTGCCCGCGCCGCGAAAGCGCTGCCGCCCCCTGCATGAGCAGGGTCGACTTGCCGATGCCGGGATCACCGCCGATCAGCACCGCCGAACCGCGCACGAAACCGCCGCCCAGCGCCCGGTCAAGCTCCGAAATGCCGGTGTGGATGCGCGGTGCTTCCTCGATCTCGCCAGACAGCGCGGTCAGCGCCACTGGGCGGCCTTTCTTCGGCGTCTTCGCCGGCCCACCGCCGATCCCACCCATCGGGTCTTCCTCGACGATGGTGTTCCACGCGCCGCAACCCTCGCATTTGCCGGCCCAGCGGCTATGGATGGTGCCGCAGCCCTGGCAGATGAATTGTGTTCTTGCTTTTGCCATGAGGAAGGATCAGTCTTCTTGTTCTGTCTGATAAAAACGCAGGAAATGTGAGAGCTCGATCTCCTGCCGTCCATGCAGCACGCGCAGGACGGAAAGCGTCTCATCATCAATGAAGAAATAGATACAGCGATTGCGATAAGGGAAAGCCCGCAACCGGGGAATGAACTCGCGCGGACTTCCGGCTATGCCGAGCTTTGCTATCCATTCGATCTTGCCGTTGATGTCATCGAGAAAACGGCGCGCAGCAAGCGCATCGAAGGCTGCAACATGATCATACATGCCGAGAAGATCATCCAGCGCCTCGAACGACATTTTCAGCTGACGCGGCCGCATTCTTCCGTTCCTCCGCCATCATGAGAATGTGCTTTGTCAGATCTTCGGCGCTTTCGAATGTGATGGCGCGTCCGGCATCGATGTCATCGATGCCCCGTTGGATCAGATGGCGCAGTTCCTGTATCTCGCCTTCTTCGCTGCCAAGCAGTCTCAACCCGGCCGCAATAACGTCTTCGGCGTTTCGGTATCGTCCGTCTGCTACCTGCTCCTCAATGAAGGTGAGGTCTTGCTCGCTGAGATGGATCTCGGCCATTTCGATCTCCTTTTGTTCTCTTTTAGCACGAAGATTTCCGGCTTCCAAGAGGCGCAGGCAGGGATTCCAAGCCCTAGCCGTCGTCCTCGCTCAGATACCGCCGCTCGTGGCGCAACCCCATGCTCGTCAGCACCTCGTAGCCGATCGTGCCCGCCGCGCGCGCGACGTCGTCGACCGAGATGTTCTTCCCGAAGAGCTCGACATAATCGCCGGCGTTCACCGCGTTCTCGGGCAGATCGGTGATGTCGAAGATCGTCATATCCATGGTCACGCGTCCGGCAATCGGCACCTTGCGTCCGGCAATAAAGCCGTGGCCGCTCTGGGGCGCCACTTGGCGCAGGGGGACGCCACCACTGGATTGGCTGCGCAGATACCCGTCGGCGTAACCGGCCGAGACGATGGCGAGCCGGCTGTCGCGGGTAATTTCCAGTGCGCGGCCATAGCCGACGCCTTGGCCGGCCTTGGCATCACGCACCTGAATGACGCGCGCTTCCGCCGTCACGACCGGGCGCATCGGATTGGTCATGCCGTTCACCGCCGCGCCGCCATAAAGCGCGATCCCCGGGCGGGTCAGGTCGAAGTGATAATCGCTGCCGAGGAAGATGCCGGCGGAGGCCGAAAGGCTTGAATCGATACCTTCATAGGCGGCGCTAACCTTGCGGAATGATTCAAGCTGTTGCCGGTTCATCGCCGAGTTCGGGTCGTCGCCGCAGGCAAGGTGGCTCATGACCAGCACGGGCGCGAAACTCGCCGGACGCGACACATCGTCGGCGAGCGCGATCGCCTCGTTCATGTCGAGGCCCAGCCGGTTGAAGCCGGTGTCGACATGCAGCGCGCAAGGATAGTCGCCATACTCGGCCAGCACCGCCATCCAGAAGGCAAGCTGCTCCTCCGACGATATGACCGGCACGAGATCGTTCTCGAAAAAGCGCCGTTCGGTCCCCGGCCAGATGCCTGCGAGCACGAAGATACGGGCGTCGGGAGCATAGAGCCTGAGTGTCACGCCTTCATCGACGGTCGCCACGAAGAAATCCCGCGCGCCCGCCAGATAAAGCGCCTCACCGGCGTCCTCCATCCCGGTACCATAGGCATCGGCCTTGACCACGGCCGCCGTGCGCGCCTTGCCGGAACGCCGCGCCATGTCACGCCAATTGTCGGTCAGCGCGGCCAGATCTACCGTCAGGCGCAAACCCGCGGAGGCAAAACGGTCTTCTTCTTCGTAGTCGTCGGTAAAATCGGTCATGATTCACATCTGCAGTGGAGGCGGAGGGAGGTCTCCGCTCATTGTAAGGGTCGGATGATTACAAGGAAGAGACGGCGCTTTGCTCACGCAACGCTGCGAAGGTCGAAGTCGGCATGGATTACCTCATAGGGCACATGGATGCGGCCTTCTTCGTTGACCTCGATCAGTCCCCATTCGATCAGCGCGGCCGCATCCTCGTGGACCCGCTTGACGTCGCGGGACAGCGCGGTGGCCAAGCCGCGATAGGTCGAAGGGCCAATCGCTTGCAGGCGCTCGATCAATGTCCAGCGTTTGGGCGTCAGCACCGAGAAGAGCTGTTCGGGCGATGAAAAGGTGAACAGGTGAGGTTGCGCTTCGCCGCTGTTCCAGGCTTTGGCGAACCCATCGATCGCGTTGCCGATCGCGGCATCATCATCTTTTTGAATTCGGATCGTGGCGGTTGTCATCTGCGCCGGCTCCTTCTGATGTCGACGTCTCTGCGAAAATCTTCGAGAAGTCTTTCGACGGTCGAGAACGCGTATGCCTCTTCATTGCCGTCGAGGTGCTTGTGGTCGCCCTTGCCTCGCTCGTTGTCATACCCGACGACGCGTTGTCCGGGATAGCCATAGAAGAGGCTGTACTTGTAGTCGTGGGCGCTACCCGGCACCGGCTGAGCGACTTTCCAGACGATCAACTCCTGGATTGCGCCGTCCGACAACACGGATTTCGAGCGGTAAAGCAGTTGCGCCCTCATGTTGGCGATAATGCCAACATGAGGGCGCGGTGTCAAATACGGTCAGGCCCTTACTGCTCTTCGTAATGCGTGAAGCTCGGCTCGGCCAGATCTGCGAAGCGAGTGAACTCCGACTGGAAGGCGAGCTTGACGGTGCCGGTCGGTCCGTGGCGCTGCTTGGCGATGATGACGTCCGCCGTGCCCTTCACCTTGTCGAACAGCGCTTCCCACTCCGGATATTTCGGATCGTGGATGTCGCGCGGCTCGAGGTTCTTCACGTAATATTCCTCGCGGAACACGAAGAGCACGACGTCGGCGTCCTGCTCGATCGAGCCCGATTCACGAAGGTCGGAGAGCTGCGGGCGCTTGTCTTCGCGGCTTTCGACCTGGCGCGACAGCTGCGATAGCGCGATGATCGGCACGTTCAGCTCCTTGCCGAGCGCCTTGAGGCCTGTCGTGATCTGGGTGATTTCCTGCACGCGGTTGTCGCCCTTGCCGGCGCCCGTCATCAGCTGGATGTAGTCCACCACGAGGCAATCGAGGCCGCGCTGACGCTTCAGGCGGCGCGCGCGTGCCGATAGCTGGGCGATCGAGATGCCACCGGTCTGGTCGATATAGAGCGGCACTTTCTGCATCATCATCGAGCAGGCGACGAGCTTTTCGAAATCGGCGTCGTTGATGTCGCCGCGGCGGATCTTCGACGAGGAGACCTCGGTCTGCTCGGAGATGATACGGGTGGCCAGCTGTTCGGACGACATTTCGAGCGAGTAGAAGCCGACGACGCCGCCCTGTTTCGCCTTCATGCTGCCGTCGGACTGCACTTCGCCTTCATAAGCGGCGGCGATGTTATAGGCGATGTTGGTCGCAAGCGAGGTCTTGCCCATGCCCGGGCGTCCTGCAAGTACGATCAAGTCGGACCGCTGCAGACCGCCCATCTTGCCGTCGAGCGACATGATGCCGGTCGAGATGCCGGAAAGACCGCCATCACGCTCCTTGGCGACGGCAGCCATGTCGATCGCCAGCGCCACCGCGTCGTTGAACGCCTGGAAGCCGCCGTCGTAGCGGCCGTTTTCGGCAAGTTCGAACAGGCGGCGCTCGGTGTCTTCGATCTGCGCCTGTGGCGGCATGTCGAGCGGCGCGTCGTATGCGATGTTGACGACGTCCTCGCCGATGGTGATCAGCGCCCGGCGCAGCGCCAGATCGTAGATCGCGCGGCCGTAGTCCTCGGCGTTGATGATGGTGACGGCTTCGCGCGCCAGGCGGGCGAGGTATTCGGAGACGGTCATGTCGCCGACCTTTTCGTCGGCCTTCAGGAAGGTCTTGATCGTTACTGGATTGGCGATCTTGCCCATGCGGATGATATCGCCCGCGACCTCGAAGATCTTGCGGTGCAGCGGCTCGTAGAGATGCGGCGGCTTGAGGAAGTCCGACACCCGGTAATAGGCGTCGTTGTTCATCAGGATCGCGCCGAGAAGCGCCTGCTCGGCCTCGATGTTGTTGGGTGCTTCGCGGTAGTGCTGCTCCGGCTGGGCAACAGCGGCGATCTTTCGGGCGGCGTCGTTCATCTTGATCCGTTCTGTCTTATTCAGCTTCGGGTTTGCAGCCCACCAACGGCAAAATCAAGTGCTGAACATGGCGTGCGGCCAAAACGCTTTGGCTTTGGCACGTTGTTCGACTTCTCCACAGCGCATCTTGCCATTACGCGAAAATACCGGCGGTGTAGCCTTCCGGACACGGTACAAAGCGACTCACGCGAATCAACGCGTTCGTGGTATTTTAGGCGTTGATAGGGGAGTGTGCATCGAGACTCTCGTCATCACCGCTTGAAAAACGCGGGAAATGACTGTAGGCATAAAAGATATAATAAGCACACTAATTAAATGGACTGATAAATATGACAAATGCGCCTCTCGGACGAGAGTTGATTGAAGATTTGGCGGCTTTCAACCGGAAGCTTAGAGCGGTTTTCGACAAGATCGTCCGGGAACGGAACATGACGCTGCCACGGGCGCGTGTGTTTTTCACGCTGAACAAGAAGGACGGCATCAACCAGCGGGAGCTTGCCGACCGGCTGGAGCTGGAAACGCCGACATTGGTCCGGATTCTGGACGCGATGGAAGGGCAGGGCTTCGTCGAGCGCCGCGTCGCTGGCTCCGATCGCCGCGCCAAGGAGATCTACATCACCGAGACAGGCAAGGTCGTCGCCGGCGAGATCGACGATATCGCCGTCAGCGTGCGCGCCCAGGTGATATCAGGTATTCCCGAACGCGATCTGAGAACTACCTTGGATACGATACGGGCCATGCAGGCGAATTTGCAGGGCATTCGCGGAGTGTGAGGAAATAGCAATGAGCCTCGTCCAGGCGTCCAGCGACAGTGTTGCGCCAAAGGCCGCGGACGAGGCGGCATCACCAGTGCCGCAGCCTGCGCCGCCGCCCGTGGTTCCGATGGCCGGCTGGAAGAAGCCTTTCTACATGGCCGCGTCGGTCCTGCTCTTCGTTACGCAGGGTCTCGGCATGAACCTTGTGAATGCCAATATCTATCAGCTTCAGGGATCGTTTTCGGCGACGGCCGCCGAGGTCTCGTGGCTGTCGGCGGCCTATATGGCGCCATATGCCAGCCTGTCGATCGCGCTCTTCAAGATCCGCACGCAATATGGCCTGAGACGTTTCGCCGAATTCAGCATCATCTGCTTCGTCTTCGCCGCGGTGCTGAACCTTCTCGTGACCGATCTGCACTCCGCAATCGTCGTCCGGGCGCTGAGCGGCATTGCTGCGGCGCCGATCTCCACGCTCGGCTTTCTCTACATGCTCGAGCTCTTTCCACCGGAGCGCAAGCTGACGACAGGCATCAGCCTCGCTTTGATGTGCACACTATTCGCCGCCCCGATCGCACGCATCATCTCGCCGCCTCTGCTTGATCTCGGCGGTTACCACGCGCTCTATACGCTGGAGATGGGACTGGCGCTGCTGGTCTTCGCCATCATCTATACCATGCCTTTGACCTCGCCGCCGCGCGCGGTCGTCATCCAGCGCCTGGATTTCCTGAGTTATCTGCTGCTTGCCGTCGGTTTCGGCTGCCTCGCGGTCGTTCTCACGCTGGGGCGTCTCTACTGGTGGTTCGAAGCGCCGTGGATTGGTGTTCTCCTTGCTGTCGCCGCCGGTTGTCTGGCGCTCGTGGTGGCGATCGAGCTGCCGCGCGAAAATCCGATGCTGGATATCCGCTGGGTGCTCTCTGGCCCCAATCTCAGGATGGCGGGCGTGCTTCTGATGTTCCGCTTCGTCTCCTCTGAGCAATCGTCGACGGCCGCGAACTTCTACCAGCAGCTTGGCCTGCTGAACGATCAGACGACCAAGCTCTACGCCATCGTTCTGGTCGCGTCGGTGCTCGGCGGATTGTTTTGCACGCTGTTGATGACGACGCGCTACGTCAGCACCGCGCATTTGATATCGCTGGTGCTCATCGCGGCAGGCGCCTATCTCGACAGCCAGTCTACCAGCCTGACCCGGCCGGAACAGATGTATCTCAGCCAAGCCTTGGTCTCGGCGGGAGCGGCGATGTTCCTGCCGCCGGTGATGGCGAGCGGCTTCAAGGCGGCCATGGCCCGTGGCTATCCCTTCATCGTCAATTTCCTCGCGATCTTTCTTTTCACCCAGAGTATCGGCTCGCTCTTCGGCTCGGCCATGCTCGGCACCTTCGTGACCATCCGCGAGAAGTTCCACTCGAACGTGCTGGTCGAGCATATCCTGCTGCAGGATCCGCTGGTTGCGCAGCGCGTCTCGCAGCTTTCCGCGGGATACGGCAAGGTCATCACCGACCAGACATTGCTCAACGCCGAAGGGCTGGCATTGCTGTCGCAGCAGGTCACGCGCGAAGCCTATACGCTTGCCTACAACGACACCTTCCTCGCAATTTGCGTGGCGTCTCTTCTCGGTCTCCTGGTCATGCTTCTTCATCAGGCATGGCTGCGCCTCTCCGAGCGCGGAGCCGCCGAGCCGAATGCCTCCGCAGCCGTTCAATCCTGATCACGAGTTCACCGCATGTCGAAATTCTTCCGGTCGCCTGCCAGCCTCATCGCCATTATCGCCGGTATCGCGGGCATCCTGCTCGTGCTTTACGCCTGGCGGCTGCCGCCCTTCGTGACGTCGGTTGAGACGACCGATAACGCCTATATCAGGGGCTACGTGACGATCATGAGCCCGCAGGTGAATGGCTATATCGTCGATGTCCCGGTGAAGGACTACCAGCAGGTCAAGCAGGGTGACGTGCTGGCCAAGATCGACGACCGCATCTACACGCAGAAGCTTGCCCAGGCCCGCTCGGCACTTGAGGGGCAGAAGGCGTCGCTCGAGAATTCACGCCAGTCGGAACTTTCAGCAAAGGCGACCATTGCCTCAAGCCAGGCGCAGATCGATAGCGCCAACGCCTCGCTGAAGCGCGCGCAGCTCGCTTGGGATCGCATCAGCAACCTCAACGACAGGGGCATCGCCTCGGCAAGCGAATCCGAGCAGGCGCAGGCGACGCTCGAGGAAGCGAAGGCCGCGTTGAACCAGGCGCAGTCGGCGCTGGAAGTGTCGAAGCAGAACCTGGCGACCATCATCGTCAATCGCTCGCTGCTGGAGGCCAATGTGGCAAGCGCGGAAGCGACCGTGCATCTGGCCGAGATCGATCTGCAGAACACCTCGATCCTGGCGCCGCGTGACGGCCATCTCGGAGAGATCGGCGTTCGCCTCGGCCAATACGTCGCGGTAGGCACGCAACTGATGGCGGTGGTGCCGGAAGAGGTCTGGGTCGTCGCCAATTTCAAGGAGACGCAGCTTGAGGGCATGCAGGTCGGCCAGCCCGTCTCGATCGTGGTCGATGCCCTGGGGCGTCAGCGGCTCACCGGCCGCATCGAGCGTTTTTCGCCCGCTGCCGGTTCTGAATTCGCGGTCATCAAGGCCGACAACGCCACCGGCAATTTCGTCAAGATCGCCCAGCGAGTCGGCGTTCGCATCAGCATTGATCCCGGCCAGCCTGCCGCGAAGGGCCTCGGGCCCGGCCTGTCTGTTGTCGTCAGCGTCGACAAGAGCGCCGAGCCCGAGCAGAAGACGGCGGCGAACTAATTTCCGTTGGATAGTGGGCAGCAAAAAGCCGGGCGCGAGGCCCGGCTTTCGCATTCGGGAGATTGCTCTCCAGAACCTTATTCGTCTTCGGCGTTGCCGTCGGCTTCCGGATCGAAGAAGTCTTCCGGACGCAGAGCGTCTTCGTCTACGCCGTAGATGGCGTCAACCGACGTCAGGGTTTCGCCCTTGGCCTGGCGCTCAGCTTCGTCAGCCGAACGAGCAACGTTGAGCTCGATCTTGATTTCGACTTCAGCATGCAGCTGCAGTTCGACCTGGTGCAGACCGATCGTCTTGATCGGGGTGTTCAGGTGAACCTGGTTGCGGCCGATGTTGAAGCCTTCGGCAGCCAGGATTTCAACGACGTCGCGAGCAGCGACCGAGCCGTACATCTGGCCGGTTTCGCCAGCCGAACGAACGACGATGAAGGACTTGCCTTCGAGAGCGTCGGCAACGGTCTGTGCTTCCGACTTGCGCTCGAGGTTGCGGGCTTCGAGCGTTGCACGCTCGGATTCGAAGCGCTTCTTGTTGGCGTCGTTGGCGCGCAGAGCCTTGCCGAGCGGCAGCAGGTAGTTACGGGCAAAGCCGTCCTTGACCTTTACCACTTCGCCCATCTGGCCGAGCTTGGAGATGCGTTCGAGAAGAATGACGTCCATGTCAGTTTTCCTTTCGTGTTCCTAGAGTTTCGAATCTGTCTGTTTGGGGGCATCAGCATCCTTGTTCGGGGTGAGCGCGATCGCCTTGCGGGTATCGCTGAGCCCCAGAACGAGGATGAAAAAGGCTGGCAGCATCAACATGAGAGATGCCAGGTAGCAGAGGATAAGCGCCGGCAGGCGCCATTCCTTGCCGCGCGTGCGAAAATGCAGCGCGGCGAAACCGGAGAGAAGGAAGCCGGCACCGAACGTGCCGACGACGGTTGCTCCGACCATCGCCGGGATGCCGCCCAGAAAGGTTGCGGCAAGCCCGAGAAGGAAGATGAAGATCGTGTTGCGGTTCATCCTGAGCGAGGAGGGGATATCCTCGCGCGGACGCAGGCCGCCGCCGGACGCAGCAACGATGCGCGTCGCGATGTAATAGGCCGCAAACAGCATCACCACCCACATGCCGCCCTGAATGGCCGGCAGAAGCAGGAGAACGAGTGACTTGGTCTGCGCGATAACGGCCGCGTCTGGCGTGAAATCGGATTGCTGCTGCGCCACCGAGGTGAAGAGCACGTCGACCAGACGGTCGATCAGTTCGGGGCCATAGCCGATCATCACGCCGACGACGATGACGGCGAACGTCACGAGGCCGCAAAGATGCAGCAGGATATCCGACAGCGGATACCACGCCATCAGATGATCGGGCCCGCCGAGTTCGGAAGCAGGGCGCGCGAGATTGGCGAGGTGGCTGATCCAGCCTGCCGGCAGAAGCGTGACCAGCGTCATCATCAGCGCGAAGGACGGCGAGATGGCGATCGCGCCTAGGACGGCGGCGGTAACGACGGCCGAGATCGCCGCCATGTTGCCCCAGCCGAGGCCGACAAGAAGAATGGGAAGCGCGGAAGCCGCGTAGAGGACAGCACTGAAAGACGACGGCTGCCGGCCAGCGCCCAGCACCAGAAGTGCGGCGACGAACCCGGCGAGGGCTCCAACGCCCAGCATTTTTGCATTCAGTGGTTTCACGGTCGCTGTCCTGCTTCATCAAGCAGTTAGAGGGCGTTTTCTGAATCGGTTTCAGAATGCCTCAACATGGGTTTTAAGGGTTCCGATCCGCGCCCATCGCGAAAGGGAGAAGGGAAGGCATTGCTGCCTTCCCTCGATTTGGTCTCGTCAGCTGATTAAGCGACGACGTACGGCAGCAGGCCGAGGAAACGAGCGCGCTTGATCGCCTGAGCGAGTTCGCGCTGCTTCTTCTGCGAAACAGCCGTGATACGGGAAGGAACGATCTTGCCGCGCTCGGAAATGTAGCGCTGCAGGAGACGAACGTCCTTGTAGTCGATGCGCGGAGCGTTTGCGCCGGAGAACGGGCAAGTCTTGCGACGACGGTGGAACGGGCGGCGTACCGGTGCGGAGGAAGATTCAGACATTCTCAGTTCTCCTTATGCACGGTCTTCGCGCGGGGCGCGATCAGGACGCGGGCCACGCTGGAAGTCGCCATCACGACGCGGCGGACGATCGCCGAATTCGCGACGCGGGCCACGGTCGGCGCCATCACGCGGGCCGCGGTCGTCGCGGTCGCGCTTCTGCATCATGGCAGACGGGCCTTCTTCGTGAGCTTCAACAGCGATGGTCATGTAGCGAAGGACGTCTTCGCTGATGCGCATCTGACGTTCCATTTCCTGCACGGCAGCAGCCGGGGCGTCGATGTCGACGAGAACGTAGTGAGCCTTGCGGTTCTTCTTGATGCGGTAGGTCAGGGACTTGAGGCCCCAGTTTTCTACGCGCCCGACCTTACCGCCGTTAGCTTCGAGTACGCCCTTGTACTGTTCTACGAGGGCTTCTACCTGCTGAGCGGAAATATCCTGTCGGGCAAGGAATACATGTTCATAAAGAGCCATGATAGCTTTGCCTTTCTTGCGTTTATTCAACCCGATATTCGGCGGCTAAGCCTCAACGACTGCTCCTGATTGGGTGAACCCAGGCAAGAAAAGCGTTCCGAGACGGTCGAGAGCGGAGACACGGGAGGCTGGAACGCTTCCGTTCCGAACGATTTCCCGTGGGAAACCGGCCCTCCGTTCAGCCACCAGCCAGAAGACCGGGTTTTTGCGAACAGGGCGGCTTATACGGATTTCTGACGAAAACGCAAGGCCGCCTGGGAAAACATATCTCCACCAGCGAAAAACGGGTTTACCGCGGCGGTTGCGACAGGAAGAAATCGGCGATCGAGCGGCTGGCATCGATTTGCCGGCTGGTCACGCCAACGAACAGACGTCGCGCATATTGCACGCCGCCGGGCCAAGTATGGCCGCCACCGACCACCGTTAGCACCTCGACGGTGCCCGATGGTCGGCATCCGTCGTATCGCGTGACGACGACGCGTGTGCGGTCGAGTCGAGCGGTCGGAGCGAGCGGTGCCGAGTTCCCTGGCAGAGCGCACCCATTGTTTCTGGCCCAGAACGCGGCCGTGTCGCTGACCGACAAGACCTTGCCTCCTTCGCCCGCGCCCCCGAAATCGGCGACATCCCCGCCCTTGAACGGCATGATTGGATCGGCAGTGCCGTCGATCCGCAATACGGCGACCGGACGTTCGGGGCGGCATTTCGCGGCTATGTCGCTTGGCAGTGTTCCAGCAACCGGCGCAATCGCGGCGATGCGTCGGGAGAGGTCGCAACCGAGCCGTTCGGCAAAGAGTGCGCCGTTCGAAATGCCCGTCGCGTAGACGCGTTTGTTATCGATGCCATAGCTCCGCTGCACCTGATCGATGAGCGCGGAAACGAAGCCGACGTCGTCTTGAGGATTGCGGATCGTTGAACGTCCGTCGTTCCAGTGCTTGTCGATGCCGTTGGGATAGGCAACGATAAAGCGTCGACTGTCGGCGACGGCATCAAGACCGCTCAGCCGGCGCATGGCCGGTCCCTGCTGGCCGCCGCCGTGAAAGGCAAGCACCAGGGGAAAGCCATCTGGCGGGCGCGGGCCATCAGGCACGTGCAGGGTGAAGCTGCGAACGGTGCTCCCGACCGTCACCTGACCAGAAGGATCCGCCGCCGAGGCAGCGGACGCGACGGCGACACCGGCCAGAAGCGCGGCAGATCCAAGAATGATCCTGTGAATGAGGGACCTGTAAAGCGAACTAGTCATCTGAGTTCCCATAAAGTATTGAAATATAAGCAATATGAAATGATCGCAGGCCGAAATTCTGGTGCTGCGGTCAGTGCCGTAAGGCAAAAACGAAGTGAGCCGCCATTGCGGGTAAACAATGACGGCTCCTGTCAAATTTGGGTGATTTCGCACATTCGCGACAGACTGCCGCGGCAGTCCGAAGCGTCAGATCGGCATCGGATATTCGCGATGCACCTTGTCGATCTCGGCGAGGATATCGCTCGAAAGCTTGATGCCGGCCGCGTCGATATCGGTCGTCAGCTGCGCCATGGTCGTGGCACCGATGATGGCCGACGTCATGAAGCGGCGTGTCAGGCAGAACGCGATGGCCATGGCCGACGGATCGAGGCCGTGGCGCTTGGCGATCTCGACGTAAGCCTTGGTCGGCGCTTCCTGCAGCGGCTGGAGGCGTCCGCCGATGTCGCCGTTGATCGAGCCGCGCGAGCCACCGGGTAAGGCGCCGCCGATATACTTGCCGCTGAGGATGCCGCCGGCGAGTGGCGAGTAGGCGAGCAGGCCTACATCTTCATGGTGCGACATCTCCGCCATGTCGAGATCGTAGTGGCGATAGAGCAGGTTATACTCGTTCTGGATGCTGACGACGCGCGGCAGGCCGAGCTGCTCGGCGATTGTAAGATACTTCTGCGTGCCCCAGGTCGTCTCGTTGGAGAGGCCGATCGTCCGGATCTTGCCTTCCTTCACCAGTTCGCCCGCCGTCTGCAGGATGTCGGTGATGTTGGCGACGGCCTTGGCGCGATCCTGCTTGAAGGGGTCGTAGTGCCAGTTCTGGCGGAAGTGGAAATGACCGCGAACCGGCCAGTGGATCTGGTAGAGATCGATATAGTCTGTCTTCAGCCGCTTCAGGCTGGCCTCGATCGCCAGGCGCATATTCTTGGCATCTGCGCCTTCGCCGCCACGGATATAGGAACGACCGGGGCCGGCGACCTTGGTGGCGAGGACGATGTCCTTGCGCTTGCCAGTCTTCTCAAGCCAGGTGCCGATATAATCCTCGGTCAGGCCTTGGGTCTCGGGGCCGACGGGCGTGGTTGGGTAAAGCTCGGCGGTGTCGAAGAAGTTGACGCCCCGCTCGAAGGCGTAGTCCATCTGTGCGTGAGCTTCCGCCTCGGTGTTCTGCGTGCCCCAGGTCATGGTGCCAAGGCAGATTTCGGACACCGAAATATCGGTGCGGCCAAGTTTCTTATGCTTCATTGGGGAGCCTTAATCGTGATCTTAAAAGAATGAGGTCTTGGAAGGACGGCGCGAATTTAGGCCGGAATTGAGCAAGCGCAAGAGCAAATGTGCGGCTTTGTTGCAGTCGCGAAAGCCTTGGAACGCAGGCCTCCGGCACTTGACTCTCGGGGAAAGAATGTCAATTGGAGGCGAAATGACCGCGGGTCCATATAAAAAGGACATAGGATGACCATCGCTTTCACGTTCCCTGGCCAGGGCAGTCAGGCCGTCGGCATGGGCAAGGATCTTGCCGAGAATTTCGCCGAAGCGCGCGCCGTTTTTGCAGAGGTCGATGACGCTCTCGGCGAGAAGCTGTCCGAGACCATGTTCAACGGTCCGGAAGAGACACTGACGCTGACCGCGAATGCGCAGCCGGCGCTGATGGCCGTGTCGATGGCCGTCATCCGCGTGCTCGAAGCCAAGGGCGTCGATCCCAAGGCCAAGGTTTCCTACGTTGCCGGCCACTCGCTCGGCGAATACTCCGCTCTCTGTGCCGCCGGCATGTTCTCGATCGCCGACACCGCGCGCCTCCTGCGCATTCGCGGCAACGCGATGCAGGCAGCTGTCCCCGTCGGCGTCGGCGCCATGGCCGCCATCATCGGCCTCGAACATGCCGACGTGATCGCCGTCTGCGAGGAAGCCTCGGCACTCGGCGCTTGCCAGATCGCCAACGACAATGGCGGCGGCCAGATCGTGATTTCGGGTGAGAAGGTGCCGGTCGAGAAGGCTGCTGCCATCGCCACCGAAAAGGGCGCCAAGCGCGCCATCCTGCTGCCGGTCTCCGCACCCTTCCATTCTGCGCTGATGGCGCCGGCCGCTGACGCGATGCGCGAGGCGCTGGCAGGTGTCGCGAAGTCGAACCCGGTCGTGCCCGTCATCGCCAACGTGCGCGCCGCGCCCGTCACCGATGCTGACGAAATTGCCAAGCTGCTGGTCGAACAGGTCACCGGCCAGGTTCGCTGGCGCGAAACGGTGGAATGGTTCGCGGCAAACGGCGTGACCACGCTTTACGAACTCGGCGCCGGCAAGGTCCTGACCGGCCTCGCGCGCCGCATCGACAAGAACGTGACCGGCATCTCGGTCAATTCGCCGGCTGATATCGACGCGGCCGTCGCCGCTCTTCTGGGCTGATTGATTTAACGATTACAAGGAATTCTTCCATGCTCGATCTCTCTGGCCGCAAGGCTCTGGTCACCGGCGCTTCTGGCGGCATCGGCGAAGAAATCGCCCGCATCCTGCACAAGCAGGGCGCCATCGTCGGCCTGCACGGCACCCGCGTCGAAAAGCTCGAGGCGCTGGCCAATGAACTCGGCGACCGCGTCAAGATCTTCCCGGCAAACCTCGCCGACCGCGACGAAGTCAAGGCGCTCGGCGTCAAGGCCGAAGCCGAACTCGACGGCGTCGACATCCTCGTCAACAACGCCGGCATCACCAAGGATGGCCTCTTCGTGCGCATGTCGGACGAGGACTGGGACAGCGTCATCGAAGTCAACCTGACCTCGATGTTCCGCCTGACCCGCGAGTTGACGCATCCGATGATGCGCCGCCGCTATGGCCGCATCATCAACATCACCTCGATCGTCGGCGTCACCGGCAATCCCGGCCAGGCCAACTACTGCGCCTCCAAGGCCGGCATGATCGGCTTCACCAAGTCGCTGGCGCAGGAGATCGCGACGCGCAACGTGACGGTCAACTGCGTGGCGCCGGGCTTTATCGAAAGCGCGATGACGGGCAAGCTGAACGACAAGCAGAAGGACGCGATCATGGGCGCGATCCCGATGAAGCGCATGGGCACCGGCGCCGAAGTGGCCTCCGCCGTTGCTTACCTGGCTTCGTCGGAAGCGGCTTACATGACGGGCCAGACTTTGCATGTAAATGGCGGCATGGCCATGATCTGAAACGGAAAACTGGCTTTCGGGCCGTTTTTCCCCGCAATAGCCTGTTCACCAACCCTATGGGGTTGATTTTCTGGCTTTGCGGCAGACATAAACCGTGTTAATCGGGCCATGACTGTGAACAGTCTCCCGAGAAAGAAGACGGACCGGCGGGCTTTCCAAGCAAGCCTGGGACATCTCTGGTAGCCGGGTACAACGAGTTTGCCGAAGGTGGCTTTAGGGCGCCGCAGGCTGAAACAGGGTAGGGTGCCATAAAGGCTCTCTGATCAGGATTATAAGGTCGAGGAAACCGACATGAGCGATATCGCAGAACGCGTAAAGAAAATTGTTATTGATCATCTTGGCGTCGACGCCGACAAGGTTGTCGAAGGCGCAAGCTTCATCGACGATCTGGGCGCTGACTCGCTCGACACCGTCGAACTGGTCATGGCGTTCGAAGAAGAATTCGGCGTTGAAATTCCTGACGACGCTGCGGACTCGATCCTGACGGTCGGCGACGCTGTTAAGTTTATCGAAAAGGCCCAGGCTTAATCCTGAGCACTTTAGAAAGGGCGGACCCGGAGTCCGCCCTTTCTATTTCTGGCATGGTCTCCATAGAACACAAAAGGCGGGGGAATGCAGTCGATGAGACGGGTGGTTATTACGGGCACTGGCATGGTGTCTCCCTTGGGATGCGGCACGGAAGTGACCTGGGCTCGCCTGCTGGCGGGCGAAAACGGCGCACGCCTCGTGACCGAGTTCGAAGTCGATGACCTTCCGGCCAAGATCGCATGCCGTATTCCTGTCGGCGATGGCACCGGCGGCACCTTCAATCAGGATGATTGGATGGAGCCCAAGGAACAGCGCAAGGTCGATCCTTTCATCGTCTATGGCATGGCCGCGGCCGACATGGCGCTCAACGATGCCAACTGGCATCCCGAGAGCGACGAAGACCAGATTGCGACCGGCGTCCTCATCGGCTCCGGCATTGGCGGCATCGAAGGCATCGTCGAAGCGGGCTATACGCTGCGCGACAAGGGCCCGCGCCGCATCTCTCCTTTCTTCATTCCAGGCCGTCTGATCAACCTCGTATCCGGCCAGGTCTCGATCCGTCACAAGCTGCGCGGACCGAACCACTCCGTTGTCACCGCCTGCTCGACCGGTGCGCACGCCATTGGCGATGCTGCCCGTCTGATCGCTTTCGGCGATGCCGATGTCATGGTCGCCGGCGGCACCGAATCGCCGGTCAGCCGCATCTCGCTCGCAGGCTTCGCGGCCTGCAAGGCGCTGTCCACGCAGCATAACGACGATCCCACCAAGGCCTCGCGCCCCTACGACAAGGACCGTGACGGCTTCGTCATGGGCGAGGGCGCCGGCATCGTCGTTCTCGAAGAGCTCGAGCATGCCCTGGCGCGGGGCGCACGGATTTACGCTGAAGTGGTCGGCTACGGCCTGTCGGGCGATGCCTACCACATCACCGCGCCGTCGGAAGACGGCGAGGGCGCCGGCCGCTGCATGGCGATGGCGCTGAAGCGCGCTGGCCTGACGCCTGCCGATATCGATTACATCAACGCGCACGGCACATCGACCATGGCCGACACGATCGAACTTGGCGCCGTCGAGCGTCTGGTTGGCGATGCCGCGTCGAAGATCTCCATGTCCTCGACCAAGTCTGCCACCGGCCACCTTCTTGGCGCTGCCGGCGCCATCGAGGCGATCTTCGCCACGCTTTCGATCCGCGACAACGTCGTGCCGCCGACGCTCAATCTCGACAACCCCGAGCGAGAGACGAAGATCGATCTCGTCCCACACAAGGCGCGTCAACGGGAAGTGAACGTGGCGCTGTCGAATTCCTTCGGATTCGGCGGTACAAACGCATCGCTGGTGCTGCGCCGCTACGTCGCCTGAGACTGACCCACGACGTCCGCAACGGGCAGGGCAGTCCAATCCGATGGCTGCCCACCCGCATTTCGCCGCATTGCTTCGCAAGAAGCAGCTTTTGGGGCCAAATTTAGAGGATTGCCGGTGAGCGATACGAACCAGAGCAACGACACGACCGGCCAGCAGGGCCAGCAGTCGCAGAGTGGCCCGATCATTCCGAAATCGCCAACCGAAGCGCTGCGCCCTGAGCGCGTGCCGGAGCCGCCGAAGCGCTCAAAGAAGGCCAGAAGCCAGGTCGTCATCTTCCTGAACTTCCTGATGACGCTGGTCGTGCTCGGCTGCGCCGCCGCCGTCGTCGTCTTCTACTATGCGATTTCCACCTACCAGAGCCCCGGTCCGCTGGAAGCCAACACCAATTTCATCGTGCGCAACGGCGCAGGGATCACCGAGATCGCGTTCAATCTTGAGCGCAACAACATCATCTCCGACGGCCGCGTCTTCCGCTATCTCACCGCCACCCATCTGAATGATGGCGAAAGCCTCAAGGCCGGTGAATACGAGATCAAGGCGCATGCCTCGATGAACGAGATCATGGAACTGCTGAAATCCGGCAAGTCCATCCTCTATTCGATCTCCTTCCCCGAGGGCCTCAGCGTCCGCCAGATGTTCAACCGCATGAACGAGGACCAGGTACTGGAAGGCGACCTCCCGACGGTCCTGCCGGCCGAGGGCAGCCTGCGCCCGGATACGTATAAGTTCTCGCGCGGTACCAAGCGCGCCGAGATCATCGAGCAAATGGCCGCGGCCCAGCAGAAGCTCGTGGACCAGATTTGGGACAAGCGCGATCCGTCGCTGCCCTTCAAGTCGAAGGACGAGATGATCGTTCTCGCCTCCATCGTCGAGAAGGAAACCGGCGTTCCAGACGAGCGCGCCCATGTGGCCTCGGTCTTCCTGAACCGTCTCGGCAAGGGCATGCGCCTGCAGTCGGACCCGACGATCATCTATGGATTGTTCGGTGGCGACGGCAAGCCGGCCGACCGGCCGATCTACCAGTCGGATCTCAAGAAAGAGACGCCCTTCAACACCTACGTGATCAAGGGCCTGCCGCCGACGCCGATCGCCAATCCCGGCCGCGATGCGCTTGAGGCCGTTGCCAATCCGTGGAAGACGCAGGACCTCTATTTCGTGGCCGACGGCACGGGTGGCCATGTCTTCGCCGCCACGCTTGAGGACCACAACGCCAATGTCCGGCGCTGGCGCAAGCTGGAAGCCGACAAGGGCGCCGATCCGAATATCGCGGTCGACGGGCAGCCTGACGCGGCAACGCCCGCCGATGCGCCGGCAGCGCCTGCTCCGGCTCCGAAGAAAAAGAGAAACTGATAATATCGGAGGCTTCCATGGCTTTGCAGTCCATGACGGGTTTTGCGCGGCGCGAAGGCACGACCGATCGCTGGCGCTGGGCCTGGGAACTGCGCTCGGTAAACGGCAAGGGCCTGGATATCCGCCTGCGCCTGCCGCCGGGCCTCGAGCGGCTGGAAAACGACGTCAAGCGCCTGGCCGGCGAGCAGTTCAGCCGCGGCAACATGCAGGTGTCGCTGTCCGTCTCGTCGCCCGAAAGCCGCGTCGAAACCGTTCTCAACCAAGAGGCGTTAGTTGCCGTTCTGTCGCTGCGCGATCAGCTGGCTGATATCATCGATCCGGCGCCGCTGAAGCTCGATACGCTTCTCGGCATCCGCGGCATCGTCGATTTCCGCGAGACCGAAGATAGCCCGGAAGCCATCGCTGCGCGCGATGCCGAGATCATGAATGGCCTTGCGCTGGCACTGACCGATCTCCGGCATATGCGCGAGCAGGAGGGGGCGGCGCTTTCCCGCGTGCTCCTTGATCAGGTGGCGATCATCGAGCGTCTGACTGGTGTTGTGGAAAGCGACCCGTCGCGTTCGCCGCGCGAGATCGCGGCACGTCTTGCGGCCCAGGTCGCGATGCTGATGGATGCATCCGGCAAGTTCGATCAGGACAGGCTCCATGCCGAGGCGGCGATCCTGGCGACCAAGGCCGATCTGCGCGAAGAGATCGATCGCTTGAAGGCACACGTGGCAGCCGCGCGCGACCTGCTCGCCAAGGGCGGCCCTATCGGCCGCAAGCTCGATTTCCTTGCACAGGAATTTAACCGGGAATCGAATACAATATGCTCGAAGTCCAATGCGGCCGCGGTGACAGCGGCCGGCATTGAGTTGAAAGTGGTCATCGACCAGTTCCGCGAGCAAGTTCAGAATTTGGAGTGAACCATGAGCCCGACCCCGTCGAGCCCCGAAACCTCTAGCACGCCGACGAAGATCGCCCGTCGCGGCCTGATGCTCGTTCTATCCTCGCCTTCGGGCGCTGGAAAGTCGACCATTGCCGGCAATTTGCTGCGGGACGACCATAGTCTCGAGATCTCGATCAGTGTGACGACGAGGGCAAAGCGGCCGAGCGAGATCGCGGGCAAGCATTATCACTTCATCAGCGTCCCGCAGTTCGAGAGAATGCGCGATGCCGGTGATCTCCTCGAATGGGCGGAAGTTCACGGCAATTTCTATGGCACGCCGCGCGAGCCAGTGGAGGCCGCTATGGCTGCCGGCCGTGACATGCTGTTTGATATCGATTGGCAGGGTGCGCTGCAGCTGCAGGAAAAGATGAAGGCCGATATTGTCTCGATCTTCGTGCTGCCGCCGACGATGACTGAACTGCAATCCCGTCTGCATCGCCGTGCCGAAGATTCCGAAGAGGTTATTCGGACGCGTCTCTTGAACTCGCGTGCCGAGATCGAGCGCTGGCGTGAATATGACTACGTCATCGTCAACGACGACCTCGACGAAGCATTTCGCAACGTGAGCTGCATCGTCAATGCCGAGCGCGTACGCCGTGATCGGCGCCATGGCCTGTTCGATTTTGTGAACGGCCTGCTGACCGAAGAGCCTAACCTGTAAGCTCGTGAGATTAGATCTGCCGCCGCGAAGTCGACGATAAGTCGTTTCTAAAGGCTGTTTGCCAGGCGGCAGAATTCCTCGACCGAAAGCGTCTCGGCGCGTCTCTGCGGATCAATGCCGGCCTTCTCGAGCAGTTTCTCGCCGCCGATCGGCTTCAGGCTCTGGCGCAGCATCTTGCGGCGCTGCCCGAAAGCAGCCTGGGTCACCTTTTCGAGATTGGCGACTGAGCAGGGGATCGGGTGCTCGTTCGGCGTCAGATGTACCACTGTCGACGTTACCTTCGGCGGAGGAGTAAAGGCCTGCGGAGGGATGTCGAACGCCATGTGCGCGTTCGTACGCCAGCCGCAGAGCACACCGAGACGCCCATAGTGATCGTCTTCCTCATCGGCGACGATACGCAAGCCCACTTCCTTCTGGAACATCAGCGTCAGCGATTGCCAGAACGGGGGCCATTGTTTCGGCAGCAACCAGTTCACCAGAAGCTGGGTCCCGACATTGTAGGGAAGGTTGGCGATGATCTTCACCGGTCCCTCGGGCGCCAGTGCCTCGAAATCGGTGGTCAGAGCGTCGCCTTCGATCACCTCGAGCCGGCCAGGATAATGCGCCTGCACTTCGGCAAGCGCTGGCAGGCAACGCGGATCGCGTTCGACGGCGATGACCTTCTTGGCGCCGAGCGCGAGGATGGCCCGCGTCAAGCCGCCGGGACCGGGGCCAACCTCGAACACCGTCGCATCTTCGAGCGGCCCCGCATTGCGCGCTACTTTCTGGGTGAGGTTGAGGTCGAGGATGAAGTTCTGCCCGAGCGCCTTGCGCGCATCCAGGCCATGGCGCCTGATGACGTCGCTGAGCGGCGGCAATCCGTCGAGTGCGGCCATCAGGAATTGCTCTTGGAAACGCGACCGAGGTGCCCGGCAAGCTTCAGGGCGGCAACCAGGCTGCTTTCGCGCGCCAGCCCCTTGCCGGCGATGCCGAAGGCGGTGCCGTGATCGGGGGAGGTGCGGATGAAGGGCAGGCCAAGCGTCACGTTGACGGCGTCATCGAAGCCGAGCGCCTTTGCCGGGATCAGGGCCTGGTCGTGATACATGCACACCGCGACGTCGTAGCGCGACCGCGCTTCGTCGTGGAACATGGTGTCGGCGGGCAGGGGGCCGATCGCATCGATACCCTCGGCGCGAAGGAACTGGATCGCCGGATGAATGACGTTCGCGTCTTCCTTGCCGATGGCGCCATCTTCGCCGGCATGCGGATTGAGGCCCGCGACGGCAAGGCGCGGATTGACGATGCCAAAGCGCTGGACGAGATCGGCGTGTGCGATCCGGCATGTCTCCACGATCAGCTCCGCCGTCAGCGCCTGAGGCACATCCTTGATCGGGATGTGGATCGTGACGGGGATCGCGCGAAGCTTCGGTCCGGCGAGCATCATGACGGGTGTCACGGGCGTACCGGTCACGCGTTTCGCAAGCTCGGCCAGAAACTCGGTATGCCCCGGAAAACGGAAACCGCTCTCGTAGAGAACGGACTTGGCGATCGGGTTTGTGACGACGCCGAGTGCTTCGCCGCCGATCGTCAGCGACACAGCCTCCTCGATTGCGGCAATTGTCCCACGGGCCGTCGCGACATGCGCTTCGCCAGCGATGACTTCGATCCCCGCTGGGATCGGCAGGACGGGGATTGCGTCGGCAAAGACGTCGATCGCGCCGGCGCAATCGGTCTCGCGGATCGCGACGGTCAGGTCCAGCATCCGCGCGCGGGTGGCAAGGACGTCAGGATCACCGATGAAAACAAAAGGCGGCAGGCCAAGCTCGCGGCGGCGCAGCCAGGCCATCAATGTAATGTCAGGGCCGATCCCAGCGGGATCGCCCTGGCTGAGAGCAAGCGGGCGCGAAAAGGCGAGCGTCATTGGCATCAGCGGCGAACGATCTGCGCTTTCTTGCGCAGCTCTTCGAGATACTTTGTGGAATTGGTGTTTTCCGGCGGCGCGTTCTTGTCCTTGGCCTTGTTGAGATCTTCTTCACGGAAGACCATCTCGGCTGCCTGGTCGTCGGAAACCTGACGCTGGCTGCAGATCGCCAGATACTCGACGCCCTTTTCGGTCACGCGCGTTGCGGTGGTGTTGCCCTTGGCCTGTTCGACAAGAGGCTTCCACTCCGGCGGCAGTTCCGGTGCCAGCATGCGACCGAGATCACGAACGGAGACATCACGCATCGTGGCGGCGAAAACCTTGGCCTGTTCGCAGCCCGGATACTTCGAGCGCGAGGCTTCCGCTTCACTCTTGCGCTTGCCGACGATGCCCTTCTTGCTGGCGGGGACGACGAAGATCATTTGCTGCAGAATGTATTCGGTGGTCTCTGGCTTCTGCTTGTTGTTTTCCATCATGCGGGCAACGAGGTCGGCATTCGACATCTTGTTGCTGTTGCCATAGCGAGCGTTCACCAGGCGTGGCCAGCTCATCTGCACGGCGATAAATGCCTTGAAGTGATCAACGCCGACGCCGGCCTGGCTGAGGATCTGCGTCATCTGCGCGGTCGTCAGCTTGTTGCCGGTGGCAAAGCGCGCGAAGGATGCATCAACGTCGTCCTTTGACACCGACATTCGAACGCGCGCGATTTCCTGCTGCTTCAGCGTCTGCTCGATAAGCTGGTCTTCAGCGGATTTGGCGTCGGCCTTCTGGTGCTGCAGGCGCAGGAAAGCCTGGCGCTTGGCCACGTCACCGCTGGTGAGGGCAGTCCCGTTGACGACCACCCGGACTTCGCTTGCCGCATAGGCCACGTTGGCCTTTGGCAGCGCCAAGCCCGCGACAGTGGCGAATGCCAAGCCTGCGATCATCGTTCTTACGGTGTTCTTCGCGCCAATCATCTGTCGACCCTTCCCATTGACGCCGCGCTTTCGCGTCGCGGCGCGCCTATCTTACCGAGATAACGTCAGCGTTGCTGCCTTCGAGACGCAGCAGCATATGCCGCATATATCCAATGGCCACAATGTCCTGCATAGCGTTACGGCGAAAGAAAGGCCCCTTTCTTTCGCCGTGCTGCAAAATCGATCAGTTGTTGTAGATGTTACCGTATCCGAGCTCGCTGGCGTCACCGACATTGATGTCGCCGAGAGTACGGAATGTCAGCCTCGCGCCGATCGTCCAGTCGCTCGCCGACTGGTCGCTGGTATCGCGCTTGTCGGAGTAGGCGATCGTAAAGATCGTGCATTCGTCCTCGTAGGTGAGGCCGATGGTCTGGCGCGTGAACGTGTTGTTGTTCAGATCGTAGGCGATACCGCCGAAGATCGACCAGTAGTCCTTGAACTTGACCCGAGCGCGCGTCTGCAGCTCGTCGTTATCCGTGTCGTAGCCATATTCCGGCTGCGCGGAGACGTGGGTGTAGAGGAGCTGGCTCTGGAACGCGTCCGTCTCGAAGCCGGCGGTCAGATCACCGCGGCGAAGCTCGAAGCTCTTCTCGTCGAGGCGGTACGAAGCGGCGAAGGCAAAGCCCTGTGGCGTTTCGATGCCGCCGAGACCGACATAGTCGGATCGAGTGGTCTCAAGACCTGAATCGGCGCCGACGTTCACGAGATCATCCGTGGCGAACGAGTTCTGGCCTGCCAGCTGGAAGGACTGTCCGAAGATGCCGTGCAGCTTGTAGCCGTTGTCGAACGTACCGGTGTACTGGAAGCCGACGTTGGCGCGCGTGCCGCCTTCGATGCGGTCGTAACCGGAAAATTTGTCGCGTTCGAACAGGTTGGTCGCGTCGAAGACCATGCTTTGCGCGTCTTCGTTCGGAAGCCTGCCGGCCAGCGATTCGTTCGGGCGGGCATAGATCTGCATGATCGGCTCGAACACGTGGGTGCTGTTGTCGGTCGTGGCGAGGATCGGATAACGCATTTCGAGGCCAGCCGTCACCATGCCGCGTGTCGCGGCATCGCTCGTATCGTAGTTGCCGCCATAGCCGACCGGGTCGTCCATGTTGAGCGAGAGCGCATCGCCGCGGGCTGACAGCAGCGGCGTGATCAGGACGCCGGCGGGCGTTACGAACGTACGCTTCCAGGTCAGTTCGCCCGTCAGACGCGACGTCTGGCCTTCGAGGCCACGATAGCGGTCGAATCCGGCGACGTCGTAGAAGTCGTCATGGCCGCGCGAAAGGTTGGTGAAGTTCACGTCAGCCGAGACTTCGCCGCCGGCAAGCGGCTGCGGAGCAACATAGTGATAGTCCATCACCGGATAGACGATGGCCTGCTTCTTCTCGGCCGTGTTCGACGGATCGGCGTCCTGCACATCGAAATAGAAGGAGCGCAGGTCGAAGTAGTTCCGCTTGCCGAGCCCGGTCAGATAAATCTGGTTGGTCTGCGTCGAGTTGTCGTAGCCCTTGAGTTTGTAGGTGCGCGAGAAGTTGTTGTCGCTCTGCACCATTACATCCCAGCCGAATGACCAGCGCGGATTGATTTTGAAGGAACCGGTCGAGGCGATCATGCCGCGAGCATCGTTCTGCGCGTCACTGGTCCCTTCAGTGAACGTGCTGGAATTCATCTGGCTGATACCGGCCACGCGCAGAGTGTGCGTGCCGTTCTCGAAGCGCTGACGGAATTCGGCGTCGGCCAGGAAACCCTGCGTTGTATAGCCGGTCCCCGTCACCGTCGCGTCCATGCTGGGCGAGATCACGTAGTAGTAGGGGACAGACAGGCCGAAGCCGAGATTCTGTGCGCTGACGAAGCTCGGGAACAGGAAGCCGGATTTGCGCTTGACCGTGTTGTCGGGAACGACGAGCCACGGAACATAGGCGATCGGATGGCCCAAAAGTTCCATGCGCGCATGCTCGAGACGGATCGTGTGCTTCTCGCCATTCTGAATGACGCGTTCAGCCTTTACCTGCCAGAAAGGTGGCTTCTCGGGCTTCTCCGCGCAGGGCAGACAGGCCGTGTAGACGCCCTTGTTGAGAATCATCTCGGTGCCGCCGACCCGCTCGCCGGTTTCAGCGACGATGCGCGTATTGTCGGGTGTCTCGATTCGAAGCGAATTGATGAAACCGTTCGCGAAGTCATCGGTGACGTCGAGCTTGTCGGAGTACATGCGCGTGCCGTCGGGGCTGACAAGCTCGACATTGCCGAGCGCCATCATCCGGCCGGTCTTCTGATTGTACTCGACTCGCTGCGAGACCATCTTGTAGCCGGCGTAATTGATCTGCACGCCACCTACGGCCGAAACGACTTCAGCGTCTTTGTTGTAGACGAGCTCATTGGCCGAAAGAAGCATCTTGGCTTCCTTCGAAACATTGGGCTTCATGTTTTGCAAAGCGTCTTGAGCGATAGCAACGGGGACGTTGCCGGTATAGCTGCACAGGGCTACGCCTGCGAACAGGGCAACCAACTGCTTACGAACACTTTTGCGGTTGCCTGCCGCCACTAGCCATCCTCCTGATGAAGCAGAATTGTTGCACCCAAAGCCAAGGCGACGATGACCGGAATCCACGTCGCCACGAAAGGCGGGACAACCCCACTGCTTCCGAATGCTTTCACAAGCACGGTGACCACATAAAGCACGAAGCCTGCCAGGATGCCACCCAGAATCACGGACCTCGATTGGTTGAACCGGCTAAATTTTAGGGACACTGTTGCAGCAATGAGAGTCATCGCCACGAGCAACAGTGGTTGGGACAACAAGAAGTGGAATTGCGTCTCTAGAGCCTTGGTCGGAATCCCGAAGGATTTGGCGATACTGATTCGGTTCGAGAGATCAAAAAATGCAATGCTTTCAGGGGCGGTAAGCCTCTGTTCGACGAAGTCTCGTTTCAAATTGGTACGAACCTGTACCTCATCCTTACGCTGAGCGATTTCGCCGGGGCGACGCTCTATAACGTTCTTAAGAAGCCAGTAACCATCTTCCAATTTTGCGGACGCTGCGTCCTGTCTGAGCATGATGTGATTGCTCGAATCGAAGTGCACGAGCACCGCATCGACGAGCATCGTTCCGTCCTCGAGAACACTTCGTGCCCCGATGATAACGTCGTCCTGACCGCTAATCTGGCGGATCCACGGCACCTGTGGACCGCCCTTCGAGGCTCCGGCGTCACCGCGCCAGTTGCTCTCGACATTCGCTGCCTGCCGCTGGCCCCATGCCGCCAGCGGATTGAGGATCGTCATGACGCCGATGCCGAGCAAAAATGCGCCAAAAATGAACGGCGACATGAACTGCCAAGCGGAAATGCCGGCCGCGCGTGTCACCACCAGTTCGTATTTGCGATTGAGGCCGATCAGCACGGTCATGCCGACGAAAAGCGCGATGAACGGCACCGTCTGCTGCAGGATGAGCGGCAGACGAACGGCCGTCATCAGCAAGCCGCCGGTAACTGTATAGCCCGGCAGACCCGACATGCGGCTAGCAGTCTCGCTGAAGTCGACGAGATAGACGATGCCGATGACGCCGAGGAAGAACCACATTGCCGTCGTTGCATAGCGGCGGAAGAAGTAGCGGCCAAGAGTACCGAAAATCATGCATCACCTCCGGCCGAGCGGGGGAGCCGCTGTTGCAGCTTGCGCCAGGCAATGGCGATCCAATTGCCGATGACGCCCAGCAGCGAAATCCTTTTGTGCAAGATCAGCGAGGCAATCGCCATCGCGCTGATTCCAAGCGGCAGGGCGTACAGTATGCCGATGAATATCGGCTTCGACTCGACCTGGTTGGCGGCGTAGAATGTTGCCCATCGAACCGCGAATGCGACCACCAGCGCCGACACCATCGGATGTAAGCGTGCCTCGCGATGCGAACGCGCATCACCGGCAATCGCTAGCGAAATCAATGAAAAGACAAGTGGCAACATCCAGTCGGTCAAGCGTCTGTGAAGCTCCGCGCGGTAGCTTCCGGGCTTGGCGATGTAGTCCTTGTCCTCGGGATCCGGACTAAGCAGGAACGGCAGCTCACGGTCCGAGGCGCGCAGCGTGGACTGGCCGCGATTCTGCGTGAGGTCGGACAGGTCGAACGAATAGGAATCGAACCGGATGATGGAGACGTCGCCGGTCGTGGTTTTCCGGTGCACCTCACCATCATGCATGATCAGCGACGTGCCCTTCTCATCGACAGCACCTTCGCGGGCATAATAGATCAGCTGGAAGGCTGGGTCGCGCTCGTCCACCACGAACAGGCCCTTGAGCACGCGTCCGGCCAGGCGTTCGGAGATCTGCACATAGAGGCCGGTATCGATCTGGCGGAAGTTTTTCTCTTCAATCACGGTTGATAAGAGATCGGCGTAAGCCGCTGCAATCATTTGCCTCGCGCCCGTCTTCGCCTTCGGCTCGACGACGTTATCTACCAGGAACGAGAAGGCGCTGATGACTGCGGCGAGAATGATGATCGGCCGCCAGATGATGCTGCGGCGCGCGCCGGCGGCATCGATGACGGCAAGCTCCGAATCGTTGTTCATCGTCGTCAGCGTCTGTGTGACGCCGATAACCAGCGCGAAGGGCAGTACGACGGGGATGATCGATGGCAGTATGAGCGTGGCGAGTTTGGCGAACGAACCGACCGACTGGCCGCTATCCGTCACCAGATTGATGCGCTGCAGCACCTGTGTCGTCCAGATGATCGCGAGCACGGGCAATAGGGCGACGAGAAACATCTGGCCGACGCGCCGCAATATGTATGTTTCAAGCAGTTTCATGCATGCCCTTGAACGCTCTTCGCGAATTCTTGCCGCCACGCAGCGAAAACCATCTACGCTTTTTGGTTTGCTTTTGCGACAAGCTACCGTCGAAAATTCATTCAATTTTCAGTTTTTTTTCCCGCTGTGGCGAATCGGTCAGCGCCAGGATGCCGGCAAAAACAACGAAGGATGACAACCATCCAAGAATGACGTCGGACAGATAGTGCGCGCCGAAGGCCAGACGCAATGCCGGCGCCAGTAACGAAATCGTGGCCAGCGGCAAAAACAGCGCGCGTCGCGATGCGCGCGGCATGATGAAGAGAAGACAGAGCAGCCAGCCGGCTCCGGCCGCTTCGCCTGAAACGAAAGAACAGTTGGACAGGCATTTGCCCGCTGTCGACCCCGCCGGAACGAAGTCGAGCGCGCCGCCGAAATCGACTGTGGAAAATGGACGAGGGCGCCCCCAATGGTCCTTCAGGATGAAGTTGACGAGAACGATCGGGCCGGCGATCAGCGAACCGAGGGCGATCTTCAGCCTGCGCGCACGCTCGGCGTCGAAGGTGGCGCCGAAATGACCATAGCAATCGGTGAGCTTCCACAGCAGCACAAACGCGGCGATGTAGGGAAGACGCAGGAAAAGCGTACGCAGGACCTGCAGCGTGAATTCCTGGCGGTAGGGAAAGTGCCCGCAGACCTCGCGAAGCGACGTGCAGGCCGGACAGGTCTCGGCGGTGAAAAAATGCGAGGAGACCTCTTGGTCGATCTGCGGAAACAGATTGAAAATGACGAGCAGCGCAAACCAGGTGATGAGAAGGATTTTGAAGATGTCGGGGGCGCTGTAATCCGCGTCGCGTATGGCAGCCGGACTGAAAGCCTTCAATATGGAGTTCAAGACCGGTCCTCGCCGCATCAACTTGTTCGGATGAATAGTCGTCATCCATGACGCTTTGTTGACGCAACTCCCGCGATCCTGAACGTGATGGCCGCGACAAAGACTTGTCTTCAGTGGTGAAAACCTGAATGATCGGGCAAGAGGATTTGAAACGATCCCACTGGAGAAGACATGTCAGCCAAATTCGATATTTCGTTTGAAAAATCTGCCGAAATTGCCGGTGGATACGCCATTCTGTTGCAGGCCAAGGGGCAGGATTTCGCCGCCGGCGCAAGTGTCGCCGACCCATCGGGCGTGGTGGCCAAGGCCGCCAAGATCGCCGGCTTCTCGGCCAAGCTCGCCGGCGCACTCGATATCGTGGCGCCCGAGGGATCGAAGGCCGAGCGTATTTTCGTGATTGGTCTCGGCAAGGCGGACGCTCTGGTTTCGTTCGATTGGCTGAAGGCGGGTGGTGCTGCCGCTTCGAAGATCAAGAACACGACGGATGTGACAATCTTCGTGGATGCGCCCGGCGTGGATGTCACCGCCACGCAGGCCGCCGATTTCGCGCTCGGCATGATGCTGCGTGCCTATGGCTTCGATACCTACAAGACGAAGAAGTCGGAAGACGACAGCAACAGCAAGGACGGCAGCGCGCCGATCAAGGTCCGCATCGTAACCGCAAAGGCATCTGAGGCCGCCAAGGCCTTCGAGGTCTCGCAGGCGGTCGCTAGTGGCGTCAATCTGGCGCGCGACCTCGTCAACGAGCCGGCCAACGTGCTCGGCCCGGTCGAATTCGCCGCCAAGGCCAAGGAGCTTGAAAAGCTTGGCGTCGAGGTCGAGATCCTGACGGAAAAGGAAATGGGCAAGCTCGGCATGGGCGCGCTTCTGGGCGTCGCTCAGGGTTCCGTGCGCCCGCCACGCCTGGCTGTCATGCAGTGGAAGGGCGGCAAGAGCGGCGATGCGCCACTCGCCTTCATCGGCAAGGGCGTCGTCTTCGATACCGGCGGCATCTCCATCAAGCCGGCCGGCGGCATGGAAGACATGAAGGGTGACATGGGCGGTGCTGCCGCCGTCACCGGCCTCATGCATGTGCTGGCCGCCCGCAAGGCAAAGGCGAACGTCGTCGGCATCATCGGCCTGGTCGAGAATATGCCTGATGGCAACGCACAGCGGCCCGGCGATATCGTCACCTCCATGTCCGGCCAGACCATCGAGGTCATCAACACCGATGCCGAAGGTCGTCTCGTGCTCTGCGACGCCGTCTGGTATTGCAACGATCGCTTCAAGCCCAAGTTCATGATCGATCTCGCGACGCTCACGGGTGCGATTCTCGTGGCGCTGGGCAATATCCAAGCCGGCCTGTTTTCCAACGACGACAAGCTGTCGGAGCAGTTGATCGCGGCTGGAACCGAGACCCACGAGCGCCTCTGGCGCATGCCGCTGGGCAAGGAATACGACAAGATGATCGACAGCAAGTTCGCTGACATGAAGAACACCGGCGGTCGCCATGCCGGCTCGATCACGGCGGCGCATTTCATCGGCCGCTTCGTCGGCGACACGCCCTGGGCGCATCTCGATATCGCCGGCACCGCCATGGGCTCGCCGTTGGACGAGATCAACCAGTCCTGGGGTTCGGGCTATGGCGTCCGGCTGCTCGATCAGCTGGTGCGCGCCAACTACGAATCATGACCGAGGTCCTGTTCTACCATCTGACCGAATCCAAGCTGGAAGACGCGCTTCCGCCGTTGCTCGACAAAAGCGTCGAGCGCGGCTGGCGCGTTGCGGTTCAGATGAAGGAAGCGACTCACAGAGATGCGCTCGATGCGCATCTCTGGACCTTCCGCGAAGACAGCTTCCTGCCGCATGGCACGGATGAAGGGGAACTCGCCGGCAATCAGCCGGTTCTCCTGACCGTTGCCGACGATAACATCAACGGCGCCACCGTCCGCTTCATCGTCGCCGGCGCCGAGCCGCCGCCGCTCGATCCCTACGAGCGGATCGTCTTCATGTTCGATGGCTATGACCAGGAACAGCTCGAAGGCGCACGCGCGCAGTGGAAGAAGCTGAAAGGTGAGGGGCATAGCCTCACATATTGGCAGCAGACGCCCGAGGGGCGCTGGGAAAAGAAGGCCTAGCCGGGGCAAACGCTGGCGGGATCAGACGATCCCGGCATCCTTGACCACCTTCTCGATGAAATCGTGCTTGGCTCGGGTATACTCCGCCCGGCTTGCCGCATGCGTGCCGGCGAGGTCGACTTTCAGCTGTTCATAGGCGCGGGCGATATCGGGATCGGCGCGCAGCGCATCGCGAAACGCCAGCATGCGGTTCCAGTTCTCGCCGCGATACTCCACGACATGCACCAGATGCGTCCTTGTCTCGCCCTTGATGCCACGCCCGAAGATGTGGTCGTCAGGAACGAGATCGGTGCCGGCATAATCGTAGCCGATGCTCTCCATCGCGCCGACGCAGGCGGGGCCATCGGCGAAGTAGCGAATGCCGACCATGATGTCGATGATCGGCTTGGCCTTGATAGCGGGAATCGATGTGCTGCCGACATGCTGGATGTCGATAACGGTGTCGCCGAGCGCCTGGCGGATCGCCTCGGCTTCTTCCTCGTAAGCATCGTGCCACAAGGTATTGACGTCGGAGAGCGAGACCGTCAGGTTCTTCAGCCCGAGACCGAACGCTTCATCATCGCGCATGCCGAACCTCCACGATACTGATGACCGGGTCACAGTATCACGAGGTTCGGCAATTTCGAATCAATCGTGGAACGCTTCTACGAACTTGCGCCGGCCGAGCATGAAGGCGTCGGCGACGTGGCGGAGCGGCGCGAGGTCGACGTCGGACTTGCCGGCCTTGACGATCTCCGCGAAGCGACGATAGAGCGAAGGATATTCCTCTTCTGGCGCCTCGAATTTCAGCTCGCCGTTGATGGAAAGCTTCGAACCGCCTTCGGCCAGAACCATCTTGCCGGCTGTCGTCTCGGCAAAGATATCCCAGCTCTGCTTGCCCGTCTGGCGCCAGTCGAATTCGACATGCGCGGGGACGTTGTCGGCGTTCTTGAAGTGCAGATCGGCCGCGATCGGCGCGTCGCGGTTTTCCGGGAACTCCAGCGTCGCGCTGGTCAGGAAGATCGCCTTCGGCAGGATGTGCGTGACGATCGACAGCGCGTTAATGCCGGGATCGAACACGCCAAGACCGCCAGCCTGCCAGATCCAATCCTGATTCGGATGCCACTGGCGCACGTCTTCCTTCCAGACCACGTGAACGCTTTCGATGGTCGTGGATGCGAGGAAGGACTTCGCTGCCTCGACGGCCGCCGCATAGCGCGAATGCCAGCTGGCAAACAGCGAGACACCCTTGGAGGCTGCCAGCGCCTCGAGATCGGCAACTTCGCTTAGTGTCGCGCCCGGGGGCTTTTCGAGGAACACGTGCTTGCCAGCAGAAAGCGCCTTGTGTGCGGCCTCGTAGCGGTACTGCGGCGGCATGCACAGCGACACCGCGTCGATCTCGGGCACGGCGTCGAGCATCGCGTCGATCGTCGTAAAGCTCTGGACGCCATCGACCGTGCCGTGACGGCTCGCCGTGGCGATCAGGTTGAAATCCGGGTTCTTGGCGATGGAGGGAAGGTGCTGGTCGCGGACGATCTTGCCGACGCCGACGATGGCGAGGTTGATGGGTGACATGCTGTTGGCTCGCTTCGGTGTTTCGCTCAAAAGTATGATTATTGGGCGCCTGTTTTAACAGAAAGACGCCGGCGGGCAAGCGCCGGCCTCTGCTGTGAACCTCGAATTCCGCAGTCGAATTACAGCGATGCCATAACGGTCGGCGCAACCGGCTTCTTGAACTTCAGGGTCACTACCTTGTAGCCCTCGGCTTCCAGCTTGGTGAGCAGGGTGGGGAGCATGGTTGCGGTGCGATTGTGGATGTCGTGCATCAGGATGATGCCGCGTCCGCGCTTGTGGAGAAGGTCGAGCGTGCGTTTGGTCACGGCGACGGGCGTCGTGTTGAAATAGTCCTTGCTGTCGACATCGACGTCCATCACGACCATATCCCGCATGGCGATCGCGGCGCGCAGTTTGTGGCTGTCGGCGAGGTAGGGGAAGCGGAAGAAGTTGACCTCGACACCCGTGGCCTTCGTCACCGCCGCTTCGCCGCGCATCACTTCCGCCATCGCCATGTCGAAGGTCAGCGAGGCCAAGTTGTCGTGCTTGTAGGTGTGGCTGCCGATCGCATTTCCGTCCATCGCGACCTTGCGGGCGAGTTCGGGATGCAGCGCCGCCATTTCACCGACCATCATGAAGGCGCCCTTGACGCCGAACTCGTCCAGCGTCGCCAGCACGCGGTCGGTGCGGCCGGGGATCGGGCCGTCGTCGAAGCTGAGAATGACTTCCTTGTCCTGCAGACGGATATCGTGGATCGACGAAACGGTCATGGTGCGGCCGGCGAGGTGATGCTGCCTGCCGAAGCCACGTGCGCGGGGCTGCCCGGCCGCATCGCCGCCGATCGTGTCCTGCTTGCCTTCAGGCGCCACGATCGACGAGGTCTTGATCGTCTTGTCGGGCGCGGGCTGCTTTGTAGTCTGGCAGCCGGCGAGGGTGGCGGCGCACAGAAGAAGGCCGGAGTAAAAAGCGAAGCGATGCATGAAGAGTGTCTCAACAAATCAGTAATGAATGTTGAGACAACCTTGATGATTATGGTTAACGATCGGTTTCTTTCGACCGTTCGCGCGCTAACAAATGTTAGCTTCGAAGCGCTCGAGTAACGACTGTGGCTATCCCGCCATAGCCTCTTCGTATTCGGACGAAAGCTCCAGCCACTGTTCTTCGGCTGCCGCCAGCTTGGCGGCCGCTTCGCCGCGCTGCTTTGCCTTCTCGGCGGCCTTCGCCGGCGCCTTCTCGTAAAGCACCGGATCCGCAAGTTCCGCATCCAGGCCCTGAATCAGTTTCTCCAGCTTCCCCGTCAACGATTCGATTTCGTTGATCTTTTTCTTGAGAGGGGCGAGCGAGGCGCGCCGGTCAGCATTGAGCTTGCGCTGGTCCGCCTTGGTCGCTGTCTCCTCAGTCACTTGCGGCTTTTCGTCTTTTTTTTTGCCGGAGGCGACGATGAGGTCGCGATACTCGTCCATGTCGCCTTCGAAGGTGGTGACCGTGCCATTGTTGACCAGCCACAGCCGGTCGACGGTCGCCTCGATCAGGTAGCGATCGTGTGAGATCAGGATGACGGCGCCGTCATAGTCGTTCAGCGCCTCGATCAGCGCCCGGCGGCTGTCGATGTCGAGGTGGTTGGTCGGTTCGTCGAGAATGAGCAGGTTCGGCGCATGGAAGGCGGCAAGCCCCATCAGCAGGCGTGCCTTTTCGCCACCGGACAGATCCTTGGCGGCCGTCGACATCTTTTCCGTCGCAAGACCCATCTGCGCGACGCGGGCGCGAACCTTGGCCTCCGGCGCTTCCGGCATCAGCCGGCGCACATGTTCGACCGGTGACTGGTCAGGGATGAGGTCGTCAAGCTGGTGCTGGGCGAAGAAGCCGATCTTCAGGCTGGGAGCCAGCTTCACTTCGCCGCTTTCGGCCGCAAGTCTGCCGGAGATGAACTTCGCGAAGGTTGACTTGCCGTTGCCGTTCGAGCCGAGAAGCGCGATGCGGTCGTCATTGTCGATGCGAAGGTTGAGCCCCTTGAGGATCGGCTTGCCCGGCTCGTAGCCGACAGCGCCGCCCGATATGGCGACGATCGGGGAGGCGGGCTGCTTCTCCGGTTCGGGGAAGGTGATCGGCTGCACGTGATCCTCGATGACCGAGGCCACCGTGCCCATGCGCTCCAGCGCCTTGACGCGGCTCTGCGCCTGCCGGGCCTTGGAGGCCTTCGCCTTGAAGCGATCGATGAAGCTCTGCAGATGCTTGCGCGCCGCGTCGTTCTTCGCCTTCGCCTTGGTCTGCAACTCGTCGGCTTCCGCCTTCTGCCGCTCGAATTGGTCGTAGCCGCCGCGATAGAAGGTGAGCTTCTTCTGATCGAGATGCACGATCGAGTTGACGGCATTGTTCAGGAGGTCGCGATCGTGGCTGATGATCAGCACCGTGTGCGGATAGCGGCGAACGTAATCCTCAAGCCAGAGCGTGCCTTCGAGATCGAGATAGTTGGTCGGCTCGTCGAGCAGAAGCAGGTCGGGCTCGGTAAAGAGTACCGACGCCAGCGCCACGCGCATGCGCCATCCGCCTGAGAATGACGATGCCGGCCGCGCCTGCGCTTCCTGGCTGAAGCCGAGGCCGGACAGGATGCTGGCGGCGCGCGCTTCGGCCGAATGCGCGTCGATGTCGACCAGGCGCATCTGGATCTCGGCGATGCGGTGCGGATCGCTGGCCGTCTCCGCCTCCGCCATCAGCGCGCTGCGCTCCTTGTCGGCGGAGAGCACGATTTCGATCAGCGAATCTTCCGTACCCGGCGCCTCCTGGGCGACCTGACCGATGCGCGCATTCTTCGGGATCGTGATCGAGCCGGTCTCAGCCCCGAGATCGCCGGTGATGATGCGAAAGAGGGTGGACTTGCCGGCGCCGTTGCGGCCAACGAGACCAGCCTTCGTGCCCGCGGGCAGCGAGACGCTGGCATGGTCGAGGAGCAGGCGGCCGGCAATGCGGGCGGAGATATCGCTAATCGTGATCATGCCCGGCGTTTTGGCCGAAAGCCGCGATCAGCGCAAGAGCTTGAAGAGGCCTCTCAGCGCCCGAAGGCCTGCACCGGGAGGCGCCGGTTCGATTGCGCGGCATGCAGCGCGATACGGGCATTGGCCTGCAGCTGCGAGGCCGTCGCCGCGTCGGCGCTCAGGGCAACGCCGAGCGATACCGTCAACTTGGCGTTCTGTCCGGCGTCCGAGGTCGCGAAGACCACGTTTTCTTCCACGGAGTTGCGCAGGCGTTCGGCGATCGCCATCGCCTCCTGCATGCCGACATTGGCGAACAGGAAGGTGAACTCGTCGCCATCGGTGCGGGCCACGAAGTCGTGCTTCTTGATCGACTTTCGGAAAAGGTCGGCGAGCTTCTTCAGAAGACGGCTGCCGGTCTGCGTGCCGTAGCGGCTGTTCAGCGCCTTGAAGTCGTCGATATCCATCATGATCAGCGCGCTTCCGGCCGAGCCTTCCTCGCGCTCATAGAGATCGAGCACGGTCTTGTTGAGCGCGGTGCGGTTGGGAAGGCCGGTGAGTCGATCGGTCGACGACGCCGTTTGAGCAGCCGCAACGCCGCGCTCCAGCGCTTCCATCCGATCGACGTCGTGGCGCAACTTGGTCTCAAGATCGGTCTCGGCGGTCAGGAGGCCGGCGAGCGAGGTCGACAGGAACTCCATCTCGCTCATGAAGGAGGAGAGGCTCTGGTCCGGGCTGCCGGTGATCGATTTCAGCGCGGTTTCCGCCGCGCGCATGAAACTCTGCTTCTGCTTTACGCCTGATGTCAGGCGCTCGACGGCATCGCGCAGCATCTTGCTCATCTCGGCCTGCGAGGTCTCTCCGACCAGTCCGCAATGGCTGACGAGGCGATACTTGAGGCCGAGTTCGTCGAGCGATGGCTGCCGGGGTGCTGCGCCAAGCGAGGCGATATCCTGCGCAAGCGCGGCGTTCTGGCCGACGATCGCCTCATGAAACAGCTCGTAATTGCGCGGCAGGCCGGAAACGCCAAGGCGCGTCATGTGCTGGCTGATGCGTTGAATATCCGTGACCGGTGCCGGACGGGATGTCTCGCGTTGCGCCTGCGGGCTCGATGCTGCACTTGCCATGTTGCACTCCTCGCTCGTCGGCCCTGTCCGGCCTCGTTCTCTCCCCTATGCACCGGACTATTTAAGATGGGCTGAATTTGCACCTTTGCCGAGTAAATCCGTTTCCGGGATTTCGCCAACGCGGTTAATGCCGCGTTTCCGTCATGCGCTCAGCCAGCGCTTGCCGTCGCTGTGCAGGAAGTAGCTGAGATCGAGCGACAGGCTTGGCTTGCCGAGCGAGGTCAGCGTCATGTGGCACTGGCCGCGATGATGCGTCTGGTGGTTGAACAGATGCGACAGCGCCGGCCACAGCGGCTGCGTGATCGCGCCGGGGCGGGTGACTGGGGTATAGCTGAACGTACCCGCGAGCGCCTCGGCATCAAGCGTATCGACCCATTCGGCGATCCTGCTGTCCTCCCGCTCGCGCGCTGCGCGCAGGGCAGTGAGGTCGTCATGGAGGATACTGTCGAGCGTCGTAGGCGCGTCGCCCGACCCTGTGAAGCGCTTCATCCAGATCCGGTCGGCCGACAGGATGTGGTTGAGCGTTGCGTTGAGCGAGCCGAAGAAGGCGCCGCGGTTTTCCCGGTATTCGGCATCCGTCAACTCCGAGGCCGCAGCATAGACCAGTTCGTTGGCCCAGCGGTTGTAATCTGCAAACATCGCATATTGTTTCTGCATTTTGCCCTCCATCTCGTGATCCGTTCTATCTTATGGAGCTTCGCCAGCAATGGTGCTGATGGCTTCATGAAATTCCGTCATCGCCTCGCACCAAACTGTCCCGCTCTGTGACGGACGCGTGAAATTCGCGCAGCCCCCTTGTTTTCAGCCTATCGGACGGGTAAACACCGCCCACTTTTCCCCGATGAATGAGGATTATTACAATGGCGATTGAACGCACCTTCTCGATGATCAAGCCGGACGCAACGAAGCGCAACCTGACCGGCGCCATCACCAAGGTATTCGAAGATAACGGCCTGCGCATCATCGCCTCCAAGCGCGTATGGATGTCCAAGCGCGAAGCTGAAGGCTTCTACGCCGTTCACAAGGAACGCCCCTTCTTCGGCGAACTGGTTGAAGGCATGACCTCCGGCCCGACCATCGTTCAGGTCCTGGAAGGCGAGAACGCCATCCTGAAGAACCGCGAAATCATGGGCGCCACCAACCCTGCCAACGCTGACGAAGGCACGATCCGCAAGCAGTTCGCTCTGTCGATCGGCGAGAACTCGGTTCACGGCTCGGACGCTCCTGAGACCGCTGTCCAGGAAATCGCCTACTGGTTCGCAGAAACCGAAATCGTCGGCTGATTCAAAAGCTCAGCCCAACAGCTGAACCTTTTGAAATGACTCCGAAAGCCCGGCCACCGCGCCGGGCTTTTTCATGTCTTGGGGCAGGTGTCGGCGCTGTCATAATCCACGGTCCCATCCGCTTTGAAGACTTCAGGGTTCTTGGTGTAGAGCGGCCCGACCACCAGCGGCTTGCCCGGCATGATCGACTGATCGACATCGGATGTGACGGTCGTCTTTATGCTCTGCAGCTCCTTTCCAGCGGCATCGACCAATCGAATACTGACGGCGTAGGGCCTGTCCTTCTTCACGCAATGGATAGGCGGGCTTTGCAGGCTGATCTTCTCCCACGCCGGAAAGATCTTCTCGTTGATCACCAGCGGCGCTCCGCCGGCGGGGTTCTCGAATTCGGCGATCGCCACTGCGCCCTGAGGCAGCGGCGCCTTCTTGCTGAGCGTCACCAGATAGGTCGCGATCGCGACGCGGTAGTTGAATACGAAGATATGGCCGCTGACCTGCACCAGCGTGTCGCTCTCGCGCTGGCAACCGCTAAGCACCAGCATGGCCGATACGAGGATCGTTCCGAACGCTCTCATGACCCGTTCTCCTCTTTCCGGCGCCGATAGTGCTTGATCGCCTTGGCGCGGTTGCCGCAGACGGCCATGTCGCACCAGGTCCGGCTCCGGTTCTTGCTGCGGTCGAGAAACAGCCAGCCGCAATTGCCGCAGATCTTCATCCGCTCCGGCTCGGGCGAGGCGATCAGCTTCAGCACCGAATGCGCCGTGGCCCGATCGATGCCAGCAGCATCCGACTTGCCACGCAGCACGATGGCGGCCGCTTCCAGCAGCTCCGCCAACAATTGGTCACTACCACCGGCCAGCACGCGGTCGCGAAAATAGCGATCGGTCGCCTCGCGCAGCGCAATGAACGCAGGTCTGTCACCAGGCGAAGCCGGCGCGACGTCCCCGAAAATCGCCCGCTCGGCACAGAAATTCGCCGCCGCCTGCGGAAAGGCATGCAGCTGCGCATCAACGGCAAAGCGATCGATACGGCGTGCCTCGTCGTGCCGCAACACGACGCTGTTGGCGACATCGAATGCGAGCGCGCCGCCGGAGAAACGGTGAGGGGTCCACGAGAATGTCATCTGGAAAATATAACTGGTAAAAGCAATTTTGCCAGTTATGATTTCGGCGAAATAGGATATGTCGATGGCCTATCTCTTGCAGCAACTGGCGAATGCGGTGCCGCTGGCGGCCCTTTATGCCGCGCTGGCCTTCGGCTATGCGGTCGCCTTCGGCGTCACCAAGCGCCCCGACATCACCTATGGCGCGCTCTTCGCCTTCTCCGGACAGATCCTGCTGCTCTTCACCGATTTCGGCTACAACAAGCTTTGGCTGGTCCTGCCTGCGGCACTCGCGCTCGGTGCTGCGGCCTCGTTGGTTTATGCGATGGGGGCGGGGGTGTGGATCGGCCGCTCGGTCATGCTGCCGCTGGTGCGTCAGTCCTCGAACACGGTCATCGTCGCCGCACTTGGCGTCACAATCGTGCTGATGGAGACGGCGCGTCTGGCATCCGACACCCGCAGCCTCTGGCTATCGCCGTTTCTGAATGGCCATGTCGTCTTCTGGCAGAGCGATGGCTTCGAGGTGGTGTTGACCGAGATGCAGCTGATCAACACGGCGCTGATGTGCGGCTTCGTGGCGATCGGCGCCGTGATCCTGAAGCGAACATCCTGGGGCCGCGCCTGGCGCGCCGTCACCGATGATCCGAAAGCCGCCGAACTCTGCGGTGTCAGCGCCGCAAGCGTCTTTCTCACGGCCTACGCCGCCGCCGTCCTGATGGCGACGCTGTGCGGCATCCTCTCCACAGCCTATTACGGCACGATGGATTTCGGCGCCGGGCTGATGTTCGGGCTGAAGGTCCTGATGGTGGCTGCTGTCGGCGGCTATTCGGACCCGCTGAAATCGGCGGGTGGTGCTGCCGGCCTCGGTCTGGTCGAGACGCTGTGGACCGCTTACGGCCCGTTCCTCTGGCGCGACTTCGTGGTCTTTTCGCTGCTTGTGCTTTTGCTGGTGCTCAGTCGGCGTGAACGGGTAATCCCGTGATCAATTCCATTTGTCGCGCGCGGCATCGTCGTGGCCCTTGGCCTCGACCCATTCCCGCTCGACGCCGTCCTTGCCGTGCTCCTTCTTCCAGAAGGGCGCGGAAGTCTTGAGGAAGTCCATCACGAAGTTCGCGCCATCGAAAGCCGCTTGGCGATGCGGGGCGGCGGCGATCACGAGCACGATATTCTCGCCCGCCGCGATCTTTCCGTAGCGGTGAATGGCGGTCAGGCCGTTGAGCTTGAAGCGCTCGATCGCCATCTCGGCGATCCGCATCATCTCCGCCTCGGCCATGCCAGGATAGTGCTCAAGCTCCAGCGCATCCAGCGTTCCGCCTTCGTCGCGGCAGAGGCCGGAGAAAGTTACGACCGCGCCGATACCCGGCTTGCCCTTGCTCAACAGATCGGCTTCGGCCTGCAGGTCGAAGTCCTCGCGCTGGACGCGGATGGTGGGGGAGGTCGTCATCCGCCCGTCATCGGCGGGAAAATGCCGATCTCCCGGGCATCGCCGATCGGCTCGTCGTGCTCGACATGCTCCTGATCGAGCGCGACGCGGATCACGTCGGGAAACTGCAAGGCGGTCTCGTATTCCTCGCCGAGCGTCTTCAGGTGATCGAGAAGATCGGTGACGGTGACGACGTAAGCAGGCAGAGCGATGTCTTCCTCGGCCTTGCCGATCCGCTCGCGCACCCAGGCGAAATAGATGAGCTTGGTCATTCGTCGTTTTCCACGATGTGCTTGATGCCGGCGCGGAAGTAATCATAGCCGGTATAGATCGTCAGGATGGCGGCGAGCCAGAGAAGGCCGATGCCGGTCATCGTGGTGTAGGGGAAGATCTCGTCGCCGGCCGGACCTGCCAGCAGGAAGGCGATCGCCACCAGCTGCACCGTGGTCTTCCACTTGGCGATGCGTGTCACGGGAACGCTGACCTTCAGCGCCGCGAGATATTCGCGCAGGCCCGAAACCAGGATCTCGCGGCAAAGGATGGTGATGGCGGCCCAGATCGACCAGCCGGCAATGGTCTGGTCCGCGGCCACAAGCAGGAGGATCGAGGCGACCAGCAGCTTGTCTGCGATCGGGTCGAGCATGCGGCCGATATTCGACGTCTGGTTCCAGATACGGGCGAGATAGCCGTCAAGAAAGTCGGTGATCGAGGCGATGACGAAGATCCAAAGCGCAACCCAGCGGGCCGTATTGCTGATCGACAGTTTTCCTTCGACGAAGAAGCACAGGACGATGAGCGGAACCGCGAGAATGCGGCCGTAGGTCAGCAGGTTGGGGATATTGTATGCGCGCGATGCCATGAAATCTGTCTCTGGTTTGATACGTCCGTAGATGACGGCTTTGACTGCAAAGCGTCAACATTCTTTCTGTTTTTTCGCTGCCTTTGCGTGGAATTTGCGACCGACGCCACCTATTTCGCGGCGTCGTCGTGAAAATGATTGTAAACCTGCTTGGCGACCGTCTCCGAAATGCCTTCGACGGCCATCAAATCCGACAAAGCAGCCCGCGAAACGGCCTTCGCCGTTCCGAAATGCTGGAGCAGCGCACGTTTGCGTGATGGGCCGATGCCGCCGATCTCGTCGAGTGGGTTCTTGACCATCTCCTTCTTGCGCCGCGCCCGGTGCGAGCCGATGGCGAAGCGGTGCGCCTCGTCGCGCATGCGCTGGGTGAAGTAGAGCACCGGATCGCGCGGCGGCAGCGTGAAGTTTTCGCCGCCGGGCAGGAAGAAGCGCTCGCGTCCCGCCTCGCGGTCGACGCCCTTGGCGACGCCGATGGCGGTGACACTATCGGTGATCCCGAGTTCCTCCAGGATCGCCCGCACCGCCGTCATCTGCCCCTGACCGCCGTCGATCAGGATCACGTCGGGCCATGCCGGGAAGGGCATGTCGGCGGCATCCGCGGCCGCGACCGGCTGGCTTCTGTCGGGAATGCCCTCTTCCTTGAGCAGGCGCGTGAAGCGCCTCGTCATCACCTCGCGCATCATGCCGAAGTCGTCGCCGGGCGTGATGTCGGTCGATTTGATGTTGAACTTGCGATACTGGTTCTTCACAAAACCCTCCGGCCCCGCGACCACCATGCCACCGACGGCATTCGTACCCATGATATGCGAGTTGTCGTAGATCTCGACGCGCTGCGGCACGTAGGAGAGCTTGAACGTATCTTTGAAGCCTTCGAGCAGCCGCGATTGCGACGCGGTTTCCGCGAGCTTGCGCCCATGCGCCTCGCGCGCATTGCCCATCACATGGTCGACCAGATCGCGCTTTTCGCCGCGCTGCGGCACCAGCACCGAAATCTTGTGCCCGGCCTTTTCGGCGAAGGCGGCGGCGAGCAGTTCCATCTCGTCCACCGTTTCCGAAAGCAGGATCTGCTTCGGCACCGGCTTGTCGTCGTAGAACTGCGCCAGGAAGGCGCTCAGCACTTCGGCGCCCGTCAGCTGCGGATCGGCCTTCGGGAAATAGGCACGGTTGCCCCAGTTCTGCCCGGTGCGGAAGAAGAACACCTGGATGCAGGAAATCCCGCCCTCGTGATAGATCGCGAAGACATCGGCCTCCTCGACACCGGCAGGGTTGATGCCCTGGTGGCTGGAGACATGCGACAGCGAGGCGAGGCGGTCGCGATAAACGGCGGCTTGTTCGAAATCGAGATCCTCGGCCGCCTGGTTCATCGCCTCGGCCATATGCGCCTTCACCTTCTGGCTCTTGCCGGAAAGGAAGTCCTTCGCCTCCTGCACCAGTTCGCCATACCCCGCATCGCTGATCTCATGCGTGCAGGGCGCCGAACAGCGCTTGATCTGGTAGAGTAGACAAGGGCGCGTGCGCGTCTCGAACACGCTGTCGGTGCAGGTGCGGATCAGGAATGCGCGTTGCAGCGAGTTGATCGTGCGGCCGACGGCGCCCGCCGAAGCGAAGGGGCCGAAATAATCGCCCTTGCGGGCGCGCGCGCCGCGATGTTTCAGGATCGCAGGCGCACGATGGTCGCCCGATATCAGGATATAGGGAAACGACTTGTCGTCGCGCAAAAGCACGTTAAAGCGCGGCCGCAACCGCTTGATCAGATTCGCTTCGAGCAGAAGCGCCTCGATCTCCGTGCGTGTCGTCACGAACTCCATATGCGCGGTCTGCCGCACCATCTGCGCGATGCGGTTGGAGTGCACGCGGCCGAGGGCGTAATTGCTCACGCGCTTCTTCAGGCTGCGTGCCTTGCCGACATAGAGAACGTCGCCGGCCTCGTTGAACATGCGATAGACGCCGGGGCTGTTCGGCAGCCGCTTGACGAATTCCGCGATCAGGTCCGCGCCGACAAGCCCGGTCTCGTTGCTGCCGCCTTCGTTCCAGTCGATGGCAGAAGCAACCGGCGCGCCAACGGGCGAGGCAGAGCTTTCGCTTTCCACCTCGATATCGTCGTCGATCTCGTCATTTTCGTCGTAAAGAACGCCGCCATCCGGCAGCTTCCTTGAATTCATTCCGTAATCTCCGCCACATCGGGCGTCTGCCAGGCAAGATGCTGGCCGCCGTCGAGGGCAATCATTTGGCCGGTGATGGAGGGCGTATCATAGAGGAAGCGGATCGTCCGTCCGAATTCGCCGAATCCCGGCCCCGCCTTCATGATAAGGCCGTCGACCTGCTGCTGGAAGTCCTCTTCGCTCTGTCTAGCACTTCGAACCGTCGGCCCCGGCCCGAGCGCGTTGACGCGAATACGTGGCGCGAAGCTCTGCGCCATCGTCTGCGTCGCAGTCCACAGCGCCGCCTTGGACAATGTATAGGAATAGAAGCCCGGATTGAGCGCCCAAACCCGCTGGTCGATGATGTTGACGATCAGCCCCGCGGCACCCTTCGGGAGCTGCTCGGCAAAGGCGGAAGACAATATGGACGGCGCGCGCACGTGCAGCGCGAAATGATCGTCCCAGGCTGCAGCGTCAAAGTGGTGTGCCGAATCATTATGGAAGGCCGAGGCGTTGTTGACGAGCAAATCGAGCGGTCCAAGCGCCTCAAACGCCTTTTTTATCAGTCCGTTGGTGGCTTCGGCATTCTTCAAATCGGCGTGAAGCGCGATCGCGTTTTTGCCCTCTTGCCGCAATTCTGCCGCAAAATTTTCCGCCTCGGCGATGGAACCATTCGCGTGGATCGCAACCGAGAAGCCGCTCGCTGCAAGATCTTCGACTATCGCACGGCCTATTCTCTTGGCCGAGCCCGTCACCAACGCTGTTCGAAGTCTTGTCTCGCTCAAAATCCTGCCTCTTCATCCCGCAAATCTCTGCGGTGCTTATATAGGCGGCCGATCAGATCTTATAAATAGGCGTCTTGATTGCGCACAGAACTCGGATATTGTACGTATTATTTAAGAATATAATTCGATAAAATAAGTATTCATGATTTAACGCTTGGTTAGGGTTAATGAAGTGTTTGTTGCGATAAAGCAACATCGAATTTCAGCCACCCCTAAGCCACAATCAAATCACATTTTGGCTCTTCCAAATCCTCATTTGCGCATCAATTTCCCTCTCGATCCGAAAGGGACATGCGTAATTGCTCGCGAATGCTTCACGTTAACACAGTTGATGAAGGGCGCGGGTTCGATAAGGAGATGAGTATGCGTACGTTTATTGCTAGCCTGTTGGTTTCGACCGTTGCCCTTGGTGGCTTTTCCGCTGCTTACGCGGCCGATGCCGTCGATCAGATCCCGGAAGCCCCGGTCGCCCAGAACGACGTTGCCCCGACCGGCAACTGGCAGGGCTTCTATCTCGGTGGCGCCGGCACCTACAACATGGGCGGCTTCGCTCACGACTATAACGCTCGCGCTTTCGGCGGCCAGATCTACAGCGGTTACAACTGGCAGCAGGGCCAGATCGTATACGGTGTCGAAGGTGACATCGGCTACTCCGGCGCTGACGGCGCTGTCGACGGCGGCACTGCCAAGAACGAAGTCAACGGCTCGATCCGCGGTCGTATTGGTTACGACCTGAACCCCTTCCTGTTCTATGGTACGGCTGGTCTGGCCGCCACCAAGAACAAGTTCAGCAACGCCGCTGGTTCCGACAGCGACAGTGCTCTGGGCTACACGGTCGGCGCCGGTGCCGAAGCCATGGTGACCAACAACATCACGGCTCGTATCGAATACCGCTACACCGACTACCAGAAGAACGACTTCAACGTCGGCGGCGCGAACATCTCGCGCGGCTATGACGAGCACAGCGTCAAGGTCGGTATCGGCATGAAGTTCTGATCATCCGATCAGGGAAATGAAAAAAGCCGGGGCATCGCTCCGGCTTTTTTGTTGCGTTTCGTTTGGGGCGTCATTCCCCCTCGGGAAAGTCCGTCGACACCGCGAGTTCCCGCCATGCGGCCAGCTCCTCGGCAACGCTTGCGTTCTTCTTCTCGATCGCAGCCACCGTGTCGCTGCCGAAGGGCATGCGCAGCGGCGGATTGTCGGAATGCGCCAGTGTGATCATCGCCTTGGCGAAGCGGGCAGGGTCGCCTGGCTGCTGGTGGTTATGGCTGGCGGCAAAGTCGCGCATCGCTCCCACAGGTGTCTCGGCGTAGTCGGCGATCGAGCTTGGGCTGACTGACAGCGAGGTTTCGTCGAGGAAGTCGGTGCGGAAGAAGCCGGGTTCGACGACTGTCGCCTTGATGCCGAGCGGCGCGACCTCGGCGGCAAGCGCTTCCGTCAGTCCTTCGACCGCGAACTTGGTCGAGCAATAGACGCCCCAGCCGGCATGTGAGACATAGCCGCCGATCGACGAGATGTTGAGGATATGGCCGGAACGCTGGCGGCGCATATGCGGCAGCACCGCGCGCGTCACCTTCAGCAGGCCGAAGACATTGGCCGCGTAGAGCTTCTCGATCTCGTCGTTGGTCGCCTCTTCAACGGCACCCAGCAGGCCGAAGCCGGCATTGTTGAGCAGGATGTCGATCCGGCCGAAGCGCTTGACGGCCTGCTCGGCGGCGGCGTGCGCCGAGGCTTCATCCGTCACATCAAGCGCGACCGTCAACAGATTCGAATGATTCTGGAATTTTTCCTGCAGACCTTTCGGATTGCGCGCCGTGGCGACGACGGCATCGCCGGCATTGAGAGCTTCCTGGGTGATAAGGGCGCCGAAACCGCGCGACGCACCAGTGATGAACCAAACACGCATGACGTTTTCCTTTCGGGTTGTGATTTGCTGACACCCCGAAACTAGCCTATGGGCATAGATGAGAGAATTTACCTTCTACTCCATGAGCTAGTGAGAAATACTCATCAATGAAACGTGTGCGCTCGACCGATCTTGCGATCTTCCTGGCGATCGCCAATCACCGAAGCTTTCGCAAGGCCGCCGTAGAGCTCGCCGTCACGCCTTCGGCGCTGAGCCACGCGCTGAGAGCGATCGAGGAGCGGCTGGAAGTCCGCCTCGTCAACCGAACCACTCGTGGCGTGGCGCTGACGGAGGCAGGCGAGCGGCTTTTCGATCGCATTCGCCCGGCCTTCCTCGATATCGACGCCGCACTGGATGATCTCGACACCTTCCGCGGTCAGCCCTACGGCAAGCTGCGCATCAACACACCCCGCGCCGCCGCCAAGCTCGTGCTGCTGCCGATCGCCTCGCGCTTCCTGAAAGCTCATCCGTCCGTCGAGGTCGATATCGTCATCGATGATGCCCTTGTCGACATGGTCTCGTCAGGCTTCGATGCGGGCATACGCTTCGGCGAAAGCATCGCGGCGGATATGATCGCGGTCCCCATCGGGCCGCGCCACAGCTTCGCGGTCGTCGGTACGCCGGGCTATTTCGAGGGCAGGGGCAGGCCGCAGACGCCGCATGATCTGAAAGACCACGTCTGCATCCGGTTCCGCTTTGCTGGCGGCGCCTTCTATCATTGGGAATTCGAACGCGGCGGCATCGAGTTGGAGATCGAGGTGCGGGGCCCGCTGACGCTAGGCGACCAAGACATCATGCGCGACGCCGTGTTGCAGGGCGACGGGCTGGGTTATCTGTTCGAGGATCAGGTGCGTGACGAGATCGAGACGGGCAAATTGGTGCGGGTGCTTGAGGATTGGTGCCCCTATTATCCGGGCTTCTTCCTCTATTATCCGAGCCGCCGGCAGCTGCCGACGGCGTTGCGCGCCTTCATCGATTTCGTGAAAGCGGAGCGCGATCGCGCTCAGCCCTGAGGCTTGAGCTCCGCATAGGCGGGGAACTTCTTCTCGAAGGTCCTGAGCCAGCCGATCAGCTCGGAGTGCTCGGCCTCCCACTGGCCATGAAAGCGCAGGTCGAGATACCCCAGCGTTGCCGCCAGCGAGAAGTGGCCGCCATGCAGCTTCTTGCCGATCTTCGGCAGGTGGACGCTCAGGTGATTGAGGCCGCTGATGACCTTCTTCCACTGCCGGTCGATCCACGGCTGGTGGATCTTTTCCTCGTCGCGAAAGCGGCGCTCATAGACGATGGCGAGCAGGCAGTCGCAAATGCCGTCGCAAAGGGCTTCCAGCACCTCTGCTTCCGTGCGCTTGCCGTTCTTCGACGGATAGAGCTGCTTGCCCTTGAGGCGGCCGAAATAATGCATGATCGCGACGCTGTCGAAGACAGACACGCCGTCATCCGTCAGCACGGTCGGGATCTTGCCCAGCGGATTGTTGTCGACGAGGATCGCGGGGCCGGCATTGGTATCGACACGGATCTCGGTCGCGTCTAGCTCAAGATAGCGCGCGGCCATCCGGACCTTGCTGGAATAGGGGGAGGCGGGCGCGCAAAGGATCTTCATCATCGGTCTCTTTCAAAATGCCTGGCAACGGACTTGCAATGTGGCCGGACTATTTCGTGCCGCAAAGAGTCGGTCAATCCTCTTTCACGGCCTTGTTTTCACCGCGCAGCCAGAACGCCCGGTGCGAGGCATAGCGGTCCTGCGCCATGTGATCCCTGAGCGCTGGCAGCAGCTGGTGCAGCTCGTCCTTGAGCGTATAGGGCGGGTTGACGATGATCAGCCCCGAGCCGGTCAGTCCGGTCACCATCCCCCGGTCGCTGCGCACGGTGAGCTCGGCGCAGAGTGTCTTCGGAATGTCCAGCGCCTGCAGCGCCTCGTGGAATTCCTTGATCGGCGCACCCTTCTTGATCGGATACCAGAGGCAGTATGTGCCGCCGGGAAAGCGGCGATAGGCCTTGGCGAGACCATCGACCAGCCGCTCGTACTCGCCGCCTTCCTCGAAGGGCGGATCGACAAGCACGATGCCGCGCTTCTCCTTCGGCGGCAGATGCGCGCCAAGCGACAGCCAGCCGTCGAGTTCGGTGATGCGGGCATGATGGTCGCCTTCGAACAGGCGATGCAGCCGCTGGAAATCCTCGGGATGTAGCTCCATCGCCGAAAGCCGGTCCTGCGGACGGAACAGCATGCGCGAGAGCTTCGGCGAGCCGGGATAGTAGCGCATGCCGCCGTCAGGATTGAGCTCGCGGATCGCGGTCAGGTAGGGTTCCAGCAATTCGGCCACCTGCGGCGAAAGCTCGGCCTCCATGATCTTGCCGATCCCTTCGCGCCATTCGCCTGTCTTCTGCGCCTCTTCCGAGGAAAGATCGTAGAGCCCGATGCCGGCATGCGTGTCGAGCACGCGGAAGCCCGCATCCTTCTTCTGCATGTAGCGGACGAGACGCGCGAGAACCGCGTGCTTTAGGACATCGGCAAAGTTGCCCGCATGGTAGATGTGGCGGTAGTTCATTTTCGCTGATGCCTACATGAATTCGCGTGGGGGACGTCGTTTCCGGCTTTTGGCCGGTTTCCGGTTGGAATATAGAAACTCCATGAACATTGCGACCCCCATCGAAGCCAAATCCCCGAAGTCCTCCGTCCGGATCGGCCACACCGCCTGTCCGCACGACTGTCCCTCCACCTGCGCGCTGGAGGTGGAGGTCACGGATGATGGGCGGATCGGCCGCGTGCGCGGGGCAAACGACCACAGCTACACCTCGGGCGTGATCTGCGCCAAGGTCGCCCGATACGCCGAGCGCCTCTATCACCCAGACCGCCTGATGCACCCGCTGCGCCGCAAGGGCGCCAAGGGGGCAGGGCAGTGGCAGCAGATCTCCTGGGACGCCGCGCTTGATGAAATCGCCGAAGCCTTCGTCAAAGCCGAGGCCAAGGATGGCAGCGAGGCGATCTGGCCCTATTACTACGCCGGCACCATGGGCTGGGTACAGCGCGACAGCATCGACCGCCTGCGCCATGCCAAGCGTTATTCCGGCTTCTTCTCGTCGATCTGCACAAACCCGGCCTGGACCGGCTTCACTATGGCGACTGGCGTGCTCAGAGGCCCGGATCCGCGCGAAATGGCGCGCACCGATTGCGTCGTCATCTGGGGCACCAACGCCGTCGCCACGCAGGTCAACGTCATGACCCACGCGATCAAGGCGCGCAAGGAACGCGGCGCCAAGATCGTCGTCATCGATATCTACGACAGCCCGACGATGAAGCAGGCCGATCTGGCGCTGATCCTCAAACCGGGCACCGATGCAGCGCTCGCCTGCGCCGCCATGCATATCGCCTTCCGTGACGGCTATGCCGACCGCGCCTATATGGCGAAATATGCTGACGATCCCGCTGGCCTCGAAGCGCATCTGAAAACGAAGACGCCGGAATGGGCCGCCGCCATCACCGGGCTTTCGGTCGAGGAGATCGAGGCCTTCGGCAAACTCGTCGGCACGACAAAGAAGACCTTCTTTCGTCTCGGCTACGGCTTCACCCGCCAGCGCAACGGCGCGGTCGCCATGCATGCGGCAGCCTCGGTCGCAACCGTTCTCGGCTCGTGGCAATATGAAGGCGGCGGCGCCTTCCACTCAAACAGCGACATCTTCCGCATGAACAACGCGGAACTGACCGGCAAGTCGATGAAGGATGCCGACATCCGCATGATCGACCAGTCGCAGATCGGCCGCGCCTTGACGGGTGACGCCGTGGCGCTCCGCCATCGCGGCCCCGTCACCGCCATGCTGATCCAGAACACCAACCCTGTTAATATCGCGCCCGAGCAGCGGCTGGTGAAGCGCGGTTTCGCCCGCGACGATCTCTTCGTCGCCGTCCACGAGCAGTTCATGACCGATACCGCCGAGATGGCCGATATCGTCATCCCCGCCACCATGTTCGTCGAACATGACGATATCTATCGCGCCGGTGGCCAGAACCACATTCTGCTCGGCCCGAAGCTGGTCGAGCCGCCGGAAACGGTGCGCACCAATCTCTTCGTCATCGAGGAGCTGGCCAAGCGCCTCGGCGTTGCCGATCGTCCTGGCTTCGGCTTCACCGCGCGCGAGATGATCGACCGCGTTCTCCAATCGAGCGAACTCCCCGGCTACGACCATTTCCTCGAGCACAAATGGTTCGACCGCCAGCCCGATTTCGACGACGCGCATTTCATCAACGGCTTCGCCCATCCAGACGGCCGCTTCCACTTTCGTCCCGATTGGCGCAACCAGCCGGCGCCGAACCGCCCGCCGGAAGCCGTCGGCCTGCTTGGCCCTTATCCGGAGCTGCCGCCGTTCCCGGATCAGGTCGACGTGATTGAAGTCGCCGATGCCGAGCATCCGTTCCGCCTCGCCACATCGCCCGCCCGCAACTTCCTGAACTCCAGCTTCGCCGAGACCAAGACCTCGCGTCAGAAGGAAGGACGACCGGAGCTCATGATCAATCCCGCCGATGCGGAAGCCCAAGACATCGCCCACGGCGATCTCGTCCAGGTCGGCAATGCGAGAGGCGAAGTCCGCCTGCATGCCAAGCTGACGACCGAGGTGAAACCGGGCGTGCTGATCGCCGAGGGCCTGTGGCCGAACAAGGCGCATGTGGATGGTGAAGGCATCAACGTTTTGACCGGCGCCGATCCCGTCGCGCCCTATGGCGGCGCCGCCGTCCACGACAACAAGGTTTGGCTTCGCAAGGATGCGGCATGACGAAATTTGAAAAGGCGAAGGCCGAGATCATCCAGGAAAGGACGCTCTCGGATGGCTGGACGCGGCTCAGCACCTACGAGGTCGATTACACCAACTCCGATGGCGAAACGCACCGCATCCACCGCGAGATCTACCACCGCACCCCCGCCGCCACGATCCTGCTGCACGACCCGAAGCGCGACACCGTCGTCCTCGTCCGCCAGTTCCGTCTGCCCGTCTACCTCCACGGCGAGCCGGCGTGGATGCTGGAAACGCCGGCCGGCCTGCTCGATGGCGATGAGCCTGAGGCCGCCATCCGCCGCGAAGCGATCGAGGAGACCGGCTTCCGCGTCCGCGATGTCCGTTTCCTGTTCAAGGCCTACAGCTCGCCCGGCGCCAACGCCGAACTCGTCCACTTCTTCTCGGCCTCGATAGACACCGAAGACCGTGTCTCCGAAGGCGGTGGCTTGGCCGAGGAGCACGAGGACATCGAAGTCGTCGAAATCCCGCTCGATGAGGCAGTGGCGATGATTGCCAGCGGCGAGATTATCGACTTCAAGACGATCATTCTGCTGCAATGGGCGGCGCTGAATAGGGCTGCCTTGAATAAGCCCTAAGGCATTCATTCGCATGTCATGAATCGGGGCTATCGGCTCCAGCCTGTCATAATTGCCTGATATGAGGAGAAAGCCGATGTGGCTCAGCAATTTCACGATCGTTCTGCCGGATGAGGTCGTGAACAACGGCTCGGTGCGCATCGAGGATGGCGTCATCGCCGAGATCCGCCCGGAGACGGTCGCCAATGCGGCAATCGATGGCGATGGCCGCCTGCTGATGCCGGGGTTCGTCGATCTCCACGGCGACATGATCGAGCGCGAGATCGCGCCGCGTCCCAACGCCATGATGCCGATCGGCTTTTCCATCCACGAACTCGACAAGAAGCTCGCCGCCCACGGCGTGACGACCGCCTACGCCGCAGTCTCCTTCGCGACCGAAAGCGTCTACGGCCATGTCCGCTCGCTGGAAACCACCTGCGCCGTCATCGAGGGCGTCAGCCGCTTCAAGGACAGCCTCCTGATCGATCACCGCGTTCATGCGCGTTACGAGATCACCAATGTCGGCGCGGCCCCGGCGCTTGAAAAGCTGCTGGATGCCGGCCATGTCGACATGGTGTCGCTGACCGACCATACGCCGGGGCAGGGCCAGTACAACGACATCCAGAGCTATATCCTGAGCATGGCCGAGCGCCGTGCCATCTCCGAGGAAATGGCCGCCGAGATGGTCGCCAAGCGCATCGCCATGCGTGACAATCCGGAGATCGAGACCACGCTTCGCCATATCGTCGACCTGTCGCTGCGCCACAAGCTGTCGCTCGCCTCGCATGACGACGATAGCGCCGAGAAGGTGGCTGAGATGCATGCAATGGGCGTCACGATCAGCGAATTCCCGGTAACGCTGCCGGCAGCCGAGGAAGCGCGCCGCCGTGGCCTCTGGACGCTGATGGGCGCGCCGAATGCGCTGCGCGGCCAGTCTATGTCGGGCAATCTGAGCGCGCTCGATGCCGCCCGCGCCGGCGTCCTCTCCGTCATCGCCGCCGACTATCATCCGGCCGCCTTCGTGCCGGGCATCTTCAAGATCGCCGAGGCCACCAACCTGCCGACCGCCGTTGCCATGGCAACCAAAAACGCCGCCCGCTCTGCCGGCCTCACCGACCGCGGCGAAATCGCCATCGGCCAGCGCGCCGATCTGGTAGTCGTCGAAGCCGGCGACATCCACCGCATCCGCGCCACCTTCCGCGGCGGCCGCTTCGTCTACAGCGACGGCACGCTGCACCAGCCGCGGGCGATCGCGGCGTAGGGGGTGATCCGATCAAGTGAGCAGCGGTGCGTTTTCGCGTGCCGCTGCTTCGATCAGTTGCTTGTCCAAAGTGGCGAGTGGCAGTTTTGTTTGAATTGCCAATGCGAGGTAAGCCGCGTCGTAGGCGGTCAACCGGTGTCGCTCCGCCAAGCCAAGAATTGTGTCATCGCCCGGCGACCGCTGCGTGAAGATGCTCAGTCCGCGCAAAAGTTTCACACCTTCACGGGCCTTGTCGAAGTCGATCCGATTGCGCCTTCTCGCCATCATCAACACATTGCGCACTTCGTGCCACAATAAGTCGGGAGCGATTGCGTCGGAGGTTTGCAGATGGACGAATGCGGCAGCCGCGATCGGCGAGCTTTCGTCTGGCAAAACCCAGCTGCACACGACAGATGAATCGACGACGAATTTGGCCGTCATCGCCGGCCCGTCGCCTTCCACTCGGCAATTTCTTCCGCTGTAATGCTTGGCATGGTTTTCCGGAAGGCAAGGACGGCCTCGATGGCCTGCCTGCGCTTTTCGCGATCCGCCACGACAGGGGCCAACCTCGCCACCGGCAAACCATCGCGCAGGATAACGACCTCCTCGCCGGCTTCGACCTTGGCAAGAAGTTCGGGAAGGCTCGCTTCATCGATATTGACGGTAACAGTCATGGCGTCGCTCCGTGGGCCACGCACATGATGATCTGCATAATCTCGTCGGTCAATCAGGCGGAGATCACGGCACCGGTTGCGGTGGCGTCGGACGCATCGGCCGTCCTAACAGCCTTGCCACCGTCCATTCGCACCTTGCCCTCGGCAAACAGCCTCAGCGCTTGCGGATAAATCTTGTGCTCGACGGTGAGCACGCGTGCCGCCAGCGTGTCGGTCGTGTCGTCGGAGAGTACAGGCACTGCCGCCTGGCCGATAACAGGACCTTCATCCATGCCCTCGGTGACGAAATGCACCGTGCAGCCGGCGATCCGCATGCCGGCGTCGATGGCGCGCTGGTGCGTGTGCAGGCCGGGGAATAGCGGCAGCAGGGAAGGGTGGATGTTGATCATCTTCCCTTCGTAGCGCTGGATGAACGCCCCGCTCAGGAGACGCATATAGCCCGCCAGGCAGAGAATGTCGGGCGACAGCGCGTCCAGCGCTGCGAAGATCGCCTCCTCGTGCGCTTCCTTGCTGGCGTAGTCCTTGCGCGAAAAGGCGAAGGTCGCGATGCCCTCGGCGGCCGCCTTGGCAAGTCCACCAGCATCCGGCTTGTCGGAGATCACGCCGACGATTTCGGCCGGGAAATCCTGATCTTTCGCCGCAGCGACCAGCGCCAGCATGTTGGAGCCGCCGCCCGAGATGAAGACGACGACGCGTTTGCGCGGAGACGTCATATGGCGAGCGTGCCCTTGTAGAGCGTGCCGTGAGCGCCTTCAGCGCGCGCGATCATCCGGCCGAGCCGCACGACGCTTTCGCCCTGGGCTTCCAGCGCCGAAATGACGGTGTCGGCATTCTCGGCGGAGACGACGGCGATCATGCCGATGCCGCAGTTGAAGGTGCGCAGCATCTCGTTTGCTTCCACGCCGCCGGTCTTCGACAGCCAGGAAAACACGGCCGGAACCTTGACGGCGGCAAGATCGATCTCGGCGGCGAGGTGCTTAGGCAGCACGCGCGGGATATTCTCGGGGAAGCCGCCGCCGGTGATGTGCGCCAGCGCCTTGATTGCGCCGGTCTCGCGGATGACGCTCAAGAGCTGCTTCACATAGATGCGGGTCGGGGTCAGCAGCGCTTCACCAAGCGTCTTGCCATCTGCGAACGGTGCCGGCGCGTCCCAGGCGAGGCCCGAAAGGCCGACGATCTTGCGCACCAGCGAGAAGCCGTTCGAGTGGACGCCCGAGGATGCGAGGCCGAGGATGACGTCGCCTTCACCGATATCGCCGGAAGGCAGCAGCTTGCCGCGTTCGGCCGCACCCACGGCAAAGCCGGCCAGATCGTAATCGCCGGAGGAATACATGCCCGGCATCTCGGCGGTCTCGCCGCCGATCAGCGCACAGCCCGCGTCGCGGCAGCCGGCGGCAATGCCTTCGACGATCGCCGCACCCTGGTCCGGATCGAGCTTGCCGGTTGCGAAGTAGTCGAGGAAGAACAGCGGTTCGGCGCCCTGGACGACGAGATCGTTGACGCACATGGCGACGAGGTCGATGCCGACGGTGTCGTGATAGTCGGCGCCGATCGCGATCTTCAGCTTGGTGCCGACGCCGTCATTGGCCGCAACCAGAACCGGATCCGTGAAGCCTGCTGCCTTGAGGTCGAACAGGCCGCCGAAGCCGCCGATTTCGCCATCCGCGCCGGGGCGGCGGGTCGAGCGTACGGCGGGCTTGATCTTTTCGACGAGAAGGTTGCCAGCGTCGATATCCACGCCTGCATCGCTATAGGTGAGACCGTTTTTTCCGGACTGGCTCATACTGCTCTCCGATGGCTGTCGTCGGGCGGGAAATATCCCCGCGTCACATGCGGGTCGCAATTGCATGACAGGGGCTTTTATGCAAGGCGTTGCGTGGCAAAAGCCCCAATTTCCCGCTCTTTTGAACGGAGCTTCTGGGAAATTGGACGCTGGGGTTGACCATTCTCGCGGGTGCATCCTATGTGGCTCGCAGGCCGTATCGCTGCGATGCGGCAAATACCGACGTTCGATCAGCGGAGAACATGATGCCACACCAGGTTAGCGGCGCCGGTCTGAAGCGCCAGGTTATCTTCTGGCTGTTCGTGCTCGCCGCCTTCATCGCCTTCCTCTTGGTGTTCAGCTCCATTCTGCTGCCGTTCCTGGCCGGCATGGCGATCGCCTATTTCCTCGATCCGGTGGCCGACCGGCTGGAAAGGCTCGGCCTCAGCCGTCTGATGGCGACCATCGTCATCCTGATCGCCTTCGTCATCCTGATCGTCCTGGCGCTGATGATCCTGATCCCGATCCTTGCCAGCCAGTTCGCCGATTTCGCCGGCCGCCTGCCGGGTTATATCGATCAGCTGCAGACCTTCATTGCCAAGCAGCAGAACTCGATGCTGCCGGATTGGATCAAGAACCAGCTCGGCACCATCAAGAACAATTTCTCGGAAATCCTGTCTCAGGGCTTCGGCCTGCTCACCGGGCTGTTCAGCCAGGTCTGGAGCTCTGGCCTTGCTGTCGTCAATGTGATCTCGCTGATGGTCGTGACGCCAGTTGTCGCCTTCTACATGCTGCTCGATTGGGACCGGATGGTCGCCAATATCGACAAGTATGTGCCCCGCGATTATGTCGCCAACGTCCACCAGATCATGCGCGAGATCGACCAGGCGATCGCCGGCTTCATTCGCGGGCAGGGGTCGCTCTGCCTGATCCTCGGCATCTGGTATGCGGTCGGACTGTCGCTGGTCGGGCTGAATTTCGGCCTGCTGATCGGCCTCTTTGCCGGCATGATCAGCTTCATTCCTTATGTCGGTTCCACGGTCGGCTTGATCGCCGCAGTCGGCGTGGCGCTCGTGCAGTTCTGGCCTGACTATATCTGGGTCGGCGCGGTTCTCGCGGTCTTCTTCAGCGGTCAGTTCATGGAAGGCAACATCCTGCAGCCGAAGCTCGTCGGCCACAGCGTCGGCCTGCATCCGGTCTGGCTGATGTTCGCGCTGTTTGCTTTCGGCGCGCTATTTGGGTTCGTCGGCCTTCTGGTCGCGGTGCCGGCTGCTGCGGCCGTCGGCGTCCTTGTTCGCTTTGCGCTTTCACGATATCTTGAGAGCGACCTGTATGCGGGCGAGGCGAAGGCCACCCCGGTGCGGAAGACAAAAGCTGGCCCGAAATGACTGACGTGAAAAACGCTGACTCAAGGCGCAAGCCTGTGGAGCAGCTGCCCTTGGCCTTTTCCCATGATGCCGCGACCGGTCGTGACGATCTGCTGATCTCCGAGCGGCTGGCGGCGGCTGTCGAGATCGTCGATGCCTGGCCGAACTGGCCGTCGCCGGTCGTCATCCTTGCCGGCCCGGTCGGATCGGGCAAGTCGCACCTCGCCAATATCTGGAAGGATCACAGCGGCGCCACGCTTATCCATCCGAAGGCCGGCGCCAATGCGGCAGTGAACGCCGCCAACGGCCCGGTCTTGTTTGAGGATGTCGATCGCCTCGGCTTCGACGACACCGAACTCTTTCACGTCATCAACAGCGTGCGCGAAAACGGCCACAGCCTGCTGATGACCAGCCGTCTATGGCCGATGTCCTGGCCGGTCGAGCTGGCCGATCTGCGCTCTCGCCTCAAGGCCGCGACCGTCGTCGAGATCGGCGAGCCGGACGAGGAATTGCTGTCTCAGGTCATCGTCAAGCTGTTTGCCGACCGCCAGCTTTATATAGATGACAAACTGGTGCTCTATATTGTCGTCAGGATGGAGCGATCGCTGAACGCCGCGCAGACGATCGTCGAGCGGCTTGACCGATTGGCGCTCTCCCGCGGCACCAAGATCACGCGCGCGCTCGCCGCTGAAGTGTTGAATGAATTGGGCAATTCCGATCCGGCTGATTGACTGTCACAGTTCCGTCGTGAAACTGATATATTCGGCTTGGCGCAATCATGAGGGGACGATCGAACGATGGACAGTGCAGTCGCGGGAAACCAGGAAACGGCTCCCGAAACCAAGGCGAACGTTCCTCCGCTTGAAGAACTGCTCTCCAGCCCCGAGCGCTTCATCAACCGCGAATTTTCCTGGCTGCAGTTCAATCGCCGCGTTCTTGAGGAAACGCTGAACACTGAGCATCCGCTGCTTGAGCGCGTTCGCTTCCTGTCGATCTCGGCCGCCAATCTTGATGAATTCTTCATGGTGCGCGTTGCCGGTCTCGAAGGCCAGGTGCGCCAGAACATCGTTGTGCGCACGCCCGATGGCAAGACGCCGGCCGAGCAGCTCGAATCCATCCTGCAGGAAATCGACAATCTGCAGATGGAGCAGCAGGCCTCGCTGGCCGTGCTGCAGCAGTACCTCGCCAAGGAAGACATCCTGATCGTCCGCCCCGGCGCGCTCAGCGAAAGCGATCGCAACTGGCTCGCCACAGAGTTCGAGCAGGCGATCTTCCCGGTGCTGACGCCGCTCTCGATCGACCCGGCGCACCCATTCCCCTTCATCCCCAATCTCGGCTTCTCGATTGGCCTGCAGCTGGTCAGCAAGAATGGCCGCGAGCCGATGACGGCGCTGCTGCGCCTGCCGCCGGCGCTCGATCGTTTCGTACGTCTGCCCGATGACGGCAACACGATCCGTTACATCACGCTCGAGGACGTCGCCAACATCTTCATCTACCGGCTCTACCCGGGCTATGAGGTGCAGGGTTCCGGTACATTCCGCATCATCCGCGACAGCGATATCGAAGTTGAAGAAGAAGCCGAGGATCTCGTCCGCTTCTTCGAAACCGCACTGAAGCGCCGTCGCCGCGGTTCGGTCATCCGCCTCGAAACCGATTCTGAAATGCCGGCTTCGCTGCGCCAATTCGTGGTGCAGGCAACCAACGTGCCCGACAATCGCGTCGCCGTTCTGCCGGGCTTGCTTGCGCTGAACACGCTGTCCGAGATCACCAAGGCGCCGCGCGACGATCTGCGCTTCCCCTCCTACAATGCGCGATTTCCCGAACGCGTCCGCGAACACGCCGGCGATTGCTTCGCCGCCATTCGCGAAAAGGACATGGTGGTTCACCACCCCTACGAGTCCTTCGACGTGGTGGTCCAGTTTCTGCTCCAGGCTGCGCGCGATCCTGACGTCCTGGCGATAAAGCAGACGCTCTACCGCACCTCCAACGACAGCCCGATCGTCCGCGCGCTGATCGACGCCGCTGAATCCGGCAAGTCGGTCACGGCGCTTGTCGAACTGAAGGCGCGTTTCGACGAAGAGGCCAACATCCGCTGGGCGCGCGACCTCGAACGCGCCGGCGTGCAGGTCGTTTTCGGCTTCATCGAATTGAAGACGCACTCGAAGATGTCGCTGGTCGTTCGCCGCGAAGAGGGCAAGCTGCGCAGCTACTGCCATCTCGGCACCGGCAACTATCACCCGATCACCGCGAAGATTTATACCGACCTGTCGTTCTTCACCTGCAATCCTGTCATTGCCCACGACATGGCCAATATCTTCAACTTCATCACCGGCTATGGCGAGCCGGAGGAGAGCATGAAGCTCGCCGTTTCGCCCTATACACTGCGCTCGCGCATCCTTCGTCACATCAACGAAGAGATAAAGCACGCCAAGAACGGCGCGCCGGCGGCCATCTGGATGAAGATGAACTCGCTCGTCGATCCCGAAATCATCGATGCGCTCTATACGGCGAGCCACGCCGGCGTTGAGATCGATCTCGTCATCCGCGGCATCTGCTGCCTGCGCCCGCAAGTTCCCGGCCTGTCGGAAAACATCCGCGTCAAGTCGATCGTCGGCCGCTTCCTTGAGCACAGCCGCATCTTCTGCTTCGGCAACGGCCACGGTCTGCCATCCGACAAGGCGCTGGTTTATATCGGCTCGGCCGACATGATGCCGAGAAATCTGGATCGCCGCGTCGAAACGCTGGTTCCGCTCATCAATCCGACCGTGCACGAGCAGGTTTTGTCACAGATCATGCTGGGCAACCTCATTGACAATCAACAAAGCTACGAGATATTGGCCGACGGAACGTCAAGGCGCATGGAGGTGCGCAAGGGCGAGGAGCCGTTCAACGCGCAACAGTATTTCATGACCAATCCCAGCCTTTCGGGCCGTGGTGAAGCGTTGAAATCCAGTGCGCCAAAGCTGATCGCCGGCCTTCTTTCCGGCCGCACGAAACGATAAAACTGGACCTGCATGGTTGAATCAGAAGCCCAGGGGCGCCTTCCAGGGATTGCCCCGGTCTCCGTTGTCGATATCGGGTCGAACTCGATCCGTGTGGTCATCTATGAAGGCTTGTCGAGATCGCCCACGATCCTTTTCAACGAAAAGGTTCTCTGCGGTCTCGGTAAGGGCATAGCGCTCACCGGCAAGATGGACGAGGCCAGCGTCGAACGTGCGCTTTCCGCTCTGCATCGCTTCAAGGCGCTGTCCGATCAGGCACGCGCGGCCACCATGTATGTGCTGGCGACGGCCGCTGCCCGCGAGGCATCGAATGGCCCCGACTTCATTCATCGCGCCGAAACCATCCTGCAGCGCAAGGTGCGCGTTCTCTCGGGCGAGGAAGAGGCCAAGTTCTCCGCGCTCGGCATCGTCAGCGGTTTCTACACGCCGGATGGTATCGCCGGTGACCTCGGCGGCGGCTCTCTGGAGCTGATCGATATCAAGGGCAAGGAACTCGGCCAGGGCGTGACGCTGCCGCTCGGCGGCCTGCGTCTGTCGGAATATGCCGGCGGATCGATGGAGAAGGCCCGCACTTTCGCCCGCAAGCACGTGAAGACCATCTCCAAGCTACTGGCCAAGGGCGAAGGGCGCACGTTCTACGCCGTCGGCGGCACCTGGCGAAACATCGCCAAGCTGCACATGGAGATGACCAACTATCCGCTGCACATGATGCAGGGCTACGAGATCTCGCTTGAGCAGATGATGCTGTTTCTCGATCAGGTCGATGCCGCGAGGGACTCCAAGGACCCCGCCTGGATGGCGGTTTCGAAGTACCGCCGCGCATTGCTGCCCTTCGGCGCCGTTGCGATGAAGGAAGTGCTGAGCGTCATGAAGCCCTCGGTGATCTCCTTCTCAGGGCAGGGCGTGCGCGAGGGCTATCTCTACTCGCTGCTGTCCGAAAGCGAACGCCGTGCCGATCCGCTGCTGGAAGCGGCTCGCGAGCTGGCGATCCTGCGTGCCCGCTCGCCCGAACATGCCCGCGAGCTCTCGGAATGGACCGGCCGGATGATGCCGTTCTTCGATATCCTGGAGACGCCGGAAGAAGCCCGCTATCGCCAGGCCGCCTGCCTGCTTGCCGACATCAGCTGGCGCGCCCATCCCGATTATCGCGGCCTGCAGGCGCTGAACATCATCGCCCACACATCCTTCGTCGGCATCAGCCATCCCGGCCGCGCCTTCATCGCGCTTGCCAATTACTACCGCTTCGAAGGCCTGCACGACGACGGCGCGACCAGCCCGCTGGCAACGATCGCGACACCGCAATATGTCGAGCGCGCCAAGCTGCTCGGCGGCATGCTGCGCGTCGTCTACCTGTTCTCGGCCTCGATGCCCGGCATCGTCCGCAATCTGACCTTCCGCAAATCCAACGATCCCGATCTCGACCTCGAATTCGTCGTGCCCTCGGAGTATCGCGATTTCGCCGGCGAGCGTCTCGATGGCCGCCTGCAGCAGCTTGCGAAGCTCACCAACAAGCGCCTGGCTTTCCGCTTCGAATAGCGCTCCGCCGCTCAATCCCATACCAACAAAACGGCCCCCGCTTTCTCGAACGGGGGCCGTCTTGATTTCGATCGATGCTTACTTGGCGTTCAGCAGTTCGCCGACTTCGAGCAGGCTGAACTCGTTGTCGTCAGCCTTGTCGACGGCGCGGCCGGCCGAGAAGGGCAGGTTGTTGTCGTTGCCGACCACGATATGGGTGGCATCGACGCGGTCGACGTTTTCGATCGTCACGAACGGCATGTCGTAAACGCCATCCTTGGTGCCGGCCTTCTTCTTGTTGTCTGGATCCTTGATATCGAGAAGGTCGATATAGCCGATCTTGCGAACGGCGCCGTTTGCGTTGGCGTCGTTGAACTCGATCTTGTAGATGCGCTTCAGCTCGGCGGGAGCCTCGAAGCAATCGGCCTTCGGCTGCTTGGGATCGGCGCAAGCCTTGTCCTTGCTGCCGGCGCCGTTGTCACGCTCGATCACCAGCGCGGTGGTGTCGTCGAGCATGTTGAAGTCGCCGATCGCAATGCCCTTTTCTTCCAGCGGGTAGAGCCAGCTGCGGCCGGTCCAGTTCTTGGCCGCCGTGTCGAATTCAACGATGCGCAGGCCCGTGCGGCCATCGACCGCCTCGACCTTGCCGTCGTCCTGGAAGAGCGGGCCTTCGAGCAGGCCGTAGAGCTTGCTGCCATCCTTCGACATCGCAAGGCCTTCGAAGCCGCCGGAACGCTTCACGTTGAAGGCGGGCATCTTGGCAACCGGGTTTGCCGGAACCGAGAGCGTCGGGTTGTCGGGCGACAGTACCGGCTTGCCGTTGACCACGGTCGATACGACGTCGGTCAGCTTGCCTTCGGTGTCGAACTTCAGGATGTAGGGCCCGAACTCCTCGCCGATCCAGAAACCGTCGGCGACGGGCTGGATGGACTCGATGTCGAAATCAGCGCCTGTGAGGTAGCGCTTCTCCGCACCTTCAAGCACGATCGGGAAGGGTGCCCTCTTGTCGGGATCGGACAGGAACAGGTTCTTGACGACCTCGACCTTGCCGGTGGCCCAATCGAACTTCACCTGATGCAGGAAAAGCATGGCGTCGCTGGAGTTGGCCTTCGAGCCGAAGCCGTTGTCGGAAAGCGTCCAGAATGTGCCGTCTTCCATGGTCTTGATGCCGGAGAAGCCCTGGATCGGCTGACCGTCGAAGGGAAGCTTGAGGTCGGTCACGCGCGCGCCGTCCTTGCCCGGAACGGTGCCGAGCGCCTCGGTGCGCTTGCGATCCGGCGTCGTGAATTTGCCGGAGTGCTTAAGGAATTCAGGCGCGTCGGCGGGAGCCGGCACCATGGTGTTCGCCGGCAGAATAGCCTGGCCGGCGAGCTTTGCGGGAAATTGCGGCTGGTCGGCCATGGCCGAGCCGGAGATCAAAAGAACAAATGAAACGGAAGCAAGAAGAGCATTTTTCATCGAAACCCCCATGTGATGGAATGCGGGCTTCGATTAGCAGGCCTCTCATGTCGGCGCTTTGACACCCGCGTGAAGCTTTGGTGACGCTATGCGGTCGTCCGCCTTGACGAGCGAGATCACGCCGAGGCTCTGTCCGCGTCCTTTGACCGCATGCTGGCCGAGATCCTCCGCCACTACCTTGGCCGGCAGCTGGATCCGCTGGGCGAGGTCGGTCGATATCAGCACCGAGCGGTTCAGCGTCTTGCAGAGCGATTCGAGCCGCGATGCCGTGTTGATGGTGTCGCCGAAATAGGTGATCTTGTGATGGTCGATACCGATTTCCGCGGTGATGATGCTTCCGCCATGCAGCGCCGCCCGCAGCCTCGGCACCTGCCCATAGGTCGTCAGCCAGCTCTCGGCATCCGCTTCGATCGCATTGATGATGTCGAAGATACAGTTGACGCAGCGCGCGAATTTGACGCCACGGTCCAGCGGCCAGGTAATGATGGCGGCATCGCCGACATAGTCGACGATCGTTCCCTTGTATTTGCGCACCGGCTCGGCGAAGGCCGCAAACAGCGAGCTCAGCATCTGCTGCGCGCGCAGATCGCCATGCTTCTCCGCGAAGGTCGTTGAATCGACGAGGTCGATGAAGAGAAACACCCGCTCTTCGCTGACCGGCTTGCGGTAGCGGCTGATGAGCATGCTGGTGAACACTTCGCGGCCCAGCAACTCGCGAACTCTGAGAACAAAGATCATCAGCGAGCAGACCGCAAGCGCGTAAAGAAACGCATTGAACGGCAGCACCACCATGTCGACCCAGGAATGGGGGATGACGATGCCGGTTCCCCATAGCGAAAGGCCGGCGGCAGCGAAGCCGATGCTCATCAGCACTTCGTAGATGAAAAGCTCCGCGAGGAAGAAGGTCAGCGTCGGCAGCGCTTCAACCCGGTTGCGCAGTCCGCGAAAAATCACCTTTCGCTCGAAGGCGATGATCGGCATACCCATGCACAATGCGAAGACGGCGCCGATGAGCGGGCGGCTGTCCTGGAAGAACATGACGCTGTAGAGTACGCCGCTTCCCGCCATGACGAGCATGATCAGAAGCCAGTTCTGGACTGGGGATACTTCTCTCATAAGGGTCTTTTCGTTCAGCCTTGGCCAGCGTGCGTCTCAAGCAATGTAGCCGCGCGAAAGCCCTTTCGGAAGGGGATTGGATATTCCGTCCGAAAAGATTTAGCTGAATGATTGGGCGCAGTTATGGCCTCAATCGAGGCGACGCAAAATTTGCGTCGCGACTTACAGAGCGACCGTCTCGACCTTTTTGCCGACGAAGCGCAACGCGACGTCGCCCTTGATCAGCTGCAGGGCGGGATCGCCGAACAGCTCGCGGCGCCAGCCGCGCAGCGCGCCCACATCGGCATTTTCGCCCTCGGCGGCGATCTTGTCCAGATCCTCGCTGTTGGCGATCACCTTGGGCGCGACGCCGTGCTTTTCCGAGATCAGCTTCAACAGAACCTTCAGGAGCTCGGCTGCGGCCGCGGCTCCCTCCGGCGCCTGGGTCTGTCTCGGCGCATGCGGCATCTCGGCCTTCGGCAGCGCGAGGGCCGTATTCACCGCCTCGACGACGGCGGCACCGGCAGACGACCGTTCCCAACCCTTCGGGATGGTGCGCAGGCGGCCAAGTGCTTCGGCGTCCTTCGGCTGCTGCTGGGCGATCTCATAGATCGCGTCGTCCTTGATGACGCGCGAACGCGGCACGTTGCGGCTGCGCGCTTCACGCTCGCGCCACGCGGCCACGTATTTCAGCACGGCAAGCTCCTGCGGCTTGCGCAGGCGCATCTTCAGGCGCTGCCACGCATCGTCGGGATGAATGTCGTAGGTCTCTTTCGCCTCGAGCACATCCATCTCCTCGGAGAGCCACAAGGAGCGGCCTTCGCGCTCGAGCTCTGCCTTGAGATAGAGATAGACGTCGCGCAGATGCGTCACGTCGGCCAGCGCATAGTCGAGCTGCTTTTCGGAAAGCGGACGGCGGCTCCAGTCGGTGAAGCGCGAGGACTTGTCGATCTGCACGCCCTTGGTGCGGCTGACCAGCTGGTCGTAGGAGACGGAATCACCGAAGCCGCAGACCATCGCCGCAACCTGCGTGTCGAAGATCGGATGCGGAATGAGGCCGCCCCGGTTGTAGATGATTTCGATATCCTGGCGCGCGGCGTGGAATACTTTCAGCACGCTGGCATTGGCCATCAGCTCGAAGAAAGGCTTCAGGTCGAGCCCCTTCGCCAGAGGATCGACAATCACTTCCGTCGTCGGGCTTGCCATCTGGATCAAGCAAAGTTCCGGCCAGAACGTCGTCTCTCGCAGAAACTCGGTGTCGATAGTAATGAATTCTGACTTGGCCAGCTCGATGCAGGCCGCCTCCAAATCGGCGGTTGTTTCAATCATCTCAATTCATTCGCAGGATAGACATAGTTGAACCTTTCCTTCTCCTTTCGGCCCAATATGTCAACCGCTACCGGCAAAGACTGGTCAAACAACCTTGACATAACTCGTCATGCCGGTCTTCTGATGCTCGATGATGTGGCAATGCAACAGCCAATCGCCGAGATTGTCGGCGACGAAGGCGAGCTGTACCTTCTCGTCCGGCTGTACCAGATAGGTGTCGGTGACGAGCGGAATCACCTCCCGCGTGGACGATGAAAGCACAGTGAAGCTCATCCCGTGCAGATGGATCGGATGCGTATGCGGCGTCACGTTCTCCAGCTGCAGGATATAGCTCTTGCCGAGCTTCAGTTCCGAAAGCGGTGCAGTCGGGTCGCTCGTGTCGCCCGGCCACGGCACCTTGTTGATGGCCCAGAAGCTGTAGCCCAGCGTGCCGCAGATGCTGTCGACGGGCGCATTCTCGGCGGTGGCGCTGAGAACAACCGAGATTTTTTCCGCCGAGGAGAGGTCGGCCTTGGCGACTGGGTTCGCGACGAGCGCTGCGAGATCGCCGACATTGCGCTTCAGCGAGGTGCCCACCGAACGCAGCTTGGCGATTGTTTTCGGCGTGGTCCCGCGAATGTCCTCCAGCGTCGCAACCGCGCCTTCGGTATCGGGCATCCGAACGGCAAGATCGAGGCGCTGGCCGGGGCCGATCAGCAACAGGTCGAGAGGGAAGCGCTTCGGCACGGGATTGCCGTCGATCGCGATCACGGTGGCCTCGGCACCCTCCATCTTCAGCGAGAAGATGCGCGTGACATCGGTGACGGCAACGCGCAGGCGGATCAGGCCGCCGGCCGGCGCGTCATATTGCGGTTCCTGGTGCCAGTTCGCGGTGCGCACCGTGCCGTAGGTGCCGGTCTTCGCCGCATCGCGCGGTCGGAACGCTGCGATGAACTGGCCGTCGCCGCCGAGGCGCCAGTCGCGCAGGTTCAGCACCACTTCGGAATCGAATGTCGGGTCGGCCGCATCCTCGACCACGATCACGCCGGTCATGCCCTGGCCCATTTGCGCCAGCGTGTTGCAGTGCGGATGATACCAGAAGGTGCCGGCATCGGGCGGCGTGAAGGCGTAGTCGAAGCTGTCGCCGGTATAGACATAGGGCTGCGTCATGAACGGCACGCCGTCCATCTTGTTGGGAATGCGCAGGCCATGCCAGTGGATGGTGGTGGGTTCGTCGAGCGTGTTGGTCAGCCGCGCCGCATAGGGCTTGCCCTTGGTCATCCGGAGCACCGGCGGCATCGCCGCACCGCCATGCGCGTCACCCCCCACAGCATCCCAAGTCATGATGTTCTTGGTCACGCCGGCGTCGGTCAACGTCGCCTGCGTCTTCAGCGCTTTCAAGACCTGCGGCTCGGGTGCCGCCTCCGCCATGCCGAACTTGCCCGCGATGCCGATGCCCATCCCGTAAGCGCCGGCGACGGCGGAAGCCTTCAGAAGGTTGCGGCGGGTGAGGAGGGGCATGGCGGAACTCCGGAGAAGAACGATACGTCCTCTTTAAAGTTGACCGCGACCTTCATCAATATGCCTCATGCAGCCAAACTGCCGCGGAGCTTGGCATATGATAAGGTTGCAACTACGCCGAAAACCGGGCGCAAAGCACGCGTGAGCCGTGCCAAGTCTTGACAAATCAGGCCGTCCATGCGCTTTTCCGCCCGATTTTCTTGTCGGCGCGAGAGAGCTTTTGAAGCCCCTGCTGCCGTCTTCAAGCCAAATACTGGAAATTGAGATGATGCATCGTTACCGCAGCCACACATGTGCAGCCCTCCGCAAGTCGGATGTCGGCGCCAATGTCCGGATTTCCGGCTGGGTCCACCGCGTTCGTGACCATGGCGGCGTTCTCTTCATCGACCTTCGCGACCACTACGGCATGACCCAGGTCGTCGCCGACCCGGATAGCCCGGCCTTCAAGATCGCCGAAACCGTGCGCGGCGAGTGGGTCATCCGCATCGACGGCGTCGTCAAGGCGCGTTCGGAAGACACCGTCAACAAGAACATGGCGACCGGCGAAATCGAACTCTACGCTCAGGAGATCGAAGTCCTCTCCGAAGCCAAGGAACTGCCGCTGCCGGTCTTCGGCGAGCCTGATTATCCTGAGGACATCCGCCTCAAGTACCGCTTCCTCGACCTGCGCCGCGAGACGCTGCACAAGAACATCGTCAAGCGCAGCCAGATCATTTCCGATATCCGCAACCGCATGACGTCGGCCGGTTTCGGCGAATACACGACCCCGATCCTGACGGCGTCCTCGCCGGAAGGCGCGCGCGACTTCCTCGTGCCGTCACGTATCCACCCCGGCCAGTTCTTCGCCCTGCCGCAGGCGCCGCAGCAGTACAAGCAGCTCCTGATGGTGGCCGGTTTCGACCGCTACTTCCAGATCGCGCCGTGCTTCCGCGATGAAGACCCGCGCGCCGACCGCCTGCCGGGCGAATTCTACCAGCTCGACCTGGAAATGAGCTTCGTCACCCAGGAAGACGTCTGGGACACGATGGCCCCGATTATGACCTCGGTCTTCGAGCAGTTCGCCGAAGGCAAGCCGGTCACCAAGGAATGGCCGCGCATTCCTTACGACGTCGCGATCCGCAAGTACGGCTCCGACAAGCCAGACCTGCGTAACCCGATCGAAATGCAGGCCGTCACCGAGCACTTCGCAGGCTCCGGATTCAAGGTGTTCGCCGGCATGATCGCCTCGAACCCGAAGGTTGAAGTCTGGGCGATCCCGGCCAAGACCGGCGGCTCCAGAGCATTCTGCGACCGCATGAACGCCTGGGCGCAGTCGCTCGGCCAGCCAGGCCTCGGCTACATCTTCTGGAAGGAAGAAGACGGCAAGGTCGGCGGTTCCGGTCCGCTTGCAAAGAACATCGGCGAAGAGCGCACCGAAGCGCTGCGCGTACAGCTCGGCCTTGAAGCAGGCGACGCCGCCTTCTTCGTCGCTGGCGAACCTGCGAAGTTCTACAAGTTCGCGGGCGAAGCGCGCACCAAGGCGGGTGAAGACCTGAACCTCGTTGATCGCGACCGTTTCGAACTGTGCTGGATCATCGACTTCCCGTTCTACGAATGGAGCGAGGAAGACAAGAAGATCGACTTCGCCCACAACCCGTTCTCGATGCCGCAGGGTGGTCTGGAAGCGCTGCAGACCCAGGATCCGCTGTCGCTTAAGGCCTACCAGTACGACGCCGTCTGCAACGGCTTCGAAATCGCCTCGGGCTCGATCCGTAACCAGTCGCCGGAAGCCATGGTCAAGGCCTTCGAACTGGTCGGCCTCAGCCAGACGGATGTCGAAGAGCGCTTCGGCGGCATGTACCGTGCCTTCCAGTACGGCGCGCCTCCGCACGGCGGCTGTGCTTTCGGTATCGACCGTGTGGTGATGCTCCTGCTCGGCGCCAAGAACCTGCGCGAAATCACGCTGTTCCCGATGAACCAGCAGGCACAGGACCTCCTGATGAACGCCCCGTCGCCGGCAACGCCGAAGCAGCTGATGGAACTGTCGCTGCGCGTCATGCCGCCGGTCAAGAAGGACTGAGCGAACAACGCTTGAATGAGAAAAGCCCGGCGCAAGTCGGGCTTTTTTCGTTTCCGGGCAATGTCAGATAGCCGCGTAGATCGCCTGTTTGAGGTCGACGGTGAACCGGCCCCACATGCCCTCCAGCGCCGTATTGGTGAGCGCGACCACGGTGAGCTTCTTTGTCGGATCCACAAACCAGCTGTGGCCGTAAACCCCGCCCCATTGCAGGCTACCGCCAGACAGCGGAACCTGCGCGGCATCGGGATCGGTCACCACGGCCCAGCCGAAACCGAAGCCCGAGCCGGGCTCCACCTGCTGCCGCAGGCCATTGGCCTGGTCGGTCATCATGGTCGCGACCGTTTCCGCAGATAGCAACGCGCCGCCGCCCTGGCGGATGGTTTCGAGAATGCGCAGTATATCGTCCGCCGTGCCCGCCATTCCTGCGCCACCGGAGTGATAGGAGGAAGGGTCGAAAATCCGGTCCGGCGCAAACCGCACTGAACCCGTCAGCGCGGGAATGACGGCTTCCTGACCCATCCGCTCCGGCTCGGGCGAGGCATTGAAGTACGCGGCCGCCAATCGCTTCCGGTCGCGCACCGAAAACGCGGTGTCTGTAAGCCCGAGCGGGCCGGTGACGAGCTCCGCGACCGCATCGTCGAGCGACATGGCCATTTCCTGCTCGATGACGCCGCCGAGAACGTCGATCGCCAGAGAGTAGCACCAGCCTTCGCCCGGCGCGAACCGCAGCGGTGCACTCGCAATGCGCTTCAGGTTCTCCGCAAGCGCCATTCCAGGCTCGCCGATGCCGTCCGAAACGCCGGCGCGGGTATAGGGACCATCCTCGTCGATGAAGCAGTAGCTGAGGCCTGCGGTGTGGGTGAGCAGATGGCGAAGGCGGATGACCGCTTCCCCGCCATCGGCAAGCCGCGGCCGGAAGTCGGGCAGCCAGCGTGTGATCGGATCGTCCAAACCCATCCGGCCCTGTTCGACCAGTCGCATGGCGGCAATCGTCACGATCGGCTTGGTGACCGAGGCAAAGCGGAAGATCGTGTCCTCGGTCATCGCCAGTCCGGCCTCCCGGTCCGCCAGCCCGGCTGCGCGCCGGTAGACCGGCTTTCCATCTTGCATGATCAGGACCACGGCGCCCACTAGCCGCTTGTCGTCAAGTGCGGCATCGATCGCTTTATCGACGCCTGCGCCGAAGGATATCGCCGCGTTATCAATCTTGATGTCTGGGGGAAGACTCATGAGATCAAACCTTCTATAATCACAATGACCATTCCTGAATATAACGGATCGCAAGATAATTCCAGAGTGAACGTTGTGAAAAATACAGAAAGTTCGAAACCTGAAACTCCCCGCAAGCGCGGCCGCCCACCTGCTTTCGACAGGGAGGTCGTTCTGGCGGCGGCGCGTGACGTCTTCTGGCAGCACGGCTACGATGGCTCATCGATCGCCGACCTGACGGCGTCGATGGGGATTACCCCCCAAAGTCTCTACGCGGCCTTCCGCTCAAAGGCTGATCTCTATCGCGAGACGCTCGATCAGTACCGTCGCATGCCACGGCAGGAGCCGGGCAACCCTTTGCAGGAAAAGATCGATACGGTAACGGCTTTCACGCGTTTCCTGCGGAACTCCGCATTCCTGTTCACGGCACCCGAACACCCCAAGGGCTGCATGATCTCGACGGCGGTGCTGAACTGCGCGGCGGAAAACGAGGACATCGCCTTTCACGTTTCATCCCTTCGGCTGCAGACGCTCGGCGCGTTCCAGGCGCGTATCGAGCGTGGGGTAGAGGAGGGCGATATGCGCGCCGACACCGACGCCGGCTCGCTTGCCCGTTTTCTCGGCGCCATGGTTCAGGGAATGTCGGTCCAGGCACGTGACGGTGCGGGCGCCGACGAACTCTTGGCAGCGGCTGATCACGCGATCAGCGAATTGAAACGCCACGGCATACGATGAAAAAAGGCCCGGCGAGCAATGCGCGCCGGGCCTTCCTGATTTCATGTCAAGGCGATCAATCGTTCGCCGAAACCTTCACACCGAGCACCTGCGGCAGCGTGTTCGGTGCGCCCATGGCGGCACCCATGATCATCGGGAACGGCACGGGCTTGGCCGGAGCGGCGTTGACCGTCAGGCTCTTCGGGTCGTCGAGGAAGGTGTTGACGGCGGCCGATACGGCGTTCTGCAGTTCCGGGATGTTGAGCTGTGCCAGCATGATCGGCGCCATCGCCTTCAGCGAGTCGGCCATCTGCTTGCCAGACATGCCCTGCTGGCTGCCGGCGTAGTCGAGCGCGCGCTTGGTGATCGAGGCGTCGTCGAAGCGGATCTGGGCGCTTTCGAAGGACAGCTGCTGCAGTAGGCCAAGCATGGCAAGGCCGAAGGCCTGCTGGGCCTGGTCCTTGTTCTGGTTGGCTTCCGCCTGCTGGGCGGCTTCCTGCAGCGACTTCACGAAGGCGAGCGTATAGCCGTTGACCTTGAAGGCGAGGTTGAGCTTGCCGACATTGCTGAAGTCGAAGGCGAACTCGGACACGTCGATCGTGCCCGGTGCCAGATCCCAGGCGCCCTTCATGGTGATGTCACCATTGACCTGCTGCAGCGCTAGCTTCTCGATCGCTTCCTTGCTCTGCGGATCGGCCGCCTTGCTGAGGTCAGCCTTGAGGCTCTTGAAGGCGCCGTCGAAATCGAAGCCGGACTCGTCTTCGCGCAGCGTCAGGTTCACATCGCTGCCGCCGAGCGAGAACACTTCGGCGCCGTCCTTGACGACCTTCAGCGGGCCGCTGTGGGCGCTCTCGTAGAGCAGCATGGAGGAGAGGCCTTCGCCCTTGGCATCGGCGGGGATGGAGATGCCGCCGAGCGTCAGCTCGGTCACGGTCAGCGTCGCGCCGTCATTGGTGGTGTTGATGTCGGGGAAGGCTGCTTCCTCGATGTAGTAGCCGCCGTCCTCGTCTTCCTCGACGCCCGAGAGCGTGATTTCGCCGATCGGCAGAGCACTGCCGTTGTTCGGCTTGAAGCTGGCGTTCTTCAGCGTCACGGTCTTGCCGTCGACATCGACGCCATCGGCCGCGAGCGTGCCGCCCTGCAGCGTGTAGGCGGCATTGATCTTCGTCAGCAGGTCCTGGCCATCGAGCGCGAAAGCGGAGCCGGCGAGAGAAAGGAATGCCACGCCCGAAAGCATGAGCCGTGTCGTCCGGTAAAATGTCATGGGTGTTCCTCAGATCCAGGTGGGCGGTTGGCCATAATCTACGATGGATTTGTGCCGGTTTATATTTCGTGTTTTCTAAAATTATGTTGAAGGGATAAGCAAACAAAGTCCAAATTCGGGCAGAAAGGTTTTAGCGGTTGTTTTCTTTCTGTTCGGAGACTTCATCCACAGCCGCAATGCCCGGATTCCTTGCTCACATCAACCATCTCGGTTAGTCAGAAGGTATGGGACAAGAGATTTTGCCGCCCTCTGGCGGAGACGATGACAGCATTCTTCCGATCGACCTGAAGGCGGCGCTCGAAGAGCGTTATCTCGCCTACGCGCTGTCGACCATCATGCACCGCGCGCTGCCCGACGTTCGCGATGGCCTGAAGCCGGTCCATCGCCGCATCATCCACGCGATGAGCGAGATGGGCATTCGCCCAAACTCGGCCTTCAAGAAATGCGCCCGTATCGTCGGTGACGTCATCGGTAAATTCCACCCGCACGGGGACCAGTCGGTCTACGATGCGCTGGTCCGTCTCGCCCAGGATTTCTCGCAACGTTATCCTGTTGTCGACGGACAGGGGAACTTCGGCAACATCGATGGCGACAGCGCTGCTGCCTATCGATACACCGAAGCCCGCATGACCGATGTCGCCGGGCTGCTGCTCGAGGGTGTCGACCAGGACGCCGTCGATTTCCGGCTGACCTATAACGAGGAAGACCAGGAGCCGACGGTTCTTCCCGGCGCCTTCCCGAACCTTCTCGCCAACGGCTCGTCGGGCATCGCCGTCGGCATGGCAACCTCGATCCCGTCGCACAACGCACACGAACTGTGCGACGCGGCGCTGCATCTGATCAAGCATCCGGATGCGACGGTCGAGACGCTGGTGGAGCAGTTCATCCCCGGTCCGGATTTCCCGACCGGCGGCATCATCATCGACGACCGCCAGACGATCATCGATGCCTACAAGACCGGCCGCGGTGGCTTCCGCACGCGCGCCAAGTGGGAGACCGAGGATCTCGGCCGCGGCGGTTATCAGATCGTCATCACCGAAATTCCGTTCCAGGTGCAGAAGTCGCGCCTGATCGAGAAGATCGCCGAGCTCTTGATCGCCCGTAAGCTGCCACTGCTGGAAGACATTCGCGACGAGTCGGCCGAAGACGTCCGCGTCGTGCTGGTGCCGAAGAACCGCACCGTCGACCCGACCATCCTCATGGAATCCATGTTCAAGCTGACGGAACTCGAAAGCCGTTTCCCGCTGAACATGAACGTTCTCTCCATGGGCCGCATCCCGCGCGTCATGGCACTGAACGAGGTCCTGAAGGAATGGCTGGACCACCGTCGCGATGTGCTTCAGCGCCGCTCGCGATTCCGCCTTGCCGCCATCGAGCGTCGCCTGGAAGTCCTGGGCGGCCTGCTGATCGCCTACCTCAATATTGATGAGGTGATCCGTATCATCCGCGAGGAGGACGAGCCCAAGCCCGTCATGGTCGCGCGCTGGTCGCTGACGGAGATCCAGGTCGAAGCCATTCTCAACATGCGCCTGCGCTCCTTGCGCAAGCTGGAAGAATTCGAAATCCGCACCGAGTTCGACGCGCTGAGCAAGGAAAAGGCCGAGATTGAAGCGCTGCTCGCGTCCGAGGACAAGCAATGGCAGACCGTTGCCTGGGAAATCGGCGAGGTGAAGAAGAAGTTCGCCAAGGCGACCGAACTCGGCCGCCGCCGCACCCAATTCGCCGAAGCGCCTGATGCCGACGAGCAGGCGATCCAGCAGGCGATGATCGAGAAAGAGCCGATCACCGTCGTCGTCTCCGAAAAGGGCTGGATCCGTGCGCTGAAGGGCCACATCTCCGACACCACGACGCTGACCTTCAAGGAAGGCGACGCGCTGAGGATCGCGTTCCCGGCGCAGACGACGGACAAGATCCTTGTCATCACCACGGGCGGCAAGGCCTTCACGCTTGGCGGCGACAAGCTGCCGGGTGGTCGTGGCCATGGCGAACCGTTGCGCATCATGATCGACATGGACAACGACCAGGACGTCTTGACGGCCTTCGTCCACGATCCGCAGCGCAAGCAGATGATCGTCTCGACGGCCGGCAACGGCTTCGTCGTCGCCGAGACCGACATGGTTGCCAACACCCGCAAGGGCAAGCAGATCATGAACGTCTCCATGCCCGACGAAACCAAGCTGCTCGTGCCCGTCTCCGGCGACCACGTCGCCGTCGTCGGCGAGAACCGCAAGCTTCTCGTCTTCCCGCTCGATCAGGTTCCGGAGATGTCGCGCGGCAAGGGCGTTCGCCTGCAGCGCTACAAGGATGGCGGCATTTCCGACGTTCGCTGCTTCGCGATAGCGGATGGCCTCGTTTGGGAAGACAGCGCCGGCCGTACGTTCAGCAAGAACAAGGACGAGCTCGCCGAATGGCTCGCCGACCGCGCATCCGCCGGCCGCACCGTTCCCAAGGGCTTCCCCCGCAGCGGCAAGTTCGCCGGCTGAAATATATCAGCGCCCCGCTCTTGGCGAGCGGGGCATTTGCTCTAGTTCTGTCCTGTAATCACAACATGGACAAACATCATTCCGAAGGCGGACGGAATGATCGTATGTGGCGCCTTCGTGGGGAGGCGGCATGTCCGATCATGGAGGTCCGATCACGGAGGAATGTTGATGAGCGCCTGCAAGACCATTACGCTTTCAGTCGGCCACACCTACAATGCCTCGCCCTGCGAGGTTTATGACGCCTGGCTCAATCCCGAAATCGCCAAACGCTTCCTCTTCGCCACCGATGACGGCCGGGTGATCCGCGCCGATATCGAGCCGCGCGTCGGCGGCCATTTTCTCGTCATCGACAGACGGCCGACCGGTGACGCCGTTCATTATGGCGTATTTCTCGAAATGCGTCGGCCGCGCCTGATGGTGTTCTCGTTTTCGGTCGCCGAACACGATCACAATGCCGATCGCATCCGCGTCGAAATCGAGCCGCTGGGGGAGGGCACGCGCCTGACGCTGTCGCATGAAATGTGCGCGGAGTGGTCGGCCTTCGAAGAGCAGACGCATCGCGGGTGGACGCACGTGCTGAACGGGCTGGAGCGCGAGCTCGATGCGGCTCACACTGTCAAGCTGCCGGAGCTTGTTGCGTCGCAGGCTGTTTCCGAACCATCCAAAGCGAGTGCGCCATAATCGCGGTGACGAGGATGGAGCCGCCGATCAGCGTCATGACCGGCGGCGTTTCCGCGAAAATCAGCCAGATCCAGATCGGCGCGAGAATGGTCTCGAGCAGATAGAACATGCCGACCTCGGGTGCCGACAGATAGCGCGGCCCGCTGGCAAGGCACCAGAACGACACTGGCATCAGCACAGCACCGTTGAAGATGATCCAGGCGGGATGCTCGATCACGAGGCCTGCCGGCAAAGCGTTCGCGAGGCCAAGCGCGGCGGGAAAGGCTGCGGCAAGCAACGGCACGAAGCCCATGGCGCGACGCGATGCGCGCCCGACCGTAATCGCGCCCGCAAGCACCAGCGCCGTCAAAAGCGCCATCGCATCGCCGAAGCTGTGGCCGCCGGCCAGGCCGTCGCCAACAATCAGGCCGACACCGAAGATCATTACAGCCATTGTCACCAGCGTCGACAACGGTGGGCGCTCCTTCAGGAACAGCCAGGAAAGCAGCGCGCCGAACATCGGATTGAAGGCGACGATGAAGACCACGTTGGCGGTCGTCGTGTTAAACACCGCGAGCAGGAATGTTATGGTCGAGAGCCCATAGAGAAATCCCGCAAGAAGGCCCGCTCGACCGGGCACCATCGCCGGCCAGCTTCCCTTCATCCACCGTATTGCGCAAACGATCAGCAAAGTCACGGCAACCGTCGTGATGCTGCGCATGCCGACGATCGACCACATGTCGCCATGGGCGAGGCGCACGAGCGGAATGTCCATGGAGAGCGCAAGGCCGCCGATCGCCGTCAGCAGCAGGCCCTTCCGATGATCGGAAAGGGTAGGGAAACTCATTTAGGGCTGACTACCTTCGGGAAGGGATGTGGGGTCGAAGCGCTCCCAGCCGCGCGCGGTCAGGTGTTCCTGCGGCTGGTAGCGGGTCTTGTAGTCCATTTTCCGTGAGCCTTGAACCCAGTAGCCGAGATAGACATGCGGCAGGCCGAGCGCCTTTGTCCGTCTGATGTGATCGAGGATCATGAAGGTGCCGAGCGAGCGCTTGTCGAGATCGGGATTGAAGTAGGAGTAGACCATCGAGAGCCCGTCGCTCATCGTGTCGGTCAGGGCCGCCGCAATCAGTTCGCCGCTCGGCCGCGTTTCCAGTCCGGAGCCTTCCACACGCCGGCGATACTCGATGATCTTGGTGTTGACGTGCGTATCCTCGACCATGATCGCATAATCGAGCACCGTCATGTCCGACATGCCGCCCTGCTGGTGGCGATAGTCGAGATAGCGGCGAAACAGCGAATATTGCTCGCTCGATGGCTGCGCCGGAAATTCTGTCGAGATGATATCGGAATTGGTGGCGATGACCCGCTTCATCGACTTGGTCGGCTCGAACTCGTCGGCGAGGATGCGGACCGAGACACAGGCACGGCAAGCCTCGCAGGCCGGGCGGTAGGCAATGTTCTGGGAGCGGCGAAATCCGCCTTGCGTCAGGATGTCATTCATCTCGGCGGCGCGTGGCCCGACCAGATGTGTAAAAACCTTTCGTTCCATCTCATGCGCAAGGTAAGGGCAGGCAGCCGGGGCCGTCAGATAAAACTGCGGAGATGGCGTGGTCTGCGTATTCATCTGCTGCTGAGATGTCCTTAGGTTGCATGCTGAAATGACAGCATGACTTAAGAAAAGAAAACGTCAACAGCGCGGCAGTGCGCCGCGCTTTGTGACTGATTATACTTTCGGATATTGGCCAAAAATTTCCCCTCAAAAAGAGGGGAAATCCGCTTATTTCAGAGACTTGATCAATCTCAGGCGGTTCTGACCGTCACCGTACCGACGAGAAAATCATGCAGCAGGCGGCTGCGTTCGGTGAACAGGCCGACCAGCAGAATCAGCGGCGTGAGAACCGAGTTTAGGATCCAGAACAGCGCCAGGTGAACGATCGCCGTCAGGAAATCCATCTCCCGCCCATCGACGCGCACGATCGCAATCCCCATAGCCCGCATGCCAAGCGATGCCTGGCTCGAGCCGCCGACCGTAAAGCCGAAGTAAAGGCCCGCGACGATCACGAACAGCGCCGGATAAAGAAAGAAACCGAGGCCGAGCGTGACGATCGACAGGAAGAACAGGATGACCGCCGCCGGAATGCAGAGCAGCAGAATGATCACATAATCGAGGATGAACGCAAAAACGCGCCGGCTCAGCGTACCGCTATAGGCGCGCCAATCGTCAGGTGCGGCATAGAGCGGGTTCGGGTTGAGCGACATCGTTACGGTCTCCTTTCGAGAGTGGCTACCGCTGATATGGTGACGCTCGCCCCGAATGCAATATTGACGCGAAGCGATCAGCGCTTGGCGAGGATCTTGGCAACCTCGATGGAGAAATAGGTGAGGATGCCGTCGCAGCCGGCGCGCTTGAAGGCGAGCAGGGTCTCAAGCATCGCCTTTTCGCCATCGATCCAGCCGTTCATCGCCGCAGCTTTGATCTGCGAATATTCGCCCGACACCTGATAGGCGAAGGTCGGAAGGCCGAATGCTTCCTTCATCCGCCAGCAGATGTCGATATAGGGCAGGCCGGGCTTGACCATCAGCATGTCGGCGCCTTCCTCGACGTCGAGTGCCGCGTCGCGGATCGCCTCGGTGCCGTTGGCCGGGTCGATATAGTAGCTCTTCTTGTCGCCCTTCAGCAGCCCGCCCGTCGAGATCGCCTCGCGGTAAGGACCGTAAAAGGCGGAGGCGAACTTCGTCGCGTAGCTCATGATCCCGACATCCTGGTGCCCGGCGGCGTCAAGCGCACGGCGGATGGCGCCGATGCGGCCGTCCATCATTTCGGACGGCGAGATGATGTCGGAGCCGGCGTCGGCCTGCATCACGGCCGCGCGCGCCACCTGCTCCACCGTCTCGTCATTGACGATCTCGTTGCCGCGCAGGATGCCGTCATGGCCGTGGCTGGTGAACGGATCGAGCGCCACGTCGGTGATGACGCCGATATTCGGCACGGCCTTCTTGATGGCGGCCGTTGCCTGGTTGATCAGGTTGTTCGCTTCAAGGCTGTTTGAGCCGGTCTCGTCGCGCAGCGACATCTCGATATTCGGGAAGGTCGCGATAGCAGGAATGCCGAGATCTGCCGCTTCCTTGGTGGCTTCCACCAGCTTGTCGACGCTCATGCGGTTGACACCCGGCATGGCGGGGATCGGCTCGACGATACCGGAACCCGGAACCACAAAGACCGGCCAGATCAGATCATCGACCGTAAGCCGGTTCTCTTGCACCATCCGGCGCGTCCAGTCGGCCTTGCGGTTGCGCCGCATCCGGCGGTGGCCCGTGATTTCATCGACGAGGTGTGTCTTGTCCTGCATGATCGTTCCAGCTCTTGGCAGTTCCAATTGTTGCTGCGCTCATTATCATGCCATCCGACAAATCCAAACCGGGCGAATGGCCGCAACCAATCAACAGCTTGCGATCAACCGCTGGCGAAGACGCCGCAGCGCTCCTATTGTCTGACGCATGAACGCTGATTCTCCGACCATACCGAAAAGCACGCTCACCGGCGTTCTCTTTGTCCTGTTCCTGCGCCTGATCGCGATCTCGTGTTTCTGGTTCGGATTGCAGTATTGGGCGATGCTGGTCGGCTACTCGCTGATCGGCGCTGGGCGCTTCGATCTTTTGAGCCTGCCGTGGAAGGTGGCAAGCACCAGCCTTGCCGTCCTGTTCCCTGTGGCTGCCCTCGGGCTCTGGCTGGCTGTCTCCTGGGGACCCGTCATCTGGGTGCTCGCAGCCGGCGGCCAGATCATGATGTATGGCTTTCTTCCGGAGATTTTCGGAGCCAACAAACTCATCATTCTGCTGCATGCGGCGGTGGCCGTTATCTACGCTGTTTTCCGCTTTTTGCTCTGGCAGGAGAAGCGCCGGCGCCGGCAGCAGGTAAGCGTTGATTTACCCTGATACAACAGCGCGTTTTGGTAAGGCACTGTTAAGCCTGCAGTTTAAGTAGAATTTTATCTGTATTCGATAGGGTCTGTCTCAAGGCGGGAAGACAACCAACACCGCCAAACAAAACAGTGAGGCAGTCATCATGAATACGAAAATCAAGCCGCAGGCGGTATCGAACTTCCGTGAACAGCAGGACCTGGGTATCCGCGATCTTTACATGGAATCCCTTCATCTTGTTGAACGTCTTCACCGCCGTCTTCTGGATGTCATCAAGGACGAATTCGACCGTCAGGGTCGCAGCGACGTCAACGCCATCCAGGCTCTCCTCCTTTTCAACATCGGCAACTCGGAACTGACCGCCGGCGAACTTCGCTCTCGCGGTTACTATCTGGGCTCCAACGTTTCCTACAACGTCAAGAAGCTCGTCGACCTCGGCTTCATCAACCACCAGCGCTCGCGCATCGACCGTCGCTCGGTCCGCATCAGCCTGACGGAAACCGGCCAGGAAATCGCCGAGACGGTTGCCAAGCTCTATGAGCGCCACACGGCATCGATCGACAAGGTCGGCGGCATCGGCACCGACGAGTTCGCGCAGATGAACAAGCTGCTGACCCGTCTGGACCGCTTCTGGAACGACTCGATCATGTATCGTCTCTAAGCAACAAGACCCCTCCAAGGTCAAAGAAAGCCGGATGCGTTTCCCTGCGCGTCCGGCTTTGCCGTTTGCGCCGACGTGGCATCTTTGCAACGCATGGCCAGCCAACCGTGCTTCAAGGGGTAAGCCCCTGTATTCAAGTCGCCTTTTAGCCGCTATTAGCCGGCAGAATCCTTGCAATGGTTTGGTTCATTCTTCGCTTCGATCGCTATCGAAAGTTGCACTTTTCGGCGGAGACACGAATTGGCCATATTAGCATGGCAGCGAAAATATACGGCAACCGGCGCTTCCCGAATTCGGGGTTTTGATAACCTCGCCTTTCCTGCTCGCGATCATGTGATCGCCGGCAGCGAGAATTTGAGGTGCGCCGTGGCAACGGATGGGTAGTGACTGCGTTATTCGCGGTGACGAAGGGCAAAGCCACCGGTCTCTCAAGCGGCGGCATTATTGTGGTTGGGATGCATGTCTAAAAAAACAGGTACTGAAGCTCTCTCTCGGCGGGCATTTCTTGCTTCTGCCGCAGCCGTTGGCGCAAGCTCGGTAGCGGCGCCGGCACTGGCGCAATCGGCGATCGATTCGCTCATCAATGCACCGGAGCGCGGTGACTGGGATGACCAGTTCGACGCGAAAGCCGCTTCGCGTACGGCAACTGCCGTGGTGTCGAACACCCCGATCCTCGGACCGCAGTCCGTCCCCAGCATTCAGCAGGCGATCGCCCAGTATCAGCAGATCGCATCCGCAGGCGGTTGGCCGCAGGTCAACCCGGGCCAGCAGCGTCTGCAGATCGGCGTCACCGACCAGTCCGTCCAGGCCCTGCGCCAGCGCCTCTTCGTCACAGGCGACCTGCCGCAGGAAGCCGGCATGTCCTCGTCCTTCGATTCCTACGTCGACGGCGCGGTCAAGCGCTTCCAGGCACGTCACGGCCTCCCGGCCGACGGCGTGCTCGGTGAATTCACGCTGAAGGCGATGAACATTCCCGCCGACGTGCGCCTGCAGCAGCTGAACACCAACCTGATCCGCCTGCAGACTTTCCCGGAAGAGCTCGGCCGTCGCCACGTGATGGTCAACATCCCGGCCGCTTACGTTGAGGGCATCGAGGATGGCAGCGTCGTGACGCGTCACAACGCCGTTGTCGGCCGCCTCAGCCGCCCGACACACTTGGTCAACTCGAAGATCTACGAGGTCATCCTCAATCCTTACTGGACCGCGCCGCGTTCGATCGTCGAGAAGGACATCGTGCCTTTGATGCGCAAGGACCCGACTTATCTCACGAAGAACAATATTCGTCTGATCGACGGCAAGGGCACGGAAGTGGCGCCCGAGACGATCGACTGGAACGCCGAAAAGGCGCCGAACCTGATGTTCCGCCAGGATCCGGGCAAGATCAACGCCATGGCCTCGACGAAGATCAACTTCTACAACAAGAACGGCGAGTACATGCACGACACGCCGCAGCAGGGCCTGTTCAACAAGCTCATGCGCTTCGAGTCGTCAGGCTGCGTCCGCGTCCAGAACGTTCGCGACCTGACCACCTGGCTGCTGCGCGACACGCCTCCGTGGTCCCGCCAGCAGATGGAGCAGGTGATCACCACCCGCGTCAACACGCCGATCAAGCTGGCCGAGGAAGTGCCTGTATACTTCGTCTACATCTCCGCCTGGGGCATGCCTGACGGTATCGTCCAGTTCCGCGACGACATCTACCAGATGGACGGCAATGCCGAACTCGCGCTCGACACGACCGCGGGCATGGAACAGCCGGTTCAGTAAGAGCCGCAAGCTGCGTTAGAATTAAAAAAAACCGCGTCTTTCATGGCGCGGTTTTTTGTTGCGCGTAGATTGCCCAGCAAATGTCGCTCTCCGTATTGCCCTTGGCGGGGCAGGGCGCTAATAGCCTAGCGCAGTCCAGTTAAGGAGCCCGCCGATGACCAATGCTTCTACCCAGACCTTCTTCAATCGCTCGCTTGCCGATACCGATCCGGAAATCTTCGGTTCGATCCAAAAGGAACTCGGTCGCCAGCGTCACGAGATCGAGTTGATCGCTTCGGAAAACATCGTTTCCCGTGCGGTTCTGGAAGCCCAGGGCTCCATCATGACCAACAAGTACGCCGAGGGATATCCCGGCAAGCGCTATTATGGCGGCTGCCAGTTCGTCGATATCGCGGAAGAACTCGCGATCGAACGCGCCAAGAAGCTGTTCGGCGTCAACTTCGCCAACGTTCAGCCGAACTCCGGTAGCCAAATGAACCAGGCCGTCTTCCTCGCGCTGCTGCAGCCGGGCGACACATTCATGGGCCTCGACCTGAACTCGGGCGGTCACCTGACCCACGGTTCGCCGGTCAACATGTCCGGCAAGTGGTTCAACGTCGTCTCCTACGGTGTTCGCGAAGGCGACAACCTGCTCGACATGGACGACGTCGCCGAGAAGGCCCGCACCCACAAGCCGAAGCTCATCATCGCCGGCGGCACCGCTTATTCCCGCATCTGGGACTGGAAGCGCTTCCGCGAGATCGCCGATGAAGTCGGCGCCTATCTGATGGTCGACATGGCCCACATCGCCGGTCTCGTTGCCGGTGGCCAGCATCCGTCGCCGTTCCCGCACTGCCACGTCGCGACCACCACGACCCACAAGTCGCTGCGCGGCCCGCGCGGTGGTGTCATCCTGACGAACGACGAAGATCTGGCGAAGAAGTTCAACTCGGCCGTCTTCCCGGGTCTGCAGGGCGGTCCGCTCATGCACATCATCGCCGCCAAGGCCGTTGCCTTCGGCGAGGCGCTGCAGCCTGAGTTCAAGGACTATGCGGCTCAGATCGTCAAGAACGCCAAGGCGCTCGCTGATACGCTGATCGCCGGCGGCCTCGATGTCGTCTCCGGCGGCACCGACAACCACCTGATGCTGGTCGACCTTCGCAAGAAGAACGCGACGGGCAAGCGCGCCGAAGCCGCACTCGGCCGCGCCTACATCACCTGCAACAAGAACGGCATTCCGTTCGACCCTGAAAAGCCCTTCGTCACCTCCGGCGTTCGCCTCGGCGCGCCGGCCGGCACGACGCGCGGCTTCAAGGAAGCGGAATTCAAGGACATCGGCAATCTCATCGTCGAGGTTCTCGATGGCCTGAAGGCGGCCAACTCCGACGAAGGCAATGCCAGCGTCGAAGCAGCCGTACGCGACAAGGTGATGAACCTCACCGGCCGCTTCCCAATGTACGACTACATCGGCTAAGGATAGCGCATGCGCTGCCCATTCTGCGGATCGGAAGACACACAGGTCAAGGATTCACGCCCGGCGGAGGACAATACGTCCATCCGCCGCAGGCGTATCTGTCCTGATTGCGGCGGTCGCTTCACGACCTTCGAGCGCGTGCAGCTGCGCGAGCTCATGGTCTCGAAGAAGACCGGTCGCAAGGTGCCTTTCGATCGCGACAAGCTGGTGCGTTCCTTCGAGATCGCACTGCGCAAGCGCCCCGTCGACCGCGACCGCATAGAGCGCGCGGTCTCAGGCATCGTTCGCCGCCTGGAAAGCTCCGGCGAAGTCGAAATCAGCTCCGAGCAGATCGGCCTGCAGGTTCTCGAAGCGCTGAAGAGCCTAGATGACGTCGGCTTCGTGCGCTACGCTTCGGTCTACCGCGATTTCTCTCATGCCGAGGATTTCGAGAAGGTGATCTCGGAGATCAACGCTAAAATCGCTCGCGATCCCTTGGATAGCTGAGAGATGAGCGCCTCGCCAGACGACGCGCAATTCATGCAGGAGGCGATCCGCCTGGGTCTCCTCCATCTCGGCCAGACATCCACAAACCCCTCTGTCGGTTGCGTCATCGTGCGCGACGGCAAGATCGTCGGCCGTGGCACGACCGCCGTCGGCGGCCGTCCGCATGCCGAGCCGCAGGCGCTGGCCGAGGCCGGTGAACTGGCCCACGGCGCGACCGCCTATGTCACACTCGAGCCGTGCTCCCATCACGGCAAGACGCCGCCCTGCGCCGATGCGCTGATCGCGTCCGGCGTGTCCCGCGTTGTGATCAGCGTCACCGATCCTGACGAGCGCGTGTCGGGCAGGGGCATCGCCATGCTTCGCGATGCCGGCATCACGGTCGAGACCGGGTTGTTGGAAGAAGAGGGCCGCCAGTCGCTCGCCGCCTATCTCACCCGCCAGACGAAGAACCGTCCCTATGTGATTCTGAAGCTTGCCGTTTCCGAAGATGGCATGATCGGTCGCGTGGGCGAGGGCCAGATCGCCATCACCGGTCCGGCGGCGCGTGCCGAGGTGCAGCAGCTGCGCGCCGAGACGGATGCGATCCTTGTCGGTATCGGCACCGCCGTTGCAGATGACCCGGAACTGACGGTGCGCATTCAGGGGCTTGAGGGGCGCTCGCCGGTGCGGATTGTGCTGGATCCGTTGCTGGAGCTGCCGCTTACGTCGAAGCTGGTGCGGACGGCGCGGCAGGTGCCGGTCATCGTGGTGGGGCGTGAGGAGGTTTCAGAGGCGTGGGAGCAAGATTTACCCCCCTCTGTCCTGCCGGACATCTCCCCCACAAGGGGGGAGATCGACTCGTTGTCTGCTTCTCCCGAAACAATCGATGTTGAAGCGAGCGGCCACCCCCAACCAATCTCCCCCCTTGTGGGGGAGATGCCCGGCAGGGCAGAGGTGGGTATCCCAACCGCCGAAGCCGACGCCTCGAACAACCAACTCGACTCCCGCCGCAAAGCCCTCGAAGCATCTGGCGTCGAAGTCGTCTACTGCCACCCCTACCACCCGGAACAGCTTCTCCCGGCACTCGCCTCCCGCGGCATTTCCTCGCTGCTGGTCGAAGGCGGCGCCAAAACGGCGCGGCTGTTCCTCGAGGCAGGCTATGTCGACCGCATCCTGCTCTACCAGGGGCCGGGCATGATCGGCGAGGGCGGTATTGAAACGCCGATCCGCAAAACCGATATTCCATCCGATTTCAAGCATGTGGGCACGCGCAGAGTTGGCGACGACAGCCTGGACGAATACGAAAGAGAAGTTTGATGTTTACAGGCATTGTCACCGACGTTGGCACGATCGAATCTGTTTCACCCTTGAAGGAGGGCATCAAGCTTCGCGTGGCGACCAGCTATGATCCCGCGACCATCGACATGGGCGCCTCGATCTCGCATTCCGGCATCTGCCTGACGGTCACCGGCCTGCCCGACGAGGGCAGCAATGGCCGCTGGTTCGAGGTGGAAGCCTGGGAAGAAGCGCTGCGCCTGACGACGATCGGCACCTGGAAAGAGGGCAGCCCCGTCAATCTCGAGCGCGCGCTGAAGATCGGCGACGAACTGGGCGGCCACATCGTCTCCGGCCATGTTGACGGCAAGGCCGAGATCCTCTCCGTCACCGAAGAGGGTGACGCCACGCGTTTCCGCATCCGCGCGCCGGAGCATCTGGCAAAGTTCGTCGCCCCCAAGGGTTCGATCGCGCTTGACGGCACATCGTTGACCGTCAACGCCGTCGATGGCACCGACTTCGACGTGCTGCTTATCCGCCACACACTCGAGGTCACGACCTGGGGAAAGCGCCAAGCCGGCGATTTCGTCAATTTCGAAGTCGACACAATGGCGCGTTATGCCGCTAGGCTGGCCGAGTTCCCGGTCGCGAAAGCAGAATAACCTCGCCGTTGTAGTTCGTGCGCCTCGCATCGCCAAAGCCGAGTTTTTCGGCAAGGCGCAGCGAGGCGGCATTGTCGGGATCGATGATGCAGCTCATCGGCCGTGCCGGAAAGTGCACCTCCGCCCAGCCGATCAATGCCCGCAGCGCTTCCGTCGCGTAGCCCTTTCCCTGAGCGTCCGGCATCAACGCCCAGCCCGCCTCCAGCGTCCCCTCGGTGTTGACCGGCTGCATGTCGCGCTTCATCTCCAGGAAGCCCGCTTCGCCCACGAACCTCCCGCTCTCTTTTTCTTCGATGGCGAGGAAGCCGAAGCCCATATGGTGCCACATGCCGGCGACGCGCAGCATGCGTCCCCAGCTCTGCTCCCGCGTCGATGCCACCCCGCTGATGAAGCGCACGACCGCATCGTTGCTCCACAGCGCGTGATAAGCCTCGAAATCCTCAACTGTGTGCGGTCGCAGGATCAGCCGCTCGGTCTCGATCGTCGGTATCTCGGTCATCGCGATCTCATCCCTTGTCAGGCACCAGGCTCGCCATCCCAGTAGTCGAGATCTTCGCCGGCGCGGCCCATCACGCGAAACGATCGATCGGGCGATCCCTCGCGGCGCGTCTTCGCGAGAAACTTGCCCGAGTCCGGATATTCGACGATATCGGTCGCAGCCTTCGTCGAGATGCCGAGATAGATCAGCGGGGTCGCGCCCGTGTTGATGATCTGGTGCGCCGTCTCCGGCCCGCCCGCCGGCGCACCGAGGACGTCGCCCTTGCGGATCGGGTAGCGTTCCGCCCCGAAGCGATACTCGCCGGTCCCCTCGATCACGAAGAACATCTCGTCCTCGGCATGATGGTTGTGGAAGGGACAGCCCGACTTGCCCGCTGGTACCTCGTTATAGCTGACGCCTAGCCCTTTCAGCCCGAGCATCGCACCGAAGGATGTATCCGCGCTCTGGTAAAACTCTCCCTGCTTCCAGCGCTCAAGGCTGAGTGCATCCACGTTGACGACGGGTGTTTGCTGATTGGTCATTCTCATCTCCCTTTGCCTCAGGGAACTATGAGTTTACGCGGGAAATCAACCCGTTATCGATCACGGCCCGGCGTTTTCGGCCAAGCGGTCCGCCAGCACCTCGGCACCCGCCGGGACGATTCGCGATTTTGCACCGCAGCCATGAGCCGAATTTGCTTGCCATTCTGGTAAAGGCATGTTTTGACCGCCGCCTGTCGAACGGCAAGTCCTCTAGGAAATGAAGGTGACCCATGGCGCGAGAAACCGCTCCTCATATCTTGATCGTTGAAGCACGTTTCTACGACGACATGGCTGATGCTCTCCTGGAAGGCGCAACCTTCGCATTGACCGAAGCCGGCGCGACCTATGACGTCGTCACCGTTCCCGGCGCGCTGGAAATTCCGGCTGCGATTGCAATGGCTCTCGATGGAGCGGATAATGACGGCACGAACTACGACGGCTACGTCGCGCTCGGCATGGTCATCCGCGGTGAGACCTACCACTTCGATATCGTCTCGAACGAATCCTCGCGCGCTCTGATGGACCTGTCCGTCAGTGAATCCATTGCCATCGGCAATGGTATCCTGACGGTCGAAAACGACGAGCAGGCTTGGTCGCGCGTACGCCGTTCGGATAAGGACAAGGGCGGCTTTGCCGCTCGCGCAGCTCTCACCATGATCGAGCTGAAGAAAAAGCTGGGTGCATAAGGTATGAGCAACGAAAACGTAGAGCGTCCGGTCAAGGCAGCGAACCAGCGTGGCGCCGCGCGTCTCGCCGCCGTTCAGGCGCTCTATCAGATGGATATCGGCGGCACCGGCGTTCTCGAAATCGTCGCCGAATACGAAGCCCATCGTCTCGGCCAGGAACTGGATGGCGAAACCTATCTGAAGGCTGATCCTTCCTGGTTCCGTTCGATCGTCTCCGGCGTCGTGCGCGAACAGAAGCGGCTCGATCCGCTGGTTGCCTCGGCCTTGCAGGACGATTGGGCGCTGTCGCGTCTCGACAGCACCGTTCGCGCCATCCTTCGTGCCGGCGTTTTTGAACTTCTCGACCGCAAGGACGTGCCGGTCGCGGTCATCGTCACCGAATATGTCGAGATCGCTCAGGCGTTTTTCAGCGATGATGAGCCCAAGCTCGTCAACGCTGTTCTCGACCGCATCGCCAAGCAGGTTCGCGGCGATCAGAAAAAGTAGCGTTTCGCGCGCAAGAATCGGCTTCTTCCTCCGATCGGCTAATCTCCTCTTTCCCATTGCTCCGTAAGGGTTTTCAGCCCTTGCGGGCTTGACGTCCCGTTTTCCTCCCCGCAATCTCCACTCGGCGTTGCAGCATTTCTGTGGGAGGAAATGGAGACGGCGTGTTCGCAGCCGGAGAGGGAGTGAGCTCCGGCTCTTTTGGAGGAAAGAGCGAAATGACGATTCTTTTATGCGTAATAGCGTGCGGTTTGCTTTCGGTGGTCTATGCCATCTGGGCAATCCGGTCGGTGCTATCAGCCGATCAGGGAAACGCCCGCATGCAGGAAATTGCAGGATATATTCGCGAAGGCGCGCAGGCCTATCTGACGCGCCAGTATACGGCCATCGCCATTGTCGGCGTCGTCGTCTTCATCGCCGCCTGGCTGCTGCTCTCCGCCACGGCCGCGATCGGCTTTCTGGTTGGTGCCGTGCTATCGGGCGCCGCGGGCTTCATCGGCATGCACGTCTCGGTTCGCGCCAACGTGCGCACCGCGCAGGCCGCCTCGCATAGCCTGGCCGCCGGTCTCGGCATCGCCTTCAAGTCGGGCGCCATCACCGGTATGCTTGTTGCCGGCCTGGCGCTGCTTGGCGTCTCCATTTACTACCTGATCCTCACCGGCGTGCTCGGCCACGATCCCGCCTCGCGTGAAGTCATCGATTCCCTGGTCGCGCTCGGCTTCGGCGCATCGCTGATCTCGATCTTCGCCCGTCTCGGTGGTGGTATTTTCACCAAGGGCGCCGACGTCGGCGGCGATCTCGTCGGCAAGGTCGAGGCCGGTATTCCGGAAGATGACCCACGCAACCCCGCGACCATCGCCGATAACGTCGGCGACAATGTCGGCGATTGCGCCGGCATGGCGGCCGACCTTTTCGAAACCTATGCCGTCTCCGTCGTCGCGACGATGGTTCTCGCCGCGATCTTCTTCGGCGGTACGCCCATTCTCGCGTCGGCGATGATCTACCCGTTGGCGATTTGCGGCGCCTGCATCATCACCTCGATCATCGGCACCTTCTTCGTGAAGCTCGGCAGCAACGGCTCGATCATGGGCGCCCTCTACAAGGGGCTCATCGTCACCGGCCTGCTGTCGATCCTGGGTCTTGGGGCGGCAACGTCGCTGACAGTCGGCTGGGGTCCGATCGGCACGGTCGCTGGCCATGACATTACCGGCATGAACCTCTTCATCTGCGGTATCGTCGGCCTCATCGTCACCGCGCTAATCGTGGTCATCACCGAATACTATACCGGCACCAACAAGCGCCCAGTCAATTCGATTGCCCAGGCATCGGTTACCGGCCACGGCACCAACGTCATCCAGGGGCTCGCCGTATCGTTGGAATCGACGGCACTTCCGGCGATCGTCATCGTTGGCGGCATTCTGGCGACCTTCCAGCTGGGTGGTCTGTTCGGCACCGGCATCGCCGTCACCGCTATGCTCGGCCTTGCCGGCATGATCGTGGCGCTCGACGCCTTCGGTCCGGTTACCGACAACGCGGGCGGCATCGCCGAAATGGCGCATCTGCCGCCGGAAGTGCGCAAGTCCACGGACGCGCTCGATGCGGTGGGCAACACCACCAAGGCCGTCACCAAGGGCTACGCGATCGGCTCCGCCGGTCTCGGCGCCCTCGTGCTCTTTGCGGCCTATTCGAACGACCTGCAATATTTCGCCTCGCATGGTGATCAGTATCCGTACTTCGCCAATATCGGCGCGATCTCGTTCGATCTCTCCAATCCATACGTCGTTGCCGGACTGCTTTTCGGCGGCCTCATCCCTTATCTCTTCGGTGGCATCGCAATGACGGCGGTTGGGCGTGCGGCTGGATCGATCGTCGAAGAAGTGCGCAAGCAGTTTCGCGAAAAGCCCGGCATCATGCAGGGCACCGAGAAGCCGGATTACGGCAAGGCGGTCGATCTGCTGACCAAGGCCGCCATTCGCGAAATGATCATTCCGTCGCTTCTGCCCGTCCTGGCGCCCGTAGTTGTCTATTTTGGCGTACTGTTGATCTCGGGCTCCAAGGCGTCGGCTTTCGCGGCGCTTGGCGCATCGCTGCTGGGCGTCATCATCAACGGCTTGTTCGTCGCGATCTCGATGACCTCGGGCGGCGGCGCATGGGACAACGCCAAGAAGTCCTTCGAAGATGGCTTCGTCGACAAGGACGGCACCCGCCATATGAAGGGTTCGGAAGCCCACAAGGCATCCGTAACTGGCGACACCGTCGGCGATCCCTACAAGGACACAGCCGGCCCCGCCGTCAATCCGGCGATCAAGATCACCAATATCGTGGCGCTGCTGTTGCTTGCCATCCTGGCGGGCTGATCGGTCTTAGATCTAGAACCAATGAAAAACCCGCCGGAGCGATCCGGCGGGTTTTGTGTGGGCGAATGACTTGGCGCTTAGCGCAAGCTGGCCGGGTTCTGCGGCGAAGGACGATCGCCGGCGCCGAACAGGCCCTTGGCCATGTTCGCGGCGCTGCCGCCAGAAAGCAGCTGCTGCAGGAAGGTGAGGTCCTTGCCGCCAGTCGGCGTAACGCGCGTGATCGTATCGAACGGCTTGCCGTCCTTGAGCGTGTAGTTGGCGCGGCGGGTCACGACGCCGTCCTTGTCGAAGTAGATGGCCAGAACGCTCTGGTCCACGACCTTCAGCTTCTGGAACGCCATGGAGCGCTCGCGGCGCTGCGAGATGTAATAGAAGACTTCGCCGTCGAAGGTGGCGGTCGTCGAAGGCGTGCCCAGCGACAGCAGAACCTGCTCGCGGCTCGAACCCTCGGGAACCAGGTTGAGCGACTGCTCGTCGGCGACGTAACCGCCGTTGAGAACCGTACCCGTTTGGCAGCCGGTCAATCCGGCGGAGGCGATCATGATGGCAATGGCGGCATTGCTGAGGAATTTCTTGTCAGACTTGAAATACCGTTTCTTCAACGACATCTACTCCCTTAACGTATCGATACCAGCCATCGGCCATGCAATGTTACGCTGATGCAAAACCATTGTGGCCTTTCCGGGGTCGGACGTGAGCCATCTGCCGAGTGGCCGTCGTCGAAGCGCTGTCCCGAAAGTGGCCACCTTCGCCATTGCAATTCGCGCATGCTTCGGTAAACCAGCTTTCGAAATCATGCAACAAGGCCGGACGCAGGTTGGCGCCAAGAACGAGGCCTTTCCGGAAAAAACAATGATATTCGGGCTCTTCGGCAAGAAAAACAACAACCAGGCGATCGTCGACCGGCAATATGAGGCGCTGACATCGGCCGCCCGCATGCCCGCGCTTTACGAGAGACTCGGCGTGCCGGATACGGTCATGGGTCGCTTCGAAATGCTGTCGGCTGTCATGATCCTGTTTTTTCGCCGCACGCGTGCATCCGAGACGAGCGGCCAGGAAATCGCGCAGGAAATCGTGGATGCATTCTTCCAGGATATCGATTATTCGATCCGCGAACTCGGGATTGGCGACAACACTGTTCCGAAGCGCATGAAGAAACTCGCCGGCATGTTCTACGGCCGGCTCGAAGCCTATTCCAAGGCGATGGACGCTGGCGACGCCGAGGCGCTCGCCGTGGCGCTTGGCCGCAACATTCATCCGAAGGAAACAGACCCGGTCGATATGCGCGCGCTTGCTGACTGGATGTTTTCCGCTGAAAAACACCTGTCGGTACAGTCCGAAGATACGATCGCGACCGGCTCGGCAACGCTGCCCGCCGTCGTGTGAGGAGACAATGATGAAGAATTCAAACGAAGACACGCCTTTCTCCTATCTCGTCAAGGTCGGCAACGTCTCGGCCAACCCCGTCGACGTCCATCTCGAAGCCGACAAGGACGAGTTGCGGGCGCTTGCCGAAACCTGGGACGTGATCTCGGTTGACGATTTTCGCGCCGATCTGCAGATCGCACGCTGGAAGAAGGATGGTATCCGCGTGAAGGGCAGAGTGCGCGCGAGCATCGTCCAGAGCTGCGTCGTCACGCTGGAGCCGGTGCCGTCGAAGATCGACGAAACCTTCGAGCAGATTTTCGTGCCCGAAAACTCCAAGCTTGCGCGCCGCCCGGCCAACGATACCGGCGAAATGATGCTGGATCCCGATGGTCCCGATCTGCCGGAAAGCTTTGTCGGCGATACGATCGACGCCGGCGAAGTCGCTACCGAGTTCGCCGCCATGGCGATCGATCCTTACCCCCGCAAAGAGGGCGTTGCCTTCGATGGTCACATAGAAGACACCGGAGAGAACGATAAGAAGCCTTCCGCCTTTGCTGTTCTGAAAGACTGGAAAAAGGACTGAAAGCCGCTCGCGGTTTGACATAATTCAGTTGTCAGCGACGGTAAAACCGGTATTTTGGCCAAAATTTCGCCCTCCTGGGACGAAAAAAAAGGATCAGGGACGCGTGATCAGAATTTCTCTCGACCTCATGGGTGGCGACTTTGGTCCCCAGGTAGTCATCCCCGGTGCCGCAAAGGCGCTGGAACGGCATCCGGACATTTCGTTCGTGATGTATGGCTTGAAGGAACAGTGCGAGCCTATCCTCGACCAGTTTCCGAAGCTGAAGGAGAAATCCGTTCTCCACGATTGCGAACTTGCCGTGCGCATGGACGAGAAGCCGAGCCAGGCATTGCGCCGTGGCCGCTATGTCTCTTCCATGTGGCGTTCGCTTGAGGCCGTGAAGACCAAGGACGCCGATGTCGCGGTTTCCGCCGGCAACACCGGCGCGCTGATGGCGATGGCCAAGTTCTGTCTGCGCACGATGGCCAATATCGAGCGCCCGGCGATCGCGGCGATCTGGCCGACCATGCGTGGCGAGAGCATCGTGCTCGATGTCGGCGCGACGATCGGTGCCGATAGCCAGCAGCTGATGGATTTCGCGCTGATGGGCGGCGCCATGGCGCGCGCGCTGTTCGAAATCGACCGTCCGACGATCGGCTTGCTGAACGTTGGCGTCGAAGAGATCAAGGGCCAGGAAGAGGTCAAGGAAGCCGGACGTCTGCTGCGCGAGGCCAATATCGACTCGCTCGATTATTTCGGCTTCGTCGAGGGCAATGACATCGGCAAGGGAACCGTCGATGTCGTGGTCACCGAAGGCTTCGCCGGCAACATCGCGCTGAAGGCCGCTGAAGGCACGGCGCGCCAGATCGGCGAATACCTGAAAGCTGCAATGTCGCGCACCCTGCTTGCCAAGATCGGCTATATCTTCGCCAAGAGCGCGTTCGACATGCTGCGCGAGAAGATGGACCCGAGCAAAGTCAATGGCGGCGTGTTTCTCGGCCTCAACGGCGTGGTCATCAAGAGCCATGGCGGCGCCAATGCCGAAGGGATCGCGTCTGCGATCGAGGTCGGCTACGACATGGCCAAGAATGGCCTCAATCAGAAAATAGAAAACGATTTGCAAAAGTATCATGCCAAGCGGCTGCCCCCTATCGGGCCGGAAGCGGCATGAGCGACGGGATTTGAAGAATATGATCCGTTCAGTGGTTCGCGGTTTCGGATCCGCGCTTCCGAAACGCGTTATGACCAATCGCGACATGGAAGATGTCGTGGACACCTCCGACGAATGGATTGTCCAGCGCACGGGCATTCGCCAGCGTTATCTCGCCGGAGAAGATGAGACGACGTCCTCGCTTGGTGCGGCGGCGGCTCTGGCCGCGCTGGAAAAGGCCGGCATGACGCCCGATGATATCGACATGATCATCTGCGCGACATCGACGCCCGACAACACCTTCCCGGCGACCGCCGTTAGCATCCAGAACCGTCTCGGCATGAGCCATGGCTTTGCCTTCGACGTACAGGCGGTCTGCACCGGTTTCGTCTACGCGGTCACCACCGCCGACGCCTATATCCGTGGCGGCCTTGCCAAGCGCGTGCTTGTCATCGGCGCCGAAACCTTCTCGCGCATTCTCGACTGGAACGACCGCACGACCTGCGTGCTCTTCGGCGACGGCGCAGGAGCGATCGTGCTCGAGGCGGCCGAAGGCGAGGGGACCGCTGCGGATCGTGGCGTTCTGACCGCGCATCTGCGCTCCGACGGCTCGCACAAGGAAAAGCTCTTCGTCGATGGTGGGCCGTCAACCACGGGCACTGTGGGCAAGCTGCGCATGGAAGGCCGCGAAGTCTTCAAATATGCCGTCGGCATGATCACCGACGTCATCCAGGCAGCCTTCGACAGCACCGGCACCACGTCGGACGATCTCGACTGGCTGGTGCCGCATCAGGCAAATCGTCGCATCATCGATGGTTCGGCCAAGAAGCTTAACATCGCGCCTGAAAAGGTTGTCGTCACGGTGGACTTGCACGGCAACACGTCGGCGGCTTCGATCCCGCTCGCGCTAGCGGTTGCAGCCGGCGACGGACGTATCAAGAAGGGCGATCTCGTCATGCTCGAGGCGATGGGCGGCGGCTTCACCTGGGGCGCTGTCCTGCTGCGCTGGTAACGGCCTAAAAACCCAAAAAGCTGACAACGAACAAGGGCTTGACCGTAAGGCGCAAGACAAATACTCTTCGCTCGTCCTCACAAAACAAAACCGATGGGCAGGGAAAAAGATGACCGGCAAAACAGTCACGCGCGCAGACTTGGCGGAATCCGTTTTTCGCAAAGTCGGTCTGTCCCGAACGGAATCGGCGGAGCTCGTGGAGACTGTGATCGACGAGATCTGCAACGCCATCGTTCGCGGTGAGACGGTCAAGCTTTCCTCCTTCGCGACCTTCCAGGTGCGCGACAAGAACGAGCGCATCGGCCGCAACCCGAAGACCGGCGAAGAAGTGCCGATCTCTCCGCGCCGCGTCATGACCTTCAAGGCATCGAACGTCTTGAAGACCCGCATCCTGAAGGCGCACACCCTGCGCAAGGTCAAGACCAAGCCGGCCAATCCGGCGGCCTGATCGTTTTCCGATCTCGTCGCTCGACGAGGCTGATCGACGCTTCCCGTGAATTTTCCGCAACGTTTTCTGTGCGAATTCGAGACGTGACTTGAATTAACGCAAGCAAACCGTTGAAATATGATGAGTCGCGGCTCGGACATATCAGGTGCGAGCCCCTTCGCCTTGCCGATAAACGGTAAGCGCGACGCGCTGAAGATCGCGTGCTGAAAATCGCGTAGGGAGTGAGAACCTTGGATAAGAGCCCGGATGCTTTTCGCACCATCAGCGAAGTAGCGGATGACCTCGATCTTCCGCAGCACGTGCTGCGCTTCTGGGAGACCCGCTTCCCGCAGATCAAGCCGATGAAGCGCGGCGGCGGCAGGCGCTACTACCGGCCGGAAGACGTGGATCTGCTGAAGGGTATCCGCCACCTGCTCTATGATCACGGCTACACCATCAAGGGGGTGCAGAAGCTCCTCAAGACCAATGGCAACAAGTTCGTCATCGCCATCGGCCATGGCGATCTCGCAAGTGTCCAGGCGCTGACCGGCCAGAGCGAAGGCGAAGCCGGCGAGCCCAGGGTCGGCATGTCCGAGGAAGATCAGCTCGTCGGGCGCGCCAAGGCTCCCGCTTCACGCCGCTTCTTCAATTTCGGCGGTGGTGACGACGAGGCGGCAGAGGTGTCGCTCGGCAAATCGAGCGTCGGCAAGGAAGATCGCGCGCTATTGCAGGAGGCGCTCTATGATCTCCTGGAATGCAAACGCCTTCTCGACCAGGTCCGCTAAGGCCGGTGTCACGCCGCCCGAGATGATCTCACATTGCCAGCCAGGAGCTTCGCGTGCCGGTTCCCCCAAAAATGTATGACGCCTTCCTCTTCGATATGGACGGAACGTTGCTCAACTCCATCGCCGTGGTCGAGCGTGTGTGGACCGGCTGGGCGGTGCGCCACGGGTTCGAGCCCGAGGTTTTTCTGAAGACGATCCACGGCGTTCGCGCCAGCGACGTGATCCGCAATCTGGCGCTGCCGGATGTCGATCCCGAGCACGAAGCAAAATTGCTGCTGCAGGAAGAGCTAGAGGACGTAAACGGGATTATCGAGATCCCGGGCGCCGTAAAATTCCTGAACAGCCTGCCGCCCGAGCGCTGGGCGATCGTCACGTCAGCGCCGACAGAGCTTTTCAAGCTCCGAATGGCCGCAGCCGGCATACCCATGCCGAAAGTGATCGTGACGGGTGAGGAGGTTTCATCCGGAAAGCCAAGCCCTGAGGGTTATCGCCTTGGCGCCGAACGTCTCGGCGTCGATCCGGCCAGGTGCCTCGTGTTCGAGGACGCGGTCGCCGGCATTCTCGCGGGCGAGGCGGCGGGCGCGGATGTGGTCGTTGTGACCCAGACCCACGCCACGCCCTTTGAGACCCCGCATATGTCGATCGCCGATTATCGCGGCTGCAGCGTTGCGATCGCCGAATACGGGCGCATCGGCTTTACGCGCGGCTAGCGCTTACTGCTTGCGCGGCAGGCCTTGTTTCTGCATCCGCTCGAACGCGGCCATCATCTTCGCCTTGACGGAGCCGAGCGTTCCCAGCTCGTGGCCGCAGGTGAAGCATGTCAGCATGTCGCTATCCAGCGGCTGCGGGCGTTCGAACTTCATTCTGGTGTTCCTGCACTTCGGGCAGGGGATCTCGATTTCCATGCTATGTCTCCCTGAGCAATCTGACGTCCCAATAGTCAGATGATCGCGGCAGGGCAAGCTCTTTACGGCGGCGGAGAGCTTCGTCGCGCGGGGTCTGCCGAAAAGAACCGGTGAATTTCTGAGCGATGTCGATTTTTCGCTTGCGCCGAGAATCCCAAAAGTCTAACAGGATCAGGCCGTAAAGGCAGGTCGGGGCGTAGCGCAGCCCGGTAGCGCACTTGACTGGGGGTCAAGGGGTCGCAGGTTCAAGTCCTGTCGCCCCGACCATTTAATCAGATTTTCGGCAGCCCCCAGGAGCCGAAATCACAATCTAAACTCGGATGAATAACTGGATTTGGCTGCCGCGTCGCGGCGTAGCGCGAATTGTTGATTCGATATCTGTCAACAATATTTGACGCGAATCGGCAGTATTAAATTGGACTAAGCCGACGCTGAGAATAAATCAGCTGGTAAACCTATGGTCGTCTCGAATATCACGCCAATTTGTGGCATTGATTTACCGAAGATGCATGAGGTTGTTCATGATTGATGTCGCTGGAAGTCAATCTATTCGTGAATGGATGTCAGAGGCACTTACGAAGTTGATCGATAATGCTATCCAGGCCGGTTGGCCGGAGCATGATGTCGCGCTGTTGCTGATGGAACTTGCAGAGGATCATTTCATGCGGGTTACGGCCGGCGTCATCATTGAGGACGCGCTGTATTCCCAGCGCGCCGTCAACATCAAGAACTGAACGCGATCGCGTCGCGCCAGCTGCTCGCAAGTGTCATTTCTGCTCGATGGACACGCCGTTCTGGCCGATGCTCATCTCGACGCCCTTGGGCTTCGTCTGTTCGTGATAGATATAGGCGCCAAGCCCGGCGACGACGACAATCAGAGCGCCGATAACAACATAAAGACCGTTCGAGTTTCTCAAGAAACATCCCCCAACATTTTGATAATGCGCGGGAATAACGCGAAACCTCGAATTTGGTTCCAGCGCTCAGTCGTCGTTTGCCGAGTTCAGGTTTTCCGGACGGATACCCGCGTCGCTGCCGGTGCGTGCCTTCAGCCGAACGCCTGGGCCACCTTCGTCATGATTGCCGCTGGCAATGAAGAGCACGCCGCCCGTTTCGAGCGCCTGCTTGACCGCCAGCAGCGCCTGCGGCTCGCCTTGCGTCTCGTCGCGCTCAAGAGTTTCGAGGGTTGCGACGGGCAGGCCGGATGCGGTTGCCAGTTGCTCTATGGAGATGCCCATCATGGCGCGGGCGGCGCGTATCTGCATGGCTGTGATCATAAGGAAAGACTAGCGCGCCGGAGGCGGTTCGCAAGGGCTCAGCGATCACTGCGAGCGTTTGGATCGCGCATATGCCGCGCCTCGAGCGCAGCGCAGCCCCAGACGACGCCGAATAGCAGGTAGACATGGCGCCAGTGATCGATGTCGATGACGTTGCCGATCGCGGCATGGCCGAGAACGCCGATCCAGGCGATCATCAGATAGGGCTGCCAGGGGCGGTTCTTCAGCAGGTTCTTGAAGCCGAGATAGAAGGTCCAGAAGAGCATGCCGACATAGCTGACGAAGCCGAGCCACCCGTAGGTTGTCAGCGATTTCAGCCAGATATTGTGCTCGTCCTCGGGGAAGATGGTGCCGAACACCATCGGTCCGATCCCGAGCGGTCGCTCCATCATCATCGTGAAGCCGATCCGGTGGCGATCGAAGCGCCCGAGGTGTTCGCCGTCATATTGCTGCACGAGTTGCGCACGCGTCGAGAACAGGTCGCTGACCTTCGGGAACTGCAAGGCGATGACAAGCGACGCCACCATCATCAGGATCGCGGCCAGCGACAGAACGAGAATGCGCAGGCGGAAGGCGCCGCTGCGTTCCTTGAGCAGCATCACGAAGATCAGGAGGATGATGGTGAGCAGAAACAAGCCCCACGCCGCGCGCGAGAATGACAGGAAGACGCCGAGCGCGAGGATCAGGAGTGCTGCCGCCTTTATCGGTGCCGCGCGCAGGTTTCCCGTCAGGATGCCATGCACGAGATAGAGGGAAGGGGGCACGAGGAAGGGGCCGAACACGTTCGGGTCCTGAAAGGCGCCCTTGGCGCGGTCGTAAAGCGTGAAGACCTCGGAGCCCGGAAAGGCGTGGAAGTAGCCGAGGATGCCGAGCATCGAGGTGATGACGGCCGCAAACGTCCAGGCATTGAAGATGAGCGGCAGCCGCCGATGGCTGTCCTCGATGATCGCGGCGTAGAAGACGGCCGTCAGTGCGAGGAAGGTCGAGACCGCCACATACATCGGACCATCGGCGAGATCCTTCATCTGCGTCAGCGACAGCATGCCGCCGACGTTGAAAGTGATCAGCAGGGCGAGAAGCGGAACGGTATAGCGCGAGATTCTTAGGCCGAGGATGAACCACAGGCCGACCAAACAGGCCATCCAGAGCTCATAGGGAGCGGGCTCGCTGATGACGAAGCCCGATAGGAACACGCCGACGGTCACGGCCGCCGAGCCGATCAGTCGCAGCGTTGCCCGTTGTGGCTGGGCGACGCGTGGGTATGTCGCCTCGATCGCGCTCAATAGGCGTTTTCCGTGTTGAAGAGGCGGAACGGCGTGAGGAACAGGATCTTCAGGTCGAACCAGAGCGACCAGTTCTCGATGTAGTAGAGATCGTAGGCCGTGCGGAACTTGATCTTGTCGTCATTGTCGACCTCGCCGCGCCAGCCGTTGATCTGCGCCCAGCCGGTTACGCCCGGCTTGACGCGGTGGCGTGCGAAATATCCCTCGACGACGTCGCCGAATGCGCGGTCGCGGGCTTGGGCAAGCACGGCGTGCGGGCGGGGGCCGACGAGCGAGAGATTGCCGAGAAGCACGTTGAACAGCTGCGGCAGTTCGTCGATCGAGGTCTTGCGGATGAAACGGCCGACGGGCGTGACGCGCGGATCGCCCTTGGTCACCGCCGCCTTTCCGGTCGGATCGCTCATGTTTGTAAACATCGAGCGGAACTTGAAGACGTTGATGACCTCGTTGTTGAAGCCATGCCGCTTCTGCATGAAGAAGATGGGTCCCTGCGACGTCGCCTTGATGGCGATGGCCGTCGCCAACATGATCGGCCAGAGTACGAGAAGCGCAAGCATGGCAAAGAAGATGTCGAAGCAGCGCTTGGCCACCGAATCCCAGTCGCGAATGGGCTTGTTGAAGATGTCGAGCATCGGCACCGAGCCGACATGCGAATAGGCGCGGGGACGGAAGCGCAGCCGATTGGAGTGGGCGGCCAAGCGAATATCGACAGGCAGCACCCACAGCTTCTTCAACAATTGCAGGATGCGCGCTTCGGCACTGAGCGGCAGCGCGATGATCAGCATGTCGATGCGTGTCAGGCGCGCGAACTCTACGAGCTCGCCGATCGTCCCGAGCTTGGGATAGCCCGCAACCATCGCCGGCGACCGCTTGTCGCCCCGGTCGTCGAAGATGCCGCAGATGCGGATGTCATTGTCTGGCTGCTGTTCGAGCAGACGGATGAAATCCTTGGCCGGCTGGCCGCCGCCGACGAGAACCGCGCGGCGCTCCATGATTCCGTTTCGAGCCCAGTTGCGGATGCCGTAGGCGAGCAGGAAGCGCGATGCGAGCAAGAAAACGCCGCCGAGGATGAACCACGAAAGATAGGACCGCAGCTGTGCCGCATCGACAGGACTGACGATCGCGACAATGGCGACCATGGCGCCAAAGACCAGCGTCCATGTCAGCAGCACTTTCGGCAGCGGGCGCGTGCGGGCGCGCAGCGCCGGGATCGTGTAGCAATCGGCAGTCTGCAGGGCGAGCACCAAGAGGGCGCCGACGCACAAGGACGCGACGGCACGCATGGAGATCGTTTCCTCCGTATCCATCCACAGCAGGAACGAGAGGAGACCGATGCCGAATTGCGAGAGAAATTCGATCAGGCGGAACTGGCCGATCATGATCGCTGGCGTACGTGTGCCATCGCTGAACTGCTCGGCGATCTGACGCGCATAGTCGTTGAGCGGCTCCGAGGTGGTTTTCTCAGTGCCGCCGCTGCGTCGATTGACGTCGGAAACTTGCTTGCGCAGGGTTTCCAGATCAAATTGATCGTTGTTCTCTGCCTTGTTCATGAGGCTACCGCCGCTGTTTCACCATTCGGCAATAGCAGAAAGCCCCTAAGAAACGTTTTACGAAGTGGCTTTACTTGTCTTTGCGGCCCGGCGCTCAAGCAGTTCGCGATAGAGTTTCAACACATCCTTGGCCATGACCGTGGCGGAAAAGACCGACCGTACCTGATCGATTGGAGGCATGGTTTTCTCGTGCCATTCGGGAACGCGGATGGCATCCGCCATCACCCGGGCGAGGTCGTCGGCATTGTCAGGGGCAACCAGCGCATCGCTATCCTTGCCGAGCGCTTCCGGAATGCCGCCGACGCGGGTCGCGATGATAGTCTTGCCGGCGCCCAGCCCCTCGAGCACGATATAGGGCATGGCTTCCGCGCGTGAGGGTACGACGAGGTTCTGCGACATGGCGAACGCCTGCTGCACGCGCATTGCAGGCAGCATGCCGATACGCTTGCCGAGACCGCGCTCGACCATCATCTCGCGATAGCGATCCCGATCCGGCCCGTCGCCGATCATCAGAGCCGACAGCGGCCGGCCGATCAGGCGCTCCGTCTTTGCAAACGCGTCCACAAAAAGGTCGGGACCCTTAAGGTCCCGCAGCATACCAACATAGATGAAGTGGACGGCATCGGACCGGGTCGGGACGAGCTCGAAGTCCCGCTCGCTGATGCCATTGTAGATCAGTCGTGTCTGCGTACGCGGGCGGCCGACCCGCTTGGTGTAGGTGTCGCGCTCATACTCGCAGATAAACACTAGGGCGTCCGTGAGATATTCCTGCAGCCGCTCCATGCGGAGCACGAATTGCCCCAGGAGCGACGACCGGGAATAATGCAGGCTTCCGCCATGGGCAGTGTAGAGGCGGGCTACGCAATACCTGTTCACCCGCAGGGCTGAGCCGGCTAGTCGCGCGAGCACGCCGCCTTTGGCGCCGTGTCCGTGCAGCACATCCGGCCGCAAACTTTTGATCATCTTGTAGGCGTCCCAAAGCACGCCGATATCCGAAGGACTGATCGAGCGCCGGATCGGCACGCGCGTCAGTCCCAGTGCCAGATAAGGCCTGATGTCGTCGAACAGCGCGTCCTCATGCTCTCCACCGGTCGAGCTGTCGCAAAGAATGCCCACTTCATGGCCGGCTTTGCTGTGCTCAATCACCAGATCGCGCACGTGGCGGAAGATGCCGCCGACCGGGGACCTGAAGCAGTGAATGATGCGAAGGGGCCGCTGTTCGCTCATCTATGATCAGAACAACCGTTCGCGGACATAGAGCGTATCGCCGGCAATGATGGCGGACGAGATGTTGACGCGCCCGGTCATCACCTGGCCGTTGATCTTTCTGGTCACATCGACGGCGCTCTGGTTGGCGCGCGGCGTGAAGCCCCCGGCAACGGCGATCGCGTTCTGTGCGGTCATGCCGGGAACATAGGCGTATTGCCCGGGTTGACCGACTTCACCCATGATGAAGATCGAGCGATAGCGATCGACATCGATGGTGACGTCGGGGTCACGGAGGTAGCCCTGCTTCAGCTTCTGCGCGATCTGGCCGGAGAGCTGCTGCAACGTGCGGCCACGCGCCGGCACCTGGCCGACAAGCGGGAAGGCGATGTAGCCGGCCTGGTCGATCGTGTAGGTATTGGTCATGCTAGGCTGATCGAACACGGTAATGCGAAGCCGGTCGCCGCTATCCAGCGAGTATGGCTGGATCGTTGCCTGGTTGAATGCGCGCGGCGCGGGCTGATAGCTGTTGCAGCCGCCCAAGACTGCTGTCATGGCGGCGAGGCTCAAGGCCATCAGAAACTTGGGCTGTGCGACGGGCATCTGCTTCTCACAGGAAACGAAACTCTTGCCCCGTTATCGATCCGTTAGGGTTAATGACCGGTAAAGACCGCAGTCAAATTCGCTCTTTCTTGAACTGCTGAAGGCAGCTCACACTGCACCGGCAAGCATTAACCCTTGAGTTACTATAGTCATTTACCCTCGCGGCACCTTTGTTCTTGGAGTACGAGCATGTCCGGCGTGACGGGTAATCAGGATGTCGATATCGATCTTGCCCAGCTGGTTCGCGGCGTCTGGGCCCGTCGGCTCAAGGTCGTGGCGATCACCTTGCTCGGGGCAGGGGTGGCCTTTGCCGGCGCCAAGATGATCTCACCGAAGTATCGCAGCGAGACCCGCATCCTGATCGAGCCGCGCGCGCCGGCCTTCGCCACCGCGCAGGCAACGGATGCGAATGCGGGCCAGCTCCTCGACGAACTGAACATCTCCAGCCAGGTGCAGCTCCTGCAGTCGGCCGATCTGATCAAGCAGGTCATCAGCAGCCAGAAGCTCTACGATCTTCCTGAGTTCGACGCGGCCGCCAACAGCTCCGCGCTCGGCGACATTCTGATCGCGCTGCATTTGAAGAAGAGCCCGCTCGCCAACCCGCCGGAAGAGCGCGTCATCGACGCCTTCGTAGAGCGCCTGCAGGTCTATCAGGTCCCCGGTTCCCGCGTCATCGGCATCACCTTCACCTCCAAGGATCCGGCGCTCGCCGCAACGATCCCGAATGCCATGGCCGCCGCTTATCTCGCCAAGCAAAGCGGCGCCAAGCTCGATTCCAACTCGGAAGCCACGCGTTGGCTGGAACCTGAAATCGAGAACCTCCGCACCAAGGTGAGCGACGCCGAGCAGAAGGTTGCCGAATATCGCGCCGCCCACGGCCTGCTGCCAACCAATGGCGGCGGCAATTTCCAGACGCAGCAGCTGAACGATGTCTCCGCCGAACTCACGCGTGTCCGCGGCGAGAGGGCGAATGCCGAGGCGCGGGCGCAGTCCGTGCGCAATGCGCTGTCGTCGGGCGAGGCATCCGATACGCTGCAGGACATTATGTCGTCGCAGTCGATCCAGCGACTGAAGGGAACGGAATCCGGCCTGCAGTCCCAGATCTCGGACCTTCAGACGTCGCTCCTCAACAACCATCCGCGCCTGAAGAGCCTCCGCGCCCAGCTCGCCGACATCAAGACGCAGATCCGTCAGGAAACCCAGAAGATCCTGGCGAGCATCGAAAACGAGGCAAAGGTCGCGACCCTTCGCGAGCAGGAACTTGAGCAGCAGTCCAACACGGTCAAGGCCAATAGCGCCCAGGCCGGCGAGGATGAGGTTGGCCTGAACGCGCTTGAGCGCGAAGCAGCCGCCCAGCGTCAATTGCTCGAAACCTACCTGTCGCGCTTCCGCGAGGCCGCATCGCGCGCCGACAAGAATTCCAGCCCCGCTGACGCCCGCATCGTCTCGACCGCTGTACAGCCGGTCGATCCCTACTTCCCCAAGGTCGTCCCGATCGTTGTCGTCGCAGCACTTGCGACCTTCATCATGACCTCGATCGCGATCATGCTGGCCGAACTCTTCAGCGGCCGCGCGCTGCGCCCGACATCGGGCACAGAGGTCGAAGAGCGCGTCGAGCAGGAAACAGTCGACGTCGTCGTCGTTGCTGCGCCGCCGGCACGCACACCGGCATCGAGCATGCTCGCCGTCCAGCACGAGGAGCAAGAAGAACAGCAAGACGAGGTCGCCGAGGAACGCGTCCCGGAGGAGGAGAACGAGTTCTCCATCGCTTCCGTCGCGCATTACCTCATCGGCAGCCGCGCGCCGCTGGCGATCGCCATCTCACCGACCGGTGACAATGGATCGGCCGCCACCGTTGCCCTTGCGCGCACGCTTGCGTCGGCGGGCTCGCGTGTCGTGCTCGTCGACATGACCGGTTCCGGTCACCCAACGGAACTGATGGCGCAGGGCCGTTCGCTGCCTGGCGTCACCGACCTTCTGTGCGGAGAGGCGGCCTTTGGCGACACAATCCATGGTGATTACCTCTCCGATGCCCACTTCATTCCGCAGGGTACCAGCGACATGCGTCGCGCCATGCGCGGAGCCGATCGCCTCTCGCTGCTGCTCGACGCCCTGTCCTCCGCCTATGATCTGGTGCTGGTCGAATCCGGCGCTGCCGATGTGGCCGGCGTCTCCAAGCTCACGCAGAGCAAAACGGTCGAGATCATCCTCTCCATGCCCGAGATCGTCGAGGAAGAGTTCGTGGCCGCCATGACCAGCTTCGAAGAGGCGGGCTACGAGCGCGTCGTGCTGATGTCCGGCGGCAATACGGATGGCAATGCGACGGTCGCCCAGCAGGCGGCCTGATCAGACGCCGGCGAACCGGCGCAGGCGCTGGGCGGCGCGATAGAGCCGCTGCTGCGATTTGACGTACGCCTTGGCGCGGGTGACGAGCCGGTGCGCCGCGCCGGCGACCATGCCGCGAGCGGTGAGGGGTAGGACCACGTCATAATGATCCGTCTCGACAGGCGCCCAGGAGCGCTTGTAGCCCTGGTCCCCCAGGCCGAAATCGAACATGCTGACGCCCTTGCCGTGCAGGCCCGATATCATCTGCCAGAACAGAAACTCGCCGGGGCTGGCTTCAGCGCCGATGCTCTCGTCGATCGCGCTGAACTGGCAGATCACATGATCACCCTTGCGTGAGATGCCGGCGACAGCCGCCACGTGACCGGCATGCTCGCCCTTCAGCTGGATCGCATGCATTTCGAGACCTGACAGCTCGTTCTGGGCATCGCGGATCGCGCCATGAAGAAAGGCCTTCGTCTCGGCGTCCGCGAAAACATCGGGCAGTCCCATCGCCTTGAAGCGTTCGCCTTTCAGCCGGAAGAACTGATCGAGAAGTGCGTGCTGGCTCTTGGCATCCGTGCCGTGGACATAATCGAAGCCGCCGAGTTCCTCCAGCCGCTTCGACTGCACCCGGAACTTCTTCCGCCGGCTCTTGGCGTTCAACTGCTTCAGCGTCGCTTCCATCGTGTCGAAAAGCGGCAACTGGTAGGCGTGGTTCTGATTCTGCACCATCGGCAGCAGCGCGAGCGGATTGCGGCGACCGCGCCATGTCAGGGGAATGTTCTGTAGGAGCAGGAGATCGGCTTTGCCCTTGAGCGCGCCGGAGATGCGCGCGGCAAGGTCGTGCGCATCGAGTGCCTCCGAGGCATCCGAGAAATCGGCGGCAAATAGACCGGTATTGATGTTGCTATGGTCGGCGCCGATGAACTTGGCGACACGCACGCCGCGCGAGTGGACGATCTCGACGGGGAGGATGAAGACGGTTCGCATTCCCGACCGACCACGGATGATGGCGGCTGGATTGCCATAGGCCTTCATCCAGGAGGCGCACCAGTCATAGCCCTGGTGCAGGGAGTTCAGATTGTCGCGCTCCAGCGCGCGCCATTCGGGCTCGATAGCCTCGATGGTATCGATAATGTCGATCTCGATCGCATCGAAGGACAGCCGCGCATTGATCTCCCTGAGCTTCGCCAATCCGGCATCGGCGTCTGCGGCGATGTCACGCGGCGCGGATTCCAATGGAAGCTTCTGCGTTTGCACGGGCGTTCTCCGGGAAAAGATACTGCCCGGGAAAATAGCGCGGCAGCGCATCCATTTCCTTTACGCGCGCCGAGCCGCTGGCTTTTCCGTCAATCACGGTTAGTCCGGGATTAATGCCTATTGCTGCTTCGGGCCGGCCATCCACTTGATGATGACCATCGCCGGCAACACCCAGAGCAGTCCCGTCAGCGAGAAATAGAGCAGGTGGCCCCACCAAGGCGCATTGCCGAGCGTCGCAACCGCGATCGTATTGGCAACCAGCGCATAGACCAGAACGAGGACGACGATGAGGATGGTGCCGATGAACTTGCGAAGGCGGACAGGCATCTGGTGAATTCCGGTATGGGATGTGCAGGCAGGCCACCGCGACGGCATGCCGCAAATGTTCGGACTTGTTTTGCATCAGTGGCTAAGGCAAATCAACTGTCGGAACGAAGGAGTCCGTCCATGGCCGTCGCTGATCTCACGACTGAACAGGAAATTCTGCGCCAGGTGCGCAAGCAGGATGATAATCGCAAGGCCATACGAATTTGGCTCGGCATCGTCCTTCTCGCGCTGTTCTGTCTGGTGATTGTTGGCGGCGCGACGCGCCTGACCAATTCCGGCCTGTCGATCACCGAGTGGAAACCGATCCACGGCGTTATCCCGCCGCTGAACGCGACGGAATGGGAAGAAGAATTCAAGCTCTATCAGCGCATTCCCGAATTCCAGCAGATCAACAGCGACATGACCGTCGATGAGTTCAAGGGCATCTTCTGGTGGGAATGGGCGCACCGCCTTATCGCCCGCGGCATCGGCGTGATCTTCGCGCTGCCGCTCCTCTACTTCTGGGCAACCGGCAGGATCGAGCGCCGCCTGCGCTGGCCTCTCGTCGGCATTCTGGCGCTCGGCGGCTTCCAGGGCGCCATCGGCTGGTGGATGGTGTCTTCGGGACTGACCGCGCGCACCGATGTCAGCCAGTATCGCCTGGCGACGCATCTGATCACCGCCTGTCTGATCTTCGCATCCTGCATGTGGATCATGCGTGCGCTCTCGCCGCATTCCGAAGACGCAGCGCCGACCAAAAGCGCACGTGTATGGGCCTGCGTGATCGCCGCGCTGACCTTGTTCCAGATCTACCTCGGCGCTCTGGTCGCCGGTCTCGACGCCGGCTTCACATACAACACATGGCCGCTGATGGACGGCGCCATCGTGCCCTCCGATCTGCTGATCCAGCAGCCCGCATGGATCAATTTCTTCGAAAACCCGAAGACGGTGCAGTTCATCCACCGCGTCGGCGCCTACACGCTGTTTGCCGTGACGCTGATCAACATGATCATGCTGCTGCGCGCAGCACCCGCAACGACCCACGCACGCCGTGCCATCGTCATGTTCGGCCTCGTCACCATCCAGGCCTCGATCGGCATCGCCACCTTGCTGCTGGAAGTCCCGCTCGACTGGGGCCTGCTGCACCAGGGCGGCGCACTCGTCGTCTTCGGCTTCGCGATCGCCAACTGGCGCGGCTTCTACGGCGAATACCCGCACGCGACGGTTATCTCCGAGCGCGATTGATTTGGAGCCACGGCCTGCGTTGTGAATGCACGGGTCGTGGCCAGCCTTGCGCGGCTGACGCGCTTTATAGCAATCATCAAGTTTGCCTCAGCGAGATCCGGCCGGAAGCCGATCTCGCTGTTTGTTTATCTGCCTGTAGCTAAACCGGTTGCAGCCTTTGGCTGGGGTCAGATCTGGCTCCGGGCAACCCGAGCATGTCAAGGAAACTGTGCGCCGCGTAAGCGATGGTAGCTGGCAGGGAAGGGACCGCGCGTCGGTGCGTCAGAGCGCCTAAGCTTCCCAACGCGAGTATAACGCGCTCTCCTGTCTTGGCCGCAAGGCCGACATCGAAGCTCGGCAACCGGAGTTATCTGATGCATCCCGTATTCAACACCACATACCCCCTGAACGAAAAAATCCGGCTGCGTCACCGCAGCCGGATTTCAATCATTTACGTCCGAAAATCAGTCTCAGAAAAAACCGCGGCGCTGCCACCAGCCGGCCTTCTTTGGCTTGCCGTCGCCATCAGTCGCTTCCGTGGTGGATGACTTGACGGTCGGTTCGGAGGAGGCAACGTTTGCGCCGCGATTGGCGCGAACGGGCTTTGCTTCCTCTTCAGCGGGCGCTGCCAGATCGGCGGACGCTTCAGCGACTTCCGGCTCGGCGGCAGGAGCTGCCTCGGCAACCGGTGCTGCTTCAGCGGCAGGTGCCACTTCTGCTTCCACGACAGGCTCTTCGACCGGCGAGGCCTTGCGGCTGCGACGAGCGCGCTTCGGCTTTACGTCTTCCGTTACGGTGGCGCCGGCTTCGACGGCTGCCATGGCCGAGGAGGCTTCGACAGCTTCTGCTGCGGCAGCTTCCACGACAACGTCTACCGGCGCGCCGTCTTCGGTTGCGACTGCGGCTTCGTCCGCGGTCTCAACTGCTTCCGCGCTTGCGGCAACATCGCCATCGGCTTCTGCAACGTCGTCGCCTTCTGCGCCTTCGGCACCTTCCTCGCGGTTGCGGCGACCGCCGCGCTTGCCGCGACGGCGGCGCTTGCGGCGCTGTGCGTCATCGCCTTCGGCGCGTTCTTCGGAGCCGGCAGCGGACGTGGTTTCGGCGTCGTCGCCGTCCTCGTCACTACCATCCTCGTCGCCAGCCTGTTCGGCACCGTTCTCGTCGGATGCCTGCTGCTCGCCATTGCCGTTACGGCCGCGACGACGACGGCGACGCTTGCGCTTGCGTCCATCACCTTCGCCCTCTGCACGGGCAGCAGCGGCCGGACGTTCCGACGCCTGTTTTTCTTCCAGTTCTTCGTCTTCTTCCTCGTCGATCTCGATAACGACGTCATCGTCGTCGTCTTCGGGGATCGCCGCGAAGTTGAAGAGCGTCTCGATCTTGACCGGGTTCTCGACGGCTTCGCCGCGATCGATCGCGAAATGCTGCGCGCCAACGGCGCCATCGGCATCGATGATGATGGCGACGCCGAAGCGGGCTTCATAGTCAACGATCGTCTGACGCTTGTGGTTGAGGATATAAAGAGCGATCTCCGGCGTCGTGCGAACCGTGATGTCGTGGGTCGTGTTCTTGAGCAGATATTCTTCGATACCGCGCAACACGTGCAGGGCAACGGAAGACTGCGAGCGAACGTGACCGGTGCCGCCGCAATGCGAGCAGACCTGCGTCGTCGATTCGAGAACCGATGCGCGAATGCGCTGGCGCGACATTTCGAGCAGGCCGAAGTGCGAGATGCGGCCGACCTGGATGCGGGCGCGATCGTTCTTCAGGCAATCCTTCAGCTTCTTCTCGACAGCGCGGTTGTTGCGCTTTTCTTCCATGTCGATGAAGTCGATGACGACAAGGCCGGCCAGGTCGCGCAGGCGCAGCTGACGAGCGACTTCGTCGGCGGCCTCGAGGTTGGTCTGCAGAGCCGTGTCTTCGATCGAGTGCTCGCGGGTCGAACGACCGGAGTTGACGTCGATCGAAACCAGCGCTTCGGTCTGGTTGATGATCAGGTAGCCACCCGACTTCAGCGTCACCTGCGGCTGCAGCATACGGTCGAGCTGGGCTTCGATGCCGGAGCGCGAGTAGATCGGGTGAATGTCGCGGTAAGGCTGGACCACCTTGGCGTGGCTCGGCATCAGCATCTTCATGAAGTCTTTCGCTTCACGATAGCCTTCTTCGCCGGAGACGATGATCTCGCCGATATCCTTGTTGTAGAGGTCGCGGATCGAACGCTTGATGAGCGAGCCTTCCTCGTAGACGAGGCAAGGCGCGGTCGATGCGAGCGTCAGCGTACGGACGTTTTCCCAAAGACGCATCAGGTATTCGAAGTCGCGCTTGACCTCGACCTTGGTGCGGTTGGCGCCGGCGGTGCGCAGGATGACGCCCATGCCCTGCGGCACTTCGAGCATCTTGGCGATTTCCTTCAGGCGCTTGCGGTCCTGAGGGCTGGTGATCTTGCGGGAGATGCCACCGCCACGTGCGGTGTTCGGCATCAGAACCGAATAACGGCCGGCAAGCGATAGGTAGGTGGTCAGGGCGGCGCCCTTGTTGCCACGTTCTTCCTTGGCGACCTGAACGAGCAGGATCTGGCGACGCTTGATGACTTCCTGGATGCGGTACTGCTTGCGCGGCTTGCGCTGCACGCGATCGGGAACTTCTTCCATGGCGTCTTCGGCGCCGACGTTCTCGATCACTTCTTCTTCGTGATCATGATCGTCGTCATCCTCGTCGTCACCGCGGCGGCGCGCATCGACGTCTTCGGAAATCGTGTCGGTCTCGACCATGGCGGCCATCTCGCCGCCGGTGGAACCTTCGTCGTCGGACGATGCCGCGGCATCGCCTTCCACGGTCGCTTCGTCAGCGGCGGGAACGACCTTCTTACGGCTCCGGCGGGGCTTGGCTGCCTTCTTTGCAGGCGCTTCCTCGACGGCTTCGACAACCTCTGCAGCTTCGACGGTCTCTACGACCTCTGCAGCGGCTTCGACAGGCGCATCAGCCTCGTCCTTGGCAACGATGCCGACATCGGGTTGTTCCTGGGTCGCAGGGTCGATCCGTGCCGTATCAACATGCTCGACGTCGTCGTCGCGGCGATGCTCTTCGGCTTCGGCGCGCAACAGGGCCTGACGGTCGGCAAGCGGGATCTGGTAATAATCGGGATGGATTTCGGCGAAGGCCAGGAAGCCGTGCCGGTTGCCGCCGTAATCGACGAAAGCAGCCTGCAGCGAAGGCTCGACCCTCGTTACCTTTGCGAGGTAGATGTTGCCGCGAATTTGCTTCTTGTGTTCAGACTCGAAGTCAAATTCTTCTATGCGGTTTCCGCGAACGACAACGACGCGCGTCTCTTCCTCGTGAGACGCGTCGATAAGCATTTTGTCTGCCATGTAAGCTGAGCTCCTCGGCGCGGTCCATCGTCGGCAGTCTCCGCAGTCGATAAGACAAGGGGAGTGCGGACCGTCATAGCAGCGCCGGATAGTGAAAGTCGCGATTGGTTCGGTGTGGAAGGCAGCAGCCAGACAGCAGCGGGGAAACTCTTTTCCCGGGGTCTGTAGACTTTAGATAAAACCTGCTGCGACACCATAAAAGACCAAGCGAGATCGACAAAACAAAGACCTTATTCAGGCCCGATGAGTTTGCTCTCTCTTTAAAGAGCGGTTGGTGGCAATCCACCGATGAAGTTTCCGCATACTCCGGAAAAATCAGGATCCATTGTCGAGTGGAAGCATGTAAGACGGCGGACGATTGCCGGTTGTGGCGCCAGGTCCTTTGCGGTTGGCTGCCTTGTCGGCGACTCTATCCCGTCAGTGCTTCTACCCTAAAATTGCTTGTATGTTTTCTCCGTCACAATAGCAAGGGAAAAGCCAAATGTGCCATAATATTGATGGATTTGCAGCATCATAAAAAATAGCGGTGGACGAGGTGATTCCGGCGCGGCGACAGTGACAATTGTTCTCGGTCGCAATCGCGTGTATCGCGGGATCCGGCATTGATGACAATTGGGGCATGACAGTCGGTTGTATAGCGAGACGCGGCGCGCAACGGTGAAATCCGGCTTGCGGACGAAAAACTTCAGGGCTTGGTTGCTTGCAGCGGTGATGGCGGTGGCCGTTCCGTTGGTCGGTCATTCGGTGGCGACCGCGGCCGGCGAAGAGCGCCTGCTGGCCTATGGCGCACGTATCGTCGGTGACGATGCCAGGACCCGCATCGTCATCGATTTCGATCGCCCTCCGAGCTTCTCCATCCACTACATCGCCAATCCGGAACGCGTCGTCGTCGATCTTCCGGCAACCGCTTTCGGCTTTCCCGCCAAGGATCTCGAGGCGAGGGGCCTTTTCAAGGATATCCGCTACGGCACGATGGACGGCGACAGCGCCCGTATCGTGCTGACGGCGACAAAGCCCGTTCGCATCGGCATGGCGAGGGTTCAGGCCGATGAAAACGGCAAGGGCCAGCGGCTCGTCCTCGAAGCCGAGATGACCGACAAGGCGACTTTCGCAGAATTGGTGAAGGCCCAATCCTGGAACGAGCCTGAGGCCGCGCAGACAACCAGCGCGATACCGGCGCCGGAAAAACCTGCAGCCGGTGACTTCATCGTCGCCGTCGACGCCGGCCATGGCGGCATCGATACCGGCGCGATCGGTGTCGACACGAAGACCCAGGAAAAGGACGTCACGCTGGCATTCGCCAAGACGCTCGCGGACCGGTTGAACCGCGAGCCCGGCATCAAGGCCTTCCTGACCCGCAAGGATGATTCGTTTCTGTCGCTGTCCGAGCGCGTACAGATCGCGCGGCAGAACCACGCGGCACTCTTCGTCTCCATGCATGCCGATACGTTGCGCCAGAAGGATATTCGCGGCGCCACCGTCTACACCATCTCCGACAAGGCGTCAGACAAGCTCGCCGCCGATCTCGCCGATCGCGAAAACCTGTCCGACCAGATCGCCGGCAAGGCGGCCGCGACCGAGCCGCCCGAAGTGGCCGACATCCTGCTCGACCTGACGCGCCGCGAGACGCAGGCGTTTTCGATCTCGATGGCCGAAAGCGTGCTGGCCTCCTTCAAGGACCAGGTCGGGACGATCAACAACCCGCACCGCCACGCCGGCTTCCGCGTTCTGCAAGCGCCCGATGTTCCCTCCATCCTGCTGGAACTCGGTTTTCTTTCGAATAAGGAAGACGAGAAACTGCTGCTCGACGACACATGGCGCGCCAAGATGGGCGACCTGTTGACTGAGGCGGTGAAGCATTACCACGCATCCATGGTCGCCAATGGCGGCTGACAGGCGGCCGTTGCTCAGATGTGACACTTGCGTGGGTAAACATGTATGCGTGTGGAATTGCAGGCAAAAGCCCTACTTTCCTCACATTCAGGCCATTACTCACGGCTATGTTTCCGTGTGCAAAACGGAATTGGCTTGTGGCCGCATCCGGCATGGAGTAATTCGCGCAGCGTGCAAAGTGCCGCGGTTCATGCGATTGTTATGCGCGCGCCGATCGACAATTGAGATACCGGTAGCTTAGATATGATCAGACTTCTTGGATATTTCTTCGGAGCGGCTTGCGTCCTGTTCCTGGGCGTAGCGGCGGCCGTTGCCGTTTATTTGGCGACGGTGACGAAGGATCTTCCTGATTACGCGGTGCTGAGCAGCTACGAGCCGCCGGTGACGACACGCGTTCACGCCGGCAACGGCGCGCTGATGGCCGAGTACGCCAAGGAGCGCCGCCTGTTCCTGCCCATCCAGGCTGTTCCCGATCGCGTCAAGGCCGCGTTCCTCTCCGCCGAAGACAAGAATTTCTACCAGCATCCCGGTATCGACGTCACCGGTTTCGGCCGCGCCGTGGTCGCTTATCTGACCGGTGGCCCGACGCAGGGTGGCTCCACGATCACGCAGCAGGTCGCCAAGAACTTCCTGCTGTCGAGCGAACAGACCATGGAGCGCAAGGCCAAGGAAGCCATTCTCTCCTTCCGCATCGAGCAGGCCTACAGCAAGGACAAGATCCTCGAGCTCTATCTCAACGAGATCTTCTTCGGCCTGAACTCCTACGGTATCGCCAGCGCGGCACTCACCTATTTCAACAAGTCGGTCAACGAACTGACCATCGCCGATGCCGCCTATCTGGCCTCGCTGCCGAAGGGCCCGGCGAACTACCATCCGTTCCGTCATCCTGAGGCCGCGGTTACCCGCCGCAACTGGGTCATCGACCGCATGGTCGAGAATGGCTATGTCAGCCAGTCGGATGGTGCCGAAGCCAAGAAGCAGCCGCTCGGTGTCACCGGCCGCACCAGCGGTCCGTCGCTCTTCGCATCCGGCTACTTCGCCGAAGCCGTCCGCCGCCAGCTGATCGACCAGTACGGCGAGAAGATGCTCTATGAGGGTGGCCTCTCGGTTCGCACCTCGTTCGATCCGCAATTGCAGGTCTTCGCGCGCAAGGCGCTGCAGGATGGCCTGATCAACTATGATGAACGCCGCGGCTTCCACGGCCCGATCAAGCAGATCGACACGACGTCGGATTGGGGCAAGGCGCTCGCCGATATCCCGGCTCTCTCCGACGTTCCTGAGTGGGACCTCGCCGTCGTGCTCGCCGTCGCCAGCGACAGCGTCGACATCGGCCTGCAGCCGCAGAAGGATGGCGCGGGCAAGATCGGCTCTGACCGCCAGCGCGGCACCATTGAAGCCAAGAACATGCAGTGGGCCTTCCGTTCGGCCACCGGCGGCAAGACCTCCAAGTCGCCGCAGGGCGTGCTGCAGCCGGGCGACGTCGTCTTCGTCGAGCGTCTCGGCGGCGACAGCTCCACGTCCTATCGTCTGCGCCAGCCGCCCAAGGTCGGCGGTGGTTTCGTCGCCATGGACCCGAAGACCGGCCGCGTGCTGGCCATGGTCGGCGGCTTCTCCTATGCCCAGTCGGAATTCAACCGTGCGACGCAGGCGATGCGCCAGCCTGGTTCGTCCTTCAAGCCTTTCGTTTACGCAGCAGCGATGGACAATGGCTACACGCCGGCCTCGGTCGTCAGCGACGATCCGCTCGAAATCCAGGTCGGCAACGGCCAGGTCTGGGCGCCTGATAACTACGAAGGCGAGGGCGGTGGCGCCAACACGCTGCGCTTCGCCATCGAGCACTCGCGCAACCGCATGACGGTGCGTCTGGCCAACGACCTCGGCATGAACGTCGTTGCCGAATATGCCAACCGCTTCGGCATCTACGACAAGATGATGCCTGTACTGGCCATGTCGCTTGGCTCCGGCGAAACGACCGTGCTGCGCATGGTTTCGGCCTATTCGGTCATCGCCAACGGCGGCAAGCAGATCAAGCCGACGCTCATCGACCGTATCCAGGACCGCTACGGCAAGACCATATTCAAGCATGAGGAGCGCGTCTGCGAGGCCTGCAACGCCAGCGACTGGCAGAACCAGGAAGAGCCGAACGTGGTGGATAACCGCGAAACCGTTCTCGACCCGATGACCTCCTACCAGATCACCTCGATGATGCAGGGCGTTATCCAGCGCGGCACGGCCGCCGGCAAGGTCCAGCTCGGCGAACGCGACGTCGCCGGCAAGACCGGCACGACCAACGATGAAAAGGACGCCTGGTTCGTCGGCTTCACGCCGGATCTGGTCGCCGGTCTTTATATCGGTTTCGATTCGCCATCGACGCTGGGCCGCGGCGGCACCGGCAGCTCGCTGTCCGCTCCCGTCTTCAACGAGTTCATGCAGGCGGCCGTCAAGGACACGCCGGTATCGAAGTTCGTCATCCCCGCCGGCATGAACCTGATCCCGATCGATCGCAAGACCGGCATGGCCGCGACGCAGGGCGATCCGAACACCATCATCGAGGCCTTCAAGCCCGGCACCGGCCCGGCCGACAGCTACTCCGTCATCGGCATGGACAACACCATGGCGCCGGAGGAAATCCTGAAGACTTCGCCGCAGGCCAACCAGGCGGTTCAATCCGGCGCCGGCGGTCTCTACTGACATTTTCGGCTGATAGCGTGGCGGTCGCGGCTCTTTACATCCGCGGCCGCCACAACTATTTGACGGACGACTTTTGAAGACAACGCAAAAGAAGCGGGACAATGCGAGCGGAAATCCAGAACGTAGTCGATGAAACCAAGCAGGCTATCACCCTGCTGAGGAGGCATCTTTGACTGGGACCAGGCGATAAGACGACTGGACTGGTTGAACAACAAGGCAGAGGACCCGAACCTCTGGAACGATGCCACCGAAGCACAGAAGCTGATGCGCGAGCGCCAGCAGCTTGATGACGGCATCAGCGGCGTACGCCGCTTCGAACAGCAGATCAAAGACAATATCGAGCTCATCGAGATGGGCGAGGACGAGGGCGACGAAGCCATCGTCAAGGAAGCCGAAGACGCGCTGAAGGCACTCAAGGCCGAAGCCGCGCGCCAGCAGGTCGAAGCGATGTTGTCTGGCGAAGCTGACAGCAATGACACCTATCTCGAAGTGCACTCCGGCGCCGGTGGCACCGAAAGCCAGGACTGGGCGAACATGCTTTTGCGCATGTATACCCGCTGGGCCGAACGCTCGAAGTTCAAGGTCGAGCTGCTCGAAGTGCACGACGGCGAAGAAGCCGGCATCAAGTCCGCGACGTTGCTCGTCAAAGGCCACAACGCCTATGGCTGGCTGAAGACCGAATCGGGCGTTCACCGCCTGGTCCGCATCTCGCCCTATGACAGCAACGCGCGCCGTCACACCTCGTTCTCGTCCATCTGGGTCTACCCCGTCGTCGACGACTCGATCCAGATCGATATCAACGAAAGCGATTGCCGCATCGACACTTATCGCTCCTCGGGCGCGGGTGGTCAGCACGTCAACACGACGGACTCGGCGGTTCGCATCACCCACATGCCCTCGGGCATCGTGGTGCAGTGCCAGCAGGAACGCTCGCAGCACAAGAACCGCGCCAAGGCCTGGGACATGCTGCGCGCACGTCTCTATGAAGCGGAACTGAAGAAGCGTGAAGACGCGGCCAACGCGGAAGCGGCCTCCAAGTCCGATATCGGCTGGGGCCACCAGATCCGCTCCTACGTCCTGCAGCCCTACCAGATGGTCAAGGACCTGCGCACCGGCGTTACCAGCACCGCGCCCGACGACGTGCTGGATGGCGAGCTCGACGAGTTCATGGAAGCAGCGCTCGCCCACCGCATCAGCGGCAAGGCGGATGCCGTGGTCGACGACGTCGACTGATCGACCTCGGTGAGATGACATAAAAAAGGCCCCGGCAGGGGCCTTTTCTGATTCTGGCGGTGCGTCTTTCGAAGCGCGACTGACTTTAATGTCCCGACTTCTCGACACTGATATCGCCGAATTCATCGATAATGACGGTCCAGCTATCGGCATCTCCATCCGGATCGGTCTTCAGATAGACCATGGCGAACAGCCCCGGCTCGTTCAGCCGGCCGGTCGAATTTTCAGGGCGGATATCTGTCACATAGGGATTGAGGTCGTTCAGCTCCTGAACCTCGACCGTCGAGACGATTTCGGGCCCGGTCTCGGTCTTCGCGATCTGCTGCAGATAGACCTTGGCGGTGCGATCGGCCTGACGAACCGCAAACAGCTTGTAATAGCCATGGCGGGGTTGGCTTGGCGCGGCGGGCGTTGCCGTCGCTGGCGCGTTCGGGGTGGCGGCAACCGGTGGGCGCGTCACCGCCGGCGTATCGCCGTCGTCGGCCCAGTAACCCGTGCTCGTGGCAAATGTGATACTCGCAGGCAAGATGGGATCCGTGGCATCCGTCGCCTGCGCGGCAAGCGGAATTGCGGCGATCAGCAGCGCGCAGGCTGTCAGTCCGAAACGCTTCATCGCATCAATCCTCGAATTGCTCGGATAGAATACGGTCGGACCAGGAGCGGTCGGGGTCGGAGAGGATGCGCGCCGTCATGTGTTCGGATTGAGCAATGCGCACATGCAGCACCGATTTGACCTCGGAGTTATCGGCAACCGCGTTTACCGGGCGCTTTTCCGATTCGAGAATATGAATGTCCACCGTCACCTTGTTCGGCAACAGCGCCCCACGCCAGCGGCGAGGACGAAACGCGCTCACCGGGGTCATCGCCAAAAGCGGCGCGTCCAGAGGCAGGATCGGCCCATGCGCCGAGAGATTGTAAGCCGTCGAACCGGCCGGCGTCGCCACCATCAGCCCGTCGCAGATCAGTTCCTCAAGCCGGACTACGCCATCGACTTCGACCTTGAGCTTGGCGGCCTGGTAGGATTGGCGAAACAGCGAGACCTCGTTGATCGCAAGCGCGGTATCGCTCGTACCATCCGCATTCGTGGTCGTCATCCTCAGCGGCCGAAACGTGTTCTCGACGGCCGCATTGATCCGCTCGCGCAACGCGTCGGTGCGGTACTCGTTCATCAGAAAGCCGACGGAGCCCCGGTTCATTCCATAGACGAGCCTGCCGGAGTTCATCGTGCTGTGCAGCGTCTGCAGCATGAAGCCGTCACCGCCGAGTGCCACGATCACATCGGCATCCTTTGCGGGCACATCCCCGTAAACGCGAATCAGTTCGTCGCGCGCCGCCAGCGCCTCGGCGGTGGGGGAAGCCAGAAAACAGAGGGTCTGAAAGGATACGCTCATGCAATGCCCTTTGATAAAGTCCGCCTAGCTAAATGATAATGGGCTGGCACGACAAGGCATTTTAAGGTCGCAGCTGTTCGCCGGGACTACTCTCTGCATAGGTGAGTAGAGTGCAGAAGGGCGCCAATTTCATGGCGCCCCCATTTATCAAGCTATTGGTGATCTGCTTCAAGCGGGCCTTGGTCGACTCGCGTCTGTGGCCCGTCGGCTTGGCGACAGCGCCTTACTTGTTCTGAAGCAGCCAGATCTTTCCGCCCATGGTGATGCCATAGGTATCGGTGGTGCCATCGTCGGTGAGATTGCGGCGCTCCAGGAAGCCGTGCTCGCAGAGATCCACAAGCGTCTTCGCGGTGACCGTCTTGATCTTCTGCGGGCGCTCTTTCCAGCGGTCCGTTTTCGCATAGGTCACGGTTGCGTTCTCATGCGTCCACTTGCCGGCCGCCTGCGGAAAGAGATCGCCGTCACGGGCGAGTTTAAGTCCCGCGATCTGCGCCGGGGTGAGTTCAGCCATTTCAATAACCTCTTGGCATGTTGCACGGATCAGCCGTGAATGCAGGGGAACCCTGGGAAACCAAGGGCAATAGGAACCAAATGTTGCAACGCGAGCATCTCGTCTACCGAGGCCCGTCGGTGTGGCAACAATCGATTCCTTCGAAGAATTGTGGTGCCCCCGGCAGGGTTCGAACCCGCGACCCCCTGATTACAAATCAGGTGCTCTACCAACTGAGCTACAAGGGCAACGCCCGCCAATTAGCAGATTTTGCTGCTCTGTAAAGAAAAATCGGCCACGATTTGATTTCGCTTAGTGATTTCAACAGGCCGTAGTCGGGCGCCAGTTTCACATGGTTAGTTCGGCGTTGTCTGCCGAACGGTCGATTGCAGGTGGCCGCCATTCTCGCCCATGCCATCGCCGGAAGACGGCATGGCAGCGATGCTGAGAACCGAAACAACCATGAGAGCGATGACAGCGATCATTATTCGCACGCGATTTCTCCTTTTGAACGAGGAAGAAACGCAAATAAGGCAATTGGGTTCCGGAACGGGCGTCGCGGCTATTGTGCCGGCGGCGGCGCTGTCGTGGTGGGATTGGTGCCAGGGGCTGTGGGAGCGAGTGGGTCGGGCTGGTGCACGGGTTGGGTCTTGTCGATCCAGCCGATGCTGAGAATGATGGCGACGAGGATGCCGATGAAGAGAATGCCGATGATGAGGGGACGAACTGCCATGTCGGATGCTTCTCCTTGTTGGTCGGAGCATTGCTGGATGATAACCGCTGCTGACGTCAAAACCGAGGCGGTCGAGCATCAGCAGCGGCATCTTTCGGCATGGTGGCCCGTTCGTGAGCCTGTCAGCCCTTCAGATGAATGCGCGCCGCGTAGAGCGCGATCGCCGCTGCGTTCGACACGTTGAGCGACTTGATCTCGCCGGGCATATCGAGCCGCGCCAGCGCATTCACGGTCTCGCGCGTCTTCTGGCGCAATCCCTTGCCCTCGGCGCCAAGCACCAGCGCGACCTTGTCGCCGGAGAAGGTGCCTTCGAGAGGAGCCGGGCCTTCCGAATCAAGGCCGATGGTGACGAAGCCGAGCTTGTGCAGTTCGCCGAGCGCATCGGCGAGATTGGTGATCTGGATATAAGGGATGAGTTCCAGCGCGCCGGACGCGGATTTGGCGAGCACGCCCGATTCGGTCGGGCTGTGGCGCTGCGTCGTGATCAGCGCGCCGGCATTGAAGGCGACGGCCGAACGCATGATGGCGCCGACATTGTGCGGATCGGTCACCTGGTCGAGCACCAGGATCAGCGGGCTGTCCTTCAGCGCTTCGAGGCGGCGCACGGGCAGGGGACGCGTTTCCAGCATCACGCCCTGATGGATGGCATCGGGGCCGAGCACCTTGTCGAGATCCTGCGGCGAAACCATCTCGACCGGTATGCCGAGTTTCTCGACATCGATCTCAAGGCGGGCCAGCGCGTTCGGGGTCACCGACAGCTTTATCTTCTTGCGCTCTTTATTCTCGAGCGCGGCGCGCACCGTATGCAGGCCATAGAGATGGACCTGATCAGGCGCCAGCGCCGGCGGCTTCCAGTCATCGCCGCCACGCTTGCGCTTCTGGAAGCCGGGAGTTGGAATTTCGCCGCGTTCGCGCTTGTTATCGCGATGCGCACGACGCAGGTTGGCGTAGTGCGTATCCTTGGCGGATTTTTCGTCGGAGGACGTGCCCCCGGATTTGTTGTCTTTGCTCATGCCGCTTTATAGCGGGGGCATTTCTTTCCGCATAGGATTTCTTTGTCCACAGGGGCTTTCCATCGCCGATGACATTTTTCGCATATTTTCCATCGTCATCGTGTTGACATAGGCAACTCGGCCCGTCATATACGCGGCGCAGACAGAGGGGCGGCAACGCTTCGAAAGTCTAGCAGACTTGGTCTAACGATCCGGACGAAAAACTGGAGAGATGCCCGAGTGGTTAAAGGGGACGGACTGTAAATCCGTTGGCTCAGCCTACGTTGGTTCAAATCCAACTCTCTCCACCATTCGTCCTCGGATCGGACCAAACCCCGCGGGTATAGCTCAATGGTAGAGCAGCAGCCTTCCAAGCTGAATACGCGGGTTCGATTCCCGCTACCCGCTCCACTTTTCAAATCGAAGCCCGACATTATCTACAGCGCGCAAGCGCCTGTTCGCGTTTGCGTATCGCACTGACGCGGCGCCCCATCTCAGCCCCAGAGCAAAACGAAGGGGGAGGCGAGCGCAATGATGCCGGCCGCCATCCAGCGCGTACGCCCATCCATCGTGAATTCGTCGCGCGACAGCCATTTGCGCACGGCGACATAGCCGACGGCGATGACAGCGCTATAGATGACTGCCCGCAACAGGATCGACCAGCCGCCGCCGAAGAGCCCGATCGCGATGCCGAATCCTGTCAGCGCGCCGAGGATGCCGTAGCCGACATCGAACATCAGCGTCGTTGTGGTCGAAAGCGGCCTGAGAACGCGTGGAAACGCGATGGCCACAGCCGCCGTCAGCAGCCATATGGCGACGATCGCCTGCAGCGTCGACGAACTGACGATGGAGGCCGCCAGCGCCGGCAGCCGCTCGGGCGTCGAGAGCCGCACGACCTGCGCGATCCAGTCGATCGCGGCCGCCAATATCCACAATATGAATGCGCAGCCGGCAAAGATCAGAAAATTGCCGGCCGATCGTTTCGCGATATCCTTCGGTTCCATGCCATGCTCCCCGGCGATCGCCGGCGTGGCTCCGGCAGGGCAAGTAATATCACAGCATCAATCGCTTGTGGCGGTTTATGGTGAAATCGCGCACGCTTCGTCGCACTTCTATATTGCCGATCGAATGCTTCGTTCCCATATGCGGCGGCAGTGCGGAATAGCGTCCGCAATTAAGTCTTGCGCAATTCCGCCGAAAGCCTTAAACGGCGGCACTAAACCGGTTCGCCGGGGTCATCCATTTCGTTCACAGGAAGCATTCAAATGGCAAAGAGTAAGTTTGAGCGCAACAAGCCGCACGTTAACATCGGCACGATCGGCCACGTTGACCACGGCAAGACGTCTCTGACGGCAGCGATCACGAAGTACTTCGGCGAGTTCAAGGCGTACGACCAGATCGACGCTGCTCCGGAAGAAAAGGCACGCGGCATCACCATCTCGACGGCACACGTCGAGTACGAGACGGCCAACCGTCACTATGCCCACGTTGATTGCCCCGGCCACGCCGACTACGTCAAGAACATGATCACCGGTGCCGCACAGATGGACGGCGCGATCCTGGTTTGCTCGGCTGCTGACGGCCCGATGCCGCAGACCCGCGAGCACATCCTGCTCGCTCGTCAGGTTGGCGTTCCGGCTCTGGTCGTGTTCCTCAACAAGGTCGACCAGGTCGACGACGCGGAACTGCTCGAGCTGGTCGAAATGGAAGTTCGCGAACTTCTGTCGTCCTACGACTTCCCGGGCGACGACGTTCCTGTCGTCAAGGGTTCGGCTCTTGCCGCTCTCAACGATTCGGACAAGAAGATCGGCGAAGACGCCGTTCGCGAACTGATGGCCGCTGTCGACGCCTACATCCCGACGCCTGAGCGTCCGATCGACCAGCCGTTCCTGATGCCGATCGAAGACGTGTTCTCGATCTCGGGTCGTGGTACGGTTGTGACCGGTCGCGTCGAGCGCGGCATCGTCAAGGTTGGTGAAGAAGTCGAAATCGTCGGCATCCGCGCCACCTCGAAGACGACGGTTACCGGCGTTGAAATGTTCCGCAAGCTGCTCGATCAGGGCCAGGCTGGCGACAACATCGGCGCACTGGTTCGCGGTGTTAACCGTGACGGCGTTGAGCGTGGTCAGATCCTGTGCAAGCCGGGCTCTGTCAAGCCGCACAAGAAGTTCATGGCTGAAGCCTACATCCTGACGAAGGAAGAAGGCGGCCGTCATACGCCGTTCTTCACCAACTACCGTCCGCAGTTCTACTTCCGCACGACCGACGTGACCGGCATCGTTTCGCTGCCGGAAGGCACGGAAATGGTTATGCCTGGCGACAACGTCACCGTTGCCGTTGAGCTGATCGTTCCGATCGCCATGGAAGAAAAGCTGCGCTTCGCTATCCGCGAAGGCGGCCGTACCGTCGGCGCTGGCATCGTTGCCTCGATCATCGAGTGATCCCTAGGATTGCTTTGAGTTAGGAAGGGCCTCGCTGGAAACAGCGGGGCCTTTTCTTTTGCCGCCTTGCGCTCACCATCAAAGACTTTATCTATCCCAACTCCACGGAGGAGGATCTTGGATGAAGAAGCGCATTCTGTTTACGGGTGGCTCCGGCAAGGCGGGGCGTCATGCCGTGCCGTGGCTGGTCAATGCCGGCTACGAGGTTCACAACATCGATCTCGTGCCGCTCGACAGTCCTGGTGTCACCAATCTGATCGTCAACATCACCGATAGCGGTCAGGTCTATAACGCGCTTTCGATGCATCGCGACTTTCCCGACCTCGAATCGGGCAGGGGTGTTGTTGCCTATGATGCCGTGGTGCACTTCGCCGCCATCCCGCGCATTCTGATCAAGCCCGACAACGAAACCTTCCGCATCAACACGATGGGCACCTATAATGTCATCGAGGCGGCGGTGAAGCTCGGTGTGCGCAAGATCATCGTTGCCTCCAGCGAAACCACCTATGGCGTCTGCTTTGCCGAGGGGCATCGGGATTTCCATCAGTTCCCGCTGGATGAGGACTACGACGTAAACCCGATGGATTCGTACGGCCTGTCGAAGGTGCTGAACGAGAAGACGGCCCGCGCGTTCGCCGAGCGCTCCGGCGCCGATATCTATGCGCTACGAATCGGCAACGTTATCGAGCCGCACGAATACGAGAATTTCCCGACCTACTTCGCCAATCCCGAGATGCGCAAGCGCATCGCCTGGAGCTATATCGACGCGCGCGATCTCGGCCAGATCTGCCATCTCTGCATCGAAAAAGATGGCCTCGGTTTCCAGGTGTTCAACGCCGCCAACGATACCGTCTCGGCCAATACGCCAACGCGGGAGCTCGCCGCGCGCTACTATCCGAACGTCAAGTTCACCCGCGAGATCGGCGAATTCGAGGGTCTGCTGTCGAACCGCAAGATCAAGGAAGTGCTGGGCTTTCGCGAGGAGCACGACTGGCGCCGGTACGTTAAGCTGTGAACGTGTTTCGATGCATGCGGGAGGAATGGGAAAAAGTGAAAAACGCACTTGCCAATCGCCTCTCGGCGTCTTAAAGGGTGCGCCATGCTTCTCGACAATGCGTCGCGGCTTTCGCCAACAGGCTGATCGGGAAGCGTAAAGGGGTATAGCTCAGTTGGTAGAGCGGCGGTCTCCAAAACCGCAGGCCGTGGGTTCGAGCCCCTCTGCCCCTGCCATTTCCTTGAACGAACAGCGCGGACAACCTGCAGCATTTCGCAAGAGGCTCGTACATGGCTAATTTCGTTAAACTTTGGTTCCCCTCTTGTCTAATGGGGAATCGGTGTTTATGTAGGGGTTCAACAGACACGCGGTGTGTGGGGCTGATCTGATCAGCTTTACGCGCCGTAATTGCGTGGGCAGTCGATGGCATCCAAATCAAATCCGCTTACGTTTCTGCAGCAGGTTCGCACGGAAACGTTGAAAGTTACTTGGCCGTCGCGCCGTGAAACGATGATCTCGACGATCATGGTGCTTGTGATGGTTGTCTTTGCCGCGCTGTTCTTTTTTGCCGCGGACCAGTTGATCGGCTGGTTGCTGGGCTTCGTGCTCAATATCGGCAACTGATCGGGCGGAGATATAAGATGGCGGCACGTTGGTATATCGTCCACGCGTATTCGAATTTTGAAAAGAAGGTCGCGGAAGACATCGAGAACAAGGCCCGTCAGAAGGGTCTTGAGCATCTCTTCGAGAAGATTCTCGTCCCGACTGAAAAGGTGGTTGAGGTGCGTCGCGGCCGCAAGGTCGATAGCGAGCGCAAGTTCTTCCCCGGTTATGTGATGGTTCGCGCCAACCTGACCGATGAAGCTTACCATCTGATCAAGAACACGCCGAAGGTGACTGGCTTCCTGGGTTCCGACAATCGGCCCGTGCCGATCCCTGACTCCGAAGCCGATCGTATTCTCGGTCAGGTTCAGGAAGGTGTCGAGCGTCCGAAGTCTTCGGTCAGCTTCGAGATCGGCGAGCAGGTCCGCGTTTCCGACGGTCCGTTCGCATCGTTCAACGGCACGGTTCAGGATGTGGACGAAGAGCGTTCGCGCCTGAAGGTGGAAGTGTCGATCTTCGGCCGTGCGACGCCGGTCGAACTGGAATACGCTCAGGTCGAGAAGGTCTGAGTTGGGACGTAAGCCGGCAACGGCTTATGTCCCCGCGGCGAAAGCCGCAAAGCGCGTGGAAGGTGAGGGCGCCTTAGCCGGGGCCTAAAATCCGAACCACGCAACCGCAGCCGCCGGAGCGATCCGGCATTATTGGTCGGGCAACCGGCCGTCAGTGAAAGGCAGAGAGTTATGGCTAAGAAAGTTGCAGGCCAGCTCAAGCTTCAGGTCAAGGCAGGATCGGCTAACCCGTCCCCGCCAATCGGCCCGGCGCTTGGTCAGCGTGGCATTAACATCATGGAATTCTGCAAGGCGTTCAACGCCGCTACGCAGGAAATGGAAAAGGGTATGCCGATTCCGGTCGTCATCACCTACTACCAGGACAAGTCCTTCACCTTCGTCATGAAGCAGCCTCCGGTCAGCTACTGGCTGAAGAAGGAAGCGAAGATCACGTCCGGTTCCAAGACGCCTGGCAAGGGCGCCACCGCAGGCAAGCTCACCAAGGCTCAGATCAAGACGATCGCTGAAGCCAAGATGAAGGACCTGAACGCAGCTGATATCGAAGGTGCAATGGCGATGATTGAGGGCTCTGCCCGCGCCATGGGCCTGGAAGTGGTAGGATAAGACCATGGCAGGCAAGCGCACCAAGAAGATCAACGAAGGTGTTGATCCCACGAAGCTCTACGCTCTCGACCTCGCTATCAGCATGGTCAAGGAACGGGCTGTCGCCAAGTTCGACGAAACCGTCGAAGTATCGATGAACCTCGGTGTTGACCCGCGCCACGCTGACCAGATGGTCCGCGGCGTTGTCAACCTGCCGAACGGCACGGGCCGTGACGTTCGCGTCGCCGTCTTCGCACGTGGCGCCAAGGCTGACGAAGCCAAGGCTGCTGGTGCTGACGTTGTCGGCGCTGAAGATCTCGTCGAGATCGTTCAGGGCGGCAAGATCGACTTCGATCGCTGCATCGCGACCCCGGACATGATGCCGCTCGTCGGTCGCCTCGGTAAGGTTCTCGGCCCGCGTGGCATGATGCCGAACCCGAAGGTTGGCACCGTCACCATGGACGTCGCTGGCGCCGTCAAGGCTTCCAAGGGCGGTGCTGTCGAGTTCCGTGTCGAGAAGGCTGGTATCGTCCACGCCGGCATCGGCAAGGCTTCGTTCGACGCCAAGGCTCTTGAAGAAAACATCAAGGCTTTCGCTGACGCCGTCATCAAGGCAAAGCCGGCCGGCGCAAAGGGTAACTACGTCAAGCGCGTAGCGATCTCTTCGACCATGGGCCCGGGCGTCAAGATCGAAGTCGCTTCGGTCACGGCCGCTTAATAAAGTTTCGCTGGGCGTCAGTCCGGCTCATCAGATCCCGGCCTCGCAAGGGGCCGGGATATTCCGGAGAAATCCGGAATCCTGTCCGAGATTGCAGGTGGTTTTCCCTTAATCACTTGGCCTGCATGAGACGGGTAAGGCCCGAATTTTTGAAGCTTCGCTTCATCGATTTGGTTCGAACCTTGGATGCCTTGTGCCTCTTAGCCTTTCTGGCGCGGAGCGCGAGGGGACAGGATCCTCAAGCGTCGCTTGGGATCATTCGTGATCTCAGGAGGCAAAGGCAACCCGATGGGGCCGGTCACGGTCTCATCTACTGGAGATAGGCAGTGGAAAGAGCGGAAAAACGCGAATTCGTCACGGAACTGAACGAAGTCTTCAAGGCTTCGGGCTCGGTTGTCGTGGCCCACTATGCTGGTGCTACAGTCGCGCAGATGAACGACTTCCGTTCCAAGATGCGCGCAGCTGGCGGTACCGTCAAAGTCGCGAAGAACCGCCTGGCCAAAATCGCCCTTCAGGGTACGGAAGCGGAAGGGATCTCTGGTCTCTTCAACGGTCAGACGCTCATTGCATACAGCAATGACCCGATCACCGCTCCGAAAGTCGTCGTGGATTTCGCCAAGACCAACGATAAGATCGTTGTTTTGGGCGGCGCCATGGGGACAACGACGCTCAACGCAGAAGCAGTCAAGTCGCTCGCGACCCTGCCTTCGTTGGACGAACTGCGCGCGAAGCTGCTGGGCATGATCCAGACTCCGGCTACCCGCATCGCAGGCGTTGTTCAGGCACCGGCAAGCCAGCTTGCTCGCGTGTTCTCGGCTTACGCCAAGAAGGACGAAGCCGCATAAGGCGGTTTTTTGCTGTTTATAAACAACCGGTTCGAACCGAACATAAGGAATTGATACAATGGCTGATCTCGCAAAGATCGTAGACGACCTCTCCTCGCTGACCGTTCTGGAAGCTGCAGAACTGTCCAAGCTTCTCGAAGAAAAGTGGGGCGTTTCCGCTGCTGCTCCGGTAGCAGTTGCTGCTGCTGGCGGTGGCGCTGCTCCGGCTGCTGCTGAAGAAGAAAAGACCGAGTTCGACGTTATCCTGGCTGACGCCGGCGCTAACAAGATCAACGTCATCAAGGAAGTTCGCGCTATCACGGGCCTCGGCCTGAAGGAAGCTAAGGACCTCGTTGAAGCCGCTCCGAAGGCTGTCAAGGAAGCTGTTTCCAAGGCTGAAGCTGCCGACATCAAGAAGAAGCTTGAAGACGCCGGCGCTAAGGTCGACGTTAAGTAATCTTGAACTGCATCTGGGAGGCTGGATTTCCGGCCTCCCATTTGCCGTTTCCCGGAACGAATTACCCAAAAGCCGCGTGAAAACGGCTTTTGGGTAATGGGTTCTTCAAGAGGATGGTCTCGAACCGAGACGCGCAGGCAATCCGGCCTCGTGATTTCGGGAAGTGAGACGAGTTTGAAGCGCACATTGCTTGACGGGGTCGACTGGCCATCGGTTCCCGTCCGTTGCAGGCCCGGATGCAATTTTGAAGGAGCGACGATGGCTCAGACCCTTTCGTTCAATGGTCGTAGGCGCGTACGCAAGTTTTTCGGTAAGATCCCAGAAGTCACGGAAATGCCGAACCTCATCGAGGTTCAGAAGGCGTCCTATGACCAATTTTTGATGGTTGAAGAGCCCAAGGGCGGTCGCCCTGACGAGGGCCTTCAGTCGGTTTTCAAGTCCGTATTCCCGATCACGGATTTCTCCGGCGCTTCGATGCTGGAATTCGTGTCCTACGAGTTCGAACCGCCGAAGTTCGACGTCGATGAATGCCGCCAGCGCGACCTGACCTACGCCGCGCCGCTGAAGGTTACTCTCCGTCTGATCGTGTTCGATATCGATGAAGATACGGGCGCGAAGTCGATCAAGGACATCAAGGAACAGTCGGTTTACATGGGCGACATGCCGCTCATGACCAACAACGGTACGTTCATCGTCAACGGCACCGAGCGCGTCATCGTGTCTCAGATGCACCGTTCGCCAGGCGTGTTCTTCGATCACGACAAGGGCAAGAGCCACTCGTCCGGCAAGCTGCTGTTCGCTGCTCGCGTCATCCCGTATCGCGGTTCCTGGCTCGACATCGAATTCGACGCCAAGGACATCGTCTACGCCCGTATCGACCGTCGCCGCAAGCTGCCGGTAACGTCGCTGCTGATGGCGCTCGGCATGGACGGCGAAGAAATCCTGTCGACCTTCTACACCAAGTCCGACTATGTTCGTGACGGCAAGGGCTGGCGCATTCCGTTTACGCCGGAGACCCTCAAGGGTGCGAAGACGATCAGCGACATGATCGACGCCGACACCGGCGAAGTCGTCGTCGAAGGCGGCAAGAAGCTGACCCCGCGTCTGCTCCGTCAGCTTTCCGAAAAGGGCCTCAAGGCTCTGCAGGCGACCGACGAAGACCTGTACGGCAACTTCCTCGCCGAAGACATCGTCAACTACTCGACGGGTGAAATCTACCTCGAGGCAGGCGACGAAATCGACGAGAAGTCGCTCGCCGTCATCCTGTCGCACGGCTTCGAAGAGATCCCGGTTCTCGGCATCGACCACATCAATGTCGGCGCCTACATCCGCAACACGCTGAACGCCGACAAGAACGAGAACCGTCAGGACGCTCTGTTCGACATCTACCGCGTCATGCGTCCGGGTGAACCGCCGACCATGGAATCGGCCGAAGCGATGTTCAACTCGCTGTTCTTCGACGCCGAGCGCTACGACCTGTCGGCCGTTGGTCGCGTCAAGATGAACATGCGTCTCGACCTCGAAGTCGAAGACACCGTCCGTGTCCTGCGCAAGGACGACATCCTGGCCGTGGTCAAGATGCTCGTCGAACTGCGCGACGGCAAGGGCGAGATCGACGACATCGACAACCTCGGCAACCGTCGCGTTCGCTCCGTCGGCGAACTGATGGAAAACCAGTACCGTCTCGGCCTGCTCCGCATGGAGCGCGCGATCAAGGAACGTATGTCCTCGATCGAAATCGACACGGTCATGCCGCAGGACCTGATCAACGCCAAGCCGGCAGCAGCTGCCGTCCGCGAATTCTTCGGCTCCTCGCAGCTGTCGCAGTTCATGGACCAGGTGAACCCGCTTTCGGAAATCACCCACAAGCGCCGTCTCTCGGCTCTTGGCCCGGGTGGTCTGACCCGCGAGCGTGCAGGCTTCGAAGTCCGCGACGTTCACCCGACCCACTACGGCCGTATTTGCCCGATCGAAACGCCGGAAGGCCCGAACATCGGTCTGATCAATTCGCTGGCCACCTTCGCACGCGTCAACAAGTACGGCTTCATTGAATCGCCGTACCGCCGCATCGTTGACGGCAAGGTCACGAACGACGTTCTTTACCTCTCCGCAATGGAAGAGGCGAAGTATTACGTCGCTCAGGCTAACGCCGAACTCGGCTCCGACGGCTCGTTCGTCGACGAATTCGTCGTTTGCCGTCACGCCGGCGAAGTTATGCTCGCTCCGCGCGATAGCATGAACCTGATGGACGTTTCGCCGAAGCAGGTCGTTTCGGTCGCAGCCGCTCTCATCCCGTTCCTGGAAAACGACGACGCCAACCGCGCTCTCATGGGCTCGAACATGCAGCGTCAGGCCGTGCCTCTGCTGCGCGCTGAAGCTCCGTTCGTCGGCACCGGCATGGAGCCGATCGTTGCCCGCGACTCCGGCGCTGCCATCGGCGCTCGCCGTGGCGGTGTGGTCGACCAGGTCGACGCGACGCGTATCGTTATCCGCGCGACGGAAGACCTCGATGCCGGCAAGTCCGGTGTTGATATCTACCGTCTGCAGAAGTTCCAGCGTTCGAACCAGAACACCTGCGTCAACCAGCGTCCGCTGGTCACCGTTGGTGACGTCATCAACCGCGGCGACATTCTAGCTGACGGTCCGTCGACGGACCTGGGCGACCTGGCACTCGGCCGCAACGCGCTCGTCGCGTTCATGCCGTGGAACGGTTACAACTACGAAGACTCGATCCTGATGTCGGAACGCATCGTCGCTGACGACGTGTTCACCTCCATCCACATCGAAGAATTCGAAGTGATGGCCCGCGACACCAAGCTTGGTCCGGAAGAAATCACGCGCGACATTCCGAACGTTTCGGAAGAAGCGCTGAAGAACCTCGACGAAGCCGGTATCGTCTACATCGGTGCTGAAGTTCAGCCGGGTGACATCCTCGTCGGCAAGATCACGCCGAAGGGCGAAAGCCCGATGACGCCGGAAGAAAAGCTTCTGCGCGCCATCTTCGGTGAAAAGGCGTCGGACGTCCGCGACACCTCCATGCGCATGCCTCCGGGGACCTACGGCACGATCGTCGAAGTTCGCGTTTTCAACCGCCACGGCGTTGAAAAGGACGAGCGCGCGATGGCTATCGAGCGCGAAGAGATCGAGCGTCTTGCAAAGGACCGCGACGACGAGCAGGCGATCCTCGACCGTAACGTTTACGGCCGTCTGATCGACATGCTGCGTGGTCAGGTTGCCATCGCCGGCCCGAAGGGCTTCAAGAAGGGCACCGAGCTGGCTAACGCCGTCGTCTCCGAATATCCCCGCTCGCAGTGGTGGATGTTCGCCGTCGAAGACGAGAAGGTTCAGTCCGAGCTCGAAGCTCTGCGTGGCCAGTACGACGAATCCAAGTCGCGCCTTGAACAGCGCTTCATGGACAAGGTCGAGAAGGTCCAGCGCGGCGACGAAATGCCTCCTGGCGTCATGAAGATGGTCAAGGTCTTCGTTGCTGTGAAGCGCAAGATCCAGCCGGGCGACAAGATGGCCGGCCGTCACGGTAACAAGGGCGTTGTCTCGCGTATCGTGCCTGTCGAAGACATGCCGTTCCTCGAAGACGGTACGCATGTCGACATCTGCTTGAACCCGCTGGGCGTGCCTTCGCGCATGAACGTCGGCCAGATCCTCGAAACCCACCTTGCCTGGGCTTGCGCCGGCATGGGTAAGAAGATCGGCGAGCTGCTCGACGAATACCGCAAGACGATGGACATCACCGACCTGAAGACGGAGCTGACGGATGTCTACGCTTCGCAGGCCAAGGATGAAGTCGCCCACTTCGACGACGACGCGCTGGTCAAGCTGGCCGAGCAGTCCCGCCGTGGTGTCTCCATCGCAACGCCGGTCTTCGACGGTGCGCATGAGCCTGACGTTGCCTCGATGCTGAAGAAGGCAGGTCTGCACGAAAGTGGTCAGTCGGTTCTGTACGACGGCCGCACGGGCGAGCCCTTCGACCGCAAGGTCACCGTCGGCTACATGTACATGATCAAGCTCAACCACCTGGTTGACGACAAGATCCACGCTCGTTCGATCGGTCCTTACTCGCTCGTTACCCAGCAGCCGCTGGGCGGCAAGGCGCAGTTCGGCGGTCAGCGCTTCGGGGAAATGGAAGTCTGGGCTCTGGAAGCATACGGTGCGGCTTACACGCTGCAGGAAATGCTTACGGTCAAGTCCGACGACGTCGCCGGCCGTACCAAGGTCTACGAAGCCATCGTCCGTGGCGACGACACGTTCGAAGCGGGTATTCCCGAAAGCTTCAACGTTCTCGTCAAGGAAATGCGCTCTCTGGGTCTTTCCGTCGAGCTCGAGAACTCGAAGGTTGACGAGCAGCAGACCGGCCAGTTGCCGGACGCCGCCGAGTAACCACCTGATAGGGTGCGCGCTGCCATGTAGCGCGCACCGTCCCAGCTCTGGCCCCGTAACGTGTTGGCCGGGAAGGGACGATTTCGCCGCATTCTGCGGTTATTGTCGTTTTTTCGCGATGGCGCGGCGCCCGGGATTTGCCGCTGATCATCGCAGTTTGAGGGCTTTCAGCCCATGAAGGAGACAGGCATGAACCAAGAGGTCATGAATCTTTTCAATCCGCAGGTGCCTGCGCAGAATTTCGATTCCATCCGGATCTCGATTGCGTCTCCGGAGAAGATTCTCTCCTGGTCTTATGGTGAGATCAAGAAGCCGGAAACGATCAACTATCGTACGTTCAAGCCTGAACGCGATGGTCTGTTCTGCGCCCGCATCTTCGGACCGATCAAGGACTATGAATGCTTGTGCGGCAAGTACAAGCGCATGAAATACAAGGGCATCATCTGCGAAAAGTGCGGCGTCGAAGTTACGCTGTCGCGCGTTCGCCGTGAGCGCATGGGCCACATCGAGCTCGCAGCTCCCGTCGCCCATATCTGGTTTCTGAAGTCGCTTCCTTCGCGTATCTCGACGTTGCTCGACATGACGCTGAAGGATGTGGAGCGCGTTCTCTACTTCGAACACTACATCGTCACCGAGCCGGGCCTCACCGCGCTCAAGGAGCACCAGCTCCTGACGGAAGAAGAATACATGCTTGCTGTCGATGAGTACGGCGAAGATCAGTTCACCGCCATGATCGGCGCTGAAGCCATCTTCGAAATGCTGGCATCGATGAACCTTGAGAAGATCGCGGGCGACCTGCGCTCCGATCTGGCCGACACCACGTCGGATCTCAAGCAGAAGAAGCTGATGAAGCGCCTGAAGATCGTCGAGAACTTCATGGAGTCGGGTAACCGTCCGGAATGGATGATCATGAAGGTCGTCCCGGTCATCCCGCCGGACCTGCGCCCGCTGGTTCCGCTCGATGGCGGCCGTTTCGCGACGTCCGACCTGAACGACCTGTACCGCCGCGTCATCAACCGTAACAACCGTCTGAAGCGCCTGATCGAACTGCGCGCTCCTGGCATCATCATCCGCAACGAAAAGCGCATGCTGCAGGAATCTGTGGACGCGCTGTTCGACAACGGCCGCCGTGGCCGCGTCATCACCGGCGCCAACAAGCGTCCGCTGAAGTCGCTGTCCGACATGCTCAAGGGCAAGCAGGGCCGCTTCCGTCAGAACCTTCTCGGCAAGCGCGTCGACTATTCCGGCCGTTCGGTCATCGTGACTGGTCCGGAACTGAAGCTGCACCAGTGCGGCCTGCCTAAGAAGATGGCGCTCGAGCTGTTCAAGCCGTTCATCTACGCCCGCCTCGACGCCAAGGGTTACTCCTCGACCGTCAAGCAGGCCAAGAAGCTGGTTGAAAAGGAAAAGCCGGAAGTCTGGGATATCCTCGACGAGGTCATCCGCGAGCATCCGGTACTGCTCAACCGCGCACCGACGCTGCACCGCCTGGGCATCCAGGCCTTCGAACCGATCCTGGTCGAAGGCAAGGCCATCCAGCTGCACCCGCTCGTCTGCACGGCCTTCAACGCCGACTTCGACGGTGACCAGATGGCCGTTCACGTGCCGCTGTCGCTCGAAGCCCAGCTCGAAGCCCGCGTCCTGATGATGTCGACGAACAACATCCTGCACCCTGCAAACGGTGCACCGATCATCGTTCCGTCGCAGGACATGGTTCTCGGCCTGTACTACCTCGCGATCATGAACCAGAACGAGCCGGGCGAAGGCATGGCCTTCTCTGATCTGGGCGAACTGCATCACGCGCTTGAAAACAAGGTCGTGACGCTGCACTCCAAGATCCGCGGCCGCTTCAAGTCGATCGACGAGGATGGCAAGCCCTACTCGAAGATCTACGAAACGACCCCTGGCCGTCTGCTCATCGGCGAACTCCTGCCGAAGAACGGCAAGGTGACCTTCGACATCTGCAACCAGGAAATGACCAAGAAGAACATCTCCAAGATGATCGACACGGTCTACCGTCATTGCGGCCAGAAGGACACGGTCATTTTCTGCGACCGCATCATGCAGCTCGGCTTCACCCACGCCTGCCGCGCCGGCATTTCGTTCGGCAAGGACGACATGGTTATCCCGGACTCGAAGGCGAAGATCGTCGGCGACACCGAAAACCTGGTCAAGGAATACGAGCAGCAGTACAACGACGGCCTGATCACTCAGGGCGAGAAGTACAACAAGGTCGTTGACGCTTGGGGCAAGGCAACCGAAAAGGTCGCCGAGGACATGATGGCCCGCATTAAGGCTGTCGAGTTCGATCCGGAAACGGGTCGCCAGAAGCAGATGAACGCCATCTACATGATGTCGCACTCGGGTGCCCGTGGTTCTCCGAACCAGATGCGTCAGCTGGGCGGCATGCGCGGCCTTATGGCCAAGCCGTCGGGTGAAATCATCGAGACGCCGATCACGTCGAACTTCAAGGAAGGTCTGACCGTTAACGAGTACTTCAACTCGACCCACGGTGCCCGTAAGGGTCTTGCAGACACCGCTCTGAAGACGGCTAACTCCGGTTACCTGACCCGTCGTCTCGTCGACGTCGCGCAGGATTGCATCGTCAACCTCGTGGATTGCGGCACCGACAAGGGCCTCACCATGACCGCCATCGTCGATGCCGGTCAGGTCGTTGCTTCGCTCGGCGTTCGTATCCTCGGCCGTACGGCTCTTGACGATATCGATCATCCGGTTACCGGCGAGCGTCTCGTCGACGCCGGCAAGATGATCCTTGAGCCCGATGTCATCGAGATCGAAAAGGCTGGTATCCAGTCGATCCGTATCCGCTCCGCACTGACCTGCGAAGTCCAGACGGGCGTCTGCTCGGTCTGCTACGGTCGTGACCTTGCCCGCGGTACCCCTGTCAACATGGGTGAAGCGGTCGGCGTCATCGCCGCTCAGTCGATCGGCGAGCCGGGCACGCAGCTCACCATGCGTACGTTCCACCTTGGTGGCACGGCGAACGTGGTCGACCAGTCGTTCCTGGAAGCATCGTATGAAGGTACGATCCAGATCAAGAACCGCAACGTTCTGCGCAACTCGGAGAACGTCCTCGTCGCTATGGGCCGCAACATGGCGGTCACCATTCTCGACGAGCGTGGCGTCGAGCGCTCCTCGCAGCGCGTCGCCTACGGTTCGAAGCTGCACGTCGATGACGGCGACAAGGTCAAGCGGGGCCAGCGTCTGGCCGAGTGGGATCCGTACACCCGTCCGATGATGACGGAAGTCTCGGGTACCGTTCAGTTCGAAGACGTCGTCGATGGTCTCTCCGTTCTCGAAGCGACCGACGAATCCACGGGTATCACCAAGCGTCAGGTTATCGACTGGCGTTCGACCCCGCGCGGTTCGGATCTCAAGCCGTCGATCGTCATCATGGATGCCAGCGGCAATGTCATGAAGCTGCCGCGCGGTGCTGATGCCCGCTTCCAGCTGTCGGTTGACGCGATCCTGTCGGTCGAGCCTGGTCAGAAGGTTTCCCAGGGTGACGTGCTTGCACGTTCGCCGCTGGAAAGCGCCAAGACCAAGGACATCACCGGTGGTCTGCCGCGTGTTGCCGAACTGTTCGAAGCTCGTCGTCCGAAGGACCACGCCATCATCGCTGAGATCGATGGTACGATCCGCCTCGGCCGCGACTACAAGAACAAGCGTCGCGTCATCATCGAGCCGGCGGAAGACGGTGTCGAGCCGGTCGAGTACCTGATCCCGAAGGGCAAGCCGTTCCATCTGATGGAAGGTGACTATATCGAAAAGGGTGACTACATCCTCGACGGTAACCCCGCGCCGCATGACATCCTGGCGATCAAGGGCGTCGAAGCTCTGGCTTCGTACCTGGTCAACGAAATCCAGGAAGTCTATCGTCTGCAGGGCGTTGTCATCAACGACAAGCACATCGAAGTGATTGTCCGTCAGATGCTGCAGAAGGTGGAAATCACCGATGCAGGCGACTCGACCTATATCGTCGGCGACAACGTCGACCGTATCGAGCTCGAAGACGTCAACGACGGCCTGATCGAACAGGGCAAGAAGCCTGCCTATGGCGAGCCGGTTCTGCTCGGCATCACCAAGGCGTCGCTGCAGACGCCGTCCTTCATCTCCGCCGCGTCCTTCCAGGAAACGACGAAGGTGCTGACGGAAGCTGCGATCGCCGGCAAGACCGACGGCCTGCAGGGTCTGAAGGAAAACGTCATCGTCGGCCGCCTCATCCCGGCTGGTACCGGTGGCACCATGACCCAGATCCGCCGTATCGCGACCTCGCGCGACGAGCTGATCCTCGAAGAACGCCGCAAGGGCACGGGCGCCGATGTCGCGACCCCGATGCTTCAGGATCTGGCTGGCGAAAGCGCACCGGCCGCCGAGTAATCGGCGCCCGGGTCGCAAGACCGGATACCAAGAATTGAAAACCGCCCGGAGCAATCCGGGCGGTTTTTCGTTTCAGGATATGGAAGTGGAGAGCGGGGAGGGCGCGGCGATCAGGCGATCATCGGCAGGCAGTGTTCCATGCCATAGCCCAGCCGGGCTTTCGCTTGCATGAAGTCGATCCAGAAGAAGCGAAACTGGATAGGGTCGCCGCCGCCAAACGGCGTCAGCTCATGGTGCAGCCATGTCTCCGGGTGGTGATCTTGGAGTTCGACATGAAAATAGTGCCGGCGGTGCCAGGCGATACCGCCGATCTTCAGCGAAAAGCGGTAGTCGTGGACGGCAAGCGGGGCGAGGGGAGCTGATGGCGCGAGACCAGTTTCCTCGCGGAATTCCCGCAGCGCCGCCTCGGCGATATTTTCGCCGGTCTCGACCGTTCCGCCCGGCACCTGCCAGAGCACATCGGGAAAGTCCGGCTCGTCGAAAACGAGAAGCCGGTCGCGCCAAGTGGCATAGATCAGCACTTTCAGCGCATCCGGCTCCATCATGTCGGCTCAGCTGAAGCGGATGATCGCGACTTCGCCTTCGACCGCGCCCTTGTAGGCGGACGCATGAGGCTCTTCTTCCGGAATGTCGGTCAGCATGCCGATCTGGTCGAGGTCGGCCTCGATGAAACCTTCCTCGGACAACGCGTTCAACGCCTCGCGAACCGCGCTGTCGTCGTCGGCCGCCTTCAGCATGATGTGCAGATCGACACCTTCGCTGCCATCGGTCTCATAACCCTTGCCGATGATGATGAAGACCATCGGGCCTTCGTTGTTGTTGTCGTTGTCCGGGCTGGTAATCATTCTTCGTCCTTCGATTCGAGATTTGAATCTCATTTCAGGCACTCGGCCTCTGCAATCTCTGATTCCTTAGCCGCTTTCGCTGCAATGCCCAAGTTTATCTTGGCCACCGCACGCGATTTTGTCTAAAAGGTCCGGGCGAGGGCCAAAAGGCCGCGTTTCAAGGCCTTCTCGGGAAGATTATTTGTTAACAGCCTTGACGAGACGACGGGAAACCAGTAGTACCCGCGCCATCGGAACCCATGTGAGGCATGGCCATCTGGGGCGACACGCCCTCGATATCACCTCAAACAAGGTTCGAAACGCACGTTGAAGATATGTTGCCTGCACGCATGACGCATTTCTTTTGCGTCCTCTGCTCTTTGTGGTCCATCTGCGAAAACAGATCGGGCCACGTTTTGCGCATTGAGACAGGCGTGTGATCTTGCCGGAGACGGCGTGAGTTACGCCCGCAAGGGTTTGAGATTTAAACGTAAGGGATGGTTGAATGCCTACCGTAAACCAGCTGATCCGCAAGCCGCGCCAGCCAAACGTAAAGCGTAACAAGGTTCCTGCTCTGCAGGAAAACCCGCAGAAGCGTGGTGTTTGCACCCGCGTCTACACCACGACCCCGAAGAAGCCGAACTCGGCTCTCCGTAAGGTTGCCAAGATCCGTCTGACCAATGGCTTCGAAGTCATCGGCTACATTCCTGGCGAAGGTCACAACCTGCAGGAGCACTCTGTCGTCATGATCCGTGGCGGCCGCGTGAAGGACTTGCCGGGTGTTCGTTACCACATCATCCGCGGCGTTCTCGATACCCAGGGTGTCAAGAACCGCAAGCAGCGCCGCTCCAAGTACGGTGCGAAGCGTCCGAAGTAATTCGGACTTTTTGTAAATTCGGCGCTGCGTGAGGTCCTCCGCGTGATAAAGCGCCTTAACGGTTAAGAGACGAGAAGTATGTCCAGACGTCACAGAGCAGAAAAGCGCGAGATCAACCCGGACCCCAAGTTCGGCGATCTCATCGTCACCAAGTTCATGAATGCAATCATGCTTGACGGCAAGAAGTCCGTCGCTGAAAGCATTGTTTACGGCGCATTTGACTCCGTGCAGAACAAGTCGAAGCAGGAGCCGCTGGTTGTTTTCCACGCCGCCCTCGACAACATTGCTCCGCACGTAGAAGTCCGTTCGCGCCGCGTTGGTGGTGCTACGTACCAGGTTCCGGTCGATGTTCGCCCTGAGCGTCGCCAGGCCCTCGCAATTCGCTGGCTGATCACTGCCGCTCGCAAGCGCAATGAGACGACGATGGTCGATCGCCTTTCCGGCGAACTTCTCGATGCATCCAACAACCGTGGTAGCGCCGTCAAGAAGCGCGAAGACACGCACAAGATGGCTGATGCCAACCGTGCGTTCTCGCATTATCGCTGGTAATCCCGAACGGTTCCCGAAAGGCAGTCCATTATGGCTCGCGAATATAAAATCGAAGACTACCGTAATTTCGGTATCATGGCGCACATCGACGCCGGCAAGACGACGACGACCGAGCGTATCCTTTACTACACCGGCAAGTCGCACAAGATCGGCGAAGTGCACGATGGCGCCGCCACGATGGACTGGATGGAGCAGGAGCAGGAGCGTGGCATCACGATCACGTCCGCTGCGACCACGACCTTCTGGAAGGGTCGCGACGGCAAGATGCGTCGCTTCAACATCATCGACACCCCCGGCCACGTTGACTTCACCATCGAAGTCGAACGTTCGCTGCGCGTTCTCGACGGTGCTGTTGCCCTTCTCGATGCCAACGCAGGCGTAGAGCCGCAGACGGAAACCGTCTGGCGTCAGGCTGAGAAGTACAACGTTCCGCGTATGATCTTCTGCAACAAGATGGACAAGACCGGTGCTGACTTCTACCGCTCGGTAGAAATGATCAAGACCCGTCTCGGCGCCACCGCAGTCGTCATGCAGCTCCCGATCGGCGCAGAAAGCGACTTCAAGGGCGTTGTCGACCTGATCGAGATGAACGCTCTCATCTGGCGCGACGAATCGCTCGGCGCTCAGTGGGACGTCGTCGAAATCCCTGACGACCTGAAGGAAAAGGCTGCCGAATATCGCGAAAAGCTGATCGAGACGGTTGTCGAGATCGACGAAGCCGCGATGGAAGCCTACCTCGAAGGCACCATGCCCGACAACGACCAGATCCGCGCGCTCGTTCGTCGCGGCACGATCGACGTCAAGTTCCACCCGATGTTCTGCGGCACCGCCTTCAAGAACAAGGGCGTTCAGCCGCTGCTCGACGCCGTTGTCGACTACCTGCCGTCGCCGCTCGACATTCCGGCGATCAAGGGCATCGACTTCAAGACCGAAGCCGAAATCGAACGTCATGCTGACGACGCCGAGCCGCTTTCCATGCTCGCGTTCAAGATCATGAACGACCCCTTCGTCGGTTCGCTGACCTTCGCTCGCATCTACTCCGGCAAGCTCGAAAAGGGCGCGTCGGTCATGAACACGGTCAAGGACAAGCGCGAGCGCGTCGGCCGCATGCTGCAGATGCACTCGAACTCGCGTGAAGACATCGAAGAAGCCTTCGCAGGCGACATCGTTGCTCTCGCCGGCCTCAAGGAAACCACCACTGGCGATACGCTCTGCGATCCGCTGAAGCCGGTTATCCTCGAGCGCATGGAATTCCCCGAGCCGGTCATCCAGATCGCGATCGAGCCGAAGACCAAGGGCGACCAGGAAAAGATGGGCCTCGCGCTCAACCGGCTGGCTGCTGAAGACCCGTCCTTCCGCGTGAAGACTGACCAGGAATCCGGTCAGACCATCATCGCCGGCATGGGCGAACTTCACCTCGACATTCTCGTCGACCGCATGCGTCGCGAATTCAAGGTTGAAGCAACCGTCGGTGCTCCGCAGGTTGCCTACCGCGAAACCATCACGCGTCAGCACGAAGAAGACTACACGCACAAGAAGCAGTCCGGTGGTACCGGTCAGTTCGCGCGCGTCAAGATCATCTTCGAACCGAACCCAGAAGGCGACGACTTCAAGTTCGAATCCAAGATCGTCGGCGGTGCTGTTCCGAAGGAATACATCCCGGGCGTTCAGAAGGGTATCGAAAGCGTTCTGTCTTCCGGTCCGCTGGCTGGCTTCCCGATGCTCGGCGTCAAGGCGACGCTCGTTGACGGTGCCTTCCACGACGTTGACTCGTCCGTCCTCGCGTTCGAAATCGCTTCGCGTGCTTGCTTCCGTGAAGCAGCCAAGAAGGCCGGCGCTCAGCTCCTCGAGCCGATGATGAAGGTCGAAGTCGTAACGCCGGAAGATTACGTCGGCGACGTCATCGGTGACCTGAACTCCCGCCGTGGTCAGATCCAGGGTCAGGAACAGCGCGGCATCGCGATCGTCATCAACGCCAACGTTCCGCTGGCGAACATGTTCAAGTACGTCGACAACCTGCGCTCCATGTCGCAGGGCCGCGCACAGTACACGATGACCTTCGATCACTACTCGCCGGTCCCGTCGAACGTCGCAACCGAGATCCAGGCAAAGTATTCCGGTCAGAAGTGACCGGAATACCAATTGACCGATAACAAGAATTAAGTCCCCCGCGGACTTGCAAGAATGGAGAGCCTAAATGGCAAAGAGCAAATTTGAGCGCAACAAGCCGCACGTTAACATCGGCACGATCGGCCACGTTGACCACGGCAAGACGTCTCTGACGGCAGCGATCACCAAGTATTTCGGCGAGTTCAAGGCGTACGACCAGATCGACGCTGCACCGGAAGAAAAGGCACGCGGCATCACCATCTCGACGGCACACGTCGAGTACGAGACGGCCAACCGTCACTATGCCCACGTTGATTGCCCCGGCCACGCCGACTACGTCAAGAACATGATCACCGGTGCTGCCCAGATGGACGGCGCGATCCTGGTTTGCTCGGCTGCTGACGGCCCGATGCCGCAGACCCGCGAGCACATCCTGCTCGCTCGTCAGGTTGGCGTTCCGGCTCTGGTCGTGTTCCTCAACAAGGTCGACCAGGTCGACGACGCGGAACTGCTCGAACTCGTCGAGATGGAAGTTCGCGAACTTCTGTCGTCCTACGACTTCCCGGGCGACGACGTTCCTGTCGTCAAGGGTTCGGCTCTGGCCGCTCTCAACGATTCGGACAAGAAGATCGGCGAAGACGCCGTTCGCGAACTGATGGCCGCTGTCGACGCCTACATCCCGACGCCTGAGCGTCCGATCGACCAGCCGTTCCTGATGCCGATCGAAGACGTGTTCTCGATCTCGGGTCGTGGTACGGTTGTGACCGGTCGCGTCGAGCGCGGCATCGTCAAGGTTGGTGAAGAAGTCGAAATCGTCGGCATCCGCGCCACCTCGAAGACGACGGTTACCGGCGTTGAAATGTTCCGCAAGCTGCTCGATCAGGGCCAGGCTGGCGACAACATCGGCGCTCTGGTTCGCGGTGTTAACCGTGACGGCGTTGAGCGTGGTCAGATCCTGTGCAAGCCGGGCTCTGTCAAGCCGCACAAGAAGTTCATGGCAGAAGCCTACATCCTGACGAAGGAAGAAGGCGGCCGTCATACGCCGTTCTTCACCAACTACCGTCCGCAGTTCTACTTCCGCACGACGGACGTTACCGGCATCGTTTCGCTGCCGGAAGGCACGGAAATGGTTATGCCTGGCGACAACGTCACGGTTGCTGTTGAACTGATCGTTCCGATCGCGATGGAAGAAAAGCTGCGCTTCGCTATCCGCGAAGGCGGCCGTACCGTCGGCGCTGGCATCGTTGCCTCGATCATCGAGTAATCATTGAGATCGGCCGTCTCGCAAGAGACGGCCGCTTCGATGACATTATTATGAAGCAAGTGGCTTTAGCCGCTTGCTTATTACAAAGAAATACGGCACATGGCGCGCAAGCGCTGTTTGCGCGCTGCTTCGTTGTTTCGAAGCGGCAGACTGAAGCTAACATAAAGGTGGCCGAAAGGCCTGAAGACTGGATAGGGATGCCGGTTTCCGACGTCCCTCTCGATCTTTGAAACCGGTGGTCCGCCTTTAGGGAAGAAAACAACCCGTGCCTTGAACAAGGGCGCGTAAGTAACAAACACAAGGATAACGTCGAATGAACGGCCAAAATATCCGCATTCGCCTGAAGGCGTTCGATCACCGCATTCTCGACGCTTCGACGCGCGAGATCGTGTCGACGGCGAAGCGCACCGGCGCAAGCGTCCGGGGCCCCGTTCCGCTTCCGACTCGCATCGAGAAGTTTACGGTAAACCGGTCCCCACACATCGACAAGAAGAGCCGCGAGCAGTTCGAGATGCGCACGCATAAGCGCCTCCTCGACATCGTTGACCCGACACCGCAGACGGTAGACGCGCTGATGAAGCTCGATCTCGCCGCTGGTGTCGATGTTGAGATCAAGCTCTGAGCCTAGCTCGAGCTGAGTTGGAAGGATTGAACCGATGCGTTCAGGTGTGATTGCACAGAAGATCGGCATGACCCGCGTCTATAACGACGCCGGCGAACATGTTCCGGTAACAGTACTGCGTATGGAAGGCTGCCAGGTCGTAGCCCAGCGCACAGTAGAAAAGAACGGCTACGCCGCAGTTCAGCTTGGTGCTGGCACGGCGAAGGTCAAGAACACGTCCAAGGCGATGCGCGGCAATTTCGCTATTGCCAACGTCGAGCCGAAGGCCAAGCTCGCTGAATTCCGCGTAACGGAAGACAACCTGCTTGACGTCGGCACCGAGCTCAAGGCTGGCCACTTCGCCACCGGTCAGCTCGTCGATGTCACCGGCACGACGATTGGTAAGGGCTTTGCCGGCGCCATGAAGCGTCACGGCTTCGGCGGTCTGCGCGCCACGCACGGTGTGTCGGTTTCGCACCGCTCGCACGGTTCGACCGGCTCGCGCCAGGATCCGGGCAAGGTTTTCAAGAATAAGAAGATGGCTGGTCACATGGGCCAGACGCGCGTAACGACTCAGAACCTTGAAGTGGTTTCGACCGACGAAGATCGTGGTCTGATCCTGATCAAGGGTGCAGTACCCGGTTCCAAGGGTGCCTGGATCATCGTGCGCGACGCCGTCAAGTCGGCCGCGAAGTAAGGGAGCCAGACCAATGGAATTCAACGTCAAGACCCTCGAGGGAAAAGACGCAGGGAAGGTTTCTCTTTCTGACGCGATTTTCGGTCTCGAGCCCCGCGAAGACATTCTCGCCCGCGTAATCCGCTGGCAGCTTGCCAAGAAGCAGCAGGGCACTCACCAGGCTAAGGGCCGCGCCGACGTATGGCGCACCGGCGCCAAGATGTACAAGCAGAAGGGTACGGGCCGCGCTCGTCACCATTCGGCTCGCGCTCCGCAGTTCCGCGGCGGTGGTAAGGCTCACGGCCCGGTTGCTCGCAGCCACGAACACGACCTTCCGAAGAAGGTTCGCGCTCTCGGCCTGCGTCTGGCTCTGTCGGCTAAGCTGAAGTCCGATGATGTCATCATCATCGACAACCTGGTTGCTGCTGAAGCAAAGACCAAGGCTCTGGCTTCGACCTTCGCAACGCTCGGCCTGACCAACGCTCTCTTCATCGGCGGCGCCGAACTTGATGGCAACTTCAAGCTCGCAGCCAAGAACATCCCGAACATCGATGTTCTGCCGATCCAGGGCATCAACGTTTATGACATCGTGCGCCGTGGCAAGCTCGTGCTTTCCAAGGCTGCCGTTGAAGCTCTAGAGGAGCGTTTCAAGTGACCGATCTTCGCCACTATGATGTGATCGTCTCGCCGTCGATCACCGAAAAGTCCACTCTGGTATCGGAAAACAACCAGGTTGTTTTCAACGTCGCTAAGACGGCGTCGAAGCCGGAAATCAAGGCTGCAGTCGAGGCGCTCTTCGGCGTCAAGGTCACGGCCGTCAACACTCTGCTCCGCAAGGGCAAGACCCGTCGTTTCCGCGGTTTTGTCGGCAAGCAGAAGGACGTGAAGAAGGCAATCGTGACTTTGGCTGAAGGCCAGACGATCGACGTCTCCACCGGTCTCTGAGGAATAAAAACATGGCATTGAAAACATTCAATCCTACGACCCCGAGCCAGCGTCAGCTGGTCATCGTCGACCGCTCTTCGCTCTACAAGGGCAAGCCGGTCAAGGCGCTGACGCAGGGTCTGACCAAGAGCGGCGGTCGTAACAACCTCGGTCGCATCACGGCTCGCTTCATCGGCGGCGGTCACAAGCGTACGTATCGTCTGATCGACTTCAAGCGTCGCAAGTTCGAAGTTGAAGGCACGGTCGAGCGTATCGAATACGACCCGAACCGTACCGCGTTCATCGCGCTCATCTCCTACGCCGACGGCGAACAGGCCTACATCATCGCTCCGCAGCGCCTTGCTGCCGGCGACAAGGTCATCGCCTCTGAAAAGGCTGTGGACGTAAAGCCGGGCAACACCATGCCCCTGCAGTACATCCCGGTTGGCTCCATCATCCACAACGTGGAAATGAAGCCGGGCAAGGGCGGTCAGATCGCTCGCTCCGCTGGTTCCTACGCACAGCTCGTAGGCCGCGATGCGGGTCTCGCGATCCTTCGTCTGAACTCTGGCGAACAGCGCCTCGTGCCGGGCTCCTGCCTTGCTTCGATCGGTGCGGTTTCGAACCCTGACCACGCCAACATAAACGACGGCAAGGCCGGTCGTACCGTATGGCGCGGCAAGCGTCCGCATAACCGCGGTGTTGTCATGAACCCTGTCGACCACCCGCACGGTGGTGGTGAAGGCCGCACTTCCGGTGGTCGTCACCCGGTTACCCCTTGGGGTAAGCCGACCAAGGGCAAGCGCACCCGGTCGAACAAGTCGACCGACAAGATGATCATGCGCTCGCGTCATCAGCGTAAGAAGTAAGAGAGGAAGTCTCCAATGGCTCGTTCAGTATGGAAAGGTCCGTTCGTTGACGGCTATCTTCTCAAGAAGGCTGAGAAGGTTCGTGAAGGCGGACGTGCAGAAGTAATCAAGATCTGGAGCCGTCGCTCCACGATCCTGCCCCAGTTCGTCGGTCTCACCTTCGGCGTCTACAACGGCAGCAAGCATATTCCGGTCAACGTCAATGAAGACATGGTCGGTCACAAATTCGGTGAATTCTCTCCGACCCGGACCTACTACGGTCACGGTGCGGACAAGAAGGCAAAGAGGAAGTAACGATGGGCAAGGCAAAAGCCGAACGCCGGCTGAAGGACAACGAGGCGCAAGCAGTCGCCCGCACGCTCCGCGTCAGCCCACAGAAGCTCAACCTGGTTGCCGCGGCTATCCGCGGCAAGAAGGTCGAGCGCGCACTCGCTGAGCTGGAATTCTCCCGCAAGCGCATCGCAGGCGCCGTCAAGAAGACGCTCGAATCTGCGATCGCAAACGCCGAGAACAACCATGATCTCGACGTTGACTCGCTGGTCGTAGCGGAAGCTTACGTTGGCAAGTCGATCGTCATGAAGCGTTTCCACGCTCGTGGCCGTGGTCGTGCATCGCGCATCGAAAAGCCCTTTGCGCACCTCACGATCGTTGTTCGCGAAGTTGAAGCCGCCACCGAGGAGGCCGCATAATGGGTCAGAAAATCAATCCAATTGGTTTCCGTCTTGGCATCAACCGTACCTGGGATAGCCGCTGGTTCGCGGACAATGCCGAATACGGTCAGCTGCTGCACGAAGACCTGAAGATGCGCAAGTTCGTCATGAGCGAACTGAAGCAGGCTGGTATCTCCAAGGTGGTTATCGAGCGTCCGCACAAGAAGTGCCGCGTTACGATCCACTCGGCTCGTCCGGGCCTGATCATCGGCAAGAAGGGCGCAGACATCGACAAGCTCCGCAAGAAGCTGTCGGACATGACGAACTCCGAAACGCACCTCAACATCGTTGAAGTTCGCAAGCCGGAAGTCGACGCTGTTCTGGTCGCTCAGTCGATCGCTCAGCAGCTCGAGCGTCGTGTTGCTTTCCGTCGCGCCATGAAGCGCGCCGTTCAGTCCGCAATGCGTCTTGGCGCCGAAGGCATCAAGATCACCTGCGCGGGCCGTCTCGGCGGTGCTGAAATCGCTCGTACGGAATGGTACCGCGAAGGTCGCGTGCCGCTGCATACGCTGCGCGCTGACATCGACTACGGCACAGCCGAAGCGGAAACCGCTTTCGGTATCTGCGGCATCAAGGTTTGGATCTTCAAGGGCGAAATCCTTGAGCACGATCCGATGGCCTCCGAGCGCCGCGCACTCGAGGGTGATGCTCAGGGTCCGGCTAGCCGTGACCGCGATCGTCGCCGCGACAACGCTTAATAGCGTTGGTGGCAGATAAGTTCGGAGAATAAGAAAATGTTGCAGCCAAAGCGTACCAAGTACCGCAAGCAATTTAAGGGCCGCATCAAGGGCGTCGCCAAGGGTGGTTCCGACCTCGCCTTCGGTGAATTCGGCCTTAAGGCTCAGGAGCCAAACCGCGTAAATGCACGCGAGATCGAAGCGGCCCGCCGCGCGATCACGCGCTACATGAAGCGTGCTGGCCGTGTATGGATCCGCGTGTTCCCGGATGTTCCGGTAACCGCAAAGCCGACCGAAGTCCGTATGGGTAAGGGTAAGGGCTCTGTTGAATATTGGGCATGCAAGGTCAAGCCAGGCCGCATGATGTTCGAGATCGACGGCGTCAGCGAAGAAATCGCTCGCGAAGCGCTTCGCCTCGGCTCTGCCAAGCTCTCGGTCAAGACGCGCTTCGTACAGCGCATTGCAGAGTAAGGAGCAAGGCACATGAAAGCCGAAGAAGTTCGCGGCCTGACGGCCGATCAGCTCAAGGACAAGCTCGCCGACCTGAAGAAGGAGCAGTTCAACCTGCGCTTCCAGAAGGCCACCGGTCAGCTCGAAAAGTCCTCCCGCGTCAACGAAGTTCGCAAGGACATCGCCCGCGTGAAAACCATTGCCCGCCAGAAGGCGGCAGAAGCAAAGGCCTAAGAATATGCCGAAGCGCATCCTGCAGGGCGTCGTCGTTGGCGACAAGAACGAGAAGACTGTAGTTGTCCGCGTTGAGCGTCGTTTCGCTCATCCGCTGATGCAGAAGACCGTTCGTCGTTCCAAGAAGTACAAGGCCCACGACGAAAACAATCAGTACAAGATTGGCGATACCGTATCCATCGAGGAATGCGCGCCGATCTCCAAGGACAAGTGCTGGACGGTCATTTCCGGCCAGGCAAAGTAAGAATTTCTCGCGAGGCCTTGCGTCTCGCGGAAATTTCTGTATGAAGCAGCGTCAGAACGCTCGTTCGTCGAGCGTTCTTTTGCTTTGAGCGCACGGAAGGTCCCGTTTGGGAAACCACCCTGGCACGATCGATCCCGCGCTAGTCAAGCTATTGCCGTGTTTTCGCCTGCTCTCGTGGCAAGCGGCCGGCTGACAATTTTCATATGCCGGGGTAGGGGGCGACAGCCCAACCATTCCGGTAAACACAAGAAGGCGACCTGATATGATTCAGATGCAAACAAACCTCGACGTGGCGGATAATTCCGGCGCACGTCGTGTCATGTGCATCAAGGTGCTGGGCGGTTCTAAGCGCAAGTATGCCTCGATCGGCGACGTTATCGTCGTTTCGATCAAGGAAGCTATTCCGCGCGGCCGCGTGAAGAAGGGTGACGTGATGAAGGCGGTTGTCGTTCGCACCGCCAAGGAAATCCGTCGCGTAGATGGTTCCATCATCCGCTTCGACACCAATGCAGCAGTCCTCATCGACAACAAGAAAGAGCCGATCGGCACCCGTATCTTCGGACCGGTTCCGCGCGAACTTCGCGCCAAGAACCACATGAAGATCATCTCGCTCGCTCCAGAAGTTCTGTAAGGAGCACGAACGATGCAAAAGATTCGTAAGGGCGACACGGTCGTCATGCTCGCAGGCAAGGACAAGGGCCGTACCGGCGAAGTCCTTCAGGTTCTGCCCAAGGAAGATCGCGCCGTAGTCCGTGGCGTCAACGTCGTGAAGCGCCATCAGCGCCAGACGCAGACCCAGGAAGCCGGCATCATCAGCAAGGAAGCCTCGGTTCACTTGTCCAACGTCTCGATCATCGACAAGGACGGCAAGCCGACCCGCGTTGGTTTCAAGGTTGTTGACGGCAAGAAGGTCCGTGTGGCCAAGCGTTCTGGTGAGGTGATCTGATGGCTCAGGCAAAGTACGAGCCGCGGCTCAAGAAGGAATATGTCGAGCGCATCCGCGCGGCGATGCAGGAGAAGTTCTCCTACGCCAACGAGATGATGATCCCGAAGCTCGACAAGATCGTAATCAACATGGGTGTTGGTGAAGCAACGGCTGATTCGAAGAAGCCGACTGTTGCTGCAGCTGACCTGGCCGCTATCGCTGGTCAGAAGCCGGTCATCACCCGTGCACGCAACTCCATCGCTGGCTTCAAGGTCCGCGAAGATATGCCGATCGGCGCAAAGGTTACCCTGCGCGGCGCTCGCATGTACGAGTTCCTGGACCGTCTCGTGAATATCGCGCTTCCGCGCGTTCGCGACTTCCGCGGCCTGAACCCGAAGAGCTTTGACGGCCGTGGCAACTTCGCCATGGGCATCAAGGAGCACATTGTGTTCCCTGAGATCAACTACGATAAGGTTGATCAGATGTGGGGCATGGACATCATCGTTTGCACGACGGCCACCAAGGACGACGAAGCACGGGCTCTGCTCACAGAGTTCAACTTCCCGTTCCGTCAGTAACCGTAACGACGAGCGTAGAAAAGGAACCACACATGGCGAAGACCAGCGCAGTTGAAAAGAACAAGCGCCGCCGTATTACGGTCGCCAACCAGGCCGCTAAGCGCGCCGAGTTGAAGGCGATCATCATGAACCAGGCTCTTCCGATCGAAGACCGGTTCAAGGCCTCGATCAAGCTGGCATCCCTGCCGCGCGATGGATCGAAGACCCGTATTCGCAACCGTTGTGAAGTATCGGGCCGTCCGCGCGCATACTACCGCAAACTGCGCATGTCGCGTATCGCGCTGCGTGAACTCGGCAATCTCGGCAAGGTGCCGGGCATCGTCAAGTCCAGCTGGTAAGGAGCAGGTTAGATGACAATGACTGATCCGTTGGGCGATATGCTCACCCGCATCCGTAACGGCGCTTCCCGCCGCAAGTCGTCGGTCTCGACGCCTGCTTCGAAGCTCCGTGCACGTGTTCTCGATGTTCTCCAGGCTGAAGGCTACATCCGTGGCTACGCTCTTGTCGATTTCGGCAATGGCAAGTCTGAAATCAACATCGAGTTGAAGTACTACGAAGGCGCATCGGTGATCCGTGAGATCGGCCGTGTGTCCAAGCCGGGCCGCCGGGTTTATGTCTCGGTCAAGTCCATTCCGCAGGTCGCGAACGGTCTCGGCATCACCATCCTTTCGACTCCGAAGGGTGTGATGGCTGATCACCAGGCTCGCGAACAGAACGTTGGTGGCGAGGTTCTTTGCTCGGTATTCTAATACCGAGCATCGATCTCCATAGCGAACAGACAGGATATAAAAATGTCTCGTATCGGTAAGAAGCCCGTTCAGATTCCTGCTGGGATTACGGCTACGGTCGAAGGCCAGAAGGTTACTGCAAAGGGCCCGAAGGGCGAGCTGTTCTTCGTCGCAAACGACGAAGTCGGCGTTAAGCTCGAAAACAATGCGGTTGTCGTGACGCCGCTCACGCAGTCGAAGGATGCTCGTTCGAAGTGGGGCATGTCCCGCACGATGATCGAGAACATCTTCACGGGTGTTAAGGACGGCTACGAGCGCAAGCTCGAAATCAACGGCGTTGGTTACCGCGCGTCGCTTCAGGGCAAGAACCTGCAGCTCGCTCTCGGTTTCAGCCACGACGTGGTTTATGAGCCGCCGGTCGGCATCACGATCGCTGTGCCGAAGCCTACTGAAATTGTTGTCACTGGCATCAATAAGCAGCAGGTCGGCCAGGTCGCCGCTGAAATCCGCGAATACCGCGGTCCTGAGCCTTACAAGGGCAAGGGCGTCAAGTATGCCGGCGAACGTATCGTTCGCAAAGAAGGCAAGAAGAAGTAAGGATCACGCGAAATGGCTAGCAGGAAAGAAGCACTTGCACGTCGTGCCAACCGCGTGCGCCGTCATCTCAAGTCGGTGGCTAATGGCCGTCCGCGCCTGTCGGTTCATCGCTCCTCGAAGAACATCTACGTTCAGGTTATCGACGATGTTGCCGGCAAGACCCTCGCGGCTGCCTCGACGCTCGATAAGGACCTGCGCGGTTCTCTGAAGACCGGTGCTGACACCGCGGCAGCTGCCGCCGTTGGCAAGCTCGTCGCCGAGCGCGCCTCCAAGGCTGGTGTCAAGGAAGTCGTATTCGACCGTGGCGCCTTCATCTATCACGGCCGTATCAAGGCCCTGGCAGATGCAGCCCGCGAAGGCGGTCTGACCTTCTAATGAATTTCCGGCCGGGGCTCAGTGCTTCGGCCGGATTTTAACCGGACCGCAAACGCTCCTCGATAGGGGAGGCTGCTGCGGTCCTCGTGTTGTCTGCCGTTCCACCCGCAAAAGAAAAAGGAAAAGGACAATGGCACAGGAAAGAAAAGGTTCGCGCGACGATCGCCAGAACCGCGAAGAGCGCGATAGCGAATTCGTCGACAAGCTGGTCGCGATCAACCGCGTCGCCAAGGTCGTCAAGGGCGGCCGTCGTTTCGGTTTTGCAGCCCTCGTCGTCGTCGGTGACCAGAAGGGCCGCGTTGGCTTCGGTCACGGCAAGGCACGTGAAGTGCCGGAAGCAATCCGCAAGGCAACTGAAGCTGCCAAGCGCGAACTGATCTTCGTACCGCTGCGTGACGGCCGTACGCTGCATCACGACGTTCACGGCCGCCACGGCGCCGGCAAGGTTCTGCTTCGTTCGGCCAAGGTCGGTACCGGTATCATCGCCGGTGGTCCGATGCGCGCTGTTTTCGAAACGCTCGGCGTTCACGACGTCGTCGCCAAGTCGACCGGTTCCTCGAACCCATACAACATGGTTCGCGCTACCTTCGACGCTCTGAAGCATCAGGTTCACCCGAAGGACATCGCAGCACAGCGCGGCATCAAGTATGCAACGCTTCAGGCTCGCCGTGCCGCTTCCGGTAACGCTTCTGAAGAATAAGAGGAGCTGATCCATGGCCAAGGCTACAAAGAAGACCGAAGCAAAGACGGTTACCGTCGAGCAGATCGGCAGCCCGATTCGCCGTCCGGATGTCCAGCAGCGCACGCTGATCGGTCTCGGGCTGAACAAGATGCACCGTCGTCGCACGCTGGAAGATACCCCTTCCGTTCGTGGCATGATCCGTGCTGTCCAGCATCTCGTTCGCATCGTCGACGAGAAGTAAGCAGGGAGTATTCGCTATGAAACTCAATGAAATCAAAGACAACGAAGGTTCGACCCATAGCCGCAAGCGCCTCGGCCGCGGTATCGGTTCGGGCTCCGGCAAGACCGGTGGTCGCGGTGTCAAGGGTCAGAAGTCCCGTTCGGGCGTAGCCATCAACGGCTTCGAAGGCGGTCAGATGCCAATCTACCGTCGCCTGCCGAAGCGCGGCTTCAACAACATCTTCAAGGCCGACTTCGTTGTTGTGTCCCTGGAGCGTGTTCAGGCTGCTATCGACGCTGGCAAGCTCGACGCCAAGTCCACGGTTGATGCAGCGGCTCTCAAGGCTGCCGGCGTTATCCGTCGCGTCAAGGACGGCGTTCGCGTTCTCGCCGACGGCGAGCTGAAGGCAAAGGTCAAGTTCGAAGTTGCTGGCGCTTCCAAGCCGGCAGTCGAAAAGATCGAAAAGGCTGGCGGTTCCGTCACGCTTCTTTCCGCCGCAGCTGCAGAATAATTTAATCTATGATAAACCGCCCGGGGTGCTTCACACCGGGCGGTTTTGCTCCCATATGTGAGCCTCACAAAAACCGGTCGGATGCACGTGCGTCAGGACAGGTTAGACGAACAACAGGGTGAGGCATAGGTTGCGCCCGCAATCCGTCCGAAGCCCGCTTTTGAATAATTCAGAAATGCCGATCCGGCGTTCTGCCTTTCGCTTGGTCAGAGCCCGAAACCGGTAGCGCGGAGATACGCATGGCGTCTGCAGCGGAACAGTTGGCTTCCAACCTCAATTTCTCGACCTTCGCCAAAGCCGAGGATCTCAAGAAGCGCCTGTGGTTTACACTGGCAGCTCTCCTCGTCTATCGGTTGGGAACGCACATTCCGCTTCCCGGCCTTAACCCGCAGGCCTATGCACAGGCCTTCCAGGGTCAGGCAGGCGGCATTCTCGGCCTCTTCAACATGTTCTCGGGCGGCGCTGTTCAGCGCATGGCGATCTTCGCGCTCGGCATCATGCCCTACATTTCCGCTTCGATTATCGTGCAGCTGATGACCTCGGTCGTGCCTGCGCTCGAGAACCTGAAGAAGGAAGGCGAGCAGGGTCGCAAGATCATCAACCAGTACACCCGCTACGGCACCGTGCTTCTCGGCACGTTGCAGGCTTATGGCATTGCCATTGGTCTTGAGAGCGGACAGGGGCTCGTGGTCGACCCGGGCATCTTCTTCCGCGTCTCCACGGTCATCACGCTGCTCGGCGGCACGATGTTCCTGATGTGGCTCGGCGAGCAGATCACGTCGCGCGGTATCGGTAACGGCATCTCGCTCATCATCTTCGCCGGCATCGCCGCTGGCCTGCCTTCGGCTCTTGCCGGTACGCTCGAACTCGGCCGCACAGGCGCGCTGTCGACGAGCCTCATCCTGCTGGTCATCGTCGTTGCGATCGCCGTCATCGCGATCATCGTCTTCGTCGAACGCGCCCAGCGCCGCCTTCTGATCCAGTATCCGAAGCGCCAGGTGGGCAACCGCATGTTCCAGGGCGATACCTCGCACCTGCCGCTGAAGCTCAACACCTCGGGTGTTATCCCGGCGATCTTCTCGTCCTCGCTGCTGCTCCTGCCGGCAACGATCGCGGGCTTCGCCAGCACCACCAACATGCCGACTTGGGTAACCTCCATCGTCGCGGCTCTTGGCCATGGCCAGCCGCTCTACATGCTTCTCTACGGTCTGCTGATCGCCTTCTTCGCCTTCTTCTACACGGCTATCGTCTTCAATCCGAAGGACACGGCCGACAATCTGAAGAAGCATGGCGGCTTCATCCCGGGCATCCGTCCCGGTGAGCGCACCGCCGAGTACATTGACTACGTGCTGACCCGCATCACGGTCATCGGCGCGATCTACCTCGTATTCGTCTGCATTCTTCCAGAAATCCTCGTGTCGCAGACAGGGATTCCATTATCCCTTGGTGGCACTTCGCTTTTGATTGTCGTTAGCGTAACTCTTGATACGGTCGCGCAGATTCAGGGTCACCTGATCGCGCAGCAGTACGAAGGCCTGATCAAGAAATCGAAGTTGCGTGGAGGAAAGAGGGGTCGATGAGACTTATACTTTTGGGGCCGCCGGGCGCGGGTAAGGGGACTCAAGCTCAGCGGATCGTGGAAAAGTACGGCATTCCGCAACTTTCCACGGGTGACATGCTTCGCGCCGCCGTTCAGGCCGGTACCGAAGTTGGCAAGCGCGCCAAGGCCGTCATGGACGCTGGCAAGCTGGTCTCTGACGACATCGTCATCGCAATCGTGTCGGAGCGTATCGACCAGCCCGATTGCGAGAATGGCTTCATCCTCGACGGTTTCCCGCGCACGCTGGTTCAGGCCGATGCGACGGAAGCCATGCTCAAGGGCAAGGGCATCGAACTGTCGAAGGTCGTCGAAATCCAGGTTGACGATGCTATCCTCGCGGACCGCGTTTCGGGCCGTTATACCTGTGCGAACTGTGGTGCCGGCTATCACGACACCAACGTCAAGCCAAAGGTGGAAGGGGTCTGCGACCGCTGTGGTTCGACTCACTTCAAGCGTCGTCCCGATGACAACCGCGAAACCGTGGTGACGCGTCTCGGCGCTTACTACAAGGAAACATCGCCGCTGATCGGCTACTACTATGCCAAGGGCAAGTTGGAGTCGGTGGATGGCATGGCAGACATCGATCACGTCACCGGCGAGATCGAGGGCATACTTTCGAAGCTGTAAGGCTTTGGAAATAAAACTTGGCGGGAGCGGTTGCTTTTCAGCACTGATTCCGTTAAACACCGCGCCAACTCGCGATATCTGATGCGATCGGCGCGGACTTCCGATAGGAATTCCGGGTTCGATCGTTTTGACTTGTTGAGAACCTGAATTGTAATTGCGGCCTTTCAAGGCCGTGTAACGAGACACCACTTGCCGGATGGCAACTGGAACGCAAGGAGAATAGGCGTGGCACGTATCGCTGGCGTCAACATCCCGACCGCAAAGCGCGTTGTAATCGCGCTGACGTACATTCACGGGATCGGTCCGAAATTCGCACAGGAAATCATCGAGAAGGTCGGTATTCCTGCTGATCGTCGCGTGAATCAGCTCACCGACGCTGAAGTCCTGCAGATCCGCGAAACCATCGACCGCGATTACCAGGTCGAAGGTGACCTGCGTCGCGAGACCTCGATGAACATCAAGCGTCTGATGGACCTCGGCTGCTACCGCGGCCTGCGTCATCGCCGTGGCCTTCCGGTCCGCGGTCAGCGCACGCACACCAATGCTCGTACCCGCAAGGGCCCGGCAAAGGCTATCGCTGGTAAGAAGAAGTAATTTCCGGGAAACCGGAGGTGAGGGGGCTGGCGGTCTGCGCCGGCCTCTTTTGAGTTTCGGGCAGGGCCGCAAGGTCTCGTTCCGGTGTAGCCGCTGGCATTACGGCGGTGCAGAGATCCAAGAAAGGGATTAAAATGGCCAAGGAAGCCGTACGCGTTCGCCGTCGCGAACGTAAAAACATTTCGTCGGGCGTCGCTCACGTCAACTCGACCTTCAACAACACGATGATCACGATCACCGACGCACAGGGCAACGCTATTGCCTGGTCGTCTGCTGGCGCCAAGGGCTTCAAGGGCTCGCGCAAGTCGACCCCGTTCGCTGCTCAGATCGCTGCTGAAGACTGCGCCAAGAAGGCTCAGGAACACGGCATGAAGTCGCTGGAAGTTGAAGTTTGCGGTCCGGGTTCGGGTCGTGAATCCGCTCTGCGCGCCCTCCAGGCTGCTGGTTTCATGATCACGTCCATCCGCGACGTGACCCCGATCCCGCACAATGGTTGCCGCCCGCGCAAGAAGCGTCGCGTCTGATCATCGCCATTCACAACATCGGTGAGCGGATCCTCGCTCCCGATGCTTCTCAAGCTCGGTTGTCACGATTGGATGGTGGCAACGAACGGAAGGCAAAAATATGATTCAGAAAAACTGGCAGGAATTGATCAAGCCGAACAAGGTCGAGTTCTCTTCGAGCTCGCGCACCAAGGCGACGCTCGTAGCAGAGCCGCTGGAGCGCGGTTTCGGCCTCACCCTCGGCAACGCGCTTCGCCGCGTTCTGCTCTCCTCGCTGCGCGGTGCCGCAGTGACGGCCGTGCAGATCGATGGCGTGCTGCATGAATTCTCGTCGATCCCTGGCGTTCGTGAAGATGTCACCGACATCGTTCTGAACATCAAGGAAATCGCCATCAAGATGGATGGCGACGACGCAAAGCGCATGGTCGTGCGTAAGCAGGGTCCGGGCGTTGTAACGGCTGGCGACATCCAGACGGTCGGCGATATCGAAATCCTCAACCCCGAGCATGTGATCTGCACGCTCGACGAGGGCGCCGAAATCCGCATGGAATTCACCGTCAACAACGGCAAGGGCTATGTTCCGGCCGATCGCAATCGTGCGGAAGATGCTCCGATCGGTCTCATCCCGGTCGACAGCCTTTATTCGCCGGTCAAGAAGGTGTCCTACAAGGTTGAAAATACCCGCGAAGGACAGGTTCTCGACTACGACAAGCTGAACATGACCATTGAAACCGATGGTTCGATCTCCGGCGAAGATGCCGTCGCTTTCGCGGCTCGCATCCTGCAGGATCAGCTTGGCGTGTTCGTCAACTTCGACGAGCCGCAGAAGGAAACCGAAGAAGAAGCAGTCACCGAACTCGCTTTCAACCCGGCTCTCCTCAAGAAGGTGGACGAACTCGAACTGTCTGTTCGCTCGGCAAACTGCCTGAAGAACGACAACATCGTCTACATCGGCGACCTCATTCAGAAGACCGAAGCAGAAATGCTCCGCACGCCGAATTTTGGTCGCAAGTCGCTGAACGAAATCAAGGAAGTTCTCGCTTCCATGGGCCTGCACCTCGGCATGGAAGTGCCCGCATGGCCGCCTGAGAACATCGAAGATCTCGCCAAGCGTTACGAAGACCAATACTAACCATCAAACGGCGGGCGAGATGCCTGCATGTGAAGGAGAATAGCAATGCGCCACGGTAAAGCCGGCCGCAAGCTGAATAGAACCGCTAGCCACCGCAAGGCAATGTTTGCCAACATGGCGGCTTCGCTCATCACCCATGAGCAGATCGTGACCACCCTGCCGAAGGCAAAGGAAATCCGTCCGATCGTTGAAAAGCTCGTAACCCTCGGCAAGCGCGGGGACCTGCACGCTCGTCGTCAGGCGATTTCGCAGATCCGCGACGCCGCTGTTGTTTCGAAGCTCTTCGACACGATCGCTTCGCGCTACGCAACCCGCAACGGCGGCTACCTGCGTATCATGAAGGCTGGCTTCCGCCAGGGCGACAACGCCGCTCTCGCCGTCATCGAATTCGTTGACCGCGACACCTTCGCTAAGGGCGCAGCCGACAAGGCTCGCGTTGAAGCCGAAGCAGCTGCTGCTGAAGCCGCTTAATATTTTCCGGTTCGCCGGAAGCAAAACAGCCGGGCTGAAAAGCCCGGCTGTTTTCGTTTGTGGTATTGATTTGTCACCGGGTGCGCTTCGGCCGCTCGCCAGTCTTGCTGAAATGTTGAAGCCGCGCCGGTGGTGGGCCGTCTATTACCTCGACATCACCCTGCGCCTCTAGCGCCGCCTTGAAACGCGCGGCATTGCGCTTTCCCCATACTCCAAGAAAACGGGCCCCGGTGATGTCGTCCTTGAAGACGATCGCGCCGCCAAAGACCGCGCTTAAGCCAGCCTCGCCAACGAGCCCGCCGCCGCCATAGACGTCTACGACGACGTCGAGCGGCGCCGCGGCAACGACTGTGTCCCCGGCCGGGGCGAAATGCGGGTCACGGTAGATGTATAGTGGCGACGCTGCTTCCATGAGGGCAGTCTGTCAGCCCTCATGGTTTCTAACAAGAGCTCAGCCGGCAGCCTGGGCAGGACGCGTTCTGCCGCCTTGCCCGTTTCTGCTACGCTTCCTGCTCCGCGCGATCGGTCGCCATGACCGGTAGAGGATCATCAAGATAATCAGGCCGACATAGATATACTGCTCGAGATCCAGAAGCTTCGTCGACAGGGCGAAGTGCACCGCGCCACAGGCTGCGATGATGTAGATCAGCTTGTGCAGCCAGATCCATTTCGAGCCGAGTTTGCGGATCGACAGGTTGTTGGAGGTCACCGCCAGCGGTACGAGCAGGACAAGGCCAGCCATGCCGAACATGATGAAGGGCCGCTTCATCACATCGTCGAGGACGGCGGAGACGTCGAGCGCCTGATCGAGCAGCATGTAGACGGCGAAGTGCATGGCCACGTAGTAAAAAGCGAGAAGCCCCAGCGCGCGGCGATAGCGCAGATAGTTCCAGCCGAAGAGGTCGCGGGCAGGGGAGACGGCGAGCGTCAGCACCAGGAAGCGGATCGCCCACAGCCCGAGGAACAGCTCGAAGGTCTTGACCGGATCGGCGCCCAGCTGGTCGGTGGCGCCGAGATAGAAGGTCCAGGCGGCAGGCGCCAACCCGACGACATAGAGCAGCCAGACAGAGGCCGAGTGCCATCGCTTCGGCAGGCTGAACGAGAGCGTTGCCATCAGAAGTTCGCCTTCAGGTCCATGCCCGCATAAAGGCTCGCCACCTCATCGCCATAGCCGTTGAACGGCAGCGTCGGATGGCGGCTGGCGCCGAAGAAGCCGCTCTCACCGATCCGCCGCTCGGTCGCCTGGCTCCAGCGCGGATGATCGACGGCTGGATTGACGTTGGCATAGAAGCCGTACTCCTGCGAATTGGTGACCTGCCAGGTGTTCTTCGGCTCCTTGTCCGTCAGCGTGATGCGCACGATCGACTTGATGCCCTTGAAGCCATACTTCCAGGGAACGACCAGCCGGATCGGCGCGCCGTTCTGGTTCGGCAGCGTCTCGCCATAAAGCCCGACCGCGAGCAGCGTCAGCGGGTGGTTGGCCTCGTCGAGCCGCAGCCCCTCCACATAGGGCCAGTTAAGCGACTGGAAGATCCCCTTCTGCCCCGGCATCTCTTCCGGGCGCACAACGGTCTCGAAGGCCACATACTTCGCGCTCCCGAGTGGCTCGACCTTGCTGAGCAGCGAGGCCAGCGGAAAACCATCCCACGGGATCACCATCGACCAGGCTTCGACGCAGCGCATGCGATAGGTGCGGCTCTCGATCGGGAATTCCTTCATCAGCGCGTCGAGATCGAAGGTGCCCGGCTTGTTGACCATGCCGTCGACCTTGATGGCCCAAGGCGTGGGCTTGAAGTCGCCGGAGAGCGCCACCGGATCACCCTTGTCGAGGCCGAACTCGTAGAAGTTATTGTAGGTTGTTACGTCCTTGATTGGCGTCAGCTTCTCGTCGACCTTGTACTTGCTGTCGACGGTTGTAAGTGCGGCTGCGCTGGCAGTGCCGGCACCCAATAGACCCACTGCGCCGATCGCGGCTGCGCCAAGGAACTGGCGGCGATCGAGATAGGTCTGGCGCGGCGTGATCTCAGACGAAGCAATCTTGGGTGGACGGTAGACGGGCATGATATCCTCCTGAGCAACATAAGCTCGGCATAAACCTTGAACGCATTCAAGGTTGTTTCGGATCACTGTTTACGCCTTGAAGCGGCCGGCCGGGAAGCCAACTTATTGTGTAGCGAAAACGTAGCACCAGCCTGTAACAGAAAGCCTTCTGTCCACGTATATGATCGATGGGCGCCTGAGGCGTACCGAGGAGTACCGCTTTTGCCTTTCCCGGTAGTGACAGCATATACTCTTTGGATTAGGACAATTCCAAAAAGCAGCGATAGTTGGAGCGTGTCGTCAAGATCCGCCCGGTATCGCCCAAGACTTCCGATGTTGTGAGGAAACACCAATGCCAGCTTATCGTTCGAGAACCACGACCCACGGCCGCAACATGGCGGGCGCGCGCGGCCTTTGGCGCGCCACGGGCATGAAAGATTCGGATTTCGGCAAGCCGATTATCGCGGTGGTCAACTCCTTCACCCAGTTCGTGCCGGGTCACGTCCACCTGAAAGACCTCGGCCAGCTCGTCGCGCGCGAAATCGAAGCGGCCGGCGGCGTGGCAAAGGAGTTCAACACGATCGCCGTCGACGACGGTATCGCGATGGGCCATGACGGCATGCTCTATTCGCTGCCTTCGCGCGAGCTGATCGCCGACAGCGTCGAATACATGGTCAACGCCCACTGCGCCGACGCCATGGTCTGCATCTCCAACTGCGACAAGATCACCCCCGGAATGCTGATGGCCTCGCTGCGCCTCAACATCCCGACGGTCTTCGTCTCCGGCGGCCCGATGGAAGCCGGCAAGGTGGTGCTGAACGGCAAGAAGGTCGCGCTCGACCTCGTCGATGCCATGGTCGCAGCCGCCGACGACAAGATCAGCGATGAAGACGTCGCCGTCATCGAGCGTTCCGCTTGCCCGACCTGCGGTTCCTGCTCCGGCATGTTCACGGCAAACTCGATGAACTGTCTGACGGAAGCCCTGGGCCTGTCATTACCCGGCAACGGCTCGACGCTCGCCACCCATTCCGACCGCAAGGAACTCTTCCTTGAAGCCGGTCGTCGCATCGTCGAGCTCGCACGTCGCTATTACGAACAGGACGATCTGACCGCTCTGCCGCGCACCATTGCCAGCAAGGGCGCGTTCGAGAACGCCATGGCGCTCGATATCGCCATGGGTGGCTCGACCAACACCGTTCTGCACATTCTCGCGGCCGCGCATGAAGGCGAGATCGATTTCACGATGGACGATATCGATCGCCTGTCGCGCCGCGTTCCCTGCCTGTCGAAGGTCGCGCCCGCCAAGGCCGACGTTCACATGGAAGACGTTCACCGCGCCGGCGGCATCATGGCCATCCTCGGCGAACTCGACCGCGCCGGTCTGTTGAACGTCGATCTTCCGACGGTGCATGCTCCGACGATGCGCGAAGCGCTGGCGCAGTGGGATGTCGCGGTCACCGACAACAAGGCCGCCTTCGATCTCTTCAGCGCCGCCCCCGGCGGTGTTCCGACGCAGGTCGCTTTCAGCCAGAGCTCGCGTTGGGAAGAACTCGACCTCGACCGCGAAACCGGCGTCATCCGCGATGCCCAGCATCCCTTCTCCAAGGATGGCGGTCTCGCGGTCCTGAAGGGCAACCTCGCGCTCGACGGCTGCATCGTGAAGACGGCAGGCGTCGATGAATCGATCCTGAAGTTCTCCGGCCCGGCCAAGGTCTATGAAAGCCAGGATGCGGCCGTAAAGGCGATCCTGTCCAACGAAGTCGTCGCCGGCGATGTCGTGGTCATCCGCTACGAAGGTCCGAAGGGCGGCCCGGGCATGCAGGAAATGCTCTATCCGACGAGCTACCTGAAATCGAAGGGCCTCGGAAAGGCTTGCGCTCTGATCACCGACGGCCGCTTCTCCGGCGGCACCTCGGGTCTGTCGATCGGCCATGCCTCTCCGGAAGCGGCCAATGGCGGCACCATCGGCCTCGTGCGCGAAGGCGACATGATCGATATCGACATCCCGAACCGCACGATCAGCCTGCGCGTGGATGACAAGGAACTGGCAACCCGCCGCGCCGAACAGGACGCCAAGGGCTGGCAGCCGGCCGAAAAGCGCAAGCGCAACGTCACCACCGCGCTGAAGGCCTACGCCGCCTTCGCAACCAGCGCCGACCGTGGCGCCGTTCGCGATCTCGGCGATCGCTGAACCCGCTGATTAAGAGTCAGTTGCTCTAATGAACCGGTCGCCTCAAAGCGGCCGGTTTATGTTTTTGTAGCTTTCCGCCAGCTGCTTCAGCCGCTCGTCATAGGCGGCCTGGATGCAGGCGACGTCGGCGGCGCACTCCTGGCGCTTCTTCAGCCACGCCGTCTGCTCGTCCTGCATCGTGCCACGCGAGCCCATGGCAAGCAGGCCCGACAACAGGTCGAAGGTCGTCACCATCTTCACATCGGCGTCGTTGAGCGAGCGATTATCGCAGATCGCCTTCTCGTCCGGCTTCAGCTCCTTTGCCTCGCAATCGAAGCTTGCCGCGTGGCTTGTCCCGGCGCAGCAAAGCAGCAGGGCGGCGGTGGTGAAGAGAAGGGGCTGGCAATATCGCGTCATGCAGTGGTTCCTGTCTGGTCTATCTGGCTCTCAAGAATGCCATGCCGACGAAGATGATGCAGCAGAGCCAGATGGCAAGGATGAAGATGAGCCCGGCGCGGCTGGACGGCCGCTCGAGCCGTGCTGCCGCGTCGACGCGCAGCTCCGCGATGACATCGGAAGGGATGAGCCTGACAGCGAGCATGATGCCGAGCGGCACGATGAGGAGATCGTCGAGATAGCCGAGTACGGGAATGAAATCGGGGATCAGGTCGATCGGCGATAGCGCGTAAGCGGCGACGCCGCCAGCGACCGCCTTGGCGTACCAGGGCACCCGCCTGTCGCGCGCGGCGAGCCACAGGGCGACGATGTCACGCTTCAGTGATTTCGCCCAGAGTTTGGCCTTTGATATCAGTCGCATGCCTGTCGTTCCTGACTCAGTTTGGCAAGTATGTTGCGCATCGGTTGACCCGCCTTATTCTTCCATGCTTCTGCCCTCTTTCCTTTCTAGCGTCCGGCACTACAACGTTCTCTCAAGACGATTTCAAGAAGGGATTCTTATGCACGACCTGTTGAAGCGCGCCTCTCTGCCGCTGCTTGCTCTGGTGCTTGCACTGCCGATCAATGCTCATGCCCAAACGGCAAATAGCGAGACGGGCAAGACCGTGCCGCAGAGCCAGATGGAGATGCAGCTGTCCTTCGCGCCGCTCGTCAAGCAGACGGCGGGTGCGGTGGTGAACGTTTATGCGGAAAAGACCGTTCGCCGCCAGTCGCCGTTTGCCGGCGATCCCTTCTTCGAGCAGTTCTTCGGCCAGCAGATGCCGAACCGTACGCAGAAGCAGTCCTCGCTCGGCTCCGGCGTCATCGTCGAGACGAACGGCACGATCGTGACCAACAACCACGTCATCGAAGGCGCCGACGAAATCAAGATCGCGCTCTCGGATGGCCGCGAGTTTCCCTGCAAGGTCATTCTGAAGGACGACCGCCTGGATCTCGCCGTGCTCAAGGTCGATACCAAGGCGACATTCCCGGCGCTTCCGATCGGCAATTCCGACGCCGTTGAAGTCGGCGATCTTGTGCTTGCCATCGGCAATCCGTTCGGTGTCGGCCAGACGGTCACGTCAGGTATCATCTCGGCGCTGGCACGCAACCAGGTCGTCAAGGACGAGTTCGGCTTCTTCATCCAGACCGACGCCTCGATCAATCCAGGCAATTCCGGCGGCGCGCTGATGAACATGAAGGGTGAGCTGATCGGCATCAACACGGCCATCTTCTCGCGCGGAGGCGGCTCCAACGGCATCGGCTTCGCCATCCCTGCGAACCTCGTGAAAGTCTTCGTCGCTTCCGCCGACGCGGGCGTGAAGACCTTCGAGCGTCCCTATGTCGGCGCGACCTTCGATGCGGTCACCTCTGACGTCGCCGATGCGCTCGGCCTCGAAAAGGCGCGCGGCGCCATCGTCGTCAAGGTCACGGAGGGCGGCCCGGCCGCAAAGGCAGGCCTGAAGGCGGGCGAAGTCATCACCGCCGTCGATGGCATCTCGGTGGAGCATCCCGACGCACTGTATTACCGCCTGACCACGGCCGGCCTCGGCAAGCCTGTCGATCTCGCCATTACCGACAACGGCAAGGAAGAGCATGTGAAGATGACGCTCGGGCAGGCGCCCGAGACCACGCCGCGCGACCAGCGCACGATCGGCGGCCGTTCGCCGTTCACAGGCACCGTCGTCGAGAACCTGTCGCCGCGCGTGGCTGATGAGCTGCGCATGGCAAGCGAGAGCACGGGCGTTGTCGTCTCGGAAGTCAAGGACGGCTCCGTTGCCCAGCAGCTCGGCTTCGAGCCGAAGGACATCATTGTCTCCGTCAACAGCGCCGATGTGAAGACCACCAAGGATCTTGCGACGCTGGCCGCGCAGAACCCGAGCTTCTGGCGCGTCGAGATCGAACGCAACGGTCAGCGCATCCGGCAGTTCTTCCGATGAGCAATGATCTCTTCGCGCCGCGCATTCCGCCTGATGTCGCCAACAGGCGGCCGCTGGCGGATCGGCTTCGCCCGCAGACCATCGCCGACGTTACCGGTCAGGATCACCTGACCGGTGAGGACGGTGTTCTCCGGCGGATGATCGAAAGCGGCTCGTTGGGATCGATGATCTTCTGGGGACCGCCAGGTACCGGTAAGACCACCGTCGCGCGCCTGCTGTCGGGCGAGGCGGGTCTTGCCTTCGAACAGATTTCGGCGATCTTCTCAGGCGTCGCCGATCTCAAAAAAGTGTTCGAGGCCGCCCGCCTGCGACGCATGGACGGGCGCCAGACGCTGCTCTTTGTCGACGAGATCCACCGCTTCAACCGCGCCCAGCAGGATAGCTTCCTGCCCGTGATGGAAGACGGCACCGTCATCCTCGTCGGCGCCACCACCGAGAACCCGTCCTTCGAGCTCAACGCCGCTCTTTTGTCACGCGCCCGCGTACTGACCTTCAAGTCGCATGACGATCAGAGCCTGGCCGAGCTCCTGAACCGCGCCGAGGCGATCGAGGGCAGGGAGCTGCCGCTCACATCGGAAGCCCGCGTCAGCCTGCTGCGTATGGCCGATGGCGATGGCCGCGCCGTGCTGACGCTCGCCGAAGAAGTCTGGCGCGCCGCCCGCCGCGACGAAATCTTCGATACCGAGGGACTGACCAAGATCGTCCAGCGCCGCGCGCCCGTCTACGACAAGGCCCAGGACGGCCACTACAATCTGATCTCAGCGCTGCACAAGTCCGTGCGCGGTTCCGACCCCGATGCGGCGCTCTATTATCTGGCACGCATGTTCGATGCCGGCGAGGATCCGCTCTATCTCGGCCGCCGATTGGTACGCATGGCGGTCGAGGACATCGGCCTTGCCGATCCGCAGGCACTGGTCATCTGCAACGCTGCCAAGGACGCCTACGACTACCTCGGCTCGCCCGAGGGAGAGCTGGCGCTGGCGCAGGCCTGCGTCTATCTCGCCACCGCGCCCAAATCCAACGCCGTCTACACCGCCTTCAAGGCCGCCACCATGGCCGCCAAGCAGAACGGCTCGCTGCTGCCGCCCAAGCACATCCTGAACGCGCCGACCAAGCTGATGAAGGATGAGGGCTATAACGAAGGCTATCGCTACGACCACGACGAGCCGGACGCCTTTTCCGGCCAGGATTACTTCCCGGAGAAGATGGGTCGCCAGACTTTCTACGACCCACCCGAACGTGGCTTCGAGCGCGATATCCGCAAGCGGCTTGAATGGTGGTCGAAACTCAGGAAAGAGCGCAATCAGCGCTGATCAAGACGCCCGCTTCTGGCCGGATGGAGCGGTGATGATCTTGACGGATGACTCCGCAAGGCCGTGATGGCCTTCCATGTCGACCACGAGATGCCAGTGGCCGCTGTCGGGGATCGGCACCCGGATCGGAGATTTTCGCGCAACGCCGCCTACATATTTGAAGTCGAGCACTTCGGTAAAGCGCTGGTAGTTCGGCGATGTCATCAGTCGAACATTGGCGACCGCGTTCAAGGTTACCTCGATCACCGTTCCGGCGCGCTGCTCCTTGAGATCATAATGAGTGAAGCGGAAATTCGGCTTGTTCGACATCGTGTCTGCTCGGCGTGGGGTAGGGGCAGATGATACGAAACGGCGGTTAAGGAAGCGTTCGCCAACGCCTGCGGGAACGCCGTTGCGCGCTCCCGCGGAGGTGGATCATGTCCCGTCAGTGCACATGTCCGCGGCTATCGGGCCGATTGAACGGCAGCAGCGTGCGGGTGCGGATGATTGCGATCTGCGTGGCATCGTGATCGCACTCGTCGGAGGCGAAGTGCAACGCGGCGCTCTCGCTGATAAACAGACCGCCGACGCGCCCCTCGCGATCCTGAACCACCCATCCGCCGCCCTTGCTCCGACCGATGGTGAAGCGCGGCAAGGGGCTAGGCTCGATGGTCACGGCGAGGGCAAGCGCGTTGGAGGAGGGCATGATCTTTCCTTTCAGGTTGGATGATCGAGGCTGTTATCGGATTTGTCAGGCTCAGACCGCGCGCGCTTGGCGACGGCCCTCGGCAAGCCCCGTCAGGGCAGCGAAGACCGCCGCCTTCTCGGCGGCATCGAGGCCGACCATCGGCAGGCGGACGTCGGGGAGCGTGCCGAGCAGCACATGCAGTGCGTATTTGAGGGGAGCGGGCGAGCCATCTTCCGCAAGCGCACGGATGAGCGGTTGCAGACGGTCATGCAGCGCCGTGGCGGCTGCCACGTTGCCCGCCTTCGCTGAGCGATGAAGCGAAGCAAACAGCCGCGGCTCGACATTCGCGCCCGACGACAGCATGCCATCGCCGCCGCAAGCGAGAAACGAAAGCGCGCTGCCGTCATCGGATGACAAGGAAACAAATCGCTGGCGCAGACATGGCGAGAGCCCGGTCGCCGCACTGCTGGAATGGACAATGCCGAGGATGCTTCCGACAGGCGCCAGCGCTTCAAGGCTTTCGGGTGCCAGGCTGCTGGCGCAGCGCGAGGGACTGTCGCCGATGATGACAGGTAGATCGCTCGCCGCCGCCACCTGCTCGAAATGATGGACGATGCCCTTCTGCCCCGGTTTCGAATAATAGGGCACGGTGACGAGCGCGGCGTCGGCGCCAAGCTTCCGCGCCTCCAAAGTCAGTGCAATCGTGGTCGATGTGGCATTGGTGCCGGTGGCGGCGATGACGGGCACCCGGCCGGCCGCGACCCTCACACAGGTGCGGATGACGGCCGCGTGTTCGGCGAGCGACAGCGTCGACCCTTCGCCGGTGACTGTGCAGACAGCCAGTCCGTCGATGCCGGAGTTGATCTGCCGCTCCGCCAACCGCTCGAGCATCGCAAGGTCAAGCCGGTCGTTCCTGAATGGCGTGACCAGCGCCGTGATCACAGTTCCCAGTCGTAGTCGCGTGTCCATCCGCATGGCCGTGTCAGATACTGCCCCAGATGACGTAGATCTCGACGGCGGCAAGCACGAGGCCGAAGATGATCAGTAAATGCGCCGTGCGCTTCTCGCGCATCTGCCGCTTGGGCACGGGCGGTCGTGGACGGCCGGTCGGAGGTTGGGGAAATAGGAAGTCTCGCATGACGTCTACCTCTGAATTTCGACCACAGGCTAACGCCACGCGGCGTATGAAATCCATTCGCGGGCCTTCGACGGGAAATAGAAATCTCATAAAGGTGGCGTCGGCTCGTGGCGGGTAGCGATCGCTAAATCGAATCCGAAATCATGGACTTGCGGCGCGTTTCGGACTCGACTTCCGAAGCACTTGAATCAGAATGGCAAGACGCGGGAGGAGATTGTGCAAGGGCATGTCGGGAGCGCCCCATGCCGTTCGTCCTTGCATCATAAGGCGGCGCGATCGCGCTGCGGAGCGTTCACGTATCAGCCGCTATCGGCACAGGGAGAAAGATATGGGCAGGACAATCGCAATTCTGATCGCAAGGCTGATCTTTGCCGGCGTGTTCATCATGGCGCTGAGCTTCAAGTTCATGGATATCACGGCCACGGCCGGCTACATCGCCGCCGCCGGCTTTCCATTCCCGCTCTTTCTCGCCTGGGTCACGGCCTTCTTCGAACTGGGGCTGGCGCTCGCCTTCCTGACCGGCATCTTCTTTTCACCGGCCGCACTGCTGGCGGGGATCTATGTGATCTTCCTCGCCGTGTCATTCCACGGACCCGGGCGCTGGGCCGGCAATCAGGCGGAGTTCGGCTTCTTCATCGACCACTTCACCTTCCTGGCCGGTCTGCTCTTCGCGGCGGTCCATGGTCCTGGCGAGGCGCTGGTCTTCAAGACCAGCCAAGCCCGCCCGCCATCCGCTCTAGCGCAGTAGACCGTCGAGAGCGGGCATGCCGAGGAAGGCAGAGGCGCCGATCAGCCCGTAGCAGATGATCCGGAAGGTGCTCTCCTTGGCGAAGCCGAAAAGCTTGGAGCCGAGAAACAGGCCGATCGTATAGCTCGGCAGGATGACCAGCGTCAGCGCGAAGGCGGTATCGACGAACAGCCTGCCGGCATAATAGCTGGCAACGCTGAAGCAGGTGGAGATCGCGAAGTAGATGATGATGTTGGAGCGCACCTTGGTGAACTCTGTCTTTCCGCCTAGCCAGTAGGCGACGACGGGCGGCCCGCCGAGTTGGGCGGCACCACTGAACAATCCGGCCACCAGCCCGACCGCAGCACTCAGATAGGAATGCGGTTCCCCGTGATAGCGCCAGCCTGAGACCAAGAGCGCAAGCAGCAGCAGCGCGATGACGGTGATCGACCAGCGCAAGAGCAGCGGGTCCATGAGCGTCAGCACGGCGGTTCCGGCGGGAACGCCGAGCATCGCGCCGGCAGCCATGGTGAACACCTCACGCCGATTCGCCCGCTTCCACGCAGGCGGGATCATGCCCAGCGTCGCAAGCCCGTCGATGACGAGCAGTACCGGCGAGATCAGCTTCGGCCCGATGATGGCGCCGCCCAGCGGAATGAAGATCAGCGCCGCCCCGAAACCGGAAAAACCGCGGGCGAGCCCGGCAATGCAGGCGGTGGCAATCAGCGTATAAAGTCCATGGTCCGGCAGCGCGGCGGAAAGCCACGCACCGATATCGGCCATGCTACCGGAAAACGACATGGAACCCCGGCCTCGCTCAGGAGGCCAGCATCAGGTCCATGTTCTGCACAGCGGCACCCGAGGCACCCTTGCCGAGATTGTCGAGCAGAGCCACGAGATTGACCTGCGAACCACCAGGCGTGCCGAAGACGAAGAGCTTCATCGTGTCCTTGCCAGCGAGCTCGACAGCATCGACGCGCGCCATCTTGCTGCTGTCTGCGAGCGGAACCACCGTGACGATATCCTGGCCGGCATAATGGGCGGTCAACGCCGCGTGAATGCTCTCCAGCGTCGTGCCTGCGGCCAGCATGTCGAGATGCAGCGGAACCTGCACGATCATGCCCTGCGCGAACTTGCCGACCGATGGCGCGAAGATCGGCGCGCGGTCGAGCAGGCCATGGATCTTCATCTCGGGCACATGCTTGTGCGTCAGCGTGAGGCCGTAGAGGAAGTGCGGCGCGCTGATCGCGTCGTCGCGGCTCTGGTCTTCCATCTGCGCGATCATCTGCTTGCCGCCGCCGGTATAGCCGGAAACAGCGTTGACGGTGACAGGATAGCCATCCGACAGAATGCCGGCAGCACGCAGCGGCCGCATCAGGCCGATAGCGCCGGTTGGATAGCAGCCCGGATTGGCGACGAAGCGCGCCGAACTGATCTTGCCAGCCTGCTCCTTGTCCATCTCCGCGAAGCCATAGGCCCAGGATGGGTCGACGCGGTAGGCGGTCGAGGTGTCGATGACGCGGACATTGTTGTTGGCCGAGACCATCTGCACGGCTTCCTTCGACGCGTCGTCGGGTAGGCAGAGGATGGCGATATCGGCGCTATTGAGCATATCCTCGCGGATAGCGGCATTGCGGCGCTCCGCTTCCGGAATGGACAGAAGTTCGACATCGCTGCGGCCGGCCATGCGCGTGCGGATCTGCAGGCCCGTCGTGCCGTGTTCGCCATCGATGAAGATCTTCGGTGCCATTGTCTTGCTCACACTTTCAATAGGTTAGAAAGAAGTCCGGAATCATTTTGGAAGATGGATGAGTCAGCCGTGTGACGCTGTCGCGCGTCGTTCGGCATGCAGCCCCAGCATATACATCGCGACCGTCGCCCCCGCAATGGCGGTGATGTCGGCATGGTCGTAGGCGGGAGACACCTCGACAACGTCTGCGCCGCGGATATCGAGCTGGTGCAGCCGCTGCAGCACCGAGAGGATCTTGGCGCTGGATGGACCGCCCGAAACCGGCGTGCCGGTGCCGGGCGCATAGGCGGGATCCAGGCAATCGATGTCGAAGGTCAGATAGCTGGGCGCGCCCTTGGTGTGCGAGATGATCGTCGAGGCGATCTCGGCAGCACTCATCTCCTCGACCTGATGGCCGTAGAGAATATTGATGCCGAAATCGTCGGGCGCATGCGTGCGGATGCCGATCTGGATCGACCGATCGGGATCGATGATCCCGTCTCGCACCGCGCGCGCCACGAAGGAGCCATGGTCGATCCGCTTGCTGTCGTCGAACCACGTATCCTGATGCGCGTCGAACTGCACCAGCGCCAGCGGGCCATGTTTGGCCGCATGCGCCTTGAGGATAGGCCATGTCACGTAATGGTCGCCGCCCAGCGTCAGCATGAAGGCGCCGGCATCGACGATCGTCTTCGCCTGCCGTTCGATTGCCGCTGGCGTCTCCTGGTGATTGCCGTAATCCAGCAGGCAATCGCCATAGTCGATCACGGCCATCTCAGCGAAGAGATCGCGGTTGAAGGGATATTGCGGATCATTGTCGAAAATCGCCGAAGCCCGCCGGATCGCCTGCGGCCCGAAGCGCGTACCAGGCCGGTTGGAGGTCGCGGCATCGAAGGGAATACCCCAGACCACCACGTCGGCGCCGGTCAGATCCTTGGTGAAACGCCGGCGCATGAAGGACAGCGCACCCGCAAACGTCGGGTCCGTTGCCGCCGAGGTGAGGCTCGTTGCCGTGAAAGCATGGTCGATCGACTTGTTGGCCAAGTGAATACTCCTTCTCGCCTGTTCGAAGAGGTATGCGATTTGAATATCGATTCAACAATTGCCAAAACGAAAAAAGGCCGGGTTTGCACCCGACCTTTCCGCATTCCGAAGTCCGAAGCGATTAACGCTTGGAGAACTGGAACGAACGGCGGGCCTTGGCCTTACCGTACTTCTTACGCTCGACGACGCGGCTGTCGCGGGTCAGGAAGCCACCCTTCTTCAGGACCGAGCGCAGGCCCGGTTCGAAGTAGGTGAGAGCCTTGGAGACGCCGTGACGAACGGCACCGGCCTGGCCGGAAAGACCGCCGCCGGCAACCGTTGCGATAATGTCGAACTGGCCGTCACGGGCAGCAGCGACGATCGGCTGACGCAGAATCATCTGCAGAACCGGACGTGCGAAGTATTCCGTGAATTCCTTGCCGTTGATGACGATCTTGCCGGAACCCGGCTTGACCCATACACGAGCAACAGCGTTCTTGCGCTTGCCGGTCGCGTAGGAGCGGCCAAGCGAATCGACCTTACGGACGTGTGCCGGAGCCGAAGCTTCGGTAGCCGTGCCGAGATCCTTCAGGGAGGAGAGGTCAGCCATTCTTAGGCGCTCCTTACGTTCTTCTTGTTCAGCGATGCGACGTCGAGAGCGACAGGCTGCTGAGCTTCATGAGGATGGTTGGAACCAGCGTAAACGCGCAGGTTCTTCATCTGGCGACGACCGAGCGGGCCACGCGGAACCATGCGCTCGACTGCCTTTTCAAGAACGCGCTCCGGGAAGCGGCCTTCCATGATCTGGCGAGCGGTACGCTCCTTGATGCCGCCGGCGAAACCCGTGTGCCAGTAGTAAACCTTGTCGGAATACTTCTTGCCGGTGAATACGACCTTGTCGGCATTGATGACGATGACATTGTCGCCGTCGTCAACGTGAGGAGTGAAGGTAGCCTTGTGCTTGCCGCGCAGACGCATGGCGATAACAGAAGCGAGACGACCAACGACAAGCCCTTCGGCGTCGATGATGACCCACTTCTTCTCTACCTCTGCAGGCTTCTGGGAGAAGGTTGCCATAGTAGTTACTCTCTTTTGATCCCTTGGCCCGAAGGCGAAAGGGCGTTTCTTGTTGCTTGATTTGGGAGCCCTGGGGCGCACCAAAAAGAAAGCAGCCGGGAAAGGCTGCGTTCTGGCGGTGTGTATAGAGGTTGAGGCCGATAGCGTCAATATTGCTGCGGGTCGCGGCTGGAAAAACAATTCAATGAAATCAATATGTTAATTATGTGGTATTTTGATACCTCAATTTTCAGCGTCTCGATGTGAGCGCTTTGGCGCCAACGGCATCGCTTCTCCTCGAAATGGCTGGCCTTTTGTGGCAGGACTGATAGCACGAAATCGACATGCAGGGAGTTTCATCATGGCCGAAGTTCTATCGTTCCGCACCGATGCCAGCAAAGCCAGCGGTTCGCTCGTGCTGCGCCAGCTTTCCGATGGCGTGCTGCGGCTGACCTTGAACAATCCTCCCGCCAATCACCTGTCGCTTGCCATGATGGAGACGCTGATGGGCGAGCTGCAGAATGCGGCCGAGGACGACGACGTGCGTGTCGTGATCATCGCATCGACGGGCGATGTCTTCTCGGCCGGCCATGATCTCAAGGAGTTGACCGAGCATCGCGCCGATGCCGATGATGGCGAGGCCTTCTTCGAGGAGACCTTTGCGCTCGCAGCCGATCTGATGCTGGAGATTATTAAGCTGCCGAAGCCCGTCATCGCCGAGATCGACGGACTTGCGACCGCCGCCGGATGCCAGCTCGTCGCGTCCTGCGATCTCGCGATCTGCACCGATACGGCGACATTCTGCACGCCGGGTGTAAATATCGGGCTCTTCTGCGCGACGCCGATGGTGGCGCTGACCCGTTCCGCCCATCGCAAGCAGGCGATGGAGATGCTTTTGACCGGCGAAACGATCGACGCCTCGACTGCCAAGGATTTCGGCCTGGTCAACCGCATCGTGCCGAAACAATATCTGCAGCAGGTCGTCACCAAATACGCGTCGGTGATTGCAAGCAAATCGCCCATGGCGCTCCAGATCGGCAAGGAAGCCTTCTATCGACAGGTCGAAATGCCGGTCGAGGAGGCCTATGGCTATGCCGCCGAAGTCATGGTCGACAGCATGATGACCGAGGATGCAGAAGAGGGGATCGGAGCATTCCTGGAAAACCGGATGCCCGATTGGACGCGGGACTGAACCCGGCGGAGCTCGGAACCTACTACGCCAGCTTCAGCAACAGCCCGCCGAGCGCGATAATCGCGCCGGCGAGGTAGCGCCATGGGCTGGCTTTCTCCTTCAGGAAGACGACGGAGATGATGAGCGCGAAGAGGATCGATGTTTCGCGCAGCGCGGCGACGGTGGCGACAGGCGCCTTGGTCATGGCCCAGAGCGCCAGCCCGTAGGATGCGATCGATCCGGTGCCGCCGATCAGACCGCGCCACCAGTTCACCTTCACATGCATCGCAACCGCATAGGCACCGCGCCGCGAGATCGCCCAGCTGAGCAGCAGCACCGGCGGCAACAGCGACATCCACAGCGTATAGGATATGGCATTGCCGGATATGCGCGCCCCGATGCCGTCGACATAGGTGTAGGTGGCGATGACCACGGCATTGGCGAGCGCCAGACGAATGGCGTGGCCGCTGCCGCGCTTGGCCTCGAAGGCGAGCGTCAGGATGCCGGCGCAGATCGTGATCGTGCCGATCAGCGCGCCGCCGGACAGGCTCTCGCCGAGAACAAAGCCGCTCGTTGCCGCGACCAAGAGCGGCGCGCAGCCACGCATCAGCGGATAGACGAGGCCGATATCGCCGGCCCGGTAGGCGCCCGCGACCAGCTGGAAATAGGCGAACTGCAAAATCGCCGAGGCGCCGATATAGGGCAGGGCCTCGATAACGGGAAAGGGCAGGAACGGGAGGAACGGCAGGGCCGCGATTGCGCCGCCCGCCGAGATCAGGCTGGCATCCAGCGCCTTGTCCGTTCCGGCCTTGATCAATGCATTCCAGGTCGCGTGAAGAAGCGCGCCGAACAGGACCAGCAGGATGACGGTGAGGGACAAAAGAACTACCTGATGGTGTGGCGAAAAGACAGGACAAAGCTTGTTACGCCGTCATCAGGAAAATGCAACAGCAGCCATCAAGACGAAGCTATGCAGTTCCCTCTCTGCTTAATCGATTATGCAACCTTCGGACGATCATATCGCCAAACGGCCATTGCGATACGTACGCCAGAAGTTTCAAACATTTTTTCCTCATTCAACTATGAGGTGTTTCTAAAATGGCCATGAACAAATGAGGACATAAACAGTATATACAGTGAACATTGGCTGAAGTGAGTGCATTAACCCGGATGGGTGATGCAAATAGATCACAAAAAGCCATGCGAGGGCGAGATCGGCCTGTCAAAATTGGTGGGTTTTATGCCCGTCTGATGGGCAGCCGCTCAACCGGAATTTCGTGTCTCAGAGCGAATAGTCAGGAATGAACAGCATCCCGTCCAGGTTGTCGATATTCTGACAGTTCAGAACCCGGCATTTCGGGTTGTCCTTGGTCGGAACCGTGGTCCATTCGGCATATTGGTTGCCGTCGCACATCCGGCTGTTGCGGACATATCTGTCGTAGAGCGTCATGCCGCGAACGCGGGTGGAGGGGTAGCGCAAGATGACCGCTCCCTCGTTATGGATGGCGGCGCGTGCCCGGTCGCAGCTGATCGTCTGCGAATTGTAGCGCGATATCGCGAGCGCCGGCGTGGCGGCGAGCAGCGCGGCGGTAAACAGAAGCACTTTTCTCACGGCAATCTCCTCCTTAGGCATCCGGCGTACCTATTATATATAGGACGCGCTTTAGCGCTGTCATTGAGTTGGAGACAAGGCAAGATGGATCACGATCACTATAGCGACGAATACATCCTCGATATCCTCCGGTCGGTAAAGACGATCGCGCTCACCGGCGCGTCGCCCAATCCTGCAAGGCCGAGCAATGGCGTCATGGGCTATCTTCTGTCGCGTGGCTACGAGGTCGTGCCGGTCAATCCCGGGCAGGTCGGCAAGCGCATCCAGGGGCAGGAGGTCTTCGGCCACCTCGCTGACGTGCCCGTGCCGGTCGACATGATCGATGTCTTTCGCGCCTCCAACTACCTGTCGGAGGTGGTGGACGAGGCGCTGGCGATGAACCCGCGCCCGAAAGTGATCTGGGCGCAGCTCGGCGTGCGCGACGATGCCGCTGCCGCCAAAGCCGAGGCGGCCGGCATCAAGGTGGTGATGGATCGCTGCCCGGCAATCGAGTACCCACGCCTAATCGGCTGAGAAGGGCAAATTTTTCGCCAAACGCGTCTCGGTTGAAACGGATGGCAATTAACTTTTGCCGATCGTCCGCTATGCTCCGCCCAGCGAAGTCAAAGCAGCAAAGTCAAATCAGAACGGGAGGACTTCATGACCGCGAATGATCCGGGTTTCAATACGTTGGCCGTGCATGCGGGCGCAAAGCCCGATCCGGCGACCGGCGCCCGCGCCACGCCGATCTACCAGACGACGGCTTACGTCTTCAACGATGCCGATCACGCCGCCGCACTTTTCGGCCTGCAGGAATTCGGCAATATCTACACCCGCATCATGAATCCCACCCAGGCGGTGCTCGAAGAGCGTGTCGCGGCACTTGAGGGCGGCACGGCAGCGCTCGCCGTCGCCTCCGGCCATGCCGCGCAGATGATAGTCTTCCACACGCTGCTGCGCCCAGGTGAAAACTTCGTTGCAGCCAAGCGGCTGTACGGCGGCTCCATCAACCAGTTCGGCCACGCTTTCGATAACTTCGGCTGGCAGGTGCGCTGGGGTGATTCCGCCGATCCGGCGAGCTTCGAAAGCCAGATCGACGAAAACACCCGCGCCATCTTCATCGAAAGCCTCGCCAATCCCGGCGGGACCTTCGTCGATATCGCGGCAATCGCCGATGTCGCCCACAAGCACGGCCTGCCGCTGATCGTCGACAACACGATGGCGAGCCCCTATCTCATCCGTCCGATCGAACACGGCGCCGATATCGTCGTGCATTCGCTCACAAAGTTCCTCGGCGGCCACGGCAATTCCATGGGCGGCATCATCGTCGACGGCGGCACCTTCGACTGGTCGAAGTCGGGCAACTATCCGATGCTGTCGAGCCCGCGGCCGGAATATAACGGCGTGGTCCTGCATTCGACCTTTGGCAACTTCGCCTTCGCTATCGCCTGCCGCGTGCTCGGCCTGCGCGACCTCGGCCCGGCCATCTCGCCCTTCAATGCCTTCCTGATCCTCACAGGCATCGAGACGCTGCCGCTGCGCATGCAGCGCCACAGCGAAAATGCCGCGACGGTCGCCAAGTGGCTGAAGGCGCACAGCAAGATCGCTTGGGTCAACTACGCCGGCCTGGAGGACGATCCGAACCACGCGCTGCAGCAACGTTATTCGCCGAAGGGAGCGGGCTCCGTCTTCACCTTCGGCGTCAAGGGCGGCTACGAAGCCGGCAAGTCGCTGGTCGAGGGCCTGCAGCTCTTCTCACACCTCGCCAATATCGGCGATACCCGCTCCCTGGTCATCCACCCGGCCTCGACGACCCACCGCCAGCTGACCGACGAACAAAAGACCGCCGCCGGCGCCGGCCCGGATGTCGTTCGCCTGTCGATCGGTATCGAGGACGTCAAGGACATCATCGCCGATCTCGAACAGTCGCTGGCGAAGGTGTGAGTGCCGCAGCATCGTGCACGGATGCGATGTTAAAGTTGAGAAGGGATGATCGGGATTGGCTCTGGAAAATCGTCTGGCACGTCTTGCCGTTCTGATCGACGCGGACAATACATCCGCCAAGATCGCGGACGGCCTGTTCGAGGAAATCGCCAAAATCGGCGAGGCGAGCGCAAGGCGCATCTACGGCGATTTTTCGAAGTCAAACCTGAAGCCGTGGGCAGACGTGCTCGCCAAACATGCGATTATCCCGCAGCAGCAGTTCGCCCATACGGTGGGCAAGAATTCCACCGATATCGCCTTGGTGATCGACGCCATGGACCTTCTGCATAGCGGCCGATTTGACGGCTTCTGCCTGGTGTCATCGGATAGTGACTTCACAAGGCTGGCTGCCCGAATTCGAGAGCACGGCACTGACGTCTACGGCTTTGGCGAGGAGAAAACACATGAGAGTTTTCGCCAGGCCTGCAGACGCTTCATCTACACGGAAAATCTGATCTCTGTGCCAAAGGGGGAGGTCGGCAAAGACCTTGCCAAGCCTCTCCGGCAGCCAAGTGCCGTCGTACCGTTGATCAAAAAGGTTCTGTCGCAGAATGCGGGTGAGGACGGTTGGGTTGGCCTATCTGCGGTGGGCACGCAACTCTCCAACCTCTCATCGGATTTTGATCCTCGGACCTATGGATATCGAAAGCTGAGTGACCTGGTGAAGAAGACGGGGCAGTTCGAGGTTGAAGGGGCAGGGGCGACTCTTCGAATCCGGCGGAAAGTCGCCAATCAGGCCCCTGCTACGCAAAAGAAATGATGCCCGTGAGGCGCAGATGAGCGCTCATTGGCAAAGCGAAAGGTAGAAAACTGATGGCAAACCATCTCCAACTCGATATCACCGGCGTCGAACCTGAGGTCGGCGCGCCGGCGGCGGATCGGTTGATCGCTGGCGATCCGCAGTTCCGGACATGGAACCTGGAGGAGGCCGATGGCGGTCTCTATGCGGGCATCTGGGAGGCGACGCCCGGCAAGTGGCGCATCGTCTATGACGAGTGGGAGTATTTCAATGTTCTCTCCGGCCACTCGATCATCACCGAAGGCGATGGCGAGCCCGTCCACCTGCGCGCCGGCGACCGGATGATCCTGAGACCTGGCTTCAAGGGAACGTGGGAAGTCATTGAAACGACTCGCAAGGACTACGTCATCAGGCTCTGATGGCGCTGTCCCCGCGCAGGGATATCATTGCCGCGCCCTTCAATCCCGATCCTGTCGGGCGCCGGAAAATGCCGCGGCGAAGCCCGGCGATGCGATAAGGTCCATCGTTCGTCGCAGATTTTCGGAGGCTTCCTTTCCGAAAGCCGTATCGAACCGTGCCTGTGCCTCGCGCCACAGGTCGTTTGTGTCGCTCCACAATTGATTGCCCTTTTCCGTCAGCCGCACGCGCTTGACGCGGCGGTCATGCTCGTCGGCAACCAGTTCGACCAGCCCATCGCGCTGCAGCGGCTTCAGCGTGTGCCCGAGCGCGGAGAGATCCATCACCATTGCCTCCGCCAGCATCTTAAGCGGCGTTTCGCGGCCGAGCTTGATCTGCGTCAGCAGCGTGTACTGCGTGATCTTCAAGCCGCTCGGCGCCAGCACGTCTTCATAAAGCTGGCCCAATTGCCGTGAGGCGCGCTTGAGCGCGCTGTTGCTGCAATAATTCCATGCCCCGTCAGGGGCGTTGCTCTCTGCCATCGCATGTTCTCCATCGGTGATGTCTTCCGATTGGTGGCGATCCGTCAACCGCTAAACGACACATCTTTTGCAGCACCTCTTGCGCACGCCTATCCGTTGCCCAAATATAGTGGTATATACCAGTAAATTTCAACGCGCCCCCAAATCCGTCAGGGCGAGTTCAAACAAGGAAGGAATGCCGCAATGTCCACCGCTGCTCTCGGAACCGCACTCGTCACCGGCGCCTCGTCCGGCATCGGTGCCACCTATGCCGATCGTCTCGCCAAGCGCGGCTACGATCTCGTTCTCGTTGCCCGCGATGCCGCGCGCCTGCAGGCGCTGGCCGACCGGTTGATTGGTGAGGCCGGTGTGAAGGTGAGCGTCCTGCCGGCCGACCTCACCGATCGCGCCGACGTCAGGATTGTCGAGAAGCGCTTGCGCGAAGACGCGGACATCAGCCTGCTGGTCAACAATGCCGGCATCGGCCCCAAGGGCACGCTCGTGGAGGATGACATCGATTATCTTGAGACGATGATCGAGTTGAACGTCGTTGCCGCCAACCGGCTGGCTGTTGCCGCCGCGCAGGCCTTTGCGGCGCGGGGTAGGGGCGCGATTATCAACATCGCATCGGTGGTCGCCTATATTCCGGAGCGTTTCAACGGCACCTACAGCGCCACCAAGGCTTTCGTCCTCAACCTCACCCAGGCCATCCATTCGGAAGTCGCGGAAAAGGGCGTCAAGGTTCAGGCGGTCATGCCCGGCCTGACCCGCACGGAAATCTTCGAGCGCGTCGGCCGCTCGGTCGATCATATCCCGGCATCGATGGTCATGGACGTGACCGACATGGTCGACGCAGCGCTTGCGGGTTTCGATCAGGGCGAGCTGGTCACCATCCCGTCCTTGCCCGATAGCGGCGATCTCGATGCCGCAACGGCGGCGCGCCTGGCGCTTGGGCCCAACCTCTCGCACAGCAAGCCGGCAGCGCGCTACGGTGTGACTGCGGGTTAGTTTCGCTCGTCGCTCGGCGCGAAGTCGGCACGCACGATGCCGTGGCGCTGAAGCTTGTCGTAGAAGGTCTTTCGCGGGATGCCGAGTTCCGCGATCGTCCTGCGCACATCGCCGTCATTGGCGTCGAGCACGTCGCGGATGATGCTTGCCTCGTAGCGATCCAGCCGATCGGGCAGGGGCAGACCCTCGCCGAGGTCGCTGGGCTTCGGCTCTGACGCGCTGCCGGAGAACTGCTGCACGCCAAGCACGAAGCGTTCGGCGAAATGCGAGAGCTCGCGGACGTTGCCGGGCCAGTCGTGATCCTGCAGATGCCGGTGCACGGCGGATGACGCGACCGGCATGTCGCGCTTGAAGCGCTTCGCCGCCCGCTCGGCGAAATAGCCGAAGAGCAGCGGAATGTCGTCGCGCCGTTCCCTGAGCGGCGGGATCGAGATCGTCACCACATTCAGCCGGTAATAGAGGTCCTCGCGGAACTCGCCGCGCTGCCTGGGATCGCCGAGATCGACCTTGGCGGCGGCGACCACGCGCAGATCGACCGGCCGCACCTCGTTGGTCCCAAGCGGCGTCACCTCTCGCATTTCAAGCACGCGCAGCATCTGCACCTGCGTTGACGGCGCCATGCTCTCGATCTCGTCGAGAAACAGCGTGCCGCCGCTGGCGTGCTCGATACGCCCGACACGCTTCTTCTGCGCGCCGGTAAAGGCGCCGGGCTCGTGGCCGAACAGCTCGCTCTCGATCACCGTCTCCGGCAGCGCGCCGCAATTGAGCGCCACGAAATTCCCGGCCTTGCGCCGCCCCCACTGATGCAGCAGGCTTGCGACAACTTCCTTGCCGCTGCCGGTTTCCCCGGTCACAAGCACGTCGACATCGGTATCGGCGATCTGCCGCAGTGTATGCCGCAGCCGCTCCATCGCCGGCGTCTGGCCGATCAGCGGCAGGTCGTCGCGAACTTGTTCGCTTGCCTTGCGCAGTGCTCGGTTTTCCAGCACCAGACGCCGCTTCTCCACCGCCCGGCGCACGCTCTGCACCAGCCGGTCGGCGGGGAAGGGCTTGCTGATAAAGTCATACACACCCTGCTGGATCGCCTTCACCGCCATCGGAATATCGCCGTGGCCGGTGACCAGGATGACGGGAAGATCCTGGTCCTGTCGCTGCACACGGTCGAACAGCTGCAGCCCGTCCATCTGCGGCATACGGATATCGGAGACGATGATCCCTGGGAAATCCGGCGTCAGCGCCGCAAGCGCATCGACCGCCGAGGAGAAGGCGGAAACGGAGAAGCCCGCCAGTTCCAGCGTCTGCTTGGTGGCGCGCAGAAGGTCCTTGTCGTCATCGACGAGGAAGATGGATGCGGCGTCTGTCATGGCTTTGCTCTCACGAGATGCACGATGAAGCTGGTTCCCCGGTCGCTGCTGGAGACCTCGATGCGCCCGCCGTAGTCGGCGACGATGTCCTTCGAGATCACCAGACCAAGGCCGAGGCCCTTCTCCTTGGAAGTGTTGAAGGGCGTAAACAGCGAGGCGAGGATGGCGGCGGGTATCCCCGGGCCGTTATCGGCGACGATGACCTCGACGTCCTCATCCGTTGCGACCGCCGAGATCTCCACCCGCGCATCGCTGCGGCCCTCAAGAGCTTCCAGCGCGTTCTGAAACAGGTTGATCAGGATCTGCTCGAGCCGAACCCGATTGCCGAGAACCTGCAATCCTGCTGGCGGCAGCTTGATGCTGAGCGCCTGCAACTGTCCGGCAAAGCGGCTCTTGAGCAGTACCACGGCGCCCTCGATCACATCACGCAACTCCACCGGCTCCGGTGCCGTCCGCCCCTTGCGCGCAAAGGCCTTCAGCTCCTCGGTGATCGAACCGATCCGCTCGGTCAGCGCAGCGATGGCGCCGAGGTTCTCCTTCACCGGCTCGGCCTGTTCGCGGTCGAGGAAGACGCGCGCATTATCAGCATAGGCGCGGATGGTCGCGACCGGCTGGTTGATCTCATGCGCGACACCGGCCGCGACCTGCCCGAGAATGGCAAGCCGGTTCGCCTGGACAAGCTCCTGCTGCACGACCTGCAGCCTGGATTCGGTGTTCCGGTGGTCGGCGATCTCTTCTTGCAGACGGTCGCGCGCGCGGCTCAGATCCTCGGTGCGGGCGACGACCCGCCGCTCGAGCTCCTCTCGCATCGACAATTCGATCGCGATGCGCATGGCGGCACTTTGCCGGCGCCTGAGCAGGAACGCCGCGACCGCGAGGATGGGCACCAGCACGGCGAGCGAGAGCAAGCGCATCTCCCGCACGGAAGAGGCAACGGCTGCCTCTGTCGGCACCAGATATTCCAGCCGCCAAGGCGTCGTCGGTACAGCGGCATAGAGGCGCAGATATTCCGCCGCACTGCTGCCGGGAAGGATCGCTGAAACCAGCGATGTCTTGGGGTCGATGATATTGGGCCTGACGACCGGCAGCGGCGTCAGCGGCGCGTCGCCGAATTGCAGGCTCTCGCGGATGGCGGCGAGCTCCTGCTGCGGAACCGGCATCGCCGTCATGAAGCGCCATGAGGGGATGCTGGTGATCAGCACGACGCCGTGCTCGTCGGTCACGTAGACCGGCCGGCGCGTGTCGCGCCAGTCGGTCTCAAGCTGGTCGAATTCGAGCTTCACCACCACGACCCCGAGCGGCGCGTCGGCGCTGCCGACCCGGCGCGAGATGTAGAGCCCCGGACGCTTGCTGACGCTGCCGAGCGCGAAATGCTCCGCCGTTCCCTGCTGCATCGCCCGCTTGAAATAGTCGCGGAACGTATAGTCGTTGCCGACGAAGCTGATCGGCTCGCGCCAGTTGCTGGACGCTATGGCGAGACCATCGGTGCCGATGACATAGAGCACGGCGGCCTGCGTGCCCGTCACCAGCCGCTCGAGCTTGCGGTTCAATATGTCGATATCGGTGACACTGGTGGATGACAGCGCATTCAGAACCTGCTGGTCCTCGGCGAGCAGCAATGGCAGCGCGCGCGGGCGCTCAAGCACGGCCGTCAGCAGCGCCACCTTCAGGCTGGCATCGGTCTGGCTCTGGGCCGCGAGCGCGTTGATCGACGAACTGCGCCCGTAGAGTGCCGCACCGATCAGGGCTGCGACAAGCAAGGCGGCTGAGAGCGTAACGAAGAGGATCCAGCCGCGTCGCGTCCTGCGATCGACGTCGTCGATGGTCTCAAACCCCGGAATGCTCGGCGTATTTGGCATGGTATTCAATGTGCGGATTTTCGCACATTCGTCAAATGAAATTGTGCGATAATTCGCGCAATCAAGCTCCGGCGACGTTTCAGTTGAAAAGAAAACTGTTTTGAATCATGGCGATATTGCGGCGCGCGGAAACTGGCACGGTCATTGCAATGTAGCTGCGAATAGCCGGAAGGCTGTTGATTGAAACGCAGTTGCCCCGGGAGGCCGGTCAGGTTTGGGGGCTTTATGGAGGACACTATGGGTGTTGCAATTCCAGCCGCCGAGCCGCGGATCAAGATGCCGTTCTACCGACATCTCTATTTCCAGGTCGTCGTCGCCATCATCGCCGGCATGCTGATCGGCCATTTCTGGCCTGATTTCGGCGCTAGCCTGAAGCCGCTCGGCGATGCCTTTATCCGCCTCGTCAAGATGATCATCGCACCGGTCATCTTCCTCACGGTCGCAACCGGCATTGCCGGCATGTCGGACCTGAAGAAGGTCGGCCGCGTCGCCGGCAAGGCGATGCTCTATTTCATCGTCTTCTCGACGCTCGCGCTCATCGTCGGCCTCATCGTCGGCAACCTGCTGCATCCGGGCTCCGGCATGAACATCGATCCGGCCACGCTCGACGGCAAGGCAGTCTCGACCTACGCCACCAAGGCGCATGAAACGACGATCACCGGCTTCCTGATGAACATCATCCCGGAAACCATCGTCGGCGCATTCGCCCAGGGCGACATCCTGCAGGTTCTGTTCTTCTCGGTCCTGTTCGGCATCGCGCTCGGCATGGTCGGCGAGAAGGGCAAGCCGGTCACGGATTTCCTGACCGCGCTCACTGCTCCAGTCTTCCGCCTCGTCGCCATCCTGATGAAGGCTGCCCCGATCGGTGCGTTCGGCGCAATGGCGTTCACCATCGGTAAGTACGGTATCGGCTCGGTCGCCAATCTCGCCTATCTCATCCTCACCTTCTACATCACCGCGCTTCTCTTCGTGCTGGTCGTGCTGGGTGCGGTTGCGAAGTATAACGGCTTCTCGATCCTGTCGTTGATCCGCTACATCAAGGAAGAGCTGCTGCTCGTCCTCGGCACGTCCTCGTCGGAAGCGGCGCTGCCGGGTCTGATGCAGAAGATGGAACGCGCCGGCTGCAAGCGCTCGGTCGTCGGCCTGGTCATCCCGACCGGCTATTCGTTCAATCTCGACGGCACCAACATCTACATGACGCTGGCGGCACTCTTCATCGCCCAGGCAACCGGCATCGATCTGTCGCTAGGCGACCAGATTCTGCTGCTTCTTGTTGCGATGCTGTCGTCCAAGGGTGCTGCAGGCATCACCGGCGCCGGCTTCATCACGCTGGCCGCGACCCTGTCGGTCGTGCCTTCGGTGCCGGTCGCCGGCATGGCGCTGATCCTCGGTATCGACCGCTTCATGTCGGAATGCCGCGCACTGACCAACCTAGTCGGCAACGCTGTCGCCACCGTCGTGGTGGCCCGCTGGGAAAATGAACTCGACCAGGAAAAGTTCGCCGCCGCCATGGCCGGCCAACTGCCGGAAGAGCTCGATCAGCCGGTTCCGACGCTGCAGGCCGCCGAGTAAGGCAAACAAACCAAAGAACAGCCTGCCGTTAACAGGCAGCTGTGCCTCCCAAGGCGGATGGCCGCGCTCCCGAAAGGGAGCGCGGTCGTTTTATTTGGTCGCTTGTCACCGAGAGGGCCAGCTGAGATCGAGCCGGTCGAGACCATGGAAATGGTAGACGTCCTTGACCTCGGGCGTCTTGGCCAATTTCAGGCCGGGCAGGCGCTCGAACAGGATTGGCAGCACCACGTTGAGCTCCAGCCGCGCCAGCGGCGCGCCGATGCAGAAGTGAATGCCGGCGCCGAAGGAGAGGTTTGCCGCCTCGCGGCGATCCGGCTTGAAGGTCAGCGGATCGGTGAACTTCAGCGGGTCGAGATTGGCCGCGGCCAGGATCAGGCTCACCTTGTCGCCGCGCTTGAACGATATGCCGTCGATTTCGGCCGGCTCCAGCGCCCAGCGCTGGAAGATGTGAACCGGTGCGCAGATACGCAGCGATTCCTCTACGGTTCGCTCCGTCGTTTCCTCGTCTTTGAACAGTTCTGAAGGCGAAAAGCCGCTGTCGAGGATCATCCGCACCGAATTGCCGATCTGATGCACCGTCGCCTCATGCCCGGCATTCAAAAGCACAATCGTCGTCGAGACGAGCTCGTCCTCGGTCAGATACTGGCCCTTGTGTTCCGTGTGGATCATGTGCGTCAAAAGATCGTCGCGCGGGTTGGCTCGGCGCTCTGCGATCACGGTCTTCACATAGTCGGCGAATTCCTTCGCGGCCTTTTCAGCGCCATCCTCGTCGGCGCGGGTGCGGCCGAAGAGGTACATGCGGATATAGGCATGCGACCACTTGAGGAGCTGCGGCCCCATCTCCTCGGGGATGCCGATCATCCGCGCGATCATCGTGACCGGGATGATGTCGGCGAAGGCCGAGAGCAGCTCGACCTCGCCCTTGTGCTCGAACTGGTCGATCAGCCGGTTGGCGAGTTCCTCGAGCTCTGGCTTCATCTTCTCGACGTGGCGCGAAACGAAGGCGCGGTTGACAAGCGTGCGCAGTCGCGTGTGTTCTGGCGGCTCGAGCTCAAGCAGGGAATAGCGTTCGGCAAGGTCGAAATTGACGACGTGCTGGTCGGGCTCGGGAAGCCCCAGTTCCTCGCGGCTGGCGATATGCAGGATCTGCCGGCCGAAGCGACGGTCGCGCAACAGCGCGTTCACATGGTCATATGAGGTGAAGAACCACTGCTTCTGCTCTTCCCAGTAAAATGTGGGACAGTGGGTATGCAATGCCGCGTATGCGGCATTGGGATTGCTGTAGAACAAGGGGCTGCGCGCATCGATAGAGACGCGGCGCGCAGCAGGGTCAATGGACATGTAAGGCAATGTGATCATGCCCGAGGCTTAGCGGATTTGCCCAACCTCGGGAAGAGAGCACAACCTATTGTCAGCGTCCAAGTGATCCCACACGACGCAGCGCATGGATCTGGTCGTCGAGCGTCGGCACGAGCTCGCCCGTCGTGTGATCCGGCTTTTCTTCCGGCGGTGGCGGCGCTGCCGCCTCGGCCTCGCCGAAGGTGACGGTGCAGTTGCGACCCGCGGCCTTGGCGGCGTAGAGCGCGCGGTCGGCTGCCGATACCAGCTTGTCCATGTTGGCCTCGATGGGCGAGGCAAGGGCGACGCCGATGCTGACCGTGGCCGGAATGATGGCGTCGCCGGTGCTGACGGGAACGCGGCAGAACTCGGTGCGGATCGTCTCGGCCAGCGCCTCGGCCTCGGTCTGGTCGGCGACGCTTGCGAACGCGCCGAATTCCTCGCCACCCATGCGGCCGAACACGCCTGCAGGCGTAAACTGCTGCGCCATGCGGGCAAAGACCGTCAGTACGGCATCGCCGCCCTGGTGGCCGAAGCGATCGTTGATGCGCTTGAAATTGTCGAGATCGAACAGAAGAACGGCGACCTGGCGGTTCTCGTCGAACGCCTTCGTCTGGATGCGCGTGAACTGTGCAAACAGGCCGCGGCGATTGAGAACACCTGTCAGCGTGTCGGTGAGGCTGAGAATACGCAATTTCTGCTCCGAGCGCTCCATGATGAGACGAACCGTCAGCGCGCAGGCGAGCGTCAGCATCAGCGCCGTGCCCATGGCCGCGAGCCCCGCGATATTGGCTGCTTCCATATCACCCGGCGATAGCACGGCGATCGCGCCGGCGGCGATAAAACAGACGCAGGCCTGCAGAATAGACATGACCGCGAGCTTGGCGCGCGCCGATTCTCGGTTGAGCCCAGGCGAGCTGACCGCCATGGTCAGCGCCGTCGCGCCCGTTGCCGAAGCGAGATTGTAGAGGGCGACCCGGTTCGGGTAGTCGTCGTGCACCCAGGGCAGGAACACGCCGGCCAGCCAGACGACCGGCGGTAAAAGCACCCACCATTCGATCTTGCGCCGGTCAAGCGCCAGATATCCCGCCACCCAGGCGCTCTGGCCAACAAGCGCGATGGTATTGCCCACCTCGATCGACAGGTAGCTCGGGACGTGGCCGCGCAACGCGACCAATGCAAATCCGATGCCGCTGAGTGCAAAACCCCAGCCCCAATAAAAATAAGTCTTGTCTCGGACATTGTGGCGCCAGGCAATGAACGCGACCAGCGCGAGCGTCATAGCCTCGGAGCACCAAATGGCCAGTCCTGTCGTAACATTGAACACGGCAATACCCCTTGTATGGCCGCATCCTCGCTAAATAAGCTGGCGACTTTGTTAATCGCGGAGCGGCAGCCCACGGGCCTCGTCGGTTATCTGGCGATAGGCTTTCCACGAGGTAAATGACAGGCGTCCCATACTGGACGAATTCAGCATTTCTTCATCTTGCTGAAGAGAAAAGCTGTGAGCCGGGAGTATGGCCCTCCGCCGTTAATGACGGTTTTGAAGAATCTCCCTACAGAGGGCCCATGAAAACAGGCATGGTTTCCCACCGTCTTAACGTTATCCCAAGGCGCGTCTTGAAGAGAAGGGTAGGGAAGTTCTATGTAGGGATAAGGCATTTTCTTTGATTCCCGGCGTCGGGCCGGAAAGACGTTGACAAAGGACGCACATGAGAAACCCAGTCGATACCGCTATGGCCCTCGTGCCGATGGTTGTGGAACAGACCAATCGCGGTGAACGCTCCTACGACATTTATTCGCGCCTGCTCAAGGAACGCATCATTTTCCTGACGGGTCCGGTCGAGGATCACATGGCGACGCTCGTCTGCGCCCAGCTGCTTTTCCTCGAAGCCGAGAACCCCAAGAAGGAAATCGCGCTCTACATCAATTCGCCGGGTGGCGTCGTCACCGCCGGCATGGCGATCTACGACACGATGCAGTTCATCAAGCCTGCCGTGTCGACGCTGTGCATCGGCCAGGCCGCATCCATGGGCTCGCTGCTCCTCGCGGCCGGCGACAAGGACATGCGCTTCGCCACGCCGAACTCGCGTATCATGGTTCACCAGCCGTCGGGCGGCTTCTCGGGCCAGGCTTCGGACATCGAACGTCACGCACGCGACATCCTCAAGATGAAGCGCCGCCTGAACGAAGTGTACGTCAAGCACACGGGCCGGACCTACGAGGAAGTTGAAAAGACGCTAGACCGTGACCATTTCATGGATGCGGCGGAAGCCAAGGACTGGGGCGTGATCGACAAGGTCCTGACGTCTCGTGTTGAGATCGAAGGCGCTGCGCCTAGTCAGAACTAGGGATGGTGTTTTCCCCGCCACAGTTCTATCTCATTTGTGATCGAACTAGGGAATAAACCGAGTGGCGGGTGAACCATTCTCAAGTATTAATGCTATGTTGAATTTTTATGACATAGCATTTGGCTTCGAAGGGGAGTTCGTTGCCGCCGGGGCCAAGACGGCCTAGTCTGGACCCGGTTCGTACCCCTTGACGGCCTTGGCCGGCTGTAGCTCCAAGTGGGGCAGGCCAATGAGTTGACCGCACTTTCACCTTGAAATGCGGCGTGCTGGAAGGAAAGTGATATGAGCAAAGTCAGCGGCAGCAACGGCGGCGACTCTAAGAACACCCTGTACTGCTCCTTCTGCGGAAAGAGCCAGCACGAAGTCCGCAAGTTGATTGCCGGACCGACAGTTTTCATCTGCGATGAATGCGTCGAATTGTGCATGGACATCATCCGCGAGGAAAACAAGTCCTCGATGGTCAAGTCCCGTGATGGCGTTCCCACGCCCCAGGACATCATCAAGGTCCTCGACGAATACGTCATCGGCCAGCGTCAGGCGAAGAAGATCCTGTCCGTTGCCGTTCACAACCATTACAAGCGTCTCGCGCACGCCACCAAGAACGGCGAAATCGAGCTTGCGAAGTCGAACATCATGCTGGTCGGCCCGACCGGTTGCGGCAAGACCTATCTTGCCCAGACGCTCGCCCGCATCATCGACGTTCCCTTCACGATGGCCGATGCCACGACGCTGACCGAAGCCGGCTATGTCGGTGAAGACGTCGAAAACATCATCCTAAAGCTTCTGCAGGCTGCCGACTACAACGTCGAGCGCGCACAGCGCGGCATCGTCTACATCGACGAAGTCGACAAGATCTCGCGCAAGTCCGACAACCCGTCGATCACCCGCGACGTTTCGGGCGAGGGCGTGCAGCAGGCGCTTCTGAAGATCATGGAAGGCACGGTCGCTTCCGTACCGCCGCAGGGTGGCCGCAAGCATCCGCAGCAGGAATTCCTGCAGGTCGACACCACGAACATCCTGTTCATCTGCGGTGGCGCCTTTGCCGGTCTCGACAAGATCATCTCGGCCCGTGGCGAAAAGACCTCGATCGGCTTCGGCGCAAGCGTTGCCGCTCCGGATGACCGTCGCGTCGGCGAAGTGCTGCGCGAACTGGAGCCGGAAGATCTCGTCAAGTTCGGCCTGATCCCCGAGTTCATCGGTCGTCTGCCGGTTCTGGCGACGCTCGAGGACCTCGATGAGGACGCACTGATCCAGATCCTGTCGGAGCCGAAGAACGCGCTTGTCAAGCAGTACCAGCGCCTGTTCGAGATGGAAGACGTCGAGCTGACCTTCCACGAGGACGCCCTTCGCGAAATCGCCCGCAAGGCGATCACCCGCAAGACCGGTGCCCGCGGCCTCCGTTCGATCATGGAAAAGATCCTGCTCGACACGATGTTCGAACTGCCGACGCTCGAAGGCGTGCGCGAAGTCGTCATTTCCGACGAAGTCGTCCGCGGCTCCTCGCGTCCGCTCTACATCTACGCGGATCGCCAGGAAGAAAAGGCCAACGCCTCGGCCTAAGTATCAGCGCGATACGAACCGTGAATTTAAGGGGCTTGCCGTTGGCAGGCCCCTTTCTATTTGAAAAACCGTTCGCGGCACCTCCAAATGCCGATAAAACTTGCTGATGACGCCTGAAACCACGTTCGTTGCCGTTGCGAATTCATCCGCCCTTGGCAATTATGCAATGATTCCGTTGGTGTGTTTCGGCGTTGTATTTTAGCCGGTTCGGAAATGGTCAGCGCCGGTCCAGCTAGGCGCGACATAGTGAGGTGTTCCGTTGTAGCATAGCTGTCATGTCCAAGCGGACACGGGCCATGTGGCAGCTTGAAAAGCATAGTCAGAACCTCCACTTGTTAATCCAAGTGAGAGTGCGGCCGGTCCCAAACGGTCGCGCCAGAAGAGCCCGGCAACGGGACGATGGAAAGGAAATAAAATGACGAAGAAAACGTCAGTTGCGAGCACCGCTTATCCAGTATTGCCCCTGCGCGACATCGTGGTCTTTCCGCACATGATCGTACCTCTCTTCGTAGGCCGCGAGAAGTCGATCCGCGCGCTCGAAGAAGTCATGGGCTCGGACAAACAGATCATGCTCGTCACGCAGATCAATGCCAGCGACGATGATCCCGAGCCGTCCGCCATCCACAATGTCGGCACCGTCGCCAATGTTCTGCAGCTGCTGAAGCTTCCAGACGGAACCGTCAAGGTTCTCGTCGAAGGCCGCGCGCGCGCTGAAATCGACGCCTACACCGACCGCGAGGATTTCTATGAAGCGCTCGGTCATGTGCTCGACGAGCCGCACGACGATCCGGTCGAACTGGAAGCGCTGAGCCGCTCGGTCGTGTCCGAATTCGAGAGCTACGTGAAGCTCAACAAGAAGATCTCGCCCGAGGTCGTTGGCGCCGCCAGTCAGATCGATGATTACTCGAAGCTGGCCGATACGGTTGCCTCGCACCTGTCGATCAAGATCACCGAGAAGCAGGAGATGCTGGAAACCACCAGCGTCAAGGCACGCCTCGAAAAGGCGCTCGGCTTCATGGAAGGTGAGATCTCGGTCCTTCAGGTCGAGAAGCGCATCCGCTCGCGCGTCAAGCGCCAGATGGAGAAGACCCAGCGCGAATACTACCTGAATGAGCAGATGAAGGCGATCCAGAAGGAGCTCGGCGACGGCGAGGAAGGCCGCGACGAGATGGCCGAACTGGAAGAGCGCATCTCCAAGACCAAGCTCTCCAAGGAAGGTCGCGAGAAGGCCGATGCCGAGCTGAAGAAGCTGCGTCAGATGAGCCCGATGTCGGCGGAAGCCACCGTCGTGCGCAACTATCTCGATTGGCTGCTCGGTATTCCGTGGTCGAAGAAGTCGAAGATCAAGACGGATCTCAACAACGCCGAAAAGATCCTCGAAGCCGATCACTTCGGTCTCGACAAGGTCAAGGAGCGCATCGTCGAGTATCTGGCTGTCCAGGCTCGCGCGACCAAGATCAAGGGTCCGATCCTGTGCCTCGTCGGCCCTCCGGGTGTCGGCAAGACCTCGCTCGCCCAGTCGATCGCCAAGGCGACCGGCCGTGAGTATGTCCGCATGGCGCTCGGTGGCGTTCGTGACGAAGCTGAAATCCGCGGTCACCGCCGCACCTACATCGGCTCGATGCCCGGCAAGGTTATCCAGTCGATGAAGAAGGCAAAGAAGTCCAACCCGCTCTTCCTGCTCGATGAAATCGACAAGATGGGCCAGGATTTCCGTGGCGATCCGTCGTCGGCTCTGCTCGAAGTGCTGGATCCGGCACAGAACTCGACCTTCATGGACCACTACCTTGAGGTCGAATACGATCTGTCGGACGTGATGTTCATCACGACGGCGAACACGCTGAATATTCCGGCACCCTTGATGGATCGCATGGAAGTCATCCGTATCGCCGGCTACACCGAGGACGAAAAGCGCGAGATCGCCAAGCGGCACCTGCTGCCCAAGGCCATCAAGGAGCACGCTCTGCAGCCGAACGAATTCTCGGTTTCGGACGATGCCCTGATGGCGATCAGCCAGCAGTACACACGCGAAGCCGGTGTCCGTTCGTTCGAGCGCGAACTGATGAAGCTCGCCCGCAAGGCGGTCACCGAGATCATCAAGGGTAAGACGAAATCGGTCGCGGTTACCGCCGAGAACATTTCGGACTATCTGGGTGTTCCGCGCTTCCGTCACGGCGAAGCCGAGGGCGAGGATCAGGTCGGTGTCGTCACCGGTCTGGCCTGGACCGAAGTTGGTGGTGAACTGCTGACGATCGAAGGCGTCATGATGCCGGGCAAGGGTCGCATGACCGTGACCGGCAACCTGAAGGACGTGATGAAGGAATCGATTTCTGCGGCGGCGTCCTACGTCCGCTCGCGTGCTGTCGATTTCGGCATCGAGCCGCCGCGCTTCGACAAGTCGGACATTCACGTCCACGTGCCGGAAGGCGCCACCCCGAAGGACGGCCCATCGGCCGGCGTCGGCATGGCAACCGCGATCGTCTCGATCATGACCGGTATCCCTGTTCGCAAGGACGTGGCGATGACGGGCGAAATCACGCTTCGTGGTCGCGTCCTGCCGATCGGCGGATTGAAGGAAAAGCTGCTCGCCGCACTGCGCGGCGGCATCAAGACTGTTCTGATCCCGGAGGAAAACGCCAAGGACTTGGCGGAGATCCCGGATAACGTGAAGAACAACATGGAGATCATCCCTGTGTCCCGTATGGGCGAGGTGATCAAGCATGCTCTGGTCCGCAGACCGGAGGCGATCGAGTGGGATGGCACGGTGGAAACGCCTGTTATCGCAACGGTCGAAGGGCACGACGAAAGCGGCACTTCCATCGCTCATTGAGCCTTGTTTGCCACATTCGTGCCCTATTGCTTAAAAACCCTGAAAAGGCTGGCATTTTTGCCAGCCTTTTTTTGTGAAAACCGTACGGAGACGCTTGCTTTTCCTTTATTTGCAGGCTCTTTGGGGTGCGGCGGGCCTGATGCACCATATTCCGTGCCCGGCTATAGATTTGAGTCGTTTCGAACCATTTGAAAGGGGTGGAAACATGAACAAGAATGAACTCGTGTCCGCAGTTGCCGAAAAGGCAGGACTCTCGAAGACCGATGCCGCTTCGGCCGTCGACGCTGTTTTCGAAGTTGTCCAGGCTGAACTCAAGGGCAAGGGCGACGTTCGCCTCGCTGGTTTCGGTAGCTTCACCGTTTCCCATCGCGCTGCCACCAAGGGCCGCAATCCGTCGACCGGCGCTGAAGTCGACATTCCGGCACGCAACGTGCCGAAGTTCACGCCCGGCAAGGGCCTGAAGGAAGCCGTCAACGGCTGATTGGATTTGCTTGGCATCCGGGCAACGAGACCGGCAGCACAAGTATTCGAAGGGTTCGGCGAAAGCCGGACCCTTTTCGCATTTGCGAGACTTGCCGCGGTCGCGGCTTTCAACTACGCATGGATCATTCTCAGGGCGGGGTGCAATTCCCCACCGGCGGTAAGAGCGCAAGCTTGAGCCCGCGAGCGCCTTTTTACCTCAGGTGAGAAGGGTCAGCAGATCCGGTTGAATTCCGGAGCCGACGGTCATAGTCCGGATGAAAGAGAATGAGCAGGGTACGCGGGGCGGCATCGTCCGCCGCGTCGGCACCCGTGTTCATGCGTCCTGATTTGTGTTGGTCCTTTTGTTCGGATGAATGACATGAATCAGACTACCCCGATTTCCATATCCGCATCGCGTGCACTTGCCGGCGCAAGCTGGATGGTGCTTGCCGGCATCGCCTTCGCTATTTTGAACGTCGTCACCCAGTGGCTGACGATGACCCTGGCCTTCCCATCCGCCTCGGTCGCCTTCTGGCAATACGCCTTCGCGCTCGTCTTCTCGCTGCCCTTCCTGTGGAAGACCGGCTTGGCTGCGATGCGCACCCAATATCCCTGGCGCCACATTGTTCGTGTCGTGCTGGCAGCCCTGGGCGTCCAGACCTGGGTCGCGGGGCTTGCAAGCGTGCCGATCTGGCAGGCAATCGCGCTTGTCATGACCTCGCCCTTCTTCATCATTCTCGGCGCCCGCCTGTTTTTGGACGAGCAGGTCGGCGCGGCCCGTTGGGGCGCCACGGCCTGCGGCTTCGCCGGCGCGATGATCATCCTGCAGCCCTGGTCGGACAGTTTCAGCTGGGCGGCACTGTTGCCGATCCTGTCGGCACTGCTCTGGGGCGCCTCGTCGCTGATCACCAAGAGCCTGACGGGGATCGAGAAGCCCGAGACGATCACGGTCTGGTTGCTCGTGCTCCTCACGCCCGTCAACGGCGGTCTCGCCTTTGCGGCCGGATTCGCGATGCCGACAGGCACGGTGCTGATGCTGCTCGTCGCGGCCGGCCTGTTGACGGCGATCGCCCAGTACCTTCTGACGCTCGCCTACAGCGCCGCCGATGCCGCCTATGTCCAGCCCTTCGACGATCTGAAGCTGCCGCTCAACGTTCTCGCCGGCTGGCTGGTCTTCGGTTACGCGCCGGCGGGCTATTTGTGGCTCGGCGCCGCCCTGATTCTCTGCGCCTCGCTATTCCTCATGCGCCACGAGATGAAGCGCGAGCGCGGAGCCGAATAAGCGCTGTTCCGGGCGCTCACGCGATTGTCATGTGGATGATCCCGAGCGCCCGGCACATGTCACATCGCTGTAATGCAAACCCCATAGGCGGAGGGCGTTTCTTCGCAATGCCAATTGGGGGTATCTCTTATGAAGACCATTATTTCTGCGGCCGCTGCCGTTCTTCTCACGGCCGGCGTTGCCGCCGCTTCCGACTATGTTTCCTATCTCGACTATCCGCAGCCGAAGGACGACAGCAAGGAGTTCTTCACGGCGATCGAAATTCCGCAGGGAAGCTTCACCAAGTACGAAATCGACGCCAAGACCGGCCACATCGTCGTGGACCGCTTCCAGTCGATGCCGGTCATCTATCCTGCCAACTACGGCTCCATCACCAGCTCGCTCGGCGGTGACGGCGATCCGCTGGACGCGCTCGTCTACACCCGCGAGCCGGTCGTTCCGGGCGCCATCATCAAGGTTCGTGCCATCGGCCTCCTGAAGATGATCGACGGCGGTGAGCAGGACGACAAGGTCGTTGCCGTTCCAGCCAGCGACATCGATCCGAGCTACGACAAGATCAAGGAAATCTCTGATCTTCCGGAGATCGAGCAGGAGCGCCTGCAGGCCTTCTTCCGCGTCTACAAGCAGCTGCCGGCCAAGCGCAAGGTTGTCGAGCTGAACGGCTTCGAAAACGCCGAGAAGGCACAGGCCGAAGTCGCCGCCGCCATCAAGGCTTACGCTGAAAAGAAGTAATCCGGGCAAAGCCCAGATAAGGAAATGGCCGGGTCGATGCCCGGCCATTTCTGTTTTGCGAGTGGGATACAGCTTTTACCAGCGCTGATGCACATGCGGCGCGATCAGCCGGTCGTAGATTTCGTGGCTCGCAGCCATCACCTCATGCGTCAGCGGCGCCAGGCTGGCGGCCGCCGCATTGGCCTTCGCCTGCTCGGCGTTGCGGGCGCCGGGAATGACCACCGTGACGGCATCGCTCATCAGGATCCAGCGCAGCGCAAACGTTGCCATTGTGGCGCCCTCGGGAACCAGCTTGCGAACCTCTTCGACCGCCTGCAGGCCGACCTCGAACGGAACGCCCGCGAAGGTCTCACCGACATCGAACGCTTCGCCATGGCGGTTGAAGTTGCGGTGATCGTCGCTCGCAAACGTCGTCGCGCTGCTGATCTTGCCGGAGAGCAGGCCGCTTGCCAGCGGCACGCGGGCGATAATGGCGATGTTTTTCTCCCGCGCCTCGCGGAAAAACAGATGGCTCGGGCGCTGGCGGAAGAGATTGTAGATGATCTGGATGCTGACCACGCCGGGGAATTCGATCGCCTTCAGCGCTTCCTCGACCTTCTCGACGCTGACGCCATAGCCGCGAATCTTGCCGGCCTTCTGCAGCTCGTTCAGCCCCTCGAACACCTCAGGGCGATAAAGAACCTCCGTCGGCGGGCAGTGCAGCTGCACGAGGTCGAGGCTGTCGACCTTGAGGTTCTTCAGGCTGCGGTCGATAAAGCTTTCGAGATTGGCCTTGGTGTAACCATCCGCCACATGCGGATTCAACCGCCGCCCGGCCTTGGTGGCGACCATCGGGCGCTCGCCGCCACGGCTCTCGAGCACATCGGCGATGATCTTTTCCGAACGGCCGTCGCCATAGACGTCGGCGGTGTCGATGAAGGTGATACCGGCGTCGAGCGCCGCATTGAGCGCGTCACGTCCATCAGCTTCGCTGACGTCACCCCAGGCGCCGCCGATCTGCCATGCGCCAAAGCCGATATTGCTCACCGTATGGGGCAGGTGGCCGAAAGAATGCTGCTTCATGAAAAATCCTCCTCGTGATTGCCGCCCACGGCACTAGCAGGGGACAAAAGCGGCGACAAGCGCCCAGAGGAACAGATAGGGCGGCGTGCGGCGCCTGTCGCTACCGCTGCCGGGTAAAGTCGACCCGCACCTTGGCGACCGGAAATCCGAACTTGCTCACCCACGCCGTGTTGAGCAATGTCCCGTCCGGCATCAGCCGCAAAGTGTCGTGGAACCTCACGATATTCTCTTTGGCGCTTGGATCGGTATCGACCAGATAGCTGTAACGCGCCACATTGCCATCGATCTTGACCATCGCTTCTCCAACGACGTCCTCCCGGGTTCCCGTATAGGCGCCCGGCGCGGTCTTGGTGAAGCGCCAGGTCTTCCGATCGCGCTCACCATCGGCATAGGCGAAATCCTCCCTAAGGGTCAGGATTTTGCCGTTCCAGCGACCGGTCAGCCTGACCTTGAAGCTGCGATCGACACCGTTGATCGCCTGGAAGCGGCCAACGGCAATGCTCTTGCCGGCAAAGAAGTCCTCCAGTCGAAAGTCGCGGGCCGCGGCGGCGCCGGTTGCGGGCAGGCTCGCCAAAGTGAGGAGGGCGGCAAGAAGAGGGGCGTTGCGCATGATCGATCCCTTCGGTGGCCGCAAATCGGCCTGTCAGCGCTTACGCCGGCGCGAGGGGAACGGATCAATTGCGGCAACGCGCCGGGCGACTCAGAGCCGCTTCAGGCAGAAGGAGAAGTGCGCGTGCGATTCGACGGTCAGGAATTCGAACTGCCAGCCATAATCCTTGCAGAACTTGGTGACGGCCTCGACGACGCCGTAGACGATCGGCTTCACCGTATTGCCAGTGCAGAAGTCGTGACCGGCGATGCGGCCGGTCCGCTTGACCTTGCGGTCGCAGAGCAGAAGCTCCTGCCACGTCAGTTCAAAGGAATGATCTGTGTCGATATAGGCCCAATCGAGAAAATCGTCCTCGAACTCGGCGAGCTTCTCCAGCGAGGTGCCCTGCATCAGGTGCAGCTGCCCGCTTTCGATTTCTCTGCCGAACTGCGTATGGATCTGGTCGAGGCCCGAGCTGTAGCGGTCCATGCTCCAGGGATCGATGAGATAAAGCTGAGCCGGGCGATTCTTTTCGAGAATCTTCGCCGTGTATTCCCCAAACGCCGCGCCGATCTCGACGCCGACGCCGCCATTCGGAATACGATAGAGCAATTCGCCACGATCCGGCAGCAGGCGCGCGTTTTCCATGTGGTGGGCGCTGAGCTGTGTCCGCGGCATGGCTGCCCGCTGTGCCTGGCGATCTTCGCGTGTTTTCATGATTCTATCTCCGCCTGAAGCACATGAGGTGCCGTTCGATTTGGCCGGAACCTAATCGCCGGAAACGGGATTAGCAACCGCAGCAAAATCAAAGCTGCGAGCTGATCAATCACATAAAGGGGAGAGAAAATGGTGGGCGATGAGAGACTCGAACTCCCGACATCCTCGGTGTAAACGAGGCGCTCTACCAACTGAGCTAATCGCCCTCCGCGGTGCGGATCATGTCCGCCGCGTCGATGGCCGTGATCTATGCGGATCGCGGACAAACCGCAAGAGCGTTTGTGAAGATTTTTTGATTTTTTTCGATCGGCCGCCGCCAATGCCCCGGTTTCCCGGTAATTCCGTCTGTGGAAAAGAAAAATCGACAAGGGGAGGGCCAAGGGGAGCGCAATGATAGGATCGTCCGCTGGCGGATATCTGGAGCGGCAGCGCCGGAAAGGGTCCTTATATGTGGGCGATTTTCGATCTGATTTCATTCACCCACAAACAAATCGCAGGCTGTCATCGTTTTGTCTCCAAACCTGCTTGACACTCAAATGCGAACCCCGTAGTTAGCCGCTCATCGAAGCGGCAAGCTGCTTTGACACGGACGCGAAAGCATCCGGACTGCTTGAAATGAATGCGGGTGTAGCTCAGTCGGTTAGAGTGCCGGCCTGTCACGCCGGAGGTCGCGGGTTCGAGCCCCGTCACTCGCGCCATTTCATGTAAGTGCTGAAAAGCATGGTCCGGAACGACGCAGTCTGAAAATGCGCGGGTGTAGCTCAGTCGGTTAGAGTGCCGGCCTGTCACGCCGGAGGTCGCGGGTTCGAGCCCCGTCACTCGCGCCATTCTCTTCCAGAATGTCTCGATAATATACATCGCCTACAAGGTGCGCTTGCGCCTTTCTGTCCTTGAGGTGCGTTTCATGCGCATCGCTGTTTTAGTACCGCGCGTTTCGCTATGCCTTCCGCATGGGCCGTCGTCGCCAAGAGGGCAGGCGGCGGCGCGTGGCCTGCCAGGAGCCGCGACAGTCGCGCTCAGACGCCTCTTCGGTGCCTCTCGATACTCAATCGCCTGCCGCGTCCTCGGTTGCCGATAAAGCCACCTGTCGCTGCAGTGCTTGAGCTGCTTTGTTCTTATAATGAAGTGTCGGAATGGGCCTCTCCAGCGAGGTTATTTCGCGCAACTTATGGATTTAAGTAGCGTTCGCGCATGTCCGGAATCGCGGGTCTTGAGAGTGCGTCTGATGAGGCCGCCGCGCACCCGCCCGATCACCCCGCGCCGCCCATTCCCGGACTTGGGCGCGCGCAATATCCACTGGCCGAAATGCCCTTTATTTAGCCGTCTGGCCTGCGACATAGCGACCCGATTGGCGCAGTTTTTCAGTCGAATCGGAGCGGATACTCCGCATTGCCGACAATTCACCGACATTAGATGAGGAAACGCGCACTTGGCCGCCGCAAAATCACCGATTTTGCCCGTCCGCTACATGCTGCGGCCCGGTGCGTCGCACGCGTTGTCCGACCGTTGCTCGAAAATGAGTATTGTATATCAAATACATAGACATGAGCCGGTCCGAGCTTGTCTGCGCGTGCGAATGTGGCGCGCACAGCGGATATGCCTACTTCTCAAGCGCTTCGGCAGCCCCGGTTCGCGGCTTGGTCCTGCCAAATCCTGCGCTTTCCACTCATGAAAGCCTCTCAGTCATGCAATAAATGCTGGGCTGGCATGCAAGATCGCGGGCTGTGCGTTGATTTGTCGCAAAAACAATGTGCGTGGCTAATAATGTCGCACGCGTGCAATTGGAATTGACACGCTAAAACTCTTGCGCATTGGCTGTGGCTGCGCTAACCACGGCTTGTTGCAACGCACGTTCGCTTGCCGGGCAAATGCCCAGCTGCGCCTCCCGGCGCAAATGGCAAGCAGGGATGAACCTGATGACTGGACTTCTCAGTTCCTATATTCCGATCGCCATTTTCATTGCCATCGCCCTTGTAATCGGCTTGTCGCTGCTCATTGCGCCGTTCGCCGTTGCCTACAAGGCGCCTGATGCTGAAAAGCTTTCGGCTTTCGAATGCGGTTTCAACGCGTTCGACGACGCCCGCATGAAATTCGATATCCGCTTCTATCTGGTGTCGATTCTCTTCATCATCTTCGACCTCGAAGTCGCCTTTCTGTTCCCGTGGGCCGTTTCTTTCGGCGCGATCGGCTGGTTCGGCTTCTGGTCCATGATGGTCTTCCTTCTCGTGCTGACCATCGGCTTTATTTATGAGTGGAAAAAGGGAGCCCTGGAATGGGAGTAGCCCCAAGCGACAAGGCGCTCGTCGCGCCGCATCCCAAAGGCATCATCGACCCGGCAACGGGCAAGCCTGTTGGTAGCGACAGTGCGTTCTTCGGCGAGATCAATGACGAGCTGGCCGACAAGGGCTTCCTGGTCACGTCCACTCGCGATTTGATCACCTGGGCGCGCACCGGCTCGCTGATGTGGATGCAGTTCGGTCTGGCCTGCTGCGCCGTCGAAGGCCTGATGCAGGTCTCCGGTCCGCGTTACGACATGGAGCGCTTCGGCGTTGCTCCGCGCGCTTCGCCGCGCCAGTCTGATGTCATGATCGTTGCTGGCACGCTGACCAACAAGATGGCGCCGGCGCTCCGCAAGGTCTATGACCAGATGCCGGAGCCGCGTTACGTCATCTCGATGGGCTCCTGCGCAAACGGCGGTGGCTACTATCACTATTCCTACTCGGTCGTGCGTGGCTGCGATCGTGTCGTTCCTGTCGATATCTACGTGCCGGGCTGTCCCCCCACGGCAGAAGCGCTGCTCTACGGGGTCTTGCTTCTGCAGAAGAAGATACGGCGCACCGGAACGATTGAGCGCTAAGGGCGGAGGACTGTCATGAGTGAAGCCTTGAGCGAACTGTCGTCGTATCTCCGCGAGATGCGCGGCGATCTGATTGTCGATGCATCGATCAGCTATGGCGAATTGAACGTAACCACGACGCCGGAAACGATCGTCGCGCTGCTGACGTTCCTGCGCGACGATCCGCGTTGCGGCTTCGTCAGCATGATCGACATCTGCGGCGTCGACTGGCCGCAGCGCGAAAAGCGTTTCGATGTCGTGTATCATCTCCTGTCGCCGAAGCAGAACCTGCGCATCCGCGTCAAGCTCGCTGTTGCCGATGGCGTTTCCGTTCCGTCGGCGACGTCGGTCTACATGGGCGCCGAATGGTTCGAGCGCGAAGCCTGGGACATGTACGGTATTCCGTTCTCCGGTCATGCCGACCTGCGCCGTCTGCTGACGGACTATGGCTTCGAAGGCCATCCGCTGCGCAAGGACTTCCCGACGACAGGTTATGTCGAGGTACGTTATGACGATGCCGCCAAGCGCGTCGTCTACGAACCCGTCGAACTGAAGCAGGAATTCCGCAATTTCGATTTCACGTCCCCGTGGGAAGGCACAGATTACGTACTTCCGGGAGACGAGAAGGCTGCGAATTGAGATGAGGCTCGACTGTCTTGAAGCCTCTCCGTTCGCCGTCTCATGCCAATTGCCAGCGCGGAGCGCGTCGCTATGACTGAACATAACGTTCGCAATTTTACGATCAACTTCGGACCGGAGCACCCGTCCGCGCACGGCGTTCTGCGTCTCGTGCTTGAGCTCGATGGCGAAATCATCGAGCGCGTCGATCCGCATATCGGCCTCTTGCACCGCGGCACCGAAAAGCTGATCGAATCGAAGACCTATCTTCAGGCCGTTCCATATTTCGATCGTCTCGACTACGTCGCGCCGATGAACCAGGAGCATGCTTTCGCGCTCGCCGTCGAAAAGATGCTGAAGCTGGAAATTCCGATTCGCGGTCAGCTCATCCGTGTTCTCTACTCCGAAATTGGCCGAATCTTGTCGCACATCATGAACGTGACGACGCAGGCCATGGACGTTGGCGCGATGACGCCGCCGGTCTGGGGCTTCGAAGAGCGCGAAAAGCTGATGGTGTTTTACGAGCGCGCCTGTGGCGCCCGTATGCACTCGGCCTACTTCCGTCCGGGCGGCGTCCACCAGGACATTCCGCAGGAACTGGTCGAGGATATCGGCAAGTGGTGCGATCCGTTCCTCAAGGTTCTCGATGATATCGAAGGCCTCCTGACCGACAACCGCATCTTCAAGCAGCGTAACGTTGATATCGGCGTCGTCTCGCTGGAAGACGCATGGTCCTGGGGTTTCTCGGGCGTCATGGTTCGCGGTTCTGGCGCTGCCTGGGACCTGCGCCGCTCGCAGCCCTACGAGTGCTACAACGATCTTGAATTCGACATCGCCATTGGCAAGAACGGCGACTGCTACGATCGCTATCTGATCCGCATGATCGAAATGCGCCAGTCCGTCCGCATCATGAAGCAGTGCGTCAACCGCCTGCTTGGCGATGCCAAGGTCGGCCCGGTGTCCTCGATCGACGGCAAGGTCGTTCCGCCGAAGCGTGGCGAGATGAAGCGCTCGATGGAAGCGCTGATCCACCACTTCAAGCTTTACACCGAAGGCTACCACGTTCCGGCCGGCGAAGTTTACGCGGCCGTCGAAGCGCCGAAGGGCGAGTTCGGCGTCTACGTCGTCGCCGACGGCAGCAACAAGCCCTACCGTTGCAAGATCCGCGCCCCGGGCTATGCCCACCTGCAGGCGATGGACTTCCTCTGCAAGGGCCACATGCTTGCTGACGTGACCGCCGTTCTCGGTTCGCTCGACATCGTCTTCGGCGAGGTCGACCGCTAATGAAACTGCCGTCGCTCGTTACCGTCGTTCTTCTCCTGGCTTCTGGCGCTTACGCGCAGGAAGCCGGTGGACTTGGCCCCAAGCTGGGCCAGGAAGACGTAGCGCCGCCGGCAAACAAGGCGTCCATGGGCGAGCTTTTGTCCAGGGGCTATCAAATCAAGGCTGCAGTCCCCAACGGTGGAAAGTTCTTCGTTGTGTTCCTGCAGAAAGACCAGTCGGCCTACGCTTGCGAGATGAAGTCTCTGACCTCGTCGCAGTGTGGCGCCCTAAACTGACAAGGCGTGAGGAAGAATGTCCGTTCGTCGATTAGCCGAAGATCAATTCCAGCCTGCCGCGTTCGCCTTCAATGACGAGAACGCGGCCTGGGCGGATAAGACGATCCAGAAATACCCTGCGGGCCGTCAGCAATCCGCGGTCATTCCGCTGTTGATGCGAGCGCAGGAACAGGACGGCTGGGTCACGCGCGCGGCGATCGAAAAGGTCGCCAACATGCTGGACATGGCCTACATCCGCGTTCTCGAGGTCGCGACCTTCTACACGCAGTTCCAGCTCGGCCCAGTCGGTACGCGCGCCCACATCCAGGTGTGCGGCACGACGCCTTGCATGCTGCGCGGTTCGGAAGGCCTGATGTCGGTCTGCAAGAGCAAGATCCATCACCATCCGTTCGAGCGTAATGCCGAAGGCACGCTGTCCTGGGAAGAGGTCGAATGTCTCGGGGCTTGCGTCAACGCGCCCATGGTCATGATCGGCAAGGATACCTACGAAGACCTGACGCCGGAGCGCCTGGCCGAGATCATCGACACCTTCGATGCCGGCAACGGCGCAAGCGTCACGCCCGGACCGCAGATCGACCGTCACTTCTCCTCTCCGGAAGGCGGCCCGACGTCGCTGACCGACGAAGAGCCGAAGAAGAAGGCCTCCGCCAAGAAGGTCGTCGCCGACGCCGCGACCGCAACGGTCGACGCCGCACCGGTTCCCCCGTCGGAAGCAGCCCGCGCCAAGAGCACGGACGCAGAGACCAACGCCGCTCTGAAGACGCCGGTAACGGCTCCGAAGGCCGCTGCAAAAAACGCCAAGGCCGTTGAAGAACAGCCGGGCGTCGCCGCACCGGTTCCGGCAACGGCAAAGCCGTCGCTGACAGACAAGAACCGTCCGGCCGGCATCGAAAAGCCTGCGACCCCTGATGATCTGAAGCTGATCTCGGGCGTTGGTCCGAAGATCGAAGGCACGCTGCACGAGCTGGGCATCTTCACTTTCGCGCAGGTCGCGGGCTGGAAGAAGGCTGAGCGCGAGTGGGTCGATGGATACCTGAATTTCAAGGGCCGCATCGATCGCGACGACTGGGTCAAGCAGGCCAAGGCGCTCGCCAAGGGCGGCGAAGCCGAATACATTAAAGTCTTCGGCAAGAAGCCGCGGTAAGAGGTGAAGCATGTTACAAGATAAAGATCGCATCTTTACCAATATCTACGGCCTCAAGGACAAGTCCCTGAAGGGCGCGATGAGCCGCGGCCACTGGGACGGCACCAAGCAGATCCTCGAAAAGGGTCGAGACTGGATCATCAACGAGATGAAGGCCTCCGGTCTTCGCGGTCGTGGCGGCGCCGGCTTCCCGACGGGCCTCAAGTGGTCCTTCATGCCGAAGGAAAACGACGGTCGGCCGCATTATCTGGTCGTCAACGCCGACGAATCCGAACCCGGCACCTGCAAGGACCGTGACATCATGCGTCACGATCCGCATACGCTGATCGAAGGCTGCGTTATCGCTAGCTTCGCCATGGGCGCCAACACCGCCTATATCTACGTCCGTGGCGAATACATCCGCGAGCGCGAGGCGCTGCAGGCTGCGATCGACGAGTGCTACGATTTCGGTCTGCTCGGCAAGAACAACAAGCTCGGCTACCCGATGGACATCTTCGTCCACCACGGCGCCGGCGCATACATCTGCGGTGAAGAAACCGCATTGCTCGAAAGCCTGGAAGGCAAGAAGGGCCAGCCGCGCCTGAAGCCGCCATTCCCGGCCAACATGGGCCTCTACGGCTGCCCGACCACGGTCAACAACGTCGAGTCGATCGCCGTTGCTCCGACGATTCTCCGTCGCGGCGCCGGCTGGTTCTCCGCACTCGGCCGTCCGAACAACGTCGGCACCAAGCTGTTCATGCTCTCCGGTCACGTCAACAAGCCGTGCACCGTCGAAGAAGAAATGGGCATCACCTTCCGTGAGCTCGTCGACAAGCACGCCGGCGGTATCCGCGGCGGCTGGGACAACCTGCTCGCCGTCATTCCGGGCGGTGCATCGTGCCCGATCGTTCCCGCCAAGGACATGATCGACGTGCCGATGGACTTCGACGGTCTGCGTTCGGTTGGCTCCTCCTTCGGTACGGCAGCCTCGATCGTCATGGACAAGTCCACCGACGTCATCAAGGCGATCGCCCGTATCTCGGCCTTCTTCAAGCATGAGAGCTGCGGTCAGTGCACGCCGTGCCGCGAAGGCACCGGCTGGATGTGGCGCGTCATGGAGCGCATGGCCAAGGGCAATGCCCAAAAGCGCGAAATCGACATGCTCTTCGCCGTCACCAAGCAGATCGAAGGCCACACCATCTGTGCGCTTGGCGATGCTGCCGCATGGCCGGTGCAGGGTCTGATCCGCAACTTCCGTCATGAGATCGAAGCGCGCATCGATCAGTATACGGCAAACGCCATGGATCATGGCGCGGTTCTCGAGGCTGCTGAGTAAGACGATGGCAAACGCATCCGACGGCAAGAACAAGGAAGGGGTCGCCGATTTCTCGGCTGACTTCGGCCGTCTTGCTGCCGAGATGCTGGAAAATGCCCGCGCCTTGCCGATCGCGCCGATGATGGTCAATCCGGCAGCCGCCATGGCTGCTGCGACTGCAATCGGTTTCGGCTTCTCCACGCAGATGGCCGGCGCCTTCTTCGGCGCTCTCCAGGGCGCGATGGAAGCATCGAACAAACTGGCGGCGGTTCTCGACGAGACGCCGCCGGAAGAGCCGAAGCCTGAGATCGACGTGAAGCCGGAAAACATTCGCCCGGCAGCGCCGAAGAAGACGACGGCCCGCGTGAAGCTGGCCGTGGTCGCCGACAAGGCCGAGCCGGTGGCTAAGGCGAAGACGACTACAGCCGCTAAGCCGGCGGCACGGGGCAAGAAGGCGGATGATCTCAAGCAGATCTCCGGCGTCGGCCCGAAGCTCGAGCAGGTGCTGAACGCTAGGGGTATTCGCACGCTCAGCGAGATCGCCGCCTGGTCTGATGCCGATGTCGCCCGCCTTGACGCGGAGCTCGGCTTTGACGGCCGTATCGCCCGCGATGGCTGGGTGGCGCAGGCCAAGGCGCTGACGGCAAAGGGCCGGAAGCGGACGTGATGATGTCCGGTCGCGGATCGCGATCGGAGGAGAGACAAGACTGAGCGGCGCGGGGAGGGTCCCAATGCCGCGATGTCGCAGGCCGGTTCCCGGGCCTCGGGGGGCGGAGACGAAAATTTGGACGACACCAGTGTCAGCGGGATAAAAATCCGGCCTGGCAGTGGAAGCGTTGCAGAATAGGTTTGTTTACCGGCTTCCGGTGAACGGGAAACAGGACTGAGTGACGATGGCAAAACTGAAGATTGACGGTAACGAGATCGAGGTCCCGGATCATTACACCCTCATTCAGGCGTGTGAGGAAGCTGGTGCTGAAGTTCCGCGCTTCTGCTTCCACGAACGCCTTTCGGTTGCCGGCAACTGCCGCATGTGCCTCGTCGAGGTCAAGGGTGGCCCGCCGAAGCCGCAGGCATCTTGCGCCATGGGCGTGCGCGATATCCGCGGCGGTCCGAATGGCGAACTGCCTGAGGTCTTCACCAACACGCCGATGGTCAAGAAGGCCCGTGAAGGCGTGATGGAATTCCTGCTGATCAACCATCCGCTGGATTGCCCGATCTGCGACCAGGGTGGCGAATGCGACCTGCAGGACCAGGCCATGGCCTTCGGTATCGCCGGCTCGCGCTATCAGGAAGACAAGCGCGCCGTCGAGGACAAGTACATCGGACCGCTCGTCAAGACGGTCATGAACCGCTGCATTCACTGCACGCGCTGCGTTCGCTTCACCACCGAGGTCGCCGGCATTGCCGAGCTCGGTCTGATCGGTCGTGGCGAAGACGCCGAGATCACCACCTATCTTGAGCAGGCGATGACCTCCGAGCTGCAGGGCAACGTCGTTGACCTCTGCCCGGTCGGCGCGCTGACCTCTAAGCCCTTCGCCTTCACGGCCCGTCCGTGGGAACTGAACAAGACCGAAACGATCGACGTCATGGACGCGCTCGGCTCGGCAATCCGCGTCGATACCCGTGGCCGCGAAGTCATGCGCGTCATGCCGCGCGTCAACGACCAGATCAACGAAGAGTGGATCTCCGACAAGAGCCGCTTCATCTGGGACGGCCTGAAGACGCAGCGCCTCGACAAGCCTTACGTTCGCAAGGACGGCCGCCTGCAGGTCGCAAGCTGGCCGGATGCGTTCGCAGCGATCAAGTCGGCTGTCGCCTCGACTTCCGGCGACAAGATCGGCGCCATCGCCGGCGACCTCGCTTCCGTCGAAGAAATGTACGCTCTGTCTGAGCTGGTAAAGTCGCTCGGTTCCGAGAACCTTGACTGCCGCCAGGATGGGACGGCACTTGATCCGTCGTTCGGCCGCGCAAGCTACCTCTTCAACCCGACGATCGAAGGCATCGAACAGGCCGACGCGCTGCTCATCATCGGCGCCAACCCGCGCTTCGAAGCCGCAGTTCTCAACGCCCGCATCCGCAAGCGCTGGCGCCGTGGCAACTTCCCGATCGGCGTGATCGGCGAAGCCGGCGAACTGCGTTACGACTACGAATATCTCGGCTCCGGCCCGGACACGCTGAAGGATCTGGTCGACGGCACGCACAGCTTCGCCAAGGTTCTGACCGACGCCAAGAAGCCGCTGATCATCATCGGCCAGGGCGCTCTCTCGCGCGCTGATGGCGCAGGCGTTCTCGCCAGCGCTGCCAAGCTCGCCGGCACTGTCGGTGCTGTGGTCGATGGCTGGAACGGTTTCGCCGTCCTGCACACGGCTGCTGCCCGCGTCGGCGGTCTCGATCTCGGCTTCGTGCCGGGCGCCAAGGGCGTCAATGCCGCTGACATGCTGAGCTCGATGGACGTTCTCTTCCTGCTCGGCGCCGACGAAATGAACTTCGAAGCGAAGAAGGCCAAGTTCACCGTCTACATCGGTTCGCATGGCGATCAGGGCGCACAGAACGCCGACGTCATCCTGCCGGCCGCCGCTTACACTGAAAAGTCGGGCACCTGGGTCAACACCGAGGGCCGCGTTCAGATCGGCAACCGCGCAGGCTTCGCACCGGGCGATGCCCGTGAGGACTGGGCGATCATCCGCGCGCTCTCCGACGTTCTCGGCAAGAAGCTGCCGTTCGACTCGTTGAGCCAGCTGCGCGCCAAGCTTTACCAGGTGTTCCCGCACTTCGCGGCGGCCGACGAGATTGCCGAAAGCGACAGCGCCAAGATTGCTGCCGTCGCCAAGAAAGCCGGCAAGATGAACAAGGCCGGCTTCGCATCGCCGGTGAAAGACTTCTATTTGACGAACCCAATCGCGCGTGCGTCGGCTGTCATGGCTGAATGCTCGGCATTGGCCCGCAACAACTTCAAAGTCGCGGCAGAGTAAGGGCAGGGGACTATGGAATCGTTTCTTTCAACATATGTCTGGCCAGGCCTCCTCATGGTCGGTCAGTCGCTTCTCGTCCTCGTCTGCTTGCTCGTCTTCATCGCCTACATCCTGTTGGCCGACCGCAAGATCTGGGCGGCCGTACAGCTGCGCCGGGGACCGAATGTGGTGGGTCCTTTCGGCCTTTTCCAGTCCTTCGCCGACCTTTTGAAGTTCGTCTTCAAGGAGCCGATCATTCCGGCTGGCGCCGACAAGGCGGTCTTCCTTCTGGCTCCGCTGGTCACCGTGCTTCTGGCGCTGTCGACCTGGGCCGTGGTTCCGTTCGCGGATGGCTGGGTCATCGCCAACATCAACGTCGGCATCCTCTACATCTTCGCGATCTCGTCGCTTGAAGTGTACGGCGTCATCATGGGCGGCTGGGCTTCGAACTCGAAGTATCCGTTCCTCGGCGCGCTGCGTTCGGCGGCGCAGATGGTGTCCTACGAAGTCTCGATCGGCTTCGTCATCGTCACCGTCCTGCTGTGCGTGGGTTCGCTGAATCTGACGGACATCGTTCACGCGCAGCAGAGCGGCATCGGTACGCGTCTCGGCATGCCGTCGTCCTTCCTGGACTGGCATTGGCTGGCCCTGTTCCCGATGTTCATCATCTTCTTCATCTCGGCACTGGCTGAAACCAACCGTCCGCCCTTCGACCTTCCGGAAGCTGAATCCGAACTCGTCGCCGGCTTCATGGTCGAGTATGGTTCGGCCCTCTACATGATGTTCATGCTCGGCGAATACGCGGCCATCGTCCTGATGTGCTCGCTGACGACGATCCTGTTCCTCGGAGGCTGGCTGCCGCCGGTCGACGTCTGGTTCCTCAATTGGGTTCCCGGCATCATCTGGTTCATGCTGAAGTCGTGCCTGGTGTTCTTCATGTTCGCGATGGTCAAGGCATTCGTGCCGCGCTACCGGTACGACCAGCTGATGCGCCTCGGCTGGAAGGTCTTCCTTCCGCTGTCGCTCGCCATGGTCATCATTGTTGCATTTGTCCTGAAGCTGACGGCGGGGGCCTAATGCTTCAGATCGCGGCAACTGTCGGAGGCGGCCTCATTGGGATGGCTCTGGCGTTTGGCGCAAATATCTTTGCTTTGCCGAAGGCACTTCGGCAACAGCGCGAAAAATTGGGTGATGATTGGCAAATGCCGATAACCGGATGGAACTTGGAGGTGCTCGAAAAGCACACTCGGTTTATATACCGGTTTTGGATGCCAGTCGTTTTCACGGTAGTTCTTGCGGCCGCTGGTTACATCGTAACCAGCCAGGCGAATGGAGTTAGATAATGGCAGGCTTGTCAAACGCCGTCAGTTCGTTGTTCCTCAGGGAATTCATCAGCGCTTTCTGGCTGACGTTCCGTTACATTTTCAAGCAGAAGGCAACGGTGAACTATCCGTTCGAAAAGGGACCGGTCAGCCCGCGCTTCCGTGGCGAACATGCGCTCCGTCGTTATCCCAACGGCGAAGAGCGTTGCATCGCCTGCAAGCTGTGTGAGGCTATCTGTCCTGCTCAGGCGATCACCATCGAAGCCGGCCCGCGCCGCAACGATGGCACCCGCCGTACGGTCCGTTACGATATCGACATGGTGAAGTGCATCTATTGCGGCTTCTGCCAGGAGGCTTGCCCGGTCGATGCGATCGTCGAGGGCCCGAATTTCGAATTTGCGACGGAAACGCGCGAAGAGCTCTACTTCGACAAGCAGAAGCTCCTCGAGAACGGCGACCGTTGGGAGCGTGAAATCGCTCGCAACCTCGCTCTCGACGCTCCGTACCGTTGATTGAAATTGAAATGCCGGGCGGTGCTTGAAGCGTCGCCCAGTCAACATGCACCAGAGCTTCGCGGCAACCAATGCGAAGCTTCATCGGGCGGGGGGAGTACCCGGCAGCCCGTGGGAAGATGAAGAAGGCACGAACATGGGTCTGCAGGCTCTATTTTTCTATATTTTCGCCTTTATCGCGATAGCGTCGGCGTTCATGGTCATCTGGTCGAAGAACCCGGTTCACTCGGTTCTGTTCCTGATCCTGGTTTTCTTCAACGCGGCCGGTCTCTTCCTGCTGCTCGGGGCTGAATTCCTCGCGATGATCCTGCTCGTCGTTTATGTCGGCGCCGTGGCGGTTCTCTTCCTCTTCGTGGTCATGATGCTCGACATCGACTTCACGGAGCTGCGCGCGGGCGTTCTCGAATATGCGCCGATCGGCGCGCTGATCGGGGTGATCCTCGCGGCCGAGCTGATTGTCGTGGTCGGCGGCAGCGTGATCTCGCCGGAGATCGCCAAGACGGTCGCCATGCCGATCCCCGCGATCACCGAGCGCACCAACACCGCCGCCCTCGGCGACGTGCTCTATACGAATTACGTCTACTTCTTCGAAATCGCCGCTCTCGTCCTGCTGGTCGCGATGATCGGGGCAATCGTGCTCACGCTCAAGCATCGCACGACGGTCAAGCGTCAGAACATCGCAAACCAGGTTGCCCGCAACCCGAAGACCGCCGTCGAGGTGATCTCGGTGAAGCCGGGGCAGGGGCTTTGAGGCAGGCGCGAGCTTAAGGAAACAACACAATGGTCATCGGACTTTCCCATTACCTGACGGTCAGCGCCATCCTCTTCACGCTCGGCGTCTTCGGCATCTTCCTCAACCGGAAGAACATCATCGTCATCCTGATGTCGATCGAGCTCATTCTGCTCGCCGTCAACATCAACATGGTCGCCTTCTCGTCGTTCCTGAACGACATCGTCGGCCAGGTCTTTGCATTGTTCATTCTGACCGTCGCTGCTGCTGAAGCGGCCATCGGTCTCGCAATTCTCGTCGTCTTCTACCGCAACCGCGGCTCCATCGCCGTGGAAGACGTCAATATGATGAAGGGCTGATAAGGCTATGTTTTTATATAAGGCTATCGTCTTTCTTCCCCTGATCGGCGCGATCATAGCCGGCCTTTTCGGCCGCGCGATCGGCGCCAAGGCGTCGGAATTCGTCACCACGGGTCTGATGATCATCGCGGCGGTCCTGTCGTGGTACGTCTTCATCACCGTCGGCATGGGCCATGTCGAAGGCGGCCCGATCAAGGTTGAAGTCCTGCGCTGGATCCAGTCCGGTGGCATCGACGTCTCCTGGTCGCTGCGCATCGACACGCTGACCTCGGTCATGCTGATCGTCGTCAACTCGGTCTCAACGCTCGTCCATCTCTATTCGATCGGGTACATGCATCATGACCCGCATCGCCCGCGCTTCTTCGCCTATCTGTCGCTCTTCACCTTTGCGATGTTGATGCTGATCACCTCCGACAACCTTGCCCAGATGTTCTTCGGCTGGGAAGGCGTGGGTCTGGCGTCCTACCTGCTGATCGGCTTCTGGTTCAAGAAGCCGTCGGCGAACGCCGCCGCCATGAAGGCCTTCATCGTCAACCGCGTTGGCGACTTCGGCTTCATCCTCGGCATCTCGAGCGTTTTCGTTCTCTTCGGCGCCATCAACTTCGACACCATCTTCGCCAATGCCGCGAGCTTCGCGCATGAAGGCGGCGAGGGCGGCGAAGTGGTTCTGAACCTCTTCGGCATGCACCTCGACAAGGCACACGCGCTGACCGGCGCCTGCCTGCTCTTGTTCATGGGCGCGATGGGTAAGTCGGCGCAGTTCCTGCTGCACACCTGGCTTCCCGACGCCATGGAAGGCCCGACGCCTGTGTCGGCGCTCATCCATGCCGCGACCATGGTCACCGCCGGCGTCTTCCTCGTCGCCCGCATGTCGCCGCTGTTCGAACTGTCTCCGGATGCGCTGACCGTCGTCACCATCATCGGTGCGATCACCGCCTTCTTCGCGGCGACCGTCGGCCTCGTGCAGAACGACATCAAGCGCGTCATCGCCTACTCGACCTGCTCGCAGCTCGGCTACATGTTCGTCGCTCTCGGTGTCGGCGCCTATGGCGCGGCCATCTTCCACCTGTTCACGCACGCTTTCTTCAAGGCACTGCTCTTCCTTTGCGCCGGCTCGGTCATCCACGCCGTCGATGGTGAGCAAGACATGAGAAACATGGGTGGCCTGCGTCCGCACATCAAGGTCACGTTCCTGATGATGCTGATCGGCACGCTCGCCATCACCGGCGTCGGCATTCCGTTCACGCCGTTCGGCTTCGCCGGCTTCTTCTCGAAGGACGTGATCATCGAGGCGACCTATGCATCGCATTCGCCGGTCGCTGGCTTCGCCTTCGCCATGCTGGTTATCGCGGCTCTGTTCACGAGCTTCTATTCCTGGCGCCTGATGTTCCTCACCTTCTTCAACAAGCCGCGCGCTTCGCACGAGGTCATGCACCACGTGCACGAATCGCCGCAGGTCATGCTGATCCCGCTCTATCTGCTGGCGATCGGCGCTGTCTTCGCGGGCTGGTTCTTCGAAGGACACTTCTACGGCGAGGAATATGCCGAGTTCTGGAAGGGCGCGCTCTTCACCTCGGAGCACAACGAGCTGGTCCACGAGTTCCACCACGTTCCGGCGTTGGTTGCTCTCAGCCCCTTCATCGCCATGGTGATCGGTTTCGTGACCGCCTGGTACATGTATATCAAGTCGCCGTCGACGCCGGCCGTGCTCGCACGTCAGCATCGGGTGCTCTACCAGTTCCTCTTGAACAAGTGGTACTTCGACGAGCTCTACGACTTCCTCTTCGTCCGTTCGGCAAAGGCCCTTGGCCGGTTCCTGTGGAAGAAGGGTGACGTCGGCGTCATCGACACCTACGGCCCGAACGGCATCGCCGCCCGCGTCGTCGATGTCACCAACCGCGTCGTGCGCCTGCAGAGCGGTTACCTCTATCACTACGCGTTCGCCATGCTGATCGGCGTTGCAGCGCTCGTTACCTGGATGATGCTCGGGAGTGCCCTCTGATGACCGATTGGCCTATTCTTTCCACGGTCACCTTCCTGCCGTTCGTCGGCGTGGTGCTCCTGCTTTTGATGAATGAGAACGGCCCGAACGGCCGCCGCAACGTCCTCAACATTGCCCTGTTGACGACCGTCGTGACCTTCATCCTGTCGCTCTTCATCTGGATCGGTTTCGACAATGCGAACCCGGGCTTCCAGATGATCGAGAAGCACGGCTGGCTCGGCACGGGCATCAGCTATCATCTCGGCGTCGATGGCATTTCGATGCTGTTCGTCATCCTCTCGACCTTCCTCATGCCCTTCTGCGTGCTCGCCAGCTGGTTCTCGGTGGAGAAGCGCCTGAAGGAATACATGATCGCCTTCCTGATGCTGGAAGTGATGATGGTCGGCGTCTTCGTGTCGCTCGATATCGTTCTCTTCTACGTGTTCTTCGAAGCCGGCCTGATCCCGATGTTCCTTATCATCGGCGTCTGGGGTGGCAAGGATCGCGTCTACGCCAGCTACAAGTTCTTCCTCTACACGCTGCTCGGCTCCGTGCTGATGCTGCTCGCCATCATGGCCATGTACTGGCAGGCCGGCACGACCGATATCTCGGCGCTGCTCGATTACAAGTTCCCGCCGCACATGCAGACCTGGCTATGGCTGGCCTTCTTCGCGTCCTTCGCGGTGAAGATGCCGATGTGGCCGGTCCACACCTGGCTTCCCGACGCCCACGTTCAGGCGCCGACGGCAGGTTCCGTCATCCTGGCAGGCGTTCTCCTGAAGCTCGGCGGCTACGGCCTCATCCGCTTCTCGCTCGGCATGTTCCCTGTTGCTTCCGATTTCTTCGCGCCCATGGTCTTTGCCATGTCCGTCATCGCCATCATCTACACCTCGCTGGTGGCGCTGATGCAGGAAGACATCAAGAAGCTGATCGCCTACTCCTCGGTTGCCCACATGGGCTACGTGACGATGGGTATCTTCGCGGCCAACGCCCAGGGTCTGCAGGGCTCGATCTTCCAGATGCTGTCGCATGGTATCGTCTCGGGCGCGCTCTTCCTCTGCGTCGGCGTGGTCTATGACCGTACTCACACCCGCGAGATCGCGGCCTATGGCGGCCTCGTCAACAACATGCCGAAATATGCTGTTGCGATGATGGTCTTCACCATGGCGAACGTCGGTCTTCCCGGCACCTCGGGCTTCATCGGCGAATTCCTGACGCTGATCGGTGTCTTCCGGGTCAACAGCTGGGTTGCTCTCTTTGCCGCCACCGGCGTCATCCTCTCGGCCGCTTACGCGCTCTGGCTCTATCGCCGGGTGATCTTCGGCACGCTGGACAAGGAGAAGCTCAAGGCTCTCCTCGACCTGTCGCCGCGCGAGCAGTTGATCCTCTACCCGCTGATTGCTCTGACGATCTTCTTCGGCGTCTATCCGGCTCCGGTCTTCGATGTGACCGCTGCCTCCGTCGACCATCTGATCAACAGCTATTCGGCCGCAGTCCAGGCAGCGCATGACGTCGCGCTGTCGATGAAATGATGACGGGACTTTTGTGATATGACCTCTGAAACACTACTCGCAAGCCTGCATCTTTCGATACCGGAACTGATCCTTGCGATCGGCTCTCTGGTCCTGCTGATGATCGGCGTATTCTCGGGAGAGCGCTCCGGCCGCATGGTCAGCGTTCTCGCGATCATCCTGTTGGCGGTCGCAGCCCTCTGGCTGGTCTTCGCTCCGAGCGAAGGCCTGGCCTATGGCGGCGTCTTCCTGGCTGATGGCTTCGGCCGCTTCATGAAGGTGACGGCGCTGGTCGGCTCCATCGTGGCGCTGTTCATGTCGCTCGGCCTTGCCAAGGAAAATCAGCTCGACAAGTTCGAATTCCCGGTTCTGATCGTGCTCTGCACCCTCGGCATCCTGCTGATGATCTCGGCCAACGACCTGATCTCGCTCTACCTCGGCCTCGAGCTGCAGTCGCTCGCGATCTACGTCATTGCCGCGATCAACCGCGACAGCGTCAAGTCGACCGAAGCCGGCCTCAAGTACTTCGTGCTCGGCGCTCTCTCCTCAGGCATGCTGCTCTACGGCATGTCGCTGGTCTATGGCTTCACCGGCCACACCCACTTCGCCGATATCGCCCAGGCGCTGACGGTGGATGGTGCGCGCTCGCTCGGCCTGATCTTCGGTCTGGTCTTCATCCTCGCCGGTATTGCCTTCAAGATCTCGGCCGTTCCGTTCCACATGTGGACGCCGGACGTTTACGAGGGTGCGCCGACCCCGGTCACTGCCTTCCTGGCAAGCGCGCCGAAGATTGCCGCCATGGCCATGATGACGCGTATCGTCATCACCGCCTTCCAGCCGGTCATCGCCGACTGGCAGCAGGTCGTGGTCTTCATCTCGATCGCCTCGATGCTGCTCGGCTCGTTCGCCGCGATCGGCCAGAAGAACATCAAGCGGCTGATGGCCTATTCGTCGATCGGTCACATGGGCTACGCGCTGGTCGGTCTTGCCGCCGGCTCGCAGACGGGCGTCTCGGGCGTCATGCTCTACATGCTTATCTACATGGTCATGACGTTGGGCTCCTTCGCGATCATCATGTCGATGCGCCGCAAGGATGGCACCGTCGTCGAAAACGTGGCCGATCTCGCGGGCCTTTCGACCACCAATCCGATGATGGCGACGGTACTCACCATCCTGATGTTCTCGCTGGCCGGTATTCCGCCGCTGGCAGGCTTCTTCGGGAAGTACTTCGTCTTCGTCGCCGCCATTGAAGCCAAGCTCTATGCGCTTGCCATCATCGGCGTCCTCGCATCGGTTGTCGGCGCCTACTACTATCTGCGCGTCATCAAGCTGATGTGGTTCGATGAAGCCACCGGCGAATTCGCCCGCGTCTCCGGCTCGCTGCGCCTCGTCTTCGGCGTCTCCGGCCTGTTCGTTCTCGCCTATGTCCTCATCGGCGGTCCGATCGGCGGTGCGGCTGAACTCGCAGCTGCGACGCTGTTCTGATGAGCTTCGACCCACGGCGCCTGAAGTCGCTCGATGACTTCAGGCACGAGGCTCTGTCGGAGACATTGTCCACCAATAGCGAATGCCTTGCCCGGGCCCGGGCAGGGGACGCAGGTCGCCTCTGGGTGACCGCGGAAAGACAGACCGGCGGCCGCGGCCGCCGTGGTCGTCCCTGGGTCTCCGAACCCGGCAACCTCTACGCCTCTCTTCTCTTGATCGATCCCGCGCCGATGGAGCGCATCTCGTCCCTGCCGCTGGCGATTGCGGTTGCCGTGCACGAGGCGGTGCGGATGGTGCTGCCGCCGAGCGCCGAGCCGCTCGAGGTCAAATGGCCCAACGACATCCTGATCGGCCGCAAGAAGACATGCGGCATCCTGATGGAAGGCGAGGCCTTGGCCGATGGGCGCTATGCCCTTGTCATCGGCATCGGCATCAACGTCGCATTCATGCCCGACAATCCGCTCTATCCCGTGACCTGCCTGCGAGAGCAGGGAAGTTCCGCCTCTCCACAGGAACTCTTCGCGCACCTGTTCGCATCCATGGCCGATGTGCTATCAGCGTGGGACCGCGGCCGCGGTATTCGCGATATCACCGCCCGCTGGCGCGATGTCGCTTGCGGTATTGGCGAAAAGATAACCGTGAATCTGCCGGACCGTTCGATTTCCGGCCACTTCAGCGGAATTGATGATAATGGCCTGTTGCTGCTCGATACGGGGGCAGGCAGGATGATGACGATCGCCGCCGGCGACGTCTTCTTTGGATGATTGGAAAAACAAGCAGTATGGCGAAGCAGGACGAACTGGTATTTCTGCCTTTGGGCGGCGTTGGCGAGATCGGTATGAATCTCGCCCTTTACGGCTATGGCCCGTCCGCGCATCGCCAGTGGATCATGGTCGACTGCGGCGTGACCTTCCCGGGTCCAGATTTGCCGGGTGTCGATCTGGTTCTGCCCGATATCCGCTTCCTCGCCAAGGAACGCAAGAACCTGAAGGCGATCTTCATCACCCACGCGCATGAGGATCACTATGGCGCGCTGGCCGATCTGTGGCCGGGCCTCAATGTGCCTGTCTACGCGTCAGGCTTCACGGCCGGGCTCCTAGAAGCCAAGCGCAACTACGAAAAATCGACGATGGTCGAAATCCCGATCACGCCGTTCACGGCCGGCACTGTGGTCAATGTCGGCCCCTTCAGCGTCGAGGGCGTGGCCGTAAACCACTCGATCCCCGAGCCGATGTCGCTGATGATCCGCACGCCCTTGGGCAACGTCATCCACACCGGCGACTGGAAGATCGACCACGAACCGTCGCTCGGTCCGTTGACCGATGAAGCACGCTTCCGCCAGCTTGGCGATGAAGGCGTGCTCGCCCTGATGTGCGATTCGACCAATGCGCTCCGCGACGGCGTCTCGCCGTCCGAAAAGGACGTTTCGGAAAGCCTGCGCAAGATTATCGAGAATGCCGAAGGTCGCGTCGCGATCACCACCTTCTCCTCGAACGTTGGCCGTATCCGCACCGTGGCTGAAGCCGCCGAAGCCGCCGGGCGCGAAGTCCTGCTGCTTGGCAGCTCGCTGAAGCGCGTCGTCAACGTCTCCCGCGATCTCGGCCTGCTCGATGGCATCAAGCCGTTCATCGCCGAAGAGGAATACGGCTATATTCCGCGCGAAAACGTCGTCGTCATCCTGACTGGCAGCCAGGGCGAGCCGCGCGCAGCGCTTGCCAAGCTCTCGCGTGACGAGATGCGCAACGTGGCGCTGGCAGCGGGCGACACGGTCGTCTTTTCCTCGCGTGCCATCCCCGGCAACGAGAAGGCCATCCAGGACATCAAGAACGGCCTCGTCGAGCAGGGCGTTCACATCATCACCGATAGCGAAGCGCTCGTTCACGTCTCCGGCCACCCGCGCCGCAACGAGCTGCAGAAGATGTACGAACTGACGCGGCCGACCATCGTCGTTCCGGTTCACGGCGAAGCCACGCATCTGACCGCCCACAAGGAGCTCGCGGAGCAATCCGGCATCTCCACCGTTCCGCGCGTGCGCAACGGCGATGTCCTGCGCCTGGCGCCCGGTACGGTGGAAGTGATCGACGAAGCCCCGCATGGCCGCATCTTCAAGGACGGCACGCTGATCGGCGATTTCGACGAAATGGGCATCGGCGACCGCAAGAAGCTCTCCTATGTCGGCCATGTCGCGCTGAACGTCGTGATTGACGCTCGCTTCGATATCATCGGCGAACCCGACATGGTGGCGATCGGCCTGCCTGTCTATGACGATGAAGGCGACGAGTTCGAAGACACGCTCTATGACGCCGCGCTGAGCGCCTTCGAAAGCATTCCGCGCGCACGCCGCAAGGATCTCGATCTGCTGCAGGAATCGATGCGTCGCGCGGTTCGCTCGACCGCCAACCAGATCTGGGGCAAGAAGCCGCTGGTCACCGTGTTCGTCACCAAGGTCTGATCCGATGCTCGGCCGCGTCAACCACGTCGCCATAGCCGTTCCCGATCTCGCAGCCGCCACGGCCGCCTATCGGGATACGCTGGGCGCCACGGTATTGGCGGCCGAGGCATTGCCTGAGCACGGCGTCACCGTCGTCTTCGTCGAACTGCCGAATACCAAGGTCGAACTGCTTGAACCGCTCGGCCCGCAATCCCCGATAACGGCCTTCCTGGAGAAGAACCCGTCCGGTGGCATGCATCACATCTGCTATGAGGTGGCTGATATCATCGCAGCCCGCGACCAGATGCTGGCCGCCGGGGCGAGGGTGCTTGGCAATGGCGAGCCAAAGATCGGCGCCCACGGCAAGCCAGTGCTCTTCCTGCACCCCAAGGATTTTTTCGGCACCTTGATCGAGCTCGAGCAGGTCTGATCGCTGCGGCAGAGTGACCCAAACGCCGCAGAGAACGCACAAGCCTCTCAACACCGCTTTGTATCGTCGCTGTTCCGTCTTATAAGGGCGGTGGCCCGATGCGGCCGCTTGGGTGGGAGATCTTATGCTGCAGACATTTCTACAGGGCTTTGCCGTCTACTTCATCGTATGGTGGATGACGCTCTTTGCCGTCTTGCCGATCGGCTTGCGGACGCAGGCGGAGGACGACGATATCGTGCTCGGCACCGTGCACAGCGCGCCAACGCGTTTTCGGCCGCTCTTCACCTTCTCGCTGACGACGCTGGTCTCCGCCGTCATCTACACCCTCTGGTATGTCTCTTCGACCTATTTCGGCTGGGGCTTCGATGCCCTTCCGCAGATCGGCCCGTCATTCTCTAACGTCTAAGGGCGTTTGCTCAGCAATTGAGCAGATGCGAGAGAAGGTGCGTCATACGCGTGTCATCAAGTTGCGGCATGGAGGTGCCGTAACGGAATGGGCAGATTACGTTGCGGAAGATGGGCGTTTCGAGCGAGGGACGCAGTGTCGAAAAGCCAAAAAAAAACAAGGCTAAAAGCCTTGTTTTAAGTATCGCGTGATCCTTAACCGTTACCGGGGCTGCGACAAGCGCGCCTAAGATCTGATCCTCCCAAGACTTGACCGCGAAAATGGTAGGGATTTGAACTCCCTGCCTGTTTTGTGGGCTAAAGCTAGCTCAAAGATTGTGCTTTGTCATCAGATTTTTTTGCATTTTTGCTACACTCGAGTAAATTTTTTCTGTTGATAAGAGTTTCGCGCAAGTCATTATAATTTCGCCGCTTTCTTGGTTTCTTCGGTTTGCGGGCTCCAACTTGCTCTAAGAGAAGCCTGTGGAAATCCCTCGCGGGTTTCCTTCCTGCCGCGAAGCGGTTATGAACGCTGCCAACATTGTGATTGCCTTCGATTCCGCTATTTGGCGGCGTCTCAACAGCTCTGGAATTCGCCATGCGTCTGTCTCGCTACTTCATGCCCATCCTCAAGGAAAACCCCAAGGAGGCAGAAATCGTCTCCCACCGGTTGATGCTGCGCGCCGGCATGATCCGGCAGCAGTCGCAGGGGATCTACTCCTGGCTGCCGCTGGGCAAGCGCGTGCTCGACAAGGTCAACAACATCATCCGCGAGGAGCAGAACCGCTCCGGCGCCATCGAGCTGTCGATGCCGACCCTGCAGTCGGCCGAGCTCTGGCAGGAAAGCGGGCGCTATGACGCCTACGGCAAGGAGATGCTGCGCATCAAGGACCGCCAGGACCGTCCGATGCTGTACGGCCCGACCAACGAAGAAATGGTCACCGATATTTTCCGGTCTTCGGTCAAGTCTTACAAGGACTTGCCGCTGAACCTCTATCACATCCAGCTGAAGTTCCGCGACGAAATCCGTCCGCGCTTCGGCACCATGCGCTCGCGCGAATTCATGATGAAGGATGCCTATTCCTTCGACATGACCCGCGAAGGCGCCGAGCATTCCTACAAGAAGATGTTCGCGGCCTATCTGCGCACCTTCGATCGTCTCGGCCTGCGCGCCATTCCCATGCGCGCCGACACCGGCCCGATCGGCGGCGATCTCAGCCACGAGTTCATCATCCTTGCCGACACCGGTGAATCGGAGGTCTACAGCCACAAGGATTTCGTGAATTTCGATATCCCCTCGGTCGACACCAACTTCGACGACGTCGCCGGCCTGGACGCGATCTTCAAGAAGTGGACCTCGGTCTACGCCGCCACCTCCGAGATGCACGACGAAGCTGCCTTCGACGCTATCCCCGAGAGCGATCGCCTTTCCGCGCGCGGAATTGAAGTCGGTCATATCTTCTACTTCGGCACGAAATATTCCGAGCCGATGGGCGCCAAGGTGCAGGGACCGGATGGCAAGGAACACGCCGTCCACATGGGTTCTTACGGTATCGGCCCGACACGCCTTGTTCCCGCCATCATCGAAGCATCGCATGACGAGAACGGAATCATCTGGCCGGCCTCGGTCGCGCCTTTCGATGTCGTCGTGATCAACATGAAGGCCGGCGACGCCGCTTGCGACGCTGCCTGCGAGAAGATCTACGCGGAGCTCTCCAAGGCCGGCGTCGATGTTCTCTATGACGATACCGACGATCGCGCCGGCACCAAGTTCGCAACCGCGGACCTGATCGGCGTGCCCGTACAGATCATCGCCGGCCCGCGCGCGGTCGCGAACGGCGAAGTGGAAGTCAAGGACCGCAAGACCGGTGCCCGCGAAACGATGACCATCGACGCGGCAATCAATAAGCTCTTGGGCTAAGAAGAAGGCGGGAGGCGAAATGGCAGACGCAGCGGTGAGCCAGCAGGGATCCAAATCCGGCTCGGCTGCGGCCAGCAGGCCATTTTCCGCTTTCGAGCGACTTGTGGCGTGGCGCTATCTGCGCGCACGCCGCAAGGAAGCCTTCATCTCGGTGATCGCCGGCTTCTCCTTCATCGGCATTATGCTCGGCGTCGCGACGCTGATCATCGTCATGGCCGTGATGAACGGTTTCCGAACCGAACTGATTTCGCGCATCCTTGGCATCAACGGCCACATGATCGTGCAGCCGGTCGATGGTCCGTTCACGGATTATCCGGCGCTGACCGATCGCCTGGGCGCCGTGCCCGGCATCAAGGTGGCGCTGCCGCTCGTGGAAGGCCAGACGCTGGCCTCGGGTGCCGGCGGTGCCGGCACCGGTGCTCTGGTTCGCGGCATTCGTGCCGAAGACCTGAGCAAGGTTAAAACCGTCTCCGACAACATCAAGTCCGGCGACCTCGTCGGCTTTGCGGCGGGCCAGGGCGTTCTGATAGGCTCGCGCATGGCCGACCAGCTCGGCCTGCAGGCGGGCGACAATATTACGCTGATATCACCGGAAGGTGATGTGACGCCAATGGGCATCAATCCTCGCGTCAAATCCTACAAGGTCTCGGGCATCTTCGAGATCGGCATGTCGGAATACGACGCGACGATCATCTATATGCCGCTCGAGGAAGCGCAGCTCTATTTCAACGCCGAAGGGCTGGTACAATCGATCGAGCTCTATGTCGACAATCCCGACAATATCGACGAGCTGCGCCCCAAGGTGGAGGCCGCCGCTGGCCGCCAGATCGCGATCACCGACTGGCGCCAGCGCAACCAGACGTTCTTCTCGGCCCTACAGGTCGAGCGCAACGTCATGTTCATGATCCTGACGCTGATCGTTCTTGTTGCCGCGCTGAATATCATCTCCGGCCTCATCATGCTGGTGAAGGACAAGGGCAGCGATATCGCGATCCTGAGAACCATGGGCGCGAGCTCCGGCGCCATCATGCGCATCTTCTTCATGACGGGTGCGGCGATCGGCCTGGTCGGCACCTTCGCCGGCGTACTGCTCGGCGTCATCGTCTGCATCAATATCGAGAAGATCCGCGCGTTCTTCTCCTGGCTATCGGGCACGGTGCTGTTCGACCCGCAGCTCTACTTCCTCAGCCAGCTGCCGGCCAAGATGGAGGTCGGCGAAACGGTCTCCGTCGTCGTCATGGCGCTGACGCTGTCTTTCTTCGCGACAATCTTCCCCGCATGGCGTGCTTCCAAGCTCGATCCCGTGCAGGCCCTGCGCTACGAATAAGGAATGCTGATTACATGAAGCGGAATACCGTTCTCAAGCTTTCCGGCGTCGAGCGTCACTATGGCCAGGGAGAGACCCAGCTTTCGATCCTGAAGAAGGCCGACCTGACCATCAATAGCGGCGAGATCGTCGCGCTTGTGGCTCCATCAGGCACCGGCAAGTCGACCCTGCTGCATTTGGCGGGCCTGCTCGAACATCCAGACGGCGGCGAAGTCACCATCAGCGGCAACGCCTGCAATGGCCTCTCCGACGACAAGCGCACCGCGATCCGCCGCAGCGAGATCGGCTTCGTCTACCAGTTCCACCACCTGCTTCCCGAATTCTCGGCGCTCGAAAACATCATGATGCCGCAGATGATCGCTGGTCTGCCGCGCAAAGAAGCCAAGGTGCGGGCAGGGCAGCTGCTCGACTATATGCGCATCGGCCACCGCGGCGCCCATCGTCCGGGGGAACTCTCTGGCGGTGAACAGCAGCGCGTGGCGATCGCCCGCGCCGTCGCCAACGCGCCGAGCCTTCTGCTCGCCGACGAACCAACAGGCAATCTCGACCCCGAGACCGCCAGCTACGTCTTCGAAGCCCTGGAGGCATTGGTACGCCAGTCCGGCCTCGCGGCCCTGATCGCCACCCACAACCACGAACTCGCGGCCCGCATGGACCGCCGTGTCACCATTGCCGACGGCAAGGTCGTGGATTTTTGAGATTTCACTGTCGGGTCAGGACCAATCTAGCCGCCGCAGATTGACCGTCCGGTTTCGTCCTTCCAGTCGGCAATCGTGATGGTGCGTGCCTCGGCCTTCGCATCCTTGCCGTCGCGCTGCAGCTTGCCGGTGAGCGCATTGTAGTCGCACGAGCCGCCGCCATCCGGATTTAGCGTGTCGTAATGGCTGTAGGTGTAGCCGGCGACGACGAACTGGTTGTTGCGGTAGGCAAGCGTCAGCGTCTGCTCCCAGCGGTCGCGGCCGATGGCGCTGTTCTGCGAATGGATGGCGATCGAGCTCTTGCCGGCCGCCTTGATCGACGGCTCCTGGCCATAAATCCCCTCAGCCACCGTGGTTCCCCAGATCTTGCCGGGTGCGCTGGTCGCGAGCCGCAACAGGTCGTGGTCGTCCCGCAGATAGATGTAGACGCCGAGCTGGTCGTCGGCGGCATCATCGGGAGCCTCGGCGAGCAATGCCAGATCCGGTTTGCCATCGCCGTTCCAGTCGCCGACCGCCACATCGACGATGCGCGCCGGATCAGGATCCGCGGCGAAGGCCGCGTTGGCTGAAAGCAGGACTGCCACAAAGATGAATCGACGCATGCTCGCCTCCCGTTTGCCGTTAACCAAACAGAAAACAATCCTGTTGACAACGGAACAAGAGCGGAACAAAATAAAAACATAAGAGCACAGGAGAGCCAAATGACTGACATGATCCGCGATATCGCAGCATTCACCTCCATCGCAATGTTCATTGCCAGCTTCTCTTTGATCTGCATGGCAATGTAAGAATAACGGGGACCGCATGGCTGTCATGCGGTCCGATGGTACCCGCCTCTCTGGACATCGACGTCCCCAAATCCGACAATGCATCCGATTCATACGGATGCGCGGAAAGGCATATCATGGCGGGCACTGAAAACGGCGCGAGCGACTTCATCGGCGGTACGCCGGGCTTCGTTCACCTGCGTGTGCACTCCGCCTTCTCGCTGCTTGAGGGGGCGTTGCCGCTCAAGAAGATTCTCTACAAGGCATCGGGCGATAGCCAGCCGGCGATCGCCATCACCGATACCAACAATCTGTTCGTCGCACTGGAATTTGCGCAGAAGTCGATGGACGAAGGCCTGCAGCCGATCATCGGCTGCCAGGTCTCCATCGATATGGAAGACGGGCTTGAGACCGAGCGCCGCGGCGGCCAGCAGCAGCTGGCGAAACTGCCGTCGATCGTGCTTCTGTCGGCCACCGACGCCGGCTATGAACGGCTGGTGGATCTCGTCAGCCGCGCCTATCTCGGCGGCGAGGGAGGCGGGCAGGCGGTCCACATCAAGGCGTCGTGGCTGGACGAGCTCGGCACCGAGGGGCTGATCGCGCTCACCGGCGCATCGACCGGTCCGATCGATATGCCACTGAAAGAGGGGCACATCGCGCCGGGGACCGCGCGCTTGCTGTCGCTGAAGGACAAGTTCGGCGACCGGCTCTACATGGAGCTTCAGCGCCAGGGCACCTACGACAAGCGCCATGAGCAACGGGTGATCGGCCTTGCCTATGAACACGAGATCCCGCTGGTCGCGACCAACGAAGCCTTCTTCCCGACGCGCGACGATTATGACGCACACGACGCGCTGATGGCCGTGGCGCACAATGCCATCGTCTCCGACGACACGCGTTTTCGCCTGACGCCGGATCACTATCTGAAGAGCCGCGCCGAGATGGTGAAGCTCTTCGCCGATCTGCCCGAGGCGCTGGAAAATACGGTGGAGATCGCCCGCCGCTGCTCCTTCGTCCTGAAGACCCGCAAGCCGATCCTGCCGCGCTTCACCGGCGCCACCGCGGATCCGGAAGAGGCCGAGCGTGCCGAATCGCTGGAGCTTCGCCGTCAGGCGGTCGAAGGTCTCGACATGCGCCTCGCAACGCTCGGCATGTCGGCGGGCTATGAGGAGAAGGATTACCGCGATCGCCTGGAGTTCGAGCTCAGCGTTATCGAGCGCATGAAATTCCCGGGTTACTTCCTGATCGTTGCCGACTTCATCAAGTGGGCCAAGCTGCAGGATATTCCCGTCGGCCCAGGCCGTGGATCCGGCGCGGGCTCGCTGGTCGCTTATGCGCTGACTATCACCGATGTCGATCCGCTGCGCTTCTCGCTGCTCTTCGAACGCTTCCTCAATCCGGAACGCGTCTCGATGCCCGACTTCGATATCGACTTCTGCCAGGATCGCCGCGAAGAGGTGATCCGCTATGTGCAGAAGAAGTATGGCCGCGAGCAGGTGGCGCAGATCATAACCTTCGGTTCGCTGCAGGCGCGCGCCGCCCTCCGCGACGTCGGTCGCGTGCTTGAAATGCCCTACGGCCAGGTCGACAAGATCTGCAAGCTGGTGCCGAACAATCCGGCCAACCCGACACCGCTGTCGAAGGCGATCGAGGAAGAGCCGAAGCTGCAGGAAGAGGCCGACAAGGAGCCCGTCGTCGCCCGGCTGCTGGATATCGCGCAGAAGATCGAAGGCCTCTACCGTCACGCCTCGACCCACGCCGCCGGTATCGTCATCGGCGACCGCCCGCTGTCGAAGCTCGTGCCCATGTACCGAGATCCGCGCTCCGACATGCCGGTCACCCAGTTCAACATGAAATGGGTCGAGCAGGCCGGTCTCGTCAAGTTCGACTTCCTCGGCCTGAAGACGCTGACCACGCTGAAGGTCGCCGTCGACTTCGTCGCCAAGCGCGGCATCAAGGTTGATCTCGCCGCCATCCCGCTGAATGACAAGCTGACCTACGAGATGCTCTCGCGCGGCGAAACGGTCGGCGTGTTCCAGGTGGAAAGTGCTGGCATGCGCAAGGCGCTGATCGGCATGCGGCCCGACTGCATCGAGGACATCATCGCGCTCGTGGCGCTATATCGTCCGGGTCCGATGGAAAACATCCCGACCTACAATGCCCGCAAGCATGGCGAGGAAGAGCTCGAATCGATCCATCCGACCATCGATTATCTGCTGAAGGAAACGCAGGGCGTTATCGTCTACCAGGAGCAGGTCATGCAGATCGCTCAGGTGCTCTCGGGCTATTCGCTCGGCGAGGCCGATCTTCTGCGCCGCGCCATGGGTAAGAAGATCAAGGCGGAGATGGACCAGCAGCGCGAGCGCTTCGTCGTCGGCGCCGTCAAGAATGGCGTGTCGAAGCCGCAGGCCGATAACATTTTCGAGCTTCTGGCGAAGTTTGCCAACTACGGCTTCAACAAGTCGCACGCCGCAGCCTACGCCATCGTCTCCTACCAGACGGCCTACATGAAGGCGCATTATCCGGTCGAGTTCCTCGCCGCCTCGATGACGCTCGACATGTCGAACACTGAAAAGGTCAACGACTTCCGCCAGGATGCCAAACGCCTCGGTATCGAGGTGATCGCGCCCTCCGTGCAGACCTCGTTCCGCCACTTCCAGACCGGCGACAACCGCATCTACTACGCGCTGGCGGCGCTGAAGGGTGTCGGCGAATCGGCCGTCGATCATATCGTCGAGGTGCGAGGCGACACGCCGTTCGCCAGTCTCGAGGATTTCTGCCTGCGCATCGATCCGAAGCAGGTGAACCGGCGCGTGCTGGAAAGCCTGATCTTCGCCGGCGCCTTCGATTGCTTCGAGCTCGATCGCGCCCAGCTTTCGGGCGGCATAGATCGCATCATGGGCTATGCCCAGCGCGCCCAGGAAAACAAGCTGAGCGGCCAGTCGGATATCTTTGGCGGCGTGTTGTCATCGGGCCCGGAAAAGATCTCGATGCCGCCTTTCTCGCCTTGGCTGCCCTCTGAGCGCCTGCTCAAGGAGTTCCAGGTTCTCGGCTTCTACCTGACGGCCCATCCGCTCGACAGTTACAGCAGCGTCCTGGAAAAGATGCGCGTCCAGACCTTCGGCGATTTCGCGGCAGCCGTAAAGCAGGGGGCCAGCAATGCGCGTCTTGCCGGGACCGTCATTTCCAAGCAGGAGCGCAAGACGCGCACCGGCAACAAGATGGGCATCATCGTCTTTTCGGATTCATCAGGCCAGTTCGAAGCGGTGCTCTTCTCGGAGATGCTGAACCAGTATCGCGACATGCTGGAATCGGGAAAATCCTTCGTCATCACCGCGACCGGCGAAGAGCGGCCCGAGGGCATCGGTCTGCGCATCCAGACGATCCAGTCGCTGGAGGAAAAGTCGCTGCAGATGCAGAAGGCGCTGCGCGTCTATGTCCGCGATTCCGGCCCGCTACGCGCCGTTGCCGCCCACCTCAACGCCAGGGGCGACGGCCTCGTCTCCTTCATCGTCATCAAGGAAGATGGCAAACGCGAGATCGAGGTGGAGCTGGCGCAGAAATACAGGATCACGCCCGAAATCGCCGCCGCCATGCGCTCGGCACCCGGCGTGATCGACGTCGAGCTGGTTTAGAGCCTTTCCTGGTTAGATTGAAGCATTCTGCCGGAGCAGGTTTTCGTCAGGGCAAAGGCGATTGGCGAAGGGCATACCTCGGGTACGGTCGAGCCGATCGCCTTTGCCTTGGCGGAAAGATGCCCGGCCCCTGCGGGGTTGGCTGAAACGGGCCGCCTGATCGTCCGGCCGGCTTGGCCGTATGCGTTGGCTACGACGCGCGCCGGCCGGACGACCATCCAACTCCGTTTGAGCCAACAGAATGCTTCAATCTAACCAGGAAAGGCTCTAACCGCGCGTTAGCGTGATGAAGTCGGTGCCCTGACCGGTCTCCGGGCCGACGCCGGTGTCGGAGATCGTCAGCGTCGATCCCGACGTCAGCATGGAGTCGATCCGTTGCCTGGTGTCATCGGGAATGGTGATCCGGCCGAGCGCGTTAAGGATCGGCGTGCCCGAGATGATCGAGCTTTCCATCGTGCTGATCCCAAGCCGCTTCATTGTCTGGCTGGTCAAGGTGTTGGGCAGCGTCACGCCCAGCCACTCGGTGGTGCCGTCTTCGAAGTTCACCTCGTGCGCGCTGAAGAAATGGGTCCCGAGCGCCAGTTCCGGTTGGGCGATCGTCACCGGCGCCTCGAACACCTGCTGGAATCCCTGCCGCACCATGATCACGCCATTTGGCGGCTCGCCCTTGCCGGCGGCGCTGTAGACTGCGCGCAGCAGATCGTCACTGATGAGTGACTTGGCGGCATCGGGGTTCATCGGATGCTGCTTCTTGAACTCGCCGATCGCCTGCACCGTCGCCGGCCCGAGGTAGCCGTCGGCGTTGCCGACAGCAAATCCAAGCTCGGCGAGATAGGTCTGCAGGTCGATGATGGTTTCGCGCTGCGCCCGGCGGGTGATCAGGATCTTCACCGGCTGGTCGTTGACGGGCGCCACGATCGGCTGCACCTGCAGCCGCGGCATCGCCACCTCGTTCATCGCTACCTGCACCGGCAGCGAGCCGATCGCCGGCCGGAGTTCGACGTCGGACAAAAGCGGCGCCGGTGGCGGCGCGTGCGGGCTGAACAGCGTCGGGTGATCGACCGGCTCCGGCGCAAGCTGCGCGTCGGTGATGATAACGGGCACGCCCATCTCGGTCATCTTGTAGAGCTGCTTCGCGAACGCGTCGGGCATGCGCACGCATCCGTGCGAGGCGGGATAGCGCGGCACGGAATTCGACTGGTGGAGCGCGATGCCCGACCATGTCAGCCGCTGCATGAACGGCATCGGCGCGCCCGAATAGATGTTTGACTCGTGGTAGGTCTGCTTCTCGATCACCGAGAAGATGCCGCTCGGCGTGGTGTGGCCGGATTTCCCGCTCGATATTTTCGACGTGACGATGACATCGGCGCCATCATAGACGGTCAGCGATTGCTTGCTCTTGGAAACGAAGATCTGCAGCGCCCGCGCGTCCGTGGCGAACGCGGGGTGCACGAGAGCGGTGGCCGACAGCAAGCTGAGCCCGAAGACGAGACGCGAGAACATTTGAACCCAACCGATACGCAATACTACGTGCCGGAGCGTAATGCTCGAAACTTAAGGAAGATTTGAAATGAGCGATCCCGAGTAGGGCTCACATATTATTGATTGCGCTTGCTTCCGAACGTATAGCCGGTCTCGACCGTGCCCTTGCCGAACTTGTCACGCAGCTTGTCCATGGCGGCTTCGGCCGCGGCCCGTCGCCCGGATTGAACGTCGATCAGGTCGGGCGGATCGGCGCGCGTGGGGTCGCAAAGGTCGGTCACGCCGATGCCGATTAATCGGAACTTGGTTCCGTCCGTCTCCTTCTGCAGCAGTTCGATGCCGGTGCGGAAAATACGGTCGGCAAGCTGCGTCGGGTCCTCCAGCTTGCGGTTGCGCGTGCGCGACTTGAAGTCCGCCGTCTTCATCTTCAGGACGACCGTGTGGCCAGCAATGTCGCCCTTCTTCAGGCGCCAGGCGACCTTCTCGGAGAGATTACGCAACACTGGAACGAGCTCCTCATATCGCGAAATGTCGTCGAAGAAGGTCGTCTCGGCCGAAACGCTCTTGGCGGGATCGTTGAGATGCACATCGCGGTCATCGATCCCGCGCGACAGCCGCGACAGCCGCTGCCCCATGGTGCCATAGCGGCGCATCAGGTCTGTCTCGTTCATGGTCTGCAACTGGCCGATGGTGCGGATGCCGTCGGCCTCCAGCGTCGCGGCGAAGGCCTTTCCCACGCCCCAGATCGTCGTCACCGGACGCGGCGCCAGAAACGAAACCGCCTCTTCGCGGCCGATCACCGAGAATCCGCGCGGTTTCTGCAGGTCGGAGGCCACCTTGGCCAGGAACTTGCAGTAGGAAAGCCCGATCGAAACGGTGATACCGATCTCCTTCTCGACGCGGCGGGCGAATTTCGCCAGCGTGCGCGCCGGCGGGTCGTTGTGCAGCCGCTCCGTGCCGCCAAGCTCCAGAAACGCCTCGTCGATCGACAGCGGCTGAACGAGCGGCGTCAGCTCCTGCATCATCGCCCGCACCTCGCGGCCGACCTTGACGTATTTCTCCATGTTGGGAGGGATCACCACCGCCTGCGGGCAGGCCTCCAGCGCCTTGAACATCGGCATGGCGGAGCGCACGCCGTAGATCCGCGCGACATAGCAGGCCGTCGACACCACGCCTCGCTTGCCGCCACCGATGATCACGGGCTTGTCGGCCAGCTCGGGATTGTCGCGCTTCTCCACCGAGGCATAGAAGGCATCGCAGTCGATGTGCGCGAGCGTCAGGCCGTAGAGCTCGTCGTGGCGCACGAGGCGAGGGCTGCCGCAGGCAGCGCAACGTCGTCCCTCCGCCTTCTGCTCGGCAAGGCAGTCGCGACAGAAGCCCGGTGTCTTGGCAGGATTGGCGGTCATCGACGGGAACAAAGGTTGAACATCGCGACATTACGCTCTAAGTTCCAGAGTCTCAAGAGGATGTCGGCGCTTATGCGCTGGTTTTACCCAGCGTCGTCGTGGTCGAGAAATGCCGCCGCATCAACTCGGCCGCATGCGTCCAATCGGACGCCTGTACGATTGTGCCGGTGGGCGGCGGCGCGAATGGCTTGAAATCGGCATTCGCCATCATGTTGAGCAGCAGGCAATCCGGCACATGGTCGGCAACGGAAAGGAGGTTGCGTTGAATATCGTCGATAAAGGCGACGGGCAGCTCCCGGCGGTCGTGCAGCGCAGCCACGATCGGCCCCTTCGGCTGTTCCGAGGCGATCATGTCGAAGCACAGATCGAACCGGTCGAGAAGCTTGCGGCGCACCTCGTGGTGGCGCGGCGGCATCGCTGTGAGAAAGACGATGTCGGCATCGGCGGCCAGCGCATGCAGCGTTTCGACGGCAAGCTCCGCCGGCTCCTGCCACAGGTCCTGGGTCGCAAAGAATATCTCGTGGAAGCGGTCGAACGCCTCCCGCTCCATCTCTGCGCCGTCAAGACGCGAGACGATATTGCCGTGCAGCCGGAAGGAGCGCGGCAGGAGATCGTAATCATGCGAGCGCAGGAAGCGGGTGAGGGGCGAGAGAAATTCCAGCACCACTTCGTCGATGTCGCAGACGATCAGCGGGCGATCACCGAGGCGTACCTGAGAGGGATCGGTGACCACGCTCATGATCAATACTCGCCCGAGCCGAGGCCGGCAGGCGAGAAATGCTGCCAGGCGGCATTGAGCACCTCCGGCGGCGTACCGCTCGCCTGGCAAAACGCCAGCGCCGTCGGCTCATGCTGCATCAGGAAGTCCATCATGCCCGAGAGGAACCCCGGATCGTTCACCGCGTTGCGAACCTGTGCCGGCTCGACCCCCGTCAGCGCCAGGAAACGGCCAAACAGATCAGGTTCGTTTGCGAGCCAGGCGAGAACTGCGATGGCCGTCTCTTGCGGGTCGGCGGCGCGTTGCTTTGAAGTCTTGAAGTTGCTCTGCATTTCTTGCGGTAAATTACCTATTTTTCAACCAAATACCGATAGCGTGCCGCAATCGGTTTCATGGCGGCCGGTGCGCTAGCGGGTTCATTTCCGCACGGCGAAACGGTTTTCATGACGGACTTAGGATCGCGTTCGATGCCCAAACAAGTGATGATTGTAGAGGATAACGAGCTCAACATGAAGCTCTTTCGCGACCTCATAGAGGCGTCCGGCTACAGGACCATCCAGACCCGCAACGGTATGGAAGCGCTGGATCTTGCCCGCAAGCATCGCCCCGATCTGATCCTCATGGATATCCAGCTTCCTGAAGTTTCCGGGCTCGAAGTCACCAAGTGGCTGAAAGAGGACGACGAACTCCACGTCATTCCCGTCATCGCCGTCACCGCCTTCGCGATGAAGGGTGATGAGGAACGCATTCGCCAGGGCGGCTGCGAGGCTTATGTCTCGAAGCCGATCTCCGTTCCGAAGTTCATCGAGACGATCAAGACCTACCTGGGCGACGCCTGATAGATCGGAAAGAAGCTTATGACCGCGCGCATTCTCGTCGTTGATGATATCCCGGCAAACGTGAAGCTGCTCGAAGCGCGGCTGATCGCCGAATATTTCGACGTGCTGACGGCGTCCGACGGCTATCAGGCTCTGGCGATCTGCGAACGCAACCAGGTCGATCTCATCCTGCTCGATATCATGATGCCGGGCATGGACGGCTTCGAAGTCTGCGAGCGGCTGAAGTCCAACCCGAAGACATCCCATATTCCCGTCGTCATGGTGACCGCGCTCGATCAGCCTGCCGACCGCGTGCGTGGCCTGAAGGCCGGCGCCGACGACTTCCTGACCAAGCCGGTCAACGATTTGCAGCTGATCGCACGCGTCAAGAGCCTGCTGCGGCTGAAGACGCTGAGCGACGAATTGCGCATCCGCGCCCAGACGGCGCACACGATGGGCATCGACGAATTGCTGCGCGCCGATCAGCGCGGCGAGGAGGGCGGCCAGATCATGCTGGTGGATGGCCGCGCCAATTCGCAGGAGCGGATCATCAAGGCGCTGAAGCCGATCGGTAACGTGTTTGCCATTTCGGATGCCCAGGCCGCCATCTTCGAAGCATCGGAAAATCCGTTCGACCTCGTGATCGTCAATTCCAATATCGACGACTACGACCCGCTCAGGCTTTGCTCGCAGCTCCGCTCGCTGGAGCGCACCCGTTTCCTGCCGATCCTGATCATCACCGAGCAGGGCGATGACGAGATGGTGGTGCGCGCGCTCGATCTTGGCGTCAACGACTACATCGTCCGCCCCGTCGATCCGAACGAACTGGTCGCCCGTAGCCTCACGCAGATCCGCCGCAAGAACTACAATGACCGCCTGCGCGCCAACGTGCAGCAGACGATCGAACTCGCGGTCACCGATCCGCTGACCGGCCTGAGCAATCGACGCTATCTCGACAATCACATCAGCACGCTCTTCAACCGCTCGATGGCGCGCGGTCGCCCGCTGTCGGTGCTGATCGCCGATATCGATCGCTTCAAGCAGATCAACGACACCCACGGCCACGATGCCGGCGACGATATCCTGCGCGAGTTCGCCAATCGCGTCCGCTCCACGGTTCGCGGCGCCGATCTCGCCTGCCGTTACGGTGGCGAGGAGTTCGTCGTCGTCATGCCCGACACCTCGCCGGAGATCGCGGCCTCGGTGGCCGAGCGTCTGCGCGGCGTCATCGAAAGCGTACCTTTCGTAGTGAAGGGCACAGGCCAGGAGCTGCAGGTGACGGCATCCTTCGGCATCGCCTCGCGCACGCCGCAGGTCATCACGCCGGGCCATCTGCTGAAGCAGGCCGACGTTGCGCTTTATGAAGCGAAGAACGGCGGTCGCAACCGAGTCGTCGCCGCAGCCTGATTTTGGCATCGGCCGTTTAGCGCCCAGAACCCGCAGCGCATTGATCATCCACAGAAAGTTGAACGGGGCCGGTCCGGCCCTGTGCGCGGATTAGCCGCAAGTAGTAGTGCTGGGTTTTAACCTCGGCACTGGCCGCGACGGCCGATCTAGGCCAGCACAGGCGTTGTCGACATCAGAAGAAAATGTGAGGAACCATCACTTTGCTTGGCCTGGTCGGCGGATTTTGATGGTTTTCAGGCTGTTTCGTCGGTCTGCAAGCGCGAAGACTACTCGCTTATATTGGCCGTCTATTCTTGCTGCCGGATCTTATTCTAGCGCGAGCTGGCCGAAAATTATGCGAAACGGCGTCCCAAATCGGGACTTTTAACCATAAAATCAAGCTAATAAATCTCATCATTAAGAATTTGTTGATTTTCTTTCATTTTCGCGCGAATGATCAATACATAGAAATAAGCACTCCCTATGCGGGGTGCGCTGATACCCCATGATGCTCAGGTCCGCCGCATCTCCTGGGTCGTGGGGTCGGTCGGTCGGCAAGCAACACTTGCGGTTCCTCGTGCCGCGTTGCCTGTTGGCCGACCCCCTTTCGTAAAACGCCGTCCTCTCCGTTGAAACGGGCAGGGCGGCGTTTTCATTTGTGCTCTCTAGTCGAACTGGCTGCGGCCGTATCGCAGGCAACAAAAAAGCGCGCAGCCTGGTGGCGCGCGCTTCTAAGTGGTCTACAGGATCAAGAAATTACTTGATCTTGGTTTCCTTGAACTCGACGTGCTTGCGAGCAATCGGGTCGTACTTCGTCTTCGTCATCTTGTCCGTCATCGTACGGCTGTTCTTCGTCGTGACGTAGAAAGAACCTGTGTCGGCTGTCGACAGCAGCTTGATCTTGATTGTTGTAGCCTTGGCCATGGTCGTCCTGCCTTTAATGAAATGAAAGCCGTTGGAATCCGTCTAGGCGCCTCGGCTAATTCTGGCGCGAAACTACGAATCTAGCTTGAAAAGTCAACCCCGCTTTCGAATGAAAAGCAGTCTGCCCGCCGAAAGCACTGCATAAACGCCGAAGAAGCCCGCAATCGCCCAGGCAAAGCCGTTGTTTCCGGCCACATCGATGGCCGCGCCGATGACTTGCGGACCCGCAACGGTACCGACGGCATAACAGAAGACGAAGGCGGCATTGGCGGCGGCAAGGTCCGAGCCGGTGAGGCGCGAGCCGAGATGGCTCAACCCGACGGTATAGAGCCCGGCCACGCAGCCACCCCAGAAGAGCAGAACGCCCGCCATCAGCAGCCAGCTGTGGGAGAGCACGGGCAGCATCAGCGAGCCGATCAGGCCCATGAAGGCCATGCCGGCGAGGAGGGGGCGCTTGTCCTTCATCTTGTCAGACAGCATCCCCACCGGGATCTGGAAGATCATGTTGCCGATCCCCATGACCGTCAGCAGCAGGGCGGCTTGAGTCTCGGTGAAGGCGGCGCGCACCGCGTAGATCGGAAACAGTGCCAGCCCGCCGGCTTCCACCGCACCGAAGATGAAGACGGCCGCCGTGGCGCTCGGCACCAGGAAGACATAGCGCATAAAATGCAGCTCCGGCTTCTCTTCGAGCACCGGGCTTTCATGGCGCGCGACAAATATCGGGATCGCCGCCATCAGGATGGCGCAGGCGCCGACGGCAAAGGGCAGGATGCCGTCGCTGCCGAGAACCGAGAAGAGCAGGGGACCCGCCGCGAAGCCGAGCGACAGCACGGTCGCATAGATCCCGAGCACGAAGCCGCGTTTGGATGGCGGCGATGCGGCGTTGATCCAGAACTCGGATAGAATGAACAGCGTGGTCGTGGCGCCATGGAAGGCGAAGCGCAGCGGGAACCACATCCAGAAGTCCTGCGCATAGTAGAAGCTCACGGCACTGATTGCCGAGACCACCACCGCCCAGAGCATCGTCTGCGCCACGCCATAGGCATGGGCGAGCTTTGTCGTGATCGGCGCGGCCACCATCGCCGCGACGCCGGCCATCGCCGTATTGAGGCCGATCAGGGTCGAAGGGATGCCGCGCTTCTCAAGGATGATGCTGAGCAACGGCAATCCCAGCCCGATGGCGATGCCAACGGCGGAGATCGACGAAACGGCGGCTACCAGAGATGGCCAATGGATTTCTTCGACATCGCCCGGTGTGCCGTTTCGCGGCTGAGACATATATCCACCCCTACAGAACTGCTGCGCACAAACGCGACTCGAAAGCCACATCTGCCCCCATGGTCATGCCAGCCTCAGATGACGGGCCAGACCCAGATGACGTGTGTGCTTTACTAGATGAACAAGGTTGGCTGCAATGATCTGATTGCGGTGGACGAGATTCAGTCAAATAAGCCTACCATCGCGCAAGTTGACATCGTGCCTGAAACAGAGTTCGCAGCACATCCGGCGCTGCTACACGCCAAATATGTCGTGATGGTGAAGGTTCAAGGAAAGTCTTCAGCCTTGATGCCGGCGGCCGGGGATCTCGTACTGATCCTGCTCGTCGCTGTGCCCGCCGAAACCATGCATCTTCAGCGCCCATTGCAGCCCGATGACCCCGCCTTTGATCGGCTGGATGATCAACAGCGTGGCAAGCAGCGTCAGCGGCGTCCAGATGGCGAAGGTGAGCCAGAGCGGCATCGGCCAGATCAGATCGGTCATCATGTAGCCCGCGATGATCACGTGGCCGACGATGACGATGGTGATGTAGGGCGGCAGGTCATCGGCGCGATGGTGGTGCATGGCTTCGCCACAGGCGGCACAATTGTCCACCGGCTTTAGATAGGCACGGAACAGCTTACCGCTGCCACAAGCCGGGCAACGGCCGAGAAGGCCGCGCTTGATCGATTGACCGAGCGGGCGCTTGGCTTCGTCGACATCGCCGTATTGGATCGCCTGGCCGTTTGAGGTGGTCGTCATGACTGCACTTCCTTCCCGGCGTCCCAAAACGCCTATCGACGCCCTCTCGGGGGTCTTGTCCCGGCCTGCTTGCGCGCGCGGCTTGCGTCGCGGCGGCCGCCCTTGTGGAATGAACGCACGGCGGTGGGCATCTTGCGCCCCTCGCTTACCATCTCGAACCGAAGCGCACCGGCCAGCGGAATGGCTTCCACCAGCTTGACCTTGATACTGTCTCCAAGGCGGTAGCCGAGGCCGGTTTTCTCACCGGACAATGCCTGATGCGCCTCATCATAGATGAAGTAGTCCATTCCCAGTGTAGATATAGGAATGAAGCCGTCCGCTCCATAGTCCGGCAGGGCGACAAATAGTCCCGATTTCGTCACACCTCCCACGCGTCCATCGAATTCCTCGCCGATACGGCCGGCAAGGTGATGTGCGATGAGGCGGTCGACGGTCTCGCGTTCGGCGGCCATGGCGCGGCGCTCGAAGGTGGAGATCTCGGCCGCGACATCGTCGAACGCCGCTTCCTCATCCGGCGTGATCCCGCCTTCGCCGAAGCCGAGCGAGCCGACGAGCGCGCGATGCACGATCAAGTCGGCATAGCGGCGGATCGGCGAGGTGAAGTGCGCATACTTCATCAGGTTCAGGCCGAAGTGCCCGATATTCTCGGGGCTGTAGATCGCCTGGCTCTGCGAGCGCAGCACCATCTCGTTGACCATCGTCTGGTGCGGGGTATCCTCGGCCTTGGCAAGAATGCCGTTGAAGTTGTTGGCGCGCATGTTGCCGCCCTTGGCGAGCGAAATGCCGAGCGTCGCCAGGAACTCGCGCAGGATTTCCTGCTTGGAGAGCGACGGGCCGTCGTGCACGCGGTAGATCAGCGGTTGCTTCTTCTTTTCCAGCGTCTCGGCTGCCGCGACGTTGGCCTGGATCATCATCTCTTCGATCAGCTTGTGCGCATCGAGACGCGGCGGCACGACGACGCGGTCGACGGTGCCGTCGGGCTTCAGCTGGATCTTGCGCTCGGGCATGTCGAGTTCCAGCGGCTGCCGGCGCTCACGGCCACGTTTCATCACCTCATAGGCATGCCACAGCGGCTTCAGGATCGGCTCCAACAGCGGCCCGGCCTTGTCGTCGGGATTGCCGTCGATCGCGGCCTGCGCCTGCTGGTAGGAGAGCTTGGCAGCGCTCTTCATCATCACGCGATGGAAGGTATGCCCCGCCTTGCGGCCTTCCTTGGAGAAAGTCATGCGCACGGCCAGCGCCGGCCGGTCCTGTCCTTCGCGCAGCGAGCAGAGATCGTTGGAAATCCGCTCCGGCAGCATGGGAACGACGCGGTCGGGGAAGTAGACCGAGTTGCCGCGCTTCAGCGCCTCGCGATCGAGCGGCGAGTTCGGGCGCACATAGTAGGAGACGTCGGCGATCGCCACGGTAACGATGACGCCGCCTTCGTTGTCGGGCGAGGGGTCGTGCTCGGCATAGACGGCGTCGTCATGGTCCTTGGCATCAGCAGGGTCGATGGTGATCAGCGGTAAGTCGCGCCAGTCCTCGCGGTGCGACATGGTCGCCGGCTTGGCGTCGTCCGCCTCTGCAACCACGGCCGGCGGGAAGATATAGGGGATGCCATGGGCGTGGATGGCGATCATCGAGATCGCCTTTTCCGAAGCGACCGAACCGACGATCGAAAGAACCTTGGCGCGCGGCAGTCCGAAGCTGCGCAGGCGCGCGACTTCGACCTCGACCAGATCGCCGTCCTTGGCGTCGCCCTTGTCATCCGGGTCGATCAGCATTTCTTCGCCGCGCCGTTCGATCGGCAACAGCCGCCCGCCGCCGCCAAGCGCATCCTTGAAGACGCCGAGCAGCGCGCCGCGACGCTTGTCGAGGATCTTGATGATGCGCGCCGTATAGGCCGGGCCGCCGCGATCGGTCGCGGCAAAGATCTTCGCGAGAATACGGTCGCCCATGCCGGCGACCGGCGCCTTGCCCTTGCCGTTGCGGCCGGCTGGCGAGGAGGACTGCCGGATGGAGACGGCAGGCGCCACGCCCATCTCGTCCGACCATTCCGCCGGACGGCCGATCAGTCCGCCGTCCTTGTCGCGGGTGGTGATGTCGAGCACGGTGACCGGCGGCAGCGCGCCGGGACGGATCAGCGACTTCCGCGTCTTCTGCAGCATGCCTTCCTGCTCGAGATCGCGTAGCAGGTGCTTGAGCTCGACGCGGCTGTCCCCCTTCAGTCCAAAGGCCTTGGCAAGCTCGCGCTTGGAAGCCTTCTGCGGATGATCGGCGATGAAGCGCAGGATCACTTCGCGCGACGGAAGCGCGCCGTGCTGAATGTTGAGTGGCTCGACGGCGGGCGCCCTGCTGGAGCGTCCCGTCTTGTCGGGACGCTTGCCCATGCCCTTTGGTTCCCGCGGAATTCTGGTCACTCTTCGCTCTTTTTCTTCTTTGCGGGTGCCGCAGCTTTTTTGGCGGGCGCCTTGGCTTTTGCCTTCGGCTTGGCGGCTGCCTTCGCAGGCTTCTCGTCATCGCTCGCCGCAGCCTTGGCCTTCGCTTTCGGCTTCGCCTTGCTCTTGGCGGTCGGGGCCTTGCCAGCCTTGGCCGTGATCAGGGCCAAGGCTTCCTCGACGGTTAGCGCCTGTGGATCCGTGCCCTTGGGCAGCGTCGCGTTGACTTTGCCCCAGTTGACGTAGGGGCCGTACTTGCCGTCGCGCACGGTGATCGCGCCGCCGCCATCGGGATGCTCGCCGAGCTCCTTGAGCGCTGCCGCTGCCGTGCGACCGCGTCCGCCCGGACCCTTCGCGGCCTTCTCGGCGATCACGGTGACCGCGCGGTTGAGGCCGATGCTGAAGACGTCCTCGACGGTCTCGAGATTGGCGTAACCGCCATCATGCAGCAGGAAGGGTCCGTAGCGGCCGATGCCGGCCGAGATCATCTTGCCCGATTCCGGATGCTTGCCGATATCGCGCGGGAGCGAAATCAGCGCCATCGCCTTTTCGTAATCGATATCCTCGGGCTTCCAGCCCTTCGGCAGAGAGGAGCGCTTCGCCTCCTTGCCGTCGCCACGCTGGACGTAAGGCCCGAAGCGGCCGGAGCGCAGCGTCAGCTCCTCGCCGGTGACGGGATCGGTGCCGAGCGCCTTCGGCTCGTTCAGCGCAGCACCCTCCGCCTCCGCGCCGCCTTCAGAAGAAAGCTGGCGCGTGTAATTGCACTCGGGGTAGTTCGAGCAGCCGACGAAGGCGCCGTACTTGCCGAGCTTCAGCGACAGGTTGCCCGTACCGCAGACCTGGCAGATGCGGGGATCGCTGCCGTCCTCGCGCTTCGGAAACACCAGCGGCGCGAGCGACTCGTTCAGCGAATCGAGCACGTTGGTGACGCGCAGTTCCTTGGTGTCTTCGATCTGCGCGAAGAAATCCTTCCAGAAGTCGCGCAGCACCTGCTTCCAGTTCAGCTCGCCGGCGGAAATCCGGTCGAGCTTCTCTTCCAGGTCGGCCGTGAAATCGTACTCGACATACTTGGTGAAGAAGCCTTCGAGGAAGGCCGTCACCAGCCGACCCTTGGAGTGCGGGATCAGCTTGCGCTTGTCGATGATCACATATTCGCGGTCGCGAAGGGTCGCGAGCGTCGCCGCATAGGTGGAGGGGCGGCCGATGCCGAGCTCTTCCATCTTCTTGATCAGCGATGCTTCCGAATAGCGCGGTGGCGGTTCGGTGAAGTGCTGGCTCGAATTGATCTTCTGCTTTGCGAGGTTTTCGCGCGCATTGATCTCCGGCAGGCGGCCATCCTCGTCGCCGTCGTCGCTCTGTTCGCCGTCTTCCTTCTGGTCCGTATAGGCGGCAATGAAGCCGTCGAAGCGGATGACGGAACCGACGGCCCGCAGTCCGGCCTTCTCGCCGTCGTTGTCGGCGATGATCTCGGCGGTCGTGCGCTCGATCTCGGCGGACGCCATCTGGCTCGCGATGCCGCGCTTCCAGATCAGGTCGTAGAGCTTGATCTGGTCGGCGTCGAGATACTGGCGAACCTTGTCCGGCGAGCGGTTGAAGTCTGTCGGGCGGATGGCTTCGTGCGCTTCCTGGGCGTTCTTCGCCTTGGTCGAATAGAAGCGTGCCTTCTCCGGCAGGTAGCGCTGGCCGAATTGGTCGACGATGGCGCCACGCGCCGCATCGATCGCCTCTGGCGCCATCTGTACGCCGTCGGTACGCATATAGGTGATCAGACCGACCGTCTCGCCGCCGATGTCGAAGCCTTCATAGAGCTTCTGCGCCACCTGCATGGTGCGCGATGCCGAGAAACCGAGCTTCGAGGAAGCGGCCTGCTGCAGCGTGGAGGTTGTGAAGGGTGGTCCCGGGTTGCGCTTGACGGGCTTCGCCTCGACGGTGTCGACGACATAGGACGCGCCTTCGAGCAGCGCCTTCAGCTTGCCGGCCTCGTCGCCGTTGCCGATCGCGCGCGCCTGCAACCGCTTGCCATTCGCCGCAACCAGCTTGGCTTCGAACTCGTCACCGCGCGGTGTCTTCAGCAGCGCCGAGATGTTCCAGTATTCCTCGGAGACGAAACGCTCGATCTCGGATTCGCGGTCGCAGACCAGCCGCAACGCCACCGACTGGACACGACCAGCCGAGCGGGCGCCGGGCAGCTTGCGCCACAGCACCGGCGAAAGATTGAAGCCGACGAGATAGTCGAGAGCGCGGCGCGCCAGATAGGCGTCGACCAGCGGCACGTCGATATCGCGCGGCTCTGCCATCGCGTCGAGCACAGCCTTCTTGGTGATCGCGTTGAAGACGACGCGCTTGACGGTCTTGCCGCCGAGCACGCGCTTCTTGTTTAGCATATCGAGCACATGCCAGGAGATCGCTTCGCCTTCGCGATCAGGGTCGGTTGCGAGGAACAGGCCGTCGGAGGACTTCACCGCGTCGGCGATGTCCTTCATACGCTTGGCCGAGGCCCCATCGACCTCCCACAGCATTTCGAAATCCTGGTCGGGCAGCACGGAGCCGTCCTTGGCGGGGAGATCGCGGACGTGGCCAAAGGAAGCGAGCACCTTGTATCCGGGTCCCAGATACTTGTTGATCGTCTTGGCCTTCGAGGGCGATTCCACCACTACAACATTCATGATGATTCTCTAAAAATGGATGCCAGCCGGCCTATATCAGGACAGAGGACCTGCCGTGTCACGGTCGCCGGTTCTCCGACATGGACAGGGAATTCGTTTCGGTCAAGTACTTTGAGTGCATTTTTACGCATTGCAACGCGTTGCAACCAAAAGACGATATACCGCATATTGCAATTTCTGATTATTGCGATATCGTTTTTCGCGTGTGGTTCAGGCTGCGACGATCAACCCTTCCCAATTGGGGCGCGAGTGCTTTCATGACGGCTAAGTACGCAAAGAAGGATACCGGCAGATCCGGCTCCCGCGAGAACATTGCCTTCATCCGCCAGATGCTCGCCGAGTTGCGTCAGGTGGCGGAAAAGGAAAAGGCCGACATGCTCTGCTATCTGATCGAGATGGCATATGTCGAAGCCGGCGATCTCCAGGCTCGTATGTAAGTCGTCACACCTCCATTGCAATGGACACCATCCCGCCGGGGTGCCGGTGCAGCCGCCCGGCGATGTCGAGCTCCAACAGCACGAGATAGACGGCCGAGGCGCTGAGCCCCGTGTGCCGGATGATGTCGTCGATCTCCACGGGCGTCGGTCCGAGCGCATCGACGATGCGCGCCCTGTCGGTCTCGTCAGGCGGCAGCAGCGACGATCCGCCGCCGCGTTCCGGCTCCTCGGCAAGCGGTGCCGTAAACAGGTCGAGCTGCGATAGCGGCGCAAGCGCGCTGATCACGTCGTCGGGCGCGGTAACGATCATCGCGCCATCCTTCAGCAACCCATTGGTGCCGTGGCAGCGTGGATCGAGCGGCGAGCCGGGAACCGCGAAGACCAGCCTGCCGAACTCGCCGGCGAGCCGTGCCGTGATCAGTGAGCCCGATCGTGTCGCCGCTTCCACCACCACCGTCCCAAGCGAAATCCCGGCGATCAGCCTGTTGCGTCTCGGAAAATCACGCGCTCGCGGCTCCCAGCCGAACGGCATTTCGCTGACGGCGAGGCCGTTGCCGTCCCAGATTTCCTCGAGCAGTCCGGCGTTCTCGGGAGGGTAGGGCTGGTCCAGCCCGCCGGCCATGGCGGCGATCGTGCCGGTGTCGAGGCTGGCGCGGTGGGCGGCGGTATCGATGCCGCGCGCAAGGCCGGAGATAACAGCGTATCCGACGCGCCCGCATTCCCTCGCGATCATCGCCGCGAACTTCGCGCCTGATATCGAGGCATTGCGCGAGCCGACGATGCCGACGGCGGGCTGGGCGGTTGCCGCGAGATTGCCTTTCACCGCGAGCAGTGGCGGCGCCCCGTCGATCTGCTTCAGCGCCTGCGGATATTCCGGCTCACCGATGCCGACGAAGCGCGCACCGAACCGCTGCGCCGCGTCGAGCTCCTTCAGCGCTTCGCTCTCGGTGGCGATCCGGATTGCGCGCGTTGCGCCGCCGCGTGCCGAAAGGCCGGGCAGGGCGGCAAGCGCTGCTTCCGCCGAACCGAAATGATTGATGAGATCGCGAAAGGTGGCCGGGCCGACATTGTCGGAGCGGATGAGACGCAACCAGGCAATCCTTTGCCTGTCCGTCAGCGCAATTCCCTTTGGCCTTGCGCTGCGTGCGTCCATCTATCCTATCCCTTTGCCCCGATCTTGCTTTCAGTGCCGCTGATGAGGCGGCTGATATTGGCCTTGTGCTTCCAGTAGGAGATCGCGGTCATGATCGCCATGATCGCTGCAACCTTCTCTGCACCCAGTATCCACAATGCAACCGGAATGACAAGCATTGCAACCAGTGCGGAAAGAGAAGAGTAACGGGTCAAGAAAGCAACGCCGAGCCAGACCGCCGCGAAGCCAAGAACCATCAGCGGTGCGACGCCAAGCAGCGTGCCGATATAGGTCGCGACACCCTTGCCGCCCTTGAACCCGATCCAGACCGGGAAGAGGTGGCCGATGAAGGCGAAGAAGCCGGCGATGACGGCGGCTTCCGGGCCGAAGAAGTAGGAGACGATCCACGCCGCCGCCGATGCCTTCAGCGCATCGAGGAGCAGCGTCGCGGCCGCCAGCTTCTTGTTGCCGGTCCGCAGAACGTTGGTCGCGCCGATATTGCCCGAACCGATGCTGCGCACGTCGCCGAGACCGGCGGCACGCGTCAGGATCAGCCCGAACGGAATGGATCCCAGCAGATAGCCGATAGCGGCGGCCGCCAGCGCGATTTGCCAGGTGATCTGCCACGTCATGAGATCAGCGCCCATGTTCCCCCACTTGTCTTCTTATAATGTATGTACGCACTGGCCGGCGACGTAGGTCGCGACCGCACGTCCGCTGAAGCGCGCGTCTTCGAACGGCGTGTTCTTCGAGCGCGAGAGAAGCATGTCCTTGGCGACAATCCAAGGCTCTTCGAGATCGATCAGCACGATATCCGCCTTGGCGCCGGGCTTCAGCGTACCGGCATCGAGACCGAAGATCTGCGCCGGACGCGTCGACATGGCATCGATCAGGCGCATCAGCGTCACATGCCCGCTGTGGTGCAGACGAAGGGCTGCCGCCAGCATGGTTTCGAGACCGACGGCACCGTCGGCAGCCTCGCCGAAGGGCAGGCGCTTGGTGTCGACGTCCTGCGGGTCGTGCGAGGACACGATGATGTCGATCGCTCCGCGCGCCAGCGCATCCACCATCGCCACGCGGTCGTCTTCTGAGCGCAGCGGCGGATAGAGCTTGAAGAAGGTGCGGTACTCGCCGATGTCGTTTTCGTTGAGCGCCAGATTGTTGATCGAGATGCCGCAGGTAACCGTCGCGCCACGGCTCTTCGCCAGTTCGATCGCCTCGACGGATTCGGGCACCGAGATCATCGCCGCGTGGTACTTGCCGCGCGTCAGCTTGGCGATGCGCAGGTCACGCTCCAGTGGGATCAGTTCGGTCTCGCGCGGGATGCCGCTGAGGCCAAGCCAGCTTGCGAACAGCCCCTCGTTCATCACGCCGCCGGCGGCCAGATGCTGGTCGCGCGTCTCGCAGGAAATTACCGCGCCGAATTCGCGCGCATAGGTCATCACCCGGCGCAGAACCTGCGCATCGTGAATGCTGGAGCGGCCGTCGGTGAAGGCGACCGCGCCCGCTTCCATCAGCATGCCGATCTCGCTCATCTCTTCGCCGGCGAGACCCTTGGTGATCGCCGCTGCCGGATAGACATTGACCAGCGCCTTGTCGCGCGCGGTCTTCTTCACGAATTCGACCAGCGCGATGTCGTCGATCACGGGATCTGTGTCGGGCATCATGATGATCGAGGTCACGCCGCCTGCGGCCGCAGCCCGGCTGGCCGATTCGATCGTCTCGCGATGCTCGGCTCCAGGTTCGCCGATATGGACGCGCGCATCCACGAGACCGGGTGCCGCGACAAGTCCATTGCAGTCGCGCACCGTGGCACCCGCAGGCACGGCCTCGTTCAGCGCATCCTTGCCGGAAGCAACGATCACGCCGTCCTTGACGATGATCGCGCCGACCTCGTCGAGATTGCGCGAGGGGTCGATGATGCGAACGTTCTTGAAGACGATCGAGTTGCTCATGCGCCGGCTCCTTCGCTGCGGGGACCCTGGTTCTGCGAGATCAGCAGCGTTTCCATGACAGCCATGCGTACGGCGACACCCATTTCGACCTGTTCGGCGATCACGCTCTGCGGCCCGTCCGCGACCTCGGAGGCGATTTCAACTCCTCGGTTCATCGGCCCAGGGTGCATGACCAGCGCATCCTCCTTCGCCGCCTTCAGCGTTTCCGCGTCGAGGCCGTAGAAGTGGAAATATTCACGCACCGACGGCACGAAGGCGCCGGACATGCGCTCGCGCTGCAGGCGGAGCATCATCACGACGTCGGCGTCCTTCAGGCCCTCCTTCATCGAATGGAAGACCTCGACGCCCATGTCGGCGATCCCAGCCGGAAGCAGCGTCGCCGGCGCCACGACGCGAACCCTGGCACCCATAGCATTGAGAAGCAGGATGTTGGAGCGCGCCACGCGAGAGTGCAGCACGTCGCCGCAGATGGCGACGATAATGCGCGAGAGCTTGCCCTTGGCGCGGCGGATCGTCAGCGCGTCGAGCAGCGCCTGCGTCGGATGCTCGTGCTGGCCGTCGCCGGCATTGACCACGGAGCAGGAGACCTTCTGCGCAAGAAGGGCGGCGGCGCCGGCGCTCGAGTGGCGGATGACCAGCACGTCGGGGCGCATCGCGTTCAGCGTCATCGCCGTGTCGATCAGCGTTTCGCCCTTCTTCACCGAGGAATTGCCGACCGACATGTTCATCACGTCGGCGCCGAGGCGCTTGCCGGCGAGCTCGAACGAGGCCTGCGTGCGGGTGGATGCTTCGAAAAACAGATTGATCTGCGTCAAACCTCTAAGGGTCGACGTCTTTTTCTCTCGCTGTCGACTGATCTTGACGGCCTCGTCGGCCTTGTCGAGGAGAAAGGTGATATCCTGCTCTGTGAGCCCTTTGATACCGATGAGGTGGCGGTGGGGAAAGAAGACCATGAACCTGCCTCTATGCTGTCGTCAGCGGCTCTATAAAGAGTGCGTGCGGCGGCGGCAAGCATGCGCTGTGGGCAAACCGCGCTCTCCCCCTGCAATTTTGTCGCAATTGGGCTAAAGCACAAGGAGTGCCAAACTTCCGGTTTCCCTTTGCCCGCCTCATACTCTAGAAGCGATTCATGACATCCGCTGAAGAAAAACTCGCCGAACTCAACCAGCCGAGCCTTTGGTCCGGCATCAACGCCTACAGGTCCGATCCGCTGATCGTCGACCTCACTGGTGCGTTGCCGCGCGGCATTCGCGATGATCTCGACAATATGGGTCGCTACGTCACCTCGCCGGAAGCGCAGGAACTGGCGCGCATGGCAAACCAGGGCGTGCCGCAGCTGCGCACCCATGGCCCTCGCGGCGAACGGCTCGATGTCGTGGAATTTCACCCGGCCTGGCACGCGCTGATGCGCCGCTCGATGTCCGTCGGTCTTCATTCGTCCGTCTGGGACCCGCAGGCGGATGCAGAGGCGAAGGATCAGGCCCACAAGATCCGCGCCGCCCGTTTCTATCTGTCGTCGCAGCTCGAGACTGGCCATCTCTGCCCGATCACCATGACGAGCGCATCCGTTGCCGCTCTCTCCGCGTCGCCCGCCGTCCAGAAGGACTGGGCGCCGAGGATCCTGTCGCGCAAATACGATTCGGCGAACAAGCCGGCCATGCAGAAATCCGCCGTGACCATCGGCATGGGCATGACCGAAAAGCAGGGCGGCACCGATGTCCGCTCGAACACGACGTCGGCCGAAAAGGTCAGCGAGGGCATCTACCGCCTGTCTGGCCACAAGTGGTTCATGTCGGCGCCGATGAGCGACGCCTTCATCATGCTGGCGCAGACCAAGGAGGGCATGGGCTGCTTCCTGGTGCCGCGCCTGCTGGAAGACGGATCGGCCAACGGTCTGCAGTTCCAGCGCCTGAAGGACAAGGTCGGCAACCGCTCGAATGCCTCGTCCGAGGTCGAGTTCAGCGATACCTTCGGCTTCCTGCTCGGCGGCCCGGATGCCGGTGTGCGCACCATTCTCGACATGGTCACGCTGACGCGCCTCGATTGCGCGCTGGCATCCTCTGGCATCATGCGCGCCTCGCTTGCCGAGGCCGTGCACCACACCCGTGGCCGCAGCGTCTTCGGCAAGATGCTGGTCAGCCAGCCGATCATGACACGCGTGCTTGCGGACATGGCGCTCGACGTCGCCGCCGCCACAGCGCTCTCCTTCCGCCTCGCCGACGCCTTCGACCGCGCGCGCGGCAGCGCCGAAGAGGCGGCCTATGCCCGCGTCATGACGCCGGTTGCCAAATACTGGTGCTGCAAGATTGCGCCTGCGCTCATCTATGAAGCGATGGAGTGCATCGGCGGCAGCGGCTATATCGAAGAACGCCCGATCGCCCGCCACTACCGCGAAGCGCCGGTGAATGCGATCTGGGAAGGCTCGGGCAACGTCATGGCGCTCGATGTCTTGCGTATCCTGAACCGCGGCAAGGATCTCTTCGAGACCGTCTTCGCGGGCCTTGCGAGGGATCTCGGCCCGGCCGGCAAGAAGACCATCGATGTGCTCCGCGCCGCCATGGCGCTTTGCGAGCGCGACGAGGGTGCTGCCCGCCTGCTCGTCGAGCAGCTGGCGCTCGCAGCCGGCGCTGCCGAACTCTATCGTCTGGGGGCAGGGCGCATCGCCGATGCCTTCATCGAAACCCGTCTCGCCGGCGGCTGGCGCTCCACCTACGGCATGCTCGATAGCCGTTTCGATGCCAGCTACATCGTCGATCTCCTCTATCCGCCGGCATCCTGATGACGACAACGCTGCGCCGTGCACGGTTCGACGATCTCGATCAGATCTACAACATCTCGCTGGTTACCGGCGACGCGGGCAAGGACGCAACGTCACTGCATGGTGACGACAAGCTCATCGGCCACATCTATTCCGCGCCTTACGTGACGCTCAGCCCTGAAACGGCCTTCGTGGCCGAGGATGCCGAAGGCGTCGCCGGCTATATCGTCGGTGTCTACGATACGCTTGCCTTTCAGGCGCAGCTTGAGCGCGACTGGTGGCCGGCGCTGCGCAGCGCCTACCCGGACCCGCAAGGAGACCCCGACCTCTGGAATGCCGACGAGAAACGCATCGCCGCGATCCATCATCCCTCGTCGGCGCCAGCGGCCATCATCGAGGCCTTCCCCGCTCATATCCATATGAACCTGCTGTCGCGTCTGCGCGGGCAGGGGATGGGAACGAAGCTGCTCGACATGTGGCTCTCGCAGGCAAGAGATGCCGGCGTGAAATCCGTCCATCTCGGCGCCAGCGCAACGAATGCTGCCGGCATCGGCTTCTGGGGCTCTCGCGGCTTTACGCGCCTCGGACCGCCGCTTGTCGAACCATCCGAGCGCACCGTCTGGTTCGGTCAGACGCTCTGATCAATGTCGCCGATCGGCGACATTGCGCTGCCGGGGCTCGCATGGCCTGAAAACAATCCACAATCTTTCAAGGGGTTCGCCGTTGCCGGTTTGGGGCGGTGTTGTTACTCACCGATGAGTGACACATGAAACCCGAGTCCCTGATGCTGAATGACCCCATGCCTTTGACCCCCATCGCGAGCGCACCGCAGGCCGAACCGGAAAAGCGTGTGCGTGACCGTGGCGCGACTGAAAAGGCGATCCTCAACGCCGCCAAGGCGCTGCTCGCGGAAGAGGGGTTCCAGAACTTCGGCATCAACGCCGTGGCCCGCAAGGCCGGCTGTGACAAGCAGCTGATCTATCGCTACTACGGCGGCCTGAATGGCCTTGTCGACGCGATCGGCGCCGATCTCGGCACTTGGGTGAAGGACCGTATTCCCGAGGACACAGGCGGCATGTTCCTGCTGACCTATGGCGACCTGATGGAACGCCTGTCGCTGCTCTTCCTCCAGGCGCTGCGCGACGACCCGCTGATGCGCCGAATCGTCGCCTGGGAGGTCTCCGAAAACACCGAGCAGGTTCGCCGCCTCTCCGAAGCACGTTCCAAGGCGCTGGCCGCTTGGCTGGAGCGCATGCGCGGCTCGCTTACACCGCCCAAGGGCGTCGACGCAGTCGCCGTCAACGCGGTTCTCATCGCCGCCATCCAGCACATCGTCCTCTCGGCATCGGCCGGCGGGCAGTGCGCCGGTCTGGCGCTGAAGGCGTCGAAGGATTGGGAGAAGGCGGAGCAGGCCCTCAAACGCATCGTTCGCGGCGTTTACGGCTGATTGGGCCGAAACTTTCCCACAGCCTCCCGCTTGGCTGTTAACCTTAACAAATGGTTTACGTTGCGCCGGAGTGTTTAAGAAGTCAGGCTACCAGACAGTTTCAAAGTTTGAGTTGTCTGGAACCATGCGAACCAAAATCGCGAGAATCATGTTCCTCGTTGCCGCGATGATGTTCTTTGCCGTGCTCGCGCTCGATATCGCGGTGCCGGCCCTGGTGCTGGGTTTGATGGCATTATCGACATGGCTGGTCTCGCTTGATCTGCCATTCGCAAAGCGACAAAGAGGGGCGACCGCATGAAGTGGTTCCTGATCTTCTGGGCCGGTCCGATCGTGTTTCTGGCGGGCTGGTACTGGCTATCCTACTACGACATGAGCTTCGGCATCTTCATGCTCACGCGTCAGGCCCATGACCTGACCTTCCAGGTCTACGCCAATATCCTCGGCATTCCGGCCGAAACCATCCCGCCGCTAGTCGCCCGCGCCGTCGTTGTCGATAGCCTCGTGGTGTTCGCCATCATGGCCTTCCGCAGGCGCAAGAAGATCGCCGCCTGGTGGCGGGGACGTCAGGCGTCCGGTTCTTCGAGCGCCGCCCTTCCAAGCAAGGACAGCCTGTCCAGAGCGCCCTGAAGAATGAAGCTCGCGGCCGCCGAATCGATGCGTTCAGCCCGCTTGGCGCGTGACACGTCCATTTCCAGCAGCGCCCGCTCGGCGGCAACCGTCGACAGCCGCTCATCCCAGTAGACGAAGGGCAGGGCCGTCTTCTGCTCCATGTTGCGCACGAAGGCGCGCGTGGCCTGGACCCGCGGTCCCGCCGATCCGTCCATATTGACAGGCAGGCCGATGACGAAGGCCGCGACTTTTTCCTTCTGGGCAAAGCCCAGAAGCACCTCGGCATCGATGGTGAACTTTTCGCGCTTGATGACCGGGCGCGGCGTCGAGAATCGCCGGCCGAGATCCGACATCGAAAGCCCGATCGTCTTGGTGCCGAGGTCGAGACCGGCAATTGCCTGTCCCGGCTGAAGTGCGGCCGCCAGTTCCTCGATCGTCAGCACCGTCATCGTCGTTTCATCCCGTCAAAAGAAATTGAAGCCTCGACCGCTTTTCTTTGCGGCGGTATCGGTTATCTCCATACCCATCGAAACAAGCTTTTGCATCACTTAATAAAAGGACAGATTTCATGAAGATCACTTGGCTAGGCCATTCCGCCTTTCGCATCGAGACCGCGAAGGCAACCATCCTTCTCGACCCATTCCTGACGCATAACGGCTCGTTCGCCGGCCAGGACATCAAGGACGTGACCGCTGGCGTCACCCATATCCTGCTGACCCACGGCCACGGCGACCACGTCGGCGACACCGTCGCCATCGCCAAGGAAACCGGTGCCGTCGTTCTCGCCAATGCCGATCTCGCCTCCTGGCTCGGCACCAAGGGCGTTTCGAAGATCGAGATGGGCAACACTGGCGGCACGGTTCCGCTCGGCGGCTTCTCGGCCACCTTCACCAACGCGCTGCACTCCTCCGCCCAGATCACCGAGGACGGTGTTTCCCACGCGCTCGGCAGTGCCAACGGCCTGATGCTGCACTTCGACGACGAAGCCTCGATCTTCGCCATGGGCGACACCGACATCTTCTCCGACATGGCACTGATCAACGAGTTGCACCAGCCCGACATCGGCCTCGTCCCGGTCGGCGACCGCTTCACCATGGGTGGTGCCGTGGCGGCACTCGCCTGCCAGCGCTACTTCAACTTCAAGACCGCGATCCCCTGCCACTACGGCACCTTCCCGATCATCGACCAGACACCGGAAAAGTTCGTCGCCGGCATGGAAGGATCGAAGACCGAGGTAAAGGCGATCAAGCCGAGCGAGAGCGTCGTTCTCTGACGCAATCGCACTTCGCCCCGACTTGAAAGGGCGGAAATCTGAATGAACGAAAGGCCATGCCCGTTGCACACAGCGGGCATGGCCTTTATAGCGTGTGGGAAAATCCCATCCGGAGAATATGATGTCCGTCGACCTAGCCACCGTTAAGCGCGTTGCGCGCCTTGCCCGTATTGCCGTCTCCGAAGATGAGGCAAACCGCATGGTCGGCGAGTTGAATGGGATCCTGGGCTTCGTCGAGCAGCTCTCCGAAGTCAATGTCGAAGGCGTCGAAGCGATGACCTCGGTCACGCCGATGCTGATGAAGAAGCGCACCGACGACGTCACCGACGGCAACAAGGCCGCCGATATCGTTTCCAACGCGCCCGTTACCGATCAGAATTTCTTCCTGGTGCCCAAAGTCGTCGAATAAGGCCTTCCGCCGCTTTCCGACCTCGTTGCCATTCAAGATTTGAAGCGAACCATCATGAGCGAACTCACCAGCCTGACCATTGCCGAAGCCCGCACCAAGCTGCGCGCCAAGGAAATCAAAGCGACCGAACTCACCGAGGCCTATATCTCGGCGATCGAGGCGGCCAACGACAAGCTCAACGCCTATATCAAGGTGACGCCTGAGAAGGCGCTGCAGATGGCCGAAGCCTCTGATGCCCGTCTTGCCAGCGGCAAGGGTGGCGAGCTCGAGGGCATTCCGCTCGGCATCAAGGATCTCTTCGCCACCGAAGGCATCCACACCCAGGCCTGCAGCCATATCCTCGACGGCTTCAAGCCGCATTACGAATCGACCGCCACGCAGAACCTGTGGGACGACGGCGCCGTCATGCTCGGCAAGCTGAACATGGACGAGTTCGCCATGGGCTCTTCCAACGAGACCTCGCATTACGGCGCGGTCATCAACCCCTGGCGCGCTGAAGGCTCGAACCAGCAGCTGGTTCCCGGCGGCTCCTCGGGCGGCTCGGCCGCTGCCGTTGCAGCCCATCTTTGCGCCGGCGCCACAGCCACCGACACCGGCGGCTCGATCCGCCAGCCGGCCGCCTTCACCGGCACCGTCGGCATCAAGCCGACCTACGGCCGCTGCTCGCGCTGGGGCACGGTTGCCTTCGCTTCGTCGCTCGACCAGGCCGGCCCGATCGCCCGCGACGTCCGCGACGCCGCCATCCTCCTGAAGTCCATGGCCTCGGTCGATGCCAAGGACACGACCTCGGTCGATTTGCCTGTTCCCGATTACGAAGCCGTGCTCGGCCAGTCGCTCAAGGGCATGAAGATCGGCATTCCGAACGAATACCGCGTCGCCGGCATGCCGGAAGAAATCGAAACGCTTTGGCAGCAGGGTATCGCATGGCTGAAGGATGCCGGCGCCGAGATCGTCAACATCTCGCTGCCGCACACGAAGTACGCGCTGCCGGCCTATTACATCGTGGCACCTGCCGAGGCGTCTTCGAACCTCGCGCGCTACGACGGCGTGCGCTACGGCCTGCGCGTCGATGGCAAGGATATTGCCGACATGTACGAGAAGACCCGCGCCGCCGGCTTCGGCCAGGAAGTCAAGCGCCGCATCATGATCGGCACATACGTTCTCTCGGCCGGCTACTACGACGCCTACTACATCCAGGCCCAGAAGGTCCGCACGCTGATCAAGCGCGACTTCGACCTCGCCTTCCACGCTGGCGTCGATGCCATCCTGACGCCCGCCACCCCGTCGTCCGCCTTCGGCATCGCGGATGAGGACCTGGCATCGGATCCGGTCAAGATGTACCTGAACGACATCTTCACCGTCACCGTCAACATGGCCGGCCTTCCCGGCATCGCGGTCCCCGCCGGCCTCGACCACAAAGGCCTGCCGCTCGGCCTGCAGCTGATCGGCAAGCCGTTCGAGGAAGAAACCCTGTTCAAGACGGCCCACGTCATCGAACAAGCCGCCGGCCGCTTCACCCCCGCCAAGTGGTGGTAAGCGGACTGAACATCAGAGACATGACGATCGCCGACCACATGCTGGTCGGCGAAGTCGGTTTTGCGGCAGGGAAGTCTCACGCCTCTTAGATGCGCCAAGTGGAGGAGAAGCTTATGGCATCGCAGATTGCAGCACTCATTGAGGCTTTCGACCGCCTGGCCGCCGCGGATTTTGTGATGGGAGCCGAATGGAAGGCCGTGCATGACATCAGCCAGGCCCACGAAGGCGAGCAGCCTTTCGATTGGGGCCACGCACTTTGTCACCGCATCGAAGGCGATACCTGGAATGCCGGTTACTGGTATCGGCTGGCGGGCCAGCCGGTTGCTAGGGGTTCGTTCGGCGATGAATGGACCGCCATGCGCCAAGCGTTGCTGGCCAGGTGAAAACGGCGCCTCAGCGGCGTTCCTCGAAGTGGTTATCCACCGCGATTTTACAGGTGTCGAAAGTATCCAAATTGCCGACGCCGATCATCGATGTATCTCGCTTTATTTTTGCTTAACGACCTGCTAGGTGCGGTTGCTTTCTATTGGTGGATCACGCTTTGCCTGCAAGTCGTATTTCTATTATCGCGCCGACATACAATGAGTCGGGAAACGTCATTCCTTTCATCGAGCGTACGAAAGTCGCCCTCCGTGACAAGGATTGGGAGATCATCTTCGTCGATGATAACTCCGCCGATGGTACGGCGCAGAAGGTATTCGACTATGCTGCGGATGATCCAAGGATACGCATAATCACACGCCTCAAGGATAGAGGCCTCGCAAAGTCGAGCATTCAGGGCATGCTGTCCGCAAAGGGCGGACTGCTCTGCGTGATGGACGTCGATGGTCAGCATGATCCTGAGGTGGTCAAGGAACTGGTCGATCGACTGAACCAGGATGATCTGCACATCGTCAGCGCCGCCCGCAGATTGGACGATGAGCGTCAGGCGGATGCCTTGTCGCCGGTGCGCAATACCTTGTCGAAGGTTGGCAACTGGCTGAGTAGCTTCGTTTTGGGGCGCCGACTGGTCGATCCGTTGACCGGCTTCTTCGTTATCAGGCGTGAGGTGTTTCTGCGTGTGGCACCGGAGCTTGGAGACGCAGGCTTCAAACTGCTTCTCGATATCCTCTATTCACACAAGGAACTGCGCCACGCCGAAGTGCCTTTTGATTTCCAGGCGCGGCTTAGCGGCGAATCCAAGCTCGACAGCTATGTTATCTGGAAATTCGTCACCTTCCTTCTTAGCAAGATGACCCGCGGCATCGTACCAGCGAACCTGATCTCCTTCCTGTTCGTAGGAGGGTCGGGCCTCTTCGTTCACTTGGCGGTTCTCTACAGCGCATTGGCGCTTTCCGTGCCCTTCATGGCGTCACAGACAGTGGCCACGCTGGTGGCTGCAACCAGCAACTTCCTGCTCAACAACTTGCTGACCTTCCAGGATCGCCGGCTGCGCGGCATGAACAAGTTTTGGGGCTATCTGAAGTTCCTGTTTGTGTCTTCCGTCGGGATCGTCGCCAATGTTTCGGCCGCAACCCTTGCCTATGAACGGCTGGTGCACGTTGTCTTCCTTGCCACGCTCGCGGGCATCGCGATCGATACGGTCTGGAAGTTCGTGATCGCCAACAAGTTCATCTGGAAATAGGCGAGGCGCACCCCATGCAGTCCAAGACCGTGGATGCTGCAAAGCCTCTCTGGATCATTCTTGCCATCGTCGTCTCCCTGCTGGTGCTGCGTCAGCTCATGCATCAATCGATGTTCTTTGACGGCGCCATCTACGCCAGCATCGCCCGCAATTTGGCTGAAGGCGTTGGATCCCCTTGGCGGCTGCAGTTTTCGGAGACCCTGTTCCCGGTCTTCTCTGAACATCCGCCCTTGATGATGTGGCTTGAGGCGATTGGCTTTCTTGTGTTCGGAGACACGATCGCGGTCGAGAAATGCTTCTCGCTGATGACACTGATCGTCAGCGGCTTCATTCTGCTGAAGATTTGGCAAAGGCTTCACGCGAGCGATCCGGAGCTTCGTTTGGCGGGCCCGATGGCTTTGGCCATGGCACTCGGCGCAGGACGTGTCAGCTGGGGCTTCACCAACGGTATGCTCGAAAACCTGCTGATCGTTTTCACGTCGCTTGCCGCCTATTGCGTCATCGTTGCCTATGATTGCGCAGATCGCGGGAAGGCCATGTTGCGTTCGATCCTGATGATCGCGGCAGGCATATTGGTGGCGTTGGCGCTGATGACCAAAGGCTTGGTCGGCCTGTTCCCTCTTGCAACGCCGGGAATATGGTGGCTGGCATTTCGTCGTCGAAGCCTAATCTCCGTCATCGCTGACACCGTGGTTATGACGGCGACAGTTGTCGTCTTCTTTGCAGTCCTCTGGCAGCTGGACGACGCCCGGGAGGCGATCCAGCGCTATCTCTCGATACAGCTGCTGCCGAGCCTCACTGGTCAGCGCGGCAGCGGTGGCGGCAACTGGAACGCCGTGCGTGCCTTCATACGTGTCAACGCCTATCCGGCGATCGTCACGCTCATCATCGTGCTCTGCGATCGGCGTTGGGGAAGCCGTGCCGAAGTACCGCGTGATGTAAGCCGGGCGCGGCGAAGAACCGCGACCTTCCTGGCGCTCATCGGTTTTTCCGCCTCGCTTCCCTTGCTCGTCAGCCCGCGCGTCGCCAGCTTCTACTTCAATCCATCGCTCGCCTATTTCGCATCGGCATTCGCGATTGCGAGCGCACCGATCGTTCTTCGAGCGCTTCAGGCGCTGAATGCGCGGTCATATCGGCGGCTGTCGCTAGGTTTGGCCGTGGCACTTGCGCTGAGCGTCGCTCTCGTCGGCTTCAACATCGGTCGCCCCGGGACGGATGCGGATACCATCGCCAACGCTGGGCGCATTGCCGATCACGTTTGCCCGGCATCGGGAACGTGCGAACGTACGATCACCGCCTGCGGGGCCAGCGCCGAGGACTGGGCGCTTTACAGCTATCTGGAGCGTCGGCATAAGATCAGCCTTGCGACCATGGACGCCGCCACCGGCAATCATGTCGTGGTGGACGATAGCTGCAGCGGTAAAGTGACCGGTTACAGTGACACCGGTCTCCAGCTTTCAAAATATCGCCTGCTTCAACGCTGAGGCGATAAAACGGCGCCACCTGAGCGGCGCCGTTTCCCTGTCATCGGTTGTCCAGCTGCGAGCGCACCAGCTGCAGCCCCCGTTCGGTGATCCGATACGGCTGTCCGGTCTGCGACCTGATCGCCTTCAGCCGTTTGAGCCTTCGGAAGAGCTCGAGGTCGAAGCCGGGGTAGAGCCAGCCGTCGCGGGTGAGGCAGTTGACGGCTTCGATCTTCTTTTTGTCGTCGCGTTCGATTTCGATGCGGCCGCCTTGGGCCAGCAAGTGCAAGATGCGCTGTTCCGCGCGTGAAATATCCATGGAGATATTGATCCGGTCTCGCGCCGTTTAAGGCGCACAAAAACGATCTGGCGTCCGCGTTGGACGTCAGGGCTTCGTTCTCGTCGGGCCCATGCGCGCAAGAAAACTTGCGGGCAGGGCCTTTACCGGGTCTCTGATTGCGATCTCAACATGAGGGTTTGATAGGCTTCGGCCCCGTCGGCGTCAAGGTCGGCGTCGAGCAAGCCCCGTCTGCTGCAATGCAGGACAAGGCTCGCCTGACGTTACGGAAGGCTTTGAGATGGCCTGATTCGGTGGTTTACTTTCCTCGGTGTTTCGGAGGTTCTGATTGATCACTATTCGCAATGCCCATGAGGGCGAAGCCGAGGTTTTGAGCGAGATCGGCCTGCGCGCCTGGCAGAAGGCCATGGCGCCGATCGGCGAGGCGGATGCGATGGCGTCGGCCGCCCGCAGCGCCTTCATGAACTCCGCCGAGACCCGTTGGCTCACCATCACCGTCATCGAATGGAACGGCCACACGGCCGGATGGGCCGCGCGCGAAAATCTTGACGAAACGATCTCCGACTTCTGGATCGATCCGTCATTCACCGGCCATGGCCTTGGCTCGGCTCTGCTGCAGTCGATCGAAAAGGAAGTGGCGGAGCAGGGACTCGACAGCGTGATGATGCAGACGCACGCCGAAAACAACGAGGCGATCACCTTCTTCAAGAAGAACGGCTATTCAATTCACTGGCTGTCGGTCGCCTATAATCCCAAGCTCGACCGCGATGTTCCCTCGGTCGGACTATCGAAGCCGGTATCATCGCAGGGCGAGGGACCTTACGGAGCTTTCTAGATCAGCCCAAGCATCCTCGCCGTGATTGCTGCTATGAGCGCGATCACGGCAAACAGATGAAAGCCGCATATCGCCATCAGGTCCGAGCGAAACGGCTCCTTGCGGGTCTTGTGGCGCAGCAGTTGCTGGGCGCTCACCGCGCCGGGGCTTCCGGCAAGGAAGGCAAGCGTCAGGAGGGTCTTTTCGCTGATGCGCCACTGCCCATAGCGCGCGGCCTGCTTGTCGACGAAGTAGATCGTAAACACCAGCCCGTTCCAGGCTGTGAACAGTCCGATGATTTTGGCGATATCGGCGAGAAGCATTGGCGAAGTTTAGCGGCGGCCCGTTAACAACCGAAAAATGCCGGCTGCACGGGTCGCAATGCCCGGGACCATGCCGAAAGCCTTGCACCGGCAAGCCATTTCCGTTACCTCACCAGTTGAATAAGATAGCCTCAAAAGAGCATTTCCATGACCCTTGTCGACGTTCGCACGCCTGATCCGAAACGCTTCATTCCCGGCGCCACTGGCGATTGGGAAGTCATCATCGGCATGGAAGTCCATGCGCAGGTGCTGTCCAATTCGAAGCTGTTCTCCGGCGCTTCGACCGAGTTCGGCAAGCCGCAGAATTCCAACGTCTCGCTCGTCGATGCCGCCATGCCCGGCATGCTGCCTGTGATCAACGAGGAATGCGTCGCCCAGGCGGTCCGCACCGGTCTCGGCCTGAAGGCGCAGATCAACAAGCGTTCGATCTTCGATCGCAAGAACTACTTCTATCCCGACCTGCCGCAGGGCTATCAGATCTCGCAGTTCAAGGATCCGATCGTCGGCGAGGGCCAGATCGTGATCTCGCTCGGCCCGGATCGCCAGGGCCAGTTCGAGGATATCGAGATCGGCATCGAGCGCCTGCACCTGGAACAGGACGCCGGCAAGTCTCTGCACGACCAGCACGCCACCATGTCCTATGTCGACCTCAACCGTTCGGGCGTCGCCCTGATGGAAATCGTCTCCAAGCCGGACATGCGTTCGTCGGATGAGGCCAAGGCCTACATGACCAAGCTGCGCTCGATCGTGCGCTACCTCGGCACCTGCGACGGCAACATGGACGAAGGCTCCATGCGCGCCGACGTCAACGTCTCCGTGCGCCGCCCGGGCGAGGGCTTCGGCACGCGTTGCGAGATCAAGAACGTCAACTCCATCCGCTTCATCGGCCAGGCGATCGAATACGAAGCCCGCCGCCAGATCGCCATCCTCGAGGACGGCGGCGTGATCGACCAGGAAACCCGCCTGTTCGACGCCGGCAAGGGCGAGACGCGCTCGATGCGCTCCAAGGAAGACGCGCACGATTATCGCTACTTCCCCGATCCCGACCTGCTGCCGCTCGAATTCGATGACGCCTATGTCACGGCACTCGCAGCCGATCTGCCCGAGCTGCCCGACGACAAGAAGGAGCGCTTCGTGCGCGAACTCGGTCTGTCGATCTACGATGCCTCCGTGCTCGTGTCGGAGAAGGCGATCGCCGATTATTTCGAGGCCGTTGCCGAAGGTCGCGATGGCAAGATGGCGGCCAACTGGGTCATCAACGACCTCTTGGGCGCCTTGAACAAACTCGGCAAGGATATTGAATCGACTCCGGTTTCTGCGGCTCAGCTCGGTTCGATCATCGACCTCATCAAGGCCGAGACGATCTCCGGCAAGATCGCCAAGGACGTGTTCGAAATCGTTCTGAGCGAAGGCGGCGACCCGACCGAGATTGTCGAAAGCCGCGGCATGAAGCAGGTCACCGACACCGGCGCCATCGAAAAGGCCGTGGACGAGATCATCGCCGCCAACCCGGATCAGGTCGCCAAGGTTCAGGCCAAGCCTGCTCTCGCCGGCTGGTTCGTCGGCCAGGTGATGAAGTCGACCGGCGGCAAGGCCAACCCGCAGGCCGTCCAGGCTCTGGTCAAGGCCAAGCTCGGCATCGTCGAGGAATAGGTCATCCGGCATCGCCGAAAAGTGTGAAGCGGTTTTCGGATAGCCGATGCCGGAAGGAAGAAAATGGTCTACTTCGTCCGCACCGCCAGCGAGCGCGATCTCGACAAGGTTCGCGCTCTCCTGGTCGAAACCTTTCATGCGACCTACGACGCGCTGCTCGGCGCCCCGAAGGTTGATGAACTGGTCTCAACGCTCTTCTCGCCCGCGGCGCTAAAGACGCGCATGGCAAACAAGAATGCCGAATTTCTGGTGGCCGATGACGGCAAGGAAATCGGTGGCGTCGGCTATGCTGCCATGTCCGGCGAAATGACGAAGACGGTCATTCTGCATCTGCTTTACGTGCGCCACTCGCTTCAGCGCGAGGGTATCGGCCGCGATATTTTCGCCGAGCTCGAAACCTGCTTTCCGGCGGCCGAGATCATGCGGCTCGAGGTCGAGCCGCGCAACGAGGCGGCGATCACGTTCTATCACCGGCTCGGTTTCGCCGATGTCGGTCAGAGCGAAAACAATGGCCCCGGCCAATCCGGAGTACCGGCGCTGATCCTCGAAAAACCGCTCGCCAGCTACTGAGACGTTTCAAATGGCCAAAGAGATCATCATTCGCGAAGCCCGCCTGGACGATCTGAAGGCATTGATCGCCATGTTCGCTGCCGATGATGTCGGTGGGCACGGCGATACGGTTTCCGAAGACGCGCTGCCGGATTACGAGCGCGCGTTTAAGACTATCGCGGCCTCTCCCGACCAGACGCTCTTCGTCGCCGAACTCGCCGGCGAAGTCGTCGGCACCTTACAGACCGTGATCACCACGACGCTGACAGGCCGCGGAACGTCTTTCATGATCATCGAAGCGGTGCAGACGCGCGGCGACATGCGCGGGCAGGGCATCGGCGCCCGGATGATCGAATTCTGCATCGAAAAGGCGAGGGCGCGTGGCCTTCCGCGCGTGCAGCTCATCTCCAATGCCAAGCGCAAGGATGCCCATCGCTTCTATGAGCGGCTCGGTTTCGAGCCCTCGCATCTCGGCTTCAAGATGGCGCTGAAATGAACCCTTTTGCCTTCGGAATCACTGGACAACAGGCGCTGCTGGCGGCATAAGCGAAGGATCGAATTCTGGTCCCGCTTGCTCCCAAGGCAGGCACAAGGAAAAGACATGAAAACTCTCCTCCTGCAAATCTTCACCTGGTGGAACGGTCAGACGATCGGTACCCGCTTCGCGACCTGGCGTTTCGGCAAGCGCGTCGGCGAAGATGAATTGGGCAACGTCTATTACGAAGGCGGCACCACCTCCTTCGGCCTTCCGCGCCGTTGGGTGATCTACAAGGGCTACGCGGACGCATCGGCGATCCCGCCGGGCTGGCACGGCTGGATGCACTACCGCACCGACGTACCTCCGTCCAAGGAGACCTATGTCGCCAAGGAATGGCAGAAGGGACACCGCGCCAACCCGACCGGTTCGCCGCAGGCTTACCGCCCGCCGGGTTCGCTCGCCGTTGCCGGCGAACGTCCGCGCGTCACCGGCGACTACGACGCATGGACGCCCGGCAGCTGATATAGCAGCCAGTCCGGCCCGGTTTTTGGCCACAATTGACCTATACCCGCAGAACGGCCGCAGACACTGCGGCCTTCTATTTTTGAAATGCGGTGGAGACGGAAAGATATGAAGCTTCTCACGCGGAACCCCGTCCTGCGTGCCGCCGGCATTGCCCTGGCGCTTGGCTCGTCCTTTCTGCCGCAGACGGTTCTGGCCGCCCGCATCGACAATCCTGTCGCCGTCTTTTCCGGCCTCGACAAGATCACCGGCCGCATCACCACATTCGACGTCTATGTGAACGAAACGGTGCAGTTCGGCGCGCTGCAGGTTACGCCGAAGGCTTGCTATTCACGGGACCAGAGCGAAGTGCAGAAGATCGACGGCTTCGTCGAAGTCGACGAGATCACGCTGGACCGCAAGATCCGCCGCATCTTTACCGGCTGGATGTTCGCCGACAGCCCCGGTCTCAACGCCGTCGAGCACCCGATCTATGACGTCTGGCTGAAGGACTGCAAGGCGACGTCGGACGTGCCTGCGCCCGACGCCAAGACGAACTAACCCTCTGCGATCACGCCGAGGGCTTCTTGCGGGAGAATTGTCCCTTTAGGGCCCGCAATAGCGCTGCTCCCGCGACAAGAACAATCACGCCGGCCTTCTTGAAGAAAACGGCTGCCATTGCGAGCAGTCCGACTTTGGCCGCGACCTTTGCGCCGGCTCCGGCCGCGATCATGCCCGCCATACCATAGGCTGCCAGCTTGTCTCCGCTTTCATAGTCCTTGTAGGTCTTGCCGCTGTCGAATTTGACCATGGTCAGGACGTCTGGGACGGCTGACTGAATTTCCTTCAGCTGGTCCATTCCCGCCACGAAATTGAACATGAAGACGCCTTCGCGCCCAAAGACGCGCACGGAATAGTTCAGTGTGTGCGGCTGACTCATGTCGTCGCCGAAGATGAGATCGCGCGCCCAATGCAGCGCATGCGCGGATTGGTCGTAATGCGGGGGCGACGCCCAGCCGACGAGCGTGATCTTCTCGAAACCCTGCTTCTCGCGTTCCGGATTGGTTTCCGCGATCGAGTCCTTGATGTTCCGGAGCAGCTCGTCGTAGTCGGTGGATGCAGCATCCACGTCGGTGACATAGCCGTCAGCACTATATTCGACGACAGAGCCCCATGATTCGCCCTCAACCGGAGCGTATTTGGCGGGGAAGACCATTCCCATCGTTCCTTCGCCCGCTTGCGGCGGATTGCCCCAAATGTCGACGATCACGCGGCGTGCGTCGGCCGGGCTGAGATAGTAGAATTCCTCGGGAATATTGAGGGTGGCGTTCGCGCCCGGAATCTTGATCGCGCCTTGCTGAAAGTCGATCTTTTCCAGGATAGCCTTGTCGGCATCCCCGAAACGATCCGCACCCGGAAACATCTCCTGATATGGTTTCGCCTGAGCCAGCGTTGCTGCCAGAACGAAAACGGATGTCAGTGCGGCAATTTTCAACTTCATGAACAATACTCCCGTTAAAGGCGCGACCATATGCGACTTGGGAGTAACGTCAACGTGAAGGTGTATTTTACTGTGCAAAAGACAGATGCGGCGAACCCATCGCCTTGGCGAGCATGTGCTCGTACTCGTCCTTCGGAACGTCGATGGCGCCGAAGGTCTTCAGGTGCTCGGTGGTGAACTGGGTGTCGAGCAGCACGAAACCCTTCTCCTTCAGCCGCTCCACCAGATGCACGAGGCAGATTTTTGAGGCGTCCGTGCGCCGCGAGAACATGCTCTCGCCGAAGAAGGCGGCACCCAGCGACACGCCGTAAAGCCCGCCCACCAGTTGGTCGCCGTCCCAGGCCTCGACGGTATGGGCGTGTCCCATGCGGAAGAGCGATGCGTAGAGCGACCTTATCGTCTGGTTGATCCAGGTGCTCGGGCGACCTGACGTCTCCTCCGCGCATGCCGCGATCACAGCCTCGAAGTCATGGTCAAAGCGGATCTCGAAAGGTTTGCGCCGGACGGTCTTGGCGAGGCTTTTGGAGACGTGGAAATCATTGAGCGGCAGAACGCCGCGAAGATCGGGCTCGACCCAGAAGATCTCGGGATCATCAGCCGATTCGGCCATCGGGAAGAGGCCGATGGAATAGGCGCGCAGGAGAATTTCCGGTGTGATGCCTGGAGATTTCCTGCGCGACCCGGCCATTGCGGTTAAGCCGGCTTGCTGGCCAGATAATTTTCCAGCCAGTGGATGTCGTAATCGCCGTTGGCGATGTCCTGGTTGTCGACCAGATCCTGGAAGAGCGGCAGCGTCGTCTTGATGCCGTCGACCACGAACTCGTCAAGCGCACGACGCAGACGCATCATGCATTCGACGCGGGTGCGGCCGTGCACGATGAGCTTGCCGATCAGGCTGTCGTAATAGGGCGGGATCTTGTAGCCCTGATAGACACCCGAATCGATGCGAACGCCGAGACCGCCAGGTGCATGGAAATGCGTGATCGTGCCGGGCGAGGGCACGAAGGTGCGCGCGTCCTCGGCGTTGATACGGCATTCGATGGCATGGCCATGGAAGTGGATCTCATCCTGGGTGACCGACAGACCGCCGCCGGAGGCGACGCGGATCTGCTCGTGCACCAGGTCTATGCCGGTGATCGCTTCGGTGATCGGATGCTCGACCTGAAGACGGGTGTTCATTTCGATGAAATAGAACTCGCCGTTTTCGTAGAGGAACTCGATCGTGCCGGCGCCGCGATATTTCAGCTTCTTCATGGCGTCGGCGCAGACCTGGCCGATCTTCATGCGCTGTTCGACGTTGAGGGCAGGCGAGTTGGCTTCTTCCCAGACCTTCTGGTGGCGGCGCTGCAGCGAGCAGTCGCGTTCACCGAGATGGATGGCATTGCCTTCGCCGTCACCGAACACCTGGATTTCGATGTGCCGCGGCTTGCCGAGGTACTTTTCCATGTAGACGGCTTCGTTGCCGAATGCGGCAGCCGCTTCGGTACGGGCCGTCGACCAGGCCTCGATCACGTCGTCAGCGCTCTTGGCGACCTTCATGCCGCGTCCGCCACCACCGGCAGTCGCCTTGATCAGCACCGGATAACCGATTTCGGCGGCCGTCTTGATGGCCTCTTCCTCGGTCTTCACTTCGCCGTCGGAGCCGGGAACCACGGGGATGCCGAGTTCCTGCGCCGTCGTCTTGGCGGTGATCTTGTCGCCCATGATGCGGATGTGTTCCGCGGTCGGGCCGATGAAGGTGATGCCGTGCGCTTCGAGGATCTCGGAGAACTTGGCGTTCTCCGACAGGAAGCCGTAGCCGGGGTGTACAGCGTCGGCGCCGGTGATCTCGCAGGCAGCAACGATCTGATGAATGTTCAGATAGCTGTCGCGCGACGGCGGCGGGCCGATGCAGACGCTTTCGTCGGCCAGGCGCACATGCATGGCGTCGGCATCGGCGGTCGAGTGAACGACGACGCAGGGAATGCCGAGCTCCTTGCAGGCACGAAGCACGCGAAGGGCAATTTCCCCGCGGTTGGCGATGAGGATTTTCGAGACCATGACGTCCGCCTTATTCGACGACCACGAGAGCTTGGCCGTATTCGACGGGGCTGCCGTCCTCGACAAGAATTTCAACGACCTTGCCCGACTTCGGGGCAGGGATCTGGTTCATCGTCTTCATCGCTTCGATGATGAGCAGCGTCTGGCCTTCCTTGACCGTCGCGCCAACTTCGATGAATGCGCGCGCGCCCGGAGCCGGTGCCATGTAGGCGGTGCCGACCATCGGAGCGGAAACCGTGTTGGCCGGGTTGCGGGCCGGTGCGGCGGAAGCGGCAGGCGCTGCTGCGGCCGGAGCTGCAATCGCTGCCGGAGCGGCGGCGTAAGCAGGGGCAGCCATCGGCGCCTGGATATACTGTGTGTTGCCGGCGCGCGAAACGCGGATACGCAGATCGTCCTGCTCGACTTCAATCTCGGTCAGATCCGTGTCGTTGAGGATGTTCGCGAGATCGCGGATCAGTGCCTGGTCGATACCGTTCTTTTTTTCAGCCATGAGTTTTGCCCTGTCTTTTTATGCGGTGACGTTCTTTAGCGCATGGAGCGCCAGAATGTAGCTATATGGTCCGAAGCCGGCGATGACACCCTTTGCAGCGGGCGCGATCATCGACTTGTGGCGAAATTCTTCCCGCGCATGCACGTTGGAGATATGGAGCTCTACAACGGGAATGGAAATGGCGCGGATCGCATCATGTAGCGCAACCGATGTGTGCGTGTAGGCGCCGGCGTTGATCGCAACGCCGATGGCCTTGTCGCCGGCTTCATGCAGCCAGTCGACGAGCTGACCTTCATGGTTGCTTTGACGGAAATCGACATCGACGCCAAGCTCTCGCCCGGCCGACTTGCAGTCCGCCTCGATGTCCTGAAGCGTCTTGCCGCCGTAAATGCCGGGCTCTCTTTTGCCGAGCATGTTCAGGTTTGGCCCGTTCAGGACGAAAATGGTTTGCGTCATCGAGTGTTCCGTCAAATGTGCGAGGGCAACCTATAGACTCACCAAAGGCTTAATGAAAGCCCTTTGGACAAGGCATCAGGAATCGCGCCACATTGTCCACATGGCTGAAGCACCGGGATTTTGGCAATTTGATGGGGCTTGGCTCAGCAGCTGGTCTTGCCGCAGGTCCGCATGTTCTTGACCTTGGTCTCGAGGTCGTCATAGCCGACTGCGCCCTGCACCAGCTCGTTGCCGATCACATAGGAGGGCGTGCCTGTGATGCCGAGGTTCTGCGCCAGCGAGTAGGTTTCCTGCACGGAAGCGTCGCTCGGGCTCTTGGCCATCTCCGCCCGGATCTGCTTTTCGCTAACGCCGAGAGACTGGGCCGCTTCGATGGCGCTCGCCTCGTCGGCGCGTCCGTCGCTGCCGAGCAGGGCGACGTGGAACTTGCTGTACTTCTCAGGAGCGATCTTGCGGAAGGCATCGGACACCTTGTGGGCGGCAACCGATTCAGGTCCGAGGATCGGGAATTCCTTGAGCACGAAGCGGACGTTCGGGTCCTTCTTCAGCATAGTCTGCATGTCGGTCAGCGCGTGGCGGCAGTAACCGCAATTGTAGTCGAAGAACTCGACGATCGTGACGTCGCCCTTCGGGTTGCCGATCGTCATGTCGTATTTGGAATCGAAGATCGTCGCCTTGTTTTCCGAGATCGTCGCATTGGCCTTCACCAGGCGCGCGGTCTCCTGCTTCTTCTGCAGGGCGTCCTGCACGTCGAGCATGATCTCCGGGTTCTCAATCAGATACTGCTTGATGAACTCGCCGAACTCCTTCTTCTGCGCATCATCGAGTGCAGCTGCCGGCTGGGCGGAGGCTACGGAGGCGGTCAGCGCGAGCGCCGTGAAGATTTTCGGGAGAATGGCCATGATATCCTCGTCTTTGCAGGTGATTTTGGTCGTTCAATGCTTCGGGTATCACAGTCCCATGATCGGAACGCAATGCGAAGCAACAAAAATACGGCGCATTCCGGCGTATTGAAACAGGAATTCTCGTGTTCGTTATCTGGTCGCGGGATTGTGAAGATCTCACTAATGCGGCATTTGTCTGGCCGCAAATCGAAGTCGAAAGAGCAGAGTAATTGTTTTCCATTTCCAAGCGCAGTGCAGTCGAGCCGTTTCACGCAATGGATGTTTTGGCGGAAGCGACGCGGCGGCGCGCAAGTGGCCGACCGGTGATCTCAATGGCCGTTGGCCAGCCCTCGCATCCGGCTCCCCGCGCCGCACTCGATGCTGCAAGGGCAGCGCTGGATGACGGCAGGATAGGCTACACCGATGCGCTGGGGACTGTGAGCCTGAAGCAAGCGCTTGCAGCGAATTACCGTGAGCGCCACGGCCTAGACATCGATCCCGCGCGCATCGCGATCACGACAGGCTCATCCGCCGGCTTCAACCTCGCATTCCTGTCGCTCTTCGATGCCGGTGATGCGGTTGCGATCGCCCGGCCCGGCTATCCCGCATACCGCAACATCCTCGGCGCGCTCGGCCTGCGGGTCATCGAGGTGCCCGTCACCGCCGAAACGCATTTCACGCTGACGCCCCAGAGCATCGAGGCGGCCCAGAAGAAAAGCGGCGTCCGCGTGAAGGGCGTTCTGCTCGCAAGCCCGGCAAACCCGACCGGCACGGTGACGGGCCGCCAGGCGCTCGCGGAATTGGCGGAATACTGTTCGGCCAATTCGATCGCCTTCATTTCCGACGAGATCTATCACGGCCTCACCTTTGCGGGCGAGGAGACGAGCGCGCTCGAACTGACCGATGAAGCCATCGTCATCAACTCGTTCTCGAAATATTATTGCATGACCGGCTGGCGCATCGGCTGGATGGTGCTGCCCGATCGTCTCGTGCGCCCGATCGAGCGGGTCGCCCAAAGCCTCTACATCTCTGCGCCGGAGCTATCGCAGATCGCCGCGACCGCAGCGCTTGGCGCTTCCGCCGAGCTCGATGTCTACAGGGCAAGCTACGCCGCCAACCGGGACTTCCTGATGCGGCGTCTCCCGGACATGGGCCTTACGATCGCCTCGCCGATGGATGGCGCCTTCTACGCTTATGTGGATGTGACGCGCTTCACCAACGACAGCATGGAGTTCGCCAAGCGGATGTTGACCGAGATTGATGTTGCCGCCACGCCGGGCCTCGATTTCGATCCGCTGGAAGGACATCGCGCCATGCGCATGTCCTACGCCGGCTCCGAAGCTGAGATCGCCGAGGCGGTCGATCGCATGACGGGCTGGCTCAAAGCGAGCTGATTTCAAGGCACTGCAGGCGTTTCCGGACTCATTTTCTGAGCGCCTTGAAAGAGCATTGTGAAGAGGGAGGCCGGCCATTTAGGCCGGCTTGCAGTTCTCGCGATCAAGCTGCGAAACCATCGCAAGCAAGGTTTCCGAAACCGGCGTCGGCACAGAAGTCAGCCTGCCGAGTGCCACGACCATGCCGACCAGCGGCGTGATCTCAAGCGCCTTTCCGGCAAGCAGGTCTTGCAGCATCGAGGTCCGGACAGGGCCGATCTGGCTGGCCTGCTCAAGGCGCTCCTCGACCGACATGCCCACATTGGCACCCAGCGCCTCGCCAACGCCCTTGACCTCCTTCATCACCTTGCCGATCTGGTCGGTGACGGCCACGTCGGCCATGAGGTCGGACATGGTGGAGCGTGTCAGCGCGCTGATCGGATTGAACGACGCATTGCCCATCAGCTTGCTCCAGATGTCGTTGCGGATCTCCGGTGACAGCGTGATGTTGAGATCGGCCTTCTGCAGCAACGCCTGAATAGCCTCAAGATCGCTCGTGACCTCGCCGGAGGGCTCGCCTAGAATGAAACGTCCCTTGTTGCTGAGATTGATATGACCGGGCTGACTGACCTCCGCGCCCTGATGCGCGACGCAACCGATGACGCGGTGCGGGCCGACAAGGCGCCAGAGCGCACCGCCTTCATCGAGCTCCTCGAATTGCAGTTCGGCGAATTCAGGGTGGTCGTCGCGGTGGAAATACCACCACGGAATGCCGTTGAGGATCATCAAGACGCGCGTATGGCCTTCAACAGCTTTGCCATGCCCTCGGCGGCGGCGCTGAGCTGATGTCCCTTGAGACCGGTAATGACCAGATCCTGCGGCGGAAGATCGGCCGGATTGTCCGTGGCCATTACCTTCACGTTGATCGGCGTCTCGGCGCCCGCTTCATGCAACGTCAGACCGTCGCGGCGGATGGCATCAAGATGCGCGCCGCGCGCGATGACCGACACCGTGACATCGCTTCCAAGCAACGCCGCGATCTTGGTCGCGATCATCCCGCCCAGCGCGCCGGCGCCAAAAATGCAGATGGTCTTGATGGTCATGAAATCCTATCTCCGCAATCACTTGAAAGCGGTAGAGATAGGCCATCCGGCCTCGAAGGCGAATGATTTTTTGGTGTTCAGCGATCGCCCGGCAGCAACTCGCTGCGACGCAATTCGTCGATCGCGCTCACCGCGTCCTCTGCCGACCAGCCGGCCTTCAGAGCAGCGGAAATCATCCGCAACTCGGCCTCGGCCTCGATCTGCAGGAAGAGCGGCTCCAGCGCTTCCTGAGCGGTCACGACATGGTCTTTCGGAGGGGCTATCGACTGGCTGGAAGCGAGCATAGGCATCTGCGCGGTACTCCTCTCTTTTTGGGTAGGCGGGCTTTCTTTTTAGCTGGCTTGAATCGACCTAATGCGCCAACCTCAAAAAAGGTTCCGGATAAATTTTAGAAAAGCCTGCATCTTGTTCTTTCGCCCCGCCTCTGCCTTCTTGCGCCCATAGGCTGATGCGCGATTCGGGTCCCGATAAAGCGGTAGAGCCCACGGAAGAATGCGCACGAAGGAGATTGCGATGACGAACGCCAAGCCCGGGATTTCCGAGATGCGGCCCAGAATTTCGGTGATCGGCGTTGGTGGTGGTGGCGGAAACGCCATCAACAACATGATCGCGGAAAGCCTCGAAGGTGTTGAATTCATTGCCGCAAATACCGATGCGCAGGTGCTTGCCACGTCGAAGGCCTCGCGCCGCATCCAGCTTGGCGCGCATGTGACCGAAGGCCTCGGCGCCGGTTCGCTGCCCGAGATCGGCCGCGCCGCCGCTGAAGAATCGATCGACGAGATCATGGATCACCTGGCCGGCTCGCACATGTGCTTCGTCACCGCCGGCATGGGCGGCGGCACTGGCACGGGTGCCGCACCTGTTATCGCACAGGCGGCCCGCAATGCCGGCATCCTGACCGTCGGCGTCGTCACAAAGCCCTTCACCTTCGAAGGCAACCGCCGCATGAAGACGGCAGATGCCGGCATCGAAGCGCTGCGCCAGGCTGCCGATACCGTGATCGTCATCCCGAACCAGAACCTGTTCCGCATCGCCGACGCGAAGACCACCTTTGCCGACGCCTTCATGACCGCCGACCGCGTGCTGTTTGCTGGCGTCGGCTGCATCACCGACCTGATCGTCAAGGAAGGCTTGATCAACCTCGATTTCGCCGACGTGAAGTCGGTCATGCGCGGCATGGGCCGCGCCATGATGGGCACCGGCGAAGCTTCGGGCGAAGAGCGCGCGATGAAGGCGGCGGAAGCCGCGATCGCCAATCCGTTGCTCGACGACATCTCGATGCGCGGCGCCAAGGGCGTGCTGATCTCGATCTCCGGCGGCTCCGACATGACGCTGTTCGAAGTCGATGAAGCCGCAAGCCGCATCCGCGACGAAGTGCAGGACGATGCCGATATCGTCGTCGGCGCGATCTTCGACCGCAATCTGGATGGCAAGTTCCGCGTCTCCGTTGTCGCCACCGGCCTCGATGGCGCTGGTGCCGGCGTCGCTCCTGTTCAGCAGGGCGCGACCATGGTCCCGGGCCTGCCGCCGCGCACGCTGCAGTAAGCACAACAAAAACTTGGTCCGATCCGGCCGCGTGCTCCTGCGAGCGCGCGGCTTTTTTGCGTCTATTGGCCGCAACGTCCCGCCAATTCTGGAAAAACCAGTCGGACGACCCTAGATCAAAAGGTGCCCCCAAGACGCCCCGGAATACATCCGAGGGCGCTTTCAATTTCAGACGAACATTTCAGGAAAACACCATGTCTCAAGATAAGAATCCCGTCTGGTTCATCACCGGTTGCTCGACAGGCTTCGGCCGTGAACTGGCGAAACTCACCATCGCCCGTGGCTGGCCGACTGTCGTCAGCGCCCGCAACAAGGCTCGCGTCGCCGATCTCGTCACCGGCCATGAGGGCAATGCGCTCGCCGTCGATCTCGATGTGACCGATACCGCGCAGATCACCGCCGCCGTAAAGGCCGCCGAGGAGCGCTTCGGGCGGATCGACGTCCTCGTCAACAATGCCGGCTATGGCTATCAATCGCCGATCGAGGAAGGCAGCGACAGCGAGATCCGCGATCAGTTCGAGGCCAATGTCTTCGGCCTCTTCGCCATGACCCGCGCCGTTCTGCCCGGCATGCGCACGCGCCGACGCGGCCATGTGATCAACATCACCTCGGTGGCCGGCTTCATCGGCTTTCCTGGATCCGGCTACTACTCGGCCAGCAAGCACGCGGTCGAGGGCATGTCGGATGCGCTTGCCGCCGAAGTCGCGCCGCTCCGCATCAAGGTCACCTGTGTCGAGCCCGGTCCGTTCCGCACCGATTGGGCCGGCCGTTCGCTGCGGCAGACCGAGAGCAAGATCGCCGATTACGCGGAGACCGCGGCCGCGCGCATGCGTCAGACGGCCGGTTACAGCGGCCAGCAGCCGGGCGATCCAGTGCGCGCCGGCGAAGCGATCATCAAGATCACCGAGGTCGAGAAAGCGCCGCGCCATCTCGTGCTGGGCGAATTCGGCTATGGCGCAGTCACGGCCAAGCTGAAGGAGCGACTGGCGCTGATCGAGGAATGGAAGGATACCAGCCTCGGCGCCGATTTCCCTAAGTCTTGAGGCTCGCGCTCTAGCATGAACAGGGTGCTGTAGAGGAGGATGTGATGGTGAAGCTCGTCTATGGCCTTGAAGGCTTGTTGATCCTCGCCGGTCTGATCTGGATGGGGCAGGGCAGCGGCTATTTTCCGTATCCGGCCGAAAGCTTCATGATCGACCAGACGCCCTGGATTTATTGGGGCGCGCTTGCGGTTGCCGTCGGCCTCATTCTAATCGTGCTGACCAAGAGCCTGCGCGGCAGGCGTTAAGCGGCGCCCAAAACAAATTCGCCGGCTGGAGGGGCCAGAAAACCCCCGCCAGCCGGCGATAATCGATCGCGTGGAAGCGTTCAAGCGCGGCGCAGACGCGCCTCGGGCAGTTCAGGCCGGGTGCCGTCAGGCGCGCGCAGACCGCGATGCTTGCTGACGAAAATCCACTCGACATTGCCCGGCTCGAACGGCCGGCGCGGATTGCGCAGCGCCAGGCGGCGCTCGGACAGGCTGCGGGGCAGGGTGTCGATCATGTCGTTCATGAACGTGTCGAGACACTCTTTCCAGCGGGGCGAAACGGCGACATCGACGCCGCCGTAGCGATGAAAATCGGGGTGTTTGCGGGAGTAGCATGCGCCGATCATCCAGGCATGCTGCTGTTTCAGAAAACGCTCTTTAATGGTCATTCGCAGTCTTTTTCATTCCTTGGCGTCAGCGACTCCCTAGCCGTCGAAGCGAGCGATGTTGATCGGCCGTTCCGCTGTCCAGGTGCCATCCGCACGCTGATATTTTGTTTGCAAACCGGCTGCCGATCAAACGATCGATAAGCGACCTGGGGCCGCCGCCGGTGCCTCTACACGAGTAGGAAAGGTGGCCGATTGAACGCCGTCGAAGCCTGAGCTGGGACGCCATTACGTTCGGCGACGTGCTACCTAGTCGACATTGATTGTTCCTTCAAGGATTTTCCTGAAACAATTTTGCATGGCTGCCAGTCGCGGCGAAAAAACGGTAGCAGCGCCCTCATCGGCTCGCGCCATGGGCGTGAATTTTGCTCGTGGCTGACTTGAGGCTGTATATGTCAGCCGAGGTCAGGGGATGCGAAGCCGAATGCGCTTGCGCGGCGAGGGAACGCTTCATAGGCTCGCTGCGTTGATGGATTCGTTCAACGCTTTTCAGTAGGAATCACATGCGCGCTCAATCGAAGCCGTTCGTTGTTGAAATCAAGACTTCCCGCCGTACCGATCGCAGCAAGGAAAAATCCATCTGGGGCAATCTCGACCTCTCCGCCGTCGCGCAGGAAGTGGCCGATGACGTGCCGTTGTCGGCGGCGCCAGTGATCGCCGACGCGAAGAGCGCGCGGTAAGCGTTCCGCGCTACGCTCCAGCGCTGCGTGATGCGTTAATCCAGCCATCCATGGCGAACCATCTGCCTCCTTGGGCGTTGTTTGAAAACACGCTGAAGGAGAAGATCGATGCCAATCAACGATGATGGAAAGAAGCCGCTGTCGCGCAGCGAGGACTATCGCGACTTCGAAGAGCGCAATATCGACGACGGCTGGCCCTATGCGGACAGAACGGACGCCGCGTCGGCATCGCCTGAAAATCGAGCCTATGGTGAAACGCCCGCCAATTTCGACAGCAGCGACAATCCAGGCTTCCGCATCGACGGCATAGACCGCGATGGCAACGAGAACCGGCTGAAGGATTCGCTGCGCGCCGACACGATCGACCGCGATGACAGCGACGATCTCGAAGCGCGGGTCACCGAAAACATCGAGAACGTCCCCGAAGTCGACATCGACAGCATCGAGGTCCATGCTAACGGCCATGTCGTCACGGTCGAAGGCTCTGTCGAAACGATCGGTATCGCCCGCAAGGTCGAACTCGCCGCCTCCTCGGTAGATGGCGTCCACCATGTACGGAACAGGCTGCACACGACGGGTGTGGATGCGCATTGATAATTTGCGCCCTGCCTGCAACGAGAAAGGCCGCCCGCTTGGAGAAGCGGACGGCCTTTTCAATTAGCGTTCTCTAAAGCCGATCAGCTGCAGCCGCTGGTCGCGCCGCAAGTGTCGCACTTCTCGCAGGTGCCATTGCGCACCATCGTGAAGTTCTGGCACTCCGAGCAAATGTTGCCGGTGTAGCCCTGCATGATCGACCGGGCGCGGCGCTCGGATTCGATCTTCTTGGCTTCCGTCTTGGCCGATGCGGCGTCAGCCGCTGCCTTGTCGGAGAACAGGGCCGTTGCCTGCTGCTGGTTCTCGGTCGTGACTTCTTCGATCACTTCCTCGGCGATCTCTTCGGCCAGTTCCTTGGCGCGCTCTTCGTAATCGCGCTTGAAGGCGACGATTTCGGAGGTCGAGATGGCGGTCGTCGGTTCGATCTTGCGGGCAGCAGCGCCTGCAAACGACGTTACCGTCGCACCGGACGAGGCGCGGGCAGGGGCAGCCGTTGCCGAGCCCTTCGGCTCGCCGGCAGCCTGGCGTTCGCTGTTCGAAACGATCGTCGGCTTGTAGCCGCGGGTCCAGCCGGTCGAGACGAGGTTCGTCTTGCCTTCCTGGATGCCCTTGCCGAGAGCCGTGTTCGAGAAGTCCGACGTATCGACATGCGCCAGGTCGTGGCGGCCGAGGTAGGAGACGGCGAGTTCGCGGAACACGTAGTCGAGGATCGACGTGGCGTTCTTGATCGCGTCGTTGCCGATGACCATGCCAGCCGGCTCGAACTTGGTGAAGGTGAAGGCCTCCACATATTCTTCGAGCGGCACGCCGTACTGCAGACCGAGCGAGATGGCGATGGCGAAGTTGTTCATCATCGCACGGAAGGCGGCACCTTCCTTGTGCATGTCGATGAAGATTTCGCCGAGGCGACCGTCACCGAATTCACCGGTGCGCAGGTACACCTTGTGTCCGCCGACGGCGGCCTTCTGGGTGTAGCCCTGGCGGCGGTTCGGCAGCTTCTCGCGTTCGCGGGTCACGCGCTCGACCACACGCTCGATGATCTTTTCGGTGATGGTGACGGCCTGGGCGGCGACCGGCTGCTGCAGCAGATCGTCCAGTGCGTCCTCATCGCTTTCGTCTTCGATCAGCGAGGCGTTCAGTGGCTGCGACAGCTTGGAGCCGTCGCGGTAGAGAGCGTTTGCCTTCAGGCCGAGCTTCCAGGAGAGCATGTAGGCGCTCTTGCAATCCTCGACCGTCGCGTCGTTCGGCATGTTGATCGTCTTGGAGATCGCACCCGAGATGAACGGCTGGGCAGCAGCCATCATGCGGATGTGGCTGTCGACCGAGAGGTAACGCTTGCCGATCTTGCCGCATGGGTTGGCGCAATCGAAGACCGCGAGGTGCTCGTTCTTCAGGAACGGTGCGCCTTCCAGCGTCATCGCGCCGCAGACGTGAACGTTGGCAGCCTCGATGTCCTTCTTCGAGAAGCCGATGTGCTCGAGCAGGTTGAAGCTCATGTCGCCGAGCTGTTCGTCGGAAACCTTCAGCGTGCCCTTCAGGAAGTCGGTGCCGAGCGTCCACTGGTTGAAGACGAACTTGATGTCGAAGGCCGACTTCAGCGCGCCGTTAAGCGCTTCGATCTTCTCGTCGGTGAAGCCCTTGGCCTTCAGCGAGCCGGGGTTGATTGCCGGCGCCTGGTTCAGGTTGCCGTGGCCGACAGCGTAAGCTTCGATCTCGGCGATCTGGCTCTCGGAGTAGCCGAGCGTGCGGAGCGCCTCCGGAACGGCGCGGTTGATGATCTTGAAGTAGCCGCCGCCGGCGAGCTTCTTGAATTTCACCAGCGCGAAGTCAGGCTCGATACCGGTCGTGTCGCAATCCATGACGAGGCCGATCGTGCCTGTCGGCGCAATCACGGTTGCCTGGGCGTTGCGGTAGCCGTGCTTTTCACCGAGCTCGAGAGCCTTGTCCCAAGCGCTCTTGGCGTGAGCCGCCAGATCCTGGTCCGGGTTCTCGGAGTGGATGAGCGCGACCGGGTTGATCGACAGGCCTTCGTAGCCCGACGTCTCGCCGTAAGCAGCGCGGCGATGGTTGCGGATGACCCGCAGCATGGCTTCGCGGTTCGGCTTGAACATCGGGAAAGGTCCGAGTTCAGACGAGATCTCGGCCGAAGTGGCGTAGGAGATACCGGTCATGATCGCGGTCAGCGAGCCTGCGATGGCGCGGGCTTCGTCGCTGTCATAGGGAATGCCCGAAGACATCAGCAGGCCGCCGATGTTGGCGTAGCCGAGGCCGATCGTGCGGTATTCGTAGGAGCGCTCGGCGATCTGCTTCGACGGGAACTGTGCCATCATCACGGAAACTTCAAGCACGATCGTCCACAGGCGAACGGCGTGTTCGTAATCAGCGATGTTGATGCGCTTGGTGGCCGCATCCTTGAACTGGATGAGGTTCAGCGAAGCAAGGTTGCAGGCCGTGTCGTCGAGGAACATGTATTCCGAGCACGGGTTCGACGCGCGGATCGGGCCGGCAGCCGGGCTGGTGTGCCAGTCGTTCATCGTCGTGTTGAAGTGCAGGCCCGGATCGGCCGAGGCCCATGCGGCGTAGGAGATCGATTCCCACAGGTCGCGTGCCTTCAGCGTCTTCATGACCTTGCCGTCCTTGCGGGCGGTCAGGTTCCAGTCGCCGTCGTTTTCGACTGCGCGCAGGAAGTCGTCCTTGATCGAGACTGAGTTGTTGGAGTTCTGGCCCGAAACCGTGAGGTAGGCTTCCGAATCCCAGTCGGTGTCGTAGGTCTTGAACTCGAGGTCCTTGTAGCCCTGGCGAGCGAACTGGATGACGCGGCCGATGTAGTTCTCGGGAACCTGGTCCTTCTTGGCAGCGCGCACTTCGCGCTTCAGGGCAGGGTTCTTGTTCGGGTCGTAGCAATCGTCATTGTCGCCGTCGCAATTGACGCAAGCCTTCATGATCGCCTTCAGGTGGCGATTGACGATCTTGGAACCGGTGACGAGGGCAGCAACCTTCTGCTCTTCCTTGACCTTCCAGTTGATGTATTCCTCGATATCCGGATGGTCGATATCGACCACGACCATCTTGGCCGCGCGACGCGTCGTGCCGCCAGACTTGATGGCGCCGGCAGCGCGGTCGCCGATCTTCAGGAAGCTCATCAGGCCGGAGGAACGGCCGCCGCCGGAAAGGCGTTCGCCTTCGCCGCGCAGATACGAGAAGTTGGAGCCGGTGCCGGAGCCGTACTTGAAGAGGCGAGCTTCGCGAACCCAAAGGTCCATGATGCCGCCTTCGTTGACGAGATCGTCTTCGACGGACTGGATGAAGCAGGCGTGCGGCTGCGGATGCTCATAGGCCGACTTCGACTTCGTCAGCTTGCCGGTGAAGGGGTCCACATAGAAGTGGCCCTGGCCGGGGCCGTCGATGCCATAGGCCCAGTGCATGCCGGTGTTGAACCACTGCGGCGAGTTCGGGGCGACGCGCTGTGTCGCGAGCATGTAGGCAAGTTCGTCGCGGAAGGCTGCCGCGTCTTCTTCGGAAGAGAAATAGCCACCCTTCCAGCCCCAGTAGGTCCAGGTGCCGGCCAGACGGTCGAAGACTTGGCGCGCATCGGTTTCGGAACCGTACTGCTGATCCTTGGGGAGTTCCTTCAGAGCGGCCTCATCGGCAACCGAGCGCCACAGGAAGGAAGGAACGTCGTTTTCCTCGACCTTCTTGAGGCGGGCAGGGACGCCGGCCTTGCGGAAATACTTCTGCGCCAGAATGTCGGCCGCGACCTGCGAAAACTGCGCGGGAACATCGATGTTCTCGAGGCGGAATACAATCGACCCGTCAGGGTTCTTGATCTCGCTGGTTGCCTTGCGGAATTCGATAGCCGCGTAAGCGCCCTGATCTGCCTTCGTAAATCGGCGTTCTATGCGCATTTGCCTTAACCTCTAGCTCGCGCGCCCCGTCCCCGTTGACCAAGGCGCAAGTTTCCACCTCCGGCGGCGCCGTAAGGAGCGCAGCCAGTTCTCGTTTCCGTATCGTCACAGGAGTGTCATCCGGAGATGGGTCATCCTGTATCTTGTGGTGATGGTGACTGCAATCACTAAATATAGTATTAACAGCCTTTTTCCGCCAGCCCCGGATGTCGCTTTTTCAGGCGGCAAAAATCGCGCAGAACATACTCATGGCGGCTCACCCCTCATGGATCAACGCCCTGATTCAATGCTCGATTTCTGGTGAGAACCGGCCTCGTCATGTCCGGTTCAGTTGCCGCCGCAACATCGAAGTTCATTAAGTTGAAAACAGGCGATTCCGTCAAGGGCTTGTTCTTAACGAACTGTTCACCACAAGATATTGTGGAGTGGCCTGTGGAGACTGGGGAAAAACCAGTTGGGCAAGAATTTCAATGGCTTGCTACGGGATGCGCAAGGGAAATGCCAAAGCCTGATAAATTTTGCCATATTTTGTCATTTGGCGGTGGCTTTTGGAGCGCAAATGAGCCTTGTGATTCGCAAGGCCGAACAAGGCGCTAAAGTGCGTCGATGGCGATGGTCACGGTGGCGCTTCCGATCGCCTGTCCATTCTCGTCGCGAACAGTGAAACTTGCCTGCGTTTCCAGCAATTGCGTGGCATCGTCACGGCTGGCGCGATCGATGAAGACCTCGTCGGAGTCTCTGGCGAATGTCTTCAGGAACTTGTTTTCGTCGCCTTGCCAGTAGTCATTGGTGGGCACGCTCTGTGCGACATTCAGGCCGTTCCGGTCGGTCACGAATATTTCCACAATCGTTCCTTGCGAATCATCCTGCTTGGCTTTGAGGTATCGCGAGACCGGATTGTTGAGGAGGCGGGTGAGCATCTGCCATTGCCCGCTCTTGATCTCCGAGCGGTAGCTGTTGTCGAGCACCTGGATATCCATCGGGCTGATATCGCCGAACTTCCTGTTCTGCGCCTTGATCGCGGCCAGAACGTTCGGCTTGTTGATCATCGGCTTGACGAGCGTATCCACATATTCGCGCACGACGGAGATATAGGCGGGTTCGGCCGACACCGCGCGCGGATGCACGTTCAAACACAGCCCGAAGGCCGCGATCAAGCCGATAAACCGCCAACGCTGCATGGTCGTTCCAGTGTCGCGCTAGCGACCGCCCTCTACCCAAACACCCTGCCGCGCCCTTGCCGCCTGATGCCATATGATAATACAGCGGACGGCGAGGGGCGGACAGCGAATTTGATTATGTTAGTAAACAAAGATTGGAGCAATTTAAAGTTGCTTTCGTCTTTGTCTGCTAAGAGCCTGGAAAATCAGCCCTTGCTGCCCTTGGAGATCGGTTCCTGATAGCTGAAACCCATATCCCACGGGAAGTAGATCCAGGTGTCCTGGCTCACCTCGGTGACGAAGGTATCGATCGTCGGCACACCCTGTGGTTTTGCGTAGACGCAGGCAAAGTGCGCCTTCGGGAGCAGCGTGCGGACTTCCGACGCCGTCTTGCCGGTATCCGTCAGATCATCGACGACGAGCACGCTTTCGCCGCCATCTTCAAGCAGTTCGGCCGCGATCCCCTTGAGGAGCATCATCTCGCCCTGGTTCACATAGTCGTGGTAGGACGCGACGCAGACCGTCTCGATCAGGCGGATGTTGAGCTCGCGCGAAATGATGGCAGCCGGCACGAGGCCGCCGCGGGTGATGCAGACGATCGCCTTGAACTCGCGGTTCAAGCCGGCGAGACGCCAGGCCAGCGCGCGTGCATCGCGGTGAAATTGATCCCAGGAAACGGGAAAGGCTTTATCGGGAAGGGACATGGGCTCGCTCCGAGGCATGAATGATGACACGCCGTTTGCCGGCGGCCGGACGCTCTTCCGTTCACTCGGGTCAAACGCAAATCGCGCAGCCGAGACTGCGCGATGGAAGGACCGAAGCCGGAGCTCGTCGTCGGTCGTGGCAATTAGCGGAATTTGGCTGCAAAACGCAAGCCCCCGCTGACCGCGGCTGTTAACGCGAAAGCAGCGTCATCGCCGTCATGGAATGCAGGAGCGTCTTCGTCGTGCCGCCGAAGATCATCTGCCAGAGCCTCGAATGCGTGTAGGCACCCATCACCAACAGATCGATGCTGCTGTCGGACAGCCTGTTCTCGATGACAGCCGAGGTACTCTTGTCCGTGGTCGTCGCCGTCGCGAGGGTGACGTTGACGCCGTGGCGGGCGAGCGCTGCCGCGATTTCCGCACCCGCGACCGCCGCCGATTGCAGCGCGTTGTCGACCGGATCGACGGAGAAGATCTCAACCTCGTCGGCGGCCTTCAGGAAGGGCAGGGCGTCGAAGGTCGCCCGCGCCGCTTCCTTCGAGCCGTTCCAGGCGACGAGCACCCGCTTGATCGGCTTCGGCTGGCGAATGATGAAGGGGATCATCAAAACCGGCCGTCCGCTTTCGAGCAGGAAGTTATCGACATCGACATGACTGTCCGACGGCCGTGCCGGATCGGCCTGCGAGGCGATCAAGAGATCGGCGCTGCGCGCGCTCTCGATCAAAGGCGCCGAGCCGTATCCCGTCGAGGACGCAAAGCTGCGCCACTCAAACGAGACGCCTTCCACTTCGGCCTTGCGGCGAACGATCGTCTCGATCTTGACCCTTTCGCTATGCGCCATGTCTTGCAGCGCCTGCACGGCGACGGGATCAGGGATCTCCATCGGCGCCACGAGCGGCACGACGGCGATCGTTTCCGCATGAAGCCCGATCACATGGGCACCGTGTTCCGCAGCCAGCGCGAAGGCGAGATCGGCGACTGCAACGCAATTGTCTGAAGTATCGAGAATCGCAAGAATGGTTTTGTAAGACATGGGTATCTCCTTGCTCGGATGAAAAAGTCCGTAAGAGAAGCAATGCGCTTGGCCGGCATTTGTTTCCTTGACCGAGATCAAGTCCCATAAGCCGGTCTCGAAAGAGATTAGGCCTCCGCTGATGGGTTTTCCAGGACAGTCCGCTCGCGGCGAATGCCTTCGATCATCGCCGCGACATCCGCGCCGGCGGCATCGATCACGGCCTGCGAGCGACCACGAACGACGATCTCGGTCGAAAATTTCTGGCCGACATAGCGCGGATAGGAGCCGATGCTGGTTTCCGGATGCGCCTTCTGGATGGCCGTGAGCGGCGTGCCGATGTCGCCTTCGCCATAAGGGCACGAGATCGCCAGCGACAGCACCGGCGTTCCTGTCCGAAGCGTCGGGATCACCGCGTCGACCATCGCCTGAAACACCTGTGGCACCCCGGCCATGACATAGACATTGCCCATGACGAAACCCGGCGCGGTAGAGACCGGGTTGGGAATGTGCGTTGCGCCGACAGGCATGCGCGCCATCCGCTGGCGGGCCTCGGTGAACTCCATCTCGCGGCGCTTGTACATATCGCCAAGCAGCGCCATCGCCTTCTCGTCATGATGGCAGGCAACGCCGAAAGCCTTGGAAACGGCTTCGGCCGTGATGTCGTCATGGGTCGGCCCAATGCCGCCGGAGGTGAAGACGTAGTCGTATTTCGTCCTCAGCGCGTTCAGCGCCTCGACGATCGCGTCTTCCTCGTCAGCGACGATGCGGACTTCCTTGAGATCGATGCCTGCAAGCAGCAGCATATCGGCGAGATGGCCGATGTTCTTGTCCTTGGTGCGGCCGGATAAAAGCTCGTCGCCGATTGCCAGAATGGCTGCGGTCACAATCTGTTGGGTCATGTTAGGTCTCTGTCTTCATTCAGTCTTTGGTGTCGAGCTTATACCAAATAGAGCGGACGGGAAGCCCGTGCCCACCAATACGGAGATGTGAACGCAAGGCAAAAACGTGCGATAAGATTGAACAGTCCGTCTCTCGCGGCGTGGCTGGCCGTCACCAGGTGCTTGCGCTAGCTATCTGGCAGACGCACGATGCGTTGCGAGGCATTCTTTATGATACGCGAATTCATCAAACGGATTTTGGTCGGTGCACCGAGCGCAGCACCCGCCGCAACCCAGAAAGAGGAAACGTCCAAGATGGCTAAGGTTCTGGTTCTCTACTATTCGTCGTACGGCCACATCGAGACGATGGCATACGCCGTTGCCGAAGGCGCGAAATCCGCTGGCGCCGACGTGACCGTCAAGCGCGTACCGGAATTGGTACCGGAAGAAGTCGCGAAGTCGTCACACTTCAAGCTCGACCAGCAGGCACCGATCGCCACCGTCGACGAGCTCGCCGAATACGATGCGATCATCGTCGGCGCCGGCACCCGCTTCGGCACGGTTGCGTCGCAGATGCGCAACTTCTGGGATCAGACGGGCGGCCTGTGGTTTGCCGGCAAGCTGGTCGGCAAGGTCGGCTCGGTCTTCACTTCGTCCGCCACGCAGCACGGCGGCCAGGAATCCACGATCCTCGGCTTTATCCCGACCTTCCTCCACCAAGGCATGGTCGTTGCCGGACTTCCTTATGCCTTCCAGGGCCAGATGGGCGTCGATGAGATCAAGGGCGGTTCGCCCTACGGCGCATCCACGATCACCGACGGTGACGGTTCGCGCCAACCTTCGGCTGTCGAACTCGACGCAGCCAAGTTTCAGGGCGCGCATGTTGCCAAGCTGGCAGCCAAGCTCGCCTGAGCCCACCTGTAGCGAAAATAGTGAAGGCGCGGCCTCGGGCCGCGCCTTTTCATGTGGGGCGTCAAAACGCCTTATGTGGTACCCGTAGTCTCCGGCTGGTGACCTTGCGGTCGTTCAGCCATACAATCCATGAAACTTGGCTGTGTAAACGAAGAGCGGTACCCCAAATACCGCAAGTCCAATCAAGAATGCCGTGCTTGTTCTGAACAGTCTCAGGCGCCGTGTGCGGGCGCCATCCCAATCGTAAACCATCGTCTTACTCCCACCACAAGACAAGCTTTACAAATACACGACCAGAAGCCGTGGCTTTACTGACACAGGCATACAATCACATTCTAACATTGCAAAAAAGATGCTTGTTAATGACTTCGTAATATGTTTGGCGACCGTGGCCGAATCGCATCACGTTGCACTTTGTACGATACCGGATGCACTTGACTGAATCGCCGCAGTCGTTGATTGAGGGTGCTATTGCGGGCGTGGCGAAACTGGTAGACGCAAGGGACTTAAAATCCCTCGGCCTTGGCTGTGCGGGTTCGACCCCCGCCGCCCGCACCAACTCTTCCTTCCACATCCTGATCTTTGGCCCGTACTGAATATTGCCGGCGAAGACGGTTCACGAGCATTCCGACCAAAACACCGAGGCAAGCCCCGACTGCTTTCACGGCGGCATCGTGTATCCGCGCGTGCCGGGTAGGCGAGAGGTATTGCAGAAATTCAATCCCAACGGCGCCGATGACGAGAAGGGCGCCGACCATGATCCAGTGCCTGGGATAAGCCACGGCGAAGGCGAGGCCGACCACCAGATAGGCGAGCGCCCGGTCGATGTTGACTGAAGTAATCGTATGAGGACGAAGGCCGATCGGCGAGACGGTTACGAAAATGATGGCGGCGAGGAGGAGCCAGGCGAGCGGCTTTGAAAATCTGTCTGCTGTCATGAAACTCACACTATTGATGTCACCGGGCGGTTTCACCGCACGATTGCGTTATCTCGGTGGCGCGCTCGCATTATCTTGATGCGTTTTCCCAAACGCGCATCACTGCACTCTGCCGAACCGCTGTGGTTGAAAATGGGCTTCTTTCGAGGGTCTGCCTATGGCATAGCGTGGGGCGCAATAACAAGGGACTGAGACCGTGACCAGACAGAATGTCGAAGCTGCCGAGGAGGCTCTGCGCAGCCTATTTCCGGCAACACCGCTGCAACTCAACGAGCATCTATCCGCTCGCTACGGCGCGGATATCTGGCTGAAGCGCGAGGATCTGTCGCCCGTCCGCTCCTACAAGATCCGTGGCGCCTTCAATTTCTTCCGCAAGCGCATCGAGGAAGGCGCCTCGGGCAAGACCTTCGTCTGCGCGTCTGCCGGCAATCATGCGCAAGGCTTTGCCTTCGTCTGCCGCCATTTCGGCGTTCCCGGCGTCGTCTTCATGCCGGTGACGACACCGCAGCAAAAGATCGACAAGACCCGCATCTTCGGCGGCGAATCCATCACCATCAAGCTGACGGGCGACTTCTTCGACCAGTGCTACAAGGCAGCCCGCGACCACGTCGAGACGATCGACGGCGTCATGGTGCCGCCCTTCGATCATGAAGATATCATCGAGGGCCAGTCGACCGTCGCTTCCGAGATCATGCAGCAGCTGCCCGAGGGCACGGTGCCCGATCTCGTCGTCATGCCTGTCGGCGGCGGCGGTCTGGCGGCCGGCATCAGCGGTTATCTCAAGGACACGGTGCCGAGCACGGGCTTCTTCTTCGTCGAGCCGCAGGGCGCACCGAGCCTGAAGCGCAGCATCGAGGCCGGTGAGGTCGTGACGCTCTCGAAGGTCGACAACTTCGTCGATGGCGCGGCGGTTGCCCGCATCGGCGACCTGAATTTCGCGGCGCTGAAGGATTTCCCGAGCAATCAGGTGATGCTGATGCCGGAGAACGCCATCTGCGTGACGATCAACGAGATGCTGAACGTCGAGGGCGTGGTGCTGGAACCAGCAGGCGCTCTGTCGCTGACGGCAATCGCCACGATGGATCCCGAAACGATCCGCGGCAAGACGGTGGTTGCGATCGTTTCCGGCGGCAATTTCGATTTCGAGCGACTTCCGGATGTGAAGGAAAGGGCCATGCGCTATGCGGGCCTGAAGAAATACTTTATTCTCCGGCTACCGCAGCGCCCGGGCGCGCTCCGCGACTTCCTCAACCTGCTCGGCCCCGATGACGATATCGCCCGCTTCGAATATCTGAAGAAGACTGCCCGCAACTTCGGTTCCGTCCTGATCGGCATCGAAACCAAGGCGCCGGAAAACTTCGCGGCACTCTTCGCGAAATTCGAGACATCGGGTATCAGTTTCGAGGACATCACCGAAAATGAGATCCTCGCGAACCTCATCATTTAACTTTCACGGCAGCGGCCCTATTTAACCTTGATGGCATCCGCCCTCATCACAAAGGCGTATCATGGCTTCGATTTTTTCCAGCATTTTCTCCATGTTCTCGGGCGGCGAAAAGCAGCCGGGTGCTGCGTCCTCCAGCGCCGCTTCCGATCCGCAGCCCTATGCCGATTGCACGATCTATGCCGAACCGATGAAGGAAGGCGGCCAGTACCGTCTGGCTGGCCGTATTGAAAAGACCGTTGGCGACGAGGTGCTGGTGCGCAATTTCATCCGCGCCGACATGTTTTCGTCGACGGATGATGCGATCGAATGCACCGTGCGCAAGGCGCAGCAGATCATCGATCAGAACGGACCGTCCCTGTTCAGCGACGGAGCCAAGGTTCGTCAGGTCTGATCACGGAAGGCTGGCGCGCCCTTGCGTGTTGAGCGCTCGCGCCGTCATTCCCTCATGCTATTTTAAAACATTGCGGCGATCCTGCGCTCAGCAGACATCGCAGGAATATCCAGTGCTTCAGAATGCCCGCCGCACATCCGTGATGAATTTCGCCGACAGAGCGGCCGAGATGGCATTGCGTGGTGTCGTTGGGCCGGCGCGGCCGCCGCATCGCCTTGACGGGAGGTCGCGGCGTTGATCGCAAACGTCAATCTCATCCTCTTCGTCGTCGAGGCCATCGGCTATTTCGCGCTGATGGTGACGCTGCTGCATTTTCGCGCCCGCATCGGCCTCGGCATATTCCTGACGGCACTCGGCGTCATGCACTTCATGGAGACCTACCTCGCGGCGGTCTTTTATGTCGAGCTGCCGTTCGGGATCGTCTCGCCGGGATCATCGGTGTTTTTCACCGGCAAGCTGATGATGATCCTGATGCTCTATCTTCAGGAAGATGCCGCCGTCGTCCGCCAGCCCATCTACGGGCTCTTCATCGGCAACCTTTTGACCGTCGCGATCGCCTGGATCGAGCAATGGCACGCGCCGCTGGAGCTTACATCGGGCGCATTGCCGAGCGACGAGTTTCTGAAGGAAATGGGCTGGCTGATGCTCTGGGGCACGGCCATCCTCTATCTCGACGCCATCGGCATTATCCTGCTCTACGAGCGGCTCGGCCGCTATTTCAGGCAGCGGCCGATCCTGCGCTTCATGATCTGCGGCTTCGTGCTTTTGACCTTCGACCAGATCGCCTTCTTCGGCGCGCTGCACTACTCGGTCGGCGTCCCGCTCGCCGCCTTCTGGGGTGGCTGGAAGGCGAAGATGTTTGCCGTCTGCATCTACGCCGTGCTCTTTGCGATCTACGAGAAATGGATCGGCCGCGCCGTGACAACATCGAGCGCACGCCCGATCGGCGACATCTTCAGCGACCTGACTTTCCGCGAGCGCTACAACGATCTCTTGAGCCGCACCGGCCGGGACGTGTTGACCGGACTTTACGACCGCACGCGAATGGAACTCGAAGCGCCGGTCATGATCCGCGAATCGCTGCGCCAGGGACAATCCGCAACGGTGATGATCCTCGACGCCGATCACTTCAAGAACGTCAACGACGTGTTCGGCCACCTGCAGGGCGACGATGTCCTGCGCGCGATCTCAGCGCGCCTGGGCTCGATCCTGCGCGCCGGCGACCGGGTGTTCCGCTTCGGCGGCGAGGAATTTGTGGCGATCTGCCCGTTGACCGATCACGCCGAAGGCCTGCGTCTTGCCGAGAGGCTACGCTGGACGATCGAAAGCAGTGTCGCCACGCCCGACGGCAAGCCGGTAACCATCAGCATCGGCGTCGCAACGGCCAGCGAAGACGGCGACGCCTTTACCGCGATCCTGTCGGCCGCCGATGAGCGGCTTTATTGCGCTAAGAAGAACGGCCGAAACTGTGTCTTCGGCCAGACCGGCGTCCATGGTCTCACGGTTGCCGGCTAACAGTAAGTCTCCGTAAACAAAAAGACGGCCGGCAAGCCGACCGTCTTCCTGAACTGACTACCCTTTGAATTAGGCAGCGAGCGCGAGTTCTTCAGCGCGTGCCTTGGCAGCGCCGACAGCCTTCTCGGCAGCCTCAGGACCAAAAGCCAGACCTTCAACATAGATGGTCTCGACGTCGGTCAGGCCAAGGAAGCCGAGGACGGTCTTGAGATACGGTACGGCATGGTTCATCGCAGCGGCCGGGCCCTGCGAGTAGACACCGCCGGAAGCGAGAACGACGTAGACCTTCTTGCCGGTGGCAAGACCGACCGGGCCGTTTTCGGTGTACTTGAACGTCAGGCCAGCACGGGCGACGTTGTCGATCCAGCTCTTCAGCGACGAATAGATGTTGAAGTTGATGAGGCCGGTGCCGATGACGATGGTGTCCGCAGCGAGCAGTTCGTTGACCAGCTCATCGGAAATCTTCGCGGCTTCGCTCTCTTCAGCGGTACGAGCATCGGCCGGCTTGCGGATGGCGACGGAAAACAGATCGTCCATGTGCGCGAGCGGGTTCGCGGCGAGGTCACGGCGGACGATGACGCTGCCGGCCTTCTGTGCCTGGAGCTTGCCAGCGAGGTCTACGGCGATATCGGTCGAAAGCGACTCAGCGCGCGGGCTGGAGGTCAGAAGCAGGATGGACGACATGATTGATAATCCTTTGATCTTTGCGTTTGCGGCGCGATCGGGGGAAGGTCGAACCGCGTCTTCGAGTGAAGAAATAGGTCTAGCGGCATATCGAAAAAACTGGGATAATGTCGATCAATACTATCGATCGATTGGATGGATGTAATGTTGCCAAACCCGACACTGGACCAGCTGCAGGTTTTCCTGACCGTCGCCGAGACCGGCAGCTTCTCGGCCGCCTCGCGCGTGCTCAATCGTGCCCAGTCGGTGGTCAGCTACACCATCGCCAATCTCGAAGCGCAGCTGGAAATGCAGCTGTTCGAACGCTCCGGAGCTCGTCAGCCGAAGCTTACCGAGGCCGGCAAGGCCATGCTCGAGGATGCCCGCCGGCTGATGACAGACCTGCAGGTGATGCGGGCGAGGGTAAAGAGCCTGAAGGAAGGGCTGGAGGCCGAGGTCGATGTGGCGATCAGCGTCATGGTGCCGTCGCAGGCGGTCGTCACCGTGCTGCGTGAATTCCGCGATCGCTTTCCCTCCGTCTCGCTCAATCTCAGCGCCGGCGAACTCGGCATGGTCATGGAGTCCGTCTTGTCGGGCAAGGCCACGATCGGCATTGGCGGAGCGTTGCTGAAGCAGGACGATTCGATCGCCGTTGAAAAGATCGGCCATTCATTCATGATTCCGGTCGCCGCGCGTTCCCACCCGCTGGCCAATATCGACAGGCCGCTGACGCTTAGCGATGTTCGCGAGGAGGTGCAGCTCGTCGTCACCGATGCCTCGGGGCTGACCAAGGGCCGTGATTTCAACGTGCTGTCCTACAAGACGTGGCGCGTCAGCGACATCGCCACCAAGCATGCGCTGATCCGGGGCGGCCTGGGGTGGGGCGGCCTGCCGGCGTCGATCATCCGCGAGGATCTGGCCAACGGCACGCTCGTCCATCTCGATCTGCCGGCCTATGAACAGGGCGAATACCCGATCTACGCGATGCGACGGATCGCCAACCCGCCGGGTCCGGCCGCCACGTGGTTGATCGAAGCGTTCCATTCGCGGCTGTCGAACTGTCCGAACCACGCCGATTTCACGGCGGCGTTGAATGAGATCAAGGCTCCCGATCTGCCGCTCGCGGCGGAGTAGGCGAGGCTCTAAGCCCCGCCTGTAGTCTATCTTAGAGAACCAGCCGGAACTTGGCGAAACCATCCGTGCCTTCGCCGGCGTCCTCGATCTTCGCGCCCTTAATGTCGGCGATGAACTGCTTCGCCTTCGGCCCGCTCTGGAACGTCGCAGTCGCCCCCGTCACTGGCTTGAAGGTCCAGTTGCCGTCGGCGGCGGGATTGATCGTTCCCTGCTCGTGCACATAACGCACGATCACGTCGCGGTTCGTATCAGGCGCCTGGAACACCACCTTGTCGGCCGCGATCTCGGGGAACTTTCCGCCGCCGCCGGCGCGGTAGTTGTTGGTCACGACCACGAACTTTTGGCTCGGGTCGATCGGCTTTCCGTCAAACGCAAGGTTCTGGATGCGGTTGGATCCGGCGTTGATGGCGTTGCCGTCATTGTCGTATTTGCGCGGCTGCGCCAGGTCGATCTGGTAGGTGACGCCGTCGATCACGTCGAAATTGTAGGAAGGGAAGTCGGCGTTCAAAAGCTCGGCGTCCTTCGTGCCTTCCTTGATCTCGTTGAACATACCGGCCGACATTTCCAGCCAGTTCTTCACCTGCTCGCCGGTGATGACGACGGCCTGGACGGTGTTAGGATAGAGATAGAGGTCGGCGATGTTCTTGATGGCGAGATCGCCAGCCGGAACATCCGTATAATAGTCGGCGCCGCCACGACCGCCTGACTTGAAGGGCGCCGCCGCCGAGAGCACCGGCAAATCCCTGTATTCGGTATCGGCAAGCATCTGCTTGATGTACCAGGTCTGCGCCTGGCTGACGATCTGCACGGAGGGATCGTCGGCGACCAGCGCGAAGTAGGAGTAGAGCGGCGCCGACGTCTTGCCGACGGGAGTGCGGACATAGGCGAGCGTCGCCTCATGCTCCGCCTTGGCGGCCTCGACGACTTCCTTCTTGTCGGTGACATCGGCCACGACCTTCTTCTTGTCGTCGCGGTGATAGATCGGCCGCGCCTCAGACGTGAAGTCGACGATCTTCCAGCTCCTGCCGTCCTTTTCGAGCAGCAGATCGATCAGGCCGAGATGCGAGCCCCAGAAGCCGGCCATGACGGCGGGCTTGCCATGCAGTGTTCCCTTGATCGGATCGGCGTTCTGAATGCCGTCCCAGGTCTTCGGTCCGGGGAAGACGAGGTGCTGGTGGCCGGTAAAGATCGCGTCGATGCCGTCGACGGCGGCCAGATGCAGCGAGGCGTTCTCCATCTTGTCCGTGGGCGCGCTGCCATCGATGCCCGAATGCGAGAGCGCGATCACGATATCCGCGCCCGCTTCCTTCATCGCAGGCACCCAGGCCTTGGCGGCTTCAACGATATCGCGCGTTTGTGCCTTGCCCTCGAGATTCTTGATATCCCAGAGCATGATCTGCGGCGGAACGAAGCCGATGAAGCCGATCTTCACCGGGCTTTCGTTGCCGGCCCCGTCCTTGATCATCTTTTCGACGATGATGTAGGGCTTGAAGAAGAGCTCGTCGTTCTTAGGATCGGAAGCGAGCTGGCCCTTGGTTAGGTTGGCGCAGACGAACGGGAAGTTCGCGCCACGAAGCACCTTGAACATGAAGTCGAGCCCGTAATTGAACTCGTGATTTCCAAGCGTGCCGACGGTATAGCCGAGCGTGTTCATCGCCTTGATGACGGGGTGAACGTCGCCATCCTTCAAGCCGCGCTGATAGGCCATGTAATCGCCCATCGGATTGCCCTGCAGGACGTCGCCATTGTCGATCAGCAGCGAGTTCGCCGCCTCGGCGCGAATGGTGTCGATGATCGTCGCGGTGCGCGCCAGTCCCATCGTGTCGTTCGGCTTGTCGGCGTAATAATCGTACGGGAAAACGTTGACGTGAATATCCGTCGTTTCCATCAGCCTGAGGTGCGCTTGGTTGGCGGCGGCGCGTGCGCTGAATGGATGCAGCAAAACGAGTGCCGATGTGGCGGCGATACCGGTGAGAAGAGAACGACGGCTCATGGATAAAAGATCAAGATTGGAAGACATGAAAACTCCTTCAAAACATCACGCGAAACCCGCCCAGCGGCGAGAGTAGGGTGATTTTCGAAGGAGTAAACCCTGTAAATGACAGGGGAATATCGGTTTTCGCTTTATGCGTGTGAGATGCGACCTACCGCGCAAGAACGGGCTTCACTTCCTTGTGGAAGAATCGGAAGTAGGAGGCTACCTGCGCGCGGGCGTTGGAGTTCGGGTCGAACTGGATGCCGACGCGGCCGTTGTGGCTCCAGCGGATGACGCCGTGGAGAACGCCGAGATCGTCGGCAAGAATCTGCACGCGGCTGCCGGAGGCCGCATGCAGCGGCGCGCGGACTTCGAGCGCTACGCCCGAGATGGACATGTTGAGAATACGCGCATCGACTTCCTTGGTAAGGTAGCGAACCTTGCCGAACAGCCGGCACGTTTTGCGCTCGGCCTTGCGAGTAATAATGTTGAGATTATGCATGACGCGTCTCCCAAATTGAACTGGAGACAGCATACGTCGCGTAGATTGAAATGAATTTATACAATTCGCTAAAATTGCGCGATCGATTTTTACTTCCGCATTGCTTCCCGGCGGCCGACGACATGCTCGCGCCAGATCGTGAAAATGCCGGAGGCGACGACGATGACCGAGCCGATGATCGTGTTGAGGCTTAGCGTCTCTCCATAGATCGTCACCCCGATGATCGAGGCATAGACGAGCTGCAGATAGGTGAGCGGCTGTACGGCCGCGGCATCGAGCATGTCGTAGGCGCGGATCAGGAAATAGTGGCTCGATATGCTGGTCATGCAGACAAGCGCCATCCACACCCAATCCGTAGGCGCCATCCATGTCCAGTAGAACGGCCCGACCAGCGTCATCGCGATGGCGCCAACGACACCGGTATAAAAGAAGCTGGTCATCGACGAATCGTCGCGGCTGACCAGCCGGGTGGCAATGACGTAGAAAGCGAAGAGAAAGCAGGAGAAGACGGCCAGCAGCAGCGTGACGTCGAAGAAGCCGCTATCGGGCTTCAGGATCAGAAGCACACCGACCAACCCCGCGCCGATCGCCGTCCACCGCCGCCAGCCCACCCGCTCGCCGAGCAGCGGCATGGCGAGCAGCGCAATCAGGATCGGCGTCGCCGAAAAGATCGCCTGCGAGTGCGCGAGCCCGATCACCGCGAAGCAGCTGATCACGACAACCACCTGAGCGGCGAGAAGCAGCCCGCGTATCACCTGCAGGACCGGCCGCTTGGTGCGTGCCGTGGCGACAATCCCGCCGCGCATCTTCGCGGCCAGAAGGATGGTGAAGAGGCCAAAGGCCCAATAGCGGATCATCGTCACGAAAACGGGCGGGTAGGCGCCGCCCAGATGCTTTGAGATGCCGTCCTGAATGGAAAAGATGGTGATCGCCAGAAGAACGAAAATATAGCCCCGGGTCTTCGATCTCATAGCGTCTTCTTAATGCACCGGCCTCGGCCGTATTCCGGAAACACCCGCGCAGGCAAGTGATTCCGCTCCTCCGTCACAAGCCCACATTGGGCCGGTCCATCACCTCGCGCAAGGCAAAGCTGGAGTTGATCTTGACGACGTGGGGCAGGGCCGAGAGCCAGTCGCGATGGATGCGCTCATAGTCCTCCAGATCGCGGGCCGCCACGCGCAGGATATAGTCATACTCGCCCGACATCAGGTAGCAGACGAGCACATTGGGACAGCGCTTCACGGCGGTCTCGAATTCCGACAGCGTCTTGGCGAACTGGCCGGACAACGAGATGTGCACGATGGCGATCATCTTGTAGTCGAGCGCCTTGGGCGAGACATGCGCGTGATAACCAAGGATGACGCCGCTGCGGTCGAGAATGTCGAGCCGCCGCGAACAGGCCGACGCGGATAGCCCCACCTTGGCGGCAAGATCGGCGTTGGTGATCCGCGCGTTCGATTGCAGCGCTTTCAAAATGGCATGATCGATGGCGTCGAGATCCGACATTCGAAGAACTTTCGATTATTGCGTCTGAAACGCATCTTTCTTCGAAAATTGCCATACATGCAAATCCTCTTTGCAAGGACATTTCGTGCACGCGGTGATTGGATTTCCCTCGTGAACGCTTCGCTCGACGAGGCTGAAAAACAAACGAGGAGGAGCGCCCAGATGCGCGTCGGTTGTCCGAAGGAAATCAAGAATCACGAATATCGCGTCGGCCTGACGCCTGCAGCCGTTCGCGAATATATCGCGCATGGCCACGAGGTCTGGATCGAGACGAAAGCGGGCTCCGGCATTGGTGCCGATGACGCGGCCTATGCCGCCGCGGGCGCGAAGATCGCGTCATCCGCCAAGGAGATCTTCGAAAAGTGCGACATGATCGTCAAGGTCAAGGAGCCGCAGCCGTCCGAATGGGCGCAACTGCGCGACGGCCAGATCCTCTACACCTATTTGCACTTGGCGCCGGATCCCGAGCAGACCAAGGGCCTGCTGTCTTCGGGCGTGACCGGCGTGGCCTACGAGACGGTGACCGATGACCGTGGCGGCCTGCCGCTCTTGGCGCCGATGTCCGAGGTTGCCGGTCGTCTCTCGATCCAGGCAGGTGCGACGGCGCTTCAGAAGGCCAATGGCGGCCTCGGCATTCTTCTGGGCGGTGTCCCCGGCGTCCTGCCGGCCAAGGTCACCATCATCGGCGGCGGCGTGGTTGGCCTGCATGCGGCGCGCATGGCCGCCGGCCTCGGCGCCGATGTCACCATTCTCGACAAGTCGCTGCCGCGCCTGCGCCAGCTCGACGATCTCTTCTCCGGACGCATCCACACGCGCTATTCAAGCATCCAGGCTCTGGAAGACGAAGTCTTCTCCGCCGATCTCGTCATCGGCGCGGTGCTGATCCCCGGCGCTGCCGCGCCCAAGCTCGTCACCCGCGAAATGCTCTCGGGCATGAAGAAGGGCGCGGTCATCGTCGACGTCGCCATCGATCAGGGCGGCTGCTTCGAGACATCGCACGCGACGACCCATTCGGACCCGACCTACGAGGTCGACGGCGTCGTGCACTACTGCGTTGCCAACATGCCGGGCGCGGTTCCGGTCACCTCCGCACATGCGCTGAACAACGCCACGCTGGTCCATGGCCTGGCGGTCGCCGATCGCGGCCTGCGCGCCATCGCGGAAGACAGACATCTCAGAAACGGTCTCAACGTTCACAAGGGACGGGTCACCAATAAAGCCGTTGCCGAGGCACTGGGCTACGAGCCTTACGCTGCGGAAGCCGTGCTCAACGTAGCGTAAAGTCCATCGCGCTACGTCAACTGAAGCCGGTTGCTCTCTCCGCAACCGGCTTTTTTCCGTGAGCTAACCGTCGATCCGGCATTGATAGCAGTTGTTGCGGGCCGAGCGCACATGCACATAGGCGACCTCGGGCTTGCGCAGGAGCTCTGCCGCATAGGCAGGGATATCGGCAACCTCGGTCACCGCGCCGGTGCCGTAGACGATGCGGTTGTTGCTGCCATAGCCGCGCAGGATGAAGTTGGGGCTGGTCGTCAGGACAGGCGGCAGCACTTCCTCGGCGGCATAGCGTTCGCAGCGCTTCTGATGCAGGAACACCGGTCCCGTCTCCGCATAGGGCTGCATCTCCGGGAAGGGGCGGTAGGCGAAGACGTAGAGCGCGTCGCCTGCATCTATGTTGTTCAGGCAATGGCGGCAAGGGTGTCCCGGGCCATCGGAAATCATTGTCTCCGGCAAGTGACCATAGGCATCGTGCCCGCCGTTCCAGATCGTCTCGGCGTCAGCAGTGGGCATCGCGGTGAAATGTAGAGCGGTCATGGCAAGTCTCCTTTTCGAGCTTGCCTTGAATGCGCTTCAACCTGAGTGGAAACCACCCGATCCTTGCGCCTCTATACCGTCGTCAGAAGAAACAGCCGAAACGCGCCGGCTAGCTTCTCTTCGCCAGCTCAAGCAACTCCTTGTCGCTGAGCGGCCGCACGATCGCGGTGCCCGTCGAAACCGGAGAAAAGCCGAACATCTGGTAGAGCTGCAATGCGCGGGGATGGTCGAGATTGTTGGTTGTGGTCGTCACGCGCAGAGGGTTCTGCGTCCAGATCGCATAGAGCGCCTGCAGCAGGAACCATTTGCCGATCCCCAGACCCAGCGCGTGCTCCATCAGCCCGAAATGGCTGAGCTCGATCGTATCCTCGTCAACGGTCAGATACTCATAGAACCCGGCGGGCGCACCATTCACGTAGAGCACGCAGATCGTGTTGCGCTTGTCGTAGAGCGTGGCGGCCAGTTCCTCGTCGCTCATCCTCAGGCGATCCACCCACTGCCACCGCGCGCCGACCTGGCGGTAGAGATAGCGGTAGAACGGCAGCGGAATTTCCGGCGCGCGCATGATGGCGGTCTGGATATTGACCGGCACCGGCAGGCTCGTCTTCGGCGCCGCCGTCATTTCGAGGCGGGTCACATGGGCCTTCAGCGAAGAGGGAGCTTTTGCCATGGTCAAGCTTTGATCGCTTCTGCGGGGCCGGTAACGATGGGCGTGTCCTCACGGCTGCCCCACTCGCTCCAAGAGCCATCATAAAGCGCGTTGTCGTCATGCCCCACGCTTTCCAGCGCCAGCATGATCACGGCGGCGGTCACGCCCGAGCCGCAGCTCGTCACGACAGGCTTGGAGAGATCGATGCCGGCATCTGATATCATCGTCTTCAGCGTGGCCACATCCTTGAAGCGGCCATTGGCCGAGAGCGAAGTTGCCGGCAGGCTGCGGGCGCCGGGCATGTGACCCGAGCGCATGCCGGCGCGCGGCTCGGCTTCCTCGCCGGTAAAGCGGCCAGCGCCGCGAGCGTCGGCGATCTGCGCCGAACCGTCATCGACGATCTCGCGCATGGTCTCGAAGGGGATAACCTTGTCGGCACGGAACTTCGGCTTGAACTCGGTTGTCTCAGGAGCCGCTGTCCCGGTCTCAAGCGTGCGTCCCTCGGCCTTCCAGCCATCAAGGCCGCCATCCAGAACGTAGACGTCCTTGGCGCCCATGGTCCGCAGCATCCACCAGACGCGCGGCGCCGAGAAGAAGCCCATGCCGTCATAGACGACGATTGTGTCCGTCTCTGAAATGCCGAGCTTGCCGACTTCGGCAGCGAAGAATTCGGGCGAGGGGAGCGAATGCGGCAGGCCGGTCGAGTGGTCGGCAATCACGTCCTGATCGAAGAACACGGCGCCGGGAAGGTGGCCCGCCACATACTCGTCCTTGGCCGCGCGCTTGTGGGCCGGCAGATACCAGGAGGCGTCCACCACCTTGAAACCTGAAGTCCCCAGCTGCTTTTCGACCCAATCGGCCGAAACGACGAAGCGGCTCGTGGTCTCGCTCATGCTGTTCTCTCCAATCAATGCTTATGCGTCGTCGCCAGGAGCGCCGAAACGGATACGGAAGCGGCGGTTCTCCTTGCCCTTCTTCTCGATCTTGGCGATGTGAATCTGTCCGACTTCTCGTGTTGTCGCAACATGTGTGCCGCCGCAGGGCTGGCTGTCAATCGCCGAGTTCTCGCCGATGCAGACGAGGCTGACGCGGCCGAGCCCCATCGGCGGGCGCACGTTCTTGGATTTGACGATCCCTGGATTGGCCGCCAGTTCCTCATCGGTGATCCACTGCAGGTAAACCGGATGGTCCTGGTCGACCAGTGCCATCAGCTTGGCCGTCACCTCGTCCTTGTCGATCGTGTCGGTCATGTCGAAATCGACACGGCTTTCCTCTTCGCCGACGGCCGCTCCTGTTATCGGGTAGGAGCAGACGACGGAAAGCAGGTGGCAGGCGGTGTGCATGCGCATCAGCTTGTGGCGGCGCTCCCAATCGACATGCAGCACCACTTTCTCGCCAACCTCAGGGCTTGCCTGCCCTTCGAGCGGAACATGGATGATGATGTCCTTGGCGGCGCCATGCTTGGTCTGCGCAAGCGTGATCTTGCTGCCGTCGGCGCGCTCGATGACACCGGTATCGCCCGGCTGGCCGCCCGAGGTTGCGTAAAGGCAGGTCTGATCGAGCTCGATGCCCCCGTCTTCGTAAATGGCGGTGACGACGGCCTCGCAGGTCGAGAGATAGAAGTCGTCACGATAGAGGGCATTAACGGGCATTGGGCCTCACGCTGCGGGTTCGTATGGAATCTTGATATCGACGGGCGAGGTCAGCCATGCCGGCAGCGGCAGCGACTTCGATGTCAGGAAATCGGGGTTGAAGAGCTTCGACTGGTAGCGGTTGCCGTAGTCGCAGAGAATGGTCACCACCGTGTGGCCCGGGCCGAGGTCCTTGGCCAGACGCACCGCGCCCGCGATGTTGATCGCCGACGAGCCGCCGAGGCAAAGCCCCTCATGCTCGACGAGGTCGAAGACATAGGGCAGGGCTTCCGCATCCGAGATGTTGTAGGCGAAGTCAGGCGTGAAGCCTTCGAGATTGGCGGTGATGCGGCCCTGGCCGATGCCCTCGGTGATCGAGGAACCCGCGGACTTCAGCTCGCCGTTCTTGTAGAATTCGTAGAGGGCTGCGCCATCCGGGTCGGCGATGCCGATCTTGATGTCCTTGTTGAAGCTCTTGAGGCCCATCGCCGTGCCGGCAAGCGTGCCGCCCGATCCGACCGAGCAAATGAAGCCGTCGACCTTGCCCGAAGTATCCGCCCAGATTTCCTTCGCCGTCGTCTCGATATGCGCCTGCCGGTTGGCGACGTTGTCGAACTGGTTGGCCCAGATCGCGCCATTCGGCTCGGTCTTGGCCAGTTGCTCGGCGAGGCGTCCGGAAACCTTCACGTAGTTGTTGGGGTTCTTGTAGGGCACCGCAGGCACTTCGACGAGTTCGGCGCCAAGCAGCTTCAGCGCGTCCTTCTTTTCCTGGCTCTGCGTCTCGGGAATGACGATCACCGTGCGATAGCCGAGTGCCTTGGCGACCAGCGTCAGGCCGATGCCGGTGTTGCCGGCGGTCCCTTCGACGATCACGCCGCCCGGCCGCAGCAGGCCTTTCTTTTCGGCGTCGCGAATGATGTAGAGCGCCGCGCGATCCTTCACCGACTGTCCGGGGTTGAGGAATTCCGCCTTGCCGAGAATGGTGCAACCGGTTGCCTCCGACGCTCCCTTGAGCTTGATCAGGGGAGTGTTGCCAATGGCTTCTAGGACGGAAGGATGAACGGTCATGGAATCTGCCTCTTTGAAACACTTAGTTTAGGAACGGTCTTTTCCCTTCACAAGGCTGGGTTGGCAAGAAATCCTATTCCTCGCCCTCAACCAACACGGTAAAATTAGACTTCCCGTCCCAGATTGGTTCGCGACGTGCTGATCCGGGTCGCTATGTGATCCGGAGATTGACATTCATCGTATGGACGATGACAAAGCAATCACTGAAAGCGGAAACGACCGAAACCAACATGGTTCACGAGCATATCGACACGGTCGATGCATTGATGGCGTATTATGTTGCGGGTTCCCTTCCGGAGCCGGCGCGCGTTCTTGTCGAATCGCATCTGCAAATGAAGCCGGATCGTCGGCCTTTGGTACGCGACCTGGAATTTCTGGCAGGCCAGGCTCTGGAGCAGACATCCGAAGCAAATCTTGATGATCGCGATGCCAAATTGGCGCGGATATTCGCATCCGCCGCGCCGGTCGAACCCAAGCCATTGATCGCGACTGACAAACCAAGCGTCTTCCCGCGCGCGCTGCGCCGCCTCGTCGGCTTCGATGTCGATACGGTGCCGTGGAAGACCAAGCTCCCCGGCTTCAAGGAATATTCGGTTGATATCGACGGCTGCGAAGTCAGCGTCATGTGGATCAAGCCCGGCCGCGCCATGCCGGCGCATACACACAAGGGCATGGAGCTCACGCTCATCCTCGACGGCGCCTTCAACGACAATCGCGGCCGCTTCGGCCCCGGCGACATCTCCGTTGCCGACGAGACGATCGATCACCGTCCGGTGGCCGAAAAAGATCGTCCCTGCATTGCATTTTCCGTTCTCGACGCCCCCATCAAACTGACCGGGTCCTTCCGCCAGCTGATTGGCGACCTGATCGGCTGAAAGCAGCCACAATAGCGTGATAGAGCCATTATCCCGGGAGGTTGAGAGGAACTTCCGGGCCCGTTTCGACGTTTTTCGATACAACCGGAGGAATCGCGCCATGAACGATTTTGTAGCCCGCCCCGAACATGGAATTGCCTGGATCTCAGGCGCAAGCTCCGGCATCGGCCGGGCACTGGCGCTGAAATTGGCAAGCGAAGGCTACAAGGTCGCCGTGACCGCCCGCGACCACGAAAAGCTTGCCGAACTGCAATCGGAAGCCAACGGTCTTGCGGGCAGCATCATCGTTCTCGATGGCGACGTCACCAATCCCGAAGATATGGAGCATGTGCTCGCATCGATCGAATACGAGCACGGCGCGCTGGCGCTCGCTGTCTTCAATGCCGGCGTCTATCTGCCTGTTCATGCCGAGGAACTGCGCCGCGAGGATTTCGAGCAGAGCTTCGCCGTCAATCTGCAGGGCGTGGTCAATTGCCTCGTGCCTGCGGTGCGTCACATGAAGCACAAGGGGCAGGGGCAGATCGCCATCGTCTCCTCGGTCACAGGCTACGGTGGCCTGCCCACGGGTGCTGCCTACGGCGCCACCAAGGCTGCCTTGATCAACATGGCCGAGAGCCTGAAATTCGATCTCGACAAGATGGGCATCCGCATCCAGCTCATCAATCCTGGTTTCGTCGACACGCCGGCCACCCGCAAGAACGAATTCCCGATGCCGTCGCTGGTGCCGGTCGACGAGGCCGCCGCCGAAATCTATGCCGGCCTGAAGTCGAAGAATTTCGAGATCACCTTCCCGAAGCGCTTCACCTATACGCTGAAGGCTCTCAACCTGTTGCCCTACAGTCTGTACTTCTGGCTGGTAAACCGCGCCACCGGCTGGCAGGAGCGCCCAGGCGCCGATGGTCGCCGACCGGTGACGCCAAGCCCGGCGGAATAGCGCAAACGCTCACGCGTCATCAGGCCCACAACCAATCAGGATGTTGATGAGGGGATAGACGAGGCGGATGGCGACCGGGACAGGAGGTCGACTGTCTGGTCCCGCCACCCGCTCTCGTCAGCTCCGCGAAAAGACGACCTGGCGGACGTCTATGTTTCGGGCGCGGAAACCTGCTTCACAATAAAATAAATAGAACTCCCAGAGCCGCTTGAAGCGCTCGTCGAATCCCAGTGGGCGAACTCGTTCCCAAACGGACCAAAAACGCTCTCGCCATTCGGCCAGAGTACGTGCGTAGTCTAACCCAAAACCGAAGTCCCGCACCAGTGACAAATTCACTTTTCGCCCAAGTTCCGCCAAATGCTCGCGGGTCGGTAGCATGCCGCCGGGAAAAACGTACTTCTGGATGAAGTCTGGATTGCTCCTGTACTGCTCGAAGGACTCCGGCCGAATCGTTATGATCTGCAGACCCGCTTTGCCGCCGGGCTTCAGGCACTGCTCGAGCTTGGAGAAATAGGCCGGCCAGTATTTCTCGCCGACAGCCTCGAACATCTCGATCGAAACGATCTTGTCGTAGACGCCGGTTTCGTCGCGATAGTCCTGAAAGCGGAAGTCGACCTTGTCGCTGAGCCCTGCCTTGCGGATGCGCTCCTCGGCGAAGGCCAGCTGCTCGCGGCTGATCGTGAGACCCGTGACCCGACAATTCAGTTCGCTGGCGGCGAACTCGGCAAACCCGCCCCATCCGCAGCCGATCTCGAGCACATGATCACCCGGCTTGATGCCGGTTGCCTCGGCCAGAGCCCGATACTTGGCGTTCTGCGCCGACTGCAGATCATTGGCGCCGGTGGAATAAAGCGCCGACGAATAGGTCATCGTCGGATCGAGCCACTGCTTGTAGAAGTCGTTGCCGAGATCGTAATGCGCCGAGATGTTCCGCTTCGAGCCCTTTCGGGTATTGGCATTCATCCAGTGGCGGATACGCTCGACGAGCCGCGGCAGGCCGCGCTTGCCGTTGGCATAATCCTGGATCGCCTCGTCGTTGACGATGAACAGCTCCAGGAAGGCCGCGATATCGGGGCTGTCCCAATCGCCATCCATGTAGCTCTCGGCCACGCCGATCGTGCCGTTGGAAAGCGCCCGGTAGCAGATGTTCCAGTTCTTCAGGTGAATCTCGGCGTGCTGGCCAGGCGTACTGCCAGTCACCCGCACCACGCGGCCATCGGGAAAGGCGATCGTCAGCGAGCCATGCTGCATGCGAAGCAATGCCCTCAGCGCCAGCTTGGCGCGCAACGGCAGTCCCTTCGAAACCTGTCCGATATTCTGCTGCGTCAGCTGGATCGCGTTGCGTTGAGAATCGGTCAAGTCACTAGCATCACTCATGGTTTTCTCCTCCGGCAAGATTTGGCCGGTTCAGGACGACGATGCGCTGAAAATCTCCGCCCCCCGGCGATTGCTTTGAACGCTATCGTAAAAATTGGAAAAGCCAAACAATTTTCCAATCCTGTGTTGCGCACAATCGACGCATATATCGAAGCACGCTTATGTTATTCCGCTGCCTCCGCCGTCTCGCGCGGCGCGACCACGCTGACAGGGGCGGGTGGCGCGGGCTTTGGGATGTATTTCGCACCCTTCAGCCACAATTTCAGTGCCTCCCAATGAATGCCGCCGACGATCTTGATCGGCAGAAACGGAACGGCGGCCGTCAGCCAGGCCAGGTTCCTCGTCGTGAGGCTCACCTGTCGTCCCGAGAAGGTCGCCGCAAGCAGCGGGCCATCGGAATCGGTTTCGAGAATGCGCCAGCGGATCTCCTTGCCCGGCGGCAGCATGCGGAAATTGTAGCGCATGCCCATCCCGACGAAGGGCGAGACGTGAAAGATCTTGTCGCAGCTCTGCCGAATGCCGGTCTCGCTGATCTCACCTGAGCCGATAGGGCAGACGTATGTGTGCCGTTCGCCGAACGTGTTGCGCACCTCGTAGATCATCGCGATCAGCTGATCACGCGCGTCATAGGCATGGTAGACAGAGAGCGGATTGAAGACGTAGCCGAGGATGCGGGGGTAGCAGACCAGCACGATGCGCTGGGCACGCAAGCCCGCCTGCGCCAGCAGTTCGTTGGCATGCGCCCTGGCGCCCATCCGGCCGCCATGGTCGCTCTCGTGGAACGACACCGCGTTGCGCTTGTTCACGGAAAACAGCGCGGACAGCCGATCCGCCTCAGCCAGCCGGTCGAGATCGATCGCCATCGAGAATACGCGGTAGCGAAAGCGGTGGCCGAAGGGCTTCATGCGCTGGTGCATGACGTCGCCGACATAGAGTGCTGCCGCGGCCTCGGGCGGCGGCCCGTTGCCGCGCATGCTCACGCCTCGTCCTTCGCGTTCCTGCGTCATGCGACGGCGTCCAGCTCCGGTTCGATGTTGTCAGTCTTGAGCGTGCTCCAAGGGAGCGCCGCGCCGAGCGCCTTGGCTGCTGCAAGGCCAGAACTCAACCCGTCCTCATGGAACCCATAGCCTGTCCAGGCGCCGGCAAAGTAGCAGCCATTGCGTCCCTGTATCTCCATGAGCGCGCGCTGCGCCTGAACGCTGTCGGCGGAGAACTGCGGATGCTCGTAGCTGAACTCCGCGAAGACCTTGCGCGGGTCCGGTTCGCGATCGGGGTTCAGAGTCACGAACAACGGAAAGCGATCGTCGATTGCCTGCAGCTTGTTCATCCAGTAGGTGACGGCGACATCGGCGCTACCGTTAGCCGAGCTGGAGCGGAGATAGTTCCAGGACGCCCAGACCTTCCGGCGTTGCGGCATCAGCATCGGATCGCGGTGAAGCACCACCCTGTTCGGCTGATAGGGAACGGCCGCCAGCAGCCGCTTTTCCTGCTCGGTTGCGTCTGCAAGCATGCGCCGCGTCTGATCGCTGTGCGCGGCAAGGATCACCTTGTCGAAGCGGCGCTGCTCACCGCGTTCGTCGACGATAGTGACGCCACTCTCGGTCCTGATGACGGCGCTCACGCCGAGCCCGAGTTTCAACCGGTCGCCCAGAGGCTCAAGCAGTTTATCCAGATAGTTTCGGCTGCCACCGGTCACCGTGCGCCACTGGTGCTGCCTTGAATAGATCAGACGGTGATTGTCGAAGAAGTTGACGAAATGCTCGGCCGGAAACTGCATCATCTTCGCGGCCGGCGTCGACCAGATCGCGGCTGCCATCGGCACCAGATAATTGTTGGTGAACCCCGGCGAAAAACCCCGCCAGTCGAGATAGTCGCCGATCGATCGCGCGGCGAGGTGGCCGGCGGCGCGGTCGATGAGGCAGGTCTTGTTGAAGCGGAGGATTTCGCGGATCATCAGGAGGAAGGACGGGCGCACCAGGTTTCGTTTCTGCGCGAAGATTGAAGACAGCCCGCTGCCGCTCCACTCCAGCTTGCCGTGGTCGAGCGAGAGCGAAAAGCTCATGTCGCTGGCATGGGTGGCGACGCCGAGCCGTGAAAACAGCGCGGTCAGGTTCGGGTAGTTCGGCTCGTTATAGACGATGAAGCCTGTGTCGACCGAAATGGGCACTCCATCGTAGTCGACATCCACGGTGGCTGTGTGGCCGCCGGCGCGCGTTTCCTTCTCATAGAGCGTGACGTCATGCAGCGGATTGAGCGCCCATGCCGCCGATGCCCCGGAGACGCCGGAGCCGATGACCGCGATCTTCAAGCGACTGTGCGGGTGGTGAAAATGGGCATTCATGCTGCGTCCTTTACGGCGTTGTAGGCTTTCAACGCCCGGTCGCGGGCGGTCGCGTGGTCAACGATCGGCTTGGGATAGGTTTCGCCAAGCTTGATATCCGCCTTGTCGAGCACGCTCTGCGGTGCGGCGAACGGCTTGTGGATGTATTTGGTGTCGAGCGCGGCAAGCTGGGGAACGAACTCGCGGACATAGGCGCCATCGCGATCGAACTTCTCGCCCTGCAACACCGGATTGAAGATGCGGAAGAAGGGAGCGGCATCCGCACCGCAGCCCGCCACCCATTGCCAGCTCGCCGCATTGCTTGCCGGGTCAGCATCGACAAGCGTGTCGCGAAACCAGGCTTCGCCGCGCCGCCAGTCGATCATCAGGTCCTTGATCAGGAACGAGGCGACGATCATCCGCACCCGATTGTGCATGAAGCCGTGCTTCCAGAGCTGGCGCATGCCGGCATCGATGATCGGATAGCCGGTCATCCCCTTCGTCCAGGCGCGAAAATGCGCGGTGCTGTTGCTCCATTCGAACCCGTCGAAGCGGTCGTTCCAGTTGGCGTAGGGCAGCTTCGGGAAGTGAAACAGCAGATGGTAGGAGAATTCGCGCCAGGCGAGCTCCTTGCGGAAGTGAACCAGATCGTCCGCCGGCACATCCAGTCCACGCGTCTCTTCCCAAATGCGGGCAGGCGAGATCACGCCGAGTGCCAGATAGGGCGACATCATCGAGGTCGACTGCTTGGCCGGAAAATCACGGTCGGATTTGTAGCCTTGAAGGCTTTCATCAAGAAAATCGGCAAGCCGCTCGCGCGCCGCCTCTTCGCCGGCAGTCCAGACTTCGGCGAAATCCTTGGCCCAGTCCGGCTTGGTCGGCAGAAGCTTCCAGGACGCCAATTTCTCGCTTGCGGGCAGCTCCGGCGCGAATTCGACCTTCTTGGGCGCACCGACAGGGTGGGGCGGCTCACCGGCACCCTCGAGCGCCCGCCAGAACGGCGTATACACACGGTAAGGCGTCCCGCCACCCGTCTTGAGCCGCGACGGCTCATGCAGCAACTGGCCGGCGAAGCTCTGCGCATCCAGGCCCTGCTGCTCGAGTTCCCGCTTGATGCGCGTATCGATGGCTATGCCCGGCGGATCGTAGCGGCGGTTCCACATGACGGTGTCCGCACCCGTCTTCTTGATCAGGTCGCCGAGCACATCGAGCGCATCGCCGCTCAAGAGATTGAGCGAGCCGCCAAGCGCTTCGATCGATGCCGTGAGCGACACAAGGGAATGATGCAGCCACCACTCTTGCGCGCCGCCCAGAGGCCCGGTGCCGGAAGAGGAGGGCTCGCGTATATAAAGGGGAATGATCGGGCGTCCGGTGCGGCAGGCAGCATGCAGCGCATGATTGTCGTCGAGGCGAAGATCCTTGCGAAACCAGAGGATAAGCGGCTTTGCTGCATCGTCGGACAATGAATGTGATCCCCTTGTTTCTGTGTTGCTTCTGTTACGAAGCTACGGGGAGTGTGGATCAAAAGTTTCAGCCCGCATAAAGATTTAACACGGCACATCGGTAAATTATCCGACAGCATCGGTGGTTGCGCGCGTCGCGGGTCGCCTGGCGGGTCGATCGTCGCCCTCAGGCGAGATCGGCATGCCGATTTTTCCCCTCGTTCGCGCATGCAGGGATGCTCATTCCTTTAATCCACTAAAAAGATAGAGAATACTGCTCTCATCAGATGGCGGCCGGAGAATGCGGCCGCACAGGAGAGACGACGATGAGTATCATCAGGCATTTTGATCGCCTTTGCACCATCCGCGACCAGCTGGAAGCGAGGCTCGAGCTGCACGAGGCACGATACTGCTTTGGTAGCGAGGACATAGAGGATGGAACGGGCGCTGATCTGCGCGAGCGCATCATGCAGATGACCGACGAAATCTCTGCGCTCATGCACAGCCCGCGCTATTCCGATTTCTAGGAGAGGGCGATGACAGCGACATTGATCATTCCCGGGCTCAACGGCTCCGACCAGGGCCACTGGCAGCGCTACTGGCTCCGCGACCGCCCCGACAGCGTTCTGGTGGAGCAGGACGACTGGGACGATCCCTTGGTTGATCGCTGGGCCGACCGGCTCGAAGCAGTGCTGCTTGAGCACGGCGAGGCCTATATCGTTGCCCATAGTCTCGGCTGCCTGCTGACAGCGAAGTTCGCCGACCGGCCATCGGCGCGCCGCATCAAGGGCGCGCTGTTGGTCGCTCCCTGCGACCTGCGCCCCACGGAACGGCGGCACCCGGATGCCGCCATCCGCTTCGGGCCGATGCCGACACGGGCGCTGCCGTTCCCCAGCATCACCGTCGGCAGCCTGAACGACCATTACATGGAGCTCGACCGCCTGACGCTCTACGCACGTCTGTGGAAGACCGAACTCCGGAACATCGGTCTGGCGGGCCACATCAACATCGCCAGCGGCTTCGGTCGCTGGACCGGCGGCTATGCGCTCTTCGACAATCTCAGGGAGAAGGCGAAGGCGCCGAGGCGATACGTACCGGAACACACGTCGCACACCTCGCTTGGCTGATCGCCATTGCCGTTCGATGTAAACGTACGTGCCGGTATCACCCGAACGGTGAAGCGCGACAGTTGTCGTAATGCTGTAATGTGGTCCCCATCGACAGCATGTGACGGATGGGAGGCCGGATATGTGGTATGAAGTTGCCTTGGCCATGACACTCGTGGCGTTTACGCTCAGCAGTTGCCAGACGGTGGTCACAAATACGCCGACGCAGATGTCGACGGCGAAAATGAACTGCGATCCCGCCACCAACCGCTGCCAGACCCCCGAATTCGGCATCAAGCAGAAAGCCCGCCAGGGCCAGCGGGTGTCATGGACGATGCAGCCGGCCGAGGGCTGGCGTCTGACGGGCAATCCCAAGACCACCTTCGCCGGCAAGGGCGTCTATGATGTAACCGTCACCGCATGGGACGCCAACTCGCTCACCTGCCAGTGGCACGCCGAGGGTGATTCCAAGCTGTTCGCCAGCGACGGCTGGGTCGCCGGATATTGCTACGCCGACGCCGAACTGATCCCGCCGCCGGCACCGGTCAAAGTCCGTTCGACGAAGAAGAAGAGATAACGATCCCTGATCGGATGACCGCCGCGGCAAGCACCGCCGGCGGTCACGATCACGTGTTTTAGCAGAGCCGAACGGAAAGCGGCCCCGCTGCCATTGACAAGCACGCCGGTCCGGGCGGAAACCGTTGCAGCAACAACCCCCAGAGGCGCGCTGTCGGCAGCGGGCCGGACAGTTTTCTCATGGATGCATCAGCAGTTCACCAGGATAGCGTTCTGCGCCATCCCGGCTATCTCAATTTCGCGGCTTCCCGCGTCTTTTCCTCTCTCTCCTTTCAATGCGTCGCCATCGCGATGGGCTGGATGATCTACGATCAGACCCACAGCGCCTTCGCGCTCGCCATGGTCGGTCTCTGCCAGTTTCTGCCGATGGTGGTGCTGACCTTCGTGGTCGGCCACGTCGCCGATCGTTTCGACCGAAGGCGTATTGGCCTCGTCTGCCAGCTGATCCTCGCCACCGTGTCGGCGGCACTTGCTGTCGCCACATGGCAGAACTGGCGGACACCGGCGGGCATCCTGACGGCGGTGACGATCATGGGCGCGACCGTCGCCTTCGAGCGCCCGACGATGGCAGCCCTTCTCCCCAGCATCATGCCACCCTCGCTGCTCCAGCGCGCGGTGGCGACATCCACCTTGATGATGCAGACGGCGCTGATCGTCGGCCCGTCGCTGGGTGGACTGCTCTACGGCGTCGATGCCGTCGCCCCGTTCGCCGTGGCCGCCGTCCTGTTTGCCGTCGCAAGCATCAACGTCATTTCGATCCGCATGGAATGGACGCCGAGCAAGCGCGAACCTGTGACGCTCGCCTCGGTCTTCGCCGGCGTCTCCTTCATCAAGAGCAAGCCCGTGATGCTCGGCACGATCTCGCTCGACCTCTTCGCCGTTCTGCTGGGCGGCGCCACGGCACTCCTCCCGATGTTCGCCAGCGATATCCTTCATGCCGGCCCATGGGGGCTGGGCATGCTGCGCGCGGCCCCGGCCGTCGGCGCTCTCTCCATGTCGATCGTTCTGGCAAGACGCTCGCTGACGAGCAGGGTCGGAGCGAAGATGTTGACCGCCGTGGCTGTGTTCGGCGTCGCGACCATCGTCTTTGCCGTATCGACTAATATCGCGCTATCCATAGCTGCGCTGCTGGTTGTTGGCGCAGCAGATACGGTGAGCGTCGTGGTGCGCAGTTCTCTGGTTCAGCTTCTGACCCCGGATTCGATGCGCGGACGTGTGAACGCCGTCAATTCGCTCTTCATCGGCACCTCGAACCAACTGGGCGAATTTGAATCGGGCATGCTTGCGGGAATGATGGGCCCGGTTGCTGCGGGCGTGATCGGCGGCGTTGGGACCATCGTCGTGGTGCTCATGTGGACGCGGCTGTTCCCGGATCTTCGCAAGGTCGACACGCTGCAAGGGTAGGGGGCTTAGCCGCCACAGATGTGCATCTAGCCCGACCCAAGAAATTTGCGTGGCATTTCGTAGCTGCGTGCTAGCTTAATATCCGAAACAGTTTTGAGGAGAGGTCCATATGAAACGAATTTCAACCGCGCTGATGGCGCTTACGCTGATTGGCCTTTCGGCGCTCGTGGCCGGCTGCAACAGCGTCCCAACGTCTTCGGGGTCGGCATCCGGCTATGTGCCGGGCGATTCCATGAACCGGGCCTGTTCAGATGGCTTCAGGCCGAGCGATGGACGCTCCTGCAGCTACTGATATCGTCGGATTGCCGTTCATCCCCGCAGCTTGACTGTCCGCGGGGATGAAGCGAGCGAAGGCAGTCACCGAGGTATCTCGGTGCAAAACCTATCACGTTGATTTCGGAAAAGAAAAAGGCCTGCATTTTTCAATGCAGACCTTTTAGAAACTGGCTCCCCGGGCCGGATTCGAACCGGCGACCTGTCGATTAACAGTCGAATGCTCTACCGCTGAGCTACCAGGGATCACCGCTCGCCGCGGTGTGAGTGGGCTAATACAAATGCTTGCTCGATTTGCCAAGAGGTTTTTTCAAAAAAATGACATCTCCTTGCAATCATTCAGGTTATCCCCACATCCTGTGGATGACCGAGACCCCGAAAAACACCGCCAAACGCTTTGGCATCGATCACACCACCGGCCACATCGTCATGGGGCCAACCCGCATTCCGCTTCCAAAGTCGCGCATAGCCAGGCTTTTGATCGGCGGACTGCTGGTTTTGGGCGGATGTCTGGGCTTTCTTCCGATTCTCGGCTTCTGGATGATTCCGCTCGGCGTGCTGTTGCTGTCGCACGACCTGCATATCGCGCGGCGGATGAGACGACGATTTTCGGTGTGGTGGCACAGGAGGCGGAATTCCGCCTCCTGATATTAATCGCTCAGGCGAAGAGGCCGGCGATCCAGTAGAAGGCGGCCGCGATCAGTGCTGCGGCCGGCAGCGTCACCACCCAGGCGACGACGATATTGCCCGCAAGGCCCCAGCGCACGGCGGATACCCGCCGTGCCGCGCCGACGCCGATGATCGCGCCGGTGATGGTGTGTGTGGTCGAAACGGGAATGCCGAGCCATGTGGCGCCGAACAGCGTCAGCGCTCCACCGGTCTCCGCGCAAAAGCCCTGCATCGGGTTCAGCCGCGTGATCTTCGATCCCATCGTATGCACGATGCGCCAGCCGCCGAACAGCGTGCCCAGCGCCATCGCCGACTGGCAGGAGAGCACCACCCACAGCGGCACATGGAAGCTTCCGCCGAGATAGCCCTGCGAATAGAGCAGGATGGCGATGATCCCCATGGTCTTCTGCGCATCGTTGCCGCCGTGTCCGAGGGAATAGAGCGACGCCGAGACGAACTGCATGATGCGGAAGGTGCGGTCGACCGCGAACGGCGTCTGCCGCACGAAGAGCCACGAAACGATGAGCACGAGAAACAGCGCCAGGAGGAAGCCGATCATCGGTGACATGACGATCGCGCCGGCGGTCTTGAGCAAACCACTCCAGACGATCGAGCTGAAGCCGACCTTGGCGAGCCCGGCGCCGACCAGCCCGCCGACCAGCGCGTGCGACGAGCTCGAAGGGATGCCGAATACCCAGGTGACGATGTTCCAGATGATCGCGCCCATCAGCGCCGCGAAGATCACCATCGGCGAGACGATGGCCGGATCGATGATCCCGGTCCCGAGCGTCTCGGCGACATGCAGCCCGAAAAACAGGAAGGCGATGAAGTTGAAGAAGGCCGCCCAGGCGACGGCGAACTGCGGCCTGAGCACGCGCGTCGAGACGATCGTCGCGATCGAGTTCGCTGCATCATGCAGGCCGTTCAGAAAGTCGAAGAACAGCGCGACCGCGATCAGCCCGGCAAGCAGCGGGAAGGCAAGGGTGGCGTCCATCAGACGTTCTCGATCACGATGCCGCTGATCTCGTTGGCGACGTCCTCGAAGCGGTCGACGACCTTCTCGAGCTCGCCGTAGATCTCGCTGCCGATGATATAGGCCATCGGGTTGGTGGCACCGTGCCGGTGGAAGAGGTCTTTCAGACCCTGATCGTGCAGTTCGTCCGACCGTCCCTCGATCCGCGTCACCGCCTCGGCGATCGCCGTCAGGCGAGGGGCGTTGGCGTTGATCCGCTCAAGAAGCGGAATGGCCTCGGCGATCATGTGCGCGGCCTCGACGATCGTCTTGCCCATCTCCTGCATCACGGGATCGAAACTCTTCTGCTCGAACAGGCGGATGGTCTTGACTGTCTTGTGCATCATGTCGATCGCGTCATCCATCGACTGGATGAGGTCCTTGATGTCGACCCGGTCGAAAGGCGTGATGAAGCTGCGGCGAACGGCGAGCAGAACATCGCGGGTGATATCGTCAGCCTCGTTCTCCAGCGTGACGATGCGCGCGCAATGCTTTTCGGTGTCGTGTCCGGAGAGCAGCTCATTCAGCGCCTCGGCCGCGCCCACGACTGTTTTCGCGTGCTGCGCGAAGAGATCGAAGAACCGGTCTTCGCGGGGCATGAGTTTCCGAAACCAGCTCAGCATATTATCCATCCATATGAAATTTTTTGTGCGTTCCTCATAAAATAGCGCACTTCGCAATAAAAGTGTCACAATCGAGCCAGCGCCAATTCTTTTGCGGTTTTCCCCGGCGCAAGATCAGTCTCGTCTTCGCTATGGGAACACTGCGCTTAGGAATGCGTTTCTCTTTCAAGCGTTCGAAACGCGAGCCGTATTAATTGTTCGAAGGTGTGTGAGATGAGAAAGCTTGCAATCATGATCGTGGCATTGGCAACCGCAATTGGCGGGGCAGGGCCCTCATTTGCCGAAAACTGGGGCGATTCGCACTCTGTTCAGAGCCGCGGGAGTTTTGGCGATTCCGGTGTCAGGAACGGACATTTCGGAAACCGGTGCGCCTACTACCGCTGCGGCAACAGATATAGCTACGACAGACGTTATGATCGGCGCTATTATAATCACGACTATGACCGCTATCATCGTCACAACGACGCCGGTCTGATTATTGGTGGTCTGGCGGCGGGCGCTCTGATAGGCGGACTTATCGCCTCGCAACCGCGCGCGCCCAGATATGTCGGCAACGACCATGTGAGTTGGTGCTATAATCGCTACCGCTCGTATCGCGCATCCGACAACACATACCAGCCGAACTACGGCCCCCGCCGCCAGTGCGCCGGCCCGTGAACGAGCCGGGGCTCGCATAGCGGGGCTTGTATGCAATGAATATAAACCTGATCGCCCTACACGGCGGTCAGGTTTTTAATGCTTAATGCGGCAGGAGCGCGAATTGGTGTGTTCGATCACGCGCTGATGCGAAATCGCTACCGCCCCAAACACAATCACATCATTTGTCGGTGAGAAAATTTGGAGGCCTCGCCCGGAATTGAACCGGGGTACAAGGATTTGCAGTCCTCTGCGTCACCACTCCGCCACGAGGCCTCACGACGCTTACTTTCGAAAGCGTGGGCGGCATTTAGAATGAATAGAAAACAAGCGCAAGGGGGTTGTGCAAAAACCTGGGGATTTCAGACGCCAAAATTGGCTATGGAACATGGCCGGCCGACACTGCCTGAACTAAGGCCCGCGGAACGTGCCCGCAGCTCAGCCGCGCGTCTGTCAGTTACCTCGCAGCGAGACGAGCGGCGATACACCGTTGGTCGCCACACTTGGCACACTCGCGTGCACAAGCGGTATCATCACGATGATTGCAAATAGGCCTCCGATAAAGAGACCACCCAAAAGAGCTGATTTCGCCATTAGACCCCGCTGGCCATCGTTCTTATTGGTTAAAGTCATCGCTAATAAAGCTGACGATCACCTGAACGTGTTGGTTGCGGGAGACGATGTCCGAACCTCAGCCTGTCTCTTTTCCGAGTAAGCCGCAGCACATGATTGCGATCAGCGCGGCGACGATGAAAAAGTCGAACAGCGAGAAATATTCAGCTATGACTGACATGATCTTCTCCTCCTTATTCCTCCGGTTGCAATATTATCACAATCTTATGAACGTCACCATGGATTTTTCTGAAGGTCCTGGGCGATTGGCCACACTGTCCGAATTCTTGCTGCAGTCGCTCAGGAAGCCTTGAAAGCCGGTTGCCCTGCGATTAAGACACGGATGAGCAATAAGCGCTTTTCATTGGGCGAGAGGACACTATGAATTTCGAGACGGCACGCGCCAACATGGTCGACAACCAGATCCGCACCACGGATGTCACCTCGCACTCCGTGCAGGTCGCTTTCCTTGCCGTGCCGCGTGAGGCTTTTGTCCCGGAAAAGTCAAAGGCGATCTCCTACATCGACACCGACGTCGAAATCTGTCCGGCGCAGGCGGGCAAGCCGGCTCGTTTCCTGATGCAGCCGTCGCCGCTCGCCAAGCTGCTGCAGCTTGCAGCCGTGACCAAGGATGACGTCGTTCTCGATGTCGGCTGCGGCACGGGTTATGTTTCCGCACTCTTCTCCAAGCTCGCCGGTTCGGTCGTCGCTCTCGAAGAAGACGAAGCGCTTGCCGCTGAAGCGACGGCAAACCTCGCCGACTACGCCAACGTCTCTGTCGTCACGGGATCGCTTGAAGCCGGCAGCGCCAAGGGCGCGCCGTACGACCTGATCTTCGTCAACGGCGCCGTGGAAGAGGTTCCGGCTTCGCTCTTCTCGCAGCTGCGTGAAGGCGGCCGCCTTGTCACCATCAAGGGATATGGTGGCTCGGCGCGTGCGACGGTGTTCGTCAGCGAGCGCGGCGCGGTGTCCGAAAACGTCTTCTTCAATGCTTCCGTCAAGCCGCTGCCGGGCTTTGCCAAGGCACGCGAATTCGTGTTCTGAGTTACGCGCGACGTGGGTTCTTGATGATGCGGGCGCCACTGGCGCCCGTTTCTGTTTCAGGCGGACCATCGAAGCAGTCATTGACGTTTGAGAAAACTGTGCAAACCGACAGTCATTTGATTCGCGATGATTTTTTTCCCCGATCGGCTATCCTACAGTCTGGGTGATTCGGATGCCGACACCTCGCAATCCGGTCGTTGTTTGAGAATAACGGGGATAGATATGGCTCAGCCAAGCGTAGCGCGTGAACCGTCCATGGAAGAAATCCTGGCGTCGATCCGCCAGATCATCGAAAGCAATGAGCCGGGCGCGGGCAGGGCACTCTCCGCATCGCTGCCGCCTGTTTACGGTGATGATGAAGACGATCACGGCTCCGACATTCATCTGACTGTCGATCAGGCTTATGCCGGCGTGGAATTCCCCGATCCCGCACCGCAGCAGACCGATCCGCGCTTCGTTGCCGCCAATTCCGCTGGCTCCGCACCCGCGCAGGAAGCGCCGCGCGCCGCCATGTCGCTCGCCGATGTCGCCGCCCGCGTTCGCGCCGCCTCCGAGCGCAACACGCTTCAGCCGCAGCGCGAGCCGCCTCTGGAATTCCGCCAGCAGCCGGCGCCTGTCGCTCCGGCTCCCGTCATGGAAGCTCAGCCGCCGCAGGCAGTCGAGGAGCACCCGGTGATGCAGCAGGCGGCTCCGGCGCCGCAGCGCGCACCCGAGCCCGTGCTGGCTGACGAACCAGCCCCGATGGCGTTCGAAATGCCGCCTCAGCAGCCGGTGGCCGTAGAGGCCGAAGCCGTTCAGCCCGCAGCAGCGCCGGTTCAGGAGCAGGTCGCCATCGCTCCGCCCATGGCTGCCGCGCCGGTCGCAACACAACCGCTCTACGCCGGGCCGGTCTCCGCGCCGATGTCGGATCGCCTTCTGCCGAGCCTGATGGAAGAAACCCAGCAGTCGCTGTTGTCGCAGGATGCCGGCCTGCAGATCGCCCGCTCGTTCGAGGAGTTGGCCGCCGCCATCGATGGCGCCGAGCGCCGCTCGCTGGATGAGATCGCCGAAGACATGCTGCGCCCGATGCTGCGCGACTGGCTCGACGATAACCTGCCGACCCTGGTCGAGCGCCTCGTGCGCGAAGAGATCGAGCGCGTGGCGCGCGGCCCGCGCCGCTGATCGGATCCGTCGCTTTTTACAAAGAGCCGCTCCGGTCCCCGGGGCGGCTTTTTTATTGACTTGCTGGCGGGCATCCTATTTACAACCCGCATCCAGAAAACCTCCAGATTTGGTCCAAAAATGCTCGAAAAGACCTACGATTCCGCAGCCGTTGAACCGAAGATCGCCGCGAAATGGGACGAGGCGGACGCTTTCCGCGCGGGCGCCAACGCCAAGCCGGGCGCCGAAAGCTTCACCATCGTGATCCCGCCGCCGAATGTGACGGGTTCGCTGCACATGGGCCACGCGCTGAACAACACGCTGCAGGACATCATGGTCCGCTTCGAGCGCATGCGCGGCAAGGACGTGCTGTGGCAGCCGGGCATGGACCATGCCGGCATCGCCACGCAGATGGTCGTCGAGCGCAAGCTGATGGAGCAGCAGCTTCCGGGCCGCCGCGACATGGGCCGCGAAGCCTTCATCGAGAAGGTCTGGGAGTGGAAGAACGAGTCGGGCGGCCTGATCTTCAACCAGTTGAAGCGCCTCGGCGCCTCCTGTGATTGGTCGCGCGAGCGCTTCACCATGGACGAGGGCCTGTCCGAGGCCGTCCTTGAAGTCTTCGTCAGCCTCTACAAGGAAGGCCTGATCTACAAGGACAAGCGTCTCGTCAACTGGGACCCGAAGCTACTGACCGCGATTTCGGACATGGAAGTCGAGCAGCTGGAGGTCAAGGGCAATCTCTGGCACTTCCGCTATCCGCTGGAAGCGGGCGTCACCTACCAGTATCCGGTCGCTTTCGACGAGGAAGGCAAGCCGACGGAATTCGAGACGCGCGACTACATCGTCGTCGCAACGACCCGTCCGGAGACTATGCTCGGCGATACCGGCATCGCGGTGAACCCTGAAGACGAGCGCTACAAGTCGATCGTCGGCAAGCATGTCATCTTGCCGATCGTCGGCCGCAAGGTCCCGATCGTCGCCGATGACTACGCCGATCCGACAGCCGGCACCGGCGCCGTCAAGATCACGCCTGCGCATGACTTCAATGACTTCGAGGTCGGCAAGCGCGCCGGTTTGCGCGCCATCAACGTCATGAACATCGATGCCTCGATCTCGATCAAGGAGAACGAGGACTTCCTCGAAGGTCTCGATCATCCGGCAGCACTTCATGGCGCCTGGGACCGTCTGGAGGGCCAGGACCGTTTCACCGCCCGCAAGATCATCGTCGAGATTTTCGAAGAGGCCGGCCTGCTCGACAAGATCGAGCCGCACAAGCATGTGGTCCCGCATGGCGACCGCGGCGGCGTGCCGATCGAGCCTCGCCTGACCGACCAATGGTGGGTCGACAACAAGACGCTGGCCCAGCCGGCGATCGCGTCCGTCCGTGAAGGCCGCACCAATTTCGTACCGAAGAACTGGGAAAACACCTATTTCCAATGGATGGAAAACATCCAGCCTTGGTGCATTTCGCGTCAGCTGTGGTGGGGTCACCAGATTCCCGCCTGGTACGGTCCCGATGGCCAGGTCTTCGTCGAGAAGACCGAGGAAGAGGCGCTGCAGGCCGCCATCCAGCACTACATCGCCCATGAGGGACCGTGGAAGGCCTGGGTCGAGGAAAAGCTCGAGAACTTCCAGCCGGGCGAAATCCTGACGCGCGACGAAGACGTGCTCGACACATGGTTCTCTTCCGCTCTCTGGCCGTTCTCGACCCTTGGCTGGCCGGAAAAGACGCCCGAGCTTGCACGCTATTATCCAACCAACGTGCTCGTCACCGGTTTCGATATCATCCCGTTCTGGGTTGTTCGCATGATGCAGATGGGTCTGCACTTCATGAAGGACGAGGACGGCGTTCCGGTTGAGCCGTTCCACACGGTCTATATCCACGCGCTGGTTCGCGACAAGAACGGCCAGAAGATGTCGAAGTCGAAGGGCAACGTCATCGACCCGCTGGAACTCATCGACGAGTACGGCGCCGACGCGCTGCGCTTTACGCTGGCGATCATGGCAGCCCAGGGCCGCGACGTGAAGCTCGATCCGGCCCGCATCGCCGGCTACCGCAACTTCGGCACCAAGCTGTGGAATGCGACGCGCTTCGCCGAGATGAACGGCGTCGTCAACGACCCGCATTTCATTCCCGAGGCAGCCGAGCTCACGGTCAACCGCTGGATTCTGACGGAACTGTCCCGCACCGAACGCGACCTCACCGAGGCGATCGAAGCCTATCGCTTCAACGATGCCGCCGGCGTGCTCTATCGCTTCGTCTGGAACCAGGTCTGCGATTGGTATCTCGAACTGCTGAAGCCGATCTTCGGCGGCACGGACGAGGGCGCCAAGAAGGAGGCGCAGTCCTGCGTCGCCTACGTGCTCGAAGAGATCTACAAGCTGCTGCATCCCTTCATGCCCTTCATGACCGAAGAGCTCTGGGCGCATACGGCAGGCGAGGGCCGCGAGCGTGATGGCCTGGTATGCCACGCCGAATGGCCGTCGCCGTCCTACGCCGACGACGCGGCAGCCGACGAGATCAACTGGCTGATCGACCTCGTCTCCGACATCCGCTCGGTTCGCTCCGAAATGAACGTACCGCCGTCGGCCGTAGCCCCGCTCGTCTTCGTCAACGCCAACAGTCTGACGCGTGACCGCCTGTCGCGCCACGATGCGGCGATCAAGCGCCTCGCGCGTGTCGACGGCATTTCGCTGGCCGACCAGGCGCCGAAGGGTGCGGCCCAGATCGTGGCCGGCGAAGCGACGGTCTGCCTGCCGCTCGGCGCGCTGATCGATCTCGGCGCTGAGAAGGCCCGCCTTGAAAAGGCGATCGCCAAGACCGAGGCAGAAATGGCCAGGATCAACGGCAAGCTCTCCAACGAGAAGTTCGTCGCCAACGCCAACCCGGAGGTCGTCGCGGCCGAACGGGAGCGTCTGGAAGAGCTGACGGTCCAGCTCGCGAGCCTCAAGATCGCGCTCTCGCGTGTAGATGAAGCTTCGTAAAATCAACTTTCAATAGTATTTCATTCCAAGGCGCCCGATGAAGAATCGGGCGCCTTTTTTCGAAAAATTAACCGTAATCAGGCCTTTCGCCGCCACAACTTGGTCGGAGCGGCAGCATTTTTCAGCTTTTCCACGAAGTTTTTCCTAAAAATCAAACTGTTGTCAGAAGGTAACATATCTGTGCTCGTATAGAACGATCACCCTATCGTTCGATCGATTCCGGGATTTTTTGAGATACATTTTCTAATATGAGGAAATTTTGACGTGCTCGTCAATTTTTTACGTAAAGCATCCATTAGCTCACTTTTCAATCGCGCCCGGTCACGAAGTTGCCATTTTAACCTCTCGCCGTCACAGTCCCACCATCGCAATTGCCTCAGTGGGGGAGACACCTTGGCATCTCGTAAGGTTCTGGCGGCAGCCCTGCCGCTTGTTATGATTTCGGCGCTCACCCAGCCTGCCCTCGCGGGTGGTCTGGAACGTGGCGGCTATAATATCGATCAGTTGTTCGATGCATCGCAGTTTTCGATTCAGTCCGGCGTGATCTACGTCATGCCGCAGCGCAAGCTGAAGAATGCGCGTGACGTGAATACTTCGAACACCACAGGCGGCGGAAATCTGAATTCGCGGCCCAACCATGCTGATGACACAGAGAACTATGCCATTCCCTATTTGGGCCTCAAGGGTGGCGTCGGCGATGTTGACTGCCTTGTTGATTATTCGGAGCCGTTTGGTGCGCATACGAACCCAGGTGTGAACTGGGCGGGCGCGAACAACAATGTCGAGACGAAGATCGACAGCCACAATTACGGGGCGACCTGTTCCTACAAGTTTGATCTCGGCCAAGGCCAGGCGCGCATCATCGGTGGTGCGTTCTATCAGGAGATCGAAGGCTTCCAGGAAAAGCTGGTCAGCACCGCGCCGTTGGCACTTGGTATTGGCACTGGTGTCGGTCGCCTCGATTTGAGTGACAATGCATGGGGCTGGCGCCTCGGCGTCGCCTATGAGATTCCCGAATACGCCATGCGCGCCAGCTTGGTGTACAACAGCCGCGTCAAGTATGACGGTTTGAGCGGCACGGTCGACCTGACGCAGGTTCCCGTGGTGCCGGTATACGGCGGGAGGATCACCAATGTTTACGGCGAGGCGGAAGCTCCGGATTCGCTTGAGCTCAAGTTGCAGAGCGGCATCGCGCCCGACTGGCTGGCTTTCGGCTCAGTGAAGTGGACGAACTGGAGTGTCCTTCAGTCCGTGTCTCTTTGCCCCACCTCGACGCGCGGCACTGCCTGCGGCCAGTCGAACCAGCTGACATCGCTCGATCTCGGCTACCGTGACGGTTGGACCCTTACGGGCGGCGTCGGTCACAAGTTCAATGATCAGTGGAGCGGGGCAGTCAGCCTCACCTGGGATCGCGGAACGAGCGATGGCTATGGTGCGCAGGCCGATGTATGGACGCTCGGCGTCGGCGCCTCATACAGCCCGACTGAGAACATCGAGTGGCGGCTCGCTGGAGCGCTTGGCGTGATGACCAGCGGATCGTCAGGCACCATCGTCAAGGATGGCGTAACCTACGGTGACGACGCAACCTACGACTACGGCAACGATCTCGTGGCGGCCATCTCCACCAGCATCAAGGTCAAGTTCTGACCAGCCAAGATCAGTGCAAGTGAAAGCCCGGCAAAGTGTCGGGCTTTTCTTTGTCTTCGCGCCATTAAGCATGCTCTCGTCACGTGTCATTTTGTGACGATTCAGCAACAGTTTTTTTTGAGTGTTGGCGTATGATGGGCTCCATCACGAATTGTCCATTTCCCGCCACAAACTAGGCGCAGCGGTAATCTCGGGCGAGGGAATGACAGGCATAGGGTGCGCGTAAAAGAGTAAGATGGGTCGTTTTTCGGTGAGTGTGAAAGAGACGGACATGAGGTGTGGCGCAGTTGCCGCCGCTTCGCTTGTTTCGCCTGTTTTACAGGGTGTTTCAGCCGGAAAGCGCCGTTCGATCGCAGCCTTCTCAAGCCTTTCATCTTCCTCACGTTCGACGGTGTTGCCGCTTTCCGAACTGGCTTTCGGTAACGACGTCTCGCGTTTTGTCACAATTGGTGACTACGACATTTCTGAAGGCGAAATGCCGCTCCGCGGGCTCGCTGAAATGAGGTTGAAGGCATCGTCGTCAGTTCGCGCCGGAAAGCGGGCGGATAAGGTCGGTGCGAAGGGAATGAAGGCTCTCTCTGAAGAGCAGAAGGCTGGATGCGACGCGGGCAAGCGGGTCTTGGAACCCACCGCGGGATCGCTCGCCGAAGGGACTTTATCTGCGGGCCGAACGGGCGGGATGTTCGAGATGGCGCGTATGGGTGGAAACGAAAGAAATCGAGTGAAATGCTGACGTTCGAGTTCAGACCTTTCAGATTGATGCTTATGGGGCTCTCCGTCGCCTGCTGCGCGGCGATGAGTTGTCCGGCAAGCGCGTTCGACATCAAGTCGGGCGTCAACAAGGAATCCGGTCCTTTCGATCTCTTCAAGTTCGGTTTCAAGGCCTACAAGAACGGCCAGAAGGAAGAGGCTGTCGAAGCCTACAAATACGCCGCCGAAAAGGGCCACACCGGCTCGCGCTGGGCGCTCGCCAACATGTATGCCGATGGCGACGGTGTTGCGCAGGACGATTTCGAAGCTTTCAAAATCTATAGTGAGATTGCCCAGCAGGGTGTCGAGCCCGGCTCCGAGGATACCGGCTTCTTCGTCAACGCGCTGTTGTCGCTCGCCGGCTATTACAAGCACGGCATTCCGGGCAGCCCCGTGAAGACCGATCTCACGCAGGCGCGCCAGATCTATTTCCAGGTTGCCTCCACCTTCGGCGTTCCCGAAGCGCAGTTCCAGCTGGCGCAGATGATGCTTGCCGGCGATGGCGGCGCCACCAGCACGCAGCAGGCCAAGAAGTGGCTGAACCAGGCCCGCAAGGCCGGTCACCCGGGCGCCATGTCGGTCTTCGGCAATATCCTGTTCCAGGAAGGCCAGTCGGCCAACGGCCTGGCGCTGATGACGGCGGCACTCGATCGCTGCAAGCCGAAGGATTGCAACTGGATGGAATCGCTGCAGGAGCAGGCCTTCTCGGTTGCCAGCGAAAGCGACCGCCGCAACGCCATCGCCCTCTCGCACAAGATCGCCAGCAGTAACACCGACTGAGCGATGTAAGACCGGATCGCCGAGATCCGGCCTCGATTGGTTCCGCCTAGCTCTTAGGCCGCGAAATCGAAATAGGCGACCACAGGCACGTGGTCGGAAGGCTTCTCCCACGCACGCACATGTTTTTCGATGGCCGTCGAGGTCATCCGGTCGGCTGCCTCCGGCGACAGCATCAGGTGATCGATGCGAATGCCGTTGTTCTTCGGCCATGCGCCGGCCTGATAATCCCAGAACGTATAGGCGGGCACCGCATCCGTCGTCGCGCGCACCGCATCCGTCAGCCCCAGGCTCTCGAGCCTGCGAAACGCCTCCCGCGTCTGCGGCAGGAACAGCGCGTCGTTTTCCCAAACCTTCGGGTCGAAGCAATCATGCGGCTCGGGGATGACGTTGTAGTCGCCGGCAAGGATCAGGATTTCCTCGTAAGCCAGCCGCTCGGCCGCGAACGTGCGTAGCCGCTCCATCCAGGCAAGCTTGTAGCTGTACTTCTCGGTCTCGACGGGATTGCCGTTCGGCAGATAGAGGCAGCAGACGCGTGCAACGCGATTGCCGGGGATCGAGAACACCGCTTCGAGAAAACGCGCCTGCTCGTCCAGCGGATCGCCCGGCAGTCCGCGCGTCACTTCGTCCGGCTTGGTCTTGGAGAGAATGGCGACGCCATTGAAACCCTTCTGCCCATGCGTTTCCACATGATAGCCGAGAGCCTCGATCTCCAGCCGTGGAAAGCCTTCGTCGACGGTCTTGATCTCCTGCAGGCAGGCGATGTCAGGGTTCGAATCCTTCAGCCACTGCGTGAGATTGTCGATGCGCGCCTTGACGCCGTTGATGTTCCAGGTCGCGATCTTCATTCTTTTGTCCCGTTCCGCGTTGACGTCTTCTTCTAGCGTGGTCTTGAGACAAGCGACAAGACGTTAAACCGGCCGGAAGGCAATCTTCGGCCGGTTCTGTGTGGATAGCGGGAGAGGGTGGTCAGATCGAGAAGCTGGTGCCGCAGCCGCAGCTGGCGACCGCGTTCGGGTTCTTGATCTGGAAGGACTGGCCGAGCAGGTTATCGACGAAATCGATCTCCGAGCCGGCCATGTAGATCAGCGACATGCTGTCGATCAGCACCTTCGCGTCGTTCTTCTCGACGATGATGTCGTCATCCTGGATGCCGTCGGTCAGGTCGAACTTGTAGGAAAAACCCGAACAGCCGCCGCCTTCGACGGAGACGCGCAGCGCGCTCTTGCCGGGGTCGCTGCCGACAATGGTGGCGATTCGCTTCGCAGCCGCGTCGGAAAGGGTTACACTTGCTTCGGTCATGTCTGCTCCTGCCGGGGTCAAGATCCGGAGAGAATAGTGGTCCAGCCATCAATATAAACGGCTGTTTTTCAATGCTATCGCGCCTTATATCATGAAAGCGAGGCCCGCGGCAAAGTGGGCGATACGTCGTCTCTTTGCCGTTTATGCTCTCTATAGGTATGAAGAGCATATGGCGGCGTCAATGGGCGTGAGCCTGGACATGGCGAGTGACGGTGAAGAATGACGATCGACAGACGTGCATTAGGCTTCGGTAACAGCGACAGGGCAATCTACGCGGCTGACCCGTGGACGACGCGTGGGCGGCTTTATCCCGAGAATTCCAGCCCGACGCGCTCGGACTTCCAGCGCGACCGCGACCGCATCGTCCACACGACCGCCTTCCGGCGCCTCAAGCACAAGACCCAGGTCTTCATCGCCCAGGATGGCGATCACTATCGCACGCGTCTCACGCACACGATCGAGGTCGCACAGATCGCCCGCGCGCTCGCAAGAGCGCTGAAGCTCGACGAGGATCTGGCCGAAGGCGTCGCCCTCGTGCACGATTTCGGCCACACGCCCTTCGGCCACACCGGCGAGGACGCGCTACACGAGGTGCTGTTGCCCTATGGCGGCTTCGACCACAATGCCCAGTCGCTGCGCATCGTCACCAAGCTCGAGCGCCGCTACGCCGATTTCGACGGCATCAACCTGACGTGGGAGAGCCTGGAAGGCCTGGTCAAACACAACGGCCCGCTTTTGACCAAGGACGGAACCGGCACGCGCGGCCCCGTGCCGCAGCCGATCCTCGATTACTGCGAGATCCACGATCTCCAGCTCGACACCTACGCCAGCCTGGAAGCCCAGGTTGCCGCGATCGCCGACGATATCGCCTACAATACCCACGACATCGATGACGGCCTGCGCTCGGGCTATCTCACTTTCGGCATGCTGGAGGATATTCCGTTCCTGGCCGGCCTGATGGCCGAGGTGAGGGAGCGCTATCCCACTCTGGAGCCGAGCCGCTTCACCCACGAAATCATGCGCCGCCAGATCACCCGCATGGTCGAGGATGTGATTTCCGTCGCCCAGGAGCGTCTTGCTGAAATCCGCCCCGAGAGCGCCGACGACGTCAGGCACGCCAACCGCGTGATCGCGACGTTCTCCGAGGGGATGGCCGAGACGGATAGGCAGATCAAGGCGATGCTCTTCAAGCGCATCTACCGCCATCCCGAGATCATGCGCATCCGCGCCGGCGCGGCCCAGATCGTCACCGACCTGTTTTCGGCCTACATGGCCAACCCCAAGGAGATGCAGAGCCACTATTGGGTGGATCACATCGCGGGGCTCGCCGAGGCGCCGAAGGCGCGCCATGTTGGCGATTATCTCGCCGGCATGACCGATACCTACGCCATCAGCGCCCACAGGCGATTGTTTGACCAGACTCCGGATTTGCGCTAGGCAGCGGTCGCTCGGCAAAGGCCGGGCGGATGCCGTGTGGCACAGCCTATGCATGGAAGAGTGCGATGAACCTTTTTACCGATTTCGAAGCCAGGATTAAAACCGCCCTTGAACAGATCGATCTGGTCAAGGAAAAGCGATCCGAGCTGGATTTCGGACGCATTGCCGTCGAGCCGCCGCGTGACGCGAGCCACGGCGATGTCGCGACCAATGCGGCGATGGTGCTTGCCAAGCCGCTCGGCACCAATCCGCGCGCGCTGGCCGAAATCATCACCGAAAAGTTGAAGGAAGATCCAGACGTCGCCGAAGTGTCGGTCGCGGGTCCCGGCTTCATCAACGTCAGGATCGCCGTCGGCTACTGGCAGCGCCTGCTGGCCTCGATGATCACTGCTGGCACAGACTACGGTCGCTCGACGATGGGTGAGGGCCGCAAGGTCAACGTCGAATACGTCTCGGCCAACCCGACCGGCCCGATGCACGTCGGCCATTGCCGTGGCGCCGTCGTCGGCGACGCGCTGGCCAACCTCTTGTCCTTCGCCGGCTTCGACGTCACCAAGGAATACTACATCAATGACGCCGGCTCGCAGATCGACGTCTTGGCGCGCTCCGTCTTCCTGCGCTACCGCGAGGCGCTCGGCGAAAAGATCGGCGAGATTCCGGCGGGCCTCTATCCGGGCGACTATCTCGTGCCCGTCGGCGAAGCGCTGGCGCGTGATTACGGCGTCAAGCTGCACAACATGCCCGAGGATCAGTGGATGCCGCTGGTCAAGGATCGCACCATCGATGCGATGATGGTGATGATCCGCGAGGATCTGGAGGCGTTGAACGTCCACCACGACGTGTTCTTCTCCGAGCGCACGCTGCACGCCAATGGCGCTGCCGCCATCCGCACGGCCATCAACGACCTGACCTTCAAGGGCCACGTCTACAAGGGCACGCTGCCGCCGCCGAAGGGCCAGCTGCCGGAAGATTGGGAAGACCGCGAGCAGACGCTGTTCCGCTCGACCGAAGTCGGCGACGACATGGACCGTCCGCTGATCAAGTCCGACGGCTCCTACACTTACTTCGCCGCCGACGTCGCCTACTTCAAGAACAAGTTCGATCGCGGCTTCAGCGAGATGATCTACGTGCTCGGCGCCGACCATGGCGGCTATGTCAAGCGCCTCGAAGCGGTCGCGCGCGGCGTGTCGGAAGGCAAGGCCAAGCTTACCGTTCTGCTGTGCCAACTGGTCAAGCTGTTCCGCGATGGCGAGCCGGTCAAGATGTCGAAGCGCTCGGGCGACTTCGTGACGCTCCGCGATGTGGTCGAGGAAGTCGGCCGCGATTCGGTGCGGTTCATGATGCTGTATAGAAAGAGCTCGGAGCCGTTGGACTTCGATTTCGCCAAAGTAACGGAACAGTCGAAAGACAATCCGGTCTTTTACGTACAGTACGCGCACGCCCGTTGCATGTCTGTCTTCAGGCAGGCCAAGGAGGCGTTTCCGGATCTCGACGTGTCGCCTGAGATCCTCGCCAAAGCCGTGTCCGGAATCTCGGATCCTGCGGAATTACAATTGGTTGCGAAGGTTGCCGAGTTCCCTCGGCTGGTCGAGGCGGCGGCTCAATCGCAAGAGCCGCATCGTGTCGTATTCTACCTCTATGATCTTGCCAGTTCTTTCCATGCACATTGGAATAAGGGCAAGGATCAGGTAGACTTACGATTTATTAACGATAAGAGCCGAGAGTCTAGTATTACCAGACTAGGGCTGGTGTACGCCGTTGCGTCCGTTTTGAAGTCGGGTCTTGCCATCGCAGGAACGGCTGCGCCGGAAGAGATGCGGTAGCGTCACCATTTACCCACAATGCGCTGGCACGAAACCTTTGCATTTGCGAGTGGATGAGTATGGCAGATAAACAGCGGGCGTATGACACGCGTAACGATGCGAACCTCTTTGCTGACGACGATCCCCTTGCGGAGCTTGCGCGTATCGTCGGTTTTGAGCCCCGTGTAGCGGCAAACACCGTCGAAGCGGCGCCAAGGCAGGAGCCTGCCTTCAATCTCGAAGACGAACTGCTGCGCGAGTTCGAGCGTTACGACGCTCCGACCGCGCCTGCAGTCGTCGATCATCCGATCGAGACGGCCTACGCTCAGCCTGAACCTGTACTCTACGCCGAGCCGGAGCCCGTTACTTACGACGAGCCCGAGCCGCACTACGAGCCCGCACAGCACTACGAGCCTGCGCAGCACTACGAGCAGGCGCCGCGCTACGAGGCCGAGCCGGTTCATTACGAAGCGCCAGTTGTCTCGGAACGGGTCGAAGACGAGGCCTTGCCTGTCATCGAGCAGTCGTCTGTCATCGAACAGCCCGATGCCCGCGCGATTCTCTCATCCGCCGATTGGGCGGCCAGCGTCTCGCGTCCCGCCGAGCCTGTCTCCGGCGGCGCTCGCGATCTGATCGAGGAACTCGAGCTTTCGATCAGCGCCGCGCCGACGCCGGTTCAGCCTGCCAAGGCCCCTCAGTGGTCGGCCGCAAGCATCCGCTTGCCGATCGCCAATTTTCATCCGTCTCGCCGCGAAGAGCCGGTCGCAGCGCCTGTTGCCGCTCCGGCACCTGTTGCTGCCGCCGAGCCCGTGCCAGCCGCGCCGCGCTTCGAAGCGCCGGCTGCCGCCAGCTTCCCCGCCGAGATCGATCGTCATGAGCCGTCGTTCGTCGTCGAGCAGCCGGTTGCCGAGCCGATCGTCGAAGCTGTCGTCGATCACAGTGCCTTCGATCTGGCTGCTGCAGCCAAGGATGGCGACGTCAAGGCCGATGCCGCACTGACGGAAGCCGTCACCGAGGTCGACGATATCGCCTTCGATATCGATGACCTCCTGGCCGATGTTTCGCAGTATCCGGTTACCGCTCGCGAAGCGGCACCCGTGGAAGCCCAGCCGGTCGTCCCGGTTGTCCACGCGTCGATCCCTGCACCGGCCTATGTGCCCGAGCTGCCCGTCGCCGTCGCTCCTGTAGCGGCAGCACCCGTAGCGCCTCGCTATGCACCCGAGCCGCAACCGGTCGCCGCCAAGGCAGCACCTGACGCGGAAGACCCGTTCGCCGGCCACGACTTCGAACTGGATCTCGAAGGCATCGAGCTTGAGCTCGCCGACCTGGATTTCGTCGAGCCCGTCTTGGCCGAGGAGATCGAGCAGCCGAAGCCGCAGCCTGTAGCAGCACCGGTGGCCTACCAGCCGGCAGTCCGCCAGCCGGAGCCTGTCGCGCAGCCGGCACCCGCACCGTATCAGCCATCCGCCCCGGCACAAGCTTATCAGGCACCGGCCTACCAGGCGCCCGCTTACCAGGCAGCCGCCCCGGTCTACCGTTCGCCTGAGCCCGCGGCGCCGTCCTACCGCGCGCCGGCACCTGCCGTCGACACGACGGAAGAGCTGCCCTTCGATCCGTCGATGATCTCCGATGCGGAGTATCAGATGGAAGCGGTCGAGATGCATGTCCCGACGCTGCCGCCGGTCGAAAAGCACGAACCCGTTCCCGCGATGTCGGATTTCGATTTCGACGTGGATTCGGAAATCGCCAACCTTCTGACCCCGGCCAAGCCGGTCGAAGCACCCGCAAAGCCGGCTCAGGACATCCGTGCCCGCGCCCAGGCGTCTGTTGCCGCCGTGGCATCCGTTGCACGGCCGCAGCCGTCGCAGCCGCAGGCCCAGAGCTTCGATGAATTCGAGCGCGCGCTGGAGGAAGATTTCCGCCGCAGCGTCAACGAGCCCGTGCAGCAGCGTCGCGAGACGGTGTCGGAAGTTCAGATCCAGTCGGCGAGCGACGCCGAGGATATGAGCCGCGCCCGCTCGATGAAGCGCATGCTGGCGGCAGCCGCTGCCATCGTCATTTTCGGCGGCGTCGCCTATGCCGGCTATTCCTTTTTGGCGCGCGACGGCGGCCTCGGTATCGCCACCGGCGAACCGCGCGTCATCGTGGCCGACAAGGATCCGGTCAAGGTCGTTCCGGAAAACCCGGGTGGCAAGACCGTTCCGAACCAGGACAAGGCTGTCTATGACAGCGTTGGTGGCGCGGCCACGGAGGCCCCGAAGCAGAAGTCGCTGGTATCAAGCGACGAGCAGCCGGTTGACGTCGTTCAGCGCACGCTGACGCCGGAAACGCTGCCTGAAGACAACGACGCGCCGATGCCATCCATGGCGACGCCCGTCGGCGACACCGAGGATCCGCGCCTGCTGCCGAACGATAGCGCCACCGATACGGCTGCTGCCGCTCCGTCGGATGCCGATCGTTCGCCGTCGGTCTCGGCCCGCAAGGTCCGCACCATGATCGTCAAGCCGGATGGCACGCTGGTCGCCCGCGACGAGCCGGCACCGGAGCCTGCAGCATCCTCGCTGCCGAAGCCCACCTCGGTGCAGACGCAGAAGATCGCCGCAGGTGGTGCATCGGCTTCCGCCCCGACCATCGAACAGCTGGCGTCCGCCGACATCCGCTCGACACCGGTCGAAGGTGCTACGCCGACTGCAAAGCAGACTTCCGAGAACGTGCTTGCCAAGGCCGCGGCGGCAACGCCTGACAGCGTCAACCCGCCGGTCCGTGCCGTCACCAGCACCAAGACCGACACCGCGCCGACCCCGGCATCGCGTCCTGGTGCTTCGGCTCTCGCACCTGCAACTGCAGCACCGGCACCAGCTGCCCAGGCACCGAAGGAAGTCGCGGCCGTTCCGCCGGCAGCGGCACAGGCCCAGCCGACGACTGCCGCTCCTGGCAGCTACGGCGTTCAGATCGCCTCCCTGCCGTCTGAAGCCGAAGCCAAGAAGTCCTATGCAAGCCTGTCGAAGAAGTTCGGCGGCGTACTGGCTGGCATGCCTTACGAAATCCGCAAGGCCGACATCGCAGGCAAGGGCACCTATTACCGCCTGCGCATCACTGCCGGTTCCAAGGACGAAGCAGCCGCGATCTGCGAAAAGTATCGCGCAGCCGGCGGCTCCTGCCTGATTTCGAAGTAAGTCTCGAAACCGAATTGATTGAGAGCGGCGGGGCCCACCCGCCGCTCTTTTCGTTTGTGGGCTCTCTTTTGTGCTCTTCTTTTTTGTGAATGGCAGTTGACGCTGCTCGCATTTCGCCAAGGCGTCTCTATGATTCGGGTATGACCGAATCAAAAGCGATGATCCTTGGCTGTAGCGGCCTTTCCCTGACGCCCGAAGAGAAGGCCTTCTACGCGGGCGAGCGCCCCTGGGGCTTCATCCTGTTTGGCCGCAATATTTCCGGACCGCAGCAGATCGCCGACCTCGTGGCCGAGATGCGCGAAAGCGTTGGCTGGCACGCGCCGGTGCTGATCGATCAGGAAGGCGGCCGCGTCCAGCGCATTCGCCCACCGATCCTGCCGCACTATCCTTCCGGCCAGCAATTGGGCGACCTCTACAGAGAGGCCCCGGAAAAGGGCAAGCGCGCGGCCTGGCTGATGTCGCGCCTGCATGCCTTCGATCTTTCGAAATTCGGCATCAACGTCGATTGCCTGCCTGTGCTGGATGTCCCTGTCGAAGGCAGCAGCAATGTCATCGGTAACCGTGCCTACGGCATGGACCCGAGGACGGTGACCGACATGGGCATTGCCGCATCCGAGGGCCTGAAGGCCGGCGGCGTTCTCTCCGTGATGAAGCACATGCCCGGCCACGGCCGCGGCTTTGCCGATTCCCACCACGAGCTCCCGGTCGTCCGCGTCTCGCGCGAAGAGTTGGAAGCCCATGACTTCCCGCCATTCATCGCCATGAAGGACGAACTGATGGCAATGACTTGCCATCTCGTCTTCACCGCGATCGACCCGGAAAATCCGGCCACCACCTCGCGCAAGGTCATCGACGGCATCATCCGCGAACATATCGGCTTCAAAGGCCTGTTGCTTTCCGATGATAGTTCGATGAACGCGCTGAGCGGCACGCTTGGCGAGCGGGCGGCGAATATCATTGCGGGTGGGTGCGATATCGTGCTGCATTGCAATGGCCATATGGACGAGATGCTTGAGGTGGTCGCCAACGTGCCGCTGCTGCAAGGTGGAGCGCTCGAACGTGCCAAGCGCGTAGAGCAGGGGTTCCCGACGGCCGATGGCGCGGATGAGGCCGCGATCCGCGCCGAATTCGATGCGATGTTTGCGACGGTCTGATCGCGAAAGGAACGAGACGACGTGACGACGACGACAAAGGCTCAGGAGCGCCCGCAGACATCGGCAACGCCGATGGACAAGCTGTGGCAGGACGGTGGCGTCGACCGCGCCTCGACGGATCCTGCGCTGTTGATCGATGTCGCCGGCTTCGAAGGCCCGCTCGACCTGCTTCTCCATCTGGCCCGCACCCAGAAGGTCGATCTGTCCCGCATTTCCGTGCTGGCGCTCGCCGAGCAATATCTATTGTTCATCGACAGCGCCCGCCGCATCCGCATCGAGCTTGCGGCGGATTATCTCGTCATGGCGGCATGGCTCGCCTACCTGAAGTCGCGCCTGCTCATTCCGCAGCAAGTGAAGGACGACGGCCCCTCGGGCGAGGAAATGGCGGCGTCGCTGGCGTTTCGCCTGAAGCGCCTGGAAGCGATGCGTGAGGCGGCCGGCAGCCTCGTCAACCGCAACCGTCTCGGTCGCGACGTGCTTGCCCGTGGCGCGCCCGAGCATATCCCCGATCGCCACCAATCCGCCTACGACGCCAGCCTCTACGATCTGCTGACCGCCTACGCGTCGCTGCGCCAGCGTCAGGCAGTGACGCAGGTCACGATCGCGCGCCGCACGGTCTGGTCGCTCACTGAAGCGCGTGAATTGCTGACCCGCCTTATCGGTGAGATCGGCGACTGGACGGCGCTCGAGCAGCATATCCTGACCTACATGGTTTCGCCCGAAGACCGGGTGACGGCGATCGCCAGCGCCTTTGCCGCGTCGCTCGAGCTCGCACGCGAAGGCAAGATCGAAATCCGTCAGGAAGGCGTTTTCGAACCGATCTACATGCGGCGTGGACCCAACCATGCCACGGTGCAGGTCGTCGAACAGGAGCTGCCGGCGTGAGCGATCTGGAAGACACCGATCTGGAAAATGGCGACGCCGAGCGCGACACCGACCGTACCGGCGATGACACCGTCCACGACGAGAGCGAGGCCGCGCGCATCGCCGAGGCTCTCGTTTTCGCTTCGGCTCAGCCCGTGTCGGAAGCCTTCATCAGTGATCGCCTGCCTAGGGCATTCGACGTGCGCGCCATCATGCTGCGGCTGCAGCAGGAATACGCCCATCGCGGCGTCAATCTGGTCAGGGTCGACGATGCCTGGGCGTTCCGCACGGCCGCGGACCTCTCCTTCGTCATCCGCCGCGATGAAAACGAGGTGCGCAAGCTCTCGCGCGCCGCACTCGAGGTTCTCGCCATCATCGCCTATCACCAGCCGGTGACGCGCGCCGAGATCGAGGATATCCGAGGCGTGCAGACATCGCGCGGCACGCTCGATGTCTTGATGGAAGCCGGTTGGGTGCGTTTTCGCGGTCGCCGCCGCACGCCGGGGCGTCCTGTTACCCTCGGCACGACGCGCGACTTCCTCGATCATTTCGGGCTGGAAGAACTGCGCGACTTGCCGGGTATCGAGGAATTGAAGGGGGCAGGGCTGCTCTCGGGCCGCATCCCGGCCAATTTCAACATTCCGTCGCCGTCGATGAACGATGAGCTGACAGAGGACGAGGACCCCATCACGCAGATGGATCTCGAGGAACTGGGCCTTCTTGCGCCCGGCGGCGCGACCGAGGAATAGCCGGCTCCGTGTCTTTGTTTCGCCACTGGAAGCGAAAACAATTGTCTTCACGACTTTTCGACCGGGGACTATCTTGTCACGATGGTCGATACCGTGACATTAAGCGTCTATCTACGGGGAATAGATGTTGGATTTGGTGTCGGGTATTCTTACATCAATAGGGCATCACAACAGGAGTTAGCGTAATGGGTTCTTTTAGCATGTGGCACTGGCTGATCGTTCTGGTCATCGTGCTGTTGCTTTTCGGTCGCGGCAAGATTCCGGAACTGATGGGCGATGTTGCCAAGGGCATCAAGAGCTTCAAGAAGGGCATGACCGACGAGGACGCGCCCGAAACTTCGAGCACGACCACTGCAGGCAAGACCGTCGATCACAAGGCCGACGAAACGAAGTAACCACGTCCGGGCAGCGCCGCCCCCGCGTTTCCCGTTCAGGAGCCTTGAATGTTCGATATTGGCTGGACCGAGCTGCTTGTCATCGCGGTCGTATTGATTGTCGTGGTGGGTCCCAAGGATCTGCCCCCGATGCTTCGTGCTTTCGGCAAGATGACGCAGCGCGCCCGCAAGGTCGCCGGCGAATTCCGTGCCCAGTTCGACGAGGCGCTGCGCGAAGCCGATATGGACGACGTGCGCCAGACGCTGAGCGACGCGCAGAAGCTCAATCCCGTCAACACGCTGCGCGAGGCAATGAACCCGCTTCGCCAGATGGGCAACGAGATCAAGGCCGATCTCCAGCGCTCGACAACGGTCGATAGCAAGACGGAAGCGCCGCTTGGTCTTATGCCGGCGCCTGAGGTTGCACCGACCGAGACGCCTGCAGTCATGCCGGCTCCGACGCCGGTACCTGCTGCGTCGGCCGCCGTGCCCGAGGCTGCCGCGGCAAAGCCCGCTCGCAAGCCCCGCGCCAAGGCCGCCGACAAGGCGGACGCTGTTGCCGCTGCCGCGGTGACGCCGGCCGAAAAGCCGAAGCGTGCGGCTGCCAAGGCGGCTCCGGCTCCTGCAAGCGCTGCGCCAGCCAAGGCTGCTCCCGCAAAGAAGACGGCCGCCGCCAAGCCGGCAGCTGTCGCCACGGCCGCGCCGAAGAAGCCGGCGGCGAAGAAAAAGAAAGATGAAGCATGAGCGGTGATATCGAAGACAAGCCGCAGCCGTTGATCGAGCACCTGATGGAGCTGCGCACGCGGCTCATGTGGTCGATCGGCGCCTTCTTCGCTGCCTTCATCGTCTGCTTCATTTTCGCCAAGCATCTCTTCAATGCGCTGGTCTTCCCTTACAAATGGGCGGTCCAGTGGGCGCATCTCGATGTCTCCAAGGCGCAGCTGATCTACACGGCGCCGCAGGAGTTTTTCTTCACGCAGGTGAAGGTCGCGATGTTCGGTGGTCTCGTGATCGCCTTTCCGATCATCGCCGCACAGATCTACAAGTTCGTGGCCCCCGGCCTCTACAAGAACGAGCGTTCGGCCTTCCTGCCGTTCCTGATCGCCTCTCCGATCCTGTTCCTGATGGGCGCGGCACTCGTCTATTTCTTCTTCACGCCGATGGTCATGTGGTTCTTCCTGACCATGCAGCAGGCGCCGGGTGAGGGCGACGTCGCCATCTCGCTCCTCCCGAAGGTCTCTGAATATCTCAGCCTCATCATGACGCTGGTCTTCTCCTTCGGCCTGGTTTTCCAGCTTCCCGTCATCACCACGCTGCTCGCCCGTGTCGGCCTGCTGACGTCGGACTGGCTGCGCGAGAAGCGCAAGTTCGCGATCGTGCTTGCCTTCATCGTCGCAGCGGTGCTGACCCCGCCCGATCCGATGTCCCAGATCGGCCTTGCGCTGCCGACCATCATTCTCTACGAGATTGCCATCTACGCGGCGCGACTCGTGGAACGCCAGCGTGCTCGCGATGCGGCCACCGAGGCTGAAGGGTCCCAGGACGTTGCCAAGACGGACAACGTCTAGCGTCACCGCAATTCCTCGATGAGCGCTTTCCAATATCCGGTCGGGGCCCGGTCAGGCTTTGGCCGGGTCATCCTTTTTGTAACGACCTGGAACGACGATGCTCGATATCAAATGGATCCGTGAGAATCCCGAAGCCCTCGACGCGGCACTTGCCAAGCGTGGTGCCGAGCCCCTGTCCGAAAGCCTGATCGCGCTGGACGAGAAGCGCCGCACGGCCGTTCAGAAGGTCCAGGACATGCTGTCCCGCCGCAACGCCGCCTCCAAGGAGATCGGTGCTGCCATGGCGCAGAAGAACACCGAGCTCGCCGAGAAGCTGAAGGCCGAGGTCGCCGATCTCAAGGTCTTGCTGCCGGCCGCCGAAGAAGACGATCGCGCTTTCTCCGAAGAGCTGAACGACGCCCTCTCGCGCATCCCCAACGTCCCCCATGACGACGTCCCCGTCGGCAAGGACGAGGCCGACAACGTCGTCACCCGCGTCACCGGCGAAAAGCCGCGTTGGAACCATACGCCGAAGGAACACTACGAAATCGGCGAAGCCCTCGGCTACATGGATTTCGAAACCGCCGCCAAGCTCTCCGGCTCGCGCTTCACCGTCCTGACCGGCCCGCTGGCAAGGCTGGAGCGGGCGCTCGGCCAGTTCATGATCGACCTGCACACAAGCGAGCACGGCTACACCGAAGTGAGCTCGCCGCTGATGGTGCGCGCCGAAGCACTGTTCGGCACCGGCAACCTGCCGAAGTTCGAGGAAGACCTCTTCAAGACGACCGACGGCCGCTACATGATCCCGACCGCCGAGGTCACGCTCACCAACCTCGTGCGTGAGGAAATCCTCGAGCATGACAAGCTTCCGCTGCGCTTCACCGCGCTCACCCCGTCCTTCCGCTCGGAAGCAGGTTCGGCCGGCCGCGACACGCGCGGCATGCTGCGCCAGCATCAGTTCTGGAAGTGCGAGCTGGTCTCGATCACCGACGCCGAAAGCTCGATCGCCGAGCATGAGCGCATGACGGCTTGCGCCGAGGAGGTCTTGAAGCGCCTTGGCCTGCATTTCCGCACGCTGACGCTCTGCACCGGCGACATGGGCTTCGGCTCGCGCAAGACCTACGATCTCGAGGTCTGGCTGCCCGGCCAGAACACCTACCGCGAAATCTCGTCCTGCTCGGTCTGCGGCGATTTCCAGGCGCGGCGCATGAACACGCGTTATCGCGGCAAGGAAGACAAGACCAACCGCTTCGTTCACACGCTGAACGGCTCCGGCACTGCCGTCGGCCGCTGCCTGATCGCGGTTCTGGAAAACTATCTGAACGAGGATGGTTCTGTGACCATCCCCGACGTGCTGGTACCCTACATGGGCGGCCTGACGAAGATCGAAAAGGCGGCCTGAGACCATGCGCATTCTGCTTACCAACGACGACGGCATTCACGCGGAAGGCCTTGCGGCGCTGGAGCGGATTGCGCGCACACTCTCCGACGATGTCTGGATCGTCGCGCCCGAGACCGACCAGAGCGGTCTTGCGCATTCGCTGAGCCTGTCGGAGCCGCTGCGTCTGCGCAAGATCTCCGACAAGCACTTCGCGCTGCGCGGCACGCCGACCGATTGCGTCATCATGGGCATCAAGCAGGTGATGGAGATCAAGCCCGATCTCGTACTGTCAGGCGTCAACGCCGGTTCGAACGTGGCTGACGACGTCACCTATTCGGGCACGATCGCCGGCGCCATCGAAGGCACGATGCAGGGCGTACGCTCCTTTGCGTTGAGCCAGGCTTACATTCGCGAAGGCGACCAGCGCATCCTTCCCTGGGAAGTCTGCGAGACGCATGCGCCGGCGCTGCTCAACAAGCTGATGTCGGTCGATCTGCCCGAGGGCACTTTCCTCAATCTCAATTTCCCGAACTGCGCGCCAGACGAAGTCGAGGGCACTGAGGTGACCGCGCAGGGCAAGCTCGCCTTCAATCTGGAGGTCGATGCCCGCGCCGATGGTCGTGGCTTCCCCTATTACTGGCTGAAGTTCGGCGAGCGCGCCGGCGCCTTCGTTGACGGCACCGATGTCAACGCGCTCAAGAATAGAAAGATTTCGGTAACGCCTTTGAAACTGGATCTGACCGATTATTCCGTACAGGACCGCGTGGCGCGGGCGCTTTCGGGTACGGAGTAAATCGCATTGGCGGCACGTCTGGTGGAGAAGGAAGAGTTTGCGGCACTCGTTTTGAGGCTGCGGGCCGAAGGCGTGTCCGATCTTGATCTGCTGACGGCGGTCGAGCAGGCGCCGCGCTCGCTCTTCGTGCCGCCGCAGTTCGCCCAACAGGCCTATTCCAGCCGCACGATCCCCATTGAATGCGGCTCCTTCCTCGAAGGCGTCGATTTCGCCGTCCGCGTCCTGCATCACCTGAGAGTGAAGCCCGGCCAGCGTGTGCTGGAAGTAGGCACCGGCAGCGGTTTCATGACCGCTGTGATCGCCCGCATGGCCGAGCGCGTGCTCACCATAGACCGGTACAAGACGCTGACCTCGAACGCCCAGAAGCGTTTCGAAACGCTCGGCATCCGCAACATCATCGTTCGCCAAGCCGATGGCAGCGCCGGCCTGCAGGGCGAGGGCACCTTCGACCGTATCCTGGTCACCGCCGCCTTCGAGAGCATGCCGCGCTTCTATGCCGACCAGCTGGTTTCCGGCGGTTCGATGATCGCGCCGCTGATCATCTCCGAGACCGAATGTCGCCTCGTTCGCCTGACCAAGACCGGAAGTCGCTTCGAGCGGGAAGAGTTATTCAACTCCCCATACCTGCCGATTGTTCCGCGCGTCGCCTCGCAACTCTGATTGCGTCGTCGCTATGGTTAGCGATTTGTCAAAAAACGCAAGCTGATGTTTCCGCCTTAACCGGTTGGTAATGCTAACGCGCTTTAATCATACCCACAAATGGTTGCGTTATTCAGTGGGTCGAGTGTCATGCGTTTCAGCGTTTCGCCTAAGTTCGGGAAGTCTGCCGGTAATGCCCTGATCGTGGCTCTCCTGGCGAGTGCTGCATCAGGTTGCAGTTCCGATGTGACACGTTTCGGCGGTCTGTTTTCTTCGTCCGGTCAGGACCAGATGACGACAAATTCCATTCCTCGTCGGAGCATGAGCGGCCTTCAGGCTGACCCAGTGCCGCAGGCGGACATGCAGGGCGGCGCGATGCAGCCCAACTATGCCAACAACAATCAGGCGATGAACCAGCCCTATCCGAGCCAGCAGTCGACCTACGGCTCGAGCGCTCGCATGGCATCCGCGCCGGTTTCCGTTCAGCGCTCCGAGCTTGCCGCTCCCGGCGCCGTGTCGCAGGCCCCCGTATCCGCTGCTCGCGAAAAGCAGGTTGCCCTCGCTCAGCCGTTCCCGGCCGCCAACGCGCCGCAGCATTCCAGCCAGGTCATCGTTCCGCCGAAGCGCAACGCCGACAACATCGTCACGGGCTCGACGCCGAAGGTCTCCGGCTGGTCCTCGACCAACGCTCCCTCGGTCACCATGCGTCCCGGCGAGAGCGTCGCGATCCTCGCCAACCGCTACGGCGTTCCTGAAAAGGAAATCCTGCGCGCCAACGGCTTGAAGAGTGCCGCCGCCGCAAGGCCCGGCCAGACCATCCTGATCCCGACCTTCAACGGCGGCAACGCCGCCAAGGCCGCCGCGCAGTCGAACGACCTTGCGAAGGGTGGTCAGGCGCCGCAGCCGGCTCGTGGCCAGGAACAGAACCTCGCGGTAATTCCGAATGGCTCGAACGCCTCGCGTGACAAGTCGATGGCAAGTGCCGACCAGTCCGGCAAGGCGCCCGTCGGCGCCGGCCCGAAGGGCGCGGGCGGCACCTACGTCGTCAAGTCGGGTGACTCGCTTGCCAAGATCGCCAAGGCGACCGGCAACAGCATCGACGACATCAAGGCCGCCAACAACCTCACGGCCGGCTCGATCCGCATCGGTCAGGAACTGAACATCCCGAACGGCAGCGGCTCAGCCGACACCATTAAGACGGCGTCGATCCAGCCGAAGGCCGAGCCAAAGCCCGCCGCACAGCCGGCATCCGCGCCGGAAACGGCCGCAGCCCAGCCCGCCACCTACAAGGCGCCGGTCGCCACCGAAAGCGTCAGCGACGCCGCCAAGAAGGAAGTGGCATCGGCAGCACCTGAAGCCACCGGCATCGGCAAGTATCGCTGGCCGGTCCGTGGTGCCGTGATCGCCGCCTACGGCGCCAACGTCAACGGCAGCCGCAACGATGGTATCGACATCTCGGTTCCGCAGGGCACGGCCATCAAGGCAGCTGAAAACGGCGTCGTCATCTACGCCGGCAACGGCCTCAAGGAACTCGGCAACACCGTCCTCGTTCGCCACGACGACGGCACCGTCACCGTCTACGGCAATGCCGACACGCTGAGCGTGACGCGCGGCCAAAAGATCCAGCGCGGCCAGACGGTCGCGGTGTCAGGCATGAGCGGCAACGTCAAGCAGCCGCAGGTTCACTTCGAAGTCCGCAAGGACGCGACGCCAGTGAACCCGATGACTTTCCTCGAGTAGGTTGGGCCTCGAGTAGGGTAGGCCTCGAGTAGGTCAAGAGTTTCCTCGAATAGGTATTGTGTATCGAGGACAATGCAAAAGCCCGGCAGATGCCGGGCTTTTGTCGTTTCAGGCAATCGTGAAACAGCCATCAGGCTCTGTCGAGCGCGATCCGCTTCCGGCCCGCGAGGTCCTGGATATACTGCCAGGCGACGCGGCCCGAGCGGGCGCCGCGCGTCGTTGCCCATTCCAACGCTTCCGCATGCAGCGTCTCGCGGTCGAGCGGCAGCTTGAAGTGGGCGGCATAGCCGTCGATCATCGTCAGATAGTCGTCCTGGCTGCACTTGTGGAAGCCGAGCCACAGCCCGAAACGGTCTGACAGCGACACCTTCTCCTCGACAGCCTCCGACGGGTTGATCGCCGTCGACTGCTCGTTCTCCATCATGTGGCGCGGAAGGAGGTGGCGACGGTTGGAGGTCGCATAGAACAGCACATTTTCCGGCCGTCCCTCGACACCGCCATCGAGCGCCGCCTTCAGCGACTTGTAGGCCGTGTCGTCGTGGTCGAAGGAAAGGTCGTCGCAGAAGACGATGACCCGGTGCGGCGTGTCCTTCAGGAGGTCGAGCAGTGTGGGCAGGCTGGCGATATCCTCGCGGTGCACCTCGACCAGCTTCAGCGAGACGCCGCTGTCGCGTCTGACATCTTCGTGAACGGCCTTCACCAGCGACGACTTGCCCATGCCCCGCGCGCCCCACAGAAGCACGTTGTTGGCTGCATAGCCCTCGGCGAAGCGCACCGTGTTTTCATGCAGGATATCGCGTACGCGATCGACGCCGCGGATCAGCGCCAGCGCCACGCGGTTGGGGCGGGCAACAGGCTGCAGATGCTGGCGGGCAGGGGCCCAGACAAAACAGTCGGCCGCGTTCCAGTCGTTGATGGCGGGCGGCGGTCCCGCCAGCCGTTCCACGGCATCGGCAAGGCGGCGCAGTTCGCCGAGAATGATGCTGTTGACGTCTTCGGCCATGGCCTTTTCTCCTTGGGGCGTATGCGGCTGTGTGGCAATTGCTTTTCGTAGTCGGGTAGCATGGCCTTTTATACGCGGAAAGGTTATTAGGCAGCGGAATCGGTACGGTTTTCGGCTGTTTCAGTTGCAATCGCAAAGACCATAATTATAGTCCGGCCACCGAGAAAAAAGGCGACAATCCGCCTCCGGAAAAGTTTGAGGAGATTAGCATGTTCATCACCCCGGCATTCGCCCAGGCCACTGACACCGCGGCGTCGCCGTTCGGTTCCGGCTTCGAAATGATCATCCTGTTCGTGCCGCTGATGGTCGTCTGGTATTTCCTGCTCATCCGTCCGCAGCGCGCCCAGGCCAAGAAGCGCGACGAAGCCCTGAAGGCGATCCGTCGCGGCGATCAGGTCGTCACATCAGGCGGTCTCGTCGGCAAGGTCACCAAGGTGATTGACGAAAAAGAAATCGAAGTCGAAATTGCTGATGGCGTGCGCGTTCGCATCGTCCGCACCGGCGTCACCGAGATCCGCGTCAAGGGCGAGCCCGTAAAGGCAGACGCCGCATAATCACACGCATATCCCACGAACCGGATCACCCGGATCTGACATAGTCGAGAGAAAATGCTTCATTTTTCCCGCTGGAAGACCCTTCTGATCTGGTTTGTGGTGCTGGTGGCCGTGTTGATAGCGGCCCCCAATTTTCTGCCGGTCGGCCAGTCCGGCCTGCTGTCTTCCTGGCTGTCCAAGCACCGCGTCGTGCTGGGCTCCGATCTTCGCGGCGGCACGCACGTCGTCTTCGAGGTCGACCGCGCCGATGTCGCGCGGCAGAAGCTGGTTGCCACCGTCGGCGAGATCAGCCGCTCCTTGCGCCAGGCCAATATCCGTTACACCGGGCTTACGGGCAACGACCAGACGGTCACCGTCAAGATCACCGATCCCGCGCAGGTCGACGCCGCCGTCGCCGCGCTGAAAAATCTAACCTCGACACAAGGTGTCACGCTCAAACAGAGCAATAGCGGCGACCTCACGATCGAGATCGCGGATGCCGCCATCGACGCAGCCATTTCAAAGGCGCAGGCCCAATCCGTCGACATCGTCGGCCGCCGCATCGCCGGCCTTGGCAACCCGGATTTCGCGATCAAGCCCGAGGGCGCCGATCGTCTTGATGTCCAGGTCTTCGGCGTCATCGATGCCGAGCGTCTGAAGAACATTCTCAACGAGCCCGCCAAGCTCTCCGTGCGCATGCTCGACGAAACCATGTCGGGGCAGGACGCGGTCAACGGCCGCTGGCCGGCGAGCTCCGAGGTTCTCTATTCGCTGGATGATCCGCCGGTTCCCTATCTCGTGGACCGTACCGATTTCATCACCAGCGCCAATATTGTCGATGTCCAATCCTTCGCGGATGCGCAGGCCGACACGGTGGCGATCCGCTACGCGCTCGACGCCGAAGGCACCAAGCGCCTGGCGGAGAAGACGCAGCAGCACGCCGGCGGCCACCTCGCCATCATCTTCGACGATCAGGTCATGGCATCGCTCCCGATCAGCGCGCCGATCCTCGACGGCAAGGGCGAGATCCCGGTCAGCTACACTGAGCAAGGGGCGAGCGATCTCGCCCTCATGCTGCGCGCCGGCGCTCTTCCGGCGACACTGACGACGGTCGAGGAGCGCACGGTAAGCCCGGCGCTCGGCGCGGAATCGGCGCGGGCAGGGCTCGTCGCCGGCATCGTCGCGGCCATCCTGGTCATCGGCCTGATGTTTGGCTTCTATCGCGGCCTCGGCCTGATCGCCGCTTTGTCGCTGCTCCTGAACCTCATCCTCATCCTCGCGGTGATGAGCCTCATCGGCGCCACGCTCACCTTGCCGGGGATCGCCGGCATCGTGCTCATCATGGGCATGGCGGTTGACGCCAATGTCCTGATCTACGAGCGCATCCGCGACGAGGCGAAAACCGGCCGGCCGTTCTTCGAGGCGATCGACTACGGTTTCTCCCGCGCCATCATGACGATCCTCGACGCTAACGTCACCATCTTCATCGCCGCCGTCATCCTCTATTTCCTCGGCAACGACGCCGTGCGCGGCTTTGCCGTCACGCTCGCCGCCGGCATCCTAACCACCATCTTCACGGCCGTCACGCTCACCCGCTGGATCGTCGTCACCTGGCTGCATCGCCGTCATCCCCGGCATCTGCCGAAGGATGTCCACACCGGCATCTTCGACCGCGCCAACATCCGCTTCATGGGCATCCGCCGCTACGTGTTCACCGCATCGGCCGCCCTTTGCGTCGCGGCCATGCTGGGCTTCGCGGCGGTCGGAATGCATCTCGGCATCGATTTCGCCGGCGGTTCGATCATCGAAGTGAAGGCCAAACAAGGCCCTGCCGACCTTGAGGATATCCAGGCTCGCTTAGGCGATCTGCCGATCGGCGACATCCTTGCCCGCAGGCTGGCCGATCCTGCCGGCGCGCTGATCCAATTGGAAGCGCAGGGCGGCGGCGAGAATGCCGAACAGTCGGCGGTCACGCTGGTACGCGACGAACTCGCCAACGATTATGATTTCCGCCGCGTCGAAGTGGTCGGCCCCGCCATCTCCGGCGAACTCACGCGCGCCGCCTCGCTCGGCGTGCTCGCGTCGCTCCTCGTCATCCTCGTCTATATCTGGATGCGCTTCGAGTGGCAGTTCGCCGTCGGCGCCATCGTCGCCACGCTGCACGACATCATCCTGATCCTCGGGCTCTTCGTGCTGACGGGCATCGAGTTCAACCTGACCAGCGTCGCCGCCCTTTTGACCATCATTGGCTATTCGCTCAACGATACCGTCGTGGTCTACGACCGTATGCGCGAAAACCTGAAGCGTTACCGCAAGATGCCGCTGCCGATCCTGATCGATGCGTCGATCAACCAGACGCTGTCGCGCACCGTGCTGACCGCCGCCACCACCATGCTGGCCCTGCTCGCGCTGGCGATCTTCGGCGGCGAGGTCATCCGCTCCTTCGCCTTCATCATGTTGGCTGGCGTTGCCATCGGCACGTTTTCCTCCATCTACATTGCTGCACCGGTGCTGATCGTCTTCAAGCTCCGCCCGGATGCGCTCGATAACGATAACGACAAGAAAGTACCGGAACCGGCCGCCCAGACCGGCAAGCCGGCAGTGTGAGAATATGGCAAGAGGCATTGAAATACGCGAAGCGCATTTTCCCGGTCGCGCTCCGATCGATACCTACGGGAACGGCGGCTTCCGCTTCGCCGACATGTCGCATCGCGGCTCCATCCTCTGCCTGCCGTCGGGCATCCACGGCTGGAACATGGACGCGACCATGCCGCTGTCGATCGAAAACCTGCAGCGCGTCCTGAACGAGGCGTCCGAGATCGAATTCCTGCTGCTCGGCACCGGCGTCGACATGCGCCCGATCCCGGCTGACCTCAAGGCTGCGCTGAAGGGCGCCGGCATTTCCTCGGATTCGATGAGCACGGGTGCGGCGGTGCGCACCTTCAACATCATGCTGATGGAATCGCGTGCCGTCGCAGCGGCGCTGATCGCGGTCTGACGCATGGCCGATCAATCCTCGACGAACCAGGACATCTGCCTGGCGATGCTGCGCGACAGCGATCGCGACCGCTATCTCGCCTGCCTCCTGTCTCCCGAAGACAAACGCGGCGCGCTGGCGGCGCTTTATGCCTTCAACGCCGAACTCGCCCGCATCCGCGATCTCGTGCACGAGCCGCTTCCCGGTGAAGTGCGCATGCAATACTGGCGCGATCTTCTGGAGGGAACCGCGCACGGCTCCACCGAGGCCAACCCGCTGGCTGCCGCGTTGCTGGCCGCAATCGAGGCGCATCGCCTGCCGCGCAAGACATTGTCGGATATGATCGACGCCCGCATCTTCGACCTCTACGACGATCCGATGGAATCGCGCGGCGCGCTGGAAGGCTATGCCGGCGAAACCGCCTCGGCGCTGATCCAACTCGCAAGCCTGATCCTGTCGCCCGAGGAAGCGGCGCAGTCGGCCGAAGCCGCCGGCCATGCCGGTGTCGCCCAGGCGATCGCGGGATTGCTGCTCTTGATGCCGCTCCATCGACACCGCGGCCAGATCTACATCCCGCTCGAGATCCTTGCCGCGACCGGACTTGACCGTGACAGCTTTCTGGCTGGCGAAGACAAGGCGCGCATCTCGGCCGCCGTCGAGGCCTTCGCCGGCCTCGGCCGCGACCATCTCGCGAAAGCGCGCAAGGTCGCGATCCCGCAACCGGTCTTCCCGGCCTTCCTGCCCGCATCTCTCGCAGCGCCAGTGTTGTCGAAAGCGCAGAAGCTGGGGGCGGGGCTGTTCGATCGCTCCGCGCAGCAGCCGCAATGGCGCCGCCAGATCGGCATGACCGTGGCGCTGATGCGCAAGAAAATCTGAGGCTCGTTCAAACTCGCGCAAGCCTCGCGCGTTATAGCTGTCATCATCGCTTGCTTTGAATGGAGTGTGACGTGAGCATAATGATCTGGGCCACTCTTTTCGTGATGCTCGTCATCGTGGCCTTCATCGCCGTGCGCATGTCGGCGAAGCATGAGGAGCAGGGCCTGCACGATACCGGCCTTGCCATCATCGAGTTCAACCGCGCCTTCCCGACCGAAGCGATACGCTCGCTGCAGGCGACGGCCAACGGCCAGGTGGTCTTCGTTCGCCTGCACGACAACAAGGCCGGCTTCATGCGCAGCATGCAGCGCCATTACTCCTGCCAGGTCATCCAGCCGGGCAGGGTGCGCGTTCAGAGCTCCGATAGCGGCAAGGGGCTGACTGTCGATTTCCTCGATACGCCGCACCAGAACGGCACCTTCGAATTCGCCTCGCCGAAGGAAGCCTCCGAAGTCGCCCTCTGGCTGCTCGGCAACTACGTCGCCGAACCCGATCGCGAACTGCCGCTGGCCGACCCGACCGCCGCAAACCACCGCTAAAGCGCGCCCGATTTCCAATCGAGCAATGCCCGGCCATGCGCCGGGCTTTTGACGTTTTTCCGACCGCGCTACCTCTTTCGTGTCATATTGCCTTAGTCCTCAAAGTGGAGCATGTTTCGCGCACTCAGCGAAACCTTGTGAATTTTCCTACAACTTATTGGAGGTAATTATGCTTGCCATCAACGACATTGCTCCAGATTTCGAGGCGCAGACGACCGAAGGCACGATCAATTTTCACGATTGGATCGGCAGCTCCTGGGCGGTCCTGTTTTCGCATCCCAAGGATTTCACGCCGGTCTGCACCACGGAACTCGGTTACATGGCGAAGATCAAGCCGGAGTTCGACCGGCGCGGCGTCAAGATCATCGGCCTCTCCGTCGATCCGCTGGATCGCCACGACGGCTGGATGAACGACATCGAGGAAACGCAAGGCACGCGCCCCAACTACCCGATGATCGCCGACGTCGATTTCAACGTCTCCAAGCTCTATCACATGCTGCCGGCAGCCGTGTCGGGTGATCCGACCGTCCGCACCGCAGCCGACAACCAGACCGTTCGCAACGTCTTCGTCATCGGTCCCGACAAGAAGATCAAGCTGATCCTCGTCTACCCGATGACGACGGGCCGCAACTTCGACGAAGTCATCCGCGTCATCGACTCGCTGCAGCTGACCGCCAAGCACAAGGTCGCGACGCCGGCGAATTGGCAGAACGGCGGCGACGTCATCATCGCCGGCTCGGTCTCCGACGAAGACGCTAAGAAGCAGTACCCTGACGGCTGGGTGTCGCCCAAGCCCTACATCCGCATCGTGCCGCAGCCGAAGGGCTAAGCACAGGAGGCGAAGATGATCTTCCGTCAGCTTTTCGACCCCGCATCCAGCACCTACTCCTACCTGATGGCAAGCAGGCGGGGCGGGGAGGCGCTGATCATCGATCCTGTGCTTGAAAAGGTCGATCGTTACCTGCAGCTCATCCACGAACTCGACCTGAAGCTGGTCAAGGCCGTGGACACGCATCTGCATGCCGATCACATCACCGGTCTTGGCGCCTTGCGCGACAAGACCCACTGCACCACGGTTATGGGCGAGCAGACCAAGGCCGATGTCGTCTCGATGCGCCTATCCGACAATGACAGGCTGACCATCGAGGGCCTGTCGCTTGATGTCATCTATACGCCCGGTCATACCGACGATAGCTACAGCTTCGTCCTTCCCGACCGTGTCTTCACCGGAGACACGCTGCTGATCCGCGGCACCGGCCGCACCGATTTCCAGAACGGCGATCCGCGCGCCCAGTTCGAGTCTATCTTCGGCCGCCTGCTGAAGCTGCCCGATACGACGCTGGTCTATCCTGCCCACGACTACAAGGGCGACACGGTGTCGACGATCGGCGAGGAGAAGGCCTTCAACCCGCGTCTGCAGGTGCGCTCGGCCGATGAATATGCTGATCTGATGAACAATCTGAAGCTTGCCAATCCGAAGATGATGGACGTGGCGGTACCGGCCAACATGAAGATCGGCATGGATCACCACGACGTCGATAGCCACGGATGGTCATTGAGCGTCGGGCAGGTCTTCGATCTGATGGGCCGGCCCGATGTCGCGCTGATCGACCTGCGCGAGGACAGCGAACGCCAGCGCCACGGCGTCATCCCGTCATCGCTGCATTTTCCCTATCCGGCGCTCGCTGAAAGCATCAGCGCCGGCGGCGTTCTGCATGAACTCGGCGTATCCACCACCAAGCGCCTGGTCTTCTACTGCGCCTTCGGCGAACGCTCCGCCATGGCCGTCCAGGCCGCGCACGACGCCGGCATCGCATCCGCATGCCACATCGAAGGCGGCATCGACGCCTGGAAGAAGGCCAATGGGCCGGTCACCCACTGACCTGTCTTAGCTTGTGAACAAAGCGGCCCGATCAGGCCGTCTTCGCCACCGGCACCGTATCGCCGAGCCACGTCGCGCAGTCGCTCAGCGCCCGCTTGGCAATCAACTGACGCTTCATGATCGTCTTGTCCTTGCCGCGAAAGCGCTTTACGCCCTCCGGCTTGACGATCGAGCCCGGCTCGAGTTCCGGAAACAGGCCGAAATTGATGTTCATCGGCTGGAAGGAGCGCTTGCCCGGTTCCTCGTCGTTACTGATATGCCCGCCGGTGATATGGCCGAGCAGCGAGCCGAGCGCCGTCGTGACAGGTGGCAACGATACCGTCTCGCCCTTGCGTTCGGCAGCCGCGAACCGACCCGCGAGCAAGCCGACGCTGGCGCTTTCGACATAGCCCTCGCAGCCGGTGATCTGGCCCGCGAAGCGCAGGCCCGGACGCGACTTCAGCGTCAGCGAACCGTCGAGGAGCGTCGGCGAGTTGATGTAGGTGTTGCGGTGCAGGCCGCCGAGACGCGCGAACTCCGCGTTCTGCAGCCCCGGGATCATCTTGAGGATCTCGGTTTGCGCGCCGTATTTCAGCTTCGTCTGGAAGCCGACCATGTTGTAGAGCGTGCCGAGCGCGTTGTCCTGGCGCAGCTGCACGACGGCATAGGCCTTGACCGTCGGATTATGCGCATTGGTGAGCCCCATCGGCTTCATCGGTCCATGGCGCAGCGTCTCGCGGCCGCGCTCGGCCATGATCTCGATCGGCAGGCAGCCGTCGAAATAGGGCGTGCCTTCCCATTCCTTGAACCCGACCGTGTCGCCGGCGATCAGCGCGTCGACGAAGGCATTGTACTGCGCTTCGTCCATCGGGCAGTTGATGTAGTCCTTGCCCGTGCCGCCGGGGCCGACCTTGTCGTAGCGCGACTGATACCAGCAGATATCCATGTCGATGCTCTCGCGATAGACGATCGGCGCGATGGCATCGAAGAAGGCGAGCGCATCGGCACCAGTCTCGGCCTGGATGGCGCTCGCAAGCGACGGCGCCGTCAGCGGGCCGGTGGCGACGATCGCCAGATCCCACTCCTTTGGCGGAAGACCGGTGATCTCCTCGCGCACGACGGTGATGAGCGGATGACCATGCACCGCCCGGGTGACGGCTTCCGAAAACCCGTCGCGATCGACAGCCAGCGCGCCGCCGGCCGGCACCTGGTGCTTGTCGGCGCAGGCCATAATCAGCGATCCCGCCATGCGCATTTCCGCATGAATGACGCCGACGGCATTGGCGGTCGCGTCGTCCGAGCGGAAAGAGTTGGAACAGACGAGCTCGGCCAGATGGTCCGTCTTGTGAGCATCGGTGCCGCGCACGCCGCGCATCTCGTGCAGGATGACGGGAACACCGGCGTTTGCGATCTGCCACGCGGCTTCGGAGCCCGCGAGCCCGCCGCCGACGACGTGGATGGGAGAATGGGAAGAGGTCTTTGTCATGCGCGGCTGATTATCACGCCGCGCCATCACAGCAAACTGGATATTGTCAGCAAACTGGATATTGGCAGGAAACCGGATATTTGAGCAGCACCTGTCGTACCTCGGTCGCCCCGACATTCTCTAGAGATCGAGCTCCAGCCGCGTCTCGCCCTTGGCCGGAACCGCGCAGCAGATCAACGCCTCGTCTTCGGCAACCTCGGCCGTCGGCTCCCTCACATAGGAGACCGCGCCCGCCAACACCTTGGTCCGGCAACTGCCGCAATTGCCGAGCCGGCAGCTGAACTCCGGCTGCAACCCGCGCGCCTCGGCAAGTTCCAGCAACGTCCCGCCCTCAGGCGCCCACCGCGCCTCTTTGGCCGATTGCGTGAAATAAACCGGCACCGACACATCCGCCGCCGCCCGAGCCTGCACCGAGGCAGCCTCGGCCGACACGCCGCCCGATCGCGCAACCGATGCCACGCCAAACGCCTCGGCATGGATCCTGCCATCGGCGACGTTAAGCCCACGCAGCCCGTCATAGACCGATTGCATGAAGCCCGGCGGGCCGCAAAGGTAGAAGTCGTAATCGTTGAACGGCAGCACGGCGCGCAGCAACGCCATGTCGATCCGCCCCTGCGCGTCATAGTCTCGCCCCTCGACCGCGCCCGAGACATCACCAAGCAGCCGGACCAGCCTGACCGCCCCGCCTGAGGCCGCGACGAGCGCACCGATCTCTTCGTCGAAGGCACGCTCGCCCTTGCTGTGCGCGGAATAGAACAGCCACACCGGCCGCATCCCGCGCTTGCGAAACCCCTCGTAGACGACGTGCCTGAGCATGGCGAGCAGCGGCGTGATGCCGATACCGGCCGCCAGCATCACCGCCGGCCGCGGCTCCGCCGCATCGATGCCGAACGCACCACCCGGGGCGCGCGCCTCGATGATATCGCCGACACCGATGTGGTCGTGCAGATGGCGCGAGACGACGCCCTCCCGCTTCACGCTGATGCGGTACCTGATATCGGACGGCGCGACCGACAGCGTGTAGGTCCGGATCAGCGGCCGATCTTCGCCGGGGACAGTCACGCGTATCGGCAGATATTGCCCGGCCGCATGCGCGATCAGCCCGCCGCCATCGACGGGCTCCAGGTGAAACGAGCGGATGCCGGCACTCTCATCGACAATCCGTGCCACCCGCAACGGCCGCCAGCGGCCCGCCATCTCCGCGGCGCTGATACGCCCGGCGGCGGCATTCCAGTCGCCGGTCATTAGCGCGTTCGGCGATTGCCCATCAGCGCGCGAATTCCACCGAAGCGGCAGCGCATCCGCCCGGTAGACGACCCGACGCGGGCGGAAGCGCCACAGACGCTCCGCACCCTGGAATGCGGCGATCTCGGGCGAATCCAGAACGACTTCGGCATCACCAGACAGTTGCAGCAGGTCGCCGCTGTCGAAATCGACGAAGACAAGCCCGGCGCGGCCATTGATGAGAATATTGCCGAGCGTGTTGAAGAACAGATTGCCGGCGAAGTCGGGGATCGTCAGAACCCCATCCTCGCCGATCCGCACGAAGCCCGGCTTGCCGCCCCGGTGCGAAACATCCACCTGCCGCTCGCCATCGTCACGATCGGCATAGGACGCCACGAAGAACGTATCCGACCTCGAGACCAGCGCCACCGCCCGCGCATCCAGCGCTTCCGAAACGACGGGCGGCACGGCCGAAAAGATTTCAGGCTCGCGGCTGAAGCCGAAATCGCGCAGCTGGATATATTGCGGGCAGTTGCCGTAGGACTGCCCAACGGTGACATCAAAGCGATCGCCAGTGCTGCGTGCGATCGTGCCGTTCAGCCGGTTGCGCCGGCGCGTCTGCAGCTCGATCCCGAGCATGCCGATCGCGTCGCCGTCCTCCATCCCGCGGTCGGCCGGATCGCCGGGCTCGCGCGCAAGCTTGACGCTCAGCGTGTGCACATCCGGGCTGTCGAGGAACCCAGGATAGTTCGCCCGCAGCGTCGCCCAGGCGTCACCATCTCTATCCACCGTGCCGAGCACGATGAAGGGGAGCTGCGGGTAGAACTGGCGGTGTTGCTCGATCAGGTGGTCGCGCAGCACGCGCGCGCCCACATCCTTCATGCGCGCCGCGACGCCGGCCTTTTCCTGCAGGGCAATCTCCCCGTCATGCCACGGGGAAGGCTTTTCAGTCTGCTTCAAGGCAAGCATGACATTCTCCTTCGCGGATTTGTGAGGATCGGCGGCGGCGCGTGGCCTGTCTCAGGCCGCGTCGGGAATACCGATCGCTGTCTTCTGGAATGGGCGGAATCCGGGCAGCGCCTCGATACGCTTCAGCCAGGCGCTGACATTGCCGTAGCGGAAGCGATCGACATTCCCCTCCGGCGCGCGGGCGATGTAGCTGTAGAGCGCGACGTCGGCGATCGTCGGTCGATCCGCCGCAATCCATGCCTTGCTGGCCAGCTCCGCATCGATCAGCGCCAGAATGCGGTGCGCGCGACCGATCACCTCTTCTGTGTCGAAGCTCGCGCCGAACACCGTCACCAGCCGCGCGGCGGCCGGACCATAGGCGATTTCGCCGGCAGCGACCGAAAGCCAGCGCTGAACGGAAGCGGCGCCCACGGCATCTTCAGGCAGCCAGTCCGACGCGTGCTTCTTGGCGAGGTAAACCAGGATCGCATTCGAATCCGCAAGCACCAGCCCATTGTCATCGAGCACGGGGATCTGCCCGAACGGGTTGAGCGCCAGGAAAGCGGGCTTCTTGTGCTCGCCACCGGCGAGATCGATGTCGACAATCTCGGCGTCGATCCCGGCAAGCGAGATGAACAGGCAGGCGCGGTGGGCGTGGCCGGAAAGCGGGTGCGAGTAGAGCTTCATGGAACTGGTCTCCGTTGATGTTGCCAGGGAGAATAATTGTTCCTGATTTCGTATGGAATTTCGATTATGAGAAAGTGACTGTTTCTCTGGATGGAATAAAGGCGGCGATATGGATCGGCTTCAATGCATGAAAGTCCTGGTGCGGGTCTCCGAGACGGCAAGCTTCGCGGAAGCGGCACGTCAGCTGCACATGAGCCCGCCCGCTGTCACCCGCGCGGTGGCCTTTCTCGAGGATGCCACCGGCGCGCGCCTCTTCGTGCGGTCGACACGATCGGTCAATCTGACCGAGGCCGGCCGCCGCTATGCCGATGACTGCAAGCGCATTCTGGCCGAGATCGACGAAGCCGAGGCCTCCGCCGGCGGCTCGCACGCGACACCATCAGGCATGCTGACGATTACCGCGCCGGTGCAGTTCGGGCAGTTGCACATCATGCCTGTCATGACCGAGTTTCTCGGTATCCATAAGGGCGTGACCGGCCGTGTTCTGCTCTTCGACAGGATCGTCAGCCTTGTGGAGGAGGGGATCGACGTTGCGATCCGCATCGGCCGCCTGCAGGATTCCGACCAGACGGCGATCAAGGTGGGAACCGTCCGCCGCGTCGTCTGCGGCGCGCCCTCCTATTTCGAGCGCCACGGCGAACCCAAGACACCCGCCGATCTCGCCAACCACGCCACGATCGTCAACACTGGATCATCGGCACCGCTCGACTGGCACTTCGCCCCCGACGGCGCCGCCGCAACGCTCCATCCGCGCCTCTATTGCAACACTGTCGACGCCGCGATAGCCGCCTCGGTCACCGGCTGGGGACTATCGCGCCCGCTCTCCTACCAGGTCAGCCGGTACGTTGCAGCCGGCCAGCTGCGGTTGACGCTCGGAGATTACGAGGAACCGCCGGTGCCGATCCATGTCGTCCATGCCGAGGGCCGCCACGTCTCGGCCAAGACACGGGCCTTCGTGGACTTCGCGGTGGCGAAGTTGCGGGCGTTGGAGATGTAGGTGGGCAAGCATAGCCCCAAACGCGAAAACGGCGCCTTGTGGGCGCCGTTTTGGGTACTTCAGGCGTTCCGCTATTAGCGGAAAGCGCGCGAAGCGATGTTGTGGATCTGGTAGCGGCTTACGCCGATGTCGGCCAGGGCCTGGTTGGAGAGGCTGCCGAGTTCGCTCAGGGTACGGCGGTAGCTAATCCAGCTCTTTGCAATGCGGATCGGGTTCATGGGTAGTTCCTCAAGATCAGTTCAGTGAGCGGCGCGATTGCCATCTCAGTGGTTGACGCTGATATAGGTGATCCCGGTCATATTGTGCAGTGCATTTATTAGGCTCCTGCCATGCAATTGTGCAATACGATGCACAGATAAAGCGCAAGTGTCACTTTTTGAGCAGGCGGGATGCTGGGCTGTGGCGCAACCCAGGCGTTAATGAGAGGTTAAGACAAAAGAAAACGCCCGTTGCCTGGTGGCAGCGGGCGTCTTGGTGAGGCGATCGGCTTGGGAGGAAGCGAACCGCCCTGAGATCAGTGAAGATATTAGCGAACGGCGTCGCGAGCAACGCGCTGGATGTCGGCGCGGTCGATGCCGAGGTCGTGCAATTCGCGGTTGGTCATGCGGCCAAGTTCGGTCACGGTCTGACGATACTTGCGCCAGTTGTTGAAAGAGCGAGAAATGTTCATGTCGATCCCCTTTCCGAGGGCTTGCGTCTGCCAGCTGCCGCCTATCGGCGCTGACCTCTATTTGATGAGCTGAATATATATTGCACTGCGAAGAGCTAACAGAGACAAGAATTCAACGCACATATGCAGCCGCTGCATTTCTCAAGCTGTAAATCGCACGATTTGGCCACGTTCTGGTCAATCAATAGGCAAAATGAGCAATCCAGCGGCGGCGGGGCGTGTGAGCTGCCCTGCGGAGGATAAAACGAAGACGCCCACCGGATGCGCAATCCGGCGGGCGTCCATACGTATGACCGGCAACGGGGAGGAGGATGTTGCAGGTCGATCGGGTTGTTTGGAAGGGAGGATAGATCCAAATCCCGATCATGTCGGCGGAAATCATATCCGAAGGCGTCCGGTAATCCGGTCCGGGTACATCCCGGCTGCGCGCATGCTCAATGGTTTTGAGTAAGAGTGCGATGCAGTATCTTGGCCGTCTCCATGCGCAATATGCATGGCATGAAGAAGCCTATGCGCAAAGTCTTGCCGGGCGATTAACGGTAGCTCCGAATGTCTGTGCCGAAAGGGTCTGTGAAGGAAATAACCAGGAGCCGTTTCCTCAATCGCTAAACCGCGTCTATAAGGTTGAAAATGAGGCGCGCCGGAGGGCTGTTTGCGCGCGATTTGCGGGGTAGGGCATGTATCGCGGACGTCTGGAGAGGGATTTGTCGCAGTGGGTCGGCAAGGGGTTGCTCACCGAGCAGACCGCCGATGCGCTGCTCAAGGAATATGACGGGCGTCCGGCAAGCTTCAGCCTCGGCAATGTGCTGATGATCCTCGCCGCCATCCTGCTCGGCGCCGCCATTCTTCTTGTCGTCGCTTCCAACTGGGAGGCGATACCGCGTCTGGTCAGGATGTTCTTCATTCTTGCGCTGATCTGGTCGGTCCATCTCGGCGCCGGTGCCGCCCTTGTCCGCGGCCAGATCGCCGCCGCCAACGCGCTGCTCGTCATAGGGACGCTCACCTTCGGCGGCGCCATCTCGCTGGTCGGGCAGATGTATCATCTGTCGGGCGACGAGCAGACGGTCATGTATCTCTGGTTCGCCATGGCGGTGGTCTCGGCCGTGCTCTTTCGCTCAGGCGTGGTGTCGGGCGTGGCGGGCTTCCTCGCCTGGGGCAGCTTCGGCCTTTATCTCAGCGGCTCCGACATGCGCCTGATGACGCTCGATTCATGGGCAGCACCCGTCATGGCGGCGATCGTCGTGGCCTTGGTGCGCTACACCGGCGCCGGCCGCGTGCGCCATCTGGCCTATCTGCTGCTGCTTGGCTGGCTCGCCTGGCTGTACACGCTGAATTCCGACCTGTGGCTGGCGCTGATCTATGTCATTGGCGGCATGGCGGTCTTCGTGCTGGTCAGCCTGCCGGTTGCGCGCCTGTCATCGCTGATCAAGGGCGCCGGTGCCGCACCCGCCTTCTATTCCTTCCTGCTTGCCGTCATCGGCCTGTTCCTGCTGCATGTCGAGCTCGATGCCAGCAAATGGGTTCTCCCGCTCGGCATCGTCACGCTCGCCGCCTCCGTGCTGGCGATCGCCTTGCAGGGGCGTGACAACGGCGCCGTCCGCTATCTGGCCTACACGGTCTTCGCCGTCGAAATCCTCTATCTCGGCTCGGTGACCGTTGGTTCCATCCTCGGCACCTCGGGGCTCTTCCTCTGCTCCGGCCTCTTCGTCGCCGCCGTGGCGTGGATCGTCATCCGTCTCGAACGACGATTTGCCGGCAAGGCCAGGGAGGCGGTCCGATGAGCATATTCTCCTTCAAGGGCTATTCGAAACGCCGCTGCGTCACCGCCGCCGTCACCGTGGCGCTGCTGCAGACGGCCGTGCTCGGCTATATCGTCCAGAGCCGCGCATCCGTGCTTCGCAATGGAACGCAGGTTCTGTTGAAGACCGCGCCCGTCGATCCGCGCGACTTCCTGCGCGGCGATTACGTGGTGCTGAACTACGACATCTCCTCCGTGCCGGTCTCCTCGATATCGGGCGCCATGCCGAAGGAGGCGGCCGAGCGCAGCCTTTGGGTGCGCATCAAGCCGGGCGACGGCGGTTTCTGGCAGATCGCCGAATCATCCTTCGACAAGCTCCCGCCAGCCGACGGTACGGCCGTGCTCCACACCCAGCCCTTCTATAGCTACGGCGAGACATCGCAGGCCGAAACCATCCGTGTCGAATACGGTATCGAGCGCTATTACGTTCCGGAAGGCGCCGGACATGCGCTGGAAGAGGCGCGCCGCGACGGTCAGGTGTCGATTGCTGCAAGCGTTGGCGCCAATGGCATGGCGCAGATCAAAAGCCTGCTGGTGGACGGCAAGCCGGCCTATGAGGAGCCGCTTTACTGAGTTTGACCGGTTGCGGGCGCAAGTCCGCGCGGCGGCGGGAAAAATCGCTGTCATTTGACCTTCATTTTTCCTTTGCCTCCTCCAAATCGGGTGATATAGAGACGCCGCGCTCCGGAAGGCCTCATGTGCAGGCATATGCATGCGGTTTTTGAGAACGCGGGTATGGTGAAATTGGTAGACACGCCAGATTTAGGTTCTGGTGCCGCAAGGCGTGGGAGTTCAAGTCTCTCTACCCGCACCAAAGCTGGCTTGCAGGCGAGGGACCGAAAACGGTGCCCCTCGATTGCCCGGAGCCAAGCGCCGTTCCGCTCACGCAGAACGAAGAAGAATTGAGAACAAGCCACGCCCGGCACTTTCCGGCGTCGTGCTCATCGAAACGAACGGCGTCTGGGCACGGCCGCCACGAATTGAAGGTAGGAAGACATGCAGGTTATCGAAACGCTCGCTGAAGGGCTGAAGCGCGAAATCAAGGTCGTTATCCCGGCCAAGGACATGGAAACCAAGATGAACGAGCGTCTTGCCGACGTGAAGGACAAGGTCCGGATCAACGGCTTCCGTCCGGGCAAGGTTCCGGCCGCTCACCTCAAGAAGGTTTACGGCAAGTCCATCATGGCCGACCTCGTCAACGAGATCGTCCGCGAACAGCCGACCTCCATTCTCGCCGAGCGCGGCGAAAAGTCCGCCACGCAGCCTGAAATCGCGATGACGGAAGACAAGGACGAAGCAGAACTGATCCTGTCGGCTCAGAAGGATTTCGAGTTCACGCTCTCCTACGAAGTTCTGCCCCCGATCGAACTGAAGTCCGTCAAGGGCGTCAAGATCACCCGCGAAGTCGTTGATATCTCCGACGAGGAAGTCAACGAGCAGGTTCTCAAGGTCGCTGAAAGCGCCCGTTCCTACGAGACCAAGAAGGGCAAGGCCGCTGACGGCGACCGCATCACCATGGACTACGTCGGCAAGGTCGACGGCGTTGCCTTCGAAGGCGGCACCGACCAGGGCGCCGAACTGGTTCTCGGTTCGGGCCGTTTCATCCCGGGCTTCGAAGAACAGCTCGTCGGCACCAAGGCTGGCGACGAAAAGACCATCAACGTCACGTTCCCGGCTGACTACCCGGCCAAGAACCTCGCTGGCGCTGAAGCCACCTTCGACGTTACCGTCAAGGACGTTGCTGCTCCTGCCGACGTTGAAATCAACGACGAACTGGCCAAGAAGCTCGGCCTGGAATCGGCTGACCGTCTGAAGGAAATCGTTCGCGGCCAGATCGAATCGCAGTACGGCTCGATGACCCGCCAGAAGGTCAAGCGTCAGATCCTCGACCAGCTCGACGAAATGTACAAGTTCGAGACCCCGACCTCGCTCGTCGACGCCGAGTACAACGGCATCTGGAACCAGGTCGCCAACGACCTCGCACAGTCCGGCAAGACCTTCGAAGATGAAGACACGACGGAAGAGCAGGCTCGCGAAGAGTACAAGAAGCTCGCTGAGCGCCGAGTCCGCCTCGGCCTCGTTCTCTCCGAAATCGGCGAAAAGGCCGGCGTCGAAGTGAGCGAAGACGAAATGCAGCGCGCCATCTACGAACAGCTGCGTCAGTATCCGGGCCAGGAAAAGCAGATCCTCGAATTCTTCCGCAGCCAGCCGGGTGCGGCCGCTTCGATCCGCGCGCCGATCTTCGAAGAGAAGGTCATCGATCATCTGCTGACCGAACTCGACGTCACCGACAAGAAGGTCACCAAGGAAGAGCTGCTCGCCGACGAAGAAGGCGAAGGCTCCGAGAAGGAAGCCAAGAAGGCCGCTCCGAAGAAGAAGGCTGCTGCCAAGGCTGAAGCCGCTGAAGGCGAAGAAGCTGCTCCGAAGAAGAAGGCCGCTCCGAAGAAGAAGGCTTCCGAGGAAGGCGCCGAGTAATCTCCGGCCAATCGATCCAACGAAAAACCCCGCTTCAAGCGGGGTTTTTTGTGCTCAAAATTTGAGGTCAGGCAACGCCGGCTCAGCCCGCCCGATGCGCATGCGTGAGCTCGTTGACCTTCTTGATATGCGAGACCGCCGCCTGTCCGCCCGCCGTCTTGGTGAAGAGCTCCAGCGTCTCGTCCTCGTGGTCACCAACAGGTGTCAATGCTTGGTCCATATAGGTCTTGGCGTTCCTGTCGCGTGAAATCATGAAGGCGGTGACCGCCAGCCGCGCGATCGTGCCGCCGAGCTTCAGATGCTTGGTGATCGTCTCGCCCACGAAGCGCGGCCAGAAGACCATGGCGCTCTCGCGCGGCAAGTCGGGCCGGCGCTCCGAGGGATGCTTCAAGCGCAACAGGCCGCTCTGCAGCGGATGCACGTTTTCGAGCGGCACGGTGGTGGCGAAGGACACCAGCACCTTGACCAGCCGCGCCAGCGGGACGCCCGTCGCCATCGCCCGGCGCAACAGCGTCTTCATATGATCAGGCGAATAATAGAGCGACCACGCCTCCTGATAGATGCTCTCCCACTCCCGCTTGCTCATCTTCGGATGATCGGTGCAGACATGTTCGACATCGTAGATGTTTAGGTCGGGATCCATCGCCACGCCCTTGCGGAACAGCGTCTGGTGATCTTCCGAGCCGGGCAGTGGGGTCAGCACGAAGAACTCGATCACGTCGAGCGGCAGCTCGTGCTGGATGATCGCGATATCGCGACGGATCGACTCCGGCGTGTCGGCCGGGAAGCCGAGAATGTAGCCGGCTAATGTCATGATGCCCTGCGCCTTCCAGGCAAGCAGCATCTTGCGATATTCGGTGATCTTGTTCTGGTTCTTCTTCGCCGCCGTCAGATTGTCGGGGTTGACGTTCTCAAGCCCGATGAACACGCGGGTGACGCCGGCGCGCTTCGATTTCTCGATGAAGTTGGGGATCTTGTGGCACAGCGTATCGACCTGGATCATCAGGCCGAGCGGAATGCCATCCTTTTCACGCAGCTGGATCAACCGGTCGAAGATCGCTTCCCAATCCTTGTTGCGGGCGAAGTTGTCGTCGGTGATGAAGAACTTGTGGATGCCCTGCGCCCAGTTCATCCGCACCAGCTTTTCGACGTCATCGGCCGTGCGGAAGCGCGACTTGCGGCCCTGCACGTTGATGATGGTGCAGAAGGAGCATTGGTAGGGACAGCCGCGACCGGCATCGAAGCTGGTGCTCAAGCCCAGCGTCTGCGCGACATTGATCTTCGGCAGGAACGGAACGGCGGCACCCTCGATGCTCGGCAGGTCGTTCATGAAATTGTAGAGCGGCGCCAGCGCACCGGATGCCGCGTCCTGCAGCACCTTGTCCAGTCGCCCCTCGACTTCGCCGGCGAACATCGAAATGCCCATCTCGCGGCATTCGTCGAGCCCCACGGCGTGGCCGTCGAGCATCGAGAGACAGCCGGAAACGTGAAAGCCGCCCATCGCAACAGGAATGCCGGCATCGCGGAAAGGCCGGGCGATGTCGAGCGCGCGCGGATACTGGTTCGATTGCACGCCGACCAGCGCGACCATGCCGAAATTGCCGTTGGCTTTCAGCTGCCGCAACAATGCGGATGTGTTCACCCGCGTATTGGTCTCGTCGATGACAGTGATGTCGATGTCGACACCGGGTCCGAGCACTTGCCGCTCGGCGCAATCGGCGGCAATTCCGTAGAGAGCCGCCAGCGAGTTGGAGGGGATCATCGCCCGCCACCAGCGGATGACGTAGCCGTCGTCGTCATAGTGCGACGGCTTGATGAGGATGAGCTGGAAATTCCGGTCAGTCTTCTCGGATAGTTCGCGCACGGTCACTCGCTGATTAGAGAGCCCCCCAGTGACGTAAACGCTATCAGACGCAGCCGATTATACAAGCTGCGCCTATTACGAGGTTGTCAGGCGTCGAAACGCCCTCGTGGAGCCCGTCAACAAACGAGCTGATGTGCTTGATTGTGCTTAAGGCCACGGCGGATCAGCGCGGCGTCAAGCGAAAATCTCAGAGCTCCGACTTGATATCGCCCATCCGGTTCCAGGCATCGAGGCCGGCGATCTTGTAGGCTTCGGCGAGAGTCGGGTAGTTGAACGTGTTCTCGACGAAATACTCGACCGTTCCCTTGAGGTTCAATACGGCCTGACCAATATGCACCAGCTCCGTCGCGCCTTCGCCGACGATGTGGACGCCGAGCAGGCGGCGTGTCTTGAGCGAGAAGATCAGCTTCAGGAGACCGGTATCGAGACCCATGATATGGCCGCGCGAGGTCTCGCGGAAACGGGCAATGCCGCATTCATAGGGAATGCCGCGTTCCTTCATCTCTTCTTCCGTCAGGCCGCAGGTCGAAATTTCCGGTACGGCATAGATCCCGTAAGGGAAGTATTTCGGCGGCTCTTTGGCGACGGCGCCGACGGCAACGCGCGCCGCGATACGGCCCTGTTCCATCGAGGTGGAAGCGAGGCTCGGGAAGCCGACGACGTCGCCGGCGGCGTAAATGCCGGGCACCGATGTTTCGAACGTCTCGGGATTGACCTTTAGGCGGCCACGGCTGTCGGCCTCCAGGCCCGCAGCCTTCAGGTTCAGCGCATCGGTGGCGCCCATGCGGCCGGCCGCGAAGAGAACCATGTCGGTCACCAGTCGGCGACCATTGTCGAGGATGAGCTCGACCTTGCCGTCATCGAGCTTGGTGACCTTCTCCGCCTTGGTGCCGAGCATGATCTTCATGTTGCGGTCGCGCAGCTGGTAGGTGAAGTCCTCGACGATTTCCTTGTCGATGAAGTCGAGCATCGTCGACTTCGGGTCGATCAGCGTAACAGCGGTATCGAGCGCGCTGAAGATCGTCGCATATTCGATGCCGATGACGCCGGCGCCGATCACGACCATGGAGCGCGGCAGTTCCTCGATGTCGAGAAGCTCATCGCTATCGAGAACCGTTCTGTTGTCGAAGGGGATATAATCCGGGCGGAACGGCTTGGTGCCGACGGCAAGCAGGATGCTGGCGGCAGAGACGCGCATGACTTCGCCGTCATCCTTGACGATCTCGAGCGTCGAGGCATCGATGAAGCTCGCCTTGCCGCGCAGGTGCTGCACGCGGTTACGCGCGAACTGGTGCTCGAGTACCTCGACTTCATGGTCGAGCGTGATCAGCAGGCGGCGGCGCAGGTCCTCGGCGCTGATCTCCTGCTTCACCCGGTAGGCCTTGCCGTAGAAGCCGCGCTCGCGCCAGCCGGAGAGATTGAGCGCCGTCTCGCGCAGCGTCTTCGAGGGGATGGTGCCGGTATGGACGGAGACGCCGCCGACGCGCTTGCCCTGCTCGATGACGAGCACCTTCTTGCCGAGCTTGGCGGCCTGAATAGCACCACGGCGACCGGCCGGGCCGCTCCCCACAACAACGAGATCGTATTGAAACATGGAAGCGGGCCCCGGTTGAAAAGCTGGAATCATATTGCGACGCAAAATGGCGCGTTCACAGGTATCCGGTCAATGTTGCAGATTGATTTACGGCCCAATATTAGGAATGAGCGAGACGAAATAAGGGCGGCGGTGTCGGTGCTGCAGGATAACTTGCCATATGGGCGGTCACCGATCATCAGAAGGAACGGGTAACTCCAGAATAGCGGATCCGACCTGCGCGGGGAAAATCGCGGCGGCGATTTCAGATCAACCGCAACCCCTTCAGGCTGGCATGCCCGTCCTTGCCGATGATGATGTGGTCGTGCACCGTGATCCCGAGCGGCTTGGCCGTGTCAATGATCATCTTCGTCATGTCGATATCGGCACGCGACGGGGTAGGGTCGCCTGACGGGTGGTTGTGCACCAGAATGATCGCGGTGGCTGAAAGCTCCAGTGCCCGGCGCACAACCTCGCGCGGATAGACTGGCGTATGATCGACCGTGCCATGTCCCTGGACTTCGTCGGCGATCAGTGCGTTGCGCTTGTCGAGGAACAGGATGCGGAACTGCTCGCGGGTCTCATGCGCCATGGCGGCGTGGCAGTATTCAATGACAGACGACCACGACGACAGCACCTGCTTGCCGCGCAGCTCGCTCTTCAGCGTCCGATGCGCGATGGTCGAGATCAGCTTCAGATCGAGCGCCACCGCCTCGCCGACGCCCTTCACTTCCTGCAGCAGCGCGATCGGCGCGCCGAAGACGGCGGCGAGCGAGCCGAAGCGGTCGAGCAGCGCCTTGGCGATCGGCTTGGTATCGCGGCGCGGGATCAGCCGGAACAGCATCAGCTCCAGCATTTCGTAATCGGCAAGCGCGGTATCGCCGTGATCGCGGAAGCGTTGGCGCAGCCGCTCGCGGTGGCCGTGGTAATGCTCTTCCTTGGCAGGCGAGGGCCGGAGTGCGGCGGGCTTGCCGGCCTGCTCGGCGAAGAAGGACCGCTCGTCCATGCCATCGTCCTCATCCGCCGCGAAAGGCAGCTCCAGGTCTTCGGAATGGGGAACCGGTCCTTTTGCCATCAGCGGCTCATTTTGTGAGGGGTGGCAGGCCCGGGCGGTCGAGCCCGCCGGGCGACAGCGTGAAGATCTCGCAGCCATCGGCCGTGACGCCGACCGTGTGCTCGTATTGCGCAGACAGCGACCGGTCGCGGGTGACGGCGGTCCAGCCATCGGCCAGCACCTTCACATGCGGGCGGCCGAGATTGATCATCGGCTCGATCGTGAAGATCATGCCTTCGCGCAGCTCCGGCCCTTCGCTGGCGCGGCCGTAATGCAGGATATTCGGGCTGTCGTGAAACAGCGCGCCGACCCCATGGCCGCAGAAATCGCGCACGACGGAGCAGCGTTCGGCCTCGGCATAGGTCTGGATCGCCTCGCCGATGGCGCCGGTGCGGGCACCGGGGCGCACGGCCGCAATCCCGCGCATCAGCGATTCATAGGTCACCTCGAGCAGCCGCTCGGCGGCGCGCTTGACCGTGCCGACGGTGTACATGCGGCTGGAATCGCCATGCCAGCCATCGACCACATAGGTGACGTCGATATTGACGATGTCGCCTTCGCGCAGCGGCTTGGCATCCGGAATGCCGTGGCACACGACATGGTTGATCGAGGTGCAGGTGGATTTCGTATAGCCGCGGTAATTGAGCGTCGCTGGAACAGCGCCATTCTCAAGCCCAAAATCGAAAACGAAGCGATCGATCGCATCGGTCGTCACACCCGGCTTGACGATATCATCAAGCGCATCGAGACACCGCGCGGTGACCTGGCACGCCTTGCGCATGCCCGCGAAGGCATCGGCGCCGTAGAGCCTGATGGCGCCCGTATTCTTGGATGGCGCGGAGGAGGCTTCGATATAGTTTACCATTGCGGGGGCCTTAGCGGAAATTGTCGTCATTCATAATGCAGCTATGCCGGGTTCGTCCATTGCGATCAATGGGGGAAGCGCATTTAAGCTGTCACGCCTTCATCGCACGCTGCCATCTCATCGGCACCCGATCGAGCCGCCCGGCACCAGCAAGCCGGAAAACGAAAACGGCGCCCTTGCGGAGCGCCGTTCGCAGTCCTGCCGAGGCAGAAACCAGTATTAGTTGGCCGAGATGTTGACGGCCTTCGGGCCCTTGCCCATGCGATCCGGCTCGGTGTCGAAGGTAACCTGCTGGCCTTCGCGGAGCGACTGGATGCCGGAAGCCTGGAGAGCGGAGATGTGAACGAATACGTCCTTCGCACCGCCATCAGGAGTGATGAAACCAAAACCCTTGTCCTGGTTGAAGAATTTTACGACGCCTTTGGTGGCCATTGGGATAGGTCCTTTTCCCTGTAGTCTGTCTGGTATCCATCCCCCCGAGAGGAAATGGACGGCTTTCACTTTCGCGCTCCCTCATCTTAACTCAGAACGCGAAGGGTCAGTCGAGTAGTTCACGAACGGGGAAAGAACGTCTACGCGCGTGAAGGTCCCCCCACGCCGCCCCTCAAAGAAGGGCTCAGCCACATCAGTCCAGTCACCGGCATGCAAATGCCCGAGTACACAATTGGTGCCAGTAAACGGAGCAAAATGCAAGCGACATTATTCTGACACCAGCCGCTCCAAAGCGGGAATGGCCAAAGATTCAAACACTTGACGATTGGTAACGCTGAGCCGGTATCGCTGCCCCATTCCGGGAATGCGTACCGGAACGGCACGTTCACATCCCCAATTCGTGCGAATGCCCAACTGTTGGGCGACTGCCCGCTAAACGCGAGCGGAATTCCCGGTAGGCGCGAGTGCGATCAGCGGGCGGCGCCGGCGCTGAGTTTGTGCTGCACCATGTCGGCACTCCCACGCACATAGGAGACGGCAGGCTTGCCGGCGGCATCGGCGGCCGCGTAGGCGATGATCGTCAAGTCTTCCTCATAGGTCGAGACATAGAGCACCTGGGCCGGATTGACGTAGATCGTGTGATTGTGGGTGTTCTTGAAGCCGACGAATGCCATAAAAGTCTCCTACCTGTCGCCTGCAGAGATATGCCACGCGGGCGTTGACGCAAGTTTAACGCGATGTCGGCGGGCAGGGCGGGGCGCCGGGGGCGGTAGCGATCGCGATCGCATCAGGGTGTGGCCTGCGCTTCCTCCTGCGGGTGCTCGAAGACCGGTGGCGCTTTCTCGGCGATAAGGGCAAGTGTCTCATCAAGGCAGGCGAGCGCCCGGGCGTCGCCGGCAAGGCAATCACGGACGACCGACACCGTATGGCCGCGCAGGTCCGGCGGCAGGAGGTCAAGGAGCCGGAACATCGCGCCGTGCTCTCCATCGCGAGCATCGGCGCAGGCCATCCCGGCCCAGCCGAGATAGTCGCTGAAGCAGGGTGTGTATTCCGAGGGCAGCGTATGGACGCAGGCGAGCTTGCATCCCTTGACGGCGATGCGCTGGCAGGCGCGAGCGCGGCGGCAGCGGTTGATCGGGCAGGTTACGACCGGCATGGACAGCAGCTCCGATGTCCTCGCCGCCAGCGCAATGATCAACTCGAGACCGAGGCGGTCCTTAAGGTCCTTGCCGGGATTATCATGAGGGTGCTGCGGCATTGCGGTCCTCTTCGGCTCCGGCGCGCGGCGACGCCGTCACGCGGCTGGTTTCACCCGTGGTTTGCTGGTTCAGGCTTCACTCGGACGGGGTGCTGGAAATCACCTCGATAGAGTAAAAAATATGGTGCTTTCCGGCACCCCGTTCAGCGGTTTATGAACGCAACTCCGGTCTCTCTGCCTTTCCGCCCAACTTCGCGGCGGAACCATGTGTGCCTCACAGGCACGTCCGGGCTCAACTCGGGCCCATCTTGCGACGGAACCCGCCGTCACCGGAGGGAGACCATTTTCTGCGAACCCCGGATGAGAGAGCTTGCGTCCTCCTCAAACACCCAGCGCCGACCCCACCTCGCCGGCACGCCTGCCGGTGTATCCGATGACG
>NZ_JAGHMF010000005.1 GCF_017741815.1 Rhizobium sp. 16-488-2b
TTATGCCGCGCGCGGCATAAGCAGGTCATGATCAGCGTGGCCATGAAGGCGGCACGGTCAGCGCCACGATCTGATCCGGCGAAGAGCCAGGACTTCCTGCCGAGCGCGAAGCCTCGCAGGGCTCGCTCGGCGGCGTTGTTCGTCAGACAAATCCGGCCGTCGTCCAGGAATGACGTGAAGCCGTCCCATCGCTTGAGCATATAATCGATGGCCTCGGCGACCGGAGAACTGCGTGAGAGTTTTGCCCGCTCGGTTTGAAGCCAGGCTTGCAGATCATCGATGAGCGGCAGGCTTTCCTTGCGGCGACGTTCCAGGCGTTGATCGGCCGTAAACCCGTTGATCTCCCGCTCGATATCAAACAGGCCGTCGATCCGTTTGACGGCTTCGAGCGCCATAGGCGAGATCGGCGCGGCGTTCTTTCCACGCTTGACGTTTGCGGAAACGTCGGCGAGCACGAAGAACTTGCGCCGCGCGTGTGCCCAACAAAACGCTTGTCTCAGCGGATTTGGATCGCGATCAACCTTGAACAGCGGATTGTAGCCGCCATAAGCGTCCGCCTGCAGAATGCCGGTGAAGGTCTTCAGGTGGCGTTCTGGATGCTCCTGCCGCCGATCTCGCGAGGCATAGTAAAGGGCCGCCGGTGGTGAGAGCCCTCCGAACGGCCGATCGTCCCGGACATAGGTCCAGATGCGGCCAGTATCCGTCTTTCCCTTCGCCAGGATCGGCACAGTCGTGTCATCGCCATGCAGACGTTCGGAGCCAAGGACATGCGCCTCGATCAGGGAGTGAATGGGCTTCAACGCCGCGGCGCATGCTCCAACTTGATCTGCCAGCGTCGATAAGCTGAGGTCGACGCCCTCGCGGGCATAGCGCTCGCTCTGGCGGTTGAGCGGCTGGTGCTGGGCGAACTTCTCGAACAGGATCATCGCCAGCAGGTTCGGTCCTGCAAAACCGCGGGGCGTCACATGGAAGGGTGCCGGCGGCTGCGTGATCTTCTCACACTCGCGGCAGGTAAACTTCTCCCGCACCGTCTGGATGACTTTCCACTGACGCGGGATGACCTCCAGGGTCTCGGTAATGTCCTCACCGAGCTTCGACAGTTTGGCCGATCCGCAGCAGGCGCAATTGGCGGGAGCAGCGATGACGACGCGCTCGCGTGGCAGGTGTTCGGGAAAGGGCTTACGTGATGGGCGCTTGCGCTCAAAGGCTTTGACGGTTGAGGCTTTGGCTGCGATCTCCGCCGCTAGTTCATCCTCACCGGCGTCCGCTTCCAACTCCTCGAGTTGCAGTTCCATCTGTTCCAGGAGCCGCGCCTTGCGCTCGGACCGGCTGCCGTAGAGTTCACGACGAACCTTGTCGATCTCCAGCTTCAGCCGTGCGATCAGCGCCTCGGAATGCGATACGAGTGCCTTTGCGCTGGCGGCTTCGGCCTTGGCGGTCGCCGCTTCTGCTTCGGCTGCGACACGTCGAGCGCGTTCCTGGGCCAGCAGTGCAAGCGCACTGGCAAGGTCGTCCGGAAGCTCTTCGGTCGCATTGCTCATGACAGGATGGAATCATATTCGACCCCGTCATTCCAGTGTTTTTGCTCATCCGGCCGACGTCGGCCGCCAGGTCTTTTGTGGCATCCGCCAGTCGATACCTTCCAACAGATAACCGAGCTGCGCGGGCGTGATCACCACTGTGCCATCGGCCGCTGATGGCCAGATGAAGCGGCCGCGCTCCAGTTTCTTCGTGAACAGGCAAGCGCCCTGGCCGTCATGCCAGATCACCTTGATCAGGCCACCACCGCGGCCGCGGAATACGAACAGGTGCCCACACATCGGGTCGCGCTTCAGCGCCTCCTGCACCATCAACGACAGACCGGGGAAGCCTTTGCGCATATCGGTATAGCCCGTCGCCAGCCAGACTTTTACGCCACTTGGAACTGGGATCATCGCAGCCCCAGCACGCATTCGAGGATGCGGCCAAGCGCCTCCGTGTCGATATCGCTGTCCACGCGGACACGACGGCCCCGGCCGAGCTCGATCGTCACATCGCTACGCTTCCGACGAGAATGGGATGTGGTGGGCGGTTCCGGTTGAACGGCAGGCGCGGCCGGAACTGTTTCGGCCACGACCACCGGCACCAAGGTGGTTGCCGTCTCGATGTTCTGCTCTTCGACCCGGCAAAGCTCCTTGCGCCAACGGAACAATTGACTGACATGGATACCGGCCGCGCGGGCAATCTCCGATACCACTGCGTCTGGCTCAAAGCAGGCCGCGACAAGGCGCTCTTTGTCTTCGCGTGACCACCGCCGACGGCGCTCCACAGACGTGATCACCTCAATTGGATGCTTCGTCATATGACTACTCCTAGTGTTACCACTAGGACTGACAGTCAGCAGCCTGTCATCGCAAGACGGCCTTCACCGTGGGGTTACGCTGCGGGCGTCACCACTTCTTTCCCAAAAGGTCTTTCAAAGCCGCATTGTCCAGCATCGCATCTGCAAGGAGCCGTTTCAGCTTCGTGTTCTCGTCTTCCAGCGCCTTCAGGCGCTTGGCTTTGGATACGTCCATGCCGCCGAGTTTGGCCTTCCATTTATAGATGCTGGCATCGCTGACGCCGTTCTTGCGGCAAAGTTCCGAGACCGGCGTGCCTGCCTCGTGCTCATTCACAATGCCGATGATCTGTTCGTCTGTGAAACAGACTGCGCTTCATTCCCTGGTCCTCTCAATGGGCCAGAGCTTACTTCAAAATGGATTATTTCAACGGGGCAAGGTCACCATTTAAGTCAGCCTATATTTTAGTCAATTTAACTGCACTAAGATCGCGTTATAAGCCTACCCATCGCGAAGTTACATAACGTCGTAATCCCAACTGTTATGCAGTAGGGCAGAATGCTTCCTCCTATTGCTCGCAGGAGAAACGTTAGCAATAGCCAGCCGACTACAAACACCAAAATGTTCGATAGGACTAATTTAATCCTATCGGACAATGCGTTACTTCCGCCCCGAAAAACTTTGTCTGGATAGACGAAGAACACAAATGCCATGCCGCAAGCCCACGCAATCGCGTAAGCCACTGAAGGAGCTGTTATCGTCAAGCAGGAGAAGTAAATACCGGTCGTAAAGGCCGTATTTACGATGCCCGCAACGATGAAACGGACGACGTCCTGACGGACTTCCGCAACATTCCTAAGCATTAACTAGCTCGAGGAACTGCTTGTATTCGCGAATGTAATCACTAGCCTCGTAAGGGTCAGACGCAAACACCAATAGCACGGAGTTAGGCTCGAACTTGTACTGGATGCCCCATACCAATGGGGAGAGGTACAGACCCGTTGATGGGTCCGAGAGCTGGACTTCCTTCCTTCTCGTTCCGTCATCTATCACGACAGAAACGCTCCCGTGTACCGCAATCAAAAACTGCTTACATTGATGATGCGCGTGCTCGCCACGGACTTTGTTACTCGGAACGCCATGAACGATGAAGGAGCGCTTCGGAACAAACGGCAAATCCTTCTCATATTCCAGCGGCGCAAGCTGCCCCCGAAGATCAGCGAAACGTGGCAGGCGCCACAGTTCACACCTGCCCACATTTAGAGCTACCTTGTTTTCGAGCTCGACTGTGACACGTTCGGGCTCACCTGTTTCAGTCTGATAACCAACGATCACGGCCGGGTTACCCACGACAACAGCATTTGCTGGAACGCTTTTGGTTACAACAGCACCGGCGCCGATCATCGCTGAGCGCCCAATATTGATGCCGGGTAAGATCGTAGCGTTGGCTCCAATCGATGCAAAATCTTCGATCACGGTTTCTGCGAACTTTTCAGGGTAGACCTTTGACCTTGGAAATTTGTCGTTGGTCAAGGTCGCATTTGGCCCAATGAAAACATTGCTGCCAATTCGTACCCCGTCCCAAAGTTGAACCCCACATTTGATTGTTACATTGTCACCGACGACGACATCGTTTTCGATAAAAACCCCGTCGCAGACGTTACAATTCGAGCCGATAACGGCACCGGGAAGAATATGAGCGAAAGCCCACACACGCGTACCATCACCAATATATTCGCTTTCGCAAATTCCATTAGGATGAACACTATAGCTTTGGCTTGTCATTCACTTAAGTCCCTGGTGTAGATTTCACTAATAACCCGAAGCGGCCTGCGCTTCGTATTTTCTGCTGTGCGCCAAATGTACATCCCTAAAAGTCCCTGAACCGATAGGATCAGAGATCCGAGAAATAGGGTCAGCAATATCAGACTTGTGTACCCGGTCTCTGTAATGAGACCGGACAGTTTCGCGACTAACGTGGCAAAACCAAAAATCGCACTTGTTGTGCAACCCACTACACCCAGCCAGAGCACTAGCATAATAGGAAGGTCGGAAAAAGAAAGGATACTGTCTACCATGTATCTCAAGCGCCGAGAGAAGTTCCATGCACTTTTGCCATGTTCACGAACTAGCCGGACGTACGGGACGAACTCACGCCTGAAGCCGACCCAAAATAGTTGCGCTACTAGCGAACTATTCGGTTCTTCGATTTGAATAATAGCGTCTCGAACAATTCTGCTGCATCCGAAGATATCAACGCCGCCCTTGGGCATGTCCGGCATAACAAATCGGCGATACGCTCCCCAAAAAGCATTCGATAGAGTCTTGGCTACCAACGGATCGTTTCGCCCTTCTCTCTTCCCGAACACGACGTCGGCCCTGCGAGATGACAGAATTTTGAAAAAACTAAGTATAAGTTCTGGTGGCTCTTGAAGGTCCGCAGCCATGACAGCCATGAATTCCGCTGTGGATTTTTCCATACCCGTCCGAATTGCGGTGAAAGCCCCGAAATTGCGGCTGTGAAAAATCAGTTTGAAGTCGAGATCGGACTTATTCAATGCCACCTTCAGCAGCGGACCTGAATTGTCTGGAGAACCATCTACAACGAGCACGAACTCAATATCATGCGACAGCGACCGGTCGAGTTTCACCAGCGCCTCGATCAGTGACGGAATTCCCTCAGAGTTCCGATACACTGGGACAACTAAGGAGTACGTCTTCACTATGACTTCCAATCCGATAAGGCGGCGCAGACGCGGTCCGTCTCTTTCTCAGTCAGCCCAGGGAAACACGGAAGCGAAACGATGCGCTTCGTAATCTTCTCTGACGTGATTATCCCGCCTTTCGCGGTGCGCATTGGCAGATTACGCCAACCAGCTTGAGCTCCATCCAAAATCGGATAATGGATATCAGTCGCAATGCCGTTGTTAGAAAGGTGCGCCCTCAGTCCGTCGCGATCATCGCTTTCGATGACCACTAGGTGCGCAACGGCACCATCACCACCATCGACCATGTTGACGCTAGATGGCATAGCTTCGCTGTACTTTTTTCTGATGGCCAAGCGTTCAGCATTGAGGCTCGGGAGATGTGGCAGCAAGACAGTTAAAACGGCAGCCTGCAACTCATCCATTCTCGAGTTCCGTCCACCAGGCAGCCCGATCGCATACTTTGAGGACCATCCATACTGCTGCAACTTTTTGATCGTCGATGCGATGTTATCGTCGCTGGTCACAACGGCCCCACCGTCGCCCATGGCACCCAAATTCTTGGTTGGATAGAAGCTAAAAGTTGCAACCTCTCCCATTGATCCAGTCAGAGCGCCATTGACAGAAGCTCCGTGGGCCTGCGCGCAATCCTCCAAGATCGGTACGCCGGAAAATCCAGCGGCATTCATCTTTGCACGAAGAGCTCTGATGTCGACTGCTCCGCCGTAGAGATGAGTAGCAACAACAACAAGCGTCTGGGCGTTCAACTCGGCAACTGCCGCGTCAATATCCAATAGGTGCGAACTCGCCTCGACATCAACGTATACCGGTACAAGACCGACCTGCCGACACGCGGTGCTTGTGTAACCACCAGCGTTCGCAACTGTGATTACTTCGCTTGCTATGGGTCCTCGAAGAATAGACAGCGCGCGAAGTGCGAGCTCGAGCGCATCCGTACCATTGGCAACATTCAAACAATGTTTGACCCCAACGAAATTGGCGAACTCCTCAGCGAACTTTGAGCCCTGCTTTCCGTTCAGCCACCAACCGCTTCGCGAAGCCGTCAAAATTGCATCTTCCAAAGGGTCTTGAAATCGTGAAAATACGCGCCCTAGATCGTTGAAAGGAATCGCAACGTAATCGGACATTAGCAAACTCTTGTTGTTCGGAACTGCGGTACCTATGCGATAACTGGCAAGATCGGTCAAGGAGATGGTCCCGAGTCCATGGTTAGTTCATCACCCGACGGGCGCTTGTTGCGGCCCTCAATCGTCGGATGTGAGAAACACGGAACGCCCCCGTTCATAGTGCCGGGACGCAACGGGATATGCCTAGTATTGGCACAACATGCTCGGTTGTCCACATCAATCCTTTTGGGAAAGAAGTGGTGACGCCCACAGCAAGGCGGAAACGACAAAGTCGCGTTGGTAAAGACGCTCAAAATTTCCACAATACTAAACAATCTTGGGCGTTTTAACGTTAGCCTTTAAGCGCGTCAGCCATAAGCTGCCGATGACAATCCCAATAGCGATAAGAGATAAAGCCGTTATGGCGATACCGATAATTAAGGGTAGCGGCTCATATTTCATTTTTATCACGGAACGACCAGCCGGCACGATAATTGCGCGATAAGCGTAATTTGCCCTGAAAATTGGCACTTGAGATCCATTCACCTCTGCTCGCCAACCAGGTGCCCATGTATCGTTGACAACTACTAACGATTTCTCTTGAGATACAACATCCAACGTTAAATGATCAGAATTCTCATAAGCGATGGACACCTTGCTGTCGTTTGTATTTATGCGCTCGCTGACGGTCGCTAAAAGCGTCTGCTCGTCTGAATTTGCTGGATGTAAAACTACGCGATCTTGCGGTCGATAGCCCGGGTCAGTCAGAACTGAAAGCGCTTCCGCACTCCATGGCATGGCTCTCCAGCCAGAAGGCATAAAGGCGCGAGGCGCAGCTTTCGGAATGATCCAAAGCGATCCGTCATTTCCGCTGTAGACTTGCTTGAGACCACCATCACGAATTTGCTGCTCATCCGGCGTCGCCCCCGGTACACCAGCAACCAATCCCACTGAAAGGGCCTCAAGAAGATTAATGGGCAGTTGGTCGATCTTTATGCTGCCGAGAGCAGCCTTACTTGGTTCAGATACAACGCTCGGGGCAATACCCCCCGAAGCCACGATTTCTGCAATCCAAAAATTCTCAGGCTGAACCAGAGAATCATATCCGAAAACCGATTTCAGGCCCGCGGAGGCCGCTGAGCCCGCAAAAAATATTGGCGGCTGCCAGTTTGTTCCTACCGGCTGAGCGGGCACCAGCCGGAATTGAAGCTCACTTTGTAGCGCTGCAGCCTTAGAGATCAGCGGTGTAGCTGGAAAAGAAAATTTGTCCTTAATTGGTTCAATCGGCTGGCTGGTCTGAAGCAAAATAAAAAGCAAAACTGTGGTGGAACCCGCGGCGAGATAGGCAATACCGCGTGCCCGGGCATGCCCAATATAGGCGGATGTGAAGACAATGAATTGGTCCAATCCGAATGCGGCCAATGTTGAAATCGCGAGAACGAACAACTGAGAGCCAATTGTAGAAGGATGGATCGCTCCGAACATTGGAACGATCGCATGCCCAACTAGAAAAAGAGGTCCAAATCCAACGACAAATAAGAAAGACAATATCCCAAGTATAAAGAAGAACCAGACACAGCTGCGCCGATTGAAGATTGCAATTGCGGCCATTAGTAATGCGGGGCCGCCGACGAAGATCATGCTTGGAGAATCGTAACCCCAAACTGGGCCTGACAAACTATCCGGCCACACTATCCCTTTTAAGGCGGCGATCGGGCTAATTGCCTCTGAGAGCTGTACATCCAATGTTGCAGGTATGCGAATAGCCGAACGAAATACATCCAAAAAGGGTAACCAGATCGCCGCACCGACTAATAGGCATGAGAGGGCGGCAACGCCTGCCAAGGCAAAAGGCCTTATGCTCCTAAAGGTAAGCGTGCCTTGGCTCTTACCGATCAGTACCAACCACCAAACAAATGTGACAACACCGAACGCATAACTGTAATTGGCGTACCCGCTAAACCATGTCAGCCCAGTTGCAGTGCCGGATAACACTGCATATCGCCACGAGCAATCCTGGATCGCCCTTCCGGCACACCAAAGAGACAACGGCAACCAAGCCGCAATAATCATCACAAATTCAAGCGATAAATGGTAAATATTATGGCCATTGAATGTCCAAACTACCGCACCCAAAAATGCCGATGCTGGAAAGCAATCAAGCCATTTCAGAAACTTATAAGAAAAGGCTAGGGCAAAAAACGCGTGTAGGACCATCATTATGGTGTGGCCCCACATAGCTCCAAATAGAAAAAACAAAATAAGGCGAGGCGGGTAATAGAAGCCAAAAAGCCCGGTCTCTGGCGCCCTTGTCCCACCGAAATCGAACGGATACCAGAATGGGAGGTGCCCGGCTCTAATCTCCGCAGCTAGAAAGCGCCAATGCGGAAAAAAACTATCTGCAAAGTCGGTCTGTGGATACGGTGACTTGACCACGCTCAAATCAATTCCCGCGCCCCGCCAAGGATAATAACTGGCCATCTGCTGTGCGGTACTACCTATCGTTTTGCCAAAAAAAATAAAATAAAAAAAGCTCAATGCCACGGCCGCTAAGAATAACATGGCGACAGGCTGCTTGAGCACCCGGCTATAAAATCTTTCCAACATCTTAGCGACCTATTTAGCTAGCTAGGGCAATCGAATGCCGAGTTCATATCTCTGATATGATAAAGGAGCTCTATTACCGCGAAGGACGTCTCGATAACAAGCAACACGGGAGCATTTCCAACGCTTTTCTCCCTAGAACTCCTTCAAACGGCCCACTGTGACAACCCGTACGGATGGAGTGCTCGCCCTCGGCGCGTCGTCATCCGCCTGCGAATTCGCCACCAACTCTTATGTGAGGCGTTGAGATCGATCTTATTATCGAAAGCATCGTAAGCGTGCTATCAGGCCACGGCTTTGCCTTCGAGCTTTCAGCGTAGGCCCACGGCAGCAGCTCGTCGATCTAGGTATATGAATGGCCGTTGACGATCCTCGTGAGGATGTCCGAGAGATAGGCGAGCGGCTCGACATTGTTGAGCTT
>NZ_JAGHMF010000048.1 GCF_017741815.1 Rhizobium sp. 16-488-2b
TGCGACACGCCCACGGGTTGAGATGCTCTCTATTGATCCGGCCAAACCTCCCAAGTTTAATGACTGCGAGATGCTTTTCGAGGCACATGGCTGACACCGTCTCTGCCTGAGAGGCGATGGCTGATTGTCACACGTCTGCTTTTGGCACTAAGCAGAAGGCAGCCTCCGGCCCAAAGCGGACACTGTCATCGGCAGTGCAAGTTTGCGATCTACAAGCTAGGCGATTTTTTTGGCGGCGTGTGCGCTACCCCAAAGGGAGCCCGGGTTGATCCGGTTCGGATAGAGTGCCAGCATCTTGTGGTAAAGCTCCTCCGCTGTTTCGGTCTCCTGATCCAGGCGGTCGAAGTCCAGGATGTACCGTCGCGTTGCTTCAATATGGGTGGGGCTGTTGTCGGGTTTGAGCGGCCCATGACCAACGATGACGGCGGTGGGGTATAGGACTGCCGCCTTATCAAGGGCTGCAAGCCACGCTTGTCGCCCGGCTGTGTCGGTTTCCACCAGAAACGGATGGGCCTCGTTGTAGACGACGTCTCCGGCGATGAGGAGACCGAGCGAAGGGACATAGAGGCCTGTCGTATCGTCTGTGTCCGTGTGCCCCATCTCAATGACTTGGAGTACATGTCTCTCCAGCTCGAAGGTATTGCCCGTCATGCTCTTAGCAACTGTGAGATGTTCAGGCACCAGTCCTGGAAAGCGCCGCTTCCAGTTGCGTTCGAGTTCCTCCGGCGACGCGGTTTTACGCATCGCCGCAACGACATTGGGCACGGCTATGGCCTGCGCTTCCGGAAAGCGTCTGAGCAGCATGGTCAGCCCAAAAAAGTGGTCCGGGTGGGCGTGGGTCAGGTAGATCGTCCGCAGGTTTCTCCCCTTGGATTCTATCCAGTCGGCAAGCTCTGTATTATGGGCGTCGCTGAGGAAGGTGTCGACAAGAACGGCGTCATGTTGACCCCAAAGCAAGGTGACTGTGTTTGCTACCCATGTCAGGTCTTCCTTGCCTGGCGGTACACCTTGCGTCGCACTCGGCCGCTTGCGAATGAACAATTCCCAACGTAGCTCAGGCTGGTTTGGAGCATCGGTCATGTGCCGGTTCCATTCTTAAAGGTTTCATTAGGTTCGAAAGGCGGAAAGCGTGCTAGCTACGAAACGCAGACAGGTTTTCCGTCAGCCAGCTCTCCACTGAGCGGGGCGGTCTGCCAGTGAGCTGCAGGACGGTGTCAGTCGTTTCGGAGAGGACGGAGTCATGGAAGATGCGATCGAGGCCGAGCATGATATCAGCGACCATCTCACTCGTACCGGAAGCGATCAGGATCTGTCGCTGCTCGGAAGGCGTCCTCTGCCTGTACAGGACCTCACGACCAAGTAAGTGCGTCAGTTCATCTGCCACGTCCTGCATTGTGACGGCTCGTGGTCCAGTGAGGTGATAAGCTCGCTGCGTGCCCAGATGCCGCTCGTCGAGAAGAGCAGAAAAAGCCACGTCGGCCACATCACGGGTGTCTATGAGATTAACGCGACCATCACCCGCAGCTCCACCCCAGGTTCCCACCACAACGGCCTTGGCTGCCCTGTTGATGAGGATGTCCACGAACGTGCTGGCTCGAAGGACCGTATATCCGATGTCATACTTCGCGAGGTGAGCTTCGATCTCCATGTGCCAATCGAACGGATGGAGACGTGTCGGCGGCCCCATGGCCGAAACCTTGACGACATGTGAGACACCGGCGGACACCGCGGCATCGATGACGGCGATTTCATTGCGGACCTGATCAGGAGAGGTCCCTTGTGCCAGAAAAAGACGATCTACTCCAACGAGTCCTTTCGAAATCGTGTTTGGGTCATCGAAGTCCACCACGGCTCGATTTATGCCCTCAGGCAGCCGTTGCGGGTTCGGGTCACGCGTGAGCGCAACAACGTGTACTGAGTGATTAAGGAGTCTGCTCGTGAGGTAACTTCCAGTCCGACCCGTCGCTCCCGCTACGCCAATGACCGGACGGCCAGGCTTTTTTAAAGCAACATCGATCATCTTTTCCGACCTCTTTTGGCTTGGCCCTGGCTAAACGCGTGGAGCAACGCCGCCAGAAGTAAGGGAGGCTTAGGAAGATGAATTGTAAAATGCAGTCGTCGCAAGGCTGCCGCGTAGATCAGTCGTAGCGCAAGTTTATCGTCGGCAATTGGCGCTTCAGCGACATGGCCAAGGTCGTCCAGGTGTCGCGAAAATCCCGATTTTGCGACGCCGTGAAAGTCAGGCAATCAATTCGAACAAAACTCGGGAGTTTTGCGAAATGGAGAGAACATGACCGTATTGCGGATAGTCGCCAATCTCGCCGCTGCTGACCCTCAAATTGCGCGGTCGTTCTATGAGCGGCTCTTGGGTCTAGATATTGTCATGGATCACGGCTGGATTCTGACATTTTCCAGCAAGGGAAGCGAACGGCCGCAGGTCAGTGTTGCAAATGAAGGAGGATCGGGAACCTCGGTTCCCGACCTATCAGTTGAGGTCGATAACGTTGATGAAATCTACGAGCGCGCCCAATCTGAAGGCTTCGAGATCGCGTATCCCCTGTCGAACGAGCCTTGGGGCGTTCGTCGCTTCTACGTGCGGGACCCCTTAGGCAACGTGATTAACATCTTGTCGCACAACTCCTGATTTTGCAGCGCTGCAAAAGTCGGGATAACATGTTGAACAAATCTCGGGATTATAGCGACGGCGGAAGCCGGCCGGAAACGGACGTTCATTGACGCTAGGCGTCAGGCACTCGCCTCGATTTTTGTGATGATGATGCATGTTGGCGCAAATAGATTTAGTTGAGTGGCCCTGCCGCCACTCTGTTCTTCGAATTGGCTCCGGTTCATCCTCAACCGTAGAATCCGCCGGACGCCACGAGCCGATCGCCGGTAATCCAGGCCGCATCGTCTGAGGCGAGAAAGGCCGCGGCCTTGGCGATGTCCTGCGGCTGGCCAAGCCTGCCCAGCGGCGTCTTCTCGATCATATCCTTCTCGAACGGGCTTCCGATGAAGCCGACGCTCTCTATTCCCTCGGTATGCGTACCTCCCGGCGCGAGTGTGTTGACGCGAATGCCGCGAGATCCGAGCTCGGCCGCAAAGGCACGCGTTAGGCAATCCAGCGCGCCTTTGGTTGCAGAATAAACCGCCATCCCCGGGACCGCGCGAATGCTGTCAATGGAGCCGATGTTGACGATGCTGCCGCCGGACGGTCCGAAGTGCCGGGCCGCCTCCTGGATGGTCTGGATAACACCGAGAACGTTGGTGTCGAAATGGCTACGGAACTCCTCTATGGTGATGGCATCGAGCGGCGTCGGGCCGTAGACGGCGGCGTTGTTAACGAGGATGTCGAGTCGACTGAAGGCGGACAAAGTCTCCGCAAACAAGCGCTTCACGTCCTCGCCGTTGGCGACGTTTGCCTGGACGGCGATGGCTTGTCCTCCAACCTCGGTAATCGCCGCCACGACATCCTCGGCCCTCTCGCGACTGGATGCGTAGTTCACCACCATCCGTGCTCCCTCTGCCGCGAGTTCCTTGGCTATCGCTGCGCCGATGCCCTTCGATGCGCCGGTGACGATGGCCGTTTTGCCTTCAAGTCTCTTCATTTCCGTCTCCTTAGAGCTGTGTCATTCCGCCATCGACCACGAGGTCCGTCCCGGTCGAGAAGCTGCTTTCATCCGATGCCAGGAAGAGCGCCGCTGCCGCGAGTTCTGCCGGGCGTCCGATGCGACCAAGCGGCACCACAGCGGCCGCCTGCTTACGGAACTCCTCTGCCGCCTCCGGCGATCCCACCTGGCCGTCGATGATGGGCGTGTCGACCGGGCCGGGGCTCAGCGTGTTCACGCGGATGCCCGATATTAGCAATTCCGCCGCCGCTGTGCGGACTAGCGACCGGATGGCCGCCTTCGTGGCGTTGTAGACGCTGTGGCCGGGCAGGCCCTTGGTCGCTAGGCAGGACGAGACGAGGATGATCGACCCGCCGCGGCCCATCAGCGGAATTGCCTTCTGCAAGGTGAAGTATGTTCCCTTGACGTTGATGTCGAACATGCTGTTGAAGTGCTCTTCCGCAGCGTCGAGGATGTTGCTGGATGCGATGACGCCAGCGTTGGCGACAAGGACATCGAGCCGCCCTTCCGCTTCCCGCACCGTCGCGAACAGGCGGTCAAGGCTGCCAAGATCGGAAACGTCGCTCTGTATCGCCTTCGCCTTTTCGCCGAGCTTGTTGGCGGCAACATCGAGTTCAGCTGGGCGGCGACCCGTGATATAGACCTTCGCGCCTTCTCTGATAAAGCGTTCGGCGATAGCAAAACCAATACCGCTGGAGCCGCCCGTTACGACGGCGGTTTTCGAATCAAGCTTGCCCATGATTTCCTCATTTGATCATTTCGCTGCAGCGGTGTGCGATATTGCACAAGCACTGCATCTTCGGCAGATATGCGAAAAGAAACTTGACTTTTAAACTGGCGAGTCGCGCACACCACTTGTGAAAAAACGCACCATGGATCATTGGGATGAGGTTCGAATGTTTCTCGCCGTCGCCGAGGGCGGCACCGTCCGGGCTGCTGCAGAAGCGCTTGAGGTCAACCATGCAACGATCATTCGCGGCATCGGGCGGCTCGAAGAAAAACTCAACACCAAACTGTTCGAGAAGCTGCCGACCGGATACCGGCTAACGGATGCCGGAAGCGATATCGTCGAACTTGCTGGACAGATGGCGACGGCTTCGTCGCAGATCGAGGCGCGCATCTTCGGGCGTGACCAAGATGTCTCCGGCCCCCTGAGGTTCACGCTTCCCATCTCGTTCGCCACCGATCTGCTGATGCCGACGTTAACGGCGTTCCGGGCGAACTATCCGGAAATTGCCATGGAGATACTGAGCTCGGGATCGGTCGTGAACCTCGGCAACCGGGAAGCTGACGTCGCGCTGCGCGTCGTCGTTGGTCGAGCATCACCGCCTGAAAATCTTTACGGAAAAAAGCTCTGCGAATTCCATACGGGGTTCTATATCGCCCGCAATCTGGCAGCCCCTCGTTCGATACCTCCCGCCTGGCTGCTCGGGTCGAACGAAACCGTTCCGACGGACTGGGAGCCGGAGGTCGGAATCAAGATGGCCCCCATGCCGATCCGCTTCGCCGAAATGCGCTCACAGTTAGAGGCGGCCCTCGCCGGCATGGGCATCTCCGCCCTGCCGTGCTTTCTCGGCGATGTCGACCCGTTGCTCGTCCGCGTTCCCGGTGCCCCGGTCACGCATATTGGCGACGTCTGGCTTCTGACCCATGGTGACACCCGGCGCACGAAGCGCGTGCGACTCCTCTGCGATGAAGTGTGCAACGCGATGCGAGGATTTGCGGAGCGTCTTGCAGGGCGTTTCGACGACGGCGCCGCCGAATTCCTGTAATGTTGAGCGGTCGCATTTCCGATGGTGCGACGCCTGTCGTCACTCACCTTAAAACCAAGCTGCTGCAGGTCACCTTTTTGGCACTTCAGCAACATTACCGAAATAGCTACTACCATAGAAGTGTCGCGAAAATCCTGAGTTTCGCGACAAAATCGTCCATGTTGAAAAATTACCGAAAATTCTGTCGCGAAAGTCAGGTGCAAAAGTCAGAGTTTCACGATCAACTTTTGCGACACGTTGCGGCCGCTACGCGGACGGTCATCTGGATTTCAACAGATGAGTCTTCAAGCCCTCTGGGTAGAGGTGAGGTCGATCAGGCAAGTCCAATGCGTCGAGGGCGAACCACTCTGCAAAGCACTTCGTTCCATCATCCTCATGGAACTCGATGCGTGTCTCTTCGGAAAAAGCAGCATCGGGAAATATTACATCGAAGATCGCAAGAAGCTCATGCCCCAGGCTGTCTTCATGGGTGTAGATATTCTCTATGAACAAAGGCGGGCCGACGACTTCTACTGTTATCCCGAGTTCCTCGTGAAACTAGCGGATGACCAGCCGTTTCGCCAAACTCGACCGAACCACAGAGCGGGCGAACTCCCTTTACGCGCCCGGTGTCATCCAGAACTTCGGCAGCAAGAAGTCGGCCACTGCGCCAGTGGAGGCCAAGGGCTTTGAAGCGGATTCTGGGTGCGGGACGCCACGTTGTCATCACCGGGAATTACCAGCAACGCCACCGTCCGCAATCGCCAAAAACTGACTGCCGCAATGTTAGAATAATAGCGACGGCGATTGACATTGACCCGCCGATTAGAGAAGCGCCGATGCCACCCAGGCATCGAGGCTTGCCGCCACCGGGCTTACATGTCTCCAGCGACCTCAAACGAGGAGCGTCTGAAGGTCATTCCAGAGATCGTCGGCACTCTCGAGACCTATGCTCACGCGCAGATATGTCGATCTCTTAGGAAGCTCCATCACATGACGGTCGTTGTCGATCACCATGGGGACGACAAGACTGCGCGTACCGCCCCATGAGGCGCCGATCGCAAAGGTCTTCAGCATGTCCAGCCTCCGGTCGATCACCTCATCGCTGACCCCTTCCAGCCTGATACTGAAGACACCGGCGCTTCCGCTGAAGTCGCGCTTCCATATGTTGTGCCCGTCAAAGCCGGGAAGACAGGGATGCAGCACCTCATAGGCGCCACGACCGGCCAAACGCTCGGCGAATTCTTCCGACACGCTGCCGACATGCCGCAATCGCAGGCTCATCGTCTGGATTCCGCGCAGCGCAAGCGAGCACTCGTCGGGCGAGACGCCGATTCCCAGCGCGCTCAGGGTCCTGCGGAACTTGGCATACAAATCCATTTCCCGAACGATGATGGCGCCCAGCAGAATATCGGAATGGCCACCGACATACTTGGTCAGCGCCTCGGCGACGATATCGACGCCGAGATCGAGCGGCTTGCAGATCAGCCCGGTGGCCCACGTGTTATCGCAGCCAACCAAGGCGCCCGCCGACTTCGAGAGGCGCGCGACCTCGGGAATGTCGCAAAGCTCCATGCTCGTGGAACCCGGAGATTCGATCCAGACCAGTCTGGTTTCGCCCGGACGCAGTTTGCCGCCCAAATCCGTAAGATCGGTCGGATCGAAATATTCCGTCTCAACGCCGAGATCGGAGAGAACCTCGCGCGCGAACTGTTTAACCGGCGGATAGACGTTGTCCGTCACCAGTAGATGGTCACCCTTCTTGAGCAGGGAGAGCATGGCGACCGAAATTGCCGCCTGTCCCGAGGGTAGGATGATCGCCCGTTCGGCATCGTGCATCTGCGCGAGCTGGCCTTCCAGCGTTCGCGTGGTGGGCGTCCCCGATAGGCCGTAGGTATAGCCGTCCGGCGCGCGCGCCGCCCTCGAGCGATAGGACGCGGCGTCAGGAAAGACGATCGTCGAACCGCGATAGACCGGCGTCGCCAGGCTCGCGAATCCTTCGAGCGGCGTTTCAGGCGGGATAACGCAGAGGGTATCGTCCAGGGTCCGGCTGTTGCGCATCGTGTCTCACAGAACTTTAGAGAAAAATTCCTGCGTCCGCTTTTCATGCGGCGCTTCGAAGATTTGCGATGGTGGCCCGATCTCGTGGATGGTGCCGGCATGCATGAAGGCCACCCGGTCGGCAATCTCGCGGGCAAAGCCCATCTCGTGGGTAACGATCACCATCGTCATGCCTTTCTGGGCGACGCCGCGGATCACATCGAGCACCTCGCGCACCATTTCCGGATCGAGCGCCGAGGTCGGCTCGTCGAACAACAGCGCTTCCGGCTTCATCGCCAGCGATCGTGCGATCGCCACGCGCTGCTTCTGGCCGCCGGACAGCATGCGGGGCATCGCGTCGGCTCGTTCGGTGAGGCCGACGAGCGACAGCAGTTCTCGTGCTTCCGCCTCGGCCTGCGCCCGCGGAACCTTGCGCAGCTTGATGGGGCCAAGCGTAATGTTCTCGAGAACCGACATGTGATTGAAGAGATTGAAGTGCTGGAACACCATGCCGACGCGCTGCCGCAGCTTGTCGAGATTGGTTCCATGGCCCAGCAATACGGTCTTTCCGATCAGGATCTGCCCGTCGTCGGCGATCTCGAGGCCGTTCAGGCAACGAAGGAAGGTCGATTTTCCGGAGCCGGACGCGCCGATCAGACAGACGACTTCGCCAGCATTGACCGTCAGATCGACACCTTTGAGAACCTGCACCGGCCCGAAGGATTTGTAGACGCCATGCGCTTCGATCATCGGGAAATCCTCCGCTCCATCCAGGCAGTGAAGCGTTCGGCCACCAAGTAGATTGCCATGTAGATGACGCCCACCATCGCCAGCACTCTTATTGTGTCGAAGTTCATCGAATAGATCGTCTGGCCCGCCATCGTCAGTTCGACGACACCGATCACCGAGAGAAGAGATGTGTCTTTCAGGGTAATGCTGAACTGGTTTGCGATGTTGGGAAGCATTACCCAGATCGCCTGCGGCCAGATGATCAGCCGCATCGTCTGCCAGTGGCCAAAGCCAATCGAGCGACCGGCTTCCATCTGCCCACGATCAACGGACTGGATTCCGGAGCGGATGATCTCGGCCATGAAGGCGCCGGTGAACAGTGTCATCGACACCGTGCCGGCGACCATTGCCGGCATGCGAATTCCGGTGAGCATCGGCAAGGCGAAATAGACAAGCAGCACCTGCACAAGCAGCGGCAGCCCTCGTATGAACGTGCCGTAGACTGCAGCGCTCCCCTGCAGGAACATCGAGGAGGACATCTTCATCATCGCCAAGATGAAGCCAATCACGGTACCCCCGATCATCGCGATGAACGTCACGACGATGGTGAGCACCGCTCCCTGCAGGAGGGATGGAAGATATTCCGTCCAGGATTGATCTGACATGGGAGCGCCTCTGTCCTTAATCGAGATGATACTTCTGGCGAAGCTTCGTCAGTTCGCCATCGGCTTCCATCTTCTTCATGCCGGCATTGATCACGCCGGCCAGATCGCTTCCCTTCGGAACAGCGAAGGCAATGCCGGTCGGATCGGGCGTGTCGC
>NZ_JAGHMF010000049.1 GCF_017741815.1 Rhizobium sp. 16-488-2b
CCTCTCCCCCGCTGTTCCGCACGAGCTCGGGAGCAGGAGCGGGGCTCCTGCCCCTTCGGGCAGGAAAGCCGCTTCGCGGGAAAAGGAGATTCAGGACCATGGCAAAACTCACGCGGGCGCAGCGCAAAGCCCATGACGAGGCAGAGGCGATCTTGACGAAGGACAGGCTCACCGACGACGAGCGGGAATTTGTGTTTCGGCATTGGCACGAAGGCGCGAACCACATCAACGGTGCGTCGGGAGCGTTCTTTACCCCCTTCGACCTTGCCGGTGATTTCGCCCTCGACGGAACTGGCGGGCGTGTCGTCGACCTTTGCGCCGGTATCGGCGTGCTCAGCTATTTCATCTATCATCGTGCAGCCTATTGCGGCAGAACCCCGGAAATGACCTGCGTCGAGATCAACCCGCGATATTGCGAGGTTGGCCGCAAGCTGTTGCCGGAGGCCAGGTGGATCAATGCCGATGTGTTCGACTGGCGCGAACTCGATCTAGGCCGTTTCGATATGGCCATTGGCAATCCGCCATTCGGCAAGGTCAAACGCCATGGCAACGGCCCGCGCTATCGCGGCCCGGATTTTGAGTTCCATGTGATCGACATTGCCGCCGAGCTTGCCGATCATGGCGCGTTCATCATCCCACAGCAGTCCGCCAGCTTCCAGTATTCCGGCCGCGCCTATTACGAGCGCCGGCATTCAGGCCGTGGCGTCGAGTTTTCCAAGGCGACAGGCTTTGAAATGGACGCAGGAGTCGGAATCGACACCTCGATTTTCCGCGAGCAATGGAAAGATACCTCGATCGTTTGCGAGATCGCCTGTTTCGATTTTGCCGAGGCGCGCGCCCGCAAGGCTGATGAGATCGAGCGGATTGAGGCGAAGCCCATGCCGCAGATTTCCCGCCAGCCCGCTCAACAGTTGGCCTTGCTATGAGCAGGGCCAAGGAGAGCCGGATAATCCGGCACGTCGATGTGTTCGATACGCCCTCGAATATGGGCGGATCGTTCACGGTTTCAATCGTCAGGGAGCTTGACGCGGAGCGCGTCGAGGTCCGCGTCTGGTATGGTCGACCGACGCCGATGGGCTGGGAGCCGTGGAAGGAATGGGACGGCTACAGGTTTGAAACCAGCCGTGCCGCCCTTCGCAACGCTCGCAAAATGGAATTATACAGGGAACGCTAGTCAGATTTGAGGGTGGAAGCAGCAAGGCGCGGAGCCAGCCCGCGCCGATCGGGGAGGATAGGCCACCCCGGCCGAGGCGACGGCCTCGCCCTCAAAAGGAGGTAACGATATGTGGCTTTTGCCCATGACCGTTACCCTAGAAATGAAAAGAACCCGGACGAGCTGGCTACTCCGAATCCGGGTTCAATTCTTATTCTAGGAAAGGGGGCGTCGGGGAAACCCGGCGTCCCACTCCTGAGAGCCTATATAGTCCTTTTCCCTGCAAATTCCAAGCCGCCCGCCAGCCGACAGGCGCATCGAGCGCCTTCCGACTGGTACGAGGGGAGCCCCTAAAGCCCCTCCCCTCGCGCTCCCCGCCCACGCAATGAAGATGCCTTCCTTCGGTCAGCATCAAGATTAGCCGGTTTTGTCATGCGAGGAAGGTTGTCGGCCATTTTCATCACGCATCGCAGCCGTGATCCGGGGGGAAGCCGATTCGCCACGCCATCACGCCCCTGCCTGCCCGCTTCTCCGATCATCTTCTTTCGCCCTGGGCAAGATCGGTGCGACGCACCGGTGCTGGTCTGTTTCGCAGTTCCAAATGCTGAATTTCGGATGGTCTGCTGCGCGAATTTAGCGGCTGGCCTGCCTTGGCAACCCTTCGGGTTCTCCACTTCGTTGCGACCGCTGCGCGGTGCAAAGGCACGCCGGACGCCGCTTTATCTGCTTCGCACCACACGAAATCATCATTTTAGGAGAACTGCTATGAAACAGACCATCACCTACCTCCGCCTTACCGGTCGCCAAGTTGTGGGCTTCATCAAGAAGCTGATCGGAAAAGCTAAACATCAGGGCACGCTCAAAATCGGCGTGACAATCGGCTTCCCCCCTCTGTTCTCGATCACTTTGAGCTATGACGCGAAATTCATCGGTCGAGCCGACAACGACAACAAGAAGGTCGCCAAAACCGGCTGATCTTGAGCCGCTCCCTTCGGGGGGCGGCTTTTTCCTTGCTCCCTTTAGCGTCTGCGCCGATCGGTTCTAACAAGGAACCGGGTTCTTATCGGGTTCCGAGCAGGAACCGGGTTCCTTGTCGGTTCCTTCTGACCATGTGGTGACCATATGGACGGTTTATGGTAGATGGGAACTGGCCACGAAGTCACTTTATAGTAACTTCTGTCCTGTAAAGAACCGGCAAGGAACTCAGAACCGAAAGGAGCAGCAATGCCCGTTATCGTCCTTTGCTCGACAAAAGGGGGCGTTGGAAAATCAACGACCGCTCTCGTCCTGGCCCAAGTCTATGCCGCTGCAGGATCTTCGGTGACGCTTATCGACGCCGATCCTAACCAGCCCCTCGCGACCTGGGCGAGCCGGTTTGGAGATTCGGTTCCGAAACAGCTCGAGGTGATGGGCGGCATCAATGAGGAATCCATCGTTGATGCGATCGATACCGCCGCTGAAAAATGCCCGTTCGTTATCGTTGACCTGGAGGGATCAGCCAACCTGACGGCCAGCTATGCAATCAGCCGCGCCGACCTGGTGCTAATTCCAATGCGCGGCAAGCAGCTCGACGCCGATCAGGCGGGCAGGGTGATTGCACTTATCGAGCGTGAGAGCAAAGCCTTCCGGCGCAAGATCGACTATCGGGTGGTCTTTTCCATGACCACGGCATTGCAGAGCAGGGAGCAACGCCACATTCGGACGACGCTCGAAGAAAAGGGCATCCCGATCCTGCCGGCGTCGATGATGGAGCGGGCCGCATTCAGTGCCATGTTCCAGCTCGGCGGAACGATCTTCGATCTATCCGAGGAGGACGTGTCCAATCCCAGGACGGCACAGGAGAATGCTCAGCAGTTGGCAACAGCAGTCATTGAGACCCTTCGAGAACAGGAGACGGCAGCAGCATGACCAAGGAACGTGTCTCCCTAGACCTGCCTGATGTTACGGGATTCAAGCCGCGCGCAAAAGTTCCGGAATCCGATCAAGCAGAAATCAAAGAGGTAGCTGAACGCGCTGGCTTTACCGCCCGGCATTCCGCTCAGCCCGCCACTCCGCCGAAGGCTCCGGCATCCGTGGCACCATTCGACGCCCGCAGCCTTCGCCGTTCCAACCGAACGGCCAAGCTCAACATTGCGACCAGTGAGGATACCCGCCGCCGCTTTTGGGAGTTGGCGCAGCGCATGGGTATCTCCGCAGGCGAGGACGTCCTGATCTCCATGATGGATGCCTATGAGCGTGAAGACGGTAGGGCAGGGGGCCGATAGGGCAGCCGATCGCCCAAGCATACAACGATGCACCGGCAAGGAGAAATCCCGGCCGTGACAGCGCAACGGGATACGGCGGGCCGTCGCGGTATCCCCCTTTGCCTCTGCCTTGCTTTCTAGGACGGATGGCTGACAGGGCGCGCGATTTCCGCAGCATCGCCGCCCTAACAATTTCCCCGGCCTTCGGCCTTCCTCGCGAAGCAAATTCTTAGGGCTTTGATGCCCTCCATTGCATTGCGGCCCTTCGGGTGCAGCCCCCGCTTTGTCGCCCTGTCTCTTGAGCCCCCGTCAGCAAGACGAGGCAAAGGAGATAGCCATGAGTGAAGCCCGCACGGATACCTATCAGCGCATCACCGACACCATCGTTTCCGCCTTGGAGACCGGTACACGGCCCTGGATGCAGCCCTGGAGCGCCACCAACATCGGCAGTTCCTTCCCCCGGCCGCTTCGCTCCACCGGCGAACCCTATCGCGGGATCAACGTCCTCCTGCTCTGGATCGCATCGGCCGCCAACAACTTCCAGCACGACAGGTTCATGACCTACAAACAGGCGCAGGAGCTTGGCGGCCAGGTCCGTAAAGGCGAAAAGGGAACCACCATCGTCAAATACGGAACCGTGACCCGCAGCGTCGATAACGGACGAGGCGAGGACGAGGACCGGGAAATCCCCTACCTCAAGGGGTATACCGTCTTCAATCTCTCGCAAATTGACGGCCTTCCGGAAGATTTCTACGCCAAGCCAATCCCAATGCCGGAAGATCGGCGCATCGCAGGTGCCGACCGGTTCATTGAAAACACCGGCGCAGTGATCCAACATCAGGGGGATCGAGCCTGCTACATTCCCGCGCTCGACATGATCAAAATGCCGCCGTTTCGGGCGTTCGAAAGCCCCGAGGCATATTATTCGACCATCCTGCATGAGGTCTCTCACTGGTCAGGATCGAGCAAGCGGCTTGACCGGCTCAAGAGCACCGACAAGCGGCATCACGAATACCATTTCGAGGAGCTGGTCGCTGAAATTTCAGCATGTTTCCTTTGCTCCGATCTCGAAATCACCGCTACGGTCAGGCCCGAGAGTGCATCGTACCTTGCCAGTTGGTTGGCCGTCATGAAGCAGGATAAGCGCGCCATCTTCCGGGCCGCTTCCAAGGCGCAAGCGGCGGCCGACTACCTGCACTCGCTTCAAGAAAAAAGGGCGGCCGCTTAGGCCGCTCTACCCTTGGTGGTCGGAGCCCTGCACTCGATTCCCGTACCAGCATATGCTAGGTTAACAGACAGAAAATATTGAGGATTGTCATGGCACACGCTGTTCGTCACACCACTGAACTGACCGCCGAGGAATGCATCTTGGCGCTTGCAAAGCAGCACGGAATTGTCGCGGCTCGTACCGAGCTTGACGATTGGGCGGACGATGTAACGCGCCTGGCTGGTGATGATGTCGCGTTTGATGAGGTCCAGGAAGTCGTCGTCGCCTTGCGCAAGGCGGGAGTCATCAACGGTGTTGAATTGACCCGTCTCCATTCTCGATATCTTGATGAACGCCAAGCGCGAGGATGACGTTTGATCCGTTCGGCGATTTTGCCACACGAGGATACCTGCGAAATCACGCCGGGCAAAAAGACATGGCCAAGGTCAAAGACCTTGAGCATGACGCCTTTCGCGGCAATGTCGAGCGTGCCTTGCACAACCTTAGTCGCGTGGAGCAACTTTCCTTCGAGGACGTAAAGAAGACGCACGAAACCTTGTTTGGTGACGTCTATCCGTGGGCTGGTCAGGACCGCTCCCAGAACGCTCGAGAACTCCACGTCACGAAAGGGGCGGTGGAATTCATGTTCGCATCGCATGTCGGCCGAGGCGTCGATTATGCCTTGGGGCAGGGCAACGATGCTGCCACGATGCGCGAGAAACCCGGTGAGGTAATGGGCCATCTCGCCTATGCCCATCCGTTTCTTGATGGGAACGGCCGCACGATCATGACCGTGCATACCGAGCTTTGCCGTCGCGCGGGGATCCACATCGACTGGTCGCAGACCAACAAGACCGATTATCTCAATGCCCTCACGCGGGAGCTGGAAGCTCCCGGCAAGGGGCATCTCGACGCCTATCTCAAACCGTATGTGCGCTCCGGCGCCATCGATCGGGCTCAGTCGGCCGACGCGCTGCGCGGCCTACCTGGGCTTGGTCCCGAAGAAAAGACCATGACCGGCCACCCTATCATTCCGGCCCGCACACTTGACTCCGCCGTTAGCAAAACGGATCTCGACAAGGCCCTGGAGCAATCCGACTATTTTCGTGACACCAGCCGCAATCTCGATCGCATGGCGGCCGGGGTCTATCGCGATCCTGCCAAGATGCTCGACGCGGTTCGAGAAGCCGCGATGAGCGGCAAGATAGGCGATCGCGAGGTGATTACCCGCCTCAGTCTCGATCCGGAGGCGTATGGCCCATACAAGGGCGCCGGTGGCATCTTCTCCGGCCGTGAGGAACGGATGGACTACCGTCGAGCCATAGCAGGACGAACAGGCCTACGTGGTGTTGCCGATGATTTCATTTCGCTGGTGCATGGCATCCGTCAGACCCTGGCGCAGGAAAAGCATGAGCTGGCCGAGCGCGGTAAGGTGGAGATCGCCCAGCCAAGCGCCGCGCTGATGAGCGCGATCGAGAAGAAGCAGCCGCTTTCCGACGACCAGAAAACCGAGTTGAGCAAGTCCATTCGGTCATTTGAGAAGCGGTTCGGTGACGATATCGGCAAGCTCAGGACGGCTCGTAACCTCGCGCCGATCGCCGAGAAACATGGCGCCAATGAACAACAGCTTGCGACCGCGCGCACAGTCCTGAAAACGCTCGACAAGGGCGATGCTCAGGTGCGCAACCAGGCCCGCGAACTCAACCAATCGCAGTCGTTGGGCAAAGGCGGACCAAGCCGGTAATCCCGTCGGCGTCGTCATGTTTGGGGGAGGGCGTCGATCAGCCCCTTGCAATAACCCTTGTATGTCCACGAATTGCCGACGATGGGAAGCTAAGAGCGGTGTTCCGCACCACAACCGCGCCTATCTACGATTTTCCCCGGCATCACCACCCCACCCGACACGTCGGGCGGGGACCCCGGTTCGGCCTTCCTCGCGAAGCAAAATCGCATCCAGTCCCGGTCCTTCGCTGACGCTACGGCCTTCGGTGTGGTCCGGCCCATATCCGCTCTTTGAAAGCTCCCATCGGCAACTCGCTAACAAGGAGCATCACAATGACCGACACCCTCGCAAACTTCATCCAGATCGACGGCAAGAAGATCACCGGCAACATCGCCACCCTCTCATTCGACATCGATGTGACCGGCGAGCCGGTTGCCAGCGACAACGAGAAGGCCCCCAAGTACCGGCTGTTCGAACAGAGCCCGCGGGGCAGGCGCGTTGAAGTCGGCGGCATCTGGGAACGGCTCAACGCCGACGACAAGCCCTACCTGGCGCTGACGCTCAACACCGGGCATTCCCGCTGGTACGCGAACCTCGGCCGCTATCCCGGTCAGGACGACGAGACGCTGATGGCCGTCATCCCGAACGATTACCTCAACAGCGAGCGCCGGTCCTGATGGACTGGCCTTGCCAGGGCTCAGCCGCTTCGGCGGCCGAGCCACTTGGCGGAGGCGATCATGACGGCGAACGACAACACCCAACAATTCCGCATCGAGGTCCAACGACCGAACGGCCAGATCGATTGCTACCCCTGTCTTCATCCCGAACAGATCGGAGAAGTGCTTTTTCCAATCATCGGGGCAGGGGAAGCGGCAGTCGGAACGTTAATCCACGTCTACGATCACCAGAGCTGGCGACCAGGCTTCACCAATCGGCCTCTTTTCAGATTCCAGGCGCTCTAAGATCCGCCCCTTGTTCGACGCGCCGCAGGCCGTCGAACCTACCGAGTGGGACACGAGGGGCAGACGCCCCTCGTCCCGACACCTTCAGGACGCCACGCGGCGCAGTTGAGGGTAAGGGCGGTTTACCGGGACCGGAGCCACGCGCAGGCGCGTGAGCGGCGAGCATGGCGAGGACCAGCCCCTTGCCGGAAACGAGCAGTGTGGCCGAACCGTTGCAAGGGCAGGGGAGCGATACGGAGAGGTATTCTCTCTCTCAACATGGGCCGATGGTGCCAAGCTGAATGGCTTGCGTCAACGACAGACGGTACCCCCATGTGTGGACGGCCCGTGGAATGCAAGACTCTGTATCGATGGGATCGGTCAGGTTCAGTCATGTGTCCGGCCTTTTATCGTGGCATTGTAGCCA
>NZ_JAGHMF010000050.1:0-2500 GCF_017741815.1 Rhizobium sp. 16-488-2b
TTGGTTGCGGGGGCAGGATTTGAACCTGCGGCCTTCAGGTTATGAGCCTGACGAGCTACCGGGCTGCTCCACCCCGCGCCAGCGTAAATCCCTTTGGGATTTATCGCGCTTGAGTAAACCGCGAAGCGGTTTGCTCTTACATCAGGAGCAAAACCCATAGGGTTTTGTTCCTGTAAGGGACGCACCATTATAGATGAGGTGCGCCGAAGTTTCATTCTGTATATGACCGTTAAAGCAGAAAGGACCGCTTTCGGCGGCCCTTTTGTTTCGGCCTTGGCCGTCATGTGATGAGAAGATTATCTTTAGTTTCACATGCAGCTTTCTGATGTCTTTGACATCAGGCGCATGTGTTGTTGCGTTTAGCAGACCTGGCAGCGACCGACTCTCCCGCGTCTTAAGACGAAGTACCATAGGCGCAGGGGCGTTTCACGGCCGTGTTCGGAATGGGAACGGGTGCAGCCGCCCCGCCATAACCACCAGGTCAGCGAAGCGCAACAATTGAGAAGCTGGCAGGCATTCGCCTGTTTTCTTCCGGACAAACATTACATGTTTGCCGGGTGAACACGTCTTTCTCTTTCCCGTCTGAAGGATGCGTTTGGCACCCATACAGGCCGGTAGGCCGTCGCCAATCGTTTGGCGGGCCGTCCGCAGCGCGTCAGCGCGTCAGGACAAGAGCGATGCATCATCGAACGAAGTTCGGTGAGCATAAGCAATGAGAACAATTAAGCCGATCGAGCTATTAGTAACGGTAAGCTTCACACATTGCTGCGCTTCCACACCCGTCCTATCAACGTGGTCGTCTTCCACGGCTCTGATAGGGAATACTCGTTTTCAGGTTGGTTTCCCGCTTAGATGCCTTCAGCGGTTATCCATTCCATATGTAGCTACCCTGCTATGCCGTTGGCACGACAACAGGTCCACCAGAGATATGTCCATCCCGGTCCTCTCGTACTAGGGACAGATCCTGTCAATATTCCTACACCCACGGCAGATAGGGACCGAACTGTCTCACGACGTTCTGAACCCAGCTCACGTACCGCTTTAATTGGCGAACAGCCAAACCCTTGGGACCTGCTCCAGCCCCAGGATGCGATGAGCCGACATCGAGGTGCCAAACAACCCCGTCGATATGGACTCTTGGGGGTCATCAGCCTGTTATCCCCGGCGTACCTTTTATCCGTTGAGCGATGGCCCTTCCACGCGGGACCACCGGATCACTATGACCGACTTTCGTCTCTGCTCGACTTGTCAGTCTCGCAGTCAGGCGGGCTTATGCCATTGCACTCGACGACCGATTTCCGACCGGTCTGAGCCCACCATCGCGCGCCTCCGTTACTCTTTCGGAGGCGACCGCCCCAGTCAAACTACCCACCATACACTGTCCCGGATCCGGATAACGGACCGCGGTTAGACATCCATGACGATAAGGGTGGTATTTCAAGGATGGCTCCACAGAAACTGGCGTCCCTGCTTCAAAGCCTACCACCTATCCTACACATGCCGACACGAATGCCAGTGTAAAGCTATAGTAAAGGTGCACGGGGTCTTTCCGTCTGACCGCAGGAACCCCGCATCTTCACGGGGAATTCAATTTCACTGAGTCTATGTTGGAGACAGCGGGGAAGTCGTTACGCCATTCGTGCAGGTCGGAACTTACCCGACAAGGAATTTCGCTACCTTAGGACCGTTATAGTTACGGCCGCCGTTTACTGGGGCTTCAGTTCAAAGCTTGCACCTCTCCCTTTAACCTTCCAGCACCGGGCAGGCGTCAGACCCTATACGTCGTCTTGCGACTTCGCAGAGCCCTGTGTTTTTGATAAACAGTCGCTACCCCCTGGTCTGTGCCACCCCATCACACTTGCGTACAATGGGGTCACGCTTCTTCCGAAGTTACGCGTGCAATTTGCCGAGTTCCTTCAACATAGTTCTCTCAAGCGCCTTGGTATACTCTACCTGACCACCTGTGTCGGTTTCGGGTACGGTCTATAATGATGGAGCTATTTCCTGGAACCGCTTCCCTGCACCCACAATCCAATAAGTGAATACAAGTTACGCAATCCGTCACTACCACCAGGCCCACGAATATTAACGTGGTTCCCATCGACTACGCGTTTCCGCCTCGCCTTAGGGGCCGGCTAACCCTGCTCAGATTAACTTTAAGCAGGAACCCTTGGTCTTTCGGCGAGAGGGTCTCTCACCCTCTTTATCGTTACTCATGTCAACATTCGCACTTCCGATACCTCCAGGATGTCTCACGACTGTCCCTTCACAGGCTTACGGAACGCTCCGCTACCACTTGCACATAGTGCAAATCCTCAGCTTCGGTGCATGGCTTCAGCCCCGTTACATTTTCGGCGCAAAGACCCTTATTTAGACCAGTGAGCTGTTACGCTTTCTTTAAATGATGGCTGCTTCTAAGCCAACATCCTGGTTGTTTTGGGATCCTCACATCCTTTCCCACTTAGCCATGACTTGGGGACCTTAGCTGGAGGTTAGGGTT
>NZ_JAGHMF010000035.1 GCF_017741815.1 Rhizobium sp. 16-488-2b
GACGCTTTGCGTACGCTCGCGCGGCGCCTCGTATCCAACAGGTGCGACGCTCATTCGGCGGCCTCCAGCATCTCGGTCACATGGCGGCGGCTCTTCATCAGCGGCTGGACGTATTTGCCGAATTTCTCGACGCCTTCGACGAAATCATCGAAGGTCAGCATGACGCCTCCCGTGCCGGGCACCGCAGCCATCTCGTCGAGCATGGCGGCGACCTCTTCATAGGAGCCGATCAGCGTGCCCATGTTGATATTGACCGCCGAGACCGGGTTCGACATGTGGCGAACATTGGTGTCGGAACCGGACTTGGTATCGGCGGCACTCTGCAGGCCGAGCCACTTGATCGCCTCCTCGTCGGCGCCTGCCTTGTAATGCTCCCACTTCGCCCAGGCGTCCTCCGACTTTTCCTCGGCGAGCACCATCGTCAGCACGAAGGAACGCACGTCGCGTCCGGTCTTTGCCGTTGCGTTAAGAAGGCGCTGGTTGGTCGAGGCAAAGGCCGTGGGCGTGTTGACGCCGACGCTGAAGCAGAAGCTGTAATCGGCATACGCGGCGGAGAACGCCATGCCCTTATCGGACGATCCGGCGCAGATCAGCTTCACGCTTTGGGGCACCGGCTTCATCCGGCAATCGTCCATCTGGAAGAACTTGCCCTTGAGATCGGACTGGCCCGTCGTCAGGAGGTCCTTGAGGACGGTCGTGTATTCGCCGAGATATTCGTAACGGTCGCCGAAATAGTCGTCGCCTGGCCAGAGGCCCATCTGGCTGTATTCCGGCCGCTGCCAGCCGGTGACGAGATTGACGCCGAAACGACCGCCGGAAATGCTGTCGATCGTGGTTGCCATGCGCGCAACGATCGCCGGCGGCATGACCAGCGTCGCGGCCGTGCCGAACAGCTTGATCTTCGACGTGACGGCGGCAAGGCCGGCCATCAGCGTGAAGGATTCCAGATTGTAGTCCCAGAACTCCGTCTTGCCGCCAAAGCCGCGGAGCTTGATCATCGACAAGGCAAAGTCGAAGCCGTATTTCTCGGCCTTCAACGTGATCTCCTTGTTGAGCTCGAAGCTCGGCTTGTACTGCGGCGCGTTTTCCGACAGCAGCCAACCATTGTTTCCGATCGGGATGAAAACACCGATTTCCATATCTGCTCTCCTCTTGAGGCAATGGCGCAAAGGATCTGGTTCGGCATTTTCAATGCAGGTGGCGTGCCAGATTGACAAACATCAACAAAATCATGGTGATGCCGTATGATCGGGCTGAATTTATTTATCGTTTGGTCAATTTTTTACCGAACGATAAATTTCCTGCCGAAAAAGCAGACATTGCTGCTCAAATTTTTGGCCGCACTCGATGCTGCCTGAATATTCCGCAGATCCACACGGCGCCGTTGCCACGCACAACCTCGGGACGCGGTCTCACCAAGAAGTAACTTGACTTTTTGATGCCGGATTTGGATATCGGGCAAATCCTTGAAGCGGCTGGCCTTTGCCAGGGCGCACTGTCTTCCACACAGTTGCATTCAGCGCCTGATGGCGCGCCGCAAGCTTCTTATTTTAATTGGGGAGGGCTCGCGGATGAGCACATCGTCGCTGCTGAAACGCTTTGCCGGCTACTACAAGCCGCATCGGGGGCTCTTCGTGCTCGATTTCGGCAGCGCGGTGACTGCGGGCCTGCTGGAGCTTGCCTTTCCCGTTGCCGTCACGATGTTCATCGACAGGCTGCTGCCGACTGGCCAATTGGGCCTGATCGGACTGGCGGCAATCGGTTTGCTTGCGATCTATGTCGTCAACGCCGGGCTGCAGGTGATCGTCACCTATTGGGGCCACATGCTTGGCCTGAAGATCGAGACGGAGATGCGGGCGAGGGCGTTCGATCATCTGCAGAAGCTCTCCTTCTCCTATTTCGACAATCAGAAGACCGGCCATCTCGTGGCGCGGCTGACCAAGGATCTCGAAGAGATCGGCGAAGTCGCCCATCACGGACCTGAGGATATCTTCATCGCCGTGATGACGCTGGTTGGCGCCTTTATTCTCATGTGGTGGGAGCATCCGCCGCTGGCGATCGTGACCGCGCTGATCGTGCCGCTGACGGCCTATGTGACGACGCGCTACGGCCGCCGGATGACGAAGACCTGGCATTCGCTCTACGGCCGCGTGGCGGATTTCAACGCGCGCATCGAGGAGACGGTCGGCGGCATTCGCGTCGTCCAGGCCTTCGCCAACGAGGACCACGAGCGCAAGCTCTTCGCCGTCAACAATGCCGGCTATCTCTCGACCAAGCTGCAGGCCTATTGGGCGATGGCGGCTTCGACGTCGCTCTCCTATCTCTCGATGCGCTTCGTGCAGGTGGTCGTGATGCTTGTCGGCGCCTGGTACGTGACGAGAGGCGAACTCTCCGCCGGCGGCTTCGTCGGCTTCCTGCTTCTCGTCGGCGTTTTTTTCCGGCCGATCGACAAGATCAATTCGGTCATCGAGACCTATCCGAAGGGGATTGCCGGCTTCCAGCGCTATACGGCGTTTCTCGACACCGGTCCCGATATCGCCGATATCAAGGACGCCCGCAACATGCCGCGCCTGACGGGCGACATCCGCTACAGCGACGTTCGCTTCGCCTATCAGACCGGAAAGCCTATTCTCGATGGGCTCGACCTGACGATCAGGGCGGGCGAGACGATCGCCTTCGTGGGGCCATCGGGCGCCGGCAAGACGACCGTCTGTTCGTTGCTGCCGCGCTTCTACGACGTCACCAGCGGCGCCATTTCCATCGATGGCGTCGACATCAGACAGATGACGCTGGCGTCGCTGCGTTCGAGCATCGGTATCGTGCAGCAGGACGTGTTCCTGTTTGCAGGCACCATGCGCGAGAATATCGCCTATGGCAGGCTGGGCGCTGATGAAGCCGACATCCTCGATGCGGCCCGCCGGGCTCGTCTCGACGAGGTGATCGCCGGCCTGCCTGCTGGATTGGACACCATCATCGGCGAGCGCGGCGTCAAGCTTTCCGGCGGCCAGAAGCAGCGGCTCGCAATTGCCCGCATCTTCCTGAAGAACCCGCCGATCCTCATTCTCGATGAGGCGACGTCGGCGCTGGACACGGAGACCGAACGGGCGATCCAACAATCGCTGGCGGAGCTGTCTCAAGGCCGTACGACGCTCGTCATAGCGCACCGGCTGGCGACGATCACCGAGGCGGACCGGATCTGCGTGATCGACAAGGGCAGGGTGGTCGAAGAGGGCAGCCACCGCGACCTGCTGCGGCGTGCAGGCCCTTATCGGCGGCTGCATATGGCGCAACAGACAAGCGCGCCCGACGATGATGGGGCGCCTGACGAGAAGAAGCTGGCGTAAGCTCCGGCGCTGAAGTCCTCACCTTAGGGAAGGATCTCGATTGTCTCATTCAATCCGATGCTTGGCCGGCTATGTTGTTGCAAGGGCAGCCGGCCGAGCACGTCATGACGCTAGAGCAGATAGCTGACCGGCTCGTTACTAACAGGGTGCGGGAAACCGCCCATTTCGACGCCGAAGACCGACTTCAGCACGTCCGACTGAACGATCTCGGCAGGCTTGCCGCGCGCCGAAATCCTGCCGTCGTTCAGCGCCACCAATTCGTCGCAGTAGCGCGCTGCGAGATTGATGTCGTGGAGGACGACGACGATCGTCAGGCCACGCTCGTGGCTCAGCTCGCGCAGCAGCGACAGGACGCCCGCCTGATGGGCGAGGTCGAGCGCGGAGGTCGGTTCGTCGAGAAGCAGGCAGCTGGCGTTCTGCGCCAGCATCATGGCGATCCAGGCGCGCTGGCGCTCGCCGCCCGACATGTTGGCAACGAGACTATCGGCGAAACGCTCCAGATCCGTGCGCCGGATGGCATCCTCGACGAGATCGCGATCGGCCTGCGTGAAGCGTCCGAGCGTGCCGTGCCACGGAAAGCGGCCGAGCGCGACCAACTCGCGCACCGTCATGCCATCGGTGGCGGGGGTGAACTGCGGCATATAGGCGATTTCGCGGGCAAAAGCGCGCCCGCCCCAGCTCGCCGCCGGCTTTCCCTGAAGCGCAACCGCGCCTGAGGTCGGATCGACCTGGCGGGCGATGGTCTTCAGGAGCGAGCTCTTGCCGGAACCATTCGGCCCGACAAGCCCATAGACGCGGCCGGCCTCAAGCGTCAGATCGACACCGCGCAAGATATGCTTCTTGCTTGCCTCGTAGTGGATCTGCGACAGAGTGAGAAATTCGGCGGGCATGATGGCATCTCCGGCTACGTACGTATGGCGCCGGACATCCGGATCGCACGGACGTAAGTGCAAAAGTTCACTGGCGATGTCAACTTATGTGGTGGTGGGAATAGGGCGTAGCGCGGCGTTTTTCCTTCGCGGGTGAACGATGCTCGCTAAGCCTCTGCAAGGATTGCGTGAACCACCGCTTGCGCCCTGAGCATGGTATCAGGTCTCTGCGAAAGGCTCATGAATACGGTTTCGACCTTTATCAGGTAGTTGACGACTTCAGCGGCCGGCGCACCTTGGCGAAGCTGTGCGGCGGCGTTCTGGAGGTAGCTGTGTGAGTTCATGCTGAAGCGCGACTTACGGGTTCAGCCAAGCTAACCAGCATAACGAATCTGCGCGAGGAGTTTCTTTCGAAAGACCTCTGCCGGCGTT
>NZ_JAGHMF010000051.1 GCF_017741815.1 Rhizobium sp. 16-488-2b
GAATGGATGGGGGCCGGTCTCGGCCGGCGTCAGGGAGTGAGGGAAGGATGGGGGATGCCGGTTTTCGGCTTGCAGGGGAGAGGGGGCAGCGACCCTCTTTCCCCTCTAAAGGATCAAAAAGAGGCCGTCCTGGGCGGCCACCTTGATAATCAGTTTCAGCTCAAGATGCGGGTTCGAATCCGACCGTTGCAAGCACCCGATCAACCGCCTTGCGCGCCGCAATCATCTTGGCCTCCGCCTTCGCCCAAGGCGCGGCAAGGTCGCCAAAACGCTCGTTGATCCGGAACAGTTCGCGCATGCAATACTGTTTCTCGCTCTTGTCTGCGCCGGCACGAGTCAAGCTGGATAATTTGTTCAGCATCGCCTCTCGTTGGCCCTCAAGGGCTTCAAACTCACGGATGAGACGCGTATATGGCCGCTCGGCCTTATGGTAGGCGCGCATGACAAGGATTGCACGCAACCGCGTTATGAAGCCCGGACGGCGGCGAACACGGAACCGCTCGCCTTCAAATTCGATGATTTCGGACATGCTCAATAGGTGGTCTGGTTGATATAGACTGTCGTTTGCTGCGCAGTACCGGCGAAGGGCCGGAACCTCACCCCGGAATCTTTGGACACCGCATAGAAGGCGATCACTGGCGGCATGATCGCCAGCAGAGGGCCAAGGAAATAGAGCAGGGTGAATTGCAGGCTGGTTCCGGCAAAAGCCCAAACAAATCCGGCATACCGGATGCTCTTGACCACGATGTAGATTGCGAGGATGCCCGCGACTGCGATCATCGCTTCCATCGCCCAGGGCCAATCTGCAAAATGATCTGTCTCGGTGTCGAGATAGATGGCGCCGTGAAAGAGAGCGGCGATCAGGCTGAGGCCGAACAGCTTGCGGGTCGTGAAAAACCTGTATCCCGCATATTTGGAAGAATAGTGCTGAAAGGTCATCAGGGCGAACAGGCAAGCGCCGATGACGCCGAGGCCATAGGCGAGTGTCCAAAATAGCTGTTCCATTTGCCTTCCTTTCGCTCGGTGCTGCGCTTCTGCTCCATCTTGGAAGTCTCAAGCTGCTATCGCGACTATAGGGCGAAAATTGGCTGCAATCTATTCTGGCGCTTGCATTTTCGGGAATGCTGATCCTTTGGCGTGAGGAAACCCCGCGTGAAGCGGCGGGGTTTCGCGCCATCAAGCCAGATCAGTCTCGGCGAAATCGTCGCCCTTGTAGGCGAGCCGCAACCGATACGCCTTGGCGCAGGCATAGGCGAAGCAATCGCCCATGTTGAGCTTGGCCGGATGATTGACGATCTTGCCATAGCGCTGCGCCGCATCGAGGGCCTTGTTGCCCACGTCGCCGCTGATCATGGTTTCACGAGCGGCCAGATCGGCGGCGAACTGATCGACCAGGCGACGGGCCTTCTCGAACATTTCCGGCGTCGCGGGCTTGTCCTTGCCGGTAGCCTCGGCCAGCCGCCGTGTCAGAGAAAGCGTGGCTTCCATACGAACAATGGCCGACATGAAGAACGGGCCTCCGTCCTGCTCTAATCGGTCCATCTGCTCGGCGCCATCCGGCTCCTGGGCGAGAATGGCGACGACAACCGACGCATCAACAAACAGCATCAGTCCTCGCCCCACATTTCATCGGTTTCGGCTTTGTGATCTCCCGGCGCGAAAGGGCCGATAGCCCGCGCCATTTCAAGAGACTTGGCAAGTCGCTTACGCATGGGCAGACTGGCCCTGCGCTGTGCGATCTCATGGATGAGCGCGGCCTTGACAGCCTCAACCTTCGTGGAGTTCGTCAGTCCGACAAGTTCCTCGGTGAGTTTGTCCACCTCGGGATCTTTGATGTAGAGCGGCATAGCAGCATATCCTTTCAAGGATATTATAATATCCTCGTTTACATATCCTCGCAACGTAAAACCCCGCCCGGCATGGGCGAGGCTGAGGCGGGAAGGGGAGTTTGAGGGGAGGGGGCGCGGGCCTCCCCTCAATCGGGAGCCACGGCCCTTGCCATTTCGATGAAATTCACCGGCAAGCCAAACGCCTCGATGGCTACGGCCAAGGAGTCCTGAACGTCTTCCCACCTGACCTGCTCGGGATTGTCCACGTAAGCGAGGATGAGCTTGCGGCACGCCAGCGCCGAAATCCTCGGGTTGGGGGCATGGGCAAGGGTCGTTTCAGCGCTGAACAGCGAGCGCGGCCAGTCGGCCAGAGAATAATCGGCAAGCCATGACGGGCCGTGCGAGTTGCGCAGCGCTTGCAGGAATCCGGTCGTCCGTGCGTTCATCCAGTCGATGTTGAGGTCGTCTTTCCAGTCCGCGCCGTGGGCAAGCGCGTATTCCAGCACGGCGGCGTGTTCTTCATTGGTGAGGGGGCGAAGGTCTGACATGGGTTCTCTCTTTCTGAGGCTGAACAGGGGACCGGCCGCGCCGGAGAAAGCGCGGCCGGGGGAATGACGGCTGACTATTCAGCCGCCACGGGGAACGGGTGGATTTCGGCGCTCTCGGCCTCGTCCGGGGTGGCCGGGGGAATGCGGATATGAGCGGGGAGCCATCCACTATCCTTGACGGCCTTTTCGGCGTAGGCGGCGGCTTCGGCCTTTTTCATCGCGGAAACACCGCTGGCTAAATCAGCGCCGCGAACCTCGGCAACTGCGGCCTCGATGCTCTGCCGGTTCAGATGGCTGAAATAGCTCTCGGCGGTCGGCGTGAAATAATCGCGCATATCGACGTTGAGGGCCTGCCCGATCTGATCGGCATGGACGAAAGCTTGTCTCCTGTCGCCGGTATATTTCGCTTCCACGGCATTGACGGTGTGAGCGGCGGCGAAGGCCAGCAGGTTCAGCAGTTCCTCGCGGGACTGGTCAAGGCACCATTCCCAAAGATCGGCGGGGTTGCCGGTGATCTTGTGACCGTAGTTTTCCTTGATGCTCTCCCACTCGGCCAGCGCCCGGTTGTCGTCGGGGCGCTTCATCGATCCCTCAAGGCGCTCATGGGTCAAGCTGATCTGCAGGGCGCTTTGCTCGGACACAAGCCCGGAACCATAGGCCACTCGCAGCAGCATGGCATGAACCACGGCGACAAGAGCGATATCGGGGTTGTTCGCCAGTTCGACGCGCAGCGCTGCGGTCTTCTGTGCGGTCAAATCCTCGATCAGAGTAGCCGAATGGGTGAGCTTGGCTCCCTTCGATGCCTTTTCCTCGGTGGCCTCTATGTCATCGCCATCGCCCTCGCCGGTTTCACCCTGGGCGTCCCGGTCCTCGTCCCGGACCAATCCGCGATGGATGGCCAGCCGCCCGTGATAATCGAGGGTCAGGATCGCTCCGGACTTTGCCAAGTCCTCGGCCTGATAGGTTTCCTCGGCGTCCCGCAAGGCGTCGATCTGCTTTTCCACCTCGGCAAGCCGGGGCTCGGCGTCCTCGTCGGCGGCTCCCGCCTCGATCAACTCGGCAAGGCTGTCGTATTCTTCGGAGAGCTGGTCGAGCTTTGCCTGATCGGCCTCGCTCAATTCCACCTTCTGCGGATACACGCGGCCCAACTGATAAAGGTTATCGGGCTGCTTGGCGGCAAACGCTACCCATTTCCAGCCCTCCGCCTTTACCGGCTCGGCAAGAGATTCCAGCTTCGCCAGCACCAGTGTTTCCAGAAAGCCGGAGTCACACGCATAGCCGCCCGCCTCTGTGAACAGGTCGCGGCGAACCGGGCCTCCCGCTGCTTCGTAGGCGGCAAGACCACCAATGAAGGCAACGCGCTTATCGGTTCCGGGCACTTCCTCGGCGGTCAGTTGGCGCTTGATCGTGTGAGCGCTGCGATCCCAAGATTGCAAACCGTTCCAGACTTCCTCCTGTCGGGCGTGGTCGTCGCTGATGGTGAAGGCGGCAAGCTGCTCGAAGCTCATTTCCTCGGCACGGAAAGCGGCCATGAGAACGGGCGAGACCTTCGCCAGCGCGAGGCGGCGGTTGACAATGATTTCGGTCGTGCCGAAGCGGGCGGCAATGTCGGCAACAGGTTTTCCCTGATCCGCCATCGCCTTGAACGCCTCGAACTGGTCGGCCGGGTGCATGGCCTCGTGCAGGTTCTCGGTCAAGCTTATCGCGGTAGCGTCCTCGGCTGCTCTCTCCCTGCATTCAACGGGAAAGTCCTTGGCGATCTCGCCCGCCTCGGCAAGCAACAGGAGTGCGGCACGGCGGCGACCGCCAGCCGTCACGAAATAGCGACCCTTCTTGTCACCTTTCCTGACGACGATGTTCTGCAACAGCCTGTAGCCGTCGGCTCGGATGGTTGCGGCAAGCTCCTTGATGCCATCGGCGCTATGGGTCTTGCGGACGTTCAGGGGGTCCACGTCCAGCTTGTTCAAGGGGATGGTGATCGTCTCGTTGGTGTCGGTCATGATGGTGTCTCCGATATGCAAGGGGTTAAGCGGCGAATGCGATGGCGAGCGTCATGGCGGCGGCCAAGAACGCGGTAAGGCTTGCGGCCTCGAAGATGAGTTTCATGGGGTTTCTCCTTTTCCCGTTTTCCCGCGAAGCGGCTTTCCTGCCCGAAGGGGCAGGAGCCCCGCTCCTGCTCCCGAGCTCGTGCGGAACAGCGGGGGAGAGGGGGGCCAGCCGACAAACGGGCAGGGGGGACCACCC
>NZ_JAGHMF010000029.1 GCF_017741815.1 Rhizobium sp. 16-488-2b
ACCCGGCCCAGCCGGTCGGATCGGGGGCTGATCCGAGCAGCCAGTGTCGCGTATCTAAATGGCTGACAACGTCGCAGCCCTATTCAGCTTTGACATTGTGTGTAGCCGCAAAGTTGGAATGTCCTGTTTCTGCAAAGTTGGAATGTCACACTCCCCGGGTCTGAATGATGCCTGGGAGATTGCAGATGGGATTGATAGCGATGAGCGAGCGCGATCTGCAGCGGATCGAGGTTTTATCGAAGGTAGTTGCCGAGCGGATGACCACGGTGTCAGCGGCGCATGTGCTTGACCTGAGCGAGCGCCAGGTGCGTCGGTTGCTGGAACGGATACGGACTGGCGGCGCGGCGTCGATCCGGCACAAGGCGATCGGCCGGCCATCGAACAATCGGATCAGCGACGGCGTTCGGGATTATGCGATGACGCTGGTTCGCGAACGTTATGCGGATTTCGGTCCGACGTTGGCGACGGAGAAGTTGGCTGAGCGCGATGGCTTGCGGGTGTCGCGTGAGACGGTGCGCGGCTGGATGGTCGATGCTGGACTGTGGCTGTCGGCCAAGCAGCGGCGGACGTTTCATCAGCCACGGCTTCGACGTGAGGCTTATGGCGAGTTGGTGCAGATCGATGGGTCGGAGCATCGCTGGTTCGAGGATCGCGGGCCGCCTTGCTCGCTGCTGGTGTTTGTCGACGATGCGACCGGCAGGCTGATGCAGTTGCGTTTCGTGCGCTCGGAAAGTGCCTTCACCTACTTCGAGGCGCTGGAGCTCTATCTCCACCGTCACGGCGCCCCGATTGCCTTTTATTCGGACAAGCATTCGGTGTTCCGGGTGGCGAAGAAGGATGCCAAAGGTGGCCAGGGCATGACCCAGTTCGGGCGTGCGCTTTGCGAGTTAAACATCGAGATTCTATGCGCAAATTCGAGCCAGGCCAAGGGTCGTGTCGAGCGCATGAACCGGACGCTGCAGGACCGCTTGGTCAAGGAGCTCAGGCTTTGCGGCATCGACAGCATGGAGGCCGGCAACACGTTTTTGCCTGGTTTCATGGAGGACTACAATGCGCGTTTTGCGGTTACCCCTGCCCGGTCTGATGATCTGCATCGGCCGATGAATCTGACGCCGGATCGGTTGACTGAGATCCTGTGCAAACGCGAGCAGCGCTATGTTGGATCGCAGCTGACGTTCTCGTTTGAGCGCAAGCGGATCATGCTGGAGGAGACCGATGTGACGCGTGGGCTGGTGGGGCGCTATGTCGAGACCTATGCCTATGCGGACGGTCGCCTGGATGTACGGTGGAAAGGCCACTCCCTGCCCTACACGGTGTTCGACAAGGACCAGCGGGTGACGCATGCGGCGATCACCGAGAACAAGCGGTTGGGGGATGTTCTGGCCTATATCAAGGAGCGCCAGGAGCAGCAGGACAAGCCGATGGTGAAGAGCAACAGCGACAAGAATGGCTACGTCAAACGCGCTCGTGGGCCAGGCCGGCGGAAGGATTTCGTGAACGATCCGGCAGCGATAGCAAAGCGCCAGAAGGCACTGTTGCGGCAGCAGGCTGCGGAATGACCTGTCTCAAAGCTAAAGCCGAAGAGGTGTGTTTGCCACCCGCCCCGATCTGATCTTGCAAGCGGGATCAGCCGCTCAGATCGGGGCGGGGTACTGTTTGGCGACCAGTCGGACATTTCTACTTTGCAAACCGCCGGACATTCCAACTCTCCCGCCACAAACGTAAGATATATCGTAAGTTAAATGTGCAAACGTTGTTTCCTGAACCTCCGGCGTATGATTTCAACGTGTTTGCTTCAAAGGCTCACGCTTAGCGCTCTTCGAGTACATCCAAAGCTGGGCTGGGGGGATGTTCCTTATCGAAAACGCGAGGTGACGGATCTCGTAGCCCGCCGGCAAGGCGACGACTGGGGAAAGCAGTCCATAGGTGATTTGCACAACTGGTCTGCCAACGGGGACGCGCTCGAGCAAGTCCAGGACAAGAGCAAGCCGCTTTTCCGGCGCCAAGTGAAGCAGTGGGACAGCCGAGATAACGCAGTCAAACGTGGTGTCGCGTTGCGCTCCAAGGGTAAGATCCAGCGCGAACGCATCGCCACATCGTACGTCGACGCTTGGAAACTCCTGGCGCAAATGCCGACAGAATTCTGGCGAGTACTCAACTGAAATCAAGTCGCGCGGGTCGACTCCGCGTTTCAGGATCGCCTTGGTGATCACGCCCGTTCCTGGGCCGAGTTCGAGAACAGGAAGCCCAGAATTTGGCTGAATGACATCGGCCATTCTCGCAGCTGTCGCGACAGACGTTGGCGTTATAGCGCCGACCGCAGCACGATCGCGTTTCCAACCTTTCAGAAATTCGATTTCATCCTTGAATTTCAACCCTACGCGCTGCCGTAAGCTCAATTTGTGACTCCACCCGTAATTTAGCTCACGCGAAGAAATATTCCAAAGACGACAAATACAAGTTCAATAACGGCGAATCCGGTACTGCCTTTAACTTGTGAGGTTGCGGTGTCCCGACCGGTGGCCGGGTGTGTGAATGTATGGACCGCGCGGTCCAGTGTGATCTCGGGAGATAGTTCACATCCGTTGAGACCTGCCCCTCCCGCTCTCTGTTATGGCGTCCCGGCCCCGAAGCTGCCGCCGCTTGGCTTCGCCTGTGCGGTGATCGCGCCCGTCTCAGTGCTTCTTCGGAGCCATCGAGCGATGACCGAGGCTGGTATCTGGGTCTCACGCAGAGAACGCAAGAAGCGGGTTTTCCAGCCACGCGATCGACGTGATTGCTTTGGCGAACTGGGCCCTCGAAGTGAAAACGCCTAGGGCACGATACTAAGAAGCGCCAGACATACTGGCAACGTCACGATGGATGCCACTGTGGTGATAACGATCGTGCCCGAGGAGAACGCGGCAGGCGTTTTTGTAGTCGTGCGCAAGCATCCAGGAACCTGCACCAACAGGCAGTGCGGTAAGGAGCACGACCGACACAAGAGATGCTTGGTCAAGACCGAGAACCGGACCTGCGAGTATCCAGGCTGCGACAGGCTGACCGACCAGTTTTGTGATCGTGACAAGCGAGATAAGCCAGGGTTCCGGCCGCCTGCTCTCTTTTTTGATTGCCAGCAATACTCCGAGGCCGACCAGCGCACACGGTGGAGCTGCTGCGCCTAGCAGCGTCAGGAAGCTGTCGACGGGACCGGGTAGACCCACATTCAGCATTGTGAATGGGAAGGCCGCAGCCGCTGCGAGGATCATGGGATGGAGGAAGACCCGCGCCGCCGCCTTGAACGCCGAAGCTGCGCTGAGGCGTCTGCCTTGGGCACCGATCTCCACGAGCGCAATCGTCAGCCCGAACACGATGCAGGTGGTGGCAATGGCGCCTATAACCGCGACCACAAGGCCTGATTGACCAATAGTTACCAAGGCCAGTGGAAAGCCAATAAATCCCACGTTTGGATAGCCCGCGTTCATCGCATCAATTGCTGAAGCCGCCAGGCTGCGTGTTCCGCTGCGCACACAGACTATGAGGATCGGAACAATGCATATTGCCGAGCTTAGCGTGTAGACCGCGATCAATCCGGGCTGCCATAGTGTGCTCCATTCTGTTTTCGAGATAACGTCAAAGAGCAAAGCTGGCATTGCAAGCCATACGACAAGGCGATTGATTTCTGCGCCCGCCTGTGGCCCCAAAATATTGAACGTAGCAGCAAGCCACCCCACCAGAATGACTGCGAAGATCGGCATAACGATTAGTAATGTTGTTAGCACGAGAACCGGCGTCGGCGAATGCGACGACCTCTGGGTTATGGGATAACGACTAGACTTCGCTGAGCTTGACCCATCGGCCATCGCTAGCGTTCGACTGCACTGCTGCATTGATGAAAGCCATCCCCTCAATGCCATCCGCGATACCGGGTAGCAGCGGAATATATTCATCGCCCTTTCCGCGTATGATCGCGGCAAATTGGCTGTAGAGCGTCGCGAACGCCTCGATGTAGCCCTCTGGATGCCCCGCGGGGATACGCAAATGCATCGCCTTGGCAGGGCCTAGCGGCGTGGCACTCCCGCGAGTAAGCATCTGCTTGTGTCAATGCCGGGTGAATTTTCCCCATTAGCGCCGAAGTAAAATTCCCCACTTATGCCGACGTGGACGACAGGGCGAATTGAGGATTTTTCGGCGGCCG
>NZ_JAGHMF010000052.1 GCF_017741815.1 Rhizobium sp. 16-488-2b
CGTATATACTCCACAAAAAAATGACCTAATGGCCAATATGTGAGTATTTGCCTGGCAACGTCCTACTCTAGCGGAACGTTAGTCCGACTACCATCGGCGCTAAGGAGCTTAACTTCTGTGTTCGGCATGGGAACAGGTGTGACCTCCTTGCCATTGTCACCAGACAAATGGAATGTATTATACATTCAAAACTAGATAGTAAGTAAATGATTTTGCGTCGCAAAACATAAAATTGATTAAGTCTTCGATCGATTAGTATTCGTCAGCTCCACGTGTCACCACGCTTCCACCTCGAACCTATTAACCTCATCATCTTTGAGGGATCTTATAACCGAAGTTGGGAAATCTCATCTTGAGGGGGGCTTCATGCTTAGATGCTTTCAGCACTTATCCCGTCCATACATAGCTACCCAGCTATGCCGTTGGCACGACAACTGGTACACCAGAGGTATGTCCATCCCGGTCCTCTCGTACTAAGGACAGCTCCTCTCAAATTTCCTACGCCCACGACGGATAGGGACCGAACTGTCTCACGACGTTCTGAACCCAGCTCGCGTACCGCTTTAATGGGCGAACAGCCCAACCCTTGGGACCGACTACAGCCCCAGGATGCGATGAGCCGACATCGAGGTGCCAAACCTCCCCGTCGATGTGAACTCTTGGGGGAGATAAGCCTGTTATCCCCGGGGTAGCTTTTATCCGTTGAGCGATGGCCCTTCCATGCGGAACCACCGGATCACTAAGTCCGTCTTTCGACCCTGCTCGACTTGTAAGTCTCGCAGTCAAGCTCCCTTATGCCTTTACACTCTATGAATGATTTCCAACCATTCTGAGGGAACCTTTGAGCGCCTCCGTTACCTTTTAGGAGGCGACCGCCCCAGTCAAACTGCCCGCCTGACACTGTCTCCCACCACGATAAGTGGTGCGGGTTAGAAAGCCAACACAGCTAGGGTAGTATCCCACCAATGCCTCCACGTAAGCTAGCGCTCACGTTTCAAAGGCTCCTACCTATCCTGTACAAGCTGTGCCGAATTTCAATATCAGGCTACAGTAAAGCTCCACGGGGTCTTTCCGTCCTGTCGCGGGTAACCTGCATCTTCACAGGTACTATGATTTCACCGAGTCTCTCGTTGAGACAGTGCCCAAATCGTTACGCCTTTCGTGCGGGTCGGAACTTACCCGACAAGGAATTTCGCTACCTTAGGACCGTTATAGTTACGGCCGCCGTTTACTGGGGCTTCGATTCGTAGCTTCGCAGAAGCTAACTACTCCTCTTAACCTTCCAGCACCGGGCAGGCGTCAGCCCCTATACATCACCTTACGGTTTAGCAGAGACCTGTGTTTTTGATAAACAGTCGCTTGGGCCTATTCACTGCGGCTCTTCTGGGCGTTAACCCTAAAGAGCACCCCTTCTCCCGAAGTTACGGGGTCATTTTGCCGAGTTCCTTAACGAGAGTTCGCTCGCTCACCTTAGAATTCTCATCTTGACTACCTGTGTCGGTTTGCGGTACGGGCACCTGTTATCTATCTAGAGGCTTTTCTTGGCAGTGTGAAATCAACGACTCGAGGAAACAATTTCCTCTCCCCATCACAGCTCAACCTTATGAGTGCCGGATTTGCCTAACACTCAGTCTTACTGCTTGGACGTGCAATCCAATAGCACGCTTCGCCTATCCTACTGCGTCCCCCCATCGATTAAAACGATACTAGGTGGTACAGGAATATCAACCTGTTATCCATCGCCTACGCCTGTCGGCCTCAGCTTAGGACCCGACTAACCCAGAGCGGACGAGCCTTCCTCTGGAAACCTTAGTCAATCGGTGGACGGGATTCTCACCCGTCTTTCGCTACTCACACCGGCATTCTCACTTCTAAGCGCTCCACATGTCCTTGCGATCATGCTTCAACGCCCTTAGAACGCTCTCCTACCATTGTCCTACGGACAATCCACAGCTTCGGTAATATGTTTAGCCCCGGTACATTTTCGGCGCAGTGTCACTCGACTAGTGAGCTATTACGCACTCTTTAAATGATGGCTGCTTCTAAGCCAACATCCTAGTTGTCTGGGCAACGCCACATCCTTTTCCACTTAACATATATTTTGGGACCTTAGCTGGTGGTCTGGGCTGTTTCCCTTTCGAACACGGACCTTATCACCCATGTTCTGACTCCCAAGTTAAATTGATTGGCATTCGGAGTTTGTCTGAATTCGGTAACCCGAGAAGGGCCCCTCGTCCAAACAGTGCTCTACCTCCAATAATCATCACTTGAGGCTAGCCCTAAAGCTATTTCGGAGAGAACCAGCTATCTCCAGGTTCGATTGGAATTTCTCCGCTACCCTCAGTTCATCCGCTCACTTTTCAACGTAAGTCGGTTCGGTCCTCCATTCAGTGTTACCTGAACTTCAACCTGACCAAGGGTAGATCACCTGGTTTCGGGTCTACGACCAAATACTCAACGCCCTATTCAGACTCGCTTTCGCTACGGCTCCACATTCACTGCTTAACCTTGCATCAAATCGTAACTCGCCGGTTCATTCTACAAAAGGCACGCCATCACCCATTAACGGGCTCTGACTACTTGTAAGCACACGGTTTCAAGTTCTCTTTCACTCCCCTTCCGGGGTACTTTTCACCTTTCCCTCACGGTACTGGTTCACTATCGGTCACTAGAGAGTATTTAGCCTTAGGAGATGGTCCTCCCAGATTCCGACGGAATTTCACGTGCTCCGTCGTACTCAGGATCCACTCAAGAGAGTATATATTTTCGACTACAGGATTATTACCTTCTTTGATTCAACTTTCCAGATGATTCGTCTAATATATACTTTTGTAACTCCGTATAGAGTGTCCTACAACCCCAACAAGCAAGCTTGTTGGTTTGGGCTCTTCCCGTTTCGCTCGCCGCTACTCAGGGGATCGATTTTTCTTTCTCTTCCTCCGGGTACTAAGATGTTTCAGTTCTCCGGGTCTGCCTTCTGATATGCTATGTATTCACATATCGATAACATGACATAACTCATGTTGGGTTTCCCCATTCGGAAATCTCTGGATCAACGCTTACTTACAGCTCCCCAAAGCATATCGTCGTTAGTAACGTCCTTCTTCGGCTTCTAGTGCCAAGGCATCCACCGTGCGCCCTTAATAACTTAATCTATGTTTCCATCCTACAGGAAACGCGTTATTAATCTTGTGAGTGTTCTTTCGAACACTAGCGATTATTTCTTATGAATTCAAGCTTTAAAACTCTAATTCACTCGGTTTTGCTTGGTAAAATCTATATTTTACTTAACTATATAGTTTTCAATGTACAATATCATATTTTCAGTCAAGCGTTTGCATTCGTCTTTGTTTTCATCATTTTCAATACTCATTTACAAAAGTAAATTTCGTTTTGAGATGACTGAACGAATTACATTCGAAA
>NZ_JAGHMF010000043.1 GCF_017741815.1 Rhizobium sp. 16-488-2b
TTTATACCGACCGGCGAACTATGCCGATTGCCTCTTCTGATAGGAACGGTCCATCGGGCGTTCCCGGCAGGTTCGGCGTTGTGCCGGTTGATGACACTCGGCATAGTTCTTATGCTCAGAGGGCGTTCAGGAATTCCAGAAGCCGGTCGCTAGGTCGGAATCGCTCGGCCTTGGCGCGTTCGTACGGCTTCAGTTTTGCGAGTGCAGATTCCTTCAGTTCGAGATGCGCATGAAGATAGGTGAGCGTCGTTTCCATCGCCTCATGGCCCAGCCACAGGGCGATGACCGAGCAATCGACGCCTGCCTGTAGCAACTCCATGGCGGCGGAGTGCCGCAAGACATGGGGTGACACCCGCTTCGACCGAAGGGAGGCGCATTGCTCGCGCGCTTTGGCAACATATTTGTTCAGCATTGCCTGCACGCCGTCAGTGCTGAGCTTGCCGCCGTGCATGTTCGGAAAGAGAGGCGTTGCGCTCCGCTTTCTGGGCTCCTTGAGCCAGTGACGAAGGGCTTGCTGTGCCACCTTTGTGAGCGGCGTACACCGCTCTTTGCGGCCCTTGCCGACGCATCGCACATACGCGCCTTGACCGAGCACTACCGAGTCTCGGTCCAGGTCGACAATCTCGGAGACCCGCAACCCCGTTTGCGCGGCCAGCAATAGCAGAGTGTAATCACGGCGTCCCAGCCACGTGCTTCGATCCGTGCAGTTCAGGATCGCTTCAATCTCGGGCCTGGTTAGAAATTGAAGCTGCCGCTTGTCGCATCGCTTGCTGGGGAGCGCGAGAACACGCTGAATATGGGCGCTATGTGCGGGCTCCTCGAACGCTGCATACCGAAAGAAGGATCGGATTGCTGTGAGGCGGAGATTCCGCGTCCTCACTGACGCGGATCTCTTCGTCTCAAGGTCGTCCAGGAATGCGCTGATGAAAGGGGCGTCCAAGTCCCGCAGTGTCAACTGAGACGGGGACCTCCTAAGGCGTGCCTGTGCAAACGCAAACAGGAGTCTGAAGGTGTCGCGATAGGAAGCGATGGTGTTGGAGCTTACACCTCGATGCTTCATGAGGCGATCTGTGAACCAACGCTCGATCAGCACGGCCAAGTCGTTCGTGCGTCTCATGACCGATCCTCCCAACGCTTATCCAATCGCTGGACCGCATGGTTCATCAGTTCCGGCGCGGCGGACAGGTACCAGTAGGTGTCGCGAACATTGGCATGGCCGAGAAAGGTCGAGAGAACCGGCAGTTCGCGTTCCACATCTTCGCCAGCGCGATGCCAGTTGATCAGTGTCTGGACGGCGAAACGGTGACGAAGATCATGAATCCGTGGGCCATTGCGATTCCCTTCCTCTCGCAATCCGATTTGCCGGGATAATCGCCAGAACACGCGGTGCACGTATTGATGCAACAATCTGCCGCCCTGTTCGGCGACGAAGAAATAGGGACTGCGCGGCGTACCAAGGTGTGCATCGCGTCGGACAGCATAATCTGAAAGGACGGCAATTGTCGTGGCATGTAGCGGTACCAGCCGTGACTTACCAAACTTAGCCTCTCGAATGGTGAGGATGCCTTGGTCGAGATCAACGTCGGTCCGGAGCAGGCTGAGCGCTTCGGAATGGCGTAGTCCGGCCACTGCTATCAGCCCGAACAGGCAGTGATATGTCCAGCGCCGCAGGGCGTTGGCCGGCGGCAGGGACAGTGCTGCAGCCAAAAGCTTCTGAATCTCGACTTCACTATAGATGTAAGGCTTTGTGCGCCGTGCCGGCGGTACAACGTCACTCGGTAGCACTTCTGTCAGAGGATCGAAATGAGCCAGGTGCTGGGCAAAGCAGCGCACGTCAACCAGGCGGATCGACCAACTCGGCTGCCGGCCCATTGAGGTGACCCACTTCATTGCAAGGTCCGTCGTGACGGTCTCGGCGCCGCGGGCTTCCATGAAAGCGACGAACTCCGACAATCGTTTTGCCGGACCGTCATATTTGTATCCCAATCCTTGGCGCATGCCGACGTAGCGCTCAAGCGCGGTGCGAAGCCGGCTCATTGGACACCTCCCGGCCAGGGCAGGCTCAGTTCACGCATCTTCTCGATATCGAGCTTGGCATAGATTCTTGTGCTATCGATGCTTCGATGGCGGAGCAATTGGCCGATCTCCGCAAAGCTGGCGCCTGACCGCAAAAGGTCGGTCGCAAGGCTGTGGCGGAAAAGATGGGCACCGTGATGCGCATAGCCGTCAATGCCCGCCCGTTCGAGTGCCTGCTTCGCGATCATCGTGATGGCGCAGCCGGAGGCAAAACCCACGTGCGGCGCAAGGGTTCGCAAGAAAACTCGCCGACACGCGGAAGCCGGCCGCCCATGCCGGATATAAGCGACGATAGCTGTTCCGACATCGTGACGGAGCGGCATTGTCGCTTGCCGCCGCCCCTTGCCATGTACGAGGATCGTGCCCGACTGCCAGTCGATATCATCGAGATTGAGGGTGGCAACTTCGCTGGCGCGCAAGCCTAGCTTGGCCAGGAGCATCAGAACCGCATAGTCCCGATGACCCATTGCCGTCGTCCGGTCACAGGCATCGAGAACCTTCTGCACCTTCTCGGGCGGCAGGAATGTTGGAAGGCCGGCAAGTCGCCAGCGGCGGATGGACGGTACGCAATCGGCCAACGCCGTCGAGATGAAGCCCTTTAGATGCAAGTAACGCAGGAAGGCACGTATCACCACGCACATGGCTTTGCCACTGTCGGCGGAGCCATCGAGCGCATGTCGCTCGACATAACCGATAACGATCTCCGGGGTGAGCGCTTCAAATCCATTCGCGCCGGCGGGACAGACCTCCCGCAGAAATCGAAGTGATAGAAGCTTGTGGCTCCCCACCGTTGAGGCGGCGAGCCCTCTCTCATTCGAGAGATATGCCCCGAATACATCGGCGATCTGCTCGTGCTCATTGCGCTCAACCGGTAGCGCAGCTGGTATTAAGCCCTCTTCCCGTAACGCTGAAAGCAAGCGTCGGAGTGCCGATCGGTCGCCCGTGTCGGGCTTCCAGTGTTTGAAACGATGCTCAAGAAAGCGATCGACATAAGCTTCGCTCAAATCTTGCGGGGCATATCCACTGCCAACATGCCAGTCCATCAGGTCTCGAAACAGGCTCAGCGAGCGCCACGTGCATTGCCGACCCAAACCTTCGTTCGACATTTTGGCGGCGTAAACGCCCGCAAACTCCCGATACGGACCGTAGACCAGCTTCCGGTATAGAGCGCTGCGATTCAAATAGTCAGTTGCGTTCATGTGTCCTCTCCTTCGCATCAATTGCGACGGAGAGACCCTAAGCTATGCCGGCTAGGTGACCGCTATGGTGCCGGAAACGTTGGCAAAAAGTTGATTAATCGGCATAGTTCGCCGGTCGGCGTAAACCGCC
>NZ_JAGHMF010000044.1 GCF_017741815.1 Rhizobium sp. 16-488-2b
ACAATGTCAAAGCTGAATAGGGCTGCGACGTTGTCAGCCATTTAGATACGCGACACTGGCTGCTCGGATCAGCCCCCGATCCGACCGGCTGGGCCGGGTTGAAAGGGCGGAGCGGGGGCGGGTGATGACGCTCCCTTTCGGCTTTAGCTTTCTCTGTGGCAATTGTTTCGTCGTCGGCTGATACTCGCTTTTATCTGAATAGAGCGGGTAGGGATCAAAGCTGCACGATGCTTCCGGAAATCAAGCTGCAGGGTGACGTCGATGTCGCCGCGCTGTCACCTCTTCTTCGCGGCATGCTTCTGTCCGTTGCCTATGCTGACGGCGAAGGTGGTATAGGATTGACCGCGACCGGTGCTATGAACCGCAAATTCGTACATTGGGCCGCTGTGAACTTCCTGTGGCCCGACTTCACAGCCGAAGACCTCTACAGCATGCACAAGGTGCTCAATGAGAGCGACATGCCGCCGCTCTGGGTCGTGCGCGACATGACCCGGCATCTGAAACTGCTTCGCCGGAAAAAGAATGTTCTGCTGCCAACCAAACGAGGCCGCGAGTTTCTGCTGAACCCGCAAACCTTCTTCGATCTGGTCGCCACGGACTATCTCTATTCGTATGTCCACGTGACCGATCGGCAAGAGGACGTTCAGGCTCGATTGCGCTGGTGGCGCATGTTCCTCAATCTTCTCAATATCAAGACCAGAGAAGGTTGCACGCCATTGGATGTTGTAAAAATCCTCAATCCAGGCTTCGCGCCCCTGTCAGACACCGAAATGACCCTGGAAGCCTGGGAACTGAAATCCGATGTCCAATATGGCGTCCTGAGGCGCCTGTGCTGGCTCGGCCTGCTCTATGAAGCAAGAGAAGGGCTCACGCTTTTCCAGGATGGATCCTACCATAAGACGCCGCTTTGGTCCGCCTGTCTGCAGCTGGAATCGGATACACAAAGCGACATAGGGGTGCATTGAAACGTCTTATTCCGCCGCCGGCTGCTTCGATAATGCTTTCTCGCGCTTCGCAATCACCGCCGGATCGTTCATGTAATCTGTCCTCGGCTTGCGGCCACGCTTCTGATAGCCGTTCGCCGTGCTACCGTCGCGAATGCCGAACATATGATCGGTCTGCCCAGTGCGGCGAGGGCCGCTTCTGCTGCGCTGCTGCTCACGCCCGGCCTGTATCTCCGCGACAACAGACAGCATGTCGTCCAGACGCTTGTTGTCGACGACCTCGGCGCGATGCACCGAGCGCAATGTGTCAAAGGTTTTGTAGGGCAGGGCAAAGCTCTCGTGCATGATCTCAAGCCGTCCGTCTGGATAATCGCAGACAATCACCTTCCGGCCTGCCAACGGCCTGGAAATCTCGGTCGGATCGAGAATGAACAGCACCTTGTCGTAACGCAGCGTCAGGGATTGCGACAGCGTGCGCACCTCCTTGCGGCACATGGCGCCATCGAGGTTCTCATGATCGGCTAAAGGTCGGTGCATGTCCTTCGGGTTACGCGGTAGCTTGCCGAAACGCGCGTTGAAATCTGCAATGAACTCAGGTGCATAGGCGTTGGCGTCCTCGATCGTGTCGATACCGCGAAGCCGCATCTCCTTGACCAGCCGATCCTGCAATGTCTGGTTGGCACGTTCCACACGGCCCTTGGCCTGCGGGGTGTTGGCACAGATAATGTCGATGTTCAGCTCATAAAGCGCCCGACCGAACTGCGTCAGGCCGCTCGTCCGGTCTTTCTCAGACGCATGCGTACTGCGGAAAACGCCATGCTTGTCGCTGTAGAACGCCAGCGGCTTGCCCCATTGCTGCAGATAGGCCTTGGTCGCGTGCAGATAGTCGAACGTATTCTCCGATCCAGCAAACCGTAGATGCAGCAGCTTGCCGGTCGCGTCATCGATATAGACGAGCAGGGCGCATTTGGGGCCACGGTTCTCGAACCACCAGTGATGTGAGCCATCGATCTGCACCAGTTCGCCAAAGCAATCACGCCGGCCGCGTGGCTGGAAAACCCGCTTCTTGCGTTCCCGGCGAGAAACCCAGATGCCGGCCTCGGTCATCCATTGCCGAAGCGTTTCCTTGGCGACCGAAATCCGGTGCAGCTCGATCAGCTTCTCGCGCGCCAGCGTCGGACCGAAATCCAGATAGCGCTCCCGGATCAGATCCAGCGCCGCATTGCGAAACTCCTCGCTATGACGCCGATTGCTCGGGCGCGATCGTTTCTTCGAAACAAGGCCAGCCGGACCGTCCCGGTCAAAGGCCTGCAGCAGTCGATGGACCTGGCTTCGACTGAGGTCGAGCCGTTCGGCGGCCTCGACGACCGTCAGACGTTCGTCACGGATCTTCTGGATGAATTCGAGGCGATGCAATTCTTTCTGCGACATGGTGATCAAAAAGGACATGACGACTCCGACCGCTCATGGTCTCGACCAGGCTGAAAATCGTCATCCTTGCTCCCAACGTTGGCTTTGACCAGTGCGTCGAGAGGCGAGACTGTCGCATCTCTAACTGGCCCAACTGTCGCATTACTAAATAGCCGCTACA
>NZ_JAGHMF010000008.1 GCF_017741815.1 Rhizobium sp. 16-488-2b
CATCCTTGCTCCCAACGTTGGCTTTGACCAGTGCGTCGAGAGGCGAGACTGTCGCATCTCTAACTGGCCCAACTGTCGCATTACTAAATAGCCGCTACATACAAAGATCGCATAAGATATGTTATGGAACATTCTGGCATGGATGTCCTGGACAGCTTGTCTGCCAGATCAGATCAATCGCCAAGCAATAAAACGAGCCTGGCGAAATGAGTGCTTGGAGTCTGGTCACGGGCCGAAACCAATACGGCGACCCTTTCAATCAGCTATTGTAAACAACGTCGGATGGGAAGCCAATTGCGGTCTAGGTCTACGTTTAGGTCGAGGTACGGCGCTATCTTTCTCATCATGCTTCTAACGCCTTTGCGGCATCATCATCGGCCCAGTCAATCGACACCAATTCCCGGACGGGTCTCTTACCTCCCAATTCACCCCCTGCTCTGACAGCGCGTTGACATGTCGTGTCTACGAGGCATCTTCGCCACAAGCGAATGCCGGCACAGCATTCGTGGCAATATCGATATTGGTCTCTATGTCGTCTATCCGCCGGCACGGCACCTCGCATTGAAGGTGCGGGTTCTGGTCGATTATCTGGTGACGGCGTTTCGGGGGCAGCCGAAATGGGACGATGGCTGGCGATAATTCCTTCCAAAACGGAAGTAATATCTCGCTTTGCGGCGGGATAATCTCCTGCGGGGAATTGTGTCATATGTCATTTCAAGCAATCAATCCCTTGAAAAGAGACACGACAATGACTGATATTCGCACCGCACCTTATGCCGCACTCATTCTGCGCGTCGCGCTTGGCCTGCTTTTCCTTGCCCATGCCGGCCTCAAGATCTTCGTCTTCACTCCGGCGGGCACTGCCGGCTTCTTTGGTTCGCTCGGCCTGCCGGGCTGGCTCGCCTACGTAACCATCGTCTGGGAGCTCGCCGGCGCCGTCGCGCTGATCCTGGGCATCTGGCCGCGCCTCGCCGCCATCGTGATGATCCCCGTTCTGCTCGGCGCGATCTTTACCGTTCACGGACCTGCAGGTTTCTTCTTCGACAACGCAAAGGGCGGCTGGGAATTTCCCGCCTTCTGGATTGTCGGCCTGATCGTTCTCGCCCTGATCGGCGACGGTGCGGCAGCACTTCGCCCGACCCCGGTCCGTCGTTAAAATCGCGTCTACACCCACACGTACGGAGAAAGACATGAGCGCTGAACACGGTTCAAAGACAAGCATCGGCAAAGTCACCTTGACGGTCAACGACCTGGATCAGGTGAGTGCCTTCTATCAGGAGGCGGTCGGCCTCCACCTTCTTCACAGCGACCCCTCGATGGTCAGACTTGGCGTAGAAGGCAAGACACTTCTGGAATTGCAGCGCGACAAGGCAGCGCGCCGCCGCTCGCCGCGCGAAGCAGGACTGTTCCACACGGCCTTTCTGCTTCCCTCCCGCGCTGATCTGGGACGCTGGGTCAAGCATGCAATGAAGACCCGGCCACCCGTGGTGGGCGCATCCGATCACAGCGTCAGCGAGGCGCTCTACCTTTCCGATCCTGAAGGCAACGGCGTGGAGATCTACGCGGACAGGCCGATCCTGTCATGGGAATGGAAGGACGGCCTTGTCGACATGCCGAGCGACCCGCTCGATATCGACGCCTTGATCACCGCAAGCGGATCCGGTGAATGGAAGGGTTTTCCCGAAGGCTCGACCGTTGGCCATGTTCATCTCCAGGTCGGCGCGATACCGGCGGCAGAAGCCTTCTATCGCGACGTACTCGGTTTCGCCGTGACCTCACGCTATCCCGGCGGTACCTTCTATGGCGCGGATGGATACCACCATCACCTGGCAACCAACATCTGGAACAGCCGCGGTGCCGCGCCGCGCGACTATCCGAGCACCGGTCTCGCCAATATCGAGATCGTGTCCTCAGCCGATTTTTTCCATTCGGTCGGTGCGCGCGTCAGGGACGAGAAGGTGACGGCGGACGGAGAAACGCAGATGCTGGCACTCAGAGACCCCTGGGGAACTGAAATTTCAATCGTTACCCCGGCGTAAGAAAAGAAAAAGGAGTTCAACATGCTCGTGGAAGGCAAATGGACGGCCGACTGGCATCCGGTCCAGGCGACGGACGCCAAAGGCGGTTTTGTCCGTCAGATCTCCGGTTTTCGAAACTGGATCACGCCCGACGGCAGTGCCGGACCCACCGGTGAAGACGGTTTCAAGGCCGAGGCGGGTCGCTACCATCTCTATGTCGCGCTGATCTGCCCCTGGGCATCGCGCACCTTGATCGGCCGCGCCCTCAAGAAGCTTGAGAGTGCCATCACGGTGTCCGTCGTCGAACCGGCGCTGTCCGACCAAGGCTGGCGTTTCGGGAACTATCCGGGCTCCGACAAGGACCTCATCAATGGCGCGACTTATCTCCACGAGATCTATACCAGCGCTGACCCGGTCTATACCGGCCGGGCGACCGTTCCGGTCCTCTTCGACAAGCACCGCCGGACCATCGTCAACAACGAATCCGCAGACATCCTGCGCATGCTGAACACCGGTTTCGGATCCCTTGCAGATGAAAGCATCGATCTTTATCCGGATCACCTGCGTGCAGACATCGACGCGCTTAACGATCGCATCTACCCGATGCTCAACAACGGGGTCTACCGGGCAGGTTTCGCAACCACGCAGGTCGCATACGAAGAGGCATTCGCCGACGTGTTCGCGATGCTGGACGAACTGGAGGCACGCTTGGAGGGCCAGGGCCCCTTCCTCTTCGGCGAATGCCTGACCGAAGCCGATATACGCCTCTTCGTGACGCTAATCCGCTTCGATGCCGCCTATAACGGACTGTTCAAGTGCAACCTTCGGCGTCTGGCGGATTACACCCGGCTCAGCCACTTCCTGGATCGCGTTCTGGACATCCCGGGCGTGCGTGGCACCGTCAACATCGATCACATCAAGCGCGGTTATTATTCGATCAGGGCACTCAACCCGACGGGCATCGTCCCGGTCGGACCGCAATTGCCGTTTCGACACGCATGAAGGACGAAACAATGTCGACAATAACAGATGATAAGCTGGTCATCATGCTTCATGGTGTCGGCTCCAGCGGCAATGATCTTGCGCCGCTGGCCAATGCCTGGGCGAACACCCTGTCCGGGGCCGTCTTCGTCTCGCCCGACGGACCAAGCCCGTCAAGCTTCGGGTCGGGTTACCAATGGTTCAGCGTCGCCGGCGTCACTGAAGAGAACCGTGCCGGACGCATCCGTGACGCAAGGCCTTCCTTTGATGCCGTCATTGCTGCGATCGTCGAGGAAAACGGCTTTTCCGGCCGGCTGGATCGCGTCGCCTTCGTCGGTTTTTCCCAAGGCACGATTATGGCGCTCGACGCGGTCGCCTCTGGACGCTGGCCGGTCGGTGCTGTGGTTGGCTTCTCCGGGCGGCTGGCATCGCCCCTGCCCCTAGAGCCGGCAACCGCGACACCCGTCCTGCTGGTTCACGGCAACGCCGATCCGGTCATACCATCGACTGAAAGCACCCGCGCCGCGGCCGCGCTGCAGGCGCTCGGCATGAAGGTCGAAACGGTGATCCAACCCGGGTTGCCTCACACGATTTCCGGCGAGGGGGCTGCACGCGCCGGGAGCTTCCTCGCCGAAGTTCTGAAATAGCGAGTAAGAAAAAAGAAAGGGCCGGCTCCGCTGTCATTTCAGCGGCAGCCGGTCATCATTGCTCAAATTGATCTCAGGAACCACCAGAGTACGATGCCGGATTGCCGGCTGCCGAGCATCAACAACGAATGGCGCCGCACAGGCATTGATGAGCTTCCCTACACTTGCCGCGACCGCCCTTTCAGCCTGAATCCGGTTCTTGACACACGGGATGCATCCCTATAGTCAGCACGTCAGATGGCCGACATTGTTATGGTCACGTAAGCGTTAACGTCAACCAACGCGACACCTTCGGCAGCTCTTTGTGCCGAAGTGCAAGGTTGACTCATGTCTATCAGTTCGTCCGTTAACGACCGACCCACCCACAGCACCTCCCTTATTTTTATCGGCATCGACTTGATGGCGGCCAATCTGCGCGCACCGGTCACGAGCGTCGGGCCTGTCCTGCCGGATATCCAGGCGGCTCTCGGCCTCGACGGTGCCGGAGCAGGTGCACTCAATGCCCTGCCCTTGCTGATATTCGCGATCCTGTCGCCGGTCGCCCCCCGTGTCAGCGCGCGTTTTGGCCTGGAACGGACGCTTGCTTCGGCTGCCGTCGCGATCTTTCTTGGCGTGCTGATGCGATCTCTGGGATCGCCGTTCATGGTGTGGGCGGGAACGGTCGTTTTGAGCGCGGGCATCGCGATGGCAAACGTCCTGCTGCCGGCGCTCGTCAAGCGTTCTTTCTCGGGTCACAAGGCGGGCAGCGTCATCGCCGTCTATGCGGCAACGATGGCTGCGACGGCAGGATTTGCAGCAGGATTGGCCGTCCCGATTGCGCATCTGCCCGGGTCGGACTGGCGCTGGTCGCTAGGGGCATGGGCAATCCTGGCGCTGGCGGCGGTGATCACATGGCTGCCCCTTCAAAAGCCCGGAAAACATGACAAGGCGAAATCTGGTCACGGGCATCAGGCTGCATTCCGCTCTCCCTGGAAACACCCGATCGGGTGGTATGTTTCACTCTTTTTCGCCATGCACTCGCTGGTGTTCTATTCCATCGTAGACTGGTTCGCGACCTATGCGCGGACACAGGGTTTGACGGCTCAGACTGCAGGTGTCTATCTTCTGGCCTATCAGATCGTCTCGGTTGCAACGAACCTCGCCTGCGCCCCACTCATTCGCCGTTCGAAAAATCAGGTCTGGCTGGGCTTCGGTTGCGGCATCCTGCTTCTGGCCGGAACGGCGGGGATGCTTTTTGCGCCGGCGGCAAATCTTGCATGGATCATCCTGCTGGGCCTCGGCGCAGGCGTGGCGATGACGACAAGCCTTTCGCTCTTTGCCCTGCGGACACGGGACCACCATCAGGCAGCCGCGCTTTCCGGGATGGGACAGTTCATCGGTTATATCGGAGCAGCTTCAGGACCTCTTCTTTTCGGCATTCTGCATGACATTTCCGGGGGCTGGAGCAGTCCCCTCGCCCTTCTTATCCTCGCCTCTATTCTTGTTATGGTTTTTGCGCCGCTCGCGGGGCGCGCGCGTCATATCGACTGAAACAAACAAACGCCAGATGTCCATCAACCGCGTAAGGAGCAAGATGCAATGGAAAAAACACTCGGCTGGGGAATTCTCGCAACGGGATGGATCGCAGAACTGTTTACGCAGGATCTGATCCTATCCGGACGAAAAGTCGTGGCCGTCGGGTCCCGATCCAAGGAAAAGGCAACGGATTTCGCCCAACGGTTCGGCATCGCCAATGCCCATGGCAGCTATCAGGATCTGGTCGCCAATCCCGAGGTGGATATCATCTACGTGGCCACACCGCATCCGCATCACGCCGAGGCGGCGCTGATGGCCCTTGATGCGGGCAAGCATGTGTTGGTGGAAAAACCCTTCACCCTCAACGCGGCCGAAGCCCGCCGGATTGTCGAGCGCGCCCGCGAAAAGAACCTCGTCGTTCTCGAGGCCATGTGGACCCGTTTCCTGCCGCATATGCGGCGCATTCACGAGATCATCGAGGCCGGAACATTGGGAGAGCTGCGTGCCGTCTCCGCCGAGCATCGCCAGTTCCTCCCGAGCGATCCGGGTCATCGCCTCAATGCGCCGGAACTTGGCGGCGGTGCACTGCTCGACCTTGGTATCTATCCGATTTCGTTTGCGATTGACGTGCTGGGGCCACCGGTATCGATCGATACGGCCGCACGCTTCCAGGCCACGGGCGTCGACGCGGAAATCGAAACGCTGATGAAGCATGCCGGCGGCGCGATCTCGACCACCGCTTCCGCCCTGGACAGCGCGGGGCCGAATGCCGCGACTGTCTACGGCTCGAAGGCTCGCATCGAAATCGCGCCGGTATGGTACACGCCGACGTCCTTCAAGGTCGTCGACCAGCAAGGGACGGTGATCGAGACATTCGACGAACCGGTCGAGGGGCGTGGCATGCAGTACCAGGCGCTCGAGATGGAGCGGCTTGTGGCACTGGGCGAGACATCCTCGCTCATGCCGCCGCAGGAGAGCGTCACAATCATGGAAGTGCTCGATTCCATCCGCGCCGAGATCGGCCTCCTCTATCCCGGCGAGCAGCCGGCGGGATCCGATGCACGGCTCACATCGGCAAAGCCGGGTGTGTAACTTTACGATCGAAGCAACATTCGCGAGCCGTGCGTCCAGACCGGCGCACGGCTCGCGTCCGAAACCGGTGCTGATCTCTGGATCAAGGGGATCTCATCGGGTGTCTGCGGTGGTGGAACACGATCCTGCCGTCTGGCCTCCTGTCGCCAGGAACCGCGCGATTGCCGTATTGAACGACGTAGCGGACTCCACGTTCAAGAGATGTCGCCCGGGCAGGGATATATGCCGGCCATTGGCAACCGATCCTGCGATCGCCATCAAATCCGCCGGCGGGCAGACGGGGTCGTCGATCCCGGAAACGGCCAGCAACGGGTTTGCGATATGCCGGATCCGGTCGTTCAGATCGCCGGACGCAAGTGCGGCACAACAGCCGACATACCCGTCGACATCACTCGCCGCAAAACTGTCCAGAATATTCGCCACGCGCCCGGGCTCGCGCGCATTGAAGGAAGGGGAAAACCAGCGATCTCTCGTCGCGTCCGCAAGCGAGGCGAGGCCGTTTGCCCGAACCGCGTCGATCCGTGCCATCCAGCTCTCGGCCGTGCCGATCTTCGAGGCGGTGGCGCAGACAATGATCTTGTCCAGACGGCGGCTCGCGTTGATACCCAGCCACTGCCCGACCAGCCCGCCAATCGACAGGCCGCAGAAATGCACGCGGTCTATGCCCAGAGCATCTAGCAGCGCCAGAACATCCGCTCCCAATTCGTGAAGCGCGTAGGGAGGCGGCGGAGTTGTGGAGCGACCATGTCCGCGACGATCATAGCGCAGGATACGATAATCGTCAGCAAGCGCCTCTGCCTGCTCGTCCCACATGGTCAGATCAGTACCGAGAGAATTGCAGAATACCAACCATGGCTTTTCCGTCGCATCACCATCGATGCGATAGTGGAGATCGTGGTCGGCAAGTTTCAGATAGGGCATCGCACGCTCCCCTTGTCGCGCCACATGTCATCTGTCCGCCGGCCCGTTGGCGGAACGGATGCCGGCACCTCCGTATCGGGAGCTGCCGGCATCGTTATCGGTCAGCCGCCGGCGCGCTTGCGCTGTTCGTTGGCCTGATTGTCGATGCCATCGACGAGAGCCGTCAGATGGATGTCGAAAACGATTTCCGCGAACGGACTATTCAGGTTGTTGGCATGGATACTCGCCTCGTCCGTCCGTTCGATCACCGAAGGAATGAGGCCATCACGGGTCGCATAGGCAAAATCGTCATTGATCAGCGGATCACCCTCGATGTTGATCTGCGTCGTCAGTTTGCGATGATCTTCGGCGCTAATGAAGAAGTGGATATGCGCGGGGCGCTGGCCGTGCCGACCAAGTGCCGACAAGAGCTTCTCTGTCGGGCTTCCCGGCGGGACGCCGTAACCACTCGGCAGAATGCTCTGAAACCTGTAACAGCCGCGATCATCGGTGATGATCGTGCGGCGCATGTTGTAAGGCGCCTGCTTTCCGGTCGGGTCGAAATGCGAATAGAAGCCGCGCGTATCACAATGCCAGACCTCGACCTTGGCACGCGGAAGCGGCTTTCCATCCGAAGAAAAAACCGTGCCGTGCATGATCAGTGTATGGCCATCGGTATCCGTACCGTCGTCGAGACGGGCAAAACCTTCCGTTTCAGGCGCGCCGGCAACGTAAAGCGGACCTTCGATCGTGCGGGGCGTCGGGTTCTCGATCCCGAGCGATGCGTCTATCGCGTCGAGACGCTCATCGATGAAGTGATCGAGGCCAAGTCCCGGTGAGATGAGGCCGGCCTGCCCGGCGGCGCCGATCTCGTTCAGCCAGGCGATGCCGGTCCAGTATTCGTCCGGCGTGATGTCGAGGTCGTCGATCGCCTTGAAAAGATCGGACATGATGCGATGCACGATCTGTTTCAGGCGCGGACTGCCGGAATCGTTGTCCAGTCCACTCAGGGTTTGCAGAAAGGCCTGGATTTCAGGCCGCTCAAAAATCGTCACGCTCATTTTCATCCTCCTCTTGATCCTTGCAATTGCCCGGACTGTCGTTCCCGGCGGCAATGCGTTTCAGCTATCGTCATCCCGGATCGCTGACGGGTGCCGCAACAGCGGCGTTATTTCGATCTCCATGAACTTGAACAGCGGCAGTCCGGTCAGAAGCGCATGCAGTTCGGCATGGTTCTGAACGTCGAAAATGCTGAAATTCGCGTATTCGCCCGCGATGCGCCAGATATGGCGCCACTTGCCGGAGCTCTGCAGTTCCTGGGAATATGCTTTTTCGCGAGCGACGATCTCCGCCGCTTCGTCCGGCGGCAGATCGCGTGGGATTTTGACGTCCATGCGAACGTGATACAGCATATCGTCTCCTTCACTTTCTTCGGGTGAGGCCATCTCGGGCGAAGAACGCAATGCGATCGTCATCAAGCTCGATACCGAGGCCTGGCCCGACAGGCACGGTCAATTCGAAATCGCTGTAATCCAGCGGTGTTCGCAGGATGTCCTCCGTCAAAAGCAGCGGCCCGAACAGTTCCGTGCCCCATTGCAAATGCGCGAGGGTGGCGAAAAGGTGTGCCGACGCAATCGTGCCGACAGCCCCTTCCAGCATCGTGCCGCCATAAACGCCGATCCCGGCCGCATCCGCGATGGCGGCGACGCGCTGGGCGTTGAAAAGGCCACCACTCTGTTCGATCTTGATTGCGAAAACATCGACGCCGGAAACCCGCGCGATCTCGAAGGCCGATTCCGGTCCGGTCAGGGACTCATCCGCCATGAGCGCGACGGGAAAGCGTCTTGCCAGGCGTTTCAGGGCCGCGGCCGAGGCAACCGGTTGCTCGACCAGTTCGCAGCCCGCATCGGCCAGCGCCGCCATTCCGTAGGCGGCCTCCCCTTCGCTCCAGGCCATGTTGACGTCGACACGCACTGCCGCCCTGTCACCGAGCGCACGCTTGATGGCAGCGACATGACCGATGTCCTCCTCGATCGCCTTGGCGCCGATCTTGAGCTTGAAGATCCGGTGACGGCGCAGGTCGAGCATATGCTCGGCCTCAGCGATATCCTTTTTCGTGTCGCCCGAGGCAAGCGTCCATGCGACCGGCACGCGGTCGCGCCGCCGCCCCCCGAGAAGCTCGCTGACCGGAAGGCCAAGTCGCTTGCCATGGGCGTCGAGAAGCGCGGTCTCGACGGCGCTCTTGGCAAAGCGGTTTTCCTTCACCATCTTGCCGATACGCGCCATCAGCATCTGGATGCGCGTTGCATCCTGCCCGATCAGGACCGGCGCAAAATAGGTATCGATGGCGACCTTCATCGTTTCCGGGCTTTCGCCGCCATAGGCGAGACCACCGATCGTCGTGCCTTCGCCGATACCCCAGACACCGTCGCTGCAATGAATTCTCACCAGCATCAGGGTCTGGCCGTTCATCGTCGCGACAGCGAGTTTGTGCGGGCGGATGGTTGGCAGATCGACAAGCAGCGTCTCGATACGCTCGATGACGGGAGCGGTCGAGAATGTCGGGGCGAGAGAGGCGAGTGTGGTGTTCATGACGGCAAGATTGCGCCTGACAGACAGTCGCGTCCAACACCGTTTAAATCTAATACGATACTTTTAAAGTATGATGCATACGATATGATCGGCCCTGCGGCGGATTTTCACGGCAACATACCCTTTGCCGCAGAATGACCGCGCCTAAGGGAGCCATCCATGGATCTGCGCCAACTTCGCTATTTCATCGCCGTCGCACGCGAGCGCAATTTCACCCGCGCTGCGCAGGAGCTGAACATCGCCCAGCCACCGCTCAGCCGGCAGATACAATTGCTCGAGGAGGAGTTGGGGGTCGCACTCGTCATCCGCAGCAGTCGTCCTGTCAGGCTGACGGATGCCGGACGCCTTTTCTACGAACAGGCACTACAGGTGCTCGGACGAGTGGAACAGATGCGGACTGCGACGCGCCGGGTCGGGCTGAAGCAGAACAGCGTCTTCTCCATCGGCTTTGTCGCATCCACTCTCTATAGCGGACTGCCATCCCTTGTCAGGAAGCTGCGCCAACAGGCGCCGGAGCTGGATATACAGCTGCTTGAGATGCTCTCCATCCAGCAGATACCGGCCTTGAAGGAAGGGCGGATCGATGTGGGTTTTGCCCGTTTGCGCCACAGCGATCCGAATGTCGTTGAAACGGTGCTTTACGAAGAAAGGCTGATGGTGGCTGTGCCCAAGGGAACACCGCTTGCGGTATCGACAGCTCCGGTCTCCCTGAAGGAATTGAGCGGTCAGATGATCATCGTCTATCCGAAGGAACCACGCCCAAGCTACGCCGATCAGATCCTGAACATTTTGCAGGCAGACGATGTGCGCCCTGCCGGCGTGTACGAGGTGCGTGAAATCCAGACCGCTCTCGGTCTCGTGGCCACCGAAGCCGGGATATGCATCATCCCGTCTTCGGCCCGTCAGATGCGTTCCGACGTCCACTACCGCGCGATCAAGGAAAAACACGCGACCTCACCGATAATCCTCAATCATCGCCTGGCCGACGGTTCGCGCCATATCGCGCTCCTCAAGCAGTTGATCCGGGATGGCGGCGACTTCTCGAATACGGAGTGATCGTGTCCGCGCTTACGGTTTCGGCTGGGACAACGCCTTGTTGACCGCCGGCATGACTTCGGTGGCGAGCAGCTCGATGGCGTCCGCGACCTTGGGATAAGGCAGGCCGCCGATATCGAGCTGTGCCATGAAGCGGTCGTGCCCGAACAGCTCATGCTCGTAGAGGACCTTGTCGATGATCTGTTGCGGGCTGCCGACGAAGAGCGGCCCGTGAGGAGCCCGAAGGCGCTCGTAATCGTCACGCGAAACCTTCCAGCCATCGTCGCCGGCGGGCAGGTTGTGGCCGATATAGCGGGCGTAATAGGGATAAAATTCGTTACGCGCGTCTTGCGAGTCTTTCTGGACATGGAAATGCGCCGAAATCGCAACCTTTTCCGCGCCGGCCTCATGCCCCGCCTCCAGCCAGGATTGGCGGTAGAGATCGATGAATGGTTTGAAGCGCTGCGGCGGACTGCCGATATTGGCAAGATTGAGCGGCAATCCGGCGCGACCGGCACGTACGGCGCTGGCCGGCGTGCCGCCGGCGCCGATCCAGATCTTCGACTGCGCGCTTGGCAGCGGACGCGGGGCGATCACGGCTTCGCGCAGGGCGGAGCGAAACCGGCCATCCCACGTGATGCACTCGCTTTGGGCGATCTTCAGAAACAGGTCGAGTTTCTCGTCATAGAGAGCCTCGTAGTCATTCAGATCGTAGCCGAACAGCGGGAAGGATTCGATAAATGCGCCGCGTCCGACGGTGATTTCCGCCCTGCCGTCCGACAGAAGATCCGTCGTCGCGAACTGCTCGAAAAGTCTGACGGGATCGTTGGACGAAAGAATGGTGACAGCCGTCGTCAGGGCTATCGATCGGGTGGCATTGGCCAGCGCGCCGAGAACCACTTCCGGTGAGGAGATGGCGTAATCGGGACGATGGTGCTCGCCGATGCCGAAGACCGCGAGGCCGGCTTCATCGGCGAGTTTCGCGGCTGCGACGATTTCCGAGAGGCGCTGGCGCGATGCCTCGGGACCACGCGTGCCAAGGGGCAAGTCGCCGAATGTATAAAGGCCGAATTCCATATCGCAGATCATTTCCGAAAAGATTGGATCGAAGGGGGCGCATCTCGTCGATGCGCCCGTTTTCTGTCAGCACGCGAAGTGTCGATTACTTCACCATGCCGAACGGGTCGGGCACGGTGCGCGTGTTGGCATTGCTCCAGAAGTTCTGGACGACCCAGCCATATTCAGGAAGGCCATTGACGAACGGTGCAAGCATGTCGTTGCCGGACGGGAGCTTCCAGTCAGCCTGAAGTTCGGCCCCGAGCGCATAGACCGTCTCGAGCTGGGCACCGGCGCCACTCATGCGCGACATTGCCGCATCCGCTTCATAATCGCTCCAGGCACCGGAGGCATCGATGACCGGGAAGACCTGATACCCATCATTGATCAGCGACAGCGTCGGGAAGGCTACGCAGGTGCCGATCGTGACACCCGAAATGATGATGTGGGTGCGTCCGGTCTTCTTCAGCAGGTCGAGGAGCGCCTTGCGGAAGGTCGGATCCTCGTAGGCGTTGATGATGCCGGTCCGGCGGATGATCGGCTGATCCGGAAAGGTCTCTTTCAGTTCAGGAAGCATATCGCCGTTCTGCCACTGGGCGTTCGACGTTGTCAGCAGCACCGGGATCTTCAGCGCCTTGGCCATCTGGGCCAGTGCTACCACGTTGCCCTTATAGGCGGAGGCGTTCTTGAAATCGCGAACCGAAGCCATCAGGCCGACCTGGTGGTCGATGAACAGCATGACGCTGTTTTCCGGCGTCGGCTTGTCATATGCGAACCGGCCTGCCTGACGCGCCTGGGCGGGCGTTGATTGAAGCGCTTGCACGCCGTCCTTGATCGAGCTGACAATGTCGGCCGGCCGGTCCTGGGCAAGAGCGAGTGTCGAGACGCTTGCGAGCGCGATGGCGCCGACAACCGACTTCAGGGCATGTCTCATGTTAAACTCCCGTGTGAGAAGAAGACTGCGAAGTGGCTGAATGTCCGGCTCAGGCAATGCCCGACCATGTCGGAGCGATCGCCGTTCCGAAACCCTGGCCGTAGCCGAGCGAAATGTTGAGGCCGGCGACCGGCTCCAGGTAGCGGGCCTGCTTCAGGGCGCCCGTCTTGACGGGCTTGAGGCCAATCTTCACCACGAGATCTGCCACCGTGTCGTTGGCGGCTGCGTCATCGCCTGCGATGAAGACGGTGGCAGCGGCGCCGCCGACCTTTCCGCCGCCCTGGAGAACCTGGGCGAACAGCGTGTTGAATGCCTTGACCACGCGGGCGCCGGTCGCGATGTCTGCGATCTGCGCGGCCGCGCTGGTGCCATGGCCAATGGTCAAGCCCATGTAATCCGCGGTCAACGGGTTGGTGATGTCGATAAGGATCTTGCCGGACAGGTCGCCGGCGGCCTTGAGCGCATCGGCGGCTGCATCGTAAGGCACGGCAAGAATGACGACGTCCTTCTTGGCGACGGCATGGGCGATATCGGAAGCGTCAACGCCATTGCCGAGCGCCGCGACGGCCTCCGTTCCCTTCTCCACGGTGCGTGCACCGAGCGTAACGGCTATGCCGGCCTGTGAAAAAAGCCCGGCAAGTCCCTTGGCCATGTTGCCGGTACCGATGATTGCGATGGACATGAAAGACACTCCTTGTTGCCTTGTTGGAATAAAAGGAGCTTATTTCGGTTCCATTTTGATCACCATCCCATCATTTAGCCGCGCTATGTTTCCATTTAGGAAACGATCACCAACCGCGGTCCCATTCCGGTTTCCCGCGCAAGCGGGCAGCAAGGTGATCGAGCAACACTCTGATCTTGGGTGCCAGATGCCTTGACGGCGGATAGAGCGCATGGACGCCAAGGGGCGTCATTTCGACATCGGCAAGGATAGGAACGACCGAGCCTTCGCGAATGAAAGGACCGGCGATAAAGCTGGGGACGCGGGCAATGCCCAGCCCGGCAACTGCCGCCCCGAGACAGGCTTCGCCATCGGAAAAGCTCAGGCGCCCGGATACATTGGCGATAGCGGCTTCGTTGATATCGTGCTTCTTGAAGCGCCAGGCGTTCGGATCACGAAAATTCATGTCGATGATGCATTCGTGCTCGCTCAGAGCCTTCAGACTTGAAGGCGTTCCATGACGCTCGAGATAGGCCGGAGCGGCCACGATCACGAAACGCGCATCGCAGATCTTTCGGGCAATCAGGGTGGAGTCCGACGGCGTGCCGATCCTGACGGCCATGTCGAACCCTTCGTCGATCAGGTTCACGACCCGATCGGAAAAACTGACATCCAGCTGGATCTCGGGATAATCGGCAGCAAAATCATAGAGGAGTGGGGCGAGGCAGATCGTGCCGAAGGACATCGGCGCGGTCAGGCGGATTTTTCCCGTTGGCAAACCGGAGGCATTGCGCACCGAGGCATCGACCAGAGCGATTTCCTCCATGAGGCCCTTCATCCGATCGTAATAGGCTCGCCCGACCTCGGTGGGCGACAGAGCCCTGCTCGACCGGTTGATCAACTGAACCCCAAGGTCCGCTTCCAGCTTGGACACGAGTTTGGAGGCCTGACTGGTACTTGTTCCAAGTCGACGGGCAGCACCCGCAAAACTTCCCACATCCAGCACCGTGATGAACATGCGGTCACAATCAAAACGGTCCAATCGAATATCCTCCAGATGCAACCTATTACTCGCAGCAGCAAAGACAACTGCCGGCCACAACGCAATAGAGCGGCTCACGCCGCTCTATTGTTTTCTACCTCACACGATTTCCTATCCCCATCATGACCGTTATCGGCACATCGAGAGATCTCATCGGCAGATCAGTGTGGTGTCTGCATCTTCTCATTGGCGCCCAAGAATTCGCGAAGACGAGCCACTTCCCCCTGTTCAACGGGTGCAGCAGCATTGCCCCAGGAATTGCGGACATAGTTTAGAACATCGGCAACCTGTCGATCATCCATCTTCCAGTCGAACGCCGGCATGCCCGCAGCCGTCTGGCGATCATGCGTATGCGCTGCACGGGCACCGCGCAACATGGCATGGATGAGGCTCGTGGCATCATCCGCCAGAAGTCCGTGGTTCGACTTGAAGGCCGGGACCATGCCCTCGATGCCCTCACCCTCAAGACCGTGGCACGCCGAGCAATTGACTTCATAGGCCAGGGCCGCTTTCACCATTGCTGGCGTTCCGGTCGGCATGGCCACCGCAGCCTTTGCCGGCGAGGCCGGAAGAGACTTGAGGTATGTGCCGATTGCCAGCGCGTCGGCATCGGTGAAGTACTGCGTCGAATGTTCGACGGCCTCCGCCATCGGACCTGCGGCGACAGCCGTCCCGTCGGAGCCGGTTTTCAAATAGTTGGCGATATCCTGCGCCGAGGACGAGCCCAGGCCGACATGCGGGTTGGGGGTGAGATCGGGCGCGAACCATTCACCGATATTGCCGCCCTGCAGATAGGCCGAGCTCATTTCGGCGCCCAGAGCGTTGCGTGGCGTATGGCAGGCGGCGCAGTGACCGCCGCCGTCGACGATATATTTGCCGCGGTTCCAGGCTTCGTCCTTGCCGCCATCGGCGGTGAAGCCGGTATTGTCGAAGAACAGCATGTCCCATCCGGCCATCGCGAGACGGATGTTGAAGGGGAAGTTCATGCCGGCATTTTCGTCGATGTCGTTCTTCACCGGCGCAACCGTCGACATATAGGCCCACAGGTCGTGCATGTCCTGATCGGTATATTTGCGATAGGCGGTGAACGGCATGGCCGGGTACAGCATGCCGTGCTGGCCCATGCCCTGGCGAACGGCGTTGAAGAAGTCGCGCTCGGTCATGTTGCCGATGCCGGTTTGGGCATCGGGCGTGATGTTGGAGCTTATCAGCGTGCCGAATGGCGTCTTGATCTCGTAGCCGCCGGCAAAGCTGCCGCTTTCGCGGGTGTGGCAGGCCGCGCAGTCGCCCAGCCGCATCACATATTCGCCGCGCTTGATCGCCTCTGCATCGGTGCTCTTGAACTCGGCGAGAGGCGTGGTGTCGTCGGCAACCGCCGAAGCCATGGTGTTGAGGCTGTTCCACGCCCACCAGCCGGCGCCGGCTGCTGCAACCACGGCGATGACGGCAATGCCGCCACCGATCTTTTTCCAGTTTGCCATGATCTTATCCCTTCACCAGCGGGCCGGGGTTGTTCACATAGGTCTGATGAATGGCCTGTGCTGCGCGCACGGCGAGCGCCCCGACCGTCACCGTCGGGTTGTAGCCGCCGTTCATCGGGAAGGCGGAGGCGCCGACCACGAAGACGTTGTGAACGTCCCAGCTCTGCAGGAAGGGATTGAGCGCCGAGGTGGTCGGATCCGCGCCCATCACAGCCCCGCCGATCGTGTGCGAGGAGTGCTGCATGTAGGGGTTCCAGCTGTGTTCGGCCTGGTTGTCGACGATGATGTCCTGACCGCCCGCTTCACGCATGATCTCCACGGAGCGATCGACCGTGTATTTCAGCATGTTCTTGTCGTTCTGGTTCCAGTCGAAGGTCAGGCGCAACAGCGGCTGGCCGTGACGGTCGCGGTAGTCCGGATCGAGATCCAGATAGGCATCGCGAACCGGCATGGACGTGCCCTGGATAAAGATGCCCGCGCCCTGATTGTAGTCGCGCGCATAGGCTTCCTTCCAGGCCGAGCCCCAACGCTTGGAACCGGGGCGCAGGTTGTTCATGTTCTGGATCGGGCGACCGTTGGTGGAATAGCCCATGATGCCGGCGCCGCCGATAAAATCGAGGCCGGAATGGTCGAAGTTGTCGCCGTTGAAATCGTCGATCTGCACGGCCAGCGCGCCGCCACCGATGAACGGGTTGGTGTATTTATCCGGGAAGAAACCGTTGACCGTGCCGCAGGTCTGATAGGTGTAGTTGCGACCGACGGTACCCTTGCCGGTGATCGGATCATATTGCTCGCCGATGCCCGAAAGCAGCATCAGGCGGACATTGTCCATCTGATAAGCGGTGATGACGACGATATCGGCCGGCTGGAACCCTTCGGCACCTTCCTTGGTGATGAACTTCACGCCCTTTGCGGTCTTGCCGTCGTCATGCTTGACGGCATGCAGAACCTCGGTCTCGGTCAGAAGGGTGAAGTTCGGCCGACGCATCAGCGCCGGCAGGATACAGGCCTGCGGCGAGGATTTGGAAAAGTTGCCGCAACCGTGGAAGTCGCAGAAGCCGCAATAGGTGCAGGGCCCCATGGTCACGCCGAGCGGGTTCACGAATGCCTGGCTGATATTGCCGGCCGGAATGGTGAAGGGATTGTAGCCCATTCGGTCGGATGCTTCGCGGAACTCGCGCATCCAGAACGTGTCCTTCAGCGGCGGGGTCGGGTATTCGCGCGAACGCGGGCCTTCGAACGGGTTGCCGCCCGGCTTGATTTCACCGTTGATGTTGCCGGCAATGCCTGAGGTGCCGGCGATGCGCTCGAACCGGTCGTAATAGGGCTCCATGTCCTTGTAGGTTACGCCCCAGTCCTGCAATTGCAGGCCCTCTCCCTTGGCGGCGCCATAGCGCTCGCGGGTCTGGGTAGCGATCTCGAAATCCCAGGGGGTAAAACGCCAGGACATGCCGGCCCAGTGGGTGCCGGCGCCGCCGACATTCCAGCCGAACTGATAGGCCGACCAGTTGCGCACGGGTGCGGCCGTCTGGTCCATGCGATTGCGGAACGTGGTGGTTTCGACGCTCATAGGTTGCAGCAGCTCGCGGCGGGTGTGCCAGCGCAGCTCGTCCGGGTCGACGGCAGGCGGAAAGTCGGTGGAGGTGTCGCGCCATGCGCCGCGTTCGATCGCAACCACATTGAGGCCGGCGCGGGTCAGTTCCTCGGCCATGACCGAGCCGGACCAGCCCAGCCCACAGATGACCACATCCGCCTTGGGACGTTCAATCGTCATAATTTTTCTCCTGAAGGGGATATCAGTCGTTGGGGATCAGGCTGACCGGAACGAGGTTCAGGTTCTCACCGCGCTTCTCGATATACGGACGGTAGTCGTAACGAGCGCCCGGGAAGCCGATCATCTTCCAGCCAACCATGTCGCGGTTGCCGCCGTAGATCGGGTCGGCCAGATATCCCTCGCGGGCGTTCTGCAGCATGAGCTCGAAGAACCACTTGCCCTGAACGCCGTTCGGCAGTTCGATCTTGCCTTCTTCAAGCCCGGCAAGGATCTCGTCTATGCGGTCGGGCGACAGGGCATGGAATGCAACGCCGTCGGTTGCCTGCGCATAGGCTTCGAGCGCCTTCAGGCCAGCCTCGTAACGCTGGCGCGGCGTCTGGGTAAACTGCGGCGAACCCATGATCGCCTCTTCGGTTTCCGGACGAACCGGCCCTTCGAGATAAAGGGCGCGACCCTCGCCGTAATGTCCGGCAAGCTGGTCGTCCAGGAACTCAAGACAGCCCGCTTCGCTGGCGGAGGGGCCGAACTTGTCACTCGGGATCATGCGGTCGAAGACGGCGGCCAGTGTCTTGCGGTCATTTTCCTCGCGGAACACGCGGAACGAACCGCCTTTCATGGCGGGCTTTGGCAGGTGATCCGGCGACATCGAGGTCTGGGTCGGGAAACCCTTCATTTCTACGGCGGCCGACGGTGAAACCAGAGCCGAGGTGGTGACTGCCGCTCCGAAAGAGCGAAGCAGGTCTCTACGCTTCATGTATCATTCCTTTCAAGATTAGCTCGGACGCGGAGGCACGCAAAGGCAATCGCGCGCCGCTGGGAGGGCGACGCGCGTGGCGAAATGAGGCCGTGTCCGACAGGAAACTGGGTTAATTGAAGGAGCGGATATGTGTGGTCAAAGAAGTCTCTCAAAACATGTCTGCACTGCGCTAATTGGGCGCATGGCGGCTGGCAAGTCACCAGAATTTGACACATGCAAATTCCCTCAAGATGAAGGTATTTCCCTCATTCTATGCCGTCTTTCTGATGGCGTGGGCTGTCTAGAGCGATTGCCGAGATCATCGAACACACTGTCAGGCAAACTGCGTTTGACGGCGCGGACCAATCCTCTTTAAGGAGGCGCGGTCCATTTGATGAAGGTAATCAACGTGCCGCGCCACAAAACCATTGATGATCTCGCTCGCGAAGCGCAGGTAAGTGTCTCCACGATCGATCGTATTCTCAGCGGCCGCGGCCAGGTGAAGCCGACAACGATCGAGCATGTTCTGGCGGTTGCCGAGCAGATCGGTTTTTACGCAGTGGAAAGCATTCGCAGCAGGCTTGTGCTGGACGCCCCGGAACGCCGGTTCGGCTTTCTCCTGAACAGCGCGGACCGGCAGCTTTATCGCGATCTGGCGGAGGAATTGTCGGGATCGGCACGCAAGGCCGTGAACCTGCGCGGGCAGGCCGTGGTGCGGCATCTGAACGATACTGATCCGGAAAATGCTGCAAGGGCGCTGTTGGAACTGGGCGAGCAATGCGATGTGATCGCCTGCGTTTGCGTGGATCACCCGGCCGTCAGCACCGCTGTGGGCGAACTGGAGCGTCGCGGCGTCCCTGTCATCACCATGATTTCGGACATTTCTTCGCCGGCCAGGATCGGTTTTGTCGGCTCCAACGACTGGCAGCTGGGCCGCACGGCTGGCTGGTTCTGTCATCGCGTCATCCGGAGCGGCAAGGTCGCGGTGCTGACCGGTTCGGAGCGGTACACCTGCCAGCAGGTTCATGATGCGAGTTTTCGTGGTTTTCTGCGATCTCAGCAAGCGGATTTCACCCTGCTCGAATCGCGCGTCACCCATGAGGACGACAGTGCCGCCGAGGCCATCACCCGCAGCCTTCTCGATGAGCATGCCGATCTCGCCGCTCTATTCGTTGCCGGCGGCGGCCTCGATGGTGTCTGTATGGAATTGCTGAGGCGCGGCCGAAAGGATGTGATGGTGATTGGTTGCGAAATGACCGGCCGCACGCGCAGTCGGCTGTCGTCGGGTGAAATCGACGTCATTCTTGCCCACCCGGTCGATGAGATCGCACGGCGTACCGTGCAGGCAATGATCAAGTTGATCACATCGCCAACACCGCATCAGCCTTTCCAGACCATCGTGCCGTTTGCCGTCGTCGTCACCGAGAACTGCTAGGCAAATTGCTTCTCCAATTGCGTCAGATGTCTGCGCGCATGATCGACAAGATGGATCACGGCGCGCGGCCGATGGTCAGGAGCCTGCAGGATTGCCTGGGTTTCGCGCTCACCAGCACCCTAGCCGGGCAAGATGTCAACCAATCGCCCGTCTGAAGCATGCTTGCGCTTTGGAGAAGCTCGGTAGCGCTTGAGCGCCCCGATACGCACTGACGCCAACAGCTTTCAGAACTGATGTGCAAGCTGCGTTTCTCTATTACTTATTCCTTCGATTTTTACGTCGGCCGATCCCGCCGGATGATCAGAAGTTTCGCATCCAATCGCTTAAGCATATGTATATATTACGTCATTTATTTCAATAAAGGATCGCTCAAGCGTTCAAAACAGGAATATTGACAAAGATCGGCCACTTGATTACTAGTATGCAAGAGGAGAAACATGCGATGAACGAAGTGACGATGCCCCGCTCTGGACCTGTTGCGCGCGAGATTTACGCCGCATTGCGCCAGCGCATCATGGCCGCTCAACTCATGCCTGGCACCGCAATTTCTGAAGTGCAGTTCTCTGAGCAACTCGGCGTCAGTCGTACTCCTGTCCGGGAGGTTTTCCGGCGCCTTGCCGACGAGGGACTGCTCCGCATCGTGCCGCAGGTTGGCACTTTCGTTGCTCCGATCCAATTGCGCGCTGTCTATGACAGCCAGTTTGTACGCGAAACGTTGGAATGCCGGACGATTGTTCTCGCGGCGGGCAACATGAGCATTCAAGCCGCCGATGACCTTCAGGATTTCCTGACGCTGCAGAAGCGCGCCATTCGCGATAACGACCTCGAAAAGTTCTTCGATGCCGATGATCGGATGCATACCTACCTTATCGGGCTCGGCGGCTATCCGGCAATTTGGGAGCTCATCCAGGGTGTGAAAGCACAGCTCGACCGTGTGCGCTATCTGTCACTTGAGAGCGGTGATTGGCTAAATCGCATTTTTGATCAACACGAGATGATCGTTTCTCGCGTTATTGAAGCAGATACGACGGGTGCCGAAGCCGCCATGCGCGAGCATCTGCAATCAGTATTTTTGACAATCGAAAAGCTCGCGGAAAACAGGCCCGAGTTGTTCGAGGGAAATATGGGAACGTCGACCACACCAATATCCACGTCATAAACTTAACTCGGGAGGAAAACATGTTGGGTTTGAAAGTTCTTTCTGCATTGACGCTTGCGGCATCGATTGTCGTATCGGGAGGCATCGCGAAAGCGGCAGACGTACCGGCGGCAGGTGCCAGCCCGCGCATCGACGCGATCAAGAAAGCGGGCGTTCTGCGTGTAGGCGTTCTCGCCAATACGCCTTGGCTTGTCGAGAACACGACTGGCTCTGGAGAGCCATGGGAAGGCCCGGCCTGGCTGCTCGCTCAGGAGTATGCCACCCAACTCGGCGTGAAGCTTCAGCCGGTGCCGGTAAGCCACGAAACGAAAGTACCGGTCCTTGCCTCCAATCAGGTCGATCTCAGCATCACCCCGCTCGCTGAAACACCCGAACGCCTGAAAGTGGTCGACTTCGTGCTTTATTCGAAAACGAGCGTCTGCATATTCGGCCGCAAGGACAACAAGAAATTCTCCGAAGCCGCATCGGTCGACGCGGTCAACGCGCCCGACTTCACCGTTGCCTACTTTATCGGTGGAGCTGAAGAGAACTGGGTCAAGGAACGCTTCCCGAACGCGAAGCTGCGTGGCGTCACCTCGTCCAGCGCGCCGGCGCCGATCGAAGAGATCATGGCCAAGCGCGCCGATGCAGCCGCAATCAATCGCGTCCAGTGGGTTCTTCTAAACAAGAAGGTTCCCGGCCTGACTGCTCTCCCCAAGGAGAACAACTGCCAGGACTCCAACGAGAAGGCAGCGCCTGTCGGCCTGGCAATCGACAAGGGCCAGGACGTCTTCCTCGAGTGGCTGCGCGCCGTCGAAAAGGACATGCAGCCGAAATTGACGGCTGATGAAGCGCGCACTGTGGAGACGATGAAGTAATCGCAACTCGCCCGCGGTCGACACTCTCGGGCACCTTACCACCCTCTCTCTCATCTTCCGCGCCCCGTCGGGGCGCGGGTCGGAGAACTGCGTCATGGATTTTGATTTCTCGGCTGTCCTGGACAGCTGGCAATATCTCGCTGGCGGGCTCGGGCTCACACTGCTTCTAAGTGCATTGACAGTGATACTGAGCCTGATCTGCGGAGTGGCTGTCGCGCTTGGGCGAATGTATGGCCCGAAATGGCTATCGATGCCCCTCGTCTTCTATATCGACTCCATGCGAGCCATTCCGGTTCTCGTGGTATTGGTCTGGATCTACTTCGCACTGCCGCTTCTGACCAACATCAACCTTCCGCCATTTTGGGCCGCGCTGGTTGCCCTGACATTCCACATTTCAGCGTTCGTTGCCGAAATCGTGCGTGCTGGCATTGGCTCCGTCCGCGCAGGCCAGACTCAGGCCGGCCTGGTCCTTGGCATGTCGGAAGCTCAGGTGATGCGCAAGATCATCTTGCCGCAGGCCCTGATCCGCATGCTGCCGTCGATCGGCTCGATCATTTCGATCACCATCAAGGATACGGCCATCGCCGCAGTGATCGCGGTACCGGAACTGATGAAGCGTACGGAAACCGTTTCTGGCCAGAGTTTCCGGCCGATGGAGGCATTCACCGTCGCGATGGTGGTCTACTTCCTGATCCTGTTTCCGGCCACGCGTCTCATCGACCTTTTCTACAAAAACATCGGCTATAGGGGACGCTCATGAACCTCGACTGGAGTGTCGTCTGGCAATATTCGGGTGCTCTTGCTCAAGGCGTTGGCATTACGCTCGCCCTGACGTTCTGCACCATGCTGATCGCCATCCCCGGCGGTGTCGTTCTGGCTCTGATGCGCCTGTCGAGCAATCGACTCGTCAGCAGCCTGAGTGCCTGCTTCGTGGAATTCTTTCGCAATGTCCCGCTGATCCTGCTCGTCTACTGGACCTTCTATGTCTTGCCGGTGTTCACCGACGTGTCGCTATCGCCCTTTGCAACAGGTCTGCTGGCGCTATCGCTGAACGTGTCCGCCTATAACTCGGAAACCTTCCGCGCCGGCATCAACTCGATCCGAAAGGGACAGACCGAGGCCGCTCTCGCGCTCGGCATGAGCCAGACGGAAGCGATGATAAAGATCGTGTTGCCTCAGGCCGCGCGGCGCGTATTGCCGGTTCTCGCCAGCACATGGGTATCGCTGTTCAAGGATACGTCGCTGGTTTCGGTCATCGCCGTCGGTGATCTTGCCCACACTGCCCTGGAAGTTCGCGCACAAACCTTCCGGGTTCTGGAAATGCTGACCGCAATGGCGGTGATCTACTGGCTGCTGGGGTATCCGCAAGCCAAGCTGGTCGACCGCATCTACAAGAAATGGGGAGTGAAGGAATGACTGCCATGGCCGCAGAACTCCAGAACCGCAAGAATGCCAATCAGACCCCGGTCGTTGAATATCGCGAAATCCGGAAGCTCTACGGCGAATTCGTCGCAATCGGATCGGTTTCGGCGCGCGTCAACAAGGGTGAAGTCGTCTGCCTGATCGGACCATCGGGTTCCGGCAAATCGACGCTTCTGCGCACGACCAATGCGCTCGAAGCGATCCAGGGCGGCGAAATCCTTATCGACGGCAAGCCTCTCCCGTCCAACAAGGCGGACATTCGTAAGGTCCGCCAGCAGATGGGCATGGTCTTCCAGAACTTCGAGCTATTCCCTCACAAGACCGTACTGGAGAACATCACCGTCGGCCCGCTTACCGTCTTGAAGGTCTCGGAAGAGGTCGCGCGCAAGCGCGCAGTTGCGTTGCTCGAAAAGGTCGGGCTCTCGGACAAGGCCGACAAATACCCGGCAAACCTCTCGGGTGGCCAGCAGCAGCGTGTGGCTATCGCCAGGGCTCTCGCGATGGAGCCGGAGGTCATGCTGTTTGACGAACCCACTTCAGCCCTCGACCCAGAGACCATCGGCGAGGTCTTGAACGTGATGAAGCGGCTCGCCGAAGAAGGCATGACGATGATCGTCGTCACGCATGAGATGACTTTCGCTCGCCGGGTTGCCGACTGGGTGGTCGTCTTCGACCGCGGCAGTATCGTCGAACAGGGGCCGCCTGCGCAGATTTTCGACAATCCGCAAGCCGAGCGCACACGCGACTTCCTCAGCCATCTCGGCTGGGACGGTTGAGTCATTGGCAATACGACCAGATATTTCAGACGCGGAGATTTTATAGATGAGACATACGTGGCGATGGTTCGGACCTGTCGACAAGGTTCGTGTCGAGGATGCTGCGCAGGCCGGCGCTCATGGTATTGTCAGCTCACTCCATCACCTTCCTACCGGCTCGGTCTGGGCCACCGAGGAAATCGAGAAGCGCAAGCAGCAGATTCTTGCCGGCGGACTGTCATGGGATATTGTCGAGAGCATTCCGATCTCGGAAGACATCAAGACAGGAACGGGAGACTACAAGGCTCATCTCGCCGCCTGGCAGGAAAACCTGCGGCGGCTGAAAGCCGCCGGCATCGAAACGATATGCTACAATTTCATGCCGGTTCTCGACTGGACGCGCACCGATCTACGCTGGACAACGGCGAACGGCGCGAAAACGATGCGTTTCGATCTCATCGATTTCATCGCCTTCGATCTCCATATCCTGCAGCGGCCGGACGCCGAAGCCGATTACCAGGCCGATCTTGTTGCTGAAGCGTCCGAACGTTTCAAGACAATGTCGCCAGCCGACATCCGCTCCATATCCAACAATGTCGGTGCAGGCTTGCCTGGGTCCACGGAAGTGTATTCGCTCGACGAATTGCGCGCCCATTTGCGCCGGTATGCCGGCATTGATGCGGCCGCGTTGCAGAACCGGCTGATCGATTTCCTTTCGGAAGTTGCTCCTGTTGCCGAAGAGCTTGGGATGCGGCTTTGTGCACACGGCGACGATCCTCCGTGGCCGCTGCTCGGCCTTCCACGGATCCTTTCCAAGCTCGAAGACTATGAAAAGGTCCTCGCCGCAGTTGATATGAAGGCCAACGGCGTCACCTTCTGCACCGGCTCGCTCGGTGCGCGTTCCGCCAACGACTTGCCGGCGATGATCCGCAAACTCGCCCCGCGCCTCCATTTCCTGCATCTGCGCAACGTAAAGCGGGAAGATGCCGGCACTCCCTGCTCGTTCTATGAAGACGAGCATCTGGAAGGTGATACCGATATGGTCGCCGTCGTCGCCGCGGTGCTTGAGGAAGAAAAACGTCGCAAGGCCGAAGGCCGTGCCGATAATCAGATCCCTATGCGTCCCGACCACGGCCAGGAAATCCTCGATGACCTGACGCGCGGTGCGCAGCCCGGTTACCCGGCGATCGGACGCCTGAAAGGCCTTGCGGAATTGCGCGGGATCGAGCGTGCGCTTTCGCATTCCTCGCATGGGATGAACTAGACATGCAGAAACTGTCAAAGAGCGCAGAACTTCCGGCAGGTGTTCAAGCGCCGACAATACAGCCTGCGAATTTCAAAGCGGGAATCCTGCATATTGGCGTCGGCGCGTTTCACCGTGCACATCAGGCGATCTACACCGAAGACGCCATGGCAAGTGAAGGGGGAAATTGGGGTATCATCGGCGTCAGTCTGCGGTCCCGCGATATCGTTGACGATCTCAGATCCCAGGATATGCTCTATTCGGTCACGACCCGCGACGCACAGGGTGACCATATACGCGTCGTTGGCTCGATCGTCGGCGCCCTCGCGGCCTCGGTCGAAGCAGAAGCTGTCCTGCGTCAACTTGCCGATCCCGAGATCCGCATCGTCAGCCTGACGGTCACGGAAAAGGCTTATGGCCTGGATCCGGCAAGCGGCGGTCTGGATCGGAACCATCCTGCAGTGGCACACGATCTGCAAAACCCTCACAATCCAACCGGCGCGATCGGCTTCCTCGTTGAAGGGCTTGCACGTCGTCGCTTGGCCGGTGATAGCCCCTACACGATCCTGTGCTGCGACAACCTTCCCTCTAACGGGGATGTCGTCAAAAAGCTCGTGCTGGATATGGCTCGGGAACGAGATCCGAGTCTTTCGGAATGGATCGAAAGCCGAGCGACATTTCCAAATACGATGGTCGACCGTATCGTCCCAGCCGCGGCACAGGATACCCGCGATCGGGCAGCCGGCCTGCTCGGTGTCGACGACACGCTGGCTCTGGAAACCGAAAGTTTCATCCAGTGGGTCATCGAAGACAACTTTGTATCGGGTCGCCCTGCCTGGGAAAAAGCCGGCGCGCTTTTCGTCGACGATGTCGCCCCCTACGAGAAGATGAAGCTTCGGCTTCTCAACGGCTCGCATTCCCTGATCGCCTATCTCGGGCAGCTTCACGGTCTTGACTATGTTCGTGATGTCATGGCTGTCGCCAAACACAGGGAACGTGTCCGCCAGCATATGCAAATCGCCGCAAAGACGCTTGACCCCGTGCCAGGGATTGGGATCGCAGTCTATATCGATGATCTCCTGAGCCGTTTCGCCAATCCCACGATTGCACACCGGACCGCGCAGATCGCCATGGACGGCACGCAAAAACTCCCACAACGGATATTCTCGCCGGCGGTTGACGCGCTGCAAGCTGGCGGCGATATCGGTGGCTTTGCATACGTCACCGCCTTATGGTTGGCATTTGTGCTTCGACAGGATCGCCTTGACGATCCCCGTTCCGCCGAACTTCTGCGAGCAGCACGTGCGTCGTGCGCGAGTGCGAACGTATCCGATCGCCTTCAACCGTTTATCGCGTTGCCGGGGCTCTTCCCGGCGGCCCTGGCGAACAGTCCGCTTTGGCGAAACACGCTCATCGAACAGATGAACGCGCTCGACGCTGAGCTGTAACCACAGCTCGATTGATCAATCGGATACAGCGTTGGCCGGTGCCCGATGCGAAAGGAATTGTCATGAAAAAGAGCATTCACTCCTATGCCTGGATCAAGGTCTGGACACCTGAAGCGGCCGCAGTAGTCGCCCCCAAGGCAGAGGCCAAGGGCTTCAACCATGTCGTCATCCCAATGCGTGACCATGCCACCATCCATCCCACCGATATTGCCCGAATTTTCGGTGGCCATGGCATTGCCCCGGTCGTAACCGCGACACAGCTTCCAGATGCCGATATTTCCAGTCTTGATCCCGACACCCGCAAGCGCGGGCTTGAGCGGCATCGTGCTTCGTTGAAGCTCGCCAGGGACATGGGCGCATACCATATGGGCGGCATCATTTACGGGCTTTTTGGAAAGGCTGAGGCCGCAGCAACCGACGAACACCGCAAGGTGGCGGCCGAGGCCTTGGCGGTTCTGGCCGAGGAAGCCAAGCCGATGGGCATCCGTCTGGCGATGGAAATCCTCAACCGTTATGAAACCAACATGTTCAACACGGTCGATGACGCCATCGCCTTCGTCAAGCTGAGCGGTTCCGACAATCTGTTCCTGCATCTCGACACGTTCCACATGAACATCGAGGAAACGGACATGCTTGCCGCGCTCAAGCGCGCGCTCCCCTATCTCGTCTATTTCGAAATGGACCAGAACGACCGTGGCCTTCTCGATCGCGGTGCGATCGATTTCAGCCCGATGCTGCAAATTCTAAAGGACAGCGGTTACCGCGAGATCATCGGCGCCGAGGCTTTCTCCAGCGCTGTCAGTGGCCCCGATGTCGCAAAAGGGGTTTCCTCCTGGCGCGCCCTGTTCACGGACGGCGATCAGGTGGCCGATAGCGCAAACGCGGTCCTCAAGTCCGTCTTCGGCGACTGACCATCTCTTTTGCTCTTCGCCAAAGCGCGCGGCCCTTGCGGACCGCACGTCTCGTCGCAGCTTCGGCCCCATCGGGCCTTGGTGAGATTCGCAAAATTTCGGCCGCTCGAATACGCAGTTGATCGCGAGGATTGGGCATGACGGAAAAGCAGACCAATTCCGAAGTTGCGCGATGTTTCGGCACGGGCGGGGACCGTTGCGCTGGAGTGGTATGACTGGAGCATCTATGGCCTGATGGCAGCCTTCATGGCGCGCATCCCCGAAGATCCGCTGGCGTCCGCTCTTTCCCGCATTGGCCGTCTTCGCGCTCGGTTTTATTGTTCGCCCGTTCTCCGACAAAGCGGATGCCTGTGGCAAGCGCCGGGCCAATCGACCTTAGATGACCATTGTCGACATGGCGGGCGGTTGGGACAGAAGATCGGTGAGCACCATCAGTCCACGTTTGAGTTCTTCGATGCTGGGTGGTGCGCCAAGCGCCAGCCGGACGGCTTCCGGTGCTGCCGTAACGGCAAATGCATCGCTGGTAACGATTCCGATCCCGACAGAGCGCAGTCTAGAAACAAGCTCGCCGCGGGTCCACGGCTCCGGAACCTTGAGCCATAGGTGGAAGCCGCCCGGCGCCAACTCGAATTCGAAGGGAAACGTCTCCACTACCGCTGCATGGCGCTTGACGTTCTCCTGGCAAATCGCTTCCCGCACGGCGTCTGCAACTCCGGTCTCGATCCAATGAGATGCCAAGGCACTGGTCAAGGGAGACACAATGGAGGCGGAAGCGCGAATAGCGTGCGTGATCCTCTGAGCCCGGCCTTCCGGGACGGCAACATATGCCACTCTGAGAGCGGGGGACAGACACTTCGAGAGGCTCGCGACGTGATATACGACCTCCGGTGCCAATGCCGCCAACGGCGAACACGATGAGGGCGCGAGCGCGCCGTAGGCGTCATCCTCGACGATCGGAACGCCGAACTTCCGCGCCACTTCAATAAGGGCCAGCCTCCGTTGCAGGGGCATTGTTCGCGTCGTCGGGTTGTGGAGCGTCGGCATGCAGTAAAGGGCCTTCGGTTTTGCCTTGCGGCATACACGCTCGAAGTCTTCTGGAACGAGCCCCTTAGCGTCCATAGCGACTGGAGCCAGCCTTAGGCGCAAGTGGGACGCGATCGAGCGAAGGCCGGGGTAGGTGAGTTCTTCCGCGCAGATGGTATCGCCGGGTTCGGCCAGGACGCTGAGGATTGCGTGCAGCGCTCCCTGAGCACCCGCAGCGATCAGGACGCGGGCGACGGATGCTTCCGGAAGCCGTCTAGACAGCCACGCGTTAGCTACTGCCCGATCGTCGATGGTGCCGCCAGGTTCCTGATATCGAAGCAGAAGATCCATCCCCTGCCCTTGGATTCCGCTCATGCCATCCCACATCCTGCGTTCCAGCAGGGGATCGGAAAAACGAGGAGGCAGGTTCATGCTCATGTCGACGACACCCGATGGTCCCGAGGGCGCCCGCTCGCCGCGCCGGAACTTCACGTACGTTCCCTGCCCTACTTTGCCTTCGATCAGTCCCCGGCTACGAGCCTCTGAATATGCTCGGCTCACGGTAGTAAAGTCGATGCCAAGATCTTCGGCCAATCGACGTTGCGTTGGCAGCCTTACCCCTTCCGCCAAACGTCCGGCAGCGATGTCCTCGGACAACGCGTCGGCGATGGAAAGGTAAATCGGCCCTTCGCGCGATCCGAGCCGAGGCTTCCAATAAGTCGCTGTCATCGGTTCAATCGCCCTCGTCCATGCAATCCATGAAAATGCACGTATTGTATGGATGATTGTGGATCTTGATGTCAACTCGGAAGAACACACTATCTCCCCACAGGCGCGATAAACCTGCGACAAAACGCACCTGGGCAGAATGATGGCAACATTGTATGTGTTGTTTCATCCATTCAATTTGTGAAGGTAATTGGTCATGACAAGCGACTGGGTAGATTGGTTCCCCTTGGTCTTCTTTCCACTGAAGATCATCGTGCTGGGCATAGGCATGTTCTATGCGATCAAGTGGCATAAGGATCAAGAGAAGACGAAATAGCGAATTCAGCGCACTAAGAGCGCGCGCCTCTCATAGTCCTTCGGGGGATCGAGCTGGCGACAACCACGTCGGCGGGGACACGGACATCGCCGCCCCCCACCGGTCGCGTCTAGTGGCCACTTGGCTCAGGCGATTGTGCAGACGCCATCGGCGCAGTCGCCATTCTTGCCGCTGGCCTTCAACAGAGCCGCCTCGAAGGTATCGACGGATTGGGCACCGCCTATGATTTCCCCCTCGATATCGAATAGCGGTACGCTGCGAATACCTTCCGCCTGCTGTGCCCATTGAGATGCTCGAATCTGATCCGTCCCGGCATCGCTGGCGAGAAAGGCTGCCACGCTTTCGCGCTCAAGGCCATTTTCCTCAGCTATGTCCGCTAAGATAGACGCGCAGCCGACGTCTCGGCCCTGTTCGAAATAGGCGGAGAAGACCGACTTGGCGACGGGAGTAGCCAAGCCATTTTCTTCCGCAAGCGCCATCAAGCGATGGGCAAGCAGAGTGCTGGGAGTCCGCTTGATCGAGGCGTAGTTGAAGGCGACTGCATCGTCCCTGGCCGCTGCGACGGTCTGAGCATCCAACTGCTGGCTCCGCTCCCAGCTGCCAAATTTGAGAGAACGATAGATTTTGCGGTCCATGCCTTCACCCGGCATCTCCGGGTTGAGTTCAAACGGCCGCCACTTCAGTTGAACGTTGACGCCTTCAGGGAGTCTGGTGATCGCCTGTTCAAGCCGCCGCTCGCCAATGAGGCACCAAGGGCAGATGAAGTCGGATGTGATTGTAACGGTCACTGTCATCGGAATGTCTCCATGTTTCATTGCCCATATTTGTTCCGCCATGGAGAAATGATAATGAGCGCTGGAGGGAGAGCTTCTTTGCGACGCGTGCAATGGTGAGGCATGGATAGGTTTACCGCATTGGCAAGTTTTGTGGCTGTGGTCGATCATGGCGGATTTGCTCCGGCCGCCCGCCGGCTCGGAGTGGCTCCGTCATCGCTGACACGACAATTGAACGCGCTGGAAGAGAGCCTTGGCACGCGGCTCATGAACCGCTCGACGCGGAGCGTAACCCTGACCGAGGCTGGGACACACTATTACGACGATGCCCGACGCATTCTCGAGGATCTCGACAATGCCGATCGCGCGATCAGTGAACTGTCTGGGTCGCCCAGCGGCCTCCTGAGTGTGACGATGCCAGTCGCATTTGGGCGACTACACATCGCACCTGCGATGCCGAGATTCCTCAAGCGGTTCCCGAACATGCGTCTTGATATTCAACTGACGGATTCGGTCGTGAATCTTGTAGACGAAAGGATTGACGTTGCAATTCGTCTCGGCCCACTCGCGTCTTCCAACCTGCTTGTCCGCAAGTTGGCTCCCCATCACCGCGTTATTTGTGCGAGCCCGGCTTACCTCAGCGAATACGGTGTCCCGGCGACACCACAGGATCTGAGACAGCACAATTGTCTGGTGTTCGATTATCTCACCGGTGACAGCTCCTGGACGCTGACCCGAAATGGGAAAATGGAGAAGGTTGCCGTATCCGGACGTCTGCGATCCACCGGATCAGAGTTCCTGCGAGAGGCCGCGATTGGAGGTGCTGGCTTGATCCTTATGCCCACCTGGCTTGTGGGCGAAGACATTGCGGCTGGAAGACTGGTGCAAGTCCTTGGAGAGTGGTCGCCAGCACCAAAAGGTGATCAAGGTACTATATCGGCGGTCTACCAGCAGAATCGCCGAGGATCGCCCAAGCTCGCCGCTTTCCTTGACTTCCTCGCAAGACATTTCGGAACGCCACCTTATTGGGACCGGATCGCAAAGCCTTGATCGGGTGCCACCGGCGCGATGAGCAACAGGGCACGATGGTGTTGCGATCACCGCAAAGGTGTTGCCGAAATTGGATCGATTATAAACAAAATCGCGTCAGGTATCATCGGCTCAAGGAAACGAGACGGAGATAACCGCCATGCAAGCATCGACCAACCAGCACAAACGTCGCGCCCTCATTATCGGTGGATCGCTAGGAGGCCTGTTTGCCGGAAATCTGCTGCGCAGCATAGGATGGAACGTCGACATTTATGAGCGGTCTGCTCGCGAACTCGACAGCAGGGGTGGCGGTATTGTCCTGCAACCCGACGTCGTTGAGGTTTTCCGCCGGATTGGCATCGATTCCGGGTTGATCGATCTCGGTGTGCGCTCTCGCAAGCGCACGGTGTTTCGGCCCGATGGGTCGATTCAATCCGAGCAGATAGCCCCCCAGACACAAACGTCCTGGTCACTAATCTACACCACACTGAAGTCCGCGTTCGGAGACGCTCACTATCATCAGGCAAAAGACCTGCGCCGCATCGAGCAGGATGCAGAAAAGAGAACTGTCACCGCATACTTCAGTGACGGGACGAGCGAAACCGGTGATCTTCTGGTCGCTGCGGACGGAGGAAACTCACGCGTGAGGGGACAGTACTGGCCGCAAGTCGTGCCGACCTATGCCGGATATCTTGCGTGGCGAGGCCTCGTTGCGGAAGATGACATGCCGCCGATCTCACGCGAAACACTTCACGGGGACTTCGGCTTCGCCAACAACACCGGATCGCACATCCTCGGCTACCTGGTGCCCGGCGAAAAGAACGATGTACGTGAGGGCCACCGGCTCTACAACTGGGTCTGGTATCGCGTCGCAGATAGCGAGCAACTGGCCGATATCATGACCGATCGAGACGGTCGCCAGCGAGGCTACTCGATACCCGAGGGCAGGCTCGCGGACAAGTGGGTTGCTCATATGCGAAGCGATGCCACCACGCTGCTGCCGCCTGGTTTTCGCGATGTCGTCCATGCCACGGAGCAGCCTTTTGCACAGGCAATCCGCGACTTGGCATCTGACGAAATGGTGAAGGGCCGAGTGATACTCGTTGGCGACGCTGCGGCGATCCCCCGTCCCCATACTGCCGCCAGCACCTCCAAGGCAGCGTCCAATGCATTGGATCTCGCGGACGCCCTACTGGCATTCCCGGACGACATCGACCTAGCCCTGGCCCGCTGGGAACCCAGGCAGATAGCGCTGGGAAAGGCCCTCTACCGACAGGGCGCGAACGCTGGAGACTATTTGCTGTTTCATCGACCGCCCTCCGCGTAAATCAGATGGCGGCAAACTATGCCGCCTGACGATCCTCCTTGAGGATGTCGCGCATGAGGCCGACATACGGGTGCCATGGGCGGCGGTCGGGCCCAGTGAAGACCAATGCACGGACTACTCGGGGGAATACTGGGACGAGAACAAGACCATCTGGCAACATGCTGGCGGTGAGCGAGGGTACGATTGCGACACCGAGACCCGCCGCCACCATGGAGAGGAGCGTGGATAGATCGCGGATACGCTGTGCAGGCTTGAACTCCAATCCCGCGAGACGGTGCATCTGCTCGATATGAACCTCGCAGCCCCCTGCCGAGGCGAGAATTGGATCGTCGAGCAGATCGTCCAGCGTAATTTCTTGCTCCCCAGCGAGAGGATGATCTGCTCGCAAAACGGCCTGGAAGCCGTCGGTTGCGATAGTGATGGCGCCGGGCGATGGCCTGTCCGGATCGATCAGGATCGCGGCATCGACCGAGCCAGTATCCAACCAATCCCTGATTTCGTCATCGAAGCCCTCGAACAGTTCGACGCGGATCTTCGGGGCATGTTCACGCCACGTGAGCATCATTTTCGGGAGGATGCTTCTCGCGGCAGTCGGAGGAATAGCCAACCGGACCGGAGGCGGTGTATCCGTGTCGCGATCAATTGCCATGGCGGCTTCCAAAGTACGAGCGGCGGCGATCACCGCGCGCGCATGTGACACCAATTCGTGGCCCAACGCAGTCATGGTCGCGGGGCTCGATCGACGCACCAACTCGCCACCCGACAATTTCTCCAATGAAGCCAGCGAATGCGACACCGAGGACTGGCCCATCCCCAGAGCCTCCGCAGCCGCGCTGAAACCTCTATGGTCGATGATGGCGACAAGCACCTCAAGCTGACGAAGTGTAAACTGCATCGAAACCGCTCATGCCTCTATTCGATCCATCGATTTGACTCATTATACTGGATCGATGAAATAGGGCCAACTGCAAACTTGACGGGCATCGCGGAGTGGCATTGGAACGAACGGTTTTCCATCTTGACGGGATAGCAGCGAGATTCGTCGCATTGGCCCTTCTGTGGGGAGCCAGCTTTCTTTTTATCAAGGTTGCCCTTGATGGCCTTTCGCCGGGCCAGATTATGATGGCCCGGCTTGTGCTCGGCGCAACCTTTCTCGCGGTCGTCATGAAGGTGACCAAGCGACGTTGGCCGCGCGAGCCGAGCGTAGTGTTGGCGCTCTTGCTGATCTCCGTCTTCGCTTGCGTGCTGCCGTTTCTTCTCTACGCATGGGCTGGACAGTTTCTGCCATCAGGCCTGTCGAGCATATACAATGCAACAGCCCCCCTTGCGACACTGCTCGTCTCGCTGCTGGTGATCCCCGAAGAAAAGTTGGTAGGCGGGCGGATCGGGGGCTTGGCTATTGGCGCGATCGGCGTGGTGGTTCTCGCCACACCGTGGAACGCTTTCACCGATGCGGGAGGCCATCTGGCACCGCTAGCGCATCTGGCCTGCCTGAGTGCAAACCTCTGCTATGGCGTCGCCTTCACGCTGAGCCGCAAGCTCCTTAAGTCTGGACGATACGATGCGACGACCATTGCAGCCGGCCAGATTGGAATCGCTGCCGTTCTCGGCCTGCTGCTTGCCCCGTTTGTCGGCGGCCTCGAGCCGGTAAGGCTGACCATCCCCATCATCGCGAGCATGGCTTTGCTTGGCTTTCTAGGTACGGGGATCGCGTACATCTGGCACACCGACATCATCGCAATGTGGGGTGCCGCTCCGGCCGCAACGGTCACCTACGCCGTACCGATGGTCGGTGTTGTTCTTGGAATCCTGCTCCTCGGAGAACGATTGCACTGGAACGAACCTCTCGGCGGCCTCCTGATCCTCGGCGGCCTGTTGATGACCCAAGGTCGCTTCACTGGGCGTTTGCGATCTTACAGAAACAATCCCCTATCAAAGGAGTAAAGCATGAAATCGATCAACTATCGCCAGCTTGGTCGCTCGGGACTCACCGTTTCAAATGTTGGCCTCGGATGCAGTAACTTGGGAAGACCGAATACAGCAAGCGATAGCGAGGTCGGTAGCCAGGCAGTCGTCCATGCCGCTCTTGATGCTGGCATAACCTTTTTCGATGTTGCCGACACTTATGGAACCCCGCCCGGCCTAAGTGAAGAACTGCTTGGAAAAGCCTTGAAAGGGTACCGAGAAGAGGTTGTAATTGCAACGAAATTCGGCATGGACACGGAGGGCGCGAACGGCCGCGACTTCGGTGTGCGCGGCTCGCGTCGCTACATCCGGCGTGCAGTCGAAGCCTCGCTCCGCCGGCTGGGGACCGATCACATCGACCTCTATCAGCTTCATACGCCTGACAGAACCACCCCTATCGAGGAGACGATTGCAGCGCTCGACGACCTGGTTCGCGCGGGTAAGATTCTTTATATCGGACATTCCAATATGGCAGGGTGGCAGATCGCGCAGGCCGAATATATTGCGCGTGAGTTGGGAACATCACGCTTCGTAGCATCGCAGAACCACTACAATCTGCTGGATCGACGGGCTGAACTTGAAGTGGTGCCCGCAGCGATCGAGTTCGGGTTGGGCGTTCTGCCTTACTATCCGCTCCACAGCGGATTGCTCACCGGCAAGTATTCGAGCGGCAGGGCACCGGAAGGTTCTCGGCTTTCGCATTTTCGTCAGGAAGATTTCAATAACGCGAATTTCGAGCAACTTGCCGCGTTTGGTAGCTTTGCGAAAGAACGCGGGTTGACCGAGATTCAGGTGGCATTCTCCTGGCTAGCCTCTCGCCCGTCCGTAGCCTCGGTTATCGCCGGAGCAACGCGCCCGGAACAGGTCGCGCAAAACGCGACGGCTGCAGGTCATCTTTTCAGCCCGGACGATATAGCCGAATTGGATAAGATCTTCCCCCGTTGCCACCGATCGCATTGTTTTGAGATTGATTCTGGGACGTGGCATCACCTTCGAGCCAGAGGTGCCCCCGGGGTGGATGGGCGGCTAAAATGGGCTAGGCCAGTCTTCATCGCGTGAAGACTGCGGACCTCGATTACCTTGGAACGCCGTCAGGAGCGGCAGTTATCAAAATACGGTGGCTCGCGCATCGCTTGCACGCGCGTCACTGATCCCGGTTTCAGTCATTCCCATAGCCCATCGTCCCCCGGCCGCTCTTGCACCCTGAGCGATTTCACAATAATGAACCTACCGCACTCAGCTCTCTTGTAATAATCGCAACAATACGATGAGCGACCACCTCTCAGATATGATTGCGTTCGTGCGGATCGCGGACACCGGGAGCCTTTCGGCGGCTGCGGCGGAGCTCGACCAATCGCTCCCCGTGGTTTCCCGCAGGCTCACGCGCCTGGAAGAACGGCTCGGCGTTCGACTTGTGAACAGGACGACGCGCCAGCTTTCCCTTACCGACGAAGGCGTCGCATTCCACATGCGCTGCAGCCGGATCTTGACGGACATAGAGGAGGCTGAGGCCGAGGTTTCAAAGGATCAGGGCACAGCCGTCGGCCTTCTTCGAATTACCACGTCGTTCGCCTTTTCTCGCAGAAAGCTCGCGGGGCTGCTCAGGACATTCGAATCCAATCATCCCGGGCTTCGCATTCACCTCGATGGGAGTGACCGCATCGTCAATCTTGTTGACGAGGGTTTCGACATCGCAATCCGTTTTGGTGCGATGCAGGATTCAAGCCTGATCGCACGAGCAATAGCCCCCAACGCCCATGTCATGTGCGCTTCCCCGACCTACCTGGACAAACGAGGACGACCAACGACAATCGAGGAGCTCGCGCTTCATGACTGCATTTTGCATGGCTCGCCGCCGGCTAGCCGATGGACCTTCGAGAACGGCAAATCCGTCAAAGTCGGCGGCGACCTGACGACGAACGACGGCGATCTCGCCCACATTTGGGCGCTCGAGGGTGCCGGGATCGTGATGAAGTCAATCTGGGACGTTGCCGAGGATGTTCATTCCGGCAATCTCGAGATCGTCATGCCCAAAACACGACCGCCTGCAACACCCGTGTCGGCGGTGTTTCCCCATTCGCGTCTGGCAGCGGCACGGGTGAGGCTTGTAATCGACTTCCTGACAAAGCAACTCCGCGCCGAGTGGGAGCACAAGATCGCCCATCTGTTGACGTAGATCTCACGCGATACGGGCGGTCGCGCCGCGCGCAGAAACAGATCTATCCGCCTCGCAGGCATGCTTTGAAGCAAGCTCTGGCACGCACAGTCAAGCCGCGTGACAGTCCGAGACAAGACCAAGCTCCCGCCATTTCCTAGTCTTTGCTGATGCTCCGCTTACCGGTCGCTTGTCAATCAGGCGCTGATCCGCGCGAGCCATCACAACAAGATCAAGATGGGGAAGCAATGTCCGATCAAACGAAACTCCAGTATAACCTATCCCGCCGCCAGCTCCTGGGTTATGGTGCGGCGCTTGGATTTGCGGGCGCCGCGGGTATCTCCCCGGCTTTGGCGCAGCAGACCCCGCAGGTGGGTGGCACTCTCAAGGTCGCAGCGCCAGGGTCAGCCACGGGCTCGCTCGATCCCCACGTCACTCAAGGATACATCGCCGACGCCGTCCGATTCACCAACCTCTTCGACGGCCTCTCCGAATATCGTCCGGACTCTACGATCCAGCTGGTTCTCGCCGAGTCGTTCACGCCAAACTCGGACGCCACGGAATGGACCGTCCGCATCAAGAAGGGCGTAAGGACGCATTCCGGCGCGGAGTTCGTCGCCGACGATGTCATCTACTCGGTAAAGCGTATCCTTGATCCCGCAGCACCCACCAAGGGTTCGGGTCTGGTCAAGTTCATCGACCCGGCAGGTATATCCAAGGTGGATGATCACACCGTTCTGTTCAAGCTTGGGAAGCCATACGGATCGTTCGATTCCATCTGGGCAAACCGCTATCTCCGGATGGTCGTCCGCGACTTCGACCCGAAGAATCCCGTCGGCACCGGTCCTTTCAAGTTCGTGTCATTCACGCCGGGCCAGGAATCGATGTTCGAAGCATTCGGCGATTACTTCCGCGGCCGCGCGCACGCTGACAAGCTCGCAATCTTCAACATCAATGACAGCACTGCCGCCATCAACGCTCTGCGCGGTGGACAGGTCGACATCTCCTATTCGATGCCGTTCGCTGAAGCCCGCACCATCAAGGACGACGCGCCAATCAAGTTCGTCAATAACCCGTCGCCGACCTACCTGCCGATCTACATGCGCACCGACATCGAGCCGTTCAACGATGTGCGGGTGCGACAGGCGATGCGACTGATTGCCAACCGGAAGCAGATGGTCAACGTCGCCCTCGCGGGGTTCGGATCCGTTGGCAACGACATGGTCGGGCGCACGATTGCGCCGTGCGGCGAATCCACCCTTCCCCAGCGCGAGCAGGATATCGACGAAGCGAAGCGCCTTCTGTCAGAGGCGGGGAAGTCGAACTTCACGATCGATCTGGTCACGACCAACGGCACCGCGGGACAGGTCGAATGCGCTCAAGTGTTCGCAGAGCAGGCGCGCAAGGCTGGCGTCACGATCAACGTCAAGGTCGTGGACATGGCCGCCTATGTCGGCGGCTTCCTCAACTGGACATTCGCTATCGACTTCCTCACCGACCTCTACCTCCCGATGGCGACGCGCGGTCTTCTGCCAAAGACGCCATTCAACGTCTCTCACTGGGACGACCCGGAGTTCATCAAGCTGCATGGCCAGGCGATGGCCACGTCCAGCGAGACGGAAAGGTGCGAGATTATCGATAAGATGCGCACCATCGAATACGAGCGCGGCGGCAGCATCATCTGGGGCTTCTCCAACACGCTGAATGGCTACCGCTCCAACGTGCATGGACTGGTGCCGTACAGCGTCGACTCGCCACTCTATCACCTCAAGGATGTCTCGCTTTCCTAAACGACGAAAAACCGAGGGCGGTCGCACGTCGTCCGATTGGCGTGCGCGGCCGCCCGTCCGGTCCCAAGGCATGGAGCTGCTGGACAGCAAATAGGTGACTGCAATGAAAAACAGATGGTCATGGTTGATCAGGCGCATCCTGATCGGCCTGCTTCTCCTGATAGTCGTATCAGCGCTAATCTTCGCCGCGACACAGGCTCTCCCGGGCGATGTCGCTGCCATGATGCTCGGCGAGGACGCGACGCCCGCGCAACTGGCGCACCTTCGTAGCCAACTCCACCTGGATCAGCCCGTCATCATGCAATACCTCACCTGGCTCGGCGGGATCCTAACGGGCAACCTCGGCATGTCAGTGACGGCGGGCCAGCCTGTCTGGAGCCTTCTCTCCGGCAGGATAGCGAACACGTTCACGCTGGTGACGGTCAGCATTATTCTTGCGTTGCCGACCTCGATCACGCTTGGGCTCCTCGCTGGCTATTATAAGGACTCGTGGTTCGACAAGGGGTTGATGGCAATTTCGCTCGGCGTGAACGCTCTTCCGGAGTTTGTACTTGGCGTCCTGCTTGTCGTCATCTTCAGCACCAATCTGATGCATATCCTCCCGGCGGTGTCGCTCATCTCTCCCGAGCAGTCGATTGCGACGCGCGCACAGGCCTTCGTGCTCCCGTGCCTCACTATGTTCCTGCTTCAGACGACTTACCTCTACCGGCTGGTCAGGGCATCGGTCATCGATGTGCTTTCCACGGACTATATCCAGTTCGCCATACTGAAGGGGCTATCACAAAAGCGCGTCCTGTTTCGCCATGCCCTCCCTAATGCCGCGGTGCCCACCCTTCAGGCGACCGCCACGGTGTTTGCCGTAAGCGTCGGCGGGATCGTGGTGGTCGAATACGTATTCAATTTTCCGGGCATGGGCACAGCATTGACGGATGCAGTCGGCAACCGCGACCTCACCGTTGTACAGTTCATCGTTCTATTGATCGCCACGACCTTCTTCATCGCCAACATCGTTGCCGACCTTTTCGCGGCTGCGCTGACGCCACCCGGCCGAGGATCCCTGAAATGAGCGATGTAGCCGCGAAACTCGAGGTCGCTCGGGCGCCCTCGTCAACATCCGCACGGATCCTTCGCTCAGGGCGGATCCAAATCGGGTTCGTTCTGATGCTGGCCGTGATCGGCATAGCGCTTTTCGGTCCTCTGATTGCGCCATACGAGGCCTCGGAACTCGTTGGCATTCCGTTCGACGTTCCCCAGCCCGACTTTCTACTCGGGACCGACGCGCTCGGTCGCGATGTCCTTTCGCGCTTCCTGCACGGTGGCGTCAGCCTCGTTTGGATGTCCCTCTGTACGACGGCAATCGCAATCGCCCTCGCAACCGCAATGGGTCTGTGGGCAGCCTATTACAAAGGCTGGGTTGACGAGACCATCATGCGAATAGTCGATGTGAAGCTGGCTTTCCCGACGACGGTCTTCAGCCTCCTGTTCGTCACCATGTTCGGGCCAGGGAAGCTGCTGCTTGTCTGCGTCGTCGGCGTCTCCCTCGCGCCAACGGCCTCCCGCGTGCTCCGCGGCGCGGCGCTCGCTGTCGTGGAACGGGAGTTCATCCAGCATGCGCGGGCGATCGGAGTGCCCGGCGCTCGGATCATCCTGTTCGAAGTGCTCCCAAACATCACCTCCCCGCTGCTCGTCGAAGTGGGCCTTCGTCTGATGTGGTCGATTACCGCTCTCGCGGGTCTCAGCTTCCTCGGCTACGGCATACAGCCCCCCGACGCCGACTGGGGTCTGATGATCAACGAAAACCGGAATGCTCTCTCAACCCAGCCTTGGGCCGTGCTCGTCCCGGTGGCTGCGATTGCTGCATTCACCGTCGGAGGCAACATCTTCGCTGAAGGCGTGTCCCGCGTACTTGGCAGAACCGAAGGAGCGGCGAAATGAGTGTCGTAGTTGAAAACCTGCGCGTCGAGTTGGCGTCCACGGGCGAACCCCTGGTAAGCGAAGTCTCGTTTTCGATCGAGCCCGGAAAGGTGCTGGGTCTGGTCGGGGAATCTGGCTCCGGCAAGACAACGGTCTCGCTGGCGATGCTCGGATATGCCAGAAGCGGCACTCAAATTGCCGACGGCAGCAAGGTTGAGATCGATGGCATCGACTTCCTCGCACTGTCCGCTGCCGAACGCCGGGCGAGGCGAAGCGACCTGGTGGCCTATGTTCCGCAAGACCCTAACGCATCCCTGAATCCGGCGCTGAGCATCGGCGAACAGCTTCTGGAGGGATTGCTTCACGGGAGGAAAGCGATATCGAGGAAACAGGCCCTCGAACGAGCCTCTGCGATCCTGACCGATGTCGGGCTGCCAGCCACGCGTGAGTTCCTGAAGCGCTATCCGTCCCAGATTTCCGGCGGGCAACAGCAGAGAATCGGAATCGCGATGGCGATTGCCGCCTACCCTCGCCTGATCGTGCTCGACGAGCCGACCACCGGATTGGACGTGTCTGTTCAGAAAGACGTCATCTCGCTCGTGGCCCGCCTGTGCGCAGAGTATTCGATCGCCGCCGTCTACGTGTCGCATGACCTAGCCCTTATCTCCCACGTAGCAGATCAGGTCCTTGTGCTCTACGGCGGCCGGGTGATGGAGAAGGCGAGTTCATCTGCTTTGTTCGATAAACCCGCGCACCCTTATACCGAAGCGCTCCTTGACGCCCTGCCATCGGCCAAGCAGAGACGAACCCTGCGGGCGATAGGTAACGGCACGTCCACGGGCATCGTCCGATCCACCCCCGAATGCATATTCCGCACCCGATGCGACATCGCAACCGATGCATGCTTGATGAACCCCGATCTTGTGCCCTTTGCGAACACGGACCATGTCGTCAGATGCCATTTTCCAGGAGAACAGTCGAAGGAACGCGGTCTTCTGATCGCGCCCGGCCGGGCTGAAGTGGATCAGCGCAAACCGATCTTCGAGGTATCCGGATTCAATGCTTCATACGGCGACCATACCGTTCTGCATGACATCGACATCAGTGTTCGCGGCGGCCAGTGTCTCGCCATCGTTGGCGAGTCCGGAAGCGGAAAATCCACGTTGTCCCGATGCATCGCCGGCCTGCATGACGGCTGGCATGGAAACGTTTTCTTCAACGGCAAGGCACTCCGCCCTGGACATTCGGGCCGGACAGCCGAGGACAGAAGGAGAATTCAGTACATCTTCCAGAACCCCTACGGTTCACTGAACCCGCGCCGGACGATCGGAAGCTCAATTGAACTCGTCCACCGCCACTTCTTCGGTGGAGACACCGCGGCCGCGCGACGGGCGATCAAAGAGGTTCTGGAGCGCGTTGCCCTACCGAGCACCTACGCAGACCGTTTTCCGAACGAACTGTCCGGTGGTGAGAAACAGCGCGCTGCGATTGCTCGCGCACTCATCTGCGGCCCCGAGATTCTGGTTTGCGACGAGGTGACGTCCGCTCTCGACGTATCCGTCCAGGCCGCGGTCGTGGAACTGCTCCGAAATCTTATGTCCGACGGCCTCAGCATGATTTTCGTGACGCACAATCTTGGCGTCGTAAGAAGCCTCGCAGATCAGGTGGCGGTCCTCAGCGCGGGCAGGATCATCGAATTCGGATCCACCGACGAGGTCATGGATCAGCCCGCCACCGACTACACACGCAAGCTCCTGTCGGATACCCTGGAGGTGGTCAAGGCCGCCTGAGCAACCCGTTCGCGAAATCCCCGAAGAGCGCATCATAACGGTCGGGCTTCACGAGCAGTTCGCCCCGAAAACGCGGCGCGCAGCGGCTATCGCGATCGGCGCCAAGGTCCACAAGCCCGCCTTCGAACAATACGGCCTCGAAGGCGCGATGATCCGCGCGCTCGACGATCTGGCCCAACGCTGCAAGCGCGTCTTCATCCATGTCGACGTCGATGTGCTCCAAGCGACTGGCCCGCGCAGCCCCGGATGACTTGAAGCCGTATTTCAGGGGTGTGGCTTTAGGTCGGCGGAGATCATATCGATGAGTGCTCGAACGCGACGAGGCTGAACCCGCACGGGTGGGTAGACGATCTGAAGCGTAGTGTTTCCAGCAGAGAAGGGCGCCAGCACCTCAACGAGACGATTGGATTTGAGATCCTCCTGCACGTCCCAGATCGATTTAAGGCAGAGTCCGCGTCCGTCTAGGCTCCAGCACCTTACCAGCTCGCCGTTGTTCGCTACACGGCGGCCGCGGACGGTGACCTGCCTTGTCGACCCATCGACCACGAACGACCACACCCGGTCTATGTTCATGCCGAACCGCATCAAAATGCAGTCGTGATGCATAAGGTCGTCAGGGTGCATGGGAGTGCCGTTGCGGCGCAGATATTCTGGTGAAGCGCAGACCACCCGACGGTTCTCGCCCAGCTGCCGGACTTTAAGGCTGCTATCTGCGAGAGCGCCATACCGAACCGCGAAATCGAAGCCCTGCCCGACCAGATCGACAAAGTTGTCAGTCAGGTTCAAGTCGATCGTCACCGCTGGATGCAGTTCCAAAAAGCGGTCCAGGATAGGGACAATCCGGTTGTGACCGAGATCGACTGGACAGCTGAGCCGGATGGGGCCGGATATCGTCTGCGCTCCGAGGCGCACCTGGGATTCCAGCTCATCAGCTTCGGCCAACAGACGGCGCGCGCCTTCTGCGAGCACTCGGCCCTCGTCCGTAACGCTGATCGACCGGGTCGTACGCGTCAACAGTGTCACACCGTAATAGGCTTCCAGCGATGTCAGGCGTTCTGAGGTCGAGGCGGGAGACAGCCCCAACTCGCGGCCCGCAGCCGAAAGGCTGCCTTTCTCGAGGATCGTCAAAAAAAGGGTGAGATTATCAAGCAACATATTTCGGTTTTACCGAAATATCATTTCGCTATCAAGGCAATTATCAAGGGATGCCGTAAGCAATAAATATGTCTCCACAAGCAAGGAGACTGCCATGCAGCTTGATCATGTGACCATCCGAACGCGAGACATTGCAGGTACTCGTGAGTTTTTCGAAACCGTATTCGATCTCACGGAAGGTCCTCGCCCGGCGAAGATCCAAGGAATACCGGGCCATTGGCTATACGCGAACGGCGCACCGCTGGTCCACATAATCGGCTCCCCCGGCTATGGCGTCGGCCATCCGGCCGAGGCGATCGATCATGTCGGCTTCAGGCTGGAGGGATATCAGGCTTTCCGCACGAAGCTCGAGCGTCTCAACGTACGCTATTCCAAAATGGACCTGCCAGAGATTCAGGAGCGTCGCCTATTCTTCCACGCTCCCGGAGGACCTCTGCTGGAAGCCGTCTTTTCTGAACCCTTACCACAGGAGTGAAACGATGAATTTTCACCAAAACACCATCTCAGTTGTCGTCGGCGGCAACACAGGTATCGGTCGCGCTGTCGCTGATGAACTCAGCAAGCGAGAGGGCCGCGTCATCATTGCCAGCCGACGCTCGGGTCTCGATGTCGCCGATCCTGAAGCCGTCGAGAGATACTTCTCGTCACTCGGCCCGATCGATCACCTCGTATTCACCGCCGGATCCCAGGCTCCGGGCGGCAAGCTCGTTGATGTCGATCTGGCGGATGCCAAGGCTGCATTCGATACCAAGTTCTGGGGCAGTCTCGCTGTCGCCAAGGCAGCATCCCGCCAAATGCGGGACGGCGGGACGATAACGTTCACCACCGGATTCCTCGCGCGCCGCACCGTGCCGAACACCTTTGTGAAGACGGCCATGAATTCCGCCTTGGAGGCAGTGGCGAAAATCCTTGCACGCGAGCTCTCGCCCATCCGCGTGAATGTCGTCAGCCCTGGCCTGACGGACACCGAAGCATATGAGGCGATGGACGGAGCGGCCCGGCAGGCAATGTTGGAGCGCGCTGCAGCCAACCTGCCGGCGGGACGCTACGGCCGCGCAGAGGATGTCGCTCGCGGCTATCTTCTCGCGATCGATAATCCATTCATGACTGGCGCCGTGATTGACATCGACGGTGGCGCCTTGGTCAACTGATCCCATCCCCACCGCATCCCACCGATCCTTCCAAGAAAAGAGATAGACAGCATGTCCAACAGACTCTTCGAGCCCAGCGCCCTGGGTGACATCGCGTTGACGAACCGCATCGTCATGGCCCCGATGACACGCGCGCGCAGCACACAGCCTGGCGATGCGCCGAACGCAATGAACGCGCAATATTATGCACAGCGAGCAAGTGCTGGCCTTATCGTAAGCGAAGCGACCCAGATTTCGCCGCAGGGAAAGGGCTACTCTTTCACCCCTGGCATCTACAGCGACGAGCAGGTCGAAGGCTGGCGGCTGGTCACACGCGCGGTTCACGACGCAGGCGGCCGCATTTTCCTACAGCTCTGGCACGTCGGCCGTATGTCGCATCCGGCTTTTCACGGCGGCGATCTCCCAGTTGCGCCATCGGCCGTCCCGTTTGAGGGATCGATCTGGATGGTAGATCAGGAGACCGGGGTCGGTGGCATGTACGATTGCCCGACGCCGCGCGCGTTGGCGGTGGAGGAGATCCACGCGATCGTCGATGACTACCGCCGTGCCGCGCGCAATGCGATCGCCGCTGGTTTCGACGGTGTCGAGATTCACGGCGCCAATGGTTACCTGCTCGACCAGTTCCTGCGCACGACTTCCAACGTCCGTACCGATGAATTCGGTGGTTCGCGCGAAAAGCGTCTTCGCTTCCTCAAGGATGTGGTCGATGCAGTTTCTGACGAGGTGGGATCAGACAAGACGGCAATCCGTCTGGCGCCGTTCCTCACCGCCCGCGGCATGGCCTGCCCCGATATCTTGCCGACGATCCTGGAAGCGGCAGACTATCTCGCCAGCAAGCAGATTGCCTACCTCCACCTGGTCGAGGCGGACTGGGACGACGCACCGGAATTCACCGATGAGTTTCGTCGTGAGATCCGTTCCCGTTTTACGGCCCCGATCATCGTGGCAGGCAAGTACGACAAAGCGCGCGCGGATGCCATTCTCGAAAGTGGGCTTGCCGATCTCGTGGCCTTCGGTCGCCCTTTCGTCGCCAATCCGGATCTTCCCCGCCGGCTTGCTGAGCAGCTGCCTCTAGCGGATTTCGATGGAGCAGCGCTGTTTGGTGGCAGCCGGCAAGGGTACACTGACTATAAGGCTTGGATCCCAGCCACAGCATAAATCAGCTGGAATCGATCTGCTCCCGCCGCAGCCGATCTGAGATTCATCCGGTGCCTTCTTCAACAGTTAGGCACCGGAAGACATATATATATATGCCCACCACCAAAACCCTTTTCCGTTATTCAGAACAGCCAAAAGTCCTGTGTCCAAGATTTAAGCAGATGTCGTCAACCACCTTGATTGTAATGAAGTTTGAGCCTTTTGAGCATGCCACAAACTTGACATCGAAAGTGGCTCTTGCATAAGTTTTGAGACTTAGCATCCAGCGTATACCAGTTTCGATAGTTAGGCTTCGGGACTATTCGCGGAAGAGATGCAAAGAGACGCATACAGCGTCACCTGTGTCGGCAGATAGCGGCCGACTGGCATAAGCCTTGCTTCGATGAAACCGCGCGTGACCGATGTTCGGTCGCCCTTTGCTGGTTACGGAACATGTCATTTCATTACTCCACCGCCGATCTTTCGCAGAGCCAACGCGCCAAGTACTGGCATGACAGTGTTGCCGCTCAATTGATCCCCGCAGAGGCGAAATACGGAGATCCTCATAGTTTTCAGGGCTCCCTCCGGGGCGGTCCCTTGGCCGGGCTGACAATCTGCGAAATGAAGGCGCAGCCGCATACCTTCGTCCGGACCGCACAGATCGTCCGTCGTGCGCCTGATGAGGATTTCGTCGCAACGTTCCTCAAGGAAGGTTCGATGAGATACTGTCAAAATGGCAGAATGGTCGAAGCCACCGCTGGCTCAATCGTTCTTCTCGATGCGGGCAGACCGTTTAAACATGAGATGGGGGCAATCACATCCCTGATTCTACGCATTCCTCGTAGACGGTTTCTTGCTCGCTTCCCTCAAGCGGAACGGCTGACTGGGGTCGAGCTTGCACAGGACAATCCGATGACTGGCCTTCTGCACCAGATCGCTGAGGAAGCTTTGCGCATGCAGGCCAACTCCAGTGCAAACTCCGCCGAAACCCGGTTTGCGTCGGCCCTCATGGACTTGTTGATCGTCACGATGGAGCAGTCTTCGGCCGGCGACGCCGGCGGCGATTCCAACAGATATGAGATGGTTCGTCGGAAGGCCTCCGATTTCATCGATGCGCAACTGGATGATTATGAATTGAGCATCGAAACCATTTCGAGCGCCACGGGAACATCCTCAAGAACGCTTGCCCGCGCCTTCGCCGCCGACGGCAGAACGGTAATGCAGCATGTGTGGAAGAGAAGGCTCGACGCAAGCTTCGCCCTGCTGTCGGAGCGGCGCGTTGCGCAGGTGACTCAAGCAGCCTATCAGTGCGGCTTCAACGACCTCTCGCATTTCGCGCGCGCGTTCAAGTTGGCGTTCGGGGTGACGCCTGGGGCCGTCCTTCGCGGGGTTGAGGCTCGCGAAGGCCATCGGCTGGCTAACGCGGATCCAGGCAGCAACGTTTCACACTAGAGGCGATAGTGCGAAGGCGCCTAATGGTGCCGCTCCCCTGCCGGATGATCCAATATCCAAACGTCTTATGGGAAATTGCCCTTGAGGCACGTGAGAACCTCGAAAACGCGCTGTTCGAAGGCGCGACCGCGGTCGTATGTTTCTGACATTGATATGCAACTCCGTCTGTTTTGGAGTTGTCCAGCGCCGGAATGATAATGCAAGCCTAATGAGGCCGGGCACTGCCCCCCGGCCCGCCTGCTCTCCAATAGTTTGCACTGTCTGGGTGGCTCCAGCCTCGCCCTCTCACAGCATCAGATTTTGCCGCACCGTCTCGCTCGTCACTTCGCCTGATGCGATCGTGCCCACAATCCGGCCTTTCTCCATGACATAGGAGCGGTCGCTCAATGACAGAATTGTGTCGAGGTTCTGCTCCACGAAAAGGACTGTCGTCCCCAACTCACGGCTGAAGGATCTTAGTGCGTTGCATATGAGCTGGACGATGGACGGCTGAATACCTTCGGACGGTTCGTCCAGAAGCATCAGAACGGGATTTCCGATCAGCGCACGCCCGATTGCAAGCTGCTGCTGCTCGCCACCCGACATGGTTCCAGCCATTTGATTGCGGCGTTCCGCCAAGCGAGGAAATGACTCGAAAACGAGTTCCGGCAGCTTCTTGCCCGCCGGACCGCCGATCGAGCGCCCAACCTCAAGGTTTTCTTGGACCGTCATGCGGGGAAAGACGTCGCGTCCCTGCGGAATGTAACCGATTCCAAGACGTGCGCGGCTATCGGCGGAGAGCTTGGTGATATCACGTCCAAGCAGTCGCACACTGCCGGACGCCGCTCCAAGCAGGCCAATCAGGCATCGCATCGTTGTCGTTTTCCCGACCCCGTTGCGACCGATCAAGCTGACGATTTCACCTTTCGACACGGAAAGGTCAACACCTTGTAGGATCGGGGTTGCTCCGTATCGTGCCCATAAATTCTCGACATGGAGGACGGCATCAGTGCTCATGGTTGGTTCTTCCCAGGTAGATTTCGGCCACACGCTCGTCAGCGATTATGTCGTTAATCGATCCGTGCGCGAACTTTCGTCCGAAGTGGAGGACCGTGACGGCCTTCGCGATCTGGCGGACGAACGCCATGTCGTGCTCGACGACGAGCATCGTCGTGCCTTCCTTGTTCAGCTGAAGGATCAGCTCGCCTGTCTTGTGCGTTTCTTCCGGAGACATCCCCGCGGTCGGCTCGTCGAGCAAAAGAAGCCGGGGACGCAAAGCCATAGCCATTCCGATTTCGAGCCATTGCTGCTGGCCATGTGACAGCTCGCCTGCGAGCTTGCTGTGGCTTGCGGACAGATCGAGTAACTCCAGCAAACGATCCTCCTCGGATTTCAGCTCTCCATAAGCGACGTGGTGCTGTAGGGCGATGTGAATGTTCTGACGAACAGGCAACTCTTTGAAGACAGAGGGCTTCTGCATCTTGATACTCATCCCCCGTTTCACCCGGCTGAATGGCATCTCCCTTGTCACATCCGCACCGTCAAACTCCACGCGACCGGAGGTAGCTTGGTAGGTTCCTACGACGAGCTTGAAGAACGTGCTTTTTCCGGCGCCATTCGGACCGATGATGCAATGGATGTCGCCTTGATCAACCGACAAAGTGACATCGGATACAGCCGCCAAGCCTCCGAACGATTTCGACAACGAGTGCGTTTCGAGAAGCTTAGCCATGGGCGCCGTCTCCTGCGGGCGTGCCAAGGACAGCCGCGGATTCCTGGCGTCGGCGACGGCTAAGCAGGCCGACCCGTTTGATGAACCCGATGACGAACCCTTCAGGCACATACATGACTGTCACAAGAAGGATCACGCCGGTGAGGATGAGGGCCGCCTGCTGACTGTAGATTGTGATGAGCTGGTAGGCGAACAGGAAGAAGAATGACCCGACAAGCGTGGCGGTGATCTCCTGCCTGCCGGAGAAGGCGACCCAGACGATCGGCATCGTCGCTGCCGGAAGTCCGATGGTCGTCGGAGTGATGAATTGTCCCCAGGCCGTATAGAGGGCGCCGCTGAGACCAGCGAGACCGCTGCCTATGCAGAACGTGATCAGACGATACTTCCGCACGTCGTAACCCAATAGTTCTGCACGCTGTTCATCTTCGCGAATTGCAACGATCACGTTGCCGAATTTCGAGTTCAAGAGAATCCGGAGCCCGAAATAGACCACCAGGAGAAGGGCGATCATAAGATAGTAGAGGTTCGTCCCTTCGAAATAGATCTTGATATCGCCATACGTGATGTTCAGCGGCTTCATCCCGGTCATTCCGTTGAAACCATTGAGGCGCGCCTTGCCGATCGCCCACTCGGGACCTGCCGTTTGGCTGAGAAAGAAGGTCAGCACCAACGTGGCCGCGAGCGTAACTATGCCGAAAAATACGCCCCCGACACGCCCATAAATCATGAAATAGCCGAGTATGCCGGCGGCGACGACGGAAATGGCAACTCCGAGCAAGAGAGCTTCGAAGGTGGTGAAGCCCCGCCCACCGAGATTGATGGCGATAACACCATACGCATATCCCGCGATACCGAAGAAGAACGTCTGCCCGAAGGACATGATACCGCCGTACCCCCACATGACGCAGAGGCCCAAGGCCATGAAGAGCCAGACGAAGAAGTAGGCGAAGTTGCCAACATCATAGGGATCGGCAAAAAGCGGAAAGGCCAGGGCTGCAAGCAGGACGGCCACGAAGCTGCCCCAGAAGCGACGTCCCGTCCCGAGTGTTTGTGGACCATTGATGAGTTTGAGCATGGTAGAAATCCTAGATTTCAGCGGAGATGCCGATTGACCAAGCCGGTCACGCCGTCTGGCAGAACGCGGATGACAAGAATGACGGCCACCAACATCCCGATTTGGCCAATGACCTGTCCTTGCCAAGCGTTGAGGCCGGTACGAATGAATGACAGGATGATGGCGGCTGGCGCTGTTCCGAGGAGCACATTGGCGCCCCCGATCACGACCGTGACGAAGCTATCCGTCACGAAGGTAGCGCCCATTGTCGGAACGAGGCTCATGGTGGGCGCGTAAAGCCCCCCGCAGAGCCCTGCCAGACCAGCCCCAAGTCCAAAGCTGAGTGCGTAGATCCAATTGATCCTCACACCGAGCGCGCGAGCCATGGAGGGCTGCTGCATCGTGGCACGCGCAAGGACGCCGAAACGCGTTCGCATGAACAGGAGATATAGGAGGCCAAGCACGGCAATGGCGGCGGCGAAGAGAATGACGCGGTATGTCGAGAATGAGTAATCGCCAACCGAAAAGCTTCCTGGCGGCGTTCCAATCCCTGAAAGGCTCGGCCCGATCACGAGAAGCGTGCCTTGTGTAACGATGAGGCTCAAGCCCCAGGTCGCCAGAAGCGTATCGACGGGCCGACTGTAGAAGCGGCGAATGACAACGATTTCGACCAGTACGCCCAATACCGCCGCGGCAAGCGCGCCGCACAGCTGGGCCAGCACAAGGGGAAGTCCCAGGTTGACCATGCCCACGGTTACGTAGGCGCCGCACATGATGAATTCGCCATGCGCCATGTTGATGACGCCCATCATGCCGAACACGATGGCGAGACCAGCCGACGCCAGAACGAGGAAGGCGAATATGTCGGCAAATTGATAGATGTAGGAGAAAATTTCGCCCAGCATTTTATGCACCTCGAGACCAGTTCAATGGCTTCGCGGCGCCCCGTCTCTTGAGCGCCGCGTGCATCCGTCCTAATCAGTTCTGAGGAAGGTTATCCGGGCTGTACTGCTCCTGCGGATTGTTTTTGGTCAGATCGCAGCCGACCGAGCCCAGCCAGAACGGCTGGATCACGCCCAAATCTTGCTCGCGCTTCACTTCGTGCTTGTCGTTGACCGAGAGGAGATACATGTTGTGCGACATGTGCTGGCTCTTGGGATCCATGCAGATCTTGCCTTCGGACGCTTCGACGCAGACGTCGCCTTGCGCTACGACCTTGCGCATGTCCTCGAGCTTGGTCGATTTGGCTCGTTCGACCATCTCCTTGTAGAGATACATCGTCCAGTAGGCGTTGTAGCCCATGTCGTTGATGTAGGTCTCGTTCGGATATTTGGCGTGCCACTTCTTCTTGAACGCCTCGGCCGCGGGTGTGTCGAGTTCCTCGTACCAGTTGGCCGTGACATGCATGCCGGAAAGTGCGGGCGGCGGGAGCACCTTGTGCTCCCAACCGAGCATGACCTTCACCGATGAGGCCATCGGGATGTTAAGCTTCGCGGCCGCGGCCTGCTCGAAATAGCTGTCCTGAGCGCGACCAGCCTGGACTGCAAGGATCCAGTCAGGTTTGGCCTTCTGGATGTTTTGAATGGTCTGAGCGAACTGGCTGACGCCCAACGGGATGAACTCTTCGCCGACAAGCGTGCCCTTGACGTCGTCCTGCGCCAGGATCTGTTTGTTCCATTCCGACGCCAAATGACCGAAGTTGTAGTCCGGCGCGATGACATAGACCTTCGGGCCGAATTTCTTCACCATGTAGGGAATGAGCGTCGAGAACTGCTGTTCAGGCACGGCACCCGTCGCGAAGGTGTTGGCGTCGCAGACGCCGCCCTCGTATTGATTGGTATAGAAGTAGGGTGTTTCGCCCTTGTCGATGATCGGTCGGAGAGCTTCGCGAGAGGCGGATGTGATACCGCCGATAAGCACGTCGACCTTGTCCCTGTCGATCAGCCGGCGCGCGAACTCCTGATAGCGGGCGTTGTCGCTCTGCGGATCGAGATAGATCAGATCGATCTGCCGGCCCATGATCCCGCCGGCTTTGTTGATCTCCTCGACAGCCAGTTCGGAACCATGCACCTTCGGAATGCCAATCGGGCCGAAGTCCCCCGAAGAATCTTCAAGCAGGCCGATTTTGATTGGGTCTTCGGCGTGGGCTATACCCGACACCAGGGCGATCAGTGCCAGAGCGGCGGCACTCGCCAACATTTTGGATTTCAGCATTGTCGTAGTTCCCTTCTTATGTACCGACACCTTGTGGCGTCCGACTGTCGTTTCTCTCATGTTCGCGAGACCTGCCCGGCTCCCGTCCATGCATTAGACAATTCGAAGTTATGACGGTGTGCTCCTCTCGTCTTGCTCGGCGAAGACACCCCAGCTTGACTGTGGCTGCCATTCGACTGCCCTCTTTGGAATTGCGATGCGCACCAGCAAGGTAGGCGAGATATACGCCCTGACAGAGGTAAGCCTCTCGGGATTCGGTGAGGCGTCAATTCCCTGGCCCACCGGGCGGCGTCATCTTCAACCAGCCTAAAGCTGGAGATAGCGGCAAGGCTTCAATCGCATCGATTGGCACCTCATCGTTCTCATGCATCGTGAATGAGGCGTCGTTGGCGAGGCGACGAGCGAGCCTTAGCTCTGCAATCAGAAACGGGGTCAGACGGGCAACTCGGACGTCAGCTTTATCTGCTGCATAGGAATCTCGGTCTTGAGATTCTTTACACCCTCTATGCGCGAGAGATGGTTGATCTGAAATTTCCGATAGGCATCGAGGTCCGATGCTACGACACGCAGAATGAAGTCGCAGTCCCCAGCCATCAGATGGCACTCGACCACTTCCGGCAGTTTGATGATTTGGGACGTGAAGTGATCGACCGTGTCGGCATCCTGCCCGGTCAGCCAGATTCGAACGAACAATGTCAGGTGTAGCCCGATCTTTGCTGCGTCAAGGTGCGCTACATAGCCCTCGATGATCCCCGCTTCCTCAAGTAATTTGACGCGGCGCAAACAGGGAGTGGGTGACAGCCCTACCCTCGTCGCAAGGTCTGTATTCTGGACCCGGCCCTCGCGCTGCAGAATACGCAGGATCCGGCGGTCAATATCATCCATTTTAGTCACGCCTGGACAACCAGGCAGTAGCGACGAACCACACAAAAGCAGAAAATATTAGTGCTTGATTCCACGATTTGAGCCATGAGTACAATTGTGTTCGATGAATATGCGTAACTCAGAAATTGCTGCGCTGCAACATCATTCCAAGCATTCAGCGAGCGTCACAATTGACCTAGGCGGCAAACCGGGCTCGCTGACAGCGAGCCCGGCTTGATTTTACTTGATGAGGTCCATCTCGCCCTTAAGGGCCGGGGTGGACGCCGGAGCACGGCGGAAGTTCGAGGCTTGTTCGAACGCGAAACCCGCTCCGAGGACGTCCGCATCATCGCCTGCCTTGACGCCCATGATCTCGACGCCAAATGGCAGATCGTCGACGTAACCCCCTGGGATGGAAATCGCAGGATAGCCGAGGAACGGAGCAATCTGCGTGTTCTGGGGCTTGAAGGTTCCCTTGGGTAGGGCAGCAGCCGGAGGCAGCGTGCGCATGGTCGGATAGACGACAAAATCAACGCCGTATTTCTCGACTATCTTGCCGTACCAGTTCCGCAAGCTCTTGCGGTTGTTCTCGAGATCCTTGCCCAGCGCTTCGTCGTCTGCTGGCGTCAACGGCTGCTTTGCGGCCACATCGAGATCATGCTGCGTCAACTTGTCGGTTGGCTCGGCAAGCTTGGCGACGTCCGAGTCATCGGCATCAAGGCTGGCGAAGAAGCGATCGGCGGCACCTTCCGCGGTCGGGAAGACCCAACCCGCAAGCCCGCCGCCGGGAGCTTCGAGCAGAGCCTGGGTGCCGTCCTTTTCAGCCGTCTTGGGATCTGGCGAAATGTCGACGTCCATCGACACCACCTTTGCTCCCGCCTCCTCGAACTTCTTCACGGCTTCATCAAAGGCAGCCACGACGTTCTGTTCCGACGCGCGCCGAGCTGGCTCAAGTATGCCGATGGTCTTGCCCTTCAGGTAGTCCTTGTCGAGCTTCGCGGCGAAGGTCTTCGGCAGGTCGAACTTGACGCTGGAGGGATAAGTTGGATCGTATCCAGCAATGACATCCATCATGGTCGCAACATCGGAGACCGTCAGCGCTTGCGGCCCAAGGGTGTCCGACCAATAGGAATATGCCCAAGAGCCGTCCATGCTCACCATTCCCGTGGAGGGACGGAAGCCCACCGTGCTCGTCCATGCGCCGGGAATGCGGGTAGAGCCACCCGTATCCTCACCAAGTCCCAAGGGGGCGTATCCAGCGGCGATACCAGCGCCATTGCCCGCGCTGCTACCACCGGGATGCTTCGATTGGTCAAAGGGATTGTTCGTCCCTTCGCCATTTCTGGTGTGTGCAAGAATGATCGCTCCTGCGTCGCGCAACTTCTTGATCGTGAACGCGTCACTCGGCGCGATGATCGGATTCATGAGATCTTTGAAGCTCTCTTCGCGGACAGGCGTATACATCCCCTTGATGTTGATCACTTCCTTGACGAGGATCGGTATGCCGTGGAGCGGGCCGCGAATTTTTCCGGCGGCGCGCTCTTCGTCGAGCGCCTTCGCGTCCGCGAGAGCATCCTTGTTGAGGTCGATGACTGCGCGCAGGCCTGGGATGCCTTCGTGCGGCGCATCATAGGCCTTTATGCGGTCGAGATAAGCCTGCACCAGTTTCACGGACGTTATCTGACCGGCAGACAGCGCCTTCTGGAGTTTGGCGGCATCAACCCCTACCAGACCGCTCGGATCGGTGACACCCTTGGAAACGATGGTCGCCGTTGAAGCCGCTGGCGACGCCTGGTCTGCATAGGCGTTGGAAAAGATCAGGGCTGCCGCAAGCGCCGTTGCAGAAAATGGCACTGCGGCACGGCCGCAGCTTCGCAAGCCACACGTTGCAATACGGGTGCGGTAAGCCATTGAAACAGACATATTCCCTCTTTCGTGTTGTGCATTGACGCCCAAACGATAAGGGAAGCAGCTTGGCCGAAGCGGCTAAAGTTTTGACTCGGCCGGACATTTGTTGGTGCGTTGGATCGCGCACGGCGTAGATGGTAGCACCCGACTCCAATGAGCACGGAACTGACGCACAGGGATTCGCCTTCCTTTTTTGGACCAAACGATGCCTGCACGCCAATACGCCTCCGGCGCCGCGTTGTCCCGGTCCTAATCCAACTCGTAGTCAATCTCCGAGAAGCTTGTGACCTCTTTCTTCCAGCGCTCTTCGACAAAAGCGACATGAAGAGGATGCGCATTATAGCTGTCGTAGGTTGCCTGATCGGCGAACTCCATCAGGAACCCGAAATCGAGCGTTGTTTTCAAGTTCGTCTGGCGTACGCTCTGGAAGTTCTGCACGCCCGGGATCTCAGTGAGCACGCGGGCTGCCTCGAGAAATTCGCGCTCCTCGGTAGACCCCTTCGCGTGAGAGAGCTTGAAGAACACTGTATGCTTTATCATCTGATCTCGCCTTCCTGCTTGATTGAACGTTTTTCTGCCAGCGCCCGTGCTTGTCTCTGACCGAAATCGAAGCTGGTCCCGCACATTAGTCTGTCACTTCGGCAGGGCGAACGTTGGAGATCGCCCTGTGCATCTACGCCTCTCATCCATGCCCTGCGGAGCGATATTGGTAAAGCCCCCACGAGTGATTGCGTCTATTGCCCGAGCTCGTTGCGCTGGGCGCATACCAACTTGGCAAGCAGACCGTGCATCTGACGGGTCCTGCTGACCTTGCGCCGAACCCGAAATTGAGGAAGGGAGGCAGCGAGAGCGGCCTCCCTTCTTCCGGCCCGCGTTTTAATTTGCCGAGAGCTGGCCCTCAGCCCGTTCTTCATTCTGCCCGCGCGTCATGATCAAGATCGCAATTCCGGTGAGCCCGACAAAGATACTCAGCATGACGATCCCGTAAACGAAGCTGCCCGTCGCATCCTTCACAGCACCGACGGCATAGGGGCCTGCAAATCCACCGAGATTGCCGATGGAATTGATGAGGGCGATACCACCTGCCTTCGCCTTGCCTTTGAGAAACTGAGGGGGAAGCGTCCAGAAAGTCGTCTGGGCCGAATAGATGCCCGCAGCCGCGAAAGCCAGTGCCACCATCTGCCACAGATGATTGTCGAGCATTGCGGTAGCGAGCAGGCCAGCACATCCGGCGAATGCGGCGATCGCCACATGCCATGAGCGCTCTTTCGTGCGGTCGGAATGGCGAGCCCAGAAAGTGAGAGCAACGCAGGCGATTGCGTAGGGAATTGCATTCACGAAGCCGGAGGCGACATTGGAAAGACCGAAGCCCTTGAGCAAAGTCGGGAGCCACAAGACGATCCCATAGACCGAGCAGATAATGCCCACATATGCGAGGCCGAAAGCCAGAACCTTGCCGCTCGTAATCGCCTGTTTGAAGCCGTTCAGCGAGTGGTCCGCCTGTTGTGCCTCATCGCGTGCCAGCTCTTGTTCGAGCCAGTCCTTCTCGGCCTTGTTCAGCCACTTGGCATCCTTCATCTTGCTCGGGAGCGCGAGCAACACGACAGCCCCCATCAAGACGGCCGGGATCGCCTGGATGACAAACATCCACTGCCAGCCATGGAATCCACCTATCCCGTCCATATTGAGCAGAAGGCCCGATAGCGGCGAACCGATCACGACGGCGACGGGTGCAGCAACCATAAAGCCGCCGAGCCCCTTGCCGCGGTGCCGTTCGGGGAACCAATAGGTGAGGTAGAGGACGATCCCCGGAAAGAAACCAGCCTCCGCAATGCCCAGAAGGAACCGGATCGTGTAGAAGCTCGATGTGTCCCATACGAACGCAGTTGCGGCCGATAGGATGCCCCAGGTGATCATGATCCGGGCAATCCAAAGGCGCGCGCCAACTTTCTCCAGCATGAGATTGCTGGGGATCTCAAATAGGAAGTAGGCGATGAAGAAGATGCCGCCGCCGATGGCGTAGGCAGTTGCCGTGAACCCGAGTTCCTCGCTCATGTGCGGCGCTGCGAAACCTACGTTCACGCGATCGATGATCGCGACAACGAAGGACAGGAAGAGGATTGGCAGCAGGCGCCTACTCACCTTCCGGATAACGGCATTCTCGAAGTCAGACATTCATTCCTCCCTGACGTGACCGTGTAGCATGCTGACGCGCGCCGTCGCTCCCGCGGTGGATGCGGACGTTGGATGCTACAAGCTGACTGTTGAATTACGGCTGGCAGCTAGTTTAGCTGCTGTGGCGATTTCATTGGTGATGCGATGAAACCTATCCGGTCGATCGCGTCAGTTACCTCGATCGGCAACGGTTCACGCGTTGCGTTGATCACCCCTGCGATCTCCTCGGCACTTCGTGCGCCCACAACTATCCGAGTGTCGCAGTGTCGATCCAGGAGGAAGGGAATTGCCAGATCGACAATCCCGCGTCCGGTTGCGGACGTAAGTTCTTCCAGTGCCCGCGCGCCACGTGCGATCTGCGGGTTCGCTTCGTCACCGAACCGCGCCAGCTCAGGCAGTCTGAAGAGCCAGCTCTGATGGAACGGAGAGGCAAGCCAAAGATCAAATTCTTTCATAGAAGCGATCTCGACAAGGGGTTCGGCTGACCGCCAGAGTAGGTCGTATTGCTTGGCAACCATCACAACATCGGGCGTTACACGATAGGAGGCACGTCCAAGAGTCGGCGCATTATTGCCGCTGAAACCCCACCGGATGCCCGCCCGCGCCGCAGCCGCTTGAACATCCAGAAGTGCCGGCGCCGTTTGAAGCTCAGGCGTCATTGCTCCTTCGGGCAGGATCTGAAACGGCTGCCCATCGTCGCGCCACCACACAACCCAGTCCGCCTCATGCAGCAGTATCTGGTCGGGCAAGCGTCCGAGACGCTCCTGCATTGCGGCGAATGCGTCGTTTACCGCGCCCGGTCGACGATAGCCGGGAGCCTCGGGAAAATGTCCGATTTTCGTCGAGATGCGGACGTTGGCGCCGCGGCGCCGGATGTAGGACCCAAGTTTCAATTCTGCGGAACCGTATCCATAGGCAAATGCCGTATCAATCCACTCGCCCCCGCTTTCGAGATACGTGTCGAGCACAGCATCAAATTCGTCCTGCGTCGCGTCGGCGAGAGCAAACGTACCAAGGATAATGCGTTGCTGGCGCGGCACGGCGACGAAATGGCCCGCTCTCTTGATGCCAGAGATTTCTATTGTCATTTAGCATGCCTCCCTGCCCGACTGTGTCGCGGTGCCCTCCCTCCAGGGTCAGCCGCATCGTGGCAAATTTCATCATGCTAGATTAGCCGAACATTTAATTTTTGGGAGAGCGGCCTCCGATCGGATTCAGCAACTATACTTGCGCCCACTGCAATGTCGTCGTTCGCTTTTTTGCCGCTAGATCCTTGTAAATGTGGAACATAAGCGTCTTCTTGCAAACGCGGGAGGGGCGAGGTTGCTGAACCATCAACTTCGGCGAAACGCTTATGATTGTAACATTAGGTCGCACGGGATTGGGAGAACGCATGACACTCGGATGGATTTCATGGACACACTTCTAGCTATTCGCCTTTTCGTGAAGGCGGTTGAGATGAAGAGCCTCTCCGCCGCCGGTCACGCTCTCAACATGACACCGTCGTCGGCATCTCGAAATCTTGCCGCGCTCGAGCACAAGGTCGGAGCCAGCCTCCTCATACGAACCGTGCGGCACGTCAAGCTCACCAAAGCTGGGCAAGCCTACTACGATCATGTGAAGCCAATGCTCCTCGATCTTGACGAGGTCCACAGCTCACTTTCCTCTGGCAGCAAGAAACCTGGAGGAACGCTGCGCGTCAGCCTTCCGGTAGATCTCGGCCAGAAGGTCATCCTCCCCGCGATCCCAGAGTTCCTCCGTCGTTTCCCGTCGATCCAGATCATGGCAACCCTTTCCGACGAGTTCGTCGATTTCGACAGTGACGACGTGGACATGGCAGTGCGGGTGGGCAACCTCCAGGATTCACCGCTGATCGCACAGCGGCTTGCGAGCAACATCCGCGTCGTGTGCGCCTCTCCAACCTATCTTGCAAAATTCGGAACTCCCGAGACCCCGCAGGATCTGCGCGCCCACAACTGCTTGATCTATCCCAGCGGTGGCAATTCAGGCCGATGGATATTCCAGGGGCCAAGCGAACTTCTGGAAGTTCGCGTCTCCGGCACTTTCGTTGCGAACAACGGCGCAAGCCTGGTGAGCGCCGCCAGACAGGACATGGGCATCGTCCTTCAGCCCACATGGCAGGTACACGACGACCTCGGAGCGGGCCGCCTTGTAAGGATCCTGCCAGATTATCTTGCATCCAGTAGCTACCTGACAACCGACATCTACAGCGTCTATCCCGAGCGCTTCAAGGGTCAGCCCAATATACGCGAATTTACTGGCTTCCTTAAGAGCCAGATCCGCGCACATCCCGGATTCCACGGCTATGGCAGCGAAACGGATCTTGAAGCCTAGGGTATGATCCGCGCCGCCAATTGCGCATTTCGCGCTCGGATCGTTGCAAATTCTGCAAGTGTCCTTGCTGTCTGAGGCACAGTCCTTCGCTTGTCACTTCGGGCGCCCGATCCGTATGCTTCCTCCGAAATCGAGGGAGCGATCATGGACAAAATCAACACATCATCAACGAATACGAAGCCAAAGATCTCCAAATCGGAATTTGGCAACGCTGTAGCGAAGAAGGTCGGAACAGCATTCGACGGCTGGTCGGACGGCCTGAAAACAGAGATCGCCAACGCGAGGTCGAACCCGCAGATCGGCGAAAAGCTCCTCGCTGAAACGCCGACCACTCGCGTGTGGGAGATTCGGCTTGCGCCCGGCGAACGGGTTCCCGCCCACATTCACACAACCAACTACTTCTGGACCGCGATCACGCCCGGCTCGGCACGCTCCCATTACGAGAGCGGCGACACTTTCGAGGTGGATTACGAGCGCGGGGATACCCAGCATTTCATTTTTGAGGGCGGTGCCGTGATGGTCCACGACCTCGAGAATATCGGTGATGGCGAACTCGCATTCATCACCGTCGAACTTCTGAACTAGACCATCCAACAACCAAAGAGGAAACAATGTCGGAATCATTTATCGCCGACCACCCAAACGCAAAGCTCATTGCCAAGCTCTACAAGGCTCGCACCGAGAGCGATTGGGACGGCATCGCATCCTGCTTCAGCGATGATGCGATCTGGCAGTACCCCGGTCACAACCCGCTGGCTCGCGACTATCATGGTCCGGACGACATCGTCACGTTCTTCCAGGGTGTGAAGCGCCTCACGGACCAGAGCTTTGGCGTGAACCCCGCCTACATCATGGCGAATGACGACGTCGCGATGGTCTACGAGCTTCCGACGGGCCGCCGCCGTGGCGTCACGATGAGCTGGGACTCCATGCACCTCTACGAGATCAAGGATGGCAAGATCACGTATGCGAAGATCTTCCAGCGCGTCCAGTACTCGCTCGACGCCTACTGGTGGAACGGCGCCGACGCTCCTCGTCCTCGTGAAGGCTAACGCTCGACGAGCGTCTGCAGCGAGCACGTGAGCCGTTGCTTGAACTAAGCTTGATGTAGCTTGCTCCGTCCGCAATGGATTTCCTCCCAAGGCCCATTGCGGACGTTTTCTTTACATCATCCGCCTTTGAACTCAGCGTAGCTGAGCCGACAAAGGCAACGGTAAAACGCGACCGAAATTCTCGCATATCTACGACAAGCGTTTTGGTGAGGAGACCTACGTTCATGCCCCTATTAGAAAACAATGTCGCGGTCGTCACGGGCGCTGCCACAGGCCTCGGTCAGGCAATCGCTGCCGGGTTCGCGCGTGAAGGCGCCAATGTGGTGCTTCTGGATATCGATGGCGAAGGCGCCTTCCGCGCCGCGGCTGAAATCCGCAGCAACGGTGACTTCGCCAGCGCCTACCAGCTGGATGTAACCGACAACGAGGCGTGTCATGAAGTCGCTGCACGCATTGCCAAGGAAGTCGGTCAGGTTTCGATCCTGGTGAACAACGCAGGCATCAACCGTTTCAACGCCTTTACCGCTGATCCGCAGGATGTCCGCAAAGACTGGCAGGATATCATGGCGATCAACCTTAATGGTGTCTTCCAGGTCACCCAGGCATTCCTGCCGCCGCTTCGCGCCACGAAAGGCCGCATCATCAACATGGGATCGATCAAGTCCTTCGTTCACGCAACGACACCAGCATCGGTCGCCTACACCTCTTCAAAACACGCGGTGCTTGGTCTCACGAAGGGCTTGGCAGTAGAACTGGCGAAGGACGGGATTCGCGTCAACGCCATTGGCCCTGGCATCATCACGACCAAGCTGAACGAGGAACTGCGCACCAGCAGCGGATGGCAGCACATGATCGATCACACGCCGCTCGGCCGCCCCGGCACCACCGACGATGTGGTCGGACCTGCGATATTCCTGGCATCGGACATGTCCGCTTATGTCAACGGTACCATCCTGATGGTCGACGGTGGCTTCACGACGGTTTGACACCTGAAAGGCGACACTGTCGAACGTAAAAGGGCGGCCCGATCTCTCAAGGCCGCCCTTTCAGTGTTAGCGCGTTTCCAGTGCCTTGCAGACGTAGGTGTGCGACACATTTCGCGCAGTCTAGATCAGCGCAGTGTTCCGGCGAACTTCTTCTCGATGGATGCGCCCATGGTGTACTTTGGATCCACCATGTTGCCCAATCGGACACGCCCGACCTGCGTGAGAAGCATGTAGGCTTCGAGTTCGTCGCGACCGAAGTCGGCGGCAAGGAACTTGATCAGATCGAGGTATGCCATACGCGTCGCGTCTTCCATCGGTCGCGTGGAGGCGATCGACATGTAGAGCTTCTCGTTTTCCAGACGCGGCGTGTTGATTGTCCAGCCCTTGATCAGGTCAACCTGGAGAGTGACCGTCGCCTCGTGTTCCAGCGCTGTGCCGCACAGCTCGCCATCGCCCTGCGTCGCGTGGCAGTCGCCGAAATAGACCAGACCACCTTCGACGTTGACCGGGAGATAAATGATCGATTCAGGGGTGACATCCGGCAGGTCCATGTTGCCGCCGTAGTAGTCCGGCACCAGGGACGAGATCGACTCGACTTCCGGCGAGGTGCCGATCGTGCCGATGAACGGCTCGTACGGCAGCCACAGATCGTCACTCCACTTGGTCCCGCGCTCGGCGTCCACATGCAGCTTGCGCACGATTTCCGGGAGCGCCGGGGAAAGCATCGCGGTATCACGGTTCGGAACAAGCCCACCGAAGCCCGGAGTGATATAGGTGGTGCCGCGGGGCTGTGGGCCGCGAGGCTGGATCGACTTGATGTAGACCGCTATGCAGTCGCCCTTCTCGGCGCCGTTGACGTAGATCGGACCGTTCTGCGGGTTCACTTGGCGAAGGTTGATGATTTCGCTCGGCTTGTCCGTCTCGTGCTGGATCTTTCCGTAAAAAGCATCCTGCGTTTCCGCGACAACCACCGCACCAGGATCGACCTTGAGGACTGGCTCGATATGCGGGCTGTACAGATAATGGTATTCGCCCTGGGCCTCTACGGACAGGGAGTATTCGGTGCCAGCCTTGCCTTTGGCAACGCCTTTCTGGGCCATGATGGATTCGTTGAACCAGCTCATAAACGAGCCTCCTATGAAGCAGATCGAGATTTGGTAATCGGCGTGTGAGAAAACACAGGGTCTTCCGCCGCGACCGTATGCGGTCAAAACTCGGCCGTCTTGCCTCACTGAGCCAACGTGATTTGACTGTGGTTGCCATCAGCTGACGACAGCGCCCCAATCGAATGGCTGCCAAATCAGCAACCTGCGATCGTGGGCGCATGTCGATAATGCTGAATTATCGCTTGAGTTGCGCCGCGAGCACGATAATTCCAAGAATTGCAGCGGTTGCTCCGACCAGGCTGGTTGAAGCAACGCCGAACGCACCCATTGCAACGCCTCCGAGCGCTGATCCGAAAACGATGCCGGAATTGAAGCCAGCGATATTCAGGCCTGCGGCGACGCCGACGGATTGTGGCGTATACGTCTCGGCAACGGCGAGGAGCCGGGCCTGAAGTGGCGGTACGGCGCCGAAAGTTAGAAGCCCGAGAACTGCCGTCAAGAGGGCCATCGCCAAGAGCACGGTAGACATGAAGTACATCGCCACGGCGGTCGCGGCGATGCCCGCAACAACGATAAGACTTGCTCGATCCGCACCAAGCCTATCGGTAAGTTTCCCGCCAACGACGTTGCCGATGGCAGCCATGACACCATAGATCAGCATGAATGCACTCACCGTAGTCGGCGCCGCGCCTGTCACCTGAATAAGCATCGGCGCAATGTAGGTAAACACTCCGAACGAGCCTACGTATGCAAGGACTGTCACTAGCACGCCTGCGAGCAGCCGAGGGTGAAAGAGTGCTCGAAGCCCGCGCAGCGCAGCATCGACTGAGTTCGCGTCAGTCACCTTACTGTCAGCTTTCATGGTGAACATAAGCCCGATTAGTCCCAGGAAGCCGAACCCAGCGATTCCGAGAAACATCGGCCGCCAAGAGACAAATTTACCAAGCCAGGTTCCGAGTGGAACGCCCAGGGCCAACGCCAGGGTGAAACCGCCGAACACAATTGCTACAGAGCTCCCAGCCCGTTGAGGCCCAGCAATCTTGGTGGCGACGCTTGTCGCGACCGCTAAAAACAGGCCGTGACCAACGCCAGCAAAGAAGCGTGCCACAACCATGGTGGGCAGATCGGAAGACAGCGCTGCAAATAGACTTCCTGCGCTAAAGATGACCGCCGTAATGATCATCACGTTCTTGCGCGACCAAGCCGCGGTCAGCGCGCTGAGGATCGGGGCAGCGATCGTCGCCCCAAGAGCATAGATGCTGACGATAGCCCCAACCGATTCACCGCTCACCATGAGGCTCCGCGCGATGACTTCCGACAAGCCGATAGGTACGAATTCCGCAAGGCCAAGCGCAAACGCACTTAGAGCGAACATATAGATTGCAAGGGGGAGTCTCGTGCTGTGGCTCTGGTCTTCCACACGCGCACCGAGATCGCGCTCACGGGTTATTACCCTGGTATCCATTTCTCAACATCCTCTTTGGACTGCGACAGGCGCTTCAGGACGCCGTCAGTCGAACGAATTGTTCAGGGAGCATGTAGTTTGAGATGAATTCAGAAATAATACCGGATTTTATATACGGTCTCTTTCTATTTCCGCAATAATCTCCGCCCAGGCATCGAACTGCTCACTTTCAGCTGGATGGCGGCGCCGTCTCGAGTCTTGATGCGACGATCACGTGCCACTCAGAAAATTCTCTTCGCAGTGTTCTCCGCAGTTCGGCCGCCTGATGCCAGCTTGGCGATATTTAGGGACGGGCGCCAATTCGGAACCGTGACCTGACGGCCGTCGTCATCGACGGCGGCCATCGTAAAGTAGCAGGAATTCGTGTGGCAGCGCTGGCGGGACCGAATGTTCTCGGCGCCAAACCAGCCGCTCCACACCTACTACCAGTGCGCTCATTTTCTAGGTGGTCTATTCTGCATGTTTGCATTCGTTTCGGATGCGCTTAGCCAATTCCTCTGGATGGAGGAAGTGGCTAAGCAGGTGCCTGTTGTTGAATGGCCGGAGGTCCGCTTGTGCGTCCGTGACGGCGCTGGAGCATTCAGAGCGTTACTCAACCATCAGAGGCTTCTCGCACCCCTGTTGCGGAAGCGACCGTAGATGAAGAGCGTGATCAGCATCACGGCGCCGTAGACGCATTGCTTGATCGAGCCATCGACCTGGAAGACCGACAGGACGCTTGTCAGCAGGCTCAGAAAGAGCACTGCGAGCGCCACGGCGATAGCCGATCCCTTTCCACCCTGCAGACGTGTTCCACCTACGACGACAGATGCGATGACGGGGAGCAGGAACTGGTCGCCCATCGCCTGGTAAGCCTGATTGGAATAGCCGACCAGAAGCAGGCCGCCCATCGCGCTCATCATACCGGCACCCGCAAAACAGGTGATGATCACTCTTCGGGTGTCCACGCCCGACAGATAGGCGGCACGCTCGCTGTTGCCGATGGCGATGACCGCGCGCCCGAGTACCGTGAACTTAAGAAATGCCGCGGCGGCGATTGCAAGGACCAGCCACAACAGGAAGCTGCTTGGAAGCCCGAATACGCTGCCAACCGCAAGCGTCCTCATGAGGTCGGAAGCTTGGCCCGCAGGAGCGAAACCGCCAGTGAAGAGGATACAGCAGCCGAGCACGACGGCATTCACACCCAAGGTCCAGATCATGCTCGGGACACGAAGCACCGCGATGCCGACACCGTTCACAACGCCAATTGCAATCCCGGTTGCGAGCCCTGCGGGAATTGCCAGCCAGGCGGTTCCCTCGCCCGAGCCCGTGACGGATGTCGTTACCATGGCGGCCGCGGTGATTGTCCACGGCACGGACAGATCGATCTGGCCGATCATGATCACCAGGAATGCCCCGATTGCGATCACGCCCAGGAACGAGGCTATCTGCGCCTGCTGCATGAGGTATGAGACCGAAAGGAAGCCGGGGAACCCGAAGCTGCCGATCGCTATGAGCAAGATCGAGGAAATCAGCAGGAAGGGAACCTCGAAGCCGACATTTTTGCGGAGATCTGCGATCATCTCATGCCCTCCATCTTGCTCGGCGATTTCAGGAACTCGATGGCGCCGACTGCCACCGCGAGAAGTAAAACAACTCCTTCAAACAGCGGCTGCGCGAGCGTTGGCAGGCTGGTGAAGATGACGATCGCACCGACCGTCCGAAGAATAGCCGACCCGAGAATGACACCCCAGATCGTTCCGATGCCCCCGGCGAGAGATGCCCCGCCAAGAACGACCGCAGCGATGGAGTTCAGTGTGTAGGGGACGCCGATGGAGGCGTCGCCGGAGAGTGTCTGAAAGCTCAGGAACAATCCCGCGCAACTGGCGAAGAAGCCCGCGAAAGAGTATGCGAAGATCTTCGACCGGGCAGGCTTGAGGCCGGACATGTACGCTCCGTTCAGGTTGGACCCTATCGCGTAGAAGGATCGCCCGAGCAGGCTCCGGCTCAACGGTATCCAGATGACGCCTACGACGATTGCCAGAAGCACCAGCGACGTTGGGATCACTCCGAAAGTCTGGTAGGTGAAGAGGTCACCCAGCGTCTCGTTGACGGTCCCGCCCGGCGAAGGTCTGAGATAGAGAGCAATGCCCCCGTAGATCGCACCGGTCGCAAGCGTCGCGACGATCGGCTCGACGCGCCCGGCGGTAATCACCACGCCGTTGACGAAGCCGCAGAGAGTGCCGATCCCGAGGATCAGCGCGGCGCCGCCCGCGATCTGCAATGGCGTGCCGTCCAGCAGATAGGATCCTGCGGCATTCGAGAGCGTGATGATCGCCCCGACGGACAAATCAAGGCCACCCGTCACCACCGCGAAGAACTGGGCGACAGCTGCCAGCGCCAACGGAACGACCTGGTTTGCCCACGGGGTAATCGAGATGACAGACAATCCCCTTGGATGGATCGTCACGAAACTTGCGAAGCTCATCACGAAGAGAGCAATCGTGAGGCAGAGGCGCCACTCGTGCTTGAAGAAGCGCGACAGGTCGCTTCGTGCCTCGGATCCGCTATCGGTGTAGATACTCATTGCCGCGCACCTCGCTGCAAGGGTTCAATTCCAAATGACTGCGCCAGGATGGCTTCCTCGGTGATTTCACCATCGCCCAACTCGCGGACGATCCTCCCCTGGTAGAAGACGCCTACCCTGTCGGCGAGACCGATGAGTTCGTCGTAGTCGGTTGAGTGCAGGACGATTGCAGCTCCCGCTTCCGTCAGTTGCCGGAGCAACTTGTAGATTTCCGACTTGGTACCAACGTCGATGCCGCGGGTCGGATCGCTCAGCAGAAGGACGTCCGGTCGCGTAGCGAGAAACTTTGCGATGACGACCTTCTGTTGGTTGCCGCCAGAAAGTGTGTCGACGCTGTTGTTGACGGACCCAACCTTGATCTGCAAGCGCCGGACGAGCTCGTCGACGAGAGATGTTCTGGCCTTGGAGCGAATGACACCCAGCGACGACACCTTACCGAGCGACGCCGCAATGAGGTTGTCGGCGATCGAAAGGCTTAGCTGCAGGCCTTCCGTCTTTCGGTCTTCGGGAATGAGCGCGACGCCCGGGTTTCCAGAGAGAGCATTCTTCGGGTCCTTGGGGATTGCCCGGCCTCCGATCGAAATCTCGCCGGAAACACCGCGCAGCACCCCATAGATGGCCTCCAGCGTCTCCTTCTGACCCTGACCGTCCAGCCCGCCGATACCGTAGATTTCGCCTTGCCGCACCTCGAACGAGACGCCAGCCAGCTTCCTGTGCCACCGGAGGTCACGCACCGAAAGGACGGGCGTGCCATCTGCTGGCTTGGGCTTGGGCTTGGGCTTGGGAGGATAGACTTGGCTGATGTCGCGCCCGATCATCATGGAGATGATCTCGGGCTCGGAGCGGGTGCCGTTCGCGAATGTCGCTATGCTTCTGCCGTTCCGGAATACGCTGCAGGTGTCGGCAAGCTCCTTTATCTCGTGCATGCGGTGCGAGATGTAAACGATGGCAACGTCCTGGCTTTTCAGCTTGCGGACGATCGAGAAGAGGATCTTCACCTCGCGGTCGCCCAGTGCCGAGGTCGACTCGTCGAGAATAAGCACCCGCGGTCGCTTGGCGAGCGCCTTCGCGATCTCGACCAGCTGAGCCTGCGGAAGCGGAAGTGCCCTGACCTTCACACCGGGATCGATATTTTCACATCCCATCTCCGCCAGCAGTTCCGCCGCCGCGCGCCGTTGCGCCCGTCGGCTGAAGAAGCCAAATCCACGATCCGCGCTGTCGAGAAAGATGTTATCGGCGACGGAAAGATCGGGGATCAGGGACAGTTCCTGGAACACGCAGGCGATGCCACGCCTGACCGCGTCTCGGGGATCGCGAACCATGCGTGGCTCGCCATCCAGAACCATCTCGCCCGCAGTCGGCGGTGTGACGCCCGCAAGAATTTTGATCAACGTGCTCTTGCCTGCACCGTTCTCTCCAAGGATGGCGTGTACCTTCCCCTTCTCGAGCATCAGATCGACAGCATCCAAGGCGACAACGCCACCATAGACCTTTCTAAGGCCTCGAAGCTGAACGATTGGGCGGGGCAGCCCATCGAAGGTCGGCTTTATTGAAACCACCTGCATTCCTCTCTCCTCCAGAGTTCGACCACGCCATTGCTGGCGTGGTCCTGCGCGGCAACGACTTGTCAGAAGTTGTCCGGCGTCTGGTTCAGAATATCGTCCGAGGTGAAGTTCAGGCCGCAGCCCGGAAACGATGTCGCAGCGTAGAAAGTGGCGGGGAGCTTGGTGAAATAGGTCTCGCCGTCCTTCAGCTCTTCGGACTTCGCGGTCGGGATTTCAAGGCCGATCAAGCTTGGCAGTGCCTCGCCTTTCAACGATGCGATCAAGGCCGACAGCGCCACAGTAGACATCGCGGGCGCCTGAGCTGCCGAGATACCGGGAACGTTGTTCTTCGCCATTTCAATCCGGGTTCCGTTTTCGGCATCGCCACCCAACGGGACGACTGGATGCTTGGCGGCGATCATCGCCCGCACGGCACCAGCACATCCATGCTGGCAAACGATGCCGTCGAATGGCCCGCTGGTGGCGATCGCATCGGCGACGACCTTCTGGACTGTTCCTGTGTCCCAGTTGCCGACGACTTCGACGACAGTCGCTCCTGGCACCTTGTCGAGAACCGACCGCATGCCATCGTGGTTGTCGCGGTCAACCGAATTCCCGGGAAGTCCTCGGACCTCGAGGAACTTCGGGTTGGCCTTCGTGACGCGCGCGGCTACGTCCTTGGCCTTGATCTCACCGAGTTCGACCTGGCTCTCGTTGACCTGGACGACGGTATCGACGTCGAGCACGTTGTCGAACGGAACGATTGTCGTTCCTGCCTGCTTTGCTCGCTTGAGAACGGGCCCAAACGATGTCGGATTGACGGCATTCAATGCAATGCCGTCGAAGCCGGCGGCAATCAGGCTGTCGACCGCGGCGATCTGTGCGGAGACGTCATTGCCCGTGCTGATAACCTTGAACTCCTTCAGGTCGGGTTTGACATCTGGCAGCGTGGACCACGCCTTGGCAGCCTGGATCATGTTGATGCGCCAGTCGTTGCCAGCGAACCCGTTGACGACGGCGATCCTGTACGGACCTTGCCGGGCGTCTTGCTTGATCGTCTTGACCGCCGACGACGCGGGTCGGAAGCATTCCGGCTTATAGGTCTGCGCGAAGACAACAGAGGGCAGTAGCGAAAGGCACACGGCCGATCGCATCAGAACTTTCGACAATTTCATAGTTTCCTCCCAGTTGGTTTCGGGAACTCCCTTCCCGAAGGCACGACCGTCGTCAGACGGCCGTGTATCCGCCGTCCACGACCAGCTCGCTGCCCGTCATGAACGAAGATTCGTCGGATGCGAGGAACACGACGGTGCTGGCGATCTCCTCCGCCCGCGCTGGGCGGCCGAGCAGCGACGGACCGACGAGTGCCTTGACGGTCTCGGGTTCGTTCACCAGGTCCTTCGTCATGTTCGTGATCGTGAAGCTCGGATGGACGGAGTTCACGCGGATGTTGTCCTTCGCGACCTCGCTTGCGGTCGCCTTGGTCAGCAGACGCACGGCGCCCTTCGAGGCTACGTAGGCTGCCGCATCCGGGAAGGCCACGATGCCCCAGTTCGAGCAGATGTTAATGATAGACCCACCGCCTGCTGCCCGCATGTGCGGAATGACGGTCTTCGAGCCGAGGAAGACACCGCGGACATTGACCGCCATCGTGCGCTCCCAAACATCTAGCGATGTGTTCTCCACCGTGCCGGACAGGTAGATCCCGGCATTGTTGACGAGAATGTCGACCTTGGAAAATGCCTTCACAGCGCGGTTGACCGCCTCACTCCAGCTTTCCTCCGACGTAACGTCCAATCGCACGAAAACCGCTTCTGTGCCTTTGGATCCCAGTTCGGCAACAGCTGCTGCTCCCGCTTCCTCGTTAATGTCGGCAATGACTATCTTGGCGCCTTCCTTGGCAAGCGCCTTCGCATGAGCAAGTCCCATCCCAAGGGCACCGCCCGATATAACAGCAACCCTGCCGTACAACCTCGCCATCCGCACATCCTCCCAATGTCTAGTGTCTCGGATTGGGCACAGGGTCCTGCAAGAATTGATCATCGTCAAGCGAAATTTATCGTTTGATCATTTTTGTCACCCAAACCCGCTAAATTGCTTCATGAAATCTGGCTTGCGCTCGCGTTTCGTAGTATCGATACGCACACGAATAGTTTGTCCACTATGGGGAGGATGCATTGCCACGCGAGAAAAGTTCGAAGTCCTACCTGTCCGCCGAAGAACGGGAACAGCAGATTGTCAGCAAGGCTATCGAGTTCTTCTCGGACTACGGCTTCCAGGCCAGCACCCGCGAAATCGCCAAGCATATCGGCATCACGCAACCTTTGCTCTATCGGTACTTCAAGACGAAGAACGACCTGATCGACCGGGTGTACAAGGAGATCTTCCTCACCCGCTGGAAAGGAGAGTGGCAAACAGAGCTCCAGAACCGCGACGCGCCTTTCCGAGATCGCCTGAAGCGCTACCTCAGGAACTACTGCGACAGCATTCTCGACCGCAATTGGATTCGCATCTTCCTGCTCGGCGCACTGAACGATCAAACGATAAATCGTAGATACCTCGCGATGCTTCAGGAACGCACCTTTCCGATTATTTTGAACGAACTTTATGCCTCGATCGGCATCGATAGTGCCGACGAGCACAACCGCTCGCTTGACAACGAAATCCTGTGGTCCTTCCACTCGAGCTTCTTCTATATCGGCGTACGAAAGTACGTCTATCAGCTTGATGTACCTGAGAATTTGGACGAGATCGTTGATGCCAGGGTAGATGCCTTCCTGGATGGCGCAGAATCGGAATTCATCTCCCGTCGGAAGAAAATCCGCAGGGCAGCTGCCGGATGAGCATGAGAGCAATCTCATGATTGCCAGTTGACAAAATTTATCGATCGATCATTTTGAACTTCATCTTTGACACGTCATGGAGGAAGGACACTGTCATGATCGAGACCGCTGGAATTGACACCAATACCAACTGGCCGGACGCGCTGGTTCGGGAGCTTGAAGGCAGCCGCGCAAACGGGCGTGTCGGGCAGAAGCTCGTTTCCGAAACAGACAAGGTTCGCGTCTGGCATCTTCTACTCGCCCCCGGCGAACGCTTCGGCTTTCATAGCCACGTCCTCAACTACTTCTGGACTGCACTGAACCCCGGCCGCGCCCGCTCTCACTACTCCGATGGCCGCACCGTCGAAGTAAGCTACGCGGCTGGCGACACGAAGCACCTTACCTTCGACGAAGGCGATGGCATGCAGCACGACCTCGAGAATATCGGCGAGACGCCGCTCCAGTTCGTGACGGTTGAATTCCTGGACAGCCCGAACAACGCATTGCCGGTCTAGGCTGAGGCGTCCGGCCCCCGCAGGCCCATAGATCCTCCCGGGAATGAGCGGGATCTGGTTGGGCGGTTCGACAGGGCAAAGCCATGAAATTGATGGCTGCCGCGACCCGAACCAATAACGCGAAGTGCGTAAGCATTTTGATGGGTGCGAGATCTACAGAACAACAACTAATCAGCATGCGATTCAGGAGGAGACCCAAATGACTGCCAGGATTCCGGCCAAGCGCCCCCCGATCATGTTCGTATCGCCGCCCAAGTACGTTCAGGGGCCGGGGATAATTGACGACATGCATGAATATATCGGCGATCTCGGAACGCGCGTCACGCTTATTTGCGACAGCTTCGTCTGGAACAACTTTGGCGCCCGTGTCACGAAGTCCTGCAATGCTGGAGGCATCGAACTCAACCGCTTCGAGTTTAGCGGACAGGCATCGATCGGCCAGGTGGAGAAGGCGCTGGCAAGTGCGCAGCAAGCAGATTCCAACGTAATCATCGGCATGGGCGGCGGCAAGGCGTGCGACGTCGCGAAGGCCGTTGGCGCCCGCATGCGATGCAAGTGGGTGACGCTCGCAACGATCGCTTCAACGGACGCACCTACCAGCTCGCTGTCGGTTCTTTACAAGGACAACGGCGATTTCCACAGCTACGAGCTTCACGGCAAGAACCCGGATCTCGTGCTTGTCGATACCGAAGCCGTCGCCAGGGCACCTGCACGCTTTCTTGCGTCCGGTATGGCGGATGCGGTCGCCACGAAGTTCGAGTCAGCAATGTGCGCGATTGCAGGCTCGCACACCATTCTCGGCGCTCGCCCGTCGAGTGCTGGCCTCGCGCTCGGCGCGCTTGCTTGGGACAACTGCCGCAAGTATGGCCTCAGCGCTCTCAAGGCGGTCGAAGCTCATGCGGTGACGCCTGCGGTCGAACTCATTGTCGAAACCAACACCTTCCACAGCGGCGTCGGCTTCGAGAGCGGTGGCTTTTCGGGTGCTCATTCGGTTCACAACGGCATTACACACCTGACGGAGAGCCACGTCGCGATGCATGGCGAAATCGTCAACTTCGGCATCCTGGTTCAGCTCACGCTCGAAGGCCGCGCGGACGCGGATCTCGATGAGTTCATCGAATTCTCGCTGCCGCTCGGCCTTCCTGTGACGCTCGAGCAGATCGGCCTTGCAGGCCTCACCGAAGACAAGCTCCGCATCGTGTCCGAGGCCGCTACGGCGCCCGGCGAGTCCATCCATTGGATGCCGTTCAAGGTGGATGCCGACATGGTCGCAGGCGCCATCATTGGAACGGACGCATATGTCCGGGAGTACCTGAAGAGCCGCAACAATCTTTCGGCACCCTTCCGTCCGCAGATCCGATAAGCCGAAAGGCCACGGGCGAGAGCAACGCTTTGGCCCGTGGTTGCAACCGACAGATCAATGGTGAGCAGTCCATGAAGAAGAACCTTTTCGCCATGAACCACATTGGCATCAATTTTCCGGATCTGGACGCCGCGTTCCCTTGGTATCGCGACGTCCTCGAATGCTACGTTCTGTCGGAGCCAGCCGAGGCAACGGACGACGGCACGCTTTACGGCAATGTCGTTAAGGACATCTTCGGCGACCGCTTCAAAAAGGTGCGTATCGCGCATCTGACCACGGGATGTGGCGTAGGCATCGAGATGTTCGAGTTTCACGAGCCCAAAACCTATGTGCCCGAGAACACCTTTGACTACGCCCGCTCGGGCATCTTCCATTTCTGCCTGACGACAGCCGACATCGACGCGACTGCTGAAAGGATTCAGAGCAATGGTGGAAAGGTATTGTCCAAGACGTGGAAGCTCTTCGACGAGGAGCAGATGAGACTGGTTTACTGCCAGGACCCTTGGGGCACTATCATCGAGTTTTACGAAGCGCCCTACGCCCAGTTCTGCGCGAACCGCGGAAACTGACCATCCGGTCGCGCTTGCGGCGCCCGATGTCAACGCCTGCCTGGCGCCGCTCGCACTCTTGCTAAAAACGAAAGAGTCTCTGACCTCCAGTCGAGATTGTGTTGAGCTCTGCAGCGACCTAAATTCCGCATCGAGCATCTTTGGCCTTCGAATAGCGACGTCGGTCGCAGGCAAAGTGTCTGCAAAGAGTTTTCAAAGAAGGAGCATCACGTGACAGCCAAGAACGTTGTAGTCGTTGCCGGCGTGCACGGCGTTTCAGGGAAAGCATCCGCGATTGCGTGGGCAAACACCCCTGATACCAAGGTCTACGGTCTCTCACGCCGCAGCGCGGAACTGCCTGCAGGGGTCGAAGGGATCACTGTCGACCTGCTGGACAGAGCAGATGTCGAAAAGAAGCTGGGTGGCCTCAAGGATGTAACCCACGTCGTCTTCGCCGCCTATGTCGAGAAGTCGACGGCATCGGAACGTTCGAAGGTCAACGTCGCTCTCGTCCAGAACCTGGTTGAGGTGGTTGAAGCGGCTTCGCCCTCCCTGAAGCACGTTGCCTTCTACCAAGGCGGCAAGGCCTACGGCTCCGATCTTGGCCCGTTCAAGACCCCTGCCCGCGAAGACGATCCTCGCCTGATGTCTCCGAACTTCTATTATGACCAGGAAGACTTCCTCCGCCGCGCGCAGGTCGGCAAGTCCTGGCATTGGACATCGCTTCGGCCGGAAGCGATTATCGGTTACGCGAACGGCAACCCGATGAACCTGGGCGTCGCTATCGCCGTCTATGCCACCATCTCCAAGGAGTTGGGAATTCCGCTTCGCTTCCCAGGCACCCAGGCAGCCTATACCGCGATGTACCAGGTGAGCTCCGCAGATCTCCTTGCCGACGCCACGGTCTGGGCAGGTCTGACGCCCGGAGCGCGGGACGATATCTTCAACATCACAAACGGCGACCAATTCCGCTGGCAGCACATGTGGCCGCGTATCGCTCGCATGTTCGACATGGAAGTCGCCGATCCGGTTCCGATGCCGCTCGCCGAGTACATGACCGACAAGACCGAGCTCTGGGACTCGATCGTCGCCAAATACGGCCTGCAGAACATCTCTTACGAGCAACTGGTCTCATGGCGTTTCGCGGACTTCATCTTCGCAAGCGGCTTCGACAACGTCTCAAGCACAATCAAGGCGCGCAAGGCTGGATTCCATGGCTGCATCGACAGCGAGGAGATGTTCGCATCCTTCTTCGCGTCGCTTCGCGAACTGAAGATCATTCCATAATCAGCTGGGATTGATCGGGCTGCGGTGTAGAGCTGACGCCGCGGAACAACCAGCGCCGGGCGAGATCGACATCGTCCGGCGCCTTCGTTAAGACGGCCATATCAATGCGTTCACCGTCCAACGCCGCCGTCCGAAAGGAAGCCCGATGCCTGACCAGCCCAACGGGTATTCATCAATCTTCCAACAGGATCGGATCTCGATCGGCCTGGTGCTCCCCGCGCGCGAAACGAACTCGCCTGACATTGACTTCCAACAGCAGTTAGAAGCCGCGCGACTGGCCGACTCCCTGGGATTTGCCGCAGTCTGGGTGCGCGATGTTCCGCTCAACGGTCCATGGTATCCAGAGAACTTCGGCCATCCCGATCCCTTCGTGATGCTGGGCGCCATTGCCGCCGCGACGAGCAGGATCAGCATCGGCACCGCAGCTACCGTGCTGACGCTTCGCCATCCGCTGCATGTGGCGAAGGCCGCAATCTCACTGGACCATCTCTCTGGGGGCCGCTTCGTGCTCGGCCTCGGCTCCGGAGATCGCCGCGAGGAATTCGTCGCTTTCGGCAAGGACTCGGAAGACAGGCGCGATCTGTTCCGCGACAACTGGCAAGTACTTTCCAGCGCGATCGAGCGGCCGCTGCAAATCCAAACTGACAGCATCTCTGGCCATCCCGGATTCGAGATGCGGCCGCCACCGTTCTCAGATATTCCGATGATCGCGATAGGATCTGCAGGACAAAGCCTCAACTGGATTGCACGCAATGCGTCAGGATGGGCAACCTACCATCGCCCACCAGAAGTCCAGCGAGATCGACACGCGCTATGGCGCCAGGCGGTTTCCAATTCCGCCGACGGTGCGTTTCGGAGCTTCAGCGTCGCTATCCGAATCGAGCTAACTGAAAAACCTTTCATGCCCGCCGAACCGATCGATCTGGGATACCGGGTCGGCAGCCGCCAACTGCCTGAAGTCATTGAGGCGCTACGGGCAAACGGCGTTCACCACCTCATGCTGAACCTCTTGCCGAATGGGGATGATCCGTCTTCACAGCTAGAGGCGCTGGCACACGACGTACTGCCATCATTTGCCTGAAGCAACGGAATAGGCGCGGCGGAGCGCCCTTTCCCTATCATGCGCCGTAACCCGAGCGTCCCGCCAGCAATGCCGCCGAACTGCTTTCGTTGTTCGGCGTCCCAGTTGGTTCGCCGGAAAATCTTACAGCGCGCCTAATCTGGGCGGCAGCATGTCGGCGCTGCGATACGCCGCGATGACGGTGTTTGCCATCAGCATCGCTATGGTCATCGGGCCAACCCCACCGGGGACCGGTGTGACCGCTCCCGCCACCTCGCCGACTTCGGCAAATGCAACGTCGCCGACGAGCCGTGACCTGCCTTCGCCCTTTTCGGGCGCTGCGATACGATTGATGCCGACGTCTATGACTGTAGCGCCGGGTTTGATCCAATCGGCCTTCACCATTTCCGACCGGCCGACGGCAGCTACGAGGATATCAGCCTCGCGGCAGATTGCAGGGAGGTCCTTTGTCCGCGAATGCGCTGTCGTCACTGTCGCATTGGCTGCAAGGAGTAAGGCCGACATCGGCTTGCCGAAGAGGTTCGAACGGCCGAGCACGACGGCATTGAGCCCCGAGAGGTCTTCACCGTGTACCAGGCGCACGAGAACCATGGCGCCAGCAGGCGTGCATGAGACGAGGCCGCCTTCGAGATCGCCCGTCGTCACCTTGCCCGCATTGACGACATGCAGGCCGTCGACATCCTTTTCGGGCTTGATCATTTGGATGATTGGATCGGAAGCCAAGTGCTTGGGAAGCGGCAGTTGGACGAGAATGCCGTGGATTGCGGCGTCGGCATTGAGTGTATCAACGAGGGCTGCGAGCTCTTCCTGCGTGGTCGCCTCAGCCAATGTGTGCTGGACGGACCTGAAACCGCATTCTTTCGCCATGCGGCTCTTCGCGGCCACATAGGCATGGCTGGCTGGATCATCTCCGACGATGACGACGGCAAGTCCAGGCTTGAGGCCCGCATGCTCGCCCACCTTCAACGACGCGGACTTGACAGCCTCGATCACTGACGCGGCGACCTGCTTCCCATCGATAATCTTGGCGGTCATCGATCAGCCCATTCGCTCGGACTTGTATGAACCCGGGCTCGGCGGGAATACGATGGTCTTGTTGCCGTTCATGAAGACACGGTGATGGATATGCGCATGCACCGCGCGGGCAAGCACCTGGCTCTCCACGTCACGGCCAATCGAGACGTAGTCGTCGGCTGATTGCGCATGCGTAATGCGGGCTACGTCCTGCTCGATGATCGGCCCCTCGTCGAGGTCGGCGGTGACATAGTGCGCCGTCGCGCCGATCAGCTTCACCCCGCGCTCAAAGGCCTGCTTGTAGGGATTGGCACCCTTGAAGCTCGGCAGGAACGAGTGATGGATGTTGATGATGCGGCCAGACATCTTCTTGCAGACGGCATCGGATAGAACCTGCATGTAGCGGGCGAGGACGATCAGCTCGGCGCCCGATGATGTGACGATTTCCATCAGCCGTGCTTCGGCCTCCGGCTTGTTCTCCTTGGTCACCTTGATGTGGTGAAACGGGATATCGTGATTGACGATCACCTTTTGGTAATCGAAATGGTTGGAGACGACACCAACGATATCGATCGGCAGCGCGCCGATCTTCCAACGATAGAGAAGATCATTCAGACAGTGCCCAAAGCGCGAGACCATGAGCAGAACCCTCATGCGCTCATCGCTGTCGTTGAACCGATAGGTCATGGCAAAGGCCTTGGCGACAGGTGCGAAACCGGACTTGATCTCCTCTTCCGACACACCTTCCTGAGAAAGGAAGGTCAGACGCATAAAGAAAAGACTGGTCTCCTGGTCGTCGAACTGTGAAGAGTCGGATATGTAGCAGCCCTTGTCGGCGAGGTAGCCGGTGATGGCGGCGACGATGCCGCGGGTCGATTGGCAGGAAACGGTCAGGACGTGACTTTTCATCGATGGATCTCGTGAACAGGATATCAAAGGAGTGGTGTGGGCATTGAAGCCCAGGCACGTGATGCATGAACCAAGGCTCAGGCGGCGAGCAGCGCCTTGAGCCTGACGTCGGGTGACGCCAACGCCTGGGCGTCGATTGATCTGCCTGAAGCAATGAGCATCTCGGCAAGGCGGATGTCGCGCGCGACAGCATTGCCTGGGCCGATGCCGCTGGCCGCCAGCAGCAGGCCCGCATCATCCATTTCGAAAATGATGAAGGCTCCGTTGCCGAGGTCACGCCGAACGGCTCGCGTACTGCCCGTTGAGAGGCCCGCGACCTGGAGCGTGAGATCGAACTGATCGGACCAGAACCACGGCACCGCGGTGATGGTGTCGCTTGCGCCTAGAAGATTGGCGGCGGCGATCAATGCATGCTCCTGCGCGCTGCGCCAGGACTCGAGACGAACGCGTCGGTCGCCGTAGTGCGCAAGCGGGAACGAACAGCAATCTCCGGCAGCCCAAATATCCTGGTCGCTCGTCTGCAAATGCCGATCGACGGCAATGCCATTGTCGATCGCTAAGCCTGCTTCGGCCGCAAGTTCAACATTCGGGAGCGACCCGATACCGACGACAAACAGATCCGCCTCGATCACACCGCCGTCGGAGAGTGTCAAACGAATGTCTTCATCCGTGGCACGCAACGTCTCAACTCGAGCACTGCAGATGATCTCGACGCCCTCGGCGGAATGCCGCGCCGCTACAGCCGCGGCGATCTCGGCGGGAACTCCGCGTGAGAGGATGCGCGGCAACCCTTCCAGCAGAACGACGGTGGCGCCGAGGCGTCGGGCGCTTGCCGCCAGTTCCAGGCCAATGAACCCTCCACCAAGGATGGCGAGGCGACTGCCGGGCGTCAGATGCTGCCGGATACGGAGAGCATCGGCGTGCGTGCGCAGCGACAGGATGCGCGGGCTGTTGACCTCACTGCCCGGCAGACTTCGTGCGCGGGCGCCGGTTGCCAAAAGCAGTTTCGTGTAGGGTACAAGCGTCCCATCGTCGAGTTCGACCACCCTGCTCGCACGATCGAGACGAGTGACGGATGCGCTGAGCCGCAGGTCAATCTGCTTCGCGGTATAATCGCCAAGACCAGCGACGAAGCGCGGATCCACATTGCCGACGATGCCGTCCTTGGACAAAGGCGGCCGCTCATAGGGGGGGTGATCCTCGGCGCCGATCAGCGTGACTGCGCCCGTGTAACCGCGTTCGCGCAAACTCAGCGCAGCACGGCCGCCGCATTCTCCCGCGCCGACGATAACTATGGAGTTCATTGAACGGATCTCCGGTTGTCGGCAAGCGGATCACGCGTTCCGGCGAGTGAAACCAGATGCTGGCGGAACGCGGCTTGCATTTCCTTGAAGCCAGAATAGCCGCTGCGGGACGCAAGGCGGGTGACCGTTGTGCCAGAAACACCGCACCTTTGGGCGACGGACTGCAACGTGCCGAATGCGACAATCTCAGGGTGATCGAGCAAGAGCCTCATCGCCCCCTGCGCTGACATTGGATATGTGATGCTCCGCGACGCAATCAGCTGTTTGAGATCGCTTACGCTTGGGTGGCAATTCTGGGCTGCAGGTGAGAGCATTTCTTGAAGTCCTTAATAGGTCAGCGACGCCAGAGAGTACCACGCGGTCAATTCGCCGCGTGGAACCTGGTCGTCCGGCGGAATTCAACCAATCACACTCGCGAGAGATACGGGGTTGCCGGACTTCACAGACAGGGTCGCCGCTTCGGCCATCGCAAGCGCGGCAACACCATCGTCCAACGTCACCGGCAGGGACTTGCCAGCCACGACCGCCTCCACGAAGGCTGCCCACTCTGCTGCGTATGCTGGCATGTAGCGTTCAAGGAAGAAATAGGTCGGCTTGGCGCCGGTCACGCCCTGTGTCGTCGATTTTACCACGGTGTTTTCGAGCATGTTCTGGGCTTGGAGAAGCCCCTCGGAACCGAGAAGCTCCAGCCGCTGGTCGTAGCCGTAGACTGCGCGCCGGCTGTTCTTGATGACGGCAATGCGGCCATCGGCATAGGTCAGCGTCACGACAGCGGTGTCGACATCACCGGCGCCGCCAATCTCAGGGTCGACAATCGAAGAACCGATCGCCGTCACTGTTGCCGGTGCCGAACCCATAATAAAGTTCGCCATGTCGAAATCGTGGATCATCATGTCGCGGAAAAGGCCTCCCGAGACTTTAATGTACGAAACAGGCGGGGGTGCAGGATCGAAGGAGGTGATCGACAGCAGTTCGGGCTTACCGATCTCGCCAGCCTCGACAGCCTTCTTCAACGCGGCGAAATTCGGGTCGAAGCGACGGTTGAAGCCGATCATCACGGGGCGGCCCGCTTTTGCGACGACCTTTTGGCAAGCCCGCGCGCGCTCGAGGCTGAGATCGACAGGCTTTTCGCACAACACCGCCTTGCCCGCCGCTGTTGCTCTCTCGATGAGATCGGAATGGGTGTCGGTCGAGGTGGCGATCAGGACGGCGTCGATCGTGCTATCGCCCAGGATTGCGTCCGTGCTGCGCACTTCGGCGCCATACTGGGCCGCGATCTTCTCCGCAGCGGACGTGTTGATATCGGAGACGGCGGCGAGCGTGCTGCCTGGATCACCAGATATAGCAGTGGCATGAACGCCTGCGATACGGCCGGCGCCAAGAAGACCAACTTTAAGCATAGGATATTCCTTTTCGTTAGAGACCGAGTTCGGTCTTGAAGGCGTCGAATTCTTTGTCGCCAATCGCGACATTGTGCTGGGGCTGCGGATAGGCACCGCTATTCACGTCGGCGATGAACTCCCGGAATGCGGACACGCGTTCCTTCTGCAGCCGCTCGAATTCGGCGGCGAAGTTTCGATAGGTTTTTGCATGGCGGGGGCGATGGCCGTCTGTATGGCCAAGCACGTCTTCAGCGAAGAGATACTGCGCGTCTGCACCAGGTCCCGCGCCCATGCCGAGCATGATCATCGAGGTGTTCTTGGAGATCAGTTCGCCGACACGATCCGGCACCACTTCCAGCTCAGCGCCGAAACATCCGATCGATTCAAGCTGCTTGACGTGGCGGAACACGTCGACCGCCTCCCTCGCCGTCTTGCCGACGGCACGGAAACCTGTCCAAGTGATGTAGGACGGGATCAAGCCGACATGCGCGACAATGGGAACATGGTTGTCGCAAAGCACCTTCTGGATATCGAGCGAGGCCGCGCAATAGAAGCAGTCCCCGCCCATCGCGGAGAAATGAAAGGCGGCGCGCAGATAGTCCTCGGCGGTCGCCAGCGGACGTCCTTCGAATTTGCCCCATCCGCCGTAAGGAAGGCCGACCTGGACGAAGCAGCGCCCGGCGGCCTCGCGCATCTCCGGCGAGAAGAAACGGCCCTCGATCGACAACATGTGAATGCCCGCCGCATCGGCAGCTGCGGCCTCCTCAAGCGTTGTCACGTATAGCATTGAGATCTTTTCGCCGCGGGCCTTCATGGCGCGAATGTCGGCGACCGTCGGTCGGGTATTCTTGTGAACCATTGGACTACACCGTGAATGCGTTGCGGAAGGCAGTGAGTGCGGCTTCCGGATCACCGGAAGCAAAGGCTTCCATGCCGACGGGGCCGTTATAACCCATGGCCTTGAGCGCCTTGGCGATGCCGTGCCAGTTTACCTCGCCCGTTCCCGGCTCACAGCGGCCAGGAACGTCGGCGACCTGAATCTCGCCGATCCACGGCAAGGATTTGCGGCAAAGTTCAATGAGATTCCCCTCGCCGATCTGCGCGTGATAGAGGTCGAGATTGAGCCGCAGGTGTGGGTGGTCGATGCTGGAGACAAGCGCCAGCGTATCCTCGGCTCGACCGAACGGGACACCCGGATGATCAACAGGCAGATTGAGGTTCTCGAGCGTGAAGATCACGTTCTCCTCTTCGGCCATATCGGCGATACGACGCAAGGTGTCGCTCGCCTTCAGCCACATGGCGCCGGTAACCACCTCGATCGGCTGAACAGGCAGACCGCCCTCGCCCAGACCAGTTCCGTGGAGGTTGAGGCGTTGAACGCCAAGCCGCTTGCCGACCTGCGCCGTTTCGCGCGCGCTGCGGAGAAGCTCCTCGGCCCCCTCATCATCAGTCAGGCGCCCTGTGAGGTAGCCATTCATGATAGTGAAGGACGCGCCGGTCGCCTCGAGCTTGGCGAGGTCATGCTCCGGCCAGTTCCAGAGGCCGACGCCGAAGCCCATTTCCTTCAGAACGGATGCGCGCCACTCGATGGGGCGATCCCGCCAGATCATTTCAGCGCAGGCTGCCAATGCAAATTGTGTCATGTCAGATCTCTATGAAAACATCGCCATTCTCGACCTTCACAGGCCAAGTTTTCAGGTTGATGCAGGCGGGTGCGCGTTTCGCCTCGCCTGTCTTGTAGTCGAAATGCGCGCTGTGTTTCGGGCACTCGATGGTGCCGTCCATCACCAGTCCGTCGGCAAGATGGACATGCTCGTGGGTGCAGATTCCGTCGATGCAGAAGAACTCGTCCTCGGGGCTGCGGATCACCAGAAAGGTGCGTCCTCCCTGATCGAAACGGATCTGCTCTTCGAGCTCGACGTCGTCGGTTGCACAGGCGCGGGTCCAGGTCCCCATCATCTCATCCTTCGGTATTGCAGTTCATGAACATTCGACATCACCCGGCCGCGCTGGAAAGCTGCGGCGAATGGCCGTCATGCGCGGTCCGGTAGCCGTCGATCTGGGCCTCAAGTTCGGCCATGGTCTCGCCGCCAGCCATCAGGTCGGTGATCTCCTCGCGGGTCTTTTCGCCCTTGCGGAAATCCGCCGCGATCGCGCCACGGATCAGCACCGCGAAGTGATCTCCCACGGCCATGGCATGCATCACCTGGTGGGTGATGAAGACAACCGCCAGCCCCCGGCGCTTCGCCTCGTTGACGATCCGGAGCACATGGGTCGCCTGCTTTACGCCGAGCGCTGCCGTCGGCTCGTCGAGGATCAGCACCTTGGCGCCGAAGTGGACGGCACGGGCAATCGCGAGCGACTGCCGCTCTCCTCCCGACAGGCCGCCGACCAGCCGATCACCGTCATCGATACGGGTGATGCCAAAATCCCGGATGGCCTTGACGGCGATATCGTTGGCCTTCTTGCGGTCGAACACCTTGAACGGCCCCCAGCCCTTGGTCGGCTCGACGCCGACAAAGAAGCTGCGGCCGATCGACATCAGCGGAAAGGTCCCGCCGAACTGATGAACCGTTGCGATGCCTCGGCCACTCGCATCACGCGGACCGCTGAACTCGATAGGCTTGCCATCCATTTCCATAGTGCCAGAGTTCGGACGGTAGACGCCGGACAGCGTTTTGATCAGGGTCGATTTGCCGGCGCCGTTATCGCCGAGCAGGCAGAGCACTTCGCCGGGACAGATATCCAGGGAGATGTCGTTAAGGACATCGATCGGGCCAAAGGACTTGCAGATATTTCTAAGTGTCAGGATGGGCTTAGACATGACCGACCTCACTTCTTCTTCTTCGGCGAATAGGACAGCGCCATGCTGCGGAAGGTGTTGTTCATCAGCACCGCCAGAAGCAACATCACGCCGATGATCAGGCTCGACCAGTTGCGGTCGAAGGACGTAAAGTAGATGCCCTGGTTGACGACGGCGAAGGTGATGGTGCCGAAGAAGATGCCGATGATGGAGCCGAAGCCACCGGTCAGAAGCACGCCGCCTACGACCACCGAGATGATCGAGTTGAAGATGAAGGACATGCCGGCCGAGACCTGGGCGGAGTTGAACAGGATCGCCTGGCACATGCCGACAAAAGCAGCGCTGGTCGAGGATAGAACGAAGAGCGCAATGGTCAGCTTGGTCGTCGGAATGCCGGCATTGCGAGCGCTGATCCTGTCGCCACCCATAGCGAAGATCCAGTTTCCGAACGGGGACAGGTGTATGAAGAACACGTAAATCGCCGTTAGTGCCAGCCACCAGAAAATGACCACCTGAAACGTGTTGCCAACGAATTGACCAAAGAAGAACTTCGCCAGCTCCGGCGCTTTCAGCGCGACGCTGGTTGTGCCTGTCAGAAGGACGGAAAGGCCGAGAACCAGGCCCGCTACCGCAAAGAGCGTTCCGAGGGTGACGATCAGCGAAGGCACATTGGTGCGAATAACCAAGTAGCCGTTGATCAGACCAACCAGCACACCCAGGCCGAGCGAGGCGGCGATGCCGAGCCAAATGGGCATTCCATAATAGCCGGAGATGATCGCGACCGTCATCGAGCCAGCAGGGATCATCGAGCCGATGGAAATATCCAGTTCGCCGGCGATCATCAGCAGCCCAATCGGAAAGGCGACGATGCCTAGATTGGCCGCAACGTTCAGCCAACTCGCGGCTCCCGCCGGTTTCAGGAAGTCCATGCTCCCGAAGACGAGGAAAAAGACGAAGACGGCGACGAGGCCGAGAAAGGCGCCAGCCTCGGGTCTGCGAAACAAGCTGCCAATGGAAAAGCTGGTGGCAGGTGTTGATTTTGGTGTCTGAGCCATGGCGATCGGCTGGCTTGCTGTTTTCAAACTCATGATAGTTCCCCTTCCCGCCTTGCGGGTTGTCGTAAGGCCGCTCCCTGGGAGGATCAGGGAGCGGCCGGCGAGCGCGCGTTCTTAGCGAGCGCCCTTCGATACGCCCTGCAGCGTAGAGTCGATGTTGGAGGCATCGACGATGCCCGGCCCTGTCAGGACGGGCTTCACCGGAAGGTCCGTGCCGAAATCGATGTGAGAGGCAAGCAGCGTGACCGACAACAGCGACTGCAGGTAGGGCTGCTGATCGATGGCGAAGAACTGCGCCTTGTTCTTGATACGGTCGAGCGCCGCTTCATTGAAGTCGAACGAACCAAGCTTGACGCTCTCGACCTTGCCGGCCTGCTGGATGCCGCTTGCCGCCGCGTCCGCATCACCGGCACCGATCGTGATGACGCCGTCAATCGTGCCGTCCTGCATCAGTGTCGCCTTGACGGCTTCTGCAATCGCTGTCGGATCGCCGAAGCTCGTTGCCGGCAGCGGCAACTGCTTGCCAGTGCCACCCGCCTTGGTGATGCCGTCAATCACGCCCTTGCAGCGGGCTTCCTGGTTGGCGCTCCCTGGCAACGTGTTGACGCAGAGTACATTTTTCTGGCCGCCCTTGCCGAAATAGTCACCACCAGCAACGCCGGCGATGTATTCATCCGAACCAACGTAGTTGATCGCACCGAGTTCCTTCGCCTTTTCGAGCGAGCCGGCATTCATGAGGATGACCTTGATGCCGGCGCTGGCTGCGGCCTTGATCGCCTCGTCCTCGGCTTCAGGAACCCAGTTCGGGATGACCAGCCCGGTTACGCCCTGGCTGATCGCGGTGCGCACCAAGCCGGCGGCGTCGGGACCGAGATTGTCGTAGGTCTGGAGTTGAAGGTATGTCACCTTGCCGCCATTGGCCTCGATGACGAAGCGGCTGTCGTCGACACCTTTCTTGATCTTGGTCCAGAAAGCGTCGTCCGTCTTGCCGCCGACCACGGCGATATTGGCCGCCAGCGCCGCGCCTGCGGTGAGACAGATGGCAACCGTGGTCGCAAGGGCCTTGGTCATGGTTTTCAGCAGTGTCATCGGGTTTCCTCCCCCAGTTTCCGCCGGATGGCGGGTTCAAAGTTGTGATGCGCGTCCTTCGGGGCCGCCTCCTCGCGGGCACCTTGAGATCGTCCGAAGCTTATGAGCTGGCGCGGGCCGCCTTGGCATTCATGCGCGCCTTCTTTTTTTCGAAGCGAGCCTCCATCTGCACGTCGCCCTCCTTGGTACCGTCGTGCCAAGTGCCAAACCACTTATCGAGTGGGATCAGGCCGTCGCCGCCGTAGTTCACCTCGAAATACTTATGGTGCAGGTAATGGGCATAGGCATGGGTATCGAGCGGCGTATCCTCGGTGACCTCAAGCTTGTCGAAGCCGATGTGTCCGTTGACCGCGCCGAAGCCCGCAATGTGAAGCTGGAACAGGGCAACGATTGGGTTCGAGGGGATCACAAGGTGCCACAAGGCCACAGCGTGGTAGAGAAAGCCTTCGACCGGATGCATGGAGAGCGATGACCAGGGCGACGGGTTCACCGAATTGTGGTGGACCGAATGGATCCAGCGATAGAGCGGTCCCCAATGGATCAGCCGGTGGATGATGAAGAAGTGCACTTCGTGAATCATCGGTGCGACAGCGACGAGAAGCGCAAGATAGTATGGGTTGTTGGCCCAGGTGAGCCACGGCACCCAGCCATTGGCGAACACCCAGAGGAAGGCCACCTCAACTACCGTCCAGAGCGGGATCGACAGGAAGAAAGAGCGCATAAAGTTGTCGATGTTCTGGCTCTTAAACCAAAACACATCGGACGGCTGCTCACCGGGAAATTTGGCGTTGTACTTGAACCGATTGCCTTGCTTGCGCTTGACGTAGAAGAAGAACTCCACGGAGCCGTAGAACACGAAGATCGCCGCCGCATTCACAGCATAGAGCCACAAGGCCCAGCCCCAACTCAGCGTCTTCATGGTTTCGACGTCCGGCACGACATAGAACCAGTAGATAAGCGCCGTCGCCATGTGAAAGGCATTCCACGGCCAGACATATTCCGGCAGCCATTTCAAGATGGACGGAACTTTCGGTGGCCACGACCAGAACGGCGCTATCTCGATTCGCCCGTTCGGCGCCCAGTCGCCGCGCTTGTTGCGCTTACCATATTTGAGATCATCCATCGTCATGCCTCCCGGACGCCGCTTGTCCAATGTTCATAATGGCGGGAGGCCGGCATCTGCGCACAGTTTCACCGTCTTCGGGCAAGCGCCCAAAGCGATCAAACCAAACATATCGAGACCAATTCCTCCCAAAGCGAGCGACCTTTGTTGGGTTCACCCGCCTTCCTGTGCCTCGAATAATGCCAACTTGACGCAGGTTAAATCAAGGAGCATTTCTATCGTGAGACACGTTCGTATCATTCATCTCAGAAGCTTGCGCAGATGATACATTTCATATCACGGAGTGGTGATGAGAAGACCAACAATTCGCGATGTGGCTACCAGGGCCGGTGTCTCGATCGCGACCACCAACCGGGTGTTGGCCGGTTCGGACAGCGTCAGCCCAAAGACGCGCGCGAAGGTACGCGAGGCAGCTGAGGCAATCGGATTTTACGGGCTGGGAGCGATTGCGGCGCGCAACAACGCAGCGCGGCCGCGATACCGCTTTGGCGTAATCCTTCTTCAACCGCATCGCCCGTTTTACCAGCTCGTCGCACGTGCCCTACTGGACGCGGCGCAAGCACAAGAAGCCTTCGACATCGAGCTCAGGGTCGAACACCTGGACGATCTGTCTCCCCAGAACACTGCGGAGCGCGCCTTGTCACTTGCAAGCGAGTGCGACGCCATCTCCATTACAACCGCAGTGCATCCCGTCGTCACCAAAGCGATCGAGGAAATCCAGGCACGCGGCATTCCCGTCTTCGCGCTGATCTCACAGCTCGCCGCCACGGGGCAGATTCACTACATTGGCCTCGATCACTGGAAAGTCGGACGGACCGCCGCTTGGGCCGTTCACAATATCTGTAAATCTCCGGGAAAAATCGCGCTCCTGGTTGGCAATCCGCGGTTCCGAAACCAGGAGATGAACGAGACCGGCTTCCGTTCCTATTTCCGCGAGCACGGTAGTGATTTCACCCTGTTGGAACCATTGTCGACGTTCGAGTCTTCCGCCGTCGCCGAGGAGATGACGGAACGACTGTTGAGTGACCATGCCGACCTCGCGGCGCTTTATGTGGCTGGTGGAGGGATAAGCGGCGTGCTGGCAGCACTGCGCACGACGGGCCGAGCTGGCACGCTTGTCGTCGTCGGATACGAACTGATGGATAATGTGCGCTCAGCCTTGCTTGACGGGGCACTGACCTTGTCGATCTCGCATCCGCTTGCCCAGCTTGCCAGCGAGGCAATCAGCGGGATGATCAGCGCGGTTGCTTCGAAGGAAGCGAATCCCAGCTATACGAAGATCGTCCCATTCAATCTCTACACGCGCGAAAACGTGTGACGAGCCGGCCGAGTGGAAGAGCAACCGACCTTACCGTGCACAAGCGGCATGGCCCGATAGAGCATGCCATGCTAAGCGTCAGCAAAAGTGCGTCAGAGCCAGCTCTCAGTCTGTTACACGGATAGCTGCAAAATTAACGGTCGTCGCGTCATGGGGCCCTCTTCAGTTTCTCGCTTCCCAATTGCCATGCTGGTCATGCTTTGGGTTTTCGTATCGGCTATAGCTGTTGCCTTGCTGGGCATGGTTCAGTACCGCGCTGGGCTTTCAGAGCTTTACGACCACGCCAGGACGGCCGAAACGTTGTTGGCGGAGAAACTTGCGCAGCACGACGCCCACTTGTCTGCCCTCGGAGCGATAATTCGAATGTCGCCGGAAGAACCCTCTGCAAGCATGCAGGGGCTCTCTCAAAACATTCTCGCGCGCTATCCTCGTATCAACGAAATTTCGACCCTGCACGTCGACGACGCCAAAATTCACTTGGTTACCTATGGCGGGAAAAACGGCCCTCTGGTTCAGAGCGCAGAAGTTACAGACGACCTTCCAAAACTGGACAAAATTGGTCAGACGACTGTCAGGCCCGCCGCCACGCAACATGCCTATTATCTGTTCAAGTTGGTTGCGCCCGATCGACTGCTAAGACTTCGTATAGATGCTGAAGCCCTGCTAGGTGTCGCGCAGCTGCCAGCCCAATATTCGGTCAGTCTGGCGCTCGGAGATGTCGTTCTCGCCGCCCATGACATTGAAGGCGGACCAATCAGCATGGCGTCAGCGGAACAGATGTCGGGCAATCCTGCGCAGCCCCTGCTCCTGGAGATCGGCCGTGGGTTTGGATTTGGTGAGCTATTTCCGATACGGCTCATTGTGCCGGCTCTCATTGCTATTGCTGCAGTCATATGGCTGGCCGCGCTCTACCGAGATTCGAGCCGGCAACGTCGCCTTCAAGAGCAGCGCGTCCGGCTGCTTGAGCAAGATGCAAAGCTCGCCCACGTGGGACGCGTGAATTCCCTTGGCGAAATGGCCTCGGGCATCGCTCATGAACTTTCTCAGCCGGTCGCCGCGATACTCAGCCAAAGTCAGGCTGCGCGACGGGCGATGAACCTTGGTCGATCGGACATCCTCGAGCAGGCGCTTGACGCCAACGTTCGTGAAGCGAAGCGGGCGGGCGACATCCTTGAAAGGATGCGAGCCTATATATCCGGCGCGGCTGCACAAATGGAGAAAGTCCCGCTTTCTGAAGCTCTCGCAGGGACGCTACGTCTGGTTGAAGCTGACATGGCGCGGCGCGGGATCACTTTGAATATCCGTATGCCGACCGAAAGCTTTGTCGTGGCGATCGATGTCATTTCGTTCCAGCAGGTCATCCACAATCTGATCCGCAACGCTGCCGACGCCGTGGTGTCGCAGGTTCGGCCGCGCATTACCCTCACCGCCAAACCGGAAGGCAGACAGATAGTCATAACGGTTTCCGACAACGGGCCCGGCATCGAACCCGTTTCGCTGCCCCGTATCTTCGAACCGTTCTTCACGACCAAGTCCGATGGGATGGGGCTCGGCCTGCCGCTCGCGGCTCGTTTGATCGAAAAGATGGATGGTACGATTGAAGCACGGAACGACGGCGGAGCCTGCTTCACAATTCGTCTGCCAGTCGGAGAGGCCGCATGATCTATCTTGTCGATGATGACGCCTCCGTGCGGGAAGCACTCACGCTGCTGCTTAAAACATACGGGAAGGAGGTGACGGCATTTCCTGATGCAGCGCATCTGCTTGCCCACATGAATATTGCAAAGCCCGGCGTCCTAATCCTAGACCTTCGGATGCCCGCAACCAGCGGGCTGCAGCTTTTGAAAAAGCTGGCCGAGATGAACATCAACTGGCCCGCGGTCATCGTAACGGGACATGGCGACGTCGAGGCATGCCGTCGGGCGTTCAAGGCCGGGGTAACGGACTTTCTGACCAAGCCCGTCGACGAACACGTTCTGATCGAAGCGATCACCGCTTGTGAAGTCGAACTCGCCGAGCTCCTTGACCGCCAAGAGTTTCTCGACCTCCTTGACCGCCTCACGGCCCGCGAGCGCGAAGTGATCGAGCTCGTGTCGAAAGGTCTTGGCAGCAAGGACATCGCATCGGCTCTCGACGTCTCCGTGCGAACAGTGGACAGTCATCGGGCCAGCCTCGCCTTGAAGTTGGGGACGCCCGCAGTCGCCGAGCAAACGCGTATCTGGCTTGCCGCGTATCGGTAGTTCTACTGATACCCTTCAGTGGAGATGCCAGTTCAAGGCGCTCACCCGACCGAATAGGTTTGTCGAAGCAACGACAACACCTAGGAGATATTCCGATGAAATCCGCCCTGCTTTCGATCGCTCTCGTCACCGGAGCGGTTGCTCCGGCGTTTGCCGAAGACACCGTCAAGCAGACCAGCATCGGCACCGCGCTGGCAGTCGAACTCGCGCAGTCCGCCGTGGCTACTTGCTCAGCCCAGGGTTACAACGTCTCGGCTGCGGTGGTCGATCGCGCAGGTACGCCTCTGGCACTCGTTCGAGCAGAAAATGCCGGCACTCATACGGTCCAGGCGTCCATTGCAAAGGCGTTCACCTCCGCATCTTCGAAGAACCCCACCAGCGGCATTGCCGATACCGTGAAGAACAATCCCGGCGCTGCTGGAATGGTCGACATTCCAGGCTTCCTTGTTCTTGCCGGGGGCGTACCTCTAAAGATCGAAAAGGACACGATCGGCGCCATCGGCGTCGCTGGTGCACCTGGCGGAAATCTCGATGAAGCATGCGCGAAGACTGCAATTGAAAAGCTTGCTGACCGTTTGAAATAGAGGCCGTTCCTGACAATAGCGCCCGATGTCACCATTTCGGGCGCTTATCCTCCACGGACTTCGCCCTGTGGGCAAAACGCGATACTCATGCTCGAACCTAGCCCATCCATCCGGTGTCGGAGAGCGAGTTGGCCATAAACAGGAGCCCTGCCCGCAACTCTTCACGCTGAATGACCCCACCAAGGCACACTCTGACGTGCTCGTCGGGTGTCCCCATCACCGTGAACGCGTCGGAAGGCATAAGGCCGACATGACGGCCGGCCATTCGGCCCATGAGTTCGGCCCTGCTCGCCCCCTTGGGGAGTTTGAGCCATATGTTGAAGGCTTCCGGCTCACCCTTGATTTCAAACCCCCGAAGAGTATCCGCCACCATCTTCTGACGGACGGCACTTTCCGTCCTTACAAAATGGCGGATCGCATCGGCCGTTCCGTCTTCGATCCACCGAGTGGCAAGCGCCATGCAGATCGGGGAAGGCATGACGGCGCTGGCTCGAAGCGCCTGGGCAAGAGAATATGCGGCCCTGGCATTGGGGGCGACGGTGTAGGCGAGGCGAAGGCCCGCTCCCAGACATTTCGCGAGCCCTCCGATGTGCCAGGTAAGGTCTGGCGCGAGTGTCGCGAATGGCACCGGGGCAGCAGCTGGTATAAAGCCATATGCATCGTCTTCGATTAGCGAGAGCCTATGACGCAGAAGGATTTCTGCGATCTCCATGCGGCGCTCTCGCGGAATCGTCAGCGTGGTCGGGTTTTGAACCGTTGGATTCAGATACAGAGCCTTAGGCTGATGAAGGTGGATTGCAGCATCCAAGGCATCCGGCGTGATTCCACAGTCATCCATGGGAATTCCCACCAGCTGAAGGCCCATGCGCGCGGCGATGGCACGCAGCCCGGGATAAGTTATCGCTTCGCAAAGGATGACATCACCGGGTCGTGTCATCGTCGAAAGAAGCGCCGTCATCGTGGCATGCGCTCCAGGTGTGATCGCGATCCGTTCAAGACTGGGCACCATACCTCGCTTCGATAGCCAGGAAGATGCCGCGGCCTTGTCCTGCTCACCGCCGGTCGTCGACTGGTAGCGTAGCAGGGAGATGAGGTTCGCGGAAACGGTCTGCAGACCGTCTTGCATACGGGCAAGGAGATCGGGATCCTGCGGCTCGGGCGGCATATTCATAGAGAGGTCTTCATCCCGGGCACGCCGCGGCTGCACACTATGTGAAGACTTTCCCTGGTCTATCGCAAAGGTTCCTCGACCAACATGGCTTTCGACCAATCGACGCGCATGCGCTTCAGTATAGGCCCGGCTGACGGTCGTGAAGTCGATGCCCAGCCGTTCCGCCAGCTTACGCTGCGGCGGTAGTCGATCACCCGCGGCTATCTCTCCACGCTTGATTGCGCCTTCGATTGCATCAGCAATCTGCAGGTATCGAGGCTTGCCGTCGGATCGTAGATCAGGAAGCCACTTTAACATTTATCGATGCCCCAGTTAATGATTGTATCGTATTGTATGGACCAATTATTCCTCATTTTATCCCGCCGATCAATCCCGATTAAAGCATAAAAATAAAGCAAAACAGGCGCAATTTAGAGAAAAAATTAGGCATTCCGCATATCTGATAAGCATCTTTCAGTGGCATGAATTAATTATTGTATGGATATTGAACTGCTTATTGATTCAGACAATTTCATCCGTATCGTTTCTGTATCAACCCCGCCGTAAGGAGATGCAGACATGCCTGAAGTAACGCAGCAGCCGCACAAGGATGGTGACTTCTTTGTCGATTACGAGTCCAAGGTTTTCGAGGATGTGAAGGCCGACCCTGGTGAAAAGGCGCTCGTCACCTTCCACACGATGGCATTCGAAGGCTCCATCGGCCTCGTCAACATTCTCAACGCCATCCGCCTTCAGCGGAAAGGCTATGAGACTTCGATCCTGCTCTACGGACCAGGCGTTACACTTGGAATTCAGCGAGGTTTTCCCAAGCTGGGTGATGAGGCCTTCCCGGGACATCTTAACTTCAACAAGAACCTCGAACGTTTCATGAAGGAAGGCGGCAAGGTCTATGCATGTCGCTTCGCCCTTCAGGCACTCTACGGGCACGGCGAGCCGGCCCTGATCCCCGGCATCATCCCGATCCTGCCGCAGGACGTGCTGGACTGCGTGCTGCTGCACAAAAAGGCCAACGCGCTGATTATCGACACCTGGACCGTTTGATCGTCCGCGGCGCCCCCTCGGACCCGAAGGGGCGCCTCCTTTACCTTGTGCTGCCAAGGAGCCAGTCATGTCCAAAATCGTCCGTGCGGCCGCCGTCCAGATCGCTCCCGACCTCACGTCGCGGGCCGGAACTGTTGAGCGCGTCCTGAATGCTATAGCCGAAGCGGCCGACAAGGGCGCCGAGCTGATTGTGTTTCCGGAAACCTTTGTGCCTTGGTATCCGTATTTCAGTTTTGTCCTGCCGCCCATGCAGCAGGGGCCAGAGCACCTGCGGCTCTATGAGGAGGCTGTCACTGTCCCGTCCGCGGAAACCCGCGCCGTGGCCGATGCCGCCCGTAAACGCAATGTTGTGATCGTGCTCGGTGTGAACGAACGCGACCATGGCTCACTCTACAACACCCAACTAATATTCGACGCCGACGGCAGCTTGAAACTCAAGCGCCGTAAGATCACCCCCACCTATCACGAGAGGATGATCTGGGGACAGGGTGACGGCGCTGGGCTGAAGGTGGTCGACACCGCAGTCGGACGCATGGGTGCGTTGGCCTGCTGGGAGCATTACAACCCGCTTGCCCGCTACGCGTTGATGGCCCAGCACGAGGAGATCCATGCCTCGCACTTTCCGGGATCTCTGGTCGGTCCGATCTTCGGCGAGCAGATCGAGGTAACGATGCGCCACCACGCGCTCGAATCCGGCTGCTTCGTCGTCAACGCCACAGGCTGGTTGAGCGAGGAGCAAATAGCCTCCATCCATCCGGACCCGAGCCTGCAGAAAGGTCTGAGGGACGGTTGCATGACATGCATCATCACTCCGGAAGGCCGCCATGTCGTGCCGCCACTGACCTCGGGCGAAGGCATCCTGATCGGGGATCTGGACATGCGGCTCATCACGAAGCGTAAGCGAATGATGGATTCCGTCGGCCACTACGCGCGGCCGGAACTGCTGCATCTGGTCCACGATGCGCGGCCGGCGAAACCTTTGGATCAGGTGACACCTTCGGAAGGCGCCGCGACCGACGGCGACGGAAATACGACCCTCGAGGAGCCTCAGGATGCGTGAACTGCCAGCGATCGATCCAGAACTCATCAATGATCTGCAGACGAAAGGCATGCGTCTCGTCGATCCGCGTGTGGGCCATGAGAGCCGACGCGGGGGCGCCGGGCCCTCCGACCACAAGGCCGTCAACTTTGGTGATACGACAGTCATGGTGCCGGTCCACACGGCCCCCGCCTTCGACAGCCCCTATCTGGTGGAGGCGCCGGACACCGATGGTCGCTCCCGCATTACGAGGGAAGGATCCGAAGTCGCCCGCATCCGCTTCCCGAATCGGCCGAAATTCTACGATCTGATGACCGAAGACGGCATCCCCTACAACAAAATTGCGGTCCTTCATTCTCGTGACGTGCTTGCGACCACGATCCTGCAAACCTGCATCCGTTACGAAAGCCGCAAGAAGACCTGTCAGTTCTGTTCGATCGGCCAAAGCTTGGCAGCCGGTCGGACCGTTGCGCACAAGACGCCGGCACAGCTTGCGGAAGTGGCGAAGGCAGCCGTCGAACTGGACGGCGTCAAGCATATGGTGATGACCACCGGCACCCCGCCGGGCAAAGATCGTGGCGCCGCCGTGCTGGCGGAGAGTGCCCGCGCCGTGAAGGCGGTCGTGGATCTTCCCATACAGGTTCAGTGCGAGCCTCCAGAAGACGACACATGGCACGAGCGGATGAAGGCTGCCGGCGCGGATGCGTTGGGAATGCACCTCGAAGCGGTGACGCCGGAAGTCCGGGAGCGGATCATGCCGGGCAAAGCCAGCGTTCCGCTTGAAAAATACTTCTCCAGCTTCGAGGCTGCGGTGAAGGTGTTCGGGCGAGGACAGGTCTCCACCTATATCCTCGCAGGACTGGGTGATACGCGTGAAGCAATCCTCGACATGTCGACGCGGCTCGTGGCCATGGGCGTCTATCCATTCGTCGTCCCCTTCGTGCCCATCTCCGGGACACCCCTCGAAAGCCATCCCGCACCAAACGCCGATTTCATGGCCTCCATTCTCTCGCCCTTGTCCCAGATCGTCATCGACGGTGGGCTGAAGGCGTCCGACATCAAGGCGGGCTGCGGCAAATGCGGCGCCTGTTCCGCCCTTTCGACCTATGAGAAACTGAGGATCCCCGCATGAGCCTCATGGATCATTCTGCCTTCATTAGTCCCGAATTTATCATCCGTGCCGCATCGGAGACATGGGAAGTGGCCGGAGCCTTTGATCTCAGGCGACAGGTTTTTGTCGAAGAGCAGCATATATTCGCCGACAGTGACCACGACGAGATCGACAAGACCGCGCTTCCACTTGTGGCGATCGCGACCTTGGCGGCTGAGCCTGCCGAGGTCGTGGGCACAGTGAGGATCCATGAGCCGACGCCCGGCATTTGGTGGGGCTCCCGCCTTGCGGTCGCGCCGTCTTATCGCCGGGTCGGCCGGCTGGGAGCCGAGCTGATCCGCCTAGCGGTATCGACCGCGAACGGGATCGGATGCAGCGAGTTCCATGCTCATGTCCAGATCCAGAACGTACCTCTCTTCCGCCGCTTGCACTGGGAACCGGCAGGAGAGATTGATCTGCACGGCGTCCCCCACATGCACATGCTGGCCTCCCTCTCGCACTATCCCCCGACATGCGATCCGACCGTCGGTTGGTGCGCTCGGGCGCGGAGAGCGTGATGGACGTCCACGCCTTAGCAACCGGGCTCGCAGCCCATCCATCGATCCGCAGCAAGCTGGACATAGCCGGCACGACACGGGCGCTATCGCTGTCGGCGGGAACGACAGGGATGCCCGGCGATGATGCCGCGGCAATCCCCGGGCGCAACGGAGGCTGGGACCTTTTCGCCGGTGAAGGTTTCATGCCGCAGTTCGTGCAGGACGATCCCTGGTTCGCCGGCTGGTGCGGCGTGATGGTCAACCTATCGGATATCGCCGCCATGGGAGGACGTGCAACAGCGTTGCTTGACGCGGTCTGGGCTCCGGATCCGGTTTCCGCCGAGCCCCTGCTGTCCGGCCTGCGCGACGCTGCGGCGGCCTACGGGGTTCCGATCGTCGGCGGGCACACCAATCTACGCAGTCCCGAACTCAATCTTGCGGTCTCCGTCACGGGTCGCGCGAACCGGCTCATCTCCAGCTTTGCAGCTATGCCAGGGGATGCACTCATCGCCGCGATCGATCATCGGGGACAATACCGGCCACGCTTCGACAACTGGTGCGCGGCCCTCGATGCACCTTACGAGAGATTGCGCGGCGACTATGAACTTCTGCCGGAGTTGGCTGATGCAGGTCTTGTCGATGCCGGAAAGGACATCAGCCAAGGCGGGATCGTGGGCACGGCACTTATGCTCGCGGAATCCTCTCGCTGCGGGTTCGATATTGCGCTCTCCGATATTCCGCTGCCGTCAGGCGTCCTGATCGATCGCTGGCTACGCACTTTTCCGAGCTTCGGCTTCCTGCTTTCGGTTCGGCCGGAACGGGCGCAAGAGGTCTGCGCCGCGTTCGCTGCGCGCGACATCTGCGCCGCAAGCATCGGTCGCGCAACGGACAGCTCCCGGATCGATCTGACCTGCAGTGGCCAACGGACCACGTTCTGGGACTATGCCGCAGACCCTTACATCTCGCTATCAAAGGAGATCGCCCATGCCTGAAGTCCGCTTCACCATTCGTTGGCCCGGCGGCGAGGAGGAGAGCTGCTACTCTCCCTCGACCGTGATCAGGCAGCATCTCCAAGCCGGCAGCACCTACGCTCTGACGGATTTCGTCGAACGTGCCCGCACGGGGCTGCACGAAGCATCTGATCGCGTTGCTGCAAAATTCGGCTTTGCCTGCTCATCAGCACTCGACCAACTCGAAAAGATCGAAACGACAGCCGCAGGACAACCGGCCGATGGCCAGGTTACCTGCCTCTCGATGTCATGAAAGGGTTTGCTATGACCGAAGCCATTGTACCACATGTACCCGTCCTCATCATCGGTGGCGGCCAGGCCGGGCTCTCGGTCAGTTGGTACCTGATGCGAGCGGGAATCGAGCATATCGTGCTTGAGCGCCATCGCCGGTTCGAAAGCTGGCGCAACAATCGCTGGGACACGTTTTGCCTGGTTACGCCGAACTGGCAGTGCCGCCTGCCTGAATGGTCCTACAACGGCCCTGATCCGGACGGCTTCATGCTCAGACAGGAGATCGTCGACTATCTGGACGGCTTCGCCGAGAGTTTCGATCCTCCACTGCGCGAAGGTGTGGATGTGACGCATGTTTCGCCCCGCGAAAATGGGGGATATTGTATCGAGACAACGGTCGGCAACATGACTGCAGATCAGGTGGTGATTGCCACCGGCGGCTACGACAATCCGATTGTGCCGCCTTATGCCGCCGACCTCGACCCTTCCATTGTTCAGATGCATTCGCGCGACTATCGTCGCCCCTCGCAATTGCCTGATGGCGGCACGCTGATTGTGGGAACAGGTCAGTCCGGGGTCCAGATCATGGACGATTTTCATCTGGAGGGCCGACCGGTGCATCTGGCGGTCGGACCCGCACCGCGCAGTCCGCGCATGTATCGCGGGCGGGACGCCACGAACTGGCTCTATGATGCAGGCACCTACGCCGTCACCATTGATCGTCACCCTGATCCTTTGAAGGCTCTCACCCAGACCAACCACTACATGTCCGGACGCGACGGCGGCAAGGAGATCGACCTCCGCAAATATGCACTGGAAGGCGTCCAGTTGTATGGGTCTGTGGCGGGAGCGTCGGGAACGACGATGGCATTCCTGCCGGATCTGGAGAAGAACCTCGACGACGCCGACAAAAGCTATCTGGGCATCCGCAAGCAGATCGACGCCTGGATCTCCGCTCAGGGGCTCGACGTCCCGCAAGAGCCGCCCTTCGAGAAGGTCTGGCGTCCTGAACAGGAGATCACCGAGGTCGATCTTTCAGGCGCGGGGATTTCTTCCATCATCTGGGCGATCGGATTCCGTCCGGATTATTCGTGGCTCAAGGTCGACTGTTTGGACGAGCGTGGAAAACCGATCTTCCGCCGTGGCGTGACGGATGCGCCTGGATTGTACTTCATCGGGCTGGGTTGGCTGAACACCTGGGGCTCCGGACGGTTCCTCGGCATCGACGAGGACAGCCGGTATCTCGCTGAGCAAATTGTCGCCCGCCAGAAGAACAGGCTTGCTGCATGACCGCCCTGCCCTTTCTAAAACAGGATGTGTCGGGTCTGATCGAGCGACACGTCCTCGGGATGGCGGAGATGGGCTACCGAGGCCTGTCTGAACAGTGGCTGAAGCGGCGCGCCGGTGATCTGCATTGGCGCCTCATCGCCCGCGCCATGGGGCAGAAAGAGGCCGTGTTCACCTGCCGCGACGGCGACCCTCTCTATGCGGCCTTTTGTGCGACGAGCCTGCAGCTTTCGCAACCGGAACGTCCGCGGCTGGGCGGCGACCTGACCCTCTCGGCACACCTGTTTCGCGTCGGAAGCGGACGGCTGGCATCACTCCTTCGTATCGAGGCGGACGGCCACGATATTGGGCGGATGGTATTGGTGTCGACATTCGTCGGACGTTCGGTTGAGGGAAGCAACCGCTCGGTCGTCCGTCGTAGCCCTCGAGCACTGGCAATGCCGCCTGACGCCCCTTCTCTGGTCAGGCGCGTCGCCGAGCGGGCTGCTCTTGTCGCACGAAACGTGCTTCGACAGGATCTCGATCTCGAAGATTTCGCACGAGAGCAAGCCGTGCTGCCTTGTCCGGCAACGGACTTCAATGCCGTTGGACTTCTCTATTTCCCGAGTTATAGCGCCCTCGCGGATCGGGCTTTGTTCCAAGCGGGAGAGATACACTCTCGGATGGTTGCGAGCAGGCATGTTGTCTATCTGGGGAACGTCGAACCGGGCGAGTGGACAGGTGTCTCCTTTCGAGAGAACAGCGACGGTCACGACTTGATCCTTCGGGGCGCGAAAAATAGGCTGCTGGCAATGATGCGGGTTAGATCTCGATGATCGACGCTTGACGCCATGGCCTAGCTTCAACGCAACGAGGCACAAACGCCTTGATTTCAGGGCGTAAGCAACGGCTTTTACGAAAAAACTGCGCGCCGTGACAGGCCAGCGCTTGATCGACCCATGTCGGAAAAATCGGGAGATTCCTTGTTGTATGGCTGCCCGGTCTTCGACAACTTTGCACCCGCAGCCACCAGCGGTCATTTACGCCATCGCTTACTGTTGCGTACTTATGCGTGTCTTGTCTCCGTGGCTTATTCGACCTCTGCATCACGATGCCTGCCGCAAGGCTGCGGCACCCGACGGAGGTTAGCATGATCACGATTTCGAAGATGTTGTTTGCAAGCCTCTGTCTCGTGGCAGGCTCAGCACTGGCCGACGACGGAACGAAGGTGACGCCCGACAACTTCGTTCGAGCGGAAAGCGATATGTACTTCGCGGTTTCCGCCAAGGAAGCCGGTATCGGCAAGATGTTCCATCGTCGCGAGCCCTTCGACGTGGAGCACCAGACAGTCGTGCGCGGTAACCGCGATACCTTGTATTCCAGCGGCGTATTCGACCTTGAGGCCGGGCCTGTTACGATTACGATGCCGGATGCGGGCAACCGTTTCATGTCGTTGATGACGGTGAATCAGGATCACTATGTGACCGGCGTGTTTCACGGCGCGGGGAGTCATGCGCTCACCAAGGACGCCGTTGGGACGCGGTACGTCTTTGCGGCAGTTCGCACCCTGGTCGACCCCAGCAAGGAAGGCGATGCCGACGAGGTTCACAAGCTCCAGGACGCCATCAAGGTGGAACAACCCGGCGGTCCGGGTAAGCTGGAGCTGCCCACCTGGGATAAGGCCAGTCAGGACAAGGTGCGCAGCGCCCTCTTGGCGCTGAACGCCACCATGGACAGCTTCAACCGGGCGTTCGGAAGCAAAAGTGACGTTGATCCCATCAATCATCTAATCGGAACTGCGGCTGGATGGGGTGGCAATCCCGACAGTGAGGCGACCTATATCGCGATCACGCCGGAGAATAACGATGGCACGACAATCTATACGCTACACGTTCCCGCGAACGTACCCGTCGATGGCTTCTGGTCGGTTAGCCGCTACAACAGTGAAGGCTTCTTCGTGCCCAATCCGCAGAAGGCCTATTCCGTCAACAATCTGACCGCTACAAAGGAAAGCGACGGGTCGATTACGATCCAGTTTGGAGGCTGCAATGGCAAAACTCCCAACTGCCTGCCTGTCGAAGCCGGGTGGAATTACACCGTCCGGCTCTATCGACCGCAGCCGCAGGTGCTGAATGGAAACTGGACGTTTCCCCAACCGCAGCCACAATGAGCACGGATCGTACTGGGAGCTTGCCTGTGTCGGACCTCCGAATTATCCGTGCTTAGGGCGGAAGCAGATTACGCCTCGCACGTTCCCGTCAGCGTAGGTATGCTGAATAAACGCAGGCTTGACCGATGCCATCGCGACATGGATCCTCCAATACTCTCAGGAGGTGCGAAGGCTACAAGCGCTAATAACCCGATCCGCCTCAGGTAAGTCCGAAAAGTCATTTCTAATCTCATCTACGCTACGATGTCCCTGAAACTCACTCCCTTGTTCATCTTCAGACACGCCATGCTATGGTTTCGTGAGCGTTTTCCATACTAGTTCGAAAGTGAGCTGAGATCGCGGATCGTCTCGGATGAGCGCTTGATTGGCCGATACTCCAATCCGACAGCGCCAGAGTATCCATTGGCAAACAGCCAGTTCAATCTTTCCTTCAGGTCGATCGTGCCGGAACCCGGCTCATTGCGGCCGGGGTGGTCGGCGATGTGCACGTGGAAGACCTTGCGCATGTCCGCGCCGATGACCGTTTCGGTGGCCTCGCCCATCACCGCCGAATGATAGAGGTCGTAGATGATGCCGATCTCGTCGCGGCCGGTCTCGTCGGCGATATCCAGGCCTTCGCGCGTCGAGGGCAGGAAGTAGCCAACGTGATCGATCGTCGTGTTCAGTGGCTCGACGCCGAGCCGAATACCGGTTCCCTGCAGCAGCTCGCCTGCCCGCGTCAGTGTCGCGACCAAGGCGGCTCGCTGCGCAGCACGCGACACCGACGCCAGATCATCGCCCGCCTGGGCGATCAGCGTCTTGGCGCCAAGGCGTCTGGCAACGTCGATCGATTGTTCGAGGCCGCGCAGGAAGGCGCCCTGGTTGGCGATATCGGTCAACGGGATCATCGGTTCGGCGACGAAGCTCGTAAGCCCGACGCCGGTCGCCTGAAGTGTGGCCTCGATTTGGTCGAGATCCTTGTTCGTCCACTTCCAGAATTCAACGGCCTCGACGCCGTTTTCCTTGGCCAGCCGGATACGGTCGCCGAAAGTCTCGGCTTCGTCGGCGAAAATCCATTCTATGCAGGCAGATAGCTTCATGGTCTCGTCCCTCAGTTCAATCGATAGTCGATCAAGACCTGCATGATGTCAGCGGCCCTGTTGTCCACCAACTCATAGCCATCCCCCGCCTTGGCGATCGGGAAGCGGTGGGTGACGAAACCTTTGAGGTCCGCAGCATATTCGCGGAGAAATTCCTGGGCGATCTCCGACCGGCGGCTCATGGACCAAAGAGGCCCCAGGAGCGGATTGACCGCACCGACCTGCGACGAAATGATCCGAGGCCGGTTATGGTGGAATTCGCCCGATAGGCTCAGCGTCTCGAACGTGCCGCCATACCAGGAAAGCGCGATCACCGTGCCGTTGAATCCGACCGTGCGGATGGCGGAATTCAGGGCCGGCGCCGCACCCGACACCTCGATGCAGAAGTCCGCACCACGGCCGTCAGTGATATCGCGCACCGCCTCCGCCACCGTCGCGGACGGTTCGAGCAGATGGGTCGCGCCGCCGAGTTTGGCGGCTTCCCGGCGGGAGGCAACGCCATCCACGGCGATGATCTGCCGCGCGCCGTTTCTCTTCAGAAGCCGCACGATGATCTGGCCGATGACGCCCAGTCCCATGACCACCACGTCGGCGCCCAGTGGAATATTGGCGTCGAGAAGGCCGTTATAGGCTGTGTTCATATTGGCGGTGAACACGCCGATCTCCGGATCCGGCAAATCGCCGAGCGGGATGACGGCGTCTGCACCGACCACCGCATGATCGCCATGCGGCGAGTAGGAATAGACTAGATCGCCCTCCGAAAGCGACGTCACGCCTTGACCAAGTGCCGACACGCGCCCGACCATCGCGTAGCCGTAGCGCGCCGGCCACGTCCAGGACGAGCCGTTCGTTGACGAAAACAGCCGCGTCTTCGGATCCATCGTCTGCCGCCATTGCGGCGCCAGCCCCCTGTAGACGTTGAGCTCGGTACCGGCGCTGATGCCGGAAACGATCGCCGTGAGCTGAACCTCGCCTGGACCTGGCGCGCGCAAATCCTCCTCCTCGATCGTGGTTGCCCTTGGCCCGGTGAAATAGAGTGAACGCGTGCGCATGATGAAAATTATCCTTTCACGCCACCGGCACTGAGGCCGCCGACGATTTGATTCCTGAACATGAGAAAGAGAATGACGACAGGCGCGGCGATCACGACGCCACCGGCCATGACCTCGCCCCAGCTGAACGAATAGGGATCGAACAGCGTCTGCAGCGCCAGCGGCAGCGTCTTGACTTCGACCTTGGTGATGAGCGACAGCGCCATCAGGAACTCACCCCATGAAAGCACGAAGGCGAAGGTTCCCACGGCCACGACCGCGGGCCGGATCAGGGGAAAGGTGATGCGATAGAGCGCGCCGAGCCGCGAGCAGCCGTCAATGAGGGCAGCCTCCTCGAGTTCGACAGGCACGCTGTCGACATAGCCCTTGAGCATCCACACGGCGATCGGCAGGCCGAGCGACAGGTGGATGAAGGCCAGGGCGCCCAGGCTGTTCGTCAGGCCGAGGCTACGCGCGATCATGACTATCGGCACGATCACGGCCACGGCCGGCAGCATCTGCGTGCCGAGAATGAGAAACCCGATGATGTCGCGGCCGAGATACTTGAAGCGGCTCAGCGAATAGGCGGAAGGCACGGCGAGTATCAGCGTCGCCACCGCCGTAACCGCACCGACGATCAGGCTGTTCCTGAGCGCTACGAGGAAATCGCTGCGGGCGAGGATTGCCTCGAAGTGCTTCAAGGTGAACGAGCCGGCAATGAGACTGCCGCTCATGATGTCCTGATCGGGCTTGATCGATGCGATGAACACCCAGAGGATCGGCAGCAGCATCAGGCCCAGCGCCAGCACCGTCAGGCAATCCAGCATGACTTCCTGTGTGTAGCTGCGCTTCATGATTGCCTCCTCTGCAGACGGAGCGTGAGCAGGGCCGAGGCGAACAGCAGGACGAGCATGACGATGCTGATCGCGGCGGCATAGGCCGGGCGAAGATCGACAAAGACCGCCTTGAACATGGCAATCCCGAGCGTCGTCGTCGCATCACCAGGCCCGCCCTTGGTCATGATCCACGGCAGGTCGAAACTGTAGAAGGCAAGAATGCCGAGAACGAGGCTGATGATGACGAGCGTGTCTCGTATCGCCGGGAAGGTTACGGCGGCAAAACGGTGCAGCGGTCCGGCGCCATCGACGGCGGCGGCCTCGTATAGCTCGCTCGGGATTGCCTTCAGCGCCGCCAGCAAAGCCAGAACGAGAAACGGGGCGCCCTTCCAACCCGATATGAAGATGATCACGGCCAAAGCCTTGTTCGGATCGGTGAAGACATTGCTGTCTCCGGCCAGCCCAACCAGATGCAGAACATGGTGGATCGGGCCGACCTGGCTGTCGAGCAGGAACCGCCAGCCATAGCCAAGCACGATGAACGGCATGACCCAGGGCAAAAGGATCACCGCCGACGCCAACCGCGCGATCGGCGTTTCCCGATTGAGTAGCAGCGCGAGAGGAAGGGCGATCGCGATCTCGACTGCGACCGTCCCCAACGTCCAGATCACCGTCCGGATGAATGCCGACCAAAGCGCGTCATCCGTCAACAGTTCCCGATAGTTGATGAGGCCGCCCCAGGCCGGCACCGGGTTGCGCAGCAGATACCAGTCCTGGAAGGATAGCCACACGTCATAGGCCAGGGGAACGACGGCAATCGCGAATGCCGCGCAGGCCGCAGGCAGGATCAACGCGTAGGGGAGCGGATTGAACCGGGCTTGCCTCTTGCGTGCCATCCCGGCCCCTCCCCATGCTTCGATAGTGTCGACGGCCATGGCAGCCTCCAGCTTTCCAGGAACGGGATCAGCGGGCGAGCGTCTTGTCGATGTTGACGCAAAGCTGCTTGGTTGCCGCCTCTACGTCCTGCTGCCCAAGCGCCACCGCCTGAACGGCCTTCTGAATCGTATCGACCTCGAGCTGACCCATTTGCGGAATGGCCTCGTGCGGATACTGATAGGGACGAGCGTTCTGGAGTTGCTCGACGAAGAGTTTGTAGGGGAACTGATCCCACGGCGCCTGCTTGGCGATCTCGATGCTGCCGGGGATAAAGCCGCCAGCCGTCGCAAGCGCCTTCAGGCCCTCGCCATGCGTGGCGTACATAATCCACTTGGCGGCGGCGTCCTTGTTGGCCGATGCATTCCACAGCACGAGCGGCCAGCCGCCGAGGAAGCCGTCACGGCCCTTCGGACCGGCGGGAACCATGGCGATATCGACCTGATCGAGAAACGCAGGCTTTTCCTTCTGTAGATCGCGATAAAGGCTCGGGTCGGATAGGATCATGGCGTATTTGCCATCCAGGAAGCCACGCCGGAAGGTGTTTCCGTCCATCGTGCTTGCATCAGGGTGAGTGGCCTTGTCCTTGTAGATGTTGACATAGGTCGTCAGCGCATCCTTGAACTGCGGCGTGTCGAAGCCGCATTTGCCGTCCGTCGTCAGCATCGAGGCGCCATAGCCGAGATAGGCGCTCATGAAGTTCTGCACGGTGAAATAGTCGAGGCTCATCGACAGACCCATGCCGTAGACGCCGTCGCCCGTCAGCTTCTTGGCGGCCGCGGCCAGTTCTTCCCAGGTCTCCGGCGCCTTGTCGATGCCGGCCTTCTTCAGCAGATCCTTGCGGAAGTAGAGCGCGCGCGTTTCAACTGAGACCGGCGAAGCCCACCAGTGATCGGCAAGATGGTAATATCCCTTGTCACCGGGCCATACGTTGCTGGCGACATCAGTCTTGTTTTCGGCGTCATAGGCCTTGAAGTAGGCATCCAGTGGCTCCAGCGCGCCGGCTGCCTGAAACTGTGCGACCACGTTGTTGCCGAGCATGGAGACGTCAGGCAGTCCGCCGGCGGTCAACGCGCTCACCAGCCGCTGCTGCTGCTCGGACCACGGCACGATCTCCATGTTGACCTTGATATCGGGATTCTTCGCCTCGAACCCTTCGATCGCCGCCTTCCAGGCGGCAATGTCGTTGGGGTTGGTGCTGAACTGCCAGAACGTTACGTTCTCGGCGGCATGCGACAGTGAAGATGCACTCAGCAGGGCTGCGAGCCCCGCTGTCCAGACAGCAAACTTCCTCATGGGTCCCTCCTCCAAGGTTCCGAGACCGCCCTCCTCGGCGGCTATGTCATCGTTGACATGTGTCATCGTTAACACTCCTCTTATGAGGGGTCAACGATTTTGTATCAGGCCGGAAATTTCGACGTCGAGGCGCGTTCCACGACACTTGTCTGCAAGAGCAGCGAGCGATCCGTCGCACGCCCCTCAATTCCGGCGAGAGCCAACGCGAACCCGGCCTCGCCGAGCTCCGTCATCGGTTGCGCCACGGTCGTCAGCGGCGGCGTCAGATTGGCAGCCAGCGTATCGTCGAAACCGACGACGGAAACGTCGCGCGGCACCGACAGACCGGCTTCATAGAGGGACTGCAGCACGCCGGCCGCTAGGATATCACAGGTGGCGAAGATCGCCGTCGGCCGCTGCGGAAGCAGGAGCAACCGACGGCCGTGTTCATACCCCTCGGCACTCGAAGCCAGCGGGGGCTCGTTGTTGTAGCGCCCGAGCTTGATCATCGCGGGATCCACCGGCAATCGTGCTTCGGTCAGCGCGTCGGTGTAAGCTGCAAGCCTGTCATCCTCGACGGACCGCCCGCGGCCGGGGTCGGGCCAGAACAAGGCGGGATCGCCGCCGAGGAAGGCTATCCGGCTATGCCCAAGAGCGATCAGATGCCTCATGGCGTCGCGAGCGCCGACATAGTTGTCGACACGCACGAAAGGCGCGTCCGACGTGGTGGCGCGCTCGATTTCCACCACAGGAATGTTGGCGGCCAGCGCCAGTTGCACCGCTTCCGGCCCGCTGGCGTGATTGAAGACGATGGCATCGACCTGCCGTTGCCGGAACGAATGGACCGCATTCGCCTCGCGCTCGGCGTCGCCGCCGTGGTTGACGATGATGGTGCTGTAGCCCTCCCGAAGCGCCGCCGCCTCGAAGCCACGCGCAACGTTCACGAAGAACGGGTTGACTGTTATCGACGAGACGATGAAGCCGATGGTGTAGCTGCGGCTCGTGCGCAGCCCCCGCGCCACGATGTTCGGCTGATAGGAGGTCAGCCGCACGACCTCCTCGACCTTGCGGCGTGCCTCATCGGAAACATAGCCATTGCTCTTGAGTACGCGATTGACGGTGGCTGTGGAGACTCCGGCCATCTTCGCCACTTCGATCAACGTGGGATTTTTCACCGCCATCCTCCCGGTTTCCTCCGGCAAGCGATAGGACGGCGGCGCTCGTTCGTCAACGAGTGATGTCATCGATGACATCGCGCGCCGTGGCACCCTCAACGGATCTACAAGAACGCGGCGGAGCCACTAAAACCTTTAGAACGAGTTCAACGGTAAACTTTTCCGCCAAGGTGGAGGGTGAAATCGGAGGCAACATCCTTGACAAACTGAGCAAGCGAGGAAAGCCGTTCCGCTGTTATCCTGCGGGACGAACCTGAAACTGATAAGGCGCAAACAACTTCGTGCCTATCATTGTAGACCGGAGCAGCGACACACCGCAGGCCTACACGGTATTCCTCATCATCCAATGAGTAGCCTTGGGCCTCGATCCGCTTCAGTTCCCTTCCCAATGCATCAATGCTGGTGAGTGACTTGGATGTGATGCGGTTCAAGCCCTGTTTTCGAGTCAGTGCGACAACTTCATCCGGATGGTAAGACGCAAGAAACGCTTTGCCCATTCCCGAAGCACTCATTGGAGTGCGTGCACCGATGGCAGAGATTGCGTTGCAGCTATCCTTGGCCTTCGCCTGGTCGGCAAGAAGGATCTGGCCGTCCTCGACGATGCCGATGTTTGCTGTCTCGCCAGCCTGATCTCGCAGCCGACGCAAAAACGGCGCGGCTGATGCGACGATACTACGATCTTTGAAGAAGGATGAGCCGACCGCATAGGCCCCGGCACCTACGAACCAAAGGTTTTCCCCTTTGGAGAACTGCACAAATCGACGTTGTTGGAGTGTGGTAAGGAGACGATGAGCGGTTGTTAGGGAAAGTCCCGTCGCCTTGGACAAATCAGTTAGACGGCAGCCACTGTCAAAGCTGCCCAATGCCTCCAGGATCATCATAGCCCGATCTACGGACTGAATCCGACCCGAAAGATCTTTATCCATCTTAGCGCCCTCCTCGACACACGATGCAATTCCAGCCTTTTAGGATTGCATGATGGTAGCGCTGCCATTATGGTTCGTCAATGGCGATGATTGACCTTGAATGTCGTTCAAGCTCTAGCTTGAAGTCGGGGTGGATGGAGGATTTTAAATGGCGAAGAGACGTTCAAGCTCACGACCAACGATTTCGGATGTTGCTTCACTTGCGGGCGTTGGCGCTATCACCGTCTCACGCGCATTACGCGAGCCTCACAAGGTCTCTCCGACTCTTCGCAAGGTTATTGATGAAGCCATCAGACGGTTGAACTATGTTCCCGATCTCAATGCGCGTGCCCTCGCGTCCAAGCGCAGCGATGTTGTCGCAGTGTTAGTTCCCTCGCTTACTCAGAGTGTTTTCTCGGACGTGGTCCGCGGCATTTACGACGGTCTAGCAGACAGCCCGTTGCGGATCGAAGTCGCGAATACTGGATACAATCCAGAGATCGAAGAGCACTTGGTCTCTCGCATAGTTCGCCATCAACCCGCAGCAATTATCGTCTCTGGCACCGATCAATCCGAGGCCACGCGACAAATGTTGGAGAACGCAGGGTGCCCAGTTATCCAGATAATGGATCTCTGCGACAACCCTATCCAACAGATTATCGGCTTCTCTCATGAACGGGCCGGATATGAGATGACCCGGCATTTGGTGCTGCAGGGATATCAAAAGGTCGCGTTCCTGACGGCTTGGCTGAGCGACCGTTCGAGCGGGCGATTGAAGGGGTACAAGCGAGCTCTTGAGGAGGCTGGAATATACGATCCGTCTCTCGTGGTACAGCGTGGCAGCACATCCACCACGCCTCCGCCCATTACCGAACAGGGAGGAAAATCTTTCCTTTCTGCGCAGATGGGCAAGGAGCTCATGTTCGAGGCGCTGGAACGACACCCGAATCTCGATGCGGTTTTCTGCAACAATGACATTCTCGCACTGGGCGCGCTTTTCGCTTGCCAATCGCTGAACGTGGAAGTTCCAGGCAGAGTGGGGATCGCGGGCTTCAACGACCTCGATTACATGGAAGCAGCACACCCGCCGTTGAGCAGCGTACGCATCCACCGTTGGCGCTGCGGTTATAAGGCGATGTCGGCGATTCGCCATCGCCTTGATGGTGGCGACATCGTAGAAACCGTCGTCGACATCGGCTTCGATATCATGGAGCGGGAGAGCACCGCCCGCTCGGAAATTGCCTCCCAATCGAAGGCTGCCTTGTCGATGGCGGCCTCGGATCGATAATTTCTACCGCGCTTCATCCCACTCCTGCACGAAGTGATCGGCGGTGATGTTTCGGTAGGTTCGCTTTGGCGGAATATAATCGGCCGGTCTAATTGGGCTTCTCAGTTCATCACCCGGCAGTGCGCGAACCATGTTTCTTCGCGACGGATCAGGGATCGGCACGGCCGCCATGAGACGCTTTGTGTAAGGGTGCTGCGGGTTAGAAAAAACCGAGCTGGCGGGTCCCATTTCCACGATCTCACCGAGGTACATGACCGCAACTTTGTGGCTCATGCGCTCTACCACCGCCATGTCGTGCGAGATGAATAGATACGACAAACCCAGCGTCTCCTGCAGGTCAAGAAGCAGGTTGATGACTTGAGCCTTGATTGAGACATCCAGTCCGGAAACCGATTCATCCGCGACGATAACCTTCGGCTCCAATGCAAGAGCGCGGGCGATGCAGATGCGCTGCCTCTGGCCCCCAGAGAATTGCTGAGGATAGCGATTGGCTACATCCGGTGACAGTCCAACCCTTGTGAGTAGGTCCGCGACCTTTTCGCGTGCTTGCTTTCGAGATCCTAGATCATAGGTGAGATACGGCTCAGCAATTGCGTCCCCTACCCGCATTCTCGGGTTCAGACTCGCGAACGGGTCCTGGAAGATCATCTGGATGTTGCGACGCGCCTGGCGCATCTGCTTCTTATCCAGGGACGTTATGTCGACGCCATCGATCGTAACCTTACCGCTTTGCGGCTCAACAAGACGCATGATGGCCCGACCAGTTGTCGACTTGCCGCAACCGCTTTCACCGACCAACGACAGCGTCTCTCCTGCACGAAGGTCGAACGAGACATCTTCGACAGCATGAACCCTGGCAACGGGACCGCTGAACCAGCCCTTTGAAAGGTCGAATCGCTTCACCAGATGCTCTACCGACAACACGGGTGGTTTTGCTCGATCAACGGTGTCAGGTCGGTCGACGGGCTCTCGAAGAACACCCGTCGCCTTGTCAATCAGCGGAAAGTGCTCTGGCTGACCAGTTCCAGACATGGTCCCAAGCCTTGGCACCGCAGCAAGCAACGTCTTCGTATAGGTCTGCTGGGGATGATCGAAGATGTTGGAGGTAACGCCAGTCTCGAGCACCTCGCCTCCCAGCATGACGACGGTTCGATCGGCAATTTCCGCAACAACGCCCATGTCATGAGTGATGAACAGGACACCCATCCCGACGTCGTTCTGCAGTTCCTTGATAAGCTGCAGTGTCTGCGCCTGGATTGTGACATCGAGAGCAGTCGTGGGTTCATCGGCAATCAGAAGCTTTGGTTTGCATACCAGTGCCATCGCAATCATCACGCGTTGGCGCATGCCACCAGATAGGCTTTGAGGCAAATCCCTCGCCCGATCCTTGGCTGCTGGAATGCGGACGCGCTCAAGCATTCGAACAGCCTCGGCCTGAGCTGCAGCGCCGCTCAGTTGACCGTGGATCGTCAACGCCTCCGCAATCTGGTCGCCGATCGGCGATAACGGATTGAGGCTCGTCATTGCCTCCTGGAAAATCATTCCCATTTCCCGGCCACGGACCCGCCGCATCTCGTGCTCGGGAAGACGGAGAAGCTCGCGTCCACCGAGTTTCACGGAGCCCTCGATCCGAGATGATTCCGGGTTCAGCAACCGCATGATCGAAAGCGCGGTCACGCTTTTGCCGGAACCCGATTCGCCCACAACCGCCAAGGTTTCGCGGGGTGCAATCTCGAAACTGATACCCTTGACGATGGGCGTCCACGAGCGCTCGTTCCTGAACGACGTGCGCAGATCGGTAACCTGCAGTGCCGGCGCGGACGTTTCCGGACGGATGGCGGCCTGTGCGATGTTGATAGATTGAACCATGAAATACTCCGGATCAGTCAGACGTCGAGGGATCGATGGCGTCGCGAATGGCATCGCCGATCAGATTGAAGGACAGGACCACCAGGGTAATCGCGGCCCCTGCGCCGATGATCGGCCATGAGGAGCCGAATATATTGTTGAGGCCGTCACGAATGATGTTGCCCCAGCTTGGATTCGGCGGCTGCGTACCAATGCCGAGAAAGCTCAGCGACGCCTCGAGGCGGATTGCGGATGCTACCCAGAGCATCATCAAGACGACGATCGGTGCCATGATGTTGGGAATGATGTGCCGTAAGATGATCCAGGGGGTGCTGACACCCATCGATACCGCCGCCTCGACATAAGGCTCGTGCTTGACTGAAAGCGTCTGCGCTCTGGCAACACGGGCGAAGCCTGGCACGAAGGCAACCGTGATCACGACGATGACGTTCCAGAAGCCGCCACCAAGGACGGCGGCAATCATGATTGCGAGAAGCAATTCGGGAAAGGCAAGGAGCAGATCGATGAGACGAGAGATGACACGATCGACGACGCCACCGAAGTAGCCCGCGATAACACCAATCGTGGTTCCGACGACTGCAGCTGCGAAAGGCGAAATCAGGCCGAACAGGAGAGAATTGCGCGATCCGTAAATCATGCGCGAAAGCACATCTCTGCCAAATTGGTCGGTCCCCAGCCAGTTGGTCCAACTTGGCATCTTGTTGACCTTGATGATTGATTGGCTAAGCGGGTCATAGGGAGCGATCCATGGAGCGAACACGGCCACAACGACGAGGGCGCATACAATAAGCGTTGCTGCGATCGTGCCGGGACGCCGGAGGAGGATGGATCTAAGAGCGTGAAACGGGCCTGGCTGCGGCGCCATCAGATGGGAAGACGTTTCCGATACCGTGCTCATCACTGCATCCTTATTCTCGGGTCGACGATGATGTAGAGGATGTCCATCAGCAGGTTGATCAGGACCACGCACATGGCGAGAACGACGATCCCACCCTGGATGATCGCGTAGTCTCGCTCGGCGATCGCGCTGATCAGCAGTTTTCCGATGCCGGGACGATTGAACACCAACTCGATGGCAACTGAACCAGATAGGGTCGCAAGCGTGCTGAGACCCAGTCCGGTGGTAAGAGGCAGGAGCGCATTGCGAAGTCCGTGCTTATAGACAATGCGGTTTTCAGTGGCGCCCTTGGCACGGGCGGTCCTGACGAAATCCTTGCTCAGAACCTCGAGGAGCGCCGTGCGGCTCAACCGTCCGACAAAAGCCGCCTTGACGAATGCCAGCGTCAGCGCGGGAAGGAAGATGTGATACATCCGGTCGATGAAACCCTCGCCGCCACCGTTGATCGGAAACCAGCCGAGATTGAGGGCGAATACGATCAAAAGGAGCGCGCCGAGATAGAAGTCGGGAACCGCATAGCCGATAAGGGAAAATCCGCGAACAAAGCTGTCCGGCGCCTTGTTGCGGTTCCTCGCCGCGAACACCCCTAGAGGCAGTCCGGCTGCGACACCCATGAGCATAGCGGCTAGAGTGAGCTCGATCGTGTACGGCAGATTATAGAATATCAGACCGACGACGTTCTGGTTGTTCATCATCGAAGTGCCGAGGTCGAGCGTGAGCACTCCCTTCAGGAAGTTGATGAACTGGAGCCAGAGCGGGGCATTCAATCCCATCTTCTCTCTGAACAATGCCAACTGCTCTGGCGTGGCAGCATCTCCAAGTGCAGCGATAGCCGGGTCGCCCGGCAGGATGCGCATGGCGATGAAGACGAGAAGCAGAACGAGGAAGACTGTTGGGATCGCGTCCAGCAGCCTCATGAGAATGTATTTTATCACAGTGACCTCCCGTCACCATTGGCGCCCCGTTGTAGCGAGGTGGCATAGGGTTCGTTCGCAAGATCCGGGGCCAAACCAGGAATGATCTTCATCTCTCCGCCTGAGGTGTAGCTTATGAAGAACTGCAGGTGATATTTGGTTGCCGTGTAGGCACCTGGAATCTCGCCAAGATAGGTGTCGCCGGACCGCTCCATCGCGACAGTCTCCCAGCGTTCGGCCTGATTGACGTGGCGATAGTGCAGAGTGACGGCCGCATCGCCCGCTGCCTTGTGGCGCACTCGAAGCGGTTCACCTGCGGTGAATTCTTCTGGATACTCGAGCTCCCCAACATGACGACGCAGTGCCTTATGGCCATTGATCGCTTTGGCGGCGGCTGATGCTGCGCCATCGGCTGGGACGCTCTCCGTCCCGCCGTAACCTTGGAGCGCGACCAGGTCGAGAAGCTCGGCTTCCATTTCCGGAAGCCGAGAATGCCAGGACCCGCGAAGCCAGGACTGAGGGCCATAGGTGATGTCGTCGTGGTAGAGCCCCTTCGAAACGCTGGAAGCCTGCCTCCAGTGCTCGACAGCCTTCGTCGCGTGTTTGACGAGCGGGGAGATCATGCTGGTCGCCTTTGTCGCAATGAACAACTCCGCCCAACAGGCTGCGCGAAAGCGTTCTGCGAAGTAGCCTGCGATAGCGCCGAGGATCTTCACATCGGAGACGATGCGCTGGGTCTCGGCACGGTCCCAGCCAATAGCCGAGGACGCGGTGTCTGCGGCGGCATTGCAGCCGGCAGACATCTCGTCCAACCAGTCGGCAACATCGAGCGGGGAGTATTTCTCCATCGCTTTGCCGCTCAGAAGCGCCTCGGCATATTCCCGCGCATTTGCGAAGAGCACCGGATCGAAGGTCGGAGCATTCCCAAAGCGGGTTGGCCCCTCCATGTCGAATCCATAAGCTCGACCGCCCGCTTCGCCTTCAATGAAGCCGAGGTTCGTGTAGATCTCCGGCCAATAGTGATTGTTGGATGCGGATGGTCCATGTGCCAGGGTGATCAGCGGGAGTACGCGGCTCGCCCAAGAAAGCCCCTGCTCGCACGCTTCTGAAGCCTCCCCGCATTCCCGGTCCAGCCAGCGCATCCATCCTTCACTGGGGCTTTCTGGATTGTACAGTCGTCGTCCCCACACACGGTACTGGTACTCGTATTTCTTCCAGTCCTGAGCTGTGGGGAGCCCCCGCTTCTGATAGCTGAAGCGCTGTCCGGGCACCGCTGTTCCCATCCGCCCCTTGAAGCTTTGCGGCTCGCACCACTCCACACCATCGGATCCCGCGAACATCGAGCTCCTCGAATATCCGGCCGCGAAGGCGGGATCGCCCCATAGCAAGACGCGCTGGGTTCCAGGCCAGATGCGGTAGATGACCTTATAGTCCTTGTCGACGTCCAGAAGATCCCCGTACGAGTATCGAAGAAACTTGCGCGACCCTTCGCTGAGCTTCTCCCTTGCGCTCCTGGCCTGTTCAGGGGGGTGCTCACGGTCGCGAATAGCGGACTGATGGTACGGCAGGGCCATATGCTCCGCCAGATATTTTGGCGACGCTGCCACTGGCATTCCCGATCGACGCGCGAGATCGATCAGCTTGAAGTCCAGGCCCTTCCCATGCATGTCGATTTCGACCGGGCGACCGCAGGCTGCAACCCCGGAAAACGCAGTCTCCCAGAAACCATACTCGCCTTCCGCAATTCCGCCTTCAACGTGAACGCGGAAGGTCAGCCCCGTAATCTGCGGGACTTCTTTCAGGACGTGCGTGATCGCATCCCGGCAATACGGCGCAAGGTTCTCGCTTGTGACACCGCGAACCGTGTAGTTGGCATTGGGGACATCATCGAAATCGTAGCGCTGCGTCCAAAGCGCCAGTTGGAACTCCAGTCCGCGTCTGGCAGCCTCTCTACCTATGAATTTGAGCGTCTCGAGATTGAGTTCGCGCTCATCCGCGGGCAGCTCCTTCACATCCACATTGTAGCCGGGGAGCGAGAAGAGAAACGGATACGGGAAGTAGAAGTAGACGTCTGATATCCAAGGATTGTGATAGGGATAGTTGTAACCCATCCCAAGAGTGAGCGAGAAACGGTTAAAGCGGTTGGACGCCAGCATCGACAGATATTCGCGCCACTGATTTTTGCTGTAGAACCAGACTTTGTCTTCGTGCTCGGCACAAAAGAGGCGAGCCATCGACCTGACGCGAGCCGTCGGCGTCTCGACCAATGGGAACGTTCCCGCAAAGAGCTCGCCGCACTTCGACGTGCGCACCCTGTCTGCGAGCTCTGTCAGAGCGTAAACCAGACCCCGGATGTCCGAACCCCAGGCGAAGATTTGCTCTCCGCTCTTGATCAGTGCAAGGCTCTCTGGCGCTAATGGTAGTAAAAGCCCCTCCCTCGAGGCGACGGACAGTTGGTCAACTTCCGCGACGACGTCAGCGCCTGCGCCCGCGGACACGATCTCTGCCCGGACATCATGCAGTTCAAGCGCGTGAACCAGCTCGTCGGCAGCCCAAAGGATCGCACCAGCCTCATCACGCAATCCCGACGGAATGCAGATCTTCATGTTCGATGCCAAAATCGACACGGAACTACTCCTCCCAGAATCTGAAAGTCTGGGATTGGCCGCCTCGCCCGGCCAATCCTAACGGCAATCGCGTTTTAAGCTGAGTGCGCTTGCGATAGAGGCCAGTTCACGTATCCGGACTCGACATTGAAGCCGAGTTCGAGTTTCGGTGAACGAACGATCATGAAACCGTTGGTTACCACTGGCATGACAACCGCATCTTTCAGAACCTGCACGTCTATCTGCTGGACCGCGGCCAACCTCTTGTCCAGGTTCGGCTCGGCCAGCGCTTGGTTCAACTGATCGTCAATGCCGGGCATGGCGACGCCGTAGTGGCTGTAGTTCGTGCCACCTTTGCCATCGGACTTCACCTCGACGGTCTTCGGCAGGTACGTCAGGAAGACTTGAGTCGGCACCGGAGCGAAGGCTGTCGACTGCTGCGTGAGGGTGTTCGTTCCCTGGTTTTGGTCCGCATGAAACGCAGTGTGATCCTTGATATTCAGGTCCATATTGACGCCAATGCGACGCAACTGGTCCTGGATCATCAGCATCACGGACGAATAGTCTTCCCGCTGTGACGTATCGACCTTGAAGCTGAGATTGTCATCGAACCCGGCCTCGGCAAGAAGCGCTTTCGCTTTGTCCGGATCGTACTTGTAAGCGACCTCGGCAGGAAGCGTCTCTTCGGTGAAACCGCCCGGGAAGGTGGGCGGATTGAGACCGTAGATGCGCTTGCTAACCGGAGCAATTGCGGTCGCGATCTCATCGCGGTCGATGCCATAGAACAGCGCCTGGCGAACTTTGAGGTCGTCGAACGGCTTCTTGGTCAGATTGAAGTGGATCGTGAACAAGCTTCCCGGGCTGACGACATCAAACAGCAGGGTCGGATCGCGTTGTTTCATTGAATCGGCCCAACCCGGAGCGCGAACGCCCTCGATCATGTGGACATTGCCGGAAAGCAGAGCGAGCGTCCGCGCTGTCGTGTCGGCAATATACATGCACTGGAGCTTCGGCGTTGCAGCGGGCTGGTCCCAGTAATCGGGATTAGCCGTCAGCGTAACGCCCTGAGAGGGATCGGAAGCGATCGACTCGAGCATGTAGACGCCCGTCCCGATCGGATTGGTCGCCACTTTATCTTCGCCGAGTTCCTCAACGGCTTTCTTGCTGAGGATCGCACCATCGTAATCGCTTAGAGCGCCAAGCAGGAACAGCGGATCAGGCGACTTCAGGTGGAAGATCGCCTTATTCGGACCATCCGTGTCGACGCCCTGAATGTTCTGGAACTTCGGCCGAACACCTCCCACGCGTTTCTCGTCAATGACCCGCTCGAAGGTGAATTTCACGTCTTCCGAGGTGAACTCACCATAGTTCTTGTGGAACTTGACGCCTTTTCGAAGCTCAACGGTCCACGTCTTCGCGTCTTCCGAACTCGACCATGCAGTCGCAAGACGGGGTTCAAGTTCGTCTTGCTTCGACGGGAAATGCCATCGCGGAAGATCGACGAGCTTGTCATAGATCGCGATGATCGCCCAATTGTCGACGCCTTGAATGGACTTGATCGGGTCCATGGTACGAAGCCCGCGGGCTGCGAAGGCTATCTTGATGGTATCAGTCCCTTGCGCATGGGCCCGTCCGCCCATGACTGCAGTCATGGTCATCGCTGCGGTCAGCGCACTGGCGGTCTTGAGGAAGTCGCGTCGGGTTGATTGATTCATTTGTTCCCTCCCTTGGGCATCTTCGATCTGCCGGAGCCACAGGTTCCTCCTCCGGAATTCGGCAGACGGTAGCGCTGTCACGCCGATGTGCAAGGCTATTGATAGGGGCTTTTCCGCATCGTGGAAGAGATTTGAAAAAATCCTGACTTCCCTTCCGTATCGCGGAAAGAAGGGTCCGAGCGACTAGCGCGCCCAATCATTTTGAGTAGCTCTCTGCTCGACACCAACCCACTTGCGGAGGAATGAATGAGCAAGGATCCCTGGTATAAGACGGCCCTGCGATGGGGGCAGACGAATCTCGTCGAGTGCGACCCTGAGCGATACGACAGCAGCTTCTGGCAAGAGCATTGGCGCAAGACCCGCGTTCAGGGCGTCATCGTCAACGCCGGCGGCATCGTCGCTTATTACCCCTCGAAGTTCGAGCTGCATCACCGCGCGGTAAAGCTCGATGGTCGCGACCTTTACGGCGAGATCGTCAAGGAAGCTCGTGCCGAGGGCCTCGCGGTTATTGCGCGCATGGACTCGAACCGCGTGGCCCAAGACTTCTTTGAAACTCATCCGGAGTGGGTGTGCCGCGACATCAATGGCGAACCCCACCGCCTCGCGGATAAGTATGTAACCTGCATCGGCTCCGCCTACTACAAGGAATATCTTCCTGCAATCATGGAAGAGATTATCGAGCGTAGTCAGCCGGACGGCTTCTCTGACAACAGCTGGGCGGGGCTTCCGCGCAAATACATCTGCTACTGCGACAGTTGCAAAACGCAGTTCCGTGCTTACGGTGGCGACGAACTCCCCAAGCAACATGACTGGGACGATGGCAATTACCGCAAATGGCTGCGTTGGAACTTCGAGCGCCGTACCGAACTCTGGAAGTTCAACAATGAAGTGACGCGCAAGGCTGGCGGCCCAGACTGCGCCTGGATGGGTATGATCAGTGGCGAGCCGCTCCACAATTCGCAGCGCTTTATCGACCTGCAGCAGATCCTCAAACACACCCCGATCGTCATGCTCGACCACCAACGTCGCAATGCAATCGACGGCTTCGAGCAGAACACCGAGGCTGGCAAACGGCTCCACGAGCTAGCGGGCTGGGACAAGCTCATCCCTGAATCGACACCTCAGTACCAGCTTGGGGCTCCGGTCTTCAGACTGTCATCCATGCCGAAGCCCGAAGTTCGTCTCTGGGCGACATCCGGTTTCGCGGGTGGCATTCAGCCATGGTGGCACCACATCGGCGCGTCGCATGAAGACAGGCGCCAGTACCAGACCGCCGAGCCGATTTTTCAGTGGCATGAGGCGAACCAGGATGTTCTCGTCAATCGCGAGATCACACCAGAGGTCGGCGTTGTCTGGAGCCAGCAGAATCAGGATTTCTTTGGCCGCGACGACGTCGAGCAAAAGACCATTGGTCCGTTCCGAGGCGTTGTCAAAGCTCTCGATCGTCACGCGATTTCCTACGTGCCGCTGCACGCAGACGATATCGCAACCGCCATCGAGCGGGTGAAGTGCATCATCCTGCCGAACGTCGGCGCACTTAGTGATGAGCAGGTCCGGCACATCGAGAAGTTCGTCGCCAAGGGCGGCTCGGTCATTGCAACTGGCGAGACGTCAAAAGCCACGCATTACGGAGACCAGCGCGGCAACTTGGCACTCGGTGAGCTGTTCGGCGTCCGATTGGGAGAAGGAAGCGTTGGCGGAACGGGTCCGATCAATCCCGATATCGAGACTTGGGGGCGCCACACTTACCTGCGCCTGGCTCCGGAGAACCGCTCCTCTACATATGGGCCGAAGGATCGGACCGCGCCGGAACATGCAGCCGAGCGCAGTCCTATTTTCCAGGGCCTCGAAGAGACCGACACCATCCCATTCGGCGGCTTCCTTCCGACGGTTGAAGTGGATGCGTCGGCCGAGGTGCTGGCAACCTACATTTCGGACTTCCCGATCTTTCCGCCGGAAACGTCGTGGATGCGAGAACCAAAGTCAAACATTCCGGCCATCACGCTCAAAACCACGTCCAGCGGCGGCAAGCTGATCTGGTTCGTGGCCGATTTGGATCGCTGCTATGGGCGTGACGCCAATCCCGACCACGCACTGATTATTGCCAACGCAGTGAATTATGCGATCGGCGACGAACGAAAGGTGGAGCTGTCCGGCACCCACGGTGTCGTCAGTGCTGAGCTCTACCGTCAGGGTGGACGCAAGATCCTTCACCTGAACAACAGGCTCCTTCTTTCGAACGTCCCGGGAAGACAATATGACCTCGTTCCAATCGGCCCGGTCACTGTCCGCCTTCGCATCGAAAAGACGCCCGCGAAGATCGACCTGCGTGTTGGCGGTAAGACCGTCGAAGGCAAGACCGACGGCAACTACGTAACCTTCGTCGTCGACGCCATCGTCGACCATGAGGTTATCGTGGTGGACTAGCAGGTCACGGCCAGGCGATGGGGGCGCATTGCCCCCATCGCTCTCTCCGTTTGTCGGCAATGGCTACGGACAATGACTTTCATTACAGATCCCCGCGCCCTTCTGGCCTCACTCTTCGACGCCGCCGTCAAGGCCGCCGATCCGCTAACGGGCATTAAAGGAAATCTACCCGCGAAGCCGAAGGGGCGCACCGTTGTTGTCAGCGCCGGCAAGGGTACCGCGCAAATGGCTCGAGCCCTATTGGCCGCCGACACAGACGGGATCGATGGATCAGAAAGTAATGCGGGTGCCTTTGTCGACGGAGACACGATTAGGCGAGTGCGCGCGGCCGGGCTAGATCCGCACCGTCTGCTCAACGGTAACGACAGCTGCAGCGCTTTAAACGCTATTGGCGACCTGTTCCATACTGGACCGACAGGCACGAACGTAAACGACATGAGGATCATGCTGGTTAAATGACATTCGGCCTGCCTCGCGTCTCAGAACACCAGCAGACGCTCGGACACGATTTTTGCCCGGACATGACCCAGGTCGGCCGGCAAAGGTTCCGTCACATCGGCGACCATGGTCTCAGCTATACCGTCAAAGCGCAAGGTAAGTCGTTCGCGGTCGCCAAGGAAAGCACGATCGATGATGCGGGCCCGCAGGCCATCAAACTCGTCACAGATACGGATGGCGTGAGGCCGAATGAACAAGATGCAAGGTCCGTCCTCGACCTCACAGGCTGGGCGAACAAACCGTCCTAATGCCGTTTCGATAAACCCATTCCTGGCCTCACCCTGGACTTTTGCTGACGGGCAAAAGAAATCCGCTGCGTAAGCACTATTCGGCCTGTGATAGAGGTGACGCGGATCTGCCGACTGCACGATTTTGCCTGAACGCATCAGGACAACGCGATCCCCTAAGGACAAGGCTTCGTGCGGATCGTGCGTTACCATGATTACCGTCGCGCCAAGGCCGCGCAAAAGCGACAAGGTTTCTGCGCGAACGCGCTCCTTTAGACCTTGATCGAGGTTGGAAAAAGGTTCGTCCATCAGCAGGATCGCAGGCTCGGGCGCTAGTGCGCGGGCGAGTGCCGTACGTTGCTGTTCGCCACCTGACAGGGAATGCGGAAACCGCTCAGCCAGGTGTTCGATACCGACGCGCTGCAAGATCGTCGTTACAATCTCGTGCCCACCGCGCCGCGCTTGGTGCCTTAGCCCAAAAAGAACATTGTCGCGCACATTCAAATGGGGGAACAGTGCGTAGTCCTGAAACACAAGACCGACGCTTCGATGCTCGGGTTCGATGAAACTAAATCCATCCACCATCTCTCCACCCAGCTCGACAGATCCGCCATTCACGGCCTGTACGCCCGCGATGATACGCAGAAGCGTTGATTTTCCACATCCGGACCGCCCCACCAGCGAGACGATCTCGCCCTTTGAAATATCAAGCGACAGATTGTCAATCACGGTTGTCAGACCGAAATTGCATTTGATGTTTTTCAGACGGACCGAGATCTCGTTCGAGTGAGTGTTCATCGCGTGCAATTATCCAGGGTTCGAAGAATGCCAAGTTGGCTGTCGACCAACGCGGGATAGCAGAATGACGGGCAGTATGCTGATTGCGACGATGGCAAGCGCCGCGATCGATGCTTCCTCGTAGGTGCCGCGAGCCGCTTCACCGTAGAGATGAGTGGCGAAGGTTTCGACATTGAGGGGACGCAAGAGAAGCGTCGCCGGCAACTCCTTGACGCAGTCAACGAAAACCAGCAGCGCAGCAGCCGAGATGGCCGCCTTGGACAGCGGCAGATGCACGTGGCGAAACGTGCCACCAGTCGTTTGTCCAAGGGTGCGAGATGCGTAATCGAACGACACAGGAATCCGAGACAGCCCTGCTTCGATCCCTCCGGCTGAGATCGCTAGAAAACGGACCGTCAGGGCATAAACGACGGCCGCGCCGGACCCCATGAACAAAAGCCCTGTCGAGACACCGACCCAACCAATCGCCGTTCTATCAATGAGTTGGTCGAAGCCGGCAACGACGATCAGAACGCCGATCGCGACAACGGTTCCGGGCGCCGCGTAACCGATGGTGGAGAGACGAAGCAAGACGCCCGACGTCCTGCCCGGCCGAATGCGAGCAGCATAGGCGACAACGAGGCCAAGAGCGATCGTCACAACAGTTGCGAGCACAGCAATCGTCATCGTGTTGATCGCCTCGTCGAGAAGGCGCGGTGACAGACCCGCGAACTGGTAGCGTTTCCACGCCTCGGATGCCAAATAGATGCCGGGTGCGATGAAGCCAAGCACGATCGGAACTGAACCGGCGGCGAGAAACAGGATGCCCTTCAGCGGCTCCACCTTCTGTGGCGTCAGGCCACGGCTGCGCCGGGCATCCGTCGCATAGCGCTGCTTTCGCCGCGCCCAGCGCTCGATCGCCATCAAAGCCACAACAATCAGCAGCAGGGCGAGCGCGATCTGCGAGGCGCCGGGCAGATCAGTGCGCGTGATCCACGTCGTGTAGATCGATACAGTCATGGTTTTCACGCCAAGGAACTCGGCTGCGCCGACATCGTTCAGCGTCTCCATCAACGCGAGAGCTATGCCAACGGCAACTGCCGGCCGCGCGAGGGGCAACGCCACGCGCCAGAACACCGCACGATGTGAGATGCCGAGCGTGCGAGCCGCATCAACGAGATTGCCCGACTGGGTGAGAAACATCGCTCTCGTGGGAATGTAAACGTAGGGATAGAGCACGAAACCAAGAAGTAGGATACAGCCTGTCATCGAGCGGATATCTGGCAGGCGGAACTGCCTTGGCGTCTCGTGACCCAGAAGCCAGCGGATCGCTCCTTGAACCGAACCGATCGGGTGCAGGATATCGAGATAGGCGTAGGCGATGATATAGGTCGGCACGGCGAGTGGCAGCAGCAGCGCCCATTCAAGCACTCGTCGCCCTGGAAAATCATAGGCCGTGACCAGCCAAGCAGTGGTGGTACCAAGCAGCGCGGTAACGAGCCCCACTCCGGTAAGCAGGATAACGGTGTCGGCCAAAGCCACCGGCAGGATGCTGGAAAGCAAATGCGTCCAAAGGCCGCTGGAGCCTTTCAATGCTTCCAGAGCCAGACCGGCAACAGGTAGAACGACGATCAGCGCAGCGATTACGGAAAGCGCAACCCAGCTTCTGCCGGCGCGGCAGGAACTTGGAGCGGCCGAACGTATGGCGGACACGAAAAAATCCATCGAATATGAGGTGGAAGGCGCCCGAAGGCGCCCTCCCGTTCCTTTAATTGTCGAACCCGACCTTGTCGACAAGCTCGCTCGCCTGCTTGCGGTGACTGACGATCTCCGCCAGCGTCTTGTTGTCAATCTTCAGCTCGCCAAAAGAGGCAATGATCGGATCAACGCCGGCGCCGGCCTTGACGGGATACTCATAATTGGCTTCGGCATAAATCTTCTGAGCGTCATCAGAGACGAGATACTCAAGGAACTTCACGGCCTCGGCTTTGTTCGGCGAGTGTTTTGCAACCGCTGCGCCGCTGACATTGACCTGCGTGCCGCCATCCTTGAAGGTCGGCAGGACAACCTTGATCGCGTCGGCCCACTTGACCTGCTCTTCACCGCCTTTGCCAGCCTTCATCAGACCGACATAGTAGGTGTTGGCAATGCCGATATCGCAAATGCCACCGAGGATATCCTTAGCTACGTCACGGTCGCCTCCAGCAGCCTTGCGCGCCAGGTTCGCCTTGACGCCTGTCAGCCATTTCTCGGTTTCTTCGGCGCCATGATGTGCGATGTAGTCGGCAAAAAGCGCCGTGTTGTAGGGATGCTGACCAGCGCGAATGCACACCTTTCCCTTGTACTTGGGATCGGCGAGATCCTCATAATTGAACGACGCGAGATCGAGGTCCTTGGCAGCGTAAAGCACGCGACCACGCATCGACAGACCGAACCAATGGCCCTTACCATCGCGCAGCTGCTCGGGCACGGCGCCGTTGAGCACGGAGGATTCGATCGGCTGCGTCACGCCTTTTTCGGCGAGATCGACGAGATTGCCGGCATCGACGGCCATCAGAATGTCAGCCGGCGAGCTCGCGCCTTCAGAAGCGACGCGTTCAGCCAGCCCATCTTTCAAGAAGACGGTATTGACCTTCGTGCCGGTAGCCTTCGTATAGGCTTCCAAAAGAGGCGCGATCAGTGCCGGCTCGCGGGTTGTGTAGACGTTGATCTCAACCGCGGATGCAAGCGACGGAGCGGTCAAAGCGGTCGCCGCGAAAATTGCAGATGTGAGGTAAGCGCGTGTGGTCATGAAATGCCCCCAATAAGCGTTTGAGCCGGCACGATCGCTGCGTACCTGCCTCCAGTGCGATGACGATAGAGCCCCCAGGCCAATTCTTGTCAGCAACACTCCACTTATATCCAAGTTGGCAATCTGGCCATGCGGACCATGGTCCGTATGCGAGGCAACGATGCGACAGTTAACGTCGGGCAGCGTCCTCGCTTTGCCATTCCCGCATCTGAAGCGCCGCCTCGGTCCTGTTGCGCACCTGTAGCTTTTTTAGAACCCGGGTCATGACATGCTTGATGGATTTCTCCTTCAGCGCGAGCAAGAAGCCAATTTCCTTGTTGCTATGACCTTCCGCAACGAGGGACAGGATTTGTTCCTCGCGTGCGGTAAGATCGGGCATTGCGCTGGGCGAGCGATCGTCGGTGCCAGCACTATCAACTGTGATGGGCTTTGCGCGCATCTCGGCGAGAACGCGGGCAGCAATTCCGGGAGAGACAAAGGTCTGTCCATCGACAACAGCGCGCAGCACGGAGACGAGATCACCTGCCTCGACCCCCTTTAGAACGTATCCTCTGGCCCCTGCCTTCATCGCGTCGAAGACATCAGCCTCTTGCTCCGAAGCCGTCAGAACGACGATCAAGGCGTCATCGTCAATCAGCCGGATCGCCTGTATTGCCGCATGCCCTCCTCCCGGCATGGACAGATCGAGAATGCTCACCATTGGCCGAAACTGACTGAAGATGGCAACGGCATCTGAAGCGGTGGAGCCTTGCGCGATGACCTCAACACCAGCTTCGTCTTCCAGCCCTCGAACGACACCCATCCGAAACATGGGGTGGTCATCGACAATGGAGACCCGCAAAATGTCAACTTCATGGACAACAGTCATGGCAGCACCATCTGAACAATCGTCCCTCGATTTCCGTCGGCGATGACATCAACCACGCCACCCAGGCTTGCCGCGCGTTCCTGAAGACCTGCCAGTCCAAGCCCCTGGCCTGCTGATCCGCGCTGAAATCCAACGCCGTCGTCTTCGACGCGCACAACGAGTGTGCCTTCTTTCATATAAGCAGACGCGACAATTCGGTTGGCCTTGGCATGCCTGGATGCATTGCTCAAGACTTCCTGCAGGAAGCGATACAGGCAGATTTTCATGCCATGATTGCGGACCTCAAGATCGGTAAGATCCGCTTCGATCTTGTTGCCTGTGAACAATTCATGGGCGCTGATGGCACGCAGAGCAACTTCTCGACCTGAAAGGGCCTCCAATTCCGGAAGCTGCAGACCTCGGCAAAGATCTCGGATCTCGTTGATCGCTTCCGTCACCGACCGCTTGATCAAGACGTCATCGTCATCGCGGCCTTTTCCTTTTCTGATCGCCTCCAGTCTCATGATGACGAAGCCGAGAAGCTGGGTCGGACCGTCATGCAGGTCAGACGAAATGCGCCGCAGATATCGTTCATTAAGCGCTATGGTCCTTTGGGTCGCCTCATCGGCGCGCTTGCGCAAGACGGTGTTGCTTGCCAGCAACCGGGACAGTTCAACGACCTGGTCGTCGAGCCGCTTTCGCTGTTTCTCGATTCTTGCACTGCCGCGGGCGACGATTGCAAATAGCAGAGCAAGCATCGCCGCCGTGACGGCTGCCACCACAAGCCAGCTGTGCATCCGTACCCTGTGAAGCTCCGAGGTGAAACCGCTCGTCGGCTCGTAGAACTCGGCGGCGCCGATGACTTCGCCAGTCTGGGCATCGCGAATGGGACTATAGACCTCGAGAAACTCAAGACCGCTGCGCCTCTCGACAAGGTGCTCTTCGCCTTCGAGCCTGTCGAATTCGGCATAGACGCTCCCGTCTAGGGCCGTCTGTAGCGACTTTCGCAGTTCGAACGTTCGACCGATGAGTGCCGGATCGCTGCTATAGGCCACGGTCGCGCCGCGCGTCCAGATTTTGAAAGAATAGATTCTGTGGGCGAGTGGCCCGTCCTGGATTGCTCGGGCCAAAGCCTGTTCGTCCGTGCTCGGGAGTTTTGGTCCTGTGCCCAGACCCTGAGCCAACGGCGAAACGATGCTGTCGACAAATAGCGCCGTGCTATCGGCTCGGTTCTGGACGAAGCCCTGTTCAAGATTTGACGTGACCCAAGCCCCGATGGCAAGCATGCCGGCAAGCAATACGAGCAAGCCGGCGAACGCGAACTGCCAGGCCAGCGTTAGTCGTTCCCCAAGGCTCAATCTCCAATGGTTCGGTGAGATCAAAGAATTTTGCATCAACGATGACCGGTCCGATTCTAGTTCGCGCATCGCCTCTCTCTGACGGCGCGGAAAAACATCATCGGTCAGCGTCCGCGCGGCCTCCAACCGTCAGAGCTTCAGCTACAGAGCGACCGCTTTTCGAGATCGGGATTTAACTAAGTGCCGGGGCCGCTGTCGATCCAAAAAAGGTGAGATGCTCACTCAATTTTCTGGTTTCAACCGCCGGCTGACCAACTTGATTGCGGGCGAGGAATGAAGATCGGCAGTGACAAGTCGCTTGGCTTGCTGTAGCAAGGTGTCATGTCGATCGCTTGCGCCTATGTTTCCCGATTTTATTATTTCCGTGCCTCGGTGCGGAAGCGGGAACGTGCGTAGTCAAGAGAGACGCAACTTCACCCGACCAACCGCTAGTCAACCTGGCGGTTTTTTTATGCGCCCGGTATGACCTCCTGGAGACCAATACCGTGACGAACCCCACAGACGACCTGCGCATTACCAATATCGTCGAACTTTCCTCGCCTGCACGCATCATCGATGAGTTGCCGCGTGACGAGGCTGTCAGCAAGACGGTGCTCGGCGCACGCCGCGCCATCCATGATATTTTGACCAAGAAAGACGACAGGCTTCTCGTCGTTGTTGGCCCCTGCTCCATCCATGATCCGGTTGCTGCGATCGACTACGCCAAGCGGCTCAAGGCACAGCGCGACCGGCTGCAGGACGACCTCGAGATTGTCATGCGCGTCTACTTCGAAAAGCCGCGGACGACGGTCGGCTGGAAAGGTCTGATCAACGATCCCGGCCTGGACGGCAGCTTCCGGATCGAGGATGGTCTGCGCATCGCCCGCAAGCTGCTGCTCGATGTGAATGAACTCGGCCTGCCGGCGGGCTGCGAGTTCCTCGATACGATCACGCCGCAATACATCGCCGACCTTGTAAGCTGGGGTGCCATCGGTGCGCGCACGACTGAAAGCCAGGTCCACAGAGAGCTCGCCTCGGGTCTCTCCTCGGCGATCGGCTTCAAGAACGGCACCACCGGTGATGTGCGTATCGCCCTCGACGCCATCATGGCCGCTTCGCAGCCGCATCACTTTCCGGCAGTAACGAAGGACGGACGCGCAGCGATTGCATCGACGAGCGGCAATGAGGATTGTCACGTCATCCTGCGCGGTGGCAAGCAACCGAACTATGATCGCGAAAGCGTCGCGGCAGCAATGGCCGCGTCCCGCGACGCGAAGCTCGACCCGCGCATCATGATTGACGCCAGCCACGCCAACAGCCGCAAGAATCCGGAGAACCAGCCCACCGTCCTGCAGGACGTCGCGCAACAGCTAGCCGACGGCAATAATGCGATCATCGGCGCAATGGTCGAGAGCAATATCGTCTGCGGGCGGCAGGACCTGATCCCCGGTAAGCCGCTCGTCTACGGCCAGAGCGTCACGGACGGCTGCATCGACTGGCCGACAACAGTTCAAACCCTCGAGACACTGGCATCGGGTGTCAAGGCACGCCGCGCGGCCAGCAACTTAAAACCTTAAGCGTTCGGCGGAGCGCAGACTGTTGCGCTCCGCCTTGCCAATCTTTGGCTGCAGCCGGGCCATTTGACCGAGGTGGCCAATGGCGTCCCGATCACTCGACGGAAATATCGAGGATCATTTCGGCGGCCGCTATGCATGCCACCCGGGCCACGTCTTCCGCGAAAAACCCGTCGAACTACGATCCGACTTCAAGCCAACTTTGCCAGGTTGTGCGGCTATCCTTGAATTCATGAAGCTTAAGGCATGACACGACAGCAAACAGCGATACGCCGGACGTGGGGTATTGACCGCGCTGGGCGACAACTTCAAAAGTGCCTTCTTGACGTTTATTTCACGCTGCGGGCTGCTCAATGTCTTCGGAGACCAAATCCAGTCGCGATGACTTGCTCGCCAAGGTAGGTGACATTTTCTACGCAAACGGCACCTATCTCGTCGGCATGGCGGAGCTGATCAAGCATCTGCAGACAACGAGAGTGACCTTCTACCGGCACTTCGCAAGCAAGGAGGAAATGATCGTCGCCTATCTGCAGCAGCGTGATGCGGCAGTCCGCGATCAGCTCGCCGATGTGGTGGGTGGGAGGAGAGGGACGGCAGCGGCTCTGGATGTTTTTTCAAATCTGGAGCAGAAAACCAGCGCCGAGAATTTTCGCGGCTGCGCCTTCTTCCTGGCGGCGATCGAGAATCCGCAATCGGCCAAAATCCAGAGTGCGGCGCGCAGCCACAAGGATTTTCTGAAGAGCTTTTTCCTCAGCCTGATGCAGAAGCCCGATGAGGCCCTCGCCGAGCAGCTCCTGCTGCTTTACGAGGGCGCACTGGCAAGTTCGGCCTTGCGGCGCGAGGCCGGGGCTGCTGCGACCGCCAGATCGATCGCAGCCCATCTCATGTCGGACGCCTGAGCGGTCAGCCCGGCAGAACGTCGATCAGGCCATCGCTTTCGTTGAAGTGAATGGTGGTGCCGTAAGCCTTGCTCATCTCGGCCATATCGGCGGCAATTTCGCGCGCCAGATCTACAGATGCGCAGGCCGGCAGGCCACGTTCCGACGGCCGCTTTCTGTTGAGATCGAGATCGAGAGCCACAAGGCGGACGCTCACCTTGCCGTCGACAATATCGAGCAGTGCGATGCAGGATTTCGAGAAGCGCGCGTCGCCATAAAAGCCGATCGGCTCGCCGGCGGCATTGCGCGCACGCGACATGTGAAGATGCGACGGCAGCGCATCCTTCGTGAAACCGTAGGCCTCGTACATCTCGGGCGTCATCTTCTGCATGCCGGCCTCGAATTCCATCAGCAGGCTGCCGAGCGAATAGAAGATCGGCTTGCCCTTGTAGAACTCGATGCCGCGCAGCATGTGCGGACCGTGACCGATGACGGCAGTCGCGCCGGCATCGATGGCGCGGCGGGCAAAATCCTCCAGGAACGGCGCCGGGCGCGGCGAATACCAATTCTCCTCCGTCCCTTCATGCGCATGCAGGCTGAGCAGCACGATTTCCGCGCGGTTGGCGGCATCGCGGACGTTTTCGAGGATGGCCTTGGCATCCTTCTCGTTGGCGTAATAGCGAATATGCGCGTGCGAGCCGCGCTCGAACTGCAGCGATCCTTCGAACACGGAGCCGAAAGGCAGGCGATCCGGCCCGGGATCCGCCATCACCTCGACATCCATCACTTCCTTTCGTCCGCCGGCGATGCCGAGCATCTCGTCGATGCGCCGCAGCTGTTGGAACTCGGTTTCCGGAAGCACATAGGCGCGGCCCCAGCGAAGCGGATTGAGACCGGCGCGCGCCGGTATGCCCGTGCCCGCCGTGCTGGCCGCAAATTCGGTCGAGCGGGTGGTTCCCGTCGAGATCAGCGCGATGCGGCCATCGCTCGTGTCGAGGAAGTGCGGCAGCCGCGCCTCTTCAAGGCTCCTGCCGATACCGCTGTGAATGATGCCGCGCGCTTCACAGGCCTCGATCGTATCGATGACGCCCTGCGGGCCGAAATCGCCGGTGTGGTTATTGGCGAAGGAGAGCAGGTTGATGCCGATCGATGTCAGCTCGTCCACCGCCTCGATGCCAACGGCAGTCATGAAGCGCCGCGGCGCCGGCGCCGTGGTGCGGGCGGGGCAGATGAACTCCGCGTTGACGAAGGCGGCATCGCACTCGCCGAGATATTCAAGCAGTTTTTCATCGAGGCGACCGGCGAGATTTCCACCGGAAAACAGTGCGTCACCACCAGCAACAACACGCATGCAACATTCTCCTGATCCGCCGGAACGTGCACCGAACCGACAAAGAAACAACAACTTGACTACCGCAACATTAGGCCGGACAGCCCGGCAAATATTCCAAATTGCGGCCCGCAATTGGAAAACTGTTCCTTCGGCGAAAGCCGATTCATGCGATAAGTAGCCCACTAGAACGGTCGTTCTACCTTATTGGTTAGAACGATAAGACGAATTGCGCAATGGGGCTCACATCATGTCATCAAAGACCGGCTGGACCGAAAACCGGCCGCCCGTTATCGCCTGCAATCTGGACCCCGAGCAGGCTGAGAAGCTGAGCGCCCACATAAGCCGGCCGACGGTTCTCCCCTATAGCGACACTGCATCGGCATGGGATGTGCCGAAGGACGCGGACTTCCTTTTCACCTTCTTTCGCGGCTGGGGCGCGGCACCTCGGCAGAAGCCGAATGGCTGGCCGTTCAATCTGAAATGGGTGCAGATCGCCTCTGCGGGCATTGATGCATTCCCCGACTGGGTTTTCGAGGCGCCGCTGGTCACCACCGGTCGCGGCATCTCGGCCGAAGCGATCGCGGAATATGTCGTCGCAACTATCTTCGGCCATGAAAAGCAGATGTTCGACGGACTGCTTGCGCGCTCTGCCGATGAATGGACGAAGCGCACGCTCGGCCTCGTCTCCGGAAAATCGGTCGGCATCTACGGTTACGGCGCGATCGGCCGCCGGGCTGCTGAAAAGCTCCATGCGCTCGGCATGACGGTTTCCGCCGTGAAGCGCGAGGCGCCGCAGGAAGCCGGCAACGTAAGGTTCTTCGCATCGCTGAAGGAGATGGTTGGCTCGGTCGATCACCTCGTTCTGGCGGTGCCGCTGACGCAGGCCACCCGCCGTTCGGTCAACGCGGAGATCTTTGCCGCCGCCAAGCCCGGCCTGCACGTCATCAATATCTGCCGCGGCGAAGTGCTCGATGACGATGCCCTGCTTGCGGCACTCGAGAGCAGCCAGGTCTCGGCCGCCACGCTCGATGTAACCGCGCCCGAGCCGCTACCGGCTGGTCACGTCTTCTACACCCATCCGAGAATTCGCCTGACGCCGCATATCTCTTGGTCTTCGGAAGACAATGCAGACCGCATCGCTGCCAAGCTGCACGGCAATCTCGACCGCTATCTGGCTGGAGAGACGCTGACCGATGTCGTCATCGCCGGGCGCGGATACTGACGTTGCAGGCCGGGAGGAATGAGTTTGCAAGTTAACACGACCAATGGCCGGCGCGACGCCACACATGTCCCGCTCGGTATCTTCCTGATCGCGATCGGGCTCGCCGCACTGTGGGTTGCGCGCGACTATGACACCGGCACCTTCACCAGCATGGGACCAGGCTTCTTCCCGAAGGGCATTTCGGGCTGCATGATCCTCATGGGCGTTCTCGTCATCCTGTTTCGCGGCAAGGATCTGCCTGAGGTGGAAGAGGACGGGCAAGAGGCGCCGACGGCAATCGCCCGTTTGCGCATCATCGGCTTGGTCACGGCCTCCATTCTAGTATTCGCCGCGACGCTTTCGCCGCTCGGCCTGCCGGTCGCGACCTTCTTCATGGTGACGATCGCCGGCTTCAGCCATCGCGGCTCGCAGCCGCTGACGATCCTCGCAACGGCAATCGCGCTTGCCGCCTTCGCGACCGCGCTCTTTGCCTGGCTGCTCGGCCTGCAGATACCCGTCCTGCCGGAGGTCCTGCGATGATCGGCGGCGTGGATGTTTTTGGCGGTATCGCCCTTGGTCTCAGCGTCGCGCTGACGCCGACCAACATATTCTTCTGCCTCGCCGGCTGCCTGATCGGCACGCTGGTGGGCGTTCTTCCGGGTCTCGGCCCGACGGCGACCATCGCCATTCTTCTGCCGCTTACCTTCGGCCTGCCGCCCGAGACCGGCCTCATCACGCTAGCGGGCATCTATTACGGCGCGCAGTATGGCGGCTCGACCACGTCGATCCTTCTGCGCCTGCCGGGCGAGGCCTCGTCCGTGGTAACCGCGCTTGACGGCCACGCGATGACGCGCAACGGGCGCGGCGGCGCGGCACTCACCGTTGCAGCCGTGGCCTCGTTTTTCGCAGGCACCGTCGCCACCTTCTTCATGGCCGCTTTCGCACCCATTCTTTCAGCCGCCGTGCTGAAATTCGGCGCGCCTGAGTATTTCATGCTGATGTTCCTTGGTCTGATCACCTCGGTCGTGCTTGCACAAGGATCGGTGCTGCGCGCCATCGCCATGATCTTTCTCGGCCTGCTGCTCGGCCTTGCCGGCACCGACATCAATTCGGGCCAATACCGTTATGACTTCGGCTTTATGGAACTCCTGAACGGCGTTCCGTTCGTGCCACTGGTTGTCGGTCTTTTCGGCGTCGCGGACATTCTGGTGACGCTCGAAAACGCGGTGCGGAACGAGAAGCCGCCGACGCTCAACCCGATCAGCAGCCTGTGGCCGACCCGCGAGGAAACCAAGCGCGCGACGCCCGCCACTATTCGCGGTACGCTGATCGGCCTGTTTCTCGGCCTGCTTCCCGGCGGCGGCGCCCTGCTCTCGTCTTTCATGGCGTATACGGCGGAAAAGCGTGTTTCCAAGACGCCGCAGAAGTTCGGAACCGGCATGGTCGAAGGCGTTGCGGCGCCCGAGGCTGCCAACAATTCCGGCGCGCAGACCGCCTTCCTGCCACTGCTGACGCTGGGCATCCCCTCCAACGCCATCATGGCGTTGATGGTCGGCGCGATGATGGTTCATGGCATCGTTCCGGGACCGCGCATCATGACCGGCCAGCCGGAGCTCTTCTGGGGCCTGATCGCCAGCATGTGGGTGGGTAACCTGATGCTGTTGGTCATCAACCTGCCGCTCGTCGGCATCTGGGTGCAACTCCTCAAGATCCGTTATCAGTTCCTGTTCCCGACCATTCTCACCGTCAGCATCGTCGGCATCTACGGCGTCGAGTTCACGACCTTCGACGTCTACCTGACGGCAATCTTCGGCGTGCTCGGATACTTCCTCAACAAGTGGCGCTGCGAGCCGGCGCCGCTCATCCTCGCCTTCGTGCTCGGGCCGATGATGGAAGAATATTTCCGCCGTTCGATGCTGGTAGCGCGCGGCGACCTGATGATCTTCGTCAACCACCCGATCAGCTTCGCAATGCTCGTGGCCACGGCTTTGCTCCTGCTCAGCATCTGCTTCCCCTTCATCCAGAAATTCCGGCAAAAGGCATTTGCCGAGTGACGCGCAAAGGATCTCACGACATGACCTTCAACCCGACCCGTCGCGGCTTCCTCTCCGCCGCATCTCTCCTCTCGGCCACCGCACTTTTCGGCCTTCCGGCCTTCGCCCAGGAGTTCCCGACGAAGAAGATCGACTACATCGTGCCCTACAATGCCGGCGGCATGAGCGACAACATCTCCCGCCTGCTCGGCGAGAAGCTGACGTCGCTGACCGGCCAGCAGGTGATCAACGACTACAAGCCGGGTGCCGGCGGCGCGATCGGCGCCAATTACTTCATGACCACGCCGGCCGACGGCTACACGCTGCTACAGTCTACCAACAGCTTCTACGGCATCATTCCGCTGGTGACCAAGGTTCAGTACAAGCCGCTCGACGATCTGGTTCCGCTGGTACTGGTTGGCGATGCGCCGATGGTGATCGCGGTCAACCCCGCTGTCGCCGCCAACACGCTCGGCGAACTCATCGCGTACGCAAAGGCCAACCCCGGCGCACTGGCCTATGGCACTTCGGGCAAGGGAACCGTCGGCCATCTGAGCGGCGTCTGGCTTTCCAACAAGGGCGGCATCGAGCTGCTGCACATCCCCTACAACGGCGCACCGGCGGCACTCCAGGCCGTGCTCGCCAATGAAGCGCAGATATTCATCGGGCCGGAAGCCGCCGAGCACATCGCTTCCGGCACGCTGAAGGGCATCGCGGTTCTTGGCGACACCCGCTGGCAGCAGTTGCCTGATCTCCCCACCACAGCTGAAGGCGGCATTAGCGGCTGGGCGCCGCGCAGCTGGCACACCGTCTCGATCCAGGCCAAGGCTCCCGACGCGGTCAAGGCCCGCCTCAACAGCCTAATCAACAGCATTCTCGAGCAGCCTGACGTGCGCCAGCGTGTCACCAGTTTCGGCCTCATCCCCGGTATCGAGACCCTCGAACAGGTTCGCCAGCGCGCGAAGGACGACAACGAGCAGTTCGGCATCCTGATCCGCGACGCCGGTCTCGCTCTCGCGCAGTAAATATCCGCCAACGGCGACAACAACATCCAGAGGACATCAAATGACAAAGACCATCGACTACTTCTTCGGCGTCGGCTCGCCTTGGGCCTTCATCGGCCTCGCCCCATTCGCCGAACTCGCTGCAAAGCAGAATGCGGTGATCAAGCCCTATGTCATTCCGCTGATCGAGGACAATGGCGGCATCTATTCGCGCAACCGCCCGGAGGCGCGCCGCGCCTACTGGATGAAAGACCTGAAGCGCTGGGCGGCCCTGCGCGGCAAGGTGTTGAACTTCGAAAATCGCGGAGCGCTCTCCGACCCGACGCCGGCCGGCTTCATGGTGATCGCCGCGATAGAAGGCGGCAAGGACTGGCTGAAGCTGGCGGGCGCGCTGCAGGAAGCCTTCTGGACCGGTGGTCAGGATATCGGCAATGCCGCCGTTCGGCGTGCGATCGCCGACGCGGCGGGCTTCGACGGCGCGGCGTTGAACGAGCAGGGTGCGAGCGAGGCGGTGCAAGCGGTCTGGAAGGCCAATTACGAAACCGCCAAGGCAGCCGGTGTCTTCGGCCTGCCGACCTACCGTTATGAGGACGAGCTCTACTGGGGCCAGGACAGCCTCCCCTTCCTCGAACGCCACCTCAAGGGCGAAAAGCTGGTCGCCTGAGCCAATCACAAGCCGGGCTTCACAGACATGCGGCCCGGCTTGTCTGTTTTGAGACTATTTCTGCGGAGTTGATCATGTCATCCACCCTTCCGTCGTCGCTTGGCGAAACACTGCGGCAGCTCTTCGGCGACCGTTTCTCGACGGCGCAGGCACTCCGCGAACAGCATGGCCGGGGCGAATCCCACCACACGCCGGCGATCCCGGATGCCGTGGTGTTCGCTCAGAGCACGGAAGAAGTGGCACAGATCGTTCGGCTTTGCGCGGCAGAGGGCGTGCCGGTCATCGCGTTCGGGGCCGGAACGTCACTTGAGGGTCATCTGACGGCGGTGCGCGGCGGCGTTTCTATCGATCTATCGCGCATGGCCAGGATCTCTCGCGTCAGCGCGGAGGATCTCGACTGCACGGTCGAGGCCGGCGTCACCCGCGAGCAGCTCAACACCCATCTCCGCGACATGGGGCTTTTCTTCCCGATCGACCCGGGCGCCAATGCCTCGATCGGCGGCATGGCCGCGACGCGCGCGTCCGGCACCAACGCGGTGCGCTACGGCACGATGCGCGAGAACGTGCTGTCGCTGACCGTCGTGCTCCCCAATGGCCAGATCATCCGCACCGGCGGCCGGGCGCGCAAATCGTCGGCGGGCTATGACCTGACGCGGCTCTTCGTCGGTTCCGAGGGCACGCTCGGCATCATCACGGAAGTGACGCTGCGGCTCTACGGCATTCCCGAAACCATCTCCGCGGCGCTCTGCTCGTTCGAAACCGTCGAGCAGGCGGTCGCAGCCGCGATCGCGGTCGTGCAGCTCGGCATACCCGTCGCCCGCATGGAGCTGATGGACCGTGGGCTGATCCATGCGGTGAACGGCTATTCGGGCCTGTCGCTGAAAATCGAGGACACGCTGGCCTTCGAGTTTCACGGCTCGCCCGCCAGCGTCCAGGAACAGGTCGAGATGGTGGAGGCCATCGTCGAGGACAATGGCGGCCGGGATTTTGAGTGGGCCAATGCGCCCGAGGATCGCAACCGTCTCTGGAAGGCACGCCACAACGCATTCTACGCCGTCGTGTCGCAGCGCCCGAACGCCAAAGGCTGGTCGTCCGATGTCTGCGTGCCGGTGTCGGAACTCAGCGGCTGCATCGTAAAGACCCGGGAGCTGCTTGAGACCTGCAGCGTGCCCGCCGCCATTCTCGGCCATGTGGGAGACGGCAATTATCATGTCGTTTTCGCGGTCGATCCGGACAACAGCGCCGAACTCGAGGAGCTCGCGGCCATCAACAAGAAGATGGTGCGATACGCGATTTCTGTCGGCGGAACGTCGACGGGCGAACATGGTGTTGGCTCAGGCAAGATCGCCTACATGCGCGAGGAACACGGCAATGCCGTCGACCTGATGGCCGTCATCAAGAGCGCCATAGATCCCCAGAACATCATGAACCCCGGAAAGATCCTTCCGCAATAGATCCCATATTTTCTCCAACCGGCCGTGACTACGAGGGCGTTTCGACATGAATGCGTTTAAACCTCACAGCTCTCACTGGGGCGCGTTTTCCGGCCGAATGGAAGGTGGCCGGCTGGAGATTAAGCCACACCCCGACGATCCGCATCCGTCGCCGCTGCTGGGCAATCTGGCAGCGATTGCCGATAGTCCGGTGCGCATCAGGCGGCCGGCCGTCCGGCGGGGTTGGCTTGAGGGAAAGCCCGGCCATGCGCAAAAGCGCGGTGCCGACGACTATGTCGAAGTCAGCTGGTCGGAGGCGGCCGACCTCGTCGCAGCGGAGCTTCGCCGGGTTTACGAGACCTTCGGCCCGACTGCCATCTTTGGTGGTTCCTACGGTTGGGCGAGCGCCGGCCGCTTCCATCATGCGCAGAGCCAGATCCATCGCTTCCTCAACGTGCTCGGCGGCTACGTGCGTTCCGTCAACACCTACAGCTCCGGCGCGGCGATGGTCATCATCCCGCATGTGCTCGGCCCCTATGACAGTTTCGACCGCAAGAGCGTCACTTGGGATGCGATCGAGCGCGGCAGCGAGCTGGTCGTCGCCTTCGGCGGCATGGCGATCAAGAACGCCGATGTGCATGGCGGCGGCATCAGCAACCATGTCGTGCTGCCGAAGCTAAAAGGCGCCAGCGCCCGCGGCGCGCGTTTCGTGCTCGTCAGCCCCTTGGCCGATGATTTTCCAGCCGAGGTGAATGCCGAGTGGATGCCCGTCGTTCCCGGCACCGACGTGGCGTTAATGCTCGGCCTCGCCCATGTGCTCGTCACCGAAAAGCTGCACGATCGCCAGTTTCTCGACCGCTACACCGTCGGCTACGACCGCTTCGAGGACTATCTCCTCGGCCGCGCGGACGGCACGCCGAAGACCGCCGAATGGGCGGCCTCGATCTGCGGTATCGGCGCTGACGCCATCCGTGAGCTCGCGCGCGCCATGGCGCGATCCAGGACACTGATCACCGTCAGCCACTCGCTGCAACGCGCTGACTTCGGCGAGCAACCGGTGTGGATGGGGATCGTGCTTGCGGCCATGCTCGGGCAGATCGGGCTGGATGGTTGCGGCTATTCCTATTCGCTCGGCGCCCTCGGCAATATCGGCAAGAGGCTTCTCGCCGTGCCGTTGCCGACGCTCAACCAGTTCAAGAACCCGGTGCCCGATTTCATTCCCTGCGCGCGGATCGCCGACATGCTGCTCGGCCCGGGCGAAGCGTTTCACTATAACGGCCAGGCTCTTCGCTATCCCGATATCCGCCTTGTCTACTGGGCGGGCGGCAATCCGTTTCATCATCACCAGGATATCAACCGGCTGCGCGCAGCGTTCCGGCGGCCGGAAACGATCATCGTGCATGAATCGGCCTGGACCTCGACGGCCCGACATGCCGACATCGTGCTGCCGGCAACCACGACGCTGGAGCGCGACGACATCGGCGCTGCGGATCGCGACCAGCTGATGATCGCGATGAAGCGCCTGATCGAGCCGGTTGGCGAAGCCAGGGACGACTACGAGATTTTTGCCGAGATATCGCGGCGGCTCAGCAAGTTCGAGCGTTTCACCGAAAACCGCACGAGCCGCGAATGGCTGGCCTTTCTGTTCGAGACGACGCGCCAGGCGCTCGCCGCCGGCGGCCACGAGGCGCCGGATTTCGAGACATTCTGGCAGCGGGGTGAGCTGTCCCTTCCCATCAAGCCTGACGATGGCGGTCCGGCGAACGGGTTCCGGCACGATCCGGACGCCTCTCCGCTGCAGACGCCGTCGGGAAAGATCGAGATCTTCTCCGAGAGGGTCGCGCGCTTCGGCTACGACGATTGCGGCGGCCATCCGAAATGGTATCCGCCGGGTTCAAGAGGAGAAGCCGGGGACGAAACCCGCTATCCGCTGCATCTGATCTGCAATCAGCCTTACCAGCGCCTGCACAGCCAGCTGGACTATGGCGCCTTCAGCCGCTCGACGAAGATCCACGGTCGCGAACCCATCCGGATCAATCCCGCCGATGCGATCACGCGCGGGATTTCGGACGGCGATATCGTCAGGCTGTTCAACGAGCGCGGCAGCTGCCTCGCTGCCGCCATCCTCAGCGACGACGTGCGGCCGGGCGTGATGCAGCTGGCAACGGGCGCGTGGTTCGAGCCCGCCGATCCTGAAGCGGAAACCACCATGTGCATTCACGGAAATCCGAATATCCTGACGCGCGACATCGGCACGTCGAAGCTCGCACAGGGCCCGACCGGGCAGATCACGAGGGTTGAACTTGAGCGCTTTACCGGCCCATTGCCGCCAGTGCGGATCTTCGAGCCGATGCGCTTCGTAGCGCGCGAAGACGATGCCGGCATCGGGGCCGCACTCGACGATCGGACGTGAGGTCCGCTCTTGGAAAACGCCCTGAAACACCAATCCACACAGCATCCAGAATCTCGGCAAATTAATCTATAAATTCCATAGAAAAAGAATAACTAGTCTTTCTCCGACGGGATGCGCTGCTAGGCTGTCGGTGATGAACTTAAAGCCGAAACGAGGGAGCTTTTCATGACCGACACAAAGACGAGAACGCACGGTCCGCACGCGATGTGCTCCACCATGCCGGCCCGATAACGCCGGGCTTTCCTCCCGCACCTATCGCTCATGCACCCTTACAAGTCGCGGCACTTCACCGCGGCCTTGCGCCCGCGCGTGTCCGCGACCCGACGCATAACCAAGATATCACTCCATCATCTGGATCACCCATGACCGAACGTTCCTCCCTGCTTTCCCTCTCCCGACGCCGCCTGCTGATCACCACATCCGTGGCCGCAGGTGCAGCACTAATTGCCTCGGCAACCCGCTTCGCGCAGGCCGCCGACGCGCCGAGCGAGGGTGGCGACATCACCTTTCTGATCGATTCCCTCGGCGACACCTGGATCCCGAACAACAGCGCGATCTCCAGTTTTCAGGGCCATATCTGGGGCCACGTCACCGACAAGCTGCTCTACGTCGACCAGGACGGCAAGGTCAGCCCCTGGCTGGTGGAGCGTTGGGAGCAGAATGACAAGGCAACCGAATTCACGCTTCATCTGAAGAGCGGCGTGACCTTCTCGGACGGAGCGCCGCTCGATGCGGCAGCCGTCGTCGCCAATCTCGATATCTGGTACGCGGGGCGCAAGAACGAAGGCATCAATCCGATAGGCCTCTTCCCCAAGACCTACGATCACGCCGAGGCCGTCGATGCAGGCACGGTGAAGGTCTTCTTCAAGAAGCCGACGCTCGGCTTCATACCGACGCTCGGCTATCACGGATCGATCCTGATCTCTCCCAAGAGCATCGCGCTGCCGGCCGCTGAGCAGGCCGACCTCAGCAAGACGGCCGGCAGCGGCCCGTTTGTGGTGGAAAGCTGGAAAGAGGGCGATCACGTCACGCTGGTCAAGCGCAAGGATTACAACTGGGGACCGGAAGCCGTCGGCCACACGGGTCCTGCCTTCCTCGATTCCATCACCTACAAGCTGGTGTCGGAACCATCCCTCAGGGTCGCCTCGGTTCAATCCGGCCAGGCCGATATCGCCTACAACGCCTCGCCCCAGGAGCTGAAGTCGCTCAAGGATGAAGGTTTCACCATCGCCACGCCGCGCTATCTCGGCTTCGTCAACGGCTGGGCGGTCAACACCAAGCTGGCGCCCTATGACGACATCAAGGTTCGCCAGGCCCTGCAGGCCGCCATCAATCGGCAGGAAATCATCGACACCGTCTATACGCCGGACTGGAAGCTGGCGACGTCCTTCATCCAGAGCAACGTGCCTGGCGCGACCGACCACAGCGATCTTTTGAGCTACAATCCCGAGAAGGCCGAAAAGCTGCTCGACGAGGCAGGTTGGGTGAAGGGCGCCGACGGCATTCGCAGCAAGGACGGCAAGCCGCTGGTGCTGACCATCCATTCCAACCCCTATCTCGCCACCTCCAAGTCGGTCGACGAACTGATCGCCCAGCAACTCGGCAAGATCGGCTGGAAGGTTGCAATCCGGGCCTATGATGTCGTCACCTTCGGCGAAAAGGTGAAGTTCGGCGGCGCCGCCGTCCCGACCTACGAGGTGACGCGCAGCTTCATCGACGCCGGCACGGTCGCCAGCATCCTGACGAACGCGAACAACGGCGAGAACTGGTTTGCGCTCGACGACCGCGACGCCAAGCTCAACGACCTGCGCGACAAGATCGCCGGCGCCGGTTCCATCGATGAACGCAAGCCGCTGCTCGACGACTTGCAGCAGTACATCCTTGACCAGGGCTATTTCATCCCACGCACGCAGATCGTCCAGCGCATCTACGTGCAGTCGCCAAAGCTGAAGGGCGAGGTCTACAACGGCGTCGCCTACGCCAGCTACTACACGGCCTCGCTCGTCGGCTGACGCGCGAACACCTGAAACATGTGAGGCATCGGCATGAACAATGTCTACCTAACCTACGCCGCCAAACGGCTCGGCCAGGCTGCCGTCGTCATCCTGCTGGCCTATGTGTTCACCTTCGTGGTCGTCAGCATCCTGCCTGGCGACCCGATCACCAGCGTCCTACGCAACCCGCAAAACGGCTTCAGCGAAGAAGAGATCGCCGAGATCATCGCCGCGCAGGGCCTCGACAAGCCTGTCATCGTGCAGCTGTGGAACGCGCTTTCCGGCTTCCTGACCGGCGATCTTGGCATGTCGATGCGCTCTAACAGGCCCGTCGCCACCCTGATCGGAGAGGTGCTGCCCTCGACGCTCATCCTGGCGGCGGCCGGCCTTGCGGTCGCACTGGTGCTCGCCTTGGCCGTCGCCTACGGCACCCGCTTCGTGCCCAAGCGGTTCGGACAGGGGGTGCTGCGCGGCTTTCCGTCGCTCTTTCTCTCCGTACCGAATTTCGTCATCGGCCTAGTGCTGATCCACGTCTTCGGCTTCCAACTCGGCCTCTTCAGGGTGATCAACCCCGACAGCGCCTGGGCGACCTTCTTTGCCGCCGTCGCACTCGGCATTCCCGTCTCCGCGCAGATCGCCGAAGTTCTGATCGCCAATCTCGACAAGGAAGCGGAGCAGGAATACGCAGCCGTTGCCCGCAGCCGGGGTATCGGGCAGATGCGCCTCTTCGTCCGGCATCTCCTCAAGCCCGCCTCGTTGCCCGTCGTCACCGTCGTGGCGCTGACCATCGGCGAGCTGCTCGGCGGCTCGCTGATCACCGAGACCGTGTTCGGGCGCACCGGCGTCGGCAGCCTTGTACAGAGATCGGTGAGCACGCAGGACTTGCCGGTTCTGCAGGCGATCGTCTCGCTCGGCGCTGTCGTCTTCGTGCTCGTCAACCTGATCGCCGATCTTCTCTACCCGCTGCTCGATCCTCGCGTGAAACTCCTCGGGGCCGCGAAGCGTCGACAGACAACGGCCGATGACAGCGCGCTCGGCACGACCACGGCGGTGCATCCATGAGCCTCGTTTCCAATCTCTCCCTCTCGAACGCAGGCGCCGGCCGCCTCGCTGCTCTGCGCCTCCCTGCCACCGTCGTGCTATCATTCGCGATTATCGCGATCGTGATCGGATGGTCGATCGCGCCGCAGTTGTTCACCAGCCATAGCCCTGTTGTCGGTGTTCCCGCCGACAAGCTGCTGGGCCCGAGCTTCGCGCATTGGTTTGGCACGGATCATCTCGGCCGCGATGTCTATGCCCGCGTAGTCTTCGGCACTGCCTCGTCCGTCTCCAGCGCGCTCGTCGCCGTCGTCATCGGCGTCGTGGCGGGCGGGTTGATCGGGCTGGTCGCCGGCTTTCTCGGCGGGTGGGTCGATATCGTCTTCGCACGACTGGTCGACGTGCTGCTGTCCATTCCCAAGTTTCTGCTGGCGGTCATCGTGGTGACAGCCATCGGCTTCGAGACCATCAACGCCGCCATCGCGACCGGCGTCTCGGCCGTCGCCTTCTTCGCGCGCGTTACGCGCTCGGAGGTCATCAAGACCCGGCAGTCGACCTTCGTCGAGGCCTCGTTCCTGTCGGGCGGTTCGCGCTGGTACATCCTCTTGCGCCATGTGCTCCCGAACGCCTCGCGCTCGGTATTGCCGCTCGCCGTTCTGCAATTCGGCGAGTCCATCCTCGTCATCGCCAGCCTTGCCTTCCTCGGCTATGGCGACCCGCCGCCAGCCTCCGATTGGGGCCTGCTGATCTCGATCGGCAAGGATTATCTCAAATGGCCCTGGCTCGTTTATGCACCCGCTTTCGTCACGATCGCGACCGTCCTCTCTGTGAACAGGATCAGCCGATGGCTTCGCAAAACAGACTGAACACCGCCTTCATCGCCAACCACGATGCAGTCGTCTCGCTTGGCGCGGCACCGCTCCTGGCCGTCGAAAATCTCTCGGTGTCCTACGGACGCCAGCAGGTGGTCCATGGCATCGATTTCGAACTCGGACAAGGCAAGAGCCTTGCGCTCATCGGCGAATCCGGATCGGGCAAATCGACGATCGCGCGCGCCGTGTTGCGGCTGCTGCCCAGCGGCGGCGCGGCGAATGGGAAGATCGTGTTCGGCGGTAAGGACATACTGGCGCAATCCGAGCGCCAGTTTCGGCCGCTACGCGGACGCAAGATCGGCTTCGTACCTCAGGATCCAGGCAACGCACTCAATCCCGTTCGCACCATCGGCGCGCAGGCGATGGAGGCCGCGACGCTGACCGACGAGCCCAACGCGGCGATCCGCAAGGCGCTCATCCTCGAAACCTTCGCGCAGGTCGGCCTCGATAATCCCGCCCGCGTCTACGAATCCTACCCGTACCAGCTTTCCGGCGGCATGCTGCAGCGTGTGCTGATCGGGCTCGCTGTGCTGCCCCGCCCCACGCTTCTCGTCGCCGACGAGCCGACCTCGGCGCTCGACGTCACCATCCAGAAACGGATCCTCGATCTGCTATCGCGCCTGCAGCACGAGCTCGACATCAGCCTTCTCCTGATTACCCACGACCTGGCGATCGCCGCCGAACGAGCCGATTCGCTGGTCGTGCTGAAGAACGGTACCGTGCAGGAAGCCGGCCGGACATCGACGGTCTTCGCCGCGCCGGCATCCGACTATGCCCGCAAGCTGCATGCCGATGTTCCGGCGCTCAATCCGAACCGCTACGCCAGGCTTCGCGACCCCGGCCTCGCGCTTCTCAAGGACAGCAGCCGCGTGCCGAAGATCACCGTCGGCGGCGTGACGAAGCGGTTCACGGTCGACGGCAAGACGCTGACGGCGGTGGACGACATCTCCTTCGAGGTCCCCGCGGGGACCACGCATGCGCTGGTCGGCGAATCCGGCTCCGGCAAGACGACCACCATCCGGCTGCTGCTCGGGTTGGAGGAACCCGACAGCGGCGCGATCACCGTCGCCGGTGAAACGGTGACCGGCCAAAGCCGGACCGCGTTGCGCTCGGTGTGGCGCCACCTGCAGCTCGTCTACCAGAACCCGTTCACCTCGCTCGACCCGACCTGGAAAGTCGAGCACCTCGTTCGCGAACCGCTCGACAGGTTTAAGATCGGCACGCCTGGGGAGCGCGACCTTCGCGTCCGCGAGGCCCTGGCCGATGTCGGGCTTGGCGAGCATCTGCTGGGCCGCAAGCCGGGCGCGCTATCAGGCGGCCAGCGCCAGCGCGTGGCGATCGCCAGATCGCTGGTGCTGAGACCTGATGTCATCGTGCTCGACGAACCGACCTCCGCGCTCGATGTCAGCGTTCAGGCCGATATCGTCGAGGTGCTGCTGTCGCTGCAGGCAAAGCTCGGCCTGACCTATGTCTTCGTCTCGCACGATCTGGCCCTGGTCCGCCAGCTCGCGCACTCCGTCTCGGTCATGCGGCAAGGTCGTATCGTCGAGCATGGAACGGTCGCCGAAATCTTCGGCGCGCCGAAGGATCCCTACACCGCGTCCCTGCTGGAATCGATCCCCGCGGGGATCGCCGAAGCCGCCCCCGCGCCGCGCGGCAAGCTCCGGCAAGTCAAGCGTCAGGAACAAATCGCATGACCATCGCCGCATCCGCCAACACCGTGCCGGTGGGCTTCCGGCCGAAGCAACGGCTGGGTTTCAATACCCGCGTGTCGTTCAGCGACGACACCGGGCCGGCGCAAGGCCTGAAGGATGGTATCGAGCTGTTCAGGCAGGCCGAGGCGCTCGGCTACCAATCGGGTTGGGCCTACCAGCGGCACTTCGACCACTATCTGTCCTCGCCACTCCCCTTCTTCGCCGCCGCCGGCCAGCACACCAGCCGCATCACGCTCGGATCGGCGGTGATCCCGATGCGCTATCAGGACCCGATCCTGCTTGCCGAGGCCGCCGGCACCACGGATCTCCTGATCGGCGGCCGGTTGGAGCTGGCGATCTCGACGGGCGCAAGCGCTGCCTTCGACGCCGTGTTCGGCGCCACGGACACCGATGCACGCACGGAAGCCAAGCGCCGCCAGGCGCGGTTTCTCGCGGCGATCTCGGGTCAGGTGCTTCATACGGTGACCGAACCAGGCCAGGGTGCGCCTGCGGGCGCCGAGCTACGGGTGACGCCCCACAGCCCGACATTGCGCGCGCGTATCCGCCAGGGCTCGGCGAGCCTGAGCTCGGCCGTGCAGGCGGCCGAACTCGGCATCGGCCTGATCTCGGGAACCGTGCTGCACGACCTCGACGAGGGCGAGACCTTCGGCCAGTACCAGGCCCGGATCATCGAAGCCTACCGGTCGACCTGGCGCAGGCTCTGGAAAACCGAACCGCCTCCGGTCGCCGTCGCCGCCTCGATCCTTGTCGGCACGAGCGCCGAACTGCGCGAGAAATACGCCGCCTACGATCTCGAACGGCGAACCAAGGGCATTGCCGCATCGCGCCCCAACGGCGCGCTCGCACCGCCGACGCAATCCGCCGATCTCAGGATCTCGCCAGTGTTTCAAGGCGCGCCCGACGAGGTGATCGACGCCGTCTTCAACGACCCGGGCATTGCGGCCGCCGACGAGGTGGTGCTGTTTCTGCCCCCCGCCTTTGGCCTGCCCGACAACATCAGGCTGCTGACCGACCTTTCCCGCACGGTCGCGCCAGCACTTGGCTGGACACCCAGCTTTTAGCCCCACGCAGAGCAGACATCACGACCACCGCCTTCACTCAAAGCCGCACGGCAGCAAAATATTCTATCTTTTCTATAGAAATAGAAATGCCTCTCTTCATTCTCAATTCGCCACTGCTTAACGTCCAAGCACTGGCCGTCACCATCAAGGAGCTCCCATGACCGCGGAATTCATCAGCGTAAGCTTTCCAAACGCGTCGAACGACCTGAACCCGCTGCCGGATGCGCCCGTCGACCCGCTCTTTCTGGAACGCTACGCACGCGCCCTTGACGACTACGGCTTCAACTACACCCTCATTCCCTACTCCTCCTCGTCCTTCGATCCCTTCACGCTCGGCGCCACGGTGCTGGCGCATACCAAGAACATCAAGATCATCGTCGCGCTGAGGCCGAACACGGTCTACCCGACCGTGGCGGCGAAATCGCTCGCGACGCTCGACCAGCTGAGCGGCGGCCGCGTCGTCGTCCACTTCATCGCCGGCGGCAGCGACGATGAGCAGGCGCGTGAAGGCGACTTCCTCAGCAAGGAAGAGCGCTATGAGCGGCAGGAAGAGTATATCCGCATCTTGCGCCTCGCCTGGACATCCAAGGAGCCCTTCGATTTCGACGGGAAATACTATCAGTTCAAGCAGTTCCGCAGCGCCGTTCGCCCCACCAACGGTCTCATCCCGATTTCGCTCGGTGGCTCCTCGGATGCGGCCTATCGCATCGGCGGCTCGCTCTGCGACATCTTCGGGCTCTGGGGTGAGCCGCTCAAGGAGACCAAACAGCAGATAGACCGGATCTACGCCGAAGCCGCGAAGGCCGGCCGCACGGATCGTCCGCGCATCTGGGTCACTTTCCGCCCGATCGTCGCTGAAACCGACGAACTCGCCTGGGAGAAGGCCCACAAGGTTCTCGATCAGCTGACCGCCAACCGCCAGAAGGGCCTGGCGCGCGCGCCGATCAACGCGACGCCGCCAGCCAATGTGGGCTCGCAGCGCCTGCTCGATATCGCGGCTCGCGGCGACGTGCATGACCGCGCGCTCTGGTATCCGACGGTAACCGCCACCAATGCAAGCGGCGCGACCACAGCACTCGTGGGTTCGCCGCGCACCATCGCCGATTCGATCCTCGACTATATCGACCTCGGCGCCGACCTGATCTCGATCCGAGGCTATGACAATTTCAACGATGCGGTCGACTACGGGCGCTACATCCTGCCGCTGGTGCGCGAGGGCATCCGCGAGCGGGAGAACGCCAAGAAGAAGAACGCCGCATGATGCATGCGGTCCGTCCATTGCGCCGGACCGCAGCTCTCTCTCAGCGTCCGCCTGAAAAGCATCCTCCCGAGACGAGAAGGATGCACTCCGACAGCCAGAAGGCCTCAGCATGCCCTATAACCAGATCGCCCTTGATGACGCCGTGCGCATCCTTGCGGAAGCTGCACCCGAAGCCGATCAGACAGGCCAGTTTCCCTGGGCTGGCATTCGTGCCGTCCATGAAGCCGGGCTGCTCGAAAGCACGGTTTCCGGCCGCTACGGCGGCAAGGGCGGTACGCTGAGCGATGCCGCCCATATCCTCGCTGCACTTGGCCGGGGCGATCCATCGGTGGCACTGATCAGCGCCATGACGATCTTCAACCATCTTGGCCAAGCGACCAAGAACCACTGGCCCGATGATCTTTATCGGCGCCTGCTGGCCGAGGCGAAGGAGCGTCCGCTGCTCCTCAATGCCGCCCGCGTCGAGCCGGAACTGGGCTCCCCCGCCCGTGGCGGGCTTCCCGCCACCGTCGCGCGCCGCACTTCAAACGGCTGGGCGATCACCGGCCGCAAGCGTTTCGTGACCGGTGCGTATGGCCTCACGCATTTCCTCGTCTGGGCGCACACAGATGAGCTCTCGGCTCGGGTCGGGACATTCGTCGTGCCGAACGGCCTGCCGGGCATTCGCGTCATAGAGAACTGGAAGAGCCTCGGCATGCGCGCGACGGGCTCCCATGACGTCGAATATGTCGATGTCGAGATCCCCACGGAAAACGCGCTGGAATTGGTCGACCCATCCGTTGCCCAGCAGGACAACCGCGCCCACGCCGCGATGAACCTCGCGCTGACTGCGATCTATCTCGGCGCCGCCGAGGCCGCACAATCGGCCTTCATCCGTTTCGCGCATGAACGCATTCCCTCCAACCTCGGCCACCCGATCGCGCGGACCGAGAGGTTCGTCACGCTATCGGGCGAAATCGACCTTCTTGTTTCCGGCGCCCGCGAGATCATCTTCGGCGCGCTCGCATCGACGGATGGTGCTGCCGAAAGGCTGATCCGGGCCCGCCTGATCGCCGGCCGCCAGCTGCGCGAGGCGGTGCAGCTCGCCGTGCGCGGCCTTGGCAATCCCGGCCTCAATGCCGATCTCGGCATCGAGCGGCATTTCAGGGACGTTCAGTCGGTGCTGGTGCACGCGCCGCAGGAGGACACGTCGATCTCGATGCTGGGCCGCGCCGCCTATCAGAAATGGAACGTCGAGGAGGCCGCTCGCTTGGAGCGCTCTGCGGCCATACCGGTGCTCAAGACGGCGTAGCGAGAAACCGTCGCGGCATCTTCTTGCATCTGAAACATCTGCATGTGCGGACCGGCATTCAGGCCAGTCGCACCCCTCGAATAACGGGAAGGCCCGTGAAAGGAACTTTGATGAGCAACGATCTTATTGTCGGCTTCTCGGGCAATATCACCCGCCCCTCGAGCACCAAGCGCTTCGTCGAAAGCGTAACGGCGTCGCTCGCCGAGCGCGCGGGTCTCGATCATGTGGTATTCGATGTCGAGGATTTCGGCCCGGCGCTGGCGACCGCACGCTCGATCGCCGATCTCGATACCAAGGCCCAGGCAGTGATCCGCACGATCATCGAGGCGGACGCCCTCGTCATTGGCTCGCCGACCTACAAGGGAAGCTATACCGGCCTCTTCAAGCATGTGATCGACCTGCTCGATCCGGCCGACCTGCGCGGCAAGCCGATCATCCTGACCGCAACCGGTGGCGGCGATAGGCACGCGCTGATGGTCGAGCATCAGCTCCGCCCGCTGTTTGCCTTCTTCGAGGCCTTTGTCGTCCCGACCGCCGTCTATGCCGCGAGCCGCGACTTCACCGATGGCGCCCCCTCGCCCGCAATCACTGGCCGCGTCGAACAGGCGCTGATCCAGGCAGCCGCGCTAGTGCGCACCCGCTCCGCGCCCACGGCGATCGCCGCGGAATAGTCGAGCGGTACCGCATCTGGCAATGCGTTTTTTCGAGATATTCAGGCAGAGCCAGAGGCGAGACTAGGCATGACAGGACAAAGGAAATACGTGGTCGGCATCACCGACCACATGTTCGGCACGCCTGACCTCGAGGCGAAGCTGTTGGGCGACGAGGTCGAGAGCGACTACTTCGCGACCACCGACGAAACGCTGTTTTCGCCGGAGCGCCTTGCCCGCCTGGATGCGCTGATGGTTTGGGGTGCGCGGCTCGGGGCCAGGAGCATCGCCCATCTTGCGCGCTGCAAGGGCGTGGTGCGCTATGGCGTCGGCTATGAGAAGATCGATCTGCCGGCGCTTTCGGCCGCCGGTATCCCGTTTGCGAACAATCCGGATTACGGCACCGAGGAGGTCGCCGACCACGCCGTCGCGATGATACTCTCGCTGCACCGTCGGCTGTGGGAACATGACGCCCGTGCTCGCGGCTACACGTCCGGCTGGCAAGTTCACAGCTTGAAGCCGCTCCCGCGCTCCAACCGCGCCACGGTCGGCGTCATCGGCGTCGGGCGGATCGGCACGGCTGTCATCAATCGCCTCAAGCCTTTCGGCTTCCGCATCCTGGGCTACGATCCCGGCCAACCGCGCGGCCATGAAAAGGCGATCGGCTACGATCGCGTCGACCGGATAGACGAACTCCTTGCCGAGGCGGATATCCTAACGCTCCACTGCCCTGTCAATCCCGAAACACGTGGTCTTCTGGACGCGCAGACGCTCTCGCGGCTGAAGCCCGGAGCGATCCTCGTCAACACGGCACGCGGCGAGTTGCTCGATGATCTCGATGCGCTTGAGACCGCGCTGCGAACCGGCCATCTGGCGGCAGCCGCGATCGATACGCTGGCCGAGGAGCCGCCACGGGACCATTCTCTTCTGACCGCGTGGCGCAACAGGGAAGATTGGCTCGCGGGGCGCCTGGTGATCACCCCCCACAACGCCTTCTACTCCGATCACGCCGCAATCGAGATGCGCCACAACGCGGCGATGACGGTGAAGATCCTGCTGGAGGAAGGCTATCTCAGAAATCGGGTAGAGGCCTGACGTCAGGTGCGTGGCATCGAACTCTACTCAGTCCGCAAACAATTTGATTTACTTCGATAATTCCCGTGGCAAGTTGTTGCCCGCGATAATGAAGAATTCAAACAGGACCTGACGCATGAGCAATAAATTTCACCAGCCTGTCGATGCCGCCAAGGTTCCGCGTTTTGCAGGCCACGCGACATTCATGCGGCTACCGGCGGTAGACTCGGCCGTGGGCCTCGACATCGCGCTGGTCGGCATTCCGTGGGATGGCGGAACCACGAACCGGGCCGGCGCCCGGCATGGGCCGCGCGAGGTCAGAAACTATTCGAGCCTCATGCGCAGCACGCATCACGTCTTCAAGATCGAACCCTTCAAGATCGCCAACATAGCCGATGTCGGCGATGTCGCCGTCAATCCGATCGATCTGATGGATGGCCTGCGCCTGATCGAAGAGGGCATCGCGGAGATCGTCTCAGCCGGCGCCATTCCGTTGTCTGTCGGCGGCGACCATCTGACGACGCTGCCGGTGCTTCGCGCGGTAGCGAAAACCGGTCCGGTCGGTCTCATCCATTTCGACGCGCATTCCGACACCAACGATACCTATTTCGGCGACAACCCATACACCCACGGAACGCCATTTCGCCGGGCGATCGAAGAGAAATTGCTCGATCCACGGCGGATCGTGCAGATCGGAATTCGAGGATCGACATATAGTCCAGATGAGCACGGCTGGGCCGTCGAGCAGGGTGTCCGCATCATCTATATGGAAGAATTCGTGCGCCGGGGCGCCGAGGAGGTGATGGCGGAAGTCAGAGCGATCGTCGGTCAAAACCCCGCCTATGTGACCTTCGACATCGACTCCATCGATCCCTCCATGGCGCCCGGCACCGGAACGCCCGAGATCGGCGGGTTCAGCACCCGCGAGGCTCAACAGATGGTCAGGCTCTTGGATGGGCTGAACCTTGTCGGCGCCGACCTCGTCGAGGTGGCGCCGCCGTTCGACCTCGCGGGTATGACCTCCATCGCAGGCGCAACGATGATGTTTGAACTGATGTGCATCCTCGCCAGGCAGATCGATCGAAATCGAAAAGCCTGAGGGTTATTCATCAGGCAGGCGTTGCTCGGCAAGCGAGAGCTCATGGATCCAATTGTCGAGCGCGACAGCAGCGGCGTGCCCTTGGATAACGATCTCCGGCACCAGGTCGATATCCGGCAGACTGCCCAGGCCGAGAGGGCCCATTGCGAACAAGCCTTTGGAGCCCTGCGGTTCCGATGCAGTTCGACCGCAGCGATCGACGACAATGCCAAGGTCGACCACGTCACGCCTTGCGAGGCCCGCGCGCAGAACGGAACGATACAGCGGCGATTCCAGATCCGTTGGCCTGGACCGGCAATCGACGGCCCGGCTGGCGTAGAGTACCTCAAGACCTGCCGGTCCTGAAAAAAGCACACCATTCGACGCGATACGTTCAACCTTGCCCTTGCGCAGCGTAATGGCACCGTCTGCAATAGCCCGATGAAGGCGCTCGAAGTGCTCGGGCGGCAGACGATTTCGATGGCTGTCGTATATGGCGCGCACATGGCGCTTGAAGCGACCGCGTTCCTCCGCGCTCAACTCCTGCCACAAGTCATGGGCACGCGACCTGAAGCCGTTCATGATCCCTTGCCAGCCGGAGCCATCTGCATTGGCGACCTCCGCCGCCCGACGCAGATGCCGGAAGGCACCGCGAAGCGTGCGCGGAAACGGCTCCTCGGACACGATCGGCCCCACGGCCGAGCGGGCATGCGATTGCGGCAGGAAACCCGAAGCCGATATCAGTGTGACGTGTCGTGCCTGACTATTGGCCAACAGGCGAAGGGCCCGATCGACTGCCCGAACGCCGGCGCCGATCACCACGACATTGTCACCAGCAGGACCTGCCTGTCCTTCCGCTGTATTCTCACGTAGTCCGTAGCCAGTGGCGAGAAATACCGTATCGAAGCGGGCGTTTTGCCGCTCGCCAAACGAAAGCGAAAAGCCCAATTCCTCGCTGTGATCGAGGCCCGTCACGATCTCGGGACAGATCTGCACGACGACATCGGTCCTGCTTTGCAACGCTTCTGAGAAGCGCTGATGCACGTACTGGGAAAACAGCTCTCCTGATACAAATGACTGATCGCGGCCCGTTCGCTCGCAACCGACGGCTTCACCAAGCTTCTGCTCTGCTTCCAGCCATCTGCTGAAATCGTCGCGAACCCCGGGATCGACGGACAGATCGCGAACCCGGCTGTTGAGCAACGTCGTCGCCGATTGGCTCACGCTCCTGCTGATATCGACCGTCTGCTGCGGATCATACATGACAAGATGGAACGGCCGTTTGACCGTCCTAAGCAGCGCGATGGCGGTCAGGATGCCGGTGAAGCCACGGCCGACGATTGCGACCTTGAAGAGTGAACGTGTCTGTCGATCTTGTGGTCGTCTGGAAAAATGGGAGGGGAGCTGTGTCATGCGTCAGTTCCTTTCCTGCATTGGTCCGGCAGCATGCGCCGGTAAATCACGGATCGGGATGAAGGCATAATTATCTACTAAAAGCATAGAAATAATAACCGCGATGGCAAGCCCCTTTTTGTGAGGCCACGATTTGGGGCTCTTACGGCAAGCCGCGTTGCTGCCCCGCTGAACCGCGCTATCCGCGACGCCCACGAAATGACTTTCCTCACCTCGAGTAGTTTATGGATTTAATGTTCTTTTCTTTCGCCTGAGGATATTTCATCCCTATTCGACGCAGCTTGGGAGAGCACGAGATGGACAGGATACCTCATGCAACGGGTCGAATTCGCCAGCTGACCGCCCGACTGGCAAGCGAGGAAGAAGTGATCGCGACATCGAACCAGTTCGCCAGCCGCCTTCGGGAAAAGTCACCGACGTTCGATCAGTATCGGCGACTAAGCGGCAATGAATTCGAAGCACTATCGCAATCCGGGCTATTGGCCATTACCGTTCCTCCGGAATATGGCGGCATCGACATATCCAATACCGTTCTCGCGAAGATCACCGCGATCATCTCTGAAGCCGATGCCCGGATTGGCCGGATCGTTGAGAGCCATTTTTACATTCTTGAGGCGTTGCGGACCGACGGCACGGAAGAGCAGAAGCGCTTCTTCTTCGGACGTGCGCTTGCCGGTGACAGGTTCGTCGGTGTGTCGACCGAACGCGATTCGGAGGCCGCCACCTATGAGGAGCTCAAGATTACCCGAGATGGATTGGGCTATCGCGTCAACGGGCGCGGGCGCGATGTCGCAAACGTGGCGTTCGCGGATTGGATTTCCATCGTCGCGCTGAACGACGAGGATAGGTTGATCATATCGTTCATCCAACATGGGACAGAAGGTGCGCGAACCGTCAGCGACCATGCTAGCGGCGCAGCGGTTCTGGACAATGTCTACATCCATGCTGACGCCGTGGTCGCGCACCACAAGAGCTTTGAGCGCCCCACGGCGGTTGGAGCATTGGGTCAAATCCTTGACGCTAGCGTTGACCTCGGGGTGGCTCGAAGGCGCTTTGCAGACGTGATCGCGGTCATCAAAATGCGCTCTCGATCGCCAGCTTACGGCCGAGCCCATGAAAGTTCAGGAGATGCTAGGTCTCTCACCCGCGTTGGAGAGTTGGCCGTTCAGCTGGAGGCCGCGACTGCCCTCATCGAGAGCGCCGGCCTCAAGGCCGACATCGCGCAGATCGAAACGACCCAAGAAAACGTGACGGCAGCCACGCTTGCTGCGGGCGCGGCCAAGGTTCTGACCTCGGAGATTGCTATCGACGCTTACGAAACTTTGATTGAACTCGCCGCAGCATCATCCGTCGGCAGCGGCCTCGATCGCCTCTGCCACGCGACCGACACCCGCGCGCTGCAATATCCCGCGCATCGGAAATACCACGCCGCCCTCGGCAATTACCATCTTAACGGTGTGACGCCCAGCAGCACCTTGGGCGTATAGAAGATGAGAAAGCCTTGTGGCTCATGTGTTTCCGTAAAGGCTGGTTATTGCCCGGATTGCGGATTTCCCTTGAGCGCGGGGGCTGCGGTACAGGACTCGCGGATCATGAGCTCTGGTTTCAGCACGACCCGACGAGCTGTTTCGGCTGGCTGCTGAAGGCGCTCCAACATCCTGCGTCCCGCCATCCGGCCAATCTCCGTCGGATGCGTGGCAACCGACGTGATGGGCGGCCTGATGATTTCGCCATTGTGCACGTCGTCGAAGCCCACGAGCGAGTGATCACGACCGATCGTGATGCCAAGATCGTGCAGGCCGGCCGATAAACCGATCGCGATGACGTCGTTGAAGCACAATGTTGCCGTGCAATCCAAATTGAACTCAAAGATGGACTTCGTGGCCGCCGGAATGTCGGTCAGGCGCATGGGCATGGCCAGCAGTGAATTGCCTTTTAGGGAATGCTCGTCCATGGCCGCCGAAAAACCATCCACGCGCTCGCGATACGCCGAATGCATGGCACCGTGAACCGCGAAGACAATCTGAGAATGCCCTAGCCCAACAAGATAGTTCACTGCTTGCCGTACACCGAGGCCATAGTCGACCCCAACGTAGTCCAGTTGATCGGTAACGTAGCGCAGCAATTGAACAACCGGCATCGGGCCGAGAGCATTGTCAGATAGCCAATTTTGCTGCGTGCCGGCGGCCGGGCAGACAATGACACCATTGACTCCGTGCTCGCGCATCCGGCGCAACACGTCGTGCTGCCTGCCGAGATCGTCGTGGCTGTTGGCCAGCAGAACAGCGAGACCGGCCTGATCAAGTATCTCTTCGATGCCAGCCAGTAATCTTGAGAAGAATGGGTTCGCGAGATTCGGAATGACGAGCCCAACCACGCGACTCTGTCCTGCCCGTAGTCGGGCCGCGGTGAGGTTTCGAACATAACCAAGCTTTTCGATCGCGGCTTCGACCTTCTTGCGGGTCTCCGATGAAACCAGCGGGCTTTCCCTGATGACAAGCGAAGCCGTCGCACGAGAAACACCTGCTTCCTTAGCGACATCGATCAAAGTGACCTGTCGATGAATGTCAGGGCTGCTTGCCATGCTCAACTCCTCCCATCAGCATGTCCCGCCTATACGACCTCGCTCCTACGCGGTCCACCGAAATAGAATACCTGCAATGCGTCATCGCATTGCAGCGCACGCATTTCGCACATGCAACAATAACGCATTGACTTAGATCGATCTAAATACGAAAAGACCTGCGTCATTTCGACCCTCGCCCCTCTGAAATGGACGTCGCGCCGAAATCGATCCCTCGATCACAACCACCTTGCCGATGGCATTGCGGGCGCAATCTCGCATGCCTTCTGGAGCGATAAATTATGAACAGTCCCTCTGAAACGCCGGCCGACGCCTGGCACCTGGCTCCCCAAGTAAGCCGAAGATCCCTACTGTCAGGCACGGCCGCGCTGGTCCTGTCCGCAGTAATGCCATCCGCGTTGTGGGCGCAGGAAGCAGCCCTGGCCAAGAACCCGCAATTCTATGCCGTCTCCAAGGCTATCACGGCAAAGCCTCTTCTGTCGGGAACTACGTCGGATCGTATTTACGAGGCGCTGCTATCCGATCATAGCGATCTTGCCGCGACACTGGACGCGCTGGCCGCCATCGCCGGTGCGCAGCCGGATGCGAACGCCTTCAAGCGAGCCGCCGAACAGGCCGGCCACGGCGAACTTCTGCTCGCCATTCTGACCGCCTGGTACACCGGCACCGTCGACACCAAGAAGGGACCTGTGGTCGTCGCCTACAAGGACGCACTGATGTATCGCCCCGTCGAGGACGGACTTACCGTGCCGACCTACTGCAACAAGGGTCCGATGTGGTGGACCGGCCTGCCGCCGGAAATGACCCGCATGCCAATCAACAATCCGAAAGTGCTCTGATCATGAAATCTCCCGTCTTTTCGAACGGCGATGCGACGGCCGACGTCGTGATTGTCGGCTCCGGCGTTGTCGGCGCTCTGATCGCGGACCAACTGGCCGGCGAGGGAAAAAGCGTTCTGGTTCTGGATGCAGGACTTCGCATCGAGCGCGCCCAGGCGGTCGAAAACTGGCGAAACATGCCGTTCAAGAACCGAGCCGGCTCGGACTTCCAGGGCCTCTACCCGCAGTCGAAATGGGCGCCTGCGCCACTCTATTGGCCGGAGAACAACTATGTGGAGCTGTCCGGCCCTGACGGCAAAGGCTTCAAGCAGGGATATTTGAAGACCGTCGGCGGAACGACCTGGCATTGGGCGGCCTCAAGCTGGCGACATCTGCCTGTCGACCTAAAGATGCGCTCCACCTACGGTGTCGGCATCGATTGGCCGATCTCCTACGATGAACTCGAGCCGTATTACTGTCGTGCCGAGGAGGCCATGGGGGTCGCCGGGCCAAACGATCCGGCACTACAATCGCCTGCCGAGCGCAGCCGTCCCTACCCAATGGACATGGTGCCATGGAGCTATGGCGACAAGCGCTTCGCGGAAATCGTCAACGCTCATGGCTATCGTTCGGTACCAATCCCGCAGGGCCGGAGCACGCGTCCGTGGAATGGTCGACCGACCTGCTGCGGCAACAACAACTGCCAGCCCATCTGTCCGATCGGCGCCATGTATAACGGCATCCATTCGGTCCAATCGGCCGAAGCCAAGGGTGCGGTCGTGCTCGCGGAATCGGTGGTTTACAAGATCGACACGGACGAGAACAATCGGGTCACCGCCGTCCACTGGTACGACAACGAACATCGTTCCCACAAGGCGACGGGCGAAGCCTTCGTCATTGCCTGCAATTCGATGGAATCGCCGCGCCTGCTGCTGGCGGCGGCCAATGAGCGCAATCCGGCCGGCATCGCCAACTCCTCCGATCAGGTCGGTCGCAACATGATGGACCATTCCGGTTTCCATTGCTTCTTCCAGGCGGAAGAACCGCTGTGGATAGGCCGCGGTCCGGCTCAAAGCAGCTGCCTCGTTGGCCCGCGCGACGGCGCGTTCCGCTCGGAATATTCGGCCAACAAGATGATCCTGAACAACATCACGCAGGTGACCGGCGCCACAAGCGCGGCGCTCAAGCAGGGGCTGGTTGGCGCCGAACTCGATGCCGAAATCCGCAAGCGCACGATCCACGGTGTCGATCTGTCGATCAGTCTCGAGCCTCTCCCAGATCCGAAGAACCGCATCACGCTAAGCAAGACTCGCGTGGATCCGCACGGCATTCCGTGCCCCGATGTCTACTACGATGTTGGCGACTATGTCCGCAAAGGCTATGACGCGGCCGTCCTGCAATTGCAGCACATCGCCTCGCTCTTCAATGCGACCGACGTCAACATCACCAAATCGCTCAACGCAAACAACCACATCATGGGCGGCGCGATCATGGGCAGCGACAAGACCTCCTCGGTCGTCGACGGAAACTGCCGTGCGCACGACCACTCCAACCTCTGGATCGCCGGCGGCTCAGCAATTCCCTCCGCCAGCGTGGTCAACAGCACGCTAACAATGGCGGCGCTCGGCATAAAGGCCGCCGACGACATCTCTCACGTGCTGGGAGCATGACGATGCGGATACGACATAAGATGAAGAATGCCGCGCTGGCCGCACTGCTGCTTGGCACTGCCGCGGGGGGCGCGAACCAAGCCTTCGCTCAATCTGCTTCCGAGAATCAGGCCGCACTTATCGAAAAAGGTCGCATGGTCGCCACCGGCGCGGACTGCATGGCATGCCATACAGTCCCCAAAACCGGCAAGCCTTTCGCCGGCGGATACGGGATCGTCTCGCCACTCGGCACGATCTTCTCGACCAACATCACTCCCTCGAAAACTGCCGGTATCGGCAACTACAGCGAGGCGGATTTCTCGAGGGCCGTGCGCTTGGGCATCCGTAAGGATGGAGCTCACCTCTATCCGGCCATGCCCTATAGCGCCTATGCGGAGATGACTGACGACGACATTCGCGCGCTCTACACTTATTTCATGAATAGCGTAGAGCCCGTCGATACCGCGCCGAAGCAGGAAACCGCCCTGCCGTTCCCGTTTAACATCCGCTTGTCGATGGCGGGCTGGAATCTGCTTTACGCGACCAAGCACCCCTACGTCGAGGACACCACGAAGAGCGCGGAGATCAACCGCGGCGCCTATATCGCTGGCGCGCTCGGCCACTGTAGCTCGTGCCACACGCCGCGCGGCCTGCTGATGGGCGAAGACGGCGGCGCCTTCCTTGGCGGCGGTTTCGTTGGTCCCTGGTATGCGCCGAACATCACCTCTGATCCTGTCAGCGGTATCGGCGGATGGAGCGACGACGAACTCGTGCAGTATTTCCGCACCGGCCACGCCGACGGGAAGAACCAGGCCGCGGGCGGGATGGCCGAAGCCATCCAGAACAGTCTGCAATACCTTCCCGAAAGCGATCTCCGTTCTCTTGCGAAGTATTTGAAAACCGTACCGACCATTCGTGATCAGGCCGACGCCCAGCCTGCCCATGCGTTCGGCTCCGCCCACAGCGACGAAGCGAATATCCGTGGCGTCTACCGACCAAACGAGCACAACAGCCTTCGCAACGGGGAGGAACTCTACAGCGGCTATTGCGCGAGCTGCCATCAGCCGGATGGCGCGGGCAGCGAAAACCAGGCTTATCCCTCACTGTTCCACAACACGGCGACGGGAGCGGGCAAGCCCGCCAATCTCGTCGCGGCAATTCTCAACGGTGTCGAGAGGACGACAGGTGAACACGAGGTGCTGATGCCGAGCTTCGGTCCCGGCTCCTACGTCACGCCGCTCAGTGACAAAGAGATAGCAGATATCTCAAATTATGTGCTCAAACGCTTCGGCAATCCTGAAGCACATGTGACGATGGAAGATGTCGCGATCGCACGTAGCGGCGGCCCGGTACCCCTGCTAGCAAAGATGCAGCCTTACATCCTGCCCGCGATAGCTGCGGCAGCGTTTGTGGTCGTGCTGGCCGGCGGCATCTTGGTGTCTGTTCTTCGACGGCGCCACAAGACGAGCGTGGCGATAGGCTAACAGCCGAGCAAGACGTACAGTCTGATACATACAATCGAACGCCGCCCAAGGGCGGCGTTCTCCATCTCTGTTAGCGCGGCATTCCGAGCAGTCAACGTCAGCCGGCAACCTTGGTCAGCCGGTGAAGCGCGAAATCAGCAAAGTAGTCACCGACGCCGAGCGCATGGAAACGTCGCATCGCGGCGCCCTCCATATGAGCGCGCCATTTGGCCTCACTCTCCCAGCTTTCCACGAAGACGCGAACGCGTCCGTCGTCGAGCGACTGGTGCAGTTCGTAGCGCAGGCAACCATCCTCGACCAATGTCTCGGCAACAAGCTTTTCCTGGGCTTCACCAAGAAGCACTTCCTTGCCCGCTTTGGCGGTGGTGATGGCGATAATGGTCAGCGGTTCGTTGGCCATCGATCGTCCTCAAGCAATGGTGTTGACGAGGCCGCCTTCGGCACGCAGCGCAGCGCCGTTCGTGGCCGATGAGCGAGGGCTGGCGAGATAGGCCACGAGGTTGGCCACCTCTTCGGCATCCACCATGCGCTGCAAGATCGACGCGGCACGCGCCGTCGCGAAGAATTCGGCCTCGATTTGCTTGATCGGCGCGGACGGGTCGCTGGCCTGGCTGCGCAGAAACGCCTCGATGCCTTCTGAACGTGTCGGTCCCGGCAGGACCGAGTTGACGGTGACGTTGCTGCCGCGCGTCAACTGCGCCAGTCCGCGCGAGATCGACAGTTGAGCGGTCTTGGTCGTTGCGTAGTGGATCATGTCCTGCGGAATGGCGAGGCCGGATTCGCTCGAAATGAAGATGATACGCCCCCAGTTGCGCTCCAGCATGCCGGGAAGATACGTCCGCGACAGGCGCACACCGCTCATGACGTTGACGTCGAACAGGTGGCTCCAATCGGCATCGGTGATATCGCCGAAGGCCTTGCTCTCGTAGATGCCGAGATTGTTGACGAGGATATCGACCGCAGGCGCCGCCTTGGCGATGATTTGAGCACCTTCGGCACTGGCGGCATCGGCCAGCAATCCGGTCACGTCGGATTTGCCGGTTGCCTTAATGGCGGCGACGGCCGCATCGAGCTTGGAGCCGTCGCGCCCGGTGATGATGACGCGCACGCCTTCCGCCGCGAGCGTACGGGCGATTTCAAGACCGATACCGGCGGTGGCGCCGGTCACGAGTGCGGACTTTCCGGTGAGTTGCATGTCCATTGCGGGGCTCCAAGTGTTGTGTTGATGAACACAATCTATGACTTTGCCGCCGAATGGACTATTGCTTTCAGAGAACATGCACCTGTGAACAAGGATCATCAATGCCACGTATCCTGATGGAGCGCTCCGGTGAGATGGAAGTGTTTGCGCGCGTTGTGCGCGATGGCGGCTTCTCCGCCGCGGCCCGCAACCTCGACCTCACGCCATCGGCGGTCAGCAAGCTGATCGCGCGCCTAGAGGCCAGGCTCGGCACGCGGCTCCTGTTGCGCACGACCCGCGCCCTGACCCTGACCGAGGAAGGGGAAGCCTATCACCATGCGGCGCTGAAAATCCTGCAAGCGCTAGACGATGCGGATCAGGAAGCTGCGGGAGGTGCGATCAGGGGTCGGCTCAGGATCAACGCAACCATTCCCTTCGGTACGATGTTCGTGGTGCCGGCCATACCGGATTTCATTGCCCGCAATCCCGATCTGATCGTTGACCTCAGCCTGACCGACAGCATCGTCGATCTGGTGGCGGAGCAGACTGATGTCGCCATCCGGATGGGCAATATGCCAGACAGCGGGCTGATCGCCCGCAAACTGGGACAAAGCCGACGCGTGGTCTGTGCCGCGCCGAGCTATCTCGAACGCCGCGGATATCCGGCAACACCCGGGAATCTCGAACAACACGACTGCCTGACATTCAATTTCCGGCGCGCGAGACCGTCATGGCCATTTCGCGTCGCGGGACGCGAGGTTGGCCAGCCAGTGAAGGGCAGCATCGTTGTCAACAACGGCGAGACGATGAAGCAGATGGTGCTCGCGGGCGCTGGCATCGCCCGCATTGGTCTGTTTCATGTGGCAGACGACATCAGGACCGGACGGCTGGTGCCGCTGCTCGAGGAACACAATCCAGGAGACCTGGAATTGGTTCACGCCGTCTACGTGGGCGGCGGGCCGCTGCCCAACCGCGTCCGTGCCTTCATAGAGCACATGGTCGTCACCCTGGCCGGTTCGCCTCTGCTCCATGGAGAGGCGAACCGATGATCACGGCAAGGGGCGATGGCTCGTTCGACATGACATCGTAGATGCAGGGCGATGCGAGGACCGCCGCGATCATGACCGCAAAGACAGCTATCTTCATTGCAATGTCTCCCTTGCCGCCCACTCAGACCAATGTCAGCTCGACGGCGATGTTGCCGCGCGTTGCCTTCGAATAGGGGCATGTCTGGTGCGCATCCTCAACGATCGCGCGCGCGAGTTCTGGATCGATCCCCGGCAGGCTGATTGCCAGGCGCGCCTGCAGGAAATAGGCGCCATCGGTCGTTCCGAGATCGACCTCGGCGTTCACCGCCGTCTCGGCCGGGAGCCTGAGCTGGCGCTTGCCAGCGGCCTTGGTCATCGCGCCAATGAAGCAGGCCGACCAGCCGGCCGCGAACAGTTGCTCCGGATTGGTGCCCGGCTTGCCACTGCCGGGAGGCGACAGGCGAACGTCGAGCTGTGCGTCGTCGCTGCGGGCAACCCCCTCGCGGCCGCCTGTGGTGTGGGTCTTGCCGGTGTAGAGAACGGTATCAATCTTGGTCATGGAACACTCCTTTGTTGCGTCGCCTTTTGTTATCGCTTGGGCGACGTTGGCTGACAGGGAGTGTTTTGATGGATCCGCGTATCCGGCGTGTTTCGGAAAATGGCGGAAGTGTATCAGAACGTACGCAACGGCTTGGGGACATTCAGGCTTACAAAAAGCGCCCAGCCACCGGCGAAGAGGACCGGCCTTAGCGGAACCGGACCTCGGCCGCGAGGCCGCCATCCGTGCGGTTGTAAAGCCGCACCGAGCCGCCGATCGTTCCGGCGAGCTGCTGGGCAATCGCCAGCCCGAGCCCCGTCCCGCCTGTATCCCGGTTGCGCGATGTCTCGACCCGGAAGAAGGGCTGCATGGCGCTTTCAAGCATATCGTCGGGAATACCGGGCCCGCGATCGAGAACGGTGACGACAACATCGCCCTCCATGCTCCGCTCGACGGCAATCTCAGCACTGCCCGCAAACTTCAGCGCATTGTCGATGAAGTTCGTGAGTATCCGCCGCAGCGCATGCGGCTTGGTCGAGGCCGTGCCTTGAACGACGCCAAGCACGGTCACGGCCTTTCCAGTGTCTTGATAGTCGTAGGCGATGCTGTCGATGAAAGAGGAGAGATCGATACGGGAGTTTTTCTCGCCGCTGCCATGCGAGCTTCTCGCATAGGCAATGCCGTCCTGCACCAGTCGCTCGATTTCGCGCAGGTCGTTGACCAGCTTCTCCCTCTCGGGCGTGTCGTCGGCCATGTCGGCGCGTAGCCGCATGCGGGTGATGGGTGTCTGCAGGTCGTGCGAGATCGCGGCCAGGATCTGCACGCGTTCCTCCAGATAATGCGCGATACGGTCGCGCATCGCGTTGAAGGCGCGGGCGGCGTGGGCGACTTCGCTCGGGCCCCGCTCGCTCATCGGCTCGCCCTTCTTGGACGGATCGAGCGTATCGGCGGCGGCGGCAAGCGCGCTCAGCGGACGAATGGCCAGGCGCACGGCAAACCAGGTGCATATGAGGAGAAGCGCCATCTGCGCGGCGAAGACATAAGGCAGCCACTCCGCCAACGGCATGACGCCGCGCGGCGTGACGTCGATCGTCAGCGGCGAACCATCGGACAGCGTCAGATGGGCCTGAAGCCTCTTGCCGTCACCGGGGATGGACTCGACCTTGAGGGGAAACTTGTGGCCCGCCGCTTCTTCGATCCGTTCCGCGATCTCGGCGCCCCGGCCGGACATGTCGGACACGCCAGGCAGGCCCGGACCGAGAACGAGGCGATAGTTGCCACGGCTCAGGCGATCGACCCAGTCGGCCCGCTCATTGGCCGGAAGGCGGTCAATGACGGCGATCGAGGTCGCGAGATCGCTTTCCAGCGTGCCCAGCATGACGGCTTTCGCCGACATGTAGCGTTCGGCAAAGAGGATGCTGAACGACAGGCCATAGGCGATTGCCAGACCGGCAAACAGGATGAGAAAGAGCCGGGAACGCAACGAACCCGGCCACCAGCCGATGCGAGGGCGCGCCTCGCTCATGTCCTCGGCTCCGATATCTCAACCGGAACGGAGAAGACATAGCCTTCGGCGCGCACCGTCTTGATATAGGTCGGCTCGCGCGCATCGTCGCCCAGCCGCTGGCGCACGCGGCTCACCAGAAGATCGATCGAGCGGTCGAACAGCTCCGCATCGCGGCCCTGTGTCAGATTGAGCAGCTGGTCGCGATTGAGCACGCGTTGGGGATGATCGATGAAGACACGGAGCAGCCGGTATTCGGCGCCGCTCAGGGCGATCTCGGTCCCCTCCTTGTCGAGCAGGTGGCGGCCGACGGTATCGAGACGCCAGTCGCCGAAGGTCAGGAGCTGACCGGCCTCGGTGATCTGCAGATTGGGCGGCAGCATGCGCGTCCGGCGCAACACCGCCTTGATCCGCGCCAAAAGCTCGCGCGCGGCGAAGGGCTTCGGCAGATAGTCGTCGGCGCCCATTTCAAGGCCGATAATCCGGTCCATCTCGTCGTCACGCGCCGTCAGCATGACCACGGGTATGGCCTTGTGCTTGCCGGCCCTGAGCTCACGGCACAGCACCAGGCCGTCGTCACCCGGCATCATCACGTCGAGCACGATCAGATCGACGGAATTGCCTTCGAGAAAGCTGCGCATCTGGCGGCCATCGGCGGCAACGGTGGTGCGCAGGCCGTTCTTCTTCAGGTAGCTCGATACGAGCTCGCGAATCTCACGATCGTCGTCCACGATCAGAATATGGTCGATGTGCTCCATGTCTCGTCTTTCACACGATTCGCGCTCGTAAAGTCAGCATTAATTTCGCGTCGGCCACCGCGAGTAAAGGGGATTTCGCGCGGGTGGCCGATCGCTTTAGAACGACGCGACGTCGATCACGGCCTGGGCAAAAGCCTCGGGAGCTTCCTGCGGCAGATTGTGGCCGATGCCACCAGTTACGTTGCGATGCTCGTAGCGGCCCGAGAACTTGGCCTTGTAGGCCGACGGGTCGGGATGGGGCGCGCCATTGGCGTCGCCTTCCATGGTGATGGTAGGCACGGTGATGACAGGACCCATGGCCAGCTTCTTTTCATAGGCATCATACTTCGCCTCGCCTTCGACGATCCCAAGACGCCAGCGATAGTTATGGATGGTGATGTCGACGTGGTCGGGATTGTCGAAGGCCGGTGCCGAACGATCGAAGGTCGCGTCGTCGAACTTCCAGGTGGGCGACGCGGTTTCCCAGATCAACCGTACGAAGTCGCGGGTATTGGCGGCATAGCCTGCGCGGCCGCGCTCGGTGGCGAAGTAGAACTGATACCACCAGGCAAGTTCGGCCTTGGGCGCGAGCGGCTTCTTGTTGATCTCCTGGCTGCCGATCAGGTAGCCGCTGACGGAGACCAGCGCCTTGCAGCGTTCCGGCCAGAGGGCGGCCATGATGTCGGCGGTGCGGGCACCCCAATCATAACCGGCGACAATCGCGCTCTCGATCTTGAGCGCATCCATCAGCGCGATCATGTCTGCTGCAAGCGCGGCCTGCTGGCCGTTGCGTGGCGTATCCTTGGATAGGAAGGTCGTGGTGCCGTAGCCGCGAAGATAGGGGACGATCACGCGGTATCCCGCATTTGCAAGGATCGGAGCGACGTCGACATAGCTATAGATATCATAAGGCCAGCCATGCAGGAGCAGGACGGCGGGACCGTTTGCAGGGCCGGCCTCGGCGTAGCCGATATTGAGCACGCCGGCCTTGATCTGCTTGAGCGATTCAAACGACTGGTGCCCGCCGACCTTCCTTGCAGGCGAAGCAGCAGCGGTCTGCGCGTTTGCGAGCGTTGCGGCGCCGAACTCGACAGCGGCGACGGTCATTGCGGCAATGCCGAAGAAGCGGCGGCGGTCGAGGTTGATTGCGTTGGTCATGGGTCTCTCTCCTGTCCGTGTTGACTATGATCGCCATAAAGCCGACGGCGTGTATCCCCGATGTGTCGCCGGCGGACCGTTATTGCATGCGACTGTAGCGACGGCGCGTCCGGATACATTGCGATACAATCGCCAAGCCCTTTCGCCGCCGATTGTTTCGCTCTGTAGCACGGCCCGCGATCGCTACAGTTCGACACACTTCTCCTAGGGGCCGGACACATCCCGGATACGTCGTCACAACAGATTGGCGTCACTGCTGATCGAGCCAGTCGCCCTTCAGCATCCGAACCTGGTCTCAAAGGAAACGACGATGACGCTTCTCATCATTGCCTATCTCGGAGGGGCGCTGACCATCCTCAGCCCCTGCATCCTGCCCATCCTCCCCTTCGTCTTCGCCCGTGCCGGCCAGCCGTTTGTCCGCAGCACATTGCCGATGCTGATCGGCATGGCTGCCACCTTCGCGGTTGTCGCGTCGCTTGCAGCGGTTGGCGGGAGCTGGGCGATCCACGCCAATGAATATGGTCGCCTCGCGGCACTCACCCTGCTCGCCATCTTCGGCGTCAGCCTGCTCTCGCCGCGCGTCGCAAGCACGATCACGCAGCCGGTCGTCGATTTCGGCAACCGATTAATGAAGGCCTCCGGTAAGCCGGGCGCCGCGCCGACGGCGCTGAGCTCGCTGATCCTTGGTGTCGCGACCGGTCTCTTGTGGGCGCCCTGCGCCGGCCCGATCCTTGGGCTTGTTCTGACGGGCGCCGCACTGCAGGGCGCCAATCTGGAGACGACCTTCCTGCTCATCGCCTACGCAGCCGGTGCGTCCACCTCGCTTGCCGTTGCATTGCTCCTCGGAGGCAAGGTGTTTGCCGGCATGAAGCGGTCCCTGGGTGTCAGCGAGCGTGTTCGCCAGGTTCTCGGCGCAGCAGTCCTTGCCGGCGTGGCCGCAATCGCACTCGGCGCCGATACCGGCCTTCTGGCTCGGCTGTCCTATGCTAGTACGACATCCTTCGAACAGGCAGTTCTCGACCGCTTCAACGCAAAGCGTGATCTGGCGGCACCCGCTGAGGTCGCGAGCAACGGCGCGATGACGGCCGCCGTCGGCAACCTACCGTTCAAGGCAAGCCTGCCGGTCGAAGGCATTGCCCCATCGCTCGACGGTGCCGTCGAATGGCTGAACTCGCCGCCGCTGACCGCCGAACAACTACGCGGCAAGGTCGTCCTTGTCGACTTCTGGACCTACTCCTGCATCAACTGCATCCGCACCACGCCCTTCGTCCGCGCTTGGGCCGAGAAGTACAAGGATCAGGGTCTCGTCGTGATCGGCGTGCACGCTCCGGAGTTCGCCTTCGAGAAGAAGATCGACAATGTCCGCAAGGCCGTCGCTGACGCCAAGATCACCTACCCGGTCGCCATCGACAACGACTACAAGATCTGGCGCGCCTTCGAGAACAACTACTGGCCCGCCCACTACCTGATCGATGCCAAGGGCCAGATCCGCTACCACCACTTCGGCGAAGGCAACTATCGCCAGACCGAGCAGGCAATCCAGGATCTGATCCATGAAACCGGCAGCGCGAAGATGGCCGCCAGCACGGTAGCGCCGGATGCCAAGGGCGCGGAAGCAAGCCCCGATCTCAAGGATATCCGTTCCGGCGAGACCTACATCGGCTACGAACAGGCCACCAACTTCGCCTCGCCGGAGGGCCTGCACAACGATGCCAGCAGAACCTATTCGGTCGGCGATCTCGGTCTCAACGAATGGGGGCTGTCGGGCGCATGGACGATCGGTCGTGAGCAGGCAACGCTCGAGCAGGCGGATGGCGGCATCGCCTACCGGTTCAGCGCCCGCGACCTGCACCTCGTGCTCGGCCCGGATGCATCGGGAAAGCCCGTCCGCTTCCAGGTCACGATCGACGGTAAGGCGCCCGGTCCCGACCACGGCGCGGACACCGATGCCGATGGCAACGGCACGGTGACGTCGACCAGGCTCTATCAGCTTGTCCGCCAGGCCGGCGACGTCGAGGCGCACAACTTCCAGATCCGCTTTCTCGATCCCGGCGTCGAAGCCTACGCCTTCACCTTCGGCTGACCTCTACCCAACCTACACATCGATCCAAAGGAGACACTCCCATGAACCGTCGCATCATCGCCACCCTCGCCCTTGCATTCGCCACCAGTGTCGTCGCCTACGCGGCAGAGGCCGCCGAGGTGAAAAACATCGTCATCGTCCACGGCGCGCTCGCCGATGGTTCCGGATGGCGCAAGGCAACCGAAATCCTGGAGAAGCGCGGCTTCAACGTCACGATCGTGCAGGAGCCGATCACCTCGCTCGCCGATGACGTTGCCGCCACCAACCGCGTGCTTGATCTTCAGGATGGCCCGACCCTGCTTGTCGGCCACAGCTATGGCGGCATGGTCATCACCGAAGCCGGTCACAACGCACATGTCGCTGGCCTCGTCTATGTAGCGGCCTTCCAGCCGGACAAGGGCGAGAGCCTGCTGTCGCTGGCAAGCTCCAAGCCGGCGGGCGGCATGAGCATCCGCGAGACGAAGGACGGACAATATCTCTACCTCGACCCCGCCGCCTTCGCCAACGACTTCGCCGCCGACTTGCCCAAGGATGAAGCTGCCTTTCTCGCCAAGTCACAGGTCTTCGCGGCAAAGCAGGCCTTCACGGCGAAGATCGGCGATGATCCGGCCTGGAAGGCGAAGAAGAGCTGGTCCGTGGTTGCAACGGACGACCGTTCGATCAACCCCGAGCTCGAGCGCGACATGGCAAAGCGCGCGGGAAGCGCGGTAACGGAGATCAAGGCAAGCCACGCGGTCTTCGCCTCGCAGCCGGACAAGGTCGCGGCCGTCATCGAGGCCGCCGCGCATGAGGCCGGGAAGTAGTGGCCGAGCCTTAGACAATCGTCCTGACAGGAAATTCGGGGAGCGCGAAGACAACGCGCTCCCCTTCCCATTCATCTAACCACTCACGACAAGTTCACGGCCAAATGCTCTTGACGCGGCGGCTGCGAGGAATAGTAAGGGCACTACCCAATAACCGTCGGCGCTCGCTCAGTCGTCTACGCCGACGTTTGCCTCGAAAGCCTCCTATGACACAAAGAACTTCGCATCGCGGATTGGTCGTTGTCGCGATCATGGCAAGCATGGCGATGATCGCCATCGAAGCGACGATCGTCTCGACGGCTATGCCGCAGATCGCAGCCCAGCTCGGCCAAATCAATCTCTATTCCTGGGTCTTTTCGTCCTTCCTTCTGACGCAGACCGCGACAACCGTGATCTTCGGCAAGCTGGCGGACATCTATGGCCGCAAGCCGATGCTGCTGGTCGGCATCGCGCTGTTCCTGCTGGCCTCCATACTCGCCGGTTTCGCATGGTCCATGCCCTCGATGATCGCGTTTCGCTTGTTGCAGGGTATCGGCGCCGGCGCCCTTCAGCCTGTCGCGATGACCGTGGTCGCCGATCTTTTCCCAGGCAACCAGCGTGGCAAGGTGCAGGGATACCTCGCAAGCGTCTGGGCGCTGTCTGCCGTCGTCGGGCCGCTTCTCGGCAGCATCATCATTCACAACCTCCCATGGGCCTGGATCTTCTGGATCAACATACCCGTGGGGCTTCTGGCAGCGCTGTGCTTCATCTTGTTCCTGCACGAGGAAAAGCGGCCGCGCGTCGTCTCGATCGACGTGCTTGGCGCCGCACTCTTCGCCGTCTCGATTTCCGCGCTGATGATCGCGCTCACCGAGGTGGAGAACGGCCTCTCCAGCTACACAATCGCGGCCTTCATCATCTTCCTTTTCGCGCTTGTCGCCTTCATCTGGCAGGAGCGCCGCGCCGAAGCGCCGATGGTCGCGCCAGACCTGTGGCTGAGACGTCCGATCGCCTTCGCCAACCTGGCCGTCTTTTTCGCCAGCATGTCGATCATGGGCCTGACGACCTTCCTGCCGATGTATGTGCAGACCGTGCTCGACCGCTCGCCGCTTGTGGCTGGCTTCGCCCTGACCATGCTGCTGCTCGGTTGGCCCTGCGGCGCGACGATCGCGTCACGCCAGTTTACCCGCTTCGGTCTGCGGCCGATCATGATCGTTGGGAGCCTCTTCATACCGGTCGGAACGTGCCTGCTCGTGCTGCTGGCACCATCCAGCTCTCCCGTGCTGGCGGCTGCCGGCTCGCTCATCATGGGCTTCGGCATGGGCTTGCTGAATATCGGCGCCCTCATCCTGACCCAGGAGAGCGTGACGGCTTCCGACCGGGGCAGCGCCACCGCTTCCAACGTGTTTTCACGCAATCTCGGCAGCACGCTCGGCGCCGCTGTGCTGGGCGCGGTTCTGACCTATGGTCTGGCACACGCCAACAACGGGCAGGCGATCACGCCCGAGCAACTGCGGGCTCTGCTGAACGGTACCGGCGCAGCCCTTGGCGGCGGCGACGAGATTCGCTTGGCTTTGCAGCAGTCGCTGCACGCGACCTTCATGGTGATGATGCTGATTGCAGTACTGATCGTCCCGGCATGTCTATTGGTCCCGCATCAGCAAGCACCGCAGGCCGAACCGAAGAGCGCCTGATTGCCAACGAGGTTACTTATTGTTCGATCGGCCAGTTCCCTGGCCGATCCAATTCTTTAAGCGGCGCCGTGAGACCTCACGGCAACAGTTAGATCAGAATTCTTCCCAATCATTCTGCGCGACGGCGACTGCGGCGTTTCCGCCTCTGAAGCTCGACGTCAACCGCTGGGTCAACGCTCGCGCCGGCGACGCCACGGGCCGCGATGCTTCGGTCGCGGAACCAAGCGACACTTGCGTGGATGGACGGCTGCGCTGATCGAGAGTGAACTGCCCGAGCAGCGTGTTCAGCGCGCTGGCTTCCTTCGCGAGGCTATGGCTGGCCGCGTTCGTCTCTTCGACCATGGCTGCGTTCTGCTGCGTGCCTTGATCCATGCTGTTGACGGCGGTATTGATCTCCTGGATACCGGTCGACTGCTCGCGTGCCGCCTCGACGATCGCCCTGACGTGCTTTGTGATCTCGGTTACTTCCGCTTCGATCTGCACGAGCGCCGTACCGGTTTCGCCGACGAGATCGACGCCGGTGTTGACCTGGTTCTCGGACGTCGTGATCAGGAGCTTGATTTCCTTCGCGGCCTTGGCGGATCGCTGCGCAAGTTCACGCACCTCCTGGGCGACGACCGCGAAGCCCTTGCCGGCTTCACCAGCGCGCGCCGCTTCGACACCCGCGTTCAGTGCAAGCAGGTTGGTCTGGAACGCTATATCGTCAATCACGCCGATGATATTGCTGATTTCGCCGGATGACTTGGCGATCTCGTTCATCGCGGCAACCGCGTTGCGGACAACGCCACCCGACCTCTCGGCGCCGGAGCGCGTGCGTTCCACAAGGATGCTGGCCTCTTCCGCCCGCTTGGTGGAGTCGCTGACGGTCGTGGTGATCTGTTCGAGTGCGGCAGCGGTCTCTTCCAGCGAGGCGGCCTGCTGTTCGGTGCGACGCGCGAGATCGTCAGCGGCGGAGCGAATTTCGGCGGCTCCCGAATTGATCACGCCAGCGTTCTTGCCCACTTCCTGAAGTGCTGCCTGCAACTTGTCGAGCGACATGTTGTAGCTATTGCGCAGCGCATCGAGGTGATCCACGAACGGCTTGGAGATGCGGTAGGAGACGTCACCGTCGGCAAGGCGGCTGAGGCCAAGGGCGAGCGCATCGACGGCTTCCCTGGTATTGGCGGCATCCTGTTCCTTGGCGGCCTCGCGTGCCTGGCGTTCCTGCTCCGAAAGCGAACGGCCTTCATCCGCTTCGCGCTCAAGGCGCGAGCGCTCGAGTGCGTTGTCGCGGAATACGGCAACGGCGGCAGCCATCTGGCCGACTTCGTCCTTGCGCTCCAGGCCGGGCGTCTCGCTGGCGGTATCGCCGGCTGCCAGTGCTCTCATGCGCTCCCGCAGGCGATCGATCGGCGCTGTAATCCCGCGCGCTGCAACGAAGAGGCCGAGAAGGACGATGGCGACCAGCGCGACGCCGAGCGTCGACAGGCCGGTGACGATCGTGTGGTCGGTCGTCGCCTGAAGGTCGGCCGTTCCTTCTTCCATCATCTTGATCAGCTGGTCATTTCCACCGGCAAAAAGCGGAAGAATAGCCGTCAGACGATTGCCGGCTTCGCGCATGACGACAACAGCCTCATCACGCTTTCCCTCTTTCACCAGGCTGATGACCCGCTGTCCGAGTTCATCGAACGCGGCGATCGCGGTCAACATCGCCGCGGCGGGCTCGGCACGCGATTCCACCAGACGGCCGGTGGTCACGATGCGCTCCTTCATCAGCGCCAGATTGTCATTGTAGATCTTGATCGATGCAGCGAATTCCGGCGATGCGGGATCGTTGATCATCATCAGGCCGAGCTGAAAACCAAGCTGCAACAAGCCACCGGTGGCCCGGGCATTGAGGGTCGCGGCCATGCTCTCATGCGACAGGAAGCTCGCATAGCGGCTGTCGGCGTTCTTGAACTGCATGCTGACATAGGCAAGGCCGGCGATGGCAGTGATACCCATCAAGGCAATCACGGCGACAATTTTCGTGCGGATCTTAGCGTTTTGGAGAAAGCTCATTGGGAAGCCTGACGGGACGCTGGCATGGCTTGATGTCATCAACGCGCGCAGAACCGCGATATCGCGGACCAGGCGAGACATAGGCATTTGCCGATATGTGAAGGGTCATGGCAGCTGAACTCCCACCCTCATGGCGAATAGCTCCTCCCAGACTGCCGAGGTAGATTTGTCATACTATTAGCTTACGAAATCTTTAAAATTGTATCTTTTTCGCCGATGACGTTTTGGTTTTACGCGCACAACCGAGACGGCGGCCGCCGCGCAAAATGCCTATATTTTGCGCACTTCAATATTTGCTTGATTTTGTGGCCGATCTCCCGCATTTCAGAAATGCAAGATTGACGCCCTCGTGAACGGAATGCTGACTGCCAGTGGCAACGTCTCAACCTGCCAAGTCCAGCCTGAATGTGCTGGTTATCGATGAGAACAGCATTCGGGCCTCCATTATCGAGTTGGGGCTGCGCGAAGCCGGATATCAGCGGGTGACCATCGTCGACGACATGAACGGGTTGGCGCGGCGCATCGAGGAGATCAATCCCGATGTCATCGTCATCGATATCGAAAACCCCAATCGCGACATGCTTGAGAGCATCTTCCAGATCTCGCGGGCCGTTGCGCGGCCGATTGCCATGTTCGTCGACAAGTCCGATGAGGACTCGATCATCGCTGCGGTCGACGCGGGCGTATCGGCCTACATCGTCGACGGCCTGAAAAAGGAGCGGGTGAAACCGATCCTCGAGATGGCCGTCAGCCGCTTCAATGCCTTCAACCGCCTACAGCGCGAACTGGCCGACGCCAAGTCGGCGCTGGAAGAGCGCAAGATCATCGACCGCGCCAAGGGCATCCTGATGAAGATGCGCGGGCTGTCGGAAGACGAGGCCTTCGCGCTTCTGCGTCAGACAGCCATGAACGAGAAGAAGAAGATCGCCGATATCGCGCAGAGCGTCATCACCGCCGCAGGGCTATTGATGTGAGCGCTGGCGCCTATCATATGCTTGATGTCCGGAGGAAACCGGGATGGACAAGATCATGACCGACAATGCCAGTGGCAGCCTTGCCGCACCGACAAGCACGGCGACCGAAGGCTCGCGAACGCTGCGCGCCGGCTTCATCCCGCTTGTCGATGCCTCGGTCCTGATCGCAGCCGCGGAATTCGGATTTGCCGCAAAGGAAGGGCTGACGCTCGACCTCGTCAAGGATGTCTCCTGGGCCAATGTTCGCGACCGCCTGGCGTTTCGCCAGTTCGACATCGCCCACATGCTGTCGCCGATGCCGGTTGCCTCGGCGCTCGCGCTCGGATCCAACCCGTCGCCGACGATCACGCCCTTCTCGCTCGGGCGCGGTGGCAATGCGATCACCTTGTCGACGACGCTGTTTGAGCGGATGCAGCAGGCGGCGGGACTTTCCGAAATGCCGACAGCGCTCGAAAGCGCACGCGCCTTGGCGATGGTCGTGCGCGAGATGAAAGCACGCGACGAACCCATGCCGACGCTCGGCATGACCTACCCCTTCTCCTCCCACAACTACGAGTTCCGCTATTGGCTCGCCGCCGGCGGCATCGATCCCGACAATGACGTGCGGCTGGTCGTGGTGCCGCCACCGCTGACTTCGGACGCGCTGGCCGCCGGCGCCATCGATGGCTTCTGCGTCGGCGCGCCATGGAACATGATCGCTTCCGAGCGCGGCGTCGGCCGGATCGTCGCCGCCAAGCAGGATATCTGGCCCTCGGCGCCTGAAAAGGTGATCGGCATGCGCCCGGATTGGGCCGATGCAAATCGCGACACCGTGTCCAGGCTGATCGTTGCGCTTGATGCTGCCGCGCGCTGGTGCGACCGCGTCGAAAATCACGATGCGCTGGCGGAGGCGCTCGCCGATCCCCGATATATCGCGGCCCCCGTAGAGATTATAAGGCATGTGCTGGCTGGCGAGTTCAGTCTTGACGCCAAGGGCAACCGCCGTGTGATCGACGACTACTTCCTCTTCCACGGTCGCTTCGCCAACTATCCGCGCCCCAGCCAGGCGCTCTGGATCTACAGCCAGATGGTGCGCTGGGGTCAGGCCGAGATGTCGCTGAATAACGCCAGGGCAGCGGCCTCCGCCTATCGTCCCGATCTCTACCGGGCGGCACTCGGCCCTGATAGCGCCCCTGCGGATGCCGACATCCGCATCGAGGGAGACACGAACGGAGACCGGTTCATGGACGGTCACGTCTTCGATCCGTCGCGGTTCGCGGACTACGTCTCGGGCTTCGCGGTCCGCAGCGTTCAATCGCCACCGAAGGCCTCGGACGACCACTGATTGTTTGCTGCTGTGCACAAATAGCTTGCACACCGGAATGCCGCCGCGGTGGCATTCGCACAAAACATTGCCATCGGAAAATCGGGGTGAAAAATTGAGCAGATACGAATCTGCCGATTTTACGTTCTAGTTTCAATCACATAAAACCTCATCTTAGAACTGGCACACCGTTTGCTTCGTTAAAACCGCACCGGTCAACGGCGATCGGGGCGAGATGAGCGCGCGATAAGCGCTTGCAAAAGACATCGACGTCGCAAGGCCTTTGCAGTCCGGGACCCTCCCTCCCGATGACGCATCTGCCGAGCGGCGTTTTTTTATTCCCAAATTCCGGCCAGCACCAAGCAGAGGGAACCTGCGCAATGAGCAAGATAATCACGACCGGCATCACACGTCGCAGCATGTTGAAAACGACGGCAACCGCAGCCCTTATCACGGCGGTGCGCAGCGCCTTCCCGTCAGGCGCCTTCGCCGCTGGCGCCGGCCCCGAGGTGACCGGCGTCAAGCTCGGCTTCATCGCGCTCACCGATGCCGCGCCGCTCATCGTCGCGCAGGAGAAGGGCCTGTTCGCCAAGCATGGCATGCCCGATGTCGATGTCGCCAAGCAGGCGTCCTGGGGCGCCACGCGCGACAATCTCGTTCTCGGCGGTTCGGCAAACGGCATCGACGGCGCCCACATCCTCTCGCCGCTCCCCTATCTCATGCACACCGGCAAGGTGACGCAGAACAACCTGCCGGTGCCGATGACCATCCTCGCCAGGCTGAACTACGACAGCCAGGGCATCTCGGTCGCCAAGGAATATGCCGATACCGGCGTACAGCTCGACGCCTCCAAGCTGAAGGCCGCCTTCGAGAAGAAGAAGGCCGAGGGCAAGGAGATCAAGGCCGCCATGACCTTCCCCGGCGGCACGCACGACCTCTGGATCCGCTACTGGCTCGCCGCCGGCGGCATCGATCCTGACAAGGATGTCTCCACCATCGTCGTCCCGCCGCCGCAGATGGTGGCGAACATGAAGGTCGGCAACATGGACGTCTTCTGTGTCGGCGAACCCTGGAACGAACAGTTGGTCAACCAGGGCATCGGCTTCACGGCGGCAACGACCGGCGAACTCTGGAAGGGCCATCCCGAGAAGGCGCTCGGCATGCGTTCGGATTGGGTCGAGAAGAACCCGAACGCCGCCAAGGCGCTGCTGATGGCCGTGATGGAAGCCCAGCAATGGTGCGACAGCATGGACAACAAGGAAGAGATGTCGACGCTGCTCGGCAAGCGCCAGTGGTTCAACGTGCCGCCCAAGGACGTGCTCGGCCGCCTCAAGGGCGACATCAACTACGGGAATGGCCGCGTTGCCCAGGGTACCGACCTCTACATGAAGTTCTGGGCTGGTGGCGTCTCCTATCCCTTCAAGAGCCACGATAGCTGGTTCCTCGCCGAGAATATCCGCTGGGGCAAGTTCGCGCCGGATACCGACATCAAGAAGCTGGTCGACGAGGTCAACCGCGAGGGCATCTGGCGCGCCGCCGCCAAGGACCTCGGCGTTGCTGCCGCCGACATCCCGGCGTCGTCCTCGCGCGGCAAGGAAACGTTCTTCGACGGCAAGGTCTTCGATCCGGAGAATCCCTCCGCCTATCTCGACAGCCTGACGATCAAGGTCGCGTCCTGATCCGTGCCGCCGGCGTGGACCGCGCCGGCTCTTCCATCCCGCAAGAGGAGCGTAGAATGCCCGCTTTGGCCAAGAAACAAACGATCGCGACATCGGCAACCGCAACGAACACCGCCACCATCCTGCCGCTCGCAAGGCGCCCGGTCGCCAAGATCAACGTCGCGAAGATAGCGGCAACGCTTGCCCGCAACGTGCTGCCGCCGCTCGTCGTGCTCGCCATCCTGCTTGGTGTCTGGCAGGTGCTCTGTTCGTCGCCGACCGCCTCGCTGCCCTCCCCGCATCAGGTCTGGCAGGAAAGCTTCGACCTCATCGCCTACCCCTTCTTCAACTACGGCTCGCAGGATATCGGGCTTGGCTGGCGCGTGCTGATCTCGCTGCAGCGCGTGGCTTACGGCTTCGGCCTGGCGGCTGTCGTCGGCGTCATCGTCGGCGCCGTCATCGGCCAGTCGGTCTGGGCGATGCGCGGCCTCGACCCCATCTTCCAGGTGCTGCGCACAGTGCCGCCGCTTGCCTGGCTGCCGCTATCGCTCGCTGCCTTCCAGAACGCCAACCCTTCGGCGATCTTCGTGATCTTCATCACCTCGATCTGGCCGGTCATCATCAACACCGCCGTCGGTGTGCGCAACATCCCGCAGGATTACCGCAACGTCGCCCAGGTGCTGCGGCTGAACCAGATCGAGTTCTTCTTCAAGATCATGCTGCCCTCGGCCGCCCCCTACATATTCACCGGCCTTCGCATCGGTGTCGGCCTGTCCTGGCTGGCGATCGTCGCCGCTGAAATGCTCACCGGCGGCGTCGGCATCGGCTTCTTCATCTGGGATGCGTGGAACTCGTCCCGCCTGCCCGACATCATTGTCGCGCTTGCCTACATCGGCGTCGTCGGCTTCGCGCTCGACAAGCTGGTGGCGGCGGTCGGCAAGCTGATCACCCGCGGCGCTTCGGCCAATTGAAGGGAACGACCATGACCGCCTATCTCAAGCTCGACCATATCGACAAGCATTTCGACCGGGCCGGTGTGCGCGCAGAGGTGCTCAAGGGCATCAACCTGACCATCTCCAAGGGTGAGTTCGTCTCGATCATCGGCCATTCCGGCTGCGGCAAGTCCACTCTGCTGAACCTCATCGCCGGCCTGACACCGGTCTCCTCGGGAGCCGTGCTGCTGGAAAACCGCGAGGTCAACGCCCCCGGCCCCGAGCGCGCCGTCGTCTTCCAGAACCACAGCCTGCTTCCCTGGCTCACCGTCTACGAAAACGTCAATCTCGCTGTCTCCAAAGTATTCAGCAATTCCAAGAGCAAGGCCGAGCGCCACGACTGGGTGATGGCGAACCTCGATCTCGTGCAGATGGCCCACGCCAAGGACAAGCGTCCCTCCGAGATATCCGGCGGCATGAAGCAGCGCGTCGGCATCGCCCGGGCGCTCTCCATGGAGCCGAAAATCCTGTTGCTCGACGAGCCGTTCGGCGCGCTCGATGCACTGACGCGGGCGCATCTGCAGGATGCGGTCATGGAAATCCACGCACGGCTCGGCAACACGATGGTGATGATCACCCACGACGTCGATGAAGCCGTGCTGCTCTCCGACCGCATCGTGATGATGACCAACGGCCCGGCTGCGAAGATCGGCGAAGTCCTCGACGTGCCGATAGCCCGCCCGCGCAACCGCATCGATCTCGCCTCCGACCGAACCTACCTCAAATGCCGCGAAGCCGTGCTGAAGTTCCTCTACGAACGCCACCGCTTTGTCGAAGCCGCGGAGTAACCCCATGTCAGAAACCCGCATCGAGAAACTCGTGATCATCGGCAACGGCATGGCGCCGGGGCGCATGCTCGAGCACCTGTTCGAGAAGGCGCCGGGCCAGTATCAGGTCACGATCTTCAACGCCGAGCCGCGCGTCAATTACGACCGCATCATGCTGTCGCCGGTTCTATCCGGCGAGAAGAGCTACGAGCAGATCGTCATCCATGGCGACGGCTGGTACATCGATCACGGCATTACGCTCTACAAGGGCCACAAGATCGTCGCCGTCGACCGCGATGCCAAGACGGTGACCTCGGACCACGGCGTGACGGAGAGCTACGACAAGCTGGTGATCGCCACCGGCTCCGTGCCCTTCATCATCCCTGTCCCCGGTAAGGACCTGCCGGGGGTCATCACCTATCGCGATCTCGACGACGTACAGGCCATGCTGCTGGCGGCGCAATCGCGCGAGAAGGCGATCGTCATCGGCGGCGGCCTGCTTGGTCTGGAAGCCGCGGCCGGCCTCGCGCAGCGCGGCATGGACGTGACCGTGCTGCATGTCATGCCGACGCTGATGGAGCGCCAGCTCGACCCCGCCGCCGGCTATCTCTTGCAGAAGGCCGTCGAGGAACGCGGCATCAAGGTCATCACCAAGGCCAACACCAAGGCGATCGTCGGCAACGGCAAGGTCGAGGGTATCGAGCTCGACGACGGTCGCATCATTCCGGCGAGCCTGGTCGTCATGGCCGTCGGCATCCGGCCGAATGTCGGCCTCGCGAAGGAGGCCGGTCTTGCGGTCAATCGCGGCATCGTCGTCGATGACGGCATGCGCACCTCGGATGGCGATATTCTCTCGCTCGGCGAATGCGCCGAGGTCGGCGGCATGGTCTATGGCCTCGTCGCGCCACTCTACGAGATGGCCCGCATCGCCGCCTCGCACCTTGCTGGCGACACCTCGCCGGCCTTCGTTCACTCGGACACGCCGACCAAGCTCAAGGTAACCGGCATTGACCTCTATTCTCTAGGCGATTTCGCCGATGGCGACGACCGCGAAGAGATCGTCCTGCGCGACGCCACCGCCGGCGTCTACAAGCGCCTGGTGCTGAAGGATAACCGTATCATCGGCACCGTGCTCTACGGCGAGACAGCCGATGGCGCATGGTTCAACGATCTGAAGAAGAAGCAGACCGACATCTCCGAGATGCGCGACACGCTGATCTTCGGTCAGGCCTACCAGGGAGGGTCGCCGCTGGACCCTATGGCGGCCGTTGCAGCCTTGCCGGATGATGCGGAAATCTGCGGCTGCAACGGCGTATGCAAGGGCAAGATCACCTCGACGATATCGGCCAAGGGACTGACCTCGCTCGATGACGTCCGTGCTCACACCAAGGCTTCCGCCTCTTGTGGCTCCTGCACCGGGCTGGTCGAGCAGCTGATGTCGCTGACGCTCGGAGACAGCTACAATCCGGCTGCCGTGACGCCGATGTGCACCTGCACCGAACTCGGCCATGACGACGTGCGGCGCCTGATCAAGGCCAAGGGTTTGAAGACGATCCCCGCCGTCATGCAGGAACTCGAATGGAAGACGTCCTGCGGCTGCGCCAAGTGTCGCCCGGCGCTCAACTACTATCTGGTCTGCGATTGGCCGGACGAATACGCCGATGATTACCAGTCGCGCTACATCAACGAACGCGTCCACGCCAATATCCAGAAGGACGGCACCTACTCGGTTGTCCCGCGCATGTGGGGCGGCGTGACGAACGCCAACGAATTGCGCGCCATCGCCGATGTCGTCGACAAGTTCGAGATCCCGATGGTTAAGGTGACCGGCGGCCAGCGCATCGACCTGCTGGGGATCGAGAAGGAAGACTTGCCGGCCGTCTGGGCCGATCTCGGCAAGGCCGGCTTCGTCTCCGGACAGGCCTACGCCAAGGGGCTGCGCACCGTGAAGACCTGTGTCGGTTCGGACTGGTGCCGCTTCGGCACGCAGGATTCCACCGGCCTCGGTATCCGGATCGAGAAATTCATGTGGGGCTCGTGGACACCGGCCAAGCTGAAGCTCGCCGTCTCCGGCTGCCCGCGCAACTGCGCGGAAGCAACCTGCAAGGATATCGGCGTCATCTGCGTGGATAGTGGCTTCGAGATCCACTTCGCGGGCGCTGCCGGTCTCGACATCAAGGGCACCGAGGTTCTGGGCCTCGTGAAGACCGAAGACGAGGCGCTGGAGCACATCGTGGCGCTGACGCAGATGTACCGCGAGCAGGCCCGCTATCTCGAGCGCATCTATAAGTGGGCGAAGCGCGTCGGGTTGGAGGAAATCCGCCGCCAGATCATCGGCGATGCCGAAAAGCGCAAGGCCTATTACGACCGCTTCGTCTTCTCGCAGACATTCGCCCAGGTCGATCCCTGGTCGGAGCGCGTTTCCGGCAAGGACAAGCACGAATTCAAGCCGATGGCGACGATCGGCTTTCCCCAGGCAGCGGAGTGAGGAGATGGACATGAACTGGATCTCGATCGGCGACATCTCCGACATCCCGCTGCGCGGCGCCCGTTGCGTGAAGACCCCTCAGGGCAAGATCGCCGTTTTCCGCACGGCGGAGAACGAGGTTTTTGCCATCGAAGACCATTGCCCCCACAAGGGCGGGCCGCTGTCGCAGGGGATCGTGCATGCGAAGGCGGTCACCTGCCCGCTGCACAATTGGGTGATCTCGCTGGAAACCGGCAAGGCGTTCGGGGCGGATGAGGGCGAGGTCAGGACCATTCCGGTGAGGAACGAGGATGGGGCGCTGTTTATCGCGTTCGAGAGCTTGATGATGGCGGCGGAGTAGTTGAGCGATGGTGGAGAGATTACCCCCCTCTGTCCTGCCGGACATCTCCCCCACAGGTGGGGAGATTGGCTGGGCGCACCCACTCGCTCCACGCTCACTATTTGGTTGGGGAGCAAGCGACGAGTCGATCTCCCCCCTTGTGGGGGGCGCGAAGCGCGGGTCGAGACCCGTGGCTCGACCCCGGCAGTCCGGCAGGACAGAGGGGGGTGACCATGCTCTCGACACCCTGAGGGGGCACCGCCATGCCCACTGAAACCAAGACCACCTGTCCTTATTGCGGCGTCGGCTGCGGTGTGATCGCAACGGTCGCCGATGATGGCGCCGTCTCCGTCAAGGGCGATCCCGACCATCCAGCGAACTTCGGCCGCCTGTGCTCCAAGGGCTCCGCTCTCGCCGAAACCATCGATCTCGACGGACGCCTGCTCTACCCCGAAATCGGCGGACAGCAAACGAATTGGGACACCGCCCTTGATCTCGTCGCCGACCGTTTCTCGACGGCGATCGCCGAACACGGCCCGGACTCCGTAGCATTCTACGTCTCCGGCCAGCTGCTCACCGAAGACTATTACGTCGCCAACAAGCTGATGAAGGGCTTCATCGGCACCGGCAATATCGACACCAACTCGCGCCTCTGCATGTCGTCCTCCGTCGCCGGTCATCGACGCGCCTTCGGCGCCGACACGGTTCCCGGCGTCTACGAAGATCTCGAACTGGCCGATCTTGTCATTCTCACCGGCTCCAATCTCGCCTGGTGCCATCCGGTCATCTACCAGCGTCTTGCCGCTGCCAAGGCCGCGCGCCCAGGCATGAAGGTCGTGGTCATCGATCCGCGTCGAACGATGACTTCAGATATCGCCGACCTGCATCTGGCCATTCGCCCCGACAGCGACGTCGCGCTGTTCATGGGCCTTTTCGCGCATCTCATTTCGGCTGGCGCGATCGATCAGAACTACGTGGCGGAGCACACCAGCGGCTTCAACGAGGCTTTCGCCACCGCCGCGCTGCTCTCCTCAAACGACATCCTGGAACAGACCGGCTTGCCGGCCATGCAACTGCGCGAGTTCTACCGCCTGTTTACGGCGACGGAGAAAGTCGTCACCTGCTACAGCCAGGGCGTCAATCAATCCTCATCGGGCACCGACAAGGTCAATTCGATCATCAACTGCCACCTTGCCACCGGCCGCATCGGCCGACCCGGCATGGGGCCTTTCTCGCTCACCGGCCAGCCGAACGCCATGGGCGGCCGCGAGGTCGGCGGCCTCGCCAACATGCTCGCCGCCCACATGGCGATCGAAAACGCCAATGACCGAGACCGCGTCCAGCGCTTCTGGCAGTCACCTGTCATCGCGGAAAAGCCCGGCCTGAAAGCGGTCGACATGTTCAAGGCTGTCGCGGATGGTCGGATCAAGGCGCTGTGGATCATGGCGACCAACCCCGTCGTCTCCATGCCGGATGCCGATACCGTCGAAGCCGCGATCAAATCGTGTCCCTTCGTCGTCGTCTCCGATGTCTTGCGCGGCACCGACACCACCAGCCATGCAGATATCTTGCTACCCTCGCTCGGTTGGGGCGAGAAGAACGGCACCGTCACCAACTCGGAGCGCCGCATCTCGCGCCAGCGCGATTTCCTGGACGTGCCGGGCGACGCCCGCGCCGACTGGTGGCAGCTGGCCGAGGTCGGACGCCGCATGGGCTTCGATGGCTTCGGCTATACCTCGCCGGCGGACATCTTTGCCGAACATGCCGCCCTCTCCGCCTTCGAGAACGACGGGAGCCGCGACTTCGATATTGGAGCCTGCGCAGCCATCGATGAGGAAAGCTACCGCCTCATGTCGCCATTCCAATGGCCAGCCACGGGGAGAGATACCCCCCTCTGCCCTACCGGGCATCTCCCCCACAGGGGGGGAGATCACGAGCGGGATGACCTTCGTCGGAACGCAAACCTTGCGGCCAGTTCAAATGTTGTGCCCGTGTCGAGCGACGGCGTCCTGCCGATCTCCCCTCTTGTGGGGGAGATGGCCGGCAGGCCAGAGGGGGGTAGCGATAAGCGCTTCTTTGCTGATGGTCGCTTCTACCATCCGGATGGACGAGCACGGTTCGTCGCCCTCAAGCCCGTCATCTGCGATCGAACCAATTCCGAATACCCCTTCACCCTCAACACCGGCCGCATTCGCGACCAGTGGCACACGATGACGCGGACTGGCAAAAGCGCCCGGCTCTCCTCTCATATCGCCGAGCCCTTCGCCGAGCTGCATCCGCGCGACGCGATCGAGATCGGCGTCGGCAATGCGACGCTGGTCGAAATCGAAAGCCCGCATGGCAAGGCAATCGTGCGCGCCTTGATCACCGAGCGGCAGGCCCGCAGCAGCATTTTCGTGCCCATGCACTGGAACGACCAGTTCGCCGCCAAGGCCCGGATCGACGCCGTCGTCGCGCCGATCACCGATCCAGTATCCGGCCAGCCGGCCTCCAAGAATGTCGCGGTCGCGGCAAGGCCTTTCGCCGTTGCGTCGTACGGCTTCGCCGTTTCGGCAGCCAAGCCCGACGGACTTGATGCTCCCTATTGGGCGCTGGCGAAGGCCGATGGTGGCTGGCGGCTCGAGATCGCCGTCGATCAGCAGGTGGAAGACTGGTCGCTTTGGTGTCGCCGCACGTTCGCCATTCCCGAAGAGATCGAGCCGCTCGGTTACGTGGATCGGCAATCAGGAGACGTCAGGCTTGCCTTCTTCGATGGCGGCCGGCTTCTCGCCGCCCTCTTCATTGCCCGGCAGCCGGTGGCCGTCGCGCGCAATTGGGCGATCGCGCAGCTTGTCGCGTCGCACGACCAGCCGCGCAAGCGCTTCGCGCTGGTCGCCGGCCGGCCCGGCGCCGACATGCCGGATCCTGGTGCCACCGTGTGCTCCTGCCTCGGCGTCGGCGTCAACCAAATCATCGCCGCCGTGCGCGGCGGTTGCCACAGCGTCGAGGCGATCGGTTCGCAGACCAAGGCCGGAACCAATTGCGGCTCCTGCCGCGCGGAAATCAGGGGGATCATCGATGGATGTCTTGCAGCAGCAGCGGAATGATAGGCCGGCCCGCATGGAGCCGCTCTCCAAGCTCCCAGTCTTTTGGGCCTTGGAAGGCAAACGCGTCGCGGTTGCCGGCGGCACGGATGCGGCGGCCTGGAAGGCCGAGTTGCTCGCGGCCTGCGGCGCTCATGTCGAGATATTCGCCGAAGACCTCGGCGATGTGTGCACGGCCCTTGTCGCACGCAGGCCGGAGCATTCATCCGCAAACATTCGCCACCATCAGCGGGAATGGCGGGCAGCTGACCTCGCAGAGGCTGCCCTCGCGATCGGCGATTGCGAAGATGGCGACGAAGCCCAACGCTTCTTCGAAGCTGCCCGCGCCATGGGCGTACCCGTCAACGTCATCGACAAGCCTGATTATTGCCAGTTTCAGTTCGGCTCAATCGTCAATCGCTCGCCCGTCGTTGTCGCCATTTCGACGGATGGCGCCGCCCCGATCCTTGCCCAGGCGATCCGCCGGCGGATCGAAACCTTGCTGCCACAGGCGCTGAAGGGTTGGGCGGGCTTGGCGCAGGCGCTGCGAGATCAGATCAACGAGCGGCTAGCGCCGGGCCCCTTGCGCCGCGCCTTCTGGGAGACATTCGTCGATCGCGCCTTTTCAAGTTCGGATACGCCGGAGGAGGGCGTTGGCGGGCTGCTTCTCGAGGAAGCCGAAAGGCTTCGGGGAGCGCCCGCCCACACATCTCAAGGCCGCGTCACGTTGGTTGGAGCCGGCCCCGGCGACGCTGAACTGTTGACGCTCAAGGCCGTGCGGGCTTTGCAGGCGGCCGATGTGATCCTGTTCGATGATCTGGTCTCCACTGAGGTGCTGGAGCTTGCCCGCCGGGAAGCCAAGCGGATGCTTGTCGGCAAACGCGGCGGTCGCACAAGCTGCCGTCAGGAAGATATCAACGACATGATGGTCAAACTCGCCAAGGCGGGCAAGCGCGTCGTTCGGCTGAAATCCGGCGACCCGATGATCTTCGGCCGCGCTGGCGAGGAGATCGCGCATCTGGACCGAGAAGGCATCCCCGTCGACGTCGTTCCCGGCATCACGGCGGCGAGCGCGATGGCGTCCCGTCTCGGCATCTCGCTCACCCATCGCGATCACGCCCAATCCGTGCGCTTCATCACCGGCCACTCCCGCCATGGCGGCCTGCCCGCGGATGTGAACTGGGCAAGCGTCGCCGATCCGCGCACGACCACCGTCTTTTACATGGGCGGTCGGACGGCCGGGTTAATTGCCGAGCGGCTTATCGCGGAAGGGCTTTCGCCGTCCACGCCCGTCATCGTCATGAGCGATGTCAGCCAGCCCACGCAATGTGACTGGCGCGGTTCGCTTGAAGAACTTCACGAGGGCATTGCCATCATCGGGTATGAACAGCCGGTGCTGATTGCCGTCGGCTCGGCACTCGCCGCACGTGAGATGGCGGACCGGAATGGTAATCAGCAGAAGCTGGACCTGCAGCGCGAGGCCTGTTGATCAAGCGCCTCCGAGGACTTTTGCAGAGAGTGACGCAGAAGGCCTACAATTTCAGGCAAGCCGCGAGATGTAACTTGACTAATAAACTCATAAAATAATAAACGGGGGTCAATTCCAAGGGAGTGACCCACCAATGCGCCTTACCGGCAAAATCCAAGCACTAGCCGCCGCCCTCTTCCTCTCGACCGCCTTGCCGGCCCTGGCCGATACCGTCACCATCAAGGACGTGACAGGGCGAAGCGTCGAGGTGAACACGCCCGTGAAGCATATGATTCTCGGCGAAGGCCGGCAGATCTACTTCCTCGCCGCGCTCGACAAGGAAAACCCCTTCGAACACGTGGTCGGCTGGCGCGACGATCTGCCCAAGGCGGATCCGGAATCCTATGACGCCTATCTTGCCAAGTATCCTGATATCGCCAAGCTGCCGACATTCGGCGGCATGAAGGATGGCACCTTCGATATCGAGCAGGCCGTGGCGCTGAAGCCCGACGTCATCCTGATGAACATCGACGCCAAGACCGCGACGGAAGAAGCAGGCTATATCGAAAAGCTCGGCAAGGTCGGTATTCCCCTCGTCTACGTGGATTTCCGCGAGAAGCCGATGGAAAACACTGAGCCGAGCATGCGCGTTATGGGCCAGCTGATGGGCAAGGAAGCGGTCGCCGAGGATTTCATCAAGTTCCGCGCCGACAGCATCAAGCGCGTGACCGATGTGCTCGAGAAGAACAACCCGAAAAAGCCGGTGGTCTTCGTTGAGCGCGCCGGCGGCTATTCGGATGATTGCTGCATGTCCTTCGGCAACGAGAATTTCGGCAAGATGGTCGAGATCGCCGGCGGCATCAACATGGCCAAGGATATCATCCCCGGCACGTTCGGAACGGTCAATCCGGAGCAGGTCATCGCCTCCAACCCGGATCAGATCATCGTGACCGGCGGCAATTGGGACAAGTACGTCCCCGGCGGCGCCTGGGTGGGCGTCGGTTACGGCGCTGACCTGAAGGAAGCTCAACGGAAGCTCGAGGCACTGACCAAGCGCCCCGCCTTCACCGGCGTCAAGGCCGTTGCCGATGGCAATGTGCATGCCATCTGGCACCAGTTCTACAACAACCCCTATCAGTTCGTCGCGATCCAGGAGATGGCGAAGTGGCTGCATCCGGATCTCTTCGCCGATCTCGATCCTGAAGCGACCTTCAAGGAAATGCACGCCCGCTTCCTGCCGCTGGATTACAAGCAGGGTTACTTTGTCTCTCTGAAGGACATGTGAGCATGGCTGTCAGCGCCATCGAGACATCGACAACGGGGCGCGTGCAATATCGCGCCCTTGCCTTGCGCCGCATCCTGATCCTGCTCGCGCTCACCATCGCGCTGTGTTTCAGCATCGCGCTCGATATGGCGCTCGGACCGGCCAACTATTCGCTCTCGGACGTGCTTTCCGCACTTGCCGACCCGAGTGCAGTGGCCGCGCAGCTGCGGGTGATCATCTGGGATATCCGCATGCCGATCGCCCTGATGGCGGTTACGGTCGGAGCATCCTTGTCGGTTGCCGGCGCGCAGATGCAGACCATCCTCTCCAACCCGCTCGCGAGCCCGTTTACGCTGGGGATCTCGGCGGCCGCGAGCTTCGGTGCAGCGCTTGCGCTGGTCGGCGGCGTTTCGCTGTTTCCCGGCGCCATCCAGTACATGGTGCCGCTCAACGCCTTCCTGATGGCGATGGCCGCGGCGCTCTTCATTCATTTCGCGTCGACGATGCGCGGCGTGAGCGTCGAGACCATCGTGCTGCTCGGCATCGCGCTGGTCTTCACCTTCAACGCGGCCTTGTCGCTGCTGGAATATCTGGCCTCCGAGCAGGCGCTCGCAGCCGTAGTATTCTGGACCATGGGGAGCCTCACCAAGGCGACATGGCCGAAGGTCTGGTTCACGGCCGCCGTTCTCGTCGTGACCGTTCCCCTGTTCATGAAGGATGCCTGGGCGTTGACCGCACTGCGGCTCGGCGACGACAAGGCGGCCAGCATGGGCGTCAATGTGCGTCGCCTGCGGCTGCAGACGATGATGATCGTCAGCCTGCTCGCCGCCATACCCGTCTCCTTCGTGGGCACTATCGGTTTCGTCGGCTTGGTCGGTCCGCATATCGCGCGCATGGTCGTCGGCGAGGATCAACGCTTCTTCTTGCCGGGAGCCGTCATCTGCGGCGCGCTTCTTCTGTCCGTAACATCGGTGGTGAGCAAGGTGCTCATTCCCGGCGCCATCCTGCCGATCGGCGTGATTACGGCGCTGGTGGGCGTGCCGTTCTTCTTCGTCCTCATTTTCAGTAACAGGAGACGCGCATGGTAGCGCTCGCGCTCAAAAACGTTGGCGCGACCTATGGTCGGGTCAAGGTGCTCCAGGATGTCGGGATCGACGATCTTCGCGGCGGCAGCGTCACCGCGATCATCGGGCCGAACGCAGCCGGCAAGTCCACGCTCTTCAAGCGCATCGCCTCGCTGATCAAGGGACCGGGGCTGGTCGAACTCTCCGATACCGAGGCCGGCCCGAGAACGATCTGTTACATGCCGCAGGACACCGGCGCCAACGCCGTGTTGACGGTCTACGAGTCAGTATTGCTGTCGGCCAAGCAAGGCAGCGGCTGGCGAGTGGCTGACGAGGAACTGGCGGCGATCGACCGGCTCTTGAAGGCGCTGCGCATCGACGATCTCGCCTTTCGCGGGCTTGGCGAACTTTCCGGCGGTCAGCGCCAGCTGGTCTCGCTTGCCCAGGCGCTCATCCGCAATCCGGAAGTCCTGCTCATGGACGAGCCGACCTCGGCGCTCGATCTGCACCGGCAGGTGGAGGTGCTGGACTTCATCTCCGCCACGGCCAAACGCGACGGCATGATCGTCCTCATCGCGCTTCACGATCTCAATCACGCGCTGCGCTATTGCGAGAACACCGTCGTCATCAGCAACGGCAAGATGGCGGCGAGTGGCAAGACCGGAGACGTGATCACCAAGACCATGCTGCGCGATATCTACAAGATCGACGCTCGCATCGAACACTGCTCGCAGGGAACGCCGCTCGTCATCGTCGACGGCGCCATCTGATCGCTTAGACTGTGGCCTGCGCTGCGCCAAACACCTTGGCGCGGCGTACCGTCACGAAGCCGCGATCTCCCGCCCGGACAGAGCGCTCTGGCTCGACGTCGAATTCCAGTTGCACGCCGCTTTCGGTGCTCGCCAGAATGCGGCGACCATCCGGCCGGTCGAGAACACGGTCGACGCTGGCGCCGATGCCGGGGCCGTCTCCGGACCAATCGAGGTCGGCCGGGCGCGCATAGATCTCGCCAGTGCCATCGGCCATGCCGGGTGCGGCAACCGAAGCGCCGCCGGCGTACGCGACGCCGGCTCGAATTTCGGCCGGCAACACGTTCGCATCACCCAAGAATTTCATCACGAAGGCCGATTGCGGATCGCGGCAGACCTGCTCGGGCGTGCCCTCCTGAACGATCTTGCCGTCCTTCAGGATAACGACACGGTCGGCAAGATCGAGCGCCTCTTCCTGATCGTGGGTCACGAAGATGGTGGTGATGCCGAGCTCGTGGTGGATCTCGCGCAGCCAGCGGCGCAGATCGTGACGGACATTGGCGTCGAGCGCTCCGAACGGCTCGTCGAGAAGCAGCACCTTCGGATCGACGGAGAGCGCACGGGCAAGCGCCACGCGCTGGCGCTGTCCGCCGGAGATTTGTGCCGGGAACCGGTCGCCCAGCCCCTCCAGCCGCACGAGGCGCAGCAGCTCGGTGACGCGCGCTTCAATCGCGGCCTTGTCGCGCTTGACCTTCGACACCTTCATGCCGAAGGCGATGTTTTCGCCGACCGTCATGTGCGGGAAGAGCGCGTAATGCTGAAAGACGAAGCCGACGCCGCGATCGCGCACCGGAATGTCGGTCGCATCCTGGTCGCCGAAGAAGATCTGGCCGCCATCCGAATATTCGAGGCCGGCGACCATCCGCAGGATCGTGGTCTTGCCGGAACCCGACGGCCCCAGCAGCGCGAGAAGTTCGCCGCTGCGGATATCCAGCGAGACGTCGCGCACGGCGCGGAACGTGTCGAAGGTTTTGACGACGTGGTCGAGGCGGATCTTCATGAATTTTTCTCTGCTGGCTGGGCAACAAGGACAGGACGCGCGGCGGGCTTGGCGCTGCTGGAGCGGCGGCCGGCGCCCTGGCGCTCAAGCGCTACCTTGGCGATGATGGTGAAGATGGCGATGACCGCCAGGATCGAGGCTGCGGCGAAGGCGCCGGTTGCCTGATAATCGTGATAGAGCAGCTCGATGTGCAGCGGCAGCGTATTTGTCTGGCCGCGAATATTGCCCGAGACCACAGACACGGCGCCGAACTCGCCCATCACGCGCGCATTGCAAAGCACGACGCCGTAGAGCATCGCCCATTTGATGTTCGGCAGCGTGACCGAGAAGAACGTGCGCCAACCGGACGCGCCAAGCGACGTCGCCGCTTCTTCGAGATCGCGCCCTTGCGCCTGCATCAGGGGGATAAGTTCGCGCGCAACGAAGGGTGCGGTCACGAACATCGAGGCGAGCACGATCCCCGGAATCGCGAACAGGATCTTGATGTCATAAGCCTCGAGCGTCGACCCGAAGATGCCCTGCAGCCCGTAGACGAAGAGATAGGCAACGCCGGCCACGATCGGCGACACGGAGAACGGCACCTCGATCAGCACCAGCAGGAAGCGCTTGCCCCAGAAATCGAACTTGGTGATCGACCACGCGGCCGCGACGCCGAAGGCGGTGTTGATGGGCACGGCGATCAGCGCGGTCAGCACCGTCAGCATGATCGCATGCAGCGTATCGGGATGGCTGATCGTGGCGCTATAGACCTGCCAGCCCTTGGCGAAGGCTTCGACCCCGATGATCACGAGCGGCGCCGGGATGAGGAACGCGCCGATGATGAGCACTAAGCCGATCAAGGTGCGTCGGACGATCGGCTGATCGCCGACGCGCGGAGGTTTGCGGCGGGTGGGAATGCTGCTCATGATCAGTTCCTCACCGTGTATCGGAGCGCCCGCGCCTGCATCCAGTTGGTCAGTGCCAGCATGAGGAAGGCTGTCAGCAGCAGGACGGAGGCGATCGCGGCGGCGGCTTGGTAGTCGTATTCCTCAAGCCGGATGAAGACGAGCAGTGCTGTGATCTCCGTCGACATCGGCTGGTTGCCGGCGATGAAGATGATGGCGCCGAATTCACCAAGCGAGCGGGCGAAGGACAAGGACACGCCGGCAAGCAGCGCCGGCATCAACAGCGGCAGCATGACCTTGCGGAAGATCGTCCAATCCGAACCACCCAGCGACTGCGCGGCCTCCTCGTAAGCAGGATCGAGATCCTCAAGAACCGGCTGCACCGTGCGCACTATGAAGGGAAGGCTGGTGAAGCACATGGCGACCATGATGCCGATCGGCGTATAGGCGACCTTGATGCCGATACCTTCAAGCACCGAGCCGAACCAGCCGTTTGCCGCAAACAGCGTCGTCAGCGCGATACCGGCCACGGCCGTCGGCAGCGCGAATGGCAGATCGACCATCGCATCGACAAGCCGCCAGCCGGGGAAGCGATAGCGCGTCAGCACCCAGGCAAGCGCGAAGCCGAAAAACAGGTTGAAGATTGTGGCGCCGAGCGCCGAGAGCACCGTGACCCGATAGCTTGCGAGCGCGCGCGAGGATGACACGATGCGCCAGTAGTCCTCTGGCCCAAGGCTTGCGGCCTTGAACACCAGGGCAGCCAGAGGCAGGACGACGATAAGGCCAACATAGAGAAGGGTCACACCCAGCGACAGGCGTAATCCGGGCAGGACATTGCGTCTCAAGCGGTCATTCCCTGTTTCATAAGTCCTGCTCTGCAAGCACGATGACGAAAGCGGCCCGGCGGGCAAACGCCAGCCGGGCCAAGCGATGTGATATCCGGTTAGGGCTTACCGGCTGCCATAAAGCTTGTCGAGAATGCCGCCGGAAGCGAAATGCTCCTTCTGGATCTTTTCCCAGCCGCCGAAGGTATCATCGACATTGACGAGGCGGATCGCCGGGAACTGGTCCTTGAACTCGCCGATCACCTTCTCATCGCGAACGCGATGGCCGAACTGCGCGGCAATCCGCTGGCCTTCTTCGGTGTAGAGGAAGTCGAGATAGGACTTCGCGAGCGCTTCTGAGCCATGCTTGGCGGCGACCTTGTCGACCACGGCGACGGGGAATTCGGCAAGCAGGCTGACGGACGGGATCACGCCCTGAACCTTGTCGGAACCGTACTGCTTCTCGATGCCGCGCGTCTCGGCCTCGAAGGTGATCAGGACATCGCCGGTCTCGCGCTCGACGAAGGTGGTCGTGGACGCGCGGCCGCCGGTGTCGAAGACCGGCACGTTGTCGAAGATCTTGGTGATGTAGGCTTCGATCTTGCCTTCGTCACCCTTGTACGCTTCCTTGGCCCAGGCATAGGCGGCGAGATAGGTGTAGCGCGCATTGCCCGATGTCTTCGGGTTCGGGAAGACCGCATGCACGTCGTCACGCGCCAGATCGCCCCAGTCCTTGATGTTCTTCGGGTTGCCGGCGCGCACCAGAAAGGATGGGAAGGAATAGAATGGCGACGCGTTGTTCGGGAAAGCCTTCGCCCAATCCTTGGAGACGAAACCGTTCTTCGCGAGGAAATCGATGTCCGTCGACTGGTTGAACGTCACGACGTCGGCCTCGAGGCCCTCGATGATCGAGCGCGCCTGCTTGGAGGTGCCGGCATGCGACTGGTCGATCGTGATGCCCGGATGCTGCTTGATGAAGGCTTCGTTCTCCGAAGCAAAAAGCTCGCGCGACACGTCATAGGATGCGTTGAGAAGCTTCGTCGGCTCTGCGGCATGGGCCTGAACGGAGAAAAGGGCAGCAAGTGCTGTGCCGAGAATCAGAAGGCGGTTCATCTATCGCTCCGGTGTTTTACTATGCGGTGAAACTAATCGGACCGCCTCCAGATCGCGAGGAACCACCGCCCCCGCTTGCGGACCGGCTTAGAAATTCTGTCCTTTTTTCGCCATATTTCGCGGTGGTTTTGCTTCATGCTGCGCTACACTCTACTCGCGAAGCGTTCCTAAGCCTCTGCCAGCAAACCGCTTTCCCCGCATCGGGAATTTGAGCGGGCCTAATAAAAATCATGACTTCTCTGTCCACGACATGGCCCTTGCGCTCGTCGAGGCTTTGGCGTATCACCCCGACATCACAGGGGTGCTCCGTAATGCCGGGGCTGAGATACGGTCGCATGATCGTGGACTCTCAAGCTGATCTGGATAATGCCAGCGGAGCGAGGTAGAGCGATGTTTTCCGGCGCGCAGATTTCACTGTATCCCATGACCGACGATTTCGTCGGTGTCATCACCCGTGCGCTTTCCGCGCTTGATCCCCATCGTGACAGGTTGCGGATCGAGACCGATGATATCTCTACGCTGATCATCGGCACGCCCGATGTGGTCTTCGCCGCCATGCGCGATCTGTTCGCGGCGGCCGCCAGCAGCGGCAAGCATTGCGTGCTACACGCCACCATCTCGCGCGGTTGCCCGGGAGAGCCTGACGACCCGATCTGCCAGACGCCCGAACTGACCGGCCCCATGGCGCCGCTCGACGAGCGCAAGGCAAGGGCGCACCAAGCGGTCAAGGACGCGCCTGTCATCGGCCAGGAAACGGCCGCGCAGTTCTCGCTCTATACGCTCGGGATCGACGGCCACATGGACGAGATCTACGGCTGCATCGACTTCCTGAAGAATTCGGGCGTCTTCGAGAAATCGAAGAACTTCTGCACGAAGCTGCGCGGCGACACCGGCGCGGTGTTTTCGACCGTGCACGAGGCGCTGGTGCGCTTCGGCCCTCCGGCGGGCCATGTGACGATCGACCTTACCGTTTCGGCAAACAGCCCGTCCAAGCGCTAAGCGCCGCCCCACGCTCGCGTTCAAAACGGTTCTATCATGTCGACATCACGTCTGCCTTCGCGGCAGGTCGTTTCCGGCCTGCACCATCATATCCGTACCGGTCTAAGCCGGGCTCTGCCGGCGATCGCGGCCGTCTGCCTTCTGGTGGCGGCCTGGGAAGCCTATGTCCGCCTGTCCGGCATCTCGCCCACGACCTTGCCCTCGCCGTCCCGCGTGCTCGCGCAGACCTTCCAGTCCCGGCAGGCCCTGTTCGACAACACGCTGCCGACTTTGCGGGCGACGCTCGCCGGTTTCGGCTGCTCGCTTGCGGCCGCCTTCATCCTGTCGGTGCTAATTGACTTCTGCCAGCCGCTTCGTCGGGCGCTGTTTCCCCTCTTCATCATCAGCCAGACGCTGCCGCTGGTCGCCATCGCGCCACTGATCGTTCTGTGGTTCGGCTTCGGCCTGACGCCGAAGATTCTGCTTGTCGCACTCGTCACCTTCTTCCCGATGCTAGTGGCGCTTTGCCAGGGCTATCAATCGACCGAAGACGAACTGCAGCAACTCGTGGCTTCGATGGGGGCGCCGCGCTGGAAGCAGTTCCTGCTTGCCCGGCTGCCATCCGCCCTGCCCTTCTTCTTCGCCGGGCTGCGTATATCCATCACCTATGCCGTCGTCGGCGCGATCTTCGCGGAATATGCGGGTGCTGCCAAAGGGCTCGGCATCTACATGCTGAACGCCAAGAACAATTTCCGGCCCGACCTGGTGCTGGCCGCCGTGTTCGTCAGCGCCGTGCTGACCCTCACTCTGTTCGGCCTCACCGTCATCGCCGAACATCTGGCCATGCCATGGGCGAGACGCGGAAAGGGGAGCGCCCGATGACCGCGCCACGCCTGGAACTTGAGCACATCACCTGCCGCTACGGCGAAACCTCTGTTTTGGCGGACATCTCGCTGACGGTCAAACCCGGCGAATTCGTATCCATTCTCGGGCCTTCGGGCTCCGGCAAATCCACACTCTTCAAGCTGCTGACCGGCGCGCGTAGGCCTGAAGGCGGCAGCATGCGCTTCGACGGCCAGACACTCGACGGAACGATCCGCCCCTTCGCCTTCATGCCGCAGCGCGACGCGCTGATGCCGTGGCGGCGCATAATCGACAACACCACGCTCGGCCTCGAGGTCCAGGGCATACGCCGCGCCGAGGCGCGCCGGCGGGTGCTGCCTTTGTTTTCCGAATTCGGCCTCGACGGCTTCGAACAGCACTATCCGGCGGCATTGTCCGGCGGCATGCGGCAGCGCGCGGCACTGCTGCGCACCGTGGTACAGCACAAGCCGATGCTCTTGCTCGACGAACCCTTCGGCGCGCTCGACGCCTTGACGCGTGCCGGCATGCAGCGCTGGCTGGAGAAGATGTGGTCGCAGCACGACTGGACCGCGATGCTCGTCACTCACGATGTGCGCGAAGCGGTCTATCTCTCCGATCGCATCTATATCTTCTCACCTCGCCCGGCCCGCATCATCCGCGAGATCACCATCGATCTGCCACGCCCGCGCATCTTGGACGGCGCAGCGCGGGCGCTTGCGGCCGAAATCGAGGCTGACATTCTCGACACGCTTTTCAATGCCCCGAACGACGCCACAATGACCAACCTGGAGGAACCACGATGAAAAAACCGATGCTGACCCGCCGCGCAGCCCTGGCTTCAGCCGCAGGTCTTGCTCTGACGCTGCCAATGTCGCCGCTTCTGTCGAAGCCGGCCCGCAGCGAAGAAAAGCGCCCCGTCAGGGTCGCGCTGGACTGGACGCCCAATACCAACCACATCGGCCTCTTCGTGGCCCGCGACAAGGGATTTTACCGCGATGCGGGCCTCGACGTGGAAATCCTGCCCTATACGGACACCTCGGCCGGCACGCTCGTCGCCAATCATGTCGCTGATTTCGGCATTGACGGCGCCATCGGCCTCATGACCCAGCGGACAGCTGGCGCTGATCTCGTCGCGACCTACGCCATCGTCCAGACTGAGACCGGCCGTCTCGTCTTCAATGCCGATCGCGACGACATTCGCAGCCCGAGGGATCTCGACGGCAAGACCTATGGCGGCTTCGGCAGCGCCTGGGAGAACGCGCTGATCGGTTCGCTCATCCGGCATGATGGCGGCAAGGGCGAATTCGAGACCGTGACGCTCGGCACCTCCGCCTATCAGGCGCTGGCCAACGGCAGCGTCGACTTCACGCTCGAGGTCTACACCTGGGAAGGCGTGCAGGCGGAACTCGAGGGTGTGAAGCAACGCGCCTTCCGCTACGCCGATTATGGCGTTCCGGACGAGCACACCACGCTGCTCGCCTCCAGCCAAGCATTTCTGAACGAAAAGCCGGAACTCGCCCGTGCCTTTCTGCAGGCGACCCGCAAAGGCTACGACTTCGCGGTGGATCACCCCGACGACGCGGTCGAGCTCATGATCGCGGCCAATAGCGACGCACTGACCAATCGTGCGCTTGTGGAGGCCTCGTTGAAGGCGCTGATCGCGGGGTATTACTTCCGTTCGGAGGATGGGATTACCGGTCGCATCGATTCGGCCAAGATGAAGGCGATCGGCGACTATCTGTTCCAGTCGAAAATCCTTAAGGATGCCGACGGCAAGGCGCTTACGGCCGCGCCCGACTTCTCGCGCTTCTTTACGAACACGCCGCTGGACGCTGCCTGACCGGCCCGCATCAGACAAGACACGCCACAAGCTCTAGAAATGCATTCGAGCGATCGAGACATTCGGCCGCTCGAACACGTTTATCAACCCGGACCATGTGCCGGGTAGGAAAGCGCGCGCGTTCGTGCTCTCTTGGCGCTATCAGGTGTCATTTCGGGACGCCAACGGCTATAGTTTATTGGATATTAAGAACGTTGGACGAGACTCGCCTAGCCGTGACAGCGAAGCATGTAAATCGATGCAAGCAAGAATCGCTTGCATGAATGGCATGGCGGAAAACATGGAACATGAAGGTTTCGATTTACCGTTCCTCCTCAAGGAGATTGATATCCTTGCGGATGAACTCAGCAAGCTGCCCCCGTCGATGGACAGGACAGCGCTGGAACTTAGACTGGCACAGATGCGCCAGATCGTTGAACTGCGGCATACGCGCCGCGGCATGAAAAACCTCGACCCAAACTGACGGTTCGACTGTTATCATGTGGCACACTCGCCTGCCGCGGTCGCGGCAAGCGTCGATCCAGCCGCCCACTCATGACCTGAGCGCGTTGTGGCCGTAGCGAGGATTGTGCTTCGATATTCCCGCCAAAGAGGCTAATAAGCGCGCAAGCGAATGAGAGGAATTGGCCATGGAACCGGACACCGTAACGATTGACAACCGCAACGACTTTTCGCTCTGGGCGATCGAGCGCGCAAAGCTGATCGTCAGCGAACAGGGAACGGCGCTTGCACTTGCGGCGCGCGACATGGACGACGCCGGGATCGGTCAGGCCGGCAACGCGCTCGGCCAGGCCATCGCCGACGCAATGCTCGAAGTATTCGACGGGCTGATGAATGGCGTCGCCGAGGAATAACCCGTTCGGCGCGGCCCGATATTCTTCGGGAACCTTTTTGCGGCTGACGGGTTTTATCTCCGCAACGTATTGAAATCCGCGTTGCTGGATCAGCAAGCCCAATGCAGTCCAACCAAAAGCCCGGTGCAGCCCCTCGCACCGGGTTTTTTTCCATGCGCGGTACCGGGGCGCCCACGCTTGATGCATAAAGAACATACTATATGTTAAGGGCGCGGTGGCAGCTTTGCACGGCTACCGCCAATCAAATGCGCTTCGAGGGGTATAGAGCGTTGGACACGAGACCATGGATGATCCCTGTTCTGATCGCCTGCCGGCGCAGTGGCGCCGTTTATACCGTCACGAGTACCCGTGAAGCGCTCAAACTGCTTTTCACCGCTTGGCCCGTCGCCGAAGGCAAAGCCTACTTTTCCGCCTTGGAAGTGTGCGACGGTGTCGCGATCGGCAAGGCATCGCCGGAAGACGCGCGCCTCGCCTTTATCGCCGCCGCCGATGAAGCCAGGGTACCGTATGACGTGGTGCCCGCCGCACCGATTCCGCTGTAGGCAGTGCGAGCGCGCCTACTCCTCGACGCCTTCCTCGAACGTATAGGACGCGCACATTTCGTCGGAGCTCTTCGGCGCATGACGACCGGTGAACACCGCGATCGCGGACAAGCTATCGCCAGCGGACCAATTTGCGACATAGGTGACCGGACCGGAGCCGCAGAGACGATTGCCGTTCAGCAGTTCGGGGTCCGAAGGATCGGCCACGCGATAGACGGACGCTGCTACTCGCTCGCCGTCGACCATGAAGTGATCGGCAACCAGATTGGAAAACGAAAGCTCATCACCCGTTTCAAAGGTGATGCTGAAGTCGTCCATCGAGATATCGCCGGTAACGGACATGGCGGTGTTGCTGACGGCCTTGTACGAGTCGGCCCATGACGGGCTCGCGGCCGACAGCGCAGCGAGCGACAGAATAAGACATGATTTGAAGAAGCGCACGGTGACCTCGGGGGGGAAAAGGCAGGCACGGCAGAGCCGTGCCTGCGCGATGTTACTCGGCTGCCGGTTTTAGGGAGCTGATGATTGCCTGGAGTTCAGGCCCATGCGCCTCCTGCGTTCCCTGCGATCCCCAATAGGTGATAACGAGGAGCTTGCCTGGTTTGGGCGAGAGCAGCGAGAGGCCGATATTGACTGCGCCGTCATTGTCGGTGCCGGTCCAGTCGAAGTTGGTCATGTCCATGCCGTTGATCGGCTCATCGGACTTCTTCTGCGTCGAGCCGTCGACCTTCACGCCGTTCTTTTGAAGAAAGGCAATGGCATCGTCGATGACCTTGTCGGTGCTCTTTTCGTCGGCGACGTCGATCGAGAGGTAAATAGCCGAGTCATCGGACGTCGCCTGGATCCCGGTTTCCGTTTCCTCGGGCTCCCAGCTATCTGGAATGGCGATCTGAGCGATGGGGGCGTCGCTCGGGAATGCAAGCGTCTTGGCCTGGCTGATGCCGGGTATGAGGGCGGCGAGAAGCGCCCCGACGATAATCGTCTTCATGTAAGGTCCCTGGGGGTTAGAGAACATGTGTGCGGGCGCATATTAGCGCTGCGGCGTTAAAAAGATCCGCACACCGCCATCGCACGTTCGCTCCGCCCCAGAAATGGTTCTGGCCTAGAAAAAGTTCGGGCCGGCGTGGACATCATGTCCGCGCCGGCCCGTTGTTCGAAAGACCGTTGTTACTCGCCGGGAACGATCGCCGGGTTGTTGCCGGGAGCCGCTTGCGGGCTATCGGCCTGCTTCGGCGCCTTCCAGGCGATCAGGCGGTAGAACATCGGGATGAAGAAGGTCGCGATGAACGTCGCCGCGAGCATGCCCCCGATTACGCCGGTTCCGATGGCGTGACGGCTGGCCGAGCCCGCACCCGTGCTGATCGCCAACGGCACGACACCCAGAATGAATGCCAGCGACGTCATGACGATCGGACGGAAACGCAGGCGGGCTGCTTCGATCGCAGCCTCGGCGGCCGTCAGTCCCTCCTGGCGCTTCAGAACGGCAAACTCGACGATGAGGATGGCGTTCTTGGCGGCCAGGCCGATCAGCGTGACCATGCCGATCTGGAAGTAGACGTCGTTGGTCAGCCCGCGCAGCATCGTTGCGAGCAACGCACCGAACAGCGCGAACGGGATGGCGGTAATGACCGCCAACGGTAGCGTCCACTTCTCGTACTGAGCGGCCAGGATCAGGAACACCATGATGATGCCGAAGAGCATCGCCTGCGTTCCCGCGCCACCCGTTGCCAGTTCCTGGTAGGCCGAACCTGTCCAGGCGATCTGGTAGCTTGCCGGCAAGGTCTCGTTGGCGACCTCCTGCAACGCGCGGATCGCGTCGCCCGACGTATAGCCAGGAGCCGGGTTGCCGGTGACCTTGGCCGAGTTGAACGCGTTGAAGCGTTCGACCTGGTCGGGGCCGATGATGCGGGTGACCTTCACCAGCGCATCCAGCGGGATCATGCTGCCGTTGTTCGAGCGGACGAAGACCTGGCGAAGATCGTCAGGCGATTGGCGGAAAGCCGATTCCGACTGCAGATTGACCTGGTAGTTGCGGCCATAGAGCGTGAAGTCGTTGACATAGAGGCTACCGAACGTGGCCTGCATGGCATCGAACACGGTGTTGATCGGCACGTCGAGCGCCTTTGCCTTCTCGCGATCGAGATCCGCGTGATATTGCGGAACGCTGGCATCGAAGGTGGTGCGCACGGCTGTCAGCTCAGGGCGCTTCGAAGCCGCGGCCACGAGAGCATTCGCCTGTTCGGCAAGGTTCGCGATGCCGTTGCCGCCACGGTCCTGAACATAGGCTTCGAAACCGCCCGTGGTGCTCAGGCCCTGGATCGGCGGCGGATTGAAGGCGAGAACCATCCCGTCCTTGATCCCGCTGTTGGCGCCGATGATCGGCCCCGCCATGTTGCGGGCGTCCAGCGCCGCGGTGGTGCGCTCCTTCCAGTCATCAAGAATGATGAAGGACACACCGGCACTGCTCTTGATGCCGCCGGCGAGAATATCGTAGCCGGAGACCGCGAAGACGTCGTGAACGCCTTCAAGCTTCGAGGTGTTTTCGACCACTTGGTTCATGACCGCTTCGGTGCGCGGAAGCGCTGCTGCCGGCGGAAGTACGGCAACCTGCAGCACCCAACCCTGGTCTTCGTTGGGAACGAGCGATCCCGGGATGGTGTAGAAGAGATAGCCAGTCGCGCCAAGCAGGGCGCCAACGAGGACGAGACCGATGGCGAAACGCTTGACGAAGAAGCGAACGCCGGCCGTATAGCCCGACGTCAGACGGTCAAAGGCGCGGTTGAACACGCGGAACGGCAGCGCCGGTTCATGATGACCCGGCTTCAGGATCAGCCCGCAGAGCGCCGGCGTCAACGTCAAGGCCACGATACCCGACAGGATCACCGAGATGGCGATCGTGACGGCGAACTGCTTGTACATCTGGCCCGCAAGCCCGCCCATGAAGGAGACCGGGATGAAGACCGAGCACAGCACGAGCACGATTGCGACAACCGGCCCCGTGACTTCGCCCATGGCCTTGATCGCCGCATCCTTGGGCGGCAGCTTGTCCACCGTCATCAAGCGCTCGACGTTCTCAAGAACCACGATCGCGTCATCGACGACGATACCGATCGCGAGCACCAGTCCGAAGAGCGTCAAGAGGTTGATAGAGAAGCCAAGCAGATACATGCCGGCGAAAGTGCCGATGATCGAGATCGGAACCGCGATCACAGGGATGAGCGTTGCCCGCCAGTTCTGCAGAAACAGGAACACCACGATGACGACAAGCGCGATCGCTTCGAAGAAGGTATGAATGACTTCCTCGATCGAGACCTGGATGAACTTCGTCGTATCGTAGGGGATACGATAGTCGATACCATCAGGGAACGACTTCTTCAGTTCAGCCAAGCGCGTCGAAAGCGCTTCCATCGTGTTCAACGCGTTGGCGCCCGGCTGCAGATAGATCGCGATCGGAACGGCCGGCGTACCATTCAAGCTGCTCTGCACAGCATAGCTCTTGGTGCCAAGCTCGATGCGCGCGACATCCTTCAGCCGCAGCGTCGCCGCGTTGCTGGTCGAGCGCAGGATGATGTTTCCGAAGGCTTCGGGATCCGTCAGACGGCCCTGCGTCGAAACGCTGTAGGTGAAGGGCTGCCCGGTTGCGCTCGGCTGATCGCCGAAACGGCCGGCCGCGAACTGCGAGTTCTGCTCCTGGATGGCGGTCGACACGTCGCTCGGCGTCAGGCCGTACTGTGCCATCTTGTCGGGTCGCAGCCAGACGCGCATGGAGTAGTCGATATCACCCAGCACGTTGACGTCGCCGATGCCGGGAAGACGCTTCAGGTCGTCGATGACGTTCAGGAGCGCATAGTTGCCGACATAGGCGCGGTCATACTGCGTATTGTTGGAGAACATCGCCACGAACGCCAGAATGGAGTTCGAGCGCTTCGCGACAACGACGCCCTGGCGGGTCACTTCCTGCGGCAGGGTCGAGGTCGCACGCTGAACACGGTTGTTGACGTTGATCGCGGCCTGGTCGGGATCCGTGCCAAGCGCGAACGTCACCGTGATTTGCATGGTGCCGCTGTTGGAGTTCGTCGATTGCATGTAGAGCATGTTCTCAACGCCATTGATCTGCTGCTCCAGCGGAGCGGCAACGGTCTGTGCGACCGTCTCGGCGCTGGCGCCGGGATAGTTCGCGGTGACGACGACCTGCGGCGGCACAAGCTCGGGATACTGTGCGATCGGCAGCGCCCGCAGAGCCAAAAGGCCCGCCAGGACGATGACAATGGAAATGACCGCCGCGAAAACCGGACGGTCGATAAAGAACCTGTTACCCATCAGTTTGAAGCCGTCTCTTTCGTATCCTTGCCGGTATTCACCGCGGCCGCTTCAGCCGTTGCGTTGACGGCCGAGCCTGGGCGCACCTTGATGACGCCTTCGGTGATCAGCTGCTCACCAGCCTGAAGGCCCGAGTTGACGATCCAGTTGCTGCCGACCTTCTGGCCGAGCGTGACCGCATTGACCTTCGCCTTGCCGTCCTTGCCGACGGTGTAGACGAACTGACCCTGCGGCCCCTGCAACAGCGCCACCTCAGGAATGACGATCGCATCATCTGCGGTCACGCCGCTGACCGTCGCGCGCACGAACTGGCCGGGGATGAGCTGCCGATCCGGATTGTCGATTATCGCACGGGCCTGGATGGTACCAGTATTGACGTCGACAGTCGCCGAGGTGAAGTCGACGACGCCTTCGTGGTCGTAGGTCGAGCCATCGCCGAAGGTCAGTTTTACGCGCAGCTTCTGCTCCTGGCCCTTCGCCTTCATCAAATCAATGAGATGGCGGACTTCGCGCGCCTCGGAATCCGAGAATGAGAAGTTGACGTACACGGGGTCCAGCTGAGTGATATTGGTCAGCAGGCTCGAATCCGTGCTGATAAGGCTGCCTTCGGACATCTGCTCAAGGCTGGTGATGCCGCTGATCGGAGCGGTTACCTTGGTGTAGCCGAGATTGAGCTCGGCGGTCCTGACCTGCGCTTCGGCGGAAGCGACGGCTGCTTCGGCAAGTTCGCGCGCCGAGATCGCATCGTCGCGGCTTTTCTGACTGCCGACCTTCTGGTCGAAGAGGCTGATGTTGCGCTTTTCTTCGCGGATACCCTGGCTGAGCTGTGCCTGTGCCTGCTTGAGCCCGGCCTGCGCCTGCATCAGCGCGGCTTCATAGGGTGCTGGATCGAGGAGAAACAGAACATCGCCGGCCTTGACCTGGGCGCCTTCAACGAAATTGCGCTTCAACAGGATGCCGCTAACGCGGGCGCGCACTTCCGTCTGGCGAAACGCCGAGACACGAGCGGCGTATTCATAGCTGAGCGGGACCGAGCTCGCGGAAACATTGACGGTCGTGACGGATGGGGGTGGTGGGGCTGCGGCCTGCTGGGCCATTGCCGTGGAGGACATGAATATCGAAACAGCCGCCACGAGCACGCCGCTGCGAACGGTGGAAAAATGCCGCTGATTTTTGTTTTGCACTATATTCGCCTTTACTTCGGCTCGATTTAACCGAGCAGCCTTCGTTTCCTCCTCCCCTGGCCCTCCGCCAGACTGTATTCCATTGTGAAAATTGGCCTTAGAGACTCCACCCGCAAGCGGCCAAAGCGATGTCCGCTTGCCGCTCGCCTGTCTCGAAGAACCTGCGCACGTCGATGCGGAAACAGCTGGATATTTCGCCACTGTTCCCGGTTTCTTGTTTTATATCCCGTATTTAACACCCGACCGGAGCCTGAGCCCCGTCCTGGCATTTACGTAACAGCTAGGTCCGAACATGTTAAGATGCCGAAATCCGCATAAGGCCATGAAGCACGTTCATGAATGACCGCCGACTGACCGCAACAGCGAATTTGCCTGCGCGCTTTCGGTCTGCTCAGGATGAGTTTTCGGCATCATCAATGCGCTCTAAAGTATTTTTTTACCTTCATTATTAGGCGCATCTAATCTCCTTGTGCGAACACGCCGGATGCCAAAGCATCGTCGCCCGGATGGCGACGTATCGACGCAAGCAACTTTTTGTGTTCGCGAACTCAATCGGCTCCACCCCGATAACTCCTAATTTAACGATTGGTTAACCATATCCGTCGTTTAGAATGATTAACGGCCGTCAGGTCGTTGATTCGAAGACCGGGCGCCAAAATTGCGCCGGATACGGGGAAATACGATTGCGGCGATCGGAAACATGGGTTTGCTAAGATTGATTGCCCTTGCTGGGTTGGCTGGCCTTGCGGCCGGCTGCACATCGACTGGAAATATCAGACAACCGAGCGCCGCTGAGACAATCGCGAGCGAGAAGGCGCTTGTCCTACCGCCGCCCGGCGGACCGTCGATCGTAAGCGTCGTCGAGCAGAAACGCGGCAATGGCGTCGACCAATCCATTTCGCTGTTCACATCGTCCTCGGTTTCCGGCCAGAACTTCCTGAAAGTGCAGTTTCTCGGCGGGCGCGGCGAAAATCCCGGCGCCGGGAACTCCACCTACAAGATGGTCAATGAGAGCGCTATTGCGCGCGAGATGGCGACTGCCATCCCCGGTGTGCGGATGGCCCGCTCCGCGACGTTCCTGCAGAACAGCTACGGCCCCTTCGGCTATGCCTCTGGCACCAGCCGTAGCGGCGATATCTGCGTTTACGGATGGCAGCAAATCCGTTCCAGCCGTTCGGACCAGACCCAGGCCCGCAATTTCGGTATGATCCAGGTTCGCCTGCGCCTATGTGATGCGCGCGCAACCGAGCGCCAATTGCTGGGCGTGATGTACGGATACACCGTTATCGGCACCTTCAACGGCGAAATCTGGAACCCCTACGGCACGATGCAAGGCGGCGACCCGACCGTTGGGCGTCCCGGAAATCCGATCTATCCCGACGAGGGCGGCTATCGCTCGACGCCGATGCCGATCGGCTACGAACCGGCCCCGACGCAGACCTACTCACGGCCCGCGCCGGTGCGCCGCGCAGCCGTTCGACCGGCCGCCAGCGCGCCTGTGGCGCCTGCCTTGCCGCCAGCCATCGGCCCACGCGTGCCGGGACCTGACCTTTCCGAAAACGTGCCACAGGCGCCGATGGACGCTGCCGATCTGCCTCACACTTCGGCGCGCCAGCAAGCCCCGCAACAGACGATGACAGCGAGTGGCGTGAACGTGCCGTCGCCGGAATGCATTGGCAACACGGTGGCAAATGCCGCCTGCCAGAGATGACGATCAGCTAAGCCGGCATCGGAGACGATGCCCGGCGCAATGCCTTTGAAGGAACGCCGATGCATAAGGCCCGCAGCATCTTGATCTGGGCAGTGGTTGCGATCTGTGTGGTCGCGCTGGTGACCCTGCCGGTGAATTTGCAGGCGCAGTTGATCGCTAGCATCACCGTGGTCGCCGTCATGGCGATCATCAAGGGGCTCAAGGGTGAAGGCACGTGGCGCCTGATCGCGCTCGCCTTTGGTACGGCGATCGTCATGCGCTATGTCTATTGGCGAACGACCAACACCTTGCCCCCGGTCAACCAGCCGGAAAACTTCATTCCCGGCCTGCTGCTCTATCTCGCCGAAATGTATAGCGTCGCCATGCTGGCGCTCAGCCTCTTCATCGTCGCCACCCCCTTGCCGCCACGTCCTTCGCGCGTGGGAAAGCTCCAGCGTTTTCCGCATGTCGATGTCTTCGTGCCCACCTATAACGAAGATTCCCACCTTCTCGCCAACACGCTCTCGGCCGCCAAGGCGATGGACTATCCGGCGGACAAGCTGACCGTTTGGCTGCTCGACGATGGCGGGACGGTGCAGAAGCGCAATTCGAATAAGCTGCTGGAGGCGCAGGCAGCCGTCGCGCGCCACAACGAGCTCAAGCAACTCTGCGAGGAAATCGGCGTCCGTTATCTGACGCGCGAGCGCAACGAGCATGCCAAGGCCGGCAATCTGAACAACGGCATGCAGCATTCGACCGGCGAGCTGATCGCGGTCTTCGACGCCGACCACGCGCCTGCGCGCGACTTCCTGCTCGAAACCGTCGGCTATTTCGACGACGATCCGAAGCTTTTCCTGGTACAGACGCCGCACTTCTTCATCAATCCCGATCCGCTGGAGCGCAATCTGCGCACCTTCGACAACATGCCGAGCGAGAACGAGATGTTCTACGGCATCATCCAGCGCGGCCTCGACAAGTGGAACGCGGCCTTCTTCTGCGGCTCCGCGGCGGTTCTGAGCCGCAAGGCGCTGGAATCGCAGAACGGTTTCAGCGGCATCAGTATCACCGAGGACTGCGAGACGGCGCTGGCACTTCACGGAAGCGGCTGGAACAGCATCTATGTGGACAAGCCGCTGATTGCCGGCCTGCAGCCGGCGACGTTCGCGAGCTTCATCGGCCAGCGCAGCCGCTGGGCGCAGGGCATGATGCAGATCCTCAGGTTCCGCTTTCCGCTGCTCAAGCGCGGGCTGACGATCCCGCAGCGCTTCTGCTACATGTCGTCGACACTCTTCTGGCTCTTCCCCTTCCCGCGCACGGTCTTCCTGTTCGCGCCACTCTGCTACCTGTTCTTCGACCTTGAGATCTTCACCGCCTCCGGCGGCGAGTTCCTGGCCTATACGCTCGCCTACATGCTCGTGAACCTCATCATGCAGAACTACCTCTATGGTTCGTTCCGTTGGCCATGGATTTCCGAGCTCTACGAGTATGTGCAAACGGTGCATCTGCTGCCGGCGGTAATCTCCGTCATGCTGAACCCGAGGAAGCCGACCTTCAAGGTGACCGCCAAGGACGAGTCGATCGCCGTCAGCCGCCTGTCGGAAATCAGCCGTCCCTTCTTCGTCATCTTCGCGGTGCAGATCATCGCGTTGATCGTCACCATCTACCGCATTTATACCGAGCCTTATAAGGCCGACGTCACGCTCGTTGTCGGCGGCTGGAACCTGATCAACCTGATCATGGCCGGCTGCGCGCTGGGCGTCGTGTCTGAACGCGGCGAACGCGCGTCCTCTCGCCGCGTGCGCGTCAACCGCCGGGCGGAGTTCGGCATCAATAGCAAGTGGTACACGGCGTCCATCGAGGACGTGTCGGTGCATGGCGCTCGCCTGCACGTGTTCGACAAGCAGCTGGAACAGTCGCTGGTCGGCGTCGAAGGCGAAGTTCGTTTCCGTCCGTTCAGCGGTGCTGATCTCGAAACGCTGCCGCTCGTGGTGCGCAATATCCAACCGACGGACGGGCTGCTTGCGGTGGGCTGCCAGTATGTCCCGAAGAGCGCGCTGGATCACCGGCTGATCGCCGACCTGATGTTTGCGAACTCGGCACAGTGGACGCAATTCCAGGAGGGCCGTCGGCGTAATCCGGGTCTGATCCGCGGAACGATCTGGTTCGTAGGCCTTGCTTTTTACCAAACGAGCCGAGGTCTCGTCTATTTCTTCCGCAGCATGCGGCCGGAGCGTGAGGAGCAGCGGCAAGTCTCGAAGGTGAATGGCTGATGCGCAAGATCGCCACATCCCTCGGCTTCCTGCTTGCCGCCACGGCTCTCGCCTACGCGCAGACGTCGCCCTTCGACATGTCGGGCGAACGTCCGCCGGAGGCGATTCCCGCCGTGCCGCGCTTGACGCTTCCGGCGACACCCCCTGCCCCCGCTCCAACAACAACGCCGGCGCCGGCGGTCGCAACACAGCCGCCCGCGACACCCGCACCCGCTGCCCCGCCGGCAGCCGTGACGCCTCTGCAGCCTTTCGCCGTCACTCCCGCGACACCGACCGCGCAACAGCCGGCATCTCCGCCAGCGCAGGCGGATGCACCCGCCATGCAGCCAGGGCCAGCATCGCCGCCGACACCCGCGGCGCAGGCCGCAACGCCACCAGCACAACCACCGCAGAAATCGGCGGCCGCAACGGCTCCCGCCCCGCTGCCTCCCGGCACATCGCGCCGCTACGTCGTGCCCTTCGCAAAGCTTGGGCTGGACGGCGAATATGATCGCAAGTCGTGGTCTGTCTACCTGACGCCAGAGCAGGCAGCGGCACAGGCGACCTTCAACTTCACCTACCAGAACGCCATCGTCGTCGCGCCGGAGAGCTCGCAATTCACGATCCTGATCAACAACAGGGTCATCGGAGAGCAGCCCGTCGGCTCGTCGGATGGGGCGTCCACCGTCTCCCTCAGCATCCCGCCGCGCCTGCTGCAACCGGGGGCTAACCTGCTCACGATCGAAGCAAAGCAACGCCACCGCACCGATTGTACCGTGCAATCGACGTACGAGCTCTGGTCGGATATCGACCCCTCGCAGACCTATCTGACCTTCGTCGGCGAAGAGGCTGCGAAGTTTTCCAGCACCGACGCGATCCGCGCGATCGGCGTCGACGGCGCCGGCCAGACCGCGTTCAATTTTGTCGTTCCCGCGCTTGAGCAGCCGGGAACCACGAAGCCGCTCCTGAGGCTGGTGCAAGGTCTCTCGATCCTGAGCGGCATGCCGAACCAGACCATGTCGTTTACAAGCGGCTCCCTGCCCGCTTCGTCTCCAGGCCGGATGACGGTCGTGGTTGGCACGCCCAGCGAGTTGCAGCCACTGTTTGCCGTGCCGGTCGCCGCGCAGACGGCGCCGCTTGCAACCTTCGCAACCGATCCGCGCTCCGGCCAGACTGTTCTTTTGATTACGGGACCATCCTGGCCGGCGATAGCAACAGCCATCGAGACCATCGTCTCCACCACCGACCGCGCCGTCACGGTGCGTCGGGACGCGCTGGCCACGCAGCGCTGGACCGCCCCCGATGCGCCGCTGATCTTTGCTGACAGAACGATCGCCTTCTCGCAATTGGGTGTCAAATCGACCGAGTTCTCCGGACGGCGCTTCCGCACGACCTTCAACATCGCTGTCCCGGCCGATTTTTACGCCAACGCCTATGGCGAGGCGACGGTCCTGCTCGATGCCGCCTATACACAGAGCGTACTGCCGGGCAGCCATATCGATGTCTACGTCAACGGCAACATCGCCTCGACGCTACCAATCACCACGAAAGGCGGCGGCATCTATCGCCACCTGCCGATCCGCGTGACGATGCGACACTTCAAGCCCGGTCTGAACTCGGTATCGATCGAAACAATCCTGCAGACGGATGAGGACAATGTGTGCGTGCCGGGAACGGCGGCCGGCGCGGGACCGCGTTTCGCGCTGTTCGACACCAGCGAGTTTCACATGCCCGACTTCGCACGGGTCGGCCAACGCCCCAATCTGGCAGCACTCGCCGGAACGGGTTACCCCTACAGCCGTGCCGCCTCTCCGACACCGCTCTTCATCGACCGCGTAGACCCCGACACGCTCTCCGCCACGGCAACCGTGCTCGGCCAGATGGCCTTGATGGCCGGCCGGCCGATCGACGTCGAACCCGCCGCCTCGCCGGGTGCGATTGGCGACCGCGACGCCATGTTCGTCGGCTCCATCTCGCAGATGCCGCAGGCGGTGCTTTCGCAGCTCAACATCGCGACGACCAGCCAGGCAACATGGCGGCCGCTCGCCGCGACGCAGACGACGCCCAGTGAGACCAACGTGATGTTCGACGAATGGCGTTCCAAGGTGAGCGGCGGCGTGTGGCAGGGCCAGATCACCTCCTTCCAGGAATGGCTGCGTCGCAACTTCGATATTTCGCTGAGCACGCTGCAGTTCATACCCGGCGCCGAGCAGGTGTTTACGCCCTCCAACACGAACAGCTTCCTGATCGCGCAAGGCGCGAATACGGCCGGTAACGGGACCTGGACGATCGTGACCGCGCCATCCGCCAAAGATCTCAGGGAAGGCGCTGATGCCATGACGTCACAGCTGAACTGGCCCGAGATCGAGGGCCACGTGACGACCTATTCCGCCGCGACCGGCAAGATCGATACCGTCCCGGTCAGCCGATTCGATTTCATCGCGACGGAGAGCTGGACCTTCGCCAACTATCGCCTGATCGCGGCGAACTGGCTCTCGACAAACGTGCTGTCCTACGCGGTGCTGCTCGTCGTGTTGTCGCTGTTGATTGGCGTCGCCACGGCCGGCATGCTCGGAAGACTGGGCCGCCGCCAATGAGGGGGTGGCTGACCATAGTGGTGGCGGTGGTGCTCGCATCGCTGGTCGGCTTGCAGCAGCCCGCTTTCGCGCAGACAGCGAAGATCGATGCCGCGTCCTGGAGCGCCTATAAGGCAAAGTTCCTCGACCCCACCGGTCGCATCATCGACAATGCCAACGGCAATATCAGCCATAGCGAGGGCCAGGGCTACGGCATGTGGCTCGCCTATCTGGCCAACGACCAGGCCGATTTCGAGCAGATCTGGTACTTTACCCGCACCGAGCTGCTGCTGCGCGACGACGGACTTGCCGTCTGGAAATGGGATCCATCGGCCAAGCCGCATGTCACCGACGCCAACAATGCATCCGATGGCGACATGCTGATCGCCTATGCGCTGGCGCTGGCAGGCTCTGCCTGGAAGAACAACGATTACCTCGAAGCCGCCGCCAAGATCGCAAACGCGCTTCTGGCCAACGCCGTCGTCAAATCGGGCGGGCGCACGATCCTTCTCCCCGGTGTCGAGGGCTTCAACGCTCCCGGCCGCAAGGATGGCCCGGTCATCAACCCCTCCTACTGGATCTACGAGGCCATTCCCGTCATGGCGCTGCTCGCCCCTTCCGACGCGTGGGGTGCGCTGACCGAGGACGGATTGGCATTGCTCCGCACCATGCAGTTCGGACCGCGCAAGCTGCCGGCAGATTGGGTTAGCCTTCACCGTCAGCCGCAACCGGCCGAGGGTTTCGATGCGGAGTTCGGCTACAACGCCATCCGTATCCCGCTTTACCTCGCCCGGGCGGGAGTTTCGGACAAGGAACTGCTCTTACGATTATCGTCGGGCATGACCGCCGGCAATGGTGTTCCAGCAACGATCAACCTGAAAGACGGCCAGCCGAAACAATCACTTGATGACGCTGGTTATCGAATTGTTAACGATGTTGTGGCCTGTGTAGCACAAGGAACGAAGCTGCCCGCGTCGTCCCGGCAGTTCGCGCCATCGCTCTACTATCCATCGACCCTTCAACTCCTGGGGTTGGCCTTCGTCGCGGAGAAACATCCAGAGTGCCTTTGAAATCCTCGCTTGTCGCAGTGTCGGTCGCAGTGGTGGTGGCAGGTCTTGTCACCGCTCTGAAGGATCGCGCCGCCATTCAGGATATGCTCGGCCTCAACCAGCCCGCGGCGGCGCCTCAACTGATGCTGATGGGGCGGATCAGCGGGCCTGACGGCGCGTCCAAGCAGCCGGCGGACATGCAGTCGATCGCCGAGCAGATACAGGCAACGGCAGGCGCGCAAGCCCCGATTAACGCGCAGCCGCAAGGCGAACCCGCCGCCCCGCAGCCAGACGCCGTCGCCCAAGTACAACCGCAGCCGCAGCCGCAGTCACAACAACCGGCAGCGCAGAAACCGGCCTCCGCGCCTGCGAACGCCCAACCTGCAGCGCCAAAGGTCGACGAAAGCGCGCTTCGCTATTTCGCGAGCCGCGGCGACAAGGCGAGGCTGCAGGCCGAGATATCGCGCCTTCAGGCGCTCTATCCGAACTGGGTGCCCCCGGCGGATCCGCTCGCCGTTCCCCAGAGTGGCGACAAGCAGCTCGAGGCGATGTGGCAGCTCTATTCCGAGGGCCGCTACGCCGAACTTCGCAAGTCGATCGCCGACCGGCAGGCCGCCGAAGCCGGCTGGCAACCGCCGGCCGACCTGCTTGACCGCCTGGACGTCGCGGAAGCGCGTGCACGCCTGGTCAATGCCTCGGATCTGAAACAATATGCGACCGTCGTGCAGATTGGCGCGGCGACGCCAAGCCTGCTCACCTGCGCCGATATCGACGTGCTGTGGCGTGTGGCGGAAGCCTTCGCCCGCACCGACCGTACGCAGCGGGCGCAAGACGCCTATACCTACATTCTGAAGGCCTGCACCAATCCGCAGGAGCGTCTGGCGACCATGCAAAAGGCGTCCGGCCTGTTGCCATATGCGCCGATGCAGGTTCTCCTCGGGCTTGAGCGTCCGGATGGAAACGGCGGTCGTGAATTCGACAGCATTCGCAACGATCTCGCGCGCAATTTCGTCGCTGCCGGCAATGCCAATCCCGACCTCGCCGTATCGCCCGACTACCTGACGCTGGTGCAGCGACTGGCGGAGACACAAGGGCTCGCCTCCGACAATCTACTGCTCGGCTGGTACCACCTGCGCCGCGAGAATTACACCGACGCGGAAAAGTGGTTCCGTGCCGCGCGCGCAAAGGAAGATTCCGCCAGCGCTTCGCAGGGCCTGGCATTGGCGCTGATCGCGGAGAAGAAGGAACAGGAAGCCGAAGACGTCATGTACAAGTGGCGCGGCGATTCCAAGGATGCCACCGCGACCTATCTCGCCGCCACCGCTAACCTCATGGCACTGCAGCCGCCGGCAAATATTCCCGAGGAGGTGCTGAGCCGCATCGCGACGGAGATCATCTCGCAGAAATACGTGCCGACAGCGCAGCAATTCGGCTGGTACGCACGCTCGCTCAATCAGCCGCAGACGGCTGCGCGCTGGTTTGAAACGGCGCTGCGCTGGAAGCCGGATGACGAACCGTCGGCCTACGGCCTGGTGATCACGCGCGAGCAACTGAACGACCACCGAGGCGTCGCGGAAGTGCAGCGCCTGTGGGCGGGACGCTCGGCGCGCATCGCGCAACTCGGCGAGACCTCGGCCCTGACGCCGCAAGTGCGCGCGCCGCTTCCCGGACCTGGCCAGGCTCCGCAGCTTCAGCAAGTCCAACCGCAACAGGCCCAGGCGCCGCAGGCGCAGACCTACCAACCGCAAGTGATCACCGAGCCCGCTCCCGTCGTGGCTGCAGTCGCTCCGGCCCAGCGCCCCGCGCCGCGGCAGGCAGAGCCAATTCAGCAGGCGTCGCGACCCGCCAATGCCCAGCGCGGCGCCCGCCAGACCCGCGGATGCTCGACGACGATCGACGCCCGCCTGCTCGATCCCCAAAACGCGCTGACCCGCGGCTGGTGCCTGATGGACCTGAACCGCCCGATGGAAGCCGTCGAGGCCTTCGAGGCGGCACTCGCAAGCCCGACCCGCAAGGTCCGCGAGGACGCGGCCTATGGCCAGAGCCTCGCCTATCTGCGTGCGGGCCTCTCCAACAATGCCGCCGTCGCGGCGACCAAGGCGCCGCAGACGCGCCAGCGGGCAGCGGAACTACAGGTCTCCATCCTCGCCGATCGAGCGCTCGCCGCCTTCACGGCGAAACGCTATCGCGAGGCGCTTGTCTATCTCGACCAGCGCGCGCAACTGCAGCAGGAACGCATCGATCTGATGGTTCTCAGGGGCTACAGCTACATGAACCTGCAGATGTACGGCGACGCCGAGCGCATCTTCAATGCAGCCGCATCCGTCGGCAGCAAGGATGGATACCGTGGCCTCGCGGATCTGAAGGATGCGACGCATCCCGAAGGCAAACAATAAGCCCTGTAAATCCCGGTGATGCGCATGGCGTGTCTCCGCAGCCAATCCCTCGCAAAGCGTGCTCAAGCTGACCGCTATTGACGCTCTTCCAAAAATAGAACATAACAAGAACAAATAGCGAGGTAAGCGTATGACAAGAACTGAGGAAGTCATAGCAAACGCATTGGCGGTCGTGGCCGCGTCGCGGGCGGAGCGAGAGCGCGATGCCGAACGACGACGCCGCGTTTTCGGCAAGATCGAAATCGGCCTGCCGCTCCCCAAGATCAAGGGGCAGCAACTCAGCCTGGATCTACACTGATCCGCGCTTGGAGCTCGGGTTTTCTCTTTCTGCACGGTTTCAATGTCAGGGCGGATCGGGTATCCCCGCTGGCGAGAAAACGAAGATGGGCAAGCACGTTTGTCCGTCACAGATGAGAAAGCTCGTCCATTGTCGGATACCACGCCTTCCTGCTTCGACCGCCCCTACTCCGCCTTCCTTTTCGACATGGACGGCACGATCCTGAGCTCTCTTCTCGCCGCCGAGCGCGTCTGGGGCGCATGGGCCGCGCGGCAGGGGCTTGATGTCGAGGCATTCCTTCCGACCATGCACGGCGCGCGTGGCGTCGATACGATCGCCAAGCTGAACCTGCCGGGTGTTGATCCGGTCGCGGAAGCCGCCGCCATCACCGAAGCCGAGATCAACGATGTCGAAGGCGTTTTCGCGCTGCCGGGCGCTGCAGCGTTCCTCGCCGCGCTGCCGACCGACCGCTGGGCGATCGTCACCTCGTCGCCGCTTCGGCTGGCCCACAAGCGCCTGGAAGCAGCCGGCCTGCCGATCCCGAAGTTCATCGTGACCGCCGAGGATGTCGAGATCGGCAAACCCAATCCGCAATGCTACATCCTGGGCGCCGAGCGTCTGGGCTTCAGCCCGAGCGAATGCCTGGTGTTCGAAGACGTGCAGGCGGGTATCCTCGCGGGCGAAGCCGCCGGCTCCGATGTTCTGGTCATTACGGCGACGCAGCACCACGATATTGAGACCTCGCATCCAACACTTCATTCCTACGAGGACGTTAAGGTCCGGATCTACGAGGACGGCAAGATCGGCCTTGGCAAGTAAACAAAAACGAAAATGCCCGCCGCGAGACCTGCGGCGGGCATCTGCTCTTCGGCTCGGGAGAGAGTGAGCCTTAGATGTTGGCGAGCAACTCGTTGATGCGCGACTCCATGTCGGTAAGCGCGGCATCGACGTCCTTCTGACCGGTAATCGCGGCGCTCATTTCCTGGCCGATGATGTCCTGGATCGCGAACTGACGCTGGACGGTCGAGGGCAATGCCGTGCCGAGCGTCGCGATCGAGGCGATCGTGTCGCGATGCGGCAGCGCCTTGAACTCCTTGGAGTCGAGAACAGCCTTGACCGCCGGCAGGTGTCCGGTGCGCGACCAGTCGAAATCATTGTCGTGGAAGAACTTCAGGAACTTGCCGATCGCGGCATTTTCCTCATCGGAACGATCCTTGGTCGACACGGCCCAGCTATGGCCATCCGCATACTGCGCCTTCTTGCCGGCGAAGAGCTGCGGATACGGGTAGACGGCGTAGCCGCCCTTGTTGAGCGCCGTGCCTGCCGTTTCGGATGAGGCGTTGTAATCGCCGATAACCCAGGTGCCGTTCAGATGCACGCCGCCTTCGCCGGCGAGGAAGGCATTGATGCTGGCGGCGTAGTCGAGATCCTTGACCGTGTCGCCATTGTCGTAGATCGCCTTGTACATCTCGAGCACCTTCTTGGCCTCGGGCGTATTGATCTTCACCTGCTTCGGATCCGCGAAGAAGGCGGAATCCTGCTGGAAGAGATAGGTGTAGAGGTTGCGCGTGTAGAGCGCGACTTCGTTGGCGAGGTTCTGAACGAAGTAGGGCTTGCCGGTCTTTTCCTTGAACTGCTTGGCCTGAGCGAGCAGCTCTTCCGGGCTGGTTGGCAGCTTCGGCGTGCCGTCGGCGTTGACCAGTTCCGCCTTTTTGAAGAGGTCCAAGTTGATGTGGTAGAGCATGGTCCAGTTGTCGATCGGCAGGCCGTAGATCTTGCCGTCCTTGGTCACGCCACCGAGGCTGGCGTCGGTGAAATCGGTCGGCGCGACGCCGACGGACTTCAGCACGTCATCGAGCGGCATGATCAGGCCCTTGCTCTGATAGTCCGCGAGAACCGACTGGTGGATGGTGACGATATCGGGCGGATCGCCGGCGGCAAACTGCGCGGTCAACTGATCATACCCCGGCCATTCGACCGTGGTCACTGTAACGTGCACATCGGGATTGTCGGCGTTGAACTTGTTGATCAGCGACGTGATGATGCCGCACTCGCCGACCGCCTTGCTGACATCGGTGTTCTTGCCCCAATCGGCATCGCAGGCGCCGAAGAAGCGCTGCACCGTGAGCTCGGTTGCGGCGAATGCCGGCGACGCGCCGACGAGCGCGATCACGGACGCCGCCGCCAGCATGTATTTCCTGAAATGATATGTCATGCCCTTCTCCTCCTCTTTGGGGCTTTGCCCCTTTGGCTGGCCTCCTCCCCGGAAGCCGGTTGCAACTTCATCGCGTCTAGCCTCAGCGCACAGCGGCGCCGGAGACTGCCGTGACGATGTATTTCTGGAAAAACAGGTAGAGAACGAGGATCGGCGCGCTGGCAAAGACCGCCTGCGACATCAGGAAACCGAGGCCTTCCGACTGCGCGAAGTTGGTCTGTGTCGAGGCGATGCCGACCGTCAGCGTATACATTTCCTTCTTGGTGCCCGAGATCAGCGGCCAGAAGTAGTCGTTCCAGGCGCCGAGGAAGGTGAAGATGCCGAGCGTCGCCTGCGCGGGAACCGTCAGCGGCAAAAGCACCTTCCAGAAGATCTTGAAGCGGCTGGCATTGTCGAGCAGTGCCGCCTCGTCGAGCTCCTTCGGGATGGCGCGGAAATACTGTGTCATCAGGAACACGCCGAAAGGCGCCGACAGGCCGGGCAGGATCAGCCCGTGATAGGTATTGTGGAACTTCAGCCAGCTGAACAGCTGGTGGCGGGCGATCAGCACCGCCTGTTCCGGAACCGCCAGCCCCAGCAGCACGATGATGAACAGCGTGTTGCGATAGGGAAAGTTCAGCCGCGCGAAACCGTAGCCTGCGAGCGACGAGAGCACCAACGTGCCTATGGTGAGCCCGCCGGCGACGATCACGCTGTTCAGCACCCAGCGGAAGACCGATGAGGTCGCCAGGATGTTGATATAGTTGTTGATCGTATAGGGCGCGTTGAAGACGGAGTTCATGTCCGCCATCAGTTCCTTGTTATCCTTCAGCGAAAGGCCGATCACCCACAGCACCGGCGCAAGCATGACCAGCGCGCAGAGGATGGCGAGGAAGAGGATCACGCGGTCACCCAGCGAACGGCCGACCATATTGCCACCTGTTGCGACACTCATCCTTCTTCTCCCTTCCGGCGCGAAATGACGTACTGCGCCATGGCAGCGATAAGGATCAGCATGAAGAGGATTTCTGAAGCCGCAGCGCCCAGCCCGAGATCCCATTTGGTGAAGGCCGCTTCGTAAATGTAGAAGACGATCGGCTTGGAGGCATTGTTCGGGCCGCCCATGGTCATCAGCTTGGCCTGGCCGAACAGCTGGAACTGCAGGACGATCTGGATGATCACGACCAGCGCGAAGGTGCGGCGGATCGAGGGCAGCGTGATATACCAGAGCGTGCGCCAGCGGCTGGCATTGTCGAGCGCCGCCGCCTCGTAGATATCACCGGGGATTTGCTGCAAGGCGGAGAGGAAGAGCATCATCGGCAGGCCGATACACCACCAGATGGTCGCGATCGCGATACCGATCATCGCTAACTTCGGATCGGACAAAAACGCTGGCGGCGTGGCGCCGAACCAGCCGTAGATGGTGGCGAGCAGGCCGAAATTGCCGATGAAGACGATGCGCCAGATCAGTGTGACGATGGTGACAGACAGAACCGACGACGAGAAGTAGATCGTGCGCAGGGCCGCGGCCGTCCGCGTCTTGCGGTTCAAGGCGAGCGCCAGCATCAGGCCGATGATGGCGAGCGCAGGCACGGTGAGCAGCACGAAGTAAAAGGTGTTGCCGATCGCCTGGATAAAGATCTTGTCGCGAAACAGCCGGAAGTAATTGTCGATGCCGACGAAGCGGCCGACGCCGAAGGCATCCGCCTTGTGCAGGCTGAGCCAGATGCCCCAGAAAAGCGGCACGACCAGCAATGTCACGAAGAAGAAGAGATAGGGCAGAACGAAGACCGCGTTGCGCCAGAGCGGCGCGTTGATGTTCTGCACCTTCAGGCGCGCGGAAGCCTTGGTGAGCGTTCCGGTGCCTGACAGCGTTGTCTCAGCCATGGCCCGGCTCCTCATTGTGCCAGCCGCGACCCTCGGCATCGAAGAGATGCGTCCTGCTGCCATCGAGCGTCAGCCCCACCTCGTCGCCGATCGCGACGCGGCTGTTGCCGATATCCTCGGCGACAACGACGCTGCCGTCCTTCAGCCTGGTATAGAGCAGCGTACGGTCGCCAAGGCGCTCAAGCACATCGACCTTGCCCGTCGTGGTGGCCGGAACGCCGTTTGCGAGCTTCACCGCCTCGGCGCGGATGCCGAGCGCATGGCTGCCGCCTTTGAGGCCGGCGGCGCGGATGGCGGTCTTGAGCTGCGTGCCATCAGGCAGGCTGGCGCTGACGAAGCCGCTCTCTTCGGAGATCCCAACGTCGAGGAAATTCATCGTCGGCGAGCCGACGAAGGTGGCGACGAAGCGGCTGGCCGGACGGGAATAGATCTCCATCGGCGAGCCGATCTGCTCGATCTTGCGGTTGTTCATGACGACGATGCGGTCGGCGAGCGTCATCGCCTCGATCTGGTCGTGCGTCACGAAGATCATCGTGGACTTCACACGGTTGCGAAGCTGCGCGAGTTCGACGCGGGTGCGCACGCGCAGCGCCGCATCGAGGTTCGACAAGGGTTCGTCGAACAGGAATGCCTTCGGTTCCTTGACGATGGCGCGGCCGATGGCGACGCGTTGGCGCTGGCCGCCCGAGAGCTGGCCAGGCTTGCGCTCCAGAAGATGGCCGATCTCCAGCATGCGGGCGGCTTCCGCCACGCGTGCCGAAATCACGTCGGCCGGCACGGCGATGTTGCGCAGGCCGAAGGCCATGTTGTCGGCAACCGTCATGTGCGGATAGAGCGCGTAGCTCTGGAAGACCATGGCGATGTCGCGCTGGCCGGGTGGCAGCGTATCGATACGCTCGCCGTTGATCGAGATCGTGCCTTCATCGACGCTCTCTAGCCCGGCGATCATCCTCAGAAGCGTGGATTTCCCGCAGCCGGAGGGGCCGAGGAAGACCATGAACTCGTTGGCCTTGATCGACAGCGAGAGGCCGTCGAGCACGGTCATCGAGCCGTAGCGCTTACTGACATTGATGATTTCGATATTCGCCGTCATCCGGCTGCTCCCAAGCTGCAGTCAGAATCCGAAAATTCGATATGAACACATGACTGGCACGAAACGGCGCGAATGGCGCCTGCTCTGGCAAGCAGGCCGCCTTCCGTCCATGATGGTGCCAAAACAGAAGCAGTTGCTCCCATCTTCTCCTCCCAGTGGCACGTCAAATCTGGTGCGCCGACGTTAAATCATACAATTACGATGTCAACATATCTTCGATATGTATCAGCTATCGTGATTTAATTGATCAGGCCTGCAGCCGGATCACGCGATAAGACAATGGCGCGATCTTCGCCGTCAGCTTTCCATCGACGAATGTCGAGCCGCTGGCCTTCACCGGCACCACATTGTCGGGCTTTTCGGCCGTGTTGGTGATAGTGAGATCCGAATGGGCGACGACCTGGTCGTCGATGACCTTGAGGTTGCCGAATTCAAGCAGGCTGGCGTCGAGATCGAGCGCTTCCGTGCCGTGGCGGTTGACGATGAAGAAGGTGACGGTCTTGGCGTCCTTGTCGTGGACGGCCGAGACGTCGAGATAGGGAACGCTGCCGACATCCTCGACCTCGTAAGCGGGGCTGTCGACCATCAGCTTCAGCGCCGTGCCGCGGCCATAGACGGAAGCGAAGTAGTACGGATAAAAGATCGTCTGGCGCCATGCGGCACCACTCGGCGTCGTCATGATCGGAGCGATGACGTTGACCAGCTGCGCCAGGCAGGCGATCTTCACGACATCGGCGCGGTTGATGAAGGTGTTGAGGATGCAGCCGACCTGCAGCACGTCCTCGAAATTGTAGTCGTCCTCGAGCAGCGCCGGGGCATGCGGCCAGCCGTTGGCGCCGGCGAGCGTTGCCTTGTCGCGCTCCTTGGAATGATACCAGACGTTCCACTCGTCGAAGGAGATGTAGACGTCCTTGGTCGAGCGCTTCTTCGCCTTGATGTAGTCGATGACGCCGGCAACCGTACCGATGTAGTTGTCGAGCTCGATGCTACGGGCCAGATAATTGGCCGTGTTCTTGGCGCGGTTCTCGAAATACATGTGCAGCGAGATGTAATCGACCTCGTTGTAGGTGTGATCGAGAACGGTCGCTTCCCATTCCGGATAGGTCGGCATGTGGGCATTGGACGAGCCGCAGACGACCAGCTCCAGTGAGCTGTCGAAGGCGCGCATGGCCTTGGCGGTCTCATGCGCCAGGCGGCCATATTCGTCGGCTGTCTTGTGTCCGATCTGCCAAGGGCCGTCCATTTCGTTGCCGAGGCACCAGAGCTTGACGTCCCAGGGCTCTGAGCGGCCGTTGGCGATGCGCTTGTCGCTCCACTCGCTGCCGCCGGGATGGTTCACATATTCGAGGAAGTTGCGGGCTTCATCGAGGCCGCGCGAGCCAAGGTTGACGGCCAGCATCATCTCGGTTTTGGCGGAGACGCACCATTCGGCGAATTCGTGCATGCCGACCTGGTTGCTCTCGGAGGTGTGCCAGGCAAGGTCGAGACGCGTCGGGCGGCTTTCCTTCGGGCCGATGCCGTCTTCCCAGTTATAGGCCGAAACGAAGTTGCCCCCGGGATAGCGCACGATCGGAACGTTGAGTTCCTTGACGAGATCGATCACGTCCTTGCGCATGCCGTTTTCGTCGGCGGTCGAATGGTCGGGTTCGTAGATGCCGGTGTAGACGGCGCGACCAAGGTGCTCGATGAACGAGCCATACAGGCGCGGGTCGATGTCCGAGATTGTGTATTTGCTGTGCGCGGTGACCGCAGCCTTCATGATATCCTCCACTATATCATTCTTTGTGATCTATATCACAATTTGAGCTGAATAAAGCGGAAGCCTCGGCCGGGGTCAAGGGCAAAATTCAGAAAATCGGGTACAGTCTAGCGTGTTCTGATACGCAGCAGTATGTCCTGGTCATAATTGCCGAAGCCGCGACCGAAAATATTGATGCCGCCAGGGTGCTTGGCGTCGTCGCGAACGCCGATGCGCAGGCGAATCGAGTGATGTTCGTCGAGCTTCAGGTCCGAGAGCGCCACGTCGGAAATGCGCAATCCATCGACGAAGGCGCCCTCGTCGTTGATACGGAAGCTCTTCAGCTTGCCGTACTGCGAACCCTTCAATTTCCACCAATCGGGCGTGAAAACCCCGCGTTTGTCGCCGAAATCGCCAGGTGACGTCCAGGTGCCGATGTCGATGCCATTGACGGTGAGCGTGATATCGGACGGCCAGTCGGCGCTGGTGCCGGGCACTTCCGAGCTCAGCTCCATGACGAACTCGATCTCGCGGATACGGGTGTTTGTCAGCCTGGCATTGTTGGGAAACTGGTATTCGACATGCCCGCGCGTGAACCAGATCAGCGCCGTCTTCATGCGATCCGGATCAAGGAATGTGTTGGGCACGTCGAGCAGACCGATGATGCCATCCACCGAGCAGAGACCGCAAGGTGCCGTCACGTCATAGCTGGTGTAGAGGCCAAGCGGCATCGCCACCTCGATCGCATCCGGTTCGGTTTCCTTGATTTCATTCTTGAAGACGACGAGGATCTCGTCATAGACGCTGTGACAGACCTTCTGGTTGCCCTTGCGCGCCTTTTGGGTCTCGGTGCGGATCAGCCCCGCTTCCTCCAGCATCTGCACGTTAGTCGAGACGCTGGACTGCGGTAGCTCAAGGATATCAGCGATTTCGTTGACGTTGAGCGGCCCCTTTTCATGCAGGAGCTTCAATACGGAAACCCTTGCCGGCGATGCCAGCCCCTTCAAAATGGGCATGCCCTCCTCGGGATCGACGACAAGAAAGTTGCGGCTCATTTGGATCCCGTTCGCGGAAGATGAAATGCGTATTGCTGTTGTATATCGAATATTTTGATTTATTCAATTGCCCGAATTGAAATCGCATGCTTGTTCATGCGTTTCCATTCCCGGCTAATTTTACCGGCTGCGTTTCCGTCGTGGTCATGATCCCATGCTAAGAATGGCTCATCGCAACATGGGGTCGCCGATCTTGAGAGCCACGTTCCGCACGACATTCCTGCTTCTGACCACGCTGGCGCCAACGCTCGTGGCAGCCCAAGGCTGGCAGAACGACGGCCGGGGAACCTCCATATGGAGCGTGGCGCCGTCCGAGGGGCAGTGCAATGTCAGCCAAGCGAAGAACCTCGCGCGGCGGGCCGGTATCATCCGCACCGATATCGTCTATCAGGACAACGACACGCTGACGCTCCGGGGACTGACGGAATGGGGCGAACGCCGCGACATCATTTTCGCCAATGTTCGCGGCTGCCCCGAGATCGGCTTCCAGGATGTGCTGCCCTTGAACCAGCGACAACAAGCGCCAGCGCAGAGGCGCTAACGTCGACGACGGACCTTTCCCGATGCAGACCAGTTGCGGTTGGCCTGCGGTCCGTGAAATGCTAGCCTCCATTCGGAGCACCGCAAGGGCCGGAGCCGGCTACGGGAGGCGGCAGACTTGCCAGCCGTTGCGCGCATGTTCGGTGAAAAGACACGCGATCGGCCGTTCATCCCTTATATCGAAATTCCAGCTTGGGCGGCTTGCTGCCGGAGCTTGATACATCCCGACACGAGAGAGAGTTAGTCGATGATGTGGTATCCACCGTCGATGTAGATCGTGTCGCCAGTGATGAGCCGCGCTGCGTCATGCGCCAGGAATGCCGTCGCCATCCCCACATCGTCGATCGAGACAAGGCTGCGTGCCGGCGCTGTCTCCTGGGCCTTGTTGAGAAGCTCGTCGAACTCCGGAATGCCGGAGGCGGCACGGGTTGCCAGTGGACCGGGCGAAATGGCATGTACCCGAATGCCCTTCGGCCCCAGTTCGGCTGCGATGTAGCGGACGGCGCTCTCCAGTGCGGCCTTGGCAACGCCCATAATGTTGTAGTTCTTCACCACCATCTGGCTGCCGTAATAGGTCATGGTGAACAGTGTGCCGCCCTGCTTCATGAGCGGTTCGGCAAGATGCGCCATCCGGATGAACGACCAGCAGGAAATATCCATGGTCTTCAGAAATCCGTCGTGAGGCACGTCGACAACGCGCCCCTGCAAGGTATCCTTCGGCGAGAAGGCAATGGAGTGCACCACGAAATCGAGCTCACCCCATTGCGCCGTGATGCGCTCGAATACCGCTTCCAGCTGGCCAGGCGCGGAGACGTCGAGCGGCATGAGAATCGGCGCGTCCAATGCCTGCGCGAGCGGCTCGACATGCGGCTTGGCCTTGTCATTTAGATAGGTCACCGCCAGTTCGGCGCCCAGAGCACGGAATGCCCGCGCGCAACCCCAGGCGATCGATTGATCATTGGCGATGCCAACCACCAGTCCGCGCTTTCCTTCAAGAAGCTTAGCCTTCACCGTCGGGATCATCTGCAGCCCTTTCTTCCATCCACATAGCTAGTGCGTGTCGGCAGGCTCCGTCTCGCCAGCGGTGATAAGCGCCAGCGTGTGCCGAGCGATCATCAGCTCCTCGTCGGTCGGGATGACGAAGACTTTGACCCTGCTGTCATCGCTCGACACCAGCAGTTCGCCGGCATTGTTGCGCTCCGTGTCGAGCGATACACTGAGCCAGCCGAGTTTCTTGGCGATCCGTTCGCGCATCGCGGGCGAATTTTCACCGATTCCGGCGGTGAACACGAATGCATCCAGCCCGCTCAACGCGGCCGCAAGCGCGCCGGCATTGAGACCAATGCGATGAACGAAGTGGTCGAGCGCCAGCGCCGCACCGGCCTCTTGGCTGTCGAGCAGATCACGCACATCGTTGCTGATGCCGGAGAGCCCCTTGAGCCCCGATTCCTTGTAGAGCATATCCTGCAGCTGGCTTGCAGACATTCCATGCTGCTCGAGCAAATACAGCAGCACGCCGGGATCGATCTGCCCGCATCGCGTCCCCATCGGTAGGCCGTCGAGCGCCGTGAAGCCCAGCGTGCTCTCCACGCTTCGGCCTTCATAAAGCGCGCACAGCGACGCGCCGCTGCCGAGATGAGCAGCGATGACACGCCTGCTGGCAATATCAGGCGCAATCTCCTCCAGCCGTCCCGCCACATATTCGTAGGACAGGCCGTGAAAACCATAGCGCCTGACGCCCTCCTCGAAATATCGCGTCGGTATCGCATAATGATCGGTCATCGGATCATGCCCGCGATGGAAGGCGGTATCGAAGCAAGCGACCTGCGCCAAGTCAGGCTGTCGTTCCAGCAGTACCCGGATGGGCGCGAGATTGTTGGGCTGGTGCAGCGGCGCAAGCGGGGTGTACCACGCCAATTCCCGCAGCAGACTTTCATCTACCTTCGCCGGTCCAGCATGGTTCGGCCCGCCGTGCACGACCCGGTGGCCGACCGCGATCAGCCGCCCCTCAAGCCGCTCCCGCAACCATTGTCCAACCAAACGCATTGCCGAAGGCAGATCCGGGACGTCCTCGCGCGGATAGTCTTCATTCGCCAGTCGGTCACCCTCAGCGTTCTTTATGGAGAGATGCGGCGCGGTGCCGATCCCATCCATCTTCCCCTTGACCAGTCGCGTGAGCGAGCCAGCAGCAGAGAAGACTTCGAATTTCAGGCTGGATGAGCCGGCATTCACCACCAGTATCGTGTCCATGGCATCAACCGCCCTGTACCGGCGCGGAACGGCGGCGCGCTTCCGCGAGCAATACGCCGACAGCGCAAGAGGCAAGGCGCGTGCGCACCGAATCCGCCCGCGAGGTGAGAACGATCGGCACGCGGGCACCAAGGACGAGGCCCGCCGCATCCGCCCGCGCCATGAAGGTCAGGTTCTTCGCCAGCATGTTGCCGGCCTCGAGATTGGGCACGACGAGGATTTGGGCGTGGCCGGCGACCGGAGAGCGGATGCCCTTTATTCTCGCCGCTTCCGGATCGATTGCATTGTCAAAGGCAAGCGGCCCGTCCAGAATGCCACCCGTTATCTGTCCGCGTTCCGCCATCTTGCAGAGCGCGGCAGCCTCGATCGTCGAGGGGATCTTCGAGGTGACCGTCTCGACGGCCGATAGGATCGCCACACGCGGCGTGCCGAGCCCGATCTGGGTGAAAAGATCGATCGCGTTCTGGATGATATCGCGCTTGGCATCGAGATCCGGCGCGATGTTGATGGCCGCGTCGGTGATGAAGAGCGTTTCCGAATGCCCGGGCACATCCATCACGAAAACGTGGCTGATCCGTCGTGCGGTCCTCAGTCCCGTCGCCGATGATGTGACAGCCCGCAAAAGCTCATCCGTATGCAGGCTTCCCTTCATCAGAAGATTGCCGCCGCCTTCCCTGATGATCTCGACGGCCCTAGCGGCAGCCGCGTCGCTATGCGGGGCATCGACCAGTTCGAACGGCGAAATGTCGAGACCATGCGATCTCGCGACGCCGCGTATTCTCTCAGCAGGGCCAACGAGGACCGGGTGTATCAGTCCGACCTCGGCGGCTTCAATGGCGCCGCGCAGCGATGTCTCATCGCATGGATGGGCAACGACCGTGGTCATGGCGGGAACCTGCTTGGCCTTCGCGATGAGCCGCTCGTACTTCTCGTGCCGGCCGACGTCGCCAACGTTTTCCAAGTTCGACATTTTCACATGCTCCATGCTGGAAGACGCGTTCAAAGCTTGGGTTCTTCAATAATCCAGTCGGCTAGGTTACACGGCGGATAGCCTTGACCGGCGCCGCTTTTGCCGTGGGCGCTGCAGGAGAGACGACCGGCTCTTCGGAAATGTCGAAGATGCCGACAATCCTCTGCCAACGCTGCTCGGCCTCACCGGTCAACGCGCCGCGCGCGTTCAGGACCTCCCGCAGCGAGGACAGCGCCTCACGGCGCACACCATCCTCGGACGGCAACAGCCGGACAATGGCGCTAACGGCCGCCTCCTGATCGATGACAAGCATGAGAAACTGGTCGCGGATCAAAGCCTTGAACTCCGCCAGCGTCATGGCCGGCATCCCATCCTCGACGCGGCGCATCCGGCGGATCGCGGCAAACCCGCGCTCGTCGGCAGCACCATTTGCCATCGCCACGTAGAGCAGGCTACGCGCCAAGCCCTCGCGAAGGCCGCCTCGGTCCATCTGTGCCTTTAGTTCCTCAATCCGCTCTTTCAGGACGCGCGCATGCAACGCTGTCTTGCTTGCCCGCCGCTGTGGCCTGGCGTCCGAACTGTCGATACCGACCGCGGCCTGCAGGAACGGCGATCCATAAACAGAAAGGAACGTCGCCTCGCTCAGCATCTCCACACCCTGCCGCCATGCATCCAGGTTCTCGACGACCTGGCGAGAGACCGCCTGTTCGATTGCCAGGAAGGGATTGCCTGAAGCGACAGGACGGCGCTCTTCGGCCACCTCGGCGGCGAGATCCGCAATCGGCGCCATCAACGGATTGACGTCCGAAAACACCTCGTATTGCAGCCGCAGCGGATGCATCTCGCGAAGGCTGCGGCTCGCCCAATCCGGCACCATGGCGCGCAGGACGGGTTGAAGAAAAGCGCGGTAGCGCGACAGGTTGATGTCCGAGACCTTCGCGACGGTGGCAAAGCGCCGGTCGTCCTCCGGGCCATTGCATCCGAGCGCGCGGATATCATCCAGCGTCCGCGCCTCGCAGCGCATGATCCAATCGCCCTCGACGAGGTCTCCGCCGACGGTTTCATCAGTCTTCGCTTCGAAAATCGCCTCGTACAACCCGGGCGGCAGTGCGTCGATGAGTTCGATATTGCTGGAGAATTCGCCGTGTTCCTTGCGGGCAACGCTTGCGGACACGAAGATCCCGAGATGGCCGATCGTTTCGTGCACGGTATAGACGATCGTCTGCCCGTGCGAGCGTATCTCGTTCACATCGTCGTAGAGGTCCAAAATCCAGCCGAGCGCTTGAGCAGGCGGGGTGACATTGTCACCCTTCGAGCAGAAAACGACGATCGGCGCGCGAATATTGCGAAGATCGATCGCCTCCCCATTCGATGCCTCGATACGGCCAGCGGCAAGATTGTTGCCGACGAAGAGCTCATCCACAATGAACTGGATCTCTTCGGCATTGAGACTGACATGACCGCCCCACCATTGCTCGAAGCCGAGATAGCGCGGTGCCTCGGTGTCGATCTTCGAATACAGATTATACTGCTTGGTCCAGAGCGTATTGGCCGGGTTCTGGTTTTCGAAATTCTGCACGAGCCAGGCACCGTCGAACACTCCGTGGCCGAGATCGCTCGTGAGCGCGGTCAGCCATGTGCCGCCGAGCAGCCCTCCCGTATAGCGCATCGGATACTTGCCGCGCTCACCCGCCCAGTAAGACAGCGGCGCACCGGCGATGATGATCGAGCCGAAGAGTTCGGGCCGCATCGCGGCCAGCATCATCACGGCCCAACCGGCCTGGCAGTTGCCGATGACGCAGGGCTTGGCGTCGGCCTGTGGATGCAGGGCAATGACTTTCTCAAGAAAGATCGCTTCAGCCAGAGCGATGTCTTCGATCGTCTGACCTGCAACCGGCTCCGGAAGGAAGCCAATGAAATAGCAGGGGTGCCCGGCTTTCAGCGCAACGCCGATCTCGCTATCGGCCTTGAACCCGCCGATCCCCGGCCCGTGCCCGGCGCGCGGGTCGACCACGACAAAGGGGCGGCGCAGATCGTCGACCGTCATGTCCTCGGGCGGAAGGATGCGGACCAGCGCGTAGTTGACGGGTCGCTCCAATGTGCGCCCATCCAACACGAGCTCGGGCGTGAAATTGAGCACATGCGGCGCGTTTGCTTTGGCATGCATGCGATACTGGTTGCCGCGCTGTCGCATGACATCCCAAAACAGAACGGAGCGTTGCGCCGCATCCAACGCATAGTCGAACGCAACCGCGGCTGGACCGAATTGAGTGGCGAAATCTGGTGTGGGGAGATGGGAAGAATACCGCATGCCTAATCTCCTGGTTCATCGCTTTTTGGCGATCGCTCAAAGAGCTAATGCAGTGTGAGATTATCTTCGTTATGCATCCGCTCTATGAATGCGCCCTGGCCTTGCAGAGCACTCAGTTATCTCGCACATGCAGCATAGGCAGACCGGGCACGCTGACCAACGTATCTTACGGTAGCATACGGCCGTTTTCGACGTTCCGAACTATAACCGTGTCGCCGCAATACTGGGCTTCGGCACGCATGCAACTCCACCCTTTCGGCATTGTTCCACTGCAAAGCATCGGCTTCACAGCCCGAACAATTTATCGTCGATCCGCTCCACTAAACGCGGGGAACTAAACATCTAGAATGCGAGCTGCACCTTCATCGACTGCGTTCGATCGCCGGCGATTTCGAATGCGGTAACGGCGTCCTCGATCGGCAAGACTTTGGTCAGCAAGGGTTTAAGATGGACAAGTCGGCGATTTATGAGATCCACGGAGAGCGCGAATTCCTCGTGGAAACGGAACGTACCCTTCAGCTCGATCTCTTTGGAGACGATCATGTTCTGGGGCACAGAGACATCGCCGCCAAGCCCGAGCTGGATCAGGACGGCGCGCGGCTTCAGCACTTCCAGCCCGGAACGAAGGGCCGCGTGATTTCCCGAAGCCTCGAACTGGACATCGAAATAGCCCTTGTTGGCAGCGTAGCCGGGCAATGCGTCGGGATCGAGGGCAACGTTGATGGCCCTATCCGCGCCGACCTCGATGGCCTTGGCAAGCACCGCGTCCATGACATCGGTGACGACGATCTCGCGCGCCCCGTGAGCGCGGGCGGCGATGACGGCAAGCGCTCCGATCGGCCCACATCCGGTCACGAGCACGCGCCGGCCGATCAGCGGACCCGCGCGATTGACCGCATGCAGCGCCACGGCGAGCGGCTCCGCCATCGCCGCTTCGTTGATCGAGATGCCCTCGGCCACCTTGTGACATTGCGAGGCATCGGCAATTAGACGTTGGCGAAAGGCGCCCTGGATATGCGGCATCGGCATCGCGCTGCCGTAGAAGCGCATGTTGAAGCAGTGGTTCTGCTGCCCCTTCAGACAGTAGTCGCATTGATTGCAGGGGCGGCTCGGTGAAATGGCGACCCGGTCACCAACGGCAAGTGCTGATACGCCGGTGCCGAGCGCCTTGATGGTTCCCGCGACTTCATGACCGAGGATCATCGGCTCGCGCAGCCGCACCGCGCCGAAACCACCGTGGTTATAGTAGTGCAGGTCAGAGCCGCAGATGCCTCCGGCCTCGACGGCCACGTCCACCTGCCCGGGCGCCGGGGCTTCAACCTCTCGCTCCTCGATACGCAGGTCCTTGGCGGCATGGATGACGACGGCTTTCATGTGGCGGACCTCAGATTACGGGTGTCGGGAGCTTGGCGCCGGCGAAATGAGCGGCGAGATTGTCGCGCATCAGCTGGGCGACGTCCTTGCGGGTCTCGATCGTGGCGGAGGCCTGGTGCGGCTGCAGCAGCACGTTCGCCAGCGTCTTGAAACGCGCATCAAGCGCCGGTTCATTCTCGAAGACATCCAGCGCCGCGGATCCGAGACGGCCGCTTGCCAGAGCACCGAGCAGGGCCTCTTCATCGATATTGGACGCGCGCGAGACGTTGATCAGCATGCCCTGCGGCCCGAGAGCCTTGATGACGTCCTTCGAGACGATATGGCGGGTCGCGGCCGACGCAGCGAGCGTCACGAACAGAAAATCCGACTGGCGCGCTAGCTCCACCGGATCGGCAACGAAGCGCATGTTCTCGACGTCGTGCTTTTCGCTCCGGCTGCTGTAGGCGATGTCCATGTCGAAGGCACGCAGGCGCTTTGCCACCTCAAGGCCGATGCGGCCGAGGCCGAGAATGCCTGCCTTCTTTCCCCAGACGCGATTCTGCAGGGGATAGAAGCCCTTCTGCTGCCAGCTGCCATCCCTCACCCAACGATCGGCGCCGTGTACGCCGCGCGACAGGCAGAGCATCATGGCAATCCCGAGATCCGCAACATCCTTGGTTAGTACATCCGGCGTGTTGGTGAGGCGGATACCCCGTACCCTGCAGGTATCCACATCCACGGCATCGTATCCGACGCCGTAGACCGAGATAATTTCCAGCTTCGGCAGCTTGCCGATCAGCTCACCGGACGCGCCAAGCTCTCCCCGGGTGGCGATTGCCCGGATGCTTTCACCGTGGCGGTCCAGAAAGGCGTCGCGATCGGCCGCCTCGTAAAGCTTGTGCGTGGTATAAAGCGCGTCCAGCTCGGCGAGATCTCCGTCGGGATACGGGCCGACCAGCAGAATATCGGGTTTGCTCACAATTTCCTCTTAGCGTTTGGTTTGTTGCCCGGCCTACGGGCCGAAGCATGGCGTGCAGCATCTCTGGTGGCGCTGCGGCGTCTTTCTCAAAGGCTTGTGGTGATCCCGCCATCGACATACAGCGTGTGGCCGTTCACGAAGGAGGAGGCCTTGGATGACAGGAAGACGGCCGCGCCGACCAGCTCCCCGACGTCGCCCCAGCGTCCGGCCGGCGTACGCTTTTCCAGCCAAGACGAAAACTCCTGGCTGTCGACGAGCGCCTGATTGAGCGGCGTCTTGAAATAGCCGGGCGCCAGCGCGTTGATCTGCAGCCCGTGCCTTGCCCAGTCCGTGCACATGCCGCGGGTCAGGTTCTTCACAGCCCCCTTCGTCGCCGTATAAGGCGCGATGCCGGGACGGGCGAGCTCGCTTTGCACGGAGGCGATATTGACGATCTTTCCGCGCCCGCGGCCGATCATGTGGCGCGCCACGGCTTGGCCGACATAAAAGACGCTTGAGATATTGGTTCGCAGCAATTGCTCCCAGCGGTCTACCGGAAAATCCTCAAGCGGCGTGCGAAACTGCATTCCGGCGTTGTTGATCAGGATATCGATCGGCCCGATGCCCTCTTCGATCGCATCCACGCCACGCTTCACGGCATCGGCATCGGTCACGTCGAATTCCGAAATGGAAACCGTGACGCCGGCGTCCTGCAAGCGTTGGGTCGCGTGATTCAACTTCGCTCTATCTCGCCCGTTGAGCACAATTTCCGCGCCGTGCATCGCCAGGCCACGCGCGAGCGCAAAGCCGATACCCTGCGAGGAGCCGGTGACCAGCGCACGCTGGCCTGAAAGGTCAAACAGTTCGGAATTCACGTCCATCTCCATGTCGGGGCTTGAGGTCGAGCCGTAAGCTTATGCCTAACCACGACCAACGAAAGGCATTCCTGTCGCCATGACGGTCATGGTGAGAACATTCGCCTCGAGCGGCAACGCCGCCATGTGTACCACGGCATTTGCAACGATGCTGACGTCGATGGTCGGCTCCACCGCTGTTCGGCCGTCGGCCTGCAAGACGCCGGCCGCCATGCCGCGGGTCATATCCGTGCCGGCATTGCCGATATCAATCTGCCCGCAGGCGATATTGAAGGGCCGCCCGTCGAGCGCCGTCGACTTGGTCAATCCTGTGATCGCGTGCTTGGTGGCCGTATAGGGTGCTGACAGCGGACGGGGTGTCATCGACGATATCGATCCATTGTTGATGATCCGGCCGCCCTGCGGCGCTTGCGCCTTCATCTGCCGGAAGGCAGCCTGCGTGCACAGGAAGGCGCCTGTCAGGTTGACGCCAACAACGGCATTCCAGGCGTCGAACGTCACCTCCTCCAATGGCACGGAAGGAGCGGACCTGCCCGCATTGTTGACGAGAAGATCGAGCCTGCCCCACTTTTCGCGCACGGCAGAAAAGAGATGATCGACATCGGCAGGCACCGAGATATCAGCGGGTACGACAAGCACACGGGCAGATGCATCCCGCCATTCGGACGCGGCCTTTTCGAGCACGTCCTGCCGGCGACCGGTTATCGCGACGTGATAGCCATCGTCGAGAAGTGCCGAGGCAATCGCCTTGCCGATACCGGTTCCAGCGCCGGTGACGAGCGCAACCTTGAGCGCAGTCATTATCATTCCCCCTCGATCCATGGGTATAAGCAAGCCCAGCGGCTTGAGAGGAATGTCGGATCGATCGCCCAATCTGTCAACGCCGGCCCATTACGCAGGCGATGTCGTTATTTTGAGCAAAACCAACTCTCAGAGATCGTTTCAGGCCGGGCGCCTCTGGATCTTACCTATTGAAAATACTACATATTTCATGGGAATTGCGCAATCAAAGGCGCACAGAAAATACACCCATAGATTACATGTAATTTAATCGCCTTCAATTATCGGTAAATGACTTCGAAATTTCCGATGTGCCAATTGAATTTTATGCGCGTGTACAAGATGAAAACTTAGCTCCATGATCCCTCCATCTGCACAGACCTGCAATGGAGCGCTGATTGACCCGCGAGATTACTCCACTGGCCGAACGAAACGCGTCTCGATCCGTTCCAGTTTCCGTACAGACCGATCAATCATGCCGGTCGCTGCTCGCCAAGCTTGCCGGCCAGGGCAAGCTGCTGACCGTCAATGAAGAGATCGATCCGGTCTACGACCTGTCCGCGCTCCTGTCGCTGACGCATGAAACTTTCGCGGTTCAGGCGAACCGTATCAAGGGTTATGACTTACCGGTGTTCGGAAACATGCTTTCCGATCTCGACCGCATCGCCATGGCTATGAACGTGCCGCGCGAAAACATTCAGTCAGCGCTGCTCGACTCGATCCGCAAGCCGATCGCTCCTGTCGTCGTCGACAAGGCCCCGGTGCAGGAAGAAATTTTCGATAGCGAAGTCCTGCTACGCCTGCCTGTGCCCACGTTCTTCGACAAGGAAACCGGTCCCTATATCAGCGCCGGCCTGATGGTCGCCCGCGATCCTGAAACCGGTCTCGGCAATGCGTCTTACGCGCGCCTGAAGGTTCTCGGCCCCAACGAAGCCTTGATCGGCATCGCGCCCAATCATCATCTCGCGATCATGGCGCGCAAGGCGGCCGAAAATGGAAACCCGCTGCCCTTTGCCGTCGTGCTTGGCGCCCATCCGATCATCCAGCTCGCTGCGTGCCTTTACCTCAGCCTCGGCGACGACGAGATGCATTGCGCAGGCGCGCTGTTCAAAGAGCCGGTCCGCATGACCCGCTGCCTGAAGAGCGACATTCTCGTGCCGGCGGAAGCGGAGATCGTGCTTGAGGGACATATTCATGCCGACAAGCCGATCGTCGAGGGGCTCGTCTCCGAATATCACGGCATGTACGAGGATTATGGCAGCGGCGTACTGGCGACCTTCCACACGATGACATCCAGGTCCGATGCGATGTTCCAGGTCATCCAGCCCGGCTATCATGCGGAACACATCTATCTCGGCGCCGTGCCGATCGCCGCGAGCCTGAAGGCGCAGCTTGCGCGCGTGATCCTGAACGTCGGCGAAGTCGCCGTGACGGCTTCCGGCTGCGGGCGCAACAATGTCGTGGTGCAGATCAACAACCCGAGACCGGGCCAGGCCCGCCGCGCCATGGCGGTCTGTTGGGGCGCCGTCAGCATCATCAAGAACGTCACGATCGTCGATTCCGATGTCGATCCCTGGGATATCGCCGCCGTCGAACTGGCGAAGTCGACACGCATGCGCGCAGACCGGGATATCCTGATTGTCAACGGCCTGCCCGCCGACCGTTCGGAACCACAAGAAGACGGCTTCGTCGTCGCCAAGACCGGCTACGATGCGACCCGAAAGGCGGGAGACCGCAAGGAAGGTTACGACAAGGCGCAGCCGCCGGCTGCCTCCTATGATCGCATGCGGGACCTGCTTGCCGAAATCGCGCCGGGAGTTTCGTTTTGATCGGCCTTATCGCGAACGCGGCGCCATCGCCCGGAGCTTTCCCATGCGCAGGCTGATCGTCGCCATAACCGGCGCGTCCGGCACCTGCTACGGCATTCGCGCGCTTGAGATGCTGCGCGAAGTGGGCGGTTTCGAGACGCACCTCGTCATGTCGCCTGCGGGCCTTCGCACGGCGGTCGAGGAAGACGTCGGTTACGATGCCGACGAAATCCGCGGGCTGGCGGATGTCTATCACAGTCACAAGGACATCGGCGCATCCATCGCCTCGGGTTCGTTCAAATGCGACGGGATGCTGGTGGCGCCCTGTTCCGTAAAGACGCTGAGCGGCATTGCCCATTGCTACAGCAACGACCTCATCACCCGCGCCGCCGATGTCTGCCTGAAGGAACGCCGCCGCGTCGTGCTCATGGTCCGGGAAACGCCGCTGCATGCCGGTCATATCGCGCTGATGGACCAGGCGACGCGTAACGGCGCCGTCATCATGCCGCCGGTGCCGGGCTTCTATACGCAGCCGAAGACCATTGACGACCTGATCAACCAGACCGTGGGACGCGCGCTCGATCTCTTCGATATCGACCATCCGAACGTTCGCCGCTGGAAAAAGGGAGATCTTTCCTAGGGAGACCGACGGAAGCGCAGTCGGGTCGTGGCGAAAGTCTCGGTCCAGGCAGAAAAAGGGGAACGCCGACTGACAAAGGCAGCGGCAAAAACTGGAGAAATTTTCATGACTGACAGATTTTTCAGCGTAAGGACACATAGCCCGAAGACGGTTCGCGCCGCGGCGCTCGCCTTGGCGATGCTGTGCGGATCGACATTGAGCGCCACGCATGCGATGGCCGAAGAGCAGCCCGTGAAGGGCGGCGAGATCACCATCATCAACGGATCCGACATCAAGAGCTGGGACCCGGCGATCACCAATTCCACCTTCCCGGGCGGTCCGATGGACATGCTCGATGCGATCTACGGCTTCATCGTCTACGTCGATGTCAAGGGCGTGGTGCAGGGCGGCATGGCGGAAAGCCTGACGAGCCCGGACGCCAAGGTCTGGACGCTGAAGCTGCGCCCCAACCTCAAATTCACGGATGGAAACGCCTATGATGCGGAAGCCGTGAAATTCAATTGGGATCGTGTCGCCGACCCCGCCACGCTTTCCCCGGCACAGGCTTTCGTCTCCGGCTGGAACAAGAGCATCAAGATCGTCGATCCTCTGACCATCGAGATTACGCTCGCGACCCCGGACCGCAATTTCGCCTCGACGCTTGCAAATCTCTCGCCCTTCATCGCTTCGCCCGCCGCGCTGAAGGCGGCTGAAAAGAAGACGGATATCAAGCCGGTCGGTGCGGGCGCCTTCGTGCTCGACAACTGGAACCAGGGCGTCTCGATGACGCTGAAGCGCAATCCCGGCTACTGGGATCAGCCACGCCCCTATCTCGACACGCTGAAGTTCGTGGTCATTCCCGAGACCAACAGCCGCATTTCGACGGTCGTCCAGGGCGGCGCCACGATGATGGCGGGCTACATGTACCAGTTCGGCTCGAACGCGACGGCCGAAGGCGTCACCACGCATGAGGTTCCGCTGTCCGGCCTCTACCGCGCCTATTTCAATCAGGCGAAAGGCGTCTTCGCAGACCATCGCGCCCGCGAAGCCTTCTATGAAGCGCTGCAGCGCCCGCGGCTGATGAAGGCCTATACGCAGATCGACGGCTACGTCATGCCGACGAACTACTTTACGGCTGACTCGCCCTATTACGACGCCACCTACAAGCTGCCGGAGTACAATCCCGAGCACGCTCAGGAGCTGTTCAATGCGCTCGCCAAGGATGGCAAGCCGTTCGACATCAAGATCGTCACCTATTCGAACTCAGACCTCAAGCGGATGGGCTCCTACCTCCAGCAGAGCCTGAGCGCCTACGAAAACGTCAAGGTCGATCTGCAGCTTGTCGACCAGGCCATGCTGCCGCCGACCTGCAAAGTGCAGGGCAACTTCGATCTCTGCATCGACGGCGGCGTGCTGGTGGCAAACGGCGCGGAGCCGATCATCAGCAACCTCCTGAGCTCCAAGGGCAACGACAACTGGGGCAAGTACAACAGCCCCGACATGGACAAGGCGCTTGCCGCCGCCAATGCGACCATGGATCCCGAGGCCGTAAAGAAGGCCTACGCCGATGTCCAGAAGCTGGTCGTCCAGGACCTGCCCCTCTACATCTTCGGCTCCGAGGCGCGCAATCTGCTGATCCGCAACAACACGGGCGGCATCGTCCCCTCCAACGGCGGCATTCTGCAGAAGCAATTCCTGTTCGTCTGCAAGGACGCCTGCACGACGAAGTAAACCGCAAACCTGGCCCCACTTGAGGGTGGGACCAGGCTCCCTCGCCGGCCATGAAATGCGGCCCGCAACATCCGGCGATCTCGATCGCCCCCTACAACCTCGTCGATGGTGACATTCAATGTTTGACAAACGGCCCAGAACCACATTCCGCGAACTCATGTCGGCCGGGCAGGTCTTCACGCCCTGCGTCTGGGACTGCTATTCCGCCAAGGCGGCCGAGATGGCGGGGTTCAAGGCGATCCTGCTCTCAGGCGCGTCGCTCGGCTTCAGCATGTCGGGCGTTCCCGACATGGGCCTTCACAACCAGGAAGAGCTTGTCTGGGCGACCGACCGTATTTCGGACTATTCGCCGCTGCCGCTCATCATCGACGCCGACGATTGCTTTGGCGACGTGGCGCAGGCCTATCGCACCTGCCGTCGCCTCGCCAAGGCGGGCGCCGCCGCCATCCTGCTCGAGGACACCCCCAACGAGCGCGGCTACGCCCGCTTCGGCCGCGCCATGGAAGCAGCGACCGCCGCCGGCAAGCTCGACGGAAACATCGAACACCCGGTGATCTCGAAAGAACTGTGGCTGGCCAAGCTCAAGGCAGCGCTCGACGCCTGCGAAGGCACCGACTGCGTGGTCATCGCCCGCACCGAATCCAAGCTCGAACTGGGCCTCGACGACGCCATCGAGCGCTGCATCCGCGCAGCCGAACTCGGCTGCGAGATGACCTACGTGCATGGCCTCCGCACGCTCGATGAGTGCCAGAAGGTTGCCAAGGTGCTGCCGGGCTGGAAGATGTTCGGCGACGTCGCCACGCAGGACGGCAAGGCCTTCGTCGAACTTGAGGACATCGCGGCTCTCGGCTTCAACCTCGTGACCATGCATTACCTCGAAAAGGGTTCCATGTGGGGCATGATGGATTTCGGCCATCGGGTCTTCAAGGAGCAGAGTACGCGCTATTCCGACGAGCATACGATGGGCGGCCTGAGCAAGGCCGAGCAGCGTGAACTGCTGGAGCGCGACATCGGCTGGATGGCTGCGGAAGACGAATGGAAGAAGATCTGACACCGATCAGCCTGCACCTTTTAGAGGTGCGGGCACAGAAAAGCGCTGGCGATCGCCGCCAGCGCTCCATGATCGGACAACTCGAACGGAAGAAGGAGTTTGGCGCTTGATGACCGGGTTGAAGCCTTATGCGAAGGCCATCTCGACACGGATCCTGGCGGGGATCCCTGTCTTCATTCTCGTCACCTTCGGCGCCACGGCTCTCTCCAGCCTGGCGCCCGGCTCCGCCGCGCAGCTGATCCTGGGCGACAACGCCACGCCAGAACAGATCGCCGCGCTCAACAGTGCCTATGGCTATGACCTGCCGCTGTGGGAACGCTACCTGATCTGGCTCGGCAATCTGCTGCGAGGCGACCTCGGGCAAACCCTGTTCAGCCAGCAGCCGGTTATCAGCGTCGTGTTCGATCGCGCCGCCGTTACCTTCGAGATCGCCTTTCTGGCAATGGCACTGTCCCTGATCGGCATTCCTACGGCAATGTATACGGCAAGCCATCCCGGCAAGCTCGCGGATCGCATCCTGCGCTCGGTATCATCGATCCTGCTTGCGGTGCCGACCTTCGTGATCGTCGTGCTTCTCTCCTATGTCTTCGCGATCGTGCTGCGCTGGCTGCCGGCCACGGGCTGGGCCAACTTCAGTGATGATCCGATCGCCAATCTCTGGTACGTGGCACTGCCGGTCATCTGTCTCAGCCTGCACCAGACCGCCTACCTCTACCGCGTCGCCCGCAACGAGATGATCACCACACTGCAGGAAGACTTCGTGCAGGTGGCACGCGCGCGCGGCCTCTCGCTGGGCTACATCATGTTCCGGCACGTGCTTCGCCCGGCAATGCCGCAGATCCTTACCGTCATGGGTCTGTCGCTCACCTACATGCTGGCCGGCTCCTTCGTCGTCGAAAGCTACTTCGCCGTGCCCGGCATCGGCTGGACCGTGCTGACAGCCGTCAAGAGCCATGACATCCCGCTCGTCCAGGCGATCCTGTCGCTCACCGTCGTCATCTTCGTCATCGTCTTCATGCTCGTCGATATCGGCTATGCCATCATCGACCCGAGGGTCACCGTATCATGACCGCCACGCCCCAATCCCCCGCAAGCGGAACGGCCACACTGGCCAGCATCGCCCGCGCCGCAATGCCGGCCACCAGCCGGCTGCGGCTGCCCGGCGGCACCGTCTTCGAAATGCTCGCCGCGGCCTTCCTGGTCTTTCTCGTGCTGATCGCGCTCTTCGTGGACTTCATTCCCGGTCTCGTCAGCCCGAAATTCCCGTATGGCGATTTCTCGCAGTTGCCTGATCTGACGTTGAACGGCCTGTTCGGCACTGATGATATCGGCCGCAGCATCCTGTCACGCGTGCTTTACGGTGCTCGCGCGTCGCTGATGATCGTCGGCGTCGCCACCTGTCTTTCGGTGTCCGTCGGCCTGCTGCTCGGCATGCTCGCCGGCTACTACCGCGGCATGCTTGAGCGCATGGTCGATCTCTATGCCAACACCATGTCGGCCCTGCCCTCGGTGCTCGTCGTGCTTGCCTTCGTCACCGCCACCGGCACGTCCGTCGGCGCCATCATCCTCATTCTCGGCATCCTCGATATCGGCACCTATGCCCGTGTGGCCAAGGCCGGCGTCATCTCGCAGAACAACCGGGATTACGTGCTGGCGGCCCGCGCCATGGGCGCCACGGACGCCCGCATCATGATGCAGGAAATCCTGCCAAACCTCGTCCCGGCGCTGACGGCCGTCATGCCGACGCTGATGGCGGGCCTGATCATCACCGAGGGATCTTTGAGCTTTCTCGGCTACGGCATTCCGGCGCCGGCGCCGAGCTGGGGCGGAATGATCGCCAGCTCGACTGATCTGCTCAGCCGTTTCCCGGTACTGATCGTCGGGCCGACCATGGCAATCGTGCTCACTGTATACGCCCTCAACACCGTCGGCGACTACCTCGCGCAGCGCCTCAACAGCCGCGAGAGGGGGAACTGAGATGAGCCAACATCAAGACCAGCCCATTCTCTCCTGCCAGGACATGTCCTGCCAGATCATGGCCCGCCCGCAGCCACTGAAGGTGCTGCAGCATATCGATTTTTCCGTTAGCCGCCGCACGGCGCTCGGCATCGTCGGCGAATCCGGCGCTGGGAAATCCATGCTGATCAAGTCCATCATGGGCATCGCGCCGGGCAGCGTTCGCGTCGATGGGCGCATTTCCGTAGACGGGCGCGACCTGTCGACCATGAAACCGCGCGAGCGTGCACGTTTCATCGGCCGCAAGGTCGGTATCGTCTTCCAGAACCCGATGACCTCGCTCAATCCCTATGTGCCGATCGGCCGGCAGATCTCCGAGGCCTGCCAGCAGCATATCGGCCTGACGCGCAGCGAGGCTCGCCAGCGGGCAATCGATCTTCTCGCCGTTGTCGGCATCGCCGACCCCGAAGACTGCTACGACTATTATCCGCATCATTTCTCCGGCGGCATGAAGCAGCGCATCATGATCGCCGCCGGCCTGATCTGCCATCCCGACCTTCTGATTGCCGACGAAGCGACCACCGCCCTCGATGTGACGGTGCAGAAGGAGGTGCTCGATCTCCTGCAGACCATCCAGCAGGAACGACAGATGTCGATGATCCTGGTGTCGCACAATCTCGGCGTCGTCGCCGGACGCACCGACGAGATCCTGGTGCTCTACGGTGGCCACATCGTCGAATACGGTCCGACCTCCGAGGTGTTCCGCAATCCGCGGCACCGCTACACCGAAGCGCTTCTCTCGGCTATGCCGCAAATGGACCAGCCGGCGCATACACGCCTCAGGACCATCCCCGGCCAACCGCCGAGCCTTGCAAACCAGCCGGCCGGCTGTCCCTTCGCACCGCGCTGCGGCGCTGCCCAGGGGCCATGCCATGTCTCCATGCCCGATATGGCCACCGGCGCGGACGAACGCCATCGCTTCGCCTGCCATTTCCCGCTGGATGCGACCGCGCGTCCGTCAGTCAAGCCCGACATCATTGCAAAAGGTGGGCTCGCACATGGGTGAGAACACGAACACGACAGCCGCCAACGCAGCCCCCTCGCCTCTGCTTGGTATCACCGACCTCTCGGTGCAATTTACCCGTTCCGGCAAGGTGATGCGCGCGGTGGACAATGTCTCGCTCCACGTCGCCCCCGGTGAAACGCTTGGGCTCGTCGGAGAGAGCGGCAGCGGCAAGACGACCATCGGCCGCGCGGTACTTCGGCTGCTACCTGATGCCAACACGCAATGGAACGGCTCCATCCGTTATCAAGGCACCGACATCGCCAAGCTCTCCAAGCGCGACATGCGTCGCATGCGCGGCCGCTTGCAGATGATCTTCCAGGATCCGGTATCCTCGTTCAATCCACGCCGCAAGATCGAGGATATCGTCGCCGAGGGCCTCATCATCCAAGGCGTGTCAAAAGCCGAGCGCAAGACCCGCGTCGAAGCCGCGTTGGCCGATGTGGGCTTTGCGCTATCCGACATCGCCGGTCGCAAACCACACCAGTTTTCCGGCGGCCAGTGCCAGCGCATCGCCATTGCGCGGGCGCTCGCCGTGCAGCCGGAACTGATCGTCTGCGACGAGCCGGTGGCCTCGCTCGACGTATCGGTGCAGGCACATGTCATCAACCTGCTGCAGGATATCCGCGAGGCGCGCAAGCTCGCGCTTATTTTCATCTCGCATGATCTGGCAGTCGTGAAGAACGTCAGTGACCGCGTCGCCGTGCTCTACATGGGACGCATCGTAGAGGTCGGCACCGGAGAAGAGATCTACGATCGCCCGGCGCATCCCTACACACGCAAACTTCTCGAAGCCGTTCCGGTCGTCGATGCCAGCCGCAAAATCCAGCCCGACACGGAACGCACCGCGATCCCCTCGCGTCTCCGCCCGCCGACCGGCTGCGCCTTCCGCACACGTTGCCCGCGTGCGGCGGCCCGGTGCACGGACGAAGAGCCGGCGCTGACGAAGGCGCCTCGCGGCCAGCTGGTCGCCTGCCATTTTCCGCATGACGAGGCAGCGCCCGGCATGACGGCAAAGACGGCATAGGAGCGTTCGATGCAGCAAACAGGCTTCACCACCAATGTCTGGCCCAACATAATCCTGCTTTACGCCGACAGCAGGATTGCGCAGCTCTGCCTGTCCCTGCAGGACGAATTCGACGCCGACGTTCCGGTTCTTCTGCTTCTGGTCATTGCCGATCGACGTGGGATGTCTTGTGAGCATGAGGCTTTCGACAAGTTCCTGGCGGACGCAGCAAGCTGGCGCGAGCTTGTGGTGCGGCCATTGCGAACCCTTCGGCGCGCCATGAAAGGCCATTGCGCGGCCGGCGCCGAGACTGCCCTGCGCGGGGATATCAAGCGCATCGAACTGCAGGCCGAACGGGTTCATGTCGCGCGACTGGCGGAAGCGTTTCCGGTCAGCCCCGCTAGGGGAACGCGCGAGCATGATCTCGCCGACCGTTACCTGATCGAGCGCGGAGTGCCCGGTGAACAGCGGCGTGACTGCCTCTCGCTGTTCGACGCGGTCATCACCAGGCTCGCAAAGATCGCATGCCCGCCCGACCACCAGCATACCAAACTCGATCCAGCAAGAAAGACGACTGCATCATGAGCGATTTCGACACAGTGATCCGCGGCACACTCGTCAACGAGGACGGCGTCACCGAAGGCGGCTTTGTTGCCATCCGCGACGGAAAGATCGCCATGCTCGGCGCCGGCACGCCGCCGGCCGCGCGCGAAACGCATGATTTCGGTGATGCTCTGGTCCTGCCGGGCACGATCGACGGCCAGGTGCATTCGCGCTCGCAGAAAGATCAGGAAGATTTCGTCTGGTCGACACGGTCCGCTGCCGCCGGTGGCGTCACCACCATCGTCGACATGCCCTATGACGCCGGCGGCAAGCTGATCTGCACCGCCGATCTCCTGAAGGAAAAAGCCGATAGCGCCGCCGAGCAGGCCCGTGTCGATTTCGCGCTCTATGGCACCATTCGTCCCTCGGAAGGGGCCGCGCACATCGCCGAGATGGCTAAGGCCGGCGCAATCGGCTTCAAGTTTTCCACCTTCGAGACGGATCCGAACCGCTTCCCACGCATCCCCACGCCGCTGCTTCACGCCGCTTTCTCCGAAGTCGCCAAGACCGGCCTCATCGCCGGCGTGCACAACGAGAACGACGAATGCGTGAAGGTCTGGAGCGAGGCGGTCAAGGCGACCGGCCGCACCGACTACCGCACCCACGGCGATTCCCGACCAGCGATTGCCGAGACGCTTGCCATCGCCGAGGTCTACGAAATTGCCGAAGCCACCGGCTGCTCCGCCCATATCGTGCATTGCTCTGTGGGCCGCGGCTACGAGATGGCGCAGGCCTATCGCCAGCAGGGCGTCGATGCGACGATCGAGGCGTGCATCCACTATCTCGTCTGCAGCGAGGAGGAGGATGTTTCGCGGCTGATCGGCCGTGCCAAATGCAATCCGCCGATCCGCTCGGCAAAGGAGCGCGAGAAGATCTGGGAACATCTGGCCGCCGGCCACGTCACCATCGTTTCGACCGACCATGTGTCCTGGAGCCTGTCGGCCAAGTCCTCGAAGGTGATGCTGGAAAACTCCTCCGGCATGCCGGGCCTGGAAGTGCTGCCGAGCCTGCTGCTCGACGGCCTGACGGATCGCAATCTGCCGCTCACCCATGCGCCGCGTCTGCTCGCCTCCAATCCGGCTCGCCTTTTCCGTCTCGCCGACCAGAAGGGCTCGCTCTCGATCGGGCTGGATGCCGACATCGCCGTCTTTGCCGAACGCCCGCGTCTCTACGACCCGGCGGCCAGCGGTCACAACGTCGTCGGCTGGAGCCCCTATGAAGGCCGCCGCATCCGCCATGCGGCGATCGCCACCTTCCAGCGCGGCGGCCTGATTTTCGACAGCACCGACGTTCTGGCAAAGCCCGGCGCCGGCCGTTTCATCCGCCCGAGCGTCAACGCTCTGACGCCGGCCGCGTGACGCTCCGATGACATCCTTTCACAAGACAGACCGGGACCGACTGCAGCAGGATTTCGACGCGCTGGCCGATATCACCGAGCCGGGCATCCCCTGGACCCGGCGCTCGTTCACGCCGATGTTCCTCAGGGGCCGCGCGTTTCTCGAGAAGCGTTTTGCCGAGGAAGGCCTGACCACCTCAATCGATGCGTCGGGCAACCTGATCGGCCGTTGGCAGGGTACCGACCCGACGTTGCCGGTGCTGATGACCGGTTCGCACAGCGACACCGTCCCGAGCGGCGGCCGTTTCGACGGCATTGCCGGTATCCTCTGCGGGCTTGCGGCCATCCGGGTTCTGCGCGAGGCGGGCTATCGCCCGCGGCATACGATCGAACTCGTCGATTTCCTCGCCGAGGAGCCCAGCGAATGGGGCCTGTCCTGCGTCGGCAGCCGCGGCATGGCCGGCGCGCTCGGTCCGGAGCATCTGGCCATGAAAGGCCCAGGCGGCGAGGAGCTTGGCGATGCGATCAGCCGCGTCGGCGGCGCGCCGGAGCGTATCCGTCAGCATCAGCGCACCGATATCGGCCGTTTCGTCGAAATTCATATCGAGCAGGGTCCCGTTCTTGAACGGCTGAACGTGCCGATCGGCATCGTCACCGCCATTGCCGGCATCGCGCGTCTGCGGATCCGCATCGAAGGCGAAGCCGCTCATGCAGGCACCGCGCCGATGACGATGCGCGCCGATGCCGGAATTGCCATGGCGGCGCTGGTGGTGCGACTGCGCGATGCGGCGCGCGCTGTCGAGGCCAAAGGCCATTTCACCGCCACGACCGGCATCATCAAATTCGAACCTGGCGGCGCGAATGTCGTGCCGGGTGCTGCCGAAGCCATCGTCGATATCCGCGCCGAGAACGACCAGGCGATGGACGATTTCCTGGCGCTTGCCGATGAACTGGCTGAGAAGGCGGCGGCGCAGGAAGGCTGCAGGGTCATCGCCGTCGAGCGATTGAGCAGAACCTTCGCCGTTGCCTGTGATCCGGCTCTTCGCGGCGTGATCGAATCCGGTGCCGGCGACCTTGGGCTTGGCACCTTGCCGCTCGCATCCGGCGCCGGTCACGACGCCGCCTTCGTGGCCCAACTTGCCCCCGCCGCGATGATCTTCGTGCCGTCAAAGGACGGCAAGAGCCATACGCCGGAAGAGTGGACCGATACCGAAGCCATTGCGCTCGCCGCTGACCTCCTGACCCGCACGCTCGTGCGGCTCGACACGCAACCCGACGCGCCCTGACCAATCCCGAAACATCCTCGACACAGCAAGGTCGAGCCCCAATCACCTGAAGGACACTGAAAAATGGAAACCATCATTCTCGACGGCGACAGCCTGACAATCGAGCAGGTCGTCAAGATCGCCCGCGAAAACGTGCAGGTCGAGATCGCGCCTGCCGCGCGTGCCGAAATCTCCAAGAAGCGCGCCTATATCGAAGAGAACTGGCTGACCGAAAACGCGCCTGCGACCTACGGCTTCAACACCGGCGTCGGCAAGCTGAAGGACTACAAGATCAACCAGGCGGACAACGAGCAGTTCCAGCTGAACATCGTGCTTTCGCATTGCTCGGGCATCGGCGAGCCGGCCTCGGAGGAAATCGTTCGCGCCATGATGGCCGTGCGCATCAACGCATTTTGCGTCGGCGTCTCGGGCCTTCGCATGGAAGTCGTCGATCGCCTCGTACAGATGCTCAACAAGGGCGTTCACCCGGTCGTGCCGATCCAGGGTTCGGTCGGCGCGTCGGGCGACCTTGCTCCTCTGGCCCATATGGTTTCCGTGCTGATCGGATACGAAGAAGCAGAAGCGATCTACAACGGCGAACGCATGCCGGCGCCGAAGGCGCTCGAACTCGCCGGCATCTCGCCAGTCACCTTTGAGCTGAAGGCGAAGGATTGCCTCGCGCTCATCAACGGCAACAGCCTGTGCGCCGGCATGGCCTCGCTGACGCTGTTCGACGCCGAGCGGCTGATGAAGACCGCCGATGCGATCGGCGCGCTCAGCTTGGAAGCGATCCGCGGCGAGCAGGCTGCCTTCGACGCTCGTATCCACGAGGTCCGCAAGCAGCCCGGACAAATCCTGACCGCAGAGAACATCCGCCGCCTCATCGAGGGAACGCGCCGGGCGTCGGAATCGGCGCGCGCCGTCCATCTAGAGGACGACATCCTGCACCCCACCTATCATCCGCGCGTGCAGGACCAATATTCTTTCCGCTGCCTGCCGCAGGTCCACGGCAGCTGCCGCGACCAGCTTGAGCATGCCAAGACGATCATTACCCGCGAACTGAACGCCGCCACCGACAACCCGCTGGTCTTCTGGAATGAAACGGGTGCACTCGAATTCCTCTCCGGCGGCAACTTCCATTGCGAGCCGATCGCGTTTGCGATGGACCTCATGGCCATCGCGCTTGTCGAGATCGGCAACATCTCCGAACGCCGCCTCTTCGCGCTCTGCGACACGACGCTCAACTACGGCCTGCCCCCGAACCTCGCCGGCAAGCCGATCGGCCTGAACTACGGCTACGGCATCATCTCGACCGCCGCCGCCGCCGTCGCTTCCGAAAACAAGACACTCGCCTTCCCGTCGGTTGCCGACACGATCCCCACCAAGAGCAGCCAGGAAGACCATGTGTCGATGGCGGCGTGGTCATGCCGCAAGGCCCAGCAGGTTCTCGACAACCTGCCGAAGATCATCGGCGTCGAATGCCTGCTGGCGACGAAGGCGATCTTCCTGACCCGCCAACCGCTCGGCGGCTTCAAGCTCGGCAAGGGCACGCAGGCGCTCTACGACGCTCTCGCCGCGGTCATCCCGCTGCAGGACGGTGATGGCTACATGCAAAAGCAGATCAAGCCGGCATTCGCGATGGTCACCGAAGGCAAGGTCCTCGACACGGTGGAAGCGGCGATCGGCGCGCTGCGCTGAGCAAGCCATGGGGAAAGGGGCGCCACGTCCCCTCTCCCCATCCATGAGCCACACGACCGCAGGATGCTGAAAATCCGCGCTTGAGAGTCCCGATGGCGGCGCATATCCTTTCCGGCATGGACAAAATCAGTGTCGAACTGCGGCTTCTGGCGAGTTTCGTATCAGCGTGCCAGCATTCCAGGGTTTCGGAAGCCGCATTGGCCCTTGGGCATACGCCTTCGGCGCTCAGCACCGCCCTGCACAATCTGGAGGAACGTTTCGGGCTGCGCCTGTTCGTGCGCCAAGGAAGCTCCCTCGGGTTGCTTCCGGCTGCTTTCTGGCTTTTCCGCAACGCCTGCCAGCTCCTCTATCTTGAATCCTACGCGCGCGGCACGCTGTCCCTGCCGCATTCGAAGCTCGATCGGCTGGTTGTCCGGCTGGACCTCAGCCCCGCGATCGGCCGCTTTTCCAAGGCGCTGGTGCGGGCGACACTGGAGCTGACGAAGCGGCACCCGGAGACCTTCGTGGAATGGCGCTTCGCCGGCCTGCAGGACCGACCGCAAGACGATATCTTCCCGGAAAAATCAGGCGTTGCATTTGCCGGCAGTGACGAAACCATCTCGATATCCTATCAGCAGCCCGATGGCGCGACGGGCGACGCCTTTCATCTGGCCAATGACCCTTGGATCATGACCGGCAGCGCGGACAGGGAGATCAGGCTATCCCAGGTGGATGCGCCGATTGTCGTGATGAAAATGCGGCCGCACCTGTTGCAGGCAATTTCTACTTATGCGCACAACCATTCCCTTGATGGCCGATTGAAGTTCGTTGAGGACGATCCGAGCCAGCTGGGACGTCTGCTCCAGGAGTTTCCGCAGACCCGCTTTCTGATGCCGGCAAGCCTGATCGCCGATCGCATGGGCTTGTCGCGACTGGATTGGGCACCACTTGCTCCCTTCCTCGGTTCCCCGCTCCACGGCTTCCAGGAAACCGCGTCATCCGGAAAGGGTCGGCTTTTCCTGGAGATTCTCAAACGGGAACTGGGATCGGCAGAACGCAGCGTCGATTTCGATCCCCAGATGACCACTAGGCAAATCCAGTACTTCAACCTGAGCTACCGCACCGGCGGTATCGCCGCGGCAGCGCGCGCCGCCCACGGATCTCAATCAGCTGTCTCGGCGCAAATTCACAAGCTGGAAGCGTCGATCGGGGGCCGTCTGCTGCAGCGCCACCACGAAGGCCAGACGTTGACCGCCGCCGGTTCGAGACTGCTGCCCTTCACGCTGGCGATCGAGGAACGGCTGTCTTGGCTGATAAGGCAATCCACGGATGTTGCGGCTCATACCCAGGCGAGCATCAAGATCGGCACCCTACCCAGTTCCGGCCACGACAGCGCCCTGACTGACAAGATTGCACGCGCGATAACAGCCATTCACGCCAGCCATCCGACCTGGAAGCTCCAGGTTAGCGAGGGCTCGAACCAAATGCTTCATGAAAAGGTCAAGGCCGGCGACCTCAACCTCGCGATCGTCGGAGCGGCTCAAGCGCAGGCGTCGCGTATATCGCTCGGTCCGAGCGAACCGCTTTCGGTCGTGGCACACCCCTCGGTTTCCCTTCCCAACCGGCATGAAATGAGTGTGGCCGAAGTCTGCAGTCTTCCCTTGGTTCTCGGAGCCGGGCAGCTAAGCATCCACCAGATCTTCGCGCAGGCCGCCAAGGCGAAGAAGGTCAGCGTCACGCCGGTCATCGAGGTGGGCTCGCTCGCGCTCGCAATCGCCATGGTGCGCAGTTCGCGCCTGTGCACCGTTCTGCCCGCCTCCTCCGTGCGCAAGGATGTCGAGGCCGGCCTCCTTGCTACGGTGCCCATCAGGAGAGACGAAGTCCCCGGTGCCCTGTCGATCATATTCTCGTCGGATCGGGCTCTCTCCGATGCCGAGCGGACCATCATTCAGGAACTCGTTCGGATTTTCAAAGGCGGCCCAGAGTGAGCCACCGGTACGACTTCGACAGACCGTCATGCGACTTCCGGTCATTTGTTATAGTCACCTGGCGCTAAGAGCCGTCAAGGTCGCTGCTGGGCTTGCGTCACGATCGCGATCACGGCTAACACAGGCCCTGATGTAGATGCCGGATCACCCAGATGATCGCGAAGAGCAGAAAGATGTGGATCCTAGTGTATGAGCAAGAAACCCGACCACTCCGCGGACCTCCTTGTGACAGAGAAGGACGGCGTGGTGGCAAGGCTCGTCGTGCGCGGCGCGGTTCGTCGTCCCGATGCTTTACAACGCTTTCTGACTGCCTTTGCGTCTGTAATGCTCTCCTCCAATGCGTGTCCAACGGCAAGCTTCATCGCGGGCAAGGTCCTTCAGCGGACCGAACGAACGGGTGTTTTCAATCTCGATGAAGCGGCGCAGCGCAAGCAATCGTTCGAAACCGCTTTACGCCACGCTCAAAAGTCCGGTTTGCCACTTCGAAGCTTGGCCACGGAACTCGCCCATCTAAGTCGATACATCGTTTGGCAAAGCGGTCGGTCCGGGCCATTTGCCAGCGTGAACTTCTCGAAAGCACATGCACACAGCGTCTTGGTTGGCCCGTCGGGAATTGAAACCCGCCCGGACATTCGGATTTGTCTGATCCTTATGGAACCGTATACGCGCTTTCCCGACAATGTGCAGGCCCGCTCCAAGGCCTTCGTACTTCTAAGTCCCTCTGAGATTTGCATCGACGGGGAAGAATGGCTGAAAGCTGACGCTGGATCGGTTTTTGCGGTCGAGGCAAAACAGACATTCGCGATACGATGCACCTCTCAGCCATTGCTCGCCATCTGGTGCCAGCTGGAGGAGGGTTTCAAGTAACCCGCTGAATATCCTAAGGCCGCGTCAAGTGCGGCCCGACGCTCTTCGCCGAGCGTCAGAATTTCGCCGTGTGAATGCATCCGCACCCCAAGAAGCGCTTTCAGATCTCCAGCAAAGAGGCACTCAAGTTCAGGTATGGGATATGGGTTCGCCCAATGTATGCATCAGCCTGTTCGCCCATCCGAAAATCGCCGTCGACAGGATGAGATCGAGAATTTCTGTCTCGTCGAGGCCGACGGCCTTGAGGCACCCCATATCCTGCGCAGTGGCAGCCGGCGGGAAAGCGGAGAGTTTGACCGAGAAATCGAAGATTGCCTGCTCGCGCGCCGGCAGTTTGGCCTCCGTCTCGTGGGCGAAGATTTCCTCGACGATTTCGGTCGTCTTGGTCGCCTGATTGAAATGACGGGCATGCACGGCGATGCAGTAGATGCAGCGATTGACGATCGAGGAGCCGATTGCGCCGAGTTCGCGGCCGCCGCGATCCAGCCCATCCCTGCCATACATGATGCCGTTGAACAGCGGCGAACGATGCAGCAAGGATTCCGGATCATGGGCAAGCGTCAGGACATAATCCGAGACCTTCTTGTTGGCCGGCGTGATCTTCAACGCCTCCAGCTGTTCCGGCGTCGCCGTCTCCAGATCGATCGGCCTGACGAAGGGCCGCCAGTCGAGAACCTCGGTCGTGTAGTCGTGCACAGCGTCGCTCATCGGGCGATCTCCATCAAGCGCAGGCCGGCGACGAGGCGGGCCTGATATCCGAGAAAAGCGGCGAGTTCGGCAAGGCGAACGATATCGGCGTCGCTGACGCCTGCCGCATAGAGCTTTTCGATATCGCCCTTGGTCGCCGTGCGCGGGCGGCAGGTCAGCATATCGGCGTGATCGAGGACCGCCTGCAGCCAGGGATCACCGGACCGGGCATCGGGCTCGACGAGACCGACCAGATCGTAGAAATCCTCGCACTGGGTGAAGTGTTCGTAATAGTGATCCTTCATCCGCATGTCGCCGAGGCGCTCGGAGGCGCGAACGGCGATCAGCGCCCTCAGCGCATGGGAAAGACCGCCGGCTTCGGCCGGTGTCAGCACCGCCTTGCGGCTCGCCTCGGTCAAGACCATCAGCTCGGCACGGCGGGCCAGAAGCTGTTTCAGCCGGTCGTCGGAATTTTCACCGACCAGGGTTTCGATCAAATCTGTCATCTTGAACTTTCACAGGGAATGATGGGGAGCAGGTCCGAAACGGCCAGGCAGCTGGCCGATTGCCTAGACCTCGCGACTGTCCTTGAACCGGTACCAGGGCAGGATCAGCCGGGCGAAACGGGAGGCGAAGGCATGGAAGGGAACCGCAGGCGGTGCGGTCGGCCGAAGCGCCAGTTCCTCGTCGGCCACGCCGTCGATCGCATCGGCAAGAACCGGCGCCATGGCGCAGGCCAGTGCCAGCCCGCGTCCGTTGCAGCCGATCCAGGCGCAGAGCCCGTCATCTCGCCGGTGAAGGCGCGGCAGGCGATCGACGGTCATGGCAATGCGACCGCCCCAGAAGGAGGTCATCGGATTTTCCGGCAGCGCCGGGAACATTTCTTTCAGGCGCTTGCCGACCATGGCCGGGAGCCGCCGCGAGGCACCGATCTGAAAGGTGAGCGCACCACCGGAGACGAGCCGCCCGTCGCGTGTCTTGCGGAAATAGCGCAGGTCCATCCGCGTATCCGACGATGCCTCGTCATTCGGCAAAATTTTCTCGGCTAGTGGACCGAGCGGATCCGTGGCGGCCTGATAGGATGTGACCGGCACGATCGATCGGCGCAGTTCAGGCCAGAGATCGCCGGTATGGGCCGCTGTCGCAAGCCCCACCTTGTCGGCGATAACCCGGCCTTGCGGCGTATTGACGATCCAGCCACCGTCTTTGTGCGACAGGCGCGTTGCCGGACTGTTTTCGCAAATGATCACGCCTTCCGATGCCGCCGCGCGGGCCAGACCGACAGTGAAGGCGTAGGGATTGATGTGACCGCCGCGTCGATGTTCCCAGCCCCCGCAATAGGCATCCGTGCCAAGCCGTTCGGCAATCTGTGATGCGGAAAGCGCGCCGGTTTCGGCGCCGCTGGCGGCCCATTGGGCGGCGAGCCCGGCCACCCGTTTGGCACGGCCGGGCGAATGGGCCGGCTGTACCCAGCTGCTACGGCTTGCATCGCAATCGATGCCGTAGTGTTCCACCAGATCATAAAGCTGATCGGCAGCGCCCTTAACCAGCTGGATAAAACGTTCGCCCCGTTCACCCGGCCAGACTTTTCGCACGGCATCGGGACCGTGGCGAGTGAGCGCGGAAATGACCTGACCGTTGGCGCGTCCGGATGCGCCATAACCGACGCGTGTTGCTTCCAGCACGATGACGCGGCGACCGCGGCGAGCGAGTTCGAGTGCCGTCGCAAGGCCGGAAATCCCGCCACCGACGATGACCACGTCGGCCCTCGCCTCGCCCTTCAGCGACGGTGCCTCGAATGTCTCGCGCGACAGCGACATCCATAGCGGGGACGGCTTATCCGAAGGCCATGACGTCATACCGGGACGATCTCCAGTTCGATACCACAGCTCGCACGGAGATCGTGATATTGCGCGCTTGCACCTGACAGGGTCAGGCGAGCGCTGCCCGTCTCGATGGCGGTGGATGCGCCGGCTTCATCATCCGGAAGCGCAGAAAGCGAGCCCGCCTGTGGCAAGGCGATGGAGGCGAGATGTGCGGCGCCGTTTGCATGCATCATCGTCTGCGGCAGCCACAGCAGGTCCGCCGTGTGATGCTGGCAGACAAGGCACTGCAGGCCGGGCGTGGCGGCCGGGTCGATGCGGGTGATCGAGAAGCGCAATTCGCCATCGGCGGTCATGCGGGAGAATTGCCTCACGGGTGCGGCAGGGGTGGCGTGCTGCGCCAGTACCCGTGCGGAAACCTCGATATCGTTGCTGCGCAGGGCGAGCCCGCGGATGCCGGCACCATCGGACAGGAGCTTTCGCCATGTCGCATTGGCGGACGTCTCGGCGACGATGCCCATGATCTCGATATAGCTTCCGTCAAGCATCACACATCGATTGGCGGTACCCATGGTTGCACTGTGCATAGTCTTCGGCGTCACATGCAAGCCGGCAGCCTCAAAGGCGGCGCCCGCCGCATCAAGATCTGGCACGAGGACGACGACGTGATCGACGGGAAGCCGAATGCTCATCCGGCCACCGTCATTTTCTCGATGCCGTAAACGCGATCGACGATCAGGAGTGCGACCACGGCGAGAAGAAGCTGCAGCGTGCTAAGCGCCGCGATGGTCGGATCGAACTGGTTTTCCATATAGCTCAGCATGACAACAGGCAGCGTGTTTGTGCTGGCGCTGCCGAAGAAATAGCTGATCGGCAGGTTGTCGAAGGAGGTGAGGAAGGAAAACAGCGATCCCGCCATGATGCCCGGCCGGATCAGCGGCAGCGTCACATGCCAGAAGGTCAAAAGCGGATTAGCTCCGAGAATGGCCGCCGCCTCTTCATAGGAGCGCGGCATGCCCGCATAGACGCCCGCCACCGTGCGCACGATGTAAGGCAGGCAGACGACGGTATGGGTGATCAGCAGCGCGGTGAACGAGATGCCGACGCCGAGCCAGGAGAGGAAGAACAGCGAGGCGAAACCGATGACGATCATCGGCATGGATAGCGGCGACAGCAGAAACGTCATGACGGCGCTCGCCCAGGCGCTGCGCGAGCGCGCCAGATAGATCGCCGCCGGAACGCCGATCAGGCAGGAGGCGAGCGTTGCGCCGATGGCGATCTGGAAACTGACGATCAGCGCATCGATGAACGGCTGGTATTCGAAAATCCGCGCAAACCACTTCATCGACCAGCCAGGGATCGGAAACGAGACGTAACCGGCGGACGTGAAGGACACGACGACGACGATCAGGATCGGCGCCAGCATGAAGACGAAGAAGAGGACGACGAAGGCTGCAAGGCCAATATTGATCCAGTCGCGTCTCATCGCTCAGGCTCCCTTGCGGCGCACGAGGCGCAGTTGCAGGAACAGGCACAAGACCGCGATAACGAGTAGAATGGTGCTCATGGCGCTCGCCATCCCGAAATCGCGCGTCGTGTTGAACTGCTGGTAGATCATCAAGGGCAGCGTCTGGATGCCGCCGCCGAGCAGGACCAGCGTGACGAAACTGCCGTTGGCGATCATGAAGACAAGGATGGCGCCGGTGCCGATGCCATCGAGCGACAGCGGTAGCGTGACCTCGAAAAAGGTGCGCAGCCGATTGGCGCCGAGGATCTTTGCCGACTCTTCCAGCCGTGTATCGATGCCTTGAAGTACCGTCGCGATCGACAGAACCATGAAGGGTACGAGAACGTGGACGAGCGCGGCAATGGCGATTTCCGGCGAATTGGTCAGGCGCAGCGGCGCGGAGAGAATGCCCAACTGATCGACCAGCAGATTGTTTACGAGACCACGGCGCGCAAAAAGCACCTGCCAGCCGAAAGTGCGCATGATGATGGAGGTGAGCAGCGGTGCGATCAGCAGGAAGATGATCAGGCCCGCAAAACGGCCAGCCTTTCGAACGAGAAAATAGGCGACGGGATAGCCGACCACGATGGAGATTATCGTGACACCGGCCGACAGAAGCACCGTCTGGCCGATGATGCCGAGATAAAAGCCATCGGTGAGCAGCGAGACGTAACGCGACAGGGTGAAGCTGCCGTCGTCTGAAACGATGCTACGCATGCCGTTGTCGATCAGCGGCAGGACGAAAAAGACGACCAGAAACAGCACCGCCGGAAGCGCCATGAGATGTGGCGTCAGCAGGCGGGAACGGCGTTTGGCCGGAAGCTGTTCTACGCTGGTCTGGCTCATTGCTCTTTTCCGTTGGCGGCTAGCGGGCTGCCCTCGATAGCGAGGGCAGCCCATCCTGACCTTAGCGGCCGATCTCGCGGTTCCAGCGGTCGACCCATTCGTTGCGCACCTGGGCGATCTGCTCGTAGGGCGGGAAAGCGGTCTTCTGCCAGGGTGTGACGCGCGGCTTCAGCTTGTCGCTGTAGACGACGTCGCTGTTGGTGACGCCGTAGTTCATGATGTCGGCGAATTTAGTCTGGTTCTGCGCGTCGAGGATCTCGTTGATGTAATCCCAGGCGAGCGGATCGGCATTCTTCGGCTTCTGCACGGCAACGCCGTTGAGCGAGCCCCCCTCTTCCGGGTTGATGAAGTCGATCCAGGTGGCGCCGCTGTCATAGTGGTTCCAGGTGCGGCCGTCGAAATAGATGCCGCAATCAGCCTCTCCCGAGGAAAGGTGGTTGAAAAAGTCGTTCGGGCCGCCCCAGAAGACGAGGTTGGACTTCATCTTCTCCATCGCCTTGAAGAAGGGATCGGCGTTCTCGACACCGCCGCCGAGCGCCTTGGCCATGGCCCAGATCAGCATGATCGGCGTGACGGCGTAGGAAATCGACGGGACAGAGGCGATCAGATCGCCCGAGGACACGCGATCGACGAATTCGGCGAAAGACTTCGGAGGGTTTTTGACGCGCTCCTTGTGGAAGGTGATACCACCGACGCCGTAGTCGAACAGCGTGCCTTTGCCCATGACGCTATCGGTCAGCTGCTGCGGGATCTTGGCGAGGTTCGGCACCTTGTCGACGGAGATCGTATCGACGAGATCGGCCTTGGCGGCGGTAAGCGCCAAGTCGGGGGTCATGATCAGCACGTCGACCGGCGGCTTCGCCTGATTGGCCTCGACCTGTGCCAGCCATTGCGGCGGGCCACCGAGCGAAACATTCGCCTTGGCCTTGGTCTTAGCCTCGAAAGGCGCAACGAAGCAGGTGCGGACCGCCTCTTCCCAGACGCCGCCAAAGGCGGTGACGGTGATTTCCTTCGACTGGGCATTGGCCAAGCGCGGCAGCCCTCCAGCCATCAGGCCGGCGCCAACCATGGCGCTGCCACCGAGGAAATGTCTTCTCTTCATTGTCGTCATCACAGTTCTCCAAAGCTGGAACGAGGTGGCATCGGGAATTCGGTTTGCATGCGCATCAGAAGCTGCCGGCGGCAGCTTCCAGTTTTTGCCGAGCGGCATCGACGGCAGACTTGCTGGCCGCAATACGCGGAAAGCCTTCCGGCAGTTCCGAGAGAACGGCATCGAAGATTTCGCGGCGACGACGCTGGCGCACGGCGCCGGGTAGCATGACCAGCGCGCGGTTGAGCGTATCCATCACGCTTGCCGGGAAGGCTTCATCCCACCGCTCGCGCTCGGCGCCCTGGGCGGTAAGGCCGGTGCTGGCCGTCATGTCCTTGCGCAGGCCTGTCGTCGCAGCCACATCCACGGCGCCATCGACGATCGACACGCCATACTCTGCTGCGGCGGCCTCGATTGTGACGAAACCGTTGACAACATCCTTCAGCACCGCTTCGGGATCGCGCTTGGCGGGGTCGCCCCACCCACCGGCGCCGGGGGTCAGGAAGGTGACGGTATTACCGGCATTGACGGTCAGGACGTCGATCTTGCCGAGATGGCGTTCGCCGACCTTGCCGCGATTGAGGATGAGCTGGCCCGGCATGCCGGGCTTGCCGCCATTCGAGCCCCAGGGGCGGAACAGCAGCCGCTCCAGGCCACGGCCGAGCACGTTGCTGTCATCCGTCAAAACGCGGAACGTCAGTTCCATGCCGCAACCGCCACGCCACTGACCGGCGCCGCCGGAATCAGGGCGAAGCGCGTAGGTGGAAATCTCGATGCCAAGTTCGGCCTCGACCGTTTCGACCGGATTGTTGGCAAGGTTGGAAATGCCACTGTCGCGACCGTCGATACCGTCGCGGCCCTTGCGCGCACCGGTGCCGCCGATCATCGGCTCGATGACCTGCACGCGCCGTCCACCACGGCCGTCCGGCTCCGCCATGACAACGGGAATGACCGTGCCGGAGGAAGCAGCCGGCATGACATCCGGCAGCGCCTTGCCGAAGGCGCCGTTCAGCACGTCGTTGACGCGGATGGCGGCGGCATGGCGCACACCAACGGCCGCCGGTTCCTGCGGGTTGACGAGGCTGCCTTCGGGAGCCGTAATCTTGACCGGCGCCAGCATGCCGACATTGAGCGGCGTGGTCGGGTCGAGCGTATTGACAAGCGCAAGCACGCGCAGCGTCAGCCAGGCATGCGGGCGGCCGCGCGAAGGAATGTTCATCGCGGTCGCGACCTGCGGGTCGGTGCCGGTGAAATCGAGATGCACCTCGCCGTCCTCGAAGGTCGCCGACAGGGCGATACGCACCGGCAAGCGGGTCGCCGCATCGTCGTCGAGATAGTCGGAGAAGCTGTAGGTGCCTGATGGCACGCGTTTCAGTACGCTGCGCGCCTTTTCCGCCGAATAGGCGACGAGATCGACGGCGGCGGTGGCGACGGTTTCGACACCATGCTGGCCGATCGTCTGTTCCAGACGGCGGCGACCGGCGGCGAGCGCTGCCAGCATGGCACGGATATCGCCCATATTGGCATCCGGCGTGCGGCTGTTCGCATTGAGGAAGAGGGCGACGTCGGGATTCATCTCCCCCTTCTTAATCAGCTTGACCGGCGGAATGCGCAGGCCTTCCTGGAAGATTTCCGTGTTGACCGGCGAAATGCTGGATGGCACGCGTCCGCCGACATCCGAGCAGTGCACGAAACACCAGCCGTAAGCGACGATCTTGCCGTCATGGAAATAGGGTTCGATCATATGCAGGTCGGGCAGATGGGTGGCGAGACCTTCCGATCGGTAGGGATCGTTGGTCAGGATGACATCACCCGGCTCCAGCGGGCCGACGGCAGCGATCGACGGTGCGCATTCCAGGCCGACGAAGCCGGAGACGCCGATTGACCGCGGATAGGCAAAGAAGCGACCATCGAGGCCTGCGAGCGCGCAGGCGAAGTCTGCCGTTTCCTTGACATAGAGTGTGCGGCCGGTGCGCTGCAGCGTCAGGCACATTTCCTCGCTGACGGCGGCGAGCTTGTTGCCGAGAATGGCGAGCGTGACGGGATCAAGCTTCATTGCGCATGTCTTTCGAGATGGAGGTTTCCAAGAGCATCGGCGCGGGCCGACCAGCCGGGAAGAAGAACGGTCGTCGTATCGTCCTGTTCGATGATCGCCGGGCCGCTGATCTTGTCGCCTGCGCCAAACGCGCTGCGGTCATAGACGCCGGCCGAAACCCATTTGCCGGCACGGAACAGCGGCCGCTCGCCCTTGGCAGAAGGCGTGCCCGTACCGGCGGCAATTTCCGGCTGGGTGATGTTTTCGGTCACGCCAACAACGGCGAGGCGAACGGTGCCGAGCTCGACCTCGGTCTCAGTATCGCGGAAACCGTAGATGCGCTCATGTTCCAGATGGAAGGCTTCGCAGATCGAGGCAGCGCCGCGGGCATTTTCATCCAGCTTGACGCGCAGTTCATAAGCCTGACCGGCATAGCGCATGTCGGCGCCACGTTCGAACCGGCGGGTCTGGCCGGTGTCACCTTCGCGGTCGAGCCAAGCGCTGCCTTCGTCTTCCAGCTCCTTCATCACGTCGAGCATCATGGCCGCACTGGCATCGTCGACGGCGCGGCGCAGGCTGCGGACGAAGTCGCGGCGCAGGTCGGCGGCCGCAGCCCCGAGCGCGCAGAACGTGCCGGCGGCCGGCGGGATGACGACGCGGCCGATACCGGCCTCTTCGGCCAGAAGGTTCGCATGGGTCGGGCCGGCGCCGCCGAAGGGCACGAGCGCGAAGGCAGCAGGATCGAGACCACGCGAGGCAAGCGTCTTGTAGAGCTCGGTCGCCATGCCGGCGGTGGTGACGGCAAGCGCACCTTCGGCGGCAAGGGCTGCGCCATCGTCACCGGTCAGGCCGATGCGATTGCCAACTTCGCCGAGCGCTGCGCGTGCGGCGTCGATATCGAGCTTCATGCGGCCGCCGAGGAAGCCGGCGGGATCGATATAACCGAGCGCCAGATAGCAATCGGTGACGGCCGGCTGTTTGCCGCCACGACCATAGGAAACCGGGCCGGGCATCGCGCTAGCGCTCTGGGGGCCGACCTTGAGGAGACCGTGGGCATCCACCCAGACGATGGAACCACCACCGGCGCCGATGGCCGACACATCAACAACCGGCAGAACCAGCGGCAGGCCGCCGATGTCTGTGCGTGTCGCAAGCTCTGCCGAACCGGCCTGCGCCACCGCGATATCGGAAGAGGTGCCGCCCATGTCGAAGGTGATGATCGACTTGACATCAGCCGCCTGCGCCAGACGGGCAGCGGCCATGACACCCGAGGCAGGGCCGGACAGAATGGTTTCGACTGGGCGTTCATCCGCCGAGACGAGGCTGAGCGAGCCGCCGTTGGACGCCGTCACAAGGATCGGGGCGACCACGCCATCGCGTTCCAGCCCCTTCGTGAGACCGGCGAAGTAGCGCTGCATCAGCGGCTGGATATAGGCATTGAGGCAGGCGACCAGCGTGCGCTCGTATTCGCGGATTTCCGGCCAGATGGCGGCAGCAGAGGTGATCGACAGGCCACCGGCCTTTTCCGACAGCGTTTTCGCCATGCCGATTTCGACCGACGGCGTCGTATAGCCGTTGATCAGCACGAGGGCGGCGGCATCGACGCCGAGCGACTTGAGTTCCGCGGCCACGCGGTCCAGCTCTGCCTCGTCGGCAGCTTTCGTGACCTCGCCATGCGCGGACAAACGGGCATCGACCTCGACGATGCGCAAGCGCGGCACCAGCGGCTCTTCCTTGCTCGCATGGAAGTCGAACGACGACGGCATGCGGCTGCGGGCGATTTCGAGGATATCGCGATAGCCCTTGCTCACCACTAGCGCGATGGTGGCGCCGCGCCGCTGAATGATCGCATTGAGGCCGATCGTCGTGCCGTGCATCAGCGTGCCGACATCGGCGGATGTCATGCCGGCCTTCGTCAACAGGCTCTGGAGCCCCTCGATCAGGGCGCGCGACGGATCGTCCGGCGTCGATGGCTCCTTGTAATAGGTCAGGCTGCCATCGTTCGGGTTGGACAGAACGAAGTCGGTAAAGGTCCCACCGACGTCGATCCCGATACGCGCACCAGTTTTCTGCATTTGCATCACTTTCAAAATTACTACGCGTTGACGACGACGCCATCCTGCGGCGCCCAGTCGAGCGTCACAGCCTGGCCGAGATGATAGGTGGTCGAGCCGAGCGGGCCATCGGCCTGCCGGTAGACGAAAAGCTCGCGACCGAGAGAGGGAACCGCAACCTGATAAGCGGCATAATTGCCGCGAAAGACCGCTCCGACGATGCGGGCCTCAAAGCCGCTTGCGGCTTCACCTGTTGCCAGCGACATCCTTTCGGGACGAACAGAGAGAAGCTGTCCCTGGCCGGCAGGCCGCCGCTCGGGCAAGGGGAGAGCCATCAAGCCTTGTGGTCCGGGAACCTTCAGCGTTGCGCCGTCTTCACCGACCGCGCCTTCAAAAATGTTCGACGTCCCGAGAAACTCGGCGACAAAGCGGCTCTTCGGCCTGTCGTAGATATCCGTCGGCGCACCTATCTGCAGAATACGTCCGCCGTTCATCACCGCCACCTGATCGGCCATCGACATGGCCTCTTCCTGATCGTGGGTGACGAGAAGCGCCGTGATGCCAAGACGCTGCTGCATGCCGCGGATTTCGAACTGCATGCTTTCACGCAGCGACTTGTCGAGCGCGCCAAGCGGTTCGTCGAGCAGCAAAACCTTCGGATTGACCACCAGGGAGCGCGCCAGCGCGACGCGCTGCTGCTGGCCGCCCGACAGTTTTGACGGATAAACGTCGCCGCGCCCCCGAAGCTGCACGAGATCGAGCATTTCCGCGACCTTGCCGTCACGCTCCACCCTCGGCATGCCGGCCATGCGCAGACCGAAACCGATGTTTTCGGCAACCGTGCGATGCGGAAACAGGCTGTAGTTCTGAAACACCATGCCGAGATGGCGCTTGTGCGGTGGCAGCTGCGAAATCTCGTCGCCGCCAATCTTCACCGATCCGGAATCCGGCGCCTCGAAACCGGCGACCATGCGCAGCGTCGTCGTCTTGCCGCAACCCGACGGCCCGAGCAGGGCAACCAGCTCGCCTGCCGACACATGCAGGTCAAGATTCTTGACGGCAGTGACTTTTCCGTAGGATTTGTGGATCCCCGCCAGCAACAGACCCGTATCGCTCTCAAGCCCTGCTACTGTCATGAATAGTTCCCGGCCTCTCGCATCCGCCCCAAATTCGAAACAGACATACTGCTATCTTCGCTTTGTAGCGCTACAATATTCTGCACCTGACTTCTGTCAAGGATTGCTTTTCTCATTTTGCCGTCATTTATAGCAGTGCATATTTCGTGATCACTTAGATGTAGAATTAAGCTCAAGGCCACACCATGACGAAGCCCCGGAACGATGAAACTGTCACGATGCAATCGGTCGCCGTAGCGGCCGGCGTATCGCCGATGACGGTTTCAAACACGTTCCGCTACCCCGAACGCGTGCAGGAGGAAACCCGCCAGCGTGTGCTGAAGATCGCCTCCGAACTGGGGTATGTGCCGAACCACGCCGCCGGCAATCTTGCGTCTGGCCAGAGCCGCGTCATCGGCGCCGTCATTCCCTCGATCAAGAACTCGAGCTTTTACAACTATGTTCGCGGCATGCAGGATCGCGTGACAAGCCAAGGCTATCAATTGATTTTGAAATTGGCGGACACGGTTAACCAGGAAGCGGCGGCGATCCGAACATTTGTCGGCTTGCGTGTCGCCGGCATCGCCCTCGTTGGCGACGAACATGAGATGGATGCCTTGACCCTCTTGCGCAAGACAGGAACTCCGGTCGTTGAGTCCTGGGTATATAATAACCCCTTTGACATGGCCGTCGGCTATTCGACCGCTGATGCAACGCATGCAATTACGTCGCTTCTTATCGAGACGGGGCGCCAGCGGATCGGGTTTGTAGCCTATGACAGCGATGTTTCCCGTCGCTATACCGAGCGTGTGCCGGTTTTCAAGCGATGCGTGGAACGCGCTGGGCTTGGCAGCCACCGGATTGTTCTTGTCGATGAAGCAGATGGGTTCAGTGCCGGAGCAAAAGCGCTTGAAAGGTTATGCGCGATCGATCCAGACGTCGACGCAATCATCTGCCCTACAGACATTGTGGCCGCTGGTGTCCTGTTTGAATGCGGCCGCCGTGGTTGGAAGGTTCCCGACCGCCTAGCGGTCGCCGGCTGGGGCGATTATGAGATTGCTTCGGAAATCACGCCCGGAATTACGACACTACAGCCTCATACATATGAGATGGGACAGCGGGCGATGACAATGATCATGGAGCGCGCGAGCGGCATCGACCACCGCGGGGTAAGCCACGACACTGGTTTCCAGGTCCTTCGGCGGGAAAGCGCTTGATAGCACACGTGAGATCTCCGTTTCCGTCAGCACTGCTGGCACAGACTGCCGGGCGGATCCGACAACGAGTTGGCCGTCTTCCAATGCGCTGAAAATTTTCCTCGTCGGGATGACCGATGGAACGGAACAGCCGCTGCCATCGGACGTCATGTATCTCATATTACCGCGCAGACAGTCTTGAGCTCCAAATAGTTTTCCAGGCCCGGAGCACCATTCTCATACCCCCACCCCGATTGCTTGTGTCCGCCCTTGGGAAGTTCCGGCGAGAAATAGGAGTGGCAGTTGATCCAGACCGTGCCGGAACGAACCCGAGCGGACAGCCGATGTGCGGCACTGAGGTCGGCCGTCCAAACGCTTGCGGCAAGCCCATAGGGTGAATCGTTGGCGTAGCTGATCGCCTCATCGACATCGTCGAACGGGGTGACCGCGACCACGGGCCCGAAGATTTCCTCCTGCATCATCCGCAAATCCTGGCGCACACCTGTAACGACAGTTGGCCGATAGAAGGTCTTTTCCTCGCCCACTTGTGCGCCACCGGCGATGATCTCCACTCCCTCATTCGTCGCTTCGCTGATGAAGCCGGCGACACGATCGGCCTGCTTGCGGTTAACCAGCGGCCCCAGGTCGGTCTGCGGATCGAGACCGTGCCCGAGCTTCAGCTTGTCGGCCTCTCGAGCAAGTCCTTCCACTAGCTGCTCATAGACAGCGCGATGCGCATAGACTCTCGAGCCTGCGACACAGACTTGCCCAGCGTTGGCAAAGATGCCGCGCGCTATGCCGGGTATGGCGAGATCCATATCAGCATCCGACATAACAATAGCCGGTGACTTGCCGCCAAGCTCGAGCGTTAGCTTTTTCAGGTTGCCCCGCGCCGCGCCGACGATCAGCTTTCCGACCTCGGTGGAGCCGGTGAAGGCCACCTTGTCGACGTCGGGATGGCCCGTGAGTGCCGCGCCTGCCGCTTCGCCAAGGCCTGTAACGATGTTGACAACGCCGGCCGGCAATCCGGCCTCGATCATCAATTCACCGAGCCGGAGGGCTGTCAGCGACGTTTCCTCGGCAGGCTTTAGAACGACGGTGCAACCGGCCGCCAGCGCGGGCGCGAGCTTCATCGCCGCCATCAGCATTGGCGAATTCCACGGCGTGATCGCCGCGACCACACCGATGGGTTCCCGCGTCGTATAGGCGAATATCTTTCTGCCGGCAGGTTGGTAGCCGATCGATGTCGGGATGGTCTTGCCCAGGATCTTGGTCGCAAATCCTGCAAAGTAACGAAACTGCTCGGCCGCCGCCGGAATTTCGCCAAAGCGACCGGTTTTCAGAGATTTGCCCTGATCAAGCGTCTCCAGTTCGGCAAGCTCGTCCGCATGGGCGTCGATGAGATCCGCAATCCGCCACAGCAGTTTTCCACGTGCCGACGGGGTAAGCCCGCGCCAGGCGTCGCTCTCGAAAGCTCGCCGGGCAGCGGCGACGGCGGCATTGACATCGGCCTCACCTGCCGCCGCCAGTTCCGCCAACAGGCGACCGTTGGCGGGGTCATATGTCGTAAAGGTCTGGCCGGACGACGCGTCGAACCATGCGCCGTCGATCAGAAGCGTTTTGCGCTGCTTGGACAGAAACGCTCGAGCACCCTGGGTGGAGGGTTCAAGGGAGGGGATGGACAAGGTCATGATTGATGGTCTCCGGTACTTTCGACCGATCGAGTGGTGCGAAGTCTGTCTGCGGCGCTGAGTGCGCAGCGTATGATGGAATGATAGCCGGTGTTTGCCGCAAGGCTGTCGGACGAAGCACGGAGAGTTTGCCCGTTGTCATGCTCAGGGTGCTCCGATCGTGCCGAAGCGCACGCCCTTTTCCTTCAGCCAGCGCCTGTAGGCGACGGAAGAGCTGTCCGCGCGTGTTGGAATCTCCTGCCGCGGCTCGAGCGGCAGAAGCAGCGGGCGCTGATTTTCGACGATGATGCGATCCTGAAGGAAGATGACCTGCTCGAAATTGAGCAGAGCCGTCTGTGTCGAGCTGCTGTCGACGAGATACATGACCGGCTGTGCGCGGCAGAGGTCTTCTTCGATCGGGTGGATGAAGAGCGCGATTGCATCGAGCCGGTCGGGTGCAGTCGGACATACCCGATAGAGCATGACGACGAAGGGCGTGGGCACGCGATACGTAAGCTGCACGAAAGCGCCCTCGCTTTCGATTGCGGCAATGCGTGGCTGGAAGAACGTGCAGTTCGTCGCCCAGACCTCATCGACGTCGCGACGGATTTCGCTGAGATAGCCAGGCACCTCGGTATGCGGTTCGGATCCGAGGATATCCGTGTGGACGAATGGAAAATGCGCCATGTCGAGAAAGTTCTCGACGACCCTCAGTCCGGAGGCGCGCATCTTCACCCAGCCACACGGCACGAAGCGGCGGTCGCTTTCGAAGGCTTCGGCAATGTCGAAGACCTCCTTGTTGGGTTGCCCGAGCGTCGTCCATACACAACCATATTTCTCGCGGACCGGAAGTGCTGGACCGGAAGGCCAGCCGGCATCGATCTCGCGAATGACCACCTCACCGTTTTCTCGGCGGAAAAGCTCGATGTCCTGTCCCAGCAGGCGCGTGCGGATCGGCGTTGTAGTCAGGTCCGACGAGGTTTCGACGGCGTACCATTCGTTCAGTGCCGCGCGGTCGGTCGTCTTCGCCACAGCCGCCTCCTCAGCTCGCCTTGGTCCATTGTGCGGTGCCTTCGCGGTTCTCGGCCAGCCAGGCTGCGCGGCGGGCAAAATGCGGTGATGCAATGCGGTGGACCTCGGCGATGATCTCCTTGAGATCGCCGGTCTTCAGCTTGCCGTCTTCGACAAGGACCTTGCCATCGACCATTGTGAGGCTGACGTCGCCGCCACGCACGGCATGGACGAGATTGTGTTGCAGGTTGAAGTAAGGTCCCTCGCCGAAAAGCGGCGTCATGCGCGGCGTGTCGGTGCGCACGGCGATCAGATCGGCACGCTTGCCCGGCTCGAGCGAGCCGATCTCGTGGTCGAGCCCGATCGCCCTGGCGCCGGTTATGGTCGCCATGCGCAGCACGTCCCAGCTGTCCATGGCGGCGGCATCAAGGTCTTTCAGCTTGCCGAGCAGGGAAGCAACCTTCATTTCCTCGAACATGTCGAAGTTGTTGTTTTCCTTCTCGCCATCCGTGCCGATACCAACAGGAACGCCGGCGGCAAGCATCTCTCCCACCAGGGCGACGCCGCTGGCGAGTTTCATGTTGCTAACGGGGTTGTGGGCGATCGAGACATTGTATTTCGAAATGAACTCCACCTCCGCGGAATCCAGCCAGACGCCATGCGCGATCATGGTGCGCGGCGCCTCGAAGAAACCGAGATCCGCCAGCGCGTACATCGGGCGCTTGCCGTAGCGCTTGTCGAATTCGGCAAGCTCGATTTCTGCTTCGCTGCAGTGGGTATGGAAACCGGTGTCATGGGTCTTTGCGAGCTGGATCGCGCGCTGCTGGCCCGCCTCGTCGGCATAGAACAGGTGCTCCAATCCCACCCAGACATTCACGCGGCCATCGGCCTTCCGGTGCCAAGCCTCGATCATCGCCTCGTTCATGTCGAGCGTATCGAAGTAGTTATATTCCGGATGTTCGCCGACATAAGGCACGGCCACGAGGCGGTTGCCAATCGCGCAGGCGGCCTTGGCGCTGCCCTCCATGAACCGCCACATGTCGACAATGGTCGTCGTGCCGGCGAGGACGGATTCGGCGTAGCAGAGCCAGGATGCGGCCTCGGCTTCATGCGGCTGAAGGGCCCGATGCATCGGGTTGATATGCAGCGTCAGCCAGTCCCATACCGGCAGGTGTTCCGCCGTACCCCGTAGAAAACCGGAATGCGCGTGAGCGTTGACCAGTCCCGGCATGATTACGGAGTTGGCGACTTTCCTGACCGGGACGTCGGGATTGGCGGCAACAAGCTCGCCAAGCGGGGCGACTGCTTCGATAACGCCGCCGTCGATAAGGACAGCGCCACCCGACACGACGCGGTTTTCAATGTCCATCGTCAAAAGGTAGTCGCCGGCGACAATCTGCTTATCCGTGCTCATGCCATCATCCAGTTCGTTTCGGGTTCATGCCGTACATGCAAGTTTCAGGCCTCCTCGAGAACGAAGTCGGCGGCGCGTTCGCCGATCATCGTTACCGGCGCATGGGTATGGCAGGTGGGGATGATCGGCATGACGGAGGCATCTGCGATGCTCAGCCCATCGATACCGCGCACCCGCAGCCTGCTGTCGACGACGGCTGCCTCGCTGCTGCCCATCGCACAGGTGCCGCTGACATGGAAAAACGTCGAGCAGGCATTCCTGATGTAGTCGACTGTTGCAGCCCGAGAGAGCCGCCGCGATGGTGCCGCGTAGCCGCCGAACCAATCGGCATAGGTTCGTGTCGCGGCAAGCTCCATCATTGTTTCGACAGCGGTTACCAGCGCATCGAGGTCGCCTTGTTCCGCCAGATAGTTTGGCTGGATCTCGACCGCGCCGCCGGGTGCCGCCGACAGCAACCGCATGTAGCCGACGCTCTTCGAGTGCATCAGTCCGCAGCCGATTGAGAACACATCGCCCGATAGGTCATAGAGTTCGCGAATGCGCGGTTCAGCGCTGTTGCCTTGCACCGGAAAGGCATGCAGGTCCGGCTGGGCCAAAGCGGCAGACGATTTCCAGTTGATGGCCGCGCCGCCGCCATTGTCGCGCACCGGGCCCAGCGGTTGCTTGGCACGAAACACGCAGGCCTGGACCAGCGGGTGATCCTGGAGGTTTTGGCCGACGCCGGGAAGAGCAAGGCGGACATCAATACCAAGCCGCTTCAACTCCGCGGGATCGCCGATGCCCGACATCATCAAGAGCCGCGGCGTGTCGATCGCGCCAAGCGCCAGGATGACATGCGTGGTTGCTCGGACCTCCCGCACCTCTCCCGCGTGGAGGTATTCGACCGACACGCAGCGACCATTTTCGACGCCGAGACCGATCGCCAGCGCATCGGTCAGGATCGTCAGACGTTCATTTTCGAAGATCGGCCAGAGGTAGCCTCTCGCCGAACTCCAGCGTTCGCCTGACGACATGTTGAGGTTGGAAAGCGCCGCCCCTTCGTTGGACGGGCCATTGGGGTCGTCGATGATGGGGATGCCGAGTTCCGCGGAACCGCCAAGCATGGCTTCGGCGACTGGATGAGGCGCTTTGCTGCGCTCGATGCGCAGAGGACCACCGACGCCGCGCAGTTCGGATGCGCCGCCTTCCCAGTCCTCGGCACGCTTGAAATAGGGCAGGACGTCCTTGAACGACCAGCCTTGCGCACCGACCGCCTCCCAGCCGTCGTAGTCGCGCGGGTCTCCACGATACCACATCATTGCGTTGATGCTGCTCGAACCACCAAGTACCTTGCCGCGCGGAATGCCTATGGTCCGGTCATTGACGCGCTGGTTCGGCGCGTAGTCGTATCCCCAGTCATATCTGCTGCGCCCCAGCGGCACCCAGGAGGCCGGATTGTCGATTTCGGCAACGCCGATGCCGGGGCCGCCTGCTTCGATCAGCAAAACAGTTGCATCGCTGCCGTCGATCAGCCGCCGCGCAACCGCGCAGCCACCCGAGCCGGCGCCTACGACGATATAGTCGTAGGCTGCGGCAATGGGCTTTGTCGGGATAGCAGGAGCAGGCATTGGATGCGGCATTCCTTATCTTCGCTGGGTCTCAGTTGTGTTCGCTGGGGCCCATGATGACGATGCCTTCGGTCGCCTCGACATGGCGCACGAAGATGTACTTGTCCTCGCGACCGTCGCTGTGCTTGCGCTTGATATTCGGCTGGACCGTGCCAGCGACCTTGGCGACGACGACATAGGGAACGTCCGCCTTGAGACCCGCTTCGCAATGCGCCTCGAATTCGTCCAGCGTTCGGGCGGTATGGGCCTGTTCGACCCCTGCCCCGCGCGCGATGGTAGCGATGTTGATGCGGCCGGAGGCCGTGTGGGTCGGTGGTCCGCCGATCGACTGGTAGCACTCGTTGTCCCAGACGACGACGAAGAGGTTTTTCGGCTGCTCGTTGCCGAGCGTGGCCAGGATGCCGAGATTGAACATCATTCCGCCATCGGTATCGAGGGAGACGATGCGGCGCTGCGGCAGACCGGCTGCCAGGCCGAAGGCCTGCGGCGTAACGCAGCCGAGCTGCTGCTGGAACAGACTTGCTTCGCGCATGTGCGGCGCGGCGTTGTACCATTCGTCGACGCTGGCGCCGAGCGAGAGAATGACCAGTTCGTCCTTCAGCCGGGCGGAAAGGACCATCATGCAATCGAAGCGCTTCATCGAACGATCTCCCCGCCCAGAGCCACGGCCGAATGGTAGTAGGCGGCATAGGACCATTCATACGCGTCGGCGATCGCCCGCTCGATGCGTTCTTCCTCGCGCACCACCTGATAGGGAATGCGCAGCGCGTTGAGCACCGGCTCCATGGTGATGCCGTGAGGAATGGCCCACCAGTTGTTTTCCCCCATCTCACCGCGATAGCTCATCAGCATGACGACAGGGATGCCGGCGCCGAGACCCATGCGGGCGAGCGGCTCGACCGACGCCCGCAGGCCGGAGTTCTCCATGATCAACGCCGCGCGCTTTCCAGACAGGAACACACCGCCACAGATGGCCGCGCCCTCACCCTCGTTGGTGACCCGGATGGTACGGATATCAGGGTCGGCGTCGAGGGCTGGATACAACTCCTTGAAGAGGGAATCGGGAAGGTAACAAACAATGCTCACGCCGGCCTTCTTCAGGCCCCGGATGATGGCATCAACTGCAGATTTTTTCATGGTGCGTCCTCATTTCGGGGCGAAGGTCGCAAACTGAAGATGTTCCGAATAGTCTGTAATTTCCGATCCAAGTGATGCGTTCAACGCAACAACTCATATCCCTCTCTCGCCCAAGCGCTCGATCGCCTGCGACAGCAGCTTGCCGAGAGCGGAGGCCGCGTCGGACATCTCCTTTTCCGAGCGCGACAAAAGCATCAGCTTGCGCGGGCTGAGCTTGGGATCACGCAGCGGTATGAATGTCAGCGTTCCGTCGGCGATCTCCTGCTCGATGCCGACACGCGTCTGCAAGACCGTGCCAAGGTTACGCTTGGCGAGATCCACCATCAGGCCAATCGAATTGGTGCGGCTGCGTTGCTTGATGTCTACCAGCGAGCGGCTGAAGGCTTCTTCGAGCCAGGCACCAAGCGTCAGGCTGGAGTCCGACAGAATGACGCGTTCGCCCGCAAGATCGAACAGTCGCAGTTCCTCCCTCTCGGCAAAGCGACTGTCGGGCAAGGCGAGGACGCCGAGCGGCAACGACACTGTTGCGATCCGTCGAACATTGCGAGGCACCTTGATATCGAACACCACGGCGAGATCGCACTCACCCTCGGCCACCGCATTGACGGCTTGCTGCGAACCCATGACGCCGACGTTCACGGTGACGCCGGGGTGGCGCTGCCAGAACTCCTGAAGCACATCCGGCATCAGGCCGCGCGACACGCTCTCGATCACGGCGACGGAGACGGTTCCGCGATGCAGGCCATGCAGATCGGTGATTTCGCTGCAGGCGCGGTTCAACTCGGAGAGACTGAGACGGGCGCGGTAAAGCATGAGCTCACCGGCACTCGTCAGCTTGAGGCGCTGGCGCACGCGTTCGAACAGGGATGTGCCAAGTTCGTCCTCCAGTTGCCGCAGGATACGGCTTACCGAGGACGGCGCAATATTGAGAGCCTGGGCGGCCTGGCGGATCGAGCCAAGCCTTGCAACCAGCTGGAAGTAGTGGATGCGGGTTGCAACAAGGCCCAGGCGGTATGGATCCATCAGATCGTCTCGAAGAGTGGCTGGATCGCCATTTCAGGCACCAGAACGAGACCTTTGTCGGTGATGCGGATCTCCGGTATGACAGACAAGGGGATCAGGTTGAAGCCCATGTAGGCGATCGTGCACTCCGCCTTTTCCCATTCGATCTTCAGTGCTTTGACCTCCTCGGCGACTTCGTGCACGCGCTTGTCTGAGAGAAGTCCTGCGATGGGCAATGGCACCATGGCGGTAACCTTGCCATCCATGACGACGCAGACGCCGCCCTGCTTTTCCTCGATCGCCTGCATGGCGACCTGCATGTCTGCCTCGTCGGTGCCCGCCACGATGATATTGTGGCTGTCGTGTCCGACAGACGAGGCCACCGCACCCCTCTTGAGCCCGAAACTGTGCAGGAGACCGTGAGCGACGTTACCTGGGGATTTGCCGTGGCGCTCGACGACGGTGACGAAGCAGAGGCCGTGACGATCGAAATGGGTCTGCCAGTCATTGGCAGGTTCCAGCGTGACCTTGGAATGGCCAAGCGTGATGCCGGGCAGTTCGGTCTTGATGGTGTGGGCGATGACCGGTTCGGTCGGGAGGTCGGGGGTCAGCTTGAGATTTTTCGGCAGTTTGACCGTGTGATAGGCAGCATCAGGATAGCGATAGGGCTTGGACAGCGCCTCCTCGAGAACGGGTGTCACCTTGCGGTCTTCGACGACCAGTTCGCCGCCGTACCATGTGTTTACCGGCTTCAGGTCGTCGGTGAGCAGGACGAGGTCTGCCCGCCGACCGCCGCCGAGGCCACCGATGTCGTTTTCCATGCCGAAGCGCGTTGCCCCATGCAGCGAGCCCATGGCCCAGGCTTGTTCCGGGGTCATGCCCGCCTTGACGGCTTCGCGCGTCACCCAGTCGAGGCCAAAGAGCAGCAGGTCGTCGGCATCCCGGTCGTCGGTGCAGACCGCAATGCGCTTATGCGAGGCGCCAAGCTCGGTGATCGTCTTGATAGCGTGCGGCAGGCTGTGCCACGGCGTCGTGGGCGGGCCACCTCGCAGGAACAGCCAGATGCCGGCTTCCAGCAAGTCGTCTGCGATGTCGCGATCAATTGCCTCGTGTGTGTCGGTGACGCCGGCTGCGGCATAGGCGGAAACGAATTCGCGGCCGTAAACATGGCCGGAGACCGGGCGTCCGCGCTGCAGTGCCGCGGCCAAAATCGCATGGCTGCGCTCGTCGCCCATCGCGACCTGTACGAAATCCATCTTCTCGCCCAAGGCCACGGCTTCCGGCCATTTATCGAAGAGGGTGGCGATCTTGTCGGGCGTCAGATCGCCGCCGGCGGTCTCAAGCTGCGGGGAAGTCGCCGGCACGGTGCTCGGGACCGTGAGGAAGATCGACAAGGGCGCATGGCGCGCGTCTTCCAGCATCGCCTCGACGCCGACGACATCCATCACGTTGCCAATCTCGTGGCTGTCGCAAAAGATCGTGGTTGTGCCGTTGAGAAGTGCTGCCTCCGCGTAAGCGCAGGCGGTCACCATGCTGGATTCGATGTGGATATGCGGATCAACTAGGCCCGGCGCGATGATGCCACCGCGCGCGTCATAGAGTTTGGCCGTCCCCCCTCGGTAGGTGCCCGAGCGCTTCACCGCCGCGATACGCCCATTCGAAACCCAGATTTCCTTGTCGCCGAGGATGCGCTCGGAATAGGTCGACAGCACGCGCGCTCCCTGGATGACGAGGTCCGGATCGGACCGCCCGAAGGCGACGTCGGCCAAAGTGCGTGTCAGTGTCGAAAGCGGTTGCACGGAAAAACGGGTCAAAGGGCTCATGAAAACTCCGATCGGAAAATCAGTGGTAGTCGGGAATGCCCGGCATCGTGTGGAAGCCCTTCAAGGTGCGGAAACGGCGGATCCAACGGCGAAGCGCAGGATATTCATCGTGTTCGACGCCATAGTCGCGGCTGAGCGCGAAGGAAGGAAAGAGCGCCAGATCCGCGACTGTCGGCCCATCGCCGACGAACCACTCCCTACCGTCGAAGTGACGCGCGGTCATGTGGTCGTCCATGATGCGAAACGCCTTGCGCGCGGCCTGACGTAGTGCGGCTGCATCGCCTGATGTGTCGAACAGCGCCTGCAGTCGGGCTTCGACGGCGGGGGCGATAGCTGTCTCGCTGAAGCCGAGCCATTTCGCCACGGCGGCAAAGGATGCCGGTTCTTCCGGCAGCCATTTTCCGGCCGGATCGTAGGCCTTGGCGAGATAGAGCAGGATTGCCGCGGTGCCATGCAGCACAAGGTCGCCATCGCGAACGACGGGGAGCGTACCCAGCGGGTTCAGTGCCAGCATCGCGGGCTTTTTCTGCTCCGCGCCAGGGAACATATCAACCGCAATTGTCGTCCACTCAAGGCCCAGCATAGAAAGTGCCAGACGCGCGCGATAGCTCTGTTCGTCGAGTTCGTAGTTGTAGAGCGTGATATCAGACATCAGGCGACCTCTGCCACACGCTGCTCAGCCTCGAGCTCGAACCTTAGTCTCTCGGCCCATTGCGCGTAGTGCTTCTGCTTCGCACCGCCATAAACCGCGATAGAGCCGCAAAGGACTATGTGAACGGCAGTCTTGGCCTCGGTCGTTGCCTGAAATGCGACAAACAGGACGTCGTCGCCATGGACGACTTTGCCGGCATTGATGCCGAGGCCCGTCATTCCAGCCGTCTCGAAGGCGGCAACGACGTCATCGATCGGTCGATCTACATAGAGGCTGCGTACCGGCGTGATCTCCGTAGCACCGGCCTCCGGGATTGCCGCATCCTCTGCCGTCGTCGTCCATATGATGCCGTACTTCTCTTCGACGCGGTAGATCGGAACCTTGATCGTCTGCGGAACGTCGAGTGTGGGGTGCGCCGGGATGTAGCGGCACTGCCCCGCCGTATCGTATTGCCAGCCGTGATAGAGGCAGGCGATATGATCGCCGCGCACGAACCCGAAGCTGAGCCGCATACCGCGATGCGGACAGCGGTCCTCCCAGGCATGTGCATTGCCGCTATTGTCGCGCCAGAGGACGATTTCGCTGCCTTCGATCGTTGTGCCCGCCGATGTCCCGGCTTCGATCGACGATGACAGCCCGACCGGTACCCATCCCTCACTCAGTTTCATAATTTGCTCCTGTTCACGCGGTTCCGCGCTCGATATCGAGGATGATGCAATCATAGGGGCCGAGGCTGCAGGCCATTTCGAACGCATCGACCAGATCTTCCTGCCCCCGAACCGAGAGGGTGGCCGACGCCGTATCGCAAGCGCCGATGCTGATCTCCAGATCCAGCCGGCGGGCGCGGTGGAGCGCAAATGCGGTAAAGCTCTCGCACACCATCTGCCCTCGGAAGGTGAAATATGCGCCTTGAATCAGTCCGGACATCGCTCGCTCATCGTCGCCACCCCGCAGCCTGTCACGCTCAAAATTGGAGCGAATTGCATAAAAAATAACCATGCTTTACTTTTGGGCATTTTAGGCATTGTCTGGAATGAAATTCAAGCCACTTTCCGTTGCGCCTTGTTGCCTTTTGCGCATCGGGGTCATCAGAAAATTTGCACTATTCGGAACATTGACGATTTGCCAGTCTCGCTTGGTCCCGTTGTTTCCGGCCCGCAATTGCCGTGCGCAAAGGACACTGGGCAACGTCGCCATCCGGGCAGCCGCCGCGATCGAGAGCAGCTGAAAGGCCACGGCGCGGATGCGCTTCGGGACGGACCAGCTGCCGTGTGGCAACTGGCATAATTGTTGCGTCGAGAACGGCAGGACCGAACGGTCACAGATCAGAAACGCGGCCAACCGCGTAAAACCAGAAGGGGATCACATGATTGACTTGCGTACGCTTTCCCGCCGCGGATTTCTGAACATGAGTGCCGCTGGTGCAGCGGCAATGATGCTCCCGACTGGCCTCGCCCGCCAGGCTCTAGCCGCCTCGCCGTTGCCTGCAATCAAGGAAGAAGACGCCGTCATCGGCTTCGGGCATGTCGGACCGATCTCCGACGAGGGCTGGACATGGGCACACCACCAGGGCCTGCTGGCCGTGAAGGAAACCTATCCGAAGCTCAAGAAGATCCTTGAAGTCGAAAACATCCCCTACTCCGCCGACGCGACGCGCACCTATCGCCAGTTCGTCTCTGAAGGCGCGAACATGATCTTCGACACCTCGTCGAACGGCGACTTCCTACATGAGGTGGTCAAGCGCGCGACCGATGTGGCATTCATGGAATGCAACGGCCACGTCACGATGGACAATCTCGGCTGGTACTACCTGGCCCACTGGTATCCGACCTATGTGCTCGGCGTTGCCGCGGGCCACCTGTCGAAGACCGGCAAGCTCGGCTATGTCGCCTCCTTCCCGGTTGCCTCCGTCTACGCGTCGACCAACGCCTTCCTGATGGGCGCACGCACCGTCAACCCGAATGCAACGGTGCAGACGATCGTCATCAACTCCTGGTTCGATCCGCAGGCGGCAACGCAGGCCGGTACGGCCCTGATCGACAATGGCTGCGACTTCCTCTTCGGCATCATGGACGAAGCGGGCTACCTGCAGGTCGCCGAAAAGCGCGGCGTCTGGGCAGCCATGTGGAACACCGACATCCGTCGCTACGGGCCGAACTCCTACGTCTCGTCGATCCTGATCGATTTCACCAAGTTCTACGTCGATCAGGTCGGCAAGCGTCTTGCCGGTACCTGGGCGCCGAGCGAGCAGCTGTTTGCGATGGGCGCCGGCGTTGACCGCGACAAGTGGGGCGAGAAGGTTCCGGCAGACGTTGCCGCAGCGGCCGATGCCGTGCGCGAAAAGATCATGGGCGGCTGGTCGCCGTTCACCGGCGAATTGAAGGATTCCACCGGCAAGGTGCGCGTCGCCGCCGGACAGACGATGACCGAGCTCGAGCTCTACAACTGGGATTGGTCGGTCGAGGGTGTTACCGGCCTTACCTCCTGATCCGGCCTCCCAAGCCAAGAGTCCGGTCGTGCTAGCCGGCCGGGCTCCCCGCCTTCAAGCTCCGGTGCCATTCCATGATCGAAAATGCGACCCGTTATACGCCGCCTGCAGGAACTCCGCCTCTCGTCCAGCTGAAGGACATCGCGAAATACTTTCCAGGCGTCATTGCCAACGAAAATGTCGGTCTGGAGGTGATGCCGGGTGAAATCCATGCGCTGCTTGGCGAAAATGGTGCCGGCAAGTCGACCCTGATGAACATCCTGACCGGTATTTACCAGCCGGACGCCGGCGAGATCATCATCGACGGCTACGCCAAGCAATTCGCGACGCCGCTGCAGGCAATCGCATCAGGCATCGGCATGGTGCATCAGCATTTCAAGCTCGTCCAGGCTTTCACGGTTGCCGAGAACATCCATCTCGGCTGGTCGCAAACACCGCGCCGTGCCTCCGCGCAAGTGCTGGAGCAGCGCACTGCCGCCCTGGCCGAAAAATTCAATCTAAAGACCCATCCTTGCGCCCGTGTCAGCGATCTCTCGACCGGCGAGCAGCAGCGCGTCGAGATCTTGCGCGTACTTGCCAGGCAGGCACGCGTTCTCATCCTCGACGAGCCGACAGCTGTTTTGACGCCCGCCGAAGCCCGCGAACTGTTCAAGGCACTGCGCGAATTCGTGGCTGCCGGTAATGCGGTCATCTTCATCAGCCACAAGCTGGACGAAGTGCTGGAGATTTCCGACCGCATCAGTATTCTGCGCGGCGGTCGCAAGATCGCCACCGAAAACACGGCCGATTGCAATCCGCGCATGCTCGCTAAGCTCATGGTTGGCCGTGACATCGTGCTGGCCGACATGCGCCAGCGCCCGGCAGGCGCGGCCCCGATGTCGGCACAGCCTGTGCTCTCACTCGAAAATGTCTCGGCGACCGGTGACAGCGGCAATGAAGCGCTGCACGGCATCTCGCTCGATGTTCGGGCGGGCGAGATCGTTGGCGTTGCAGGTGTCGCCGGCAACGGCCAGCGCGAGCTCAGCCAGGTCCTGACCGGCATTCGCCCGGTGAGCGCCGGCAGGATCCTGATTGGAGGCAAACCGGTCGACAAGAGTAACGCCGCAGTCTTTGCCGAAAGCGGCATCGGCCATATTCCGGAAGACCGTCTGCACAGCGGCCTTGCACCGGCGCTGAGCATCACCGTCAATGCCGTGATGCGCGAATACAAAAAGCCGCCGGTTTCATCAGGCGGAAGCTACAAGCCGGGTGCTGCAACCGCACTCGCCAAGGAGATCGCCGCCGCCGCAGAGGTCGCCATTCCCGATTTCGCCATGCCGATCCGCAACCTGTCCGGGGGCAATCAGCAGCGCCTTGTCGCCCGGCGCGAGATGCGCATTGCCGACAAGGTCCTGATCGCCGCCTATCCGAGCCGTGGCCTCGACGTCGGCGCCATCAACACGATGCTGCGCTACATCGTCGAGCTGCGCGATGCCGGTGCCGGCATCGTCCTGATTTCCGAGGAACTCGAAGAGCTGCTCAACCTCTCCGACCGCATTGCCGTGCTTTATGAAGGGAAGATCATGGGGATCGTCGACAACGACAAGACCGACATCGACGAAATCGGCCTGCTGATGGGTGGCCGCACCCAGGTCCGTGAGGTCGCATAGCATGGCAGGCTCCCTCCGTTTGCAGCGCCTGCCATCCGCCTCGCCCGGCATCGCGCTGGCTGCACGCGCAGCCGCCATCGTTCTCGCGCTCGTCTTTGCCGGTATCATTCTGGCGATAACAGGCGCCAATCCCATTGAACTTGCCTCCGAGGTCGTCGACGCCAGCTTCGGCTCCAGCTTCGGCATGGAAGACCTCGGCGTTCTCGTCATTCCGCTGATTTTGACCGGCCTGTCGGTTGCCGTCGCGCAGCAGATCGGTGCATGGAACATCGGCGCGGAAGGGCAGTTCTATGCCGGTGCCTTTGCTGCCGCGGCGGTCGGCCTCTTCGTGCCGGGCCCGCCTGCACTCATTCTTGTGCTGATGTTTGTCGCGGGCTTAGTTGGCGGAGCCGTCTGGATCCTCGTGCCGACGCTTGCGCGCGCCTATGCCAATGTCAACGAGCTGATCACCACACTACTGTTGAACTTCGTGGCGATCCTGCTTGTCTATTTCGTCTCCACCAACGCCTGGCGCGACAAGATGGCGAATTCCGCAACGCCGCGCCTTTCCGCCGAAATCCCGGAATTCTGGGGTTCGATCCACTGGGGCCTGCCGATCGCAATTTTTGTGGCCCTGCTTGTCGCCGGCCTGCTTGCCTTCTCCCGCTGGGGCTATGAAGTGCGGCTCGTCGGCTCCAATCCGTCGGCTGCCACATACGCCGGCATGCCGGTGCGCCGCCACCTGATCACCGTCATGCTGCTTTCGGGCGCAATTGCTGGTCTTGCAGGCATGCTGGAGATTGCCGGCACGGTGCACCGTCTGCAGGGTGGCATCTCCAACAACTACGGTTACCTCGGCATCATGGTGGCTGTTCTCGCCAGAAGCTCCGCCGTCGGCGTGATCTTCTCGGCAGCACTCATGGCCTTCATCCTGAACTCCGGCATCATCCTGCAAACGCAGGGCCTGACGACATCAACGGTTCTGGCGATCACCGGCCTCATTCTGTTTCTGACGGCAATTGGCGACGAGCTCGCCCATTACCGCATCGCGCGTGACAAGGCTTGAGGAGAGCGACATGGATCTTTTGACCGGCCTCTTCACCACGGCTTTCCTGGCAGGCGGCGTACTGGCGCTCGCAGCACTTGGCGAGGTTCTTGCCGAGCGCGTCGGCGTCGTCAATCTGGGCGTTGAAGGCCTGATGGCCATGGGCGCACTGACAGCGATCGCAACCGTTGCCGCGATACCCTCGCCCACGATCGGCTTCCTCTCCGCTCTCGCGGTCGGCGCGCTGTTCGGCGCGCTGTTCGCCTTCGCGACCGTCATCCTGCGCGCCAATCAGGTGCTTTGCGGCCTGGCGCTGACGCTGATGGGCAGCGGTATCGCCTCCACCATCGGCCGCGCCTATTCCGGCATGCCGGCTCGCGCAACGTTTGCGCCGATCGAGGTGCCGCTCCTGAGCAAGATCCCGGTCATCGGCCCGGCCTTCTTCTCGCAGAATATCCTGCTTTACCTGATCTTCATCATCCTGCCGGTCGGCCTAAGCTATCTCATGTTCCGTACCCGTCACGGTCTCAACCTGCGGGCCGTCGGCGAAAATCCGGCTGCGGCGGACGCCGCGGGCATCCCGGTCAATCTCATCCGCTTCGCCTATGTAACAGCCGGCTCCGCGCTGGCAGCGGGCGCCGGCGCCTACCTGACGCTCACCTTCGTGCCGTCCTGGTCGGATGGTGTGGTCGCTGGGCGCGGCTGGATCGCCGTCGCGCTCGTCATTTTTGCCGGGTACCGACCGATCCCGGCTGCGCTCTCGGGCCTGCTGTTCGGCTTCATCACGGCGCTCGGTTTCGTTGGGCAGGCGCGCGGCTGGCCCGTTGCGCCGGCCTTCCTATCGATGCTCCCCTATCTCGGCACCATGGCCTTCATCATCGTGCCGGTCTTTGCCTGGCAGCGCATGCGCCGGATCATGGCCGCTCCGGCGGCGATCGGCGTACCCTACTACCGTGACGTCCGATGACCCTCGACACCTCGGCTCTTTGGCCGACGAGGCATTGCCGACAGACCACTGAACTGCGAAAGATGATATTCATAGCAATTAAAGAGAGCGTGTCATGAGATGTTCCGACAAGGCGGCCCTCGATCAGTGGTATCCGCTTGGCACAGAAAAAGAGATCGCCTTCGGCCGCACGAACACGCGTCTGCTGGGCACAGGGCTGACGATCGACCGCGCCGTTGACGGCGCTCTCGTCGTCATGGCCGATGATGCCGATCAACCGCTGCCCATCATCCGCCGCTTCGGCCTTGTCTGGGCAACGCTTGGTGAGCCCAAGGGTGGACTTTTCGCGCTACCGGAAGCCGATGAAGACGATCGTCGAGTGGTCAATTGCGGTGCGGTCATGGTGCGCGCGTCAGGGCTTCGCATCATCGAGAACTTCCTCGACATGGCGCATTTCCCGTTCGTCCACACGGATATTCTGGGCGCAGAGCCGCATACGGAGGTCATGCACTACAATGCCGAGATCCGTCGCGACGTTGATGAGGTCTGGGCGACCAACTGTCAGTTCTTTCAGCCGCAAGCAGCGCTTTCAGCAACCAATGGGATCATGACCGACTATATCTACCGGGTCATGACGCCGTTCACCACGCTGCTTTACAAGACCTGTCCAAACTCCGCCAACCGCTGGGACGTGATTTGCCTGTTCGTCCAGCCACTCGACCCCGATCGCTGCATCGCCCATCCGGTCATGTTCCTGATCGACGATGTCTCGACGACGACCGAACTCGTGCATTTCCAGCAGCTGATCTTCCTGCAGGACCGCATCATCCTGGAAAACCAGCGACCTCCGCTACTCCCGATGGAAGCCCGGGCCGAAATCCCGACCCGCGCCGACGCAAGTTCAATCGCCTATCGCCGCTGGCTGAAGGAGAAGGGCGTCACCTATGGCACGACCGCCACGGCCGCGTGACAGCAGGCACGCTCCAGGTGATTGAGCCCTGAGGAGCGATCAGCCTCCCCAGGTCCGGCGAAGGACGTCGGTCCAGTTCTCGTGGCAGAGCTTCTTCATCAGCGCCTCGCCGTAGCCGGCGTCGACCATCGCCTTGCGCAGGTTCGGCAACCCCGAGACGTCGGCGATATCGCGCGGGATAGTCGCGCCATCGAAGTCCGAGCCGAAGCCGACGCCGTTTTCGCCAAGCTTGCCAATCAGATAATCGAAGTGACGGATCACGACATCGAGATCGAAATCCGCATTCATCTGGCCATCAGGACGCAGAAAGGCGGCAGCGAAGTTGACACCGACCATGCCGCCGCTTTCAGCGATGACATCGAGCTGCCGATCCGTCAGATTGCGGGCATGCGGGCATAGCGCGTAGGCATTGCAATGCGTGGCGATCAGCGGCGCATCGGTCATCGCCGCGATATCGTCGAAACCCTTCTCGTTGAGGTGCGACAGATCGATGGCAATGCCCAATCGGTTGCACTCCCTGACGAGACGCTTGCCATCCTCTGTCAATCCCGGCCCGGTATCGCCTGTCGACGGAAACCGGAACGGCACACCTTCCGCCCACCGCGTCTTGCGGCTCCAGACCGGACCGAGACTGCGCAGGCCAAGCGCGTGCAAGACGTGCAGCGACCTCAAATCCGCATCGATGCAATCCGCACCCTCCAGGTGCAGGACGGCCGCCATCTCCGGCTTGTCGAGCGCCGCATCGATCTCGGCCGCCGTGCGGCAGGCGATGATCGAGCCGGTCTGCTCAAGCTCCAGAAAATGGGAGACCTGCGCGATCGCGGCGCGCAGCGCCGGATCGGGATCGAGCCGGTCCGGCAGCGCCAGGTCGTATGTCGCGCCCATCATACCGTCGACACCCTGCGTCTCACCTGGCGGATCGGGCGTGAAGATGGCGAACATACCGCCGGCAAATCCACCCTTGTGGGCGCGAGGCAGATCGATCTGGGTATTCGCACCGCCCTCGCGCACCTTCGTCGCGGTCGTCTCGCCGAGGTAAAGCCGCAGAAGAAGGTCGTTATGACCATCGAATATCGGTGGCATGGTCGAAAGCGTCATTCGTCATATCCTGTCTTTACATTCATTCCGGCGTGACATCCACGCGATGCGATGTCACGTCAGCCGTCGAGTGTCCTTGCACAGTCGGCGTTGGTGTAGCCGTTGCGAATGCCTTGCTCAATAGCTAGTGGCTTCGCAGTTTCCGATCGCCACGGCCGCAGCTGACGCCATCACGACATCATCCTTATAAGCAGGATGCCCTGATGCATCGCGCTCTAACTGGCATGTTGCAAATCAATCGCTTGGACCCGCTTTGGCATGGCCACATCAGGTCAAAGCGGGTTCGGTTCGCAGCATCAGCGACAAGGTTGCGCCGGGATACTGGCACCCTGAAATCCGCACGCATATGGCCAAATCCAATCAAGGTGATAACCACCTCGTTGTCGGAAATTCCGGCGCAGCATCTGGTCCTGGTCACGCGCCGCACTCCAGTTGAGCATGCAGGTTCCAAGCCCCTCCGCATGCAGGCCGAGCGCCAGCTTCATCGCGAACATTCCGCCATCCACCCAGCACTGGTTTCGCTCGCCGATTGTATTCCAGTGCGCCAGATCGACCGCGAAGATGAAAACGCGCCCAGCGGCACGGTTTGCCTATCTGAGCAATCCAACAGCAGCATGGTGCCAAAAGACGCAGTCGGAATTCGGGGAGGGGGCCCATTGTCACGAAGGTTTTCGCAAGATAGCCAACCTCAGGCTGTGAAGATCGTTTCCAGCGCCAGCTGTCGGGCGGTGAACTCAGCGCCTCGCGCGTGCTTGTCACCGAACCGCGCGTTCTCCTGCTCGACGAGCCGCTGTCGGCGCTCGACAAGGCTCTACGCGAGGAGACGGCAGTTGGACTTGGCGGGAAACCAATGACTTCGACTCGGTGTTCGCACGTCTGCTCATTTTGCAGAAGCGTTCGGCGGAGGCGTTTGTCACCCTTGAGGTCGTGATCGACAAATGCCGCCGCCGGAGTAAGGGATACCATCTCCTAACCGCGGAATTATTGGCGACGCACGCCGCCTGGAACGCGGGCAAGCATGTCCACGCGCTCGAGACGTTCCAGGCCGCGATTGCGCGGGCGCGGGCGCACGAGGCAACCCAGCCCTTTATTGACGAAGGAACGGAATTTGCCACCGTGGTTCGCGCAATCATCCGGCGCTTCGGCCTCAAGGTTTTCAGCGTGGACGTGGTCCATTTCATCAATCGAATGATCGGCCAGCGCGTCAAGGTAAGCACCAGCCGAAGTGTGAAAAAAGGAGATACAGCGTGTTTCGTACGAAATCGATGCACTCTGCCTACTCCATCAACAACGCCTCGCGAATGGCATGCCAGGACATCTCGTCCGGCGCCGCCAGCAGATGGCCTTCCGTCATCGTTGGCCGGTACACTTCACCTGCAACGGTTGCCGCATGGCCACCCGCTTCCGCGTGGATGAGAACGCCGGCGGCGTGATCCCAAGGCTTCAGGCTCTCGTTGAGGCAGAAGCTCATCGCCCCTGTTGCCAGCATGCGGTATTCCCATGCGGAGCAACGCCATGTCGTGACCCGCAGGAACTTCAGCAGCTTCGGTGCAAGCTTGATCCGCAATTCTGGCTCGAACATGTGCAGCGGAATGAAGCCGTGCATTTCGCTAACGGGGCTTGGCGCGGCGACCGTGAGACGCGTGCGGGCGCCGTCTGCCGCCACATGCCATGCGCCCTCGCCCGGGCGTGCGACCAGGAAATCGCCCAACACCGGATAGTGGATGATGCCGGCGATGGTCCTGCCGCCGGAGACGATCGCCAGGATGCTGCCAAACATCGGCGTTCCATGCGCGAAATGCCATGTGCCGTCGACCGGATCGATGACGGCGGCGAGCTCGGCATCGGCTAGACGTTCGAGAATGGACGCATCATCCGACACGGCCTCTTCCCCGACGATGGTGATACCTGATAGCCGCGCCTTCAGCCTTTCGCTGAGCACGCGCTCGGATGCGATATCGGCATCGGTGACGATATCGTCGGCCACCGTCTTGGCGCGAATGCTGTCCGACGAAACCGACCGGAAGCGTGGCAGGATTTCTCCCGCCGCCGCCTCGCGCACATAGTTCATCAGTTCCTTGAGCAGGTCGTCGTCGATCGTTTTCATGCCCGATGCGCCTCCAGATAGGCCTTGAGCGCCTCGGGCTCGTCGGTCTGGAAGACGCTGATTCCGGCATCGATCAGCCGGCCCCAGATGCGGTCGGGATCGACAAGCGCGGTCTTATCCACCCATTCGCCGCTGGCTTCCATATTGAGTGTGTTCATCCACAGAGCCATGCCGGCATCGCGGAATGTCTGGCGGTTGGTCTTGATAGTTTCGAGGCTGTCGAACCGCATTTCGCACATGAAAGGCTTGATTTCCGACAGCAGCGCCATCGTTTCATGGATGCTTTCTGCCGTGAATTTCGACATCGCCATGAAGGCAACGCCATCGATATTCTGGGCGCGGACCCAATCCAGTTCCTCGCGCGTCATGACGCGGGTCTTCAGGTCCACATAGGATGCGGCATTCATTTCGCGGGCGCAGGCGGCGACTTCGGAGAAAAGACCGCGATCTTTCAGATCGAGATCCGCAAAAATGCGGCCACGGATGATTTCGAGCGCCTGTTTCAGTGTCGGGATGCGCTGATCGGTCGTGGCGCGATGCTCGCCGCCATCGTCTTCACGCAGCGCGATGGCCTGCAGTTCCGCAATGGTGAAGGTTTCGGCATCACGATCGATACCGGCCATACGCAACAGCGTGTCGTCGTGCATGATGAAAAGTTCGCCATCGGCGCTCTTGCGGATATCGAGTTCGACAACGTCTGCACCAACGGCGATGGCGCGCTCGATGGCCGCGAGGCTGTTTTCCGGCGCGCCGTGCCAGGCACCGCGATGGGCAACGATGGCGGGATCGCGTTTCTGGTCGGCGATATAATCTACGTAATGCGTCATTTCATTTTTCCTTGGAGAGTATTCAGGCGCGGCGGGCCGCGAGATAGGATTTGAGGGCAGCGGCCTCATCGGTCTGGATGACCGAAATGCCGGCATCGATCAGCCGTCCCCAGACGACATCGGGATCGGCAAGGGCCGCGGTATCGGTGAAATCGGCGCAGGCGACGCTGTCGAGCGTGTTCACCCAGAGCGCCATGCCGGTGATGCGAGTGAGGTCCTTCACGGCGGTCAGCTCTTCCAGCCTGTCGAAATAGATTTCGCAGACGGCGGGGGAGAGCTCACGCAACAGCGCCAGCTGGGTGGCTGCCCCCGGCACGTTGAGCCGGGTTTTTGCCAGAAAAAGAACGTCATGCGGAAGGATCGTTTTTCCGATCCAGCCAAGATCCTTTTCGGTTTTCAGCGCGGCCCAGAAATCGACCTCATGCTCGACGCCCATGGCCTTTGCGAGAGCGATCACATCCGGGATGACCTCTCGATCCTTGACGTCGAGATGCAGAAAAATGCGCCCGCGCGTCAGCTCAAAAACCTCTGCGAGGCTCGGCAACCTTTCCAGCGTGAAGGCATTATTTTCGCCGCCATCGCGGTCGCGTAGGCGCAGAACCGAAAGATCACTCGAAGCCAGCGCCTCCGGCCTCTGATCGAGACCCGTCATGCGCTCCAGCGTGTCGTCATGCAGCAGGAAAAGGCCACCATCGGCGCTGCGGCGAATGTCGATCTCGACGACATCATAACCGGTATCGATGGCACGCTGGATGGCAGACAGACTGTTTTCCGGCGCATTGCGCCAGATGCCGCGATGCGCAACCACGGCGCAATCGCGGGTCTTGTCGGCAATAAACTCTCGGTAATTCACTGGTATTCCTTCACCGAAGCCGGTTGAGCGTCGCCGAAGGCATTGGCAATGGCGCGGCCGCTTTCACCTTCAAAGAGATGCAGGCGTGCCTGCGGGAAGGAGAGCGACAAGGTTTGCGTCGTATCGATCTCGACGCCGAAGGGCATGGCGATCCGAAGATTCTGCTCGGCGATCTTGGTTTCCAGAATTTCGTGCGAGCCGAGGTCTTCGCGATACCGGATTTCCGTCTTGATCGAGCCGCCCTCGTTGACGGCAATATCTTCCGGGCGGATGCCGAGCTGGAATTTGCCCTTACCCGCATAATTCGCCACCGCCTGACCATCTGCCAGCCGCAGAACCGAGCCATCACCTTCGACCTGCAGGATATTCATCGGCGGCGAACCGATGAACTTGGCCACGAAACCGGAAGCCGGATGGTGATAGATCGCCTTCGGCGTATCGAACTGCTCGATATGGCCTTTGTTGAGAATGAGGATACGGTCGGCCAGCGTCATCGCCTCGACCTGATCGTGGGTGACAAAGACGCTGGTGGCGCCAATGCGGCGATGTAGTTCGGCGAGCTCGACGCGCATGTCGTGGCGCAGCTGCGCATCGAGGTTCGACAGCGGCTCATCGAATAGCAGCACGCCGGGCTCACGGATGATGGCGCGGCCGATGGCGACACGCTGGCGCTGGCCACCGGACAACTGTCCCGGCTTGCGGGTGAGAAAATCGGCAAGGCCGAGCATTTTTGCGACCGTGGCAACGCGCTCGGCGCGTTCGGCCTTGGAAACACCGGCGACCTTGAGACTATAGGCCATGTTTTCGGCAACGGTCATGTGCGGATAGAGCGCATAGTTCTGAAACACCATGGCGCAGCCGCGATGTTTGGGCTCCAGATCCTGCACTTCACGACCGCCGATGACGATCTTGCCACCGGAGACACGCTCCAGACCGGCAATCATCTGCAGAAGCGTGGACTTGCCGCAACCCGACGGGCCGAGGACGACAGTGAATTCACCGGGGCGCAAGGTCACGTCGATCGGCGGGATGATGGTGTTTTTGGCGTCATAAGATTTGGTGACGCCGATCAGATCGATCTCGGCCGCGGCGGCGCGAATGGCGGTGTCGATGGCGGTCATGGGATCATTTCTCCGAAAGAACGAGGCCCTGGACGAGAAAGCGCTGCAAAAGGGCGATCATCGTGAGGGGAACGAGTGAAACGAGCACGGCACCGGCCATGATCATCGGAAAATCGGGCACCTGGCCGTCGGCATCCGGCACGAGGCGGGCAAGGCCGACAACGGCGGTCTGCATGTCGGGTGTCGAGGCGCCGACCAGCGGCCACAGATATTGCGTCCAGCCGCTCAAAAAGGTGAGCACGAACAGCGAGGCAAAGCTGGTGCGGGCGAGCGGCAGAAGGATATCGATGAGGAAACGGATCGGCCCTGCCCCATCCATGCGCGCCGCCTTGAACAGGTCGTTCGGCAGGGTCAGGAAAAACTGGCGGAACAGGAACGTGCCGGTGCCATGCGCCACCAGCGGCGCGATCAGGCCGAAATGGGTGTCGAGCACGCTGAGTTCGAGATGGACAGGCGAACCGAAAGCAACCTCGATCAGGCTGTTGAGGCCGGTGAAATCGAGCACAGCATTCAGTGGTGAAAAGATGTTGGACGCCACCTGATAGGTGGTGATGACGCGGATATCGAGCGGCAGCATGATGGTGGCGAGGATCAGTGCAAAGGCCACACCCGCCCAGCGAATGCGGAAATAGACGATCGCATAGGCCGACAGGAAGGACAGGACGCAGGTGGTGAGCGCATTGGAGAAGGCCACGATCATACTGTTGAGCATCTGGATCGGGATGCGCGTATCGTGAATGACCTTGCCCATATTGGCAAATAGTTCGGTGCCCGGCACCCATGCCAGACCGTTGCGCAGCATATATTCATAGGACTGCGATGCGGTGGACAGCGTCAGGTACAAAGGCCCGACGATATAGAGGATGCCGATGGCAAGCAGGATGCTGGCGGCAATGTTGATGGAACGTGCGTTTTCGACCATGGCTCAGCGCTCGTAATTGATGCGCCGGCCGAGGAAGTAGAACTGGCAGGCTGCGAGGATAAGAACGAAGACCATCAGGATGGCCGTCTGGGTGGAGGCGCCGGAAAGATCGAAACCGCGGAAACCATCGACATAAATCTTGTAGACGAGCAGCGTCGTTGAGCCGCCCGGACCACCGCCGGTAATGGTGTCGATCAGCGCGAAGACCGAGGTGATGCTTTCGGTGAATTCCAGGACGAAGGTCAGGAACAGCTGCGGCATGATCAGCGGCAGCTGCACATCGAAGATACGGCGCCAGGGACCGGCGCCGTCCATGGCGGCGGCCTGATACATGGTGGGCGGGATGGAGCGCAGGCCTGCAAGCAGGATGACAAAGTTGAACGGAATGCCGCTCCAGACATGCGCGGCGACCAGCGTCATGAACGCATCCGTGCCATCGATGCCGGGGTTCCACAAGCCCGGAAACAGCGCATTGAGCGGCGCCATCAGCCCCACGAACGGGTTGAAGATGAAGGCGAAGACCACACCGATCGAGGCGCCGGCAATGCCCTTCGGCCAGACAAGAATATTGCGGGCCGGATAGGACATGCCGATCTTGCGATCGGCGGCGATCGCCAGCAACAGCGGCACGACAACCGCGAGCGACGATGCCGTCAGCATGAAGATGACCGTGCGACCGGTCGCCGCCCAGAATTCGGGATCGCCGAGCACGCGTTGAAAATTCTGCAAGCCCACGAATTCCGAGCCGCCGCCGAAGGGCTGCTCAAGGAAGAACGACCAATAGAAGGCCTGGAAGACCGGCACATAGAAGAACAGCACGATCAGCAGCATCATGGGGGCCAGCAGAAGAGCCGGCAGCCAGCGATGGCTGAACAGAGAGGAATCCGACGACATGAAGGCACTTCCAAAAAAGAGAAGGCATGGGGCGGAAGACGCCCCATGCGACGAAGGCTGAGCGAACGGATCAGGGAAGCTTCTTGCCCTTGTAGGTCTGCTCGAAGCGGCGCAGCAGCTGGTCGCCACGCTTCTTGGTGTTATCGAGCGCAATCTGCATGGTCTGCTGCCCGGCAAAGGCCTTCTGCGTTTCTTCCATGAAGACTTCGCGGAACTGCACGTAGAAGCCGAGGCGGATGCCGCGCGTATCGGCGGTGGCCGGCTGGTTCATGGATTCGACGCCGACCTTGGCCGTGGCATACTTTGGCGAGGTCGCCTCGTCGCTCTTGGCGATCGCATCGAGAACGTCGGTGGTGACGGGCACGTAACCGGTGTTGGCGGTGAAGAACATCTGCTGTTCCGGCTTGCGCAGGAAGTCGAGGAACGCCTTGGCGGCGTCGATCTCGGCCTTGTCGTGACCCTTCATGATGTAGATGGAGGCGCCGCCGACAAAGGTGTTGTGGCGCTCGTAGCCCTTGTACATCGGCGCCATGGTGACGGTGAGCTCGTACTTGCCGTCGAATGCTTTGGCAGCGGCGGCGTAGGAACCGGAAGACTGCTCCATCATCGCGCATTCGCCGGCATTGAAGGCGGCGGTGTAATTGCCGGCCTTGGTATCCGCAGCCAGGCGAACGAGACCTTCCTTGCGCCACTCAAGCAGGTTTGCGAGGTGCTTGGCGGCGAAGGTGGTGTTGATCACATATTCCGCATCCAGACCATCGTAACCATTGTGCTTGGTGGCGATCGGCAAGCCGTGACGGGCGGAGAACTGCTCCAGCACGCGCCAGGTATCGCCATCCGTGACAAACGGGCAGGCATGGCCAGCTGCCTTGAGCTTGCGTGCGGCTTCGATCACGTCTTCCCAGGTCTGCGGGGTCTCGGTGATGCCGGCTTTTTCAAGCTCGGTCTTGTTGGTGTAGAACAGCAGCGTCGAAGAGTTATACGGCTGGGCGAAAAGCTTGCCGCCCGAAGTCTCGTAATAGGCGCGGGCACCGGCGATATACTGGTCCCACTTCACATCTGGCATCAGGTCCTGGACCGGCTCGACGGCATCGGACAGCATCAGGTCGAGCGTGCCGGCATCGAAGAACTGGATCAGCACCGGGTGGTTCTTGGCGCGATAGGCGGCAATCGCCTTCTGCATCGACACTTCGTAGGAGCCCTGGCCAACGCAGTTGACATGATGCTCGCTTTGCGAAGCATTGAACGCATCGCACTGAGCCTTGATCGCGGTCTCGACCGGACCGGTGTTGCCATACCAGAATTCGATGTTTGTCGCCTGTGCCGAGCCTGCGCCGGCCATTACGGCGGCTATGGCCGCCAAAGTAAACTTGTTCATCATCGCCCTCGTCTTTTCGGGTCGACCGAGCCTCGCTCGATCTCTGACGGCGGCTTACTACACTTTGTGTGTAACATTTGCGTGACGGCTGAAATCGCTTGAAAGAACCGGCATTCGCCGGTAATCAGGCTCAGGTTGCATCAAGGGCAATGCGATTATTACACTTTTGCAGTAAGGTTTCTGGGCTTGGCAGGTGTTTACGTACCGGAGGCATTGATTGCCCCACGCTTTCTGCGACTGCACGAGACGACGGTTGTTTCGTCCAACGAGCGCAAGTTGTTGCAGCTGATCTGGCGCAATCCCGGCATCTCCCGATCGGAAATCACCGGCCATACCGACCTGACGCAGCAATCCGTCCATCGCATCCTCGATCACCTTGCCGAGCGTGATGTCATCCTGCTCGGATCAGCGAAACCGGGCCTGGGACGCGGTCAACCAAGCCCGATGTTGAACCTGAACGGCGCCCACGCTTATGCCTGCGGCATCTCGGTCAACACCGACATCATCGGCATCTGCCTCATCGATCTGGCCGGAAAAATTCTTGGCGAGCGGGAAGTGCCGTTGCGTGAATTGACGATGCACCACGCTCTTCATCTGGTGAAGCAGCAGGTCGAGGAACTGCAGCGCCAGAACAATCTTGCCGAGGACAATTTCTTCGGCATCGGCTTTGCAATCGCCGGCTACCATGTCGACGGCACACGTCACAACGCGCCGCTCCCGCTTCACGAATGGTCGATGATCGAACTCGGGCCGATCATCACGGAGCTGTTCGATCGGCCGGCATGGGTGATCAACGGCGGAAAGTCCGGTGCCATAGCGGAATCGATGTTCGGCATCGGCCGCTTCATCCGGCATTTCGCCTATCTGAGCTTCAACTATGGCTTTGGCGGCGGCGTGATTATTGATGGCGAGCTTCTGCAAGGCGGCAACGGCAATGCCGGCGAATTCTCAGGCCTCTATGACGAGATCGAGACGGACAGCCGTCCCGCCCTGCAATATTTGATCGATCGGGTAAACGGGAATGGTATCGACGTTCCCTCAATCCACTATATGCGCCGCCATTTCGATCGTAATTGGCCCGGCGTATCGGAATGGGTGGACGAGGTGACGCCGGCCTATATCCGGCTTGTCAACGCCATCCGCGCCACGCTGGACCCGCAGGCGATCGTCTTCGGCGGCCAAATCCCACCCGCTTTGGCGTCAATGCTGATCGAACGGACGAAGATTTTCGACCGCCCTCGCTATGGCGTACACCGCGGCGGCCCGAAGCTGATCGTATCGGAAATCGCAAGCGACGCGGCGGCAATGGGGGCCGCCATCATGCCGTTCCGCCGGATGTTTTATTAGCTGTTCGGCTGGACGATCATTGTCTGTGGAAGCATTGGAACCGCCATTCGGCTGCGGCACCGTGGACACTGTTCACCGCACCTACGGCCGTCGTATTATTTTTTATACTTCTTGAAGAAGGCGGCTTAGGTGGCGCCTGGAGCGCCGTGGTTCCAAGCCTCCATCCGATCGCACCGCATATTTGGAAGCAGCGTCCTTGTGATCCGAGATCGCCTAATCCGCCCGCGGCAACCCGACCTGCTTTCTCTCGTCCATCCGCTCTGCAAGTAGCGAATACGCCACATAATACTTGTAGATGTTACTGACGTACTGCACCGTCTCGCGTCCGACGATCGCCGCCGCGCCATTTTCGACATTGCCGAACCAGATGTTAGCATCGAGGCCCATCGTTTTTGCTTTCTCGCGAAATTTCCGGAGATTGCCAGGACCGGCGTTGTAGGCTGCGAACGCGAAAAGCTGTCGGTCCTTCGCCGTAAGCGCTTCGTCGTTGATGTAAGTTTTCACGAGGTGACGTAGGTACTTCGCGCCGGCCTCGACATTGCGATCCGGGTCCTTATCGATGCCGCTGATGCCGACGACCTTGTCCTTGGCCGTCGATGGCAGCATCTGCATGATGCCGACCGCCCCACGCGGTGAGCGCCGGGACTGGTCGAGTTGCGATTCCTGGTATCCCTGTGCCATCAGCATCAGGTAGTCGAACGTATAGGTGTCGCCGTATTTGCGGAAGATTTCGATGAGCGTCTGGAAGCGCTCGACGTCTGATGGTGAATAGGCTCGTTTGACGATCTTGTCCTGTTTGAAGTAGCTGTTACGCAGCATGTTACCGAAGGTGGTGCCCACCTTGTGGGTTGCCACGAAGCCATTCAATTCCGCCATCAGCTCGGGGCTGTTCTTGCGGATGGCCCAGGCGATCTTTCCCTGAGACGACAATACGACATCATCGCGTACCTTCATGTCAGGGAAGACATGCGACCAAATGTCGGCCTTGTAGCCATCGACTATCGTAAATGGCAGCAGGTCGGCATTGACCATCTCCATCAGGTCTTCGTCCTCCAGGCTCTCGTCCATGGGATCGATGACGATCTCCGGCTTGCCGGCGACCGTCAGTTCCTTGTTCTTTGCCAGCAAATGCTCGTGATAGCTGCTCGATGGCCGGACGGCGACATGCTTGCCCGAGAGGTCATCGATGCTCGCCAGCGCTGGGCTTCCTGGGGCGGCGACCAGGACCTCCTGCGCATCGCTATAGAGCGGATCGGTGAAATCGACCTCCCTCAGGCGATCGTCGGTCACGGTGAGGTTGGCCATGACGATATCGCCGAGGCCTTCGTTCAGCGCCGGCAGCAGCCTGTCGCGCGGCATCGGCACGAAGACGATGGTGATATGGTCGATCTGCTTCTTGCGATCCTTGTTCAGGACCTTCTCCAGCTCCCGCCCGAACTCGACCGCCGTGCCGAACTGGCGCCCCTTGTCGATGAAATATACCGTCTTGCTGAACGGCACGAGCACCCGAACGATGCGGCGTTCCTTCATCGCCTGGAGATCGATGACGTGCTTCTCGATCAGGACAGGCTTTGCGGCGAGTTTCGGCGTCTCGGCCTGGCCGATCCCCGGCAGACCAATCGAACCGACAAGGCCAAGCATCAGCAACCAAACACGGTGTATTGCCATCACAGCCTCTCCTGCAACGATCAAGGTTTCGGAATACGGCCAGCGCCTGCAGGAAGCCAGCCCGCTTCCCGCGCTCTGGGAGGGTCTTTCTATGTTCAGATAAGCAGAAGCTTCTTCAGTACGGAGAACACCTCCTTGTAGGGCAGCCTGGATGCCCCGGCGATTGCGAAGGGGATCAGAGCTGCTGCGGCGACCGGCAGCAGGGTCTTGCGGTTGACGATCATCGAAGACAGCTTGCGCGTCTGCTCGTACTGCTTCGTGAGATCAACCGGGTCGATCGATTGCGCGGCTTCATCCGTGTCCGGCGCGATCACGTTCTCACCGATCGCCTTACGCTCGGAAGCGCGCTGTTGCGTTGTCGCCCGAGCCGACATGGTCAACAGCGTTCGGTCCTTCATCTGCCGGAGCGGTCTCGAAAAGGCCGACAGCGGATAGGCAAAGAAGGCGAGCACGATCAGCAACCATACGGCCATGATGGTCGTGAGCGTCGCTGCCGATAGATCGGCCTGCATCTGGTGCTTGGCAACCGCGGCTGCCATGCCGCAGCTCACACCGAATACAAAGAGAACGTAGGCGTTCGGATATTCCCCGACGAAGGCAAGGCCGCCCTTGCCGTCGGGATGCGTGGAGACCAGCCTCAAGTCGAGACGCGCAATGCTTCTGAGCAGATCGGCCCACACCAGATGGCGCCACACACCGCGCGTGAACAGGAAGATGAACAGCGGAATGCTGATGAAGACGCACCACCAGCCCGCAAGGGTGAGATGACGGACGTCACCGGTCACCGTGGCTGCCCAGCTCGTCGACGGCGCCTGCTTGAAGGTTGCGAAGGCCAGAAACGCGGAGATGATCGCAAGCGAGAGACATGCGGTTTCCGCAAGGGCGGAGTTGCGGCGCGCCATAGCTTTATCCAGTGCGATCATAGCCGATCCCTGTGACGCAGCCGGGATCAAAGGCGCGCGGAGGAATTGACCCAACTTGCGTCGCAATCCTGCTTCCACCGCCTGTTCCGCCGCCAGAAAAGCTGCGATGCCGACGAAGAAGCGCGCCCATGGACCGGGGTCGGTCAGATAGGCCTGAACCGTTGGTGTCTGCGAGGCCAATGTTGGCAGCGTCAGAAGCAGCGGGATAACCCATGCGGCGGCGACAAACAGGAGGATGCGGCGGCCTGTATGAAGATTGCGTTCGTGAACGAGATTGAGCCGTCGTTGAAGTTCGAAGAATGGCCCGCCGTGCGACGCCAGATATTCCAGCCGGTCCTGCTGCAGGGCAACCTCGCTCGTCGATTGTGCCACAAGCTTCGTCTTCACCATCCTCAGTCCTCGGTCACCGACCAGCGATCGCCCGGATTGAATTGCTTCATGGCCCGCGCGATCTTGTCGGTGTCGGCCCCGAGATCGGCCTGGTAGACGATGCCGTTGCGGTTGACCACGAAGGTGTTGACGCCCGTCTCGCCATACTTCACCGGCCACGCGACCAGGGCGAAACCGGCGATCATGTTGCCGTTGATCACGTAGTCATAGGGGCCGCCGGCGATATTGCCGCCCTGTCGGGTCAGCACCTTGTAGCGGTAGCCGAAGTATCCGTTGTTGTCCTTCGACTTGTCGAACTGGACGTAGTCGAGATAGGGCGCCGCCGGGCTTGCGCCGAGGCCTTCGCTCTCCGGCCAATAAAGGCCATCCGCCCGGCCGGGGCTGCTCACGAGCTTCTGCGCATATTCGAGCACGCCATCGCCATCGTGATCGGCGGCTGCATATTGCTGCTGGGCATCGACATAGCCGCGCACGGTTTCGATCGTCTGGATTTCGTTCTCACCGATGCGGCGATTGATGATCTCCTCGATGCCGACGACAGGATCGAAGGCGAACTTGCCGTTCTCTGACTTCACGATCGGGAACGGAAACGGCCACATGATGTCACCGACATCGACAATGCTTTGGCCGTTCCTCTCCTCAAGACCAATCCGCTTTCCGATCCCATCCTTGATCGCCGCCAGCGTCTCCGTCACGCCGGCGGTCGCCTTGAGGTGTGCCGCGTCGACGCCGAGGATGGTGGCCAGCTTATCCAGGTCGGAGGCGATGACTGCTTCCTTGAACGCTGCCAGTGCGGCGTCCGCGTTGTCGTATTCGGTCGGCAATTGCTTCGACACGAGATCGACGAGGTTCTTCTCGGCGGCAAACGTCATCGAGGTCGATAACACAACGGACAGCGCTGCAGCGGTGAACAGACGAAATCCAATTCGAGAGGTATGAGCGCTCATGGCAATAACTCCGTTCGGTTCGATTAGCGTCGACGTCCACCATGGGGCACGCGGGCATGGCCACCACCACCGCGGCTGCCGCCACTGAAGTGGGCTCCACCGCCACCTCTGCCACCGCCGCTGAAGTGAGGACCTCCGTCTCCGCCCCCGCGATGCGCCGCGAACTCCGGTCGGCTGGCGTGGTGTCCGCCACCCATGGCGCGGCCGCCGCGTTGCGAGTGAAGGTTGGCCGCGCTTCGCGAGCGGACTTCGCCGAGGCCGGAGGGACGGTTCGGCCGCACGTCCCGCTTGCCCGCCATTGCGTGGTTTCCGATGTCCCGGTTTCCGCGTTCGCCGATCACGCCGCGACGGTCGCCCGCCGGGCGATTGACAGCGCGATCGCGCAGATCGCCACCGCCGCCGGCCATCTTGTTGGCCCTGATGTCCTTGATGGCGGACGGCGTTATTCGGGCGTGGTTGGCGTTGGCTGCTCTTGCCTTGACGGACTTGGCCTTCGTGCGAATGTCGTTATTGCCGCCCGCTTCCAGCCGGTTGCGAATGTTGGTCTTGTCGATGTTGGCGAACTGGTTGTGATCGAACTTGATCTTGCTGCGATCGACATTCTTCCAGTCGACATCGTTGAAATTGACCTTGCCGTTGCGATCGAACCGGTTGAAGCAGTGGTCGCAATCGATGTCGATATCGTTGCCATCGAACCGGCCGCCCCAGACACCCCATCGGTCCCAATCGACCACGGCGCCGAAGATCGCACCGGTCACGAAGCCCGCGAAATAGGTGGCCGTGGGGTAATAGTAGTTGGGATAGGGGTCCGGGTAATAGCCGATCGGCGCCGGCGCGTAGCCGTCGTCGTAGAGCATTTGCGGCTCGTACTGCGGCACGTAGATCTTCTCGGGATTGGCGGCCTGGATGACCACATTGTCGTTCTGCTGAACGACCTTCACCTTGCCGTCGGTCTTGATGATGCCGTCCGCCACCGCCTTGTCGCGTAGTGTCTGGATGGCGATCAGCAGGTCCTTCTGCTGGTCTGCGACCGCGTCGCCGAGTTGCTGCGTCCAGTCGAGGTCGTCGCTCATCATCTTGACGATGTCGGGGTAATTGAGGAGCGAGACCACGCTGCCATCCCAATCATCCTTGGGCTTCAGCGAAGTATTGCTCTTGACCTCACCGAGGAACCGGGAGGCCTCGACAATCTGCAGCGGATAGAGCGAAGCGGAGGTGACCAGCGCGACGAGCTCATCGGGATAGAGCGCGATCCTGGCGACGAGCACCTGCATCTCCGCGTCGGTCAAAGTATCGGTCGCTGAGGCTGGAGCCGGCGCGCTGGCGGGGGCAGAAGTTGGCTGCTCTTGGGCATGAAAAGCGCTTGCGCCAACCGTCAGAAATGTCGACGCGAGAACCAGGATCGCCCAACGGCCAGGGACACCTAAAGAACGCAATGCCATCGACAAGTCTCCTTCAAGCATAAGCCGAAACGGCCAGGCATTGGATGGATCAGGGAGGCAAGCGAACAGAAAAATGACCGCGCCGTAAGTACGTTACAGTAAAACGCGGTGTAACAAGCGTGCCTTGTCACCGCATGTGAGCGCGGAAAGAGGACCGACCAAAGACGACCCTTGGATTCACTTCGGGAAGAGGAATGTGATTTCGGCGCGAACGCCCCAGCCGTTCGGACCTCCATCCGGCGATTGCGCCCAGTAGCGCGCGCCAAGCTGGAAGCTCATGGGTTGCTTGTCGAAAACAACGAGCTTGGAGACCGAGAAATTGATCGGGACGCTCCACTGGTTGCTTTCCCAATCATAGGTGCTTTCGGTGTTCAGCGCGAAGGTCCAGGCATCGTGCGTGGTGTAGGAAATGAACGGCTGCAGGAAGGTCGAGCTGATATCCGACCGCCCTCAGTCACCCGCCACGGACCAGATATGGTTGGCGAGCGCGCCATAGGTCCACGGACCATCCTGCTTGAGGACGACGCCTGTCGGGCCAAGACCGAGCTTTTCGCTACCAAGCAACGGTTCCGTCGCCGTGGGGATAAGGATGGCTGGACCCAGCCCCCAGATATGGTTGGCGAGCGCGCCATAGGTCCACGGACCATCCTGCTTGAGGACGACGCCTGTCGGGCCAAGACCGAGCTTTTCGCTACCAAGCAACGGTTCCGTCGCCGTGGGGATAAGGATGGCTGGACCCAGCCCCCAGATGATGCCACCGGGTGCCGGCTGTTTCGGCGAAAAGAAGAAGCTCTGCAGCGTGTCGCCAAGGCCGAACTGGGTTTCGCTGTCGCCAGCGATATGTCACCGGAACGATCGTGCGCGAAATCACTTCCCAGTCGTCGTTGAGGTCGAACGGAATGACTGGCTGGATGTTGAGAACCGCCTTGTGACCATCTTCTGGACCGTAGCCGCTGTCATAGTTGAATTGAAACGGGACGCTGACCAGCGAGGAGATGGGATTGGAAAGCTTCTTCGCGAGATCGGCATCCTGCGCCGAGGCGGCCGACATCGCCGCAAGAAGGCCCGCCAAGGCGAGCAGAGGCAACCGTGTCGTCATCTTTTCACGCTCCGACCTTCGGCTCAGAATCGAACGTGCAATCCGAGGATGGGTCCGTGCTGGATCATGTCGTAGGTGAAGCCGTCATTGCTGTAGTTGACGCCCTGCGCACGATATCCGGCAACCGCCGAGACCGTTTCGTTGAACTGGTAGCCGATCGCGCCGAGCAGATCCCAGTCGAGATCCGCTCCACCCCCACCGATCATGCCCCATCCAGTGACGAAGATCGTGTCGGTGAACGAATGGCTTCCCTTGAAGCCGACCAGACCATCGACCCAGTTGGCATCGTCGGAACGCGAGATGTCGCCGAGCGATCCGCCGCTCAGGCCGATGCGGGTTTCCGCATGCCAGAAACGCGCGCCACCGAGTATGTCGAACCGCGTCTGTTGATCCTCGTAAAGCGTATAGGCGCCGCCGACCATGGCCGTGAAGGTGACGGACTTGAGGCTTACCTCATCGGCGATCACGCCGCGAGGCGTGCCGGCATCACTGGTGACTTTTACATAGCTGATGTCGGTAAAGACGCTGTACCTGTCATAGCGGGCGTCACCGGCCGCCGAAAAGGCAAAGTCGAGATCGGAAACGATGTCGCCGAATGACTGGCTGATATCCACGGTCGGCAGGCCGAACACCTGGGACTTTCCGTCGAGCCCAGCCACCCAGAAGTAGGGAGAGAAGGAAAACGACCAGCCGTTGGCGGCCTGCGGCAAAGGCTGTGGAGCGGATGCCGGCAGGAGGTCGGCCGCAAATGCTGAGGATGACATGGCAAGTGCTGCTACAATGCCGGCGACGTACCCAAACTTACGAAACATCAGCTTCCCCCGAAGGCTGCAGTATGAAGGGACATAGGTCAACCTGAGCTTGCTCTCGTTCCGCGAGGAAGGAAAGCGGTCACGCACGGACCAGAGCTGGCCGGAGACAGATTGCACTCAAGTGTTGCATGGGCGCTACTGACAATTGGCATTGATGCGCGGATCATTGCTGAGAAGGGTGAGACGCAGGGAGCCGGTGAGCTCCCTGCGTCTTGCAGCGTCTGATGTTACTGTGGTGCGAGCCGCTCGAGCTCGTTGAGCCGTTTCAGGGCCGCCTGCTGACGCAGCAGGCCGTAGTTGATGTTGCTTGCGTTCAGGCTGCTGCCTTCCTGATAGGGATACTCGGTGAAGTCGGAGAAGAAGTCCTTGATCTTCGCCTGCACCGGCACCAGGAGCCACATGTTGCGGGCGAGGAACTCGATGGCGCCGCCGCCTTCGTGCAGGCCGCGTTCATAGGGGTCCATGCGCAGATTGGCGATGTTGGCCCAGGCTGGAACCTCGCGTGTCGCCGTGGCGATGTTGCCCTCGCTGTTGATCGCGAAGCTGAGCTTCCAGTCGTTCCAGCGGATGGCGTTGAGATTGCCGCCCTGGTCGAAGTAGTAGACCGCGTCACGCGGCCCGGTCTTCACTTCGCCCTTCAGCATGGGGGCGAGGTCATAGCCGTCGAGGTGCACCTTGAAGGTCTTGGTTCCCGAGGTGAACCCAGCCTTCATCTCTTCCTTGATGTTGGCGATGCCTGCAGCGCTTGCGAATGTCGGCATCCAGTCCATGAGGGTGACGATATCGTTGACCTCGGTTCCGGGCTGGACGACGCCCGGCCAGCGCACCATCATCGGAATGCGGAAACCACCTTCCCATGTCGTACCTTTTTCACCGTGGAACGGCGTCATCGCGCCATCCGGCCATAGCGCAAGCTCGGCGCCGTTGTCGGTGGTGTAGAGGACAATGGTGTTGTCAGCGATGCCGAGTTCGTCCAACTGGTCGAGAAGCTGCCCGACATGGCCGTCATGCTCCACCATGCCGTCGGCATGGATACCCTTGCCGGTTTTGCCCATCGAGTCCGCTTTCAGATGCGTGAAGACATGCATGCGTGTCGAATTGAACCAGACGAAGAAAGGCTTGTCGGCTTTCGCCTGTCGGCCGATGAAGTCCTTGGCGGCGCTCAGGAACTCCTCGTCCACCGTCTCCATGCGCTTGGTATTGAGCGCGCCGGTATCTTCGATCTTTCCGTCCGCGCTGGCCTTGATCACGCCGCGCGGCCCGAACTGTCGGCGGAAGGCCGGATCCTTGGGATAGAAGTAGCCTTCCGGCTCTTCTTCCGCATTGAGGTGATAGAGGTTGCCGAAGAACTCGTCGAAGCCATGCTTCGTCGGCAGGTGCTGGTCCTGATCGCCGAGATGGTTCTTGCCGAACTGGCCCGTAGCGTAGCCTTGGGTCTTCATGACGTCGGCGATCGTCGGCATCCAGTCCTGGATCCCGTGCGGATCGCCCGGCATGCCGATGGTCAAGAGGCCAGTGCGGAACGGTTCCTGGCCGAGAATGAAGGAGGCGCGTCCGGCCGTGCAGCTCTGCTGGCCGTAAGAGTCCGTGAAGATCGCGCCCTCCCTGGCGATACGATCGATGTTGGGCGTGCGATAGCCCATCAGCCCCATCGTGTAGGCACTGATCTGCGGGATGCCGATATCGTCGCCGAAGATGACGAGGATATTCGGCTTCTTGCCTGCCGTCCCCGACTGCGGCTGGGCGGCCCGTTGTGCTTGAGCGCTGGCAGTGTTCCCCATGGAGGCAGCCGCCAGAGCGGTTACGGCAAGAGAACTTCCGCCAAGCAGAAGGTTGCGGCGGCTCACGGATGCCGATTGGGAATCGCGGTTGCCACTTTCGGTATTATCCATCTGGTAGTCTCCTCGATTGGAACCGTGCCAGGATAGACAGCGCGACTTCTCGCATCCGCAAAAGGACGTTGCGTTAAATCGAGCGTAGAACTCCGACACATTGCGACGTGTAGGTCATGCGTTACGTGTGATCGGTGTCAGCTCTTGTTCACCACAGAGACCCGTGCAGACCTGACAGCCCGGACCGTAGCGTCGCTTTAGATACCGCGCGAGAGGTTCGTACCGTTCGTACTGTAGCCGTGTTCCGGGTTCAGTGGCGGAAGACTGCGCTGATTGACGACCCCAGCCGTTTTCCTGACATCGACGGCGGACGCCAGAGCCTTGCGATCGAAATTGCCGCCTTCCTGTTTGAAGAGCTTTCGCGAAAGCGTCTCCACTTGGGATGACAACACGTCGGAACCTGCCCGCGCCCACATCTCGAGCGTGCGGAACCCCAGGTGGCGGCTCCATTGCTGAAGGGCGTTGTAGACCTCCATTTCAGGTGCGGTCAGGATCGTCTTTCGTAGCCCCTTCAGACGATGGCTATAGGACGAGCGGCGTCTCTCGCGAGCACGATCGATCCGGGACCTGATCGTCGGCAAGGCCCGGTAGCCGATCCAGAGCAGCCCTGAGACCGCAAGAAAAAGCACGATCGCGACCGCGGCTTTCTGGCGCTGGACATAGGGCAGCGCGCGGGGCGCATCCTCAAGCACGGGCTTGATTTCGGCGGCGGGGCTCAAGGCAGCCGATACGTTGATCGTCATCGCGGGCAATGAGGCGGATTTGTTCTCGTGGCTTGCCACGTCGAACCAGCTATAGGAGACCTCCGGCAAGACGAACGCCCCTTCCCTCTCGGCGGTATAGACAAATGTTTCGGTTCGCCGGCTGGCCGTGTTGCGGCCAAGGGCGATACCATCCTGGATGGCGGGTGCATTCTCATATCGGTGAAGGCCGTCTGCGTTTCCCGGGTCCAGCGGCGGCATCATCATCGCCTGGGTATCTTGCGCGGTGATCGATATCGTTCTCGTCAGCGCATCCCCGACCTTCATGGAGCGAGCGTCAGGATCGAACGACTGCTCGACCACAAGATTGCTTGCCGCGAACGTGACCTGCTTCTCCTCTCCCGCCACCGCCTCGACATTGAAGGACACTGCCGGCGCGTTCACCGTCACCTTCGTCTGCTTGCCGTCGGAGGTGCGGCCGAACTCGATGCCAAACGCCGGCAATGTGTAGGCGCCGGAGACCTGCGGCACGATCGCATATGTCTTGCGGATGCCGGTATATTGCACGCCGTCGATCGTTTCGGTGAGGTTCTGCGAGCGCTCGTCCGGAAGCGTGACCAGGGCATTGGGAAGATCGAAAAGCGGAAACTGCGGCGGCGACGTGAAAAAGTCCGGGACGTAAACATCCACATCGACAAGGACTTGCTGGCCGGCAACGATAACGCCTGTCCCCTCCACGGTCGCCCGAGCGAAAGGTTCGGCGCCATGTGCGAATGAGGGGACGGAAAGCAAAGCGGCGAAGAGGATTGCCTTTCTCACGGCTGCGCTCCTCCTGCCTCGATCGCGAATTTCCTGGCCATGAGATCAGCGGGACTGACCTGGATGTTCTTCATCCACATCTCGGAAGTCTGCTCGGCAACCGCCATTTCGCCGGCCTTGCCCTTCTTTCCCTTGTCGTCGAACTGGATGCTGTCGGGTTTCTGGTTGGGGTCCTGTTCCTGCTCCTGCTCCGCATCCTGTTGTTGCTTCAGCAGCTGTTGGGCGATCGTCAGGTTCGCTGTGGCGTCGGACCAGTCCGTCCGCTGCTCCAATGCCTTTGTATAGGCAGCGACCGCCTCCTCGAGCTTGCCCAGATGCAGCAACGCGTTTCCCTGGTTGTACCAGCTCTCCGGCGTGTCGACGGACGCAAAGGCGTCGAGCGCATCCTGGTAGCGGGCGGCGCGATAGAGCGCAGTACCTTTCCACATCGGATCGCGAAAATGGTCGGCAGCCGTCGGGTAGTCGCCCTTCTGGTAGGCTTGGCGCCCCTGCTGGTCCGGCGTCAGCCACATGCCGGCGAAATCGAAGGCAGAAGCCGATGTCGGCGAGAGGACATGAATGGCTAGAAAGACGACGGACAACCTGACGAGCCAGCCGCGCCGGAATGACAGCGCCGACAACAGCGCCGTAGGGGCGATCAGCCACCAGCCGAGGTCGTGCCAGCGGTCGCCCTGGGTCGCCGTCTGCTGGACGAAATTGGTTCGGACACGCTGTGCCAGCCATTGAATATCGGCGTCATCCTGGGTGATGGTCGCGACATCCGCGCGGGTATCGCTGCCGAACTTTTTCAGGGCATCGACATCGAGTTTGGCCGTCAGCCGAGCGCCGCCGGCACTGTCGAGAAAGCTACCGTCGGCCTGCTTCACCACGCCACCCTCCGACGTGCCGATACCGAGAACGACGATGGCGCTGCCGATCTGCTTGGCACCCGCCGCGGCGGCCGATTCGATGCCATCCGTCAGAAGCGCGATCGTCCCCGACGTTCCATCCCGTTTCAAGAGGTCGTCGGCCAGCTTCAGCGCGGCCACGGTGTCCTTGCCCGGCTTCGGCATGATGGCGGTTGCCAGTGCATCGGTATAGGTCTCGATCAGTTCCGCATCGTCGGTGAGCGGCACGACGAGATGGGCGGTTCCGGAATAGGCAACCACCGCGGTGCGCGCGCCGTTGCGCGCCGCAAGCAGATCATCGATCTTCAGCTTGGCCCGCTCGATCCGACTTGGAGAAATGTCGATCGCATCCATCGTGGGAGAAAGATCGACAGCAATCACGAGCGAGGCGGTGTCGGCGACGAACGGCGGCGCCTCGCGTTTCCAGGTCGGCCCGGCGACGCCAAGCGTCGCGAGCGCAAGCAGCGCGGCGAGAACCCAGGCGGGCGCATAGCGATGCCTGAGATCCGGCTGAACGATCAGGCTGTCGAGCAAATGCGGCGCGATCAATCCTTTCCAGCGGTTGCGAGTATCCCCCGCCCGCGATGCCATCCAGATGATGATGGGCGGCACGACAAGAGCAAGGAGCCACACTGGACGAAGGAAGTGAAAGTCCGAAATCACGCGCTGGCCCTCCTGCGGATAAGGCCAAGCATGCCTGTTAATCCGTACCATGCGACGGCGAGTGCCACGGCTGCGCCAAGGGGCCAGTGGAAGAGCTCTATGCGAGGCCGCCAGGAAAGCTGCTTCTGATCCTGTGGCGTGATCCGGTCGAGTTCGTCATAGATATCCTGCAGCTGCTTCTGGTCGCCGCCGAAGAAATAGCGCCCGCCGGTGGTTTCGGCGATCTTCTGCAGGGACGCTGTGTCAAGCTTGTCCTCGCCGGTCGCGGCCGGATTGCCGATGCCGACGGCGTGGATGAGGATACCCTTGGTCCTGGCGATATCAGCCGCCTTGAGCGGCGGCATCTTGCTTGCCGTGTCGTTACCATCGGTCAGAAGGATCATCACCTTCTCGGGCACCGTGGTCTTTTCGAACATGCGAATGCCGAGACCGAGCGTATCACCCAACGCCGTTCGCGGCCCGGCGATGCCGGGAAGCAGCCCCTCGACCAGTGTCTCGACCAGCGCATGGTCCATCGTGAACGGCGCCAGAGGGTAAGGAGCATCGCCGAACGCAATCAGGCCGATACGATCGCCGGGGCGCTTGGCGACAAAGTCTGCGACGACGGTCCTCACTGCATCGACACGCGCCTTCGATGCTCCGTCGGGTGCCACGAAATCGCGGGTATCCATCGACTGCGAGAGGTCGAGTGCCAGAAGAATGTCGCGCTGCGGCTCGGTCTTCTCCAATGGCGGTTCCACATATTGCGGGCGCGCCAGGGCGGCGACGATGAGGCACCAGATGAGAACATCGACGACGACCTGCACCCAGGACCGCCTAGGCACCACCGAGCCAACCGTGGGCTCGACGCCGGCGGCGCGGGCGACCTGATCGAAGAAGGCCAGCCGGACCGACGCCGATGTCTCGCGATGCGCAGGCACCAGCCACCAGACCAGCAGCGGAAGAGGCAGAAGCAGCAGCGCCCATGGCACATCAAGCTGATACATGATGCCTCTCGATCCAGAGACGCGCATCACGCAGGAGATCATCCGTGGCATCGGCGCCCGGTATCGCGCCGCCGCGATATTCGAGATCGTTGAGATAGCGTTTCAAGGCGTCGCCGATCTCGCCATGAGAGCTCAGAAACCCGACCCATTCATTGCCCGACACTGCCGCGATCGTCTTGCGTGGCCAGGCTGCGAGCGCCGTTCGCTTGAGCAATTCCCCGAGCCGCGCGCTTGCTCCAGCGCGCGACTGGCTGTTTCGGAAATCGCCCGCGATCTCGTCGAGAAGCCGCAGCGCCTCGCGACGATATGCGTTGCGGCGCCAGCGCCTGTAGAAAAGCAACCCCCAGAGCAGGATTGCCGCCAGCAGGATCAGCGCCAGAACGAGCCACCCCCAGGTCTGCGGCATCCAGGAGACGGGCTGCGGGACTGCGATGTCCTTGAGAGAGCGAAGGGCAGCCTCGGTGATCGGATCCGGTCGGGCCTCCTCTTCCATCACCGCCTCCGTTGCCGCCAGGCGGATTGCTCCAGCAGGCTGCGCAATTGAGGCGCGACCTCCTCGGCCGCGGAGATCGGCAGCATCGGCAACCCAAGCTGACGCTGCCAGGCGCGAAGTTCGTCGCCACGGTCCTTGGCGAACGTGTCGATGGACCGTCGCACCGCCGGCTGGCCCAGCGGCAACTCGGCCTGCAGCGTTCCACCGCTGACAACGATATCACCGGTGGACGGCAAGTCGAGCAGGAAGGGATCGTAGACAAGCAGACAGACCACGTCGTTTCGCGAGGAGAGCTGCAGCAGCAGCTGGCGCGTCGTCTCGCTGTGGCCGTCGAAGTCGCTGACCACCACGACAAGAAAATCATGCTGGGCAATTTCGGCCACCCGGTGCAGCACCTCATCGAGCGCAGCCGGCGACGGGGGAACCGCGTAGGTCGCATTCAGTCGGCCGTTCAGGCTGGCGATCCTGTCGGCGAAAGCGATCACGGCATTTCGGCTGCGATGCGGCTTCACGTCGCTGATGGTCTGGTCGTCGAAGACAAAACCGCCGACGCGATCGCCGGAACCCAGAATGCGCCAGGCCGTCAACATCGCGGCCTGCGCCGCCGCGACCGATTTCATTGCCAGCCGGCTTCCGAAGAACATGTTGATACGCTGATCGACGACGAGAATGGCGGGGCGCTCCTTCTCCTCGTCGTAAACCCTGACGACAGGCCTGCTGGTGCGGGCCGTAACACGCCAGTCGATCGACCGTACATCGTCGCCGGGAAGGTATTCGCGCAGCTCCTCGAAGACGAGACCGCGGCCTCGCATGGCCGATTGCATGCGCCCGGCCAGCTGCTGGTGACTGCGCGCCTTCTGGACAAATGTAAGGTCTCGCGCGCGCCCCTCGAGCGCGACCAGCTGCTGTGTCGTCACATGGACGCCAACCTCGCGGTCCCGCTCCCCACTCATGAGACGGCCACCAGCTCGATGATACGATCGATGACCTGGTCGGCCGTGGTGTTGGAAGCATGCGCCTCGTAGGACAGAATGAGGCGATGTCGGAAGACGTCGTGCGCCACCGCCTTGACGTCGTCAGGAGTCACATAGTCGCGTCCCTGCAGCCAAGCGTAGGCACGCGACACCTTATCGAGCCCGATCACTCCTCGCGGGCTGACGCCGACCTGCAGCTGCTTGGCAAGATCCTTGTCGTAGCGATCCGGGTAGCGCGTGGCGATCACGAGAGAGACGATGTATTTTTCGACAGGCTCGGAGACGGTGACCGTACCGATCTCCTTGCGCGCATCGAAGATCGATTGGGGGTTGAGCCGCGCGATCGTCGGATGCGGATTCTTCTCGTGAGAAGCGTTTTCTTCGTCACGGTTGAGACGCATGATCGCCCCTTCCGACGTCTCGTCGGGATAGCCGACCTCGACATGCATGAGGAAGCGGTCGAGCTGCGCTTCGGGAAGGGGGTATGTGCCCTCCTGCTCGATTGGGTTCTGCGTCGCCATCACCATGAAGAGATCGGGAAGAGGATAGCTTTTCCCACCGACGGTCACCTGCCGCTCTTCCATCGCTTCAAGCAGCGCGGACTGCACCTTGGCGGGCGCGCGGTTGATCTCATCGGCGAGGATCAGGTTCGCGAAGATCGGCCCCTGCTGAAACTTGAATTCACCCTTCCCGCCCTCGGAAAAATAGATTTCGGAACCGGTGATGTCGGCAGGCAAGAGATCGGGAGTGAACTGCACACGCGACAATTCCGAATCCAGGTTCTTCGCCAGGCTTTTGATGGCTCTGGTCTTTGCAAGGCCGGGCAGGCCTTCGACGAGCAGATGGCCATTGGCGAGCAGACCAAGCAGCAGCCGCTCAACCATCGTATCCTGGCCGATGATCGACTGTCCGACACGCTTGCCCAGGTCAAGAATATCCTCACGTGCCGCCACTTTTGTTCCTCCGCTGCTGCCCGGTCAGCTCTGTCTCCGGTAAGCTAGTTACCGGTCCACTGCGCGGCAAGCCGTGAACATGTTCGTACATGTGCGCACCTACCGCCGCGGCCCGCGCGCGCAATAATCGCAACAGAGTTCCTATGCGGAAATGGTAGCCATGGAGGAATTGTCAGCGATTATCAGCCGGTTTCCAGCTCACGAGCTGAGCATTCGTCGCCTCTATGCCCGTGCGCCCGAATTCCGCAGCCTGTGTGAGGACTACGCGACCGCGCGATGCGCGCTGGAACGCTGGATCGCAGACGAGCGCAAGGCTGACGATTTCCGCCGGTTGAGCGAGGAGATCGAATTGGAAATCGAGGAGTTACTGGAGCGCTCCATCGATTGGAATAGGCACTAGCGGGATCGCATGTCTCCTTGCGTCTTCCCCAAGGCGGCCGCGATCGACGTCGCTATGTCATCCTGCATGGCGAGAAAGGCGCCGCTGGCATATGGCCGTTCATACTTCCCGATCCAGACAAGCCGCCGCGTCGAAACCTCCGTGAGACGAACGGTCACGCGGACGCTGTCGGAGCCCGCGACGGACTGAACGAGGCCGTCAACCACATACGTCAGCCCCAACCGCCGTCCCACCTCGACGGGATCTACCGTCGGCTCCAAGGCGCTCTGCGGGAGATAGAGACGGATATCGGGAAAACGGCTCAACCTCGCCAGCACCTCGTCGGAGAAACCTTCACCAAGTACCGGCTGCGACACGTCGGACGTCTTGAAAGGAAGAACAGCCAGCGCTGGGCCATGGATCTGCGTCGCCGCGTTTCGGTCAAGAACCGCAGCGGTGATGGTCACGGCCGCGACCAAGAGCGTGACCATCAAAAAAAGGAGAGAGCGACCTGCGAAACGCCCTTTTCCCAGGACGTTCCCGGGGACGGGGGCGGGCGCCGTATCGGGGCCCGGCCTGTTGACCGCTTCGAGATGAGCGATCGAACCGTCGGGCAAACTCGGGCTGTCGAACCACTCCATGACAGGCGCGTATTGCCCTTTCGGGATGGTTATCCGCAGCGGACTGTTGCGGCCGGCGGAGACGTAGTAGCTGTTGAGATCATGACGCAGCCGCCGCGCCTCGAGCCGGACCACCGGGTCGCTTTGAGGATCGAAGCTTTCATCGCGTCCGAACACGATCGTGGCGATCGTATAGCCCTTGAACCCCTTGTCGCGACCGGCCAGCGACTCCTCGACGAGATATCTGAGAAGCTTCCGGCGGCGTGTCGTCGACTTGAAGTCCGGACTATCAAGAATACGATCCAATTCCTCCTTGACCTGGCCGGGCGGCAGGGCAAGTCCCGATGGCATCAGCTGATCGAATGAGTTCGATGGCATGAGGGCCCTGCAAAATTGCTCGTTCACGCAGTGGCAAGGATCACTCTCAGAACCTTGCTGTCCGGGCTCATGTTTCACTCAATGAGAAATCGATGAAAGTACGTTACGGTAAATTTTACGGCGAGGACTGCCCCGGAGGTCCGACATCGTACGCAAGCCCGTGGCCGCCTGCCGACGGTTGATCCTGAAGTTTGTGCAGCCTGCGAGAGAACGAGATTTGGTTGCGAACAGCCTGATGGCAAGGAGACCTATACAGTCGAGTTCTCCCAACCAAGAGAGATGTTTGGCACCATAGCGAGAGAGCCTTCGAGTAGGCTGGGTGATTGATGACGCGATGTGAGGAAGCGCGAGCTACCACCAAGCTTCTCCAGCTGCCTTACCAAGAAATCTGTCGCCCGTCATAGGTGTGGTGCGTGCCGCTATGGCCGGATTTGGCCGTCTCGATGAAGGATTGGACACCCGCCGCGGCGCTGTCCGTATCAGCGCCGTCGACGACCCCATCCGGCGACAGAAGCAGGCAGATGCAGCCCCACGGGCGCCATTCGACCGAGAGGTTGCGCCACATCTGGTTCAGCGCCGCTTTCGATGCACGATAGGCAAAGCCGTGCGCGCCATCGTAGTCGCCGATCGATGCCTTGTGGCTCGATATCGCCGCGAGAATCTTGTGCCCTCCGTTTCTGAGGTTGGTTTCCAGCAAGCCTGCGAGATGAAGCGGCGCGAAGGTATTGGCAAGCATGATCGGCCGCCAATGTTCGGCGCCGATCGCCTCCGGCGGACGGTCGTCCGTGTCGGGAATACCCTCGTCGAGGAAGAGCATATCGATGGCGCGTCCGCCGAGCCATTCCGCCAGCCTTTCAGCGGAGCTCTCATCGAGCGGATCGTATTGGACGCACTCGACCAAATCGCCGAACCTCTCCTTGAGGTGGGCGTCGATCGTGGTGCTGCCGGCGGCGATGACCTGCCAGCCGAGCGTTGCGTATCGGTGTGCGAGCGCCAGAGAAAATGCGCGATCCGCCCCGGTAATCAATATGGTTGGCATTGCTTCGATATCCTATTTCTACCAGGGCACATCAGTGCCGTCATAGCCAATGATCCGGCCGGAATCGTCTGCCGTCAGGCCTTCGACGACCCTCTTCATGCCGGCCACGCTTGTTTCCACGGCGATCCCGTTGAAGTTCGTCATCCGGGTCGCGACCAGACCGGGCCGCAGCAGGGTGCAGGTGATGCCATCCTTTTTCCATTCCCTCGCGAGTGCCGACCAGACGGCATTCAGGCCGGTCTTCGACGCGCGATAGGTATATTGGGTTCCCCAGTCGTTGGCGCCGATCGAGCTCATCAAGCTGGACATGGCGGTGGCGATCTTCAGCTTTCCCGCCATCAGGTTCGGCTTGAGGGCGGCGGCCAGCACCAGCGGGCCGAAGGTGTTGGTCTCGACCACCTGCAGGAAATCGGCCTCGGTGATCTCCGCGGGTTTCGCCGCCAGATTGACCGCGATGCCGGCATTGGCGATCAAAACGTCGATCGGCCTGCCGCCGAGCGTCTCGCTAAGCGCTTCGATCGAGGCCGGTTGCGTTACATCGAGCGCAAGCACTTCGGCGCGGGGGAGCCGCGAGAGCTCAAGGGCCTGGGACGGGTCTCGCGCGGTGCCAAGCACCGTCCAGCCATCGGCGGCGAATTGACTGGCAAGCTCGAAACCGATCCCGCGGTTGGCGCCTGAAATAAGGATTGTTGACATTTCGATTCACCCTATGCGATTGGCATATCCACGGTATACCAAAATCGAGATCGCACAACTCCCTTGAGCGATTTTCATTCCCAGTAACATTAGGCGATGTGTCCCAATAAAAATAGGACGCATCCCCAGCCACTTAAGGGACGAGCCAATGCCACTCATCCACGCCGACAGCAAAGGCGTCTACGTCATCGCAGTCACTCCGTTCGAGGAGAATGGTGCGATCGATACCGTCAGCATCGACCGCGTCACCGATTTTTATTTCGAAGCAGGCGCCGACGGGCTGACCATCCTGGGCATGATGGGCGAAGCGCCTAAACTGACGCATGCCGAGGCACTGGACGTGACGAGACAGACGTTGGCGCGCGCCGCCGGCAAGCCCGTGGTCGTCGGCGTTTCGGCTCCGGGACTGGCCGCGATCAGCGAGCTGACCAAGGCGGTGATGGACATGGGCGGGGCGGGCGTCATGGTGGCGCCACCCGGCAGCCTGAAGACCAACGAGCAAATCCTTGGCTATTATCAGCAGGTCGTTGAAACGCTGGGCCCCGATGTGCCCGTCGTGTTGCAGGACTTTCCGCTTTCGACCGGCGTGTCGATCAGCAATCATACCCTTGGCCGGATCATCGAGACCTGCCCGAGCATCGTCATGGTGAAGCATGAGGACTGGCCGGGGCTCGCAAAGATCAGCGCGCTCCGCGATGCCGAAGCAAAAGGCCGTCGGCGGGTCTCTATCCTCTGCGGCAACGGCGGCATCTTCCTGCCCGAGGAAATGGCGCGCGGCGCCGATGGCGCGATGACCGGCTTCGGCTATCCCGAGATGATGGTCGAGGTTTGCTCGCTGGCAGCCAGCGGTGAGATGGACCGCGCCCAGGATATATTCGACGCCTATCTGTCTTTGGTTCGCTACGAGCAGCAGCCGGGCATCGGCCTTGGCGCGCGCAAATACGTTCTTGCGCGACGCGGTGCCATTCGCAGCGCCGCCCAACGGCGGCCCGGCGCTCCACTGTCCACGACGGCCATCGCGGAGGTCGAACGCCTGATCGTCAGGCAGGAACGGCGGCTCGCCGAGCTGACCCGCTAAGCGAAGGCTCAGCCGCGCCGGCGGCCGAGGATGAAATCGATGATGGCGTTGCGAACATTGTCGAGGTGTTCGCCCATCAGCCGCCTCGACAAATCAGGATCACTACCGGCAACGGCATCGATCAGCGCCACGTGCTCGCCGCCGCCGGGCTGCAGACGATGCGGCATGCGCGCCGTATTGAAGATATGGGTGCGACGCCTGAGGTCGCGGATCGCCGCGGCGACCATCGGGTTGCCTGCCGCTTCAGCAATCGTGCCGTGCACGAGGTCATCAACGGACCAGTGGTCGGCCGGCGCGATCTTGGGAAGCTGCAGCAGCCATCGGATCGCCTCGCGCACCTTCTCCGCGTCCTCGGCGGCCAGTTGGCCGGTGGCGCGCGCGGCCGCTTCGACTTCGAGGATGCGTCGCATATCCAGCAGATTCATGTAGGTCTCGACGCTTACATCGGCGACGATGAGCATTCGGCCCTGGCTGCGCATGGCAAGCGCTTCCGTCTCGAGCCGTCCGAGCGCCTCGCGCACGGGTGTTCGCGAGATCGACAATATATCCGCAAGCCGCCGCTCTTGCAGGACGGCACCGGCCTGCAGTCGTCCTGACAGAATGAGATCGAGAATCTGCCCGTAGGCGAACTCGCTCAAGCTGGGCTCGTTTTCCGTTGAAAGCGGCAGCTTCGGCTCAGCCGGATCATTATTGGCAAACATTACGTCGTTATCCTATCTTGGTCGACCGTCGCTATACCATAACCAACCCTAGAACAATGAAATTCCTCCGCGACGAAAAACGAGAGAACGACAGAGCCATATTGACGATTGTGTCCCATTGGTATTCCATTGGAGCACCGCAACTGACTAAGGAGATTTCAATGTCGGTCAAGCCTTGGAGGGCGACGTGCATCCAGATGGACAGCAAGATCGCCAGCAACACGAAGACGCGTGAGGAAGCGTGGCAGATCATCGAGGAAAATCTCGGCGAGGCAATCCGCCTGATCGAGGCGGCCTGTAGCAGCACCGAGCCACCAAAGCTCGTCGTCCTGCCCGAGTTCGTGTTCCAAGGCCCACCGCGCGCAACGCCAGTCAGCGAGTGGATCGAGCGCGCATGCACCACGATCCCGGGGCCTATCACCGAGCGTCTCGCGGATATCGCCCGCAAACATGACATCTATATCGCCGGCAACCATTTCGAGGTCGATCCGCGCTGGCCCGACCGCTATTTCAACTCCTCCTTCGTGCTCGACCCGAAGGGCGAGATCATCCTGCGCTATCGGCGCATCAACACGGCGAGCTGGACCTCGCCGCACGATATCCTGAGCCAGTATCGCGAAGCCTATGGCGAAGACGGGATCTTCCCCGTCGTCGATACCGAACTCGGACGGCTGGCGATCTTCCCTTGCGGCGAGGTTGCCGTGCCCGAACTTTCGCGCGTCTTCATGATGCGCGGCGCCGAGGTTCTGCTTCATCCCTCGAACGAACCCGCGAACGCGCGCGCGGACGCCGCCAAGATCTGCCGCGCTGCCGAAAACATGTGCTATCTCATCAGCACCAACGTTTCCGGACAGATCGGCTTCTCGGACGCGGAACGAGGCGGGCATTCGCAGATCGTAGACTTCAACGGCAACTATGCCGCCTTCGAGAGATCGGACGCCGAGAGCCTTTCGGCCACCGCCATCATCGATATCGCGGCGCTCCAGGCCGCCCGGCGCGACACCAATATGAGCAACGCCCTGCTCCGCACGCGTTGGGAGATGTATCGCGATTACTTCGCTACGGCTGAGGCTTATCCCGCCGACGCCTTGGACAAGAAGGCGTTCGAGACCTATTCCGAGCTGTATCCCGTTCAGGAAAAAGCACTTTCGAACCTGACTGCAGCACGGATCATCCGCGAAATCGAAGCATAATCTGCGCGAGGCAGGTGCAACCGGACGGCCGGACGCACCTGCCGAAATGCTAATTATTATAGTGCGATTTGAGCTTCGCGCCGTCTCGCGGCACCCGCTGCAACTGAAAACCGATCGGTCGCCAATTCATCGAATGCGATCCTTTTTGGCGTTGCCTTGCCCAGAAAATCACCACAAAATGCCACTGCTCAATATTGCAACAATACAACATTGACACTCGATATTCCTCTGGCATACCATCTGAATGCCAACATAAAAATGGGGATCAAAATGAGGAAGAAAATGAAGCGCCTGGCCGTGCCGCTCTTGGGATTGACACTGCTCTGTGCCTCGTTCGCAGGACAGGCATCCGCGGCGGAAAGTGAGAAGGTGCGCGTCCGCCTCGCCTGGGTCGCGGGTGGTGTCGATGCGCCGATGTTCGTCGCAGCGGCAAAAGGCTATTTCAGCGAGAAGGGCCTGGATGTCGATATCGTTGACGGCAACGGCAGCACCGGCACCATTCAAGCGGTGGGTAGCGGCGACTTCGAAATAGGCATCGCCGGTCTCGGCGCGCTGGCGCAGGCCCAACAGGGTTCCGGCGCCGACACGCTGATTGCGGTGGCTGGGCTTCTTCAGAAGGACCCGACATCCGTCATAAGCCTCAAGGGCTCCGGGATCACTACGCCGAAGGATATCGAAGGCAAGCGTCTCGGCACCGATGCCGGCAACTTCGAAGACGGCATGATCAAGGCCTTTGCCGAGGCGAACGGCGTCGACATGAATAAGGTCAAGGTGATCATGATCAACGGAAACGGCGACAGGGTCGCGCTGCTGAAGGGTGACGTCGACTTCATCAATGGCTGGGCCAACCCGGATGGCGATAAGGTCGCCGAGAGATCCGCAATCGAGCCGCCGATGCTGTTTGCCGACTACGGCGTGAACATCCTCGGTTCCAGCGTCATCGTCCGCAAGGACTATCTGGCAAAGCACGGCGATACGGTCCGCAACTTCCTCGCCGCCCTGCAGAAGGGCAAGGCCGCAGCCGCTGCCGATCCGGATGGCGCCCTGAAAATCCTGATGGATGCCCGTCCCGACTCCAAGGAAGAAGGCATCAAGGCGGAAATCGCGAACATGCCGAAGTACGAGCACACCAAGGCATCGGAAGGCAAGCCCTACGGCTGGATCGCCCCAGAGGACGTGACCCTGACGATCTCCTTGCTCGAAAAATACAGCGGCATGGCGCCCGGCCTGACGCCTGCCAAAATCTATGATGGGTCCTATTTGCCTGCCAACTGACATGGCCGGGTGGCGCGCGGCGCCACCCTCATCTCATCCTGATGCCTTGAGGCATGGAATTCCACATGGATCTCGGACTAAACAACAAGCACGCCTTGGTGCTCGGCGCCAGCCAGGGGCTGGGGTTCGCCGTTGCCAAGGCGCTTCTCTCCGAGGGTGCGACAGTCACATTGAGCGGTCGCTCGCTAGAGCGGCTGGAAGCAGCACGCCGGAGCCTTCCGCACGACCAACAAACTAATTGCCACCTTGCGGTCGCCGACCTTTCCGATCCGGATGCAGCTCGCAGGATCAGCGAGGCCGCGCAGGCAAACGCCGCGGTCGACATCCTCGTCAACAACACCGGCGGCCCACCTCCCGGTCCGCCCTCCGCCGTCGATGTCGATGTCGTTTCAAGCCAGTTCGACGCGATGATCCGCCCGGTTCTGTCGCTGACGCTCGATCTCGTCGCCTCGATGCGCGCGCAACAATGGGGCCGGGTTATCACCATCGCCTCAAGCGGCGTCGTTCAACCGATCCCGCACCTTCCGATCTCGAACGCGCTCCGTTCGACCCTCGTCGGCTTCATGAAAACGCTCGCCGGCGAAGTGGCAAAGGATGGCGTGACCGTGAACATGCTGCTGCCCGGGCGCATCGCAACCGCCAGAACCAAATCGCTCGACGCCGCACAGGCCGCGCGCAGCGGACGGGCGGTCGAGGAGATCGGCGCCGAATCCGCCGCAACTATCCCGGCCGGCCGATACGGCACCGTGGAGGAATTCGGCGCGGTCGCCGCATTCCTTGCCGGCATGCCGGCCAGCTACGTCACCGGCAGCATGCTCCGCGTGGACGGCGGCACCATTCGCTCGATCTGAACGGGCACTCCTGCCCGTCCAAATTTTCTCGGCCCGCGGGCCCTATAGGAGATGGGGTTAGACCCAGATGCAGAGATGAACGCTATTCCATCACAACACAGCATTCCTGAGACCACATCCAAAACGACCAAATCGAAGCATGTCGCCATCTCCGCCGTTTCGAAGTCCTTCGAGACCCGGAAAGGTACAGTGCACGCGCTGCAGGACGTGACACTATCGATCAACAAGGGCGAGTTCGTTTCGGTGCTCGGACCGAGTGGCTGCGGCAAGAGCACGCTGATGATGCTGCTTGCCGGCCTGACCTCCGTCTCACTCGGCCGCATCATGGTCGGCGACAAGCATATCGACGGCCCAAATGCCGACGCGGGCGTCGTCTTCCAGCAGGACGTGCTATTGGAGTGGCGCACGGCGCTCCAAAACGTCCTCCTGCAGGCCGAAGTCCGCAAATCCGACATGGCGCAGGCCAAAGAGCGGGCGCGGCAGCTGCTCAAGATGGTGTCCCTGCAGGATTTCGAGGATGCCTATCCGAAGGAGCTTTCGGGCGGCATGCGCCAGCGCGTCTCCATCTGTCGTGCGCTGCTGCACCGCCCGCCTCTGCTCTTGATGGATGAGCCGTTCGGCGCGCTCGATGCTATGACCCGCGACCAGCTCCAGATCGATCTGCTACGCCTGTGCGCCGATAACGAAATGACGGTCTTCTTCATCACCCACTCGATCCAGGAGGCGATCTTCCTTAGCGACCGCGTCGTCGTCATGTCGCCGCGCCCGGGTCGCATTGAGAGGATCATCGACATCGACCTGCCGCGGCCGCGGCGACTTGCCATGCGCGAAGATCCGAAATTCACCGCCTACACGCGGGAGTTGACTTCGATCTTCAAGGGGCTTGGCGTTTTCCGGGAGGAATATTGATCATGGCGCAGCTTGCAGACACACACACCGAGTACAGACAAAACCTGGTTTCGCGCGCGCTTGCGGCCGTGCCGCCGGCATTTTGGGCACTCGCCGCCATTCTCGTGCTCTGGGAACTCGCCGTCCGTATCGCCGAGGTTCCCGCCTTCATCCTGCCGCCCCCGTCGGCGATCTTCGAGGAGATCGTCAGCTATGGGCATCGCCTCGCTCCGAACGCGCTGGTGACGCTGAGCGAGGTGCTTCTCGGCTTCCTCTGTTCCGTTGCCGTCGGCGTGCCGCTCGCGGTGATGATCGTCTATTCCAGGTTCATGGAAAAGGCGATCTATCCGCTGATCGTCGCCAGCCAGACCATTCCGAAGGTCGCCATCGCGCCTTTGATGTTGACCTGGTTTGGCTACGGCATGGCGCCGAAGATCGTGATCGTCGTGATGTTGTCCTTCCTTCCCATCGTCATCAATTCGGTGATGGGCCTGAAGTCGGCATCGCGGGAGATGATCTATCTCTCGCGTTCGATGGGCGCCAGCGGCTGGCAGACTTTCTGGAAATTCCGCCTGCCTCAGGCGCTTCCCAGCATTTTCGCCGGCCTGAAGCTGGCAACGGCGCTCTCGGTCATTGGCGCGATCGTCGCCGAGTTCATCGGCGCCGACAAGGGGCTCGGCTACCTGATCCTGATCGCCGGCGGCAATTTCGATATCGCCCGGCAGTTCGCTGCAGTGGTGATCATCTCACTGATCGGCGTTCTGTTCTTCGCCGCTCTGGAACGCATCGAGAGGATCGCGATCCCGTGGAAGAGAAGCGCCGAGGCTGACGACCGGCACTGAAGCTACCCCCCAATCACAAGACAGATGCCGCCTGCGAAGGCGGCATTTTTATTGCCGGCAATGTTTCCGATGCTCACGCGAGAGGCACCAAAACGAAGAAAGCCCGGCGACGCGCCGGGCTACTCTTTCAACGCAAATTTTACTCGATCAAATATCGAGAACGAGACGATCGCTCTTGGCGCCGGAGCAGCAGATCATGATGAGCTTGTTGCTGTCCTTTTCGCGCGAGGACAGGACATTGTCCTTGTGGTCGCACTCGCCTTCGAGAACGACCGTTTCGCAGGTGCCGCAGACGCCCTCACCGCAGGAGTGAGCAACGGCAACGCCATTGTCCATCAGCACCTGCATGATCGACTGGCCGGCGGGAATGAAGAATTCCAGACCTCGGCGCTTGAGCACCACGGTGAAGTCCTGCGTCGGCCTGGCATTGGTGCCGGCGAAATGCTCGACATGGACATTGTCGTCCGGGCGCCAGCCAGCCGAAGCCTTGAAGGTCTCGATCATCTTCCTGGGGCCGCAGCAATAGACATGGGCGGCCTTCGGAATGCCGACAGCGAGCTTGAGCAAGGGCATGACCTTGCCGGCCTCATCGTCGAAATGGACATGCACACGTCCGGGCATTGTGGCCTCGAGCGCTTCGAGCTCGTCGAGGAAGGCCGCGCTCTGGCGATTGCGCGCGGCGTAAAAGAGCTTCCAGGCGCGGCCAAAGGCTTCGAGATGCCGGATCATCGACAGGATGGGCGTGATGCCGATGCCGCCGGCGAAGAAGGCGCTCTGCTCGGCGTCATCGACCAGCGCGAAGGTGTTGTGCGGCGGATCGATTGTCAGCACATCACCAACGGTCAGCGTCTCGACGACATAGGCGGAACCGCCCCGGCTGGCAGCATCGCGGTTGACGGCGATGATGTAGCGATCGGTCGTGTCGGGACCATTGGTCAGCGAATAGGAGCGGCTGAGATCGCCGGGCAGTTTGAGATTGATGTGCGAGCCGGCGGAAAAGGGCGGCAGTGGCGAACCATCGGCGGAGACGAACTCAACGGCGCGGATGGTTTGTGCCGCCATATGGATGGCGTGGACACGCACGCTCAAAGGCTTGGCATGGGCCGGCGCATGATGGTGAGCGTCGGACATGTCCGCTCCCCCGAAATCTGGAATTTGGGCGGAAAGATCCGGCACGATTGCGCCGGATCCAAGCGTGAGACCTTCGCTCATTCGGCCGCGGCCATCTTGGGCTTGTAGCCCTTGACCTCGGCCATCTTCTCTTCATAGCCATCGAGCCAGTCGGTGCCATAGGGCACAACGATGTCGCCGCCGCGGGCATCGCGGGCATATTCGGGATGGTCGACGAAGTCGGGCAGTTTGCCCGTGGCGGCATATTCCTTGGCCGCATCGAGCATCACGCGGCGGGTGAGGATGACCATGCGGTCGGAGGCGGCAAGGTGCTCCATCTCGCGATCGACGATGGCGCCCATGGATTCCTGGATCATCTGATCCTGCAGCGGCACGCCGACGACGCCGGTGTAGCTATCGCCATTGCGCTGCCATTCGCGATCGATGCCATAATCGTTGGAGCGATCCTTGACCGGGCGCCAACGGCCCTTCCAATCGGTGGTGGTGGGCAGGTATTCGAGCGGGCGAGCGAGACCGCCAACAGGCGTGCCATCCTTGTACTTAAAGTTCTTCTTGCCGCCGCCCGAGGCACGACGCAGGTCGATATTGAAGATCATGGTTGATTCGTCGTCGATCGGCACCCACGCATTAGCCGTTACGGCATTTTCGAGATCGCCACCGGGATAGGTCACCCAGATCGGAAACAGATAGCTGGCAAAGCGGTGATGCTCGGTGCCTTCATAGGCATTGCGCTGGGCCGAATACATGGTGCCGTAACTGGTCACGGTCACGTTAATCTTGGGCGCCTTTTCAGTGACGGTGAACACTTCCGGATCGGAGAGATCGAGCTTTTCGCCATCAATGCCGCCAACGTGCAGGAAGCCCAGATGCGAGGTATCGATATCGCCTTCCAGAGCCTGCATATAGTTGCAGTCGCGGTGCGTGAGCGCGATGTTGCGGTCATCGCCATCGCCCATGATAGCCTCGATCTCGGGCAGCTCCGGCGGATTTTCCTGACGCTCGCCCATATAGGCGAAGACGAGACCACCGGATTCCTTCACGCGGTACGCGATCGCCGGCGTGCCGGCCGGATATTTCGACTTGTCCTCAAGGTTCGGCTGATCGAGACATTTGCCGGTGACGTCGAATTTCCAGCCATGATAGGCACAGCGAATGCCGCCCATTTCGTTGCGGCCGAAGAACAGTGACGCACAGCGATGCGGGCATCGATGGTCGAATACCCCTACCCGGCCCTCGCTGTCGCGGAAGGCCACTAGCTTCTCGCCTAGGATCATCAGGCGTACGGGATCGCCATCGGCCTTCAATTCCGAGGACATGCAAACAGGCATCCAGAACTGACGGAAGAAGTTGCCCATAAGCGTGCCCTTGCCAACGCGGCTGAGCTGTTGATTTTCTTCTGCGGTGATCATTCCTTGTCTCCTGATCTTATCGTTCGGAAAGAGGTTCGAGAACGCGGGCGCGCTCCAGATTGGTGCGTGAGATCTCGACGGCCGTCTTGGTCTCGGCGGCATCGGCCATCGGCGTGTCGCGGAAATGGTCCGGCGGGTAGAAGGCCGCCTGCTGGTAATAGCTGCGGTACATTTCGAAGCGAGCCCGCAGCAGCGGGTTGTGGGTGCCGGTATCGGTGCGGCGATCGATGCGGAGCTTCTCGATGTCGATGATGCCGGAAACGCCGATGCCTTCCTCCGCGCTCTCCTCGAAGGCGATGGTGTCGCCGAAATGATCGAGGATGTGCGAACGGCCGCCAACGATGGAATTGTCAGGCGAAAAGCCGATCGGACCGGCGACGTTGGCGCTGATCAGGTAGCACATGTTCTCGGCGGCGCGCGCGACCTTGGCCGCCTCCTGCCCGGTCGTGAACTTGGAATTGGTCGGGTGCAGGATCACCTCGGCGCCCTGCATCATGTAACAGCGCGCGACCTCCGGGACATTGATCTCGCCGCAGGGGATCAGCGCAAGGCGGCCAAGCTCGGTATCGGCGATCGGGAAGACCTGATCTTCAGGCGTCGCGTCCAGATAGTCGGACATGAAGTCGTGAACGGAGGGAAACGCCGCCGTGTTGACGCGACGGTAGTTAACGACGATCTCGCCGTCACGGCCGATCAGGAAGGACGAGTTGAAGTAGCGGCCCGGCCATTCGCTCGGCGCCTCGAACATGTTGCCGGCGATGAAGATCCCTTCCCGCTTGGCAAGCGCCTGCAGCGGCTCCGTCAGCGGACCGGGAATGGTCGAACAGGCTCTCTCGATCCACGGACCAACCTTCATGGAAAGCGGCGGCCCCTGCAAGGCGAACTCGGGGAAAACGACGAGGTCGGGCTTCTCACTCGATGCGCAGGCTTGCTCGATCAGCCCAAGCAGACGATCCAGATTTCGCTTCATGACGTCCTTGGCGGCTTGGTTGTCCGGCGCCTGAGTCGCTCGTTCACTGCGCATCTGGATACTGGTCGCGCGCCAGGGGTTGACTGCCATATTCACTCTCCATCAATTTGGCGGACAACTTGCACGCCATTGGTATACCAATTTGTAGCGTGGCTTTTCCTGTTTGCCAAGTGCTGTTTTGCAAGGGATTTTGCGATGATAATGTATCGATGTAGAGAAATAGCAGATATGGGATACCAAGATTATTCCCGCCGTCTTCCAGCGGAGCACAAGCTGGGCTAGGGGATAGCAGGATTTTGATCGGGGGATTACATGACCGAATCTGACCATGACCAGTTTGCCGCAGCACTTTCGGCGGACCGTGTGAATTTGACGGAACAGGTCTATGACCAGTTGATCGAGATATTGATCAAGGGGGAGTTGCGCCCCGGTGACGTCATCGTCGAGCGGCGCATGGCCGACCGGCTGAATGCATCGCGTACGCCGATCCGCGAAGTGCTCGGCAGGCTCGAGGCGGAAGGCCTCGTCTACAAGCAGCCGGGACGCGGCGTGACCGTCAGCCCTTTTTCCACCGAGGCTTTCGTTGAGCTGCTGCATGTGCGCCAGTTGCTGGAATCGGATGCCGCACGGCTTGCCGCCGGTCGCATCCCTCCGGCGCGCGTCGAGGAAATCCGCGCGGCATTGCAGGAACTTGGCCAAAAGCCCGCCCCTACGCTCAGCGAAATATGGGACGTCGATGACATGCTGCATGGCGAGATCGCGGATGCGGCGGGCAACGCGCTGCTGGCGGGCATGATCCGCGACCTGCGCAGGCGCACCCACGTCTTCAACGCCTATCGCAACCCGTCGAAGTACAAGTTCGGCGTGGAAGAGAACGCAGCACTTCTCGACGCCATTTCCAGCGGTGACCAGGAAAAGGCTCGCAGCGCGATGGCCAACCACATCGAAAGTGTGAAGCTGGCGATCATCGATCGGCTGACTGGGGCGATGCGCTAGAGATAGACGCCCGTGCCGTCAGCTCCGGCGCGGAACGTACCGCCCGTACCCAGCCGCATCAGTGACGGCAACGCCGTCCCACACCTTCCGGCCGCGCACGAAGGTTGCCGAAGGCCGAACCGTGAATGTCATGCCGTTGTAGGCGCTCCAGCCAGGCCCATCGGGATTTGCCGTCGCATCGTAGACAAAGTCCTCCGGCGACAGAACCGCGATATCGGCGTCGAAGCCAGGCGCGATGCGCCCTTTGCGTGAGAGACCGAAGAAGCGGGCCGGACGGTCGGCAAGATACTCAGCGGTCAGCATCGCGGCCTGAACATTATCCTTACGTTTTGCCGCGGCCGTGAAGAAAGCGGGCACCATGGCCTCGAGGCCCGGCATGCCGGCGGCAACGTCGAAGATCGATGCACTGGTCTTTCGCTCGAGCGGCCAGGCGCTGTGGTCGGACGAGACGAAGCTGCACAATCCTTGCTCCAGAACACCCCAGAGCGCCTCCGTCTGCCCCGGCCGGATCGGCGGATTGACCTTCAGGAGTCCCTTGAGACGCGGCATGTCGGTCTGCGCATCGAAGAGCAGGTAGTGAACGCACATCTCGGCGGTGGCCGCGACGCCGCGCTCGCGATAGGCGCGCGCCATCTCGAAGCCTTCGGGAACCGAGATATGGACGATATGGGCATGGGCCTCGGTCGACGCCGCGACTTCGAAGAAAGTGCTCGTCGCCGCCAGTTCCGCCACGGGCGGCCGGCTCTGGCTGTGATATTCCGCGCCGGTCTTACCCTCCTCTTTCAGTGCCTTCGTCGCATGCGCGACGATCTCCTGGTCCTCGTTGTGCAGGCCGAGCGGCAGGCAGGTGCCCTCCAGCGCCTTGAGAAGCACCAGCGTGGCGGAATTGTCGATCCGCGGGAAACGGTCCGGATGGGCTTCGAAGGACGAGATCTTGAACGCGCAGACGCCCTCATCGATCAGGCCCCGGATGTCCGACAGGTCGGGCCTCGTGGGGATCGTTCCATAGAGAGCGACGTCGCAGACAGCGTGCTCGCCGATCGCGGCGATCTTTTCCCGCAGCACTACAGCCTTCGTCACCGGGATCGGATGGTCATAGGGCATGTCGACGATCGTCGTCACGCCGCCGATGACGGCGGCCTTGGTCGTCGGCGCCATGCCGGCGAAGCCGATCTGGCTTCCGGCGTGGGTCTGCCCGTCGACCGCTCCGGGGAGAAGCCAGGCCGAGCCGAAATCCTGTATTTCCGCCGCCTCGGGCGCGTCGCCGGTTCCAACGGCGACGATCGTTCCGTCGGTGATCGCGATCCAGCCATCTTCGACAATACCTGATGCCGTGACCACCCGTCCCTTCAATACTCGCTCGATCATTTCGCCTGCTCCCTCATTCTATCGACGTGTAAATTTTTGGCGTGCAAATGGTATTTCTTTGGCGTACCAAGCTGGAGGTGACTTTGGAAGAGCCTTTCAGCATTCAAGGATGAGCGAGATTGAAAATGATTTATGACCTAACGATTTTGTCGCTGCTGCCCAATACACTCGGCGCCGTCATGCCTGTATTGCCGGAGACATACGCGAACTTCTCGTCCACCGGCACGCCGCTTGGTGCCTTCGCCTGCGAGTTCGGCACCTTGAACCGTTTCGCCTTCCTGACTGCCTATGAGACGATCGAAGCGCTGACCGAGGAGCGCGCCAGATTGATGACGACTGCCGATCCCTATGGCATCGCCGCGTCGCTGGCGGGCGTGACGAACACGGCTTTCAAGCCGCTGTCCTTCGCCAAACCCATCACGCCGGGCGCCTACGGCCCGTTCTACGAATTCCGCACCTACACGCTGGCGCCGAACGGCCTTGCCGAAACCGAAGAGGCTTGGGCAAAGATCATCGAGCGCCGGCACGCGATGTCGCCGCTCCTGACCAACATGGCCTCGATCGAGGAAGGCCCACAGAAGATGGTGCACATCTGGCCCTATCAGACGATCGAAGCGCGTGTGGCGGCACGGGCGCAGGCGAGCAAGGAAGGCATCTGGCCGCCGCCGGGCGGTTCGGCCAAGCTGACCAACCTGCAGTCGGAACTGTTCGTGGCAACCTCGTTCTCGGATCTGAAGTAGGATGAGCATCGAAGACCGCCTCGTCGCGCTCGGCATAACGCTTCCGCCGCCCCCCGCGCCCGTCGCGCGGTTCCTTCCCGCCGTGCAGGCAGGCGGACTGCTCTTTCTCTCCGGCCTCGCCCCCCTTCATGGGGCGGGCCAACCCTACACGGGCGTCGTCGGCAGCGATTACACGGCCGAGCAGGCGCAAGATTTCGCCAGGCTGGTCGGCATCAACCTGCTGTCGGTCGCCAAATCCAGCTTGGGGAGCCTTGATAGGGTCACCAGGGTCGTGAAGGTGCTGGGCATGGTCAACGCAATCCCCGGCTTCACCCGCCACCCCTTCGTTATCGACGGCTGCTCCAACCTGTTCTTCGAAGTCTTCGGCCAGCGCGGCATGCATGCCCGCACCGCGATGGGCGCCGGATCGCTGCCGAGCAATATTCCGGTCGAGATCGAAGCGGTGTTCGAGGTCGCACCCGACTGAAGGCAACCGACTGACCGGCGCGCCAGTGCTAGCAAGGCTCTCAGCGCGCCGACCCTGGATAAGCGATCTACGGGGACGCGATCCGGCGTCCCGTCTCCTGATCGAAGAGATGCACGCTGCCCTTGGCAAGCGAAAGGTATTGCCGGCTCGCAATGTCGAATTGCGGTCGTTCGCGCAAGACGACGGAAACGAGCTGGTCGCCGAGGCGCGCCTCAACGAAGGTTTCCGCCCCCGTCGGCTCGATATTCTCAACAACGGCTCCAAGCTCGCCCTCGGCAACGAGCGCGATTTCTTCCGGACGCTTGCCAATCAGTACCGTCTGTCCCTCACGGACGCCGGCGGGCGCTTTCAGCCCTGTTCCCTTGCCCGTCTGCAGAACAAGATCGCCCGACCGGGCGACTGCCGGAAACAGGTTCATGGCCGGAGAGCCGATGAACTGCGCCACGAAGGCATTCGCGGGGCGATCGTAAAGCTCGAGTGGCGAACCCACCTGCTCGATCTTGCCCGCCTGCATGACGACAATGCGATCGGCCATGGTCATCGCTTCGATCTGATCGTGGGTGACATAGATCATCGTCGTCCCGAGGCGGCGATGCAGCGACTTGATCTCGCCACGCATCTGCACGCGAAGCTTGGCGTCGAGATTGGAAAGCGGCTCGTCAAACAGAAAGACCTGCGGCTTGCGCACGATCGAGCGACCCATGGCCACACGCTGACGCTGCCCGCCCGACAGAGCCTTCGGCTTGCGCTGAAGAAGCGGAACCAGCCCAAGGATTTCAGCTGCCTCACGCACCTTCTTCTGCTTCTCCTCCTTGCTGGCGCCCGCCAACGTCAGGGAAAACGCCATGTTCTCCTCGACGGTCATATGCGGATAGAGCGCATAATTCTGGAAGACCATCGAGATATCGCGGCTCTTCGGCGGCAGATTGTTCACCACCTTGCTGCCGATCGATATCTCACCACCGGAGATCTCCTCCAGACCCGCGATCATCCGAAGCAGCGTCGACTTCCCGCAGCCCGACGGGCCGACGAGGACGACGAATTCGCCCTCGTTGAAGGTTGCCTCAATGCCGTGAATGACCTCAGCGCTTCCGTAGCGCTTGACGACCTTGTCGATTGTTACGCTGGCCATACTGCCACTCCTTACGCTGCGCCGATTGCGATGCGCGTGGCCGACAATGCGCCTTCATGGATGATGAGGCCGGCCGATCCACCTGCGAAAGCCGTATCCTCGGCTTCGACACGGACATCGCCAACGCGCGCCTCAAAATGACCACCCTTGGCCGAAACCTTCAGCGTGAAGGCCTTCTCGAATTCGACGTCGAGCGCGACGGAAGCAAGCACCTTGCGATGCTCATCCTTGCACCTGACGATCTGCAACTCACCTGCACGGGTGACCAGCGCGGCGTAGTATCGGCGCTGCCCTTGCGAGCGGAACACCAGACCGCCGTGATCACCGAGGTGCAGCATCAAATCCGCCTCGATCGCGTAATCCGTCCAGTCGCGCGTGCCCTGCATGATCATGCCATCGCCGCGGTTCTGGCTGATGCGGAAATCCTGCGGGAAGTGCTTGGAGAAGAAATGCACATTGCTGACCCAGGCACGGCGCCAGAAATCGCCGGCACCCTCGGGCCGGCGGAAGGTCACTGACGGGCAGCCGTCCCAGGTCAGGCTGTCGATGACGACACGACCGTTTGCCCGGCCGTCAGCCGTCGTCAGCACCAGGCCAACCTCGGCGATCGGCTGGTATCCGGTCTCCGGCACAGTCCAGGAGAGCGAGGCGGATGCGCCGGCTGCCAGCAACTCGCCATTCGGCATGTCGATGGTGACGAGGTTGTCCGTGCCGTCATAATGACGAATGCGCAGCTTAGCTTCAACGATCCCCTTGTTGCCTGCATCGGCGCTGACGCGCGCCTTCAGCACCTGGCCGGCATGAATGCGCGGGCTGGCCATCAGATCATAGGTGCGCATCTTCGTCACTTCGGCCGGCGTAAACACGGGCGTGGTGGTTGCCGCCTCGCGGCCCGGGGCAAGCGCGGAAAAATCGATCGCCAGACCGTTGCCCGTGCCGCTCACCTTGAGATCGGCGAGCGCAGTATCGGCCGTCTGCGGACGGAAGCCCTGGACAGAGCCTGGCAGCGAGAAGTGGAACTTGGCACCATCCTTGGGTGCCGGTTCGGCGGCCTGGCCGGCAAGCTTGCGACCGAGATTGGCAAGCCAGAGAGCAACATCAACGGCATCGGCGATCGAGCGACCACCGTCGGCCGTCGACATGTAGAGCCGGTCGGCAACCGGGCCGCGCCAATCCGGACCGGCGTCCAGCCCGTCGAGGCCGAGCATGATTCCGTGCAGGCAGCCGAGATTGCCGGCATTGCAATCCGTATCCCAGCCGGAGGTGTTGACGATCATCTGGCCACGCTGGAAATCATGCGGCGCATGCAGCAGCGCCATGATCATCAACGCATGGTTCGGAACGACATGGCAATTGCCCGGATACTTGTCGTAGCCGTAGTTGTCTTCGATCCTTTGGCGGGTTTCCTCCCAATCCTCGTTGCCGGATGTCCAGTGGCGGATATCGGCGACAAGCTTGGCGATCAGGCTGTCCTTCGGAATATAGGACAGGCCGGTGTCCAGCAGATGATTGACATCCTTGCTGACGAAGGCTTCCGCCTCCATCGCAGCCCAAAGCACCGCGGCGTGGACCGCTTCACCGTCGTGGCTGACGGAACCCGCCGCGCGCGCGAGCTTTGCGGCCTGCGCCGGATTGCCTGGAGAAACGAGCGCCCAACCGTCGATGAAAATCTGAGCGCCGATCTGCTCGGCGACCGTTGCGCCATTGGTTTCGATCGAACCGGAGGCGGGTGCGGGAATACCGCGCTTCAGGTTGAGCCAAGCGGTGTGTTCGGTCGAGTTGCCGGCTCCGCCCCACCAGAGGATAGAGCGCTCCTCGATGATGTAGTTCAGCCAAGCCTTGCCGATATCCTCGGCGGAAAGGTCGGGCGAGATGCCGTAGTCGTCAAGCGCACGCGGGAAGGCGAAGGTGCCGCCGACATCGTCGTCGGTGACGACAAGCGGATCGCCCAGCCGTTCGTGGACGTAGTAGGTGATCGGTCCGAGCTTCTGGAGAATATCCTTGTAGCGCCAGTTTTCGAACGGGCGGCCGAGATAGACGCCGATCAGCTTGCCGAGAACGCCGGCGTAGACACGGTTGTTGTAGTCTGCAGGTATGGACATCTGAAGCTCCTTGTCAGCCCTTCACCGAACCGCCGGCCATTCCTTCGATGAAATGGCGCTGCAGCAGGATGAAGAGAATTACGATGGGTAGAATGATGATGAGGGCCGCCGCCATGATCTCGCCCCAGTCGGACGAGTACTGGCCGGACAGCAGGAAGAAGGAAACGACGGCCGTCAGCCTGTCCTGATCCTGCAGGAAGGTGGTTGCGATCAGGAACTCGTTCCACGAGTAAAGCCCGATGATAAGCGCGACCGTGAGGATGCCAGGCGAGACGATGGGCAAGAAGACGCGCCGGAACACCTGCCAATGCGTCGCCCCGTCGATCAACGCAGCTTCCTCAAGCTCCTTGGGCACGGCAAGAAAATAGGTGCGCAGAAGCATGATGGCGAAGGGCGAGTAGACCGCCGTGTAGATGAAGGACACGGCAATCGGGTTGTTGATCAGCCCGAAGCGGGCAAAGCCGAAGTAGAGCGGGAAGAGAAAGAGCTGGATCGGCGCCGTGGTGCTTGCCAGCAGATAGAAGGTGAGGATTTTCCAAGTCTTGATCTTGCGCCGGGCGAGAACATAGGCCGTCAGCGAACCCGTGGTGCAGACGAGGATGATCGTCATCCCGGTCAAAACCGCCGAGTTGACGAGCGTGCGCCCAAAGTTGGCATCCGACCATGCGCGGGTAAAATTGTCCCAACGCAGTTCCGCCGGCCAGGCAAGCGGATTTTGCACGATCTCGGCGGACGCCTTCAGCGAATTCAGGACCATCAGCACGATGGGAAATAGCGTGATGATCAGCAGCAACGACAGCGTCGCATAGACGAGCGTGAGCGTGAGGCGGCTCTCGGTCATGTTCATTGTTCGAACTCCGATGCTTGCGCGCGGATATAGAGGACAGTGGCAGCCAACCCGAAGAGGCTTATAACGACGGAAACAGCGGCCGCCTTGCCGACGGCGAGATCGTAGAAGGCCGAACGATAGGCCAGCGTCGACAGCACTTCGGATGAATAGGCGGGGCCGCCCTGGGTGAGGATGTAGACGAAGTCGAAGACGAGGAACGACCAGATGACGGTCATGATCATCATCAGGGTGATGGTCGGCATGATGCCTGGAAGCAGTACGTAGCGGATCATCTGGAAGAAGGTTGCTCCCTCGATGCGGGCTGCCTCGATCTGTTCAGCCGGCACCTGGCGAAGGGCGGCGAAGAAGATGACGCATAGGAAGCCCCACCAGTGCCATAGATCGACGACGGCGATGCCGTAAAGCGCGCTGGATGTTTCTGTCAGCGGGTTCGCAATTTCGATACCCAACCGCTGGAGAAGGCCCGTAACACCCGTCACCGGCGAATAGATCATGCCCTGCCAGACACGGCCGGTAATGGCCGTGGCTATGATAACAGGGAGGAAGTAGATGACCTGGAACGTGTTGGAGCCACGACGGGCAACCAAAAGCATTGTGGCCGCCAGCAGCCCCATGCCGATCGGCACCGTCAGGAAGATGATCGTCCAGATGATGTTGTTGGTGAGCGCCGTCCAGAACACGCTGTCGTCCCACAGCGCCGCGAAATTGTCCAACCCGACGAAGACAGGCGTGCTGATGCCGTCCCATTCGAAGAAGGCAAGCGCCACCGTCAGCAGCGCCGGAATGGCGATGATCACGATGTTTATGATGAGGGTCGGCAGAACATAGAGTCTGTGCATGTGTATTACCTTTTCGGGCATGATCCGGCCTGCCCCGCCACCGGAAACCGGTGGAAGGCGGGCAGAAGGCGCGCGCTAAGCGCGCCTCACAAGGTCCTGATCAGCGAGCCGGGACGGCAGGCGCCTTTCCGGCTTTGGATTCCTTCTGGAAGGACTCGTCGAGCTTGGTCAGATAGTCCGTTGGCGAGATCTTCTTCAGCCAGACTTCCTCGATGCCGTTGATGATGTAGCTGTCGGTCGCAGGCGGCAGGAAGGTCCAGGTGGTGTAGCCGTATTTTCCGTCGGCAACCGAGGCGGACAGGTTCTTCATCGTCTCGGTAAAGAGCGGGGACACCTCACTCGCCATCTTGACGCTCGAGATATCCTTGAGCGGGATATTCCACTCGCCCTGCCAGGCGGAGTTCATCGTGCCGTAGACTTCAGGCGAGAAGACGTAATTGATGACCGTGGCCGCACCTTCGGGGTTCTTCGCCTTGGTCGCGATCGAGAAGGTCGAGCCGATCCCGAGCGGGAAGATCGGATCGCCGGACGCACTCGGGAAGCCGACGAAGCCGGCCTCGGATCCGGCTTTCTTGCCGTAGGTCGCAACGTTCTGGAACTGCCATGTGCCGGTCGGCATCATGCCGGCTTTTCCGGAGGCCATCGCGTCAGCCGCCTGCTCGCTGCTGGTCAGCGAGAAGTAGTTCTTGCCGAAATAGCCCTTCTGCCACCACGAGTTCAGGCGGTCGATCGACTTGACGAAAGGCTCGGCCGTCCAGGGCATTTCGCCACGCAACGCCTTGTTGAGATTGTCGGGACCAGCGACGGAGTTGAGCGCCAGCGTCACGAACCATTCATTGGCGCCGCGCCAATCGGCGTTGCCGGCGGCGAAAGGCGTGATGCCTTCTTTCAACATCGCGTCGGCGAGCGTTTCCATCTCGTCAAGCGTTTTGGGCGCCTGCCAGCCGTGCTTTTCAAACAAGGTCTTGTTGTAGAAGAGACCAACGGTCTCATAGGTCTTCGGCAGCGCATAGAGCTTGCCGTTATACTCGCCCATTTTCAGGAAGACCGGCAGGATGCGATCCTGCCACTTGTACTTGGCGGCATAATCGTCGAGCGGCATGAGCTGGCCCGACTGGGCCATCGGCGCGACGTAGCTCGGGCCCGCCGTGTAGACGACATCGGGACCGTTGCCGGAGAGCATGGCCACGCGCAGCTGCTTGTCGAGCTCGGTGCCGCGATAGTCGATCTTCAGGCTCTGCTCCGGATTGGCCTTGTCGAAAGGTTCGACGATATTCTCCTTGATCAGCTTCTGCTGATCGGGGGTCGCCTGCTCATACCACCAAGTCACGCGATCCTGGGCGACGGCGATATGAGCGGCGCCGATGACGATAGCGGCAGCGGCAAGCAATTTCGTCTTCATCTTGGTCATGTTCACTCCTCCCTTGTTCGATGGATTAATTCTGTACGCCTGGCGGCGGAGCGACCGATGCTCGGATGACGAGCTCAAACGGCATCTCCTCGGGCTGGGCTGGTTCGGTTTCACGGGAAATCAGACGCGACAGAAGTTTTTCGGCCGCACGCGCGCCGAGGCGATCCTGGAACTGCGCCACCGTTGTCAGCCCTGGAGTGACAAGTGCCGAGGCCATGATGTCGTCGAAGCCCGCGACGGAAATATCGCGGGGTACCGACAACCCGTTTCGAAGCAGACTCTTGATGACACCAATTGCCATCAGATCGTTGGCAGCAATGATGGCCGTGACCCGCCGCCCACTCGCCACGATGCGATCCGCCATCTCGCTGCCCGCCTCGACGGTGAAATGCGTGGCCTCCAGAACAATCGGCTCAGCGCCGCTCGCAGCCATGGCATCGAGATAACCCTGAAGACGAACGCTTTGCGGACCGCCACGAGCGGCGACCATGGCAATGGCGCGGTGACCGAGACCGAGAAGATGGGCCGTGACGGCGCGCGCAGCAGCCTGGTTGTCAATAAACAGATCATCTATCGGAAGCGAACCGCCGGATTTGCGCCGCACCTCGATGCGCACGACCGGGACGCCATTCTTGCCAAGCGGCGCAAGATCACGGGCGGACAGGTTGAAGAAGACACCAACCACACCGTCATAGCGCCCCTGCAAGGCGGCGGCGACCACCTGCCGCTCGTTCGCGAGCTCGCCTTCGGTGTCGATCGTGATCACCTCATAGCCGGCATTGCGCACAACCTTCTGAACGGCAACGACAAGCGAGGGGTAAAATGGGTTCGTCAAATCCGGAACGACACAGGCAATCACATGCGATCGGCTGGTGCGCAACGCCTGTGCAAACCGGTTGGGCTGATAGCCGAGTTCGGCAATGACAGCCTCGATGCGATCAGCCGTTTCCGGCGCAACCTTGTCCCTGCCGCCGTTCAAGACAAGCGACACCGTGGCCTGCGCAACGCCGGCTCGCTCTGCCACTTCCTTCTGCGTTATTCTGCGACCAGACACATTAAATTCCGTCGTTGATACGTAACAATTCATTATTGATACGTATCAACGATAGAGTCAAGCGGCAGCTGGCCAAATCTCTAAAACGAGCGATGGCCGAATTCGGATCAGGAAGATTATTACCGACTTGAGGTTCTAGCCGACCTGCGGCAGCTCGATAATGTGGTGATCGGTTGATTGATCGCTCGGTGGGCGGACACCGAAACAAGGGTTCCGGAACCGACTTAAACGGACATGCGCTTAAGGTGTGCGGCCCAGAACCGGGCAGCACTGCTGCAGGCTGTCACCTGACAAAGCTCAATCCGCGAAAACTTCCGCCATGGCCTTCAAAATGAGAACCGCCGAAGCCGCTCCGGGATCGACATGGCCGAGTGAACGTTCGCCCAGTCTGGCGGCACGTCCGCGTACCGCGACCATCGAACGTGTGGCCTCAGCACCTCCCTCGCCTGCCGCGACCACTTCGCGCCACAGTTCCGCAGGCCCGCTCGCGCGCGCCAGTGCAGCGCCGCCCGCTTCTGCTGCGGGGATCCAGGTATCGAGCATGGTCTTGTCGCCACGTTGACCCTTGCCTCGCTCTTGTATTCCGAGTGCCATCGCCTGCAACACGGCGACCTGGCCAGCAACATCCAGAGACTGGCGCGCTTCCAAGGCCTTTGCAGCGCGCAAAAAGGCGGTCGCATACAAGGGGCCAGTCGAGGCCCCAACCGCATTGAGGAATACAGAGGCGGCGATCGTCATCACCGCCGATGGCAACATGTCGTCGAGATCGGATCGCGCCAGTTCACTGGAAACGGCACCAAAGCCGAGCAGCATGGTAATGCCATGGTCGGCGTCGCCAATCGCGCCATCAAGCTCGGTCAGGTAATCCTTCTCCGTGGCAATCAGGCTGGATATCCGGTTGAACATCCGGTTCAGCTTGCGTGCATCGTTCTCTGCCATCGTTTCCCCTCCCATCGTCAGAACGCCCCCGGCGACGAGCCGGGCGCACTCTGCTTATTACGTTATCTTCAAGACTGCGGTGTCGCATGGATGATGCAGGAGCCCCGTCAGTTCCTCATCAAGCTCCATGATGGAGATCGACGCCCCGACCATGTCGAGCGACGTGCAGTAGTGCCCGATCCAGTTCGCTTCGATGACGATGCCCTTGGCGCTCAAGCGCTGCTCGACGCGCCGGAACAGAACGTAGAGCTCCATCATCGGCGTCGCCCCGAACGAGTTGACGAGGACAGCAACACGACTGCCTTCGACCGCTCTCATCTCGGCGAAAATCCGGTCCATCACCTTGTCGACGATCTCGTCAGCGCTGATCATCTTCTCGCGAATGACGCCCGGCTCGCCATGAATCCCCATGCCGAACTCGATATCCTCCGCTCCGATCTCGAAGTTGGGGCGCTGGGTCTGCGGCATGGAGCACGCTTCGAGCGCAACGCCGACCGTATAGGTCCGCATGTTTGCCTTGCGGGTCACGGCTTCACAAAGGTCGAGCGACAGACCGCGATCGCAGGCCGCGCCTGCGATCTTGAAGGTGAAGAAATTGCCTGCCACGCCGCGGCGGCCATCGCGGTCCTCGATTGGCGAAGAGGTGATGTCGTCTGTGGTCAGAACCGTTCGGATTGGAATACCCGCCGTCTCGGCCATCTCCGCGGCCATCTCGAAGTTCATCACGTCGCCGGCATAGTTGCCGTAGACGAAAAGAACGCCCGCGCCACCCGATGCCGCCTTCGCGCAATGAAGGATGGGGATCGGAGGAGGCGACGAGAAGATGTTCCCGACCGCAACGGCATCGGCAAGCCCCTTGCCGATATAGCCCAGGAAGCCCGGCTCGTGTCCGGATCCGCCGCCGATGACCAGGCCGACCTTTCCAGGTCTCGGCCCGTCCCGCGCGATCAGGGCGCGATTGGATTTGTCGATCGGCGACAGATAATTGCGATGCGCACGCACCACGCCATCCAGCATCTCCTCGACGATCTTGTCCGGATCGTTCAGAAACTTCTTCACGCGCATTCGCGCAGCGGATGGCAACGGCGCTTGACTTTCGGGCCGCAGACGCTGCGACGACCGCTGATCGATATCGGTCACGCCATCGGCATTGAGAATGCCGCGGCCGGTCGCGGCATCCGTGATCAGCACGTTGACATAGCCGCCGCGCAAAGCCGCAAGGATGGCTGGCACCTTGTCGAAGCCACCTGCGGCGGCGATACGCAAATCGATGTTCTTGAGCATCTCAAGGGAAATGCCGATCGTTCGATCGTCGAGCGGCCCTGCCACCGCGCGGCCATGCACATCGATGAAACGACCGGCCACCACGCCGACGGCGCCCTTGGCAAGATAATCCTGCAGCGGAACGGATTCGAAAAAGCCGCTGGTATGGATGGTGGAATTGGGACGCAGCGAAGAAATACCAAAAAGTGCCTTGTTGGCGGCGGCAAGCGCGTCGAACTGGCTCTCGATCAGGGGCTCCTGCAGAAATGCATCGCGCACGCCGGGGGCGGAGACAATGGCGGGCGCGGAAATATTGATCAGCTTGCCGTTGATGGCGTTGGCGAGCGCCGTCGCACAGAGCTCTGGTGTATAGGCAAAGCTCGCGCGCGTACCGCCGGTCGCCTGCACGACCGTCACGTCCTGCAAGCCGGGAACCTCTGCGTGCTCGCTTATCGCCAGCACCGTACGCCCCCACGACACGGCGATCGTATCGCCCGACTTGACCAGCCGATGCAACGCCTGACCACCTGCGGCACCGATCCTGTCGATCAACGGTCTGGCGGTATCCTCGCTCGGAACGACAAGACAGTCCGTCAGGCCAAAATGCCGTTTGAGTGCCTGCGCTACCGTCAGTGAAGCAAGGCGGGCAGGCTCGATCGCGATGTTGACAATGCCGCGCTCACGCGCTTCGGCGAGGTAGCTGTTCACGGTTGCGCGGGATATGCCCATGACGTCGGCGATCTCGCCCTGCGTCAGCCCATCCTCGTAATAGAGCCAGCACGCCCAGACATAGGGGTCGTCGCCATAGCGCAGCGGCATCGCATCCGGTGCCTGTGCGAGATCGCTCTTGCCTGCGCCGGCTTTTCTCGCCTGCTGTGTCTTAACCGTTGCCACTCTGGAATGAACTCCCGCTTAGATGTGCCGGGAAGATGCCGCCAATGCGGCCCGTTTGCAACCGCGCGGCGCGCGACCCACCGCCAAAGGACGGGCCGCGCTGTCTTGGGAAACAGACTGCGAGATCAAGCATTTTCCAGGCGAGAAGAGACGCCCACGGAAATCTCCTTCAAAATGAGAGCGCAGGAGGTGGCGCCTGCGTCCAGAATGCCGAGCGACCGCTCGCCGAGACGGCTGGCACGGCCAATTTTCGCGACGAGGTCGATTGTCGAATCGCGTCCCTTTTCGGCCGCGTCGGCAAGGGCCGAGAGTGCATCCGCGAATGACTTCCCAGACGCCGTGGCCTCGTCGAAGGCATTGACCGCCGGAACGAAGGCGTCGATCAGCGTCTTGTCGCCAACCTTGGCCGACCCGATCGACTGAATGCCATCCAGACCGGCATGCAGCATCTGGCTGAACAACCTGGCGTCCACCGCGTCCTTGCCTTCGAGCGTCTCGCCGAATTCGGTGAACATCACCCCGTAAAGCGGGCCCATCGAGCCGCCAATCTCCGTCATCAGCAGCGTGCCGAGCGTTTCAAAGGCACCACTGAGCGAGGGGTCCTGCCCCTTAAGCCGCTCCGCCGCCATGCCAAAGCCCTTGGCCATGTTGACCCCGTGGTCGCCATCGCCGATCTTGCCGTCGATCTCGCTGAGATAGGCCCGATTTTCGATGATGCGTTCCGCCAGCGAAAGGACGATCGCGCCCGCCGAGGCGTTCTTGAAAGTTTGCATGTCAGAGTTCCTCAGAGCAAGATTGTGCAGGACGTTTCGAGGTCGAGAAGCGGCTTGGTCTCAGCATCGAGCGCAAAGACCGTCAACGTCGCGCCGACCATTTCAAGCGATGTGAAATAGTTGCCGACATAGGTTTTGTAGACGACGAGGCCCCGGCCGGTGATCTCGCTCTCGATGGTGTCGTTCAGGATATAGAGTTCGTTGAGCGGTGTGGCGCCTAGGCCCGAGACGAGGACCGCAACCTCCGTGCCGGCGGGAAGGTTGTGATCATCGAGAACGATCTTGCACATATCCTTCGCGACGTCTGCGGCCTGCTTCAGCGGCTCGACGCGTACACCAGGCTCGCCGTGATGGCCGATACCGACCTCCATCGTGCCCGGCTCGATCTGGAAATTCGGATGACCGACGGCCGGCAGGGTACACGGGCCGAGGCCGACGCCGATCGAGCGGCAGTTGTCGATCGCCTTCTGGGCAGCGGCGCGAACCTCTTCGAGGCTGCCGCCCTGCGTCGCCTTGGCGCTACCGATCTTCCACATGAAGATTTCGCCGGCAACACCGCGGCGCTTTTCGCGCTCCGACAGCGGCGCCGAGCAGACGTCGTCGTTGGCAACGACGGTCGCAACCTCGATACCATCCTTGGCGGCGAGCTTCGTTGCCATCTTCACGTTCATATTGTCGCCGGCATAATTGCCGTAGAGGCAAACCACGCCTGCCCCGCCGTCAGCCGCGCGAATGGCATCATGGAAGCTCTTGGCGGTCGGGGAAGAGAACAATTCGCCGACGGCAACGGCATCAAGCATGTTCTTGCCGGTGTAGCCCATGAAGCCGGGCTCGTGGCCGGAGCCACCGCCGGTGATCACGCCGACCTTGCCGCTCACCGGCGCGTTCTTGGCGACAACGACGCGCGGATTTTCGGCAAGCCGCACGATATCGGAATGGGCCTTGATGAAACCCTTGACTGTATCCTCGACGACGAGATCGGGATTGTTGACGAACCGTTGCATGAAGTCTCCTTGAAAATGTCCTGGCGCTTCGGCTCAGAGAATTGTGTAGCCGCCATCGATCAGAAGATCGGCGCCGTTGATCATGTTCGCGCCGTCCGAAACCAGGAAAACGGCGGCGGCGGCGATCTCCTCGGGATAGGCGAAACGGCCGGTCGGAATGCGCTTCTTGGCGGCCTCTCCCTTTTCACCAGCCCAGGCCTTCTTGCCGAGTTCGGTCAGGACCACGGTCGGCGAGATGGTGTTGACGGTGATCCCGTACTTGCCCCATTCGGCAGCGAAGGTCTTCGACATGCCGATGACACCGAATTTCGAGGCGCAGTAGGCAACATGCTCCTCGATCGCGACGGTACCCGCCTGCGACGCGAGATTGATGATCTTGCCGCCTTTTCCTGCAGCGATCATGGCGCGACCGACAGCCTGGGTGACGAGAAAGCTGCCTTTGAGATTGATGTTGATCGTCTTGTCCCAATAGTCGAGCGACAGATCTTCGGCGGGCGCCAGGAAGACGACGCCGGCGCTGTTGACGGCAATGTCGATGCGGCCGAACGCGGCGACGACATCCGATATGGCGCGATTGACCGAGTCCGGCTGGGAGACGTCACAGACGAAGGATTTTGCACCGCCACCGAGCGCGGTCGCCTTGGCAGCGGCGATATCGGCGTTGATATCGAGCACGGCTACCGTGGCACCTTTTGCCGTCAGCGCGTCGGAGATCGCCGAGCCGATCCCGGATGCAGCGCCGGTCACGACGGCAATCTTGCCTGTCAGGGGGAAATTGAGGTCAATCTGGGGAGCAGTGTCTGTCATCTCTTCAAGCCCTTGCGATGTGGATGCCAGGGCGGCGTGATACCGCCCTGGCTTTGCGTTCGTTACTTGCGGGATTCAAGCAGCTTGTCGGCATTTTCCTTGGTGACCGGCGTCCAGGGGACGAGATAGTCCTTGGAGGCGCCATCTTCCCACTTCATTTCCGGATACTGGGTCCAGATCGCCGATTCCGGCTTGGCGTCCTTGTTCGCGGCCTTGATGGCGACATCGAGCGCGCCCTGTGCCTGTGCGTTGGCATCCTGCAGGATCGAGGCCATTTCGCCGCGCTTGACGGCATTGATGGCATCGGTGACGCCGTCGACGCCGGCGATTGCGAAGTCTTCAACCTTCAGGTTTGCAGCCTTGATCGCCTCGATCGCGCCGAGCGCCATTTCGTCGTTCTGGCCGATGACACCGTTGATCTGGCCCGGATGCGACGTCAGCCAGTTTTCCATCAAGGTCTGGGCTTCGGCGCGCGACCAGTTGGCGGTCTGCTTTTCGAGAACCTTGACGTCAGGGCACGCCTTGAGCGCCTTTTCGTTGCCTTCAAGGCGCTGGATCTGGCCGGACTGTCCGATCGGGCCTTCGAGGATGACCAGGTTGCCCTTGCAACCCATCTTGTCGAGAACAGCCTTGGCTTCGAGTTCGCCTGCTTCCACGTCGTTCGAGCCGACATAGGAGGTCAGGAGATCGGAGTTGACGCGGGCGTTGGAGCCGACAACAGGGATACCGGCATCATGGGCGGCCTGAACGGCAGCGGCACCGGCTTCGATATCCATCGGCACGAAGATGATCGCGTCGAACTTCTGCGTGATCATGGTGTTGAACTGTTCCTGCTGGACCAGCGCGTCATAGCGGCCGTCGAACACCGTCAGCTCCACCTGACCGCTCTTCACTGCCGGATGCTGCTTCAACGCGGCCGACCAGATCTGCATGAACTCGGCGTTCAGGCCGTAGGTCGTGGCGCCGATCTTCAGCTTCTTTTCCTGGGCCATGGCAGGCGCAGTAAGGATCGCCGCACTGGCGATAAGTGCGAGCATCAACTTCTTCATCTGTTTCTCCTCCATAGAGATGTCCGGTCGCCGGTATGACGCGCGGTTTGCCAACGGATCGCGGATGCGATCCGAATTATCAGGTCAAAGACCTTGATTTCGCTTCTGATCCAGCATGACGGCGCCGACGATGAGCGCGCCCTTGAGCACCTGCTGGTAGTAGGATTGGATACCCATCAGATCGAGGCCGTTGTTCATAACGCCGATGATGAGCGCGCCGATCAGCGTTCCGGTAACCCGACCGACACCGCCCGAGAGGCTGGTGCCACCGATGACCACGGCTGCGATGGCATCGAGTTCGTAGGCGATGCCGGCCTGCGGCAGCGCCGATCCCGTGCGGGCGGACAGTATCATGCCGGCGAGACCTGCAAGCGAGCCCGAGATGCCGTAGACGGCGAACCGGATGCGGGTGACGTTGATGCCCGAGGTGATCGCGGCATGCGGGTTGCCGCCAACGGCATAGATGTAGCGGCCAAAGCGCGTGCGCGTCAGGACCCACCAGGACACGATGAAGACGACGGCAAGAATGACCACCGGCATAGGCACGCCGAGGATGTTTCCGGTGCCAATCCAGCGAAACTCCGGGATCAGCGCCGGCACAGGCTTTCCGCCACCATAGATCAGGGTCATGCCACGCGCCGCCGACAGCATGCCGAGCGTGGCTACGAAGGCTGGAACGGCGAAGCGGGACACGATGAAACCGACGATGGCGCCACAGGCCAGGCCCACGCCGATACCGACCAGCAAAGCGACGGCTGCAGGATAAGGCGCACCCGCAATACCGGCTGTTGCCGAGGTCGTGACGAAACTGGCGCTGACGATGCCTGCAAGCGCCACGACCGACCCGACAGACAGATCGATGCCGCGCGTCAGGATGACGAAGGTCATGCCGATCGCGAGAACACCGTTGATCGACGTCTGCAACAGCACGTTCGAGATATTGCCGGCCGTGAGGAAGTACTCGTTGGAAAACGACAGGATCACGGACAGAAGCAGGAAGGCGAGAAAGATGCCGTATTCCTGAATGAGCAGCCTGCGGCGATCCGAGTTGAACCAGCCCGTCGTTGGTTTGTTATCTGTAAGGGACACTGTTTCTGACCTCTTCCCATGCCGATCCGTATTGAGAAATTCGCGGTGCGCCGATTACGTCGACAGATGCACCAGCGCCTGCGCGTCGGTCTCGGACCGCGGATAGACGCCCGCCGAGCGACCGTTGCGCATGACGAGGATGCGGTCGGACATGCCGAGCACCTCGTCGATCTCCGATGAAATCATCACCACCGTGCCTCCCGCGGCCGCGAATTCGCAGATGATGCGGTAAATCTCGCGCTTGGCGCCGACATCGACGCCGCGCGTCGGCTCGTCCAGCAACAACACCTTCGGGTTGCGCAGGAACCACTTGCCGAGAACGACCTTCTGCTGGTTGCCGCCTGATAACCCCGACACCGCCATGGTGTCGCGCGCGGTCTTGATACCGAAGCGTTCGATCATCTTTTGGCTGGCAGCCTGCTCCTGGCCGCGACGCATGACGAAGCCCGGGCTGAATTCCGGCAGGCTGGCGAGCGCGATGTTGCCCCTGACGCTGTCGACGAGATTGAGGCCCGTCAGCTTGCGATCCTCGGTGACAAAGGCAAGCCCGTGCTCCATCGCGTCGACCGGCTTGCTGACGGTGATCGCCTTGCCATCAAGCTTGATCTCACCCTTGTCCATCCGGTCGAGACCGAACAGGCAATTGAAGATCTCCGAGCGGCCGGAGCCCATCAGCCCGTAAATACCGAAAATCTCGCCTTTCTTGACGGCGAAGGACACATCCTCGACCTTGCCCGTCGCGCTCAAACCCGCGACCTCAAGCCCGGTGACGTCGGTCGGCGTGTTGGTCTTGACGTATTCTTCGCCGAGTTCACGGCCGACGATCATCCGGATCAATTCAGGACGATCGATATCCGCAAGGTCGCCCGCACCGATGTACAAACCATCACGGAACACGGTGTAGGCGTCGGCAATCTGGAAAATCTCGGACAGGCGGTGGGAGACGTAAACGACACCCTTTCCGGCAGCTTTCAATCGCTCGATGGTCTTGAAAAGCTGCTGCGCTTCCTTCTCGCCGATTGCCGAGGTCGGCTCGTCCATGAAGATCACTTCAGCATCGTGGCTCAGCGCCTTGGCGATCTCGACCAGCTGGATCTGCGCGACCGACAGGTTCATCATGAACTGCGTCGGGCGGATGTTGAACTCGAGTTGCTCCAGCAGCCGCTGCGCATTCTGGTTCATCGTCTTGAAATCGATGCCGCCGAAACGACCCGACGGCTCCCTGCCCAGATAGATGTTTTCCGCGACTGTCATGTGCGGAACGGGGCTGAGCTCCTGCTCAATGATGGCGATACCCGATGCCAAGGCCGCCGCCGGACCGGAGAACTCCACGTCCACGCCACGGCGACGAATCGAGCCAGCGTCGCGCTTGTGGATGCCCATCAGGATCTTGAGGAACGTGGATTTTCCGGCGCCATTGCCACCGCATAGCGCGTGCACGGACCCAGCCTTGAGCTGAAAACGTCCGTCGCGCAGGGCCGCGACACCATTGAAGGACTTCTTCAGTCCCTCGACATCAAGAAGATATTCCACCTCAACTCCTCCCAACATCGTCTACCGTTCAGGTGGATCGATGGACTATCGCGCCCTCTCCATTGGAGCGATTTTTACAAGTGTCAATTACATTTCGACAAATGTCAATCTCGCATTTGATTGTTTTCTGGAGAGGGCTTTACTCATGCCGGACCTCGCCCACGAGCGATGTCGGGCACGGCGAGTTTGGCAACGTCGCGCGCGAAGCTGGAAAGTGTATAATGAGCGCGGAAAGCCGTGCGTCGACACGGCACGTCTCTGTGCTCCGATCCTCCGATCGGATTGTCGCCAAAGAGCCAAGAACGCAGCAGCTTGGCCTAATGGCCTCGATTGAAATCACTGCGGCAAGGAAGCGGCACGATCCCCAACGATGAGGCCGCGCGCAATCTCGTCGCTGCCATAGACGATTACATCGGGCCTTGCGCCCGATTGCGAATAGACGGCATTGATTGCGGAGTACCCCACTCTTCGGACCACTGACGAACATCACCTGACCATCAGGCGGATGCGCGCTCCTTGGGCATCATCAGGATGGAGGCTCACACCATTGGAAGATCCCTGGGCAAAGGCTTTGACCACAGGAATTCCGAGTTTCAAAAGTTCCGACGGCGAGAAGATGAGCATTCATCGCTCAATCCGCTTCGACTGCCTGCGGGAGCTGCGCGCATGCACTGGGTGCGGCTGCGCTTGCGAACCTGTCGTCAATCCATTTGGCGGCGTCTTTCGCTGTGTCACGTGCAATGAAGCCATGTCCGACTTTTGGAAGCGTCACGAAATCCACGCTGCTGCCATTGTCACAGAGACGGCGAACATAGGAGATGGTCACGTCGGGACGAACGATGCCATCGGCCAATCCTTGTGCAAGGAAGATAGGAATCTGCCTTGGGAGGAGGCCGGGCGTGTTCCGTTTCAGCAAGGCGTTCCACGGCTCCGCCGCGCTTATATCGGTGACCGTCAGGAAGTCCTTGGCTAGCGGGCGTTCCTCGAGACGTCGTTCCAACAGGTCGAAAATCGTCTCGATGCAGCCGCCTGCAAGGGTGTCGACCGTGGGCATCGCATTCGCGTCGACAATATTGTCGAGCTTGATGTCGAAGACCCGTGACCAGGACCAAAGCGTAAGGGCCGTCAGCCCTCTGCCCCCGCTCGAGGCGAAGTCGTCGCGCATCAGCGTGCTGAGATCGGTTGCCGGTGCTGCCGCGGCAACGCCAACCAGTTTAAGCTCGGGCGCGTAGGTGGATGCCAACAAGCCTGCGTAAAGCGCCGCCTGCCCTCCCTGCGAGTGGCCCCAGACGGCAAAGCGTGTCGGCTCTCGTTCACCGAGCAGATCGCGCGCGGCACGGACGGAATCGAGCACGGAGCGGCCTTCGCTGTTGCCAATCAGGTAAGGGTGGACACCGGGGCCGCCGAGACCGGGATAGTCCGTTGCAACAACAGCAAATCCCTGTTGCAGCAGTTGCTCAAGGCCTTGGATCTGTCGATAGACGCCGCGGGTTAGAGACGGCGCGCAGGCCGTGGCAACACCGCTGGTCGGATGTGCCCAGGCGACGATCGGACGGTTTGGGCTGTTGCCATCGGCCGGCACGATCAAGACACCGGAGACCGCGATCAGCTCTCCGTGCAGGCCGACCGAACGGTAGAGGATACGCGACGCCGTGGCACCTTGCGGAGAAAACGGCATGGCCTCCGAGCGGATGACGGAACCGGGACGCCCTGCGAGTTCACCGCTCTCGGGCTGGTAGAACGCGTCTTGGGCTCTCGCCGAACCCAAGGTAAGGAATCCCCACACGACAAGAGCCGCAAGTCCATATCCCAGCAACAGCCGGAGCGTGTCCTTCGCCCTTACCAACCTGTGCCTGCGCGGCTCTACGAATCGGATTCGAGTCATGATGGTCGTCCAACAAGGGGCTACTCGCCCAGTTCCTTGATTTCAAAGAGCGCTGCATGAAGCTTGAGACGGGGCGGCGATGGCCGCCCCTGTCGTCATCACTGCCACTGACCATCCGGCAGACGGCCATGATACGGCGTATCCCGGCAATGGCCCCATGGACCAAGCCAGTAACCGGGAGGGCATGGGCTTGCAGGAGGATAGTATGCCGGCGCCGGATAGTAGGGCTCGACGTAGCGAGGCCCGGCCAAAGATGCGCCGATTGCCGCACCGGAGGCGGCGCCGAGTGCGTACCAGCCAGCGTTGTTCCAGCCGCGCCAATGATCGATGAACACGGCAGCAGGACCGGTCGCGCCGGTCAGATTGCCTTCCAGCACGGAAACGTCGAACGTCAGCGTCGTGCCATCAAGCTTGGGCGATCTGAGCGTAACCACGGCGTCGCTGACATTCGTGCCGCCGCCAAGAACCGACACCGTTGCGTTCGGCGGATCCTTGTCGAAGCTGTCGGCGCCAGCGCCCCATTGCTTGACGATTTCGTCGGTCGCGATGTGACCGGCGGCGCGTGTCGGACGATCGGAGAAGATGATCGAGTTGGTGGCAACGCCCGTCAGGACCAACTTGTCGCCTTCCAGCTTCGCGCCGTCGGCGTTGACGACGAGGAGTGATGCGACAGGCGCCTGCTGGCTGACCTGTCCGACGGTCTTTTGCAGGGGCACATGCGGTGCCTTGGCAGCATCCTGCCCCAGCGCGGTTCCCGCCAGTAGCGTGAGCGAGCCGGCGAACAACAGTCCGATTGGATTCATGCGTATCATTGTCGAAATCCTTTGTGAGTTCCGTTGCGGAAGGCTCGGCGGTCAGCCGCCACCATGCTCGGCGGCATAGTCGATGCCGGCCTGAACTTCGGCCATAGCCTGCATGACCAGTTCGGCGGCACGCTCCTTGTGCCCGCCCTTGTTCGGCGTCGCCCGGTGAAGCGAATTCAATGCGTTCTGGAGCTGGCGCAATGCGGCGTCCATATTGCCTTGGTCCGCCATGGCAGGAGACGATACGAGGGCAGCAGCCGAGCCTGCGGCGAGCACAACGCCCGCAGCGGCAAGCATGTTTCTGCGTGAAAGTGTGAGTTCGGTCATTTCAGTTCTCCGAGTTGGTGAGGATTGTTCAGTTTGCCGCCGTGAGCGTCACCTTGACGACGCCGGTTGCGATGTTGATGCCGGTCTCGCCATCGACGGAGATCGGCTGCAGCGAAAACGACTGATCGTTGCCGCCGACCAAAGCAGTCGCTCCGGCGCCCACGCCGAGCGCGGCGCCCGCGGCGACGCCGACATACGTGCCCGCAAGCGCACCCTGAGGGATACCGCGCGTCGCCGACGCGACGCCCCAGATCAGGTGTCCTTGATCGACCTTGCCGATCTCGACGCCGTATTCGTCTATGTTTCCGACATAGGTTTCCGATTGGCCGCCATCGGGCTTGAACTGGCAGGTCAGCGACTGCTTGCGAGCGAGGATTTCATCCACGCTCTCGGACACGTCACAGGAGAGGATACCGATCTTGGCAACGTCGGCATGGCCTGGGACTACGGAAGTGGCAACCAGGGCCAATGCGAGCGCAAGCCCGCCGGAGAGTTTCGAGGCAGTCATCTGTCGGCTCCGCGCTTACTTCCAGGTGCCGTTAGGCAGGCGACCGTGATAGGGCGTGTTGCGGCAATGCCCCCAAGGACCGCGCCAGTATCCGGGCGGGCACGCGTTGCTGGCGACGGGGCGCTCTTGATAGTAGCCGTTCGGGAGCCGACCATAAAACGGGGTGGTGCGGCAACCGCCATAAGGACCGCGCCACGCATTGGGGCCGCAACCGCCAGCGACCAAAGTGACCGCGGAAGGTGCTTCGATCGTAGGCATCAGCGGCGCTGCGGTAGAGATAGACGGTGCCGCGAACAGTGCGGCAGCGCCAAGAATGACTGCAAATTTCGTATTCATGTTCACTCCAGATGTGTTGAATGCTGCGGACGGGTTGCGCGCACTCAATCTGCATTTCGATTGGACTATGGCTGAATGCTGGTCTGTCGGACGATCGTCGTCTTGGGAGAGCGTCGGCCGCCAACCGGAGAGCGCCCCAGGCCACTGATGGCCGGTCGATGTGCTCCGATGGCCGGGGATAGCCGATATCGATCCGATGCCGCATCACCACTTCTGGGTATGCGATGAAAACAAGATCCGATTATTTCGCGGCTATCGGGCAGAAAATGGTAAAATCAGACCTTGGATCAGACATAATGACCTCGGAGCTTCGGCAACTGATCAGTGACCACCGCGTTTGTCGATGCGCGTCCGCCCTTGGGCGAGCAATTGAGGATCAAGACATGAAACTTCTGGCTGTTATCAGTTGCTTCACCGCTTCCTGCCTACTGGTAAACTTGGCCACGGCCGCGGAAAGCGGAACGATTGAGCTTCACAGCAAGGCAAAAATCGAACGTACGCAGGTAAGCTACAACTGCGGCTCCGCAGGCAATCTTGCGGTGTCCTACGTCAACGCCGACCCGAACTTTCTCGCGTTGGTACCTGTACCCAAGCAGACGCAACCACTGGTGTTCGCGTCGGTGATTTCCGGATCGGGAGCACGCTACGCGGCGGGGAAATACGTCTGGTGGGTCAAGGGGAGTTCCGCGAGCCTGTATGACACGACGTTGAGTGACAACGCGCCGCCGACCATGACGTGCGACGCGTCCTGATCGCATTTCAGTTGCGCAAGGATCAACTGATCTTGTTCAGAACAGCGCATACGATCGTCGCGACGCCAAGCCAAGCACGCAGGTCAAAGCGGGCAATATCAGACCCGTGTTGAGGTGGAGCGTCGGGATGATCCCGGCGAGGGCGAGACTGCTCCCGCGATCAAGCGAGACAATGGCTCAATTCCTCGCCAGCCCATAGTCCTTGCAACCCGATCAACTGCCGCCGGCATCCTTGGAGCTATGCGCGAGCACGGTAGCTCTCCAGATGTCGCTCGGATGGGGATTGTTTCCAGGCTGCCCACAACAGGATCGACAACGCGATGGCACGGGCAATCGTAAGAGCGAGCAACAGGCCGAAATTATCGGCTGCGTAGTCTTTGTTCTGAAACGCTTGCACAAAATGGCCAAAAGTCACCCCACCATAGAAGATGACCGCATAGACCGCGACTGCGCTTTGAAATGACAAGCTTCGCCAGAATGCCAGAACGGCGACCGCGCCCAGTGCTGTATCGGCAATACCGACTTCAAACTCGAACGGGCTCTGCTGCCATCCGATTTGCGCTGATGCTATCTCCGGGAAGAACACATGGAAAATACCCGCCCACAGGCCATCGACACCCACGGCCAGCAGCAGGATCCAAGACAGGTATCGACGTGACCAGTGCTGATCGCGCTTGATCAACGTAGCGCAGATGATGGCGGCGATAAAAAGGAACGCCGGCAAGTGTGCAAGAATAATCCTGATTGTATCAGCAATCATCGTGACCTCCGTAAAAACGACCACAGTGCTCTTCGATCCCGACGAACGCCAATCGAAGAGCTTGTGCGTTACCTACGACCACGGCCGAAAAGCTACATCCTCAGAACTGGTGACTAACGGAATGAGGTTAAACCACAGTGCCAAGCTCAATGGACATAGGTTCCCAGCAGCGCGCCGATACGCTCGAAGTCACGAAGGTTTGCCGCGTCGGTCTTGCGCAGCACCGTCCGTATCTGTGTGCGCACTGTGTCGAGCGAGACCTGACGATCTCGCGCAACTATCTCGGCCGTTTGCCCACCTAACAGGGCTGCCGCTACAGCGCCCTCGGCTGCGCTCAACCCGAACAATTCACTGAAAACGCGCGGCGGCGCCGATCGCGGCTGCGAGATGTCATTGATTAGCACAAGGACCGGCGTCCCAACGGCGGGGCTGCTTCCATGCGCCGGCAAAGGTGTGGCAAAGACAGCGAGTTGGCCCATGCGACCATTCTCCATGGCGTCGAATTCGATCCGAACTGCACCACCGCTCCCATCATTGGCAGCGCTGCGGACTATTTGCCGAAGCTTCGCACCCTCGCCCTGATCGACCACGAGTCGTGTACTTCCGGTCGCCAGCTTGGACAGAGAAATCGGAAATCCTTTGCAGGACAACGTCCGGTTAGCCGCTGTGTTCGCGAACAGCACATTGCAATCGCCATCAACAACGACAGCACTTCCGGGCAAGGCGTCGAAAGCCGCATATGTTAGGCGCGATGCAAGCTCCGTCTCAAATAGCTTTTGGCGCATTCTCAGCCCGCGGCGGACATGCGGCATGAGTTGCGCCAGCGCACTCCTCTCTCGGTTCCCGAAAGCCCTTCCATCTCGAAAGAAGCTCATGACGGTGTGCTCGCTGTCGCCAACGAGACCGATGAGCATGTTTTCCCGACCATTCGGCTTGGCGAAATCCTGATAGAACTCGGATCGACGATAACGTTCGCCATCGACGACTTCGTCGACGAGCACCACGGTCTCCGCCCCGGATGCAGCGGGTTTAATCCGCGATATAGCCGATCGAACCGGATCGATATGAAGATAGTAGGCGCTGTACCTGTCTTCGCCAGTCGAGGATGTCTCAAAGACGTTGGTGTAGCGGCCGCCGCCATCTCGGAAACGAAACGTCCCCGCTTCTGCATCAAAGAACCGGAACAGACGTTGCGCCAGGGATGACCAATCTTGGTCGCTTGTCGCTGCATCGTAGATGTCGCAAATAATGGAATTACAGTCCATATGCATGCCACGCCCCACAACGTTTGAATGCAGAAGCCGCCAACATCGTTGATGTATTGGCGGGCCGCAAGTGGAAAGCTATTCGGACAAAGAGGCCCTGTCATTCAACCATTGAAGCTGAGAATGCTTCATTGAAATGCTTCATCGCCATGCTTAGGATGTTGCATCATATACGCCCACTAGGTTGTATTCGCGCAGCGAGATGCGACGAAATACTGTCGCAAACAGAATGTTTTACTCACACGGGCAACGAACATCGGGCGACCATCGCCGCCATGTTCTTTAATTATCTTGAGAGGCTGTGTGGCGGCGAGCTTGAGACGGAGGTCCAAAAACAAAATCTCCTGGGCGTCTACGCCGAGGAGATTTCAGTTAAGCGACTTCAATGACAACCCTGGTTCCGTGGATTGGTTCAATCAGCCGTGATTTAGCAAGCTATCTCTTCATCCGACGCTGTAACCACCGTCGACCGGCAAGGTGACACCAGTGACGAAGGTGGCGGCTGGCGAGCACAGGAATAGGATCGGGCCGACGAGATCGTCTGCCGTGCCCCAGCGTTTCAGCGCCGATCGCTCGGCGATCTTCGCTTCGCTGTCCGGCTGCGACCACAACGGCTTCGTCATCTCCGTGCGGTGATAGCCCGGCGCAACCGCGTTCACACGTACGCCGTCGCGGCCGTACTTGTGCGCCATCGTACGCGTCAGCCCGACGATGCCCGTCTTGCTGGCTGTGTAGGCGGGAACGCTTTCATCGGCCAGATAGCTCAGCATCGACGCGAAATTGACAATGCTTCCCCCGCTCTTCCTGAGCAACGGAAAGGCGGCACGGGAGAGACGCATGGCGCTGCTCAGATTGACGTCCATGACATCGAGAAAGACATCCTCGTCCCACTCGCTGTCCGGGCGCGCGATGCCCTGGCAATTGACCAGCACATCGAGCGACGGCAAATCGGCAAAGAACCGATCGACCGCGACGCCGTCCCGAACGTCCAGCCTTGAGAACACGATAGAGCCTGACGAGCTTGATCGGGCATCGTCAAGCCGGCGTTCGGAACTGCCGGTGGCGAGCACGCGGGCCCCCGCACCGGCGAAGCCTTGCGCAACGGCCAGCCCGATGCCGCTTGTGCCGCCCGAGACCACTACCGTCTGGCCATCAAGAAAATTCGGCGCGAACGCCTCGTTTCTACCCATCACTCTTACTCCATCGATCAGATCAACGCCGCCAGCGCCTCGATCACCATCGCTTCGGTGACCGGCATCGGCTCGTTGTGGATGATTTCACCGGCGCGGCAGGCGCGCCGAGCGACAATTTCCAGCTTCTCCTGCGAAGCCTCGGCAATCCCGATATCCGCCAGCTGCGTCGGCAACCGGACCGATCGGCAAAAATCGCGAACCCGCATGAACTCGTCATGCCGGCCCTGGATCTTCAATCCGGCCAGCACGCCGATCGCAACCTTTTCACCGTGCAAGTGATGATGCACGTCCTCCAGTTCGCAAAGCCCGTGATGGATCGCGTGCGCGGCCGCCACGCCGCCGGATTCAAATCCGATCCCCGACAGGAGGATATTGGCTTCGACGACCCGCTCGATTGCAGGGCCAGCCGTCTTCGCATCGCATTCTGAGAGCGCCGAGGCGCCGAATTCCAGGATCGTTTCCCGGCAGAACCGCGCCACCTCGAATGCAAGCGGCAAACCCGGCATTTTCATGCAGTTCATCGCACCGCTTTGACGGCACGCATCCGCCTCGTACCATGTTGCCAGCGCATCACCGATCCCGGCCGACAGGAAGCGCGCGGGCGCGGCAGCGATCAGGGCCGTATCGACAAGAACCAGGTCGGGATTGGCAGGCAGGAAGCTGTCATACGCGACCGTGCCGTCCTGGTTGTAGACGACCGCGAGCGCGCTGCACGGCGCATCCGAAGCGGCGATCGTCGGCACCACGATCACTGGTAATCGGAGATCGCGGGCAGCCGCCTTTGCCGTATCGAGCGCCTTGCCGCCACCGATACCGATGACGACATCGGCTGCGGCAGTCCTGGCACGAGCGACGAGGCTGGCGATTTCAGCTTCCGAGCACTCTCCTCCGTGACGCACGACCTCGACATCGGCGCGACCATCGAACGCGTCCGACACGGATTTTTCGAGCATGCCGAAAATGCCACGGTCGAGCAGGGCCACGGCCCGTTTCCCATAGGAGTGCGCTTCCTGCCCCAGCAGCCCGATCGCACCCGCCGCCTGGATATAGCGGCCGGGGAAGCGTGTGCCGCGCGGCTTGATGTCAGCCGTCACCAGCATACGTAGCCTCCATCGGCGAGCACGATCGATCCGGTCATCAGGCTGGATGCGTCGCTGGCGAGGAACAGGATAACGGAGGCAACCTCATCGGTGCGGCCAAGCCGGTTCATCGGGGTGCCGCCGACCCAGTGACGGTACATCTCGGCATCCTCGTAGACGTACTTGTTCATTTCCGTGTCAATATAGGTGGGCGCCACCGAATTGACGCGAACGCCGCGCGCGCCCCACTCGGCGGCGAGCGACTTCGTCAGATGGTGGACAGCAGCCTTGGAGGCATTGTAGTTCGCCTGCTCCTGTGGGCGATTGACGACGAAGCCGGACATCGAGCCGACATTGACGATGGTGCCGGAGCTGCGATCGAGCATCGACTTGCCGAACGCCCTGCAGCACCAGAAGACGCCATTGAGGTTGACGTCGATCACCTTGTTCCAGATGTCGTCGGCCATGGTTTCGGCCGGATGATTGCTGATCGCGATGCCGGCATTGTTGACGAGAATGTCGACCCGGCCATGGCGGGCGACGATCTCGTCATGGACCGCCTGCACGGCTTTTACATCGGTAACGTCGAGCACAACGCTGTCGACCGAGTACCCCTTGGCGGCAAGCGTCGCCGTCGCATCCTTGAGAAGCGCATCGTTCATGTCCGTCAGCACGACTTTTGCTCCAGCTTCCGCCAGCGCCTCGACGGCGGCATAGCCAATCCCGCGCGCGGCGCCGGTGACGACGGCAATCTTGTCGGTGAGCTTGAACTTATCGAGATACATCAGTCGCATCCTTGAAGGGTCGTTTGTAGAGAAGAAGGAGAGAGCATGCCGGCGAGCGTCGAAGCCAGATCGTTGGGATCGGCCAGGATCGCGGACGGCGGAAAGACGAGGTCGGTCCTGTGTGGCTCCGGCCAGCCGATGACGGTCATTCCCGCGGCAAGACCGGCAACGGCGCCGGGGATGCTGTCCTCGACCACGATGCAGTTTTCGGGGCGGACGCCAAGCAGATGCGCCGCCCTGAGATAGGGTTCGGGATCCGGCTTTCCGCGCACCACGTCGTTTCGGCTGACGGTCACAAGGCCGGGCTGCTGCAGGCCAACGGCCCGCAGGTTGGCATCGACCAGCATGCGGTCCGAATTCGAAATGATGGCGAAGGGCGTCCGTGTTTCCGCAAGCAGTCTCAGAACGGCATCGACTCCATGGCGGCGCTCCAGTCTGGCGGCGTCCGCCAGATAGCAGCGATACTTGCCTTCGACATAGTCTTCGAAGGATGGCTCGAAGCCGATCGTCTCCCGCAACAGTGCGTGGCAATCTGCACCGCTCATGCCGGTCATGCGATCGGCGAGCGCATCAGGCACGCGATATCCCATCTGCAGCAGAGCTTGTTTCATGGCATCAAAATGCAGCCCCTCGCTATCGACGAGGGTGCCGTCCATGTCGAAAAGTACGGCTCTTTCCGTCATTGCGGCAGCCCGTCGAGATCGTCGTAGAGGACCTGGCTGTGTGCGTAGAGCTTTTCGAAGAAGGCCTGCATCGGCCGATAGGTTTCAGCCCAGCGCGGATCGGGTGTGATCTCCTGCGCGTAGGAGACAAAGGCCCCGGCTGCATCCTCGACGCTTGAAAAATGCCCCGTCGCCGCAGCCGCCATGATCGCGCAGCCAACCAGGCCGCATTCCGGCTCGGATGGAACGAGAATCGGAATGCCGTAGACGCTGGCCTTGATCTTCATCCAGAGTTCGGTTTTCGCCCCGCCACCCGACGCGATGACCTGCTCAAGCGGTGCACCGGATATGCGATCGAGAATGTTGATGTGGCGCTTGGTGGCGAAGGCGACGCCTTCGAGAACGGCGCGGTGCATATGCGCAAGGCCATGCGCGGCACCGATCCCGAAGAATTGCGCGCGCGCATTGCGATGCTCGCCAAGCCGCTCGCCAGTGAGATAGGGCATGAAGAACAGCCGGTCGGAACCGGCAGGCGCCTCGGCTGCCTTTGCGACGATGTCTTCATAGGAGGACTTCTTCTCGTCGAACGCCCGTCTTGCCCAGCGCATGGCGTCGCCGCCGGATTCCAGCAGCATGAAGGCGCCCCAGTTGCCTTCAACGGTGCCGACGTTGCAGATGGAGGGATCCAAAAGCGGCTTGGCGGCGATCGCAGTGATGATCGCCGACGTTCCCATGACCTCCGAACCCACGCCAGGACGGCAGACGCCGGACCCTAGCAAGGCCACCGGATAATCGGCCCCGCCAACCAGCACCGGCGTGCCCTGGCGCAGCCCCGTCTCGATCGCAGCGCTTTCACTGACGGTACCGAGTATCTCCGTCGGATTGCGAAGCGGCGCCAGCTTATCGGCGTCGAGCCCGAGCAGCGCGATCATCTTTCGCGACCAGTCTCCGCTGCGGGGATCCATCAAGAAGCTTGCGCCGCCATCGTTGCGATCCATGGCGATCTCGCCGGTCAGGCGCAGATTGACATAATCTTTCGGCATCAGCACGGCGGATGCCTTGCTATAGGCCGACGCATCGTTGTCGCGCAGCCATTGCAGCTTGAAGCCGGGCCAGGCGGGCGTCGGTGGGTTGGCGCAATCGGCCAGATAATCGCTCGGCGCATGCGCGGCCTCGAAGGCCGTTACATAATCGACGGTGCGCTTGTCGTTCCAGAGCGGCGCGGTCTCGCGCACCAGTTCCCCATCGTCCCCGACGAGCACTGTCCCGTGCATCTGGCCGCAGGCGGCGACGGCAACCACGCGAGAGCGCGCATCGGCAACCTGTCCCAGAACCTCGCGGACCGTGGCGACGACGCCCGCCCACCAATCCGCCGGACGCTGCTCCGCCCAGCCGAATTGCGGAACGATTTGCTCGTGCTCGCGGCTGCAGACCGCAAGAATTTTGCCCCTGGTGTCGACGAGGGCGGCGCGAACGCTGCCGGTGCCGACGTCGATGGCAAGGAAGAGATCACTTGGCATGCTATTTACCCCTGCAGGAGGCGGACACTACTTGCGAAACCAGTTGGAGGCATATTGCAGGAGCATCGCGCCGATGATGATGCAGCCCATGAAGACCTGCTGGTGATAGCCGGGCACGCGGGCAAGGTTCATCATATTAGCGATAATGCCAAGTACAAGCACGCCAATGAAGGTGTTCATGACGCCACCGCGACCGCCCATCAGGCTGGCGCCGCCGATGACGACGGCAGCGATTGCATCGAGCTCCGAACCGACGCCAATATTGGCCGAACCGATGCCCGTGCGGCTCGTTGAAACGATACCGGCTGCGGCCGCGAGAACTCCGGAGATCACATAGACCGCTGTCGTGTAATAGGCGACCGGAATACCGGACAGCCTGACAGCCTCGACATTCGAGCCGATCGCCTTTACCAGGCGGCCGAAGCGCGTGAAAGTCAGGACGATACCGGCGATGACGAAGACAACCGCCATTAGCATGACGGGATAGGGAATGGTTGCGATAGAGCCGGAGCCAAAGGTCGTGATCCAGACCCCGGCGTCGCCCATCTGAATGGGCTGTCCAGCGGAGACGATCAGGGAGAGACCACGCGCAACAGTCATCATCGCAAGCGTCGTGACGAAGGGCGGCAGTTTGAGGAACGCGACGAGGATACCTGAGACAAGGCCGCAGGCTGCGCCGGCGATCAGCGCGGTCGCGACCGCTCCGCCGGTACCGTAGTCCTGAATGACGATCGCCGACAAGACGCTGCCCAGTGCCGCCACCGAACCGACCGAGAGATCGATGCCCCGGGTGAGGATGACGAAGAGCATGCCGATCGCCATGAGGCTGGTGCCGGCGCTTTGTCGGAGAACGTTGATAATGTTGCGCTGGGTCAGGAATACGTCGGACATCGAGGTCGCCACGATCAGCAGGGCGATCAGGATGGCCAGCGTGCCGTAGCGGTGCAGGATGTTGGAAATGTTCAGCGAAGGCGAACGGTGAGCGGTTTCGGTGAGTTCGGTCACGGCTTTAACCCAATCAGTTGCTGGTCGCGGTGGCTTCGGCCTGTGAGACGGTATTGACCATCGCCAGCTTCAGCAGTTTCTCTTCGGTGTAGTCTTGCGGGTCGAGCGACCCCGTCAGTTCTCCCTCACGCATGACGAGAATGCGGTCGCACAGCCCGAAGAGCTCGATATGTTCGGACGAGATGACGAGCACCGCCCTGCCCTCGGCTGCCAGCGACTTGATGAGCGAATAGATCTCGGTCTTTGCGCCGACATCGACGCCGCGGGTCGGCTCGTCGAAGATCAGAAGGTCGCCATCGGCGTGAAACCACTTGGCAAGCACGACCTTCTGCTGATTACCGCCGGAAAGGCTCGATGCGGGATCGTTGAGGCTGCCGGCCTTGATGCGCAGGCGCGCTGCCAGCTTCTCGACAGTCGCGCCTTCTGCCGCCCGCCGCACGAAACCGAACGCATTGACCAGCGGCCCTAGCTTCGACATCGTCGCGTTGACGCGGATCGGAAAATCGAGAACGAGCCCCTGCTCCTTCCGGCTTTCGGGAACAAGCCCGATCCCTGCCTTAACGGCGGCGCGCGGATTGTTCACGCGCACTTCCTTGCCATGCAGAAAGATCTTGCCCGAACGGGCCTTCTCGGCGCCGAAGATAAGGCGCACCAGCTCGGTACGACCGGCGCCAACCAAGCCTCCAAGCCCGACGATCTCGCCCGCCCTAACCGTGAGCGACGCGCCACGGATACGCGCGCCATCCGAGAGCTCCTCGATCCGCAGCACTTCCTCGCCGATCGGCCGTTCGAGATCGTCGCCGAAAAGAGCCTTCAGCGATCGGCCGACCATCATGCGGATGACGTCATCGATCGCGACGTCCTTTCGCTCGACGGTCTGGACCGACGCACCGTCCTTCATGACCGTGATGCGGTCGGCGATGCGGAACACCTCGTCGAGGCGGTGAGAGATGTAGATGATGCCGACGCCGCGCTCCCGCAGCGTCCGGATGATGCCGAGCAGGCGTTCGGCATCCTGCACGGACAGAACCGCCGTCGGCTCGTCGAACACCATCACGCTGGCATTCTTGGAGAGCGCCTTGGCGATTTCGACGACCTGCTGATGAGCGACGGACAGATCGGACACGGTCGCGGATGGCGAGATCGAAAAGCCAAGGCTGGAGATAAGCTCCGCTGCGCGCCGGTTCAGGTCCCGCCAGGAAATGACCGAGGGTATCTCGGCGAGGAAGATGTTCTCCGCCACCGTGAGATCCGTCGCCAACGCCATTTCCTGGTGAATGATGGCGATGCCCTTGTCGAGCGCGTCCATCGGCCCCTTGAACCGCTGCTCGGCCCCGCGAACCTTCACGCTTCCCGATTCCGGTACATATTCGCCACCCAGAACGCGCATCAGCGTCGATTTGCCGGCGCCGTTCTCGCCGAGCAGGGCGTGAACCTCACCGCTGCGCAACGCGAAATCCACGCCTTGAAGGGCGCGTACCCCTCCGAAGGATTTCCGGATGCCGGTCAGCTCAACAACAGTTTCCATAGCGTCACATTCTGCCTGTCACGACCAAGCCGCGCTCTGCGGCGGCACCGGCGCGAGCCGGCTTCGGAGGTCATTGAATGGATGGCCGGCGAGGACGAAGTCGCGCCGGCCACAGGGAGGATCCGGTCTTAGAATACCGCGTCCTTCTTCAGGTACTTGTCGACGTTGTCCTTGGTGATCGCGGTCGGCGTCGTGTAGGTGATCTTGGAGATATCGCCGGGCAGCTTGCCATCGAGCGCCTTCTTGGCGAGATCGACGGCGGTGGCGGCGACGAGCGCCGGATCATTGAGACCGGTCGCGCCATACTTGCCATCCTTGATCGCCTGCAACGCCTCCTTCTGGCCATCTGCGGCCGCCAGGAACAGCACGTCACCCGACTTGTTTGCCTGCTCGAGCGCCTTCTGCGCGCCGAGCACCATGGAGTCGTTTTCGCCGAGCACGACGTTGACGTCGGGGTTCGCGGTCAGAAGGTCTTCCATGGCCTTCAGGCCGCCTTCATTGGTCCAGGCGCCCCAACCCTGGCCGACCACCGTGAAGTTGGCACGGCCTTCGTTGCGCAGCTGGCCTTCGGTCAGACCTGCCAGCACGCCCAAGCGGCGCTCCTGGCCGACTTCATTGCCCTTGTCACCGGAGATCAGCGCGATCTTGAGTTCCTTGCCCTTGGTCGCATCGGCGAGCCACTGACCGACCAGAAGGCCGTTCTGCGAGTTCGAGGACTGGACCAGGGTTACGAAATTCGCCTGCGCGTCGATCGTCGAGTCGATCACGAAGACCTTGACGCCCGCCGCGGTGGCGGCGTTGACGGCCGGAACAAGACCCTTGCTGTCGCGCGGATTGATGATCAGCGCGCCGATGCCCTGCGCGACCATGTCTTCGACGTCGGCGACCTGCTTGTTGAGATCGTTCTGGCCATCGACGGAGATTACTTCGCAGCCGAGCTCTTCGGCATGCTTCTTCGCCGAGACTTCCTGTGCGGCGAAATACGGCGCGTCCAGCGTCTTCATCGAGATGCCGATCTTGCAATCGGCCGCCTGCGCGGTCGCCATGGCAAGTACCGATGCGGCTGCGCAGAGCGCAAGCGTCATTACAGTCTTTTTCATTTTCGTTTCTCCTCCGGGTGAGCGCCTTCAAGCGCAAGCCATCTCCTGGCTAAAATGTAGCGTAGTTACATGAATTTTTCCCGTCAACATATTTTTTGTTCAATTTCTACGTTTTTGCAGTGCAATATAGCCTAAAAATTTCGCTTGCACGTGTTTTCATATCTATTTATGTAATTTCACTACCAAACGGAGGATGCATGATGATGCGGGAACCAGTCTCAAGCGTTGTCGACACGATCGGCGGCGGAATGAGCGGAAACACCGGGCGCTACGAGAAGCGCCTGAGCGATCTCAATGGGCTTTACGCCGACGAAGCTGCGTTCGACGCGGCTTTCGAAAAGCTCGGCGATGTCGTCGTCTATGACGTGGAGGATTTCCGCCCGGGAACGCACAGCGGCGACCTCATCTACGGCGTTACGCGCATGAGCCCAGGCAAGATCGCCGACGAATTCTTTCTGACGCGCGGACATATCCACGCCAAGGCGGACCGGCCCGAGATTTATTACGGCCAGAAGGGCCTCGGACTGATGCAGCTCGAATCGCCGGCAGGCGAGACGCGCATCGTCGAGATCGGGCCGCAGACCATCTGCTACGTGCCCCCCTTCTGGATTCACCGCTCCGTCAACATCGGCAACGAGGATCTGGTGATGGTCTTCGCCTACCCCTCTGATAGCGGCCAGGATTACGGGATCATCGAATCCTCCCGTGGCATGCGCCACCGCGTCGTGAGCGACGGAGCCGACGGCTGGAAACTCATCGAGAACCCCGCCTATCAGCCGCGCAACGAGGAAACGGTTCGCGCGCTGATGAAATCCTACACCTGATCGACAAGAGCTTGCGGAGAATGCCATGACACATCCTATCGACCTCATCGCCGGTCTCGGCGTCGTTCCCGTTATCGCCATCGAGCGCGCCTCGGATGCGGTGGCACTCGCCGACGCGCTGCTTGAAGGCGGATTGCCGGTGGCCGAGATCACCTTCCGAACCGAAGCCGCAGCCGACGTTCTGGCCGCCATGCGCGACGCCCGCCCCGAATTGTGCATCGGCGCAGGTACCATCCTCGACCGGGCCAATCTGAAGAAGGCAATCGCATCCGGTGCCCGTTTCGCCCTGGCGCCGGGGTTCGATCCCGACATCGTCGATGCCGCCAAAACCGAGAACCTGCCCTTCTGCCCGGGGATCATGACGCCATCGGATCTGACGCTTGCGGCCGCGCGCGGCGTGCGACTGGCGAAGTTCTTCCCCGCCGGCGTGGCGGGCGGCCCGAAGGCGCTGGCGGGCATTTCCGCCCCCTTCGCCCATCTCGGTATTCGCTTCATCCCGACGGGCGGCGTCACCGAGGCAACGATCGGCGAGTGGCTGGCGCTGCGCCAGGTGATCGCGGTGGGTGGCACCTGGATCGCCAAGACCGAAGACATTCGTGAAGGCCGCTTCAAGGATATCGCGAGAAACGCCGCAGCTGCCGTCAAGGTCGCAAAGGAAGCTCTGGAGAAGCGCGCGTGAGCACATACGAACCCGCAACCAGCCCGACGCTCTACTTCATCGGCGTGACGACAGGCAAAAGCTCGATCATGAAGGTCTTTCCCGCCTGGGCGGAGTATCTCGGACTGAAGGGCGCCGCGATCAAGGGCATCGATTTCAAGCTGCACGACGATCCCGCTGCCTATCGCAAGGCAGTCGAATTCATTCGTGATGACCCGCTGTCCATGGGCGCGCTCGTCACCACCCACAAGATCGACCTCTTTCACGCTTGCAGGGACATGTTCGACGTGATCGACCAGCATGCGCTGCTGATGGACGAAACCAGCTGCATTTCGAAACGGGACGGAAAGCTGATCTGCCACGCCAAGGATCCGATCTCGTCCGGCCTGTCGATCGACGGCTTTCTGGGAGAAACCTACTTCGCCGATAACGACGCCGATCTGTTCTCGATGGGCGCCGGAGGATCGACAATCGCGCTGACCTGGCATCTGATGCGAAAGAGCCGCGGCAGGAACGTGCCGTCGCGTATCATCGTGACCAATCGCAGCCAGCATCGTCTGGACGAGATCAAGCGCATTCACGAGCAGGTCGAGTTCGACGTGCCGGTAGAGTATCTGCTGGCCGAACGCCCTGAAGACAACGACAAGGTTCTCGCCACCTTGAAACCCGGCTCGCTCGTCATCAATGCCACCGGCCTCGGCAAGGACGCGCCCGGCTCACCCCTGACGGATGCCGCCGTCTTCCCCGAACGTGCCGTTGTCTGGGATCTCAATTACCGCGGCGACCTCGTCTTTCTCGACCAGGCCCGTCGTCAGCAGAAAGAGCTATCGCTGCACATCGAGGACGGCTGGACCTATTTCATCCACGGCTGGACGCAGGTCATCGCCGAGGTCTTCGACGTCGCGATCCCGACATCGGGTCTTTCGTTCGATCGTATATCCGAGATCGCCATTCAGGCTGCGGGGAGATGAGCATGAACCAGCGTATTCTCGTCACGCCGCGTTCATTGACGCAGGAGCCGCATCCCGATGTCGAGCGGATGCGCGAGCAGGGCTTCGAGATCGTCTATTCCACCGCGGGCGCGATGCCGAACGAGCAGGAATTGATCGATCTGGTGCCCGGCTGCGTCGGCTGGCTCGCCGGCGTCGAGCCGGTGACCCCGAAAATCATCGAAGCGGCCGCGGCCTTGAAGGTCATCAGCCGCAACGGCGTGGGCGTCGACAACCTCCCGATCGACATGCTCAAGGAGCGTGGCGTGAAGGTGATGATCGCCGAGGGCGCCAATTCCATGGGGGTGGCGGAGCTCACCATCGGCCTGATCTTCAGCGCCCTGCGTTCCATTCCGCATTCGGATGCCGGCATCAAGGCCGGTGGCTGGCCGAGGTTGCGGGGTGCTGAAATCCATGGCCGCACCGTCGGCATCATCGGCTGCGGCGCGATCGGGCGGGAGGTCGCCCGCATGGTGATTGCGCTTGGCGCGCGCGTTGTCGCATTCGATCCGGCGCGACCGAATCTCGATCTTCCGTCGAGCGCATTTTCCTATGCCGAGGTCGACGATATCGTTGCCGAGGCCGATATCCTTAGCCTGCATTGCCCCCTGCCCCGCGACGGCTCCACCTTCCTCGATCGAGGCCGTATCTTCTCGGCGAAAAGAGGACAGGTCATCGTCAACACGGCACGCGCACGGCTGGTGGACGAGGACGCCTTGATCGATGCGCTCGATCTCGGGCAGATCGGCTCCTATGCCACCGACGTCTTCGAGCAGGAGCCACCTGTTTCGCTTGAGCTGGCCGCGCATGAACGCGTGATCGCAACGAGCCACATAGGCGGCTTCACCGCGGAAAGCGTTGACCGCGCCACACGAATAGCGGCTGACAACCTGCTCTCCGTCTTGTCAGCCTGAGGCCTCACCATGCGCGCCAGGTTGAAGGAAACGCCGATACAAGAACCGCTGACCGCGCGACTGAAGCGGCCAACGACCGGGCAAGTGGAAGTATACTGGCTCGGTCAGGCTGGATTCGTCATCGACATTGCCGGCATGCGGCTTGTCATCGATCCCTATCTTTCCGACAGCCTGGCCGCAAAGTACCGAAACACGGCGCGACCGCATGTGCGCATGATGCCGCCGCCCGTGCTCCCTGACGAGGTTTTACATGTCGATCTCGTGCTTTGTACGCACGCCCACACCGACCACATGGATCCCGGCACCTTGCCATTGCTGCTCTCGGCCAATCCTCGCGCCAGATTGATCGCACCCCGCGCGGTTGCGGCCCAGGCCATGGAGCGCTCGGGCGCACAAGGCGATCGGCTCATTCTCGCGCGCGCCAGCGAACCCATCTCGCCGCCTCTGGATATCGAGATCATGCCGACGCGCGCCGCGCATGAGACGCTGGAAACGGACACGGACGGCAACCACCGATTTCTCGGCTATGCCATCCGGACCGAAGGGACCTGCATCTGGCACTCCGGCGACTGCATTCCCTTCGACGGGCTTGAGGACGAGGTGCGCCGGTTGCGGCCGGATGTTGCTCTCCTGCCGGTCAATGGCAGACGCGCCGAGCTTTCGCAAAACGGCGTACCTGGGAACTTTTCGCTTCACGAAGCGATTGCGGTTACCCGGTATGTGGGCGCGACCGACCTGATCGCACATCATTACGGGCTCTTCGATTTCAATACCGAGCAGCCGGAGATAATCGACGCCGAGATTGCCACGACTACCGGTATCGGCCTGCACCGCGCCAAGACAGACATCTTATACACCCTGCAGAAGTCGTAACCGGCCTCTCGTTGCACGACGCGACCTTGCTCTTAAACCTCTAAGCTTCTAGCCTTCGCAGCTAAGAGTGCAGGAAAGGCGATCCGGATGGATAGCGACATCAGAAGCAGCAACGGCCGCAACATCATCGAAGTCATCAGGACGATGCGGCCCGAATTGCGCAAATCGGATCGCAAGGTTGCTGACGTCGTTCTCGACGATCCGCGCCGGATCATGAATGCGACCGTCGGCGAAACGGCGGCGCTAGCCGAGGTCAGCCAGCCCACGGTCCTCCGCTTTGCCACGGCGGTCGGCTGCAATGGGTTCCAGGATCTCAAGATCCGCCTCGCGCAAAGCCTCGCCTTTGGCACGCCGGCAACGCACTCGGTGCTTCTGGACACCGACGAGCCCGAGGTTATCGCCGAGAAAATTTTCGACTACACCATGACCAGTCTCGACTGGGCCCGCTCGAAGCTCGACAAGACCGCCCTTCACAAGGCCATCGACATTCTGGCCGCGGCTCGATCGATCGTATTCTTCGGCTTTGGAGCTTCCGGCATCGTTGCGCGCGACGCGCAGCAGAAGTTCCCGCTTTTCGGCGTACCGTGCGGCGCCGAACTCGATTCCCACCAGCAACTGATGGTCGCCTCTATGATGAAGGAAGGCGATGTCGCTTTCGTCATCTCGAATACCGGCACCACCCGATCGATCATCGAGATCGCCCGCATCGCGCGCGACAACGGCGCGATCGTCATCTGTCTGACCGGTTCGGAATCGCCGTTGACGCATTATTCGGACGTAGCATTGATCGTGGAGACGCTCGAAAACACGAACATGTATACACCGACCATATCGCGCATCGCAGCGCTCGTGGTCATAGACATCCTCTCGACCAGCGTCGCCATGCGCCGGCCCGAAAGCGAGCGGACCCGCATCAACCAGATGAAGCGTCAGCTGAGCGACATGCGTAAGATGCAGCCGATCTGATCCAATCAGAACAAAACGCCGGGGTTCATTCGCCAATCCGGATCGATCGCCGTCTTCAAAGCGGCAAGCAGCTGCACCTGCGTCGGCTGCAATCCGGCGCGGAAGTCATCCATCTTTTCACGCCCGATCCCATGCTCGGCGCTGATACTTCCCTGGTAACGGAAAAGAACGTCGTTGATGATGGTCTTGGCGCGCTTGATGATCATGTCGCGTTCGCCGTCGGGCGTTCCTGCCGGCGGCAGAACATTCAGGTGCACATTGCCGTCCCCGACATGCCCGTAGGATATTGACAGGCACTGGGGTAGAACGCGTGCAAGCTCGGCTTCCGCCTCGGCCACGAAGGCCGCAAGGTTGGAGAGCGAGACCGATACATCGGTGCGCAGATGACGGCCACGCTTGACCTGCCCCTCGACCATGCCTTCGCGAAAGCTCCATAAGGCCTTCGCTTGGCTCTCCGAAGCGGCGATGACACCATCGAGAATGAGGCCCTTTTCCATTCCGAGCTCGAGAAACCGCCGCATCAGATCCGCCATGTCGACCAGCCCCGATCCACCGAGCTCCATCAGGACATAGGCCTCATATTCCCCGGAAAGCGGCATCACCAGATCCGGCATGGCCGCCTGCGCCAAAGGGAACGCCTCGGGCGGCATGAACTCGAACGCCGACATCAGATCGCAGCATTCCCGCCGTGCCAGGCGATAGAGCGCAACGGCGTCATCGAGAGAGGCTACTGCGAGCAACGCGGTCTCACGCTGCGTCGGCAGGGGTGTGAGCTTCAGCGAGGCGGCCGTGATGATGCCGAGCGTGCCTTCCGAACCGATGAACAACTGCTTCAGATCGATCCCGCGATTGTCCTTGCGCAGCGTCGAAAGACCGTTCCAGATCTCGCCATTCGGCAGCACGACCTCGAGGCCCAGTACAAGATCGCGAGTCATGCCATACCGCAGGACATTGATCCCGCCGGCATTGGTGCTGACATTGCCACCGATCTGGCAGCTACCCTGCGCGCCCAGTGCAAGCGGAAAGAACATGCCGTGTTCCGCGGCGCACTCCTTCGCCGTGGACAGGATGCAGCCAGCCTCTACCGTCATCGAGAAATCGTCGGGAGCAATGGCGCGAATCGTGTTCAGCCGCTCCAGGCTTAAAACGACATGGTCCGATGGCGATTGCGGTAGCGCTCCGTGCACGAGACCGGTGTTACCACCCTGTGGCACGATGGCGAGCCCGAGATCGCGGCATGCCCGTACCGCGTCAGCAGCGTCGGTTACCGATCGAGGCCGGAGCACGGCGAGGGCCGCACCGACGGTGTCGCGATGCCAGTCTCGCAGGTAACGATCCATGCTTTCACCATCGGCAAGAACGAGATCGTCGCCAAGCTTGGCGGCTAAGCTTTTCAATAACATGGACACTTACAGCCCTCCTGTCCTTAGAAGGCCTGTTTACCAATCTTCTACAGAGCGACCAATAGTATAGGTGATGCTCAACGCCGCTCTTGCCGACGGGTGGCGCTCCAGCTGGTGCAACGGCAGGAGCGCCAGCATGATTACTTCATCGCATCGCAGTGCTTCATCATGTCCGCCTTCTTCATGCTGTTTTTTTCCATGCCGGCCTTGTGGGTGCAGTCGGCCTTCGTGTTGCCCATCTTCATACCGGTGGCCTTCATGGAACCAGACATCATATTATCGCTATTCGTCATGTCCGATTTCATGCTGTCGGGCTTCTTCATCGCGTCCGAGTTCGACTGCGCACTGGCGCCGCCGGCGACCAGCGAAATGCCGAGCAGGGTGACGCTGGCAAAGGTTGTGAAAAGATGCGTATTCATGGTGGTCTCCCAAATGCGTGCCCGCCGCGCCATGCGACAGGGTCACATGCCGTTGTTCGTAATCTCTGGGTGAATGGTTACAGCCATCACGCTCCTGTGATCGCGATCTGCCGAAATTCTATCATTCCATTAGACCGTCGGCATCGCGCTCGGGACGAGAGAACAGGTAGGTTCTCTTTTCTTGAACCTGGGGCGCGGCGCTGAAAGCTGGTTGAAAGCTTGGACCGGATAGCTACAAGGCTGCATCGTGGAGGAGGCACAATGTTCGTGACGAAGTGCGATGCGCCAGAATTATATTCGGAGGAGACTTTCATGCGTTTGACACGCAACCTTTTCAACGGAATCGCACTTTCTGCAATCGTCGCCGCAGCAGCCTTCGGCGCGCCCGCCGCGCACGCGGCCGACAAGATCACCATCATGGTCGGCGGCTATGAAAAGCAGATCTACCTGCCCGCCAAGCTCGCCGAAAGCCTCGGCTACTTCAAGGATGAAGGCCTCGATGTCGAGCTTCTGAACGAAGCCGCCGGCGTCGATGCCGAGAACCAGCTGCTCGCGGGCGCCGTTCAGGGCGTCGTCGGCTTCTACGACCACTGTGTCGACCTGCAGGCCAAGGGCAAGTTCGTCGAATCCATCGTCCAGTTCAGCCAGGCTCCGGGTGAAGTCGAGCTCGTTTCCACCAAGCATCCCGAAATCAAGTCGCCGGCCGATTTCAAGGGCAAAACGCTGGGCGTCACCGGTCTCGGCTCCTCGACCAATTTCCTCACGCTCTACATGGCATCCAATGCCGGCCTGCAGCCGGGCGATGTCGTGACGGTTCCAGTCGGCGCCGGCGGCACCTTCATCGCCGCCATGCAGCAAGACCAGATCCAGGCCGGCATGACAACCGAGCCGACGATCTCGCGCATGCTGAAGACTGGCGAAGCCAAGGTTCTCGTCGACATGCGTACGCCTGAAGCAACGCGCCAGGCCCTCGGCGGCACCTATCCCGCCGCTTCGCTCTATCTCGAGACCTCCTGGGTCGACGAGCACAAGGAAGAAACCCAGAAGCTTGCCAACGCCTTCGTAAAGACGCTGAAGTTCATCAACACGCATTCGGCGGCCGAAATCGCCGACAAGATGCCGAAGGACTTCTACGTCGGCGACAAGGACGGATACATCAAGGCGCTCGACGAAGGTAAGGGCATGTTCACGCCTGATGGCGTCATGCCTGAGGATGGTCCGAGGACGGTTCTGGCCGTGCTGTCCGAGTTCTCCAAGAACGTGAAGGGCAAGCAGATCGACCTTTCCAAGACCTACACGACCGAGTTCGTCAAGAACGCGAAGTAACTTCCGTCGCGACGGGTGGCCCGCCGATCGGCGGGACCGCCAGCGCGCTATGGGCACTGCGTGCACGCCCGCAGAGGCACGCATAGGTATTCGCCATGCAACAGGAAAACACAACGACGCCCGCCGTCGAGCTGATCAATGTCAGCCGCCGCTTTGTCTCGCCGACCGGAAAATCGCTGACCGCGCTTCGCGACTTCAACATGACCGTCGAACGCGGCGAGTTCGTCGCGGTCGTCGGCCCGACCGGATGCGGAAAGTCGACGACGCTCAACCTCGTGACCGGCCTTGCCCGCCCGAGCGCCGGTGAAGTCCGCCTTATGGGTGGGCCGATCACCGGCATCGACCGCCGCGTCGGGTTCGCCTTCCAGACCGATGCGCTGTTCCCCTGGAAGAACGTGATCGACAACGTCATGGCTGGACCGTCATTTCGCGGGAAGTCGAAGGCGGCAGCGGAAACGAGCGCCAAGGACTGGCTTGCTCGCGTCGGCCTGTCGAAGTTCCTGCATCACTACCCACACCAGCTTTCCGGCGGCATGCGCAAGCGCGTTTCGCTGGCACAGACTTTCATCAACGAGCCGGAAATCCTGTTGATGGACGAGCCGTTCTCGGCGCTCGATGTGCAGACGCGGACCGTCATGCACGAAGAGCTCCTGAAGCTCTGGGCCGAACGGAAGGCATCAGTCATCTTCGTGACCCACGATCTCGAGGAAGCCGTGGCGCTTGCCGACAAGGTTTACGTGCTGACGGCGGGCCCCGCGACCGTGAAATCCGTTTACCAGATCGATCTTCCGCGGCCACGCGTCGTATCGGAGATCCGCTACGAACAGAGCTTCATCGACTATTGCAAGACGATCTGGGACGACCTGCGCGAAGAGGTAGAAACCAGCTACCGCCGCGCAAGCGAAGCCGCCTGAGGAGGAGACAATGGCTGATACAACTCTTAGCGTCGGCTCCGCCGCACTCTTCCGCCCGGGAACATCGGACGCGGAAATCGAAGCATCCGCAATGAAGGCGATGAAGCGTCGCAACGCGCTCGTGCGCTTCTGGCAGATCGCCATCCTCGTTTTCGTCATCGGCATGTGGGAGCTTTCCTCCAACATGCAGTGGATCGACCCATTCTTCTATTCGAGCCCGAGCGGCGTCGTTCAACGCCTCTACGAATGGGCAACGGAAGGCACGACCGAAGGTTCGCTCTGGTACAATCTGTGGGTCACGATGGAAGAGGCGCTGATCGGCTTCTTCGCGGGCTCGATCACCGGCGTCTTTGTCGGCATCGGCCTTGGCCGCAACCGCTTCCTGTCGGACATCTTCTCGGTCTACATCAAGGCGATCAATTCGATCCCGCGTGTCGTCCTTGCCCCGATCTTCATCATGATCATGGGCCTCGGGCTTCCGTCGAAGGTGGCGCTCGCCTTCATCATGGTGTTCTTCGTGGTTTTCGCAAACGCCTTCCAGGGCGTGCGAGAAGCAGACCGCAACATGATCGCCAATGCCCGCATCCTCGGCGCTTCCGACTGGGAGGTCACGCGCACGGTGGTGATCCCCTCGGCCATGAGCTGGATCTTCGCCAGCCTGCACGTGTCGTTCGGCTTCGCCATCATCGGCGCGATCGTCGGCGAGTTCGTCGGCGCCCGTTTCGGCATCGGTCAGCTGATTTCGATCGCCAAGGGCACCTTCGACGCGGCCGGCATGTTCGCCGCGATCCTGCTGGTCATGGTTGTAACGCTTGTCGCGGAATACATCATGACGATCATCGAAGACCGCCTCGCCAAATGGCGTCCGCAGCAGCACATGGACTCCCAGTAAGAGCGCCCATCCTCCCAGGCTCTCTAAAGGTCGGATCGAAAGGTCCGACCTTCTTTATGCCTGCTTATCCCTGCCCTGCTTCGCAACCGCGATCGGAAGCCGCACGCTCACCACGAGGCCGCCGCCATCCGCCTCGGCAAGAATGACCTCGCCGCCGGCGCCGTCGACCACTTCGCGAACGATCGCCAGCCCCAAGCCGCTCCCTTCACCCTCAGTGCCGAGCACCCGATAAAACCGCTCGAAGACCTGCTCGCGCTCGGCCGCTGGAATACCCGGTCCATTGTCCTCGACATCGAGCACGGCGATATCACCCGCCCGGGCAACGGAAACCGTCACGGTGCCGCCAGGGCGGGTATAGCGAATGGCATTGTCGACGAGGTTGACGAGCATCTCGCGCAGCATCGTCCCATCGCCCTCGACGGGACCGGAATCTGAAACTTCGAGGCCAAGATCGATATCGCGCTGTAGCGCCTGCTCGGCATGCGCGGCGACGATGTCCCTGGCCGTGGTTGCGAGATCGATGGTCTCGCTTCGCGGCCGCCGGCTGCCCGGCTCGGCGCGCGACAGCGTAAGCAGCTGACTGGCAAGACGGGAAACATGGCGAATGCTGCCGCGCAAGGCCTGCAGCGCCTCTTCGCGGCTGGCGTCGTCCGTCTCCCGTGCCGCGACGCCGGCCTGCATCGACATCAGGGCCAGCGGCGTTCGCAGTTGATGAGCGGCATTCGAAACAAATCGCCGCTGTGCGGCCATCTGGTTTTGAACGCGCTCCATATGGTCGTTCAAGGCATGCACCAGCGGCTGAAATTCGGTCTGCACCATCTTGGGCGAAAGCGGATCCAATCGTTCGCGTCCGCGGGCGCGCACGGCATCGCGCAGCCGCAGCGCAGGCGCCAGCCCCCGCTGCAGCCCGACGATCGTAACCGCTCCTGCAAGCAGCACGAGCACGAACTGCTTGGAAAAATCATCCAACCATAAGCGCCTACGCAAAGCGTATTGACTGTTATGGGTGCTCGCGACGGTGACGGAGATGGCACCGTTATCGGGAAGCCCGACGACAGGATGATTGAGCGTCAGCGCCCGAACGGTCGAATTCCGGAACGCCAGATCCTGCCCCGTGCGGTCGACCGTCGGCAGCGGCAGGTCCGGAAAGCCGCCAATCAGGTTTCCCCAGGCGGTGATGATCTGGTAGAAAACCTGGTCTCCATAGCCGGTATCGAACATCTCAAGTGCGGCCGGCGGAATGTCCGCCTCAACATTGCCGCCCTCGTCGACCCGCACCGCTTCCGCGATCACCCGGGCGGAGCTCAACAACGTGCGGTCGGTGACGAGCTTCGCCGTCTGGTCGGCCGTCTGGTAGCTTTCGTAGAGATTGAAGCAGATGGCGCCGATGAGGGTGAGGACAACCCAGGCCAGAAGCTGGGCGCGCAAACTCTGCCGCAGCGCCCAGACAGCGATCAGCATGCCCCGCAGACGACGCATCCTAGGACGCGTCCCGCAACAGATATCCGAGACCACGCAACGTCGCGATCTGGGCCGAGCTCGCCTCGAGCTTCTTGCGCAATCGGTGGACGTAGATCTCGATGGCACTCGGGTCGGCTTCGTCGTCGAAACCGAAGATGCTTTCAGAAAGGGCGGCCTTGGAGACCGTCGTTCCGACGCGCGTTATCAGATGTTCGAGAACGGCGTGCTCCCTGGGAGTCAGCGCAAGCGGTTCGCCTTTGAGGGAGAACTGTCGCGTGGCACCGGCAAAGACAAGATCGCCGACCACCACCTCCGGCGCGGCGCGATCCTGTCCGCGGCGGACAATTGCTCTTATGCGCGCCTCGAGCTCAGCGATCTCGAAGGGCTTCGCAAGGTAATCATCGGCACCGCTATCGAGACCCGCGACACGACCGTCGAGGCTGGCATTTGCCGTCAGGATGATGACTGGAACCCTCTCACCGCTTTGCCGGAGCCGCTTCAGAAGCGTCATGCCGTCGATCTTCGGGATGGAAAGGTCGAGGATAACAGCCGAGTAGCGCGCGACCTTCAGCATCAATTCCGCATCCTCGCCATCGAAGGCAATGTCGACCGCATATTGTGCCTGGCGCAGAGCCTTCGCGAGCCAATCGGCGAGCTCTTTATTGTCTTCGACGATGAGGATTTTCATATGCGAGCTATAGCATTTCGCCCGACCGCAATGGAAGATAGTTGGTGCTGGAGCGCTGTCTCTGATCTGTCTCGGCTCCGGTATCAACTGAACGGCTAGTCAGACCGAGTTGGCACGAACACGACCGCCTCTCAAGCCATCTTATCGAGGTCGGCCAAGGTGATCGCGTATTCGAGTGGCTGACCGCTCGCGTATCGCTCTATCTCGTCGACCGCCATTTCGCCCAATCGCGTCCGCTCGAGGCCGACGGCGCCTGCGATATGTGGTGTCAGGAACACGTTCGGCAACTCGTAGAACGCGGATGCTGCTTCCGGGATCTCAGGGTCGGTCACATCTATGATCGCGTCAATCCGACCGGCCGAAAGCGTGGCGAGAAGTGCAGCCTCGTCGATGAGGGCGCCGCGTGCCGTATTGATGAGCGTCGCGCCGTCCTTCATCAGCGCCAGCCTCTGGGCATCGATCATATGACGTGTCGATGGCAGCGAGGGCGCGTGCAGCGAGACGATGTCGGCGCCGCGCATCAGGGTATCGAGGTCAGCCTTCTCGGCCCCGATCGCCGCGCACTCCGGTGCACTCAACGTCGGGTCAAAAAGGATGACCTTGAAATTGAAGGGCTTCAGCAGATCGATCACGCGCCGGCCGATGCGCGACGCGCCGATGATGCCAACGGTGCGGTCGTAGTTTCCGATCGCAAGCCGCTGCATCGGATGGGTGCGATCACGGTTGCGGTCCGCGACGTAAGTGTCGCGAAATCGGAAAACCTGCTTGCCGGCGAAGAGGATGGCGGCAAGCGTGAATTCGGCCACCGGGACCGCGTTCGCCTCGGCCGCATGACTGATGGCGATGCCTGCGCGAAACACGTCTTCGTCGATCAAGCCCTTCACCGTTCCCGCCGCATGGGCGATCATCTTCAGCCCTACGGCTACCGAAAGCACATCGCCGCCGACATATGGGGCGCCCCATCCGGTTATGAGGATTTCCGTTTCGGGCAATATGCGCTTGGCGCGTCCGTCGACAAAGGTCTGCAACGGCTCCCGGTCGAGCAGTCGGCCCACACTTTCCAGCCGGTCGAGAAGGCGATCGGGGAGAACGTGCTCTGTCCGCCCTGGGTGCATGGCAAGCGCGATACCCGGTCGGCTCATAGCATCTGCCCCGGCGCTTCTATGGCGCTGACGGTTATGCCGTCCTTCGCTATGCGGGCCTCAAGCGCCGAGATGTCAGGTGCCGCCGGAGGCGTAGTCCATGCGCCGGAAGCCTCGGCCGGGTCATCCAACGCGAGCACGGCGGTGATGAGGACGGTTTCACCGGCCGGGATTTCACCGCGCAATTGAGGGATAAGCGTTTTGGCGACGATCAGGTTGGTGTTCGGCAGAGCTTTCTGCGCCAGCCCAGCTCGCTTCACTGTCGAACCCAGATCGACAATGCCGGAGAAGTCGGCATCGCCGATGACGTGGGCGCTGCCCGGCCCTACCTCAAGCACATCCAGATCGAAGTCTCGCTTGGCAATCGCAAAGCCGCCTTCAGCGGTTTGCAGCGGGCGCGGCGAATTGATCTTGTGGACGCGGATGTGCCAGGGCGCTGCGGGGATCAGCCAGGTTTCGACGGAAACACTCTTGAATGGCGACCATCTTGAATAGAGCACGTCGCCGGCGAGCTTTGCTTCGACGTTCGTCTCGCGCACGCGGTAGTGCAATCCGTCGTCGCTGAAGGCGAGCGCGGAATCGAATGCACCGCCGGCGAAGCTCCGTTCATCGGCTTCGACGCTGAAGCCATAGCGTGCCGAATATGCGAACTTCGCGTATTTCTCGGTCCCAAACCGCATCTGGAGATTTTCTTGTCCCGAAGACAGGGCGACGACATCGCCACCTGCCCGCATCAGCACCATGCCGGGATGGCGCTGCGGCGAGACGCTTTCGCTTGGTGCAGGCGCCTTCTCCTTCGCGGTCCAGAACGGGTGGTCATCCGCGATCGCCAGCGGCAGAAAGGCCTTGAACGCCCAATAGGGCGATCCCGCCGAGTTGTAGCTTTCCGACATCAGCAGGTTTGGATACCCGAAGCCGATCGACAGGATGCCGTCGCGATTGGTCATCGGCTTGTCCTTCCACCAGCGCAGGTGCTGCAGGCAAAGGTGCTTGATCTCGCCCCAGGGCAGCGCCTCCAGATCGGCAAAGGCGAGCGCCGACCAGAAGCCGGCGCAAGCGAAACGATAAGTCAGGCTGCGGCCGAAGGGGATAGTCGCGCCATCAGGTGCAAACCAGTTGCGAAAATCTTTAGCGAACAGAACGGCACGTTCGCGGTAGCGCTTCGCGTAGTCGTCATCAACAAGCTTGGAATAGATCAGCCCATAGAAATGCATGGCGAAGGGAATGTAGTGGTCGATGCGGCGCACGTTCCCGTCGCGATACCAGCCGTCACCGATATAGAAGCCCTCGAGCTCCTCGAGATATTGCCTCGTCAGGCCGCGGTCGAACTCGGCGCCGACGCGATCAAGAGCGATGTCGACGAAGATGCGGAAGAACTTCCAGTTATTGTCGGCATAATCGAACTGCCGAGCATGCTTGAGATAGGCGATGACATTTGCCCGCGCCGGCTCGCTCAGAGGCTCCCAGATCTTGTCGGGGACAAGCGCCAGCGCGAAACCGAGCGCCGCGAGCTCGACCATGCGCTGGTCGCGCCCGTTGACCGCGCCCCAATATTCCGGGTGCTCCGGATCCGTGCCGTTCGCAAGCCCCTCCGCAAAACGCTGCCAATGGGCAAAATCGCCTTTTCCAGCTCCAAGCGGCGCCAAACCCCAGAGAGGACGGGCAAACCCTTCCAAGTCCGCGGCCGCGCGGTCAAAATGGGCGCCGGCACCATCCAGGCGAACGCGTGCATTGCCCTTCGAGAAATAGGGGAGCAACGGATCGAAGAGGTCGAGGAGCGCGCGGCTCATGTCCTCGCGCGTCTCCAGCGGGTTGCCTGCTAACGGATTGGCGCTGGCCGGATCATAGGTCATCTCTATCACTCATCGGTTTTCGGCATTGGTACGGTACCCCCCACAACGGGGACGACCGCATGGCATACGTGACGCGCCGGCGCTGTCCGGTCTTGGAACCTGTCGATCATCAAGCCGATGGCCTCGCGGCCGAGAGCGCCCCGATCGACGCGCATGGTGGAGAGCGGCGGGTTGGTCATCAAGGCGCAGGGCAGATCGTCGAAGCCGACGATCGCGAAGTCTTCCGGCACACGAAGGCCCGCCTCGGTGACGGCCTCCAGAACACCGACAGCAATGAAGTCGTTCATGCAGAAAGCGGCAGTGAAGCCCGCGTTTTCACCCAGGATGGCGGCCATCAATTCATGAGCTTCCCGGCTGGCGCTGCCTTGGAAACTCATCGGAACCATCCGGCTCGCGGCTCCCTCCACGGTGGCGATCGCCGCGTCGAAGCCCCTGAGGCGTTCGCGGATGGTATGGCGATGTGAACCGGTGAAATGCAGGATTTTGCGATGTCCCGCCGCAAGCAACCTCTCGCCGGCCTGAAGGGCGCCGAAGAAGTTGGCGGGAGAGACACCGTCGAGGCGAAGCTGCGGATCAGTGCCATTGACGAGAACGACCGGAATCTTCTCCGCCTCGATCCACTGTCGAAGCGCAGGGTTGGGATCGATACCGACCAGGAACAGGCCTTCCGCGTTCGTGGCCTTCATCTGGTCGCGAATGACATCAGGCATGGCGCGATCCTCACGCACCAGCCGGACTTCGAAGGACATTCCCGCCTCCGCCGCACCCACGCGCAAGCCTTCCACGATCGTTTCGTAAAAGACGCTGAGCCCACCTGTTGCGCCGTCACTGGCAATCAAGGCAAGACCACCCGGCATTGGTTCCGAGGAGCCTTTGGTCTGGTAGCCATGCTCGGCCGCAATGCGCAAGATGTGCTGCCGAACGCTTTCGCTGATACCAGGCTCATTCGCCAGCACACGCGACACGGTCGATACGGAAACGCCTGCGGCGGCGGCAATATCGGCCTGACGCGGCCGCTTTGATTTAATATCACTCATAAACGCAGAGTTATGCAAATTATGCAAATTTGCAACATAAATGTATTCTGTTGCAAACGGAAAGTTTTTGCGTACTCTTCCCACCACATGCCCGAAAGGCGTTGGAGGACGCCGGGCAGACAACCGGAGGAATCAGCATGCAGATCAATCGACGTTCATTTCTGATGGGCTCCGCCGGCGTGGCGAGCGGCCTTGCACTCGGCGCCGGCATGCCGGCCTTCGCGGCGGACACACAGCTGCGCGCCATGTGGTGGGGCTCGAACGATCGGGCAAAGCGCACGCTCGACGTCGCCCGGCTTTATCAAGGCAAGACACCTGGCGTGTCGATCATCGGCGAATCTCTTAGCGGGGACGGCTATTGGACCAAGCTCGCGACACAGATGGCCGGCCGCTCGATCGCGGATGTGTTCCAACTCGAGCCCGGAACGATCTCGGATTACTCGAAGCGCGGCGCCTGCCTGCCGCTCGATGAATTCGTGCCCTCGACGTTGAAGATCGATGCCTTCGGCAAGGACATACTGAGACTGACGACCGTGGACGAAAAGCTCTACGGCGTGGGTCTTGGCCTAAATTCCTTCGCGCTCTTCTTCGATCAGACGGCATTCGAAACGGCCGGCATCCCCTTGCCCACGCCGGATCTTACCTGGGATGAATACGCCAAGCTGGCGGTCGAGCTCACGAAGGCGGTCGGCAAGACCAATTACGCGGGCGGCCCCTACGGCGCGCGCTACACCTACGTGTTCGACGCCTGGCTGCGCCAGCGCGGAAAGAGCCTGTACAAGGACGCGACGCTTGGCTTTGACGTCGAAGACGCCAAGGAGTGGTACAGCTTCTGGGAGGATCTGCGGAAGAAGGGCGGAACCGTCGCCGCCGATGTGCAGACGCTGGACCAGAACACGATCGACACAAATTGCCTCGCGCTCGGCAAGTCGGCAATGGGCATGGCCTATTCCAACCAGCTCGTGGGCTACCAGCTCCTCTCGAAGAACAAGCTCGCCATCACCATGCTGCCCCGCGAGAAGAAAGGCGGCCCATCAGGCCACTACTATCGCCCGGCTCTCATCTGGAGCGTTGGTGCGACCACGAAGAACGGCGAAGCCGCCGCACAGTTCATCAGCTTCTTCGTCAATGACCCGGAGGCCGGCAAGATCCTGGGTGTCGAGCGCGGCGTGCCGCTGTCGCCGGCAGTCCGCGAGGCGATTTTGCCGAACCTGAACCCGACAGAGCAGGATACCGTGAAATACGTGAACCTGCTCAAGGACCTGGTGGGCGACTATCCGGCACCCGCGCCTTTGGGATCGACGGAGTTCGACCAGCGCGTGCTGCGCCCGATTGCCGACGAGCTGGCGTTCGAGCGCACGACGCCCGCCGAAGCGGCGGCGCGGCTGGTCGAAGAAGGGAAAGCCACGATCCGCAGCTGATATCGTGCAAATTTGTGGACCGCCGGCGCGCCGCAGCCCGGCGGTTCAGCACATCAGAGATAGGGAAAGATCATGCGCAAGGCGATCATCGTTTGGGGCGGCTGGAAGGGTCACGAGCCGGAGCAATGCGCTCGCATCGTTGCCGGCCTGCTTGCCGAAGATGGCTTCCAGACCGAAGTCACCAACGATCTCGGCATCTTCGGTTCGCCGAGGCTCGCTCAAGCCGATCTTCTCGTACCCGTAATCACGGGCGAGAGCCTCGAAAAGGCCCATGCCGACGCCGTCGTGGAAGCCGTACGCGGAGGACTTGGGCTCGGTGGACACCACGGCTCGCTCGCGACCTCATTCAAGGACAGCGCCCCGTTCCGCTATGTCTCAGGCGTGACCTGGGTCGCCCATCCCGGCAACATCATCGATTTTCGTGTTGCCGTGACGCGCCCGGAGGATTGTGTGATGCGGGGAATTCCAGACTTCGACTATCGGTCCGAGCAATATTACCTGCACTACGACCCCTCGATCGAAATCCTCGCAACCACCACTTTCACCGGCGAACATGACCCGGCAGCCCGCAACGTCACGATGCCGGTCGTCTTCAAGCGCCGATTTGGCACCGGCCGCGTCTTCTATTCAGCCCTCGGTCACATCGCCGCCGAATTCGATCATCCCCATATGCCGCGGATACTGCGGCGGGGCTTGAACTGGGCCGCACGCCGGCAGCCATGACTGTGCAGCCATCATACGGCCACGTGGACGCCAAACGCGCCGGCAACGTCGTCGCGACAATGTTGGGACCATCAGTAAGTCTGTGTGCTTCTGGCGAGAAGATTGGTTGAGGGCCCAATACACACACACTTGTAATTGCTTCGATTGCTGCTCCTCCGCCAGACCGCAATGAACGGCTATCTCAATGTCGCATGCGGCACGCCCGAAGACGGTGTGCGAACCGCGAGCCCGCGGACTTGGCCCGCCAATAGCATACTTCCAGACCTCCACGTCTATCGTTTGGATCGAGGGCAAAGCCCACCTAATTGTTTGGCTGCGAGGCAATGAAGGACATCATTGCCTCATACCAGCAATCGATCATGCCAACTCGCGTTGGCGACGCGCAGGCGACGAAAACTCCATCGCTGCCTGCGCCCCGGCCGTCAAAGTACCTTATCCAAAGTGATAGGCAGGTCGCGCACCCGGATGCCGGTCGCGTTGTAAACGGCGTTGGCGACTGCCGCGCCTACCCCCGTAATACCGATCTCGCCAATGCCGCGCGCGCCCATCGGCGCCTGCGGATCAGGGGTGTTCGTGTATAAGATGTCGATCGTCGGAACGTCCATCTGCACTGGCACATGATATTCAGCAAGCGAAGCATTGACGATCCTGCCAGTCCGCTCGTCGAAATTTGTCTCTTCGGTAAGCGCCAGACCAATACCCATCACGATGCCGCCCTTGAACTGGCTGGTTGCCGTCTTGGCGTTAAGGATCTGGCCGGCGTCGAAAGAGCCGAGAAAACGCGACACGCGGATTTCGCCCGTCAGGGCACTGACCTTGACCTCACAGAACTGAGCCCCGTAGGAGTGCATGGAGAAGGCCTCCATCTCCGCCGGCGGCGGTGCCTCGGCCTGACAGGCCAGTTCATCGCGGCCGGCACGGTTTAGAATGGACTGATAACTCTCGAAACGGTCCGGATCGTCGCGATGGCCAAGACCACCATCGCGTGGCTCGACATCGGCGAGCGAAAGTCCGGCCAGTGGCGAGTCGTTGCCGGCGAGCTTGATCAACTCCTCGACAAAGACTTCCGTCGCCGCGATCACCGCACCGCCGATCGATGCAGTCTGGGTCGATCCACCGGCGATTACCCCACGCGGCAGGCTGCTGTCGCCGTATTCAAAAGTGACTTTCTCCATCGGCACTCCGAGACGGGCGGCGATGTGCTGAGCCTGGGCTGTCGCCGTGCCCATGCCCATGTCGTGCACCGCGGTCGAGACGGTGACCTGACCTTCCGCCGTCAGCCTGATCTTTACCGCGCCACCAGGGAAGCGATGATAGGGATAGGTCGCGGTGGCGCAGCCCATGCCGATCAGCCATTCGCCCTCGCGTTTCTGCCGCGGCGTCCGGCTGCGGTTCCGCCAGCCGAAACGCTCGGCGCCCTGTTCATAGGCTTCGATCAAGTAGCGTGACGAAAACGGTTTGCCTGTGGTCGGGTCCTTTTCCGGCTCGATCCGACGACGCAATTCGATCGGGTCGAGGCCCAGTTTTTCTGCCAGCTCGTCGAGCGCACATTCGAGCGCAAAGGTCCCGACGGACTCACCGGGTGCACGCATAAAAGTGTTGGCGAGCATGTCCATGTCGGCGACATCCTGCGCGAGCTTGAATGTCTTGGCCGCGTAGAGATGGCGAGCCGGGAAGGTGAACTGTTCCGGGCAGGAATTGTGCAGTGTCATTGCCGCGGTGCCGGTATGGATCAGCGCATCCAGCGTGCCATCCGCCCGGGCCCCGAGTGCAACTCTCTGCTCCGTCACCGTGCGACCGCCAACAATCCGAAAAACGCCTTCGCGTGAGAGCATGATGCGCACCGGCCGCTCGGCGAGTCTGGATGCCGCGATGGCAAGGATTTGATGATCCCACAGACATTTGCCGCCGAAACCGCCACCGACATAGGGTGAGGTCACGCGCACTTTGCCGGGTTCGAGGCCGAAAATGTCGCCGAGTTGGCCGGCAGTCAGATCAATCAACTGGCTGGCATCATGCAAGTGCAGCGCGTCACCCTTCCAGGCCACCGTCGCCGCATGCAGTTCGATGGCATTGTGGTTGTGCCGCGGGGTCCGATAGGTCAGATCCACCTTGACCTCGGCGTTGGCGAGCGCTTTTTCGGCATCGCCGATCTCCAGCACCGGCGGCTGACCAAGCAGCGTTTCCAACTGCCGCGGCGTTTGTTTCGCCTCATCGAACGAAGTCACGGCAGGCAGGCTTGCGTAGCTCGCCTTGATCAGCGAGGCCGCATAATCCGCCTGCTCCTGCGTTTCGGCCAAAACGAGGGCTATGGGCTGGCCATTCCAGTGGATCTCGTCATTCTGCATCACCGGCAGGTCGCTGGCGCCGGCAGCCGTCGGAGAAGACATCATCAACGACGGCGCCGTCATGCGCGGCGCATTGTGATAGGTCATGACGAGAATGACGCCCGGCGCCGCTTCCGCAGCCGCCACGTCGAGCTTGGTGATTTTTCCGCGCGCAATGCTGGTGAAGGCAAGTGCCGCATAGCTTATGTTTTCATAAGCAAACTCGGCGGCAAAACGCGCCTTTCCCTGTACCTTCAAAGGACCATCGACACGCGAGACAGGCTGCCCGAGAGCGCCATGTTTGCGCAGCATCGGATCGGGTGTGACAGCAGGTTGCCAGCGGCCGGGCTTGTTGCTATCGGCTTCAGGTTGGACGCTCATGCGTTGTCTCCCTTCAATTCGTCAAGCACGGCGACTATCGTGCGTTTCGCCAGTTCGATCTTGAACCCATTTTCGCTGAGAGCGACGGCATCGGCGAGTTCGGCCTCGGCGGCAGCGCGGAAGCTTTCCGTGCCGGCAAGCTGTCCCTTCAGCGCGGCTTCCGCCTTCATCGCTCGCCATGGCTTGTGGGCAACGCCGCCTAGCGCGAGGCGCACGTCACGCACCGTGCCCGCTTCGTCGATATCGAGCGCGACGGCGACCGATATCAGCGCGAAGGCATAGCTGGCGCGATCGCGAACCTTTCGGTAGGTCGAGCGGTGTGCAAAGCCGAGCGGCGGGATTTCGATAGCCGTGATCAATTCATCAGGCTGCAATTCCGTCTCAATCTCGGGACGATCGCCCGGCAGACGATGCAGTTCTGCCAGCGGCATGCTGCGGCTACCGGCCGGTCCCTGCAGATGAACCACCGCGTCAAGCGCGACGAGAGCGACGCACATGTCCGAGGGATGAGTGGCGACACAGCTATCGGATGCACCGAGAATAGCGTGGTAGCGATTGAACCCTTCAAGCGCGTCGCATCCAACTTGCGGCTGGCGTTTGTTGCAGCGCGCCGCGTTGTCGTAAAAATAGCGACAGCGGGTGCGTTGCAGAATATTGCCGCCGACCGTCGCGACGTTACGGATCTGCGCGCTTGCGCCCGCCAGGATGGAGCGCGAAAGCAACGGGAAATCGGACCGAACCGCAGGATGCGCGGCGAGCGCCGTGTTTTTCGCTGAAGCGCCGATCAGGAGGCTGCCGTCGGCACGCTGTTCGATATCGCCGGGAAGGTGTGTGACATCGACGAGCATCTCCGGCTGTTCGACCGTTTCACGCATCAGATCGACGAGGTTTGTGCCACCGCCCAGATACTTCGCGGCGGGGCCGGCCTTTTTCAGGGTGATAGCGGAAGCGGCGTCGGACGCCTGCTGATAGGAAAAGATATTCATGCCCGCACCCTTTCGTCAGTCGGAGCGGCCGTCCGGTGGGCCAACGTTTCTGAGATTGCTTCGACAATGCCGTTGTAGGCGCCGCATCGACAGAGATTGCCGCTCATGCGCTCGCGGATTTCACGCTCGTCGATCGGAGTGTCGGCTGCGGTGAGATCGCCGGTTACAGCGCTGGGGATGTTCCGTTCGATCTCGCCCGCCATCCCGATGGCGGAACAGAGCTGGCCCGGTGTGCAATAGCCGCATTGAAAGCCGTCATGTTCGATAAAGGCTTGCTGCAGCGGATGGAGATTGCCATTGACCGCAAGCCCTTCGACCGTGGTGATGCTGCGACCCTGATACTGAACCGCCAGTGCCAGACAGGAATTGATCCGTTCGCCATCCACCAACACGGTGCAGGCGCCGCATGCTCCTTGATCGCAACCCTTCTTGGTCCCCATCAAACCCAGATAATTGCGCATGAGATCGAGCAATGAGGTGCGGATGTCCGCTTCCACCTCGATATCCTCTCCATTGATGATAAAATGCATGAGACATCTCCTTTGACTGAAGAGCATTGGCGCTTGAAAAGCATTGGCAATGGTGAGCCGCAGGAACGAAACGGATGTTCGCGGCCATTTGATCCCCCCGTGAGACGAGAATTTTGCCGGTTTCGAGCAACGCGCCCGCCCACCGGACAAAATTCGGTCAAGCCCGCATCAATGCGGCTTGGCGACAAGCGGCAATATCCGCAACCACCGAAAGCGCCAGCGAATGGGCGTCACGGGCACGGCCGAACAGGCCGATCGGCGCCTTGATCCGGTCGATCGCCTCCTGCGAATGTCCCTGTTCTCGAAGCCGCTCCATCCTCTTTTCGTGGGTTCGACTGCTGCCCAAGGCACCCAAATAAAACGGCTGGCCACGCAAGGCGGCTTCGAGAATCGGCATTTCAAGGTCCAGATCGTGCTGTAGGAGCGCAACGGCAGTGTCCGCATCGATCAGCGTGTCGTCAGGTGGCTCGCCGGCGGCTGCATCATATTGAAGGACATCGTAACCTGCAGCCTGCGCCACCTTCGCGGCAATCTCGACCTCCAGCGTGCGGCCTGAAAGGAGAACTCGGACAGCAGGGTGGTAAAATGTCAGAAAAGCCTCACCATCCCAACCCGTGTCAGCCTTTCCTGAAACGACGGAAAGCGATTGGTTGCTCGGACTATAAGCCAAGCCAACATATCGCCGACAGCCCAGCCCTTCGATCACATCTCGGATCGGTCGAATGTCTCGCACAATGTGAACGGCAACGGTAACCCCGCCTCCACACGGCAAGACAATATCGAAGAACGGGGAACCCTCGCCCAGCATGACGAACCGATCACACCCTTGGGATATCGCCTGCAAGGCTTCGGCAGCAACTGCCGCCTCGGTACAGCCGCCGGAGACGTAACCGCAGTACAAGCCGTCATCGGCCACCACCATATGAGCGCCCAGAGCACGTGACGAACCGCCGCGAATTTCGACGAGCGTGCAGAACGCAACTTGTCGGCCCGCGAGCGTTGCCTTCACCGCGAAATCGAGAACCTCGACCGTAGAATCCGTCGAGAACGCTTTGGCCGGCGCGGGCGATATCTTCTCGCCGAAAGGTCGTTCGAGTTGTGGCTGTCGATCGTTTAGCCGCTCAGGGAACGCCTGTCGACCTTCTGGGTTACGATCCCCTCGGTGTGTCGATATCATAATCAAACGCTCCCACCGACCGCAGCGTGCCTAGCCTCAAACGTCGGGAACACTTGGAATTCGCGAACATCACAGGTTGACATAGCAACCCGTTCCACCAGTTTGGACATGACATCCATCCCAATCCTCACTAGAAATTGGATGGCACCCCGACACAAACGGAGGAGCCTCCGTTTATAGGTAGTGGCTGGCGAAGTTTCGTCAAGCCCCGTCGTGGGGTGGGAAATTGTTACCGAAAGAGGATGCATCGCAAGCGCAGGAACAGCCGCGGTTACGTGCCGATGCGCAACGCAATCGCGCCAAGCTGGTCGAGGTTGCCTCGCAAGCCTTTGCTGAACGCGGCGCGGATGTTTCGCTTGAAGAGATTGCCCGGCAGGCAGGCGTCGGCATCGGTACGCTTTATCGACACTTTCCCACCCGCGAACATCTCGTCGAGGCGGCCTATCGACATGAATTGGAGTTGCTCGCTGGCGCCGCTGCCGAGCTCTTAGCCGAAAAGGCACCCGATATTGCGCTCGATGAGTGGATGCACCGTTTCGTCAGCTACATGGCGGCAAAACGCGGCATGGCCAAAAGCCTGAAGCTCTTGTTCACCTCGAACGCCGCTCTCTTTACGGAGGGAACGACGCGCATGACTGCAGCGTTCGAAAAGCTTCTTCGTGCAGCGATCGAGGCGGGTACGGTGAAGGGCGATATCGTAGCGGGCGACGTTCTCTACACGCTGTTCGGCATCTACTCGATCCCGGACACGCCCGACTGGCGCGAACGGGCACACAGGATCGTTCGCCTGATCATGGACGGTTTGCGCATTCATTCAAAGGCCTGATGATCGGCAGGCGCGGGAGATACGATTGGAGCGTGCTGCATGACCAACGAACGGGACTTTCCAGAGCGACCACGCAGGCCTGGCATTTCAGTCGCTATCGTCATCCTTGCCGCTGGCAGATCGAGCCGGATGTCGCCTGATATCGGCCATAAGCTGCTCGCGAAATTTGACGGCATTCCGCTGGTGCGGCGTGTCGCCTTGCGAGCGACCGAAAGCAAGGCGGAGCATGTCTATGCGGTCACGGGCTTCCGTCACGAAGACATCGAGGATTGCCTTGCCAGCCTCGACGTCACGGTCGCCTTCAATCCGGCTTTTGCGTCCGGGATGGCAAGCTCTCTGGTCGCGGGCCTGAAAATCCCCGGAGTGATGGATCATGACGGAGCTCTGATCCTCCTGGCGGACATGCCGGCCATCACGGTAGAGAACCTGGATCGGTTGATCACGACGTTCGAACGCTCAGAAGGGCGTTCGATCATCCGCGCGAGCCACGCTGGCACTCCCGGCAATCCAGTAATCCTACCAAAGGCGCTCTATCCGCAAGCTTTGACGTTGCAGGGGGATCGCGGTGCCAAGGCGCTGATTGACACCTCTGACCTCGACATATTGGAAGTCGAGATTGGGGAAGCGGCGGTCATCGATGTCGATACGCGGGAAGACCTGCAGAGACAGGGCGGCGTTTCAAGCTCAATGCGATGACGACGTAGGCGGTCGAATCATTGCACCGCCAAAGCCCATCGGACCACAGGGCTCCGCGATAGATACGAGTAGCCTTCGACCTGCCCGGAAAGCATACTTCACACGGCACCTAGCAGATGGACAGTCTGGTGCCTCTTGGCTATCGCACGGACCGCCATTTGCTTTTGGCCTCGCTGCTCTACCTCCATCGGCAGAGACAGTGGAGGAAGTACCAGTGCGTAAGCCGATCATATTCTTTGCATTTGCCGTGTTCGCGATGCCCGCGGGAGCGATGGCGCAATCAAGCGAGCTCGAGGATACCTGCAAATCCGTTGCCAAGAGCTTCTTCATGTCCGATCAGCTCGCCATCGGCACAGTCCAGTCCTTTCCCGAGTTGAAGCCACCGGGTGTCCGCATGTCCTACTCGACGCGCCAGGGTACGGCGCCGGCCGAGATGACCGATATTTTCGAATGCGAATTCGATAAGGCGGACAAGCCGCACAACCTAGCGCGCTTCTGCGTATCCAGCACCTGTTATTCGCCGACCGTCGACGACGGTGATCGCAAGCGCCGCTTCGAGGAGATGCGTATTCTTCTCAGCCGCGCTGAAAAATAGGATCGCGCCGTGCTTGACCTGATGCCGACCACGCCCGACTGGCCGGAGATCGCTCTGCGTATCGGGGCGACACTGGTGGCCGGCATCTTGATTGGCGCAAACAGGGAACAAGGTGGTCACGCGGCCGGGCTGCGCACAACCACCCTTGTCGGGCTCGCGGCCTGCATCTCGATGATCCAGGCCAACATGCTGTTGGCCACGAGCCAAAGTGCCAACGGCTCGATGGATATCCTGCGCTTTCCGCTCGGAATATTGACGGGTGTCGGCTTCATCGGCGGCGGCGCAATTCTGCGTCGCGGCGACATCGCGACCGGGGTGACGACCGCGGCAACGCTCTGGGTGATAACAGCGATCGGGCTCTGCTTCGGAGGCGGGCAGATCGTCATCGGTTCAGCCGCCACGGCCCTCACCCTTCTCGTTCTCGCGCCGCTGAGACACATTCAGCGATGGATGTCGTGCGAAGAGAAGAGCTCAGTGACAATCAAGGTCCCGAAGGGCGCTCCCATCCCGGACATCCGAGCGGCATTGCCCCCAGATTCTACCGCCTGCTTCACCACGCTGCAGGAGATTGATGACAGCGACGCACTGATGTTCGAAATCCGGTGGACGTCCGGCCGTTCAGGTCGCGATGCGACCGCGATCGTCGATGGATTGAGGTCGCAATTTTCGGTCATCGGGTTTGAAAATCGCTCGACCATCAACTGACCGACAGCCCCACCGAGCCAACAATCGAGAAGGCCATCTCAACCGGGGAACACCGCCGCGCGGTCGTTGTTCGGTGTGGAGGCGACGAACGCCGTGAGGGACGATGGCGTCCCGGATTGGACGTGCAACATGACGATCAATGCCAAGCCCGTGGAAACTCACTGGGCAGCGCCTATCTCCGTGCGGATCGGCAACGGCCACTCCGAACTCATCCACGGTCCAGACGAGGCATTGCATTACTTCCGCCACCGCTGGCCACTGACGGATTCGCTTGTGCTCGATACAGCACGGCGCCGATGCCTCCAAGCTCGAGCCTCCGGCATGCCCTGCGAGGCAGCCAAAGAGGCAGTCATCGCCGCGGCGATCGAAGCGAACGTGCTTGCCTGACGCTAGTGCCTTGCCATAGCGCCATTCGCAACTCGCTAAATTCGCGATCGAGAATGTACGTTCCATGACCATCGCTGGCAAACCGCAGCGACTCGCACCAGTTATTCGCTGAACCACCCTTGGGTTGAGTGGCCGCTTACCGGGGTAACGAACTTGAAAGGCGCATAACACGATGAATTCTACTGAATTGACGGATGAACCCGGCATCTGGACGTGGTGCCTGGAAAGGAATGTTCTTTACGCAGATACTGCGTTGGCCGACCTCTTTGGTCTCGATGCCGATGAGACACTGGTCGGGCTGCCCGTTGACCGCTATGTCGACCGTATTCATCCCGACGACCGAGGCCGTGTCGCCAAGTCGATGTCGGACGCCGTCATTGGTGGCATGCCATACTTTGAGGAGTATCGAGTGGAGGATGGTTTTGGCGAAACACGACACGTCGTCGCGCTCGGCCGATGCTTCCGCGACAGATCCGGAAACCCTGTTCACTATGCAGGCATAACCTATCCGCTCGATGCGCTCTGAGCCCAGCCCGACAACCAGCGCCAAAGCCGTTCCCAGCCAATTACATGACAGCGCAAATTCCGTAGAAGCAAAGGCTTAGCTCTCACAGGCGCTCAATTGTCGAAACCGCACAGACGCGGTCGCCCTATGGAATAGCCAAGCCTTTCCCGCCTATTGTCAGCGCCGGGGCCGATAGATCGGCGACTCGGGGATGGCAATGGCAGGCTTTGAAATGACGGACATCAGGAACAGGATCTTACGCGCCCTTCCTGAAAACAGTCTGTCCGCCCTGATCCCCCATCTGCAACCAGTCGAACTGCCGTCGCGAAAGGTACTGGTGCAGACCAACGAGCGGCCCTTCCATGCTTATTTCATCGAAAGCGGCCTCGCCTCGATGATCGCGATGAGTGCCGACGGTGAAAGCGTCGAGGTTGGACATATAGGCTTCGAGGGCATGTCCGCCGCCCATATCGTACTTGGCGCCGACACAACGCCGAACCGGACCTTCATGCAGGTGGCAGGGCATGGTTATGCTCTGCCTATAGACTGTCTGCGGCAGGCTACCGACGCCGACGCGCTGCTGCTCGAACTGCTGCTGCGGTACAACCACTATGCCGCACTGCAACTCGCCAACTCCGCCTTGGCGAACGCCCGTTACAGCATTAACGAAAGGCTGTCGCGCTGGCTGCTTATGGTGCAAGATCGGCTGTTGCGCGATGATCTCCCGCTCACCCATGAGTTCTTGGCGCTTATGCTCGGCGTGCGACGGTCCGGCATCACCAACGAACTGCACATCCTCGAGGGCATACATGCGATAAGGGCGACCCGTGGGAATGTCCGCATTCTCGACCGGCGGAAGCTGGAGACCATCGCCGCCGGCAGTTACGGTACGCCGGAAGCAATCTATGAGGACCTGTTTCGCAAGCCGTTGAATGGAACTATTCGGCCTCGCTGATCGCCTGACGAAAAGGCAGCGTCAGTACGACGCCACCGCGGGCATCGCGCACTTCGATTGATCGCGACGAGATATCCCGTCCCTGGCGGATGGCATGCGCCATCAGATCTCGCGCACAGGCAACCGCTTCCTCTTTCGCAGCCGACAAATCGGCGCAGTCCGTACCCTCCAGATCTTCGATCCGGCTTCCATGGCCGACGACATGAAAATAGTAGATAGGCATCAGCGTCGTCCGATCTGGCTGCTACATGACTGGCTCGTCGACGGCGACGAGGCGCGCATATTCGCGCTCCGGCAACCCGTAACAGTCGCCGGCAATCTGCATAAGCTTTTGTCGGTCGAGGATGCGGATATTGCCGCGCGTGGCCTTGATCGCGTGAATGCCTTCGGCGATGTGCAACTGGTCTGTTACGCCCGAGCGCCTGACGCCGAGCATCAGTGCCAGGAATTCGTGCGTCAGCGGAAGATCGTCGGAATCGACCCGGTCATGAGACATCAGCAGCCAGCGCGCTAAGCGCGCCGGCACGTCATAGCGGGCGTTTGCGAGAGCCGATTGAGCGACCTGGATCGACAGATACTGCATGAACCGCAGAAAAAGATCGCGGGCGTCGTCGTTGACCGCGAGAGCCTTGTTGAAAGCCGAGACGGGAATTCGGATTCCTTCGCCACCGACCTGCATGTAGGTGCTGGTTGGTGTGCGGTCAGCCTTGAGTATCACATGCCCGCCAGCCATCGCCTCACGCCCGAGATGCCCGACCTCGACGCTCTGACCGCTTTCGCTGTTGGCCACCACAGATGCGATGCCGGATTCGACGAAATACACGAATTCGGTTCGGCGGTTGGGCGCGATCAGGGAATGGCGCACGGGCAGATTCATACGCTCCATATGGGGCTGTAACGTTCCGGAGGCCGCTTCTGGAAGGCGCTTGAGAAGATGATTGGTCACCTTCAAGCGATCGATCGTCATGAACGACATGCCGTCTCCTCCGCAAACTTTTCGACTAAGTTCAACCGATGACGGCCGCCAAAGTTCCCGCGTATTCGTGAGGCGGCGAATGCAATTCCAAACTAGCGAACGGTCGCTGGTTCTGCGAGACCACATGCTCGCGAGATCGCAGTCGCAAGCATTCTTTCGTCGGCCGGCTTTGTAAGCCACTCACACGCCTTGAGCACGTCGCTGTCCGCGTCGAGATCCAGCGAGCGGCCGGAGTAGATGACTGTCGGGATATTTGAACCCGCAAGAGCCTGGATGAGGTCATCTGCGATCTCACCCTTCAGATGGTAATCAATGATTGCAATGTCGGGTATCACGCACCGAAGCCAAGACATTGTGGGACCGACCTCGGAAAAAGCGACGACCTCGTCATATCCAAGCTCCTGCAGCGTCTCCTCAAGCTCAAGCACGATGAACAGTTCGTCCTCGACGATTAACGCGGTCTTGTTTTCTTGCGCGTTCATCGGGATGAAATGTAGCGCCCCTCGGCCTTTGCAATTGCGACAGGCTTGAGCGTACGGTTCCGCACACTTAGTCTATGGACGGAAGAGACGTCCTCCCCGCCAATGCCCCCGTGCCATGTCGAAACCGTACAGAGCGTCGGAAGAACGGAACAAAGCTGCATTGGCACGCTTCCTCATCCATTGGAGGACGCGCTATGATTTCTCGACAAACGACGAATTCCTTTGAAGAGGATGTCGTCGACCTCATCCCTGCCCTGAATTCTTTTGCCAGAACATTTCACCGCAGCCAGAGCGATGTAGACGATCTCGTTCAGGAAACGCTGACCAGAGCGCTCGGCAACATCGACAAATTTCGGCCCGGTTCCAACCTCAAATCCTGGCTTTTTACAATCATGCGAAATCTGTTCTGCACGCGTTTTCGCGTCAGCAAGCGTGAGATGGTCGGATTGGAAGAGTGCGTCTCAGACGCCGGCAGCGTTGCTGCCGATCAAGAGTGGCGACTACGCGGCCATGAACTGGAACGCGCGTGCGGTGGCCTCAAGGAGCCATTCAGGTCCGCTTTCGAGTTCGTCTTCATCGATGGAGGCACCTATGAACAGGCTGCCGAGCACTTTCATTGCGCGGCGGGGACCGTCAAAAGCCGCGTCAACCGCGCACGCCAGCGCATCGCTGACGAGTGCGGAGAGTTGGTTGCATAGCCAATCGGGGTGCAGGCAAAGTCAAGGAGGTTACAGGCATGACTTTTTTGGGAGGCTGCCTCTGTGGCGCGGTACGGTACCAGGCTGATGGCGAACCCTTTCGTATAGGAATTTGTCATTGCGCGGACTGCCGGAAAGAAAGCGGATCTTCATTCACCTCCTTCGCCCATTGGCGTCGCGATGCGTTCACCTATTCCGGTGAGATATCGACATTCGCAGGTCGGAGCTTTTGCCCGCGCTGCGGAGGACGCCTATTTTGCCTAAACGATGATGACGTCGAGATTCGTTTTGGATCGCTGGACAACGCCCCAAGCGGACTGACTCCCGAAATGGAAGTGTGGACGAAACGGCGAGAGAATTGGTTGCCGCCTCTTCCTGGGACGCAGCAATATGAAGAGGATGCTCTCCCAAAACGTTGACCGCAGAGCCCGCGCGCACGCTCTTCGCCGTGGCGATGTGCTGGCGCGGGCAAAGCTACTGCAAAGCTTTTTGGCATCGTTACCTGCGTTGGTGTGCCTCCATAACCCTAGGGGTTGGGGCTGCGATCAGTCGCCTGCGGGGGGCGGCCACTACCATCAGCCGCGTTGTTGTCGAAGGCGCCGGGTCCCGATGGCTGAGAATTGATCGGATCCTGCTTGGTTGACGCCGTCGGGTTGGTGTCGGTGTCCTGACGCTCACCCCACATTTCAACGCCACCCCATGCAAGCAGCGCAAGGACGAGACTGCAGACCAGCACCATCAAGACCGGCCTGCCATAGCTGCCCTGTCTGGCCTCGGTTGCGGTTTCGGTCACCTTTTCGCTCTGTCTGTTTTCAAATTGGGTCATTGCTGATCTCCTCGTTGCCCACAGACACAACGTCGGTCTGCGCAAAAGGTTTGCTGCGTATCGGAACAATCGGGTCTCGTGGACGATATCCCGCACACGAAAACGGGAGATCAGCCATGTCCACGATGACTTTCGAAGACCTCGCATCCAAGATCAGGAAGATCGACTTCTGCATGCTATCGACCCAGAGCGGGTCGGGTAAAATTTCCAGCCGCCCGATGAGCAACAATGGCGACGTGGAGTACGACGGCGTTTCCTGGTTCTTCTCTTATGAGGACACTCGCAAGATCAGCGAGATCAACGGCATCGATGATGTCTCTCTTACCTTCACGGAGCCTCCGAGCCTTCTGGGCAAGCCGGGCATCTTCATCGCGATCCAAGGAATGGCGTCGATCGTCAGGGATAAGGAGGTCTTCGAAGCGCATTGGGTTTCCGGTCTCGGCCGCTGGTTCCCTGATGGCACCCAAACGCCCGGCCTCGTCCTGATAAAGGTGTCGGCGTCGTCCGTATATTATTGGGATGGCGAGCAGAATGGCCAGGTCGACATACCGCGCGGGTAGACTCCCCCCGGAAGCCGCGCTCCCCAGAGCCAAACTGAGTCAACTTCCAGCAACACACGGAACATTGGTGCCCCATGCGAGTTGCCCGAATATCAATGGATGGAGGAAACCATGGCCAACCTTTACAACGAAAACACGAGCGACGCCTCGCACGGCATCGCGAAAAGCACCCTCACCGCATTCTTTGGCACCCGATCCGACGCAGAAAGTGCTGTCGAGCGTCTCAACGATGCGGGCGTCGCAAATGCCCGCCTCATGGCCGGCTACGAAGCTGATGCCGAGAAAGCCAATGTCGCGGCAGACGATCGCGGCGGTTTCTTCGATGCGCTGAAGGACTGGTTCTTTCCTGACGAGGACCGCTCCATGTATGCGGAAGGCCTTCGCCGGGGTGGCTTCCTGGTATCGGCCTCGGTCGACGATGCGACATACGAAACCGCCCATGACATTCTGGACGAGCATGGCGCCATCGACATGGACGAGCGCGCCGACCTATGGAGAGAAGACGGCTGGACAGCGAGCCAAGTCACGGCGGCCCCGAGCTTTACCGGCGAGCCAGGTCTCAATGAGGCAGAGGCAGCCACGCAAGCAGCAGGCGTAGGCACCTACGCGCGCAGCACCCATGAAACCTCGCCCCGCGTTCGCGCCTACGAACTGGATCAGGAACTGCCCGACGACATTCGCGACGACGTTTTGCCTACGGGCCATCAACGCGACGTCGCTGAGGGTGAGAAGTCTCCCGAAGAGCGTGAAATGGGCGGGCTCCGGTTGGACCAGCCCATTCCTCGGGTTTGATCGAGGGAGTGCGTCATGGACAAGGACAAGAAGGCGCAACGCGAGATCGAGGAAACGGACAGAAAGCCTGCAAAACCTCAGGATCACCCGGCCGCCGGTCCGCATGCACAAGATCATCTCACCGACGAGACGAAGACCCCAGGGACAGGTTCGTTGCCCGAAAAGGACGAGGCCAGCGTCTCGCCGGGCAGTGGTTGAAACTGATGCAGTGTCTGCTGGTCCCTGCCGGCGATCATAGGCGCCGCACTTTGGCGTTTTGTGGAAACACGGTGTGTCCCGAGTGTAGCTCAATAAAAGCGAGTAACCGTCGACCTTCACGCGTGACACTAGCGAGCATTTTCCTCCCTTCGACCTTGTCGTCCGAATTGTCCTGACAATTTGATAGTGCGGTGCGTCAGAGCCGTGACGCGCATCGACAGGCGGAGTTGATCGAACGAATGCAAAAAGCACAGATGTCAAACCGGATTCTGCGATCCTTGAGCGACCAGGATTTTAAGCTTCTGGCACCATATCTGGAAGAAGTTGAAATGCCTTCCCGATTTCCAATCGCTCGCCCTGACACCTTGCTTGAGTACGTCTACTTTCCCAATAGTGGTATCGGCGCCGTAATGAGCGTGCTCCCCGACGGGAAGAAGGCGGAGGCCGGTATGTTTGGCAGCGAAGGGTTTGTGCCGACATCAACGGTCATTGGCGACAGGGTGGTGCCATACCTCATAGAAATGCAGGTTGCTGGCCGCGGATATCGTATCGCCGTGGACAGGATGCGCGAGGCGACTGAACAAAGCGCCACGCTTCAAATCCCGTTCATCAAGTTCATGCACGTTTTCGCCGTGCAGGTCTCTTACACCGCGCTCGCCAACGCCAAATTTCGTGTCGAGAAGCGGTTGGCTCGCTGGATACTCATGTGCCACGACCGGGTGAAAGCAGACGTCCTTGAGATCACGCACGAATACATCGCCTTTCTCCTCGGCATCCGTCGACCGAGTGTGACGACAGCGCTTCACATTCTCGAAGGCCACAAACTTATTCGTTCGAACCGCGGAACGATCATCGTCATTAACCGCAGGGGTCTGGAGCGATTTGCGGCCGGTTGTTATGGGCTGCCTGAACGCGAGTTCGAGCGCTTGCTCGGCGCCGGTACGAAGAATGAGCTTTAGAGAGTCCCATAAGCGGCTGATGCCGTTTACTTTCCATGGAACCGCTGACCGCCAGCCTTCGTTTCGTCCGCTTATGGAGGACAAAATGCTTTTCTATTTCAATGTCCGTTCAGACGAGAGTTTCGATGCCGACGACGAAGGGATTGACCTTCCATCGCTCGAAGCAGCGAGGCGAGAAGCAACGAAATCCGCGCGCGAAATGGTCGCCGAACTTATTTTGTATGATCAGCGTATAGATGGGATGCGATTTGAGATTACCGACGAAAAGGGAAACGTTCTCAGTACAGTTCCATTCCGAGACGTCATCAAATTTGACTAAGTCCTCAGGTGACCGACCGTAACGTCATACCTGATCAACGGCATCGTCGTCGTTTGGAGGCGGAGCGGCCTCGCGCGCAGCTCGAAGGCGCTCTGTCTTCAGGCGCCGCGCTTCCGCCTCGGCCTTGATTGCAGCCAGTGCGTTCTCCGAGGTTGCTTCACGTCGTCTCTGCCGCTCCTCAGCACTGATGGACTCGCGCCGGCGAAGCTGTGGGCTCTCTGCTTTTTGCATGCGGCCAAGAATATAGGGCGATGAACGGAAGGCAATCGATCGTCTGCCAGCGTACAGAACGGCATAGGACGTCAGCCAACGTCGGCTGCATGCCCGTCCGATCTGCCGCGCTAGAATTTTCCAATGAGGCGCCGATACTCTTCCTCGGGCCTGCCATAGGAATCGCCGGCAAACTCCTCCAACCCACGTCTGTCGCGAATGGTGATGAGACCTCGTTCGGAGCGGATGAATTTCTCTCCCTCAAGAACGTGCAGAGCAGTCGTGACACTCGGGCGCCTGACACCGAGCATCAGGGAAATGAAGTCATGGGTTAGCGCTATCTCGTCACCATCGACGCGGTCATGTGACATGAGAAGCCATCGGGCAAGCCGTATGTCGATCTGGTAGTTGACGTTCGACAGCACCGTGTAGGAGATCTGCGATGCAAACGTCTGGATGAACCTCGCAAGGAGGTTTGCGAAGTTGGGATAGGACGCGATTGCTTCGAGCGTTGCGTCCAACGTCATCCTGTAGCCCCAACCGGCGACCTGCATCAGCACCTCGTGGACACTCACAGTCCCGCCGACGCCCGCTGATGTAGGAGAAAATCCTTCTCGCCCGAACATCCCCGCCTCCGCCTGATTTCCATCCGAAGACACGGTGATGACTGAACCGATACCGCTACACAAAAAATAGACGTAGTCGATGGGCCCGTTCGCGTTGACGATGACGTGACCCTGTCGAAGGTCGATCATTTCCAGACTGCCAAGGATAGCTTGAAATTCTGCGTTAGGCAGGCGAGCCAACAGCCGGTTGTGCATGGTTGATTGGTCAGAGGCGAACATGAGACTTCGATGATACCGGATGAGGCATGCGAACATTCCTCACACGCTGAAATATGTCGGCTGTATAACATCCTGCCGTTCTTGATGTTCTTGGGTACGCTGGCAGACATTTCTGCATCAGATGCATTGCGGGGTAGCGTGGGTACCTCGCGCTTAGACAGACTTTGTCCCTCTCGCGGGAACTACTACCTCTTCTCCAAGTTGGGTTCGGGTAAGCAATCAAATGGAGGAAATCCCGATGCTCACGAAAATTCTCGCGGTCTCATTTCTGTCGATTGGCTTGGCGACATCCGCCATGGCCCAGTCATCCGGAGGATCGGGAAGTGGCGGTACCGGCTCTGGAGGCTCTGGCGCCTCAAGCGGCACCGGCACCGGCGTAACAGGCGGCACGAACGGTGCCGGCTCGAATAGCGGCAACGGCGGCAGCGGTCAGAACACTGGCAATGGAATGAACAACGACACCAACATGAATGGCCAGAATTCCGGCGCATCCGGGGGCGACGCCAATGACTGCGCAAGACGCAGTGCTGGCGGAACGACCAATCCATCGACCACCAACAATGCAACCGGCACCGACCCGGCAAATACCTGCAAGTAGATGAGGCGTTCGGTCGCCCGGCTGGCAACACGGCTACCAGGGCCTGCAGAAGCGGGCCCTGTGGTCTCTGATTATGTGCCCTAAGCAGCTACGCTTGCTCGACCCCTTGGGCAGGGTTCACCATCTCACTGATCTTCGATGCAAGCGCTTCAACAGCGAAGGGCTTACCGATCATAGCCATGTTGGCTCCCAGGAAGCTTGCCTTGGTGGCAGCGTTTTCCGCATATCCGGTGACGAAGAGAACCGGCAGATCCGGCCTATGCTGACGCGCAACGTCGGCAAGCTGCCTGCCGTTCATGCCTGGCAGGCCAACATCCGAAACCATAAGATCGATTTTCCCCGTCGCAGTCAGTGTGCGAAGCGCGGCATCGGCGTCCTCGGCCTCAAGAACACGATATGACAGGTCGGTGAGTACCTCGCATATCAACAGACGAACAGCGTCGTCGTCTTCGACGACGAGCACGGTCTGGCCGCTGCCCTCCGAAGGGCTTTCGGCATCGCCTTGCTCTTCTTGCGTCTCAGCGCCCAATGCAGCCGGCAGATAAAGCTTGATCGACGTGCCTCGTCCGGGGGAACTGTCAATGCGGACCTGACCGCCCGACTGCTGCGCGAAGCCGTAAATCATTGACAAGCCCAAACCGGTGCCCTGCCCGATCGGCTTTGTCGTGAAAAAAGGATCGAAGACCTTCTCCAGAATTTCCGGGGGCATCCCCACGCCGGTATCGTCTACGGCGATCATCACGTAGTTCCCCGCGTCAAGCCCACCGGCTTCCGATGCCGCGACCCGGCATTGCTCCGCGGTGATCGTAAGACGCCCGCCATCAGGCATGGCGTCGCGCGCGTTGACCGCAAGGTTCAGCAGAGCGCTTTCAAGCTGATTGGCGTCCGCCATGGCATATCCCACGTCAGCCGTGACTTTCAGCTCTATTGCGATGGTTTCAGGAAGGGTTCGTTCCAGGAGTTCCTTCGTAGCGAGGAGCTGAGCTGCCACGTCAAGCGACGTTGCGTCGAGAGTCTGCCGGCGCGAGAAGGCAAGAAGTCTGGCAATGAGCGCAGCGGCCCTGTGCGCCGACTCCGTGGCGGCATCCATGAAGCGCCCAACCTCCTCGACGCGACCGGAAGCGATGCGGCGCTTGGCGAGATTGATACCGCCGATAATACCGGTCAGCATATTGTTGAAATCGTGAGCGATCCCGCCAGTCAACTGGCCAATCGCTTCCATCTTCTGCGCCTGGCGAAGCGCTTCCTCGGCCCGGCTGCGCGCCCCCATCTCCTCCTCGAGTTCCGCGGTGCGCTGCGCGACACGCGCCTCGAGATTTCGGTTGAGATCATCGAGCGCCTCACGCTCGAGACGCAATGCAGCCTCCGACCTAGTTAGCGCCTCCTGCGTCCGCTTGCGTTCACTGATGTCGATGGCCGTGCCGACGAACCGAACGGCCTTGCCGTCAACGAAAATTGTACCGCCTTTCGCCGCGATCCAGCGTTCGACACCGTCTTCTATGCCGATCGTCCGGTAGTCGATCTCATATTCTCCTGAACCGCCGGGCCGCAGCGCATCCTTGACGGCTTGGTCTGACCTCTCGCGGTCGTCGGGGTGTAGTCCGGCCAAAAAGCCCGCTTCGTAGGAAACCTGTCGATCGGAGAGAATTCCGAACATCGCCCGGCAGCGCTTGTCCCATCTCAGCTCACCGGTGATGAGGTCGAAATCCCAAGTGCCGACACCAGCGGCACTGGTGGCAAGGCGTAGCCGGGTTTCGCTCTCGTCCAGTTCCGCCAGGCGGTCACGCATCTGAAACTGCTTGGAGCGCAATCGCATTGCAGATGCCACGGCACTGAAAAGCGAGGCCCTTCCAAGCGGCCGTTCCAGAACCACGCTATTGCTTGCGAGATCAAACAGCGCCAACTGCGACAGACGCCCGTTCGGCGTTCGGCTGGTGCGAGGCGCTGCCAGAAGCACGAAAGGAACATCTGACCACGAAGGCTGAGCGTCCAGCGCCGACCTGAGCTTATCGACATCCTTGACGAGGGCTTCTTCCGTGAGGAGGATTGCGCCAATACTCTCGTCGATCGCGTTGGCCACCTCGGCGATATCGCGACAGACGACGACGTCGTAGTCTTCCTGTCGTAAAAGCGTCGCGACGCTATCGGCATCGCGCCCAAACGGAGCACTGACGAGAATTCGGCGACCTTCTCGCAGTCGCTCAGCCATCACGTTCGCGATCTTCCATCAGCGGGGCTCGCGCGCCCATGTATTCGGGTGTCCCCGTCAGAATTCCCCTGAACTGCGCAAGCGGCTCGCCAACCCTGATGCCGCCACTATCAATGCGCAGTTCGCGAATGGTGTCCTCATGCATTCCGCTGCGGTTCTTCAACACGGATATTGCTTTTCTGACACGCCCTTCCGCCTCAAAGAAGCGAAGCAACACCACGGTATCCGCAATGTAGGACACATTCAGGTTGGTCGACATGCTTCCAACGAGACCGTTCTGCGGGTTGATCAGGAAAGTCACGACGCCTTTCTGGCTGAGATAGGACAGCAGTTCGTGCATCTGCAAGATCAGGTGCTGCTCCTGCGGCATGGCGGCCATGTAGCCGTTCAGGCTGTCGATCACCACCACCCGCGCGCCCCTCGCCTCCACTTCACTGCGAACGCGGGTCGCAAACTCGCCGGGAGAAATCTCCGCCGGGTCGACCTGCTCGACAACGAGCAGACCGCTATCCATATGGGGCTGAAGGTCGAGGCTGAATGCCTTGGCACGGGCAAGCAGCGTTCCGATCCGTTCGTCGAATTCATAAACAATACAAGGCTCGCCGCGCTCACAGGCTGCGAAGAGATATTGCAGGGCGATCGTGGTCTTGCCGCAGCCGGCCGGCCCGGTCAGAAGCGTACTGGTTCCCCGTCGCGGACCACCGCCCAAAAGACGGTCCAACTCGACCACGCCGCTCGCCGTCACTTCTCCGGAAAAATCCGCGTGATGGGCGGCGGCGATGAGGCGCGGATAGATTTCGAGCCCACCTTTCTTAATGGTGAAGTCGTGGTATCCGGCGGTGAAATCGACGCCACGCAGCTTCTGCACCTGCATGCGGCGGCGGGCGGCGCCGAAATCCAACGTCAGACGTTCGAGGGTGATGACACCATGACAGAGACTATGGAGGTGAGCATCCCGCTCTTCCGCGTTGCCGGTCATGTCGTCAATCAGAAGCACGGTCGTGTCGCGTCCCGAGAAAAACTGCTTCAATGCAAGAACCTGCCGGCGATAGCGCAGCGGGTCTTGTGCCAACAGGCGCATTTCGGAGAGGCTGTCGAACACCACCCGTTTCGGCTTGACCCGTTCGACTTCATCCTGGATCAACCGGATCGTCTCGGTCAGCTCCATCTCCCATGGATGCAGGATGGATTGTTCGCGTCCTTCGCCGAAAATGTCCGACGCCGAATTGAATTCAAAGACGTCGAACTCCTTTATGTCCCACCCATGGGAGTTCGCGACGGCGGACAATTCCTCCTCCGTTTCCGACAGCGTGATATAGAGCGCTCGCTCACCCTGACGGACGCCTTCTCGCAAAAACTGAAGCGCCAGCGTGGTCTTCCCCGAACCTGGCGCTCCTTCAACAAGGTAAAGGCGCCGTGACGGCAATCCACCCTTCAGGATGATATCAAGGCCTTTGTTTCCGGAAGAAAGAGTTGCTGGCAAGGTGTGTTCCTGGAAGTTCGTCGCCAAGGGGCGTTTGTCTTTGGGAAATATGAAGGAGTCGGCGGAAGGCAAGGACAGCCAAGCACAAGTCGCGTCAGGTTTGAGCTGACGACGATTTAAAGAATGGCTGGCCGCCCGTATGCTCCACGAGTATAACGAGCCGCAGTCGTCCGCCGAATTTTGTACGGTAGCGCACAGATGAAACATTTTCAGTTGGAAGCCCGCCAAGCAGCGGCTCCTAATGTACCCGACGAAAATGAATGTCAGTGCACACGCAACTTGGCCGCTTCCACCGCAGCTAAAAACTTGGTGCGAGCGACATCGCCGTCGATGCGGCCTGCCACTGCAGCACGGCACGCGTTTCGAGCCTCGATAAATGACGCGCTGGTGCGCTCTGGCCAGCCATCCGTCAGATGGATCATAGCTTCAAAGGGACCTGCTACAGTCTCCCGGCTTACCCCATTCACGATGATAACTGGATTTCCCCACTTGGTGATCGGCATGTTTCCCTCCCTGCAGATGCAAAGAAACATCGCTCCCCGCGGAAGGTTCCAGCGCGCGCTGGTTCTGTCATTACCGTACAAACTTTGCCCGGCATTAGCAGGCTAAGCTTCGCTTGTGACCGACGACGGTAGCGAATGTGGATCGCACCAAGGCAGGCCACGCGGGGATCAAAAAATAGGCCATGAAAAGGCCCGGCATTGAACCGGGCCAGCCTTCTCAATCGCGATGCTCGGGCATCGCCTTTAGCTGATCTTTCGTCCAGCTTGTCACCGCGTGGACATCGCCATCTTCGTCGCGCATCCAGTCGAGGTCCGAAAACGGAACGGCTACCGGCTTCGCACCGATCCCGAGAAAACCGCCGACATCGATAACGACCGAGTTCGTTCCGTGGATGTGATCCACGGAGCCGACCTTGTGGTCGTCAGCGCCATAGACGGTCGCTCCTTGAAGATTTTCGGCCGTCAACTCGGCAGCGCTGAGACGCACGTGATTTGTATGATTCATTAGCATTCTCCTTTGCTACGAAACCTAACTTCGCCACCGCAGCTTTGTTCCTTGCGTCCCTCGGCCCGGTACCTCGTAGGCGAAATCGCAGCTTGGACAGGTGGGATGCTCGCCTGGCGTTTCGTTGCCCGCAGCGAGAAACCGGAAAAACCGCTGCGTTCACCATCCCTGTCGCGTCCGGTTGACACAAGCGCGATCTCCAAATGCAAACTTAGAGTTCGGAGACAGGTTCCATCACGACCAAAGTCGCCGGCGTGAAAATGGTCGTTATGAGGAACTGTTGTCGCTCGCGGAGGTTTGGTTCCCAACAGCGACAGGAGGCAATCATGAGCGATGACCGCAGACCAGCACCGCCCTACCCCGAACAGCGACAACAGCCACCCGGCAGCACGGCACAGATGCAGCCCATTCCCGACCACGGTGAGCGTTCCTACCGCGGTAACGGAAGGCTCGATGGAAAGGTCGCCCTAATCACGGGGGCGGATTCGGGCATCGGCAAGGCAGTGGCGATAGCGTTTGCCCGTGAGGGTGCCGATATCGTGATTTCCTTCCTCGACGAAACAGAGGATGCCGAGGATACGGCAAAGTGGGTCCGCGACGCAGGCCGGCAGGCGGTCGTCGTCCCAGGCGATATCACGTCGGAAGATCACTGCAAGGATCTCGTCCAGCACACTGTGCGAGAACTTGGCGCCATCGACGTCCTTGTGAACAACGCCGCGTTTCAGCGGACCTACGCCGATATCGGGGACATCACTGACGAGGAATGGGACCGGACGTTTCGGACCAATATTTACGCGCCATTCTTCTTGTCGAAGGCCGCCATTCCTTACATGCGCTCAGGCAGTTCGATCATAAACACGACATCAATCCAGTCTCGACAACCGTCGGCACACCTGCTTGCCTACGCGTCAACCAAGGGCGCCATTTCAAATTTCACCGCTGGACTAGCGGAAATGGTCGCCGAGAAAGGCATTCGGGTCAACGCCGTGGCGCCGGGGCCAATCTGGACGCCGCTGATTCCATCCACGATGCCACCGGAGAAGACCACCAAGTTCGGCGAGCAAACACTGATCGGCCGCGCCGGTCAGCCGGCGGAATTGGCGGGCGCCTATGTGCTCCTGGCATCTGAGCTCGGGAGCTACATGACCGGCGCGGTCATTCCAGTGACCGGCGGCGAGATCATGATCTAGCATCAAGAGCACTTTGAGAATGACCAGCCAAGATGCGACCGGTCATTCCTCCCAGCCGAACACGCTGCGGCCGCCGAAGCTCGCGCTATCTCGGAATTCGCCCGCGATGATCTCCTTGAGATCAGGCCCCGTGACATAACGCTCAAGCTGCCGCGCCTGGATATCCAGGCGTTGCAGGGCTGCAAGTTCTTCCTCGCGCCCAAGTCGCCCCTTCGCAACGGCTGATCTCATGACGCTGATAGTTTCGTCATAGACCTTCAGCGGCACCGGAAACGGATGCCGGTCCTTGCCGCCATGAGCGATCGAAAATCGCGCGGGATCTGAAAAACGACAGGGAGCGCCGTGGACCACTTCCGCCACCATCGCAAGCGCCCGGACCGTTCGCGCTCCCACGCCTGGGACCATCAGCAACTCCTGGAAGTCGACGGGACCGCGATCCGCCGCTGCCGCCAGGCTGCCATGCAGCCGCTTCATGTTAACATCCGTCTCGCGGACATCGTGATGAGCGGGCATGACCAGGTGTGGCAGCGACAGTTGTGTCGGTTCCGGCGCAGGTACTGCCTCGACTTTGCGGGCGAGCGCGGACGCTTCCCGAACAATTCTATCCGGTCCGAGCGAAGCAAGGATATCCAGTTGTCCACCGCGAGAACGCTCCGCGCGCTTGTCGGCGAGATTGATGATATCGCCCTGCGTTCGCCCCTCGATCGCGCTGTGCGGAGAATCGATGAAGCTTTCCAGCCCCTCGGAAAGCCAATGATACCGTCTCGCGTGGCGGGTCGCGTCGTTCATCCCCTGCTGCACGACAACCCACTTGCCGTCGTCGGCAACGATGAAGCCATGCAGGTAGAGATCAAATCCGTCCTGAACCGCAGCGCTATCAACCTTCGCCACGAGGCGGCTGACATTGGCGAGCCCGGCGCCATCGAGACCCACGCGATGCCCGACATCAACAAGTTCGTCCGGCGTTTTCCGCGAATGGGAGCCGCGGCCACCGCAGACATGGAGCCCAAGCTCCCTGGCCCGCGGTTTCAAACCGCGTTTTAGCGACCCCAGCACACTGGTCGTGATACCGGAAGAGTGCCAGTCCATGCCCATGACGGATCCAAACGACTGGAACCAGAACGGGTGAGATAGTCGGCGCAAGAACTCATCGCGGCCATAGTGGTGGATAATCGCTTCCGCGATAAGAACGCCAAGCTTGGTCATGCGCTCGCCCAGCCATGGGGGAACGCGTCCGCCGTGAAGCGGCAAGTCGGCGCTGCCTGATCGTTTTGACATCTCAACGATGTTTAGGCGCGGCCGGCCAAAAACACAACCGATCGCCCGCAAACTGGCCGTCTTCTGATCTCGAACAACGACCGTTCGATTTTCGGCCTCAGCCAGAAATAGACGCCGAGAACAGTCAGCGAATTGCTGGCCTCTGTCGCAATGCGTCGCCGCGCAATCACCGGCTTCTCACCGGCCGATCGTATCGGTTCACTGCGCGGTCACCCGCCAGATCGTGTTGCCGACGTCATCGGCGACCAATAACGCCCCCTTACCATCAACGCCAATGCCGACGGGTCGGCCTCGCGCCTGGTTTTGATCGCTAAGGAAACCGGTCACCACATCCTGCGGCGAGCCATCAGGCTTTCCATCCTTGAATGGCACGAATACGACCTTGTAGCCGTTGAAGGCATGCCTGTTCCAACTGCCGTGCTCGCCAATGAAAGCGCCGCCTCGATAGGTCTCGGGCAGATTGTTGGCGGTATAGAATGCCATGCCGAGCGGGGCGACGTGCGAGCTCAACGCATAGTCGGGGACGATCGCCTTTGCGACCAGATCCGGACGCTGCGGCATCACGCGCGGATCGACATTCTGCCCGTAATAGCTATATGGCCAGCCATAAAAGCCGCCATCCTTTACCGAGGTCATGTAGTCTGGCACGAGGTTCGGGCCGAGCTCGTCTCTTTCATTCACGACGGTCCAGAGCGCTTTCGTCTGCGGCTCCAGGCTCAATCCGTTAGGATTGCGCAGGCCGGCAGCAAAAATCCGGTGACGGCCCGATTGACGGTCGACCTCCCAGATCGCGGCTCGGTTCTTCTCCGCTTCGATGCCGTTTTCCGTGATGTTGCTGTTGGAGCCTACGCCGACATAAAGCAGGTTACCGTCGTCGCTAGCCACGAGGCTCTTCGTCCAGTGATGGTCGATCGGGCCGCCCGGCAGCTCGGTGAGAACCGTGCCGGGGTCGCTGATTTTGGTATCGCCCTCGCGGTAGGGGTAACGGATAATTGCGTCAGTGTTGGCGACATAGAGATCGCCTCCGACCAGCGCCACGCCGAAAGGCGAACTCAGATGATCGAGAAACACCTCCCGCGTCTCAGCCACACCATCTCCATCGGCGTCGCGAAGTAACGTAATACGGTTGCTGGCCTCGCCTCCGCCACCGCCACCGCCACCTCCTGTCGCCAGGGATTGCACCCAGCCTACGATCAGGTCTTTGGGCCGTGTGATCGGCTCGCCCTTTGGCGCCGTGGATTCGACGGCCAGAATGTCGCCGTTTGGAAGCGTGTAGACGGAACGAGGATGTGAAAGCCCGGTGGCCAGAGCTTGGACCTTTAGCCCTGCTGCCACCTTCGGTGTCTCGCCATCTTTCCAGCCGACCACCTTCGCGACGTTCATCGGCGGCACGAAATATTCGGCCTGGGCCGGAAGTTTCGGGTTAGGGCCGATCTCCGTCGGCTCCGGCTCATTGTCACTGCACCCGGCTAGCGCCAGTAGTCCGGCGCTTGCGAACAGGCCGGCGGTGAATATGCGATATCGCTGAGACAGAAGCTTCATTTTACCATCCTCCCGCAGCGAGGCGTCGAACGCGCGCGCCCAGCACTGCAACGATCAGCACCAGCAAGACAGTCACCACAGAGAGAGCCAATCCGAGCGGCATCACTGATGTCCAGGCGTCACGGCTATGAACGAAGGAGTTGAAGATGGCGAGGCCAAACACGATGAGATTCCCGACAACATAGAGCCAACCCGCCGCAGTCCTCAGCGCAAGAAGACCCCGCGCCGCATCGATCATCCCTGCCAGCAATCCGACGGCACCAAGTACAGCCCCGGCAAGCAGGAGCCACGCGGAGAAGTTGGTCCACATCATCTGCATCGTTCGCCAATAGGCGATATCGGTGAGAAGCGCGCCGATGAAACAGGCAGCGGCGAAATGTAGGGGGATTGAGCGGAAGGAAGATTTGAATGCCCGCAGCGCGGGTGCAGGGACGGCATAGGTCATGGGCATTATCCGAAGAGACTGGCAACTCGGTGATCAACTGGTAATTGCGCTGATTGTTCCCCACGTTTACATTCGCCAAGGCTTCAGGGTCTGGCGCCGTTGCTGAAATCCTCAGGGCATCGAACGACAATCCGGATCACCCACGATTACAATTGCCTCTCTTGTTCTTGTGCCTGAATCCGCGCGACCCGCAGCCGTTCAGTCTTGGCATTCCGGCGCCGAGATTCTTCAGCGATCGTCTCGCGCGCAATTTTATCTGTCCGGGCGCGCGCTTCGATCTTTTGAGCCAGATTTGACGTTGCCCGACGTTTCACCGTGGTATCTGTCATGAGATTATTCTCCATTTCAGGCGGAGAACGTTTGAGACCACCAGATGTTACCGTCCGATAGCGTACAGAACAGCGCAACAGCTCGCGACACGGTAAAGTGCGATTGCCCGAACGGAGATCTCGGTCAACGTGGTGATTGGAGGGGAGCCGCAGCGATGAAGCTTGGAGATGTACTCGTCCTCGAAAACGAGCCTTTCATTGCGCTCGACATGGAAGACATGCTCAGGGGCTACGGCGCATCTTCAGTAACCTCTTTCGACACCCAAGCGGAGGCGTTGATATGGCTGGCGTCCAACAAGCCCCAAGTCGCGGTTGTCGATCCAAGATTGAACGACGGTCTCTGTATCGATGTCGTAGCAGCACTGTCCGACGCAAACGTGCCCTTCGTCGTCTATTCCGGCGCCGAAGTCGACGATGAGGCAAGGCACGCATTTGACAAAGGTATGTGGCTCGGAAAGCCGGCTGTTCCCGAGTTGCTTGAGGAGACATTGGCTCGGTTGCTCGCCACGGACTGAACGTTAAAGCCTCTGGACACGCCGAACTAACCAACCTTTCGAACCGGAGCGGATCCGACGAGCTTACCTCTCCCATTTTCTGTTGGTCGAACTCGATGAGGGACTCGGGCGGCAGTGTCGCTATTTTTATTACAGGATAAGTCTGCGAGCCGACAGGTCTCATGTTTATTGTGTTTTTGGAAGGGATTTTGGTTGCGTTGTCAGGCTTAGACCCTGCGGCCTTCAGGTTATGGTCCGCAGGACGAGGAGCTACCATCGCCAGGGAAGATGAAGTCTTCCCGCCAGCGATAGTGTTGAGGTTCTGGGGAGATAAGGATTTGGTTGCGGGGGCAGGATTTGAACCTGCGGCCTTCAGGTTATGAGCCTGACGAGCTACCGGGCTGCTCCACCCCGCGCCAGCGTAAATCCCTTTGGGA
>NZ_JAGHMF010000028.1 GCF_017741815.1 Rhizobium sp. 16-488-2b
TGTCAGTACCGGAGCAATACTCCTCATTAGTGCCGTTTGAATCTTCCCCAGGTGCTGCGGCCGCTGGTCTTCCGGGGCGCGCCCCGGAAGACCAGCGGCGCGTCATCGCCGATACTCCTTCCGATGGTCGGAAGGGGGACATTGGTGATCAAGCTGAGGGAGACGATCATGATCCTGGATCTGCATCAGCAGGGGCTGACGGTGTCGGCTATTTCCAGAGAAACAGGCATCGATCGCAAGACGGTGCGCAAATACATTGAACGAGGCCTTGAGGCTCCGGCTTATGGACCGAGAAAGCCTCGCGCGACGGTTATCGATCCGTTCGCTTCATACCTGCGGGAGCGGGTGAAGGCCTATCCCGGTCTCACTGGCAGTCGGTTGCTCCGAGAACTCCGGGATCGAGGTTATGCCGGCGGTTACACCGCCGTCACAGACTTTCTTCGTGACGTGCGACCTCCGGCGAATCCAGGTTTCGAAGTTCGCTTCGAGACGCCGCCAGGCGAACAGGCCCAAGTCGATTTTGCCCAGTTCCATGTCGTTTTCACCGATGAGCCAATGACACCAAGGATCGTCTGGTTGTTCTCGATGGTGTTGGGGCACAGTCGCCTCATCTGGGCTCGCTTCGTCATGCACCAGAACCTGCCGACCGTCTTACGGTGCCACATCGCCGCTTTCGAGGCGATTGGTGGTGCGCCGCGGGAGGTGCTCTACGATCGGATGAAGACTGCCGTTATCGGCGAAGGTCAGACGGAGGGCATCATCTATAACCGTGCTCTCATCGATCTGGCCCGCCATTATGGATTCCATCCTAAGGCGTGCAAGGCCTACCGAGCCAAGACAAAAGGCAAGGTTGAGCGGCCGTTTCGGTATATCCGCGAAGACTTCTTCCTGGCTCGGTCGTTCCGCAATCTCGACGACATGAACGCCCAGCTCCGGCACTGGCTCGACACCGTCGCCAATCCAAGGAAGCACGCGACGACCCAGCGTGTCGTCAACGAGGCCTTCGCCGAGGAGCGGCCGTATCTGCGGCCGCTACCACTGGCACCGTTCAAGTCCGTTCTAAAGCTGGAGCGCCGCGTATCGCGGGAAGGCATGGTCAGCGTCGGCGGCAATACCTACAGCGTTCCGGATGCGACCCGCAGTCGAACCGTAGAGGTTCATTCGCTTGCCGACGAGGTCCGCATCTTCGAGAACGGCACAATGATCGCGGCTCACCCTGTCCTGGAAGGACGTAAACAACGCCGGATTCATCCTGATCACCGACGAGCAATCACGATGCAACACTGGCCACAAACACGAGGCGAAGCAGTTGTCGTCAAACCCGCCGGCGACACCGTGCTGCAGCGGTCTCTCGCCTTTTATGACGCCGTCGGCAAGGTCTTGGCAAAGGAGAACCGCCCATGAGCGCAACACTTGATGCCGTACCGACCATGATCGACCGTATTCGCCATGACCTGGTCGGCCTGAAGATGCCGCGCGCACTGGAGGCGCTCGACCATGTTGTGCGACGCCTCGAACACGGCGAGCTGTCTGCCCTTGAAGCGATCGATATCCTGCTTTCCGAGGAGTTGACCCTGCGCGAGAACAGCCGCATCAAGACGGCGCTACGAATGGGCCGGCTTGCGACGATCAAGACACTCGCTGGTTTCGACTTCACCTTCCAGCCTTCGCTCGACCGCGATCGTATCTTCACCCTGGCGCAGCTTGGCTTCGTCGATCGACACGAGGCCGTGCATTTCCTCGGTCCACCTGGAACCGGCAAGAGTCATCTTGCCACGGCGCTCGGCGTCGAAGCCGTAAAGTCTGGAAAGAGCGTCTACTTCACGAACCTTGCCGACCTCATAGGTTCGCTGGCCCGTTCAGAACGAGAGGGTCGACTTCAGGAGCGCATTCGCTTCTTCTGCAGGCCAAGCCTGCTCATCGTCGATGAGATAGGATATCTGCCGGTCGTCCAGGGTGGCGGCAATCTGTTCTTCCAACTCGTGAACGCCCGATATGAACGAGGTGCGATGATCCTGACGTCAAACCGAGGCTTCGCTGAATGGGGCGATGTTTTTGGCGAACCTGTCGTCGCCACCGCCCTGCTCGACAGACTGCTTCATCACGCCGTCGTCGTGCAAATTGAAGGGTCAAGTTACCGGTTGCGGCAGCACGCCGAACTCATGCCGGAGCACGTGCGATCCAAAGCCCTGATAGCGCCCCCGGCATTCGCACCACCTCAAAAGCCACGCGGCCGGCCGCCGAAAAATCCTCAATTCGCCCTGTCGTCCACGTCGGCATAAGTGGGGAATTTTACTTCGGCGCTAATGGGGAAAATTCACCCGGCATTGACA
>NZ_JAGHMF010000053.1 GCF_017741815.1 Rhizobium sp. 16-488-2b
GCCGATTTCGTTGAAAAACCCGCTTGATCGACTGCTCATCCGCCCATTTCGGTCCTTCCGGGCGGAGTGCCAATGCGTTTCTACCCCGCGTCTCGGCGCAGGGTCTCAATTCATGCCGCTTTCATGCGGTGATGACGGCATGCGTTGGCGTTTGCGGCCTGAGTTTGGCCAATCTCCTTAGATTTTGTGCGGTGGCTGCAAGCAGGAATTCGTCTCGCGCACCACACGGTCCCCGAAGCCGAAGACGCGCCATCCGCAGAATGCGTTTGAGATGCGCGAAGAGCATCTCGACTTTCTTCCGGCGGTGACGCGACAGTTCATATGCTGGTGTGGCCGCAATCGCTCTAGCAGCATCGCGCGCATCCTCATTGAGATCGCGCGGCACCTTGCGCATAGGCGTGTTAGGGCAACAACGCTGTTTCAGGTCACACACATCACAGTCCTTTTTGCTGGCACGATAAATCCGTGTGCCTTCGGCCGTGATCCCCGATCTTGGCGTATCGTAAGTGCGGTGGAACTGCTTCAGTTCGTTCCCGGCCGGACAGATGTATCGCTCGTTCTCGGCTTCCCAGGTGAAGTCCGAACGTGAGAAGGTCCCATCCGTCCGGTTCGACTTGTCAAAGACCGGAATGTGCGGCGCGATCTTCTTCTCCTTGACCAGCCATGCCAAGTTGTCGGCGGAACCGTAAGCGCTGTCAGCAGCCACATAGTCCGGCCGCAAGCCGAAGCGCTTCTCGGTCCTTTCGAGCATGGTGCGGGATGCCCCGACTTCTGCCTGGCGGATCGCACGCGTCGCCTCCACATCGACAATGACACCATGATCGGTGTCTATCAGATAGTTGGTGGCGTAGGCGAAGAAGGCATGGCCTTTGTGAGCACCGGTCCATTGGGCGGCAGGGTCAGACGGGGAGATGAACTTTGGCGTCACTGGCGACGCAGCACCGAAAGCGGCATCATCGAGAACAGCTAGATACTCTTGTACCGAACGGCCAGCGTCTTCCTTTGCCTCCCACTCAGCACCTGGTACCGAACGCTGTTTGTTGGCATCCGCTGCTATAAGGCTGGCATCGACGGCAAATCCTTCCGCGCCCACCAATCCTTGAGCGAGGCATCGCTCCACCACCGTTTCGAACATGTGTCGCAAGATATCGCTCTGCCGAAACCTGCCGTGGCGATTCTTCGAGAAGCTGGAGTGATCAGGCACTTTGCCGTTCAGTCCGAGACGGCAGAACCAGCGGTAGGCGAGGTTGAGATGAACCTCTTCACACAGCCGCCGCTCCGAACGAATGCCCATTGCGTAACCGACAATCAGCATCCGCATCATCAGTTCGGGATCGACCGAGGGACGGCCAGTGCTGCTATAGAAAGGCTTCAACTGTTCGCGAACGCTATCGAGTTCGAGATGACGGTCTATACCACGCAACAGGTGCTCGGCCGGGACGTGATCATCAATGCAGAAATCATAAAAGAGCTGCGCCGGAGCCGCCTGACATCCCATCATCACTCAATCCTCCGCAAATCAGTAAGACGATTGAATCACGACAGCCTGGTGCCGACAACGCTCAGTTTTTCAACAGTATC
>NZ_JAGHMF010000013.1 GCF_017741815.1 Rhizobium sp. 16-488-2b
TTAGAAGGTCGCCGCACCGCTGCCCCATGGGCCGTGGTGGAAGTCCTTGCCGTCGAGACGATCGAAGCCGTGGGCGCCGAAGAAGTCGCGCTGTGCCTGGATCAGGTTGGCGGTGCCGCGACCCTGGCGGTAGGCGTCGAAATAGGTGAGCGCCGAAGTGAGCGCCGGAACCGGCAGGCCGGCCTGCAGGGCGGCACCGACGACCCGGCGAAGCGCCGGCAGCGATTCCTTGACCATGTCCGCGAAGGTCGGCGTCACGATCAGATTGGCGACGTCAGGCGCCTTGGTGAAGGCCGAGGTGATCTCGTCGAGGAACTGCGAGCGGATGATGCAGCCGTCACGCCAGATCTTGGCAATGGTTGGCATCGGCAGCGACCACTTGAACTCGCGCGAGGCTTCCGCCATCACCGCGAAGCCCTGAGCGTAAGCGCCGATCTTGGCGGCGAACAGAGCCAGTTCCAGATCCTTGACCAGCTCGGGGCCGTAGGCGACCGGAAAGTTGTATTCCGGCTTGCCGAAGATCTTCTCGGCGGCTTCGCGCTCGGTCTTCATCGACGACAGGCTGCGGGCGGCAACGGCCGCTTCGATCGCCGTTGCCGGAATGCCCATGTTCTGCGCTTCGATCGCCGACCACTTGCCGGTGCCCTTCTGGCCGGCCTTGTCGAGGATCATGTCGACCATCGCACCGCCGGAGATCGGATCGGTCGCGGCCAGAACCTTCTCGGAGATCTCGATCAGATAGGAGTTCAGGCGGCCCTTGTTCCAGTCGCCGAAGATGCCGGAGATGTCCTTGGCGCTCTTGCCGAGACCGTCGCGCAGAACGCCGTAGATTTCGGCGATCATCTGCATGTCGGCATATTCGATGCCGTTGTGGATCGTCTTGACGAAGTGACCGGCGCCGTCATTGCCGAGCCAGGCGACGCACGGGTCACCCTTGTACTTGGCGGCGATCGAGGTCAGCACCGGCTCGACGCGCTTCCAGCTATCTTCCGTGCCGCCGACCATGATCGACGGGCCGTGACGCGCACCTTCCTCGCCACCGGAAACACCCATGCCGATGAAGGTCAGGTCGGTGTCTTTGAGGCGGTCGAAGCGGGCGATCGTGTCGCGGAAGTTGGCGTTGCCGGCATCGATCATGATGTCGCCCTTGGAGAGATGTGGACGCAGCAGCTCCATCTGCTGGTCAACAGGCTCGCCGGCCTTGATCATGATGATGATCGGGCGCGGCGGGCGGATCGCCTCGACGAATTCCTCGATCGTCTTGCACGGAATGATCTGCTTCTTCAGATCGCCGGCGCTCTCGTAGAACTCGTCCGTCTTGTCGGGCGTGCGGTTGAACACCGCAATCTTGTTGCCCTTTTCCGCGATGTTCAGAGCGAGGTTGGAACCCATGACCGCAAGGCCGATCAGCCCGATTTCTGCCTTTTCCA
>NZ_JAGHMF010000054.1 GCF_017741815.1 Rhizobium sp. 16-488-2b
AAATTGATGATGTGGACGGCCCTCCGAACCCGTCGCGCGAGATGCTAAGATCATTCTGCGCAACTCAGAGAAGGAACCGTGTCATGACTTTCGAGAAGATCACTGTCGTCGGCCTGGATCTGGCCAAGAACGTGTTTCAAGTTCATGCTATCGATGACGTCGGCAATGTTATTGTCCGGCGGCAGCTTCGCCGAAATCAGCTCCTGCATTTCTTCGAGCAGTTGCCACCCTGCCTCGTCGGCATGGAAGCTTGTTCGACTTCACATTACTGGGCGAGGGAACTCGGTGCCTTGGGCTTCGATGTGAAGCTTATGCCTCCGGTATATGTAAAGCCGTATGTGAAGCGCGGGAAAAACGATGCAGCAGATGCCGAAGCGATTTGCGAGGCAGTCACCCGTCCAACCATGCGCTTCGTACCGGTGAAAAATTGCGAGCGTCAGGCTCTTCTTATGCAGCACAAGACCCGAGATCTTTTTGTGCGGCAGAGAACGGCTCTGATCAACGCACTCCGAGGCCATTTGGCCGAATTCGGTATCATCACGCCTCAAGGAAAGTTCGGGCTGAAAGCTGCTCTCGAAGCCTTACACGTCGCGAAAGACCATCTTCCTGAACCGTCGTGGCAACCCTTCAAGCACATTCAGATGCAGCTAGAAGAGCTGAGCAATAAGATCGCCGAGCTTGATCGCACCATAATGCAGTGGTGCCGGGACCAAGCTGCCGCTCGGAGGCTGATGACCATCCCAGGCGTCGGCTTTCTCACGGCGGCCGCAATCGCGGCTTCGGTTGGGAATGCCGAGGAATTCAAATCAGCGCGACAGTTCGCGGCTTGGCTTGGCTTAACGCCGCGACAAAATAGTAGTGGCGGAAAGGAGAGGCTAGGGCGGATCAGCAAGCAGGGCGATCGGACAATCCGACGATTGCTGGTAGTCGGCGCCACTGCCGTCATACGACGAGCGCGCATTGATGCTCCATCATTCCCGTGGATCGCGAAGCTCTTGCAGCGCAAACCGGCACGCATGGTGTCGGTAGCGATCGCCAACAAGACCGCCCGCGTCGCGTGGGCTCTTCTGAGAAGAGAGGAGACTTACCGGCACGCAGCCGTTTGAAGGAATCCGGCTCGGCAATCGTCGACCGGAGGAATGAAGGACTGAGTAATGATGGCGAACCGGTTGGACCGGGGATGGAGCAAAGCCTAGGTTCCCCCAGAGCCTTGAGCTCGACAAATTGATTGGCTCTCCATCCGCGGACTTCATCAGGGCCAGTGGCTACAATGCCACGATAAAAGGCCGGACACATGACTGAACCTGACCGATCCCATCGATACAGAGTCTTGCATTCCACGGGCCGTCCACACATGGGGG
>NZ_JAGHMF010000019.1 GCF_017741815.1 Rhizobium sp. 16-488-2b
GGCGACGTCTCGACGGTCGCGTGGTGGACCGCCTATCGCGACACCCGCCTGAACGGACTGGTCACCGAGGGCCTCAGTGAGAACCTGTCGATCCAGCAGTCGCTGGAGCGCATCAATGCCGCCGCCGGCAATGTCACGGTGGCTGGCGCCGGCGCCCTGCCGAGCCTGACTGTCGGTGCCGACCATACGCTCAGCGGCAGCATGGGCGAACGCCGCTCCTCGATCGGTGCCACCAACACGACCGGCGCCAGCGCCAATGTCGGCTGGCTGCTCGACCTCTTCGGCCAGTATCGCCGCTCGAAGGAAAGCGCCCAGGCCTCGCTTGACGCCGCCTACTCGACCGCCGACGTTGCCAAGCTCACCTATCTCCAGGATCTGGTGAACTCCTACATCAACGCCCGCTACTACCAGGAGCGCATCGCGCTCTCCAGGGCCAACCTGAAATCGCGCCAGGAAACCTACGAGCTGACCAAGTTCCAGCTCGATGCCGGTGCCGCATCGCGTCTCGACGTCGTGCAGGCCGAAGGTCTGGTGCAGTCGACCCAGGCTGAAATCCCGGGTCTGGAAACCAACTTCCGCGTCGCCGCCCACCACATCGCCACCCTGCTCGGCAAGCCGGCCGGCTCGATGGTGGCCGAACTGCAGCGCGGCGGCTCGCAGCCGGTGTTCCGTGCCGGCATCGTCTCCGGCGTTCCGGCCGACCTGATCCGCAATCGTCCCGACATCCGTGTCGCCGAGCGCAATCTGGCCGCCGCCACCGCCAATATCGGCGTGGCCATGTCGCGCCTCTATCCGACGATCTCGCTCTCCGGCTCGATCGCCCCGTCCTTCATCAATCCGGCCGGCGGCCGCGGCGGCAGCCTGACCACCTGGTCCTTCGGCCCGACGCTGACCCTGCCGATCTTCGACGGCGGCAGCCTGCGCGCCGGTGTCGACATCGCCAAGTCCGACGCCAAGACCCAGTATCTTGTCTGGAAGCAGACGGTTCTGGAAGCGGTCGAGGAAGTGGAAAACGCGCTGTCGGCGGTTCGCCGCGATGCGCAGACGGTGGCCGCGCTGCGTGCCCAGGTCAAGACGACCCAGGAAACGCTTGATCTGTCGACCGCCAGCTACAAGGACGGCGCCTCCTCGCTGCTCGACGTTCTCGACGCCCAGCGTCAGGTCTCGCTCGCCCAGGCAAGCCTGGCCGCGGCCGTCCAGCAGATGGCCAGCGACTACGT
>NZ_JAGHMF010000014.1 GCF_017741815.1 Rhizobium sp. 16-488-2b
GGTTGAACACCGCAATCTTGTTGCCCTTTTCCGCGATGTTCAGAGCGAGGTTGGAACCCATGACCGCAAGGCCGATCAGCCCGATTTCTGCCTTTTCCACGATAACTCTCCGGTTAGTCAAATTGGACCGGTGTTGTGGCACTCTCTGGCTCATACGGCAAGTTCGATTCGCCCCGGATCGGTCGCGTATTGCGTCCGGCGCGAAGTGAACCATATTGCCAACGAGGCCCTGATGTCGGCGGCTTCGGTGCCGTTGGCACCCGAGCGGCAGTGATGCGCGGTCAATATGCGACGTTAAGCCGCCCGCGAAAATGAAGGAGGAGCAAGCCTGTGGCAACCATGCCTGCAAGAATCATTCACCGGTCCATCGAGCGGAACTGGCGGGACGTCTGGGCCTTTGCCGGGGCGCCTGAGAACATGCCGCTTTGGGCATCTGGCCTTGCATCCGGCCTGGAGAAAAGCGGGGACGACTGGATCGCCAAGGGTGTCCTCGGCACGGTTCGCGTGAGCTTCGCCCCCCACAACGAATTCGGCGTTCTCGACCACACCGTCACGATCGCGAACGGATTGCGCGTCTATAACGCGCTCAGGATCGTCCCGAACGGCGACGGCTGCGAAGTGATGTTCACATTGCTACGGCTGCCTGACATGACCGACGAGCAGTTCGAGGCCGACGCAGCGCATGTCGCGCGCGATCTCGAGGCGCTGAAGAAGCTGATGGAAATCTAGGAAGCACCGATGACATCCATGAAAACCGAGCTTCGCATCGATTATGTCGAATTCAACGTCGCCGATATCGAACGCTCAAAGGCGTTCTACGGCAAGGCCTTCGGCTGGCGCTTCACCGACTACGGCCCCAGCTACTGCGAGTTCAACGATGGACGGCTGAAGGGCGGCTTTACAAACTTCGAGGCACCACGCCCCGGCGGCCCGCTCGTCATCCTCTACGCCGATGACCTGCCGGCGGCATTGGAATCAGTCGAAGGCACGGGCGGCAAGATCGTTCGGCCGATCTTCGACTTCCCAGGCGGCAGCCGCTTTCATTTCATGGATCCCGACGGATATGAACTGGCCGTGTGGACGAAGGCTTGATCAGGCGGCCAGGTTGGCCGCCGAGGATGACGACCCGACATCCTGCGAGACGATAAGCGCACCGATGATATAGCCGGACGAATCGCGCAACGGCGACATGCGATACCGCGTTCTCTGAACGACGTTTTCCTCGCGTCGCTCATAGGTTTCATCGCATGTTCCACCCGCGAAACAAGAGTCGAGCATACCCTTCACGCAGTCCACGAAGCGCGCTTCACCGAGCACCTCCTTGATATGCCGCCCGACCATTTCAAATGGCTTGCGCTTGGCGTAGGCGGCACTCGCGGCATTGGCGTAGAGGTAGCGATAGTCCTTGGTCACGACCGCGACCCGATCCGGCAAGGATTCGAGGATCGCCGAGTTCAGGAAGTTGCCGTTGTCGGTGTTGGGCACATAGGCGGCAGGCGCGGATACACGCTCACGGTCCATGCGCTCCAGCGGCGGCATCTGCCAACGCGGCACGGTCGAACCGAGATACTGCTCCATCATGTAGGCGAGCAGCTTCACATGCTCGCGCACGGATTCGCTGTCTTCGGCATACTGATCGATCAGGCAGCCGACAAACTGCATCTGCATGTGCGCGTAGAACAGATTGGTAGCGCGGTAGCCAAGAATTGTCTCGATAAGCGCGTCGATCGAGCCGTCGAGGCTGCTTACGCGCGCATCGTCACCAAGCCTTATGGCCTCGTCAATCTGCGAACATCGCAACGAGAACGCCTGAAAAAGCCCGAGCACGACACCTCCCATGCCGATTTCCGTGAGGGAATTTCTTCGATGTAACGGAGCATGCCAGCGTCTTTACCGTTCACGATCCCTTTTGTCAGAAATCGGTAACATGACGCCGTTTCATGTTCAATGACGAAGAGACCTTGTTTTTCAATGACAAGATGTGAGGGGAGTGCCCGTCTACATGATCTGGCGCTTGATTTCCCACCGGTCATGGTACCAAAGCCACTGCTCCGGGTATTCCCGCACCCAGCTTTCAACCTTGTCGTTCAAGAGCTGTGCGGTACCGACCATATCGAGGTTGCCGTTCGCATCGCGCGGCAGCTCGACCTTCGGTTCGATTTCCAGCCGATAGCGATTGCCGGGAAGGCGAATGCAGCGGGCCGGGTAGACCTCGCAGTTGAACTGGCGCACCAGCTTGCCGAGCAGCGGATTGGTCTTCACCGGCAGACCGAAGAATTGCGTCTTCAGGCCACGGCCGAACTTCTGGTCGACAAGCACGCCGACCCCCTGCTCCGCTTCCAGCTGGCGGGCGAGCGCAAACGACGATCCGGCATGCGACGGAACGAGCTTGCCCATGCGGGCGCTGCGGAAGTCGAACACCTTCTGGGCCACGTAAGGATTGTTCGGCGGCCGGAAGAGGACGCTGACGTAGAGGCCGAAGGCAGCACCCGCGACCGGCAGCAGCTCGAAATTGCCGGTATGGCCGGTAAAGACGATGAAGGGACGCGGGTTTTCCAGGAGATCGAGGAAGATCGGGATCCCCGACACCTCCACCCTGCCCGGCTCGCTCTTTTCGGGATCGAAATCGAACAGCCGGTCGAGAAACACGTATTCCGCCGCAAGCCGGCCCATATTGGCCCAGCTGCCAAGCGCAATCTCGTTGATCTCCTCGTCGCTCTTGTCAGGAAAGGCGTTGCGGAGATTGGCAAGGATAAGCTTGTGGCGCTTCATCTTCGGGCCGATCTTGCGCATCAGCCAGTCGATGAAATTGATCGCCCCGTCAGCCGGGAAGATCTTCAGGAAGTTCAGGAAGCCGAACATCACCTGCGCGATCAACCACTGGCGAAAATGGTCCAGTTTCAGGACGATCCGGGTGATGAACAGCTCCAAGGGATCAATCCATCTTCAGGATGATCTTGCCGAAAATCTGGCGCGATTCCATGCGCTCCAGCGCCCGGTCGATATCGTCGAAGCTGACTTCGGTGTCGATAACAGGATGCACGAGGCCGCGCCCCATCTTCTGCATGGCGTCCGCCATGTTTTCCATGCGGCAGCCGAAGGAGCCGAGCAGCTTCAGCTGCTGCTGGAACAGCATCATCAGGTTCATGTCGGTCGAGACGCCCGATGTCGAGCCGCAGGTGACGAGACGTCCGCCGCGCTTCAGGCAGAGCATCGAACCCGCCCAGGTGTCCTTGCCCACATGTTCGAAGACGACGTCGACGCCCTTCTTCTTGGTGAGCTTGCGCACCACGCCCTCGAAGCGGTCCGTGCGATAGTTGATGACGTGATCGGCGCCGAGCGCCTTGGCCTTCTCGATCTTGTCGTCAGAACCGACTGTCGTGATGACGGTGCAACCGATCTTCTTGGCAAGCTGGATCGCCGCCGTGCCGATACCGGAACCGCCGGCATGCACCAGGATCGTTTCGCCCGGCTCAAGCTTGGCGTTGTCGAACAGCATGTGCTCGACGGTGCCGAAGGTAACCGGCGCGACGGCAGCGCCAACGGCATCGACGCCCGGAGGTGCAGGAACGAGCAGGCGCGCCGGAAGGTTGACCTTCTCCTGCGCGAAACCATCGAGGTGGAAGCCGTGAACGCCGGAGACGTGTTCGCAAAGATTGTCGCGACCCTCGCGGCACGGACGGCAGAGGCCGCAGGTACGCGCGCCGTAGACGGCGACCAACTGGCCCGGAAGCACGTTGGACACGCCGGGACCGATCGCCTCGACGACACCGGATGCCTCGGCGCCGATGACGAGCGGCATCTTGCGCTTGGCGAACGCCATGCCGCGCCAGCCCCAGACGTCGATATGGTTGAGCGCGACCGCCTTGACGCGCAGCGTCACTTCGCCGGCGCCGGGCGCATCGGGTTCAGGCAGATCGGTGATCTCGAGCTTGCGGTCGTCGATCAGTTGCAGAGCGCGCATGGCAAAATCCTTCGCGGTCGCACCAGCCGGACGGCCGATGCGCGGTTTATGTTTGCTGCTGCGTCCCGCAGGCCCTTTCGGGCGCGGCCGCAACAATGGAATTTATGGTCGCAAACCGCTTAAGCCGGTTCCAGCGCCATGACAAGGCTGGCGTTCTGGCCGCCGAAGCCGAAGGAATTGGAAAGCACGGCATTGACCTGCGCGTCCCGCTTCACATTCGGCACCACGTCGAGAACGATCGCCGGATCCGGGTTGGTGTAGTTGATGGTCGGCGGCAGCGTGCCGGTGCGCATCGTCTGCAGCGAGAACACGGCTTCAACGGCGCCCGCCGCCGTCAGCGTATGGCCGATCATCGACTTGTTTGATGACAGCGGAATGGACGCCATGCGGTCGCCGAAGACAGCGAGCATCGATCCATATTCCATCTTGTCGTTCTCAGGCGTCGAGGTGCCATGGGCGTTGATGTAGCCGATATCGCCTTCATCCATGCCCGCATCGGCAAGAGCCGCGCGGATCGTCGCGATCGCCGGGCCGCCATCTGGCGAGGAGCGAGTACGATGGAAGCTATCGGCCTTTTCGCCGGCGCCCTTCATGATGCCAAGCACCTTGGCGCCGCGCGCAATCGCCGATTCCAGCGATTCCAGGACCAGCGTGGCGGCACCTTCGGCGATAACGAAGCCATCGCGGTCCTTGCTGAACGGCTTGGAAGCCTTGGTCGGGTTGTCGTTCTGCGTCGACAGCGCCGAGAGCAGCGAGAAGCGGATCAGCGCTTCGGCGCTGACCGAGCCATCGGTCGCCACGGCAAGCGCCCGGTTCGTGCGGCCCTGGCGGATCGCCTCGATGCCGAGCTGGATCGCGGTCGCGCCCGAAGCACAGGCCGTCGACAACGTCACCGGAAGACCGCGCGTACCGAAACGATCGGCAAGACGCTCCGAGATGGCGCCGAACAGCGCGGCCTCATGGAAGGCCGGATCGGGACGCTGGCGCATCGCCGTCAGGAAACGGTCGTAGGCGTCACCCGGTTGCGAGGGCGGCGGCGAACGATCGCCGAGTTCGAAGCGGGCAATCCATTCCGGCTCGATCGGCGGTGCTGCGAGAAACAGCGGGCCATTGAAATCGCCTGATATGTCGGCATCGGCCAGTGCTTCGATCGTCGTCTCCCGCGCGAAGGCGTAGGAGCGCTCGACAGCGTTCGGCGCCGGAACGTCGATGAAATCGACAGTGCCTGCGATCCGCGTCGACAGACCGTCGGTCGGGAAGCGGTTGATGTCGTGGATACCGGATTTGCCCGATATCAGCGCCGACCAGTTGTCCTTGAGGCCCTGCCCCAGCGAGGTCATGATGCCGACGCCGGTAACAGCCACGATCGGGCGGCCGAGATGATCCTTGTAAGCTTGATCCGTCATGTGCCTGCTCCTCACGCGTCCGCCGATAGAACGGCGACGCCTTCGCCACGCTGATGCCCGACCGTCGTGACGACCGCAGCCTTCGTGCCTGAACTCATGGATTTTTCATGGGCGCCGTCGAATGCCGGCACCTTGGCCTCGCCGTCGATGGCAAGGGCGGCCAGCGCCAGCCCGAGGGTGAAGTGCGCCTCCAGCCCATGGCCGGTCACGCCGCCGAAGCCGCGGATGGCAGCGCCCGGCAGTTGATGCTCCAGAACCGCCTTCTCGCGAGACGCGAGCTCAGGCATGCCCGAGGAGCCGGAGAAGATCGCCGTGCTTTCCGCTGGCAAGCCCTTGGCCGGTTCGAGCAGCCGCTCAAGGCGCTTTTCGAGATTGCCGGCGCCGCGATTGCCGCGATCGCCTTCGATGGACGAGATCGTCGAATAGATATGGGCCCCGCGCGCTTCGGCATGCGCCCGCGATTCGAGCACCAGGAACGCGCCGAGCGAACCGCTCGTGATGCCGCCGTCCTTGCGCGACCACAAAGGCTGCCATTCGCCGCGCGAATGCGAGCCGATCGCCTCGAAGAGGAGAACCATGTCGAGACGCTCGGCCGAAAACGCGCCGCCAACCAGCGCATGCGAGGATTCGCCCGACTTGATGCGGTAGAACGCGGTCTCGACGGCGGAAATGCCGGCCGATTCCTCGCCCATGAAGGTGCGCGAGGAACCGGTGACCTTGTGGACGATCGAAATATTGCCGGCGAGCAGGTTGGAGAGCTGCGCCAGGAAGAGCGTCGGGCGAAGCTCGGTCGTCAGCTTCTCGTTCAAGAGAACTTCGCGGTCGTTGCGCTTCAGGCCCTCATCGACGATCAGCGTGTCGACATTGATGTCGCGCTCGCCACCACCGGCCGCCACGATCATGTCCATCGTGCCGCAGGCTTCGACATTGTCCTTGAGACCGGCGTCGTCAAGCGCAAGGCCCGCCGCGAAAACGCCGATGCGCTGCCAGTTTTCCATCTGCCGCTGATCGCCGCGCTTGGCGATCTGCAGCGACCAGTCCACTTCGGGCAGCGGATGGATCGGATAGGGCTTGAACTTCTCGGTCTCGACAACCGTCTTCGGCGCTTCGGCGGCGTTGAGCAGCGCGATATGCGGCTCCTTGCCGACGCCCTGACAGGTTACGATACCGACGCCCGTGATGACGACATCATTCTGAGCCTTGCTCATCCATTCACTCCCTGCGCAGCGATTGCATCCATCAGGCCGATTTCACTGGCGCGTTTCTTGACGATGTCACCAAGCGGTATTTCGCTGAAAGGCATGGTGCGCAGCTTCAGCTGCGCGTCGCAAACCTTCTTGCCGCCGCTTGTGATCTTGGCCTTGGTGACCGCGAAGCCCGAGCCGTCGTGCTCCAGAAACGCCTCGATATCGAGGATGGCCTCCGGCTCGACGAAGGTGCGCATCTTCGCGCCGTCGACCGACATCAGGAACGGCATGGCCGCGAAATCGGTCGCTGCCAGCACCAGCATGCCGGATGCCTGCGCCATGGTTTCAATGAGAAGCACGCCCGGGACAAGGGGCATGCCGGGAAAATGACCTTCGAACACCGGGCTCTTCGCCGGCACGACGGAACGTGCCTTGAGTGTCTTGGTCTGAAGGTCGACCGCCTCGACGCGATCGATCATCTGGAAGTATTCCAGGAGCATCGGATCCTCCGGCCGCACAGGCAACATGCCGTCGGCTAGAACGCCGTGCACCCGACTGGACGCACAAAGGACGCTCTATCATTTTTAATCGACAGGACCGAGCCTTGCGAAAATCGCAGACGATTTCGCAAAGCGCGACCCTGTGGGCCTACTTAGTAACAAAACCGCCCGGCCGCCATGGTGAATGGCGACAGGGCGGAGAAAAAAATTGTGCGTATCGATCAGGCCTTGGCGGCGCGCAGTTCGTCGATCTTGGCGCAGAGGTTCTTCAGCACGAAGTATTCCGACGTGGAAACCTTGCCCTCGTTGACTTCCTGCGTCCACTTTTCGAGCGGGATCTTGATGCCGAATTCCTTGTCGATGGCGAAAACGATATCGAGGAAGTCGAGGCTGTCGATACCGAGGTCGTCGATCGTATGGCTTTCCGGCGTGATCGTATCACGATCGATCTCGCTGGTTTCTGCAATGATGTCGGCAACTTTATCGAATGTAGCGGTCACGCCTGTACCTCTTGGAAATGATAGTTTTCCCCCTCATAGGCAAATCCATTTCAAAAGCCAATGCTTTCGTCCAGCCCGAGGCGCAATTTGCGCAGGCACTGTTGCTTAAACAGCATGCACCGAAAGGCAGCCGGCAACCGTTTCCGCGACGTTTCGCCTCGCTTAGTTCGTGACGACAACCCGCGTATTGGCCAAGCCTGCCTGCCGCGTCATGTCGAAAAACTGCGCCGCATTGTTGGGATGCAGGCGAATGCACCCATGCGATGCCGGGCGCCCGAGACGCTTGAGATCGAAGGTCGCATGCACGGCATAGCCGCCATTGAAGAAGACAGCATATGGCATCGGTGCATCGTCATACTTCTTCGAGCGATGGTCACGCGACAGCCACTTGGCGCTCCACGAACCGACAGGCGTCCTATAACCGGAGCGCGCCGTCGAAACCTTCCAGCGATATTTGACGAAGCCGTTCTCGGTGACCGTCATGGTTTGCGAGCTGATGCTGATCTTCGCGATCAAGGTCGAGGCCTCGGCAGCAACGGCCGATAACTGCAGCAAGGCAATCGCCGCAGCTCCTGCAAGTATAGTTCTCATCGTCCCCTCGTTCATTCTGCATGAATACAGTCGAACAAGACTACGACGGGAGACGTTACATCCGCTTAAGGAGCATGGTAATCAATATGATAACAGTATCGGCGGCGATCTACAGAAGAAACAGGAAGATCACCAGCGCGACGAAGGCAAGAACCGAGCAGCTGGCATAGAAGACGGAGACCGCGCTCTCGATGTCCTCGATGACAGCGGTCTCTCTGCCTCCGCCATTGATCATCGGCTCCATCACCACCACGCCGGAATAGACCCGCGGCCCCGCGAGCTGCACGTTGAGCGCACCCGCCATCGCCGCTTCCGGGCGGCCAGAATTCGGCGAGCGATGCATGCCGCCATCGCGCATCGCGATCGTGAACGCCTCGCGGCAAGCGTCGCCGCCGCGTCGCAGCCACGCACCCGCTGCGATCAGCGCGATCGACAACCGCGCCGCCGGCCAGTTCGCGAGATCATCGAGCCTTGCCGACGCCCAGCCGAAATCGACATAGCGTTCCGACTTGTGGCCGATCATCGAATCCGCTGTGTTCAGCATCTTGTAGGCAAGCAGCCCCGGCAGGCCGAACACAAGGTACCACAGCGCCGGCGCGACGACGCCGTCGGAAAAGTTCTCCGCAAGGCTCTCGATCGCCGCCCTACAGACGGCCGGCTCGTCCAGCGTTTCCGGATCGCGCCCGACGATCATCGACACAGCCTTCCGCCCACCATCGAGACCACCCTGTCGAAGACCGGTCGCGACCGCCTCGACATGATCGGCAAGGCTCTTCTGCGCCAGGAACACAGTGACGCAGAGAACCTCGAGCAAGATGCCCGCAAGCCCGAACAGCGCGAAGAAGAGATGCAGCGCGACACCCGCAACGACGGCGATCAGTAGCAGGGCTGCGATGACGAGCATGCCGTTGCGACGACGGCTTTTACCTGGCAGTTCCGTCCGGTTGAACAGCGTCTCCATCCGCGAGATCGCCTTGCCGAAGAGCACGATCGGGTGCGGCAGCCGCGCCCACAGCACATCCGGATCGCCAACGATCCTGTCAAGCATCAGGGCAAGCACCAGCACGAGAAGATTCAGTTCAAAAATCATCGATTGAAGCTCAACAGGGCATCGGCGAGCCTGAGGTCGCCAGTGGTATCCGCGGTCACGCCGAAGCGCAGCCAGGAAGGGGCATAATCGAACTTGCGGACCAGAATGTGGTGCACGCACAGATGTGCCTGCAACGCATCCGCGGCCTCGTCTTCGACCAGCGAGAAAAGCGCGGTGCCGCCACGAATGCGAAGCCCGCCTTTGGTCAGAACCTCGCGCATCGCATTGCTGCGCTCAGCGATCGCGCGCCGCAGCGGCTCGGTATCCGTGCGCAGCAGGGAAGCGGCGATCGACAGCGCCGGCCCGGAAACAGCCCACGGGCCGAGCAGGCTCTCAAACCGATCGAGAAGCTCCCGCGCTGCGATCACGAATCCAAGCCGCAGCCCGGCGAGGCCGAAGAACTTGCCGAAGGAGCGAAAGACGATGAGATTGGCGTGGTCAGCAACACGAGCGGCGACGCTGGCCTCGGGCACGGTGTCGCCGAACGCCTCATCGACCACGAGAAGCCCTCCCCGCGCCGCCAACCGACGCGCAAGACTAAGGAGCGCCTCGGGCTGATAGATCCGGCCATCCGGATTGTTCGGATTGACGATGACCACAAGCACGTGATGCTCGTCGACCTCGTCGATCCCATCAAGCCGATCGACAGCCGCTCCGGCCATCAGGAAGGCCCGCTCATATTCACCGTAAGTCGGCCCAAGAATAGCGACGCGCCCGCCCGCCGCAATCAAACGCGGCAGAAGCTGAATGACCGATTGGGTGCCAGGCACCGGCAACGGCAGGCTGCTGCCGCTTCCGTAATAGTCCCGCGCCGCCTCGCGTGCCTCGTGAACGAGATGCTGATCCGGCAATCGATGCCAGGCGCGCATGGGGACCTCAGGCAGGACGGCCGGAAACGGGCTGATGCCGGTGGAAAGGTCGAGCCAATCCTCGGGCTTGCCGCCATAAAGGGCCGCGGCGGCCGTTATGCCGCCGCCATGGATGATGGGCGCATTCATCGTGCCGTTCCGCCCGCGCTACCCGCCGGTCCGCTCATCTGAGCCGCCACATCGATGAGATGCATGTAGGACCCGGCCACCTGCCAGCGCTGCAGTCCAGCCGTACCGAGGTCGTTGTTCAATGCGTCGGTCACCTTGAAAAGCCGGTCCGCCTCGCCTTCCGAAACCACCGATGAATAGTGAAACTCGTGCGCCGTCATCGGCTGCGTGAAGAACGAGCCATTGATGGGATAGACGCGCCGATAGCCGAGATGGCGCCTGCGCTCCTCATAGCTGGTGACCAGCGGCAGAAGCCCAAGCATTTCGTGGCGTTCGCCGCTAGTATCCACCAGCCCGTCGCCCATCACCATATAGCCGCCGCACTCCCCATAGATCCGCACTCCGCCTTCGGCCGCCTGGCGCATACTCTCGCGGAAGGTCGAGGCGGCGGCGATGCGTCCGGCATGCAGTTCCGGGTAACCGCCGGGGAGATAGATGGCGTCGGCCGTGCGCTCCGGCGGCTCGTCGGCGAGCGGCGAGAAAAACGAGATATCGGCGCCGCGCCGCCGCCAGCCGAGCAGCATGTGCTCGTAGCAGAAGGCAAAGGCGATATCGCGCGCCACGGCGATCCGGCTGCCGAGCGGCGGCAAGCGATCGATATTGGCGGTCGAAGGCCGTGCAAAGCCCTGCCTTGCGACACGCATCAGGAAGTCGAAATTGCAGTTCTGCGAGACCGCCTGCGCCGCATGCTCGACGAATTTCTCCAGCGCCTCATGCTCGCCCGCCTGCACCAGACCGAGATGCCGCTCCGGCAGCGCGATCTCGGCGTCACGGCGCACGACGGCGATCACAGGCATGCGGCTCGCCTCAAGCGCCTGGCGCAACATCATCTCATGCCGATCGCCGCCAACCTTGTTCAAGATCACGCCGGCGATCCGGACATCGGCGCGGAACCCGGCAAAGCCGGCCACAAGTGCCGCGACGGACTGCGACATATGCGAAGCGTCAACCACCAGCACGACCGAAAGACCCAGCATTGCCGCCAGATCGGCCGCCGTGCCCTTGCCGTCGGCCGCCCCGTCGAACAGGCCCATCATCGCCTCGATGACAAGCAGCCGGTCGCCGGAGCGATGCAGCGTCGCGTTCGCGGCAATCAGCTCGGGGCGCATCGCCCAGGGATCGAAATTGAGGCATGCGACACCGCTCGCCGCGGCATGGAAGGCAGGATCGATATAGTCGGGCCCCGCCTTGCCAGGCGCGACCTCCACCCCGCGCTTGCGAAGCGCCCTGAGGAGCCCAAGCGTCACCGTCGTCTTTCCCGACCCGGAGGACGGGGCTGCAATCAACAGACCACTCATGCCGTCTCCTTACTGCCGGACCTCCGGAACGGATCGGGATGCAACCGTCGTCCGGCCAGCGCACCCAGCCAATCGAGAGAACCACGCAACCGCACCACCTCGCCGACCACCACGATCGCCGGCGGCTCGATGCCTGATGTCAGCGCCGCGGCCGGTGCCTCGCCGAGCGTTGTTTCCAGTACCTGCTGCGCGTTCGTCGAAGCATTACAGACGAAGGCGACCGGCTCGTTGCGCGAGCGCCCCGCGGCAATCAGGTTGGCACTGATCTCGGCAATATGCTTCATCGCCATATACATGACGATGACCGGCGAGCCCTTGCCTATAGCATCCCAGTTTATCGCGTCGGGCACCAGCCCCGATGAATTGTGGCCGGTCAAAAACGTCACCGCATGATTGATGTCGCGGTGGGTCACGGGGATACCCGCATAGGCAAGCCCACCGATCCCCGCCGAAATGCCCGGCACGATGCGAAACGGGACGTTATATTCGACCAGCGTCAGCGCTTCTTCGCCGCCACGCCCGAAGACGAAGGGATCTCCGCCCTTGAGCCTCAGAACGCGATTACCCGCCTGCGCGAGTTCGACGAGGCGAAGCGAGATATCGCGCTGTTTGGCGGAAGGCTTGCCGCCGCGCTTTCCCGCATATTCGAGAACGGCGCCCGGCCGCGCCAGCTTCAGGCATTCGGCATCGACCAGCGCGTCATGCACGATGACATCGGCTTCCATCAGCCCCTTGACCGCAAGCAGCGTCAAAAGGCCCGGATCGCCGGGCCCCGCGCCAACGAGCCAGACACTGCCGGGATCCATCGCCGGGAGGTGAGAAAGTACCGTTTCGATCATGACGATGATCTATGCCCGGCGGCCGACGACGTCAACGCCGCAAACGCGGCGAAGATGCAGGTCACGATCACGCCGATTGCGGTGCTCAAAGCGGACTCAAATTATGAGAATATCGGCGCAAGCGGCTGAATGGATTCGCCAATGCGCTCGCGCCGAAATACCGATGACGATTGCCGACTAAGCGTTGAGCAACGTATCGCGGATCAGGTCGATGACTTCTTGCGACTGAATACCGGTGCAGGCGATCTGGCTCGGCAGGCCGTCCCAATCGCCCGGCGGGAAACGACGGCCGTCCTGCTTGATGATCGTCTGGCCATCGGCGATACCGCCGCACACGACGCGCATGGCCCCTGAGATCGTGGTGAACAGCTCCGGCGCCACGACGTAGACGCAGGCGCAGCTGTCATGCACCATCATCCCATCCTCGACGGCATGCTTGTAGAAATCGATGTAGAACTGCGAGAGCTTGTCGAGCAGCTGCACGGCCTTGTCGCCCTTGGCCGCCATCTCACCGAGATAACCACGGCTCATCGTCGTGATCGCGGTGACATCGAGACCGATGACGACAACCTGCCACGGCGCGGTGAGCACGATATCGGCGGCCTCGGGGTCGCCATGGATATTGGCTTCGGCAACAGGCGTCACGTTACCAGGCACATAGAAATTGCCGCCCATGATGACGACCTGCTTCACAAGGCCGGCAATGTCAGGGTCTTCCTTCAGCGCCAGCGCCAGGTTGGTCATCCGCCCGACGGCCACCAGCGTCACCTCACCCGGATTGGCGCGCACGGTGTCGATGATGAACTTGTAGGCCGGACGTGGATCGAGCGGCACGTCGACGACCTCGGGCACGTTGATGTTGCCGAGCCCGTCATCGCCATGCACGAAGGTAGGCCAGGCGCCTTCCTTGCGCGACGGATCGATCGTGACACTCGCGCCCTTGGCGACGGGTGCCGGAATGTTCCATTCGCGCTTGAGGAACAGCGCATTGCGCGTCGTCGTCTCGATCGAGGCGTTGCCGAACACGGTCGTGATGCCGATCAGATCGATGTCGGCATGACGGTGCAGGAAAAGCAGCGCCATCGCATCGTCAACACCCGGATCCGTATCGTAAATCACCTTATGCATAGTCGTCCCTCTTGCGTGTTTTCATGTCATACCTTGGCAGCCGCGCGACAGAACCGCTGCGGCTGCATCGGCGGTCACCATAGCGAGCGCTATTCTTTCCGCAACAGGGCGCGTGCGATCGCGGCTGTCGCATGCGCCGATTTGATTTTCGGCAGCACAAGCTCGGCATCGGGCCCGATCGCCGCAAGCGCCGCGGATTCCGCAACCCCATGGCAGCCCACCCGCGCAAAGACGACATCGGAAGGGGTCTTGATCCTCGGCGTCTCCCTCTCGAGCGTTACGGCATCGAAGAATACCGAGGGGACCGCAAGGCGCGTGGCGACCAACACCATTGCCGGCTCGTCGCGGCGGGAATCGATCGAAGCCAGCCCGGCGACCTGAGCGGGCTCGACACCCGCCATCTCCAAGGCCGAAGAGACTAGCGCAATGACCTCGTCAGGCGACGTCGCGCGCTCACAGCCGAGGCCGAGCACGTAGTGGCGGGTGGTATCGAAGAAGAGTGCGGTCATGGAATGGAAAAGCCGGTTACCTGTATCTTGCAAGCCATTGCAGCCCCAGCCGGTAAATGCAACAAGCGCGCCAACACAGTGCGTTCGCAGTCCCACAGGTTCCTCCATTGTACGACCTTGCCCCTCACCTCATCCTTCTCCTTGCCGCCGCAGCCTTCTTTGCAGGTTTCGTCGATGCTATCGCCGGCGGCGGCGGTCTCATCACCGTTCCGGCGATGCTGATCGCGGGCATTCCGCCGCTGCAGACACTGGGCACCAACAAGGTGCAATCCCTGTTCGGCGCCGGATCGGCGACGATCGCCTATGCCCGCAAGGGACACGTCAACCTGCGTGAACAGCTGCCGATGGCGCTGATGGCCGTCATGGGCGGCTCGCTTGGCGCGGCGCTGGCGACCATCGTGCCCGGCGACGTGCTGCGCGCCGTCATGCCGGTGCTGCTCGTGGTCATCGCGCTCTATTTCGCGCTGAAACCCAATCTCGACGATGTCGACAAGCACCGCCGCGTGACGCCCTTCGTTTTCGGGCTGACACTCGTGCCTATCATCGGCTTCTACGATGGCGTGTTCGGCCCCGGTACCGGCTCGTTCTTCATGCTCGGCTTCGTCTCGCTCGCCGGTTTCGGCATGCTGAAGGCCACCGCCCACACCAAGCTCCTGAACTTCGGTTCGAACCTCGGCGCCCTCATCGTCTTCGCCTCCTTCGGCGCCACACTCTGGAAACTCGGCCTGATGATGGGCGTCTGCCAGTTTCTCGGCGCGCAGCTCGGTTCGCGCCTTGCCATGCGCATTGGCGCGAAGCTGATCAAGCCGCTGCTCGTCGTCGTCTGCATCGCGTTCACGATCAAGCTCTTGTCCGACCCAGCCAATCCGCTGCGCGTCTGGCTGGGGCTCTGAACCTCAGAACAGCGCGAGAAGCAGCGCTCCGCCGGCGATCAGGCTGACGCCGAGCCAGTTCATCACGTTCAGCTTCTCGCCGAGAAAGACGACGCCGAAGATGGCGACGAGCACGATCGACAGCTTGTCGATCGGCGCGACGCGTGCGGCATCGCCAATCTTCAAGGCACGGAAATAGGCAAGCCACGACGCGCCCGTCGCAGCGCCCGAAAGGCAGAGAAACAGCCAGGTCTTCGACGAGATGCTGGAGAACGGCTGCCACTGCCCGCTCGCCAGCACGATGGCGCTGATGATCACAAGAATGACGACAGTGCGGATCAGCGTCGCGAAATCGGAATTGACGCCGGCCACGCCGATCTTCGCAAAGATCGCCGTCAACGCCGCGAACGCGGCCGACAGAACAGCCCAGAAAACCCAACTCTGCGTCATCAAAACTCCACGCCCGCCTGCCCCTTGATACCCGAGCGGAACGGATGCTTGATCAGCTCCATCTCCGTCACCAGATCGGCAATCTCGATCAGCTCATCCTTGGCATTGCGCCCGGTGAGAACGACGTGAGTCATATAGGGCTTTTCCGTCTTCAGGAACTCCACGACCTCGTTGATATCGATGTAATCGTAGCGCAGCGCGATGTTGATCTCGTCGAGCAGAACCATCGAATTTCGCCCGTCGCGGATCAGTTCCTTGGCCTTCTCCCAGGCAGCACCGGCGGCCGCGACATCGCGCGCGCGATCCTGCGTTTCCCAGGTAAAACCCTCGCCCATCGTATGGAACTGGCAGACATCGGAGAAATGCTTCTCGATGAGATCGCGCTCGCCCGTCCACATCGCACCCTTGATGAACTGCACGACAGCGGACGGCTTGCCATGCGCGATATGGCGGAAAATCATCCCGAAGGCCGAAGACGACTTCCCCTTGCCCTTGCCTGTGTGAACGATGATCAGGCCCTTCTCGCCCGTTTTCGTCGCCATGATCTTGTCGCGCGCGGCCTTCTTCTTGGCCATCTTCTCGCTGTGACGCGCGTCGTCGTGGCCAGTGGCCTCCGTCGTGGTCTCGGTGGTTTCCTCAGTCATGTCAAACTTCCCCGGATGCAATCTTCAATCGGTCGGCGGTGTCGGCACCGCCTGATCTGTCGTGTGTGTTGTCTGTGGCAGTGAGATCGAACTGCGCCGAATTGCTGCGCGGCGTCCACAGCCGCCGCTCTACCGCCTCCAGTAGCCGCTGCCTCATCTCCTCATAGGCGGCCGGGTTCTTGTCGATCATGAAATCGCGCACACGCTGATCGACGACGAAGGCCTGGTAGACCGCCTCGAAATGATGGTTGCCGACAGCCCCTGTGGTCGCAGCAAATGCGAAGAGATAATCGACCGTCGCAGCAATCTCGAACGCGCCCTTGTAGCCATGGCGCATGACGCCCTCGATCCACTTCGGATTGACGACGCGGCCGCGCACCACGCGGGCGATCTCTTCTTCCAGCGACCGGATGACGGGTTTCTCAGGCATGGAGTGATCATTGTGATAGATCGATGGCCTGATGCCGCCGAGCGTCTCCGCCGCCGCCGCCATGCCGCCTTCGAACTGGTAGTAATCGTCGCTGTCGAGCAGGTCGTGCTCGCGATTGTCCTGGTTCTGCACGACGGCCTGGATGGAGCGCAGCCGCTCCTCGAACACGCCGCGCTCGGCCCGGCCCTCTTCGCCGGCGCCATAGGCATAGCTGCCCCAGACCAGATAGGCCTCAGCCAGATCGGCGCGCCGCTCCCAGCCCTTCTCGTCGATCAGCGCTTGCAGCCCGGCGCCATAGGCTCCCGGCTTCGACCCGAAAATCCGATACCCCGCCCGTCGCCGAGCCTGCGCTTCGTCGAGCCCAGCCTCTTCAAGCCGTGCAGCCTCGCCCCGCATGCGCGCCGCGATCGGATTGTCTTCGGCATCTTCATCGAGCACCCCGACGGCCCGGATCGCCTTGTCGAACAGCGCGATCTGCTCAGGAAAAGCATCGCGGAAGAAGCCTGAAATACGCAGCGTCACATCCACACGCGGCCGCCTCAGCAGAGCCTGCGGAATGATCTCGTAGCCGGTCACCCGCCGCGAGGTCATATCCCAGACCGGCTTGACGCCGATCAGTGCCAGCGCCTGGGCGATATCGTCGCCGCCGGTGCGCATGTTCGACGTGCCCCACGCCGTCAGCCCGAAGGACACCGGCCACTCGCCGTGATCCTGCACATAGCGCCGCACCAGAAGCTCAGCCGATTTCTTGCCGAGTTCATAGGCCGCCGGCGTAGGCACCGCGCGGCTGTCCACCGAGTAAAAATTGCGCCCCGTCGGCAAAACATCCGGCCGCCCGCGCGTCGGCGCGCCCGAGGGACCGGGTGGCACGAAGCGGCCATCGAGGCCACGCAGCAAGCCTTCGATCTCGGCGTCGCCGCAGGCGAGGATGGCGGGTTTCAGGTGGGTTTCGATCTCGTGGAGGACGGCTCTGGTTTGGGACCAGAGGGGTGGGCATGGCAGTTCGCCGGACACGAACTTGGCTGCCAGCAGTTCGATGCGCTCGACCGTATCGCCCTGGGTGCGCCACGGGTCGGACGAGACGTCCGCGAGTATATCGGGGCATGGCCCGGTCCATGCAGCGGCCATGTCGCAGTCGAGTGGGTCGAAGGTTGCGCTGGTGGGTGGGTTACCCCCCTCTGCCCTGCCGGGCATCTCCCCCACAAGGGGGGAGATCGGCTGGGCTTGCCCGCTCGCTCCAACCTTTGCGGTTTGCGAAGACGCTTGCCACGAGTCGATCTCCCCCCTTGTGGGGGAGATGTCCGGCAGGACAGAGGGGGGTAACCCACCCACCACGTCGCCACCACTCCCAAAAACATCCCCAGCAATCGCCCGCTGCAAGCTCCGGTCACCGCCCTCACCCAGCCCACGCGGCACCCGCGCCAGCGCCACCGTCAGATCCGTCAGCAACCGCCCTTCCGGCGACACCCCAAACACATGCAGCCCATCCCGGATCTGCATCTCCTTGAGATCGCACAGATAGGCATCGAGCTTCTTCAGCGCCTCGCTCTCACTCTCCCCCTTCGCGATACCCGCATCCTGATCGAGCCCGATATCCGCAACCAGTTCAAGGATCTGCTTTCCCAACAGCCGGATCCGCCGAGGATCGCCGCCCGACGCTTCGTAATATTCATCGACCAACGCCTCCAGATCCTTCAGCGGCCCGTAGCTCTCCGCCCGCGTCAGCGGTGGTGTCAGGTGGTCGATGATCACGGCGGCGGTGCGGCGCTTGGCCTGTGTTCCCTCGCCGGGATCGTTGACGATGAAGGGATAGAGATGCGGCAGCGGTCCGAGGATCGCCTCCGGGTAGCAGCTTTCCGAAAGCGCCAAGGCCTTGCCCGGCAGCCATTCGAGATTGCCGTGCTTGCCCATATGGATCACCGCATGCGCATCGAACTGATGGCGCAGGAAGGCATAGAAGGCGAGATAGCCGTGTGGCGGCACGAGATCAGGCGAGTGATAACTTTCCTTCGGATCGATATTGTAGCCGCGCGCCGGCTGGATGCCGACGAGCACGTCGCCGAAACGCGAGAACGGCAGCGCAAACGTGCCGTCCACGACATAGGGATCGGTCTCCGGCTCGCCCCAGCGGGCGTTGATCTCCGCTTGAATCTTTTTCGGAAGAGTTCCGAGGAAATCCTTGTAACGACTCACGGAAAGCGTCGCGCGGACAACCTTCCCATCACGCCCGGAATTGGTCGGCCCATCCATTATATGATGCATCAGCGCATCGCCATCCGCAGGGATGTCACTGACGGGATAACCGGCCTTGCGCATCGCCTGGAGCACCTCGATCGTACCCGCCGGCGTGTCCAGCCCGACGCCGTTTCCGAGCCTGCCGTCGCGGTTCGGATAGTTGGCCATCACAAGCGCCACCCGCCGCCCCGCCGCCTTCGCATGCCGCAGCCGCGCCCAGTTGGCGGCCAGCCGCGCCGTGTAAGCCATGCGTCCGGCATCCGGCTCGCTGGCAACGATATTGGCCTCGACCAGCGCATCATAGCGCGCTGCCGACTTGAACGAGACAGCACGGGAGAGAACCCGGCCATCGACCTCGGGCAGCGCAACGTTCATCCCGAGATCACGCGCTGACAGCCCTTGCGAGGAGTTTTCCCATGCCTCCTTCGAGGAGGCGGAAAAGATCGCCTGCAGCACGACGGCATCGCTGGCCTCAAGCACCGTTGGCTGCCGCTCCGCACCCGGCGCCGAGACGGCGAAGCCTGTCGTGTTGATGACGACATCGGGCTTGGTGGCCGCGAAGACGCTTTCGAGGATGCCCTTGGAGACAGGGTCCTTGAGACTATAGGCGAAGACCGGCAGCGGCCGGATGCCTTGAGCGATCAGAGCCTCGATCAGCGTCTCGACGGGGCGAGTCTCGCCGCTTTGCACGAGGGCGCGGTAGAAGGAGATGGCGATGGTGGGGCGGACTGTAGCCGCTGGTGTCTCGCTTGTGGCGCCCCCCTCTGCCCTGCCGGGCATCTCCCCCACAGGTGGGGAGATTGGCTGGGGGCTCCAACTCGTTCCGATCTCTATTGTTTGGCGAGGGGCTAACCGCGAGTCGATCTCCCCCCTTGTGGGGGAGATGTCCGGCAGGACAGAGGGGGGTAACCCACCCGCCGACAGCAACCGCCACTCCTCGATCCCAACAACACCCCGCCCCGGCCACCAGATCCCGGCCTTCATCAACGGCGCCGCCGCCTCCGGCTTCTCGGCCCCTGACAACATAGCTTCGGCATAATCGAGAAACGCATGCGTATTCGCATCGCCCCCCTCGATCAGATAGGCCCAGAGCGCATTCAGATCCTCAAGCGGTACATTCGAAAACGGCGTCAACCCCGCATCCGGCTTCGAATCCCCCGGCAGCACCGCGATCAACGCCCCATGCCGCGCCGCCGCCGCATGCAGCGCCTCCAGCGCGTAGTGGAAATAGCTGGCACCCCCGAGCGCCCTGACGATAATCAGCTTCGCATGCCGCGCCGTGCGCTCGACATAGGCATCGACGGACATCGGATGCTTGAGACTCATCAGGCTGGCGATGCGCAGCGACCTTGAGCCGCCGCGCTGGCGATGCGCGGCTGCCATCGCCGCAAGTTCGGTGTCGGCGGCAGAGAGGAACAGGATGTCGCCGGGAGACTGACCAAGATCGATCGCCTCCTCGCCGTCGCTGATCGTTCCCTGCTGGGCTAGAAGGAGGTGCATCGTCTTGCCTTATGCGAGCGCCTCGATCGCCTTACGCACCGCGCCCTCATCCATCTCGTGCAACCCGATCACCACCAGCCGCGTGCCGCGCGCCTCGCCGGCAGCCCAAGCGCGGTCGAAATAGTGGTCGATGCGGCTTCCCACGGCCTGCAGCTGCAGGCGCATCGGCTTGCCGGGAACGTCGATGAAGCCCTTGAGACGGAGAACGTCGTGCGCGACGATGATGCCCTTTAGGCTCTCGACGAAGACGGCCGGATCGGCGATCGGGCCGAGCTCGACGACGAAGCTGTCGAACTCGTCGTGATCATGCGGCGTACCGTCCTCATGCTCAAGTTCGTGATGAGACTTGCGGTTGCCGATATCCTCCTCGGTGCCGATGCCAAGGCCGAGCAGAACGCTCGCCGGCACGTCGCCATTCTTCGCCTCGATCATCGCGGGCTTGCGCGCCGTGCGCGAGGCGACCTCGTCACGCACCCGGGCAAGGCCGGCGCCGTCGATCAGGTCGGTCTTGTTGAGCACGATCAGGTCGGCGCAGGTCAGTTGGTCCTCGAAGAGTTCCTCGATCGGGCTCTCATGGTCGAGCGTTTCGTCCTCGACGCGACGGGCATCGACGGCATCGTGATCATCGGCAAAACGGCCGGCGGCGACGGCGGCGCTGTCGACCACGGTGATCACGCCATCGACGGTGACCTGCGTGCGGATGTCGGGCCAATTGAAGGCGGCGACCAGCGGCTGCGGCAGGGCAAGACCCGAGGTTTCGATGACGATATGATCCGGCCTGTTCTCGCGCTCCAGAAGCTTGCTCATCGTCGGGATGAAGTCGTCGGCCACGGTGCAGCAGATGCAGCCATTGGTAAGCTCGATGATATCGTCCTCGGTGCAATTCTCAGCGCCGCAGCCCTTCAGCACTTCGCCGTCGACGCCAAGGTCGCCGAACTCGTTGATGATGAGCGCGATCTTCTTGCCGCCCGCATTGGTCAACAGGTTGCGGATCATCGTCGTCTTGCCGGCGCCGAGAAAGCCGGTGATGACGGTGGCGGGGATCTTCTGCTGGTTCATCAATTCAACCCTTCATTTTCAGCGGCAGTCCCGCCGCGATAAAATACACATCCGCGGCGACCGCCGCGATCATCTGGTGCAGTCGGCCTGCATGGTCGCGAAACTCGCGCGCCATGCGGTTCTCGGGCACGATGCCGAGGCCGACTTCATTGGAAACAATGACGAGGCGCGCCTTGGCCTTCGGCAGATAGGCGGCCAGAGCCGCGAATTCCGCTGCCATGTCGCGCTCCTCCATCATCAGATTGGTGACCCACAGCGTCAGGCAATCGACAAGCACCGCCCGTCCCACACCATCGATCGCGGCAAGCTGGCCGACAAGATCGAGGGGTTCCTCATGCGTTGTCCAAAGATCACCGCGATCAGCCTTGTGCTGGTCGATGCGCGCACGCATCTCCTCGTCCCAGGCGCGGCCGGTGGCGATGTAGTGGCGTTCGAGGCCGCTGTCGATGACGAGCTGTTCGGCAAAGCGCGACTTGCCGGAGCGAGCGCCGCCGAGAACGAGCGTAGAGGATGCGGTCGTCATGCGTGGACGACTTCACAGGAGTGCGTCCGGCCTGACGCCGACGCCAAAATCTCATTGTCTGCCATGACAACCTCCGTGCTGGCATTGGGCACACTTGCCCAGGGATGGGCTTTGCGCCCGGCACGATTGGCAGGTCTCCTGGCTCGCGGGTCCAGGCGACGATCGGGATAGCTGTATAGGCCATCCCGATCGTGCCATCGGTTCTTCCTCGCCTTCCCGACTGCAATCATGAAAAGGCGGACGATTCGTAGATTTAGAGGCGTCCAACCCCGGTTGATCATGGCTTGCATTGCCAGTGGCTTTTCCGCCGTCTTCCGCCCCTCGCCCGCCTGCACCACGCAGGCAGCCGGCTTGAGAGCATCTTACGCCGGACGGAAGACCCTGACCGCTCTACAGTCGCGGGGTCGGCTGTGATGAAGGCGCCCTGGTTGGGTCCACCCCGTCACATTCCCTTTTCATCCGCACCGCTTTTGGCGATCCGGAACCATCCGTTATCGATCCATGGTTAGGCAAGCGCGACTACGAAGTCAATCGACCGCCAATCGCGGCCACCAGCCAAATTGACTGACATCAACCCTCAAGACGATCATCTCTACCAGATTTATCGTCTATTATCAGAGACTTAATGTCATAAAAACTTGTTGCGTCAGCCGGGTTTTTGCCGCATTTGCAGCGCATGCGGCGCAGCACCGCAAATGTCCCCTCCTTTACCACCCTTGAACGGGCTTTCGCCCGCCTAGTTTCCCCACCATGCGCCTGAAAATCAATCTTAGACGGCTTGGCCCGCTACACACACTGCTCGATGCGGGGCGCATGCGCGCGCTTCTCAGGCGCAGCGAAATGGGCATGGTGCTGGCCGGCGCGTTGATCGGCGTCACGTCAGGCCTCGCCGTCACCGGCATGAGCCTGATCTCGCGCGAGATGCACAGCCTGATCTTCGGGATCAGCGATGTCGAGCGATTGAGCTCCTCGCAAATCGACGACAAGTTCCTGCTGATGGCCGCCCCCGTCTGCGGCGGCATCCTGCTCGGCCTGTTGATGTATGTGCTGGCAAAGACCCGCAAGAAGCCGATGGTCGACCCGATCGAGGCCAACGCGCTGCATGGCGGCCGCCTGTCCTTGACAGACAGCATCATCGTCGCGATCCAGAACCTGATCTCCAACGGCTTCGGCGCATCCGTCGGCCTTGAGGCCGGCTACACGCAGTTGGCGTCCGGCATCGCCTCGAAGCTCGGCTTCAAGCTGCAACTGCGCCGCGCCGATCTGCGCGTTCTCGTCGGCTGCGGCGCCGCCGGCGCCATCGCCGCCGCCTTCAATGCGCCGCTGACGGGCGCCTTCTACGCCTTCGAGCTCATCATCGGCACCTATACGATCGTCTCGCTGACCCCCGTCGTCGTCTCGGCACTGGTGTCCACGCTGGTGGCCCGGCTGCTGGCCGGTAGCGACTTCATCATCGATGTCGGCGATTTCGGCACCGTCATGCCGGCCGATTACGTGCCGGCCATCCTGCTCGGCGCCTTCTGCGCCGGCATCGGCATCCTGATCATGCAGGGCGTCGCCTTTATCGAGGAGCTTGCACGCCGCAGCTCGATCGCGCTGCCCTTCCGCCCAGCGCTTGGCGGCATCATCGTCGGGCTGCTTGCGCTGGTGACGCCGCAGGTACTGTCGGCAGGCCATGGTGCCCTTCATCTCAATCTCGACCGAGAAGTCGTGATTCCCGTGCTGATCGGGCTTTTCCTGCTCAAGGCGCTGGCCTCGGCGATCTCGATCGGCTCCGGCTTCCGCGGCGGCCTGTTCTTCGCCTCGCTGTTCATGGGCGCCCTGCTCGGCAAGTTCTTCGCCTATTCGGCCCCCTATTTCGCCCATGCGACGCTGACGCCGATCATCTACGCCGTCGTCGGCATGAGCTCGCTTGCGGTGGCCGTCATCGGCGGGCCGCTGACAATGACCTTCCTGGCGCTCGAAATCACCGGCGACTTCCCGATCACGGCGCTGGTTCTCGCCGCCGTCATCACCTCGTCGCTCGTCGTGCGCAGCACCTTCGGCTATTCCTTCGCCACATGGCGTTTCCACCTGCGCGGCGAAAGCATCCGCAGCGCCCACGATGTCGGCTGGATCCGCAATCTGACGGTCAACAAGCTGATGCGCGCCGACGTCAAGACGGCCAAGGTCGGCATCAGCATCGAGCAATTCAAGGAAAGCTTCCCGATCGGCTCGGCCCAGCGCGTGATCCTGGTCGAGGACAGCGGCAAATATGCCGGCCTCGTGCTCGTGCCCGATATCTACGCCAATCTCACCGACACCGCCGACGAGAGCAAGGGCCTCGACGAATTCGTGCGCTACCGCAACGACTTCCTGACGCCGCAGATGAACGCCAAGCAGGCCGCCGCGATCTTCGACAAGACGGAAAGCGAAGCGCTCGCCGTCGTCAACAATCTCGTCGAGCGCACCGTGGTCGGCCAGCTCAGCGAAGCCCACACGCTGCGCCGCTACAGCGAAGAGCTGGACCGCCGCCGCCGCGAGGTCTCCGGCGAGATTTAACTGAGCAGGTTATCCAGCCAGCGCTTGTCCAGATGGGCTTCGAGCTCAGCCGCAACGTCGTCAAGCGCCTGCTCGACGCCGGCGCGATAGTCGCGGCTTTGGCCTGTGAGGCCGAAGCTTGCAAGCAGCCGGGACCGGTAGCCGTCACTCGCAAACAGCCCGTGCAGATACGTCCCAACGATCCGGCCGTCGCTAGAGATCGCGCCATCAGGCTTGCCATCGACGATCGCGAAGGGTCGCACGCTGTCGGCGCCTTCGGTAATCCCGAGATGGATCTGGTAGCCCGAGAGTGCCTCGCCATTCTCGGCCGAAACCGCCACGCTGTTGCGCACCGTCTTCTCCGCGTCCATGACGGTCTCAACGTCGAGCAATGCGAGCCCTTCGATCTCGCGCACACTCCCTTCGATGCCCAACGGATCACGCACCGTGCGCCCTAGCATCTGGTAGCCGCCGCAAATGCCGATAACCCGTCCGCCGCGCCTGATGTGCGCGGCAAGATCCTTATCCCAGCCTTGAGCCCTGAAATCCGCGAGATCGGAAATGGTCGATTTCGACCCCGGAAGAATGATCAGCTGCGCATCGGCAGGCAACCGTTCGCCGGCGCGAACGAAGACGATTTCCACATCCGGCTCCGCCAACAGCGGATCGAGATCGTCGAAATTGGCGATCCGCGGCAACACGGGAACCGCGATCTTCAGCGCCCCGGCCTGTCCCCGCGCCAGCCGCTCCAGCGCCACCGAATCCTCGGCCGGTAGCCGCACGGCGGCCTTCAGCCACGGCACGACGCCGAAACAGGGCCAGCCGGTGAAACGCCCGACAGCAGCGATCCCATCGTCGAATAGCGACACGTCGCCACGAAACTTGTTGATGATATAGCCCGAGATCATCGCCCGATCCTCGTCAGACAGGATCGTGTGCGTCCCGACCAGCGAGGCGATCACACCGCCGCGATCGATATCGCCGACGAGAACCACACGTACGCCGGCGCGCGTCGCAAAGCCCATATTGGCGATATCGCCCGGCCGCAGGTTGATCTCGGCAGGCGAGCCCGCCCCCTCGACGATGACGAGATCGGCGCCGCGCGAGATCGTCTGAAAGCTCTCGGTGACGTAATCGAGCAATTGCGGCTTGAGACGCTGGTAGTCGCGGCCCTTGGCCTGCCCCCAGACCTTGCCCTGCACGATGATCTGGCTGCCGACATCCGATTGCGGCTTCAAGAGCACCGGGTTCATGTGCACGGAGGATGGCACGCGCGCGGCCATCGACTGCAGCCACTGCGCCCGCCCGATCTCGCCGCCATCATCGGCGACGGCGGCATTGTTCGACATGTTCTGCGGCTTGAACGGGCGCACCGAGATGCCGCGATTGGCAGCCAACCGGCACAGGCCGGCGACGAGCACCGTCTTGCCGACATCCGAGCCGGTCCCTTGCAGCATGATGGCTTTGGTCATTTGGCGCGGCGCTCCTCGAAACTGAAGACGGCGTACAACGGCGTTTCAGCCCCGGTCAATCGCAACGGCTCGATCGCAACCGTTCTAAATGCGAAAGCCGCGCAGACCCGAGGTCGCGCGGCTTGCCGAAATACGCTGGCGCTTTGCCCATACACGGCGAAGCTCACGTTCCCCGGGACGCAGTACCTGATCCGGAGAAGCAGCGGTTGTCCCCCGCCACGCAGCTATTCTTAGCGCCACATTGTTACCGGATGGTTAGTGAGCACTTAACCAAATATGAATTCGCGCCCTTTTGACGATTTTGTTTCGGCAACGATATGAGCGGGTTGAGACAGGCTGCCGCACAGGCGACAGGTTTCCGCAAGCAAGCACGTTGCATATAAGTCGCCAAAGACGACTCGCCGCTTCCAGCGACGAACGAATACAGACGACATGGAGAATGACGATGACCTCAGCCCCGTTTCCCGATTCCGAGACGATCGCCGCCAAGTTTTCCGCGCTGGGCGAACAGGACAAGTCCTATCTCGGGCTGATCATGGAAAACCCGGTGCAGGACGACAGCCTGCTAGATGGCATCCATCGTCACCTGGACAATGCGTCGCGCGCACCGTTCCTGAACACGCTGAAACTCGAGGCATTCGGAAAATGGGTTGGAGACGCAGCGCCGCCGCGTCTCCAGATTCGCTTGATGGAAGCTTCCAAGTCCAGTCAACATCCCGCCTATGCCGCCTTCCGCAAGGGCCTGACGGCATCGGGTGGGCTGGAAAAAGCCTATCCGCAGGCGAAAATCTGAGCCGGCTTACTTCTTGGCAGCGTGATTGACGCTACGACCGGCATCCTGCGTGGCGTTGACGGCGTTTGCCGTATCGCGACCGACGCCACGGATGGTGTTGGCGCAAGAGGCAAGAGTGAACAGAAGCATGACGGCAGCACCAATCTTTACCGTGGTGGTCATAGTCGGAAATCCCTTGTTAAAAAACCGCTCTCCGCAGCCAGTCGCACGACTGCTGCGCGCTGATAACGCACTGAACCGAAAAAGGTTTCAGCCGGACTTCTCTTTTTTAAATGAGCGATATTAGCCGGGCACGAATACCCTGCCCGGCTGACCTTCAGGCGGCGATCGCCTTGGCTTTTTCGCTGAATGCCAGCCGGATGCTTTCAGCCACCGTCTTCATCGGCGCCGTCATCTGCGAGACGGTCAACAGGCGGATATCGAAGGAGCCGAGTTCGGGCAGTCCGTCCTGCGCGCCGAGGATTTCCATGTCCTCGCCGACGTAGGAGCGCGGCAGCGGCGCGATCGCGAGATCGGAGACCACAGCGGCGCGCTGCGCCATCGTATGGCCGCTCAGAAACGCCACGCGGAAATCCCGCTTCATCCGCTCAAGCTGCGCAAGCGCCTCAAGCCGCCAGATGCACCCCTCTTCCCAGATGGAGATCGGCAGGGGTTCGCGGCGATGCGCGGTGCCGCATTTGGCGCCGGCCCAAACCAGCCGCTCGCGATAGACGATCTCGCCATCGGTGGGCAGCGGACGCGTGGCGCAGTTGATCAGCGCCAGATCGAGCCTCTGCTCCTCCATGCGCTTGCGAAGCCCCAGGCTCATGTCGATGGTCACATCAACCATGATGCCGGGAAAGTTCTCGGCGAAGTTCTTCAGGATGCCGGGCAGGATCCGCTCGCCGATATCCTCGGGCGCGCCCAGCCGCACGACGCCGCTCAACTCCGGCATGATGAAGCGCGACACGGCCTCATTAGAGAGAGCCAGCATGTTGCGTGCGTACGACAGCAGAACCTCGCCATGCTGAGTCAGCGACACCGAGCGCGCATCGCGCAGAAACAGCGTCGCGCCGAGCTGTTCTTCGAGTTTCTTGATCTGCATGGACACGGCCGACGGCGTCCGGAACACGGCTTCGGCGGCCGTTGAAAAATTGCCGGTCTCGGCGATGGCCACGAAGGTGCGCAGCACATCGTTGTCGAGGAGCGGAATGGGACGGCGAAGCGGAGCTGTCATCATCTCATCTTTCAATTTTCTTGATACATAACACAATATCATTTTGTTTGATTGAAAGTCAACCAAGGTTCAATCTGGCTGGTATCGGATCACTTCGATGAAGGAGACAAACCGATGACCACTCGAACCCTGATAGAGAGCCTGCGCGACTTCATCGCCCGCCGCCGCGTTCTGGCGATGCGACGGACCGCCATCGAACAGATCGCCCGCCAGCCCGGCCACCTTGCCGCCGACGTAAACGTGCCGCGCCGCCATGCGCCAGCGGGAATCACCGTCGTCATCATCAGCGCTATCGGCTGCCCGATCCACATGATCGGCCAATCATTCAAAATGATTGATGATAGCCATAAACTCTATTCGTTTGATTGATGGGCCACAAAGGACCATATCAGTAACAACGAATTCACAACCGAGAGACGTCGGTCGATACGAGAAAGGACATTCGACATGACCACGATCACCTTCAGAGACAACAAGCTGGCCCATGTGGCGCATCATGACCACTCCCTGTCAGCCTATGCCCGCAAGGTTGCCCGCGCATGGCATCAGTGGCAAGCCGCACGCGAAATCGAAGCCATGCCGATCGACATGCGCAAGGATTTCGGCTGGCCGTCGGCGGATAATGTAGACGACCACAAGGCGATGTAATGGATGCGACATACCTCCCCGCATGAAAGCGGCGCCTGCTTCCCCGCAGCGCCGCTTTCGTCGTTTTAGGCCCCTCGTGATTTAATCTTGAATATCAGGAACATGTATTTCCAAGGCGGCTTTTGGCGAACATTTGTTCTTGTCAAAAGCCAATTGACCGACGTCAATTCAAGCAATGTCGCATTTTTGCTCTTTGCGGCCGCATTTTTCCATGAGAATGTCGCTTTCTGAATATCTAAGCGGCGCAATCCAAGCACCAATAGCGCATTGGCCCTCCATCATGGATTTCTCGCATGAGCAAGATGTCGCATAAGAAACGCTCCATCGTCTTCTTCATGGTACCGCAGTTTACGATGCTGCCCTTTTCGGCCGCGATCGATACGTTGCGCATCGCCAACCGCATGCTGGGCTACCAGGCCTATACCTGGCGCCTGACATCGGTGGATGGCGAAAAGGTCTATTCCTCCTGCGGCATCGGCGTCGAGGCCAACACGTCGCTGGCGGACGAGCGCCGCAACCTCGGTGGCGAAAACCGCCCGAGCATGGTGCTGGTCTGTTCCGGCATCGACGTAGAGGAATTCAACAACAAGTCCGTCAATGCGTGGTTGCGCGAATCCTACAATCGCAGCGTCGCCGTCGGCAGTCTCTGTACGGGCGCGCATGTGCTTGCCCAGGCCGGTCTCCTGAATGGCAAGCGCTGCGCGATACACTGGGAAAACCTGCCGGGCTTCTCCGAAGCCTTCCCGCAGGCGGAGGTCTATGCCGATCTCTACGAAGTGGACAGCAATCTCTACACCTGCGCCGGCGGCACCGCCTCGCTCGACATGATGCTCAATCTCATCGGCGAGGATTTCGGCGAGACGCTGGTCAACCGCGTCTGCGAGCAGCATCTGACCGACCGCGTGCGCAGCCCGCACGACCGCCAGCGCTTGCCGCTGCGCGCCCGCCTCGGCGTTCAGAACGGCAAGGTTCTGTCGATCATCGAATTGATGGAAGGCAATCTCGCCGAGCCGCTGTCGCTGCTGGAGATCGCCGACGGTGCCGGCCTGTCACGCCGCCAGATCGAGCGCCTGTTCCGCCAGGAAATGGGCCGCTCCCCTGCCCGCTACTATCTCGAAATCAGGCTCGACCGCGCCCGTCACCTGCTGGTGCAATCGTCGATGCCTGTTGTCGAAGTGGCCGTTGCCTGCGGCTTCGTCTCCGCCTCGCACTTCTCCAAGTGTTATCGCGAACTCTACCACCGCTCGCCGCAGCAGGAGCGCGCCGAGCGGAAGATGACGATGGCGACGGCCCGTCAGGCCATCGCTGCCTGACCGGAAAAGCAAAACCCAAGACGAAAAGAACCCGAAACGCTCCAGGCGCTTCGGGTTCTTGTTTACAGGCACCAGTGAAACCGTGGCGTCAGGCGCTCTTGCGCATCGGCTGCATCGATTGGATCTGCAGCAGCGTGTCGAGGTTCTGGTTGACGCGGCAATAGAACTCTTCGTCGATGAACGGTCGCAGCATGAAGTCGTTGCCGCCAGCCTTGAGGAAGCGTGCCGAGAGCAAACGGTTGGACGACGAGGATACACCGATGATCCGCAACTGGTGCGAGCCGATACTGGAACGGATACGTCGCGTCAGCTCGAAGCCATCGATATCAGGCATGTTGTAGTCGGTGATCATCAGCCCGATATCGCGATTAGCCTTGAGAATCTCCAGCGCCTTGGCGCCGCTATCGGCCGTGCTCACACGGAAATTATAGCGCTTGAGGCGGCTCGACAGCAGCGCGCGTGCCGTGGCGCTGTCGTCGACGATCAGCACGTGATGGCGATGGTTGGTCAGGAAGCGGCAAATGGATTCGGCCAGGAGATCGACGGCGAAGACGTTGTCCTTGAGGATATAGTCGACGATATCCTTGGCGAGCAACTTGTCGCGCATGCCTTCATGGAAGGTACCGGTGAAGACGATGGTCGGGATGCTGAGATCGACGAGATACTCAAGCGCCTCGCCGTTCTCGGCACCCGGCAGGTTGATGTTGGAAATGGCGAGCGTGATTTCCTGGGACGACTTGTCGTAGCACAGCTGGAGATCTTCGAAATTCCGGCAGATCTCCACGTCGATGTTGAAGAGTTCCTTCAGACGCGTGCTGATCATCGACGTAAAGACGTTCGAATCCTCCGCCAGAACAATACGAACATCATTAAATGTGTCGCCGGAATACTGCATCCCGGAAATCCCCAAAAACGCCATGTCAAAACCCCAAAATGAAATCGGTCTCCCTGCTTCAAATCGGTACATGGGGCGGTTTGAATAAGTATTAAACGGCAAGCTTACTTGCGGCACAAACGACCGCAAGAACACGCCGCGGGGCCTTTCTTCGCAACATGATTAAAGGACTGTTCGCGCAGCGCTATTCTATCGCCTAGTGACGAGCAGGAGGACCGCCTAGCCGTCCGCCGTCTTCCCACGCAGCCGGCGAACGCGGCCATCATCCTCGTCGATCTTGGCGTCGCCGGAAGCCTCTTCCACTGCCGGCTCCGGCGCCAGGATCTCGACATCCGGCGTGACCGTATCCGGCTGGCGATGAAACACCACGTCGCTCTGCGGCAGCGGGATCTCGATCGCCTCCTGGCGAAAGCGCTTGAGGATCGCGATCCTCAAATCATTGCGCACCTTCAACCCATCGCCCATGTCGCCGAGCATGAAGCGCAGCTCGAAATCCAGCGAATAAGGACCGAAGCGCAGGAACTCGACATGCGGTTCCGGATTGCGCAGCACCAGCGGTACGGCATTCACCAGCTCGAGCAGGATATCCATCACCTTCTGCGGATCGGAATCATAGCTCACCGAAACAGGAATTTCGGAGCGTCCCATCTTGTTGCGATGGGTCCAGTTGCCGACATTGGCGTTGATCAGCTCCGAGTTCGGCACGATGATCGACTGCTTGCGGAAGGTCTCGATCTCCGTCGCACGCACCGAGATGCGCTTGACGATACCCTCGGCCGTACCCGAGACCACGTGGTCACCGACCTTGAACGGCCGCTCGACCAGCAGGATCAGGCCGGACACGAAGTTCGACACGATGTTCTGCAAACCGAAACCGATACCGACCGACAGTGCCGAGGCAACGAGCGCGAAGCTCGATAGATCGATACCGGCAGCCGACACGCCGATCAGCGCCGCGATGCCGACACCCAGATAGCCGATGCCCGTCTTGACCGAGTTGCGCACGCCAAGATCGACATGGCTGCGGGCCATGACGTTGTTGTCGAGCCAGCGCTGGATCCAGCGCGTCAGGAGATAGCAGCCGGCAAACAGCAGGATACCCGTGAGTATGCCGACCAGCGAAATGCTGATACCGCCGAGCCGGACCTCCGTGAACAGGCGATAGGCGATCAGCTGCAGGTCCTGCACATGGAAGCCCCAGAGCAGCAGGATAAGCGGAATGCCGGTGGCCAGCGCCACACCATAGATGCAGAAGCCGACGAGCAGGCCGACCTGATCGATCACGACGGGCCCGAGCTTGAAGCGCGACGCCAGATACTGGCCAGGCCGCGTATCCCCGAAAGTTTCCGTCCTCGAAATCGCCTTGCCCGAGAGCAGGCCGATATAGGTCGTGACGCCGATCGCGCCGGTAAAGATCAGCTGCGAGGCGATGAAGCGCGCGAAACCGACATAACCGGTCAACGCCGCGAAGATGAGACCGCCACCGAGCACGCGAAGCACGATCGCCAGCCCCTTCGGCCAATGCCGGCCGGGCGCATCCGGATCACGGCTCTTCGCCATCATCGGCCGCCCGAAGGACGCCGCGATCAGGATCAGGCCGATAATCAGCGCCGCGATCCAGCTGCGGACGACGGTCAGAACCAGAGGCGAGCCCATCGATTCGCTGATGCTGCCGAAGAAGAAGTCCAGCGCATGGACAATCGCCATCGCCAGAAGGCAGGCGCTGATCGAGCTTGCACCACGATTGGACAGGCGGACGAGACGCCACTGCGGATCGCGCGGCGCGAACACGGCATTGGTGAAGCGCCGAACGAAATAGATGACGCCGATCGTCGAAAACAGCGCCGCCACAACGGGCGCGATGTCGGGTCTCAGGACATTGAAGCTATCGAGGAACAGATAGGAGGTGACCAGAAGCGTCGCGAGCGACAAGGTTCTGACCAGCGTCGACCAGAAGGCAATCGAAAGCCGGCTGATATAAGAGGGCGGCTCATCGCTCTCCTTGCGCTGCAGATAGTGCCCGAAGAGCCGATAGCTGCCCGACAGAAGGATCAGCGCTGTTGCCAGCGACATGAAGATCGCGGCAGCAAAGGCAAACGCCTTGAACTTCAGCACGAAGCCCAGCCAGCTCGCCAGCGCCTGCTGGAATGCGCCCACTTCCTGGACAAACGCAGTACCGGCGTCGGCAAGCACGGAGGCGGAAATGTCGCTGCGGCGAAGCAGTGTCGCGGCAAACAGCTTGCGGCGCAGTTCCGCGATCTGGTTGCTCATCCGCCCGAGCGAGGCGGTCAGCGTTTCGGCGTCGCCTTGCACGACGTTGAGCTGCGCGCGCTCCGCCATCAAGGCATTCCGCTCGTTGGCGACGATCTCGGCCTCGGGCGGCTGCCCGTCCTTCGGCGGCTCGCCAAGCTCGGCCAGGCGCGCCTTGATTTGATCGAGACGCGGCGTGATACCGCCGGAAATCCCGGCAACGCCGCGATTGAGCTCATCGGCCCGTCCGGCGAGCGCCACCAGCCCGTCATCGTCGTCGACACTCTGCTTCACGCTCTCCTGAAGTGCCGCGAAATCGGCCTTGGCTTTGGCCATATGCTTGGCGGCCTGATCGCCCGGCCCGCTTTGCGCCGGAGGAGTCTGCTCAGCGGCTGGCTGAGCGCTCTGCGTAGGTGCTGCGGGTGGCGGGGTCTGCGCATGGCTGGAACCAGCGCCGGCCACGGCCAGCGAGACAAACAATAAGCTCTGAAGCAGAAAACGTGTGAGCCGCAAGGTATCCCCGCCAGGTTTGGTAGCAACTTCGGTAGTGAGAACGAGCGCCCGCTTTTCATAGGAAAGAAAGGCGACAGAAAGGCGGCGGCTCGAAGCAATCATCTGAGCCCTCGCTATCACGTCGCGATCCATGCGGCGACGTGGAAATCGGCCGCACCTGGATCACAGTTCAAGCGCTACCGCTGACGCTTGTGCCCTGAAACCTCGGCGCCGGCGTCGTGTGGCAACTGCAGAAACCGCAGCGTCGACACGACGCCGATCGCGCCGATAACAACGAAAGCCCAGCGAAAATCGACAAGTCCGGGATCACCAAGCCCGCGAACCGCCGCCGACACGTTGAGAACGGACGCCGCAATCGCGACACCCAGCAACATAGACACCTGCTGCAGCATGCTCGACAAGGTCGAAGCCGAACTTCTTTGCGCGCCGCTGATATCGGCAAAGGCAATCGTGTTGAGCGCGGTAAACTGCATGGAGCGCGACAGGCCTGTCATGAACAGCAGGGCATAGATCATCACGCGCGGCGTCTCCGGCACGAGAAAGCCGCAAGCCGCGATCGTCAGCGCCGCGATCAGCCCGTTGAAGAAGAGTACCGTCCGGAAGCCGAACCGCGCGAGCAAAGGCGTCGTCACCGTCTTCATGCTCAGATTGCCGAGGAAATAGACCAGCAGATAGATGCCCGCCTCGATCGAGCTCAGCCCGAAGCCGAGCTGGAACAACAAGGGCAGCAGAAACGGCGGCGCGTTGATGGACGTGCGGCTTGCCGTTCCGGCCGAGAGCGTGGCGATCGCAAAGGTCTGCACCTTGAACGACGAGAGATCGAGAAGCGGATTGTCGACCCGCATGAAATGCCTGTAAGCCATGAAAGACAGGACGATACCGGCAACCAGCATGGCGCCGACAGGCGCAAGACCGCCATGCCATTTCGCCGACAATTCGAGCGCCGCCAGAAGAAGCGTCAGCCCGGCGCCGCTGAGGATAAAGCCGCGCACGTCGAGCCGCCCGGCATCCTCCTCGCGCTGTTCCGGCACGAAACGCCAGACGAGCGCCATACCGAGAACGCCGATCGGAAGATTGATCAGGAAGTTCCAGTGCCAGCTTGCATAGGTGGTGATGACGCTTCCGAGCAGCGGCCCGATGACGGGCGCCGTCAGCGCCGGCCACGTAATCAGCGCGATGGCCTGCACCAGTTCGGACTTGCGTGCGTTCTTCAACACGATGATCCGACCCACCGGCGTCATCAGCGCGCTGCCGGCGCCCTGGACCGCGCGGGCAAGCACGAATTCGGTCAGATTCTCGGAAAGCCCGCAGAGCAGCGAGGCGACAGTGAACACGGCGATGGACGCCATGAAGACGCGGCGTGCGCCATAGCGATCGCCAAGCCAGCCCGACAGCGGAATGAAGGCCGCCATGGTCAGCATGTAGACGGTGATACCGATGCTCATCGAGATCGTGGGAACACCAAAGCTCGCCGCCATCTGCGGCAGCGAGGTGGTGACGATCGTGCCGTCAAGGATCTGCATGAAGAAGGATACGGCGACGACAAGCGCCACTATTTTCGAACGGCGCGCGCTACCCGCGTCACCATCCGCCTCGACCGTCTCAACTGCTGTCATCAATCTGCCAATGTGAAATCTGGATCAAACGGCCGGCAACAGCACATGCAGCGTGGGGCGTCGGTCGAACCTGATCGTAGATAGGCCCATCGTGCCTAACGGGAAAGGGAAAAACGACCGGCGCGGGCAATTTCCATGAGCCGGCGCACATGACATCAGTCAAATCTGCGGCATCATCAGCCGAGGATATTGGTGATCGCCCGCAAAAACACGCCGGCCCCGATCGGGATCAACGCCTCGGGAAAATCATAATCCGGATTGTGCAGTTGTGGATGCGTTTCGCCCGACCCGAGGAAGAACATGGCCGACGGCGCGACGGTTCGAAACAGCCCGAAATCCTCCGAGCCCTTCATCGGCAGCAGGGGGCTGTCGCTCTGGTGGCTGACGCCCTCGTCATCCAGCGCCCGCCGCAGCGCGTCGACGGCTTCAGGCGAATTGAAGCACTGATGAAACACATCCTCGTAAGTGATCTCGATCTCAAGCCCGGCGGCATCCGCCTCGCTTTTCGCCAGCATCTCGGCGCGCTGCACCAGCCCGGCCATGCGTTCATCCGTCAGCGTCCTCAACGTCGCCCATATCTCGGCCCGCCCGGGGCTGATGCCGAAGGCAGGCTCGCCGAGGCGGGCGTGGGTGACAGTCACCAGCGCGAAATCGGGACCGACAGGTGCGACGCTCCCAAGCGCCGTGAGCCCGCCAAGCAGGCTCGCCAGCGCGAATGTCGGCGCAACGCCATCCTCCGGGCAGGATGCATGGGAGGTCTTGCCGTTGAGAACGATCTTCATCCCGCGCGACGCGCAGTTGACCGGACCTTCGCGCAGCAGCACATGGCCCAAAGGCACGCCTGGAAGATTATGCAGCGAGAGCGCCATATCGGGCTTCAGCGTCGCGAACTCCGGATCGGCAAGCACCGCGGCGGCACCCGCGCCATTCTCCTCGGCCGGCTGAAACAGCAGGATCACACGCCCCTTGTTCGGCCGCTTCTGCCCGAGCGCGGTTGCGACCGCCATCACGATCGACATATGCCCGTCGTGACCGCAAAGATGCCCCTTGCCCGGGATCGTCGACCGATACTCCTCGTTGGAGATTTCCTCGATCGGTAACCCATCGAGCTCGCAGCGGATGAGAACCGTCGGCCCCGGAATGGCGCCGTCATAGACAGCGGCAACGCCGTGGCCGCCAAGGTTCGAGACGATCCGATCGGGCTTTGCCAGAAGCAGCGCTTCCTGCACCCGGCGCGCGGTCTCGACCTCTTCGCCCGACACCTCGGGATAGCGGTGAAGCTCGCGGCGAAACGCGGTGATATTTGAAAGCTCTTCCTGCGTCAGAAACATCGGCCTCATCCTGCAAATCTGCCGCATGCTATGTGCGCCTGACCTGGGTAGCAAGCCGCTTCGTGAAACGGGGGAAGTTGTCCCGGATTGCCGGGATCGCCGCCGAACTTTCGCTTTTCGGCTCGGGCTTATTTGTATATGTAAAGGCATATTCACAGGAGAACAGCATGGACGCGGATGAAGCCGACCGGTACCGGGCGCCTGCCTTGGACAAGGGGCTTGATATCCTCGAGCTACTGGCAAGCGTCGAGGAGGGGCTGACCCAGGCGGAAATCGCCAAGCGCCTAGACCGCAGTCCCAACGAATTCTACCGCATGCTCGACCGTCTCGTGCGCCGTGGATATGTCACCAAGCTCGAGGGCGACCGCTTCACGCTGACACTCAAGCTCTTCGGCCTGTCGCAACTGCATGCCCCTGCCCGCCGCCTCGCCTCCTTCGCCATGCCGCTGATGCGCGACCTCGCGCAGCGCACCCGCCAGGCGAACCATCTCGTGGTCTTCGATCGCGGTTCCGCCGTCGTCATCGCCCAGCACGAGGCGCCGAACTACTGGGGCATCTCGATCCGCGTCGGCTCGCATATGAGCCTGCTCGAAACCGGCTCCGGCCACGTGTTGTTGGCCTTCCGCACCGATGAGGAACGCGAGATGATGATCGCCGAACACGCCCGTGATCCCAAGACCAAGCGGCCGGGACCGGAGTTCTACCAGCGCCTCAGCGATATCCGCGAACGCGGCTACGAGAAGATGCCGAGCGCCCAGACCGCCGGCGTCCACAACCTCTCCGCCCCGATCCTCGGCCCCGACGGCCGCGTCATCGCCGCCCTCACCTGCCCCTATATCGGCCTCGTCAACGCGCCCGACGCACCCGATATCGACGGGACGATCGTCATGCTGCAACAGGCCGCCCGCGATCTCTCACTGCTCGCCGGATCGGACGTGAAGATCACGGGCTGAGCGGGCGGGAAAGGGTTCGCGATACGGCATCGCGCCAGCCGGCGATCTTCGCCTGCCGTTCGGTGTCCGGCATCGTCGGTAGGAACTGGCGGTCGCTGTGCCATGCTTTCGCGAAAGCGGCGCGATCCGGCCACACACCCGCCCGCGCCCCGGCAAGCCATGCAGCACCGAGAGCCGTCGTCTCCTGCGCCGCGGCGCGATCCACGGGATTGGCGACGATGTCGGCGAGACGCTGCATCGTCCAGTCGGAATTCGTCATGCCGCCATCGACCCTGAGCACTGTCCCGGTCCGACGCTCGCCCCAATCCTTGCGCATGGCCACCAGCAGGTCCAACGTCTGGTAGGCGACCGATTCAAGCGCCGCATGCGCCAGCTCCGCCGGCCCGCTGTTGCGGGTCAATCCAAAGATCGCGCCGCGCGCCTGCGGGTCCCAATAGGGCGCGCCGAGACCGGTGAATGCGGGCACCATGTAGACGCGCTGCCCATGGTCGGCCGCAACAGCCAAGGCACCGCTGTCGGAGGCGCGCGAAATGAGGCCGAGCCCATCGCGCAGCCATTGCACGGCAGCACCCGCGATGAAGATCGACCCTTCGAGCGCATAGGTCGTTTCGCCGTCCAGCCGATAAGCGATCGTCGTCAGCATCCGGTTCGATGAGGCGACACGATCCCGGCCGGTGTTGAGCAGCGCGAAACAACCCGTCCCATAGGTCGATTTCATCATGCCAGGATCAAAACAGGCATTGCCGATCGTCGCTGCCTGCTGGTCTCCGGCAACGCCCAGGATCGGGATTGCCGCTCCGAGGATCGACTTGTCGGTGACCCCGAAATCATCAGCGCAGTCCTTGACGTCAGGCAGCAGCGGCGCCGGTATTGCGAGCACGCCCAGAAGCTCGTCGTCCCAGGTCGCATCGGTGATGTTGTAAAGCATAGTCCGCGAAGCGTTCGTCGCATCGGTCGCGTGGACCCGCCCGCCTGTCAGGTTGAAGATCAGCCAGCTGTCGATGGTGCCGAAGCAAACACCGCCCATCCTTGCACGCTCCCGCAGCCCATCGACATTGTCGAGCAGCCAGCGCAGCTTGGTGCCGGAGAAATAGGGATCAAGCAGCAGCCCTGTCTTGGCGCGAACCAGCTTCTCATAACCATCCGCCTTGAGGCTGTCGCAGATCTCGGCGGTGCGCCTGTCCTGCCAGACGATTGCCCTGTAAAGCGGCCTTCCGGTCTTGCGGTCCCACACAACGGTCGTTTCACGCTGGTTGGTGATCCCGATCGCGGCGATCGCCGAAGCCGCGATGCCCGCCTTGTCGATCGCCTGCCGCGCGGTGGCGACGACGCTCTCCCATATCTCCAAGGCATCATGTTCGACCCAGCCCGCCTGCGGATAGTGCTGCCGGACGTCCATCTGCGCCGAGGCAACCATCGTCATCCTGTCGTCGAAGATGATCGCCCGCGACGACGTCGTGCCCTGATCGATCGCCAGAATGAACCCGCCCATGATCTGTTCCGACTGAATAGGAGTACCGTTCCCGCCGCTCGAACGGCAGGTTGCCAACATGGATTTGAAAATGGAGAGAGCCGGCGACAGCCTTCGCATGCCGCCGGCATGGAGATTGGCCGGGGTTTAAAGCCTCGGCCGTGGCGCCCGTTATTGGGACTGCCAGCTCTTGACCAGTTCGTCGTAGTTGACGGTGACCGGCTTTTCCTTCTCGTTCTCGATCTTCAGCTGGGGAGCGAGGTTGCCCTTGGCGACCGCGTCCTTGTTCCAGTATTCGAGATCATGCTCTTCGGCGAGCTTCGGGCCGATATCGCCCTGCACCTTGGCGCGCTCCAGGCGCTGCAGGACCTTTTCCTGCTCTGCGCAAAGCGAATCCATGGCTTCCTGGGCGGTCTTGGCGCCGGAGGACGCATCGCCGACGGCCTGCCACCAGAGCTGTGCCAGCTTCGGATAGTCAGGAACGTTGGTGCCTGTTGGAGACCACTGCACGCGGGCCGGCGAGCGATAGAACTCGACCAGACCGCCGAGCTTCGGAGCGCGCTCCGTGAAGCTCTTGTCGCGAATGGTGGATTCGCGGATGAAGGTGAGACCGACATGGCTCTTCTTCACGTCGACCGTCTTCGAGGTCACGAACTGCGCATAGAGCCATGCGGCCTTGGCGCGATCGTCAGGCGTCGATTTCATCAGCGTCCAAGAACCGACGTCCTGATAGCCGAGCTTCATGCCGTCCTTCCAGTAAACGCCATGCGGGCTGGGTGCCATGCGCCACTTCGGCGTGCCATCCTCGTTGACGACAGGCAGGCCGGGCTTGACGGCATCGGCCGTGAACGCCGTGTACCAGAAGATCTGCTGAGCCACTTCGCCCTGCGCCGGCACGGGGCCGGATTCGGAGAAGTTCATGCCCTGCGCTGCCGGCGGTGCATAGGCCTTCAGCCAATCCAGATACTTCTGGATCGAGTAGACGGCAGCCGGACCGTTGGTATCGCCACCGCGCGCGACGCACGAACCGACGGGACGCGAGTTCTCGTCGACCTTGATGCCCCACTCGTCGACCGGAAGACCGTTCGGAAGGCCCTTGTCGCCGTTCCCAGCCATCGAAAGCCAGGCGTCGGTGAAGCGCCATCCGAGCGACGGGTCCTTCTTGCCGTAGTCCATATGGCCGAAGACCTTCTTGCCGTTCACTTCACGGCCGGTGAAGAACTCGGCGATATCCTCATAGGCAGACCAGTTGACCGGAACGCCGAGGTCGTAGCCGTACTTCGCCTTGAAGTCCGCCTTGTTCTTCTCGTCGTTGAACCAGTCGTAGCGGAACCAGTAGAGGTTCGCGAACTGCTGGTCGGGAAGCTGGTAGAGCTTCTTGTCCGGCGCGGTCGTGAACTTGGTGCCGATGAAGTCGTTGATGTCGAGTCCCGGATTGGTGACATCCTTGCCTTCATTCGCCATCCAGTCGGTCAGCGAGCGGGCTTGCTGGTAGCGCCAATGGGTGCCGATCAGGTCACTATCGTTGACATAGGCGTCGTAGATGTTTTCGCCCGACTGCATCTGCGTCTGCAGCTTTTCGACGACGTCACCTTCGCCGATCAGGTCGTGGGTGATCTTGATGCCGGTGATGGCGGTGAACGCCGGCGCCAGCACCTTCGATTCGTATTCATGGGTGGTCAACGTTTCGGAAACGACCTTGATGTCCATGCCGGCGAAGGGCTTCGCGGCATCGATGAACCACTGCATTTCCTTTTCCTGGTCGGCGCGCGAAAGCGACGAGAGTTCGCCGACTTCCTTGTCCAGGAATGATTTCGCCTCGTCCATGCCGGCATAGGCGGAGCCCGCCATGGCCAGCAAGATGCCTGCTGTTGTCGCTAGTAGATGCCGTCGCATGATATCCTCCCAAGGTTTGCGATTGCAGTCTTCACGTCAGGCGGCCAGTACCCCCGGCCATCTGTATCTCCCCGGCCTCACACGTAGCGGAACACGCCGATGGCGTAGACTACGGCAAGCCCAAGAGCCCACCACAGGTTGGGCCCGACGAGGCCCAGCCATGCGAGATGAATGAACGCTGCTCCCAGCAGCGATATGAAGAGACGGTCTCCCCGCGTGGTCTCGAACCTCAAGACCCCCACACGCGGCGAGCCGCCCGGCGCCAGATATTCCCAGATGCTCATGCCGATCAGCAGCACGAGGATCGTGAGAAAGAACAATGCGGTCGGCAGCGTCCAAGCCATCCAGGAAAAGTTCATGTCTGGTCTCCCCTTTTAGACGCGGCCGAGCGCGAAGCCCTTGGCGATGTAGTTGCGGACGAAATAGATGACGAGCGCGCCGGGAATGATCGTGAGCACGCCAGCCGCCGCCAGCACGCCCCAGTCCATCCCCGAGGCCGACACCGTGCGCGTCATGATCGCCGAGATCGGCTTGGCCGCGGTGGTCGTCAGCGTGCGGGCCAGCAGCAGCTCCACCCACGAGAACATGAAGCAGAAGAAAGCCGCCACCCCGATCCCCGATGCCACCAGCGGCATGAAGATGCGGATGAAGAAACGCGGGAACGAGTAGCCATCAATATAGGCCGTCTCATCGATCTCCTTCGGCACACCGGACATGAAGCCTTCGAGGATCCAGACCGCCAGCGGCACGTTGAACAGGCAGTGCGCCAAGGCGACAGCAATGTGGGTGTCGATCAGGCCGAAGGCCGAATAGAGCTGGAAGAACGGCAGCGCGAAAACGGCGGGCGGCGCCATGCGGTTGGTGAGCAGCCAGAAGAACAGATGCTTATCGCCGAGAAACCGGTAGCGCGAGAAGGCATAGGCCGCAGGCAGCGCCGCCAGCACCGAGATGACGGTGTTCATCACCACATAGGTGATCGAGTTGATGTAGCCGTTGTACCACGACGGATCGGTGAAGATGATCGTGTAGTTCCGGAGCGTCGGGTTCTGCGGCCAGAGCGAGAAGGTGCCGGTGATCTCGGCATTCTCCTTGAAGCTCATGTTGACCAGCCAGTAGATCGGCAAAAGCAGGAAGATGATGTAGACGGTCGAGACGACCCAGGAGAAGTTGCCGGCCGGCTTGTATTTCATCGTCTGTGTTGTTGCTTGGGCCATGGTCCTCTCCTCCTCACGCGTTCTCGTCGCCACTGGTCATCACGGTGTAGAAGATCCATGAGAGCAGCAGGATGATCAGGAAGTAGATGATCGACATCGCGGCCGCCGGACCGAGGTCGAACTGACCGACGGCCATCTTCACCAGATCGATCGACAGGAAAGTGGTCGAATTGCCGGGGCCGCCGCCGGTGACGACGAAGGGCTCGGTGTAGATCATGAAGCTGTCCATGAAGCGCAGCAGCACGGCGATCAGCAGCACGCGCTTCATCTTCGGCAGCTGGATGTAGCGGAAGACCGACCAGCGCGAGGCGCCATCGATCTTCGCCGCCTGATAATAGGCGTCCGGGATCGACACGAGGCCGGCATAGCACAGCAGCACGACAAGGCTCGTCCAATGCCAGACGTCCATGACGATGACGGTGATCCAGGCATCGACGGGATCGCGGACGTAATTGTAGTCGAGCCCGATCGCCTCCAGCGTATGGCCGAGCAGGCCGATATCGACGCGCCCGAACACCTGCCAGATCGTGCCGACGACATTCCAGGGGATCAACAGCGGCAATGCCATCAGAACGAGGCAGACCGGCACGCCGATCCCCTTCTTCGGCATATTGAGCGCGATGAAGATGCCAAGCGGGATTTCCAATGCCAGGATGATCAGCGAGAAGGCGAGGTTGCGTTGCAACGCCGCCCAGAAACGGTCGGATTGCAGCGTCTGCACGAACCAGTCCGTGCCCGCCCAGAAGAATTCGTTGTTCCCGAACGTATCCTGCACCGAGTAATTGACGACCGTCATCAGCGGGATCACCGCCGAGAAGGCGACGAGCACCAGCACCGGCAACACCAGAAACCAGGCCTTGTTGTTCCAGGTCTTGTTCATGGCTCAGCCCTCCCTGCCGACGCGCCAGGAATCGGCGTAGATGTTGATGGCCTTGGGATCGAAGGTGACCCGCGCCTCCGAGGGGATCTCGGCATCCTCGGTCAACACGATGGCGATCGGCTGGCCCGCGAAATCCGCGCGCACGATCTTCTGCCGCCCGATATCCTCGACCCGGTTGATGGTGACGGGCATGCCCTCGCGCCCGAGGCGGATGAACTCCGGCCGGATACCGAGCTCGGTCTTGGCACCAGCGGCAGCCTTCGGCGCGTAGTCGAGCGACAAGCTCTCGCTCCCCATCGTCACCCTGCTGCCATCGAGCTTTGCCGGCAGCACGTTCATGCCGGGCGAGCCGATGAAGTAACCGACGAAGGTGTGGCTCGGCTTTTCGAAGAGCTCGGCGGGCGTGCCGATCTGCACGATCTCGCCCTCGTACATGACGACAACCTTGTCGGCGAAAGTCAGCGCTTCCGTCTGGTCGTGCGTGACATAGACCATGGTGAAACCGAACTGCTTGTGCAGCCGCTTCAGCTGCGAGCGCAGCACCCACTTCATATGCGGGTCGATGACCGTCAGCGGCTCGTCGAACAGGATGGCGTTGACGTCGCTGCGCACCAATCCCCGGCCGAGCGAGATCTTCTGCTTCTGGTCGGCGGTCAGCCCCTGCGCCTTGCGCCGCGCCATGGGCGTCAGATCTATCATCTCGAGAATTTCGCGAACGCGACGATCGACCTCGGGCTCCGAAACGCTACGATTGCGCAGCGGGAAGGCCAGATTGTCGTAGACGGTCATCGTGTCGTAGATGACGGGGAACTGGAACACCTGCGCGATGTTGCGCGCCTGTGTCGCGAGATTGGTCACGTCCTTCCCGTCGAACAAGATGCGGCCATGCGAGGGCTGCAGCAGGCCGGAGATGATGTTGAGCAACGTCGTCTTCCCGCAGCCCGACGGCCCGAGCAGCGCATAGGCGCCGCCATCATTCCATTCGTGGTCGACTTCGCGCAGCGCGTAGTCCTTGTCCGATTGCGGGTTCGGCCCGTAGGCGTGGCGGATGTGGTCGAGCGTGATGCGTGCCATGTCCCTACCCCTTTCAAGCCGTTGCGCCGGACGAGATCGCCCGGCCGCTGGTGTCGAACGCCATCAGGTGGCGGCCATCAAGAAACACGTCGATATCGGTGTCCGGATCGATGTCGTGGATACCATGCGCCAGCATCACCCAGCGCACGCCCTCGTAATCGAGATAAACGAAGCTCTCAGAGCCGGTGATCTCGGAAAGCTGCGTGCGCGCCTTGAGCCGCACGGCGCCCGGCGTCTGCGCGGAAAGCCCGAGATGATGCGGATGAAATGCCACCGTCACGGGTCCATCAGCCATGCCTGCCAGATGCCCCGGCACCGCAAACACCGCGCGCCCGTCGCGCTGGAACGTCGCGCCGGCCTTCACCACGTCGATGAAATTGAGCGGCGGATCGGCGAAGGTCTTGGCGGTGGTGAGATCGCGTGGCGTTCGGTAGACCGAAATCGTCGGCCCGAACTGCGTCACCCGCCCTTCCGACAGCGTCGCCGTATTGCCGCCGAGCAGCAGCGCTTCGGATGGTTCTGTGGTGGCGTAAACGAAGATGGCACCGGATTGCGCGAAGATCCTCGGCAATTCGGCGCGCAGCTCCTCGCGCAGCTTGTAGTCGAGGTTGGCGAGCGGCTCGTCCATCAGCACGAGACTGGCGTTCTTCACCAGCGCGCGGGCAAGCGCCGTGCGCTGCTGCTGACCGCCGGAGAGATTGAGCGGCGTGCGGTCGAGATAGGGCGTCAGCCGCAGCAGATCGGCGGCCTTGCGGACTTCGCGATCGATGGTGGCGGCATCCTTGCCGGATATGCGCATCGGCGAGGCGATGTTTTCATAGACCGTGAAGGCGGGATAATTGATGAACTGCTGGTAGACCATCGCGACATTGCGCTTCTGCACCGGCATGCCGGTGACGTCGACGCCATCGAAATGGATCGTCCCGCTGGTCGGCCGGTCGAGCCCGGCCATCAGCCGCATCAGCGACGTCTTGCCAGACAGGGTCGGCCCCAAAAGCACGTTCAGCGTGCCGCGTTCAAACGCGAGATCGGTCGCGTGGATGTGCGTATCCGCGCCCACCGTCTTTGCGATGTTTCGCAATTCCAGCATTCAGGTTCCCGTGCCTCCTCACAGCGGGGACCACATGCCGCTCTTTTATCCGGCCATCTGAGCCGGTAGCGCGGCCATGTACTCCTCCAAAACCGCGGCTTGCTCCCTCGTCAGGCGCAAGCCCTCCTTCGTTCTCCTCCAGAGCACGTCATCGGCGTGTCTCGCCCATTCGTGCTCGATCAGGTAGCGAACCTCCACCTCATAGAGATCGCTCCCGAAACAGCGCCCGAGATCCTCGGTCCCACGCGCCTGTCCCAAAAGCACCGCGGCCTTCGTGCCGTAGCGGCGAACGAGGCGGCGGGCATGCGTATCGATGAGAAACGGATAGCTGCCCTTCAGCTTGCGCACTTCCGCCTCGTATCCCTGCGCCGGAAAATCGCCGCCGGGCAGATGGCTCTTGGCCGTCCACGGGGCACCCTTGGCGCCGATCGCCGCGCCGATCTTTTCCAGAGCGTGTTCCGACAGCCGGCGATAGGTCGTGAGCTTGCCGCCGAACACATTGAGCAACGGCGCCTGTCCGCCCTCGCCTTCGAGCTTCAGCACGTAATCGCGCGTCGCTTCCTGCGCCTTGGATGCGCCGTCGTCGAACAGCGGGCGCACAGCCGAATAGGTCCAGACGATATCTTCAGGCCGCACCGGCTCGTTGAAATACTCGCTCGCGGCCTTGCAGAGATAGGTGGTCTCCTCGTCGGAGATCCTCACATCCTTCGGATCGGCCTTGTAGTCGCGATCGGTGGTGCCGATCAGCGTGAAATCCTGCTCGTAGGGGATCGCGAAGATGATGCGGTTGTCCGGGTTCTGAAAGAAATAGGCCCTGGGATCGTTGAACTTCTTCTTCACGACGATATGGCTGCCCTGGACGAGCCGCACATGCCGCGCCTCGTTCTGCCCGAAGGCGGCGCGAATGACGTGATCGACCCATGGACCTGCCGCATTGACCAGCATCCGCGCCTGAAAATGCCGCTTCTCACCAGTCACGGTATCCACGGTCTCGATCGCCCAGAGGCCGTTCTCGCGATGCGCTGAGATGACCTTGGTGCGCGGCATGATCAGCGCGCCCTTGTCGGCCGCATCGCGCGCATTCAGCACCACCATGCGGGCATCGTCGACCCAGCCGTCGGAATATTCGAACGCCTTGGTGAACAGCGACTTCAAAGGCTTGCCCGCCGGATCGCGGCGCATGTCGAGCACCTTGGTCGGCGGCAGAAGCTTGCGGCCGCCGAGGTGATCGTAAAGGAACAGACCGAGCCGGATCAGCCACGCCGGCCGGATGCCGCCCTTGTGGTAGGGCAGCACGAAGCGCATCGGCCAGATGATATGCGGCGCCATCGCCCACAGAATCTCGCGCTCCATCAGCGATTCGCGCACCAAACGAAACTCGTAATGTTCGAGATAGCGCAGGCCGCCGTGAATGAGCTTGGTGGCGCCAGAGGACGTGCCGGAGGCGAAATCGTTCATTTCGGCCAAAGCCACCGAATAGCCGCGCCCGATCGCGTCACGCGCGATACCGCAGCCGTTGATGCCGCCACCGACAACGAAAAGATCGTGAATCTGACCGCTCACGCGTCCCATGCCCCCAGAAAATGCCGCAACGCAAACAAGACAACGCAATTGCGAAAGTGAAAACAGTTAAAGCGAAACTCATTCGAATGTCAAACGAATGTTTTGCACAGTTATGCCGCGCGCCGATGTCGGGCGTGTGACAAGCCCACGTGCCGGATTCTGAAGTTATTCAGCGATTTCAAATGGGATCGGCAACGCGAAAGTAAGTGCGCGGCGGCGCGCCCAGCATGCGCTTGAACATGGTGGTGAAGGCAGCCACGCTTTCATATCCGAGATCGAGGGCAACCGAGGTTACCGACTCGCCCGCCGCCAGCCGCGGAAGCGCGGTGAAGAGTGCCGCCTGCTGACGCCAGGTGGAGAGGCTGATGCCGGTCTCGCGCCGGAACGCACGGGTAAAGGCACGGCGGCTCATGTTCAGTTGCTCGGCCCAATCGTCGATCAGAAGCCGTGCGGTCGGGCTGGAAAGAAAGGCGCGACAGAGTCCTGCAAGCTTCGCATCCGCAGGAATAGGCAGTCCGAGTTGCCGGTCGGGAAGCCTTGCGATCTCCTCCAGAAGCAGCGCCACGATCAGGCGCTGCCGCCGCGAGCCGCCGACATCACTTGCCGGAGACGCCGCTTGGATGATGAGCGCGCGCGCCAAATCCGTCAGCCCGACCACGCGGACCGCTTCCGGCAGCGAAACCAGCGCGTCGGAGCTTATATAGACCGAAAGCATGGTCACCTCGCCGAGCATATCGACGGAGTGATCGAGACCGGCCGGGATCCACAGCGCATGCTCCGGCGGAACCATCCACCGTCCCTGCCGCGACGACACCATGATAACTCCGGTACGCGCATATGCGAACTGCGCCCGGCTGTGCCGGTGCAACGCCACATGATGGCCGGACGGATACTTTGACGGCAGGGTAAATACCGGCTCTACGGCCGCTTCAGTCGCCGCCAACCGCTCGATGTGCCGCTCCGCCAATCCGGCAGTCGGCGAATTTTGCGACTCTTTCATTCAGCTTGGCCCAGTTGCGAAGACATTGGACCAAAACACGAAAGCGGGACTGCAGCAAGAAGACTATTCGAATAGTCAGGTTCTCAGGAGGAACATCGTGACGACAGGTACAATGACGGCGGAGAAACACTCCGCGGAACAGACGGTTTTCAGCATCATCATGGCAGTCAGCTTCTGCCATCTCTTGAACGATACGATGCAGTCGCTCATCCCGGCCCTCTATCCGATGATCAAGGAGGGCTACGGCCTCGACTTCACCCAGATCGGCCTGCTCGGACTGGTCTTCCAGGTCACGGCCTCGCTGCTGCAGCCGCTGATCGGCATCTACACCGACAAGCGCCCGCTGCCCTATTCGCTGTCGGCGGGAATGTTTTTCACCCTGATAGGCCTGGTGCTGCTCGCCTATGCGCATGCCTATTGGGTGCTGCTCGTCGGCGCCGGCGTCGTCGGTCTCGGCTCGGCGGTCTTCCATCCGGAATCCTCGCGCGTCGCGCGCCTTGCGTCGGGCGGACGCCACGGTCTGGCGCAGTCGCTGTTCCAGGTCGGCGGTAACTTCGGCTCCGCCATCGGCCCGCTGGCCGCCGCCTTCATCGTGCTTCCGCGCGGACAGACCAGCGTCGCATGGTTCTCGTTCGCCGCACTGACGGGCATGATCATCCTGTGGCGCGTCGGTGTCTGGTATTCGAACCACCGCCGCACCAATGCCGGCCGCAGGGCCGCGATGCCTGCCGTCGTGCTGCCGCGCGCCAAGGTGATCATGTCGATCGCGGTCCTCGCCATGCTGGTCTTCTCGAAATACGTCTACATGACCAGTCTTTCGAGCTACTACACCTTCTACATGATCGAACGCTTCCAGGTGTCGGTCCAAGAGGCGCAGATCCTGCTCTTCGTCTTCCTGGGTGCGGTCGCCATCGGCACCGTCGCCGGCGGCCCGATCGTCGACTGGTTCGGAACGAAGTTCACCATCTGGTTCTCGATCCTCGGCGCCCTGCCCTTCACCCTGGCGCTGCCCTATGCGGGCTACACCTGGACGATCGTGCTCACCTTCGTGATCGGCATCATCCTGGCGTCGGCCTTCTCAGCCATCGTCGTCTTCGCACAGGAGCTCGTGCCCGGACGCGTCGGCATGATCGCCGGCCTGTTCTTCGGCTTCGCCTTCGGCATCGGCGGCATCGGCGCCGCGGCCCTTGGCATGGTGGCCGACCGCATGGGCATCGTCTTCGTCTACCACGTCTGCTCGTACCTGCCGCTGCTCGGCCTGCTCACCGTCTTCCTGCCGGATCTAGGCAAAGGAAGGCGCCACGCAACGGCGGCGAAATAGCAGCAAAGCCGCAGCACCATCAGAAGGCCGAGGCACCCGCTTCGGCCTTCTGTCTTTGAATATCATGTGAAGAGCTTGGTACGCCTGAATCCCGGGCAATAAAAAAGGCCGGGGCGAAACCGCACCGACCTTCCTATTCGCATCTCACACCAGTGCCAGTACATCCGTGGTCAAAAGCATAAACGCGATACCGGCAACTGCGAGCGTTCGCTGTGTGGAACACTGACCAGCAATGCCGATGGGCTTGATATGGTAGGTCAATGTGGCGAATTCAAGTCCGGGCGGAAAATTGCAGAAAATGGCGACCCCTGCAGGATTCGAACCTGCGACCACCTGCTTAGAAGGCAGGTGCTCTATCCAGCTGAGCTAAGGGGCCACACTGCCGATGCGCCTGGGCGCATCGAAGGCATGGGCTCTGGAAGCGATCGGTTCGTCCGATCAGTGCGTCCAAGGCTGCGTGCGCGTATAGCGGAAATTATCCGGATATGCCACCGTCTGACGCTGCGGATCTTTCGGCGCGATCACCCGGTATTCGATGCCGTTGCGCTGTGCATAGGCTTCGGCCAGTTCCTGCGTTTCGAAATTCAGCTTCACCTGCTGGCGCATGTCCGATGACGAGGTGTAGCCCATGATTGGGTCGATCGTGCGCGGCGTTTCCTGATCGAACTCCAGCACCCAGAGGTGAGTCTTGGCCTTGCCGGATTGCATGGCGGTCTTTGCTGGACGATAGATCTTGGCAGACATAGCTGCACGCCTCCGAATTATGGCTTTCGCAATCAATGGACTGCCCCCGTGCGGGGCATCTTCATCTACGATCGCACAGATAGATGAATTTTGCTTAGCGGCGAATCCCTTCCTTTTCAAGCGAAAAGCCGTGGAGCCCGCGTGCCAACAGCCTACCCTTTGAACGAGGCCTGCACCGCCTTGTCCGGCACCTTCCGGCAGCCTGAGAACAGGTCGAGCTTCGCGTCATAGACGCTGGTTTCGACATCCATCAGTCCGAGAACGCTGTGGAAGAAATTGTCATGCGACACCGGATTGGCGGCGCTGGCCGCAAGACAAGCCGTATCGATGCCCGAGGCCGCGCTGAAATCAGGCGACAGCCAGACGATGATCGGCGCCCGCGTCTGCTCCGCCGGCGCAATGATATAGGGCGCGCCATGAAGATAGAGCCCGTTCTCGCCGAGCGACTCGCCATGGTCGGAGACATAGAGCATCGACGCCGAAATCGTGTCCTGATGCTTCTTCAGGTTATCGATGACCTTGGCCACCACATGATCGGTAAAGAGGATCGTGTTGTCGTAGGCATTGACGACCTCCTCCGGCTTGCAGGCGCCGAACTCAGGGGTCCGGCAATCCGGCGTGAAGCGGCGGAAATCGTCGGGGTAGCGCCTGTAGTAGGCAGGCCCGTGGCTTCCGAGCTGATGCAGCACGAGAACGCTGTCGCTCTTCACATTCGAGAGCCAATCGCCGAGCTTGTCGAGCAGCACCGTGTCGAGGCATTCGCCATCCGTGCAGAAGCGCGGGTCGGCGGCATCGGGCAGGAAACGATAGGGAATGCGGTTGGCGACGCCATAGCTGCCGGTATCGTTGTCCCACCACTCGACGTCGACCTTTGCGTGGCCGAGAATATCCGTGAGATTGTCGGTCTCGAGGCCCTTGCGGTGCGTGTAGTCCGCCCGCGGATAGACGGAGTACATGCACGGCAAGGACACCGCCGTGGAGGTGCCGCAGCTTGTCGCGTTCTTGAAATAGACGACGCCGCGTCCCTTCATCTCGGGATTGGTTTCGCGCGGATAACCGCCAAGCGAAAAATTCTGCGCCCTGCCCGTCTCGCCGGCAACGATGATCGTCACCCGGGGCTTACCATTGGCGCTCGCCGTGCGCTGATGCGCATCCGTGCCGAGCGGTCGGCGCACGATATAGCGATCGTCCTCCGAAGCGAAGGCAAAGCGCGCCGCACTGCCGATCGGAACAAAGGGGTTGAGCGTCAGCATCAGGTCCTTGTGGAGCCGCCCGACCGAGGCATAGGTCTGCGAAAAGCCGAGACCGGCCGCGATGGTGACACCAAGGCAAGGCACGATGACCGCCATGTTCCAGACGAACTTCTTCAGGAACGGCTTGTGAACGACCCTGACCCAGATGATGAACAGCGACGGCAACACGCCGGCGAGCAGGATGTGCAACAGGAAGGACGGCGTAATCAGATGCGCCGATTCCGCCTGCGTCGTCACTGCCGCGTTGCGGATCATCTCCTTGTCGATGATCACGCCGAACTGGTCCGTGAACCACGACGACACCACCGCCACCATCAGAAAGAAGATCAGCGCCGGCTTGGTCAGGTATTTCACGGAGAAAGTCGTGAGCGCCGCAATGGTCAGCGTCGAAATGCCGACCACGAAGGCGGCGAAGGCCACCGGGGCCGAGAAGAGATAGTCGAAAGCGCGGGTCCAGAAGGTGTGGTTGGCCACCACGAGAATATAGATCGCCGTCAATACCGATAGCGCCACGCTCCCGATCTTCGGCCGAAAGCTCTCGCTGGGCTCCGCTAAAACCGTGTCTTCCAATTCCACCCATCCTGAAACCGCATGCCCGGCAAAGATGCCGAGCGACCAAGCCGCGGGGGATGGCATTCGATACTGACATCAACCTGAATGAGGGGGAGAGAACCGATCCTTGTGAAAAGACCATTTTAGTTATTGCAGCGCATGATCGAACCGTGTATTGCGCTCCTCGTTGGCACGGAGTGTAGCGCAGTCTGGTAGCGCATCTGGTTTGGGACCAGAGGGTCGGGAGTTCGAATCTCTCCACTCCGACCATCATCACCACGCTGAAATGGCTGGTAAATCCCCTGAAATTTGATCGATCGATGTTGCAAGGCAAATGCCTTGTGAAAGCATCCTCGCGCGTCGCTACCGGCCTCGCGGTAACCCGCCAAGAGAAGCGTTAGCCTTGCCGGCGAGATCGACGAACACGAAATCTCGGTGATGCGGTAGTTCGAGCGCTTGCGCAACGTTCATGATCCCCAGCGGGATCCGCCGCCCATCCCTTTGAATTGATACTTCGACCAGCGGCTTGCATTCCTTCGTCATCACCGTTTCCTCCTCATGTCTGTCCACCGCAATCCTCACCCAGGCCATTGAGCGCCGTGGATAGGAACGTCGGCAGCGTGAACTGCCAGTAGAGACGTTCCCACAGCGACGCATCCGGATCCGCATCGAGCAGCGCCTCCAGCGGCATTGAGGGAAATGCCCGTGTCTGCCCGGATACCGGCTGGCTTGCCGCGGTGTCGCAAAATGCCTGGCTGGTCATGGCGCATTCCCCTTCGTTCCATGAGAGGAGCCTAGGACGTGGCCGGCGATAGCGGAATCCTATTGGGGTTTAGCTGCAACCATACCAAGGTATGTGGCATGTCCGCTCCGAGAGCTCAGGATGAGCGAATCAAGAAACCATCCCCGCCCGGCAAGGTCAGGGATGGTTGGCGTTGGATAATCGCTTCGGCTTAGGCGCCGCGGCGCGTGCTCTCGAACAAGAACCATGCGCGGCGCTCGCCTTCGTCGATCCAGTTTTCCAGAAGGCTCGTCGTCGCAACGTCGTTGTGCTCGGATGTCAGCTCGTGCAGCTGGCGCATCAGGCCCACGAGCTGCTTGTTGTCGTCGCGCAGCTCGGCAAGCATGTCTTCCGGCGTCACGTATTCCGCATCGTTGTCGAGCAGCCGTTGGAGGCGCCCGATGTGGCCGATGGAGCGCAGCGTCGTTCCGCCGATCTTGCGGGCGCGCTCGGCGATGTCGTCGGTCATGGCGAAGATCTGCTCGCCCTGCTCGTCCAGCATCAGGTGATAGTCGCGGAAGTGCGGGCCGGACATGTGCCAGTGAAAATTCTTCGTCTTCATGTAGAGCACGAACACGTCGGCAAGCAGCGCAGTGAGCGCCGCCGCGATATCGGTCGTGGCGTTCGAGGAGAGATCCGTCGGGGTGGCGAGCGCTGCACGCTGGATCTTGGATGCGGATTGATATGTCATGGTCGGTTTCTCCTGATGATGGGGGTGTGAGAGGTGGGATCAGTGGATGGTCGAGGCTATCAGCGAGACAGGCAGGCGAGTCTCGTCGTGATCGACGGTGATCGCGATCCGCCGCGGCCGTTTCTCGTCAGGCAACTGCGCCGGCGGGCTGGTTCCGGGTTGCTTGGCGGCTAGAGAGAATGGCTTCTTGAACGACGACATGGGATCGGCTCCAGTCCGGTGAATGTGGCTGGAGCTTAGGCGGCGGTCTTCGGCCGGCCTATTCTATCGTCGTCTAGTCGGACCAAACCTAAGTATAGTTATGGAGCGGATGGGAACGGGCTAGTTTCTTCTCATGCCTCACGTCCCCTCCGTGAGGCGGTAGCGCCGCACGCTACCTGTCTTCGATGCCGCCCCCGCATCGAAGACGCGGATCCCTCCCCCGGATCCGCCAGAGACCGCCCCCTACCCCCGGGGCGGTCTTTCCTTTTTGGGTTACGCTTAGAAAATCACCCGCTGCGGATGCGTGAAGATCTCGAAATCCTCTCCGCGAGCAACGGCGATCATGGTGATCCCGGCCTCCTCGGCCGTGCGTATCGCATAGGCCGTCGGCGCCGAAATCGCGATCAGGATCGGGCTGCCGAGGAACCCGGCTTTCTGGATCATCTCGATCGAAAGCCGGCTGGTCACGACGACCGCGCCGCTGCCGCCGGAAACGCCCGAGCCGACGACGGCACCGCAGAGCTTGTCCAGCGCATTGTGCCGGCCGACATCCTCGCGCACTGCCACAAGCCCGCTCCCCGGCACGAAAAACCCGGCGCCATGCACTGCGCGGGTCTTGTGGTTGAGCTGCTGGTGATCGCCGAGGCTCGCCACCGCGCGTGCGATATCATCCGGCGTGATCGTTAGATCGGAAGACAGTACAGGCCGAACGGTGCGCACGGCCTGCTCCAGGGATTCGATGCCGCAGAGACCGCAACCGACCGGCCCCATCATGTGCCGCCGGCGCGCGCGCAGCTTCTCCTCGACATCGTCGACAAGCGCGATCTGCACGTCGATGCCAACCTTGTCCTGAACGATCTCGATCGCCTCAATCTGCGAGACGGAGTCGATCAGCCCCTCGGTAAGGCTGAAGCCGACGGCAAAATCGACCAGATCATCTGGCGTCGCCATCATCACCGCATGCGAGCTGCCGCCATAGGAAAAGGCGATCGCCACTTCCTCGGGAACGCTGCGTGTCGCCGGCGCTGCGACCCTGCCCCGAAAGGCGATCGTCTGCACCGCTTCATGGCTCGCTCGGCTATCGACGAAACTGATATTCACTCTGCTCTTCCCTGAACAACGCGGCATAGCCGGACAGTCGACCGTTAAAGACGCACTATAGGCCGGGACCGGGCGGTCTGTCCTCGTCAAAGAACATCCGCCTCTGGTCCACACCACTGCCAATCCAGCCGCGCATACGGTCAGTCGCTTGAAACAGAAGGCAAAACCACCTTTTGCGTAAACGACACCTATGTATAGGTTAGAATGACGGTCGCGATCGCTATCATGCGCGCCAAGGTAGATGGGGATCATATCATGAGCGCGGAACGAGCCGGTGTGCTGTTCAACCAACGTGGCGGCACGGGCCATCGCGTCACAGTCGCGCTGATATCAGCCTTCCTGATGGCGAGCGTCTTTGTGATTGATACCTTCACCGACATCGAAGGCGCGATCGCGGTTCTCTATGTCATGGCTCTCCTGCTTGGCTCGGAGATTTTGACCCGCACCGGACTGCTGCTGACGTCGATCGTCTGCATCTTCCTCACGGTCCTCTCCTATTTTCTGACCCACGGTCCCGATCCCGACCTGCAGACCTTCATCCGTCTGGCGGTCGCCTTGGCGGCGCTCTCCATCACCATGGCGCTGCTCTTGAGAAACGACGCCTTCCGCGCCGAGCTGATTGAGAGAAACGCCAAAATCCGCGAAAGCGAAGCCCGCTATCGCTCGATTTTCGACGGCGCCCGCGTCGCGCTGTGGGAGCGGGATTACTCGCGGCTGCACGCTTACCTGTCGGAGTTGAAGGCCGCCGGCGTTACCGATCTCCAGGACCACGCGCGCCTGCATCCCGAGATCATCGACCACTGCATCGGCCTGCTCCGCACCGTTGCGGCCAACGAAGCCGCCCGCGAGCTCGTGGGCACATCCGCCGACAGCGGTTCGCGAGAGTCGATGGCCGATTTCATTGCCTCCGGCGACACCACCTTCCTGCATCTGATGAACGCGATGTTCACGGGCCAGCCCTATTTCGAAGGCAAGGGCAGAATCACCACCGACAGCGGCGAAATCAGGCAGGTGCTTTTGAGCATCAGTTTTCCAGAGGACATCGCCGCCTTCAACCGCGTCGTCGTCGGCATGGTCGACATCACCCAGCGTGAGATGACGGAAGCCGCGTTGATCGAGGCGCGCGCCGAATTCGCCAAGGCATCGAAAGCGGCCACCATCGGCGCCCTCTCCGCGTCGCTCGCTCATGAATTGAACCAGCCGCTAGGCGCCATCGCCGTCAACGCGCAGACGCTGCTTCGCTGGCTGGACCGCGACCCGCCGGATCTCTCGGCGATCCGCCGCTCCGCCGAACGCATCATCCGCGATGGCCAGCGCGCCAGCGACATCATCCACAACACCCGCAACCTCCTCACCCAGCAGGAAAGCAAGGCCGAGTGGATCGACCTATCGACGCTGATCGACGAAACCCGCTCACTGGTCGAGCACGACCTGAAACGCGATGGCATCGCGGTGACCTTTCGCCCGGGCGCAGGCGTGCCGCGGGTCAAAAGCGTGCGGGTGGAGATCCAGCAGGTGATGATCAACCTGATGACCAACGCCATCCAGGCGATCAACGGCGCCAAGTGCCCTGTTCGCGAGATCATTGTCGAAATCGAGCCAGCCAATGGCATGGTTGGCGTATCGGTAAGGGATAGCGGCCCAGGCATCAGCGCAGAGGGGATGGAGAAGTTGTTCACGCCTTTTTACACAACCAAGCCCGAGGGACTTGGAATGGGGCTCTCGATCTGCCGCAGCACGCTCGAAAGCCGCGGCGGCAAGCTCGACGGCTTCAATCACCCTGACGGCGGCGCGGTGTTCAAGATGATCCTGCCGATCGAAGACCCGCATGTCTAACCGCCCGCATCCGCAACCGGTTGTGCGCTCGCTCGACGCTCGCCGGACGTGAACAACCTAAACCCTTGTATGATACCGTTTCATGGCGTCGGGGCGCATATTCGGAAACATCGCAAGCATATCCGAGTCCGGAATACCAATATCAAGGTCACCCCCACTTGCCCCACATTTCCACCATCGCCATCGTCGATGACGACCAAGCCATCCGGGAGGCGCTCGACGATCTCGTCCTGTCGTGCGGCTACCGGAGCCTGTTGTTCGCCAATGCCGAGGAGTTTTTGGCCTACGAGGATCGTGCCTCGATCGACTGCATGTTGCTTGATGTCTCCATGCCCGGCCTGAGCGGCATCGAACTGCAGGCCGAACTGAACAAGACACCGCCGCGACCGCCGATCATCTTCATGACCTCCTATCGCGACGAGCGCACCAGATCAGCAGCGCTCGATGGCGGCGCCTTCGCCGTTCTCGGCAAGCCCGTTGATATCAAGCACCTCCTCGCCTGTCTTGAATCGGCACTTCAACGCCAGACCTGACGGAATGTCGCCACCTTTGCGCGGCCTGAAACGCAAAACGCCAGGCCTTTCGACCTGGCGCCGTGAAGAAGCGGCTCTCGTTCAAGCCGCGGAAGATTGCCGCTTCGGCAGCTTCCAGCCTGGACGGACGAAGTGGCAGGTATAGCCATTCGGAATCCGCTCCAGATAGTCCTGATGCTCCGGCTCGGCCTCCCAGAAATCGCTGACTGGCGCGAGCTCGGTCACCACCTTCCCCGGCCACAGGCCGGATGCATCCACATCGGCGATCGTGTCTTCGGCGACACGCTTCTGCTCATCGTTCGCGTAGTAGATGGCCGAGCGGTAGCTGGGGCCGAGATCATTGCCCTGTCGATTGGGCGTCGAGGGATCGTGGATCTGGAAGAAGAATTCCAGAATGTCGCGATAGCTGGTCTTGGCGGGATCGAAGAGGATTTCGATCGCCTCGGCGTGATTGCCATGATTGCGATAGGTCGCGTTGGCAACCTCGCCGCCAGTGTAGCCCACGCGCGTCGTCTCGACACCCGGCATACGCCTGATCAGATCCTGCATCCCCCAGAAACAACCGCCTGCAAGCACTGCGCGTTCGATAGTCATCGAATATCTCCTTCCCTGAGGTTCGTTATGGAATTCTCGTCGGGCGGCAGTCCTGATGTTTTCACCCATCCTGCCTGAGCCACCTGCAAGGCAACTCGCCGCTTGCACTACAGATAGGGATTCCGCGCGATCTTTGCCAGTGCAACATGATCGGGCTCGCGATGCTGCCAAATCAGCGATCAGTCATGAGCGGCCGTCTGCAACCAATTGATTTTACTTTGGCGCCTTCAGCCACTACGGAAGCATCAGTGATTGCGGGACGCCGGCGATAACCCGAGATTATCTGCATCACCTTACGGAAATCGCTGGCGCCTCATATCATTCATATCCACCAAGCAATTTGAAACACGAGATCAAAATGACCGACGAACCAATTGTAAGAGACAGCAACGGCGCCGAGCTCAACGACGGCGATTCCGTCACGCTCATCAAGGACCTGAAGGTCAAGGGCACATCGGAAACCATCAAGCGCGGAACGCTGGTGAAGAACATCCGCCTCAACGGAAACCCCGGTGAAGTGGAATGCAACACCAAGCAGGTCAAAGGCCTGGTGCTGAAGACGGAGTTCCTCAAAAAGGCGTAGGCAGCAGAGATATGTGTGCCAGATCGCGACGTTTGATGCAGATCAATGTGGCGACGGCGCGCCGCGCTATTGTCTGCTCATGAGCTTCCTGCACGTCGCTCATAACCGTACAACTTGGCTCGTCCTGTCGATATCGAGGGACGAGCTTTTTTATGCTCGAACGGAAGAAACGGGAGCCTGTCTGAGGCTATTTGTACTTGGTGATTGTCGGGCTGGTGACTCGGTCGCCCGCCTTGAGGCCGAGTTTGGCTGCAGCACCCGCATTGAGCTCGATCACGTATTTCACCGCGGTCACCGAATCGATGATATCGCGGGAATACGGCACCGCATTCTGTTTGATGCCGCGAACGATACCCGCCCGATCGACGAACAGCATGTCGAGCGGCAATACCGTGTTTTCCATCCACATCTGCACCCGCTTCGACGTGCCGAAGTCGAAGATCATGCCCGCATCGGCGGCCATGTCCTGGCGGTACATAAGCCCGCGCTGACGCTGTTCGTTGGTATCGGCGATCTCGACGGTAAAGTTGTACTTCTGTCCTGCCGTCGTCTCGATGACCAGCGGCTCCTTGTCGAACTTGACGACGGACTGGGCGAATGCCGGCAGCGCCAGCATGAAAAAAAGCGCCAAAAAGGCGCTTCTGATCCGATGCGAAACCATGTTCATCAGTGCGCCCGGCTCACAGGGGTCGGCGCATCCGGATGGATTTCGGCTGCCATTAGGCCCTTGTCGCCATCGCCGAAGCGAACGAGCACAACCTGGCCGGGACGAAGCTCGGTAAGTCCGAAGCGACGCAGCGTCTCCATATGCACGAAAATATCCTCGGTTCCCTCGCCGCGCGACAGGAAGCCGAAGCCCTTGGTGCGGTTGAACCACTTGACCAGCGCGCGCTCCAGACCGCTCGTCGCCGTGACCTGCACATGCGTGCGCACCGGCGGCAACTGCGACGGATGAACCGCCGTCGACTGGTCCATGGAGAGGATCTTGAAGGCCTGGTATCCGCGATCGCGGCGCTGGATGAGCGCGACAATCCGCGTGCCTTCGAGGATGGTCTGGTAACCGTCGCGGCGCAGGCAGGTCACGTGCAGAAGAACGTCCTGCATGCCGTTGTCAGGCACGATGAAACCGAAGCCTTTCGCGACGTCGAACCACTTCACGACACCGGTGATTTCGATGAGGTCAACCGCATCGCCCGCGAGTTGTTCGAGGTCAGTGAATTCCGTCGATGAAATCCTGTCAGCCATTTCGCCAGCCCCTCAATACGCGTCACACTGTTACGGTTAACTGATTCTTGAGATCAAGATTAACATGTTGGTAACGGATTAGCGCAAGCCCTACTTTTCGTTTATTCGCAGCCGCCAATCTTACCCCCTAGTCTTGCCTGAACCTGACGTTCCGCCGCATAAGGGGCGCGCCAGCATTTAAAGAGGAAACAGAATGCGTTATCTCCACACCATGGTCCGCGTGAAGGATCTCGATGCATCGCTCCATTTCTACGTGACCCTCTTCGGGCTCGAAGAAACCCGCCGTATCGAAAATGAAAAGGGCCGCTTCACCCTCGTGTTCCTGGCAGCCCCCGGCGACAAGGCCGAAGCAACAGCCAAGGGCGCTCCCTGCCTGGAACTGACCTATAACTGGGATCCCGAGGACTACACCGGCGGCCGCAACTTCGGCCACCTCGCCTATGAGGTCGACGACATCTACGCGACCTGCCAGAAGCTGATGGACAACGGCATCACCATCAACCGCCCGCCGCGCGACGGACACATGGCTTTCGTGCGCTCGCCTGATGGCATCTCGATCGAGATTCTGCAGAAGGGCGGCAGCCTGGAAGCGGCCGAGCCATGGGCATCGATGGGCAACACCGGCGCCTGGTAAGCCGAGGCTTTTGCGAGGCTTGCGGCTTTTTCGATTTCCGGCCACTGCGTCCGGATCGTCCTTGCCGCACAACCTTGCTGCGGGCACTCTCCGAATGACTCGAGGGGAAACGTGCGTTTTGCACGCCCCTCGCCTTCATTTTGGAGAATGCTCGCTTGCTCGCTGTTGAAAAGCGCACGCCCATCAAGGCGGCACTTCTGATCGCCGCCTCCGCCTTGGCGCTGTCGGGCTGCGTGTCCGACAAGCCCGCCGTCGACGCGCTCGCATCCGCCGCCGCCGAACCCGCGCCCGTGCAAGATCAGCAAATGGCCGCAAACGCTGCGCCGACAGCGGCGACCGCCCAGCAGGCCGGCTACCGCGATCCCAGGATGACCAACGTCTCCGGGATGACGAATGTCTCCGGGATGGCCAATGCCCCCGGCGCGCAAGCCGCCAATCTGGCACAAGCGCCCGGCCAGCCGGCATCGGCAGCGCCGGAAGCCATGGCTCCCGCCAACATCGGCGGCCTAGCCATGCAATCGACCGGCATCAACGCCCAGGCGATGAGCATTTTCTCGGTCAAGCCGAAGGTCCAGAACAACCCGACCTCGACCACATTGCAGCCATCGACCGGCGTCGGCGCAACCCGCTCCAGCGTCTATTCGAGCCAGCTGCCGGTCGAGGAGGCGCCACAGCAGCCAACGCTCCAGCCGCAGCAATCCTCGCAGAACACCAGCACCAGGATCGATCCGGTCCAGACCGCCTCGCTGGCGACAAGCTCCCTTCCCGGCCAGAGCATGAACGCGCTCTATGCAGCGCCGAAGCAGAACCTTCTCACCAGCCTCTCCGGCCTCATCAAGAAGGCATCCCTCCCCGGCATGACCCGCGTCGCGCCGAACGGATTGCACCTGCAGAACGACAAGGTCGAGGTCGGCTGCTTCAAGCCCAACCTTCTCAAGGTGATCAAGGCGGTCGAGACCCATTTCGGCAAGCCTGTGGTCGTCACGTCGGGCTACCGCGATCCCGAACACAACCGCATGGTCGGCGGCGCCGAGGAATCGATGCACATGAGCTGCGATGCAGCCGACATCCAGATCGACGGCGTCTCCAAATGGGATATCGCCGCTTACATCAGGTCGCTCCCCGACCGCGGCGGCGTCGGCACCTATTGCCACACCGATTCCATCCATCTCGACACCGGCCGCAACCGCGACTGGAACTGGGGCTGCGGCGGCCGACAGCCATCCGCGACAGTGGCCCGCGCGCTCTGATATCAGACGTATCCCACTCACCGCCGTCCGTTGCCTCTCGTGGCACCGGACGGCGCTTGCGTTTAGGCGTTTGATTTCAAGGCAATACGCGCGTTTTTCCACACGCCCACATTTCTTGTCATTTTTTTTGCAAAAAATCACTTCTTGCCGCTTGCGGGAATCCAAGTGCCTGATTATAAGGGCGCCACCACGAAGGAAGCGCCCTTCGTCTATCGGTTAGGACACCAGATTTTCATTCTGGGAAGAGGGGTTCGACTCCCCTAGGGCGTGCCATCGTGGTTGATTTCATTACATTTTCGTGGATTTCAGGAACGCTCGTCAATTAAGGGCGATCGGCCATTGAGGCATCCCGCTGCCATCACGGTCGTCGGTACGTGTATTGATCCTGCTCCTTGAGATGATTGCCTCGCTCGTTCTTCTTTGGTGCCCGGTGTAGTCGTCGCGCTAACCGGCCCGCGACAGCCCAGTAAGCGACACCTCCCAAAATCGCGCACAAGGTCCATATGGTGCCTTGATAGGCGAAAAGCACATCGTAGCGAGGTGGTGGCAGGAACGGTTTGGCGTCGGAGCTTATAGCGTATCCCGTAAGCGCCCAAGTTCCCGCATAGTAAGCGACGCTCCGGTAACCCAGAATTTCGGCAACACTCACAATCAACAGAACGGGTCGAAAGAAAGAATACAAACTGAGCAAGATAAAAGGCACAGTAGAGCTTGGAAGTTGTATTGATCGAGAAACCCCGTCTTCACGCAAGAGCACCGTGATGATCGCGTGCGACAATCCGAATGATATCACTCCCGCAAGATAACCCATGAAAATCATATAGACGCGTATCAGGAGATGCCCGAGCGTTTCTAACGCGGACTTGCAGTCGATAACCATGCCGACTCCATTGCGCTTTAATCGTCTAGAGAATTTTCCCTTTCGACCGCTGCCCTTCCAACGACCGCTTCCGTTGCAAATCTGTCGGCTCTCCGTTCGGCTACCGACCCGAAGCTGTGATGACGCCGCTTGGTGAATTTCCATCGGTTGCATTATGATACCATATCGCGTTTTGGCTATCCAAAAAGAAGTCTAAGACTAGTGCTGGAGCTTCCGCATCGCTTGATGCCGCAAATCTTGAGGATGCGACGGCTGCAACATAAATCACGGGATTGGCTTGATGGCATTTTTGAAGCTTGCCGCACGCTTTATAGAGGCGCTTTTCCCACCCGTGCTATTGATAGCGCTGGCATATTTCTCGGCCGTTCTCACTTCGGCAGCGACCTACGCAATTTTATTAGAGATGTTGAGACCCACGATAAACCCAAGGGAGAACTTTTCATCTGGGGTATTTTTATTTTTCGCCGTGTTTGCTGTTCTCTTTGCGTTGCCTGGCGTATGTGCAGCTTTAGTGGCTTGGGAAAAAGGATATCGTAGCGTCTTTTACTACGCAGCCACGTGGGGAATCGCGGGACTTGTCATCAGTGCCTTTCCACTAATGTTTGTCGACTTCAGCCATGACGCTTTCTCACGGCTCAGGTGGCTTGTTTGGACCGTGAGTGGTGCATCGGGCGGGATTGTTTACTGGATAGGTGCCGGGCGCTATACGCGGGTTATCGACGCGAAACGCGATAAGAGAAACAAGTTGGCCGACGATCATTATTCTAAGCGATAGCCTTCTTCCGACCTCTCTCTACCGGACCCCACGCCAATCAAACCCCGCTGATCAACTCGATCTTCGACCCATCGCTGAAGCGCGACAGCCGGAACGCCTTGGGATCGACGATCGGCGCCCTGCCCGTCACGATATCGGCCATCAGCCGCCCGGCGGCCGGCGCGATGCCGAAGCCGTGACCGGAAAAGCCGGTTGCGATGTGGAAGCCGGGAATGGCCTCGACTTCGGAGATGACGGGCACCGCATCGGGCGTCACGTCGATATAGCCCGCCCAGCGCTGCGCGATCTCGGCCTTCTCGAAGACGGGAAACGCGGCCTTCAACTCCGCCAGCGCCTTGTCCTGCTTGCGCTTGGATGGGATGGGATCGAGCACCCTGTTATATTCGAAGGGGCTCGCCTCATCGAGCGACCACTGGCGCGGCATGCGAGCTTCGTCGAGGAAGCGCAGGCCGAGCCGGAAGGACAGCGCCTTCCATTCGGAGCGCAGCGCCGGCAGAAAATCCATGGCATGGCGAAACGACGCCGGCACGATGTCGACGATATTGTCGAAGCCTGACGCCACCGTATATCCGCCGTCCTGGCGCTTGCGGATGGCGAAGTCGTTGGCCCAGATCGTCTGCTCCGGCCCGCCCTGGAGCGGCTTGGTCCTCAGAACGCTGTTCATCACCTTCAACTGCGGAAGATCGATCCCGAAGCGGCCCGAAAACAGGCTGGACCATGCCCCACCGGCGAGCACCACGGCCTGGCAGGCGATCGGCCCGCGTTCCGTCACCACGCCGCAGACGGCGCCCGCAGCCAACTCGATCCCGCGCACTGCGCATGCGGTAAGGATGGTCGCGCCCTTGTCGCGCGCGGCCTCGGCAATCGCGGGGGCCGCCTTCTGCGGCTCGGCGCGGCCGTCGGCAGGTGTATAGAGCGCGCCAGCCATGGGTAGCTTCGAGCCGGGAAAGAGATCCCCGAACTCGCGAGCGCTCAACATCCTCGTGTCGATCTGATAGTCCCGGAGATTGGAGCGCCAGCGGTCGTGATCCGACAGCTCCTTCTCGTTGGCGCAGGTAAAGATGATGCCGGCGCGCTTGAAGCCGGTATCGCGGCCCGTGCGGGCGTCGAGATTGTCCCATATGCGCAGCGCCTCCGCCATCAGCGGCACCTCGCGCGGGTCGCGCATCGAAATGCGCACCCAGCCCCAGTTGCGGCTGGACTGCTCCTGCCCGATGCCACCCTTCTCGCACAAGACGACTTTCAGCCCACGCTCGGCGAGCTCCAGCGCCGTCGAGCACCCGACGATCCCGCCGCCGATCACCACGACATCGCAGGCATCGGGAAGCGTTTCATCGCCATGAACGGGAACGACATAGGGACCGGGCATAGAGGATCTCGCGGATGGTGATTTTCTTGCGAGATGGTCTAGCGCCGGCGGCACGCGCTAGAAACAGCAAATGCGCCACAAGCGCGAATTTGCCGCGGATAAGAACAACTTACGGCGAGCCCGGGGCCGAGCAGCGCCTGCGCGACCACCAAAAGCCACGCGATTATTTCAATGGGAACGCAAACACGTCGACCGGTTCGCCAAGCCCGCGGAGCGGAAACGCTCCCAGGCTGTCCATCTCGTCTTTCTGGCCCGCCATTTCCACGAACGCTCGCGAGAGGAGCACCGGCCGCTTGATCTCCTTCGTCAGGCTCTCCAGCCGCGAAGCGACATTCACCGCAGGGCCGATCACGGTAAAATCGAGCCGCCGGCGCGATCCGATATTGCCGTACATCACCTCTCCGACGTGCACGCCGATACCATAACGAAGAACCTCACGGCCCTTGCGCTTGTTCTCGGCGTTCAGCTCGACCATCGACGCCTCGGCGGTCTTGATTGCCTGCAACAGGTTTTCGCAGGCCTCAGGGTTGCTGAGCGGGAAGATCGCCAGCATGCCGTCGCCCATGAATTTCAGAATTTCGCCGCCATGCTTCTCGATCGGCTCCGACATCGCGTCGAAATAGCCGTTGAGGAGCTCGATCACGTCGTCGCGCGGCCAGTGGTCCGAGATCGTCGTGAAATCGCGCAGATCGCAGATCAGGATCGCTGCGTCTACGGTGGCGCCGCTGCCGCGCGTGGTCGCGCCAGCCAGAATCTGCTCGCTGGCATGCGGGCCGACATAGGTCTGCAACAGCGTGCGCGCCATGATGTTCTTCAGCCGGATCTCCGTCACCAACGTCAGCGCCGGCAGCAGGTCCTTCAAATAATCGACGTGCTCTTCCAGAAACCCGCCGGGGCGATCGCTGGCGAATGTCACGATGTGCCGCTTCCCCAGCGTATGCTCCATCGGCCAGGCGATATATTCGGTCACGCCCTCGCGCTTCAGGTCGTCATAGAATTCGGCATGCCCGTCGCCGGGGCGAAGCATCTCGATAGCCTTGCGCACCTCGGTGGCACCGCTGAATATCTCGTTGACGGGGCTTCGCAGGAACTCAGGCGTGTTTTCGATGCCGTAGTCGAAGGTGGTGATCTTCGCCTCGGTCATTCCGGTCTTCCAGAGAATCCGCGCACCCAGCCATTGCGGATGATGCGTTCTGAAATGCATGGTGGCGCGGCTGACGGGAATACCCTCGTCGCGCAGCCGGTCGCAAAGCTGGACCAGAAGGTTGTCGATATAGCGCTCATTGCGCGTCTCGTTGACCAGCCAGTCGAGACTGGCCGTCCTCTGCCTCGGCCACTGGCCGACGCTGAGATCGGGAGACTCTGGAGCCGGGCTTGATTGGGCCGGGTTCAATTGGGATTGCATCGCCCTACACTCCGCGAAATCCCGCGGCCTTCTCAACATCAAAACAAAAAATCATTCCTAGGTCAGCTAAATGGGGTGGCTGGTCGTGGAATGGAATGCCTTATCTGCAACAGCTGGCGGAAAAAGTTTCGGTCGGCCCGATGGATCAATCAAGCAGCTCCCGTGTCTGCTCTCCAAGGACTGTAAGCGCGCCAGACCATCCGCGCCAACATTAGACTCGCCGTCGCCACATTACAAACCACAGCGATAGTTTTCATGCAAATTACACGCACCATGTTTATTTTGGATTGTATCGGCAAAATCCCAAACTAGGATATTGCCAGCGCCGATCTGCGCATACCCACCGGGAGACACCAATGCAGCTCGCGCCGCAGCACCGAATCTATGTCTGTTTCTTTCTCTTCGCCGTATCGATGGGCGCCCTGCTCGCCCGTATGCCAGACCTGCAGCTGGCGCTCGGCGTCGATCGCTCGCAGCTGGGCCTGACGCTGATCGGCGCCGCCGTGGGCGCGCTGACCGCGCTGACCTTCGCCTCCCCAATCATCGAGCGCCTGGGCGCCCGCACGACGGCCTTCATCACCGTGCTCGGCACATCGGCGCTGATCGCGACGGTGCCGTGGATGGCAAGCGCTCCCCTGGTGTTCTGCATTCTCATTCTCGAGGGCTTGTTGGCCGGCTCGCTGGAAATCAACCTCAATGTCGAGATCGACCGCATCGAGGCGCAGCTCGGACGCGGCGTGATGAACCGTGCCCACGGCTTCTGGAGCCTCGGCTTCTTCCTGACGGCGCTTGCCGCATCGGGCATCCGCCAGGCAGGCGTGCCGATGCATATCCATCTCGGCCTGACTTTCGCCTTCGTGCTCATCGTCGGCACCTGGGTCATCTCGGGCATGCGCAATGCGCCAGCGCGCGTCACGCACCACGAGGAAGCGAAAGCGCCGTTGATCGCGCTGCCGACGGCTGCCCTGTTGCCGCTCTGCGGCATCGGTATCGCCGCCTTCCTGATCGAGGGCGCCGGCATCGACTGGTCGGCGATCTACATGCGCGACGTCTTCGCCTCCGAACCCTTCATCGGCGGACTGGGCCTCACCTCGTTCACCTTCTTCATGGCCGCCGCCCGCCTGCTGGTCGACCCGCAGGTCGATCGCTTTGGCGCACGCGCGGTGGCGACGGTTCTGTTGGTGCTGGCCGCTGCTGGCGTCATCGCCGTCTGGGCGGCACCGCATCCCTTCGTGGCATTGCTGGGCTTTGGCCTCATGGGTGCCGGCTGCAGCGCCGTCTATCCGCTCAGCGTCTCGGCCGCCGCGCAGCGCACCGATCGCCCGTCCCACGTCAACGTCGCGGCCGTGGCGCAGATGTCCTTCGTGGTCTTCTTCCTGGCGCCACCGCTGCTCGGCTTCATCGCCGACCATGCCGGCATGCGCATCGCCTACCTCATCTGCCTGCCGCTGATCATCTACGCGCTGCTGTCGATCAAGTCGCTGCCCAGCCGCAGACGCGCCGACCAGCCGACCGATGCGAGCGCCGGAAGCGCAGCCTAAATAACGACGGCAAGCTCGAAAAAAGAATTCTCGCGACCGCCGATGGCGTTCGCGAGGGCACAGCGAATCGCTGAGCCGGCAAATCATGCACTGCGCAAAAAATCCCGATTCGAGTCGGTCCGGAACATGCTTTTCAGCATCGCTAGAGATCGCGCGACCGTTGTGATTCGCGCGGTTGAACGAAGATCAAAAACCGTCGGATAAAGTGCAGGTCCCGCCGTCCCGGCGGCACTCGCCGAAGCGAGTGTTGCATCTGCAATACTTTGATTTCTTTGAAAGAATGGTGGGTGATGTAGGGCTCGAACCTACGACCCGCTGATTAAGAGTCAGCTGCTCTACCAACTGAGCTAATCACCCGTCCGCGCTGTGTTGCGTGGTGTGAGAGGGCGTATAAACAGGATCGTTCGGCTTGTCTAGCGCCCTTCCGAAAATTCTTTCAACAAACGCGATTTTTTTGTGCGTTGCCGAAATCCAATGAAATCAAAGGTCCAGCGTACCGGTCGCAAGCCGCACCGCCTGGCCGCCGATCCGGGCGTTCGAAATCGCCCCGCCTTCGATATCCATATGCAGGTGGATAAACGACGGGCGCCCCATCTCCACGCCCTGCTCGATCATGACGTCGTGATGACCATCCGGCAGCCGGTCGAAATGATGGATCGCACCTGATAGTGCCGCTGCAGCGGATCCCGTCGCCGGATCCTCGACAATCCCCATCCCACTCGCAAACATCCGCGTATGGAACTTCGCGACGTGGTTCACGCCACCGCGACAATAGATGTAAGCGGAAGCCAGCGCCCCATCGACGAAGGGCACCGTCGCCTCCCAAAGCTGCGGATCGAAATCCAGCCGCTCGGCCACGCCGACATCGCGCACGGGAATAAGCAGGAACGGCACGCCGGCCGTCCACAGCGAGGGAACGTGATTCTCGAAGCCGATCTCGCTCGTCTTCAGCGACAGCGCCTTGCCGATGCCGATCCGATCGAGCGGCATGGTGATCTGCTGCGATTTGCGCGGCAGGTCGAATTCCGCGAAGCTCGCCTCGCCCTCGTTCAGCCGCACCGCGCAGCGCACGGGGCCGACGTTTTCCTCCAGCACAGAGACAAGATCGATCGTCGCGCCGCCATGGATGCGTTCCGCAAGCGCGATCGCGGTGCCAACGGTCGGATGCCCCGCGAATGGCAGTTCCCGGCCAGGCGTAAAAATGCGGATCTTGGCGACATGGGCGGGATTGCCGGATGCCTGCACGAAGACTGTCTCGGAAAGGTTCAGTTCCTTGGCGATGGATTGCATCGCCTCGTCGCTCAGATCGTCGCCATCGAAGATGACCGCCAGCGGGTTGCCCGTCAGCTTGCGATTGGTGAATACGTCATAGACGCTGTAGCTGCGCGCCACATCGGCCTCCTTGTATCGATCCTCGTGTCGCCAACCTGCCCGACCGCTTGAGCGAGCGCAAGGCGTTAGGTGAGCGAAGACTTATGGAAGTACCAGTCGATGACGGGCAGCATCGCGAAGTTATAGGAATAGGCCTCAGGATCAGCCGAGCGGATGGCAACCGCGCCCGCAATTTCCTTGTCGTCGGCAACCAGCATGTGGGCGTGGATCCGCTCGACGATTTCGTCGGCCGTAAGCTCGAATCGGAACATCCTGAGTACGGTGACCGTGCGCCGATGGTAGGTCGCGAAATATCCGTCGCCGGCCTGCGCATCACGCAGATCGAAACCCGTCTCCTCCAGAACCTCGCGGCGCATGTTGTACTCCAGGTCGCAGCGCCCATCGAAAACATCATCCGGCTCAAGCGAACCCGCCGCGAAATAGACCTGCCCGGGATTGGCTGTATGCGCCCCCATGCGAATCGCCACCAGCGCACCATCGCTGCTTTCGATGACGGGATAGGCGAAGAGATGGATGCCGCCCTGCCGCTCCGGCTGCCGGCGCCAATACATGAAGGTGGAAAAGGGAATCACATGCCCCTCGCCCGCAAGGCCCTCGCTCGTCAGCGACAGCCGCTTCTGGAAAATCATCCGGCCATCGAAAAGATGCGAATTGGCCGCCGTTTCGCTGACCCAGTTCTCCGCGATCGCCTCGCGATTGGCGTTGTAGAACGGATGGTCGCCAGGCAGAACCCTGAGATCGACGCCCGCGATGGGAAACACCGTGCGCGGCTCCGGCCAGCCTGCGAAATCCTCTGAAAAATCCATCTCAAATCCATTCATGTCAAATCGAGTTCCATGACGACCGGGCAATGATCCGACGCCTTCGGCCGATCCCAGCCGGTGCGGGGATAGCGCTCGACCTCCTGGCCCGGCGGAAACACCGTGCGATAGGGCTGCCCATTGCGAATGATCTCTGGCAGGCGTCCAGCATTGGTCCTAGCCAGCGCCGGCGACAGCCAGATGTAATCGAGCTGGCACAGCCACTGCTCCTCCGGCCCGCGCGCGTGATAAAGCGTCCAGCGGTCGAGGGGATCGCGGCGGCGCACGATATTCTCCGCGAAACCGCCGCGGCTGAATTCGTCGAGCGCGCTTTCGCTCTCGTCCTCATGTTTGAACGAATAGCCCGTCCGTCGCCGCCCGATCACGTCGACGCGCTCCTGATAGTCGTTCATGTCGCCGCAGATGACGAAGCGCTTGCCGTCGGTGTTCCCGGCTCCGAATCGACCCTCGATAATCCCCCGCACCGCCTTCGCCTCGGCCCGGCGGATCGGCATCGTATAGCGCCGACCATCAACGCCCTCGCGCGGCCCGCCCATCGACTTGAAGTGCACGACATAGAGCGTCACCGGCACGCCGCCGATCCTGAGATCGAGCTCCAGGCAATCACGCTTGAAGATCTTGTCGTCGAGATGCGCGTGCTCCGCGAGCTCGTCGTTGAAGAGATCAAGATCGCGATAGGTGGTCATCGCGTGGCTCTTGGTCTCGACGAGCTCGATCTTCTGTCCGTCGCGTGTCTCCTCGCGCATCAGCACGGCGACGTCGATGCCGCGGCTGTCATTGCCCTCGACCAGATATTTCCGCCGGTAGCCGTTGCCGACCATGCGGAAGAGGTAGCCGTATTCGAAGGCCTGCAGCGCCTCCATGTTGTCGATTTCCTGCAGGCAGAGGATATCGGCATCCGCATCGGCAATCGCCAGCGCCGTCATTTGCCGGGTATCGTCGGTGGACGCGATCACCCGCGCCTGCTCCAGCTGCTGGTAGACGCCTTCGCTTCTGACCTCGAAGAGCTTGATCACCCGGTCCTGGCGCAGCTGGTTTCGAAATCCGGTGAAGTCGAACCGCGTCATGAGGTTTTCGACGTTGAAGGTGGCAATGCGTAAAGACATCAGGCACTTCCGGTTGGCTTTGCGCCAACACTAGCCAGCAAATCCCGCTTCGGAAAGCCCGCTTCGCCGATCATAGCCGCCAGGCGCCGCGCACGATGGCCCGGACGTCATCGCCGATAGCTAGCTTCGACCGGCTGAAAGCCCTGAGGATCTGTCCATCCGCAAGCCTGAGCCGGGCCGCGTAGCGCTCGCCCTCGTAGAGCACCGATTCGACCGTCGCCGCGATCCCCTCGCCGCCGAGAATGACGTCTTCCTGCCGCACCAGAATATCAGACCGCGAGGCCGAACCACCCTCACACGCAAACAACGGCTCGACCGCCGCCCAATCCAGTTGCCTGACGTCACCATCAGGGGACGTCAGCGAAACGATCGCGCCACGGCCGATCAACCCGCCGACGACGCGCCCTTCAGGCCGCGCATAGATCTCGTCCGGCGGCGCCACCTGCAGCAGCTGTCCTTCCGACATCACCGCGACATCGGTCGCCAGCGCCATCGCCTCGCTCTGGTCGTGGGTGACATAGACCATCGTCGCGCCAGAACGCTGGTGGAACTCGCGAAACGTCTCCTCCATCTCCTGCTTCAGGTGCCGGTCGAGATTGGCGAGCGGTTCGTCGAGCAGCACCACGTCGGGCGACGTCACGAGGCAGCGCGCCAAAGCCACGCGCTGCCGCTGCCCACCGGAGAGATCGGCCGGCCGCCGCTCCGCATAGGCTTCGAGCCTGACGGTCGACAGCGCCTCTCCCACCTTTTTACGATAGGCCTCGCCCGAGATCCCGCGCACCTTAAGGGGATAACCGACATTGTCGGCAACGCTCATATGCGGCCAGAGAGCGTATGACTGGAACACCATCGCCATGTTGCGCTTTTCCGGCGGCACCGATTGCGAGGCATCGGCGAGCAGCCGTTCGCCGAGATGGATCGAACCATCAGTCGGCGTCTCGAAACCGGCGATCATTCTGAGCACCGTCGTCTTGCCGCAGCCGGACGGACCGAGCAGCGCCAGGAAGCCGCCCTCGCGCACGTCGATCGAAAGGTTGGAGACGGCGGCGCGGCCGGTGCCGAAATCCTTGGCGACGCGATTGAGGATCAGTTTCGCCACGGCACAACTCCCTTCGGCAGCCGCTTTGCCATCAGTTCCAGAAGCAGCATCATGAAAACGACCATGAGAACGACGAGCACCGACAGCGCCGAAGCGAGATCGGAGCTGCCGCTGTCATCGAGATTGTAGATGGCGACGCCAAGCGTCTGCGTGCCCGCCGACCAAAGCAGCGCCGAGATGGTGAGCTCGTTGCAGGCAATCAAAAAGACAAGGATCACCGAGGCCCCGGCCGCCGGCGCAATCAGCGGCACGATGATATCCTTCAGCCGCCGGAAAAACCCCGCCCCCGACAGCCGCGCCGCCTCTTCCAGCGCTGGATCGAGCTGGTGGAAGGCGCTGACCACGGGCTTGAGGCTGACGGCGAAGAAGCTGGAGAGATAAGCGATCAGGATGATCCAGACGGTGCCATAGATGGTGACGTTGATCAGCGGGATCGGCGCGGCAAAGACAAGGATGAACGACACCGCAACGACGATCCCCGGCAGCGAATATGGGATCTCGATAACGCTGGCGACGACGCGCCCAAGCAAATCCCTACGCCGCGTCAGCGCGTAGGCGGCAAGCACGGTCACCACAAGGAGACACAAGGCTGTGCCCGCCGCCAGCGACAGCGAATTGACGAAGGCCGTTCGCGTCACCGCCTGCTTGAACAGGATTTCGGAGAAAGCATGGAACGTCATCGTCTTGAAGGTCAAGGGCACGCCATAGGCCGGCACCAGGGCGCCCGCGAGCAGCGCGAAGAACGGTGCGGCGAGCATGAAGAAGATGACGATCCAGAGCAGCGGCGCAAACAGAAGCTTCCAGTATCCGAGCTCGAAGGTCGCCGTCGCGCCTGAAAGACCGAGCACGCGATAATCGCGCCCGCGCAATGCCCGGTCCTGAATGGCGAGCCCCGCCACCGAGATGATCGCGATGATCGCCGAGAGCAGCGCGACATCGCCGAAGGTCCGGCTGGTGAAGGCCGAGAACTTGGTGAAGATCAGCGTCGGCAGCGTGTAGATCGAGGCCGGGATGCCGAGAATGGCGGGAATGCCGAAATTGCCGGTACAGGACACGAAGGAGATCGCGGCGCCAGCGATGATCCCGGGCAGCGATAGCGGCAGGATGATGTCGCGAAACACCCGGAAGCTCGATGCTCCTGAAAGACGCGCCGCCTCGACCCCGTCGCGCGGCAACGACATCAGGCTCGCCCGCAGAGCCAGATAGACCAGCGGCGCATGCTGCACGCCATAAAGCAGCGCAATGCCGCCGATCGAATAGAGCGGCTGCGGCGAACCCAGCGGCGGCGCGATATGCAGCGCCTTCAGAAGCGGGCTTGACGGCCCCGACATCTGCACCCAGGCAAGTGCCGTCACCTGCGGTGGGATCATCATCGGCAGCACGAAGAGGAAGCTGATCAGCCCCTTGGTCCTGATATCGGTGAGCGTCAGCAGGAAGGCGAAGGCGCAGCCGATCGCGAGCGAGATGATGGTGCCCAGGACGGCCGTGACGAGCGTGTAATAGGTCGCCGACCAGAGCGCGGGATCGGACAAAACCGCTATCGCGCCGCCATTGGCGAGTGCTGCAACACCCGTCATCGCCAGCCGCGCAAGCGGCAGCACGCTGAGAATGAGAACGATCAGAACGATAAAAGGAAACAGCCAGACGGGCTGGCTGTTTCCGGGACGCACATATCCGTACATCGAGATGAGATCAGTTCGAGCCGTAGATGCCTAAGAAGGTCTTCAGGTCGGCATCGGTGTTCTTCAGCGCGGCGGCAGCATTGATCGGCAGCACCTTGATACTGTCGCGTGCCGGGAAGCCTTCCGGAAGCTTCATGCCGTTGCGAGCAGGAATATAGCCGAGCTTGACGAAGCCTTCCTGGCCCTTTTCGGAGAGCACGTAATCGACGAACTTCTTGGCAGCGTCGGCGTTCTTGGCGCTGGCGAGGATGCCGACCGGCTCGGTCACGGCAGATACGCCTTCGCTCGGGAAGACGAACTCGACCGGCGCGCCCTTGGCCTTTTCGCGGATCGGCATGTAGTCGACGATCATGCCATAGGCCTTCTCGCCCGAGGCGACGGCCTTGAGGATGCCGCCGTTACCGCCGGCAGCGGTTGCGCCGTTTGCAGCCAGATCCTTGTAGAAGTCCCAACCGAGGCCATCGACGCCGGCAAGCGTCTGCGCATGGATGAGTGCCGCACCCGAGGTCAGCGGGCTCGGCATGGTGACGAGACCCTTGGCTTCCGGCTTTGTCAGATCCTTCCAGCTCGTCGGCTTCAGCGAAGCGGACGTGTTGTAGATGATGCCTGTCGTGATCAGCTTGGTCGAATAGTAGTAGCCGTCGGCGTCGTAGAGCGCGGCGTCGTAGTTGGCGGCTTCAGGCGACTTGTAGGCCATCAGCTTGCCGGCTTCCTTGAGGCGCTCGAGCGTGACGGTGTCGGCGATCAGGAGAACGTCGGCAACCGGATTGCCGGCCTCGATCTCGGCCTGCAGCTTGGCCATGATCTTCGGCGTGCCGTCGCGCACCCAGTCGACCTTGATATCGGGGTTGGCGGCCATGAAGCCATCGACGGTTGCCTGCGCATCCTCGTTCGGCTGGCTGGTGTAGAGCACCAGGTTTTCGGCGGATGCGGGAATGGCAAACAGGCTTGCAGCGAGAAGTGCCGCGGCGGAAACGATGTCTTCATGGATAGTGCCCCCGGTGATGGAAGGCTCGTTCCTTAGACATCTGGATTAACATGATTGTGACAGTTGCCATTCGTCGGTCACAGTGCCGTGCACCCCTTGACCCGTTCCCCTCACCCCTATCTTCTAGCCCGCGTTTTCATTTTCGATTTCGGGACAGGAGGAAGTCTTATGGAATATCGTCAATTGGGCCGTTCGGGCCTCAGGGTTTCCACGCTCACCATGGGCACCATGACCTTCGGCGGCAAGGGTTGGGCAAAGACCGTGGGTGACCTCGGCGTTTCGGAAGCCCGCCGCCTGGTCGACATGTGCATCGACGCCGGCGTCAACCTGATCGACACGGCCGACGTCTATTCGGCGGGTGCGTCCGAGGAGATCATCGGTGAAATCCTCGGCGGCGTCAGGAAGAACGGCACGCTGATCGCCACCAAGGCCCGCTTCCCGATGGGCGAAGGCCCCAACGACGCCGGCAATTCGCGCTACCATCTGATCAGCGCCTGCGAAGCCAGCCTCAAGCGCATGAAGACCGATGTCATTGACCTATACCAGGTGCACGAATGGGACGGCCAGACGCCGCTAGAGGAAACGCTGGAGGCGCTGGATACGCTCGTGAAGCAGGGCAAGGTCCGTTACGTCGGGTGCTCGAACTTCTCCGGCTGGCACATCATGAAGGCGCTGGGGATCAGCGAGCGCGAGCACCGCGAGCGCTTCGTCAGCCAGCAGATCCACTACACGCTCGAAGCCCGCGACGCCGAATTCGAGCTGCTGCCGATCAGCCTCGATCAGGGGTTGGGCGTGCTCGTCTGGAGCCCGCTCGCCGGCGGTCTTCTCTCGGGCAAGCACCGTCGCAACCAGGCCGCCCCCGAAGGCACCCGCCAGTTCGCCGGCTGGACCGAGCCGCCGATCCGCGACGAGGACCGCCTCTGGAATATCGTGGAAACGCTGGTGTCGGTCGCTGAAAGCCGCAACGTCTCGGCGGCCCAGGTGGCGCTCGCATGGCTGCTTGGTCGCCAGGCGGTGACGTCGGTCATCATCGGTGGACGCACGGAAGCGCAGTTCAAGGATAATCTGGAGGCAGCCGAACTCAAGCTGTCGGCCGAAGAGCGCAAGCGGCTCGACGATGTCAGCCTGCCGCAGCTGCTCTATCCCTACTGGCACCAGCGCAACACCGCCAGCGACAGGCTTGGCGAGGCCGATCTATCCCTGCTCGGCCCGCACCTCAATCAATAACACCGAAACGGTCGGCGGCTCAGTGGCCGCCGATCTCGCCTGCGATCAACTTTCCAAGCCGTGCGATGCCTTCCTCGATCTTCTCTTCGTTGCTCGACGAGAAGCTCATGCGCAAGGTGTTCTCTCCCGAACCATCGGCAAAGAAGGCGCGGCCGGGAACGAAGGCGACCTTGACGGTCTCGATCGATTTCGCGAGCAGCTTCGTTCCGTCCATGCCATCAGGCAGCGTCACCCAGACGAACATCCCGCCCTCCGGCTTCGTCCAACTCACGCCCTCCGGCATATGCTTTGCGAGCGCCGAAAGCATCGCGTCGCGACGCTTGCTGTAGGCAGCCTTGATCTTGGCGACCTGGGCGTCGAAGCCCTTGCGCGCGACCTCGGCAATGGCGATCTGGTTGATCGTCGACGAATGCAGATCGGCTGCCTGCTTCATCAGCACCAGCTTGCGGATAACAGGCGCGTTGGCGACGATGAAACCGACGCGCAGGCCCGGCGCCAGCGTCTTCGAGAACGAGCCGCAGTAGATCGTCCTCGTCTTGTCGATATCGCCCTTCTCGGCGATCTCCAGCGACAGGATCGGCGCGATCGCCTCGCCGTCATAGCGCAGCGACTGGTAGGCCGCGTCCTCGATGATGGCGATGTCCATCTCGTCGGCGAGCTTGATCAGCTTCTGGCGACCCGCCAGATCGACGGTCTCGCCGGTCGGGTTGGAGAAATCGGCGGAGAGATAGGCGAACTTCACCTTGCCACCAGCCTCCTTGGCCTGCGCCTGATAAGAGGCGGGCGTGCGGTTACCGTTGGGCGTCAGCTGGTCGTAGGCCGGCTCATAGGCGTTGAATGCCTGCAGCGCGCCGAGATAGGTCGGCCACGTCACCAGCGCCGTGTCGTTGGGCGAAAGGAACAGCTTGCCGAGATAATCGAGCCCCTGCTGCGAGCCGGAAACGATGAAGACGTTGTCGAGGCCGCAGGCAATCCCGAGCTTGCCCATCTCGCCCACCAGCCATTCGCGCAGCGGCTTGTAACCTTCGCTGACCGAATATTGCAGGGCCGAATTGACCGCCGTGCTGTCGAAGATGTCCGAATAGGCCTGCTTGAACTCCTTGTCCGGGAACAGCGCCGGATCGGGAATTCCGCCCGCGAACGAAATGATATCAGGCTGATCGAGCAGCTTCAGGAGCTCACGAATCTCCGAAGCGCGCATGCGCGACGAGCGGGTTGCAAAGATGTTATCCCAGTTGAGCATGGGTGCGCTTCCTCGTAATTTTTTGTCTTTACTGGACAAGATCACGCAATAAATGATAAGTCAACATTGCTGACCTATTTGTTTGCTACCATGACAATTTTCCGCAATTTTAATCCGAAAACAGGCCAAATCGGCCTTTGCAAAGCACACGCTGCGGCAGTAGTGTCGCCGCCGAAATCCCACAGGCTATGAAGGTGCCAGGAAATGACCGCGTCGTCGAATACTCCCGAAATCAAGATCGAATTCCATACCTCGCCGGTCTCCGACGCGGACCGCACCAAGGCGCTGGAAACGCCCGGCTTCGGCAAGGTCTTCACCGATCACATGGTGTTGGCGAAGTGGACCGCGGACAAGGGCTGGCACGATGCCAAGGTCACGCCGCGCCGCCCGCTGGAACTCGATCCGGCAAGCGCCGTCCTGCACTACGCCCAGGAAATCTTCGAAGGCATGAAGGCCTACAAGGCCGATGATGGCCGCATCCTTCTCTTCCGCCCGGAACAGAACGCCAGCCGCTTCAACCAGTCGGCTGAGCGCATGGCCATGCCGCCGGTTCCCGAAGACCTCTTCCTCAAGGCAGTCGAAGAGCTCGTCCGTATCGACAAGAACTGGATTCCCTCAGGCGACGGCAGCCTCTATCTGCGTCCCTTCATGTTCGCCAACGAGACCTTCCTCGGCGTTCGCCCGGCGCAGGAATATATCTTCTGCGTCATCGCTTCGCCTGTTGGTGCCTACTTCAAGGGCGGCGCCAAGGCCGTATCGCTCTGGGTCGAGACCGAATACACGCGCGCTGCCGCCGGCGGCACGGGTGCCGCCAAATGCGGCGGCAACTATGCAGCCAGCCTCGTCGCCCAGGCGCAGGCTGCCAAGAAGGAATGCGATCAGGTCGTGTTCCTGGATGCGGCCGAGCATCGCTGGGTCGAAGAACTCGGCGGCATGAACGTATTCTTCGTTATGAACGACGGCACCGTCGTCACCCCGCCGCTTGGCGGCACGATCCTGCCGGGCATCACCCGCGCCTCGGTCATCGTTCTCGCGGAAGAAAAGGGCCTCAAGGTCGAGCAGCGCCCCTACTCGTTTGCGGAGTGGCAGGCTGATGCGGCCAGCGGCAAGCTGGTCGAAGCCTTTGCCTGCGGCACCGCTGCCGTGCTTGCCGGCATCGGCCTCGTCCGCCACGCGGGCGGCGAGTTCAAGGTCGGCAACGGTGAGACCGGCAAGCTGACGACGGAACTGCGCAGCGAATTGGTCGGCCTGCAGAAGGGCGTCACCAACGACCAGCGCGGCTGGACCCGCCGCATCATGGCGTAAGCCACCGGATAGATCCGATCACGACGAAAGGCCGGCAAGGTTTTCACCTCAGCCGGCCTTTTCATGTCTGATGATCAGGAGCGCAGAAGTGCCGCGATCTGCGCCTGGCTCGGGATCTGTCCCTGTGGCGTCAGCTTGTCGACCACACCGGGAAGAACCTTGGAAAGCTGGGTCAGCAGTTCCTGCTCGCTGATCCCCGCCTGACGCGCCAGATCGCTGATCGTCTGCGAGCCGAGCGCGCTTTCCAGATTGCCGGGAGCGATCGGCTGGTTCTGCCCAGGCTTCACCCAGGAATCGGCAACCGACCCCTGCCCGGCTTCGGCGAGCTTGCCCAGCAATCCTCCCAAACCGCCGAGACCACCCAGACTGCCCGCCAGCCCGCCGAGATTGCCAAGCAGCCCGCCATCGTCGGCGCCCGCATTCGCTTGCTGGTTCGGCTGCTGTGGCTGTTCCGGCTCGCTCTTGCCACCGGCGCCAAGCAGCTTGCCGACGAGAAGCGCGCCAAGCGCGATCATGATCGGCTTCGAGATGTTCCCACCGGGAACGGCATCATCAAACAATCCCATGTCCTTCTCCTTCGGTGCTGTTTTGAGACGAAGAGCAAAAACACAACATGAGGCCCGACCGAGCCTTGAATTCCGCCACGACAACTTTAGCTGATGCCAAAAGATGGTCGGATTGTCCGCCCATTCAAGGAGGGGAAAACAAGATGTCTGTCATCGGGTGGATTATTCTCGGACTGATCGCCGGCTTCATCGGCAGCAAGATCGTCAACAAGACCGGCTCAGGCATGCTGATGGACATCGTGCTGGGGATCGTCGGCGCCATCGTCGGCGGCGTCATCTTCACCTTCTTCGGCGCCTCCGGCGTCACCGGCTTCAACATCTACAGCCTCGTCGTCGCCGTCATCGGCGCGGTCGTCGTGCTGTGGCTGTATCATGCCGTGAGTGGCCGCAGATCGATCTAGCCTCCTCACATCCCACCAAACGAAAAGGCCGGCGCTTCCGCACCGGCCTCCATATCTGCAATAGCAGAAAAGCTTAGTTGACAGCTTTGTCGATGAGCTTGCTCTTGCCGATCCCCGCGTCGCCGCAGGCGCGCATCAATAAAGATGCACTGGATCGGCAAGCCACTTAGTTCACAGCCTTGTCGACGAGCTTGTTCTTGCCGATCCAAGGCATCATGCCGCGCAGCTTGGCGCCGACTTCTTCGATCGGATGCTCGTCGTTGACGCGGCGGATACCCTTGAAGCGGGCAGCGCCGGCACGGTATTCCTGCATCCAATCCGAGGTGAACTTGCCGGTCTGGATGTCCTTGAGGACACGCTTCATCTCGGCCTTGGTCTCTTCCGTGATGATGCGCGGGCCGGTGACGTATTCGCCCCACTCAGCGGTGTTCGAGATCGAGTAGTTCATGTTGGCGATACCGCCTTCATAGATCAGGTCGACGATGAGCTTCACTTCGTGCAGGCACTCGAAGTAGGCCATTTCAGGCGCGTAGCCAGCTTCCGTCAGCGTTTCGAAGCCGGCGCGGATCAGCTCGACGAGACCGCCGCACAGAACGACCTGTTCGCCGAAGAGGTCGGTTTCGCACTCTTCGCGGAAGTTGGTTTCGATGATGCCCGAACGGCCGCCGCCGACGCCGCAAGCGTAGGAGAGAGCGAGTTCAAGAGCGTTGCCCGAAGCGTTCTGATGAACGGCAACGAGGCAGGGAACGCCGCCGCCCTTCTGGTATTCGCCGCGAACCGTGTGGCCCGGGCCCTTCGGTGCGATCATGACGACGTCGAGCGAAGCCTTCGGCTCGATCAGGCCGAAGTGAACGTTGAGGCCGTGTGCGAATGCGATTGCCGCGCCGTCGCGGATGTTGCCGGCGATGTCGGCCTTGTAGATGTCGGCCTGCAGTTCGTCAGGCGTCGCCATCATGATCAGGTCGCCCCACTTGGCGGCGTCGGCAACGGTCATGACCTTGAAGCCGTCGGCTTCCGCCTTCTTGATGGTCGGCGAACCGGCCTTCAGCGCGATGGCGACGTTGGCAGCACCGCTGTCCTTCAGGTTCAGCGCGTGGGCGCGACCCTGCGAGCCGTAGCCGACGATGACGACGTTCTTGGACTTGATGAGGTTGAGGTCTGCATCACGATCGTAATAGACGCGCATTTGAATTTTCCTTCCCTTTGCTTGTCTTGTGGACTGTCAGTATTCGGTAAAACTTGGTCGTCAGACGACGGCCGGCATGTCGGCCAGCGCCTTCTCCGTCCCGTAAAGCCGGAGGAAGGCGGTCACCGCCTTTTCCGCCTGGCGCGCGGTATCCGTAACGCCCGTGGTATCCCCGAGCAGCATGCGCACATGCAGGTCGGAAACGATCAGGCCGTAAAGTGTGTGATAGGCTTCGTCGGCATCGTTGAAGCGCAGCAGCCCTGCCCGCTTGCCGGAATCGATGAGCCCCATGGCGCGGCGGTCGATCTGCCGGCGGCCGCGCTCGAGCAAAAGCTTACCGAGCTTCGAGCCGTCGCGCGGCGACTGGCCGATCGCCAGCCGGTTCAGCGCCAGCGACACGTCACCCGCCAGAACCTCCAGCAGATCACGCGAGAAAATCACGAGATGGTCATGCAGGCTGGCCGATGTCAGCCGCTCGCCGTTGCGCTCGAAGGTGCGCACCTTACTCGCCTGGTAAGCGATCATCGCCGACAGCAGGCCGTCGCGGTCGCCAAACCACTTGTAGAGGCTTTCCTTGGAGCAGTTGGCCGCGCGCGCGACGCCCGACGTCGTCAGCGCCTTTTCGCCGCCATCGACGAGCAACCGCAGCGCCTGCTCCAGAACGGCGTTCTGGCGCGGCGAGAATTCGCTGGGCTCCAAGTTTTCGACAGACACGGCATTCGCTCCCGATAAGTACCGTACGGTACGGTTCGTGAGCGCTTATCGCCCAGAAGCACTCTCTCGTCAAGAGCCCGCAAAAGGCAGAAGCATAAATTTTCGGCGTGCCGCGCTCGTTTATTCGGCAGCGTTCAGCACCGCATCCACATCGCGCGCCGGCGACATGCCGTATAGACGGCTATATTCGCGGCTGAACTGTGACTGGCTCTGATATCCGACGCGGTGCCCGGCGGTGCCGGCATCCAGCCGCTCGATCAGCATAAGACGCCGCGCTTCGTGCAGCCGGATCTGCTTCTGATACTGCACCGGCGTCATCGCCGTGATCGACTTGAAGTGATGATGGAACGACGAGACGCTCATGTTGACGTGCTCGGCCAGTTCCTCGATGCGCAGCGTCCGCGAGAAATTCTCGCGCAGCCAGGCGATCGCGCGGGCGATCCGGTTGCCCTGGCTGTCGGCGATCGCGATATCGATCAGCTGGTCGCCCGCAGGTCCCGTGAGGATACGATAGAGGATTTCTTGTTCGATCAGCGGCGCCATCGCCGCGATATCCGCTGGACTATCAAGCAAGCGCAGCAGCCGCACGGCCGCATCGAGAAGCTCCGGCGTCGCGGCATTGACGACGATGCCGCGCTGGCCGGATGGTGGCGTCGCGCTGCGCTGTATGGTCGAGCGACTGAGCAGATGGAGCAGCTTTTCGCTGTTGATCGCAAGCGTGATGCAAAGATGCGGAACCTCGGCGCTCGCCTCCACCACGCGCCATGCGACCGGCAGGTCGACCGACGTCAGCAGATAGTCACCCGCCCCGTAGTTGATCGTATCGGTCCCGAGCTGCAGGCTTTTGGCGCCTTGAATAACCATGGCGAAACACGGGCGATAGCTGCCGTGACAAGGCGCGCTCGGCGTCGTGCGGCGGCTGATCCCCAGCCCCTCGATCCCCGTCTGCACTTCCCCGTCGCCGAGCGCGAAGCGGCCCGCGATCGACGCGATCTCCTGGTAGCGGTTGAACAGCATTGTCATCAGTCGCACTTTCCGGTGAGAACGGCTTGCCTGTCGTTTGGACTGTTTATCTAGGATGGATTTGCATCGCCGCAAATACCGCTCTCTTTCACTTTTGCAGGCTCCAACCACTTTTGCAGGATCGTGCAAGAACACGAGAGGATCACTCTAACGCTGGGTGCCGTCTCTGGCGCATAAGGGCACCATCCCTTTCCACCCCGCCAAAGAAGGATACTTCCCATGCCAATCGCAAGAGGCTACGCCGCTACCGATGCATCCAAGCCGCTGACGCCGTTCACCTTCGAACGTCGGGACCCGAACGCGGATGACGTCGTCATCGACATCAAGTACGCCGGCATCTGCCACTCCGACATTCACACCGTTCGCAACGAATGGAAGAATGCCGTCTACCCGATCGTGCCGGGCCACGAAATCGCCGGCGTCGTTTCGGCCGTCGGCGCCAATGTCACCAAGTTCAAGGTCGGCGATCACGTCGGCGTCGGCTGCTTCGTCGACAGCTGCGTCGGCTGCGCAACCCGCGACCTCGACAATGAGCAGTACATGCCGGGCCTCGTCGGCACCTACAACAGCGTCGATCGCGACGGCAAGACGGCAACGCAGGGCGGCTACTCCGACTCGATCGTCGTCAAGGAAGACTACGTCCTGTCGATCCCCGGCAACCTGCCGCTCGACGCCTCCGCGCCGCTTCTGTGCGCCGGTATCACCCTCTACTCGCCGCTGAAGCACTGGAATGCCGGCCCCGGCAAGAAGGTCGCCATCGTCGGTATGGGCGGCCTCGGCCACATGGGCGTCAAGCTCGGCGCCGCCATGGGCGCTGATATCACCGTCCTCTCGCAGTCGCTGTCGAAGAAGGAAGACGGCCTGAAGCTCGGCGCCAAGGAATACTACGCGACGTCTGATGCCTCGACCTTCGAAAAGCTCGCAGGCACCTTCGATCTGATCCTGTGCACCGTTTCCGCCGAGATCGATTGGAATGCCTACCTGAACCTGCTCAAGGTCAACGGTGCGATGGTCCTGCTCGGCATTCCGGAAAATCCCGTCCCGGTTCACGCCTTCTCGCTCGTTCCCGCCCGCCGTACGCTGGCCGGCTCGATGATCGGCTCGATCAAGGAAACCCAGGAAATGCTGGACTTCTGCGGCGAGCACAACATTGTCTCGGAAATCGAGAAGATCAACATCCAGGACGTCAACGAAGCCTACGAGCGCGTTCTGAAGAGCGACGTTCGCTACCGCTTCGTCATCGACATCGCCTCGCTGGCAGCCTGATCGAACGAATAGCGGGTTCGCCCGCCTTATCACCAGAATACCGAAGCCCCCGTCACCTGGCGGGGGCTTTTTCGTGGATGTAAAAGTAAACAGAAAAGCCCCCGGTTCGCACCGGAGGCTTTCGAATGGTCGTCGCGGCAGCCCGACAAGACTTACTTTTCGTCCGCGATGGTCTCGCGCTGCGTGATCAGGCGGGCGCTGTGCTGGCCGCTGAGGAAGATCCACAGCCAGCTCCAGGCGACCGAAAAGCGCGAACGGGTGCCGATGAGGAAGTAGATGTGGGCGATGCCCCAGATCCACCAGGCGAGCCCGCCTTTGAGCTTGATCTTGCCGAAATCAGCGATTGCCGCGCTCCGGCCGATCGTCGCCAAGCTGCCCTGGTGCTTGTACTTGAAGACCGGCGGCGTCTTGCCCTTCATCCGTGCGTGAATGACCTTGGCGACGAAGGCGCCCTGCTGCTTGGCGGCAGGTGCGACACCCGGCACCGGCGCGCCGCTCTCCTGCATCACCGAAGCGGTATCGCCAATAACGAAGACGTCGGGCAGGCCTGGCGCCGTCAAATCCTTCTCGACGATCGCGCGGCCGGCGCGGTCCGCCTGGATGCCCAGCCACTTCGCGGCCGGCGACGCCTGAACGCCGGCAGCCCAGCTGATCGTCCGGCTCGGGATGAACTCCTCGCCGATCTGCACACCTTCCGCCGTGCACTCGGTGACCGGCTTTCCAAGCCGTACCTCGACGCCAAGATCGTTGAGCGCCTTCAAGGCATATTCGGACAGTTCGGGCACGAAGGTCGGCAGGACCCGCGGTCCGGCTTGCACGAGGATGACTTTTGCCTTGCGCGTATCGATATTGCGGAACTCTCTCGGCAGCGTCTTGTGCGCCAGTTCAGCGATGATGCCCGCAAGCTCCACGCCGGTCGGGCCGGCGCCGATGATGATGAACGTCAGGCATGCATCGCGCTCGGCCGGATCGCGTGCCGTCTCTGCCCTTTCAAAGGCCAGAAGCACGCGGCGGCGGATCGTCGTTGCATCCTCGAGGGTCTTCAGGCCCTGCGCAACCGGCGCCCAGTCGTCGCGGCCGAAATATGCATGGGTCGCACCCGTGGCGAGCACCAGCGTGTCGTATTGCAGGACGTTGCCATCGCGCAGCTTTACCGACTTCGTGCCGGTATCGACGCCCGAGACATCGCCAAGCAGGGTCGTCACTTCGGGGCGGTCACCATAGAGATGGCGGATCGGCCAGGCGATCTCGGAGGTCGACAAAATCGTTGTGGCGACTTGGTATAGCAGGGGCTGGAACAGATGGTGATTGCGCCGATCGACGAGCGTAATGCGGACACCAGCGCCTTTAAGGTCGTTTACGAGTTGCAGCCCTCCGAAGCCTCCTCCAACAACGACGACGTGATGATCAGCCATAGGTTACCCTTTTGGTAATTTGCATAAGAATTGACCAATGTCATCTTAACTACCCCCTGTTCAACCACTGTTTCAGCATAGCTAACCTGCGTTGGCGGGCCTGCGACCAATCAGCGCGCGGGCCGACGCGGCGACATCTGCGATCCCAAATGCGGCATTTGCCCAGGCAAAAGAACGGGATCGGCTGGCAATTTCGCCCGTTATTTGCATGATGCTCCGCGAAGCGGGAGACCGCCAGAAGAACGCGCGTCGCAAAGACGCGGGAGCAGCAGGAGGAATATCGAATGCGGACAATCGGCCTGATCGGTGGCATGAGCTTTGAGAGCTCCGCCGTCTACTATCGCCTGATCAACGAAATGGTTCGCGACCGCCTCGGCGGCTTCGCCTCCGCCGAACTGCTGATGCATTCCGTGAATTTCGAAGAGATCGTCGCGATGCAGAAGGCCGGCGATTGGGAAGCCGCCGGCAAACGGCTCGGCGACGTAGCAGCACGCCTGCAATCGGCCGGCGCCGAATGCGTCCTGATCTGCACCAACACCATGCACCTCGTCGCCGGCCCCGTCGCCGACCGCATCACTATCCCGCTGCTCCACATCATCGATGAAACCGCGGCAGCGCTGAAGGCCGCCGGATGCCATCGCCCGCTCCTGCTCGCCACGCGCTACACGATGGAGCACGGCTTCTATACCGACCGCGTGAGAAGCCTCGGGCTCGACATCATGGTGCCGGATCAGGGCGACCGCACGACAGTCCACGACATCATCTTCAACGAGCTCTGCGCCGGGCAAATTCTCGATAGCTCCCGCCAGACGCTTTTCGAGATCATCGAGCGCGAACGCGCCAAGGGCGCCGACAGCATCATCCTCGGCTGCACCGAGATCTGCCTGATCCTCGACCCCGACAATCTGCCCCTGCCCGGCTTCGATACCACTAAGATCCACGCCAAAGCCGCCGTCGACTTCGCCCTGGGCGATCAAGCCACACAAAAAGCGGTCGCTTAGACCCAACAATTTAGTTGACTCAGTCAATCAATTAGAGGACACGGTCACCCAGCAGGAGACCTGATCCATGTCCGATTCCGCCCTTATCGACGCAGCCCGTGATTTCAACCGCTTCTACACCAACTTCCTGGGGGTCCTGAACAAGGCCTATCTCGACACCCAGTTCACGCTGACCGACGCGCGCGTCCTCTTCGAAGTAGGTTCGCAGGAACACGTCAGCGCTGTGGCTTTGGTCCGCGACCTGCACCTCGACCCTGCCTATCTCAGCCGTATCCTGAAGCGCTTCAAGGCCGAAGGTTTGATGGAGACGACGCCTGATCCCGACGATCGGCGCAGCCAGCTTATCTCCGTCACCGACCAGGGACGCGTGCAATTCCAGGAACTCGTCAACCGCTCCAATGCCCAGATCGCCGGACGCTTCGACAAGCTGGCATCAGGCGAACCGCAGAACGTTGTCGCGGCGATGAAGACGATCCGCTCCCTGCTCGACCCCGAAGCCGCGATGCCGCCCCTGGTCATCCGCCCTCACCGCGCCGGCGACATCGGCTGGATCGTGGAGAGCCAGGCAAAGTTCTACAGCGAGGAATACGGCTGGGACATGCGCTTCGAGGGCCTTGTCGCCGAAGTCGCGGGACGCTTCCTCACCAATTTCGATCCGGCCATGGAATACGGCTGGATCGCGGAACGCGGCGGCGTCAACATCGGCTCGATCCTGATCACCAACGGCGGCGACGGCATCGCCAAGCTGCGGCTCCTCTATATCGACAAATCGGCACGCGGGCTCGGCCTCGGAAAGACATTGGTCGACGAATGCATCCGCTTCGCGAGAGCCAAGGGATACCGGCAGATCTCGCTCTGGACCAACGATATCCTGTCTACCGCGCGCACCATCTACGTAAAGGCTGGCTTCCAGCTCGTATCCGAGGAGAAGCACCGCATGTTCGGCCCCGAGCTCAACGGGCAGACCTGGGTTCTCGATCTTTAGACTAAATTGCGAAACAGCAAGTTTTCGGCTTGATTTGGAAACGATCATTTCCTAATCAGTCGATCCATGACCACGCACGCACTCATCGACACCAGCCGAGCGCGCGGACGCCCGCGTGAATTCGATATGGACGCAGCGCTTGGCAAGGCGCTCGACGTCTTTTCCGAGCGCGGCTACCACGCCGCCTCCATCAGCGAACTGACCGAGGCGATGCAGCTGACCTCGGGCAGCGTCTACAAGGCGTTCAAGGACAAGCGCGGCATCTTCCTCGCCGCCTTCGACCGCTATAGGCGAATCCGCCGCGCCCTGCTCGAAGCCCGCCTGAAGGAGGCCGCCACCGGCCGCGACAAGGTCCGCGAGCTTCTGAGCTCCTACGCATCGTCTTCGCATGGTGCGTCCGGCACGCGGGGATGCCTCGTGGTCGGCAGCGCCAACGAGCTCGCGATCTTCGACGAGGAGGCCGCGCAACGCGTCTCCGATGCCTTCGATGCCAATGAAGCGCACCTGATTGAACTTATCCGCCTCGGCCAGAGCGACGGTTCCATTTCCGCCACGCTCGATGTCGAAGCCACGGCGCGCACCCTGCTTTGCCTGACCGCCGGCATGCGCATCGTCGGCAAGACCGGCCGCACCGCGCCCGATATGGACGCAGTCGCCCGCGACGCGATGAAGCTTCTGACCTGATTGTTTTCCCAAGAGCGCGCAAAACCGCGCTCGCAACCACCTGTACTATCCGTTTGCCCCACCGGAGCCCAGCATGAGCCTTTCGTCCACCACACCTGAGACCGTTGCAGCGCCAACGATCTCGCCTTTGATGACATTTCTTTTCGCCGCCGCCTGCGGGCTCGTGGCCGCCAATCTCTATTATGGCCAGCCGCTCGCCGGTCCGATCAGCGCCTCGCTCGGCTTCAGCCCGGCCGCCACCGGCCTGATCGTCACGCTGACGCAGATCGGCTATGGCCTCGGCCTGCTTTTGATCGTGCCGCTCGGCGACCTCATGGAAAACCGCAAGCTGGTCCTCACTTTGGTGCTCATGTCGGCCGTGGCGCTTGTCGGCGCTGCGCTGTCCACCACACCCACCCTGTTCCTCACCGCCTCGCTCTGTATCGGCATGGGCTCGGTCGCCGTTCAGGTGCTCGTGCCCTTCGCCGCCAACATGGCGCCCGATGCCTCGCGCGGCCGCGTCGTGGGCAATGTCATGAGCGGGCTGCTCTGCGGCATCATGCTCGCCCGCCCGGTCGCAAGCTTCCTCGCCGAGGCCACATCCTGGCATGTCGTCTACTATGCGTCGGCCGTCGTCATGATCCTGCTCGCCGCCATCCTGCGCGTCCAGCTGCCAGTCCGCACCCCGCACACGCGGCTGAGCTACGGCGCGCTGCTCGCCTCCATGGCGCATCTCGCCCTGCATTCCCGCGTCCTCCAGCGCCGCGCGCTCTATCAGGCCGGCATGTTCGGCGCCTTCAGCCTGTTCTGGACGACGACGCCGCTTCTGCTCGCCAGCCCCGCCTTCGGCCTGACGCAGAACGGCATCGCGCTCTTCGCGCTTGCCGGTGCCGCGGGCGCCATCGCATCGCCGATCGCCGGCCGCCTCGCCGACCGCGGCCTCACCAAGATCGCATCGACCATCGCCATGCTCTGCGGCATCATCGCCTTCCTGATCAGCCACTTCGCGACCGATGGTTCAGCACTCGCGCTGACCCTGCTGACGGCAGCCGCGATCATTCTCGATTTCGGGGTAACGACCAACCTCGTGGTCGGCCAGAGGGCGATCTACGCGATCAGCCCGGAGCATCGCAGCCGCCTCAACGGCCTCTTCATGGCAACCTTCTTCGCCGGCGGCGCGCTTGGCTCTGCCATCGGCGGCTGGGCGTTCGCGACGGGTGGCTGGACGCTGACTGCCTGGATCGGCCTCTGCTTCCCCAGCCTCGCCTTCCTGCTTTTCCTCACCGAAGGGCTGCGCAAGCGCTGATCAGTATCGGGAACGGCGTGACGCTTTACTCCGCGCCCAGAGGCACGCAAGCGTCACGCACCCGATGCGTCGAACTTGACCCGGGCGGAGCGAACGGCCTCATGGTTGTTCTCCGCCCAATTCAACAGCAGTGCCAGCGTCTGGTAGAGGGAATTGCCGAGATCCGTCATCCGGTACTCGACGCTCGGCGGCTTCGTCGGAAACACTTCGCGCTCGATATAGCCGTCGCGCTGCAGGTCGCGCAGCGTCTGCGTCAGCATGCGCTGTGAAATATCCGGGATCATCCGGCGAAGTTCGCCGAAACGATAAGGCTGCTGCGACAGCGCCTCCAGCATCAGCGTCGACCACTTGCCGCCGATCTGCTGCATCATGTCCCGCACCGGGCAATTGTTGAAATCGAGCTTGGAGAGATCGACCTCGTTCCGCACGCGCGGCTCGGCCTTGCTCTTCAGGTTGACGACGGTGCCGGCCATGCTGATGGTTCCCTTTTGGTAACTTACGGCGCAAAAACTGCCTTCTTTACAGTTGTCGGTCAATCCCTATTTTAGCCCTAGTCTCTTTTCGAGACCAGCAATCGAACCTAGAGGTTTACACACATGAGCGAAACGATCCTCATCACCGGTGCCGCCGGCCAGCTTGGCCAGCGCGTCATCCATCACCTGCTCGAGACCTACAAGGTTCCCGCGGCCAACCTGATCGCCGCCAGCCGCGACACCTCCAAGCTGGCTGACCTTGCCGCCAAGGGCGTCCAGACCCGCAAGGCCGATTTCGATGATGCCGCCTCACTGGAGGCCGCCTTCAAGGGCGCCGACCGCGCGCTCATCATCAGCACCGACGCGCTCGCCGTTCCCGGCCAGCGCCTGAAGCAGCACACGACGGCCGTCGCCGCTGCCGTCAAGGCCGGCGTCAAGCACATCGCCTACACCTCGATGCCGTCCCCCGACAAATCGCTCGTGACCTTCGCGCCAGACCATCTCGGCACCGAAAACGCCGTCAAGGCAAGCGGCCTGCCCTACACGATCATCCGCAACGCTTGGTATCTCGACAATTACATGCATTCCATGCCGCACAATCTTCAGGGCGGCAGCTGGTACACGGCATCGGGCGACGGCAAGGTTCCGAACATCTCGCGTGACGATTGCGCGCTTGCAGCCGCCGCGGCCCTCGCATCGGGCACCAAGGACAGCGCCACCTACACGCTGACGGGCGCGCAGTCGCTTTCCGCCGATGAGATCGCCGCCGCGATCTCGCAAGCCGCCGGCAAGCCGCTCGCCGCCGTGAAGGTGACCGACGACCAGCTGCGCCAGGGCCTGCTCGGCGCCGGTCTTCCCGATTTTGTCGCTGACATGCTGGTTTCGGCCGACGCCAATGTCCGCGCCGGCAATTTCGATCACGTGACCGAGGACTTCACCAAGCTGACTGGCAAGCAGCCGCAGTCGCTGAAGGACTACTTCGTGGCCAACAAGGCAGCGCTCGTCGCCTGACAGCGCTCTCCCTGAAGCCACAACCCGCTCCGCACCACCGGAGCGGGTTTTTGTTTGTCTGGCTAGGCTTAGATCTTCTGGCCGCAGGCGCGGCAGAAGCGGCGCACGGTCTCCGCCATGCCGAACTCCAGCGCATCCGCCGTCAGCCCGTGGCCGATCGAGACTTCCGCAAGCTTCGGGATGCGCTTGACCAGCGGCGGCAGATTGGCAACGGTCAGATCATGGCCGGCGTTGACACCGAGCCCGATCGCCAGCGCCGCATCGGCCGTCTTGCCGAGCGCCTCGAGGATCGGCCCCACCCGCTCCGGCGCGTCATAACAACCGCCGTAGGGGCCGGTGTAGAGCTCGATCCGATCAGCGCCGACCGCCTTGGCAATCGCCACCGCCTCCTCGTCCCCGTCCCCATCAGCAAACAGCGATACGCGCGTGCCCATCTTCTTCAGCCGCGCGATCACATCGGTCAGCAGTTCACGGTCCTTGCGGAAGTCCCAGCCGTGATCAGACGTCGCCTGTGAGGGATGATCCGGCACCAGCGTCACCTGCTCGGGCGCGGCCTTTACGCAGAGGTCTAGGAACTCGTCCGTCGGATAGCCCTCGATATTGAACTCGGCTTCCGGAAACTCGTCGTCAACAAGGTTGCGAATAACAGGGAGATCGGAAAACCGGATGTGCCGTTCGTCGGGGCGTGGATGAACCGTCAGCCCGCTCGCGCCCGATTTGAGCGCGATGCGCCCCAGCGCCTCGACGCTCGGCCACGGCAGGTCGCGGCGATTGCGCAGCATGGCGATGGCGTTGAGATTGACGGAAAGCGTGGTGGGCATGGCGAGTTTCCATTCAATGAAAGAAGCTGCCCCGCTTTTAAGCCAAGGACGCCGTCGCGGCCAACGAGATTCGTGCATGATTGCATGTGAATTTCTGATTGATGGCCAGCCGCCGCCACATCGCCGCAGGCAAAGTAACGCCAACGGCAAGACGCATCAGAAAAACGATTAAGCATCCGGGACAGAAACGCTCCACACGATTCGTTCAGAAGTTGCAGTGCAGCCGTATGTACATTCGACTATTATTTACAAGTGACTATTTTTAAGGATAACAAATCAGTCGTTTAACGCATAGTCTGATCGCAATGGATCACCAGATCGAGGATCCGTTGCTTTGCATTCCGACCGGGAATGCATCGTCAAAACCGCTCGACCGCGCCCGTATCCATGTCATGCGCGCACTTGATCATGCGTAGAACAGGAGGGCTCATGTCCGAACGACATAAGCAGGCTGCAAGACCAAACGCTCCGCCCCAGGCGCCTCCCGATTTCAGGTTCCTGCCGCGCGTCGCGCGCCCGGCAAGCCTGCCCGGCGGTAAGGTCGCGATTGCCGACATGGCCAACGCCTTCGGCGTCACCCACCGAACCCTGCATTTCTACGAGGAGAAAGGGCTGATCGCCTCGAGCCGCATCGGGCTGATGCGCGTCTACGAGCACGCCGACATCAGGCGCATGGCCGTCATCAACGTCTGCCGCGAAGCGGGCATGCCGGTGGCGGTCATCCAGGAACTGATGGCCGACCTCTGCAGGTCCATCTCGCAGCAGGATGCCGACGCCGTCTTCGCCGCCGCCCTTTCCTCGCGAAAGCGCGAACTGACGGCGGAAATGTCGACGCTGCACCGCCAGCTTCAGCAGGTGAGCGAACTGCTCGAAAACACCGCCCCCGGCGACGAGCCGCCGCTCAACGACAACCAGCATGAGCGCACGCTCACCGAACAGGAGTATCGCTGCCTCGTGCTGATGACCGAGGGACTATCGACCCAACGCATCGCCCGCACGCTCGATCTCAAGGAGGACGACGCGAAGTCGATCGAGGCCGCGATTATCAAAAAGCTCGACACCAACAACCGCTTCCAGGCGATCGCCAAGGCGGTCCTGCTCGGCATCGTGCAGATCTGAAGCATGTCGCGCAAAACTGTGCAGCGGTTTTGCGGCACCCACATGCGACGCGCTTGACAAATTCAGCGGACGATCGTCAGCGTTTCCGCCGCGCGCGTGATCGCCGTGTAGAGCCAGCGCTCCCTCGTATCGCGAAACGCCCAGCTTTCATCGAACAGCACGACATTGTTCCACTGTGAACCCTGCGCCTTGTGCACGGTCAGCGCATAGCCGAAATCGAACTCGTCGTAACGCTTGCGGGTATTCCAGGGAATCTCGCCCTCGACATCTTCGAAGGCCTGCTTCAGCAGCTTGATCTTCGCCGCCCCGCGATCGATATCGTCATCCTCGGGCCGGATCAGAAGATTGATCCCTGGCTTCGTCGTCTCCTTCGACGACGTCATCACCTGCCACAGCGAGCCGTTGAGCAGCCCCTTGGCGGGATCGTTGCGCAGGCAGACCAGCTTGTCGCCCGTCTGCGGATAATCGGCGGTGAAACCCTTCAGCTCGCGCAGCCGCTGATTATAGCGCCGCCGCGTGCGGTTGGTGCCGACGAGCACCTGGTCGGCATCGAGCACCAGCGACTGGTTGACCTCGTTCTTCGAGATCACCTGCGCAGCGCCGTAATCGCCATACATGATCTCCTTGCCCTCGCGCACCTGCATGGCGAGCCCGATGATTGGGTTGTCGCGCGCCTGCCGGTGGATATCGGTCAAGAGATAGTCGGGTTCCTGGTTGGTGAAGAAGCCGCCGCCGGAGACCGGCGGCAGCTGGCCGGGATCGCCGAGCACCAGGATCGGCGTGCCGAAGCTCATCAAATCCTTGCCCAGCGCCTCATCCACCATCGAGCATTCGTCGACGATGATCAGCGCCGCCTTTGCAACGGGGCTCTGGCGGTTGATGGTGAACATCGGCGCGATCGAGGTCTTGCCGGTCTCTTCGTCCTCGACGGCCTCTTCGCCGCGCGGCCGATAGATCAGCGAATGCAGCGTGCGCGCATTGCTGGCGCCGCGCGTGCGCAACACCTGCGCCGCCTTGCCGGTGAAGGCCGCAAACAGCACCTCGCCATCGACATGCTCGGCGAAATGCCGCGCAAGTGTGGTCTTGCCCGTGCCGGCATAGCCGAACAGGCGAAAAATCGGGGCCTTGCCCTCCTTCAGCCATTTGGCAACGGCTTTCAGGGCTTCGTCTTGTTGCGGAGCAAATTGCATGATCCATCGACTTGGCAGGATTCGTCAGCGATAGGCAACCGCAAAATGCCGCGAGACGGCCGGCCTTCGTACGCTGTCGAAAAAAATCGCAGATACCAGGGAAAAAAATCGCCCCCCGTTTTGTCTCATGTCAGGCAACGCAAACCGCGTGCGCCCAACCCGAGGAGACACCCGATGAAATCCGCGAAATTCCTGATCGCTCTTGCCGTCGCATCTGCAGCCGCCACCGCCGCCTTCGCCGCCCCGCCCGTCAAGACGGTCGATTCGGCCAAGGGCAAGGTTCTCGCCGGCGAAAACGGCATGTCGCTCTACACCTTCAAGAAGGACACGAAGGACGTTTCCAATTGCTACGACGATTGCGCCAAGAACTGGCCGCCGCTGATGGCCGATGGCAATGCCAAGCCGGAAGGGGCATACTCGATCGTGGACCGCAAGGACGGCATGAAGCAATGGGCGAAGGACGGCATGCCACTCTATTTCTGGGTCAAGGACAAGAAGATGGGCGATATCACCGGTGACGGCGTCAAGGATGTATGGGATGTCGCAAAGCCATAAGGACAGGGCGGGCTTGATCGCATGAAGCCACCCGCACCCGAAACCTTCGAGGGCCAGATCCTGGCCCTCCTACCATCGCTCAGGCGCTATTCCCGAAGCCTGACGCGCTCAGACAGCGATGGCGAGGACCTGCTGCATGATTGCGTCGAAAAGGTGCTCGCCCGCCGCACGCAGTGGCGCGGCCTCAACCTGCGCGGCTGGGTGCTGACGATCATGACCAACCTCTATCGCAACCAGCGCCGTACCATCGTGCGCGGCAACCTCGTGGACATAGATGGCGCGATCGACGTGGCCGCACCCGAAGCATCAACCGACCCGCTCGAACGCTCCCGCCTGGAAGACGCGCTGAACGGCCTGTCGGAAGATCACCGCGCCGTCCTGATGCTCGTGGTCATCGAGGGCTACACCTACCAGGAAGTGGCCGACATGCTCGACATACCCTTGGGCACCGTCATGTCGCGCCTGTCGCGGGCCCGCCAGCAACTGGCCGAACACATGAAATCAGACAACGTCATTACGCTTCGGAGACCGAAATGAACGCCGCCGACCAACCCGTGACCGAAGCGGACCTCCACGCCTATACCGACGGCCTGCTCGCCGATGCCGATCGTTCCCGCATCGAAGCATGGCTGCGCGACAATCCCGACGATGCCGCGAAAGTCGCCGAATGGCAGGCGCAGAACGCCGGCATCAAGGCGATGTTCTCAGGCTATGAAAAGAGCAGGCCCGGCGATGCCGACATGATCGGCAAACCACCGGCACTCTCCCCCTGGTCGAAGCGCCTCGCCGCTATCGCCGCAACCATCGCCGTCTTCGCCGCCGGCACGCTCGCCGGCCACTACGGCCCCGCTCTCTTTGAGCGTCCCCAACTGCAGCTGACGGCGCAGGAAACCTTCCCGAAGGAAGCCCAGAACGCCTTCCTTATCTACGCCAGCGAAGTCCGCCACCCCGTCGAGGTCTTTGCCAACGAGGAAGCTCACCTCGCCACATGGCTCGGCAAGCGGCTGGCCATATCGAACCTCAAGGTGCCCGACCTCACGAGCCTGAACTACCACCTCGTCGGCGGCCGCCTGCTGCCCGTCGACGGCAAGCCGGGCGCGATGTTCATGTACGAAAACCAGACCGGCGAACGCCTTACCGTCCTCGTCGGCCGCAACACGGCGAACAAGACGACCAGCTTCCGCTTCGCCTCATCAGACAATGTTGAGACCTTCTACTGGATCGACGGCGAACTCGGCTACGCCGTCACCGGCGAGATTTCACGCGAGGAGTTGAGGAAGGTCGCCGAGGAATGCTACCGCCAGTTTCCATCGTGATGTCACCGTAAGGAGACGACCGAACCATCAGCGCCGCGGATCACTGTCGAGCGTAATCGGCTTCCCATGCGGCGTCGCCTCCGCCGCCCGCTGCCAACTCTGCTGCAGGCCCATAATCGTCTCGGCATCGGCAATACCGCAATCGACGAGAATCGACGACAGCGCCGCCACCCAGCAATCGAAATAATCGCTGCCATCCTCCGCCCGGCCGGGCTTGTGCAGTTCGCCGGACAACGCCTCCGCCCATTCGGTCCATGCAAACACCCCGCGCTCATGCAGATGCACAGTCATCGCGAACGCCTCCGCCGCCCACGGCTCCGGAAACACCGGCTCGCCCTCGAGGGAGCGTGGCAATTGCGGCGATTGGGCAAGCGGCGAGCGCGTATCACACTTGCTCAAGATAGCTCTCCCAGGCATCGATCGAAACCGTCAGCGACGGATCTGCCCCCTCGCCCCAGATCTCGCCGCCATCGAACACGACGGTGTAGACCCATTGCGGGTTCTCGCCCTTGCCATGCGCGTTATCATCAGGAAACACGAAGGAGCCCTGCACCGCCTCGATAACACCGACCTTGGCGCGCGCATAACGCGGCAGCCGGGTATGCGTCGTCGGATTGAAATTCCGCGTCTTCACGCGGTCACCGACGGCAAACCGCGCCGGCTGATCGAGCGGCCGATCGCACGGGCCGCCCTTGGCGAGAACGCCTGATACCATATCGGCCTTCAGCACCCGCTTCGGGGCAGCGCCGTCGAACTGCCTGTGGCCGCTTTCGATCTCGTCGGCGCTGGTAAAGCCGTGGCGTTCCAGAAGAACCTCCAGCGCCCGCGTCCAGATTTCGTAATAGCTGGCCGAGAGATAGCTGGCCGGCGGAATGCTTTCGCGGGCATGCCGGCTCTCGTCGATGTTCCAGGCACCAAAGGCACCGCAGGAGAGCGTCAGGCCCAGCGCCCGCTTTTCCCACTCCGCGTGGAAATACGGCTCGTCTTTCTCCGGCGCGATGGCGCCAAAGCCCATCTGCCCGCCGAGATCGTGCGGCCCGTTCATTCCGTCGCTCCCGGTGTTGCGGCAAGGCCGGCGCCGATCATCGCATCGCGGCTGACGAGATCGGCAAGCTGCTCCTCGCTCAAGCCCTCGGTGCCCTCGGGTCTCTGCGGGATGACCAGATAGCGCAGCTCCGCCGTAGAATCCCAGACGCGGATCTTCTGCTCTTCAGGCAGGCTCACGCCGAGTTCGCTGAGCACCCCACGCGGATCGATCACCGCCCGCGAACGATAGGCCGGCGCCTTGTACCATGTGGGCGGCAGCCCCAGTACCGACCACGGATAACAGGAGCACAGCGTGCAGACGACGAGATTGTGGGTCTCATCGGTATTGAACACCGCGCGCATGTGCTCGCCCTGGCGTCCGGTGTAGCCGAGGCTGGCGATCGCAGCCGTCGCGTCGCGCTTCAGCCATTCGGCGAAATCCGGATCGCTCCACGCCTTGGCGACCACCCGCGCGCCGTTCCGGGGCCCGACCTTGGTCTGGTAGGTGTCGACGATCGCGTCGATCGCCGCGGGATCGATCAGCCCCTTCTCCGTCAGCACCGTCTCCAGCGCCTTCACGCGAGCCTGCATGTCGGAATAATGGTTGTCGTGGTGATGATCATGATGATGATCGTGATCATGGTGATCGTGATGTTCGTGGTCGTCGTGCAAGAGACTATCCTCCGCCATTGTCGACCTATCCTTAGGCACTCGCGAAGCGGACGCCAAGTCCCGTCTGACGCGATCGGCCTATTTCAGCATCGGCCAGAGGCTGAGCACCAGAAGCACCGCCATGGTGATGTTGAACCACTTCAGCCGCACCGGATCGGACAACCAGTCGCGCAGCGCCGAGCCAAAACCGGCCCAAGTGGACACGCTCGGCACGTTGACGGCGGCAAAGGCCAGCCCGACGATCATGACGCTGACGAAGTAGATATCCTGGATCGTATAGGTCGCCATCGCCGTTACCGCCATGACCCAGGCCTTTGGATTGACCCACTGGAACGCCGCCGCCGACAGGAAAGACATCGGCTTCACAGCGCCCTTCCCTTCGCTGAGAGACCGCGACGTCGCGATCTTCCAGGCGATCCACACCAGATAGGCACCGCCCGCAAACTTCAGCGCCGTATAGACCGCCGGCACCGTATGTAGCACCGCGCCCAGCCCGAACCCAACGCCGATCAGCAGCGAGAAGAACCCGGCTCCGATGCCGATCATGTGCGGGATCGTCCGGCGAAAACCGAAATTCACGCCCGAGGTGAACAGCATCATGTTGTTCGGGCCCGGCGTGATCGATGTGGTGAAGGCGAAGAGAAGCAGTGCAAGAAACGTATCCAGCGGCATGGGCAACCTCCGTGGCCCGCAAATCATCGCCACGGGCCTTGTTAATTTAGGTCAGCATAATTGACCTAAATCGGAGTTTCTATCTGCCTATTGTCATGGTGACAGGATTGTCAGCCGGAAGCAGCGGCCACGTCGAGGTCGAGCAGCCTGCCGACATAGCTTCTGACCAGTGTGACGAATTCGGTAGGTAGTGTCTCAATCTGACGAAGCACGCGCTCCTCGTAGTCAAGGGAACGCACTTGATCCGCCAGAACCATACCTTGCGTCTTGAAGCCATCAGGGATCGGTATCTTCGTCGGCCAAGGCGTCATATTTCTCGTGATCGGGCAGACGACGATGCGCTTGGAGACTTCGTGCATCAAGACATTTGAGATGACGAGCGCTGGCCGGATACCGGATTGTTCGCTGCCTCTGATCGGATCGAGGTTGACCACGACAACATCGCCAGCCGTCAAGATATGGCTACTCGTCATGATCGTAGAAACGTTCGGAACCGACATCCCGGCCCCAATCGACCGTCTCCGGTTCATTTTCCGGCCCCAGGCGCCGGATCTCGGCAACAATCTCCGCAAGTGAAGGCGCCAACTGCTGCTTCGGCTTTTCCAGCGTCGCCTTGCCATCGCGAACGTCGAGGTTGACGACATCGCCGGCGCGCAGGTGCAGTTCGTCGGTGACCGCCTTGGGCAGGCGGATCGCGATGCTGTTACCCCACTTGGAAATCGTCACCTTGGTCATATCTAGCCCCTGATATCCAATGTATATCACTTGCCGGAGACACCGACAACACGAGGCCCACCATGCAAGACGATCCGATCCCAACGCTGACCATGCGCGACGGCAGGGAACTGCCCGTACTTGGCCAGGGCACCTGGAACATGGGCGAAAAGGCTTCCGAAGCCAAACGCGAGATCGAGAGCCTGCGCGCCGGCCTCGACCTCGGCATGACGCTGATCGACACCGCCGAGATGTATGCCGAAGGCGGCGCCGAGAAGATCGTCGGCGAAGCGATCCGTGGCCGTCGAGACGAGGTCTATCTGGTCAGCAAGGTCTATCCCTGGAATGCCAGCCGCAAGGGCACGATCGAGGCCTGCGAAAGCAGCCTGTCGCGCATGGGCACCGACCGCATCGATCTCTACCTCCTGCACTGGCGCGGCAACCACCCGCTGGCCGAGACCGTCGAGGCTTTCGAGATCTTGAAAGCTCAAGGCAAGATCGGCCAATGGGGCGTCTCCAATTTCGACACCGACGATATGGAGGAACTGCTCAACGTTCCCGCAGGCAGCAATGTCGCCGCCAACCAGGTGCTCTACAATCTCGGCCGACGCGGCATCGAGTTCGATCTCCTGCCCTGGTGCCAGGAGCGCAACATCCCCGTCATGGCCTATTCGCCGATCGAGCAGGGCCGCATCATCCACCATCCCGAGATCATCCGCATCGCCAAGGCCAACCAGGCGACCCCGGCGCAGCTTGCGCTGGCTTTCCTCTTGGAGCGCGAAGGCGTCATCGCCATCCCCAAGACCTCGAATGCCGCCCGCGCCACCGAAAACCGCGACGCCGTCTCGCTCGACCTCAGCGACGATGACCTGGCTGCCCTCGACGCCGCCTTCCCGCCACCATCAAGAAAAAAGCCGCTGGAGATGCTCTGATCTCCAGCGGCTTCCTGTTCAACCGACTTTGGTGTCGGAACTTACATGCCCTGCGGACCGCGGTTCATCGCCGCGATCCCGGTGCGGCAGACCTCGATCAGGCCGAGCGGCTTCACGATCGCCACGAACTGGTCGATCTTCGAGGACTTGCCGGTCAGTTCGAGAATGAAATGCTCGACGGTCGCATCGACGACCTTGGCATGGAACGCGTCAGCCAGGCGCAGCGTCTCGGCGCGCGTCTCGCCATCGCCGGCCACCTTGATCAGCGCCACTTCACGCTCGATCGGCCGCTCCTGCCCCAGCTCGCGGGCCCGCACCGTCAGGTCGACAACGCGGTGCACCGGGATGATGCGCTCGAGCTGCGCCTTGATCTGCTCCAGCACCTGCGGCGTCCCGCGCGTCACGATGGTGATGCGCGACAGATGCGCCTGGTGCTCGGTCTCCGAGACCGTCAGGCTCTCGATATTGTAGCCACGGCCGGAAAACAGGCCGATGACACGGGCCAGAACGCCCGGCTCGTTATCGACGAGAACCGATAGCGTGTGGTTCTCGATGGCCGCCGTTTCCGGCGAAATGAAGTAGGCGGAGCCCGTCGGCTGTAGGTGTGCGTTCATGTCTTGGTCCGTTTCCTCAGATTTTGTCAGGACGCCAGCTCGACGCTGACGGAATTCATGTGTTTTTGAGCAAGCTTGACGAGGTTGCGATCGAAGGTGATGAAGGTTTCTGCAGGCGAAAGCGCGGAAATGTGGAAAGCGTCGGCAAAATCGATGCCGTTTGAAAATGCTTCCAGCGTCCGCAGGACCCTTTCCCTCTCGGCAAAGATGAAGTTTTCGGAAAGAAGCATCGCCTGGAACAGTGCGATAATCCTTGGACGACCGAAGCTGTAGCGGCTGCGCAGCACCCACTCCGTCTCCAGAAGAACGGTCGACAACACCACAAGTCGATATCTGGTGATGATATCGGATGCCGTTGCCCACTGCTCGTCATCGTCCTGGGCAAAGAGTCGGACGAGGATGTTGGTATCAACCGTCCTTGTCGTCTTCATCCTTGTCCTCACCTGCCCATTGTCGCTCCAGCCGCTCCCAGTCCTCGATTGCGGCCTGATTGATCGCCTCGTGCATCATCTCATCCGTGATCGGTGGACCTTCGTATTTCGGAAAGCTTCTAATAAACGCCAGAAACTCGTCTGCGCTGAGCTTGTGGTCCTCATCTGTTGGATGAAGCGGCGCTACCAGTTCCAGAAATATCCTCTGGCCGTCATCAATGACCTCGAATTCGGCACCGGCCTTGAAGCCATGCGCATCTCGCATCGCCTTCGGCAACTCCACAGTACCGGCATCCGACATCTTCACTCTGGCCATGGCACCTGCTCCTCAAGGAAGGGACGCGATCAATCTAGCGCGTCCCCTCGCTTCGATCAAACGAGTGCGCGGCCCTTGGCGTCGATGGCGTTGGCGACGGCCTCGTCGGTGGCTTCGTCCGGCAGCAGCATCTCGTTGTGTGCCTTGCCCGATGGGATCATCGGGAAGCAGTTGGCGAGATTGGCGACGCGGCAATCGAAGATCACGGGCTTCTTGACGTCGATCATCTCCTGGATGGTCGCGTCGAGATCGCCGGGCTTTTCGCAATGCAGGCCGACGGCGCCATAGGCTTCTGCCAGCTTGACGAAATCGGGCATCGCCTCGGTGTAGGAGTTCGACAGGCGGTTGCCGTGCAACAGCTGCTGCCACTGGCGCACCATGCCCATGTACTGGTTGTTCATGATGAAGATCTTGATCGGCGCTTCATACTGGATGGCCGCCGACATTTCCTGGATGCACATCTGGATCGAGGCGTCACCTGCGATGTCGATGACGAGGCTTTCCGGATGCGCGATCTGCACGCCGAGTGCGGCCGGCAGGCCGTAGCCCATCGTTCCCAGGCCACCCGAGGTCATCCAGCGGTTCGGCTTCTCGAAGCCGTAGAACTGCGCCGCCCACATCTGGTGCTGACCGACTTCGGTGGTGATGAAGGTGTCGCGATCCTTGGTCAGCGCATAGAGGCGCTCCAGCGCATATTGCGGCATGATCACATCGTTGCTGTGCGTATAGGCAAACGAGTTGCGCGCGCGCCAGCGGGTGATATCGGCCCACCAGTCCGCGATCTGGCTCTTCTCCGGCTTCTTCGGCAGGGCACGCCACAGGCGAACCATGTCTTCCAGGATATTGCCGACGTCGCCGCGGATGGGAACATCGACGCGAACGTTCTTGTTGATCGACGACGGATCGATGTCGATGTGGATCTTCTTCGAGTTCGGCGAGAACGCGTTCAGGCGGCCGGTGATGCGGTCGTCGAAGCGGGCACCGATGCAGACCATGACGTCGCAATCATGCATCGCCATGTTCGCCTCGTAGGAGCCGTGCATGCCCAGCATCTTCAGCCAGTTCTTGCCGGATGCCGGATAGGCGCCCAGCCCCATCAGCGTCGAGGTGATCGGGAAATCGGTGAGCTCGACCAGCTCGCGCAGCAGCTTGGAAGCTTCAGGCCCGGAGTTGATGACGCCGCCGCCGGAATAGATGATCGGACGACGCGCCTTCGACATCAGCTCGATCGCTGCCTGGATCTGGTTCAGATCACCCTGAACCTTCGGCTGGTAGCTCTTCTGGATCGCGTGGGCTGCCGGCGGCGTGTAGGTGCCGGTGGCGAACTGAACGTCCTTCGGAATATCGACGAGAACCGGACCCGGACGGCCCGACTGCGCGATGCGGAAGGCTTCATGGATGATCGCCGCCAGATCGTTGACGTCCTTGACCAGCCAGTTGTGCTTGGTGCAGGGGCGCGTGATGCCGACGGTGTCGGCTTCCTGGAAGGCGTCGGAGCCGATCAGCGAGGTCGGAACCTGGCCGGAGAGGCAGACGAGCGGGATCGAATCCATCAGCGCGTCCTGCAGCGGGGTGACCGCATTGGTGGCGCCGGGACCTGACGTGACGAGCATGACGCCGACCTTGCCGGTGGAGCGAGCATAGCCTTCGGCTGCGTGGCCGGCGCCCTGCTCGTGGCGAACGAGGATGTGCTTGATGTCGTCCTGCTGGAAGATCTCGTCATAGATCGGAAGCACGGCGCCGCCGGGATAGCCGAACAGGTGTTCGACACCATTGTCCTTGAGCGCGCGGATAACGATTTCTGCGCCTGTCATCCGATTTTCGTCCGTCTGATTGTCCGTGCCCGTCATGTTTTTGTTCCATTTTGACTGCTGGGATTTGAAGGTCTTGGCGGCGAGCCTGAATTTCAGGCATAAAAAAAGGCCCCTTGGGGAGCCTGTTGTCTAGCGCATGGGTGGCTATCGCCGGATGGTTACACCATCCTGCCCATGCGCTGTCCCACCACAATAAGAATTGCTGCTATCTTCATGGCCGGAAGTGATAGACAGAAAATTTCGCAGCGTCAACGCTTAAAGCAATAAAAAGCCGAGCATGCGCTGTCGGTAATAAACATGGCCGCAGAAGCCCTTGCGGCAAAGGGTTTATTAAACGTTCCCTTTTATCCTGCCCTGCAATCTCAGGGAGTAGCCCTTTGCAGAACAACGACTTGCAGACGTCAGGCAGCGCAGGCGAGCATGACCGCCGCGATGTACTAGCGCCGGGAAACCGTTTCCTCGGCCGCGTTGTCGCGTGCAGCGGGTCCCGCGCCACCATCGCAGCCGTCGCCGAAGCCGGCGGCACAGACCTCACCGAACTCTGGTCCGTCGGACGCCTGATCTCGATCACCGTCGGTCGCAACCGCGTCGTGGCGCTCGTCTATTCCATGAACACGGGCACGCATGCCTGGGGCGAAGGCGAGGACAACTATTTCAAGATCGAGACGGAGTTGCTGGGCGAAGTCCGCGTCGACGAGGACGGCACGGAGCAATTCTCGACCGGCATCTCGCGCTACCCCTATCTCGGCGCCGTCGCGCATCGCATCCGCTCCGCCGACCTGATGCGCATCTATGACGCCGGCACCGGAACCACCGCAGTCATCGGCAAGCTGACCCAGGACGACAGCATCGACGCGTCGATCCACGTCCCCTCGATGCTGTCGAAGCACTTCGCCATCGTCGGCTCCACCGGCGTCGGCAAGTCGACCGCCGTGTCGCTGCTGCTCCACAAGGCGATCGAGGCCGACCCGAAGCTGCGCGTCCTGATCCTCGATCCGCACAACGAATTTGCCGCCGCCTTCCCCAAACACTCCGTCGTCGTCGATACCGACACGCTCGACCTGCCCTTCTGGCTGATGCGCCTGGAAGAATTCGCCGAAGTGGTGTTCCGTGGCCGGACGCCGGTGCCCGAAGAGCTCGACATGCTGCGCGACATACTGCCGGAAGCCAAGCGCGCCTTCCGCGGCAGCGACAATTCGTTGGTTCGCCGCACCACCGAGAAGAGCTCGATCACCGCCGACACACCAGTTCCCTACCGCATGGCCGACCTCCTGGCGCTGATCGACGAGCGCATCGGCCGCCTGGAAGGTCGTGGTGAGAAGCCATTCCTGCGCTCGCTGAAGATGCGCATCATCGCCGCGATCAACGACCCGCGCTATCACTTCATGTTCTCCAACAACACGATCTCCGATACGATCATGGAGACGGTGGCCGAGATCTTCCGTGTGCCCGGCGACAACAAGCCGATCTGCACCTTCCAGCTCTCCGGCATCCCCTCCGAGGTCGTGAATTCCGTGGCGTCGGTGCTGTGCCGCATGGCGTTCGAAATCGCGCTGTGGAGCGATGGCGCCATCCACATGCTGGTCGTCTGCGAAGAAGCGCACCGCTACATTCCGTCGGACCCCACGCTCGGCTTCTTCCCGACGCGCCAGGCAATTGCCCGCATCGCCAAGGAAGGCCGCAAATACGGCGTCTCGCTCGGCATCATCACGCAGCGCCCGGGCGAACTCGACCAGACCATCCTGTCGCAGTGCTCGACGCTGTTTGCCATGCGCCTTGCCAACGACCGCGACCAGGAAATCATTCGCTCAGCCATCCCGAACTCGTCGATCTCGACGACAAGCTTCATTTCCTCGATCGGCAACGGCGAAGCGATTGCCTTCGGCGAGGCGATCAGCGTGCCGATGCGCATGCGCTTCTCCCGCGTCAGCGAAGACCTGCTGCCGAAGGCCAATGGCGCCACGCCGAAGTTCACCGAGGAAGATCCAGATAACGTCGACCTGCGCAAGATCGTCACCCGCATGCGCGCGGTGAGCGGCCCCGACATCTCCGCCTTCCAGCAAAGCGTCAAGAACGCCGGCCTCGACCTCGGGGAAGAAGAGGACGCGGACTACAATCAGGTCTTCGCGGCCGACGTCTATCCGCCGATCATCCCGGCGCCGATCCCGGTCACCCCGCCACTCGCCCCGATCGAACCCTACCGCCGCGACATGCTGCCGTCAGCCCCGGTATCGCGCGAACCGACAGCATCGCCGAGATCATCGCGCGAATCCTTCGGCGTCGCCGCAGACACATCGATCGACAGCCGCCTCGAAGCGCTGCGACGCGAAATGCGCGGCGAACAGAATCCGACCCCGCGTCCCGCCGACCCACAAGCGCAGCCGACAAGCATTCGCCGCGAACCCGGTGTATCGCTGCGCGAGAGCATCCTGAAGAAGCCGCTGAGCAGCCTTTACGACAAGGATTGAGGTCTTACGTGTTGCCCGATTTGGCCGCAGCGGCAAGCACGCTGAGATGGCGCTCGACCAGCGTCAGAAAGGCAATCGTTCCGCAGACCAGCGATGCGGCCACGATCCCGCCGATCGCGCCGAAAAGCGCACCGATGACGAACATTCCCGGCCCGCCCTGAGCCGCCGCCGCGGCACCGGCGGAAATTGTCGAACCGGCAAGAATGATGACTGCGAGAATCGCGTTGATCGACGCAAGTGCCTTGAAGAGAAAGTTGTTCATGAGGTCCCCCACTTTGATCCTCATGACTGCTTAGATAGCAACCCTGGCGCGAAACTTGCGCCCATCATTCCATCAAGGTGCAAGCCGTTCCCAGCTATCATCCATCTGGTTGCGAAACCACGTCATCTGCCGCTTCGCATATTGCCGCGTCGCAGCCGCTCCCTTTTCCAGCACATCCTCGCGTGACATCGCGCCGTCGATCATGGCCGCGATCTGCGACACGCCGATCGCCTTCATGACCGGCATCTCGGGTGCCGGCGACAACGCCAGAAGCGCCCTCACCTCGTCAGCAGCCCCCTCAGCCAGCATAAGCTCGAAACGCCGGTTGATGCGGTCGTGCAGCACCGCACGCTCCGGCAGCACCACGATCTTTCGCGCCCTGTCCGGATCGACGACAACAGGGCCGGACTGCCCCTGAAGCTCGGCAATCGACCGTCCCGTCGCCTCCAGCACCTCCAGCGCCCGAACGATCCGCTGACCATCCTGCGGATTGAGCGCCGCCGCCACATCGGCGTCGCGCGCCGCAAGCTCCGCATGAAGCACCACGCCGCCTTCCTCGATCAACCGCGCCCGTAACCGCGTGCGAATATCCTCGGGGATCGTCGGCATGTCGGAGAGCCCACCGGTCAGCGCCTTGAAATAGAGCCCCGTCCCGCCGACGAAAACAGGCAGACGACCATCCGCCCGAAGTTGCGGCAGAAGTGCGCTGACATCGCGCAGCCAAGCGCCGGTGGAATAGGCGGTCGCGGCGGAGACGTGGCCGTAGAGATAATGCGGCACGCCCTGCATGTCCTCGTCCGAGGGACGCGCCGTCAGCACCCGCAGCGTGTCGTAGACCTGCATGCTGTCGGCATTGATCACCACGCCATCGTGACGTTTCGCAAGCTCGACGGCCAGCGCGGACTTGCCGCTGGCCGTCGGCCCGGTTATCAGGATCGCGTCCATTGCGTTCAGAAGGTTTTCCATCATGGCTCTCGTTGCCACGCTTGTTGCCAATCCGTCAAATCCTGTTCTGACAGCCGCCATCGCCGAGAAGGCCGCGGACGCCGCCAAGGCATCCGGTCTCTACTGGCTGGCCGACGGAGTAGCCTGCGATATCGCGCTGCGCGACGGCACCGATGCGACGGCCGCGCACGCCGCGATAACATCCGTCATCGCCGGTGCCCCGATCGATCTCGTCATCCAGGACCAGGACACACGCCGCAAGAAGCTTCTGATCGCCGACATGGATTCGACCATGATCGGCCAGGAATGCATCGACGAACTGGCAGCCGAAGTCGGCCTCAAGGACAAGGTGGCGACGATCACCGCCCGCGCCATGAACGGCGAGATCGCCTTCGAGCCCGCCCTGCGCGAACGCGTGGCGCTCCTGAAGGGCCTGCCGATCTCGGTCGTCGACGAAGTGATCGCCAAGCGCATCACACTGACGCCTGGTGGTATGGAACTGATCGCGACGATGAAGGCGAAGGGCTATTACACGGCGCTGGTCTCCGGCGGCTTCACCGTCTTCACCAGCCGCATCGCAGCCACCCTCGGCTTCGACGAAAACCGCGCCAACATCCTGCTTGAGGAAAACGGCAACCTCACCGGCTTCGTCGCCGAGCCGATCCTCGGCAAGCAGGCAAAGGTCGATGCGCTCGAGGATATCTCCAAGAAACTCGGCATCTCCCCTGAAGAGGCAATGGCCGTCGGCGACGGCGCCAACGATCTCGGCATGCTGCACCTCGCAGGTGCCGGCGTCGCCCTCCACGCCAAACCCGCCGTCGCCGCCGAAGCGAAGATCGAGATCAACCACGCCGACCTCAGTGCCCTCCTCTACATCCAGGGCTACCGCAAGACGGATTTTGTGACGGTGTGAGGTCGGAATGGTCACCACTTAGGCCACTCCAATCCTACTTAGAATGTCCCACGTCCTAACCGACCACGGGCGAGAGACAATGTGAGCTTGAAATGCACGCTTTCAGGCGGTTGCAAGCTGCGTTATGCTGCACACATAGAACATTGAATTTTACAAATTTGTACGTACGATATTGTGAGGCATTCGCATGCCGCAATTTATATGGAACGAGCAAAAAAGCCGCAGCAACAAACTGAAACACAGCATTTCATTTGAAACCGCTGCACTCATCTGGAGCGATCCAAATTATCTGCTTGTTCCCGATGCGGTTTATGATGGCGAAGAGAGATGGTTGGCGATCGGCAGGAACGGCATAACAACCGTCTTGGTCGCCGTGCATACGTCGTATGATGATGACGGCGAGGAAATCATTCGCATTATCAGCGCCAGAAAGGCGACAGCACATGAGAGAAAGCAATACGAAAACTCGATCGCTCACTGAAGTGCAGCAGGCGGAACTCGACGCTCTCGACGCTCTTGCCGATGAGGCAATCGACACGAGCGATATACCTGAGATCACCGACGACCGTTGGGCGCTGGCGCGCAAGGGTCAACTCTATCGTCCGGTCAAACAATCCGTAACGATCCGCCTGGATGCAGATATTCTTGAATGGTTTAAAAGCCACGCCCAAGGGCGCGGCTACCAAACCGAAATAAACACCGCCTTGCGCCGCTATATCGCCGAGCAACTCAAGCGCAGCGGCTGACGCCCTACTCCATCGGCACCGCGACAAACCGCAGGTCGCCGTTCGCCGAGGCGATCATCATCTGCGCGTTGCGGCGGCCTTCCTGCTTCAGCGACTGCACCTTGGCGACGACGGTATCTGGTGAGCGCATGAATTCCTGCGCCACTTCGACGATCACGTCGCCGGCCTTCAGCCCCTTTTCAGCCGCCAGCGAGCCCGGCTTGACCTCGGAGACGAGAACGCCGTCGACGCTCTCGGCGATACCGAAGCTCTTGCGATTATCGGAATTGAGCGCCGACAGCGACAGGCCGAGCACATCCTTCGCATCGCCGACATCAGGAGCCGGCTGGGCTGGCTTGCCCTTGCCGTCAGGCATCGGCTGGGCCTGATCGCTGTCGGGCTCATCCATATCCTGGTTTTCCTGCGGATCCGGGTTGATCACGCCGCCGTTGCTGTCAGAGCTATCCGCGGCTGCCTGATCGCTGTCTTCGAGACGGCCGAGCGTGACCTTGACGGTCTGCTCCTTGCCATCGCGCAGCACCACAACATCGACAGCCTTGCCAACAGGGCTTTCCGCCACCACGCGCGGCAGATCGCGCATTTCGTTGACGGCCTTGCCGTCGAACTTCAGGATGACATCGCCGGCCTTGATCGAACCATCGTCGACAGGGCCGCCCTTGATGACACCCGCAACCAGCGCGCCTCTGGCGCTGGAGAGGCCGAGGCTGTCCGCCACATCGTCGGTGACAGGCTGGATGCGCACGCCGAGCCAGCCTCGACGCGTCTCGCCGAATTCGCGCAGCTGCTGCACGACGCCGGCGGCCAACTCCGAAGGCACCGAGAAGCCGATGCCGATCGAGCCGCCGCTCGGCGAGATGATCGCCGTGTTGATGCCGATGACCTCACCCTTCATGTTGAAGAGCGGGCCGCCGGAATTGCCCTTGTTGATCGCCGCGTCCGTCTGGATGAAGTTGTCGTAGGGGCCGGCATTGATGTTGCGTCCGCGCCCCGAAATGATGCCGACAGTCACCGACCCGCCGAAGCCGAACGGGTTACCGATCGCCATCACCCAGTCGCCGATGCGCATGCCGCTGGAATCGCCGAACTTGACGAACTTGAGCGGCGCCTTCGGCTCGACCTTAAGCACCGAGAGATCGGTCTTGGTGTCGGTGCCGATCAGCTTGGCCTTGAGCTTGCTGCCGTCGGCGAAGTTCACCTCGATATCGTCGGCGCCTTCGATCACGTGATTGTTGGTGACGATGAAGCCCTGCGGATCGATGACGAAGCCGGAGCCGAGCGAGCTGACATTGTGGTTGCTGCCGGGCTTGCCCTTCTGCTTGTTGAAGAAGTCGTTGAAGAACTCCTGGAACGGCGACCCATCAGGCGCGCGCGGTGCCGGACCGGCACCCTCGTCGTCCTTGACGTTCTGCGATGTCGAGATGTTCACGACCGCGTCAAGCAGTCCTTCGGTGAGATCGGCAACCGAAGCTGGACCATTGGTCGGCGGCGTGGTCTGTGCATGAACAACCCCGGCAAAGCCGACATTAGCCAGCATTGCTGCCCCGGCCAGAAGCGCGAGCGATCGTCTGAAGGTCGGGCGGATCGTGGGGGCCATCAAGCATCCTCATGTGTGTCAAAAACGCACTCTGATCATGAGCATAAGGCGTAATGATGGAGGGTGAAATCACCTTTTCGCGAAATCCCGTGCAATCTGCGTGGGCTGCCCGCGAAGTCCAGGAGCGATGTCAAAATCCCCATAAAATAAAGGGGCCGGCAAGATGCCGGCCCCGATAGGTCTTCGGATCAAGGCGATCAGTTCGCCGGTGCGGCCGGAACCGGAGGCAGGCTTGGTGCCGCCGACGGAACCTGGCCGGGCTGGCCGGTCGCGCTGTTGAAGTAGCGGAAGAAATCCGTGTCCGGCGAAAGCACCAGCGTCGTGTCCTGCGAGGACATGGCCGTGGTGTAGGCCGCCATCGAGCGGTAGAACTCGAAGAACGCGGGGTTCTTGTTGAACGCATCGGCAAACAGCCTGCTGCGTTCCGCTTCGCCTTCACCGCGCAGGATTTCGGAATCACGCTGCGCTTCGGCGGTGATTTCGACAACCTGTCTGTCGGCGATGGCGCGACGGCGCTGGCCTTCTTCGCCACCCTGCGCACGCAGGAGTTCGGCTTCGGCAAGACGCTCGGCGCGCATGCGGTCATAGGTCTTCGGCGCGACTTCGCGCGTCAGATCCGTACGGCGAATACGAACGTCCTGGATGTTGAGGCCAAGCGCCTCGGCATCCTTGTGCAGGTCGTCACGCACCTCAAGCATCATCGCCACGCGCTCTTCGGAAAGAGCGGCATCGAAATCACGCAGACCGTAGACGCGGCGCAGCGACGAATCGAGCTGCGTGCGAAGACGTGCCTCGGCGGATTCGCGGTCGCCCGATACCGTTTCGCGGAAACGGCGAACGTCGCGGATGTCGTAGATCACGAAGGCATCGACATCGAATGTCGCGCCGCCGCGAACCTGCACGCGGATGTTGTCGAGGTCGAAGCGAAGCGCCTGCTTCTCGACGATCTGGACGCGATCGGCATCCATGAAGGTGAACGGCAGCTTGAAGTAGATGCCGGGCTCGGTCTTCACCGACTGGATCTGACCGAAACGAACGACGATCGCCTGCTCGCGCGCGTTGACCACGAAGATCGACGAGTAGAGCACCATGAGAACCACGGCGAAGACGGCGAGAAAGATGGGAAGTTTATTCGACGTCATGGATCAACCTCCCTGCTGCGCCGGTTTGCCGATTTCGTTGAGCGGCAGATAGGGCACAACCCCCTGCTTCTCGTCGATGATGACCTTCTTGGAGTTCTTCAGCACCTGTTCCATGGTTTCCAGGAACAAACGCTTGCGGGTCACTTCGGGAGCCTTCGTATATTCGTCGTTGACGGAACTGAAGCGCTGCGCCTCACCTTCTGCTTCCTTCACGACGCGATCCTTGTATGCGGCAGCCGCTTCGCGGATCTGCGCCGCGTCACCGCGGGCCTGACCGAGCTTCTGGTTGGCATACTGGTTCGCTTCCTCGACGAGGCGCTGCTTGTCCTGGTCGGCACGCTGCACTTCTTCGAAGGCATCGGCGACTTCACGCGGCGGCGCGACGTCCTGGATGGTGATCGCGTTGATCGAGATACCGCTCTTGTAGCGATCCATGGTGCCCTGCACGATGGCGGCCACTTCGGTTTCGATCGGCTGACGATTGTCGCGGAACGCGTCCTGTGCAGGACGACGGCCAACGACTTCGCGCATGGCGCTTTCGGCGACCTGCTGCAGCGTTTCGGCCGGGTTCTCGACGTTGAAGAGATAGGCCTTCGGATCCGTCACGGTGAAGAACACCGAGAACTGGACGTTGAGGATGTTCTGGTCACCAGACAGCATCAGGCCGTTCGACGAAGAAGACGACGTCGCGCCGATATTCTGCTGCTGAACCGTGACCTTGACGATTTCGACCGTTTCCATCGGCCACAGGTGGAAATGCAGGCCGGGTGCCGCCACTTCCTGCTTCGGATTGCCGAAACGCAGTTCCACGCCACGCTCGTCCGGCTGGACGATGTAAATGCACTGGAAAAGCCAGAAAGCCACGATGACAGCCGCGACGATCAAGAGAACGCCTGTGTTGAACCCGCCGGGCACGACGCCGCGCAGCCGGTCCTGACCACGACGGATCATGTCTTCCAGATCGGGAGGTCCGCCCTTTCCGCCGCCACCACCGCCGCGTGGACGGTTCGGCCCCTGCCCCCATGGTCCCTGATTATTTCCTCCACCGCCGCCGCCGCCCCAAGGGCCGCCGCCGCCATTCTGATTGCTCCAGGGCATCAAAACCTCGTTGTTCGTTACACTCTGCGATCGCTTAACCCACGGGGGCGACGGATATTCGCGCTCGAAACCGTTATAGGTATCGCTGCATCGGCTTTCAACGCAGCATGAGGAACTTGGCAATGTTTATTGGAAAATAGTTTCTTTTCGCCGCTCAGCGCCTGTCATAAACGACGTAGCGGGTGGCGTAGCTGTCCTTCTCGCCCGCTGGCACGTCGAGGGTTTCGCCGGCACGCCAGATGGCGGGATCGATCGTGGGAAAAGACGTATCGCCATCCACATCCGTTTCCACATGCGTCACGCACAGACGATCGGCGATATCGATCGCCTGGCCGTAGATCTGCCCGCCGCCGATAATGCAGACCTCGTCCGCGCCGGTTTCCACCGCCAGCCTCTCGGCCACCGTCACCGCCTCGTCGAGCGAGCCGACGGTTCTGACATCAGGATGGTCGATAACCGTCGAGCGCGAGATCACCACGTTCGGCCGTCCCGGCAGCGGGCGGCCGATCGAATCATAGGTCTTGCGCCCCATGATCACGGGCTTTCTCAGCGTCAGCGCCTTGAACCGTTTCAGATCGGTCGAAAGCCGCCACGGCATGTCGCCGTCACGGCCGATGATGCCGTTGCGCGCAGCGGCAACCACGATCGTCTTGCGGAAATCGGACATGAACCCCCTCAATCAGACCGCGATCGGCGCCTTGATGCTGGCATCGGCCTCGTAACCGACCAGCTCGAAATCCTCGAACTTGAAGCCGAAAATGTCCTTAACCTCGGGATTGATGCGCATGAAGGGCATCGGCTTCGGCTTGCGCGTCAGCTGCAGTTTCGCCTGCTCGAAATGGTTATGATAGATGTGCGTGTCGCCGAGCGTATGCACGAAGTCGCCAAGCTTCAGCCCGGTCACCTGCGCGATCATCATCGTCAGCAGCGCATACGAAGCAATATTGAAGGGCACGCCCAAAAACACGTCCGCCGAACGCTGGTAGAGCTGGCACGACAGCTTGCCGTCGGCGACATAGAACTGGAACAGGCAGTGGCACGGCGGCAGCGCCATGTTGTCGACTTCGGCGGGATTCCAGGCCGAGACGATGTGGCGGCGCGAATTCGGGTTCTTGATCAGGCCGGACACCAGATTGGCGATCTGGTCGATATGCTCGCCATCGGGCGCCGGCCATGAACGCCACTGCGCGCCGTAAACAGGGCCGAGATCGCCCTTCTCGTCGGCCCACTCGTCCCAGATCGAGACACCATGCTCCTTGAGATAGGCGATATTGGTGTCGCCCTTCAGGAACCACAGCAACTCATGGATGATCGAGCGCAGGTGCAGCTTCTTCGTCGTGAGGACCGGAAATCCCTCCTGCAGATCGAAGCGCATCTGGTAGCCGAACACCGAACGCGTGCCGGTTCCGGTCCGGTCGCCGCGGTCGGTTCCGGTTTCCATCACGTGGTTCAAGAGATCGAGATATTGCTTCATCGCCCGCCGCCGATTCCATTTTTTCCATATTTAAGCCCATCGACCGGCAAAACCAATCACGCCCCCGTGTTTTTCCCGGTGATTCCTTGAAAGACCACGATGCTTTTGTGACGATGGCTCTTCCCATGCGCTCAGGAAAACACTATATCACGCTTGCCAGTCTTCGGATTGGCTATGGCGATAAACGAGCGGTGTAATAAGCCTATTGGACCCGGGGGCGGTACCCGGCGCCTCCACCAAAAACCGGCGGCCTTACAAAGAGATGGCCGGCTTTTGATGGGGGCGAAACAGGATCGACAAGGGTGTAAAGATCGTCTTTTTGCTCGGCATTGTACCGCCGTTATCGGGCTAAAATTGTAGTTGCAAACGACAACTATGCGGAAGCTCGTCTCGCTGCTTAATCGCGGTGTGACACTTCAAATTAAGTCCTGAAGGTTCGCACCTTAAGGCGGGGTCCGAAGGCACCTGGCAACAGAAGCCTTCACCTTCTCCCCCAAGCTCAAATCATGTATGATTTGCGAAAGCATGACTCGGCTGCGGGCTTTTCCAAGCCGCTTGAGCATGGCATATAGGCTTGGAACAGACGTACGGACGAAAGAAAGACAGGGAAAGCATGGGGCAGGATCATATCCGGTACGACATTCTGGCACAGGACGCGCTTCGCGGCGTCATCCGCAAGGTATTGTCGGAAGTCGCTGCAACCGGCCGCCTGCCGGGCGAGCATCACTTTTTCATCACCTTTCTGACCGGCGCTCCAGGCGTTCGCATCTCGCAGGCCCTGAAGTCCAAGTATCCCGAGCAGATGACCATCGTAATCCAGCACCAGTTCTGGGAAATGAAGGTCACCGAATCGAGCTTCGAGATCGGCCTCTCCTTCTCCGACGTTCCGGAAAAGCTCTTCATCCCCTTCAACGCCATCCGCGGCTTCTACGATCCGTCGGTCAATTTCGAACTCGAGTTCGACGTGCCGCTCGCCGATAGCGACGAACTGCCGGAAGCCGAGATCACCGCCTACCCGGTCGCCCCCGAAAAGGCGGAAAAGACCGAAGACGCGGCGGCAAAGCCCGCCGACGGCGACGAGAAGAAAGCCGGATCGGTCGTCTCTCTCGACGCCTTCCGCAAGAAGCAGTAAGGACCAAAGGGAAGCAATCGCTTCCCTTTTTCATATCGCCTGTTTTCATATTTTAGGTGTCCCGTGAGCGCCGAAATCGTCAATCTCCGCCAGTTCAAGAAGAAGCAGGCCCGCTCCGACAAGGAGAAGCAGGCCGAGCAGAACCGCATTTCCTTCGGCCGCACCAAACAGGAAAAGCAGCTCACCAAGGCGTTGAACGACAAGGCCGAACGCGCGCACGACCAGGGCCGCATCGAAAAGAACGACGACGCCGAATGACCGCGCGCGACCGCGAAAAAGAGTCTGCGATCAAACGTTTGCGTGCGTTTGCGGACTCATTTTCCGAACAATCAGCGCAATGATCCGCAAGCACTCGATCACGCTGCACGGCCACCGCACCAGCCTGTCGCTGGAAGACGAATTCTGGACCGAACTCACCGCCATCGCCGCCGCCCGCGCCATCCCGCTCGCTGGCCTGATCTCCGAGATCGACGATAACAGGGATGCCGACAGCAACCTTTCCTCGGCGCTGCGCCTGCATGTGCTCGCCTGGCTGAAATCGACGGGCGTCGCTCCGTCGCCACAGGATAACCAGCCCGACAACGGGGAAGCGACGGATGCCGGAGCGCGTTGAGATCGTCCCCTATGACGCGGCATGGCCGGCGCACTTCCGCGAAATCGCCGCCGCCCTAAAAACCCTGCTGGGCGATCACGTGCTCGATATCCATCACATCGGCAGCACCTCCATCCCGGGCATCGCCGCTAAGCCGCTGATCGATATCGATGTGATACTGCCGAACGCAGCCGACGTCATCGACGCCTGCCCGCTGATGGAAGCCATCGGCTACGAGCCACGCGGCAATCGCTACGACGCCGATATCTTCGCCTTCATGAAACGCATCACCACGCCCAAGCAGCGGGTCTATCTATGCCCCGAAGGCCACGACACGCACCACCGGCGCATACTATTCCGCGATTATCTGAGAACCCACCCGCAAGCAGCTGCCGACTATCAGGCGCTGAAGCTCAAGTTGGCCGAGGACTTCGAATATGACGGTGACGGCTACACCGCCGCCAAGGCCGCCTTCGTCAACGATATCGTCGCCCACGCCAGCAAGCGCTGAAACCTGACGAACAGCCGACACCGGCCGCGCAGAACGCTATTGCGGAACCTGCACGCCCGGCAAACCCGGCACCGTGTTGAAGTTCAGCGAGTTCTGCGGCGGCGTGATCAGTTGCTCCTGCGCGCGGCGCGCAGCCTCGGCCGCAGCCTTGGCATCCGCTTCCGCCTTGGCCTTCGCGGCTGCTTCCGCCTGCGCCTTGGCCTCAGCTTCGGCCTTGGCGGCAGCTGCCGCCTGGTCGCGCTCGGCCTGCTGGGTCGCAAGCAGCCTCAGCCGCTCCTCTTCCGCCTTGCGCTGCGCCTCGATGGCGGCGGCCTTCTCGCGCTCCTGATCGTTGAACTTGGCGAGCGACACCTCGCGGCGCAGTCGCTGCTGTTCGAGAACGTTCGATTGCAGCTTCTCGACCCGCCGGCGCTCGCGCTCGAAGGCGCGCAGAGAGAGGTAGCCGGTGATATCGGTGACATCCATCACCCGGCCCGGCGATCCGAGAACGCCGGAGAAATCGAGCCGGATCGAAGGATCCGCGCCGGTCAGTGCCTCGCCCATCGGGTTGAGATTGATGTCGAGCGACGCGTTGATCCGCTCCTGCGGCAGGTCGATCTGCGCATTGCCCGTCAGCGTCGCCTGATCGGTGGCGACAGTCACGTTCTGAACCCTCAGCACCCCGTCCGTGACGTTGAACGGCACCGCCGTCGCCGGCAGCTTCGCCTCGCCGTTGTTGAGCAGCGTCTCGACGATCGGATGCACCTTGCCGGCATTCAGCTGGTCCTGCATCGGGTCGGTCGCCGAAAGAAGCGGCGCCAGCATGCCGAGATTGAGACCGCGCACGCTGGTATCGCCCAGCTTCATCTCGCCGGAGCCGTTGAGCGAGCTCGCGATATCCTTCATCGACTTGCCCGATGCTTCCATCGACAACGCCAGCCCGAACTTGCCGCTGGCCACAGGCGAACCGCCATCCCGCTGCCAGACGACGCCGCCGAGATCGGCATCGGCAAGCGCAAGCTTGGTCTGCAGGAAGCCGGTTCCATCGGCATTGGTAAACTTCACATTGGCATCAACAGTGCCGCCGTCCCAGTTGCCCTTCATGTCGTTGAGCTGCAGCTCGTCACCCTTGTAGGCGACGTTGGAGGTGAAGTCGGTGATCGGGTTCGACCACCCGAGCCAGAACTGCTTGGCGTTAAGCTTCAGGTTGACATCCATGTCCTTGAACACGGGAATGCCAAGCGGCGCCGCGAGCAGATTGCCGTTCGCCGGATCCGTCATCGGCCCGTAGACGGCTTCGCCAAGCCAAGTGGCATCGGCCTTCGTCAGGGCGAGTTCGCCCGAGGCCGTCGTCCGCTCGGCCTTGCGATCCAGCGTCATGGCGCCGGTGAATTCGTTGTCCGCCGCATGGCCGGCAATGTTGCCGAAGGCGACCTTGTCGCCATCGATCGCCGCCGTCGTCGTCAGCTTGAACGGCAGGCCTGTCCCCATCTGCGGCACGCCGATGCCGTTCATGACCAGATAAGGGTCGAGGTCGGCGCTCTCCAGCGACAGCGCCAGCTGCCCGTTCATGAAGCTCTGTGGCCGGATATCGACCTTGCCGGCGGCGGTAAACGAGGTGCGGTCCGTCGCAAATGTCAAGTTGGCGTCGGCGGGATCGGTCCCCTCCGCCTGCACCTTCAGCGTCATGCGGCCGTTGGCATCCGCATCGACAGGCAACGGATCGAGCCCCGCCTGGCCGAACAGCACCGACGTCACGTTGTTCTCGAGCGTCGCCTCAAGGCTCGTCGTTCCCTTGCCGGTCAGCGCCAGAAGGTCGGACATGCGGTAATCGAGGTTCACGCGGCTGCCATTGGCGACACCGGCAAGCGTCACCGAGAGCCCATCGCCCTGATCGCCGCCGAGCGTGACGGCACCGCGCAGCGCCGTGTTCGTGTACCAGGCCGCGTTGCGCACCAGCCGATCCATGACGGGGTGCTGCGGCAGTTTCTGCTTCAGCATGGTGAAGAACGGACCGGGGTCGGCCGCCTTGAAGGTGATTTCGCCCGAGCCCTTGTAGTCGAGCAGCGATCCCTCGGCGCGGCCGGTCGCCGTGAACTCGGCGCCCGCCAGGTTCTTCACCGAAAGCTTGTCCACGCCGAGCGCGCCGTCGGCGATCGTGAAGCTCGTCTCGACATCGCCCGCTTCGACACCAAAGGCCGTGAACTTGTCGGCCTTGAGCTGCGCCTTGATCTTGTGGTCGAGGACGTTATTGCCTGCATCCTGCCCGGTAAACAGACCCGTCAGCGCTCGGAGCGCATCGAGATCCAACGCATCGCCTGATAGCGCGACATCGAGCGTCGGCGCCTGGTTCGGCACCGCCTGGCGGTCGAGCCTGCCCTTCAGCGTCGCCGGACCGACCGCGATCTCGAGATCGTCGAACGTCTGCCGCTCATGCGTGAGGTTCACATTCGCCGAAAAACCGGCCTGCTGCAGCGACCGTATCGCCGGATCGACATCACCCGACAGCCACGAGGCAAGCCCGGTCGGCTGCTTGGAGGCAACGGTGATCGCGCCCTTGAAGGATGGCTGGCCCTGCAGCGTCAGCTGACCGTTGCCCTCGACCAGCGTGCGCCCCGGCAGCGTGCCGAAGGCGTGGTCGATTGTCCAGCCGCTGCCGGCCGGCTCCAGGTCGAGCTGCACGTCGCGAATGGTGGTATCACCGGCCACGATCGCCGGCAGCCTGACACTCGCCTTGCCGGGCACCTGCGGCACCGGGATCTGCGAGACGATCTGGATCAGCGCATTCAACCGCTGCTTGGCCGACAGGCTCGGATCGCGCGAGGTCTTGCCGCCAGAGCCCTGGTTGCCAATGCGATTGACGTCGATCTGCTGGCCATCGGCGGTGAGCAGGAACTGCGGCTTCACGCCGGTGTCGAGCGTCGCCTCGCCGGTCACCACATAGGGGTCTTCCACCGCGCCGATCTCGAGCCGGTATTCGGGAATGCGAATGCTCTCGTTGGTAAGCTCGAACTTGCCCTTCAGCCGCGGCGGCTGGCTCTTGTCGGTGCCCTTGGCCTGGTTGGTGCCCGTGCGCTCGATCTGCGCCGACATCGTGCCCTGGTAATTGGGCTTGCGATCGACAAGCTTCAGCTCGCCATCGAGATCGACCGACACAGGATGCTTGTCCGGCTGCAGCCGGGTGCGCATTCTGAGAACGCCGTTCTCGTCCAGCTGGTTGCTGGAGATGAGGAAATTGCCGTGCTCGCCGTCGAGCGCCGCATCACCCTCGATCCGCCACGGCCCGGCCAGCGATTTCGCCGACATCTCGGCGTTGATCCCGGTCACGAGACGCGTGCGGCCCGATTGGTCGTCGATGAACTGAACGTCGCCGCCGCTGACATGCACGTTCTCAAGAACCACCGTCTTGGCGGGAATTTCCGGCTGGCTGCCGCGCGTCCAGTCGAGCGTACCATCCTTCAAGAGCCGCAGCTTGACCTTGGGGTTGACCACGCGCATGTCGAAGATCAGCGCCTCGCCCGAGAGGAACGGCGCCAGTTCCGCATCCATGGAAAACTGCTCGACCTGCACGATTGGCGAGCCGTCCTGCTCCTGGCCGACGCGCACGTCGTGCATCGTCACCGAGGGAAACGGCAAAAGGCGCGCATCGACCGCGCCGTGGACCACGACCTTCTTGCCGATGATACGGCTGGCCTGATCCTCGAAATTCTGACGGAAGCCGGTCCAATCGATGAACATAGGCGCGAACAGCGCCACGAACAGCGCCACGACAACCACACCACCCAGTACGACGAGAAACCGGCCTACCAAGTCAATCATTCTCCATTCGGGCTACACCGCGGACACAAGGCCAAACTCGATCAGGAAACCCGATCGAGTTTTGACCCTAGATCATCAACCCGAAGCGTGTGAAGCCGCTTTCAGGCAACAAACCGCGCAATTCCTTGTTACGCCCACGCTTTCCCGGCGGCGCTCCGATTCGCTACGCTGTTCTCAATCCCTATCGGCATTCATGCCGCAAGCAAGCCAAGATCAAAACAGAGTGTTGATTTTCAGGCAGAATGGAAAATCTTGCCCGGATTGAAGATGTTATCCGGGTCGAGCGCATGCTTGACCTGGCGCATCAGATCGACCGCGCCCCCAAGCTCTTCTTCGAGAAACGCCATCTTGCCCTGGCCGATACCGTGTTCGCCAGTGCAGGTGCCGTCCATCGCAAGCGCCCGCTTGTTGAGCCGCGACACGAAGCCCTCGGCAACGGCGATCCCCTCCTCCGTCTTGTCGTCGAACAAGAGCAGCACGTGAAAGTTCCCGTCGCCGGCATGGCCGACGATCATCGCGAGAAGACCGTGCTCCTCGATATCGGCCTGCGTCTCGCCGATGCAATCGGCCAGGCGCGAGATCGGCACGCAGACGTCGGTCGAAAGCGCCGCCATCTCCGGCGCCAGCGCGCGCGAAGCCCAATAGGCATCGTGGCGGGCTTTCCAGAGCTTGCTGCGCTCTTCGGCGTTGACGGTCCAGGCGAACTCGCCGCCCCCGCATTCCGCTGCGATCTCGCCGAACTGCGCCGATTGCAGCGCGACGGTTTCGTCGGTGCCGTGAAACTCGACGAACAGCGTCGGCTTCTCGTCGTAATTCAGTTTCGAATAGGCGTTGCAGGCGCGGATCTGCAGGGCGTCGAGAAGCTCGATGCGCGCGACCGGCACGCCCATCTGGATCGTCATGATCACCGCGTCGCAAGCGGCACGCACCGTCGGAAACGCACAGACGCCGCCGCCGATCTTCTGCGGAATGCCCTGCAGGCGCAGCGTCACCGACGTCAGGATGCCAAGCGTACCCTCGGAGCCGACGAAGAGGCGCGTCAGGTCATAGCCGGCCGAGGATTTGCGGGCGCGCCGCGCCGTGCGGATTTCCTCGCCATTGGCGGTAACGGCAGTGACCGAAAGCACATTGTCCTTCATCGTGCCGTAGCGCACGGCGTTGGTGCCTGAGGCCCGCGTCGCCGTCATGCCGCCGATCGAGGCGTTGGCGCCCGGATCGATCGGGAAAAACAGGCCGGTGTCGCGCAGATAGGTATTGAGGTCCTCGCGGGTAACGCCCGGCTCGACGGTGCAGTCGAGGTCTTCCATGTTGACCTCAAGCACGCGGTTCATCCGGCTGAAATCGATCGAAATGCCGCCGTTGGGCGCATTGACCTGCCCCTCCAGCGACGAACCGGTACCAAAGCCGATGACGGGCACCTTGTGCTCGGCGCAGACCTTGACGACAGCCTTCACATCATCGGCGCTCTCGGCGAAGAGGACACCGTCCGGCAGCTGCGAGGGAATGTAGGTGGTCGTATGTGCATGCTGCTCGCGAAACGACTGGCCGGTCTGGAAGCGCTCGCCGAAGCTCTGTTTCAGGATGCCGAGAACGCTGGCGATACCCGCCTCGTTGCGTGTGCCGGCCTTTGCGTCTTTGAGCGCCATCTCTTTGATCTCCTTACCGTCGTTGCCCGAGGGCACGTTGGGTATGAGACAAGAGATGGCGGCTGTCTAGTAGCAGAATAGCCGCAGCGGTACGGCCATCAGCGACCTCAGACGAGCGGCGGGTTCAATCGCGCGAAACCCTCCTGCCGCTGATACGGAAAATAAGGATAGGGCGCGCTGACGGCACTCGCCTTGTCGAGCCGCTCGACCTGCTCTTTCGACAGCGACCAGCCGACAGCACCGAGGTTCTGCCGCAGCTGCTCCTCGTTGCGCGCCCCGATGATCACGCTCGACACCGTCGGGCGGCCAATCAGCCAGTTGAGCGCGATCTGCGGCACCGTCTTGCCGGTCTCTTCGGCCACGATGTCGAGCGCATCGACGATATCGTAGAGCTTCTCGTCATCGACGGGAGGCCCGTATTCCGCCGTCTGGTGCAGCCGGCTTCCCTCTGGAAGAGGCTGCCCGCGCCTGATCTTCCCGGTCAGCCGCCCCCAGGCAAGCGGGCTCCACACCAGCGCGCCGACACCCTGGTCGGCGGCGAGCGGCATCAGCTCCCACTCATAGTCGCGGCCGGCCAGCGAGTAGTAGACCTGATGCGCCACATAGCGCGAATAGCCATGCTGAGCGGACACGCCGAGCGATTTCATCAGCTGCCATCCGGAGAAGTTGGAAACGCCGATATAGCGGATCTTCCCGGCGTTAATCAGCTGCTCCAGCGTCGAGAGCACCTCCTCGATCGGCGTCGATGCGTCGAAGGCATGCAACTGCAACAGGTCGATGTAGTCGGTGCCAAGCCGCTTCAACGCCGCATCCGTCGCCCGCAGCAATCTTGCGCGCGACGTCCCCCAATCGCCGGGCCCGTCTCCAACAGGAAGCGCGGTCTTCGTCGAGATCAACACCTGGTCGCGCCTGCCCCTGATCGCATGGCCAAGCACCTCTTCCGACGCGCCCGCCGAATAGACGTCGGCAGTATCGAACAGCGTCACTCCTGCCTCGATCGCGATATCCACCATCCGCGACGCCTCGGCGCCCGTCGTATTGCCCCAGGCACCGAACAGCGGCCCCGATCCACCGAATGTGCCCGCGCCGAAACTCAAAACCGGCACCCGAAGGCCGGATGCACCAAGCTGTCTGTATTCCATGGCCAGTCTCCTGTTGTTTCACTAGAGATAGACACTCCACACACGATGAAATAGACCGCCTTAAAGAACACAATTCATGAATTGAAGTCATCATGAGCAGACCAGACATCAACCGCTCCGGAGAGATGGAAGTCTTCGTCCGCGCCGTCGAACTGGGCGGCTTCACCGCCGCCGCCCACGCCTGCCGCATGACGCCATCGGCCGTCAGCAAGCTCGTCGCGCGGCTCGAAGCCCGGCTCGGCGCCCGCCTCGTCAACCGCTCCACCCGCAAGCTGCAACTGACGCCCGAAGGCTGCGCCTTCTATGAGCGCAGCGTCACCATTCTCGCCGATATCACCGAGGCCGAGCGTTCCGCATTGTCGGGAGAACTGGCCGCCGGCCCGGTCCGCATCAACACCAGCGCCTCCTTCGGCAATCACATCCTGGCACCGCTCGTCCCGGGATTCCTTGCGCTGCACCCCCGGATCACGCTCGATATCTCTCACACCGACAGGGTCGTCGACCTGCTCGACGACCGCGCCGACGTCGCCATCCGCGCCGGACCGCTGAAGAGCTCGACGCTGATCGCCCGCAAGCTCGGCGCGACGGACATGGTCATCGTCGCCTCACCCGGCTACCTCCAAACACACGGCACGCCGGCCACCGTGTCCGATCTCGAACACCACCGTCGCATCGGCCTCTCCTACGCCCGCAGCGTCGAGGGATGGCCCATGCGCGATGGCGGCGACGTCATCCGGCTACCTCTCACACCGGGCCTCCAGGTCGCCGATGGCGAGGCGATGCGGCACATGGCCTTGTCGGGTGCCGGCCTCGGCCGCCTCGCCCGTTTCACCGTCCGCGCCGATATCAAGGCCGGCCGCCTGATCCCGCTCCTCGAAGACCTCAATCCTCACGACACCGAGGAATTCCACGCCGTTTATATCGGCCAGGGCGGCCCGCTGCCGGCGCGGGTCCGCGCCCTGCTCGATTTCCTCGCCGCAAACGTCAGCATGTAAAGGCCCAAGAATTCGCAATTGACCCCCGGCCCCGCCCGCGCCTATATCCACGGCACGCCATCGGCGCCCGCCGATTTTCCAGCAAAGCCTCTGCCGCTCCCCCCAAGACGTCGCATCGACCCGTCATCAGCATTGGCAAGACATGCATCGGATAAGCCGTTGAAAGACGCCAGCCGCCAGTTCCGAACCGCCAGCCTGCCGCGCTGGGTTTTGCTGCTCGCCCTCTCCACCATTCTTGTCGTTGGCCTGGAAATGCTCGGCCTGCCTGCCTCGCTGCTGATCGGCCCGATGGTCGCCGCGATCGTGCTCGCGGTCTCTATCGGCCAGGGATCGCTGCGCGTCCCGCGCTGGCCGCTGCTGTTCGGCCAGGCGCTGGTGGGCTTCATGATGGCCCGCGCGATCACCGTCGATATCCTGCAGACGATGGCGACCGACGCGCCGCTCTTCCTTTCCATGATCTTCGCCGTCATCGCCGCCGCCGGCTTGCTCGGCTGGCTCTTAACCCGCTGGCAGGTGCTCCCAGGCACGACGGCGGTCTGGGGCTCGTCGCCGGGTGCGGCATCGGCCATGGTCATCATGTCGGAAGCCTATGGCGCCGACGCGCGCCTCGTCGCCTTCATGCAATATCTGCGCGTCGTCTTCGTGGCCGTCGCAGCCTCCGTCGTCGCCCGCCTGTGGGTGGCCGCCGATGGCGGCGAGCCGCCGCCGCTCGTCCTGTTTCCGCCGATCGACTGGCCGGCCCTTGCCGCAACCGTCGCACTGACGATCGTCTCGGCCTTTTGTGCTGTCCGTTTCCGCATTCCCGGCGGCACCATCATCGTGCCGCTCGTTGTCGGCTCGCTGCTGCAGGGCTTCGGCCTGTTGAAGATCGAGCTCCCCATGTGGCTGCTGGCGATCAGCTATGCCTTGATCGGCTGGAGCATCGGGCTGCGCTTTACCCGCGGAATCATCGCTCATGCCGCCCGCGCCCTGCCGCGCGTCGCCGCCTCGATCCTGCTTCTGATGTCGCTATGCGGCTGCATGGCCTACGCGCTGCACGTCTTCGCCGGTGTCGATCCGCTGACCGCCTATCTCGCCACCAGCCCGGGTGGCGCCGATTCCGTCGCCATCATCGCGGCCTCCAGTGACGTCGATGTCCCCTTCGTGATGGCCATGCAGACCGGCCGCTTCCTGATCATCCTGTTCACCGGCCCGATGCTTGCCCGCTTCATCGCGCGGCGCTCCGGTCTCGCGGAAAATCCGGCCTAAGAGAAATCTCGCCTCAGCCCCGCCCATTGGCCTGGCGTCATGCCATACGCCTTCTTGAAATGCCGATTGAAGTGGCTCTGGTCGGCAAAACCGGTGGCGAACGCTGCCTCCGCCAGCGCCTCCCCGGCCCCGATCATCGCACGCGCCTGCTGCAGGCGCCGCATGAGGAGATAGCGATGCGGGCTGGTCGCGAATGCGGCCCGGAAATGCCGCGCCAACTGAAACCGGTCGAGCCCCGTCACGGCCTCCAGTTCGGCCGACGTCACCGGCCTTGTCGCATGCGCCTCGAGATAATCCCGCGCCAGTCTCGCCCGTTGCCAGGCAATGCTGCCAAGCGGCCGACGCGGAGTACCCGCATGCCGCGCCAGGCCACCCGCCACGCGTGACACGAAGTCGTCGACGAAGAGTTCATCCAACTCCCGGTCCAGTTCACTCAGCGCCCCCAGAAACGTGCCGGCAAGCAGGGGATCGTCGAAGACTGGCTGATCGACGAAGGGCAAGCCGATGCGCGCCGCTTCCAGACAATGGAAGAGCAGCGAGGGTTCCAGATAGAGCATGCGGTATTGCAGCCCGTGATCCGTCCCCGCCCCGCCATCATGCTCCTCGTCGGGATGCAGAACGATCACCTGCCCCGGCAGGCTGAAACGCCGCTCGCCACGATAGGAAAAGGTCTGCACGCCCTTGATCGTCACCCCGAGCGCATAGGTATCGTGACGATGCGGCTCGAAGGCGTTTCCCGCGAACTGCGCCTCGATGCGCTCGATGCCAGGAAAGGCCGGCGCGGTTACAATTCCCGGAGCAATCGCACCGGACGCAATGGAGCGCCCGTCAGTGCCCGGCTCCGTGCACAAACGTTCAAGACCCTCAAGGGCGTGATGGCTTAGATCCTCATCCAACCGACGTCGAAACCCGCATGAAAAGAGACTGGAATGTTTGATACCAAAATTGCGATCGTGCTGCGAAACAATCTTCCATCCTGGCAGACGCTGAATGTCACCGCCTTCCTGATGAGCGGGATCACCGGCCAGAACCCCGAGATCATCGGCGACGCCTACAAGGACCGATCGGGCAATCTGTACAACCCGCTCTCGATCCAGCCGATCATCGTTCTGGCAGCGCCCAAGGAGACCATGTCCACCATCCACCGCCGCACGCTGGAGCGCGGCATCACCGCCTCGCTCTTCATCGAGGAGATGTTCGCGACCGGCCACGACGCCGCCAACCGCGCCGTCTTCGCCGAATACGCGCCCGATGACGCCAGGGTGGTCGGCATCGCGATCCGCGCCGACAAGAAGATCGTCGACAAGATCACCAAGGGCGCTGTCATGCACCCTTGAAGCAATGCCAGGAAAAGTGTGAAGCGGTTTTCCGTCCGGAATTGCGTAATTCAAACTACTCTAACGCAAAACGGCCGGGCATCGAGCCCGGCCGTCTTAACTCTCAAGCGAGCCCGATCAGCTCTGGGTGATCGGCGCGATCTGGATTTCGACGCGGCGGTTCTGTGCGCGTCCGGCTTCCGAGGCGTTGGAAGCCACCGGCTGCGACGGGCCGAAGCCGACGGCCGACATGCGGCGCTGGTCGATACCCTGGCCGCCGAGATAGCCGGCAACGGACTCGGCGCGGCGCTGCGACAGTTCCTGGTTATGCTGCAGGCTGCCGGTCGAATCGGTGTGGCCGTTGACGTCGATCAGCGTGCGGTTGAACTTGCGCAGCACGATCGCCACCGAGTTCAGCGTCGGGTAGAAGCCCGGCTTCACGGCATCCTGGTCGACGTCGAAGGTGATGTTCGACGGCATGTTCAGGATGATGTTGTCGCCGTTGCGGGTAACGGAGATGCCGGTGCCCTGGAGCTGCGCGCGCAGTTCCGATTCCTGCTGGTCCATGTAGTTGCCGATCGCACCGCCGGCGAGAGCGCCGACACCGGCGCCGATGAGCGCCGCGTTACGTCGACCTACCGGCGAACCGCCAACAGCGAGACCCGCCAATGCGCCGACGCCGGCGCCGAGCAGCGCGCCGCCCGATGTGTTCGACATCTTCTGTTGGCCCGTATACGGATCCGTCGTCGTGCAGGCGCTGAGGTAGGTCGCGGCAACGGCGAGAAGGATGAATTTCTTGATCATGGACAGGCGTATCTCCAATTCGATGGTGATGCGAGCAGTATTAAGGAATGCGGCAAGAAGATGAAGCGCGCGCCCTGAATACTGGAAAATCGATGGATTGCACAGCCTTAGAGCCGGAACTCCCGAAAAAGTCACCGGCGTCGGCGACGCCGGCCGCCAATAGCGGCCGATACAAACGATGACGCGTCAGAAGTTCTGGAACAGCTGCCGCACCGTATCGTAGGTGGCGTTTGCGATGTTGAGCGATTGCAGGCCCAGTTGCTCCTGCGTCTGCAGCGCCGCAAGCCGGCTCGATTGCTCCTCCATGTCGGCATCGATCAGCTTGCTCATCCCGCGCGCGAAGGCATCGCCCAAGTTCTGCGCGAAGTCGCTCTGCAGGCTGATGCGCTTTTCCAGCGCGCCGAAGGACGAGCCGATCGTCGTCATCTGGCCGAGCATCTTGTCGACGACCGAGACCATCTCCTTGACCTCCGCGGTGGTCGTGGTCGAGGATATGCCGATCTCGACCTGCCCCGCCGTATTCCCCGCGCTAGCGAGCATCACATAGTTCTTCGAGGCCCCCAGTTCCGTCGCGAAATACTGCGAGGTCAACGCCCCGTATTCACCTGATCCCGTGGTCCGATCGTCGATCAGGTAGCGCGCGTCCTTGGATGTCGTCGATCCCACCGGCGCGATATCGACCTCGTAGCTCAGCGTTCCGATTTCGACGCTTCCATCGGGATGGCGCGTGAACGACGCCGGAATCTCGCGCGGCTTGGCCGGATCGTCGCCATCATCGATCGCCACCCAATTGTCGTTGTTGAAGCTCGCCGCCGCGGAAACGGAACGAAGCTGATCTTTCAGATGGGTGATGTCGAGATTGATCTTGTCCTTGTCGACACCGTCCTCGGTGGCGGCGACGAGCTTGGCCTTGATCTGGCTGACGAGATCGGTCGATTCGCCGACGGCGGTATAGGCCGTATCCATCGTCGCAGCGGCCAATCCCAGCGCATCGCGCACTGCCGATTGGGCCTTCTGGTCGCTTTTCAAGGTCGAGCTGATCGCCCAATAGGCGCCATTATCCGAGGCGCGTTCGACCCGGAGGCCGGTGGAGACCTGCCTCTGGGTCGTCGTCAGTTTATTCCCGATGTCGCGCAATACATAAAGCGCGGCATCCACCGAAGTGCGCCGATAAATACTCACGGATACAGAACTCCGAACACAACAATACGCAACAGGTACAAATGAACCGGTGCCGCGAACACTCATGTCCGGGGGCGCCAAAACAGCGGCGCCGTGCAGCCTCCCGAAACGCTGGGAGACCATCGGTATCGATGCCAATGATTACGGCTCATGCTTAAAAAACAGCTAAAAGTCGCAATTAATTTAGCCTGTTATGCAACCATTCGGAAACTATGAAAAAACGCCGCCCGCAACCTGCCCGAAGGCAAGATTACAGGGCGGCGATTATCACTCCGCAGCTTCGAGCTGATCCCGCGCGGCAACGATCTTCGGCCGCTCGGCATTTTCCATTTCCTGATGCAACCGTGCCTCTTCATGCGCATGCGGCTTGGCGAAGCGGGCGATCAGCAGATAGGCGACGGGCGTGATGAACAGCGTCACCAGCGTCGCGAAGCCCAGCCCGCCGACGATCACCCACCCGAGCGCCACGCGCGCTTCGGCACCCGCGCCATGCGCGAAGACCAGCGGCACGCCACCAAGGATGGTGGCGATCATCGTCATCATCACGGGACGCAGACGCAGCGCGCAGGCCTTTTCGATCGACGCCCTGACGTCCTGGCCCTCATCGCGCAACTGGTTGGCGAACTCGACGATCAGGATGCCGTTCTTGGCCATGACGCCGACAAGCAGCACCAGGCCGATCTGGCTGTAGATGTTGAGGCTGGAACCTGTGATCACGAGCGCGAAGACCGCGCAGGCAAGCCCAAGCGGCACCGTCGACATGATGATCACGGATGAGAACATGCTCTCGAACTGCGCCGCCAGCACCAGGAAGATGATGATGATGGCAAAGCCGAAGGTGAGAGCCATGCCGTTGGCGTTTTCTTCCAGCGTCGCCGCTTCCGCAAGCGGCATCAGCCGCGCACCCGAGGGAAGCAGAGGCCCGGCCAGCGTCACGGCCTCTTTCACCGCATCGCCAAGCGACACGCCATCCTTGAGGCCAGCGGTGATCGCCACAGACGCCAGCTGCTGCTCACGATTGAGCTGCGGCGCCACGGCGCCCTCTTGCAGCGAGGCGATGACCGACATCGGCACGATCTTGCCGTCGCCGGTTTTCAGGAACACGTTCTCAAGATCGGTCGGATCGTCGAGCGGCCGCGTGTTCGAGGTCAAAAGCACTGGATAGGCATCGCCCTTGACGAACACGTCGACAACAGAGCGCCCTTCCAGCAGCGATTGGATGGCGGTCGACAGGCCGGTGATGTTGATGCCGAGATCGGATGCCCGCTCGCGATCGATCGAGATCGACACCTGCGCCTGCGTCGGCTCGTTGGCGAGGCGCGGCGTGTCGTAGCGGCCGGTCGCGTCCAGCGCCTGTACCAGCTTCAGCGCCGATTGCGTGAGCGCATCATAATCGCTGCCGATCAGCGCCATCTGCAACCCGTTGCCGGCGCCGCGAATACGCAGGCTGTTGGACTGGATGGCATTGCCGCGCAGCGCCGGAACCTTCAAAGCCGCGCGATTGATATCCGCAACGATCTCGTTCTGCGTGCGCTCGCGCTCGCCCCATGGCGCCAGCGTCAGCACCATGAAGCCGCTATTGGCCTGCCCATTCTGCCCGGAGACGGAAAAGACATTGCGGATATCGCCGCTGTCGACCAGCGGCTGCAGATATTCCTCGACCAGCTGCAGCTTGTCGCGCGTATATTCGAGGCTCGATCCCTGCGGCGTCGTCAGCCGCATCATCACCATCGCCCGGTCCTCGTTGGGCGTCAGCTCGCTCTTCACGCCGGTAAAGGCCACGACGGCGGCACCCGCGAAGATCACCGAGAACACGATGACGACGAAGGGCGCATTCAGGCAGCGCTGCAGGCACCACTCGTAGGCGCTGGAAAACCGGTCGCCGAAGCGGCCGAGCATCCCATGATCCTCTTTCATCTCCCGGGTCAGCATCCGCGACGCCATCATCGGGCAAAGCGTTAGCGCCACCAGCGACGACAGGCCGACGGAGAATGCAAGCACGAAGCCGAACTCGCGAAACAGGCCGCCCACCTGCCCCGGCAGGAACGACAGCGGAATGAACACGGCTGCCAGCGTCGCCGTCGTCGCAATGACCGCGAAGAATACCTCGCGCGTGCCAAGCACGGCAGCCGCGCGCGGCCCCATGCCCTGCGCGCGCCTGCGCACGATATTCTCGAGCACCACGATGGCGTCGTCGACCACCAGACCGGTCGCCAACACGATCGCCAGCAGCGTCAGGATATTGATCGAGAAACCGACCATGTAGATCGCCGCCAGCGTGCCGATCAGCGCCACCGGCATGCTCACCGCCGGAATGATCGTCGCCCGCCAGTCGCGCAGGAAGAGATAGATGACGGCGGTGACGATGACGGCGGCCAGCACCAGCGCCAGCACCACCTCGTGGATGGCGCCCTGGATGAACACCGCGTCATCGCTGGTAATCGCGATCCTGGTACCCTCTGGCAGCGTCTTCGACAGCTGCTCGACCGCGGCCTTGATGCCGTTGGAAATATTCAGCGTATTGGATTGCGCCTGGCGGATGACGCCGAGACCGATGCCCGGCACCCCGTTCGAGCGCAGCGCCGTCTGCCCATCGCGCGGTCCAAGCGTCACGGTCGCCACATCCCCCAGCCGCACGCGGTCGAGCAACATGACGTTGGCGAAATCCTCGGGCTTCTGCAGGCTGGCGGTAGCGCGCACGACGATGTTCTGCGTCGGGCTCTTGAGCGAGCCGGCCGGCACGTCGAGTGCCGCGTTCGACAGCGCATTGGTGAGATCGCCGATCGTCAGCCCACGGCTCGCGAGCTCCGACTGATCGACATCGACCCGAAACACCTTCTCCTGGTCGCCATAGCTCTCGACATCGGCAACGCCGTCGACGGAGGCCAGCCGGTCGATCACCTCATTGTCGACGAGCAGCGTCAGGTCGTCCATGTTGAGCTTGGTGGAGGTGACGGCAAGACGCATGATCGGCTGCGAATCCGAATCCGCCTTGACGATCTGCGGCGCGTCGGCGTCGTCAGGCAGCCGGTCGGTGATCCGCCCGATCGCGTCGCGCACGTCGTTGGCGGCGACCGCCAGATCCACCGTATCGGAAAACTCCAGCGTCACCCGGCTCTGGCCGAACTGCGAGCTCGACGAGATCGACTTCAACCCGCTGACGCGCGCCGACGCGCCCTCGATGATCTTGGTCACCTCCTGGTCGATCGTCTGCGGCGACGCGCCGTCGAAGGTGGTGCGCACGGTCACGACCGGCCGGTCGACATCAGGCAGCTCGCGCACCTCGATGCCGACATAGGCGGCGAGACCCGCAACGATCATCAGCGTGTTGAACACCAAGGCCAGGATCGGCCGGCGCACGAAGAGCGCCGTGAACGTCTGCTTGCCCGATGGCGTATTGTTGTGGGGGCCGCTGTCGCTCATCAGGTGACAGGCTCCTTGGCGGCAAGTTCGCCCCCTTCGGAGCGCACCGGCCCGCCCTCGCGCACACGCTGCAGGCCCTGCGTGACGATCAGGTCGCCATTATCGAGGTTGCCCTTGACCAGCACATAGTCGGGATTGCGCTGGACGATGCTGACGCGCACCTTGTGCGACTTCTGCTCGGCCACGCGCCAGACGAAGGAGCCTTGCGAATCCCACTGCACCGACTGCGGATCGACCGCCGGATACTGGTCGCCATCGAACCGCATGCCGACGCTGAACGACATCCCTGCCCTCAGCTCGTCGGCTGCATTGTTGAGCCGCGCCCGCATCCGGAGCGTACGGCTGGCGGGATCGACGCGGTTGTCGATCGCCTCGACCGCGCCCGAAAACACCTGCCCCGGCCGCGCCACCGACGTCGCCTCGACCGCCTGGCCGACCTTGACCGTATTGGCGAAACGCTCCGGCACCCAGTAGTCGACGAGGATTTCCGTGCGATCGTCGAGCGTCACGATCGGCGTCGTCGTCGAGACGTTGTCGCCGATATTCACGGGCATGATGCCAACGATGCCGTCGATCGGCGCCAGGATGTTGCGGCGATCGAGGCTCAGCTGCGCCGCCTGCAATTGCAGCCGCGCGTTCTGCTCGGCGATCTCCTGATCGAACACGTCCATGCGCGACACGCTGGACTTGATATTGTTGTAGAGGCTGGACTTCTCGACCGCCGATTTCAGCGCGACTTCGGCCTGCCCCTTGACGATCACCTGCTCTTCGCTGTCGAGCTTGGCGATGATCTGCCCCTGCTTGACCCGGTCGCCGGACTTGACGAGGATTTCGCGGATGAGACCGCTCGCCTGCGGCGTCACCACCACCGAGCGGATCGCATCCCCCGTGCCGATCGCACCCAGCCGATCATTGACGACACCGGGAACCACGGCCTGCGTGACGACAAGCACCGCGCCGTTGCGGCCACCGCCACCATTGCCACCATTACCGCCGGAACGACGATTGCTTGCCTGCTCGCCACCTGCTGTAGGCGGCGCCGCGCTTGCTTTGTCAGGATCGATCGCCTTGCCAACAAGAGCTTCGGGAACGCCGGCATTGCGCAGCGTATCGCGCGCACCAGGCACAAAGACAGCCCATCCGGTAACGCCGGCGGCGATAACGATGAGACAGATCGCAAACTGCTTCCAAAATGACATTCACGTCTCCAGAGGGACTCGAGGTTGTCCAGGGTCGATCGAAAGAGGCGCATACGTGGCAAATCGCCGCGCAACGCAGGAATTATTGTCCGATTGCAGGTCAGCGGCAAGCAAATTGGCCGCCCATTACAGCATTGTAATGTCAACTGTTGGTGACCGGCTGATGTCGGTCATCTCGCCCTGACGTTGCCGTCCTCGCAAAAGCGCGCACCGACGCGAGCAAATGTCGGCCGGCCTGGCAAATAGTGCTTTCGTTTCTGATCATTCCGATGTTCTCTGCCGTCGCGCAATGGGCCGCAAGCGCGCCCGCCGCTCCATTCATTCAACAGCGAACGCAAAGAGGATGACGAGCATGCCGAAGATCACCACCAAGGACGGAACGAAGATTTTCTACAAGGATTGGGGCACCGGCCAGCCGATCCTCTTCTCGCATGGCTGGCCGCTTTCGGGCGACGCCTGGGAAGCGCAGATGCTCTATTTCGGCCAGAACGGCTACCGCGTCATCGCCCATGATCGCCGCAGCCACGGCAAATCCTCCCAGACCTGGGACGGCAACAACATGGACCAGTACGCCGACGATCTCGCCGAGCTGATCGAGAAGCTCGATCTCAAGAACCTGATCATGATCGGCCACTCCACCGGCGGCGGCGAAGTCGCCCACTATCTCGGCCGCCACGGCACCAAGCGCGTCGCCAAGGTGGTGCTGGTCGGCGCCGTTCCGCCGTTGATGCTGAAAACCGACGCCAACCCCGAAGGCCTGCCGCTCGACGTCTTCGACGGCATCCGCAAGGGCACCGCGCTCGACCGCTCGCAATTCTTCCGCGACCTCTCCATGCCCTTCTACGGCTTCAACCGCGACGGCGCCAAGGTCAACGAAGGCCTGCGCGAGACCTTCTGGCTGATGGGCATGGCCGGCGGCATCAAGGGCGAATACGATTGCATCCACGAATTCTCCGAGGTCGACTACACCGACGACCTCCGCAAGATCGACAAGCCGACCCTCTTCATCCACGGCGACGACGACCAGATCGTCCCCATCGTGGCAGCGGCCCTTAAGTCCTCGAAGATCGTCAAGGGCGCCGTGCTCAAGGTCTACGAAGGCTCCAGCCACGGCCTCGCCCAGGTCGAGCCGGAACGCTTCAACGCGGATGTGCTGGCCTTCATCAAGGGGTGAGCGGGTCACCGCGCGGTTGCGTGTTGGACGCTTGAGGTTCATCCGCACCGTTGAACTCGCGGAGACGTGCTTAGATCCTCGGCACAAGGCCGAGGATGACGCCGAGCGAGAGGAAAGCGCTTCGACCTCAATAGGTTACAGACGCGCCCCTCATTCTCAGCCGTCATCCTCGGGCTCGTCCCGAGGATCTGCCAAGCCCTCGCTTTGCTCGACGTGAATGGACACTTGGCGCTGCACCGGGCCATTATCCTTTGAAGCGTTGAAGCTCATCCGCGCCGTTGAACTTGCGGAAACGTGCTTAGATCCTCGGCACAAGGCCGAGGATGACGCCGAGAGAGAGGAAAGCTCTTCTACCTCAATAGGTTACAGACGCGACCCCCATCCTCAACCGTCATCCTCGGGCTCGTCCCGAGGATCTGCCAAGCCCTCGCTTTGCTCGACGTGAATGGACACTTGGCGCAACCCGCACACCACTCGCACCCCCACAACACACAACATCCCGTGGACCGGGAATGAAAGCAGAACATCTTTTCTGGTCTTTCCGATCCGAATCACTACATTACGCGCCATGAGCAACAGTTTCGACGATATGCCCTTCTTCGACGAGGAGCCGGGCGAAGCGCCGCGCAAGCCGCAAGCCCCCGCAGCCCCAGCCCGCGGCGCCCCAGCATCGGGAGGTCTCGCCGCCCGCGCCATGGCCGCCCGTGGCGGCGCTCGAGAGCGGCCGGATTATCTCGATGGTCTCAATCCCGAGCAGACCGAAGCCGTCGAAACGCTGGAGGGCCCGGTCCTCGTGCTCGCCGGCGCCGGCACCGGCAAGACGCGCGTGCTGACCACGCGCATCGCCCATATTCTGAATACCAACCGCGCCTTCCCCTCGCAGATTCTCGCCGTCACCTTCACCAACAAGGCCGCCCGCGAAATGAAGGAGCGTATCGCGCATCTGGTCGGCGGCGCGGTCGAGGGCATGCCCTGGCTCGGCACCTTCCACTCGATCGGCGTCAAGCTGCTGCGTCGCCACGCCGAGCTCGTCAACCTGCGCTCCGATTTCACCATTCTCGACACCGACGACGTCGTGCGCCTCGTCAAGCAGCTGATCCAGGCAGAAGGCCTCGACGACAAGCGCTGGCCGGCCAAGCAGTTCGCCGGCATGATCGACACCTGGAAGAACAAGGGGCTGGGCCCCGCCGACATCCCAGAAGGCGACGCCCGCGCCTTCGCCAACGGCAAGGGCCGCGAACTCTACTTCGCCTACCAGCAGCGCCTCTCGACACTGAACGCCTGCGATTTCGGCGACCTCCTGATGCATCCGATCGCGATCTTCAGGAAGACGCCGGATCTGCTCAAGGAATACCATCAGCGCTTCCGCTATATCCTCGTCGACGAATATCAGGACACCAACACCGCGCAGTACATGTGGCTGCGCCTGCTCGCCCAGCGCCCAAAGGGCGAGCCGCAGAATGTCTGCTGCGTCGGCGACGACGACCAGTCGATCTATGGCTGGCGCGGCGCCGAAGTGGACAACATCCTGCGCTTCGAGAAGGATTTCCCCGGCGCCAAGGTGATCAAGCTCGAGCGCAACTACCGCTCCACCGCCCATATTCTGGGCGCCGCCGCCCACCTGATCACCCATAATGAAGGCCGCCTCGGCAAGACGCTGTTCACCGACCGCCGCGACCCCGATGATATCAAGGTGCAGGTCCACGCCTCCTGGGATTCGGAAGAGGAAGCCCGCGCCATCGGCGACGAGATCGAACAGCTGCAGCGCAATCAGCACAAGCTGAACGACATCGCGATCCTCGTGCGCGCCTCCTTCCAGATGCGCGAGTTCGAAGACCGCTTCGTCACGCTCGGCCTCAACTACCGCGTCATCGGCGGCCCACGCTTCTACGAGCGCCTCGAAATCCGCGATGCCATGGCCTATTTCCGCCTCGTCGCCCAGCCGGCCGACGACCTCGCCTTCGAGCGCATCATCAATACCCCCAAGCGCGGCCTCGGCGACACCACCGTACGCGCGCTGCACGATTATGCCCGCGCCCGCGACATCCCGATGCTTGCGGCAGCCGCCGACATGATCGAGACCGACGAGCTGAAGCCGAAGGCGCGAAAAGCGCTGTTCGACGTGATTCAATCTTTCCGCAGATGGCAGGAAAGGCTTGAAAACACATCACATACCGAGCTCGCCGAGCAGATCCTCGAAGAGTCCGGCTATACCGACATGTGGAAGGCCGACAAGACCGCCGACGCCCCCGCCCGCCTCGACAACCTGAAGGAACTCATCCGCTCGATGGAGAGCTTCGAGTCCATGCGCGGCTTCCTCGAGCACGTCTCGCTGGTCATGGACGCCGAGCAGAACGAGAACCTCGACGCGGTCTCGATCATGACGCTGCACTCGGCCAAGGGCCTCGAATTCGAGACCGTCTTCCTGCCCGGCTGGGAAGAAGGCCTCTTCCCGCACCAGCGCTCGCTCGACGAGACCGGCCGCGCAGGCCTCGAGGAAGAGCGCCGCCTCGCCTATGTGGGGCTGACCCGCGCCAAGCGCCGCTGCCACATCTGGTTCGTCTCCAACCGCCGCATCCACGGCCTGTGGCAATCGACCATCCCCTCGCGCTTCCTCGACGAACTGCCCGATACCCATGTCGAGGTCGCCGAAGTCGAGCAGAGCTACGGCGGTTACGGTCGCGGCGGCTATGGCCAGTCGCGCTTCGACAAGGCCGAGCCCTTCGCCAACAGCTATTCCACCCCCGGCTGGAAACGCGCCCAGCAAAACCGCAACGACGCCACCCGCGACAACTGGGGCTCCCGCTCCGGCCACTCGGTCGAGCGCATCGGTTACGGCGAAAGCGGCCCGAAAACCCGCACCATCGACGGCGAACTCGTCGCCAAGTCGACAGCAACCCAGCCCTCGAAATTCACCATCGGCGACCGCGTCTTCCACATGAAGTTCGGCAACGGCAACATCAAGATGATCGAGGGTAACAAGCTGACGATCGACTTCGACAAGGCCGGCGAAAAGCGGGTGCTTGACGGGTTTGTCGAGGCGGTCGGCTAGAGAAGACGCGGCGGCCCAAAGCCGCCGTCACCCTTTCGTGACTTCGCATATAGGCCCACCTCCCGCATACTCCCGGCGCCCGCACCATAATCACGGGCCTAATAGGAGGATGCCATGAAACGCTACTCGCTATCCCTGATCGCAATGTCCCTTGCACTGGCCATCGTCGGCAACCCGGCGATCGCGCTCGCTTGCAACAAGATCATCGGGACGTGATCAGCTGAAATGAATAGGGTGAGCGGGTGCGAGCCCGCTCATTCCCTGCCACTTAGCCGCCATTTCCGATGTAGGATTGGATCACAGACTGAATTTGCGTCTTCGCTTTGAAGATATCGGTCACCTGCACGATATCAAATCGCGCGCCCGCTTTGTCTGAATCGAAAATCGTCAGGAATTTTGTCTTCGAGTTGAAGTGAAGCCTGACGATCGGCTTGCGATTATTGTCATCGAAGTTGATGCCGCAATACGATTTCTGATCACGCATCACCACGCGGGAAATATCGGCGATCTCCGCCGCAATCGCGCGAACGATGTTGAAGCCATCGACTTCTTCCTGTGTCGTCTCGATCCCGTCGCCGTCCTCCGTCAGTTGCGTCACGGAGTCGACGTCCTTGATCGTCGGGATATTGACGTTGTCGTTGAAAGCGGCCGTGAGCTTCTTCTGTATCTTCTGCCTGACCAGATCCTCGAACGCGCGCTTGATGATCGGCTTGAACTCGCTGACCACCGCTGAGGTCAGCTTGCCTTCATAAAGCCCTTTCGAGATCATCCGGACAAACTCGTCATCGGGATCGTTGAACTGCGCTTCGATGCTACTGATCGCAGCCTTCATCCGTTTCAACGTATTGGCAGAACTCTTGATGTCGGCGATCGAGAAGCGATCCTTGTGGAATTTCTCCAATTCCTTGAGATCGTTGTCGTCGTAGTCGAAGAGATCGAACTTGAAGAACGGATTGGTGTCCAACTTGTTTGGCGCATCAAGGTCGGTGAAGAACCAGATCTGGATGCCGTTCGTCAGGATGGCAATCGAGCAGTCTGTCGTTGAGAAATATCGATAAAGCTGGCTGTATTGAGCTTGTGACAGGTTGGCGCTTACAGCCTTCGCCTCCAGTATATACTCGATGCGATCATTGATCCTGACCGCATAATCAACTTTCTCACCCTTTTTCAGACCGACATCCGCGGTGAACTCCGGGACAATCTGTGAGGGATCGAAAACATCGAAGCCTAAAGTTCGAAGAAATGGCATGACTAGCGCGTTCTTTGTCGCCTCTTCTGTTAACGCAATAGTCTGCGCGGAAACGGCACGCTTGGAGAGTTCTGTAACCTGTTCTTTGAAAGACATTGATTGATCCCCAGAATCACTAGGAATCAATTATTAAATGCACTCATAAAAAGTGCAATCCATGGGAGAGTTGAAGCCCTCACCCCAAGATCGGCATCGACCCCAGCCCCAATATATCGTTGAGCAGCGCCAGCCCGATCCCCGCGGCCACGATCGTCAGTCCGATCAGAAACAACCGCCGCGAGCGGTCGTATTTGGCGGCGATCAGCGAATCCCGCGCCAAGAGATCGGCGAAGACCTTCACCTGCAGGCCGATGCCGACGACAAGCAGCAGCATTGGCAGGATGTCGATCCGGCTCCAGTCGTTCGGGTTGGAGACCCAGCGGCTGATGAAGGTGAGGCAGAAGCCGAGGATGATGCCGGCGGCGGTCAGCGAGCCGTTGCGGAAGGTGGCGTCGATCTTCTCTTCCGGATCCGGCTCGGGCATGGCTCTGGCTTTCGGTTGAACGGCTCAACGAAGCAAGGCAGAAATCGCGCGAAACGGCAAGAGCGGCCGAAGATTACAAAAGCTTCACTAAAATATCATGTTTTAATCTTGCCAGTCCTGTCGGCCCCGGCTAGGTAAGAAACACATCTGCCGCATCCGCTCCTTGAGAGCGGCGCCGCACGTAAGCGTTAACGTCAACCAACGCGCTGATCGAACCCGAAGCCGGGGTGCGAGCGGCGCGGCGTGCCTGCGTCCTGAGCGTCCCGGTTCTTGAAGAAGGAACCGAATATGACGGCCAACACCACGCCATCCCCCACCGAAAAGCGCCACCTGATCGAACGCGTTCGCCATGAACTGAAGCGCCGCGTGCTCACCGTCCGCCGCGTCGAACACGTCACGCCGCAAATGCTGCGCGTCACCCTCGAGGGCGCCGATCTCGAAGGCTTCGTCAGCCTCGGCCATGACGACCACGTCAAGATCCTCGTGCCCCGCCCCGGCGAGGAACCGGCGTTTCCGGAGATGGGCCCCGAGGGCAAGCTTTTGATCGACCCGGAAAACCGCCCGTCGCTGCGCGACTACACGCCTCGCCGCTATGATCCCGTGGCCGGAGAACTCGACATCGACTTCGCGCTGCACGAGGCCGGCCCCGCCACCGAATGGGCGCTCAATGCCAAGCCCGGCGACAGGCTCGGCCTCGGCGGTCCGCGCGGCTCCTTCGTCGTCTCCACCGATTTCGACTGGTATCTGCTGGTCGGCGACGAAACCGCGCTCCCCGCCATCGGCCGCCGCCTCGAAGAGTTGCCCGAAGGCGCCAAGGCGATCGTCGTCGCCGAAGTCGCCGGCCCCGAGGAAGAGCAGGCCTTCGCGAGCAAGGCCGACCTCTCCGTCACCTGGCTGCATCGCGGCGCACAGCCGGCGGGCACCACGGACGATCTCGAACAGGTGCTGCGCGATATCATGTTGCCCGAGGGCGACGGCTATGTCTGGATCGCCTGCGAAACCGTCCTCGCCAAGCGCCTGCGTGTCGTCATGGTCGAGGAGCGCGGGCACCCCAAGCCCTGGATCAAGGCCGCCGGCTACTGGAAGCGCGGCCAGGCCGATTTCCACGAGACGCACGGGGATTGAGGACTCCGCCGTCATACTCGGGCTCGTCCCGAGTATCTGCTCAGCGTGCCACTTGCTCGACGGGAATGGACACGAGGAAAGGCGGGGCTGCGGGTGCTCGCAGCCGTCCACCCACAGCCGCACCGTTGCACTCTCGGCGACGTGCTTAGATCCTCGGCACCTTGGCCGAGGATGACGCCGCGCGTGGGGTTTTCGCTGCGGGAACAAGTGGTTGGTGGCCGTCACCAGATGTCTGGGCACCGCCGCTGCTCCACTCTCGGCGTCATACTCGGGCTCGTCCCGAGTATCTGCTAAGCGTGCCGCTTGCTCGACGGGAATGGACACGAGGAAAGACGGCGCTGCGGGTGTTCGCGGGCACCGAGTCAAAGCCGCACCGCTGCACTCTCGGCGGCGTGCTTAGATCCTCGGGACAAGCCCGAGGATGACGCCGCGAATGGGGTTTTCGCTGCGGAAACAAATAGTTGCCGGTTGCCGCCCCGAATCGCCCACACACATAGCGTAAACGAAATCTTAATCCCGCCCCTTGATCTCGGTCAATCGGGGGAAATTCATCACAACATTCCCCTTTTGACGCCGCCGGCAAATCACCTTAGCCCGTCCATGTTCGTCCATGAAGGACGGCTTTCACGATGGACTCGCAAAGGAGATTCCAGTGACCAGTGTTTCCTCCCTGGGCGGCAATAGCGCCCAGTATATTTCCAGCCTCGACAAGAATGGCGACGGCATCGTCTCCGCCGACGAACTGGCCGCAGCCAACACAACCAGCGCCACGAGCGCGACGACGACCAAGGCATCGACGGCGAATAGCACCGCCGACAGCGCCAGCGTCACCCAGAAGATCGCAGCCGACATCCTCTCGCTGATGCTGCAGCTGCAGCAGTCGAGCGAAAGCGACGACGGGTCGAGCGACGATGGCAGCCTCTCCGGCAACAGCCCCAAGGGCATTCTGGCGCTGATGGACAGCAACAACGACGGCAAGCTGACGACCAGCGAAGTTCTCTCCGCCGATCCGTCGAAGATCGCCGAGAGTGCCGGCGCCGGCGACAACACCGCAGTGACGCAGGTCCTCACCGACATGCAGACCGCCATCCGCGCCTACCAGACCACCTACGGCTCTTCGCTCGCCGCCGATACCGACAACACGCAGACTGCGTGATCGACCAGACTTCTGACCTAAAAGGCCGCCTGATTGGCGTGCAACACGGCTCCGCCGGGGGAGCCGAAACAGCCTGTTCTTGCGATACCGCCCGCCGTGTATGGGCAAGCGGATCCAGCCTCTTCAAGCACTTGACCCGCAGTGCACGCGCCTATGGCGCAATGTCGCAGGTCGGGTGAACCAATAGCCCCGCCGTTGCAACGACAGCCAAAAACCCGCAAAACCGAACTTCGACGGTAAGAACGAAGGACATGGCATTTCATGGAAAGCATCAGCGTTTCGTTGATCCTGCTCTTTGCAGTGGTCGTTAGCGGAACACTCACCAGGCTCTCCCCGATCCCGATCCCGCCGCCTCTCGTGCAGATCGCGCTCGGCGCCGTCATCGCCTCGGTGGCCGATCTTGGTGTGAACCTCGATCCCGACCTCTTCTTCCTGCTCTTCCTGCCGCCGCTGCTCTTTCTCGATGGCTGGCGCATTCCAAAGGAAGGCCTGTTGCGCGACAAGACCGTCATCCTCGAGCTGGCGCTCGGCCTCGTCATCTTCACCGTTCTCGGCGTCGGCCTGCTGATCCACCTGCTCATCCCCTCCATGCCGCTCGCGGTCGCCTTCGCGCTGGCAGCCATCCTCTCGCCGACGGATCCGATCGCCGTTTCGGCGATTGCCGCCCGCGTGCCGATCCCCAACCGTCTGATGCACATCCTCGAGGGTGAATCGCTGCTCAACGATGCATCCGGCCTGGTTTGCATGCGGTTTGCGGTCGCTGCCGCACTCACCGGCACCTTTTCGCTGACGGATGCCGTCGGCACCTTCTTCTGGGTGGCGATCGGCGGCATTGCCATCGGCGTCGGCGTCACTTGGGCCGTCATGCAGCTGCAGCGCTTTATCACGCGCAAGCTTGGCGAGGAGACCGGCTCGCAGATCCTCATCAGCCTGCTCTTGCCGTTTGCCGCCTATCTGATCGCCGAACACCTGGAATGCTCCGGCATTCTGGCGGCGGTCGCGGCTGGCATCACCATGAGCTACGGCGAGCAGAGCGGCCGCGCATCCGCCGTCACCCGCGTGCGCCGCACCGCCGTATGGGATACGGTCCAGTTCGCCATGAACGGCGTCATCTTCGTGCTGCTCGGCGAGCAGCTCCCGCAGATCGCCTCCAGCGCCATCCACATCGTTCGCGAAACCGGGCATTATGACCCGCTGTGGCTCATCGTCTACATCGTCGCGATCAACGTCGCGCTCGCCGCGCTGCGCTTCTCCTGGGTCTGGGTGTCGCTGCGCTTCACGCTCTACCGCGCCGCCCGTAGCGGCTACGATTTTACCCGCCCGAGCTGGCGCCTCGTGGCCGCCACCTCGCTTGCCGGCGCGCGCGGCGCCATCACGCTCGCCGGTGTTCTGACATTGCCGCTGACCATGGGCGACGGCTCCCCCTTCCCCGGCCGCGACCTGTCGATCTTCCTCGCCGCCGGCGTCATCATTGTCTCCCTCGTCGCCGCCAGCATCGGCCTGCCCTTCCTCTTGAAGAACCTGCATGTGCCGGCAGAACCCTCCCACCAGCGCGAGGAGGACGAAGCGCGCATCCGCGGCGCCGAGGCCGCCATCAAGGCGATCGAGCAGCTGCAGCACGACATGGGCGAAGGCCGCGCCGATGCCGACCTCTACGCCGACGCCGGCGCCCGCCTCATGGACGTCTACCGCCAACGCATCGCCGGTCGCTCCAAGACCGGCGACGACGCCATGCTCGCCCGCCGCAGCGAAGAAATCGAACGCAAGCTGCGTCTCGCCGGCGTCAAGGCCGAACGCGCCGAGTTTTTCCGCCTCGCCAAGAACCGCAAGCTCTCGGAAGAGCTGATGAAGAAGCTCGTGCGTGAGGCTGATCTTGCCGAGGCGCGTTTTTCGGGGACGTGAGGGCGGGCCGGGTCGTGTAAGGTTTTGGTCTGACGTTGAGAGGTTTTACCGTGTAACGCCCTCTCTGGCCTGCCGGCCATCTCCCCCACAAGGGGGAGAAGACTCGCGTCTATAACTCGCCCAGACAGCAAATGTGGAGCGAGCGGCCGCCCCCAGCGTTCTCCCCCCTTGTGGGGGAGATGCCGGCAGGCAGAGAGGGTCTTTCGTGCACAACTCCAGCCGCCCCATACCACCACCCCACCTCACGGGCACAACCACCCACCCCACAAAACAAATCCCTCAACCCACTCAACACCCTACCCGCGTCACCCCACTTTTCTCATCCCCACCCCAACGCCGCCTCGCCATACTCCCCTCGTCACCGCACTGGGAGCCGGGTCGCGAACCGGATGCTCAGCCGCTCGAAATCTGGCGTGTGGTGATGGTTGCCAAGGGGATCGGACGCCGTCAGGGCCGATGATCCACCGGCAAGGCCGATCCGAGAGACGCTCCTGTCGGGTCGGGCGAACCGGAAACCGAGGTGATCGGGCAGGCGGACAGCCTGACACTTATACTACCGACAACAAACCGCCTGCCCTTCCCGTTTTATGACGCCGACCGTCGCGAGGTTTTGCTTCGCGCGCGGTTTTGGCGTGCGTGGTGGGTGTGATGATGGGTGGCGTTCTGCCGTGCAACGCCCTCTCTGACCTGCCGGCCATCTCCCCCACAAGGGGGGAGAAGACTCGTGGTCAGCGCTCGCCCATACAGCAAATGTGGAGCGAGCGGCCGCCCCCAGCGTTCTCCCCCCTTGTGGGGGAGACGCCGGCAGGCAGAGAGGGTGTTTCGCCCCGCAAACACCGTCACAAACACCCTCTCCCCGCTCATCATCTCGCAAATGCGAAACATTTTACTGCAAAGCACAACAAAACACTTTGAATACTATCGAAATCCTGGAATTGCGCGTATATGACGCACCGTGGCTTGCTGCACGCTTCCTCCCAGAGCGCCCCGCCGAGCCACCGCCGGCCCGTTTTGACAACGGCTTTCAAAGGAAAATACCCGGCGTCCACAACAGGAGGTACCAAAGTGGCCAGTATAACAACAAGCAATGCTGCGAAGACGTCCGCGTCGTCGTCTCCGGCAGCCAACTATCAGTTTGCGCTCATTGCCCTGACATCGCTGTTCTTCATGTGGGGCTTCATCACCTGCCTGAACGACATTCTCGTCCCGCATCTGAAGAACGTCTTCCAGCTGAACTACACGCAGTCGATGCTCATTCAGCTATGCTTCTTCGGCGCCTATTTCATCGCCTCGCTGCCATCGGGCGCGATCGTCAAGCGTATCGGCTATAAGTGGGGCATCGTGCTCGGCCTGATCATCGCTGCCATCGGATGCGCGCTCTTCGTTCCGGCAGCAAGCTACCGCGTCTACGGCCTGTTCCTCGGCGCGCTCTTCGTGCTGGCATGCGGCGTCACGCTGCTGCAGGTCGCGGCCAACCCATACGTCACCGTTCTCGGCCCGCCGGATACCGCCGCAAGCCGCCTGACCATGACCCAGGCCTTCAACGCGCTCGGCACCACGGTCGCGCCGATCTTCGGCGCCTTCCTGATCCTGTCGGCAGCCACCGCGGCCGTTTCCGGCGCCACGCCCGAACAGCTCGACGCGATCAGGGTGGCCGAAGCCGGCGCCGTGAAGTTCCCCTACATGCTGCTTGCAGCCGCCTTCCTGGTGCTCGCCGCCGTCTTCGCGGCCCTCAAGCTGCCGCAGGTCGAAGGCGATGAGGAGATCGAACCGATCGTCGGCGGTGGTTCTGCCTGGCAGTTCCGCCACCTCGTCCTCGGCGCGATCGGCATCTTCGTCTATGTCGGCGCTGAAGTCAGCATCGGCAGCTTCCTCGTAAACTTCATGAGCCAGCCCGACATCGCCGGCTTCTCGGAAGCCGACGCCGCCCACTACGTCTCCTATTTCTGGGGTGGCGCCATGGTCGGTCGCTTCATCGGCGCGGTCGCCATGCGCTATGTCGACGATGGCAAGGCGCTGGCCTTCAACGCGGCCGCCGTCATCATCCTGCTGCTCGTCACCGTGTTCACGACCGGTCACACCGCCATGTGGGCGATCCTCGCGGTTGGCCTGTTCAACTCGATCATGTTCCCGACGATCTTCTCGCTCGGCCTCTATGGCCTAGGCAAGTTCACCAGCCAGGGCTCCGGCATCCTGTGCCTGGCGATCGTCGGCGGCGCGCTCCTTCCTGTCCTCCAGGGCGTTCTTGCCGACACGATCGGCATCCACCTCGCCTTCCTGATGCCGATCGTGTGCTACGCATACATCGTCTTCTACGGCCTGAAGGGTCACCGCCCGGTATCGCACCAGATCGCGCGTCACGCCTGACCGATAAAATCGCGCCCCGCCTTGCTGGCGGGGCGTTTCCACTCTTGCGCCATCACACACGTCTTGGCATGTTGCCGTGCAACAATAGGTGGAGAAACTGCCAATGAAGGCCTTGCTGCTGATCGACATCCAGAACGGGTTCTGCCCCGGCGGAAACCTCGCCGTTCCCGATGGCGACAAGGTGGTCCCGATCGCCAACCGGCTGATCGCAAGCGACCGATACGACCTGATCGTCGCCTCGCAGGACTGGCACCCGGAAGGGCACGGCAGCTTCGCCTCCTCTCATGAAGGCAAACAACCCTTCGAACTCCACGAGCTGTCAGGCAAGCCGCAGATGATGTGGCCGGACCATTGCGTCCAGGGCACGAAAGACGCCGAACTGCATCCCGAGCTCAGGGTGCCCGAGATCGATGTGATCTTCCAGAAGGGCGAGAAGCACCACGTCGACAGCTACTCCGCTTTCCGCGACAACGACCAGGACGCCATCACCGGCCTCGCCGACTATCTCAAGGAACAAGGCGTCACCGAGCTCGACCTCTGCGGCCTCGCAACCGATTACTGCGTCAAGTTCTCGGCCCTCGATGCGCTCGAAATGCTACCCGGCGTCAAGGTTCGCTTCATCGAGGACGCCAGCCGCGGCATCACGCCGGAAGGTGTGGCGGCCGCGATCAGGGAGATGCGCGAAAGCGGCATCGACATCGTCACCAGCGAGCAGCTGATCGAAAACTAATCGCCGGCATCGCGCTGCAACTGATAGACATCATCCGAGAAGTCGTCGATGCGCCGCGCCAGCGCCGCCTGTGCATCGTCGATGCCCTGGCGATAATAGGCGGCCCCCACCTCCTTGGCGAAGAAATCAAGCACCAGCTCGGCCTTCAACTGGCCGATCGGCTGGTCGAGCTCGCGGTCGAAGTGGTGCTGGATGCGCGCGATCAGCGCCGCCTTCTCGTCCTTGGAAAATTCGATCGGCTTCATCGTCCCCTCATTGGCTTCACGGCTACTGCATTGGCACCGTTCAGCGAAATCGATCGGTCAATCAAGGAAATTCGCTTGCGGCCATAGCCCTCGCCCCTTAGAGGGGTTCCAAATTCCAGGAGGATGATCGCCGATGTCACGCGCGAATTTTATCGACGGCCTGCGCGGCGGTTTCCCGATTGCGTTGGCTTCCGCCCCGTTTGGCGCGCTGTTCGGCGCTCTGGCCGCAGATCACGGCATGTCGCTGTTCGAACTCACCTTCATGAGCGCCACCGTCTATGCCGGCGCCAGCCAGATGGTCGGTCTCGAGCTTTTCGGCCATGACGTCCAGGCATGGCTGATCGTCGCCTCCATCCTCGCCGTCAATTTCCGCCATGTGCTCTATTCGGCGGCGATCGCGCCCTACATCAAGCATTTCACCAGGGTGCAGAAGTTCTTCACCTTCTTCCTGCTTGTCGACCCGCAGTTCGCCGAGACGGTGAAGCGCGGCGAAGCCGGAAAGCCGGTGACCTTTGCCTGGTATCTCGGCTTCGGCCTGATCATCTATGTTCCATGGACGCTGGTCAGCCTGCTCGGCGGCACGCTCGGCCGCTATATCGGCGATCCGAAGTCGATCGGGCTGGATATCCTGCTGCCGGCCTATTTCCTCGGCATCGTTCTCGATTTCCGCCACCGCGACAACTTCATCCCCGTGGCCGCCGTCAGCGCCGTCGCCTCGGTCGTCGCCTATCACTATGTCGGCTCGCCCTGGCATGTGAGCCTCGGCGCTGCCGCCGGCATCCTGCTTGCCGCCCTGTTCCCGCCGCCGCCAACGGCGCAGGAACTCGAATCCGATCTGCACGAGGTGTGACGTGACCTTCGATCCCCACATGTTGCTGATCATTCTGGCGGCCGCTGTCGCAACCTATGCGACGCGCATCGGCGGCTATATCCTGATCACCACGATGAAGCGCATTCCGCCGCGCATGGAAGCGGCCCTTGCCGCCGTGCCGGCAGCGGTGCTCACCACGCTCGTCGCCCCCGCCTTCTTCACCGGCGGCTGGGAAACCAAGCTGGCGTTGATCGTCGCCCTTCTGGTCGGCCTGCGTGTCTCGCACACCTGGATGCTGGTCGCCGCCTGGGCGGTCGTCATGGCCTGGCGCCACACGATCGGCGGCTGACGCGGCGACCGATCAAACGGTCGCCGCCACCACAGTTTCAATAGTTCTCAATATTCCAGCGGCAGCGTCGCGTTTTCCAGCCACGCCTTGACCTCGTGGTCATGGATCAGCGGCATCAGCGCCTCACGCGTCTTCATGTGATAGTCGTTGAACCAGTGCAGCTCGTCATGGGTCAGAAGCTCGGGAATGACGAGGCTGCGGTCGATCGGGCAGAAGGTCAGCGTCTCGAAGCTCAGCACCGGCATGTCGCCGCCCTCGACGGGCTCTGCATCGCGCACATAGATCAGGTTCTCGATGCGGATCCCGAAGGCGCCCGGCCGGTAGTAGCCCGGCTCGTTGGAAAGGATCATTCCCGGCAGAAGCTCCTGCGTCGACATCCTGGAGATCCGCTGCGGCCCCTCGTGAACCGAGAGATACGAGCCGACGCCGTGACCGGTGCCATGGCCGAAATCGGCCCCTGCCCGCCACAGCGCGATGCGCGCCAGCGGATCGAGATCGCAGCCGCGCGTGCCCCTAGGGAACCGCGCCGTGCTGATCTGGATCATCCCCTTCAGCACCAGCGTGAAGAACCGCTTCTGCTCTTCGGAGACCGTGCCGACGCCCACCGTGCGGGTGATGTCGGTGGTGCCGTTGATGTACTGCGCGCCGGAATCGATCAGGAACAGCTCGCCCGCCTCAAGCTTGCGGTTGCTCTCGGTCGTCACCCGGTAGTGCATGATCGCCGCGTGCGGTCCGGCACCGGAGATCGTGTCGAAGGAGATGTCCTTCAGCGGGTTCTGCATGCTCTGCCCGACCTTGGCGCGCGCCGCCTCGAGCTTCTCGGCGACCTCGATCTCGGTCACCGTGCCGGGCTTGGTCTGCGCCAGCCAGCACAGGAACTCGACCATCGCCGCGCCATCCTGCAGATGCGCCGCCGCCGAGCCGTTGATCTCGACGCTGTTCTTGACAGCACGCGGCAGCTTTGCCGGATCATTGCCCTCGACCACGACACCATCAGCCGCGCGAATGATGCTGGCAAGCCCGTAGGAGGTCAGATCGGGATCAACGAGCACCCGGCCGCCAGCCTTTGAGACAGCCGAAAGCTTGTCCTCGAGCGCCGATGGCGGCAGCTGCACGCACATCTGCGCCAGATAGGCCTCCTGCTCGATCCCCGTCTTGCGCTTGTCGAGAAACAGATCGGCCTTGCCGTCCGCGTAAATGATGGCGCGCGCCAGCGGATGCGGCGTGTGCGGCACGTCGGCGCCGCGAATGTTGAAGATCCAGGCAACCGACGACGGGTCGGCGATCAGAACGGCCTTGATATCCTTGGCCTTAAGATCGGCCGCGATCTTGGCGATCTTCTCATCGGCGAGAACACCCGCCTGCGCCACGTTCTGGATCGCTACAGCCCCCAGCGGCTCCTGCGGCCGGTCGGCCCAGAGCCGGTCGAGCGGATTGTGCGGCAGGATGACCAGCGAACCGCCGATCGCGTCCAGCGCCTTTTCCAGCCGCTTGACCTCGGCGCCCGAATGCAGCCACGGGTCGATCCCGAGCCGCAGGCCCTTGGCGCCGTGATTGCCGAGCCACAGATGCGGCGGCTCGTTGACGAGATCGCCGCCGGTAAACACCGATCCGTCCACCTGCTCGGCAAGCTGCGTCACATAGCGGCCGTCGACGAACACGATCGCCTCAGCGCGCGTTACCAGTGCCATGCCGGCCGAACCGGTGAAGCCCGTCAGCCACGCCAGCCGCTCCGAACACGCCGGCACATATTCGCCGTTGAACTCGTCCGCCCTGGGGACAAGAAAGGCGTCGATTGCAAGTTCGTCGAAACTTGCACGCAGCGCAGAGGTGCGATCGCGGCCGAATTGTGGCGTGGAGGTGACTTCGAAAGACTGGTACATGCTCAAAAACCTGATGTTTGGTCCGACATTCAACACGAATCCGGCAGGCGGAATGCCGCTATGTTATCGGAATTTCACGCGAACGGGAGAAAAACCGCGTCTCGCCGACAACCGAAAGCCGCGTAATATTTGGGCGGAAATGAGGCGCAATTCACCGGCTTGGCACGCTTTATGCATTGGCTGCATGGCTCCCATGAGACAAACCCTCTGCCTCGATTTTTTCAATCGGTTATAAGGCGCTCATCGAATGGTTCAAAGTGAACCGGAAACAAAAGGAATTTTGAAATGACTGCCTCTCTGTCGCGCTCCGCTTACAGCAGCCCGGTACAGGCTGGCGAGCGCCAGACTGTCCGTCATATCATCGGCGCTCGTCGCCCGCTGAACGAAGGCCCCCGCACCATTCTCGCTGGCGCCGCAAGAAGCTACGCATTCTGAGCAACGCGCCGCTCCGCTCTCCTCCTCCCTCACCGGAACGGCGATCAGAATAAGTAGACGTCTGCTTGAGCACTCCTCCTCATCAAGCTCGCAGACATGATCGGGAAACCGGTCGCAAGGCGGTGCCATTGGCGCCGCCTTTTCTTTTTGTCGCGATTTGACGCGACAAGAAATGCAAAAGCCCCGAGGCCAATCAGGCGCTCGGGGCTTTTTGATTGCAAATTAGATCCTGGTGGCCTCAGGGCCGGTCGAGATGGATGGTCACCCAGCCATTGCGCCAGATCGTGCGCACATGCCTCAGATGCGCGCCATTATAGGCCGCCAGCACCTTCCAGCGCTGCGACGCCAGAATGCCCGACAGGATCACTGATCCGCCCGGCGCCAGATGCGTGACGAGCTGCGGCGCCATCTTGATCAGCGGCCGCGCCAGGATATTGGCGATGATGAGATCGAACGGACCGTGGTTCGAAAACGCCGTCGAATGGAACCCTGGCGCCGTCTCAGTGACGATACCCGACGCGATGCCGTTGCGGCGCACGTTCTCGGCCGCGACACGGGTGGCGATCGGATCGATGTCGGTGGCGAGAACCGGAATGTTCTTCAGCTTGCGCACCGCGATCGCCAGAACACCACTGCCGGTGCCGAGATCGAGCGCGTTGCGGACGCGGCGCGAGCGGACCACACGGTCGATGACCTCAAGGCAGCCAGCCGTCGTGCCGTGGTGGCCGGTGCCGAAGGCCTGGCCGGCATCGATCTCGATGGCGATATCGCCGGAGCGCACCTTGTCGCGATCGTGCGAACCATGCACCAGGAAGCGCCCTGCCCGCACAGGCTTCAGCCCCTCGAGCGATTTCGCCACCCAGTCGACATCGGGAATGACCTCGCGCTCGACGGTCATCTCGGGGAACGCTTCGGAAAGCGCCGCCTCGACGCGGACGCGGACGTCATCCTCGTCGACCTGCATCATGTAGACGGAGGCTTCCCAGATGTCCTTCTTCTCGTCGATTTCGGTGGTGGCGATGGCGAAGTCTTCTTCGCCGAACACCTCGGACAAAAGGTCGAGCACTTCCCCGGCCAGCACTTCTGTCGTCGTCACATAGAGGCGGATTTCACTCAAGGTCGGTCTTTCCCGTTACAACGCGCCGTCGATCCACGGCGGCGGCGGCGTGTCGTATCCCGCAACGCCGGTCAGCAATCTTCGTTGGAATGCAGGTAGTCTAAAAAGCACCGGCACCGCAAGGTTCCGGATCGAAATTGCCAGTCGATTGCGCATCGCAATCAGCCTTGTCAGCTGCCGCGTCTGCTTCAGCACCGTCTTGACCGCCGGCAGCCGCAGCCGGCTGTACTCGGCCTCCCGCCCCTCTGAGATCAGATAGGCGAGCCAGCAGGCATCCTCGATCCCGAGGTTCATGCCGCGCGCACCGGCCGGCGAATGAATATGGGCGGCATCGCCGGCCAGAAACACATTGCCCTTTGCCATCTCCTCGACATAGCGGAAGTGAATGCGAAACTCCGAGGCCCAGAGACGCTCCGCCACCGGCCCGGGATGGACGATCTTCTGTTCGAAATCCGGCAGCGTCGAAATGAACCGCAGCACATCACGCTCGACCGGGATCCGGCCGATCATGCCGGGATCGACCAGCTGCATCTCGATGAAATGCGGATCGATCTCCTTCTTGTAGCGAAAGTCGGCGAGATAGAAGCTGCTCTCCAGCGCCTCGCCCGGAAAGCCGATGCCGACAGCCTTGCGCACCACCGAATGCGCGCCATCCGCCCCGATGACGATATCGAACGTCGCCGTCTCGACCGTCCCGTCAGGCTTGCGCAGCGTGACGACAGGCTTGAGATCGCCGGATACCTTCTCGATCGCGGTCTGCCATTCGGGATCGACTTCGTAATCATCGAGCTTGCTTAAGAGCAGCCGTTCGGTATGGCCCTGCGCCAGCGCGTAAATGGCGCTGAAGCGCCCCGGCAGCTTCGTCGTGTCGACCGTCGCCAGGCGTTTCCCCTCGGACGTCGCGCGAAACTGCGCGATCTGCTGCGCCTCCTGCAGGATGGCATCCGTCACCCGTGACGGACCAAGCAGCGTCAGTGTCCGGGCATTGACGCCGAGCGCCCGGCTTTCGGCGAGCGGAACGGGACCGACGTCATTGTCGACGACACGCGGCCGAAAGCCGCGTCGGGCGAGTTCGAGGGCAACAGTGAGACCGGTCGTGCCGGCGCCTGCAATCAGAATGCTGCGATGCCCCGGCGCCATGATCTCATCCCTTGTTGGCGAGGTTCTCCAGCTTTTTTACCGCCGTATCGGGATTTTCGCCATAGGCGATCGTTCCAGCGAAACGCCCTTGGGAATCGAGCAGGAACACCGAGGCCGTATGGTCCATCGTGTAGTCGCCATTGGGATTGTTTTCGTCGACCGGCACCTTCTTGGCGTAGACGCGATAACCCTTGATCACGTCCGCCACCTTGTCGGGCGCGCCCGAAATGCCGACGATCCGCTTGGAGACGTTCGACACATACTGGTTCATCACATCGGGCGTATCGCGCTCCGGATCGACGCTGACGAAATAGGCATGCAACTTGTCGCCATTGGGATCGACCTGCTTCAGCCAGCCATCCAGTTCGAACAGCGTCGTCGGGCAGACCTCGGGGCAATGGGTGAAGCCGAAGAACACCGCCGACGGCTTGCCGCGAAACGCCTGCTCGGTGATCGGCTTGCCGTCCTGCGCCACAAGCGTGAACGGCACGCCGAACGGACCATCGGAGGCCACCTCCTTGGTCTGCGTCACATTCAAGGTCAGCCATCCCAGGATGCCGGCCATCAGGAACACGGCAACCCACACGGCGATACGCACTGTTTTCATCGATAATTTCCTCGCCCGGGAAAGCAATCCCGCCCCTTGCCTGATATCGCGTCGCCGGCAGCCACGCAATTCAACAAGACGTTTTTCGGGCCGTGATGAATTGCCTCACCCGTGCGACATCCGCAATCTGCAAAACCTGGCCCGATATTGCCGCGAACCCGCGACATGTTAAATCAATCGTAACCTCTCCACGCGAACAATCGAAACAACTGAACGAGATCGATACAGCGACGACTCGAAGCCTGACGAACAGGCTGAAGACGCGGCGGGATCGACAAGACGAACGTTCAATATCGGCGAGGGCATGAATGCCCGTCACACGCCGCGGGAAGCATCAGCAGCCTCGCATCCGAAATCATCTCCCGCCCGAGCCCTCATCGGCAAGGTCGCGGGCGCATTCAGCGGCGGCAGCGCCGCACGAGCCATGGCCGCTCCGGCCGGAGACAACTGGGAAGAATTTTGATCATGAATAGCACTGTCATCAACCAGACCGGTTCTCATCTGGAGATCGTGTCCTTCCATCTCGGCGAGCAGGAATTCTGCATCGACATCATGGCGATCCGCGAAATCCGCGGCTGGGCGCCGGTCACCCCGATGCCGCACACGCCGCCCTACGTTCTCGGCCTGATCAACCTGCGCGGTGCCGTCATCCCCGTCATCGACATGGCCTGCCGCCTCGGCATGAAGATGACCGAGCCTTCCGAGCGCTCGGCGATCATCGTCACCGACATTGCCGGCAAGCTGGTCGGTCTGCTGGTCGAACAGGTCTCCGACATGATGACCATCAAGAGCGAAGACCTGCAGCCGGCGCCGGAAATCATTCCGGAAGAACAGCGCGCCTTCTGCCGCGGCATCGTGGCGCTGGAAAAGACCATGGTCTGCTTCCTCAACCTCGACACCGTCATCGCCGACGAACTGGCCCGCGAAGCCGCGTAAGCCATACCGAACGCTTCAATGCAAAACAGCCCGCGACGGCATCCGTCGCGGGCTGTTTTCATTTCAATCGGCAGCCAGCCTGAGCCTAACCGGAGATCTCGACGGAGAAGGCAAAGCGCGCGGTCTTGCCCGCTTCGAGCGTCTGGCTGTAGGGCCGCTCGGCAAGCGCCCTGGAGCCGCCATTCTCGGCCGCCATGCCATGCCAGGGCTCGATGCAAATGAAGGGTGCGCCGGGCTTCTGCCAGAGCGCCAGATTGGGAAGGTTCTCGAAGCTGAAATGCAGCGTCGGCCCACCCTCGGCGCTATAGCGCAGCCCCTCGCCGGCCCCCTCAGGAAAGACCATCGCGTCCTCATCGAACATCCTGTGATCGAGCACCAGCCGTCCGTCCTTGAACGGAGACGGATGCTTGGCGAAGGACAACAGCCCGCCGGACAGGCGGATGAGCGCGGGCTCGGCCGCATTGTCGAGCGTGATCACATGATCGCTTCCTTGGGCGCCCGGCAGCGGCCAGACGAAGGCGGAATGGAAGCCGAGCCCGAACGGCATCGGCCGCTGGTCGCGATTGCTCACCTCCGCGGCCACCGTCAGCGTGCGGCCCTCAAGGCTGTGCTCCACCGCAAGCACGAAATCGAACGGATAGACCGCCTTGGTCGCCTCCGACGCCGCAAGTTCGTAGCGGCACATCGTATCGCTGGACGCGGTGAGCGCGAACTCGGCGCGGCGGGCAAAACCATGCTGGTTCATCGGATAGCTCTTGCCCTCGATCTCGACCGCATCGTCAGGCGCCTTGCCCACGATCGGAAACAGGATCGGCGACCGCCCGCTCCAGAAGGCCGCATCGCCGTTCCACAGCAGCGAACGGCCATCGCTGGTATCCAGCGCCTGCATCTCGGCACCCAGCGACGATAAGTCGACGCTCAGAAACTCGTTTGCTATCCTGTAGCTACCAGCCATCATCAGTCCTCTCGCATTAAATCTCCGGCGCGGACCTTATCCGCGCCGCATGACGATTGCCATATCGCACGAGACGACAAGAGTGGGCTTCACCGAAAGTTGCGCGCGCCCCCGCCCTATTGCGGCTTGCCGTTCTTCCAGGTCACCGTCTGCCCGTAGAGCGACACGGTGGAGATCGCCATCTTCGCCGAACCATTGGTGAGCTCGCGCGAATGCGCCAGATAGATCAGCGTGTCGTTCTGCTTGTCGTAGATGCGGGTGACGACGAGCTTCTTCCAGACCAGCGAGATGCCAGATTTGAACACCTCGTCCCCGCCCTTCGAAAGGTCGATATCGCCGATCTCGATCGGCCCGGTCTGATGGCAGGAAATGGCGCTGTTGGAAGGATCCTCGAACCAGTTGCCGTTCTTGACGCGATCGATCACGCTGCGGTCGAAATAGCTGACATGGCAGGTGACGCCCTTCACCTCGGGGTCGGCCACCGCATCGACGAGAATATCATTGCCGATCCAGTCGACCCCCACCTTGCCGACGACATCGGCGTACGCGACACCTGCGGACACCCCAGCCAGGATGGCTGCGGAAAGGACGAGATTGCGAAGTCTGGACATGGCGGAATTCCCTCAGCGGCGCTTCAATGTTGCGCAAGCTAAGATAGGCGGCGCCTGCCCCATGGCAAGCAACCCGATGCCCATGAACTGACCCCTGAATTGCCCCCCAGGAAGCGAGCCACGCCGCGCCGGCCTCACAGCCCGCAACAAGCCCGCGCCGCTATCCCTTCCGGCAGGTACAGGGCTCATAACCGCGCGACGTCAGCCGCCCCGGCTTCATGCCGATGAATTCGGGGATCGCATGCACCGCGGCAGCCCCCACATGCCGTGCCATGGCAATCGCCGCCTGCGCGCAGACGGCGGCATCCTCGGCGGCATTGTGGTGCACGAAGCGCAGACCGAGATGCTCGGCCAGAATATTCAGCCGATGCGACAGGAAATGCGGCCAGATCCGCTGCGACATCTTCAGGCTGCAGAGATAGGTGAGCTCGGGATAGGCCTGCCGGTAGCCATCCAAGCAGGCGCGCCAGACGCTGAAATCGAAGGAAGCATTATGCGCGATCATCGTCGCCCCCCTGAAGTCATCGATGAACTCGTCCATCACTTCAGGGAACTCCGGCGCATCCTCGACATGTTCAGGCCGAATACCATGGATGGCGATGTTCATCCCCGAAAACCGCATCTCCCGCGGCCGGATCAACCGCTCCTCCACCCTGGTCACCACGCCATCCTCGATCCAGGCAAGCCCGACCGAACAGGCACTGCCGCGCTGCTCGTTGGCGGTTTCGAAATCGATGGCGATGGTTTTCAAGGGGTGGGTCCGATTCTCTGGTATCTCCCAGACATACCGGCAGCCGGCCGGCGAGGCAAATGACGACAGCGATCGCCCACAGCGCCCCGATTAGGCGACCGCAAGAGCATACGGCCGAGCAAGGTTCTCCGACGGCACGCCCCAAGCCTGGTTGAGCTTGAAGATCATCTCGACGGTCAGCGCCCGCTTGCGATTGAGGATTTCCGACGCCCGTGAGCGAGAGCCGAGAACATCCGCGAGATCAGCCTGATCCCGTCCCGTCATCTCCATGAACGCCTGGAGAAAATCGATCGGCGGAAGATCCAGCACCGGAAAATTCCGGCTTTCATAGGCCTCGATGAGATCAGCCAGAATATCGAAACGATCCGCTTCCGGTGTTCCAGCAGGGGGCGGATTGTCGAAATAAGGTCCGATCTCGGCCGTTGCCCAGGCAAGGTCCGCCTCGTTTCTGATGGGTCGGATAGCGCTCATCGTATCGTCTCCGGATCGATCCTGTCGTACTCGGCGTGCGTGCCAACGAATTTCACCAGCACCCGCTTGTGGCTATAGGCAACATGGACAATCAGCCGATACTTGTTGCCACCGATATCGAAGATCACCCTGTTATCGCCGACGAAGTCGACATTGGCTCCGAACATCCTCTTGACATCGGCGGGCCCCGACCACTGCGCCTTGACGACGGTCGCGTGCCACACGCCCAGGGGTATTCTCGCCTGCGGGTGGCGCTCCCAAAATGTACGAAGCGTGGATTTGGTGATCACCTGCACATGAAGACGATATTCCCAATACGGGAACAGGTCAACATTCCAAACCCACCAGCCTCTTCGCGAGACCCAACGAGGCAAATACCCGGATGAGTTGACAAATATGGCCACATATCGCAACCTCGCGCCATGATCGCCAACGCAACCATGATGACCCTTCATATCACCACGGCCCACCAAGGGTGCGCGGGTGCTGTGCTGTGTTGAATGCATAGCGATCATCCCGAGAACCCTGCCGAGGCGAGCAGGGTTTTGGGAACCGGCTCTCCTCGTATCGACAAAGGAGAGCCAGAATGCCGAGAGACCCTGAAAATCCGCAGCCTAATAAAGCATCACCGGCTGGAGACATCCGCGTGCGCGCCCTGCTTTCATCAGACGCCGAGGCCATCGCCGAGTTGACGAACCTTCCCGGTTTTCGCGCCGGCACGCTGCGTCTGCCCTATCCATCGGTGACCGAGGTCCGCAAGTATGCGGAGAACCCCTCGCCCGGCGCGCTGAACCTCGTCGTGACGCTCGACGACAAGATCGTCGCCAATGGGGGACTTAACCGTTTTTCCGGACGCCGCCAGCACGTCGCGAGCATCGGCATGGGCGTGCACGATGACTTTGTTGGTCGCGGTTTTGGCAGAAGACTGCTGGCGGCGATGGTCGAAGCGGCGGATGACTGGCTCGACATCAAGCGCCTTGAGCTCACCGTCTACACCGACAACGAACCCGCCATCGCGCTCTACCGAAAATTCGGCTTCGAGCAGGAAGGGCTGCTGAAATCCTTCGGATACCGCGCCGGCGAATACGTCGACGCCTATGCCATGGGGCGGTTGCGATGAGAGTACGGTGGTCGGCAATCAACCGATCACCGACCTGAAACCTCACCCGCCGATCAAAGCCAGCCACTCATCCTCGTCCATCGTCTGGACGCCGAGTTCCTTCGCCTTGTCGAGCTTCGATCCGGCGCCGGGGCCGGCGACCAGGATGTCGGTCTTCTTCGAGACCGAGCCGGCGACCTTGGCGCCGAGGCTTTCGGCGCGCGCCTTGGCCTCGTCGCGGGTGAATTTCTCAAGGCTACCGGTGAAGACGACGGTCTTGCCGGCGACGGGGCTGTCGGAAGCGGCGATCTGCTCGGCGGCCTCCGGCGTCACCTCGTCCAGCAGGCGGCCGACGACATCGAGATTGCGCGGCTCCTTGTAGAACTCGACGATGGCGCGGGCGACGATCTCGCCGATACCCTCGACATTGTTCAGGTCCTGCCAGGCGTCACCGGCCAGTGACGACGCCTCTTTCATCGCGGTCTCGAAGGCCTCGTAGGTGCCGTAGTGGCGGGCGAGCAGCTTGGCGGTGGTCTCGCCGACATGGCGGATGCCGAGCGCGTAGATGAAGCGGTTGAGCGCGATCGAGCGGCGCTCGTCGATGGCGTCGAACAGCTTCTTGACGCTCACCTTGCCGAAGCCGTCGATATTCTCGAGCTTGGTCAGCGTCGATGCTTCCTGCCGCTTCTTCAGCGTGAAGATATCGGGCGCAGTGCGGATCTTCAGCGCCTCGTCCTCGCTCTCGAAGAAGAAATCGACCTGCTTGGTGCCAAAGCCCTCGATGTCGAAGGCGTTGCGCGAGACGAAATGCTTCAGGTGCTCGGTCGCCTGCGCGCGGCAGACGAAGCCGCCGGTGCAGCGTGTGACGGAATCGAGCTTGCCGGTCTTCTCGTTGCGCTCGCGTACAGCATGCGATCCGCACACCGGACACGTTTTCGGAAACACATAGGCCTCCGCCCCCGCCGGCCGCTTCTCCATCACCACGTCGAGCACCTGCGGAATGACATCACCCGCCCGCTGCACGATGACGGTGTCGCCGATGCGGATATCGTGATCATCCTCGCGGATGCGCTCGCCGGAATTGCCGATGCCCTTGATGTAATCCTCGTTGTGCAGCGTCGCATTGGTGACGACGACGCCGCCGACGGTGACAGGCGTCAGTCGCGCGACCGGCGTCAGCGCGCCGGTGCGACCGACCTGGATGTCGATGTTTTCGACGGTCGTGAACGCCTGCTCGGCCGGGAACTTGTGGGCGGTCGCCCAGCGCGGGCTGCGCGAGCGGAAGCCGAGGCGCTGCTGCAGGTCGAGCCGGTCGACCTTGTAGACGACGCCGTCGATATCGTAGTCGAGATCCGGCCGCTGAAGGCCGATCTCGCGGTAATGGCCGAGAATATCCTCGACCGAGGACAGCCGCTTCATCAGCGGATTGATGGGAAAACCCCATTTGCCGAAGGTCTCGACCATGCCCATCTGCGTATCCGAGGGCATTTCGGAGATCTCGCCCCAGGCATAGGCGAAAAAGCGCAGCTTGCGGCTCTCCGTCACCTTGGCATCGAGCTGGCGCAGCGATCCCGCCGCCGTGTTGCGCGGGTTGACGTATGTCTGCTTGCCCTCGGCCTCCATCTGCGCGTTGAGCGCAAGGAAGTCGCTCTTGGCCATATAGACCTCGCCGCGCACCTCGACGATATCGGGCGCATCCGCAGGCAACGTGTTCGGGATCTGCTTGATGGTCTTCACGTTCGCCGTGACGTTCTCGCCCGTCGTGCCGTCGCCGCGGGTTGCGGCACTCACCAGCTTGCGGTTCTCGTAGCGGATCGACATCGAAAGGCCGTCGATCTTCGGCTCGGCGGTAAACGCGATGGAGCCGTCGGGGAGCTGCCCGAGGAAGCGGTAGACCGAGCCGATGAAATCCTGCACGTCCTCGTCGGAAAACGTGTTGTCGAGCGATAGCATCGGCCGCGAATGAGTGATCGGCGCGAAAGTCGGCAGCGGGGCCGCGCCGACACGGCGCGAGGGACTGTCATCGCGGATGAGTTCGGGAAAGCGCTGCTCGATCGCATCGTTGCGCCGCTTCAGCGCATCGTACTCGGCATCCGAAATCGCCGGCTGGTCCTTGCCATGATAGAGCTCGTCATTGCTGGCGATCTCGGCTGCCAGAAAGGCAAGCTCTGCGGCGGCCTGTTCTTCGCTCAGGGTTTCGACGGGCGTTTGATTGGCGGCGGACATGACGGAGCTCCTGTGAGGAGTCGTTTTCTAGAGCAATTTTCACCCGGGAAAAAGCGCCGCTTTATGGTTGTCAGCAACTGGTTACAGATCGGTCCGATGATTGACTGGACCGATCGCCATTGCCGCTGCCATCTTGTTGATCGCTACGTCGGCGTGGTGGTCGACGACTACTCGCCCGCCGTCAACAACCGCTTGGCGGCCGCCCTCGCCTCTTCGGTCACCGAAGCGCCGGCCAGCATGCGGGCGATCTCTTCGGTGCGGTCGTGCGGCTCCATCGTCGCCACGCGGGTGGCGATCTTTTCGGAGCCCTCGGAAGCCGGTCCCTTGGAGATCAAGAGATGCGTCGCGGCCCGTGCCGCCACCTGCGGCGCGTGGGTGACTGACAGCACCTGCACCTTGGCCGACAACCGCTTCAGCCGCTGACCGATCGCATCGGCGACAGCACCACCGACGCCCGTGTCGATTTCGTCGAAAACAAGCGTCGGCGCCGAGCCGCGATCGGCAAGCGCCACCTTGAGCGCCAGCAGAAAGCGCGAGAGCTCGCCGCCGGATGCGACCTTCATGATCGAGCCGGGACGTGTGCCCGGGTTGGTCTGGACGTGGAATTCGACGACGTCGATGCCCTCGGCCGCGGCGTCCTCGGGATTGGAAGCGATCTCCACCATGAAGCGGGCGCGCTCGAGCTTCAGCGCCGGAAGTTCCGCCATGACGGCTCCGGCAAGCGCCTCGCCGGCCTGGTGACGCTTGGCCGAGACCACCTGCGCGGCAGCCTCATAGGCGACTTTCGCGACGCCGACCTCGGCCTCGAGCTTGGCAAGCTTTTCCTCGCCGGCATCAAGATCAGCCAGATCGTTGCTCATGCGGATCGCCAGCGCCGGCAGTTCGGTGACCGGCACCGAATATTTGCGCGAGGCGCCGCGCAGCGCGAAAAGCCGCTCCTCGACGCGCTCGAGTTCCTTGGGATCGTATTCCGTCTTGCGCAGTGCGGCTTCGACTTCCATCTGCGCGTTGGACAGCTGGTCGAGTGCTGCATCAAGCAGCGCCACGGTGTCCTCAAGCAGGCCCGGCGCCTCATGGCTCTTGCGCTCCAGCCGGCGCACCAGCGAGGCGATATGGGGCACGGGCGAGGCATTGCCGTTGAGGAATTCGGAGGCCTCGGCGATATCGCCGGCGATCCGCTCGGCCTTCATCATCTTCTGGCGGCGTTCGGCGAGCTCGTCCTCTTCGCCGTCCTGCGGTGCCAGCTTGTCGAGCTCTTCGACGGAAGAGCGGATGTAGTCCGCCTCGCGGGCAGCCGCCTCGACCTTCTCGCGGTGTTTCTTCAGCGTCCGCTCCGTATCGCGCCAGACGCGGTAGAGCTGCGAGACGCCGGCCACCTCGTCGGCGATGCCGGCGAAGGCGTCGAGCAGGATGCGGTGGGCGTGGGTATCGACCAGCGCGCGGTCATCGTGCTGTCCGTGGATCTCGACCAGCATCTGGCCGGCCTGGCGCATCAGCTGCACGCTGAGCGGCTGGTCGTTGACATAGGCCTTGGTGCGGCCATCGGCGCTCTGCACGCGGCGGAAGATCAGGTCGCCGTCATCGTCGATGCCGTTGTCGCGCAACAGCACGCGAGCCCGGTGGTCGGGGCCGACGTCGAAGACGGCCGTCACCTGCCCCTTGTCCTCGCCGTGGCGGACCAGACCGCCATCGCCGCGCCCGCCAAGGGCGAGCGACAGGCTGTCGAGCAGGATGGATTTGCCGGCGCCGGTCTCCCCCGTCAGAACGGAGAGACCCGCCTCGAAGGCAAGATCCAGCCGCTCGATCAGGACGATATCGCGGATCGAAAGCTGGATCAGCATCGGCTTTAAGTACCGAGGAGTTTCTTGCCGGCCTGCGAAATCCACGAGCCCTGATTCTCACGCGGCTCTGCGCCGTTGCTCTTCAGCAGCTTGTAGGAATCCGCGTACCACTGGCTGTCGGGGTAGTTGTGGCCGAGAACGGCGGCTGCCGTCTGAGCTTCCTCGACGATACCCATCGCGTAATAGGCCTCGACCAGACGCGCGAGCGCCTCTTCAACCTGGTTCGTGTTCGGATACTTCTCGACGACGATACGGAAGCGCGAGATGGCGGCAAGGTATTCCTTGCGCTCCATGTAGTAGCGGCCGATCTGCATTTCCTTGCCGGCGAGCTGGTCGCGGGCAAAGCGGATCTTCGCCTGCGCGTCGTCGACATATTCGGAATCTGGATAGTTGTCGATCACGGCCTGCATCGCCTCGACGGTTCTGGACGCAGCGCGCTGGTCCTGCGTCACGTCGACGATCTGCTTGGAATAGGTGAGACCGATCAGGTACTGCACATAGGCGGCATCCTTGGACTTCGGATACTGCGCCATGTAGCGGTTGCCCGAGGCCAGCGCTTCGTCGAGGCGGCCCTGGCGGTACTTCACGAAGGTGCTCATCACCAGACCCTTGCGGGCCCATTCCGAGAACGGATTTTCGCGGTCGATCGAATCGAACTTGCGCGCGGCTTCCGCCATGTTGCCGGCCTTCATGTTGGCCAGACCCTGATTGTAGAGAACATCAGGCGGATCGCTCTGCAGGCCGAGCTTGGTAATATCGATATCGGGGTCCGATTGGCATCCGGAAATCAAGGCACCTGCGCTCAGCACCAGGAGCGATGCGAACAAAGCACGCGCTGTCTTCATCATACTTTCAGACCCTGCATAACCCATCGGAACATCCCAAGAGCCGCCATCCCTCAACGGCAGCCACGCCTCGCTGGCGTTTCTAGCCACAAATGCATGGCCAGAGCAACGCATTGATGATGCATTAACGCATTTTTGTGGCGGCCCCGCCGATAATCGTCTGTTTTGTCCGGATAATTCTCGATTATGCCCAGCTAAATATCTGCCGCGAAAGGTCTATCGGGAATCACACCTGGCTGTTGCACATAAAGAAACCGCCTCCCGAAGGAGGCGGCCCTGGCCTAAAGAATGCGACGGAGGTCAAGCCGACCAGGGAGCAAATTCAGGAGCGTTGACGCGGATGAAATCGCGCGGGGCAACACGCTGGCGTGGTGCCGAGGTCTCGACCACTTCATAGGCGGTCGGATCGCTGAGCAGCGCCTTCAGCGCGTTGGCGTTCATCTTGTGGCCGCCGCGATAGGAGCGGTAGCAGCCGATGAAGGGAGCGCCGGCAAGCGACAGGTCGCCGACGGCATCAAGCGTCTTGTGACGCACGAATTCGTCCTTGGCGTAGCGCAGGCCTTCGACGTTGATGACGGTGTGATCGTCGGAGATGACGACCGAGTTTTCCAGCGACGAACCGAGCGCGTGGCCCGAGGCCCAGAGACGTTCGACGTCACGCATGAAGCCGAAGGTGCGGGCGCGCGACAGTTCCGACTTGAAGGTGGCGGCGGTCATGTCGCCTTCCCACTTCTGGCGGCCGATCAGCGGCGTGTCGAAATCGATCTCGACTTCGAAGCGCATGCCGTCATAGGGGCGAAACTCGCTCCAGGAGCCACCATGCTCGATACGAACCGGCTTGGTGATGCGGATGTAGCGACGCTTGACGCCGAGCGATACCAGACCCACCTGTTCGATGGCGTCGATGAACGGCATCGAGCTACCGTCCATGATCGGCATTTCGGCGCCGTCGACTTCGATGACGACGTTGTCGAGGCCAAGCGCGTAGACGGCGGCCATCACATGTTCGACCGTCGCGACGGAGCGCGCCGGAGAAAAGCCGAGAACAGTGCACAGATCGGTATTGCCGACCTGCGAGGAAACAGCGCGAAGCTCGGTGACTTCGCCGTTGTCATGCATGCGATTGAATACGACACCAGTGTCGGCTTCAGTGGGGTTGAAGGTGATCGAAACGTCGGCACCCGAATGAACGCCGATCCCCGAAAGAGTGACCGGACGCGATACCGTCGTTTGAAAACCCAACATGCCAATAACCATTAATCTTGCCTTTATTATCCCTGGCGATCCGCTACGACCCGTATGCCGAAACTCATCCGCCAAGGCTTATTCTCTCCATCGCAGTGCTGCGTCAAGGCGCACGTAGACGGTTTGTCAGCCCATACATACGTGTGCCCGCGCTGCAATCCAAATCACTGTTTCTTTCGCATTGTTACGAAAGCATGCATTTGAAATCACAAGGCAATCAGGCGCAAATCGGAGTGCCTGATACAACAATGCCCGGGAGCGAACTCCCGGGCTGTTGCGTGGCGATTCTGCGTGTCTTTATCAGTTCGACTGGCGGCGAAGGAAGGCCGGAATTTCGAGCTGATCGTCTTCCTGCATCATGCGGGCCTGCGGTACGGCACGGCCCTGATCATCCAGGTTTCCGCGACGCGGAGCATAGAGGCTCGCTTCCGGAGACAGCGGGCGGCGCTGCTGCGAGGACGCTGCCGGAGCCGACGTCATCTCAGGCGCGACTTCCTCTTCGCGGCGACCAAGCGAGTTGGTGATGCGCTTCAGGAGGCCCATCGGACCGCGCTCTTCATGCGCATGCGACACAGGTGCCGGCTGCGAACGATGATCGATCTCGGCCTGAACGACCGGCGGGAAGTCCTCGACCTTCGGCATGCGGACCGGCTGCTGCTGCATGACAGGAGCAGGCTGCTGCATGACCGGCGCCGGCTGATGCATCACAGGCTGCGGAGCCGGCTGCTGCATCACGGGTGCCTGCTGCTGGACCGGAGCCGGACGGATGACCGGTGCGGCTTCCGGAGCTGCGAAGATCTTGCTCGCCGGGCGGAAGGTTTCCTGCGGAGCAGGCTGCTGGTGAACCGGGGCAGCCGCACGCGGAGCGTGGATGTCGAGTTCGCGTTCCATTTCGGCTTCGGCCATGCGGATGGTCTGGGCGATCTGGTCGGCCTTCGGTGCCTGCTGCATGACAGGGGCAGGCTGGACTGCGGCCGGAGCCGGAGCAACGGCCGCCGAAGGACGGATAATCGGCTTCTGAACCGGCTGGAAGGTCTTGCCGGCGTCCTGGTTCATCGCGCGGTCGATGCCGGTGGCAACGACGGAAACGCGGATGATGCCTTCAAGCGATTCGTCGAAGGTCGCGCCGAGGATGATGTTCGCATCCGGATCGACTTCTTCGCGGATACGGGTAGCAGCTTCGTCGACTTCGAAGAGGGTGAGGTCGCGACCACCGGTGATGGAGATCAGCAGGCCCTGTGCGCCCTTCATCGAGGTTTCGTCGAGCAGCGGGTTTGCGATCGCGGCTTCCGCAGCCTGCATCGCGCGGCCCTGGCCGGAAGCCTCGCCGGTACCCATCATCGCGCGACCCATTTCGCGCATGACCGAACGGACGTCGGCGAAGTCGAGGTTGATGAGACCTTCCTTCACCATCAGGTCGGTGATGCAGGCAACGCCCGAGTAGAGAACCTGGTCGGCCATCGCGAATGCGTCGGCGAAGGTGGTCTTGTCGTTTGCGATACGGAACAGGTTCTGGTTCGGAATGACGATCAGCGTGTCGACCGACTTCTGCAGTTCCTGGATGCCCGCTTCGGCCAGACGCATGCGGCGGCCGCCTTCGAAGTGGAACGGCTTGGTCACGACGCCAACCGTCAGGATGCCCTTGTTGCGGGCAGCCTGGGCAACGACGGGAGCCGCACCGGTGCCGGTGCCGCCGCCCATGCCGGCGGTGACGAAGCACATGTGGGTGCCGTTCAGGTGATCGACGATTTCGTCGATGCATTCTTCAGCAGCTGCACGGCCGACTTCCGGCTGCGAACCCGCGCCGAGACCTTCGGTGACGCTGGCGCCGAGCTGGATGATGCGCTCTGCCTTGGTCATCGTCAGTGCCTGGGCATCCGTGTTGGCAACGACGAAGTCGACGCCCTGGAGACCAGCGGAGATCATGTTGTTGACAGCGTTGCCACCGCCACCGCCGACGCCGAACACGGTGATGCGCGGCTTCAGCTCAGTGATATCTGGCGTATGCAGCTTGATAGTCATGGTACCCGTTCCTTCTCTTTATGGCCGCATCGCCACGCCGGCCAATTCACTCAATTTCTAGAAGCTTTCCTTCAGCCACTGGCCCATCCGGGCGAAGCGGCTGCTATTTCCGCCAAGCGACATGAGCAGACCGCTCTGTGACGCATGTGTTTCCTGGTCCGCGACTTGCGGATAGATCATCAGGCCGACCGCCGTCGAAAAGGCCGGACCCTTGGCAGCGGTCGGGAGACCCGAGACGCCCATCGGGCGGCCGATACGGACGTTGCGGGCAAGAATCTTGCGGGCAACGTCGGCAAGGCCGGTCAGCTGGCTTGCGCCGCCTGTCAGCACGACGCGCTTGCCGACGATCGGGCTGAAGCCCGAGCGCTGAATGCGGTCGCGAATGAGTTCCATCGTCTCCTCGATGCGGGCGCTGACGATCCGCGACACCAGTGCGCGCGGCACCTGCGTCGGCAGATCGCGGTCGTCCTCGCCGATCGGCGGGATCGAGATCAGCTCGCGCTCATCGGAAGAGTTCCCCATGGCCGAGGCATGAACCACCTTCAGACGCTCGGCGTCCTCGATGCGGGTCGAAAGGCCACGGGCCAGATCGGTAGTGACGTGATGACCGCCGAGACCGACGGCATCCGTGTGCACCAGCTTGCCTTCGGCAAAGACCGAGATCGTCGTCGTGCCGCCGCCCATGTCGATGGCAGCACATCCGAGTTCGACTTCGTCGTCAACGAGAGCGGCAAGACCGGAGGCGTAAGGCGTCGCAACGATACCCTCGACCGACAGATGCGCGCGGTTGACGCTGAGCTCGAGGTTCTTCAGAGCCGTGCGCTCGGCGGTCACGACATGCATGTCGACGCCCAGAACGTCACCGTACATGGACAGTGGATCGCGAATGCCGCGCTCACCATCGAGCGAGAAACCGGTGGCCAGCGAGTGCAGCACGGCGCGATCCTGGCGCAGCGACTGCTGGCAGGCTGCCGCCAAAACCTTCTTCAGATCGTTCAGCTCGACTTCCTGGCCGCCGAGATCGATGGTGGCGGTGTAGATGTCGCTGGTGAGGCGTCCGGCCGTCAGGTTGACGATCAGGCTCTCGACGGTGAGGCCCGCCATGCGCTCGGCGGCATCGACCGCGAGGCGGATGACGCTTTCCAGCGCATCGAGATCCGAGATCGCGCCGGTCTTGATACCGCGCGAACGCTGATGGCCGATGCCGATGATTTCGATGTTATGCGTGCGACCGGGGAGGATCTGGCTCTCCTCGCGCGGCGTCAGCCGGCCGATCATGCAGACGACTTTCGTCGAACCGATGTCGAGCACGGAAACGACGTGCGACCGCTTGGACGAAAGCGGCTTCAGGCGCGGCAATCCAAAATGGGACGAACCGAACAAGCTCATATATTCTGCCCCGCCTTCTTCAAATCCTTGGTGCGCTGATCGAGAACAAGCTGACGGCGCTCCATGGCTTCAGGCGTCAGTTGGATGGCCATACGGTCGGAGAGGCGAAGATCGACGGCCGCGATATCGCGATCGAGAAGCGCCTGCTCGCCGTTGAATTTCGAAAGGCGCGCCAGCGCCTGATCGACATCGTCTTCCGGCAGCTTGACGACGACGCCGTTATCCATGTGCAGGTCCCAACGACGGCCGGAGACCCAGACATAGGCCTTCACGCGCGCCTTGATATCCGGCCACTTGGAGAATTCGTCCGCGAGCGAAGCGGCAGCCACTTCGGCGCCGCGACCAACGACCAGCGGAAGCTGCGAAAACTTATTGTCGCGAAGCGGCGCGATGACCGCCCCGCCCTTCTCGACCAGCGAGAGCTCGGCGCCATGCTGCCAGATCGCGTAGGCTTCGCGCTCCTTGAGCTTCACCTCGATCGTCTTCGGATAAACCTTGCGAACCTCGACGCTCTCGACCCAGGGAAGCTTCGCGATCTTCTGACGCGCCGCATCCACATCGAGCGCCACGAGCGAAGTCGTGCCGTCGAGACCGATCAGCTGGAGGATATCGATTTCGGAGGTCTCGGAGTTGCCGGATACCTTCACGTCCTCGACGGCAAAGCCGGCGGCAGCCGTCGTCGCCTGGGCGACAACTTCCGTGTGACCACCCAGAGACATGCCGTAGAAACCCGTCGCGGCGAAGAACGCCAGCGCCGACACAGTGCCCGTATGGGCAGGAATATAGATGCGGCCGCTACCGAGGCTGACAAGGAAGCGGACGACGCGACGCAGAGGCCGCGGCAGCACGATGCGCCCATCGCCTTCAGCATAGGAAGGCTCGGCTTGATGGCTTGGGCGCCCAATCCTTTTGACCGTTACCGAGAACAAGAAGCGTCCTCCACCATCCAACGAAGAAATTCACCAAACGAGTAGCCGGCATGACCGGCCATTTCGGGCACAAGCGAGGTTGGAGTCATGCCTGGCTGAGTATTGATCTCCAGCCAGATGATTTCGCCGTCTTCGGAGAAGCGATCGTCATACCGAAAATCCGACCGACTCACTCCACGGCAACCAATTGCTTGATGCGCCCTTAGGGACAATGATTGTATTTTTTGGTAAATATTCGGTGAAATTTTCGCCGGAATGACGTGTTTCGAACCACCGGCCACATACTTGGAATCATAGTCGTAGAAGCTGTGACCCTGCGGAACGATCTCGGTCACACCAAGCACCTGATCACCCATGACGCCACAGGTGAGCTCGCGACCATGCACGTAACGCTCGACGAGAACCTCCTCGCCATACCGCCATTCGGCCGAGCCGATGATCTGCGGCGGACGCGACTGATCCTCCTGGACGATGACAACACCGAAGCTCGAACCCTCGCGCACCGGCTTCACCACATAAGGTGGCTTCATCGGATGTTCGGCAGGAAAAGCGAAGCGGTTGATCACCTGCGACTGCGCGACAGGAATGCCGGCGGCGGCCGCAACACCCTTTGCCTTGCTCTTGTCCATGGCAAGTGCCGAGGCCAGAACGCCGGAGTGAGTGTAGGGAATTTCGAGATATTCGAGGATACCCTGGATCAGCCCATCCTCGCCGAACGGCCCATGCAGGGCGTTGAACGCCACATCGGGACGGAGAGCGGACAGCTTGGCGGAGACGTCACGATCGATATCGATACGGGTCACCTGGAAGCCTTCAGCCTCGAGAGCATCCGCGCACGCCGCCCCGGACGAAAGGCTGACAGGCCTCTCCGAGGAAAATCCGCCCATAAGGACAGCGACATGCTTGCGACTCATAGATACCCCCAAAATAATCCGTACTTTGCATTCCAAGGCTTGCACCAGGCTGGCTTTCTTCCGAATCTGGCTCGCCTGGCGCACGTGTATTAGAACGTCATTATGGTTAACGAAGCGTTTACTTCTGTTAACTTCCTGGCTGCAGTGGCATGAATTGCGACAGTCGGGCGCAGCCGACGAAACGCGAAAACCCCGCAGCGCCAAGCGCTACGGCCGATATGTCAAAGCGAAACAAAAAGTTTAAACAACAGCGCCAAGCAGGCTCCGACCACCGGCCGCTGCCAGATTTGCGCGGACGCAAATCTGACTTCTCACCGCGCCTGCAACCGCTGGAAATACGGATTGCGACGCGGTTGAGCGCCCTACTTTCCGGCTGAAAAAGCAAGTACCCTAGTTTTTGTCGGTTTATTGCGCGATTAACGTTTGCGCCGAATTAAAATTGCGTTATGAGCCCCTAGCCTCCCAGGGGCATACAACCGAAATCCCGATTGGAATGAAAATGTCAGACGCGATATCAAGAGTATCGCCGACATCAGCTTCATCGAACAGTGCACCGCTCAACTCGCCGGCACGCGTTCTGATCGCAAGCGTCGTCGGCACCACCATCGAATTCTTCGACTTCTACGTATACGCGACGGCCGCCGTGCTGGTCTTCCCGACGCTGTTCTTCCCGAACAGCGATCCGACGACCGCGCTGCTCGCCTCCTTCGCGACCTTCTCCATCGCCTTCTTCGCACGCCCGCTTGGCGCCGTGGTCTTCGGCCACTTCGGCGACAGGATCGGCCGCAAGACGACGCTGGTCGCGGCCCTGCTGACGATGGGTATCTCCACCGTCATCATCGGCCTGCTGCCCTCTTATGAATCGATCGGCGTTCTAGCACCTCTGCTTCTCGCGCTTTGCCGTTTCGGCCAGGGCTTCGGCCTCGGCGGCGAATGGGGTGGCGCGGTGCTGCTGGCAACCGAAAACGCACCAGAGGGCAAGCGCAGCTGGTACGGCATGTTCCCGCAGCTCGGCGCACCGCTCGGCCTCTTCCTGTCGTCTGGCATCTTCTGGGTGCTGCTGCAGTTCATGCCGCAGGAACAGCTGCTGGCCTGGGGCTGGCGCGTTCCCTTCATCGCCTCGATCGTCCTGATCGTCATCGGCCTGTGGGTCCGTCTCTCGATCACCGAAACGCCTGACTTCCAGAAGGCCATCGACAAGCAGGAGCGCGTTGCCGTTCCCGTTGCCGAAGTCTTCCGCAAGCATAAGCGCAGCCTGTTCCTCGGCACCTTCGTGGCGCTCGCCACCTTCGTGCTGTTCTACATCGGCTCCGCCTACCTGCTCTCCTACAACGTCAAGGTCCTGAAGATCCCGTTCCTCGACGCACTCGAGATCCAGATCGTCGGCTCGATCTCCTTCGGCATCTTCATCCCCATCATCGGCAAGCTCGCCGAGCGCTTCGGCCGCCGCGAAATGCTGATCCTGACGACCGTCCTGATCGGCCTGTTCTCCTTCCTGCTCCCCGGCCTGATGGCTGGCGGCGAAGGCAGCATTCTGGTCTTCGCGATCGTCGCCATGGCGCTGATGGGCATGACCTACGGCCTGATCGGCACGGCGCTCGCAGCCCCCTTCCCGACCGCCGTGCGCTACACCGGCTCGTCGATCACCTTCAACCTCGCAGGCATCTTCGGCGCATCGCTCGCGCCCTATATCGCCACCTGGCTGCAGGCGAACTACGGCATGCTCTACGTCGGCTACTATCTCGGCCTCTCGGCCGTCATCACGCTGATCTGCATCCTGGCTTCCGGCCGCGACGAAGTCTGATCGAAGCGCTGATCGCAAATTCGAGGCCGCGACGGGAAACCGCCGCGGCCTTTTTCGTTGTTGTCTGTTAACGCCCTGCCTCTATTTTCGATGCGATCAAAGGTTGGGGAGAGACGAATGCTGACACGACGATCGCTGCTGACGCATGGCCTGGGCGCCGGCCTGTCGCTATCTCTCCCGCCCCTCGCCCGCGCTGCCGACGTCCCCGATACCGACGTCACCTTCCTCGTCATCAACGACATCCACGCCTGCCGCATCGGCGATGGCCTCAGCCCGAATTGCGAGGCAGAGGGCAAGACCGACGCCAACCTGCTGCGCCACATCAGGGCGCTCAACAACATCCACCACCAGACCTGGCCGGAAGCGATATCGGGAAAGCCGACCGGCTTTGCTCTCGCTGGCCAGCGGATCGCCAAGCCGCAGGGCGTCATCGTCTGCGGCGACGTCACCGATGACGGCGGCGGTCAGATGGCGGAGTTCGCGGAGGGCTCGCAGTTGCTGCAGTTCTCGCACCGCTATCAGCAGGGGCCGGGCGCCGACCACATCCACTTCCCCGTTTATGTCGGCCTCGGCAATCACGATCTCGACCAGGACGGCCATCCCCCGCAGGTCGACTGGTACCGCGACGAGTTGCGCGACTATGTGCAGCTGAACCACAAGCCGAGCGTCTTCTTCAAGCCGGTCGTGCCCGTCGACAATTACGACGAGGCCTCCGACAATTACTCCTGGAACTGGGGCGGGCTGCACCTCATCCAGGCGCAGCGTTATGGCGGCGACAACACCAAGGGCACCGCCAACAGCCTCGACTGGATGAAGCGCGACCTCGCAGCCTATGCCGCCGACGGGCGCCCGGTCGTGATCTTCCAGCACTATGGATGGGACAAGTTCTCGCTCGAACGCTGGGACCCGGAAAAGAGCACCTTCACCGTTGAGGGCAGCGGCGCGCCGCACTGGTGGGGTGAATCAGAACGTCAGCAACTGCTTGCAACCCTTGAAGGTTACAACGTAATCGGCATTTTCCACAGCCACGAGCACGACACGCGCATGGCCTATCAGGCCGGCGGCATCGACGTCTTCAAGGCGCGCGCCGCCTTCATGGGCGGCTTCAGCCTCGTGCGCATCAAGGGGAATGTCATGGATGTGGCGATCGGCGATGCCCGCGACGATCTCGGCGGGGTGACCTTCACCACCGCCTTCACCAAACGTTTCGGCTAAGGCACATCGCGGTGCCGCAGCTTGCGGCACCGACAGGCATGTAGCTTACTCGCTCGTCACGCCCTGGAACGGACGCACTTCGCGGCCGGGCATGAACAGGCCCAGGCGCTTGATCTCCCATTCCAGCTTGATGCCGGAATTCTCGAACACTTCGCGGCGAACCTGCTCGCCGAGATATTCGAGGTCGTAGCCGGTGGCCTGGCCGTTGTTGATCATGAAGTTACAATGCAGGGACGACATCTGCGCGCCGCCGATGACGAGACCGCGGCATCCCGCTTCGTCGATCAGCTTCCACGCGGAATGACCTTCGGGGTTCTTGAAGGTCGAACCGCCGGTCTTCTCGCGGATTGGCTGCACCGTCTCGCGATGGCTGCGCACGGCATCCATGTCGGCACGGATCTTGGCGCGGTCCTCGGAATAGCCCTCGAACAGAACCGATGTGAAGATCAGGTCGCTGGCGGCCGACGAATGGCGATACTCATAGCCCATGTCGGCATTCGACAGCACGTGCTTGTTGCCCTTGCGGTCGATCGCCGTGACCTCGACGACGCGATCACGCGTCTCGCCGCCATTGGCGCCTGCGTTCATGCGCGCGGCCCCACCGATGCTGCCGGGAATGCCGTAGTAGAAGTGGAAACCGCCGATACCGTTGTCCATCGCCATGGCCGCGACATGCTTGTCCGGGCAGATGGCGCCGGCTCGCACGCGGTTTTCGCCCGCGAGTTCAACCGAGCCGAAGCCCTTGGCCGAAAGACGCAGAACCACGCCAGGAATGCCGCCATCGCGAACCAGGATGTTCGAGCCGACGCCGACGACGGTCATCGGCACTTCCTCGGGCAGGATCTTCAGGAACGCGACCAGGTCTTCCTCGTCGTGTGGCTGGAACATCAGTTCCGCGAGGCCACCGGCATGGAACCAGGTGACGCGGTCCATCGGCGCATCCGGTGTAATCCTCCCGCGGATGTCCTTTACACCGTCGCCCAGCGACGCAAGAAGCTTTTGCCCATTCACCTGTTTCATGCGGATCTACCCGAAAGGCCTTCCAGTTGCTTGGGCAGTGCTGCCGCCCAATAAGTGATACTCCCAGCCCCCAACAGAACCACGAAATCGCCTGGCTTTGCAATCTCTGCGACCATTTCAGGCAACAACTCGGGAGAGGCGAGGAAGCGCGCATCGCGATGCCCGCCCGATTTGATCAGCGAAACAAGCGCTTCAGCGTTGGCGCCCTCGATCGGCTCTTCGCCTGCGGCATAGACCGGCGCCAGGAAAATGCTGTCCGCATCGTTGAAGCAGGCCGCGAATTCCGCAAACAGGCTCGCCAGGCGCGAATAGCGGTGCGGCTGGTGCACGGCGATGACGCGGCCCTTGCACGCCTCGCGCGCCGCCTTCAGCACGGCCTTGATCTCGACCGGGTGATGGCCGTAATCGTCGAAGATCTGCACGCCGTTCCATTCGCCGGTCAGCGTGAAGCGGCGCTTGACGCCACCGAAGGAGGCAAGCCCCTTGGCGATATCCTCGCTCGACATGCCCAGGCGATTGGCGACAGCGATCGCCGCGGTGGCATTCGAAACATTGTGCCGGCCGGGCATCGGCAGAACGAGATTGTCGAGCTTGATGACCTGGCCGGTGCGGCGGCGGCGGATCTCGACGTCGAAGGTCGAGCGCGCGCCGTCAATGCGCACGTTCATGAAGCGCACGTCGGCCTGCGGGTTCTCGCCATAGGTCACGACCTTGCGGTCCTCGATACGGCCGACCAGCGCCTGCACTTCGGGATGGTCGAGGCACATGACGCCGAAGCCGTAGAACGGCACGTTCTCGACGAACTGGCGGAACGCGGCGCGCACGGCGTCGAAATTGCCGTAATGGTCGAGATGCTCGGGGTCGATATTGGTCACGACCGCGACGTCGGCCGGAAGCTTCAGGAAGGTACCGTCCGATTCGTCGGCCTCGACCACCATCCACTCGCCCTCACCCATGCGGGCATTGGTGCCGTAGGCGTTGATGATACCGCCGTTGATGACGGTCGGATCAAGCCCGCCGGCTTCGAGCAGCGTCGCGACCATCGACGTGGTCGTCGTCTTGCCGTGCGTGCCGCCGATGGCGATCGCATTGCGGAAGCGCATCAGCTCGGCCAGCATTTCGGCGCGACGCACGACGGGCAGCAGCTTTTCGCGCGCGGCGATGAGCTCGGGATTATCCTTCTTGATCGCGGTCGAAACGACGACGACCTCGGCATCGCCAAGGTTCTCGGCCTTGTGGCCGACGAAAACCTCGATGCCCTTGTCGCGCAGGCGCTGGACGTTGGCGCTATCGGCCTGGTCGGATCCCTGGACGCGATGGCCGAGATTGTGCAGCACCTCGGCGATCCCGCTCATGCCGATACCGCCGATGCCGATGAAATGGACGAGGCCGATGGCCTTCGGCATTTTCATGCGCTTTTCCCCTTGAACTCTGCAATTGTACGTCCCGCCGCAATAGCCTCTACCATGTCGGCAAGCAAGTTCGCGGCGTCAGGTTTACCCGCCTGCCTGGCGGCGGCGGCCATGCGCGCCAGCTTTTCCGGGTCGTTCATCGTGTGCGTCAGGATCGACGCGATCTTCTCGGACGAGAGTTCTGCCTGCACGATCACCTTGGCGCCGCCGGTCGCCGCGAGCGACGCGGCATTGGCCGCCTGGTCGTGGTCGAGCGCATGCGGATAAGGCACCAGGATCGCCGGACGGCCGATCACCGAGATCTCGGAAACAGTCGACGCACCCGACCGGCAGATCACCAGATGCGCCTTGGCCAGCCGTTCGGCCATGTCGGTGAAGAATGGCGCGATGTCGGATGCGGCGCCCATCTGAAGCTTGGCGACGCAATCGCCGACCATGCCCATATCCTCGGGACGAACCTGCTGGGTGATCCGGAGCCGCGCGCGCAGATCGTCGTCGAGCAGGCTGATTGCCGTCGGCATCGCCTTGGAGAAATACTGCGCGCCCTGACTGCCGCCGAAGACGACGAGATTGAATAGCTCGCCGGCATGCGACGGCATATAGGGCGTCTTGGCCGCCTCGATGACGGCAGGACGCACGGGATTGCCCGTCGTCACCGTCTTCTCGGGGAAAGCGCCACCATTCTCAGGCAGGAAGCCACCGGCGATCGCCTTGACGCGGTTGGCGAGCGCCTTGTTGGCGCGGCCCATCACCGCATTCTGCTCGTGGATCATCGTCGGCACGCCGAGACGCGCGGCGGCGAGCAGCGGCGGCACCGTCGGATAGCCGCCGAAGCCGACGACCACCACGGGCTTCAACCGCCCGATCAGGCGCTTGGCCGCCCGCATGCCGCTCCACAGCGTCCATAGCGAACGCGCGACGGCGACCGGGTTCTTCGAGGCGATCGTCGCCGACGGCACGACATGGATCTCGTCGGCCGGGAATTTGCCGGCATAGCGCTCCGCCCGGCTGTCCGTCACCAGATGCACGGAATAGCCGCGTTCCTTCAGCTTGTAGGCCAGGGCCTCCGCCGGAAACACGTGGCCGCCGGTTCCCCCGGCGGCAAGCAGAACGATGCCTTTGCTCATATAGTCTTACTCCGCCGGAATGCCGTGCGCGACGCGAAACAGGCTCCGCTCCTGCGCACGCTTTTCCGGTCTGTGGCGCGTCAGCGCGAGAATGAACCCGGCCGTGACGCAGATGGCGACCATCGACGAACCGCCGTAGGAAATCAGCGGCAGGGTCATGCCCTTCGCCGGCAGCAGCTCGAGATTGACGCCCACGTTGATGATGGATTGTATGCCGATCTGCAGCACGAGGCCAGCGACGGCGAAACGGTTGAAATCGTTGCGCTCCTTGTAGGCATGCGACAGACCGCGCAGGACGAGCGCAGAAAACAGCAGCACCAGAGCGATGCAGAAGATGATGCCGAACTCCTCGGCCGCGACCGAGAAGATGAAGTCGGTGTGCGCGTCCGGAATGATGCGCTTGACGATGCCCTCGCCCGGACCCTGGCCGAACCAGTCGCCACGGATGATCGCTTCGCGCGCCGTGTCGATCTGGAACGTGTCGCCCTCGCCGGTCATGAATTTGTCGATACGCAACGCCACGTGCGGGAAGACGTAATAGGCGCTGACGAGACCGCCGACGCCACCGGCGCCAAGCACGATGATCCAAAGCCACGGCATGCCGGCCATGAAGAACATTCCGCCCCACACAGCCGTGGTCAGGATGGTCTGGCCAAGGTCGGGCTGCGCCACGAGAAGCGCCGCGACCATGCCGAAGAGGATGATGGCGAAGAGATTGCCCGGGATTTCCGGCTGGCGCGCATGCTCGGCAAACAGCCAGGCGCAGACGACCACGAAGGCGGGCTTCATGAATTCCGACGGCTGGATCGAGATGCCGGCGAGCGTCACCCAACGGCGGGAACCCTTGACCTCGACACCAAAGAACAGCGCGAGCAGCATCATGGCGATCGCGACGATCAGGAGAAGGATTGCCGTGCGGCGCACCTGCCGCGGCGTCAGGAACGACAGGCCGATCATCACCGCCAGCGACGGGATCATGAAGGCCGCGTGGCGCTTGACGAAGTGGAACGGCTCCAGCCCGATGCGCTCGGCCACCGCCGGCGACGCGGCAAACGACAGCATGAAGCCGATGCCCATCAGGAAGATGAACATCGCCAGGAAGAACCGGTCGATGGTCCAGAACCAATCGGCCAATGCCCCGCGTTCCGCACGACTTACCATGTCACTTCTCTCCTGTTGCCGAACCGATCAGCATGGTGATTCCGTCGAGCGCTGCCACATGGCTTACAAATGCATCGCCCCTGACTTCGAAGTTCTTATATTGGTCGAAGCTTGCGCAAGCCGGTGCTAACATGACCGCCAATGGCCCGCTTTCGTCCTTTGCCGCATCCTCGGCCGCATGCGCGACCGCCTGGTCCAGCGTTCCCGAGATCTCGTAGGGCACCGCCTCGCCGAGCGTGGCCGCGAATTCCGCGGCCGCCTCGCCGATCAGATAGGCCTTGGCGATGCGCGGGAAGAACGGCGCAAGCGTCGTGATCCCGCCCGCCTTGGGCAGGCCGCCGGCGATCCAGTAGATGCGATCATAGCTCGACAGAGCCGGTGCAGCCGCATCGGCGTTGGTCGCCTTGGAATCGTTGACGAACACCACATTGCCGCGCCGGCCGACCGGCTGCATGCGGTGTTTCAGCCCAGGGAAGGATGCTAGCCCCGCGCGGATATCCTCGATTGAGACGCCGGCCGCAAGGCAGGCTGCGACGGCAGCCGCCGCGTTCTGCGCGTTGTGGCTTCCGCGAAGCGTCGGGATACCGTCGAGATCTGCGATCGGCAGTGCGGCACCCGCCTGCGCCTGGATGAGCTTCGTGCCCTCGGCATAAATGCCGTCGGCGAGCGCGTGGCGGCGGGAGATGCGCGTGACCTTGCCGCCTGCCCGCTCGATGCGGTCGGCGATCATCTCGCAATGGCTGTCGTCGACGCCGACGATGGCGACGTCGCTGCCCGCGACCAGCCGCTCCTTGACGTCGGCGTAGTGCTGCATCGTGCCGTGGCGGTCGAGATGGTCGGGCGTGAGGTTGAGCAGGATGCCGGCCGACGGATTGAGCGTCGGCGCGAGATCGATCTGGTAGGACGAGCACTCGACGACGTAGAAGCGTCCTGATTTCGGCGGCTCCAGCGTCAGCACGGCGGTGCCGATATTACCGCCGAGCTGGGTGTCGCGGCCGCTCGACTTCAGGATATGGGCGATCAGCGCCGTGGTGGTCGATTTGCCGTTGGTGCCGGTGATGGCGATGAACGGGGCATCGGGCGCATGCGCCCGGCGCTCGCGCACGAAGAGCTCGACATCGCCGACGATATCGACGCCGGCGGCGCGCGCCAGATCGACCGTCCAGTGCGGCTTCGGATGCGTCAGCGGCACGCCCGGCGACAGCACGAACAGCGACTGCGCGTTCCAGTCGATCGTCCGGAGATCGGCGGTGTGGATCCCCTCGGCCGCGGCCTTGGTCACGCTATCGGGATTGTCGTCCCACGCCGTCACCTCCGCGCCCCCAAGGATCAGGGCGCGCGCAGTGGCAAAGCCGGAACCGCCGAGCCCGAAGAGCGCGACCTTTTTTCCAGAAAGCGTGGTGACCGGGATCATGATCGTCTTACCGCAGCTTCAGCGTCGAGAGGCCGAGCATGGCAAGGCCGACGGCGATGATCCAGAAGCGGATCACGACCTGGCTTTCGGTCCAGCCCTTCTTCTCGAAATGGTGGTGGATCGGCGCCATCAGGAAGACGCGGCGTCCGGTCATCTTGAAGAAGCCGACCTGGATGATGACAGACAGCGTTTCCATGACGAACAGGCCGCCGATGATCGCCATGACGATCTCGTGCTTGGTGGCGACGGCAACCGTGCCGATCGTGCCGCCGAGCGCCAGCGAACCGGTGTCGCCCATGAAGATGGCGGCGGGCGGCGCGTTGAACCACAGGAAGCCGAGGCCGGCGCCGATGACGGCGCCGAGAACGACGGAGAGTTCGCCGGTGCCGGGCACGAAGTTGATCTGCAGGTAGTTCGCGAAGACGGCGTTACCGGCCAGATAAGCGATGACGCCGAAGGAGGCCGCCGCGATCATGACCGGCACGATGGCGAGGCCATCGAGACCATCGGTGAGGTTAACGGCATTGCCGGCGCCGACGATGACGAAGCCGCCGAAGACCACGAACATGATGCCGAGGTTGATCAGGAAATCCTTGAAGAACGGGAATGCGACCGACGAACCGAAGGTCGAACCCGCAGGGCCCGAAGCCAACGATGCCCGCATCATGAAATAGACGGCAATGCCGGCAATGACGAATTCGATGCCGAGGCGCGCCTTGCCGGAGAAGCCCTTGTGGCTCTGCTTGCTGACCTTCAGATAATCGTCATAGAAGCCGATCGCGCCGAAGCCGAGCGTGACGAGCAGCGTCGCCACGACATAGACGTTCGACAGATCCGCCCACAGCAGCGACGAGCCGACGATGCCGGCCAGAATCATCAGGCCGCCCATGGTCGGCGTACCGGCCTTCTTGAAGTGCGTCTGCGGTCCGTCGGCGCGGATCGGCTGACCCTTGCCCTGGCGGATGCGCAGCGAATTGATGATCATCGGCCCGAACAGGAAAACGATCAGCGCGGAGGTGAAGAGAGAGGCGCCCGTGCGGAACGTAATGTATCTGAACAGGTTCAGAAATTTCAGGTGTTCCGACAGTTCGACTAGCCAAATCAGCATTCAGGGCCCCTTGTTTACCCGCTCAAAATTCGCGTTGCGTGTCGGCAAATGGCGGGAACTTGTCAAGGAGCGCGGCAATAATCTTGCCGAAACCGATGCCCAATGACGATTTTACCATCAGCACGTCGCCTACCGCGACAGAGTTCAATACGTGGTCGATGAGTTCGTCGGTCTGCGCGCGATGCACGACCGAAACGCTCTCGGGAAGTGATTCCTTCAGCGCCAGCATCTCAGGCCCGGCGAGCCAGACATGTTCGATGCCGGCGGCAAGCAGCGGCCCGGCGAGATCGGTGTGGACCTTCTGCGAATAGTCGCCCATCTCGAGCATGTCGCCGAGCACGGCGATCCGCCGTCCCGATCCTGTCGGCATGGAGCTGGCGAGCAGCGCGATTGCCGCGCGCATCGATGTCGGATTGGCGTTGTAGCTTTCGTCGATGACGGTGAAGCTTCCATGGCCGATCGAGAGCTTGTGGCGACGCCCCCTGCCCTTTTCGGCCTGCAGCGTTGCCAGTGCCGCGATCGCCGACTGCAGGTCGGCGCCGACGATCCTGGCGACGCCGAGGGCTGCCAGCGCGTTCTCGGCGATGTGTCTGCCGGGCGCGCCGATCGCGACTTCATGAGTCTCGCCGTCGATGGTGATCCACAAGGTCGAGCTCTGGTCGCCGCCGTTGAACTCCGCCATGCGGAAATCGGCCTTGGCGTGCTGCCCGAAGGAATGAATGTGCTGGATGCCGCAGGCCTGCGCCGTGCGGTCGAGGAAATTGAACTGGTCGTTGTCGCGATTGAGCACGGCATGGCCGCCGGGCACGACACCCTCGAAGATCTCGGCCTTGGCGGTCGCGATTTCCTTGATGCTCTTGAAATTGCCGAGATGCGCCGGCGCGATCGTGGTGATGACGGCGACATGCGGCTCGATCATCTTCACCAGCGGACGGATTTCGTCCGGGTGGTTCATACCGACTTCGAAGACGCCGAAATAGGTGTCGAGCGGCATGCGCGCCAAGGTCAGCGGCACGCCCCAGTGATTGTTGAAGGATGCGACCGACGCATGCACCTTGCCCGATGGCGCGAGAACCCGGCGCAGCATCTCCTTGGTGGTCGTCTTGCCGACGGAGCCGGTGACGGCGATGATCTGTGCGCGCGATCGAGCCCGCGCCGCAAGCCCGAGCTTGCCCAGCGCCACCAGAACGTCCTCGACGACGATCATCGGCACGGTCAAACGACCGAGCGCCGGCAGACGCGCCTCGCTGACGACGAGCAGCGCAGCACCATTGGCCATTGCCATCGATGCGTAGTCATGACCGTCGACCCGGTCGCCCTTGATCGCGAAGAAGGCCTCACCCGGCTGGATCGAGCGGCTGTCGATCGCGATCCCGGTTATCCCCTCCGGCAAGCTGCCGAACGGGCGCCCGGCCATGGCCGTGATCATGTCCTGCGTTGTCCAAAGCCAATTCACGATTTCAGCTCCTCCAAAGCCTTGCGCAATTCGGCGTGATCCGAAAACGGCAGCGTGACGCCACCGATCGTCTGCCCCTCTTCATGTCCCTTGCCGGCCACGATCAGCGTGTCGCCGGAATTGAGCATGGCCACCGCCTCGCGGATCGCCTGGGCGCGGTCGGCTATCTCGGTGGCGCAGGGAGCCGCCGCCATGATCTCGGCGCGGATCGACGCGGGTTCTTCCGAGCGCGGGTTGTCGTCGGTGACGACAACGACATCGGCGAGCCTGCAGGCGATCTCGCCCATGATCGGCCGCTTGCCGCGGTCGCGGTCTCCACCGCAGCCGAAGACGACGATGACGCGACCAGTCGTGAACGGACGCACGGATTCAAGTACATTCGAAAGCGCATCCGGCTTATGAGCGTAATCGACATAAGCAAGCGCGCCATCCTTGGCATGGCCGACCAGCTCGAGGCGGCCGGAAGCGCCCTGCAACTTTTCAAGTGCGGCCATGGCGACCTTAGCCGGAACGCCCGTGGACATGGCAAGGCCGGCGGCAACAAGCGCATTGGCCACCTGGAAATCGCCTGCAAGCGGAATGTCGACCTCGAAGATCTGCCCTTCGGCGTGGATTTCGGCGACCTGCTTGTGGCGGAAATGCTCGACGCGCTTCAGCGTCAGATACTCGCCCTTGCGGCCGACGGTGCGCACGACATGCCCGGCATCGATCGCCGCCTTGATCGCCTGCTCCGACCATGCGTCGTCGGCAAAGATCACGGCGGGGTTGCCCTTGGGCAGCAGCGTATCGAAGAGCCGCATCTTGGCAGCCATGTAGTCCTCGATCGTCGGATGGTAATCCATGTGATCGCGGCCGAGATTGGTGAAGGCCGCTGCGGCAAGCTTCACGCCATCGAGGCGCGACTGGTCGAGACCGTGGCTGGACGCTTCCATCGAGGCATGCGTCACGCCTTCGTCGGTCAGTTCGGCCAGCAGCGCATGCAGAGACACCGGGTCGGGCGTGGTGAGCGAGCCATAATCGTTTCGGGTCGGCGAGACGACGCCCGTCGTGCCGATCATCGCGGCCGGGTGGCCGGCAAAGGCCCAGATCTGGCGGGTGAAGGAGGCGACCGACGTCTTGCCGGCGGTTCCTGTGACAGCGACCATGGTCTCCGGCTGCTTGCCGTAGAAATTGGCGGCCGCGAGCGACAGGAAGCGGCGCGGTTCGCTGACGACGAGAACGGGAATGGAGGCTTCGGTCGGATGCGAGGCGATCGCGACTGCGGCACCGCGCGCAGCGGCATCGGCGATGAAGCCCGCGCCGTCAGCCTTGGTGCCGGCGACGGCGACGAAGGCCATGCCGGGCGCGATCTTGCGGCTGTCGGCGGAAAGGCCGGAAATCTCCAGCGCGCCCACCGGGCCGTTCAGTTCTTCCTTCAATTCCGGAAACGCATTTCCGGCGATGTCCCTCAGTTTCATCGAACGCACACTTTTCTCTCGAGCCGTCGAGCCCCCATGGCGAATCGGCTGCGACATTCATCCAGACTCAATAAGACACCAACATGGCCGATCCGTCGTCACCGAACTTCGGTTCCACACCGAGGATTGGCGCCGCACGGGAGATGATGTTCTTGACCATCGGTGCGGCGGTATAAGCCGCGATGTTCTGGCCCTTTTCGCCATTGTGCGGCTCGTCGCAGAAAGTCAGCACGACATACTGCGGGTTCTCGATCGGAAATGCCGCCAGGAAGGCGTTGAAATTGAGGTTGGTGGCGTAGCGGCCGTTGACGACCTTGTCGGCCGTACCGGTCTTGCCGCCGACGTTGAAGCCGGGAACATCGGCGTTGCGGCCGGAGCCCTTCACACCGTTGACCTTGAAGAGATAGCGCACGTCGTCGCTGGTGCTCTTCTTGACGACCACCTCGGCCACCTCGTCGGCCTGGTCGCGATTGCGCGGCAGGAAGGTCGGCTCGATCAGCTTGCCGCCGTTGACGAGTGCCGCACCGGCGACAGCCGTCTGCAGCGGTGTCGTCGAGACGCCGTGGCCGAAGGAGATCGTCACCGAGTTGATCTTCTTCCAGACCTTCGGCTGGCTCGGCATCTTCACCTCGGGCAGCTCGGTCTTCATCTTGGTGAGAAGGCCAAGCTTCGTCAGATAGTCCTTCTGCGCATCGATGCCGACGATGTCGATGATGCGGGCCGTACCGACGTTCGAGGAATACTGGAAGACTTCAGGCAGCGTCAGCCAGCGGCGCTGGCCGTGGAAGTCGTGGATGGTGAAGCCGCCGATGTGCAAGGGCTGCGTCGCATCGAAGCTGGAGTTGAGGTTGACCTTGCCGGTATCGAGCGCCATGGCGAGCGAGAAGGTCTTGAAGGTCGAGCCCATTTCGAACGTGCCGTTCGACATGCGGTTCAGCCAGCCTTCCTTGGCGCCTTCGAGCGGATTGTTCGGATCGAAATCCGGCGCCGATGCCATGGCGAGCACTTCGCCCGTGTGGATGTCGAGGACGACGGCGCCCGCACCCTTGGCTTCGTAATTCTTCACCGCGTTGACGACGATATCGCGCACGATGTTCTGGACGCGGATATCGATCGACAGCTTGACCGGCTCCAGCGGCTGATCGCTGGTCATGCCGACCATGGCGAGATCGGCCAGCCCCTGGTCGTCGATGTATTTCTCCATGCCCGCAACGCCGCGATTGTCGATGTTGACGTAGCCGAGGATATGCGCGGCGGTCGCACCGCCGGGATAGAAGCGACGCTTCTCCGGGCGGAAGCCGATGCCAGGAATGCCGAGCGCCAGGATCTGGCTCTGCTGCTTCGGCGACAGCTGGCGGCGCAGCCAGGCGAAGTGCGAATTGCGGTTGGCGAGCTTCTTGTATGTGCCCTTCATGTCGAGATCGGGCAGCACGGTCGTCAGCTTTTCGACGGCCTCGTCGGCATCGACGATCTTGTTCGGCTCGGCAAACAGCGAGACGGTGCGGATGTCGGTCGCCAGAACCTCGCCGTTGCGATCGAGAATATCGGGACGCGACGCGAGCAGGCGATCGGGCGGCAGGATGCTGGACACGACGTCGGGGTCACGCACCGCGTATTCGACGAGACGCCCGCCGATGACGCAGTAGACACAGACGAAGGCGAAGGCCAGAAGGCCGACGCGGCTCTTGGCCTGGCCGCTGCGCTTCTTGCGCGAGCCCTGGATCGACACGCTGCCTGATGGACCGCCAAACCGGCTGTAGACGCCGGAAGAAAAGTGGGCCTGGCTCTTGGCAACCATGATGCGTGAAAGAAAGGACATCTCTACTCCACAGATCCGGTTGTCATTTCGTCTTCTTCCTCGACAGGCTTCGCCACGACCTTCGGCTTCGGCTTGCCGGTCTTGGCGTCGGCAATCTCCGGCACCGGCACCTGCGCCTTCAGCATCGGCAACTCCTTGGCATGCACCAGCGAGGTCGAGACGGTAGGCTGCAGCTGCAGCTCGCTGTTATAGTTGTTGACCAGCCGCTCCAGCCGGTTCGGCTGCGATTGCAGCGCCCAGTCGGCCTTCAGAAGATCGATCGTGTCCTTCTCGAGCTTGATCTCCGCTTCGAGGCGGTGAACCTCCTCGAGCTTGAGTTCGGCCCGATGCTTGATCGTATAGGTCACGGCGGCCGCGGCCGTCATGACGCCAACAAGAACGAGGTCGAAGGTTCTCAGCATATCAGGCTCCGAGCTTTCCGAGGCTTGCGAGGTTGGGCAGTCCGAAGATCGACATGTCGGCGGCTTCCGCAGGTGCCGTGGTTCTGAGACCCGCACGCAGCTTGGCGGAACGCGCGCGCGGATTGATATCGGCTTCCGCGTCGCTTGCCGACACCATCGGCTTGCCGATCCGGTCGAAGGTCGCGGCGCGCTCGTGCGCGATCGGCATGTGGCGCGAGCCGGATGCCTTGCCGGCGCGATCGGAGAAGAAGGTCTTGACGATGCGGTCTTCCAGCGAATGGAAGGTGACGACCACGAGACGGCCGCCCGGCTTCAGCGCCTGTTCGGCGGCAAACAGCGCCTGCGCCAGCTCGCCGAGCTCGTCGTTGACGAAAATACGCAGCGCCTGGAACACCCGCGTCGCCGGATGGATCTTGTCCTTCATCTTGCGCGGCGTGACGATTTCGATCAGGCCCGCCAGATCGCGCGTCGTCTCGAAAGGCTTCTCGGCGCGGCGCTTCTCGATCGCATGCGCGATGCGCGGCGACTGGCTCTCTTCGCCGAGGAAATGGAAGATGCGGATGAGTTCGGCGACCTTGGCACGATTGACGACGTCGGCGGCGGAAACGCCGGATGCCGACATGCGCATGTCGAGCGGCCCGTTCTTCTGGAAGGAGAAGCCGCGATCGGCTTCGTCGATCTGCATCGACGACACGCCGATATCGAGCACGACGCCATCCAGGCCGGCGGCCGGCGCATGATCGGCCAGCCGCGAAAATTGCGAGTGAATGAGCTTCAGGCGACCGCCATGCGCATCGACCAGCGCCTGCCCGCCCGCGATCGCCGTCGGATCGCGATCGAGCGCGATCACCTCAGCACCGGCAGACAGAATGGCCGACGTGTAACCGCCCGCGCCAAACGTACCGTCGAGAATGACCTTGCCGGCAGCAGGCTCGAGCGCCGTCAGCACCTCGTTGAGAAGAACCGGAATGTGGCGAACCGGTCCGCCACCGGCATCAGTTGAACCTTCGCCAGGATTCGCCGCCATTCCGTTCCCTCGTGTTACGAGGAACGCTTGCCCGCCAGCCTGCGCTCCTCTCGTGCTCGTTGCTGCACCGCCTGAAATTCCTTCGGCTGCCACAGCTGAAAATGATCCGCCCGACCGACGAAGGTCACTTCGTCCGAGATACCGGTGAAGTCGCGAATGAAATCCGTGACCATCAACCGCCCCTCGGCGTCGAGCTTCATGAAGACCCCGCCCCCGTGAATGAGAAGCGACATCTCGTTCGCTTCCGGCGAAAACGGATCCTCCGCAGCAATCTGCCGCTCGAACCTTTCGAGAAGGTCCGAACCGCCGACGCTGATCGCCGGAAACACAAAATCCTGGAAGCAGTACAAATCCTGGATGTTGCCCTGCGCCATCACCGATCGAAACGCCGCGGGCACGGAGACCCTGCCCTTGGAATCGATCCTGTTGGTCGCATGTGAAAGGAAGCGGCCCATGACACGAAACATCCGTTCCCGAAAGAGCCCGGACAGCGATTAGGCGCCCCGAACCCCATTTCTCAGACACAGCTTCGCCAGCCGGATGGACGACATTCCATCCAGCATCTCCGGTGAGGAGTACGCCTTTACTTTGCGATTGGTGGGCACTTGATTGCCCTTGCGCAGTGCAGGAATGGGATAACATGGGACCATATGGGCGTCAATGGGAAACGCCCGTCTCACGATGAGCGCAGTATCGAAAATTTATAAGCTGTTAAGTTTAACAAAGGGTTATGAACGCCCGAATTCTCAGGCTCCGAAGTGCCCCAAAGCGGCACCGCAGCTTGCGGCGAAAAACATCCCCGGTTGCGGAAAATGAATTCGAACACGCCGCGCAGGTGAAAATCACAAAACTCAACTTTAAATGCGCATCTGGCCGTGGACACCTCGAGCCACCTCCCCATTCACTCGCATGTGTTCATCCGGCGCTTCATGCCTACTATGTCGTTAACGGAAAATAATGTATTTTAGATATCATGCATACACAAAGACAAAAACATATCCATTTGCAGAACAAACTAAGAAAGCACGGAGAAAATCCATGGCGAGTTTTAGCTTCAAGGGAATGTTGGCTGGAATGAAGTCGCCGAATACTCAGCCTCCACTGAAGAAAGTCGGCATGACTTCTGAAATTCAGTGTGTAAACTGTGGAAAACTACTCAAGCGATGGTCGGCACTTTCGCTGAGCAGCACCGTTTGCGAGGAGTGTCTTCGCCAGCCGCCAACGTCTCACTGAGCCCATGAGGGCCAGTGAAATCGTATGGACGTCGATGAAAAGACAATCGCCAGTTGGCCTGTAAGCCGGGTTCTGTATGGCTCCGGCCGAAACCGGAACGTGGCAGCCATTCCTCTGGGACAACGTTTGCACGTTGCCTCTCGCAACCCACCCGGATGACTGGCCTGGAAACCAGCCGGACGGCTTGCGCCGTCCGCGTCATCCCTATTCGGTCTTGCTCCCGGTGGGGTTTACCTTGCCATCGCCGTTGCCGGAGACGCGGTGGGCTCTTACCCCACCCTTTCACCCTTACCTGCCGAAGCAGGCGGTTTGCTTTCTGTGGCACTTTCCCTGAGGTCGCCCTCGCCGGACGTTATCCGGCACCGTGTTTCCGTGGAGCCCGGACTTTCCTCACCCTACCGTCTTTCGACATTGGTAAAGCGCGGCTGCCCGGCCAACTGGCCCGGCTCCCTTAACCGAGACTGGGAGCGAATGCCAACAAAATATCGCGTCAAGCTTCGCGGAAATACGGTTTGAAATCCGTCGCGTAGCCCTGTCCGTTGATTCGACCTTCGAGCAGCAGCAGCGCGCCGAGCCGGCCGATCTCGTCCGAACTCTTGGCAGCCGTGCCGCAACCGCCCGTCAGAACGCCGATGCGCCGCGACGCGGTATAGCCAATCATCGGATGCCCGCTCGGCGTATACGAGACGACGCAGGAGCCGCTTGAGGTTGAGACCGGCCGCAACTCCGGCACGGCCTGTTCGATCAGCCGCGTCAGATGCGACTGGACACTCTCGCGGCCGTCGGTCTTGAACCAGTCCCGCAGATCCGGCTCGCGCTCCAGCCTGACATCATCGGGATCGCCGCCGATCTTCATGTAGAGCTTACCATCCGGATAGCGGATCGGCGGCAGCATGTAGAAATCGTCGAGACCATCGACGCCATGCGAGATCAGCGACGGCATGCCGGCAAACCGTGCGGCGGCCGCCTCGTCGACCTCGTAGAAAGCGATGGTGCGCGCATAAACCTTCAGATCAACAGGCTGCGGCAAGAGATTCTCCGCAATGGAAAAACCGCCGGCGGCGAGCAGCACCTTCTCGGCCCGATATGTCTTCCCATCAGCCGTCTCGACGGCAACCAGCCCGCCCTCGTCGCGGATCGACACCGCGACCTCGCGGATGACGGAAGCCCCGGCCCTCTCGGCAGCGATCGACTGCGCCCTGACCAGATTGCGCGGGCTGATATAGCCGGCGCCCGTTGCCTCGTGCACACCCTCGGTACCGTCAGCAAAGGCGAAGAACGGAAACCGCTCCTTCAGGCCGGCATCGTCAAGCAGCGACGTCTCGACGCCGAGCGACCGGGCAGCAGACGATGTCCGCTCGACATAGCCATCCGCCCCACCGCGCTTGGGACCAACGACAAGGCAGCCGGCGGGCGTGTAGAAGGAAACACCGCTCTCCCCCTCGATCTCGGCGTAGCGACCGATCGAGCGATTGGCGAGCAAGGCCCAGTCGCGGTCGGGATCGATGGTGCGGGTAATGCGACCCTCGTCGTAATGGCTGGCGAAGACGCCGTCATGCCGCTTGCGATCCTCGGGCTCGTCCGGGCCGATGACGGCCACGCCATCGGTCGACTTCGCCAGATGCCGGGCAGCGGCAGCACCCATCATGCCGCGGCCCACGATGATATATTTGAAATCCACGCTCATGACCGTCCCGATCTATCGAAAAGAAGGTGTCAGCTGCCGGCCGAAATCGGCCTCGCCGAGCGCGCCTTCCGAAAGCAGCACCGCACCCAGCCGCCCAAGCTCGTCCGACGACTTCGCGGCAACGAAATTGCCGCCCGTCAGCACCGCGATGCGCGGCGATGGGGTGAAGCCGGCATAGGGATAGGCGGTCGGCGTGAAGGTCGCGACGCAGGGCGCCGATGTCACGGGGCAACCGGCGAGATCAGGCATCAGCTCCAGGGCCGTGGCCACCAGCAGATCGCGCTCGGCGGGATCACCGTCCGACCGGAACCACGCCCCGGCGTCCTGAAGCGTGTCGAAGCTGCGCGTCTCGGTATCGCCGCCAAGCTTCAGATAGGTCTTGCCGTCGGGATAGCGCACCGGCGGGAGAATATAGACATGGTCCTCGTCGCGATCACCGAAGACGATGCTCGACGGCATGCCGCCGAAGATCGCCTTTTCGCGCTCGCCGAGTTCGTAGAAGACAACCGTTCGGGCCGCGACGCGGGTATCCACGGGCGCTGGAAGAAGCTGATTGAAATTGCTGAAACCGCCGGCCGCGACAAGCACGCGCTCCGCCGTATAGGTGCGGTCGCCGACGCTCACCTCGACATGCGAGCCAGCATCCTGGACGCTGGTTACCGTCGCATTGATGATGGTGACGCCGCCAACTTCCGCAAGCGCCGTCTGCGCGCGCACCAGGGCGCGCGGATTGACATGGCCGGCGCGACGCTTCTCGTAATAGCCGCTGAAGCTCTCCCTCAGCGTGAACTCAGGAAAACGCTGGCGCAGGGTGACCGCATCCAGCACCTCATACTCGACACCGAGCCCGTCGGAGACCTCGATCGCGCGCCCGAGATAGCCCTGCCCCGGCTGCGGCACCGGCCCGGCGAACAGGCACCCGGCTTCCGTGAAGAAGGAGATGCCGCTCTTCGCCTCGATCTCGGCGTAGCGGTCGAGCGAACGGGCGGCGAGCGTCGCCCAGACGATGTTGTCGTCGAAAGTGCGGGTAATGCGCGCCTCGTCATAGTGGCTCGCGAACACGCCGTGGTGGCTCTTGCGCTCGACAGGCTCGCTCGGGCCGATCAGCGCCACCCCTTCGATCATCGCGCTGAGATGGCGGGCCGCAGCCGCGCCCATCATTCCGCGCCCGATTATGATCGCCTTGAAATCACATGCCATGTCTCACCTCGTTTCAAGGTGAGATAGCACGATCTGCAAGTTGAATCATATTGTTAAGTCATGCCCTCAGGTGATTCAGCCACAAGCGCTTTCGGCCGTGGCTATCCCACTTGAGCGATCAGTTGATCATCGCCAGCACTTTGCCGCAATAGGCCTTGGAAACCGGGTTCATGCGGGTCGCCGCGTGGCCGGCATTGTACTTGAGGATGGTATCGCAGGTCTCGCCGCCACCAAGCGTGTGGGCAGCCGCCAGATACTTCATGCCGTACTTGATGTTGGTATCGGGATCGAAGAGACCCTTGCTGGAACCCGAGTAGCCCATCATCCGAGCCGTCGCCGGCTTGATCTGCATGAGGCCGATTTCGCCGGCGCTGCCGCGGGCATTCGGATTGTAGTTGCTCTCGACACGCACCACGGCATGCGCGAGTTCGACCGGAACGTTGTACTCTCTCGCGTACTTGACGATGATCGCCGCATACTTGCTGCCGGGCATGTCGGGCATGGCGAAACCGGACGTACGGTCGACGGTGTTGAGTGCCACGGTCTTCTGGGCCTTATCGGTCTTCTGAGATTTGTCGGTCTTGGCGACCTTCTGCACCCGCTGGGCCTTGTGAACTTTCGGAGCCTTCTTCGAGGCCACTTCGGCCGTTTTGGCCTTCTCTGTCTTTTGCGTCTTGAGTGTCTGCGTCGTCTCTGTCGCTTGCGCTCTATTGCCCCATTCGCCTGCGTTTGCGCAATTGAATCCCATCAGCAGTGTGCTGGCGCACACCACAGCAGAAATAATCTTTCTCATGTAGTCCAGATACTCCAAGCAAAAGAAAAGCTGCGTATAAATGAAATCCGAACGCAGCATAAATTCGCATCAATACTCAAAGTATCAGCGATATTTCTTTTCTGTTTCAATTGACGACGGTCGACAACACACAACAAAACAACCGGCGCCGTTTAGCGACTGCGGTTAGACCATCGCATTGAGGAGATAATAGGGAAAACATGTGGCAGCGCGGCAAACCCGTAAAATCTAGGGGTATATGCCGGCAAATCTGCCCGGTGTCAGGCGCCGTAGCGCGGCAGGGCCGATAGCAGGCGATGCAGCGTGTCGATCGTCGAGAAATCGGCGATCCCGTCGACCCTCTCGGGACGGAAATGGCGCTGGAAGGCTTCGATCTCGCCGGCCATCTTGTCGGAAAATTCGCCTGTGATCTCAGTGCCGTAACCGTAGAGCGACAGCATCGACTGCAGGGCCTCGACAGGCTGGCCCTGGTCGCCGCGCTGGAAGAAGCGTCCACCGGTGATCGCGGCCGGCGCCACCCAGTGGCCGATGCCCCTGGAGTGCAACAATCCCCAGGGGAAGTTTTCGCCTGGATCAAGCTTGCGCCGAGGGGCGACATCGGAGTGTCCGAGCACCCTTTCCGGCACGATGGACCAACGTTCGCCGCAGTCGCGACACAATTCGATCACCGCCTCGAGCTGCGCCTGCGGATACTCGGGGCATCCGCCCGGATGTCCGGCATTGGCGATCTCGATCCCGATCGACGACGAGTTGATATCGGTCTCGCCCTGCCAGATGCTTTTGCCGGCGTGCCACGCGCGCCGCGCCTCCGGAACGAGCTGCACGACGTCGCCATTCTCATGCACGAAGTAATGGCACGAGACCTGGCTCTCTTCGCGACAGAGCCAGTCGAGCGCCCCGTCCGCGGTCGGCATGCCGGTATAATGGAGAATGATCATATCGGGCTTTCGCCCGTCGACGCGCTCGCCATGGTTCGGCGACGGCCGTACACTGGCTTTGGCGTAGTCTGCCTCAAAGGCGGTCATGCGGCGCGGCGTTCCTTCTCGATCGCCTCGTAGGCGGCATTGAGCGCCGCCATGCGTTCATTGGCAATCGCATGGAACTCGGCCGGCACGCCGCGCGAGATCAACCGGTCCGGATGATGCTCGCTGACGAGACCGTGGTAACGGCGGCGGATCGTCGGGAAATCGTCCGACGGCGAAACGCCGAGCACCTTGTAGGGATCGCCCCCGATCGACACATGCCGCGCGGCGATCTGCTCAAAGCGCTGTTCGCTCATGTGGAAGATCTCGGCCACATGCGCCAGGAACGCAAATTCCTTCTCGTGGATGACACCATCGGCCTTGGCGATATGGAACAGGCCGTCGAGCACTTCTTCCAGAACAGGGCAGTTGGCGGCGCAGGTCACGCAGAGCGTCGAAAGCCGCGCCGCATAGGCCTCATAGCCGGCCACATCCTGGCGAGCGAGATTATAAAGACGCGCGACGTTGACGGCCTGGTCGTCGGGAAACTCGAAAATCTCGCGGAAGGCCTGGACCTCCTTCTCGCTGACGATCCCGTCGGCCTTCGCCATCTTCGCCGACAGCGCGATGATCGCGACCGAAAACGCCACCTTGCGCCGCGTCTCGGGGTCGCCTTCAAAGACCGTGCGAACAGCCTCGACCACGGCGGAAAGCGCATTTCCCGCGGCGTTGCCAATGGCGTTCAGCAGTTTTTCCCAGAAGGACATCAGGTCTCTCGTGCAATAAAAGGAGAAACACCTTGAACAAATAAAGGTTGCCTTTGCAAGACGGGGATTGGCCGCAGGGTTGAAAACACCTTTCACAATTCGGTAATGGTCGCATGTAACCGAAACATTTTCGCTCTTTGCCGGCCACCCGCCCGACGACCTCGTGACGCATTGTCGCGCCGCATCGGGACGCCTTCGAACACACCGGCCGACGATTTCCACAATCCAATCCAAATCGCGGTTACGGCTTGAACCGATTAGATCAGCGCCTGCGGGCGACTTGCTTGCTTGACCGCGCTGCAACACGCATTTTTCACAGAAACAACACTTTACACCATCCGCTCTCTGCCGCATCCATGCACGACCGAACCAAGTTTAGACACGGATAGCGGAGACACCCATGGCCAAGAAAAAAGTCGCAATGCTCACGGCAGGAGGCCTTGCGCCTTGCCTCTCTTCGGCCGTCGGCGGGTTGATCGAACGCTACACCGACATTGCTCCCGATCATGAACTTATCGCCTACCGCTCCGGCTACCAGGGCGTACTTCAGGGCGACAGCATCAAGATCACGCCTGAGATGCGTGAGAAGGCCTATCTGCTACATCGCTACGGCGGCTCGCCGATCGGCAACAGCCGCGTCAAGCTCACCAACGCCGCCGACTGCGTCAAGCGCGGGCTCGTCAAGGAAGGCGAAAACCCGCTCCGGGTCGCGGCCGAGCGCCTCGCCAATGACGGCGTCAGCATTCTCCACACGATCGGCGGCGACGACACCAACACGACCGCGGCCGACCTCGCCGCCTATCTCGCCGCCAACGGCTACGACCTGACGGTCGTCGGCCTGCCGAAGACCGTCGACAACGACGTCGTCCCGATCCGCCAGTCGCTCGGCGCCTGGACGGCGGCCGAAGTCGGCGCGCATTTCTTCGACAATGTCAGCAACGAGCAGACCGCCGCTCCTCGCACTCTCATCATCCATGAAGTCATGGGCCGCCACTGCGGCTGGCTGACGGCGGCCACCGCCCGCGCCTATCTGAAGCGCACCCGCAACAATGAATATGTCGACGGCATGATGACCAATGCCGGCATGAAGAGCATCGACGCGGTCTATCTGCCCGAAACGTTGTTCGACCTCGAAGAAGAATCGGCGCGCCTGAAGGAGATCATGGACCGCACCGGCCATGCGACGGTCTTCGTCTCGGAAGGCGCGTGCCTCGACGCCATCGTCGCCGAGCGTGAAGCGGCCGGCGAAACCGTCAAGCGCGACGCCTTCGGCCATGTGAAGATCGACACGATCAATGTCGGCGGCTGGTTCCAGAAGCAGTTCGCGAGCCTCTTGAACGCCGAGCGTTCGCTGGTGCAGAAATCCGGCTACTTCGCCCGCTCCGCCCCTGCCAACGGCGACGATCTGCGCCTGATCCAGAGCATGACCGACCTCGCCGTCGAGAGCGCCCTCAACAAGGTCTCGGGCGTGACCGGCCACGACGAAGGCCAGAACGGCAAGCTGCGCACCATCGAATTCCCACGCATCAAGGGCGGCAAGGCTTTCGACACCTCGGTCAAGTGGTTCGGCGAACTGATGGACGAGATCGGCCAGAAATACGAAGACGCATGATTGACGCAGGCGAGATATGATGTCTTTGCTTGTCCTCTAATGAAAGAGGAGGAGATTCCATGTCGCTCGAAGCTTGGCTGGCATTTGCTGCCGCATCGGCAATCATGCTGGCTATCCCAGGGCCGACGATTCTCCTCGTCGTATCTTATGCGCTCGGCCACGGCCGCAAGACAGCCTTTGCGACCGTGAGCGGCGTGGCGCTCGGCGACTTCACCGCGATGACGGCATCTCTGTTCGGCCTCGGCGCGCTGCTGGCCGCGTCGGCGACGCTGTTCACCGTTCTGAAGTTCATCGGCGGCGCCTATCTGATCTGGCTCGGCATCAAGCTCTGGCGGGCGCCGATCATTGACGGCCCGATGGCCGACAATGACAATCTGCCCGAGGAAAAATCGCTGAAGATCTTCCTCCATGCCTATGTGGTGACCGCGCTCAACCCGAAGAGCATCGTGTTCTTCGTGGCCTTCGTCCCGCAGTTCTTGAATCCTGCGCTTCCCTTCTTCGGCCAGATGCTGATCATGGAAGCCACCTTCCTCGTGCTCGCGACCATCAACGCCTCCACCTACGCGCTTGCCGCGCATGCTGCGCGGGGCCTGATTCGCAAGGCCGCCGTGCAGCGCGCGGTCAATCGCACGGGCGGCACATTGCTCATTGCAGCCGGCGCCGTGACCGCCGGATATCGCCGTATCGCGGCCTGAAAATCTCGGGTTACCGACCGCGAAAGGCTCAAGAAATTTTCCGTGGGTTGCCGCAAAGCAACGAATAGGTTAATTGGCAATTCAGGGCTTAAGGTTTTTGGTAACTTTTGACGCTGCCGGGGTGGCGCGTTTTCACGAGAGTGAGAGTATGGCAGCGATCGGTTTTTCCGGCTTGAAACGCAATCTCATCGTATCCACGATGCTGTGCTGCGTTGCTGCTGGCTGCTCGAGCGTCGAATACACATCCCAGGCGGATTTGATGGCCGAGCAGGTCGTCGTCCCTACCCCGAAGCCCGGCGAAGACGCGATGTTCGCGGCCATTCCAGCAGGCGAAGGCACACCTGGTACTCAGATCGGCGGCGACCAGACCGCTGCATCCGTCGCAACCGCCGCCATGCCGGCAGTCGATTCGACGCAGCAGACAGCGCAGTTGCAGCCTGCCGCTTACGGCCAAATCCCGCTGACACCTGAAATGACCGCGATCCAGTCCGTGGTGCCGACCCCGCGACCGGGCGCACCGTCGACCGAACTCGCTTTCGCCGCCAGCCCGCAGAACAATGCCATTGCCGCCCTTTCGGCGATCGACACCACGCCGCACTCGATGATGGACTACGGCTTCGACACATCGGGCCCGATGGACCCGCCGACCGCGCCGCCAATGTTCAGCGATAATGACAGCGACGACGATGGTGCGCCGACGGTCGAAAAGAGCGCGATCACCAAGATCATCGATAAATATTCGCAGATTTATAAGGTGCCCGCGACGCTGCTTCACCGCGTAGTTCACCGCGAAAGCCGCTACAACCCGAAGGCCTACAACAAGCGCGGTTACTTCGGCCTCATGCAGATCAAGTACAACACCGCCAAGTCCATGGGCTACGACGGCCAGCCCGAGGGCCTGTTCGACGCCGAAACCAACATCAAATATGCCGCCAAGTATCTGCGCGGCGCATGGCTGGTGTCCGACAACAGCGAAGACAATGCCGTCAGGCTCTACGCTCGCGGCTACTATTACGACGCAAAGCGAAAGGGCATGGACGACATCGCCCACGGCAACTACTAGGCCTTATAGGCTTTAGCGTCTCTATTGCGCGAGATCGGCCGAGGCCGATCGGGTCGGCGGCGGCAGCGTCGCCAATATCTCCTTCAACAGAATCTCAGGCTGGTAACGCAGCCAGCTCGGCGTCAGGCCGAGCCTGACCATGACGAGACTGGCCGAAGGCACGATCACCATGCTCTGTCCGTCATGCCCTTCCAGCCAGAAGGCGTCGTCCGGAATACCGGTCTCCCCGCTTCTACCGCTGCCAGGCGGGCGAAGCCAGGACTGACCATGCGAATACATGCCGCCGGAAGATGCCGTCGGCGTGCGCATCATGCTCATGAAGCTCTCGGGCAGCAGCCGCTCGCCGTTCCAGACGCCATCCTGCAACAGGAACTGCCCGAACCGCACCCAATCACGCGCCGTCGCATAGAGATAGGAGCTGCCGGCGAAGGTGCCGCGCGCATCGACCTCGAACACCGCACTCGACATGCCGAGCGGATCAAACAGCGCCGTTCTCGGATAGTCGATCGCCTGCTTCTCGTCGCCAAGGCGATCCATCCAGATGCGGGAGATCAAAACGGAGGTTCCGCTGGAGTAGTTGAACTGCGTGCCGGGATCGTCGTCGAGATCAAGGCTTGCCGGCAGCGCCGTCTGGTCGGCGTCGAGATAGAGCATGCGTGTGACGTCGGCCACCGTGCCATAATCCTCGTTGAACCTGAGGCCGCTCTCCATGCCAAGCAGTTGCCCAAGCGTGATCTGCGACCGCTTGTCGTCACGCCATTGCGCAAACAGCCCGGCATCCTCGGCGCCGATCTTGCCATCGAGCATCAACCGGCCGACGAGCGCGGCATTGACCGTCTTGGTCATCGACCAGCCGATCAATGGCGTCTGCGGCCCGAAACCCTTGCCGTAATTCTCCGCAACGATCTTTCCGTCATGCAAGACGACCACGGCGCGCATGTGCGCGCCGGTCAAATCAGGGTCGGCGAGAAGTGCCGCGATCGCCGCATCGTTTTCGATCGGCAGCGCCGCTGCGGTCTCTGCAGGCTTTGCGACGGCAGGCTCGGGCACCGCCTTTCGCGCGGCCGCGAAATCGCCATCGGGCACGGCCGTACAGCCGAGACCATCGCGATAGATCGCATAATTGGCCGCAAACAGCCCGAGGATACGCGCCGTCACCTGCTTGCCGGCCTCATCGACCTGCACGCGAATCAGCCTCAGCAGGGGATTGCCGGGCGCCTGGACGTCTTCGGCCAGCACGGCATTCGCGTCGCGCCCTGCCAGGAAGACATTCGAGCAGACGATCTTCGCCGCATAGCCGTCACCGATCCTGAGCAGCTCCGGCGGCCTGACATAAAGCCAGCCCGCACCCGCAACGACGATGACGGCAACACCCGCAGCAGCCGCCTTCAAGATGCGCAGAACGCGTCCCATGAGCACCCCTCCCCAGCCAATAGAGAAACAGGAAAATTGCCCTTTGGAAAGCGCCGTCAAGTCCCGGCCGTTCCCAATTGCGCGAGGCACCAACAGCTAGGCCGCCCACAGGGGACGTCATCAAACTGTAGCGCCGCCGCGTTAAACGCCCTGAACGCTAAATGTTGAGAGACTCACTTATGACGGAATTTGCCCCGGATGCCGGCTTCCGCAAGAACCGGAAACTCAAGGCAGCTCTTCTCCGCCACAAGGCCTTTTCGAAAGAGGGTCTGTCCGAACGTCTTTTCGGGCTGCTCTTTTCCGGCCTCGTCTATCCGCAGATCTGGGAAGATCCCGATCTCGACATGAAGGCGATGGAGCTTGAGCCGCATCACCGCATCGTCACCATTGGCTCCGGCGGCTGCAACATGCTCGCCTATCTCTCGCAAAGCCCGGCTTCGATCGACGTCGTCGACCTCAACCCGCACCATATCGCGCTGAACAAGCTGAAGCTCGGCGCCTTCCGTCATCTTCCCGCCCATGCCGATCTCGTTCGCTTCCTGGCAAGGCCGAACCAGTCCGCCAACAGCCAGGCCTTTGATCGCTTCCTGTCGGCCAATCTGGACGAAGCGACGAGCAACTACTGGAACGGCCGCAAGTTCGGCCGCCGCCGCGTCACCGTCTTCGACCGCAACATTTACAAGACGGGCCTGCTCGGCCGCTTCATCGGCGCCGCCCACCTTCTCGCCCGCGTCCATGGCATCGATCTCACCGGCGTCGCCAAGGCGAAGACGATGGAAGAGCAGCGCCAGCTCTTCGACGAGAAGATCGCGCCTCTGTTCGAAAAGCCCGTCGTGCGCTGGATCACCAGCCGCAAGAGCTCGCTCTTCGGCCTCGGCATCCCGCCGCAACAATATGACGAGCTCGCAAGCCTCGCCGCCGACAATTCGATCGCGCCGGTTCTGCGTCATCGCCTGGAAAAGCTCACCTGTCATTTCCCGATGCAGGAAAATTACTTCGCCTGGCAGGCCTTCGCTCGCCGCTATGCCGATGAAGGCGAAGGTCCGCTGCCGACATACCTGAAGGCGGAGCACTACGAGGCGATCCGCGCCAATGTCGATCGCGTCAGCGTTCACCATGCAAGCTTCACCGAGCTGCTTGCCGGCGAACCCGCCGCCTCGCGCGATCGCTACATCCTGCTCGACGCGCAGGACTGGATGACGGACCAGCAGCTCAACGACGTCTGGTCTGAAATCTCGCGCACCGCCCGCGACGGCGCCCGTGTCATCTTCCGCACCGCCGCCGAAAAGAGCATCATCGAGGGCCGCCTCTCGCCCGCCATCCGCGACCAGTGGACTTATCTCGAGGATCGCTCGCTCGAGCTGACTGCACTCGACCGCTCGGCGATCTACGGCGGCTTCCACATCTATGTGAAGAAGCCATGAGCCAAACGGATATGGGTCAGGTCGACGCGCAATCGAACGCTCCCTCGGAGAAGCATGCCGACCTGATGGACGGCATGTATCGCTACCAGCGCCATATCTATGACCTGACGCGCAAATACTATCTCCTCGGCCGCGACCAGACGATCCGCAATCTCGATCTTATCAGGGGCGCCACGCTGCTCGAGGTCGGCTGCGGCACCGGTCGCAACCTGGCGCTCGCCCACCGGCATTATCCTCAGGCCAAGCTCTACGGCCTCGACATCTCCCAGGAAATGCTGATCTCGGCCCGCAAGACCTTCGCGGGGCTGAACACCTCAGCCGATTTCCGCGTCGCCGACGCCACGGCCTTCAACGCCCGCGATTTCGGCGTTGATGGCTTCGACCGGGTGATGATCTCCTACGCGCTATCGATGATCCCCGATTGGGAACGCGCGATCGACGCATCGCTTGCGGCCCTTGCCCCCGGCGGCCAGCTGCACATCGTCGATTTCGGCCAGCAGGAAGGCCTGCCCGGCTGGTTCCGCGCCCTGCTGCGCTCGTGGCTCGACAAGTTCCACGTCACGCCGCGCGCGACGCTGCGAGACGTCCTGCAGGCCAAGGCTGACCAGGAAAATGCCCAGCTGATCTTCAAGACGATTGGCGGCGGCTATGCCTGGCGCGCGATAATAATTAAGGCCCGCTAATATTTAGCTTGAAACTAACCGATTTTTTACGTTGATATGGTGAATAGAGAGGGCATCTAAGCGCTGGACGCGTCAATTCGAAGGTCAGGCTGTGGGGCAAAAAGATCATTCGGTTCACGACGGAACATCCATGCGCCGGCTTCTGTTATGCGTATTGCCCCTTGCCCTCATGCTCGCTGGCTGCACCTCCTCGGGCTATGACTATCTCTCCACCGCCTCGATAAAGCCGAAGATGCGCTTCCAGGACACCGATCCGCAGGATTTCGGGCCTAAGCATCCGCAGCAAAACGCCATCCATGGCATCGACATCTCCAAGTGGCAGGGTGATATCGACTGGCAGACGGTGCGCAAGTCGGGTGTGGACTTCGCCTTCATCAAGGCGACCGAGGGCAAGGACCGCATCGACCCGCGCTTCAGCGAATACTGGCAGGAAGCCCGCCAGGTCGGCATTCCGCACGCCCCCTATCATTTCTACTATTTTTGCTCGTCCGCCGACGAACAAGCGGACTGGTTCATCAGCAACGTGCCGAAGGAATCCATGAAGCTGCCGCCGGTGCTCGATGTCGAGTGGAACGGTGAATCGAAGACCTGCCGCACGCGTCCCGATCCCGAGACCGTGCGCTCCGAAATCAAGCGCTTCATGGACAGGCTCGAGGCCTATTACGGCAAGCGCCCGATCATCTACACCTCGGTCGATTTCCACCGCGAGAATCTCGACGGCTATTTCCAGGATTATCACTTCTGGGTCCGTTCCGTCGCGAAGCACCCCGAGGTCACCTACGCCAACCGTCGCTGGGCCTTCTGGCAGTACACGTCGACCGGCGTGATCCCTGGGATCAAGGGCCCGACTGACATTAACGTGTTCGCGGGCTCGGCGAAGAACTGGAATAACTGGGTCGCGGCCGTATCCAAGGATAGGAATTCTTAGTAACGTCCCGTTTTCTTTCTTGCTTCTGTCACAATCATTTGGGACATCGACAGCAATTCAAGCAATGACGAGGATACACTCCATGCACCGCACGCCTGCAAGCCGTTCTGCGCTCGCTCTCCTCCTTGCCGCTGGTCTGGCGACCGGCGCGGCAGCGCAAACACCGGCCCCGGCCGCACCGGCCGGTCAGGCGCCCGCGACGGCGGCAGCCCCCGCGGCCCCTGCCGTCGCATGTGACGGCGATCTCTCCACCTTCCTCGCCGGCGTCAAGGCCGAAGCGATCGCAGCCGGCGCCTCGGCAGAGGCCGCCGACAAGGCGCTTGCAGGTGCTGCGATCGACTCCAAGGTGCTGAGCCGCGACCGCGCCCAAGGCGTGTTCAAGCAGACCTTCCTCGAATTCTCGCAGCGCACCGTCAGCCAGGCGCGCCTCGACATCGGCCGCCAGAAGATGAAGCAGTTCGCCGACGTCTTTGCTCGCGCCGAACAGGAATACGGCGTGCCCCCGGGCGTCATCACCGCCTTCTGGGCGATGGAAACCGATTTCGGCGCCGTGCAGGGTGATTTCAACACCCGCAACGCGCTTGTCACTCTCGCTCATGATTGCCGCCGTCCGGAGCTCTTCCGCCCGCAGCTGATCGCGCTGATCGAGATGGTCCAGCACGGCGACCTCGACCCTGAAACCAACACCGGCGCCTGGGCCGGCGAAATCGGCCAGGTGCAGATGCTGCCGCGCGATATCATCGCCTACGGCATGGACGGCGACGGCGACGGCCATGTGCGCCTGAAGCAGAGCGGCCCGGACGCTATCCTGACCGCTGCCAAGTTCATCCAGCACCTCGGCTTCCAGAAGGGCCAGCCCTGGCTGCAGGAAGTCACCATCCCGCAGGATCTCCCCTTCGAGAAGTCGGGCCTCGGCGGCACGATGACGGCAGGCGAATGGTTCGCGCTCGGCGTCAAGCCGCGCAACGGCGACGTAAGCTTCGGCACGCTGCGCGGCGATCTCGTCCTGCCGCAGGGTCGCCTCGGCCCGGCCTTCATCGCCTATCCGAACTTCGGCATCTATCTCGAGTGGAACAAGTCCTTCATCTACACGACTTCGGCCGCCTATTTCGCGACCCGCCTCTCCGGCGCCGAGCCCTATCTGAAGGGCACGCCCGAACAGGGCCTGACCAACGACCAGATGAAGGAACTGCAGACCAAGCTCGACACGATGGGCCACGACGTCGGCGCCATCGACGGCATCCTCGGCTCCGGCACCCGCGTCGCCATCCAGAAGCAGCAGCAGCGCCTCGGCATGCCGGCCGACGGCTGGGCAACGCCCGCCCTTCTCAACGCGCTCTGAGCGCGCGCGAGAGAGCTGAAGACGACGACAAGAGCCGGGCCAAGCGCCCGGCTTTTTCGTTTTCCGATTTCATGAGCGTTTTCAGCGGTCTGTACCGCGCCTGCAATCCGCCACAGGCGTAAACGGCGGGTCGCCCTTTTTTACGCTCCGTTAAAATGTGTGAATATTTTTCCGACCGATTTTGTCGTGAAGATTCAGAGAACTAGCTTTTGTCACCAGTGGGAGATGTGACATTTTCGCCGCATCGCAGCAAAAAAAGCGCTTTCCAACTGCCACAGTCCCGACATATTATCAGCTCGTTAACGCGAGGAGACAGACATGGGACTGACACGATCCTTGAATGTCCTTTTGATCGGTGCGGCGTTTCTTTTCGTGCTGTCGATGCTTTTCATCTGACACAGGATGCCGCTTCAAACGGACTATGCCGACACTCCTAGATAGCGCAGAGTTCATGAAACAGAAAAAGCGCAGGCCATCGCGGCCTGCGCTTTTTCAGTTCTATCAGCTGTGAACGTCGCCTTGATCAGGCGGCAGCACCGGCACTCTTGGCGGCGTTGCGCTTGAAGCCAAGGTTCGTCAGAACCGCCGAAACCAGCGGCGATCGGTTCATCGTATAGAGGTGGAAATCCGAAATGCCGCGACGGGCGAGATCCTCGATCTGCTCGGCGGCGACATCGGCCGCGACCTTGGCGCGCTCCTCCGGCTTGTCGTCATAGCCCTCGAAGCGCTCGTCGAGAAACGCCGGGATAACAGTGCCGCAGGCGCCCGCGAAGCGCTTCAGCTGCGTCAGGTTCATGATCGGCATGATGCCGGGAACGACGGGAATGGTGATCCCGGCCGCACGCACCTTTTCCAGGTAGCGCTCGAAATTGTCGTTATCGAAGAAGAACTGCGTCAGCGCGCGGTTGGCGCCGTTATCGGCCTTGCGCTTCAGCATGTCGATATCGGCGGCCACGTCGCGGCTCTCAGGATGCTTTTCCGGATAGGCCGAAACCGAGATCTCGAAATCGCCGAGTTCGCGCAGGCCGGCCACCAGCTCCGAGGCGTTGGCGTAGCCACCCGGATGCGGCGTGTAGGGCGCACCGACGCCATCGGGCGTATCGCCACGCAGCGCCACGAAGTGCTTCACGCCAGCCTTGCGGAAGCTCTCGACGACGCTGTGCGTCTCTTCCTTGGTGGCGCCTACGCAGGTGAGGTGCGAGGCGGTCGCAAGCGGCGTGGAACTGATGAAGCGCGACACGGTCGCCAGCGTCGGCGCCTTGGTCGTGCCGCCGGCGCCGTAGGTCACCGACACGAAGTCGGGGTTCCAGTCCTGCAGCTCGCTGACCGTCTTCCAGAGCTGGCCCTCGGCCTCTTCCGACTTCGGCGGAAAGAACTCGAACGAGATGCCGATCCTGTTGCGCGCGTCCTGGTTCAAAGCCATGTCAGTCTCTCCCGGCAAATGTGGGTGCGGCGTGATCGCTCTCGGCGGAGGCCATCAGGCGCCTGGGGTCGCGCGCGAGCCAGATGGTGACCGTAAGTCCCTGCCCGCTCTCGTGCCCCGGATGAAGATCGACGACCTGCTCGATATCGAGCCCCGCCTTGCGCAGCCAGTCGGTCATCGACTGGTGCGAGAAGCCGAGACGCACATGCGCGTGGTCGTCACGAAGATATTCCAGCGTGTGAGGCGCCAGATCGATAATGACGAGCCGTCCGCCCGGGCGCAGCATGCGCGCCGCTTCCCCAATGGCGATTTCCGGCTGGTCGAAGAAGTGCAGCACCTGATGGATCGTCACCAGGTCGAAATCCTGCGCCTCGAAAGGCAGGTTCAGGATATCGGCATGGCGCACCGAGGCCTTGGTGATGCCTGTCCGGTCGAGGTTGGCGCGGGCCACACTCAGCATGTCGCGGCTGGCATCGACGCCGATCGCACGGCGGTAGAGGCCCGACAGAAGCTCCAGGATGCGGCCGGTCCCGGTTCCAAGATCAAGCAGCGAATCGATCGGCTGGCTGCCGAGCAGCCGGATCACGGCGGCATCGACTTCCTCGTCGGCCGCGTGCAGCCGGCGAAGCTCGTCCCACTCGGCGGCGTTGCGGCTGAAATAGGCCTGCGCCCGCTCCGAGCGCTGGCGCTTGACGGCATCGAGCCGTTCGCCGTCGCGCAGGATGACAGGATCGTTCTCGGAGGCATGCGCCAGAAGATTGCGCACGAAGCTCGCCGCCTTCCCTTCCTGCCGCAGCCGGAAATAGGCCCAGGCGCCTTCCTGGTAGCGATCGATGAGATCGGCTTCGCCAAGCAGCTTGAGATGGCGCGAGATACGCGGTTGGGATTGTCCGAGAATTTCGGTAAGATCGGTCACGGTCACATCGCCGGCAGCCAGCAGCGCCAGAAGACGTAAGCGCGTCGGCTCACCCGCCGCCCGCAGCACGTCCACCAACGCATCCAAACCTAGCCTGACGGGTTCACCCATATCCGATCCAATCAACATATAAAGATATCTTTATGTAAAATGATTTGGTCGTGCAAGCGGCATTTCGATCGGTTCACGAAATTCCCTGCGCAAATCGCGACATCTCTCCTCACAAAAAAGCCCCGGCGAACCGAGGCTTTTCTTCGAGTTTCTCTTCTGAGCGAGGGCTTATCGCGTCAGCCGCTTGTAGGCCTGGCTGCCCGGGTTCAGCGCGTCGGGACCGAGGCGGCGAACCTTGTCTTCTTCGTAGTCCTCGAAGTTGCCTTCGAACCATTCGACATGGCCGTCGCCTTCAAAGGCGAGGATGTGCGTCGCCAGGCGGTCGAGGAACATGCGATCGTGGCTGATGATGATGGCGCAGCCAGCGAAGGCTTCGAGCGCGCTTTCCAGCGCACCGAGCGTTTCCGTATCGAGGTCGTTGGTCGGTTCGTCGAGGAGAAGAACGTTGCCGCCGGCCTTTAGCATCTTGGCAAGGTGAACGCGGTTGCGCTGACCACCCGAGAGATTGCCGACCTTCTGCTGCTGATCGCCGCCCTTGAAGTTGAAGGCGCCGCAATAAGCACGGCTGTTCATGTCGAACTTGCCGAGCTTGATGACTTCGGCGCCGCCCGAGATTTCTTCCCAGACGGTCTTGTTGCCGTCGAGCGCATCGCGGCTCTGGTCGACATAACCGAGATGAACGGTGTCACCGATGCGGATCGAGCCGGCATCCGGCTTTTCCTGGCCAGTGATCATCTTGAACAGCGTCGACTTGCCGGCGCCGTTCGGGCCGATGATGCCGACGATACCGCCCGGCGGCAGCTTGATCGTGAGATCGTTGATCAGCGTGCGGCCTTCGAAGCCCTTGTTGATGCCTTCGAGCTCGATGACCACCTGGCCGAGACGCTCGGAGACCGGGATGATGATCTGCGCATCGCCGGGCCGGATGTTTTCGGCGGCATCGACCAGCTGTTCGTAGGCCTTGATACGAGCCTTCGACTTGGCCTGACGGGCCTTCGGGCTGGAAGCGATCCATTCCTGTTCACGCGACAGCGCCTTCTGGCGGCCGGCTTCTTCGCGGGCTTCCTGCTGCATGCGCTTGGCCTTCGCCTGCAGGTAAGCCGAGTAGTTGCCTTCATAAGGAATGCCGCGGCCGCGGTCGAGCTCGAGAATCCAGCCGGTGACGTTGTCGAGGAAGTAGCGATCGTGGGTAATCATCATCACGGCGCCAGGATAGTCGCGCAGGTGCTTTTCCAGCCAGGCGATCGTCTCGGCGTCGAGGTGGTTGGTCGGTTCGTCGAGGAGCAGCAGATCCGGCTGCGACAGCAGCAGGCGGCAGAGCGCGATACGGCGACGCTCACCACCCGAAAGAAGGGTGACGTCGGCATCCTTCGGCGGGCAGCGCAGCGCTTCCATCGCCATCTCGACCTGCTGTTCGAGGTCCCAGAGGTTCTGGCTATCGATGATGTCCTGGAGCTTGGCGGCTTCGTCGGCGGTCTCGTCGGAATAGTTCATCATCAGTTCGTTGTAACGGTCGAGCACGGCCTGCTTGTCGGCCACGCCTTCCATGACGTTTTCGAACGCGTTCTTGGCCGGATCGAGATGCGGTTCCTGCTCGAGGTAGCCGACGGTCGCACCCTCGGCGAGCCAGGCTTCCCCGGTGAATTCCTTGTCCTGGCCGGCGATAATACGCAGCACGGTCGACTTACCGGCGCCGTTCGGGCCGAGGATACCGATCTTGGCATCCGGGTAGAACGACAGGTTGACGTTTTCGAGGATCTTCTTGGCGCCGTAGGACTTGTTCAGTCCCGACATGTGGTAGATGAACTGACGTGCCATCGGTAATTCTGCTCCGGGGGAAATTGGTTTGCCGCTATGTAGGCGAATTGGCGCCCGGGAGCAACGCGCAGCACCGAAAAACACGCGGCTTTTCCATAGAACCGGACGCCGGATCGAGCATCAACCACAGAAGCACCCGGTGCGAGGCTTCAAAAACCCGCCGCGTCAACGATCCCCTCGTTGCAACCGAACGAGGTTCGGCCCGCGCCCTGGATGAGATCGCCGAGATCCTTGCCTTTTCCATCCGTCGCATCGGCGGACAGACCGATCGTCAGTTCGCTGATGACGCGGCTGTTGCCGGCGCGGCGGCAGCTCATCTTCACCCGGTCGCCGGCGCCTGGGCCGAAGCTCTTGTCGAATGCCGCCTTGATCGCGTCTCCAGTCAGTGACTTGCCGATATTGGCGGCGAACAGCTCCTGGACGGCAGATCCGTTCAAGTCCTCGATCAGCCGCACGGCATCGCCGAAATAGGCGTCGGCGCTCATGCCGGTGCAGGTGCCGTGCTTGATCCATTCATGCCGCTCGAGCGCCGATTGCGTGCCGGGCATCACCTTGTCGAGCGATGCCTTCGTCTCAGCCGAGAGTTTCACCTCCGGCAGGTCCCTCCAGTCGCCATCCTTGTCGGCGGAGCGATCGGCGTCGGAAACGCCGCAATAATCCTTGCGCATCGGCCAGAGCCCGTGCAGCGAGAAGTTCTTGGCGTCGTAGCGGTCGCTGCCTTGGCTGGAGCATTCAGCCTTGCGCTGGTTGGTCTGGCAGAAGGCCGGCTGCCAGCTGGCCGCAAGAATGAAGCGCGTGCGCCCGCCGCCCTCCTGCGCCAAGGCCGGGACGGCCATGATCGACAGCAGGAACAATGCGATGACGCGAAAAACGAGATTGCCCATACCCATCCCCACGAAAGAACAATTCATGAACATCAAAGCACGCGGCGCATCGGCAGGCAAGCGGCAAAACGGCACAGACGAAAATCTCCGGCACAACTTAGCCTGCCTGTTGCATTTGACCGCTGTTCTGGTCTTCTCCCGCCACGGAGGAAATCATGTTTTCAGAAACCCGGCGCCTCGACCATGCGGGCGCGTCCCTCGCCTATCACTATCAGCAGCCCGAAGGCACTGAGCGCGGCATTTTGCTGATCAGCCACGGCTTGGCCGAGCACTCGAAACGCTACCAGCACTTCGCGGAGATGATGGCCGCGCGCGGCTACCATGTCTACGCCCACGACCATCGCGGCCACGGCGAGACCACCGCGCCGGACGCGCCGATCGGTCGCTTCGCAAGGCGTAATGGCGCGAGCTACGTCGTCGACGATATCGAGGCGATGCGCGACGAGGCAGCGACCGAGCATCCGGGCCTGCCGATCATCCTCTTCGGCCACTCCATGGGAGGGCTGATCGCGCTCAACGCGGCCGTCACCTACCCACGAAAATTCGACGCCGTCGCCGTCTGGAACTCGAACTTCAATCCCGGCCTCGCCGGCCGCGCCGCGCAGGCGATCCTCTTGATCGAGCGCGCGCTGAAAGGCTCCGACGTCCCGAGCGACCTGCTGCCGAAGCTCACCTTTGGCACCTGGGCCAAATCGGTCGCCAACCGCCGCACCGATTTCGACTGGCTGTCGCGCGACACTGTCGAGGTCGACAAGTACATCGCCGATCCGCTCTGCGGCTTCGGCGCCTCCGTCTCGCTGTGGCTCGACCTCTTCGAACTGACCTTCCGGGCGCCGCAGAAAGAACATCTCGCCCGCCTGCCGACCGAAACGCCGATTCATCTGGTCGGCGGTGGCCAGGATCCGGCTACGGAAAATGGAAAAGCCATTCTCTGGCTGTCAAACCATTTGAAAACCCACGGCTTCTCCCGTATCACCACTGAGATATATCAGGACATGCGTCACGAGACCTTGAACGAGATCGGCGCCGACGCGGCCATATCGGCATTCGCCGATTGGTGCGATCAGGCAACCGCGCGTTCCCTGGGCGGCTGATCCCGCTCCCCTACCCTAATCAGAGAATTCCGTCATGAGCAGCAACGCGGCACCCGGCACCAGCAACACCCCATCGGAAGTGATGTTGGGACTGATCCTGATGTTCGTCTCGGTGCTGCTGTCGCCCATCATCGACATCTTCTCCAAGCTTGCCATCACCACGGTCCCCTCAGCCCAGATCACCGCGGCGCGCTTCGGCGTGCAGGCGCTCTGCATGCTGCCCATCGTGCTGTGGCGTCACAACCTCACCGACATCACCTGGAAGCAGAGCTTCTTCCACGCCATCCGCGGCGCCATCATCACCGTCTCGATGATTTCCTTCGTCACCACGCTGAAATACATGGCGGTCGCCGATGCCATCGCCATCTTCTTCGTCGAGCCGATCATCCTGACGATCCTGAGCAGCATCTTCCTCAAGGAAAAGATCGGCTGGCGCCGCTATACCGCCTGCGGCGTCGGCTTTTTCGGAGCGATCCTCATCATTCAGCCGAGCTTCCAGGAAGTCGGCTATGTCGCACTTCTGCCCGTCGTCAGCGCGGTCTGCATCGCCATTTCCGCCATGATGAACCGGGCGCTGGCGCAGCGCGAGGACCCGTGGGTCATGCAGTTCCACATGGGCCTCTGGGGCCTGCTCATCTGCGCCATCCTGCTCTATCTCGGCCAGGGCAGCGGCTCCGACGTGCTCGATCCCGTGATCCCCGACACCCGCGCCTGGCTCTATCTGCTGGGCGTCGGCGTCTCGGCTGCGATCGCCGGCATCTTCGGCGTCTATGCCTATCGCTCGGCGCCCGCCTCGACGCTGGCCCCCCTGCAATATTTCGAGATCGTTTCCGCCACGGCCTTCGCCTGGCTGGTCTTCGGCGATTTCCCGGATGCGCTGAAATGGCTCGGCATCTTCATTATCATGGGCTCCGGCTTCTATATCATCTGGCGCGAGCGGCGCTTTGCATCCAAGCCCGTATCCGATACATCTGAGGAGACGCGGGCACCCTGATCTGATCGTGGGAGGAACATGACGCAGACCCAGCCTAACAAAGCGCCGCTCACGGGCATTCGTGTCATCGAGCTCGCGCGTGTCCTGGCTGGCCCTTGGGCCGGCCAGATGCTGGCCGATCTTGGCGCCGATGTGATCAAGGTCGAAAACCCCGATGGCGGCGACGATACGAGGCACTGGGGTCCCCCCTTCGTGGAGGGTGCCGATGGAGAGAACCTCTCGGCCGCCTATTACCACGCCGCCAATCGCGGCAAGCGCTCGATAACGGCCGATCTGCGCAGCGAGGAAGGCCAGGCGCTGGTCCGCCGGCTGGTCGCCACCGCCGATGTCGTCATCGAGAACTTCAAGCTCGACGGCCTCGTCAAATACGGGCTCGATTACGAGAGCCTGCGCAAGATCAATCCAAAGCTCGTCTATTGCTCGATCACGGGCTTCGGCCAGACGGGCCCCTACGCGAGCCTCGCCGGATATGACTACATCGTCCAGGGCATGTCGGGCTTCATGTCGATAACAGGCGAGCCCGATGGACAGCCGATGAAGGCGGGCGTTGCCATCGCCGATATCTTCACCGGCATCTACGCGGTCTCGGCGATCGAGGCGGCCCTCATCCACGCGCTAAAGACGGGCGAAGGCCAGCTGGTCGACATGGCGCTGCTCGATGTGCAGTCGGCGGTGCTTGCGAACCAGAACATGAACTACCTCATATCCGGCCGCCCGCCGACACGCCTCGGCAACGCCCATCCCAACATCTCGCCCTACGAGGTCGTTCCCACCGCCGACGGCTACCTCATCCTCGCCATCGGCAATGACAGCCAGTTCCGCCGGCTCTGCGCCATCCTCGGCCTCAAAGGGGTCGCCGACGACGAACGCTTCGCCACCAACAAGGCCCGCGTCGCCAATCGCGACGAAGTCCGGCGGCTGGTCTCGACCGAAACGCTGAAATGGGCGAAGGCCGATCTACTTGCGGCCTGCGAGGCGAACGCCGTGCCGTCAGGCGCGATCAACACCATCGAGGACATGTTCAACGATCCGCAGATCGTCGCGCGCGGTCTGCGCATCGATCTCGAGGATAGCGCCGGCACGGTCATTCCCGGTGTCAGGACGCCGGTCGTCCTGTCGCGGACGCCGCTCAGCTATGAAAGGCCCAGTCCGCGACTGGGAGAGCACCAGGAGGAGGTGCTCGCGGAACTCATCCAATGGGAGGGGAACAAATGAAACGGACAGGCGGAGAACTGATCGTCGAGGCATTGAAGGCAAATGGGGTGAAACGCCTCTCCTGCGTTCCCGGCGAGAGTTTCCTCGCCGTCCTCGACGCGCTCCATGACAGCGACATCGAGGTCATCGTCTGCCGCCAGGAGGGTGGCGCCGCGATGATGGCCGACACCTGGGGCCGGCTCACCGGCGAGCCCGGCATCTGCATGGTCACCCGCGGCCCCGGCGCCACCAACGCCACGGCGGGACTGCACATCGCCAAGCAGGATTCGATCCCGATGATCCTCTTCATCGGCCAGGTCCAGCGCGATGCCCGCGAGCGCGAAGCCTTCCAGGAGGTCGAGTTCCGTCGCGCGCTCACCGAATACGCCAAGTGGGTGGGCGAGATCGACGACGCGGCCCGCATCCCCGAATTCGTTACCCGCGCCTTCGCGCTCGCCACCTCCGGCCGCCCCGGCCCCGTCGTGTTGTCACTACCAGAGGACATGCTGCGCGACATGGTCGAGGCGCCCCGCGCCAAGCGCTACTCGCGCGTCGAAGCTCATCCGGGTCGCAGCCAGGTCGACGACTTCTATCTGCGCCTACTGAAAGCCGAGCGCCCGATGGTGATCCTCGGCGGCTCGCGCTGGGATGCCGATGCGGTGGCCGACTTCAAGACCTTCGCCGAACGCTTCAGTCTCCCCGTCGGCTGCTCCTTCCGCCGGCAGATGCTGTTCGATCATCTGCATCCTGGCTATGCCGGTGATGTCGGCGTCGGCATCAATCCCGAGCTGGCGCGGGAGATCAAGGAGAGCGATCTGCTGATCCTGCTCGGATGCCGCATGTCGGAAATGCCGTCCTCGGGATATACGCTGATCGATATCCCCTACCCGCAGCAGCAGCTCGTCCACATCCACCCCGACCCGTCCGAACTCGGCCGTATCTATCGCCCGGATCTCGCCATATCAGCCAGCCCACAGGATTTCGTTGCAGCGCTTGCCGACCTCGAAGCCCCCACGCAGGCACGATGGGCCGAGCGCACCGAGCGCATGCATCAAGCCTATCTCGCCTGGTCGACACCGCCGCAGACGGGACCGGGCGACGTCCACATGGGCCCGATCATGGCATGGATCGAAGAGAATACGCGGCCGGACGCCATCTTCACCAACGGCGCCGGCAACTATGCGACATGGCAGCACCGCTACCACCGATTCCGGCAGTTCAACACCCAAGCAGCCCCGACATCGGGCTCCATGGGCTACAGCGTCCCCTCCGCCGTCGCCGCCAAGGCGCTGTTTCCGGATCGCGAAGTGATCTGCTTTGCAGGCGACGGCTGCTTCCTCATGCACGGCCAGGAATTCGCCACCGCCATCCGCTACAAGCTGCCGTTCATCACGCTTCTGATCAACAACGGCATGTACGGCACGATCCGCATGCATCAGGAGCGCGAATATCCCGGCCGCGTCAGCGGCACCGGCCTCACCAATCCCGATTTCGCGGCGCTTGCCCGCGCCTATGGCGGCCATGGCGAGACGGTGGAAAAGACCGAGGACTTCGCCCCCGCCTTCGAGCGCGCCCGCGAAAGCGGCCTGCCCGCTATCATCGACATCAAGCTCGACCCCGAGGCGATCACGCCGACGCGCACGCTCTCGGAAATCGCGCAAACAAAAAGCCGGTGAACAGACGAACTGTTCACCGGCTTTCAAAATCGCAATGACGACGATCTTAGATCGCAGCCGTGACGATGAACTCGACCTTGTACTTCGGCGCAGCCAGCTTGGCTTCGCTGGTGGCGCGAGCCGGCGTGTTGGCCGGATCGACCCAGGCTTCCCAGGCAGCGTTCATTTCAGCGAAGTCCGAGATATCGGAGAGGTAGATCAGCGTCTGCAGGATCTTCGACTTGTCGGAGCCGGCAGCGGCCAGCAGGCGATCGACTTCGGCAAGCGCGTCCTTGCACTGGTCGGTTACGGTTGCGCCTTCGCCAACCTGGCCGGCGAGGTAAACGGTGTTGCCGTGGATGACCGCGCCGCTCATGCGGGCGCCGGCGTCGATACGCTTGATGCTCATGGTATTCTCCTTGTCATGATATGAAAGAGGCGCCGCACCTAAGCGCAGCGCCGGACTTTACAGCCCGCGCCTTAAATCAGGTGCGGATGTGATGGGTCTTCTGGTAGATCGCCGTCGAGCGGGCGCCGGAGCGGCAGTAGCCGAGCATCGGGCGCGGGAATTCGTTGAGCGCGTCGACCATGCTGGCGACCGCCTCTTCCGTCACGCCCATCGGGCCGACGGGAACGTGAGCGATCTCGAGACCGAGCTCCTTGGCTCGCGCCGCGATATCGGCGAACGGCGTCTGGTCCATGCTTTCCTGGTCCGGACGATGGCAGACGATGGACTTGAAGCCCATGGCCTTGATCTCGTCGAGCTCATCGACCGTGATCTGGCCGGAAACCGAATATTCGTCGTCGATCTGGCGGATGTCCATCGCAAATACTCCTGAAATCGTGGGCTGAATGACTACGCCGCCCGATCAAAGCCGTCAACCGCACAACACGGTTGAATCGGCCTGTTGAATTGCCTGTCAAACGAAAGCAAAGCTGAGCCCGTACTCGCGGCTTTCGCCGGGCTTGAGCATGTTGAATTCACCGGCTTCCTGAAGCTCCGCGCGCGGCACCCAGCGATGCGAGACCGGCTCGATGCCGAGCACATCGGCCGGCGCCGTCTGGTTGCGCCAGACCTGCAGATGCGGCAGCGTATCGGCCTTCACCCGCACCCGCAGCGTCTTGCCGCCGACTGCGGCCATCGGCCCAAGCCGCACTTCCGCCAGGCCACCCCGCGTCGCCGGCGCTTCCACGCAGAAGATATCGCCGCCATCCTTGCCGAAACGCCAGGGGAAGCCGCCACCCTCAAGCATCGCGCCTTCGAGCCGCGTGCCCTCATCGAACCATTTTCCGCCGATGTTCATATGATACATCAGGAACGTCGGCACGCTCTGGTCGCTGGTGTTGATTACCTTGTCCTTCAGATGCGTCTCGCCGGTCTCGCCGTCGATGAACCAGTGGCGCTCGATCCGGGCAGGCAACCCCTCGACGGTGACGATGTCGATATCGGCGCGGCATTCCGCATTGCCGTTTTCGAACTTTGTCCAGAGCACCTTGGCGGCATGGCCGGCGGCCGAGCCGTGCAGCGGAAAGACCTTGTTGTCGGACCGGCCGGGGATCGGTTCGCGATGGCGGATGTGGTCGGGGCCGCAGGTAAACAGGAACCCCTGCACCGAATGCGAGATGCGCGCATCTCCGTCATCGGGAACGGCCTCCTTCGGCGCAATATCGATGCCGTCGACCACGCAGCCGCCGATATCCATCAGCGACGTATCGTCCAGCATCAGCTTCGGCCCTGTCGCGGCTGCGAATTCCATCATGATCCCGTCTCCCCCTCAAAATGAACTTCCGTAGGGTTAGGCGGCACCCGCTGTTTCGTCAATCCAAGGTGTCGCCACCGCCAACGAGATTTTGATTGGAACCAGCTGGCCCTCTCAAATGTTTATGAGTAAAGGGAAATTTATTGGTTTTTTCATTTTTTGTTCAGCACGATTTCATAAATTCCACACTAGCGTCAAAATTCGCGGGTGTGTGTCGCCAAGTCACTGAAGGATACGAAGACGTGAATCGCTTTCTGAAATCGGCATTATCTGGGACCGTTATCGTGCTGGCCATGTCGGCTGCGGTTCAAGACGCGTCCGCGCAACAATATCGCCGCCAGGGCAGCGTCGTCTTCGTCACGCCGAACGGCGAGATCCTCGATTACATGCCTCAAGGCAGTGGCTACACCCGCGATCGCGCCGGCAACCGCGTGCTGGTCGATGGCTACGGCAACATCATCGCCACCGAAGCGCGTTCGCGCGGCTACTATCCGCCGCCGCCCTCGCGCCGCGTCTACGGCCGAGAGGTGTACAACAACGATCCTTATTACAGCGAAGACCAGTACGGCGACACGCGCTATTCCGAGCGCGGTGCGGTCACGGGCGCCATCCCGCGCGAGGCATCGATCGATCGCCAGCAGCTGGACCAGCCCTATCCGCCGAACGATGGCGACTACGCATCGATCGATCCAGACCAGCAGCAGCAGCAGCCGCAGGTCACCCAGCCGACCCGTCCGGCCGATCCCGTCATCACGCTGAAGAACAAATCGAAATCCGAGATCGTCGCCCTGCAGGTCTTCCTCGACCGCGCTGGCGTTTCGCCAGGCGCCATCGATGGCCACATGGGCGCCAACGTCACCAAGGCGGTCTATGCCTATGAGCAGATGACCGGTGAGACGCTCGATCCGAACAATACCGACGCGATCCTCGAGCAGCTGCGCATGTCCGGCGGCCTGCCTGTCGTGAGCTACACCATCACGCCCGCGGACGCGGCCGGCCCCTATGTCGCCGAGATCCCCGAGGATTACGCGCACAAGTCGCAGATGACCTCGCTTGCCTTCACCTCCGTCACGGAGGCTCTGGCCGAACGCTTCCACATGGACGAAGGCTTCCTGAAGGAGCTGAATTCAGGCGCCGACTTCACCGTCCCCGGCACCATCATCAAGGTCGTCAACCCCGGTGAAGTGAAGACCGGAAGTGTGGCCCGCATCATCGCCGACAAGGGCAAGAAGCAGGTCTTCGCCTATGACGCCTCCGGCAACCTGATCTCCGCCTACCCGGCCTCGATCGGCTCCACCGACACGCCCTCGCCTTCGGGCACGGTGACGGTCGAGCGCGTCGCCTTCAATCCGGGCTATACCTACAATCCGAAGATCAACTTCCAGCAGGGCGCCAACGACAAGATCCTCAACATCCCGCCAGGCCCGAACGGCCCTGTCGGCACCGTGTGGATGGCGCTGTCGAAGCCGACCTATGGCATTCACGGCACGCCGGAACCCTCGAAGATCGGCCGCACCCAGAGCCATGGCTGTATCCGCCTGACCAACTGGGACGCCACCGAACTCGCCAAGATGGTCAAGCCCGGCGTCACAGTCGAGTTCGTCGGCTGATAGCGTTAGTTGTTGCGGCGCGCCTGCTCGCTGAAATAGACGAGCCGCAACAATTCCGACTGCGAATTGACCCCTGTCTTCGCAAACACCGACTTCAGCTGACTGCGGATCGTCTCGCGCGACCGATTGCTCTCGATGGCGATATCGGTGATCGATGATCCGTGCAGCAGCCCCTGCATGATCTTGATTTCTGCCCTGGTCAACCCGAACTTGCCGCCAAGCCCCGGCACATCCATTGCCACAGGTTTAGCTGACGGCTCGATGATGATCGCAATGCTCGGCGCATCGAAGAATTGAATGCGGGCACTCTTCTGCAGACGGACGAGGGTAAGCTTGACGCCGTTCACATCAAGCACCTGCTGCCGCTCGCCGTCACGCCATTGCGACAGCAATCGACCGAGGCACGCATTGGCGTCGGCATCGGCAAGCCAGACCTTTCCCTGCAGATCGAGCCGAACGGACCGCCCCTCGCTCAGCGCTTGCTCACCGACCGCGCTGGCCGACAGCAGCTTGCCACCGTCCCCGACCAGCAGGACACCGACGCCGATCGCGTCGAATAGCCGGCCACCGAGTTCATCCGCGCTCTTTTCGCCCTTTCCAGCCTCGAAATAGCGCACTGCCCGGTGCAGATGCGGCGCAAGCCGGGTGAATGTATCGGCGTAAACCCTGTTGTCCTCGGGTCCACCGTTTGCGATCGAACTGGAGATGTTGAACATCCGGCCGTCTCGCTTCACCAGCGCCATGCCGATGGCGGTCTCGCCGCATTGCTTCCAGAAGTCGTTGTAGAACTCTGTCTTCACGAACGCTTCGCGCGGCAGCAGCTCCTCGGACAGGAAGCCGCGCCACATCGGCATCACGCTCATGGATGGAGCCCAGGGATTTATGCTCGCGAAATGATCGGAGTAACTTTCGACCCATTCGTCGCTGAAGCCCTTGTCTATATGAGACGCGCCTTCCGCCCGCATCGGGTCGTGGTAGAACAGCGTGGTCTTGCCGCCGGGAACGATCTCGTTCCACCGGCCAAGAAACATGTCCCAGGTGGCCTCGCCGAAAATGACACCGTAGATGGTGTCGACCAGACTGTCATAGGTATCTTCAGCGACGATCATTGTTCCCCCGGCAAGCGCCCGCATCGCAGGCGAGGTTACCAGTGTAAAGCTTCTGGAAACAACGAAAATTACCCTTTTCGGGTGATACCCAGCCGAGGGAAAAGCAGGCAGTGATGCAGAGATACATGGTCGCGTCGAAACGAGGAGACCGACCTTGCATCAATGAAAATGCGCCCCAGCGGACCGGGGCGCATTTTCAATCACAAAATGAATGATCAGGCAGCCGAACGGATCAGCGGACCGGTCATGCGCGCCGCGGCCGGCAGTCTCACCGGCAGCTTGCGCATGATCTCCTCGGCAAAACAGAGCGCGTTCTCGCGCGCCTTGTCGAGGTTGCTGGCACGGGCCGGATCGAGCGTATGCAGCGTGCCGCCGCAATCGAAGATATCGCGGAAGGCCGAACGCTCGATGATCGCGGTGTCGAGCACCGGCACCTGCCGCTGGTTGAGCAGCGTCTTCACGATAGCGAGCGCCCGTGTCGTCACCATCGAGTTGACGCGCGTCAGCACGACGGAGTGACCGATACGGATGCCCGCCTTCTCGTCGAGATACTGCAGCAACTCCAGCACCTGTGCCCCGCCGCGCGCATCCATGGCGCAGCCCTGGATCGGGATCAGGACATGATCCGAGAGACCGATCGCCGTGGCCAGCATCGGATTGCGGGCGCCCGGCAGGTCGATGATGAAGTAATCGGTGTTGTGCTTGTTCTCGGAGATGTGCTGCGGCAGCGAGGCAGAAGTCACGAAATCAATCACGGAGACGTTGGGCACGTGACCGGAGATTTCGTGCCAGCGGGAAATCCAGTGCTGCGGATCGGCATCGAGGATGGTCACCCGGTAGCCCTTGCGGGCAAGCTCGGTGGCCAGCAACAGAACAGCGGTGGTCTTCCCGGCGCCGCCCTTGGTGTTTGCGAATGTAATGACTGCCATGTTCGTTCCTCGGGGGAAATGTCGCGAGCCGGGATCGCTCTGTTGCGCACATCGGGATGCATCGTGCGGTTACTGCATCCTTTCCAAACATGGTTAACAATATCTAAACAAGGCATCCGAAATCCCGGTCCGCATTTCTTGCAGCAGCCTTCGCCACTCGGCCTGAACGCCCTGCCCCACAACGAAAAAGACCCGGAAAGCGCAGTGCTTTCCGGGCCAAATCTCAGGTCCGCATTTTGTATCAGAAGCAGTCCTGGAACAGCGCCTTGGTGTTCTCGAGCGTCATCGCAACCGGGTTTCCGCCGGCGCTCGGGTCTTCGATCGCCATGGCAGAGAGTTCATCGATTCGATCCGGCTTGATGCCCATCGCCGAAAGGCTCTCGGGTACGCCCAGTTCGGAGCGCAGTTTCAGCACGTAATCGTAAAACCCATCGAAGCCGCCGGAGATGCCGAGATAGGCGGCCGCCCGTGCGATCTTGTCTTCGATGACGGCGCGGTTGAAGCGCAGCACCGCCGGCATCACAACCGCATTGGTCATGCCGTGGTGCGTGTTGTAGACGGCGCCGATAGGATGCGACAGCGCATGGATGGCGCCGAGCCCCTTCTGGAACGCGACCGCGCCCATGGCGGCCGCCGACATCATGTTGGCGCGGGCTTCGAGATCCGTGCCTTCCTTGTATGCGCGCGGCAGGAACTCCTTGACCAGCCGCATGCCCTCAAGCGCGATGCCGGCAGACATCGGGTGATAGAAGGGCGAGGAATAGGCCTCCAGGCAATGCGCGAAGGCATCCATGCCGGTGCCGGCGGTGATGATCTTCGGCATGCCCACAGTCAGCTCCGGATCGGCGATGACGACGCCGGGCAGGAACTTCGGATGGAAGATGATCTTCTTCACATGTGTTTCGGAATTGGTGATGACGCTGGCGCGGCCGACTTCCGAGCCGGTGCCCGCGGTCGTCGGCACGGCCACGATCGGCGCGATGCCTTCGACCGAAGCGCGCGTCCACCAGTCGCCGATGTCCTCGAAGTCCCAGACCGGACGCGTCTGGCCGGCCATGAAGGCCACGCACTTGCCGAGATCGAGGCCCGAGCCGCCGCCAAACGCGATGACGCCGTCATGGCCGCCATCCTTGAACGCCTTGACGCCGGCGGCAAGGTTCTTCTCGTTCGGGTTCGGATCGACATCGGCGAAGATCGCGCGACCAAGCCCGGCCGCCTCGAGAATGTCGAGCGCGTTCGTGGTGATCGCCATCGACGCCAGGCCGCGATCGGTGATCAGCAGCGGCTTCTTCATGCCGAGGCTCTTGGCGGCGTCCGCCAGTTCCTTGATCCGGCCGCGGCCGAGCTTGAATGAAGTCGGGTAGCTCCAGTTGGCTGTGATATGCGCGCTCATGCTGTCACTTTCTTCAGATGGTAGGATTTCGGACGCGTCAGGTTCTGGAAGCCGATGATCGACAGCGAGCCGCCGCGGCCGGTTTCCTTGACGCCTGTCCAGCACAGTGCCGGATCGAGATAGTCGGCGCGGTTCATGAACACGGTGCCGGTTTCGATCTCGCGGCCAAGCCGCCCTGCCCGCTCGGCATCCTTGGTCCAGAGCGAGGCCGTCAGCCCGTACTGGCTGTCGTTCATCAGCGCCACGGCCTCGTCATCGCTCTTCACCTTCATGATGCCGACAGCGGGACCGAAGGTCTCCTCGCGCATGAAGGCCATAGAGTGATCGACATTGACAAGGATCTGCGGCGCGAGATAGGCGCCGCCATCATCCTGAGGGAACAGCTTCGGATCGACCAGAGCCTTGGCACCCTTCCCGACCGCATCGGCGATCTGCTCGCGCACGACCTTGGCGAAACGCTTGTTCGCCATCGGGCCGAGCGACGTCTCGGGATCAAGGGGATTGCCGAGCTTGTAGTTCGAGACCCATGCGACCGACTTCTCGACGAAGCTGTCATAGAGCGATTCATGGACATAGATGCGCTCGATACCGCAGCAGCACTGCCCGGAATTGTACGTCGCGCCATCCATCAGCGTATCGACCGCCGCATCGAGATCGGCGTCTTCCATGACGTAGCCAGGATCCTTGCCGCCGAGTTCGAGACCAAGCCCAGTGAAGGTTCCGGCTGCCGCCCGCTCCATCGAGCGCCCGCCTTCGACCGAACCCGTGAAGTTCACGAAGTTGAAGCTGCCGGCCGCGATCAGCGCCGATGTCGTTTCATGGTCGAGAACGATATTCTGGAACACATCCTCTGGAACGCCGGCTTCGACAAAGGCCTGCACCAGCCGCTCGCCGACGAGAAGCGTCTGAGAGGCGTGTTTCAAGACAACCGTATTGCCCGCCATCAGCGCCGGCGCGATCGTGTTGATCGCGGTCATGTAGGGATAGTTCCACGGCGCCACGACGAAGACCACGCCATGCGCCTCACGCTCGATGCGGCGCTCGAACTTGTCGCTCTCTTCCACGACCAGCGGCGCCAGCGCATCGGCGGCAATCGAGGCCACGTAGTTGGAGCGCTCGTTGAAGCCCTTGTACTCGCCGCCATAGCGGATCGGCCGCCCCATCTGCCAGGCAAGCTCGGGCACGACGACGTCGGACATTTCGTTCAGTCGCGCCGCACCTTTCAGCACCAGCTGGACACGGTCTTCCAGCGGTCGCCTTGCCCAGGCCTTCTGCGCCTTGCGGGCGCGGGCCACGACCTCCTTCGCCGCCTCAAGCGGCAGCGCCGGACGCTCGGCGTAAACCGATCCGTCGATCGGCGATATGCATTGAATTACAGTCATTTCCAAACTCCAGTCATTAACAGGCCAGCGTGCGGACATGCCCCGCAACGCCATAGGAAAGGATCGCGCGGTCGCGCGTGATGATGGTCAGGTCGTTCTCCCGCGCCGTGGCGATCAGGATGCGGTCGATAGGGTCTTTGTGAGCGAGTTGCGGCAAGGAACAGGACGCCATGAAGATGTTCGCGGTCACCGGTTGTTCGTCGATATCGGCTTCGAGCCTGAAGTCGTTATACCACCTCTGCGCGGTCTTCGTTTCGCTAATGCGCCCTCGTGCCAAAAGCATCGCCATCTCCCAGGCCGTCACAGCCGAAACGAAAACCGGTCTCCCGGCAGCCTTTGCATCCGCGAGAGCGGCCAGCGCTCCTTCCGCCAAGGGCTCTCTCTTCGCCATCCAGATCGCGGCGCAGGTGTCGAGCAGAAAAGCACTATTCATTGTAAAGCTTCTCGCCCCACTCCTCGTCCCAATCCATCGGCGCGGTCAGATCCACCCCCGGCATGATCGTCAGCGTCCCCTTCATGCATCCCCAGGCAGGATGCACCTCGATCAGCGTTCCATCCTCCAGCTCCATCCAGCGCTTGCCATCCTTGTAGATGACGTCGTCCTCCGTAAACATCTTGACGGGCGGCTCGTCGGGCAAAACCGGTGCGGTGCCGCCGCCCTCATAGCCCGCCTGCTTCTTCTCCGCGAAGCCGGTGGCGTCGCCACGGCGATGCGCGGCCACCTCCTCCAGCGGAAGGCCAAGATAATCTGCGATCTGGTCCTGCTCGTCGGCGCTCATCTTCCGCTCGCCGCTCAGCATGCGCGACACCGCACTCGGATCAAGCCCCATGAAACGGGCCATGTCTCGAAGCGAAGCATCGCGCTGTGAAAGCTTTTCGTAGAACCATGCGCTGTCGATCACACCCATGTCGATCTCCTCTGGAAACGCCGGAGCACATTAGCACAATGCGACCAACGCAACAATCAAAGCGAGTGTTGCGATTATCTCATGCTCGCTCGAAACCGCGCGCCACCTCCCAGTCCGTGATCCTGCGGTCATACTCCTCCTGCTCCCACTCCGCCGCGCGGGTATAGTGATCGATGACGTCGTCGCCGAAAGCATTGCGCAGCATCTTGGACTTTGTCATGGCCGTGGTCGCGGCCCTCAGCGTCCGGGGAATCTCGCGCACCTTGCGCGCGCCATAGGCGTCGCCGACGAAGGGCGCTTCCAGCTCCATCTTGTTCTCGATCCCGTCGATCCCCGCTGCCAGCAGTGCGGCGAAGGCGAGATAGGGGTTGAGGTCGGAGCCGCCGACGCGGCATTCGATGCGGATCGCCTTGGTGCCGTCGCCGCAGAGGCGATAGCCGGCCGTGCGGTTGTCCTTGCTCCAGATCGCCTTGGTCGGCGCGAAAGTGCCGGCCATGAAGCGCTTGTATGAGTTGATGTAGGGCGCCAGGAAATAGGTGATCTCGCTGGCATGCGCGAGCAGACCGGCGATGTAGTTTTCCATCAGGCTGGACATGCCGTACTTGCCCTTGTCGTCGGCAAACAGCGGCGTCTTTCCGTCGGCGCTCCACAGCGACTGGTGGATGTGCGATGAGCTGCCGGCGGCGTTGTAGTGCCACTTGGCGAGGAAGGTGATGGCCTTACCCTTGGCCCAGGCGATTTCCTTGCAGCCGTTCTTGATGATCGAGTGACGGTCGGCCATCGCGAGCGCATCGGCATAGCGCACGTTGATCTCCTCCTGGCCTGCGGAAGCCTCGCCCTTGGAGTTCTCGACGGGAATGCCGGCACCCTGCAGCCCGGTGCGGATCGCCCGCATCACCTCTTCCTCCTTGGTGGTCTGGAAGATGTGGTAGTCCTCGTTATAGGCGCTGGCGAGCTTGAGGTTGCGATAGCCGGATGCCTGCGCGGACTCATAGGTCTGGTCGAACAGGAAGAATTCGAGCTCGGAGGCCATGAAGGCCTTCATGCCCATGTCTTCCAGCCGCTTGACCTGCTTCTTCAGGATCGCGCGCGGCGAATGCGGCACTTCCTCGTGGGTGTGGTGGTCAAGCAGGTCGCAGAGCACAAGTGCGGTCCCCTCGAGCCACGGAATGCGCCGCAGCGTCGAAAGGTCCGGCTTCATCGTGTAGTCGCCGTAACCCTTCTCCCAGCTGGTCGCCTTGTAGCCGGAGACCGTCTCCATCTCCATGTCGGTGGCGACCAGATAGTTGCAGCTGTGTGTTTCCTTCCAGGCGCTTTCGAGGAAGTATTCGGCTTGGAAACGCTTGCCCATAAGCCGCCCCTGCATGTCGACCTGGCATGCCAGCACGGTATCGATGCGTCCGTCGGCAACGTCCTGCTTCAGATCGTCGAGAGTATAGATGCTCATATGGACCTCCCCATAAATTTAAACTGAAATCGGGCCAACGAAACGGCATGCTCCGTGCGGCAACGCCGCGCCGGACTGCGCAGTCTGATGTCGGTCAACCGCAATGCAGGGCCGCCGGACGCGGCCCCGCTTTCTTGGAAGAATATATCAGCCTTCGCCGACAGCCTTTTCGGCGGCCGCGATCTCGGCCTGGCGGCGTGCCACTTCCTCGCCAATCGGCGGGCCCTTGAAGCGGCGGCTCTCGAAGCCGAACCACACGATCGCGGTCAGCACCAGGAAGCCTACGGTCACATAGAGCGCCGGGCCGTTCGGCGGCTGCACGCCGAGAACGAAGATCAGGATCATCGCGAGGATCGACAGAACCGCAAAGAGCTTGAACATCCCCTCGCCGATGTTCCACGGACCCATCTTGTCCCACTTCGAAGTCCCCCAGGCGAAGAGACCGAGCGTGATCGGGATCGCGAAGGAGAAGAACAGGAAGATGACCGTGCAGGAAACGACGATCGTGTAAACCGGCGTGTCACCGATCGAGACGAGCGACGAGCCCCAGACGAAGAGCACCGAGAGGATCGATCCGGTCCAGATGGCCGAGACCGGCGTACGGTACTTCGGGCTGACCTTGGCGAGCGCCTTGGACGCCGGCAGGCCGCCATCGCGCGAGAAGGCGAAGATCATGCGCGAGACGGAGGTGACGGTGGCAAGGCCGCACAGCCACTGGCACACGAGGATCGCGAAGTAGAGGATATCCTTGACGGTCGCGTTGACCTGCGTGTCCATCGCCCAGAAGAACACGTTCCAGCCTTGCTTGGCGGCGTCATCCATGTTCGGCAGCATCAGCACGAACGAGCAAAGCATGATGTAGCCGAACAGCGCCGACCAGAGCACGGAAGAAACCATGCCGCGCGGAACGGAATGGGCGGCCTTGACCGTTTCTTCCGAGGTATGCGCGGAAGCGTCATAGCCGGTGATCGTGTAGATCGGCAGCAACAGACCGAGAAGGAACACCCAGGTGCCCGACGTTGCCGGCCAGACATTGCCACCCGCTTCGCCGGAGTAGTTGGCGAAGGTAAACAGGCGGCCGATCTCGTAGGAAGGCGCGAAGTACAGGCACACGGCCGACAGCGCGATCGCCGATGCGAAGATCAGGTAGCCCGAGAAGTCGGTGAGCTTGGCGGTCAGGCCGATACCCATGTGGTTCACGAGCGCCTGCGCGCCGGTGATGATCACAAGGAACAGGATGCGCACCGTCGTCGTATCGGTCAGGCCGAAATAGGTGGTGCCGAACGAGCCCATGAAGAAGTAATAGGTGCCGACGTTGATGGCGCCGAGAACCGTGACGAGGCCGAGCAGGTTGAACCATGCCGTCAGCCAGCCCGTGAAGCGGTTGCCGAGGATCGAACCCCAGTGATAGAGGCCGCCGGCCGTCGGATAGGCCGAGCTGATCTGCGCCATGGCGACGGCGAACACCAGCGAAACGAAGCAACCGATCGGCCAGCCGATGCCGATTGCGGCACCGCCCGCGCCGGCCGTTGCCTGCGCCAGCGAATTGATACCACCGGAAAGAATGCAAATGATCGAGAATGAAACGGCAAAATTCGAAAACGAGCTCATGCGCCGTTCGAGTTCCTGGGCATAGCCCATGGAATGCAGGATGTGCACATCCTGCTTCTTGTCGAGTTCCGAATAATCGGACATGACGTCCCCCTGTTTAGCCATCAACCGCGGAATTGCGGCTGATTATCCAGTGCCAAAGTGCCCGCGACGTTTTCGCCTGCGGGCGGATCGCAGTTAGACTGCTCCCTGGGGTCTTATCTTTCGTCGTCAGGCGTCCAGGCTCTGCTGGAGCAGCCTTGTCAGATAGCTGGCCATGACCCCTTGGCCAGCCGGGTCTGCGATGAGGTCGTTGCGGACCTCGATCATTACATTGCGCAATCCGTTCGACAGCCCGTGCAGGATCAGCGTATGCGTCACGCCATCCGAGGGGCCATAAGGCTCGTTGCGCTCAACTCTATAGTGCGTCGTCTCACCCGCAGCGGCAAGCATCGCATCCGCCAGCCGGCTGTCGTCGTCGTGCAGGACACCCACCTCGACCGCACGCGTCTTTCCGTGAAAGACAGGCGTAAAGCTGTGGACGGTGACGATAACGGTCTCCTGTCCCCGCGCCTTGCGTTCACGAATGAGTGCGCGAATGGCGTCATGAAACGGGATGTAAAGAGCCTCGGTGCGCGCGGTCTTTTCTTCCGCGCTCAGGCCTGCATTTCCCGGGATGTCGTAGACCTCGCTTTTCTCAGGCATGGCGCCGGCCGATTCCGGCGGCCTGTTGCAGTCGTAGATCAGGCGTGAAAAACGCTGGTGAACCAGCGTGGCATCGAGCGCCTCGGACATGCCCCTGGCGACAGCAAGAGCACCGGGATCCCAGGCAATGTGACTGTTGAGCGCCTCCTCGGAAAGACCAAGCGTCCCGAAGTGGGCAGGCAGAACCCGCGATGCATGTTCGCAGACGATAAGCACCGGGCTGGTGCCGTCTGGCCTTTCGACCGCGACGCACTCCCCTTCCCCTTTGCCGAGCACTTCCAACCGAGCAAGCACCACAGTCGCTCCACCACAACTGTTAATAAAATACTTATAAGAAAAGAATTCTTCAGCTTTCCATAAGTGTCAAGCGCACACTGAAAAAATCTTTTCATGACAGTGGTTGACATGGATTGTGACAGCGTTGTTAACTTTGAGTGGGAAAGTGGCACAAGACCAATCCCGGGGAGCAAGATCGCGTGACCGTTGCGTCGAAGACAGTTTCGGACGTAATCCACTCGCATTTTGGCGTGCTCACGCGCGCCGAAAAGCAGCTGGCTGAAAGTCTGTTGGACAACTACCCTGTCTCAGGACTGGGGAGCATCACGACGATCGCCGAAAACGCCGGCGTATCGACCCCGACGGTCGTGCGCATGGTCCAGAAACTCGGTTTCAAGGGCTATCCGGATTTCCAGGCGCATCTGCACCAGGAGGTCGAGGCGACGATCTCCAATCCTATCGCCAAGCATGACCGCTGGGCGTCCAACGCGCCAGGAACTCACATCCTCAACCGTTTTGCCGACGCCATCATCGACAATCTGCGCCAGACGCTGACCGGTCTCGACACCGCGACCTTCGACAGCGTCGCGACCCTTCTGTCGGACCGCAAGCGCAACCTCTATTTCGTCGGCGGCCGCATCACCGGCGCGCTGGCGGAGTATTTCTTCACGCATATGCAGGTGATCCGCCCCAACACGGCGCTTTTGTCGGCCAATTCCAGCAGCTGGCCGCAATATGTCCTGAACATGAACCCCGGCGACCTGCTGATCATCTTCGACATCAGGCGCTACGAGCAGGAGCTCGTCAGCCTCGCCACCGCCGCCAAGAACAGCGGCGCCGAGATCATCATCTTCACCGACCAGTGGGCCTCCCCCGCCGCGAAGCTGGCACGCCATACGTTTCGCGTGCAGATCGAGGCGCCGTCGGCATGGGACAGCTCCGTCGTCACCCTTTTCATCGTCGAGGCGCTGATCGAAGCGGTTCAGAACTCGACATGGGACGAGACGAAGGAGCGCATGAAAACGCTGGAAGGCCTTTTCGAACAGACGCGGCTCTTCCGCAAACTTGGTTAGGAGGGACAATTAGGACAGCGAAGATGTAACAGGCGCAAACAAGGACGTGTCGCAATCGAAACATCCTTGCCAAACGCCCGCGATACAAAGAAAAAATAGCGTCATCCAACTGTCACACAAGCTTCACGTAACGTCAGTAACAGCATCGTCGGACACTGAAACCCGAAGGAGAACAACAGTGATCTCTAATCTTTCTCGAATGCTCTCGCTCTCTACAGCAATTGTTGTGGCTTCAACCGCAATTGCTGCCGCAGAGCCAAGCGCTGAACTCATCGCTGCCGCCAAGAAGGAAGGCACGCTGACCACGATCGCTCTCCCGCACGACTGGTGCGGCTATGGCGACGTCATTGCCGGCTTCAAGGCGAAGTATGGTCTGGAAGTGAACGAACTGAACCCGGACGCTGGTTCGGGCGACGAAATCGAAGCCATCAAGGCCAACAAGGGCAACACCGGCCCGCAGGCTCCTGACGTCATCGACGTCGGCCTCTCCTTCGGCCCGACCGCAAAGGCTGACGGCCTGATCCAGCCTTACAAGGTTTCGACCTGGGATTCGATCCCTGACAGCGCCAAGGATGCCGACGGCTACTGGTACGGCGATTACTACGGCGTTCTCTCCTTCGTCGTGAACACCGACATCGTCAAGGAAGTACCAAAGGACTGGGCCGACCTGAAGAAGTCGGACTACGCCAACAGCGTTGCTCTCGCTGGTGACCCGCGCGCTTCCAACCAGGCCGTTCAGGCTGTTTACGCTGCCGGCATCGCTGCTGGTGAAAAGGACGCGACCAAGGCTGGTGAAGCCGGTCTCGCCTTCTTCGGCGAACTCAACAAGGCAGGCAACCTCGTTCCTGTCATCGGCAAGTCCGCTTCGCTGGCACAGGGCTCGACCCCGATCGTCATCGCATGGGACTACAACGGCCTGTCCTGGCGCGACACGCTGAAGGGCAACCCGCCGGTTGAAGTCGTCGTTCCGGCATCGGGCGTCAACGCCGGCGTTTACGTCCAGGCGATCTCCGCTTTCGCTCCGCACCCGAACGCTGCCAAGCTCTGGATGGAATACCTCTATTCGGACGAAGGTCAGCTCGGCTGGCTGAAGGGCTATTGCCACCCGATCCGCTTCAACGATCTGGCCAAGAACAAGAAGATCCCGCAGGAACTTCTCGACAAGCTGCCGCCGGCTGCAGCCTATGAAAAGGCTGTCTTCCCGACGCTCGACGAGCAGGCTGCTGGCAAGACCGCCATCACCGGCAAATGGGACAGCGTCGTCGGCGCCAACGTCCAGTAAAACAGTATGAAACCGGCCTCCCCGTCTTATCGCGGGGAGGCTTTTGCCCCTCCGACGCCGCAAGAAGAGCTTTTTCAATGAGCACTGTTTCGACGACGCCCGTGGTGAGCACGGCCCCGCTGATCACCAAGGACCGCGTGATCGACTGGCTCGGCATTACACCCTTCATTATTTTCGCCCTGCTTTTTCTCATTATTCCCACGCTCTACCTTGTGGTTGGCGCTTTTTTGACGCCCGAGGGTAATTTCACGCTGAAGAACATCGGTGATCTTTTCACCCCGTCGATCCTCAGCGCCTACTGGATCAGTATCCGCGTTTCGGTCGCCTCGGCGCTCGGCGGCGCGCTGATCGGCTTTTTCCTCGCCTGGGCGGTCGTGCTCGGCGGCCTGCCCACATCGGTGCGTTCGACGCTGTTGACCTTCTCCGGCGTGGCCTCGAATTTCGCGGGCATCCCGCTCGCCTTCTCGTTCCTGGCAACGCTCGGTCGCACCGGCCTCGTGACGGTTTTCCTGCGGGACTGGTTCGGATTCAACCTCTACGGCACCGGCTTCAACCTGCTCTCCTTCTTCGGGCTCACCATCACCTACATGTATTTCCAGATCCCGCTGATGGTGCTGATCCTGACGCCGGCGCTGGATGGCATGAAGAAGGAATGGCGCGAAGCGGCAGAAATCCTCGGCGCCAGCAATCTGCAATATTGGACCAAGGTCGCCCTGCCGATCCTCTGGCCGAGCCTTCTCGGCACGACACTGCTGCTCTTCGCAAACGCCTTCGGCGCCATCGCGACGGCTTACGCGCTGACGGGCTCCTCGCTCAACATCGTCCCGATCCTGCTCTATGCGCAGATCCGCGGCGACGTCCTTCACAATGCGAACCTCGGCTATGCGATCGCGCTCGGCATGATCGTCATCACCGGCGTGTCCAACATCCTCTATCTCATGCTGCGCATGCGCGCTGAACGGTGGCAGAAATGAAGGCTCAAAAACTCGGCGCCTGGATCGCCATCGCCATCGGCGCGACCTATTTCATCGTGCCTCTGCTCGGAACCATCGAGTTCTCGCTGCGCATGCGCCGCGACGCCTACAGTTTCGACGCCTACCTCTCGGTCTTCTCCGACGAGCGCTTCCGCGCGACCTTCGGCTACTCGATGATGATGGCCCTTTTGACCATCGTCTTCGGCATGCTCTTGATCGTGCCGACCGCCTACTGGGTGCGCCTGCGCATGCCGCAGATGCGCCAGGTGGTCGAATTTATCACGCTGCTGCCGCTGGTCATCCCGGCCATCGTCATCGTCTTCGGTTATCTGAGGATGTATAATTCATCCTCCTACCTGCCGATGACCGGCTCGACGACGGGAACCAATATCCTGCTCGTCTTCTCCTACATCACGCTGTCGCTGCCCTACATGTACCGCTCCGTCGATACCGCCATGCGCGCCATCGACGTCAGAACGCTGACCGAAGCCGCCCAGAGCCTCGGCGCCAGCTGGTGGACGATCATGTTCAAGTGCATCTTCCCGAACGTGATGAGCGGCATCCTCTCCGGCGCCTTCATCACGCTGGCGATCGTCATGGGCGAATTCACCTTCGCGGCACTGCTGAGCCGTCCCGCCTTCGGCCCCTACCTGCAGCTGGTCGGCGCCAACAGGGCCTATGAGCCCTCGGCGCTCGCCGTGATCGCATTCTCCATCACCTGGCTCAGCATGGGCCTGCTCAATCTCGTCTCGCGCATCGGCAGATCCCGTCCGGCCAAGGCTTAAGGTATTTCGACATGTCATTTCTCTCGCTGACCAACATTCAGAAATCCTTCGGCCAGGTTCAGGTCGTCAAGAACTTCAACATGAACATCGAGAAGGGAGAATTCGTCTCCTTCCTCGGCCCCTCGGGCTGTGGCAAGACCACCGTCCTGCGCATGATCGCCGGTTTTGAGAACCCGACCGGCGGCAATCTCAGCATCGCCGGCAAGGACATCGCGCCGCTGAAGCCGAACCAGCGCAACATCGGCATGGTGTTCCAGGCCTACGCGCTCTTCCCGAACATGACGGTGCATGACAACGTCGCCTTCGGCCTGAAGATTGCCGGCAAGCCGAAGCCCGAGATCGACGCCCGCGTCAAGGAAATGCTGGCGCTGATCCACCTCGGCCACCTCGCCGACCGCTACCCCTACCAGATGTCGGGCGGCCAGCAGCAGCGCGTGGCGCTCGCCCGCGCCCTTGCCGCCAAGCCGCAGGTGCTGCTGCTCGACGAGCCGCTCTCTGCGCTCGACGCCAAGATCCGCGTCTCGCTGCGCGAGGAAATCCGCCAGATCCAGCAGTCGCTGGGGATCACCACCATCTTCGTGACCCACGACCAGGAAGAGGCGCTGTCGATCTCCGACCGCATCGTGGTCATGAACGGCGGCCGCGCCGACCAGATCGGCACCCCCTTCGAGATCTACAACACGCCGGCCACGCGCTTCGTCGCATCCTTCGTCGGCACGTTGAACATCATCGAGGCCAAGGTCGTAGACCCCTCGGTCAACCGCATACAGATCGGCGACCAGGGCGTGACGCTCCGCGAAAACATCTCCACCTATAAGGCTGGCGACACCGTCTCGCTGGCGCTGCGCCCGGAAGCAGGCTCGCTCGCCGAAAGCACCCCGAGCGACACCAAGCTCACCGGCGAAGTCGTCTCCGCCCACTTCCTCGGCTCCGTCATCCGCACCCGCATGAACGTCGGCGGCAACGTCATCTCCTTCGACATGTTCAACAGCCCCGGCGTCAAGCCGCCGGCCACCGGCGAAACGGTGACGCTACGCTTCATGGCGGCGGATCTGCTGGTTATCCGGGATTGATCACCGGACTTTCCGATTTTAAAGGCGTCGCCCATAGCGACGCCTTTTCCATTTGCGGCTTTGCCACAGCGGGCGCGACGACGCCGCAACATGACACGAAAACACCAGAAAACGCTTGAAATCCCCACCCCATTGCGCGACGACGGCGCAACCGAAGTCATACCGCAAGAAGCCCGCATCATGTCCCCCACCACGACGCCCGCAGCCGCCCCTCGCCGCCTCACCGCCCAGGATTTCAAGACGCTCGGCCTTTCCGCCCTCGGCGGCGCGCTGGAGTTCTATGATTTCATCATCTTCGTCTTCTTCGCGAGCGTGATCGGCCACCTGTTCTTCCCGCCCGACATGCCCGACTGGTTGGTGACGATCCAGACCTTCGGCATCTTCGCCGCCGGCTATCTAGTGCGCCCGATCGGCGGCATCGTGCTTGCCCATTTTGGCGACATGTTCGGCCGCAAGCGTGTCTTTGCCTTCTCCATCATGCTGATGGCGCTATCGACGCTCGGCATGGCCGCCATGCCGACCTATGCCACGATCGGCATCGCAGCCCCGATCCTCCTGATCCTGATGCGCGTCCTGCAGGGTGCGGCCATCGGTGGCGAGGTGCCCGGCGCCTGGACCTTCGTGGCCGAACACGTTCCCTTCCGCCGCGTCGGCTTTGCCTGCGGCTTCCTCTGCTCGGGCCTGACGCTCGGCATCCTGCTCGGCTCGTTCATCGCCACCATCATCAACTCGGCCTTCACGCCCGAGGATGTCGCGGCCTACGCCTGGCGCATTCCCTTCTTCCTCGGTGGCATCTTCGGCCTCGTCGCCGTCTATCTCCGCCGCTGGTTGCAGGAGACGCCAATCTTCGCCGAAATGAAGCAGAGCCGCTCGCTGATGCGCGAACTGCCGCTGAAGGCCGTGCTGCGCGACTATCCGCGCGGCGTCGTCATCTCCATGCTGCTCACCTGGATCCTCTCGGCCGGCATCGTCGTCACCACGCTGATGACCGCGACCTTCCTGCAGAAGCTCTACGGCTACACCGCGCAGCAATCGCTGGCCGCGACCAGCTTCGGCACGCTGTTCCTGATCTTCGGCACGGCGGCCGCGGGTGCGATCGTCGATCGCGTCGGCTCCGGCCGCTTCTTCATCGTCGCCAGCATCTTCTTCGGCGCCGCCACCTTCGCCTTCTACACCTACGCCGCGACATCGCTGACCGTGCTCTTCGTGCTCTATGCGATCATGGGCCTCTCCGTCGGCCTCGTCGGCGCGGTGCCCTACGTGATGGTCCGCGCCTTCCCGGCCCGCGTCCGCTTCACCGGCCTCTCCTTCTCCTACAACGTCTCCTACGCCATCTTCGGCGGGCTGACGCCGCTGGCGGTCGCCTCCTTGCTGCCGCTGAACCCGATGGCGCATGCCTATTACCTGCTGTTCATCGCAGCCCTCGCCTTCGCGCTCGGCGTCTACCTGCTCGTCAAGGGCGACACGGTGGAGGCCGATGTCGGCATCGAGGAACTCAACCAGCGGCTTGCCGCCGGCGCCTGACAACAGCACAATAACCAAATAGCGGGCCGGCAGGCATTTTAGCCGACCCGATCAACGAGAGATATTTCAATGATTACCTGCCATCTGCGTTATGTCATCGACCCCTACAAGCTCGCCGAATTCGAGGAATACGCCAGGCTCTGGATCCCCATCGTCAACCGCATGGGCGGCGATCATCACGGCTATTTTCTGCCCTCGGAAGGCGCCAACAACATCGCGGTCGCCTTGTTCTCCTTCCCGAGCCTTGCCGCTTACGAAGACTATCGCACGCGCATGGCCGTCGATCCCGAGTGCCAGGCGGCATTCGATCTGGACAAGCGCAACCGCAGCATCATCAGCTATGAGCGCAGCTTCATGCGCCCGGTTCTCGGCTGACCGAGACGTCACCACATCCGCGAGGGCCGACCTGCTCGGCCTTCCACTGGCTCCCATGACGAGGAACTGAAGAACGATGCCGACACCTCAGATCAAGATCCTCGACGCGCTCTCCGTACCGGGCAACCCGGCCAAGCCGAACGACGACCGCTTCGGATACAACGAGGCCTGCGCCTTCGTGATCGACGGCGCAACCGGCCTTGGCGACCGCCAGTACATGGACGCATCAGGCAGCGACGCCGCCTGGGTCGCGGCACGCTTCGCGGATGGTTTCAGGCAGCAGATCACGCGTGAGACGCCGGTCTCGGATGTCGCGCGCGCCGTCTCGCAGGAGGCCAGGGCCACATTCCTCGGCGGCAACCCCGACGCCCCACGCTACGCCTGGCCGCTCTCCGCCTTCTCGATGATCCATGCGACCGACGATCGCCTGACCTTCTACGGCCTCGGCGATTCCTGCGTCTTCCTCTTGCAGGAAGATGGATCGGTGAGCTTTCACATGGCAATTCCCGACGCCTATGTCCGGGAGCAGGCCCACGCGCAAAGCCATATCGCCCGCACCGGCGGCATCACCAAGGATGGCGGCGCGCTCGGCAATGCGGAGACGCTGGCGGCTCTGCGCCGACACCGTGAAAGCCAGAACACCGCAGGCGGCATCTGGACCTTGGGCCTAGTGCCTGAGTCGGCTGATCATCTCGTGTCGGAAGAATTGAAGATCAAGGGTCGCGCGCACGCCATCATCTGCAGCGATGGCTTCGCCGATCTGGTCGTGCTCTACGAAGCCTATGACGCCGCAAGCCTGGTGCGCGCGGCGCTCGACAAGGGCCTCGCCCCGATGATCGAGGAACTCCGCCGCTTCGAGCGCGAGACCGATCGGAAGGTCTGCGCTATCCCCGCTTCAAGCAGAGCGATGACACGACCGCGATCCTGGTCGAACTCACAGCCTGATATTAGAGCGACGAAACAGCAATTTCCGATTCAGGATCAGGCCCTTGGCCGATGATCCTGAATCACTTTCTCCGGCAATTGAATCAGTGCCTGAAGACGCGCCCGATCAGGCCGCGTCTTCCACGTCTTCGCGCGGCTTCGAAGGCACGTAGTTGAGCACCGGCCCGAGCCAACGCTCGACCTCGGAGATCTCCATACCCTTGCGGCCGGCATAATCCTCGACCTGATCGCGCTCCACCTTGGCAACGCCGAAGTAGTAGGCGTCGGGATGGCCGATATAGATGCCCGACACGGACGAACCCGGCCACATGGCGTAGCTCTCGGTGAGCTTCACGCCGGCGGCGTTTTCGGCATCGAGAAGCGCGAACAGCGTCTTCTTCTCGGTATGATCGGGCTGCGCCGGATAGCCGGGCGCGGGGCGGATACCGGCATATTCCTCGGTGATCAGCTGCTCCTTGCTCAGCGCCTCGCCCTTGGCATAGCCCCAATATTCGCGGCGCACCTCTTCGTGCATGCGCTCGGCGAAGGCCTCCGCGAAGCGGTCGGCCAGCGCCTTGACGAGGATCGACGAGTAATCGTCGTTGGCGCGTTCGAAACGCTCGGCGATCGCCACTTCCTCGATACCGGCCGTGACGACGAAGCCACCGACGTAGTCCTGCACACCGCTGTCGACAGGCGCCACGAAGTCCGACAGCGCCACGTTCGACCGGCCGTCGCGCTTCGAAAGCTGCTGGCGCAGCGTGTAGAAGGTTGCTAGGTCCTCCTTGCGGCTATCATCCTTGAACAGGCGGATATCGTCGCCGACGGTGCCGGCCGGCCAGAAGCCGATGACGGCGCGCGGACGGAACCACTTCTCGTCGATGATCTTCTTCAGCATCCCCTGCGCATCCGCCCAGAGCGCGCGTGCCGCCTCGCCCTGCTTCTCATCCTCGAGAATGGCGGGATAGCGACCCTTCAGCTCCCAGGTCTGGAAGAACGGCGTCCAGTCGATGTATTCGGCGAGCGTCGCCAGATCATAATCCTCGAACACCTTGGTCCCGAGGAAGCTCGGCTTGGCGGGAGCGTAAGCGGCCCAATCGACCTTCTGCGCGTTCTCGCGGGCACGCGCCAGCGGCAGGCGCACCTTCTCGGCCTCGCTGCGGGCGTGGGCAGCCGCGACCTTGGCATATTCGGCGCGAATATCGGTGATGTAGCCGTCGCGGTTCTCCGGCGAGAGCAGCGACGAGACCACGCCGACCGCGCGGCTGGCATCGGTGACGTAGACGGTCTGGCCCTTGCTGTAGCCGGGATGGATCTTCACGGCCGTATGGACACGGCTGGTCGTGGCGCCGCCGATCAGGAGCGGCAAGTCCAGACCCTGGCGCTCCATTTCGGCCGCAACATGCACCATCTCGTCGAGCGACGGCGTGATCAGGCCCGACAGGCCGATAACGTCGACCTTCTCGGCCACAGCAGTCTCCAGGATCTTCGTTGCCGGCACCATGACGCCGAGGTCGATGATCTCGTAATTGTTGCAGGCGAGCACGACGCCGACGATGTTCTTGCCGATATCGTGGACGTCGCCCTTCACGGTCGCCATCAGGATCTTGCCGGCCGACTTGCGGTCGTCGCCGCCGTTCAGGCGCTTCTCTTCTTCCATGTAGGGAAGGAGAACGGCCACGGCCTGCTTCATCACACGCGCCGACTTGACGACCTGCGGCAGGAACATCTTGCCCGAGCCGAACAGATCGCCAACCACGTTCATCCCGGCCATCAACGGACCTTCGATGACATGCAGCGGACGGGCCGCTGCAAGGCGCGCCTCTTCGGTATCGGCGTCGATATATTCGGTAATGCCGTTGACCAAAGCGTGTTCAAGACGCTTCTCGACCGACCATTCGCGCCAGGAGAGATCCTGCACGCGTCCCTCGCGGGCGGCACCGCCACGGAACTTCTCGGCCACTTCGAGCAGCCGCTCGGTCGCATCGGCGCGGCGGTTCAGCACCACGTCCTCGCAGGCCTCGCGCAGTTCGGCGTCGATCTGGTCGTAGACCGCCAGCTGGCCGGCGTTGACGATGCCCATGTCCATGCCCGCCTGGATGGCGTGGTAGAGGAACACAGCGTGCATCGCCTCGCGCACCGGCTCGTTGCCGCGGAACGAGAAGGAGAGGTTCGAAACGCCGCCCGAGATGTGCACCAGCGGCATCGTCTGGCGGATCGTCCGCGTCGCCTCGATGAAGTCGACGCCGTAATTGTTGTGCTCTTCGATGCCGGTCGCGACAGCAAAGACGTTCGGATCGAAGATAATGTCTTCGGGCGGGAAGCCCGCCTTTTCCGTCAGGAGCTTGTAGGCGCGCGTGCAGATCTCGACCTTGCGGTCATAGGTATCCGCCTGCCCCGTCTCGTCGAAGGCCATGACGACGACTGCCGCGCCATAGGCATGCAGCAACCTCGCCTGCGCAAGGAAGTTCTCCTCGCCCTCTTTCAGCGAAATCGAGTTGACGATCGGCTTGCCCTGGACGCGCTTCAGGCCGGATTCGATGATCGAGAACTTGGAGCTGTCGATCATGACGGGCACGCGAGCGATATCGGGCTCGGCGGCGATCAGGTTCAGGAACTCGACCATCGCCTTTTCGGAATCGATCAGGCCTTCATCCATGTTGATGTCGATGATCTGCGCGCCGTTCTCCACCTGATCGCGCGCGACATCGAGCGCTGCCGTGTAATCGGCGTTGGTGATCAGCTTGCGGAAGCGTGCCGAACCCGTGACGTTGGTGCGCTCGCCGACGTTGACGAAGGGGATGTCCTTGGTGAGCTCGAAGGGCTCGAGGCCCGACAGAGACATGAACGGACGATGCTCAGGGATCGGACGCGGTTTGTACTTGGCCACGACCTCGGCGATCGCCTTGATATGTTCAGGCGTCGAGCCGCAGCAGCCGCCGACGATGTTGACGAGGCCCTCGCGGGCGAACTCGTCGATCTGCGCCGCCATCAGCTCAGGCGTCTCGTCATACTGGCCGAACTCGTTGGGAAGGCCGGCATTCGGATAGGCGCAGATGAAGGTATCGGCAACGCCCGACAGCTCCTGCAGGTGCGGACGCATGGCGTTGGCGCCGAGCGCGCAGTTGAGGCCAATCGTGAATGGGTTGGCGTGGCGCACCGAGTTCCAGAAGGCCGAAGGCGTCTGGCCGGACAGCGTGCGGCCGGAAAGGTCGGTGATCGTGCCCGAGATCATGACCGGCAGGCGGACGCCCTTGGCCTCGAAGCGCTCTTCGCAGGCAAAGATCGCAGCCTTGGCGTTCAGCGTATCGAAGATCGTCTCGATCAGGATGATGTCGGCGCCGCCATCGATGAGGCCGTCGATCTGCTCGGCATAGGCGATGCGCAGGTCGTCGAAGGTGACGGCGCGGAAGCCCGGATTGTTGACATCAGGCGAGATCGAGGCCGTGCGGTTGGTCGGGCCGATGGCACCGGCCACGAAACGGCGGCGGCCATCCTCGCGCTCGGCGCGGATGCAGGCGCGGCGCACGACTTCGGCACCTTCCTTGTTCAGCGCATAGACCTCGCCTTCCATCGCGTAGTCGGCCTGAGCGATGCGGGTGGAGGAGAAGGTGTTGGTTTCGAGAATATCGGCGCCGGCCTTGGCGTATTTGTAATGGATCTCCTCGATCGCATCCGGCTGCGAGAGGATGAGAAGGTCGTTATTGCCCTTCTGGTGGCAGGCGCAGCCGATGAAGCGGTCGCCGCGGAAATGATCCTCGTCGAAACCCAGCCCCTGGATCTGCGTGCCCATGGCGCCGTCAAGGACGAGAATGCGTTCGCTGGCGGCTTTCCTGAGCGCCGCGAACACTTCACTGCCGTCGCGCTTTTCCCCTTCGGGGCCAAACAGATTGTTGAACACGGGCGGACTCCTTGACGTCATTATAAAGACAAGCCGCCCAAATCACATAAAGATATCTTTATGTCAATATATCGGCGACAATTTCGCCATTGCCGGCGCACGGCGGATGACAGACTCGAACGCCCCCTATATAGGCAATTTCAAAGCATTGTGTATGAAATCGGAGGAGTATCATGGCACCTGCAATCGGCGACGCCGCGCTCGGCAACTGGACGACGCGCACCTACCACCGCGACTGGCTCGTCGCCCAGGCCAATGGCCTGTTCGATTTCTTCCAGCATGACTCGATCAATCCCAAGGGTGGGTTCTACGATCTCGACGACGCCGGCAAGCCGCTCGACGCCGATGGCCAGGTGCGCGGCATCCACATCGCCGCCCGCGCCGTCCATTGCTTCTCGATCGGCACCCTGCTCGGCCGCCCCGGCGCCTCCGATGTCGTCGACCACGGCATGCAATACATCTGGAACCACCACCGGGACCAGAAGAACGGCGGCTATTTCTGGTCGCTGAACAATGACGGCCCCGTCGATACCAACAAGCAGGGCTATGGCCACGCCTTTGTTCTGCTCGCCGCCTCCTCCGCCAAGACCATCGGCCATCCGCTCGCGGACGGCATGCTCGCCGATATCACCGAGGTGCTGAACACGCGCTTCTGGGAAGAGAAGCACGGCGCCATCGCGGAGGAATTCACCGCCGACTGGCAGCCGCTCGACGGCGGCACCTATCGCGGCCAGAATTCCAACATGCACCTGACCGAAGCCCTGATGGCCGCCTTCGAGGCAACAGGCAACCGCGATTACCTCGCCAAGGCCGAAAGCATCGCCGACCTCGTCATCCGCCGCGCCGCCGGCTCCGTCGACTGGCGCGTCGCCGAGCACTTCGACACAGAGTGGAAGCTCGACAAGAATTACTATCATCCGAACGAGATGTTCCGCCCCGCGGGCACCACGCCCGGCCACTCGCTGGAATGGGCGCGCCTGCTGCTTCAACTCTGGGCGCTCGGCGGCAAGAAGCTGGAATGGCTGCCGGATGCCGCCAAGGGCCTGTTCTCGCAGGCGATGGCGCTCGGCTGGGACGACGAGAACGGCAGCTTCTTCTACACGCTCGACTGGGAAGACCGCCCGGACAAGCGCCAGAAGATGTGGTGGCCGGCTTGCGAGGGTGCGGCTGCCGCCCACTACCTCAACGAACACCTGCCGAGCGACTACCACGAGGAAAGCTACCGCAAGATCTGGAACGTCATCGAGCGCAGCTTCATCGACCACGAAAACGGTGGCTGGCACGAGGAACTGACGGAAGACATGGTCCCTGCCCACACCATCTTCCCCGGCAAGGGCGACATCTACCACGCCCTGCAAGCCTGCCTCATCCCCCTCTTCCCGGCGACCGGCAGCCTGACCAAGGTGATCCCCGAAGCCGGCGGCAAGATCTGACGATCAACAAGACGGCGCCGCATCCACGGCGCCGTCTTCATTCACGACGACGGAATATGCGGTTCCTCGACCAGATAGAACTCCGGGACCGGCGTGACATCGGAAACGAAGAAGCCGAAGCTCGATTGCTCACCGGGATCGAGATGACCCTCATCGAAATTCAGCCGGTCGAAACTCTCGAAGCGGCTTTCGAAATGCATGAAACGGCTGGAAGAGATCAGCGCCGGGTTGGGATCGGCCTGCCCGAAGGAGAGCCCGTCATAGAAATCGCTGGGCTTGCCGCGGATTTCCTGAAGCTCGAAGCCGAAGCCGATCCACGCCAGCCCGCTCCGGTTCACCGCCACCACGCGCAGATGAAACGAGCCGGGCACCGTCGTCTTCAGCTCGGCGGGTTTGGCGAAGCGGATCACCAGCGTCACCGGCGCGAGACTGTCGAACGCCTCGCGGATCTCGATCGGATCCTCCCGCGTGCCAGCACCTGATATTGACAGGATGTGGAAGCCGCCCAATTCGTCGGAGAACGAGTAGCTCCCCGCATACCACCGCCCGTCATCGGCCGGCCCGGCGCTGATCAGAGCCAGGGAGAGCAACGCCGCGAGAATGCTTAGACGACGCGTCATCGATCCTGTTCCCTGATCGAGATGTCGCCAGCATACATGCAATTTCAGCGGCGTGCGATGCGCAATGCCCGCAAGCCGATTTCCGCGCGCGCAAAACCGTCATCAATGGTACGCTGACGCCTGGGCTTCCCAACGAAACATGTGAATGCAACGCAGGAGCGGAACATGACGACAGTGTTCGTACGGCATGAGGTTTCGGACTATACGGCCTGGCGCAAGGTGTATGACGGCTTCCGCTCGGTGCAGGCGGCAAACGGCGTGATATCAGAGGCGGTCTACCAATCCGCCGACAACCCCAACGACATCACCGTCACCCACGAATTCGCGACATCGGAGGCCGCCAAGGCCTTCATGCAGCTCGAGGAACTGCGATCAGCGATGCGCACCGGCGGCATCCTCGGCGCCCCGACCGTCTGGGTCGTGGAGAAAGCGTAGAACCGTTCCGGCCCGATCGGCATAACGGGCCGGTGCTCTTCCGTACGGCGCTTTACGCCAGACGCAGCGCGTCCAGATCCTTGGCCAGCATCAGCGCCAGCGCCTCGACGACGAGATTGTGGTCGTCGCGCTGCGGCAGGCCGGAGACGGTCACCGAGCCGATGCAGCCCGTGCCCTTGACATTGATAGGGAAGCTGCCGCCGTGGGGCGCGTAATCGGCGTCCGACAGACCGTTGTCCGCAACGGTCTTCCCCTTGGCCTTGAGGTCGAGGCCGATCGCGTAGCTGCTGCGGAAATAGCGCAGCACCAGATTGCGCTTGCGGCGCACCCACTGGACGTTGTCAGGCGTGACACCGGGAAGTGCCACATAGAAGACCGGCATTGAATGCAGGTTGATATCGATCGCGATACCCAGGCCACGCTCCGAACCCAGCTCCTGCAGCAGCTTGCCCAGCTGCCACGCGGTCGACAGATCGAAACTGTCGAAGCTCAGCACCTTCTCCTGTTCGGCAATGCGCGCAAGGTCGTCGTCCGGCATGGTCATGTCTACTTACTCTCCTGAAATGCTTTTTGCTGAGCATCGTCAGGAGAGCGAAAAAGTAAAGCGGAATCGTGGTGATACACTGTGTGAGGCGACGGTCTCGCGGCAGGCCTCAGCCCGCTGCCTGCATCGGTGCGAACCGGCTCATCTCGCCGATAAAAGGCTTGGCAAGCGGCGCCGCGTAGGAGCCGCGCTTGCTTGTCGAGAGGCCCAGCGACACCAGCGCCTCGGCCTGCTTGACGGCCGCCGCCACGCCATCGACGACGGGTACGCCATAGATTTCCTGCAGTTCCCGCGCCAGATCGGTCATCCCGGCGCAGCCGAGCACGATCGCCTCGGCGCCATCCTCATCAAGCGCCCGCTCGATCTCGGCGCGAAGCTTGTCGATCGCGCCCGACGCCTCATCCTCAAGCTCCAGCACCGGAATGTCAGACGCGCGGACCTTTGCCCGATCGCCCATGCCGTAGCGGCGCACGAGGTTGTCGATCAGCACCCGCGAGCGCTCCAGCGTCGTCACCACGGTGAAGCGCTGCGCAAGAAACCCGGCGGTAGCGACGGCGGCTTCGCAGAGCCCGAGCACCGGCACGTCGGCGAAACTGCGCGCCGCCTCCAGCCCCGTATCGTCGAAACAGGCGATGACGGCAGCATCATAGGTCCCTGCCCGCTCCTTCAGCTCGGTCAAAAGGCCGGGAATGGCAAGCGCCCCGTCATAATGCCCCTCGATCGACACCGGCCCCATTCTTGAAGTGGCGGCGATGATCTCGGTGCCGCTGGCGGCAACGAGCCGTGCGGCGGTCGCCGCCTTCTCGGTCATGCTTGATGTCGTGTTCGGATTGACGATGAGGATGCGCATGAGATCAGCTTGTCTTTGCCTGGCGCCCGCGCAGCATCATCATGATGCCGAGCGCGACGAGAATGATGGTGAAGGAAAACAGCGTCGTCACCGTGCCGAGCGCATAGAGCACCGGCGTCGTCACGTTGGTCGTCATCCCGTAGATCTCGAGCGGCAGCGTGTTGTAGCTGCCAGAGGTCATCAGCGTGCGGGCGAACTCGTCATAGGAGAGCGTGAAGCCGAATAGGCCGACGCCGATCAGGCTGGGCGCGATCATCGGCAGCACGACATGCACGAAGGTCTGCCACGACGTCGCCCCGAGATCGCGCGCCGCCTCTTCGTAAGCCGGCGAGAAGCGGTTGAAGACGGCGAACATGATCAGCACGCCGAAGGGCAGCGTCCATGTCAGATGCGCGCCGAAGGCCGACGAATACCATGCCGGCTTCAGCCCGCCCTGCTGGAACACCACGCCGATGCCGAGCGAAATGATGATCGACGGCACCACGAGGCTGGCGACGGTCGCGTAGAACAACAGCGTCGCGCCACGGAAGCGGCGGCGGAAGGCAAGGCCGGCCAGCAGCGACACCACGACGGTGACGACCATGACCATCAGGCCGAGCGAGAAGGAGCGACGGAAGGATGCCCCAAAATCGCCCACCGCCTGCTTTTCGAACAGGTTGAAGAACCAGTGGACCGAGACACCGTTGAGCGGGAATGTCAGCCCACCATCCGGCCCCTGGAAGGAGAGGATCAGGATCGCCGACAGCGGGCCGTAGAGGAACAGCACGAAGACGATGAAGAAGGCGGCGAGCACGTAGAATTCGAGCGTGCGCTTTTCGTGGCTCATCTCAAAGCTCCTTGCGGATATCGACGACGCGCAGGATGGCGGCGACCATCATCAACACGACGATCAGAAGCACGACGGCATTGGCGGCGGCGGCCGGATATTGCAGCAGCGACATCTGGTTCTTCATCATCAGCGCCACCGAGGCGCTCTGCCCGCCGGACATGACCTGCACCGTCGAGAAATCGGCCATGACGAGCGTGACGACGAAGATCGAGCCGATGGCGATGCCGGGCTTGGCAAGCGGAATGACGACATTCCAGAGGATCTGCCAGCCGCTGGCGCCGGCATCGCGCGCGGCCTCGAACAGCGAGCGATCGATGCGCATCAGCGTGTTGAAGATCGGCGTCACCATGAACAGCGTGTAGAGATGCACCATGGCGAGCACCACGGCGAAATCGGAATAGAGCAGCCATTCGATCGGCTGCGGGATGATGCTCATCTCGATCAACGCCGAATTGACCAGACCGTTGCGGCCGAGCACCGGGATCCAGGAGATCATGCGGATGATGTTCGAAGTCATGAACGGCACGGTGCAGACCAGAAACAGGATCATCTGCGTCGACGTGCGGCGGATGTGGAAGGCGAGGAAATAGGCGACCCAGAAGCCGATGAAGACGGTGAGCGCCCAGACGATGACGGTGAACTTCAGCGTGTTGAGATAAGTCTTCCACGTGACCCACGAGCCGAGCGTCTCGGCGTAGTTCATCGTCAGGAAATCGGGATAGAGACCTGCGAAGTCATAGTCCCAGAAGCTGACAACCGCGATCATCAAAATCGGCAGAATGAAGAAGAAGCCGAGGATCAGGATCAGCGGCGTCGCCTGGAGATAGGAGGCGGCCCATGGCGCCAGCCGAAAGCCCGGGCTGCGCACCCGCTCGGTCGTCTCGTTTGTCTCTGCTGAAGCGATCGTCGCCATCGCTGATCCCTTTTCCAGTTGGCATTGCGTTGCGTGGCGCCCCCCCTCTGCCCTGCCGGGCATCTCCCCCACAGGTGGGGAGATTGGCTGGGCGCAACCGCTCGCTCCACGCTCATTGCTTGGGTGGGGAGCAGGCCACGAGCCGATCTCTCCCTCCTTGTGGGGGAGATGTCCGGCAGGACAGAGGGGGGTAACCCACGGCGGAACCTCCCCTCCCGTAGTGGAAGAGGAGATCCAAGATTGCCTTAAGCCGCGATGAACTCGTTCCAGCGGCGAACCATGTAGCGGTCCTCGTCCATGACGGAGTTCCAGCACGCGACATGGCCCATGCGCTCTTCGAACGAGCCGCCGTCGCGAACGGCGCCAGCCTTCTCCATGACCTTGCCCTCGGGCGAAAGGATATCGCCCTTGGCGGCCTTGCCTTCGATCCAGTAGCCCCACTCGTCCTCGGTCATGAAGCCCTTGGCGGTGTCCATGCAGGCCGAGTAGTAGCCCTGGCGGTTGAGGTAGCCGCCGACCCAGCCGGACGTGTACCAGTTGATGTACTCGTAGGCCGCGTCGAGCTCGGCGCCCTTGAGGTGCGAGGCAAGGCCGAGACCGCCGCCCCACGAACGGTAGCCTTCCTTGAGCGGCTGATACTTGCAGGCGATGCCCTTGGAGCGGACGGCGGCGACGGCCGGCGACCACATGGACTGGATGACGACTTCGCCCGATGCCATCAGGTTGACCGACTCGTCGAACGACTTCCAGAAGGCGCGGAACTGGCCGTCCTGCTTGGCCTTGATCAGGAACTCGATCGTCTTGTCGATCTCTTCCTTGGTCATGTTGCCCTTGTCGGCGTATTTGATGTTCCCAAGCGCTTCCATGATCATCGCGGCATCCATGATGCCGATCGACGGGATGTTGAGGATCGAGGTCTTGCCCTTGAACTTCGGGTCCATGATATCGGCCCAGCTGCCGATATCGCGGCCGACGAGGTCGGGACGAATGCCGAGCGTGTCGGCATTATAGATCGTCGGCATCATCGTGAAGAGCTCGGTCTCGCCCTTGGCAAACGTCTTGGCATCGGCGCTCTCGACATAACCGACGGTGTGCGGCGCGGTACCCTGCGCGATAACGCTATCCGGCTTCAGCTTGCCGTTCTTGAAGAGCGGAACGACCTTGTCGTAGTACTTCAGCTTCTTCACATCCATCGGCTGGATGACGCCGGTCGGATAGACCTTCTTCAGGATCCAGTATTCGATGTCGGCGATATCGTAGCTATCGGGCTGCGTGACGGCGCGCTGGGCGGCGGCGTCGGAATCGGTTGCCGTCATCTCGAGCGTGATGCCGAGGTCCTTCTTGCACTGCTCGGCAATGGCGTTGATGTTGGAAACGCCGGTGCCGAACTGGCGAAGCGTGATGTTCGACTGCGCCCAGATGGTCGGGAAACCGGTGATGAGACCGGAGCCTGCGGCCGCACCAAGGGCGGCGGCGCCCGTCTTCAGCAGGCCGCGGCGCGACACGCCCTTGTCGAGCAGACCCTTCTTGGTGGTTTTCGTTGTATCAGTCATGTCAGTTCCCTCTGGTTTTTGTGGTAATTGAGATTTATGCCGAAACGCGGCCAAGGAGAACGGCGTCCTCCAGGGCCCAACTCAGGGACACCGCATCGCCGACCGATGCGGGGTTGGCGAAATAATCGCCGTCGGACGCAATGACCGTGAAGTCATCGCTGCCCGCGCCGACCACGGTGATTTTCACCGAGGCGCCGCGATATTCGATGTTGGAGACGATGCCGTTGAAGCCGAGCGTCTTGTCGGTGGCGCTCGCCAGACGAACCCGGTCGGTGCGGATGCCGATATCGATGACCTCGCCGACCTCCCTGCCCGCACCGCGCACCGTGAAGCTCTGCCCCTCCGGAACCTCGAGCGTGATCACGCCGTCCTTGGCCGATGTCACGCGGCCCGTCAGTACGTTGTGATCACCCATGAAGCGCGCCACGAAGGCGGTCGCCGGCTCCTCGAACACCTTGCGCGGGGTGGCCGCCTGCTCGATCTTGCCGTCGTTCATGATGACGATGATATCGGCAAGCGCCATCGCCTCTTCCTGGCTGTGCGTGACATGCACGAAGGTGATGCCGAGCGTCTTCTGCAGCTTCTTGAGCTCCGCGCGCATGCGGATCTTGAGAAACGGATCGAGCGCCGACAGCGGCTCATCGAGGAGCAGCGCCTCGGGATCGGTGATCAGCGCGCGGGCAAGCGCCACGCGCTGCTGCTGGCCGCCGGAAAGCTGCGCTGGACGCCTGTTGGCATAGGCCTCCATCTGCATCAGCTTCAGCATCTCCAGCGCCTTGGCCCGCCGCTCCTCCTTCTCGACGCCCTTCATCTTCAGGCTGAAGGCGACGTTGTCGATCAGATCGAGATGCGGGAAGAGCGCATAGGACTGGAACATCATCGCCGTGCCGCGCTTGGCCGGCGGAAAATCGGTGACGACGGTATTGCCGAGGCGGATATCGCCCGACGAAATGCTCTCGTGCCCGGCAATCATCCGAAGCGTCGAGGTCTTGCCGCAGCCCGATGGCCCCAGGAAGCAGCAATAGGAACCAGCCGGTATCTTCAGGCTGATTGCGTGCACGGCGGTGGTGGCGCCATACACCTTCGAAACGGATGCTATATCGATCTCTGCCGCTTTCGACATCGTGTCTTCCCCTGTTCGAGGAATACGATGCATTCGCCGTGCCAGTTTCTGCCGCGGTGCATCAAGTCATTACGAATATTGAATTTTCTTGGAAATCCCCAAATGACTAAAATTCAACCCTCGGATATGTCTGCACATGAAATAGGCTTTCGTCTGCAATTTGCGCAAATAATCGTATACAATTTGACCGCTGCATTGCTCGCAAATTCCGTTTAACTTTTCGGCTGAATATGGCTATCATCGGCCGATCACAGGACATCCCGCCTCATGAACTCCGCAGCCAATGCGCTTCTGACGACCGAAGAGCCCACCGAAACAGGCGCGCAGCAGATTCGCGACGCCATTCGCGACGCGATCGTCGAGCGCCGCCTGTCGCCGGGAACCAAGCTGTCGGAAAGCGATGTCGGCAATCTCTTCAACGTCAGCCGCACGCTGGCGCGCGCGGCCCTGCAGGCGCTCTCGTATGAAGGACTTGTCAGCGTCGAGAAGAACCGCGGCGCCTTCGTGGCCTACCCCTCGCCCGATGAAGCCCGACAGATCTTCGCCGCCCGCCGGCTGATCGAGCCCGGTATCCTACGCGAGGCGGCAGCAAGGATCACCACCTCGGAGATCCAGCACCTGCGGCAACTGCTGCTGGAAGAAAGCCGCCTGATAAGCGAACGCGGCCAGACCGCCCGGCGTGCCGAAATCAAGGCATCCGGCGATTTTCACCTGACGCTCGCCGCCATCTCCGGCAATACAATCATGCAGCGTTTCATGGAAGAACTCGTCGCACGCTCCTCGCTTGTCATCGCGCTCTACGGCCAGTCGACCATATCGAGCTGCGGCCACAACGAGCATGGCGATATCGTCTCGGCGATCGAAGCCAAGGATCTAGACCGCGCCTGTCACCTCATGCTGCATCACATCGCGCATATCGAGGCCGACCTCGATCTGCGGGAGCGCAAGGGACAGGGACTGAAGGAAGCGTTCGACCTCTAGAGCCTTTCCTGATTAGCTTGAAGCATTCTGCCGGAGCAGGTTTTCGTCAGGGCAAAGGCGATTGGCGAAGGGCATACCCCCAGATACGGTCGAGCCGATCGCCTTTGATCCTGGCGGAAAGATGCCCGGCCCCTGCGGGGTTGGCTGAAACGGGCCGCCTGATCGTCCGGCCGGCTTGGCCGTATGCGTTGGCTACGACCCGCGCCTGCCGGACGACCATCCGACTCCGTTTGAGCCAACAGAATGCTTCAATCTAACCAGGAAAGGCTCTAGGTCGCGTGTGGCGCATCAATCGAGCGCCAAAAAGAGCCCAAATCTTCAGGACTCAAGTGCGAGACGCGGCCGCCGAAGCGACCGCGGCATCGAAAAATCAACCGCGCGAGCGGCGTTCGTCCGGAACGGCGGCAACGGCCACGATATCGAGCGTTCCCGTCGCATGCAGGCGCTTGCGCACCAGCACGCCCATGACGCGGGCGGCGGTCGAAAACGTCATCTGGTCAAGCGGGCCTTCGCCCTCCCAGGGTTTCGTCAGTCGCTCGGTAACGGCGCCGACGATGTTCATCGGCACGATGTCGTCGCATTGGCGCATGGCCTCGAAGACGCTGCTGATCGGAACCACCCGACCCTCGAACGTGACGATCGGTTCGGTCAGTTCCGCATCCCACTCTTCAAACGCATAAAGAGCGTCGCGAAAGAGCTCTTGAAGGGTGAACGGGGCGTGCCCATTGTGAAGTGGCGGCAAGGCATTCGACATGTCTGTCTCCTCTTTGCAGGGATAAAGCCAATTCCTCCTCATCGGTCCGCACTAACGCCGAAAGCAGAACTCAAGTTCCCGGCCGGACCGAATAACACGATCGATGTTATAGTGTAATATACGCGTGATAAAGCGCTTTTCTGCCGCAGCCTCGCCACAGCTGTGTCCACAAAAAGATAAGCCGTTGATATCCAAGTGAATATCAACGGCAATCTTTTGGTAACTTCGATTAACGAAGGAGTGGAACGCGCTACTGGGCGATCGCGAATGTAACGTTCACCTGGATGGTGTAGCTGCTTTCGCCGCCCTGGATCGGCACGCCTGAATCGGCCTCCGACTTCATCATCGCCGCCCGCATGACGGGCATCGGCTGCGGCCGCGGACCGTTTTCGTTGATCTCGATGACGGTGCCGAGCTTGACGCCGGCGGCGGACGCAAGCGTCTTTGCCCGCGCGATGGCATCAGCCACCGCGTTCTTGCGCGCCTCTTCGACCGCGCTGTCGGGCTTGTCATTGGTGAACTGGATATCGCCACCCTGGTTGACGCCGAGCGTCACCGACTGGTCGATGATCCCGCCGAGCTTTGAAAGATCGCGCACCCGCACCGTCAGCGCATTGGAAACCTGGTAGCCGATGAGCTCCGGCGGCAGCTGCTGCCCGTCGGTCCCCTGCGGATAGCGATATTGCGGCTGCACGGAAAAGCCCGACGTCTGCAGATCGCGCTCGGCGATACCGGCCTTCTTCAGCGCCGCGAGCACATCGCTCATCGCCTTGTTGTTATTGTCGAGCGCCTCGCGCGCGGTCTTCTCCTGCTTGACGACGGAGAAGGTCAAGACCGCCATATCCGGCGCCATCGTCGCCCGCCCCTCGCCGATCACGGTGATGACCGCCTGGCGCGGCGCATCGGCCGCGAATGCGGGCAGGCCTGCGGCAGCAAGCACCGGCAGGCTGAGAAAGAGACCGGCGGCAAAGCTCTTGGTGTTCAGCAATGGCATTGTTTCACTCCCCGATTGTGACTTACCGATCCCTCTTGCCGTTTGATTGTGAAGCTATTGCGGCAATGACTTGTGACCGCTCTGAAATTGCGTTAGACGCAACGAGCACCGGCGAACCATTGCGCCGCTGCCAGGCGCCATCACAGTCGCCAGGGCCTGTAGCTCAATGGTTAGAGCCGGCGGCTCATAACCGCTTGGTTGGGGGTTCGAGTCCCTCCGGGCCCACCATTTTTTTCTGTAAATATCTGATTTTCCTCCCTATTTTCTGCCTTGGTGTCCCACTTTTCTAAGTTGGCCTCGGAAAGTGGGACACTTTTGTTCTCGCTTCGGTCTGGGATTAGGAGCTTAGCGCCGTCCTTTGCGAGCACCTTTCGGCGCGCTGCGCGGGTGTATAGATCCGCCTGCTGACTCGTGGTCCATCCGAAGATGGCTTTGAGCTGGTCGCTTGTTGCTCCATTTTCAGCAGCAATCGACGCTCCCGCCTTGCGAAGGCCATGCGCGGAACAATGGGGCAAATCTGCCTCATCGCACCACTGCCGCATCTTGTTGCCAAGTCCCTTTTCGGAAAACGGCCTACCGTATTCGGTCACAAGGAATGTCATGCGCCCAGCCGCAACGCTATCAAGTTCGGTAGCGAGATCGGACAGCAGCGGCATGTGAACCTCAACGCCGCTCGAGCCGCTTGTCTTCCCCGGCCTGATTCGGATCCAGCCGTCCCGCAGATGCTGCTTGCCTAAAATTGCGGCATCAGACAATCGAAGGCCGGTGAACATGAAGATGGCCAGCGCGAGGCGCGCCATTGTTCCCGGCTTATGCTTAGCTTCAAACTGTTCAATCTCTTCGAGAGTCCACGTGTGGAAGCCGTCGCCCGACTTGAGGCGCTTGATGCCGTTGCAGGGGTTAACCTTCGCCTCCCCAACCTCAATCGCCCATGCGAACATAGCGCTAATGGCTTTGACAATGTTGTTGGCGGCGCCCGGCGATTCGATACGCACATCACGTAGGGCGGTGACGTGTTTCCGCTCCATCATATCAAACGGCAAGTCGCCGTACTTGGTGCAGATTTCCTCAAGGATCCGCCGCCGACGGTCCATTGTGTCGACAGTGACGCCCTTCGCCGCACGCTTAAAATGCTGCTGACATAGCCACCGAAATGAACGGGCAACGACAGGCTTTGCCGAATCCGGAGACGGCCGCGCGACAACTCCGTCATAGGGAATACCTGCCTCGGCGCACTCATGCTCACGTAGAAACGCCGCCGTGCCCGGCTTCTCGCGAAGCCGGACTTTTCTCTTTCCCTTCACGCGGTAGTAGATCCGCACGTTTCCGTGTCGGTCCACATCCTCAATGATCCCGCGAAGATTGATCTTCATGCCGCGCCCAGCGCATCCCATGGGTTACCGGCTGGTTGTGCCACATTGACGCCGTCACGGGGAAGAGCGTCGAAAGCCTCGTCGAGTTCATACCTGTCCCATAGAACGCGCCCACCAGCCTTGCGCGCGACCGGCATCTCGCCGCGCGCCACCATCTGATCAAACAGCGTCCCTCCAATCCCCACGTAGGCGGCTGCAGCCAAACGACAAAGGCCGCGTGGTGCAATTCCATTGGGAAGACGGTTGTCATTGGCAGCGCGCATTTGATCTCCAACACGGACGCAGGCAGACCATCGGTGACATCTACTAGACATCAATCCATTCGCCTGATATCCGTCATTCTGACTGAAGTAACAAAAAAGTCAATCAAAATGTCGGATTCGAGCCCATATGTCTGAGCCCTCACTTCTCGCTGCACAGGTGCGTGCCGCTCGGGCACTGCTTGGATGGTCGCAAGGATACCTAGCAGAAGGCGCGTGTGTAAGTCGTTCGACGATCGCTGATCTCGAAGGCGATAAGCGTCAACCGCATGAAGCGTCGCTGTTCGTCATCATGAACGAGCTCACTAGCGCCGGGATCAATTTTACCGAAACTGGTGTTGAGTTTCGGGACTGGCCTCCGAGAGATTACGTCCCGACCGGCATTAGACAAAAGAACGCAGGATGATTGATCTCGGCGCCGCAGGGCACTTACGGCCAACACAGAGCGCAGCAACCTATGACGCATGACTTCTTCGAAACCGACGCTGGCAAATTCATCAGTCGAGCAAAGTGCTTTCTAGAGGCCGCCGGCGTCTTAGACGACAAAATGGCGGACGGCCGCAGTGGCATGCTTTTCACTCCGACACTGCACTTAGTCGGCCACGGCATCGAATTGCTGCTCAAAGGCTGCATGCTGCACAACGGCATTTCCAAAGTTCAGGTCATCGGCTACGGACACCGCATCAATGACATGTGGCTAAGAGCCGAGGTCGAGACCCTGCGTTCGATGGCGAGACACAACGCAGTGATTTCCCACGAGTACGCGCTGACTAGCGGTCGCTTCCCAGACGCTGCGCGGATAACGAACCCCGTTGCGACCTTTGAGGAGTATCTTGGTGCCCTCGGCCATCTGCATGCAGAGCCGCGCCAGTATCCAATTCGGTATCCAACTGATGACGAGCGCGTGGCACCGCGAACGCCGCTGCTGGTGGCAGCATTGTGGCGCACCGCTGATGACTACGTGAAGCGTCCCAACGATTTTCTGATCAGGTAGGGAACGTACGGCGCGCGCGCGGGTTATTGTGGTGCAAGGCGTTTGAAATCCACCTTGCCGCGGATGCATCGCCCATGTGATCCGTTAGAAGCCCGGCGCCGGATCAGTCCGCACCGGGCTTTTCCTTTGTCGGCGGCCCCGACCAAACCGTCTTCGCCGGCCGCCTGCTCTTCTTCCAAGCCGAGGGATTTTCCAGTTCCCGTGTCGACCGGTCGGCTTGGCCGGGGAACCAGCTATTCTCGTACCAGGCGGCGACCAGGGCAACCGGCCAGCCGCCGTGGAACTCGTCGAACTTCGGAAAGCCCGGCCGGTTGCTTAACGTCGGAAGGCGGGCCTTGGCCCACTCCTTCGCTCTCGCCTTGCCAACGATTGCGGTGGCAAGCTCGATGTCGGTAGCAAACAAGGGAAGATTGTCGAAGGGTGACACGAAAATGGGTCCATCAACTGAGGGAGCGATGGACCCAAGTACGAGATGCTCACACATAAGTCTGCTGTCGCGGTGATGAAGGCCGCGACAAGGTTAAGAATAGATGGATTTCATTAAGCGATTGCTAACGTAGCGGCGGTTGGTACTTTTGGCTGGCCTAATCCTCCGGCCTCCAGCCGGTCTCGTCCATAGCGGACATGACCATGGCAACGAGCCGGGGCACGGCAACCGGATTCGTGGAGCGTTCGAATTCGGATATGCGGACGGCAGAGCCGTAACCCAGAAGCACAGCGAGCTCGGCTTGATTGAAGCCGAGCCGCTTGCGGATTGCCTTGAAGTCTTCGTTGGTCATTATGCAGCCCGCAGATATTCCATGCCATAGACGTTGCACATGTAACCGATATCTTCGGCGACTTCCTGGGCCTGGATGATGAGCATGAAAGCCTTGTGCTTGGAGACCTCGCGGTAGACCTCATCGTCGATACGCACGTCGAAGGCGTAGACCTTGCAGTTACCGTCAAAGCGGCGGGTGACGTTTACGGTGATTGCTGCGGTGCTGTCGGTCATTTGCTTGCTCCGTTTCGATGATTAGAAACTAACGGATATCCGTTATTTGGTCAAGCGAAAAATAACGGAAAAGCGTTATTCGTTTGCTCCTGACTTTACGGAGCAAGGCATCGTGGCGCAAACGAAAAACCCGCCGACTTGGTAGACCGACGGGCACGCTGTGGTGGGCTCGTGAGGTGTAGGGCGCCCGCCGTGGCATGCGGCAACACGGCGGGCTCGCTGGGCGCAGGGCGGCACGCCAGCAGGAAAGGTGGACCGGACGACGGCGTCTAGTCGCCACCGCCGCCCGGCAGAGCCGGTGTATCAAGCACCGGCTCTCCCCCGCGGGGGTTTCAATTCGTTTGTGTCTTGAAAAGCAATTTGCCTTGGACGGTGCGAAACGGCCGCTCTCGGTCGAAGGTGACAATCTTATAAATCTCATGGCCCATGGCCGAACGGCTACGCTCGAGGATAATGGCCGGGGTCACTCCCCAAGCGACAAGCTCGCCGATGTGGAAGCGGAAGGACGCTGTGTAGGTTCTAACCATTCGTCTGCCTACGAGACTGCGCGGAAGCGAAATTCTGTCGATGTGCATCTGTGCGGCTGGCATTTCAGTGGCTCCTCGTTGATTAATTTCGATCACGGTGATAGTAATTACCATCAATAGGGGACGCGTCAAGCGATATTTATCATTGTGAGCGATTTTAATCAAGTTACCGGACGTCAGCTGGCCGCGGCTCGGGCTTTACTCGGCATCGGGCAAGTCGAACTTGCGCAGATGGCCAACCTCTCGGCGCCCACGCTGCGGCGCATGGAAGCGAGTGCTGGTCCTGTCGAAGGTATGCGCAACAATGTCGCTTCAGTGGTGGCAACGTTGAAGAATGCCGGCATCTCCTTCGTCGACGGCAACTACAGCGGCTCTGGCGGTCCGGGCGTCCGACTGGCAACGCCTTCTGGCATGTCGATCGACGTCAACGAAAAGGAAGTCGTTCAATACCCGGAGTTCATGGACAATGATGCGCCTCCTGGTGCGGGCGGCTAGGGTGACCGACGGCCCTCGCCTGATTGGCCGCAAGGAAGCAGCAGCTTACCTTGGCATCGCCGAGTCCACGTTCAGCCTTTGGGTAGCGCAGGACAAAATGCCGCCTCCCGTGCCAGGAACCCGAAAATGGGACAAGAGGGCGATAGACGCTCGCCTTGATGAGATCAGCGGTCTCACGCGTGAGAGCGATGAGGATGATTTTGATCGAATGCAGAGAGAAAGTGATGCGCGTAGGGCACTGCGCGATCAGTCAAGGTAGCTTTCCCGTATCGGGACACCTGATACCTGTGAGCATTCGTGGGAAAACTCAATTTTACGCTGAATATTGCATTCGATTCGTTTGATTTCGTGCCCCGAACCTGCCTACGCTACAAGTCCTGGCAGCGGGGAATGCGGCAATGGCTTGCAGGCAAACCGCACTCTCCCGCGCTAGGTGGCTCCTCGGTGGCGAGATCATCGCGAATGATGGTCTCGCCGACAGCCACGACGACACTGCTACATGGCGCTCCAACAGGCAACGCCATTTTTCCCACGGATGTGAAATCGGTGTGGATTGATAAAAATAATGGCGGCAAGGGCGTTGGATGGAATCGATAACTGATCAAGAGAAACAAGAATATGAAGCCAACCTCAGATGGCGGCTTGAGGTGCTCAAGGCAAAGCTTGAGGCAGGCGAAGTACATATTTCATCTGATATTGCTGATGGTATCGAACAGTCTCTCAAGGCGGTAAGGAGCCTTCCTGACGGTCAGATTGATCTCGACACCGTTGACGGCCGCGTACGGTCAATGGCTCTCGCCGCCGCGCATGTCCACAACAGAGAGCAGGATAAAAAATCGATATCACTCATTGATGTTTCGAGAACTTATTTCGATTTCGTCGAGTTGAACTGCGGTGACCTTGCTCGGCAAGCAAAAGAGCATGGCCTTAACGCGCACCAGTTTGCAATGGCACTATCTCGGGATGTGGAAGCGGTCACGGGGATAAACAAACAGCTTCCTCAGTTCCTGGAAGTTCTCGAAAACTTTTGGCGAGATGCCGCAGATGCGGTTCACTATCATGTTCAAGACCTGCAGGGCACGAAAGCAGTCTATGGAGGTGACCTTTTCCCTTCGTATGAGCAAAACTTAGCGAGCTCCGTGGGCCTCTACACGGATACAATTGTCCTGTCAGACCCGTTCTGGCATTCCAGACATGTGTTCGATATGGCCTCCCCCGAGCGGCGCGTCTACTACTTCGCAAAGCATGCGATCAACGTCCTTGGCTACCGCGATATGGCGTTAGCTGATCTTGAAAAGCCGATCGTTGTTTTTGCGCCCTTTAGATCGTCCGTGGATGATGCGGAAGAAAAATTCCTGAAACACATAACAGAGGTCGATGGATTAAAGCACGCTGCGCATGTTTTTGGCAGGAGCTTCGAAAATGTCGAAGATCTCTTCGATTATGCGCGAACTCTTTCGACCCCCGAGTTGGCAGTAGAGGCGCTGGCTGACCCGAGCAGACTCGTCTTCGATACGGAGTGGGGTGGCTCGAAGTTGGAGCAAGTCCGCAGGTCACTGGGCTCCGAGTGGTCGCCGGTCACGGGTGACAGTAACGCCGGTCTAATGATTGCAGGCCAGTGCTTAGCCCGAATGGGACAGGCGACTGACATCCTGCTGAAAAGTCGATACCTTATGGGTACGCCACTTATCGATGCCCCAACCTCTTGGAAGTATTTCAGCTGGAAGCTTGAGTACAACTCCGCTCTCGATGATGATGACAGGACGCATCTTCATATGGTGAGGGGCCTCCAGCACGCGAGAGAAGGCGAGGCTCAATGGCTCGGGAAAATTCCGCCCGCCGCGCTCATCGAAATGCGCAAGGTTGGAGCCTTCGAGGAAATCAGAACCGTCCTTTCGGCCGGCGTCGACGACATTGCGCGCGAGCGTCCGACCGCCTATTTTCGCTCAAGCGACAAGATCGTTGAGAACATCAGGGATGCGTTCGATCGCCACGGCGCTGAAGTTAAGAAGCTGACACAGAGGAAAATCAAGTTCGCTGGCTTCGACATAGGATCGCTTGTTGCCGTAGGGGCAGTGGAAATTGCCGCAGCGATCACTGGAACTCCGCTTTTCGGCGTTGGCGCATACGCCGCGACACAGTTGATAGATGCCCCCACGATAAGACAAATTCCAGCAAAATTCCGAGACTTGCGCAACGCCCACGTCGAGCTAAAAAAGTCGCCGATGGGGCTGCTGTTTAAACACAAGAAGTAGCTCGACCTAGATCTCATAGACCGCCGCATTGTCCTGCACCTCACGCAACCCCTTGTAGGATGCATGCCGGAGCTTGCCGTCCCTCGTCCACGCGCGATATTCGATCTCCGCGATAAGGGTGGGTCGAACCCAGACCAGATTTTTGCGACGGCCACCGTACGCAATCGCTGGCGTCTTCCGCTTGATCTTATCGAGCGTCTTGCGCAAATCCGCCGCCACGCGCTCGGTGAAGCCGGTACCGACCGATCCGACATAGACCAACTCGTCGCCGCGGCGTGCAGCGAGGAGCAGGCTGCCGATCCCTCCCCGCGCCGACATTGAATGCTCATATCCGACGATCATGAAGCTGTCGGACTGAACGCATTTGATCTTGAGCCAATCACCGAGGCGGCCTGAACGATAGGTGCTGTCGAGACGTTTGGCGATTATCCCCTCGAGACCATGCTCGCAAGCCGCTTGGAAGAGCGAAGCACCGTCGGCCTGGGCCTCCTCTGACAGCCTGATGGCAACATGACCATCGGCCGGGATTAGCGTCTCAAGAAGGTGTCGACGCGTGGAAAGTTCGGTGTTGGTGAAGTCGTGGCCGTCGAAATAAAGCAGATCGAAAGCCGTGAAGATGGCATCGCGGGCAGTCAGCTTTCCGCCTCGCCCGCCGAGCGACTGCTGCAGCATGTTGAAGTCTGATCTGCCTTGGTCATCCAGGACGACCGCCTCGCCGTCGAGGATGGCCGTGGAGACGGGAAGCGCCTTTGCAGCGGCTTCGATAAGCGGGAAGCGGTGCGTCCAGTCGTGACCGCCTCTGGTGAGGATCCGGACGCCTGTCGGCTCGATGTGGACCGCCAGGCGGTACCCGTCCCACTTCACCTCGAACGCCCACTCAGGTCCTACGGGCGGCTTCTGCTTCAGCAGAGCAAGGCATGGCTCGATGCGAGCCGGCATTGGATCAAGTGGAAGGTTGGGCTGCGCTGGGTCGCGAGGCTTGCGGGCGCGGCTACGAAGCGGCTTGTCGCTCGACTGGAGAGGCTTGGCTCTTACCATTGCGATTAGCTCGCCTTCCGGATCTGAGCCATGTCGTCAGGTAGGATATGCATGCCGGCAGCGTGTGCAGCATCCACGAAGGCGGCGCGGGCCGCAGCGGGCTCGGCTGCCATCGCCATGGCATCGATCGACCGAGCCAGCGCGCTGTGAAACCCGGGCTTCGTCTTGTCCGGCCATTCCGACGTCAGGAACTTGATCATCTCCTCGACGGTCTCGGCTGGAGCATACTGACCGACGCCTCGGATCTCGACTTCCAGAGGGTCGATCGGTGTTCTGGAAAAGCTGGCCATGACGCTGCACCTTTGACATTGATGCGAATCAACTGGTGACGGAGTGATTCGTTCCGAGTCAAATCAATGCCTTGGCGAAACTAGACTTTTCGCCTCACCCGCAGATGCGTGGCTTGGCAAACACTGATTGCACCTGCATAGTCACCGCAACGAGGAGGAGATACTCATGAAGATGATGACCGAAGATCAGATCCCGAATTTCGTTCAGGATGTCGCTGATACGGGCTGCGATATCGTCGCCGTAAAGGGAGGGACCGGGTTCCTTTTCGGAGATGCCGACTTGTCCCCTGAGGACTACAAAGCTGTAGAACCGCAGATCCTCGCTATCGGCGAAAAATATGGTCGACGCGATCACCTGCTCTCCGAGATTGCTCAATATCTTGTTTCTATCGGTCGTTACTCGCCGCCTCGGGCGAACACGGCCCGACGGACGCTCAACTGAAAACGTCGCAGCGCGTAACTTCCATGCTCCAAGCCGGCTTGCAGCCCGGCCATGTCAGTGGCCCCCTGGCCACTCTGGACATCTGCGCTTAGCCCCGCCTTTTTGCGGGGCTTTTTGTATCTTGCTGGACTCACAGGTCTCTTGCGTGATAGAACAAAAACGGAACAAAAGTACGGAGCAATCCATGCTCGATCGCCCCAAGCCACAGCTGCGAGACCCCTTTGACGATTGGTGGGATACGCTACCCATGGATGCCCGTGCGGGCATGGATCCCCGTGTCGCCAAGCAGGCTTTCCGCGCTGGCTATACGGCTGGCTGCAAAAAACACCTTCGCCGCTTTGTGTTTCAGGCGGCCACGTTGCGGGTGACGGTATGGGCCAATGGGGTCGGAGAGGCCCGCAAGCTGGCAAAGAAGAAGGCAGAGCAGCGTGCGACGGCTAGGGGATGGAAGTCTCTCCCCGGCGAATTGGAGCTAGTGGAATGAGCGATCTCGATAGGCCAATGCAGACGATGTCTGGCCCGCAGGTCCACCTGTGCTCCGTCGGCGGGTGCAAGAAGTGGGGAGGCCATGGCTTCTCAACTGGCCGCTACGTCGAGACGCGCTGGTGGTGCTACGAGCACTATCCACACAAAGAGACTAACGCTGCGCGGGCCGAAGCCGCAGCGATTGCCGTCAGCCTAAACGCAAAAAGCCGCCTCCCCGGTTAAGGAGAGGCGGCTCAAGTCTAGCGAATTCTATGTGCGGCTAGCGGCCGTCGAGAATTCCGTCCACAATCGCCCGGTAGCGAGGATGGAAAAGCGTTTTAACGTGGAATTGTGGTAGCTTTAGCTCGAGCGCAATCTGATAGTCAGAGATCTCGTTCCGCTCTTTCATTTGCTGATACTCAAGCCGCTTCTCTTCGCGACAAATTGTTGCCAACGCCATCCACAAGCAATTATACTCGGAACGCAATTGCGGACTTATTTCGCCGGATGAGTTCTGGTTGGACAAATCCTCAAGCAGCGCCTCAAACAGGTGGCCCTGATCAGCCGCCTTCTCAGGATCCGCAAACATGTGCATCATTTCTTTAACGCAAATGAAGCGCTGCCAGCACCGGTTTAGCTCGCGAGCAACCGCAATGACATGATTCCCGTGCTGACGCACAAGGTGATGCTGGGAATTTTTAGCGGATAGGTAGAGACCCCTGCATACCTCGGGGTCAATGTCTACAATAGCGACTGAAATCTTGGGGATTTTAGTAATCCCCAAGATCATATCAGCTATAACATTTCTGTTGATGTAGTCAGGCTTCTGCTGTCTAGCGTCATAAAGAAGGCGAAATGACATTCAATTTCCCGAGCAATTAGTACTCATCATCTGTCATGATGGTGTAATTGCCCGATGCAAGTTGTGCAAGCGCCTTATTCACTTCTTCTGCCATACGTTGTGGTTCGATATCCCGGCTCGTGCCAGGATACAGCTTAACGTCAGATACATTCAGCTCGTCATCAGCAAAAAGCTGATGCTTCGCGATCTCCATCTGGTTATCCATTTCCAGCTCCATCGAGCAGCGAGTTTCCGATGCCTAACCGCTGCGGTATGTTAGGCACAGCCACAGAGAATCTGCGGATCCACGTTCAGATATACACGATACCTAACGTGTTCAATGCGACAATGTTGCAGCATTGAATTCAACTTTTTGTTTAATTTATAGGACGAGCGTTGACAAGAGGTTACCTGGGAGGTTAATGCCACTGGGCATTAACCTTCCCAGGCGTATTTTGCCTGAAAATTAGAAAAATAATCTAATCTGATTACCCGTGTTCCTGACGCAAATATAGGCGTTCACTGGCTTTTTAGCAAGTTGTCGGATTACCCCCTCGCCGCAGGCCGTCTGGACTGACTTTCGAAAGCACGATCAAGACGATCACTCATGGAGTCGATGCGGTTCCCGACGCTTTCTATTGCTCGCATGATTTGCCCGGTCTGCTCCTGCAGTCCCTGCTTGGTGACATAGTGTTCGGCCACGTAAAGCTTCTGCGATGCAAGCTCCTCACGAGCCAACGATGCCAGCGCAGAAGCGCCGGCTGCCTGCGCGGCAGCTTCGGTGCGGGCTGCAGTCAGCTTTCCGTCGATCTTCCACCAGATGCCCCAGCCAGCGCCAGCGACCGTCAGGAAGAAGACAATGATCTTCATCAGATCCTCTGGGGTCATTTGGCCGCCCTCCTGGGCAACGCCGCGGCCGGCCGCACACCCGGCAACTCCGAAAGCAGCTGGTCGCGGTCGGCGTAGTAATCGCGCAGAGCCAGATGCTTTCGCGCGCACGACAGCAGCCGCTCGCGGTCGGTGATCCACAACTGCTCGAGCCGCCATTGGGGTAGCGGCTTGTCACCCAGATCGACGGGCCCTTTGCACAGCTCCAGCAGCACACTGTCCGGCTTCGTCAGCACGGGCGGCGCTGGTGCAACAACCAGTCTATCGGACCTTGTTGATGCGCTGCACGCTGGGAGCGCCAAGCACAACGCGGCCAGCATCAGGATCTTCGCTAGCTTCACGCTGTAGCTCCTTGATTTTGTCTTCGAGGGAATGGTTTTCGGCCTGGATCTCCGCAATGCGCGTGGCCTCGCGCGCCTTGGCGGCGTTGTTGGCGGCAACCTGACGGCTTGCCTCCTTGTCGCGCGCTTCCGTGGCGGCGGCCTTGAGCTCAACGATCTCGGCATTCTTGATGGCGGTCGCAGCCTCGTAGCCCGCGTTGTAGATAGAGCTGTAGCCCCACCACACGAGCGCGACTGCGGCGATGGCGCCGATAAGGTAGCCACCTACTTTGCTGGTGAGGAATGCGATCATGCGCCACCACCAGTCGCCGCGCTCTTGCCGTCGGCAGACAGGCCGGAGACGCAAAGTTCGGCCTCGCCGATGCGCTGGGCGTCGCCCATTTCGCGGCGCTTCACGAGCCCCTGCACTACCTGGCCGCCTGCCCGGTTCCATGCGGTCTGCGCCTCGCAGGCCTCCCGATAACGGCCCTGCGTCGCCAGTCGAGCGGCGGTGGAGTTGGCCATGCCGCCAACGCCGAAATTATATGCGCCAGAGATCTGGACGGCCTGCACACTCGTCGGGAACGATTTGAAGCCCTTGATCGACTTCGTCAGCGGCAGGTAATAGTCGTTGTACACGCGCTTTTCGAGGATCTCGTCGCACTGCGCCTTGGTGAACGACATGCCAGCGGTGACCGGCTTGCCGTTGATCCGGGTTTCGCCGTAGCAGATGTCGTAGATCCTCGCGTATGGATCCCAGTGCGACTTGAGCACGAGACCTTCCCACGGCTTGATCAGGCTATCGGTCGCAAGGATCACAGCCACTGGAGCAGCGGGTTCGACGAAGAACGACCCGCCACCGGCAAGCATTGCGGCCAGCACGGCGGCGGCGATTGCCTGCTTGCCGCGGGCACTGGCTCGGATTTTATTTATAGGAGCCATTGTGGCCAAGCCCTCCTTGATCAACGACACGGAGGAACGGCGACGCCAACAAAAGCGCAATCGACAGCCATGTCGGAATGTATGCGTCGAGGTAGGGGACGGCATACGGGACAATTTCAGCCAGTCCCGCGCCGTAGACGCACCAAAGCGCGTATGAGCGCGTGAGGACGCGCCAGGGGTTGCTGACGAGTTTCATTATTCTCTCACTTAGAGTTGTGGATATCCGACAGCTGCAATCGACTTGCGGCGCACGCTGTGGTGCTCTTATCTCCTGTGGAGAAAGGAATCACATGCCAAAGCTGGATGTTGCTCACGTGCGCGAGCAGGGTCAGGACATGATCATTGTCCCTCTGGACGACAACTTCGACATGAAGTCGCCGGCGCAGCAAAATGCGGCTGTCGCTCAGATCAAAGTCGCCGCGCGAAGCGCAGGTCTTCGCGGGGAAGTCGTTGTGGTTTGGGAGGGTGGATCAGGTCGGATGATGTTTATCGCGCCAAAGCCATGGCATCCGTTCTTCCGCTCCGCATCGCTAGGATGGGTTATGCAGAACGTGAACCGGTCCCTTAGCTGGTAATTACTCTAGAGCCGCCATGTTGGCGGCTAGCAATCTCCGGATCTGAGGCGATAGTTCTTCGCGGGTGCGGCTGACGCCGCGCACATAATCAGTCACGTCGGGCTCCGTTTAAAAGGGTTTCGATTTGAGCTGATGGCGGCCGGCGATCGGCGTGTACTTCCAGCCAAGCCAGCGCGTCTTGTGGCGGTAGCCGAAGATCCGGAAGCCGGATTTCAGACGGATCACCGTCCAGTAGGAGACCGGTGGATAGGACTCGCCGCTCTCGAGGATGATGGTCGATCCATCGGCGGAAAAGCCGAGCGGGCCCGCCACGAAGGCGTAGGCCGGATTACGGCAGATCCACGAAACCCGCTGCCACCAGAGTTTCCACCCGGTCGCAGCGGGATCGTAACCGTCCTTCCCCTGTTCGATCCCACCATCAAGGCTGGCGTCGTGCGTGTAAAACCAGCCAAGCCAGAGAACCTGATTGCTGCCGGTCGCTATGGAAATGCCTGCAATGACCGGTGACAGCGCGTAGGAGGCGAGCGTCATCAGCCATGCGATAGGAACGAGCAAGGGATAGACCGCGACCGATTCGGGCGCGAGCCGAAGGATAAGCCAGAACATGTGATTGATCCTTTACGGCCAGACGATCTCGGGCAGCTCGAGGAGGAAGTCGGCGACCGTCGGCTGAGGACGAACGCCACCCTGAACCTTCGCAAGCTCCGAATAGGCGTACTGCCAGACGTTATCGCGCCAGGCGACAAACACCTGCGCCTGTGAGGCCCAAGGTTCGACGGTTGAAGCCACATAGGAGGCCATCGTCACGCCGTCGTTGAACTGCCTGGAACGAGCCGTCTCATCGACCATCGCTTGGATGGCAGTTTGATAGTCTTCGACCCGAAGAACGTTGAGCGCCGCCCGCTCCGCCTCGAACGCAGCTATCTCTTCTGCGGTCATTTGAACCGCTTCGTTTCCAACCATTTTGATCATATAAGCGACCCTTCGATTTTCAGGTTGTACGTGAATGTTCCGGAGCTAGGCAGGAGGCGGAATGCGTTGCGCGCCGTGGCCTGGTTCCTTCTCCCAAAGACGTGAGAGAGATAGATATTGGCTGGATCCTGCCCGCCCCCTCGGCAGAGAACCTGCATATATTCTGCGGTGTTAAACCGGCTGACTAGAACGTCAACATTTCCCCCGTCGTTTGCGTTTGGGTTCGACGAAGCGACAATCTGTAGACCTGGCGCGTTCGCCGCAACGCCGCCATTCGTGGTGGATGAGGAAACGAAGTATTGGTATGTATAGTCGCTCACACCGCCGTCATAGTTGCTTCCGTTATTGGTGCTGGTCTGCATGGTAATCGCAACCCCAGACGCCGAGGCATACATCGTCCCGGTAATGCGGAAACGTGCGTAAGCCCCAAGGTTCGTGAGCGCGAAGGAAGAAGCACCCGCCCCACTAAACACACCACCCTGCACCGGCTCCCACACCACCGGCTTAACCTTCAGGAAGAAGTTCGAGCCATCACAGATGATCTGCGCGATCGAACCGTTTGGGATGACCCATGTAGCGAGCCCGTTGATCGTCTCGGTCCCGTTGGGATCGATCGTAACGGGACCGCCATCCGTAACGACTTCCAGCAGCCACCCGTTGCCTAGGGACCCCGCAGCTGCAAGGGCCAAAGTGGCTGCAGCTGTGAAGCGGATCGTGGCACCAGCATCGGCGGCGACAGCCGTATAACCTGCGTTTTTTGAAGCGAAGACAGATTTTGGCGCCTTTGCGGCGAGGGCATCGTCGGACAACGATGCTCCGAACGTCAACTTTCCTGTCGCGACGTCCAGCGTTGAAATCAGGGTGTCGTTCGTGCCGTCATAAAGATAGCGCTTCAGCTTTCCAGCTGTCGCATTCGACAGCCACTCTGTACCCGCCTCCGCGTATGGGGGTCGCGACGAGCCGCTATGCGAACTTAGAAGAGCGTCGAGGCTCTCGTCTACCCTCTGAGAATACAGGGTAGGCCCGACCGGGCCATTCAGTGGCACACTCCAGCTTGCTGCTTGGCTCATTGTACGATTCCATAACCTTTTGCGACGAAGTCGAGCGTGCGGGAGATGTTCCCGCCCGCGGCGTTCTTGAATGCGATGGTGAATCCGGCCTCGGTCTTGCCGGTGATGGTGTAGTAATCGCCGGTCGCCAGCCCTTGCGCGGCGATCGAGATGCCTTGCAGGTGCTTGAAGGCGGGCGAGAACGGAACGGCGAGGCCTCCGCTCGGGATGACGATGTCATTGCCGGCAATGACGCGATCCGGCATGTCCACCGTCACGACTATGCTTTCGACGACCGGTGTGACGTCGGCCTGCTTGCTTTCCAGCACCGCGCGGAAACGGTACGCCCTGCCCGAAAGGTCACCTGCGATGAATGGCATCCAGTCTGACCACACCGGCGAGAGCGCCGGATTATCATCCGTCACCGAAACCAGCATACGGACATCCCAAAGGCTTCCGACGCCGCCAAAGAAGTCCTCGCGAGCGAAGATGTCAGGCAAGGCGAAGACGTCATCGCTTGACCACTCGCCGAAAGCGTTGATCTGCGCCGACACCCGCGAGGTGTAGACATCACCGAGATCGATGACGTCTTCGAAGTCGTACGTTCCGGAGGCCAAATAGCCGCCCTCGGACAGGAAGAAGTCGGCAACCTCGAAGAAGTCCGTCCGGGCGAACACATCGCCCATGACATCGAGGCGGAGCGCCGTACCGTCGAAGTAAACATCGGTCTTGACGCCCGCGAACGGAGCATTTTCCTCGCGCTCCTCAACCGCGTTGAAAGCGGTCAGCCCGTCGATCGTACTCACGATGATCGCTGGATTCCGAGACTGGAGGCCCGAATAGCTGATCGCCTTGACCAGATAGACGCCCTTCAGCGGCGGAACCTGCGCCTGCGCGGTCGTGACGATGGAGCGCAGCACCAGGGCGGATTGCCATGTCACCAGCGCCGACGCGACGGGCGAATAGCGCAGCTCGTAATGCGATATCCCCGTTTCCGGCGGTATTGCATCCCATTGCAGCGTCGCAAGGTCGCCTGTGACGTTGATCACGAAGCCGGTGACATCGGCCGGCTCGGTGGCGAAGATCGCCGCGTTGACGACATCCGTCAGCCAGCCCGAGAGCTGGCCGTTGGTGAATATCGCACGGACGCGGAAATCATAGGCGCCGGCTGGCATGTCGCGGATTTCCGTCCGTGGAGACGATGGCGATTCACCGGCCACCCAAAGACCAGTGCCTTTGGATGCGTACTGGACGATGTAACTCTGCACCCGCCCGACGCTTGGAGCCTGCCACGACAGCGCGAGGGCTGACGTCGGCGGCGATGTGCTCCAAATGCTCTCTGTGTAGGAGAGGCCAGTCGGAGCGTAAGCCCGATAATCCACTAACGGCGGGATGCCAGTCTCGAACGGCGGGATATCACCCTTGTCGGCCAACAGGATGCCAGGCGCGTCATCGACCAGCTCGATCTTTGCAGACAAATCAGACTGCGCCGTGATGCCCTTGACGCGAAGGACAACACTCTCGAGACCGTTCTCACCGAACAGCGCAAGGTCGCCTCGCATCGGAAGCGCCCCAGAGCCGACAAGCGTGAACGTTTTGAAGTCACCGTCGATCCCGGCGACCTGCCTGACCACGCTAGAACCGTCCTCAAGACGGAAGCGGATCGAATAGGTCTTGCCACTCTCCATCGGGAACGTGTCATCGATGACGACTGTGTCCGGCGATGAACTGACATACGAGACGCGCCCCGCGCCGAGACCCCAGAGGACCGTGTCGTGGTTGACGCGAACACGGTCACCGCGCGTGCAGACGAGGTTCTCGAAGTCGGTTGAGAGCGAGTAGGATTCGCGCTGCAAACGGAGCTGGGCCAGATGGTACCGGCCATGCTTCCAGATCAGATCTTTGTCGACAACGCCTGGGAAATCGAGGCCTTCGAATTTGGTGGCGTTGGCTTCTGTATAGCCATCGTCATAGACGACGCGCTCGTCGTTCAGGTATCCGTTCGCCTTGTTGATGAAGGAGACGCGGAAGCCGTGCGGCAGATCAGCATATGCTCGGGTGGATGAGAACTCCCATGAATTGCGAGGCGTAAAGTGCTGAACAATCGGGCTGTCTTCGACATCCCACACCACACCCCACTTGCCATCACGAAGTGAAACTGCAGCCCTGCCCGCTGCTGCGATCTGCTGCAGCTGGTCGAACACCGACTGCTGGCTAGTGGCGACGATATCGAAGGTGAACCCCTTAGAGGCGCAGTAGTTGTGCCACTCTTGGATGCCAGCTAGATCGATCAATGCATCCGCTACCGGGCGGGCGTTCGCGTTGCCCTGAAGGACATGACGAAAATGGTCGGCCGGGTTGCTGGTGATTTGGTTGCTCACCCACGACGAGCCGCTCCACGCGCGGATGCGGGGCTTCGCAATCAGGTTCAGCTTGTCAACGACACCAGATAGCTCGTTCGTCGCCTTGATCCGCATCGCGATGACGGAAAGCGGCTTACTGAAGTTGATAGCGGGAACCTGCCGGCGGCCACGGAGAGCGGAGAAGTAGACCGCCTCGGAAACCTGATCGTCGACGAACGGATTGTCAGGCGTCGACTTCCTCACGCGAACGTCATACTTCCCCGACGGGACCGACCAGGCCACAGTACGGCGAACCGCCTGTGTGGAATTAGCCGTCAGAGAGACGGATCCACCAGACACCCAAACACCGGAGTCGGCGACGGCATACTGAACCTCAACGCCGACGGTGTAATTGACCTTCTCACCGTTCGAGCTGCGAAGCTGATAGACACCGTTCGGAAAGGCGATGTCGACCGAGATCTCCTGCACCTTGTCCGCAGTGGTGCGGGTCGTCCAGCTGTCGGCGAACTCCATGAGAACGGAGACGTCTTCTTCGTAGACCGGCTGCGTGTAGAGCGTCGGCGGCGTGGCGATGTGATCTTCGATCACCTCCATCGTGACGCCATCGAACTTGCTGATAGGCGTCTCACCAATCTTGATGTCGGACATCGAGACCGGGCCATAGCCAACGCAGAAGAGCATCCGGAGATACTGGTCGTCACCAATGATCTCGGTGTACGGGCCGGCCGCATAGGGTGGCGAAATACGATGTGTACCAAAGATCGTGGGAACGGCGCCGTACTGCGTAGCCTCGTTCTGCGCCCCGCCGATCGAATAGAGCGTCTTGGTGTTATCGACCTGATTGACCGGCTTGGGCGGCGGGAACAGCGCGTTCACGATCATCGAGCCAGCCATGGACAGGCCAGCGCCGATGAGACCGGTAGCCACGCTGAATGCGGTCGTGCCGGCAGCGAAGAACGCACCAGCGATGTACGGCGCGACGACGGCCGCCACGAGCGCAACGATCGCGCCGAGGATCTTGCCGATAGCCTTGCCTCGCGGCACGGCAACGATATTGACGGTCACGCCAGACTTGGCGCGGAGGCGCGACCAGTTGGCGCGCGGAATCTTGTGGCCATTCAGCGAGACGACCAGCGCTGACTTCTCTGGATGGAGGCCGGCGTGCGCAGCGCACTTCTCGATCATCTCGCCGACGGTCAGGCCGGCCGGTACGCGGAAATGCTTCTTGTCCTGACGGAATGGCGACGGGCGGATATAGACATCGACCAGATCGGCAGGCGCAATGATCTCTCCGACGTGGCTGTGCGCCACGACACTCCGTGCAATCTGCATGTGGGAACCGCCTGTTTACGCCGGCGGCGAACCGTCGGTCTTCAATCTGAAATATCCGGCGATGCGAGATCGCAGCCGTATGTCGTCTAGCCGCACCACGACTGAGGGCTCTGGGCCCTCGCTGTGCAGCATCTTGCCAGCGCCAAGGAAAACACCGACGTGGGTGTTGAATCGCCCTGCCCGCAGCAGGACACCATCGCCTGGCTGCGGATCATCGACCTGATCCCATAGTCGCTCGATCTCCACGTCGATGAGCGGGCCGATATCCTTGCGATGGAACTCGCGTTCCTGCATCTCGCTCGAATAGGAAGGAATCGGCGTGCCGAGCTCGTCTCGGTAGTAGAGGAACAGCAGCCCCCAGCAGTCCGCGCCAGCGTAGTCACGACCGTGGGGCACATAGGGAATGCCAACAAACCTTTGCAGCGACATCAGAACAGTCCCGGAAATGCGCCTGGCGTGAAAAGCCCGGCAGGATAAGGCTCGCTGATGAGCGCGTCAGCGACCAACGTCGCCGAGATCGAACCTTCGTTGATGGTCACGTCTCCCAACTGCAAGGCCGGCATGACGAGTTCGACCTGGTTCAAATCTGAAGCCAGAACGATCTCGACCAGCACATCGGCAGGCGTCGATATTGAGCGCAACAGCGCGACCAGCGATCGGTCGGTGTTGTCCATAGTCAGGATAACCCGTGGCGGGCTATCACTCTTGTCGTCCGGAAGAGTGAACTCGAACGGCAAGTATAGATGCTGGTTGCCACGGCTCGTCGTGCCATAGATGAGTGGATCCGCCGAGAGGCGCTCAGTGGCGTCGCTCGATAGGTAGATCGGCTCAGGGATTTCCTCGTGTGTCACCGTGAGGAGGCAGACGACGACTTCGTCCGTCTCCTGCGCGTTGGCCGCCGAGATGAAGTTCGATGAGACTGTCCGGCTCACGGTAGCACCTCGAGCGTAATCGCCACCTGCCAGAGGTTGGCATCGAGCGTCGCCTTAGGCGGTTCTTTAAACCGCACCAGCAGGTTCGGGCCGCCAAGCCGGTCTGGGAACCAGAAGGCCTTGGCGCCGTCGCTAACGTCTTCCGACCGAAACCGCAGGAACGCGCGATACTGGTCATAGGTCATGACCATCGTGCCGGTCTGATCCCAGACGTTCGCGGTAGTGCGTCGTCGGGCCTTTGCGGGCCCGATCGACACTTCGGAATAGATGACGTTATCAGGCAGCGTTTCCTGATATGACGCCACGGTGAACCGCTTAGGCAGGCTGTCTGGCCAGATTGCTGTCATCGTCTAGCTAGTCCTGTTTTCAAGCCGAACTGCGACTGTACGGCGCCGCGAGACCGCGAGCCGGGCTGGTTCATCTTGTCGGCAACCATGTCGTCGATGACCACGTCGATAGCCTGGCCGGATGACGTCTTGCGCTTGGTCTGGGAGACCTGCGAGCCGTTCTTGTTGATCACGTTGATCTCGACGTCACCACGGCCAAAGCCGCCAGATGGGGCGAGAGTTGGCGCGACAATGCCGCCCTTCGCGAGGTGAGCGACTGAGCCGGAGTTGATCGCCTCAAGCAGCCGGCGGTTCTTTCTCGTCGACGCTGCGTTGACGACGAACTCGCCATTCGACAACATCGCGGGGATGCTGTCGCTGGTCGGCCCGCCCTCGCCCGATACGTGGCCACCGTCCGCAAGCCCGAGGAATGCGCCGAACGTGGTGTTCGGCTTCCACGACGGGCTGAATAGCGACGACCAGTTGAACCCGCTGGCAGCACCGGCGAGCTGACCCCAGCCACCACCGCTTCCGGCAGAACTCAGGCTGTTGCCAAGCTGGCCAAGACCCGAGCCGAACTGACCAAGTCCTTGCGTCGCGGTCCCGGCCGTCTCCGCCACCTTGCCTAGCGACGAAGCCGCATCAGTTGCCCGGCGGGCTTGGACGTCCATCGCATCGACCCAGCTCTTGCCAACACCGTTGCTGAGGTTGCCCGAAAGCATCTCAAGCTGCTGCTGACCACCAACAAGGCGGGTAGCGCCGGTAGCGAAACCGACATGGCCGCCGGACTGGCTTGCGCCGAGACCGCGGCTCTGCACGAGCACGTCACCCTTGAGGATCTGGCTCGGGTCAATCTTCGTTCCCCAATTCAGGAACGAATTGGCCACGTTCGAGCCGCTTCCGCTGACGCCTACTTGCTCCAGCGAGGAGTTGACGAAGGCGGCACACCAAGCTGTTTGAGCCGCATTCAGATCAACGCCGCCCTGCTTTAGGAAGGAATTGATCGATGATGCATTGCTTGTCTCGTTCTGGCCGAGGAGCGAGAATGCTTTGTCGACCGCGCCGCTTGCAGTGGACGTCACAGCGGTGCTGGTCGTTGTTGCCTTGCCGCTCCCGCCACCGAAAAGGCTGCCAATGAGACCGCCGAGGCCGCCGCCATTGCTGGCCGCAGCTTTGCCCGATCCACTGTCGAGAAACGCGTTGATGATCTGATCGAAGAGCTTGTCCCAGATCTTCGCGACCTGGTTCATGAGCGCATTCTCGATCGAGTCCGCGAACGCTTTCCCGATGTCGCCGCCATTGTTCAGCAGCGAGGTCCGGAAATCCGTCGCGAAATCCTTCAGATCACTGCGAAGTTCATCAGTCCGCAGCGACCGCCTAATCTGGCCCGCCTCTGCGCTTCCAAGATCCTCCGGCAGGCCATATTGGCGCTGCATCGTGATGATCTGTTGGTCTTCCTTGGAAAGCGAGTTGAAGCGCTGCTGCTGCAAAAGATCCTGTGACAGCTTAGCCTTTGCCAGCGTCTCGGAATACTGCTTGTAGAGCTCGACCTTCTTCTCGATCTCCTTGCGCTGGGCCTCAGAGAGCGAGCGCCCTTTGTCCTCGGACTGCTGCATGAGGTCCAAGGCGAAGCGCGCGGCGTCAGCCTCGACGCCATACTTGCCGAGCAGTTCGATTTCCTGCTGCACCTGGCCGATGCGGTCGCTAGCCGACTTGATCAGGTCGCGATAGGCATTTGCCGCCTTGGTTGCGGCAGTCTCGGCCTTGGCAATCTCCTTATCGGGCTCCTCGCCGAGCTGGATCGGCTTAGCGGTCGGCGTCGGAACGGGAACCGGCACACCGTTACCGGTGTCTATTGTTGGGTTCCTATTGTCTTCCTGCTGCTTCATGTACCGATCGATTTCATTCGGATCGGTTATGAGCTTGCCGTTGTCGGAGAACACCGGGCCAAGCGTCCCTAGTGTCGGAAGCTTGCTCTTGGCGAAATTCTCGTTGAACAGAGGGCCGTTTTTCAGCCTAGTGGCTGCATCAGCCACGCCGTTTACGGAAGTTGCGAGGCCGTCGAACGTCTTCGCGAACTCAGCAATTGCAGGAACGCCAGTTTGGATCGCAAGGTCGGCAAGCGCCTTCTGCACGGTGCGTGCCTGCTCAGCAGTCGCTGTGCCGTCGGCAATTCCCTTCGTCAGATCATTGAACGACTTTTGAAGCGCGTTAATCGCCTCGGCGTCGCCACCGGCGGCCTCAATCTGTGATCGAACATCAACGAAGGCGACTTTGACATCACCAACCGTCTTGCGGAGGTCAGACCACTGCTGATTGGCTGCCGCTGCGGCCGCGTCCTTCTGCTCTTTCGTATCAAGCAGCTTTTGACGCTCGTCGGCGTATTTCTTGAGCTCAGGAAGCGCATCACCCCATTTCGAGGCGACTGTCTGGATAAGCTCTGCCTCTTTCTTGAGGGCTTCTTCTGACTGTTCACCACCGGAGGCGACAGACGAAAAATACTGTATCGCGGCAGCGCTTCCGGCGACCAGCGCTATGGTGGCAAGTGATATCGGGCTTACCAAAGAGCCGAACGCTGCTGCCAGTCCTGCGACCGCGCTTTTGCCGTTTCCGAACGTCGATAGGACGGACGAAAGCTGCGTACCCTGCTGCAGCGCAATCTGCAGGGGGCTCATCCCCATAGCAGACGTTACAGCGATGTCCTGAAACTGCGCCGCAATGTTGGCGGTCTGGTATGAGCCGCTCCCGCCAGCGCTACGTTGCGCCGGAGTTGCCGCCAGCGCAGCGTTGCGCCCCTTAATTGCAGCCGTCGAAGCGAGAGCAGCCTGCCGCTCCTTGCTGATTGCAGCTGCCATCTCGCTAGCCGAGATCGCTCCGATCGCATGGGCGCGCCGGATGTCCGTGACGGCCTGCTTGTAATTGTTGATGGTCGCGAACAGCGGCGAGTAACGAGCACGAAGGCGCTCAAGCTCCTTGCCCTGATCGGCCAGTGCGCCGGTCCACTCCTTCGAGACCTTCGCGCCGATACCGACCACGCCGTTGATACGCGACTGGAGAGCGGAGACAGATCCATCGATCTTGGATCCGGCAGCCGCATACTTTCGAGCGATCTGGTCGGCCGATGCGCCGACATCAACCGCGAACTTCGCCAAGCCGCGCTGAGCGGCGGACATGTCCGAGCTGACGGTAAAGACTAGATTATTGTCGTTGTCAGCCATCAGCACTTCGCCTTAAAATAGAAAAGCCCGCGTGGTGGCGGGCTAAGGGAGAAAATATGCTCAAGAGCGTGCTACGCCGTTACAAGGATGACGGGCAGATCTTGCTCGGCGATCGCGAGATCGATGTGACCTATGAGATCACGGTGACTGGAAACTCCAACATCCGCAGAGCCGATGGCTTTCTTGTCGGACTGGAGATCGTCGACTTTCTCGATATGCTGGAATCGCAGACTGAACAGCGCCTGAGGTTAAAAAGCGGGGATGTGGTGGAGTTCGTATTCCTAGGCGGACAACTACAAGCACCGGCCCGCATCGCCGTGAACACGCCTATGCCTGGCATCGATTAGCCACAGCCACCACGTTCTGGTGGGCGTCCCTGACAAACAATCGACCGGGACGCGCCCTTTGCAGCGCGCTGCCATCACGTAGGATCAGGGGTTCGGTCGGAATTTCCTCCGCCTCGACCCAATTGTGGACTTCCGCTAGACGGCGGAACTCTGCCATTCCAACAACAGGTGCGCCGTCTAGTTTAGTCATCGGATCATCCATACTTCGCCATGAGCTCAGCCATCTCGGTGGCCGTCGGACCACCCTCATGCTTCTGCTCTGGCTCTTGTGCTTCGTTGTGGCCGTTGATGGCCGCAAAGAACTCAGTGAGGGTCGCTTCCCAGAAGTCGGCCGGCCGCCATTTCAGGCCGCCGGTCCCGATCCGCAGCCACTCCCGCCACGGGAACGGCTCCTCTTTCTTTACGCCGCCTCGTCGACGGCTTCCGCGTTTCCCTCGTCACCCTCGAAGTGATGCGAGAGGACGGCGGAGAACGCCTCAGCGCAGGCCGGGAAGTGTTTCAGCTTGATCTTGGTGATCGCCTCGAGTGCATTGCCCTTGACGGTCAGCAGCTCAATAGCAGCGAGCGTCGCAGCCGCCTCAACCCCCGACAGACGCAGGAACAGGTCATTCATGGACTTGCACTGCAGGCGGGTCGACACAGCCGACAGGCGGCCGATCTCGGCCGCCAGAACTAGCGGGACGTCCGCGACCCAAAGCGCCGTTTCACCGCGCGCTTCGTTCACAGCCAGCGGAAATACCTTCTCCTCTTTAGCCATGGATTATGCCTCCGCCGTGAATACGAGCGCAGCAGCCGCTTCGAAGGTCGCGCTGAACTGCAGGTCATTCTCCATGTCGCCGCTCGCCTGGAAGCTCGTGACGAAGTACGGGCCGGCGAACGTTCCCAGGCCGGGCACGATGACCTGCGCGTTGAAGACGGTCGCATTGATGACGTTAGTCATGAACGCCTTCATTGCAGCGCTGGACACGAACGTGCCGGAACCCTGGAAGGTTCGGCTGACGATGCCCGGGCGGCCGGTCTTCTGCACCGGTCCACCGGGATTGGTGCAGCTCGGCTTGGTGGTATCAACCGAATTGGCGGAAAGATCGAAGCTTCGATCCTTCAGGCCGCACAGGTTGCTGAATACTTCGGGATCAGCGCCATCGCCCACCTTGATGAGTAGGGTTCTGCCGAGCTGTTCGCCATCTGCCATAGTGACTCCTTTGCCGACGAGGCGGCCTATCTTTGTGTTTGTGTGTTGATGGCGCTAAGCGAACGGCTTGCGCACCGATGCCACGAAGTCGATCACTGCGTGACTGGTCAGCCCGTCAGCGTCGCGGAACGTCCGCGTCTGACGATGCATGAGTGAAATCAGATGATTGGTCGGAAGCGTTAACGGCGCCAGATGAAGGCTTTCCGCTACGGCTTCCGCGATCCTCTTCGCCTCTGGGTAGCCGACCGCAGTCGACCATCCATGAAGGGTAAGGTAGACTTTGCCACCACTGATGCATGTCGCATCGTTGCGCAGCGTCTGCGCCTCTCCTATGGCCACGTATGGATACGTGACTGGATTCGGCGGCTGATCGTAAACGCGCCCACCGACAAGCGCCGTCAAGGCAGCGTCAGCCTTCAGGCGCGCGACAATCGCGCCTTGTAGTTCAAGCTCTGCTGCAGCCATTGACTATATCCGATTGAATTCGCGAATTGCTTTTGCGATAGCGGCGCGTTTGATCTTCACCGCCGTTGCCTTGAAGCTGCGCCATGTCGGGTAGATGTGCGGCTGGGCCGCTGTGCCAGGATGCAGGTTTCCCTTGCCCTCAGAGAACGCCGATCTGCCCTTCACCGTGCCGCCACCTGCCGCAGTGTTGTGCGGCGCCGTACCCCACTCCAAAAAGCGCCAGATGTAAGGCGCGAACAGCCCGGCCGCATCTTTGTCTTTGGTCGGGTTGTCACTGAAATCCAGAGCGCCGGGGTGATGCTTCACGAAGTCGCCGTGGATCGCCTCTGCATACTCGAGTGTCGCGCCACGCGGAGCAACTTCCCTGATCTTGTCGGCGACCTCTTCGGCAATCCGATAGTTGGCGTCCGCCGCATAGACCAAGGCGTTCGGGACGAACGCTCTCAGGTTTCTGGTAAGCTCTGCCCTGCCCGAGATTTTCGCTTTCAGCGCCATCAGGTCGCCACTCCCTGCGTTGCCATCATATCGATGTAAGCATTGCGCTCGTCGACGTTGGCCGCTGACGTGATGTTGAAGATCCGCGATGGATTGCGCGCATCGACCGCTCGCCATGCAGTGGTGACGGCTCTGGCCGCCACGCAGCTGCGGATACTGATGATGTAGGGCTGAACTCCAGCCAATCGCGAGGCGATGACGGGTTCGCTGCCCTTCAAGGGCGTGAGGCGGGCTGCGGTGGTGAACTGAGTACGCCACTCCGTCTGCTCGTTGCCGTATTCATCGGGCGACGTGATCTTGACTTGAAAGTCGATCTTCTCGCGCATCGCGCCTGCGCCGGTTGGCTTTGCCATCAGAACCTGCCTTTCGGCCGCTGGCATGGCGTTGCTACGCCCGCCTCGGTGGCCGCGTCAGCGCAAGCCCGTGTCACCGAATAGCGACCATCCTTGAGCGGGCCGCCATCTGGCTTGAAAACCACGTTTACGGCAGGCGTCGCTTCCCAGCAGTAGCTCGACGTAAACTTGATCCACATGTTACAGCGCTACGCCTGCGGACTGGATCTTAACGGCGAGAACGCTCGTCGACTTGGCGATACCAAGGAAGCACGTGTAATCGCCGGTTGTCAGGTCAGCGACTGGCACGATCGAGCCGGGCGCCCCGCCGAGGTAGTAGCCAACTCCCTTGGTGAGAGTGGCGCCGATTGTCAGGTCGCCATCCTTGAGGACGGCAACCGGCTGATTGGCCGCGGCACCATTGAGCGCGATACCCTTGGCGACGCGAGCTTCTGCAGTAGGCGAATTCGTGTCTGCCAGCATCCAGCGGTTTGTCGTCGACGACAGATACACGGTCTGGCCCGCTGTGATTGCCTCACCAGCAGTGCCTGAATCGCGCGTGGCATTGGCGCCGGCGACGACATTCGCCGGCGTGATAGAGATTGCTGCCATGATGGTTCCTTATGAGGCGCTATCCGCGCCGGAAGTTCGACAGAAGAGCGTCGAAGGCCGACCAGCCATCCTCGGCCGCGTTCTCGCGCACCTCGTATGCGTCGGCGATGTGGAGAAGAATAGCGTGCTTTACCGCTGGAGGAGCCGCCTCATAGCCGGCAACCGCGGTCAGCGTGATCCGTGATCCGCTCTGGATAACCGGCCACTGCTTGCCGTATGCCAAAACTATTGAAGGCTCCAGCCCTTCAAGGCGAGGCTCATAAACAGAAGCATCGACCGTCTGGCTGGCGCCAGCAGTGTCGACATACTCGATGCTGACGACCGAATTCACGGGTGCGACGGGCAGACGCGCCATATCGCTCCAGCAGTCGCATTTGATCTCTACCTTCCGCTCAGCGAAAAGCACATTGCAGTACTTCTCGGCGTGGTCTCTGGCCGATGAGATCAGCAGCTCGATGTCGTTATCGTCGTCGTTAAACCCGATGCGAAGCCGACGCTTCGCCTCATCAAGACTGACCGGCTCCGTCGACGCCGGATCCATCACTTTCGCTGGATACCACATCGGTCGCCTTGCCTTTCTTGGTCTTTGCCGGAGCCGGCACTGCGGGCTCGGCGTCTACAGCGAAGCCAGCTGCCTTCAGGCGCTCCGCCTCGTCCGTGTCAAATTCGTGCTGGTCGCCAGGCGCCAAGTTAAACAGTGGGCCGGACAGTCCGGCTGTCATTTTCAAGAACATGTCGCCTCCCGAGGAGAAGGCGGGCCGGCCGAAGCCAGCCCGCTGATTGTTAAGCCTGCTTGAGGTGCTTGATCGCAGCGGTATCGCCGAGCTCACCGTCGAAGCGGATGTAGCCGGCAACGCCGAGGTTCGGCCAGAAGCGCTCGCGCAGTACGCCGATGACCGGAGAACCGACCTTGCGGACGAAGTACTTGCCGAAGTCACCGAACAGAACCGAGCGGTTGCCGGTGGCGATCGATGCGACTGCCTGGTTGATCGTGTAGCGATAGCTCAGCAGCGTGCCGGGCTGGCCCTTGGTGACGTCACCCATCTGCCAGAGGTAGTTGCCCTGACCGTCCTTCAGCTTGCGGATTGATGCAAGCGTCTGGTCGTTGAACATGAAGCCGACCTTCGGCGCCTGGCGGTAGGCGGGATCGACAGAGTGGACGAGATCGATGATTTCGTCAGACGCAATCGCCGTTGCCGAAACAGCGGTCTTGCCGAGGGTAGAAGCGGTTGCAACACCGTTGGGAGCGTTAGTTCCGGTACCGACGGTAAGCTGCAGGTTGGCAAGACGGCCCATGCGCTCGCCGAGCAGATCGCCAAGCAGCGCTTCCATATTGAAGATGCTGTCCTGCGCGAGCTCCATCGAGAACTTGATGAACTTCGTGTCGTAGACGTACGCCTCGAGCTGCTTCTGACCGAAGGTCGCATCAGCGGAACCGTCGTCGACGATGTCGGCGCCCTGAGTATGGGCGGTGGCCGTCCCAGACGTGTCATCGATCGTCGGGAGCTGGATAACGGCGCCGGTCGAGGTATTCAACTCGCCGGTCACGGCGGGATCGTACATCGGGCCCCATGCCTTCATCGACTTGATGAGGACTTCAGCAAGTTCAGTAGGAACAGTGTATCCGCCAGCCGCACCGGTGGCGGACGACTGTGCGCGCTTTTCGTCGAGGACCTGAACGCCTGCCTTCAGGACAGCGCGCTCTTCTGGCTCAAGAGCAGCAAGATCAGCGCCGGAGACGATGAACTTGTGGAATACGGAGCGGTAGGAGAGCTCGTTGCCGGCGTCGGAGCCGCTGCCGCGGTCTTCGGTACCTGCACCAGGACGGCGGTTTTCGCGATCCTTACGCGCACGCTCTTCGAAGCGAGCTTCGAGCGCGGCCTGACGCTCTTCGCGCTCGATGTTGCGCTCGACCTGGTCGAAGTCGGCCATGATCCGGTCATGACGAGATTCGAGCTCAGCGGAGCGGGCTTCATCGGTGTTGGACTGAATTTCGTTAAGTGCTTCGCGTGCCTGCGTGACGAGGCGGCCGCGCTTCTCCTGAAGCTCGGTAAGAGTTGCCATTCTGGTCTCCAAAAGATGTGGTGAGGTTAATGTTGGCAGGACGTCTTGTCCGGCCCTCCGGCGGGTAGCCGGGTGACTACGAGGCGCCCTGCCCGTCACCAGTTGGTGACCGGATGCCTCGAAACTTCTGTTCGCTCGCTGCACGACGTTCAGCTACTCGACGAGCGGCATTGCGGTGATCGGCCCGGGCAGCGTCGAGAGACCGCTTGGCAAGCGTCGTGTCCTCGTATGCCGGCCACGCAACAGCGGAGACCTCGATCAGCTCGAGTTTCTCGATGGTCCGTACCGGAATGGCGCCCGTCTCGTCCCAGGTCTCCTTGGTGACGCGAAAGCCGAAGGACATGCCACTGATGTCGCCGCGCTCGACGAGCACCCACAGATCGTTTCCGTCCGTGGTGTCTGGAACATCGATCTCAACGCGGAGACCAGTCCCATCCTCCTGCAAACGGAGCGTCCCGGCCTTTGTGCGACCAATCACGCGACCACGGTCATGGTCGATCAGAGCGCGAATGTCGCCGTCGATCGCCTCAGCGAAAGCGCCGGGTGCGATCTTCTCCTGAAAATAGCTGCCGATGTCAGCTAGGCGCTCGAACAGGGCGGCGTAACCCACAAGCGTACGCTTGTCGTCAGCCGCCCGATGCTCGACGCTACCAATATGACTGCGTTTCTCGATGTCTTTTGTCATGCGGCCTTGGCCCCGTCGTTGTTGTCATCGAGCGGAGGCCCGCCGTTATGACCAATATTCTGTGAGCCAAGCGGCACAGTCGCGCCCTGGATGTGAAGCTTCTCGGCTTCACCTCCCATCGCTGGAAGGTTCTCGAGTGCGCGAACCTCATCAGGTGTCCTGATGCCGTTCTGAATCGCCACGCCGTAGCCATCCATGCGGCTCTTGAAGTCACCGCGAAGAAGCCCGTCGAGATTGTGCTCCACGTACCGCCCAGCTGTGCCACGACCGAAGAACTTGAGATTGATCTCGTCTTCGAGCGCCTTGGCCCACTGTCCGATAAGGTGCTTCACGAGGTGCAAGTCTTGTTGCTCGGCGTTGCTGAACGTCGCCCGTGTCAGATCCTGCAGAAACACCGGCGGCAGCTGATAGGCACGCGAAATCTCTTCCACCTGGAAGCGTCGCGCCTCGATCATCTGCCCCTTGGCTGGATCGATACCGACCGGCGATAGCTTATAGCCGGCCGGGATTGGGAAGATCGGCTCGTCGGCATTCTTGGCCGCATCGACAGAGCGTTTGATGTCCGCCTGCGCGCGCTTCATTGCTTCGGCGCCTGCCGGCAGCGGGCCTTCCAGCGCCAGGGGCGGCACACCGCCGCCCGCGAAGAAGTTCGAGCCGTAGTCGTTCATGGCAATCGCGAGCTGGATTGCCTTCGATGCCTGCGCGATCGGGCCGTAGTGCTTCAGGCCGCAACTCCGACGCATGAAAGCAACGTCAATCACGTCGGCCGCGTCGTACGTTCTTCCCTCATACTCGTACGAGATCTTCAGGCCGACACGCTTCACCGTCGTCTTCGTCGGATCCATCGGCCACAGCGAGTCGATGCCCTGGGGCGTCCGTTCGATGTATGCCAGGCCGCGACCGTGGGTGAAAACTTGCTGCCAGAACCACTGCCAGAACGCAAAGGAGCCGCTGTTGTCGTTCGGCGCCTGATTGACCACGATTTCCAGCTTGCCGCTTATGCGCTTCGGGCCGGTCTTGCTGTCGCGATACGCGTGGCGCGGGATGGCGGCGAGCGTACGCGATAGAAAGGCGACAGCCGCCCACACAGCAGGCACAGACAGCGCCGTGTCGACCGTTACCGATGGCAGATTGGCGGAGTTCACGCCAAAGAACGCCATGAAGTTTTCTGCACTGACGGGAACCGTAGGATTCTCGATAGTTGCACGAGTTTCTGGCGATTTGGCCGCGTTTAGGCGACTGAACCAGTCTTTCAGGGCCATTATGCCGCCTCTCTGAGTGTAAATTCCGGGTCGTCCCACGGAGAAGCTACTGGCTTATGCTCCACGAACCCATCAACCGCCGCACCAACCGCCATTGCCGCAGCTACGGCCGGGTCAATACGGATCGTCGACTTCTTCTTGGAGAACCACTGATTGCCCATGAGGGGATCGGTTTCGATTGCGACACCCATGAGCGCGCCAAGCAACACCGGCGACTTCCGCAGCCGGATGCGCTCCTCAAGGATGAGAGTTTCCAGCGCGCTGACCGATCCCGGCATCCAGAGGCCCAGCGGAGGCTCTTGCCCAGCGTCCTTGGCCGCCTGCACCTTGGCTTCGTCAGGTTTTGCGCGCTTCTTGCCGCCCTGCGGATGGGCTACGGTTTTGATGTCAACGCCGTAGTCATCCAGTTCTTGCTCGAACTTATCAAATGCATAGCGGTCAAAAGCCAAAACGCTGATACCGTGCTCGGTGTTGAGGCGAGCGAATAGTGCAGCAACATGGTCGTACCGAATGCGGGCGCCTTCTGGCGCATTGATGTACCCCTGATCGAGCCAAAGGCGATACGGAACGTGATCCTGTTTCGATCGCTCGTCCATCGTGTCGCGAGGCGTCCAAGCCTCAATCCAGAGGTCGTAAGTCGGAAGATCCGCTTCTGTGCCGTCTTCACGCGTGATGCGCTTGGTGCCAGTCTCGACAGTGAAAGCTGCCGCCGTCAAATCCTTGGCGCCTGACAAGTCCAACCCCGCCGATGCGATCTTCTTGCCCTTGTGCTCGGTGTACGGATCAAAGTCCGCCATCACCTTCTCAAGGATAGGGCGTGGTATCCAAGCCGTATCGGCTTCCGTCCATACACAAAAATGCAGGCGGAGAATGCCGTTTCGCTTGGACGGAATGTCTTTCGCCTGATTGACGACGCCGGCAAGATAATCGTGCTTCAGCGTGACGCCGAAGAGCGGGTTAGCCTTCTGCCAGCAGGTCGGATCCGTAAACGGATCGTCATCCTTGTCGAGCGCGCAAACATACGAGAATGTCGTGTCGTCGATGACCTCGCCCACGTAGGTGAAGTCGTCGTCTGGCGTTTGCGTACCGGCCGCTACCTTCACGGCATGCTGGTGTTCATCCCAGCAAATGCTGTTGCGATCAGAACCGGAGTTCGTGATCATGAAGAGCAGAGGCTGTCGGCGAAACTTGAAGCCTCGCTCGAGCATCTCGATGACCTTGCCATCAGGATGCTCATGGATCTCGTCGCAAAGGGCGATGTACGGACGCGGGCCAGAGTGCGCACCCTCGCGAGAAATAGGCCGGAAGAACGACCGCTTTTTCAGATACGACAGGTTCCAGACCGGGTTGCCACCCGATGGCGTCAACTTCGACTTGAGTGCCGGCGACTGCTCATACATCGCGACCGCGTCTCGAAAGAGCACAAATGCCTGGTCTTTGTTGGCTGCCGCCGCGTAGATTTCCGCAGCCGCCTCGCCGTCCGAGGTCAGGCAGTAATGGCCGATGCCTGCCGCCAAGGGCGACTTTCCGTTGCCTTTTCCCTCTTCGATGTAGGCGCGTCGAAACCGTCGCAGGACCGCGCCGTCTGACTCGACGCGCTTCCAGCCGAAGATCGACCCGATCTTGAACTGCTGCGAAAGGTGAGGATGAAACGGCCGCCCCTCGAACTGACCGCCATTGAGGCGCAATACAGCAGGGAAAAACCGCAGAACACGGCTTGCCGCCTCAGGATCCCAATGGATCCCTCGCTTCGGCCCATTCAACCGATCATCGCGATGACGGCGGCAGGCGTTCCGCACATGCGGGCCCGCCACAATCTCTCCCTTGAGCACCTTCTCGGCATACTCGTCGACAGGTCCGATTGGGTATTTCGGGTCGAAATACGCTGGAAGATTGCTGACTTCCTTCTTCGCCTTGGGAACGCGCTTTTTCGGCACCGATACCTTAGTCGTTGAAGAACTCGTCGGCTGGGTCTTTGCTCTCGCCATCCGGTTTAGCTCCAGCCTTGCTGGCATCAGCCGGCGTCGCGCCCATCTGTCCGTAGCACTGGCGGAGAAGGTTCATGGCTTGAACGCCAACATCATCACCCTTCATCATCCTGCCGCGAATGTTCGCAGCGATCGCCAAGTGTCCACGATGGCTTGAATTCAGCCAGGGCACTTCAGATGAAATCTCTCTCCACGCCAATTTGCCGTGCTCAGTTAGCCATTCATGTGGCTCTCCGACGGTGTCGGACACAGCAGGCTCGGTGCGGTCTTCAAACTTTCTACGCCGGACAACTGCCTGCCCGGTAACCTCGGCTTTCGCCTTCGGTGTCCGCGGCCTCGCCATCGGCTACCCCCAACATTTGAATTGGAAAAATGCGCATGAATGCCCATGACCGGTTCCCAAGGGACGTGTTGCTTAAAGGCAACAATGCCCCCTCCCGGCCTAGATCGGCCATCCATCGGCGCCATATCGGACGACGGCCTTCCCATTGTCCTCCATCTGCCCTCGAGAGGCGTGACATGGCTTGCATGTCGAGACGAACGGGCCCGACCAGAAGATCTCCATGTTCCCGCGATGTGGAACGGCATGGTGGACTTCCGTTGCCTCGGTCACATCCTCGCGTTCCAGGCACCACTCACAGAGTGGATGGATGCTGAGCTGATACCTACGCAGGCCGCGCCATCGGGCCGTTCGATAGAGACGGCGATAGCGCTCGGCTTCCTCTGAGCGGGCATCGGATTTAGTTGGTTGACTAACACTCATACTGAGACGCCCAACGAACCGTCGGGGACTTTATCTTGGGCGCATCAACTCGTAGCGACACGTTCTTTTGGTTCGCCTCACCTACTGGGACGCGATAGACTTTGTCATTGTCTGGGCAATGCACCATGAACACGTCTGCTTCACCAGCGTAGGTCTTTTTCTCGAATGTGAAGCCGTTGTTACTGCATGACCAGAAGGTGATTACGCCATCTTTGAGTTTCGCCGTCTTGCATTGAATGCGCTCAAATGAGCCGTCGCGCTTGTGCACAACCATATCGTAGCGCTGGTTATCTCCGAACGGCAACAGCACAGCTTCGCCACGCCTTACCAGGTGAGCCAGCACAATCGCCTCAGTCGCATCGCCCTTTGTCTTTGTGTTCGTCAATTGGCGACCCCTTCAGTAACGAAAACAAAAGCGGCTGCTCGACCTCGCATCGCAAGGGAGCAGCCGCGTGATCGCCAGTCGCCGGAGGAGGCAGCGCCAGGCAATGGGGAGTGAATAAGCAGGCGGCGCCCATACGGTGTGCCTTTGGGTATCCGGGCTTACGCGTCCACGGCCGGTCCTGCGAATAGGTGCATCCAGCCACTGCTCGTCAGCAGCGCCCTCCTGTTGCTTCAGGATGTTGGGCATAGGCTCACATCAGCCACGGTACGAGACCCGGTGCGGATGCAGGCTCAGAGGACCAGGATGCTCATGTATGCCAGCAGGTAGGCTTGCTCATGCCGAAGCATGGCCGGGCATCGAACCCGTTGCACCTTTCCAAAGTGCCGTATTTTTGCTGGTCAATGATCGCCGCCAAGGTCCGGATATCGGCTCGACTTGGCAGGCTGTAGGTTTGAGGCGGGCCCGATCTAACTCGCGAGCTTCACGCGTCCGCGTTTGACGGCGCCTCAAATGGTAACGGCACCCGAAGGTGCCGTTGGGATCAATCCCTTCACTAAGATACGATGGGAACCGGTGGTTCACTGGACATCAGGCAGCGATTTTCTTTTCTTCCACTCCGAAATCGCCACGCGCTGTTTCATCAAGCTCGATCAGCTTGTCCAGCGCGCTGTCAATCAGCGCCGCCCCGCGCTTTGCGGCATAGGCCTGCGCGAGGCCCATCGCCAAGCCGATGTTCAAAGCTGTCGTATCGGTAATCGCCAAGTCCAGCACCTTCGCGTGGTCGCCGAGCCTATGACGCAGGTGGTCAACGTAGTCGGCCGTCTCAACGTGCCGAACGAAGTCCGGCTCCCTGCCTGCCGGCTTTGACGCAGTCGGTTTCGGCTGTTTCACGCCACCGATCCACTGCGGCCCTGGCACAATGGCGTCGGGGCACCGGACTGCCGATGACGGAAGCCGATCGAAGGGAACGCTACCATCGACGCCCATCTCCTCGAGGATCTTGCGCGCCTCTAAAACTTCCGACCTGACCGGATGCCCGTCGACCGGATGAGCTATGCAGGGTTTTTGATAGGGCTCAGCGTGAAGTGGCGAGATAGCACCCTTCAAGGCAAGGTATGACCAAACCTCGGCCTCTCTACGACCGGCTTTCACCTGGCCGCCCTTGACGCCACGACGGCGCTCGTCTGGCTGTAGCGGACGTCCTTTAGCGGTCACGCCCCACTGGCGCAGTTCGCCGTCGCGGAACGCAAGGCTGCCGATGCGAGCGTCAAGCGATCCGCTACGATTGGTGCTGTACGATACCTCGGGAGGCTCGGCATCGTCATACGTGTTGGCCATCTCTCCCGTGTGATCCCACCGCTCGCGGCCGGTAACCTTGCGGCCGACGGCTCCAAGCAGCTCGGCCTCTGAGGGTCTGATCTCGATGGCTACTTCCGGCTCATAGAGTTGGTCATCAGCCTCGACGACCGTGTCTCGAGGGAAGGACAGGTCACGCCAGTGGCGAAGCGCACGCAGCCGCACCTTGTCGCCTCGATAGGCTAGACGCTCAAGCGCGGGCCACGCCAGCACGTCGCCAGCGGGCTTGTTGTCGTTGGCTGCCTTTCGGACCTTGACCACCTTCGGCTTGGTAGCAACGGGTGCTGTGGTTTGTTCGGCCAACATTTCGGCCAACTTGGAAAAATCACGCGCTATGGTCATTCGTCAGCTCCATTTTGGCTTTGGGTCAGGGATTGCTCGGATTGCTTCGCTCCGTGGCGTTGGCTCATCATCGGGTCCCTCCATCAGGAGAGCAGCCTTCTCTCGTGCCAACCGGAAGGCGCCGAGCGCAGCTTCGTTGGCCGCACTCCTGGTCACCGATAGGCTCAACGCATAATCGCTGGCAGCCTTGGCTTTGTCTCGCTCCCGCTCCAACTCGGCGATACGACCCTGCAGTGTCTCGATCGTTCGATGCGCATCGATAAGGTGGCGGCGATAGTGTTCGCCTTGGAGACGCGGATCTCGTGGCGCCGTGCTGTCAGCAACCAGCGTGTATGCCGCTGCTTTTGCCTTCGCGCTCTCCCGACGCGCAGATTCTTCGGCGCTCTTTATCCGCCTGCTCACGCCGCGCTCGCCAGCTTTTCACCGGTGACGGTAGACAGCCAGACCCGAACCAGCGCTACCGCTTGGCTGGCCGCATCCGTCGTCGACACGGCCCGTAGCACCTCAACTGTGAAGCCCAGCCGGCGGAGATCTTCATGCCGCTTGACCTGCTCCGGTGTAAGGCGCCCCTTGCCGACCTTATTCTCGATCAGGAGCAGCCGGCCGCCGGTCACGTAGATGCGCAGATCTGGCTCGCCCGCAGTCATGCCTGTGGCGACAGCTTTGAAGCGCGCTTTTGGACCGCGGCGCTCCGCATTCATGTCGCCAGCCAGTAAGAACTCCTTGCCGTACTCCGGCATAGCGCGGAGCGCTCGTACCTGCGCCGCTTGCAGCTCCCATTCCTCCGGTGGCGCGTCGGTGACGGTCACCTTCGTGCCGGTCGACGATACGCGGGTGACGATGCGTACGCGTCTGCCAGACATACGGGTCGTCTGGGTGGATGTTTTTGATGCCATGTTGATCCTCCTTCTGGCATTTAAGGTTTTGATCAGAGAAACCCCAGTCCTGCTCCCGCGCGCGTAACTGCTCGGGAAAAATCGCTTCAAAAGTACCGCCGGGGGGTATACCCCACCCTAAACTGTACCCACTCTTACCTATATATATGATATTATTATGTTTTATACGATGAAGAGTGGGGTAAAGGGTGGGTGCAAGAC
>NZ_JAGHMF010000055.1 GCF_017741815.1 Rhizobium sp. 16-488-2b
AAATCCGAAACGTCATCCCGGATACCGGAATTTAGATTTTGAACCTTGATAGGGCGTTTCAGGGATCAAGGAGGAGAGTTTCATGAATCAAGAAAGCAAACTGGCTCTGAAGGGCAAGTTGCGTGGCATCTTGCCACCTGTAACCATGCCCTTCGATGCGAAGGGGAAATTGGTCGCTTCCGGCATCAAGAAGCAGATCGATTTCATGATCGAATCCGGTGTAAATGCCATCGTTGCAGGCGGCAGCACCGGGGAGGGTCACACGCTCTCGACGGAGGAATTTGTCGAGTCGATGGAAGCGACCCATGAGGCGATTGCGGGCCTTGTGCCGTTTGTCGTGGGCTTGATCGTTAATTCGACGATTGAGGCGATCGAGCGGACAAAGAAGATCGCTCATTTGAAGCCTGAAGCGCTGCAAGTTACGCCCGTGCATTACCTGTTCAAACCAGGTGCTGACGCCACCGTTCGCCATTTCCGTGAGATCTACGATGAAACGGGCGTTCCGATCTTGATCTACAATGTCATTCCGTGGAACTACCTGTCCGCCGACCTGATGCTTAAGATCATGGACGAGGTTCCAGGCGTCGTGGGCATGAAACAGAGCTCAGGTGACCTGAAGTCTCTCTCCGATCTTATTGGGAGCGCCAAGAAGGACAATATTGTCCTGACCGGCATCGACGCACTTCTGTACCCGGGCTTCGCGCTCGGCGCGGACGGCGCGATTTCAGCCCTGACCTCGGCGGTACCAAAGCAGACGGTTGAACTCTACAATGCCGTCAAAAGGGGCGATCATGAGAAGGCGCGGGAGCTTCATTGGAAGCTAAATGGCCTCTGGAATGTCGTTCGCCACGACAACCTGCCGGCGTGCACCAAGTATATCCAGTCGCGCCAGGGCGTCGACTTCTTCCTCCCGCGCGCACCGATGGAGACCGTCTCCGACGACCAGAAAAAGGTTATCGACGGCGCCTTGCGCGCAATGGGTATTTAAGC
>NZ_JAGHMF010000012.1 GCF_017741815.1 Rhizobium sp. 16-488-2b
CCCCGAGCCAATCACGCTGAAGCCAAGCGAAACCGCCGTCGTCGTCGTCGACATGCAGAACGCCTACTCGACGGAAGGCGGCTATGTCGATCTCGCCGGCTTCGATATTGCAGGCGCCAAGGGCACCATCGCCAACATCAAGAAGACGCTCGACGCCGCCCGCGCCGCGGGCGTCCAGGTCATCTATTTCCAGAACGGCTGGGACAAGGATTATGTCGAGGCCGGCGGACCGGGCTCGCCCAATTATCACAAGTCGAATGCACTGAAGACCATGCGCCAGCGGCCGGAGCTGCAGGGCCAGCTTCTGGCAAAGGGCACATGGGACTATGCGATCGTCGACGAGCTGCAGCCGCAGCCGGGCGATATCCTGGTGCCGAAGACCCGTTACAGCGGCTTCTTCAACACCAACATGGACAGCGTGCTGCGCGCCCGGGGCATCCGCAATCTCGTCTTTGTCGGCATCGCCACCAATGTCTGCGTCGAGAGCTCGCTGCGCGATGCCTTCCATCTCGAATATTTCGGCGTGATGCTCGAAGACGCGACCCATCACCTGGGGCCCGATTTCATCCAGCAGGCGACTGTCTACAACGTCGAGAAGTTCTTCGGCTGGGTCGCCACCGTCAACGATTTCTGCGGCGTCATCTCACAAGCCGCGCCTACCGAAGCCTGATCAAGAACAGAAGAGGACATATCATGCCAAAATCGATCATCGTCCCCGAGGGAACCCAGAAGCCGATCGCCCCCTATTCGCCGGGCACGCTTGCCGACGGCATCGTCTATGTCTCCGGCACCCTGCCGTTCGACAAGAACAACGATGTCGTCCATGTCGGCGACGCCGGCGCCCAGACCCGCCATGTGCTCGAGATCATCAAGTCGGTAATCGAAACGGCCGGCGGCACGATGGAAGACGTGACCATGAACCACATCTTCGTCACCGACTGGGCCAACTATCAGGCCGTCAACGCCGTCTATGCCGAATATTTCCCCGGCGACAAGCCGGCCCGCTACTGCGTTCAGTGCGGCCTGGTGAAACCCGACGCGCTGGTCGAGATCGCGACCGTCGCCCATATCGGCAAGAAGTGAGTAAAGTCAGCAAGATGCATTTCGACATACACGGCCAGACCCATGCCGACGCCCGCACCATCATCCTGTCCTCCGGCCTTGGCGGTTCGGGCGGCTACTGGGCGCCGCAGATCGAGGCGCTATCAGCCGATTTCCGCGTCGTCACCTACGATCATCGCGGCACAGGCCGCACCGGCGGCGAGGTGCCCGAGGCTGGCGGCATCGCCGCCATGGCCGATGACGTGCTGGAGATCGCGCTGGAACTTGGCATCGAGCGCTTCGACTTCATGGGCCACGCGCTCGGCGGCCTGATTGGGCTGGATATCGCGCTCCGCCGGCCTGACATGATCGGCCAGCTCGTCCTCGTCAACGCCTGGAGCAAGGCGGATCCGCATTCCGGCCGCTGCTTCGATGTCAGGATCGAGCTGCTCGAGCGGTCTGGCGTCGAGATGTTTGTCAAGGCGCAGCCGCTCTTCCTCTATCCGTCGGTCTGGATGTCCGACAATGCCGAGCGTCTCGGCGCTGAGGAGCAGCACGCCATCGCCCATTTCCAGGGAAAGACCAATATCCTGCGGCGTATCACGGCTCTCCGGGCCTTCGATCTCGACGACCGGCTGTCAGAGATTGCTGCCCACACGCTGGTCATGGCCACCCGCGACGACCTCCTCGTCCCATACACCCGATCGATGCGCCTCGCCGAGGGGCTGCCGCATGCAGAACTCGCGCTGACGGACTTCGGAGCCCACGCCGTCAACGTGACAGAGGCGAAGAGCTTCAACGACACCATGCTGCGCTTCCTTCGTGACGCGAGATCCGAAATCCGCTAGGACCCCGATATGCAAGCATCAGCCAAAATGATCCCGGAAGCGCCAGCGACAATCGCGGAAGCTGTTCCCGACCAGCGCAAGCAGGATTACCGCAACGCCATGGCCCGCCTCGGCGCTGCCGTCAACGTCGTCACATCGGATGGACCGGCAGGCCTCGCGGGCTTCGCCGCAACCGCCGTCTGCAGCGTCACCGACGATCCGCCCACGCTTCTGGTCTGCATCAATCGCGGCTCCTCCGCCTACCCCGCCGTGAACGCCAACCGCGTACTCTGCGTCAACACGCTGTCGCATGCCCATGAGGACCTGAGCCGACGTTTCGGTGGCAAGACCCCGGTGCAGGAACGCTTCGAAGGCGCCAGCTGGTCGGTACTCGAAACAGGTGCGCCCGCGCTTGACGACGCGCTGATCTCGCTCGACTGCAAGGTGAAGTCGGTCTCTGATGGCGGCACCCACGACATCCTGATCTGCGAGGTGGTGGCGATCAGGGAGAACGAAGGTGGCCAGGCGCTGATCTATTTCGATCGTCGCTACCACACGATCTGATCCCGCTTATGGAACAAGAGCTTAGGTCAACGCGTTCCCTGCCGGAATTCTGGCTCATCCCGTAACGTGACGTCCCGTCGCGCCATGGGGATGACCATCTTGGAGACGCCGATGCCCTGGATCGCTTTTATCGTTCATTTCTTTGCCGCCGCCATCATGACCAACGGCATTCCGCACTTCGTCAACGGCGTCTGTGGCCGGCCGTTCCGCACACCATTCGTGCGGATGTCAGGCGCCGGCGAGAGCTCGGCGGAGCTGAACGTCGTCTGGGGCTGGGCGAACTTCGTCGTCGCCTTCCTGCTCTTCGCCAATGTTGGGCCGCTCTATATCGGCACCCCGATCGACACCATCTTCGTCGCCGCCGGTGTGCTCGTCGCGGGTTTGATCCTGTCTCGAATGTTCGCACGCGGCCGGCTCTGATTGCCTCTTCCCTTGTGCGCTGAAAGCCCTACAATTCAAGGGGTGGCGGCTACGGCCACGGGATAGTGGGAGATATGCCGATGCGCGCCTTCTTCGCAGTCCTCATCCTCATCCTCAGTCTCACCGCGATTTTCACGCTGTCGCCGGCGCGCGCGGAAGACCCGCTGGATACAACGCGGTCGATGATCGAGGCGCAGATCAAGGCTTTCCTGCAGGACGATCCGGAAGCGGCCTATTCCTACGCCGCCCCTGGCATCAAGGCCGTCTATCCCGACAAGAACGTCTTCTTCGCCATGGTCAAGAAGAGCTACGAGCCGGTCTATCACCCCGGAAACTACGCCTTCGGCCGCAGCCGCTCGATCGACAACGGCGCGATGATCTACCACGAGGTGCTGATCTCCGGCCGCGACGGCAAGGACTGGACGGCGATCTATCAGGTCATCCGTCAGCCGGATGGCAGCTACAAGATCGGCGGCGTCCAGATCCTGCCGGATACGGAGAGCAAGGGCATCTAACCGTTAGACGGGGTCGATATCGCCCCGCGCCCATTCGGCTTCGGTCTCCGCCATGAAGTCGGCGAAGCGACCTTCGGCGATTGCCTTGCGGATCCCCTGCATCAGTTCCTGATAGTAGGAGAGGTTGTTCCACGAGAGTAGCATGCCGCCCAGCGCTTCGTTGGAGCGGACGAGGTGGTGCAGATAGGCGCGTGAATAGTCGCGCGTCGCCGGGCAGTTCGACTGCTCGTCGAGCGGGCGCATATCCTCGGCATGACGGGCATTGCGGATATTGACCTTGCCGCGGCGCGTAAAGGCCAGGCCGTGACGGCCGGAACGCGTCGGCATCACGCAGTCGAACATGTCGATCCCGCGCGCGACAGAGCGCAGCATGTCCTCGGGCGTACCGACGCCCATGAGATAGCGCGGCTTTTCGGTCGGCAGGACCGGCAGCGTCTCCTCGAGCATCTTCAGCATGACAGCCTGCGGCTCGCCGACGGCGAGACCGCCGACCGCGTAGCCCTTGAGGTCGAGATCGGCGAGCGCGGCTGCGGAGCGCACGCGCAGAGCCGGAATATCGCCACCCTGCACGATGCCGAACATCGCCTTGCCCGGCTGGTTGCCGAAGGCGACCTTGCAGCGTTCAGCCCAGCGCAGCGACATCTCCATGGCGCGCTCGATTTCGCGCGGCTCGGCCGGAAGCGCCACGCATTCGTCGAGCTGCATCTGGATATCGCTGTCGAGCAGCCCCTGGATCTCGATGGAGCGCTCCGGCGACATGTGGTGCAGGCTGCCGTCGACATGACTCTTGAAGGTCACGCCCTGCTCGTCGAGCTTGCGCAGCCCTGACAGCGACATGACCTGGAAGCCGCCGCTATCGGTGAGGATCGGCCCATCCCAGCGGATCAGCTTGTGCAGGCCGCCGAGGCGGGCAACGCGCTCGGCGGTCGGGCGCAGCATCAGGTGATAGGTGTTGCCAAGAATGATATCGGCGCCGCCCTCGCGCACCTGGTCGAGATACATCGCCTTGACGGTCCCGACGGTGCCGACGGGCATGAAGGCCGGCGTGCGGATCGTGCCGCGCGGCATGGAAACTTCGCCGAGGCGCGCACCGCCATCGGTCTTCTTGAGGGTGAACTGGAAGTTCTCGGTCATCTAGTCTTTCCGGAAAAGAAGGCTGGAATCGCCATAGGAATAGAAGCGGTAGCCTGTGGAAATGGCATGTTCGTAGGCCGCATGCATGGTCTCGAGGCCGGCAAAGGCCGAGACCAGCATGAACAGCGTCGAACGCGGCAGGTGGAAATTGGTCATCAGCACATCGACTGCCTTGAAGCGGTAGCCCGGGGTGATGAAGATGCCGGTAGCGCCCGCCCAGCCGCGGATCTCGCCGCTATCCTGCGCCGCACTCTCGATCAGCCGCAGCGAGGTGGTGCCGACGCAGACGATGCGCCCGCCCCTCGCCTTCACGGCATTGAGCTTGGCGGCCGTCTCGCCGCTCACATAGCCGCTTTCGAGATGCATCTTGTGGTCGTCGGTATCGTCGACCTTCATCGGCAGGAAGGTGCCGGCGCCGACATGCAGCGTCACGAAATGCCGCTCGATGCCGGCCTTGTCGAGTGCTGCGAAGAGTTCGGGCGTGAAATGCAGCCCGGCGGTGGGCGCGGCGACAGCGCCGTCCTCGCGAGCATAGATGGTCTGGTAGTCGGCGCGGTCGCGCTCATCCTCGGCGCGCCTGGCGGCGATATAGGGCGGCAGCGGAATATGGCCGACGTAATGGATGACTTCGTCGAGTGCCGGGCCCGACAGATCGAAAGCCAGCGTCACCTCGCCGCCCTCTCCCTTCTCTTCGACGGTGCAGTCGAGCGCGCCAAGAAGGCAGCTTTCGCCACCATGACCAAAGGCGATCTGGTCGCCGACCTTGATGCGCTTGCCGGGCTTGGCAAAGGCCTTCCAGCGATTGGCGCCGACCCGCATGTGCAGCGTCGCCGAAACCTGCTGGCCACCCGCGCCCTCGCGGTGACGGATTCCTTCGAGTTGCGCCGGGATGACCTTGGTGTCGTTGAACACCAGCGCATCCCCCGCCTTCAGGAAGGACGGCAGGTCGTAAACACGGTGATCGGAGAGCTGCGTTTCGCCATTGGGATCGACGACCAGCAGGCGCGCGCTGTCGCGCGGCTCGGCAGGCCGCAGAGCGATCCTTTCATCGGGGAGCTCGAAATCGAAAAGGTCTACGCGCATGAGGGCAGTTCCGGGAAGGCTGGTCCAGGCAAAGCGAAACCCGCCCCGCGCTCTCGCGCAAGGGCGGGTTTCAGCAAACATCACAATCAGACGTCGGCGGCAACCCGCATCGAGACGATCGAATCCGGATCGACGACCGGTTCGCCCTTCTTGATCTTGTCGACGTTGTCCATGCCTTCGATGACCTGGCCCCAGACGGAATACTGCTTGTTCAGCCACGGAGCATCCGTGAAGCAGATGAAGAACTGCGAGTTGGCGGAGTTCGGGTTCTGCGAACGGGCCATCGAGCAGGTGCCGCGGATGTGGCTGACGGCCGAGAATTCAGCCTTCAGATCAGGCTTCTCGGAACCGCCCATGCCGGCACGACCCGGGTTGAAGCTTTCGCCGCCCTTCTTGCCGAACTTCACGTCGCCGGTCTGCGCCATGAAATCGTTGATGACGCGGTGGAACACGACGCCGTCATAGGCCTTCTCGCGTGCAAGTTCCTTGATGCGGGCCACGTGCTCGGGCGCCACTTCAGGCAGAAGCTGGATGACGACATTACCCTTGGTGGTTTCCAGGATGATGGTGTTTTCCGGATCCTTGATCTCAGCCATTGTTATTCTCCTACTGGTCTTGAAACTTACTTCTTGGCGATGGTGACCTTGACCATGCGGTCAGGATTGCTGACTTCGCCGTTCTGGCCTTCGCCCTTCTGGATCTTGTCGACGTTCTCCATGCCGGAGATGACCTTGCCGACGACCGTGTACTGGCCGTTCAGGAAGGAGCCGTCAGCGAACATGATGAAGAACTGCGAGTTGGCCGAATTCGGGTCCTGCGAGCGCGCCATGCCGACCGTGCCGCGCACGAACGGGGTCTTGGAGAACTCGGCCGGGATGTTCGGCATGTCCGAACCGCCGGTGCCGACCTGGTTCTTGTCGAAGCCCTTTTCCATGTTGCCGTACTGCACGTCGCCGGTCTGTGCCATGAAGCCGTCGATCACACGGTGGAAGGCAACGTTGTCGTAGGCACCCTTCTTGGCGAGCGCCTCGATCTGGGCGACATGCTTCGGCGCGACATCAGGCGCAAGCTCGATCACGACGGGGCCGCTCTTCAGCTGGATCGTCATCGTGTCGGCGGCGAAAACGTCGCCAACGAACGAAGCGAGATAAAGCACGCCGGCGAATGCAATATAAAACAGTTTCATGATAGCTCCGTTGCGGCGAATTCGCCTAGGATTTGCGCTTTGATTGAAGGGCTTTCAAGACGGCGGCAGGCACGAATGCACTGACATCGCCTCCCATGCCTGCGATTTGACGGACCAATGTGGCGGTTATGGGCCGCGAGGCCGTGCCGGCGGGCAGAAAAACGGTCTGGATATCCGGCGCCATCTGCCGGTTCATGCCCGCCATCTGCATTTCGTAATCGAGATCGGTACCATCTCTCAAGCCCCGGATCAGAAGCGTCGCGCCATGCGCACGGGCCGCATCGACCACGAGATTGTCGAAGGACACGACCGATATATCCAACGTCCGCTCCGGCAAAACCTCGGCCAGCGACTGGCGGATCAGCTCGCCCTTCTCTTCGAACGAAAAAAGCGGCGTCTTGCCCGGATGAATGCCGATCGCGACGATCACCTTCGACGCAACGTTCAGCGCCTGGACGAGCACGTCAACATGTCCGTTCGTGATCGGGTCGAAAGACCCCGGATAGAAAGCTGTCGTCATTGGCCCCGGCCATTTGTTTCGACGCCTTTTGTCACGGATAAAGCCTTGCCGCAAGTCATTTGCCCCAAGCGCCGCCCAGCGGCGATAGGGGCGCAACCGGTGCTCACCGGGCGACTGCCTGACGACTGAATGCCGGATGAACGGCCCATTCAAGGCCGCTTCAGCCGCGATCTCTATAACAGGATGCATCAACGCCGCCGATGCCAATAGGGATCGGTTCACTCCTGGAAACCCACGATGCTCATCCTGCTTGTCATCACCTCGGTCGCACTCTCCCTCGCCTTCGAATTTGTCTACGCCTACGTCCTGGAGATGCGTGATGCGGCATGGGTGCGTAGCGACGTGAGGGAACATCACGAGATCGTACGCGTTATGGGTCGCGTCTCCTTTAAACCGATTAGAGAAGACGCATAAACCGATTTAGGAAGATGAACGCCAGATGAACGAGGCATTCAAAGAGGCTTCAGATCGGCGTTGGTAAACGACTTGTCAATGTCCTGCGGAACCAATTCCAAACGGACGCGTTCTTTCAATCGAAGCGTTGCGCAAATAGGCGCTACAAGGAAGATGAATATGCCAAACAAGATTACCATGATTAACGCGGTATGGATGGTAATGATGACGGGTATGCTTGCAGCAACTGTTGCGCTTTATGATCAGAAGGTAGATGCGTCCAAGGTTTACGGCCCTTATGCTTCGGCCCGTGCGGCTGTCGTGAGCCAATACTAACGGACGTGAAAGCAAAACCCTGGAGGATTGCTTATGTTCACGATCTTGACTGTGCTTACTGCCCTAATCAGCATCATGTTTATCGTATCTGTGGCATCGACCGTGACCGCCCTGCGGCGCGAAACCGAGGAAGATAAGAGACTACATGGCAAGCATAGCGTCTTTTGATCGGCTCTGAGCAGCCCGACAGCTGAAATACGAAAAGGCCGAGCGGCTCCCAGCGCTCGGCCTTTTCGCGTCTTGAGAAAGATGAACAAAACTCAGTCGATGATCCGTCTGACCATGATGACGTCATCGACCTCACGGTCGCCTTCCAGCACGCCACCCGGTATCAGCCCCGCCTGGGCAAACCCCGCATTCCGATAAAAGCCGATCGCGGCCGGGTTCTCGGCGCTGGCCGTCAGTTCGAGCTGACGAATGCCGTGTTGCCGGGCATAGTCCACGACATGATCGAGCAGATCGCGCGCGAGCCCAGTCCCGCGTTTCTCGCCGCGCACATAGACCATGATGATCGTCGCGCGGTGCGCCATCTTGCCGGGTCGCTGCCGGAGCAGCCCCATGATGGCCACGGGCTCGTCGCCGTTGAAAGCAAGAAAGACGGGATCGGCAAGCAGTCGCCGCCGCCATTCATCGTCGGGAAGCTTTGCCCACTCCTCGAAGCTGCTGGCAAAGGCGGATGGCTCCAGGCGTAGCGCCTCGAGCCGGATGCGCTTGAACGCTTCCACATCGTCAGCGCCCAAAATCCTGATCATGCCGCTCTCCCAAACAGCGTCTCGATCGATCAGATCGACTTCAGCGTCCAGTCGACGATCTCGCTGGTGACACCGGCGAATGCGCGGTCGAGCGCCTTGACGAAGGCCTCGTTGGAGCCGCCGCCAGCAGGTACCGTCTGCGAGAACACCTTCTGCGCCCGCACCGATCCATTGCGATCGTTGAGGATCTTGGCCGAAATCTCGACCACCGCCTGGCTGCCGCCACCGGTGCGGATCTCAAACGCGCGGATATCGGTCACGACCTGATAGTCGATCGCCAGCCCCTGCCCGGGCACGCCCACGCCGCCGAGCTTGCCGGAATTCTCATAGGCCTCGACGAGCTTGGCCTGAACCATGCGCGGAAGCTTGTCGCTCCACTGCGCCTTGGCGAGATACTGGATCTCCGAAGACGAGACCTTGATGACGATCTGCTCGCTGTTCAGCGCCTGCAGCGCCGTCGGCTGCTGCACCAGGATCTGGCGGCCCTTCGCAGAAGGCCCGCTGCCGCTGACAGGCGCGGAGAGATCATAAGTATCGTTCTTGGCCGCCGTCCCGCATCCCGACAATGCCAGGGCAAGAAGCGGCAGAGCGAGCATGGTCTTCATAAGACGCGAACGACGCATATCCGACACAGCCATATGTTGACTTCCCCTGTTAACGCCTGGTCCGGCCATCATATTGTTTCACTGTGTCCCCGCCGAAGATCAGTCGCTGCGGGTCCTTGTCGAAATTGCTGATTGCATCGTTCAAATTCTGCACCGTCAGACGCGCATCGTTGATCAGCGCCTGAACGTTCTGCAGGCCGCCGCTCGAGAACTTTTGCAGGTTGTCGGCGATCGGTCCAATGCGGCTGTTCAGATTGTCCGCGACCTTCTTGAACGAATCCAGCGTCTCGCGCGCCTGGGTAAACATCGACTGCGTGCTGTCGTCGCCAAGCAGCGTATCGAGTTTCGCCAGGATGCCGTCGACGCGGGTCGAAGCGGCATTCAGCTTGTTGGCCATCTGCGTGACGTTCTGGATCGTCGAATCGATGTCCTTCTGGTGCGAATTCACCGTGTCGGCGACATCCTTGATCGAGGCGACCGCCGCGCGCGCATCCTTGGTCGTCTGCGCGATGTCGTCGACGGAACCCTTCACCTTGGCCGGGTCGATCTGCGCCACCAGCGTGTCGACCTTGTCGAGCGTCGCCTGCGCCTTCTTACCGAAGTCGTTATAGGTGGTGGCCGTCTCCTGGAACTTCTGGATGGCGTCCTTCAGGCCGCCCGAGGCATCGGCGACATTGCGGCTCACCGTTTCAGCATTGGAGAGGATCGTGTCGATCTTCTTGGCGTCAACCGTCTTCACCAGCGATTCGATCGCAGCCAACGTCGAGTCGACGCGACCGGACACGTTGCGCACGGTGTCAGAAAGCTGGCCCACGCTCTGCAGGAAGCTGTCGATATTGCCGGAATTCTTGGCCAGCGCGTCCGAGAAGGTCTCGGCGTTCTGCAGCGTCTTCGTCAGCGGTCCACGAGCATCCTTAACGAAGCCCTGAACCTGGCCGACGGCATCGTTGGCACGGTCGAGGATCTTGTCGGCGGTGGCAAGCAGGTTGGTGACGCTCGACTGGTCGGCGACGATGACCGCGCGCTTGCCCGTCTCCGCCGCCGTCTGCAGGATGTTCTTTTCGCCGACGCGACCGCCTGAAAGCTCCACATAGGCAGCGCCCGTCAGGCCCTGAATTTCAAGGACGGCCTTGGTCGTCGGATAGATCGGCGCATCGACGCGCACTTCGGTGAAGGCCAGCGAGAACTGCGGATCATCGGCGTCGATCGACAGCGATTGCACCGAACCCACCTGAATACCGTTGAAGCGCACCGGCGAGCCTACGCTCAATCCGTTCGCCGAGCCCGGAATACGCACGATGAGCTCCGCCATCGGTCCGCCACGGCCATATTCGGCCATCCAGTAAACGAAGCCGAAGGCAGCCGCGATGACCAGAACAGTAAAGAAGCCGACGATTGTGTAGTTCGCTTTGGTTTCCATCTTATCCGCTCACTTCCCGCGGCTATCTTGCGCCAGCCTGATGTCGGCTGAAGCGTGGCCATCCTGCGGCACGATCGAACGCGCGCGCTTGCCCTTGAAATAAGCCTGAACCCAGGGGTCGTCATAGGCCAGCATGTCTTCGATCGTCCCCTCGACCATCACCTTCTTCTTGCCCAGCACCGCGATACGGTCGCAGACTGAAAACAGGCTGTCGAGGTCGTGGGTCACCATGTAGACGGTGAGACCGAGCGTATCGCGAAGCTTGGCGATCAGCTCGTCGAATTCCGCGGCCCCGATCGGATCGAGGCCCGAGGTCGGCTCGTCGAGAAACACCAGTTCCGGATCGAGCGCCAGCGCGCGCGCCAGTGCGGCACGCTTGATCATCCCGCCCGAGAGTTCCGAAGGATATTTGTCGGCCGCATCCGCCGCCAGGCCCACCAGCCTGATCTTCAGATGCGCCAGCTCGTCCATCAGCGCCGGCGGCAGGTCCAGATACTCGCGCATCGGAACCTGGATGTTCTCTTTCACCGTCAGCGAGGAGAACAGCGCGCCCTGCTGGAAGAGAACGCCGAGACGCATGTCGAGCGCATTGCGCTGCGGCTCGTTTAGTTCGTCGAAGTCCTGGCCGAGGATCTTGATCTGGCCGGAGCGGCGCGGCAGCAGGCGAAGAACCGTGCGCATCAGCACCGACTTGCCGGTGCCTGACGCGCCGACGAAACCCAGGATCTCGCCCTTGTAGATATTGAGGTTGAGATTATCGAGAACGATCTTCGACCCGAAGCCAACGGTGACGTCGCGCGCTGAAAGCACGATATCCCGCCCTGCCTCGTCCTTGGTCGTTTTCTGCTGCTCGTCCACGCAAAATCCCTAAAAATTAATAGCTGCATAGAACATGGCGAATAGCCCGTCCATGAGAATGACCACGAAGATCGCCTTCACCACCGACGAGGTCACGTGCTGGCCGAGCGATTCGGCGCTGCCACCTACCTTTAAGCCCTCGACGGCGGCGACGATACCGATAACCAACGCCATGAACGGCGCCTTGATCATCCCCGACAGCACGGTCGACAGCGTAATCGCCTCGTGCAGACGGGCGATGAAGTTGGCGAAGGTGATTCCCGAATAGCCCCAGGCAACGACGGCCGCGCCGAAGAGAGAGGCGAAATTGGCAAGCACGGTCAGAAGCGGCAGCGCAACGGTCAGCGCCACAAGGCGCGGGAAGATCAGCACGCCGATCGGGTTGAGGCCCATGACCTTCAGTGCATCGACCTCTTCGCGCATCTTCATCGAGCCGATTTCGGCCGTGATCGCGCTACCCGAACGGCCGGCAATCATGATAGCGGTCAAGAGCACGCCGATTTCGCGCAATTGCAGGATGCCGACGAGGTCGACCACGAACACTTCGGCGCCGAAATAGCGCAGCTGGAAGGCGCCCTGCTGCGCGATGATCGCGCCGATCAGGAACGACATCAAGAGGATGATCGGTGTGGCGCGAACGCCCATATGGTCGATCTGGTTGATGATCGACGCCGGCGAAACGCCGCTGCCGCGGCCGAATTTCATCTGCGCGCCGCGCACCGCCGATCCGAGGATATACATCGCCGCGGAAAGATTGTTCCACAGATCGTACATCATCCGGCCGATCGGGGCGAAAATCCGCTCCTGCAGCGAACGCGGCGGAACCTGCTCGACTTCCTGCTTCGGACGCTCCTCGGAAAACGATTCGAGCAGCTCGTCGATATGCTGGTTGCTGCCCTCGATATGGACAGTGCCGCCGGCATCCTCGACCTGCTTCTTCAGCCGGCAGAGCAGCCAGACACCGGCCGTGTCGATATCGGTGATCCCGGAGAGATCGAGCGTCAGGTTCCCGCCCTTGTGGGCCGAAAGCTTGTCGAAATCCTTGAGAACGAGATGTATGTTGGCGCTTCGCCAATTGCCTTCGAGATGCACGAGCGTATCCGAACCATGAGCTTGGTCGTCCACGTGCAGTGAGGCGGCGTTACGGTTCTCGGACTTCAAAATGCTTGTGTCTCTCAAGGCTTACGGCGACATTGCCGACTCGCGAACACAGGTCCGCAACGTTGTGCCAATATAACGATGCCGCATCAGATTTCCATGCTTGCAGGATTGCATTTATGCCACGGTCACTTGAAATTCAGACGGACTCTTTTCCGATTGCGGGCACATTCACCATCTCGCGCGGCACCAAGACGAGCGCGGAGGTGATCCTCTGCACGGTGAGCGAGAACGGCGTCTCCGGCCGCGGCGAATGCGTCCCCTATCGCCGCTACGGCGAGACGATGGAAAGCGTCGGCGCGCAGATCGAAGCCGCCCGCCCGCTGATTGAGGCCGGCCTCTCCCGCGCCGACCTGCAACAGGCCATGCCGCCGGGTGCTGCCCGCAACGCGGTCGATTGCGCCCTCTGGGACCTCGAGGCCAAGCAGACCGGCACCTCGGTCGCAGCCATGCTCGGCCTCACCGCCCCGCATTCGCTGACGACGGCCTTCACGATTTCGCTCGGCGAGCCCCAAGTCATGGCCGAGCACGCCCGCGCCAATGCTGCCCGCGCGCTGCTCAAGGTCAAGGTCGGCACTGGCGACGATGAGAGCCGCATCCGCGCGGTGCGTGCTGCAGCCCCCAACGCCGCGATCATTCTCGACGCCAACGAAGGCTGGCCGGAAGACCGCCTCGCCCACCATCTGCGGGTTGCCGCCGAATGCGGCGTGGCGCTGGTCGAACAGCCGCTGCCGGCAGGCAAGGACGAACTGCTGGCCGAGATCGACCGCCCTATCCTCGTTTGCGCCGATGAGAGCGTCCATCACACCGGCGATCTCGCCAGCCTGCGCGACCGCTACGATGCCATCAACATCAAGCTCGACAAGACGGGCGGGCTGACCGAAGCATTGGCGATGAAGCGCGAAGCTGAGCGGTTGGAGTTTCAGATCATGCTCGGCTGCATGGTCGGCACATCGCTCGCCATGGCGCCCGCCGTGCTTCTCGCCCAGGACGTGGCCTTCGTCGATCTCGACGGACCGCTGCTTCTCGCCCACGATCGCGAGCCGGGCTTGCGTTATGCCGGCTCGCTTGTCTTCCCGCCGGAACCGGCACTCTGGGGCTGAAGGTAGTAGGCGACGATGATGAGGCCTAGCCCCAGAACCGCCGTCAGCGCCATGATGTAGTAGCTCGCCATGCCAAGTGCTGCGTAGATGTAGCCCGACGCGATGGTCATCAGCCCCATGAACATGCCGTTATAGAAGAAATACGCCCCCTGCGCCGACGATTCCTGCGTCGCCTGCACAGAGGCGATGATCCGCCGTTGCACGCCTGTGTGGACGAAGGCGTAGCTGAAGGCATGCAGGCACTGCAGCAGGAAGAAGCCGACGAAGCCCCACTGCATCGGAAACAAAAGCCACCGGCAGACGCAAACCGCCGCGCCCACACGGATCAGCGTCCAGGCATCGAAATGTCGGCTGAGCCGCTTCGATTGGAAGAACACCGTCACCTCGGCTGCGACGCCAGCACTCCACAACAACGCGATTTCCGTGCCCGAAAAACCGAGGTCGCGCCAATAGATCGTCGCAAAGGCCTGCAGAAGCGCGTGGCTCGATTGCTGGATGGCGACGCCGATGAGTAGCATCAACAGATGCGGCTGCCTCAGCGAACTGCCGGTCGCCTGCTGCAGATCGACAGGCGTGCCGCGCCTGCGCGTCGGTCCGATACGCGGACAATAGAGCGCCATCACCATGGTCATGACGAAACCGAAGATCATCACGGGCAGAACCATCTGCCCGCCCCAGTTCCCGATCAGTCGCCCGCCGACGAGCGTCGAGGCGATAAAGGCGACAGAGCCCCAGACCCGCATCGAGCCGTAATCGAACCCCCAGCGCCGCACGCCGGAGATGACGATCGATTCGACCACGGGCACATAGGGGGAAAACGTCGCGCCCTGGATCGTGTAGACGATCAGCACCGGCCAGAACGTGTCGGTCCAGTAGAGCGCGATTGCCGTCAGCAGCGACAGGCCGCCGGAAAATACCAGCACATCGGCGCGTTCCTTCATCCGGTCCGCATACATGGCCACGATCGGCGCCACGAGAACGCGCACCACCATCGGCACGGCGAGGATGATGCCGATCTCGTGGTCGCTGAACTTGTGCATCGCCAGCCAGACGGGAAAGAACGGCAGCGCGACACCGTTTACAAGCAGCGGCGCGCAATAGGACAAAGCGCTCAGCAGCCGGAAATGGGCGGGCGCGACCTCTGTGAAAGAGGCATTCATGGCGGGAATCATCGGTGTGACCTGAAAGGAACCTGCAAGTTGCCTAACACGTCACCTTAAGGGCAACCAAGGCGAGATGAGGTCGCCCCAAACCGATTTCAAAAATAAGCCAAAACTGTCGCGAAACGGCAACGGCAGCAGCTGCACAATGCCATTTCGCAACAGCGAGATACTTCAGACCATCAGCCTATTACGCCGCCTGCTGTGCCGGCTCGCGCTTGCGGTGATCTTCGAGCGCCAGCGGAGCGGGAGCGGCAGCGCCGCCCATGGTGCGCCATTCGATCAGCTCGAACGTGCCGTCTTCGTGCTCGGCGATCGCCGTGCAGCTTTCGACCCAGTCGCCGGTGTTGATGTAGCGCACGCCGTCCATGTCTTCCATGACGGCATGGTGGATGTGGCCGCAGATCACGCCGTCGGCCCCGCTCTTGCGAGCTTCGTCGGCCACCACCTTCTGGAACTCGCCGATGAAGTTGACCGCGTGCTTGACCTGAAGCTTCGCCCAGGCCGAGAACGACCAGTAAGGCATGCCGAGCTTGCGGCGAATGGCGGCGAGCCCGATGTTGATCATGATCGCCATGTCATAGGCCCAGTCACCAAGATAGGCCAGCAGACGGGCGTTGCGCACCACGACGTCGAACTCGTCGCCATGCAGCACCAGGTACTTCTTGCCGTCGGCAGCCTCGTGCATCATCCGCTCGGCCACTTCGATGCCGCCGAAGTGCATGCCGGGGAAGTCGCGCAGGAATTCGTCATGATTGCCGGGGATGTAGACGATACGCGTTCCCTTGCGCGCCTTGCGCAGCAGCTTCTGGATCACGTCGTTGCATTCCTGCGGCCAGTACCAGCTGCGCTTCAGGCGCCAGCCATCGACGATGTCTCCCACCAGGAAGATCGTGTCGGCTTCGTGGTACTTCAGAAAGTCGATCAGGAAGTCGGCTTTCGCGGCTTTCGAGCCGAGATGGACGTCGGAAATAAAGAGCGTACGGAAGTGGCGCGTATCCATATTGTCCTTCACAAGCAAACTGCCCGTGCCCCATGCTTCATCTGTGCCTCTGAAAACCAGACTCGTGTTTCAGGAAGATGACACGGCCCGGATGTCGGGCCTTGATCACAGGTCCTACCGTCGCAAATACCCGGTATCTCGCGGGCGCTGTTGCACATTTGCGTTGTTTTTAGGAACCGGAACCGAAATTCCCGCTGTTACCGTCTTTCGATTGATGTATTGAAAGCGCTCCAATGAAAGCATGTGCGACAGCCTGGAGCATTACGATGGATCACAGCGACAAACCGAAGACGGACAACAAAGCGGCAGGCGGCAGCCTCGATGAACAGGCGTTGTTCTTCCACCGTTATCCCCGTCCCGGCAAGATCGAGATCCAGGCCATCAAGCCGCTCGGCAACCAGCGCGACCTCGCGCTCGCCTATTCGCCGGGCGTCGCCGCGCCCTGTCTCGCCATCCGCGACAATCCGGAAACGGCTGCCGACTACACCTCGCGCGCCAATCTGGTTGCCGTGATCTCCAACGGCACCGCCGTTCTCGGCCTCGGCAATATCGGCCCGCTGGCGTCCAAGCCGGTCATGGAAGGCAAGGCGGTTCTCTTCAAGAAGTTCGCCAATATCGACGTCTTCGACATCGAGGTCGATGCAACGACCGTCGACCACATGGTCTCGACTGTCGCAGCGCTGGAGCCAACCTTCGGCGGCATCAACCTTGAAGACATCAAGGCGCCGGAATGTTTCGAGATCGAGCGCCAGCTGCGCGAGAAGATGAAGATCCCGGTTTTCCATGACGACCAGCATGGCACCGCCATCATCGTCGCCGCCGCGATTCTGAACGGGCTGGAACTCGCCGGCAAGAAGATCGAAGAGGTCAAGATCGTCGCCTCGGGCGCCGGTGCAGCCGCCCTTGCCTGCCTCAATCTTCTCGTCACGCTCGGTGCCAAGCGCGAAAACATCTGGGTCCACGACCTCGAAGGCCTCGTCTACGAAGGCCGCGTCGAGCTCATGGACGAATGGAAGAGCGTCTACGCGCAGAAAAGCGACACCCGCACGCTGGCCGAAAACATCGGCGGCGCCGATGTCTTCCTCGGCCTCTCGGCCGCCGGCGTCCTGAAGCCGGAACTCCTGGCGCAGATGGCCGAAAAGCCGCTCATCATGGCGCTCGCCAACCCGAACCCTGAAATCATGCCGGATCTCGCCCGCGCCGCCCGGCCGGACGCGATGATCTGCACCGGCCGCTCGGACTTCCCGAACCAGGTCAACAACGTCCTCTGCTTCCCGTATATCTTCCGCGGCGCGCTCGATTGCGGCGCCGTCACGATCAACGAGGAAATGAAGATGGCGGCCGTGCGCGCCATCGCGGCCCTCGCCCGCGAGGAGCCTTCCGATGTCGCCGCCCGCGCCTATTCGGATGAAACGCCAATCTTCGGCCCCAACTATCTCATCCCCTCGCCGTTCGATCCGCGCCTCATCCTTCGCATCGCGCCCGCCGTCGCCAAGGCTGCGGCCGATAGCGGCGTGGCGCTGCGCCCGATCGCCGATTTCGACGCCTATCTCGACCAGCTGAACCGCTTCGTCTTCCGCTCCGGCTTCGTCATGAAGCCGATCTTCGCGGCCGCGAAGAATGCCGACAAGAAGCGCGTCATCTTCTCCGAAGGCGAAGACGAGCGTGTGCTGCGCGCGGCCCAGGTCCTGCTCGAGGAAGGCATCGCCAAGCCGATCCTGATCGGTCGTCCGCAGGTCATCGAAACCCGCCTGAAGCGCTACGGCCTGCGCATCCGTCCGCTGTCTGATTTCGACGTCATCAATCCGGAAGACGATCCGCGCTTCCGCGAGTATGTCGAGCTCTATCTGTCGCTGGTCGGCCGCCGCGGCGTCATCCCGGAAGCGGCGCGTACGATCGTTCGTACCAACACCACGGTTATCGGCGCGCTGGCGCTGAAGCGTGGCGAGGCCGATGCGCTGATCTGCGGTCTCGAAGGCCGCTATGAAAAGCACTTGCGCGATGTCCGCCAGATCGTCGGCAAGCGCCCGAATGTCCGCGATTTCTCGGCACTCAGCCTGCTGATCTCGCAGCGCGGCGCCACCTTCTTCACCGACACCTACGTCACTTTCAACCCGACGGCCGAGGAAGTGGCGGAGTCCGCGGTTCTCGCCGCCGAAGAAATCAAGCGCTTCGGCATCACACCGCGCGCCGCCCTCGTTTCGCATTCGAATTTCGGTTCGCGTGAATCGGAAAGCGCCACCAAGATGCGCAACGCCTTGCAGCTCGTGCGCGACACCGCGCCCGATCTGGATGTCGATGGCGAAATGCATGGCGATGCCGCCATCTCCGAAGCGCTGCGCAAGCGCGTCATGCCGAACACCACGCTGCACGACGAAGCCAACCTTCTGGTCTTCCCGAACCTCGATGCGGCCAACATCACTCTTGGCGTCGTCAAGTCGATGACGGATGGCCTGCATGTCGGCCCGATCCTGCTCGGCGCGGCCATGCCGGCTCACATCCTGGCGCCGTCGGTCACCTCGCGCGGCGTCGTCAACATGGCGGCCCTCGCGGTCGTCGAGGCGTCCCAGCCTGCATGATTTGCCTTGGACGCTGAAAATGCGTTAGGCTCTGAGCGGCAGCTTGTTAAGACAAGCAATGTATATCGAAGGGCGGGCCATGGTCCGCCCTTCGCCATTTGGTATTTGCTCACTGACGGGACGATGCCTTGAAACGCCTGACGCTGGCCGCAGCACTCCTGATCGCCCTTTCCGCCCCTGCCTACGCGCAGCTGGCGCCGATCTGCGGTCAGCTGCGTGCCCGTCTGGCTACAATTCCAGAGACGATCGGCGGCGGCATGTCGCCCGAAATACGCCGCTTCGCTAGCGCCATCACCGAACAGAATCTGGAACTGCGCAAGCTGCGAAGCGACCAGCGCCGCAATGGCTGCAGCAGCGGCAGCATGGTGGTCATCGGCGGCGACAATGCCGGCTATTGCGGCGAGCTCGAACAGGCCGAAGCGAAGATGCTCGACAACATCGCCGACCTGCAGATGCGTCGCGACGAGCTGCGCGCGCAAAGCCCGGACGCCCGCCTGCGCAACGAACTCTTCGCCGCACTCGACGAAAACAACTGCAACGCGCCCGTGCAGCAATATGAAGAGCCGCAAGATGCGAACCCGCCCAGTATCGACGATCAGGCGATGCGCAGCGACACCTTCATTCCACTCGGCGGCGAGCGTCAACGCTCCTACGAGTTCTCGCCTGGCGGCCAGCCGCTGACACATCTGAACACGATCTGCGTGCGCAGCTGCGACGGCGGCTTCTTCCCCATCCGCTCGAACGCCACCTCTTTCGATTTCGCCCGCGACGCCAACACCTGCCAGCAGATGTGCCCGGGCATCGAAACCGAGCTCTACTACCATGACGTCTCCAGCGGCGAGACGGAGAACATGATTTCGGCCTCGACAGGCGCGCCCTACAGCGCCATGCCGAATGCGTTTGCCTACAAGAACCGCAAGCCCGGCGAAAAATCCTCCTGCAGCTGCAATCTGCCCGCCTATTACGAACAGATGCGTCGCAACCAGCAGGTCAGCGCCCCGCCGCCGCAGAGCTCGATTACCACGATCGAAACCCCGGACACCGCCGCCGCCAAGCCCGAAACCCAACCCACGCCTCAACAGCCGGCGCCCCAGGCGCAGGTCCCCGATCGTCCCTACGATCCCAGTGCCGGCAAGGTGCGCCAGGTGGGTCCGCAGTTCCTCGCAGGCGATCAGGGATCGATCGACCTGAAACACCCCGCCATGCCGGGCGCCCAGCCCCAGCAACCGCCGGCGCAGAAGCAGTAACAGGCGTCGCGGGTTAAGCGCCCTCGCCCCAGCGATCCGTAAACACCAGCTCCTCCAGCGGTAATCGCTGTCGCCACCCCTTCACGGCGAGCTCCGGCTCCTCGTAGAGCCGATCGACATAACCGACACAGAGCCAAGCGACGATCTCGATCCGCTCGGGCACGCCGAGCGCCCGCTTCAGATCAGCCTCGTGGAAAATGCTCACCCAGCCGACGCCCACGCCCTCGGCGCGCGCTGCAAGCCACAGGTTCTGCACCGCGCAGACGGTGGAATAGGAATCCATCCGCATATTGTGCGTGCGCCCCAGCACCACGTCGCCGCAGCGATCCGGATCGCAGGTCACGCAGATGCCGACGGGTGCCGTGCGAATGCCCTCGAGTTTCAGCGTGCGGTAGGCCTGCTGCCGCTCTCCGGAAAACATCTCCGCCGCCTCGGCATTGGCCTTGGCAAAAGCCTCCCACACGGTCGATCGCACGGTCTGATCACGCACCACGATGAAATTCCACGGCTGCATGAAGCCGACAGACGGCGCGTGATGAGCGGCCGCCAGCAGCCGTCCGATCACATCATCGGGCACGGCATCCGGCAGGAACTCCGATCGCACATCGCGTCTGGTCTCGATAGCTTTATAAACGGCGTCTCGCTCGCTCGCCGAAAAGGCACCGGCTCTCGCAAGAGAGCCAGATTGGTCTGGTCGCATCGTCAATCCCCAACAACACAACCGGCCGCTGTCCAGGCGGTCAGTCTATGATTGTCGGGCCGGTCTTCTGACTTGGCGTCATCCGTCTGCCACGCCTTCCCGGCAAAAAGCGCCAGTGGCATCAAGCGGCAGACGTCGGCCTTACAGCGTTGGGCACGTTCCGGTCTTGCACCGAATTCCCGATTCTCCCGCAAGCCTGCGGGCACCCGACGCGCCACCTATGCCGACAAACCGCGCCTTATGCAATCGCTCAAGCCTCCATCGGGAAATATCGGACATAGGCGAATTCGTCACCATCTGGTGACCAGTTCGGAACATTGATCGATCCCTGCCCACCGAAAAGGTCGAACAGCGTCGTAAGATTTCCCCCGTCCATATCCATGATCCGCATCCGCACATGCTTGTCGCGCGGATGGTCGAACACATCCGGATCGTAGGAAATCAGCACCACCTTGTCGTTCGTGGGCGATGGATGCGCGAACCAGTTGCCATAATTGTCGTGCGTCACCTGCTCCAAGCCCGTCCCGTCGGGATGGATGCGCCAGATTTGCATCAGGCCGGTGCGGCTGGAGTTGAAATAGATCCAGCGCCCGTCGGCCGAATAATCCGGTCCGTCATTGCGCCCTTCGCCATGCGTCAACCGGCGCTCTTCGCCGCCGGTCACGTCGATAGTGTAGATATCGAACAGGTCGCCGCGAATGCCGCAATAAGCGAGCTCCTTCCCGTCAGGCGACCAGCCATGCCAGTAGGACGGATGATTGGTGGTCACCAGCTGCGGCGCCCCACCCTCGATCGGCAGCGTGTAGATCGCCGACTTGCCGAACTCGACCTTGTCGGAGATGACGATGCGGGTGCCATCCGGCGAAATCCCGTGGTCGTTGTTGCAGGCGGTCGCGAAGCCGGTATCGACATGCTCCACCTTCGCCGAGCCGTCGAGCGCCAGGCGATAAAGCAGCCCTTCGTCGTTGAGCAGGAGATAGCTGCCGTCACGGGCGTAATTGGGCGCTTCGACCAGTCTCTCGGTCTGCCAGATCACACGGGCCTCGCCCGTCTTGACGTTGTAGATCTCGACGGAACTGCGCATGCAAACTCTCCTCTGACGCGAACATATCCATGACCTACGACAGCGAAATAAGGCACGCAAGGATCGCCCGCGCGCGGCAATAGGAGGCTCCATCCGGAGCCTACGCGAAATGAGGCAACCGGCTGCCGAAAGTTTGTGATCAAAAAAGCGTTAAGGCCAGGAAACAACCATGGTTCATCTAGCGTTCATGACAAAGATGTGACAGTTGCATGACGTTATGATGACACCGGAGTTCCGCCATTGATCGCGCAAGTTTTTAGGTCCGGAGCGGCAATGCGCGAGGCGGCGCTCTATGGTGGCGTTGGCGCGGATACCCGCCCCTCCATCCTACGCGGCGCAATTGCAGTCGCCCTGACGGCGGTGATGGCGTTGCTTGCGACCTTCTCGGTCGAAGTGATCGCGCGCGGCGGTGCAACCGACGTGGGCGCCTTTCTGTCTTCGACGGCCCGCCCTGGCATGACCACGGTCGTCATGCTGACCATCGTGATGCTCTGCGTCGATGCTATCCTCGGCCGCCGTTTCCTCTCTGCACTGGTCGTCCTGCCGCTCGTCCTCGTCCCTGCGCTCGTCTCCAATCAGAAGCAGCACTATCTCTCCGATCCGCTCTATCCCTCCGACATGCTGTTCGGCCGCCAGATTCTCGAATTGTTGCCCGTCATGGTCCGCGACCGCCCGATGACGGCTATCGCGGTTGCCGTCGGAATCCTTCTCTCCGTCACCGGCCTTGTGTTGGCATGGCGCTACGCCTGGCGCCGCCTGCCGAAGATGGCGCGCCGCAACCGTATCCGTAATCTCTGCCTGACTGTTCCAGTCATCGCCGCCTTCGGCTCGCTGATGGATTACTCGCAATACTCCTACATCCGCGACCGCCTTCAGGTCGTGCCGATGATGTGGGACCAGAAAGAGAACTACCGCAGCAACGGCTTCATCCTCGCCTTCATCTTCAACATCCCGATGGCCGACGTCGCCTCGCCCGCCGGCCTCAATGCGCAGGCGCTTGACGCCATTCCCTCGCGCAATTACGGCTATCTCAGCGGTCCGAGCGACAAGCCCGACGTCATCATGCTGATGAGCGAATCCTTCTGGGATCCGACGCGCCTGAAGACGCTGAAATTCTCCGAAGACCCGATGCCGGCCATCCGCGCGGCACAGTCCGGCCACGTCTTCTCGCCCGAATTCGGCGGCATGACAGCCAATGTCGAGTTCGAGGCGCTGACCGGCTTCTCGAATGCCTTCCTGCCCTATGGCAGCATTCCCTACCAGCAGTATATCCGCAACGATATCCCGTCGCTTGCCACCTTCTTCCGCGGCGAAGGCTATGCGGCCCGTGCGCTGCATCCGTTCAGCGGCTGGTTCTGGAACCGCAACGAGGTCTACAAGGATTTCGGCTTCGAGGAATTCCGCACCGAAGAAACCATGCCGACCATGGAAAAGCGCGGCATTTTCGCGTCCGACGACAGCCTTATGAAAGAGATCATGCAGGAAGCCGACGGGCTCGACCGGCCCTTCTTCTTCTTCGCGGTCACTCTGCAGGGACATGGTCCGTATGAGGCCAACCGCTACGCCAACAACACGGTCGACTTCACCGGCAATCTGACCGACGCCGACCGCGCCACGCTCGCCACATATACGCAGGGCGTGAAGGAAGCTGACGAAAGCTTCAAGATGTTGACCGAGTGGGCATCCAAGCGTGACCGCGAGACGATCATCGTTCTGTGGGGCGACCATCTGCCGCCGCTCGGCAGCGTCTACACCAACACCGGCTACATGCCCGACCAGGTCGCCACCCGCCGCGCCTCCGTTAGCGTGATGAAGCAGGAGCACGAGACGCCGCTGGTCATCTGGTCGAACCGCAAGGGCGTCAAGCAAAATGTCGGCACCATCAGCCCGTCGCAGCTGCCCTATCACGTGCTGAAATTCGCGGGCTACGAGCACCCGTTCTATACCGGCTTCCTTGGCCGCGTGCAGAAGAAGTACCCGATCGTCGACCGCTATCAGCTGATCACCCGCGACAACACCGCCTCGCCGGATTGGGTTCGCGACGCCAAGACCATCGATCCGCTGGTCCGCGACTACCGCTATCTCCAGCACGATGTGATGTTCGGCAAGGCGCAGACCGTCGAGCGCTTCTTCCCGCAGCATTCCTGGCTGCGAGCCGAGGGCTCCTGAGCACGGCAGACATGCACGTTGCCGCATTGCATTCCTGGCGCAGAACGGAATACTCCCCGCCAACATAAGTTGATCGGGAGTCGCGCCATGAACAATCTCTCCAGTTTCGTCCACCTGCATTTCGACAAGTCCGCCAACGAGCTCGGCGACATCGAAAAGCGCGTGCTGGAAAAGGCGCATGCGCGCAAGATCATCTCGACGGATATCAATGCCGCGCTGAAAGCCGAATCGTCCTTCGGCGAGCGGATGGCGGATAGCATCGCCCGCGTCGGCGGCTCCTGGGCCTTCATCACCACCTTCCTGGTCTTCCTGGCCGTCTGGTGCGTCATCAACACCGTCATCCTTTCGACCCGCGCCTTCGACCCCTACCCCTTCATCTTCCTCAATCTCGTCCTCTCCATGATCGCCGCCATCCAGGCGCCGATCATCATGATGTCGCAAAACCGCCAGGCCGAGCGCGACCGCTTCGAGGCTGCCAAGGACTACGAAGTCAACCTGAAGGCCGAGCTGGAAGTGCTGTCTCTGCACCAGAAGATCGACATGCAGGTGATGACCGAGATCGCCGCACTGCGCGAGGATATCGCCAGATTGACCCAGAAGCTCGGCAACTGATCCTGGGCCGGCGAACAGATTAGCCGGCCACAGGAATAGCGCGCCATTTCCGTACACCCTGATATCTTGCAGGTACACGCATGGGGTTTATTAGGTAAGCAAAAATTAAGACGGTTAAATGTATCCTTCGGTTGTCTTCGCTGCGGCGTTGGCCATTGCAAGGAGTGCAGTGCATGAGAAATGCCCGACGTCTTCTCGCCGACCGGCAGGGTGCGGCCGCGATCGAGTTCGCAATCGTTGCACCGGTCTTCCTGCTCGTTCTTCTCACCCTGATCGCCTATGGCATTTACCTGAGCGCCGCGCATGCGCTGCAGCAGCTGACGGCGGATGCCGCACGCACGGCGGTGGCCGGCCTTTCCGAGCAGGAACGCGCCCAGCTGGTAAACAATTACATCGCGCTCTCGACCCTCAACGATCCCCTGATCGACCGCAAGAAACTCCAGGTCACCGTCGCCACCGACCCCACGAACGCCAATCAGTTCACGGTCACGACGGAGTATGACGCCAGCGCCCTACCGATCTGGAATCTCTACACATTCCCGCTTCCGGACACAAAGATCCGCCGCTTCGCCACGATCCGCATGGGTGGTATATGAAAGCAGGCATGAGGCGATATCTGGCGGGTTTCAGCACCCGCCGGGATGGCAACATCGCGATTATGGCGGCGCTGTCGGCGCCGTTGATCATTTCCACGCTTGCGCTCGGGATCGATTTCGGCGCGATGACGCTGCAGCAGCGCCGCCTGCAGCAGTTGAGCGATATCGGCGCCATCGTCGCCGCCTCCGACATCAACAACGCCGCCAGCAACCTGGTCACGAACTACCAGCAGAACGGCCTCAACGTCGCCGTAAAGTCAGGCGTGGCTTACGCAACATCGTCTGGAACGAAGCTGCTTAACGCCGCCCAGCTCGATACCTACGACGCCGTCGTCAAATACACGCCAGGGATTTATCTGGCCGACCCCACTGTGCCGCTGGAGCAGCGTTTCGTGGCCGGAACCCAGCCCTATGATGCCGTCAAGGTTGCGATCCAGCAGAAGGCGCAGTTGACCTTCGCCGCCTCCATCATCCCGCCCCCGACGCTCGGCGCGACCGGAACCGCATCCGCCTCCAAGCTCGCCGCCTTCTCCGTCGGCTCGCGTCTCGCCAGCCTCAACGGCGGCATCCTCAACGCCGTGCTCGGCGGCCTGCTTGGCACCACGGTCTCGCTCAAGGTGGCCGATTACGATGCGCTCGCCGCCGCCAATATCGACCTATTGTCCTATCTCGATCTTCTCGCGACCAAGCTGAACGTCACCGCCGGCACCTATGACGACCTGCTGGCGACCGACATCTCCTATCCGCGCCTGCTCGACACGCTGGCCGCCACGCAAGGGCTGACACCAACCGTCAGCAAGGCGATCACCTCGCTCTCCAAGGGGCTCGGCACCACGCAGATCAAGGTCAAGCTGCAGAACCTCATGAGCCTCGGTTCCGTCGGCGAGCGGATGATCGGCTCCGGCTCGCACCTGCTGCTTGAGGCAAGCGCGCTCGACATCATCTCGGCCAGCGCCTTCGCCGCCAACCAGGGCAAGCAGGTCGGCGTCAATCTCGCCGGCACCGTCCCGGGGCTGACCAGCGTCACGCTGAAAATCGCGATCGGCGAGCGCCCCAAGGGCATCGCCTCCAACGCCATCGGCACCACGGGATCGGCCGTCCGCACTGCGCAGATCCGCATTGCCATCGAAGCCGGCGTCACGGGGCTCAGCACCATCGCCGGCATCAAGGTTCGCGTGCCGCTGTATGTCGAGGCTGCCTATGCCGAAGCCAAGCTCGCAAGCTTCGCCTGCCTCGGCGGCGGCCCGAAGAGCGCCAGCATCGGCGTCGATGTCGTGCCAGGGGTCGCCGAGATCGCGCTCGGCGATGTCGATCCGACCGCTATGGCCAATTTCGGCACCAAGCCGCGCGTCACATCAGCCACCATCATCGACGCCCTGCTCCTCAAGGTGAACGCGCTGGCCGATATCGACCTCACCAACACCAGCAAGACGCGCCTGACATTCCAGCCCAACGACATCTCCAACAAGGCGGTCAAGAATGTCTCGACAAGAGACACGCTCACGTCAGCCGTCCAGTCGCTGATCGCCGGCACCGATATCCAGATCCAGCTGCTGATCCTGACGCTCGGAACCAACAAGGCGGTGATGCAGGCGATCGCCGATACGCTGTCGAGCGTCACCACGCCTCTCGACGACGTGCTCTACAACACCCTGCTGATGCTCGGGATCAAGATCGGCGAGGCCGACGTGCGCTTCACCGATGCCAGGTGCCAGCAATCCGTGCTGGTGCAATGAAAAAGCCCGGCGCGATGGCCGGGCTCATTCAATTCAGTCTAAGCAGGCGATCAGCAATTAGCCGTTGACGGCCATCCGCTTCTCGTCGCGACCGCTCTTCATCCGCTCGGAGAGCAGGAAGGCGAGCTCGAGCGCCTGATCGGCATTGAGACGCGGGTCGCAATGCGTGTGGTAGCGGTCGTGCAGGTCTTCCGCGGTCACGGCGCGCGCGCCACCCGTGCATTCGGTCACGTCCTTGCCGGTCATCTCGATGTGGATGCCGCCAGGATGCGAGCCTTCCGCACGATGGATCTGGAAGAAGCTTTCGACTTCCGACAGGATCCGCTCGAAGGGCCGCGTCTTGTAGTGGTTGAGCGTGATCGTGTTGCCGTGCATCGGATCGCAAGACCAGACGACCTTGCGGCCTTCCTTCTCGACAGCGCGGATGAGGCGCGGCAGATGCTCGGCGACCTTGTCATGGCCGAAGCGGCAGATCAGCGTCAAACGACCGGCTTCGTTCTGAGGGTTCAGAACGTCGATCAGGTTCAACAGATCGTCCGCCTGTAGCGTCGGGCCGCACTTCAGACCGATAGGGTTCTTGATCCCACGGCAGTATTCCACATGCGCGTGATCGAGCTGGCGCGTACGGTCGCCGATCCAGATCATGTGGCCAGACGTGGCGTACCAGTCGCCCGAAGTCGAATCGACGCGCGTCAGCGCTTCTTCATAGCCGAGAAGCAGCGCTTCGTGGCTGGTGAAGAAATCGGTCTCGCGCAGGCTCGGCTGGTTCTCGGCGGTAATGCCGATCGCCTTCATGAAATCCATCGTCTCGCTGATGCGATCCGCCAGCTTGCGATAGCGCTCGCCCTGCGGGCTGTCCTTGATGAAGCCGAGCATCCACTGGTGCACGTTCTCGAGGTTGGCATAGCCGCCCATCGCGAAGGCGCGCAGCAGGTTCAGCGTCGCGGCCGACTGGCGGTAAGCCATGGCCTGGCGTTCCGGGTTCGGAATACGCGCTTCCTCGGTGAACTCGATGCCGTTGATGATATCGCCGCGGTAGCTCGGCAGCGACACGCCATCGAGCGTTTCGATGCCCGAGGAGCGCGGCTTGGCGAACTGACCGGCGATACGGCCGACCTTGACGACAGGAAGCTGCGCGCCGTAGGTCAGAACGACAGCCATCTGCAGGAAGGCGCGGAAGAAGTCGCGGATGTTGTCCGCGCCGTGTTCCGCGAAGCTCTCAGCGCAATCGCCACCCTGCAAGAGAAAGCCGTTACCTTCGGCCACATTGGCAAGATGCTTTTTCAGACGACGCGCCTCGCCTGCGAAAACGAGCGGAGGATACGACGCCAGCTGGGCTTCCGTCGCCGCAACTGCTGCCTGATCCGGATAATCCGGAACCTGCTGGATCGGTTTTTGCCGCCAACTGTTCGGAGTCCAATTCTGTGCCATCTCGTTCACCTGTCTCAGTATCCGGTACCGGCCGGATATCCCGTCTTTGAAATATGGGCGGCTTATAGCCGTTTAGCTTCATCTTGCATAGCGGGGTTCGCTGCGCTCTCGTCCGCCTCATAGCGCCATGCAATGACGCCCAATAAAGGTATTCGCGGCCGCGTTTTCAAACGCCCGTCGCGCGCTTAACGTTCGATATACCAAGACGCTTTGTATCTAATTCATGCTTGGAAGCTAAGGATCGTCCTGTTTTGACACAGCGGGGCATGACGCTTCGGCTTTTTGACGCATGAATTTTCCAACTCCCAGGATACTCCCCAGGATACCTCTATGCGCATATTTGGCCGTCTCGTCGCGGATCGATCAGGCAATTTCGGCATGATCACCGCACTGCTCACTGTTCCCTTGGTGGGCGCCGCAGGCCTTTCCGTTGATTTCTCGCACGCGCTCAGCGTCCGCGCCCAGCTTCAGGCCGCTGCCGATGCCGCCGCCGTGGGCGCGATCGCCCAAAGTTCGGATGCAGCAGCCGCCGCCATGACGATGACAGGCAACGGCCCGATCCCGATCGCCAAAACAGATGCGCACAACATCTTCTTTTCCCAGATGTCGGGCGAAACCGGCAACCTGCCGGTCGACCTCACGATCGACGTGACCAAAACGTCCAATACGCTGAATTCGACCGTCTCCTTCAGCGCAGCCGTATCTACGAGCTTCATGCAAATCCTGGGGCAGACGTCGATGAAGATCTCGGGCACCGCGACGGCGCAGTATCAGACCGCGTCCTTCATGGATTTTTACATGCTCCTCGATAACACCCCGTCCATGGGTGTGGGTGCGACTGCTGACGACGTCTCGAAGCTGCAGGCCAAGACCGGTTGCGCCTTTGCCTGCCACCAGATGGATCAGGCCAGCAACAACTATACGGCTGCCAAAAGCCTTGGCGTCAACATGCGTATCGACGTCGTGCGTAAGGCAACGCAGGCATTGACCGATACGGCAAAGAGCGAGCGTGTCACGTCCGACCAGTTCCGCATGGGCGTCTACACCTTCGGCACCAAGGCCGAAGACGCCAAGCTGACGACGATCTCCAGCCTGACATCCAACCTCACGCAGGTGAAGAGCTATACCGACGCTGTCGATCTGATGACCATTCCCTATCAGAACTACAATTCCGACCAGCTAACCAGCTTCGACAGCGCGCTCACGCAGATGAATTCGATTGTCGAGCCAGCCGGCAGCGGCAACTCGAATACCGATCGCCAGAAGATATTGTTCTTCGTCTCCGATGGCGTCGCCGATGCTTACAAGCCGTCGAGTTGCACTAAGAAGACGACAGGCGGCCGATGCCAGGAACCGATCGACACGTCTTTCTGTAAGCCGTTAAAGGATCGAGGCGTCAAGATCGCCATCCTCTACACGACCTACCTGCCGCTGCCGAGCAACAGCTGGTACAATAGCTGGATCAAGCCCTTCCAGAGCGAAATCCCGACGCGCATGTCGGATTGCGCCTCGCCGGGCCTCTATTTTGAGGTCTCGCCGACCGAAGGCATCTCCGCCGCGATGAAGGCCCTCTTCCTGAGGACCATCAGCTCGCCGAGAATCACCAGCTAGGCGGTATCACGAGCTAATAGGCGCGGATCAAACCCGCACGCCATCCTTCAACCTGTAGCTCGGCGCATACATGGTGACGAGCTCTTCGGCGGCGGTCGGATGAACCGCCATGGTCCGGTCGAAATCATCCTTGGTGCAGCCGGCCTTCAGCGTGATACCGAGCAGCTGCGCCATCTCGCCGGCGTCATGGCCGAGAATGTGGGCGCCGATAACCTTGCGGCTTGCCGCATCGACGATCAGCTTCATGATCATCTTCTCGGTCCGTCCCGACAGCGTCGCCTTCATCGGCCGGAACTGCGCGCGATAGACCTCGACGTCGCTATAGCGCTTGCCGGCCTCTTCCTCGGTCAGCCCCACCGTGCCGATCTCGGGCTGCGAGAAGACCGCGGTGGCGATCGTATCGTGATCCGGTTTCGTCGGGTTGTTCTTGTATTCGGTCTCGATGAAGCACATCGCCTCGTGGATCGCCACCGGTGTCAGCTGTACCCGGTCGGTGACATCGCCCAGCGCATAGATGTTCTCGACATTGGTGCGCGAATAATCGTCGACCACGATGGCGCCCTGCGCATTCATCTCGACGCCGGCAGCCTCAAGTCCGAGGCCATGCGTGTTCGGCACGCGGCCGATGGCGAGCATCACCACGTCGGCATTCATCGTTCCGTTGTTGAGCGTCTCGACGACCAGCCCGTCCTCGCCCTTCGCCACGCTCTTCAGCATGTCGTGGCACTGGATCTTGATGCCCTTGGCCACCATCGCCTCATGCAGGCCGCGGCGCAGGTCATGGTCGAAGCGCGACAGGATTTCCGCCCCGCGATAGACGAGCGTCGTCTCGACGCCGAGCCCATGGAAGATATTGGCGAATTCCACCGCGATATAACCGCCGCCGACGATCACGATCGAGCGTGGCAGCTCTTCGAGATGAAAAGCCTCATTGGAGGTGATGCAGAGATCATGGCCGGGCAGCGCGCCATGCAGGTTCGGCGTTCCGCCAGTCGCGATCACGATCGTCTTCGCCGTCGCCGTCTTGCCGGTGTTGACCAGCCGCACGGTATGCCGGTCGACGAGTTCGGCGCGCGTGTCGAGGATCTCGGCGTTGGCGCCCGACAGCCCCTTCTTGTAGAGCCCTTCAAGCCGTGTGATCTCGGCATCCTTTGCCGCGATCAGCTTCTTCCAGTCGAACGTGCTTTCGCCGACGGTCCAGCCGAAGCCGCCCGCATCCTCGAAATGCTCGTGATATTGCGAGGCGTAGACGAAGAGCTTCTTCGGCACGCATCCTCGAATGACGCAGGTACCGCCGTAGCGATATTCCTCTGCGATCGCCACCTTCTTGCCGAGTGCGGCCGCCACACGCGCGCTGCGCACCCCACCCGAGCCGCCACCGATGACAAAGAGGTCGTAATCATAGGCTGTCATGGGGATCTCCGGCACAAAACATCAGAAGGAAGGAATCGTCAGATGGAAGGAAGGCTTGATATAGTACTGATGTCGCCAAAAACAAAAGCCCCGGCGAACCGGGGCTTCGTTGATAAGCGATGATGCGGGCCTTACGGCTTGGCAGCAGGCTTGGCGGCCGGAGCTGCCGGATCGGTGCCGGCGCCCGGGGCCGGCTTGATCACCTTGGCAAGCTCGGTGCTGGTCGACTTCTGCAGGTCGCGGGAGATGCCCTGCGCCCAGATGTCGGCGGCCTTGACGGTTTCGCGCGAAGCGATCGGGCCGTCCTTCAGGAGCTTCTGGCCAACCGGCGAGCCGTAGAAGGCGGCGATGGCGTTGAGTTCCTCGACCGTGAACGCCTTGGCGTAGGTGACCGCGGCTTCCTTTTCGAGATCGGCACGACGCGGTGCAAGCGCCAGCGCCTGCTTGTCGACTTCAGCCGTGATCTGGTCCTGGTAGTTCGGCGAATCCTGGATCAGGTCGGCCTTCAGGCGCTCGGCGAGGCCCGGTAGGATGTTGTCGAACTGGGTGGTGGCGCCGATCGCGTCGATAGCCGCGCGGGCTGCCTTCAGCTGTTCCGGCGATGCTTCCTGCGCGTGGGCTACAGAGCCCAGGACAACACCCGAGAGAATGACGGTCGCAGCAGCAAAACGGCCAAAACCTGCAAATTTATTCATGAGTTCCAACTCCTGTTACCTTGTTGCCCGCAGCTCGCGCGCGCCCGCCGGACCGGCGATGATCGCCAGCGCGGCCATATTGAGAAAGAGCCCGTGCTCCACGACGCCGGGGATCGCATTCAACTGGGTCGAAAGCGCCTCTGCATCAGGAATACGGCCAAAAGATGCATCGATAATGTAGTGTCCGCCATCCGTGGTGAAATTGCCGTCGCCGGATTGGCGCAGCGACAACGCACCCGAAAGGCCAAGCCGAACAGCCGTCTTTTCGATCGCGATGCGCGTCGAAACGAGGCCGAACATGTTGACTTCGATCGGCAACGGGAAGGCGCCGAGCGTATCGACCAACTTGCTCTCGTCGGCAATCACGATCATGCGGCCGGATGTTGCGGCAACGATCTTCTCGCGCAGCAGGGCCCCGCCGCCGCCCTTGATCAACCCGAGCGCGGCATCGACCTCGTCGGCGCCGTCGATTGTCAGATCCAGTTCCGGCAGTTCGTCGAGCGATTTCAGGGGAACGCCGAGCTCGACGCAAAGCCGCGCCGTGCGCTCCGATGTCGGAACGCCCTCGACCTTGAAACCGTCTGCGACCTTCTCGGCAAGCAACCGCACGAATTCCTCGGCCGTGCTTCCGGTTCCGATCCCGAGACGCATCCCATGCTCGACATGGGCGAGTGCCGCAGCCGCGGCCTTGATCTTCATTTCGCGGGCGTCCATGCGCCGCTTACTCCCAGTGTTACGTTACGCATTGTTACGTTGGTTGCGTTGTTTACACGGCCCGCCAGTCAAACGAAAGCCAAAATAATGTCGCGCTTTCGAAATCCGAAGCACACTGCGAAAGCCTGCTCCACCGGCCCAAAGCGTTGCTTTTGCGGCCTTCATCGCTTAACTCGGATGCATCCCAACACTGAACAGGCGAAAACTCCATTGACCCCTGCCCTTGTCGTCTTCGATCTCGACGGAACCCTCCTCGACACCCATGTCGACCTTGTCGACAGCCTCAATTACACGATCGCAGCACTCGATCTTGCGCCGGTCACCTATGACGACCTGACGCATCTGGTCGGCCATGGCGCCAAGGTGATGATCGAAAGGGCCTGCAAGCTGCAGGGGCACCCGCTGGAGCCCGAGAAATTTCCTGATCTGCTCGAGCGCTTCATCACGCATTACACGGACAACATGCCGGGCGCGACGGCCCCCTATCCGGGACTGATCGACGCGATGGATCAGTTGAAGGCCAAGGGATACAAGCTCGCGGTCTGCACCAACAAGCTGGAGGGCCTTGCCCGCACCCTCTTGGAGCGGCTGCAGCTTACCCATTATTTCGACGCCATCACCGGCGGCGACACATTCGCGGTGCGCAAACCCGATGCCGGCCATCTGCTCGGCACGATCGAAAAGGTCGGCGGCGACCCGAAACGCTCGATCATGATCGGCGACAGCGCCAACGACATCCTCGTCGCCCGCAATGCCGCCATCCCCTCGATCGCGGTGCCCTTCGGCTATTCTGACGTCCCGATCGAAAGCCTGCAGCCGACGCGGATCATCAAGGCGTTCAGCGAGCTTACACCTGCGCTGGTGGACGAGCTGATCGGCGCGGCAGACCTGCGCAACGCTGGCTAACATTTTCTGTCAAAACAGGGTTGTTTTGGCAGAAAACATCATCTCTCGATTGCCGATATGGTGCCGCGTCACTCGCTGGTTTAGCGAATCGCTTGGCCAATCAAATGGCGATCAAACGCAGTCGCGCCGCCGTGATTTCATGTGAAAAAACGTGCACCCGACCGCCGGATACTGTTCACAATCCGGCCTCAATTGAGGCGCGAAGTTGCTCTTGCCGAGGGTAATGGACGTCACATTGTGTGCAACAATGGATTGAGGAGATCTGATATGCGCATTCAATTTGCAGCAGCCGCAGCCGTGCTTACCCTCTGCCTTTCCGGCGCCGCTTTCGCCCAGCCGATGTATTCGAACGACTACAATAACGACAGCGATGGATTCGCCCCCGTTAAAGTTGCTCCGCCGAAGCCCATACATTACACGCAGCACAAGGCGCCGGAATATTCCAACGACTATACGACGGACAGCGACGGCTTCGCTCCCGTTCGCGTCGCACCGCCGGTCGACAAGATGGCGACGGCAAGCATCAAGCCACTCCCCCCATGCGCTGACTCGCCTAGAGGTCACGGCCTGCATACGGCAGGTGGTGACGGCGGCGCCTCGCATACCGATGCCTGCCGCGACGTCGGCATCAAGTAGACGCGAAAAAGCGAAAGGGCCGGATTACCACCGGCCCTTTCTGCATATTGGCTTCGTCCGATGACGCGCTCAGCCGTTCACCGTCTCACCGAAGACCGATTCGAACGCTTCGCGCAGCAGCACATCCACATCATCCATCGTCACCGGCAGGCCGAGATCGACAAGGCTTGTGACCCCATAAGCAGAGATTCCGCAGGGAACGATTCCTCCGAAATGATCGAGATCGGGTTCGACATTGAGCGACAGCCCGTGAAACGTCACCCATTTGCGCAAGCGGATGCCGAGTGCCGCGATCTTGTCTTCCGCCACCGTCCCATCGGGCAGCGGCGGCCTGTCGGGGCGACAGACCCATACGCCGACGCGATCCTCGCGCCGCTCGCCGCGCACGTTCATCTCACCAAGCGTGCGAATGATCACCTCTTCTAGCGCCGCCACGAAGGCGCGAACATCCTGGCGGCGGCGTTTCAGGTCGAGCATCACATAGGCGACCCGCTGGCCGGGCCCATGATAGGTGTATTCTCCGCCGCGCCCGGTGGCATGAACCGGGAAGCGGTCAGGCTGCACCAGATCGCGTGCATCGGCGCTGGTTCCGGCCGTGTAGAGCGGCGGATGTTCCAGCAGCCACACCAGTTCGTCACCGCCCTCGGCAATCGCTGCCACTTCCTGCTCCATGATATCCACAGCCTCCTGATAGGGCACCAGCCCATTGGAGATCCGCCAGCGCACCGGGCGCGAGCCGGCCTGTGGAAACATGGAAAAATCGAGGTCCGTTCGTAACATAGCCATTCCTTGCGGCCCGCAGCGCCTGTGATCGCGGGCTTTTTCGAGCATCTATATGGCTCCGAATTGCTGCCTTTACAAACGCTGTCACCTTCTTTGAAAAAATCTGTCACATGGCCCTTGTGTCCCGAAAAACCTTTTGCTACATGCTGCGTCGCCGGCACAAACCGGCACCTACCACGATGCGGTCGTGGCGGAATTGGTAGACGCGCAGCGTTGAGGTCGCTGTGGGGCAACCCGTGGAAGTTCGAGTCTTCTCGACCGCACCATCTCTCTCCTAAGGAGTGAGACCAGCCAGAGCAACTGGCTCCCGACGACGCGATATGTCGTACGCGGCATCTCTTAACGAGAGATTTTATTGTCTATAACGGCTGGATCCCAGCCCAATGAAATTTCTCGAAGATGTCCGATAAAACCGACCTGCACAATCCTCTGCAAGGCATGGCGCTGATGGCCGGCGCGATGATCGTCCTCCCCGCCATGGATGCCATCGCCAAGTACATGGCGACGTTCGAGGGCATGTCGCCCGGTCAGGTCACCTTCTACCGATTCTTTTTCCAGCTTCTGTGCACGCTGCCGATTCTCTTTATGATGTTCGGCTGGGACGCGCTGTCGGCCAAGCGCCCCTGGATGAATCTGCTGCGCGGCGCGCTGCATGGGGCGGCGGGTCTCCTGTTTTTTGTCGCGGTCAAATACATGCCGCTCGCCGACGTCTTCGCCATCTATTTCGTCGAGCCCTTCATGCTCGCCGGCCTTTCGGCGCTTTTTCTGGGCGACAAGGTCGGCTGGCGGCGTTGGACGGCGATCGTGGTGGGCTTCGGCGGCGCAATGATCGTCATTCAGCCGAGCTATGAGGTCTTCGGCCTCAAGGCGCTGCTGCCCGTCTGCTGCGCCTTCCTGTTCTCTCTCTATCTTTTCCTCAACCGCGCCATCGGCAATGCCGATTCGCCTTTGACGATGCAGACCATGGCCGGCATCGGCGGCACGCTCTTCATGTCCGCTGCGCTCATCGTCGGAAACGGCATGGGCGTCAGCGATTTCGACGTCTCGCTCCCGACATCGATTCTCGGCCTCGTATTGCTTCTGATTCTCGGCTCGCTCTCCGGCTACGTGCACATGATCGTCGTCCGGGCTTTCCGCATGGCGCCGCTCTCGCTTCTGGCGCCGTTCCAGTATTTCGAGATCATCTCCGCCACCATCTTGGGCTACGCCCTGTTCGGCGATTTCCCGAACTTCTCCAAATGGGTGGGAATCATGATCATCGTCGCCTCCGGCCTCTTCATTATCTGGCGTGAACGGGTGCAGGCACGGGCCGCCAAACAGGCCTGAACCGTAAACGCCTTGTTAACTCCGCCTATTGAGAGAACATCAATTCGCTGGCGCTAGAAGAATCTTCGGCTTCATGATGAGGCCTGGAGAGAAAAGATGAGCGAAATTCGACTCGCTTTTCCGGCATGTGTCATCGCCGGAAAGCATCGACTTGGCGTGGAGGATATCGATCTTCTGCGCAGACACAGTTTTCCCGAGGGAATCAGGACCGCCGACGACGTCGTCGTCATGCTGGCATTGAACAACGCCTGCCCCGAGAAATGCCCCGAATGGAACACCTATTTCGTGGAGCAGCTCGCGGCCTTCATCGTCCACTATAACTATCCGCAAGGCTCTCTCGACGAAATCAACGTCGCCTGGCTGATGCGCATGGTCGCGACCGACGGTGTCATCCATTCGGCCGTCGAGCTGGAGCTCGTGCTCCACGTCATCGAGATTTCCGCCTACGTGCCGGACGAGCTGCGCGCGTTTGCGCTCGATCAGCTGCGCCTGGCGCTATCAGACAATCGAGGCGCCTATCACCAGAGCCGCGCCATCGATCGCCGGGGAATCACCAGGCAGGATGTGGATTACGTCATGCGCATCCTGCGTGCGCTCAGCGAAGGCGGTACCATAACGGTACAGGCGCTCACCTGGGCGGTGCTGATGCAGATCGGCGAAGAGACGCTGCCGGCGTCGAACCATCCGCGCTGGTCGCAGATCGTCTCGGCGCTCACGCTCACCGATTACGCCGAGGCGCCGCGCCGCACCCGCTGGCTTAGGATCGTTGACGACAGGCTCGGTGGCGAAGCGGCCGTCGCCTGATCGCCTCACTGTTCTCCGTGCCCTATCCGTGATTGTGCGTTCCAGTCTTTATGCTTAAGACTCGGAACGCAGGTCACGGGTGGAGTCTTCATGTTCACGAAAATTCTGATCGCCAATCGCGGCGAGATCGCTTGCCGCGTCATCAAGACGGCGCGCCGCATGGGGATTGCGACCGTCGCCGTCTATTCCGATGCCGACCGCGATGCGCTCCATGTCGAAATGGCCGATGAGGCCGTCCACATCGGCCCGGCGGCCGCCGCCGAGAGCTATCTCGTGGCCGAGAAGATCATCGCAGCCAGCAAACAGACCGGCGCCCAGGCCGTCCACCCCGGCTACGGCTTCCTCTCCGAGCGCGCCTCCTTCTGCGAAGCGCTGGAGAAAGAGGGCATCGTCTTCATCGGCCCGAAGCCCAAGGCGATCAATGCCATGGGCGACAAGATCGAATCGAAGAAATTCGCCAGCGCCGCCAATGTCTCCACCGTCCCCGGCTACCTCGGCGTCATCGAAAATGCCGGGCACGCCGAAAAGATCGCCGCCGAGATCGGCTACCCCGTTATGATCAAGGCGTCCGCCGGCGGCGGCGGCAAGGGCATGCGCATCGCCTGGACCGAGGCGGAAGTGCGCGATGGCTTTGACCGCGCCCGCTCGGAGGCGAAGAGCTCCTTCGGCGACGACCGCGTTTTCATCGAGAAATACGTGGTCGATCCCCGCCATATCGAGATCCAGCTGCTGGCCGACGCGCATGGCAATGTCGTCTATCTCGGCGAACGCGAATGCTCCATCCAGCGCCGAAACCAGAAGGTCGCCGAAGAAGCACCCTCGCCCTTCCTCGATGAGACCACCCGCGCCGCCATGGGCGAGCAGTCGGTGGCGCTCGCAAAGGCCGTGGACTACCAGAGCGCCGGCACGGTCGAATTCATCGTCGATCGTGACCGCAATTTCTACTTCCTCGAAATGAACACCCGCCTGCAGGTCGAACACCCCGTCACCGAACTCGTCACCGGCATCGATCTCGTCGAGCAGATGATCCGCGTCGCTGCGGGTGAGAAACTCCCCTTCGCGCAGGAAGACATCAAGCTCAATGGCTGGGCCGTCGAAAGCCGCATCTATGCCGAGGATCCCTACCGCAACTTCCTGCCCTCGATCGGCCGCCTGACGCGCTACCGCCCACCGCGGGAAGGCAAGGCGGGCAACGCGGTCGTCCGCAACGACACCGGCGTCTTCGAAGCCGCCGAGATCTCGATGTACTACGACCCGATGATCGCCAAGCTTTGCACCTGGGCACCGACCCGCGCTGAGGCCGTCGAGGCCATGGGCGAGGCGCTCGATGGCTTCGTGGTCGATGGCATCGAGCACAATGTCCCGTTCCTCTCCGCCCTGATGAAGCACCCGCGCTGGCGCGAAGGCCGCTTGTCGACCGGCTTCATCGCCGAGGAATATCCCGACGGCTTCGCGCCGGTGATGCCCGATGAGAGCCAACGCGCCACACTTGCCGCCATCGCTCTTTCCGCCTCGCTGATCGAAGCCAATCGCCGCGAGACCTTCGCCGACCGGCTGCGCAGCGCCACTTATCCGCTGCGCGATCACTGGTGCGTCAGGCTCGGCGACGACTATATCGACGTGCGCCTGCTCGACGGCCTCGTGACCGTTCCCTTCGAGATGGAAATGGATATCGCCGGGCAAACTTTGAGCGTCGTCACCGACTGGAGACCGGGCGAGCCGGTCTGGCGCGGCGAGGTCGGCAAGCAGCCGGTCACGGCGCAGCTCCGCCCGATCCTCAACGGCGTCCGGCTCGATTGGCAGGGCCTGTCGGTGAAATCCAAGGTGCTGACGCCGCGTCACGCCGAACTCGACCGCCTGATGCCAGTCAAGCTGCCGCCGGACACTTCCAAGCTCCTGCTCTGCCCGATGCCGGGGCTGGTCGTCTCGATCGCCGTTACCGAGGGACAGGAAGTGAAAGCCGGCGAGACGCTTGCCGTCGTCGAAGCCATGAAGATGGAGAACGTGCTGCGCGCCGAGCGCGATCTGGTGGTCGGCGTCATCAACGCCAAGCCCGGCGAAAGCCTGGCGGTGGACGCCGTCATCATGGAGTTCGCTTGACCCGTTCCGGCACACCCTGCCGTCACGTTCCGCTCCGCATTTGTTAACGCGTCGCCGCTAGTCTTTAACCCATCCGGATCCCTGCCGGATGGAGTGAATGATGAGTGTCATGCAATCCGCGCTGCTGCTGCTGTTTATCAATCTCGGCATGCTGTGGCTCCTGATGCGAATGCCCCTGGGGCTGAGAACGCTGCATGTCAGCCGCTCCTTCGATTGCACGCCGGAAACCCTCTGGAACGCCATGAACCCGATGGGTTCGAACGCAAGTTGGCACCATCAGGTGATATCGAGCCGACAGATGGAGGCGGGCGGCAATGTCGTCGAGCAGACCTACCGCTACCGGGACAGGAACGACGCCCCCACTCGCCGCCTGCTCGCGATCGAACCACTGTTGGCGCTTTCCCCGAATGCCCAAGGCTTTCAATCATCTATCGTCGATGACAGCACGCTCGACGCATCCTTCTGGAAGGATTATCGCGAGCGCCGCATCATCCGGCCCACCGTCGATGGCGGCGCCGTCTTGGAAGTCGACCAGACGGATCGCTATCGCGGCCTCGCCTTCCTGATCTTTCGCTACGTTGCACTCCGCCGCGAAATGCGGGCGCTTGATGGCTGGCTGAAGACAGGAACCTCGCAGCCGCAGGGCTATTTCGAGCACCCGCTCGTGCAGGTCGCGCTCGCCATCCTGTCGACATTGCTTTTATGGCCCTTCCTCGGCCTCACGCAGCGCGGCCTGATGATCTCGACCTTCCTCACTGTCGTGATCGCCCTGCACGAACTCGGCCACATGGCCGCTTACCGCATGTTCGGCCACACCTCGGTGCGCATGGTCTTCATTCCCTTCCTCGGCGGCATCGCCATTGGCAGCCGGCCCTACCGGTCGCTGTTCGAGGTCGCGACTTGCGCGCTGATGGGTTCGGGCATGTCGGCTTTCCTGGTACCGATCCTAGTGCTCGGCCACAGCTTCGCCGATCACGGCATCCTTCCCGCCGCCGCGGACGCACCCATCCTCGTCTTCCTCCTCATTCTCGGCGCCTTCAACCTGCTGAACCTTTTGCCGATGCAGCGCTTTGACGGTGGACAGGTCCTGCGGCAGATATTCAGAACCAAGCGCTCGCAGATCCTGGCGAGCTTTCTGGTCACGCTCTGCATTCTCTGCGTCGGCGCCGAAATCGGGCTCCCGGCCCGCTATCTCGTCGTTGGCCTCTTGATCTTTACTGTCGTCAGCGTCATCGGCGGCGGCTCCTTCAAGCCGCGGCAGAAGCTCGAGGAGATGAACGGCGGCGAGCGCATGCTGGTCTCCTTTGGCCTCTACGCCGCCATCGCCATGCATGGCTACGCCGTCATCACCGCCATCGACCGCCTGTTTTGACGCAGACGGTATAGAGACCGGCGCAAGCCGCTCATCTGACAAGGATTTTACGAAGCGGCGCGGCTTTTTCCTTGAGCCGCGCTCCTTACGCGTGCAAAAGTCCGCCCGATCAAATCAGCATATTGGAGACTACCATGGACGTTCGCGCCGCCGTTGCCGTACAGGCAGGAAAACCACTCGAAGTGATGACCGTGCAGCTCGAAGGCCCCAAGGCCGGCGAAGTGCTGATCGAGGTGAAGGCCACGGGCATCTGCCACACCGACGACTTCACGCTCTCGGGCGCCGACCCGGAAGGCCTGTTCCCGGCCATCCTCGGTCATGAAGGCGCTGGCGTTGTCGTCGACGTTGGCCCCGGCGTCACCTCGCTAAAGAAGGGCGACCACGTCATTCCGCTCTACACGCCGGAATGCCGCGAATGCTATTCCTGCACCTCGCGCAAGACCAACCTCTGCACCTCGATCCGCTCGACCCAGGGCCAGGGCGTCATGCCTGACGGCACGAGCCGCTTCTCGATCGGCAAGGACAAGATCCACCATTACATGGGCTGCTCGACCTTCGCGAACTTCACCGTTCTGCCTGAGATCGCGCTCGCCAAGATCAACCCAGACGCCCCCTTCGACAAGGTCTGCTACATCGGCTGTGGTGTCACGACCGGCATCGGCGCCGTCATCAACACCGCCAAGGTCGAGATCGGCTCCACCGCCATCGTCTTCGGCCTCGGCGGCATCGGTCTGAACGTACTGCAGGGCCTGCGCCTTGCCGGCGCCGACATGATCATCGGCGTCGACATCAACCCTGACCGCAAGGAATGGGGCGAAAAATTCGGCATGACCCACTTCGTCAACCCGAAGGAAGTCGGCGAAGACATCGTGCCCTATCTGGTCAACATGACGAAGCGCCACGGCGACCTCATCGGCGGCGCCGACTACACCTTCGACTGCACCGGCAACACCAAGGTCATGCGCCAGGCGCTGGAATCCTCGCATCGCGGCTGGGGCAAGTCTGTCATCATCGGCGTTGCCGGCGCTGGCCAGGAAATCTCCACCCGTCCGTTCCAGCTGGTCACCGGCCGCAACTGGATGGGCACCGCCTTCGGCGGCGCGCGTGGCCGCACCGACGTGCCGAAGATCGTCGACTGGTACATGGAAGGCAAGATCCAGATCGATCCGATGATCACCCACACCATGCCGCTCGAAGACATCAACAAGGGCTTCGACCTGATGCACAAAGGTGAATCGATCCGCGGCGTGGTGGTCTATTGATCACCCAGCCAAACTATACGGTCGACGCGCGGAGGCTCGATGAGCTCTCCGCCGTCGAGCTGTACGCTCTGTTAAAAATGCGCGTCGACGTCTTCGTCGTCGAGCAGAACTGCCCCTATCCGGAACTCGACGGCAAGGATGCGGATGCCCTGCATCTGCGCCTGCTGCAGGACGGCGACCTGATCGCCGCCGCCCGCATCTTCGCACCGGAAGACAAAGATACACCCGCCAAGATCGGCCGCGTCGTCGTCTCGCCTGATCATCGCGGCAAGCGCCTCGGCGACGCCGTCATGCGCGAGGCGATTTCCGTCTGCGAAGAGCGCTATCCGCAAACCCCGATCTACCTCTCCGCCCAAAGCCACCTCTCCCGCTTCTACGGCAGCCTCGGCTTCGAGCCGACCTCCAAGGAATATCTCGAGGACGGCATTCCGCACGTCGACATGGTCAGGCAGGCACGCTGACCTTCGCTTGAATGTAGATGCAATCGTAGTTACAATTGCATCTAATGTTTGAGTGGGACGACGCCAAGAATGCTGCAAACATTGCAAAACATGGCGTCAGCTTCTCGACGGCCGTGCGGATTTTCGATGGTCCCGTTCTGACCGCCGTTGACGACAGGTTCGACTACGGTGAAATCCGCGAAAACAGCATCGGCCTTGTCGATGGCATTTTGTTTCTCGTTGTGACGCACACCGATCGTAACGGCATCAAGCGTATTATTTCCGCCCGGCCCGCTAAACGAAAAGAAAGGGAGCGCTATGTCGCAGAGATACGACAAAGAACTAAGCCCTGAAGAACTGGCGGCCCTTGCCGATGAGGATATCGACACCAGCGACATCCCTGAACTCGACGACAGTTTCTGGAGCAAAGCCGAGCTTGTCGAACGCGAGGGAACGGAACAAGTTACGCTGCGGATCAAGAAATCGGTCCTGCAGTTCTATCGTAGTTCCGGAAAAGGCTATCAGACGCGCATGAACGCAGTCCTGGAATCTTACGCACGCAGCCTCAAGAAACAGCGGTAGGTTCCACGACCCACGCCAAGACACACCCACCACGCAATGCGGCACGACTTTGAAATGGCCGGCGGCTTTTTCACAAATCGGTCCTGATTTGGGAGCCATCGGCAGCTGAGGAGGAGAAGCTGAGCATGGCATATCAGTTATCGATCCACCCCGCGCTCGATGGCGGGGTCAAGAAAGGCCAGACGAATTTCGGCGGCGGCACGCTCGTCTGCGCCTGCACCAGCCGCCCGGTCAAGGTGGCGGTCAAGGGCACGGTCGCCCATAACCACGCCTGCGGCTGCACCAAGTGCTGGAAGCCGAAGGGTGCTGCCTTCTCGGTTGTCGCGGTCGCCTCGACAGACAACGTCACCGTTGTCGAAAACGGCGACAAGCTTGCCGTCGTCGACAAGGACGCGCTGATCCAGCGTCACGCCTGCAAGGAGTGCGGCGTCCACATGTACGGCCCCGTCGAGCGCGACCACGCCTTCAAGGGCCTTTCCTTCGTCCATCCCGAACGCTTCCAGGAAGCCGGCTGGCCCGAACCCACCTTCGCCGCCTTCGTCTCCTCGATCATCGAAAGCGGCACGCCACCCTCCGCGATGTCCGGCGTTCGCAACCGTCTCGGCGAACTCGGCCTTGCGCCTTACGACTGCCTGAACCCGACGCTGATGGATGTGCTGGCGACTTTCGCCGCGAAGAAAGCCGGCACGCTGAAGGAGGCGTAAGGGTCGAGCGCAGCATCGATGGAACCAGCGATGTCATCAGACGATGACGGCGCTGGTTCCGCTCGCAAATGATTGAAATATTTGGTACCAAGCGCCGCGCTCCCTTCTCGCCGCCAGGCAACGAACCGGGAGCCATCGCACGAGCGCACAGACAGGACACCGACAAACACCCATGCACCATATCTACGTTGACGCAGACGCCTGCCCGGTCAAGCCCGAGGTCCTTAAGGTCGCCGAGCGGCTCGGCATCGAAGTGACCTTCGTCGCCAATTCCGGCCTGCGCCCCTCGCGCGATCCGATGGTGCACAACGTCATCGTCTCCAATGCCTTCGACGCCGCCGACAACTGGATCGCCGAGCATGCCGGCCCGGGCGATGTCGTCGTCACAGCCGACGTGCCGCTCGCGGTGCGCTGCGTCGCGACGGGCGCATTCGTCACCGGCCCAACCGGCCGCGTCTTCGACGACACCAATATCGGCATGGCCTCCGCCATGCGCGATCTCGGCGCGCATCTGCGCGAAACAGGCGAAAGCAAGGGCTACAACGCCGCCTTCGGTCCAAAGGACCGCTCCCGTTTCCTCGAAACATTCGATCGGCTGTGCCGCCGCGCCAAGGCCGTCACGCCGCCACCAGGAGAATAGAATGAACATCATTTCCCAGGCGACCGCCTTCGGCGGCATGCAGGGCGTTTTCACGCATACGTCCGAGGCCCTGAAGTGCGACATGACCTTCGCGGTCTTCGTGCCCCCGCAGGCGATCGAAAAGCCCTGCCCGGTTCTGTGGTATCTCTCGGGCCTCACCTGCACCCACGCCAACGTCATGGAAAAGGGCGAGTATCGCCGCATGGCGGCCGAGCTTGGCCTGATCATCGTCTGCCCCGATACCAGCCCGCGCGGCAACGACGTGCCGGATGAACTGACCAACTGGCAGATGGGCAAGGGCGCCGGCTTCTATCTCGACGCCACCGAAAAGCCCTGGGCCGAAAACTACCAGATGTATACTTACATCACCGAGGAACTGCCCGCCTTTGTGCGCCCGCACTTCCGCATGGACATGGATCGCCAAGGCATTTTCGGCCATTCCATGGGCGGCCATGGCGCCATGACCATCGCGCTGAAGAACCCCAGCCGCTTCAAGAGCTGCTCGGCCTTCGCGCCGATCGTCGAGCCCTCGACGGCCGATTGGTCCGCCCCCGCCTTCGAAAAATATCTCGGCGCCGACCGCGCCACATGGCGTCAGTACGATGCCTGCGCCTTGGTCAAGGATGGCGCGCGCTTCCCGGAATTCCTGATCGACCAGGGCAAGGCCGACGGCTTCCTGGAAAACGGCCTGCGCCCCTGGCTGTTCGAAGAGGCGATCAAGGACACCGACATCAAGCTGACGCTACGCATGCACGAGCGCTACGACCACTCCTACTACTTCATCTCAACCTTCATGGACGATCACCTGAAGTGGCACGCCGAACGTCTCGGCTGATAAGGCTCCTGAAACACGATCGGCCCCCGAAGCGGCCGATCGGTCGATGCGCTCGTCCCCGGCGCATCTGAATTGTCGTCTCGGCAAACGAGCCGATTACGCGTTGCGCTTGTCGATCGCGAATGCGCCAGCACCCGCGAAGACCAGGAACAGGAAGATGAAGCAGTAGAGGATTGCTTCGGCGCCGCCGTTTACGGCAGGGAAAAAGCCGCTCGGGAAGTGCGCCATAAAGTAGGCGACAGCCATCTGGCCGGCGAGGATGAAGGCTACCGGACGGGTCAGGAAGCCGACGAGGATCGCGATGCCGCCGATGAACTCGAGCAGGGCAGCGAACAGGAACAGCGGCGACAGCGGACCGCCGGCACCCTGCGGGATCGGGAAGGCGAAAAGCTTCATCGTGCCGTGCTCGATGAAGAGCAGAGCGGTGATGATGCGGAGGGCGGCCAAGGCGTACGGCTGGTACGCGTTGAGGCGTTCGAAACGGGGCATAAAAGACTCTCCTTAGGTCATAAGACAGAGGAGCGTTAGCGATCTGGTTGAAAACAGAGAAGTCACGATTTTCGGCCCTTTCATCACATCCGCTTGATTTTCATCACTTTTCCACGACTTATTCACCTTAGAGGGGAATATTGTCGTGCTTCTTCCAGGGATTGGTAAGATCCTTGTTGCGCAACATCTTTAATCCACGCGCCAGCCGACGCCGTGTCGAGTGCGGCATGACCACCTCGTCGACATAGCCGCGCTCGGCCGCCACGAACGGTGACAGGAACCGCTCCTCGTACATCCTGGTATGTTCGGCGATCTTTTCGGGATCTGAAATGTCCTTGCGGAAGATGATCTCGACCGCGCCCTTGGCGCCCATCACCGCGATCTGCGCCGTCGGCCAGGCATAGTTGAGATCTCCTCGCAGATGCTTCGAGGCCATGACATCGTAAGCCCCGCCGAACGCCTTGCGGGTGATCACCGTGAGCTTCGGCACCGTCGCCTCGGCATAGGCGAAGAGCAGCTTCGCCCCGTGCTTGATCAGCCCGCCGTACTCCTGCGCCGTCCCGGGCAGGAAGCCCGGCACGTCGACGAAGGTGACGATCGGGATGTTGAAGCAGTCGCAGAAGCGCACGAAGCGGGCGGCCTTGCGTGAGGCATCGCTGTCGAGCACGCCGGCCAGCACCATCGGCTGATTGGCGACGAAGCCGACCGTCGAACCCTCGATCCGCCCGAAGCCGCAGACGATGTTCCTGGCGAAACTCGCCTGGATCTCGAAGAAATCCCCCTCGTCCGCCGTCTTCAGGATCAGTTCCTTGATGTCGTAAGGCTTGTTGGCATTAACAGGCACCAGCGTGTCCAGCGACGCATCCGCATCGGTCACCGACTGGTAACATTCGATCTCCGGCACCGGCGATGTGTTCGATTGCGGCAGGAGATCGATCAACCGGCGCACCTGCAGCAGTGCCTCGACATCGTTGTCATAGGCGCCGTCGGCGATCGAGGATTTCGTCGTGTGCACCGAGGCGCCGCCGAGCTCTTCCGCCGTCACCGTCTCGTTGGTCACGGTCTTGACGACGTCAGGGCCGGTCACGAACATGTAGGAGGTGTCGCGCACCATGAAGATGAAATCGGTCATCGCGGGCGAATAGACGTCGCCCCCGGCGCAAGGCCCCATGATGACGGAAATCTGCGGAATGACGCCCGAGGCGAGCACATTGCGCTGGAACACCTCGGCATAGCCGCCGAGCGCTGCCACGCCTTCCTGGATGCGCGCGCCGCCCGCGTCATAGATCCCGATGATCGGCGCGCGGTTCTTCAGCGCCATGTCCTGGACCTTGATGATCTTCTCGGCATGCGCCTCCGACAGCGAGCCGCCGAAGACGGTAAAATCCTTGGCGAAGACGAAGACCGTGCGGCCGTTGACAGTGCCCCAGCCAGTCACCACGCCGTCGCCGGCGATCCGGCTCTTCTCCATGCCGAAATCGTTGGAGCGGTGTTCGACGAACATGCCGAACTCCTCGAAGGAACCCTCGTCGAGAATGAGGTCGATACGTTCGCGCGCGGTCAGCTTGCCGCGCTTGTGTTGCGCCTCGATGCGTGTGTCGCCGCCGCCCTTGCGAGCGATGTCACGGCGACGTTCGAGCTCTTCGAGAATTTCCTTCAAGGCGTCCTCCCGTTGCGGCGCGCTTATTCCGAGCCCGGGCTGAGCGTGAAGATCGACCGGATACGCGCTGCGATGTTTTCAGCAAGAATTTCTTCGGATGCATCGGAAAGGTTCGAGCGGCTGAGCACGTCGAACGTCGACACGGCGATCACGGTGCCGTCTTCGACCGAGGCCGCGTCGACCGTTATCTTCGCCGAGCTCTGGCTCTTGTCGTAGCCCTGCCCCGTCGTGACGGAGACGACGCGGATGGTGAGCACGACGCGCGGATAGACCTCGGTGCGAACGGTGGCGTTGATCGCCTTGTTGACGCGATCGCCCACACCCGCAAGCACGGCCGGCGGCACCTTCGGTCCGGACAGGACCACAGCGCTGCGCACGTCATAGATCGGCCCCGGCGGCTCCTTCGGCATCAGCGAGCCGCAGGAAAACAGCGCCAAAGCCGAAACGAGCGCAAAAAACGATAGTAAAACTTTGGAAATGACCGACTGAAACGCATTCATGACGAAAAACCGCATCCACCCCACTAAGAGTCGCGATCTTCGCCATAAAGACGGTCATGGCAATCTATTTCAGCCCTTCAGTGCCAAAAAAGCGCGCGTCGCGGCCAGAAAATCGATGAAACGCAGCGCGCGGCGTTCTTCCGCCTCTTCGTCGCTGCCCCAGTGCTCGATCGTCCAGTCTTCTTCGAGATGTGCCAGCGACCAAACCTCGTTTTCGTCGAGCTCGCCTTCGGCAAAAGCCAGCGCCAGAAGCGCCGATCCCGTCAGCGTCGTGATCGTGTGCAGCACGGCGAGCGCGATCGCATTGTCGTGCTTGCGCAGTCCCGCCGAAAATGCCGCAATCGCGCTCTGCGGCTGCTGCTGATGCACGATGCCCTCGGCGAGAATGAAGCGCGCGCCGAGCGCGTTCGACGCCCAGTCGAGCACCGGATCCCAGAGCTTGGTCTGCCGCGCCACCAGTTCTTCCGGCCCTTCGGCGCGGTAGCAGAGCATGTCGGTACCGGAAAAGCGCAGAATGTCTTCGAACACCGCCTGCGTGTCAGTTGCAACACCATCGATCGCGGTATTGATCAGCTTGGTCAACGGCATGGAGCCCGGATCGATCTCGTCGCCCTGCGCCTTCCACTCGTCGGCCATCAGCTCGGCAAGCTTGCGCGTCGGAGCCGCCAGGAGATTGCGGGCCGGCGTGCGCACGGCCTTGCCGTCGAGTTCCACGACGAAGCCGGCTTCGGTCCCTTGGGCCTCGCTTATCGAGACGTCCTTGTAGAAACGCTTCGGCAGCGGCTTCTTCATCTGGATCTGCGCGCGGCGGATCGGATCGGGATGGCTCAGCCCCTCGGACAGGTCGTTCAACAGATCACGCATGGCTCACCTCAGGAAAAATGCTTCAGTATATCGGCCGGATGGTAGGCGATGGTATCGGCGCCGGCCGCAATCAGATCGTCGACGCTGGCGTAACCCCAGGACACGCCGATCGCCGTGGCGCCCGCCGCCTTTGCCATCTGCATATCGTAAATCGCGTCACCGATGACAATGGTATCGGCGGCATTCATCCCCGTTTCATTGCAGCATTCCGTCACCATGGCCGGATGCGGCTTCGACGGACAATCGTCTGCTGTGCGCGACACGATAAAATCGCGGGAAAATCCGTGCGTCTCCAGAACATGCACCAGCCCGCGACGCGACTTGCCGGTGACGGCGCCGATCAGCACCTCGTCCTTTTCCGCCAGCGTGCGGATCAGCTCACTGATGCCATCAAACAGCGGCACGTCGACGCCGGCTTCGGCGCGCACATCGGCGTAGATCGCCTTGTAATGCGCCGTCATCGCCACCGCCTCGTCGTCCACATGCGGCTTGCCCTGCATGCGGGCGATTGCGATGTCGAGCGTCAGCCCGATGATCGCCTTGGTCTGCGAGATATCAGGCCGGTCATGACCGAAATGCACGAAGGTGCGCGCCATCACCTCATGGATCAGCGCGGCGCTATCCACAAGCGTTCCGTCGCAATCGAACAATGCCAGTTTCATTCAAAGTCTTCCCGATCCGCCTCAGCCAGGTCGAGGCCGAGCAGGTTCCAGGTCTGGACCATGTGCGGCGGCAGCGGCGCGGTCACCCGCAGGCGCCCGCCATTCGGATGCGGAATGTCGATCTTGCGGGCGTGCAGGTGCAGCCGCTTCTGGATACCGCCGGGGAAATCCCAGTTGTGGTCGTCGTCGAAATATTTGGGGTCGCCGATAATCGGATGGCCGATATGCAGCGCGTGGACGCGCAGCTGGTGCGTACGGCCGGTATAGGGCTCCATTTCCAGCCAGGCGAGGTTCTGCGCCGCCGTCTCGCGCACCTTGTAATAGGAGATCGCGTGATCGGCGCCCTCCTCGCCATGCTTGCAGACCCGCATCCGGTCTCCGTCAGGCGTCTGTTCCTTCACCAGCCAGGTCGAGATCTTATCCTCGTGCTTGCGCGGCACGCCCTTCACCAACGACCAGTAGGTCTTCTTGGTATCGCGCTCGCGAAACGCCGCCGTCAGCTTCTGCGCGGCACCGCGCGTGCGGGCGATGACGAGCACGCCCGAGGTGTCGCGGTCGAGACGGTGCACGAGGCGCGGCTTCTCGCCCTTCGGGCTCGTCCAGGCCTCCAGCATCTTGTCGATGTTGCGCGTCACACCGGACCCGCCCTGCACGGCAAGGCCGGCCGGCTTGTTGAGCACGATCACCTTGTCGTCCTCATGCAGCACCATGCGCTGCAGCAGCTCGTAGTCGCCGCCGTGCTTCAGATCATGGCTGGCGATCGGCCCGGCCTTCTTGGCATCGACATCAAGCGGCGGCACGCGCACCACCTGCCCCGGCTGCACGCGCGCATCGGTCTTCACGCGACCGCCATCGACACGCACCTGGCCGGAGCGCATCAGCTTCTGCAGCGGACCGAATCCGAGGCCGGGATAGTGGATCTTGAACCAACGATCGAGGCGCATGCCCGCCTCGTCGGCTTCGACGGTAATATGTTCAATGCCAGCCATGTCTGTACTTTCGGAAAGAGTTGCCGGCACCAGGCGCGGCCTTTGCCGCTGGCTTTAGAGCATTTTACGCAAAAACGGAAACCTGAATCTCAGAGGACGTCAGATCCCCCTCTCAGATCAACGCCCGCATGATCGCAAGCCCGGCAAAAACCGCCGCCATCGACAGCCCCACGCTCGCCACCATATAGACCGCCGCCGACGCCATCGCTCCGCGCTCGATCAGCGAGATGGCATCCAACGAAAAGGCGGAGAACGTCGTAAAGCCACCGAGAAACCCGGTAATCAGCAAAAGCCGCAATTCGTTCGACGCATTGAAACGCCGCGCGATCAGCTCTGCGAAAACACCGATGACGAAACAACCGACAACATTGACGACAAGCGTCCCCCACGGAAAGTTCGGGCCCATCAGCCGCAACGACCACTGGCCGACAAAATAGCGAAGCACGGAACCGATGGCGCCGCCGACGGCGACGAGAAGAGCCTGGATCATACAGCTTCTGTAGCGCAGGCTGGATGCGTTGCCAATTGACCACTATCGTTCACCTGCCCGCATTCTCCACCAACCATTCACAATAGCCGCAATTCCGCCATTGACCGATGACACGGAAGTAGCAACGTATGATTGCATAACCCTGATCACCCAGCCTCGAGGAACCACGATTGGCAACACGACGAAAATGGCTGTACGCAGCGTCGGCGTGGATGGTGCTTGTGATCGTCTCGATCACCGCGATGGCACTCTATGATGAAGCGCCCGGGCAACTTCGTTCGATGCTCAAGATCAAGGAACTCCCGGTATCGGCGAAGAATATCAAGTGCACAGGACCATTCGTCATAACGGACGCTCTGGTAACGTGCGGCTTCGAGATTGAGCCTGACGACATGGCTTCGATGCTGGCCGGCTGGCGTTTCTCCGTTGAAAAGGCCCGCCGCAGTTCTCGGAGCGTGGACTATATCGACAACGACCTCCGCTCCGAATTCACACCATTCAAGGCGAACGACATCTATCGCGCCGATGACGATCAGTTTGGACCCGCCGGAGGCCACCTGTTCGTCGTCATCGACAAGGAGAGGCGCAACGCCTTGGTAGACCTCTATATCGAATAGCGGGTGGCCAGTTCACCCTCAATAGCTGCACGGCCGGTCGTTGTTGAAGCCGTAGGCGCAGGCCGAATTTAGCGGCATGCTGGCATCGCGGCTCTGTTCCGTCGTGGTGCAGGCCGTGGCCATGAAGGCGGTGACGACAAGCGCTCCCGCCAAGGCAAGAGAGTGAAAACGGCGCATCTGAACTCCTCCTTTGAAGGACCGGCACTATTCTGTTGTTGAGTAATGCAAGAAGTAACGAGGCAATGAGACAGATATAGAGGCGCACTACATTTGCACTATAGCGTAAAAACTCAAATCCGGCGCAAGAACCATCACAAAAGGTAATATTTTAGCGATGTTCTTAGCGGCGCGGGAAGGTCCGCCGTCCTAAATCTGTCACATGACAGTTCTGGTTGGTTCCATTTCGGCAAGTACGGCGGCCGCGGCGTTTGAAGCGCTGCGCATTCCCCCGCGCGTCTCCGCCAGCACCGCCGCCAAGGATGCCCGCAAGGTGGCCGACATCAAGCGCCGGACCGATGCCGGCCAGGATACCGATGAATCCGCCGCCGTTATCAACTCCACCGAAGTCGCGCTCGACCTGATGACCATGGGCCAGCGCCAGCCGCAGGCCGCCCTGCAGCAGGCTCTCAAGCTTTACGAAGAAGACTGAGACCACCCGTCTCGTTCAATCCGAAATTCGACCGGCGAAGAAGCCCGCGACAAAAAATTGCTTGCCGGCGACATTCCCCCTTGCCAAGCACCGCCATCGCCAGATAATTGCGCTCAACCTTGTTGGGAGAAGCCGGCTCGTCGCAGCCGGTGCCGAAGGAGCAACCGCCCCGGAAACTCTCAGGCAAAAGGACCAGCAAGGGGCAGACGGAACTCTGGAGAGACGCGTTCTCGAAACGCGCGCCGAAGGGATAACAATCTCAGGCAAACAGACAGAGGGGGCTCGAAACAAGGCGCAACCGCGCCCGAATATTGAGCCCGCGCATGGAACCCACGCGCAAACACCGGAGGCGTCCTTGGACGATACTGCTGCCCTGAAGAAAACCCCGCTGCATGACCTGCATCTGTCGCTCGGCGCCCGCATGGTACCGTTTGCGGGCTATGACATGCCGGTGCAATATCCGGCCGGCGTCATGAAGGAACATCTGCAGACCCGCGCAGCCGCCGGTCTCTTCGATGTCTCCCACATGGGCCAGGTCGTCATCAAGGCGAAGTCGGGCAAGTATGAAGATGTCGCGCTCGCGCTCGAAAGCCTCGTTCCCGTCGATATCCTCGGGCTGGCCGAGGGACGCCAGCGCTACGGTTTCTTCACCGACGACAATGGCGGCATCCTCGACGACCTGATGATCACCCATCTCGACGACCACCTCTTCGTCGTCGTCAACGCCGCCTGCAAGGATGCCGACGTCGCGCATCTCAAGAAGCACCTCTCCGACACCTGTGACATCACCGTGCTCGACCGCGCGCTTATCGCGCTGCAGGGTCCGCGCGCCGTCGAGGCCCTGGCCGAACTCTGGGCCGATGTCGCCGCCATGAAGTTCATGGACGTGCGCCACTGCCGCCTGCACGACGTCTCCTGTCTCGTCTCGCGCTCCGGCTACAGCGGCGAGGACGGCTACGAGATCTCGATCCCCTCGGACATGGCCGTCGATGTCACCAAGCGGTTGCTTGAGCATCCCGACGTCGAGCCGATCGGCCTCGGCGCCCGCGACAGCCTGCGCCTTGAAGCCGGCCTCTGCCTCTACGGCAACGACATCGACACCACCACGACCCCCGTCGAGGCAGCCCTCGTCTGGGCCATCCAGAAGGCCCGCAAGACCGGCGGCGCCCGCGCCGGCGGCTTCCCAGGCGCTGAGCGTATCCTCTCCGAACTCGACCACGGCGCCACCCGCCGCCGCGTCGGCCTGAAACCCGACGGCAAGGCGCCGGTGCGCGGCCACGCCAAGCTCTATGCCGACCAGGAAGGCAAGACCGAGATCGGCGAAGCCACGTCAGGCGGCTTCGGCCCGAGCGCCGAAGGCCCTGTCGCCATGGGCTACGTGCCGGTCGCGTCTGCCAACGTCGGAACGGTCGTCTACGCCGAGGTTCGCGGCAAGTACCTGCCGGTGACAGTCGCCGCACTTCCCTTCGTCACGCCGACCTACAAGCGATAAGACCATGAGCGCGGCGGCGATCCATATCGTTGCACTGCCTGTTCGGGCGCACTGTTCGCAGGCCGCCGTCGCTGGCGATGTGCGCGGGATACCCCCCTCTGCCCTGCCGGGCATCTCCCCCACAAGGGGGGAGATCGACCAGCGGCGGACGTGTCGCCAAACGGTGAGCGTGGAGCGAGGGGGTGCTGTTAGCGTTGCGCGTGGGGTACCCCCTCTGTCCTGCCGGACATCTCCCCCACAGGTGGGGAGATTGGCTGGGCGCATCCGCTCGCTCTACCTTCATTGTTTGGCGCTGCCCTCCCCACTCGCCGATCTCCCCCCTTGTGGGGGAGATGTCCGGCAGGACAGAGGGGGGTATCGCCAGGCACAGCCTTCAGTACCTACACCACCCAAACACCCCATTCCCCAGAGAGGACCATCCCATGCTGAAATTCACCGAAGAACATGAATGGCTGCAGATCGAAGCCGGTGTCGCCACCGTCGGCATCACCACCTATGCCGTCGAGCAGCTCGGCGATCTGGTGTTCGTGGAACTGCCTGAAGTCGGCGCCACCTTCGGCAAGAACGACAACGCGGCCACCGTCGAATCCGTCAAGGCCGCATCGGATGTCTACTGCCCGCTGGAAGGCGAGATCACCGAAGTGAACCCTGCCATCGTCGCCGATCCGTCGCTGGTCAATTCCGACCCGCAGGGCGCCGGCTGGTTCTTCAAGCTGAAGCTCGCCAACGCCGCCGATGCCGACGGCCTGCTCGACGAAGCGGCCTACAAGGAGCTCACCGCGTAATGACGACGCCGACGGAATTCCAGTTTACCGACTACCAGCCCTACGACTTCGCCAATCGTCGTCACATCGGCCCCTCGCCGGCCGAAATGACCGATATGTTGAAGGTCATCGGCTACAACAGCCTCGACGGGCTGATCGACGCGACCGTGCCGCCCTCCATCCGCCAGAAGGCGCCGCTCCTCTGGGGCGCGCCGATGACGGAGCGCGAGGCGCTCGACAAGCTGCGCGAAACCGCCAACAAGAACAAGGTTCTGACCTCGCTGATCGGCCAGGGCTATTACGGCACGATCACGCCGCCGGTCATCCAGCGCAACATCCTGGAAAACCCCGCCTGGTACACGGCCTACACGCCCTACCAACCGGAAATCTCCCAGGGCCGCCTCGAGGCGCTCCTGAATTACCAGACGATGATCTGCGACCTGACCGGCCTCGACGTCGCCAACGCCTCGCTGCTCGACGAAGCGACGGCCGCTGCCGAAGGCATGGCCATGGCCGAGCGCGTCTCCAAGTCGAAGGCCAAGGCCTTCTTTGTCGACGCCGCCTGCCATCCGCAGACGATCGAGCTGATCAAGACCCGCGCCGAGCCGCTCGGCTGGAGCGTCGTCATCGGCAACCCCTTCACCGATCTCGACCCTGTCGACGTCTTCGGCGCCATCTTCCAGTATCCGGGCACGCACGGCCATGTGCATGATTTCACCGGCCTGATCTCGCGCCTGCACCAGACCGGCGCCATCGCCATCGTCGCCGCCGACATCCTGGCGCTGACGCTTCTGAAGTCGCCTGGCGAAATGGGTGCCGACATCGCCATCGGCTCGTCGCAGCGCTTTGGCGTTCCCGTCGGCTATGGTGGCCCGCACGCGGCCTACATGTCGGTCAAGGACGCCCACAAGCGCTCCATGCCCGGCCGTCTCGTCGGCGTCTCGGTCGATGCCCGCGGCAATCGCGCCTACCGCCTGTCGCTGCAGACCCGCGAACAGCACATCCGCCGCGAAAAGGCGACGTCGAACATCTGCACCGCGCAGGTTCTGCTCGCCGTCATGGCCTCGATGTACGCCGTCTTCCATGGTCCCAAGGGCATCAAGGCGATCGCCCAGCAGGTCCACCAGAAGGCCGTGCTGATGGCCAAGGGTTTGGAGAAGCTCGGCTACACCATCGAGCCTGAAACCTTCTTCGACACCATCACCGTCGATGTCGGCCACATGCAGGGCGTCATCCTGCGCGCGGCGGTCGCAGAAGGCGTCAACCTGCGCAAGGTCGGCGCCACCAAGATCGGCATGAGCCTCGACGAGCGCACCCGCCCGGCGACGCTGGAAGCCGTCTGGCGCGCCTTCGGCGGCAACTTCGCCGTTGCCGATTTCGAGCCGAGCTATCGCCTGCCCAAGGGCCTCGCGCGTACCAGCGAGTACCTGACGCATCCGATCTTCCACATGAACCGCGCCGAAAGCGAGATGACGCGTTACATCCGTCGTCTGTCGGACCGCGATCTGGCGCTCGACCGTTCGATGATCCCGCTCGGCTCCTGCACGATGAAGCTCAACGCCACGGCGGAAATGCTGCCGATCACCTGGCCCGAGTTTTCGGATATCCATCCCTTCGTGCCGGCTGACCAGGCGCTCGGCTATCGCGAGATGATCGACGACCTGACCGAAAAGCTCTGCGCCGTCACCGGCTACGACGCCTTTTCCATGCAGCCGAACTCCGGCGCGCAGGGCGAATATGCGGGCCTGCTCACGATCCGCAACTACCACATCGCCAACGGCAACGGCCACCGCGACGTCTGCCTCATCCCGACGTCCGCGCACGGCACCAACCCGGCATCCGCCCAGATGGTCGGCATGAAGGTCGTGGTCGTCAAGGTTCGCGAAAACGGCGACATCGACCTCGACGACTTCCGCGCCAAGGCCGAGCAGTATTCGGAGAACCTCTCCTGCTGCATGATCACCTACCCCTCGACGCACGGCGTGTTCGAGGAAACGGTGAAGGAGATCTGCGATCTCGTGCACAAGCACGGCGGCCAGGTCTACCTCGACGGCGCCAACATGAACGCCATGGTCGGCCTGTCCCGCCCTGGTGACATCGGCTCCGACGTCAGCCACCTCAACCTGCACAAGACCTTCTGCATCCCGCATGGCGGCGGCGGTCCCGGCATGGGCCCGATCGGCGTGAAGTCGCATCTGGCGCCGCATCTTCCCGGCCATCCGGAAACCGACGGTCGTTCGGGTGCTGTGTCGGCAGCAGCCTTCGGCTCGGCCTCCATCCTGCCGATCTCCTGGAGCTACTGCCTGATGATGGGCGGCGAAGGGCTGACGCAGGCGACCAAGGTGGCGATCCTCAACGCCAACTACATCGCCGCCCGGCTGAAGGGCGCCTACGACGTGCTCTACAAGTCCGAGGCCGGACGCGTGGCGCATGAGTGCATCATCGACACACGTCCGCTGGTCGACAGCGCAGGCGTGACCGTCGACGACGTCGCCAAGCGCCTGATCGACTGCGGCTTCCATGCGCCCACCATGAGCTGGCCGGTTGCCGGCACGTTGATGATCGAGCCGACGGAATCGGAAACCAAGGCCGAACTCGACCGCTTCTGCGAGGCCATGCTGGCGATCCGCCAGGAAGCCCGCGACATCGAGGAAGGCCGCTCCGACAAGGCCAACAACCCGCTGAAGAACGCCCCACACACGGTCGAAGACCTCGTCGGCGAATGGGATCGCCCCTATTCGCGCGAACAGGCCTGCTTCCCCCCCGGCGCCTTCCGCGTGGACAAGTACTGGTCCCCGGTCAACCGCGTCGACAACGTCTTCGGCGACCGCAACCTGATCTGCACCTGCCCGCCGCTGGAATCCTACGCCGAAGCGGCCGAGTAAGGATACGACATCGAAACGCCCGGCTTTGTCCGGGCGTTTTGGTGTTTGGGGGATGGTTGGTCGGGTCGAGGACTGACGGACGAGGAGCGTGATACCCATCATCGCCAACCCATTGATCGAGCGCCACAATCCTCGCTCGACCGTCATCCTCGGGCTTGTCCCGAGGATCTGCCAACGTCCATCAAAACCGTTACGGTCATGGACAAAACCACCGCTGGCACCCGCGCCAATTTATCCGCACCCTTGCATTCCGAGCAACGTGCTTAGATCCTCGGCACGAGGCCGAGGATGACGCCGTGGGGATCCTAACGTCCGGGAAACGTCAGACGAAGGGTCAACCACACTCGCAACGATCGTGGACCAAAAACCCAACCGACAACAGGAAGCCAACACCCCAATGCCCGACCTCAAAGGCTTCCACTACCGCGCAACCTCAACCGCCGACGCCGGCCCACCGCTCCTCCTCCTGCACGGCAGCAGCCGCGACGAGACCGAACTCCCGCCGCTGGCGGAAACCGCCGCACCCGGCTGGCCATACCTGTCGCTGCGCGGCCCCATCCCATGGGAGAGCGGTTACGCCTTCTTCCGCCGCAACCCCGACCGCACGCTCGACCAAAGCGACCTCGCGCTCCAGACCGGGCGCCTCCGCACCTTCCTCCAAGCAGCCATTGAGACCGGCCTGATCGCGCGCCCACCGATCCTCTTCGGCTTCTCCAACGGCGCCATCATCGCCGCCTCCCTCATGATCCGCGATCCCGATATTGCGGCCGGCGCCATCCTCGTCCGCCCGCTCTCGCTCGATCCCGACGCGATCATCCCGTCGATGCCAGCCAAGCCCGTCCTCATCCTCTCCGGCGATCGCGACGACCGCCGCTCCCCTGAGGACGCCACCCGTATCGCCAGCCAGTTCCAGGCCGCAGGTGCCGACGTCACCAGCCATTCGTCACCCACTGATCACCATCTCCACGACGACGAACCCGCCATCATCGGCCAATGGCTGGCATCCCGCGTCTTTCCGCTTGCCCACACCCGCCCGCCGCTTTAAGCAGGCCGCCACGCGACAACAGACAACAGGCGACCGGTCTCATGGCAAAATCCGAAGGCGATCTCACCCAGCAGCCCTGGCCGCAGCCCGTCACGCTGGCGCTCGAAGAACCCGGCCAGTACGTCACCATCGCGACCACCCAGGCCGCTTCATGGGCGATGATCGAGGACTGGCCAACGGAAGACGGCCCCGCGCTCGACAAGGCGCTTCTCGTCTGCGCCGACGTCATCAAGGGCAAGCGCAGCAACGAGGATGCCCGCAAGGCCTTCATCGCCGCCGCCATCGAGGCAGGCATCGATATCAAGAAGGACTGAGCAGCTAGGCTGTTACTCAGTCGGCACCGTCAGCGGCGGCCCCAGAAACTCCACGTCCCACGTCTTGGCGAAGACATTGAGCGCCGCCGTATCCGGCCGCCCATCGCGCATGACATCGGCAAGCCCGAGGAAGAAGGCCCGCGCATCAAGCCCGGGCGCAATCAGGATATACTGCCGCGCCGGCCGATCGGTGACATTGACGAAGGCATGCGCCGCACCTCCCGGCACGGTCACGACATCGCCCTCCTCGGCGTAGAACTGCTCGCCATCCACCTCGAACAGATACCGCCCCTCCATCACCCGGAAGACCTCGGTCTCCTTGTGTCGATGGCGCGGCGGACCGAAGCCCGGGGCGTTGACCGTGTCGATGAAACAGAACGCGCCATCCGTCGTGGACGGATCGACCCGCACGCCGAGCGCCAGCCCGATCGCCGGTATCTTGATGACCTCTTCGGTCGATTTGGAATGAGACGTCTGGATGGCCATGGCAGATTGTCCTCGGGCGGATTGAGACATGCGGCGCAACAGATTGCAGGCAGAAGCCCTACCAAGCCGCCGCCAGCTTCCATAGCAAAAACATGCACGCAGCGCGCGCCAAGCGCCACGCCGCAAACGCTTGATACCCGCTGAGATTGCTCTAATCTTCCCTAGTCCGCATGTTCACGCCGCTTTTCATACAGCCGAGGGAGCACTGCATGTCGCCTGTCATCCGCATGATCGCCCAGGAAACAGCGCTTTCCGCCCTGATATCCGCCGTCGCCGTCATCGGCCTGCCGAAGCTTTTCGATCCCGCCGCCCCCGTCAATTACCCGTTGGCAATCGGCGTCTTCGCACTGATGTCGCTCGCCTTCGCCGCCTACGAACTCCTCGTGCGCCGCCGCTAGTCACCACCTCAAGACATGTCAACCACCGGGACTGTTCGAGTGAGCCCGTCATCCCCCAACAGACCCGAGAGCCGATGTCGATTTCAGATGCGATCTACCGCCCCTTCGAGCGCCTGATCCGGCCGCTCGACATCCCCTACCGGCCTCTGCCGTCAAAGGGACCGGTCGCCGTCCTCCTGCACTTCATCATGATGTTCCGAGGCGTGCTGATCGCGCTGGCGGTTTCATCCATGGCCATTGAGGCGATGAACCTCACCATGGTTTGGGGCCTCTCCGTCATCGTCGACGGCGTCACACAGAAGGGCGCGGCACCCTTCCTTCGCGACGAATGGCCGCTCCTGACATTCCTCGGGTTGCTGATCTTCCCGGCCATGCCGATCGCCTCCTTTCTGGTCAACACGCTGACCTCGCACACGCTCGGCGTCGGCATGCCCGCCGCCATCCAGTGGCAGGGACACAAGGCGGTGGAGCGGCAGGATCTCGCCTTTTTCCACGATCTCTACGCCGGCCAGGTCGCCTCGCGGCTGCAGCAGGTGTCGTCGGCCGTGCAGCAGCAGATCATCGCCGCATTCCAGTCGATCCCGCGTTTCTTGCTTCAGATGGTCGGCTCCGTGGTGTTGCTCAGCGCACTCTCCTGGCAGCTCGCGCTGCCCGCCGCCATCTGGATGGCGCTCAACGTCGCGCTGGCGGTCAAGATGGCGCCCGTCTTCACCGAGCGCTCGCGCCGCACCGCCAAGCAGCGCAGTCTTGTCGCCGGCGCCATCACCGATCTCTACACCAACATGCAGATGATCAAGCAGTTCGCCGCCGAAGACAGCGAGGCTGGCGCGATCCGCCGCGTCATCGGCAAGTCGGTCAGCACCCAGCACAGCGAGCAGCGCATCTACCGCACCTCCGAGCTCATCGTCGTGGCGCTGAACATGCTGCTCTGGCTGGCGATGGTCTCGATCGGCTTCACCGGTCTCGTGCATCAGTTCCTGACGATCGGCGAGTTCGTCGGCGCCATCTATGTGCTCCACCGCCTCTCCGGCCACACCTTCACCTTCCTGCAGATGGGCCAGCAGATCTTCCAGGCGATCGGCACGATCAAGGACGCCATGCCGGTCATGACGACGCCACCCACCATCACAGACCGTGAAGGTGCGGTCGATCTAGACGTAACCCGAGGCGAAATCCGCTTCGACGACGTGAGTTTCGCCTACAAGACCGGCAGGCCTGTCATCGAAAACCTCCAGCTATCAGTTCGTCCCGGCGAAAAGGTCGGCCTCGTCGGCCTCTCCGGCGCCGGCAAGACGACGCTGGTCAGCCTCCTCCTGCGCTTCTACGACATCGGCTCGGGCGCAATCCGCATCGACGGGCAGGACATCCGCGACATCACCCAGGCAAGCCTGCGCCGCAACATCGGCGTCATCGCGCAGGACGTGGCGATGCTGCACCGCTCGGTCGGCGACAACATCCGCTACGGCCGGCCGGAGGCAGCGCGCGCCGAGATCGAGGAAGCGGCGGAAACGGCGAGCGCCGACGCCTTCATCGCCGAACTTCGCGACGCGGACGGCCGCGAGGGCTACGACGCCTATGTCGGCGACCGCGGCATCAAGCTCTCCGGCGGCCAGCGCCAGCGCGTGGCGATCGCCCGCGTTCTCTTGAAGGACGCGCCGATCCTCGTCCTCGATGAAGCGACCTCTGCGCTCGACACCGAATCCGAAGCCGCCATCCAGCAAAAGCTCGACCTGGTGATGCGCGGCAAGACCGTCATCGCCATCGCCCACCGCCTCTCCACCATCGCCATGATGGACCGCATCGTCGTGCTCGATCAGGGCCGCATCGTCGAACAAGGCAGCCCGGCGGAACTCGCCGAAGGCGACGGCCTCTTCGCGCGCCTCTGGAAACGCCAGACCGGCGGCTTCATCCCTGAGGAGATCGGCTAGATCGTTGTCTCAGCCACCCAGCGCCACGGCAATGCCGACCATCGCCAGCCCAAGGCACGTCATGGTCACACCCGCATAAAGCGGCCGCCCGCCGGAAAAGCGCGCCCAGGCATAGCCGGTGAAAAACAGAAGCCCGATCAGCAGCAGATTGCTCACCCTCAACGCGCGCTCGGCACTGTCAATCAGAAAGAACGGGATCACCGCCGGAATGGCCGTGGCCGCGACCAGAACGAACACCGCCACCGCCGCACGCAGATCGCTTCCTGTCAACGAAATCCTTGCCGGCTCGGACCGGGCGGTAAGCGCCAGCAGCGACCGGTAGAGTGCCTCCGCATCGGCATCGTCGACGGCAAGCGCCGCGCCCTCGGTCGGAAACTCATTGCGGATCACGGCTAGCGCCGTGGCCTCGTCCCGCGCCGCCCTGACCTGCCGGAACAGGTGCAACCGCCGGGTCCTGAAGAACGTCGTCCCCAGAATGCGCAATACCGCGTCGATAATGCCCCAGGCGACATTGCATCCGAGCGTGGAGATGACCAGCCCGCGAACATCCAGCCCCTCCTCCTGCATCACCAGCCGCGAACCGACCGTCCAGGTCAGCGCCATGATCAGCCCGAAGAGCACTTCGGCGAGCGCGTCGCCGGGATCGAGATCGTCGAATATGGATGAGATCGTCTTCAGCGCCACGGCATCGTTCCAACCGGCAACCTCCACCCGTCGCCCTGCCGGGATGCGACGGCGCACTATGGTCGAAATGGGCGATCTCTTCATTGAGTGGGATCAAGGAACGAGCCGAAGGATGACGCCGAGAATGGACACGGCGTTCGTAACCTATTGACGTGGTCAAGCTTTCCTCTTGCTCGGCGTCATCCTCGGCCTTTGTGCCGAGGATCTAAGCACGTCTCCAGGAATGCAACGGTCATGGATCACCCATCCGAGCCAAAATCCATGCACGTACAGTCCAGACCAACCCTCGGCAGATCCTCGGGACGAGCCCGAGGATGACGTCGCGAATGGGGATTACACCGGGAAAACAAAACGTTACAGAATTCCGACCTCACCGAACCCCGATACGGCGCGCGTCTCTCCCGCACAAAACGCAAAACGCCCGAACCAAAGGTCCGGGCGCCCGCTCATTCAGCCTCAGAAGCCGTCCTCAGAACTCTTCCCACTCGTTGTTGGCAACAGCCGCGTTGCCATGGCTGGCATACACAGGCGCCGCCGCACGCGGTGCCCGCGTCGGCGCAGGCGCAGCTGCCCGTGCCGGGGCGGCCGGTTCCTGCATGCGGCGGGCGACGTCGCGCAGTTGCGCGGTGCGGCTGCCGAGCTGGAAGGCGCCGATCAGCGTGCTGAGGTTGGTGCTCTCCTGCGCCAGACCGGCGCCCGCCGCATTCATCTCCTCGACCATCGCGGCGTTCTTCTGCGTTGCCTGGTCCATGTGGTTGACGGCGGTGTTGACCTCGCCGAGACCGACGGACTGCTCCTGCGCGGCCGTCGCAATCGCATCCATATGCGTGTTGACGTGCTGTACCAGCTGCTCGATCGCCGTCAGGCCCTCGCCTGTTTCGTTGACCAGCCGCACGCCCTCGGAGACGGCGACGGCGGAGTTGCCGATCAGGCCCTTGATCTCCTTGGCCGCATTGGCCGAGCGCTGCGCCAGTTCGCGCACTTCCTGCGCAACCACGGCGAAACCCTTGCCGGCTTCACCGGCGCGTGCCGCCTCGACGCCGGCATTCAGCGCCAAGAGGTTGGTCTGGAAGGCGATCTCGTCGATAACGCCGATGATCTTGCTGATCTGCTGCGCGGAATCCTCGATCCGGCGCATGGCTTCCACGGCGTTGCGCACGACGGAGCCGGAGTGTTCGGCGCGGCTGCGGGTTTCGCGCACCGCGTCGCGCGCCTCGCCGGTCCGCTTGGACGTGGCGACGACGTTCGAGGTGATCTCCTCGAGTGCGGCGGCGGTTTCCTCCAGCGAGGCCGCCTGCTGTTCGGTGCGCTTGGCGAGATCGTCGGACGCGCCGGAGATTTCGCTGCTGCCGTTGCGAACCATGTCGACCGCGCTGCCGACGCCGACAAGCGCCTGGCGAAGCTGGATTACCGAGGTGTTGAAGTCATGGCGCAGCGCTTCGAACTGCGGCGCGAACGCCGTGTTGAGCTCGCAGGTCATGTCGCCAGCGGCCAGCAGCTTGAGGCCGGAGGCCAGCGCTCCGGTTGCCTGGTTGAGGCGGATTTCAGCCTCTTCCTCGGCACGACGCTGCACTTCGATGCGCTCGCGCTCCGACTGCTGGCGATTGACCTCGGCCTCGGCTTCCAGCTCCTTGTTGCGGATGGCGGCAAGACGGAACACTTCGACCGAGCGGGCCATGTTGCCGATCTCGTCGCCGCGCTCGGCGTAGGGAACCAGAATGTTGGTGTGACCGTCGGAGAGAACGCTCATCGCGGTCGTCAAGCGTCCGATCGGACGAACGACGCGGAAGACGACGATGACGAAGGCGGCAACCGTCACGGCAAGCGTGGCAACCAGCATCAGGCTGTAGAATATGAGCGTCGCAAGTGCTGCCTGGCGCGTCGCCTCGGCCTTGGCGGCCAGCGCGTCCATCGCCAGCGAAGCGACGTCGCCGATCGTGCCGAGTGCTTTCGTTGCTTCCGTGCGCCACTGGTCGATGCCCATCGTCGAAGGACGATCGTGCGTCAGATCGGCAAGGATACCGGCGCGCTTGTCGGCGAACGGTCCGGAGAAGTATGTCGTGTCCGCGGTCGCGACCGCGCTCTTGATCGCCTCGGGAACGGAGGGGTGATTGGCGAGAATCTTGGTCGATGCCCACGCGAAAGCGATGCGCACGTCGCCGGCGACAAGCTCGGGGGCTTCCTTCGCGGTCAGCGCCCGGTTGCCCGAGATCGCGCCGTTGACCGCAACCGTTGCCGAGCCGCCGGCAGCGCGCGCCGACCATGCGAAGTAGCGCAGCTGCACCAGATCCATCAGCGAATTGTCGAGGGTCCGGATTTCGGATTCGGTGGCAGCCGACGTCGTCTCCAGCTTGGCGAGGAAATCGCTGCCGAAGGAAAGGACGCGTGGCGCAAGCGATGCATCGCGCTGGTCGACGGGCTTGGCCAGCTCGGCATCGACAGAAGAACGCAGAGAAACCAGAGAGGCGTAGCCGGCATCAAGATCGGCGAGCACTGTCTTCAATGTGTCCGTGCTGAGGTCGGCCGAGATGTCCTTCACCTCGGTAAGCGCCGCATCGACGATCGCCCGTTGCTTGCGCACGCTCTCCATGCTGCCCGCGGCGTCGGCGGTGGAAAGCGTAAGCGCGGTCGCGCTGTCGCCGCGTTCGCTACGGAAGGCCAGGAGTGCCTGGAACAGCGCCTTGTCGAGCTGCGCATTGGCCGCGACTTGGCCGTTATTCGAATATGTGGCGTGCGACGAAAGAAGCTTGCTGGTCACCAGAGCGGTCAGCCCGGCTGAAATCACAAGAACGACGGCAATCAAAACATTACGGATCGAAAACAATTCGGCCTCCAATGAGCGAAATATCGATCACGGATATCCGTTTTGTGCAGTTAACATTGAACTAATTTCTAATGACCGGATTTACCTGCAAGAAACCACAGGAAATGTGCTTGGCGCGAAGTTGAACAGAGCGAACGACAAGCAACGCCACCCATCTTGAGCTGTATTTTGGCGCAATTAGTATGATAATACGTTTCAATACTATCGAGAGTGGCGACAAAGCCTCTCGCATGGCGTGCATCGGCTCTATGGATCGAGAGGTTAGCGCTCAGGGCTGCCGAGATCGGCGGAACGGTGATGAAAATCCGCATCGCTTCAATGAAATCAGCGTCCTAATCGTTTTTTCATCCCCACGCTCACCGCCTGCACGAAACTCACCCCGTCCCGTCTTCGGATACACCGGTTGCGTTACCGGCGAGGCGGAACCGGCGCTTTCGGGAAGCCCCTGACGCAGGGTGAAACGAGGGGCGTCGCGGAATGGTCCCGCCAGCGAAGAGTTGGCGTGCGGGTGCACAGGTCGGTTCGCCGATACCACGCGCCTATGCACATAAGGGACGGCGACTGGCCGACCGTTGAGCTCGAAAGGGTTTTGCGGAACGGCGCCGGGGTGCCGCGGGCGACAGGTCCGCGGAGGCCCTCCCGGCGTCGATCAAGACGGCCCTTCGGGATGCCCGGGGAGCGAAAGCCTCAAGAACAAGAACAACCCCGCGAGCATATCTCTGAAAAGATGCCGATCACCCGGTAAAGGAACCAGGACACGACTGCAGACCGCCGAACGGGGCGCCGGAAGGTGTCAATAAAACTAAACTATTTACGAGGCAGCTTCTGGCGCCCCGTCCGTTCCAGTGCCGTATCAACCGGGGGTAAAGCCTGCCGGAGTAGAGGCATGTGTGAGGGGTGAAAAATGGCTAACGTCAGCGCCAACAGCCCCCTCATCTGCCTGCCGGCATCTTCTCCCCGCTGGGGAGAAGGGACACTCGGCAGGCCGCTCGCTCCATCTCCCCTTCGCCCCATAGGGGAGAAGGTGGCCCGAAGGGTCGGATGAGGGGGCCTCACGGTACAACGCCAGCCCCTCTCCTCCACAAAGCCCTCAGTCAAGCAACGTATAGGCAGCCGAGCCAAGCGCCACGATGCCGAAGACAATCAAAAGCCAGCTCGTCGCCCGCATCACCGTCGTTGTGAAATCCTCGGACAACCGATCGCGCGCCAGGCTGACGGCGCCGCTCAAGAAGAACCACCAGGCCAGCGAGCCCGCAAACACGCCGCCGACGATCGCAACCGAACTGAAGCGCCTCGTCTCGTCGAGCAGGCCGAAGCCGGCGAACAGCGTTCCGAAGGAAAGGATCGTCGCCGGATTGGAAATGGTAAGCAGAAAGGTCGCGACCGTGGTGGCGAAGAGCCCACCTGCCCTGATCTCCGCCGCCTCGACCGGATCGTGCGTCAGCCCGCGCCAGCCGAGAAACAGCAACAGCAATCCGCCGCCGATCGCCAAAGGCAAGGTCGCCATCGACATGGCCTCGGCGAACACGGCAATGCCCGTCACCGCCACCAGCGCATAGCTGGCGTCCCCAATCGCCGTGCCGAAGCCACAGGAAAAACCGGCCAGGAAGCCGCGCTCCAGCGTGCGGTTGATGCACAGCATGCCGATCGGTCCAAGCGGCGCGGTGATGATGACACCCAGCACGGCGCCCGTGAGAAACAGCAGAAGCATATGGCGGTCTTAAACGCTCTGGCGCGCACCGCAACGAAAAAAGCCGCCGAAACCGGCGGCCTGTGACGAAATGCTCACGACAAGATGCCCGTGAGCCAAAGCCGATATAAACTACCGGCAGAGATTGAATGGCGGCAATGAGCGACCGCCTTCGCTTTGTTTACCGCGCCGGCACCACCGCATCGCCGCGCGCGGCCAAGGCAGCCAGATCGGCAGGCTTCAGCTCGACCGATTCGCCGCATCCGCAGGCGGACGTCTGGTTCGGATTGGTGAAGGTAAAGCCGGAGCGCAGCGTCGTCTGCTCGAAGCCCATCTCGGTGCCGAGCAGATAGAGAACCGCCGATGGCTCGATCCAGACGCTCGCACCATCGCGCTCGATCAGGTCGTCCTTGGCGTTGGGTTCGGTGACGAGATCGATGGTATATTCCATCCCCGCGCAGCCGCCCTTCTTGATCCCGACGCGAATCCCCTTCGCCTCCGGTCCCGAATTCTCGACGATCGCCTTCACCCGCGCCGCCGCGGTGTCGGTCATGCTCATGACTGCAAAGCCCATAGGCCCATTCTCCTTCCGCAACCGGGTTCAAGGTCCGGTGCTTCCATTGCAAATATGTAGTCGCTCGCGAGCGATCGATCAACAGGCCGACCTCACCGCATCTGTTTCGGCCAATCGCGGGCGGCATGGATGACGCGAAGTATCACCACGTGCCGCGCTGCAATCTGGTAGAAAATCAGGTAATTCCCCTTGGGGAAGAGCCGCAGTTTCCGTTTCAAAGTCGCCCTTAAGACGCCCGTGCCCGGAAAATCCCCCAGCATCGCAAATGTCTCATAGAGATCCGCCTGCCACTTCAAGGCGGCGGCCGGATTATCCTCGCCGATATGGACCATGATATCGTAGATATCGTCTTCCGCCCTCGGATGAAGGCGACAGGCCATTACGGCTTATCCCCGAATTCCTGAATGAACCGACTGCGCAAACGCACAAAGGATTCTTCGCCATCAACAGGTTCGCCGCTCTCCAAGCCTTCGTCGATCAAGAGGTCGATTTCGTCAGGCGTGTAGCCGTAAATCAGTTGGCCAGACTGCCATTGGTCAAGCGCAGCAAGAAGCACATCGCCAGCCGAGCCGAATTGCCCCGAACTGACCGCAGCATTCACCGCGTCAGACATTTCAGGCGTGAGCTCCACGCTGATGATTTCACGGCTGCCCATTGGCAAAGCTCCTTTTCAACCAGCACCATGCTAGTCGAAACCACCGATCAATACCAGCCGACCGCCACCTGCGCCTCTTCCGACATCCGGTCCGGCGTCCACGGCGGATCGAAGGTCATCGCGACTTCGACGCCCGAGACGCCCTCGACGGAACCGACGGCGTTTTCCACCCAGCCGGGCATCTCGCCGGCGACGGGGCAGCCGGGGGCCGTCAGCGTCATCATGATCTTGACCATGCGGTCGTCCTCGATGTCGATCTTGTAGATCAACCCAAGTTCGAAGATGTCGGCGGGAATTTCTGGGTCGTAGACCGTCTTCAGCGCCATGATGACATCGTCGCTGAGGCGCGCCAGTTCATCTTCTGGAATGCTGGAATGCACGATGCCTTCGCGCACGTCGATCTTCTGTTCGCTGTCGTCCAAACTCATGCGGACCACTCCTTATGCAAAGAATTTGCGCGCATACTCAAGCGCATCGGCCAGGGCATCCACCTCGGCGCGGGTATTGTACATGCCGAAGGATGCACGGCATGTGGAGGTGACGCCGAAGCGTTTCAAGAGCGGCATGGCGCAATGCGTGCCGGCCCGAACGGCGACACCACGCCGGTCGATCACGGTCGAGACGTCATGGGCATGCAACCCCTCGATCTCGAAGGAGAAGATGCCGCCCTTGCCCGGCGCATTGCCGATGACGCGCAGCGAATTGATGTCGCGGAGCCGCTCGGTGGCGTAGGCCGCCAGATCAGCCTCGTGCCTGGCGATGGCATCGCGTCCGACCTTGTCCATGTAGTCGAGCGCATAGCCGAGCCCGATCGCCTGCACGATCGGCGGCGTGCCGGCCTCGAAGCGGTGCGGCGGATCGTTGTAGGTGACGGCATCCTCGGTGACCTCGAAGATCATCTCGCCGCCGCCCTGGAACGGCCGCATCGCCTTCAATCGATCCTTCTTGCCGTAAAGCACGCCGATCCCCGAGGGACCGTAGAGCTTGTGGCCGGTCATCACGTACCAGTCGCAATCTATATCCTGCACGTCGACAGGCATGTGAACAGCGCCCTGCGAGCCATCGACGAGCACGGGAATGCCGCGCTCATGCGCAATCCGGCAGATCTCCTTGACCGGAACGACCGTTCCCAGCGCATTCGACATATGCGTGATGGCGACGAGCTTGGTGCGATCGGTGAGGCTCTTTTCGAACGCCTCGATATGGAAGGCCCCCTCGTCGTCGACGGGAACCCACACAAGCTTGGCGCCCTGCCGCTCGCGGATGAAATGCCAGGGCACGATGTTGGAGTGGTGCTCCATGATCGAGATGACGATCTCGTCGCCCTCGCCGATATTCGGCATGCCCCAGCCATAGGCGACCGTGTTGATCGCTTCGGTCGAGGACTTGGTGAAGATAATGTCGTCAACAGAAGGCGCGTTCAGGAAGCGGCGCACCTTTTCGCGCGCGGCTTCATACGCTTCGGTGGCGGCGTTGGACAGGAAATGCAGGCCGCGATGCACATTGGCGTATTCGTTGGAATAGGCATGGCTGATCGCGTCGATCACCACCTGCGGCTTCTGGGCCGAGGCGCCGTTGTCGAGATAGACCAGCGGCTTGCCGTACACTTCCTTCGCAAGGATCGGGAAATCCCTGCGAATGGCGTCAACGTCATAGGCGGCCGGTGCAGTCTGATCCATGTCAGGCCCTTTCATATCGCGCTTCTGCGCCGTCATCCTCGCGCTTGTCCCGAGGATCCAATCACGTTTCCACTCGTCGCAACGGTTGTGGACAAATTCACGACCGTCGAACTCCCGGCAGGCGGCAGCAGATCCTCGGGACAAGCCCGAGGATGACGCCGTGCGCGAGGCGAACCTGCCGCCACACCAACCGCCACGTCGGCGACGACATTACAGCGAGGGCACATGCGCCATCGCCAACCATCGTCTCCCTGCACGAACTCTTACGGCCGTCATCCTCGGGCTTGTCCCGAGGATCTAAGCACGTCTCCGCTCGTCGCAACGGTTGTGGACAAATCCACCACCGTCGAAATCCCGGCTGGCAGCAGCAGATCCTCGGGTCAAGCCCGAGGATGACGTCGCGTGTGGGGCGAACCCGCCGTCACACTGGAGACGACATCATGGCAAGGCCACGTTCACCATCGCCAACCATCGTCTCCCGTCGCCAACCCTCACCGCCGTCATCCCCGGACAAACCCGAAGGTCACGGCGAAAATTGCCGTTACGCGTGCTTTTCGAGCCAGGCCGAGATCACGCCTTCCAGCGCCTCGACCAGGGCTTCATCTTCCAGTTCCTCGACGATCTCGGCAACGAAGGCGTTGACCAGCATGGCGCGCGCCTTGTTCTCCGGGATGCCACGGGCCATCAGATAATAGAGATGGTTGTGGTCGATATCGGCAACGGTGGCGCCATGGCCGCACTGCACGTCGTCGGCGAAGATCTCGAGTTCCGGCTTCACCGAGAATTCGGCGTCGTCGGACATGAGCAGCGTGTTGCACGCCATCTTCGCATCGGTCTTCTGCGCATCGGGCGCCACCCGGATCATGCCCTGGAACACGCCTTTGGCGCGGTCGAAGACGACGTTGCGGATGATTTCGGTCGAACCCGTATGCGGCACGTTGTGGCCGAGCACCATGGTCACGTCGGTATGCGTCTCGGCACCGAGCAGGTTGATCCCGCGCAGCGTCAGATCGGCACCCTCGCCCGTCACCTTGATGTGCAGTTCCTGGCGCACCAGTTGGCCGCCGGCGTTGATGACGAACAGCTTGAGCTTGGCGTTTGCGCCGAGATCGATGCGGATCTGGCCGAGATGCGTGTCGTCGGCGCCCTGCTGCTGCACGATGATCCAGGTCACTTCGCTGCCTTCACCGACTGTGACGTCGCTGACATGCGAGACCAGTGCCGCATCCGATGCCACCGACAGGTGACGTTCGATCACGGTCGCCTTGACGGCCGAGCCGATGCTGACGGGAAGGCGCGTATGCGTCTGACCGCCGGCATGCACGAACTGGATTTCCAGCGGCTCTTCAAGCACGGTCTCGGCGGGCACGTCGATCACGTAGCCGTCGCGCACGAAGCTGCCGTTGATCCGGCCGACCGCGTCGTCCTTGTCGAGCGCACCGAGGCCATTGGCAGCCGAACCGTTCGACAGCTGCTCTGCATAGCTCGAGAGCACGAGATCGCCGGCGCGCGCCTTGTGATCAGGACGTCCCTGGATCACTGGCAGCACGGCCGAACCCTCGACCAGCGGATCGCGGGCGTCGGAGCCGGCGTCGCCAGCCTGCGCCGGTACGGCGCGCAGCAGCGTCTTCAGGTCCGTGTAGTGCCAGGCCTCGACGCGGCGCGTCGGCAGGCCCGATGTCTTCAGGTCGTCGAGCAGCCGGTCGCGAATGGCGATCACGGCGCCGTCGCCCGGCAGTTCGCCGATCTGGTTGTTGAACGCCTCGATCAGCGCCGCTTCCGCGGCGGTCAGGCGGGTCGTCGTCTGCATGTTCATGCGACCAGTTCCTTTCCGCCTAGATCAGGCCGCCGCTCCGATGATGTCGGCATAACCGTTGGCTTCCAGATCATGCGCCAGCGTCTTGTCGCCGCTCTTGATGATCTGGCCCTTGTAGAGAACGTGAACGGTATCCGGCACGATGTAGTCGAGCAGGCGCTGGTAGTGGGTGATGACGATGGTGGCGCGATCGGGAGAGCGCAGCGCGTTGACGCCATCAGCGACGATCTTCAGCGCGTCGATGTCGAGGCCGCTGTCGGTTTCGTCGAGGATGCAAAGCTGCGGCTCCAAGAGCGCCATCTGCAGGATCTCGGCGCGCTTCTTCTCGCCGCCGGAGAAGCCGACGTTGAGAGGACGCTTCAGCATATCGGTGTTGATCTGCAGCTTTGCGGCCGCATCCTTCACGAGGCGCATGAAATCAGGCGTCTTCAGCTCTTCCTCGCCACGCGCCTTGCGCTGCTCGTTCATCGCGACCTTCAGGAACTGCATGGTGGCGACGCCGGGGATCTCGACCGGATACTGGAACGCCAGGAAGATGCCCTTGGAGGCGCGCTCTGCCGGATCGAGTTCGAGAATGCTCTCGCCGTTATAGAGAATCTCGCCCTCGGTGACTTCGTAATCGTCGCGGCCGGACAGGATGTAGGACAGCGTCGACTTGCCGGAGCCGTTCGGCCCCATGATCGCAGCCACTTCGCCGGCCTTCACGGTGAGGTTCAGCCCCTTGATGATCTCGGTGCCGTCTTCGGCGATGCGGGCGTGCAGGTTCTTGATTTCAAGCATTGTGTTCTTCCTGTTCATGCAGCGGTTTCAAGGACCGCCGGGCACTCAATTGTAATCCGACCACTGTTCCGTTTGCGGATGAGGCCGATAGGCATTCTCGATGTCATCGATCCGCTCGTAGAGGTCGGCCCAGGTCGGGTTCAAGCTCTCTACCAGCTTGACTTTCCATTCACGCAGATACCGTTTCAAGGACTTCTCCCGCTGTATCGCCAACACGATGTTCGGATGGCGCTCAAACCAGACAAGATTCTTCGCTCGATACTTCCGCGTAAACCCTTCATGCACTTCGTTGCGGTGCTCCCAGCTGCGATCATGCAGATCACTGGTGACACCGGTGTAGATCACCCCGCGCGGCTTATCGGACATCATGTAGACAAAGCCACTCATCCTTACGCCCCTTGCGGTCGGTCTCGTTTTTCTCCGTCATCCTCGGGCTTGTCCCGAGGATCTAAGCACGTCTCCAATCGCCGCAACGGTCACGGACAAATCCACTACCGTCGAATTCCCGGTTGGTGGCAGCAGATCCTCGGGACAAGCCCGAGGATGACGCCGAGTGTGATGCGACCTCGCCGTCACACAAACCGTCAGACTGGAGACGCCATTACAGCAAGGCTACATCCGCCAACGCCAGCCATCGTCACCCGTCACCAACCTTCACCACCGTCATCCTCGGGCTTGTCCCGAGGATCTAAGCACGTCTCCACTTGTCGCAACGGTCATGGACAAGACCACCACCGTCGAATTCCTAGCCGGCCGCAGCAGATCCTCGGGACAAGCCCGAGGATGACGCCGCGCGTGAGGCGAGTTCGCCGTCACACAGTGCCGGCAACCACATCACCCCACAGATCCCTCAAGCGAGATGCTGATGAGCTTCTGCGCTTCGACGGCGAATTCCATCGGCAGTTCCTGCAGGACCTCCTTGACGAAGCCGTTGACGATCAGGGCGATCGCCTCTTCTTCGGGAATGCCGCGCTGCAGGCAGTAGAACTTCTGGTCCTCGGAAATCTTCGAGGTGGTGGCCTCATGTTCGAACTGCGCGGTCGAGTTCTTCGCCTCGATGTAGGGCACCGTGTGGGCGCCGCACTTGTCGCCGATCAAAAGCGAATCGCACTGCGTGAAGTTGCGGGCGTTCGATGCCTTGCGGTGAGCCGAGACCTGGCCGCGATAGGTGTTCTGCGACACGCCGGCGGCAATGCCCTTGGAGACGATGCGGCTCGACGTGTTCTTGCCGAGATGGATCATCTTGGTGCCCGAATCGATCTGCTGATGGCCGTTCGACACGGCAATCGAGTAGAACTCGCCCCTGGAATCATCGCCGCGCAGAATGCAGGACGGGTACTTCCAGGTGATCGCCGAGCCGGTTTCGACCTGCGTCCACGAGATCTTCGAACGCGCGCCACGGCAATCGCCACGCTTGGTCACGAAGTTGTAGATGCCGCCCTTGCCCTGCGCATCGCCGGGATACCAGTTCTGGACCGTCGAATACTTGATCTCGGCATCATCGAGAGCGACGAGTTCGACCACGGCCGCATGCAGCTGGTTTTCATCGCGCTGTGGCGCGGTGCAGCCTTCGAGATAGGAGACGTAGGCGCCCTCTTCGGCGATGATCAGCGTGCGCTCGAACTGGCCGGTGTTCTTCTCGTTGATGCGGAAGTAGGTGGACAGCTCCATCGGGCAGCGAACGCCCTTCGGAATAAACACGAAGGATCCGTCGGTGAACACGGCGGAATTCAGCGTCGCATAGTAGTTGTCGGAGGTCGGAACGACCGAGCCGAGATACTTGCGCACGATCTCAGGATGCTCGCGGATGGCTTCGGAGATCGACATGAAGATCACGCCGGCCTTCTTCAGCTCTTCCTTGAAGGTGGTGACGACCGAAACGCTGTCGAAAACCGCGTCGACGGCGATTTTCGGCCGTTCGACGCCGGCCAGAATTTCCTGTTCCTTCAGTGGAATACCGAGCTTCTCATAGACCTTGAGAATCTCCGGATCGACCTCGTCCAGCGACTTCGGGCCCGGCGTCGACTTCGGCGCGGCGTAGTAGTGAATATCGTTGAAATCGATCTTCGGATAATCGACGCGAGCCCAGTTCGGCTCTTCCAGCGTCAGCCAGCGCTTGTAGGCTTCCAGACGCCACTCGAGCATCCATTCCGGCTCCTGCTTCTTGGCAGAGATGAAACGGATGATATCCTCGGACAGGCCCTTGGGTGCCTTGTCCATTTCGATGATCGTCTCGAAACCGTATTTGTACTGATCGACGTCAATCTCGCGGACGCGATCGACCGTTTCCTGGACGGCGGGCATATCGTTCTCCAATCTCGCCGGAGAAAAGGTCCGGCAGCTTGTCGTTCGGGCAATTTTTGTTGCCCCTTATGTAAGTGGCCAAAGGGGACTTTTCAGCCCGAATGGCAAGTGGAAATTTGCGTTTTCGCAAATTTATCAGGCGGTCGTGACGCTTTATCAGGCAATCACGCCGCCTCGCCCGCCGGCTTGCGCCGCGCGGCTATCTTCGTGAATGTCGCGACGGCCTTGGCGATATCCTCGTCCGTCGTGGAAAAACCGAGCGACATCCTGAGAGCGCCGAGCTTGGGATCACGCCCCATCGCCACCAGAACGTGGCTCTCGCCGACCTTGCCGGACGAGCAGGCAGCGCCCGCAGACAGCGCCACACCTTCGAGATCGAAGGCGATCTGCCCGGTCTCGGCCTTCAGCCCCGGCAGGGTGAAGAAGGTGGTGTTGGAAACACGTTGTTGATCCGCGCCGTAGATGACGACATCGGGTGCCGCCTTCAGCATTCCGCCTTCCAGCTGCTCGCGCAGAGCGGAGATGCGGGCATTGCGCTCGTCAAACTCCCGCACAGCCACCTCGGCAGCCGCACCGAAGCCGATGAAAGCAAGCGAATTCTCGGTCCCCGAGCGGTGACCCTTTTCCTGCCCGCCGCCGTGGATGAGCGCCCGCGGCATCAGCACTTCGCCGCGCGACACCAGCGCACCGGCGCCCTTAGGGCCGCCGATCTTGTGCGAGGAGATAATGATGAAATCAGCGCCGAGCGCATTGATATCAAGCGCGATCCGCCCTGCCGCCTGCACGGCATCGACCACGAGCAGGCCGCCATGCGCTTGCACGATCTTGGCAACTTCGGCGACCGGCTGCACCACACCCGTCTCGTTATTGACGAGCATGACGGCGACCATCGGCAGGCCGGTCGATTTGTCGTGGCAGGCCAGAAGGCTCTGCAGGTGATCGAGATCGACGACACCGTCAGCGGTCACCGCGATCTCGCTCGTGCGGTCTTTTCCGAAGCGTCCGCCTTCGCGGATCGCCGGATGCTCGATCGCCGAATGATAGAGATGGCCGATCGCCATCGGCGTGCGACCCATGCGGAAGTCCGGCGTCAGCACCATGTTGGCAGCCTCGGTGGCGCCGCTGGTAAAGACGACATGGGCGGGATCGGCGCCGACCAAGGCCGCCACCTGACGGCGGGCGCCTTCGATCGCGGCGCGCACCGCGCGTCCCTCGCCATGGACCGAACTCGGATTGCCGAACATATCCAGCGCCCGCAGAACCGCGTCGCGCGCTGCAGGATGCAGCGGTGCCGTCGCGTTCCAATCGAGATAGAGCCGGGCCGGCGCCATGATCTTTTCGTCCTGCACTTGGTTCTTGCGCGGCAAGCCGGTGCATTTTCCTTGAAAAGTCAGCCGGGCTTGCCTTATGACACATCCAACACTGCGTGGATTGCCATGCAAGTTTCGAATTGTTCTAAACTGCGTTTTAGAAAAGCTGACAACGTCCGTCAAGTCTGCGCAGCGCGAACGCGAGAAATAAAAGCCGGAGTACCGATGCCCGAAGTCATTTTCAACGGCCCCGCAGGCCGCCTTGAAGGCCGCTACCAGCCCTCCAAGGAAAAGAGCGCGCCGATTGCCCTCATCCTGCACCCGCACCCGCAGTTCGGCGGCACGATGAACAACCAGATCGTCTACCAGCTCTTCTACATGTTCCAGAAGCGCGGGTTCACGACGTTGCGCTTCAACTTCCGAGGTATCGGCCGCAGCCAGGGCGAATTCGACCATGGCGCCGGCGAACTCTCGGACGCGGCCTCCGCGCTCGACTGGGTGCAGAGCCTGCATCCTGATTCGAAGACCTGTTGGGTCGCCGGCTATTCCTTCGGCTCGTGGATCGGCATGCAGCTTCTGATGCGCCGCCCGGAGATCGAAGGCTTCATGTCGATCGCGCCGCAGCCGAATACTTACGACTTCTCCTTCCTCGCCCCCTGCCCGTCCTCCGGCCTGATCATCAACGGCGACGCCGACAAGGTGGCACCGGAGAAGGACGTCAATGGCCTCGTCGAGAAGCTGAAGACCCAGAAGGGTATCCTCATCACCCACCGCACGGTGCCGGGCGCCAACCACTTCTTCAACGGCCAGGTCGAAACGCTGATGGGCGAATGCGAGGACTACCTCGACCGCCGCCTCAACGGCGAACTGGTGCCGGAACCCGCCGCCAAGCGCATCCGCTAACGATGCGGATCGTTGTCGATACGAATGTGCTCGTCAGCGCTTGTATCGGCAACGGCCATAGCCTCAGCGTCGTTTTCGAAGAGCGAAATTCATGACGATGCTGAGTTTTCCGGTTTCCAAGGACGTCGAGAAGAAAGTCGCCGACATCGCGGCCGAGAGCGGCAGAACCGTCGAGGATCTGCTGAGCGACATGACCGCGCGGATGGTGCGGGACTTCGAAGCCCGCCAGACGTTCGAAGCGATGTCGGAACGCGGACGCGGTGAAGTCGACCAGGCGCTGGACTTGCTGCGCAAGCCCGACGCCAACGGCTGACCTAGGCTTGGCGCATCTCGGCGGTCAACTCGAACGTCGGGCACGACATGTTATCGATGATCATCGGCATGCGGTCCCGCATGCCGATTTTCGTTAGAACGCGCTGCGACGCGACATTGTCGGGATGCGTGAATGCGATGAACTGGTCAGCGAATCTCTTGTCGAAAAACCAGTCCGCCAACCCCTTCCCCAATTCCGTCGCGTAGCCCTTGCCCCACTCCTCGTGGCGAAGCGAATAGCCGAGTTCGAATTCGCCGCGATCTCCGCCATAGCGGGAAAAGCCGGCGCGGCCGATGAAGCGGCCGTCGCCGAGGCTGGTCACCTTGTATTTGGTCACCCCATCGCGGGCCTGCTCCGCAAAGAAGCTCATGAAGCGCTCTTGTACCTTGGCAGCGTTCCAAGGAGCGGCACCCGAGAGATAGCGGGTGGTCTCGATCGTCGAATGCAGCAGTTGCAGCAGATGGACATCATATTGCCCCCACATGGACAAGACGAGTCGTGGCGTCTTCAGGATAACATCATCGGTCATGGCTTCCTCGCAATCACACCGCCGGTCACCGCCGCCGAAACGCCGGTTGTCCCTGGAAACGTCAGTGGCAGTCCGTTGACGGAGCGCACCGCCAGATAAGCCCAGGCCTCCGCCTCCATGGCGCCGCCGTCGAAGCCCGCCATCTCCGCCGAGACGACCCGGGCACCCTTTGCCGCGGCCAAGTCGGCGAACTCGGCCATGATCACGGGATTGAGCCGCCCGCCGCCGCAGACGACATAGGTCTTGGGCGGTTGCGGCAGGTGACCGGCGAGCTTGACGATCGAGGCGGCGGTCACATGCGCCAGCGTCCTTGCGCCGTCCTCCAGCGACACCTCGCCCTTCTCCGGCGGCTGGAAATCGCCGCGATCGAGCGAGCGCCTGATATTGCCGAAAAAGAACGGGCTCGACAGATAGCGGCGCGCCAGATCCGGCACCACCGCCCCGCGGCTGGCCGTCTCGCCGTTGCGGTCGTAGGCCCGGCCGGTATGCGCCTCGACCCACTGGTCGATCAGCATGTTTCCCGGCCCGCTGTCGAAGGCCGAGAGCACGCCGTCGGCGCCGACATAGGTGAGGTTGGAAATACCGCCGATATTGACGAAGACAACGGGCGCCGCGAAACCATCAGGCAAGTTGGCCGAGAGGGCCGCGTGATAAACAGGAATCAGCGGCGCGCCCTGCCCGCCATGCACCATGTCGTTGGCGCGCATGTCGTAGACGACATCGATGCCGGTCTCGGACGCGAGCAGCGGGCCGTCGCCGATCTGCACGGTGACACCGGCGTCCGGCCGATGCAGCACGGTCTGCCCGTGAAAGCCGATGAGGTCGATATCATCAGGCTTGAGATTATGGCGCGCCAGGAAGGATTTGATCACGGCGGCATGGCAAAGCGTCAGCACGCGTTCGGCGTCGGCAAGATCGCCCGGCCTGTCACCGCGCTCGACCACCGCCTTGGCCGTCTGCAATGCCAGCTTCCAGCGGCTACGCAGATCGTCGTCATAGGGCACGTAGAGGCTCGGGCCAAGGCGGATGATGTTTTCGCCGTCGGTCTCAAGCAGCGCCGCGTCGATCCCGTCCATCGAGGTGCCGCTCATCAGGCCGATCGCTGTCAGGATTTTCCCCATTGTCCCTCGATAATCTACAAATAAACGAGCCAATCAACCAAATGGTGACTGTGCGAGAAAACAGTGCTAAACGCGCCGCGTTGCTTCAACAATAGCCAATCCGAAAATCCTGATCCGAAAGCAAAAGGTCATGACCGAGTTCAAATCCGATTTCCTCCGCACGCTGAAAGAGCGTGGCTTCATTCATCAGATCTCCGATGAATCCGGCCTCGACGCCCTGCTCGCCAAGGAAACCGTGACCGCATATATCGGCTATGACCCGACCGCATCGAGCCTGCATGTCGGCCACCTCACCCAGATCATGATGCTGCACTGGTTCCAGCAGACGGGCCATCGCCCGATCTCGCTGATGGGCGGCGGCACCGGCATGGTCGGCGACCCCTCCTTCAAGGACGAGGCCCGCAAGCTGATGACGGTCGACACGATCGAGGAGAACATCGCCTCGATCAAGAGCTGCTTTGCCAACTACCTCGACTACGACAAGACGGGCAATCCGGCGCTGATGATCAACAACGCCGAGTGGCTGCGCTCGCTGAACTATCTCGAATTCCTGCGCGATGTCGGCCGCCATTTCTCGGTCAACCGCATGCTCTCCTTCGACAGCGTCAAGACGCGTCTCGACCGCGAGCACTCGCTGTCCTTCCTCGAATTCAACTACATGATCCTGCAGGCCTACGACTTCGTCGAGCTCGCCAAGCGCTACGATTGCCGGCTGCAGATGGGCGGCTCCGATCAGTGGGGCAACATCATCAACGGCATCGACCTTGGTCACCGCATGGGGACCGAGCAGCTCTACGCGCTGACCTCGCCGCTCTTGACCACCTCGTCCGGCGCCAAGATGGGCAAGTCCGCTTCCGGCGCGGTGTGGCTCAACGCCGACCTGCTGCCGGTCTATGACTTCTGGCAATACTGGCGCAACACCGAAGACGCCGACGTTCCACGCTTCCTGAAGCTGTTCACCACGCTGCCAATGGACGAGATCGCGCGTCTCTCCGCGCTTGCCGGCTCGGAGCTCAACGAGGTCAAGAAGATCCTGGCGACCGAGGTCACCACGATCCTGCACGGCCGCACTGCTGCCGAACAGGCAGCCGAGACCGCCCGCAAGACCTTCGAGGAAGGCGCGCTTTCCGACAACCTCCCCTCGATCGACGTGCCCGCGGCCGAACTCGACGCCGGCATCGGCCTCCTCGCCCTCATCGTCCGCGCCGGCCTCGCCACCTCCAACGGCGAAGCCCGCCGCCACGTCCAGGGTGGCGCGGTGCGCATCAACGACCAGGCCGTCAGCGACGAACGCAAGCTCATCGGCGGCGGTGAAGTGACCGCCGACGGCGTGATCAAGCTGTCGCTCGGCAAGAAGAAACACATCCTGATCCGCCCGGCTGCGTAAGGGCGGTAGGTTCAGAAATTTACAGAGGCCGGCGTGGAAACGTCGGCCTTTTTGCTGTGCAGGGTGGCGGCTAGGTCCATCGACGTCGCGTTCCTAGCGACGTGCTTAGATCCTCGGGACGAGTTGGAGGAGGACGTCGAGGAGGAGGAAATGCTTGCATCCTCAAAGCGTTAGCGACGGCATCGATCCATCGCCGCGTCATCCTCGGCCTTGTGCCGAGGATCTAAGCACGGTTCCACTTGCTCGACGTGAGTGGACACTTGGCGCGAGTTTCCAACGGTTGGATTATGTCCGAAACACGGCTGGACCCGCACCGCCGGGGCCATCACCGTCGCATTCCAGGCAACGTGTTTAGATCCTCGGGACGAGCCCGAGGATGACGTCGAGAGTGGGAAACGCCTGCATCCTCAAAGTGTTAGCAACCGGCATCCGTCCATCGCCTCGTCATCCTCGGGCTCGTCCCGAGGATCTAAGCACGGCCCCACTTGCTCAACGTGAGTGGACACTTGGCGCGCGCTTCCAACGATCGGCGGCAGCTGGACCCTCATCGCAAGTACCACCACCGTCGCATTCCGGGCTACGTGCTTAGATCCTCGGGACGAGCCCGAGGATGACGTCGAAAGTGAGGAAACGCCGTTTCTTCAATGAGTTAGCAACAGACACCTCCGACGCCCGCGCGCCTCACTGAAACTCGAAAATATTCCGGAACACCCCGGGCGCGATGATCGATAGCGGGTTGATCGTGAGGTTCGGCGCATCGAGCTTACCCGTCAGCTTGAAGGTGATGCCGATCAGGCCGCGGTCGGTGCCGTTGCCTAGGATGATGCCGATGATCGGGAGCTCGGCGAACAGACGGTTCAGACCATAGGCCGGCATGAACGTGCCGTTCATGTCCATGTTGCCGCGAACGTCGCGCAGCGTGCCCTGGAACACCGCACCGACCTGGTCGCCGCGCACCACGCCATTCTCGATGCTGACGACACCATTTCTTGAAAAGATACGGGCGAAGCCGCGCTGGAAGCGCTGGGCCGAGGTGTCGATGTCGCGCTTGACGGCAGCGTTCAGGCTGCGTTGCTCCTGGCCGACGGGCGTCGAGACGATCGAATGCAGGCGCTGCTCGTTGACGATCGAGAAGCGGCGCACGTCGACCGATCCGTCCCAGTCGTCGCCGGCGCCGAGCCGGATCGAAAGGTTGAGCAGGCCGCCGCGCATATGCTGGTAGAGGTCGGCGAAGCGCGAGACCGCGCCGGCATCGCCGCTAGTGATGTTGATGACACCGTTGCCTTGCGTCTGCGCCACGACGGCCTCGCCGCTGCCGGTGACGCCGGAGAGGTTGAGAGACTGAATGCGGCTGCCCTGCGCGGCATAAGTCAGCTGCACATTCTGCAGCTTCTCGTCGTTGAAGCCGACGACGCTGTCGAGCTTGGCCTTGAGCGAAATGCTGCCGTCGTTCTTCGACCCACCGTCACCCTTGTCGCCGCTGCCTGATTTGATCCGCGCCAGAACCGGCCGCACATCGGCGCTGCTGCCGGAGACCGAGACGTCCATGCCGCCCTTGACGCGGCGAAGCGAGATCGCGAAATTGTCGAGCGACGACAGTTTCACGCTGTCGAAATCGGCCTTCTGCAGATTGCCCTTGCTGAGCGTCAGCGCGCCGGTCGCGCCAAATCCGTCGCCTTTCAGCACGAAATTCTTGATCTGCAGATTGTCGTCGGGACCGGAAATCTCGAAATCGGCGGTGGCGCCGATGCCGCTTCCCTTGGACCAGCCGATCCAGGGCAGATCGAGCCGCGCCTTGCCGAGATCGAGCGAGACCGATTGGCGATCCTTGTCGATGCGATTGAGCTCGACGCTGATCGGCCCATCGATGATATCCGACAGTCCCGGCAGGATCTTCTCGCGCTGATCGTTGCTGAGCGTCGCCGTCACGTTTTGCTGCGGCTGGGTGTCGGAGGACTTGTCGGTCGGCTCCACCAGCTTGACCGTCGCCGGCACGCCGTCGATATCGCCCTTGCCGTCGAGGACCACCTGCTTCGGATCGGCAGTCAGCACGCCGTCGAGATTGGTGATCTTGCGCCCCGATATCGCCTTGGCGACGTCGAGGTCCTGCAGTTGCAACGTCGCCTTCCATTCGACGGGCGGCGGGTTCTGCGAGGCGATAAGGCCGATACGGGCCTGCACCGAAGCGGTCACGTTGCCCTTCAGGTCTTCGGGCACGAAACCCGCCCGCTGCAGCACCTGGATCGGCTTGAAGGTCAGCAATTCGCCGATCGCGTCGGCCGCACCCGAGATCGGCAGGTTGAGCTCGGCCATCAGCGGCTTTTCATAGGTCGACGGCAGGATGAAGGTGCCCTCGCCGACATCGACCGATCTCCCCGATGGGAAGAACGACTTGCCTCGTTTGATCAAGATCGTCGCCTTCGGTCCGACAAGATCGAAATGAGCATCCGTGTCCCGGATCGGCGGGATGTCACCGGTCACGTTCAGGCGTGTATCGGCGATGTCGAACGAAATCTGAATCTGGTTCTCGTCCAGCTTCAACCCCTTGCCCACCGCCTCTTCCAGCCGGCCGAACGGGATGAAGACGTTGATGGACGCATTGGTGACGGTACCGCCATACAGATTGCGCTCCACCCACTCGCGACCCTTCGACGCCATCCAGAAGGGCCAGAGCTGCTTCACCGCCGTGGTCTGCAGCTGCTGCGACTGGCCGGAGAAGCTGATCTCGGGCGATTTGTCGCCGAAACGGACGCGTAGCGAACCGTAGAGCGAGCCGGCTGGGCTGGACACCGCCATATTGGCGAATTGCAGCTCGCGGGTCGCGGCAGTATAGCGCCCCGTCGCCTTGATATCGAAGGCGAGCGGCTGTTCGCCCGATGTGACAGGCGCTGCCGTGCCGCCGCTGATCAGGAGATCGACGCCGAACCCCTTTTCGGCCCCCGCGTCGATCTTGTCGAGGTCGATCAGCGCGCCGTTGAAGGGCACGGTCGTCGGCCCAAACTGCAGTTGCGAGCGCGCGATCTCCAGCGACTGCTTGGTAAAATCATAGGCGAGATTGATGCGTCCGCCCGTTAGCGGCTGCTCGTCGCCGTCCATGTAGAACTTGCCCGGCTGCAGATTGACCGCTGCGACAAGTGACGGCTTGGACGCATCACCGCCACGCACGGCCGAAATCATCGTATCGGCCAGTCCGTCGACTCCCTGCCTGATCTCGCCGATCGCGTTGCGCTTCAGCGTAAACGGTGCGAGGTCGGCGCCGGCAAGCTCACCCGTGAGCCGTGACGTACGACCATCTGTCTTTTCGGTTCCAAGGTGCAGCGTCGTCACGCGGCCGTTGATCGCGACCTCGCCATCGAGCTGCAGCGCGCGATCAGCATTTCTCGAGAACACCAGGCTGTTGACGACGATGGACAGCGGTCCGTTGGCCGTATCCGCCAGCTTGATGTTGAGACCCTCAAGCTTGATCGACTTGGTGCCGCCGCGATCGACGAAGCCGTCGAGAACATCCAGCTGCTCGAAGGCCGTCTCCATCGCCGCCGGGATCTGGTCGATCCTGAGATTATCAAGCTTGACCGGATCGCCGGAGGGCAGAAGCGCGGTGTCGAGCGCGATATCCTGCGCTTCCACCTGCGCGATCGCGATGCGTCCGCGGAAAAGCTGCAGCGGATCGAGCGCCATGCGCATCGCGCCTGTGGTCGACATGTGCTGGCCGCTCTTCTCGTCGATCAGGTTGACGTCGCGCGCCTCAAGCGCCAGCCGCATGTTGGAGGTGAAGCGAATGACGGTGGAGCCGACCTCGGCCCGGTAGCGTGGCCCGATCGCCGAATTCAGCGCCGATTGCGCCTGCCGCGACAAGGGTTCGTCGAAGATACCGCTTTCGACCGTGAAAATGATGGCGGCGATGATGAAGATCAGCACACCGATGCAGCCGCCGGCAAGGCTCGCGGTGCGGCGCATGCGCGAGCGCATGGGCGGGCAATGCACGATCAGCGGATCTTCCGTCCGCGCCGAGGGGAGATCGTGCAGCGCGACGATATCTTTCTTGCGGAATCTAACCTTCTCGCCGCGGATCGCCGACATGCGCCTCGCCTGTCTCCCTGTTCTGTGATTGGACCAGACTGGCTGGACGGCGATTTGTCCAATATATATCTGGCAAATCACCTCTTATCCACAAACCCGGCAAAAGAAAGGTTTCCCCATGGCGGAACTCAGCATCGGCTCCAGCGCGCCCGACTTCGATCTCCCGCGCGATGGCGGCGGACGCGTGAAGCTGACGGATTTCCGCGGCAAGGCATTGGTTATTTTCTTTTATCCGAAGGACGACACGTCAGGCTGCACGACCGAATCGATCGCCTTCACCTCCCTTGCCGACGAGTTCGAAAAGGCCGGCGCCGCCGTCATCGGCATGTCGCCGGATTCGGCTGCCTGCCATGATCGCTTCATCAAGAAGCACAAGCTCGGCGTGACGCTCGCGGCCGACGAGGAGAAGACCACGCTGGAGGCCTATGGCGTCTGGAAACAGAAGAGCATGTATGGCCGCAGCTACATGGGCGTTGAGCGCACGACATTCCTGATCCGGCCGGATGGCACGATCGCCACGATCTGGCAGAAGGTGAAGGTCGCGGGCCACGCCGAAGCCGTGCTGACGGCGGTCCAGAATCTCGCCTCCTGAGTGTGGCGAGAGTAAACTCCAAAAATTCGCCCATGCGTTGAATAAGGCCAAATCTAAGGCTTTGTTAACCTTAACAGTGTGTAATCGACCCAATTGAGGCAGGTCCGTCAGTTGGGAGATTCTCCGTGGCGCACACACAGCAGAACGGCGTATTCGGCAAGCAAAAACAGGAGCATATCCTGATCCTTGCCAGCGGCGATCGGGTTCGTCACCTGACCGTCAAGCCGTGGATGGCGGCAATCGCGTTCTGCTTCGTGGGCGTTTTCGCCATCGGCTACCTGCTCGCAACCTCCTATCTGGTGCTGCGTGACGATCTGATTGGCGCAACCATGGCGCGCCAGGCGCGCATGCAGCATGACTACGAGGATCGCATCGCGGCACTGCGCGCCCAGGTCGATCGCGTCACCTCCCGCCAGCTGCTCGATCAGCAGGTCGTGGAAGACAAGGTCGACAAGCTGATGGAACAGCAGCAGGCGCTGACCTCGCGCCGCGGCAAGCTCGGCCAGCTACTTGACCGCGCCGAAAGTTCCGGCCTCGACGCCAAGACCGAAACGCCCGCCTCCGCCTATGCGCCCGAGACCAAAGGCAAGCGCGCCGAATTGCCCGCCGCCATGCAGGCGATCGAACGGCAGCTCGCGGGTGACGCAACGCCGGCCGACGTGACGCCTGACAACTCGACGCTCTCCTACGTTCCCGCCCGCGAAACCATGGGCGACCGCGCCGACCGCGTCTTCTCCAAGGTGACACTCTCGCTCAAAGGGATCGAGCAGCGCCAGCGCGACCGCGTCAGCCAGCTGACGACGGATGCGACCGATGCTTCGGCTGCGATTTCCAACGTGCTGACCCGCTTCCAGATCCGCGTCCCCTCGGAAACGGCAAGCGTCAAGCCGGACGCGGACAGCGCCGTTGGCGGTCCCTATGTCGAGCCCGAGAGCGGCGACGACTTCGACAATTCGCTGGCACAGCTCGACACCGCCCTCACCCGGCTCGAAACCGTGCGCAACACTGCCTCGTCGCTTCCCTTCCAGAACCCCGCCATCGGCAAGGAAATCACCAGCCCCTTTGGCAACCGCCGCGATCCATTCCTCGGTCGGCTGGCGCTGCATTCCGGCGTCGATTTCCGCTTCGCACCCGGCGAAAAGGTCCGCCCGACCGCGCCCGGCAAGGTGGTCACGGCCGGCTGGACCGGCGGTTATGGCAACATGGTCGAGATCGACCACGGCAATGGCATCTCTACCCGCTACGGCCACATGTCCGAAGTTCTGGTCAAGGTCGGTGACACTGTTGGCCGTGAGGATACGATCGGTCTCGCCGGCAGCACGGGCCGCTCCACGGGCACGCATCTGCATTACGAAGTGCGCCAGAATGGCCGCGCCGTGGACCCGATCTACTTCATCAGCGCCGGCACGAAACTCGCCAGCTATATAAACTGAACGATCCCGCTAACGGTGGTTTTACCTCAACAACCCTGAGACCGCGCCGGTTCCTTGACTTCTCAACCGTTTCAGCCTATGTGGCGCTGCATTGCGGCATGCAATCCCGCCGACTCAAGCCTGAGCCTGGCCGAACCGGAACGGAAACAGTTTTCCCTTTGACGACATTTGCTGATCTTGGCTTGAGCCAAAAAGTGCTTTCCGCTGTCACCGACGCGGGCTACACGGTGCCAACACCTATTCAGGCTGGCGCGATTCCGTTTGCGCTTCAGCGCCGCGACATTTGCGGCATCGCACAGACGGGCACCGGCAAGACCGCTTCCTTCGTTCTGCCGATGCTGTCGCTGCTCGAAAAGGGCCGCGCCCGCGCTCGCATGCCGCGCACGCTGATCCTCGAGCCGACCCGCGAACTCGCCGCCCAGGTGGCTGAGAACTTCGAGAAGTACGGCAAGAACCACCGCCTCAACGTCGCGCTTCTGATCGGCGGCGTTTCGTTCGAAGAGCAGGATCGCAAGCTCGAGCGTGGCGCCGACGTCCTCATCTGCACCCCCGGCCGCCTGCTTGACCATTTCGAGCGCGGTAAGCTCCTGATGAGCGGCGTCGAGATCTTCGTCATCGACGAAGCCGACCGCATGCTCGACATGGGCTTCATTCCCGATATCGAACGCATCGCCAAGATGATCCCGTTCACCCGCCAGACGCTGTTCTTCTCGGCGACCATGCCGCCGGAGATCCAGAAGCTGGCAGATCGCTTCCTTCAGAACCCGGAACGCGTCGAAGTCGCCAAGCCGGCTTCCGCTTCCAAGACCATCACGCAGCGATTCGTCGCCGCCCATGGCAAGGATTACGAAAAGCGTTCGACGCTCCGTGATCTCATCCGCGCCCAGGAAGAGCTGAAGAACGCCATCATCTTCTGCAACCGCAAGAAGGACGTTGCCGATCTGTTCCGCTCGCTGGAACGTCACGGCTTCTCCGTCGGCGCGCTGCATGGCGACATGGACCAGCGTTCGCGCACGACCATGCTGCAGAATTTCCGCGACGGCCAGCTCCAGCTTCTGGTGGCATCCGACGTCGCGGCCCGTGGTCTGGATATCCCCGATGTCAGCCACGTCTTCAATTTCGATGTGCCCATCCATGCGGATGACTACGTGCATCGCATCGGCCGTACCGGCCGCGCAGGCCGTGCAGGCTCTGCTTTCACCATCGTCACCAGCCGCGACCAGAAGTTCACCGACGCGATCGAAAAGCTGATCGGTGAGAAGATCGAATGGCACAATGGCGACCTCTCGTCGTTGCCGCCGGCCGAGCCGAGCCGTGACGACGATCGCTCGCGCCGCAAGGGCGGCCGTGAGCGGGATAAGGACCGTGGCCGCGGCAGAAATCGTTCGGGTCATAAATCTGATATCGCCGCCGAGGATAATGGCGTCGAGACGATCGAAACAGCAGCCGCACCGGTACAAGCCGCACCAGCAAGGGTCGAAAGCGTGAAGCAAGAGCGCAAAGCAGAAAACAACAGGCAGAACAACAACGCGCGCGACCGCCGCCCTTATCCGGCTAACGATGACAATCGCGACCGCCGCCGCTACCGCGACCACGATGACGGCCCGACTCCAGTTGGCTTCGGCGACGACATCCCCGCCTTCATGCTGATCACGGCAAACGCCAAGATTTGACAGGATGGGTAGCCCCGGCATTGATTTTCCGGGTCTCGGCGTAGGATTGGTTATCCTGCGCCACAAAAAGATCCTCCTCTACAAGCGCGTCAAGGCGCCTGAAGCCGGCCACTGGAGCATCGTGGGCGGCAAGGTGGATCATATGGAGCCGGCCGAACAGGCGGCGAAACGCGAGGCCGAGGAAGAAAGCGGCCTTGAAATCGGCCGCGTCAGCCTTCTCGGCCAGACCGAGGTGATCAGCGACGCCGACCGCCAGCACTGGATCTCGCTTCTCTATATCGCCGAAGACTATGCCGGCGAACCTGCTTTGACCGAGCCCGACAAGCTGTCGGATTTCGGCTGGTTTTCGCGCAACGATCTGCCGCAACCGCTCTCCGCTTTCGCTGCGGCCGCCATTGGCCATCTCGGCCCGGAACAGTTCTAGAATTGAAGTTTCAAAGCGCGGCCGATCACTCCGCCCGCATCGCCGCCTCGTAAGCCAGCCGCACCCATCCCGCCATCAGATCCGGATCGTCATAGGCGTCGTCGGGGATCGACCAGTACGGCATCTTCACCGGCTTGCCGGTCTTTCCCTCATAGGTCCACTGGCTGGCGCCGGCTTCGGCGAAGGCGGGCGAACTGACGTCATCGGCCTTCAAAAGCATGTCGCCGCGAAACTCGAGCGCGATGATCCGGCCGAGATGATAGATCCCCTTGCCGCCGAACATGCGCTTGATGGTGACGGGGCCAAGCCCCTGGAACATCTCTTCGATTTCGGCCGCGTCCATGATCGTGCCCGCCTTACAGAGTGTAGTAATCGCGGTTCATGTAGAACAGCGCCGGCTTCGCCTCGTCGAACCGCACCGCCATGACCTCGCCGAAGATGATGTGATGCGTCGTCATTTCCTTGATCTCCGTCACCCGGCAATCGAAGGAGGCGAGCGCGTCCATGAGCACGGGCGCACCGGTGACCAGCTTGTCGAAACGGCCCGTCGAGAAACGATCGCCGTCTTCCATTTTCGTGCGCCCGGAAAATGCGTCGGCCAGCGCCTGGTGATGCGCGCCCAGCGTATTCAGCGCGAAGATCCCGCTGCGGAAGAAAATCTCGTTCTTCGGATTGCTGTTGTTGAGGCAGACCAGCACCGTCGCCGGACTGTCCGAGACGGAGCAGGCCGCCGTGATCGTCACCCCGCGCCGCTGGTCGCCGACCGCGGTCGTCACCAACTGAACGTGCCCGCCAAAGCGGCTCATCGCGTCCCTGTAAAGGCCGGGATCGATCGGTTGCTTGCTCAACAAAATTTCACTCCACGAACACACGCATTTCGCGCGCATTATGACGGTCATAGGTTATCTTTTCTACAAACCGATGCCGAAAAGCGACCAATCCGCGCGTTTTTCTTTGACGATCCATTCCGGACGGATAAAAGAGCAGGAATAAACGGTTGGGGCGTGCATCTTTCATGACTATCTCGCGTTGCTTAGGTCTTCTGCCGCTGCTGCTTGTCGCAGCCGGGGAATGCCATGCAGCCGGCGTGACGATTGGCGTCGTCGCTCCGCAGACGGGTAGTTTCGCCTCGCTGGGCGCTGAGATCGTTGCCGGCGCCGAGGCGAAGATCCGCCAGGATGGCGACACCATCGTCACCGTCAACGAACCCTGCGAGGACAATAGCGGCGGCGCCGTCGCCGATGCGCTGATCGCAGCCAAGGTCCAGGTCGCCATCGGCTTCCTCTGCAGCCAGACGCTGGACGGCGCGCTGCCCAAGCTGAAGGACGCCAACATCCCGGCTATCACCGTGTCGGTGCGCTCGCGCATTCTCATGGAGGACGCGCTGAAGAACGGCTGGCCGCTCTTTCGTCTTGCGCCCGCCGATGGCGCCGAGGCCGCGAAGATCATCGAGGTCATCCTGCGCGACTGGGCGTCGAGCCCAATCGCCTTGGTCGAAGACGGCACGATCCACGGTCGCGAACTCACCGAGGCGGTGCGTAACGCGCTGGAGCAGAACGGCCTGAAGCCTATTTTCACCGATACATACCGCCCGGGCCAGGAGCAGCAGATCGCACTCGTTCGCCGGCTCAAGAGAGCGGGCGCGACCAAGGTCTTCATCGGCGGCGACCGCAGCGACGTCTCCATCATCGCCCGCGACGCCAAGGCCGAAAAGATCGCGCTCGACCTGATGGGCGGTGACGGAATGCGCGCGGCCGATCAGCCGCTGCCGCTCGCCGATGGCGTGCTGGCCGTCACGCTGCCCGATTATACCGCCCGCGCCGATGCGTCGCCCGCAGGTGTCGCGCTACGCGCTGCAGGCATCGAGCCGGAAGGCTATGTCCTGCCGGCCTATGCCGCGGTCGAGATCGCCATCAAGGCGGTGCAGGCGGCGGCAGGCGATGAGCGGCCGGTCGCCCAGCATCTCGGCGGCATGCCCTTCGACACCGTGCTCGGCCAGATCACCTTCGACGCCGGCCACGAGCTGTCGCAAAACCCTTATCAGCTGATGCAATGGCGCTCCGGGGCATTCGTCCCCTTCGGCGCGCCGGCGCAATAACGCCTGCTTGATCCCAGGCGACTTCAACGGAGAGAGACAATGACCCAGCCCATCCGCATCGCGCCATCCGTTCTGGCCGCCGACTTCGCCAAGCTTGGCCAGGAGGTGCGCGACGTGACCGCGGCCGGCGCCGACTGGATCCACCTCGACGTCATGGACGGTCACTTCGTTCCCAACATCTCCTTCGGCCCCGATGTCATCAAGTCGCTGCGCTCCTACACCGACGCCACCTTCGACTGCCACCTGATGATCGCGCCCGTCGACGACTATCTCGAAGCCTTCGCCAAGGCCGGCTGCGACCGGATCACCATCCATGCCGAGGCCGGCCCGCACCTGCACCGCTCGCTGCAAACCGTGCGCAATCTCGGCAAGAAGGTCGGCGTCACCCTCAATCCGGCAACGCCGCTCTCCGTCTTCGAGAACGTGCTGGATGATATCGACCTGATCCTCATCATGTCGGTCAATCCCGGTTTCGGCGGCCAGAAGTTCATTCCCGCCATGGCCGACAAGATCGCCGCCGCCAAGTCACTGATCGGTGACCGTCCAATCGATCTTCAGGTCGACGGTGGCGTGACGATCGAAACCGCGCCTGTGATCGGCAAGGCGGGCGCCAACGTGCTTGTCGCCGGCTCCGCCATCTTCAAGGGCGGCTCCGTCGAGGCCTACAAGCAGGCGATTTCGGCACTCCGGACCGCGGCTGAAGGGCAATCCAAGTAAGATCGGGCCAAGTAAGATCGGGAGCGGCGCGTCGCTGATGGGAGACCGGCTACGGGCTGCGTACCCGCCCTACTCCGCCGTGCTCATCGGCGCGCCGCTCTGGGCTCTCCAGATGCTGGCTGCGGCAATGAGCACGCTCTATCTGCGCAACGGCCTGGAGACCAGCCACCTCGGCGATCTCGCCATCCTCTATTTCGCGGGCGGCCTGCTTGCCTGGCCCTTTGCGCTGATGCTGGGTCGCTTCTTCGCGCACGGTCGCCGGATCGAAACGCGCTTCGCCGCCTTCTTCGTGGCGCTTGCGGCCTGCACCATCCTGATGACGGCGTTTCTCTTCGCCATGGACTACCGGGTTTTCTACTCGCGCTGGCATGCACCGGGAGGATCTGTGATCTGGTTTTTCCAGCTCATCTTCACCGGCGCGAGCTCCGTCTACCAGTTCATGGTGCTCGGTTTGCGGCTCTTCGTCCCCCTCGGGCTCGCCTGCCTGCTGGCAACGAGTTTCGCGCTCGCGAAACGCATGCGTTGAGATTGCCGCGCGTCTTTGCTACACGGGCGCCAATATTCCCCTTTAGAACGCCAACATTCCTTACGAACGAAAGCAGGAAGCCATGATCCCGCGCTACTCCCGACCTGAAATGGTTGCCATCTGGTCGCCCGAAACCAAATTCCGTATCTGGTTCGAGATCGAGGCTCATGCCTGCACCGCGCTCGCCAACCTCGGCGTCATCCCGCAGGAATCCGCGCGCACCATCTGGGAAAAGGGTTCGGTCGCCGAATTCAACGTCGCCCGCATCGACGAGATCGAAGCCGTCACCAAGCACGACGTCATCGCCTTCCTGACGCACCTGGCGGAATTCATCGGCCCCGACAGCCGCTTCGTCCACCAGGGCATGACCTCTTCCGACGTGCTGGACACCACCTTCAACATCCAGCTGGTGCGCGCAGCCGATCTTCTGCTTGCCGATATGGACCGCGTTCTTGCGGCGCTGAAGACCCGCGCCTTCGAACACAAGGACACGGTCCGCATCGGCCGCAGCCACGGCATCCACGCCGAGCCGACGACGATGGGCCTGACCTTCGCGCGCTTCTACGCTGAAATGAAGCGCAACCGCGATCGTCTGATCGCTGCCCGCGCCGAAGTCGCGACCGGCGCGATCTCGGGCGCCGTCGGCACTTTTGCCAATATCGACCCGAGCGTCGAGGAATATGTCTGCGAACAGCTCGGCCTCGCCGCCGAGCCAATCTCGACCCAGGTCATCCCGCGCGACCGTCACGCGATGTTCTTCGCCACGCTCGGCGTGATCGCCTCGTCGATCGAAAACGTCGCCATCGAAATCCGCCACATGCAGCGCACCGAAGTGCTCGAAGCCGAAGAGTTCTTCTCGCCCGGCCAGAAGGGCTCGTCGGCCATGCCGCACAAGCGCAACCCGGTGCTGACAGAAAACCTGACGGGTCTTGCCCGCCTGGTGCGCATGTCGGTTGTCCCGGCCATGGAAAATGTCGCTCTCTGGCATGAGCGCGACATCAGCCATTCGAGCGTCGAGCGCGCCATCGGCCCAGACACGACGATCACGCTGGATTTCGCGCTGAACCGTCTGGCCGGCGTTATCGAGAAGCTGGTAATCTACCCCGAGAACATGCTGCGCAACATGAACCAGTTCAAGGGCCTGGTCATGAGCCAGCGCGTCCTTCTGGCGCTGACCCAGGCCGGCGTGTCCCGTGAGGACAGCTACCGTCTGGTCCAGCGCAATGCCATGAAGGTCTGGGAAAAGGGCGCCGACTTCCTTGAGGAACTGCTTGCCGACGCCGAAGTGCGCGCCGCACTGTCGGAAGAGGAAATCCGCGAGAAGTTCGACCTCGGCTACCACACCAAGCATGTCGACACGATCTTCAACCGGGTCTTCGCCAACAGCTGATCGACCTGATCAACTCTTCTGCGGCGCCTTTCGGGGCGCCGTTTTTCGTTTGTCCTTCTGCGAACGCGCGGCATCGATCTTCTTGCGCATAGCGGTTGCCGTCTTCGTGGATTTCGGCGCGGCATCGGCCGCCGCCTGCTTCTCCGCCTGCCCGCCCTTCGCAGCCTTGGCCACCAGCCGATCGAGATGTTTCAGGTCGTCCTCGTCGAGGTTCTCGATGCCGATGAACCGGTTCTCCGCATGGCTGGTCAGTATCAACTCGTCGAGCTTCGCCTGGATGGCCCGCGTATCGCGCGTCTGGGCGTTCTGCAGCACGAACACCATGAGGAACGTGATGATCGTGGTGCCGGTGTTGATCACCAGCTGCCACGTCTCCGAATAATCGAAGAACGGCCCCGTCACGGCCCAGAGGATCACCAGGATCAATGCAAGGTCACGGGCTTGCCGGCCCATTCCGACGTCTTCGCCGAAAAGCGCATGAAGATATGCTGCGTGTCTGCCATGTTTGCCTCCCTCAAAGCTTGCACCAGTCAAACTCCGCGGGAGGCATTGGGTTCCTGAGTGAACCAGATGGCGATCAAACGATCGGCGGCGCCACCAGCTTGCGATAGAGGTGCCAGGTCGAATGGCCGAGGATCGGCATCACCAGCGCCAGCCCGACGAAGAGCGGGATGGTGGCGACGGCAAGCGACACGGCAACGATCAGCCCCCAGCACAGGACTGGAACCGGATTGGCGAACGTCGCCCGCAGCGACGTCTCCATGGCGGCCACGAGGCCGATGTCGCGGTCGAGCAGGATCGGGAAGGTGACGACGGTCGTCGCCAGCACGATCAGCGCAAAGCCGAAACCGATCAGGTTGCCCCAGATGATCAGCTGCATGCCTTCCGTTGTGCCGAAAATCTCTGAGAAGAAGGCTGACATCGATCGCGGAAACACGTCGCTCAACACATTGAGATAAAGCGTCTGCGCAGCCACCAGCCAGACGACGAAGAAGGCAAACAGCATCAGCCCGCCGGTGACGATTGACGGAAAGGCCGGCGACCGCGTCACTTCCATCGCGTGCCGCCAGGAACTGTCCATCCCAGCCTCCCGCCGCCTGCTGATCTCATAGAGGCCAATCGCCGCCAGAGGCCCGATCAGCGCAAAGCCCGCGATCAGCGGAAAGATCATCGGCAGCAGGTTGGCGCTCGACGTGGCGACCGCGAGAAAAATGCCCGCGATCGGATACATCAGACACAGAAACACGTAATGCGATGGTTTTTCCCTGAAATCCATCATCCCCAGCCGGATGGCGTCGAAGACGTCGGCAAGGCCAATTTTGTTGATGACCGGGCGCGAATAGACATCGTCCGCGCCGGACATGACGTGAAATGCCGTCATGGCTTTCTCCTCTTCAGCCATTGAGGCCAGCGGCGAGAGCATCGGCGGTGCCGACATCGAACGCGACCGGCAATGCGCTAACATAACAAAAATTGGCCGAGCTGTCCTGCTTTCCCTTGACTTTATCGCCCCGCCTTCTCACATCGGCGGCACCATGAAAGCTTCAGACGCCGAAATCCTCATCATCCCCGGTTACACCAACTCCGGCCCCGACCACTGGCAGAGCCGCTGGGAGGCGAAACTCAGCACCGCGCGCCGCGTCGAGCAGACGGAGTGGTCCAAGCCCGTGCGCGAGGACTGGGCAGCGCGGATTGCCGAGGAAGTCAATAAGTCGACCCGCCCGGTGGTGCTTGTCGCCCACTCGCTTGGCGTGCCGTCGCTTCTGCATGCGATCCCGCAGTTCGAGAAGCCTGTTGCCGGCGCCTTCCTGGTCGCGCCACCCGATGTCACCAACCCCGATATCCGCCCGAAGCACCTGATGACCTTCGGCCCCTACCCACGCGAGCCGTTGCCGTTTCCGAGCGTCACGGTCGCCAGCCGCAACGATCCCTTCGGCACCTACGAGCATGCCGACGAGATCGCCGCAAGCTGGGGCTCATTGCTGGTCGATGCGGGAGAGTCCGGCCACATCAACGCCGATTCCGGTCACGGCCCGTGGCCCGAGGGCACGATGGTCTTCGCGCAGTTCCTCAGTCGTCTCAAGGGCTAGGCCGCGCTCGCATTCCCACGCGGACAGAACTCAGTCGCCCTCGCCGCGCACGAAAAACACGCTCGCGAACGCGGCGAGCACGACGCATTGCATGATGAACATTGGCCAATCCTGAGCCATGGCTTTTCCTCCATACCCATCATATAGGGCGGAAAACACCGAGCAGGTATTTTGCGGCCGTTGTGACATCGTTGCAAATGACATCGCCGCGATTAGTGGCTGACCGAGAGCACGACTTTGGGAGCACTGGACAGCGCGATAAGTTTGCTCCGATATTAAGCTCGGCTTAATTTAATATAAGCAAATTGACACACGCCAGACGAGCGAGTGCGAGCATTGACGAAGAAGAGGCCTGATCAACCGATTGGTTCAAGCAAAAGCGGTGACAGCATCGCTTCAGCGAATGCTTCCGAACGCGAGACCGACGCGCTCGTCGAGCGCGAGAGCCGCTGGAACTACGCCCTAGTCGGCTCGGATCTCGGCGTATGGGATCACAACCTCAAGCTTGGAACACGCTATTATTCCGAGACATGGAAGACCATGCGTGGCATGGCGCCCGACGAAGAGGCGGATGGCGACTACGACGTCTGGATCGCGCTGATCCATCCCGACGACCGCGCCTTCGTCATCGAGGCGATCGACCGGCAGAATGCCGGTGACCCCAACTTCCGTGTTTTCGAATATCGCGAACGCCACCGGGACGGCCATTGGATCTGGATCGAATGCCGCGGCGCCTGCGTCGAGTGGGATGAAAACGGCGCCCCTGCCCGCCTCGTCGGCACGGACACCGACATCACCGCCCGCAAGGAAGCGGAAGAGCGGCTGGCGCACATGTCGCGGCGGCTTGATCTTGCGCTCGACATTTCAGGGATCGGCGTGTTCGAATCCGATCTCGATGCCGGCACCGTCGAATGGGACGCGCGCCTGTTGTGGATCTACGGCATCACGAACCCGACACGCGCCTCGCAGGGCGACGTCTGGACCGAAACGCTGCATCCCGACGACCGCGAGCGAGTGCAGGCGACGGTGGCGGAGAACATCGAGCGCCAATCGGGCTTCCAGCACGAATTCAGGATCATCCGCGGCGACGGCGCAGAGCGCGTCATCCGCGCCAAGGCCGCCTTCTTCATCGACGGCAACGGCCATCGCAAGCTGATCGGCGCGAATTGGGACGTGACCGAGGAAGTGGCGCTCAACGCCGAGCTCCAGCGCGCCAAGGACCTCGCCGAGGCCCACAACCGCGAACTCGAGGCGGCAAAGGAAAGCATCGAGCATCTCGCCCTCCATGACTTTTTGACCGGGCTGCCGAACCGCCGCTACCTCGACCGCAAGCTCGAAGAATATTCGACTAAAGCAAGCACTACCGACGATACGCTCGCGGTGCTGCATATCGACCTCGATCGCTTCAAGCAGATCAACGACACGCTCGGCCACCGCGCCGGCGACGCCATGCTGAAGCACGCAGCATCTGTGCTGACCGAAACCGTTCGCCCGGGCGACTTCGTGGCCCGCATCGGCGGCGACGAATTCGTGGTGCTCTGCGCGCTCGATGTGACGCCGAAGAAGATATCCAACATGGCCGAGCGCATCGTGCGCGAGCTCAGCCGTCCGATCCGCTACGAGCATCACGAATGCCGCTTCGGCGCCAGCGTCGGCATCGCCACCGACAGCGGCCCGATGCTTGATGGCAAGCAACTCCTGCTCAACGCCGACATCGCGCTCTACCGCGCCAAGAGCGGCGGCCGGAACCGGCACGAATTCTTCTCCAAGGACGCTCGCCGCCAGGTGATCGCCAGCAAGCGATTGGCCGACGACATCCTGATCGGCCTCGAGCGGCGCGAATTCGTGCCCTTCTACCAGCCGCAGTTCGATGCCCGCACGCTTGATGTCACAGGCGTCGAAACGCTCGCCCGCTGGCAACATCGCGAACACGGCCTGCTCGCCCCAGATCGCTTCCTCGACATCGCCGAGGACATCAACGTAGTGGCGACCATCGACGGCGTCATTCTTGAGCAAGCGCTTGTCGATCGCGCCGCCTGGGAGAGCGAAGGCATCGTCATTCCGAAGATCGCGGTCAATGTCTCCTCCCGGAGACTTGACGACCCGGCGCTCGGCAAGAAGCTGCGGGCACTGAAGATCGCGCCTGGAACCATCGCTTTCGAGCTTCTGGAATCCATTTCGCTCGATGATTGCGACGATGCCGTCATCGCCAATCTCCGTCAGTTCCGCCGCCTCGGCATCGACATCGAGATCGACGACTTCGGCACCGGCCACGCCTCGATCGTCAGCCTGCTCAGGCTGAGCCCGAAGACGCTGAAGATCGACCGCGAGCTGATCCGCATGCTGCCGACCTCGTCGGAACAGCGCAAGCTCGTCCGCTCGATTATCGAGATCGGCCGCTCCCTGAGCATCCTGGTAACCGCCGAAGGCGTCGAGACCATGGAGCACGCGCGGATCCTGGGCGACCTCGGCTGCGACGTGCTGCAGGGCTATGCGCTGGCCCGCCCCATGCCGGCAATGCAGATCCCCTCCTTCGTGCGCGCCGCGAGCTGGCGCCAGGCGGCCGCAGCCGCAAATACGCCGGCGCCCCGCAAGCCGAGCAAGGCGACTGCCTCCAAATAAAACACTGCACAACCCCGGCATAAACCTGAGGTCGTTTTGTTAAGCCGGGAAACGGGGTAGAATGCATTTCTTAGACATTCGATTCTCGCATCGGTGCTCCGGAAGACCGGAATCCGGGGAAGGAGTGACAGGCGGATTGTGAAACCCTCGCTTTTCCTTTATGGGGACGCCACGAGATCGATCCACTCGCGCTAATCCCAAGAGCGCCAACGACAAGAGAACAATCGCAATGAACCGTCGCCGCCGTATTTACGAGGGCAAGGCCAAGATTCTGTATGAGGGACCCGAGCCAGGCACGCTGATCCAGTTCTTCAAGGACGACGCCACCGCCTTCAACAAGAAGAAGCACGAAGTCATCGATGGCAAGGGCGTTCTGAACAACCGCATCTGCGAGTTCATCTTCAACCATCTGAACAAGATCGGCATTCCCACGCACTTCATCCGCCGCCTCAACATGCGCGAGCAGTTGATCCGCGAAGTCGAGATGATCCCGCTTGAGATCGTCGTGCGCAATGTCGCCGCCGGCTCGCTGGCCAAGCGCCTGGGCATCGAGGAAGGCACTGTGCTGCCGCGCTCGATCATCGAGTTCTACTACAAGTCCGACGCACTCGAAGACCCGATGGTCTCCGAAGAGCACATCACCGCATTCGGCTGGGCCAACCCCGCCGAACTGGACGACATCATGGCGCTGGCGATCCGCGTCAACGACTTCATGACCGGCCTGTTTTTGGGCGTCGGCATCCAGCTCGTCGACTTCAAGATCGAATGCGGCCGCCTCTATGAGGGCGACATGATGCGCATCATCCTCGCCGACGAAATTTCGCCCGACAGCTGCCGTCTCTGGGACATCGACACCCAGGAAAAGATGGACAAGGACCGCTTCCGTCGCGACATGGGTGGCCTTCTCGAAGCCTATTCGGAAGTGGCGCGCCGCCTCGGCATCATCAACGAGAACGAGCCTGTGCGCGGCACCGGTCCGGTTCTCGTCAAGTAACACAACGGCTAAGCAAGACATTCGCTAAAAAGGCAGGGAAGACAAAGTGATCAAGGCTCGTGTAACCGTCACGCTGAAAAACGGCGTTCTCGATCCGCAGGGCAAGGCCATCGAAGGCGCGCTTGGCGCGCTGGGCTTCGACGGCGTCGGCCATGTTCGCCAGGGCAAGGTATTCGACGTCGAAGTCGAAGGCACCGACAAGGCCAAGGCCGAAGGCGACATCAAGGCCATGTGCGAAAAACTCCTCGCCAACACCGTTATCGAGAACTATACTATTTCTCTCGACTAACGGTTGCGGAGATTGTCCGATGGCTGAAATCAGCAGTGAACTGGTGTATGAACTTTTGAAGCGCGTGCATGCAGATATCGCTGAGCTGAAATTCGGCCAGCGCGGACTAAAGGAAGAGATGAACGCGATGCGTGGAACGATGGTGTCCATGCATCACGACATCCACAACATCTACAGCGTGCTCGACCGTCACGACCAACGCCTCGAACGCATCGAAAACCGTCTCGAACTTCGAGAACTCGCAGAAGCACAAGCAAGGTTTGAACCACACCCATGAAATCCGCCGTCGTTCAGCTTCCGGGCCTCAATCGCGATCGTGACATGATCGCCGCTCTCACCAAGATCTCCGGCCAGGCGCCGGTGACGATCTGGCAGACGGAGACCGATATCCCAGATGTCGATCTGATCGTCATCCCGGGCGGTTTCTCCTATGGCGACTATCTGCGCTGCGGCGCGATCGCCGCGCGCATGCCGGTCATGCAGGCGATCATCGAGAAGGCCAACAAGGGTGTGAAGGTTCTGGGCGTCTGCAACGGCTTCCAAATCTTGGTCGAATCCGGCCTGCTTCCGGGTGCTTTGATGCGCAATTCCTCGCTGAAGTTCGTCTGCCGCGAGATCAAGCTCGAAGTGGCGAATGCCGAGACGGATTTCACCCGCGCCTATGCCAAGGGCCAGGTCATCCGCTGCCCGGTCGCCCATCACGACGGCAACTATTTCGCCGACGCCGAAACGCTGGCGAAGATCGAAGGCAACGGCCAGGTGGTCTTCCGCTACGCCGAGGGCACCAACCCGAACGGCTCGTTGAACGACATCGCAGCCGTCATGAACGAGGGCGGCAACGTGCTCGGCATGATGCCGCATCCGGAAAACCTGATCGAAGCAGCCCATGGCGGCTCCGACGGCCGGGCGTTGTTCGCTTCCGCGCTCGACGTAATCGCTGCTTAACCTTAAACGGATATGAGGCCATTCATCCGGTCCACTGGAGCAAGATCGATGCGCCCTCACCTTCCCCTGACACATGTCCTCGCCATTGCCGCGACCGCGGCACTGGTTGCGTCTTGCCAATCCAAGACATCCGCGCCCTCCCAGGACCGCAGTGCGCTGTCGACCATGGAACGCGTGGCGGTGGCGGCCAACAACTGCTGGTTCAAGTCGGGCGACGCGGCGTTTGCCGCCTACAAGCTGGCGCCGGAGCTCAATTCCTTCTCCGGCCGCCCACGCATTCTCGTCGTCCACAAGGGCAGCCCGGAAAGCCGGCCGCTGCTGGTCGTCCAGGCAGAAGGCAACCCTTCCAAGCTCGACGCCTTCGGCCCGATGATGGATAGCCCGGCACGCCCGCGCATTGCTGGCGACGTCACGCGCTGGGCCGGTGGCAACAAGAGCTGCAGCTAAGCCGGCCTTAGACCAAAGAGCCTCAATCCCAGAAGAACGACTTGCCGACTTCCTTGCCGGCATCGGCCCTGCTGATGCCGATGTCGAGGAGCTCCGTATCCGTCAGATCTCTGAGCACGCGACCGCTGGCCCGCTTCTGCTGCCAGAGCGCGACCTTGCCCCACACGCGGCCAAGAGCCGCCCACATATCGTGACGGTCAAACCTCGCCGTTTGACGGAATTGTTCCGCTTGATGGAGCCGATTGTCTCTCATGAAGTCAGGCGCTACTGACATGTCACTATCCGATCGCTGATTGTATGCGTTGCATGTGATAGACTTGACAGGCCGAGGGTGACAATCTAGGAAATTGTCATCATGACAAATTGGCTCCCTGATCTCTCGCGCGGCTCCGGCCCGGTCTATTTGCGTCTCGCGGACAATATCGAATCCGCCATCGCCAGTGGCGCCCTGCCCGCAGGCAGCAAGCTGCCGCCGCAGCGCAATCTGGCTTATGATATCGGCGTGACAATCGGCACAATCGGCCGCGCCTACGCGCTGGTGCATGAGCGCGGGCTGGTGGCAGGTGAAGTCGGACGCGGGACTTATGTCCTGGATCGGGCGGAGACGGCGCCCGGCAATCAGCCCGATCCGCTGACGATTGCGCTCGGCGGCACCAGGACAATCGACGCGCCATCGGGAAAAATCCGCTTCGACACGACGGCGGCTCCCGATCTTGGCCAGGGCAAAGCCATCGGCCGCATCCTCGCCGATATCGGCGAGCAGCAGCTTGCCGAGATCTCCTCCTATTCGCGGGTCTTTCCGAAGAACTGGTATGAGGCCGGACGCCGGTGGCTGTCGCGCAACGATTGGGCGCCCGACACCGAAAACATCGTGCCCACGCTCGGCGCGCACGCGGCCGCCATCGCGGTCATCTCGGCCATATCCTCGCCCGGTGACAAGATCGTCTTCGAGAACCTGAGCTATACGCAGGTGAGCCGCAGCGCCCGGATCCTTGGTCGGCGGACCATCACCGTCGATTCCGACGAACATGGCGTCATTCCCGATGATTTCGAACGGCTATGCTCGCAGCAACACCCGAAGCTCGCCTTCCTGATGCCGACGGCCCACAACCCGACGCTATCAACCATGCCGCATGAGCGGCGCGCCAAGATCGCCGAGATCGCGCGCAGACATGGCGTCTGGCTGATCGAGGACGATCTATACGGCGGCATGACCGGCGACGAAAACCCGCTGCTGGCCTCGCTGGCACCCGATCGTACCTTCCTGATCAGCGGACTGTCGAAATCGGTGGCCGCCGGCATCCGTGGCGGCTGGGTCGCTTGCCCACCGCATTTCGCCCAGCGCATCAAGGTCACCCACAAGATGATCACCGGCGGCCTGCCCTTCATTCTGGCCGAAGCCTGTGCCCGGCTTGTGGAGAGCGGCGAGGCGCACGAGATCCGCGAGGCCTGCATCACGGAGCTGTCAGGGCGCGAGCGGCTGGCGCGCGAGACGCTTCAGGGCTTCGATTTCGTTTCGCACCCACATGTGCCGTTCATCTGGCTGAAGCTTCCCGATCCCTGGCTCTCCGGCACCTTCAAGAACGCCGCCTTCCGCGACGGCGTGCTGATCGACGACGAGGACGAGTTCAAGGCGGCGCGCACCGACAAGGTCTATCACCGCGTGCGCATCAGCTTCTCCTCCCCCAAGGACAGAGGAGAAATGGTTGCAGGTTTGATGACGGTTCGACGCCTGCTTGAAAGCGGCGGCGCCGGATACGACGGCGAGGTCTAGAGCTGTTGCAGATCAGCCGCACCCATTAAAATCTAGGGCTTTCAGCGTCTGTCAGCTTTACCGAATCGATTTGCATGCTACCAATTGCGGTGAGAACGGCGATCTGCGCCGGCACCAAAGGCGACGCATGACAATGAATAGCAAGGCATCGGCATCGACTGGCCGCGGACTACTCCTCGCGGCTCTCCTTGCAAACATCTCGCTCCTGCCGATCTCGGCCCACGCGGATGAAAAGATCTTCGACGAATTGCGCTTTGGCGCCTCGGCGTCGATCCAGGACGGCCACAGCCGTGAAGACGGCGTGTTTCCGGAAGTCACGGTCTTCTTCGACCCGTTTGATCAAGATACGGCGAAGAACTGGAAGCAGACGCTCGCTCGTCCGCGCCTGAACCTCGGCACCTCGATCGGCACGTCAGGCGAAGCAACCCAGATCTTCGGCGGTCTCGCCTGGACGGTGAACTTCAACGAGAAGATCTTCGCCGAAGCCGGTTTCGGCGGTGTCTGGCACAATGGCGATCTCGAAAACAACGCTGATGGCCCCAATCTCGGCTGTCGCTTCCTCTTCCACGAATATGTCGGCGCCGGTTATCGCTTTGACGCGCACTGGAATGTCATGGCGCAAGTCGCCCATTCCTCGCACGCAAATCTCTGCGATGGGCCGAATAACGGCATGACGCGCGCCGGCATCCAGGTCGGCTACAAGTTCTAAACTTCCCGATATTGCACTTCGAAGCCCGCTCTCTGTGAACAGCGGGCTTTTTTCTGTCGCGCGCCGCACCCACTTAGGCTAAAGACACCGAAATCGCGCAACGGCAGGGACTTCGCAGAGCTCATGACCATTTCCAATACCCGCCCGATCACTCCAGAATTGATCGCCGCCCACGGCTTGAAGCCGGACGAATACCAGCGGATTCTGGATCTGATCGGCAGGGAGCCGACCTTCACCGAGCTCGGCATCTTCTCGGCCATGTGGAACGAGCACTGCTCCTACAAATCCTCCAAGAAGTGGCTCCGCACGCTGCCGACCAAGGGTCCGCGCGTCGTCCAGGGCCCCGGTGAAAACGCCGGCGTCGTCGACATCGACGACGGCGACGTCGTGGTCTTCAAGATGGAGAGCCACAACCACCCGTCCTACATCGAGCCCTATCAGGGTGCGGCGACCGGCGTCGGCGGCATCCTGCGCGACGTTTTCACCATGGGCGCCCGCCCGATCGCCGCCATGAACGCGCTGCGCTTCGGCTCGCCTGATCATCCGAAGACGAAGCACCTCGTGTCCGGCGTCGTCTCCGGTGTTGGCGGCTACGGCAATTCCTTCGGCGTTCCGACGGTCGGCGGCGAAGTCGAGTTCGACGCGCGCTACAACGGCAACATCCTGGTCAACGCATTCGCGGCCGGCCTTGCCAAGTCCGACGGCATCTTCCTCTCCGAAGCCAAGGGCGTCGGCCTTCCCGTCGTCTATCTCGGCGCAAAGACCGGCCGTGATGGCGTCGGCGGCGCGACCATGGCATCGGCGGAATTCGACGAATCGATCGAAGAAAAGCGCCCGACCGTTCAGGTCGGCGACCCCTTCACTGAAAAGTGCCTGCTCGAGGCCTGCCTCGAGCTGATGCAGACCGGCGCCGTCATCGCCATCCAGGACATGGGCGCGGCCGGCCTCACCTGTTCGGCTGTCGAAATGGGCGCCAAGGGCGACCTCGGCATCCTGCTCGACCTCGACACCGTTCCGGTGCGCGAGGACCAGATGACCGCTTACGAGATGATGCTGTCGGAAAGCCAGGAGCGCATGCTCATGGTTCTCGAGCCTGCCAAGGAAGAAGTGGCCAAGGCGATCTTCGTCAAGTGGGGCCTCGATTTCGCGATCGTCGGCAAGACTACCGATGACCTGCGCTTCCGCGTCATGCACCAGGGCGTTGAAGTCGCCGACCTGCCGATCAAGGATCTCGGCGATCAGGCACCGGAATATGACCGCCCCTGGCGCGAAGCCGACAAGCGCGCACCGCTTCCTGCCAACCTTGTCGCAGCGCCAGAGGATTACGGCCAGACGCTGCTGAAGCTCGTCGGCTCGCCGAACGAGTCCAGCCGCCGCTGGGTCTACGAACAGTATGACACGCTGATCCAGGGCAACTCGCTGCAGCTGCCGGGCGGCGACGCCGGCGTCGTGCGCGTCGACACGCATCCGACCAAGGCGCTTGCCTTCTCCTCCGACGTGACGCCGCGCTATGTCGAGGCCGATCCGTTCGAGGGCGGCAAGCAGGCCGTGGCCGAATGCTGGCGCAACATCACCGCAACCGGCGCCGAGCCGCTGGCGGCGACCGACAACCTCAACTTCGGCAACCCGGAAAAGCCCGAGATCATGGGCCAGCTGGTGCAGGCCGTGAAGGGCATCGGCGAAGCTTGCCGTGCACTCGACTTCCCGATCGTCTCGGGCAACGTCTCGCTCTATAACGAGACCAACGGCGTCGCGATCCTTCCGACCCCCACCATCGCCGGCGTCGGCCTGCTTGGTGATTGGAAGAAGATGGCGCGCATCGGCAGCGCATCCGATGGTGACAAGGTCATCATGATCGGCACCGACGGCAGCCACCTCGGCTCGTCGATCTACCTGCGCGATATTCTCGGCAGCACGGATGGCCCGCCGCCGGAAGTCGATCTCTTCGCCGAACGCCGCAACGGCAACTTCGTCCGCTCGGTCATCCGCAACGGCCAGGCAACCGCCTGCCACGACATTTCCTCGGGCGGCCTGGCGCTGGCTCTTGCGGAAATGGCGATGTCCTCGGGCAAAGGCCTGAAGATCAGCCTCAGCGAAGGTCGCGGCGAAACCCACGGGCTTCTCTTCGGTGAAGACCAGGCGCGCTACGTTCTGACCGTCCCCGCCGATGTCGCCAGCTTCGTCTGCGCCAACGCCGAAGGTGCGGGCGTTCCGTTCCGCCGCCTCGGCACCGTCGAGGGCGACGCGCTTGTCGTCGACGATCTGCTGTCGCTGCCGATTCAGCAATTGCGCCACGCCCATGAATCATGGTTCCCTGAATTCATGGATGGCAGCGGCACGCTCGCTGCCGCGGAATGATGCGCAAGGAGTAATCGACCATGGCCATGAAACCCGGTGACATCGAAGACATGATCAAGGCCGGCATCCCCGGCGCAAAGGTGGTCATCCGTGATCTGGCCGGCGACGGCGATCACTACGCCGCCGAAGTCGTAGCCGAAGCCTTCCGCGGCAAGAGCCGCGTGCAGCAGCACAAGATGGTCTACGACGCGCTGAAGGGCAACATGGGCGGCGTCCTGCACGCGCTGGCGCTGCAGACCTCGGCGCCGGAATAAGGCCCACCGTCAAAGCCTGTTAAAAAATGCCCGGCTCCGCCGGGCATTTTTGTTTCTCATTCTTCCGTGAACGCGTGCCGTCAATTCAATCGTCCCTCGACTGCCTACGGCGGCACGTCTCCACTCTCGATTCCACATCCCAATCGTCTTCAATCGGCCAATCGCCGGTCGCTCGCCACGCGTTGTCGGCGCCGCGCGGCTGAAACGAGACGATCCGGATGACATCTATGATCAGACGATAGACTTCGCTCCACATGGTCTTTCCTCGCGGGTTTGATCGCGATGGCCATTGAATTCCGGTTGCCCAAGGTCTTCAAACGAGCTTATCGTCCACTTCGCATGACTTGAGGTTATCCATGAAACGTGGTCGCTTACCTTTGACCGCCCTACGCAGTTTCGAGGTCGCGGCGCGTCTGCGGAGTTTCACCCGGGCTGCCGATGAGCTGCTGATTTCTCAGTCCGCGGTCAGCCGGCAGGTGCGCGAACTGGAGCGGCAGCTTGGCCAGCCGCTGTTCGAGCGGGGCCACCGTATGGTCGCTCTCACCGGCTCGGGCGAGACGTTGCTGGCCGTCCTTACGGCGAGTTTCGACGCGATCGGCACCTCTCTCGACCGATTGAAGGCCAATAAGCCCGCTTCGTCATTGTCGATCAGCGTCGAACCGTCCTTCGCGGCGGGCTGGCTGGCGCCGCGCCTGGCCTCATTTAGTCACTTGCAACCCGATATCGACCTGTTGCTTGACGTGGACCCGCGCCCGGTCGAATTCAGGGCCGGCCGCGTGGAGATCGCCGTTCGCCACAGCGCGACGAGAACGGAGTGGCCGAGGGTGGAATGCCAATGGCTCGCCGACGTGACAATGATCCCCGTGATCGCGCCCAATCTGCTGAGTGCGCGCGCCCCCGTGACCAAGCCGACGGATCTGCTGCAATTCCCGTTGCTTCATGAAGACAATCGAGACCTTTGGCATCGCTGGTTTACGGCCGCCGGTGCACAGGCCGGCGAAACGCGCGGCTCGGTCTATCCCGATGGCGCGCTCATCTTGCAAGCGACGCTGCGCGGAGAGGGTATCGCATTGATGGACAGGATGTTTATCCGCGATGAACTCATGGCGGGAGAACTTGTGCAGCTCTTCGATACCACCATTCCGCATGGCGCATACTGGCTTGTCGCCAGGAGCTTCGAGGATCTCTCGCCTCAGGCCTCTGTCTTCGTGGATTGGCTTAAAACCTCCGTAAACTCTCAGGAGGCTTCAAAAGGCGATGGCCAGGCGTAACGCTTCGGCAACAGCGGGAACATCAGACCGATAGGGCCCTCCTTTTTTTGTTGCCACCCGCTGGAATTCCGGTCGCCACATGCTATCTAAGCTTAACGATTGAAACGGCGGGCCTTTAACTCGCCTGTTGAAAGGATTAGGTCCCATGAGCGGCATCAACGAATTCATCGACAACGAAATCAAGACCAACGACGTCGTCCTCTTCATGAAGGGCACGCCGCAGTTTCCCCAGTGTGGTTTCTCCGGCCAGGTCGTGCAGATTCTCGATTACATCGGTGTCGACTACAAGAGCGTCAACGTGCTCGCCGATTCGGAAATCCGCCAGGGCATCAAGGACTACTCCAACTGGCCGACCATTCCCCAGCTTTACGTCAAGGGTGAATTCATCGGCGGCTGCGACATCGTCAAGGAAATGTTCCAGGCTGGCGAATTGCAACAGCACTTCCAGGAAAACGGCGTAACCGTTCGCGGCGCCGCTTGACCTGACCGGTCACCGGGCATCCGCCCGGTTTCCATTTCTGTATTTTGAGTCCGAGGCGCTGTGCTGAACAGCGCCTTGGCCTGTTTTTGGGAATTACATTGTGACAGATTCATCACAAGCCGCGCACGTGGGCCGCATCCCCATGGGCAAGGGTGAGTTCATCGCGCTGGCCGCTTTCCTGATGGCGATCAACTCGTTGGCGATCGACATCATGCTGCCGGCGCTGCAGCAGATCGGCGCCAGCCTGAACGTGGAAAGCGAAAACCATCGCCAGTTCGTCGTTTCCACTTATCTTCTCGGCTTCGGTTTTGCCCAGCTCATCTATGGCCCGCTGTCCGATCGCTTCGGTCGCCGCCTTCCACTGCTGGCCGGCATCGGCATCTATATCTGCTCCTCGCTTGGCAGCGCGCTGATTCCCACCTTCGAAGGCCTGCTGATCCTGCGTTTCATCCAGGGTCTCGGCTCCGCGGCCACCCGCGTCATCACCATCTCCATTGTTCGCGACATTTACGGCGGAAGGCAGATGGCCGAGGTCATGTCGCTGATCATGATGGTCTTCATGATCGTTCCGGTTATCGCGCCCGGCAGCGGCCAGATCATCATGCTGTTCGGCAGCTGGCACCTGATCTTCCTGTTCATTGCCGTAATGGCAGCGATCATCGCCGGCTGGGCCTATATCCGCCTGCCAGAAACGCTGCGTCCGGAGAACGTTCGCCCCTTCACCGCGAAATCGGTGCTGGGTGGCTTCAAGGTCGTTCTCACCAATCGCGTGGCGCTCTGCTACACGATCGCCAGCACATTCATCTTCGGCGCACTGTTCGGCTTCATCAACTCGGCGCAGCAGATCTATGTCGGCATCTACGGCCTCGGCGTCTATTTCCCCTTCGCCTTTGCCGGCGTCGCGGTCTTCATGTCGATGTCGTCGTTCCTGAACTCGCGTCTCGTCGGCAAGTTCGGCATGCGCCGCCTGTCGCACGGCGCTCTCCTTGCCTTCATCACCATCAACACGATCTGGCTGCTGGCCCTGATATTCGGCCCGCACCCGATGCCGTTCTTCCTGTTCATCGGCTTCTTCGGTCTGGCGATGTTCAATTTCGGCTGGATCGGCTCGAACTTCAATTCGCTGGCCATGGAGCCGCTCGGCCACGTCGCCGGCACCGCCTCGTCGGTCCTCGGTTTCATGAGCACCGTCGGTGGCGCGCTGATCGGCGCCGGCATCGGCCAGGCCTTCAACGGCACGGCGCTTCCGATGGTCGCAGGTTACTTCACCGTCTCGATCATCGGCCTCGTCTTCGTGCTGATCGCCGAAAAGGGAAAGCTCTTTCAGCCGCATAATCCGGCTGTTTGAGCACGCATGCGACGGTTGAGACAAATCTATATTTCAGGACAATCATATGACGCCACCCCATAAGCCGCACACCGAAAACCAGGGATCCAGCCGCATCGGCATGGGCTTCCTCGAGTTCGTCATCACCATCGCCATCATGACGGCAAGCGTCGCCATGGCGATCGACAGCATGCTGCCTGCCCTGCCCGCCATGGGCCACGCGCTCAACGTCGCCAACGCCAACGACACGCAGCTCGTCATCGGCGTCTTCTTCCTCGGCTTCGGCATATCGCAGATCATCTTCGGCAGCCTGTCCGACACGTTCGGCCGCCGCAACATCATGCTCGGCGGCCTCGCCGTCTATGTGCTGGCCATGTTCGGCGCCGCCGCCACTGGCAGCTTCGAAATGCTGCTCGTCATGCGCTTCATTCAGGGCCTCGGCGGCGCCGCCGTCCGCATCACCACCATGGCCGTCGTCCGCGATTGCTTCGGTGGCCGTGAGATGGCGCGTGTCATGTCCTATGTCATGATCGTCTTCATGATCGTGCCGATCGTCGCCCCCTCGGTCGGCCAGTTGATCATCACCTATGCCAACTGGCACTGGATCTTCATCCTGCTCGGCATCGTCGGCGCCATCCTGTTTCTCTGGGCATCCCTTCGTTTGAAGGAATCACTGCCGCGCGAAGAGCGTATCCCGCTTTCCTTCGGCAATGTGGTCGATGGCTTCAAGACGGTTCTGACCAACAAGATCACCTGCGGCTACATGATCGGCCTGACCATGTTCACCGCCGTCATCAGCGCCTATGTCATCTCCGTTCAGCAGGTCTTCGGCGAGGTCTACGGCCTCGGCGACTGGCTTCCCATCGCCTTTGCCGCCACTGCCGGCGGTATCGCGGTCGCCAACTTCGCCAACGGCTTCTTCGTACGCAAGTTCGGCATGCGTCGCATCTCGCATGTCGCGATGATCCTCTTCACCATCATCTCCGCGATCGGCTTCTTCAAGGCGCTCGGCGGCACGCCAAGCTTCACGCTGGCCTATGCGCTCTTCACGATCCTGTTGATGATGTTCGCGGTGATCGCCACCAACTTCACGGCGATCAGCCTGGAGCCGATGGGCAATCTCGCAGGCACCGCCACCTCGATCACCGGCTTCGTCTCCACCACCTTCGGCGCCATCCTCGGCGGCGGCGTCGGCCAGCTGTTCAACGGCACCGTGCAGCCGCTCTTCGGTGGCTTTGCGCTGTTCGGCCTGATCAGCATCGCAGCTACGCTCTGGGCCGAAGGCGGCAAGCTCTTCACCCACCCGGGCGACGATCCGCAGCTCGATCCGGGCGCTGGGCATTTCTAAAACACGAAGCCCGCCGATTTGGCGGGCTTCTTTTATTCTAAATCGTAAACACCTCGCGCCGCAGCAGCTCCCAGCTTTCCTTGTCCGGCGCGATCAGCAGGCCGCCGTCGACATGCTCGGGCAGATAGGCCGAGCCGTCGAAGCGCGCCGCGTAGCCGCCGGCTTCGACGCAGGCGAGCGTGCCGCCGAGGTGGTCCCAGGGCATCAGCTTGTTGTACATCAGGTAATGCACGTGGCCGCCGGCAAACGCCCGGTGTTCGTGCGCGGCGCAGCGGTAGTTGCAGATGAACCGGACCTTGGCGAGGTTGGCGAGCACTTCGGCGCGCTTGCCGGGTGCCAGAAAGCCCGTCGAGGCCATTCCGACCATCTGGTCGAGCGCGACGGGCGCAGACGTACGAAGGCGCTGCGTATCGCCATCAGGACGCTTCAGCCATGCGCCGGCGCCCTGCTCGGCGATAACCCAGTCATCGCCCATCGGATCGTAGATGATGCCGGCAATGCATTCGCCGTTCGCGACCACCGAGGCCATGACGCCGAAGGCGGGAATGCCCGAGGCGAAGTTGAAGGTGCCGTCGACGGGATCGACGATGACCGATAGCGACGCATCCTTCAGCTTGCCAAGCAGTGCCGGATCGGCCGCGACGGATTCCTCGCCGATGAACAGCGCTTCCGGCCACAGCGCGGCGACCTCGGCCTTGATCATGCGCTCGGCTTCAAGATCGGCTTCCGTCACCAGATCGGTCGCTTCGGTCTTGGCGCGCACATCGTCGCTGCCAAGCCGGCGGAAGCGCGGCAATATCTCAGCCTTCGCCGCCCGCCGCAAGAGATCGGCAAGCGTGGTGACATCTATCTTGGAAACCATGGTTCATCCTTCCTGGCGCTGTGACATGCCGAAAGACTATGCCGCAATTTTGCGACAACGACATGTGTCAAAACAAGAGCTTACGCCCGCAACGAAATCACTTTTCCGTCGCGGCATCGCCCGCCATCAGGCCGGCGAAGTCGAAGAGCTTGGGGTCGAGCAGATGCGACGGGTTCACATGCGAGAGAGCGCGCAACATCGTGTCCTTGCGGCCGGGCATGCGGCGCTCGATATCGGCGAGCATGTCCTTCATGGCATTGCGCTGCAGCCCATCCTGCGAGCCGCACAGATCGCAGGGAATGATCGGAAACTGCATGGCGGCGGCGAATTTCGCCATGTCGTCCTCGGCGCAATAGGCCAGCGGACGCAGCACCATCAGGTCGCCCTCGTCGTTCAGAAGCTTTGCCGGCATCGAGGCCAGGCGGCCGCCGTGGAAGAAATTCATGAAGAAGGTTTCGAGAATATCCTCGCGATGGTGGCCGAGCACCAGCGCGTCGCACCCTTCCTCGCGAGCGATGCGATAGAGGTTGCCGCGGCGCAGACGCGAACAGAGCGAGCAATAGGTGCCGCCGGCTGGGACCTTCTCCTTCACGATCGAATAGGTGTCGCGATACTCGATCCGGTGCTTTACGCCGATCTTGGTCAGATATTCCGGCAGGATATGCTTCGGAAAATTCGGCTGTCCCTGGTCGAGATTGCAGGCGACGAGTTCGACCGGCAGCAGGCCGCGCCATTGCAGGTCGAGCAGCAGCGCCAGCAGGCCGTAGGAATCTTTGCCGCCGGAAACCCCAATCAGCCAGCGCTTCTGGCCGTTGAGCATGCCGAAATCGTCGAAGGCCTGGCGCACCTGGCGCAGCAGCCGCTTGCGCAGCTTGTTGAACGAGACGGAGCTTGGCGCATCGGCAAACAGCGCATGCGCGATCGCGCCCTCGGTCTCAGGCGTTTCCAGCTCGTCTCCGATGCTTGGCGCGATATTGGCTGCGATATTCATTGTCTCATCCGTTGAGGTCCCAGGTCGAAACCAAATTCCGTCTAGCAGAAAGCCGCGCCACAACCCAGCATCAATCGCCGAAAACCGACCATCCGGTGCGCGCCGCCAGCATTTCCAGCGCAACGGCGCCGAGCTGCGAATTGCCGACCTTGTTCAGCCCCGGCGACCAGACCGCGATCGAGGCGATACCGGGCGCCACAGCGAAGATGCCGCCGCCGACGCCGCTCTTGCCGGGAAGGCCGACGTGATAGGCGAAATCGCCGGAGCCGTCATAGTGGCCGCAGGTCAACATCAGCGCGTTGATGCGCCGGGCGCGCTTTGGCGAGACCACCGAGTGGCCGGTCATCGGGTTCGCGCCGCGGGCGGCGAGGAAGAGACCGGCGCGGGCCAACTGCTCGCAGGTCATCGACAGCGCGCACTGGTGGAAATAGACGCCGAGCACATGCTCGACCGGATGATCGATGTTCTTGTAGGCGCGCATGAAATTGGCGAGCGCGAAATTGCGGTAGCCCGTCTGCGTCTCGGACTTCGCGACCTTGTCGTCGATCGTCACCGTCTCGTCGTCGGCCAGATAGCGCACGAAGCGCAGGACTTCGCCGATCGCCTCGCGCGGCTCGTGTCCGGCAAGCACCACGTCGGCAACGGCAATCGCGCCGGCATTGATGAAGGGGTTGCGAGGGATGCCGGCTTCCTGCTCGAGCTGGACGATCGAGTTGAAGGAGTTGCCCGACGGCTCGCGCCCGACCCGCTTCCACAGCCCCTCGCCGACCTTGCCGAGCGCCAGCGTCAGCATGAACACCTTGGAGATACTCTGGATCGAAAACGGTACGGCTGCATCGCCGACGCTAAAGACCTTGCCATCGACAGTGACGACCGAGAGCCCGAACTGGGCGGGATCGATCTTGGCAAGCTCAGGAATATAGTCCGCGACCTTGCCCTCGCCGATGCGCGGCTGAAGTTCGGTATAGATACTGTCGAGGACTGCCTGCAAATCCGTCATCACGACCCCTCTCAAGATAACAAAAAAGCCGCCCCGAGAGGCGGCTTTTCCGTATGCGAAAACGCCTCGCGCTAATTAACGCGAATAGAATTCGACCACCAGGTGCGGTTCCATGACAACAGCGTACGGTACGTCGCTGAGAGCCGGTACACGAGCGAAGGTAGCAACCATCTTGTTGTGGTCGACTTCGATGTACTCAGGAACGTCGCGTTCAGCCAGGCTGATAGCTTCGAGAACCGAAACCAGCTGCTTGGACTTCTGACGAACTTCGATGACGTCGCCGGCCTTGCAACGGTAGGAACCGATGTTGACGCGGACGCCGTTCACGGTCACGTGGCCGTGGTTGACGAACTGACGGGCAGCGAAGACGGTCGGAACGAACTTGGCGCGATAAACGATCGCATCCAGGCGGGATTCCAACAGACCGATGAGGTTTTCAGAAGTGTCGCCCTTGCGGCGAGCTGCTTCGGCGAAGATCGCGCGGAACTGCTTCTCGCGCAGGTCACCGTAGTAACCCTTGAGCTTCTGCTTGGCGCGCAGCTGCACACCGAAGTCCGAGAGCTTGCCCTTGCGGCGCTGGCCGTGCTGGCCCGGGCCGTATTCGCGGCGGTTCACCGGGGACTTAGGACGGCCCCAGATGTTTTCGCCCATACGGCGGTCAATTTTGTACTTGGACGATTCGCGCTTGCTCATCGTATTTCCTTTCAGAATGTTACGGCTGTTTGTTTCCAAACCGCTCGAAGGAAACACGCCCTCCTTTGGCCTCTTTGAGGGAGGCCCGACAGGATTTTCCGGTTACGCGAACTGGAAACTCCACGGGACATGTCAAATGAAACACGGGACATTGCTGCCCCGTGCTGGCGCGGTCTTTAGGGTGAAGTCACTGGAATGTCAATCACAATCCATGGCCACACCGGCAAAACCGTATGATCCCAAGCAAGCTGGAACGGCTTGCTTCCAAGCAAGCCGGAGCGGCTTACTTCATCGCGGCCTTCTGGGCTTTCAGGCCGAGTGCGTCGCTGATCGTGTAGAACAGATCGGTCTGGTCGGTCAAACCGCTGACATTGGCCGCGCGCGGACCGTAGGCTGCGATACGCAGCTGCGAACCGGTATGGCCCTGGTCGTCGACTTCGTCCGAGTTGCCATAGCTGACAGCCATCACGGCGCCATCCTTGGTCATCAGCGCTTCCGTCAAGCCGGGAGCCTTGGTGCTGGCGTCGATGATCTGGCTGGCATGGGCGTGGTCGGCGGTGACGATGACGAGCGTATCGCCCTTCTGCTCCGCGAACTTCAGCGCTTCCTGAACGGCTTCGTCGAGGTCGACGGTTTCGCCGATCTGGCCGCACGGGTTGGCGGCATGGTCCTGCTTGTCGATCGAGGCACCCTCAACCTGCAGGAAGAAGCCCTTCTCGTTGGTGCTCAAGAGCTCGATCGCCTTCGAGGTCATCTGCGCCAGCGTCGGCGTCGCGGCCGTGCGCTTCTCGTTCGGCTTGCAGACGACAGGCTCCTTCTCGACATTGCCATAGTGGCTGGCCTGCGGGCCCTGCCAGCGGATCGGCATGTTGCCCTCGGCGAAGAGACCGAGAACCGGGGCGCTGTCATTGGCCTGCTTGACGGCGGCAAGTTCATCGGCGTTGGTGACGATCTTGTAGCCGCGCTCCTCTGCCTGCTGGCGCAGCGTCTTGCCCTTCCATTCGCCAGCCTTTGCGGTCTCGCCGAAGCTCTTGGCGCCGCCACCGAGCGTCACGTCGGCGCGGGCGTTGATCAACTGCTCTGTGATCGAACCCTTGCCGCCGTTCTCAAGCGCGTTGCTGGCGCACCTCTCGGTCGTCGCTTCAGGACCATAGCATTTGCGCTGGGTGACATGGGCGATCTGAACGGCAGGCGTTGCGTCCTGCAGCTCCGCGGTGGATACGTTGCCCGTTGCCAGACCAGCAGCCTTGGCCTTTTCCAGCAGCGTCTCATGCGCCTCTTCGCGGATATCAACGCCGATCGCGCCGTTATAGCTCTTCACGCCGGTTGCCCAGGCGGTGCCCGATGCGGCGGAGTCTGTCACATAGGTTGGCTTGCCGGTTTTCTTGTCGAGCGAGTAATGGGTGTACTGGCCGGTGACGGGCAGAGCGTCGATGCCCTTGAAATACTGGCCGGCACCGACGGCGTAGTTGCGCGCGATGGTGATTTCGGAATCACCCATGCCGTCGCCGATCAGAAGGATGACGTTCTTCGGGCGGCCGTCGACGATCGCGGCACGGTAGGCCTCGGTGATGTCGCCGGAGATGCGGCGCGCGCCGCCGGGCGTGCTCAGGTCCTCGCTGGCGCCACGCTCCATGAGCTTGGTCGCAGCCGCATCGGCGGCATGAGCAGGCTGAATGGCAACGGTGGCAAGCAGCGCTGTTGCGAATGCTGTGATCGCACGGGTGGAATTCGACATGGCCAACATCTCCTTTGGGCAAAAGGTCTAAGTACGCCCGAGTAGGGCATGCGGGGTTATCCACCCCTGAGATGAACAGCATGTGACAGGACCAACCCTATCGTGTACCGAAATGCCGATACACGACAAAAAACCGCAAAGCGGCTTTCTATCTGAAAATGTGAATATGGAGGGTGGCTGCTTTTTATTCAGCAGCCGACTGCAGATCATCAGCGTCGGGCGCATTGGCATCGCCGGGCGCCGTCTGGCAGTTGATGTCGGGGAAAGCGACGATCCGCTTGCCGGAGAAATCAGTGTGCACGACAACCGTCCCCTGCTCCTCGAAATAGCCAAGGAGACGCCGGGCGCGACGGGCAGAATGCGTGCCATAGGCCCGCGCGATGCGGGCGTCGGACGGGCAAGGCTCGCCGCAGACGGCGGCCTTGGCGAGCATCAGGAAGACGCCCTGCAGATCATCCGTCACGCCCGAGGACAACGACAGCGCCGTCGCCCATGCTTCCGTCCCGGCGGTCTCGGGATCGACGCCCGAGCGCGATACGGCAACGCGACGGCGGAATTCCGGCAGCGACATCGGCGATCCCGGCACGCGGCGCATGCGAAGGCGCACGAGGAACTCCTGATAGAGCACCGAATCCGTGCGGAAGCCCGAGCCCGGATCATCGAGGATTTCGCTCAATACGGCCGAGACGCGCTCCTCTCGATCTTCCGCCGACATCTCTGGCTGGCTGGCGCGGCCTTCGGATGGCTGCGGCGCGGTGGCTGCGGGTGCGGAGCGCGAAAGCTCGGCCAGGATATCCGTGGTCGGGCGTGGCGCGGGCGCTGCGCGGCGTACGATCGGTCGCTGGAACTCTTCGGGATCCGGCGTGAAGATCAGGTCTTCGACATCCTGAGGAGAATCCGGCAGTGGCATCAGCTTGGGGCTCGACGAACGCGCCGAGGTCTCGACATTGCCGATCTGGATCGGCAGCGGCCGGCGCGACAGGGCCGGACCGAGCGCGACAAAATTACCGCGCTTCAGATCGCGGAACATTTCCGCCTGGCGGCGATCCATCCCGAGCAGGTCGGCGGCGCGCGCCATGTCGATATCGAGGAAGGTGCGACCCATCAGGAAGTTGGACGCTTCGGCAGCGACGTTCTTGGCGAGCTTCGCCAGACGCTGCGTGGCGATGACACCGGCCAGACCGCGCTTACGGCCACGGCACATCAGGTTGGTCATCGCGCCGAGTGAACTCTTGCGCGCATCGTCGGAAACTTCGCCGGCGACCGACGGCGCAAACATCTGCGCTTCGTCGACGACGACGAGGACCGGGTACCAGAATTCACGATCGGCATCGAACATGCCGTTGAGGAAGGCAGCCGCGGCGCGCATCTGCTGCTCGACCTCAAGCCCTTCGAGCGTGAGCACGCAGGAGACACGGTGCTGGCGAATACGATTGGCGATGCCGGCGAGTTCCGCCTCGGTGCGCTCGCCATCGACGACCACATGGCCGAACTTGTCGCTCAGCGTGACGAAATCGCCCTCGGGATCGATGATGACCTGCTGCACCCACGGCGCGGATTGCTCGAGCAGGCGCCGCAACAGGTGCGATTTGCCGGAGCCGGAATTGCCCTGAACAAGGAGACGGGTCGCCAGAAGCTCCTCGATATCGAGCGTGGCCGGATTGCCTCCCGACGCCGATCCCATATCGATACCAACCTGCAAGTCCCATTCCCCTTCTGAAATCAACGCCACTCTTTAGCAGATTCGCGGCGGAATGCTCGGCCTACCGAACAAAACCCACAACCAATCACACCTTTTCGAATCAGGCCGCCTTGTCCGCCACGACCGCCCTTGCTTGGCTCTCTGCCCTAGGGATCAGCATGCGGGTGAAGAGCAGGCTGACGGCAAGCGGAATGAGCAGGATGCCCAGCCCGACACGCAGCCCGAACGCCTCGGCCACAAAGCCGATCGCAGGCGGGCCGACGAGGAAACCGCTGAGCGCGATGAAGGTCAGGATGGCGACGCTTGCGGCCGCCGGCCGGTCCGTCAGGCTGGCAGATGCCGTGACCGCGAGCGGGAAGCCGACCGAGACGCCGACGCCGATCGCCGCAAAACCGATCAGCGCCACCGCCGTGTTCGGCGCCAAGAGCACGATCACCATGCCGGCAAGCGACGCACAGCCGCAGACCCGCGCGATGACAACAGCGCCGAAGCGGCTCTTCATGTAATCGCCGCCGAAACGCCCCGTCGCCACGAGGCAGGCGAAGACGGAGTAGCCGAGACCGGTCAGCGCGCCGGTCGCGAACAGCACGTCGCGCAAATAGACCGCCGACCAGTCGGCGATTGCCCCCTCGGTCATGGTGATGCCGAAGGTGAAGGCGCAGATGCCGAGAAGGGCTGCACTCGGCAGCTTGAACGGCGCGCTTTGCGCATGCGATGCCTCGGCCGCCGGATCGGGCCCGAGCGGCAGACGCACGCTGACGAAGAGCGCGATCGGCAGCACCAGCAGCGCGATCAGGGCGATCGACCAGTTCGCCGGCAGATGCAGCGCGGCAGCACCGACGCCCAGCAGGCTACCCGCCATGATGCCGAGGCTCCAGAAGCCATGGCAGCGGCTCATGATCATGAGGCCGGTCGTCTTTTCCGCCCGGTCGGCCTCGACATTGAGCCCGAGTTCAAGCGTCGATAGCGTGACTCCAAGGATCATCAACGCGAAGAACAACGTCGTGATGTTGTCGGCGAAGGCCGGCAGGGAGACGACCGCGAGAAAGGCCACGAAACCATAGATGATCGTCGCGCGCCCGCCGATTTTCGCGACCAGCCGGCCAGCAAAGGGCAAGGTCATCAGCGTGCCGATCGGCAGCCCGAGCAGCGCGATGGCGAGATCGGCCGGCCCCATGCCGAGCTTCGCCTGCACATCGGGAATGCGCGGCAGCCAGCTGCCGAAGGCGATCGGCTGCAGAAAGAAGATTAGCATCACAAGTCTTTGAAACGACATAAGACAGTCCCCTGTTCGCGTCAGGGAGCCGAAGCCCGCGAACGATTCTCCATCTCAGAGCTTGCGATATCGGCATCGCGAAGGAAAGCGCTGGCAGCGCGAAAGATCGCCGCCACGGAACGATGTCACCTGACGGTGAGACCAAATCCCTGCATCAGCCGTTTCGTCGAAAAATCCGGATTGCCCGAGGTGAAGACCGCGAAGTCGAAATTGTCGGGATGCACGGCATCGGCCACTTCAGGCACGAGGCTGCGCGCGCGCCGGGCGATGGCCTCCGCCGGATCCAGCCAATCGACCGGCCACGGCGCCAGTCTCCGGAAGATGTTGGCCATGAACGGATAGTGCGTGCAGGCAAGCACGACGATATCCGTCTTCCTGCCATCCTTCTCGACGAAGCACTGCGCGATCTCGCCCATGACAGCCTCGTCGGAGAGCGTATCACCCCGAATATAGGCTTCCGCCATGCGGGCGAGGTTCTCCGAGCCGACGAGGCGCACATGGCACTGCTGCGCGAAGGACTGGATGAGATCACGCGTATAGGCGCGCTTGACGGTTCCGGGTGTCGCCAGAACCGAAACGAGCCCCGAGCGCGTCCGCTCCGCCGCCGGTTTGATCGCCGGCACGGTGCCGACGAACGTCATGCCGGGGAATGCGGCGCGCAGGTCGGCGCCGGCGAGCGTGAAGGCCGTGTTGCAGGCGATGATGCAGACCTCTGGGTCATGCTCGCGAAGCAGCTTCGCAAAGAGATCGATGATCCGCTCCCTCAGAGCCTGCTCTTCCCAGCCGCCATAGGGAAAACCGGCATCGTCGGCGACATAGATGAAACCGCGCTCGGGCATCAGTACCCGCGCCTCGCGCAGCACCGTCAGCCCGCCAATACCTGAATCGAAGACCAGGACGGGTTTCAGCTCATGCGTCGCTGCTGTCATCTTCCTGATGTTCCTTGACGTCTGCGGGCGCCCGGCTTCCGCGCGGATATTTCCGCGAGAAACGGTCGAGGGAGGAGATCACGCCGCGCATCACGCTGATTTCCTGCTCCGTGAAGGCGCGGCGAGAAAGGACTGCCCGGAGATTGTCGATCATTTTCGGCTTTTTCGCGGGCGGATGGAAATAATTGCGCGATTCCAGTGCTTCTTCCAACTGGTCGTAGAGCCCGTGCAATTGCTCCTTCGTCGATTGCGTCTGCTCCATCGCCTGGAAGGGAACGCTGCCGAGATCCTCCATGCCCGATTTCATCCACTCGTAGGACATCAGGAGCACGGCCTGTGCGATATTGAGCGAGGCGAAGGCGGGATTGACGGGGAAGGTCACGATCTCGTCGGCCAGCGCCACTTCTTCGTTGGACAGGCCCCAGCGCTCACGCCCAAAGAGGATGCCGGTCCCCTCGCCCGCCGTAAACCGCGCACGCAACGTCTGCGCCGCCACCACGGGCGAACGCACCGGCTTGAAGCCATCCCGCTCGCGCGCCGTCGTCGCATAGACGAAGTTGAGATCGGATATCGCCTCTTCCAGCGTCTCGAACACCTTGGTGCCCTCGATCACGTGGTCGGCCTTGGAAGCGGCGGCCTGTGCCTTCTCGTTCGGCCATCCGTCGCGCGGATTGACGAGGCGCAGTTCGGAAAGACCGAAATTCGCCATGGCCCGCGCCACCATCCCGATATTCTCGCCCATCTGCGGTTCGACCAGAATGATGACGGGACCTTCCGTCAGAAGAAGACGCTCGCTGTTCGTGCCTGCCATGAAGTCAAAATCCTTTTGCTAGGCGCGGAAATAGCCAAGACCGGCCGAAACGGCAAGGCTTATGCGGTGCGGCGTCGCCTCATTCCGCGTCGTCATCGAGGTGAGCATCGAGATCAACGTCAGGAGTTTGCGCAACGGTGCGGCCATGGCGGATGGACGTGACCTCGATTGCTTCGCCGTCGTAGGAATAGTCGAGCAGGTAATCGCCAACCACCAGTGTTCGGTTGCCCGATATCTGCAGGCCATGCATGTGGTTTCCGACCTCCGGAAAGGTGCGAAGCAATTCCCTCGCCTCCTTCACGGCCTGCGAGAATTTGCGGGCCGCGGCGGGGCTGTGATGGCGCAGGTATTCGGCTTCTCTACGGACGTAATTGGCCGCATCCCTAGAAAGCCGGACAGGGATCATGCGACCTTCCCGGCGATGATCTTGTCCATTTCGGCGATCACATCGTCGAGGTCTTCATACTCGCCCGATGCGATCTGCTCGCGCCCCTTGATAGCAGCGAAAATGTCCGCGCCTTCGTTCAGCAGATATGTCCTCAACGCGCGAACGATGATGTAGCTTCTGGATCGGTCGGTCGCATCGGCAATGGCTTGAATATCCGACAACACCTCACTGGGAATGCGAAGCGTGACGGATTCGGACATGTTTGCTTTCGTCATCGTCGTCTCCTGCCTCAAGCTAAACGTTTAGCAAGACATTGTAAGACAAATCTCTGATCAGCACAAACAAGCGGTCGGCTCCCGGTGCGGTGAGCCTCTACATCACGTTACGCGTCCGGATACAGCCGCTCGAGCGTCAGGCCGATCATCTCAAGCCCCTGCCGCCACCCCCTGCTGGCGTGCGGATGGTGACGCGTGGTCGATACGGGAATCTTGCGATCGACAAAGAAACACTCCGAGCGGCGCGCCGATGCGGACGTGACGCGGGCGAGGCTGGCGTCGATCAATTGGCGCGCATCGTCGCCGGTGATCGAAGCCTCCCGGTTCTTCGCCATCATCCGCGCCCAATAGGTGGCGGCCAGAAAGATCGCCAGCGTCTGCCGGACCTGTCCCGGCCTGGTGACAACCGACCATGACGAGCCGAGCGGGCGTGCCGTCGTCGCCAGATCCTTGTAGGCGGCGTCCAGCGCCTGCGACAGGCCAATCAGCCTATGTCGCGGCTCGCCGGCGGCGGTGGCCTTCAGCAGCGCGTCCAAAGCAGCGAACCATTTGTCCAGCACAAGATCGAGTGCGCCGCGAGTCCGCGCCGGAAAGACGACGAAGGCGACCAGCGTACCGACCGCGGCGCCGAGCGCGGTTTCCTCGACACGAAGCAACAAGAGATCCAGCGTCAGCGATCCGATCATCCCGTAAACCAGGCAAAGCGCGATCGACACGAAGAAGGTCATCGTCGCATAGCTCGTCTGCAGGAAGTAGAAGGCGAGGAAGATGGAGAGACTTGTGATCACGAGCGCTGGAGCCAGATGGCCCCTCAACAGCGTCGCGAGCAGAAGCCCGATGCCGATGCCGAACAGCGTCCCCACCGAGCGTTGCAGCGCCTTCATTGCCGTATCGCCGCGCGAATTGGTATTGGTGAAGACGAGGAAGGAGGCGAGCACCGCCCAGAACCAGCGCTCTCGCGACAGACCGAGACCGAGCGTCATGGCGATCGCCGCGGCGACGGTGATCTGCAGCGCCGAGCGCATCAGCGGATTGCTTAACGAGAAATCCAGCTGAGACGCTGAAGCCGGCGCCTCGGCCACGGCGGCGATATCGGCAAAGCCCGTCCGGTTGCCCTCTTCGATGGTCTCGACGAGCTCAGCCCGCGCATTGCCAAGCCTGATCAGAGCGCGTCTAGCCTCGGCCGAGGGACCTTCGTCATCCTCGGTCGGCGGGCGCACCTTGTGGCCCTCGATGATCCGATGCACCAGCTCGAAGGACGGCAGCGATTGCGAGCAGAGCATGATCGCGCCCTCCGTCGCCAGATGCGCATCGAACAGGCGAATCGCCAGTTCGCCCGCCGGCTCGGTGCCGGGATCAAAGACGCCGCTCGGAGGGCGCGGAATGAAGCTCTCGGCCATCAGCACCACCTCCTTCAGCCGCTCCTCCAGCTGATTGAGTTCCTGCCGGTCCGCATCCGAAACATGCCCCTCCGCTGCCAGTGCGGCGATCTTGAAGAGGATCTGGTTGATCCGCCCCTGCACGCTCTCAAGCGACCGCAAGAGATCGCGCCGCCAGTCATCAGGCAGCACGACGGAGCGCACCGCATGCGCAATCAGCGAGGAGACGATCGGGCCGATCGCCACGAAGGACAGCTCGGCAAGCGGCGGCTGGAAATAGGCGCCGAGAAAGTACGACATGAAGGCGAACATGCCGATCGCATGGCCGCGCGGCCCGAAAACACGTGCGGAAGCCGCGAGAAAAATGATCATAAGAAAAGCGGCGTCGGAGATCAGCCGGTGCCCTTCAAGCCCTGCTGCGATGACTACGACCACCAGACTGGCGGCGCAGCCGAGAAGTCGCGTCACTAGCTGCCGCCCGCCGCCCTTGTCGCGCACCGCGACACCGCCCTCGATCGCCAGCACGATCCCGAGCCCATAGGAGGCGATAGGCAGCGGAAACAGCAGTGAATGGATGACGAGCAGGACACCGAAGGAGAGCGCCACCGACAGCGTGACGCGGAGCGCCATCCTCAGCCGCGACAGCGCCGGATCGTTGGCAAGCAGCCAATCTCGAAAATCAAAACCGGAAAACAAAGAGTTCAGGCCCCGGAGCGGAGGAATGGTGTTTCACCGCTCACATATCGCCAAGGCTCTTAAAAGCAAATCAATCTTCGCGTCGAAGGCGTCCGACCGATAGGCCGTCACTGCCCCTTGGCGATCTGCACCATGGTGTTCTTCAGCGAGTTCGCGGGCTGCCCGGGATCGCCTTCGGTGAAGACATCGTCGACGACAGCCTTGCCGCCCTCTTCCAACACCTCGAAGCGCACGGTCGTCAGTGCCTGCTTGTCGTCGACGCCGTCCATGCAGGTCTGCTTTTTGAACGTCACCACCACTTCCGTCGCGCCGTTTTCGCCGGGCTTCGGCGTATAGGTCATGTCCTGCAGCGGGCACGCATCCTCGCCGTTGACGATGACATCGTAATCGAACGGCGACACGCCATCCTCGTCGGCCGCGGGGTTCTGCATCGCGGCGCGGTACTTGGCGACGAAATCCTTGCTGTAGATGCGCGTCAGCCTGCTCTCGTCGAAGATGTCTTGCCAGTCCTCGTCGGCGCCAGACCAGTTCTTGGTCGTGGCCCCCATGATCTCCTTGACCGGCGCCGTCGCGTCAGCGGCGAATACCGTGGCAGTGAGGCCGAGCAAGGCGGCAAAGGCAAGCGAAATCGTCTTCATGATCAAATGTCCGAGGCAATGGTTTTGCGCGGAGACTAGCCATTTTCCGTGTCTTGGCAATGGCGCAAAAACACACAAATCAGCCCTGCTTGCGGCTTTGCACTCCGGGCGCACAATGCTATAGCCCACGGGATTTTATATCACCCACCAGGGACGCATGTCCCTCAAAAGCTTAACGAGGCAGATACATGAAGAAGATCAAGGTCGCCAACCCCGTCGCCGATCTCGACGGCGATGAAATGACGCGCATCATCTGGCAGTTTATCAAGGATAAGCTGATCCATCCGTATCTGGACCTCGAAATCGACTATTACGACCTCTCCGTCGAAAACCGCGACGCCACCAACGACCAGGTGACCGTTGATGCCGCCAACGCCATCAAGAAGCACGGCGTGGGCATCAAGTGCGCGACCATCACGCCGGACGAAGATCGCGTCAAGGAATTCAACCTCAAGCAGATGTGGAAGAGCCCGAACGGCACGATCCGCAACATTCTCGGCGGCGTCATCTTCCGCGAACCGATCATCTGCCAGAACGTGCCGCGCCTCGTTCCCGGCTGGACCAAGCCGATCGTCGTCGGCCGTCATGCCTTCGGCGACCAGTACCGCGCCACCGACTTCAAATTCCCCGGCAAGGGCAAGCTGACCATCAAGTTCGTCGGTGAAGACGGCCAGGTCATCGAGAAGGAAGTGTTCGACGCTCCAGGCGCCGGCGTTGCCATGGCCATGTATAACCTCGACGAGTCGATCCGCGAATTCGCGCGCGCCTCGATGATGTACGGCCTGATGCGCAAGTGGCCGGTCTACCTGTCGACCAAGAACACCATCCTCAAGGCCTATGACGGCCGCTTCAAGGACATCTTCCAGGAAGTCTACGAAGCTGAATTCCAGGATCAGTTCAAGGAAATCGGCATCACCTACGAGCACCGTCTGATCGACGACATGGTCGCATCCGCTCTGAAGTGGTCCGGCGGTTACGTCTGGGCTTGCAAGAACTACGACGGCGACGTCCAGTCCGACACCGTTGCCCAGGGCTTCGGCTCGCTCGGCCTGATGACCTCCGTTCTTCTGACGCCGGATGGCAAGACCGTCGAAGCCGAAGCCGCGCACGGCACGGTGACGCGTCACTACCGCCAGCACCAGAAGGGCCAGGAAACCTCGACGAACTCTATCGCTTCGATCTTCGCCTGGACCCGTGGCCTCGCGCACCGCGCCAAGCTCGACGACAACGCCGAACTGGCGAAGTTCGCAGCCACGCTCGAAAAGGTCTGCGTCGACACGGTTGAGGCTGGCTTCATGACCAAGGACTTGGCGCTGCTGATCGGCCCCGATCAGCCTTGGCTCTCGACCACGGCTTTCCTCGACAAGATCGACGAAAACCTGCAGAAGGCCATGGCATAAGCCATCTGAAATATGCGAACGATGCGGCGGGGTTTTCCCCGCCGTTTTCGTTTCAGGGACATTAGGAGGGGACCAACAAGATGACCACGACCATCCGCCCGCTACAGCCATCGGACCGTAGCGCCTGGGAACCACTCTGGGCCGGCTATCAGCGGTTCTATGAAGTCACGATCCCCGACGAGACGACGGACCTCACCTGGGGCCGCTTCCATGACCCGGCAGAGCCGATGCACGCGCTCGGCGCCTTCGATGGCGACGGCAGGCTGGTCGGCATCGTGCACGCGATCTTTCACCGCTCCACCTGGCTGCCGAAATGGACCTGCTACCTGCAGGATCTCTATGTCGACGACAGCCAGCGCGGTCTCGGAACCGGCGCGGCATTGATCGAGGCCGTCGCCGATCTTGCGCGCGAGCATGGCGCCGGCCGGCTCTACTGGATGACACACGAGACCAACGCCACGGCGCGAAAGCTCTACGACCGCATCGCCGAGCGCTCCGGCTTCATCCAGTATCGCAAGGCGCTCTGACCGGCGCCGCTACTGCCAAAAATCTGACGTCGCCATGCCATAGACGTTGCCTCGCCGCTGGCCCGCGCCAGTTATGTAAAAAACGAGGAGAACACCATGGCCGACGAACTGATCTTCTACACCAACCCGATGTCGCGCGGACGGATCGCCCGCTGGATGCTGGAGGAAACCGGCGCTCCTTATACGACGGAGGTCCTCGGCTTCGAAAGCAGCATGAAGGCGCCGGATTATCTCGCCGTCAACCCGATGGGCAAGGTGCCGGCGATCCGCCACGGCAAGACTGTCGTCACCGAATGCGCCGCCATCTGCGCCTATCTGGCCGAAGCCTTTCCGGAGGCAGGCCTTGCGCCGACGGCCGAAGAGCGCGGCAGCTATTTTCGTTGGATGTTCTTCGCCGCCGGCCCGCTGGAAGCAGCCACCACCAACCGCGCGCTCGGCTTCCATACGCCGGCCGACAAGAGCCGGATGGCGGGCTATGGCAGCTATGCCGACGTGATGGACACGCTCGAAAAGGCCGTCAGCGCCTCGCCCTATATCGCCGGCAACCGCTTTACGGCGGCCGACGTCTATGTCGGCTCGCATGTCGGCTGGGGCCTCGGCTTTGGCACCTTCGAGAAACGCCAGGCCTTTGCCGATTACGTCGCCCGCGTCACCGACCGCTCCGCCTACAAGCGGGCGAACGCGATCGATGACGAAGCCACCAAGGCGCTGCAGAAAAGCGCCTGATCAGGCTCATGCGAGCGGCATGTAGATCTCGGTGACTAACTCGGTCGGCGGCACGTCGCGCGGATTGTTGAGGTAATCCTCGAACATCAGCCCATCGCGCAGCTGCCGGCCCGACGCCGGCAGCCATTCCGAAAACAGCCACTGATAGGCCTTGTGCATATCGGCATAGGGTCCCTTGTGGCTGAGCACCGCATACTCCCCGCCATCGAGGGTGAAGGGCTCAAGCGGTGCCTCGACCGCAATCCCGCCTTGGACGGAGACACAGGCGATGGAGCGAAGCTTGTCTGCCGGCACGAGATCGGGATCGTCGAAATAGACGCCGATCATCCGCATATCCGGCTTCGCCAGCCCGCGCGCGTGGAGCGTGCCGAAGAGAACCTCGAACGCCTTGCTGATCTGCATATACGAGCCCGTGTGGCGCACGCCGACAAGCGCGATCGGCTCGATCTTCAGTAAGGTAACGTTGAACATGGCCTTGGTCCTTCCGTTAGGTGAGGGTTGGAATTCCGTATGGCTTCCCTCTTTCCGATAACGGGCCGGCGGCATGCCGTAGACCGATTTGAAAATGCGATTGAAAGACTGGAGGTTGGGATAGCCGGATCGCCTGGCAATCTCCCCGATACCGAGATCCGAACGGACGATATCGCCCGCCGCGCGATGCAATCGCAGCCGCTTGACGGTCGCCGCCAGCGTCTCGCCATGAACCGCGCGATAGATCCGGTGCCAGTGATAGCTTGACATGCAGGCGATCTCGGCGAGCGTGTCCATATCCAGCTCTTCATCGAGATGATCATGGATATAGGCTGAAACCCGCCTCAGGCGGCTTTCGTAGAGTGCCCATGCCGTGGTGCCGTTCATGTCGAAACCTCATGCCAGTTGACCGGCTGCAGACAAGCATAACGCGATTTGACAAATCCTGCTGAGTTGATGAGCAGCATGGAATTTGCGCTTCTCCATTTCAGCAAAGCGCCCCCTCTCTGCCCTCATCCCTGTGCTCGTCACAGGGATCCAGCGCGATCAAGTCATTGATCGCAATAGATTCTCTTCGCCGCGCGGACGCGCGCCGGCTGGATTCCTGTGACAAGCACAGGAATGAGGGCGGCAAGGATCTGCCGGCGCAAAAGAAAAAGGCGGGCACCCGAAGCACCCGCCTTTCGCAATTCAATCAAGAGCCGGCCGATCAGCCAGCCAGCGCAGCCGCCACGGCCTCGAGCGCCTCATCGGCCTTCGATCCATCCGGACCGCCGGCCTGCGCCATGTCCGGACGGCCGCCGCCGCCCTTGCCGCCGAGAGCGGCAGAGGCGATGCGGACCAGATCGACGGCGCTGAAGCGGCCGACGAGATCAGCGGTGACCGCGACCACGGCGCTGGCCTTGCCGTCTTCGGATACGCCGATCAGCGTCACGACGCCGGAACCGAGGCTGGCCTTGCCGTCGTCGGCGAGACCCTTCAGATCCTTCGGATCGACGCCGGAGATGGCCTTGCCGAGGAACTTGACACCAGCGATGTCGCGCACCGCCTCTTCCGAGGCGCCCTGCCCGCCGCCCATGGCGAGCTTGCGCTTGGCGTCCGCCAGTTCCTTCTCGAGCTTGCGGCGCTCGTCCATCAGCGCTTCGACGCGCGTCAGCACGTCAGCCGGCTGTACCTTGAGCGAGGTCGCCAGCGCCTTCACGCGCTCGTCCTGTTCGGCGAGATAGGCACGCGCCGCCTCACCGGTGACCGCTTCCAGACGGCGAACGCCGGAGCTGACGGCGCTGTCGCCGAGAATGCGCACGAGGCCGATGTCACCGGTCGCCGACACATGCGTGCCGCCGCAAAGTTCGATCGAGTAAGGCTTACCTGTCTTCGCGCCATGCAGCCCCTGGCCCATGGAAACGACGCGGACTTCGTCGCCATACTTTTCGCCGAACAGCGCCATCGCGCCCTCGGCGCGGGCGTCGTCGACGCTCATCAGGCGGGTCGTGACCGGCGAATTCTGCAGAATGATCTCGTTGGCCATATCCTCGACCACCTTGAGCTCTTCCGCCGTCATCGGCTTCGGATGCGAGACGTCGAAGCGCAGGCGATCCGGCGTGACCAGCGATCCCTTCTGGGCCACATGGGTTCCGAGCACTTCGCGCAGCGCTTCATGCAGCAGGTGGGTCGCCGAGTGGTTGGCGCGGATATGCGAACGGCGGGCGTGATCGACGGTCAACGCCACGGCATCGCCGGCCTTGACCGTTCCTTCGACGACGGTGCCCGTGTGAACGAACAGGCCCTCGCCGCGCTTTTGCGTATCGGTGATTTCGATCTTGGCGTTATCGGACGAAATGACGCCCGCATCGCCCATCTGGCCACCGGATTCACCGTAGAACGGCGTCTGGTTGACGACGATCTGCACCTTGTCGCCCTTGGCTGCTTCGGAGACAGAGGCACCGTCCTTGACGATCGCCTGAACGACGCCTTCGGCGATCTCGGTGTCATAGCCGAGGAATTCGGTGGCGCCGTGCTTGTCGCGCAGCTCGAACCAGATCGTCTCGGTCGCCTTGTCGCCGGAGCCGGCCCAATGCGAGCGGGCTTCGGCCTTCTGGCGCTCCATGGCGTCGGTGAAGCTAGCAAGATCGACGTTGATTTCGCGGGCGCGCAGCGCGTCCTGCGTCAGGTCGAGCGGGAAGCCGTAGGTGTCGTAAAGCTTGAAGGCGGTCTCGCCGTCGAGCATGTCGCCCTTGCCGAGCGTCGTCGTGGCATCCGACAGAAGCGACAGGCCGCGCTTCAGCGTCGTGCGGAACTTGGTCTCTTCCAGCTTCAGCGTCTCGGTGATCAAGGCTTCCGCGCGCACCAACTCCGGATAGGCGCGGCCCATCTGCTGGATCAGCGCAGGCAAAAGCTTCCACATCAGCGGCTCGCGCGCGCCGAGCAGTTCGGCATGGCGCATGGCGCGGCGCATGATGCGACGAAGCACGTAACCGCGGCCTTCGGCGGACGGCAGAACGCCGTCGGCGATCAGGAAGGCGGACGAGCGCAGGTGGTCGGCGATGACGCGATGGCTGGCGCGCTGCTCACCCTCGGCCTTGACGCCGGTAGCTTCCTCCGACGCCGAGATCAGCGCGCGGAACAGGTCGATGTCGTAATTGTCGTGCTTGCCCTGCAACAGGGCTGCGATACGCTCGAGACCCATGCCGGTGTCGATCGACGGACGCGGTAGGTCGACACGCTCTTCCTTGGTGATCTGCTCGTACTGCATGAAGACGAGGTTCCAGATCTCGATGAAGCGATCGCCGTCTTCTTCCGGCGAACCAGGAGGGCCGCCCCAGATGTGGTCGCCGTGATCGTAGAAGATTTCCGAACAGGGGCCACACGGGCCGGTGTCACCCATCGCCCAGAAATTGTCGCTGGTCGGGATGCGGATGATCTTGTCGTCGGAGAGGCCGGCGATCTTCTTCCAGAGATTAAAGGCTTCGTCATCGGTGTGATAGACGGTGACCAAAAGGCGCTTGGCGTCGATACCGAATTCCTTGGTGATCAGCGTCCAGGCATGCTCGATCGCCTGCTCCTTGAAGTAATCGCCGAAGGAGAAATTGCCGAGCATTTCGAAGAAGGTATGGTGGCGCGCGGTATAGCCGACATTGTCGAGGTCGTTATGCTTGCCGCCGGCGCGCACGCACTTCTGCGCGGTCGACGCCGTCTTGTAGGGGCGCTGCTCGAGACCGGTGAAAACGTTCTTGAACTGCACCATGCCGGCGTTCGTGAACATCAGCGTCGGGTCGTTGCGCGGCACCAGCGGGCTCGATGAAACGATCTCGTGGCCGTTCTTCTTGAAGTAGTCGAGGAAGGTCGACCGGATTTCGTTCACACCGCTCATGCTATGCCCTTCAGTGCTGCCCAAGGCAGGTCAAATCTTGAAAATTCAGTGGCTTTTATCGCTGACGTTAACCACTGTCCAGCAGACAAACAAAACCGGCTGCATTCTGATCAAGGAATGCAGCCGGCTTTGAACTATTCAGTCGTGGATCGAGGCTTATTCGCCGTCGGAATCGTTGGCGTCAGGGCCGCCATTCTGCAGCTGATCGGCGATCAGGCCGGCGTTCTGGCGGATCGACGTTTCGATTTCGCGCATCAGCTCCGGGTTATCCCGCAGGAACGTTTTGGCGTTCTCGCGGCCCTGGCCGAGACGCTGGCTGTTATAGGAGAACCAGGCGCCCGACTTCTCGACGATCCCGGCCTTGACGCCGAGGTCGACCAGCTCGCCGGTCTTCGATACGCCTTCGCCATACATGATGTCGAATTCGACCTGCTTGAAGGGAGGCGCCATCTTGTTCTTGACGACCTTGACGCGCGTCTGGTTGCCGATCACCTCTTCGCGCTCCTTGACGGCGCCGATGCGGCGGATGTCGAGGCGAACCGAGGCATAGAACTTCAGCGCGTTACCACCCGTCGTCGTTTCCGGCGAACCGAACATGACGCCGATCTTCATGCGGATCTGGTTGATGAAGATGACCATGGTCTTCGACTTCGAGATCGAGGCCGTCAGCTTGCGCAGCGCCTGGCTCATCAGTCGCGCCTGCAGACCCGGAAGGCTGTCGCCCATCTCGCCTTCGATTTCGGCGCGCGGCGTCAGTGCCGCGACCGAGTCCACGACCAGCACGTCTACCGCACCGGAGCGCACCAGCGTGTCGGTGATTTCGAGTGCCTGCTCGCCGGTATCCGGCTGCGAGATCAGGAGATTGTGCAGATCGACGCCGAGCTTGCGGGCATAGACAGGATCAAGCGCGTGTTCCGCGTCGACGAAGGCGCAGATGCCGCCCTTCTTCTGGGCTTCCGCGATCGTCTGCAGCGCGAGTGTCGTCTTACCCGAGCTTTCCGGCCCGTAAACCTCGATGATACGTCCCTTCGGAAGACCGCCGATCCCGAGTGCGATATCCAGTCCGAGAGAGCCCGTCGAAACGGTCTCGATCTCGACCACGCCCTCGTTCGAGCCGAGCTTCATGATAGAGCCCTTGCCGAACGACCGCTCGATCTGTGAGAGTGCCGCTTCAAGTGCCTTGCTTTTGTCCACCGATTTGTCCTCTACAAGCCGCAATGTATTCTGTGACATTCGATCCACCTTTAGGTTATTGAAGCCGCTCAAGCAATGTCGCCGCCGATGTCGATTTTGTACCGCATTTGTTCTCATCACGCAAGTGCCGTTCAAAGCATTGAAAAAAAGAGGTAAAACGGCCTGTGTTCTACATTTGTTTTATCCATGCAAAGCAAGAGCTTACAGCACCTGGACGGCGGCTGACCGCGCGTCCGGAGGCCGCTCGATTCGGCCAAGACGGCATTTCGGAGCGATGAGATGAGCAAGAAGATTCTCGTCCTTGGCGGCGCCCATGTCGATCGCCGCGGCCGCATATCGGGCGCGACGGCAGATGGCGCCAGCAACCCCGGCTCCTGGTTCGAGGAAGCAGGCGGCGGCGGCTTCAACGCGGCCCGCAACCTCGCCCGCCTCGGCTTCGACGTTACGATGATCTCGCCGCGCGGCGGCGATCCGACCGGGGAGATGGTGAGCGAAGCGGCAGATCTCGCCGGCGTCAACGACCGCCCCTTCATCTTTCTCGACCGCAAGACGCCGAGCTATACCGCGATCATCGAGCGCGACGGCAATCTGGTGATCGCGCTTGCCGACATGGATCTCTACCGCATGTTCGTGCCGCGCCGCCTGTCGATCCGCTCGGTGCGCGACGCGTTTTCGGCGACCGACATGATCCTCTTTGATGCCAACCTGCCGGAGGAAACGCTGGTCTCGATCACCGCTCGCGCCAAGACGCTCGGCAAGCCGGTGGCGGCGATCGCCATCTCGCCGGCAAAGGCCGTGAAGCTGAAGGCCTGCATTGATGGGATCGACTATCTCTTCCTCAACGAGGCCGAGGCCAGCGCGCTGACCGGCGAGCGGCCGGAAAACCCCGTCCACTGGCCGTCACTGCTCGGTGATATCGGCCTCAGGGGCGGTGTGGTCACCCGGGGACAGCGCGAGCTGATCGCCTTTTCCGCCGGCCACGTGGCGGCGCTGCAGCCGGCCAATGTCGAGCATGTGTCCGACGTGACCGGTGCCGGCGATTCGCTTGCATCAGGCGTTATCGCAGCACTTTTGCGCGGGCTACCGATGAGCGAGGCCATCCGCGAAGGTGCCGCTGCCGCAGCGCTGACGGTCCAGTCGCCCAACGCGGTCAACGAAAATCTCTCCGCCGATCTGCTGAAACAGGCTCTGGCTCTTGTCCCGCCGGCGAGAATTCTGCATTGAAACCCAATCAGACGAAATGGAAGATCCGATGACGAACACTCTCTCCTCCAAGCTGCCGATCACCTATTCCAAGGAAGTGGCGAGCGCCAAGCAGCGTGGCGCGCCGATCGTTGCGCTCGAATCGACGATCATCACCCACGGCATGCCCTACCCCGGCAATATCGAGATGGCCCGCAGCGTCGAATCGATCATCCGCGAACAGGGTGCTGTCCCCGCCACCATCGCCGTCATCCACGGCACGCTCCACATCGGCCTTGAAGCCGAAGAGCTGGAGCAGCTGGCCAAGGCCAAGGATGTGCTGAAGGTCTCGCGCGCCGACCTCGCCTTCGCGATCGCCGAGCGCCGCCATGGCGCAACCACGGTCGCCGCCACGATGATCGCCGCTGAACGCGCCGGCATCAAGGTCTTCGCGACCGGCGGTATCGGCGGCGTGCATCGCGGCGCGGAAGAGAGCTTCGACATCTCCGCCGACCTCGAAGAACTTGCCCGCACCGGCGTCATCGTCGTCTGCGCCGGCGCCAAGGCGATCCTCGACGTGCCGAAGACGCTGGAAGTGCTGGAAACCGCTGGCGTGCCCGTGGTCACTTACGAGAGCGAAGAATTCCCGGCCTTCTGGTCGCGCTCCTCCGGCCTGCGCAGCCCGCTGACGCTGAACAGCCCGGCCGCCATCGCCAATTTCCAGACGGTACGCGAACAGCTCGGCATCGACGGCGGCATGCTGATCGCCAATCCTGTGCCCGAGGCCGACGAGATTCCGGCAGAAGAGATGGAAATCTACATCCAGCGCGCGCTCGACAGCGCCGAACGCGACGAAATCTCCGGCAAGGCGGTCACGCCCTACCTGCTGAGCACCATCTTCGACCTGACCGACGGCCAGAGCCTGAAGACCAATATCGCACTGGTGGAAAACAACGCGCGGCTTGCCGGTGAGATCGCGGTTGCGCTCAACGCCTGAAGATAAACAACCGAGGGCAGCGCCAGGCTGCCCTCTCTTCATCTTTCTTTGGTATGGTCACGCGTCTCGTGAACCTTTTACCGCGCACCCCCCTCATCCGACCCTTCGGGCCACCTTCTCCCCGTTGGGGAGAAGGGGAGATGGAGCAAAACAGCTCGCCACAAGTCTCTTCTCCCCCACGGGGAGAAGATGCCGGTAGGCAGATGAGGGGGCCAAACCGCACAACGCGTCCCGGCAAACCGCAGGAAAAACACTAGCATCCTCAGGCCTGCCAGCGCCCTCACCTACCCCTCAAGCGTCTCCTTGACCACCACAGCCAGCTGCTTCAGCGAAAACGGCTTCGGCAGGAACCCGAACTTGGACTCTGGCGGCAGGTTGCGCGCGAATGCGTCCTCGGCATAGCCCGAGACGAAGATGAACTTCAGATCAGGATATTTCTTGCGCAGTTCGCGCAACAACGACGGCCCGTCCATTTCAGGCATGACGACGTCGGAGACGACGATATCCACCTTGCCGTCGAGCTCATCCATGATGTCGAGCGCTTCCACGCCCGATCCCGCTTCGTGCACCGTATAGCCGCGCGTCTCCAGCATGCGCTTGCCGCCGCGACGCACCGCCTCCTCGTCCTCGACGAGCAGGATGACGGCCGAACCTGTCAGGTCTTCCGGTTGCTCCGGCTTGGCGGGTGACAGGGCGACGACGTTGTCGGCGCTTGGGGTGACCGCATCGGCCTCGGCAGCAATCGCCGGCTCGACGATGTGACGCGGCAGGAAGACACGGAAGGTCGTGCCCTTGCCGACTTCCGATTCCGGCTGGATGTAACCGCCGGATTGCTTGACGATGCCGTAGACCATCGCGAGCCCAAGACCCGTGCCCTTGCCCACCTCCTTGGTGGTGAAGAAGGGCTCAAAGATCTTGTCCATGATCTCAGGCGCGATCCCGGTGCCGTTGTCCGACACCTCGACCAGAACCATGTCCTCATGCGGCATGTAGGAGTAGTTGAAAGCGGCGACTTCGGCAGCCGTCGCGTTCTTCGTGCGCACGGTCAGCTTGCCGCCCTCGGGCATCGCGTCGCGCGCATTGACGCAGAGGTTGATCAGCACCTGCTCGAACTGCGAAAGGTCGGTCTTCACGGGCCAGAGATCGCGCCCGTATTCGACGTCGAGCTTGACATTGGTGCCCGACAGCAGCCGGTCGACCAGCATCCTCAAATCTCCGACGACATCGGTGAGATTGAGCACGCTCGGCCGCATCGTCTGCTTGCGCGAGAAGGCGAGCAGCTGGCGCACCAGAACGGCGGCGCGGTTGGCGTTGCGCTTGATCTCCATCAGATCCGCAAAACCAGGATCGGCCGGGCGCGCCTGCAGCAGCAGATGGTCGGACGACAGAAGGATGGCGGTCAAGACGTTGTTGAAGTCGTGCGCGATGCCGCCGGCGAGCGTGCCCACCGCGTTCATCTTCTGCGTCTGCGCCATCTGCGCCTCGAGCGCCTTCTGCTCCGTCACCTCGACTGCGTAGACGATCGCGGCCTCTTCAGGCGCTTCATCGCTCTGGTCGATCACGGCGTTGACGTAGAAGCGGAAATGCCTGTTGTCATCGGCCTGCGTCTTGGAATCGAGCGGAGGAATATCGCCCTGCCGGTCCTTAGCGGCGGCAAGCGCGCCCTGCAGCCTCGGCTTGTCGACATCCTGCACGATCGTTTCGAACAGCGCGCCGTTCTCGACGTCATCGCGCGACACGATGCCGGAGAAGAGTTTCAGGAACGGCGCATTGGTCCTCAGGATGCGGCCGTCGCCATCGACGGAGGCGATCGCCATCGGCGTATTGTTGAAGAAGCGCGTGAAACGCATCGATGCAGCCGACGCCGACTGATCACCAGCCGTGCTGTCGCGCCGCGTCAGAACGATCGAGCGGCTCTCGCCGGGTGCGCCGTCGCGCATTGAGGTGACGCTGTGAACGATCTGCACCGGAACGCCCTGCCCGTTCGATTTCTTCAGGTCGAGATCGAGCGTCACCGTCTTCTGCAGACCGGGATCGGCCTGCACGGATTGGATCAGCGCCAGCCCCTCGCCGGCCACCATGTCGCCGATCGTCATCGAACCGGGAATGAACTTGGTGAGGTCGATCCCCAGCCACTCGGCAAGCGTCGCGTTGAGATAGAAGATCTCGCCCTTGCGGCCCGCCGAAAAGAAGCCGGCAGGCGCGTGGTCGAGATAATCGATGGCGTTCTGCAATTCCTTGAAGAACCGCTCCTGGTCGTCACGCTCCGACGTAATGTCGCTGATCTGCCAGATATGCAGCGGCCGACCGCCGCTCTCCTCGCTCTGCAGGATACGCGCCTTCAGGCGGTACCAATGGGCGCCAGATCCGTTCAGCGATGGCCCCAGCGCGCGCAGCAGGCGGAACTCCTCGCGTCCTTCGCGGCCCTCGCGCAGCCCGTTGGAGAGCCGGTAGAGCGCCTCGTTGGATTCGCGGTGGCGCGACAGAAGCGCTTCCAGCGTCTGCACCTCGGTCGGCTTGCGCGCGCCGGTCAGCGCGCCGTAAGCGGCATTGGCGTAAACGATCCGGCCCTTCTCGTCGGTGATCAGCGATCCGTCGGGATGGCTGTTGAGAAAGGCGCGGGCAAGGCTATCCGATTGGCGCTGCGGCATCACCTCGATGAAGCCGATGATCGACGACACCAGGAAGAAGATGCCGACCATGGCCAGCACGCCGAGAACGCCGAGCACCATCTCGTTGTCGAGCGAGGTCTTGAACACCACGAAGGCGGCGGCGACGCCGATCAGCACCAGCGCCAGAAGCAGGATCCGCACGGCGGTTCCCGCGCGCCCTCCACGGTCCACGAGCGGTTCGCTAAAATTGTCGGCCTGACGGGATTTCGTCATGTACTTCCTCGCATTGCCCGCCGGCCTTCATTCGTGACTAACAGACGAAGCAGGAATCAGGCGCCTCTTCCTTCTTAGCAATTTGCTGCCCCGCCAAAAACACCACACTCCATGAAGAGTGATTGAATTCACAAGCTACAGCGCCAGTTTTGCCGTTAAATGTAGATTGAGACGTTCCACAGACATTGCGTCGCACCTTTCGGTGACTGGACAAGCCGCCTCCCCCTTGTCTAGGAAGCTTAAAAGTCGTCATGTGGTTGAACGCCGCAAAGGAGTACGTGACTATGTTCGATGGCATCATGGAATCTTATGGCAGCCGCTTCATCATTGCCGCGGGCGGCGTGGCCATCGCCCTGCTGCTGCTCGTCGCGGTCCTCTGGATCATGCGCAACCGGGCATCCTCGCCCTTCGTTCGCGGCGGCCGCAACCGCCAGCCACGCCTTCAGGTTCTCGACGCCGCAGCCGTCGATGCCCGACGCCGCCTTGTGCTGGTGCGCCGCGACGATGTCGAACACCTGATCATGATCGGCGGCCCATCCGATATCGTCATCGAAAGCCGCATCCTGCCGGATGGGCAGGTCGCCACCAGCGAGCCGGCACGCCCGGAAGCACCACAGCCGGCCGCCCCCAGCGAACGGCCAGCAGAGCCCGTGATGACATCCTCCGTGGCTGAGCCCGAGCCCTCGGTCATCGTCCCACCCGCACCGCGCCCGGCCCCCACGCGTGGCCTGTCGCCGATCGAAGAGTTCGCACCGAGCGCCGAGCGTCTGGACACCCCGCCGATCGCGCCACCGCCGGCTCCGCAGCATCAGGTATTCGAGCCCGAGATCGAACCCGCGCCACGCCCTGTCCCTGTACAGGTCGCGCCGGTATCGATCACGCCAGCACCCGTCGCACCGCGCCCGCAGCCTCCGGTATTCTCGCGGCCGGAGCCTGCGCCGATCGAAACGGCCGAAGCCGTCGATATCCTCGATTCGGCACGCCAGCGCGTTCTGACGCCGCAGAGGATCGAGCCGCAGGTGATGAGCCCGCCGACGCCGCCGCAGCGTGTCGACCTCTATCCGCCGGCACCTCAGGCGCCAACGCCGCAGCCGGCCGCGTTCCAGCCCGTCGCTCGCCCGGCCCCCTCGGCCCAGCCCAGCGACTTCCAGCGTGTCCTGGAAGAGGAAATGACCAGCAATCTGGCGGCTGAGCGCCCAATGGCACAGCACAATGCGCCGATGCACAATGCACCGCCGGTGCAGAACGCGCCTGCTCGCCCCGCACCCTCCAACATGCCGCGCCGCGATCCGGAGATGGCACCAATCACAGGCGCCGACGCCGCCCTTCAAAACGAGGTGGCCCGCATTTTCGGCGAAATGAGCGTCAACCGCGACAAATGATCGGCGGCGGCGCCAGCCGCCCGTTTCCTGCAAACAAAAAAAGGCACCGCGCGATGGCGGTGCCTTTTTAGTTTGTGATGTAACCGGAATTATTCGTCCCGGTAGACCTTTTCACGACGCTCGTGGCGTTCTTGCGCTTCGATGGACAGCGTTGCGATCGGGCGGGCGTCGAGACGCTTAAGGCCGATCGGTTCACCGGTTTCCTCGCAATAGCCGTAAGTGCCTTCCTCAATACGCTGCAGTGCGGCGTCGATCTTGGATATCAGCTTTCTCTGGCGGTCACGGGCGCGCAGCTCGATGGCTCTGTCCGTCTCGGACGACGCTCTGTCGGCGAGATCCGGATGGTTTGCGCTTTCCTCGGCAAGATGCTCGAGGGTTTCGCGCGCCTCTCTGAGGATGTCGTTCTTCCAGGCAATCAGCTTCGCCCTGAAATAGGCGCGCTGGTTACCGTTCATGAACTCTTCCTCTTCCGAGGGCACGTATTTGCTAAGATCGATCTTCTCACTCAACGCGATTCTCCTGAAGAACATCTCATCTGGCGGCTGTATATCCCGACCACGGCGTCGGATTCAAGCCCAATCCGCTAGGTAAACACATTTTTAAATCTGTCACAATTTTGAGCTAACAGGCTATTTTTACGTCACTATTTTTCAAAGCCACCGTTTCAGCTTGCCAGCTGAAGTAGCAGCGCCTGTGCAACTTGCCCACTGGATTCCGCGCGCCGGTTGACGAAGACACCGGGCTGGCGCTACTGAAATAGATCAATCGACCGGGGACTTTCCGATGACCGCAATCGTGCCGCCGCCTTCCCGGATTTATCTTTTGAGACACGCCGAAGCGGCATTTCCCGCCCCCGGCCAGAGCGATTTCGACCGCCCGCTGAGCGAGCGCGGTTATGCCGCAGCCGAGATCCTAGCCGAGAACGCGGCCGACAAAAGCTACAAGCCCGACCTCGTCGTCAGCTCCACCGCCATACGCTGCCGACAAACGGCCGATGCCTTGCACCGCGCGATGGGCGAAAACCTCGATGTCCGCTTCGTCGACGCGCTCTATAACGCCACGCCCGAAATCTATCTCGATATTCTCGGCGCGCAGCAGGACATGGGCGCCGTCATGCTTGTCGGCCATAATCCCGTCATCGAGCAGACGCTCGAGGCGCTGATCGGCCACCAGCTGCTGGCGCAGGCGTTGCCGAACGGCTTTCCGCCGGGCGGTCTGGCGGTGCTCGATTTCGACCAGGGCCGCAACAACTGGCGCCTGATCGACTTCATGATCGACTGACAGGCGCGCAACCTTCTTTTTCTTCGGCGTGCCGGTTCCTATATGGCGTCTACCAGCAATCGGAATTTCGCCTTGCCGCCAAGCATGACATCCTTCACCGACGACGCGCGCATCGCCTTCGACACCCTGTCGGACCGCGCCTCCGGCCTCGTCAACCCGACGATCCGCCTCGGCGTCACCGGCCTGTCGCGGGCGGGCAAGACGGTCTTCATCTCCTCGCTGGTCCATAACCTGCTGCATGGCGGCCGCCTGCCCCTGTTCGAGGCCGTCCAGTCGGGCCGCGTCTCCGCCGTCCGGCTCGAAGAGCAGCCAGACGACAGCGTACCGCGCTTCCAGTACGAGGATCACATCAAGGCGCTGGTGAAAGACCGCATCTGGCCCGATTCCACACGCGCAATCTCAGAGCTTCGGCTGACCATCGATTATCAGAGCGCCAGCGGCTGGAGCCGCTTCTTCTCGCCAGGCAGGCTCTCGATCGACATCGTCGACTATCCCGGCGAATGGCTGCTCGACCTGCCACTGCTGGCAAAGGACTACCGCACCTTCAGCGAAGAGACGATCGCGCTGGCTCGCACCGGCATCCGCACCGAGCTCTCCAAGCCATGGTTGGCGCTGACCGACGATTGCGACATCAACGCCCCGGCGGACGAAATGCGCGCCCGCGAACTCGCCACCGCCTTCGCCGATTACCTCAAGGCCTGCAAGGCCGATGAGCGCTCTCTGTCGACGCTACCACCCGGACGCTTCCTTCTGCCCGGCGATCTCGACGGCTCGCCGGCGTTGACCTTCGCGCCGCTGGTGCTGCCGCCGACGGGCAAGCCAGAAAAAGGATCGCTCTGGGCGATGATGGAGCGACGCTACGAGGCCTACAAATCCGTGGTCGTCAAGCCGTTCTTCCGCGAGCATTTCTCCCGGATCGACCGCCAGATCGTCCTTGTCGATGCGCTGCAGGCAATCAATCGCGGCCCCGAGGCCGTGCAGGATCTGGAGCGCGCGCTGACGGACGTTCTTGCCTGTTTCCGCCCGGGCACGAATTCGCTGCTGTCGTCGTTGCTTGGCCGCCGCATCGACCGCGTTCTGGTCGCCGCCACCAAGGCCGACCACCTGCATCACGAAAGCCACCACCGCCTCGACGCCCTGACGCGTCGCTTGGTCGACCGCGCCATCCAGCGCATCGGCATGGCCGGCGCCGGCATCGATGTCATGGCGCTTGCCTCCGTGCGGGCAACACGTGAGGCAACCGTCAAGCGCGACGGTCACGAGCTGCCGGTCATCGTCGGCACGCCGATAGAGGGTGAAACGATTTCTGGCGAAACCTTCGACGGCATCAGGAAGACCGCGATATTCCCGGGCGACCTGCCCGAAGACCCCTCAGCCCTCTTTGCAAGCATCGAATCGGGCGACGAGAATGTGCAGCTGCCCGACGTGAACGTCGTCCGCTTTCGCCCGCCGAGCCTTGAGGAGACCGGCGGCATCAAGCTGTCGGTGCCGCATATCCGGCTCGACCGGGCCATGCAGTTTCTGTTCGGAGATCGCCTCGCATGATCAAGCCGCCCGCCGACCAGCCCCCGCGCCGCGCGCCGGCCGCCTTCGCCTATGAGGACGAGCGCGAGCAGCACAAACCGGAGACTAAAGCCGGCCGGCCGACAGCAGAGCCCCGCAAGCCGGCCGCCTTCTCGAGCGAGATCACGCTGACACCGGACGAGGACGATCCCTTCATCAATCCGGACAAGGACCTCCCGGCCCTGCCCGTCGCCCAGCCCCGCAAACGGGGCACTTCCTTCGGCAAGATCGCGCTTGGTGCTTTTGGCGTGCTGTTTTCGCTCGCCTTCGGGCTCTGGACAGACAGCCTGATCCGCAACCTCTTCAGCCGCGCCGACTGGCTGGGCTACACAGCGCTTGCCGCGGTCGGCATCGGCATCCTGGCTGTCATCGCGATGGTCGTCAGGGAGACCGCTGGCATGATGCGGCTGGCCGCCGTCCAGACGATCAAGGCCGAGGCGGAAGCGGCTATCTTGGAGACCAAGCCCGCCAAGGCCCGTGCGCTCGTCAAGAGCCTTGAGCACCTGCTATCAAACAAGCCGGAGACCGCCCGCGGCCGCGCCACGCTGAAGGCGGCCGAAACCGATATTATCGACGCCCCGCATCTGGTGGCGCTTGCCGAACGCGAGCTACTCGCACCGCTCGACCGTCAGGCCCGCAGCCTCATCCTCAACGCCTCCAAACGCGTCTCGGTCGTCACCGCCGTCAGCCCGCGCGCCATCGTCGACCTGCTCTACGTTCTCTACGAGGCCGCCAAGCTCATCCGCGCCATGGCCGATCTCTATGGCGGCCGGCCCGGCACATTCGGCATGCTGCGGCTGATGCGCGACGTTCTCGCCCATCTCGCCGTCACCGGCTCGATCGCGGTCGGCGACAGCCTCGTCCAGCAGGTTCTCGGCCATGGCCTGGCATCCAGGCTCTCGGCACGTCTCGGCGAAGGCGTGATCAACGGCCTGATGACCGCCCGCATCGGCATCGCCGCCATGGACCTCTGCCGCCCGCTGACGTTCCGCGCCCTGAAGCGCCCGGGAATCGGTGACTTCATCGGCGATCTCACGCCATCGATGACGAAGAGTGACGGCAACGGGCGGAATTGAGCCAGGATCCGTAAACCATTCGCTCCAAACGGTCGACTTCAGGAATCTAATGGGATTCAACAGTTTACGTGAGACCAACCAGCGCGCGGCCGGCACTGAAAAGCCCGCAGACGCGCGGCTTCTGACCCATTGGAAACCAAGCATTAACCATTTTTCGGCAAAACTTGGCAGCAGTTAAGCGATATGGTTCGCCAAGGAAAATCCATGTACTCGCGCAAGTTTCTCTATCTCTTCGGTCTCGCGGCAATCGCCCTGTCGCCTTTTGCCGAAACGGCTCCAGCAGCCACCGCCGCCACGCGTGACAAGGCATTCTTCGAATCCGTCGCGGGCTCCTGGAGAGGTCCGGGCGAAATCGTCGCCGGCAAGTACAAGGGCACCAAGTTCACCTGCAACCTGATCGGCGAACCCGTCACCGACGGCACGGGCGTCAAGCTCGACGGCAGCTGCCGCGTCGGCGTCTTCAAGCAGCCGATGAGCGCGCTGATCACCCAGTCTGGAAACAGCTACAAGGGCAAGTTCCTCGATGGCGCCGCCGGCAAGGGCCTCGACGTTGTCTCGGGCACAGTGACTGAGGACACCGTCGTGGTCGGCCTCAACCGCGCCAAGCTCAACGGCGCCATGATCGCCCGCGTCCGCGACGACAAGACGATGAACGTCACGGTTTCGGTCAAGGTCGAAAGCCAGATGATCCCGGTGATCGGTCTGACTCTGTCGCGCCAGGTCGACGAAATGACGGTCGGCTCGGTCGAATAATCAATAGAGACAATTGAAGCATACGACGAAGCGGCCACTCGGCCGCTTCTTTTGTTTCAGGCGTCACGCCACCAATCCATGTTCTGATCAGCAACCTCGATCCCCTGGATGTCGGCGCGAGCAAGCCAGTCGCGCACCGCGACACCCTTGACGATCAGATCAGGCGCGAAGTCGGCAAGCGGCATCAGCACGAAGCCGCGATCGGTCATCCTTGGATGCGGGAGCTCCAGCCTCGGCGCGTCCTGGCTGATATCGCCATAGGTCAGCACATCGATATCAAGCGTGCGCGGACCCCAGCGCTCGATGCGCTCCCGCTTCATGCCCCGCTCTATGTCGAGACAGACATCGAGCAGCGCTTCCGGCTGAAGCGATGTCGCCACTTCGGCGCAGCAATTGAAGAAGAACGACTGGTCCGTCTTGCCCCAGGGCGGCGTGCGGTAGAGCCGGGAGACCGCGACGACGCGGCAATCCGCTCGCGCGTCCAGCGCCTTGAGCGCCTGCGCCATGGAGTGGACGGGATCGCCGATATTGCCGCCAAGCCCAAGCGTGGCGGTCTCAAAAGCCATGTCAGACAAAATGTTCGACGCTCACCTGGACGAAATCAAGCACGCCGGGAACCGGCGCGTTCGGCTTGCGGACCGTAATCTTCGCCCGCTTGATCTGCGGGAATTTCTGACAGAGCCCCTTGGCGATATCGAGCGCCAGAGCCTCGATGAGATAGCGTCGCTTGCCGGTGACAATCTCCTCGATGACGGTGAAGGCGATGCCGTAATTCACGGTATCGTCGATCGAATCCGTCTCCAGCGCGGTGCCGGTCACGACATCGAGCTCGGCATCGACAAAGAAACGCTGCCCCAGAAACTCCTCTTCGTCGTGAACGCCGTGGCGGGCGAAGAAGGCGCAATTCTGCAAGGTGATGGTGTAGGTGGTGCTCATAACGTGCCCTTCCGCTCGAATGCGTCGCGTGCCTTCAGCATAGCATCAGTCACGGCAAGCGCGTCCCTGTTGATTGCGACATCGTGTACCCGAAAAATAGCGGCGCCCTTCAGTCTCAGGAGCACGCTGGTGGCCGCCGTGCCCGCATCGCGATCGGCCGCCTCGCGGCCCGTGACCGCACCGACGAACCGCTTGCGCGACGTGCCGGCCAGGATCGGAAAGCCAAGCCGTTGAAGCTCGTCGCAACGCGCCATCAGTTCGAGATTCTCTTGCGTATCCTTGGCAAAGCCGAATCCGGGATCGAGAACGATGCGGTCCCGCGCCACGCCGGCGCGTCCGGCGATCTCGAGAGACCGCTCAAGAAAAAGAAACTGATCGGCGATGACATCATCCAGCTTGTCGCGGTCGCGGCCCGTGTGCATCACGCAGAGCCCCGCGCCGGTCCTGGCGGCGATATCGGCGATATCGGGCTCCTTCTGCAGCCCGAAGACATCGTTGACGATATGCGCACCGGCCTCGACGGCAAGGCGGGCGGTCTCGGCGCGATAGGTATCGATGGAAATCAGCGCCTCGGTCTTGCCGCGCAGCGCCTCGATGACGGGCAGCACTCGCGCCTGCTCTTCACGCGCATCGACGCTCGCCGCATCCGGCCGCGTGGATTCGCCGCCGATATCGATAATGCCGGCACCGGCCTCGACCGCATCAAGCGCATGCGCCACGGCCTTGTCGACGCTGTCGTAGCGACCGCCGTCGGAAAAAGAGTCAGGCGTGACGTTGACGATCGCCATGATGACCGCGGTCGAGCCGAGCTCAATCTCGCGGCCGTGCCCGACGCGCCAGAAACTGCTGCCAAGCTTTGCCACCTGCATTCATCCTATCGATCGAAAAAACAGCGTCATCATATTGCGCTAGCGGTGGCTATGCCCCAAGCTCCCGCAAACTTCAACATGAGTATTTGCAGAATGCCGTCCGTGTCGCGTTATATGCCGCTCCTCCTCGCCATTTCCGTCTCGCTGTCCGCTGGCTATCCCGCAAGCGCCGCCGTGGTGGCCACCAAGAGCTATTCCTATTTCAACATCAAGGGCAAAACCGCCGACGAACTGGACGAGCAGCTGAGCACGCGCGGCCCGACGGCCAACGGCCCGTCTGCCCGCCACCCCGGCGCCACCAAGATCCGCTTCGGCGGCGACGCCACCTATGTCGAGGAAAACGGCCGCTGCCGCGTCAGCACCGCTCGCGTCACCGTGCACACGCAGATCATCCTGCCGCGCTGGAACAATCGTCGCGGCGCCAGCCCCGAGCTGTCGATGATCTGGGACACGCTGTCGAGCGACATCAAGCGGCATGAGGAACGCCATGCCGAGATCGCCCGAACCCAGGCGCGCAACATGGAACGCAAGATCATGGCGCTTCCGCCGCAGCCCAATTGCGAAGCCATGCAGGAGCTGGTGACGGAGGTGTCGACGCGGGGAATTGCCGAGCACGACAGGCTGCAGGCGCGATTCGATCAGGTGGAGGCCGTCAACTTCCAGAAGCGCATGCTGCGCCTGCTGAATAATCGCCTGAAACCATCGGACGGCGAAAAGTAGCTGATTCTCGGGCGGAAATCGACGGCCGGACCTTAGCCGCGCAATGAAAATTGTGCGAAACCGACACGGCCCCAGCCAATGAATGGTAATTTCTCACCATAGATTTGTGAAACACAACGCGCTAATATTCAGTCATTCGAAAGTTCAGGTCCGTTAGCCGGGACTTTCGTTTTCTGGGTTCTCCTGGCGCGTTGCGAAGCCGCGGTCGATCCTCCCTTGGCCGTAGGTAATGCGCCTACCTCGCCTCGCTCGTCACATCGGCAAGCGAGGCTTTTTTTGGCCGGTTCATCCTAGGGAGAATTATGTCTGGGAGATTAAGCCTGGCGTTCCGGCACGTGCACGGTCAGCCCGTCCAGCGCCGCCTTCATGCGGATCTGACAGGAGAGACGCGAGGTCGGGCGAACGTCGAAGGCGAAATCGAGCATGTCTTCTTCCATCGCTTCAGGCGGACCGACGCGCTCGGTCCACTCCTCGTCGACGTAGACATGACAGGTCGCGCAAGCGCAGGCGCCGCCACATTCGGCTTCGATGCCCGGCACGGAGTTGCGCACGGCGTTTTCCATGACGGTCGATCCCTGATCGACATCAAGATCGAAGCGCGTACCGTCGAAAGCGACAATGGTCAGTTTGGGCATGGTGTTTTCCGGTGATCATCAATGGGATGGGTTTGGATTTTTACTTCCAACAATTACGCGAGGCAGTCAACAACGACCGCCCTTGCGCTCTTCATTCCAGATTTGGAAGCGACACGCTTGTCAGATTGCGCCACGCCAGGAGCAATAAAAAGACCCGCTGCTCCGCAATGGTGCAACGGGTCCCATGATCGAACACCTGATGGCGTCATTGCCGCCTAACGGCAAAGCTTCAGAATGAAATTCTCCGCCTCGATGACGGCGACGCCGACGGCCGCCATGTTCGAGGCATCGCCGCAATTGCCCTCAAGCGCTTCGGCCGCGTCGCGTACCCTGAAGGCGCCGACGGCGCTTGCCGCACCCTTGAGCTTGTGGGCGGCGGCTACGATCGCCTTGCCGTCGCCGGAAGACATGTCGTGCAGGCAGGCGCGGGCCTGACGCGCGAACATCTGCAGGACTTCCAATTCAAGCGCCTTGTCGCCCATCGTCTGGTTGGCCAGATGAACAAGATCGACCGGCCGCTGTTGCGAGGGAACCTGTCCCTCGCCATGATCTGGCGCCGCGAACGCAATACTGACTGCTGCCATATGCCAATTCTCCCGTCTTAGGTCCCGCCGTTTGAATGATGTTGCGGGGGCGCAGTGCCAATCGCGTTAAATTCGGGCGCAATCAGGGCGAATTTCTCGTCGTATGGTTAACGCCCGTCAAACACTTCTAACACATTGGATTTCAAGGCCGCGCTGGCGTTAATTCGGGTTAATCAAGCGTTAATAACTCGGCATTTGACCGAAGGCGTTAATTGTCTAGCAGGCCCGGATGTGTCACTACGATACGACTGGGAGAGCTGGGTTGTGGAAGCCTTTGCTCGCCAAGTGGATAATGGTAATGTTTTGATACCGTAAGTGTGCGAAAGCAGCTATCCACTCTGAAATGACATACTTATCCGCTCTACGAATTTTGGGCGGACAGGTTCAGAGGCAAGGTTTGTTCGGGTGACGCGGAAACCCGAATGCGTAGTAAACCGGCTGAGATGTAACGAGGCGTAACGGAATGGCGAACAACAAGTACAACGAATCGATCGAGGACAAGGCGTTCAAGGCGCTGGATGAAGCCCTGCAGATCGACTTCGAGGACGATGATACGCCGTCTCCACAAGTCAGGAAGCAAGACGCCTCGGAGGCAAAAGTGTCCGAAAAGCCAACTGTCCGCAATCAGCGTAAAGACGATGCCAAGCAGCAGCGCCCCGCCGCAACGCCCCGCTCCCCCGAGCAGGGATCGCGCGCGCCGGCCTTTGCCGCCAACGACGGCAGCCGGGTCAGCCCCGCTTCGCTCTTGAAATCGCTCGACAACGGCTCCGCCCGTCCGGCACTGCGCAACGCCACGCTCGTTTCGCTTCTCTGGATCGTCGGCGGCCTCGGCCTGATGTCGCTCCTCTATTCGCCGCAGATCTGGCAGATCCGCTCGATTTCCGACCTCGTCGCCCTGCCCGGCGTGATCGCCGGTCTCGTCGGCATCATCATCCCGGTTCTCCTGTTCTACGCCTTCGCCATCATGATGGCACGCGCCCAGGACATGCGAAACGCCGCCCGCTCGATGGCGGAAGTGGCACTGCGCCTGTCCGAACCGGAAACAATCGCGTCGGAACGCATCATGACGGTCGGCCAAGCCGTTCGTCGTGAAGTCTCCGCCATGAACGAAGGCATCGAGCGCACCATCGCCCGCGCCTCCGAGCTCGAAACCCTCGTCCACTCGGAAGTCAACGCGCTGGAGCGCAGCTACGCCGACAACGAACTGCGCGTACGCGGTCTCGTCCACGAACTCGGCTCCGAGCGCGAAGCGATCGTCAATCACGCCGAGCGCATCCGCACCTCGATCGTCGGCGTTCACGACCAGCTGCGCGAAGATCTGTCGCTGGCGACCGAAGAAATCGCCGTGCGCCTCGCGACCTCGGGCGAAGCCTTCGCCTCGATGATCGACACGCGCGCCGCCACGATCACCGAGAAGTCGGAATCCGCCATCCAGTCGCTTGGCACCCTGCTCGCCGCCAAGACCGATTCGCTGCTGCAGACGCTGACCTCCTCCGGTTTCGCGCTCGCCAACGAGTTCGATAACCGCCTGGATTCGCTGACGTCGAGCCTCAGCGACCACGGCAACACCATTCTCAGCCAGTTCGAGACGCGTGCGTCCACCATGGACAGCAACGCCGAGAAGCTGAACGCTGCACTCAACGACCGCGCCCGCCAGCTGAACGAGATCCTGATCGCGCGCACCCGCGATATCAACGAGAGCCTGACCGGCGGCGAACGCACCATCACAAGCACGCTCGACGACGTTCTCGCCAAGCTGAACAGCACGCTCGACGAGCGCGGCACCAGCTTCCGCCACAGCCTGCAGTCCAGCGTCGATGACACGATCATGGACCTAGACCTGCGCTCCGGCTTCTTCGACGAGCGCCTGCAGGCGACCGTCGCCCAGCTGTCCACCTCCTTCGACGAACGTGTCGCCGAATTCGCCAACGCCTTCGACAAGCGCGCCGGCACGCTCGACACCAAGCTGATGGAGAGCCTGAACCGCATCAACGACACGCTGACCGGCGGCTCGGACTCGCTGAACGGCATCCTGAGCTCCAGCATCGAGCGCATCGGCTCGTCGCTGACCGACCAGTCCTTCGCGCTGACGACGGCGCTTTCGACCGGACGCGAAATCCTGGAAAGCACCCTCACCGACAAGGTGGACGAAGTGGCCAGCGCCATTGGCGCGCGCACCACGGAAATGACCTCCGCGCTCAGCCACGCCACCTCCGAAATCTCGCTGGCGCTTGCCTCCGGCACCTCGGAACTCCACAACAACCTGTCGGCCCGCGCCACCGAATTCCGCGACACGCTGCTGTCGACGACGTCGGATCTGAGCTCGGCTGTTTCGGCTGGTACCGATCAGATCACCTCGGCCTTCGGCCGCGCCGATGAGCTGAACACGACGATCTCCAAGCGCGCTGAGGACATCACCCAGGCGCTGGATTCCGCCCATGAGCGCATCGACGACGTCATGTCGGCACGCAGCGGCGTCTTCCTGGGCGCGCTGTCCGACAGCCAGTCGCGCTTCGAAAACACCCTTGCCAGCCGCTCGGAAGCGATCATCGAAGCCGTCACCGGCAGCCATGACCGCCTCGCCGATACGCTCGACGACAAGGCCATGGCGCTCGCGATCTCGCTCAACGAAAGCCAGAGCCGCTTCGAGGAGACGCTTGGGTCGCAGGTCGATGCCATCGCCGGCTCCATCGCGTCCGGTCATGATCGTCTTGCAGAGACGCTCGACGACCGCGCCATGGCGCTCGCCATTTCGCTCAATGAAGGCCACAGCCGTATCGAGGACACGCTCGGCTCGCATGCCGGCGCCATCTCGCAGTCGTTGGCAGCAGGCGAACGCAAGCTCGCCGACGCCATCGCCGAACGCAGCGCCGCCTTCAACGCCTCGATGAACGAAGGCCGCAGCCTGATCGAGACCGCGCTCGACACCCGCGCGGAAGCTATCTCGCAGTCGCTCGCCGCCGGCCAGGAGAAGCTGACCGAGGCGATCGACGACCGCGCCATGGCATTCGCCATTTCGCTCGACGACAGCCAGGGCCGCCTCGCCGATACGCTGGCGCACCACGCTGACGGCATTGCCGCCTCGCTCTCCAGCGGTCACGACCGCATCAGCGAAGCGCTCGAAGACAAGTCCATGGGCCTTGCGATCGCGCTCAACGAAGGCCACTCGCGCCTCGAAGACACGCTCGGCCGCCATGCCGGCAACATCGCGACCTCCCTCGCCAGCGGTCACGACCGGATCAACGAAGCCCTCGACGACAAGGCGATGGGTCTGGCGATCGCGCTCAACGAAGGCCACTCGCGCCTCGAGGATACGCTCGGCCACCATGCCGAAAGCATCGCGAACTCGCTCGTCAGCGGCCACGACCGTATCGAGAGCACGCTTTCGCAGAACGCCAAGTCGATCAACGACACGGTTGCCGACGTGCACGACCGCCTTGCCGACACGCTGGCCGAAAAGTCCATGGCGCTCGCCATTTCGCTCGGCGACAGCCAAAGCCGCTTCGACGAGGTTCTGGACGCCCGCACCAACGCGCTGATCGATAGCGTCGCCGGAGCCGAAGCCCGCGTCGCCGGCGCCTTCACCGACAAGGCCCAGGAAATCCGCGGCGCCTACACCGAAAACCAGCAGCGCCTGGAACGCACGCTCGCCGAGCACGCCTCCTCGATCTCCAGCACCATCACCGATGGTACCGACCGCATCGAAGGTGGCCTGACCTCAGCCGCCGACCGCTTCGAGGCGCTGACCGGCAATGCCACGACCAAGCTGGAAGACGGCCTCGTTTCGGCGCATGCCCGCATCCGCGCAACGCTCGACGACCGCACCCAGGCGATCAACCTGACGCTCAACGAAGCGCATAACCAGATCGGCGAAACGCTCTCCGACCAGGCGACGACGATCGGCGCCTCGATCGCCGCAAGCGTCAGCATGCTCGAAATGTCGCTGGAAGATCGCGAAGCCTCGATCCGCCAGGCGATCGACAACAGCGCCCAGTCGCTGGAAGACCGCCTGCGCGACAGCACCGGCAACATCGCCGGTCGCTTCCAGACCGCAGCCGACGAAATCTCCCGCTCGACCGAGAGCTTCGCCTCGCACCTCGACCAGTCGATCGACGGCATGACCGGCCGCTTCGCAGACACCGGCTCGCGCGTCGAAGCCGGTCTCGCAGCGCTCGAAAACCGCATCCGCGACGGCGTCGGCGGTGTTGCCCAGCAGGTCGATGCCGCGGGCGAACGCCTGACCGGCACGCTGACGGATGGTATCTCCAGGCTCGGCGCTCTCAGCGACGAAACCTCGGGCCGCATCGCATCCGCCGTCGATGACAGCATTGCCAAGTTCTCCGAGACGATCGATGGCCGCACCAGCCACCTCGCCTCCGAGATCGACAGCCGAGCCGCCAGCCTGACTGACGGTATCGACGCCCGCACCGCAGGCATCGGCGAAGCCATGGACCGTGGCACCGCCAAGATCGACGAACGCCTGTCCACCATGGACCGCGCGCTCAACGTCGGCCTAGACGCTGTCAACCGCACGATCGAAGGCAAGGCCGCCGGCCTCGCCGCCTCGCTGCGCAGCGCGGTTGCCGACACCACGCAGGGCATGGACGAGGAAGCCACGCGCGCCGCAGCCTCCCTCAGCCAGACCGGCCAGCAATTCGCCGAAGGCCTCGACGCCAAGAGCAGCGATTTCGCCCGCTCGATGGGTGAACGCTCCGAGCAGATCGTCGGTCGCGTCTCCGAGGCGCAGAACCGCCTCGCCGGCCAGGCCGCAGCCGTCGCCCAGACCTTCTCCGAAGCGGGCAACGCCATCATCAACAAGGTGGCAGAGGCCGAAACGCTGGTCAGCGGCCAGGTCGGCGCCATCTCCAAGGCACTGAACGACGCGCAGAACACCTTCGCCAGCCACGGCACGGATATCCGCACGACGATCGCAAGCGCCAGCGAAGAAATCGCCTCCACCATGGCCGATGTCGACCGTGCGCTCGAAGCACGCGGCAATGCAATCCGCAGCGGCCTTGAAGAGCGCTCGCGCGAACTTGACGGCACGCTCAACACCGTGGAGCAGGCCCTCGAAGCGCGTGGAAGCTCCATCCGCGCCGCCCTCGACGACCGCACCCGCGAGCTGAACTCCATGCTCGCAGGCCGCACGACCGAACTGTCGCGCATTCTCGACGAGACCGCCCGCCCGATGATCGATCGCTATGCGCAGACCGGCCGCGACGCGGCAGCGCAGATCACGTCTGCCGGCGAACAGAGTGCCGCACAGATCACCGCTGCCAGCGAGCAGAGTGCCGCACAGCTCACGGCGGCGAGCGACCAGAGCGCCGAGCGCCTGCGCGCCGAAAACACCGCTTTGATCGACGCGATCAACGCCCGCACCGAACGCGCCACCTCGGCCGTCGATGCAATCGAAAACAGCCTGCTCTCCAACGTCAACCGCCTGATCGACCGCCTGTCCGACAACAGCATGGTCATGGGCCAGATGATGAGCCGCGCGGCCGAAGAGCTGGGCGCCGTGGATAGCCGCCTCGGCGACACTACCTCGCGCTTCACCGACTCGGCCTCCAAGGCGGCCGAAATGGTCGCGGCCTCGACCCGCCTTCTCGAAGGCAAGGTCGATCGTCTCTCCGACATCTCCGGCCAGACGCTGTCGCAGGTCGGCAGCATCATCGGCCGCTTCGACGAGCACTCCAAGGTTCTGACGCAGGCCTCCAGCCTGCTCGGCGCCGCGCAGTCCAACCTCGTCTCGACGCTGGAAGATCGCGAATCCGCGCTTCAGTCGCTGTCGGTCGGCCTCGTCCAGCGCTCGGAAGACATCGAAAAGACGATGCGTGCCCTCGGCAGCATGGTCGACTCGGCCTTCGATCGCGCCGAACAGCGCTCGAACCAGGTCAGCCATAACCTGCGCCAGGGCGTCCAGTCCTCCTTCGCCGATATCAGCACCACGCTCTCGGATGCCGAAAAGCGCGCTGCGGAGGCCGCCGAAGCGATGCGCAGCAGCGTCAGCAAGGCCAGCGAAGACGTCAACGCAACGCTCGACACCACGCTTGGCAATGCCGAGCGCCGCTCCGGCGAACTCGCCAACCGCGTTCGCGGCGGCCTGACGGCGTCGCTGTCCGAGGTTGAACGGATGATGGGCGACGCAGGTCGCCTGTCGGATGGCGCCGCACAGCAGATGCGTGAATCGCTGCGCGAAGCCGTCGACGAAGCCGTCGCCCGCTTCTCCGGCGCCACCGAGGAAATCCGCCGCTCCGCCGGCGATATCCGCAAGGAACTGGACATGACGCGCAGCGAGCTGAAGCGCGGCGCATTCGACCTGCCTGAGGAAGCCAAGGAGAGCGCCGCTGCCATGCGCCGCGCCGTCTCCGAGCAGATCAAGGCGCTGCAGGACATCTCGCACATCGTCGGCCGCTCGACGCAGCAGCTCGAAGTCTCCGAGCCCGCCGCCCGCACGCTCGCCCAGCCACAACAGCCGCAGCCACAAGCTGCGCAGCGCCAGGCCCCGGTGCAGCCCGCGATCCAGCAGCAGCCGCAACCGGCTCCAGTACCGGCCCCGGCACCCGCGCCGCTGCCCACCCCGGCGGCCGCAGCCATTCCGCCGTCTTCGATCGAAGGCTTCGGCCTGCGCGGTTCGCTCGGCACGGCGGCAGCAACGCCTGCGACGCCGCAGCGCGCTCCTGCCGTAACCCAGGCGCCCGCCGCATCGCCGGCATCCGGCGGCTGGATCAGCGACCTGCTGCGCGGCGCATCGCGCGACGAGAGCGCCGAGGAATCCATTGCCCGCCAGCCGGCACCGCGCGTAGAAGCACCGGCACCCCAGGCGCCGCGCGCCGGCGACAACCGCAATCCGCGCCATGTGGTGGAATCGCTGAACTCGCTATCCGTCGACATCGCCCGCGCCATCGATCACGATGCCTCGGTCGATCTGTGGCGCCGCTACCAGCGCGGCGAGCGCGACGTCTTCACGCGCCGCCTCTACACGCTGAAGGGCCAGCAGACCTTCGACGAGATCAAGCACAAGTATGACCGCGAGCCGGAATTCCGCACCGCCGTCAACCGCTACATCGCCGACTTCGAAAAGCTGCTCGCCGACGTCGCCCGCACCGACCGCGACCGGACGATCACCCAATCCTACCTGACCTCCGACACCGGCAAGGTCTACACCATGCTCGCCCACGCGGCAGGCCGCCTGAACTGAGGCGCAACGAGAGACAAACAAAAAGGCCGCATCGGAAACGATGCGGCCTTTTTTTGTTTGGGCGACTGGGCGGCAATGCCCGAAGGTCATCGCTGGCGCGTCCGATCACGGCGTCGAAAACTCACTCCGCGGCAGCATTCTCCGTCAGCAAATGGCAAAGACTTGCCATTACCTCAGCAGCCTCCTTCAGCCCGGAGGCCACCACATGATCCGGCACGCCGTCATCGATCAGCGTCGCAAGCTCTGCGAGGTCGTAGACGATATGGCCGCGCCGTAGCTCGTTCTGGGCGAGATCGATGCCCAGTTCGGCATGCATGCGATGGATCGCTCTCGCGGCCGTTATGACGAGCATCCGCTTCTGCGCGCTGTCGGCCACGTCAAGGCGATCCGAGGCTTGAGCGGTCTCAAGTGATTGCAGCAGATACGGGTGCATGACGTCCTCCTTACCGGTCATCGAGCGATCGGCGGGCAGATCTCCTCCATCTTGTCCGCGAATCGCCATTTGGTTGCATCGTGAGGAATATTCACCAAAAACAATGAGGACTGCAACCCAGGGATTTACCAAGAAAAACAACATCTCTTTCGTCGTCCGCAGAGCCATCGACATCCCCGCGGCAAGCTCGCTGAGAGCGGCGCCAAGGCCTCCGCAACTCAAACAAAAAGGGCCGAACCCACAAGGTCCGGCCCTTCTGTTTCAGATCCACTCACCGGAAACCCGGTGCGCGGAGACTCTTACGTCTCGGCGTCCGGCGGCGTTTCGTCACCAGCCTCTGCGGCGGGCTCTTCGCCCGGCACAACGGCGGTCTCGTCGCCGTTCTCGGCACCTTCCTCGACCTCGTCTTCCGGATCGCGGATGCGCTCGACCGACACGACCTTCTCGTCCTTGGCGGTCGAGAAGATGGTCACGCCCTTGGTCGCGCGGCTGGCGATGCGGATACCGCCAACCGGCACGCGGATCAGCTGACCGCCATCCGAAACCAGCATGATCTGGTCGTTGTCATCGACAGGGAAGGCAGCGACGAGTTCGCCGATTTCGCCCGTCTTCGACGTGTCGGTGGCGCGGATGCCCTTGCCACCACGTCCGGAGATGCGGAAGTCGTAGGAGGAAGACCGCTTGCCGTAGCCCTTCTCCGAGACCGTCAGCACGTACTGTTCGCGTGCCTTCAGCTCTTCGTAGCGCTCGTCGCTCAGTTGTCCCTCTTCGGTGACTTCCTCGCCAACCAGCGCGATTTCTTCCGCTTCGCCCGTTGTCAGGCGACGCTCGTTGGCAGCGCGCTTCAGATAGGCGGCGCGTTCCCACGGCTCGGCATCGACATGGCCGACGATCGTCATCGAGATGATGCGGTCGTTATCGCCGAGGTTGATCCCTCGTACCCCGATCGAGTTGCGGCCCGCAAAGACGCGGACGTCATCGACCGCGAAGCGGATGCACTGGCCGAGTGCCGTCGTCAGAAGCACGTCGTCATGCTCGGTGCAGGTCTCGACGGAGAGGATTTCGTCGCCCTCTTCCTCGAGCTTCATCGCGATCTTGCCGTTGCGGTTGACCTGGACGAAGTCGCTGAGCTTGTTGCGGCGCACGGTGCCGCGCGTCGTCGAGAACATCACGTCGAGCGTTGCCCAGCTGTCCTCGTCTTCCGGCAGCGGCAGGATGGTGGTGATGCGCTCGCCTGGAGCAAGCGGCAGCATGTTGATCATCGCCTTGCCGCGCGAGGTCGGCGTGCCGATTGGCAGGCGATAGACCTTTTCCTTGTAGACGATACCGCGCGACGAGAAGAACAGAACCGGCGTATGCGTGTTGAGCACGAATAGCTGGCTAACGAAGTCTTCGTCACGCGTGGTCATGCCGGAGCGGCCCTTGCCGCCGCGGCGCTGTGCGCGGTAGGTCGTCAGCGGCACGCGCTTGATGTAGCCGAGATGCGAGACGGTAACGACCATGTCCTCGCGGGCGATGAGGTCTTCATCGTCCATCTCGAGGCCGCCATCCATGATCTCGGTGCGGCGCGGTGTGCCGAACTCGTCGCGGACAGCCGCGAGTTCGTCCTTGACGATCGACTGGATGCGGACGCGCGACGACAGGATATCGAGGTAATCCTTGATTTCCTCGCCGATCTTGTTGAGTTCGTCGCCGATCTCGTCGCGGCCGAGGGCCGTCAGACGGGCAAGACGCAGTTCGAGAATGGCCCGTGCCTGCTCTTCCGAGAGGTTGTAGGTCATGTCGTCGTTGATGCGGTGGCGCGGATCGTCGATCAGGCGGATCAGGCTTTCGACGTCATGCGCCGGCCAGCGGCGGGTCATCAGTTCTTCGCGGGCCGATTGCGGATCCGGCGCCTGGCGGATAACGCGGATGACTTCGTCGATATTGGCGACAGCGATCGCCAGACCGACCAAGACGTGCGCGCGTTCGCGAGCCTTGCGCAGCAGGAACTTCGTACGCCGGCTAACGACCTCCTCGCGGAACGAGACGAAGGCGCGCAGCATGTCGAGCAGCTGCAGCTGTTCCGGCTTGCCGCCGTTCAGCGCCACCATGTTGCAGCCGAAAGAGGTCTGCAGCGGCGTATAGCGATAGAGCTGGTTCAGGATGACGTCGGCATTGGCGTCGCGCTTCAATTCGACGACGACGCGGTAGCCCTGACGGTCGGATTCGTCGCGCAGGTCGGAGATGCCCTCGATGCGCTTGTCGCGCACCAGCTCGGCCATCTTCTCGATCATCGTCGACTTGTTCACCTGATACGGGATCTCGGTGATGATGATCTGCTCGCGATCGCCGCGCATCGGCTCGATGGTCGCCACACCGCGCATGATCACCGAACCGCGGCCCGTCTCGTATGCCGAGCGGATGCCGGAGCGGCCGAGGATCTTCGCGCCGGTCGGGAAATCGGGACCCGGAATGATCTGCATCATCTCGGGCAGCTCGATCGCCGGATCGTCGATCAGCGCGATACAGCCATTGATGACTTCGACGAGATTGTGCGGCGGAATATTGGTCGCCATGCCGACGGCGATACCGCCGGCTCCGTTGACGAGCAGGTTCGGGAATTTCGCGGGGACGACCACGGGCTCGGAGAGCGTGCCGTCGTAGTTGTCGCGGAAATCGACCGTTTCCTTGTCGAGATCGTCGAGCAGCGAATGCGCCGCCTTCTCGAGACGGCATTCGGTGTAGCGTTCGGCCGCCGGCGGATCGCCGTCGACGGAGCCGAAGTTGCCCTGGCCGTCGATCAACGGAAGGCGAAGAGACCAGTCCTGCGCCATGCGCGCCAGCGCGTCGTAGATCGCGGTGTTGCCGTGCGGATGGTATTTACCCATCACATCCCCGGTCACGCGGGCGCATTTGACGTATTTCTTGTTCCAGTCGATGCCGAGCTCGGACATGCCGTAGAGGATGCGCCGGTGCACGGGCTTGAGGCCGTCGCGCACGTCAGGAAGCGCGCGGCTGACGATAACGCTCATCGCGTAATCGAGATACGACCGCTGCATTTCCTCCATAATGGAGATGGGCTCGATGCCTGGCGGGAGCTTCCCGCCGCCGGGGGGTGTTTGCTCAGTCAAAATGGATCACGTCTCTTCTAGAATCACTTGAAGATTTATAGCGGAAAGGCTGTTCCTAAGCCAATTTTGCCGGAAGTTTTGAACAGGCTTTTACGGTCTAATCAGGGCAAAACGAGGCTTATGCGCCCCAATCACCATCACGCATGCCGCGCCATTTGCAAAATTGGTTTGCCCACATCACAATCGCGCGAAAACCAAGCCCGGATATGGGTATACGGAGACATGATGGCAAGCGCCGACCAACTGATCAACGCCTTTACAACCCTGCTCGTGACGATCGATCCCCCCGGTCTCGCGCCGATCTTTCTCGGCCTCACTGTTGGCATGAGCAGAGCCCAGCGCAAGCAGGTGGCGTTGCGCGGCACGATCATCGCTTTCATCATTCTCGCCGTCTTCGCGCTCTTCGGATCGAGCGTGCTGGGCGTGCTCGGCATCTCGATCGGCGCCTTCCGCATCGCCGGCGGCCTGCTGCTCTTCTGGATCGCCTTTGAAATGGTGTTCGAGAAGCGCCAGGACCGCAAGGAGAAGACAGGCACCGCCGCGATCACCGTCGACCACATCCAGAACATCGCCGTCTTCCCGCTGGCCATCCCGCTGATCTCGGGCCCGGGCGCGATTTCCGCGACCATCCTGATCGCAGGCTCGATGCAGACGGCCTTCGAGCTGGCGCAGCTGATCATCGTCATCGCCGCAAGCCTGCTGCTTCTCTTCCTGGCGCTGCTGATCGCCGATCGGCTCGACCGCTTCCTCGGCGTCACCGGCCGCGCCATCCTGACCCGCCTGCTCGGCGTCATCCTGGCGGCGCTCGCCACCCAATTCGTCGTCGATGGCATCAAGTCGGCGATGAACCTCGTTCCCTCGCCCGTCTGAGCTTTCAGTTAAAACGCAAACGGCGCGCCCCGAGGCGCGCCGTCTGAAACCTTTCGGTCTGTCGTTCGATCAAAACGGAATGTCGTCGTCGAGATCACGCGAGAAATTGCCGCCACCGCCGGAAGACGCACCACCGCCCGAGCCGCCACGGCCGGAAGACTGCGAGGGCGAGCCATAATCGTCGCCGTAACCGCCGCCACCGCCGAAATCACCACCGCCGGCATTGCCGCCACGGCCACCGCCGTAACCGCCGCCAGAACGATCGCCGCCGCCTTCGCCGCGTCCATCGAGCATCGTCAGCGTCGACCCGAAGCCCTGCAGTACGACTTCCGTGGAATAACGGTCCTGGCCCTGCTGGTCCTGCCACTTGCGGGTCTGCAGCGCGCCTTCGATATAGAGCTTGGCGCCCTTCTTGACGTACTGCTCGACGACCTTGCACAGGCCTTCGTTGAAGACCACGACGGTGTGCCACTCGGTCTTTTCGCGGCGCTCGCCGGAATTGCGGTCGCGCCAGGTCTCCGATGTCGCGATGCGGAGGTTGGCGATCGGCCGGCCGTCCTGCGTCCGACGGATTTCGGGGTCTGCACCCACGTTTCCGATCAGAATTACCTTGTTCACGCTGCCAGCCATACTTTTCACCTTCTTGTCGTGTTGCCGATATTGCGAAGCCCGCAACATGCGCAACGAAATTGACAACACCTTACCCCATCGGCCTTCGCCGGTGTGTGGTTGAGCTTCGTTAATCCACAACGAAATTTGTTCTTTATTTGTTCTATTTTATCATTATCATCCTGTCAACGGAATCGAAAAGCGTGAACCACAGGGATATTCAGCCTCGACTCGCCAGCCGGCATCACTACATAAAGGCTCTTCTTATCCCCCCGAGACATTGAAGCAGAAGACGATGAGCGAACTGAAGACGATTTCAATCCGTGGCGCGCGCGAGCACAATCTGAAGGGCATCGACCTCGATCTGCCGCGCAACAAGCTGATCGTCATGACCGGGCTGTCGGGATCGGGCAAATCCTCGCTCGCCTTCGACACCATCTATGCCGAGGGCCAGCGCCGCTATGTCGAGAGCCTGTCGGCCTATGCTCGCCAGTTCCTCGAGATGATGCAGAAGCCTGACGTCGACCAGATCGACGGCCTCTCCCCGGCGATCTCGATCGAGCAGAAGACGACCTCGCGCAACCCGCGCTCGACTGTTGGTACCGTCACCGAAATCTACGACTACATGCGCCTGCTCTTCGCGCGCGTCGGCGTTCCCTATTCGCCGGCCACCGGCCTTCCGATCGAAAGCCAGACCGTCAGTCAGATGGTCGACCGCATCCTAGCCTTCGAGGAAGGCACGCGCCTCTTCATCCTCGCGCCGCTCGTGCGCGGCCGCAAGGGCGAGTACAAGAAGGAACTCGCGGAGCTCATGAAAAAGGGCTTCCAGCGCGTCAAGATCGACGGCCAGTTCTACGAGATCGCGGATGCGCCCGCGCTCGACAAGAAGTACAAGCACGACATCGACATCGTCGTCGACCGCGTGGTCGTGCGCGCTGATGTCTCCGCGCGACTGGCCGACAGTTTGGAGACCTCGCTGAAACTCGCAGACGGCCTCGCCATCGCCGAATTCGCCGACAAGCCATTGCCAGTGGAGGAAACCGCCGCCGGCGGCTCGGCCAACAAGTCGCTCAACGAAACGCACGAACGCGTGCTTTTCTCGGAAAAATTCGCCTGCCCGGTCTCCGGCTTCACCATCTCGGAGATCGAGCCGCGCCTGTTCTCCTTCAACAATCCGGCCGGCGCCTGCCCGACCTGCGACGGCCTCGGCGCCCAGCAGAAGATCGACGCCAACCTGATCGTGCCGGAGCCCGAGCGCACGCTGCGCGACGGCGCCATCGCCCCATGGGCCAAGTCGTCCTCGCCCTATTATAACCAGACGCTGGAAGCGCTCGGAAAGCACTTCGGCTTCAAGCTCGGAGCCCGCTGGAACGACCTCTCCGCCAACGCACAGGACGTGATCCTCAACGGCACCGAGGAGAAGATCGAGTTCCACTACGTCGATGGCGCCCGCTCCTACACGACGCACAAGAATTTCGAAGGCATCATCACCAACCTCGAGCGCCGCTGGAAGGAAACCGACAGCGCCTGGGCGCGCGAGGAGATCGAGCGCTACATGTCGGCAGCGCCCTGCCCGTCCTGCAACGGCTTCCGCCTGAAGCCGGAAGCGCTGGCCGTGAAGGTCAACAAGCTGCATATCGGCCAGGTCACCGACATGTCGATCCGCATCGCCCGCGACTGGTTCGAAACGCTGCCGGATAGCTTCAACGCCAAGCAGAACGAAATCGCCGTCCGCATCCTGAAAGAGATCAGGGACCGCCTGCGCTTCCTGAACGACGTCGGCCTCGAATATCTGAGCCTCTCGCGCAACTCAGGCACGCTTTCGGGTGGCGAAAGCCAGCGCATCCGCCTCGCATCGCAGATCGGATCCGGCTTGACGGGCGTTCTCTACGTGCTCGACGAGCCCTCGATCGGCCTGCACCAGCGCGACAATGCGCGCTTGCTCGAGACCCTGAAGCACCTGCGAGATATCGGCAACACCGTCATCGTCGTCGAGCACGACGAGGATGCGATCCTGCAGGCTGACGACGTCGTCGATATCGGCCCCGCTGCCGGCATCCATGGCGGCCAGGTGATCGCGCACGGCACACCGCAGGACATCATGGCCAACCCGAAGTCACTGACCGGTAAATACCTGTCGGGCGAACTCGGCGTCACCGTTCCCGAGGAGCGCCGAAAGATTAAGAAGGGCAAGGAAATCAAGGTCGTCGGCGCCCGCGGCAACAACCTGAAGAACGTCACGGCATCGATCCCGCTCGGCGTCTTCACGGCGGTCACCGGCGTGTCCGGCGGCGGCAAGTCCACCTTCCTGATCGAGACGCTCTACAAGTCCGCCGCGCGTCGCGTCATGGGCGCGCGCGAAATCCCGGCGGATCACGACCGCATCGACGGATTCGAGCATATCGACAAGGTCATCGACATCGACCAGTCGCCGATCGGCCGCACCCCGCGCTCCAACCCGGCCACCTACACCGGCGCCTTCACGCCGATCCGCGACTGGTTCGCCGGCTTGCCGGAAGCAAAGGCGCGCGGTTACCAGCCCGGCCGCTTCTCCTTCAACGTCAAGGGCGGACGCTGCGAGGCCTGCCAGGGCGACGGCGTCATCAAGATCGAGATGCACTTCCTGCCCGACGTCTACGTCACCTGCGACGTCTGCCACGGCAAGCGCTACAACCGCGAAACGCTCGACGTCACCTTCAAGCAGAAGTCGATCGCCGACGTGCTCGACATGACCGTCGAGGAAGGCGTCGAGTTCTTCGCCGCCGTCCCCGCCGTGCGCGACAAGCTGCAGGCGCTCTTCGATGTCGGCCTCGGCTACATCAAGGTCGGCCAGCAGGCGAACACGCTGTCGGGTGGCGAAGCCCAGCGCGTCAAGCTCGCCAAGGAACTCTCGAAGCGCTCAACCGGCCGCACGCTCTACATTCTCGACGAGCCGACGACCGGCCTGCACTTCCACGACGTGGCGAAGCTGCTCGAAATGCTGCACGAACTGGTCAACCAGGGCAACTCTGTGGTCGTCATCGAGCACAATCTCGAGGTCATCAAGACCGCCGACTGGGTCCTCGACTTCGGCCCGGAAGGCGGCGACGGCGGCGGCGAGATCGTGGCGTCTGGCACGCCCGAGGCGATCGTCAAGGAAAAGCGCTCCTACACCGGCCAGTTCCTGAAGGAACTGCTGGAGCGGCGGCCGGTGAAGAAGGTGCAGGCGGCGGAGTGAGCGATATCCTCTCCACGGTGCGTGTGCTGATCGCTGACGGCAAGTTCAGGGTCTCGGCACACGCACTGCAGGAGTTGTTGAACGACCATCTGCTGATCGAGCCGTTGGTGATGGATATAATGTCGGCGGTGGTCGTGGAGGAGTATCCTGAGTATCACAAGGGACCCTGTGTTCTGGTCCTGCAGACGGATGAACGCGGACGCCCCATGCATTTGCTTTGGGGCATCCCATCAGGCGCATCCGAACCCGCGGTGTTGATAACAGCATACATTCCAGATCCAGATCGCTGGAATGACGATTTCACCAGGAGGAAGCCGCAATGACGAAACAGGCGTCGCAGCTCATTCGTGAGGGGGAGTATGCCGCGGAGGTCGTTGTGGAGCTTCACGACGACGGTGGCGAGTGGTCCCCAACGGTAAGCCCGGAGGGCATCCGCAAACTGGATCGCGTACGCCGCGCTCTTCGTGCGCATGATTTCGAACGCGCAGAGAAAGACGGACGCGTTTACCGCCTCGTGCCGCGCGAGGCTGACTATCCGAAGAGCGGTTTTGGCGAAAACGAACAGGATGGATTGAAGTCATGACAAACCCCGGCACCATTCGCGTCGGCATCGGCGGCTGGACGTTCGAGCCCTGGCGCAACCACTTTTTCCCGTCCACGCTGAAGCAGAAAGACGAGCTGAATTATGCCAGCCGGCAGCTGAAGGTCATCGAGGTCAACGGCACCTATTACAGCTCCCAGAAGCCCGAGACCTTCGCCAAGTGGGCCGTCGATGTCCCCGAGGGTTTCATCTTCTCGCTGAAGGCCAGTCGCTTCAGCACCAACCGCAAGATCCTCTCGGAAGCAGGCGAATCCGTCGAGCGCTTTCTCGACCAGGGCATCGTCGAGCTCGGCCCGCATCTCGGCCCCATCCTCTGGCAGTTCGCGCCGACGAAGAAGTTCGAACCCGAGGATTTCGAGGGCTTCCTGAAGTTGCTTCCGGATAAGCAGGATGGCCTGCAGCTTAAGCATGTGGTCGAGGTTCGCCACGACAGCTTCAAGGTGCCGGAGTTCGTAGCGCTGCTCGCGAAATACGGTGTCGCCCCTGTTGTCGCCGAGCATTTCGATTATCCGATGGTGGCCGATGTCACAGCCGATTTCGTTTATACGCGCCTGCAGAAGGGCTCGGACGAGATCCGGACCTGCTACCCGCCGAAGGAGCTGAAAGCCTGGGCCAAGCGCCTGGAGAGCTGGGCGGAAGGCAAGGTGCCTGATGATCTGCCGCTTATCGACAGCGACCGCAAGGTCAAGGTCGAGCCGCGCGACGTCTTCGCCTTCATGATCCACGAGGGAAAGGTCAACGCCCCCTTCGGCGCCATCGCGCTGCAGGAAGAGGTCGGCAAGTAGTCAGAGCGCCAAGGAATCAGCGTGACAAGCAATCAGAGTGGCAAGACGTGGCTGGCGAGGTCTTCCGCCGTCAGCCCCTTGCCGGCCCGGTTGCCCGCTTCGCCATGCATGTAAACGCCGGCGGCGGCCGCCTCGAAGGCCGGCAGCCCCTGCGCCATCAGTGCACCGATGATCCCCGCCAGCACATCGCCGGATCCGGCTGTGGCTAGCCAGATCGGCGCGTTGGCGTTGATCAGCGCCCGACCATCCGGCGAGGCGATCACGGTGTCGGGCCCCTTGTAGACGATGGCCGCATTGGCCCGCGCCGCGGCCGCCAGCGCCTTGTCGGCCTTGCCGAGATTGGCATCCGCAGCGATATCCGGAAACAATCGCGAAAACTCGCCTTCATGCGGCGTCAGAACCAGCCGCGTCTCGCCTTCAGCGAACAATGCGAACAGCGCCTCAGGATCGTCGCGGAAGGATGTGATGCCGTCGGCATCCAGAACCAGATGCCGCGCCGCGAGTGCCGCCACGAAACCGCGCGCCTTCTCGCCGGCTCCGAAACCCGGCCCGAGCACGAAGCTGCGCAACCGCTCATCCTTCAGCCAATCCAGGAGCTCGGCATCCCCATCGATACCGTGCAGCATCACGGCCGTCAGGTGCGTCGCGTTCTCATCCATGGCGTCGGCAGGCGAGGCGATCGTCACCAGCCCGGCGCCGGCCTTCAACCCAGACATGGCCGACATCCGCGCGGCGCCCGTCTTGCCCTTCTCGCCCGAGAAGATGACGAGATGGCCGCGCTTGTACTTGTGCGTCTCCTGCCCCGATGACTTCAGCCACCGCTGCCACTGTTCCGGCCGGTTCTCCGCCAGCTTGCCCGATGCCTGCCCGCGCACGATCCGCGCGGGTATGCCGATGTCGAGCACCTCGAGTACGCCCGATAGCTCCCGCCCCGGCATCAACAGGTGCCCCGGCTTGCGCGTCATGAAGGTAATCGTGCGCTCGGCGGCAAATGCGGTCCCCAGCACCATGCCCGTCCGGCCGTCAATGCCGGATGGCAGGTCGACGGCAAGCACCGGCAGGCGAGCTTTCTCGATACGCTCGATGACCGCATTGACGGCTTCGGGCACGGCCCGAGTCAACCCGGCCCCGAACAACGCGTCGATCACCACGTCGCCCTCGGCAGGCTGGTATTCCTTGATCGGCGCACCCGCACCGGACCAACCGCTGAAAGCCCGCGCAGCGTCGCCCTTCAGCCGATCGGGATCCCCCAAGTGAAACACCACAACCTCGACACCACTATCTTGCAGACAGCGTGCCGCAACATATCCGTCGCCGCCATTGTTGCCGGGACCGCACAGCACGACGGCGCGCCTGGCTGACGGATAGTGCCGCAGGAACGTCGCCGCCACGCCGGCGCCCGCCTGCAGCATGAGCCCGAAACTGCCGATGCCCGAGGCTGCTGCGGCGGCATCGACGGCAGTCATTTCTGCGGGGGTGAGGAGAAGGTCGGCGAGTTGATTGTCCATACGGACATTCAAGCAGAATCCGCCTAAAAAACAACCGATTGGCGCAAAATCTGGAAGGTTATTATTTAGTCATTTGCATATATTTTAATCCTCACCACAAGCCAGAAAGAAAGCATCAGACATCGCGAATATTCCTCATTTCGGTCGAAATTTAAGCTTTTCGCTTGCAACCCGCGCCGTTTTTGACAAAAAAATCGTTGAAATTGCTGAAAATCGCTCGACTTTCGGTCTCTGGCTGCCATTTCCACGAAGATTCCGCTTTCCAACTGGCACGATAACTGCATTCTATCGGGGGGTGGGTATGAGCCTGCTATAACGGGAGAAGCGGAGAGTCATTTTCTCATGAAAAAGATCGAAGCGATCATTAAGCCCTTCAAGCTTGACGAAGTGAAGGAAGCCCTTCAGGAAGTTGGCCTGCAGGGGATCACAGTCACGGAAGCAAAGGGCTTCGGTCGCCAAAAAGGCCACACGGAATTGTACCGTGGCGCGGAGTATGTCGTCGATTTCCTGCCAAAGGTGAAGGTCGAAGTCGTCCTCGCCGACGAGAACGCGGAAGCCGTCATCGACGCGATCCGCAAGGCCGCGCAGACGGGCCGTATCGGCGACGGCAAGATTTTTGTATCCAATATCGAAGAAGTCATTCGTATCCGTACCGGCGAAACCGGTGTCGATGCGATCTGACCTGTTTGGTCCAGGCGAGGCAATCGTCTCGTCTTCTCAAATGAAGGAACCATTTTATGGCGACCGCAAGCGAAATCCTCAAGCAAATCAAGGATAACGACGTCAAGTTCGTCGACCTGCGCTTTACCGACCCAAAGGGCAAGCTGCAGCACGTCACGATGGACGTGGTTTGCGTCGATGAAGACATGTTCGCCGATGGCGTCATGTTCGACGGCTCCTCGATCGGCGGCTGGAAGGCGATCAACGAATCCGACATGGTGCTGATGCCCGACACGGAAACGGTCCACATGGACCCGTTCTTCGCGCAGTCCACCATGGTCATCCTCTGCGACATTCTCGATCCGGTATCCGGCGAAGCCTATAACCGCGATCCGCGCGGCACCGCCAAGAAGGCCGAAGCCTATCTGAAGGCATCCGGCATCGGCGACACGGTCTTCGTTGGTCCTGAAGCCGAGTTCTTCATCTTCGACGACGTTCGCTACAAGGCCGACCCCTATAACACCGGCTTCAAGCTCGACTCGACCGAACTGCCGTCCAACGACGACACGGAATACGAGACCGGCAACCTCGGTCACCGTCCGCGCGTCAAGGGCGGCTACTTCCCGGTTCCGCCGATCGACAGCTGCCAGGACATGCGCTCCGAAATGCTGACGGTTCTCTCGGAAATGGGCGTCGTCGTTGAAAAGCACCACCACGAAGTGGCCGCTGCCCAGCACGAACTCGGCATCAAGTTCGACACGCTCGTCCGCAACGCCGACAAGATGCAGATCTACAAGTACGTCGTGCACCAGGTCGCCAATGCCTATGGCAAGACGGCAACCTTCATGCCGAAGCCGATCTTCGGCGACAACGGCTCGGGCATGCACGTCCACATGTCGATCTGGAAGAGCGGCAAGCCGAGCTTCGCGGGTGATGAATATGCAGGCCTCTCCGAGAGCTGCCTGTACTTCATCGGCGGCATCATCAAGCATGCCAAGGCGCTGAACGCCTTCACCAACCCGTCGACGAACTCCTACAAGCGTCTCGTCCCGGGCTATGAAGCACCGGTCCTGCTCGCCTATTCGGCGCGCAACCGTTCGGCCTCGTGCCGCATTCCATTCGGCAGCAACCCGAAGGCAAAGCGCGTCGAAGTCCGCTTCCCGGATCCGATGGCGAACCCCTACCTCGCCTTCGCCGCCATGCTGATGGCCGGCCTCGACGGCATCAAGAACAAGATCCATCCCGGCAAGGCCATGGACAAGGATCTTTACGACCTGCCGCCGAAGGAACTGAAGAAGATCCCGACGGTCTGCGGCTCGCTGCGCGAAGCGCTGGAAAGCCTGGACAAGGACCGCAAGTTCCTGACCGCCGGCGGCGTCTTCGACGACGACCAGATCGACTCGTTCATCGAGCTGAAGATGATCGAGGTCATGCGCTACGACATGACCCCTCATCCGGTCGAATACGACATGTACTACTCGGCGTAAGCCCTCAGAAAGCCCCGGTTCGCCGGGGCTTTCGCCTATTCGATGTCACGGAAGCCTCGCGCGGATGTGACACTCATGTGACGAGTTCTCGCACAAATCTTGATTTGAGTGAGATCAATCACCAAATCAGGTGATGAAAGGAAGTCGTACCATGAAAGAAAGACTAGCTAAGTTCAGTATCGGCGAAGTGGTTCGGCACAAGGTATTTCCGTTTCGCGGCGTCATCTTCGATGTCGATCCGGAATTCGCGAATACGGAAGAATGGTGGAATTCTATTCCCGCCGACGTGCGCCCCAGCAAGGACCAGCCCTTCTACCACTTGCTCGCCGAAAACGAAGAAAACGAATACGTCGCCTACGTATCCGAACAGAACCTGATGAATGACGAAAGCGGCGAACCGCTTCGCAATGAACAGGTCTACCAGATTTTCGATATGGCACCGACGGGACAGTTCAAACCCAAGATGAGCTTCACCCACTAAGCCGCTGCATATCCATTTCAAACCCCGCCCTCCCAGCGGGGTTTTTCTTTGGCCGGAACCCGGACCGCAGGCAACAAAAAACCCGGCTCGAAGCCGGGTTTCTCGACAATCCATGAGGATCGAAATTACTGGGCCTTGGCAGCCTTCTGGGCGTCTTCAAGCTTCTTGCGCGCTTCGTCGGCCTTCTTCTGCATGCTGTCCTGCAGGCTCTTCTGGCTTTCGGCGAGCTTGGAAGCGGAAACCGCTTCGCCGTCGAATGCACCGGTGAAGCCTTCAAGCGAAATCTTGATCGGGTTCGGCGCACGGCGGAAGTTGATCGAGGTCAGAACCAGGTCGGTGCCCTTCTTCAGGCTGGCGACCATGGCGTCCGTGAGCGGGATCTGCGCAACGCAGCGATCCGGCATGCACATCAGATAGTCGATCTTCTGCGGCTTACCGCCGTCGATCTGCATGCCGATGCCCGGAGGGATCAGACGTGCCGGAGGAACGGAAACCTGCAGGCTCTTGTTGTTTACCTTGCCGGAAACGGTGATGAGGCCAACGCCCGTAACGAGCTGACCGCCGGTGGCCAGAACAACGTTCTGCACAACACAGACGTCATTGTCTTCCTGCTTGTTGCAGGTCTTGTACCAACCAAGGCGCGGTGCGCCGGCAGCCTGTGCGCCAGCGTCGGCAGACGCATCCTGCGCATAAGAAGACACCGGAGCCACTGCGGCGCCAAGCATCACTGCCATTACGGACAGGGCTGCCCGTGTTTTCTTTTCAGACTTGAACATCATAACGAATTCCGTCTCCTGATATCCCGTTGGGACAGCCCATTTGCCGTCCTCACCAACAGGGTTGTTCGCATCTGACCTCTTAAAACAATGAGGCAAATGCATGACCCCCCCGACTTCGGGGTCCCTGTTACATCGCGTTGCTGGAGATTTCCAGTGTTTCTTTGGCGTTTTGTCTGCCGCTGGAAAGAATTTGCCGTGGATGGTGAATTGGGCCGGGCACATGATAGTCTTCGCGCGAATCGCGCCGTTTTCCGGAAAGGATTTCGACTATGCTCCGGATCGTTCTCCCCGTCGTCTTCACCCTGGTTTGCGGGGCAGCCGTTGCCGAACCCGTGCATGGCATCGCAATGCACGGCGCCCCTGCTCTGCCTGAAGATTTCAAGCACCTCCCCTACGTCAATCCTGATGTGAAGAAGGGCGGCAAGATCTCCTACGGTGTCGTCGGCACCTACGACAACCTGAACCCCTTCATCCTGAAGAGCATGCGCACCACGGCGCGTGGCATGTGGGACCCCGAATACGGCAATCTGGTCTATGAAACGCTGATGCTGCGCTCGCGCGACGAGCCTTTCACGCTCTATGGCCTCCTGGCGCAATCCGTCGAATGGGACGACGACAGGACCTACATTCAGTTCAACCTGAACCCAGCCGCCAAGTGGTCTGACGGCCAGCCGGTCACGCCCGAGGATGTCATCTTCTCCTTCAACATCCTGAAGGAAAAGGGCCGCGTGCCTTTCAGCACCCGCCTCAACGCCGTCGAGAAGATGGAGAAGGTCGGCGATCACAGCGTCCGCTTTACGTTCAACGACAAGGCCGACCGCGAATTCCCGCTGATTCTCGCCGGCTCGACGCCGATCCTCCCCAAGCACGCGATCGACGCCGAGAATTTCGACCGCTCGACGCTGAAGCCGCCGATCGGTTCAGGTCCCTACAAGATCAAGTCGCTGAAGCCGGGCGAAAGCATCACCTTCGAGCGCGACCCGAATTACTGGGGCAAGGATCTCCCGGCCAAGGTCGGCCTCGACAATTACGACCAGATCACCGTGCAGTATTTCCTGCAGGACACGACATTGTTCGAATCGTTCAAGAAGGGCGATGTCGATATCTATCCCGACGGCAGCCCCGGCCATTGGGCGAGCGCCTATAATTTCCCGGCTGTCACATCGGGCAATGTCGTCAAGGACACGTTTCAGCCCAAGCTGCCATCGGGCATGTTCGGCTTCGTCTTCAATACCCGCCGGCCGCTCTTCGACAATGTGAAGCTGCGCGAGGGCCTGTCGCTGATCTTCGATTTCGAATGGGCGAACAAGAACCTCTTTTCCAGCGCCTATATCAGGACGCAGAGCTATTGGCAGAACTCCGACCTCTCCAGCTTCGGCGTGCCGGCCGACGAGCGCGAATTGAAGCTGCTCGGCCCGATCAAGGATCGCATCGATCCCGCCATCCTCGATGGCACCTACAAGCTTCCCGTCACCGATGGCTCCGGCCGCGACCGCAATGTGCTGAAGCAGGCGGTCGGGCTTCTGAAGGAGGCCGGCTACACGATCAAGAACGGCAAGATGAGCGACGCCAACGGCCGCCCGCTTGCCTTCGAGATCATGACGCAGAACACCGACCAGGAGAAACTCGCCATCTCCTACCAGCGCTCGCTGCAGTTGCTCGGCATCAACGCCTCGATCCGCACCGTCGATGATTCGCAGTATCAGAGCCGCACCAACACCTTCGACTACGACGTCATCGTCAAATCCTTCACCTCGTCGCTATCGCCTGGCATCGAGCAGGTCGGCCGCTGGTCGTCAGCCTCGCGCGATCGCGACGGCACCGACAATTTTGCAGGCGTTGCCGATCCCGATGTCGATACGCTGATTCAGCACATCCTCAATGCGCGCTCGGCCGAGGATTTCACCGCCGCCGTCCGCTCACACGACCGGCTGCTGCTGTCGGGTCACTACGTGCTGCCGCTCTATCACGTCGACAACCAGTGGGTCGCGCGCAGCAAGCGTATCGGCCACCCCGACCAGGTGCCGCTCTACGGCTACCAGCTGCCGGCCTGGTGGGATCAGAGCGTCCAATAACAGGTGGTTCTCTTTTCCTGCCTGGTTGAACTGGCCACCCTCAGCGACTAGATGGCTTCAAACGCCCTTTTGGGGCCCAGCAATTCAGAAAAGGAAAGCCCATGGAACGCATAGTCATCGACGTCGTCTCGGATGTCGTCTGCCCTTGGTGCTATCTCGGCAAGGCCCGGCTGGAGTTGGCGATCGCGGAAGTCCAGGACGAAGTCGGCGTCGACGTCAACTGGCGCCCCTATCGCCTCAACCCCGATTACCCGCCCGAAGGCGTCGACCAGAAGGCAGCGCTCGAGAAGAAGCTCGGCGGCGCCGAGCGTGTCGCTGAGGGACACAAGATGCTGGCCGAACTCGGGCGCGAGGTCGGAATCAATTTCAATTTCGACGCCATCAAGATCGGCCCGAACACACTCGACGCCCACCGCCTCATTCACTGGGCGATGATCGAGGACCGCGACAAGGCTGACCGCGTGGTCGATGGACTGTTCAAGGCGAACTTCGAGCAGGGCCTGAATGTCGGCGATCACGCCGTGCTGCTCGATATCGCCGAGAAGTCCGGCCTCGACCGCGCCGTGACTGCCTCCCTACTTGCCTCCGAAGCAGACAAGGGTCTCGTCGTCGAGGAAATCGAATCGGCGCAGAAGATGGGCGTCAACGGCGTCCCCTTCTTCATCTTCGACCAGCAATACGCCGTCAGCGGCGCCCAGACGCCTGATGTCATCGCGGGCGCGCTGCGCGATATCGCCAAGGCCAAGGCCGAAGCCCGCGCCGGGATGAACTGATCGACCGGTTTTCCGACACTGTGGCGTGCATATCCGGACGGAAAGCTCAGGCTTTCCGTCCGGATTCGTTTCAGCCCTTCGCCAGCTCCGCCAGCTGCGTCATGATCACAGCCGCTCCCTGCAGCCGCTTCTCCGGCGTCGGCAGGTCGCGGGTCAGGAACACGCTGTGGTCGGGGCGGATCTTCGCCATCGAGCCCTGCTTGGCGATATAGCCCACCAGATTGCCGGGGTTCGGGAATTCCTTGTTTCGGAACTGGATGACCACGCCCTTCGGCCCGGCATCCACCTTTTCGACATTGGCGATACGGCAGAGCGATTTGACGTAGACGATCTTCAACAGATGCTGCACCTCGATCGGCATCGGCCCGAAGCGGTCGATCATCTCGGCGCCGAACGCATCGATCTCCTTGAGCTCGGTGATCTCGCCCAGGCGCCGGTAGAGCGCCATGCGCAGGTGCAGGTCCGGCACGTAGCCGTCGGGGATCATAACCGACGTGCCCACCGAGATCTGCGGCGACCAGCCGGTATCCTGGATCTCGTCGACACCCTTCACCTCGGCCACCGCCTCTTCCAGCATCTGCTGGTAGAGTTCGAATCCGACCTCCTTGATGTGGCCGGATTGCTCCTCGCCGAGCAGGTTGCCGGCGCCACGAATATCGAGGTCGTGGCTCGCAAGCTGGAAGCCGGCGCCGAGCGTATCAAGCGATTGCAGTACCTTCAGCCGGCGCTCCGCCGTCGCCGTCAGCACCTTGTTGACGGGCAGCGTGAACAGCGCGAAGGCGCGCACCTTGGAGCGACCGACGCGGCCGCGCAGCTGGTAGAGCTGCGCCAGACCGAACATGTCGGCGCGGTGCACGATCAGCGTGTTGGCCGTCGGCACGTCGAGGCCGGATTCGACGATCGTCGTCGATAGCAGCACATCGTAACGCCCCTCGTAGAAGGCGTTCATGATGTCCTCGAGCTCGCCCGGCGGCATCTGGCCGTGCGCGATCGCAACCTTCAGCTCCGGCAAGTCGGACTGGAGGAAGGCATGAACCTCTTCCAGATCGGCCAGACGCGGGCAGACGTAAAAACTCTGGCCGCCGCGATAATGCTCGCGCATCAGCGTCTCGCGGATCACCAGCGAATCGAAAGGCGAGATGAAGGTGCGCACCGCCATGCGGTCGACCGGCGGCGTGGTGATCAACGACAGCTCGCGCACACCCGTCATCGCCAGCTGCAGCGTGCGCGGGATCGGCGTCGCCGACAGCGTCAGCACGTGAACGTCGCTCTTCAGCTCCTTCAGCCGCTCCTTGTGCTTGACGCCGAAATGCTGCTCTTCGTCGATGATCAGCAGGCCGAGATTGGCGAACTGGATGCCCGAGCCGAGCAGCGCATGCGTGCCGACGACGATATCGGTCTTGCCATCGGCGATCTCCTTCTTCGTCAGCGCCAGCTCCTTGGAGCCGACGAGGCGCGAGGCCTGCTGCACGCGCACCGGCAGTCCGCGGAAGCGCTCGGAGAAGGTCTTGAAGTGCTGGCGCGACAGAAGCGTCGTCGGAACCACGACAGCGACCTGAATGCCGTTCATCGCCGCCACGAAGGCCGCGCGCAGCGCAACCTCGGTCTTGCCGAAGCCGACGTCGCCGCAGACCAGGCGGTCCATCGGCCGCCCGGCGCCAAGATCGGAGCGCACCGCCTCGATGGCGTTGTCCTGGTCTTCCGTCTCGTCATAGGGGAAGCGCGCGGCGAACTCGTCGTAGAGCCCCTCTGGCGTGGTCAGCACCGGCGCATGCCGCGTCAGCCGCTCGGCGGCGATGCGGATCAGGCCGTCGGCCATGTCGAGCAGGCGCTTCTTGAGCTTGGCCTTGCGCATCTGCCATGCGCCACCGCCGAGCTTGTCGAGCTGTGCTTCCGTCCCCTCGCCGCCATAGCGCGACAGGAGATCGATGTTTTCGACCGGAAGGAACAGCTTCGCCTCGTCGGCATATTGCAGCTCCAGGCACGCATGCTGCGCGCCGGCCGCCTGAATGGTCCTGAGCCCGATGAACCGGCCGATGCCGTGCTCAGCGTGGACCACAACGGATCCCTCATCGAGACCCGCGACCTCGGAGATGAAATCGGCGGCGCGCTTGCGGCGCTTTGAGCGGCGCACCATGCGGTCGCCGAGAATATCCTGTTCGCCGATGACGACGAGATTGCCGACCTCGAAGCCCGTCTCCAGACTGTAGACGCCAGCAGCCGCCTCGCCCTGATCGAGCTTGTCGATTTCCTTGAGCGCCGCGATCGGCTTGACCCGCGCCAGCCCATGCTCGGCGAGAACCTGCAGCAGACGCTCCAGCGATCCTTCCGTCCAGGCGGTGATCAACACCTTGGCGCCGCTGGCCCGCTTGTCGGCGATGTGCTTGACGACGACGTCGAACACGTTGACGCGCTCGGCATTACCGCCGCCCTCGGCACTCGGCCGCGCCCAACGTTCACCCTGTCGGGCATCGAGATTGACGACGCGGCGCGCCTCGCCCTCATGCTCGTTGAACGGCGTGATCCGCATCGCATCGAAGGCGTCGAGCGTCGCCGCAAACATCTTGCCATCAAGATAGAGCTGACCGGGCACGACGGGCTTGTAGGGCGTGCCCTGCGACATGCCCTTCACCGGCTTGCCCGAGTTCAGGCGCGCGTCGTAATAATCGAAGACCAGCTTCGAACGCTCCTCGGCCGCCTCCCGCACCGTGTGGTCGGTGACAAGGCGGAAGCCCTTGAGATAGTCGAACACCGTCTCCAGCCGGTCGTAGAACAGCGGCAGCCAATGCTCCATCCCGGGATAGCGCCGCCCTTCCGAGATCGCGAGATACAGCGCGTCGTCGCGGGTCGCGGCGCCGAAGGTCGAGAGATAATTCTTGCGGAAGCGGCTGATCGTATCGGGCGTCAGCGTCACTTCGCTCATCGGGTTGAGGTCGAGCGAACGTACCTGCCCCGTCGTGCGCTGGCTGGCCGGATCGAAGCTGCGGATACTCTCCAGCGTATCGCCGAAGAAATCGAGCCGCACCGGCTCTTCCGAGCCCGGCACGAAGACGTCGAGAATACCGCCGCGCACCGCGTATTCGCCGACTTCGCGCACCGTGGCGACGCGGTCGAAGCCGTTGCGCTCCAGCCGTCCGGCGATATCGTCCATCCGCACCTGGTTGCCCGGCCGCGCCGAAAACGTCAGGCTCTCGATCACATCCTGCGGCGCCACCTTCTGCAGCATGGCATTGACGGTCACCAGCACGATCGCCGCATGCGGCTTCTTGCGATGCGCGATCAGCCCGCCGAGTGCGGCGAGCCTGCGCGCGGAGGTGTCTGCGCTCGGTGACACGCGGTCGTAAGGCAGACAGTCCCAGGCAGGCAGCGTCAGAACGGGAATATCGGGCGCGACGAAACCGAGCATCTGCTCCAGATCGGCCATACGTTGACCATCCGAGAGCACGTAAGCCACCGGTTCGCCGGCGCGGGCAAGCTCGGCCAGCAGCATCGGCTCCAGTCCGGCCGGCACATTGCCTATCGTCAGCGGCACGTTGAGCGCCGTCAGCTTCTTCGCATCAAAACCGGGGATCATCATCCATTCCTGGGCAGGCTGTCGGCGGGGTATTCGAAATCGGGCTTGTAGGCGCACAGGCGCGTAAACATCGGTGTCTGGAAACGCTCGGGGATCGGCCAGGTTCCCATGATCCAGCGCACCAGATCATTATCCTCTTCGGCCATGATCGTCTCGAACTCGTCGAGTTCCGCATCCGAGAGCCCCGCGATCTCGCGCTCGGCGAACTGGCCGAACACCAGATCCATCTCGCGGATGCCGCGATGCCAGCAGCGGAACAGTATCCGGCGGCGGCGGGGATCGAGATCGGCGCTCGAGAGTGTGACACCTGTCATGGCATAGCTTCCTGTTGATGCGCCTCTATAGACCCTCGAAAGCGGCTTGTCAGCCTTGCCAAGCACGCATTGTTCGTCGCATTTTGCCGGCATGCGCCCCGCCATTCTCGATCCGCTGTTCTCCTCCGTCTCCGGCCTGCCCGGCGTCGGCCCGAAGATCGCCGAACTGCTCGCCAAGCTCTTCGGCCGCGAGACACCGGAGGATTGCCGTGTCGTCGATCTGCTCTTCCATGCGCCGCACTCGCTGATCGACCGGCGTAACCAGCCAGGCATCGCGCGCGCGCCGCAGGGCGCCATCGTGACCATCACAGGCCGCGTCGACCGCCATCAGCCGCCGCCGAACAAGAAGAGCAACGTCCCCTACCGCGTCTTCCTGCACGACGAGACCGGCGAGCTGACGCTCGTCTTCTTCCGTGGGCAATCGACATGGCTGGAGAAACAGCTCCCTCTCGACGAAGAGGTCACCGTCAGCGGCAAGATAGACTGGTTCAACGGCCGCGCCTCGATGGTGCACCCTGACTACATCGTGAAAGCCAGCGAAGCGGAAAACCTGCCACTGGTCGAGCCGATCTATCCGCTGACCGCAGGCCTGTCGCCGAAGACGCTACGCAAGATCATCGAAGCAGCCCTGCCGAAGACACCCGAGTTCCCCGAATGGATCGATGCGGCGCTAGCCCAAAAGCAGGGCCTGCCTTCGACCGCCGATGCCTTCCACGGCCTGCACGAGCCGCGCGACCCCGCCGATATCGATCCGCAGGCGCCGGCCCGCCGCCGTCTTGCCTATGACGAATTCCTGGCCGGCCAGTTATCTCTGGCGCTGGTGCGCCAAAGGTTGCGCAAGGTCGCCGGCCACCCGGTGCATGCGACCGGTCAGCTCAGCCGCCAGATCCTCGAGGCCCTGCCCTTTTCGCCGACCGGCAGCCAGACCGAGGCGATCGCGCAGATCCTCAAGGACATGGCCGGCGACGACCGCATGCTGCGCCTGCTGCAGGGCGATGTCGGCTCCGGCAAGACGCTGGTGGCGCTGATGGCGATGGCTGCGGTCATCGAGAGCGGCGGCCAGGCCGTGCTGATGGCGCCGACCGAAATCCTCGCCCGCCAGCATCATGCAACCATCGCCAAATACACGGCCGCCGCCGGCATCCGCATCGAGGTGCTGACCGGCCGCACCAAGGGCAAGGAACGCGACGAAATCCTGGAGCGTATAGCGTCGGGCGAGGCGCAGATCGTCATCGGCACCCACGCGCTGTTCCAGGATACGGTCAACTACAGGAACCTGATGCTGGCTGTCGTCGACGAACAGCACCGCTTCGGTGTCCACCAGCGCCTTCGTCTGACCGCCAAGGGCATCACGCCGCACATGCTGGTCATGACCGCGACGCCGATCCCGCGCACGCTGGTGCTGGCAGCCTTCGGCGACATGGACGTCTCCAAGCTCACCGAGAAGCCCGCCGGCCGCAAGCCGATCCAGACGATCACCATCCCCACCGAGCGCATCGGCGATATCGTCGGTCGCCTGAAGGCGGCGCTCGCCGACGGCAAGAAGGCCTACTGGATATGCCCGCTGGTCGAAGAGTCCGAGGAAAGCGACCTGATGTCGGTAGAGGAGCGTCACGCGACGCTCGTGTCCGCCCTTGGCCCAGGCATCGGCCTGATCCACGGCCGCATGAGTGGTGCGGAGAAGGACGCGGTGATGATGGCGTTCAAATCCGGCGAAATCCGCCTTCTTGTCGCGACCACGGTGGTCGAGGTGGGCGTCGACGTGCCGGATGCGACGATCATGGTCATCGAGCATGCCGAGCGTTTCGGTCTGGCACAGCTGCACCAGCTGCGCGGCCGCGTCGGCCGTGGCGACGAGGCATCGACCTGCATCCTGCTCTATCGCGGACCGCTCGGCGAAACCGGGCACGCGCGTCTCACGATCATGCGCGACACGGAAGACGGTTTCAGGATCGCCGAAGAGGATCTCAAGCTGCGCGGCGAAGGCGAGTTGTTGGGAACGCGGCAGTCGGGAACCCCGGGCTTCAGGATTGCGAGCCTCGAGGCGCATGCCGATTTGCTGGAGATTGCCCGCAAGGATGCGGCTTATCTGATCGAGCGTGATCCGGACCTGACATCCGAAAGGGGCAACGCCGTGCGCACCCTGCTCTATCTCTTCCGCCGCGACGAAGCGATCCGCTTCCTCCACGCCGGCTGATCGCCGATATCACCAGACATCGACAGATTGAAAAACGCCGCGCGCCCATTGGGCCGCGCGGCGTCCGAAATCAGATCTGAGCGCCGCGTGCCTTGGTCGTGGCGTCGAAGGCCTTCTGCACGTAGGTGTCGCGGTCGTAGACGTCGTTGAAATACTGGACGACGCCGTTCTTGTCCGGCCAGGCCGTGAAGTAGGCGATGTAGACAGGGAACTTCTGCGGCACCTGCACCGCATGGTTCTTGCCGGTCGCGATCTCCTGGCCGATCTTGTCGACCGTGGTGTTCAAGACGGCAGCCGCCATCGCGCGCGGATCGGCGAGACGCACGCAGCCGTGGCTCAGCGCACGCATGTCACGCTTGAAGAAGCTCTTCGAAGGCGTGTCGTGCATGTAGATGGCATGCGCGTTCGGGAACAGGATCTTCAGTTCGCCAAGCGCGTTGTCACCGCTCGGTGGCTGGCGCACGGACACGTTCGCCGTCGAACCGTACCAGTCGACGCTGGACGAAGGCACGGCGCGGCCGCCGACGGCGACTTCATAGCCCATGCGGTCGAGATAGTTCGGGTCGGAGCGCAGCTTCGGCAGCATCTCGTTGATGATGATCGACTGCGGCACGCCCCAGAACGGGTTGAATTCGACCGTCTGAATCTGATCCTGGAAGAAGAACGTCTGGTGCGACGGCTGGCCGATCACCACGCGCATCGACAACTGTTCCTTGTTGTCGTTGTTGTAGTAGACCATGAAGGCCGGCTGGTTGATGAAGACGTAGCGCGGGCCGAGATCGGCCGGCAGCCAGCGGGCCTGCTCCATCGCCACAACAACCTTCTCGATCTTCGAGCTGTTGCTGTCGCCGCCGGTCATCGTGCGAACTGTCGCCTGGCCGACGATGCCGTCAGGCTTAAGGCCATGTTCCTTCTGGAAGGCTTCGACCAGCGTCACGATCTCGGGCGAGTAATCGATACCGCCGGTGTAGGCTGCCAGCGTCGCGGCGTTCTCGCTCTTCAGCGCGGCCGAACCGTGCTTGTCGATCGCCTTGACGATGTTGGGGATTTCAGAGGAGGTTTCGCCGGGATGGAGAACGCCGCTGAGTTCGATCTTGATCGGCTGCTCGCCATTGCCTTCGCCCTTCAGCTTGGCAAGCTCGGCCTGCAGTGCTGCGAACTGCGGACCATTTGGCGTGCGGCTCGAGAGATAGGCGGCGACATCGGGGCTCATCCGCGCCAGCTTCAGCACCGGATCGAGATTGACCGTCTTGCGGGCGAAGTCGTGATAACCGGAAAGCTTGTTCGGGTCGACGCGGCCACGGATCGTGTCCTGCACATAGGCCAGAACCTTGGCCGACAGCGCCAGCTCGAACTGCGTCAGCGCGCGGTCGCGCATGGCAGGATCCGGGTTTGCCGGATCGACAGCGGGAACCTCGACGGCATAGTCGGCTGGGTCGAGACCGACGGAGCCGGCATTGGCGAGGAAGGCCATCGCTGCCTTGGCGCGATCGTTGACCTCGGTGCCGGTCAGCCAGACCAGTTCGTTCTTGGTGTCGCCGTAATAAGTCTCAAGAGCCTTGGCGACTTCGACAGGGGCGCGAACCTTGGCATCGATCAGATAGCGACGCTGCACCGACGGCGTGGCATCGCTCGGCGTACCGACGGCGGCAACCGCGCCGGTGACGACAGGATCGGTGAACTTGCCGGTATCGACGAGCCGCATCGGATCCACCTTGTAGGTGTAGTAACGCGGTGCGGATACCTTCGGCAGCGGCGCGCTGGTATTGACCTGCGGCGGCAGCACTTCGGGAGCCGGATTGATGATGGTGCTCTGGGTACGGGCACGATCACCTCGGATCATGTCCATCAGCGTATAGGCATGCGCGGGTGCGACACCCATCGCGGCCATGCCGCAGGAAAGTGCCAGTGCGGAAACCGCACCTTTCAAGAAGAATGTCATGCTTTTTCCAGTCCCAGTCTCATGCTGTCTTCGGTCATGGGCATCGCCCAGCTCAAACTCTTTACTCACCCGTCGCTGTCAGGTGACATGGCAGAAACGGGACGCCACCGCCACCCTCGAAGAACTCACTCTTCCGTAACGTAGCAAACCCGCCGCCTCCCGGCAGTTCACACAAAATTATGAAATTATTGGTTAATTTTTTACTTTATTTTCGCCTGCTCACACAGTCCCCCAAAAGACGTTGTTGGATAAAAAATAAGACGTGGCCAAAAAACCACGTATAGCGCAGCCACTAATATGACTTCTCGGCTCATATTTTTTGATCGCCGCTGTTTTCTTGGGCTGGCTTGAGACCTATAAGACGGCATCTCCGCAGCCGCTCACGCGAAAGAAAGGCATGGCCATGACTTCCACCCGTATCGAAACCGATACTTTCGGCGAGATCGAAGTACAAAGCGACAGGTATTGGGGCGCGCAGGCGCAGCGCTCGCTCGGCAATTTCAAGATCGGTTGGGAGAAGCAGCCGCTGTCGATCGTGCGCGCGCTGGGCATCGTCAAGCAGGCCGCCGCGCGCGCCAACATGGCGCTCGGCAAGCTGGACCCGGCGGTCGGCAACGCCATCATCGACGCCGCCCAGGAAGTCATCGACGGCAAGCTCAACGACCACTTCCCGCTGGTCGTCTGGCAGACCGGCTCCGGCACGCAGTCGAACATGAACGCCAACGAAGTGATCTCCAACCGCGCGATCGAGGTGCTCGGCGGCGTCATGGGCTCGAAGAAGCCGGTGCATCCGAACGATCACGTCAACATGAGCCAGTCGTCGAACGACACCTACCCGACGGCCATGCACATCGCCTGCGTCGAGCAGATCGTCCACCACCTGCTGCCGGGCCTGAAGCACCTGCATGCAGCACTCGACATGAAGGTCACCGAGTTCAGCCACATCATCAAGATCGGCCGCACCCATACGCAGGACGCGACGCCTCTGACGCTCGGCCAGGAATTCTCCGGTTACTCCGCGCAGGTCGCTTCCGCCATCGCCAATATCGAGCTGACGCTGCCCGCACTCTCCAAGCTCGCCCAGGGCGGCACCGCCGTCGGCACCGGCCTCAACGCGCCCATCGGCTTTGCAGAGAAGGTCGCGGAAGAGATCTCCGCTGTTACCGCCCTACCCTTCGTCACCGCGCCGAACAAGTTCGAGGCGCTGGCTTCGCATGACTCGATGGTCTTCGCACATGGCGCCATCAACGCGGCAGCGGCGGCCCTCTTCAAGATCGCCAACGACATCCGTTTCCTCGGCTCCGGCCCGCGCGCCGGCCTCGGCGAACTGTCGCTGCCGGAAAACGAGCCCGGCTCCTCGATCATGCCCGGCAAGGTCAACCCGACGCAGTCGGAAGCGCTGACGCAGGTCTGCGCCCATGTCTTCGGCAACAACGCCGCGTTGACCTTCGCCGGCAGCCAGGGCCATTTCGAGCTCAACGTCTACAATCCGATGATGGCCTACAACTTCCTGCAGTCGGTGCAGCTGCTCGGCGACGCCGCCGTCTCCTTCACCGACAATTGCGTCGTCGGCATCGAAGCCCGCGAGGACAACATCAAGAAGGGCGTCGAGAACTCCCTGATGCTGGTGACGGCGCTGAACGGCCGCCTCGGCTACGACATCTGCGCCAAGATCGCCAAGACCGCGCACAAGAACGGCACGACGCTGCGCGAGGAAGCCGTCGGCGGCGGTTACCTGACGAACGAGGAGTTCGATCAGTATGTCCGCCCTGAAACGATGATCGGTCCGAAGTAAAGCCATCCCGGATCATCGATGAACCACCAGACACCGCCACGGCCTCCGCGGCGGTGTTTTTTCATGCATTCTTGAGCGTTTCTCGAAGGTTTTAGAATGATTGCAATTCGCACATCGCCCGCATAGACCGTCTGCGATTTCCATTCCGGCCCGCATGAAAGGTCATTCGATGGCTGACGATCTGTTCCCCCTCGGCAAAGACTCCACCCAATACCGCAAGATCAGCAGCGACCACGTCTCTGTCGACAGCTTCAAGGGCCAGGACATCCTGACCGTCGAGCCCGAGGGCATCCGTCTGCTGGCCGAGACCGCCTTTGCCGACATCAACCATCTGCTCCGCCCCGGCCACCTGAAGCAGCTCGCCTCGATCCTCGACGATCCCGAGGCGACAGACAACGACCGCTTCGTCGCCTACGACCTCCTGAAGAACGCCAACATCGCCGCCGGCGGCATCCTGCCCATGTGCCAGGACACCGGCACCGCGATCATCATGGGCAAGAAGGGCCGCCGCGTCTGGACCGAGGGCGAGGACTATTCGGCGCTCGCCAAGGGCGTGATGGACGCCTACGAGAAGAAGAATCTGCGCTACTCGCAGCTCGCCCCGATCAAGATGTTCGAAGAGAAGAACACCAAGAACAACCTGCCGGCCCAGATCGACATCTACGAGGAAGGGACGGACGAATACAATTTCCTCTTCGTCGCCAAGGGCGGCGGCTCGGCCAACAAGACCTTCCTGTACCAGGGTACGCCCTCGCTGCTGACCCACGACCGGATGATCGACTTCCTTAAGGAGAAGATCCTCACGCTGGGCACGGCAGCCTGTCCTCCCTACCATCTGGCGATCGTCATCGGCGGCACCTCGGCCGAGATGAACCTCAAGACCGTCAAGCTCGCCTCGACGCGCTATCTCGACGATCTTCCGACCGAGGGTTCGGAAAGCGGCCACGCCTTCCGCGACGTCGAGATGGAAAGGGAAATCCACAAGCTGACGCAGCAGATGGGCGTCGGCGCACAGTTCGGCGGCAAGTATTTCTGTCATGACGTCCGCGTCATCCGCCTGCCCCGCCATGGCGCCTCGCTGCCGATCGGCCTCGGCGTCTCCTGTTCCGCCGACCGCCAGGCAAAGGGCAAGATCACCCGCGAGGGCATCTTCGTCGAGCAGCTGGAAACTGATCCGTCCAAGTACATGCCTGAGATCGACGAGGCAAAGCTGTCGGAATCGATGGTAAAGATCGATCTCAACCAGCCGATGGCCGATATACTTGCAGAACTTAGCAAGCATCCGGTAAAAACCCGCCTGTCGCTGACCGGCACGATCATCGTCGCCCGCGACCTCGCGCATTCGAAGATCCGCGAGCGCCTTGAGAAGGGCGAAGGCATGCCGGATTACATGAAGAACCACCCGGTCTACTACGCGGGCCCGGCCAAGACGCCCGCCGGCTACGCCTCAGGCTCCTTCGGCCCGACCACCGCCGGCCGCATGGATTCATATGTCGATCAGTTCCAGTCCTTCGGCGGCTCGATGATCATGCTCGCCAAGGGCAACCGCTCGCGCGCGGTGCGCGAGGCCTGCAAGACCCATGGCGGCTTCTATCTCGGCTCCATCGGCGGCCCGGCCGCCCGTCTGGCGCAGGATTGCATCCGCAAGGTCGAGGTGCTGGAATATCCGGAACTCGGCATGGAAGCGGTGTGGAAGATCGAGGTCGAGGACTTCCCCGCCTTCATCGTCACCGACGACAAGGGCAACGACTTCTTCCAGGAATTCAACCTCGGCTGATCGTTCAGTGGGCGGTTGCGGTCACGCCGCCGCCAGCCACTTCGCCTTTGCTTGTCGCGATGTAATCGCTCGCGACAAGCACGTCTTCGGCATTGACGCTTGCCAGTATTTCCGAAGTAAATGCGCCATGAAAGAAGCCTTGTTGCTGGATCAGAAAAAGAGATCCGGCAATAACAGCGGCAGCGAGCACGGCTGGAGGCGAGTTATGGGACGTTTGCATGGCCTGTTGCTTTCTCCTGACACCGCTACGGTGCCTTGAAATGCAAGTTGCCACGTCCTTATCGTTCACAAAAGAACCGATATCGGAAACCGATTGTCAATGGATCATTGACAGAAATGATGTCTGGCGAATATTTCGCTCAGGTCATCTAAAGAAAGATACCCTCAGGACGCGTAGGCGCGCTGCGTCGCTGCCGGGATTCCGATATAAAAATCATAAAGATAAGAACAAATCGGCCAATTCGAATAAAATTCACATGTAATCTCTGGTATATCCAACCTTAATCATTTCAAAACAATTGTAGCTTAAGAAATAAGAGAGGACTTTTGAGATGTACCATAAGGAGTGGCCGGATGACGACGGCTGTGGCGCCAAAGACGCAGGTTCCCGATGTGGCAAGCCAGATCACTTTTGCGATGCGCTCCATGGGTGTTGCGCCCATTCCGCGAAACTATGAACTGTTCTATGAAGCCTATATCGGCTCCAACCCGGCATTGACGCGCGATCTCGCGGCCCTTGGCAACCAGGCGACCCAGGAAGAACTCGACGAACTGGGCGCGCAGCATTTCAGCCACGGCGCCGGCCGCGTCTTCGACGACGCCCATACCCGCATCGCCGCCGAACTCGAATCGGTGCTGCGCGTCCTGCGTCAGGAGCAGACCTCGCTCGAAAGCTACAACAGACTGCTCGGCGAAACCTACAACCGTATCACCTCGAAAAACACATCCAGCGTCGACCTCATCCAGAATGCGTTGCATCTGCTGACCGAGGCGACCGGACACACCATGGCGCATGGTGAGCGCACGGTCGAAAACGTTGTGCAGCGCTCCAACGAAATGGATCAGGTCCGCAAGGAACTCGACGAATACAAGCGCATCGCCAATACGGATTCGCTGACCCGCCTCTCCAACCGCCGCGCCTTCGACGATCGCCTCGCAGCCGTCTTCAACAATCCGGCCATGCGCCCGATCACGGCGCTTGTGCTCGCCGATATCGATAACTTCAAGAAGATCAACGACACCTACGGCCATCCCGTCGGCGACAAGATCCTCGCAACGGTCGCTTCGGTCATCCGCGCCAACGTGCGCCGCGATGTCTTCGTTGCCCGCACCGGTGGCGAGGAGTTCGCGCTGATCATCGAGGGTAACACGGCAGAGGAAGTCATGGCCGTCGCCGAGCGCATCCGGCGCACGCTTGAAGCCACGCCGTTCAAGAATTCCCGCACCCGCGTCAACTATGGACCGGTCACGGTGTCGGTCGGCATCTGCATGGCGTCGAGCGCCGAAGATGCGGGCGAGCTCTATCACAAGAGCGACGTCGCCCTCTACGGCGCCAAGAACGCAGGCCGCAACTGCAGCGTCCTCTTCGAGGACGGCATGCAGAAGGATTTCACCAAGAGCTGGCTGATCTACAAGGCCTGAGCCGCGACGAACCGCGGCCCTATATCAAACGCTACCACATCGTCTTGGCCGCGCGTGCGGCCCATTCGCGATCATAGGTCTCGTGGTCGAACGCTTCCGTTGCCGCCTTCAGCATCAGGCCCGGCGTCGGAAGGCCTTTCGGATCGACGAAATTGTCGGGATTCCACAGCTCCGAGCGGATCAGCGCCCGAGCGCACTGGAAATAGACCTCCTCGATCGTCACCACGATAACCGTGCGCGGATGCTTGCCGTCCATCTCGAAGGAGGTGAGCAGCGCCTCGTCGTTCGAAACGACGCCGCGCCCGTTGATCCGCATCGTCGTATTCGATCCCGGGATGAGAAACATCAGCGCAAGCCTGGGATCCCGCACGATGTTCGACAGCGAATCCACCCGGTTGTTGCCGCGCCAGTCAGGCATCTGCAGCACCTTGTCGTCGATGACACGCACGACGCCGCCGAGGTCACCGCGCGGAGAACAGTCCAGCCCCTCTGGACCGACGGTCGCCAGCGCAACGAACGGCGAAGCCTCGATCATCTGCCGGTAAAGCGGCGTCAGGTATTTCGTCACCTTCGCCACGGAAGCTTCCGACAAGCCGCCGCCATAGAGGGCGGTCAGTTCTTCGACGGTCTCGATGATTTTCATGGCCGTTCCATCGCGTTGTTTCTCCACAGTAATTAGCCGCCTAAAATGACGCTGGCGTGACATGTGCCATCTCGTTTGAGGGTAGGCGCGCGGTCGCGCTCAGCGCGGCTTTTCCGATGTGTCGCGGTTCATGCCCTTCTCCCGCAACTCATTCTCGTATACCGCGAAAAGCTCTTCGCCGCGCTCGCCGAGTTCGCGCAGATACGACCATGTAAAGATGCCGGTGTCGTGCATGTCGTCGAAACCGATCCTGACGGCATAGTTGCCGGTGGGTGTCATCGACATGATTGCGACGTTGCGCTTGCCCGGCACGGTGACCTTCTGGCCCGGCCCGTGGCCCTGCACTTCCGCCGATGGCGACAGCACGCGCAGCATCTCGGCGCTGAGCGTGAAACTTTCACCATTATTGAAGGTGATGACCAGCTGTTGCCGATCCTTCGTCACCTTCAGCTCTGTCGGCCAGATGTCGCTCATGATGGTGCTCCTCTTCGTTTCGAGGAGTAGGCAATGCGCCTCTTTGAGGCAAGTTCAATTTAGCGTATGGGTGCCGCCTCTTGCTTGACGTTGCGGTGCACAGTACGCACATTGTCGGAAGATTGGAGACTGTAGTGAACAGCAAGGTTGGAACAATCGCCAACGCCGCACCGCTCGTGGCCGATGCGAAACCCATGATCGACCCGTTTCAGCGGGCCGTCACCTATCTGCGCGTCTCGGTGACCGATCGCTGCGATTTTCGCTGCACCTATTGCATGGCCGAGAACATGAACTTCCTGCCGAAGAAGGATCTTCTGACGCTGGAGGAGCTGAACAGGCTCTGTTCCGCCTTTATCGCCAAGGGCGTACGCAAGCTGAGGCTGACCGGCGGCGAGCCGCTGGTGCGCAAGAACATCATGCATCTCGTGCGCCAACTCGGCCAGCAGATCGGCTCCGGTCTCGAAGAGCTGACGCTGACCACCAACGGCTCCCAGCTCGCGCGTTATGCCGACGAGCTCTATGATTGCGGTGTTCGCCGCATCAACGTGTCGCTGGATACGCTCAATCCTGACAAGTTCCGAGAGATCACCCGCTGGGGCGACTTCCACAAGGTCATGGAAGGCATCGACGCCGCCCAGAAGGCTGGCCTGCATATCAAGCTCAACGCCGTCGCATTGAAGGATTTCAACGACGTCGAGATGCCCGAGATGATCCGCTTCGCCCATGGTCGCGGCATGGATCTTACCGTGATCGAAACCATGCCGATGGGCGAGATCGAGGAAGATCGCACCGATCGCTATCTGCCGCTCTCCAAGCTGCGCGCCGATCTCGAGAAGCAGTTCACCATGAACGAAATCGGCTACCGCACCGGTGGCCCTGCCCGTTACGTCACCGTCGAGGAAACCGGCGGCCGCATGGGCTTCATCACCCCGATGACCCATAATTTTTGCGAGAGCTGCAACCGCGTGCGCCTCACCTGCACCGGTACGCTCTACATGTGTCTCGGCCAGAACGACGCCGCCGATCTGCGCTCCGCCGTGCGCGCCACCGAAGACGACGGCTTGCTCTACGCCGCGATCGACGAGGCGATCTCCCGCAAGCCCAAGGGCCACGACTTCATCATCGACCGCACCCACAACCGCCCCGCCGTCAGCCGCCACATGAGCGTCACCGGCGGGTGACCTGCTGCGCGCGATAGGTTGAGCAGCGTCATTGTGCACTGCGCAATCGAATTATCTCGGGTGTGGCACCGATTTGATTTCAATCGCGCGCGGCAGGCACTAAGAAGTCCGCGGGATGGAATCGGAATTTCTAAATGCCGCGGTCGAGCAATACTGAGGGTGCAATCTACATGACGGCGGCCATGGCGGGTTTTTCCGCCAGCGACGCCCTGTCGAAATCCGTGATTTCAGAGATGAATGCCGGCCAGATCATGTGCCTGCGTGGTCTGTTCACCAGTGTCCTGGTCTTTGTCGTCGCCCGGCGGATGGGAGCCTTGCGCTCTTGGCGGATCGTTCTTGAGCCGATGGTCGCGCTTCGCGTCGGCTGCGAGATTTTGGCGGCGGTCACCTATATAACCGTGCTCGGCATGATGCCGATCGCGAACGCCTCGGCCATCCTGCAGTCCCTGCCGCTCGTCGTCACCGTTGGTGCAGTCCTCTTCTTCGGGGAACCGGTCGGCTGGCGCCGGCTGCTGGCCATTCTCGCCGGCCTGGCTGGCGTGATGATTATTGTCCGCCCCGGCGCCGACGGCTTCAATGCCGCGGCCCTGATCTGCATCGTAAGCGTCCTGGTGACCGCCGGTCGCGATCTGGCGACACGTGGCATCGATCCCAGCATTCCCTCGCTGATGATCACGGTAATCACCGCCGTGTCCGTCACCATATTCGGTGCGCTGCTGACGCCGCTTCTCGGCGGCTGGCGCCCGGTCAGCGCCACCTCGCTGACGCATATCGTTCTGGCAGCGGTCCTCGTGCTCATCGGCTACCAGTCCGTGATCGCCGCGATGCGCACCGGCGAAATCTCCTTCGTCGCACCACTGCGTTACACCAGCCTCATCTTTTCTGCGTTGCTCGGCTGGCTCTTCTTCTTCGAGGTCCCCGACAGCTGGACCATGATCGGCGCCGCGATCGTCATCGCCTCCGGGCTCTACACCTTCTATCGTGAGGCCAAGCGGCGCGGCGCGCCGGTCGCACAGGAATCCGAACCGAGAGTACCGGTCTGATGGCCAAGCCCCCGATCCTCACCCCAGCGAGCGGCTTCACGCTCGACCGATCCAACATTCCAGGCGTCGTGCTTGCTGGCGGACGCTCCTCGCGCATGGGCCGCGACAAGGCAGGCGTTCCACTTTCAGGTCGCACGCTGCTCGATCGCGTCATCGAGCAACTGTCGCCGCAGGTCATCTCCGTCGCCGTCAATGCCGACGCCGCGCCTGATCGCTGCAACCGCCCCTTCATTCCCGATATCGTCCCCGGCAAGGCCGGTCCGATGGCCGGCATCCACGCCGCCATGGCGCACGGTGCGAGCCTGCCCGCCGTCACGCATGTCGCAACCGTCTCCGTCGACAGCCCATTCTTCCCGCACGATCTCGTCGACTGGCTGGCAGCGGCCATCGACACGCCCACGCGGATCGCCATCGCCACCTCCGAGGGCCGCAGCCATCCCGTCTTCGGCCTCTGGCCGGTGGCGCTGGCAGGCGAGCTGGAAAGCTGGATCGCAAGCGATGAGAAGCGCCGTGTTCGCGACTTCCTGTTACGGCATGACGTTACGGAAGTTGCCTTCCCGCTGCGCCCGACGCGGGCAAGCCTTCTCGACCCGTTCTTCAACGTCAACACGCCCGATGACCTCGCCGAGGCCGAACGCTGGATGAAGGTACTGACATGACCGAACGGCCAAGGATCTTCGGAATTTCCGGCTGGAAGAATTCGGGAAAGACAGGGCTTGCGGTTCGCCTCGTCGAAGAGTTCACCCGCCGCGGCTACCGGATTTCGACGATCAAGCATGCCCATCATGACTTCGACATCGACAAGGTCGGCGCCGACAGCTACCGCCACCGCCAGGCGGGCGCGCACGAGGTGACGATCGTCTCCGGCACGCGCTACGCCATCATGCACGAGTTGCGCGGGGCAGCCGAACCGAGCTTCGAGGAAATCCTCGCCCGCATCGCCCCCTGCGATCTCGTCCTCATCGAGGGCTACAAGCGCGAGCCGATCCCGAAGATCGAGGCCCGCCGGCTGGAATCGGCAAACCGCGAGCCGCTGGCATCAGCCGATCCCCACATCGTCGCCATCGCCGCCGATCATCCGGTCGCCGACACTACCCTGCCCGTCTTTGACCTCGACGACACGCTGGCCATTGCCGATTTCATCGCGGCAACCGTCGCCCTCCCGCCGCTGAAATAAGCCCATCTGAAACAGGAGAGGCCGCCGATTGCCCGGCGGCCTCTCCATTCTCGATGCTTATGCGCGCTCTTAGTTGCGCGAGGCCACCGGCCGCACCAGCGCCGTGACGCGGCGAATGGTGACGCGGCGGTTTTCCTGCTCCGGTCCCTGTGTGTTGACCTTCAGGTAACGTTCGCCATAGCCCTGCGTCGCCAGGTTTTCCGGCGGGATGCCATAGACGTCGGTCATCACGTTGGCGACCGATTCCGCGCGCTGGTCGGACAGGATCAGGTTGCTCTGATCGGAGCCTACGGCATCGGTGTGACCTTCGATCAGGAAGGTTTCTGTCGGGTCCTTCTTCAGCACCTCGTTGATCGCATCGGCCACCTTGCGCAGGCTGCGCGCCTGACTCATCGGGATTTCGGCGCTACCGGTCGCAAACGTGACGGTATCCAGGTCGATACGACGAACCTTGTCGCGGATACGGGCCGAATACTTCACTTCGTTCAGAGAATAGACACGCTCGACAGGCTCGACCGGCGGCTCGCGCAGGAAGTCGTAATAGTCGCGATTGTCGTCGCTGCTGGTGTCCATGATGTAGTCCTGCAGCGGAATGCGCAGGCGCATCGGCGGCAGATCGGCACCCGGATCCTCGAAGTAGTCGCGGTCAGGATTGTCGTAGAGGTCAGGCGTATAATAGAGCACGTGCTCGCGGCCGCGATTGTCGATGCGCGAACGCTGGATAATATCGCCGTAGCGGTTGCGCACCGTCACGATCTGGTAGCCATCGCGATCGATCGTCTCGCGGTAGCGGTCACGCGGCAGCTGCTCGTAGATCGGCCGCTCGCCGTCGCGCAGGAACCGGCGGTCGTCATCGCCACGAACATAGGTCTGGTTGTTGAACTGGATGATGACACGGTTGTCGTCACCGCGCTGGCCGAAATTCGCGCCGTCGGGACGGGCGAATTGCGGGCGCTGGTCCAGACGCTGGCCCTGCTCGGCGGTGATCGCTTCGATCTTGATCGGCGCGGGCTTTGCGGCACCGGGCGCCGCCAACTGCGCGTCGGCGTCCGACTTCGGCACGCGCACCTGCTGCTCCTGACCACGCTGCTTGTCGCGGTCACGACGCGACTGCACACCGCCGGAACGATCCGCATCCTTGTCGCTGTCGAGAACGGCCGCACCGTTCTGCACCGGCAGAACGACGGTTTCCGTGCTCTTGCTCGGATCAGCGGCGATTTCCTTGCGGCGCTCGAGTTCCTGCGGCGTCACCTTCTCAGGGGCCGGGATCGGTTGCTCGGTCTGGGCAACGGGAGGCTGACCTGCCGGCGGCTGGCCGGCCTGATCGGCAGGCTGACCGGCTGGCGCGCCCGGCTGGCCCGGAGCGACCTGTTCGCCCTGCTGCTGAGCCGGTGCTTCGCCGGGCTTGGCCTGACCGGGCGCCACCTGGGGCTGCGCTTCGGCCGGCTGCTGAGCCGGAACGGGCGCCTTGCCCGCGGGTGCTTCCTGCGGCTTGGCGGCGTTGTCAGGCGCTGGCTGCTCGGTTGCAGGCGCAGTCTCGGCGGCCGGCTTTTGAGCGGGCTCGGCCTGCGGTGCTTCGGCCGTTGGCTTCTTGTGTGGCTTTGCGGGCTGTTCGCTGCCATCGGCAGCGGCTGGCTTGCCGTTCTTGCGTGGTGGCTTTGCCTGTTCGGGCTGTGCCTGCTCGGCCTGCGGCTGTTCAGCCTGCGGGGCGGCCTGCTCGGCGGGCTGCTGCGGCGCGGCTTCTTCCTGCTGCGGCTGCTGGTCACGCTTCTTGCGGCGCGGCTGTTCAGCCGGCTGCTCGGCACTCGGCGCTGCCTGTTCCTGTTCGGCGGCAGGCTGCTTCTGGCGGCGCGGCTTTTCGGCGGGCGCTTCCTGCTGGGCGGGCTCGGCTGCCTGCGGTTCAGCGGCAGGCTGTTCTGCTGCCGGCTGGCGCTTTCTCGGCTTCTCGGCAGGCGCTTCGGCCTGCGGCGCCGGTTCGGCGGCAGCCGGAGGAGCTTCGGCGGGTGCTTCGCGCTTGGGTGCCGGTGGCGGCTCGGCCGGAGGTTCAGCGGCCTTCGGCGCTTCGGCCGGTGCCTGCTGCTGCTGTTCCTGATCCTGCTGCTGGCGCTTCTTCAGGAGCTCCTCTTCGGACGTCGCATCCTGCGCAACCTCGAAGCTGCCCGCGACGGCCCGATGGCCTGCTCCGACCTCTTCAACGCTCGGCGCTGCCGCAAACACGTGCGCCGGGGGCAGCACAAGCGACAGGGACAGAAGCGGAAAGGCCGCGCTGGCAAACAATCTGGATTTCATTCCCATAAGGTTTCCTCGTTCCTTGTTTATTCTTCGCGTTCGCAACGACGTCTCTTTTCGGCACGCAAACAAGCCTTGCTAAACTGAGCACGCCAGGATTCGTTCCATGGTCTTAAGAATTGCCGCATTAACCCGGTATGAATATGACGGTCTGCAAACGTTCAGCTTCGCCATAGTTGCGATGCACAACAACGCGGTGAAAGCAGTTGCAATCCGCGTAAAAAAGGTTTGATTATCGCGGCAAGGCGTTGCAAAGCAGCGTCCTGCTTCATGCCACCAAAAAAACAAAGGGATGGCATGCGGTAACCAACAGAGAGGACTCACATGCATATCTCCACCCGTTTTCTCGCAGCCGCCTCGATCGCCGCGATGTCTCTTTTCGCGGGCTCGGCAATGGCCGATGGCGAGAAGTATGTCATCGGTACGGACTCGACCTACCCGCCCTTCGAATATGTTGACGCAAGCGGCCAGTTCCTCGGCTTCGACATGGACATCGCCCGTGCGCTCTGCACGCAGATGAAGGCTGACTGCACCATCGTCAGCAGCGATTGGGACGGCATCATCCCCGGCCTCAACGCCAAGAAGTTCGACATGATCATCTCGTCGATGTCGATCACGCCTGAGCGTTCGAAGCTCGTCGACTTCACCAACAAGTACTACAACACCCCGCCGGCAGTCGCCGTGCCGAAGGACTCCACCGTCACCGACGTTGCGGGCCTGAAGGGCAAGACGATCGGCGCGCAGACCTCGACCACGCACGCCAACTACGCTGAAAAGCACCTCGCCGACACCGAGCTGAAGCTCTACCCGACGGCTGACGAGTACAAGCTCGACATCTCGAACGGCCGCGTCGATGCTGTCATCGACGACGTCGTCGTTCTGTCGCAGTGGGTCAAGTCGGACGCCGGCGCATGCTGCAAGATCCTCACGACCCTGCCGGTCGACAAGGAAATCAACGGCGTTGGCGCCGGTATCGCTGTTCGCCAGGGCGATCCGCTCCGCGAAAAGCTGAACGCAGCGATCGCGGCGATCCGTGCCGACGGCACCTACAAGAAGATCCAGGACAAGTATTTCGATTTCGACGTCTACGGCGCCGAATAAGCTGTAGTCCTGAAACAAATGCGATGGCGGGAGGCTTGCCCTTCCGCCATTTTTGTTTGACAAAGAGTGCAATATCAAGGCGGCAAAAGCCGCGAGGGGAAACTTGGCATGGGCGGATTGTCCTCCGCACTGGGTTCGCTCTGGACCTGGATTGGATATGTGTTTGACCCGCTATGCGGACCCGTCGGCATTTTCACATGGCTCGGCCAATCCACGATTCTGGCCTGTGGCGACACCGGCTGGGGCGATGAGATCGCCGCTGGCCTGAAGGTGACGGTCGCCGTCGCCCTCGTGACGCTCCCGATCGGCCTTTTGATCGGCTTCATGGTGGCGCTTGGCCAGCAATCGGAAGAAAAGGCGGTACGTCTTGCCGCCGGCATCTACACCACCATCTTCCGCGGCCTGCCCGAACTGCTGACGCTGTTCATCATCTATTATGGCATGCAGATCCTCCTCCAGTCGCTGCTCGCCTGGGTCGGCTACGACGGCCGCGTCGAGATCAACGCCTTCGTCTCCGGCGTCATCGCTCTGTCCGTCGTGTTCTCGTCCTATTGCTCGGAAGTGCTGCTGTCGGCCTTTCGCGCGATTCCCAAGGGCCAGTACGAAGCCGGCGACGCGCTCGGCCTGCATCGCGGCCGCACGATGGTGCTGATCATCCTGCCGCAGCTGGTGCGCATCGCGCTGCCCGGCCTCGTCAATCTCTGGATGATCCTGCTCAAGGATACGTCCTACGTCTCGATCATCGGCCTTGCCGACGTGCTGCGCCAGACGGGCGTGGCGGTGAAGGTCACCAAGGAGGCGTTTCTGTTTTACACACTGGCCTGCGGCATCTATCTCGGGCTTGCCATCATTTCCTCGTTCGGCCTGCGCTATATCGAACGTTGGGCGAAGCGCTCGGAGATCAGCCGATGAGCCACGCAGAGGTGCTGATCCCCCCGCAGCCGGCCCCGAAAAACCTCGATAAGCCGCTGACGCTTGCCCGCGTCATGGGCTGTCTCGTGGTTGGCCTGTGGATCATTCTCGCCATCGCGCTGATCGGCATGATCATCGAGGGCTGGGATGTCGAGAAATTCACCCGCTACGGCCCGCGCTATCTGCACGGATTGATGACCACGATCGTGCTGGTTGCCGTCTCCGTCGTCTGCGGCGCAGTTCTCTCCGTTCCGCTCGCCTTCGCCCGCATGTCGAAGAACAAGGTCATCAACGGCCTCGCCTTCTGCTACGTCTACGTCTTCCGCGGCACGCCGCTGCTCGCCCAGCTCTTCCTGATCTATTACGGCCTCGGCCAGTTCCGACCGCAGCTGGAATCCGTCGGCCTCTGGTGGTTCTTCCGCGACGCCTGGTATTGCGGCCTGTTTTCCATGACCATCAACACCGCCGCCTATCAGGCCGAGATTTTGCGCGGCGCCATCGAGAGCGTACCGCGCGGCCAGCATGAGGCCGCTTCCTCGCTCGGCATCCACAAGATCATCGCCTTCCGCAAGATCGTGCTGCCGCAGGCGCTGATCGTGGCGCTGCGCCCCTACGGCAACGAGATCATTCTGTTGATCAAGGGATCGGCCGTCGTCGCCATCATTACCGTGCTCGATCTCATGGGTGAAACGCGCTACGCCTTTTCGCGCACCTTCGACTACCAGACCTATCTCTGGGCGGCGATCTTCTATCTCGCCATGGTCGAAAGCCTGAGGCACCTGTGGAACTGGATCGAGCGCCGCCTCACCCGCCACCTGAAGCGATAGCCCCCTTGGCAGCACTCTCGACGGAGAGCTGCCAAGCTATTGAAAATAAATAATGATATCCATTTTCTTGTAGCCTTTTGGCAAGCTTCGCGTAACCATGTCATGCTCTCATTTAAACGGACGCTAATAAGCGCCGAATGGGAACAGCGAGGCATCAAATGCACAAGGACATGGAAAGACAGCTTCAGGGTTACGGCCTGACGACGGCCCAGATCCTATATCGCATGCCGGATCATCATGCGATCCTGCAGACCTACATCTGGCAGGATTACGATCTTGCTCCCGACTTTCCCGAAATGCGCGGCTTCCTGAAGTTCTGGCAGGAAACGCTCGACGGACCGCTGCACTCGGTGCGCTACATTCACCGCAAGCTGATCTCGGCCACGGAATGGCGCGCACTGAAAGGCGAGTTCATCATCAACTGAGCAGCCGCCATCAACGTCGCCATTGCAAAACCGGGCCGCTCGCCTTAGACGCAGGACAACAAACGAACGATGGTGAGCAGACATGGCCCAGAAGATCGACGAAGAAGCACTCGCGGAAGCCTATAACCGCGCCCTTTCCCTGGAAAAGGCCGGCGATGTCGATGCCGCCGTGAAGGCCTACGAGGAAGTGCTGGCGATCGACCCCGACGATCACGGCGGCGCTGCCGTCCGTATCGCTGCCATGGGCCGCGGCGAGACGCCGACCAAGGCCCCAGACGCCTATGTCGAAACCCTCTTCGACCAGCACGCCGAAGTCTTTGAGGACGTTCTCGTCGAGCAGCTCGGCTACCACGTGCCGATGCTGGTGCGCCAGCGCCTGCAGGCGCTGAACCTCGGCCCCTTCAAGCGCCTGCTTGATCTCGGCTGCGGCACCGGTCTGACCGGCGGCACGCTGCGCGATCTCTGCGAGGAGATGACCGGCATCGACCTCTCGGAAAACATGGTCGAGATCGCCCATGAGAAGGACCTCTACGAAACCCTGTTCGTCGCCGAGGTCGAGGACTTCCTCGACGACAATGACGAAGAGCCCTTCGATATCATCACCGCCACCGACGTCCTGCCCTATCTCGGCGGTCTCGAGCCCCTGTTCTTCGGCGCCGCCGAGAACCTGACACCGGGCGGCCTCTTCATCTTCTCCTCGGAAACCCTGCCTGCCGAAAAGCTCGCCGGCCGCGCCTACATGGTCGGCCCGCACCAGCGCTTCGCGCACTCCGAGGCTTACGTCCGCGAACGCCTCGACGCCACCGGCTTTGAGCTGATCGAGATCACCAATATCAACGTCCGCATGGAAGAAGGCCAGCCGACGCCGGGACACCTGGTGATTGCGAAGTTGCGATAGGTCAAAGGACTTAAAACCTTACCACAAAAGAGCAAGATACCGGGATACACAATCATTGATTGCGTCTCGTTGCTAGACCCTTGTCGGATTTGCGCCGACCTTCCCGCAAACGTGTGGGGAGGTATAGATGGAAGGTGTCAAGCCGACAGACAATACAGGAATCTGGCAGGGTATCAGTTCGGCGCTCGGCCACTTGCCGCATGTCGACTGGCGTGTGGCACTTCTCGCGGTTTTCATCCCATTCTTGCTGATCTATGCCCGCAACGATATCCGAGTGCGGCGCCTGCGGATCATCTCGGACTTCATTGCTTCCTACCCGACCACGCGTGATGCGAAATCGGCAAGAGGCGAAAACAACGACACGAAGTCGGGAAGCAATCCGTCTCTGGAGTTCGTCACCTCCAAATACCTCTCAGATCTGCGCGAACCCACCGACCAACCGATCCGCCTTGGCTCGTCGGAGTTGATCAAGGAGATCGAGCAACGCATCCGCTCGTCCCGCATCATTGGCAATCTCGGTGACCTGAGGCTCTTTCTTTCATCGCTGGGCTTCGTGGTCATCTGCTATTTTGGGTTCAGCGCGCTGCTCAAGGCGCTGAGTACGGGGTTACAGGTGGCGGGCGTCGATGGCATCCCGATCTGCGGGGCGCCCGCCGAGTGCTGCCCGCCTGGGAGCTTTCGCAGCCAAATCGAAATCATTGCGGCACTGGCGTTTGTCGGCGCCTTCATTGCGGCCGTAAGGCAGTTCATCCGCAGCCTCGCGGTATTCGATCTCTCTGCTTACACCATCATATGGCAGACGGCGGAAATCTTCGCGTCGGTGGCCATTGTGATATTCCTCTATGTTGCCTTTACAGACCCGACGCGGCTCCTCACAAACCCGCTCGGTTCACCACCTCGGATGGTCGACTGCACTCACATCCACTGGATGTGGCTAGTCCTCGCTCCCTTGCTCGGGCTCGCCCCGCAAAGCGCCACGAAGTTTCTCTTCCTCAAGCTGCAATCGCTTGTATCGTGGGTAAAGATGGACGACGACCGCTTCTATGACGTAACGCGCATCACTCCGCTCGACGTTATCGATGGCATCGACTATCCGACCCGCTTCCGGTTGGGCGAATGTGGCATTTACGATGTACAGAACCTGGCGACCTACAACCCCATCCAACTGCACATAGAATCTCCCTACGGCATCTACCAGACCATCGACTGGATCGCGCAGGCACAGCTGTGCAACATCCTAGGCATCGAAAAATACCTCGTGCTGAAGCAGATGAACGTACGCACCATTTTCGATCTTGAAAGAGCGCTGGACTACAAGACGTCCGAAACCGGCCAGCGCATAACTGACGGCCCCGACGAATTCGACAAGATTTACGCCGGCATACTATTTGCCGCGACGGAGAACATCCGGATGATTGCAAAGACCGCAGGCGTCAAGGCATTCATCATTCGCAACGAGCCGGGCGACATAGCAGCAATTCCGCAGGCGGCAATGCCTCCCATTGAGGCCGCGACCATCGACGAATACTGTGAATGGGCCTGTCGCACCATCACCGCAAATCCGGCCAGAACCAAGGCCTGCGTCGAGCATCTTATGGGCTGGATTGCCGATGACCTCCATGTGCGTCGCCTGAGACGCATATGGCAGGAGATGTCCGACGACCTCGGCGAACGATCGAAGCGGCTGGACAACCTGCCGGATCGGCCTCCGACCGCTACCCAGAAGTGAACTGAACGATTTCGTTGCATCGCTTTGTTCACTTTGTCTCAACGTGGTATTCGTTCACGCTGGCCCGTTTGAACCCGGAAAGCGCAACCTCATGACACTCGTCCTGCATCAGCATCCGCTTGCCTCCTTCTGCCACAAGGTGCTGATCGCGCTCTACGAAAGCGGCACGCCGTTCGAGCGCGTGATGGTCAATCTCGGCGACGAAGCCTCGCGCACGGCCTTTCTGGCGCTCTCGCCGCTCGGCAAGATGCCGGCGCTCGAGGATCAAAGCCGCGGGCGCACCGTTTTCGAGACCTCCATCATCATCGAATATATCGACCGCCATCATCCCGGCAGCGCGCGACTGATCCCAGAGGATTTCGACGCAGCACTTGATGTGCGTCTATGGGACCGCTTCTTCGACCTCTATATCCAGGACCCCCTGCAGCAGATCGTCAGCGAGCGGATGCGCTCCGATGGCAGCGAGGCCAGAGCAGAAGAAGCCCGGCAGGCGCTGAGGCGCGCCTATGCGGTGATCGAGGGCAAGCTTGCGGCCGACGGCTGGATTACCGGAGAGAACTTCACCATGGCCGATTGCGCCGCCGCACCCGGCCTGTTCTATGCCGAGACGCTGGTGCCTTACGACAGCGACTTGCCCAAGCTCGCGGCCTATCACGCGCGCCTGATGGAGCGCCCGTCGGTGGCCAGGGTGCTTGAGGAGGCCATGCCCTATTTCAAGTATTATCCCTACAAGGAGAACCTGCCCGCCCGCTTCAAGCCGAGCGACGCTGAGGCCTGAAACGCACCCGTCACCGATCAGTGACCGCCATCCGTTCCAAGAATGGCCGACAATAGCCGCCCCTCCAGTTCCGCCAGATCGGCGTTGCCGTGACGGCGCGGATGCGGATAGGGAATGGCGAGGTCGAGCGACACCCTGCCCTCGTCGAGCACGATCACCCGGTCCGCCAGATGCACGGCCTCGCTGACGTCATGTGTAACAAGCACGGCGGTAAAGCCGAGTTCGCGCCAGACCCGCGCCAAGAGCTCCTGCATGCTGATCCGGGTCAGCGCATCGAGCGCGCCGAGCGGCTCGTCCAGCGCCAGAACACCGGGACGGCTCACCAGCGCACGGGCAAGCGCCACGCGCTGCCGCTGTCCACCCGAAAGCCGCGCCGGCCACTCGCCGGCCTTTTCCGCAAGCTGCACTTCCGAAAGCACGGCCTCGACCTCCCGCGCCGCCACCCACCGGTCGACCTTGTCGCCGAGCCCGACCGCGACGTTATCGGCAACATCAAGCCATGGCAGCAGCCTCGGCTCCTGGAAGACGATACGCGCATTGGCCTCGCCGCCATCAGGCGTATCGAAGGTCAGCTCTCCCGACGTTGGCTCGTCCAGGCCCATGAGAGTGCGCAGAAGCGTGCTCTTGCCGCAGCCGCTCTTGCCGATCACGGCGACGAACTGCCCAGCCGGAATGTGCAGGTTGATCCCCCGCAGCACCCTGTTGGCGCCAAAGCTCTTCTCCAGCCCTTTCAGGGTGATCGCGGCGGCACCGCTGCGCGCGGGCCTATGCGCGTCGATTGTGTACTCCGACGCATCGGCAGCGCCCTGGAAGCGCTCATGTGCGATGAGGGTCATGGCCTCTCTCCTACTTCTGATAGACAGGGTTCCACCTGAGCGCCCGGCGCTCGAGCGAACGGGCCACGACATCGGCGAACTTGCCGAGAAGCGCGTAGATGACGAGCGCCAGCACGACGACATCGGTCATCATGAACTCGCGCGCATTATTGGCCATGTGGCCGATCCCCGACGACGCGGCGATCGATTCCGAGACGATCAGCGTCAGCCACATGATGCCAAGCGCATAGCGCAGCCCGACGAAGATCGAGGGAAGCGCGCCGGGAAAGACCACCTTGCGAAAGAGCGTCCAGTTGCTCATCCCATAGACCCGGCCCATTTCGATCAGATCGCGATCGACATTGCGCACGCCGTGATAGCTGTTGAGGTAGACGGGAAACAGCACGCCGAGCGAGGTCAGGAACAGTTTCGATTCCTCGCCGATCCCGAACCACAGGATGACAAGCGGGATCATCGCAAGATGCGGAATGGTGCGCAGCATCTGCAGCGTCGTATCGGTCAGCTGTTCGGAAAGCTTCGAGACGCCATTGGCGATCCCGAGCAGAAAGCCGATCGCCCCGCCAACGACGAGGCCGGCGAAGGCGCGGCCGGCGCTGACGAGAATATCATGCGGCAACTGCCCTGACAGCGTCGTCGACCAGAAGGCCACGGCGACATCCGCCGGCGACGGCATGATGCGCGACGAGATCCAGCCTAAAGAACAGCCAAGCTGCCATGCCGCGATGATGGCAAGCGGCACCAGATAGGGCAGCAACCGCTCGCGCCCCGGCATCGGCAGCCGGAAACCTTGTTTCGGTGCCGTCCTGCCCGCTGTCCGCTCCGTCAGCGCGCGGCCGATCGGCGTATCGAATGTCGACATGGAGTTCTTCCTCGCCTCTGTGTCGCCACGGCCTCAAGCCCGCTGGCAGACATGCGTCCATTGAAGCGCTGCTCGCGCACAGCCAGCAGCGCATCCGTTCGATCAGGATCCGGAGACCACCTTGAGATTGCCGCCATGGCTACCGCCGCCGAAGACCTGGCGCTTGCCGAAGTCGCTGTCGAAGCCGTGGCGCTGCTCCTTGCGGGTGATGCCGAGTTCCGGGAACAGCAGTTCGGCGACGCGATAGGCTTCTTCCAGATGCGGGTAGCCGGAGCCGATCACCGTATCGATGCCGACATCCTGGTATTCGCGCAGCCGCGCCGCCACCGTCTTCGGCGAGCCGACCAGAGCCGTGCCAGCACCGGCGCGCACCAGCCCGACGCCCGCCCAGAGATTGGGCGACACTTCAAGCTTGTCGCGGCGGCCGCCATGCAGCGCCGCCATGCGTTTCTGGCCGACGGAATCGGACTCGTTGACGAAGCGCTGCTGCGCCTCCTGGATCGTCTCGTCGTCAAGCTTGGAGATCAGCCGGTCGGCCGCGGCCCAGGCCTCCTCGTCGGTCTCGCGCACGATGAAATGCAGGCGGATGCCGAAGCTGACCTCCCGGCCCTTCTCTGCTGCCGCGGCGCGCACCTTCTGAACCTTCTCGGCCACCTGCGCCGGCGGCTCGCCCCATGTCAGGTACTTGTCGACGCGCCCGACCGAGAAATCGATACCGGCATCCGAGGAGCCGCCGAAATAGAGCGGCGGACGCGGGTTCTGCACGGAGGGGAAACCGAGGCGCGCATTGGTCGCCTTGATATACTTGCCGTCATAGCTGGCGACACCCTTCTCCAGCAGCTCCTCGAAAACCGTGAAGAACTCGTCGGCATGAGCGTAGCGCTCGTCATGCGCCAGCGTGATGCCGTCGCCGGCAAGCTCGCCCGGACTGCCGCCAACGACGATATTGAGCAGCAGACGCCCGTTCGAGATGCGGTCGAGCGTCGTCGTCAACCGCGCGTAATAGGCGGGCGACGCCGTGCCGGGGCGGATGGCGACAAGGAACTGCAGCTTCTCCGTCTTGGTCGCAAGTGCCGCCGCCGTCACGAAGGATTCCTCGCAGGACACCCCGGTGGGAAGAAGCACGCCGGAATAGCCGAGACGGTCGGCCGCCTGCGCAATCTGCGTGAGATAGTCGAATTCCGGCGCGCGGTTCAGATCGTTGGAGCCGAGATAGGCGCCGTCGCCCGATGTCGGGATGAACCAGAGAAAATTGATGGGATCGTGCTTGTTGCTCATGGAAATGATCCTTGTATGGAAGACGGCTTAGCTGGCGGGATGCCAGATGGCATTGCTGACGGTGAGCTGCTTCGGCACGATGCCGAGATTGTAGAACTCGTCGGCCAACGCCTGCTGGTATGCGGCCGCATCGTCGCTGATGGTCGACACGCCGCCGAGATCGGCGCCCGCCCGCGTCAGCGTCACGCGGGTGATATCGACGGGAACGCCGGTGATCTCGGAAAGCTCCTTGATCGTGTCGTCGAGCTTGCCCTGCGCGGACCGGCCGACCTTGGCGAGTTCATCGATCACATCGCTGACGACCTGGCCGTTCGCATCTGTGAAGCCGGCATTGGCGAGGAAGTAGCTGTAGGACGGCACGATCCCCTCGGCGGTGGACAGGATACGCGTCTGCGGATCGGCCTCGACAATGGCGAGATAGGGATCCCAGATCGACCATGCATCGATGCTGCCGTTCTTGAAGGCGGCCGCAGCGTCCGGCGGCGACAAATCGATCGGCTCTACATCGTCGATCTTGAGGCCGGCCTTGCGCAGGATCTTGACGGTCACGTTTTGGGCGCTCGATCCGCGCTTGAAGGCGACCTTCTTGCCCTTGAGGTCTTCGACCGTCTTGATATCGGAATCCTTGCGAACAACGATCGCCGAGCCGGCGGCGCTGCCGCGATAGGTGCCGACATAATAGAGCTGGCCGCCCGCGGCCTGCGCAAACAGCGGCGGCACATCGCCCGTTGCCCCGAAATCAAGCGCGCCGGCTCCCAGCGCCTCAAGCAGCGGCGGCCCCGAGGTGAATTCGGACCAGCTGACGGTGATGCCCTTGTCGGCAAGCCGTTTCTCCAGCGCCCCTCTGCGCTTGGCGAGCGCCAGCACGCCGTTCTTCTGCCAGCCGATGCGAAACTCGGTGGCGGCGGCGCGCGCCGGCCGGATGGCGGGCATTACGGCGGTAGCGGCCACGGCGCCGAAAAGCCCCAGTGTCTGTCGACGAGAAATCATAGCTGTCCCCTTTCGATCAGCGTGTTTCGGGTTCGATCTCCGAAGCCGCTGTGTTTGCGATGGGGAAATTCTGCTGAAATCTATAAATTAGATCGACAATTATGTTTGTGATTTTCGGCCCGCTCGAAATTATCCTGACCCGTTTTTGGGCGTTGAACGGAAATTTGTTCCAACAGCGAACGCCTCGCATCATCTCGGCGGCTTTTCGCCCCGCCCTATTTGGGCTACTCCTCAAGCACGCATTCATGAAAGGATAGGTACATGGCAAAAGTCGCATTCATCGGTCTCGGCGTCATGGGTTTTCCCATGGCAGGTCATCTGAAGGTGAAAGGCGGCCATGATGTCACGGTCTATAACCGCACCGCCGCCAAGGCGGCCGCATGGGCCGAGAAATTCGGCGGCAAGTCGGCCCCGACGCCGGCAGAAGCGGCACGCGACGCCGATTTCGTCTTCACCTGCGTCGGCAATGACGACGATCTCCGCTCGGTGACTTCAGGCAAGGACGGCGTTCTGCAGACGATGAAGGCAGGGGCGATCCTGATCGACAACACCACCGCCAGCGCCGATGTCGCCCGCGAACTCTACGCCGCCGCCAAGGAAAAGGGCGTGGGCTTCATCGACGCTCCTGTATCGGGCGGCCAGGCCGGCGCCGAGAATGGCGTGCTGACGGTCATGTGCGGTGCCGAGGACGCCGTCTATGAGAAGGCCAAGCCCGTGATCGACGCATTCGCCCGCATGGTCGGGCTGATGGGCGCTCCGGGTGCCGGCCAGCTTACGAAAATGATCAACCAGATCTGCATCGCCGGCATTGTCCAGGGTCTCGCCGAAGGCATCCATTTCGGCAAGCGCGCAGGTCTCGATGTCGAGAAAGTCGTCGACGTCATCTCCAAGGGTGCCGCCGGCTCCTGGCAGATGGAAAACCGCCACAAGACGATGAACGAGGGCAAATACGACTTCGGCTTCGCCATCGACTGGATGCGCAAGGATCTCGGCATCGTGCTCGACGAAGCCCGCCACAACGGCGCCAAGCTGCCCCTCACCGCGCTCGTCGACCAATTCTACGGCGACGTCCAGGCCATGGGCGGCAATCGTTGGGACACGTCCTCGCTGCTCGCGCGCCTCGAAAAATGATCGGCCCCTCCTCCAGCGCAGCGGAATTGATCGCGCATCTGCGCACGTTGCGCTCGGAGGAAACGATATCAGGAATGCGCCGTTTCGGCATCGTGACCGATACGGCGCTCGGTATCTCCAACCCGGCCATGCAGGCGATCGCCCGCACGGTGAAGAAAGACCACGCGCGGGCGTTGGCACTGTGGCAAAGCGATATCAGGGAAGCGCGCCTGCTCGCGCTTTACACGGCCGACCCGAAGCAGCTGACGGATAGCCAGGCCCGAAAATGGGCCGGTGACTTCCACTCCTGGGAGATTGTCGATACCGCAGCCGACCTCTTTATCAAGGCAAGGCTGCTCTCGCTAATCCCGGATATGGCCGCGGATGATCGCGAATTCGTCCGCCGTACCGCCTTTGCGATGATCGCCAGCGCCGCCGTTCACATGAAGACGGAGCCGGACGAGACGCTGATCGGCTTCCTGCCGCTCATCGAACGCCACGCCAACGATCCGCGCAACTTCGTGCGCAAGGCCGTCAACTGGGCGCTCCGCAACATCGGCAAGCGCAACCAGCATTGCCACGCCCTTGCGTTGACGCTGGCGGAACGGCTGGCTGCCGACGCGGACAAGACCGCCCGATGGATCGGCAAGGATGCGGCAAGGGAACTGACGAGCGAGAAAATTCTCGCCCGCGTTCAAAAGAAGGGCTCAGTCCTCTAGGGCTGAACTCAGTCCTCGTTGGACTTCGAGTTGTCGAGGATCATGTAGTCGAGCGGCAGCTGCGTCGAATACTTGATCTGTTCCATCGCAAAAGCCGAGGAGACGTCACGGATTTCGATCTTGGCAATCATCCGCTTGTAGAAGGCATCATAGGCCGCGATATCCGGCACGACGACGCGCAGCAGGTAATCCACGTCGCCGCTCATGCGATAGAATTCGACGACTTCAGGGAAGTCCGCCACCACTTCCGAAAACCGCCGCAGCCATTCGATGGAATGCGTGGCGGTGCGGATGGAGACGAAAACCGTGACCTTGGTGTTGACCTTCTCGGGATCGAGAATGGCCACACGGCGCTTGATGACGCCGTCTTCTTCCATTTTCTGGATACGACGCCAGCAAGGGGTCGTGGAAAGGCCGACCTTCTTTGCGAGATCGGCAACCGCCAATGTGGAATCTTCCTGCAAAAGACGCAGAATCTTGCGGTCTAGACGGTCCATTTACCCCACCCCTACGAATTATTTTCTATGTATAGCGTGATTCCGGCCAGTTGAAAGAAATTTGTTTCAGTTCACAAGCATTGTGATGCGCGCCCGCAAGGCCGGCAGCAATTCCTCTTCGAACCATGGATTGCGCCGGATCCAGCCCGTGTTGCGCCAGCTCGGATGCGGCAGCGGTAGAATGGCCGGTGCGCGATTGGCAAACAGGATCTCCCGCCATGCCCGTACTGTCTCGGTCACGCTGCCGCGCCGCTCGCTCCCCAAATGCCAAGCCTGCGCATATTGCCCGATGACGAGCACCAGTTCGATCTGCGGCATGGCCGCGATCACGGGCAGCCGCCAACGAGGCGCGCATTCACGCCGGGGTGGCAGGTCGCTGCCCTTGGCCTCGTAACCCGGAAAGCAGAAGCCCATCGGCACGATGGCGAAACGATCGCGATCGTAGAAGGTGTCGCGATCGACCTGCAGCCATTCGCGCAGCCGGTCGCCCGATGCATCGTTGAAGGGAATGCCGCTCTCATGCACTTTCAGCCCCGGCGCCTGCCCCGCGATCAGTATCCTCGCCTTGGTCGAAATGACAGCCACCGGCCGTGGCTCATGCGGCAGCCGATGATCAGGCCCGCGCAGCGGCGCGTCGCGACAGATCCGACAGTCCGTGATCGCCTCGCGCATTTCCTCCAGCCCATCAGGCGCGCCTACCATCCGAAAAACCCTCTGACGCCGCCCGAACGTTCGGTATCCTGCCTGTGATCGCGGAAGTCACGCGGCCTCTCAAAAGCGCCGGCCCAGAGACCGGCCTTCTCAGATCGCGCCTCAGCCTCCTCGTCACCATAGGCGCCATAGGAAACCGCCATGCCCCGCCGTACCATCACGGCATTGAGATCGGCTCCACCCGCATGGCACACGACAAGCAGCCGCTGAAAGCGATCCCTCTCGGTTCCCACGCAGCGCGCATCATCGCCGGCAACAAGGCTCTGCAGCAAGCGCTTGGCTTCCTGCCCGCACGCCCATCGCGCCCCACCACGCTCGCAGGTCTGGGCAAGTTCGGGCGCATCGATACCTTTCAGCCGCATCCTCTCCTCGCCGATCGCAAGGCTGTCTCCATCAGCCGCGTGGAAACGGCCGGAATGGGAAATCTCGGCGACATCATTCAGCTTGGCCGCGATCAGCCAGATGAACGCGAGCAGCGCAAAGGCCGTCACACCGTCACGAACGGTTCTGAAACCCCGCGTCACGGTTTCGCCTCCTTCAAAAACAAACCCTTGGGAAAATTGGCAAACAACTTCTTAATATTTGAGCCCTAATGTTCACGTACCCGCAGATCAAGCGTCACGTGTATAATGAGTAACGGCGTAAGCACATCGACAGATAAGAATATCGTCGACAAATCACGGAGTCACCGCAACAAGCCCGTCGCAAAGGCTGTGCGGGTGACGCGTGAGCGCCTGCAATCGAGCCATGCGCCAAGCGGCGCCTTCGATCGCGATGTGCTGAACCTCTATATCAATGCCGTGCTTCAGGGCGCCTCGATCATCCCGCTTTTCGTGATCATCATCGCGATCCTCGGCATCTATTTCACCGGCGACACCCAGATCGTGCTCTGGGCCATACTGACGCTGACGGCCCATGCCGCCAATGTGTTTCTCGCGCGCCGCGCCCGCAAGCGCGAGATGACGGCGATCCGCACCCGCAAATGGCGCCGCCTGCTGCTCCTCGGCCAGTTCCTCATCGGCTGCTGCTGGGCCTATTTCGCCATTCAGGACTGCGCCGCCTGCGAGCCGGCCAACCTCGTGCTCTACAAGGGCGCGACGCTTCTGATCGCGCTGTCGCTGACGGCGATGTGGAACTACATGCTGACGCTGTGCGTGCTGGTGACCTTCTCGCCCGTCGTCTTCGCGCTCGTCGCCAAATCCGGCATTTCCCGCGAGATCCTCGAGATCAGCCTGACCGCCACGCTGACCACGACGGTCATCTTCTTCCACTATATCAGCGACCGCCTCTTCCGGCAGAACCTGCGCATCCTCTCCTACCAAGTGGAAAAAGACGACCTGATCGCAGAACTCGAAGTCGCCAAGTCCATGTCCGACGAAGCGCGGCGACGTGCCGAAGAGGCAAACCTCGCAAAGTCCCGCTTCCTCGCCTCCATGTCGCACGAACTGCGAACGCCGCTGAACGCCATCCTCGGCTTCTCCGAGGTGATGTCGGCCGAGGTCATGGGACCGCTGAACAACGCGACCTACAAGGAATATACGAGCGACATCCACCGCTCGGGCCAGCACCTATTGAACCTGATCAACGAAATCCTCGACCTCTCCCGCATCGAGGCAGGAAAATACGAGCTCAGCGAAGAAGCGATCTCGCTGCTGGATATCTCGGAAGACTGCATCGGCATGGTGCAGCTGCGTGCCCGCGGCAAGAACATCACCATTTCGCAGCAATTCGAGCTCGAACTACCGGCAGTCTGGGCCGACGAGAAATCGATGCGTCAGGTGATCCTTAATCTCCTGTCCAACGCCGTGAAGTTCACCCCACAGGGCGGCGAGATCATGGTCAAGGTCGGCTGGACGGCCGGCGGCGGCCAGTACATCTCGATCAAGGACAACGGGCCGGGCATTCCCGAAGACGAAATCCCGGTCGTCCTTTCCGCCTTCGGCCAGGGCTCGATCGCCATCAAGAGCGCCGAACAGGGCACCGGCCTCGGCCTGCCGATCGTTCAGGCGATCCTCGCCAAGCACGACGGCCAGTTCATCCTGAAATCGAAGCTTCGCGAAGGCACCGAAGTCATCGCCATCCTGCCGGCACGACGCGTGCTGCAGTCGGTTCCGGCTGTCGAAGACGCCCAGGCCGTCTCCCGCAAGCGCCGCAGCTTTGCCTGATAGGCTCAGCCGAACATCAAATGCTTGCCGATCGTAAACAGCATGAAGATGCCGCAGGCGGTCAGCATGCAGAGCACGGCGAACGAGCCGAGATCCTTGGCGTGCTTGCCGACGCTTGATATCTCAGGCGAGATACGGTCGATGACCTCTTCGATCGCGGTGTTGAGCGCCTCGATGGCGAAGACGATCAGGAACAGGACGACCGCGATCATCAGTTCGACAAGCGTCGCGCCCACCGCCAGAAGCAGGATCAGCGCGACGGCGGCGAAGAGTAGCTCCTGCCGGAACGCGGCCTCCTTGATCAGTCGCTTGAAGCCGCCGAGCGAGTAACTGGCGGCAGCAAAGAAGTGGCTGATGCCGGTGAGTTTGGTCACGGCAGGTTTCATCAGGCGTCCTCGTCGTCAGGTCGATGGCGGCAATGCCTGCCGCTTCATATCAGAAAAATGCGAATAGCGTGTACACGCCCGCGTCGCAAGCCATCTGTCATAAACCTGTCACGAACCTGAACGCCGTCCCTGAACCCGGGCGATGACTTCAGTGTTCGTGCTTGTTTGTCACACCTGCCTGCGCGAAGGTCGCCATGCCGGAGTGGCATGCCGCAGCCGCCTTGACGATACCGGCGGCCAGCGCTGCCCCCGTGCCCTCGCCGAGCCGCATGCCGAGCGCCAGAAGCGGCGTCTTGCCGAGCATCTCGATCGCCTTCAGATGGCCCGGTTCGCCGGAGACATGGCCGATCAGGCAGTGATCGAGCGCCGAAGGGTTGGCGGCCTGCAGGATGGCGGCGGCGGCCGTTGCCACGTAGCCGTCGATCAGCACCGGAATGCGCTCGACGCGCGCGGCAAGAATTGCACCCGCCATCGCGGCGATCTCGCGACCGCCGAGGCGGCGCATGATCTCCAGCGGATCGTCGAGATGATCACTGTGCAGCGCCACCGCCTTTTCGACGGCCGCAACCTTGCGCTCGAACATGTCGCCTTCCGAACCGGTGCCGGGGCCGACCCAGTCGCGGGCATTGCCCCCGTAAAGCGCGTAGTTGATCGATGCGGCGATCGTCGTGTTGCCGATGCCCATCTCACCGATGCAGAGCAGATCGGTGCCGCCTGCGATCGCCTCCATGCCGAAGGCCATGGTGGCGGCACAATCGCGCTCGGAGAGCGCGGGCTCCTCGGTGATGTCGCCGGTCGGGTAATCGAGCGCCAGGTCGAACACCTTGAGCCCAAGATCATAGGCCACACAGATCTGGTTGATCGCAGCACCACCGGCCGCGAAGTTCTCGACCATCTGCTGCGTCACGGTCGGCGGAAACGGCGTGATGCCCTGCTTCACCACACCATGGTTGCCTGCGAAGATCGCCACGAGCGGCCGGTTGACGGCGGGCGTGCGGCCCGTCCAGGCGGCGAGCCAGAAGGCGATTTCCTCAAGGCGCCCGAGCGAGCCCGGCGGCTTGGTCAACTGGGCATCGCGCTCGCGGGCAGCGACCAGCGCCCGTGGATCCGGCCCCGGCAGATCGCGCAGAAGTGTCCGGAAATCGTCGAACGGCAGGCCTGAAACGCTCATGGATGCGGCTTCCTTGTCTCGTCTGTAAACTTGTCTTATGGCTGCAAATCAGCTTCTTTCGCGGCCACTCTTAAATCCAGCCGCGAAGCGGAACAACTCTAAAAAGCGCCAGACATCATCCCCGGGAGCGGACGCGCCATGAACATCGCAACCTATGTGGCGGATATCGCGCGTGCCGTCGCATTCCTGAGCCGTATTCCGATGCCTAGCGCGGCCTTTGCGGGGTACGACGGAAAACTCGGTCGCGTCGCGCGCGCCTTTCCGGTTGCCGGCATCATCATCGGCCTGCTGCCCGCAATCGTTCTGTTCGTCATGCTCGGGCTGCGCGCCGATCGGCTGATGTCGGCGCTGGTGGCACTGGCGGTACAGGCAATCGTCTCGGGCGCGCTGCACGAGGATGGCCTTGCCGATTGCGCCGACGGCATCGGTGGCGGCCGCGACCGCGCCCAGCGGCTGTCGATCATGAAGGACAGCCGCATCGGCACCTATGGCGCCATCGCGCTGATCCTCTCTTTCTCAATTCGCGCCGCCGCCATCGCCGCCATCGCGCGCGGCGTCGTGCCATTCGCGGCAGCACTCGCCCTGCCGGCTATCGGCTGCATCAGCCGCGGCGCACTTGTCTGGCACTGGCACCGCCTGCCGCCGGCCAAGGCGGATGGCGTGGCCGCAGCCGTTGGCCAGCCCAGCGAAGGCGTCATGCAGATGGCGGTCGTCTTGGCCTGCGCACTGGCAGCGCTGCTGATCTGGCCGAGCCTCGGCCTTCTGCCGCTCATCTGCGCCCTGCTCGCCTGCGGCCTCAGCGCAATGATCTTCACCCGCGTGGCCCGTGTGACCCTCTCCGGCCATACCGGCGATACGCTGGGCGCCACCGCTCAAATTTCCGAGATGGCGGCACTGTGCGCTCTTGCCATGGCTTTGTGAAACAACGATATCATCTGTCATGATAAGCCCGTGCATCAACATCTGCTCCATTGATTCATCCAGCGGCTTTTGCGCGGGCTGCGGCCGAACGATCGAGGAGATTGTCGGCTGGGCGGCGTTTTCGGATGAAGAGAGGCACGCGGTCATGCGCCTGCTGCCCGCCAGGATGAAAGCGATCCCCTCAGCGGCATCGCGCGAGACGATGGCAAGCACGGAGCTCACCACATGAACAGGCTGACGATTGGACTTGGCGGTCTCGGCATCGGCCTTCTCATCTTGCTCTTCAACCACGATAGCCCCAAGATCCTCGGCGTCAGGACCGACGATTTCGGCCGCATGCTCTATCTTCTCCCCATCGCGCTGATGCTGGCCGCGGGCATCTGGGGGCGGCGTATCAGCGTCGGCGAGACGATGCGCCACATGATGATCTGGCTGGTGTTGATCCTCGGCCTCGCCACCGTCTATCTCTATCGCTACGACGCGCTCAGCGTCGGCAACCGTCTGCTGGCGGGCCTCATTCCCGGCCGCGCCGTGGTCGTGACCACCAGCGAAGGCGGCAAGGAAGTCATCCTACACAAGCTGCTGAATGGTCATTTCGAGGCCGATGTCGAGATCAACGGCCAGACGATCACGATGCTTGTCGACACCGGCGCCAGCATGATCGCGCTGTCGCGCGAGGACGCCGAGCGTGTCGGCATCATCCCAGATAACCTGACCTATTCGATGAGCGTGATGACCGCCAACGGCCGCGCCCAGGCAGCCCCCGTCACGCTGTCTGAAGTGGCGATCGGCCCCATCGTGCGCAACAACGTCGCCGGCAGCGTCGCCGAGGACGGACGGCTCGACCAGAGCCTGCTCGGCATGAGCTTCCTCGAGACCTTGGGTTCGCTGCAGATGCAGACCGACGAACTCAGGATGCGCGACTAGCTGCTGCGTGCGCCCGGCAAGTTATCAGTTGCGCAGCTTGTAGCCGGTCCTGAACATCCAGCCGAGCGTTCCCAGGCAGATCGCCAGGAACAGCGAGATCATACCGAGGCTGATCAACGGATTGACGTCGGCGATGCCGTAGAAGCTCCAACGGAAACCGCTGACCAGATAGAGCACCGGATTGAAATGGCTGACCGCCTGCCAGAAGGGCGGCAGCATGTTGATCGAATAGAAGCTACCACCAAGGAAGGTCAGCGGCGGCACGACCAGCATCGGGATCAGGTTCAACTGCTCGAAATTGTTCGCCCAGAGACCGATCATGAAGCCGAACAGGCTGAAGGTCACGGCCGTCAGCACGAAGAACAGCGCCATCATGAAGGGATGCTCGATCCTCACCTCGACGAAGAAATTCGCCGTCAGCAGAATGATTACCCCGATCATCAAGCCTTTGGTCGCGGCCGCCCCGACATAGCCGAGCAGGATCTCGGCCATCGCCACCGGCGCCGACAGCACTTCGTAGATTGTCCCGGTGAACTTCGGGAAGTAGATGCCGAAGGAACCGTTGCCGATGCACTGCCCGAGCAGCGTCAGCATGATCAGGCCCGGCGTGATGAAGGCGCCATAGGAGATTCCCTCGACTTCCTGGATGCGCGACCCGACGGCCGCACCGAAAACGATGAAATAAAGCGACGTCGAGATGACGGGCGAAACCACGCTCTGCAACAGGGTGCGGCGTGTGCGGGCCATTTCGAAGAAATAGATGGATTTGACGGCTTCGAAGTTCATTTTGCGCCTCCCACGAGCGCCACGAAGATATCTTCGAGCGAACTCTGCTGCGTCGACAGGTCTTTGAAATGGATGTTGTGTTCGGCAAGCCGTGTCAGTAGCGCGGCGATGCTTTCCTGGTCGTTCTCGGCGTCGAATTCGTAGGTCAGCCGGTTGCCGCCGGCGGTGAGCGCAAGCCCGTTGCCGGCGAAGCTTGCGGGCAGCTCTTCGAGCGGCTCGGTGAGCTCCAGGATCAGCTGCTTGCGACCGAGTTTGGCCATCAGTGCCGTCTTGTCCTCGACCAGAAGTAGCTCGCCGCCATTGATCACGCCGACGCGGTCGGCGATCTCCTCGGCCTCTTCGATATAGTGCGTCGTCAGGATGATGGTGACGCCCGCCTCGCGCAGCTTCTCGACGGCGTGCCACATATCCTTGCGCAGCGCGACATCGACGCCGGCGGTCGGTTCGTCGAGAAACAGGATTTCAGGCTCGTGGCTCAGGGCCTTGGCGATCAGGACGCGTCGCTTCATGCCGCCGGAGAGCTGGCGCAGCGTATTGTCCTTCTTGTCCCAGAGCGACAGGTCGCGCAGCACCTTTTCGATATGCGCGGGATCGGCCTTCTTGCCGTGCAGGCCGCGCGAGAAGCTCACCGTGTTCCACACCGTCTCGAACTGGTCGGTGGTCAGCTCCTGCGGCACCAGCCCGATCATCGACCGGGTCGCCCGGAAGTCCTTGACCACGTCGTGGCCGCCGACAAGCACGGTTCCCCCGCTCGGATTGGCAATGCCGCAGACGATCGAGATCATCGTCGTCTTGCCGGCACCGTTCGGGCCGAGAAGCGCGAGGATCTCGCCCTTCTCCACATCGAGATCGATGCCCTTTAGTGCTTGGAAGCCGTTACCGTAGATTTTCGTGAGATTGCGGATGGAAATAATGGGGGCCATGAAGGGCTCTTGAAGACGAAAGGAAGGATTTCGCCGCTATATAGCCGCTCCGCGACAGTTTTACATCCCATTGACTGCGAACAGAGTATTCATTTGCTCGAAAACGATGCAATTGAAAACGCGGTTCCGCGATCGTCAGGACTTCAAGGCCCCCACAGCCTTGCTACCAGGCACCGTTCACGCTGCAGCCAGCCGGCGGCAGCGTCTTGCCTTCGAAGCGCGCCTTCAACATCTCGCAGCCTTTGACGCGAATGAACTCGGGCATCTTCATATTGAGGCTGATGCCCATTTCATCGAACGGATCGCTCGCATAGGCCACATAGGCATACCAGCGGCCGCCGAACACCGCGACAGCGGCGATCACGACGATCGCGATGAAAAACAGAATATTCGGGCGCTTTTTCTCGGCCACAACGATCTCCTCTTACTGATAGGGAGCCCGTTTAAAGCGATTCCCGCAGCCGCGTCGATGCCGGGCCGCGAATGCCGTCAGTCGCAATAGACCTTGCCGCTCTTGCGCTCGCGCAGATCGAAATGGAAGTGGTTCCAGTGCTCCGGATTGCTGCCGGGGCCGAGCACCGTGTTGAAATACTTGCAGCTATCGGTCCGCACGGCCTTGAGCAGCTTGCCCTCGCGGAAGGAGAAAAGACCCTTCTTGCGCACATCGATCTCGTGACCGCTCTTCAACACGAACTTGCCGACATCGATCGCGTTGCCGTGTGCGTGCTCGGACATCGGATTGTAGCGCTGGCGGCTGTTGTTCATGCGGCGGCAGCTATAGCCGCCGAGCGGCTGGATCGTCTTGATGCCGGACCAGTAGCGAAACCGTGCCGACGGAGCGAGCTCGTTCTTCACCCACTTGGCAAACGCGAGCGTCACCTGGCAGTTCAAAGTCACCGCCGGGCGGACGCCGATATTGCCGGACAGACCCTGCAGCGAGATCGGGTAAGGCACCTGGCACGCCGGCCCGTTGGAGATCGGCGGCTTGTCGGTGAAGACCACGCCCATCCGCTTCAGTTCGCGCCGGCAGGAAAGCTCAGAACTCGGCATCACGCCGGGCACCACCGGCGCCGGCTGGCTCATCTGCGGCTCGCTATCCATCGGATTGTTCGGCCGCAGCATCGCCACTTCCTGCGGCTCGCTCTCTTCAGGCACGCGCGCCGGCGCCACGACGGCACTGCCGTCGCCCCAGACCTGCTGCTGTTGTCCCATCGCAGCCTGGCTCGCTGGCCGTCGTGCGCGCATCCGGTTCATCTGCGTCGGGTTATCGGTGCCGATGCCATCGACGACGGGCTGGTCCGACTGTCCCTCGGCGATCTGCTGTTGCTCTTCCTGCGCGAGACCGGTGACCGGCTCCGCCCCCAGCTCCGCATCCATGTTGACGCCCTCGGGCGGTACGGCAAGCGCCTGGGTCCCGCCCCAGGTGGCCGGCTGGCCGCTGAACTGGCCGGCGACACCGCGTGCGCCGGCAGACGCCTGATCGTTCGTCATCGGAGGTGCCGCGCTCGCCTGTCCGCGACCGGCAAGATTGGGCGTATTCATATAATCGACGGAGCCCTGAACGGGCTGGTTGCCGGCGGGATAGGCCTGATCGATGGCGCTGGAGGGCATGTTGACCGGCGCCTGGCGCCGCGGCGGCGAGATGGAACCGACCTTCGTGCCGCTGTCCACGCTGCCGGGCGGAACGAGCGCATCCGTCGAGCACGTCGTCAGCGCTGTCGACAGCAGCACGGGCAGCACATAACGCCGCATGATGGAAACAAACGCCATACTCTCATCGCTTCCGAAGATCGGCAGTGACCAAAAAACTTCGGTCCAAATTTAATAAAAAGCGGTGAACGAAACCTTACCCCCAGCCCGGACAAGGCCAGCGTGGCCGATCACGATTGCGGAAGCGTTTGAAACAAAAGCCCTAATCCGGGCGAAAAATCCGGGATCGGCGCGCGATAGTCACCGATCGGCGACATATGCGCAGGTTTGTCTGTCAGGCTGGAAAGAGGTGCTGCGAACAGCATGGCGGGAACTGCAGAGCGGACGAGCCGCAGCGTCAACTGACGTAACGCAGATCCTTGTCGTCGGACAAGTTGATCGCGGCGCGACGAACCGGGCGGCCGCTGCCATAGATCTCGTTCATGATCTTGGCGACCTCGACGGCATGGCCTTCGGTCAATCCGTTGAGGATCTGGCCGCCAAAGCATGCGGGCTCTTCTGCCTGATGGTCCCAGACCATCCACATGTCGAGCGGATCGCAAATTACATCGTAACGAGGTGTGGAGCTATTCATCGGGTAACGCCTTCAATACCCCACTCTCTTAGGTTGCCGTAAATTAATCGTTTACTTGCGCCACCCATGAAAACAAATGAGTGATTTATTGTAGTGGAGCCATATCCGGCAGAGTAAGCCGTTATGAATTGGCAAAGCCGCCCTAAGCGGCTTCGCCGGATCGCAGAGAATTACCGCGCCGGCACACTTCCGGTGACGATGCGATCGGTCTTCGTCAGTTCCATCTGCGGCCAGTTGGACGCGGTCTCGGACGCAGGACGGCTGCCGATCGCAAGGATCGTGATCAGGCCGGCAACGACGGCGGAAAGAAGCAACCCGCTATAGGTCATCAGTTTGAACCTCAAAGATGTGGTTTCCCAGCCACGCCCGGGCAAACTGCTACGGGAGCCTAAACGAACCCATAATGAACGTGGTTAATCACGATCATATTCCAGCTTATGAACAGTCGAGACGGCACAAACCGTCATCGCGCCACCCGACCTCAGTCGTTCCCGCCTTGAGCGGCTGCTTGCGCGAAACGCATCTTGAGCGCCGCCACCTCGCCGGGATCAACCGTCAATCCGGCAACGGCGATCCAGGCGTCGATATAGTGCTCGGGCGCATAGACATGGCCGTAGCCCATCGGCGACGTCGTCGCGATCATCAGATCGAACAGCAGCTGGAACATGGTCAGCACGGGAAACCACCTGAGGCTCGGCGAGACATCCGGCCCGCGCGGCGCCTGCATCCACGCCGGCTCGCGATAGAAGGAATGTGGATCGAAGAACGTCACCGCATCGCTTGCATATTGCAGATAGACGATCCGCATCGGCCCCCATTGCGCAGCACCCGGAAGGTCCAGATGGTTCTCCTGGTTGGTGAAACGGATCATCGATCCGTCGCGGAAGGTCGGCAGCCAGGCCGGCGATTGCGGATTGCGCCCCGCCGTCACCGCATTCCACATACGGCTCTCGAAAGGCGGACCGCTCCACAGAGCACCCTGGAACGGATCGGCGATCACGTCGAAGATATCGGCCGATAGCTGCGAGTTCAGCGCGCCTAAGCTCAATCCATGCAGATAGAGCTTCGGCCGCTTGTCGTGCGGCAGCGTCGTCCAGTAACCGTAGACCTCGCGAAACAGCGCCTTGGCCGACTGCGCGCCATATTCCGATTCAACCAGCAGCGACAGCCAGCTCGAGAGGTAGGAATATTGCAGCGCCACGCTCGCGACATCGCCCTGCTTCAGATATTCCAGCGTATCCATCGCCGCCGGATCGACCCAGCCGGTGCCTGTCGGCGCGATGATGACGAGCATCGATCGCTCGAACGCCCCGTCCCGCTTCAGCTCCTCGAGAGCAAGCTTGGCGCGCGCCTCGATCGTATCGGCATTGTTGAGGCCGACATAGACGCGAATGGGCTCGCGCGCCTCGCCCTTCCAGAAGCCGCCGATATCGGAAGCGCTCGGCCCCGACGCCACGAAATGCCGCCCCTGCCGCCCGAGTCCGTCCCATGCGACCAGAGACGCCTTGCTTCCCGTCTTGGCCGGATCGGCGGGCATCGGAACGTTATCCTCGATCAGCGCGTCCAGCCGCTGCATCGACGAATCGATCGCATGCAGCGCCCCGCGCATCAGCACCCCTTCGGCCACCGACCAGAAGACTGCCACCGCGATCGCAAAGCCGATGACATTGGAAACGCGCCGCGGCACGAAGCGATCGAGCCGCCGCGATGTCCACCGGAAGGTCAGCAGGAACAGGCGGCCCAGCAACACCGCAACGAGAAAGACGACGAAAGCAAGCGCTCCGAGCTTGAACGGCTCAGCACTTTCGAGCTGCTCCATATGCCAGAGCTCGCGGATCGAGTTCTGCCAGCCCGCCGCCTGCCAGAGAAAGACGACGGCCACGATCAGCCCGCAGATCAGCACGGCCATCCTCTGCGACAGAAGCGGCCCGCGATAAGGCAGTTCGAGATACTTCCACAGGCTGACGGCGGCGACCCCGATGAGATAGCCGACGGCCGCGCAAATACCCGACAGCGCCCCCTGAACGATGTAGGATCGCGGCATCAGCGTCGGCGTCAGCGACGCGGCGAAGAAGGCGAAGGCGAGCACCAGCCCGATCACCGACAGAGAGCGAAAAAGACCACCGAGCAGACGTCTCATGCAACTCCCCAACCTTTAGCCGCAACGATCGACGGCGATCTCAGACGAAGATAAGCCCCGCAGTCCGCGCCTTCTACTCACCCAGGCCAAGAAAGACGAAGGGCTTGGCATCCTTGAATTCCGATGTCGCGTTGCCGGAGTAGGTATGGTCCTGGCTCTCGCCGAGGTCGAGCCGTTTCACCTCGCCGGTCTCCTTGGCGAAGTCGATCGCTTTCAGGTCTACCCAGAAGGTGTTGGGCGTCAGCGCCGACTCGAAGAAGTAGAGCTTGCGCTTGTGATCGAACACGGTGCGCCAGCGCGTCGACGAGATGTTTGGCTCCTCCGGCGTGTTGAGGCCATAGGGCACCGAGACATTGCGGATGACGCTGAAGACGCTTGCGAGTGCCCGGTTGGGGCTCTCGTCCTTGGGGATCGCGTTGACATAGAAGGAGGCGCGCGCGAAGCGGTCGGCGGCCCGGTTGGTGCCGGGCAGCATGACGGTGCCGCCGATCTGCTTCCAATAGGAGTTCAAGGCGAGCTGCTCATCGAAAATCGGCGAATTCGTCATCACCTGATATTTGCGATCGTGATGGATGACCTGCTTGCCGCCGATATATTCAACGATGGCGCTATCCCCTGTCGCATCCGACATCGACAGATGCAGCGTCGTCAGCCGGTTCTCCCCGGGCACATTGTCGGTGACGACGGTAAAGGGCTCCTTCCGAAGCGCCTCCACGGCCTCGTCGACGGTGGCGAAATTATCGAGCACATATTGCGCCCAGGCCGCGATGGTGAGGCCGGGCTTGCTGGACTTGTCGAAGGGCGGATATTCGGATTCGACCAGCCACAAGAGGTTGGCGTTCAGCCCCGCCTCGTTCACCCCATCGGTGGTCGACACATCATAGCCGGTCGCGACGACGCTCCCGTATTTGGAGGTCCAGTGAATGGAATTCGGTCCGGCCTTGCCGCTGCGCTCAGTGCCGCGCGGCAGGATGTAGAGATTGGTGGTGATATCGCTCTTCCAGTCCATCGACCGTGCGGTGATGACGTTCGCGTCGGGACCGAGATAGACCACGCGGGTGCAGGCATCGGCGACGTCGGCGAAAAGCAGCGCGGACGCGATGATGGCGGTCGCGACCGTGCGAGCGCGTAAACGAGATGGACGGCGGTTCGAAGACACGGGGCTTCTCCAATATCGGTAATCGCGGAAGCTAGAAGCGCATGGAAAACCCGATCGCAGGGCCGTGCTGGCTGACGTCCCATTTGAACTTGTTCGCGCCGGTGAAGTCGTCGTTTTCGTAATCCTGGTAGAGAAGCCTGTACCCTGCCCTGAGCACGGTCGGATGACCGAGCATCATGGTGCGATAGCCGAGATAGGCCTGCGCGTTGACGCTCACCTTCGACCCCACGCCGAAGCCACCGACATCGGCCTCGGCAAACAGGTTCCAGCGTTCGGTGAGATCGGCATTCAGCCGCAGGCCGACGAAGGGATCGGTCCAGTCGGAACTCTTCGACGCGCGAAGGCCGAACGCCGCGACATCGGCCTCGAGCTTCGTCCAGCGCACACCGGCGGTCGGCTCGATCGACAGCGTTCGCGGCTTGCCGAACACCGTGTCGTCGCCGAGAACCGCCTCATAGGCCTTGAAGAAGGCGCCGGCCGACAGGGTGGTCGTGGTGACGTCGAGCCCGATCTCGTGCGAGAACACCTGCTCGTCCTGGCTGGTCTTTACATGCTGGCCGTCGAAATAGACGCCCCATTGACCATTGGTGATCTCGATATTGCCCATGAGAGCGAAATCGAGATGGTCGAAGATATCGGAGAAAGGAACGTCGACATCCGTGTCGAAACCGGCCAGCGATCCGCTGCCATTCAGCGATGCGGCCCACACGTAAGGGCTGACGATGACGGCCCACTCGCGCTCCGGCGCGATCCTGCTGTTGTCGAAATCGGCCGCAGCGGCCCTTCCAGGCATAAATGAGAGAGCGGAAAACAGCGCAAGGCTCACGGTCGCCACACCCATCGCCAAAAGCCGCATCGAAAGCCCCCATTTTCAATGTCCCGCCGCGACCTTACTACCGGAGGGCGAAAACTCAAGCGAGATCAGCAGGATTGCTCGCTGACGGCGATCGAATGCCGATTGCGAAGTTCAAAGAGACGGGTGGTCGCAAGGGCGCGACACTTTTGTCTGAACGCTCCGATTTCGGTTTTTCGGCCGATACGCTAGGGTCCGCAGGAATCGACCTGAAAATCCGCCTTCAAAAGGAGCGCCAATGACCGAAGACCCCAAGCCGAAAGGCACGCTGACCCTGAGGACCATGGCGATGCCCGCCGATGCCAACCCGGCCGGTGACATTTTCGGCGGATGGGTCATGGCGCAGATGGACCTTGCATCCGGCATCTCGGCCGCCGAGCGCGCCAAGGCGCGTGTCGTGACCGCCGCCGTCAAGGAGATGGCCTTCGCTCTGCCCGTCAAGATCGGCGACACGCTGTCCATCTACACCGAGATCGAGCGCGTCGGCCGCACCTCTATCACGCTCTGTATCGAGGCCTGGGCGACCCGGGCCCGCTACAACAAGATGGAAAAAGTCACCGCCGGCACCTTCATCATGGTGGCGCTCGACGAGAACGGCCAGCCCAAGCAGGTTCCGGCCGAATAGCCTGAAACAAGAGAAGGGCAACTTTTCGGTTGCCTTTCTCAACGAACCGAGCGATAAAAAGGCAACCAGGAGGTTGCCAATATGTCCGATCGCATCGAAAAGACCATTGAACTCAATGCCCCGGTTGCCCGCGTCTGGCAGGCCATCAGCGATTACCGTGAATTCGGCGAATGGTTCCGCGTCAAGATCGACGCGCCCTTCGTCGCCGGCGAGGAAGCCACGGGCAAGATCCTCTATCCCGGCTACGAGCATCTCCGCTGGACGGTCACCATCAAGCGCATCGAGGAACCAACGCTGTTTTCGTTCACCTGGCTCCCCTATGCGGTCGATCCCGATAGAGACTATTCCGCCGAAATCCCGACGCTGGTCGAGTTCCGTCTTGAGCCGATATCGAAGGGCACCCGGCTGACCATCACCGAGTCCGGCTTCGACAAGGTGCCCGAATACCGCCGCGCTGAGGCCTTCCGCATGAACGACGGCGGATGGGCCGAGCAGATCAAGAACATCAAGGCCCATGTCGAACGCTGAGCAAATGTCGAACCCTGGCGCCACCACGGCCGGCCGAGACGCCGCCGCACTTTTCGCGGCCCTCGGCGACCCCACCCGCCTATCCCTGCTGGCCGCACTAAGCGACGGCCATCCGTCCTCGATCGCCGGACTCTCCGGCGGCACCGAGCTGACACGCCAGGCGATCACCAAGCACCTGACTGTCCTTGAAAAAGCCGGCCTCGTCGAAAGCATGAAGGTCGGCCGCGAAAGCCATTACAGTTTCCGCCGTGATCGCATCGATATCATGCGCGCCTATCTCGACGGCGTCTCCAGGCAGTGGGATGACGCACTAGAACGCCTGCGCGCCTTCGTCGAGCGTTGAGCCCGGCGAAACCCGTCAGCCGGCTCACGCCCGCAGGAACTGCGATCCCTTGTCGAAGCTGACACCCGGAAATATCTTGGCCGTGAGATCATCCATACTCACATCGAACTGCCGATAGAGCATGGCGGCGGCGATCTCCCGCACATCCGCGGTCGGCGCCAGATCGCGCTGATCGAGCAGCTGCTGATCGCCAAGCCCCGGCCAGCGGCCGAGGATGCGACCGCCATTGATCGCGCCACCCGCCAGCACGGCACAGCCGCCCGTGCCATGGTCGGTCCCTCCGGATCCATTCTCCCGAACCGTCCGGCCGAATTCGGTCATCGCGAGCACCACGGTCTTCGCCCAGATATCCGGCCCCAGCGTCGACTTCAGCGTGGTGATGGCATCCGTCAGATCTTGCACCGGACGCTTGAACTGTCCGATCTGGCCGACATGCGTGTCCCAGCCGGTGATCGAGAAGCTGGCGATCCTGTAATCGCCCTTCAGCATGTTGCCGGCAAGGGCCGCCACATCCGCCACCTTCTGCCCGCGCGGCCCTCCGGGCTCGGCGACCATGGACGCGCTGTTGGCGCGGGTCGCCTCCTCCATGGCCTTCGCGAAAGCAGGGTCGCCGGCATAAAGCCGCTGAAGGAACTGCGTCTCGTCGCGGGCCGGGCCGAGATTGGAATCCGACGCCCAGACATCGACGTTGTTGGGCCCGGTCAGGATAAGCTCCGTCGAGGTGTTGACGTCGATCGCCTTGCGCGCATCCGATCGCGGGATGACGGCAAGCGCCCGGTTCAACCACCCGGTCTTTTCTTCCGAGACATGCTCGCCGCCCGATTCCAGCATGTCCTGGCCGTCGAAATGGCTGCGCTGGTCGCGATAGGGCGTCGACACCGCGTGCACGAAGGCGAGCTCGCGGCTTCGCCACAGGGGCATGAGATCGGCTGCCGAAGGATGGAGGCCGAAATGCCCGTCGAGATCGATGAGCCCAGTCTCCGGCGTCAGCGCCAGCGTCGGCCGGAACGCGGCAAAACCGGCATCGCCATAAGGCTGCACCAGCGCCAGCCCGTCCATCGCCCCGCGCAGCACGATGGTGACGAAGCGCTTGTCTCCCGGCATCGACGCGAAGGTGACGGGGGTGAGGATCGGGGCCGCCGCGAGGCAGCAGGCGGAAGCAAGGAAGCCGCGGCGCGATAGCGTGAAATCGGTCATTTCAAAGCTCCTATCGACGGTTGAACTCGGGCGACGCAAGCGCAAGCATCAGGCCGGTTGTCTTGTTGGGTGCCTGGCTGACGACGCGGATCGTGTCGTCGCGCGCGGCATCGCCAAGCGTTGCCTTCAGGAATTCACGGGGATCGAGCCCATGCCCGAACTGCGCGGTCGCCCGCCGCGCCCAGCCGAGCCGCTCGGCAAGTTGGCTGGCCGTGATCCAGGCCGAGAAACTCTCCTCGAAGCCAGCAGGGCTCGGCGGCAACCAGATCGGTTGCCCCATGCGCCTCAGCGCGCCCTGCCCGAGCGCCCTTGCCGTCTGCATCGCCTTGCGGCGCTTCACCCTGTCCTCGTCGCCGGGATCGATCATCGACGGCACGCCGCCAGCAGCGGTGTCTCCGCCCTTCATATCGTCTTTGGCGCCACCATTCATCGCACCGCCCATATCAGGAGCGCCCGGAGCCATGGCCCCCTGCGCGCCCATAGACTGAGCGTCGTCATCCTGCTGGTTGTCCTTGAGAAAGGCGACAACGGTGCCATCGCCAGAGCCTGCATTCAGCGCCCTGAGACCGGCAACGACGAAATCGAATGGCTGGCGCGCCTTCGCGCCCTCGTTCGCCCAGGCGGCGGGATGGTCGAGCATGGCGCCATAGACGGCCCTGAGATCGCCGTCGGTCTTCTTCCACGCACCGGTCATCGCGGCGATCAGCCCGTCATCCGGCTGATCGGAAACGAAATGCACCGCCAGCTTGCGACAGATATGCGCGGCCGTCTTCGGATTGGCGGCAAGATCGTCGAGCATGGCGAGATAGTCGCCCGGCCGCCGCCTGTCGCCACCATAGCTGACGCCGAGAACCTCGTGACGACCGGGCTCGGCGATGTTGGGGCGAAACGCCATGTCCATCTCCTGCCGGTCGATCGTCAGCCCGGTCAAAACCATGGCCGCGGCCCGCACATCGGCCTGCGTATAGCCGCTGCCGGCCCCAAGCGTGTGCAGTTCCAGCAATTCGCGCCCGAGGTTTTCGTTAAGCCCCTTCTTCTGCCGCATGCCGCCCTTGGAATCCGGCCCGAGCGACTCCGCCTGATCGAGATAGATCAGCATCGCCGGATGCTCGGTCGCGCTGCGCAACAGATCGGCGAAGCGCCCGCCGATACGCGGCCGGATCGCTTCGGCCTCGTAGAGCGGCACGAGCAGCCGCATCGGCAGGCTCTTGTTGGCGCTGGTGGAAAAATGATTGGTCCAGAAGGTAGAAAGCCGCTCCTGGAAACCGTTCGGCGACATCACCGCCTGCAGCAGCCGCGCATTCGCATCCTGCTGGAACGTGCGCTGCGCCTGCTTCTGCAGAACCTTGCGCCGCTCGCGACGCGTCTGGTCATCGTCGCCGCTTTGCCTGAGATCGCGCAGATTGGCCTGCAGGTCGGCGATCACCTGATGCCGTTGCTCGATACCGCCGACGGGAAACGCGACCGGTGCCCGCGCATCCGCGTTCACCTGTTTCAACAGGTCGTCCTTGTTCTGCGCCGCCACCTCGCCCGGCCGAAAACCGTAGCCGAAGCGGATCGCCGCCATCGTCGGAAAGGAAAGACTCATGACCTGTCACCTCCATATCCCTGGATGGTGACAGGCTGGGGTCAAAACCGTCGGAAATTGAGGCAGAGACGTGACATGGACAATTTGTAATTCAAGGACTTACCCGGTCCCATCAGGCAGGATCGCAATCATCCACGGAAGATGAAGGACGCTCCGACCGCGATCAGCGCAAATCCGATCGCATGGTTCCAGGTCAGGCTCTCGCCCAGCCAGAACACCGAGAAGCCGGAGAACACCAGAAGCGTGATCACCTCCTGCATGGTCTTCAGCTGCGCCGTCGAATAAACCGCCGAGCCGATACGATTGGCCGGCACCGCCAGGCAGTATTCGAAGAAGGCGATCGCCCAGCTGACGATGATGGCGACGAAAATCGCCGTCCCCTTGTGCTTGAGATGCCCGTACCAGGCGAATGTCATGAAGACGTTGGAGGCAAGCAGCATGACGATCGGCCAGATGGCCGCGGGGCTGAGGGCAAAGGGCATGTGTGATTCCCGAGAGTTGAAGCTGGCGGCAGCATGTACCGCTGAACGAAAAGGCTTCAAGAGGTCGGGGAGCCTCCGCGAAATATATCGTCTCCGAGGCATCAGAACGTCACGCGAACCGGAACATTTCACCGGACCGGCCGTTTGAGGCAGCACCGGAAGCCAGGCAGCCCGAATGATGTCTCTGGCAATCGCGGGTCAACAGGCCCTTTGGCGGAGACATGGCGTGAACTCAGTTTCGAACAGTGGTCTGTCCGGTCGCTCGCTGGTGGCGCTGGCGGTTCTGAATTTCTTCCTCGCCGATGCCCGCGACGGCCTTGGCCCCTTTCTCGATGGCTTCCTTGCAACGCACGGCTGGACCCCGATGACGTTAGGTATCGTGGCAACCCTTGGCGGTATTCTCGGTCTGATCGCCACGCCCCTGTTCGGAGCCCTTGTCGATGCCTCGCCGCACAAGCGCCTGCTGATCATCATCCCGGTTATGCTGGTCACGGCAGCCGCACTCTGGACGCTTGCCAGTCCGGGCAATGCCTCGGTTTTCGGCGGCCAGTCGATGACCGCGATCGTCGGCGCGGTGATCGGCCCGGCGCTGATGGGACTGACACTCGGCCTCGTCGGCGAAAGCGCCTTCTCCCAACAGGTCGCCCGCAACGAATTCTGGAACCATGCCGGAAACGTCTTCTCGCTCGCCTGCGTCTACGCCGCCACCATAGTCTGGGGGCTGAACGGCGTGATCGGCCTTATGCTCATCACCGCGCTCGCCGCGATCGTCGCGACGCTGGCGATCCGCCCTGAGGATATCGACAACGACGTCGCCCGCGGCCTTACCAAGGACAAGGACCTAGCCAACCACCCGGACGATGGATCGGCCGCAACAGCCAGCCCTTCCGGCTATTCGGTGCTGGCGAATTCGCGTGGTCTCGTGCTGCTGGCGCTGACCTTGCTGGTCTTCCACTTCGGAAACGCGCCGATGAGCCGGCTGATCGCCCAGAACTTCTCCATCCAGCTCGGCACGCCCTTTCGCACCACTGCGATCGTCACCGGCGTGTCGCAGCTGTCGATGATCGCCATGGCGTTGCTCGCACCTTTCCTCATCAGACGCTTCGGCCTGGCATCGGTCTTCGTCATCGCGCTCTGCGCGCTACCCCTGCGCGGCGCGATCGCCGGCAGCGTGCCGAGCTTCGGCTCGATCTATCCCGTGCAGTTTCTCGATGGAGTCGGCGCCGGCCTGATCGGCATCGCGACGCCCATCGCGGCCGAACGCATCCTCGCCGGCACCGGCCGCTTCAACGTCGGCCTTGGCGCGGTGATGACCGTACAGGGCATCGGCGCATCGCTGAGCAACGTGGTCGCTGGATGGCTGACCGACCGGGGCGGATATGGCCTCGCCTATTGGGTACACGGCGGCGTCGCGCTCTTCGCGCTGGCGCTGTTCATGCTCGGCCGCGAGGCAATCGCGCCGCGCGCAGCGACAAAGCTCAACGCCGAACCGAAGCTAACGCGAGCCTAGGACGCCACATGAATGGCAGGCGCTTCCCGCGCCGGCGTGCCTTCCAGCATCACCCGGTTGCGCCCGGCATCCTTCGCCGCGTAAAGGGCTGCGTCCGCGCGGCCGATCGTTTCGGTCAGCGACGCGTCGCTTGATGCCACGCAGGCAACGCCGAAGCTCGCCGTGATCTTGCCGACACTCTCGACATCAGGTTGTCCGGCCGCCGAGAAGGCGAGCCGGATCGCATTCGCGACCTTGCCGCCATCGGCGAGCTCCGCGCCCGGCAGAAACGCTACGAATTCCTCGCCGCCGAAACGCGCGGCAAAGGCTCCCTCAGGCAGGCGCGCTTTCAATAGTTCCGCGAGACCCGCGATCACGCTGTCGCCGGCGGCGTGGCCAAATGTGTCGTTGATCCGCTTGAAGTGGTCGATATCGCACAGAAGTATCGCGCCCTTCAGCGCGCCCCGCGCCTTCAACCGCCTCACCGCTTCCTCGAAGCCACGCCGGTTCAGCAGTCCAGTTAGCGAATCGCTCTCGGCCGCATCGCGGTAGCGCTCGATCGTGTCGAGCGTCGTCGCAGCCAGCGCCGAAAGCGCAAAGAGCAGCGCGATGACGGAAGCGCCCGCCTGCATGACGAACGCGTAAGTGGAGGTGCCGAAGCTCTCCAAGTCGCCCCCAGGCGAGAATATCACCAGCAGGATGGCATTGCGGACGATCGCTTCGAGCACGATCAGCGAGGCGACGCCGAGCAGAATGCGGTCGATCGCCCTGCGCGTGCTGCGCAAGGAGGAGCCGATCGCGAAGATCAGCAAGGCCGAGCAGGCGATATCGCTGATGAGGAGTTCGGCGGGCAGGCTTTCGAGCACGAGTACCGAATAGGCGAGCGCTGCGTAGGCCACGACGCAAACGCCCAAACGCAAAACGATACGCGACGGCCGGCGAAAGCGCTTCAGGATAGCGCCGCTGTAGAAATAGAAGGCGGAGAGAAAGAGCGCGTCGGCGCTGAGCGCCTGAACGGGGATCGGCAGCCAGGAGAAAAACATCGGTACCGAGAAGGCGACGGCAGCGGAGAGAAAACCCGCTGCCCACAAGCCTGCTTCGCGCGATCCGAACCTTGAAACGACGAGGAAGGTGCAGCCGAAGGTCAACATCATGACCGGAAGCATAAAGGCAAAATTCACTGCGGCACCCATCGAACGATGATGACGAGGCCCGGTGCGCAAACACCGCCTCGATGAAAAGCGCTAGCCACTCAACGTTAACAAAAGCCTACCTGCGGTAGACCACATATCGATCGATACGGGTGCAAGGGGCAGCCCCAGATTGCCGGAGGCCGCCGCTTGCCGCTCACGCGCGCAGGGCGCGGTGCGGCTCTCCGGCATCCTCCGAGCCGAAGCGCACATCTTTTTTCTCGTAGCCGAACGCCGCCAGCACGGCCACGGCAACAGCCACGATGCCGGCGACGATCAAAAGCGCATAGGCGTAATCGCCATTCCAGTGAGCCGCGAGGCCGGACTGGATCGTGGCATTGCCCGATGCCAGCAGATTGCCGAGCTGGTAGGCAAACCCCGGAAACGTGCTGCGGACCTCATCCGGCGAAAGCTCGTTGAGATGCACGGGCACGATGCCCCAGGCACCCTGCACGAAGAACTGCATCAGGAAGGCGCCGATCGCAAGCAGCACCGGACCCGGCGCATAAACCCACAGCGGCGCCACCGGCACCGCGATCAGCGCGGCAATGACGATCGCCTTCTTACGGCCGATCCGCTGCGACAGCGCCCCGAAGAACAGCCCGCCGCAGATCGCGCCGATATTGTAGACGATGGCGATCGCACCCGTGGTGTAGCTGTCGTAGTTGCGCTGCGTCTCGAGGAAGGTCGGATAGAGATCCTGTGTGCCGTGGCTGAAGAAATTGAACGCCGTCATCAACAGCACCGACCAGATGAACAGCGGGATGTTTTCTCTCAGCACCGTCAGGAACGGCCGGCGTCCCCGCTCCTGCTGCTTCAGGAAAGCCGGGCTCTCCTCGACGCTGCGGCGGATATAAAGCACCAAGAGCGCCGGTGCGGCACCGACGAAGAACATGCCGCGCCAGCCGATGATGGGAAAGAGCAGGAAGAACACGATCGACGCCAGGAGATAGCCCGAGGGATAGCCGGCCTGCAGAATGCCGGAGACGATGCCGCGGCTCTCCTCCGGCACGGTCTCCATCACCAGCGACGCACCGACACCCCACTCGCCGCCCATGGCGATGCCATAGAGCGCGCGCAGCACGATGAACATGGTGAGCCCGGTGGAGAAGCCGGTGAGGAATTCGAAGATCGAATAGAGCAGCACGTTGACCATCAGCGTGATCCGCCGCCCGTATTTATCCGACGCCAGCCCGAACAGCAGCGCACCGACCGGCCGCATGGCGAGCGTCAAGAGGATTGCCACCGAGACGGCGGGAACGTCGGTTTTGAACTCTGTGGCGATATATTTGAGAACGAAAACGAGTATGAAGAAATCGAAGGCATCGAGCGTCCAGCCGAGATAGCTGGCGATAACGGTATTGCGCTGCTGCGGCGTCAGCCGGCGCAGGCTTTCCAATGCGGACATAACGGATCCTCCGTCCGAAAGCGGCGGCGAAGCGGGGCAAATCCGGATGCCGTCGAAGAGAGGGATCGCCCTGACATGGGCGGGGTGGAGCTGTGACAGGCAGCGCTTTCGAAACGTCAGCAACGCTGCCCTTGTTCCATCACGTTTGTCGTGATCGCGCTGTGTTTATGGGTGGCCCTATCGTCGCCACACGCAACCGTTTGAGAAGCGACCACCAAAGGGCGAGCGTTTCATTCTGGCGCAAGAATTCCGGCCAAGTACCTGCTTCTAAATAGCTATTGCGATTATTAGCAAAATGTGAGATATAAATGTCAGGTTGCATATGCAACCATAAAAAGCAAGCACAGATAGATTGCATCCATACCGGCAATGCGCCCGCCAGTCTCTGGCGGCGATGATACCGCTTGCGAAAAATCGATGATTTTAGACCTGAGCAAGACAACAGCAGATCAACCGTCGGTCTGAGCAGTTCCAGCCATGCGCATGAACACATCCTAGGCCGACCAGCCCCGAGGAGGAGGAGCCATGCCTTTCGATCTGACCCAACCGCTTTCATGGGAGAGCGCTGCGGGAGACGCCGCCGTGATGCTCGACGAACTTCAACCGAATATCGTCAAGGCCCACACCCGCGAATTCCTGACCATCCTGTTCCTGAAATTCTCCGACCCCGCCGGCGGCCGCGCGCTATTGAAGGCGCTGTCGCAGCCACCGACAGGCACACCGCTCTTGAAATCGGCAAAGACCCACCTGCAGGAGGTCAAGGCCTTCAAGGCGACGGGCAACAAGGGCACGCCCTATGTCAGCGTCGGCCTCACCGGCGATGGCTACACGGCGCTGCAGATCCCCGCCCCGAAAATCCCGCCGGACGCCTCGTTCCGCTCCGGCATGAAGAACGCCGGCCTGAACGACCCGGCGCCAGCGACCTGGGAACCGCATTTCCGCGACGTGATCCACGCCGTCATCTTGGTCGGCGACCAGATGTCCGGCCCGCGCAACAAGGCGCTGACGGCGGTGCGCCACCTGATCCAGGCGTGCCACGGCGTCCATATTCTCGGCGAGGAAAAGGGCCACGGCCTGCACAACAGCAATGGCGACGGCATCGAGCACTTCGGCTATGTCGACGGCCGCAGCCAACCGCTGTTCCTGACCGAGGATATCGATGATGAGCGCCTGACGGCCGACGGCGCCACCAACTGGGACCCCGCCTTCGCGCTGAACCGCGTCATCGTGCCCGATACCGCCGCCCCCGATCCGGCCAGGCACTTCGGCAGCTACTTCGTGTTCCGCAAACTCGAGCAGAACGTCAAGCAGTTCAAGAAGCAGGAAAAGGCCCTGGCCAAGCGGCTGCACCTGAAGGGCGACGATGCGGAACGGGCGGGCGCCATGCTGGTCGGCCGCTTCGAGGACGGCACGCCGCTCGCCACCCAGTTCGCGGACGGCAATCACCACCCGGTGCCCAACGACTTCGACTATGACAGCGATCCCAACGGCGCCAAGTGTCCGTTCTTCGCCCATATACGCAAGGTCAACCCGCGCGGCTCCGGCGGCTTCGAGCCCGTCGACGGCGAACGCCTGCACATCATGGCGCGGCGCGGCCAGACCTATGGCGTGCGCACCGACCAGCCCAATGACGGCCGCATCGAAAACAAGCCGAGCAAGGATGTCGGCCTGCTGTTCATGGCATTCAACGCCGACATCGCCGAGCAGTTCGAGTTCGCGCAATCGACCTGGGCCAACAACCCCGGCTTCCCCCGCGTCCCCCCGGGCGCCGGCGCTCCGGGCCTAGACCTCGTGATCGGCCAAAGCCCCAACCCGCGCCCCGACATCCACTGTCCGGTCGAATGGGGCGGAACGACCACCGCAACCACGACCGCGACACCGCAGGCGGTGACGATGAAGGGTGGGGAGTATTTCTTCATGCCGTCTTTGGCGTTTTGTCGGAGTTTGTAGGGGGGTGTCGGTCAAGGGCGGCGGCGTGACCGCCGCTCTGTCGGCATGATGTAGGTTGCACATCAGCGATTCACGAAAAATCACAACCACAATTTTCCCCGTTCGATAGACAGCACTCTAAAATGCACATGTCCCGTCATCGGATACCCCGGCAGGCGTGCCGGCGAGGCGGGATCGGCGCTGGGTGTTTGAGGAGGACGCAAGCTCTCTCATCCGGGGTTCGCAGAAAATGGCCTCCCTCCGGTGACGGCGGGTTCCGTCGCAAGATGGGCCCGAGTTGAGCCCGGACGTGCCTGTGAGGCACACATGGTCTCGTCGCGAAGTTGGGCGAGAAGGCAGAGAGACCGGAGTTGCGGGCATAAACCGCCGAACGGGGCGCTGGGAAGCGCCATATTCTACTTACTCAATCGAGGTGATTTCCAGCGCCCCGTCCGAGTGAAGTGCATGCCGAGTGAAGTTTGCATGGTGGAGACACGGGCTTTCGGGCGGCGTGGGGTTTGGGTGTGCCGTGGAGACGTCGTGCCTACCCCCTCAAGCGCTAACCGCATCCTCCGTCACACCGGAAAAATCCACCGCCGCGAAAGCCGCCGCGATCACCTCCGGCCCGGCCCCGGCCTTCACCGCGTCGGTCGACAATATCTGCCGATAGCGCCGCGCGCCCGGCAGGCCGGTGAACAGCCCCACCATATGCCGCGCCACCTGCTGCAGCCGGCCGCCATCGGCGATATGCCGCGCCGCGTAATCCATCATCCGGTCGCGCAGAAGCTCCCAGTCGAAGGCTTCCGCCTCCGCCCCGAAGAAACGATGGTCGACATCGGCAAGCACACCGGCATTCTGATAGGCCGCCCGCCCGAGCATGACGCCGTCGACATGCCGCAGATGCTCATCCGCCTGATCCAGCGTCTGGATGCCGCCATTGATGCCGATGAACACATCCGGCCGCGCCTGCTTGGTGCGGTAGACGATGTCGTAGTCAAGCGGCGGGATCTCGCGGTTTTCCTTCGGCGACAAGCCCTTCAGCCAGGCCTTGCGAGCATGGATCCAGATCGCGTCGGCGCCGGCGTCGAGCACCCGGTCGAGAAGATCGGGCAGCGCCTTCTCCGGCTCCTGCTCGTCCACCCCGATCCGGCACTTCACGGTGACAGGCACCGAGGACACCTTCTTCATCGCCCGGATGCAATCCGCCACGATATCGGGCGTCAGCATCAGGCAGGCCCCGAAGGTGCCCGATTGCACCCGGTCCGAAGGGCAGCCGACATTGAGGTTGATCTCGTCGTAGCCGTAAGGCGCCGCGATCTCCAGCGCCTTCACCAGCTTCTCCGGATCGGACCCGCCAAGCTGCAACGCCACCGGATGCTCGGCGGCATCGAAGGACAGCAACCGCTCGCGCGGCCCATGGATGATCGCGTCGGCCACGACCATTTCCGTGTAGAGCAGCGCGTTGCGGCTGATCTGCCGGTGGAAGTAACGGCAATGCCTATCGGTCCAGTCGATCATCGGCGCGACCGCGAAGACCGGCCGCTTCGTTTCGAGCGCCTGTTTGTAGAAATGCGATGGTGTCATGCCGCGCTCATAGCGCAAAGCGCGCGAAAACGCCAGTTTCCCCGCGCAGGGCAGCAATGCCGGAACGCGCGTACCGCAGCACCGCCTTCCACGCTTTCCCCCGCGTCGCTTTTGCGGCTAAGATGATCGGACTCACGAAAACAGCAAGAGCATCCCCGTCCCATGTCCCTCTCCTCTTCCGCCACGGCCGCAGGCACCGTCATTCCCCTTCCCGCGCCCGTCCTCATCCCCGTCGAAGGCACCACCGATCGCTTTCCGGTGCGTCGCGTCTATTGCGTCGGTCGCAACTATGCCGACCATGCCATCGAGATGGGCCATGATCCGAGCCGTGAGCCGCCCTTCTTCTTCCAGAAGAACGCCGACAATCTTCTCGCAGACGGCAAGGACTTCCCCTACCCGCCGCTGTCGAACGACGTCCATTTCGAGGTCGAATGCGTGCTGGCGCTGAAATCGGGCGGCAAGGATATCGCGCTCGAGAATGCGCTCGATTGCGTCTACGGCTATGCCGTCGGCATCGATTTCACCCGCCGCGACCTGCAGGCCGACGCCAAGAAGCTCGGCCGCCCGTGGGAACTGGCGAAAGCCTTCGAACATTCCGCTCCGGTCTCGGCGATCGTCCCGGCCGCAAAGCTTGGCCACCCCGATGCCGGCCGCGTCTGGCTCGATCTCAACGGTAAGCGCGTGCAGGATGGCGATCTCAACCAGATGATCTGGAAGGTGCCCGAAATCATCGCCGAACTCTCCAAGCTGTTCGAGCTCGCCCCCGGCGACGTGATCATGACTGGCACCCCTGCCGGCGTCGGTGCGGTGAAGCGTGGCGACCATATCGATTGCGGCATCGACGGTGTCGCCAAGCTGTCCATCGACGTCGCCTAAGGAGGAATGACCATGCCGATCTATGCGCTCTCGGGCCACGAACCGGATCTGCCGCCGTCAGGCACATACTGGATCGCGCCCGATGCGCATGTGATCGGCAAGGTTACGCTTGGCGGTGACGTCGGCGTCTGGTTCGGCGCGGTGCTGCGTGGAGACAACGAGCCGATCACGGTCGGCGCGGCGACCAATATCCAGGAAGGCGCCATCCTCCACACCGATCCCGGTTATCCCGTCACGATCGGCGAAGGTTGCACCATCGGTCATCATGCGATTGTCCATGGCTGTTCGATCGGAAACAATTCGCTTGTTGGCATGGGCGCCACGGTACTGAACGGCGCGAAAATCGGCAACAACTGCCTCGTCGGCGCCAATGCGCTGGTGACGGAAGGCAAGGAATTCCCCGACAATTCCCTCATCGTCGGCTCCCCCGCCCGCGCCATCCGCACCCTCGACGACAAGGCGATCGAAGGCCTCAAGCGCTCGGCGGAGAAATACGTTGGGAACTGGCAGCGTTTCGCCCGAGATCTGAAGCGGCTCGACTAGTTACGCCGCGCAGGCCTCGCAAAGCCCGCGGATCTCGATCGTCGTCTTCTCGGCCTTGAACTTCTTGCCGCGCGTCCAGTCCATCAGGCGATGGTCGACCTCGTGGTCGTGGAATTCCATCACCTGGCCGCAGCTCTCGCAGATGGCGAAGGCGACGATGCCGTGGCTGTGGCAATTCTCGCCGGGATGCGCGCAGGCGACGAAGGAGTTGATGCTCTCGAGCCGGTGCACGACGCCATATTCGAGCAGCTTCTCCAGCGCCCGGTAGACCTGCAGCGGCGCGCGAAAGCCGTGGTCGCGCAGCTTGTCGAGGATCGTATAGGCGCTGAGCGGGCCGTCGGCCTTTTCGAGAACGTCGAAGACAAGCGCCTGGTTCTTGGTCAGTGCGGGTGCGCTCATGAGCCTTGTCCTTCCGTGGCGGCCTGGCCCCGCCCGAATTTGGGCAGCAGGCTGAGAATGAAGAGAATGAGAGCCGCGACCACGATCGACGGGCCCGACGGCGTGTCGTAGGTGAGCGAGCCGAACAGCCCGCCGACGACGGCAACCGCCCCGATCAGCGAGGCGAGCACCGCCATGATCTCGGGCGTCGACGAGAAGCGCCGGGCAGCAGCGGCCGGAATGATCAGCAGCGAGGTGATCAGCATGATGCCGACGATCTTCATGGCGATCGCGATGACGACGGCCATCAGCAGCATGAAGAACAGCCGCGCCCGCTCCGGCTTCAAGCCTTCAGCCTCGGCAAGTTCGGGATTGACGGTCGAGGCAAGCAGCGGCCGCCACAGCCAGGCGATCGCGCCGAGGACCAGAATGCCGCCGCCCCAGATGAAGGCGATATCGGCCTTGGAGACGGCAAGGATATCGCCAAACAGGAAGGCGATGAGGTCGATGCGCACCCACGTCATGAAGGCGACCATGACAAGCCCGATCGCCAGCGTCGCATGCGAGAGAATGCCGAGCAGCGCATCGGCCGAGAGAGCCTGCCGCTTCTGCAGCAAGAGCAGCAGGATCGAGACGGCAGCCGCGACCACGAAGACTGATAGCGTCAGGTTGAACTGCATAAGCAGCGACAGCGCCACGCCGAGCAGCGCCGAATGCGAGATCGTGTCGCCGAAATAGGCCATGCGCCGCCAGATGATGAAGCAGCCGAGCGGCCCCGTGGTCAGCGCCAGGCCGACGCCGGCGATGATGGCGCGGACGAAGAAATCGTCAAACATGGCGCTCTCCCGCCGGATGCTTGTGCCCGTGCCCGTCATCGGCCGTATGATGGTGGGCGTGGTCATGGCCAGCATGCCCGTGGTCATGATGCGCATGATCATGAGAGTGCCCGGAATGATCATGGGGCGCATGGTCGTGGCCGGCGTGATCATGGCCATGGTGATGACCATCCTCAGGATGGCAATGGTCCGTCACCGAGCCATCCGCATGCAGAACGCGGCCATCGGGGAGATGCGTATGATCGTGATCGTGACTGTAGACAGCAAGCGACTGCGCCGCGCGGCTGCCGAACAGGCGCACATATTCGGCGCTCTGCGTCACCGCCTGCGGCGTACCCCGGCAGCAGACATGGCCGTTGAGGCAGATCACGGTATCGGTCGCCGCCATCACCACATGCAGGTCGTGCGAAATCAGCAGGATGCCGCATCCAGTCCTGTTGCGGATCGTCTTGATCAGCTCGTAGATGGCAATCTCGCCGGAAAAATCGACGCCCTGCACCGGCTCGTCGAGCACCAGCAGACCGGGCTTGCGGGCAATGGCGCGCGCCATCAGCGCCCGCTGGAATTCGCCGCCGGAGAGATGCTGCACCTCGGCATCGCGCATGTGGGAAAGCCCGACAGCATCGAGCGCCTCGTTCATGTCGCTTGCCGAAAGCGGCCCCGTCAGCGTCATCAGCCGGCGCACCGTCAGCGGCAACGTCCAGTCGATGGCGAGCTTCTGCGGGACATAGCCGACCTTGAGACCGGAGGCGCGCGTCACCTTGCCCTCGTCGGCCTTCATCACCCCGATCGCGGTCTTCACGGTGGTCGACTTGCCCGAGCCATTGGGGCCGATCAGCGTCACGATCTCGCCGCGCGAGACGGAAAAATCGACGCCGCGAACCAGCCAGCGGCCGTTTCTGCGGACGCCGACATTGGAAAGCGAAACGAGCGGCCTCGCCTCGGAATTTGCGGGTAATGGCATCATTTTTCCGAAAGTGCTGTTGCGCCCTGCTATCGCACACGTTATAGCATAACGCAATTGATGTAATAACATTACCTATGCAATTCAAGCGGAGCATGCACATGAAACTCGCGACCGGCCTTTCCCTGGCGCTACAAGGCCTCGCACTCCCGGCCCTCCTCCTTGCCGGCACGGCCCACGGCGCCGACGCGCCCGTCGTCGTCACCTCGATCAAGCCGGTGCACTCGCTGGTCTCCGCCATCATGCAGGGCGTCGGCACGCCGGAGCTGATCGTCGATGGCGCCGCTTCCCCGCACACCTATTCGATGAAGCCCTCCAACGCCAAGGCGCTGCAGGACGCCAAGGTGGTCTTCTGGGTCGGCCCGGGCATGGAAGCCTTTCTGGAAAAGCCGCTGGAAGCGCTCGGAGAGGATGCCAGCGTCGCCGAGCTCGACAAGGCGCCCGGCCTGACCAAGCTAAAGTTCCGCGAGGGCGGCGCCTTCGAAGCCCATGACCATGACGACCATGATGGCGATGCGCACGAGGCAGGCCACGATCACGCCAAGGAAGCGGCCGGTCACGATCACGATCACGATCACGCCGCTGTGGCGCATGACGATCACGACCATGACCACGGCCACGGCGCCTTCGACACCCACCTCTGGCTCGACCCCGAAAACGCCAAAGCCATGGCCGCCGAGATCACCACGACGCTGGTGGCCGCCGACCCCGCCAACGCCCTTGCCTACCAGGCCAATGCCCAGGCGCTGAACGCCAAGCTCGACGCGCTCGACAAGGAAATTTCCAGCATCGTGTCACCGGTCAAGGACAAGCCCTTCATCGTCTTCCACGACGCCTACCAGTATTTCGAAAACCGGTACAAGGTGCGCGTCGCCGGCTCGATCACCGTCAGCCCGGAAACCATCCCCGGCGCCGAGCGGATCGCCGAGATCCACAAGAAGGTGGCGGACCTTGGCGCAACCTGCGTCTTCGCTGAACCGCAGTTCCAGCCGCGCCTCGTCGATGTCGTGCTCGAGGGCACCAAGGCCAAGGCCGGCGTGCTCGATCCCGAAGCCGCAACGCTCGATGCCGGCCCGGATCTCTATTTCAAGCTGATGCGCGGGATCGCCAACAATCTCAAGGATTGCCTGTCACGCGAAAGCTGAGGCCGGCCACACCGCATATCGAAAAAGGCGGGCACACAGTCCGCCTCTTTCAGATCAATCAATGTAATATTATAACATTAACTGGAGATCACAATGAACAGGAAACTGCCGGTCACCGTCCTCTCCGGCTTCCTAGGCGCCGGCAAGACGACGCTTCTGAACCACATACTGGCCAACCGCGACGGCCTGCGCGTCGCCGTCATCGTCAACGACATGAGCGAAGTCAACATCGACGCCGCACTGGTGCGCGATGGCGGCGCCAACCTGTCGCGCACCGATGAGGCTTTGGTCGAGATGACCAACGGCTGCATCTGCTGCACGCTGCGCGACGACCTCCTGAAGGAGGTTCGCCAGCTCGCCGAGCAGAATCGCTTCGACTACTTGCTGATCGAATCCACTGGTATCGCCGAGCCCCTGCCCGTCGCCACCACCTTCGAGTTCCGCGACGAGGACGGCCTGAGCCTGTCCGATGTCGCCGAACTCGACACCATGGTCACCGTCGTCGACGCCGCCGGCCTGCTCGCCGACTACGCCTCCACCGACTTCCTCGGCGACCGTGGAGAAACGGCGGGCGATGGCGACAATCGCACGGTGATCGACCTCTTGGTCGAGCAGATCGAATTCGCAGACGTCGTGATCCTCAACAAGGTTGGCACCGCGACCGCCGAGCAGCTGCAGGCCGCCCGCCAGATCGTCGTCGGCCTGAACCCGGATGCCCGGCTGATCGAGGCCGATTTCGGCAAGGTTCGGCCGCAGGAGGTGCTGGGAACCGGTCTGTTCGACATCCACAAGGCCGAGACCCATCCGCTCTGGTACAAGGAAATGCATGGCTTCAACGACCATGTGCCGGAAACCGAGGAATACGGCATCCGCTCCTTCGTCTATCGCGAGAAGCGTCCCTTCGATCCGGCGAAACTGCAGCGCTTTTTCGACACGGCCTGGCCGGGCGTGGTCCGCACCAAGGGCTTCTTCTGGCTGGCCACCCGTCCGCATCATGTCGGCGAAGTCAGCCAGGCCGGCGCAATCCTGCGGACCAGCCGCATGGGTACATGGTGGTCGGCAGTGCCGAGGGAGCGTTGGCCGGACGATCCGCGCTTCATGACCGCGATCGGACCCTATCTGCACCCTGTCTGGGGCGACCGCCGCCAGGAAATCGTCTTCATCGGCGCCGACCCGATGGACGAATCCTGGATCCGCGAGCGTCTCAACGCATGTCTTGTCAGCGCCGAGGACTTCACGCCGGACAAGTGGCGCGACATGCCCGACCCCTTCGCCCGCTGGGGAGACCAGGCCGCATGAAGGCGCAAGCGATCAGGAGATATCAATGCGTCTGCGAGGAATGCGACCCGCTGCCGCCGATCGAGGGGCTGGCAGCGCCACCCGAGGCCGAAGAGCGCAAGCCTAGCACCGGCGTTCTCGGCAAATTGGCGGCGCGGCTGGCGCGCAATACGCCCGAAAGGCAGGCATGAAAAAGGGCGGCCGAAGCCGCCCTTTCCGCACAAATCACATCGGCCGATCAGCGGCCGACGACGATGTTAGAGATCACATTGCTGGCAATGCTGATCATCAGATAGTCGTTGTTGACCTGCACCCAGCGATAGCCGCGCGGCGGAGGCGCAAGGCGATAGCGGCGGTAGTCGCGCACTTCGCGCATGTTGCGGCGCTCGGCGGGGCTCATGCGATGACCGCGGCTCCACTTGTACTTTGTGACATGCACCTCGCGCTCGACGTGAACGGGGCGGCGATGATGTTCCTGCGCGCTTGCACCCGTCGCGGCAACCAGCGGCGCGGCCAAGAAAGAAGCGGAGAGAAGAACGGCAAACATCTTTTTCATTGGGGTTTCCTCGTGTTGAACACGCCCCGAACCTAGACCTGAAATGATGAACCGAAACTGAAAGTTAAATTAAACTTCAGTAATAAAAACACATACTTAAAAGCATATATTAAATTAGCAAATGCGACATTACCCAGCGAAAGAGCGATGTCGCTCCCTTTCACAACTCGTCGTAATTGAACCAGTCGAAATCGGCCGTCTTCGCGCGCCCCGACGTATCGAAGGCAAAGATACCCGCGAATGCGCCGGTAAACGAGCCATGCTCACCGCGCCCGCCTTCGTCTGAAACCACGCCGGCGTCAAGCACCGGCCCGATCGCCCGCCACGCGCCCATGCCCTCTGTCTGCCAGAAAAACTGCAGGTCGTTATCGCGGATTTCCATGGAAAGCTGGACGCGGCCGCCGGCGGGAAGCGCCTCGCCGCTGCCGGCGGGAAAGCTCAGCCGGCCGTTCGGATAATCGCCGTCGCAGGACAGGATCGTCACGCAACGTCCGAGCTTCTCGTGCAGCGTCACCGCGACCGCATGGAACTTGTGCCTGTTGTAATAGTGCGTCAGCCCCGCCACCTGCTGGTAAGTGTCTGGATCGAATTCCACGACAGTCTCGGCCCGGAAACTGTGATGCTCCTGCCGCCGCGCCACCAGCGCCTGCTCGAACCATGAGCCGATGCTCTCGCGGGCGATCAGCCTCAAATGACCGGGCCGCTCCGTGAGGTTGAAGATCCGCTCCGGCTTCGGCGTGCGCAGCCACTGGAAATCATCAGGCAGCGAGCCGCCTTCAAAGCTGTACTCGCTGCGCATCGGTTTCTCGGCCTGCACAGCGCCGCCAAGTCCCGGCACGGTGACGTCGGGCACCGTGGTGCCATTCTCAAGATAGAGCCAGCCGTCATCCTTCCAGACGCATTTCTGCAGGCTGGTTTCGCGGCCGAGCGTGCAACGCCGCTTCGGCGGCATCGGCCGGCCACATAGATGGGTGTGATAGACTTGGCCGTCTGGGGTCTCAACATACTGCCCGTGCCCTGCCCGCTGCAGAATGGCTTCGGGATGATCCTTCGAGGTGATGAGGTGCTTGTTCGGGTGCATCTCGTAGGGACCGGCGATGTCGCGCGACCGCGCCATCGTCACCGCATGGTCATAGCCTGTGCCGCCCTCGGCCGTCGTCAGATAGTAATAGCCGCTGCGCTTGAAGAGATGCGGCCCTTCGACAAGCCCGAGCGAGCTGCCCGCGAAGATGTTCCGGATCTGACCCTTCAGCGATTTCGTTTCAGCGTCCCATTCCTGCAGCAGGATGCCGTCGAAAGCCGGAGACTTCGGCGCGCCGCCAAAGCTCTCGGTGCGGTGGTTCCACTGCATGTTGAGGAACCACTTGCGGCCGTCATCGTCATGAAACAGCGATGGGTCGAAGCCCGACGAGTTCACGTAGATGGGCTCCGACCATTCGCCCTCGATATCAGGCGAGGTCACGATGTAATTATGCGCATCCTTGAAGTTGCCGTCGAAGCGCTTGACGTCGGTATAGACAAGCCAGAACAGCCCGTCGGCATAGGAGAGACAGGGCGCCCAGACGCCGCAGCTATCGGGATTGCCGCGCATGTCGAGCTGCGACGCCCGCTCCAGAGGCCGCCGCACCAGCGTCCAGTTCACCAGATCGCGCGAATGATGAATCTGCACACCAGGATACCATTCGAAGGTCGAGGTCGCGATATAGTAATCCTCGCCGACACGGCAGATCGACGGGTCCGGATTGAAACCCGGCAGGATTGGATTGCGGATCATGGTGACGTCTCCTCCCACAGCCGCGCATTCTGCGGCACGTACATCACATCATATATGAAAAACGCCCGGAAGATCGTTCCGGGCGCATCAGCTTATTCGCGTTCCGCCGACTTCGCCCAGAGATTGATGTCCGCCTCGCGGGCGTAACCATCGATCTCCTTCAGCTCCTCGGCGGTGAACTCCAGATTATCGAGCGCCTTGACGCAGTCGACGATCTGCGACGAGCGGCTGGCACCGATCAGCGCGGAGGTCACGCGATCGCCGCGCAGCACCCAGGCGATCGCCATCTGCGCCAGCGTCTGGCCACGACGTTCCGCGATCTCGTTGAGCTTGCGGATGTTGTCGATGATCTGAGGGCGGATGAAGTCCTTCTTGAGGAAGTGGTTCTGCGCCGCGCGGCTGTCCTGAGGGATGCCGCCAAGATACTTGGTCGTCAGCATGCCCTGCGCCAGCGGCGAGAACACGATCGAACCCATGCCGACCTCGTCGAGCGTGTCGAGCAGCCTGTCGTCCTCGACCCAGCGGTTGAGCATGGAATAGCTCGGCTGGTGGATCAGGCACGGCGTGCCGAGATCCTTGAGGATGGCGGCGGCTTCGCGGGTGCGCTGCGAATTGTAGGACGAGATGCCGACATAGAGCGCGCGGCCGGAGCGCACGATATGGTCGAGCGCGCCGCAGGTCTCTTCCAGCGGCGTATCCGGGTCGAAGCGGTGCGAATAGAAGATATCGACATAGTCGAGACCCATGCGCTTCAGGCTCTGGTCGCATGACGCGATCATGTACTTGCGGCTACCCCATTCGCCGTAGGGACCATCCCACATCTCGTAACCCGCCTTGGACGAAATGATCAGTTCGTCGCGCAGCCCGGCAAATTCGGTACGCAGGATCTCGCCGAAGGCGGTCTCGGCGCTGCCGGGAGGCGGGCCGTAATTGTTGGCGAGGTCGAAATGGGTGATGCCGAGATCGAAGGCCGTGCGGCACATGTCGATTTTGCGGTCATGCGGCGTGTCGCCGCCGAAATTGTGCCAGAGGCCGAGCGAAACGGCCGGCAGCTTCAGGCCGGAACGGCCCGTGCGGTTATACTTCATCTTCGAATAGCGGTCGGAAGCCGGTTGCCAGCTCATAATCCTCATCCCTCATGTAGAAACGGCGCGGGCTCCTCGCCCGCGCCGGACCATAGACCTTTAGGCACGTACTTCAAGGGTGCCAATCACTTCAAGAGAGCCAATCACTTCAGAAGTGCCTGCGCCTCTTCGATGCCGAGTGCGGCCGGCTGCGTGCAAGTCGTCGTCAGCTCGATGAAGCGGCCCTCTTCGCCCGACTTCAGGATCGAGGTCATGACGTCGACACCATGCAGCGTGCGATCGAGCGAGCAACGCGCATCGCGCCCCTCGATGATCGCCATCGCCATGTCGGCGAGACCCGCCGTGCGGTAGTTGGCGCGCGGTCCCTGGGGGCTCTCCTGGTTGGAGATACCGAAGGGGTGCTCCCAGCCGTCGAGCGGCTTGATGTCCTTGTCGCGGCCGCTGGCCTCGACCACGCCGCCGAAGAAGTTCGGATCCGGCACGTAGAGCGAACCTTCGGTGCCGTAGAGTTCCATGTTGGCATGGCGGTGAGACCAGACGTCCCAGCTCGCGGTCAGCGTGACGGTGGCGCCGTTGACGAATTCCAAGATCGCCTGGATCGTCGTGGGCGTCTTCACCGGGATCGTCTCACCGTTGCGCGGCTCGCTGGTGATCGTGCGGGTCGGCGATGCCATCGAGGTCATCGCGCCCACACGCTTCACCGGCCCGATCAGGTTGATCAGGTTGGCGATGTAGTAAGGGCCGAGATCGAGGATCGGGCCGCCGCCCGGCAGGAAGAAGAAGTCCGGGTTCGGATGCCACATCTCCATGCCGGGGCTCATGACATAGCACGCGCCCGAGGTGACGCGACCGATGCCGCCCTCATCGATATACTTGCGGGCCAGCTGATGCGCGCCGCCGAGGAAGGTGTCGGGCGCGCAACCGACGGAGAGGTTCTTCTCCTTGGCGATGCGGCGAAGCTCCTCACCCTGCTCGAGGGTGAGAACCAGCGGCTTTTCCGAATAGACGTGCTTGCCCGAGAGCAGGATCGCCTTCGACACGGGGAAGTGCGCGTCCGGGATCGTCAGGTTGACGACGACGTCGACCTCCTCATTGGTGAGCAGGTCCTCGATCGTCTGCGCCTTGACGTTATACTCGGCGGCACGGGCTTCGGCGGCCTGCATGTTGAGGTCGGCGCAAGCGACGACCTTAAGGCCCTTGAACAGCGGGGCCAGCGAAAAGTAGGTGGTGGAGATGTTGCCGCATCCAATGATGCCGACGCCAAGTTCCTTGGTCATGATGGTCCTCAGTAGGTCTTGAAGGATGCGATCGAGCGGGTGATCAGGCGATCGATATCAGCCGGATTGTCATGCTCGACGACGTAGTGCTTGGTCTTGGTGCCCTTCAGCGCCGCGACGAGCTTCGGCCAATCAAGCGTGCCGTGGCCGACATCGGCCCAGCCGTCTTCGTTCTTGTTCTCGCCAGCTGGCGCGATGTCCTTGACGTGCGCCGAGGTGATGCGCGAGCCCAGCTTCTCGATCCATGCGAAAGGATCGGCACCGCCGCGAACGACCCAGGCGATATCCGCTTCCCAGGAAATGTCGGGCGCGCCTTCGAAGATGCGTTCGATCGGCAGCGAGCCGTCGGCGAGCTTGACGAATTCGAAGTCGTGGTTGTGCCAGCCGAACTCGTAGCCTGCGTCCTTGTAGGGCTTGCTCATTTCCTGCAGGCGCTTGCCGAACGCCAGCCAACCGGCACCGTCGGTCGGGCGCTCATCGGCAGCCAGATGCGGCGCATAGATGGAATCCATGCCGAGGAGCTTGGCGATGTTCAGAGACTTCTGCACTTCGCCGTCGAGGAAATCGGGGCTGAAGTGGCCGCTTGCCATCGTCAGACCGTTCTTGTCGAGTTCGGCGCGCAGGCTCTTCAGGCCGGCATCGTCGAGATCGGCATAGATGCCGCCGAAGCCTTCGACTTCCTGATAGCCGGCCTTGCCGAGCTTTTCGAAGATCGCGGAATAGGGCTGGAAGTTGCGGGCGCTATAAAGCTGGAAACTCAGTTTCGTCATAATATCCTCCTCGGGCCTCGTGCCCATTCATTTCAATCAGGATCAATCCACGGACTGACAGGACTGCAGGTCGTAGAAACGGAACTCCGGCAGGGCACCGCCCTTAAGCGGCGTGGCCGGGGTGAAGGTGATGCGGCGCGTTTCGCCCGCCGCCAGATCGAAGGCATTGTCGGAATACTTGCCGTCGGTTTCGGTTTCGATCATCACGAAGAGCGCAAGTCCCTTCGCGGTGACGTTGAGGCAGACGGAACCGTCCTCCTCGACATATTCGTGCGTGACCATCAGGCCGGCGGGCTCGAGTTCCAGCGCCTTGTAGGTGCCATCAACGTAGTGCCCCTCGCCGCCCATGCCGTTCGACGCCGTGAAGCGCCAGGCAAGCAGCGTACCCGCCGGAATCTCGGAGACGTCGATGCTGGCAGCCGTCACCGCCGCGTCGGGCGTGCAGACCGCCTGCACATCCTTCAGATGCTTGCGTTCGCCCTTCATGTCGATGATCGAGATCGACAGGTCGACGCTGACGTCATCGAGCGTATCGTTGGCCAGCGAGAAGCGGATCTGCTTGCCGTCGTCGGATGGGATGGCGGCGACCGCGACCGGCTGGAAGAAGCGCTTGACCAGATAGTGCATCGCCTTCCAGCGGCCGCCGTAATCAAGGCTCGACCACGAGGCCACCGGCCAGGTGTCGTTCAGCTGCCAGTAGATCGTCCCCATGCAATGCGGCTTCAGCGACCGCCAGTATTCCACCGCCGTCTTGATCGCGAGACCCTGCTGGATCTGGCTGAGATAGACGAAATTGGGGAAATCCTTCGGGAAGCGGAAATAGCGGAACATCGTGCCGGCGATACGCTCGTTGCCGCCGGCATTCTTCTGATGCAGCTCCATGACCGGCGACGCGACGTTCATGTCCTTGGCCTCGGCATAGGTCTTGATGACAGGCAGCGAGGTGTAGGACTGGAAGCCGAATTCCGAGCAGAAGCGCGGGCGCACCGAGCGGTAATTGTCGAACGACTTGTTCTCGTGCCAGACCGACCAATAGTGCATGTCGCCGGAGCCATCGGCATGCCAGGCATCGCCGAAATCGAGATAGCCGGACGCCGGGCTCGACGGCCACCAGATCGCATCCGGCGCCGCCTTCTTCATCGCCTGCTCGATCACCCGGTTGAGGCGATCGTAGGAGACGAGATAGCGGTCGCGGTCCTTGCGTGATTCCTCGAACCATGTGAGCGCGCCCACAAGCTCATTGTCGCCGCACCAGAGCGCGATCGACGGATGCGAGTTCAGGCGGCGAACCTGGTAGTCGACTTCGAGCGCGACATTGTCGAGAAAGTCCTCGGTCGAGGGATAGAGATTGCAGGCGAACATGAAGTCCTGCCAGACCATGAGGCCGAGCCGGTCGCAGAGGTCGTAGAAATGATCATGCTCGTAGAACCCGCCGCCCCAGACGCGGATCATGTTCATGTTGGCGGACTTGGCCGATTGTAGCAGGTCCTCGGTCTTCTCGGGCGAAGAGAGCGAGAACAGCGCGTCGGCCGGGATCCAGTTGGCGCCACGGCAAAAGACCTCGCGACCATTGACCTTCAGCGCGAAACGGGCGCCGGCGGCATCAGGCGTGGTGATGAGCTCGACCGTGCGCAGACCGATCTGCTTGGTGACCGCATCCGCAGGCAGATCGACGGTCAGCGCATAAAGCGCCTGCTCGCCGCTACCCGCCGGCCACCAGAGGCGCGGCTTGTCGATCTCGAACACGTGGTTGACGACAGTCTCGCCGGCGCTGACGCCGACATCGAGCCGCACCCGCTCGCCATCGAGCGAGAAATGGACGGGAACGATCCCCGGGTTCTTCGAAAACAGCGTCGCGGTGACCTTGAGATCTACGGAACCGTCCAGATTATGCACCTGCTGCGTCGTCACATGCTCGATGCGGGCGGTGTCGAGACGGCGCAGCGCGATCGTGCCGTAAAGGCCCAGCGGCGCAATCGCGATGTTCCAGTCCCAGCCGAAATGGCACTGCGGCTTGCGCAGCATGTTACCGTTGGGAATCGGCGAGTTGCCGGTCGAATAGGGAATGTAGAAAGGCTGCTTGCCTTGGCGATCGGCGCCTGCCGCGATGCTCGAATGCAGCACGATACGGATGACGTTTTCGCCGGATTTTAGATGACTGCTGACATCCGGCCGATAGCGGCGGAAGCTGTTGTCGGCGACGAGCGCCGGCGAGCCATTGATGAAGACGGCGGCCACCGTGTCGAGATAATCGATATCGAGATACCAGTCGCCATCGGGCTCCGACACCGTGAAGCTGCGCTCGATCGACCAGTCGCGATGCGCCACCCACTGCACGACCTCTTCGTTGCGGCCGAAATAGGGATCGGGGATGAGCTTGGCGGCATGGAGCGCCGAATGCACGTCGCCGGGAAGCGTGATCGGCGCGGTGATTTCACCATCCGTGGAGGTGAGCTTCCACGAGCCTGAGAGGTCGAGGTTGAACCCGTTGGTGGGCAAGGATGTCATAGCACTGTCCGATCAGGCCGCTCTTGGGAAGGCCCGTCACCGGGCTGCGACCGAATGTGGTATTGGAAGAACGGGCGGAACCGCTTGGGACGGCCCCGCCCGCAGCGTAGTCGTCTAGAGGCGCAGTTCCGTCTCGGCGTCGAAGATCGACGCCAGCGACATGTCGAAGCCGAGCTTGACCTGTGAACCCGGGCTGAAGCGGCGGGCACCGTTGATACGCACCGACATGGTGTGTCCGGCATGCTTCAGCCAGAGCAGGTTGTCGGCGCCCATTGGCTCCTCGATATCGACGGTCGCGTCATGAACCTCGGCACCGAGGTTCTCGTTGACCTTGATATGCTCCGGCCGCACGCCGAGCGTCACCTTCCGGCCCGCCTGCAGCGGCCCGCTCGCCTCATAGGCATCGACATTGAAATCGACACCATTGGCGGTGAACACGGTCGCATCGCCCCGCTTGGCGATCTCGCCGCGCAGGAAGTTCATCGACGGAGAGCCGATGAAGCCGGCGACGAACAGGCTGCGCGGCTTGTTGTAGATCGTCGTCGGATCGGCAAGCTGCTGGATCTCGCCGTTCTTCATGATCGCGATGCGGTCTGCCAGTGTCAGCGCTTCGATCTGGTCATGCGTGACGTAGATCATCGTGTTCTTCAGCGACTGGTGCAGCCGCTTGATCTCGACGCGCAGCTCCGAACGCAGCTTGGCGTCGAGGTTGGAGAGCGGCTCGTCGAAAAGGAACACGTCGACATCGCGCACCAGCGCACGGCCGATCGCCACGCGCTGCCGCTGGCCGCCGGAAAGCTCGGCCGGCTTGCGCTTCAGGAGCGGCTGGATCTGCAGGATCTCCGAGGCGCGGGCCACGCGCTTGTCGATATCTGACTGTGGGATCTTGGCGACCTGCAGGCCGAAGGACAGGTTCTTCTCCACCGTCATCTGCGGGTAGAGCGCGTAGGACTGGAACACCATGCCGATGCCGCGGTCCTTGGGCTCTTCCCAAGTGACGTTGCGGCCCTTGATGTGGATCTGTCCCTCGCTGATGTCGAGCAGGCCGGCGATGCAGTTGAGCAGGGTCGACTTGCCGCAGCCGGACGAGCCGAGCAGCACCAGGAACTCGCCGTCATTGATCTCGAGGTTCAGATCCTTGAGCACGCTGACAGCGCCGAAGTTCAGCGAAAGGTCTTTGATGGAAACGCTTGAATTCATGGATCAGCCTTTCACTGCGCCGGCGGCGATACCGCGGACGAACAGACGTCCGGACACGAAATACACAATGAGCGGCACCAGACCCGTGAGGATGGTTGCGGCCATGTTGACGTTGTATTCCTTCACGCCCTGGACGGAATTGACGATGTTGTTGAGCTGCACGGTCATCGGATAGTATTCCGGCCGGGTGAAGACGACGCCGAACAGGAAGTCGTTCCAGATGCCGGTGACCTGCAGGATCATGGCGACGACGAAGATCGGCAGCGACATAGGCACCATGATCTTGAGGAAGATCTGCCAGAAACCGGCGCCATCGACGCGGGCGGCCTTGAACAGCTCCTGCGGCAGCGATGCGAAATAGTTGCGGAAGAGCAGCGTCAGGATCGGCATGCCGAAGATCGAATGCACGATGATCAGGCCTGTGAGCGTCCCGTAGATCCCCATCTCGCGGAGCACGATGACGATGGGATAGATCATCACCTGGTAGGGAATGAACGCGCCGATGACGAGGATCGAGAAGAACAGCTCCGATCCCTTGAAGCGCCAGTTGGCGAGCGCGTAGCCATTGACCGAGGCAATCGCGATCGAGACGATGACGGATGGGACCGTGATCCGGACCGAGTTCCAGAACCCGCGCGAGAGACCGTCGCAGTTGAGGCCCGTGCAGGCCGTGGCCCAGGCCTTCACCCACGGCTCGAAGGTGATTTCCATCGGCGGCGAGAAGATGTTGCCCATGCGGATTTCAGGCATCCCCTTCAGCGACGTGACGATCATCACGTAGAGCGGCAGCAGGTAGTAGGCAGCGGCGACGAACAGCGTGCCGTAGAGCATGATGTTGCGCGGCGAGAGCACCCGCTTCGGCTTCTTGCCGTTCGGTCCGTCGAAGGACTTGACCGGTGCCAGTGCGACGTCAGCCGTCTTGAGAGCGATGGTATCAGGCACGTTTACGCCCTCCCCCGAATTCCAGATAAGCCCATGGAATGATGATGATCGCGACCGTGATCAGCATCATGGTCGAGGCGGCGAAGCCCTGCCCCAGGTTCTGCGCCTGGAACATGTAGTCGTAGACATACTTGGCCGGCACTTCCGACGAGATGCCGGGGCCGCCAGACGTCTGCGCCACCACAAGGTCGTAGACCTTGACGATACCGGACGCGATGATGACGAGCGTGGTGATAAAGACGGGACGCATCATCGGGATAACGATGAAAAGATAGGTTTTCCACATCGGAATGCCGTCGACGCGCGAGGCCTTCCAGATGTCCTCGTCGATCCCGCGCAGACCGGCGAGCATCAGGCACATGACGAGGCCCGTTCCCTGCCAGAGTGCCGCGATCAGCACGCCGTAGATGACGATGCTCGGCGTATAGAGCGGATCGAAGGTGAAGCTCGTCCAGCCGAGCGAACGCACAACAGACTGAACGCCGAATTCGGGATTGAGCACCCACTGCCACACCAGGCCGGTGACGATGAAGGACAGGGCGAAGGGGTAGAGAAAGATCGTCCGGAACGCATTCTCGAACCGGATCTTCTGATCCATCAGGGCAGCCAGCGTAAAGCCGATCACCAGGCTGAAGATCAGGGAGAATATGCCGTAAAGGGCGAGGTTTTCGATGGATACGATCCATCGCGGCGCGGCCCAGAGCCGCTTGTATTGGTCGAAACCAACGAAGCTCATCCTTGGCAGGAGCTTCGAGTTGGTGAAGGAATAGAACACCGTCCAGACCGTACCGCCGAGAAAGATGACCAGGGCGGTAAGGATCATCGGGATGGATGCAATTTTGGAATTCAGATTGCGCAGCAACTGATTTGGCCGGCCGGCTTTCGCTGGACCCGTCATTGTGTTTCCTCCTGACACGCACTTGCTTTTTTGACCGAGAGCAGCGGCCGATGCCGGACACCGCTCCCGTCTCTTGCCCCTGATGGTTCCGGCCGCATCCTCCGCAGCCGGAAATCATCGGGAAAGCACTGCCACGAGCCCGCCGCCGCTGGCGGTTAGGGCAAATCCGGCTCCCCGTTCCTGGGCGGAAAGCCGGATCGCGGCAGTACGAGCAGACGATCAGTCGGCGGAGCCGATGATTTCGGCAAAGCGCTTCTGCGCTGCCTCAGGCGTCATCGAGGCATTGGAGAAGAACTCCGAGAAGAGGTCTTCCTTCTGCTTCTGGCTGTCGGCCGAAAGCAACTGGTCGGTGCCTTCGACGATGTTGCCCTTCTTCAGGATCTCGAGACCCTTCTTCATGCAGTCGTTGGCAGCCTCGAGATCGACGTCACCGCGAACCGGCAGCGAGCCCTTCTTCAGGTTGAAGGCAACCTGGGTCTTCGGATCGAGCAGCGTCTTGGCGAGAACGTCCTGCGCCTTCGACTTTGCTTCGTCCTTGAGCAGCGGGAAGTAGAAGGCATCACCACCGGTGGAGATGATTTCGTTCACGCCGAGGCCCGGAAGGCAGGTGTAATCGGTACCGGCCTTCTGGCCGGCGAGAGCGAATTCGCCCTGCGCCCAGTCACCCATGATCTGGCCGCCGGCCTTGCCGGTGATAACAAGATTGGTTGCCTGGTTCCAATCCTGAACATTGCTGCCCTTGGACATCTTGCGGGCGTCGTCCGCAGCCTTGAAGACCTTGGCGATCTCGGGACCGGCAGCCACGTCGGCGTCCTTGTCCTTGAATACCTTGTTGAACGTGTCCTTGCCGGCGATCGCCACCATCAGCGTATCGAAGGCGCCTGCTGCCTGCCACGGCTGACCGCCGACGGCGAGCGGCACGATACCGGCCTTTTCGAGAGCCGGAGCGGCGGCGACGAATTCATCCCAGTTCTTCGGCACGTCAACGCCGGCCTTCTTGAAGGCGGCGTTCGAGAGCCACAACCACTGCCAGGAGTGGATGTTGACGGGTGCGCAATAGATTTTGCCGTCGATCGTGCAGCTGTCGAGCAGGCTTGCCGGACGGATGATGTCCTTCCAGTGCTCGGCGGTCGCGACATCGGTCAGGTCGCGCATCAGGCCGGCCTGAACGAGTTCCTCCGCCTGACGGCCATGGTTGAACTGGGTGGCGCCCATCGGATCGCCACCAGTGATACGACTGACCATGATCGGACGCGCCGTGCCGCCGGAACCGGCGATGGCACCGTCAACCCACTTGTTGCCGGTCGCGTCGAATGCCTTGGCGAGTTCGGCCACGGCAGCGGCTTCGCCGCCCGAGGTCCACCAGTGCGTGACTTCGAGATCGGTGGCGTGTGCCGCACCAAGCGGCAGGGCGACGGATGCGCACAGCGCCGCCGCCATCAAACGAATATTCATGAGTTCTCCTCCCTCACTGAAACGTTGCCGGAAAAACTTAAGCCAATCGATATTGCCGCGCAACAGCCACCCCTTAAAATTTTCTTTTCGGGTGTTCTTTGCTACCATTGCCTGCCGAAACGGCACCGTCGCCGTAAGGCTGCACAAGGGATTAGCAAACCGATGTGCACCTGCACACTTTCATTATTATATTGTTTTATATGCCTTTATTTCACTGGTATCGTGAGATAATTTCTAACTCGATTTCGCAGACGCAAAAAAATCACGCAAAAATCACCGATTCAACCATTGAGAGCACAGACCCCAAAGCCACTGGAAAAAGCGCTCGACATTTTCACTGTAACGTTACAGATTTTAAGGCCCGTGGGAGGGAACGGCATTTGTGTATTCGGGCTTACAGCACTGCGAAAAGCATCTATAAGCGAACCAAATCGCGTAGGACGGCCTAGAGGGATGAAAAACAAAGCGAATTTCGGAACGACGGTGACCGAGGCACCTCGGGAAAGGCCGACACTGAAGACGATTGCCTTCATGACCGGCCTCGGCATCACCACGGTGTCTCGCGCATTGAAGGATGCACCCGACATCGGCGCGGAGACCAAGGAACGCGTGCGGATGGTGGCGAGCCAGCTCGGCTACCAGCCGAACCGCGCCGGCGTGCGCCTCAGGACAGGCAAGACAAACGTCATCGCACTCGTTCTGAGCATCGACGAAGAAATCATGGGCTTCTCGAGCCAGCTGGTCTTCGGCATCTCCGAAGTCCTGACCGGCACCCCCTATCACATCGTCGTCACGCCGCACTCGCACAGCAAGGACCCAATGCTGCCGGTGCGCTACATACTGGAAACAGGCTCGGCCGACGGCGTCATCATCTCCCGCATCGAGCCCGACGATCCGCGTGTGCGCCTGCTCAGCGAGCGCAACATGCCGTTCGCCACGCATGGCCGCACCGATGCCGGGCTGATGCACCCATTCCACGACTTCGACAACGAGGCCTTCGCCCACCAGGCGGTCGAAAAGCTGGTCGCGCGCGGCCGCAAGCGCATCGCCCTCCTCCAGCCCCCCAGCAAGCTCACCTATTACACGCACACCCGCATCGGCTTCCAGACCGGCCTGCATGACTACGGCGCCGAGGAAGTGCCGCTGCGCGTCACCATCGACACGCCGCTGGACGATATCCGCAACGCCGTCGAGACCATGATGCGCTCCAGCAATGCGCCTGACGGTATCGTCTGTCTCGCCGGCAGTGCCGCCATTGCCGTCAACGCCGGCATCGAAGCCGCCGGCAAGCGCCTCGGCCACGATGTCGACATGGCCTCGAAGGAATCGGCGCCGATCCTCAACTGGATCCGCCCCGAGATCATCACCGCCTATGAAGACGTCCGCCACGCCGGCCGCGAGATGGCCAAGGCCGTCATCGCCCGCATCGACGGCGTCGAGCCGGAACTGCTACAGAGCGTCAGCCAGCCGGTCTGGACACGACCGGGCAGCTGACGGAAGTCAACGAGGAAATAAAACGCATGACCAAGGCCCTCCTCATCATCGATGTGCAGAACGCCATCGTTGCGGGCAAAGGCACGCCCGAACGGCAGCCAACAATCGACGCCGCGCTTGATGAGACCGTTGCCCGCCTTGCCGCTCTCAGGGAACGCGCATGGCATGGCGGCGTCCCCGTCGTCCTCGTACAGCACGACGGCGATCCGGGCCATCGCCTTGCGGTCGGCACGCAAGGCTGGGAAATCAGACCGGAGCTCGCGCCCGGCAGCGACGACACCGTCGTTCACAAGAGGAGCGCCGACTCTTTCTTCCAGACTGATTTGGCCGAGCGGCTGACGGAACGCTCCGTGACCCATCTCGTTATCGGCGGCTGCATGTCGCAGTTCTGCGTCGACACCACGGTGCGCCGCGCTGTCTCGCTTGGCTACAACGTCACCCTCATCGCCGATGGCCACACGACCGCCGATTCGGGCTCACTCACCTTCGCCGAGATCGTCGCCCACCATAACGAGACGCTGGATGATTTCGATGCCGGGTCGGCGCTGTCGATTGTCCGCCCCTCCGCCGAAATCCAGTTCTGAACCAGCTTAACTGGGCCAAACGCAAAACAGCCGGGCCAATGGCCCGGCTGTTGTCATTTTCAGAGAGCGAACCTTAGAAGGTCGCCGCACCGCTGCCCCATGGGCCGTGGTGGAAGTCCTTGCCGTCGAGACGATCGAAGCCGTGGGCGCCGAAGAAGTCGCGCTGTGCCTG
>NZ_JAGHMF010000056.1 GCF_017741815.1 Rhizobium sp. 16-488-2b
GGGCGTGTCGCAAAGCCGGCGATAGGACGCGTTGAGCCGATAATCACCCAGCTTTTACGCTTTGTTAACCTTTTGAAGTCCGAAGAGGCGCCCGAGCAGATCATTCTGATCGTTGACGGTCCACTCGCCGGAAAAGCCGAAGCCTTTCCGCAGCCACAACATCGCTTCGAACCCGGCGATCGTCCGGCGCGCCGTTTTGAAGGACTGGAAGCCGCCGATCTTGGGCATGTTCTTCTTCACTCGGAAGTGATCGCTCTCGATGCCTTGTTGGAGATGTTTGGTGACATAATGTACCGGGCCTGGATGCAGGAGCCCGTCCTCGACAGCTGTCTTGATCGTTGAAGGAAACGTGTTGGCGCCATCGGTGCCGATCTTACCCGGCGATAGTAGCGGCTCATCCTTGAGCATCTTACGGAAGAAGCGCTTGGCGGCGTCGAGATCGCGCTTAGCGGTGAGCAAGAAGTCGATCGGGTTTCCGTGCTTGTCGATGGCGCGGTACAGGTATCGCCACTTGCCCCGGATCTTAACGTAGGTCTCGTCAATCCTGACTGAGCCACAATGCGGTCGGCGAAACTGGCGAAGCCGCTTCTCGATGACAGGTGCATAGGCAAGGACCCACCGATTGATGGTGCTGTGGTCGACCTCAAAGCCGCGCTCGCGGAACATCTCCTCGAGATCTCTGTAGCTGAGCGGATACCGTAGATACCATGTCACTGCCTGCACGATCAGCCATGCCTCGAAATGCCGCCCTTTGAAATCGTCCTTCGACTGGCGCTTCAGCTTTTCGGCAATGGCATTCAGAATCATGGCTACGCTCCGCTACATCGGGAGCGGAAATTCCACCGTCGTGGTCAACAGCTAGTTAACCAAAAGAATT
>NZ_JAGHMF010000004.1 GCF_017741815.1 Rhizobium sp. 16-488-2b
GTGCGGGGGGGGCGGAGGTGGCGGTGTGGTGGTGCGTGGGGGGTGGGTGGGGGGTGGGGGCGTCGAGGGGGGGGGGGGCGAGGGGGGGGGGGTGGGGGAGGGCGGTGGAGGCGGCGGTGGTGGCGAGGGGAGCGGGGGCGGCGGCGGGGGGGGCGGCGGTGGCGGGGGTGGCGGGGGCGGCGGTGGCGGCGGCGGCGGTTGGTAGCCTTTAGGCTTGACCTTTCCGCTCCAGCCCCTTAACCGCCACTCACAAACTGGAAAGGGACGGGCATGAAGGTTCTGTTGATCGGATCGGGCGGACGCGAGCACGCATTGGCCTGGAAGCTGGCGCAATCGCCCGAACTCACCAAGCTCTACGCCGCCCCCGGCAATCCAGGAATTGCCGAGCACGCGACGCTTGTCCCCGTCAACACCGAGGACAACGACGCCGTCGTATCCTTCTGCAAGGACAACGCGATCGATTTCGTCGTTGTCGGCCCGGAAGCGCCGCTGGTGGCGGGCGTTGCCGACCGCTTGCGCGCCGAAGGCTTCGCCGTTTTCGGTCCGTCTGCTGCCGCAGCCCAACTCGAAGGCTCCAAGGGGTTCACCAAGGATATCTGCGCGCGCTACGATATCCCTACCGGCGCCTATCAGCGTTTCAACAATGCCCCCAAGGCCAAGGCGTATATTCGCGAGCAGGGCGCCCCGATCGTCGTCAAGGCCGATGGTCTTGCAGCCGGCAAGGGCGTGACGGTTGCGATGACAATCGATGAGGCGCTTGCCGCCGTCGACGATTGCTTCGAAGGCGCGTTTGGCGCTGCCGGTGCCGAGGTCGTGGTCGAGGCCTATCTCGATGGCGAAGAGGCAAGCTTTTTCTGCCTGAGCGACGGCAAGCACGCATTGGCGCTCGCAACCGCCCAGGACCACAAGCGGGTGGGCGAGGGCGATACCGGTCCGAACACCGGCGGCATGGGCGCCTATTCGCCAGCCCCCGTCATGACGCCTGAGATGGTCGAGCGCACGATGAAGGAGATCATCGAGCCCACCATGCTAGGGATGGCCGAGAGCGGCTACCCCTTCTCCGGCGTCTTCTTCGCCGGCCTGATGATCACCAAGAAGGGCCCGGAGCTGATCGAATACAACGTCCGCTTCGGCGATCCCGAATGTCAGGTGCTGATGATGCGCCTGAAGAGCGATCTCCTGCCGATCCTTTATGCGACCGCCACCGGCACGCTGGACAAGGTGACCGCCGAATGGAGCGACGATCCAGCACTGACGGTCGTCATGGCTTCGAAGGGTTATCCCGGCAGCTACGACAAGAACACCCCGATAAAGTCCATCCCGGAAGCGGGCGAGGGCGCCAAGGTGTTTCATGCCGGCACAGCGCTGAAGGATGGCGCGCTGGTCGCCGCCGGCGGCCGCGTGTTGAACGTCACCGCGACGGGCAAGTCCGTCGGCGAGGCCCAGGCCCGCGCCTATGCGCTGCTCGACAAGGTGGAGTGGGACAACGGCTTTTGCCGCCGCGACATCGGCTGGCAGGCGATCAAGCGCGAAAAAGCGTGATCGCACGCCGAAATCGGATCAGTTCTCTAAATTTTTACCCTTTCCCCTGACGGGATGGAAATAAAGCCGCGTTAAACCTGTGTTCAAGGTAAGACGGAGTGTTTCCATGCGTCAGGTTTCTGCGGTTGTTTTGGGTGTCGTTGCTGCGTTGATGGCGGGTTCCGCCATGGCGTCGTCGATCGACGTGGTCGGCGCCAATGCTGCCTCCGCTGACAGCAGCATCCTCAAGATGACCTGCACCACATGCCCGCCGCTTCAGGTCGTGGAAGCCAAGAAGGAATACATCGTCCCGACGCTCGCCGATGGCGCGCTCGAGCACTCGCAGATCCGCGACGTCGACGGCGAAAAGAAGCTGTTTCGCACCGAAGGCTGGATGGGCGGCTCGCCCGTCGTGTTCGTGACCAAGGCGCCCGCGCCGGTGGCTGTTGCCGCTGCCCCAGCCGCCATCGATGGTGTCGATACGGCGACGACCTCGGCCGTCATTGGCGCTGATACCAAGCCCGTGGTCGCAGGTGCTGCAGGCCAGCCGGCGGAACAAACGCGCCCGCTCGACGTTTCTAATTTCAAGCTTAGGCCCTGATTTAAAGTTCCCTGCCCCTCCCGTCCAAAGTTTTGGTCATCCGGGGCTCCACCTCAAAAGGGTGGTGAAATGCGCTCCTGAAGAGAAGCAGGGGCGCATTTTCTATTTTATACTTCGCCGGCCCAGGCTGGCACCGCGTTTGGACCCACTTCGTGTTTGGGACATCATCTAGTCCTTGGTTAAGTGTTTCTTATAAAAAACAGGCCATTTCTAGCTGCGACCGGTAGCCGCATGTCGTTTTCGCAGCAGTACCAGCGTCGGGCGCCGTGGCGCCGGCGCATACGCGGTAGGATACCGCGCCGGATGATCTCACCAGAGCTCCGTTGCGAGGCCAAATGAAGAATCTTAGAATTTCCAGGCAGTTGTTTTTGCTCGTCGCCGGCTTGATGGTGGCCTTCTGTGCCGCCTCCTACCTGCAGATACGCTCCTCGACCAATGCGATCTATCATGAACGCAACGAGATGCTGCGCACCCAGGTGGAATCCGGCCTGTCCATCATGCAGCAATATTACGACCGCGAGAAATCCGGCGAGCTGACCCGCGAGCAGGCACAGGCGCTGGCATACAAGCAGCTTTCGTCGATCCGCTACGAGCCCAACGGCTATTTCATCGGCTACGACTACGACGTCGTCATGCGCATCACCTATGATACGCCGAAGCTCGGCAAGAGCAGCAAGGGTTCGCCCGACAGCCGCGGCAAGCCTTACCGCGACGAGATCGTGAAGGTTGGCCGCGCCGGCGGTGGCATCGTCGATTTCTACGGCCCGAAGCCCGGCCAGCCGGCCGATGCGCAGTTCCGCAAGGCCGTCTACACCAAGGCGTTCGAACCCTGGCAGGTTGTGGTCGCGACCGGCGTCTATCTCGACGATCTCGACGCGCAGGTCCGCTCCGACGTGCTGAAGGCGCTGTCCGGCGGCCTCGTCGTGCTGCTTCTGGGTGCTGCCGCCGCCTTCTACGTGGTTCGCAGCATTTCCGGCCCGCTGACCCGCATCCACACCGCCCTCCAGGCTGTCGCCGAAGAAAACGTTACGATCGCCATTCCCCACACCGACATGAACAACGAAGTGGGCATGATGGCCAAGGCCACGAAGGCGCTGCAGGAAAAGGTCCGCGAGCGCCACGCCATGTCCGAGCGCGAAGCCGCCCAGCAGATGGCGCTCGACGATGAGCGCGAGAACAACCAACGCATGCAGCGTGATGAAACCGCGGTGCAGGCCCATGTGGTCTCCACCATCGGTCAGGCGCTGGAGCAGATCGCCCGCGGCGATCTCACGGTCCGCTGCGCCGATCTCGGCCAGAAATACGCCACCCTGCGCGATAACTTCAACGATGCGCTCGGCCATCTCGAGGCCGCCATGTCCAAGGTCTCGGTCAAGGGCGGCGATATCGCTGTCAGCAAGGAAGAGATCCGCCGCGCCTCCAACGAGCTGTCGCAGCGCACCGAGCGCCAGGCCGCAAGCCTGGAAGAAACCTCGGCCGCCCTCGACGAACTCAGCGTCGCCGTGCGCCAGACCGCCGAAGGCGCGCATGAAGCAAGCCAGCGCGTCCACGCGGTCAGCTCCGAGGCGAGCCGCAGCGACGCCGTCGTCACCCAGGCGATCGAGGCGATGGGCGGGATCGAGAAGTCTTCCGAGGAAATCGGCAAGATCATCGGCGTCATCGACGACATCGCCTTCCAGACCAACCTTTTGGCGCTTAATGCCGGTGTCGAAGCCGCGCGTGCCGGCGAAAGCGGCAAGGGCTTCGCCGTCGTCGCCCAGGAAGTCCGCGAACTGGCTCAGCGCTCGGCCGCTGCCGCCAAGGAGATCAAGGACCAGATCGCCCGCTCCTCCGGCCAGGTCGAACAAGGCGTTCGCTTCGTCGGCGAGGCCGGCGAGGCGCTGAAGCGCATCTCCGACCAGATCAAGGCCGCCAACGACATCGTCTCGAAGATCGCCCACAGCGCCTCCGAGCAGGACACGACGCTGCGCTCGATCACCTCCTCGATCAACCAGCTCGACGCCGCCACCCAGCAGAACGCTGCCATGGCCGAAGAGACGACGGCCTCGGCGGAATCGCTCGCCAGCGACACCGACGAACTCCTCAACCTGATCCGCGGCTTCCGCGTCGGCACCCAGGCTGAGTACGGGGCAGCGCAGGCTCGACGCGCGGCGTAAGGCTTGCGGCAAGGACAATAGGATGACAGCAGCCGCCGGAGCGATCCGGCGGCTGTTTTTGTTGTTGAGGGGGCGCGCGATCAGTGGCGTGGCTTGGCGTGGGAGCCATTCACCTTGCATTCCTGGAGACGTGCTTAGATCCTCGGCACGAGGCCGAGGATGACGTTGAGAATTGGGAAGCCATTTCTTTTCAATGACTTGCCGAAGTGCGCCCCACCCGCCGACGTCATGCTCGGGCTCGTCCCGAGCATCTGCTGCCGTATCGACGGGCTCGACATGAATGGACCTTGCCGAGAACAGACTCCCTAGTACACCGGCACCGCCGTCAGCCGTTTCCCGTGCTACTTCCGGCTCGTCTTCTTCGCCGTGACCAATGCGTCGCCTTCATCGGGTTCGCTATCGGGAACGCTGTCGAGGATGGCGAGGGCCGCACTGACATCGCCCCGTTCCGCGCGCTTCTTCAAGCTCATGATTGCCCGCCGGTGCCCGATGCCGTCGGCGATGAAGGCGGAAAGCAGCTGGTTCAGCGATACATTGTCCTCCGCCGCCGCGCGCTTGGCTTCTTCCATCACATGATCGGCTAATCTGAGAGGATAGGTGCTCATGTCTCTTGTCTCCTTTGCGCGATGAAATCTCCAGCGGTCATGACTGACATGCCAAAGGCGCTGACTGCGGGATGCCGGAAATGGCGATCGTTGCTGATGATCAGGGTGGCTCCAGCTGCCAAGGCGCACTCGATGTAAATGTCGTCCTTCGGGTCGGCGAGGAACGGCCTGAAGTGAAACCACGGCGAGACGAGCTCGGCCTTGCTGAACACCGCATCGAGCACGATGTCGATCTTGCTCTCGCTGAGCCAGGGAGCCTTGCCGAGAATGCCCGGCCGCTTCAGCACATCTTCATACTCCAGCGCCACCGCCGGCGACAAAGCGAACTCGGCGCCACCAGTAAGCATCTCGCGCACAAGCTGATGCGAGGCGCCTTTCGAGGATCGCAAAGCCGAAACCATGACATTAGCATCAACGACGATCATGGCGGTTGTATGATATCGCATGTGATATCATGTCAAGACATGCCGATCTCGCCATTCAACGTCCCAAACGCTTGCGCCCAGCCCCGCAACATGTTCATGAAAACGCAAACGCCACCCGTCGCCAAACTGAGAGCCCACCATGCAGACCACCGAGCCCAGCGCGCCATGACCACGCTTGCAGCCTATGCCGGCCTCTTCGCCATCTCGCTGATTGCCGCGACTATCCTGCCCGCGCAGTCAGAAGCCGGGCTGGTCGCGCTCATTCTCTCCGGGCAATATTCCACGCTGCTGCTCGTCATCGTCGCCAGCGTCGGCAATATCCTCGGTTCGCTGGTCAACTGGCTGCTTGGCATCGGCATCGAGCGTTTTCGCCACAAGCGGTGGTTTCCGGTGGGGGAAGTGGCGCTCGATCGGGCGCAGCGCTGGTATCGGCGGTATGGGAAGTGGTCGCTGCTGGCAAGCTGGTTGCCCATCGTCGGCGATCCCATCACCGTCGTCGCCGGCGTAATGCGCGAGCCGCTGCCGGTCTTTCTGCTTTTGGTGACGATTGCCAAGACCGCGCGTTACGCGGTCCTGGCGGTGATCACCTTGGGCATCGTCGGCTGAGAGGGATCAGCCGGCGATCTTCGAGAAGTCGGCCACGGTGCCGGTGGCTTCGCGGATCAGGCGCAGCAGCGCCAGGCGGTTGGCGCGGATCGCCGCGTCCTCGTCGTTGACGAGCACGTCGGTGAAGAAGCGATCGACAGGCGCGCGCAGCGTCGAGAGAGCCGCCATCGCCGAGCGGAAGTCTTCCTTCTCGATCGCGCCGGATGCCTCGGCCGAAACCGTCTTGATCGCCGCGAAAAGCTCCTTCTCGGCTTCGAGCTTCAGGAGCGCCTCGGAGACGCCGTCGGCGACCACGGTACCCTTCTTCTCTTCCGCGGCCAGCAGCTGCACGGCGCGCTTGGTGCCGGCGAGCAGATTCTTGCCGTCCTCGGAGCTGACGAAGGCCGTCAGCGCCTCGACGCGACGGGCAACCATGCGGAGATCGTCGGTCTCGGGCGTCAGCACCGCGTCGATCAGGTCGTGCCGGGCGCCCTGGTCGCGCAGATAGACCTTCAGTCGGTCGTGGAAGAAGGACAAGAGGTCGAGCTGGCGCGACATGTCGTCGGCGGCAACCGTATTGCCGATATCCATGTCGATGCGCGCCATGTGGCTGACAATGCGCGGCAGAAGCGTCAGATGCACGCCGCGCTCAAGGATGATGCGGATGACACCGAGCGCGGCACGGCGCAGCGCGAAGGGATCCTTGGAACCCGTCGGCTTCTCGTCGACGGCCCAGAAGCCGATCAGCGTATCGAGCTTGTCGGCAAGCGCCACCGTGATCGCCACCTTGTCCTGCGGCAGCTGGTCGGATGGGCCCTGCGGCTTGTAGTGCTCCTCGATCGCGGTCGAGACCACGGCCTCTTCGCCCTGAAGAGCAGCGTACTTGCGGCCCATAACGCCCTGCAGCTCGGGGAATTCGCCGACGGCTTCGGTGCGCAGATCAGCCTTGGCGAGAACCACGGCGCGATCGACCAGCTTGTAGTCGGCGCCGGCGGGGAAGGCGACCTTGGCGGCCATGGCGCGGATGCGCTCCACCCGTTCGCCCTGCGTGCCGAGCTTGGCATGGAAGGTGACATTCAGCGCATCGAGCTTGGCCATGCGCTGGTCGAGCGGCTTTTTGAGGTCCAGACTGAACTTCTTGGCCGAAGCCTCGAGCGTCTCCAGATCCGGCAAGTCGCCCTGGTCGCGCTTCCAGAAGTGCAGCGCGTCGGAAAGACGGGCGCGCACGACCTTGCCGTTGCCGTGGATGATTTCCTTGCCGCCATCCGTCGCTTCGATGTTGGAGACGAGGATGAAATTGTTCGAAAGCGTCTCTTCACCCGGTTTGCGGGTGACGAAGCACTTCTGGTTGGTCTTGATCGTCAGTCGGATGATCTCGGACGGGATCGAGAGATAGGCTTCCTCGAAGCTCCCCATCAGCACCTGCGGCCATTCGACGAGGCCGGAGACCTCCTCCAACAGGCCTTCGTCCTCGACCAGTTCGAGGCCGTTGGCGAACGCGACGTCGCGGGCGTCGTGCAGGATGATGTCCTTGCGGCGCTCGGCGTCGAGGATGACCTTCGCCTTCTCGAGGCTGGCGACATAATCGTCGAAGCGCTTGACGGTGATCGCCTCTGGCGCATGAAAGCGGTGGCCGTAGGTGATGTTGGAGGCGACGATGCCGGAGATTTCGAACGGAATGACCGTCGTTTCCTCGTGCTCGGTGCCAAAAAGGCAGACGATCGACTGCAGCGGCCGCACCCAGCGCAGCGAACCCGGCTGCGACGAGGCCTTGCCCCAGCGCATCGGCTTCGGCCAGGGGAAGTCGCGGATGATCGATGGCATCACCTCGGCGATGATCTCCTCGGCGCTGCGGCCGGTCTTGGAGATGATCGCGACGTAGAAATCACCCTTCTTCGGATCGCTCTGCACCTGCGCCTCGGAAATCGAGGTCAGCCCGGCCGCGCGCAAGAAGCCTTCGATCGCCTTTTCGTTGGCGTCGGTGCGCGGTCCCTTGCGTTCCTCGCGCACATCGGCGGAGCGGGCGGTCAGCCCGCGGATATCGAGCGTCAGCCGGCGCGGCGTCCAGTATTCCCGCGCACCCTCATAGGAAAGTCCCGCCTCGACGAGCGCGTCGGTCACAAGCTTCCTCAGATCGCCGGCAGCCTTGCGCTGCAGGCGGGCCGGGATCTCTTCGGAGCGGAGTTCTAACAGCAGATCGGGCATGACACTTTCCTTGCCTCCACGGGGAAGGCGCTACCTTGCGGGTCTGAAAACGGTCGCCTCTGCTAGCAAAGAATGGCGCAGATATACAAGCTGCAAAAGCAGGGAGGATATCCTGAGACAATAATTTGCCGAGGTTTTTCTCGCAGTCGCTGGCCATCTTTGTTCCCTGCGACGTGCCTGCCCGCGCGCTCATGGCTCGCATTGCATTCGAGCCAAAGTACCCGCGTTGTCCAATGACCGTCGAGAGGGTTGATTGTTAGCCACCATAGGATTATGCAAATCCGATTTATAATCGCATTGGTAGAATTGTTTCTCGGGCTGAGCTTCGCCGCAAGCCATGTTTACTTAAAGGAAAAAGCTGATGGGTCTCGACATTGCCGCCTACGAAGGTCTTACAAAAAACGATAGCTTGAAATTCGTCGATGGCGACGTTTTCAACCAGCAGCATGAGATCGTGGATATCCCCGACAATGCTCTGATTGCCTTCATCAACCCTGCGTTTCCTGACCGGGCTCGTGATATTGAAGATCGCTGCATCTACAACGCTGTCGACCGCTTCAGCTTTAAAGCAGGGTCTTATAGCGGCTACAACCGATGGCGGGAGATGCTTGCGAAGCTTGCCGGTTATCCGGAAACCCGCCTTCAAATCAACGGCACGGAACAATCTCAGCACGCCTTTGGCGCGTGGATCGCCACGGCCGGCCCGTTTTGGGAGCTAATTAACTTCTCCGATAATGAAGGGATAATCGGGACGTCTGCCAGCAAGAAGCTATCAGCAGATTTCGCGACTTTCGATGACGCGGCAAGGGCTGTCGGTGAGGCCGAATTTTACCAATTGTTTCAACTGTGGCAGAGAGCCTTCGATATGGCCGCACGCGATGGCGCCGTGAATTTCGTTTGAATGCGGCCTCTGGTCATCGGAGCTGACAGCAGCCGTGGCCTCTAGGATGTTCGTAAAGGCGGGGTGCAAGCACCCCTCCAACCACCCACTTCCGCTGTGGAAACCCATCTCCATCCTTGCCTTGCCGCTTTTCGCCGCTATGGTCCGCCACCTCAATTGAAACGCAGGAACTATCATGGCCGCTGATATCCGCATGCTCTCCGCAGTCATCGCCTCCGAGATCAATGCCCGGCCCGAGCAGGCCAAGGCCGCAATCGAGTTGCTGGATGAGGGCGCGACCGTGCCGTTCATCGCGCGTTACCGCAAGGAAGTGACCGGCGGCCTGGATGATACGCAGCTGCGCGATCTCTCCGAACGCCTCGTCTATCTGCGCGAGCTCGAAGCCCGCCGCGATACGATCGTGGAATCCATCACAGGCCAGGGCAAGATGAGCGACGAGCTGATGGCAAAGCTCAAGGGCGCCGCTACCAAGGCCGAACTAGAGGATCTCTATCTGCCCTATAAGCCGAAGCGCCGCACCCGTGCCGAGATCGCCCGCGAGCGCGGCCTCGGTCCGCTCGCCGAGGCAATCCTCGCCGACCGCTCCAAGGAGCCGGCAACGCTGGCCGAAGCCTACATCACATCAGACGTGCCCGACGTGAAGACAGCGCTGGAAGGCGCCCGCGATATCGTCGCCGAAGGCATCGCCGAAAATGCCGACCTGCTCGGCAAGCTGCGCGCCCATATGCGCGGTGCCGCGCTTCTCAAGGCCAAGGTGGTCGACGGCAAGCAGGCGGCGGGCGAGAAGTTCTCGGACTATTTCGACCATTCCGAACGCTGGGCAACGGCCCCCGGCCACCGCGCGCTCGCCATGCTGCGCGGCTGGAACGAGGAAGTGCTGACGCTGACGATCGAGGCCGACGCCGAGGTAGCCTCGCCGAACAAGCCGGTCGAGCGCATGATCGCCGCCGCCTACGAGATCGGCAACAGCCGCCCCGGCGATCGCTGGCTGATGGAAGTCGCCAGCTGGACGTGGCGCGTGAAGCTCTCCATGTCGCTGTCGCTCGACCTGATGCGCGAGCTGCGCGAGCGCGCCGAGGAAGAGGCGATCCACGTTTTCGCCCGCAATCTCAAGGACCTGCTGCTCGCGGCCCCCGCCGGTTCGCGCCCGACCATGGGGCTTGATCCGGGTATCCGCACCGGCGTCAAGGTCGCCGTCACCGATGCCACCGGCAAGGTGGTCGCGACCTCGACCGTCTATCCCTTCCAGCCGCGCAACGATGTGCGCGGCGCCCAGATCGAGCTCGCCTCGCTGATCCGCAAGCACAATGTCGAGCTGATCTCGATCGGCAACGGCACCGGCAGCCGCGAAACCGAAAAGCTGGTGGCCGACATGCTGGCCGATCTGCCGGGCGCGAAGCCCACCAAGGTCATCGTCTCGGAAGCCGGTGCCTCGGTCTATTCGGCGTCGGCCACCGCTGCTGCCGAATTCCCCAATCTCGACGTGTCGCTGCGTGGCGCCGTTTCCATCGCGCGCCGCCTGCAGGATCCGCTGGCCGAGCTCGTCAAGATCGAGCCGAAGTCGATCGGCGTCGGCCAGTATCAGCACGATGTCGACCAGCAGAAGCTGTCGCGTTCGCTCGATGCCGTGGTCGAAGACGCGGTGAATGCCGTCGGCGTCGATCTCAACATGGCCTCTGTGCCGCTTCTGGCGCGTGTCTCCGGCCTTGGAACCTCGATCGCCGAAGCCATCGTCAGGCATCGCGACGAGACCGGACGCTTCGAGACCCGCCGCGATCTGCTCAAGGTCGCCCGCCTCGGCCAACGCACCTTCGAGCAATGCGCCGGCTTCCTGCGCATCCGCGATGGCAAGGAGCCGCTTGATGCCTCCTCGGTTCACCCCGAAGCCTATGGCGTCGCCAAGAAGATCGTCGCCGCCTGCGGCCGCGACCTGCGCACATTGATGGGTGACAGCGCGGTGCTGAAATCGGTCGATCCGCGCCAGTTCATCGACGACAAGTTCGGCCTCCCGACGGTCAAGGACATCCTGTCGGAGCTGGAAAAGCCCGGCCGCGACCCGCGCCCGAGCTTCAAGACCGCGACCTTCGCGGAAGGGATCAACGAGATCTCCGACCTGAAGCCGGGCATGACGCTTGAGGGAACGGTCACCAACGTCGCCGCCTTCGGCGCCTTCGTCGATATCGGCGTCCATCAGGACGGCCTGGTGCACGTCTCGCAGCTTGCCGATCGCTTCGTCAAAGATCCTCACGAAGTTGTGAAGGCCGGCGATGTGGTCAAGGTTCGCGTCGTCGAGGTGGATGCAAAGCGCAAGCGCATCGCCCTTTCCATGCGCAAGGATGATGGCGCGGGCGCGCCTGCGCCGCGCGGCGAAACCCGTTCAAATCCAGCCCCTCGCGGCGGCAACGAGCGGCGCTCGTCCAGCCCCAAGCAGGAGAGCCAGGGGGCATTCGGCGCAGCACTCGCCGAGGCCATGAAGCGAAAATAAGGGTTTACGGATAAGCATTGCAGAAATGTCACACTTCGGCAGCCTTGTTGCCGAAGTGCCAAATACGGCGCTTGTAAGGCAGGCCAGACGGCCTAAGTTGACTGGATTCCTGTCACATTGCGAGGCCTTACTTATGGCGTCGGCTTTCTTATCGATTGTCCAAAAAATCATCCGCAAGGGTAACCTTAAGCTCACACTCGCCAATGGCGAGACACACACCATCGGGGACGGCACCGGAGATCTCGTTGCCGCCCGCGTTGCCGACGAGGAGGCGGAGCGACTGATCCGCCGCGACCCCACCCTCAAGCTCGGCGAAATGTACATGGATGGCCGGTTCATTCTGGAACAGGGCAACATCTACGATTTCCTGGCCCTGGTGAAACAGAACACCACCAACGAAATCTTCGACATCCCGATGGCGGCCCTCCTGATCGGCCGCATCGCCCTGCAGCAGCTGAAGAGCCGTCTGCCCGTCAATCACAACAAGCGCAACGTTGCCCATCACTACGACCTGTCGGAAAAGCTGTTCGAGCTCTTTCTCGATGAGGACTGGCAATATTCCTGTGCCTATTACAATCCGCCGGGCATCAGCCTGGAGGAGGCGCAGGTCGCCAAGAAGCGCCACATCGCCGCCAAGCTCCTGCTTCAGCCCAACCAGCGCGCGCTGGAAATCGGCTCCGGCTGGGGCGGCATGGGCATGTATTTAACGGAATCGACCCCGGGGCTCGATCTCACCGGCATCACGCTCAGCGAAGAGCAGCTGAAGATCTCGCGCGAGCGGGCGCAAAAGCGCGGTCTCACTGACCGGCTGCGCTTCGAGCTGCAGGACTACCGCACGATGAAGGGGCAGAAGTTCGACCGCATCGTCTCGGTCGGCATGTTCGAGCATGTCGGCATCGGCAATTTCGGCAACTTCTTCCGCAAGGTGCATGAGTTGCTCGCCGATGACGGCGTCATGGTGCTGCACTCGATCGCCCGTCCGAAGCCGAGCTTCGGCACCAATGCCTTCATCGAGAAGTATATATTCCCGCAGGGCTATATCCCCTCGATCGGCGAAACGCTGCCGGCCATCGAAAAGGCGAACCTGCTGGTGCGCGACGTCGAGGTCCTGCCGCTGCACTATGCCTACACGCTGCGCCATTGGCGCGAGCGTTTCGTGGCGCGCAAGGCGGAAGCCGTGGCGCTTTATGACGAACGCTTCTTCCGCATGTGGGAGTTCTATCTGGCCGGCTCCGAAATGGGCTTCCGCTGGGACGAACTCTTCATCATGCAGATCCAGATTTCCAAGAACCAGTATTCCACCCCCGACAATCGCGACTATATCGCCGCGAACGAGGCGAAGCTGAAGGAATTCGAGGCAACGCGTCCGCCGCTCGAAAAGGTCATTCTCTGACTTGATGAAAAGGCGCGGCGAGACCCGCGCCTTTTTTATTCCCGCTGTTTCATTTTGAAAGGGTTGCGAGATGAGCAGTGCCTACCCCGAGATCACGCTGGTGCGCCACGGCGAGACCGAATGGAGCCTGTCGGGCCGCCACACCGGCCGCAGCGATATCCCCTTGACCGAAAACGGCGAAGCCGCCGCCGGCCACCTCGGCCCGCGCCTTGAAGGCCTGACCGTCGCCGAAGTCTGGTCGAGCCCGTCCCAGCGCGCCCGCAACACCTGCCGCCTTGCCGGCTTCGGCGAGCGGATGGTCGTCAAGGAAGACCTCGCCGAATGGGACTACGGCGCCTATGAGGGCATCAAGACTAGGGAAATCCTGGCTGACCGCCCCGGCTGGCAACTCTTCCGCGACGGCTGCCCCGATGGCGAGACCGCCACCGACGTCGGCGCCCGCGCCGACCGCATCATCGCCACGATCCGCGCGGCAAATGCCCCGATCCTGATATTCTCCTCCTCCCACTTCCTGCGGGTGCTGGCGGCTCGCTGGGTGGGGTTGCCGCCGGAGGGTGGCGCGCATTTCGTGCTGGATACGACGAGCGTCAGCGTGTTGGGGTATGAGCATGATCTCGGCGAGCCGGTGATCCGGCGGTGGAATGGGTAGTTTTTTGGGGACGTAGTTTAGGCTGACCTCAGCGCCCGGAGCCCCCTCATCCGCCCTTCGGGCACCTTCTCCCCGTGGGGGGAGAAGGGGAGGAGGTTGAGCAAGCGGCCCACCCCGAGTCCCTTCTCCCCAGCGGGGGTCCGTAGGACGGGTCGAGACCGTTGGCTCGACCCCGGTCGATGCCGGCAGGCAGATGAGGGGGCCGCACCCACCAATCTCACCACCCACACCACCCCACCATCCCGCTTGACCCGCCATCCCCCACGTCGCTAGATGACCGGATGCAACAGATCGACGGAATCAACGGGCGCGTTGCGGATGCGCCGTCCAACAACTGGGTTTACCGGGTGCTGCCGCCATGGCTCTGGCCATACGCGCAGCTGGCGCGCTGGGATCGGCCGATCGGCTGGCAGTTGTTGCTGTGGCCCTGCTTCTGGTCGGCGGCGATGGCGGCCAATGCAGCTGCCCATGTCGGCCTCTTTTCCGGCGGTCAGCTGATCTGGCATCTGGTGCTCTACTTCGTCGGTTCCGTCGCCATGCGCGGCGCCGGCTGCACCTATAACGATCTCGTCGATCACAAGATCGATATGGAAGTGGCGCGCACCCGGTCGCGCCCGCTGCCATCAGGCCGCGTCACCCGCATGCAGGCGAAGATCTTCATCCTGCTTCAGGCGCTGGTCGGCCTTCTGGTCGTCCTGCAGCTCAACTGGTTCTCGGTCATTCTCGGCGTCGCATCGCTTGTCATCGTGGCGCTCTATCCCTTCGCCAAGCGCTTCACCGATTGGCCGCAATTCTTCCTCGGGCTTGCCTTCTCCTGGGGCGCGCTGATGGGCTGGGCCGCGATCTTCGGCAGCCTCTCGCTGGCGCCGGTGCTGCTCTATATCGGCGCGGTCGTCTGGACGATCGGCTACGACACCATCTACGCCCACCAGGACAAGGAAGACGACGAGCTGATCGGCGTCCGCTCCACCGCGCGCCTCTTCGGCGACAACACCAAGCCATGGCTGGTCGGTCTCTATGGCCTGATGCTGATCCTCACCTTCGCAGCCTTCCTGCTCGCAGGAGTCGGCATCATCGCCTATCTCGGCTTGGTTGTCGCAGCCGGCATGTTCGCCTGGCAGATCATCACGCTCGATATCAACGATGCCGATCAGTGCCTCGTGCTGTTCAAGTCGAACAACCGCGTCGGCATGATCATCTTTATCGGCCTGTTCTTGTCGCTGCTGTTCGTGCTGCCGTAGGCGCAATCCCTACGGAACGTGCTGCATGATGATCTGCGTGTGCAGCATTGGGGCATCGGCGCCGAAATAGGTGTCGAGCACCGATAGAAAATCGTCGGACAGATAGAAATCCGTCAAGGCGCGATCGGCGAGCAGCCGGAAATCGGCGTCGTTTCGGGGCAGGGCGATCGCGTAGGGCTCATGCGTGAACAAGCGATTGCCGACCTCGAGCAGGGATGGATCGCGCGCCCGGGTTGCCAGACTGGTGAGCAACACCTGATCGCCGATATAGGCGTCGATCTTGTGGTCCTCCAACGCCTTGAGGCCATCCTCATGCGTTGCGAAATCGGCAATCGTCGTCTTCGATGCCTGGCCTTTCATGGCGTCGTGGAGTGCTGCACCTGTCGTCGAGTTCGCCCGCGCGCCGATAACGCTCGGCGACGCCGCACGTTGGCTGACGGCGCTGACGGCCGGCTTGTCGAAGAAGAACGACTGCAGATAGTCAGGTGAATCCTTGCGAAGCAGGGCGCTTGCCCCGGTCAGGAAGATCGGCTGCGAGAAATCGACGATCTCCCGCCGCTCCAGATTGACCGTGATCGCGCCGCAAAGCAGATCAACTTCACCATCCTTCACCGCATCGAAGCCGTTGGCGAGCGTCTTCTGGACGTATTCGCGTTTCAGTTCCGGCACCTGATGCTCGATGTCGTCGGCGATCCTGTTGCAGAGGTCGATCGCATACCCCGTCGGCTCTGCCCCGGCCTTGGCCGCGGAGAAGGGCGCTTCGTCGTCGATATAGCCGATCCGCACCGTTCCGCGCTCGATGATGCCGTCGAGGGTAGCCGCACTTGCCGTCAGGGCTGAAAGGGAGAAGGCGATAATCGCCAGCGGGAGCCGTCTCATGCACTTTGTTGCCACCGGCATGACGCTCATCTCCGAAAGACGGTTGCGATCTCAAAGCTGTGCACGCAGCTTATGGCCCGCCGGGTATTTGTCAACCGAGGTCCAAAAACGAAAAACCCGGCACGCCGGCCGGGTCTTTCCGTCTGATCTCGTGCATCGGCCCTTAGCTGCGGGCGATGATTTCCTTGCCTTCGATCTTCATGGCGACGCCGAGCGTGCCGGTCGAGCGGCGCACGAGGAAGCGTGGGCGGCGGTTGGCGAAGTAGGAGTGGCGACGGCGCGGCTTCAGGTGGCTGGTGCGCAGTTCGCCGAGATGTTCTTCCAGCGGACGGGCAATGCCGTCGGCCTCGACCATCAGCATGGGAATACGGAAGGCTTCCGACCATCCGCGCCAGTCGGCGGCGATGTCGGCGAGATCATGCGCGACCAGAAGCGGCACGCAGAGATCGGGATCTTCGTGATGCAGTTCGAGCGTGACGGTCACTTCGCCATTGCCATGGTCGATGGCGCGGGCGGCGACGCCCTTGAAGGCGCGCTTCGGCAGCGCGATGGAGAGCGGAAGGCCGCTGGAAGGCAGGATCTTGCGCAGGATGGCGCCGCGTTCGTCGATCGTGATGCTCACATCGCTTGTGGAGTCGTGGATGGCGTAGCTCACCTGCTGCGGAAAGCGCGACGGATCAAGACGAAGTGTCGCTCCAGCCCATGCGGGCTTCATAACCGTATTGTTCATGTTCATTCTCACCCTTGTCTTACCTGAGAGCCGGTTTCCGGTCTTCTCCTCGGGACTTTTCGTCCTCTGTGGCTGACAATAGGCGCCGCCTGTTCGCGACAGCTTAAAAATCGCGGTTAAGAAGACCTTGCCTCCCTGGATGGTTATCAAAACCAAACGTGGCAGGGTTTCCGAGAGGTGAACGAAGGAGTGTGTCAGGTTGCGACAGGGCGCGGGTAAGTCTCGGGTAAGCTTTTCATAGCAAAATGGGGCGGAAACCGTATGTCATTCATCCAAGACTTTGTCGGAATAGAACGCTTATGATCTCTGCTTCGTTGGGCTACACGATAATATCGGGCGATTTGCAGAAGAGTCTGGACCGCGTCGCGTCGCAGGCGACGGTGAAGCGCGAAGCCCAATATTACGAAGAAAACATCAATAAGGTCAAAGATGTAGACGACTTCCTCGGCAATTATAAGCTCTACAGTTATGCGATGAAGGCTTACGGCCTTGAGGATATGACCTACGCCAAGGCCTTCATGAAGAAGGTTCTCGAGAGCGACCTGACGGATTCCAACAGCTTCGCCAACAAGCTGTCGGATAGCCGCTACAAGGAGTTTGCGTCCGCCTTCAATTTCGGCACGGCGGCGACGGACGCGCAGAGCGATAGCCAGGAAACCGATATGCTCGGTCTCTACACCCAGTCCTTCGCGGACGAGGGCGCCAACGCCGCCAAGGAATCGACCTATTACAGCACAGCGATCGACAAGGTTCAGAGCGTATCGGGTTTAACGTCGAACACCCGCCTGCGCACTTACGTTCTGAGCGCTTTTGGTATCGACCCGACCTACGCCTCCAACGATTATCTCAGCAAGGTCCTGACCAGCGACGTCAACGACCCCAATAGCTTCGTCAACACTAGCGGTAGCGCCAAGTACAAGGCGCTCGCCGCCCAATTCAGCTTCAATGCAGATGGGACTGTTAACGGCACGGCGCAGACCGTCGATCAGAAAAACGCCGTCATCGAGCAGTACAATCTCACTGTTCCTTCTGTCGTCACGCCGAAAGCAGCCGAGTACAACAAGGCTTACTTCGACGCCAACATCGGCTCGATCACCAGCGTCGATCAGCTGATATCGGACAAGCGGCTGACGTCCTACATCAAGGCCGCCTACAGTACGGGCGAGGATTTCAGCGATGCGGGTCTCAAGCGCGTACTGACTGATTCAAGCTACGCCAGCCTGCTTGGGTACAGCGCGGTCAACGCCGCTTTCAATTTCAACGTCGACGGCACGGTCGACGCGACGAAAGCAGGCTACGCCGCGCAGACATCGGCCCAGATCGGCGCGACGGCGACTGCTGCCAGCAATGTGTCGAGCGCCTACGCAACCAAGATCACCAGCATAAAGACGGTCGACGATTTGATCGCGGACACGACGATGACATCCTATATCAAGGATGCCTACGGCGTTCCCCAAAGCTTGAGCGACGCGGATCTCAAAAGCGTTCTGACAGATTCCACCTATGCCAGCCTGCTCGGCTTTCAAAACGTGCACGACGCCTTCAATTTTCAGGCGGATGGCAGTGTTACGGCCGATGGAGCGCAGTCTACCAGCCAGACGCGTCTCGCTGGTTATAGCGCGAGCGACAATCTCAGCTATTACCGCAACAAGATCAGCACGCTCTCCAATGTTGACGACCTGATTGCCGACACGAAGCTGACGAGCTTCCTAAGGAGCACCTATTCGCTGCCGTCAACGATCAGCGATGCCGATCTGAAAAGCATCCTGACGGACCAGAGTTTTGCCGCGACGAGCGGGTACAGCAACGTCAATGAGGCATTCAATTTCGCCGCCGATGGCTCCGCGGCTGCGATGTCAGGCCCGCAGAGCACCCAGCAGACGACGAGTGTTGATACGCTTTATGCCGCGCATTACACTGACGAGCAGCAGGCTGAGATCGATAGCTCCGTTGCCAACTTCAAGACGCGAATGGCTGACGACAAAGTCACCAATGTCACCGATTTCCTACGCACGAACCTCACCTCCGACACGGACACCAGCAATGACAGCCTTCCGGATCTGTACCAGATGGCGCTTCGCTCCTACGGCCTGACTGAGCAGGATGTTTCGCGCACCGAGATGCGCAAGCTGCTGCAGAGCGATCCATACGATCCCAAAGGTTACGTTGCCTCGCTGAAGGACGATCGGATCACCAATATGGTGCGCGCGTTCAATTTCGGAACGGATGGCAAGGCTACATCTGAGGTGCAGGCCGTATCGACGGCCGTGCTTGCGAAATATGGAACCACCTATGCTTCGCTCGCCACGCTGGGCATGGCGTCCGGTCCTTTGAGAGACAAGGCATCCAAGGACGCGACCACCGACGTTGATGACTTCGCCAAGAAGATCGCGACGGTGAAGTCGCTCGACGACTTTCTAGCCGACAGCGATATGACCGATTTCGTCTTGAAGGCCAACGGCCTCGATCCGAAGGACTACGACAAGGAGACGCTGAAGAAGATCTTCACCTCCGATCCGGCGGACGCAAACAGCTACCTGAACAAGACGGCAGCTTCGAAATTCAAGGAGATCGTCGCCGACTTCAATTTCGACACATCAGGTAACCTGACCCGCTCCAAGATCGGTGCGATCCAGAACGTCGGCGCAGAGGAGCGGACCCAGCAAGGCTATCTGCAGATGACGCTTGAAACGCAGCAGGGCGAGAGCAATGACGGCGTGCGCCTCGCGCTTTACTTCGCCCGAAAGGCGCCCAGCATAACGTCGATCTACTCGCTGATTGGCGACCAGGCGCTGTTCCAGGTGATCACCACCACCTTCAGCCTGCCGACGAGCATGTCGAACATGGATGTGGATAAGCAGGCGACCATGCTGAAGAAGTTCATCGATATCAATGATTTGCAGGACCCGAAGAAGGTCGAGAAGCTGATGAACCGGTTCACGGCCATGTATGATCTGGCAAACAACACCCAGACGTCGCCGGCGCTGACAATCATGAGCTCCTACGCCTCGAACGCGGCGGCGATCAAAACCAGTTAGAGCCCGTCGTGGTTAGATTGAAGCGGTCGGCGCACCGCTTCGCTCGTCAATCGATGTTGACGACCTTCCCCGGGTTCATGATGCCTTCCGGATCGAAAGCCTTCTTGATGCGGCGCATCAGGTCGATCTCGATCGCCGGCCGGATCGCGGCAAGCTCGTCGCGCTTCAGCTGGCCGATCCCGTGCTCCGCCGAAATCGAGCCTCCATGCGCGAGCACCAATCCATGCACGATCACGTTCATCTCGTGCCAGCGCTCGAGAAACGCCTGCTTGTCGGCGCCAACGGGCTGCGAGATGTTGTAGTGGATGTTGCCGTCGCCCATGTGCCCGAAGGCGCAGATGCGCGCGCCGGGCATCGCCGCCATCACCGCCTGCTCGGCTTCGTGCATGAACTGCGGTACGGTCGAGACCGGCACCGAAACGTCGTGCTTGATTGATCCGCCTTCAGGCTTCTGCGCTTCCGACATGCTCTCGCGCATGTGCCAGAGCGCTGTCTGCTGCGCAACGGATGAGGCGATGGCCGCGTCCTGCACCAGACCTGCCTCGAAACCCTGTTCCAGCAGTGCCGTCATCATCCGCTCGGCGGTCTCGGCCGAATCGGAGGTCGAGATGTCGATCAGCACATACCAGGCATGTTCGCTCTCCAGCGGATCGCGCACGCCCTCGATATTGCGGGCGGTGATCTCCACGCCGAAGCGCGGCATCAGTTCGAAACCGGTCAGCGACGTACCGCAAAGGCTGGAAGCGAGGTTGAACAGCGATAGCGCGTCCTCGACCGAGTTCAGGCCGGCGAAGGCCACCTGCTTGCCGAGCGGCTGCGGGAAGAGCTTCAGCACCGCGCCGGTGATGACGCCCAGCGTGCCCTCGGCGCCGATGAAGAGGTCACGCAGGTCGTAGCCGGTATTGTCCTTCTTCAGGCGGCGCAGCCCGTCCCAGATCTCGCCGGTCGGAAGCACGACCTCAAGCCCGAGGCAGAGCTGGCGCATGTTGCCATAGGCAAGCACCGCGGTGCCCCCGGCATTCGTCGAGAGATTGCCGCCGATGCGGCAGGAGCCTTCCGAGCCGAGCGACAGCGGAAACAGCCGCCCATGCGCCTCGGCCGCCTTCTGCACGTCGGCAAGGATCGCGCCGCCATCGGCGACGAGAACGTTGGCAACGGGATCGACGTCGCGGATCTTGTTCATCCGTTCCAGCGACAGGATGATATCGGACTTGCCCTCGCGCGGCGTCTGCCCGCCGACAAGCCCGGTATTGCCCGTTTGCGGCACCACTGATGTGCCGGTCTCGCTGGCGAGCTTGAGGATGGCGGAAACTTCGGCAACGTTGGCGGGCTTCAGGAGCATCGGCGATGAGCCGTGATAGAGGCCGCGGTTTTCGATCAGGTGCGGCGCCAGATCAGCCTCGCTGCGCAGCGCGTACTTGTCGCCGACGATGGCTGCGAAACGGTCGAGTAGATCAGGTGAAACGCTGCTCATCGGGCTTTATCCTCTGTTATTCCCGTGGGGCCGCGGCACGCCGCAGCCGGTCGTTAATGGCTTCGCCGAGACCCACGTCGGGAATGGCGCTAAAGGCGATCGTCGCAGCACCACTGGCATCGGCGCGCTTCATGTAGTCGAAAAGATTGGTGGCCGCTTCGGCAAGATCGCCGCTCTCGCTGAGATTGAGCACGACCTTTGCTCTATCCGCATTGGCAACAGGCGAGGGGCCGAAGGCGATCAACGCCTCTCCATCTCTCACCTCGATCGCATCGAGCCGCACAGCCGCCCCCGGCGCATAATGCGAGGCCATCATGCCCGGCGCCTCGATCGCGGCGGACGCCACTTTCGGCCGCACCAGCTTCACGCCGGCAACGCGTTCGATCTCGTCTGCCGGCAGCCCGCCCGGTCGCAGCAGCCTGAGCTTGCCATCCTCGACCTTGACGATGGTGGATTCCACGCCGACATCGCTTGCCCCGGCATCGAGGATCAGCTTGATCTTATTTCCGAGATCGGCCTGCACATGGGCGGCGCTGGTGGCGCTGATCTTGCCTGAGGTGTTGGCGCTCGGCGCCGCCAGCGGATGGCCGAAGGCGCGGATCAGTTCGCCGGCAAATCCCTTCGGCACCCGGGTGCCGACGGTGTCGAGCCCGGCCGTCGCCAGCGCATGAATGCCGCTCGTGGCCTTCAGTGGCACGACGATCGTCAGCGGACCGGGCCAGAAGGCTTCCGCGAGCGCCCGCGACAGCGGATCGAAATCGGCATAGGTCTCCGCCATTTCGAGATCCGCCATATGGCAGATCAGCGGATTGAACTGCGGGCGGCCCTTTGTCTCGTAGATGCGAGCGATGGCGGCCGGATTGGTGGCGTCGGCGGCAAGGCCGTAGACGGTCTCGGTCGGAATGGCGATCGGCAAACCTTCGCCCAGCACCTTGCACGCGGCGTCGATCGCCTGCTGGCTGTTCTCGGTGATGTCGATGATCTCTGCCATATGCCGCCCGGATAGTCTGTCCGGCAGTCCTTATGCCCTTGCGGCCCCGCGATCAATATCAGAGCTCGCGAATGGCCTCAAAGCTGGCGAATGATCTCGCGAAGCTGCTGGTTACGGGCGCCGAGCAGCAGCACGTTTTTGATCGCAACCTGCGGATCGTCGGTGCGGAATAGCAGGCCGTTGCCGCGGATATTGCGGTCGATCGTCATCTTCTCCGGCGTATGCTCGCCGGGCCGGATGGCGACGGCGAAGTACATGCGCGAGTAACGCACGTCGATCTTCTCGAAGACATTGTCGTTGTCACCAATATCGGCGTAGAAATTGGCGATGTAGAAGGCCCAGCTGACCGCGTCATATTGCGCAAACTTGGTGCGCGCCGCCGTCACATGGCAGTAGCCGAGATGTGGGCTGTCTTCCAGCGTGCGGTGAAACACCATCTTCGGAAACTGGATGGCGCGGTGAAAGCCGTTGATATGCTGGTGCGTCTTCTCGCCGGCGGTCTGCAGCTTGCGGCCGGTCTTCTCGGCCACTTCGTCGTGGGTGAGATAGCGACGCTCGGCGGCCAGCCAATGCGACTGGTGGCGGGTGATCTTGCCGGTGCGCAGAAATTCGGAATGCGGCGCGACCGGCGCGGTGGGCTGGTCGATGCTCGCTCTGGCGTCGAAGTAACGAAGTTTCGCCATGGTCTCGGATCCGGCTGCCTGTCTCTTTGGCCGAAGGATAGGCAATCATGCTTAATGCGATGTTAAATTGGGCCGACTGCGATTGCCGCTGCTACAAACGGCCACAAGCTCTGTCGCAAACAGAATATCGCCGGCAAGGCCACTCTCGCCTTCCTTGATCTCTGGTAATTTCGACAAAGTCGCAAATAATCCTATTTGTTTGAAGCGACGCGGAAATGCCCGTTTTCCGTCGTGCCGCCAATGCCCGAATGCAACTGTCGTCATTTTCGAAGCCGATGTCGCTTTGCAACCACGCGGGCGGCGTGGGCAGTGGTTAAATGTATGACATAGGCAATATCTCCTTCGGGAGAGGGGGCGAGCGCTTCCCGCGGCTTTCGCCATCCGATATGTGGCAGCCCGAATAGACGAGGATATGAGATGGATATTCGCAGCAACGTTTTACGGCAGCTCAAGAACCGCCGCGAGGGCTTCAGCCTCGAGCAACCCTTCTATATCGACGAGGATTACTTCAAGCTCGATATGGAGATGATCTACTATCGCGACTGGCTGTTCATGGGCCATGACTGCGAGCTGCCGAAGGCCGGCGCCTATTTCACCGTGCAGATCGGCCAGTATCCCGTCGTCATCGTTCGCGGCCGCGACAATGTCATCCGCGCCTTCCACAACAGCTGTCGCCATCGCGGCTCGCGCGTCTGCACCAAGGATCACGGCTCGTCGGTCCGTCTTGTCTGTCCCTATCACCAGTGGGCCTATGATCTCGACGGCAAGCTCGCCTTCGCCCGCCACATGGGCGACGATTTCGACAAGTCGGGCTTCGGCCTGAAGCCTGTGCATTGCGAGAGCTTCGGCGGCTATATCTTCATCTGCCTCGCCGACAAAGCGCCCGACTTCCAGCCGGTTCGCGACATGGTCGCCCCCTACATGATGCCGCATCACTTGAAGGACGCCAAGATCGCCTTCCAGAGCACCATCATCGAGAAGGGCAACTGGAAGCTCGTCTGGGAAAACAACCGCGAGTGCTACCACTGCGCCGCAAACCATCCCGAACTCTGCCGCACCTATCCCGAGGCCCCGAGCGTCACCGGCACCGATGGCGGCGCCGATGATCCGGAGATCGCGGGCCATTGGGCGCGCTGCGAGGCCGCCGGCCTTCCCAGCAAGTTCCAGATCTCGCCGGATGGCCAGTTCCGTGCCGCCCGCATGCCGCTGATAGAGGATGCCGAGAGCTACACCATGTCCGGCAAGCGCGCCGTCGCCCGTCCGCTGTCGGATGACGTGACGATCGACCGGATCGGCACAATGCTGCTCTTCCACTACCCGACGACGTGGAATCACATCCTCGGAGATCACGCCATCTCCTTCCGCGTCCTGCCGCTCAGCGCCAATGAGACGGCCGTGACCACCAAGTGGCTGGTCCACAAGGACGCCGTCGAGGGTGTCGATTACAATCTCGAGGAACTGACGCACGTCTGGACCGAGACCAACGACCAGGATCGCCGCATCGTCGAGGAAAACGCCTTCGGCATCCACTCGCCGGCCTATGAGCCCGGTCCCTACTCGATGCTGCACGAGGGTGGCGTCATGCAGTTCCTCGAATGGTACGCGCTGTTTATGACCAGCCGCCTGCAGGGCGATCAGGCCAAGCTCTCCGTCGTCGCCTGACGCTAACCTCGCAAGAGAATACGGCCCCGCGCTTTACGAAAGTCGGGGCCGTTTTTCGTTTTGGGCGTTCAGAAATCCTGGTAGTTCAGGGCGTTGATTTCACGCGGCGGCACCGATGAGGTCACGAGCCCATCCCGCGCGGCCACCGTGACCGCTGTCGCGGCTGCCGGCAACTGTGTGGCGGCGGGCAATTGCGCGATCGGCGGCAGGCCCGGTGTTCCGGCCACGACCGGTGGCGGCAGCGGCTGGCGCGGTTCCATCTCGATCTTGGCGAGGATCAGCGGCGGATCCGGCTCGCGCGCCGGCAGCAGGTTGCCCTGCGCCCAGATCTTCGCAAGGTCGGCCTTGCCCATGGCGGCGACATTGACGTCGATATCGGTGAGCGTGCCGGGCACACGGTAGGGGCAGCGCCGCTTGCTGCAATTGGCGCCGGCCGAGAACTGCCAGAGCAGGTAGTTGTCCCAGTTGCCCATCGGGAACACGCCTTTGACGTCGGGCTTGTAGCGCGCATACCAGATCGGCAGCCGTGCCAGCACCGGATAGTCGTTGCGATAGGCGGCGATGTAGCGGGACGTGTCGTGGTTGGTGTAGAGCACCGGATAGCGCCCGGTCCGTGTCTTGATATGGCCGACGAAGATCTGTGCATCCTCGAGCGACATGAATTTCGTGGGGTCGATGCCCTCTAGGTCGAGGATCATCATCTCGTCCGGCTTGGGTGTCGCATAGTCGAGAAAGTGGTTGGCCTGGTCGATCGGGTTGCCGGGGCGGGCGAGGTGATAGGCGCCCCACAAGAGCCCGGCCGCGCGCGCCACCAGCCTTCGCGTCTGGAACAGCTCGCGGCTGACCGCGTATTTGCGCCACATCGTCTTGCAGTGTCCCACCGTGTCGCCGGCATGGTCGCCATCGCACGAGAAACTCTCGGGCAATCCGTCGGACGCCTTGGAGATGAAGCCGGCGATCCGCTTGTCGGAGGTCAGCGCCTCCCAGTCGATAGTGTTCAGTTCGTAGCCATCGACGACGAGCGCGTTCTCGGTCTTTTTCCAGGGGAGGGTGTCGGCGGCCGTGGCGTAATGAGACAGTCCGGCCGTGATCGCCAGAAGCAGAATACGGAGAGTGGCTCTTCCATGCCGTTGCTTCATGTAACGAGAGTGATGAAAACTGGTTAATGGACTATTTATCAGATTTTACGAATAAACAAAAAACCGTGACCGGTCGCGAAAAAAGATGCGCTTAGGAACATTTTCCCCATCAATGCGTTACACTCAGGATTAATTTACGGTGAGATTGGAGTCTTCATGCCCAGGTCGTTCAAGCAACTCGTCGTCGCGGCCATTTCCTCATTGATGCTGGTGACAAGCGTCGCGCCGTCGCAGGCCGTGCAGATGCCTGTCGCGCCGCAGGTGGAAAAATCGGCGGATGTTCAAAACGTGCAATATTGCCGCTATGGTCGTTGCGGACCGCGTCCGGGCTATTATGGCCGGCCGGGTGGCTACTATCCCGGTTATCGCCCCGGTTACCGCCCTGCCTATCGTCCCGGCTGGTACGGCGGCTATCGCGGCTACACCTACGCACGTCCCGGCTATCGTCACTATAACGGCTACTGGTACCCGCTCGCCGCCTTCGGCGCCGGCGCCATCATCGGCGGCGCCATCGCCAGCCAGCCGCGCTATGCACCGGCACCGCGCTACGTCGCTCCGGCCGGCTCGAGCCATGTCGCCTGGTGCCAGCAGCGCTACCGTTCGTACCGCGCCTACGACAACACCTTCCAGCCTTACAATGGCCCACGCCAGCAGTGCGTTTCGCCTTATTGAGGGTGAGAGGGGGGATTCGTTAAGCTCAGCGCCCGGAGCCCCCTCATCCGACCCTTCGGGCCACCTTCTCCCCGTTGGGGAGAAGGGAAGATGGAGCAAGCGGCTCGCCCCGAGTCTCTTCTCCCCAACGGGGAGAAGGTGCCGGCAGGCGGATGAGGGGGCTCCGGGCTCCGCCGTCTCACTAGCGCTAAACCCACCCACCTCACAAAATATTCACCCGCTTCAACAGCCACCACGCCAGCGCGATCGAAGCGATGATCATCCCGATCGCGTATTCCGTCCCCGTCGACCCCTGCGTGAACGGCAGGTTGGCCGTGTTCATGCCGAAGAAGCCGGTGACCAGCGTCGGCGGCAGCAGGAAGGCGGTCATGATCGATAGGATATAGAGGTGCCGGTTCGTCTCCGACGAGAGCTTGGAATCGATTTCTTCGTGCAGCAGCCGCGCCCGGTCCTGTAGCGCATAGATGTCATGATCGACCGTCTCCAGCCGCGCCGTCAGCCGTCCCGCGACATCCTCGAAGCCGAAAGGCATCTCGTCGTCATCGGAAGCCGCCGCCCGGCGCATCAAGCCGAGCACGGTTCTCAGGTGCCGATGGATGCGCACGACGGTGCGCCGGACCGGCGCCAGCCGCCGCCGCTCGTCGCGCGGCGCCGTGTCGTAGACGAAGTCCTCGATGATATTCAGCTCTTCCGTCAGGTCCATCACGATCGAAATCAGCGTGCGCTGGAATTCGGTGACCAGCAGCTCGAACAGATCGACCGGCCGGGTGAACTTCGCCGGGTTCTTCTCCATCAACAGCCGCGCCCGCTCGACGCTGCGCAGCGGCTGCAGCCGGGTGGTGATGATGAAGCGGTCGGAGATCGCGAAGTGCAGCCAGCCGAGATCGGCGGTCTCGTGATCGAACTCGCGCTGGCAGTCGACCAGCGTGCCGTAGAGCATCTGCTCGTCGACCGTGATGGCCGAATGCGTGTCATGCGTGGTGAGCGCCGCCTTGGCGTCGTCGGTAAGCCCCGATAGCGCATCGATAAGCGCGGGCACGCGGGCGTCGGCGAGGTTGAGGTGCAGCCAGTAAAAGCCGCCATCGGTGGTGAGGTCCGCCGGCAGCGCGTTGTTGGAGAGCCGTATCGGCTTGCCGCCGCCTTCAGGGAAACGGTAGCCCCAGACGAAACCCGGCATGCTCACAGGCAGTGTATCCATTCTTTGCCGGTCCTCTTGCATTGGCGGTGTGCTCCACGCTGGCGTCTGGGTCTCGGCGACCAGCAGCACCGGATCGGCAGCTCATATCAGAGCATGAGCATAGCGCCGCACCCGATGGCAAGACCCTTTCAAGCGATGCCTCCCTATGACGGCAACCCTACAGTTTCATGACAGTGACACCCACAAGTTTGAAATTGACGTTTACGTAAAAATCAATTAGCTCTGCCGTCGGAGGAGCGGGTAGGGGAGAGCTATCCCGCGCCGTCAGGCTTACGAGGAGAACAGTATGTACAAGGCGCCCGTCGAGGAGATCGCATTCACCCTGAAGCACGTTGCCGGTCTCGCCCAGGCGATCGACGACGGCCTGCTTGGCGATCTCGGCGAGGATCTGGTCGATGCAATCCTTCATGAAGCCGGCCGCTTCGCATCCGACGAGATCGCCCCGCTCGCCGAGATCGGCGACCGCCAGGGTGCGCGTATCTCTGACGGCAAGGTGACGACGCCGGATGGCTGGCGCGATCTCTACCGCAACTGGATATCAGGCGGCTGGAACGGCCTGACGGCATCCGAAGACTTCGGCGGCCAGGCGCTGCCGCACATGTTGAATGTCGCGGCACTCGAAATGTGGAACTCCGGCTCCATGGCCTTCGCGCTCTGCCCGACGCTGACCATGGGCGCCATCGAGGCCATCGCCGCCCACGGCAGCGACGCGCTGAAGGCGACCTATCTCCCGAAACTCGTCTCCGGCGAATGGACCGGCACGATGAACCTGACGGAACCGCATGCCGGCTCCGATCTCGGCGTGCTCAAGGCCCGCGCCGAACGCCGCGACGACGGCAGCTACCGCATCTTTGGCCAGAAGATCTTCATCACCTGGGGCGAACACGACGCCGCCGACAACATCATCCACCTGGTGCTCGCCCGCCTGCCGGATGCGCCTGATGGTACGCGCGGCATCTCGTTGTTCCTCGTGCCGAAGTTTCTCGTCAACGAAGACGGCTCGCTCGGCGCCCGCAACGATCTCTTCTGCCACGCGCTGGAGCACAAGCTCGGCATCCACGGCTCACCCACTTGCACGATGATCTATGGCGACGGCCGCTTCGGGGAGGAGAAGGGCGCCATCGGCTGGCTGGTCGGGGAGGAAAACAAGGGCCTTGCCTGCATGTTCACGATGATGAACAACGCCCGCCTCGCGGTCGGCATGCAAGGCGTCGCGATTGCCGAAGCCGCCACGCAGAAGGCCGTCGCCTATGCCCGCGAGCGCACCCAGGGCAAGGCGCCCGGCTGGACGGGAGCAGGCCAAACAGGAGCCATGAGCCCGATCATCGAACACCCCGATGTCATCAGAATGCTGCTCACCATGAAGGCGCTGACCCAGGGCGCCCGCGCCATTGCCTACAGCTGCGCCCACGCCACCGACATGGCGCACCGCGCCGGCGATGACAAAAAGCACTGGCAGGAGCGCGCCGCCCTGCTGACCCCGGTCGCCAAGTCCTTCGCCACTGATATCGGCGTCGACGTCGCCTCGCTCGGCATCCAGGTGCATGGCGGCATGGGCTTCATCGAGGAAACCGGCGCCGCGCGCTATCTGCGCGACGCCCGCATCGCCCCGATCTACGAAGGCACCAACGGCATCCAGGCGATCGACCTCGTCACCCGCAAGCTGCCTCTATCCGATGGCGGCGAGGTGAAAAGCCTGATCGCCGAACTACAGCAGATCGCCGACCGCGTCGGTGCCTCGAATGCCGAAAACTTCGGCGCCACCGCGAACCGACTCAACGCCGCCATCACCGACCTACAGGAGGCGACCGACTGGCTCCTGGCGCAACTGTCAGCGGGCAAAGCGGTCGACGCGCTCTCCGGCGCCACGCCCTATCAGCGCCTGTTCGGCCTGACGCTCACCGGCTGCTACCTCGCCAAGGGCGCGCTCGCCGATGCTGATGATGGCAAGGCCGCCGATCGCATCGCGCTCTGCCGCTTCGCCGCCGAAAACCTGCTGGCCGAGACCACCGCGTTGAAGGATAGCGTCATCAACGGCGCTGCAAGCCTTGCCGCCGCCAAATCCATTCTCGCCTGAGGGACCCGATATGACTGACCACATTCTCATCGAGCGCCCCGAGGCCCATCCCGGCGTCCAGATCATCCGTTTCAACCGCTCGGACAAGAAGAACGCCATCACCCGCGCCATGTATTCCGTCATGACCGAGGCGCTGACCGCGGCCGATGGCAACCCCGCTATCCGCGCCACGGCCTTTCTTGGCGCCGAGGGCTGTTTCTCCGCAGGCAACGATCTCGGCGACTTCCTGGCTGTTGCGATGGGCGGCGGCATGCCGCGTGAAGTCGTCGATTTCCTCTACGCACTGGTGCGCTCGGCAAAGCCCATCGTCTCGGGCGTCGATGGCCTGGCGATCGGCATCGGCACCACCATGCATCTGCATTGCGACCTGACGGTCGCCTCCGCCCGCAGCCAGTTCCGCACCCCCTTCGTCGATCTCGCTCTGGTGCCGGAAGCGGCCTCCAGTCTGCTTGCGCCGCGCATCATGGGCGCCCAGCGCGCCTTCGCCATGCTCGCCGCCGGCGAACCCTTCTCCGGCGGGGAGGCGAGGGATGCCGGCCTGGTCTTCAAAGTCGTGGAGCCGCATCAGGTCGAGGCGGCAACGCTCGGCCTCGCCGCAAAGCTCGCCGCCAAACCGCCCGAGGCGCTGCGGCTGTCCCGCGATCTCATCCGCGGCGACCGCGAAGAGATCATCGCCCGCATCGACGAAGAAGCCCGCCACTTTGCCACTCGCCTGCAAAGCGCCGAAGCCCGCGCCGCCTTCGAAGCTTTCATGCGCCGTTGAGGCTGCCAAGGCGGCCGAAATGTTCAAAAAGTATTACTTTTAATCAAATTTTACCAATTCCCTTGTTTAGTGATCGGCAATGCATGACGCAGCACGGGCATGAGCGCCCGGCCCCTTTTCCGGCACAACCAAAGGCGCAGACGCCAGCGGATCGACCCCCCGATCGCTGAGGCATGTCGGTCGGCCGCATTCGAGACAATGCTATGTTCAAAATGAAGATCAAGACGCTGCTTCCGGTGCTCTTTCTGTCCCTCGTCGCCATTTCCCTCGTGCAGGGCGCCATCGCCGCCGTCGCGTTGACCAGTCTCGAAGCCAATACGCGTGAGATCGGCGCCCGGAATATCCCGAATACCGAGCGCCTGCATGCCATCGTCACGACGCTGAACGACGTGCGCCGCAGCTATGCCGATTATCTGCTGGCCTCCGGCAAGACCGATTTCCGCAACGCCGAGACCACGCTTAAGACCCGCCGCCAGCGGCTTGCGACCGCCATCGATGTCTTCGAAACGCAGCCGAAGAGCGAGTATATGACCCAGAACTTCGCGCGGCTGCAGAAGGCGCTCGCTAACGACACGGCCGTCGCCGACAAGATCATCGCGCTCGCGCTCGACAACAAGCGCAGCCAGGCCAATTCGCTCTATCGCGGCGAGCTGTCGATGTCGGCAAACAACATCCAGACGCTGATCGACGGCATGATCGCAAGAGATCGTCAGTCGACCGATGCCGGCCTCGTTTCGGCCGCCGGCAACTATTACGCCGGCACGGTCTCGATCGTCGCCGGTCTTGCGGTCGCGCTCGTTGCCGCGATCGCCGCCGCCTATCTGGCCTGGAAGCGCATCTCGCGGCCGATCACGACGATTGCCTCGCGCATGGCCGGTCTTGCCGACGGCGATCTCGAAGCCGCCGTTCCATATACCAACCGCCATGACGAGATCGGCGACATGGCCGCCGCCGTCTCCGTCTTCCGCGACAACGCTTTCGCCCGTCTCGATCTCGAACGCAGCGCCGAAGACAACCGCGCCCACGCCCGCGACGAGCGCGCCCGCAACGAAGCCGTCACGGCGCGCGAGGCGGCCGAGATCAATCACGTCGTGGAAGCACTGGCCGGCGCTCTCGGTGCGCTGTCGGAAGGCGATCTCGCCCATCGCATCGAGCAGCCTTTCGCCGATCACCTTGATCGCCTCCGCAGCGACTTCAACACCTCGGTCGCCAAGCTCAGCGAAGCGCTGGAAGAGGTCGGTCATAACGCGCATGCGATCGACGCCGGCGCCGGCGAAATCCGCAACGCCGCCGATGGCCTTGCGCGGCGCACCGAGCAGCAGGCCGCCTCGATCGAGGAAACTGCCGCCGCACTCGAAGAGATCACCACCACGGTCAAGGACACCGCCCGCCGCGCCGAAGAGGCCGGCAGCCTCGTGTCGCGCACCCGTGGCGGCGCCGAGGAATCCGGCAATATCGTCCGCAAGGCCGTCTCCGCCATGACCGAGATCGAGCAATCCTCGCAGAAGATTGCCAACATCATCAGCGTCATCGACGACATCGCCTTCCAGACCAATCTCCTGGCGCTCAACGCAGGCGTCGAGGCCGCGCGCGCTGGCGAAGCCGGCAAGGGTTTTGCCGTCGTCGCCCAGGAAGTGCGCGAGCTCGCGCAGCGCTCCGCTACAGCCGCCAAGGAGATCGAGACGCTGATCTCGGCTTCCAACGCCCAGGTTCGCTCCGGCGTCAGTCTCGTCGGCGAAACCGGCAAGTCGCTGGAAACGATCGTCGGCCAGGTGCAGGACATCAGCCGCCATGTTGACGCGATCGTCACCGCCACCCGCGAACAATCGACCGGCCTTGCCGAGATCAATACCGCGGTGAACACCATGGACCAGGGCACCCAGCAGAACGCCGCGATGGTCGAGGAGCAGACGGCCGCAAGCCACGGCCTGGCGCAGGAAGCGGCCAAGCTGATGTATCTGCTCGGCCAGTTCAACCTGCAGCCGGGCAATCACGGCATGGCGCGCCGCTACGCCGCCGCCTGATCGATAGGTGATATAAACGACAAAACGCCCGCGCATGTCGCGGGCGTTTTTTATAGACTTGGAAAGATCGGGGAAACCCGTTATCCGTGCATCCGCTGGCGCTCGGGCTGCTCCGCGATGAAGCGATTGTTGCGGGCCGAAAGCGGCTCCACCGGTAGAATATCGATGACATCGGCAGCATCGAATTTGTGCTTCATGCCGCATATCGTGGCAATCACGACGCCCCTGTCAATATTGAAGGATGTCGCCAGGAAATTCCGTTCGTCGCCATGATCATCAATGGAAATAACAAACATATTATCCTCCGTGTATTATCCATTGATACACGCAGATTATTTATCATAGATGAATTTATAGATGAATTATATTCTGCCGAGCTGGATGATCATTAGGAAATTCTGTTGAACTTCCGCTGCACTCGCAGCTACTCGCAGGTGCAGCGGAAGCCAACAGGATCAGCTCGCCTGCGGGATGCGCGCGATCACCTTGATCTCGAAATCAAAGCCCGCCAGCCAGTTGACGCCGACAGCCGTCCAGTTTGGATAGGGCTTGTCGCGGAACACCTTCAGCCGAACATCGTTGACCGTCGCGAACTGGTTTTCGGGATCGGTATGAAAGCTGGTGACGTCGATGATGTCATCGAAGCCGGCGCCGGCAGCCTTCAGCACGGCGGCGAGATTGTCGAAGGCGAGCTGCACCTGCTTCGGAAAATCGGGCTCGGGCGATCCGTCCTCACGGCTGCCCACCTGGCCGGAGACGAAGAGAAGATCGCCGGAGCGGATCGCCGCCGAATAGCTGTTGATCTCATAAAGCGCCTGTCGGCCGGCGGGGAAGATTGCGTCGCGTTTGGTCATGTCATGCTCCTGTTTCAACAAGGCAAAGGCAGGGCGTCCGCCGTCACGCCAAAGGGCGCGACACGTTGTAACGCGTCACCTGGATCTCTGCTCTTCACTCTCGGGTGCGCAAGTGATATACGCCCCGTATGTGAATATAGGAAGCATGCGTTGCGTATGTCAATACACATACGCCGCGTATGCTAATTTATGGAGGCAAGGGTGACGGCGAGAACGCGCGCGCAGATGGTCGAGGAAACCCGGGGGAAACTCATCGCGGCCGGCCGAAAGGCTTTTGCCACAAAGGGTTACGCCGCCTCGTCGATGGATGATTTCACCGCCGAAGCGGGGCTGACGCGTGGCGCGCTCTATCACAATTTCGGCGACAAGAAGGGGCTGCTGCAGGCCGTCATCGACCAGATCGACGCCGAGATGCTGGTGCGCCAGCGCGCCGCGCAGGCACAGGGCCGGACGCCGTGGGAGGGTTTCCTCAACGAAGGCATCGCCTATATCGAGATGGCGCTCGAGCCTGAGATCCAGCGGATCATGCTGCTCGATGGTCCCGCCGTGCTCGGCGATCCCTCGCACTGGCCGAACCAGACCGCCTGCCTGCGCACAAGCACTGAGACCATCGAGGCGCTGATTGCTGATGGTATCGTCAAGCCCGTGGATGCCGAGGCCGCCGCCCGGCTGATCAACGGTGCGGCGCTCAACGCAGCACTCTGGATCGCCGCGGCCGATGATCCGCATGCTGTGCTGGAAAAGGTCGTCGATGCCTTCAAGTATCTTGCCGGCGGCCTGCTGCGGACCGACAGCTGACCCTTGTCCGATAGCGGGGACGCCGGGCTTATTTCTCCAGCGTCGCCACCACCTCGACATGCGAGGTCCACAGGAACTGGTCGATCGGCGTCACCGAGGTGATGCGATAGCCGCCCTCGACGAGAATGGCGAGGTCGCGCGCAAGCGTCAGCGGGTTGCAGCTGACGGCGGCGATCTTCTTCACCGTCGAGCGGGCAAGCTCCTTGCACTGGAATTCGGCACCGGCGCGCGGCGGGTCGAAGACGACGGCGTCGTAGACCTTCAGTTCCGAGGTCATCAGCGGCCGGCGAAACAGGTCGCGGCGCTCGACGCTGACGGGCTTGATGCCCTGCGTGTTGCGCGCGGCGTGGTCGAGTGCCGCAAGCGGCTTGTCTTCGCTTTCGACAGCATGCACGCGGCCGATCCGTGCCAGCCTGAGCGAGAAGGTGCCCGTGCCGGCGAAGAGGTCGGCGATGCGCTTGGATTTGCCGATATGGGCAAGCACCAGCTCGGCCATCGCTTCTTCCGCCGGCTTGGTAGCCTGCGTGAAGCTTCCCGCCGGTGGCGATACCTGGACGCCGCCGAAATCGAGCATCGGCTTCACCGGCTCGATCAGGATCTCACCATTGACGGAGACGCGTGCGATCCCACGCATCGAAAGCACGGTCTCGGTCGCCTTCCGCCGCTGCTGGTCCGAAAGCTTCTTCAGGCCGTCGGCGGCAATGTCTAGGCCGGTCGCCGTTTCCAGCACGGTGATACGGAACGCTTCGGCGTTGATGGCAAGTGCCGCGCCAATCGCCTTGATCGCCGGCAGCCGCGCAATGAGGCTTGCCGACGAGATGGGACATTCCTCGATATTGACGAGGTGATGGCTTTCGGCCTGGTTGAAGCCGATGAGCATTTCTTTCTCGGTCTTGCGCGCAGCGAACGTCACGCGGCGGCGCTCGCCGGGATGAGCGACGACAAGCTCGCCGACCTCGGGCGTCAACCCCTTGGATTTCAGCGCGTCGATGACCAGCTGCCGCTTGAAGCCGCGATAGAGCGCGTCGCCTGCGTGCTGCAGCGTGCAGCCCCCGCAGGTGCCGTTGACGCCATCGGGGCCGAAGTGCCGACAGTGCGGTTCCTGCCGGTCCGGAGACGGCGTGGTGATCGACATCACCGTGCCCTGGCTCTTGACGCGCGCGATGGCGACCGTCTCGCCCGGCAGCGTGAAGGGCACGTAGACGGGGCCATCAGCGCCGTTGGCGATGCCGTCGCCCTGGGCGCCGAGCTTCTGGATGGTGACTGTTTCAGTGCTCACGGCTTGGTTCCTGCGAGTAGATATTCCTGGTTTCCGTCCCCGCCCGAGATCGGCGAGGGGATCAGCCCGAGGCTGGTCCAGCCCATGTCCTCGACGAACCAGCGCTCCAGTTCGGCGGCAACGGCGGGTGCGGTCGACGGGTCCTTCAGCATGCCGCCCTTGCCGATCGCCTCGCGCCCGGCCTCGAACTGCGGCTTCACCAGCAATACGGCCGTCGCACCCTGTTCGGCGAGGTCGAGCGCTGGGGCCAGCGCCAGTTTCAGCGTGATGAAGGAAACGTCGGAAACGATGAAGGTGAGGGGATGGCCGACATCTTCGGCCTCCAGATTGCGCGCGTTCAGGCCCTCGATATTGGTAACATCGGGGTTTTCGGCAAGCCGCGGATGCATCTGGCCGTGGCCGACGTCGATTGCGGTCACGTGCGCGGCGCCGCGTTCGAGCAGCACTTCGGTAAAGCCGCCAGTGGAGGCGCCGACATCGAGACAGTGATGGCCCGTCGGATCGAGCTTGAAATGATCGAGCGCGGCCGCAAGCTTCAGCGCCGCGCGCGAGACGTATTCCTGTGCGGGATCATCGATCTCGATCGAGACATCCTCGCCGAAGACGGCGCCGGCCTTGGTGACGACCTTGCCGTCGACCTTGACGGTGCCGCGGCTGACCGCGTCGCGGGCGCGCGAACGGCTGGCAAAGAGACCCAGGCTGACGAGGAGCTGGTCGATGCGTTGTGTATTTTGATCGGACATGGCCTGTCCATGCCGGGCAATGCCATCAGTTGCAAGCCTTTTGTTGATTGCCGCCACCGTCGCAGCAGTCCTCTGATGTCACATGGATCGGCCATGCCCGCTCACCCGTCGACAGCAATGGGAAAATTAGCGGTCTCTAGGCAAGAGAAAAGAGACCTACAACCTGCGCTATGATGGTGTGTGGCGACGAAGCGTCAAACGGGTTGAATCCCCGAGAATTCAGCGCCTGCAGCCAATAAACTGCGACCAGTTGCCGCGCCGACTTAAACAATTTTAAATTTTCCGTGGCTAGTGTCGCCGTCGATTGCAGCGGCCGAAAACCGCGTCCGCCATGATGGCCCGAAATTCCACCGCCGATCATGTTTTCCCTCGTTGATAGTTTCCCCGCACGCGCTGACGCGTGCCCGATTTGCCATGGCGCCAGGCGCCCAGGAAAGACCGACTGATGTTTGCAAGAAACATGTCCCTGAACGGTAAGCTCGCCGCGACTTTCGCGGCTCTCATTCTCATCTTTGTATCCGTCTCCGCCTTCGTCTATTCGAAGGCCGGCGCCGTGGCGGAAGCTGCCATCGAGGAAAAGCGGTCGGAGCTGCTGGTCAACCAGATCGACGACGCGCTGCAGGCCATGCTCGAGCAGGCCGTGAACCTGCGCGGTTTCCTGCTCTTCAAGAGCGACAGCACCTATGGCGATCTCTTCAACAACCGCGACCGCATGCTGAACGCGATTGCCGCCGCCAAGCAGACGGCCGCGGGCAAGACCGAGTTCGTGAGCCAGATCGACGCCATGCAGAAGGCCGCCGACCTCTATTTCAACCAGCTCGCCGTGCCGCAGAGCAAGGCGCGCAAGGAAACCGACATGCCGATCGACCAGATCGTCAAGATCGGCGTCAACGAAACCAAGGGCCAGCTCGACGGCTTCCGCCAGGCTTCGGCCAAGATCAAGCAGGCCGCGCGTGATGAATCCGCAGCGCTTTCCGCCATCAAGGCCGATGCAAGTGCGGCGCTCAACATGACGCTGCTCTTCGGCGGCATCTTCGCGGCCTTCGCCGCCGTCGTGCTCGCCTGGATGCTGTCGCGCAGCATCGTTCGCCCGATCGTCGGCATGACCTCCGCCATGGGCCGTCTGGCCGGTGGCCAGAATGATATCGAGGTTCCGGCACTTGATCGCCAGGACGAAGTCGGCCGCATGGCGCAGTCGGTTCTGGTGTTCAAGAACGCGGCGATCGAGAAGCTGCGCCTTGCCGGCGAAACCGACCGCATGCGTGGAGACGCCGAACGCCAGCGCCAGATGGGCGACGAGCAGAAGGCGCGCGAGGAAAGCGAACTGCGCTTCGCCATCGACAACCTCGCCGACGGTCTCTCTGGCCTTGCCAACGGCAATGTCGCGATCCGCATCACCACCGCCTTTGCGCCCCAGTTCGACCGCCTGCGCAACGACTTCAACCACGCCGTGGAGAAGCTGCAGGCAGCCCTGCAGTCGGTTGGCCACAATGCGTCCGCCATCAATGCCGGCGCCGGCGAAATCCGCACCGCAGCTGACGATCTGGCCCGCCGCACCGAGCAGCAGGCCGCAGCCGTCGAGGAGACGGCAGCAGCGCTGGAAGAGGTCACCACCACGGTCCGCGACAGCGCCAAGCGCGCCGAGGATGTCGGCCAGCTCGTCGAGCGCACCCGTCTCGGCGCCGAGCGCTCCGGCGAGGTCGTCCGCAAGGCCGTCACCGCCATGCAGGAAATCGAGAAGTCCTCGGGCGAGATCTCCAACATCATCGGCGTCATCGACGACATCGCCTTCCAGACCAACCTGCTGGCGCTGAACGCCGGCGTCGAGGCCGCACGCGCCGGTGAAGCCGGCAAGGGCTTCGCCGTCGTCGCTCAGGAAGTGCGCGAGCTCGCCCAGCGCTCGGCCAACGCCGCCAAGGAAATCAAGGCGCTGATCAACACATCGGGTACGCAGGTGAACTCCGGCGTCTCGCTGGTCGGTGAAACCGGCAAGGCGCTGTCCGAAATCGTCGGCGCCGTGCAGGAGATCAACCGCCATGTCGGCGCCATCGTCACCGCCACGCGCGAACAGTCGATCGGCCTGCAGGAGATCAACACCGCCGTCAACAACATGGACCAGGGCACCCAGCAGAACGCCGCCATGGTCGAGGAACAGACGGCCGCCAGCCACTCGCTCGCCCAGGAAGCCATGGCGCTGGACGATCTGCTGCGCCAGTTCAACCTCGGCAACGACCGCGCGGCACCGCGCGCCGCAACCGCCACTCCCGCCTCGCGCCCGGTCGCCTCGCCGGCCAACGCACTGAAGCGCAGCGTTGCCCGCGCCTTCGGTGGCGGTGGCGCAAGTGCCGCGGCTGTCAAAGAGGAATGGTCGGAGTTCTGATCGAACGCCTGATCAGCGACAGGAAAGGGAAGGGGCTGCGCATCGCGCGGCCCCTTTCGTGTTCAGGACCTCATCTGGCCGCAAACCTCAGCTGGCCAGCGCCAGCCCGCCATAGCGGCTGATCTCGCTTTCGATCTCGGCCACCAGCGTATCGAGCGCTGCGTTGCGCACCTTGCGGCCGCGACGGACCACATAGACGAGATCGGGCGGCACGGGGAAGCGGTCGGTGATAATCTGCATCTCCGGCCGCAAATGCCGCTCGTTGAGCAGCGCCACGCCCATGCCGGAGCTGACGGCGGCGATAATTCCCGCGGCACTTGCGCATTCGAACACCGTCTCCAGCATGATCCCGCCATCCTGCCCGATATCGAGCGCCCAGTGGCGATAGAAGCAATCGTCGTGGAAGGAGAGGAAGGGCACGGACGCCGTCTGCGGCAAGAGCAGGCTCGGATGCTTCACCCAATGCAGCGTCTCTCGAAACAGGATGACATCGGTCGGGCGCACCTCGTGGGCAAAGACCTGCACGATCGCCGCGTCGAGCTCGCCCTGCTCGAGCATTGCCCGCAGCACCAGGCTCATCCGCACCTGCGTGCGCACGGAAACATCCGGATGCAGCCGGCGGAAGCGACCGAGAATATGGGCGAGCGCCGAGCAGGTCGTATCCTCCGTCAGCCCGAGCGCGATCCGCCCCGCGAGCGTCGTCTTCGACAGGCTGAGCAGCGCCTCGTCGTGCAGCCCGAGAATGCGCCCGGCATAATCCAGCAGCTCCTCGCCCTCGGTGGTAAAGGCGGTGGTGCCGGCCTTGCGGTTCAAAAGCTCGCAGCCGAGGCTCGTTTCCAGCCGCTTTATCTTGTGGCTGACGGCCGATTGCGACAGGCCAAGCGCTTCCGCCGCCCGCGTGATGCCGCCGTGATGACGGATCGCCCAGATGGCGCGCAGCGCGTCTATCTCCAGTCGCCGGTTGTTCAGGTCGCTCATGTCACTCGGTCTCTTCGTTGCCTGCCGATCAGAGCATGCAATGATGAGCCAGCATTTGCAAACTTCCATGACTGGTTTCGCTTGAATGTCATGCCGTGATCGAAATTTGTCATGTGCTCGCCGGCAACCAATGGCTTATGCCCTCGGTGAGACGCATGACAGGGATCACCGATGACGGACCACGCATTGACCGCCACGACCAAGCAGCAGCATCGCCTTCTATGGCCGCTGATGGCCACATTGCTGATCATCGGCTGGAGCTCCGGCTTCGTCGGTATCCGCTATGCCAGCGAGGAGGCAAGCGTCGTGCTCGTGCTCTTCTGGCGCACGCTGCTGTCTGGCCTGATCCTGCTGCCCTTCGCCCTGACCATCGGCCCGCGCATGCAGCGGAAGGCGATCGTCGGGCAAATGTGGTTCGGCGTCATGTCGGTCTTCCTATATCTCGGCGGCTTCGCGCTGGCGATCGAGCAGCGGGTACCCACCGGCCTCGTGGCGCTGATCTCGGACTTGCTGCCGCTCGCCATCGCCACCCTGTCGCAGCCGGTGCTCGGCGAACGCCTGAGCGGCCGCCAGTGGCTGGGCACGGCGATCGCCGTCGCCGGCGTGCTGATCGTCTCGCTCGATAGCCTCAGCTTCGGCTCGGCGCCGCTCTGGGCTTACGGATTGACCGTCGGCTCGATGCTGATCTTCGCGCTCGCCTCGGTGCTCCACAAGCGCCGGCGCGTCGGCCACATGCCGGTGCACCAGAGCCTCTGCATCCACACGCTGACCGGTTCGGTGCTCTTCGGTATCTGCGCACTGATGCAGGGGGACATCGCGCCGCCGATGACTGAGAATTTTGCCATCGGCATGGTCTGGCTGGTGCTGATCGCCACCTTCGCCGCCTATTCGGTCTATTACACCAGCCTGCGGCTCTTCCCGGTCGCCAAGGTCAGCGCCGCGATCTATCTGAGCCCACCGGTCACCATGCTCTGGGCCTGGGCGCTGTTTTCCGAGCCGCTGACGCTGACGATGTTTGTCGGTCTCGGCGTCACGCTGGTCGGCGTTTTCATGACCTCGCGCGCCTGATACCTCACGCGTCGTTCGCCTTGCCATCGCGAAAATACAGGCGCTGGATGACCGCCATGATCAGCGCCGTCGCCCAGCCGAAGATGATCCAGCCGTTGACCGCTTCGAACACCGAAATCTGCCGCCACTCCTTGCCGAGCACGACATCGCCATAGCCGACCGTCGTGAAGGTGGCGGTGGAGAAATAGATGGCGTCGTCAAGCGAGGGCAGGGCGCCGATCAGGTAGTAGAGAAGCGCCCATAGGCAGATATCGAGACTGATGGGAATGAGGAGGTAGCTGACCCAGGCGACGGTCGCGATCGTGGCATGGCGGCCGAGATATCCCGGCTGCGCATGCCGGATGGCGCGAAGCCCGATCTCCATGAAGACGGCCTGTATGGCGACTGTGGCCGCGATCAGCGCGGTGGCGAGGAGAAAATTGACGGGCACCGGACCTCCAGTGGATGTGGGTCAATATTGTACGGCGATCTCGGCTTCGTTGCGTCTACGCGCGAGCCTACAGAACGGAATGTCTTCCGTAGCGCATGCCGAACGCCGCCCTCCGCCTTCAGCATGCGCGCGACTGGTCTCAGCATGTGCCCGACGCAGCAGCCACCGCACAAGTTCCCTTGCTTCGCGCGGCTCAAGCAGGACAGCCGTCACCCCGGCCTCGACAGGCAGGCCCGTCGCCCGGTCGATGACGTTAACAAGCCCAAGGCGGCCCGGCACAACCATGTACCGCACTCCGATCGCCGCTCCTGACTGCATTCCAACCACACCCCTCGCTTTCATCCCGGCCAAACTAGCAGGCACGTCACGTTCCGCATTGCGCAGGATCAATCCTTCGGGGGAAAGGCAGCCATATCGGCACAGCGTTGATCGCACGCAATGCAGGACGGTCGCCAAGCCCCTATGCTCATCCGCGCGAAAATCCGGATGGAGCCCGCCGTGCAGAACGTTCAGCGCAAACATGGGCCTTCGGGGCTGGTCGAGGTTGCAATGGCGGAGCTTCGTGCCGCGCCGCTCCTGGCGCTCCTCGTCTTCGTGCCCATCGTGATCCTGACCGATATGGCGGCACCCGAGGCCCATACGCTGCTCTTCATCCTCTCCGTGCTGGCGATCATCCCGCTCGCGGCCCTGCTCAGCCGCGCAACGGAAGCCGTCTCCGCCCGCACGGGCGACGCCGTCGGCGGCCTGTTGAACGCAACGCTCGGCAATCTCACCGAACTCGTCATATCGCTCGCCGCCCTGCAGGCCGGGCAATATCTGCTGGTCAAGGCATCGATCGCCGGCGCCATCGTCACCAACACGCTCTTCATGCTCGGCGGCTCCTTCCTGCTCGGCGGCCTCAAGCATCACCTGCAGGAGTTCAATCGCGTCAGCGCCCGCTTCCAAGCGTCGCTGCTCTTTCTCGCCACTGTCGCCCTGTTCGTGCCCTCGCTGGTGAACCGCGCCGATCAGGGGCCGGAGATGGTGCAGGCGCTCAGCCTCGGCCTCGCCGTGATCCTGATCGCCGTCTACGCCATGGGCATGCTGTTTTCGCTGAAGACCCACCGCGAGCTCTTCGCCAGCGTCGGCGAGGCAGAGGAGCACCATGGCGGCTGGGGGCTTTCGACCAGCATCATCATCCTGGTGGTGGTCGCGCTCTTCGTCGCGTTGATCAGCGAGGTCTTCGTCGGCTCGGTGCAGGCCGCCGCCGAGAAGATGGGCATGACGCCCGCCTTCGTCGGCTTCATCGTCGTGGCGCTCGTCGGCGCGGCGGCGGAAATGACCGCGGCCTTCTCGGCCGCCCGCGCCAACCGGCTCGATCTCAGCGTCGGCATCGCGCTGGGCAGCGCCTCGCAGATCGCGCTCTTCGTCGCCCCCGTTCTCGTCATTGTCAGCTATTTCATCGGCCCTGAGCCCATGTCCCTGCAATTCTGGCCGGGCGCCGTGGCCATGATGTTCCTCGCCATGATGGCGGCGGCACTGCTCTCCAATGGCGGGCGCGGTGCCTGGTATGTCGGCGTGCTGGCGCTCGCCGTCTACGCCATATTCGGCCTGACGCTATTCCTCCTGCCGCCCGCCGCTTCCTAGAATCCGGCAAAGTTCGCAGACGTGCGCATCCGCGCCACATCCCGCTTCGGCGTCTCCTTGTGCACGCGGACATAGTCGCGGTTGAACTGCGATGGGCTGTCATATCCGACGCGAAACCCCGCCTCGGCCGCCGTCATGCCCTCGACGATCATCAGCCGACGCGCCTCCTGCAGGCGGATCTGGGTGCGAAATTGCAGCGGGCTCATCGCCATCGCCGCGCGAAAATGCTCGTAAAAGGATGACGAGCTCATGCCGGCGATATCCGCCAGCTCGTCGATCGCGAACGGGCTTCCGAAATTGCGACAGACATAATCCACCGCCCGGCCGATCTGGTTCAGCCGGCTTTCGCCGCTGGCGATCTGCCGGATCAGCCCGCCCTGAGGTCCCGATATCAGCCGATGCAGAATCTCCCGCTCGACAAGCGGCGCCAGCACCGGCGCGTCCTCGGGCGTATCGAGAAGACCGAGCAGACGCGCCGCCGCATCGATCAGCCGTGGCGTCGTCTTGCTCACCCGCGCCGCCGCCGGGTTTTCGTCGCGCGCTGATTGCCCCGCGATTATTTCGTTCAGAAGCGTGCGGTCGAACTCCAGCCGCAGGCAGAGATAGGGCGCGTCAGCGCTCGCCTCGATCACCGCGCCGATGACCGGCAGGTCGACGCCGACCACGAGATAATGCGCGGCATCGTAGATATAGCTGGCATCGCCGATCGTAGCCCGCTTGCGCCCCTGCGCCACGATGCAGCAGGAGGGCTTGTAGAGCGTATGCAGCGGCTCGGTCGTTGCCGAGGATCGTATAACGCCGACACGCGGCAGCGCGGTGTCGAAGTTCCCATCCACGCCGGCATGGCGGTCGATCAGGGCGGCGAGATCGGTAATCGTTTCCATGGCGCCAGCATCGGACGTCGCGCGCGCTTTGCCAAGAGAGCATCATCCCATTTCGGAGGATCGTGCAAGAATTCCGGAAAAGCCGTCTACCGCAATTGGCCCCGCCGGCGCGATCCTGTGTCGGTCAACAGATCGCTTGAGGAGCAAGACATGACCGATATGAACAACAAGGTGGTGGTGATCACAGGCGCCAGCAGCGGCATCGGCGCCGCAACGGCCCGCGAATTGGGTCTCGCCGGTGCGAAACTCGTCATCGGCGCGCGCCGAACCGACCGTCTGGACGCTTTGAGCGAGGAAATCCGCGCCAACGGCGGTGTCGTGATCTCGAGAGCGCTCGATGTCATCGACCGCGCCGACATGCAGGCCTTCGTCGACGTCGCTATTGCCGAGTTCGGCCGCGTCGACGTCCTCGTCAACAATGCCGGCGTCATGCCGCTGTCGCTGATGTGCTCGCTGAAGGTCGAGGAATGGGACCGGATGATCGACGTCAACATCAAGGGCGTGCTCTATGGCATCGCCGCCGTGCTCCCCGTCATGAACGCCCAGCAATCTGGCCAGATCATCAACGTCTCCTCCGTCGGCGGCCTCGCCGTCTCGCCGACAGCGGCGGTCTATTGCGCCACCAAATACGCGGTGCGGGCTATCTCGGATGGCCTCAGGCAGGAAAACAAGATCCTGCGCGTCACCTGCGTCTATCCCGGCGTGGTCGAATCCGAACTCGCCGACACCATCACCGAACCCTTCGCCGCCGAAGCCATGGTCGCCTACCGCGCCGTGGCGCTGAAACCCGACGCCATCGCCCGCGCCATCCTTTACGCCATCGACCAGCCCGCCGACGTCGACGTCAACGACATCGTCGTGCGCCCGACGGCCAATGCGGGGTTGTGACGGGGAGGCTGGGGGGCGTTGGAGAGGTAACGGCTTACTTTGAGTAGGTGATACCCCCCTCTGTCCTGCCGGACATCTCCCCCACAAGGGGGAGATCGACCCGTTGAAAGGTCTACGCCAAACAATGAGAGTGGAGCGAGTGGCCGCCCCCAGCCAATCTCCCCCCTTGTGGGGGAGATGCCCGGCAGGGCAGAGGGGGTAATTCTTGCGCAGAGTTAGCGTAAACAAAATCGCCAAGGCCGAGCGATCACCCAACCCATCAACCAAATCCGCCTACCCGGCAAACCCGACAGCCGCCGGCCGCCCAAGCGCCTTGAACACGGTGCCGACGATCCCGGCCCGGTCGAGCCCGGCCTGTGCATTCATCACCTCGGGCTTCGCCTGCTCCACCCAGAGATCGGGCATGACAAGCGAGCGCACCTTCAGCCCGTTGTCGAGCAGGCCCTCGGTCGCCAGGAACTGCAGTACATGGCTGCCGAAGCCGCCAACCGCACCCTCTTCCACGGTGATCAGCATCTCGTGGTGACGCGCCAGCTGGCGGATCAGGTCGTGGTCGAGCGGCTTGGCAAAGCGCGCATCGGCAACCGTGGTCGAGAGGCCAGCGGCGTCAAGGTCCTCGGCGGCCAGCATGCAGTCGGCCAATCGCGTGCCGAAGGAGAGCAGCGCCACCTTGGTGCCTTCCTTGACGATCCGGCCCTTGCCGATCTGCAGGATTTCGCCGCGAACCGGCATCTCGACGCCGACGCCTTCGCCGCGAGGGTAACGGAAGGAGATCGGGCCGGCGTCGTAGGCAGCCGCCGTGCGCACCATGTGCTTCAGCTCCGCCTCGTCGGCGGCGGCCATCACGACGAAGCCCGGCAGCGTCGCAAGGAACGTCGTGTCGAAGGAGCCCGCATGCGTCGGCCCGTCGGCGCCGACGAAGCCGGCGCGGTCGATCGGGAAGCGCACTGGCAGCCCCTGGATCGCCACATCGTGCACCACCTGGTCGAAGGCGCGCTGCAGGAAGGTCGAATAGAGTGCTGTAAACGGCTTGTAACCCTCGGCAGCAAGCCCGGCGGCGAAGGTCACGGCATGCTGCTCGGCAATGCCGACATCGAAACAGCGCGACGGAAACACGCTTGCCAGCTTGTCGAGACCCGTGCCGCTCGGCATGGCGGCGGTAATGCCGACGATCTTGTCGTCGAGCTCGGCTTCCTGCACCAGCGCTTCGGCAAACACATTGGTGTAGCTCGGCGCATTCGGTTTCACCTTCGCCTGCGCGCCGGTGATGACATCGAACTTGTTGACACCGTGATACTTGTCGGCCGCGGCCTCCGCCGGCGCGTAACCCTTGCCCTTCTGCGTCACCACATGGATCAGCACCGGCCCATGCGCATTGTCGCGCACATTGCGCAGCACGGGCAGCAGGTGCTCGAAGGAATGACCGTCGATCGGCCCGATATGATAGAAGCCCATCTCCTCGAACATGGTGCCGCCGGTCACGTAACCGCGCGCATGTTCGACGGCGCGGGTGATGGCACGATCGACCGATTTGCCGAGATAGCTGGTCAGCTTCTTGCCGACCTCGCGCATGCCCATATAGGTGCGGCCCGAGGCAAGGCGTGCCAGATAGGCGCTCATGGCGCCCGTCGGCGGCGCGATCGACATGTCGTTGTCGTTGAGGATGACGATCAGCCGCGCATCCAGCGCGCCGGCATTGTTGAGCGCCTCATAGGCCATGCCTGCCGACATCGCGCCGTCGCCGATCACCGCGATGACATTGCGCTTCGAGCCGGAAAGATCCGCTGCGACGGCCATGCCGAGGCCGGCCGAAATCGAGGTCGAGGAGTGCGCGGCGCCGAAGGGATCGTATTCGCTTTCGGCGCGGCGGGTGAAGCCCGAGAGCCCGCCTTCCTGGCGCAGCGTGCGGATGCGGTCGCGCCGGCCGGTCAGGATCTTGTGCGGATAACACTGGTGGCCGACATCGAAGATCAGCTTGTCGTCGGGCGTGTTGAAGACATTGTGGATGGCGATCGTCAGTTCGACCACGCCGAGGCCGGCGCCCAGATGTCCGCCCGTCTTCGACACCGCGTCGATCATCTCGTCGCGCACCTCGCGCGCAAGCTGCGGCAGGTCGCGATCCTCCAGCTGTCTGAGGTCGGCCGGAAAGGTTACTTTATCCAGCAGAGGCGTCTTCGGCGGTTGTGTCACGGGTAGGCACTCTTTCTTGTGATTCTTTGGCATATGGCCTCGGCCATAAGTTGCGGTCAAAAAAGGTCGATTTCAAGAACCGCAAACCACCTTTCTAGAGGAGAACGCTACTCCGGCAAAGGGACGAATTCTTCTTCATCCCCCGGAACGATGTCGAAACGGCCGGTGCGCCACTCTTCCTTGGCTTTTTCGATCCGCTCTTTCGACGAGGAAACGAAGTTCCACCAGATGTAACGCTTCGAGTTTAGCGCTGCTCCGCCAAACAGCATGAGATGACAGCCCTGGCTGCCGCCCTCGAGCGTGATCGCGTCACCCGGACGGAACACCAGCAGCTGATCGGCCGCGAATCGGTCGCCCGCGATCACCACCTCGCCCGACAGAACATAGATTGCCCGCTCCTCATGCGCGCCGCCGAACGGAAACTTCGCGCCGGCATCGAGATTGATATCGGCATAGAGCGTGTCGGAAAACACGCTCACCGGCGAGGTCATGCCCTCGAACGCGCCGATGACGACCCGCCCGCGCACCCCGCGCTCGTCGATCACGGGCATTTCGCTCTTTTCCGTATGCGCGAAGGAGGGATCGATCTCCTCCTTGTCATCAGGCAGCGCCAGCCACGTCTGCAGCCCGGACATCAAGAGCGGATGGCCGCGCAGATTATCCGGCGTACGCTCCGAATGCACGATACCGCGCCCCGCCGTCATCAGGTTGATATCACCCGGCCGGATCACCTTCTCGGTTCCAAGGCTGTCGAGATGCCGGATTTCGCCATCGAACAGATAGGTGACTGTCGACAACCCGATATGCGGATGCGGCTTCACATCGAGCGCCTCATCCGGCTTCAATATTGCCGGCCCCATCCGATCGAAAAAGATAAACGGCCCCACCAGCCGCCGCTGCCTTGTCGGCAGCGCCCGCCTGACCTGAAACCCGCCGATATCGCTGGTGCGCGGGATGATCAGGTTCTCGATGGCGTCGCAGGCAAAGGCATCGCCGGGGAGGGGGTCTTTGCCGGGGAAGAAGGACATGCGGGGCCTTTCTAAAGCGTTTCCTGGTCGTCAGGATACTTCGCCAGGAATGTTTCGAGCTCGGCAAGCAATCGCGGAAGATGTTCGCTGATAGCGGCCCAAAGCACCTCGTCCAGTACATCAGGATAGTCATGGCGCAGAATGTTGCCGAAATTCCGGATGCCGCTCCAATTGTGTAAGGGGAATAGCTCTTCAGCAAGCGGACCAAGCTTTACCGCTGCTTCCGAAAGCCGTGAAAAGCACCGTTCGCAAGCATCCTTTACCAGGTTGTTGCGAACATAGTCTCCAAGTTCCATTCCGTGCGAGTATCCGAGAATGGCTTGGCCGTTCTCGACGATATCGCGCATGCGGATGAGAGGGCGCTTAGTAGGCAACGGCGCGGTCCCGTTCCACGTTGCGCTTGAACCGTTCCTTGCCCAAGGGTTCCGCGACTATATCGACGCTAGGCGCGCCCGTGATTCTGCTGATCAGCAGGCGCAGATTTTCTAGCGCGCTGAAATAGCCAAAGCCGGACTGGATCACGGGCTCTGAGAATTTGACAAGCACGTCGAGATCCGACTCGTCAGTCGCTTCGCCGCGCGCGACAGAACCGAACAGCGACACGTGCTCCGCGCCTGCTGCCCTGAGCTCGGTCTCATGCTTGCGAATGATCGCTATGACCTGATCCTTGTCCATGCCGCCAATATAATCGACCTCTGCGACTTGGTCGAGACGCCGCCACAACCGGCCAAGTCGACCGCAGCAATCACATCGCCGTAAACCCATTATCGACGAACAGATGCGCGCCGTTGACGAAGCTCGATTCATCGCTGGCGAGATAAAGTGCCGCCCGCGCCACATCCTCCGGCTCGCCGATGCGGCCCTGTTGCGCTGCGATCGCGGCATCCGAGACATCGACGCCGAGTTTCTGCAGGTCGGCCACTTCGCGCAGGCCGTGCGGTGTGCGGATGAAGCCGGGGCAGACCGCGTTGCAGCGGACGTTGCGGTCGCGGAACTCGACGGCGATGGCGCGCGCGAACATGTGCACGGCGCCCTTGGTCGTGTCGTAGAGCACCTCCATCGGTGTCGCCGCGACAGCCGAGATCGACGAGGTACAGACGATCGACCCGCCGCCGGCGGTAATCATCTTCGGCAGCACCGCCCTGGTCATCAGAAACATCGAGCGCACGTTGACGGCATGCAGCCAGTCCCATTCCTCAAGCGTCGTCTCAAGGAACGGCTTGATGACGATCGTGCCGGCGTGGTTGAAGAGCACGGTCACTGCGCCGTAGCGCGCCTCGATGTCCGAAACGGCCGCGTTCACCGCCGTCTCGTCGGATACATCGGCCGTCCAGAAATCAGCCTCGCCACCGGCGGCCCGGATATCCTTCACGGTCTCAGCCGCCGCCTCGCCATTACGATCGATGATCGCGACCTTCGCGCCCTCGGCCGCAAACAGCTTCGACGCCGCCCCGCCCATACCGGTCGCCCCGCCCGAGACAATCGCGATCTTGCCCTTCAATCTATCCGTCATGCCGTCTCGTCCCCTCTGCTGTTTCGAGGATGATAGACCGACGTTTGACAGATGGCCAAGAGGGTTTGATGGGACGTGCTCGTGGAGAGAGAGATGACCGCTACTAAAGGCGCCTGAGCCCATTCACTCGGGCACAGCTTTTACCTCCCTCATTCCTGTGCTCGTCACAGGAAACCAGCCGACGCGTGTCTACGCGGCGAAAAGAGTCTATTGCGATCAAGGACTTGATCACGCTGGATCCCTGTGGCATCGCCCGGACGAAGTCTGGGCACAGGGATGAGGTGAGAGTATGGGGATCGCGCCGAGAATATCGCCGGCGCATCTTCCTCTTGCCGCGGCCTCAAGCCCCGTCCAGCGGCTCCACGCCCTGCGGTTTTCCCGCGCGGTCGAGCCTGATCTTCTCAATCCGGTTTTCGGCGGCCGAAAGCAGCGTCTCGCAATGCTTCTTCAGCGCTTCGCCGCGCTCGTAGATTTCGATGGACTCGTCCAGCGCCACGTCGCCGCGTTCCAGCCGGGCGACGATGCTTTCGAGTTCGGCGACAGCCTTTTCGAAAGAGAGGCCGGAAACCTCCGGCTTGGCGTTGTCGGTCATGCTCAACCCTTCATCATTCTCAAAACATGCAAGCCTGCCGATTCGGCCAGGCCCTCAAGATCATAGCCGCCTTCCAGAAGGCTGACGACCCGGTTGCCGGCACTTTTATCGGCCACTTCGAGCAGCCGCCCGGTCGCCCAGTCGAAGTCCTCGCCGACGAGGTTGATCTGCGCCAGCGGGTCGCGGTGATGCGCATCGAAGCCGGCCGAGATGATGATGAGGTCGGGGCGGAAGTCGTTGAGCGCCGGCAGCACGCGGGATTTGAACGCCTCACGGAAATGCTCGCTGCCGACATTGGGCGAGAGCGGCGCGTTGACGATCGTGTCGTGCGCGCCGGTCTCCGTCTTGGCGCCGCTGCCCGGGTAGAGCGGCATCTGGTGCGTGGAGCAGAACAACACGGATGGATCGTCCCAAAAGATGTCCTGGGTGCCGTTGCCGTGGTGCACGTCCCAATCGACGATGGCCACGCGCTCGGCGCCATGCTTAAGCTGGGCGTGGCGGGCGGCGATGGCGGCGTTGTTGAAGAAGCAGAAGCCCATCGCCTTCGACTTCTCGGCGTGGTGGCCGGGTGGCCGCGAGGCGACGAAGACGTTGTCCGCCTTGCCGGTGAAGACGTCGTCGACCGCCGCCATCGCGCCGCCGATCCCTGTCAGCGCCGCCTGCAAGCTTTTTGGGCTGGCATAGGTGTCGGCCTCGAGCTGGTTGATCTCGCCGTCTTCCTCCGGCACCTGCCGCATGACGGCGAAGAGATGCTCTTCCGGATGCGCCAGAAGCACGGCGTCTTCCGATGCCTGCGGTGCCTGCTGGCGGTCCAGCCGGTCGAAATGCGGATGCCCCAGCGCGACGTTCAGCGCCCGCAGCCGGTCAGAGCGCTCGGGGTGGCCCTCGGGCGTGATGTGTTCCAGAAAGATCGGATGTTCGTAAAGGCGGGTGCTCATAAGAGCCTTTCCTGGTTAGATTGAAGCATTCTGTTGGCTCAAACGGAGTCGAATGGTCGTCCGGCCGGCGCGCGTCGTAGCCCAAGCATACGGCCAAGCCGGCCGGACGATCAGGCGGCCCGTTTCAGCCAACCCCGGTGGTTTGCTTCGCAAACCAGCTAGGGCCGGGCATCTTTCCGCCAGGATCAAAGGCGATCGGCTCGACCGTACCCGAGGTATGCCCTTCGCCAATCGCCTTTGCCCTGACGAAAACCTGCTCCGGCAGAATGCTTCAAGCTAACCAGGAAAGGCTCCAAATCACTCTATCTGCCTGCCTCGTCATGTTCCACAGCAGATGGGGTAGGGGCTTGCGATTTCAACAATCGCGCACTGTCATACGCCTTTCGCGTTCATTTACATAATATTAGCTGGACGTTATTCTCGAGGACTAAAGCAATTCCAGCAAAAGTGTAGCGCGGTTTTGCGTCCGGAATTGCGCAATAGCAAAGGGTGAGCCGGGGGAAATCGATGAACGCTGCGATGCGCTCCAACATTGTGCAGATCCACGTGCCATTTCGTGATGTGGACATGAACGGCCAGATGTTCCTCGGCTCCTACATCTCCTATGCCGAATCCGCGCTGGCGAAATTCTGGTCCGAGCGACCGGAACTGGCCGACGAGCCGCTTTATGTGGCGAGCAAGATCACCTGCATCCTGCATCGACCTCTGCGCTATGACGAAATGGTGCTGTTCACAACCGCCGTCGACAAGATCGGCGTGCGCTCCGTCGGCTTCATCATCGCGGTAGATACGGGCGATGAGCGCGCCGCCGAGGTCGAGATCGTCTGGCAGGCACAGACCCGCGAGGACAAGGCGCCGGTCCCGCTGCCTGAGCTGACGCGGGACTGGCTCTACGGTTTCATGAACTAGGTTCTGGCTTAGCCTTTAATCGGCAGCAGCGGATAGCCGGCCATGACGGCGCGGCCGACCAGCGCCGCCACGAAGGCCTTGATCACGTCGCCGGGAATGAAGGCCATCGAGCCGGTAAACGCGGCCTTCAGGCCGATCTGCGCGGCAAAGGCGAGATAGACGATGCCGAAGGCATAGAGCACGACGATCCCGCCCATCATCGCCGCGAAGAAGAAGCCGGTCAGCTGCATGCCGGCCGCCTGGCCGTGCTTCACCAGCCGCTCGCTGATATAGCCCGTCGTAAACGCGGCGAAGACCCAGCCGATCAGGAAGCCGGTGGTGGGCGCCGCAAACGCCGCAAGACCGCCGCGTCCGCCGGAGAGAACCGGCAGGCCGATCGCGACAAGCACGAGCACGATCAGCACCGCCACCGTGCCGCGCCGAGCGCCGAGCACCACGCCGGCCATCATCACGCCGAGCGACTGCGCCGTGATCGGTACCGGAATGAAGCCGAGCGTGATTGGCGGCAGGATGCCGAGCGCGACGATGATGGCGGCAAACAGGGCGGACAGAACGAGGTCTCGGGTGCTCATGATGGCTCCGTGGTTCAATAGGTGCTAATTCACATGCCGCCGAATACCGCGCGCGTCAATCGCAGCCGCGATGTTATCGGCATCCTTCAGCGTCAGGATGATCAGCGGCACCAGCACGGTCGCCGGCCGCACCTTCAGCCCGCGCGCATGGTGCGCCTCGGCAATCGCGTGGTAGCGGCCGATGATTTCAGGCACGAATCGCACAACCAGCCCGACGGCCAGCCCGACATCGTCGGCGCGCACCAGCCCGAGCCGCTCCAGCGGCCGCGCGGCAAGCGTGATCTCGTCCATGAAGGCGGCAATCGTGGTGGTGGCGGTCACGCTCGCGGCAAACAGCATCAGCGCCGTTAGCCGAAGCAGCGCCACGACTGCGCCATGCCAGGGATTGAAGGCGAGGCTGAAGACGGCGACGATGAGAATGGTGAGAAGGATCGGCTTCAAGCGCGCAAGGGCTGCACGAACCGGCATGCCGATGCCGAAATAGACCGCGCCCGTAACGACGGCGGCCACGGCAAGCAGCGCGATGTTGGTGGTGGTAAAGAGCGCGATGCCGAGTGCGGCAAGCACGATGAGCTTCACCCGCGCAGAGATCAGGTGCAGCCGGCTATTGCCCTCGACATAAAGCGATTGCATCAGGCCGCGAGCTCCCGGTAGCGGGCGATCGCCTGGGCGGCCGGCGCATCGGCTGCCAGTTGCCCCTGGTGAAACACCAGCACGCGCGGATAATCGGCGATCAGCTCCAGATCGTGGGTGATGACGATGGCGCTTTCGTGCAGGCTCTCGATCAGCCCCTGCACGAGGCCGCGGTTGCGCAGGTCGAGCTGGTTGGTCGGCTCGTCGAGAATGAGAATATCGGGACCGGTAGCGAGAACCGCACAAAGGGCCGCCATTTGCAATTCGCCGCCGGAAAGCTCGTGCGCGCGCCGCTCGGCCAGATGCCCGGCATTGAAGCGGTCGAGCACCTCGGCCACCCTGGCCTCGATATCCGTCTTTGAATAACCACGGCTTTTCAGCCCGAAGGCGATATCATCTCGCACGACGGGCAGGATGATCTGGTTCTGCGGTGATTGGAAGATGAAGCCGACATCGCCGAGCGCCGCCTTCTCGTCCGATGTATCGCGCCCGTTGACGATGACGCGGCCTGACGTCGGCTTGGTCAAGCCGTTGATCAGCCGCGCGAAGGTCGTCTTGCCGGAGCCGTTCAGCCCGATGATGGCGATGCGCTTTTCGGTGAGCTCCAACGTCAGCGGCTGCAGCGCAGTCCGCGATCCATAGCTGACACCGGCGCTTTCGAAACGGATATTCACTGCGTCCCCCTGAGGTGAAGCGCCGTTCTATAAACGAATGCGGCCGGAGGGAAGATCAAAATGCGACGCGACCTGACCCCATTGCATCCTCGCCCGAACCCGCCATATTCGGGTGGCTAGGAACATTTTCCGGATTATCATCGCTGCCATGACGAAGCTGATCTCCAATGCCGACGCCCGCCGCATCTTTCTGGCCAAGCAGGGCCTGAGTGCCCCGCCCAACCGCGTGCTCACCAAATCCGGCCTGCTGCAGCTGATCCACGATCTCGGCTTCGTGCAGATCGACAGCATCCAGTGGGTGGAGCGCGCCCATCACCAGATCCTTTTCTCGCGCAACCAGACCTACAAGCGCGAGCACCTGACGGCGCTGCTCGAAAAGGACGGCGCGCTGTTTGAGCACTGGACGCACGACGCCTCGATCCTGCCGAGCAGCTATTTCCGCTACTGGAAGCACAAGTTCCGGCGGGAGGAGGAGGTTCTGGTGGATCGCTGGCGCAAATGGCGCGGCGAGGGCTTCGAAGATGCCTTCGACGAGACCTATGAGCGGGTGAGCCGCGACGGCGCCATCATGGCGCGCGAGATCAAGGCCGATGGCCACGTTTCCGGCGGCTGGTGGAACTGGCATCCCAACAAGACGGCGCTCGAATATTTCTGGCGCACCGGCAAGTTCGCCATCTCCGGCCGCTCGAATTTCCAGAAGGTCTATGATCTGGTCGAGCGCGTCATCCCGGCCGAGTTTCACGAGCCCGAGGTCAGCCGCGAGGAATTCGTGGAGTGGGCGTGCCGCAGCGCGCTGACGAGGCTGGGTTTTGCCACCCATGGCGAGATCGCGGCCTTCTGGGCGCTGGTCTCGCCTGATGAGGCCAAGGGCTGGGTCACCGCGCACCGCGATGAACTGACCGAGATCCTGATCGAGCCGGCACTGGGCGGCAAGCCGCGCCCGTCATGGGCCTTTTCGGATTTCCTCGATACGCTCGACGATTACCCCGCCGCACCACCGCGCATCCGGGTGCTCAGCCCCTTCGATCCGATGATCCGTGATCGAAACCGCACCGAACGCCTCTTCGGCTTCTTCTATCGCATCGAGATCTTCGTGCCCGAGCCGAAGCGCGAATATGGCTACTACATCTTTCCGCTGCTGGAAGGCGATCGCCTGATCGGCCGCATCGACATGAAGGCGGACCGCAAGAAGGGCTCGCTCGACGTTAGGCGCTTGTGGCTGGAGCCGGGCGTAAAACCCTCCGCCGGCCGCCTTGAAAAGCTCGCAGCGGAGCTTGATCGCGTCGCCCGTTTCGCCGGTGTCGAGCGGGTCGAGATGCTGGATGGCTGGCGCGGCTAACCGATTGTCATCGTTGAGATAGTTCGGATTTTAGATGATTACCCCCTGTTAATCTTGACGGGGGTTTACCATGCTTCTTCGCGAACTTCTTAAGGACCGCGCTCCTACGATGACAGCATGAAAACACGAGCGATCAGATACGCCGCATGGACGGCATGGAACAGCCTCGCCCGCAGGGTCAGAGCACTGATGCGTAACCGTCGCGACGCCCGCGCCGCGGCGACAGGTTCGATCGTTTCGTTGAGCGAACAGCGTGCGCGGATGAAGCCCGTTACCGTCAGGTCCGCCCTGATCGATGCGGTCTATTTCAGCCAGGAAGACGGCAGGTTGCGTGTCTGCCTGAACAATGGCGAGGAGCGCATGTTCGAAGGCGTGGCCGAAGCCCATGTCATCGCCATGGTGACGTCTGAATCGCCGGGCAAATATTACATGCAGAACGTCAGGACGCGCTTTAAGCGCATCGCCGCCTGACGACGGTTCAAACCGGCGAGCCTTGCCCGCCGGTTGATCATCATGTTGGCCTTAGCCGATCTCTGTCTCGGCGATCTTGATGCCGAAGCCTTCGAGGCCGACATAGTGGCGCTCGCTGCGGGTCAGTAGCTTGATCGAGCTGACGCCGAGATCCTTCAGGATCTGCGCGCCGAGACCGATTTCCAGCCATTCGCTTTCACGGTTCTGCGCTTCCGCATGGGCTTCGCGGCCCTGGCCCAGCGCCTTGCGGCCGTTATCCTGGTGGCCGACGCCAACAGAACCTTCGCGCAGATAGACGATGACGCCGCGACCCTTCTCTGCGATCTTCTTCATGTAGTGATCGACCGAGCGCTTGCCGAACAGGTCGTCCACGACGCTTTCCGTGTGCAGGCGCACCGGAATGTCGATGCCGTCGCGGATGTCGCCGAAGACGACGGCGAGATGCTGCATCGGATCCCAGGGCAGTGAGTAGCTGTGGGCCTTGGCCTTGCCGAACGGCGTTTCGACGTCGAAGCTCGCCTGCAGCTGGATCAGCGTTTCCTTGCGCTGGCGGTATGCGATGAGGTCGGCAACGGAGACCAGCTTGAGGCCGTTCTCTTCGGCAAAGCTCGAGACCTGCGGGCCACGCATCACGCTGCCGGTGTCGTTGACCAGTTCGCAGATCACGCCGATCGGCGGCAGGCCGGCGAGCTTGCAGAGATCGACGGCGGCTTCCGTATGACCCGAGCGCATCAGAACTCCACCCTCGCGGGCGACCAGCGGGAAGATGTGGCCGGGGCGCACGAAGTCGGAGGCGCCGACATTCGGGTTGGCGAGGTTGCGCACCGTCAGCGTGCGGTCGTCGGCGGAGATGCCCGTCGTCGTGCCGTGCTTGAAGTCGACGGTGACGGTGAAGGCCGTCGTATGCGCGCTGTCGTTTTCCGCGACCATGGCGTTCAACCCGAGGCGCTTGGCCTCTTCCTTCGGCATCGGCGTGCAGACGATGCCCGAGGTATGGCGCACGATGAAGGCCATCTTTTCCGGCGTGCAGTGAACAGCGGCAACGATGAGATCGCCTTCGTTCTCGCGGCCGTCGTCATCGACGACGACAACGATTTCGCCGGCCTCGAAGGCCCGGATAGCGTCTACGACGCGCTTCTGATCGTAAGGCATGGGAACGTTCCTATTTCAGCCGGCCGGTCTGGCCGCGGTCTCGAAGGTAGTGGTCGGCGATGGCGCAGGCGATCATCGCTTCGCCGATCGGCACGGCGCGGATGCCGACGCAGGGGTCGTGGCGACCCTTGGTGCGGATATCGACATTCTTGCCGTCGGCATCGATTGACTGGCGCTCGGTCAGGATCGACGAGGTCGGCTTGATCGCGAAACGGGCGATGACAGGCTGACCGGTCGAAATACCGCCAAGGATGCCGCCGGCATGATTGGACAGGAAGATCGGCTGGCCGTCATTGCCCATGCGCATTTCGTCGGCGTTTTCCTCGCCGGTGATCTCGGCCGCCTCGAAGCCGTTGCCGATCTCCACGCCCTTGACGGCGTTGATCGACATCAGAAGCGAGGCGATATCCTGGTCGAGCTTGCCGTAGATCGGCGCGCCCAAACCGGCCGGAACGCCGTCAGCGACGACCTCGACCACGGCACCGATCGACGAACCCTTCTTGCGGATTCCGTCGAGATACTCTTCCCAGACGGGCACGATCTCGGGATCCGGCGCGAAGAACGGGTTCTGGTCGACCTGGTCCCAGTCCCAATTGTCGCGGTTGATCTTGTGCTTGCCGATCTGCACCAGCGCGCCGCGCACACGAACGCCGGGAACCACCAGCCGCGCGATGCCGCCGGCCGCGACGCGCGCCGCCGTCTCGCGCGCCGAAGAACGCCCGCCGCCGCGATAGTCGCGGATGCCGTATTTCAGATCATAGGTGTAATCGGCATGGCCCGGCCGGTACTGGCGGGCGATCTCGCCGTAATCCTTCGAGCGCTGGTCGGTGTTCTCGATCAGCATCGAGATCGGCGTGCCGGTCGAGATCATCGTCTCGCCGTCGGCATCGAACATCACGCCCGAGAGCACCTTGACGAGGTCGTCCTCGCGGCGTTGCGTCACGAAGCGCGACTGGCCGGGCTTGCGCTTGTCGAGCCACACCTGAAGGTCGGCGAGCTTGAAACGCAGGCCGGGAGGGCAGCCGTCGACGACGCAGCCGAGCGCCGGACCGTGGCTTTCGCCCCAGGTGGTTACGCGGAAGAGGTGACCGAATGTATTGTGTGACATATGCTCCGACCGGATCGCGCCGCCGGGCGTCCCCGGGCCGCGCCATTCTTTAAAAAGGCGCGACACTCATAGGCCAAAAGCCGAGAGGGCAAAAGGCTTTCTTTGCGCCAAACCGTCTCCATTGGGAAACGGTGTTTCCTCAAATCCGAGAACGATCGCGCAAAGCCATACTACGAAGCGATGCGCCAGGCCGTGTGGGTGGCCGCTTCGGTGAAATCGTCGAAGGAGAGGGGGCGCGAGAAGGCATAGCCCTGCAGAAGATCGCAGCCGAGTTCGAGAAGCAGGCTGGCATGCGCGACAGTCTCGACGCCCTCGGCCACGGTTTCGACGCCGAGCGAGCGGGCGATGTCGATGATCGAGCGCACCAGCGCGCGCTCCTGCGCCGAGGTGATGATCGGCTGCACCAGCTGCCGGTCGATCTTCAGCCGCTTCGGCTTCAGCTTTAGGAGGCTGACGATCGAGGTGTGGCCCGTGCCGAAATCGTCGATCTCGATATCGATCCCGAGCGCCTTGATCTTATCGAGGTTCTCGGCGGCGACGTCCTCGCTCTCGTCGAGGAAGATCGATTCCACCAGCTCGAACGAGATCTCGCCCGGCCGGATTTGCAGCATGCGCAGCGAATCGGCCAGCGCATCGTCATGCAGGCGCCGGGCAGACACGTTGACCGAGACCTTGGGAACGGAAACGCCAAGCGCCGCCCACCGCATCTTGTCCTTCAGCGCGGTTTCGAGAACGATGCGGTCGAGCGTCTGAACGACGTTGATTTCTTCGGCGACCTTCAGGAACTTGTCCGGCGTCAGCAGGCCCCGGGACGGATGCTGCCAGCGCACCAGCGCCTCGACGCCGGTCAGCTGCATGGTACGGGCGCTGAACTGCGGCTGGTACCATGTCGTGAACTCGCCGTTCTCGATGCCCGACAGGATCTCGTCGGCCAGCCGCTTGTTGTTGATGATGTCGGCCTGCAGATTGTGATTGAAGAACTGGAAGCGATTGCGGCCCTGGCTTTTGGCGCGGTAGAGCGCGATGTCGGCGTTGATCAGCACCTTGCGGGCATCGACGCGCATGCCGCTCGCCAGCGCAATCCCGATCGACACGCCGCAGCGGCAGGCAAAGCCCTGGAACTCGATGGGCTGGCGCATCTCCTCGACGATCCGGCCCGAAAGCGCCGACATTTCGGCATCATTGGCATTGAGAGCCAGGATCACGAATTCGTCGCCGCCGATGCGCGCCACGATATCGCTCGGCCGAATGCTGCGCGAAAGCACGCGGGAGGCATGGACGAGCATGGCGTCGCCAGCAGCGTGGCCGAGCGTGTCGTTGATCTCCTTGAAGCGGTCGAGGTCGATGTGCAGGATCGCGAATTTCTGCCTGGCGTGCTGACCGGCCTCGGTCAGCTGTTCCAGCGCCTTGTCGAGCTTGCGGCGGTTGGCGAGCCCGGTCAACGGGTCGTGCAGCGAATTGTGCTCGATGCGGTTGTTGGCGAGTTCGAGCTCGATGTTCTTGCCGATCGCCTCGTCCTTCGCCGCCTTCAGCTCCGCCGTCATCAGCGCGTCTTCGGTGATGTCGAAGGCAACGCCGATGATCTTCAGCTGGCCGTTCGACGTCGCGTGCACCTTTCCGGTCGAGCGCACATAGCGCATCGTACCGTCCTCGGTCGGCACGCGACAGACGACGGTATGCGTATCGCCGACCTTCTTGAAATGCCGTGCGCTTTCGATTGCGAGCGCGCGATCTTCTTCCAGCACGCAGGAGAGCCAGGTCTCCTCGTCCATGAAGCCGGCGCGCGGCTCCAGCCCGTAGAGCTCGTGCATCCGGTCGTCCCAGAACGAACCGGGCTTGCCGAGCGTGGCCTCGAAGATGCCGCACTGGTAGGAATCAAGCGCCAGATCGAGCTTGCCCGATAGCTCGGCAAGCTCGGCCTCGCGATGCGAGAGCTCGTCGAGAGCAAGTTCCAGCTCGGCGTTCTTGATATCGCTGCTGTCTTTCGCCCGGCGCAGCGTCTCGGCCGCAACCGCATCGGCGGTCACGTCCCAGACGATCCCGATCGTCTTGATCGTTCCTGCCGCGTCGCTGTAGACCGAGCCAACCGAGCGCAGATAGCGCGTGCCGCCGTCCGAAAGCTCGATCCGGTATTGCGTGGTGTAGGACGAGCCGGACCGGCCATCCTTCAGCAGGTGGATCTTTGCCACCCGGCGATCGTCGGGTGCTATCGTTTCCAGCCAGTCGTCGAGCGAGTAGCTGCCGTCGATCGCTTGTTTGCCATGAAGTGCCGCAGCGCGGCCGTCCCAGAACAGGCTCTGGCCGCCATTCCTCAGTTCCCAGATGCCGATATTGGATGTCTCCAGCGCCAGATTGAGCCGCTGCGACAGCTCCAGCAGCGTCTCCTCGCGCTTCTCCAGCTGCCTGATGTTCTTGTTGCGCTCGCCGAGCAGAAGGGTCGCGAAGAACACCGGAATGATGGTGAGGCAGGCGGCGGCGAGAATGATGAACCGCAACGTCTGCTGATTCTCTGGAGGGGCGGTCCAGCCGGTCTTCGGCGCCGCCGCGATCTCCCAACGCCCGCCCGCGAATGTGATCTTGCGCGTCAGCGGCCGCTGCCCCAGCACCTCCGGCGAACCGAAGAATGGGGAGGCGGCCGCGCCCGTCGTTCCAAGATCGCGCAGCGCGATGGAGAGGTGGTCGAGATGCGGATACTTCTCGCGGTTCTCGCTGTCGCGCGCCGGCCTCAGCCCGGTGTTCTCGTAGAACATGTCGGCGTCAATGACTGCCTCGACCGCGCCCCAGACCCGCCGCTGGCCGTTCTCCTTGACGAACACGGGGAAGAAGATCGCGAATGTGTCCTTGCCGTCGAGCGTGCGGATCGGTCCGTAGAAGCGCGCCTGCTGGTTGCCGGTGGTGCGCGCCACCGACTTGCGATCCATCAGGAACTCGCGCACGTCGTGGCCAAGCCGCTCCTTGCCCTCCGTCGGCGGAAAGATCGACTGCACGATGAAATCGGGCGCAACGGCGATATGCACGAAATGCGGGTTCTGGATGAGCAGCCAGTTGATCTGCCGTTCCATCTCCTCGGTGCCCACCTTCGAACTGATCGCGACCATGTTGGAGAGGTCGCGCACGATGGTGATGTCCATGTTGATCTGGGACGTTACACGCGCGCGAATAAGGCTGGTCTCGTTTTCCGTGCGGATCGTCAATTCGCGAAGATTAGCCGCGGTATTGGCGCGATCCAGGCTGAAGCCGACGATGATGACGACGACGGCAACCAGGCAGGAAACCAGAAACGAGATATGGGTATTCCTCAAAGCACTCCGCGTTGCCTCGTTATGTTTCCTGCGGAATAGCAAAACCCCAGTCTCCCTGTTTCCCTATGACTGTAAGTAGCGGGGGTTAATTTACGATTTCTTACAGGTAGTATTGGGAACACGTTTTAAGTGTACGGCTGTATTAACGAACCCTCTTGATTGTTGTTAAAATGCGCTTCATCAATTGGGCGGGAATGGTCACGGTTCAGGGCAAATTTCGCCATATTCGGGAGGCTATCTATGCACAATTGGATGTTTGAGTCGTGTTTTCGAAGGAATGCCGTCATGCGCTTCGTAGTTGCTACACTTTTGGCCACAGCGAGTTTTCTGTCGCCGATCAGCGGTTTTGCCGAAAGCGCGGACGTCGAAGCGACGATCAAGAACATCGACATGAGCAATCTCAGCCTCACGCTCGATGACGGCAAGACCTATCAGGCGTCGGAAGAATTCAATTTCGAAGGCTTGAGGGCAGGCGTAAAGGTTATCGTCTTCTATACGGAAGTCGACGGAAAGCGCGTCATCAACGATCTCGATATCGTACAGTAATTCGGCTGGCGCGAAGCCTAGCCTCTCCTGATTAAATCCAGGCGATCTGCTTCGTGTCGGTCTCGATCTTGAGAATCCGGTCCTGCGGAATCTCGCCCCCGGCCGCCTCACTCTTAGGGACGTCGGCAATGGTCCGAAACAGGCTGCGAATGACGCCGCCATGCGTGACACACACCGTCGGCCGGTCCACCTCGTTCAGCCAGGAAGCCACCCGCCACGACATGATCTCGTAGCTCTCTGCATCGGCACCCGGCGGGATGAAGTCCCACTTGTTGAGATTGCGCTCGACCACCCGCTCCTTTGCGGTCACCTTCAATTCCTTGATCGTAAAGCCTTCCCAGTCACCGAACGACACTTCGACCAGGCGCTCGTCGGTGCGGTAGTTCTTGGGCGGGAGGTTCATTGCTTCGCGGGCGATCTCCATCGTCGCGCGCGTACGGCCAAGCGGGCTCGCGATGAAATCGAATTCGATGTCTTCGACCTTCAGGATTTCCGCGAGATTGATGCCGTTCTGGCGCGCCTGCTCACGACCGATGGCATTGAGCGGAATATCCTTTTGCCCTTGCAGGCGGCGTTCCGCGTTCCAGTCTGTCTGGCCGTGACGAATGACGTAGATAAGCAATGATCGGCTCCATATCGCAAACGGCCCCTGATCGCTTCCGCGAGGAGGGGCCGCGAGCATGACTCTTAAGAGAGTACGATCAGTCTTTTATGACGGAAATATCCGGCGCGTCCACAGCCTTCATGCCGATAACATGATAACCGCTGTCGGCGTGATGCACTTCGCCGGTGACCGAGCGCGACAGGTCGGACAGCATGTAGAGGCCGACATCGCCGACTTCTTCGATGGTGACGGTGCGGCGCAGCGGCGCGTTGTATTCGTTCCACTTCAGAATATAGCGGAAGTCGCCAATACCGGACGCTGCAAGCGTCTTGATCGGGCCGGCCGAGATCGCGTTGACGCGGATGTTCTTCGGTCCGAGATCGACCGCCAGATACTTCACGCTGGCTTCAAGAGCTGCCTTGGCAACGCCCATGACGTTGTAGTTCGGCATGACCTTTTCGGCGCCGTAATAGGTCAGCGTCAGCATCGAGCCGCCATCCGTCATCAGCTTCTCGGCGCGGCGTGCGACCGAGGTGAACGAATAGACGGAGATCTGCATCGTCTTGGCGAAGTTGTCCGCCGTGGTGTCGACGTAACGGCCGGTGAGCTCGTCCTTGTCCGAAAAGCCAATCGCATGCACGATGAAGTCGATCTTGCCCCAGGTCTTCTCGATGTTGTCGAAAACCTCGTCGATCGATGCTTCATCGCTGACATCACAGTGTCCAGCAAGAATGCCGCCGAGTTCGGCTGCCAGCGGCTCGACCCGCTTCTTCAGCGCATCACCCTGATAAGTAAAGGCAACCTCGCCGCCCTGTGCATGAATAGCTTTGGCAATGCCCCACGCAATCGAACGATTGTTGGCAACGCCCATGATGACGCCGCGCTTGCCTGACATGAGGCCTTGTGCCTGAGCCATGTTTCGCCCCTTAGGTAAATTGATCGATCCTGCCTATGGCATAGCCGGCCAGCCGGTTCAAGATTGCTAGCAATCATCAACTGTTAGGGAACGTAACAAAGGGTGCTAATGTCACCTAAAATTCACAAAAACAGGCCGTTCTTCATAATTCTCATCAAATCCGTGACCTTATCGTCGGGCTTTTCCCACAGGATAATGCGCAGTTCGACCACCAGATCGCCCTTTCCGCCATCCGATTTGGGCAATCCCTGGCCTTCGAAGCGGATTGATTTGTCCGATCCCGACCATGCCGGCACGGTGACCGTCAGTGGTCCGTTCGGTCCGTCGATGCGCGCGTCGGTGCCGAGCACGGCGTTTTCGATGGTGACGGGAAGCACGGTGTGCAGGTCGAAACCGTCGACGGTAAAGTCGGCATGTGGGGCGATATGAATGTTGACGACCGCGTCGCCGCGCTGCATGCCCGTCAGCTTGTGGCCCTGGCCTTTGAGGCGCACCGTGTGGCCCTCGGTGGTCCCCGGCGTCAGCGCGAAGCCGGCGTCGCGGCCATCGCCGAGATCGACGTTCACCCAGGCACCCTTCAAGATGTCCTCGATGGTTACCGTGGCAATGGCCAGCTGGTCCGGCGCCTTCTCGGGCGCGGGGGTCGCACCGCCGGTAAAGCGGCGGACGAATGAGGTGAGGAGGCTGAGCGGCTGCAGGACGGCAGCGCTCGCCGCCGCGGTCTCATCCGCGCCGTGCTCGTCGTCTACTGTCTTGCCGGAGTCGCCGGCCTTGGCGCTCTCGGTAGTCTTATCTGTTTGCTTGTCGGTCTCGGCTTGCTCGGGCTCCGGCCGCTTGGTCCGGCCGGAAGCAAAGCCGCGCGCCCGTCCGCCACCGCTCGCCGCGCGCGCCTGGTTGCCAAAGATCCGCTCGATCATTTCTTCCGCGGGTTCTGCGGCGCCGGCCTGCTGCTGCTGTTGCGGCTGCGGCTGCGGCTGCGGCTGCTTGGCGGCCTCGGCTGCCGCCTTCTGCGCCGCTGCCCGCGCCAGTTCTTCCATCACCCGCTCGGCGTTTTCCTGCGCCTGCTTGGCGCGGATCGCGGCTTCGCGCGCCGCCTGACGCTGCGCCATGATGGTGTTTTCGTTCTGCTTTTCGTTCTGCTTGGCTTCCGCCGCCCGCGCCGCGCTGTCGAACAGACTGCGCTTCTTCGGGTCCTTCAGCGTGTCGTAGGCACGGCCGATCTCGGCGAAGCGCGCACCGGCCAGCGGGTCGCCCTGATTGTGGTCAGGGTGCACCACCTTGGCCATGTTGCGCCAAGCTGCCTTGATCTCGTCCTGCCCCGCATCGCGCCTGACGCCCAATATCTTATAAGGATCGCGCATGTTCCAAACCGCCCGGTGTCCAAATGCGAGGTGCCGTTTGGCACCCCGAAGCCCCGATTAAACTCATTTGGTGCGCCGAAGTTCGCTTCGCGAGCAGAAAATCTGCGCACATATGCGAACCACAGTCCCGCAAACTTGCTAATCAGTCCTTATTTGGCGTCAGGACACGCCGCGGTTTTATGCGGAATGGTTATCTTTTGCTAAATCTGGAAACGTAGCCGAGGGCAGCCGTTAACGACTGGCTGAAAAGGCTGCTCAGCTCTCGGGCTGGAAGCTCAGAAGCTGCCAGTTGCCGCCGCCGACGAGGCAGGTCTTGCCATAGAATTTCGAGATGCCGACATAGGAGTGGCGCGTCGTCTTGAACTGACGGCAGACCTGGCCGGTGTCGTTGTTTTCGACGATCGTGTCGATCACGCCGGCGCTGCCGGTGGAAGCGTTCGCCCAGGGAAGGGGGCGTCCCTGCAGGCCGTTGATGTCGGCCGAAGTCACGGCATTGCCCACGGTCATTTCGTCGGAGATGCTGTCGCTCGTCGGCGCCGGCTGCGGCACGGTGCCTGTGGCCACCGAACGGTCGACCTTGTTGCTGCTGAACATATCAAGCCCGCCGGCCATGCAGCCGGAGAGGGAAAGCACTGCCGTTCCGACAACGCAGATGGCCGCGCATTGGCGCATGAGGCCCTTTGTATGACGAACTGACTTTGCTATGACTTCCACCCTGTGTCCTGTCCAGTGGTTTTGGGCTGGGCAATTATCGAATAAACCCGGGGCATTTGAGCTAATATGTCGGAAAATGAGTTAACAACCAGTGACTTCACCGAGCAAAACGAGCCGTTCCAGCTCTTTGCGGATTGGCTGAAGGAAGCCGAAGCTTCCGAGATCAATGACCCGAATGCGGTGGCGCTTGCGACGGTCGATGAAGACGGCCTTCCCAATGTCCGCATGGTTCTCCTTAAGGGATTCGATCAAGACGGATTTGTGTTCTACACGAATTTCGAGAGTCAGAAAGGCCGCGAAGTCCTCGGCCAGAAAAAAGCGGCCATGTGCTTCCACTGGAAGACGCTGCGCCGCCAGGTTCGGTTGCGCGGCCCGGTTGAAGTGGTGAGCGACGAGGAGGCCGACGCCTATTACAAGACGCGCGCCCGCGGCAGCCGCATCGGCGCCTGGGCCTCCAAGCAGTCGCGCCCGCTCGAAAGCCGCTTCGCGCTGGAAAAAGCCGTCGCCGAATACACCGCGCGCTATGCGATCGGCGAGATCCCGCGCCCGCCGCACTGGTCCGGCTTCCGCATCAAACCGACCTCGATCGAGTTCTGGAAAGACCAGAAGTTCCGGCTCCACGACCGCATCGAGTTCCGCCGCGCCACGCCCGAGGGCGGCTGGGACAAGGTGCGGATGTATCCGTAAGCATCGCCTCGGCGGCGTCTGCGATCGCCCGCGCAAAGGCGGCACGAACCCGCCGCCGCTGACATCGAAACGGAGCGCCGCGCAACCACGGCGCTCCTCGCTCGAATTTTCATCCTAGGTTGAAAAGATCGTGCCTCGGGGCGCCGGCGTGACCTGCAAACGGCGCGCCGCCTCAAAAGAAAGTGATCGGTGGATAATATCGGCCGGGAGGGGCCGACCCTCAGCCGCGATTGCCCATCAGCTTCAAGGGAATCCCCGAAGCAAGGCCGGAGACATAGCGCGGCTTCTGATAGAGCCCGTTGATCGATAGGCGCGGCAGATAGGTGGAGCGCTCGAGCGATTGCCGGCCGATGACGCCGGGCTGCGTCGTCACCGCCAGAGAAAAGCCGAGATCCCTCGCTATCGCCGCCTGCTGCTGCGTCACCGCCTCGCGCGTTCCATAAGGATAGGCGAATGCGCCCGGCCGGTGGCCGCTGATCACCTCGACATAATCCTGGGAGTGGGTCATCTCATCGCGAACCTCGGCGTCGGAAAGCCGCGCGACGGCACGGTGGCTGACCGTGTGGGCGCCGAGCGAGGCAAGCGGGCTGGCGTCGAGAAGGTTGAGCTCTGGCGCGCCCATCACCAGATCGTCGACGATCTCGGTGGGGTCGATTCCATGCGACCGCGCCAGCGCATCCACGGCCTCCACGGCAACCGTTTCCTCATGCGCATGAATATAGCGTGCGAAGCGGGCAAAGGCGCGGTGCTTGTCAGCGGGCGTCGCGGTGTCGATCGTCTCAGCGCCATCGCCGAAATCGAAACTCAGCCTGTCTTCGCGCCGCAAGAGCGCGGTCAGCGTCTCCCACCAGATCGTATGCGTCCGCTCCACCAGCCCCTTGGCCACGAAGATCGTGAACGGCGCCTCATGCCGCTCGAACACGGGCATGGCGTAGACGAGGTTGTTGCGATAGCCGTCGTCGAGCGTAAAGGCCGCGAAGGGCTGCGACGGCTTGGGCTCTAGGAGCGCTTCGGGAACCTCTGCAAGCGACACGAATCTATAGCCGTCGCTCTTCAGCCGCGTCAGCACCGCGTCGAGAAACTCCGGCGTGATCTCCAGGTGCGCGTTCGGCGAAAAGGCGGAGGGCTCGTGGGGGCGAACGTGATGCAGCGTGAAGATCGCGCCCCTCCCACGTGCGCCGCGCATCAGCCCGACCGAGCGCAGGAGGTTGGCCACCTCCAGCCCGCCAGTTATCGCGATCCGCTTTGCCAGCGTTCTGGCGTTCATCATCTCCGCTCCGTCTGCGGGGGTCGTGAGGAAGGCGACCCTAGCAAGCGCGAGGTTAAGCCTTGCTGAATGCCGACTTTGCCTGAATTCTAATATTGCAGGGCGTGTTTTACGGTTTTTTCACCATAAAGGGTAAAATTTGACAAAAATGGTCCACGTTGCCGCAAAGTCGCGCCATATTGCGTCCATCTGTCTAAGAACGGGACAAAATTCGGGCGACGAGGGTCGGCTGTTCATCGAGGGGAAGTGCATGAGAAAGCTGTTGGCCGCGATTATAACCGCGACGTTGGTCGTTGCGGCGCCGTTGTCGGCTATGGCTGGCAGCGCTTCGCTCATCCTCGATGCGAGAACCGGCAAGGTTCTGTCGTCGGAAAACGCCGATGTCCTCAATCATCCCGCGTCTCTTACGAAGATGATGACGATCTACATGGCGTTTGAGGCCATCAATCGTGGCAAGATGAACTGGGATACCCCGATCGTCATGTCGAAATACGCGGCCTCCCGCCCGCCGACCAAGCTCGGCGCCAAGGCAGGAACGTCGATCACCGTGCGCGAAGCGATCCTCGGCATGATCACCAAGTCGGCCAACGACGCCGCCGCCGCCATGGGCGAAAAGCTCGGTGGCTCGGAAAGCAATTTCGCCAGGCTGATGACGCAGAAGGCGCGCCAGCTCGGCATGAGCCGCACCTCGTTCTACAATGCTTCGGGCCTGCCGGATGGCCGCCAGGTGACCACGGCGCGTGACATGTCCACGCTCGCCGTCGCCCTGATGAAGAATTATCCGCGCGAATACCGCCTCTTCTCCACCGCGAGCTTCAATTTCCGCGGCCGCACGATCCGCGGTCACAACAACCTGATGTACCGCTACCAGGGCATGGACGGCATCAAGACCGGCTATACCAACGCCTCGGGCTTCAACCTCGTCAGCGCCGTCAAGGATGGCAACCGTCGCGTCGTCGGCGTGGTCCTCGGTGGCCGCACCGCCCGTAGCCGCGACGACAAGATGGCAGCCCTGCTCGACAAGGCCATGGGCCGCGCATCCTCCTCGGGTGGCGCCCGTCTGGTCGCCAGCGTCAATTCGCGCGAGCCTGTTGAAGTCGCCTCCGCGGCCGATGCCAGCGATCTGCCGGTTCCCGCATCTGCACCGCGTGTCGAGGATGTCGCCCCGGTCGCAGCACCCGAAATCGCCCGCAGCGAGCTTGCTCCCAAGGCACTCGGCTATCTGAGCGACACCGTTCCGCAGGAGCGTCCCTCGGCGCTCGACGCCGTAACGCCTACGGCGAAAATCGGCTCTTCCGCCAAGCCGCTCGCATCCGTCGCCTCGACAGGCGACTGGTCGATCCAGATCTCGGCTGCCCCGAGCGACGAAGCCGCCCGCGCACTTCTCGCCCAGGCCAAGTCCGAAGGCGGCGCCGCGCTGAAGTCGGCCAACCCCTACACGGAAGCCGTCGGCAAGGGCGCCAACAAGGTCTACCGCGCCCGCTTCGTCGGCTTCGAAAGCCGTGACGCCGCGACATCTGCATGCGACGCGCTGAAGAAGCGGTCCTACGACTGCATGCTGCTCGGCGACCGCGGCTGATCCGCCAGCCATTCCGACTGGACATTGCCGCTGAATCAGCGTTCTCCTACGTAAACGAAAGGAGAACATGATGCTGGATGATCTTGCCCTGAAGTTCGAGCGGGCCTCGAGCGCCTATGCCGGAGAAAACGGCATCACGCGCGATGCCGACTGGTTTCTGCTGAAGCTCCAGGAAGAGATGGGCGAACTCACCCAGGCCTGGAACCGCGTCAGCGGGCGAGGGCGCCCCAAGGGCCGTTCCGGCGAGGACATGGCCCGTGACCTCGAAGACGAGGCCGCCGACGTGCTCGGCCACATCCTGCTCTTCGCGCACCGCAACGATCTCGATCTCGCGGCCGCGATCAAGCGCAAGTGGCTGTTTTCACTGGATGAAGCTCTCTGAGCCTCAGGCGGCGCTGATGCTCAGCCTGTAGAACTTGCTGTCGACGGCCATGACCGGGAAGCTTGGCGGCAGCGTGCTCTTCTCGACTTCGACGAAGCCGTTCTTCTCGTAGAAGCGATGCGCGGCGAGAAATTTGTCCGTGGTCCCGAGATAGATGTCGGCAAGCCCCTGCGCTTCCGCGTGCCGCACCAGTGCTGCAAGAAGCTCCGTGGCCACTCCACGCTCGCGGCCACGAAAATCCGCCGCCACTAACATCTTGCGCAGTGCCGCCTGGTCGTTGCCGATATCTTTCAGCCCGATCGTGCCGACCACGGTATCACCCGATGTCGCCACCCAGAACTGACCCTTGCCCGACTGGTAGAACTCGGGAATGGCCGAAAGGTCCGGCTGATCGGCGGCGGTGATCGCGATCCCGAACTCCTCGCTCTGGATCGGCAGGATGGTCGAGATCACGCCGTCCTTGTCTGACGGCGTGAAGGGGCGAATGCGGATATCGGTCATCAGGGAGGGGCCTGTTATGCCTGCGTGCCGCCCACCGTCACCTGATCCATCCTCAGATGCGGCTGGCCGACGCCGACGGGAACCCACTGGCCTGCCTTGCCGCAATTGCCGATGCCGGTGTCGAGCTTCATGTCGTTGCCGACCATGGAGATCCGCTGCATCGCGTCGGGACCGTTTCCGATCAGCATGGCGCCCTTGACGGCCGGACCGATCTTGCCGTTTTCGATCAGATAGGCCTCGGTGCAGCCGAACACGAACTTGCCGGAGGTGATGTCGACCTGGCCGCCGCCGAAGGAGACGGCATAGATGCCCTTCTTCACCGAAGAGATGATCTCTTCCGGCGTCTTGTCGCCACCCAGCATGTAGGTGTTGGTCATACGCGGCATCGGTACATGCGCGTAGCCCTGCCGGCGGCCGTTGCCTGTCGGCTTCATGCCCATCAGCCGGGCGTTCTGCCGGTCCTGCATGTAGCCGACCAGCTTGCCGTTTTCGATCAGCACGTTGTAGCCCGAGGGCGTGCCTTCGTCGTCGATGGTGATAGAGCCACGACGGCTGTCGATCGTGCCGTCATCGACAACGGTAACACCTGGGGCAGCGACCATCTGGCCGAGCAGGCCGGCGAAGGCCGACGTCTTCTTGCGGTTGAAATCGCCTTCCAGCCCGTGGCCGACGGCCTCGTGCAGCATCACGCCCGGCCAGCCGGAGGAGAGCACCACGTCCATCGTGCCCGCAGGCGCGTCGATCGCCTCGAGATTGACCAGCGCCTGGCGCAGCGCCTCGTCGGCGCCATACTGCCAGTTGCCCTCGGCGATGAAGTCGCCGAAGCCGATGCGTCCGCCGCTGCCGTAGGAGCCGCTTTCCTGGCGGTCGCCGTGGCCGACCATGACGGAGATGTTGATGCGCGTCATCGGGCGGATATCGCGGACCCGGTGACCGTCCGCGCGCAGGATGTCGACCACCTGCCAGCTGGCGGCGACCGAAGCCGTCACCTGCCGGACCTTGTCGTCCTTCCCACGCAGATAGGCGTCGATGTCCTGCAGAACCTTGACCTTCTCTTCGAAGGTGGGCGAGCCGATCGGGTTTTCGTCGCTATAGAGCTTCTTGTTGGTGCCCTGCGGGGCCGCCGCATAGCTGCCGGTATAGCCGCGCGTCACCGCGCTCACCGCGTCGGCAGCCCGTTTAAACGCCGAAACCGAGAGATCGCCCGCATGCGCGTAGCCGACCGCTTCGCCGGCCACCGCGCGCAGGCCAAAACCCTGCTCGGTGTTGAAGCTGCCGCCCTTGAGGCGGCCATTGTCGAACATCAGCGATTCGGCCTGCGCGTGCTCGATATAGAGCTCCCCGTCGTCCGCGCCGGAAAGGGCCTCGGCGACAAGCGAACGCATCTTCGCTTCGTCGGCGTCGAAAAGCGTCAGGAGATCGGTATTCATGTCATTATGCTCCGCTGCGGCAGGAAATGCTTCCTGCCGATGTAGGTCCCGGGGACGGTTCGAGCAAGTGTCGAATTCGTAAGGATCGCAAAAGCGATCAGACGCGGAGGTCAGGAGCCCTTGTTGGGCCCCTGTTATCAGGGAAGCGCGTCGTAGCCTTCAGCGAAGCCCTTCAGGTCGACGGGAATGCCGATACCCTCTTCAGGCGTCTGGAAGACGATGAAGGTGGCGCTGGCACCGCTGCGGAAGGTCTTGAGCAACTCGTCCTCGAGCACGACTTCGGCATAGCAGCCGTCGGCGAAGCAGCGAACGAAATAGGCGCGACCGATATCCTTGCCGTCGACGTTGAGGCCGAGACCGTTGGGCAGCAGCACGCCGAGCGGCGCGAGTACGCGGAGAATCTTCGACTTGCGGTCGGCGGTCTTCAGCACGACCACCGAGAGGCCCACTTCCGGGCGGTCCTCGGCAATCACGTTCTGCATCAGCGCGCATTGCTCGGCCGAAGCGCCGGCCGGCTTGTCGCAGACCACGGACCACGCGCCGTGATTGGAGCGGACGGTGCCGGGCGCCTGCGGTTGCGTCTGTCCTGGTGTCGCCTGCGCGGCAGGGGCGCCGGGGGCGGGCTGTGCTGGCGCGGCCGGAGCTGGTGTCGGCGCCGGCGTCTGCGCGAAAGCCGGAGCGATCGCCGCGGCGGTAACACAAGCCGACAGCACGAACGGCCGCACTAGGGAACGGAAACCCATGAAAACCTCTGCAGTTCGAATCAGTGCCGCTAAGTTGGGGCGGGCCGTCCAAAATGAAAAGCCCCACCCGCTGAAAAGCCGGGGACTACGGCGGAAATGGGACGTTTCTTGATTATTCTTGGGAAGGATGGCTGGCCGACGCCAACATTTTCCGTATCATAAGGAAAATCATGGCATGTTTCGATGCGCCCGGAGGAGGGATCATCGAGGCGAAAATGCCGCACGGCCAAATGCTTTGGATTGTTGCGGCAAGTGCTAAACTGTGGTTTGAAGCGCATGAGGATGGCAAGGATTCTGCGTGCAGTGCACGCGGGTCAGCGCTCGAGGGAGATGAAACGTGATTAAGAAGGCCTATGCAGGCATGACCGCGATGGTCTGTCTGCTTTTTGCTTCCGGCAGTTATGCCGACCAACCGATGCCGTGGCAGGCCACTTTGCAGCCAGCCGCGACGCCGATCATGCGCGATATTCACTGGTTCGAACAATATACGCTGTGGTTTATTGTTCCCGTGACGCTCTTCGTGCTCGCTCTTCTTATCATCGTCTGTCTTCGCTTCCGGGCCAGTGCGAACCCGGTTCCATCAAAGACAAGCCATAACACGGCCATCGAGATCGCCTGGACCGTGGGACCGGTTCTGGTGCTGCTCTTCCTGGCGGTGCCGTCGTTCAATCTTTTGACCGCGCAGCTGACGCTTCCTGAGAACCCTGATGTCACCATCAAGGCGACCGCGACGCAGTGGCAGTGGAATTATGAATACGAAGGCTCGGGCGACAATCCGCTCGCCTTCGACAGCTATCTCCTGAAGGATCAGGATCGCGCCGCCGCCGGCAAGGAAGACAAGGCCAAGTATCCGCGCCTTCTCGCCGTCGACAACGAACTCGTGCTGCCGGTCAACAAGACCGTGCGCGTTCTCGTGACCGCGGCCCCGACTGACGTCATTCACGCCTTCGCGATGCCGTCCTTCGGCGTCAAGATCGATGCCGTGCCCGGTCGCCTGAACGAAACCTGGTTCCGCGCCGAGCGCGAGGGCCTGTTCTACGGTCAGTGTTCCGAACTCTGCGGCAAGGACCACGCGTTCATGCCGATCGCAATTCGCGTCGTTTCCGAGGACAAGTACAAGCAGTGGATGGCGTCCGCCGCCTCCGACCTGCCGGGTGCTTACAAGAACCTCATGGCTGAAACCGATGGTCCCGCAAAGACCCTCGATGTCGCCGAAAACGTCGCTCAGTAAAGGAAGAGGAACGGGACATGGCTGGACCTTCCGCACACGATCATTCGCATGATCACGATCATGGCGCGCACGCCCATGACGATCACCATCACGACCACTCGCACAAGCCGAGCTTCGTCAATCGCTGGCTCTTCTCAACCAACCACAAGGACATCGGCACGCTGTACCTGATCTTCGCGATCATGGCCGGCATCGTCGGCGGCGCGCTCTCCGTTGCCATGCGCATGGAGCTGCAGGAGCCCGGTATCCAGATTTTCCATGGCCTTGCCGCCATGGTCTACGGTTATGAGGGCGATGCCGCCATCGACGGCGCCAAGCAGATGTTCAACATGTTCACCACCGCGCACGCGCTGATCATGATCTTCTTCATGGTCATGCCGGCGATGATCGGCGGTTTCGCCAACTGGATGGTGCCGATCATGATCGGCGCGCCTGACATGGCCTTCCCGCGCCTGAACAACATCTCCTTCTGGCTCATCGTTCCGGCCTTCATCCTGCTCATCATGTCGATGTTCGTCGAAGGCCCGGCCGGCGCTTACGGTGCCGGCGGCGGCTGGACCATGTATCCGCCGCTCTCGAGCACGGGGACGCCTGGTCCCGCGGTCGATCTTGCGATATTCGCGCTCCACATCGCCGGTGCGTCGTCGATCCTTGGTGCGATCAACTTCATCACCACCATCCTGAACATGCGCGCGCCCGGCATGACGCTGCACAAGATGCCGCTCTTTGCCTGGTCTGTTCTGATCACCGCCTTCCTGCTTCTGCTGTCGCTTCCGGTTCTCGCCGGCGCCATCACCATGATGCTGACCGACCGCAACTTCGGCACTTCCTTCTTCGTGCCCGAGGGCGGTGGCGACCCGATCCTTTACCAGCACCTGTTCTGGTTCTTCGGTCACCCTGAAGTTTACATCCTGATCCTGCCTGGCTTCGGCATTGTCAGCCACATCATCTCGACCTTCTCCAAGAAGCCGATCTTCGGCTATCTCGGCATGGCCTACGCCATGGTCGCGATCGGCGCTGTCGGTTTCGTCGTCTGGGCCCACCACATGTACACGGTCGGCCTGTCGCTCGATGCGCAGCGCTACTTCGTCTTCGCAACCATGGTCATCGCCGTGCCGACGGGCGTGAAGATCTTCTCCTGGATCGCGACGATGTGGGGTGGCTCGATCACCTTCTCGACGCCGATGGTCTGGGCGATCGGCTTCATCTTCCTGTTCACGGTCGGTGGCGTCACCGGCGTGCAGCTGGCAAACGCCGGTCTCGACCGTTCGCTGCACGACACCTACTACGTCGTGGCGCACTTCCACTACGTTCTGTCGCTCGGCGCCGTCTTCGCCATCTTCGCCGGCTGGTACTACTGGTTCCCGAAGATGACTGGTTACATGTACAACGAGCTCATCGGTAAGCTGCACTTCTGGATCATGTTCATCGGCGTCAACCTGGTGTTCTTCCCGCAGCACTTCCTCGGTCTCGCCGGCATGCCGCGCCGCTACATCGACTATCCGGATGCCTTCGCCGGCTGGAACTATGTGTCCTCGATCGGCTCCTACATTTCGGCCTTCGGCGTTCTGATCTTCCTCTTCGGCGTGTTCGAAGCCTTCGCCAAGAAGCGCGTCGCCGGAGACAATCCGTGGGGTGAGGGTGCTACGACCCTCGAGTGGCAACTTTCCTCGCCACCCCCTTATCACCAATGGGAACAGCTCCCGCGCATCAAGTAAATGGATGCGAGACATCGTGACCGCCGCCGGAGGAGCGCGGCGGTCACCGTTCAGTTTTCAGGACAATACCAATGACAGTCATCGACGATCGCAGCAGCCTAGCCGACGACAGCGAGTTTCGCATGTCGGAAGCCAGCGCACGCGATTACTTCGAGCTTCTCAAGCCGCGCGTCATGTCGCTTGTGGTCTTTACCGCATTCGCCGGCCTGATCGTGGCGCCCGGCCACATCAACCCGATCATCGGCATCATCGCGGTGCTCTGCATCGCCGTCGGCGCTGGCGCATCCGGCGCGCTCAACATGTGGTATGACGCCGATATCGATGCGGTGATGACCCGCACCGCCAAGCGCCCGATTCCGGCTGGCCGCATCGCCCCCAACGAGGCGCTCGCCTTCGGCCTCGTGCTTTCCTGCTTTTCCGTGTCGATCCTCGGGCTCGCCGTCAATTGGCTCGCAGCCTCGATCCTCGCCTTCACCATCTTCTTCTACGCCGTCGTCTACACGATGTGGCTGAAGCGCTCGACGCCGCAAAACATCGTCATCGGCGGTGCCGCCGGTGCTTTCCCCCCGATGATCGGCTGGGCCTGCGTAACCGATAGCGTCACCATCGAAAGCACGGTTCTCTTCCTCATCATTTTCCTCTGGACGCCGGCTCACTTCTGGGCGCTGGCACTGTTCAAGATGCGCGATTATCAGTCCGTCGGCGTGCCGATGCTGCCGAATGTCTCGGGCGAGCGCACCACCAAGAACCAGATCGTCGTCTACGCCGTCTTGACCGCTTTCAGCGCCGTGGCGCCGACCTTCCTCGGCTTTGCCAGCACCGGCTATGGCGTCGTCGCCGGCCTGCTCAGCGCCGTCTTCGTCTACTGGTCCGTCATCTGCTGGCGCATGCCCGATGGCGACGAGAAGATGGTGCCGGCCAAGAAGCTCTTCGCCTATTCGATCTTCTATCTCTTCGCCATCTTCTCGGCGCTGATGTTCGACCGCCTGGCGTCCTTCCTGATGACGCATTGGGGAGCCGGCCTTTGATCGAGACCGTCAAGCTCACCGATGCCCAGCGCAAGTCCCGCCGCAACCGCAACGTTGCGCTTGGCCTCGTGCTGGCCGCTCTGGTCGTCATTTTCTACGCCATAACCATCGTGAAATTCACTTGAGGGCATGAGATGAGCGAAGCGCAAAGCACGCCGAGAAAACCGCGCAACAATGGCGCCGTCGTTTTCATGTGCCTTGCCTTCGTCTTCGGCATGGGCGCGGCAAGCTATGCCGCCGTGCCGCTCTATCGCATGTTCTGTCAGCTCACCGGCTATAACGGCACGACGCAGCGCGTCGAGCAGGCCTCGACTGTCATCCTCGACCGCAAGATGCGCGTCACCTTCGATGCCAATGTCGCGCCGGGGTTGGATTGGGAGTTCAAGCCCGTCGAGCGCGAGGTCAATCCGCGCATCGGCGAAACGATCCAGGTGAATTTCACCGCCGTCAACAAGTCAGACAAGCCGCAGCGCGGCCAGGCCGTGTTCAACGTCACGCCGGGCGAGGCGGGTGTCTATTTCAACAAGGTGCAGTGCTTCTGCTTCAACGAGACCGAGCTCAAGCCGGGCGAGAAGCTGGAAATGCCTGTCGTCTTCTACATCGACGCCGATATCGTCAAGGCCGTGGAATCCAAGGATATTCACACGGTCACCTTGTCTTACACGTTCTATCCGAAGGAAGGACCGAAGCCGGTGGCTTCGCGCGAGGATGGAACGCAAACGCTTGAAAAGAAACTTTGATACTGGGTTCGTTTCCGGCTAAGCCGGAGCGGAGAGGATAGGTCCGGGGGAGTCCAAATGGCCGAAGCGCATCAGAAACATCACGATTATCACATCATAGATCCGAGCCCGTGGCCGATATTGGCTTCGTTCGGCGCCTTCGTCATGACCTTTGGCGGCGTCGGCTACATGCGCTATCTCAACGGCGGCTCGCTGCACATCTTCGGCATCGAATGGGCCCATCCCTGGCTGTTCTTCATCGGCCTTGCGGTCGTTCTTTACGTGATGTTCGGCTGGTGGGCCGATACCGTCAAGGAAGCCCATGAGGGCGCCCACACTCGCGTCGTCTCGCTGCATCTGCGCTACGGCATGATCATGTTCATCGCCTCGGAGGTGATGTTCTTCGTGGCCTGGTTCTGGGCCTATTTCGACGCCAGCCTCTATCCGCACGAAGCCATCCAGGCCTCGCGTCTGGCCTTCACCGGTGGTCAGTGGCCGCCGAAGGGCATCGAGGTGCTCGACCCCTGGCACCTGCCGATCTACAACACCGTCATCCTGCTGCTCTCGGGCACCACGGTCACCTGGGCGCACCACGCGCTGCTGCACAACGACCGCAAGGGCCTCATCCAGGGCCTGACGCTGACGGTGCTGCTCGGCGTCCTGTTCTCCAGCGTCCAGGCCTACGAATACGCCCACGCGCCGTTTGCCTTCAAGAACTCGATCTACGGCGCCACCTTCTTCATGGCGACCGGCTTCCACGGCTTCCACGTGCTCGTCGGCACGATCTTCCTGATCGTCTGCCTGATCCGCGCCATGCGCGGCGACTTCACCCCCAAGCAACACTTCGGTTTCGAAGCGGCGGCCTGGTACTGGCACTTCGTCGACGTGGTCTGGCTCTTCCTGTTCTTCTCGATCTACGTCTGGGGCGGCTGGGGCGCACCACTCGCGGCCGGGTGAGGGCTGCGGAAAGACGGATCACAGAGACCGCCTGAAATGCAAATGCGGAGCCATCGACAGGTGGCTCCGCATTTTTTTGTTTTGGGAGTTTTCGGCCCTCAGCTTCGTCTCACCTGTAGCCCCCTCACCCTACCCTCTCCCCGAGGGGAGAGGGGAAGAGACCGCAGAGGGCGCCGCTTTTCCCTTCTCCCCAGCGGGGAGAAGGTGCCCAAAGGGCGGATGAGGGGGCTTCGGATGGTGAGCTAACCACATCTGCGGATAACCTGCGGACGAAGTCGGCTTCTTGCCCGAAGCGGCCATAAGGATGCGTTTGACCGAAAGCGCGAGGCATCCCATTCAGGCTGCCCTCTTCATTAGGCGTCTGTCTTGCAACTATATCCGGCGTGCGCGTAGGATGTCTTGCAATCGCGAATTGTCTTCGGAGATCAAATGCCATCAGTTCGAATGTACTACTTGAAAAGACCCACTTCGGCTGCCCAGCTCCCAGTTGACTGTCTTCCATGAGTATCGGGGAGCAGTGGAGCATTCTCCTGCTCGGCCTTCTCGCTACATTTCCCGGTGGCTCAGTCGGCGCGGCAATGGCCGGTGGATCGTGGTGGAAAGGGGCTACCTCCGTCATCGTGGGTGTCCCTTTGTCCATCGTCTTTTTCTTGGTTATGCACGGGTCGGGTTCTGTCCCCTTTTTGGCCGCTTACCAGCTAATATGCTTTGTCGCTGTCGTTTGCATGTTGGGCACGATGCTTGCGATGCCCTTCCGTCACATTCTCGGCGTAGTCGTTGGCTCGCTGCTATCTGGGGCCTTGGCCGCAGGTGCGACCTTTTGCTTAATCTCTCTCCAACATGCCGCGAGCTTGTAGGAAGCTGTTAGAAGGGTTGCCTCGACCGCCCTGCCGATCTTTCAGACGCAGTTGAATGACTGCTGTCGGTGCGAAGCGATGAGACCGCAGTCGGCCCAAACCAGTCATTGCATGATCAACCCACCATCGACTGCGTATTGGCTTCCAGTGACATAGGACGAGTCCGTCGAAAGAAGAAAAAGGGCTACGGCGGCAGCCTCATCGGGGGTGCCGACACGCCCAAGAGGGACCTGTTCCACGACAAAATTCTCGAATCCCTTCCGCGCTTCATTGGGAAGAAAACTTCGGAAATTCGTTTCAATCGGTCCGGGCACGAGGGTGTTTACTCGAATCCCCCGCGGCGCAAGCGCCGTAGCCCAGGATCTGGCCATTGCAACAACGGCACCTTTTGTTGCCGCATAAAGACCGGTTGCTGCCGCGCCTTCATAGGTCGAGCTGGACGATGTAACGACAACCGACGCCCCTTCAGCAAGGTATGGAGAGAGCGCTGCGAGTTGCAGCATCGGGCCGCGCACGTTGGTTGCCATCATGCGGTCGAATTCGGAGGCGACCAAATCCTCCGGCGATCCCAGCGTCGCAAAAGCAGCGTTGAGCCACAGGCCATCCAACGGACCGATAGAAGCGACAGTTTCCGCCAGCGCCGTAGCGGTCGGTTCTGCTGCATCATTCTTAATAACAACAGCCTTCTCTCCAAACTCCAGCTTCGCGGAGGTCAGGCGTTCCTCGTTCAAGCCTGTCAAAAGCACCGTGCCACCCTCGGCGATGACACGCCGTGCGCCGACCAGACCCATGCCGCTCGTGCCGCCGGTGATTAGAATGCGTTTGTCGCTAAAGCGGCTCATCGTCATCTCCCGATACAGAATTGCGTTTCGAAATACGTCCTTCTACCCGCGTTCTAACATGGCTGGCAGTGACAGGTATTGGCGCGAAGCTGTCTCCCGCCTTTACCTATGTGCCGCAACCTCACCGCCCAATGAGCGGCCGATCACGCCAACTCCTTGAGAATCAAAATCCGGTTCGCGGTCGCGAACGCAATGACCCCGTCCTGCTCGAGCGCCCGCAACACCGCTTTGATCTCCGCGGGCGTGAATCCATCAACGCCCAGCCGTTCGATGACATCAAGCAGGTTGATCGTCACGTCAGGCTTGGCCTTCAGCGCGCGCAGCCGTCCGATCAAGGCGTTTTCGGTATCGTCAAATCGGCTCATCGGCTCACCTCAGCCGGCAATCGGCGCAACAGCGCCATTCCGCTTCTCGCGAAAATGGCTCGGCGAAGCACCGATCACGCGCTTGAACGCGCGGCTGAAGGACGCCTCCGAATCGTAACCCAGCCGTTCGGCGACGGTTGCCACCCGCTGGCCCTCGCGTAGCCATTCATGGGCCTGGTGCATGCGCATCCGCGCCACGTAGCGCGCCGGCGTTTCGCCGACGACGCTGACGAAGCGCTGGGCAAAGCCGGAGCGCGAGGCGCCCATGTGGCGCGCCAGTTCGTTCACGCTCCAGTCGTGCGCGGGATCGAGGTGGATCGCGGCGAGCACCCGCCCGACTTCCGGGTTGCGCACGGCGGCAAGCCAGCCGCTTGCGTCGCCGCAGCCATGCTCCACCCATGTGCGGATGATCGTGGCCGTCAACACATCGGCAAGGCGCGACAGGATACCTCCCGCACCCACCCGGTTCATCTCGACCTCCCGCATCATGGCGTCGAGCAACGGTGGGATCGTCGGCTCGCTCTTGGCCAGATCGCTGGTGCGCATCACATCGGGCATCAGGTTGAGGAGCGGATGCCGCTTGTCGACATTGAAGCGCATGACGGCGAAAAAGATGAGGTTGTTGCTGTCGGTACATGGACATTGCAGGTCCACGATGCCATCGCAGAGCGGCTTGCGCGGCAGGCAGTCGACCGGGGTCGGCGAAATGCCCGGTTCGCTCGCGATCACATGCGCGTCGCCGCGCGGCAAGAGCACGGCGTCGCCGGGGCGCAGCTCCGTCCACTCGCCGTCGGGTGCCTGCAGATAGGCGCTGCCCGCCGCCAGGAAGTGAAATCGCGCTTCCGCCTGCGCCGGATAGGCCGTGGCCCAGGGCGCTGATGGCTGGCAGCGACCATATTCGACACCATCGAGCCGCAGCCCGCGCAGCATCTCGGTCAATGGATCGGTCATCATGGCCTCCGGCAGGTTTGGACGAATTGTTATGGTTTATAGCTTTTCCAGCATGGAAACGCCAGATGCTTGAGCGTAGCGTCGCCGCAGAAATGACGGAGATGCATATGAACATTCACTCGGAGATCAACCACCCAGCCGTAAAGGGCGAGACACCTGCCGCATGGGCAGGCGTTGTTTCGCTGTCGCTTGGTGTATTTGGGCTCGTGACGGCGGAATTTCTACCCGCGAGCCTGCTGACACCGATGTCGCATGACCTTGGCGTCAGCCTCGGCGCGGCCGGGCAATCGGTGACGGCGACAGCCGTGGTCGGCGCGCTGGCTGGCCCCGGCATCGTGCTCGGCACGGCCCGCTTCGACCGACGCTACACGCTGCTCGCGCTCACAAGCCTGCTCATCATCTCGAGCCTGATCGCCGCCACGGCAAACGGGCTGGTGACCTTGCTCCTGTCGCGCGCGCTGCTCGGCGTCGGGCTTGGCGGCTTCTGGGCGATGTCGCTGGCGCTTGCCATGCGCCTCGTGCCGGAGCGGCTGATGCCGCGCGCAATGGCGATCGTCATGACCGGCGTGTCCGCCGCCACCGTCTGTGCGGCACCTGTCGGAGCCTGGGTCGGCGAGGCGTTCGGCTGGCGCGCGGCCTTCTGGATCGCCTCCGCGCTGGGCGTCGTCGCGTTCCTGGTCCAGGCGTTCACGCTTCCGGCCATGCCGCCGACAGGCTCGGGCGGCCTCGGCACGATGGCCCAGGTCTTGCGCCGTCCGGCCATCCGGCTCGGCCTCGTCACCATTCTCTTCGTCGTCGCCGGTCACTTCGCGGGCTTCACCTTCATCCGCCCCTTTCTTGAAACGGTGCCGCATTTCGGCGTCGAGGCGATTTCCGGCATCCTTCTCGCCTTCGGCGTCGGCGGCTTTATCGGCAATATCGCCGGCGGCCTGATCGCCGAGCGCAACACGACGCTTGCGATCACGCTTGCCGCCTCAGGCATTGCCGTCACCGCCTTCCTGCTTGCCTTCGCCGGTGAGGCGCCGGCGCTGGCCGCCATTGCGACCGCCCTGTGGGGCTTCGCCTTCGGCGCATTGCCGGTCAGCGTGCAAAGCTTCATCACCGAGGCTGCCGCCGACGAGGCCGAGAGCGCCGGCGCCCTCATGCTGACGACGTTTCAGGTCGCGATTTCGAGTGGCGCCGTGCTTGGCGGGCTGATCGTGGATGCTCAAGGTGCGGCAGGCGTCTTCGCCTTCGCCGGTATCGCGGCCCTGCTCGGCGCCACGCTTGTTGGCGTCGCCAGCCGCCGCAGGATGGTCGCAGCGGGCTGACCATGCCCGCTACGCATCTCGGCCCCGTTAGGTGATGAACCGCGCGCGGCCGACCTTCGCCCGCGATCGGCCCAGGCGGCGGGGTGAGGGCTGCGATAACGGATTGAAAGCGGCGGGCCCGCCACAGATGCAAATGCGGAGCCATCGAGAGGTGGCTCCGCATTTTTTTGCGCTTATGCCGGGGCTCGTCCCGCACTGGCCATGCGGTACCCTCCATCCGTCCGTCGTGCGACATAGGCGAAGCCACTCTCTGATAGATGCATCCCCGCGATCAGAAGTCGGTCCGAACTGGCAAGGTCGAGCAGCCCCGTTCGCGTCGTGGCGGCGAGCTGCGCATCCTGATCGAATGCGATCGACACTTCGGGGCGCGGAATCTGAATCTCCGGAAAATGGACGATGTCTCCCCATACCAGGAGATTCTGGCCGCCGGATTCGAGACGATAGCCCGTGTGCCCTGCGGTATGACCCGGAAGTGGAACCGCCATCATGCCGGGAAGTACCTCGCCGGTATCAAAGGTGCGCAGCCTGTCGCGATAGCCATCGAATGCTTGACGTGCCACGAGGAAGTTGCCGCGGGCCCGTTCAGGAGCGCGGCTCAGGTTGCCGTCATCTTGCCAGAATGCGACTTCCCGATGGTGGGCGAAAAGCTCGGCCTTCGGGAAGGCGGTTTCTCCCGAAGCGTCAATCAACCCGCCGACATGATCGGGATGGGCATGCGTCAGCAGGATTGCATCGATCGCCGAGGGGATGACGCCTGCAAGCAACAGATTGGCCCTCAATCGACCACCCCACTGCTTGAAACCGCCTGCTCCTGCGTCGATCAGTACAGTCCGTCCATTACCGCGCACCAGATAGCAGTTGATATGCACGGAGGTATGATCTGTTATCCCCGCATTTTGCTGCATTCGAGCGGCATCGGCCGGATAAATGTTGGCCAGAAAATCGAAGCTGGCATGAAGATAGCCATCGCTGATCGCGGTGATCGTCAGATCGCCGACCGACTGGCTCGGCAATGCAAGACTGGACATGGTTCTTCTCCTGGCGCTCAATTTCGTGCGTGGATGTTCGACGCTTCATAGCCAAAGCAGCGGATGCGCGCGGTAAGGCCAATCTTGCGGCTTATGGCCTCGTCCAGTCCTTCCATGAACCGCGCCATGACCGCTGACGTCCGAAATGGCTCAAGACGATATTGAATCTCCGCGAACGCCGGATGCCCCCGGCCGTGTCGGACTGCGACATAGACGATATGCACGTTCACCAGTGCTGCCTGAAGAACGACCGTGCAGAGTTCACTGCACTGCTCGGCAAGGTCTGCAAGCGTTTCGTCCGGCGGCATCTTCTCCGCCGGGATGTAGATCTTGACGTTCGGCATCGGGCTCACCGTGCCTGCCCGGAGGAGGCGCTAATCTCACCCGTCAATTGCGCCGTCATCGGCGCATAAAGATGCACATCCGCTGGCAGGCTTTCGATGTCAGGCGCATTGCCGCGCTCCACCTTGGCAATCCAGCGACATTCCGGGAATTTCTCCATGGCGACTGCGTGCATCGCATGCGGCGTGAGCCCCAGTTGGCTCAGCGGCTCAGACCCTCGGGCGCTCAACGCCAGATATTCGCCTTCCCCAATCGCCGGCGCTTGATCGACGCCACTATAGAGGTTTCGATGCCAATCGGTGATGTGGCGCTGCCAACGCGCGAAATTGCCGCCGCCTTTTTGGCGATATTCGTCGCCCGTTAGAATATCGAGGCCATCAATCGAATGAAGTGCGAGATAGACCGGGCAACCCCGGCTCAACGCCTTGAAACGCTGTGAGGTATGAAAGCCGCCTACCGAAATGAGGGCGGGCAACTTGTCCAGGCTGTAAAAATCGTTCCATTCCGCTTCGCTGGCCGGATCAGCAAAGCTGCATTCTACCGTATAGATCATCGCACCACCTTCGACCGAAGGCGTGAAGCTTTCGGCCTTGTCTATCGTTGATATTTTCTCACGATAGGCCGCCAGCTATTTTACATATATCGACACTTGGTCATGCTTCAGTGACATAATATCAAGCTGACGGCGGATCAAACGCTGAGCCCAGCCTCGTAGGAGCCACCATGCGCCGCAAGATTCCCAGCAACTCCGCGCTCTTGGCCTTTGAAGCGTCGGCGCGTCATGGGAGTTTCGCACGCGCGGCCGACGAGCTCGCCCTGACGGAAGGTGCTATCAGCCGCCAGATCGCCCGGTTGGAAGCTTTCCTCGGTGTCACGCTGTTCGAGCGGGTCGGCAATCGTGTCCGGCTTTTGCCAAACGGAGCGCGTTACGCCATCCAGGTTCGCGAGACACTCGACCGGCTGGAACGAGACAGCCAATATTTGATGGGGCAGCGCATCGATGGCGCGAGCCTCGACATTGCCACCATACCAACCTTTGCCACGCGCTGGCTTATTCCCCACCTGCCGCGGTTTCAGGACATGCATCCGAACATCATCGTGCATCTTACCGAGCGTATGGAGCCTTTCGTGCTTGCAGGTAGCGGGTTCGATGCTGCGATCCATTTCGAGCATCCGGCTTGGACGGGCATGAGAACACATCGACTGTTGCATGAGACGCTGGTGCCGGTTTGCCACCCGCGGCTTATCGAGGGGCAAGGCTCGGTGTCCCTGGATGAACTGCCACGTCTTCACCGACGCCAAAACCCGGATGCCTGGCAACGTTATGCGGAGGAAACCGGGCTGGTGCTGACCAACCCGGCCATTGGCGCTCGTTACGATCTCCACTCCATGCAAATCGAAGCCGCGCTGGCTGGTCTTGGTGTCGCACTCGTGCCACGCCTTTATATCGAAACCGAGTTGACACAAGGTCGTCTGATCGCACCTTGGCCTGATGGAACGTCGATCTCCAAGACCTTTTGTCTCGTCCTGCCCGAGCCGATCCGGCTGAGTGAAGGGCCGATACAGGCGTTCGCAAACTGGCTTATCAAGGAAGCGCGGGCAGCCCAGCCTGCCTTGCTAACCCCTACCGCGCTTCCGCGATCCGCTCGAACGCCGACGGCCGGGCAATCCCGAGATCCAGCGTCTGCCGGATGATCTCGGCGAGCAGCTGCAACGCTACCATCTCGAAGGCGCATCCCTCATCGTCGCCGGCCTGCTGCTGATCGCCTGCTGAAGCCACCGACCAAGGTGGAAGGCGAGCAAGGGGTGAGGATGGGTGCGGGGTGGGCTTTGCCAGTTATCGGTCAAGGTGGCATAAGGCGTTGCTCCGTCCAATCAACTGTTTAGGATCGTGAAAAATGCCTCAACCAGGCGACGTGTTCGAAATAAACACCGCGAGAGGTGAGGCTTATGTGCAGTTCATGCAAAAGAACAAGCTTATGGGCTCAGCTATCCGCGTACTGCCCGGCACTTATGTCGGTGGCAATTCCGATATTGAATCGCTAGTCAGAACTGACGCGGGCTACTGGATATTCTTTCCGTTGTCGGCAGCGTTGAAGGCTAAGGTTGTACGACGGGTCGGAGCGTTCGAAATCCCATCGCACTCGAAAAAACTCCCGCTTTTTCGCTCTGGCGTCGTCGATCCCGCAACTGGCCGTATCGAAAACTGGTGGCTGTGGGACGGCGAGAACTCTCGCATGGTCGGTGCAATCACGGACGAGCAGAGAAGGCTGCCGATCAAATCGATATGGAATGATACTTTGCTTGTGGAAAGGATTGAACAGGGGTGGTCACCTGAGAAGCACGGTGGCTGATGGCCGGCAGAAAAGCGACGGCAGTTGGGTTGTGATGAGACGTTCGTCGCAAAACTCATCGTGGTTGGGTAAAGCGTGGCAGGATCGATTATTGTGTCTCGTGGAGTTTTGGTCTCTCTTAACACCATGGGGTTGTATTACTTGATTGAGAGAATTCGAGTCGAATTCGACGAAGGCGATTCTCGATACAGGACGAGCATCTACGAAACGCTTGATGAGCAAGGTATGCCCTTTCTCTCGCTGGATGAGCGGGATTGCGAGGGCTTCAATTCGTTCGTCAAAGCCACTAAGCGCGCTTATGAGAAGGAACGCAGGCTGCCATCATTTCGCGAACCCTTGTGGAGTGAGCTGATAGCTAAGCTGAAAACCGATCCTCGATACGAGGGCGATATACTCTAGTAGTGCGCTCGTCGGTTGAGCTTGATAAGTTGGTGGTATCTCCTCTTAGCGCCTAGCGCATTCCGAAACGTTTCCAGCGATGCGCGATACCCCTGATAGCCGAGGCTACAGGGGCATCGCTAAACACATCCAAATGAGCGGCTATCTCTCGTGTCGCCGCCCTACCGCGCTTTCGCGATCCGCTCGAACGCCGACGGCCGGGCAATCCCGAGATCCAGCGTCTGCCGGATGATCTCGGCGCACTCCAGCGGCGTCAGAAGCGACGTGTCCACTTCCAGATCGTAGATGCCCGGCTGGTGCACATGGTCTTGCCAGCGCTGCACCGAATCGGGGATCGGGTCCTCGGCGCTTGCCTGGTCATAGAGCCCCTCGCGGCCCGGCATGCGGATCTCGCGGCGGCGCATGATCGTGTCGAGGGGACAATGCACGCCGACGAAGAGAACCGGAAAGCCTTCCAGCCTGCGGGCGCAGTCGGTCAGGATGCCGAGCGGTTGCGAGTAGAAATCATGATGCCCGAGATCGGCGACGACGTTGAGGCCGAGGCCGACATGGATGGCGATGGTCTCGTAGAGTGCCGCGTAGAAGAACGGCACCATCTCCTCGAGATCGGGTCGCTCGCCACCGGGGCGCAGGCCGATGCCCGGCAGATAGCGCTCCGGCGTCATGCCATTATAGGCATCGACGCCGAGGTTCATCCACGGGCCGTCGAACTCGTCCTGGATCGCCTTGGCGATCGATGATTTTCCGCTGCGCGGTGCGCCGTTCAGAATGACGATCTGAGCGGCTGGGGTTTCCTCGGACATGTGTTTTCTTCTTTTGTTTGGCGCGAATCAGTGAGGCGAAATCGCGCAGGCATTTCACTTCGCATTTCGATTAGATTATGGGTGACTTTAGGGCCAAAGCTCAATCAGGATGAGGGTTCTGTTGGCGATGATGGGATTGGATGGAAGCAAACAAGCGCAAGGCAAGACCTTTTGGTCTTGTCGAGCATTGTTTGCGATCAGGCGGCCCATCATCGCCAACCCTGCGGGCAAGCTGTATTTTGTGCCTGCGGGCGTCGGAAAGGTTTGAAAATGATGAGCATTTCCTGCACCTCTCCTCCTACTCAGACACAAAATACAGCTTGCAGAACCCTTATCCTGATTGAGTTTTGACCCTAAGGCGGTGACTCACCGCGTCGGGAGGATAGCATGAACGAGGACAGCGCGCATTTCCCGCCTGTGGATCCTTTGAAAACAGGTATTCGCGGCTGCTGCCCGCGCTGCGGCAATGGCAAGCTTTTCAATGGCTTGCTGGGCTTGAAGCCGCGCTGCGCCGCCTGCGGCCTCGATTATGCCTTTGCCGACGCCGGCGATGGCCCGGCCGTCTTCGTCATCCTGATCGTCGGCTTCATCGTCATCGGCTCGGTGCTGTGGCTGGAAGTGAACTACGCGCCGCCGATCTGGCTGCACATCCTGCTCTTCGCGCCGCTGACGATCATCCTCTCGCTGCTGGCGCTGCGCTGGATGAAGGGCATCCTCATCGCCATGCAATACCGCCACAATGCCCGTGAAGGACGTCTCTCCCGTGATTGATGCCACAGCCGCAGCCCCCCGCCGCACGCGATCCGTCCTGACCGCCATCGCGGTCCTCGTAGCACTCGCCATCCTGATTGCGCTCGGCACTTGGCAGGTCGAGCGGCTGCACTGGAAGGAAGGCCTGCTCGCCGATATCGCCGCGCGCCTCGCGGCCCCCGTAGTCCCACTCTCCGAGGTCGAGGCAATGGCCGCCAAGGGTGAGGATATTGAATACCGCCGCGTCACCGCGACAGGCGTCTACGACAACAGCCGCGAACGCCACTTCTTCGCCACCTGGCGCGGCCAGACCGGCTTTTACGTCTACACGCCGCTGCAGCTCTCAGATGGCCGCTTCCTCTTCGTCAATCGCGGCTTCGTGCCCTATGACAACAAGGAGCCGGAAATGCGTATGCAGGGCCAGCTGACGGGCGAGCAGACCGTCAACGGTCTTGCCCGCAGCAAACTCTCTGGCAAGCCCTCCTGGGTCGTGCCCGATAACGACGTCGCCAAGAACATCTTCTACTGGAAGGACCTCGACGTCATGGCCTCGAGCACCGGGCTCGACAAGGCTGCGGTCGTGCCCTTCTTCGTCGATGCCGACGACACGCCCAATCCCAAGGGCATGCCGATCGGCGGCGTCACCGAGGTCGACCTTCCCAACAACCACCTGCAATATGCTTTCACCTGGTATGGCCTGGCCGCCACGCTGGTCGTGATCGTCGTCGTCGCGCGGTTTCGAAAGCGCGGCAATCCGCCGGCGCAATAGTATCGCTTCAATTCGTGCCTATATTGGGCTAGAGACGCGTATCTGCACACACCGGAAAAGACATGAATATTGCGGCGAAACCTCCACTGACGATCAGGCTCTGCGGGCCGCGCGGCTTCTGCGCCGGCGTCGACCGGGCGATCCAGATCGTCGTTCTGGCGCTGAAATCCTATGGCGCGCCCGTCTATGTCAGGCACGAGATCGTTCATAACCGCTATGTGGTCGAAGGTCTGGAAGCCAAGGGCGCCGTCTTCGTCGAGGAGCTGAACGAGATCCCGGAAGAGCACCGCGCCCAGCCGGTGGTCTTCTCCGCCCACGGCGTGCCGAAATCGGTGCCGGAGGATGCGACCACACGCAACCTCTTCTATCTCGACGCCACTTGCCCGCTGGTCTCCAAGGTCCACAAGCAGGCCATGCGCCACAACAAGCTCGGCCGCCACGTCGTGCTGATCGGCCATGCCGGCCACCCCGAGGTGATCGGCACCATGGGCCAGCTCCCGGAAGGCGCTGTCTCGCTGGTCGAAACCATTGCCGATGTCGATCTCTACGAGCCCGTCGATCCCGACAATCTCGGCTATGTCACGCAGACCACGCTCTCGGTCGACGACACCGCCGGCGTCATCGCCCGCCTGCAGGAGCGCTTCCCGAACCTCACCGCGCCCTCGGCCGATTCGATCTGCTACGCGACGACCAACCGCCAGGAAGTCGTCAAGCAGGCGGCACCCGGCTGCGATCTCTTCATCATCGTCGGCGCGCCGAACTCGTCCAACTCCAAGCGCCTCGTCGAAGTGGCGCTGAGGGCAGGGGCGAAGAAATCGATCCTGGTGCAGCGCGCCTCCGAGCTCGATTGGGACGATATCGGCCATGTCGGCACGCTCGGCCTCTCCGCCGGCGCCTCGGCCCCCGAGGTCATCGTCAACGAGATCATCGAAGCCTTTCGCGCCCGTTTCGATGCCAAGGTCGAGCTTGCCGAGACCGTTCAGGAAAACGAGCACTTCCTGGTCAACCGCGAGCTGCGCGACATCGAGCTGACAACGGCGGATATGGCCTTCGTCAACGGGTAATCGTTGGTCGGAGGGTGGGGCCACCCCCCCTCTGTCCTGCCGGACATCTCCCCCACAAGGGGGGAGATCGGCTGGGGGCCGCCGCTCGCTGCAAGATCAATTGTTTGGGGAAACCCTCACCACGGATCAATCTCCCCCCTTGTGGGGGAGATGCCCGGCAGGGCAGAGGGGGGTATCATTTGCGCCGCCCGAAGCCGACCGAAGCACCAAACCGAAAACGAGAGCCCGCCTTGGCAGTCTACACCGATATCTCCGAAGACGATCTGAAGTGGTTCCTGACGGAATATGACGCCGGCACGCTGTTGTCCTACAAGGGCATCGCCGAGGGCGTCGAAAACAGCAACTTCCTGCTGCATACCTCGAAGGACCCGCTGATCCTGACGCTTTACGAAAAGCGCGTCGAGAAAACCGACCTGCCGTTTTTCCTCGGCCTGATGCAGCATCTCTCCGCCCGCGGCCTGTCCTGCCCGCTGCCCTTGCCGCGCAAGGATGGCGCGCTGCTCGGCCAGCTGTCGGATCGCCCCGCAGCCCTCATCTCCTTCCTCGAAGGCATGTGGCTGCGCAAGCCGGAAGCGAAACATTGCCGCGAGGTCGGCAAGGCGTTGGCGCGCATGCACATCGCCGGCGAAGGTTTCGAGCTCAAGCGCCCCAACGCGCTCTCCGTCGATGGCTGGCAGGTGCTGTGGGACAAGTCTGAAGCCCGCGCCGACGAGGTCGAGAAGGGGCTGCAGGCGGAGATCCGTGGTGAGCTCGATTTTCTCGCGGCACACTGGCCGAAGGATCTCTCATCGGGCGTCATCCACGCCGATCTCTTCCCCGACAACGTCTTCTTCCTGGGCGACGATCTCTCGGGCCTGATCGATTTCTACTTCGCCTGCAACGATCTCTTGGCGTACGACGTCTCGATCATCCTCAATGCCTGGTGCTTCGAAAAGGACGGCGCCTACAACATCACCAAGGGCATGGCGATGCTCGAAGGCTATACCAGCGTACGTCCGCTCAGCGACGCCGAACTTCAAGCACTTCCGATCCTCTCGCGCGGCTCGGCTTTGCGTTTCTTCCTGACCCGCCTCTACGACTGGCTGATGACGCCGGAGGGCGCGATGGTGACGAAGAAGGACCCGCTCGAATACCTGCGCAAGCTGCGCTTCCACCGGCAGATCAAATCCGCCGCAGAATACGGGCTCACGCCATGAAGCACGTCGACATCTACACCGACGGTGCCTGCTCCGGAAATCCCGGCCCCGGCGGCTGGGGCGCGGTGCTGCGCTATGGCGAGGTCGAGAAGGAGCTCTGCGGCGGCGAGGCGGAAACCACCAACAACCGCATGGAACTCTTGGCCGCCATCTCGGCGCTGACGGCGCTGAAAAGCGCCTGCGAGGTCGATCTCCACACCGACAGCAAATACGTCATGGACGGCATCTCCAAGTGGATCTTCGGCTGGAAGAAGAACGGCTGGAAGACCGCGGACAAGAAGCCGGTGAAAAACGGCGAACTCTGGCAGGCACTCGACGCCGCCAACCAGCGCCACAAGGTCAAGTGGCACTGGGTCAAGGGCCACGCCGGCCACCCGGAAAACGAACGCGCCGACGAGCTGGCTCGCAAGGGCATGGAGCCGTTCAAGAAGCGGTAGGGCGGGGCGTCTCTCCTTGCTCGGCTTCCCCTTCTCCCCAACGGGGAGAAGGTGGCCCGAAGGGTCGGATGAGGGGGCCCCGATCTCCAGCTATCCATTTAAATTTATTATCTTAAACACCCCGCATGCAGCCCCCTCATCTGCCTGCCGGCATCTTCTCCCCGATGGGGAGAAGGGACTCGTGGCGGGCCGCTCGCCCCAACCAAATTTCACCCAGCAACCGCCAGATACGCCGAAATCGTCCCGATCGACAGCACCGTCGAGGCAAGCACCACGCGCCCCGTCAAGCTCGCCTCGCGCCCATAAAACTCCGCCAGCATGAACGGCCCGGTGCCCGTCGGCAGAGCTGCGAGCAGCACGCAGGTATGCACCGCAACCGGTGGTAAATGCAGCAGCGGCCCTGCGATGACCCAGGTCACCAAAGGCTGCGCGATGAGCTTCAGCCCGACCAGAATCCCCGCCGTCGCCGCCCGCTCGGTCGCAGCCCCAGCCTTCGATCCCGCCAGAAACAGCCCGAGCGCAATCAGCGCGCAGGGCGATGCCGCGCCGCCGAGAAGTTTGAGAAACGCATGCACCGGCGCCGGCAGTGCCACACCCGACACCATGAACAACGCCCCGAGCACCGGCGCGATCAGAAGCGGGTTTTTGGCCAGCGAGAGGAAAGTCTTCCTGGCGATATCGCGCCGCCGCGTCTCCGATTGCAGCCCGCCCTCGATCAAGACGATGGCGACGGCGAAGAGCACGCAGACGGTGACGATCGTCGCGATCAGCGTCGGCGCCATGCCGTTGTCGCCGACAACAGAGAGCACCAGCGGAAAGCCGACGAACCCCGTATTGGCATAGCTGGCGTTGAGGCTGTCGATCGCCGCATCCGCCAGATGCCGCCCCTTCGCCATCCGCCACCAGAGCGTCGCGCAAAAAATGATGGCGCAGCCTGAGGTGAAGGCGAGGATGAAGCCCGGCTGCCAGATCTGCGAGAGCTTGGCATTCGCCATGATGTCGAAGAGCAGGGCAGGCAGCGCCAGATAGACCACCAGCCGGTTCACCTCGCGCGTCGCATTGGGGCCGAGCGCGTCGGTCTTGCGCGCGATCCATCCGGTCAGGATGAGCGCGAAGATGGGGAGCACGATGAGGAGATTGGTCAGCATTGGGGGAGGGAACTCAGGTTGCAAAGACCATTGTCTAGCCCCTGATATCGATATAATCCAATGTCGATATCATCGCTGATTGATACCTCAGAGGTATGAAATGGACACGCGCCACATGCGCTATTTCGTGGCGCTCGCCGAGACGCTGCACTTCGGCCACGCGGCGGCGCGCATGAACATGAGCCAGCCGCCCTTCAGCCGCCAGATCGCCGCGATCGAGAAGACGCTCGGCGCCCGCCTCTTCGAGCGCAATTCCCGCAACGTCGCGTTGACGGCGGCGGGCCGGCATTTTCTGGACGAGTGCCGCGCGGTGCTCGAGCGTTTCGACGCCGCCTGCCGCGACGTGCAGCTGGTCGCATCCGGCGTGAAGGGCGAACTGAAGCTCGGCTTCATGATGAACGCCGCCTACAGCGTCGTCCCGGCGCTGGTGCGATTTTATTCCGAGGCGCGGCCGGATGTCCGCCTCGTGCTCGAGGAGCGCATACCCACAGATATCGAGGAGATGCTGATCGAAGGACGCCTCGACGCCGCCGTCACCTTCGGCGGCAGCCCGGCCACGCACCTGCGCACCACGCTTCTCGCCCGCGACCGCCTGCGCCTGATCGTGCCTGGAGATCACCGCCTGGCGAAACTCGACATCGCCGGCCCAACGGACCTCGCAAGCCAACGCCTAATCGCCGCCCCCGCAAGCGTGACGCCGACGCTCCGCGACGCCATCCGCAACTACTGCACCTCTTCAGGCGTCGTCCCGCATTTCGCACTCGAACCCCGCCTGCAGCACACCATCATCCGCCTCGTCGCCGAAGGCCTGGGCATCGCGCTCATCCCGCAGTCCTTGTGTGCGGACTTGGCGGAAGGGCTGGTCTCGCGGCCGATCAAGGATGCGCCGGAGTTCGACATCGTGCTCTGCGCTTCGGCTGCGTCGAGCAATCCGGCGGTGCCGGCGCTGTTTGAGGTGGCGGAGAGGTTGGGTGGTGTGCTGCCTTCGCCTGATGGCAAAGGCACGAAGGGAGCTTGATTTACAGCCAACCGCAGCGCCAGCAGCCCCCTCATCTGCCTGCCGGCATCTTCTCCCCGCGGGGGAGCAACCATGTCTCATCCTTTCACATATTTCGGCGTCCATTCGGTCTGTCGGGTGAGGATTGTGTTGGCGAGAATGACGAGCTTTCGAGCGACGGCGATGACCGCGCACAGGTGCTCCTTGCCGTTGCCGCGCAACCGCTTGTAGAAGGCCGCCAGATCCGGATTGTGCCGGCTGGCTGTGAAGGCGCGCATGAACAGGCTCTTGCGCAGCCTTTCGCGACCGCCCTGGATCCTGCGCCTGCCACGATGTTTGCCGCTGTCGTCATCATAGGGGGCGACGCCGGCAAGAGCGGCGACCTCGTTGCGGCCGGCATGGCCGAGCTCGGGCATGCGGATGACGAGGCACAGCGCGCTGCGCAGCCCGATCCCCTTGATGGAAACCAGAAGGTCGAGCCGCCGCGCCAGATCAGGGTCGCCACGAACCAGCTTTTCGAGCCGCAGCATATGCGCATTGCGGCAGGTCTCGAGCCTGGCGATCTCGCGGGCGTGCCGGCGCTTGACGATGTCGGGCACGGCGGTCTCGGCGAATGTCTTCACCAGCGCGATCTGCTGTTCGATCTGCTCCAGATAGGTCAGTTCGGCCGAAAGCCTGTCGAAGCGGGCATCGGGCAGCACCGGCAGCGTCTTGAGGCTGGCGGTGAAGACGGCAATCAGCGTGGCGTCCAGCCGGTCGTTCTTGGCCCGCTGCAGCCGGCTTCTGGCGAAGTACCGCAATTGCGCCGGCTGCAGGCGCGCCGCCGGGCGCTTCTTGCCCCGCAAATGCACCATCAGCCGCCACTCGTAGCCGCCGGAGGCTTCGAAGCCGACCCTTTTGACATCATGCTCTTGAAGAAAGGCGTCGAGCCGCTTCAGGCCCGCCGCATCATAGGCGACCCGCAGCCGCGCGTCGCCGGGATGGATGGCGATGTCGAGATGGCTTTTGCCGACATCGATTCCGGCACAGATCATGCTATCATCGGTCATCTTCGTCGTCCCTGTCTTGGATACGAACCCCAAGGTTCCTGCAACCACACGGGCCTGATGAAGAGCCGGTTGCGATCCTGCTCCCCACAGCCCCTGACGGCTGAGAAGGTGACGATCCGACAACCAGCTGCCGGGCGGGTGGCCACCCGCCCGGCAGAAACGACTATCTCATATTTTGATCATCCAAGAAGGGACTCGTGCCCTGCCTCTTGCTCCCCCTCTCCCCTTGGGGAGAGGGTAGGGTGAGGGGGCCACAGGGTAGGACCGACGATCAGTGGACTGGGCCGATGTCGAAAGAGTTTGATCGCTTCGCGCGAGAAGCGGTCACTTAGGTGTTTCGATGATCCGTAGGAAATTCTGATATCTCTCGTCGACACGATCCTCTTGACTGGCATAGATGGCACAGCCTTCCGAGAGGGCGGAATCAATCTCACCAACCAGAGCAATCATCTGTTGTGCAGTCAGGATCGCGTTGAACTCCGAGATAACCACCTTTTCGACGCGACGAACCGCTCCCCGAAGATTCGTTAGGAGTTCAGCTAGTCCAGAACGGATTTCGGCAACATCGCTATCCAGGATGCATGCGTCCACCTTGGTAAGATGGTAGATTACGTTGAACGGAGAAAAGCTGAATGCGCTGATGCCGCAGCATTCTTTCTCACAGATGGTTTCGCAACTTTTACAAAGAGCCGCAACGGATGGTGGCAACGTAATATCGATCATGCCCTGCACATTGCACAGACCTTCGAAAGTCCGCAATGGGCCGAGTGCGGTCATCAACGCCGATCACGCGACGCCTTTAGCGGCGCTTCTCATCTCACCCCACATCCCACAATATCAACCACTTACACCACACATTTTCCCCGCGCTCCTCGCCTGCGCCAAACTCACTCCGTCCCGTCTTCGGATACACCGGTTGCGTTACCGGCGAGGCGGGATCGGCGCTTTCGGGAAGCCCCTGACGCAGGGTGAAACGAGGGGCGTTGCGGAATGGTCCCGCCAGCGAAGAGCTGGTGTGCGGACGCGAAGGTCGGTTCGCCGATACCACGCGCCTATGCACATAAGGGACGGCGACTGGCCGACCGTGGAGCCTGAAAGGGCTTTGCGGAACGGCGCTGAGGTGCCGCGGGCGACAGGTCCGCGGAGGCCCGCCCCGGCGTCGATCAAGACGGCCCATTCGGGATGCCCGGGGAGCGAAAGCCTCAAGGACAAGAACAACCCCGCGAGCATATCTCTGAAAAGATGCCGATCACCCGGTAAAGGAACCAGGACGCGATAGCAGACCGCCGAACGGGGCGCCGGAAGGTGTCAATAAACTAAACTATTTACGAGGCAGCTTCTGGCGCCCCGTCCGATCAGATGCCGTATCAACCGGGGGTAAAACCTGCCGGAGGAAACGTGTGCTGTTTTTTGGCTGGGGGTTTTGAAAGTGGCCAACGTCAGTGCCCGCAGCCCCCTCATCTGCCTGCCGGCATCTTCTCCCCGCGGGGGAGAAGGGACTCGTGGCGGGCCTCTTGCTCCCCCTCTCCCCAGCGGGGAGAGGGTAGGGTGAGGGGGCCACACGCGCCAACGCTGGCCACCCCCTCATCCTCATATCCCTCAAGCCGCCTTCGCCACATCCCCATGCGGGTCGAGCACGAATTTCGTCGCCGCCCCGTGGTCGAAGCTCTCATAGCCCTGAACGGCTTCTTCGAGCGGGATCACCTTGGCGTTGACGATATCGGCGATCGGAAGGCGGTCGTGGAGGATCGCCTGCATCAGCTGCCGGTTATACTTCAGCACCGGCGTCTGGCCGGTGTGGAAGGATTGCGCCTTGGCCCAGCCGAGGCCGAAGCGCAGCGACAGGTTGCCGGTCTTGGCGGCGCTGTCGACGGCGCCGGGATCCTCGGTGACGTAGAGGCCGGGAATGCCGATCGAGCCTGCCGCGCGGGTGATGTCCATCATCTGGTTGAGCACGATCGCCGGCTGCTCGCCGCCAGAGTGCCCGCGCGCCTCGAAGCCGACGGCGTCGATGGCGCTGTCCACCTCGTTGCTCCCGGTCACCTGCGCGATCATGTCGCCCAGCCGGTCACTCTTGGAGAGATCGATGGGCTCAAAGCCGACGCGGGCGGCATGCGCCAGGCGATCCTTGTTGAAGTCGCCGATCATCACGACGGCGGCACCCAGGATGCGGGCGGAAGCGGCGGCCGCAAGGCCGACCGGACCGGCGCCCGCGACATAGACAGTCGAGCCGACGCCGACGCCGGCGCGCACCGCGCCATGGAAGCCGGTCGGCAGGATGTCCGAGAGCATGGTGAGATCGCGGATCTTCTCCATCGCCCGGTCGCGATCCGGAATTTTCAGGAGGTTGAAGTCGGCATAGGGGATGGTGACGTAACGGGCCTGGCCGCCGATCCAGCCGCCCATGTCGACATAGCCATAGGCGCCGCCGGCGCGCGACGGGTTGACGGTGAGGCAGACGCCGGTGTCCTGCGACTTGCAGCAGCGGCAGCGGCCGCAGGCGACGTTGAACGGCACGGAGACGATGTCGCCGACCTCGAGCATCTCGACGTCGATGCCTTTTTCGATGATCTGGCCGGTGATTTCATGGCCGAGAACCAGCCCCGGCATCGCCGTGGTGCGGCCGCGCACCATGTGCTGGTCCGATCCGCAGATATTGGTCGAGATCACCTTCAGGATCACGCCATGCTCGATGCGGCGCCCATCGGGTGCCTCAAGCTTCGGATCATCGATGTCATGGATTTCGACAACGCCGGGCCGCATGTAGACGACGCCACGGTTCTTGCTCATTTTCATCTCCTCCGTTGAAAATGCTGCGGTACGCGCGGGCTCCTCTTCCCGTGCGGTCATGCGTCGCAGCTTAGAGGAGAATGTCGCCGACGTCGTCCCGTTTACGACGGTTTGGCCCTCGAAACGGCCATCTCGAAGCCGTCACTGCTGGCGTCCCGCGCTTCGATGAGGGCTTGCTACATTTCGCCGCAACGATCCGTTCGGTAAGCATTTCTCAATTGCGATTTGTCAAACGCCTCCCGGGTTGAGGAGGACCAGACCGAAAAGATTGATGAAAGACCGGGGCTTAAGATGATGAATTTGAAGATCAGGACATTGATACCGGCGCTGTTTGGCGGCGTTGTTATCTTGGGTGTCATTCAGGGCGGCTTGGCGCTCAATTCCATTTCCAATCTTGAGACGCAATCGCAGTTGATGGTTCGAAACATGACCGGCAACGCCTTCCTGGCTGCGCTCGACAAGAGCTTCACCGACCAGCGCCGCTATGTCATGGCCATGCTGTCGGCCACGGGGCCGCAGGAAATTGCAACGCTCGAGAAGGCGCTTGAAGGCGCCCGCGGCGTCCGCGACGAGGCATTCGCTTCCTTCGAGACCCGCGTCACGCTGCCGGCCACCCGCGCCAAGGTGGAGCTGCTCAGGAAAGACCTCCGCGCCTATGACGAATTCGGCGCGACGATCGCCAAGAGGGCAGCCGCCGGCGAGCGGGAGAGCCTGAAGCCGTTCATGGTCGACAACATGGACCCGATCAGTGCTGAAGCCAGCGGCATCATCAAGGGCGTGGTCGACAACAACAAGGATCTGGCGGCGCAGTCGATAACAATCTCCAGCGACGTCATCAGCTTCGCCCGGATCTCGACGGTCACGGCGGTCGCCATCGCCGCTCTTCTCGCCATCGCCGCCGCCTTCTTCTCGTTCTTCCGCGTGGTGCGCCCGATCAGCGACATCACCGGCGCAATGAACAAGCTTGCATCGGGCGACAACAGCCATGAGATCCCGCACGGCGCCCGCCGCGACGAGATCGGCGAAATGGCCGCCGCGGTCGCCATCTTCCGCGACAACGCGCTGGAGCGCGAACGCCTCGAGCGCGAAACGGAAGCCAATCGCGGCCTCAGCGAAAACGAGCGCATCGCTCGCGAAGCGCAGAAGGCACGTGAGGCCGAAGACGTCCGCTTTGCCGTCGATGGCCTCGGCGCCGGCCTGCAGCGCCTCTCCGATGGCGACATGACTTACCGCCTCGAAACGCCGTTCGCCGACCAGCTGGACGCGCTGCGCATCAGCTACAATGAATCGATCGGCCGTCTGCAGGAAACGCTGCGCACCGTTGGCGAGAACGCCCGGATGATCGATGCCGGCGCAGCCGAGATCAAGGCATCGGCCGACGATCTCTCCCGCCGCACCGAACAGCAGGCAGCCTCCGTCGAGGAAACGGCAGCGGCACTGGAGCAGGTGACGACGGCCGTTAAGGATTCGGCCACCCGCGCCGGTGATGCCGGCGAGCTGGTCAAGCGCGCCCAGGCCGGTGCCGAACGCTCCGGCGAGATCGTCCGCGAGGCGGTCGATGCCGTGCACGAGATCGAGCAGTCGTCGAGCCAGATCTCGAACATCATCGGCGTGATCGACGACATCGCCTTCCAGACCAACCTGCTTGCGCTCAATGCCGGCGTGGAAGCGGCACGTGCCGGTGAAGCCGGCAAGGGCTTCGCGGTCGTGGCCCAGGAAGTGCGCGAACTCGCCCAGCGCTCGGCAAACGCCGCCAAGGAAATCAAGCAGCTGATCACCAAGTCCGGCGACCAGGTGCGTGGCGGCGTCGATCTCGTCGGCCGCACCGGCAAGGCGCTGCAGGAGATCGTCACCGAAGTGCAGGACGTCAATCGCAACGTCCAGTCGATCGTTCTTTCGGCGCGCGAACAGTCGACCGGCCTGTCGGAGATCAACACCTCCGTCAACCATATGGACCAGGGCACGCAGCAGAACGCGGCCATGGTGGAGCAGGCGACCGCGGCAAGCCACGGCCTCGCGACCCAGGCGGCGACGCTGCTGGAGCTCCTGTCGCAGTTCAAGCTCGACGACCGCGCCGTCAGTGCCGCCACGTCAAGCTCGCGCCCGGTTCAGTCGCCGGCCCGTGCGCTCGCCGACCGCCTGACGTCGTCTTTCGCAGGTCGCTCCGCCGCCTGATCGCGGCTCGGCAATCATTGATGAGAAGGCGCGGCCGGTCACCGGTCGCGCCTTTTTCCATGGCTAATCTTTGCATCTTGCCCGCAGCCGCATTCCCACTATGCTTTGCGGATAACAACATGTCGGGAGGCGACCATATGATCCTGCACTCAGTGCTGATGCGGCTGAAATCGGCCATCACGGGCGAAGAGAAGCAGTCCTTATTCGAGCAGATCGTCGCGCTGAAGCAGGTCATTCCGGGTATTCTGGATATCAAATACGGCCCGAACGTCTCGCCAGAGGGCTTGCATGCCGGCTTCGTCGATGGCTTTGCCGTCACCTTCGAAAGCCCGGAAGCGCGCGACGCCTATCTCGTCCATCCCGAGCATGTCGCCGTCGGCGAGCGCATCGTCTCGTCGCTGGATGGCGGCCTCGGCGGCCTGATCGTCTTCGACCTGCAGGTGTGATCCCGCAGGTCGAAAATACTATTCGCTATCGTCAGCTACCCTTCGCCATGGCGGCGGAGATCTGGTCGACATTGTAGCGGAACATCTTCTCATAGGTGGATGCCGGGCCCTTGGCGTCCGACAGCGATTCCACATAGAGCTCGCCGCCGGGCTCTGCCCCCGTTGCCTTGGCGATCTGCTTGACGAGGCGCGGATCGTTGGAGTTTTCGAAGAAATAGGTCTTCACGTGTTCGGCCTTGATCTGCTCGATCAGCTTGGCAACTTCGGCGGCTGACGCCTCGCTTTCGGTGGAAACGCCGAGCGGCGCCAGGAAGCTCACATGATACTCCCGGCCGAAATAGCCGAAGGCGTCATGGCTGGTCAGCACCTTGCGGTGATCCTCGGGGATATCCTTGAACTTCGCCTTGGCATAGGCGTCCATCTCGTCGAGCTTCTTGGTGTAAGCCTCGGCATTGGCCTTGAACGCCGCTGCGTCGGCTGGATCTGCCGATGTGAGCGCCTTCTCGATGTTCTCAACCCAGACCTTGACGCTGACGGGGCTGTTCCAGACGTGCGGATCGGTCACCGTCTTGCCGTCCTCTTCCATGGTGCGCGTCTTCACACCCTCGGAGACGGTCACCGGCGTGCCCTTGTAGCCGGACGCGGCGATCAGCCGGTCCATCCAGCCTTCCAGCCCTTCGCCGCTGACGAAGGTCACTTTCGCAGCCTTCAGATTCTTGGCGTCGGTGGGCGAGGGCTCGAATTCGTGGGGGTCGCCGTTCGGCCCGACGAGGCTCTTGACCTCGACATGGTCGCCGCCAACCTGTTTGACGACATCGGCGAGCACGGTGAAGGAGGCCACGACATGAAGCGTTTCGGCCGAAGCCGGCATGGCCGAAAAGGCCATCAACGCGGGAAGCGAGGCGGCAAGAAGCAATCTTCTATGGGGCATAGAAGCATCCTTTGGTTAGCCCTTGAGATGGGCGCGGGGGAAGAGACGCCGGGCAAGGCCCGACGGTGCGAAAAAGATGGAAAAGCCGTAGATCGCCGCCGCCGTCATGATGATCGTTGGCCCGGAGGCGAGCTCAAGATGGTAGGAGGCGATCAGCCCGAAATAGCCGGATGCCGCGGCGCTAAAGGCAGCCACCAGCATCATCGAGGGCAGGCTGCGCGACCAGAGCTGCGCAATCGCGGCCGGAAGCATCATCAGCCCCACCGCCATCAGCGTGCCAAGCGCCTGGAAACTGGCGACGAGATTGAGCACGACGAGCAGCAGGAACAGGAAGTGGTAGACCGGACCGCGCCCGCCGATCGCTCTAAGAAAACTCGGGTCGAAGCACTCCGCGATCAGCGGCCGGTAGATCGCGGCGAGCACGATCAGCGTCAGCGTCGTGATCGCGCCGATCTGGTAGAGCGCCGGGGGATCGATGGCGAGGATGGTGCCGAACAGCACATGCAGCAGGTCGATATTGGACCCTCTGAGCGAGACGATCAGCACGCCGAGCGCCAGCGATGCCAGATAGAAGCTGGCAAAGCTCGCATCCTCCTGCAGCACCGTCACCCGGCTGACCGCGCCGGACAGCAGGGCGACGGCAAGTCCCGCCACCAGCCCGCCGATCCCCATCGCCGTCAGCGACAGCGAGCCGGCAACGAGATAGCCGATCGCCGCCCCGGGCAGGATCGCATGGCTCATCGCATCGCCCATCAGGCTCATGCGCCGCAACATCAGAAACACGCCGATCGGCCCGGAGCCGAGCCCGAGGCAGAGACATGCGACCAGCGCCCGGCGCATGAAGCCGTAATCGACGAAGGGTGCGAAGAAGAGATCGTAGATGGTCATGCGGCCGGCGCGCAGGCATCTGCGTCCTCATCCCAGCGCTCGGCCATCGCCCGCGCCTTCAACAGGTTTTCGGACGACATGGCGGAGGCGGTCGGCCCCCAGTCGATCATCTCGCGGGCGAGCAGCAGCGTCTGCGGGAAATGCGCGCGGATCTGCTCGAAATCATGCAGCACCGCCACGATGGTCCGCCCGTCGCCATGCCAGGTCAGGATCATCTCGATCAGGTCGCGGGTGGTGCGGGCGTCGATCGCGGTAAACGGCTCGTCGAGCAGGATCACCTTGGCGTCCTGCAACAACAGCCGCGCAAACAGCACCCGCTGCAGCTGGCCCGACGACAGCGACCCGATCTGCCGCCGCTCGAAGCCCTCCAGCCCGACCGCCGAAATCGCCTCGTGTGCTTTCACCATTTCCGCACCCGAAACCCGCGAAAACGCCCCCGCCTGCCGCCATGCGCCAAGCAGCACGGTATCGAGCACCGAGATCGGAAACCGCCTGTTGATATCGGCCGCCTGCGGCAGGTAGCCGAAATCGGTGCGCTGCAGCCGATGCTCGACACGCCCCTCGCTCGGCCTGAGCTCACCCATGATCGCCTTCAAAAGCGTCGACTTCCCCGCCCCATTCGGCCCGGCAATGGCCGTCAGGCTGCCGGCCGTAATCGCGCCGGAAACGTGGTGCACGGCCGGGTGCCGGTTATAGGCGACGGTGAGATTGGAAAGCCGGATCAGGTCTTCGCTCATGGCAGCATCACCGCCCATGCGATGGCGATCCAGAGCAGGCCGGCGACGACGATGGCGCCGATCACGCGGTGGATGGCCGAAGCGCTCATCAGGCCGGCGGCGAGGTTGTTCAGGAGGGTCATTGCGGGTACTCAGCATGTAATAACATTACTTTGTAACGTTATAACGATATTTCCGGCGATGACGCAAGTCGTCGAGCGCGAAAATATCGGCGATCGACAGAGGTTGGTGGAAAACAGGGGAGTTGAATGGCGGATTGGGGGCGAAGAGTGAAAACGCCGCCACGCTCTCGGCGTCATCCTCGGCCAACGTGCCGAGGATCTAAGCACGTTGCCAGAAATGCAACGGTGCAGGGGAGGTGAGAGGGGACGGAGCCACTGGAATTGGTGTCAGGGAAGACCGACGGAGACTGGACGTCCGGCGACACACCCGCAGCCCCGTTCTCGCCCAGCGTCCATGCACGTCGAACCAATTGCACCCGCAGCAGATACTCGGGACGAGGCCGAGTATGACGGTCGTGGGGATGATGCGCCGCTAGCCTACTTCGTCGCTAACATGTTGAAAGAGCGTCACGTCCCACGCTCTCGTCGTCATCCTCGGCCAAGGTGCCGAGGATCTAAGCACGCCTCCAGGAATGCGACGGTGCAGGGGAGTAAAAGGGGCGCGAGCCACTGGAATAAGCGGAAGGATATGTATTGGCGCCTGGGCACCCGCAGCCCCGTCCTCGCCCAGCGTCCATTCACGTCGAGCCATTTGCGCCCACAGCAGATACTCGGGACGAGCCCGAGTATGACGGTCGAGGGGATGGGCCGTCGCTAACCTATTGGGCTGCTAACTTGTTGGAAAGACGTCGCTTCCCACATGCTCAACGTCATCCTCGGGCTCGTCCCGAGGATCTAAGCACGCCACCAGGAATACAGCGGTGCAATGGAGCTAGAAGGGAGCGGACGCGGGAGTGGACGTGAGGCCGCACCCGCAGCCTCGTCCTCGCCCAGCGTCCATTCACGTCGAGCCAGTTGCACCCGCAGCAGATACTCGGGACGAGCCCGAGTATGACGGTCGTGGGGACGATGCACCGCTAGCCTATTGGGCTGCTAACTTGTTGAAAATGCGTCGCTTCCTACATTCTCAACGTCATCCTCGGGCTTGTCCCGAGGATCTAAGCACGTTGCCAGGAATGCAACGGTGCGGGGCAGACGCGACGGCCGAAACCACCACGCTCAGGCCCACCCCGCAACATCACATCAAAGCTGCTCGATCATCGTCGCAGCGCTCGAAACCGTCGCCTGACCGGGATTGTCCTCGACGTTGAGCGACTTCACGACGCCGTCTTCGACAAGCATCGAGTAGCGCTTGGAGCGCACGCCGAGGCCGCCGCCGGAGAGGTCGGCGTCGAGGCCGATGGCCTTGGTGAAGGAGGCGTCCCAGTCGGGGAGGAAGTGGATCTTGCCCATGCCGCCGGAGGATTGCGCCCAGGCGCCCATGACGTGCCAGTCGTTGACGGCGATGACCGCGATGTCGTCTACGCCCTTGCCGAGAATGGTGTCGCGGTTTTCGAGATAGCCGGGCAGGTGGTTGAGCGAGCAGGTGGGCGTGAAGGCGCCGGGCACGGCGAAGAGCACCACGCGCTTGCCCTTGAACAGCGCCTCGGTCGTGGTCTCGACCGGGCCGTCAGCCGTCTTTTCCTTGAAGGTCGCCGAAGGCAGTGTGTCGCCGATTGCAATGGTCATGACTATCTCCTGGTTGTTGTTTGTGAGGCGCCGTCGGGGCGCAGACGTTGGGATCAAGGGCAGGTGTGAATGATAGGATCGGCCTATTTGAAAGCAAGCGGGCTTTCGATGGCGCGGGCGCCGTCGATCACAAGCGCGGTCCAGCTCTTGCCAGATATGTCGTAGTTCTTCGGCAGCTTGCCGATCGAGATCGTCGTCGTCAGCGAAGTGCCATCGCGCTTGCTCATCAGCTGCTTGGTGAAGACATAGCCGCTCGGGCCGGCAACGACGACGTCAGGCGTCGTGTCGCCGATGTCGGGGAGCGTGATATCAAGCGTCAGCTCCTTCTGGTCGGCCGACAGCGTGTGCTTGGTTACCTTGAACTTGGAGGAGGCCTCCTCCGGCAGCCGTGCGTCGGCGGCGTCCAATATCGCCTTTTCCTCAGGCTGTGATTGCCCCGCCGACGAAAGCGCGAGCGTGAAGTCGGCTTGGAAGGGCACGCAGATATCCTTGCAGATGCCGACGAAGGCCTGCGCCTTGATTTCGGTGGCACCGCTTGTGGCCGAAAGCGTGAGCGGCAGCGTCACCGGCGCGTCGTAGCCGATGTCGTCGAGCCTGTCGTCCTTGATGTGCTTCGGAATCGGGTAGCCGATCTTAACCAGCGTCACGCCCGTCTCGGGCGCGATCGTGATCTGCGGGGGGATGCCGCTATTGCCGGGCTCGCGCCAATAGGTGATCCATCCGGCATTGGGTTCGATCTGCAGCCCGGCGCGGATCATGCCATGCGCGTCGGGCGCCATCGCCACCAGCCGCATCCGCCCGCCGGCATTGTCGACCCATTCGCTGGTGCCCGCCTGCGCTGCGGAGAGCACGGGCAGGGACAGGCCAAGAGCCGTGGCGAGGATCAGGACGAGGCGTCTTTTGTGCGTGGCAAAGGTCATGCGGCAATGGTTATTCAAATCCGCTGCCCTTAGCCAGAAGCCGCATCCGATTTAATTTTCATTTTCAGTTGATTGAAACAGGACATTGGCCCATGTTTCTCTTGTCGGCGCCTCGAGCGGTCTGGCATCAGGAGGTATCATGTCCCTGTCGACCCTGAAAAACAGACGTGAACGCGGCTTCTTCGACGGCCAGTTCCTGATCGCCATGCCCGGCGTATCGGACAGCAATTTCGCCCGCACGGTGATTTACGTCTGCGCCCATTCCGACGCCGGCGCCATGGGCTTCATCATCAATCGCTCTCAGGAGCTTTCGTTCACCGACGTGCTCATGCATCTCGACATGATCAAGAGCGACGAGGCGATCCTCATGCCGCCGCCATCTGGCGATCTGTCGATTCAGACGGGCGGGCCGGTGGAAAGCGGCCGTGGCTTCGTTCTGCATTCCGATGATTATCTCTGCGATTCCAGCATTCCCGTCAGCGACGATATCTGCATGACGGCGACGCTCGACATCATCCGCGCCATTGCCAAGGGCGAGGGGCCGAAGCGCGCCACCATGCTGCTCGGCTATGCCGGCTGGGGCGCGGGGCAACTCGAAGCCGAGATCGCCAGCAATGGCTGGCTGAATTGCCCGGCCAACGACGCCCTCATCTTCGATCCCAATCTCGATGATAAATACGAGCGCGCGCTGGCCGGCATGGGCATTTCGGCGGCCATGCTCTCCACCGAAGCCGGCCATGCCTGAAGACGCAAAAATTCGCGGAACGAATAGCTGCGAACCACGTTCTCTTTTCGCACCGGGCACGAGGCCCGTACCAAAAGGAGACATCAGATGGGTAGCACCAGCGACAAGATTTCCGGCAAGGCAAACGAGATTGCCGGCAAGGCGAAGCAGGCTGTCGGCAAGGCGACCGGCGACAATTCCACCCGCGCCAAGGGCGCCGTCCAGGAAGCCAAGGGTAAGGCCCAGTCCGCCAAGGGCGATGCCAAAGGCAAGATCAAGGATGTCGTCGATCGCATGTGATCGAAAACATCCCCGCAATGGCCCGTCGCGCATCCGCGCTGCGGGTCGTTTTGTATCAACACCACGCTATGGGGCGTTCCATGCGGCTTTTCGCCTGCGATAACTGCGATCAGGTCGTGCACTTCGACAACCGGCAATGCGTCCGCTGCAACCATCGCCTCGGCTTCCTGCCCGATGATCTCTCGATGCGCGCGCTTGAGCCGCGCGACGAGACGCTGTGGCAGCTGACGTCGGACCCTCAGCGCGGGGTGCGCTTCTGCGCCAATGCCGGTCTCGATATCTGCAACTGGCTGGTCAATGCGGATGAGGAAAATCCGTTTTGCATCGCCTGCCGCTACAATCGCCTGGTTCCGAACACCCATACGCAGGAAGGGATCGATCGCTGGCGCCGCATCAGCCAGGCGCAGCGCCATCTCTTCTATTCGCTGCTGCGCTGGCGTCTTCCGCCGCCCGATCGCAACGAGGATCCGCAAGGCGGCCTGGTTTTCGACTTCCTCGAGGATGAAGTGCAGCTCGACGGCAATGTCATCCCGGCCATGACAGGCCACGACGAAGGCGTCATCGCCATCCGCGCCGCCGAGGCCGACGACATCACCCGCGAACTTGCCCGCGCCTCGATGAACGAACCCTATAGAACGCTTCTCGGCCATTTCCGCCACGAGATCGGGCACTTCGTCTGGAACCGCCTGGTCCGCGACCGCGATGCCTTCGACGGCTTCCGCGCCGTCTTCGGCGACGAGCGCCAGGATTATGGCCAGGCGCTGCAGAACCATTATCAGAACGGCGCGCCTCTCGGCTGGCAGCAGAGCTTCATCAGCGCTTATGCGACGGCCCATCCCTGGGAGGATTTCGCCGAGTGCTTCGCGCATTATCTGCACATCGTCGATACGCTGGAGACCGCGCGCGGCTTCGGCATCGCCATCGATCCGCGCGGCCATGAGGAAATGGCGTCGGAGGTGGATTTCAACCCTTATCGGGCGGCAAGCGCCGAGCAATTGGTCAGCGCCTGGGTGCCGCTATCGGTGGCGATCAACGCCATCCAGCGCAGCATGGGCCAGCCGGATTCCTATCCCTTCGTGCTGTCGAACGCTGTCGTCGAAAAGCTCGAATATCTGCACCGGCTGATCCAGGATCGCGTCGCCGAGCCACGGCAGGCTGCTGCCTGAACCCTTGGGGTCTGAAACTCGGGCGCCTGAGAGACCTCAGGCGCGCTTGGTCAGCGGAAAGCGCTCCTTCAGCAGCCGCAGCACCGATTCCGACGCCATCGGCGGGCCGAAGAGATAGCTCTGGCCGTAGGTGCAACCCATCTTTGCCAGTTCGATCGCGTCCTCGTTGGACTCGATACCTTCGGCCACAACCTTCATCTCGAGCTCGCGCGCCATCGAGATCACCGAGCGCAGCACGGTCGACTTCCGGTCGCTGGTGTCGCAGACCAGCGTCTTGTCGAGCTTGATCGTGTCGAACGGGAAGCGGGTGAGGTAGGAGAGCGAGGAGTAGCCGGTGCCGAAATCGTCGAGCGCCAGCCCAAGCCCGATTTCGCGCAGCTTGCCCAGCACGAGGCGCGCCTGTTCCGGGTTTTCCATTACCATCGTCTCGGTCAGCTCCAGTTTCAGCCGGGTCGGATCGCAATGGGTCTTGGCGAGAACCGAGCGCACGTCGTCATAGAGATCGTTGTTGAGGAGCTGCGCGCTCGAGAGATTGATCGACACGAAGATCGGCAGCTCGCCGGTCTGGCTCTCCCAGGCCATCAGGTCGTTGGTCGCCTGTTCAAGCGCGAAGACGCCGAGCATGTTGATGATGTCGGAAGCCTCGGCGATCGGGATGAATTCCGACGGCGGGATGCTGCCGCGCTTCGGATGCTCCCAGCGCATCAGCGCTTCGAAGCCGGCGATCTCGACATCTTCCAGGCCGGCGATCGGCTGGTAGACCATCGACAGTTCCTTGCGCTCCAGCGCACGGCGGAGATCCGATTCCAGCTGCAGCCGGTCGGCGCCGAAGTCGCGGAAGGCGGGCTGGAACGGCTCGACGCGGTTGCCGCCGGCGCGTTTCGCCCGGTACATGGCAAGCTCGGAATCGCTGAGCATCCCCGTCGCGTTTTCCTGCTGGTCGACGAAGGAGGCAAGCCCGATCGACGCCGTCAGGATGATCTCGCGATTGGCGAAGTTGATCGGCACCATGATCGCCTTGCTGATCGCATCGGCGAAGTCGGCGATCTTGGCGGGATCGCGCTCGGAAACGAGGATGAGCCCGAACTGGTCACCGGAGAGACGCGCCAGCGTGTCCTGCGGCTTCAGGAGCCGGCGAAGACGGCGCGTCAGCGCGATCAGGATGTTGTCGCCGGCGGCTACGCCAAGCGCGTCGTTGACCAGCTTGTAGCGGTCGATATCGATCACCATGACCGTCGGCCTCAGCGTATCGCCACCCGGTGCCAGCGCCAGCACACCCTGCAGGCGGTCGAGGAACAGCTGGCGGTTGGGAAGGCCGGTCAGGTTGTCGTGCAGCGCGTCCTGCAGCAGCCGGTCGATCGAGTTCTTCTGCTCGGTCACGTCGATGACGGTGCCGACGCAGCGGATCACTTCGCCGTTGGAATCGAGCACCGGTCGGGCGCGGATCAGGAGCCAGTGGAAATGCCCGTCCTCGGCGCGGATGCGGAACTCGTGGTTCAGCCGGCCCCGGCGATGTTCGAGCAACACGTCGAGCGTGGCGCGGAAACGGTCGCGATCGTCGGGATGCAGGCGCGGCAGCCAGTTGCGGGCAGCGCCATGCATCGTGCCGGGCGAAAGGCCGAGCTTGACGGAAACGTCAGGGATGGTGACGACGCGGTCACGCGCCACGTCCCAGTCCCACACCATATCGCCGGAGCCGGTCAGCGCCAGTGATTGCCGCTCAAGATCGGAGAACAGCCCCTGCTGGAACGTGCCGCCGGCAAAGGCGTGCTGCATGACGGTGAAGCCGATCAGAAGCACGATCAGCACCAAGCCACCGCCAAGCGCCGGCTGGATGATGTCGTTGTCGAGCTGGCCGGTGATCGTCAGCCAGCCGCCGAACAGCCACACCAGGATCAGCGCCCAGGCGGGCACCAAGAGAATGGCGCGGTCATAGCGGTTGAGGCCGAGATAGATGATGAGCAGCAGGCCCAGCGTCGCGGTGAGCGCGAAGGACAGGCGGGCGATACCGGCGGCGATGGCGGGGTCGTAGATCGCGACGCCGAAGAGCAGCGCCAGACCCAGCACCCAGGCGAGCGTCACGTAGCCGAGATGCGTATGCCACCGGTTGAGGTTGAGATAGGTGAACAGGAAGATGACGAAACTCGATGCCAGCGCCACTTCCGCGCAGGCGCGCCATATTCGCTGGTCCGCCGAAGCGATGCTGACGAGCTTCCCAAGGAAGCCGAAATCGACGCAGATATAGCCGAGCACCGCCCAGGCGAGAGCGGCGGTCGCCGGCAGCATCGAAGTGCCCTTGACGACGAAAAGGATGGTGAGGAACACCGCCAGCAGGCCCGCGATCCCGAGCACGATGCCGCGATAGAGCGTAAACGCGTTGATCGTGTCCTTGTAGGCGTCGGGCTCCCACAGATAGATCTGCGGCAGTTCCGGCGTCGAAAGCTCGGCGACGAAGGTGATGACGGAGCCCGGGTTGAGCGTGATGCGAAAGACGTCGGAATCGTCGCTCGGCTGCCGGTCGAGCGCGAAGCCTTCGCTCGGCGTGATCGCGATGATGCGCTGCGATCCGAGGTCGGGCCAGAAAAGCTTGGAATTCACCAGACGGAAATGCGGCGCGACGATGACGCGCTCCAGCTGCTCGTCGGAAACGTTGGCAAGCGCGAAGACGGCCCAGTCGCCCTGGTGGTTGCCGGAGCTCGAGCGCACCTCGATGCGCCGACGGATGCCGTCGGCGCCGGCCGCGGTAGACACCTGAAAGGCCTCGCCCTGGTTGGCGTAAATCTCTGTGGTCTTGGTCAGATCGAGCGCGGTGTCGTCGCGGGAAATCTTCACCGGTTCGGCCGCCTGCGCGACCCCTGCCATCAGCGCCAAAGCCGACAGGAAAAGCGCTGCGATCACCGCGACGAAACGTCCAGATGGTGATGGGTGCAGCATGCGTTTGTTGGTCATCGGCTGTCGGTTATCCTGCCTTTATCCGTATCGGTGGCAAGCAGTGAAAACATCACGTGATCATGCCACTGACCGTTGATCTTCAAGTATCCGCGCAGATAGCCTTCCCGCTGAAACCCGGCTTTTTCAAGCAGGCGGATGCTCCGAGCATTGTCTGGAATACAGGCTGCTTCGATACGGTGCAACTCAAGGCCTGCGAAGATGTAGGGTATAACCAATTGAAGTGCGGCGAACATATGGCCCTGGCCGGCATGCGCTTCGCCCATCCAGTAGCCGATCATGCAGCTCTGTGCCGCCCCGCGCCTGATATAGCCGATGGTGATGCCGCCAAGCAGCGTCATGTTTTCACGGTGAAAAAGCAGCAGCGGAACGGCCTGGCCGGACGCATATTCCTGCTTGCCGCGAATGACGCGGGCCCGATAGGAGCCTTCCGTCAGCTCGTCGCGCCGCCAGGTCGGCTCCCAACGCTCGAGAAAGCCGCGGCTTGCCGACCGCAGCTTGTGCCACTGGTTGAAATCCTGATAGCGCGGCAGCCGCAGCACATAATTGGCGTCTTCGATTTCAACTGCTTCCGGCTGCCGAGACAGGAACCGAAACACCGATTTTGGCATCGATCACTCCCGGCAACGCGAATGCAGGTTCAAAGTACGGCTTGCTTGCCCTGTGGGGCAGGCGAGGTGAGCGACGCGGCGATGTCTTCCATCGGCGCCAGATGCTCGAGCGGGCCGATCGCCGAAAGCGTCGGCACGGTGTCGAAGAACAGCCGGCCCGCAAGGTCGGTCAGGCGTTCGATGGTGATGCCTTCGAGCCGCTCCATCATTTCAGGATTGGAGATCGGCCGGCCGTAGAGCATCATCTGCCGCGCCACCTGGCCGGCACGCGCCGCCGGGCTTTCTTGGCCCATCAGAAGCTGGGCGCGGATCTGCGCGCGGGCACGCTCGATTTCCTTCTGGTCGATCGAGGTCGCCGACTTGTGCAATTCGTCGATGATGACAGGCACCAGTTCCGGCAGGTTCTCGCCGCCGGTCGCGGCATGTATGCCGAAGATGCCGGTGTCGGAGAAGCCCCAATGGAAGGCATAGATCGAATAGCAGAGGCCGCGGATTTCGCGCACTTCCTGGAACAGGCGGGACGACATGCCGCCGCCGAGGATGTTGGCGAGGATCTGCGAACAGTAGAAGTCGCGCGCGTGATAGGCCTTGCCCTCGAAGCCGAGCAGGATCTGGGCGTCCATCAGGTCGCGCGTCTCGCGGATGTTGCCGCCGATATACTTGGCGGGGTCCATGACCGGCGTGGCACTCGGCGCGGTCGGCAACGATGCGAATCGCTCCTCGACCATGCGCACGAACTCGTCGTGCTGCACGGCGCCGGCTGCGACCACGAACATGCGGTCGGTCGTGTAGTTGCGGCTGAGATAGCCGCGAATCTGCTGCGGCGTGAAGGAGACCACCGTCTGCGGCGTGCCGAGAATGGCGCGGCCGAGTGTCTGGTCGCGATAGGCGACTTCGGAAAACCGGTCGAACACCACATCATCGGGCGTGTCGTTGGCGGCGTTGATTTCCTGCAGGATGACCTGCTTCTCACGCTCCAGCTCTTCCTCTTCGAAAGCAGATTCGGTGAGGATGTCGGCCAGGATATCGACGGCGAGCGGCACGTGGTCCTTCAGGACGCGCGCGTAGTAGGAGGTCGTTTCGGTCGAGGTGGCGGCGTTGACTTCGCCACCGACATCCTCGATCTGTTCGGCGATCTCGCGGGCGCTGCGGCGCGCGGTTCCCTTGAAGGCCATGTGTTCGAGCAGGTGGGCAATTCCATGCTCGTCTGTTGTCTCGTTGCGCGAACCTGATTTGATCCAGACCCCGAGTGCTGCACTTTCGAGATGCGGCATGGTCTGTGTCACTACTGTCAGCCCGGATTTGAGCCGGGTGCACTCAACTGTCATTGGCTATCTTTCTGCGCCTTCTGCCGATTAGGCCCGGGAATGCTCGTCGATAAATGTTTCTACCTCTTTGAGCTCGGGCTTAACGATCTGAAAGCGCTCCTCCTTGTCCATCAAATCAGCAAGCCACGTCGGAAGCGCGGGGTCAATACCGGATGCGGATTTTACGGCGGCGGGGAACTTAGCCGGATGCGCGGTGGCCAGCGTCACCATCGGCGAATTGGCCTTTTCATGCTTGTCGGCGACAAAAACGCCGATCGCCGAATGCGGATCGAGCAGGTAGCCGGTCTTTTCGAGCGTGGTCTTGATCGTCTCGGCCACCTGCTTTTCGCTGGCGCGGCCGGCGCGGAAATCCTTCTTGATGAAGGACATGGCATCGGCCGAAATGTCGAAACCGCTAGACTGCTTCAGACTGTCCATCGCAGCGCGAACCTTCGACGCATCGCGGCCATAGGCTTCGAACAGCAGTCGTTCGAAGTTCGACGAAATCTGGATGTCCATCGACGGCGAGGTCGTCGCCTTGACGTCCTTCATCTCGTAGCGGCCGGTCTTGATCGTGCGCGCCATGATGTCATTTTCGTTGGTGGCGACGACCAGCTTGCCGATCGGCAGGCCCATGCGCTTGGCGCAGTAACCGGCGAAGATATCGCCGAAATTGCCGGTCGGCACGGTGAACGAGACCTTGCGATCAGGTGCGCCCAGCGTGATCGCCGTCGTGAAATAATAGACGATCTGCGCCATGATGCGCGCCCAGTTGATCGAGTTGACGCCGGAGAGCTTCACCTTGTCGCGGAACGCGCCGTCGTTGAACATCGCCTTCACGAGGTTCTGGCAATCATCGAAATTGCCCTCGACGGCGAGCGCATGCACGTTCGATGCCGTCGACGTCGTCATCTGCCGCTGCTGCACCGGCGAAACCTTGCCATGCGGGAAGAGAATGAAGATGTCGGTGCGCTCGCGGCCGGCGAATGCGTCGATCGCCGCCCCGCCCGTGTCGCCCGAGGTGGCGCCGACGATGGTGGCACGCTCGCCGCGCTTTTCCAGCGCATAGTCCATCAGCCGCGCCAGAAGCTGCATCGCCACATCCTTGAAGGCGAGCGTCGTGCCGTGGAAGAGTTCCATCACGAAGTTGTTCGGGCCGGTCTGTACCAAGGGCGCGATCGCCGGATGGCGGAAGGTGCCGTAGGCTTCGTCGATCATCGACCGGAAGGTGTCGGCTGGAATTTCACCGTTGGTGAACGGCGACAGGATGGTGAAGGCGATCTCCTGGTAGCTCTTGCCGCGCAGCGCCCGGATCTCCTTCTTGGAGAGTTGCGGCCATTCGCGCGGCACATAGAGGCCACCGTCACGCGCCAGACCCGCCAGCAATGCATCGCAGAAACCGAGAGCAGGGGCTTTGCCGCGGGTCGAGATATATTCCACTGTCGTCATCCTTGATGTGCCGGCCTAGATAAAATCCGGATTGAAGAGAAAACCTGTGTCGCGCCGCCCTTTGGCCGCAGCTCTGGCCTTCGCCGGCTGCAATCCCGAAATGTGCATCAAAACAGTGCTTACCCAATCGATTTTTGTTTGCGCCGCTGATATAGACCATCGCAAACTGTCACGAAAGGCCCTGTTTTCACTCAGCAGGCCTGGCAAAAAACTTTGTGAAGAGGGTGGAATAATCGTGCTCGGCAAGGTCTCTCGTCTTATCGCTTCCGTATCCTTCGCGGCTGTTCTGGTCGGCTGCAACTCGCTCGGGATGGGCGGTGGCGAGACGAAGACGGCGGAAACGGCACCCGCTGGCGCCACCGGCCAGATCATGCCGATGTCGCCCGCCAACCCGTCCTCCAACGATCCGTCGATCGGCACCGCCACGACAGCGTCCGGCAATACGGCGCGCGTCGTCCAGGGCGCTTGCCCGACCATCTACATGAAAGACTCCGAAGCGATCCTCTACCGCTACGCCGGCGGCGCCAAGACCGGGGAACCGGACAAGCTCTCCTTCCAGGCCTCTATCGGCAACTACACGCGCCAGTGCACGCTGAACGACCAGAACCTCGTGATGACCGTCGTGGCACAGGTCCGCGTCGTCGCGGGTCCCGCCGGCACCGGTGGCAACGTCACGCTGCCGATCCGCATCTCCGTCTTCGACGGCGAAGACGCGCTCTATTCCGAAGTCACCAACTTCCCCGCCCAGATCGACCCGACCGGCGCCACCCAGGTGCTGTTCCGCAAGGACGACATCAAGCTGCCCGTCGGCTCCGGCGCACTGGTCCGCGTCAACGTCGGCTTCGACCAGGGCGCACCTGCCAAGGGCAAGGGCAAGAAGAAGTCCAGCTAAGGTTTTTGGGGTAGGGCGACTAAGGCCGCGTAGTGGGATTAAAGGGTGAGGTTGTGCCGTGTGGCCCCCTCATCCCAGGTGCAACTTGTTGCACCTGAACCCTTCGGGCCACCTTCTCCCCGCTGGGGAGAAGGGAAGATGGAGCAAGCGGCCCGCCCCGAGTCTCTTCTCCCCAACGGGGAGAAGGTGCCGGCAGGCGGATGAGGGGGCCTTACGGCACAACGCCTAAGCCCATTCCCTCAAACCCTCAATCCAAACTCAAGCCACGCCTTCCCACTCCGCCAGTGCCGCAACCACACCCGGCAAATCCACCATCCGCGAAATCACCGTCTCGGCACCCGCATCCGTCAACCGGTCGGCATGCGAGGGGTAAGTGTGCGAGGCGCCGGTGAAGCCGATCACCCGCATGCCGGCGGCACGCGCCGCATGGACGCCGTGCACGGAATCTTCGACCACCACGCAGCGCGATGGCGAAGCGCCCATCTGCTTGGCGCCGTGCAGGAAGATGTCGGGCTTCGGCTTGACGCGATTGGCGCCGAGGTCCTTGGCGGAGAAGATGTTCGGCGCGAAGAACTGGCTGAGCCCGACCTTCGAGAGCATCATGGTGAGCCGCGCGCTCGACGAGTTCGAGCAGATGCAGCGCTTGAGATCGATGCGCTTGATGGCCGCCTCGACGCCGGCAATCGCCTGCACGTCGGACGCAAGGCGCATGTCGAGCAGCTTCTCGGACTTGTCGAGCAGCGAGGCCGAGAGCGGGATGCTGGCGTCGCGCTCCACTTCCATGAGGATGTTCTGCCAGGTCATGCCGGAGAATCGCTCGCCCATCTCCTCGATGCTGATTGGATAGCCGGCCTCGGTCAGAAGCTTGGACTCGACGTCCGCCGCGATGATTTCGGAATCGACCAGAACACCGTCGCAGTCGAAAAGGATGAGGTCGAAGCCGTTCATATAAGTCTCAAGCCTTGGTTTGTGGGGATGCTGCGGCTTTACACGATGCCTCGTCCGATCTCAACCGGCCGGGCGTCATGGCTGGCCTGCGGTCTCCGGATGGCTAGGGTTGCGCTCAATTGAAATGCCTGCGGATGCAGGCGCTTGCCGCCTCGACAAGCCACGGCTCGCCCTCTAATGGATGGATATGGCCAAGGAACCGGAAGACACAATCGCAAGCCGCATCAGCCGCGTGCTCGCAGACCGCATCGTTCGCGGCGAACTGCCGGCCGGTTTTCGTCTGCGCCAGGATCATATCGCCGAGGAGTTCGGCGCCAGCCACGTGCCCGTGCGCGAAGCCTTCCGCCGACTGGAGGCCCAGGGGCTGGCGATCAGCGAGCCGCGCCGCGGCGTGCGCGTCGCCTCCTTCGACATCAAGGAGGTGCGCGAGGTGGCCGAGATGCGGGCCGCACTCGAAGTGCTGGCGCTGCGCCACGCCGCCAAGCATTTGACGCCCGCGATCCTCGACGCCGCCGAGGAAGCGACCCGCGAGGGCGATGCCGCGGCCGACGTCCACGCCTGGGAAGAGGCCAACCGCCGCTTTCATCGCCTGATCCTGACGCCCTGCAACATGAGCCGTCTGCTCGCCTCGATCGACGATCTCCATGCCGCCAGCGCCCGCTTCCTGTTTTCCGCTTGGCGTTCAGGCTGGGAAAAGCGCACTGATCACGACCACCGCGCCATCCTCGTGGCCTTGCGCCAGGGCAGGGCGGAAGAGGCGGCCGGCATCTTGGAGCGCCACGTCCAGTGGATCGGCCGCGCGCCGAAATCCACCAGCACGGCTGGCGAAAACGGCGAATCCTTCGCCATCGTCGGCTGACTTTCCAAAATTATAGATAATTGTTGATCGACGTGATTTCCTCGGAAAATCGCGCCTTTACGCCTGTTTTCGCGGCTGATCGCGCACATGATCCCGTTTGTCCACTGCGTAATCGCATCGTGATCGCTTGCCATCGCGAAAAATCTCTCCCATAAAATAGATGGGAATCAAAAATTATCTATAATTTGAGAAGGAGAGTTTATGTCCCTGTTCGATCAATCGTCCGACTTCCGTTTCGACCCGCTGCGTCTGGCTGCCCGCCCGGCCGCCATCAAGGCCGTCTTCGTGCTGGCGGGCACGCTCGTCCTGGCACTCGCCTCGCAGATCTCGGTGCCGATGGTGCCGGTGCCGATCACCATGCAAACCTTTGCGGTGACGATGATCGGCGCGCTCTATGGTTGGCGTCTCGGCGCGGCGACGGTTCTCGCTTGGCTCGCTGAAGCGGCCATGGGCTTCCCGGTTCTGGCTGGCGGCGCCGGTGGTCTCGCACCCTTCGCCGGCCCGACGGCGGGCTATCTCGCCTCGTTCCCCGTGATCGCGGCCCTTGCCGGCTGGCTTGCCGCGCGCGGATGGACCGGCGACGCCGCGATCCGCAGCTTCGCCGCCCACTTCGCCGCCAATATCCTGTGCCTGGCGATCGGTGGCCTGTGGCTCGCAAACCTACTCGGCATGGAAAAAGCCTGGCTGCTCGGCGTCGCTCCCTTCATCCTCGGCGCGGTGCTGAAGTCGGCGCTGGCGGCTGCCGTGCTGAAGGGTATCAGGATCTACACTGGCCGCTAAAATGACCGTTCGCCTGCGCGCCCACCACCTGCTCTGCATGCTGACCTTCGTCGGTGAAGGCTACACGCCCGCCTTCACCGAGAATTACATGCGCATCGCCCGGCGCCTGTCGTCGGGCGATGAGATCGAGCTGGTCGACGGCCCCGACGATATCTGCGCGCCGCTGCTCTCGGGAACGGCGGCGCATTGCCATAACGAAAGCGTCGTGGCGCGGGACAGGGCGGCGGCGCAAGCCGTCGGCCGTCTGTTGGGGATCGCGGTCTGGAAGGGCACCCGCATCTATCCTGACGCGGCGCTGCTGAAACGCCTGCGCCGCAATTTCGCTCTCGGCACGATCCGCAAGGCTTGCGACGAGTGTGAATGGAGCGAGCTCTGCAACGATATTGCCGAGCGTGGCTTTACCGATGTGCTGGTCGCGCCAAGCTGACGCATGTCTCCCGAAAGTGGTTCCCGGTTTCGGGACAAAGACATGCGCAAAAACAAGAGCCTGAAGCGCGCCGCGCTTCAGGCCGCGACCAGCGTCTCCACCGGAAACAGCGCCAGAAACTGTCGCTCGCCCTCTGGCGAAAAGATCACCGAACGGCTGCCGGCCGTGCGCCGCGCCCAGCCCTTGTCGAAGAAGCTCGCCAGCAGCGCCTTGCCGAGGCTGCCGGCCAGATGTGCTCGCCGCTCGCTCCAATCGAGGCAGGAGCGGCAGAGCGGCCGCCGCGATGCCTTGAGGTCGGCGACATTAATCCCGATGCACTGGAACGTCTCCTCGCCTTTTGCCGTCAGCGCCAGCCCGTCGCCGACGGCGTCGATCGCGCCTTTGGCGACGAGGCTATCCAGCATCCGCACCCCATAATCTCCGGCCAGATGGTCGTAGCAGATCCGCGCCTTGCGCAGCGCCGGCTCCTTCGGTCCCGGCTGATGGCGCAGATGTCCACGGCTCGCTGCAAAACCCATCATGCTTTCGATCAGCCGCGCCACCGTCTCGTCGGCAAGCGTGAAATAGCGGTGCCGCCCCTGCTTGCGGGGAAGGAGCAGCCCGCCGGCCTCGAGCTTGGCGAGATGCGCGCTCGCCGTCTGCAGCGTGATGCCGCCGACCGCGGCGAGTTCGGTCGCGGTCAACGCTTTACCACCCGTCAGCGCGGCCAGCATGTTGGCGCGGGCGGGATCGCCGATCAGCGCGCCGATCTGCGCGATATCAGGTCCTTCCTTCACGGCTCATCTCCTCAGGATCTCATCTTCCATACTTCGACCGTAGCCGAAGCATCTCCGTCCCGCAACATGGCAAAACCATCCTGCAATCAAGGAGAAAAAAGATGATCACCTGCTTCATCCGCTACGAGATCGACCCGTTCAAGAAGGATGCCTTCGCCGAATACGCGCGCAACTGGGGCCAGGCCATCCCGCGCAACGGCGCCGATCTCATCGGCTATTTCGCCCCGCATGAGGGCTCGGCGACCACCGCCTACGGCGTCTACAACATCGAAAGTCTCGCCGCCTACGAAGCCTACCGCGCCCGCCTGGCCGCCGACCCGCTCGGCCGCGAGAACTATGAATTCGCAAGAGGCGAACGCTTCATCCTCAAGGAAGACCGCATTTTCCTGAAGAACGTCTCGCTCCCCCACGCCGCGAAGGTGCTGCCATGATCGCCGTCATCTTCGAAGTTCTGCCCTACATGGGCGAGCGCCACACCTACCTCGACCTCGCCGGCGAACTACGGGCCGAATTGGAGAAGATGGATGGCTTCATCTCCATCGAGCGCTTCGAAAGCCTGACGATGCGCGGCAAGCTGCTGTCGCTTTCCTTCTGGCGCGACGAGGAAGCAGTCAAACGCTGGCGCAACCTCGAACACCACCGCGCCGCCCAGGCCGCCGGCCGAGGTGGCATCTTCGCGGATTACCGTTTGCGCATCGGCCATGTCGTGCGTGATTACGGGATGATGGAGCGGGCAGAGGCGCCGGCGGATAGCCGGGCGGTGCATGATGTGGTGGGTTAGTCGGCCGAGAACCGTGCCGAGAGATCGTCGATGGCAATTCGCAGGCGCGGTATCTCGTCGGAAATCACGCCCCACAAAATGTTGTCGGAGAGGCCGTGATACTCATGACGCAACACGTTGCCGATCGCTTTCACCTGCGGCCACGGGATTTCCGGTCGCAGCGCCTTGATCTCATCGGGCAGTGCGCGGCTCGCTTCGGAAATGATCTCGATGGCGCGCTGCAGCGCATGGCGAAGCAGCCAGTCGGTCTGGTAGTCCTGAAGCGACTTTCCCGCAGTCGCCTTCTCGATACCCTCGATGGCTGCCCTGATGTCGTCGAGCAGGTGGCGGATCTCGCGCGCCATCAGAAAACCTGCATCGCCGAGGATTCGATCCGCTCTCTCAAGCGCGGATGCAGACTGTCTCGCGTGGTTATGTCGACAGGCGTCTCGAGCTTTTCCTCAAGCATCAGCTTGATGCCGATAAGGTCGAAAGCGTTGAAGCGGCTCTTGGGGTCGTAATCGATGAAAAGATCGATGTCGCTTGCCTGTTTCGCCTCGTCGCGGGCAACCGAGCCGAACAGGTAAAGCGAGGTCGCGCCCAGCGCGCGCACCGCCTCGGCATTGCTCTTCAGACGTTCGAGCGCTTCGCTTTTCCTCATGCCGAAAGCCTACCGCATCCGGATGTACTTTGCCATCGCGCTGAATTTTTTCCCGAAATCGTACCCCGGTTCAGGCTTTGGTAACCAAGATGAGTAACCATAACAGACAGTAAAGAGCGTAATGTGTATGAGCGAGTTAAAAGATGGCGTCTGTATTTCCGCTTGCCGATCTCAAGGCCTCCGCAAAGCCGGACAGCTGGATCGACACGATCATCAAGGGCGATTGCGTTGCCGCTCTTGAAGCCCTCCCGACCCATTCCGTAGACGTCATTTTCGCCGATCCGCCCTATAACCTGCAGCTCGGCGGCAATCTGCATCGTCCCGATCAGTCGCTGGTCGATGCGGTCGACGACGAATGGGACCAGTTCGCCTCCTTCGAAGCCTATGATGCCTTCACCCGCGCCTGGCTGCTCGCCTGCCGCCGCGTGCTGAAGCCGACGGGCACGCTCTGGGTCATCGGTTCCTATCACAATATCTTCCGTGTCGGCGCCACGCTGCAGGATCTCAATTTCTGGATCCTCAACGACATCGTCTGGCGCAAGACCAACCCGATGCCGAACTTCAAGGGCCGTCGCTTCCAGAACGCGCATGAGACGATGATCTGGGCGAGCCCGAACGCAAAGGCCAAGGGCTATACCTTCAACTACGATGCGCTGAAGGCCTCGAACGACGACGTCCAGATGCGCTCCGACTGGCTATTCCCGATCTGCAACGGTCATGAGCGCCTGAAGGGCGAGGACGGCAAGAAGGTGCATCCGACGCAGAAGCCGGAAGCGCTGCTCGCCCGCGTCATCATGGCCTCGTCCAAGCCAGGTGACATCATTCTCGATCCGTTCTTCGGCTCGGGCACGACGGGCGCCGTCGCCAAGCGCCTCGGCCGCCACTTCGTCGGCATCGAGCGCGAGCAGGATTATATCGACGCGGCTTCCGCCCGCATCGAGGCGGTCGAGCCGCTCGGCAAGGCCGAACTGACTGTTATGACCGGCAAGAAGCAGGAGGTCCGCGTGGCCTTTAACACGCTGGTCGAAAGCGGCCTCATCAAGCCCGGCCAGGTGCTGACCGACGCCAAGCGCCGTTATAGCGCGATCGTTCGCGCCGACGGCACCGTCACGGCGGGCGGCGAGGCGGGTTCGATCCACAGAATGGGCGCAAAGGTCCAGGGTTTCGACGCATGCAACGGATGGACGTTCTGGCACTTCGACGATGGGCAATCCCTGCGCCCGATCGACGATCTCAGGGCCGTCATCCGCAGTGATCTGGCAAACGCGGGCTGATCCGCGAAAGGCCCGATCGAGACTGCCGTCGACCGGTTTTTGTACCTCCAGTTGCGGAAGACGGCAAAAAGGCGCCCGGGATCATACCCCGGGCGTCTTCAGTTCTGGACTTCCGAGAAAAACAAAAGACGCCCGGATCGCTCCGAGCGTCTTTTCAGTTCTTCAGCTTCACCGCTTAGCGGCGCAGCAACGCCATCCGCTCTTCATCCTCGTCGCGCTGGCGTCCGCCGATTGCGGCGGCGACACTGGCGATGAAGGCGCCAACGAACAGCGACAGCGCGCCGAACAGGGCAACCGCCGAAGCCGTCTTGCGGGCGTTATCCGCAGCCTCCTTGGCGGCAAGCTTGGCGTCGTCGATCCGCTTCATGACGGCATCGACCCGTGCCTTGGCATCGGTCGCCGACAGGCCGGTGCGGGCCGCAACCACCTGCTCGACAAAGGCCTGGTCGTCGGCCGAAAGCTTGCCGTCGACAATGCCGTTCACCAGCACGCGCGTCACCTGGGCATTGACCGCCTCATCACTCTGGTTGCCCGCTGCCGGTGCCGTATTGGCCGGGCGCAGCAAGGCGTCGGTGAAATAGGCGGGCGAGAAACCGCTCGTGCCATCGCTGGCGCTCACAGCCGCCCCGGCACCCGCGGCGCCGACGGCACCCACGGCTGTTGCGGTGGCCTGCGTGCCGGTGCTGATCACCGATGACAGCGCCGATCCCAGCAATCCTGCAACGACCACTGTTGCCAGCGCCCAGGAGAGGAAGCCATGCGCGGTGTCGCGGAAGAAAACCTCGTAGGTGTGGACGCCGACCCATTTGGTCCGCAACCGGCCGGTGAGATAACCGCCGAGTGCGGCCGAGACCCACTGCACGACGATCAGCCAGATCGCGGCCGTTGCGCCGATCGTGGTCAGCGAGGCGTTGTCATGCGACCAGGGCGATACCATGGTCAGGCCAAGGCCGGAGCCGATCAGGATGAAGATCAGCGAGATCGCGGTAGCCGCCAGCGTGCCGGCGATGATCGGCCCCCAGCTGACTGCGGGAGCCGATGATTCCAGTGGTGCGTCGGTCACCACGGTGGAGGAGGTAAAGGACATCACCGACCCCCTAGTGCCAGAACAGCAGGATGATCAGGATCAGCGGGATCGGAACGCCCAGAAACCACAGCAAGATACCTCTACCCATCATAACCTCCCGTCAGCACGGCTGACTTATCGTTTGCTCGAAACCGCGTCATGCGCGGGTCCTCACAAAACCGTCAACGGCGCTGATTGTTCCTAAGGCGATGAGAGATTTACGGTTTCTCTTCGCGTCGGGGGGAGGCCTGGAAGCTTCTCCGGCTTAGAAGTCCTGGTAATCCTTCACATCCACCCGCGTCACGCGTCCCTCTTCGTTGAAGGTGATCGTTTCCTCGCCCTCGCGCACCAGCGGCTTGCCGGTCTTGCTGTGCGTGGCGCGCACCGACCATACGGCGCGCCCGGCATAGGGGCTGACGCGCTCGACAAGCGTGTTGAAGGCGGTCTGGTCGGGATAGTCGTCGAAATATTTGCGGAACGCCGTCATGATCTCATCACGGCCCGAAAGACTGCCGACCCCGTTCGAGACATAGGTCGCGTCCTCGGCGAAATAGTCCTCGATCATCTGGTAGTCGAGCCTGTTGATCGCGTCGTGAAACAGGGTGATTTCCTTGACTGGATCGAATGCCATGGTCAGACCCTCACGCCGCGTTCCGCAAGATCGGCGCGCAACTGCTCGGCGCCGGTGAAGAGCACCGCGTCCCATCCCGCCTTCTTGGCGCCTTCGATGTTGGGCGCCGAGTCGTCGATGAAGATCGTCGCCGCCGGATTGAGGCCGAAGCTCTCGGTGTGTGCTTCGTAGATCGCGATATCAGGCTTGATCAGGCCGATATCGCCCGAGACGGTAACGCCGCGCGGCTTGGTGAGGAAGGGGAAGCGCACTTGCGCCTCGCGAAACGTGTCGGAAGCGAAGTTCGTCAGCATCGTCACGTCGCGGCCTTCGGTGATCAGCCCTTCCATGATCGCGACGCTGTCGTCGTAGGAATGCGACACCATCTCGTGCCAGTGCTTGCGGAAGGCGCGGATATGCTCCTCGCGGTCGGGATGCGTCTCGATCAAAAGCGCCTCGGCATCCGCCCATGTGCGGCCGCGGTCCTGTTCGATGTTCCAGTCATGGGTGCAGACATTGTCGAAGAACCACTGCCGCTCAGTGGCATCCGGAATGATGCGGCTGAAAGGAATATCAGGATCGTAATGGATAAGAACTTTTCCGATATCGAAAACGATATGATCAATAGGCATTTATCCGTCCTTGGACTGTTGAAACGCGCGTGGAATAGCCGATGTGATCGCTTTTTTCATGACTGTGGGCAATGCCTGCGCGTCAAGATTTGTAACCGGCTCCCACCATCCGTCATCCCCTTCGATCCTCGCGGGGATCGCTACGCGCCAGATCGATAGCCTGAGCTCGAAATGGGTGAAGACATGGGTGACGGTGCCAGATGGCTGCCAGTCGGCCGGGAAGGGGGCGGCGTCCGCCGAGGTCTCGCCGTCGATCCGCGCCGTCCAGCCCGTCGTCGGCACCTCGGTCATGCCGCCAAGCAAACCGCTTTCGATCCTGCGCCGCAACAGCACTTCGCCATCTGATGTCACCGCCACGAAGGCAGCACCAACGCGAACGGGTTTGGCCTTCTTGGCGGCCTTGACCGGGAAATGCTCGGGATCGTGAAGCGCCAGCGCCTCGCACGATCCGTTGAAGGGACAGAGCGCGCAGGCGGGCCGCTTCGGCGTACAGATCGTGGCGCCGAGATCCATCATCGCCTGCGCGAAATCGCCCGGCCGTTCCGCCGGCGTCAGCAGCGCCACCTTCTGCTTCATCAACGGCTTGGCAGCAGGCAGCGGCGTCGAGATCGCATAAAGCCGCGAGATCACCCGCTCGATATTGCCGTCCATGACGGAAGCCTGCCGGTTGAACGCGATCGCCGCCACCGCCGCTGCCGTATAATCGCCGATCCCCGGCAGCGCCTTCAGCCCTTCCTCCGTATCTGGAAAGATACCGCCGTGTTCGTACGCCACCGCCTCGGCACATTTCTTCAGGTTGCGTGCCCGCGCGTAATAGCCAAGCCCCGCCCATGCCGCCATCACGTCCTCGCTGGGTGCTGCGGCGAGATCATCAACTGTCGGCCAGCGCGCGAGGAATTTCAGGAAATAGGCTTTGACGGCTGGAACCGTAGTCTGCTGCAGCATGACCTCGGAAAGCCACACATGGTAGGGATCGGCCTTGATCCCGCGCTTTGCCATCGGCGGCGAAACGCGCCAGGGCAGGTCGCGGTGATGGCGATCGTACCAGTCGAGCAGGGGCTTTGGTGAGGGCGCGGTGGTGGTCTTTAAGGTCATCATTTGCCGTGCGGAGGGGAAGTGCCCTATACTTGGCGAAGCATTGCCGCCCGATCAAGGCGGCGGCGCCCGATAGCGGCGGCATCCAAAGGTTTCCATGAGTTATCCACGCAAAGGTGAAAAACAGATCTCCGAACTGGCCAACGGCCTGATCGACCCCGTGCTCGCCAAGCGCGCCGGCATCAACACGGCGCTGCTCGGCTCCTGGGACGAGATCGCCGGCGAGGATTTCGCCGATTGCACCCGCCCGGAAAAGATCGCCTGGGCGCGCGGCGGCGATGACGGCAGTTTCCGCCCCGGCGTCTTGACCATCGCCTGCGAGGGCGCCCGCGCCTTGTTTCTGACGCATGCGCAGGGCGAGCTTATCCAGCGCATCAACAGCTTCTTCGGCTTTTCCGCCGTCCACCAGATCCGCATCGTCCAGAAGCCGGTCTCCCAAGCCTTCAAACGCTCCCGCACCCCACCACCGCTGAAAGGCGAGGCGGCCCGCCGGCTGGAGGGGATGATGGAGGGCATCGACAATGAAAAGCTGCGCGAGGCGGTGAAGCGGCTGGGTACGGCGGTGCTGGGGAAGAAGGGGCGCTGACGAGACATCGACGCATAAGCGTCTAGCAAGGAGGAATGCCATGCTTTCCATACTGCTGCCCGGAGAACTCGAAGAGCGACTCGAACGCCTTGCTGTACGCACAGGCCGCTCCACCACCTTTCATGTTCACGAAGCTCTCGTTCAATATTTGGACGATCTCGAAGATTTCTACGTCGCCGAGGAGCGTCTTGAGGAGTTTCGAAAAAGTGGACGCGAGGGGATACCTCTCGAAGAACTGATGCGTCGCTACATTCGCGAAGCAATCGACGACCCAAGCGATGATATTGATGAGGATGCGGTTTTCGATCGCATCGAGCGTCGCCATGCTGAGCGCATGAGACGCGAAGGCAAGGACTAAACGCCGCCTTCCGCGCCAAATAAAATCAAGAGTTGCTTGCCACTCCCGCCCCTTCGTCCCATCAAGGTCACAATTGTTTGAAGAAACTCGTTCACGCGTGCCTTGTTCGCGGCCGTCAGCCGTTATATCGCACTTCCAGCCGCTACTCTCATTTATGAGGAAATTATGCAGATGTCCGAAATGCAACTGACCAAGCGCCAGCTCCTGGGCGGCGCAGCTGCCGCGACCGCCAGCCTGGCGGTCTTCAGCAGCGCCAATGCGGCTGTGGAAATTCCGAAGTCCGACGGCGATGTCGATATGGAAGCCGTGCTGAAGCCGGGCGCTCTGCCGGAAATGGCGCTGGGCAAGGAAGACGCCAAGGTCACCATCGTCGAATACATGTCGATGACCTGCCCGCACTGCGCGCACTTCCACACCACCACCTTCGACGAGATCAAGAAGAAGTATGTCGACACCGGCAAGGCTCGCTTCATCATCCGCGAATTCCCCTTCGACCCTCGCGCCGCCGCAGCCTTCATGCTGGCCCGCTGCAATCCGTCCAAGCCCGAAGATCTGAGCACGCCGGAGCAGTATTTCCCGATGGTCTCGATGCTCTTCAAGCAGCAGCAGACCTGGGCCGCCGCTGAAGATGGCCGCACCGCACTCCTCCAGATGTCCAAACTCGCTGGATTTAGTGAGGAAAGCTTCACGAAGTGCTTGACGAACCAGAAGCTGCTGGATGAAGTGAACGCGACGCGGGAACGGGGTTCCAAGGATTTCGGCGTCAACGCCACGCCGACTTTCCTCATCAACGGGAAGCGCTACTCTGGAGACATGTCGGTTGACATCATGTCGGCCCTTATCGACAGCCTGCTTTAAGCTGAGCCGTTCCTATAAGACGGGCGACGGCGGAAGCCGTGCGCCCGTTTTTTTGTTGACGCATGGTTTGCGCTTGCGGCCCCCTCATCCGACCCTTCGGGCCACCTTCTCCCCGTGGGGGAGAAGGGGAGGTAGAGCGAGTGGCCAGCTCCGAGTCTCTTCTCCCCAGCGGGGAGAAGGTGCCGGCAGGCGGATGAGGGGGCTCCGCGCTCCGAGGCCCACCACATGAAGTTCAACAAGCTCCGCCTCGTCGGCTTCAAATCCTTCGTCGAACCCGCCGAATTCGTCATTGAGCGCGGCCTGACCGGTGTCGTCGGGCCGAATGGCTGCGGCAAGTCCAATCTTGTCGAGGCGCTGCGCTGGGTGATGGGCGAGAACTCGTACAAGAACATGCGCGCATCAGGCATGGACGACGTGATCTTCTCCGGCTCCGGCAATCGTCCCGCCCGCAACACCGCCGAGGTGGCGCTCTATCTCGACAATGCCGACCGCACCGCGCCTGCTGGCTTCAACGACAGCGACGAGATCCAGGTCACCCGTCGCATCGAGCGCGAGCAGGGATCGGTCTACCGCATCAACGGCAAGGAAAGCCGCGCCAAGGACGTGCAGCTGCTCTTCGCCGATGCCTCCACCGGCGCCCGTTCACCGTCCATGGTCGGGCAGGGGCGTATCGGCGAGCTGATCTCCGCCAAGCCGCAGGCCCGCCGCCAGTTGCTGGAAGAAGCCGCCGGCATTTCCGGCCTGCATTCGCGCCGCCACGAGGCCGAGCTTCGCCTGCGCGCCGCCGAAAGCAATCTCGAGCGTCTCGACGACGTGACATCGCAGCTCGAAAGCCAGATCGAGAGCCTGAAGCGCCAGGCCCGCCAGGCCAATCGTTTCAAGTCGCTCTCCGCCGATATCCGCGCCCGCGAGGCGATGCTCCTGCATATCCGCTGGGTGCAGGCCAAGGAGGCGGAAGCCGAGGCCGACAGCGCGCTCAACCAGGCCACCTCCATCGTCGCCGAAAAGGCGCAGATGCAGATGGAGGCCGCCAAGTCGCAAGGCATATCGAGCCTCAAGCTTCCTGAACTGCGCGAAGGCGAAGCCCGCGCGGCGGCCGCCCTGCAGCGCCTGCAGATCGCAAAGACCCAGCTGGAAGAAGATGCCAACCGCATCCTGCGCCGCCGCGATGAGCTCACCCGCCGCCTGGCGCAGCTCTCTGAGGACATCAGGCGCGAGGAACGGCTCGTCGCCGACAATGCCGAGATCCTCCAGCGTCTCGATGCCGAGGAGGCCGAGATCAACGAGATCCTCGCCGATTCCGGCCGTTATGCGGAAGAGACCCGCGAGGCCTTCGAGGAGGCCGCCGCCAAGCTTGCCGATAGCGAGCGCATCTTCGCCGGCCTGACATCGGAACGCGCCGAAGCCGCCGCCGGCCGCAACCAACTCGAACGCGCCATTCGCGATCTCTCCGATCGCAAGATGCGCCTCGAGCGCCAGATGGACGAGGCCAATCGCGAGCTGTCCGGTATCGGCGAGCGCATCGCGACGCTGCCCGATCCCGATGAGAAGCGCATGGTGGTCGAGGCCGGCGAAAGCGCCGTGGCCGAGGCCGAAGCCGCCATACAGGCCGTCGAGCAGGCGCTGGCCGCCGCCCGCCAGACGGAGGCGATGTCGCGCGCGCCGGTCGATCAGGCCCGCGCCCAGCTGAACGCCATCGAGACCGAAGCGCGCACCATTTCCCGCATGCTGGCATCCGGCGCCACCGCCGGTGAATTCGCGCCTGTCGCCGATGATCTCAAGGTCGATCGCGGTTTCGAGACCGCCGTGGGTGCTGCCCTTGGCGACGATCTCGAATCCCCGCTCGACCCGAAGGCGCCCGCCCACTGGTCGGAAAACGGCGATGGCGCGGCCGATCCGGCGCTGCCATCGGGCGTCACCCCGCTGATCACCCATGTCCGCGCGCCCGCAGCCCTTGCCCGCCGCCTCAAGCAGATCGGCCTCGTCTCCGACGCCGATGCGCCCGCTCTCATGGCGAGCCTCAAGCCCGGCCAGCGCCTCGTCACCCGCGATGGCGCCGTCTACCGTTGGGATGGCCACGTCACCGGCGCCGATGCGCCGAGTGCCGCCGCACTCCGTCTCGCCCAAAAGAACCGTCTGTCAGAGCTCGAGAGCGAAGCATCGATCGCCCGCGACGTGCTCACCGAGGCTGAAGAGCAACTGGCGATCGCGGCCGAAGCCATCTCGGGCGAGGAACATCGCCTAGCCGAGGCCCGCGATACCGCGCGCATGTCGGCGCGCCAGCTGGCGGAAGCACGTGAGGCGCTGGCGGCTGCCGAGCGCGCCTCCGGCGATCTCATCCGCCGCCGCGATGTCATTGCCGAAGCCGTCAGCCAGCTGCAGAGCCAGCTCGAAGACATCGCCATTCAGGAAGAAAACGCCCGCATCGAGCTCGACGACGCGCCGGATCTCTCCGCGCTCGACGAGCGCCTGCGGCTGCAGCAGGCCGATGTCGCGACCGATCGCGGCGCCCTTGCCGAAGCCCGTGCCCGCCACGAGAGCCTCAACCGCGAAAACGACGCCCGCCAGCGCCGCATCATCGCGATCGGCCAGGAGCGCGAGACCTGGCGCCAGCGCGCCGCAAGCGCCGAGGACCACATCGCGACGCTGCGCGACCGCGAGGAAGAGGCGCGCGAGGAAGCCGCCGATCTCGAAATGGCGCCGGACGAATTCGACGACAAGCGCCGTGGCCTGCTGAACGAGCTGCAGAAGGCCGATGATGCCAGACGCGCCGCCGCTGATCTGTTGGCAGAGGCTGAGCTGATGCAGCGCGATGTCGATCACAAGGCGGCGATTGCGCTCTCCGAGCTTGCCGAAAGCCGTGAACGCCGTGGCCGCGCCGAGGAGCGTCTGGTCTCGGCCCGCGAAAAGCGCGTGGAGACCGAGGCGCGCATCCGCGAGGCGTTGAACGTCGCGCCGCACGAAGCCTTCCGGCTCGCCGGCCTCGATGCCATGCAGGCGATGCCTGATCTGCGCGAGGTCGAGCGCGAGCTTGAGCGGCTGAAGATGGAGCGCGAACGGCTCGGCGCCGTCAACCTGCGCGCCGAGGAAGAGCAGAAGGAACTGAGCGACCGGCTGGCGGCGCTGATCAAGGAGCGCGACGACGTCATCGACGCGATCCGCAAGCTGCGCGGCGCCATCCAGAGCCTCAACCGCGAAGGCCGCGAGCGCCTGATCGCCGCCTTCGATGTGGTCAACACCCAGTTCCAGCGCCTCTTCACCCATCTGTTCGGTGGCGGCACGGCCGAGCTGCAGTTGATCGAATCCGACGATCCGCTGGAAGCCGGCCTCGAAATCCTCGCCCGCCCGCCGGGCAAGAAGCCGCAGACCATGACACTGCTCTCGGGCGGCGAGCAGGCGCTGACGGCGATGGCGCTGATCTTCGCGGTGTTTCTCACCAACCCGGCGCCGATCTGCGTGCTCGACGAAGTGGACGCACCGCTCGACGATCACAACGTCGAACGCTACTGCAACCTGATGGACGAGATGGCGGCCTCCACCGAGACGCGATTTGTCATCATCACCCACAACCCGATCACCATGGCTCGCATGAACCGCCTGTTCGGCGTGACGATGGCGGAACAGGGTGTGTCGCAGCTGGTCTCCGTCGACCTGCAAACCGCCGAACAATTGCGCGAGATCGCCTGAGGTCAAGGCGAAACACCCAAAAAAAGTCAGGCCTGAATGGGCTTCTCACCCAATAAGGTGATGCCTTTTTACCCATCTTGCATTAGAAGAAACTGTATGTGCGGTCCGTGAGGATCGCGCCAGCGGTTTTGCGTACAGATTGCCGTGCGCATGTGTTGAGGCTTCCTCCACGTTGTATCGGCATGCTGAACCCCCCGTCCGGTTTTCCTGGCCGGACGGAAATAAGGCTTTGCGGGACTTTGTTGCGGTCCCGCAAAGCTTTATTACTCTTCCTGAAAATTCAAACGGCTTGAATACGCGGATGTTGTGCACTGCAACATTTTGGCCGTATTTGTGCGATTTTCATTTTAACACCAAGGGATTAAGCTGATCCCGATTTTGGTGTTGGGGAGAGCATGACCAAGTGGGTCTATACATTCGGTAATGGCGCGGCGGAGGGGCGAGCGCTCGACCATGAGATGCTGGGCGGCAAGGGGGCCAATCTCGCCGAGATGTGCAGCCTCGGCCTGCCCGTTCCCCCTGGCTTGACCATCACCGCCGACGCCTGTTCCGCCTATTATCGCGACGGCCGCCGCATATCGGATGAGGTGCGCCAGCAGGTGCTGTCCGGCATCTCAAGCATCGAGGCCGTCACCGGCCGTCGCTTCGGCGCTGGTGCAAGCCCGCTGCTCTTGTCGGTCCGCTCAGGTGCGCGCGTATCGATGCCGGGCATGATGGACACGGTGCTCAACCTCGGGCTCAACGACGAGACCGTTCAGGCGCTCGGCCATGACGCGGGCGACGCGCGCTTCGCCTGGGATAGCTACCGTCGCTTCATCCAGATGTACGCCGATGTCGTCATGGGTCTCGACAACGAGGTCTTCGAGGAAATCCTGGAAGACGAGAAGGCCCGCCACGGCTACGAATACGATACCGAGATGACCGCGAGCGAATGGCAACACGTCGTTCATCTCTACAAGGCGGTGCTGGAGGAAGAACTCGGCGAGGAGTTCCCGCAGGATCCGCAGGTGCAGCTCTGGGGCGCTGTCGGTGCGGTGTTTTCGAGCTGGATGAGCGCCCGCGCCGTCACCTATCGCCATCTCCACAATATTCCCGAAGGTTGGGGCACCGCCGTCAATATTCAGGCCATGGTCTTCGGCAACCTCGGCAATTCGTCGGCCACTGGCGTCGCCTTTACCCGCAACCCGTCGACCGGCGAAAAGTCGCTCTACGGCGAGTTTCTGGTCAATGCACAGGGCGAGGACGTCGTCGCCGGCATCCGCACGCCGCAGAGCATCACCGAGGAGGCCCGCATCTCCTCCGGCTCCGACCGGCCGTCGATGGAAAAGCTGATGCCGGAGGCCTTCCGGGAGTTCGTGGCGATCTGTGATCGTCTCGAGGCCCATTATCTCGACATGCAGGATATCGAGTTCACCATCGAGCGCGGCACGCTGTGGATGCTGCAGACGCGCTCAGGCAAACGCTCGACCCGAGCGGCAATGAAGATCGCCGTCGATATGGTGGATGAGAAGATGATCACCGAGGAGCAGGCCGTGCTGCGCATCGAGCCATCTTCGCTCGATCAGCTGCTACATCCGACCATCGACCCCCGCGTCGCGCGCGAGGTGATCGGCACCGGCCTTCCGGCATCGCCGGGCGCTGCATCCGGCGAGATCGTCTTCACCGCCGAAGAGGCGGTGATGGCGGAAGAGGAGGGGCGCAAGGTCATTCTTCTGCGCGTCGAGACCAGCCCCGAGGACATCCACGGGATGCATGCCGCCGAAGGCATTCTGACGACGCGTGGCGGCATGACCAGCCACGCGGCCGTCGTTGCCCGCGGCATGGGCATCCCCTGCGTCGTCGGCGCCGGCACCATGCGCATCGATCTGCGCAACGAGCGGCTGATCGGCATGGGCGTGACGCTGAAGAAGGGCGACATCATCACCATCGACGGATCGGCAGGGCAGGTGCTGAAGGGCGAGGTGCCGATGGTGCAGCCCGCGCTCTCGGGCGATTTCGGCCGCATCATGGAATGGGCCGACCGCGTCCGCCGCATGACGGTGCGCACCAACGCCGATACGCCCGCGGACGCCCGCGCCGCGCGCTCCTTCGGCGCCGAGGGCATCGGCCTATGCCGCACTGAGCACATGTTCTTCGAGGGCGAGCGCATCCATGTCATGCGCGAGATGATTTTGGCGGAAGACGAGGCGGGCCGCCGCGCGGCGCTCGACAGGCTGCTCCCCATGCAGCGGGAGGATTTCGAGAGCCTCTTCAACGTCATGCACGGCCTGCCGGTGACAATCCGCCTGCTCGATCCGCCGTTGCACGAATTCCTGCCGAAGACCGACGAGGAAATCGCCGATGTTGCGGCCGCCATGAACATGGAGGCGACAGCGCTTCGCCAGCGCGTCGATGCCCTGCACGAGTTCAACCCGATGCTCGGCCATCGCGGCTGCCGTTTGGCGATCTCCTATCCCGAGATCGTCGAGATGCAGGCGCGCGCCATCTTCGAGGCAGCCGTCCATGCGGCCCGCGAGACGGGCGCCGCCGTCGTGCCCGAGATCATGGTGCCGCTCGTCGGCCTGCGCTCCGAGCTCGATTACGTCAAGGATCGCATCGACGCCATCGCCCGCGACGTGATGACGGAAGCCGAGATGCAGATCGATTACCTCGTTGGCACGATGATCGAGCTGCCGCGCGCGGCACTGCGCGCCCACATCATCGCCGAAGCCGCCGAATTCTTCTCCTTCGGCACCAACGACCTGACACAGACCACTTTCGGCATCTCGCGCGACGACGCCTCGGCCTTCATCCCAACCTACCAGCGCAAGGGCATCATCGAGCATGACCCCTTCATCTCGCTGGATTTCGATGGTGTCGGTGAACTCATCCGCATCGCCACCGAGCGCGGTAGGCGAACCCGCGCCGACATGAAGCTCGGCATCTGCGGTGAGCACGGCGGCGATCCGGCCTCGATCCATTTCTGCGAGGGCATAGGTCTCGACTACGTCTCCTGCTCGCCCTTCCGCGTGCCGATCGCCAGATTGGCGGCAGCGCAGGCTGCCATCAAGGAGAGGTCGCTGTAAAGCTTACCAGCGGTAGTAGGGGCCGCCGTAATAGGGGCCGCCCATGCGCCACGACATATCAGACATCGCGTAAGCGCTGTCGGCCCGCGCCTGCGCCTGTCGATTGAGATCGATGCGTTGCAGGCAGGTGGCGAAGCCTTCGGTACCGCGCTTGAAGCCATAGCTCATGCATTGCCGCTCATCGGCCGCGCGCCGTTCTTCCGGCGTCATCGTCTGGCAGGCCGAAAGGCCGATCGCAATGGCGGCGATGGTGAGCGTCAGCGGGAGAATACGCATGGTTTTATCTTCAACGGATTGATCTTGCTGAAATAGCAGACGCCAAGCCTGACTAACCGTCAACTAAAAACTCCGTCAGCCGCAAAACTTGTCATGCGGCTCCCGCGGGATCGCCGATCGGCAGCAGCGCCGGATCAAGCGTCGGGTCGTTCGGGTTCTTGCTGTCGCCAGGATCCTGCGCCGGCGTCAGCGGCGGCTTTTCCTGCACGCGGTCGGGAATGCCGGGTGTCGGCGTCGGGCCGCGCGGCGTCTCTGGCGTGGGCACGGGGATCGGGTCGCGATTGGGCATGATTGTCTCCTTTCAAGGGAAAACGATGCCCCCAAGCTTTGGTTCCGGCTTTCGCCCGGATGAGAACCGCTATAAGAAGACGCCTCACGGAAATGGAAGCGACTGATGGCACTGCGTGATCGATTCTCGAAAAAGCTGACCTGCCCGCAATGCGGCAATAGCGGCTTTGCCGAAGCCTCCGAGACGGACGATCCGAAGCGCAAGCACCCGGGCTTCAACATCGACCAGCTGCCGCGCGGGCTTTTCGTCCAGCGCCAGACCAATTTTCAGGAAACCAGTGTGATCAAGTGCGAATGCGGCCGCAAGTTCGCCTTCCGCACGCTGGCGGAAGCCGCCTCCGGCCGCGACTAAACGAGACTAGAACCGCTCCAGCACCTCGATAAACGCATCGGCGAACTGCGCGATATGGGCGGTCTCCGGCGCCGGGCTCTCCATGCGGATGTCGGTGCCGTTCTGATCGAGCACCGCCAGCACGATCCGCATATCGGCGGAAGCGGACGGGATCCGCAGCACCGCGATCCGCTTGCAATCGTCGATCAGTCCTTCGGCAGGCAGATCGAACAGGAATTCGCCCCCGCTCTTGCCCGCCGCCGTGCGCACTGCATCGCAGAAGTCGCTGTCGCCATCATAGCTTTCGAGCGAAAGCTCGAGCTCCAGAAGCTCCATCGGCAGAAGCGGATCGCTCGCATCGACGCCGGCAAGCGTCGGCATGGGGCTTTCCACTGCAAGCTCGGATGCGATCATTGCTTTTCTCCTGTTCGTCCGTGACCGATGAACATGCTGCAACTGCGGGAAATCAACTCAATATCAGAAAATGCTCACGTAATCCATGCCCGCCTTGCTGGTCTAAAACGTGGCTTCATCGTGGATTGGACACGCTCGCGTAAGACAACAGTTTCAATTTAGGCGAATCTTGCACTAAACAAGTGCTTGGGCGATTTGCGCGTTCATGCGGGACGCGCCGCTTGCGACTAACCGGTAAGTTTGATGGCAATCCGTTTCGACCGCCCCATTTCCAGTGCCGCCCGCTTTTCCAGGCGGTTCGCGGCCTTTGCGCTGGTCTTGTGCCTGGCGGCGCTGATCGGTCACCGCTTCGCCGGCCTCGCCACGCCCTATCTTGTGCTCATCCTGATCGTCGCCACCGGCTTCAGCATCCTGGCCGCGGTTCTCGCCGCAGCCGGCCTGCGCAGCCTTTGGCTGACGGGCGCCGAGGGCGGGCACGATGCGCTGAAGGCGCTGATCTTCGCGGCATTGCCGCTCGTCATCGGCGGGCTGGCGGTCGAGCGCTATCTCACCATGCCCGTCATCTACGACGTCTCCACCGACCCCGTCTCGGTGCCGGACTGGCTGAAGACCCCGAGCGCCGACCAGATCTGGCTGAAGCGGGTTCCGGTGACGCCGGAGGATCGCGAGAAGCAGCTGGAAGCCTATCCGGAACTGACAGGCCGCCGCTACGACGGCGCCATCGACCGCGTGCTTGAGGCTGTCAAGAAGGTCGCCAAGCTGAATGGTATCCGCATAACGCGCGCCGAAGGCGACAGTGTGCCGACCCGCGACCCCGAGAATAAACCGGCGGCCAAGCCCCAAGCCCAGAACCAAGCCGCCGACAACACCGCCGTGCCCGACGAGGCCCCCGATGTCGTGCCCGTTCCAACGCCGCGCCCCTATGACGACGACGTCGCCCAGCTGATCCGCCGCGCCAACGGCGTGACGCTGCAGGGCGAAACCCGCACGCTGGTTCTCGGCCTGCGCTTCGACGTCATCATCCGCCTGCGCGAAGAGGCCGAGACCACCTTCGTCGACGTCCGCGTCGCCTCCCGCTACGGCCCCTCCGACCTCGGCTTCAGCGCCGATATCGCCGAGGATTATCTGAAAGCGCTGGACGCCGAACTGCTCGGCATCGCCGGCAGCTGATCCATAAGGTCGGATTGTACGGCCCTGTCTGTCATCCGAGAAAGCGATCGCGTTGTGCCGGCGTCGGCACGAAGCAGCTTGCCCGCCGCCCGGCAATCTTCAGCCGGTTGCGCGCCACGAATTCGTAGAGCCGCTCTGCAAGCTTTCGCGGCAAAAGCCGGAGTATCCTCACGGCCGACCAGGGCGCGCCGAGCCCGGCCACCATGCGGATCGAGCCGTCCGACTTGAAAAAGGCCCGCCCGCCTTCGATCAGGATGTTGGTCTCGTAGTCACGCTCGTTGAGCCCATAGTGCCGGTAGAGCGCCTCGCCGAGCGGCGTCTGCGCGGCAAGAAAGCGGTAGCGCTGGCGCTTGTCGTGTTTCAGCGCGAATTGCACCCAGGCCGAGCAGAACACGCATTCGCCATCGAACACGATCAGCGCCTTGTCGTCGGGAAATCGGGAACGGCCGCATCCTGGCGATAGCTGTAGTCCGCCCGCATCGGCTCATCCTCTCCCGGCCATCCGATACGACCCCAAAAGCGCCGGTGAGCCATCGGTCTCGATCTCGCCGCGCTCGATCAGATCCTCGATATGCGCCAGCACGGAAAGGGCCGCCGCACCGTGCAGCCGCGGATCGGTGTCGCGGTAGATCACCTTTACCATGTCGGGGATATTGGTATCGCCGGCCCTGATCCGCCCCAGCACCGCGCGCTCGCGCATCCGCCTGTGCGTCTTCAGCGCCCGCATGAAGGAGATCGGCTTGCGCACCGGGCCGCCATGGCCGGGCAGGAGCAGCCGGTCGCGCCTTGCAATCAGCTTGTCGAGCGAGGCCATATAATCGGCCATCGAGCCATCCGGCGGCGCGACGATCGAGGTCGCCCAGGCCATGACATGATCGGCCGAAAACAGGATGCCGGTGTCATCAAGCGCGAACGCCATGTGATTGGCAGCGTGCCCCGGCGTATGCACGCCCGTCAGCCGCCAGCCGTCGCCCTCGATCGCTTCGCCGTCGGCAAGCTCGACATCGGGGCGAAACGCCATGTCGGAGCTCTCGGCGAAGGGATTGGTCTCCCCCGCATGCAGCGGCCGCGCCGCCCGGTGCGGCCCTTCGGCGACGACGATAGCCCCCGTCGCCTCCTTGAGCCGGCGCGACAGCGGCGAGTGATCGCGATGCGTATGGGAGACGAGGATATGCGTGACCTCGCGCCCCTCAAGCGCTGCCATCAGCGCCGAAAAATGCGCGTCGTCATCAGGGCCCGGATCGATCACCGCGACCGAGCGATCGCCGACGATATAGCTGTTGGTGCCGTGAAAGGTGAACGCGCTCGGATTGTTGACCGTGATCCGCTGAACGCCGGGTGCCACCGGCACGGCCTGGCCGTAGGCGGGCTCGAAGGCGCGATTGAAGTCTGGATTGGCCATGTCGTTCCTGCGGTCGTCCACCCGGTCGTATCTTGTAACGACCTACTTGTACTCGATCTCGATGAAGGACATCGGCTTGTCGCCGGCATTGACGACATTGTGTTCGGTCCCCGCGTCGCGCCGATAGGCGGCACCCGCCGCGATATCCACCCGCCGGCTATCGCCGTTTTCCTCGATCAGGAACTGGCAGTCCGTCATCGGCACCACGACATAGCCCATCCCATGCGTATGCACGCCGGTATCGGCGCCGGGCTCGAAGTCCCAACGCGTGATCTTGACGACGGCATCGTCGAGGAGAAGCGTGGCAAGGGCAGGCGGGCGGGCGCGATACTGGCTCATTGTCACTCCGAAGCGCTATGGTCTGAGAAGAGACCTATCATGCCGTCCGCCAAAGCGTACAAAAAAGAGCGCACAGAAAAGACCGCACAGAAATATGCTCGCCCTGAAACTTAATGATTGTGACGTTCACGGACCTTTGCTAATCAGGCGACGCAATTGGCAAGCGTTTATCGCTGCCAGTCTCTGGTGGGGCGTCGCCAAGCGGTAAGGCACCGGTTTTTGGTACCGGCATTCCCAGGTTCGAATCCTGGCGCCCCAGCCATCCTTCTCATCCAGTAAATCCCTGAACGCGATCGCGCTTCAAGCATGTTTGGTTTGAGTGGCGGCAACCGTGTCCCCAAAAACAAAAAAGGCGGAACCTGTGTCCCGCCTCTCATGTCTCTTGCGCTCGCTGCGCCTTACTGCGCGGCCGGCTGGGCAGGCGCCAGGAATTCGGCGCAGTAGGATGGACCGTTCACGCCGGGGATGTCGCCGGCGACCTTGATGCTGCGGATCGTGTAGTCCGAGCTGGTGGTAATGGTAACCTGGCAGCGCAGATACTGCTTGCGGGCGGGCGAGATCTGCTTGCCGCGCTTGCCCTCAGTGCCATCGGCATACTTTGCCGGAACGGTCACGGTCTTGTAGCCGCCCTTCCAGGTGTAGACGTTGCCGCTGCCATTGTCGGCATCGGTGAGCGGCGGGCCAAAGGCCGCGAAGAACTTGCCGGCGGACTGGCCGACCCAGCGGCTGGAGATCGGATCGGCGGCCGTGGGGATGGTCGTGCAGCCGGCCAAGGTGATGGCCAGCGCTGCGGCTGCGAAAGTGCGGAGTTTCATGGTGTCGTCCCTGGATTTGTCGCGCATTCGGCGGCGGGAATCACTGCCCCTGCAGCGTTTCAGCCTGTCCTGACAGCGCTTTAGCGCGGAACCCGGCAAAAGAAAATCAGCTCTTTTTCGCGATTGCAAAATTTGCGGCGGGTGTGGCTTTTTGCTCGCGCGCAAGCCCGGGCGCGCTTGCCGCCGCCGCCGTCATAAAAATGCAACCCGCTTTGGATTTTGGTGCTTGCGCAAGCCGTTGGGCCGGTCTATAGAGGCGCCGCTGGTCACGGAGTGTAGCGCAGTCTGGTAGCGCACCACGTTCGGGACGTGGGGGTCGGAGGTTCGAATCCTCTCACTCCGACCAGCTGAAAATCCCGGCATTGCAGGATTTTCCACCTGATCCCGGATTTTTCCGAATATCTCGCGCCATCGCAACGGACCGATTGCGGACCGTTTGGCATCGCCGCAACCATCTCCCAAACATCCCCGCCATAGAAAAACACTTCCGCCAATCCGCATATTGCCTCGTTGGAATCTCGCGCTTAAAGCTTGATGTCACAAATGTCATGAGAAGCGGATCGATGAGCAGAGATTATTATTCCAGCATGGGCGGCCTGCCGCCGCAGACCGAGCTTTTGTCGAGCAAGGCGGTGTTTACCACGGCCTATGCTGTCATCCCACGCAGCGTGATGACCGATATTGTCACCAGCTATCTTCCCCATTGGCAGGGCACGCGCGCCTGGGTGATCTCGCGCCCGATGACCGGTTTCTCCGAGACCTTCTCGCAATACATCATGGAAGTGCAGCCGGGCGGCGGCAGTGACCGGCCGGAGCCGGAAAAGCGCGCCGAAGGCGTGCTCTTCGTCGTGGACGGCGAGGTCACCGTCGATCACGAGGGCGCAACACACGTGCTGCGCCCCGGTTCCTTCGCCTTCCTCCCGGCCGGCTCGAAATGGACGCTGTGGAACAAGGGGGCCGTTGCCGCCAAGTTCCACTGGATCCGCAAGGCCTTCCAGCCGGTCGAAGGCCTCGAGCCGCCGCCTGCGCTCTTCACCCATGAGGACCAGAACCCGCCGCAGTCGATGCCGGATACCGACGACGTCTGGGCGACCACCCGCTTCATCGACCCGTCCGACCTGCGCTACGACATGCATGTGACCATCGTCACGCTCGAGCCCGGCGGCGTCATTCCCTTCATGGAAACCCATGTGATGGAGCACGGTCTCTATGTGCTTGAGGGCAGGGCGGTCTATCGTCTCAACAAGGATTGGGTCGAGGTCGAGGCCGGCGATTACATGTGGCTGCGCGCCTTCTGCCCGCAGGCCTGCTACGCAGGCGGCCCCGGCCGCTTCCGCTATCTGCTCTACAAGGACGTCAACCGGCACATGCCGCTGTTCTAGGCTGAGGCAATACCGATGACGGCATCGATCGAGATCAGGCGCGCCGAAGCGGCGGACGCGGCGGCACTCAGCCATTTCGCCGCTCACCTGTTCCGCGCCACCTATGGCGAGGATACGCCGGCCGCCGATCTCGAGGCCTACGTTACCAAGGCATTCAGGCCGGACATCCAGGCCGCCGAGATCGCCGACCCCGAGGCCGCCGTCTTCCTGGCGACGGACGGCGACACGCTTGCCGGCTACGCCCATCTCGTCGTCTCGCCATCCCCGTCCGACGCCAGCCTGCTCAGCCGCATCTACATCGACACCGCCTGGCGCGGCCAGGGCCTCGCCAACCGCCTGCTCGATGCTGTCGTGTCCGAATGTGCGGCGCGCGGCGTGGAGCGCCTGCAATTGACGGTCTACGAAAAGAACGCCCGCGCCATCGCCTTCTACAACAAGGTTGGCTTCGTGCCGGTCGGTAGTACGACGTTCACGGTGGGCGATGACGTGCAGACGGATATCGTCATGGAACGCGCGACGCGCTAGCGCCTGTCGTCAAATATCGCTCGCCGCATAAGGCCAGCGCCGCACCGCCTGCGCCGCCGTCATCCTCCGTATCTCGCCGCCACCGATGAGCCGCCGCAACACCCGGCCATCGATCACAACCAGGCTGCTCATGATCAGCGCCATCCCGGTGAGCTCGAACATCCGCAGCCGCTCGCCGAGGAAGAGCGCGCCCAAGAGCGTGGCGCTCACCGGCACCAGCAGCGTCACCAGCGAGGCGTTGGTGGCGCCGGCCGAGGCGATGAGGCTGAAGTAGAGGATGAAGGCAAGCGCCGTGCACAGGAGACCGAGGATCGCGATCGCCACCCATGTCGTTCCGCTCACGGGGATGATGTCATCAGGCGCGCAGAAGACGGCGACGACGGGCAGCATCAGCAGGCTCGATACCGTCAGCTGGCCGGTGGCGATCACCTCGGCGCTGATGCCACGGAAGCGCCTCGCAAGCACGACGCCGAACGCATAGGAGATGGAAGCGCCGATGACCGCGAGCTTGGCCCATAGCGGTCCGTCGAGATTGGAGAGGAGGCCGGGGCCGATCAGCACCGCAGCCCCTGCGATGCCGAGCGCGATGCCAGCGAGTGCCGCCACCGACAGCCTCTCGTCTTTCGCAAGCATGGTGGCGACGAAGATCGTCCATAGCGGCGTCGTCGCATAGAATATCGAGGCGAGCCCGGCGCCGATTTCGGTTTGCCCGGCGAATATCAGCGAGAAGGGGATAACGTTGTTCAGCAGCGCCAGGCCGAGGAAGCCGGCCGGCTGGGCCAGAACTGGGGCGAAGGACAGGCCGCGAAGCTTCAGCCAGAGATGCAGCGTCAGTGCCGCGATCGATACCCGGTAGAAGACGAGAGCCAGCGGCGAAATCTCTGCAACGGCGATCCGTCCGTTGAAGAACGAACCGCCCCACAGCGCGCCAAGCAGCAGCAGACGGCTCCAATCCTGCGAGGACATCGCGCGCCTCGCCGTGACAGGCACGACGACGCTGTGTGACGAGACAGGCCTTGCCGGTGTTGCGATGCCACGCATGCCCTTTGCCTCCTCAAAAGAAAACGGGGCCGATCGGCCCCGTCTCATGTCGTCATCTCAGATGTCGCCGCCGGCGTTGGTCCAGAGGTTGGCGGCCTCCGCTGCCGTCATCCGGCGCACCTCCGCTTCGTCGCGGCGGCTGGAAAACAGCTCGCTGGCCATGATCTGGTCGGCGAGATCGGCTGGCAGTGACAGGATCACGCGGCCGTCGGCGCTGTGCAGGCCGCTGAGCTCCGAGCGCTTGCCCGTCACCATGCCGCCGGCGACCGTATTGTTAGTCTCCGGATCGATCAGGATGAAGGCGCCCGACGAGCGGTTCTGCTCATAGGGGTCGAAGATCGCCGCTTCGTCGAAGGTCAGGTGCACCTTGCCGATGGCGTTCATGTAGAGCGTCTCGGCCGAGGTCCAGGTGCCGGTCTTCAGCTGCAGCTGCGCGACAGGCTGGACCTGAACGCGCTGGCGGCGGCTGCCGCTCTTCAGCCAGTAGCGCTTGCCGGATTCGATGCCTTCGGGCTGCAAGGCGACGATCTGCGCGTCGAAGGAGAGGCCCACCTGCGGCTGGCTGTCGATCGAAACGATCATGTCGCCGCGCGCCACGTCCACCTGGCGGTCGAGCACCAGCGTGATCGCATCGCCCGCGACCGCGGCGTTGCGCACGAGATCGAAGGTGACGATCTTGGTGACGTTGGCGACCATGCCCGACGGCAGGATCATCACGCTGTCACCCGGCTTCACAGAGCCGCCGGCAACCGTGCCCTGATAGCCGCGGAAGCTCTCGCCAGGACGCGACACGCGCTGCACGGAGAGACGGAAGCCGACCGTCTGCGACGAGCGCACGGTGGCAAGCTCCAGCGTTTCCACCAGCGTCGGGCCGGCATACCACGGCATCGAAGCCTCGCCGGAATAGACGACGTTTTCGCCCTTCAGCGCCGACATCGGGATCGCGGTGATCTGCTTGACGCCGAGAGACAGTGCGAATTCGCGGAACTCGTGGACGATCTTGTCGAAGCCGGCGCGGTCGTAGTTGGTGAGGTCGATCTTGTTGACGGCGAGCACGAACTGCTTGATCCCGAGCAGCGAGGCGATCGTCGCGTGACGGCGCGTCTGCTCGAGAATGCCGGCGCGGGCGTCGACCAAGAGGATGGCGAGGTCGGCCGTGGATGCGCCGGTCGCCATGTTGCGCGTGTACTGCTCATGGCCGGGGGTGTCGGCAACGATGAAGGAGCGCTTGTCGGTTGCGAAATAGCGATAGGCGACGTCGATGGTGATGCCCTGTTCGCGCTCGGCCTGCAGGCCGTCGAGAAGCAGCGCGAAGTCGGGCAGGCCGAGATCGTTCTGCTTGCCGGTGGAATCGCGGCGCAGCGTCGCTGCCTGGTCTTCCTTGACAGCCTTGGTGTCCCAGAGCAGGCGGCCGATCAGCGTGGACTTTCCGTCATCGACGCTGCCGCAGGTGATGAGGCGCAACGGTCGCGTGTCGCGCACGGCCTGGGCGGGCTCGGCGGCGGGGGCGGCGATGGCGCTTGCTGTTGCTGCTGCAGTCATCTCAGAAATATCCTTCACGCTTCTTTTTCTCCATGGAGCCGGACTGGTCGCGGTCGATGGCGCGGCCCTGGCGTTCGGAGACAGTGGCAATTTCAAGTTCGGCGATAATGTCGTCCATCGTCGTTGCGGTGGACTTGATCGCGCCCGTCAGCGGGAAGCAGCCGAGCGTGCGGAAGCGGATGAAGTCTTCCTGCTTGGTTTCGCCGGGCAGCAGTTCCAGGCGCGGATCGGAGGCCGAAATCATCATGCCGTCGCGCTCGACATAGGGGCGCTTGGCGGCGAAGTAGAGCGGCACGATCGGAATGTTTTCCGCCTGGATGTAGCGCCAGATGTCGACCTCGGTCCAGTTCGACAGCGGGAAGGCGCGCACGCTCTCGCCGCTGCGGATCTGGCCGTTATAGATGTTCCAGAGCTCGGGGCGCTGGTTGCGCGGGTCCCAGCGGTGGTCGGGGGTGCGGAAGGAGTAGATGCGCTCCTTGGCGCGGGATGCTTCCTCGTCGCGCCGCGCGCCGCCGAAGGCCGCGTCGAACTTTCCGGCGTCGAGCGCATTGCGCAGCGCTTCCGTCTTCATGATGTCGGTGTAGCGCGCCGAACCATAGGTAAACGGCGTGATGTTTTCGGCTGCACCGCGCGGATTGATGTGCTCGATCAGGTCGAGATCATATTCCTTCACGATTTTGTCGCGGAAAGTGATCATCTCCGCGAACTTCCAGCCAGTGTTGACGTGCAGCAGCGGGAAGGGCACGCGGCCGGGATAGAAGGCCTTGCGCGCCAGATGCAGCAGCACGGATGAATCCTTGCCGATCGAGTAGAGCATCACGGGACGCTCGAACTCGGCCGCCACTTCGCGGAAGATATGAATGGATTCGTTTTCGAGCGCCTTCAGATGAGGGTCGAGCGGCGGCTTGGTGCTCTGCGGATTGCTGAGTTCCGTATCCGGACGGCTATCGGGCATGTCTTACTCCAGACTTCGATCATTCGCGGGCGCCTGGCCCGGAATGCAATGAGACGATGCATCGGGGAGCGCCGGCGGCTGCCGCGCTCTGATCCCGATGCCGAGGGGTTACTGTTGGATGGAAATGGCGGACGCCTCTTCAGCCACGTGCAGGCCGCATTCGCGCGTCTGGTCCTGTTCCCACCACCAGCGGCCGGCGCGCTCGGGCTCGCCGGGCTTGATGGCGCGGGTACACGGCTCGCAGCCGATCGAGGGGTAGCCGCGCGCATGCAGCGGGTTGATCGGCACGCTGTTGTCGGCGACGTAAGCCTTGATGACGTCGATGTCCCAATCGGCCAGCGGATTGACCTTCAGGAGATGGCGATCGGCGTCATATTCGGCGAACGGCGTTTCGGAGCGATTGGCCGATTGGCCGCGGCGCAGGCCGGTGATCCAGATGGTTGCCCCATTGAGCGCGCGCGCAAGCGGCTTCAGCTTGCGCACGCCACAACAGGCATGCCGGGCTTCGACGCTCTCGTAGAAACCATTGAGGCCGTATTGCGCCGCATAGGCGTCGATATCCGCCTGCTCGGGCTCGTAGCGGCTGATGTGGATGTCGTACTGCTTTTCCGTTTCGTCGATCAGGTTGAGCGTCTCGGCAAAGAGGCGGCCGGTCTGCAGCGTCACGACGTCGATCGGCAGTCGGTGATTGCCGATCTCGGCGGTAATGACCTGGTCTTCGATACCAAGCGACGTCGTGAACACCACCCGCCCGCCGAGGCCGGCGACGAACGACAGGCGTTCGGCCAGCGATAGGCTTCCAAGCTTCGTGTTCAGCGTTTCCGCTTCTTCGATTGTATGAGCAACAGTCATGGGAATCCTGTCCTAGATGTTGACAGGAGTATCGCAGCTTGGGGATGGAGAGGACAGAAACAGGCATTTCGAAAGCAGGCTGGAATGGAGCAAATATCTCTCCCCGGCCGCTGCGATGCAGAAAAGCAGCCGCGCCGGCATGGATGGCCAGCGTCGCACCTTAATCTCTATTGATTTAGTAGGGTTACACGTCGCCTGTCAATCGGAAATGTGATTTGATGCTTGGAGGGTCGCTTTTTCGGTTAAATTCGAGATTGCTGATTTGAGATTGAAAACAAGGCTGAAAAGCCTGTTTCTCAGGGGGTTTGCGCGCTTGTTCAAACTATGTTCATCCAGCGCGTGAGATAGAAAGAAAAAGAAGAGTTCCGCCGGGCGCAATTAGTGTCCGCCGCTTGTGTGTCGATGGCTGAAAATGATTACGCAGAAGGCGAAATACGCGCTTAGGGCGCTCACCGTTCTGGCCGAGGCCGATGACGGCGAACCTGTGATGATCTCCGATATCGCGGCGCAGCAGAAGATCCCGAAGAAGTTCCTTGAGCAGATCCTTCTCGACCTCAAGCATCAGGGCATCGTCGTCAGCCGCCGCGGCAAGCAGGGCGGCTATCTGCTCCTGAAGCCGGCCGACATGATCACTTTCGGTGAAGTGCTGCGCATCATCGACGGCCCGATCGCCCCGCTGCCCTGCCTGTCGATCACCGCCTACCGCAAGTGCGACGATTGCGACGACGAGCAGAACTGCGAAATCCGCCACGTCTTCGCCAAGGTGGCAGACGCCACCCGCAAGGTGCTGTTCTCCACCACCATCGCCGACGCGGTGGCGCCGCGCGGTGCCGAAGTCACGCGGATGCTGGCCTAGCGCGCAACGCAGGCCTCAGTGGGCCGGCTCTTCCTGATGTGACGCCTTCTCCGCCGCGCGCCGCGCCCGGATCGTGGCTGCGATGAACACGCGCGACAGGCCGTGATAGAGCGGCTCCCGCGACAGGAAGCGCGACGTCACATAGCCGATCATCGACACAGCCATGATCGGGATCACCGCCTCATGGTCGCCGGTCATCTCCAGGATGATCACGAAGGCCGTCATCGGTGCCTGCACGACACCGGCGAAATAGCCAGCCATACCAAGGATTGCGGCCAGCGCGATGCTGCTGCCGATCAGCGAGCCGACCGTGCTGCCGAAACCGGCGCCGACGGCAAGCGACGGCGCGAAGATGCCGCCGGGAATGCCTGAAATCATCGACAGGAAGCTGGCGAGCAGCTTCTCCGCGAAGAAGAACAGCGGCAGCGCATGTCCCTCGACGGCACCCCGCGCCTGCTCGTAACCCGTGCCGAACGTGTTGCCGCCTGATGCGATGCCGATGACGGCGATCGCGAGACCGCAGCCGCCCGCGAGAAAGAGCATGCGCTTCAAGGGCTGCGGCTGCGCCCAGCGGCGCACGCGCTGACCAACATTGAGCGCAAGGCCGCTGAAGCCGGCCCCAAGCGCCCCGCCACCGACGCCGCATATGATGACGAGGCCCCAATCGGCCATATGCATCGGTGCCACCGAGGTGGAGCCGAAATAGTTGTAGCTGCCCGACAGCCCGAGCGCGGCGAGACCGGAGAGGATCACGGCGGTCAGAACAAGCCCGTTCGAGCGCGATTCATAGGTCCGGCTCATCTCTTCGATCGCAAAGACGATGCCGGCAAGCGGCGTGTTGAAGGCGGCAGCGATGCCGGCGGCCGAGCCCGCCAGGATCAGCCCGCGCGCCTGCGCCATGCCGCCAAAGCGCGCGACCGCCAGCATGATCGACGCGCCCACCTGCACCGTCGGCCCCTCGCGGCCGATCGATGCGCCGGAGAAGAGGCCGAGCACGGTGAGCAGGATCTTGCCGCCGGCAATCCGGAGCGACAGCAGCCGTGTGCGGTCAGCCTCGTCATGCAGGTGTCGCGCCGCGATCGCCTGCGGAATGCCGCTCCCCTGCGAATTCGGAAACAGCTTCGCCGCGAGATAGGCCGACAGCACGAAGCCGGCCGGCGTGATGATCAGCGGCAGCAGGAATGACCACTGGCTTGACGTCGTCACCGCCGCGAATGCCTTCTGCGCCATGTCGGCAAGCTCCGCGAAGGCGACGCTGATCAACCCGATCGCCAGCGCCCCGCACCAGAACACCAGACGCGGACGCCAGAGCGAGAACGAGCCCCGAAACACGCGCGAACGACGGAGCAGCTTGGATTTGCGATAGAGAGGGGGCATGTCGGTCACTTGGGGCGTGGGGACGGGAGAGGGGGCACCGGTCTTATCTGCCCCGTGGCCGGCGTTTGCAAGCCCTGGCGAATATGCGGGCGAGGTTGCGGATCTCCTATTTTCGTCTGACGGTCGGCTGGTCGCCGAGTTAAGCCGTAGCTTGTCACTTGTGGTCCACTGCCGTATGATGCGTCGCAATTGCAACGCGCGAGGTCCGTCATGAAATCCGCAACGCTACCGTCTCTGCGTGTCGATCCAGAGCTGCGTGCCGCCGCTGAAAGCGTGCTTGAGGAAGGCGAAACGTTATCCGCGTTCGTCGAGAATTCAGTGCGGGCGCAGATAGAATATCGCCGCACGCATGAAGAGTTCATTGCGCGTGGTCTTGCTTCACTGGCGAAAGCAGAAAGAACCGGCGTCTATCACAGCGCGGATGATGTTTTGACAATGCTGAAGTCGAAGCTTGACGCCGCGCGGGCCGCGCGACGGGTATGAAATACCAAATCCGTTTCACCGACGAGGCGTTGGCGGACATGGATCGGCTTTACGACTACCTGATCGAGTGGGATTTGGAATCCGCCGATCGGTCGTATGAAACTCTTCTGAAGTCGATGAAGCTACTTGAGGTTTTTCCTTTCAGTTGCCGTAAGGCGCGAGGCAAAGATGCCTTTCTGAGAGAACTTGTCGTTCCTTTCGGTTCAACTGGCTACGTCGTGCTGTTCTCGATAAGTAGCGAGATGGTGACGATTGCAGCCGTCCGCCACCAGCGCGAAGACGATTACCACTGATCCCCTACCGATCACTCACTTCCCAACGCGGATTGATCCAAGGCTCCTGGTTGGAGCGCGGCAGCGGCTGCTTGCCGAGAATGTGATCGGCGGCCTTCTCGCCGGTCATGATCGACGGGCCGTTCAGGTTGCCATAGGTAACATGCGGGAAGATCGAACTATCGGCGACGCGCAGGCCATCCACGCCGATGACCCGCGTCTCCGGATCGACCACCGCCATCGGGTCATCCTTAGCGCCCATCTTGCAGGTACCGCAGGGGTGGTAGGCGCTTTCCAGATGCTCGCGCAGGAAGGCGTCGATCTGATCGTCGGTCTGAACGCTCTCGCCTGGCTGGATCTCGGAGCCGCGATACTGGTCGAAAGCCTGCTGGCCGAAAATCTCGCGGGTCAGCCGCACGCAGTGGCGGAACTTCTCCCAATCCTCTGGGTGGCTCATATAGTTGAAGCGGATCAAGGGATCGGCCTTCGGGTCGGCGGAGGAAAGCGTCACGTTCCCGCGCGATTTCGACAGGTTATAGCCGACATGCACCTGGAAGCCGTGGCTCTTGGCCGCCGCCTTGCCATCATAGCTGATCGCGACCGGCAGGAAGTGATACTGGATATCCGGCTGCTTGACACCCGGCGCCGAGCGCAGGAAGGCGCAGGCCTCGAACTGGTTGGAGGTCCCGAGCCCCGACTTGGTGAACATCCACTGCGCACCGGCAACGCCCTGCCAGAACCAGGGCAGCCACGAGTAAAGCGACACCGGCTTGGTCGAAACCTGCTGGAAATAGAATTCCATATGGTCCTGCAGGTTGGCGCCAACACCAGGCCGGTCCGCCTTCACCTCGATCCCCATCTCCTTCAAATGCGCCGCCGGGCCGATGCCCGAGAGCATCAAGAGCTTCGGCGAGTTGAACGAGGAAGCCGAGACAATCACCTCGCGGTTCGCCTTGACGACCTCGACCTTGCCGCCACGCTCGATCTCGACGCCAACGGCCCGGCCGTTTTCGATTACCACCTTGCGGGCAAGGCCATAGACGAGATCGACATTCGCCCGCTTCAGCGCCGGCTTCAGATAGGCGCTCGCCGCCGACCACCGGCGCCCCTGAAAGATCGTCTGCTCCATCAGCCCGAAGCCTTCCTGCTTCGAGCCGTTATAGTCGTCGGTCGCCTCGAAGCCCGCCTGCTTGCCGGCTTCGATGAAGGCGTGAAACAGCGGGTTGCGAATGCCGCCGCGCTGCACATGCAGCGGCCCGTCCGTGCCGCGCCATCCCTCTTCGCCGCCATGGCTGTGCTCCATCCGCTTGAAATAGGGGAGTACGTCGGCATAGGCCCAGCCATTGGCGCCGAGCGCCTCCCAGCGGTTGTAATCCTCCGCATGCCCGCGCACATAGACCATGCCGTTGATCGACGACGACCCGCCGATCACCTTGCCGCGCGGCGCGGTGATGCGCCGGTTGTTGAGGTTCGGCTCAGGCTCGGAAAGATAGCCCCAGTTGTAGCGCTTCATGCTCATCGGCCAGGCCAGAGCCGCCGGCATCTGGATAAACGGCCCGAAATCCGACCCGCCCGCCTCGATGACGATAACGCTGTTCCGGCCGTCTTCCGACAGCCTGTAGGCAAGCGCCGAGCCCGCCGAGCCGGAACCGATGATGACGAAATCTGCCTGCATGGATTTGCAACCCCTAATTGATTTGTGCAGCGCTCTGGTTTATGTTGCTAGGATGAAACCTGTGATCTACTCTAAACTTGCGCAGAGAAGCTTGGAGCGGATGCAGCCCAAGCGTCAGGCCGCGATCAAGGCAAAGGTCCACGCCTTCGCTCGCGGAGAGACGGTGGATGTGAAAAAGCTTGTCGGAACGGATCTCGTTCGCATACGTGTCGGCAATGACCGCGTCATCATCGACGAGCAGACGGGGCTTGTCCTGGTCATCAACGTCGGCCCCCGTGGCGGCATTTATAAGGAGTAACGCGGCATGACCAAAGCGCACAAATTGGCTGTCGATGGTGACCGCGACGATGACGATAACCTCTTCACGAAATTTGACGTTCAAAAGCTCAAGATCGACGGCAAGAATTACGTTTTGCTGCTTGAGGAAGACTACGAAGATCTGGTCGATGGTTTGATGGCGACCAGGGTAATGGCACGCATTGCCGCCGGCGAGGAAACTTGGCCAGCGGAATTTGTCTATGAACTGCTGGAGAGCGACAGCCGCATCCGCTCCTATCGCACCTACCGCAAGATGACGCCGGCGGAACTCGCGCAGGCGGCCGGGCTCTCCGAAGCGGAGTTCACCGAAATCGAGACCGGCAAGAAGACGGGCTCCGTCGATGTGCTGAAGCGCATCGCGTCGGCCCTGAATGTCGATCTCGACGATCTCGTTGTCGGCTGAGCTCATATCAATAAGGCGCCTGAACCGGCCCCATGCCGACATAAACCGTCTTCAGCTCCGAATAATGCTCCAGCGCGGCAATCGAGTTCTCGCGGCCGAAGCCGGATTGCTTGGAGCCGCCGAAGGGGATTTCGACCGGGCAGAGGTTGTAGGTGTTGATCCACAGCGTGCCGGCCTCGAGCATATCGACCACCCGGTGGGCGCGGCTCATGTCGGAGGTGAAGACGCCGGCCGCCAGGCCGAATTCGGTGGCGTTGCCGCGCGCTATGACTTCGGCCTCGTCCTCGAAATCGAGCACGCACATGACAGGCCCGAAGATCTCCTCCCGGGCGATCGTCATCTCGTCGGTCACGTCGGCAAACACCGTCGGTTGCACGTAATAGCCTTCGCCCGAGACATTGTTTGGAATGCCGCCACCGACCACAAGCGTCGCACCCTCGGCCTTGCCCTTCTCGATGTATTCCAGAACCTTCTCGCGCTGCGCCCAGGAGACCATCGGGCCGACCTGCGTCGCCTCGTTCATGGGGTCGCCGATCACCATCGCCTCGGTGCGCGCCTTCAGCCGCTTCAGGAACTCGCTCTTGATGTCCTTCTGCACGAAGACGCGGGTGCCGTTGGAGCAGACCTGGCCGGTCGAATAGAAATTGCCGAGCATGGCGCCGCCCACCGCGCTGTCGATATCGGCGTCGTCGAATACGATCAGCGGCGATTTCCCGCCGAGTTCCATCGTCACATGCTTGAGATTGCCGGCAGCCGCTGCCGCCACCTTGCGGCCGGTCGGCACGGAACCCGTCAGCGACACCTTGGCGACATCGGGATGGTTGACGAGCAGCGGGCCGGTATCGCGGTCACCCTGGATGACGTTGAAGAGCCCCTTGGGCAGGCCGGCCTCGATCAAGATCTCGGCGATCTTCAGTGCACCGAGCGGTGTGTTTTCGGACGGCTTGAACACCATGGCGTTGCCGGCGGCAAGCGCAGGTGCTGCCTTCCAGCAGGCGATCTGCTGCGGATAGTTCCAGGCGCCGATACCGACGCAGACGCCGAGCGGCACGCGCTTGGTGTAGGCGAAATCGCCGCCGAGCGGGATGTAGGAGCCATTGAGGGCCGCCGCGATCACGCCGCCGAAGAACTCGAAGCTGTCGGCGCCGGAGGTCGGGTCGGCGACGATGGTTTCCTGGATCGGCTTGCCGGTGTCGAGCGTTTCGAGTTCCGAGAGCTCGCGGTTGCGCTCGCGCATGATGTCGGCGGCCCGCTTCAGGATGCGGCCACGCGCCGTCGGGCTCATCGCCGCCCATTCCGGCTGCGCGCGCTTGGCAGCGGCGATCGCCTTTTCGACGATGGCTGGCGTTGCCGCGTAAAGCCGCGCGATGACTTCGCCGGTTGCCGGATAAAGGCTTTCGATCACGGTGCCTGCATCGTCCTCGACATATTCGCCATCGATGAAGTGCGATGCTGTGGGCTGGGCTCTCATGGGTCTATCCTTTTAGCGGTTGGCTGCGGCAGAGTGGGGGAGGGCATCGATGCGGTCATCGCGCCGTCCCTCTTAGCTGTATCGTCACATAATCCTCCGTCAGCGCGATCGACGCCTCGGCGCCAACACGCGTCGAGCCGAGACTCTGGCGGATGTAGAGCCCGTCGATCATCGCGGCCACGCCTTCGGCGATATGTTCCGCGACATCTAAGGGGCAGAGCGGCTTCAGATTGGCGACGAGGTTGGAGCGCAGGCGCCTCGCATAGATGACGAGAAAGCGGCGCGTCTCTTCCGAACGTTGTGCCTCGGCGTAAAAGGCAAGCCAGGCGGCGATCGTCTGCGGCGCGAACTGGTCGGCGTGGAAACTGACGCGGATCACCGCCGAAAGCCGCGCGCGCGGCGTGGCGGCCGCCTTCAGCGCCGTCACCGCGTCGTCGCGCAACTGCTTTAGAAGCGAGCGGATCGTCTCGATCAGCAGCTGTTCCTTGCTGCCGAAATAGTGGTGCGCGAGCGCCGGTGAAACGCCGGCCTGCTTGGCGATTTCGGACATGGTGACGCTGAGCGAGCCGTGATCCCCGATCACGCGCAGCGCTGCATCGACGAGCGCCTTGCGGCGCATCGGTTCCATTCCGACTTTCGGCACGGTCTTTCTCCTGCAATACGGCCAGCGTAATTTTGATTGACTGATCAATCAATAAAAATCTTATCGCCTTTTCCGTAAGATATCTCTTTCCATCCGCCGTTTCTGCGCCATACTCAATGAACAACCGGGAGGTGCATGATGACAGACATGTCCAATGAAATGCCTTCGTCCTCCGCGCTGCGGTCGAAATGGGTCTGGTTCGTGGTCCTTGGCGCACTGCTGATCGTCTTCGGCGCCATCGCCGCCGCCAACGTCTTTTTGGCCACCGTCGTTTCCGTCTACTATGTCGGCCTGCTCATGCTGGTCGGCGGCATCGTCTATCTCGCCCATGCCTTTCAGGTGCGCGAGTGGGAGCAGTTGCTCTTCTGGGCGCTGAGCGGTGTGCTCTATGTGCTGGCCGGTGTCTTCGCCTTCATGAATCCCATTCTGGCATCTGCGGCGCTCACGCTGTTTCTGGCCATGGCCTTGCTGGTGGCGGGCATCTTCCGCGTCTTCGTCGGCTGGCGCATGCGCCCGTCGAGAGGCTGGGGCTGGGTGCTTTTGAGCGGTCTGATCACGGCGCTGGCGGGCTTCGTCATCGTGCTCGGCTGGCCGGTCAACAGCCTGTGGATCCTCGGCCTGTTCCTTGCCTGCGACCTGCTGCTGCAGGGTTGGTCGATGCTCGCTTTCGGCCTCGCCATCCGCCGCTGATTGTGCCCGCTATTCACAGCCTGTTCATCACGCACTGTTTCTTTTTTGACAAGAATGTGAGTGAAGACTAAAATTAACCTCATGGCAGAGGTCGCAAACGTGTGAAAGCGACGCTGTTCATGGCCCAGCATCCGCTACCGGAAGGGCGGCCGAAGCGAGTGTGTATCCGTTCCTCGACCGGGCAGGCGTCTGCCCGACGAGGCGATGGGAGACCACGAGGCAATGGGAGTGATGTCATGCCGATGGTAACCGTTTCCATCTCTCCGCTGCAGGCGGCCGATATCCGCGCGGCGATCGACGATGGCACTTATGTTTCCAGCAGCGAAGTGGTGCGCGAAGCGCTCCGGCTGTGGGATGCCGCCCGCAAGGTCGATGGCCTGCCGAAAGCGCGCGATTGCGCCCCCGCCGATGCCAGATGCGTCGCCGACATGTTCGCCGACCACGAGCATCGCCGCACCGCCTGAAGGCGGGCACACCTACAGCCGCCGCCTCGTGCGGCGGTTGCTGCATGCATTTGATAAAACGCCAGTTTTCACAAAACCTTCACATTGGGGAAAGTGTTCGTTGACGCTTCGCCCCTAGTCTCCGCGCGAAAAATAATAATATGAATGCCGTATAGTGGAGAATGGCATGTCGTTGGCTGCCACCGTAGAGCCCGCCCTTATTCGTCGCTACACCAGCGATCAAATCATTACCCTCGCAAAACTCGTTATCGAAAACGCCTTCCAGCCGATCGTCGAAGCCAGCACCGGTGTCGCCTTCGGCTATGAATCGCTGATGCGCGGCCAGGAGCGCCTCGGCTTCAATTCCCCGCTCGAAATTCTGGACGAGGCCCAGCGCGGCGATCAGCTGCTGCAGCTCGAGCAGATGGTGGCGAGCCGCGCGCTCGCCAAGTTCGCGTCGCTACCGAACTTCGCCACCGCGACGCTGTTCCTCAATCTCGATGTCCGCCTCATTCCGCATGGCGAGCAGCTGGTGGAAAACCTGCTGCAGCATCTGAAGCTCGCCAATATCCCGCCATCCTCGATCTGCTTCGAGTTCTCCGAGCGCTTCGACAACACCTCGGTTCCCGAATTCGCCGCGCTCGTCTCGCTGCTGCGCAAGCGCGGCTTCAAGCTGGCGATCGACGATTTCGGCGTCGGCCATGGCGAGATGAAGCTGCTCTGCGATCATCCGGTGGATTACCTGAAGATCGACCGCTATTTTATCGCCGATATCGATGGCAGCGCGCGCAAGCGCCACCTGTTGAAGAACATCGTGCACATCGCCCATGTGCTTGGCACCCGCGTCATTGCCGAGGGCATCGAGACCGAAGCCGAGTTCATCACCTGCCGCGAATATGGTGTGGACCTCGTGCAGGGCTGGTTCATCTCGCGCCCGACCACGCATGTCTCCGAGCTGGTGCCGTCTTTCCCGCATCTTCAGGAACTCGGCAAGAGCAAGCGCAACAACCAGTCGCTCGACGAAATCCTCATCCGCAAGCAGATCGAAGTGCTGCCGACGGTCTATGAGAACGCCACGATCGACAGCGTCTTCGAGGTCTTCCGCCGCCATCCGCAGAATGCCTTCTTCCCGGTTCTCAACGCCAATGGCGAGCCGCGCGGCATCCTGCATGAGCGCCACCTGAAGGAATACATCTACCACCCCTTCGGTCGCGATCTGCTGAAGAACAAGATGTATGAGCGCACCATCTCGCATTTTGTCGAAATGGCGCCGATCGTCGGGTTGGATTCCGATGCCGAGCAGCTGATGACGATCTTCGCCAACATGGAAGGCGCCAACTGTCTGCTGTTGACGGAAAACATGCGCTATGCCGGCGTCGTCTCGGCCGCCTCGCTCATCAAGGTGATGAACGAGAAGAAGCTCAAGACCGCGCAGGACCAGAACCCGCTGACCGGCATTCCCGGCAACCACGCCATCCGCGATTTCATGCGCGAGGCGAGCCGCGACAGCGACGAGACCCGCCACTTCTGCTATTGCGACTTCGACAACTTCAAGCCCTTCAACGATGCCTATGGCTTCCACCTCGGCGACCACGCGATCTCGCTCTTCGCAGCCCTGATGCGGCGCTACTTCTTCGCCGAGCGCCACTTCCTCGGCCATGTCGGCGGCGATGATTTCTTCATCGGCGTGCAGGGCTGGACCAAGGAGGAGCTGACGGAAATCCTCGATCGTCTGATCGGTGATTTCCATGACGATGCCCAGGATCTCTATTCCGAGATCGACCGCGCCGCCGGCCGCATCCGCGGCCACGACCGCGCCGGCGTCGAAGCCTTCTTTCCGCTGATGCGCTGCTCGATCGGCGTTCTGGAGCTTCCCAAGGGTCTTGTCATCGACGACATCAGCCGCGTCTCCGCCGCCATCGCCCATATCAAGGCATTGGCGAAGGAAAGCGCGGAAGGCCTGGTCTTCCATCGGCTGGGCGAGGCGAATTGACGCTCCGGCGTTTCCGCCCTTCTCAACGCCGCGTTGCTGAACTATCTCACTGCTATCCGAATGAGGAGACCGGTGATGTCTTTGCCTGCGCTTATGCGTTTTGTCGATTTGCCCCGCTTCGGCGCCCCTGACGTGATGACCATTTCGAGCGGGCCGTTGCCCGTGGCGGGCGAGGGGCAGATCCTCGTGCGCACCCAGGCGATCGGCGTCAACCGCCCCGATGTCGCGCAGCGCCAGGGAACCTATCCGCCGCCGAAGGATGCAAGCCCGATCCTCGGCCTTGAAATCGCGGGTGAAGTGGTAGCGATCGGCCCCGGCGTCAGCGGCTATGCTGTCGGCGACAAGGTCTGCGGCCTCACCAACGGCGGCGCCTATGCCGAGTATTGCCTCATTCCCTCGGGCCAGGCACTGCGCTTCCCAAAAGGCTACGATGCCGTCCAGGCGGCGGCACTTCCTGAAAACTACTTCACGGTCTGGGCCAACATGTTCCAGATGGCGGGGCTGACCGAGGGGGAGAAGGTGCTCATCCACGGCGGCACGAGCGGCATCGGCACCACCGCGATCCAGCTTGCCCGCGCCTTCGGCGCCGAGGTCTACGCGACTGCGGGTTCGCAGGAAAAATGCGACGCCTGCGTCAAGCTCGGGGCGAAGCGCGCCATCAACTACAAGACCGAGGATTTCGCCGAGGTGATCAAGGCCGAGACCGGCCAGGGCGTCGACATGATCCTCGATATGATCGGCGCCGCCTATTTCGAAAAGAACCTTGCCTCGCTGGCGAAGGACGGCTGCCTCTCGATCATCGCCTTCCTCGGTGGCGCGGTTGCCGAAACGGCCAACCTCGCGCCGATCATGGTCAAGCGGCTGACGGTGACGGGCTCGACGCTGCGCCCGCGCACGCCGGAAGAAAAGCGCGCCATCCGCGACGATCTCCTGTCGCAGGTCTGGCCGCTGCTCGACGAGGGCAAGCTTGCCCCCGTGATCCACAAGACCTTCGCTTTCGAGGATGTCGTCGAAGCCCACAAGCTGATGGAATCGAGCAGCCATATCGGCAAGATCATGCTACGCGTCTGACGATCACGCCGTTGCCGTCGCTTGCGTCTCGTTGCCGGACTTCTGGATCGACAGCGAGATCAGGATCGTCACGATCCCCGGCAGCGCCATCAGCACGAACAGCCAATGCGCCGCGGATATGCCGCCGGCAACGCCGCCTGGCGCAAGCAGGCCGGTGCTGTTGACGATGACGCCCGCGAAGGCTGCCCCGAATGCGCTTCCGAGCGATTGCACGGTGGTGATCGCCGCCGAGGCCTTGTCCTGCTCCGATGTCGCGACGAGGCGCAGCACCTTGGTCACCAGATGCGCCCAGCCGAGCCCGACCCCGAACCCCATGAGGAACATGAAGACGACGGCCGGCGCGAGCAACGCGATGTTGCCTGCCTGATTGTCGCGTGCCAGGAAGATCGCCAGCGCCGCGACCGCAACCGTCTCGATCACGCAGCCGATAACGATCGCGCGGCCGGCGCGGCGGCCGGAGAACGAGGCGCTGAGAAACGCTGCCACCGTCCAGCCGAGCGCGACGAGCGCCGTGAGGTATCCCGATTCCAGCGGGCTGACATTGTGCAGGGATTGCAGGAAATAGGGGATGTAGATGTCGCTGGTCAGCACCAGGATCAGCAGAAACATCATCAGGTAGACGCGGGAAATCGGCATGCTGAGGGCCACGGCGCCTGTCGGCAGCAGGCGGTTCTCGCTTCGCCGCTCAATGCCGAGCATGGCGACCACGGCGATGAGCGATGCCGCGACCAGCAGCGCTTTCGATTGCGTCGCCTCGATCGTGCCGGCGATGCTGACCAGAAGCACGGCAGTCAGGAGCAGCGCGATCTGCGTGATCGGCGTGCGCCCGGGAGCCCGGTCGTCATGCGCCGACGGCAGCAGCACGGGCGCAAGGATAGCCATGAGCACGCTCACGGGAACAAGCAGCATGAAGGCGTGGCGCCACGTGCTGCCATCGGAGAACAGCCCGCCGAGGCTTGGGCCGAGCAGCGTCGCCACGCCCCAGATCGCCGCATAGAGCGTCGAGGCCTTGCGCCACAGGTGCTCGGGATAGGCAAAGCGGATGAATGCATAGGCAAGCCCGCCCAGCGCGCCGGCTCCAAATCCCTGCACCGCGCGTCCGGCCAGGATCACCTGCATCGAGGGCGCCAGCGCGCAGATCAGGCTGCCGGCCGCAAACATCAGCGCGCCGGCCACGTAGACCGTGCGCAGGCCGATGCCGCGCGGCCGCATGGCGACGAAGATCGATCCGAGCACGGCAGCCGCGACGAACAGCGTGGTGACCCAGGAGAGCAGTTCCAGCCCGCCGATATCGCGCACGATCGATGGCGCGATGGTCGCCATGATATAGGCCTCGACCGCATAGAGCGTCACGCCGCCGCCGAGCATCAGCGTGGCTGCCAAAACCGGTCTGGAAAAGAGTTGGAAGACGGAGGAGCGCTCCGTCGCGACGTCGTCGATGCTGCTCATGCGGAATGCCTTGAATGTTTCCTGGAAAGCTTTTGGGAAGTTTTTTACAAGTTATAGCTTGGAAAAAATACACAGCCGCGCTATTAAAGCAAGAACAAGCTTGGAAAAATATCAGCCTATGCGACAATCATCAGCCAACCGTATCCTGATGCTGCTCAAGACCGAAGGGCCGCAACTCCTATCGGCCATAGGCGAGGCGCTGTCCATCTCCGGCGAGGCCGCCCGCCAGCAGTTGGCGAAGATGGCCGAGGAGGGACTGGTCGAGCCCGTGTCCGAGCCCGCGCCGGGCAGGGGCCGCCCCCGTCAGCTCTGGCACCTGACGCAATCAGGCAACGCCCGCTTCCCCGACCGCCATGCCGAACTGACCGCGACGCTTCTCGCAACCATGGTGGAGAGCCTCGGCCCCCAGGCGCTCGACACCGTCATCGCCGCCCGCGAGACTGAGACGCTGGCGCGCTACCGCAGCGAGATCACCGCCAAGGATCTCCCCACCCGCGTCCGCCAGCTCGCCGGCATCCGCACCGAAGAAGGCTACATGGCCGACAGCTGGCAGGAAGAGGATGGCTCGCTGCTCCTGATCGAAAACCACTGCCCCATCTGCGCCGCCGCCACCGCCTGCGCCGGCTTCTGCCGCTCCGAACTCGAAACCTTCCGCAGCATCCTCGGCGCGGACGTCGAGCGCGAGGAACACATACTCCACGGCGCGCGGCGTTGTGCGTATCGGATTAGTGCGGGGTAGCCCGCTAAAGCCCGATCCGCCCGATCGCCGGGATCTTCACTCCGGGATTGGCGACGTCTATGCCGGCGACCAGGCCCATGAAGTGCACTTCGAAGCCGCTGCGCTGGCCGGCGGCGATGCCGATCAGGCCGTAGAGCGTCGCATGCATGTCGCGCCCGTCGGCATCGATCGCAAACATCCGCCCGTCGCTGAGGTAGTCGCGCCCGACCGCATCGGGCGGCAGCACCGCGTCGAGATCGGGCACCGTGCGCAGCACATGCGCGACGAAGCTGTTGGAATTCGGGCCCGGATAGATCCGGTAGTCGCCGACGCCGGCATAGGGATAGGACTGGATCGCCGCCTCGACGGCGGGGATGAGCCTCTGGGCCTCGTCGCCCGAGATTTCCTTCACGATATGAGGTCTGTTGGAATACCAGTAGGCGTCCGCGACATAGTTGTTGCGGCGGATCGGCGAGCCCCAGCCGACCTTGTCGTAGCGATTGTAGGTCGCGTCGCCCTTGGCCTTCGTGACGATCCACGAGTGGCTGGCGACCGCGCCCTTCAGCCCGCCGGTGCTTGCCGACATGATGTAGATCTTGGCGTCGCCGCTGGCATCGGCCTTCGGCAGCACGCCCGATGTGCCCCATTCGGCCTCCCGCCACGAGTTCGGATGATTTTGCAGGGACCACCACCCGGCCGACGCCAGGGCCGGCAGCAGATAGACGACGAGGATGAGAAGAAGGAGCCGTTTGAGATGACGCATGAAACGCCGGGGACCTTTGCTGACGTGCGGTTGCGGCCAAGGATGTGACGAGCAAGATGGCGCAATTGCGCCGCTCTTTTTCAACATGAACCCGATTGCTTTATCGCGCCCATCATTTATGCGTGACAGCCTGTTCAGAATATCAGGATAAGCCCATGACCAATCCCGTCACCGTTGAAGTCACCCGCGGCGCGCGCGTCGAAAGCCGGCATCGCGGCGCCGTCATCGCGGTCGATGGCGATGGCGAGGTCGTCTTCTCGCTGGGTGATGTCGAGGCGCCCACCTTTCCGCGTTCGGCCTGCAAGGCGATGCAGGCGCTGCCGCTGGTCGAAAGCGGCGCTGCCGATGCCTACGGTTTCGGCGACAAGGAGCTGGCGCTCGCCTGCTCCTCGCATAATGGCGAGGACGAGCATGTTGCGGTCGCAGCCTCTATGCTGGCGCGCGCCGGCCGCGATGTCGAAACGCTCGAATGCGGCGGCCACTGGTCGTCGAGCCAGAAGGTGCTGATCCACCAGGCCCGCACGATGGAGAAGCCGACGGCGCTGCACAACAATTGCTCCGGCAAGCATTCCGGCTTCGTCTGCACCTGTGTCCACCAGGGCGTCGATCCCAAGGGCTATGTCGGCTACGACCACCCGCTGCAGCGCGAAATCCGCGCCACCATGGAAAGCCTGACCGGCGCCGTGCTCGGCCATGACAATTGCGGCACCGACGGCTGCTCGATCCCGACTTACGCCGTGCCGCTGAAGGGGCTGGCGCATGGCTTCGCCAAGATGGCGACCGGCAACGGCCTCGAGCCATTGCGCGCCAAAGCCTCGCGCCGGCTGTTTGATGCCTGCATGGCCGAGCCCTTCTATGTCGCCGGCACCGGCCGCTTCTGCACGAAGCTTATGCAGTTGGAGCCCGGCCGCATCTTCGCGAAGACCGGGGCCGAGGGCGTCTTCTGCGCCGCCATTCCCGATCAGGGCATCTCGATCGCCGTTAAATGCGACGACGGTCATGCCCGCGCCGCCGAAAGCATGGTTGCCGCGGCACTCGCCCGCTTCTTCGACAAGGATAGCGCCATCGGCGTCGGTCTGGCCGATCTCGCGACTTCAAGCATGCACAACTGGAATGGTATTCACGTCGGCGACATTCGCGCGGCGGCGGTACTCTCTGATTAAAGCGTGCCGGAACGATACATTCTGAATATCAAAGATAGCCAATTCTAATATATGCGAAACTGAACCGGATGACGGCGCGTGCGCTTTTATCCGGTTAAGCTACTCTTGGCGCAGTACATCGATTGCCATGAGGGCAGGATATGTTTGCAGGCCGCTATCTCTGGTGGATGCTGATCGCTCTGGCGGTCTTCCTGTTCTTTGCCATGAGCTTCGATTACGTCACTTGGGCAACGGTCGCGACATCGAGCTGCGCAAGGGTCGCCGGCTCCTGCGGCCCGCTGATCCTCATGATGACCGGCACGATCAAGCCGGTCGGCTATTACATCGCCGGCGGCATCATCCTCGTCGTCACCTTTGCCCGCATCCACCACATCGGCATGAACTGGCTCTGGTGCCTCTTCGTGCTCGTCCTCTTCAGTGCCTCGGCGCCTTTTCCGCTTCTGCTCGCCAATGTCTGGACCGGCCAGTTGAACTCGGAAATGGTCATGCAGAGCCTGCCGGTGGCCTTCCCCTTCCTCGTGGTGTTCTGCACCTATATCGGCTGGTCGTTCGAGGATGGAGGGGGCAGGCCGCTCGGCCCCTGGCGCTGGCTGCGCGTCGCGATCCGGCTATCGGCCCTGTATGGCGCCATGATTGGATTCGCGCAGACACCCACCTTCGCGTGGATGCCGGGCCGGCTGCTCGACATGCCCGCGCTCTCGGTGCTGCTGGCCACCTGGCAGCCGAAGCTGGAGATGGCACTCACGCTTGGCGCATTGGATGATAGGCTGGCCTATCTGGCCCTTGCCGTCTTCTCTGCAGCACTCGCGGCCAGCCTGTTCGGCCCGCACCTCGCAGACCTCCGTGCCCGCCTGATGACGCCCTTCATGCTGAAAGGATCGCGCCGTTAAGGCTGCGATAGGGCGCAAGCTGCGCGTCGTCGATATCGTCAGGCACGATCAATCCCGAAACCGAAGCAACCGGCAGCACCTCGCAGGCGGAGGCGCAGTCGAGCTTGTCCGCCGTCAGCGGCACGTGGGTCTCGATCGCGCAGCCGGCGATATGCCGCTTGATCGCGGCCTCCTCGAAATCCCCCGTCGACAGCCCATGCACGGGATGCGCGGCCGTCACCCCGAGGAAGAACAGGTCCGGCCGCAGCTGCGATATCGCGGCCATCGCGATGGCGCCGACAGCCACCATCGAATGCTTGTAGAGCTTGCCGCCGATCAGGATCACTTCGGCGCTCGGATGATGCTCGAGCTCGGCGGCGATCGTCGGGCTGTGAGTAACGATGGTGACCGCAAGCCCGCGCGGCAGTTGCCGGGCGATCTCCGCCGTGGTCGTGCCGCCGTCGAGAAACACCATCTGGCCCGGCTTGATCAGCCCGATCGCTTTTGCTGCAAGCCGCTGCTTGGCGTCCCGCGACACATCCTTGCGGGTCGTAAAATCGGGCAGCTCCGGCGAAAGCGGCATCGCGCCGCCGTGCACGCGCTTCAAGAGCCCCTCGGCCGCCATCTCGCGAAGGTCGCGACGGATCGTGTCTTCAGACACCGATAGGTCCTCTGCCACCCGCTTGGCAATCACCTGGCCGTCGCGGCGCAGCAGGTCGAGGATCAGTGTCTTGCGTTGGGAGGTCAGCATAAGGCTCACGAAGTTGAATGAATTTTCCTGAGTTTGCACGAAATGATTCGACAATCAAGAAATATCATGCATTTTCACGCAATCCCGTGCATGAAGCCGGGAGTTGAGGAGAAGAGACATGTTGATCTTGATTGCAGGCCCCTATCGTTCGGGAACCGGTGACGATCCGGCGAAGATGGCGGCCAACCTGCAGCGGCTGGAAGCGCCGTCGCACGCTTTGTTCGAAGCCGGCCATGTGCCGATGATCGGCGAATGGGTCGCCCTGCCGGTCTGGCATGCCGCCGGCGGCAAAAGCGTGGGCGATGATCTCTACGAGCGCATATTCCACCCGGTCGCGGGCCGCCTGCTGCAACTGTGCGAAGGCGTGCTGCGGCTGGAAGGGGAATCCAAGGGTGCCGACAACGATGTCCGCATCGCAAGAGAGCGCGGCATTCCCGTCTGGTACAAATTGGAAGACGTGCCGGGCTGCGCCAAGGCCGCTTGAAGCTACGTCAGAGACAAATCGGGGAGGCCGCGCATGCGGTCTCTCTTTCTCGCTCGCAATCCCCCGCGCGCGCTCTATGCTCTCCTGAAAAACAGGAGTCGTCATGCTGACATTGTATTTCGCGCCCGGCACATGTTCCCGCGCCAGCCTCATCGCGCTTGAGGAATCGGGCCTTCCCTTCGAGGCGAAGCGGGTCGATACCGCCAATGGCGAACAACGCTCCGAGGCCTACCTCAAGATCAATCCCAAGGGCCGCGTCCCGGCACTTGCGACCGAAAAGGGCGTGCTCACCGAAACGCCGGCGATCCTGGCCTATATCGCCGCCATCGCGCCGGCGGCCGGCCTCGCGCCGCTCGACGACCCCTTCGAATTCGCCCGAATGGAGGCCTTCAACAGCTATATCTGCTCGACGGTGCATGTGAACCACGCACACGGCCGCCGCGCCAGCCGCTGGGCCGATGACGTTGCTGCGCATGAGGCGATGAAGGCAAAGGTGCCGCAGACGATGGCGGAGAGCTTCGCGCTGATCGAAGACGGCATGTTCGCCGGCCCCTGGGTGATGGGCGAGGGCTACTCCGTCGCCGATCCCTATCTCTTCGTCATGACCGGCTGGCTGCCGAGCGACGATGTCGACCCGGTGCGCTTCCCGAAGGTGGCCAACCACTACGCCCGCATGCTGGAGCGCCCCGCCGTGCAGCGTGCGCTCGCCCGCGAGAAGGCGTAAGCCGCTTCACCTCTGGTAATTTGCCGAAAGCTTCTTCGGCGCGCGCAATCGCCACGCGCCGATCAGCCGATCCGTCAGTTCCGCATCGCCGATGACGTCGATGCGCACGGGCAGATACTGCCAGCCGACATAATGCGGTGTCTGGAAATAGATCTCGGGCGCCATCGAAAGCAGCGCCTCCTTCTCGTCGAGCGAGATCGAGATCACGATCGTCTCGTTATTCTTCACGGCCACGAAGGACTTGCCCCCGACCTTCAGCGCATGGTTGCCGTAGGACGTGCCTTCCTCGACGCCGGGCAGTTTCGCCTCGGCCACAAGCCGCAGCAGCCGCTTGAAGATCGCGTCGATATCCTCAGCCATGCGTCAACTCCCGGTGCTCGTCCGGGGAGAGCCTATCAGATTCCGGAGCCTATGCGCAGAGCGCCAGTTCGGGCTGGTCACGGCTGTGGCTGGGCTGCTCGCAACGCTCAAGCGGCAGGTCCGCCAACTCCGTCAGCGACATCCGCGCGAGATCGGGATGGGAGAGCGGATCGCCTGCCGGGTCTGCCCCATAAGACGGTTCGGCGGTCTCTTCGTTCAAGAAAAACTTTAGCCATTGCATCGGATGCCTCGCTTTCTCGGTCGCTGCCTGCGGTGAGTGGGTGCTTGTCAGGCGAAAGATGCATGCGTGATGCGAGGCAATATCCTCCCGAAACGGGGAGGGTTTCAATTGAGAATAACGGAATTCTGATATAGAAAATCTATATGAAAAATCTGAACTCGGTACATCTGAACTCGGTACATCTGAACGGCCTGCGCGCGCTGGAAGCGGTCGGACGGCTGGGCTCTCTGCAGGCGGCGGCCGAGGAGCTTGGTGTGTCCATCGGCGCCGTCAGCCAGCAGGTGATCAAGGCCGAGGCGCAGCTTGATCGAACGATCTTCGAGCGCACGCCCAAGGGCATGCTGGCGACCGAGGCGGGCGCACCGCTGCTGGCGGCACTCAATGAAGGCTTCGCGCATCTGTCTCGGGCAGTGGCACTTGCGCAACGCCGCGACGACAGCATCCTCACGATCTCGGTGGCGCCGGTTTTCGCAGCGCGCTGGCTGGTCTATCGCCTCGATCGTTTCGCCGAGCACCACCCCGACATCAACCTGCGCATGGACGCGACCATGAAGCTGGTCGATCCGGCCCTCTGCGATGTCGATATCGGCATCCGTGTCGGCGATGGTCGCTGGCCGGATGTGAAGGCGGAGCTGTTGCTGGAGCAGGAGGTGTTCCCGGTCTGCACGCCTTCAATGGCCGAGCGCTTGCGCGAGCCCGCCGACCTTCTGGCGTTGCCCGCGATCATCGACGGCCGCGCGATGTTTGGCTGGGACGTCTGGATGCGCGCGGCGGGGCTTGAGGGTGCGGCGCTCGAAACCCGCCACGTCTTCAACGACGCCTCGCTGTGCCTCGATGCCGCCATCGCCGGGCAGGGGGTGATGCTCGCCTGGCAGACGCTGGCCGGCTATGCGCTGCAGCAGGGCCAGCTGGTCGCGCCCTTCGGCATTCGCGCCAGAACCGGCTTCGGCCACTATTTCGTGACCGCGCACGGGGTGCGCGAACCGAAGAAAGTCAGGGACTTCAAGGCCTGGATCCGCGCCGAAATGGCCGAGACCTTGAAGCTCTTTATCTGATCACACCGCCTCTTTGGAGCGTGCCGCCTGCATGGCGATATAGGCCGGGCGGGCCTGGCAGCGCTTGATCCAGGCATCGACCTTGGGATGCGCATCAAACAACGCCTGCTCCGACTGGGCATAGCGCAGCACTTCGGCGAGGTTGAGGTCGGCGGCGGTGAAGCGGTTGCCGACGAGATAGTCGGCCGTGCCAAGATGCTTTTCGAGCATCGCCAGCGGCCGCTTCAGCGAGCGGCTGGCCACTGCGATGGTCGCCCGGCCTTCCTCGGTGTCTTCCTTTTCGTTGTCGTAGGTCATCACCAGCTTGATCGTGTGGATTTCGACCTCGGTCGCCGCCCACATCGTCCACATGGTCAAAAGGCCATCTTCTTCCACACTTTGGCCGGCGAGCGAGCCGCCGTGCTTGCGGGCGAGATAGAGCGTGATCGCCAGCGACTCGTGCATGACGAGATCGCCGTCCTTGATGGCCGGGATCATGGCCATCGGATTGATGGCGGCAAAATCAGGCGACAGCGTATTGACCGGCGCATCCGACGCCAGTGGGTTGTCGAGGCGCCGCGCCTGCAGCACGGGGACGGATTTGAACTCCAGCCCGAGCTCTTCCGCCATCCAGTAGACGCGCGAGGCGCGCGAGCGATAAACGCCGTAGATTGTCAGCATGATGATGTGCCCCTCTTCAAATCTGCGGCGAGCCTAAAGGCTAGGGCGATCAAGCGGAAGCTTCCAAGGCTGATGGGTCAATCAAAGCTTTTGATGGTGGATTAAAGCTCGTCGCATGTCGCGCAAAACCGCTGCACACTTTTGCGCGACATGCTCTAAGACACGCGATTGCGCTCGACCGTCAGATGCGCGTAGCTCCTGGCGCCATCCGCCAGTTCTCCCGACATCTTCTTGTCCCATTCGAACCCGACCACCGCGCCCTCGGCCATATCCTGAAACACGTTGTCGGTAATGACGGCCGTTCCCGCCCCATCGACGACGGAAACCGCGCAGCCGACCGGCGCCTTGCGCACCACATTGCCTGTCACCACCAGATTGCGCATGTAGGGACCCCAGCCGAGCTGCATGCCCCATCTTGGCGCACCCTCGATGATGTTGTTCGAAACCAGCGCGTCGGCCTCGGCGGCAATGCCGATGCCGAAGCTCACATCCGACTTGTAGGGGCCGTCGAGCTTCAGATTGCGCACGACGTTGCCGGTGACGCTGGCGAGCCTGCCGCCCTTGTCGAAATTGGCGATCGAGATGCCGTTGGCGGCGCCATCGATCATGTTGTTGGCAACCACCGCCCCCTCGAATTCGAATTCGACATAGATCGCGGTCTCGCCCGAGCGCCGGCACTGGTTGCCCGTGATCTGCACGTCGGAGGCCGAGTTGGCGCGGATCGCGGTGAAGGCGCAGTCGGAGATGTGGTTGTTACTCACCATGACATTGTCGGCGCGAAACAGGTTGATGCCGTTGCCGTTCTGCCCCGTGCCGCCATCGGTCGCGCCGATCCTGTAGATCCGGTTGCCGCTGACGATGCTGTCATCGGCCGCCTTTTTCCAACGATGGATCAGGATGCCGCCATTGCCGCAATCGAACACTTCGTTATTGGTCACCGAGAGGCCCGAGGACTCCACCGCGTATAGCCCGGATTGCGCGGCGCCCGATATGCGGCTCCGTTCGATTCGCCCGCCGCAGCGCTCCAGGTGCAGTCCATGCTTGCGGCTCCCCGAAATCTCGCAATTGTCGATCACGACGTCGTCAACGCCGGTGAACTGAACCAACGCGGATGCATCGTCACCGAGCCAGCGGTTCTGCCCGTCGATCACGATGTTGGAAAGCTCTATGCGCTTGACGTTTTCGGCGGTAAACAGCCGTCCGTCGCCGGTATAGACGATCCGCGATGCGCCGGGCACGCCGGTGATGCGCGTATTGTCGGGCAAGGTCAGGTTCGACACCTTGTAGACACCGGGCGGTAGGAACACCGGGACATTCTCCGCCGACGCGTCGTCGATCATCTTCTGCAGGCTGCTGCTCTTGCGATCGCCGGGATCGGGTGCGGCTTTGTATTTCACCTCGTCGATCGACCCGCGCAGATCCGGCTGCCGGCTCGCCGCGAAGACGGGTGGCGCGAGAAGCGCAACGGTGGAGCAGGCGGCAAGGCGCAGGAGGTTGCGGCGGGACGCCAGGGGCAGGGACGAAATGAGCGGCGATTTGTTCATGCGCGCTGCCATGCAGGAATCGTGCCGTGGCGATAGTATCGTTTTGACACACCGGAAGTTGATTGGCTTATTATTTATTAGTCATGGGATTCGTGCGTTGGTGTTGGTGTATGATTCACCTTTTTATTTGAATGTGGCCGGGTAATCCGGAAGCATATCCGGATTTACTATGTGTATGACTGTGTTTGATGGTGTGGCTGCCGTTGCTGCCACTCTGGAGACTAGCAATGAATGACTTGAGTGCCGGCCGCCGCGATGCCGATGTGACTGAGATCGACTCGAAACGGATTGCCGCCGCCGCCGAAGCGCTCATTGTCTCCAGCCGTCATGGCATGGCCGCGGGCATCGAAGATCTGGGGCTGAAGGCGATCATCCACGAGCTGCCCGATTTCTTCTACGTCAAGGATCGTGCCAGCCGCTTCGTTTTCGCCAATGCCACGGTCGCGCGCTTCTTCGGCGTTGACGACCCCGAGGATCTCACCGGCAAGCGCGATTTTGATTTCCTCGACTTCCAGACCGCGCGCGGCCTTTTCGAGATGGAACAGGAGATCATGGCGACAGGCGAGCGGCGGCTCGATGTCGAGGAGATTGTCCGTTCGGCATCGAGCGAACTCGTCACATGCCGGCTCACCTCAAAGCTCCCTTTGCGCAACGACAAGGGCGAGATTGTCGGCCTGATCGGCGTTTCCCGCGATATCACCGAGCGGCAACGGCAGGAAGAGTTTCGCCGTAGCCAGGCGCAAATAGTGGAAATGATCGCCCGCAACGAGTCGCTCGAAATGATCCTCGAAGCACTCGTTCTCCTGGTCGAAGCAGAAATTGAGGGTATCTCGGGGTCGGTTCTCATCCTCGATCGCGACGGACGACGGCTCTATCACGGTTCGTCGCCAAGCCTGCCAAGCATCTACAGCCGGATGATCGATGGCATCACGATCGGCCCGAATGCCGGTTCGTGTGGCACGGCGGCCTGGCGCGGCGAATTCGTGATGGTCGAGGACATGATGATCGATCCGCTTTGGGACGATTATCGCGGCGTCGCGCAGCAATATGGCTTTCGCTCCTGCTGGTCGATGCCTGTCATGACGGCGCAGAACAACGTGCTCGGCACCTTCGCGCTCTATTCCAGAGAGGTTCGCCGCCCGACATCGCGCGAGATGGAATTCGTCGCCATGGCTACGCATATCGCCGGCATTGCCATCGAACGCCGCCGTGGCGATGAGCGCATCCAGTTCATGGCCCACCACGACGATCTGACCGGCCTGCCCAACCGCGCCTTCTTCAAGGAGCGAATGGCCAAGACCCTGCATCAGGCACGCTCCAGCGGCCGCAAGGTCACGGTTGCCTATATCGACCTCGACAATTTCAAGGATATCAACGATGGCCTTGGACACGGGGCAGGCGACGAAGTCTTGAAGGAAGTCGCGGCCCGCATGGCCAATGGTGTGCGCGCCTCCGATATGGTCGTGCGCCTCGGCGGCGACGAGTTCGTGGTTGTCCTCGTGCATCAGTCGAGTCACGACACCGGCATCACCCGCCGCCTGCGCGAGCTGCACAAGGCGGTGCGCAAGCCGATAAGCTATCAGGACAAGCAGTTGCACGTGACCTGCAGCATCGGCGTCGCCTCCTTCCCAAGCGATGGCGCCACCGCCGAAGAGCTTCTGGCAAATGCCGACAGCGCCATGTACCGCTCCAAGCAGCTTGGACGCGACACGCTGCAGCACTATCAAAGCGCCCGCGATTCCGATCTCAACCTGCCGATCAGCGAGCAGGAGGAGCTCAGGCAGGCAATCATCGGCGATCAGCTGATCCTTCACTATCAGCCGCAGATCGATGTCTCGACGCTTGATGTCACCGGGCTCGAAGCCTTGGTGCGTTGGAACCACCCGACGCGAGGAATGGTCCCGCCGGTCGAGTTCATTCCGATGGCCGAGGAGAGCGGGCTTGTCATTCCGCTCGGCCTTTGGGTGCTGAACGAGGCCTGCCGCCAGGCGCGCGCCTGGCAGGACATGGGCCTGCCGCCGCTGCGGATCGGGGTCAACGTTTCGGCCAGGCAGTTCACCGACAAGGATTTCGCGCGTCATGTGACGGAAGCGGTCGAACGCTTCGGCCTCGCGCCGCACTGGCTGGAACTCGAGCTCACCGAAAGCGTGCTGATGCAGGACGCCGACCGTGCCCGCGCCACCATGAACGCGCTGCGCCCGCTCGGCATCCGCTTCTCGATCGACGATTTCGGCAGCGGCTATTCCAGCCTCGCCTCGCTCAGGACCTTCCCCTTCGACCGCCTGAAGATGGACCGCTCGCTGATCGAAGCGCTGCCATCCGACAAGACCGCCGTCGCCATCGGCCTCGCCGTCATCTCGCTGGCGCAGACGCTGAAGCTGACCGCCGTTGCCGAAGGCGTGGAGACCGACGAGCAGCGCGAGTTCCTGCGCTTCGCCAAGTGCGAGGAGGCGCAAGGCTACCGCTTCTCCAGGCCGCTGCCGGCCGAGGAAATTCCCGCGTTTCTGAGGCGATAGCGTGAGAGGGCGGGGCAGGGTGGCGTCAAAGGGCCCCCGATCCCGCCATCCCCTCTGGTTCTTCCGCCATTTGCCGCTATCTCTATGGCGATGAGATTTGACGCGCTGCTTTATCCTGCGCCTGAGGGGCTCTATTGCCCGGTGGGCCGATTTTATGTCGATCCGGTCAGGCCCGTCGAGCGCGCGCTGATCACGCATGGCCATTCCGACCACGCCCGTTCCGGCCACGGCCATGTGCTCGCCACCCGCCAGACGCTCGACATCATGCGCATCCGCTACGGCGAGGATTTCTGCGGCTCGGAACAGGCCGCCGCCTTCGGCGAAGAAATCGTCGTCAACGGCGTCAAGGTGAGCTTTCATCCGGCCGGCCATGTGCTCGGCTCCGCCCAGATCGCCATCGAGAAGGACGCCACCCGCATCGTCGTGTCGGGCGATTACAAGCGCCGCCCCGACCCGACCTGCGCGCCCTATGAGCCGGTTGCCTGCGACGTCTTCATCACCGAGGCGACCTTCGGCCTGCCCGTGTTCCATCACCCGGATCCCGCGGGCGAAATGGCCAAGCTCTATGCGTCGCTCCGCCAGTTCCCCGAGCGCACCCACATGATCGGCGCCTACGCGCTCGGCAAGGCGCAACGCGTCATCCGCCTCTTGCGCGACACCGGCTACGACGAACCCATCTATATCCACGGCGCCATGGAGCGGCTCTGCGACTACTACGTCTCACAAGGGATCGACCTCGGCGAGCTGCGCCCGGCAACCGTCGAGGGGCGCGACAAATCCGCTTTCAAGGGCGCCGTCGTCGTCGGCCCATCATCCGCCTTCGCCGACCGCTGGGCCCGCCGCTTCAACGACCCGCTGCCTGCCTTCGCCTCCGGCTGGATGATGGTGCGCCAGCGCGCCAAGCAGGGCGGCGTCGAATTGCCGCTCGTGATCTCCGACCATTGCGACTGGCCGGAGCTGACCGACACGATCTCCGAGCTTCGCCCGGCCGAGGTGTGGGTAACGCATGGGCGCGAGGAGGCGCTGGTGCGCTGGTGCGAATTGCAGGGCATCAAGGCCAAGCCGCTGCATCTTGTGGGGTATGAGGATGAGGCGGAGTGATGGGCATGGTTAGCTCTTGCGCGGTCGATACGCTTGGCGCCCGTGATACCCCCCTCTGCCCTGCCGGGCATCTCCCCCACAGGTGGGGAGATCGGCTGGGCGTACCCGCTCGCTCCACCTTCATTGGTTGGCGCAAATCTCGCCACGAATCGATCTCCCCCCTTGTGGGGGAGATGTCCGGCAGGACAGAGGGGGGTATCCCACCCACCAACGCCTCCGAGAAAACAAGCGGAGGCCACCCATGAAAGCCTTCGCCGACCTCCTGGACCGCCTGGTCCTGACACCATCCCGCAACGGCAAGCTCAAGCTGCTGACGGACTACTTCCGCGACACGCCCGACCCCGACCGCGGCTACGGCCTCGCGGCCATCGCCGGCACCCTCGATGTCCGCAACGTCAAGCCCGCCATGCTGCGCGAACTGGCGCTGGAGCGCATCGACGACGTCCTTTTCCGTTACTCCTACGACTATGTCGGCGATCTCGCCGAAACCATCTCGCTTGTCTGGGACAATGAGCGCGACATAGAGCGCTCGGCGCTGGCGCAACCGAGGCTGGGCGAGGTGGTGGCTGAGATGAACTCGCTCGGCCGCACGGAGGTGCGCGGCTATGTCCGCGACCTGCTCGACCGCCTCGACGCCTCCGGCCGCTTCGCCTTCATCAAGCTCGCGACCGGCGCGCTGCGCATCGGCGTCTCCGCGAGGCTTGCCAAGCAGGCGCTGGCCGATCTCGGTGAACCCGATGTGACCGAGATCGAAACATTGTGGCACGGCCTGCAGCCGCCCTATGAGAGCCTGTTTGCCTGGCTGGAGGGCAAGGGCGGCAAGCCGGTGCTGGCGACGCCGGCGATCTTCCATTCGGTGATGCTGGCGAACCCGGTGGAAGAGGGCGATCTCACGCAGCTCGACCCGGCCGACTACGCAGCCGAATGGAAATGGGACGGCATCCGCGTGCAGCTGTCGCGCGCCGGCGATACGAGAAAGATCTACTCCCGCTCCGGCGACGACATCTCCGCCGCCTTTCCCGATATCGTGGATTCCATCAGCTTCGACGGCGTCATCGACGGCGAGCTTCTGGTCGGCGGCACCGCCCGCTCCAACAGCCCGACCCGCACCTTCTCCGACCTGCAGCAGCGCCTCAACCGCAAGACCGTGACGCAGAAGATGCAGGACGATTACCCCGCCTTCATAAGGGCTTACGACCTGTTGTTCGACGGCGAGGAGGACGTGCGCGCCAGGACCTATCTGGAACGCCGCGCGCGCTTGAGCGAAATCGTCGAGCAAGCGCCGCACGAACGCTTCGATCTCTCCGCGCTGGTAGATTTCTCCTCCTGGGAGGAACTCGACGACCTGCGCTCGACCCCGCCCGATCCCGTCATCGAAGGCGTGATGATCAAGCGCCGCGACAGCGTCTATCAGGCCGGACGGCTGAAGGGGCCGTGGTTCAAGTGGAAGCGCAACCCCTATAATGTCGACGCCGTGCTGATGTATGCCCAGCGCGGCCATGGAAAGCGCTCAAGCTATTATTCCGATTTCACCTTCGGCGTCTGGGCCGAAACGCCCGATGGCGAGCAGCTTGTGCCCGTCGGCAAGGCCTATTTCGGCTTCACCGACGCCGAGCTTGAGATCCTCGACAAGTTCGTGCGCAACAACACCACCGAACGCTTCGGCCCGGTGCGGGCCGTGCGCGCCGACAGGGATTTCGGCTTCGTGGTGGAAGTCGCCTTCGAAGGCATCAACCGTTCCAACCGCCACAAGTCAGGCGTCGCCATGCGCTTCCCCCGCATCTCGCGCCTGCGCCAGGACAAGCCGTCCTACGAGGCCGACCGGCTGACGACGCTGGTGGCGATGATTGACGCGAAGGCGGGGTAGGATAGCCCTCAAGTCACCGTTTTCTCGATGATCTCTCCTCATCCCGCATTTTCCTGATGCAAAATACATCCGACTGTGCATCCTCAACACAATGTGTCTTGGCGTTGATGCGCCGAGGGTGCAAGCATCTATCATGCCGGGGAAGACGGAAGAGTGAGATGACATCAGACAACGACCATTCCTTTTCGCGCCAGCGCCGCCTGCTTCTTGGCGGGCTCGCCGGCGCCCTTGTTCTTCCGGCTCTTCCAGGTGTCGCCAATGCCTTCGACGTTCCGCCCGAGCCGCGCCTGATCACCCGCGATTACGCCAAGGTGCGCAAGCGCTTCCGCACGCGGCTGCTCGAAAAGGGCCCGGCGCCCGACAAGTACGAGCCGCTCGATGCACCCGCCAACGCCGAGAAGATTTTCTATCGCTCCGGCTATGGCGGCGAACTGGAGCTGGTTGCCTGGGTTTCGAAGTATAAGCGCGAGCGCAAGGCCAAGCCCGGCATTCTCTTCCTGCATGGCGGCAATGCCATGGGCGTCGGCCACTGGAACCTGATGGGCCCCTATATCGACGCCGGCTTCGTGGTGCTGATGCCGTCGGTGCGCGGCGAAAACGGCCAGGCGGGCAATTTCTCAGGCTTCTATGACGAGGTGGACGACGTGCTCTCCGCCGCAGACCGCCTGGCGCATCTGCCGGGTGTCGATGCGAACCGGCTTTTCATCGCCGGCCACAGCATCGGCGGCACGCTCACCATGCTCGCCTCGATGTCAACCCACAAGTTCCGCGCCGCAGCCCCGATCTCCGGCAATCCCGACGCCTTCCGCTTCTTCAATCGCTATCCGCAGGATATCCGCTTCGACGACGACAACGCCCACGAGTTCGAGGTGCGCACGGCGCTGTGCTACGCCCAGAGCTTCAAGTGCCCGGTGCGCGTCGTCCACGGCACGGACGAATCGCATTTCAACGACCGCGCCGGCCTGCTTGCCAGCCGCGCGCGCTCCGGCGGCGTTCGCATCGAGACGGATACGGCCAAGGGCGGCCACACCTCCGCCTTGCCCGAGGAAATCGAGCAGAGCATCCGCTTCTTCCACGGCGTGGCGGCCTGATCGCATCAGTGTGTTAGCGCTGGCCGAAAGCTTCGCGCCAGCCGCGCATGCCATCCTCGCGGCAGCTATAAATGTCGCTGTTATCGATGAGGGTGGTTTCATGAAGGGTCTAAGCCGGTTGTCGGCCATGTCGGGGCTTGTGTTGGCGGCCCTGTCGCTTGGCGGCTGCAACATTCTCGTGCCCGATACCGGCGCCACCGATCCGGCCCGTTTCGTGCAGGAAACCTATCCTGTCTTCTACAAGCCGCCGGGCATCGATCCCGATCGCGTCCGCCCGGTCAATGCGCCGATTCCGCAGCGCCCCGGCGTCCCGGCGACGATCTACAACCAGACCTACGGCATCCCCGGTGCCACCCAGATGCGCACCTACGGCATGCCGTTGATCAATCCCGTCAGCGCCGCGATGTATGGCGAGGTCAGGGACAACGACTTTACGCTGCCTGCCATTCCCGTCAGCCGCGTCGATCCTGTATATATGCGCCAGGAGGTCGATTACCCCTCGACTGAAAAGCCAGGCACCATCGTCGTCAACACCAAGACCAAGCACCTCTATTTCATCGAGCCGGGTGGCAAGGCCATGCGCTATGGTGTCGGTCTCGGCCGCGAAGGCTATGCCTGGTCTGGCCGTGGCGTCATCCAGTGGAAGCAGAAATGGCCGCGCTGGACGCCGCCCGATGAAATGGTCAAGCGCCAGCCCGATGTCCGCTCGTTTTCGGCGGCAAACGGCGGCATGAACCCCGGTCTTGGAAATCCGCTCGGCGCGCGCGCCATGTATATCTTCAAGAATGGCGAGGATACGCTCTACCGAATCCACGGAACGCCCGATTGGGAGTCGATCGGCAAGTCCACCTCGTCGGGCTGCGTGCGCATGATGAACCAGGACGTCATCGATCTCTACGACCGCGTTTCGGCCAAGTCCGAGATCGTGGTGATGTAGCCGCGCAACAGGCGGCGTGAGAACGTCGCCGCAAGCGGGCACACGTCTTCGTGAGGTTCTGGTTTATTTAGCATAACGGGATAGATTCCTTGAATTGTGACTAGCGTTGAACAACCCTCCAGGAAACGACGTTCGCCGTTTCCGCGCTTAAGGAAAATTGACCCTCGTTATGAGCTTTGACAAATCCATATCCCGCCGCAACTTTCTATCGCTTTCAGCGGTAACCGCGGCATCGGCGCTGGCAGGGTGTGCCTCCACCTCGGGCACGAGCCCGTCGTACGGCCAGCCAATGGCATTCCCGAATCCGATCCGTGCCTTCCAGACGACGCCGGCGCCCACCGATGCCGAGCTCGCTGTCATGTACGGCCCGGTCGAGGATGGCGGCTTCCTCATCCCGCCGGTTCCCTACCAGCAGATCGATCCGCGCTACTATCGCCAGCAGGTCATCGATCCGACCGGCGAGCGCCCCGGCACCATCGTCGTCGATACCCCCTCGCGCTTCCTCTATCTCGTCCAGCCGGGCGGGACCGCGATGCGCTACGGCGTGGGTATCGGTCGCGAAGGCTTCGCCTGGCAGGGCGATGGCGTCATCCAGTGGCGTCAGAAGTGGCCGCGCTGGAAGCCACCGAATGAGATGGTCGCCCGTCAGCCGGAACTCGTGAAATACTCGATCGAGAACGGCGGCATGGAGCCGGGTCTGAAGAACCCGCTCGGCGCCCGCGCGCTCTACATCTTCTCCGGCGGCCAGGACACGCTCTACCGCCTGCACGGCAATCCGGACTGGCGCTCGATCGGCAAAGCCGTATCGTCGGGCTGCGTGCGCCTGCTGAACCAGGACATCATCGACCTCTACGACCGCGTGCCGACCAAGGCGCCGATCGTCGTCAAGCAGTAAGCTATGTCTTCGTCTCTCCCCGATCAGGGGAGAGACTTTTCGCGCCGGCCCCAAGGCTCCTTGGCTGTGCGCGCCAAGCACTCCTTATCCCCAGAATGCCGATCTCGCCGCCTCCGTCATCGCGTCCGAGCGTGACACGCCGATATCCTTGAGTTCGTCATCGCTGAGTTCGCTGAGCGCCGCCCTGCCGCGTCGCTTCCGGCAGCGTGTCTCGATGCTTTCCATGAGGTTTCGCGCCGCCTCCGCAAGCGTCGCCAACAATCCCGCCACGCGCGGTTGGCTTGCTCTTTCGTCCGATGTGTCGGTCGCCATCTCTTCTGTCTCCGTATTGGCCTCTCCCGACAATGCGCTGGATATATCCTGCAATGAAGCTTATGCATCTTATGCAAACCATAAGAGAAACTTCGCATGGCGTTCGGCTTCGACCAGCTGCAGACCTTCATTCACATCGCCGAACTCGGAAGCTTCACCGCCGCCGCCGACAAGGCGGGTGTGACCCAGCCGGCGGTCAGCCTGCAGATCAAGCTCCTGGAACAACGCCTCGGCGTGCGCCTGATCGAGCGCGTCGGGCGCCGCGCGCAGCCGACGGCGGCCGGTCTTGAGTTTCTCGACCATGCGCGGCGGATCATGCGGGAACTGGCCGATGCCGAGGAGGCGATGACGCCGCACAGGAATGGCGAGAGCGGCCGTGTGCGCATCGGCAGCGGCGCCACGGCTTCCATCCATCTGCTGCCGCTGGCAATCTCGCGCGCTAGGAAGAAAATGCCCGGGCTCGAAATCACCGTCCGCATCGGCAACACCGACGATATCCTGCGCGATCTCGAGACCAATGCGCTCGACGTCGCGGTCGTCACGCTGCCGGCGCCCGGCCGCTCTTTCGAGGTCGAGGCCTTCTATGATGACGAACTGATGGTGGTCGCGCCGCGCGGCTCGGCCATCCCGGATGGCGGCCCGGACGCGGCCTTCGTCAACGCCAAGCCGCTGCTGCTCTATGACGGCGGCAACACGAGGCGGACCATCGATGAATGGATGGGGCAGGCCGGTCTGGTCGCCCGTCCTGTCATGGAGTTCGGCAGCGTCGAGGCCATCAAGGAGCTGGTGGCGGCCGGCCTCGGCTGGTCGGTCCTGCCCGGACTGGCGCTGAAGCGCGACCGCGCCGGCTTCCTCGAAACAGCACCCGTCAATCCGCCGCTGGTGCGCAAGCTCGGAATGGTCGTGCGCCGCGACAAGCATCTGAGCCGGGGCCTGCGGGAAATGATGAAATCACTGCGCGAGGCCGGGTCGTAAAGCTACCATCGACGGGTTACGGCAAGCCTCTATGCCGTCGGCTCCGCGATCCCATGGATCTGGCGGATCTCGGCGGCGACGAGCTCCTGCAGGCGCCAGAGGTTTCGGTCGTGGATGCCGAAATTCTCCAGATGCGTGACGGTGTTGTAGAGATACTCGGCGCAGGAGCCGACATAACCGCAGGCGCGCGCCAGCGTGGCGGCCACCAGGGGCAGGGGCTGCTTGCGATAGATGCGGTTGCCTGTCGGCCCGATCCAGAAACCCAGCGCCCGGGCCCGGCCCTCGGGCGTCTTCACCGGCAGCCAGCGGATGGTGTCGATGTGCTCGCGGTCGCTGATCTCGCGGCGCAGCAGCCGGGAAATCTGCGCCGCGCGGTCTCCCTTGGGTAGCCGGTACATCATGCCATCGCATTGTCCGCCGCGATCGAGCGCCATCATCAGCCCGGCCTGCTCGGGCGAACCGCGCCAGCTCTTGATCTCCAGACAGAACGAGCGGTGCCAGCCGAGAGCCGTCGCGCGGCTCTGGTCGACGAACTCGAATTCCGGTTTCCAGATCAGCGAGCCGTAGGCGAAGACCCAGAGCGGTTCGTCGCCACTCTCTTCCGTCAGCCGCGCGGTGAGCGAGGCGAAATCGTCGTCCGTCAGCGTCGTGCGACGCGGATCCGGGCCGGGATCGACCTCTTCGCGATAGCAGAGTTGGACAAGATCGGGTGTGAGGCACATGGTGCGTGGTTTGGGCATGACATCTCGCAATTCCTCCCGACTGAACTGCGCGAACAGGCGTCGCGGCCTTAAAATTCGCAAACTATCCCTCGGAGTCAACCCGCTTGTCGACTGAGCGATGGAATGGGGCGGCTACCGCATCTCGGTCAGGTTGCCGCGCAGGCCCTGCAGCTTCTCGCGAATGTCGGCCATCTCTTCGAGCGTGCAGCCGATCGCCTGGCCGATCTCTCCCATGATGTCATCCACCTGCGAGCGCATCGCGTCGCCCTCAGCCGTCAGCGTCACGATCACCTGCCGCTCGTCCTTGGGGTCGCGGGTGCGCACGATCAGCCCGCTCTGCTCAAGGCGCTTCAACAGCGGAGACAGCGTGCCCGAATCAAGATCGAGCTGCTCGCCGATCGTCTTCACCGGCAGCGCCGACTTCTCCCACAAAACGAGCATGACGAGATACTGCGGATAGGTGAGGCCCACCTTGTCGAGGATCGGCTTGTAGGCGCGCGTAAAGGCATGCGCCGTCGAATAGACCGCGAAACAGAGCTGCCGCTCCAGCCGCTTTTCCTCTTCCGGAATTTTCATCGTCTTGGTCGCCGTCTTCGTCGTATGGGCTTTGGTCATCGTCTTTCCCCGATACCCGTATTGTCGTCTTTTCGGATTTCGAATGCAATTTGCAAAATTCACTTGCGTACAATTTAATTGCGCGATATACAAAATCCAACCCCAACAAAGGAGACTCACATGCCGATCCTCTACACAACCAAAGCTTCCGCCACCGGTGGCCGCGCTGGCCGCGCCGTTTCCGAAAACGGCGTTCTCGATGTCACGCTGACGGTTCCGAAGGAACTTGGCGGCGACGGCGCCACCGGCACCAACCCGGAACAGCTCTTCGCGGCCGGCTACTCGGCCTGCTTCCTCGGTGCTCTGAAATTTGTCGCGGGCCAGCAGAAGGTCAAGATTCCAGAAGACACGACCGTATCGGCCACCGTCGGCATCGGCCCGCGTGAAGATGGCGGCGGCTTCGGCATCGAAGTGGCGCTGACGGTCAACATTCCGGGCCTCGACAAGCCGACCGCTGAAAAGCTGGCCGCCGCCGCCCACATCGTATGCCCCTACAGTCACGCCATGCGCACCTCCACGGAAGTGCCGGTGACCGTCGCCTGATAAGGCCGCACCTGATACCGACTGCCAAAGCGTCGTGCTCTTCGGAGTGCGGCGCTTTTTTGCTGTTTACGGGCGCGATTCAGCGCACCCGGATTTTGAACATGTTCTAATATTCTGTTAAAGAGTGCTCACTATCTCATCATACCAGTTGACGAGTGGTGGCTAATTTGACAGAAATATGTTGCTCGCTAGGGGAGGAGGCATGTCCGTTGGGGCTCGTGCAGCAAGGCGCATTCGGTAAACGGGCGCGATCAGTTGCACAAGTATCGGACATAGGAGACCGACTTTCGCGGTAGGGCTAGAGATCAACATCCAGCATTCCCGACACAACGGGGCTGCATAGCGCAAGTCGCACTCGTAGGCTCGATGGGCCGCAGCGGTCTTGTCGGGAGGACTATGTGAACGCGACGTTTAAACTATCAGACCAGGAACAGCAGGTCGAAAAATCGGCGATCCGCAAGATCTCCATTCGCCTGGTTCCCTTCATCGCATTGATGTTCTTCATCAACTTCCTCGACCGTACGGCAATCTCCTTTGCCGGCCCGAACGGGATGACGCAGGACCTCGGCATGACCGCGGCCCAGTTCGGCTTTGCCGCCGGCATCTTCTTCGTTGGCTATATCGTTCTGGAAATCCCCAGCAACCTGGCGCTCCACAAATACGGAGCCCGCCGCTGGCTCGCCCGCATCATGGTGACCTGGGGCGTCGTTGCGATGCTCTTCACCTGGGTCAGCAGCGTTACCGGCCTTTATTCGCTGCGCTTCCTGCTCGGCGTTGCCGAGGCCGGCTTCTTCCCTGGCGCCATTCTCTATCTCAGCACCTGGGTTCCCGGCCGCCACCGCGCCAAGATCCTGGCGCTCTTCTATCTGGCCCAGCCGCTGACGACAGTCATCGGTGCGCCGATCGCCTCGCTGCTCATCCAGGCGCACGGCCTGTTCGGCTACGAAGGCTGGCGCATCATGTTCTTCGGCGTCGCCGTTCCTGCGATCGTCGTCGGCATCATCACCTGGTTCTACCTGCCCGACACCCCGACCGCCGCCAAGTGGCTGACCTCGGAAGAGCGTGACTGGCTGAACCGCGAACTCGCCAAGGAAGAAGCAGGCAAGCTCTCCGGCCACGGCTCGATGACCCTGCAGGCTCTCAAGGACAAGCGCGTCTGGCTCCTGTCGGTCATCTACTTCGGCCTGATCTACGGCCTTTACGCACTGGCCTTCTTCCTGCCTACGATCATCGCAGGCTTCGAGACCAAGTTCGGCACCAAGTTCAACGTCTTCGACAAGGGCCTGATCACGGCGATCCCGTATCTGCCGGCCGCCGTCGCGCTATTCTTCTGGAGCCGCGATGCATCCAAGCGCGGCGTCCGCGCCTGGCACGTCGGTATTCCGGCTCTGGTCGGCGCGATCAGCATCCCGCTCGCTCTGCTGATGTCGTCCCCTGAGGCAACCGTCATCGCCATCACGCTCACCGCTTGCGCGATCTTCTCGGCGCTCCCGAACTTCTGGTCCTTCCCCTCGCGCTTCCTCACGGGTGCAGCGGCTGCCGCAGGCATCGCGCTCATCAACACCGTGGGCAACATTGCGGGCTTCGCGGCACCCTACATCACCGGTGCTGTCAAGGATGCCACGGGTCTCTACGAGATGCCGATGTTCATCGTCGGCGCCCTGATGCTGATCTCGGCCCTTCTGGCCTTCTCGATCGGCAAGACCATCAAGGACCCGTCGGCGAAGTAAGCCTAGCCGTTACCACGATTGGCAACCCGGTCCGCACTCGCAGGCCGGGTTGTTTTCTTTTCGGGCGGAATTCCCGCCAATCATCTTTCCATTAGAAATAAAATCGCTATATTGTTTCCAAGGAAAGGAAATCGCCATGGCCATCGCCCATCCGCTATCAGGTACCCAGCCGTCGGAGGCCGTCGTCATCACCAAGGCCGCCGTTGCCGCCGCCGAGCGCCTCGGCATCAGTGCCCGCACGCTGTCATCAGTGCTTGGCCTGTCGGAAGCCACCGTATCGCGCATGAAAAGGCAGGACTACCTGCTTGAGCGCGGCTCGAAATCCTTCGAGCTCGCCATTCTGCTGGTCCGCCTGTTCCGCTCGCTTGATGCCATCGTCGGCGGTGATGAGGCGGTCGCGCGCTCATGGCTGCGCAACGCCAACACCGCGCTCGGCGCCACGCCGCTCGAAAAGATCGTCAGCATATCAGGATTGACCGATGTCCTCGCCTACCTGGACGCCCGCCGCGCTATCGTCTGAAGCGCGACCCGTCTCCGGCCGTTTCTGGCGATTGGTGGAGGCGCAGCATCAGATCTCGACCTTGAAGATCGTCGATACGCTGGAAGAGCAGGCCCTGCTCGAAACGCTGCTGGAAGAAAGCAAGCCCGTCCTGCCGCCGGAATGCAAAGGCCTCGACTATCTGCTGGCAACACCCTTCCGCTACGGCGCCATCTATCCCCACGGCTCGCGCTTTCGCCGGGCAGGGCGCACGCTCGGCGTCTACTACGCCTCGGAAGCGGTCGAAACCGCGATATCGGAGATGGCCTTCTACCGGCTGCTGTTCTTCGCAGATTCCCCCGATACGCCGCTCCCCGCCAATGCCGCCGAATACACCGCATTTGCAGCAGCCATCGAGACGCCGCGCGCCATCGACCTCACCACGCCGCCGCTCGACCGCGACCATGCGGTCTGGACCGATCCCCAGCGCTACGAGCCCTGCCAGGCGCTGGCCGATGCCGCACGCGAGGCCGATTGCCAGGCGATCCTCTACGCCTCGGTCCGCGATCCCGGCCATCGCCGCAACATCGCGCTGCTCACCGCCTCGGCCTTCGCCGCGCGCGACCCCGTCGAGCGTCAGACATGGCGCCTGCGCCTTTCCGCAACCGGCGTCCAGGCGCTTTGCGAATTTCCGAAGGCAAGAATTGGGTTTACCCGCACCGATTTCGGCGATGACCCACGCATAGCCAAAAAGCTCTAAGCCTAGGCCAGCGCCTGCAGATCCTGCCGCAGCCGCTCGGCATTGCCCTCGGGCAACGCCTTTTCCAGCGCCGCATGCGTGCTTTCCCAGATCGGCAGGGCGGCGGTCAGCACGCGCATACCCTCGGGCGTCAACCGCAACAGCCGTCCACGCTTGTCCCTCGGGTTCGGAAAGACCTCGACCCAGCCGCGCCGTTGCAGCGGCTTCAGCGCCGCCGTCAGCGTCGTCTGGTCCATGGCGAGCAGCTTGGCGACCGGCCCCATCGGCGGTGGCTCCGGTCGGTTCAGCGACATCATCAGCGAGAATTGCCCGTTGGTCAGCCCGGCCGGCCTCAGCGCATCGTCGAACAGCCGCGCCAGGGCTCTGGCGGCCCGCTGCGCGTGCAGGCAGAGACACGTGTCGCGCACCAGCAGCGTTGTTGCGAAGGGAATCTCGGTAGAGTTTGACATGTCTATTTTCTATTGATATCAATATATATAGTCAAGGAAAAGGAGAATGGACCGTTTCGGTCGCGCCGGAGGAGGGCGCACACGATGCAGAACCAAGTCGTTTCCCGCGAAGAATGGCTCGAAGCCCGCCGCGCGCTGCTTCTCAAGGAGAAGGAAGCAACGCATCTGAGGGACAAGGTCAATGCCGAGCGCATGGCGCTTCCCTGGGTCAAGGTCGAGAAGGACTATGCCTTCGACACGCCCGATGGCAAGAGATCGCTCAGCGAGCTCTTCGATGGCCGCAGCCAGCTGATCATCTACCATTTCATGCTCGGTCCCGATTGGGAGGCCGGTTGTCCCGGTTGCTCATTCCTCTCCGACCATGTCGATGGCGCGCTGCCGCATCTGAACAACCACGATGTCACCTGGGTCGCCGTTTCACGCGCGCCCGTCGCCAAGATCGAGGCCTACAAGACCAGGATGGACTGGAAGTTCCCCTGGGTATCCTCGGCATCGAGCGACTTCAACTTCGACTATCACGTGTCGTTCAGCCCCGAAGATCTCGGCAAGGATAAAGTATTCTACAACTTTACTTCGATCCCGCCCGAAGATGCCAATGACGAACTGCCGGGATTGAGCGCCTTCTACAAAAACGAGAAGGGCGAGATTTTCCACACCTACTCCAGCTATGCCCGCGGCCCGGAAGAGCTGATCGGCACGCTGATGATCCTCGACCGGGCGCCAAAGGGTCGCAACGAGGATTCGACGATGAACTTCGTCAAGCGCCACGACGAGTATGCCGAGGCGCCCAAGACGTCATCCTGCTGCCACTGAGGCCTGAGATTATGGGCGCCTGAGATCATCACGCCCATATCGACGCAACGAAGAACGTGAAAGGGAGATCACGATGTCGGAGACCCACGGCAAGTTCATCTGGTGCGAATTGATGACGCCCGATACCAAGGGCGCCAAGGATTTCTACACAAAGGTCGTCGGCTGGACGACCAGCGAAATGACCGTCCCAGGCATGCCGCCCTATACCATCTTCGAGGCCGATGGCGTCGGCCGCGCCGGCATGATGGTCTTTCCCGCCGAGCTCGAAGGCACCGGCATCCCGCCGAACTGGACCGGCTATGTCGCGGTTGACGATGTCGACCGGAGCGCCCGGGATTTCGCCGCCAATGGCGGCTCCGTCCGCCGCCCGCCGGAAGATATCCCCGAAATCGGCCGCTTCGCCGTGGTCGCGGACCCGCATGGCGCCGTGATCTGCATCATGACCCCGGCGCCGATGGACAGCCCGCCGCCGGAAGCGGCAATGGGCGCGCCGGGCACGCTCGGCTGGAGCGAACTCTATGCCGGCGACGGCGGTGAGGCCTTCACCTTCTACGAAAAGCTCTTCGGCTGGACCAAGGACCATGATTTCGACATGGGCCCGATGGGCGTCTACCGCATCTTCGCCGAACACGGCACACCTGTCGGCGGCATGATGACCAAGCCGGAGAATGTGCCGATGCCGGCCTGGGCCTATTACTTCAACGTTCCCGCCATCGATTCCGCCATCGAGCGGGTCAAGGCCGGCGGCGGCCAGGTCGTCAACGGCCCGATGGAAGTACCCGGCGGCAGCTGGGTGATACAGGCGATCGACCCGCAGGGCGCCTTCTTCTGCCTCGTGGCGCCAGCCCGCTGAGGCCTTGCAGGCCCGCTCGCAAACAGCTGAAACGCTCTCGAATCGGCCCCGGAAACGGGGCCGTTCTGCTGTGGCGAATTAGCCTCTATCGTTCTATTTTTATTAGAATTTTACCGACTAAGCGGTTTTGCGGTTAACCGTTCTTAAACATTTCTGGGTGGATGCATAACCCGCTATATCGGCGCCTATAGGGCAGTATTGCTTTTGTATCTTCGGCGGAATTATTTGGCCTCAGTTTCTCATTGGGGTATTTTGTATGTCTATCGAAGATTCTCGCATCTCTGCCGTTGAAAATGAAAACGCATCGCATGACTTGATCTCCGATATTCATCAGGACGCCCGCCTGCAGACTTCCGCCCTAGGTGGTCTCGAGGTCGCACAGGCCGGAACCACTCAGCCAAGCGATCAGCAGGGCGCCCAGTCGACTGAAACGACCGGTCGCTTGCCGGCAGCCCAGGACGCAGCCGCCGCAGCACCCGCTGGCCAGGTTGTCCCGGATCAGAACAACATCGCCCACCTGCCGGCCGGCACCGCGATCGACGATATCCACGTCCGCGGCAACGACCTCGTCCTCGTCCAGGCAGACGGCACCGAGATCGTCATTGTCAACGGCGCGCTCCACGTTCCGACCTTCCTGCTCGGCGAAGTCGAGCTGCCCCAGCAGGCCGTGATCGCCGCTCTCGAACAGAGCAACATCAACGTCGCCGCCGGCCCCGACGGCTCCTACTCCGCCAGCTCCTCGCCTTCGAGCTCCGGCGCCAATTTCCAGGACTCGATCCAGGGCAACGCCGGCGACCCGACGCAGCTGGCGTCGCTGCTGGCCGATACGCAGCAGGCTGACTTGACGCCCAGCCGCACGCCGGACGAGCAGAATGGCGTTCCCCTCATCACGGCAAGCAGCATTTCGCTGGTAACGGAAGTCAGCGATGCCAACGGCGCCTTCTCGACCCAGGTCGTCAACGGCCAGTTCGGCTTCATCCCCGGTAAGGACTTTGGCGTCATCACCGCTGTCGGTCTCTCCGATTCCCTCAACATGGATGAAGGCACCCAGAACGGCACGCATGTCGATCTGACCTCCAACGGCCAGCCGGTCGTGGTCACCATCAACGGCCTGACGATCACCGGCTCGGTCGATGGCCAGCCTGTGTTCACGCTGACGGTTACCAACATCGAGACCGGCGCCTACACCTTCACCCAGTTTGGCCCGCTCGATCATCCCGACAGGGGCGAAAGCGGCGCCGATGACGTGCTGCGCCTGCAGTTCAGCTACACCGTCACCGACAAGAACAACGACCAAGTCACCGGCATCGGTTCCGTCGACATCCGCGATGATGCGCCGAGCATCGATCCCACGGCGAAGAGCCCGGATAGCGCGGTCAACGAAAGCGGCATCACCGGCGGCGAGAGCCATCCCGTGACCACGGCCTCCCTCGGCATCGACTGGGGCGCCGACAAGGGTAGCAACCGCGACGTCACCTTCGACAAGCAGACCGCGCCGACGGGCCTGACCTCGCATGGCGAGCAGATCCATTACGAAATCTCCGCCGATGGCCACACGTTGACGGGCTACATCGTCGTTGCGGTGAGCGAAGGCGAGCTGACGGGCCTCAAGACTGTTCCCGTCTTCATCGTGACCCTCAATCCGGCCGCCGCCAACGGCGCCTACACGTTCGAACTCCTGCAGAGCATCGATCACCCGCAGACGACAGGCTCTGAAGGCGGTGAGGGCTCCGAAGGCGGCATTCAGCTTCTGTCCGTCGCGACGAGCCAGGACGAGCAGATCGGCCTCAACTTCGCCGTCACGGCCAAGGATGCCGACGGCGACACGTTGCCGGTCAACTTCACGGTGACGGTCAATGACGACGTGCCGGAGATCGACGGCGATGCAAAGGCCGTCAACTTGCTTGCCAACGGCGATTTCAAGAGCGCGGTATGGCATGCGGAAGGCTGGGACGCCGGTGGTTATGCCGGCTCCGCCCATGAGGGCATCGGCTGGAAGGTCGACGGCACAAATGCCAGCTCGCTGCAGGTCGAGCGCGTCAGCAGCGGCTACATGGGCATGGTCGCCTCCGACGAAGCCCCGATGATCGACATGGGCTCGTCGCCGGGCAACACCACCATCTCGCAGGACCTCACGGGCCTGAAGCTTGGTGAAGCCCTGACGCTGACCTTCGAGATCGGCACGCCCGTCGGCGGCACCGCCAAGCTCGAGGTCTACTGGAATGGCGTGCGCGTCGGCCTCTTCGACCCGACCAACGCAATGACCAAGGTCGTCATCGGAAATCTCTATGCCGACGAACATGGTCAGGGCACAGTGACCTTTAAGGAAGTCGGCGCGGCCGATTACACCGGCACCTATCTTGCCAATGTCAGCCTGACGGAAAGCACCGCCGTTCCGGCCTTCACCGCAACGGTTGGCGAAGACGACAAGGCCTTCTCGTTCGAACTCGCGGCAGGCCACCAGTTCACCTTCGGCGCCGATGGCGCGGGAAGCCTTGTGCTCGGCGCGGCCACTGTGGCCTCGGCTTCGGGCATCACGCTGGCGCTTCCGGAAGAGGCATTTGGCTACAAAGCCGGAAACATCGTCGTCAAGACCGGCTATTTCGAATCCCTCGGAAGGGGCGAAATCGCCGTGGTCACCATTCCCTTCACCGTCACCGATGGTGATGGCGACAGCAAGACCGGCGTCTACCAGATCACCGTCGTCGGCGCCAACGACGCCCCGGTCTTCGATACCAAGGCCGCAACCATCACCTTCGGCGAAACGGCGGACATCACCGGCTCGACGACCGCCCATGGCCAGAGCGGCACATTCGCATTCACCGATGTCGACCTGAACGACACCGGTCATTCGGTGAGCGTCGGCGTCGAAACCTCGGGCACTGTCAACGGCCTGCCGTCGAACCTGGCGTCGCTCCTGCATATCGATGCGGTCACCAAGGAGGCCGGCAAGAGCGATGGCGAGGTCAAGTGGACCTTCTCCGCGCAGGACAAGGCATTCGATTATCTGAGCGCCAACGAAACCGTGACGCTGAAGTACACGCTGACGCTTGACGACGGCCATGGCGGTACCGCGACGCAGACCGTCACGGTGACGGTCACCGGCACCAATGACACGCCTGTCATCACCACCACCGATGCCGGCGCGAAGTTTGGGGAGAACGCCGACCAGACGGGCACCAAGGACGCGCACACCGCAGGTGGCGTTCTCGCCTTCACCGACGCCGACCTTACCGACACCGGCCACAGCGCCATCGTCAAGGGCGTCGTTGCATCCGGCACCACCAACAGCGCAGACTACAGCAGCTTCCTGCATATCGATTCCGTGATGAAGGACGCGGGCTCGGCGACGGGCGAGATCAAGTGGAGCTTCAGTGCCCCCGACAGCACCTTCGACTATCTCTCCAAGAACGAAGAGCTGAAGCTGACCTACACGGTCGAGCTCGACGACGGCGACGGCGGCAAGACCACGCAGCTGGTCACCGTCACCGTCACCGGCGCCAATGATCTGCCGATCGTCGAAGCGGTCACGGTCGATCTCAACGAAAAGCCGGGCAAGACCCTGTCGTTCCAGAACGACGTCGCGCATTTCACCGTCAATTTTACGGATGCCGACCTGAGCGACACCGGCCACACGGCCAAGATCGTCGGCTTCAAGGCCTCCGGCGAAACGGACGGCCTCAACGCGTTGACCCGCCTTGCGCTGGCCAATGCGCTCGACATCGACAGCATCAGCAAGAAGGCCGGCGAGACCGATGGCCAGGTCAAGGTAACCTTCAAGGCGACCGACGCGATCTTCGATTATCTCGCCGATGGCGAAAAGCTGACGCTCACCTATCAGATCCAGGTCAATGACCACGATGGCGGCAAGGTCACCCAGGACGTCACCGTTGTCATCACAGGCAGCAACGACGCGCCTGTTATCGCCTATAACGACGGCGACACCATCCGCGAGCTTTCCGGCGTCACCGGATCGACCAAGGCAGACACGGCCTCCGGCACCATTCTCTTCACCGATGTCGATCTCAACGATACCGGCCACACCGCATTGGTCGACGGCGTCAAAGCAACCGGCGTTACCGGTGCCGGCACCACCGACTACAGCAAGTTCCTGACGGTCGCGGCGAGCAAGGCCGAAGGCTCGGCGCTCGGCGCCATCAAGTGGAACTTCAGCGCCCCTGACAGCACGTTCGACTATCTCGCCAAGGACGAGAAGCTGACACTCACCTACACAGTGTCGCTGTCCGATGGCCATGGCGGCACCGATACGGCAAAGGTGACGATCGTCGTCATCGGCCGCAACGATTCACCCGTCATCACGGCTGGCGCCCCGGTGGAGTTCGGTGAGAACCCCGCCACGACCGGCTCCCTGGCCGAGCACTCGGCCTCCGGCCTCCTCAAATTCACCGACGTCGATCTCAACGACAAGGGCCACACTGCCAAGTTCACCGACGTTGCTGTTGAGGGCACCCAGTCCGGACTGTCCTTGGACAAGAACGCACTCCTCTCGCTGATCTCCACCAGCGCTGTGACGAAGAACGTCGGTTCGTCCGAAGGCTCGATCGCCTGGACCTTCAAGGCCACCGACAAGACCTTCGATTATCTCGCCAATGGCGAAAGCGTAACGCTGCGCTACACCGTCGAAGTCGACGACCATGACGGCGGCAAGGGCACGCAGGTGGTCTCCATCGTCGTCACCGGCAGCAACGACGCGCCGATCGTTCAGGCAGTCTCACTCGGCTTGTCGGAAACGGCCGGTAGGACACTGTCCTTCGCCAACGACATGGCATCGGTGACGATGACCTTCACCGACGCCGATCTGAGCGACACCGGCCACACTGCAAAGGTGACGGGCTTTGCCGCCTCCGGCAACACGGCCGGCCTCAACCTCGTCAGCCGCTACCTCTTGGAGCATGCGCTCGACATCAACAGCGTGACGAAGCAGGCCGGATCGACGCAGGGCGCGGTCAACGCCACCTTCAAGGCAACTGACGCCATCTTCGATTATCTCGCCGACGGCGAGAAGCTGACGCTGCGCTACACCGTTACCGTCGACGACAAGCATGGCGGCACCACGCCGCAGACCGTCGAGATCACGATCACCGGCACCAATGACCAGCCGGTCATCGCCGGCGGCGACAAGGCCACCATCACCGAGCGCGCCGGTCTGACCGGTAACGACGTCAGCGACAAGGCCTCGGGCCTGATAGCCTTCGCCGATGCCGACCTCAGCGACAGCCACTCCGCGGTCGTCTCGAAAATCGCCGCATCGGGCGCAGTCGGCACCACCACGGATGCCGCCTACAGCGACTTCCTGAAAGTATCCGTGGTCGAGGCTCCAGGCTCTGCGGTCGGCGTGATCAAGTGGGCCTTCGAAGCGCCGGACAAGACCTTCGATTACCTCGCCAAGGGCGAAAAGCTGACACTGACCTACCAGGTCACGCTCTCCGACGGCCACGGCGGCGCCGACACCACCACTGTCACTATCGTCGTGACTGGCACCAATGACGCGCCTGTCGTAAACGGCAACGCCACGCTGACGCCGATCTCCGAAGACATCCTGCCGGCCGACAACAAGGGCACACTCGTCTCCGACCTCATCGCCGGCCACGCCAGTGATGTCGACGGCCAGGTGCAGGGCATCGCTGTCAGCGGCCAGTCCGATAAGGGCGGCCATTGGGAATACAGCATCAACGGCGGCACCAGCTGGACGACGCTGTCTGCCAGCGCCAGCGCCTCGCTGGTGCTGGGCCTGACGTCGCTCGTCCGCTTCGTTCCCGACATGAACGTGCAGACCGAGCAGTCGACCAACCCGCAGACGCAGATCGACAAGCCGACGATCACCTTCCACGCCTGGGATGGCACCACCAACGACACCGCAGGCTCGGTCGTCGATCTCACCAAAAATGGTGCAACCGGCGGCACCAGCGCCTACAGCGCCGGCACGGTCACTGGCACGATCGCCATCGGCAGCGTCGTCGATCACGTCTTTACCGCTGTTGACGATGTGGTCGACCTGCGCGGCCCGAACGGCCTTAGCAACGACCCGACCAAGGACGCCAACTGGTTCGAGGACGGCAACTTCACCAACGCGCTTGACGGCAACGACACCGTCTATCTCCCCAATGCCGGCGACAAGCTGGCGGGCGTTTACGCAGGCGTGGCCTTTGACGGCGGCGTCGGCAACGACACCATCTACGGCGGAACCGCCAACGACATCATCCACGGCGGCGAAGGCGACGACACCATCACCGGCGGCACCGGCGCCGACCAGCTCTTCGGCGATGCGGGCGACGATACCTTCAAGCTCGTCACCGACGTCATCGGCTCCGGCACGCGCGCCTTCGAACTCGGCGACGGTACAAAGATCCAGGTTGACATCAACGGCCTGGCCGGCACCTCCGACACCGTGGATGGCGGCACTGGCTACGACAAGATCGTCCTCGATAAGGGCAGCGCGAGCGGCTACGTCTACGACACCTACAGCGCGCCAAGCTACATTTCCCACGTCGAGGAAATCGTCGGCACCTCCGGCAACGACGTCATCATGGTGGCGGCGAACTACAAGAGCGACCTGGCCGACGGCGGCATCACCATCGATGGCGGCGCGGGCAACGACTATATCGGCGGCGGCGCCGGAAACGATACGCTCTACGGCGGCGATGGCGACGACGTGATCTCCGGTCTCGACGGCGACGACGTCATCGAAGGCGGCGGCGGCAACGACACCCTCTACGGCGGTGCCGGCAACGACATCCTGCGCGGCGGCGAAGGCAATGACACGCTTTACGGTGGCGCCGGCAACGACCGCATCGACGGCGGCAAGGGCGACGACATCATCATCGGCGGCAAGGGCGACGACGCGCTGATCGGCGGCGAAGGCAACGACCGCTTCCTCTACACCGTGGGCGATGGTAACGACCGCATCAACGGCGGCGGGGAAACCGGCACCACCGCCCCGAACTACGACATTCTCGAAATTACCGGCGACGGCGAGAACCGGGACTTCACCATCGGCAAGATCAGCAAGGCCGATGCCGGAAACATCAATGCCTATCCCACTGATGCCGACGACATCACGATCAGCTACACAGGCACGGATGCCGCAACCATCCGCGTCGACGAGATCGAGCGCATCGTCATCGATACCGGTAACGGCAACCACAATATCACGGTTGGCGACCTCACCGGCACCGGCATCGCGCCGGCAACGATCGTCATCAACAGCGGCTCGGGCGATGACATCATCGACCTCACCAAGCTTGCAGGTACCAAGGTCGAGATCAGCGACAGCGACGCCGTCAAGCCGATCGAAAGCGACACCGACACGGTGAAGCTCGCCGGCCACTGGGCCGACTACGTCATCGAAAAGGCATCGGACGGGACCTACTCGTTCTCGCTGGGCGGCAATGTCGTCGTCACCGCCAAGAACATCGAGCGCTTCACTTTCGCAGCCGATGTTTCCGACAGCCACGACGGCACCGTCCTGGCCGGCGATCTGCTGAACACGGCGCCGCATGCCGTCAACGACACGGCCTTGGTGACGGAAGCCGGCGGCATCGGCAACGCCACCGCTGGCGTTCCCACGGCGGACGGCAACGTGCTGACCAACGACACCGACGCCAACGCCTACGACACCAGGGTCGTCACCCAGGTTTCCGGCAGCGCGGTGACATCGGACCAGCCGACCGTCATCAACGGCACCTACGGCTCGCTGACCATCCACTCCGACGGCAGCTACACCTACGCGCTGAACAACGACGCCACGGCAACACAGAGCCTGCGTGGCAACGAAAGCGGCCTCGACACCTTCACCTACACGATGAAGGATGCACATGGCCTGACATCTCAGGCAAAGCTCGACGTCTCGGTGAAGGGATCCAACGATGCGGCCGTGATCGGCGGCGCGACGACGGGATCGGTGACGGAGGACGTTGGCGCCACGAGCGCGGCGCCGCTCTTCAGCGAGAATTTCGAGGGTCGCCCAGCGGGCTTTGCCAGCGACTGGGGTAGCAACGGCTGGATTCAGTCCAGCGGCAGCCTGACCCAGCATCTGTCCGAACAGGAGACCGCGCTCTACGACGGTGGCCAGTCGGTCGCCAAGACGATCAATCTTGGAACCGCGCCGGCGGTAACGAAGATCGAGTTCGACTTCCTCAAGATCGACAGCTGGGACCAGGGAGAGCATCTCCAGGTCTATCTGAACGACGGCCAGGCATTCACCTTCACGCCCAAGTCCGGCGCCGACGGCTCGACGAATGCCACGGGCACCTTCACCGTAGGCGGCATCACCGGCACCTACGTCGTCACTTCGAGCGGCACCGATACGCAGCTAGGTGGCAGCAACCTTTATCTCGACCGCGTCTATCACATCACGCTGATCGCCGAGGGCGTCGGCAACACGCTGAAGCTCGGTTTCGGGAACAATCTCAACGAGCACTTCAGCAACGAAGACTTCGGCATCGACAACGTCGTCATCCGCGACGCCAATGCCGGCAAGCTGATGACGCAGGGCGACCTTACGGTCTCCGACGTCGATCACGACCAGTCGAGCTTCGTCGCCCAGACCGCGACCAGCAGCCTCGGTATATTCACCTTGGCATCGAACGGCCACTGGACCTACGCGGCCGACAATTCGAACCCGGCGATCCAGGCGCTCGGCGCCGGCAAGACGCTGGTCGACACCTTCACGGTATCTTCGGCCGATGGCACGACGCAGGAAGTCAAGATCACCATCAACGGCACGAATGATGCGCCGACGGCGGTCGTACTGTTGAACAACGCGGTCAACGAGAACCAACTGGGAGCGTTGATCGGCAATCTGACGACCACGGACAAGGATGTCGGCGACACCCACACCTACACCGTCTCCGACGATCGCTTCGAAGTGGTCGGCGGCGAACTGAGGCTGAAGAGCAACGTATCGCTGGATTACGAAACCGAGCATTCGGTCACTCTGACAGTGACGTCGAAAGACAGCGGCAATCTGACGACGTCGCAGATGTTCACAATCCAGGTCGGCGATGTGAATGAGAAGCCGACGATCGCGTCCGGAACGACTGGCAGCATTGCGGAGAATTCTGCTTCCAGCAAGGTCGTTTACCAGACGGTTGCGGCCGATCCTGAAGGCAAGACGCTGAGCTATAGCTTGAGCGGTGACGACAAGGACTTGTTCAACATTTCGAGCACCGGTGCGGTCACGTTCAAGTCCTCGCCTGATTACGAGGCCGCAGCTGATGCCAATCATGACAATGTCTACAAAATTGTCGTGAACGTCAGTGATGGAACACTCGTGACTGCACAGCCCGTCTTGATCTCGGTAACCGACGTCAACGAGGCACCGAAGATCACATCGGGAGCAACTGCCAGCATTGCGGAAAATTCCCTCGTGAGCCAAGTCGTCTACCAGACGGCTGCGACGGATCCCGAAGGCAAGGCGCTGATCTATAGCCTGACCGGTGACGACAAGGATTTGTTCAACATTTCCAGCACCGGCGCTGTAACGTTCAAGGCTTCGCCCGACTACGAAAGCGCAAGAGATGCCAACCACGACAACGTCTACAAGGTTGTCGTCAATGTCGGTGACGGAACGCTGGTGACCACGCAAGCCGTCTCGATTTCCGTAACCGATGTGAACGAAGCACCACGGATTGCTTCTGGAGCGACCGGCAGCATTGCGGAAAATTCCCTCGTAAGCCAGGTCGTCTACCAGACGGCTGCGGTCGATCCTGAAGGCAAGCCGCTGACATACAGTCTGAGTGGTGACGACAAGGATCTATTTAACATTTCCAGCACCGGTGCCGTCACGTTCAAGACCTCGCCTGATTACGAGGCTGCAGCGGATGCCGACCACGACAACATCTACAGCGTTTCGGTAAACGTCAGTGACGGAACCTTGGTAACGACGCAGGCCGTATCGATCTCGGTCACGGATGTGAACGAAGCGCCGAAGATTACGTCGGCTTCAACTGGCAGCGAAGCGGAGAACACTCCGATCTCCAACATTGTCTACCAGACGGTTGCCGCAGATCCAGAAGGTAAGCCACTGACCTACAGCCTTTCGGGTGCCGATAAGGATTTGTTCAACATCTCCAGCACCGGCGCAGTCACCTTCAAGGTTTCGCCAGACTACGAGGCTCCGAAGGATGTTGGTACAAATAATGTCTATGACATCAACGTCCTAGTCAGCGATGGTGTGAACACGACAAGCAAGGCCATCGTGATTACTGTTACCGACGTTCAAGAGCTGGCCGCCACCGCCAATACCTACAACGTTGGCACTAATGCTGGGAATTCTGCAGGCTCGTCCTTGGATATCACCGGCAGCGCTTATGTCTACGTTAAGTCGAACGACCCGGATATTCAGAATGCTTCGACGAGCCCGTCGATCACCTTGAGTGCTACAACATCAAAGGGACAGTATGATTATTACAAATTCGTCGTCACGGAGAATGGCACCAAGGTTGTCCTCGATGTCGATCACTCGAACTTCGACAACAGTTTGACGCTTTACAAAGCCAACCCGCAGGGCGGTCCGAGTGTTGTTGCTCAAATCGACGATGCTGGAGGAGATACTGGATCGACAAGCACCCGTGATGCGGCAATTGTTCAAGTCCTCAATGCCGGAACGTACTATATTCGCGTTTCCGAATACTCTCAGGATGCCGCATTCGACAGGTTCTCAAGCTCCAACAACGTCTACGAGCTTCAGGTATCGATCACAAAGCCCAATGGCGACCCCATCATCCTCGACCTCGACCACAACGGCATTGCCCTGAGCACCCTCGACAACGGCGTCTCCTTCGACATCAATGCCGATGGTCACCAGGACAAGATCGCCTGGACGGCGGGCTCCGATGGCATCCTGGCCTATGATGTGGATGGCAACGGCAAGATCGACAATGGCAGCGAGATCTTCTCGCCGCACTTTGCCGGCGGCAATTATGTCGATGGTCTACAGGCGCTGGCGACGCTCGACAGCAACCATGATGGCAAGATCGATGCCAATGATGAGGCCTTCTCGAAGCTCACCATCTGGCAGGATCTGAACCACAATGGCATCAGCGATGCCGGCGAGCTTTCGAGCCTGGCGGATCACCAGATCGCCAGCCTGTCGCTCGATGCGCATGCGTCCGACAGCGCCATCAACGGTCAGGCGATCCTGGCTGATGGCAGCTACACGCTGACGGATGGCTCCACCGGTCACTTCGTCGAGGTCGCCTTCGATGCCACGCTCGGCAGCGCGGACGACAATCATGCCTACTCGCTGATCGGCAGCGACGGCAACGACACGCTCTCGGGCGCCGGCGGCATGTATACGCTGACGGGTGGCGCAGGCGCCGATACCTTCGTGCTCGATGCCGATGCGCTTTCGGATGTGAAGATCGCCGACGTGATCACCGACTACAAGGCCGGCGAGGGCGACACGCTCGACGTGTCGAAGCTCCTCGACAGCCTGCTCGGCCACCAGGCCACCGAAGCCGAGGCGCTCTCGAGCGTCAAGACGACGGTCCAGGGTGCCGACACGGTGGTCAGCGTCAACGCCAATGGCGGCTGGCACGACGTGGCGGTTCTCCAGAACACCACGGAAGCGGTCAAGATCCTGTTCGACGACAAGCACGACACCACCACCGCGCCGCATGTCGGCTAAGGGCTGACGGACAGGCGGAATGCTCCGCCTGACATGACAAGGGAAAAGGCGCGCGAGCGCCTTTTTCGCGTTTTGAGGGATGTGAAGGATGAGGGGAGGCCGGCTCCCCATCGCCGTACGATCGAGATACGGAGCATGGTCGGGCAGTCGGCCGTTGCGGCCAGCCTGGTTGCGCGGTCGGTGGATAGCGAATGAAACCACGTGGACTGTTTCGCTTCGGATGGCGAGAAGCGTTGCGATACCAGTGGCTGGTGAGGCGCGATGGATCTTGATGGTTGCGGCAGGTTTTCGCCGTTGCGGCAAGCCGCGGCGATTGCGATACGCCTCCAGCCTCCAGCCTCCAGCCTCCAGCCTCCAGCCTCCAGCCTCCAGCTTACGTTCGCCGGTATTGACGCCTGCGTCCGCCCGCCTTTCCAGCGCCTGGCCGAAACTGCGATCCCCAACGCACCAATCGCTCTAAACGAAAAGAGGCGCCCGATGGCGCCTCAAAATCATGTCACGATTGCTGCCTTATCCGCCTCAGCCCTCAGCCCTCAGCCCTCCGACCTCAGGCCGCCGGCAGTCTCGAGATCGGCACGATCTCGTCGCCCTCTCCACCACCACGGTCCATGGCCATTTCGTCGGCCAGCTGGCGGATGTGGTTGAAGTCGGTTGGGCCGTCGAAGACCGCGCCGCCGAGGCGGATGTCGAGCGAAAGCGGTGCATCGCCGGCGGTGAACGCCGCCTGTTCGCAGCGGCGGCGGATGCGCATGCCGACATCCTGGGCGTTTTCGATCGTCGCGCCCGGCAGGAACACGCCGAGCTCGTTGGTCGCAAGCCGGGCAACGAGGTCGCCGGAGCGCACCGACGACTGGGTGATGGCGGCAAGCGACTGCATTACGGTGTCTGCCCATTGCGGCCCGTAGCGGCGGCTGATGGCGTCCAGCGTGTCGATCACGACGGCGATCATCACGCCGCCCGCATCAGTAGAGATTCGCTTGCGGCGGTCGATATAGTGTTCGACGGCGGCCGCGAAGGCTGTTCCGTTGAGCGTCTTGGTAACGCTGTCGTGCCGCTGAGAATAGTTAACGGCTTCCTGCAGTTTTCTGAGCTCGTTATTCTTGATCTGCAGCATCATCAGCAGCGGAAATGCAACAAACAGCGAAATAGCGGTGGCTCCGACGAATCCAACCAAAAATGGTCGCTCCGGCATCAGAAGGTTTAAGATAAGTAAAAAACCGACCGAGAAGGCCGCGAAGCAGATCGAAACGATCGATGCGATGCGGAGTGCGGAAAGGTTTGTTGCGGATTGGTAACGCTGACGGAATTTCATCGCGGGGCAGGTCCCTGTGGAAGTAACGGCAGATAAACACGGACGGGAAAAGTTGGCGTTAAAAAACCCTGTAAAATTCTAGCTTTAGCTATTGATACTTGGGAATTAACCGTCTCCGCAGGAAAGACCTGTACCGGAATTGGAATGTGGAAAAATAGGTGTTACTTGTTTGCCGAATGAAAGCGTTCGGTATACGGGTTCACTCGGTGAATTTAGATGTTGAGGGGCATCCGTCTTGTTTAAAACCAAAAGCATTATTGCAGCATTGTCTGCCACTGTTGCTCTGAATTTCTCGTTTTTCGTCGACGCCAACGCGATGTCTTTGCAACAAGCCATCGAAACGACGATGAAAACCAATCCGCAGATACTTCAGGCTGCGAAAGACAAAGAAGCAATCGAGTTTGAACTTCGCCAGGCGCGTGGGTTGTACTTACCGTCGGTTGATCTGGAGAGCGGCATCGGTCGTCGCCGGTTGTCGAATTCCTCGACGGGCACGCTGAGCTCCGACCATGACTACCTGTCTCCAGGCGATGTCGGGGTCACGGTCACGCAGACGCTGTTTGATGGCGGCGCGCGCAAGTCGCAGGTCGATCAGCAGGCATCGCGCGTCGATGGCGCGTCCTTCCGGGTCCTCGAGCGCTCCGAAGCGCTGGCGCTCGAAGTAACCCAGGATTACCTGGAATATATGCTGCAAAACCAGATCGTTGCCGCCGCGAAGGAAAACGTTTCCTTCCACACGGCGATGGTCGGCGATATCAATGAAAGCATCCGCGGCGGCGCGCTCACCGATGCCGACCGTCTTCAGGGCAGCGAACGTCTGCAGGCTGCCAAGGCCCGCATGCGCGAAGCGCTCGAAGAGCTGGAAGCAACGAAGATCCGCTTCATGAAGGCCGTCGGCCAGCCGATCGTCAATGCCCAGACCCCGCCGTCGGTCGCGAAGTATATCCCGAAGACGCTCGACGATGCACTGTTCGTGGCCAACAAGAACAGCCCGCGCATCTTCTCGGCCAACGCCGATGTTGATGCGGCCGATGCCGGCGTTCGCGGCGCGCGCGCCAACTACCTGCCGAAGGTCAATCTCGAAGGTACTGCCCGCGTCGGTAACGACATCGATGGCGATGAAGGCAATACCAACGACTACCAGGTGCGCGTTGTCGCCCGCTGGAACCTTTATCGCGGCGGCATTGATGTCGCCCGCGAGCAAGAGCAGATCCGCCGCGCCGGCGAAGAGCGCTATGCGCTCGCCCAGGTGCAGCGCGAGGTGAAGGAATCGGTCAGCTCCGCCTGGAACGAACGTGTCAGCCGCGGCGAGCTGTCTGGCATCCTTGCCAAGCAGTCGTCGATCAACAACCAGCTGGTCGGTTCTTACCGCGAGCAATTCAAGGTCGGCCAGCGCTCGCTGCTCGACGTGCTCGATGCGCAGAACACCCGCTTCAACACCAAGGTGCTGGCCGATACGGCCCGCGTTGCCTCGCTGTTTGCGGAATACAAGATCCTCGCCGCATCCGGCAATCTGCTTCAGACCATGAAGCTGAAGCCGCTGGATCAGGCCAAGCCCTACGCACGCGAAGAGTTCGCTGTTCCAGCGGCCGCTCAGAATCCCGGATATGCCGAAGTCGACTCTCATCAGAAGGCTGGCATGCCTATGGACCTGCTGGCGCCGATCCGGCAGCAGTAGTAGTCAGGTGACCATAGAACATGCGGAACGTTGCATCTGAGACGAACGGCAGCATGCCGCTTCAAACATTCAAGGCCGCGTTCAAGTCCGTGGCAGCGTTCTATGGTCGACCAAGCTCCGATACGGTGCTCTTCTCCGGCCTGCCGGATGAGATCACCGAATCGCTTGAGGGCGATGATGTCGAGCAGATGGCCGAGCGCATCGGCCTTCAGGTCATCAAGCATCCGGAGCGCGATTGCAGGCTGGGCAATTTCGATTGCCCCGCCATTGTCGCCTTCGCCGATGGCGGCGTGCTCCCTCTGCTGGAGATGGCCGAGGACGGCTCTTACATCACCGACATCGTTCCCGTCGCCGGCGTTTCCTCGCGCCTGTCGCGCGAAGACCTGATCGCGCTGAAGCCCGAGACGGCTTTCGCCTTCACGCTTTATTATCAGAACGCGTCGGAAGAGGCGCTCGTCGGCAATGCCGTGGAGATCGAGAAGCGCCATTGGCTGGCAACGACGCTGGCGCCTTACTGGCGCACCTATGTCCGCGTCATGGTGGCCGCGCTCTTCATCAATCTGATCGCGCTCGGCTCGCCGCTGTTTACGATGAACGTCTATGACCGCGTTCTGCCCAACAAGGCGATCCCGACGCTCTGGGTTCTGGCCGCCGGCATCACACTTGCCTATCTCTTTGATTTCCTGCTTAAAACCGCGCGCTCCTCGCTGATCGATTATGCCGGCCGCAAGGCGGATCTGCGCCTGTCGCAGATGCTGTTCGACAAGGTACTGAACTCGACGCTGGCCTCGCGCCCGATGTCGACGGGCGAATATGCCAACCGCGTTACGCAGTATGAATTCGTCCGCGAATTCTTCACCTCGAACACGATCGGCGTCATCATCGACAGCCTCTTCGTCTTCATCTTCCTCGCCGTCATCTACTTGATCTCCGGCTGGCTGGTCGTCATCCCCGCTGTCGCCTTCGTGCTCTCGGTCGTGATCGGGCTTTACGCCCAAGCCGCCATCGGGAAGCGCATGGCGACCGCCGCCAACGAGGCCTCGCGCCGCCAGTCGCTGCTGGTCGAAACCATCTCGACGATCGAGACGCTGAAGAGCCTGCGCGCCGAAGCCACGATGCTGCGCCGCTGGCAGGAACTGACGAAGTATTCCAGCCGCACCAGCGAAGAGATCAAGCACGTCTCCACCAACGCCATCAACATGACCATGTTCGTGCAGCAGATGGTGAGCGTTCTGATCGTCATCGCCGGCACCTACGAGTTCTCCGAAGGCCGCATCGCCATGGGCGCGATCGTCGCCACCGTGATGCTCGCCAGCCGCGCCGGCGCGCCGCTCGGCCAGATCGCCATGACGCTGGCGCGCTTCCGCCAGGCCACCATGTCGCTGCGCATCCTCGACAAGATCATGGAACAGCCCGACGACCGCCCCTCGACGGTCGGCTTCGTCAATCGCGAGATCACCCGCGGCGCCTTCTCTTTCCAGGATGTCTCGTTCCAGTATCCGGGCTCGGATTATCCCGTCATCAACAAGCTGTCCTTCAACGTCAATCCGGGCGAGCGCATCGGCATCATCGGCCGCATCGGCTCCGGCAAGACCACGCTGGGCCGCCTGCTGGATGGCCTCTTCGCGCCCTCCGGCGGTCGCGTGCTGATCGATGGTGTTGATATCCGCCAGTATCACATGGCCGAAGTGCGCGCCAATGTCGCCGTCGCCGGCCAGTCCTCCGATCTGTTCTCCGGGACGGTGAAGGAAAACCTGCTGCTCGGCCGCGCCGACGCTACCGATGAGGACCTGCTCGAAGTCGCCCGCATGACTGGCGTCGATGAGTTCGTCGGCACCCATCCGCGCGGCTTCGACATGCCTGTCGGCGAGCGCGGCAGCAATCTGTCGAGCGGCCAGAAGCAGGCGCTCACCATCGCCCGTCTCCTGCTCACCCGCCCCAAGGTCGTGTTCCTCGACGAGCCCTCGGGCGCCATGGACCTCGCGACCGAGCGCAACCTGATCGCCCGTCTCTCCAAGGCCTTCGACCGCAAGACGACGCTGATCATCGCCACCCATCGCTACAGCATGCTGGATCTCGTCGACCGCCTGATCGTCATCGACAAGGGCCGCATCATCGCCGATGGCCCGAAGCAGGCCGTCATCGAAGCCATGCAGCGCAAGCCCGGCGCACCCGCGGCGGCCGTGGCCCCGCAGGCCGTGCCGGTTGCAAGGCAGGCTCCGGTCACGCCGGTCGCCATGTCCGTCGCCCCGGTCACCTCAGTCGCGCCGGCGCCGGCAGGCTCCGCCGCCATGCCGGTCGCGCAGGTGGCAACGGCCGCGCCCGCCCACGCCCATCCGATGCCGGTAGCCTCGGTCGCATCCGGCGCGCCTGTCGGCCCGGCGGCCGCCGCGAATGTCACGCCGATCGTTCCGGGGGTTAAGCTGTCATGACGAACAAGCACGACAACCCGCCCTTTCTCGCCCGCGCCATTCTCGGCCTCGTGGCGCTCGTCATCGCCAGCTTCGTTGCCTGGGCGGCGATCGCCAAGATCAACGAGATCGCCCGCGGCGAAGGCAAGGTCATTCCCGTCTCGAAGACGCAGATCATCCAGTCGTCGGAACCAGGCGTCGTCCAGCAGATCGCCGTCGTTCTCGGTCAGGTCGTGCGCAAGGGCCAGCTGCTGGTCCAACTCGACAACACCACCACCACCTCGACGCTCGGTGAATCGGTTGCCAAGGCCCGCGCGCTCGGCGCCAAGGTGGCGCGCCTGAAGCTCGAGGAAGAGGGCAAGTACGACGAGCCCTACAATTGCCCTGAGGATATCCTGGCCGTCGCCAAGGAAGTCTGCGCCAACGAAGCCCAGCTTTTCGCCGCCGATCGCGCCAGCTACACCAACAAGCTCGGCGTGCTGAAAGAGCGCGTCCGCCAGCGCGAAAACGAACTCAGCGAGGCGCACGCCAATATCGACCGCCTGACGCAGAACATCGACGGCGCCCAGCGCCAGTACGACCTGATCAGCCCGCTCGCCAAGAAGAAGCTGGTCGCCGAGACCGAAGTCTTGAAGACCGAGCGCGATCTGACCGATCAGCAGGGCCAGCTCAAGGTCTACCAGGAAAGCATCGATCGCCTTCAGGCCGCCGTGCAGGAAGCCAAGCTGCAGCTCGGCGATCTCGCGCTTGAGCTGCGCCAGCAGGCGCTGACGGACAAGGCGCAGGCACTGGCCGAGCTCTCGGTCGTTGACGAAACCGTGCGTGGCGCCTCCGATCGCGTCAAGCGCACCGACATCCGCTCGCCGGTCGATGGCATCGTCAACACGCTCGAGGTCAACACCATCGGCGCCTATGTCGATCCCGGCCGCGTCATCGCCGGCATCGTTCCGACGGCCGATACGCTGCTCGTTGAAGCCAAGATCTCGCCGCGCGACGTCGCCTTCATCCGCCGTGGTCAGCCGGCCATCGTCAAGATCACGGCTTACGACTTCTCGATCTTCGGCGGCCTCGAAGGTATCGTCGAAAACATCTCGGCCGATAGTCTGGTGGAGAAGGAAAAGGGCGAGACCTACTACCTCGTGCAGGTCAAGACCGACAAGTCGGAGCTCGCGCGCGACGGCAAGATCTATCCGATCATCCCGGGCATGGTAGCCTCGGTCGAGATCATGACCGGCAGCAAGACCGTGCTCAGCTATCTCATGAAGCCGATCAACAAGGCGCGCACCGAAGCGCTGACGGAGCGCTGACCATGCTGATCGTCAAGCCCGGAATTCAGGACGCAACCGACCTCGAGCCATCAGACCAGCAGCTGCCCGCGATCGATGCCGAAGAGATCGAGCCGCGTTTCCGGGCCGTGGCGGGTCGTGGCGGCGAGCGTCGCGGCATCCGGCTGGAGCGCATCTATTGGGACGGCCTCAGCCGCATGTCGGCCTCCGGCAAGATGTCGACCGCCGATCTCGTGCACTACACCGCCTCGCAGATGCCGGAATCCGGCAATCTCGCCTCGCTTCTGCGTGTGCTTAGCCTCAAATGGGCGCTGCGCCGGCTGGATACGGTCGAGGACATTTCCTCGCTCGCCAATGTCAACGCCATCATCCAGGCCTCGCCGTCGCCGGCGATCCTTTTGACGCATGAGAAGAAGGTGCAGCTCTTCAACGATGCCTTCCTGTCGATGCTGCGCCAGCGCCTGCCGCTCGGCGATCTCGCGCAACTGACCAAGAGCCTGCGTTTCTCGATCGACACCCAGATCGAGGAAGCCATCGCCACCCTGTCGCGCAACAAGGGCAAGACGCTTGCAACAGGTTTCACCATCACCGTCGGCACCCAGACCATGAAGGGCCAGATCAACCTGGCGCTGGCGCCGACGCACGAGAAGTCGATGCTGATCGGCTACATCTCCCGCTACTGAAGCTAAACCACCTCAATCCTCGAAACGCCCTGCCGCATCCCGGTCGCGCTCGTATCGATGCTTCAACGGAAACGCCGGAAGCCACCCCTCGCGGCGGATGGTCCACAGCTCATACGTCGGCTGGAACTGATCCTTTTGATCGAGCGACCCGAGATTGACCTCGACCTCATCGCCGCTCCGCCCAAACACCGGCGACCCGCAACGCGGACAAAAGAACCGCCCATTATACTCCCCCATCTCCCTCTCGACCCGCATCGCATCCTCGGGAAAGATCGCAGACGCATGAAACAGCGCCCCATGATGCTTGCGGCAATCCATGCAATGACAGATGCCGACCCGATAGGGCGCACCGGATACAGTCAAACGAACGCGGCCGCAGAAGCATCCGCCGGTAACTTCGCTCATGCCGTTTCTCCTCAGTCAGCGAATCCTGGAAGCCAAACGGCGTCACCGCGCAAAAGTTCGCAATCATGCTGCAAGTCTTGGCTACAAGGTTCGTTTCGTTAGCCTCATGCGATCGAGTCGGTAGCTCTCATGAAAGTGGTTCTTGACCAGATTGAACCAATCCTCCGGCAATGCGCCAAGCACGCAGGTGTCTTCCACGATCCGGCGCTGGGATATCCATTGCGCCGGGCGCAGGTCGGGACCGGGCCAGACGAAAGCATTGACCTCGTCGGTGTAGATCCATTGCGGTCTGGCATCGAGCCCGATGTGGTGGCGCAATTTCGCGGGCACCTCAAGCGCCCTGCGGCCCTCGGGTGGGCGCATATGGGAAATGCCGAGCGCATAGACGAATGTCGACCCGAGTTCGTCGCGCGTCGATAGGATCAGCGCGGTCGGATAAACCTTCTCGCCGTCCTGCCGCGTCCTGGCCTTGCTGGCCCACAGATATTCGTAGGCGACGAGATGACCGATGGGCGGCAGAGCGGGGATTTTCATCGCGTCATCGCTTCAGCCTGGGTAACAGATCATCCTCATCGATATCGGGCAGGTCATCCAGATTGTAAGGCGTGTCGGTCTCCACGCGCGCCTGCATGATCAGGTCCACTTCGCTTTCCGACAGGGCGCCCACGGGAAGTGAAACCCTGAAACGCTCCCAAAGCTGATGAAACATGTCAGCCGAGACGAGATAGGCCGTCGGCCTGCCGTATTTGGTGATCTCGACCGGCGCCTGCTGGACCTTGTCGTGCCACTCGCCAAAATTCTTCTGAAACTCCGAAGCGGGAACACGCGGCATGTTGGCCTCCATTTTCCGTAATATACGTAAGATACACAAAATCGGGCTGTTTCTCAAATTCCGCAAAAAGTTTCAGGGGAGGGCACGTTTCACCCCTGTAAAGATATTCACCCATGTGGTTGACTATCACTCGGATATGGATATATTCAACCACATGGGTGAATGAAATGGATGAAGACGCACTGTCACGGATATTGAAGGCCGCGGGGGATACCACGCGGCGGCAGATCCTGACGCTCCTCGTGCAAGAGGGGCCTCTCAGGGTGACGGGGCTCGCTGCTCATTTCGACATGTCCCTGAATTCCGTCTCCAAGCACATCAAGGTTCTGGAGGAGGCGGGGCTGGTCACCCGGCGTACTTTGGGCCGCGAGCATTTCATTGCCGCGGAGCTTGAACCGCTGAGACTGACGGAAGACTGGTTCGCGCAACTGAAGTCGATATGGGAGCTGCGCCTGACGGCGTTGGAAGAGTTACTCGTTTCAAAGGAGTGAAGTCATGTCCGAACTTGAACTGACGGTAAGCCGCAAGATCGCCGCCTCGCGCGAGAAGATTTTCAACGCCTGGCTCTCGCCAACAGCACTGGCGAAATTCATGAAGACGCCATCGGGCAATTTCGACGCCCGAGGTGTCACCACCGATCCGGTCAAGGGCGGCCGCTTCATGATCGTGATGGTCACACCGGAGCGCGAGATCCCGCATTCCGGCACCTATCTCGAAGTCGATCCCTATTCGCGCCTGTCCTTCACCTGGGAATCCCCTCATTCGCTGGATGACAGCGTCGTCACCATCGACTTGAAGGAGATCGACGCCGAAACCACCGAACTGACCCTGAAGCAGGTGAAGTTCCGCAGCGAAGGCGCCCGCGACGGCCATATCCAGGGCTGGACCTCGATCCTCGGCGAACTCGAGACATATCTCGGCTAAGTCAGGGGACTGACATGAAAAAGCCGCCGGCAATGCAGCGCCGGCGGCTCCATTTCGCCTCGGTATCGAAGCGGGATGCGAGAGGAGGCCAGCCCCGGCCCTCGCCATTGCCTTCGGATCAGAAGGCAACACCTTCGCCAGGCGCGACCTTTTCGATCGGCATGGCAGATGCCATCTGGCTGCCGCCAACGTGCGAGCCGTGCAGGTAGCCCTTGCCGCCGGCAATCGAATAGAGCGGCATGTAGTCGGGCAGGCGGCTATCGGCGAGAACCTCGTCGCGCATGTTGTCGAGAATATAGTGGTTGCCGCCGGCCGAGACCGAGAGAACGGCGTGGTAGAAATGGCGCTTCTGGTCGAAGAGAACGACGATCGCCATGTCCTTCAGGTCGACGCCCTCGGCATTGAGTGCCGCCATCTTCAGGATCGCGAAATCCTCGCAATCGCCCTGCTGGCGCTTCAGCGTCTCGGAAGGCGTCGCCCAGTAATCGGCGACCTTGTAGGTGTCGATGTCGCGGGCGTAGCGGATCGTGTGGTTGATCGTGGTGTTGATCGCGTTCATCTTGTCGCGTAGCGATGCCTGCGAGGTCTTGGCGAACGATGCCTTGACCGCCGTGACGGCCTCAGTGCACTTGCCCGCGGCGCAGGAAATGGCGGTGCCGCTGGTCATTTCGTCCAGCGAAGGCGCCAGCCGCTTCAGGGCTGCCAGGCGCTTGAAGGGGATCGCCACCGATCCGAACACGCCGCCATCATCGGAGCGCGCCGCGATCGAGGGGCGGGTGGCCGGCTTCACGGATGCGGTGGTCTCGGGGCTGAACGCGGCTGCCGCAACCGGCGCCGGCGTCTTCAGTGCCGCGAAGTCGATCGAGCCGAAGGCCTGTGCAAGACCGCGTCCGGCGAGCGTGACAAGGCGCGCCATGCCGCCAACGCTGACGGCGCTCGCTGCCTGCTCGGCGATGCTTGCTGAAATATAGCTGGAGTAAGGTGCGCCGTAATCTTCTGTATTATAAAGAACAGAAGCCGACGCATAATTGTAAGAAAAAGAAGAAAATGCCGAAAGAAGTGCGATAAAAGCGATTTTGTTTGTTTTTGTTATTTTGGTCACGGGACTTAATTTCTCCACTTGTTGGGAGAAATGTACCGATCAGCCATAAATATCGGGTTTGGAAGCGTGGATAACTTAGAACGAAGTTATCCGCTCAAAAAAGCTGAAAATTTTAGCTTTTCCGTCAACCAAGTTTGGGGGAAGGGTTTGCTTTCACCAGATGCCTATGCAGATATGAGGCCGCGAAATGGCCGCTATAGACGGCCTGATTAGGGTTGGGGGAAGCAATGATCGTTAAGGGCACGGATGAGGCGCGTGGCGCGCATGGTTTACGCGGCGTCCTTCGCGCAGCCCGCAAGGGGGCGAAAGCCGCACGATCGCTCCTGCTTCTCTCCGTCGTCCTCTCCTGCACAGCGCTGACGGCGTGCCAGTCCGACGTTGACGGCATCGCCAGGAACGTCAAGACCAACGACATCAAGCCGCCATCGAGCGACGTCGAGGAAAGCTTCGGCGAAAACGGTGCCGAGATCACTCTGCTGATGCAGAAGGGCTCGAACGGGCTCTTCGAAGGCCCGTCGCGCGATGTCAGGGATGCCGCAGCACTCGGCATCGGCGAACTCGGCGCCAACCAGGCCTTCGTCAAGGTGATCGATGTCGCAAGCCCGGCAGCCGCATCCGCCGCCGTCGCGGCCGCCAAGTCCAGAAGCTCGGCGATCCTCATCAGCTACCTGCCGCCGGCGACCACGGCAGCCGTTGCCGCCATGCCGTCCGACCAGCGCCCGCCGCTCCTCAATCTCGGCCAGCCGGTGCCGGCCACATCAGGCAATGTCTACAATCTCGCATCGAGCGAAACCGACAGCGCGCTGGAAGGCCTGCGCACAGCCGCTGCCAGCGGCCACAAGAAGGTCGTCGTGTTCGCTGAGCGGAGTCTCCCGCAAACTGCCGATCTCAGGCTGGCGGACGCCATCCGCGCCTCGGGCGGCACCTTTCTCGGCATCACCAGATATGACCTGACGGATGCCGCGGCCGCCGCCGCGGTGCAGACGGCCAAGCCGCAGCTGCAGCAGGCCGATACGGTGCTCATTCTCGGCCGCACGGCGATCACCACCACCATCGAAGGGGCGATCAAGGCAGGCGGTCAGAGCAATCTCAATTTCGTCGGCACCAGCGCCTGGCCGCCGCAGACCTACCGCGAACCGACCGCCAACGGCACGCTGATCGCCATGGTCGAGCCCGAGGCCACCTCGCTGATCTCGGAGCGCTACCAGCGCCACTACAAGCGCCCGCTGTCGGCCGATGCCGCCTATGGCTATGACGCCGTCGCCATCGCATCGGGCATCATCCGCACCAGGGGTCCGACGGGCCTCAACGCCGAGACGCTGACCAGCAAGGTCGGCTTTCGGGGCGTCACCGGCCTCTTCCGCCTGTCGCCATCGGGCCAGGTCGAGCGCCGCTTGAGCCTCTACGCCATCGGCGGCGGCAAGCTCAACGTGCTGGCGCAGGCGCCGGCCTCGTTCTGAAGCGAGCAAACATTTCCCCTGACAGCACTTCGCCTTTGCCTGCAAAGGGCAAGTTCGGCGTGAATTGTAGATGTAAATTCTTCGCGCACAGATTGACGGCGGCGCGATGTATTGCTCATCTAGTCTTATAGATATGAGGGGATTTCATCATGCGTACTGGCGCAAATTTTCTATGGTTCATACTCGGCGGATGGGCATTGGCACTGATGTGGTGGTTTGCCGCCGCACTGATGACTATTTCAATTATCGGCTTGCCGTGGGCGCGCGCCTGCTGGGAGATCGGCTTGCTCAGCCTGTGGCCCTTCGGACGGGATGTCGTATCGCATGCCGAACTCACCGGTAAAAGCAGCGCCGGGCTGACAATATTCCGATTGATCGCAAACATCATCTGGCTGCCATTCGGCGTCATCCTGGCAATCTCTCATGTGCTGCACGGCTGCCTGATGTTCGTGACGATCATCGGCATTCCGCTCGGTCTCCAGGACTTCAAGCTCGCGGGCATCTCACTGTTTCCCGTTGGCAAGCGCGTGGTCACCAAGGAGCTGATGGCCGCGGCGCGCTCCGCCAATGCGCAGGCGCAACTCGCGGCCCTTCGGCAGGGCTGATCGCGATCGATCAACGTTGCTGGTCAGGCGGCGGAGATCGCATCCCGCCGCCAGCCTTGTTCTGACCTAAGCTAACGGCCGCCCGATCAGGCAGCCGTCGCGGCAGCGGCGAAGAAGCCTTCCGGGCTCTCCACTTCCACCAGTCTCTTGCCGTCGATCTGCCAGAAGCGGTTGCCGACGTTGCGGATGAGGTCGCGGTCGTGCGAGACCAGCAGGCAGCTTGCCTGCTGCGCCATCAACTCGCTCTCCAGCGCCTCCTGGCCCTCGATGTCGAGATGGTTGGTCGGTTCGTCCAGCAGGTAGAAGTTCGGGTTGGTCAGCCGCAGCGCCAGCATCCCCAATCGTGCCTTCTGCCCGCCCGAGAGCCTGCCGATCGGCTTGCCCTGCATCTCGATCGTCATGCCTGCGCCGGCCAGCAGCGCGCGGGCTCTCGTGTCGCCGACATCGAAGCGCCTGAGGATCATCCGCATCGGCGTCTCCTCGTCGATCAGCTCGTTCAAAGCCTGGTCGCCATAGCCGAGCACCAGCGACGGCGTCGCCTTGATCCCCTCGACGGCGCCGTCAGCCTCCAGGATCGCACGACGCAGCATCGTCACCATCCGGCTCTTGCCCATGCCATTGGCACCGAGGAGAACGATGCGATCGCCCTGGCAGATGAACTGCTTGCCGGTCTTGAAGAGCGGCGTGCCATCCGGCCTTGCCACGATCGCATCCTCGAGCGTCACCAGCACCTTGGCGTGGGTTCCGCGATTGGCAAGCCGGATCGCCCCAGAGGAGCGCTCCATATGCGCCGGCTTGGCTGCATCCTCCAGCTTTTCAGCCCGCTGTTTCAGCTGCTTGGTCTTGACGACGAGCAGGTCGCTGCCGGAGTTGATGCCGATATTGTTGAGCTTGGCGGCCTGCTGGCGCAGCTTCTCCGCCGTCTTCATGTCGCGCTGGTAGCGCCGCTCGTCGGCCGCATCGCTGTCGTCGAGCGCTGCCCGCGCCTCGGAATACGGCAGCGAAAACAGCGCCGATTGCTCGGGCCTCAGAAACAACGTCCGGTTCGTCGTGGCGTCGAGAAAGGCGCGGTCGTGGCTGGAGATGATGACGGGCATGTCGCGCGGCAGCGCGTTCAGCCAGTCCTCAAGCCGGGCGATCTTGCCGAGGTCGAGATGATTGGTCGGCTCGTCGAGCAGAAGCACGTCGGGATCGGTCACCGAAACGCGTGCCAGCATCGCCAGCCGCTGCCAGCCGCCGCTGAGCTGCCCCACCGGCCGCTCGCGCATCTCGTCGGGCACATCGAGGCCGGCAAGCACCATGTCGACCCGCCAGCTTTCGTTGAGCTGCTGGTCCTCGGGCAGCGCCTTCAGCACCGCCTCGTGCAGCGGCAGCGCGAGTAGGGCAGGCGGCACGTCCTGTTCGACATGGCCGATGGTGAGCCCGCGCGAGCGGGTGACGTCGCCCTCGCTCGGCTCGATCGCGCCGGACAGGCAGCGCAGCAGCGTGGACTTGCCGCGCCCATTTGCGGCGACAAGACCGATGCGGTCGCCGGCGCCGATCGCAAGCGTGAGGTTGGCAAACAGCGGCTTGCCAAGGGTGATGCCGAGATTGCGGATATGGATTGTCGTCATGATCTTGCTCTGGTCTTGCGAGCCGGCACAGGCGCGTCGCGGGCATCAGCCTTCATCGCGCGCGTATGCTCAAGCTCGGGGATCTAGAAACATGCAGGCGAGCATAGGCTCACGGCTGCAGTGCCACGAGGGGCGGACCAGGAAGAGGGTGTCGAGAAACGGTCTCTGGTCAGCCCTGCAAACGCATTTGCAGGGCGTTGACGGGGCCACGCTGGCGATTGAATCGGAAATGTATCGTCACGCGCAACCCTCCTTTCTCAAGTATTTCGGCAATAGCATTGCGAGCGCGAAAATTCAACCGTGATGCTCGTGCACCGTGATCACGCCTGAGTGGTCCCGCCTAAATCAGGTCGTCCCTGCCTTCCTCATTAGGCAAGACACCTGTATGACCCTTGAGCGCTTGTATGTCATCCAAGTTTCCCGATACCTTCACATATCGTTGTCCAGCGCCAAAAAAGCTAGCTTCAAGTTCCATAAGCTGAGCGAAGCCGATCAAGACGTCTCCATCCATGAAAGGCGGATTGACCTCGGTCTGAAGGTCGAAAATGTAGAAGGGGCGCATGATCTATCCTCAATGGATCGTTCAACTTAGCTAGGCGGCCTGGCGAAGAACGGGACTTTGTTGTCCTTCAGGTGTCGTCGAAACGCTGGGGTGATGCTCGCACACAAAACAAGTGCTTCGGCGGAGAAGATTGGCCGCGAAAATTCAACCGTGATGCTCGTGCACCGTGATCAGGAAGATCGCATCGGCCTCGATCGCCTTCAGGATCGCGCCGCCGTCGCTGCGGTAGATCTGCAATTCCGAGAGCACCCCCGCGGCCGAAAACAGGATGATATCGACAAGCGGCCCGTAGGGATCGGCGACATCCTTGTCGTCGAAATAACCGGACGCGACGGGGTGCGCCGGCAGGTCGGCGGGCCAATCGGTCCTGTCGCGCAGGCGAAGGCGCAGCGAGCCGGATGCATCGATCTCGGCGGCGCGGTAGTGGTCGCAGTCCCAGGCTGGCGGCACCTCGCCGCGGGCGGCGTGTCGCGCCAGACGCTGGATGATCTGCTTTTCTGCGGGGTTCAACTCTCTCCAAATCAACGTCACGCGGTCGCTTCCGAAAAGAGTTGAGGGATCACCGTTTCAGGCTGCCGAGGATGCCGCGCACCAGCGCCCGCCCGACCTGGGTCGCCACGGTGCGTGCCACGCTCTTCATCGCCGCTTCCACCACAGTCTCGCGCTGATAGCCGCCGGAGCGCGGGCGGCTCTGCGGCGGCTCCTCGTCCTTGTCGTCGTCGCCAAAGCCCGGCAGCGTCCAGCGGCCGGAGGCGCTCCCCTCCGTCGGCTGTGTCGGCTGCGCCTGCTTGGCGGCATCGGAATCCGATGCCTTCTGCGCCCGCGCCGCGAGAATCTCGAAGGCGGATTCGCGGTCGACATCCTCGTCATAGACGCCGAGAACCGGGCTCTTGTCCATCACCTGCTGGCGTTCGGCATCGGTGAGCGGCCCGACGCGGCCGGATGGCGGCCGCACCAGCGTGCGCTCGACGATCGATGGCGCGCCCTTGGCCTCCAGCGTCGAAACCAGCGCCTCGCCGGTTCCAAGCGTGGTGATGACAGTGGCGCAGTCGAAGGCCGGGTTGGGGCGGAATGTATCGGCCGCCGTCTTCACCGCCTTCTGCTCGCGCGGCGTATAGGCGCGCAGCGCGTGCTGCACGCGGTTGCCGAGCTGGGCCAGCACCGTCTCCGGCACGTCGAGCGGGTTCTGCGTGACGAAATAGACGCCGACGCCCTTGGAGCGGATCAGGCGCACCACCTGCTCGACACGCTCGACGAGAACCTTCGGCGCGTCATTGAAGAGCAGATGCGCTTCGTCGAAGAAGAATACCAGCTTCGGCTTCTCCGGATCGCCCACTTCGGGCAGTTCCTCGAAGAGCTCCGACAAAAGCCAGAGCAGGAAGGTCGCGTAGAGACGCGGGTTCATCATCAGCTTGTCGGCGGCGAGCACCGAAATATTCCCGTAGCCGCGATTGTCGGTGCGCATGATGTCGGTGATCTTCAGCGCCGGCTCGCCGAAGAAATGCTCGGCGCCCTGCTGCTCGAGCACCAAGAGCGCGCGCTGGATCGAGCCGACGGAGGCCTTGGAGATCAGGCCGTACTGGCTGGAAAGCTCGGTGGCGTTCTCGCCCATGTAGTTGAGCAGCGCAGAGAAATCCTTGAGGTCGAGCAGCGGCAGGCCGCCCTTGTCGGCGATCTTGAAGGCGATGTTGATCACGCCTTCCTGCGGCTCCGACGCATCCATCAGCCTAGCGAGCAGGAGAGGGCCCATCTCGGCGATGGTGGTGCGCACCCGGTGGCCCTTTTCGCCGAACAGATCCCAGAAGATCACCGGGAACTGGTCTGCCTCGTAATCGTCGAAGCCGATCTGCTCGGCCCGCTTGGTCATCCAGTCCTGCGGCTGGCCCTTCATGGCAATGCCGGAGAGGTCGCCCTTGATATCGGCGCAGAAGACCGGAACGCCGGCTCTTGCGAAGCCTTCGGCCAGCACCTGCAGCGTCACCGTCTTGCCGGTGCCGGTGGCGCCGGTCACCAGTCCGTGGCGGTTGCCGTATTTGAGTTCCAGATATTCGGGGGTGTTGATACTGTCATCAGGGTTGCGGCTGGTACCGATGTAGATCTTGCCATCCTCGAGCATGCGAAAGGTCTCCCTGCCGGCGACGGACGCCGATTGCGTCAAAATGCGGAGAGCACAATCCGCATGTTCATTGTAATATGCTTCGACTGTTATAAGCAGGGACCGCAATGCCGACAACTGTCTGCATTAAAAGGAAAACTGGGATAAGCGCCAATCTTGGTCCGCTCTCCCGCCCGATGCCTTGAGTTGCCACTCAAACTCGATTAACGTTGACGTTAACGTCAATAAAACCAGGAGGATGACGATGAATGAAATCGTGGATCAGATAGCCGCACGGGTCGGCATTCCGGCCGAAGTGGCCGAAAAGGCGCTCGGCATGATGCTTGGCTTTCTCCAGCGCGAAGCGGCCGACGGCCCGGTCGCCCGGATGATCGAAGCCATTCCGGGCGCCTCCGATCTGGTGGCCCAGTATAACGGCGCCGGCGAAGCCGGCGGCGGCGGCCTTCTCGGCAGCATCATGGGCGCTTTGGGCGGCGGCGGCATCATGGCGCTCGGCCAGCAGCTGATGTCCGAAGGACTCGGCATGGGCGAGATCACCTCGCTCGCCAAGGAGACCCTTTCAATTGCCGAACAGCACGCCGGCAAGGAAGTCGTCGACGAGGTTGTTGCCTCGGTGCCGGGCCTCAGCCAGTTCGTTTGATCGGATTGGGTTGATTGGGTGATACGGCGGGCGGATTTTCCGCCCGTTTTGCTGTGGGGTGGTTTTTGAGGTGAATGCTGTGTTGGTGGCCCCCTCATCCGCCTGCCGGCACCTTCTCCCCGGTGGGGAGAAGAGACTCGGGGCGGGCCGCTCGCTCAACCTCCCCTTCTCCCCTGCGGGGAGAAGGTGGCCCGAAGGGTCGGATGAGGGGGCCACACGCGTAGACGCTAACCATCAGCCTAAGCCAAACCCAACAACCCTTACTGCGTCACCCCAACCAACTGCATCCACACGGCAGCCTGATCCCGCGCCGTCTGCCGATCAGCCTCATCCAGCACGCTCCCGCCACAGAACCGCTCCACCTGCGCCCGGTCACTCTCCGCCGTCGCGGCATGCTTGGCGCCAACGATCACGTGCCGCCACGCGCAGCCCAAGACGCGATCCTCGACGATCGCCGTATCGCACCCGGTACTGAAGCACAGCGCGACCGCCCTCTGGCTCTCGTAACCCCCACCAACCGCGCGCGCATAAGTCGCCTCCCACCCGGCACGCGTATCCCGGCATCCGGCCGGATCGGCGCTGAGATTGCACGACGTCGTGGCGACATAATCCTTCGCCGGTGGGAAGTCGGGGAATTCGGCCAGGTTGACGCATCCGCAAGCCAGAAGTGCTGCCGCAAACCACTGCAATATCGCCTCCCGCCGTTGCGCGACCACACTGCTTGCTGGAAGACATCGGACGATGGCTCACGACAGGCCAAATCAGTGATGAATGCCAAATCAGTCGTGAGTGTATGTGTTATCGCCGCTCGCCGAAAGTGGGTTTCGGCCCGGAAAATCGATCCTGGCATTCGCGGCCGGATGGGGTGTCAGTGCTTGCTTTTTGTCTCGCGGGCAAGCTTCAGGATGACGTCATCAGCCGCGTCGGCGAGGGCCATGGCGATTTCGGCGGCTTTCCACCCTCTCTTCTCTCCGTCACGGATAAGTTCGAAGAGCATGGGTTCGAATTCGGACCGGCAGGTCTCCATTCGTTGGTCTGAATTGGATCGATTCTTGGAAGACTGAATATCCGTCATCATCAATACCCCAGATTAGAGGGTAGATTTAGCAAGGCCGCTGAAGAGCGCAAGTAAATATGTTAATCGGTCATTAACAATTCGATTTTTTTGCCTGACATAAGCAAAAAAACAACTAAAGCGTCCAGAAGGGCCCGCCGGGGTGTGGCGGGCCCCCGCCTTCTTTGTCGCACTGGAAAAGCAACGCTGTCAGCAGTAAAAGCTTGGATCCCAGGAAGTAACCGGTCAACTTCTACCTTTTTTGTACTTGGTACCGCCTTTCAGCGGCGAAGCGAGCCGTTTCCCGTAAATATTATGGGTTTATTTCGGGACGGCGGCGCGTGAGCATGGTTGTTCCGGATATACTAACATAAGAGTGTATTTTTATTCATGTGCGCTTTTTGGGTTGTGTGGAATAACGCCGAGCTCGTGCCATTGCCGGCCATCTTTTCGGATCAGCTCGTCGGCGCAGGTCGGCCCCATGCTTCCCGGCAGGTAGGGCTCCGGCTGGTCGTGGCTTGTGCCCCAGAGATCGAGGAAGGGTTGCACGGCGGCCCAGCCCGCCTCGATGCCGTCGGCGCGCTGAAACAGCGTCTGGTCGCCGATGAAGAGATCGTAGAGCAGGGACTCGTAGCCGGTCATCTTGCCGATATCGAACATGTCGGCATAGCGGAAGTCGAGCGAGACAGGCACGGTATCGACCGAAAGCCCCGGCGACTTGATCGACAGCTCGACGCTCAAGCCCTCATCCGGCTGCACCTGGATGACCAGCCGGTTCGGCGGCAGGCTGCGCTTGATGTCGGTCTCGCGAAACTGCGCGAAGGGCACCTGGCGGAAGGTGACGACGATCTCCGTATCGCGCGCCTTCATCGCCTTGCCCGTGCGGAGATAGAACGGCACGCCCGCCCAGCGCCATGTGTCGACATAAAGCTTCAGCGCCACGAAGGTCTCTGTCCTGGTGTCGGGCGACACGTCCTTGGTCTCGCGGAAGGCGGTGACCGGGTTGCCGTTAAGGGGGCCGCTGGTATAGACGCCGCGCACGCCGTGGTCGGCCGCTTCCTCGGGCGTATAGATCCTGAGCGCGCTGAGCGCCTTGCTCTTTTCGCTGCGGATCGCCTCGGCCCCGAACCCGTTCGGCGCCTCCATGGCGATCATCGCCAGCAGCTGGAAGAGATGGTTCGGCACCATGTCGCGCAGCGCGCCCGTCGCATCGTAGAACTTGCCGCGGCTGCCGACATCGACCGTCTCGGCGGCGGTGATCTGCACGTGGTCGATATAGTTGTTGTTCCACAGCGCCTCGATCATCATGTTGGCAAAGCGCGTGGTCAGGATGTTCTGCACCGTCTCCTTTCCGAGGAAGTGATCGAGCCGGTAAACTTGGGCTTCCGAGACCTTGGAGAGGATGCGCGCATTGAGCGCCTTGGCCGAGGCGAGATCGGTCCCGAACGGCTTCTCGATGGCGATCCGCCGAAACGCGCTGTCGATCTCCTGGGTCAGCCCGTGTTCGGCGAGCTTCTCGACGATCGTCCCGAAGAATTGCGGCGGCACGGCGAGATAGAAGGCGGCATTACCATCAGGCGCCTTCTCAAGTCGCGCCTTGATGTCGAGATAGATCTCATCCTTGGTGAAATCGCCCGACGTATAGGCGATCCGCTTGCTGAGGCTCTTCCAGCCATCACTTTCGGCATGCGCGCCGCCGTCATCGAGCGTCTTCAGGAAATCATCGAGCCGCGCCACCAGCGTCGCATCGTCACCCGGCTCGATGCCGACGCCGAGAATACGGAGATCCTCGCCGGTCAGCCCGCTCTGCGTGAGGTTGATGATCGCGGGAACAAGCAGCCGCCGGGTGAGGTCTCCGGTGGCCCCGAAGATGACAAGCGTGACCGGCGGGCTGGGAGCTGCGTCCATGATGATCTCCTTGATATGGGAGGGGGAAGATAGAGCGGGTGGATGGGGTGCCAAGCGGGGGTGGTGCATTGATACGTGAGGAAGGCGAGGATGACGGGGGTTGGCCGAGTCTCCCGTCCGTAAGCTATTGAAATACCGAGATATCCACCCTCGCGACGTCATCCTCGGGCTTAGTCCCGAGGATCTAATCACGTAGCAACTGGCTCGACGTGGATGGATCGACCAATGCGCGGGCAGGTACCGATTGGAGGGGCGTCGAAAGCACCGGCGCCGTTGAACTTGCGGAGGCGTGCTTAGATCCTTGGGACTAAGCCCGAGGACAATGCCGGAGAGCTGGTCGGCCGTCCGTAGTAAGCTATTGAAATGCCAAGGCATCCACGCTCTCGACGTCATCCTCGGGCTCGTCCCGAGGATCTAATCACGCAGCAACGCGATCGACGTGGGTGGATCGACCGGCGCGCGGGCAGGTATCGCTTGGGTGGTCGTCGAAAGCACCGGCGCCGTTGAATTTGTGGAGACGTGCTTAGATCCTCGGGACGAGCCCGAGGATGACGTCGGAGAACGGGCTGGACGTCCGTAACCGATTGAAATGCCGTGGCCTAAGTCGCCTCGGAGGCGCGGCCATCTCCCAACTCTACCCCTTCACCGCCACCATGAACAACCGCGGAAACCTCAGCAGCACCCGCCCGTCGGACATCTTGGGATAAGCCTTCTCCACCCGCCCGAGATAATCCGCCAGAAACGCCTCGCGATGCTGATCGCCGGCATGGTCGAGATAGGGCCTGAGTCCAGTGCCCTTGACCCATTCGACGATCGCTGCCGCGTCCGCCATCGGGTGGTTGTAGGCGGTGTGCCAGATGTCGACGCGCTTGGCCTTGCCGATCAGCCGGGAGTAATAGGTGGAGGGCGGTGGCAGCGGGTTGCGGCGGACGCTTTTGGCCTCGAAGGCGGTCTTCCAGGGGCCGGCATGGGCGGTCTCTTCCATCAGGAGATGCGTCGGCTCTGTCAGGTTGTCGGGCATCTGCACGGCAAGCGCGCCACCCGGCTTCAGGCCATCCATCAGCCGGTCGAAGATATCGAGATGGTTGGGCAGCCACTGGAAGACGGCGTTGGCGAAGAGCAGATCGACCGGCTCCTTCGGCTGCCATGTCGCAAGATCCGCCTCGAGGAAATCCGTGCCGGGCAGCCGCTTGCGGGCTGCCTCCAGCATGTTGAGATCGCTGTCGAGGCCGCTGACGCCATCAGCACCGTAGCGGTCGATGATCAGCTCCGTCGAGTTGCCCGGGCCGCAGCCGAGGTCGATGGCGCGCTCGACGTGCTCCATCGGCACCTGCGCCAGAAGATCACGCGCCGGACGCGTCCGCTCATCCTCGAATTTCACATACTGGCTTGCCGACCATGCCATGGCGTCTCTCTCCCTTTCTTAGTCTGCGTCTTCGATACGCTTGATCCTGATCTTGTCGATGTTGCGACCATCGAGCGACACCACTTCGAATGTCAGTTCCTCGAAGCGGATCGTCTCGCCCTGATGCGGTAGATGCCCGAGCCGCCACAAAATGAAGCCGGCAAGCGTCGAGAACCGGTCGCCTTCGTCCACGAGGTCGATATCGACAAGCTTCGAGGCGTGGCGGATGTCGATCCAGCCGTCGACCGTCAGCGAGCCATCCTCGCCGCGCTCGATCGAGAGCTTCTCCTCGTCCTCGTCGGGAAACTCGCCGGCGATCGCCTCGAGCAGGTCGGTGGGCGTCACCATGCCTTCGAGATCGCCGTACTCGTCGAGCACGATGGCGACCGCTTCGCTGGAATGGCGCAGCTGTTCCATCAGCTTCAGCGCGCTGATGCTCTCATGCACCACGAAGGGCTCGCGGATCGAGCGCTCGACATTGATCGACCCATCGACGATCAGGTCGCGCAACAGGTCGCGGGCGCTGGCCACGCCGATGAAATTGTCGAGGCTCCCCCGCGCCACGGGAAAGCGCGAATGGCCGAGATCGACGATGCGGCGCTGCAGCTCCGCCTCAGGCGCGTCGAGATCCAGCCAGTCGATATCGATGCGCGGCGTCATGATCGACTTGGCCGAGCGATCGGCCAGCGTCAGCACGCCCTGGATCATGTCCTTCTCCTCGTTGGAGAACACGTCCTCTTCGGCCGCCTGTTCGGCGATATGTTCCGCCGTCGGCCCGAGCGTCACCTGCGGCCGTCTGCCACCGAGCAGGCCGAGCACGGCGTCGGCGGTGCGCTCACGGATGTTGGTGGGCGTGATCAGCCGCTCGCGATTGTGCCGCGCCAGCTGGTTCAGCGATTCGATGATGACGGAGAAGCCGATCGCCGCGTAGAGATAGCCCTTGGGCAGGTGCACGCCGAAGCCTTCGATGATCAGCGAGAAACCGATCATCATCAGGAAGCCCAGGCAGAGGATGACGACCGTCGGATGCTTGTTGACGAAGCTCGTCAGCGGCTTCGACAGAAGCAGCATGACGCCGATGGCGATGACGACCGCGATCATCATCACCGGCAGGTGCTGCACCATGCCCACGGCGGTAATCACGCTGTCGAGCGAGAAGATCGCGTCGAGCACGACGATCTGCACGATCACCTGCCAGAAGACGGCATGCACCACCTTCTTCTCAGACGTCTCGACATGGCCTTCGAGCCGCTCGTGCAGCTCCATCGTGCCCTTGAAGAGCAGGAAGACGCCGCCGATGAGGAGAATGATGTCACGGCCGGAGAAACTGAACTCCATGACCGAGAAGATCGGCGTCGTCAGCGTCACGATCCAGGCGATCGAGGCGAGCAGTCCGAGCCGGATGACGAGCGCCAGCCCTAGGCCGATCAGCCGCGCGCGGTCACGCTGATGCGGCGGCAGCTTGTCGGCGAGAATCGCGATAAAGACGAGATTGTCGATGCCGAGAACGATCTCGAGCACGATCAGGGTTGCGAGACCCACCCAAGCGGAGGGGTCGGACATCCAGTCGAAGAACATCAATGCTGTAATGCGGCCACGTTGACGGGACCGCTCCTTTTGCGATGAAAATATGAAAGGCGGATGACGGCGGCCGCAAACGACCGGCGATCGAACTCAGCGATGAATAGAAATAGAGCCGCTCTGAACGCGGCTATGCCTGACCTAAGGCCGGCGCGGCGAAGCGCACGCCATCTACAGCCATCCCCATCGCCATCAGCGGACATGTCGCTGGAAGAGGGGGTGGAGCTGGTACTGGACGGGTCGCTGTCGGGCATTCTTCAATTTTGAAGGGTAACGTGACCAAGCGCAAGAGGGGCGTGGCAGAATTCGTTCGCATGCTTGCGATCTTGGCCGACGCTTGGCGCCCGGGGAGGATGGCCGCCCGGAGATCCGGACGGCTCTGAAGCGGCCTGATCAGGCCGCCAGGATGCGCGTGCTGTCGCTGTTGGCGACGACGGTCAGCAAATCGCGGGTGCGCGATTCGGCGGCTTCGAAGAAGTCCGACATGTCGCTGTCTATCGTTGCCGAAAACCGTGCGGCTTCAGGGCCACGGTTGGAATAACCATGCGCCTGATCAGCCTCGATACGGACGATATCGCCGGCGGTGGCTTCGAATTCTTCCAGTCCGTTGTCCGTCATCCGACGGACGATAAGACAGCCTTCGATGATGCGCAGGATCTCGGGGCTGGCGTGGCGATGAAGCGGCGTGCGCCCGCCCGCAGGCACCGTGACGTCGAAGATGTTCAGCCAGGTTCCTTCAAGCCGCGTATGCCGCTCGAGCTGGCCTTCCGGCGTAAAGCCGGCCTGTGCGCCCTCGGGCGCATGCGTGTTCACAAATGAGTTGGACATGATGTCTCGCTTTTCTTTTTATTAGCGGCGAGCGCGATAGACCTTTAGCCGGAGGATGGCAACCCGCTAAAATGCAAGGCTCCGATGCGTATTCCGGAACCCCGCACAGTTCGTGGCCTTTCCACTTCCTGATCACCGTATCGTGTTTGGCGGTTAGTGGCTCGACAGGATGCGTTTGGCGATTTCGTCGAGCGCCAGCGCGTTGTCCTTGATGATCGACGCGGCGATTGCCTTCAGCGCCTTGATGTTTTCGGGAGATGCGTCGTCCAGCGCATCGTTCTCCTTGGAGCTCAGCTGTCGGTCGAGACGGAAATAGCTGAGGGAGCCGGCGTTCTCCTTCGTCACGACGGTCGAGTAGTTGATCTTGGTGTCGGGCGGATTGAGCAGCGCATTCGCCTGATAGGAAGCGGTGCTCGCCTGACCCTGCATCAGGATCGAAATCAGGGGCGTATCGTGAGATGGCTGCATCCAGCCGAGAATGCCCCAGCCCTTGGCCTCCTGATAGGCGAAGGGTCGATTCTGCTGGCCGGTACCGAGCGACAGGAAAACGAGCTCGTCATTGCCCCAGTTCTGCTTGCGCGCCTCCACATAGGCCGCAAGGATAGGATCGTTGGCGAAGACGCCGCCATCGATCAAGGGCACGAAGCGCCTGTCCTTGTTCTTCTCGCCAATTCTTTCGATCAGCGCCGGCGGAAAATAGGTGGGCGCCGCCGATGTCGCCCGCGCCGCTTCCCAATAGCGGAAATTGCTGTTCTCCTTGTCGGTGTTTGCCATGAACAGCGCCTGCCGCTGCTTTATGTCGTAGGCTGTGATCAGCACCTTGGAGAGCCCGTTGTCGAGGGTCGCCATGCCGAGCTTCTTCTGCAGTCTGTCTTCAAGCGCGTCGGGCTTGTAGCGCGGATCATTGATGCCGAAGGGGTTGATGAGCCCAAGGACCGGGTTCTGCTTGAATATCTCGTCGCCTTCATCGGCATAGAGCTCCAGCAGATCTGCCGGCGTGCATGCGGCCTTGTGCGACCCATCCGGATGCGGGCAGGTCAGCCCCGCCGCGATGATGCCGCCGGTGGATGTCCCCGCGATCATGTCGAATGCCTTGTAAAGCGGCAGCCCATCCAGTCGCGCGGCCAAATCCACCAGGATGGCCGCCGGGATGATCCCGCGAATGCCGCCGCCATCGATCGAAAGAATAAAACGCTTTGCCATGCTCCCCTCCATGCCGGTTCATCCGGTTGAGGGAAGTATGCGACTTAAACTAAAGATTGCAACAAACTGAAACAATCGCTTTGGTTGAGGGCAGTTGTGGATGCATGCCCGAACGCGTACCTCACTACACCCATGAGTTTCGCTGATACACCCATCGTCAGCGCTTGAGGTGTGCGCATGAATATTGCCACTGACTCAGCCACGGCATGCCGTTTCTTGCTTAGCCTCTGCCGCGACATATTTCTCCTTGACCCGGTCCGCGTGCGGGGTTTTGTCTCCCTGCAATTTCTTGAAGGAGAGTCTCATGGCCGTCGATACATCGCCCCGTTCCAACACCTGGACCTATGTCGAGGGAGAGTGGCTGACCGGCAACCCGCCGCTGATCGGGCCGACCTCGCATGCCATGTGGCTGGCCTCCACCGTCTTCGACGGCGCCCGCTGGTTTGACGGCATCGCGCCGGATCTCGACCTGCATTGCCAGCGCATCAACCGCTCGGCCGTCAACATGGGCCTGAAGGCGGTGAAGACCGCGGAAGAAATCGAAGCGCTCGCCTGGGAAGGCATCAAGAAGTTCGACGGCAAGACGCCTATTTACATCAAGCCGATGTACTGGGGCGAGCATGGCTCGGCCGGCAGCGTCGTCACCGTTGATGGTGACAGCACCCGCTTCGCGCTATGCCTGTTCGAAGCCCCGCTCGGCAACAACAAGCCGAACTCGCTCACCGTCTCGCCCTTCCGCCGCCCGTCGCCGGAGACCGCGATGACCGATGCCAAGGCCGGCTCGCTCTATCCGAACAGCGGCCGTGCCATTGCGGAAGCGAGAAGCCGCGGCTTCGACAACGCCCTGATGCGCGACATGAACGGCAATGTCGCCGAAACCGCGTCCTCCAACGTGTTTCTCGTCAAGGATGGCGTCGTCAAGACGCCTGTCGCCAACCGCACCTTCCTCGCCGGCATCACCCGCGCCCGCGTCATCGGCCTTTTGCGCCAGGCCGGCTTCGAGGTTCGCGAGGAGACGCTCTCGGTCGACGATTTCATGGTGGCCGACGAGATCTTCACCTCCGGCAACTACTCCAAGGTCGTCGGCGTCAACCGCCTCGACGATCGCGAGCTGCAGGAAGGCCCGGTCACCCGCAAGGCGCTCGAAATCTACATGAACTGGGCATTTGGTCGCAGCGCAAGCGACAGCTGATCTGCTATTGAGGGAGGAGAGTGTGGCCCCCTCATCCCCGGCGCAACTCGTTGTGCCTGAACCCTTCGGGCCCCCTTCTCCCCGTGGGGGAGAAGGGGAGGTCGGCGCGAGCGGCTTGCCTCGAGTCTCTTCTCCCCAGCGGGGAGAAGGTGCCGGCAGGCGGATGAGGGGGCAACACCCACTGCGTTAACTCATCACTCCCACCCCCACCTGGTCCCCCGCATCATGATCGTGCGCCCCCGCCCAACCCTCTTTCGCCTCTTCTTCATCCTCCGCGGCTCTATCATCAAGCGCGTCCTGCCGCAGATCATACTCACCGCCGTGCTCTCCTCGCTGGTCGTGCTCTGTCACACGCTGTGGCCGGGTGTCCTGCCTGTTTTCAACGGCGCCCCCTTCGCCCTGCTCGGCATCGCGCTGTCGATCTTCCTCGGCTTCCGCAACAACGCCTGCTACGACCGCTGGTGGGAAGCGCGCCGGCAATGGGGCGTGATCGTCTTCTCCGCCCGCCACTTTGCCCGCCAGACCCTGATCCTCGAAACGATGTCAGGCGAAGCCGGAAAGGACGCCCGCAAGCGCGTGCTGACGCTCGTCATCGCCTTCGTCCAGTCGCTCGTTCCGCACCTGCGCACCGGCATCTCCCGCCACAAGGTCGAGCGCCTGCTGCCGGATGATATCAACGCCCACTATGCCGCCAGCCGCAACCCACCGGAAGCGCTCTCCCTGGAAATCGCCCGAGAACTCGCCGATCTCCGCGCCAAGGGCTTGCTCACCGACATCAACTACCAGATGCTCGACCGCACACTGGCCGATCTGACGCTCGCCCAGGCCTCCTGCGAACGCATCCGCTGGACGCCCGTTCCCTTCGGCTACACCCTGCTATTGCACCGCACCGCCCATCTCTTCTGCCTGATGCTGCCCTTCGGCTTCGACGACGTGCTCGGCTGGTTCATGCCCTTCGGCACCGCACTCGTCGCCTACACCTTCTTCGGCCTCGACGCGCTGGGCGACGAACTGGAAGAACCCTTCGGAAAGCAACCCAACGCACTCCCGATCGAGGCGATCGCCGACACGGTCGAGATCAACATTCGCGAGGCGATGGGAGAGAAGGACCTGCCGCCGCTGCCGGTGGCGGTGGATTATTTGTTGATGTAGGGGGAGTGGCGTTTGCGAGCGGATGGCGGCGCCAGGGGAAACTGCGTCGTTTCAAAGGGTTGCTGGTGGACGCCCCTCATTCCATCGTCATCCTCGGGCTTGTCCCGAGGATCTAAGCACGCCGCCACGGATGTAACGGTGCCGGTGCGCGCGACGGCAGCCCGGTAATGCCAGCCCGTACATCGGTCGATCCACTGACGTCCAGCCCGTTGCCGCCTCAGCAGATCCTCGGGACAAGCCCGAGGATGACGTCGAGCGAGATGAAAGCCTTGTGCATCAACGACTTACGGGGATGTTCTCCACCGTCATCCTCGGCCGTTTCCACGAATGCAACGGTGCGACCGCTGGGACAACCGTGGCCGCAAACACTGGCTTGCGCCTCGGTCGATCCATCCACGTCGAACGCGTTGCTGCGTGCTTAGATCCTCGGGACAAGCCCGAGGACGACGTCGAGGGCGTGGAAGCCGAGCAACTCCAACACCTTACGAGTGCGCCACATCCCCTCTCGGCCGCACCATCCACGAATAGGCCGCCCCGGCGATCAACAGCACGCAGGTGCCCAGAAACACCGCCCGCATGCCGATATGCCCGCCGACGAAGCCGCCGAGGATCGGGCCGGCGACCTGGCCGACATATTGTGAGGAGACCGACCATCCGAGGATGCTGCCGGCCGCGCTGTCGGGGACGCTGTGGCGGATGACGGCGGAGATGCAGGGGAGCAGGCCGCCGAGCGCCACGCCCATCAGGAAGCGCAGCACGATCAGCTGCCATGACGACGTCACGAAAGCCTGCGGGATCAGGAGCAGGCCGGCAATGCCGAGCGCGCCTGCGATGACCGGCCAGTGGCCGATCCTGTCCGCGAGCTTGCCCAGCCGCGAGGCCGAAAGGATGCTGCCGAGGGCCGCCGCGGACATGACGATGCCGGCGATAACAGTCACCCTCGCCGCGTCGTCCACAAGCTGCGCGACATAGACGGTGATGATCGGCTCGATCGACATGTTGGCGAGCATCAACAGCATACCGGTGAAGAGCATGGCGATGACGGGCCGCTTGTCCGGTATCGAGGCCCAGCCGCCGCTCTGCTTGGCGGCCTTCTTGCGGGCAGGGGACTTCTCCTCCTTGATGAGGCAAAGCGTGGCGAGAAAGGCGAGGAAGATCATCGCGCCGGCGGCCAAAAACGTGCCGCGAATGCCGATCAGGGGCGGCAGCACGCCGCCGATCAGCGGCCCGACGAGATTGCCGGCCATGATGCCCGAGGCCAGCGTCCCCAGCGCCCAGGCCGACCGATCCTTCGGCGTCTGCGTCGCCACCAGCACCATCGAGCCGGATGAGTAGCCGCCCGCGAGCCCAACGAAGAGCCGGAGCGCCACCAGCTGCCAGACGTTTCCGGCCATGCCCATCAGCGAGATTGCAACGGTCATGCCGAGGCTGGCGCGCACCAGCATCAGCTTGCGCCCGTAGATATCGCCCAGCCGTCCCCAGAGCGGCGCCACGAAGGCGGCGGCGAAGAAGGTGGCGCCATAGGCGATCCCCGACCATTGCACGATGGCGGCATGGTCGCTGACGCCGAGCTCCTCGACGTAGAGCGGCAGGAAGGGAAGAAGCAGCGTCATGGCCACGATGGTCGTGAATGAGCCGACAAGCGAAACCGCCAGGTTGCGTTTCCAATGGATCGAGCCTGGCGCATCCGCGCCGGCATCCTCTGTCTTGTCACTCATGTCAGGGCCTTCTGCATTATCGATCGTCCACATCGCAAGAGAAAGGCGGCACTGATGTCGATCACAAACCGGTCAGGCCCGGGCGAGGGCCGGGCGGAGCGGGTGAGGAAAGACAGGAGAGCCTCCGTTTCCGGTGGCACGCCATCGGTATAGCCCCGCTGCCGACAGGCCATCAAGGACGGATAAGGGGCCATTCGGTTCGCTCGACGTCGGATTCCGGCCGATAGGGCTGGCCTTTTGCTTGGGCGACCGCAGTTTCCGAAAGAGGAGGATAACCGACATGACGGATGAAACCGACACCGGGCGCGAGAAAACAGTCCGCGCCCTCTACGCCGCCTATATCGACGGCCGCAGGGATATCGTCGCTGCCATGCTGACGGAGGACTTCACCTTCTCCAGCCCGCGCGACGACCATATCGACCGCGACGCCTATTTCGCACGCTGCTGGCCGGTGCCGCCGCCCTTCCGCACCATGGAGATCGAATATCTCGGCCTGTCAGGCGATGAGGCCGTGGTGCGCTATCGCGCCGTAAAGCACGATGGAGGAGCGTTCCGCAACATGGAAACGCTCCGCTTCAGAGATGACAGGCTTGCCGCCGTCGAGGTCTATTTCGGCCGTGAGGCCTGAGACCTCACGCAACCACGCGCCGCGCCTGGCCGCGCGAGACGAGGAAAGCCTGCGCAAGGCTACCCGCCGCAAACAGCACCACCCAGATCAAAAGGGCCGTCTGCACCGGCGGCGAATCCGGGCCGTTGCCGATCGGGTGTGAGGGCGGCAGGCGCGACAGGGTCTCGTTGATCCCCGGCACCCAGAGCAGGAAATAGGTGAAGGAAAAGCCGAGGTTCCTGAGATAGGGGATCAGCCGCCCGAGAAAGCCAAGCTTGGGCAGCACGAGACAGATGCCGGAGACGAGAAGCACGATGATCGCAAGCGCATGGCCGGGATTGAAGCCGCCGGTGGACGACAGGCCGAAGGCGCTGATGGCGGAAAGCGCAAGCGTTGCGAGGTAGACCTTGCCGACCGTCGTCTCCGGGCGAATGGCGCGGTATTTGGCGAAGCTGTAGAGCCCGGCGATGGCTGGGATGATGCTGATGGCGGTGTGGATCTCACCGAGAAGCGAAAGCGGATTGGCCATGTCTGTTTCCTTTTGTGGACCAACTAGTCGGTCGGTTTTATGGGCAAATGAGGGGCAAAGAGATGCGCATGCACGTCATGTCTGAGATAGTAGCGATCTAGCCGGTCAGCCTCTGCAGCGCCGGCTGGGTAATGTTTGCATAGAGTTCGGCGTCGCCACCGGCGACCCGCGCCGCCAGCATGGCGCCGTGCACCGTGGCGACGAGAATGCGGGCGCTGCGCTCCGCATCCTCGTTACTCGTCAACTCGCCCTTCTTCAGCCCCTCGTCGATGAAGCCGGCAAGCCTTGCGATCAGCTCGTCGAAATGCGCCTTCACCTGTTCGGCGACCTCTGGCGGCAGGCTCGGCAGTTCGGCGGCGAGAAGCGCGGCTATGCAGAAGGGTGCGTTGTTGTCGCGGATGCATTGTTCCCAGAAGCCGACATAGCCGGCAAGCCGCCTGTCGGCGCGCGGCTCATGCGCCGCCATCGCCCCCATCCCATCCTCTGTCGCCTGCCGGTAGCGGGCGATTACCGCCACCGCGAGATCGGCCTTGCCGGGAAAGTGATGATGGATCGTCGCCTTGCCGATGCCGACCACCGCGGAGATATCCGCATAGCTGAAGGCGTTGTAGCCGCGGCTGACGATCAGCGCCTGCGCGGTGTCGAGAATGCGTGTGTATGTATCCGATGCCATGCGTGGATGTCTACCGACTAGTTGGTCGGTCGTCAACGGGGCGCACGGAAACGTGACTGCGAGCTGAAACTGGCATTGCCGGCAGCGCGGGGCAGGGCACCCGCACGCCGTTACGGTTCGCTCCACGCGCGGATGTCAATCCTCGTAGAGCTTCGATTTCTTCGACCATTTGCGCCAGGGGTGCAGCTCGTAGTGCGGCATGTCCCAGCCGTCCCTGATATCGCCGTTCATGTCCCAATCGCCGCCCCAGCGCAGCTTCAGCGGCTTTCCGTCAAGACCTTCGAGCCCAAGCTTCTCGGGCAGCGGCAGGATGACTTTGGAGAGCCGGATGAAAGCCTGCTTGTTCTTCCAGTCATACGGCGCCGGTAACAGATCGAAGGCGATTGCTGGCACATAATTATGCGCTGAATCGCCGAAATGCACCTTCGAAAAGCCGCCATTGAACGCCCGCTCCTGCGCATCGCGCCCGCGCGTCGAATCGAGCACCTTGAAATCGACCTCACGGATCGCCGCCTGGGCGATCGCCTGCAGATGCGGATGGCATTTCGCAAGGGCGGCAAGCGATGCGCTGCTGAAATGAAACATGACATCCTCCCATGCCGCGCCATCTGGGGGCCGGCGTCGGAAGGTTAGCGAAAGGGAGGTTGCGCGTACACAAATCGAGCGCAATCATTGATTGCGTAAAGGGCGGCTGTATGGCTGAAGACAGGGCGCGCCGCCTCACTCGTCCGGCAAGATCCCCATCCGCTCGGTCTCGAGTTCCGTGCCTAGCTCCACCGCCTTGGTCTTCTTGTCGTAGATGCAGAAGTAGCTGACGAAGCCGTTGGCGCCCTTCGGCTTGCCCGTCACCAGCGCCATGCCGAAATTCTCGCTGCCGAAGGGATCGACGACGGCATGCGGCAGTTCGATCTGCGCGCGCGCCGCCATCTCGCATTTTCCCTGCACTTCGGCTGCAAAGTCTTTCCAGGCGTCACCCGAGGAGGCCAAGGCGGTGCCGCCGGCGAGCAGAAGAGCCGCGATGATGACGGCCGCAAAGCCGATCGGATGGAGCATAGGGTGCCCTGTAACGCCAAGCCTCATACTGAGCCCTCGCACATTTTCGGCCCTCGCGCCCAAGCTTGGAAGGCCATGCCATAAAGCACTGTCATCATGATTGATTTGCGCCTTGCATGCCAAGCCCTTAGCGCGGTTAAATTTTCTTCCGCAACGGTCTTTTTTGACGTTTCGCAGGTTGCCTCACCAAGCTTGCGCTCCTATGTTCCCGCACACCTGCCGATTACGCAAACTATTGCCAAAAGGAGACGACCATGGCTTTTGAATTGCCTGAACTTCCCTACGACTACGAAGCGCTGCAGCCTTTCATGTCGAAGGAAACCCTGGAGTTCCACCACGACAAGCACCACAAGGCTTATGTCGACAACGGCAACAAGCTTGCGGCGGAAGCCGGTCTCGCCGACCTCTCGCTCGAAGACGTCGTCAAGAAGTCCTTCGGCACCAATGCCGGCCTCTTCAACAACGCTGCCCAGCACTACAACCACGTCCATTTCTGGAAGTGGATGAAGAAGGGCGGCGGCGGCAACAAGCTGCCTTCCAAGCTCGAAGCGGCCATCAACTCCGATCTCGGCGGCTATGACAAGTTCAAGGCCGATTTCGTCGCTGCCGGCACCACCCAGTTCGGCTCCGGCTGGGCCTGGGTTTCCGTCAAGAACGGCAAGCTCGAAATCTCCAAGACCCCGAACGGCGAAAACCCGCTCGTCCACGGCGCCACCCCGATCCTCGGCGTCGACGTCTGGGAACACTCCTACTACATCGACTACCGCAACGCCCGTCCGAAGTACCTCGAAGCCTTCGTCGACAGCCTGATCAACTGGGACTACGTCCTGGAACGCTACGAAGCCGCAACCAAGTAAGCCGGTTTTCTAGAGAGTGACGAGAACACCCGGTGGAGACGCCGGGTGTTTTTGTTTTGTGTCACATCCCTGTCACCCACCCCACCTAATCCGGCACCATGACCCAATCGCTCCCCCTGTTCCGCTTCGGCGTCGTCGCCGACCCGCAATATGCCGCCCGCGAGCCGCATGCCGGCATGGATCGTTATTACGAAAACAGCCCCGCCAAGCTGAAAGCCGCAATCGAGGTGTTCAACGCCGAGGATCTGAGCTTCGTCATCACGCTGGGCGACATCATCGACCGCGATTTCGCAAGCTTCGACGCCATCCTGCCCGTCTATGACGCCCTGAAGCACGACAATCTGTTCCTGCTCGGCAATCACGACTTCGCCGTCGCACCCGAGCACTTGGAAGACGTCGCCGCCCACCTCGGCATGCCGGCGCCCTATTACAGCCTCGCCAATCACGGCTGGCGCTTCATCATGCTCGATGGCAACGAAGTCAGCACCTTCGCCCCGCCGGAGGGCCACCCCTACCGCGAGATCGCCGCCGAGAAGCTCGCCGAACTCCGCGCCGCCGGTGCCATCAACGCCGAAGCCTGGAACGCCATGATCAGCGACCGCCAGTTCGATTGGCTGAAAGCCGAGATCGAAGACGCCGCCGCGCGCGGCGAACGCGTCATTGTCATGAACCACTACCCAGTCTATCCGCCCAACCAGCACGATTGCTGGGACCGCGAACGCATGATCGAGCTGCTGACAAAAAGCCCCAACGTCATGGCCTATTTCAACGGCCACAACCACGTCGGCAATTACGGCGCGGTTGACGGCTGCCACTTCGTCAACTTCAAGGGCATGGTCGACACCGAGACCGAAAACACCTTTGCCATCGTCGACGTCCACGCCGACCGCATCGAAATCCGCGGCTTCGGCCGCGAGGAGAGCAGGGTGCTGGCGCTGAGGGCTTGAGCCTAAGCCGCCGCCGTCTCCATCGGCAAACCTCTCATCTCGCTGACATCCCGCTTCGGCGGCGTGCCGAACATGCGGGTATATTCGCGGCTGAACTGCGAGGCGCTTTCGTAGCCCACCTGATAGGCGGCGCTTGCCACGTTGGCGCCGTCGGTGACCATCAGCCGGCGGGCTTCGAGCAGGCGCATGTGCTTCTGATATTGCAGCGGCGTCATCGAGGTCAGCGTCTTGAAATGCTGGTGGAACGAGGACGGGCTCATGCGCGCCACGGCCGCCAGTTCCTCGATCCTGACGGGTTCGGCGAAATTGTCGCGCAGCCGGTAGATCGCGTCGCTCATCCGCCGCGCATGGCTGCCGGGCAGCGCCAGCTTGCAGATCTCGCGGCCGTTCGGCCCGGTCAGCAGCCAGTAGCAGATCTCCCGCATGATCGAGCGCGCCAGCACGGGGATCGCCTTCGGCGTCGCCATGAGGTTGAGCAGCCGGCGCACGCAATCCTGCAGCGCTTCGTCGAAATCCTGCACGAAGACGCAGGCGATCCCGTCGCCGGATGGCTTGGGCGGGTTTTCGAGGTCATCCATCACCTCGCGCATCAGGACAGGATCGAAATCGATGTTGAGCCCGAGATAGGGCTGCTCGGGGCTGGCCTCGACGATCTGGCCGGATGCGGGGAGTTCGACGGTGACGATGAGGAGCTGGTTCTCGCCATAGTCGAGCACCCGGTCGCCGCTCAGGATCCGCTTGGCGCCCTGCAGTACCACGCAGATGGTCGGCCGGTAGATGCGGTGATGCGGTATCACTGGCTGGCTGACGCGCGAGATCGCCAGCCCCGGCACGGGCACGGGCATGGCAAACGACCCGTCGCCGCCGCCGACCGTATCGATATAGCGCGACACCATGTCCTTCAGCGCTTCCGCCATGCTGCTCTCCATCAAAACCACTGGGAGTGATCTTAGATCACTGGCTTCAGGCCGCAAGTCGATTGGAGGAATAGGCAAGAAATTCGAGAGTTCCGGCATTCAGCAGAGAGGGTGTGCAGGCGTAGCATCAGGCCATCGAATGAGCCCCAAGGAGCCTGTCATGCCGAGTGAAAATCAAGCAAATTCAACGAACAAGATCGCCATCGTCACCGGAGGTGGTCGCGGCCTCGGCCGCAACACGGTGGTCAGCCTCGCCAGGCGCGGCGTCGATGTCATCCTGACCTACAACACGAATAAGGCAGAAGCCGAAAGCGCCGTCGCCGAGATCGAGGCGGCCGGCGCCAAGGCTGTCGCCCTCCAGCTCGACACCGGCAATGCCGGTTCGTTCGACGCTTTCGTCGCAAGCGTCCGGCAGGCGCTGGAAGCCTTCGGAGCCAGGGATTTCGATTATCTCGTCAACAATGCCGGCACCAGCTACCACGCCTCGATCGCCGAGACGACCGAGGAGGCCTTCAACGGCCTCGTCAATGTCCACCTGAAGGGCGTCTTCTTCCTGACGCAGAAGCTCTTGCCGCTGATGGCCGATGGCGGCCGCATCATCAACATCTCGAGCGGTCTTGCCCGCTTCAGCGTTCCCGGCAGCTCTGCCTATGCGGCCATGAAGGGCGCCATCGAGGTCTTCACCCGCTATTTGGCCAAGGAGCTCGGCGCCCGCGGCATCACCGCCAACACCGTTGCACCCGGCGCCGTGATGACCGATTTCAGCGGCGGCATCGTTCGTGACAATCCCGTGGTCAACAAGATGGTCTCCGACATGACAGCACTCGGCCGCCCCGGCGTCGCCGACGATATCGGCCCGATGATCGCCTCGCTGCTCTCTGAGGACAATCGCTGGGTCAACGGCCAGCGCATCGAAGTCTCCGGCGGCGCCGCCCTCTGAGGATGAGAAACGGCCGTCCCCGTGATCCCAGCCACGGGGACGGCGTCAGATCGCCGAAACGGCGGCCGGCGTCTGTGTCCACCCCGAGGTCCAGAGCGTCCGCAAACCGTCGCCTTCGCCCTTGAAGAAGCCCTCGGCCTCCACGCAGCGCTCGACCCTGTCGCTGCGGAAATTGCGGATCGCCTCGCGCAGCTCGCACCATGCAACGATGTTCGAGCTCTGCGAGTAATAAATGAGCGCGATCGGCCGGATCGTGCGCTGGCTGCCCCGGCCGAGCTCGTCGCGATAATCGAGCCTCAGCTTCCGCTCGTCGCGGATAGCGCCGCGCACTAGCGAGAGGTCCAGCCCCTCCGGCGAAGGCGCGATCGTGCCCCAGGCATAGAGCGCCTTTCCCTCCATCGCCTCTCGCAGCGGGGCCGGCACGGCACCTGAAATCTTCTGGTTCACCCTCTTGGCCGCCTGCTTCAGCGCCGCGTCGCCGGTGCGCTCCACCAGCGCCAGCGACAGCACGATCGCCTCCATCTCCTCGATCGTAAACATCAGCGGCGGCAGGTCGAAGCCGGGCCGGAGGATATAGCCAATCCCGCGCCCGCCCTCGATCGGCACGCGCATCGCCTGCAGCGCCGCAATGTCGCGGTAGATCGAGCGAACGGTCACCTCCAGCGCTTCGGCCATGACGGCGGCCGTCACCGGCCGTTTCGCCAGCCGCAGCAGCTGGATGATCTCGAAAAGCCGGGACGCCTTGCGCATATCCTCTCCTCCGCCAAACGCTCCTGACACTACACTGTCAGTTGGGCCGTCGTACAGATCACTCTATCGAATTGAAATTCAACGGTATCCGCAAGCTCTGCATCGCGGATCGACGATAGGCAACTGACATGACCTACAGCGAAAACCTCTGGCTCTATTTCACCCTTCTTTTCGGCATCATCATCGTCCCGGGCATGGACATGCTCTTCGTGCTCGCCAATTCGCTGACGTCTGGCCGCCGCGCCGGCATGGCGGCAACGGCGGGCATAATGGCCGGCGGGGCGGTGCATTCGCTCTATGGCGCGATCGGCGTCGGCCTTCTGGCGACGCTTTTGCCAGCGCTTTTCAACCCGCTGCTCTTCATCGGCGCCGCCTACATGGCCTGGATCGGCTACACCCTGCTCGCAAGCTCGATCACGGTCTCATCCGTCGAAGGCGGCGCAAGCGGTTCCGGCTGGCGCGCATTCCGCCAGGGCGCCATCACCTGCCTCATCAATCCCAAGGCCTATCTCTTCATGCTGGCGGTCTATCCGCAGTTCCTGAAGCCCGTCTATGGGCCGATCTGGCTGCAGGGCATCGTCATGGGGCTGATGACCATGGCAACGCAAGCGGCGATCTACGGCACCGTCGCCGTCACCGCCTCGCGCAGCCGAACGCTGCTGATCTCCAACCCCAGCGCCACCATCCTTGTTGGCCGCATCGCCGGCGGCCTTTTGGTGGCGATCGCGATCCTGACTGCCTGGCATGGCTGGCGGGCGCCGGCGTGAAAAGCGAGAAAGCCGCAAATTCCTGAATTTATTACGCTCTCACCCACTTGTTACTTTTTAGCTGAGATTAATTTGCCATCATGCCCGCGTAAAACGAAGCGCCGGGCTTCGAAAATCTCGGTATCGAAGAGGAGTGGAGACATGAGAGTAAAAGCAATCGTCGCGGCCGTGCTGGTCGCCGGCATGGGGGTCACGTCGGTGTTGGCGGCCGGAGAGGGCACGCATGACGCACGCGTTGCCATGATGAAGAAGATCGGCGGCGCCACCGGCGCGCTCTCGGGCATCGCCAAGGGCGACAAGCCCTACGACGCCGAAGCCGTGAAGGCAGCGCTGACCACGATCTCGGAAAACGCCAAGGCCTTCCCGGATCAGTTCGGACCCGGCACGGAAAACGCATCCGCCGATTCCGAGGCGAGTCCGAAGATCTGGGAAAACATGGATGACTTCAAGGCTCGCTCGGCCAAGCTCGGCACGGATGCCGATACGCTGCTCGCCCAGCTTCCGGCAGATGCCGCAGGCGTCGGCGCCGGCCTGAAGACGCTCGGCGCCAATTGCGGCGGCTGTCATCAGAACTACCGCGTCAAGAAGGAATAGTCTCTCACATCGACCGGTCTTCTACGATCCGCCTGGCCTTGCCCGCCGGGCGGATCGCTTTATGTCCAGTAAGCGTCACGGACGATGGGAGAGCAGTGCATGTTTCGCAGGTTTATCAGGTTTGTTCTCTGTCTTGTCGGCGTCGCCGTCTTGGGTGGCGCCGTCTTCTACCTGGTAACCGCACCCAACCCGCTGCCTGAGAGCCATTGGGCAAACCTTGGTGCTCCTGACGTCAAGAACGGCGAAATGGTCTTCTGGGCCGGCGGCTGCGTCAGCTGTCACGCGGCGCCGGGGGCTGAAGGCGATGCCAAGCTGACGCTGTCTGGCGGGCTGGCGCTGAAGAGCCCCTTCGGCACCTTCCATGTCCCCAATATCTCGCCCGACGAACAGGCCGGCATCGGCAAATGGACGCTCGCGCAATTCGGCAATGCCATGAAGCGCGGCGTGGCGCCCAATGGCGCGCATCTCTATCCGTCCTTCCCCTATGCCTCCTATACGCGCATGAGCGACAAGGACGTCAACGACCTCTACGCCTACATGAAGACCCTGCCGAAGAGCAGCAACGTCGCGCCGCCGCATGAGCTGCCATTCCCGTTCAACATCCGGCTGGCGCTCGGCGGCTGGAAGCTCCTCTATTTCAACGACAGCCCGCGCGTCGTGCTTCAAAATGCCGATGACAAGGTCAAACGCGGCCAGTATCTGGTCGAGGGCCTCGGCCATTGCGGCGAATGTCACACCCCGCGTGATGCGCTGGGCGGCCTGAAGCCGGACCTGTGGCTCGCCGGCGCTCCCAATCCGGAAGGGCAGGGCACCATCCCCAACATCACGCCGGGCTCGAAGGCCATCGGCGAATGGAGCGAGGCCGACATCGCCAACTACCTCGAAACCGGCTTCACGCCCGATTTCGATTCGGCCGGCGGATCGATGACCGAGGTGCAGCAGAACGTCGCTCACCTACCCAAGGCTGATCTGGAGGCGATTGCCGCCTACCTGAAGGCGGTGCCTGGTCGTTGAGGGTAGAAATACCCCAAAATTGCCGCATTGCAGCATTTATTAGCAGTTTCGACTGAATGCCCCGCAGTGGCACATGCCGCTGCCGAATGACGATCCTCAAACGTCTTGCGAAAGGCCAGCTGAAATGCACAGCTCATCAGTATCTCCCGCCAGTGGTGCCGCCTCGAACGCCTCCGCCAATGATCTCGAAGCGGTCGCGCGCAAGGGCGGCAAGCTCAAGCGCATGGCGGTCCGCATCCCCACCTACATGGCCGATATCCGCGAGAACCCGGCCTGGCTGCCGATGTTCCTGCTTGCCCGCACCATTCCCGGCCGCCGTGCCCACTGGCTGACCGCCAGGAAGAGCAACGGCGCGATCGACAACCTGCCGACGATCTTCCAGGGCGTGAACGCCGAAACTGCCGTCGATGCGCTGAACCGCGACGGCATCTTCCCCGACCTGCAGCTGCCGGCTGATATCACGCAGGAGATATCCGCCTTCGGCCACGCCACCGCGTGCTTCGGCAATTTCGACCGCAAGATAGAGTTCACCGCATCGGACCACCGCGCCACCGAAGACAGGCTCGGCCGACCGATCCTCTCCGGCCACCATTTCGAGCGGGCGCTGGATTGCCCGGCGGTTCTGACCGTGCAGCGCGATCCGCTATTGTCGGAGATCGCCCGCCGCTATCTCGGTGCCCAGGCGCGACTGATCACCACCCGCACATGGTGGAGCTTCCCCACCAAGGCCAGCGAAGCCGACCGCAGCCTTGCCTCGCTCGACAAGTATCACTTCGATCTCGACGACTGGCGGATGCTGAAGTTCTTCTTCTATCTCGTGGATGTGGATCAAGGCACCGGCCCGCACGTCTTCGTCCGGGGCAGCCACAACAAGCGCCGCATGAAGCACCAGCTGACATTGCTGGTCGGCCACCCCGCCGACGAGATCATCGATTACTACGGCAAGGACAGCCCGATCACGTTGACCGGCAAGGCCGGCTCCGGCTTCGTCGAAGACCCCTTCGGCTTCCACATGGGAACCGTCGCCACCGAAAAGCCACGCCTGATGATGGAGATCGGCTTCGGCGTCTCCAAACCCTCCCGCCGCCGCTTCCACGGCGAACCGGTGCTGCGCTAGGGAGCGCAGCCAATCTGGCGGACATTGCGGACCATACGGAAATCCCGTATGGTCCAGTCATGACGACAGACAGGTTCGATCCCAGGAAGGACGCGGCTTTGCCGGCTGATCCTGCTGACGCCGACGATTTCGGCGTAACGGCCGAAGCGCTGGATCGCGCCCAGCGCGCCCGTCTCATCCGCCGGACGAGAACACAGCTCGGGCTGTCGCAATCCGAGTTCGCGCGCCGTTTCCGCGTGCCCGTCGGCACATTGCGCGATTGGGAGCAGGCTCGAGCGACGGCACCGGATTTCGCCGTCGCTTATATGCGGGTGATCGAGCAGTTTCCCGAGATCGTCGCCAAGGCCGTTGCCTGAACACGCCTACGGACGGGCTTGCTTGACGGTCGCAGCAACCTAAGCCAGTGCCTGCAGATAGCGCATGCCGGTGACCGGGCGCGGGATGAAGTCCATGTGTTCGTAGAAGCGGTGCGCCTGGATATTGCCGGTCGCGGCGCTGACCGAGAGATAGCCGCAGCCGGCGTTGCGGGCGGTATCGCGGGCGCGGTTGACGAGATGCTGGCCGACCCCGTGGCCGCGATGGCCGTCACGCACGAAGAGATGGTGCAGATCCATGCCGCGCGCGCCTTCCTGTGCGCGGTAGAGCGGCACGAGAATGGCGTAGCCGATCAGGCCTTCGTCGGTTTCCGCAACGAGCGCGGTAATCCAGGGCAGGGGGCCGAACAGGTCGCGCTCGAGCTGCTCCGGCGTCGAGCCGGCGGCGTCGCCGTGGTGCTTGGCGAGCAGCGCGATCATGTCGTTGAGTTCGGGAAGGTCGCGCGGCTTGGCGGCGCGGATATTGATCACCGGCGGGCGGATCAATGAGATTTCGCTGTCTTCGATGTCGGTCATGTCTTTGCGTCCCAGTCTGGCGTTTCGTGGTGTTCTGCCGTCAGGACGCTTGAGATACAACAAAGCCGCCTGACGGCGGCTTGTTGACAATAAGATCTGTCCAGCCGCCCTTTACAGGTACAGCCAAAAATACGAGCGAGAGATGTGCGCGTTCTTGATCATGAGCAGATGAATCATCCAGAACGCGCCTTTTGTCAATGCCCTTCCGCAGCTTCTACGCGCCCGTCCCGCCGATCGCGCAACGCCCGCCCTCGCAGCCCTCTCCCACCACTTCGTCGACAGAGCCCGGCAGCGGCTGCGCCAACGCCATGGCGATCCGGGCGCCGACCGCCATGTCTTCCTCGACGCCGAAAGCGTGGTGGAGAATACGCCCGTCGCGACCGATCAGCACGGAGGAGGGCGTGCCGCGAAAGCCGTATCGTGCCATCGTCACCGGCACGTCGCCATCGCCCGCCTGATCGACGCCAATCGGCGAGGTTATCCGGTATTCATGGATGAAGGCCTTCAGCGTCACTGGTGTCATCGCCGCGTGGTGCTCGAACACGGTGTGCAGACCGATCACCTGGAGATCGCTGCCTTGAAACAGTCGCTCGATCTTGCGCACCTGCGGCAGGCTCTCGGAAACGCAGCCGGGGCAGAGAAGCTGGAAACTGTGGAGATAGACCACCTTGCCGCGCAGCGCTTCGAGCGTGATCGGGGCCGGAGTGTTGAACCATTCGCTGACGGAGAGCTCTGGCGCGAGCGGCGGATGCTCTTGTGACATCGCATTATCCTTTCTTGCAACGAGCGCACGCGGCGGGGTAAGTCTCGTTGGCTTTCTTTTTCCATTTGCCTGGAGAGAGGAACAGGCCGACCCGGCGATGGCAGTCGCCGGGTCGGCGCATCCGCTTATTTCGCGGGCGTGACCTTACCGGGCAGGCTGAGATCGCCCGAGGCCACCTTGAAGACATCGTCGACGCAAAGCAGCGGCGAGTGCAGGTTGCCGTTGATCTTCAGCCCGGCCGTCACGCCGTCATAGGAAGCGCCGGCGATGCCGCCGATCAGCTTCAGCGGGATCGACACATCGACCGTGTCGCCCTCGACCTTCGTCGGATAGTCCGGGCTGTCGATCAGAAGCGGCACGCCGGGCCATGTTTCCGGCAGCTTCGGCTTGGCGCCCTCTGGAATGTCGGTCACCTTCAGTCCGCCGGCGCAGGCCTTGTCCTTGTTGAGCACGACCCAGTGCGGATGCCAGACGGCGCGGTTCTTCTTGCCATTGGCGCCGTCATCGAAATCGGGATGGAAGGTGACGGCCAGCGCCACGATCCCCTGATCCTTCTCGAAGCCGACATCGGCGCTGTTGAGCGAGGTCGGCCAGACATAGGCGTAGACGCTCGATCCCTCGAACTTGCCGGTGGCATCCGGCCGGTCTTTGCCGGCCTCGCCGCGCACGCGGGTGGAGAAGATCGCCGTATCCTTGGTGGTGACGATCCTGGTTTCGATGATGTCGAACGACGCCTTCACCTTGTCGTCGGGCTTCGCCTTCACCGTATGCGCCGCAGCCGTCCCGAGGCCGAGCGCCAGCGCGCCGGCGGCGATCGCCCCGGCCAATCCATATCGCAGCATGTTGAATCCTTCCTTTTCCTGTTGCCTGGAGAGTTCACCGATCCTGTTGAAAGGCATCCCAGGTGGCAGCCCGGGTTGCCGGATCGGCGATTTCATGGTCGCGGCAGTCGATGCGGAATTCGTTCTGGCCGAAAGCCGCGTTCACGAAATGACAGTGGTGCGGCTTTGCCGCATCCGGATGCTGGTAGGGCGAGAAGTAGCGACAGGTCGCGCACATGCGCTGGACCGGTATCGCGTCCGCCTCCTGCAGGTGCCTGATCACCTTGACCAGCGACATCAGCAGCTCCTGCTGCTCTTGTGCGGGCAGGGCGCCGACGGCCGTGGTCGTGGCATCCGCCATCGAGCCGGCCGCCGCAAGCGCGTCGCGTCCCTCATCGGTAATCTCGATCGCCGCCGCGCGCCGGTCGCCGGACGCATCGCTCTTGCGCACCAGCCCCTTGCGCTCCAGCGCCGAAACGGAATCCGTCGCCGTCGGCTGCGAGACGCCGAGATGCGCGGCGACCTCCTTCACCCGCGCCGGCAGGCTGCGTCCGCCGAGAAAGTCGAGGATCGCAAGCTGCGTCGGCTTCAGCCCCGTCGCCTCTGCGCGCGTCCACTCGTCGCTGCGCATGGCCATCGCCACGCGCGCCAGTCCTTCGGCGACGCGATGCGAGATCGGGGTGGGGTCATCAGGTGTTTCCATGAGGCTTGTATATAGGAGTCCTATATGAATGCAAGCGTGTCGGCAATTCCGAGCAGGCTTTCCAAACATTCCCTCATAAGATAGGATACCCCCCTATCCTATATCGAGAAGATCATGTCCCACACCCAGCACAACAAGAAAAAGCTCATCGCCCGCATCAACAGGCTGAAGGGCCAGATGGATGCGGTGGAGCGGGCGCTTGAGGCCGAAAAGCCCTGCGGCGAGATTCTGCAGCTGCTTTCCTCCATTCGCGGCGCGCTCAATGGGCTGACGGGCGAGGTGCTGGATGATCACCTGCACGAGCATGTCCTGCACGCTTCGGACGAGAAGGCGCGCAGCGAGGCCGTCGAGGAAATTTCCGAGGTTCTGAGAACCTACATCCGCTGATGCGCCTGAGGGCGCGAGACCACTGACGAGAGCACCGACAAGGAGCGTGCGATGAGCGCACAGACAAACAACCTGCAGCACGAGCACGTCTTCCTCGGCGAGGACCACGACCGCAACACCCGCCGCATCTGGCTGGTCATCGCGCTGACCGCATCGATGATGGTGGCCGAGATCGCCGCCGGCACGTGGTACGGCTCGATGGCGCTGGTCGCCGATGGCTGGCACATGTCGACCCATGCGAGCGCCATGCTGATCTCGGCGCTCGCCTATCTCTACGCCCGCCGCCAGGCCCACAATCCGCGCTTCACCTTCGGCACCGGCAAGCTCGGCGATCTCGCCGGTTTCGCCAGCGCCATCATCCTGGCGCTGATCGCGCTGCTGATGGCCTATGAAAGCGTGCTGCGTATCGCCAACCCGGTTCCGATCAGCTTTTCCCAGGCGATCGGCGTTGCCGTCCTCGGCCTCGCCGTCAATGTCTTGAGTGCCTGGCTGCTGAAGGACGATCACCATCACCATGGCCATGCGCATGGGCACAGCCACGCCGATCACGGCTCGCACGCGCACCACGGCGACCATGCGCATCATGGTTCCCACGCCCATCACGGCGATCACGCTAGCCACGCCCCGCGCGCCACCGACAACAACATCCGCGCCGCCTATGTCCACGTCATCGCCGACGCGCTGACTTCGGTGCTGGCCATCGCGGCACTTCTGCTCGGCAGCCTCTACGGCTGGCTCTGGCTCGATCCGCTGATGGGTATCGTCGGCGGCGTCATCATCGCGCAGTGGGCCTGGGGCCTGATGAAGGCATCCGGCGCCGTTCTGCTCGACACATTGCCTGTTGCGGGCGATCTGCCCAAGGCGATCCGCAAGGTGGTCGAGACCGATGGCGACGAGATCACCGACCTGCACGTCTGGCAGGTCGGCCCCGGCCACCACGCGGCCATCGTCGCGGTGGCGACTTCTGCCCCGCGCGCACCATCGTTCTACAAGGAGAAGCTCGCGACGCTCGGCCAATTGTCGCATGTGACGGTCGAGGTCACGCAGATGGCCGCCAAAAAGGCCGCCTGACGATTGTGATGCCAGAGAGGGGCTTGATGCCGGGAATGCGAATCTGAAAGATCAACGCATTCCGATGGCGAAGGCGCGGGCGACGCAAGCGGGCCACAATCCGGCTTTAACCCCATACTCATTGATGCCTTCATCGATTCTGGCAGAGGTCTTTTCATGCATCCCTTTTCGATCCGCCGCCGCACGCTGCTCGGCTCCGCATTGCTCGCCCCGGCGCTGTTCCTGCCGGGGATCGTTCGCGCCGAGGACAGCGATGACGAGATCGATCGCCGCATTGGCGCGCTGGAAAAGCAGATCGGCGGACGCATCGGCGTGTCGGTCATCGATACAGAGACCAACATCTCCTTCGGCTATCGCGAGACCGAGACCTTCCCGATGTTCTCCACCTTCAAGGTGCTCGCCGCCGCCATGGTGCTGTCGCGCGTCGACAAGGGCGATGAAAATCTCGAGCGCCGCGTGGTCTACGAGAAGGAGCAGCTTATCGCCTACTCGCCCGAAACCGAGAAGCACGTCGGCGGCGAGGGCATGAGCGTCGGCGATCTCTGCAAGGCGGCGATCACGCTGAGTGACAACACCGCGGCCAATCTCATCCTCGAAAGCCTCGGCGGCCCGAAGGAACTGACCAATTGGCTGCGCACGCTCGGCGACGGCTCCACCCGGCTCGACCGTATCGAGCCCGATCTCAACGACATCGCCAAGGACGATCCGCGCGACACCACCACGCCCGATGCCATGCTCGACACGCTCGGCAACATCACGCTCGGCTCGGTGCTGTCGGAGCCCTCGCAAAAGACGCTGATCGAGTGGATGGTCGCCAACACCACGGGCACCGAACGCCTGCGCACCGGCCTGCCGGAAACCTGGAAGATCGGCGACAAGACCGGCACCGGCAAGAACGGCTCCGCCGCCGACATCGCCATCTGCTGGCCCCCCGGCCACGGCCCCATCCTGATCGCCGTCTACGTCACCAACGCGACGGTTACGACCGCCGAGATCAACCCGGTGTTCGGCGAGGTCGGGCGGATCGTGGCAGAGATGGTGTGAGGCGTCGGGCGGCTTGTTGAGCAGCGACGCCGGCATTAAACTGAAACCCTCACGGAGAAGCCAGATGGCGCGCGACGAGACGGGTGCTGGCAAAGGGCAGAGCGAGCCGGAGGCTCCGCAAGATCAATCCGACGACACATTGGTCGAGCGTGGACTTGCGTATGGTCGCGCACTGCGGGCTCGCGCCGGAAGCGATCGCGGCCCAGTTGCGGACAAGGCCTTCATCGATAGTCTCTACGAACGTTAGAAACGTTCGTTGGTAGATTTTCCGCTCGGCGCTGCCAATTGGCGCACATCAGGGCATGCGAAAAATTATCGATATATTTCATACGCCTAGAGTGAAAATGTGAATCTTGCTCGCATCTCGTTGAATCAATCTCTTAGCAGTTGGCTCCACCCTTGAGGTGCAGGCGAAGCGCCCCCATCCTCTCCCTCATTCTCGCCCTTGTGGCGGGAATCCAGCCGGCGCGCGTCCGCGCGGCGAGAAGACTCTTCTGCGGCCAAATACTGGGAGCAGGTCATTCACGGCGCAGACGCGCCGTGGCTGGATTCCTGTCACAAGGACAGGAATGAGGGCGGAGTTTGTGGCGCCGGGAGAGTCCTATCGCAGCGGCAGCAAGCATGAGCGGCGATCATGGCGTCCCGGCAGCTTTTACGGCAACACCCCTCACACCGCGCCGATATCCGTCGCAGCACTCTCGCCCTTGTCGTCATTCCCCGTCAGCTGCCGCTTCACCTCGTCGGCGATCTGCTTTTCGATCGCCGCGCGGTCGTCCATCGACATACCCTTCAGGCTGTCTTCGGTCATCCCGAGGCTGTCGAGCACCTGCTTGCGGATGCGTTCGGCGAGCGTCATGTTGGCGAGGTCGCTGAATTCGCTGACGATGGCATCGTGGCGGGCTTTGGCCTCGTCTTCCACACCTGACATCGTCGGGCTTTCGTCGGTCGCTTGCAGCGCCCACATGGTGCTGGAGATGGAGGGCGGCGTCGTGCTGGGCGCAAGCGATGCGCCGCTCTGGCGAACGCTGTCTTCGATCGTCATCGGCTGCTGCTTGTTGCGCTGGTTGGATTGCTGGAAAAGATTGCCCAAGCCATAAGCGCTCGAGATGCCGTCGCCGATCTTCATGAAAATTCCCCCTGAGACAACGCACGGAAGAATTGCGCCGAAAGCCTGCGCCAGCCTTTCGTTGTCATAATCGTGTCTGTGCATCAAAGGCCCAAACGCAAAATGGCCGCCCGGAGGCGGCCATTTCGGTGGTCTGTGAGGCCGCTTACGGCAGCGTGTAGGCGATGACGTAGTCGCCCGGCTTGGTGCCGACCGATCCGTGTCCGCCGGCCACCATCACGACATACTGCTTGTTGTCTGATGTCGTGTAGGTCATCGGCGTCGACTGGCCACCAGCCGGAAGGCGGGCCTGCCACAGTTGCTTGCCGTTGGTCACGTCGTAGGCGCGCAGGTAGTCGTCGACCGCGGCACCGAGGAAGGCAACGCCGCCCTTGGTGATGATCGGGCCGCCGATGCCTGGAACGCCGAGCTTGAAGGGCATCGGCAGCGGGCTCATGTCCTGCACCGTGCCGTTCACCAGCTTGTAGGCGGTCTTGCCCGTGGTCAGGTCTGCGCCGGCGACGTAACCCCATGGCGGTGCCTGGCAGGGAATGCCGAGCGGGCCGAGGAACGGACCCATGACTACGCCGTAAGGCGCGCCGTCATTGCGGTTCAGGCCCTGTTCGCTGCCCTTTTCGCCTGCATTCTTCGGCGGGATGTCGGCAGCGGGCACCAGGCGCGAGGTGAAGGCCAGATAGGTCGGCATGCCGAACATGATCTGCCGTTCGGGATCGACCGCGACCGAGCCCCAGTTGAAGGTGCCGAAATTGCCCGGATAAACGATCGTGCCTTCCAGCGACGGCGGCGTGTAGCGGCCTTCATACTTGTAGCGGTGGAACTCGATGCGGCACGCGAGCTGGTCGAACAGCGACACGCCCCACATGTTCTTCTCCTGCAGCGGTGGCGGCGAGAAGGTCAGGTCGGAGATCGGCTGCGTCGGAGAAGCATGATCCTCGGGGATCGTGCCCTGCGGCGCGGGGATTTCCTTGAACGGGATGATCGCCTCGCCAGTGCGGCGGTCGAGCACGTAGAGGTCGCCCTGCTTGGTGGGCGCCACAAGTGCCGGAACGACCGTACCGTCCGCCTTCTTCATGTCGAAGAGAACGGGCTGTGCCGGAACGTCCATGTCCCACAGGTCGTGGTGCACGAACTGCTGGACCCAGCGCAACTGGCCGGTCTTCATGTCCAGAGCAACGACCGACGACGAGAATTTCTCGACATTGGCGCTTCTGTTCATGCCGAGCTGGTCGGGCACCTGGTTGCCGAGCGGCACGTAGATCAGGCCGAGACCTTCATCGGCCGACAGAACCGACCAGCTGTTCGGCGAGTTCGTCGTGTAGGTCTGGCCCTCGGGCAGCGGCGTCGTGACGTCGGGGTTGCCCGAATCCCAGTTCCAGACCAGCGCGCCGGTGTGGATGTCGAAGGCGCGGATGACGCCGGACTGCTCCTGGGTGGAGTAGTTGTCGTTGACGGCGCCGCCGATGATCAGCTTGCCGTCGATCGCCACCGGCGGCGAGGTCGAGTAGTAGTAGCCGGCGGGGTTGTACTTCATGCCCTTTTCGAGGTGCAGCGTGCCCTGGTCGGCGAAATCGGTGCAGACCTTGCCGTCGAGCGCGTCGAGCGCGATCAGGCGGGCATCGGCGGTCGGCAGGTAGACGCGGTCGACGCAGGGAGCGCCGGCAGCCGCTGCCGTGTCGTGGTAGTAGGTGACGCCACGGCACGTTTGGTGCTGTCGGTCCGGGTTCATGCCGGAATTGGCGTCGAACTTCCACTTTTCCTTGCCGGTCTTGGCATCGAGCGCGATGGCAAGGTTGTGCGGTGTGCAGATGTAGAGCGTATCGCCAACCTTGAGCGGCGTGACCTGGTAGGTCGTCTCGCCGATATCATCCGGCCGCTTCACGTCGCCGGTCTGGTAGCGCCAGACCTCTTTCAGGTCCTTGACGTTGCTCACGTTCACCTGCTCGAGCGGCGAATAGCGCTGGCCGAAGGGCGTGCGGCCATACTGGTGCCACTCGCCGTCGGTCACCGTGCCGCCGAATGTCGTCGTCCCGGTCATGGCCGTCGGCAGGCTGCCGTTCTGGTCATGCGGGTCCGTCGTCATCGAATAACCGGCAATCACGATAGCGATGAGAACCGGAATGGCGAGCGGCCATGGGCTAGCCGGGTAGGGCGCGCCGGTCGTGCCGGAAAAGCCGAGCGGACGGCGGATCCAGGGCGTCAAGAGCCAAAGGCCGAGCAGGATGATCAGGCCGCCGCGCGGTCCGAGCTGCCACCAGTCGAAGCCGACTTCGTTGATCGCCCAGACGAGCGAAACGACGACGAGCACGGCATAGACCCAAAGGGCCGACGCCTTGCGCTTCAAGAGCAGCGCAGCGGTCAGCAGGAACATGATGCCTGCGAAGAGATAGAAGAAGTTACCACCGAGCAGCACGAGCCAGAGCCCGCCTCCGCCAAGTGCCAATCCTATCAGAATGAAGAGGATGGATGTTAAGACGATCGCCATCAGGCCGGTCTCCAACTGAAATGCATAAAGCTCCCGATGGGAGTCGGGAGCAATCAGGAACACACGCAAGCAGCGAGAAAGGACATTTCGCCGCAAGCGGTATCAGCGGAGATAGAGCGGCCCGATCTGCCTTTCAACCGCCACAATATGGGGGGCCAAGAAGTGGCTAAAATATGCGACAGAATCCGGATTTACGAGCGAGCATTGAATCTGTGCTTCGGCCACCGCCATGAAAAAGCCATGACGCGCAGGCGCTTGGCTGCGACAAAACGCCAGAGGCGCGCTAGCGTCTTGGTAGTGGACGAAGGGTCGGTCACGTCCCGCAAAATGTCTGCAACACCCGCTCATCGGGCTTGGGCGGCTGCATGTAGGCGGTAAATTCCGCGTGATCCTCATAAGGCCTGGCAAGCACGTCGAGCAGCGCTTCGAACAGCGAGAAATCCGCATCCTCGACGGCGGCTGCGATCGCCTGCTCGATGCGGTGATTGCGCGGGATGAAGGCGGGGTTGACGGCAAGCATCGCCACGCTGCGTTCGGCTCCGCTCGTCGTCTCGCGCGCAAGCCGCTCCTGCCAGCGCACCAGCCATTCCTTCGCCGCCATGCTGTCGCTGAACGTCTCGAGGAACGCGTCTTCGGCACTGTCGTCGGCTGCCAGATGCGACAGGCGCCGGAAGGTTAGCGTGAAATCCGCCTGGCCGGCCTGCATTACCGAAAGCAGCGACTGGATCAGCGAGAGATCGTCGTCCGCGACATCAGCAAGGCCGATCTTCTCGCGCATCCCCCGCATCCAGTGCAGCTGGAAGCGCTCGCCATAATCCTTGATGACCACATTGGCGATCTCCACCGCCTTGTCCTGATCGGCATCGATCAGCGGCAGCAGCGTTTCGCCGAGCCGCGCCAGGTTCCATTGTCCGATGCCGGGCTGGCTGGCATAGGCGTAGCGGCCGTTCTGGTCGATCGAGGAAAACACCTTGCCGGGATCATAGGCATCCATGAAGGCGCAGGGGCCGAAATCGATCGTCTCGCCCGAGACGGTCATGTTGTCGGTGTTCATCACGCCGTGGATGAAGCCGATATGCAGCCACTTGGCGATCAGCGCCGCCTGCCGTTCGGCGATAGCCTCGAACAGCGCGATATAGGGATTGGCCCCGTCCTTCAGCTCGGGATAGTGCCGGTCGATGACGTAGTCGGCGAGCGCCCGAACGCCCTCGGTATCGCCGCGCGCCGCAAAGAACTGGAAGGTGCCGACCCGGATATGGCTCGCCGCCACGCGGGTAAAGACAGCGCCGGGAAGGATCTGCTCGCGATAGACAGGCTGCCCCGTCGAGACCGCCGCCAGCGCCCGCGTCGCCGGCACGCCAAGCGCATGCATGGCTTCGCTGACGATATATTCGCGCAACACGGGCCCGAGCGCCGCGCGCCCGTCACCCCGCCGCGAAAACGGTGTCGCCCCGGCACCCTTCAGCTGGATATCGCGGCGCCGGCCTTTGACGTCGATCACCTCGCCAAGCAGGATGGCCCGCCCGTCGCCGAGCTGCGGCACGAAGCTGCCGAACTGATGCCCCGCATAGGCCATCGCCAGCGGATCGGCGCCTTCGGGCACGAGATTACCGGAAAAGATCGCGGCCCCATCGCGCTTCAGAACCTCTATGTCGAGCCCGAGCTCTTGCGCCAGCGGCTCGTTGAGCTTGATCAGCCACGGCTCGGCGGCGGCGGACGGCGCCTGGCGGGCGAAGAAGTTCTGCGGCAACCGCGCATAGCTGTTGTCGAAGGGGAAGGGGCGCGACGTCTGTGCGGGTGCAATGGTCATAGGCTTTAGGTAGGGCTCAGGCCCTGCCGGCGCAAGCGCTCAAGCGCCGTGTGTTGGCCGGAAATTCACCGGTTGCGCCCGCCGCCGCCGCCGCCACCTCCGCCATGGCCACCGC
>NZ_JAGHMF010000015.1 GCF_017741815.1 Rhizobium sp. 16-488-2b
GGTCAAGGGTGGGGTCATTTTGAGAGGGATTTTCGGGAGGGCGCGATTTTGCACCCAGCCTTTTCCCAGTCTTTGACCCAGCCAATGACCCACCGTTGCACCCACCCTTAAAGTGGAACGATGGTGGCCGATGACGGCATGGCGCTCGCAAGCCAATAGCGGGTTTGTGTCTGCCCGCTGTCGACGACCAACTTTGCCAGGTGCACTTCCTGTGACTGCCGAAGCATGCCCAGAATGTCCTCCAATCGCCTTTTCTCGATCGACCCTCGCAACTGCTTGATGATCGCTCGCACGGTCATGCCGCTCTCACCTTTGCGAGTTATCATTGCGCGCACCCTCAGGTACTCCGCAGCCCTGTCGTTGTCGGCGATGTTTCCATCGGCACCTCGCAGTATCGTCTGTAGCGAGTTCTCCGCGACCGCATTCGCCCACTCTTGGATCTCCCTGGTTATTACTGGCTCCTTCGGGTCGCAGCCCACCGCGACGATCAAGGCTAGCCGCGCGGCATTTTCGCCGACGCGATTGAGGATTGGCCGATACTGTGGATCGATCGACTTCTTCATCCCACGGATTCTGTCGTCGAACTCCTCGAACAGGTCATCGACCCCCTCGCCCCATTCCGCGGTCATGATCGGGTGAGGCTTCTCATCAGACTTCGCGTTCAGGGCAAAGAACGGACCGGTGAACCGCCCGGCTGAAAGACCAAGAAGGTCAGCGACCATGTTCGAGAGGCGAACAGGGATGCTGTCGATATTGTTCGGGGGCTTGCGCACTTTCACGGGCTCCGAGTTGCCGACGTCAATAAGCACCAGTCGCCCGAGGAGGCCCTCGCTGATGTTGCCGCTCGATAGAGCAGCCCAGAACGTCGACGGGGTCGAAACTCCGTGAAGTGTGAAGCATGGAGCAACGATGCGCGCCACGTTGCCGGCCGCCTTCTCATGGCCGCCCCAAAAACCCTGCGGGGCGCCAGTCAGTTCCATGAGAGCACTGGCAATCTCGGCGCGATGGGTCGCGACATTCCTGCCCGTGTGATCTGCCAGCCACCGGCCGAACTCATCCTGTATGCAGACCGAGCTTGGGGATTTTCGTAGCTTGTTGGTCAGGCCCGGAAGGCTTCGGATCTGGTCCATGAAGAGCCATTCCGAGACCTTGTCGCCCCAGCTGGTGCTGTCCGCTAGAGCTGCAGAAGCTCGAATAGTCGCATCCTTGCCAAACCCAGATTCGGCGAGACCGACCAGATAGATGTTCGAGCGCAGGCCGGTCGGTCCCTTGAAGCGTCTACCAATCAACCCGGCCGTGAAAGCCAGGCTGGCGACAAGCGCCAGGTGGGGCGACGGAAAGCGAGCGCATCCGACGATGAATCGCGCAAATTCGCCAACGGCGCCTGGCGGGTAGCAAAGCTCTACAGGAAGGCCGGCCGTACCAGACCTGATAACGTCCATCGAGTCTGGCTCATCGCCCCCATCGTCTTCGTCGTCGACATGGTTATCGTTGGCGGCAACGGGGGTGGCGATCCGCCGCGACGCTGATGCGATGATGCCAGATGACGCGCGTGCCGCTGCGGCTCGATCATCTGCGTGGTGCGCGCCAAACTTGCTCCATAGGCGAATGAAATCGATGCGCGGATCCCTCGACGCATAGCGGGCAAACCAATTGCCTGTCGCCGACAAGAACGCAGCGCAGGCCTGCTCAGCTGTCAACCCGTCAAAGGCCAACTGCTCAACAACCTTGCTCGCCCAATGCGAACGGTCGCCGACATCATCTGCTGCGAGCATCTCAGCCGCACGAGCCGAGATTTCGAAGTCATTTAAGGACGGGAGATCACCAATCGTCACCGGTGAGTGACTTTCGGTGTTGGACTGCCACGGTTCGAGTACCGTGCGAAGTTCGTCGACGCTTATAAGTGAACCATCCCACGGCTCTGCGATCGTGACGGATGCTGGCTCGGGAGGTCGACCGCGCGCCAGCTTCTTGGCGTTCGGCCAATTCAGGCAGCCGGGCACGCGCCAAACGTGCGAGATGTCGATTGTGCAGTGGTCGGCATTTGCGGCCAGCTTTAGAGATCTGGCAATCGGCTTTGCTTCAGCCGGGTCTAGCGGCCTGTCCAACAGGAGGAAGCACTGATAATTACCAGGTGAGCTCTCAACGACATAGCTCGGCTCGAGAGGCATCTCCCCGGAACGACCTGTGTCATCGTCCAGATCGGCCACGAGCGCGAGCACCGCGACGACGTCTGCTTCGGAACCCTTCATTCCGCGACCTAGCGACGGCCGCATCAAATTCGGGCAGATGTAGCAGTTTGCGTTCGGCGTTTCTGCATGTGCGACGATAGCATCGACCATGCCCTCGACATCGCCGACAGCATGGTGGCTGATCACGCCGCCAGCCTTGTCTTCCCCCGTCGGATTGGCAAAGAAAGTCGATACGACAAATTTACCCGCCATGCCTTGAGCAAGACGGTGCAACATCTCGACATGTTCGCGGATAGATGGCTCGTCGAACGCCGGAATAACAGGTGCGCTAAGCAGCTTTGGAATTGGTGCCATCGGCGGTAGTTGCCTCGTCGTAAACTGTTGATGCCAATTTGGTGACTTGCTCTGCGAAAGCGGGATCGAACGTTGCCGTTCTCCGGTTCCCAGATTGCGCTGCATAGACAATGCGGCGCCCATCCGGCGCTTGCAGTAGCCTCACGCCGTAGAGGCGAAGAAGATTTGACGGCTCGAGATCGAACGTCGCGAGCAATCTGAGAGTCCCGCCGCCTTGATAGGCGGCGAGCTCCATGTTGGTGATCCTCACCGGCTGAACGCCCCGGCCGCATCATTCTCGATTTTCTCTATGACGGCCTGCCAAACAAACTCGCGTGTCCTTGGATCCGCGAAGAAAGCATCGCCGACATGGCGCACGAGCCCGGACGCCGGCGGCACGCCGTCGCCGAGAAACTCGACGAAGCCGAACCGGCGACGGTCGTTTGCCTCGCCTTCCGTCAGCGTGGCCTTCTCGGGAAACAGTGCGGGTGAATGGTCGATGATCCGGGCATCGGCGGCGTGCCCATTAAGAAAATCGATTGCCAGACCGTAGCCGCGAACGCGGGGCATTGCCGGCGTTGCCGCTTCTTCTCGTTCACGGCGCAAACGAAAGGCACGTGGTTCGGTTATCATAGAACGCAAAATTTTCCTCCTCGCCGGCGATGCCGGTCGGCTAGTTGTGACGATTGGTGATGTGTCGATTTCTCAGATCATTAAGTTGGTGAGCGGCAAAAGCGTCAACGGCTGGTCAAAAATAAATTCGCCCGAAGAATTAGTGTGGCGGTCGGTGGGACTTTTAGGGCGAAAAGATACGGACACGGGCGGAGGTTTTTCCGGTCCCACTCTAAGCTAAGCTATTGATTAGGCTTGCTTGTGGTTAGCCCTCCGGGCCCACCATTTTTTATTAAAATCAATGACTTATATGTCAATTCGCCTAGAGATGCATCTTGCGACCTAGACCGCACCATCTCAAGAAAATGTTGTGCGAGGATAGGGATTCTACTCGACCAGTAATCTCGTCAAAATCGGCGAGCGGGCCAGAAAGCCCGCCCACCAAGAATCAATAGAGCAGCGTTAGGATCAAAACGATGATCTGAACCGCCGCCTTCACATCAACATCGAGCTCTAGCTTAAAGCGCATGGCTCATCTCTCCTTCAAAACTTAGAGGCGCTATTGCGCGGACTTAATAGGGAAAGAAGCCCCGATACATCGGGTAAAAGCCACGGGATACGCGCCGTGTCACGAACGCCCTAGTACGACCGGCGACGTCGGAACGCCCTTTAACGGATGGCGGCTCCGAGCGCCCATTAACGGTTGGCGTCACCTACGAGCCCTGACGAATCAGGTCTTGCTAGGATACAAGCACGATTAGCCATATTCAAGATGCCATGCCTCCGTGAGAACTGGGCGCGAGCCTGTGGTCTACGTGTTTCCCGTCATTCGCGCGCCCCCACCGCCTCAGCCACCGCGATCTCCGCCATCTTCAGCGCCGCGTCGCGGCTCTTCGCCGCCGCGATGAAGCGGCCGTTGTGGCAGAAGCTGGCGCCTTCAACGCCGGAGGCGGCTTCGAGGTCGCCGTTGGTGAGGCCCGCCCAGGCGGCCGGCAGGTCGGCGCGCAGCGCGAAGCCTTCTTCCTCGCGGCGAATGCCGGTCACGCACCAGTCCTTGTCGCGCGGGTGGACGACGAAGAGCAGGTGGTCGGCGCCGGCCTTGACGATCGCGGGACGGAAAGGCATGCCCATCGGCAGCTCCAGAACGCGGTTGTCGCCGGCAGCGACGATCGCCTTGTGCACCAGCGCCTCGGCCCTGCGCTTGGCGGCACTCTTGCCGATCCGCGCCTCGACGAAGCTGCGGGCAATCGCGAGCGCGGCATGAAAGGCGCGGTCGTCGGCGCCGGGATCGGTCTCGTCGAAGACGGGCTTCAGCGTTTCCAGAAGTGCCGGCAGCGTCAGCCCGGCCAGCGGCCCGGAGGGGCTGAGCGCGCCATTGTCGGTGAGATCGATCGGCAGCACGAAGCTGCCGTCGAAGGAGGCGTGGATATCCTCGATGTCAGCCTCGGGCACACCCGATGCGGCGAGATAGTCGCGCCCGAAATGCTTCCAGATCAGGCCGAACGAGCTGTAGGGCTGGCCGTCCTCGCGCAGCGGCGCGCCGCGCTGGTGATGGTCGAAGATACCAGCGTCCGCGTCATAGGCGCCGCCGACATCATAGATGATCCTGTCGGGACCGGGCGTGATCCATTCCGGCGCACGGCTGCGCATGATGCGCGCGTCCGGAAAAAGCCGGGTCAGAACGACGGTGGAGAGCAGTTCGTCGGCATGAAAGCCACCGGAATGCGTGACGAGAAATTCAGGAATCATGTAGCGGCGCCCTCTTGTCTGCGGATCATCCGCACATTCAGGCACCAGATAGCTGTTGGCGCAAATCACCTCAACCCGCAGGCGCAGCATTTTCTCCCACTGATGCTGCACCGCATCATCCAATTGGGTGTATTGTCAGCGACCGCCGGCTATGTCCTTGAACATAGTTGAAGGTTAACGTTTGCTTTCATACGAAGCTTCTGAATATGACAAACCCGTGAATTTTACGCTTGCCATCGGGAAAAAGCCGCGCAACTATTCGTGTCGGGAGCATGATAGTGACGGGAACCACACATGCCAAAGACTGGAATAATAGCAGTATCCGGGACATCCATGTCCCGTCAGTGCATTTTCACAGCCGATGACGGCGGCGGAAAAATCCGCGGCTGTCCACGCTTTCTCGGGATGATTTTCGGGAAGCCGAGCGTCCGTCTCGCTGACACGTCGAGCGGAAGATGGGCCTCTATCGAACTCGGCAAGGTCGATAAGCGCGGCAACGCGACGTTTCGCTGGATCTGAGAGTTCGAGACGCGCTTTCAGCTGATCCGCTGACCTCTAAATGATGCTCGACGCCCTTGGGAGATGTGGCGCCGAGCAGCAATAGAGGGAACAAAATCCGCAGTCCGACCGTTGAAGCTGCATCGCCGCATTGCGGCTTGGAGGGGCGCCAAGGCGCCGGCATCGGATGGCGCGTCAGACCTATTGGAAGGGTTATCTCAAGCTGTCGCTCGTGACCGCGTCGGTATCGCTGACGCCGGCGACCACTGACAGTAACCAGCTGCGGTTTCATGTGCTGAACCGCAAGACCAGAAATCGCGTCGAAAGCCGCTACGTCGACAGCGTCACCCACAAGCCGATCTCGGACAAGGATCAGGTCAAGGGTTATCCGCGCGGCGAGGACGATTACGTCATCCTCGAGGACGACGAGATCAGCGAGGTCGGGCTGGAGAGCACCCGCACCATCGACATATCGAGCTTCGTGCCGCGAGGCTCGATCGATTGGATCTGGTACGACAAGCCGCATTTTCTGGCGCCGGAAGACAAGGTCGGCGTCGAGGCCTTCTGCGTCATCCGCGAGGCGATGAAGGCGAACGATGTCGTCGGCATCGCGCGCCTCGTGCTTTACCGCCGCGAACGCGCCGTGCTGCTCGAGCCGCAGGGCAAGGGCATCGTGCTCTGGACGCTGCATTTCGGCGACGAGGTCCGCGAGCCTGCTGGGACAGTCGATCTGGCAGCCAAAGCGGATCAGAAGGTGCTGGCGCTGATGAGCAAGTTGGTGAAGGACCGTACCGAGGAATGGAAACCCTCGATGGTCACCGATCCCGTGCAGAAGCGTATCCGGGCGATGATCCGCGCCAAGCAGAAGAGCCTGCCGAAGCCCGTGGCGGCATCGAAGCGCACGCCGGTCAAATCCACCGGCAACGTCGTCAACATCATGGACGCGCTGAAGAAGAGCATCGCCAAGGATGGTGGACGGCCAAAGCACTAGCGCTCGGCCCACTTCTGGCAATCTTTACTTGCGCTTTTCAAGCGGCGCGGCGGCCTTGAAGAAATCCGCCCAGGGATCGCTCGCCAGCGAATTCATCCGCGACGGCGTATTGTCGACCGTGAAATAGGCCGGGCCAATCTCCTCCGTCAGCTCGCTCCAATCGAGCGGCATCGATACGGCGGCGCCCGGCCGCGCGCGGGTCGAATAGGCGGCAACGGCGGTGTTACCGCGGCCGTTGCGGAGATAATCGATGAAGATCTTGCCGTTGCGCTTCGCCTTGGTGGCGGTCGCCAGATATTTGTCCGGCTGATCTTTCGTCATCACATCCGCCAGCCCCTTGGCGAAGGCCTTGACCTGCACCCATCCGGCCCTCGGCTTCAGCGGCGTCACCACATGGAGACCCTTGCCGCCGGAGGTCTTGACGAAGGCAGCCAGCCCCGCAGCCTCGAGCCGCTGCTTGAGTTCTTCGGCCGCCGCTATCACCTCGGCCCAGGCGACATCGTCGGCCGGATCGAGGTCCATGGTGATCATGTCGGGCTTCTCGAAGCTCGCGGTCGTCGCCCCCCATGGGTGGATCTCCAGCACGGCCGATTGCACGAGCGCCACGAGCCCGTCGAAATCACCGATCCGCAGCAGCTTTTCGCCACCCCTGTCCTTCGGGTCCGCGATCTCCTCGATATGGGCGTTCATCCCCTTCCAGGCATGCTTCTGAAAAAAGCGCTGGTGCCCGGCGATACCGTCAGGGCAACGCAGCAGCGCCAACGGGCGGTTGATCACGAATGGCTCCATGAAGCGCCACACCTGCGCGTAATAATCGGCAAGTCCCTGTTTGGTGACACCTTCGTCCGGCCAGTAGATGCGATCGGGATGGGTGAGTGTGACGCTCGATTGCGGCGCCGGCTCAGCCTTGCTTTTCTCGGTCTCGCGCATCACATCCCCCGCCGCCTTGTCCTCGCGCAGCCCGCGAAATGCCGCATGCCGCAGATTGCCGTCCGCCGACCATGCCTGAAACTCCACATCCACCACAAGCATCGGCTTGACGTGCACAAGCCCGCGCCGGGCCTCGGCCGAAAGCGCATCGGCGAAGGCGGTTTTCGTTTGAGCATCCTCCGAGAGACGATCGTGCAGCATCTTGGCCGTCGCGACCGAAAATCCGGTGCCGACCCGTCCGACATAGTGCAGCTTGCCGCCCTTGTAATAGCCCATGGCTAGCGAACCGATGGCATTCTTCGTCGCCGTCGAGGGCACGAAGCCGCCGATGACGAACTCCTGCCGTTTCGAGCATTTGGACTTGATCCACTCGCCCGTGCGCCCCGAGCTATAGGCGCTGTCGCCGCGCTTGGAGATCACGCCCTCCAGCCCGAGCCCACAGGCGTGGTCGAGCACCAGAGAGCCCTTCTCCATGAAATGGCTGCTGTAGCGCAGCGTCGGATCGTCGGGAGCCAGAAGCGTTTCCAGCAACGCCTTGCGCGAGAGCAGCGATACCTCGCGCATGTCATGCCCATCGAGATGTAAGAGGTCGAAGGCGTAGAATACGAAGCGATCCTTGCGCCCGTCGCTGAGATCGCTCTGCAGCGCGGAGAAATCCGAAGCGCCATTGTCGCGCTCGACCACCACTTCGCCATCGATCAAGGCCGATTGCACTGGCAGCTCCGAGAATGCCCTCGCAAGCGTCTCACCAAACCGCTCCGTCCAGTCCAGACCCGTGCGGGTCAGCATCGTCACCTTGCCTTGGTCGATCCGGATCTGCAGCCGGTAGCCGTCGAACTTGATCTCGTGCACCCATTCTTCGCCGGCGGGCGGCTTCGGCTTCAGCTTGGCAAGCGCGGGCTCGATGAAATCAGGCAGATCAGCCTTGACCGCGCCATCCGGCCATTGGCGCGAAGCTGCCTTGGCCTTCGCGGCCTTCGGTCGGGGAGCGGACGCCTTGCGGCCATTCGCGCTAACCGCCCCCTTGGGCCGCGAGTGCCACGCGGCATCCGGGTTCTTGGCCACCTCTTCGATCTTCCGGCCGGTCTTTGCCGATTCAGGCCGCAGCTTCAGGATATCGCCCTTCGCGCGCGCCTGCTCGTCCTCGGCCTTGATCAGCAGCCAGTTCTCCCTGGTTTCGCCGGGCTTGCCGTGCATCCGCACCAGATGCCAGCGCCCCTTCAGCTTGTCGCCATCGAGGTCGAATTCCATATGGCCCTTCTTGTAGGCCTTGCGCATGTCACCATGCGGTGCCCATGTGCCGCGATCCCAGACGATGACGGTGCCGCCGCCATACTCTCCCTTTGGAATGATGCCCTCGAAGTCGCCATAGTCGAGCGGGTGGTCTTCCACATGCACCGCCAGACGCTTGTCGTCGGGATTGAGGCTCGGGCCGCGCGTCACCGCCCAGCTTTTCAGCACCCCGTCCATCTCCAGCCGGAAGTCGTAATGCAGCCGCGTCGCGTCGTGTTTCTGGATCACGAAGCTCAGCGCATTGCTGTCGCGCGCCGCACTGGCCCGCTTTCCGCCGCGTGGCTCCGGCGTCCGCTTGAAATCGCGCTTGGCGTGATAGGTCTCGAGCGCCATGGTCAGCTCGCCTTCTTCGATCCGCCGTTACCGCGCACAGCGCTCTTGGCAGCGGTCTTGCCCGCCGCTTTCCCGCTCGTCTTGCCGCTCATCTTCGCGCTTTCACGCAGCGCTTCCATCAGGTCGATCACCTTGCCCTTCGGCTCGGCCTTGCGCTTGGGCAGCGCCCTGCCCTCGATCTTTGCCTGCACCAGTTCGGCAAGTGCTGCCTCATAGCGATCTTCGTAATCCCGGGGATTGAAGCTGCCCTTCTTGGTGCCGATGATATGGCCGGCGAGCTCGATCATTTCCTTGTCGAACTTGATATCGGGAATATCCTTGAACACCGTCTCGGCGTTGCGCACCTCGTAATCGTAGTTCAGCGTGGTCGCGACGATGCAGTCGTCCTGCGGCCTGATCAGCACCGTCCGCGTCTTGCGGAACAGAACCGCCTCCCCGAGCGCGGCAACCTTCTGGTCGCGCATTGCCCGCGCGATCAGCGCCAGCGCCTCCTCGTCATCCTCGCTGACGGGCGCCAGATAATAAGGCCGGTCGAAATAGAGCTTGTTGATCTCGTCATAGGGAACGAAGCCCTGCACCGTCAGAAGCTTGTCGCTCTCGGGTGCGAACGCGGCAAGTTCCTCGCCCTCGATCATGACGTAGTCGCCGCTATCCAGCCGGTAGCCCTTGACCTGATCATCGCGCTCCACCGCCTTTCCGGTCTCGCTGTCGACGAACTGCCTCTCAACGCGATGGCCAGTCTTGCGATTGATGATGTTGAAGGAGATGCGGTCGGCAACCGATACCGCGGTGTAGAGCCCCACCGCGCAGACGAGATCGCCCACCTTCAGATGCCCCTTCCAGCTTGCTCGCGCCGCCATGTCTATTCCTCCCGCCCCTTGTTGCGCCGGCGCTGATCAAGCGCCACTATCTTCTCCACCGAAGCGATATCTTGGCTGGTGACGACGGGAACCGGATCGCCGGCGATGGCCTCCAGCACCTCGCTCGACAGCGCGCCATGGCGGATTGCCCACTCCAGCGTCTCGCGCGTCTCCCGTTCGGCCTTCAGCTGCGCGTAGAGCGCGATGATCAGCCTGTCGCGCGCATCGAAATGGCTGCGTTTCTGCTCGGTCTTGCGGACATGCGTCATCGAAACCTGCCTCCCTTGCCGATTGGAGCAGAAACAGCGCAGCGCCAGGAAAGTTCCGCGCATCCCTCATACGTCCAACTGTCGCAAATCTGAGACAGGTCCGATGAGCGCCGTGAAAGCCCCAGCGGTCGCTCACATTGCCGCGAGTTGCCAAGAACATTAGTTTTCGTCACACTCCTGTCGATGATCTGTGGTGGTAGGAGCTGCAGCTCTTTGATGGGAGGAACCCCGATGCACGAACACTCTGCCCATGCGGAGCATGTCTATACGTGCACGCAGCGCGATTCAGCCGCGGCAAGTTCTTCGGTGGTCGCCTCTTGGCGCCGCTGCATCGCCATGCACCAGCTGGCGCCCGAAGAGCGACGCACGCCGCTCCGCCTCATGGACCAGGAGTTCAAGCGGGCGCGCGAGCAATCCGAACAGCTGATCGCAAACGCCACCGACGAGCTCGATCGCCTGTTCACCACCGCTGGTAAGGCCGGCTGCTGCCTGCTTTTGACCGACCGCGACGGTATAGCGCTCGAACGCCGCGGCGCGATCGGTGACGACAAGGAGTTTCACGATCTCGGTCTCTGGACCGGTTCGGTCTGGACGGAAGCGAGCATCGGCACCAACGGCATCGGCACGGCGCTGGCCGACGAGCGCTCCGTCTCGATCTTCCGCGACCAGCACTTCTTCTGCTCCAACATCAAGCTCAGCTGCACGACCTCGCCGATCCGCGATCATCGCGGCCAGCTCGCGGCCGCACTCGACATTTCCACCTGCCGCGACGACGTCAACGAAATGACGCTCGGCATTCTCGCGCAGATGGTGCGCGACGCCGCCATGCGCATCGAGATCAACCTCTTCCGCAGCGCCTATGCCGGCGCCCGCTTCGTGATGGTGCCGGCCGGCGCCAACCCGGCGGCCGCCCTCCTTGCCGTCGACCGCCACGACCTCGTGCTCGGCGCCACGCGCGCCGCGCGCCTGGCGCTGAAGCTCGATGATCGCAGCATCGCCGCCGGCATTCCGGCCGCCGATGCCCTGCATGAGACCCGCATGTCCGACGACGAGGACCTCATCGAGGCCGAACGCGCGGCACTGCTGCGGGCTCTCACGCGCTCCAGCGGCAACGTCTCGCAGGCGGCGATCGCGCTCGGCATGAGCCGCGCCACGCTGCATCGGAAGATGAAGAAGCTCAATCTGCACTGATCCTGTTGTAGTCGGCACTGATGTAGCAGCGATGCGACACTGTGCGGTGCGGTATCGCTCGGCGCCGCTGTATCTCGACACAAAAGGCGCGCAGATTTCTTCCCACGGGTTCACGTCCGAACCTGGCTCATCTTAAGGGAGGATGACATGCTGCATCAGAAAATCGTCGAGTCGCCGTTCAAACTGAAATACGGGAACTATATCGGCGGCGAATGGCGCGAGCCGATCGAAGGCAAATACTTCGACAACATCACCCCGGTCACCGGCGGCAAGCTCTGCGAAATTCCCCGCTCCAGCGAAAAGGACATCAACGCAGCGCTTGATGCCGCCCATGCCGCCAAGGACAAGTGGGCCCGCACCTCGGTCACCGAGCGCGCCAACATCCTGATGAAGATCGCCCAGCGGATGGAGGACAAGCTGGAAGTTCTGGCTCAGGCCGAGACCTGGGACAACGGCAAGCCGATCCGCGAGACCATGGCCGCCGACATTCCGCTCGCCATCGACCACTTCCGCTACTTCGCCTCCTGCGTACGCGCCCAGGAGGGCTCGATCGGCGAGATCGACAACGACACCGTCGCCTACCACTTCCATGAACCGCTCGGCGTCGTCGGCCAGATCATTCCCTGGAACTTCCCGATCCTGATGGCCGCCTGGAAGCTGGCGCCCGCACTTGCCGCCGGCAACTGCGTCGTCATCAAGCCGGCCGAACAGACCCCTGCCTCGCTGCTCGTCTGGGCCGAGATCATCGGCGACCTGCTACCACCTGGTGTTCTCAACATCGTCAACGGTTTCGGCCTCGAGGCCGGCAAGCCGCTGGCATCCAGCCCGCGCATCGCCAAGATCGCCTTTACCGGCGAAACCACGACGGGCCGGCTGATCATGCAATATGCCAGCCAGAACCTCATCCCCGTCACGCTCGAGCTCGGTGGCAAGTCGCCCAACATCTTCTTCGCCGACGTGGCCGACGAGGACGACGACTTCTTCGACAAGGCGCTGGAAGGCTTCGCGATGTTCGCGCTGAACCAGGGCGAAGTCTGCACATGCCCGAGCCGCGCGCTGGTGCATGAAAAGATCTACGACCGCTTCATGGAACGCGCCGTCAAGCGCGTCGAAGCCATCGTGCAGGGCAACCCGCTCGATAGTGCCACGATGATCGGCGCCCAGGCTTCCAACGAGCAGATGGAGAAGATCCTCGCCTATCTCGACATCGGCAAGCAGGAAGGCGCAAAAGTACTGACCGGCGGCTCGCGCAACGACCTCGGCGGCGAACTGGCGAGCGGCTATTACATCAAGCCGACGATCTTTGCCGGTCACAACAAGATGCGCGTGTTCCAGGAAGAAATCTTCGGCCCAGTCGTGTCGGTCACCACCTTCAAGGACGAGGAAGAGGCGCTGTCGATCGCCAACGACACGCTCTACGGCCTCGGCGCCGGTGTCTGGACCCGCAACGGCAACCGCGCCTATCGCTTCGGCCGTGAAATCCAGGCCGGCCGCGTCTGGACCAATTGCTACCACGCCTACCCGGCCCACGCGGCCTTCGGCGGCTACAAGCAATCCGGCATCGGCCGCGAGACCCACAAGATGATGCTGGACCACTACCAGCAGACCAAGAACATGCTGGTCAGCTACAGCGAAAAGAAGCTCGGTTTCTTCTGAGCCTTTTCGACAGCAGGGAGGGCATCCGCAACACCCCTCCTTGCCTCTTTCTCCACGAGGCTTCCACGAGCGGAGATGGGCTCTATTTGAAGTCGTGCGCGTGGCCCCCTCATCCGCCTGCCGGCACCTTCTCCCCGCTGGGGAGAAGAGACTCGTGGCCGGTGCGGCATTCCCCTTCTCCCCTCGGGGAGAAGGTGGCGGCAGCCGGATGAGGGGGGCCACGAACGCATCTGGAGGAGAGAAACCGCATACGGAGGAGAACGCAATGGACACCACAGTCAACGGAGAACCCCGCGTTCTCGCAACAGACGCCGCCGTCGCCCTGATCGACGAGATCAGGCGTGATTATCCCGACATCCTCTTCCATCAGTCCGGCGGTTGCTGCGACGGGTCTTCGCCCATGTGCTATCCGGCCGATGATTTCATCGTCGGCGACCATGACGTGAAGCTTGGAGAGATATCAGGCGTGCCTGTTTACATCAGCGCCAGCCAGTTCGAAGCCTGGAAGCACACGCAGCTGATCATCGACGTGGTGGCCGGTCGCGGCGGAATGTTCTCGCTGGATAACGGCAGGGAAAAGCGCTTCCTCACCCGCTCGCGCATGTTCGGAGGTGGCGAGGCATGCGCGATCCCAGGCATAGAGAAAGCGATCTAATGCTTGCGCACCTTCCCCGTCGGAATGGCGGATGAGGTGACCGAAACCGGATCACTTGCCGGAAAGCTGTCTTCCAGCCCCTGCGCCAGCTGATCTTCCATCTCGTCCACATCGCCGGCTGCCCGCGCGCTTGGCTGCGCCGCGACGGTTTCCACGCTCGAAAGCGCGGCGGTCTCATCGAACGACGCCAACTCGCCCATGACGGCCTTGGCCCGATCGATCGCATTGTTCGACGTCAGCGTCCGATCCATGTCCTTGCGCAACAGCACGGACACGACCTCGCCACCCTTGCCGACGAACTCGACCGTAAATCCTCGTCTCCCGCCCTGCTCCGGAATGACCTGCGTGCCGATGACCTGCATGAACTGTCTCCTTTGCACATCTGAGGAGACAACGGCGGCCATTCCACAAAGTTCCGCGAGACCAGCCCCATGGCGCGGCCAAAAAAAAGCCACCGCTCGTGACGGTGGCCGTAGTCATGAAGGTCTTCAAAACCTCCAGAGGGGAACAGTTGCGTCATCGACCAGCGGGCCGGCCGACTGCATAAGCAACTATAGGTAATATTAGTCCCCTATCGTAAAAATTCAATCAATTGCCGGCTGAATTTATCGAGGGACGTAAATCAAATTTCCAGATCCGCCCGGAAACGGGGGATAATTTACCACTTTCAGGTTGCACGCCAGAAAACGGACGCTCGGCACCTGCGTCGCCCGTGAAAATCAGCGCTGCACCGGCGCCGTCGATTCGCGCAGGATGAGCTCGACCGGCCATAGCTCGTGGATGTCGAGCGGCGAGCGGCCGGATACCAGCTGCAGCACCAGATCCGCGCACCGCGTGCCCGCCGCGCGCATCGACGACCGCGTCGCCGAAAGCGAAGGCGCCATGTTGTCGGCGGTCAGATAGGGAAACACATCGTCATGGGCGATGACGGAAACCTCGCGACCAACCTGCAACCCGAGCGAGCGAACCGCGCGATAGACACCAAGCGCCGTCATCATCGAGCCTGCGACGATCGCGGTCGGCGGATTGGACTGTTCAAGCAGCGAGCGGGCGAAGCGGAAACCGAGTTCGTCGGTGAAATTTCCGCTGGCGATCAACTGGGGATCGAGTTCGATGCCGCGGCTCTGCAGCGCCTCGCGATACCCCTTGTCACGATGTAGCGCATAGGTCGCGCCCGGGCGGCCATTGATCATGGCGATTCTGGTATGTCCGAGATCGATGAGGTGCGAGGTCGCGCGGCGCACCGCACCCTCGTTGTCGATGTCGAGCCAGGCATGCGGCACGTCGATATCCGAGCGGCCGTGGACCAGAAACGGCATGCCAAGCTTGTGCAGCAGCGCGATCCGCTCGTCGTTGGGGCGCGGCGAATGCACGATGATGGCATCGACCCGCTGGCTTTCCACCAGACGCCGGTAAAGCTGCATCTCGTCATTATGATCGGGATCGGCCATCGGAATGACGAGAATGTCGGTGTCCTCGGTGAGCAGCCTCTCGGCCATCCCAGCCATGAACTCGGCGAAGTGAAACTCGCCTGCTCGCCCCATGACCACGCCGATCGCGCCTGCCCGTCCAGTCTTCAATCTGACGGCGTTGACGTTCGGCCGGTAGCCCAGCCGAACGGCCTCCTCCGCCACCCGAGCGCGGGTCACTTCGCTCACCTCGGGATAGCCGCTCAGCGCGCGGCTGACCGTCGTCGGCGACAATCCGAGCTGTTTTGCGAACTCTCTAAGCTTCATGCGCCGACACGTCTTTCATCGCCCGCTATTGGACCCTTCACACACCCTATAAGCCAATCCGTCGATATTTGGCACAAAAACCGCACATCAGCCAAACCGATTTCAATATTCAATCACAATCGACGCGCAGCGCCCGATGTTCTCCACATCCACGCAACGTCACATTCCATTGTTTTCACAGAGAAAATCGCCGTAACCAGCCAGTCGAGACCACAACCAAACTACCCGCTTGACTTGATATCGCGCTTCTGACAATTTTTTCCAACCAAATCGTTTTCAAATTTGAGGACGCAATGGTTCTTTTTGGGAGGAAGATCATGAAGTTTCGTTTCACGACGGCCGTCATCGCGGCCGCGCTCATCGGCGTGGCCATGCCGTCCTACGCCGCCAACATCAGCATCTCTGCAAGCTCCACCGGTAAAAACCTCGACCTGTTTCGCAAGCAGCTTGACGCCTTCGAAAAGGCGACCGGCAACAAGGTCAGCATCGTCACCATGCCGTCCTCGTCGACCGAGCAGTTCTCGCAGTACCGCCTGTGGCTCGCCGCCGGCAACAAGGACGTCGACGTCTACCAGACCGACGTGATCTGGGCGCCGCAGCTGGCCGACCAGTTCCTCGATCTGAAGGATGCCGCCAAGGACGTCGTGGGCGATTTCTTCCCCTCGATCATCCAGTCGCAGACCGTTAACGGCCGCCTCGTCGCCATGCCGCTCTATACCGACGCACCCGCCCTCTTCTACCGCAAGGACTTGCTCGACAAATACGGCAAGCAACCGCCGAAGACCTGGGACGAGATGGCGGCGACCGCCAAGGAGATCCAGGACAAGGAACGCGAAGCCGGCCAGAAGGATCTCTGGGGCTACGTCTTCCAGGGCAACGCCTACGAAGGCCTGACCTGCAATGCACTGGAATGGATCAAGTCCTCCGGCGGCGGTCAGATCATCGAGACCGACGGCACCATCTCGATCAACAACGAGAAGGCCGCGGCCGCCATCGAGCGCGCCAAGGGCTGGGTCGGCACGATCTCCCCGGGCGGCGTGCTCGCCTACCAGGAAGAAGAATCGCGCGGCGTCTGGCAGACCGGCAACGCCGTCTTCATGCGCAACTGGCCTTACGCCTATGCACTCGGCAACGGCGCAGACAGCGCCGTCAAGGGCAAGTTCGACGTTGTACCGCTCCCGGCAGCCACCGAAGGTGACAAGCCCTCGTCCGCGCTCGGCGGCTGGAACCTCGCCGTTTCCAAATATTCGCAGAGCCCCGAGGTCGCGATCGAACTCGTGAAGTTCCTGACCTCAAAGGAAAGTCAGAAACAGCGCGCCATAGAGCTCTCCAACCTGCCGACCCTGTCTGCGCTCTACGACGACAAGGACATCGCTGCCGCGGCTCCCTTCATGCCGGCCTGGAAGCCGATCTTCGAAAGCGCCGTTCCGCGTCCCTCGGCTTCGGCCAAGGTCAAGTACAACGAGGTCTCCGCCAAGTTCTGGACCGCCGTCCACAACACGCTGTCGGGCAATGGCACGGCCGCTGAAAACCTCGAGCTTCTCGAAGCCGACCTGACGTCGCTCAAGGGCGACAACTGGTAATCCATCGATGCGCCGGCGGCGGGCTATCCGCTGCCGGCGCTCCGAAGGACGCCACCGTCAATCGTCTCAGGAAGCGGGTATCTCATGAGTGAAGTTGCAGTTTCTGAAGGCCTGAAAGCGCAGACGCGCGCCAGGGCCACCTCGTCGGACCTGAAGGCCGACCGCGTCCGTTCCGCCTGGATGTTCCTGGCGCCGACGCTGTTCATCCTCGCCGTCGTCGCCGGCTGGCCGCTGTTTCGCACCATCTATTTCAGCTTCACCAACGCCTCGCTCACCAGTCTCGGCGACGCCAAGTTCGTCGGCTTCGACAACTACCTCACCTGGATCACGCTGAAGAGCGGCCGCACCGTCTACAAGGGCCTGCTCGCCGATCCCGCCTGGTGGAACGCGGTGTGGAACACCGCCAAGTTCACGCTGCTCTCGGTCACCATCGAGACCGCGCTCGGCCTCATCGTCGCGCTGGTGCTAAACGCCCAGTTCGTCGGCCGCGGCATCGTGCGCGCCGCAATCCTCATCCCCTGGGCGATCCCGACCATCGTCTCTGCCAAGATGTGGGCCTGGATGCTCAACGACCAGTTCGGCATCCTGAACGACCTCTTCATGGCGCTCGGCCTGATAAGCCAGAAGATCGCCTGGACTGCCAATCCTGAAACCGCGATGATCGCCGTTCTGATCGTCGACGTCTGGAAGACCACGCCCTTCATGGCGCTCCTCATCCTCGCCGGCCTGCAGATGGTGCCGGGCGACATCTACGAAGCCGCCAAGATCGACGGCATCAACCCGATCAAGGTCTTCTGGCGTCTGACGCTGCCGCTGATCCGCCCGGCAATCATGGTCGCCGTCATCTTCCGCATGCTCGATGCCATGCGCATCTTCGACCTGATCTACGTGCTGACGCCGAACAATGCGCAGACCAAGACCATGTCGGTGATGGCCCGAGAGAACCTCTTCGACTTCGACAAGTTCGCCTATGGCGCAACCGCCTCGACGGTTCTCTTCCTGCTCATTGCCACCGTCACCGTGCTCTACATGTGGCTCGGCCGCGTCAACCTCGGCGGGAGTGAACGCTGATGCTTCTCACAGCCACCAAGAACACCCTCTTCTATCTCCTCGTCGGCGTCATCGTCATCATCGCGGTCTTCCCCTTCTACTACGCGATCCTGACCAGCTTCAAATCCGGCACGGCGCTGTTCGCAATCGAATACTGGCCGACCTCGATCTCGTTCGCGAACTACGCAAACGTGCTGACGACAGGCAGCTTCATCCACAGCCTCGGCAATTCGCTGCTGGTCGCCGTCTGCGTCGTCGCCGCCTCGCTGCTGCTCGCAGTCACAGCATCCTATGCGCTGGCCCGCGTCCATTTCCGCGGCCGCGCGCTGCTGATGCTGACGATCCTCTCGGTGTCGATGTTCCCGCAGATCGCGGTTCTCGCCGGCCTGTTCGAGCTGATCCGCTGGATCGGCATCTTCAACACGCCGTTTGCGCTGATCTTCTCCTACATGATCTTCACCCTGCCCTTCACGGTCTGGGTTTTGACCACCTTCATGCGCGATCTGCCCATCGAAATCGAGGAAGCAGCGATCGTCGATGGCGCCTCTCCATGGGTCATCATTACGCAGGTTTTCATGCCGCTGATGTGGCCGGCTTTGGTCACGACCGGGCTGCTCGCCTTCATTACGGCCTGGAACGAATTCCTTTTCGCCCTAACCTTTACGTCTTCGGACGCGCAGCGAACCGTGCCGGTCGCAATCGCCCTCTTGTCGGGCGGGAGCCAGTTCGAGATTCCGTGGGGCAACATCATGGCGGCATCCGTCATCGTCACGGTCCCTGTCGTTGTGCTGGTGCTCATATTCCAGCGCCGGATCATTTCCGGCCTCACCGCCGGCGGCGTCAAAGGTTGAAGAAAGCACGATATGGCACAGATTAGACTCGACAATATCAGGAAGAGCTTCGGCGCTCTCGAAGTCATCAAGGGCGTCACCATGGATATCCGCAAGGGTGAATTCATGGTCTTCGTCGGCCCGTCCGGCTGCGGCAAGTCAACGCTTCTGCGGCTGATCTCCGGCCTGGAGGATATCTCGGAGGGCACGCTCTCCTTCGATGGCCAGGCGGTGAACCAGCTCTCGCCCTCCAAGCGCGGCATCGCCATGGTCTTCCAGTCCTACGCGCTCTATCCGCACATGACCGTCTTCGACAACATGGCCTTCGGCATGAAACTGTCGGGCCGCACCAAGGAAGAGTGCAAGGCCCGCGTCGAGCAGGCAGCCGGCATGCTGCAGCTCTCGCCCTATCTGGAGCGCCTGCCCCGCCAGCTTTCCGGCGGCCAGCGCCAGCGCGTCGCGATCGGCCGCGCCATCGTCCGCGACCCCAAGGTCTTCCTCTTCGACGAGCCGCTGTCGAACCTGGACGCGGCACTGCGCGTCGCGACACGGCTTGAGATCGCCAAGCTTCACCGCAGCATGCACGACACGACGATGATCTACGTCACCCACGACCAGGTCGAGGCGATGACGCTCGCCGACCGCATCTGCGTGCTGCGCGATGGCGTCGTTGAGCAGATCGGCACGCCGCTGGAGCTCTACGAGACCCCGAATTCCATCTTCGTCGCCGGCTTCATCGGCTCGCCGAAGATGAACTTCCTGACCGGCGAACACGCAAGCCCCTACGACGCCCACACCATCGGCGTGCGCGCCGAACACATCGAGATCACCAATCACGAGCCCGCCTGGAAGGGCACGGTGATCCACTCCGAAATCCTCGGTTCCGACAGCTTCGTCTATCTCGACATCGGCACGCCAGAACCGCTGGTCGTTCGCGAAACCGGCGTTTCGCGCCACCAGCCCGGCGACAATCTCGGCGTCTCGCCTGTTGCCGGCGCCATCCACCGTTTCGATCCATCCGGACGCGCGCTCGAAAGGATCCCCTTGAAGGGCGCCGCCTGAAACCAACCCAAACAACCGGATCCCGGCCGCTTCCCAACGGTTTCGATCCACCACGCGCATGAAGGAGCATGACTTTGGCTATTCGCACCATCGTATGGGGTGAAAACATCCATGAAAACACCAACGAGATCGTCCGCGGCATCTATCCCGACGGCATGCACACGACGATCGCCAACGCGCTGAACACCGATCCAGCAATCAGCGCCACGACCGCCACGCTGCAGGAGCCGGAACACGGCCTCACCGAAGCGCGGCTTGCCGAAACCGACGTGCTCACCTGGTGGGGCCACAAGGATCACGGCGCCGTCTCCGACGTCGTCGTCGAGCGCGTGGCCAAGCGCGTATGGGAAGGCATGGGCCTGCTCGTTCTGCATTCCGGCCACTTCTCGAAGATCTTCAAGCGCCTGATGGGCACGCCCTGCGCTCTGAAGTGGCGCGAGGCCGGCGAGCGCGAGCGTCTGTGGACGATCAACCAGCGCCATCCGATCGCAGCCGGCATCGGCGAGAACTTCGTGCTGGAGAACGAAGAGATGTACGGCGAGCAGTTCTCCGTTCCCGAGCCGCTCGAAACCGTCTTCATCTCCTGGTTCCAGGGCGGCGAAGTCTTCCGCTCCGGCCTGACCTGGCGCCGCGGCGCCGGCAACATCTTCTACTTCCGCCCCGGCCACGAGACCTATCCGACCTACCACGACGCCAACGTCCAGAAGGTGCTGATCAACGGCGTCAAATGGGCTTATAATCCGCAAGGCGACCTGAAGAGCATCACCGATGCCCCGAATGTCCCGGTGGAGAAGGCGCTGGAGCCGATCACCGAACGCGGCCCGAGACTGCACCAGGCCGGCGAAGCCGGTTACCGCTGAGGAGAACAGCAATGCGTCTACTCGTTCTTGGCACGGGCGTCATGGCCAAAAACCAGGTCGCCAATTTTCTGGCCATCGATGGCGTCGAGGTTGTCGGCGCCGTCGATACCGATCTCGCACGGCTGACCGAATTCGCCGATCACTTCCACATCGAAAAGCGCTTCCGCACGTTGGAAGAAGCAATCGAATGGGGCGAATTCGACAGCGCCACCAACGTCACGCCTGACCGCATCCACTACGCGACCAGCCTGGCGCTGATCGCGGCCGGCAAGCATGTCTTCTGCGAAAAGCCGCTGGCCGAACACTACGACCACGCGCTGGAGATGACGGAGGCGGCGGAAGCCGCCGGCGTCATCAACATGGTCAACCTCACCTACCGCAACGTCGCGCCGCTTCAGCGTGCCCGCGAGATGGTGCTGGCCGGTGAACTCGGCACCATCAGGCACGTCGAAGCGTCCTATCTCCAGAGCTGGCTCGTCTCCCGCGCCTGGGGCGACTGGCGGACGGAATCGCGCTGGCTGTGGCGTCTTTCGACCGGCCACGGCTCCAACGGCGTGCTCGGCGATGTCGGCATCCACATCCTCGACTTCGCGGCCTATGGTGCGGCGACCGATATCGACCACGTCTTCGCCCGCCTGAAAACCTTCAACAAGGCGCCGGGCGGCCAGATCGGCGAATATCTGCTGGATGCCAACGACAGCTTCACCATGTCGGTGGATTTCACCAACGGCGCTCTCGGCGTCATCCACGCCACGCGCTGGGCGACTGGCCACCTCAACGAGCTGAAGCTTCGCATCTACGGCGAAAAGGGCAGCCTCGAAGTCACCCATCGCCCCGATGGCTCGGATCTCCGCGGCTGCTTCGGCGACGACATCGAAAGCGCCACCTGGCGCGACATCGAGGTGCCGCCGGTGCTGACCAACTACCAGCGCTTCGCCGAAGCCGTGCGCACCGGCAAACAGGACGACCCGACCTTCCGCCACGCCGCCAACCTGCAGAAGGTCATCGACCTTGCGATCGTCTCCGAACGCGAACGCCGCGAGCTCAACCTCCTGGCCGCGCAAGAGCAGGACAGCGCCCCCGACAAGCGCATCCCGCCGCTGACGGTGGTGGTGTAAGGGTAGATTGATGATGCGGGGCCCGCGAAAGCGGGCCTTGCTGCCGGGGTGGCCGGCTACGGAATGTTTCGTAGTTGGCGAGCAAATTCGCATCCGAAAAATTCGGTCTTGCCGTGTAGCCCCCTCACCCTACCCTCTCCCCGAGGGGAGAGGGGGAGAGACCGCGGAGGGTGCCGCCTTTCCCTTCTCCCCTCGGGGAGAAGGTGGCCCGACGGGTCGGATGAGGGGGGCGCTGGAGCTGGTGTTTGCCACTTTTCTGCGACACAATGACATTGCTGCATCCCCTGGTTAGGACATCAAATCGGCCCGAAGCTGTTACTCGGTTGGCCAGTATTTCGGGTGCTGTTGAAAGAAGGATTGCGATTTCGCCTGTCCGTCGCGATCTCTCCAACCCCACTCGATTTCCTTTGCCACGACTCCTATCGAGATATTCTGCATCGGATCCCCACCAACATCAGCCTCAATCTTCCCTACACATCCTCAGCAGTCACCTCCGCAATCGCCGGAAAGCGGGTCTCCCTTAACATCGAGAATTCGGTCACACAGTCCGCAGCGTCCAATCATACCAGTCGAATTCCGTTCTTGGTGTCCACTTGATCATAATGAAGGGATACATGGTCGCCAACCATAGCCAAGCGCAAGCCCTGACCTACTTTGTCCGCATCCCCAACGCGGAGGATGAAACGTGGCGATCTACGACGATCAGACCGACGCCGAAAAGGCGCGTTGGTATTCCAACGGCGCGAAGTTCTATGTCGAAGGTCGCCCCCGCTACCCAGCGCCCCTGATAACAGCGGCGGCAGCGGTCGCGGAATGGCAACCGCAGAGCCGCATCCTTGAAATCGGCAGCGGCCCCGGCACCGCTACCCAGGACTTCGCCACCTTGGGAGGCCGATTTACCTGCGTCGAACCGAACCCCGACTTCGTCGCCATTGCCCGCGACGTTCTGGCCCCTTTCCCGAATATCACCTTTCAGACGAGCACGCTGGAACAGGTCGATCTCGCCGGTCCGTTCGATATCGTTCTCGCGGCATCCTCGTTTCACTGGGTCGATCAGAAGCGCGGTGTCCAGCGGATCGAGGAATTGCTCGCGCCGCATGGATTTGTCGTGCTGCTGTGGAACAAGGAACCCCAGCCCGTCGCACAGCAGGCCAAGGCCGTGGACGAGGCATTCCAGCGCTCCGGTTATCCGCAGCCGATCGAGAGGCAATCCCGCGACGAGATCGCTCAGGTGTTTTGGGGACTGGCCAAGCCGCCAATGACGCCAGCTTTTACCGAGAGGCTCTTCTGCCATGTCGAGACAGCCGAGGACTACAGTGTCGAGCGCTTCGTCGCCCTTCATCGCAGCCTCTCGCCCTTTCTGGCTTTGGCTCCAGAAAAGCAGCCAGAGATAGCCAAAGCGCTGATCGAAAACCTCAGCACCTTGGTGGGCCCGACGATCCGGACAACCCGCATATCCGCAGCCCATATCTTCCAGCGATCGGGACGGCGTTAGAAAACGTCGCCGATAGCCTGATATGGCCGAGCGTCGGCGGCCGATAGTGGTCGTGCTTGTATCAGACAGCATCAGCCGCCGACGGCATCGCTCACGCATTTCTTGGTGTAGGCGGTCTTCGCGGCACCAGCCAGCGCCTTGCCGTTCTTGTCCTTGGCGGACATGTCGCAGGCGGCGGCGGCATCCTTCTGGCACTTGTTCATCGACGACGTCAGCGCAGCACCTGCCAGCGGCTTGCCGTTCTTGTCGACTGCCTTGGAGGCGCATGTGTCGGCGGCATGTGCCGTCGCGGCCGACAGGATCAAGGCTGCTGCAATGAGAACCGTTTTCATCGTCTATTCCTCCCACAATTTGCCGTTATCAGCATCGAAAACGCCACCTGATGTTGAGCCATCAGGTGCAGCTATCTAGCGGAATCTTATAGGCTATTTTGGGGCAGTTGCACAACGAGGATCACGCCGGCGGCACTTCGCGTTAGCCGTCAGCCTCGTCCGTCTTCGGCGCGGCGCTGAAGAGGTTTTTCAAGGCGCTGGTCTTTGTCTTCTGCGCCTTGCTGAGCTTCAACGCGCGGTTGGCGGCCTTGGCTTGCTCCAGCATCATCTCGATCTGGATCTGCTGGATTTCGGTCAGCCGCTCCCACTGTCGGTTCAGAAGATGGTCGACCTTTTCGTGCAGGTGGCGGATTTCCAGTTCGGCCTTGAGGTTGACCTTGTAGTCGTTCAGCGCACGCAGGCGATCCTTCGATTCCTGGCGGCGCTGGCTCATCATGATGATCGGCGCCTGCAGTGCGGCGATGGTCGAGAGGATGAGGTTGAGCAGGATGAAGGGATAGGCATCGAAGGCCTGCCGCTCGCCCATCAGCAGATTGATGCCCATCCAGACGGCGAGGAACAGGCAGAAGGAGATGATGAAGGTCCAGCTCCCGCCGAAAGTGGCGACGACATCGGCCACGCGGTCGCCGATCGAGCGGTGCTCCTCGTAATCCTCTTCGATGTTTTCGGCCAGCGTATCGTGACTCCTGAGGCTCTCAACGACCTCGTCCTCGAGGTTGGAGAGCTCGCCGCGTTCGTCGCGCAACAATTCGGCGATATACTGGCCGCGATAATCGTCGACGACCTTGCGATTGATATAATCGTCCGAGTGCAGCCCCGGATGCTTCTGCCGCATGAACTCGGCCAGCGCAGGGCGCAGATCGTCGAAGTGGATGGCGTCCTTCTTCTTGAGCGCAGCGCCGGTGATCGCATCGACGAGGCGCACGGACTTCGCCTTGGCGCGCTCCAGACTGTCGCTGTAGTCCTTCATCTCGACGGTGGCGGTCTCGCCGTGCCCGGCATCGAAATCCACGATCCCACCCGCGAACTCAAGCGACTTCTCTTCTGCCATCCCGACGATCCTCTGTGCCGATTTCTGCGCTCTAAACATCAAATCGAACAGGATTGTGACATTGCTTGGCGATCCGGGCGAGGCCATTTGTGGGGGCGGTGTGAAAGACCGACGGCACTCACGGCGTGACAACGCAAGCGCCTGCTAAACCAACCCAACGGCAGACTTTCGCCAGTCCCGATTAACGGCATCAAAAGCTTTCCGCCCTAGGCTAAAGCCATGACTTCGAGTGGATTTCGAAATAGCCTTCCGGCGGCCCTTCTGTTCATGGTGATGCTGCTGCAATTCAGCGCCGCATCGGCTGCCCCGGCGGATTCTTTCGAGACACGCAGTTCCTGCTGGGCATCCGCCAGCCTGTCTGAAGACGTGGTCGCGATCGCCAGGAACCAGGATCGATGGTCTTGCGGCGACCAAGCCCGCTCCATCGATGCCGAGCGCGTGCTGCTTCGCTTCGACATCAAAGCCGACCAACCTCCTCCCCACTACCTGCTCTCCAGGCGCGCGGCACTTCAGGCGATCCATCTGCTCGCAATCGATCGCGATGGCACGCTGCGCCAGAACAGCATTCCCGCAGCCGCACTCGCAAGCTCCATGGCCGGCGGCTACTTCAAGGTGCCCCTGCCCGATGTGACCAACGAGACGCGGCAGGTGATCGCCGCGATCGACCTCCCAAGCCACCGGATGACGCTGGAGCGCGCCTATCTCGCCTCGACGGATGCAGCCGGCGGCATCGGCGACATGCGCTTGATGCACGTGTTGGCCGGGCTTGCAGGCATGCTCGTCATGCCCCTGATCTTCAATGCAGCCTTCTACCGGGCGCTGCGCGAACCCTTCGTTCTCTGGCACTCGGCGCTGACATTCTCGCTGCTGATGACCATTCTGGTAACGTCAGGCTTGGCGGTCATGCTGTTTGATCCGCCGGCGATGACCTTGAGCTGGATGACGACGGTGATCTTCGGCATGACCATCGCATCGGGAGCGATGTTCACCTATAGCTTCGTCGAGCCCGGCCTGATGCATCCGCTGCTGCGCCGCGTACTCCCCTATTGCGCGGCATGGGCGATAGCGCTGAGCCTGCTTCACGCGGCCTTCCCGTTCGTCGCCCGCTCCATTCAGTCGAGCGCCTATACGGCCGCCTTCGCGCCGGTGCTTGCGATCTTCATCCTGTCGATGATCGATGCGCTGCGTCGCGGAAGCCGCGCCGCCCGGTTTCAGGCGGTGGGTTATGCGCCGATGGTCGTGGTCGGCTTGATCCGTCTGGTGACTGGTATCGTTCCTTGGCTGCACAGCACCGATGCCACGCTGCTCTTCTATATCGGCTGCATGTGCGAGGTCGTGTTCACGACGCTTGGCGTGGCCGAGCGCTTCGTCACCATGAAGCGCGAGCGCGACGGCGCCCGCAATGACGCCGAATTGCTCGAACGCCTGTCCGAAACGGACCCGCTGACGGGATTGCTGAACCGCCGGGCGATCGAACAACAATTCGAGCAGCTCCGAGCCAAAGGCTTCGTGGCCCTTGCCGTTATCGACATCGATCATTTCAAGGCGATCAACGACATCAACGGCCACAGCGTCGGCGACGAGGTGCTGAAGGCCGTCGCCAAGGCGCTCCAGCCCGGCCCGATCGTTCGCGCCTACCGCCTCGGCGGCGAGGAATTCGTGCTTCTCCTCCGCGGCGAGGACGCCGACACCCAGGCGGAATTGCGCCGCCAGGCAATCCCCGCCATCGTCGCCCGCACGGTGCCCGGCCTCAAGCGGCCGGTGACGGCAAGCATGGGCGTGACTGGCATCGTCGGTGAAGAGGATTTCGCGACCCTCTACGAACGGGCTGACAAGCTGCTCTACGAAGCCAAGAGCGCGGGCCGCAATCGAACCCGCGGCGTGATCAACAACACGCCAGCGCTGCGAGACTTTCCGGATGATCGGGCGATGATCGCCTAGATCAACGCGCCCTTTGTGTCAGGTCACGAACGGCATGATATCCACGCCATCGCCGGGAAAGACGGTGATGTGGGGATGATCGAGGAAAAGCCGTGCCGCGGCCTCGGCATTCTCCGCCTCAACCACCAGATAGCCGCAGAGCGCATTGGAAGCCGCCGCAATCCCGTCCTTGCTAACCCGCGTCGTCTTCCCCACCATGCCGCCGCGATCGAGAATAACCGCAGCATTCCGCTCCTCCCATGCCATCCACAGCGGCACACCTTTGGCGTCGATGGCGTCTTGCTCGGCTTTCGGAAGACGCCGGAAAGCGTCGAAATCCTCGTGTTTCATGGTGTAGACGGCAAGAAATCGGGACATGGGAGACCTCTGTGATGACGCGTCGTGTGCTGGAACATAGCATACCGCTGTGAGGTGCCTAAAGAGAGGTTTTGCCGTGCGTTGCCCCCCTCTGCCCTGCCGGGCATCTCCCCCACAGGTGGGGAGATTGGCCGGGTGTAACCGCTCGCTCCACTCTCATTGTTTGGCTGAGAGCAGGCTACGAGTCGATCTCCCCCCTTGTGGGGGAGATGTCCGGCAGGACAGAGGGGGGTATCCCACGGCACGACGTTCGATCTCAGAAGCCCCACCCAGGGCAACCCTAGCGCAACCGCTCCACCAACCGCCCGATCGACACCGCATCCGCATTGGCAAACGCCAACCGCAAGTACCGCTCCTGCCCCACCCCGAAATAGCTCCCCGGCAGGCAAACCACACCAGCCTCCTTGGCCAGCCGCTCGGCAACCTCGGACGAACTCAAATCCTCGAACGGATGGCGAATAAAGGCGAAGTAAGCACCAAGCGCACCGATCTCCCAGCCGGGCAACTCCGCCATCACCGCCCGCAGCGCATCGGCCCGCCGGGCAATCTCCAGCCGGTTCGCGGCCCGCCAGTCGGCCAGAACGGGCATCGCCTCGGCAACCGCCACCTGCGCAGCCCTCGGCGCGCAGATCTGCATGTTGTCCATCACCTTGACGATCTCGGCGATGACACGTTCCCCGGCGGTGATCGCGCCCAGCCGGTGGCCGGGAATGCAGAAGGATTTGGAGAAGCTGTAGAGCAGGATCAGCGTCTCCTCCCAGCCGGGGATCGCAAGCAGCGGATGCGGCGCGCCGTAGTTCTCCGGCAGGAAGTCGCGGTAGGTCTCGTCGACGATCAGCCACGCCCCATGGCTGCGGCAGAGATCGAACAGCGCGCGCAACAGCTCCGGCGGATAGACCGCGCCCGTCGGATTGTTCGGCGTCACGATCGCCAGCACCTTGGCGCCCGAGGCGAGCGCCTTCTCAGCCGAGGCGATGTCGGGCAGGAAGCCGTTATCGGCATCGCATTCGACCAGCACCCTGTTGATGCCAAGCATCGACAGGGTGGTTTCCTGGTTGAAATAGAAGGGATTGGTCAGCGCCACGCTGTCTCCGGCCCGGGCAAGCGCGATGGCGGCTGCCATGAAGGCCTGGTTGCAGCCGGCGGTGATCTGGACGTTATGGGCAGCGACCGGTGCGCCATAGACGTCGGACATCTGCCGGGCATAGGCTTCGCGCAACACGCTTTCGCCTTCGATCGGCCCGTAGCCTGTTGTCGCGGGCGAGGCCGCCGCCTCGCCCAGCAGCCGCAGCATCTCGGGATGCGCGGGATAGCCCGGAACCGCCTGCGAGAGATCGACCAGCGGCCCATGGGCGCCCTTGTACTCGCGTGCCCAGGCAAGCACCGATGGGATGGGCGGCGGGGACAGGCGGGAGACGAGGAGATTGGCTTCAGCGGCGGGCATGGAGGCTCTCAAATCAATGATGGAAACCATCACTCCTGCACAAAACACCCCGCCTCGGCAACACGCATTCGCAGGGCGCGAGGGCCAGTGCCGTCAGGAACCGCAGCAGGCCTTGAGCTTGGCGAGCTTGGGCACTTCGATATGCCTGTTGGCGACGATGGAAATGACGCCTTCGCTCTTCAGCTTCGACATCTGCCGCGACACGGTCTCGATCGTCAGGCCGAGAAAATCGGCGATATCAGCACGCGATAGCGGCAGGTCGAAGCGGCGACTGTCGCCGGCAGCCTCGGGATCGAGATGAGTCGCGATCAGAAACAGGAAACTCGCGACCTTTTCCGCCGCCGTCTTGCGCCCCAGAGTCACCATCCAGTCCCGCGCTTCGTCGAGCTCGCGCATCGTCTGGTCCATCAACCTTTCAGCGAGCGCCGGCGTGCTCTTGACCAGCCGCTCCATGGCGGCCTTCGGGACGCGGCAGAGATGAACGTCTGACGCGGCCTCCGCCGAGACGCCGTTTTCGTTGGCATGCAACCTGCCGAGGAAATCGGGAGCGAACTGCAGACCGACGATCTGCTGGCGTCCGTCCTCAAGCGTCTTCGTCAGCTTCACCACGCCGCTGATGACGGTGGCGTAGGATTCGACCGGCATCTTTTCACCGGCCAGCTCCTCGCCGGCGTGGTGCGTGACCAGCCGCGTATGGGCGGAAAGAGACAGCAATTCGTCGCCCGTCAGCGCGCCACACATACCCTTGTGGCGGACCTCGCAGCTTACGCAACGTATTGGAATATTAGAATTATGTATATCTTTTCGCATACAACCAGCTCCGCCGGGAGCATAGCCAAGCCCGTCGTCGGAGAACAGCGTTTTCTTGATCGAGATCAAGGCAGTCATCGAAAACCCCCGTTATTTCGGTCCTTGAAAGGACACGCTCATGAACGCCGATCTCATCGCCCGCTATTCCGCCCCCGTACCTCGCTACACCAGCTATCCGACCGCGCCGCACTTCCACGAGGGCGTTGGCGAGATGGATTACCGGCAGTGGCTCGAAGCAAATTCACAAGGCGCACTATCGCTTTACGTGCATATTCCGTTCTGCGACCGGCTCTGTTTCTACTGCGGTTGCCATACCAAGCAGGTGCGCCGCTACGACCCCATCGCGACCTACCTGGAGGCCTTGAATAGCGAGATCGAGCTCGTTGCGACATATCTCCCGCTACGGCGAAAGGTCGCAGCCATCCATTTCGGCGGCGGATCGCCGACGATCGTAAGCCCCGACGACCTCATGCGCCTGCGCACCACGCTCGACGCCAATTTCGACATCGGCCCGGATTGCGAGATCAGCGTCGAAATCGACCCGACCCATGTCGATGCCGAAAAGCTGAAGGCATGGCGCGATTTCGGCATGACGCGGGCAAGCGTCGGCGTGCAGGATTTCGAGCCGATCGTTCAGACAGCGATCAACCGGCCGCAGAGCTTCGAGCAGACGGCACTGGTCGTGCGAACCTTGCGCGAGCTCGGCATCGGCTCGATCAATCTCGACATCGTCTACGGCCTGCCGCATCAGGACCGCGACATGTTGCTGCGCACGATCGACCTGTCGCTGTCGATGCAGCCCGATCGCATCGCCATGTTCGGCTACGCCCACGTTCCCTGGGTCAAGAAGCACCAGTCGGTGATCGATACCGCGACCCTTGCCGGCCCCGCCGACCGCTTCGCGATGGCCGCGGCGGGCGCTAGCGCCATCCTTGCGGCAGGCTATGATGCCGTCGGCATCGACCACTTCGCAAAGCCCGACGACAGCATGGCCCGCCAGCTGCGTGACGGCGAACTCCGGCGCAACTTCCAGGGCTACACGACCGATGGCGCCGACACGCTCATCGGCCTTGGCGCTTCCTCGATCGGCAAGCTGCCGCAAGGCTATGTCCAGAACATCGTCGCAACAGGACAATATTGCCGGGCGATCTCGGAAGGTCGCCTTCCCGTCGCCCGGGGGTTCGCGCTCTCGGATGCCGACCGCGCCAGCGCGCAGGCGATCGAAGAGCTGATGTGCCAGTATGCCTTCTCGGTCACCGAGCTGCGCGCCCGTTTTGGCAAGGCTGCCGACGACGCCTGCGACGACGCCCTGCACGCGAGCTTCAACGAGGATGGCTTCGTGTCCTTCGACGGCGACAGGTTCGCGATTACAGATGAAGGCCGCCCCTTCGTGCGCACCATAGCCGCCAAGTTCGATCGCTACCTCGCGCAGGGCAAGGCCAAACATTCCTCCGCCATTTGATCTGAATCAATAAACCCGGGCGAAAAGCTGACTATCGTCAAATCCGGCGCCAATTGCAGCAGCCCCGGCCTGCCGATTGTCAGCCACGCACTGCGCACTGTGATTTCAGAAATTTCTGAAATCACAGTCATAACGGAAACCTGACCATGAACCTTGCGCCGCTCGTCCAATCCTTCGTCCTGCACTTCGGTGAGATGGGCTCGCGCTGGGGCATCAACAGGACGGTGAGCCAGATCTACGCGCTGCTCTACGTCTCCTCGCAACCGCTCTGCGCCGAGGAGATCGCCGACGCGCTCGGCATCTCGCGCTCGAACGTCTCGATGAGCCTGCGCGAACTGCAGACCTGGAACCTCGTGCTGCTCAGGCACCGGCCGGACGACCGCCGCGACTTCTTCACCACGCCCGACGATGTCTGGCTGATCCTGCGCACGCTCGCCGAAGAGCGCAAGAAGCGCGAGGTCGATCCGACGCTCTCGGTGCTGCGCGAAATCCTGATGCAGCGGCCGGCGAGCGAGGCCGAGCGTCATGCACAGGAACGCATGAGTGAAATGCATGCGCTGATTGAACAGCTGACACATTGGTATGACGATGTGAAACAACTTGAAACAGAAAGGCTTGCAACGCTACTCTCGCTAGGCGCGAAAGTGACGAAGCTGCTCGAGGCCAAGGACCGGGTCATATCGCTCGGCCGTGGCCGCCGTCCCAATCCTGCGAACAAGAGTTAGCGCCATGACCAGTGCCTTTCTCGATGCCAAGCAAGACAAGGCCCGCGACGGACGGCGCAAGCGCGCCCGCCCGCCCTCTGGTCTGCGCAGCGCGGCGCTGGTCCAGACGCTTGCCTCCCTCCTCTGGATCCCGCAGGCCGGTCTCCTCTCGATCGCGGTCGGCCGCATCGCCAATGACGGCGGGGTTGAGGCCGTCATCTGGCCGGCGATCGTCATCGGTTTCCTCGGCATCGCGAAAAGCTGTCTCGACGCGGCAGGAGGCAGCCTCGCCTTTCGCGCCGCCCGCGCCGAACTCACCCAGAGACGCGCCCGCGCGGTCGAAGCCCTTGCGCGCCGGTCACCGGTCGACAGCACCCGCCACACATCGGGCGAGGCCGCCAGCATCGTTGGCGAACAGGCCGAACTCATCGTCCCGTATCTCGCACGTTTCCAGCCGACCCGCTTCAAGGCCAGCGCCGTGCCTCTGGTTATCCTGGCATGCGTCTTCCCGATCTCTTGGATTGCAGCCCTCGTGCTGCTTTTCGCCATGCCCCTCATCCCCGTTTTCATGGCGCTGATCGGCTGGCGTGCTCAAGCCGCCAGCGAAAAGCAGCTGGCCGCGACCGGCGGCCTCAACGGCTTCCTGCTCGATCGCCTGCGCGGCCTTGCCACCATCCGCGCGCTTGATGCCGTCGATGCCACGGCAACGCGCCTTCGCGCCGATGCCGAGGACCTGAAGACCCGCACCATGGCCGTGCTGCGCATCGCCTTCCTGTCGTCGGCGGTTCTCGAGCTCTTCGCCGCGCTCGGCGTCGCCATGGTCGCCGTCTATGTCGGCTTCTCGCTGCTCGGCGAGATCCGCTTCGGTGCCTGGACAAATGGCCTCGATCTCACATCGGGCCTCTTCGTGCTGCTGCTGGCACCCGCCTTCTTCGAGCCGCTGCGCGAACTCTCGGCCGTCTGGCACGACCGCGCCTCGGGCGAAGCAGCGATGAAGGCACTCGATGCGCTGAGCGAAGACGGCATGATGCTGCCGCAGGGAGAAGCCGCTCAAGGCCCCCTTGACGCCAATATCCGCTTCCACGCCGTCGCCTTCCGCTATCCCGGCAGCGATACTTCAGCCATCGAGGACTTCGATCTCCATATCCGCGCCGGCGAACATGTCGCCCTGCTGGGCCCAAGCGGCTCGGGCAAGTCGACCCTGCTGGCACTCGCCGCCAGTCTCGCGGCCTGCGAAAGCGGCCGCGTCGAGATCGGCGGGCGACCGGCCGGTCAAGCCTCGCGGACACGGATCGCCTGGATCGGCCAGAAACCGCATATTTTCGCCGGCAGCATCACCCGCAACGTCACGCTCGGCCGCCCGCAGGTCTCCGCGCAACAGGCCGTCGCCGCACTCGACGCCGCCCAACTCGGAAGGCTCGCAAGCGCCTACCGCAACCGTCCGCTCGGCGATGGCGGAGCCGGCTTGTCGGGTGGCGAGGCGCTGCGGCTCGCCATCGCCCGCGCTGCCGTGGACCCCGAGACGCTGATCGTCCTCGCCGACGAACCGACGGCGCATCTCGATAGCGCAACGGCCGACGACATCACCGAGAGCCTGCTTGCGCTCGCCGAGGGCAAGACCTTGCTCGTCGCCACGCACGACCCGCGCCTCGCCGCCCGCATGGGCAGGACGATCCATCTCAATCCGGAACCCGCACGGGAGGCCGCCGAATGAGCGCGTCGCTGACCGATCTCAAGCCCATCCTCAAGCTCTTCATGAAGGAGAAGAAGCGCGGCCTGCTGCTGGGCGCCGTCATGTCCGCCGCGACGGCCACAGCCGGCATCGCCCTGCTTGGCCTCTCCGGCTGGTTCATCACGGCAACGGCCATCGCCGGCACCTCAGTGGCAACCGCCATCACCTTCGATGTCTTCGCCCCCTCGGCCGGCATCCGCCTGCTGGCGATCGGCCGCACCGCCTCGCGCTATGGCGAGCGGTTGACGACGCACGACGCGACGCTCGCCGTGCTCGCCGCGCTGCGCGAACGCCTGTTTCGTGGCTGGGCGCAGGCCGGTGCTGCCCGTGATCTCGCAAGACGCCCTGCCCGCCTGCTGTTTCGCCTCACCGGCGACATCGATGCGCTCGATTCTCTCTATCTCCGCGTGCTGGTACCCGCAGGCGTCGCGATCCTTGCCGCCATCGCCACAGGCATCGCACTCGGCCTGATGCATCCCCCGTTCGGCCTCTCGGCGGCACTGCTCCTCATCGTCGCCGGCCTCGGCATTCCCATTTGCGCCGGCCGCCTCGCCGCCGCCCATGCCCGGCGCCGCGCCTATGGCATCGAGGCGATGCGGGCCCGTACCATCGACCTCGTCGCCGGCCAGTCGGACCTGCTGATGGCAGGCAGGATCGAAGCGCAGACGGCAGCCATAGCCGCCGCCGACCTCTATTCGGCCAATGCCGACGACAGGCTGAACCGCATCGAGAGTAGCGTGACCTTCGGCTTCGGCATCGCCTCGACGCTCCTGCTCACCGGCGCCCTGTTGGCCGTCGCGGCCCTCGCCGGTGCCGGCACCATCACCGCACCCGTCGCCGCCCTCGGCATCCTGATTGCCTTCGCCGCCGTCGAGCCCTTCGGCGCGCTGCGTCGCGGTGCGCTGGAACTCGGACGCACGCTGTTGGCAGCAAAGCGCATTGGCCCGCGCCTGGCCAACGAGGTAGCAGCCCGCCGACACCCGGCCCCCGCCGCCGGACTGACGGTCCAACTCGCCGGCGCCAGCGCCGCTTATGCCGCAGCCGCGACGCCGGTTCTCGCCGATATCAACCTCACCCTGAGGTCGGGCGACAAGCTTGCGCTCGTCGGCGCCAGCGGTGCCGGAAAGTCGACGCTGCTCGCCCTGCTCGCCGGCGAGATCGAACCGCTCAAGGGCACGGTCGCCAACGATCCGGCCACCCTGTTGACCCAGCGCACCGAGCTCTTCCAGGACACGGTCGCCGGCAATCTGCGCCTGGCCTGTCCCAACGCTACCGAAAGCGATCTCAAGTCCGCACTCGCCGCCGCCGGCCTGCTCGCCGATATCGCCGCCCTGCCCGATGGCCTCGACACCCGCCTTGGCGAAGGCGGCATGGGCCTCTCGGGCGGCCAGTCGCGCCGCTTGGCACTCGCCCGCCTCTTCCTGCGCGACACGCCGCTCTGGCTGCTCGACGAGCCGACCGAGGGCCACGACCGCGCCACGGCACTCGATGTCATGGCCCGCCTGTCCGAGAGGGCGAATGGCCGCTCGCTTGTCATCGCCACCCATATCCGCCGTGAGGCGGAGATCGCTGATGTGATCGCCACGCTCGATGGCGCCCGCATCGCCAGCATTTCGCGCCGCGGAGAGACGGCGTTCGAAGAAGCTCTGAATCGGCTGAGACCGGACTGAGCGCGTGCATGACCGCCAGGCAATCCGGCCCGGCGGAAAATCTTCGTACCCCCATGGGGCGTGGGAGAAAGACTATGGAACTAGACATTGTCGACTTATCGCGTTTTCAATTCGCGCTGACAGCGCTCTATCACTTCCTGTTCGTACCGCTGACGCTCGGCCTCGCCGTGCTGCTCGCCATCATGGAGACCGTCTACGTCATGACCGGCCGCCAGATCTGGCGGCAGATGACGAAGTTCTGGGGCGTGCTCTTCGGCATCAACTTCGCCATCGGTGTCGCCACCGGCATCGTCATGGAATTCCAGTTCGGCATGAACTGGAGCTACTACAGCTACTATGTCGGCGACATCTTCGGCGCGCCCTTGGCGATCGAAGGTCTGATGGCCTTCTTCCTCGAGGCCACCTTCGTCGGCCTGTTCTTCTTCGGCTGGGAAAAGCTCTCCAAGGTCGGTCACCTCGTGGCGACATGGTGCGTGGCGCTCGGCTCGAACTTCTCCGCGCTCTGGATTCTCGTTGCCAACGGCTGGATGCAGAACCCGGTGGGATCAGCGCTCAACCCGCAGACCATGCGCATGGAAGTGACGAGCTTCTTCGATGTGGTCTTCAACCCGGTCGCACAGGCGAAGTTCGTCCACACGGTATCGGCCGGCTACGTCTGTGCCTCCATCTTCGTGCTCGGCGTCTCGGCCTGGTATCTGCTCAAGGGCCGGCACATCGAGATCGCCAAGCGCTCGATGACGGTCGCCGCCTCCTTCGGCCTCGCCTCCGCGCTTTCGGTCGTCGTGCTCGGTGACGAAAGCGGCTATCTCGCCACCGAAAACCAGAAGATGAAGCTCGCCGCCATCGAGGCCATGTGGGAAACGGAGCCGGCACCGGCCCCCTTCACCGCCATCGGCTTCCCTGATCAACAGGCGCGCGAGACCCATTTCGCCGTTCATATCCCCTGGGTCATGGGCCTGATCGGCACCCGCTCGCTGGATACTGTCATCCCCGGGATCAATGAGCTCGAGGAACACGCAAAGACCCGCATCCGCGAAGGCATCAAGGCCTATGACGCGCTGATGCAGATCCGCGCCGCCGGCTCGCCGGAAAAGATCACGGCGGAAACCAGGAGTGCTTTCGAGGATCTCGGTCACCAGCTCGGTTATGCCCTTCTCCTGAAGCGCTATGTCGATGATCCCCGCACCGCCACCGATCAGCAGATCGACCAGGCCGCCCGCGACACCATCCCGCATGTGCCGACCCTCTTCTGGTCGTTCCGCATCATGGTCGGGCTCGGCGTGTTCTTCATCCTGTTGACGGCGACCTTCTTCTGGCTCTCGGCCCGCCGCCGTCTCGACGCCCATCCCTGGCTGCTCCGCGTCGCCGTCCTGGCGATCCCGCTGCCCTTCATCGCCATCGAGTTCGGTTGGGTGGTTGCCGAGGTCGGACGCCAGCCCTGGATCATCGAAGGCGTGCTGCCGACAGCCGCCGCCGTCTCCAGTCTCGGCGCCAGCACCGTACTGCTGACGATCCTCGGCTTCGCGGCGCTCTACACGGTGCTGATCATCATCGAGATGACGCTGATGGTGAAGGCCATCAAGAAGGGCCCGGAACCGGACAACGAGCCGGAAGCCGAGCTGATTTCCGAAACCCTCGTTCCTGCCGCGGAGTGATCGATCATGATCCTGCACGAACTCATCGACTATGAAACCCTGCGCCTCATCTGGTGGCTGCTTCTCGGCGTCCTCCTCATCGGCTTCGCCGCCACCGATGGTTTCGACCTCGGCGTCGGCATGTTGCTCCCCTTCGTCGCCAGGACGGATACGGAGCGGCGCGTCGCCATCAACACGATCGGCCCGGTCTGGGAGGGAAACCAGGTCTGGCTGATCCTCGGCGGCGGTGCCGTCTTCGCAGCCTGGCCGCCGCTCTACGCGGTCTCCTTCTCCGGCTTCTATCTCGCGATGTTCGCCATCCTGCTTGCGCTCATCCTCAGGCCGGTCGCCTTCAAGTACCGCTCGAAGCGCGAAAGCGCCCGCTGGCGTGGGAATTGGGACCTCGCGCTCTTCATCGGCGGATTCGTTCCGTCGCTGATCTTCGGCGTCGCCGTCGGCAACGTGCTGCAGGGCGTGCCCTTCCGCTTCGATCCGGCCGACATGCGCATCTTCTATGAAGGCACCTTCATCGGCCTGCTCAACCCCTATGCCCTGCTCTGTGGTCTTTTGTCCGTTGCGATGCTCAGCATGCACGGCGCCGCGTGGCTGGTGTTGAAGTCGAGCGGTCCTGTGGCGGAGCGTGCGCGCGGCTATGGCAGCATCGCCGCCATACTCGTCATCGTGCTCTTCGCGCTCGGCGGCGTCTTTCTGGCGCTTGGTGTCAACGGCTACACGATCTCGAGCGCCATCGTCACCGACGGCCCCTCGAACCCGCTTCTGAAAACGGCGGCACATGAGGGCTCGTGGCTCGCCAATTACGGCACCTATCCCTGGATGATGATCGCCCCGGTCGCCGGCTTCGCCGGTGCCCTCGCCACCCTGATCGCCATCCGCGCCAGGCTGGAGGTTGGCACGCTGCTCTTCAGCAAGCTGTCGATCTTCGGCATCATCTCGACCGTCGGCGTCTCGATGTTCCCCTTCATCCTGCCTTCCTCGCTCGATCCGAAGTCGAGCCTGACGGTCTGGGATGCATCGTCGAGCCACCTGACGCTGTTCATCATGCTCGTCGTCACGCTGATCTTCCTGCCGATCATCCTCGCCTACACGGCCTGGGTCTACAAAGTGCTCTGGGGCAAGGTCGACGAGAAGCAGATCACCGACAAAAGCGGTCACGCATACTGAAGGAGAAATAGGATGTGGTATTTCGCATGGATCCTTGGCCTGCCGCTCGCGGCCGCCTTCGCTGTCCTCAACGCCATGTGGTACGAGCTGATCGACGATGAGGCCAAGAAGAAGAAGTCCTGAGTGACAGGATAACAAAAGAGGCTGCGCTCAATCCGGGCGCAGCCTCTTCTCGTTCACTGAAGGGAATTGACGTCAGTAACTGGCCGCGATGAAGATATCGGCCAGCGCCTCGATCCCAGCCTGATCGTCAGCATCGAAGCGCGAAGGGATCGGGCTGTCGAGATCGATGACGCCGAGGATTTCGCCATTGTGGCTGAGCGGCACAACAAGCTCCGAGCGCGAGGCAGCGTCGCAGGCGATATGGCCTGGAAAGGCATGGACGTCCTCGACGAGGATCGACTGGCCCTTAGCGACCGCCGTCCCGCAGACGCCGCGTCCGACCGCGATCCGCACGCAGGCGGTGCGCCCCTGGAACGGCCCGAGCACCAGCTCGTCCTTCGATTTCAAGAAATAGAAACCGGCCCAGTTGAGCTCCGGCATCATCTCGAACATCAGCGCCGAGGTATTGGCCGCGTTGGCGATCACATCGCGCTCGCCATGAAGCAGCCCGGTCAGCTGTTGCGCGAGCTCGCGATAGAATTCCTTCTTGTCGGCCTGATCGATCTTCGCCGTTTGAAACATGTCGGTTCACTTTCCAGTCGATGCTTGCACGCGTTGGGGCCTGATATAGCGGTCCTGATAGCGCTTGCCAATTCGCCGCCGTGCAGCCTTCGCCCGCAATCACCGCGCGAATTCACGCCGGCTCCTTTTAAATTCACAGGGGATTGAAGGAAGCGATCTTGTCCGGCGGCGATCGGGCCATATGTCCATAATATGTCGGTCGGATATCCGACGCTGGCGGCCGCCGGCGGCATCCGATCGACGAATGCAGACGCGAAAAGGCCGTGCTCGCGCACGTCTGCCTGCCATCGAACCCGCAAGGCGATGGCATCGCGCGATCGTCGGCGCAGGTATTGGCCGACAACGATAGAACCATCCATTTTCAGTTTCAGTTCGAGGTAAAGGCAATGACACCGGAAGACAGACAGGCAGTTTTCAGCCACCGCGAGATTGCCGCAGTCATAAAGGGAATAACGCTCGACGATGGCACCGACGCGCCGATCACAGGTAAGTCGTTGGGCGAAGCCATCCTCTTCGTATCGGAGGAAGCGTCTACAAACGCATCAAGCGCGCATGTGATCTACGGCGCCAACGAATCGCTGAGCTACACCGATTGCCTCAGCATCTACCGCGACTACGGCCCGGCGCTCAGACGCGGCACCAACTGAGGATATAGCCAATCATACGTGGTGGCGGATCGCCGCCACGCAGGCACAGCGTGGCGCGGCTATCACACCTTCGCTTTAAGATGGGCGCGGCCTTCTCCTCAATTGTGCAGGGCAGCATTCTCAACTATACCGCCTGTTGTCGGCAACGATGCCCCGGCGCCCGAAGCTCTCTTCAAATTGAAACTGCTCCCATGACTGCTCCCCATTCGCCCGCGCGCGGCGTTCTCATCGCGTTTGCCGCCTATGCCGTGTTCGCGTTCAGCGACGCTTCGATCAAGATCCTCCACGGCAGCATCCCGTCCTACGAGATCGCCTTCATGGGCGCCCTGTTCGGCACCGCCGCCCTGCCCTTCATCAAGGCCAAGGAAGACTCTTGGCTGGATGTCGTTCGCTCGACCAACCGCACGCTGTGGCTCGTACGCTTCGTCTGCGGCGCGATCGGTGCGATCGCCTCGATCATCACCTTCACGCTGTTGCCGATGGCGGAAGCCTTCTGCCTGCTCTTCCTGCTGCCATCCTTCGTGACGATCCTGTCCGTGATCTTCCTCAAGGAAGATGTGCGCTGGCAGCGCTGGGCAGCCGTTATCGTCGGCTTCCTCGGCGTTCTGGTGGTGCTGCGCCCCGGCTTCCGCGAGCTCTCGGTCGGCCATCTCGCCGCAGCGATTGGCGGCCTGACGGCGGCGATCTCTATCGTTGTGCTCAGAAAGATGGGGCCGGCCGAAAAGCGCCTGTCGCTCTACGGCGCCGCACTGCTCGGCACCATCATCGTCAGCGGCATCCTGATGGCCTCGCAATTCGTCATGCCGACACCACGGCAGTGGCTGTTCATCGCAAGCTACGGCCTGCTCGGCGCAGCCGGCAACGTGCTCTTGATGACCGCAGCACGCATCGCGCCCGCCAACCTCGTCGCACCGCCGCAATACAGCCAGATGCTGTGGGCGATCGCCTTCGGCTATCTGATCTTCGACGACGCGATCGACCTGCCGATGGCAGGCGGCATCTTGCTGATCATCTGCTCCGGCCTGCTAACGCTGGCGCGCGAACGCAAGCGCGGCACGCCGCTGCCGACATCCGTCGTCTCCTCAGACAGCCAGGCGCCGCTTGCTACCTCGGCCGCCGGCGAAAGCACGAACGCGCCGAAAGGCTGACCGGCATCTGCCGCGGCCCAAACAATACCCCGAAACGAAAACCACCCCTGTCCGCGTCTCCACGCAGGCAGGGGTGGTTTCATTTCAAACTATCGCAAACCGGCCTGTCAGCGCAGGACCGGGCAACCGCGAACGTTGCCGAATGTGATCTCGTCAGGCCCACGACGCGTGAAACCCTGCACGATCACCCGGCGCGGCGTGATATCGACCACACGCGCGCGGCGGAACCCGTAGTCCATCGCCTTGTCCTCAGCCAGACGCGGATCGCAACCACGCGGCCGGCCGCCATAATACGGTGGCGGCGGTGGGCGGCCATAAACCGGCGGCGGTGGCGGACGGCCATAGCCTGGAGGTGGCGGTGGGCGTCCGTAGCCCGGAGGCGGTGGCGGACGACCATCGTCTATATAGATGTCCACCTGAGCGGAGGCCGGAACCGTAGCGCCGGCAAGCGTGCCGACGCCCAGTACCAGGGCAATCCCCGCCTTGGTCAGAAACTGCATCATCGAAATCTCCATATCACGCGGTTGCGACCGCGCTCCTTTTTCGATTCTCTCGGCCGGTCGGAAGAACGGCCCTCCCGGATAAACGCATTGTTATGCGATTCGCACAAAGCAGGCCGAAAATGGCGCGGCCAAGGCGATGCAGTTCCTATTGTGGCTAGATCCGACTATCAGCGGATCAGCGACGAATCTCAGGGCAACCGCGAACATTCGCGAAGAACATGCGGTCCCAATGGCCGCGATAGCCACGGCCGGAAACGACGACGCGACGCGGCGTGATATCGGTGACGCGCGCGTTGCGCAGGCCTGCATAACGGGCCTTTTCGACAGCCCGGATCGGCGAGCATGCGCGCGGCGGAGCGGGGCGGTGATACTGAATCTCAATGACCGATGCACGCTCGGGGCTGGCGGCTGACGCAACCGAGAACGTCGCGGGAATGGACGCAATTGCAAGGATGGCGGCGAACGAAGCTTTGGCGATAAAATGGGTCATGTTCATGCTTTCATTGGTTATCGATGGTCTCCCTTGCGGGATTGGACAAACGATAAACGTCTGAAAATGAACGATGTTCGAACCGGTCGTTCACATTTGGTTCAGTTGCCAAGGTGCAGCACGACCTCGCGCCGGTGCGGACTTTCGCGGTGTTCGAACAGATAAATCCCCTGCCAGGTGCCAAGAACAAGCCGCCCGTCCATGACGGGAATGCCGATCGAAACCTGCGTCAACGCCGCCTTGATATGGGCGGGCATGTCATCCGGCCCCTCCATCGTATGAATGATCCAGCGCATCGACGGATCGGACGATGGCGGCACGAGGCGGCGAAAGAATCCGTTGAGATCGGTGCGCACATCCGGGTCCGCATTCTCCTGGATTAGCAGCGAACAGGAGGTGTGCCGCACGAAAACGGTGAGCAACCCGGATTCGACATCTGCGGAATGCACGAAGGCAGCGATCTGATCGGTAAACTCATAAAGGCCCTGCCCGCAGGTCTGCAGGCTTAGAATCTTTTGTTGCATGGCAGCACCTCCGGACAATGAAACTCCGCCCAGAGGTCGCGCACACCCACCGTCATGTCAATGCCGGTGATCGGTTCGTGTCAAAGCCAAAGCAGCGGAACGAAGCCGCCGTAGATCATCCGCTTGCCATCGAAGATATCAAGGCATTCGGTGACTTGCAGTTCAGGATCCGCCATGACCTTCGCATTAATCTCATCGCGCTGCTCGCGTGAATCATAAGTGATCCACGAGAACACCACGACTTCGTCATCGGTTGCCTGAACCGCACGCGGAAACGACGTCAACTCGCCATAGGGCACGTCGTCCGCGACGCATTCGACATAGTCCTTGGCGCCATGTGACTTCCAGACAGCGCCGGCCTTGGCCGAAAGCGCCTTGTATGCCTCGATATTCTTCTTCGGCACGGCAACGATAAAACCGTCGACATAGGACATGATTCTTCTCCCTTGAAGGTTGGTATCGCTTCAAGGACGAACGAGGCGCACCCGAACCGACACCTCTTTCAAAATAGGCGCCGTGCCTGCTGGACAAGATGTCGGGCGCGCCGAGGAGAATCGAGTTACGCTGCGCCCGCGCGATCGCCCTCGATGGCAACGTTGAACGTCCGGAAGCGCTCGACGAGGAAGTCGACGAGGGTGCGCACTGCCGTCGGCAGGCCGCGCGATGCCGTAAACACCAGATAGATGGTCGCCTGCGACATTTGATAGTCAGGCAGCAGGCGGACCAGCGTTCCGTGCCGCAGGCCCTCGGCGCAAACGATATCTGGAAGCAGGCCGACGCCCACGCCAGCATGGATGGCTTCCAGAACGGCAGGCACGCTGCGACAGCTCATGCGCGGCCGATGCTCGTGCCTGTGAAGCGCGCCATCCGGACCGGTGAAATCCCAGACGTCCACCTCGCGCCATTCGGCCATGCCGCCGGTGAACGAGACGGTCGGCACGCCATCCAGCGATTCGATACCCTCCCCCTTGGGCAGCCGCGCCGCCATGTCTTTGTTGGCGACAAGGATGAGATCGACCTTGCTCAAGACACGCATGGTCAACTCGGCGTCGGTCTCTTCCGTCAGTTGAGCTCGGATCGCGAGATCAAGCCGGTCGTTGATAATGTCGACGCGCTGGTCGGTGGCAAGAATTTGCAGCTGGATTTTCGGGTGAAGCAGCAGGAAGTCGGGAAAGATTGCGCCGAGCGATCCTTCAAGCAGCCCCGTGGGCACGCTCAGTCTTATGGTTCCCTGGGGTTCGCCGTTGGCATCGGCAACAGCTTTCGTGGCGCGTTCCGCCTCTCGGAGCATATTCTCGCAGTAAACATATAGTGATTGGCCGATCTCGGTCACACGGAACCGGTGTACCGTCCTTTCGATCAATCTGACACCCAGCCGATCCTCAAGGGCGTTTATATGCCTGCTCAGTTTCGACTTCGGCAAACCCAGTACGCGCCCGGCGGCAGAGAAGCCACCATAACGGACAACCGCTGCAAAATAGGCGTAATCGTTCATGTCCGGGAAAATCGTTTCAGTCGCCGGCATTAGTTATTCCTTTTGCAACGGGATGCTAAAATGCTTCCTTGCGCTGTCGCTTACGCCCCTTGATGGAAGATGCCAACTCCCGTGTGAAAACTTTCGTTCCAAATTTGGAACATAGCGTTCCAATGCCCCCACTTCATTTTGCTGCGGCGCGACATTATCTCGCCGACATGGCCGCGGATGTATCTGCGTCGCGGCGTTGTCGTGCCCTTTGCGGCAATCGAAATAGCGCCGATATTATGTTGCTCCGCAGCTGCCGGGGCGTCGCGTCTATTTGCCTAAGTATTTGATATTGTGGCATATTCGCCACATTTCAGACCTAACAAGTTTCACAAACAACGATTTCGCTGTCATCCGAATTGATAGATTTACTGAAGGATGAGAGAAGACCGTCAGCGGTTCGCTGATCCGCGCGCCGAAAGGCTGTTTACCGGAACGGTTGCCTATCACCTCCCGGTGTGTGGCGGCGGTCTCTTCTAAAAGGAAATGGATTTCAAATGAACATTCGGATGGTTATGCTGACGTCCGCAGCAGCTCTCGCTGCCGCCGCGTCCCCCGTCTTCGCTGCCGACGCCATCGTCGCAGCTGAGCCTGAAGCAGTAGAATACGTTCGCGTCTGTGACGCTTACGGCACCGGCTACTTCTACATCCCGGGCACCGAAACCTGCCTCAAGGTCGGCGGTTACCTGCGTTTTGAAGTATACGGCGGCCCGAACCAGAAGGGTTCGTCTGACTGGAACGCTCGTACGCGCGCTCAGGTTTCGTTCACCGCAAAGAGCGATACCGAGTACGGCCCCCTCACCGGCGTTATCGTTCTGCGTAACAACGGCGACAACACGTCCACGACCTCGACGCTCGACTCCGCCTACATCGACATCGCCGGCCTGCGCGCCGGTCTGTTCTACAGCTGGTGGGATGACGATTTGAGCGGCGAGCCGGACGTTCTGTCCAGCTTCGAAACTCTGCACAACTCCATTCGTTACCAGTACGAATCCGGCGACTTCTACGCTGGCGTTTCGATCGACGAACTGGAAGACGGCTACTACAAGACCGGCGAAGGCTCGAACAACTTCGGCGTTGGCGCAGCAGTTGGCGGCAAGTTTGGCGCCATCAGCTACCAGGTTATCGGCAGCTATGACTCCGACAACGAAGAAGGCGCCATCCGTGGTATGCTCTTCGCTGACATCGGTCCTGGCACGCTCGGCCTGGCTGCAGTTTATGCAACTGGCCCGAACTCCTACTACTCGCAGTCTGAGTGGACCGTTGCTGCTGAATACGCAGCAAAGATCACCGACAAGTGGACCATCACCCCGATGGCTCAATACTTCGGCAACTACGTTTCCGACATGGACAACGGCGCTATCCCGTCGTCGTTCGACGGTCTCGGCGACGCTTGGAAGGTCGGCGTAACCGTTGACTACCAGATCGTAGACAACCTCTACGCCAAGGCAACCGTCGACTACACCGACGTTGACCACGAAGACAGCGTAACCAAGGGCTTCTTCCGCCTGCAGCGCGCTTTCTAATCTGACTATCGGCGCCCCGGTCCAGACCGGGGCGCCTTTCACAAGTTTGCCTTTTCTGATCCGATTGACCTCCGATCAGTTACGGGGATTGGTCCGGTTTCCCTGCCGGACCATCCTTGGAATTTCGAGACAGGTTTGCAGCGACCGATCGCCGAACCCAGCTCTCCGTCAAGCCGTCGGCGTCTCGCCTCCTCTAGACCGGCAGTTTCTCGATCGAATCGACACGATCGGGGTAGAAGGCAAGATGGCCCTTGATCTCGCAGACGGCATCCGAGGGATCTTCATAGCTCCAGATTGCGTTCTCCGAACGCTTCCCATCCGACGTGATGCTGTAATAAGACGCCTCCCCCTTGTAGGGGCAAAAGCTCTTGTGCGTGCTGCGGGTCAGCAACGCCATGTCCACATCAATGCGAGGGATATAGAAGACGGCGGGATAGCTGGCCTCGTTGAGGGTCAACGCCTTGCGGCTATCGGCGACCACATGACCGTTCCATGTGACCACCACACGCTTCGGATTGGGCGCAATCGTAATCGGATGATCCGGGCCGGGTATCTTCATCGCTTGACTGGACATCGGCAACTCCCTGGATGCTCATGACATCGATATGGGGAGCGCCGCGCTCATTTGCAGGCAAGACGGCATAACGATGCGGTGATAGAAACGCGCAGACGCCTTTGATCAGCCTGAATCAACCCGTCAGAAGAACTCGTCAAGCATCTGATATCGCAGCATTTTGCCAGTATCCAACGACACGATGCCATAGTAGCGGCAAAACGCTGCAACGAACGCCTCACCGAAATTCGCAGCAATGCTGCGGCAGGCGAGCGCAATATCCTGGTAGCGATCCGCGACACCGAGGCGACCGCAATCGATATAGCCGGTGAAGACATCGCCCGATGCCACGAAGTTCGGCAGGCAGGCGTCACCATGGGTGACGACCAGATCTTCCTCGCCAGCAGGCATCTGGCAAAGCTCCGAATAGAGATCGGCCGCGCTGCGCCCAAGCCGCGTCTCGTCAAAATCCTCTTCATCGACCAGCCCGGCACGCATGCGCCGCTCGGCGACGGCCAGCCGCTTCGACCAACGGTGATCGAAGGGGCACGAGGCAATGTCGAGAGAATGAAGCGCGCGTAACGCGGAGGCCAGCATGACCACCCGCGCCTCGGCATCAATAGCCGAATCCGACGCGAGATCGCGGCCCGGCAGGGCGCTCATCAGCAGCCAATCATAGTCGTCGTCAGTGCTGAAAGCGACAACCTCGGGACACGGCAGCACCTGGCCTGACAGCCATCGCAAGCGCGCCACCTCATCCGCCAACTCGCCATAGGCACTCCGCGCCTCGCGCTTGAGATAGAGCGCAGGCGCACCTTCACGCTCCAGGCGAAACACTTCGGAGGGAGAGCGCCCCACGGGATCACGATCCCAGGAATAGCCCGCGATAAAGCTGTCCAATGCAACGGGATGAGCCAAGCAAGGCCTCAGGCAGTTGTGCCCGCCTCGATCGAGGCTGCGGCGATCAGTGCAATGTTTCAGGCTGCATTTCGCCGTGGAGGATGGAAAGCGCGTCTTCGAGCGCGGATACCAGCATGTCGGTCAACTCGTCGCCACGGCTTTCGATGATCGCTACCTTGGTGGCTTCGTCCTGCTGTTCGAAAAAGCGCTCGATTTCGTTCGACATGTCATTGTCCCCTCTTGTGCCGCTAACATCCGGCGATGGGACAAAGCTAGGCGGTCATGCTTGTGTCGGACTGGAGCGGAGAATGATTAACGATTCCGTTTCACTTCGACACAGCCAACTTAGCGCATTTCGAAAACGCTTCCAGACCGTTCAGCAAAACTTCTGTTATTTCCCTAACATCCTGCCTCATCACTTTGTTCAATCATCGAGGTCATCCAAGTCGAAAACGCCTCCATCGCGGGCGTCACGGGGCGTGAATGCAGCCGCGTCAGCCAGTAGCTCCCCATCGACACAGTGATCGCGAATGGCTGCGCCACCAGACCCGACGTCAGCTGGCGCTCGAACATCTTCGGCGGAGCAAGCCCGACGCCGATCCCCTGCTGGATCGCCTCCATCATCGCCAGTGAGGTGTCGAAGACGATGCTCTTCTGCATCGGCCCCGGATGTGAAACGCCGGCAGCCTCGAACCACCGCGTCCACTCGTCCGGCCGATAGGAGCGCAGGAGCGTCTCCCCCATGAGATCCTCCGGTCGCTTCAGCCCTTCCGCGAGATCGGGCCGGCAGAGAACAGACAGCGGCGCCTCGAAGAGCCGCGTCGCCTCCGTCGCGTGCCACGCCCCACCGCCGAAGCGGATGGCGAGATCGAGCCCTTCGGCGGCCAAGTCGACCCGGTTGTTATTGGTGGAAAGCCTGAGGTCGACATAGGGATAGCGCTCCTGAAACGACGGCAGGCGTGGCAGCAGCCAGCCAACCGCGAAGGTACCGACCGCGCCGACCGTCAGCACCTCGCGCACATGCCCGTCGCGCAACCGCTCGACAGCATCAGCCATGCGATCGAAGCTGTCGCGCAAAACCGGCAGCAGACTGTCACCCTCCGCCGTGATCATCAGCCCGCGCGGCAGCCGCCGAAACAACGTCACGCCGAGTTGCGCCTCAAGAGCGATCACCTGATGGCTGACGGCCGCCTGCGTGACGTTGAGCTCTATCGCCGCCTTGGTGAAGCTCAAATGCCGCGCAGACGCCTCGAAAGCCCGGAAGGCGTTCAGCGGAAGATATGGCCGAACCATGTTGAAGCCCCAATTTTTCTAATGGCTTCATCTAGTATTGGTCCTTTGTCGCGGGGTCAAACGACTGGTAGCTATCTACGAAAGCCACCAAGAAAGGGCCATTCCATGCATCTCCGCTCCACCCTGCTTGCCACCGCAGCGATCGTCGCAATGAGCACGACCGCGCAAGCCAAGACAATTTGTACTGTCGTGGCCGACGCCAAGACCGGAGAGACGATTGTCCAGGAGGGCGATTGCGAAGGCCGCGTCACGCCGGCCTCGACCTTCAAGGTGGCACTCAGCGTCATCGGCTACGACAGCGGCTTCCTGAAGGACGAGCACACCCCGACCCTGAACTTCCGCAAGGGCGATCCCGATTGGGGCGGCGAGAACTGGAAGAAGCCGACGGATGCCGTCCGCTGGCTGAAATACTCCGTCGTCTGGTTCTCGCAGCGCATCACCCGCGCGCTCGGCGAAAAGGCGCTGCACGACTACGCGACGAAGCTGAACTACGGCAATGCCGATTTCTCCGGCGACAAGGGCAAGAACAATGGCCTCGACCGGGCATGGATCGCCTCGTCGCTGAAGATATCGCCGTTGGAACAGGTGGCGTTTCTGCGCAAGCTGGTGAACCGGCAACTTCCCGTCAGCGCGCGTGCGACGGACATGACGCTGAAGGTCGTCGAGACTATGCCCGAACAGGACGGCTGGACGATCCAAGGCAAGACCGGCGCCGCCATGCCCAGGAATGCCGATTACAGCTTCGATGAAGAGCACCCCTGGGGCTGGTATGTCGGCTGGGCGACGAAGGGCGATCGGACTGTGGTCTTCGCGCGCCTCATTCAAGACGATCGGAAAACGGCAGGTACGCCTGGCGTCCGGACGCGCGACGCCCTCATCACCGAATTGCCGTCGCTGCTAGCGAGCAGCGGCAAGTAGGTCTCGATCAGGCTAAATCGGGCGCCGCAACGGCGCCCGATTTAGCCTATCAAAATTCCGGGAACCCGCGGCTGCGCCACTGCGACTTCGGGATTGCGGCACCGACATCGTAGGCGAACGACAGCACCTTGGTTCCGTCGGTATCGACCTCGCAGCGGAAGCTCATATCGTACCAGCGCGCACTGGCACGGAAAGCGCCGCGCTTGATCTCCAGCACATTGCCCTGCTGCAGCCGGTAGGACGGCAAGAGCTCCGGCCGGAACCTCTGCGGCGAGTGTCTGAGCTGCTCGCGCAGTTCCGTCGTGCAGAGCTCCGCAACGCGCATGCCGCGCGGCATGCCGTCGATCGCCGTCCGCGCCACGTCTCCGCCCGTGTCGTTCTGCGAATAGAGCTTCTTCACCTTGGTCATCGGATCGGCCGCTGGAGCGGCACTGGCGGCGGGGTCAGCCTTGGCGACCTCCTTCGGCTTGGCCTGCGTGATTTCGGTCGTGACCACACCCGTTGCCTCGGCGGCCGGTCCGTTGTTTTCCTGATGCGCATCGGCGACATCGACCTGCGGCAGGTTGATATCGTCAGGCATGGGCTTGGCAGGCGGCTTGTCATCGGCATTGGGCTTTCCGGCTGATGCGGGATCATCCGTCGGCTTTTCCGCATCAGGCGCGCCCGCGGGCTTGCCCGTCTCGGTGGAAGCATCGCCATCCTCGGCCTTCCTCGGGCCACTCGCGTTGTCGCCAAATTCGAAGACGGGACGCAGCGGCTGGATTGGTTGCGGCTTGCCATCAGGTCCCTTCGGCTGCTGGTCGGCCTTTGCCTGTTCGGCCGGATCAGGCTTCGGCGGCTCCTCGGCCTTCTTCTCCTCGGGCGGCTTTTCTTCCGGAGGCTTTTCAGGCGGCGGCGGCTGAGGCGGATTCTCTTCAGGTGGTTTGGGCGCTTCCGGCGCCTTCTCCTCCGGCGGCTTTGGTGGCGGCGGTGGCGGTTCGGCCTTGGCCTCTTCCTGCTTGGGCTCCGGTGGCTTTTGCTCGGCCTTCTTTTCTTCCGGCTTCTGTTCGTCGGCTGGCTTTTCGGCCGCAGCAGGCTGCTCGGGTTTCTTCTCCTCGGGCTTCGGCTCTTCCGGCACCTTCAGCGCAGCCTGCTCCTCCGGCTTCTTCTCTTCGGGCTTTTTCTCTTCCGGCGGCGGCACCATCTCGACATTCACCGTCTCCTCCTGAGGAGGCGGCGTCGGCTGCGGCAGCTTGATCAGAAAGCCGGCGACGACGACAATATGAAGCAGCACCGAGGCGATGACGCCCCAGCCGAACACTCCCAATTGCTTTTCCGTTGCCTTGGCCATACCCACGCAATGCTGAACGACAAGTTGTCGATGTGGCCTTTTAAGAAGGCATCATCAAGCCTTAAAGGCAAAAAACACGCACACCTGACAAGGGCGTGAACGTCAGGGCACATAATCCCCAGCCGAACACCGTCAGAAACGAGAAAAGCCGGACCAACGGCCCGGCTTTTCCAATGACATATGTCCGCGACTTAGCTGTCGAGGAACGACCGCAGCTTACGCGAGCGGCTCGGATGCTTCAGCTTGCGCAGCGCCTTCGCCTCGATCTGACGGATACGTTCGCGGGTAACCGAGAACTGCTGGCCGACTTCTTCGAGCGTATGGTCGGTGTTCATGCCGATGCCGAAACGCATGCGCAGCACGCGCTCTTCGCGCGGCGTGAGCGATGCCAGAACACGCGTCGTCGTTTCGCGCAGGTTCGCCTGAATGGCCGCGTCGATCGGCAGAAGCGCGTTTTTGTCCTCGATGAAATCGCCGAGGTGCGAATCTTCTTCGTCACCGACAGGCGTTTCGAGCGAGATCGGCTCCTTGGCGATCTTCAGGACCTTGCGGACCTTTTCGAGCGGCATGGCAAGCTTCTCGGCCAGTTCTTCCGGCGTCGGCTCGCGGCCGATCTCGTGCAGCATCTGGCGCGAGGTACGAACGATCTTGTTGATCGTTTCGATCATATGCACCGGAATACGGATCGTGCGGGCCTGGTCGGCGATCGAGCGGGTGATCGCCTGACGAATCCACCACGTCGCATAGGTCGAGAACTTGTAACCACGGCGGTATTCGAACTTGTCGACCGCCTTCATCAGGCCGATGTTGCCTTCCTGAATGAGATCGAGGAACTGCAGGCCGCGGTTCGTGTACTTCTTGGCGATGGAGATGACGAGGCGAAGGTTCGCTTCGACCATTTCCTTCTTGGCGATACGCGCTTCGCGCTCACCCTTCTGCACCATCGACACGATGCGGCGGAATTCGGCGATCGAGATGCCGGTTTCTGTGGCCAGGTTCTGGATCTCCTGGCGGATGTCGCGGATCGTGGTGTTTTCGCCCTTGGCGAATTCCTTCCAGCCGCGTGCGGCCAGATTGGCGATCGACTTCATCCAGTTCGGATCGAGTTCGGCGCCCTGGTACTGTTCCAGGAACGAGTCGCGCTTGACGCCGTAGGATTCGGCCAGACGCAGCAGGCGGCCTTCGTTTTGCATCAGTCGCTTGGAGATGTCGTAGAGCTGCTCGACGAGGGCGTCGACGCGGTTCTGGTTCAGCGACAGAGACTTCACAGCCTTGATGAGCTCATCCTTGAGCTCCTTGTAGCGGCGCTCCTGAGCGGAAGACAGCGTGCCGGTCGCAGCCAGCCGCTGCTCGACCTGCTGGTCCTGCAGCTTGCGCAGCTTCTTGTAGGTCTCGGCGATGATGTCGAGCGTTTCCATGACCTGCGGGCGCAGTTCCGCTTCCATGGCGGCCAGCGACAGGTTGGATTCGTCCTCGTCTTCTTCTTCCTCTTCCGGAGGCAGGCCCTCGCCGCCGACATTGGTAATGTCGTCGTCGCCCGAACGGGTACGGCGGGTCTTTTCCTTCTCTTCGGCAGCCTTGCGGTCAGCCTCAATCTTCTCGGGGCTCTGGAACTGCGGAGCAGCCTTCGCCTCGGGACCGGAATAGGTCGTTTCGAGATCGATGATCTCGCGCAGCAGCGTCGTGCCTTCGTTGAGTTCGTCGCGCCAGATGATGATCGCCTGGAAGGTCAGCGGGCTCTCACAGAGACCACCGATCATCGTTTCGCGGCCGGCCTCGATGCGCTTTGCAATGGCGATTTCGCCTTCGCGCGACAGAAGCTCCACCGAGCCCATTTCGCGCAGATACATGCGCACGGGGTCGTCGGTGCGGTCGGTCGGCTCTTTCTTCTTGGCGGTCGCAAGTGCGGTACCGCCGGAGGGAGCAAGCTCGCCGCCTTCGCTTTCGTCGTCGGAGCTGGAATCGTCGTCGCCGCCGTCGCTGCCGCCAGCTTCCTCGGCTTCTTCATCCTCGATGACGTTGATGCCCATATCCGACAGCATCGACATCGTGTCTTCGATCTGTTCGGATGTCACTTCCTCGGACGGGAGAACGGCATTGAGCTCGTCCATCGTCACATAGCCGCGCTTCTTGGCGGCCTTGATCATTTTCTTGACCGCGTCATCGGAAAGATCGAGAAGAGGGCCGTCGGTACCGCCGTCGCGTTCGACTTCCGCTTCTTCGTTCTCTTTGACCTTCGTTGCCATGTATATCGTCGCCTTCCTGACGCTATTCAAACTCGCTGCGGTAAAACGGCCCTATCAAAGCCGGCGCGCCGCAAACGGCCGTCTCGAATCACCTGATCCCAAATAACGGGATGACATTTAATGCCTGATTAACCACGATTGCCGGCGCCGGACGACAGAGTTCATATGTCACCAAATGTCCGGCCATGGTTGTGCGATCTGCCCTTGACCCAGTTCACCGCTATTCAAGTCGAACGGTGATTCCCACAATTTTAGTTCTCGTCAAGCTTTTCCAGCAAAAAAGCGCGAGAAAACTTGGAAAAGGCCTTATCCACAGGCCACAAGCCGCCGAAGCGGTTGCCAAGCATAGATAGGATGTCACCACGGGAAGACAAGAGCGTGCCGCATTCTTCTGAAACGACCAGTTGTCGCACACATCACGCACACCGCCTCGGCCCGACCTCCGTTCACGCCAAGGCTCCAGCCAACCGACAGACTAATGCGACTTGCCGTCCCAAGGCTGGATCTCGATCGTCGCGAGATCGACGGCGGGCACGCAGCGCAGATTGATGCATGCCATCTTGGTGCCATCGGGCATCTTGCCCTCGCTGAATGGGCCGACGCCGCAATTGCTGCAGAAGTGATGCTGGATCACATGCGTGTTGAATGTGTAGGTCGATAATGTCTCGCGCGGCGTCTTCAGGCTGAACTTGTCGCGCGGCACGAAAGCGAGCAACCCGCCGCGGCGCCGGCAGAGCGAGCAGTTGCAGTCGATCGCCGAAGTAAAATCACCCTCGACGTCGAAAGCGATCTGGCCGCAGTAGCAGCTTCCTTCATAGTTCATGTCATTCTCCTCCCATTACCAGTCCATCACCACCTTGCCTGAGTTGCCCGACCGCATCGCCTCGAAGCCCTCGCGGAAATCGTCGATGCCGATGCGGTGGGTAATCACAGGCGCAAGGTCCAGCCCGCCCTGCACGAAGGCGATCATCTTGTACCAGGTCTCGAACATCTCGCGGCCATAGATGCCCTTCAGATTGAGCATCTTGAAGATCACCTTGTTCCAGTCGATTTCGAAACCGGCGGGCGCAATGCCGAGAATGGCGATCTTGCCGCCATTGTTCATCTTGTCGATCATGTCGCGAAAGGCAGGTGCCGCACCCGACATCTCCAGCCCGACATCGAAGCCCTCGGTCATCCCGATCGAGGTCATGACGTCGGAAAGATTCTCCTTCGACGCATCGACGACATGATCGATGCCGAGCTTGCGGGCGAGATCGAGCCGGTGCGGATTAATATCGGTGATCACGACCTTGCGCGCTCCCGACCGCTTGGCAACCAGCGCCCCCATGATGCCGATCGGACCCGCGCCGGTGACCAGCACGTCCTCGCCGACGAGATCGAACGACAGCGCCGTATGCACCGCATTGCCGAACGGATCGAAGATCGCCGCGATCTCATCGGGAATATCATCGGGGATCGGCACGACATTGGCTTCCGGGATGCAGACGAACTCACCGAAGGAACCTGGACGGTTAACGCCGACGCCTTGCGTATTGCGGCACAGATGCCCGCGCCCGGCGCGACAGTTGCGGCACTTGCCGCAGACGATATGCCCTTCGCCCGAGACTCGCTCGCCGACATGATACTTGGTGACGGCGGAGCCCACCTCGGCGATCACGCCGCAGAACTCATGCCCCACCACCATCGGCACCGGAATGGTCTTCTGCGCCCACTGATCCCAATTCCAGATATGCACATCGGTGCCGCAGATCGCCGACTTCCTGACCTTGATCAGCACATCGTTCGGCCCGACCTCGGGCACCGGCACCTGCTCCATCCACAGCCCGACCTCGGCCTTCGACTTCACCAGCGCCTTCATCATGTTCGACATCCAATTCCTCCCAATTGCTGCGTTCCCCCTTCTCCCCACCGGGGAGAAGAGGAGCGCTCACGGCGCTAAATCACACCCAACTCCCGCCCAGCCTCGGCAAACGCCGCAATCGCCCGCTCGACATCCTCGACCGAATGCGCCGCCGACATCTGCGTGCGGATACGCGCCTGCCCCTTCGGCACCACGGGGAAGGAGAAGCCGATGACATAAACGCCCTTCTTCAACATCAGCGCCGCCATATCCTGCGCCAGCTTCGCATCACCCAGCATGACGGGAATGATCGGATGCCCCTCGCCGGCAAGCGTGAAGCCGAGCTTCGTCATCTCCGAGCGAAACAGGTCCGCATTGGCGGACAACCGCGCCCGCAAAGCATCGCCATGATCGATCAGGTCGAAGACCTTCAGCGACGCCGCCGCAATCACCGGCGCCAGCGTATTGGAAAACAGATAAGGTCGCGACCGCTGCCGCAGCCACTCCACCACCTCCGCCTTCGCCGACGTATAGCCGCCCGATGCCCCACCCAGCGCCTTGCCGAGCGTACCGGTGATGATGTCGACGCGCCCCTCGACGCCGCAATGTTCGGCCGACCCGCGCCCATGCTTGCCGACGAAACCGACCGCGTGACTGTCATCGACCATGACCATCGCGCCATACTTCTCGGCGAGATCGCACACGCCCCCCAAGTTGGCGATAATCCCGTCCATCGAAAACACGCCATCGGTGGCGATCAGCTTGAACCGGCTGCCCTCGGCCTTCTTCAACTCCTCCTCGAGCGCCGCCATGTCATTATTCGCGTAGCGGAAGCGCTTGGCCTTGGAGAGCCGCACGCCATCGATGATCGAGGCATGGTTCAGCGCATCCGAGATGATCGCATCCTCTTCGCCAAGCAAAGTCTCGAACAGGCCGCCATTGGCATCGAAGCAGGAGGAATAAAGGATCGTGTCTTCCATCCCGAGAAACGACGAAATCCTGGCCTCGAGCTGCTTGTGCTCCTCCTGCGTGCCGCAGATGAAGCGCACCGAAGCCATCCCATAGCCATAGCGATCGAGCGCCTTCTTGCCGGCTTCCGCCAGCTCCGCGTTGTCAGCAAGGCCGAGATAATTGTTGGCGCAGAAATTCAGCACCCGCTCGCCGGATGAAATCGCGATCTCACCCGCCTGTTTCGAGGTGATGACACGCTCCGCCTTATAAAGCCCGGCCTCCTTCAGGCCAGCAAGCTCGGTGCGCAAATGGGAGAGGAACTGCGAGGTCATTGGTGGCCCTTCTTTGAGACTTCCCGATGCCATCGCACTAACATATCAGCATCCGTTTGTCTTGGCGGGACCAAAGCCGATCCGTCACGGGATCACCCATCAAACCCCAAAATCACCTCCAAAAACGCGTCCCCATAGCGCTCGAGCTTCGACTGTCCGACGCCGGAAATGCCGAGCAGTTCCTTGTGCGTGCGCGGCCGCTCGGTGGCGAAGGCGATCAGCGTCGTATCGGGGAAGACGACGTAGGGTGGGACGCTGAGCGAGCGGGCGATTGCGGTGCGCTCGGCGCGCAGCGCCTCGAACAGCGCGTCGTCGGAGCCTGACAGAACCGAGCGCCGCTCCGCTTGCGCCGCCCTCTTCGGCCGCCGTTCGGAGGCCGGGCGGTCCTTGCGGAAGAACACCTCGCGTTCGCGCTTGAACACGGCGCGCGCGCCCTCCTCCAGCTTCAGCGCGCCGAAGGCGCCGTGATCGACACGCACCAGACCCATCGCCAGAAGCTGGCGGAACACGGATTGCCAGGTGCGCGCGGCGATATCCTTGCCGGCACCGAACACAGGCATTTCGGTGTGGCCGAAGCGCTCGGTCTTTTCGTTGACATTGCCGATGAGGACATCGACGACGTGCCCCGTGCCAAAACGCTCGCCCGTGCGGTAGATCGCCGCCAGCGCCTTGATTGCGGCATCTGTCCCATCCCAGGTCTCCACCGGCTTCAGGCAGGTGTCGCAGCCGCCGCAATTGCCGGCATGGCTTTCGCCGAAATGCGACAGGATCGCCTGTCGCCGGCACGACGCCGTCTCGCAGATGGCCAGCAGCGCGTTGAGCTTAGAGCGTTCGACGCGCTTGATCTCGTCGGCGGCACCGCCCTCGTCGATCATTCGCCCGCGCTGGATCACGTCAGCCATGCCGTAGGCCATCCAAACCTCGGAAGGCAGACCGTCGCGCCCTGCACGCCCGGTCTCCTGGTAGTAGGCTTCGACAGAGCCCGGAAGATCGAGATGCGCGACATAGCGCACGTTCGGCTTGTCGATCCCCATGCCGAAGGCGACTGTCGCAACGAGGCAGAGATCCTCTTCCTTGAGGAAGGCATCCTGGTTGGCATCGCGCACGGCGCGGTCCATGCCGGCGTGATAGGCAAGCGCCCGGATACCCTGGCCGTTCAGCCACTCGGCCGTATCCTCGACCTTGGCGCGCGACAGGCAGTAGACGATGCCGCTATTGCCTTTGTGGCCAGCCAGAAACCGCAACAGTTGCTGGCGCGGCTGGTCGCGCTCGACGATTTCGTAGCTGATATTCGGCCGGTCGAAGCTGGTGGTGAAGATCTTCGCGCCATTGAGGCCCAAGCGCGCCGCGATATCGTCACGCGTATGCGGATCGGCCGTCGCCGTCAGCGCGATGCGGGGAACGCCGGGATAAAGCTCGCCGAGCTTGCCGAGTTCACGATACTCCGGCCGGAAGTCGTGGCCCCATTGGGATACGCAGTGCTTTTGGCGGATCGACTCCAGAAAATATCTGGGTCACGATTAAATAACAGCAACTTACAAGGAAAACCATATCACTTGATTTTCTGCCTATCGACCGTTTGGTCGGAGACTACCCTCAAATGAGGGACCCTCTTCTCGACGGGCCGATCCTTGGGGAGGACATACTTGTCCATCGCGGCCTCAATGACGCGGTAGAACCGATCGTCCTTACAGTCATCAAACGCGTAGATAACCCGCCGGAGAAGATTGCATTCGTTCGGCTCCATGCGCCAACTGACGGAGATGAGGGCATTCATCATATCCTTCCGAGCCTCGACCGAAGGCTGGTTTGCCTTCATTTTGTGCCGATCCCGGGCTTGATCAAGATAATAGCGTTCAGTCGTGGATGGCCTTTTATGACCTGCGAGCTCGGCCAGGCGATTCATCACATTATTTGAGACAGCAATATCTGGACGGTACCCGGCTTTTGCTAATTCCTGATTCCACAGCAACCAGGCCATCTCGGTCAAATAATAAGCGCGAAGGCGATGGCCGCTGCCCGCGATATCAAGCTCACTGAACGCATCCTTGACGATGTCACCAATGTGCTTGAGGCCAAGCCTCACACCGTTTCCTGTCGAGGATATGAAGATCGCGTCATGGTCGAGATCGGTCTTCCCCTCAGCCTCCCAATGCGCAAATAGCGCTTTCCTGACGCTCCAAACGCCGACCTCCAGCAAGCTAAGCACAAGATCAAGTGGAAACTCGACCGACCGTTCCTTTCCGCCTTTGGTATAGACATCGACGTTGAGCGTCGTGTTTCCCTGAGCAGCGAATCCTTCGATGCGGCTTATAATCTGTGCTCGCAGCGCCTTGTCATGGACTGCATCGTTAATAGGATTTGGGTGAGCGTCGTTTCGCCAGCGACCAGTCGGCATCGTGATGATCCGGTGCTTCGACAGTGCTTCGGCTACCTTCAGCAGCGAAAGGTTCCGAATTTCAACGCGGCGAAGTCCCGCTCTGGCTTCGCAGCAGGCCACAAGCCAATTGCGCTCGGCCGCAAAGACTCGCAACGTCTGCTCCCAGGTTCCGTCGAGCGGCTCCATTGCGGCCGCCCGAAGATGGTCAAGAATACGCTCTACATCGTCGAAACTTGGCGTCGGCCTACTGGAGGAGCGTCGGACAACCTTGTTCCATCCGCTCCATCGCAACGTCTCCCCAGCACGACGGGTGGTGATCGGTGAGACATCATTATCGCCGACGAACTGCGGAGTCGGATTGCCCCCCAAAAATGGCATCGCCTTGTGTATGGTCTGATAGAAGCGAAACACGTGTTCGAGCTTTAACTCGACTTGCGCGGACGCCAATTCGCGTTCCTTGACCCTTTCCGAGAATGAGTTTCGAAATGATCGAAGGTTTTCGTCTCGGCCGCCATCGACCCAATCAATTCCCGCGTTCCGCAGGTAACACAGGTATTCACGAATCGAATATGAATCCGGCTCCATAGAACTTTTCGACTTGAAAATCTTCTGCAGCCATCCGTAGCCAAAGTAGCGGAGGGACGGCTCAAAAATCGAGCCGTCGGGATTTTTGATGACCGGGATGTCGGACATGTTTTCCGACTGCCAGAAGAATCCCTGTTGGGTTCTACCCATCTCAAAATCAATCGGAAGGTAGCGCATTGGCTTTTCTCCGCTTCCGCTTCAATGCGACCGTCGAATCCTTGATCGACAATATCTCTTCCGCACGGCGCAGCCGCATTTCGAGCGACGACTTCTCGGCAATCAGGAGAATGTTTTGCAATTCAAGCGCTTGCACCTTCTCCGCGAGGACCTCCTTTACCGGGCGAATGGTGGCAGATCTGTTGACACGCAGCAGGTCTCTCGCTTTCCTCCATTTCGCAATCAGCCCGCGGTTGCGGCCACGCGGATGATCGGGCGTGTCGTCGCTCCATGCCCAGAGTCTCTTTTTTGGATCGTGCCACTGCCGAAGCTTGACGCGAGAGGATCCGACCTTTCGCCAGTCGAATCCTTGGGGGACGCCCTTGGCGGCCCACCGCTGGAGCTCAGCGACCTTGCGCATCAATGATGTGTCGATGCGCTTTCGTTGGAGCGCTGGATCCAGCCTCTTGAATTCAGCCATGGTCATTTCCCCATCCCAGATTTCTTCGTCGCTCACAGGCCACCTCCTCGCGAAACGGGACCTGCGCGGGCTATGTCGGCTTCGAGTTCCGCCAGGAGCTGCCCCCCCTCATCCTTCAACGCAGCCGTCGCGGCATGATCGACAGCATGCCGACGCTGATCGACTTCCGCCTGGATCGCCCTTTGCCCATCGTTGAAGGCAACGCCGAACTGGCAGCCGAGGCAGATCCGGTTGCATGCAAAATCGAAGTCCGGCATCAAGTCCTCAGGAACGTCTTTCTTCACCCAAGGAGCCGATCCCCTAGATTTCAACTTGAGGCAAGCAGCCTCAGCACGATCGGCCGGATTGTTAGGATCCGCCGCACACCACATGTTTGTGCCCAGAACCGGTTCGAGAAAGTGGGCGTTTGCGTAGTCGACAAATCGCTGGAGCAGCGGAACTTGCAGTGCGTCGGGATCATTGGCGCGCGATCCGATCCGGACCGATGCCATCGCGCGCTCGGCGATCGCATTCACGCTGTTGTACAGCGCCCTCCCGCCCGCACCGATTACGCTTTCGGTTCCGCGCCATATTCCGATCAACTTCTCCACGAATGCTTCGCATCGCAACTCGTTGAATGCCTTCAGGTGGGTCTTTAGGAACGACAGACGCTCGTAGGCGCCGTCGAGCCAGGTCTGCTCATCGATCGTTCGGTTTGCGATGGAGTTCTGTAAGCGCGCCGCGAGATCCTTCTCCAAGCGGTTGATCTCGCCAGGCAAGATCGACGTAAAGTAGACGCGGGTCATATATGGATCGTTGTGACGATACATCATCGACAGTGCGTCGGTGCTGCCGCCCGTCAAGCCGTAAAAATACCAAATGCCGAATCCTCGCCTGAGCATATGTATGCTCAGATCCCAGGTTTCCTGACCCTCTGGTGGAGCTATCTCGGCGAATTCCAAGAACTGGTTAATTGTTTGATGGAATCGCGAAGAGACCATCCGCTTCAAATTCTTTGGATCGATCGCCACTTCGAAAAGCCAATCCTTGCCGCTCGCTGCTCGAGTATCGGCGGAGATTGTCTCAAGGGCGCCGATGACATTTCGTAGGATTTCAGGGACCGGGACATCGACGCGATCCTTGACCGTCTTCGCAATGTAGAGGGACATCAGAAGCATACCGGCCGGATCATCAGTGAGGCACCCAAAGTGGGCACTTCGCACACCAATGTCGCGCCGCGCGGCGAAAGCCCCGATCAGTATCGCGGAGGAGGCGAATAGGTGGCGGATGGCCTCATCAAGCGAAATGACATTGCTGGGAAGAATAGTCGATCCAAGGTCGAATCGCGGATAAACAAGCTTTCCTCCTGCAGGCCCGATAGCTTCAGGCACGTTGGAAGTCGTGCGACCCGCTTGGAAGTCCCTGCATTTCTGGAGCGCATCGATGACATAAGTAGAATACATCGCGACGTATTTTGCCGCTGCTGTCATAGCTCGCAACATATCCTGCGGGAGGATAGTAGCGGTTCGGTCGTTTTCCTTGCCATCGCGCGCGAGGATCGCGTCGACCGACATTTCCTCGAAAGGATCTTGCAGGCGATCGTGCGCCAGTTCGCGACTTGATAGGCGAAACAAAAATTCGAGAATCTCGAGCCAGTACGCCAAGTTCTTCCTGGCCGCAGCATCGGACACGATGCTCAACATTGGATCGTCTTCCTCACTGCCTCCTTCGTCAGGGTCACTTACGTTGGGTTCTGGAGAAAGGAGGCGGAACGTTGCCGTCTCGATGCCCTGAAGGCTGGAGATCTCTCGCAACGCTAGCTTAAAGTTGGACGACCGCGCGAGAGCGTTCGCGGTAACCCCAAGCAGCTTCGCAAGCTCCGAATGGGTACCCGGTGGCTCGGAACCATATTGCTCGAACATCTGCTCAAGCCTCTCTTCGATCGGCACAAGCGCAAGGACCCCTCCGCGCGTAAGCCGCCGCGACAGATCAGAGGCGAATGATCTCGGGATCTTTGCAAACGAAGAGAACCCTTCCGCGATGCGATTCCGGAGCACCCAATCGTACTTACGAAGAATCTGGGCGGTGTAGGTGGCATCCAGGGCACCGTTATCGCGCGGTCCGGTCGTGAGGCAGGAAAGCGTCAACGTCTTTTTCGTGAGCCGGTCAGCGTTGAACGCATCATCCGACAAGCATACGGCGGGAAAGTCGATCGCAGTGTCGAAGGACACGATGTGCTCGACCTCCTTCCTCTTCTTGGTGCCATCGGCGGTAGCGATGATCCAGCAATTGTGCAGTAGACTTCTGTTACGGCCACGTGACCAGCCTTGTGTTACCCGTCGACCACCCGGCGGCGTAGATTGTCGGGTGGCGACAATCGCCGCCGGAATGAACTTTTTTGCGAGGCAGGCCTCATATTGGGCTCGGTTCATGATCAGTAACCTCCTGAAAGATTCAATGGTGGCAGCACGGTTCTAGCTGCGCGGACATCGTTGACGAGCTCCTTGCAGATTCGCGTGAGCAGCCGACTGGCACCGGCTCGTTTGAGTTTGGTTTCGATGGCTTGGATAAAGCCGCGGAGGGGAATCCCGATCAGCCGCCAGCGGCGAGGATTGGCATTCGGTTCCTCAGCATCAAGGGACAGACTGAGGGCCAAAAGTGATCGGACCTGATCGTCAGTCGGGTCGAAAACCAAACTGGGAACATTCACGACGGGCATAGTGACACCGTAGCCACATGCGGATCCGACCCCTGACGCCATGGCCAAATTGTAGAACCACTCCTGTTCCTCGGCTGACATGGCGACTTGAAGGGGGCTGCCGACCTCGGCAGCGATCAGCGCTTGTATTGCGTTCTGGAAGAACCGGGTGCTCTGTTCGAGTTCGCGCCTCATCTCCTTCGAATTCAGGTAGTGTGGCAGCAGCACCCCGGTCCCTGCGTGATCCGCCACCGAACGAAGAGATTCGACGCTGCCGACGACTCTCATGTTGAACTCGAGAAATGACTTTCGGATTAGCTTTAGTGAAAGCCCTCTGGTTCCGAGCACACCGGTCTTGAACTGGGAGTTGATACTTCCCTGATTTGTCGAAACGGCGGTGTTCCAACCCAGATACTTGAAGAAGCGAGACCTTGTCCCTTCGTCCGACGTAAGTTCTGTGAGCGGCTCCATCAACGGCCGCATGAGTTCGATCATCTCGAACGCAGGGCTGGTATAGCTCAGAAGATGTCGTTGATCGAAGTCTTGCCACGGGCGGTCGCGCTCGGCATCCTCCCAGGTCGCCAACGCATCCGTTCCACGACCTTCAGATAGGGTCGAATGCTCGAGAAACGCCTGCACGTGATGTCCGGCCCGTTTCTTGAACACGCTCACAAAACTCGCGCTAGCGATACCCGCCTTGTCCTTGAGCCTGAAGACAAACAACTCGCCTGGGATGTCTTCGATCGGTTGGGCGTTCCATCCCGTTTCGGTTGCAAACACGACTTTCGACGCCAGAACGGCTTCGTTCGTCGCACCGATGGCAGCGCATACCAGCTGCATTATCTGCTGGAACGACAAGCAATCGGCGCTCGGCAGGAATTCGCTAACGCCCATTTGCTGCCAGACGACCGGATCAGCCAGCACGGTCATCGCCTTATCGACTGCACGGCCATTGGTTCGGAGGCCAAGCTTGGAAAACTGAGATACTCTCGTTGCCTCCAGGCTTCGAACCTCAGCGCGCAAGACCGTCGCGACCGCACTGAACGCCTTCACTTCCGCCTTGGAGGCACCAACAAGCAACTGATCGTCTCGCGCAGGGGCCATAGCCTTAAAATAGCGGACGTTTGATCGAACGACCTCCATGGCAGCGTCACGAACGATTTCCATGGATCGACGCAGCCGTGGCGCTCCGGTAAGATGGGTTGCGCCCACGATATCGATGTCTGCAATTGTCTTTCCCTCGGTCGGGATATGTCCAAACTTCTTGTATCGCCGGCTGTAGTGAGGGTATGCCCGCCCCTTCAGCTCTGCGAGAAACTCGAAGAGATAGCCGCAATTTCGCATGAGGCTCGAAAGGGTTGGATGCGCAAACGCTCCAGATTTCCTTAGAAATGCTTCGCACTCGTCGATCACGGCCTTCACGACCGGCGCTTCGCAAGTCGTGTTCGGATCACCAGAAAGAGCAGTAAGAAGCGTGTCCGAGTAATTCGAAGGATTCGCCTTCAGGAAGGCCATGAGATACCGGAAACCCAATGACTTCGCGGTGCCGCGCGCGTTTCGTACCCCGCCGAATGCGGTGAGGTCGGTCAAGAAGGTCGCGCCAAGAAGCGAGCCGATCTCTTCGACGCTCATCGGGTCGATTGGTGGCTCCGCACCCTTGTTGTTTCTCAACCGATTTTGCCGTGGCGCCCTTTCCAGTTGGACTCCCCGGGGGAGCGCAGGATAATTGCCCTTGGCCTCCGCCAGCCATCGGAACACGCCGATGCCCTTGCGCGCATGTTCACGGGCGGCCCCTGCAGAGTACAAACCGGATCCAACGAGCCTTTTGTGTGAACGCTGAACAGCGTCGCGAAGCTCGTCCGTGTACAAATTTTGATCAGCGGCCGCCTTCGGATTGCGAAGGTGATCTCGGAGTCCGTGGAAGGATTCCTCCTCCTCTATGAATCCTAGGATTAGCCTGACACTTAGCTCGCGGGCCTTTCTCTTAATAGGCGACTTTATGCAGGACACATATTCCGCGACGTCGGCAGCAAGCTGCGGATACAATTCTTGAAATTCCTCTGCCTGCAGGGCGAGCGTCCTCGCGCCCGCAAACACATGTTTTGCGGTGTTCATGATCGGTTTCCTGATGTGGGTGATGGGACGGCCCGTTGGCCGCGAGAAGTTACGTCTTGGGCTCTGAGCTCGGATCAGTGCGTCCGACTTCGTCCCTATCCAAGTCGAGGTCCGCAGCCGGCCTCGGCCTTTTCGGCACGTTGAGAAGTCTTCGAGGGGGAGCATCCCCCTCGACGAATCCTGCGTGGAGCCTTTCGTCTAGTTCGCGTTCCCGCCGTTTTTTGACCGATTTCAAGAAGGACACGCGCTCGACGAGCTCGGTGGCAGGCTGCGAATCCTGCTTTTGGAGTTCCTCGATCGATCGGGCGAGCGACTTTATGGGCCCTATTCTTGCGATGTTCACCGGCGTTCCATCAGTTCCAGAGATAGGGGCGGCCAAGAGCTGTGCACGAGGATGACCGTGCTCAACGCGGCGGTCAGGGATTGGACTCGCGCCACCACTTCCAGCTGGCGACGGACCTTCTTCTTCCGTAACAAGTCGCCTTGGACGCCATCTCGGTCGCCAGCCATGCTCCAACCGGTCGGCACGGCGACTTTGACGCAATGCCTCCCACTCATTTTCCTCGATCCCGAGCCAGCCGCCTTCCCCTTTCCGGAGAATTTTCATAGCGCTCTCCCGACCGAATCCTACAGCTTCAAGGATTGAGAGATATCCTATGACGCGTCGATCAAGGGCCTCCGGCGATAGTTGGTAATCCGGAACGGAAGGATTTCCTTTCGCCGCACTCGCTATCATGGCATCGAAGGTCTGGTGACCAAACATCTTCGCCATAAGATGCCTCACTCCCACGCCAGGATCTACGCCTGTCTCCTTGATCGATGCCTTCAGAACGCGACGCAACCGTTTCACCACACCCTCGTCTCGAAACTCAATTGGCTCACCGACGGCCTGGATATGCGGTTCCTGAGGTTGATTACTTGGTCGTTCGGTGTTGAACCGCCACCATTTCCCGCAGTAAACCGTATTGACAACAATCTCGGCTTCCTCAAGAGAGAAGTCATTTTCCGAGAGGACTCGAACGTACTGGTGGTAGCGCTTTTCCCTTTCTGCGGCGCAAGCTTCGCCGTCGGGGATCGATGGATCAGCCAGACCAAGACGACCGTCCAACGCACTATAGTTCTCATGCCCGAACATCCTCGAGACGATAATCAAGGCATGGGTATACTTTAGGGTGTCTCCCCATTCCTCGACTATTCGCTGGAGCTTCCTCGCGAGCTGCTTTGGGATTCTGCCGGATTCAAAGTCGATTATCATAGGGTTCGCTCCTTAGTGGAGGAGCGAAGGCATCTTGAAAGAGGCTGGCAAGAACGGCTGCGGGAACCGTGTCGGAAATAGTTCAAATTACCGCTTAGAGGTCCCATTACACGCAACGCTGCCAGTCTGATAACTGCCATGCGTCTTAAGTGGCAACGCAACTGTGTTTGCCGGCAGCTCTGCACGTGGAAGTACTGGGCGATTAGGCGGAACGGATAGCGACTTCCGCCTAGTTCACAGGGGTTCGGCTCCATGCTTTCTCCAAATTGTCACAGGTTAGCAACCTCCCAGGCACCATGCATTGGGAGTGTCAGGACGACGAGGAATACCAAGGCTCGGGCGCACCATTCGGAGAGCGCACTGATTCGGCTCCTAGGATGACAAAGAGGCACTCGGCTCAATCAAGGCACGAGTTCTCTTCGTCCGCTCCTGGCGTCGTCATCGCAAAGTTAGTTGGGAAATCGCAGCAATAATCGATACTTAGCTGCAAGGCACGGGAGTGCCTTGGTTGCATAGAAAAATCGCTGGCGAAATGGAGAATATTACTTTACCAATGGCTCATGCCTGCCCTTTCTCAATGGCTGGGTTGCATATTCGGGCGGGTGCTTTTCCAGGGGACTCGCCCGAATCGTTTTCTCGAGGAGCAACCTAACAAGGAGTCCTCCTACTCACAAGTAGTAAGGCTCCCATACTATTCGGATTTTTACTGGAGATTTATTCCTTGTCCGATCCTGCCGCCGACCAGCTCGCGATCACTCTCGACATGCTGGAAAAGCAAATTCTGGAGAGAGAATCCGAACTTGCAGAATGGAGGGCCTTCCTCGTCGAAAGGGAGGCCGAGATCGCTCTCGGCAAGAAGCGTGCAGAGAACCTGCGGACCATGCTCGAGGAAATGCGTCAGTTTCGGCCTGCGGCAAAACCGCTCTCACTGGAAAAGTATCCCACTGCCCAACCCGGGCGGCCCGGCAAGCAATCCGAACAGATCAGGCAACTCGCCAAGGTGATTCTCCGGGAAGCCGGCAAGCCCATCATGCAGCTCGATTTGAAAGAGCGCATGGAGGCCAAAGGTCTTTTGCTGCAGACCGTCAATCCGGTCGACCTAATCCGTTCGGCACTCCGAAACCAGCCAGAGTTTCGTCATATTCGCTCGGAAGGCTGGACGCTCGTCAATCCGCCAGAGTGAGACATCGCTAAGTCGCGGACGAAGACGTCGGGCTTTACGCTCCATGTCATCCCCCGATCAGCGCAGTTTTGATCGACAGTATTTAATGGATCGCTGAATGCAGGGCTCTGAGAAATCTCGAACCATAGCGCTCCAGTTTTGTCTGCCCTATTCCAGATATCTCCAGCATCTCTTCCAAAACCTCAGGACGACGCGTGGCGAGGGCTATCAAGGTCGTGTCCGGAAAGACGACGTAGGGGGCCACGCCTAGCTCCCTGGATAGCTCAAGTCGCTCCTGGCGAAGAACCTCGAAGACTTCGCGATCCTCGGCAGAAAGTCCTGAGCGGGATAGAGAGTTTGAAGTGTCGCCGCGCGCTCGCGTGCTCCGGGTTACCAAGCGATCCCGTCGAAGCGTCACCACGCGCTCCTTCTTGAAGACCGCTGCGGCGGCCTCCTGCAGCTTCATGGCGCCGTACTCGTCGTGTTCAATCCTGATTAGGTTCAACGTGAGGAGCTGGCGGTATATCGATTGCCAAGATCCCGCGCTGAACTCCTTTCCAGCACCGAACACGGCAAGCTCTACGTGTCCAAACCTTTTCGTTTTCTCGGTCACCTTCCCAATCAGGACGTCAATGACATGACCCACCCCAAAGCGCTCTCCGGTCCTGTAGATCGCGGCCAGACCTTTGATCGCCGCGTCAGTGCCATCCCAGGTCTCGATCGGCTTCGTGCAGGTGTCACAGTTTCCGCACTGCCCTGGATGTTCCTCACCGAAATGTCCAAGTATTGATCGCCGACGACACGCTGTGGTTTCACATATGCCGACCAGAGCGTTTAGCTTGGCGCGTTCGATCCGTTTAACCTGGTCGCTTGAATCGCCTTCGTCGATCATCCGCCCGCGTTGGACGATATCCTGCATTCCGTAGACCATGAATGCCTCCGAAGGCAAACCGTCGCGCCCTGCCCTGCCCGTCTCCTGATAATAGCTCTCTACCGAAGACGGAAGATCAAGGTGGGCGACATAGCGGACATTGGGTTTGTTGATTCCCATGCCGAACGCGACTGTCGCCACTAGGCACAATCCCTCCTCCATACGGAAGGCATCCTGATTGGCGGTCTTCACGGCCGGATCTAGCTTTGCATGGTAATGCCTTGCGCGGATCCCATTTTCATTGAGCCATTCCGCAGTCTCCTCGACCTTCTTTCGGGACAAGCAGTAGACAATGCCGCTCTCGCCCTCGTGGCGCCGCAAGAAATCGAGAAGCTGAGTCCGAGGATTGCTGCGGGGGACGATCTCGTAGCTGATGTTCTTCCTGTCGAAGCTGTCGATGAAAATCTCGGGGGCGACGAGGTTGAGCAGGTTGACGATGTCCTGCTGCGTTCTCGGATCGGCGGTAGCGGTGAGCGCCACGATCGGCACGCTGGGGTACATCTCCTTCAGCCGACCTAGAGCTAGGTAATCCTTTCGGAAATTGTTCCCCCAGGCACTGATGCAATGCGCTTCGTCGACGGCAATCAGGGAAATCCCTCCATTGCCGAGCATCGAATCCAGGCTACCCGTCGCAATCCGCTCAGGCGTGACATAGAGGAGCTTCAGGTCTCCCGAACGAAGCTGCCGCTTCACGTCGATGGCGTCGTCCGAAGACTGCTCGGACCATAGAGCGCCCGCACAGACCCCTAACTCCCGCAACTCCTCAACCTGATCACGCATCAAAGCAACCAGAGGCGAAACCACTATCGCCGTGCCGTCGAGACACAAGGCCGGAAGCTGGTAGCACAGCGATTTCCCCTTCCCCGTTGGAAAGAGGACGAGAGTGTCGATGCCAGCGATGACGTTCCGGACTACGTCGCTTTGCATTCCCCGGAAATCCGGGTAGGCCCATACGCGCTGCAGCACGTCCAATGGATTCGATTTCGGCATGCGACGCGTGCGACCCGCCCCGTCAAACACGTTGTCAATCGAATGAGCCATTTCACCTGCCTGTCTTTGAGATCCGGCATTAGACCGGAATCGAGGATCTCCCGTAGAGTGTTTAGCACAGTCAAACGCGTCCGCCCCAGGACAGCGGCAGGAATTCCACTGGTTTGGCCATCGCATATCATCGGCCACGGTGGCATCGGCCAGAGTTCCACTCATTGAGCAAACTACCAAGTTGCAACTCGTCGCAGCATGAGGAAAGCTCGGCTCCCGTCCCGCAAATCGATTCGACATGAGGCCACATGCGCGACGCGCTAGTCCAGTTCATCGCCGACTCCTTCATCGCAAGCGCGGAGCGCGACGGATTCAATGGAACTCCAGCATCACTTCTACTAGAGGCTGTCCAAGACGAGCAAGCATTAAGGGATGCGCTGGGGGACATAGTGGGGAGCGGACAGATCACTGCGGTGTTTAGCAGCCAAGCAGAGAATATGCATATCAAGCGTTTCCCCGATCGCCCCGTCGTGGAGCAGCTCCAGATGTTGAAAACCGAACCTTTGGCAGGCACGTGCCTGTATCCGACAGCCGATGTGGTGAAGTCCCGAACCGATGTGTCGCTTTGGCAGGACCGCCCATTCACCCAGGATTTGCTTCTAGCAGCGCCCCAACTGGGTTACAGGGCCTTCGAATTGGGCGTTCTTGAGCGCTACGTGAACGACCCCCGGTATGTGATTCATTTCGCCGACTATATGGGCCGGATGTCGATTGGCGAGGAAGCGCATGCAGACAATCATCATCCCGACCGAGACAAGATCTACCTCAAAAGCTTCGGATTGGGCTTTGCCCCGGACCGTCGACCATTCGTCGTGGCATTCCTCCGCTATCTGGCAACACTGACGCCCCAGCATCAGCAATACTGGAACAGCTACACGGCCGACGGCGATATTAGAATGTCCGAGCCCTACTTCCGATCCAGCATCGAGGGGAACTTTTGGTCAAATCGATCAATCCGCAACGCGATTGTCGAGGAGATGCGCCTGATCCGGGAACTCAGCAAGGCGATATGGGGGAGCAGTCTATTTCGCGATCTGCCGGTGGGAGACGTTCCGATTGACCTTACGTCGTTCCTTCGTCCGACCAGGGAGAATTTTAACAGATTCGTGATGGCCCTGGACAAGATGTTGTCGGATTCAATCGACGTTCGGTTCTTCGAAGGCAAGGTCGCGTTGGAACGCGAAACCGAACGAAGGGATGGCAAGGTCGTAGTGTCGCGCAAAGGCACGCTTACCCTACTGGAAGAGTGGTTGGGGACAGAGGTATCCTGGTGGGATCCTCAGGCGTTCCGAGAGGTCGTCATCGAACCGCTGCGCGAGGTAAGGCGTCTTAGACAGAAGCCAGCTCACGGCTTCAGCAAAGATACATATTCGTCCGAGTTCGACGAGAAGCGCAAGAAACTGCTTTGGGCTGTCTTCAATAGCCTCTCCAACATCAGAGCTACGTTCTCCAGGCATTCTGACGCAGTTGCCGTTCAGATCCCAGCATGGCTCGACGGAGACGGGATCGATGTCTTCTGACATGAGACTCTAAACTGATGGGGTGGATGCCCCCGTCCGGCAGGCATCCACCCCATCAGTTCAAACCTCCAATGTCGCGACCACGAGGTCGATTTCAAAGGTTCTCGATATAGAGGCCAAACCTGCCCCGGTCCCGCTTCAGTTGCATCAATTGCATAGGCTCATGTTTTCTGGCGAGCATCGACAGTATCTCACGATCATCTTCGGTAGTGCCAAGTCCGAAGATGATCCCATCCAACTCCTCCATGCCAAAGAACTGGTCCTCGTATAGCTTGTCTTTATCGCGACCCGAACCCAAACTGATCCGCCATTCCTGCTCATAGGACCAGTGAATCGACTTGGTGTAGATGATCTTGTCGACTGCCATCCTCGATGTGATCAGCTTCCTCGCCGTTATGTGGTCGATAAGCTCCTCGTCCGTGAACAAATCGGGCAACTCGCTCACGTAATCGACTGGCTTTGCCATGAAGAACGGCGACTTCTTGTCAGCACTTTTGAACCTCAAGACTACCCCGCGATAGGAGTCAGCATAGTGCGCCCACATCGTCGGGATATCAGGGCGAACTGTTAGGCTAAGTATCTTCAAGTCCCGCAAGAGAGGTGCAGCGTCCACGTGCATACTCGGCAGCGACATCTGCATGGTGTCGAGCCACCCGTCGATCGAAATTGGAAGCTGGGTCTTGAACGCACGCTCCCTCTGATCAGCGGGGATCGATCTTGTCCACTCGAACACCGGGTGGAGCGTCGAATCCTCGGGCACGGTGTCGGACACAAATTGCTTCCAGCACGCCTTCAGCGCGGCTGTTTTTATAGCATCCCTGTTCGGCTTGAGTGGCAGGTCGAAATTCATGTCGAAGGGATCGTTCAGCATCGCGCTGCGTGACCACCTAAGGGTTCCGGCGTTGACAACGATCTTCGCTGTCTGCGTACTCATGTATTTGAAGAAATGCTTCCGATTGTTGAAGCTGAAATCAGGAGCATAGTCCACGGTTGCGTCGAAATCGGTGTAGATCATTGTTTGGTGAAAGTTCCCTTGCCGCAGTGACATTTGAGCGGTGCGGCTTGCTGTTTAGGATGTATGGAATGCTCCTGATCGCCGTCAAATTCCCTAAAATTGCCAAGGAATAGGCCAGTTATCTCATCGGTCAGGGCACAGGGATATGGAACAGCGCCATCGTCCAGCCAGAAGAGGTACCGGATGGACAATCGAAGCAGCAAGGGCATCGACGCAGGAGTGAGCAAAGGTCGGCTCAACACGTTGCTTATTGCGTCTTCTTGACCAAGCTGGCTCCGGGCTCGAGCAAGATGGCGTAGTTCAGGCACTTGATGAGGTGATGGAGCCTATGCACTTCACGAAAGAGCGCCAGCATCCGTCGCATGTAGTCCAACAGGAAGATCTCCTCCTTGCTGGCTCGCTCCATGCCTTCGAGCTTGGGATAGTAGGTGATCTTCTGAGTCACCTCATTGTAATCGATCTTCGCATGGGCAATTCCGTTCCTAAGCTTGTTATCGTGCGCAACAGGATCGAGGTCGAACCAGGAGTCATCGAGGAAGCGCGGCTTGTTTCCTAGCGGGACGTCAGCGTATGCCTCGAGATTTTCGGGCGCCTGATCCTTCCCCTTCGCAGTTACCCACACGCCACGCGCAAAGGCATCATGGTCTCCCCGCTTGAGCACGTTGTTCAACCCTGCGACGAGAACGAGTTGGCGACTGAGGATTTCCGCCATGTCCTTGTAAACTTCCTTGTATTCTTCGAAGTCGTTCGTGCTCACGCGCATGGGCACCTCGCCTTCGACGTAACTCATGTCGAGATCGAGAAAAAGTGCGGGCCGAAGCGGAAGCTCTGCGTGGAAGATCGGCTTGTAGATCTTCAGGCAGTCTCGCTGAAGATGAGCCAGATACTCGGTATCGGACAGTTTCTGCAGAAAGGCGCCCATCTCCTGCTTCTTGTTCTGGAGCAGATCCATCATTGTGTCCGTGAACTTCCTGGAGACGCCCTGGCTAGTGTCAGGCAGCGTGAAAGGAAGCACGAAGTGGCTCACTACTCGGTAGAGCGCAGCATTGATGTCCTCTAGGCGCTTGCTCTTGATCTCCACTTTGAAAGTTTTCCGGGCAAGCTCCGCAAATGGCCCATGGAAGCCATTATTGTACATTCCGATCAGCTTTATGACCTGCGGGTACTTTTTGTACTGCGCGTTAATCAGACCGAGTCGGTCGCGATGGAATGCTGCCTTCTCTGCACCGGAACGCATGCTTGCCTGCATGTAAGGTGTGTTGCCCATCACGTACTTGCCGAACACGACCGGGAAATCCAAATGGAGGTCGACGAAGTCGGTTTCCGGATTGAAGGGTTGTTCGCGAACAACCTCCGTTGCGCCAGTCACTCGGCGCTTGACCCCTTGGTTCAACTTCGGCGGCTTGCGCTTGTTCTTTGCCGACAGCATTGCGGCCAGGGCCATAGTATCAAGGCTGTCCCCGTCTTTGACGTCAAAGTTGATGCCGATCGCGTTACCGCAGCTTCTGCACGTGAACTTCAGCGGCTGGTAATCGCGATTGCTCATGCCGCAACGGCAGTTGGTGATGTTCGAACACTCGTCACATTGTACGGTCAGGTTGATGTTCATTTCGGCCGCATCCAAGTCGCTTCCACGTTATCTTCCAGCCTCGGAGGGCATGCCGGTGGATCCATCATTATTGGGAGAGGCATGATGGCATCGGCACCTACAATAAGGGCTTCCCCGTCCCGCAGGTTGGGAAGGAAAGATGCCGTCGGGCCATCTAGGGCACCGCTCGCGTTGATCACGACAGCTTGGTCACGCTCGTTGATGAGGCGATGCACGACAAACATACCCATCTGGGAGAGCACGTCTTCCGGTATGTCTCGGGGGCGCTGCGTGGCCAGGAGGCAGGTGAGGCCGTACTTCCGACCTTCCTTGGCAATCACGCCAAATGCATCGAGGTAGATCCGATTATTGTCGTCCCCTACGCTCTTACTGAGAAACTGATGGGCCTCGTCGATCGCCACGACAAGCGGAACCTTCTGGAAGCGAGCCGCCCTGGCCCTTCCGAGCAGGTAGCGGCCGATCGCATTCACCACTAGCTCCCGGGTGTTGTGTTCGAACGCCAAGTAGCGCATCGAGACGCGCAGAACCCCGACCTTGTCGTCGGCAAGGAATTCCTCGATGACCTTGGTCAGATCAGTCATGTACTTGGGCGGTGAAAAAATCGGTGCGAGATGCTGAGATTTCTGATGCGTTGTGATCCGCATGCACAGGGTCACGCAACTGTCGAAGGAGAACTGATGACGGTTGCCCCAATGGTTCTTCTCCCCGATCGGCTGGACACATTCGGCGAATACCTGCTCGACGAGATGGCGAACATCGAAGTAGGCGGATTCGGCATGCAGCGCCCGATCGTGGGTGACGATGGCGCGGTTGATTTCCTTCTTTGGACGACCCTCTTTCAGCAGGATCTGAGAGCCCTCCTCCAGCAGACCGGGCTCTATCTCCACGAGCTTCAGGCTCTGGATCGCATCTCTCAGCTTGGGAGCCTGGATCCCGGGACTGGGTTGCAGAAAGGCGAACAGGTCCATCTCGCTCAAGTGGAAGTATGGAAAGGAGACAAATTCCCTCTTATCGTCTGCGCCGTCACGGACGCCGCCGAGATGAACGTGTCGCACACCATCCTTCAGCGTATGGTACTCGCCTGTCGGATCGAGGAGGATCACCTTTCCTTTTCGAGCAGCTATTTCTTCGACGAGCCGCGCCGTGGACCAGCTCTTGCCGCCGCCTGTTGAGCCAAGCACCGCACAGTGCCGACCGAAGATTGAGATAGGTGGAAGCGCCAGCCGTGTTTCAGGTGCGCCGCTGAGATGTCCAAGGTCCACCAGGTCGCGTTGGCCACCCTGCGTCGAGATGATAGCGTGGCGGATGAAATCCGGATGCGCGAGATAGACGTAGTCGCCGACACGTGGCGCCTCACCGATCCCCCGGCTCGAGCGGTACGTATTTAGGTCGACCGATCCGAGAAGGCGGATGTTGCCGATAGGGTTTGGCACCTCGTCGCCGTCGGTTCGTTCCGGCTCGACGGAAAGCCTGTCGCGGTCGGGAAGCTGGATCTCGGTGATCCGGCCAATGATTGCGCTTCCGAAGGATTCAATCACGACGAACTCGCCAACCTGTCCCCGAGTTACGCGGTGTCCTGCGTATTGAGACGGCGCGACTTCGGTCGCGAATGGGAAATTTACCCGCACTCCCAATGGACTTACGCGGGCGACGGAGCCGAGGTATCGAGACCGTTCGAATGGATAGGTCGGGAGCCCGTCAGCCATTGAGGTTGCCGATCGCTCGGACCCGTTCAGCGTGACGTTCGAGTTCCGTTTCAGCGATCACGTCGGGGACGACGGGAACAACTTCCTCGAACTTGGCCGCAATGAGTGCGAGCCTAGCATCACCACCGTCGATGAGCGACGAAATGGCAGCGAGATACGCGTTGCCATCAGCACCGCTGGCTTCTTCGATGTCCGGATTCACGACAATCACATTGAGTGAGAGATTGGCCCGGATGGCAGCGAGGATGGGCTCGGCAATGTGCTTGTCGTTGAACCCGAATCCTATCACCAGCAAGGTCGTATTCGACGCGCGCAGCCCGCCTTGAAGTGCGCCCATCATCTCAATGTAAGGCTGGCTGAAGGCCATTTCGTACTTGTTGGAGCGCGGATAGATCAGAAGCGGGGAAACGCTGCCGGGCCTCCTTGAAACGTGGCCCGACTTTTCATTCAATTCCCAATCGATCGATCCATGGAGCTTGTAAAGGTGAAACAGGTTCTCGATGAAGTCGGACTTCTCTTCCCCCACTGATCGACGCACAACGTCGTAGGTGAATTGCGCGGGGTCGAAGACGTCGTCGCTGCCGAAGGCAAATCCATCGACGACAACGAAGCCTGTTAGACGGGCCGCCCGCTCGAAACAGAGGTCGTAGTTCGTTGTGAATATCTTGGTACGAGCCCTTCGAGCCGAGCGCCTGGCGACGCGTCGAAGGAAGGCTTCGTGAACTGGAAGCAAGGTCGAACCCTTGAGGAAATCGACCTTCTGCCTGATCACGCTCTCTGCAACGGTCAGCAGTTCTTTGAGAGCCGCAGCCGTGTCTTTCTGCAAGAACTCTACGGCCAGCGTCGCCCTTGACATCAAGTGCTCGAGATCCTGCGTATCTTCCGCGACGTTTGCCAAGCTGGCAAACGTCTTCCACCTCGTGCCCGCTTCCGCATTCTTGGCTTTGTCGATTTCGGCAAATGCGGCTTTGAGGCCGTCCAGAAGCTGCGCCATAGTCGGAGCCGCCCTTGCGCCGTTCTCGGTCACGCAGAGCGACGTACCAAGCCCGGTGAGGACAATCAGATTCTGCGCCCTGACTGCTGCCGAAAGCACACGCCGAATGTCGGCCAAACCCGCGTCGGGTCCGTCGTCGGCAGCAGCACTGACCGAGAGCCAGTTGCCGCCACCGTGCGAACTTTTGATCTTCAAGATGATTCTCCCCCGCTTCGTGGAGAGTTTGCCGAATGGGGTGTTGATTGCAATCGCTTTTCGAGCGCTCGCATCAAAGTAGCATTGAGATCTAGCGTAGGTATTGCGGCTAGGCGCTGAGGCCACGTAAGCCAACCCAATGTTGGACCCGCATAGTTAGCTTTCCGTCCTAGTAGGAAAGACCTCGACAGGTCCTTTCCCATTCATATGATGGGATTGGGTATGGGGAGATTCCGATGAGGTTTGTTCTGTGGTTGGTTGCGATGGCGGTCGTAGCCATCGGGGCATTTTTATTACGCGATCAAGTCGCCAATTTTCGGTATGAGTATTATGCGGCAGTCGCCATCTTGATGCTTGCCGTGAGCGGAACATTCTGGGCATCGACCGCCGTTGACCGCATAGTTCAACCTGCAAGCGGCGACTCCCGCCACATCTTCACCTTCCTCTTCATCGTCGCCTTTATCCTTATCGGTGCGGCAACTGTGTTTGGATTGCATACAGAGTGGGAAGGCAAAAACCTCGGCACACTCGGTGACTTTCTCGGCGGAACACTGAATCCGATCCTGACGTTCCTCAGCTTTATCGCTTTGCTACTGACAATTGTCCTTCAGCAGCGGGAAATACACTCGGCTAAGGATGACGCCCGCAGCCTGAAAATCGAGCGCATCCAAGATCGAACTCGTGCTGAAAAGCAACAGTTCGAGAATACGTTCTTTCAGATGCTCAACTATCACAATTCAATCGTAAACTCGATTGACATATGGAAGGGACAAACGAAGGGAACGTTACGCGGTCGTGAATGCTTTAAATATTACTTTGACGTGATGAAAGCAGAGTACGACAGAGTCGATATGGTTGAAGAGCGCCAGCGTGCACTCCATGCCTATGAGTCGAAAGTATGGGAGACGTTCCAAAAGGATTTGGCACACTACTATCGATTTCTGTACAATCTCATCCGCTTCGTGAAGCAAAGCAAAGCCGTTTCGAAAACAAAATACATCCGAATACTACGGGCGCAGATTTCCGACTTCGAAATGTCTATGCTTTTTTACAATGGCCTGACGCACGATGGCGAGCGATTTAAAGAGTATATTGAGTTCTTTACGCTATTCGACAACCTGCCAAACAACGTTCTTTTGAATCCCAGGCATCGCACATTTTACATTGAGGGTGCCTTCAACGAATCTGTGCCGAAGCAGCCACTGTCGTTTAATGATGTGGACCCCGAGGATGAAATGGCCGCAAGCGCTGCTGAATAATCAATGCTGCGCCTAGCAGATCGATTTCCACGTGCGTCACAGGCAGATACCAAGGCTAGTGGAAATTCCGGCTCCTAATCTTGAGCGTATCGATGTGCAAATCCCGGACGAAGATGTCCCTCGCCTCCAGCACTGGCCGCGGTCGATCCCGTGAATCCGGGCTTCCGGACGCCCCATGCGCGAACTCGTCTCCCCTGCCCGTCGGGATCCGGACGTCTATATCGAGATCAGCCAGTGCGGACAGGTCTCCCGATAGATCGAATAGCTGCTGCGCAACGAGGTGGACGACATCGCCCTCGCGTTGAATCTTGCCGTTGATGGCCATCATGCTCGATCCCAAAACTACCCGGCGCCGCTTCTCGAACAACGAAGGCCACACAACGACGTTCGCTGGTCCGGTTTCATCCTCGATGGTGATGAACATGACGCCCTTGGCGCTGCCCGGTTTCTGGCGGACGAGAACCAATCCTGCTGTCATCAGCCACCTCCCATCTCGGCCGTTCATGGCCTCGGCACAGGTCACGATGCTCCGCTTTTCCAAGTCGCGGCGGAGGAATGCGACCGGATGCTCTCGCAGGGTCAGCCCGACGTGGCCGTAGTCCTCGACTACGTTGTGACCGTCGGTCATCTGCCGAAGCTCGACTGCAGGTTCCTGCTGCTCGACGATAACCCTCTCCTCCCGCTCGGCAGCTGCCGCAAACAGCGGCAGTGGCTCGTCGCGAAGTGCTTTGATAGCCCACAGGGCATCGCGTCGCTGGTGTCCGAAAGAAGGTCGAAAGGCATCGGCCTCGGCGAGCTGGACGAGGGCTTCGGTCGGAACGTTCGACCGCCTCCACATGTCGTCGACGCTTTCGAAGTCCCTGTTCATGCGTGCAGCGACGATCCTTGCGACATCGGCGACGGGAAGCCCCTTTATCAGCCGCATCCCGAGCCTGACGGCGTGTCGGTCGGTATTGCCGATGCGCTCCAGCGTGCAGTCCCATCGCGATCGGTTGACGCAGATCGGCCTGACTTCGACCCCGTGATTGCGGGCGTCGCCGACGATCTGCGCCGGAGCGTAAAAGCCCATTGGTTGGGAATTCAGCAGGGCGGCGCAGAACACGTCGGGAAAGTGACATTTGATGTAGTTCGAAGCGTAGGCGATGAGTGCGAAGGATGCCGCGTGACTTTCCGGAAAGCCGTAACTGCCGAAGCCCTCGAGCTGGGAGAAGGTCTTCTCCGCAAATTCCGGCGTGTAGCCGTTCTTCACCATCCCACTCACCAGCTTGTCCTTGAACCGGGAGACGCCGCCCGTGAACTTGAAGGTGGCCATCGACTTGCGGAGCTGGTCCGCCTCGCCACCGCTGAAGCCCGCGCAGACCATCGCCACACGCATTGCGGATTCCTGAAACAGCGGGACACCCAGCGTCTTCTTGAGGACGGCCTCCAGCTCGGGCGTCGGGTACTCCTCCTTTTCCTTTCCTTCGCGCCGGCGCAAATAAGGGTGAACCATATTCCCTTGAATCGGGCCGGGCCTGACGATCGCGACCTGGATCACGAGGTCATAAAACGTCTTCGGCTTCAGGCGCGGCAGCATGGACATCTGTGCGCGGCTCTCGATCTGGAACGTCCCGAGGGTGTCCGCCTTTCGGATCATCGCATAGGTCGCCGCATCTTCCTGCTTGATGGCGGCGAGGTCGAGATCCTCGTCCTTGTGCTCGCGGATCAGATCGAAGGCCTTGCTCATGCAGGTGAGCATACCCAACGCCAGCACGTCCACCTTCATGAACTTCAACGCCTCGACGTCGTCCTTGTCCCACTCGATGATCTGCCGATCGGCCATGCTCGCAGGCTCGATGGGCACTAGATCGTCCAGGCGATCATGCGTCAGGACGAAGCCGCCCGGATGCTGGCCGAGGTGGCGCGGCGCTCCCATGAGCTGTTGCGCAAGCTTCAATGTCAGGACGAGACGGCGGTCCTCGGGATTGAGGTTCAGCTCGCGGACGTTCCGGTCGCTGACCTCCTCGGACCACGACCACATGCCACTGGACAGAGCCTTGATCACGTCTTCCGGGAGCCCGAGTGCCTTACCCACATCGCGGATCGCTCCCTTGGCGCGGTAGCGTGTCACGGTTGCGCATAGTGCCGCCTTCTCGCGAGTGTAAGTCTTGTAGATCCACTGAATGACCTCCTCGCGGCGCTCGTGCTCGAAGTCGACGTCGATGTCCGGCGGCTCGTCACGCTCCTGGGAAACGAAACGCTCGAAAAGAAGATCGTTGGTCGACGGGTCGATGCTCGTGATGCCGAGGATGTAGCACACCGCCGAATTCGCGGCGGATCCGCGGCCTTGGCATAGAATTCCCTGACTGCGCGCGAACTTGACGATGCTGAAGACGGTCAAGAAGTATGGCGCATACTTCATCTTCTGGATGAGGTCGAGCTCGTGCCGGACGGTCTTCAGTACATCCGGCGGCAAGCCTTCGGGATATCGGTTCGGCACGCATTCCCACAGGTAGTGCTCAAGGGATTCCTGCGCGCTCTTCCCCGGCACGATAGCCTCCTCCGGATATTGATAGGTGAGCTCCTCGAGCGAAAACTTGCAGCGATCGACGATCTCCATCGTTCGCCGGAGTGCTTCAGCGTAGCGAGGAAACAGGCGCTCCATCTCCTCGGGAGGCTTCAGATATCTGTCCGCGTGGCGCTCGCGTTCAAACCCGACCTCGTCGATGGTCGTCTTGTTGCGGATGCAGGTGACGATGTCCTGAAGCTGCCGCCTGCCCGGCTCGTGGAAGAGCACATCGTTGGTGACGACTGTCCTCACCCTGAACTTCGTGGCCATGTTGGAGAGTTCGTGGAGGCGCATCTGGTCGTTCGGGCGGCGACGAAGGCAGAGCGACAGGTAAGCGCGGTCGCCAAAGATCTCCGACATCTTCCTGAGTTGGACGGCACAGGTTTCGTCCGGGAGATCCGGCACGAGGATCCCGAGCATGCCTTCTGCGTAGAGAGCAACATCGTCCAGATGCAGGATGCAGTGATTTTTCCCGCCCCTGCTCTTCCCCAACGTGATCAGGCGCGTGAGACGGGAATAGGCGGCACGGTCGGTCGGATAGACGAGGATGGACATGCCGTCCTGGAGATCCAATCGACAGCCTACGACGAGGCGGATACCCGTGGATCGAGAGGCTTCCAGGGCGCGGATAATCCCGGCGAGCGAGTTCCGGTCGACCACACCTACGGCTTCGATGCCTAACAGCTTGGCGGTCTCGAACAGCTCCTGCGCGGAACTCGCACCGCGCAGGAAGCTGAAGTGGCTGGTGACTTGAAGCTCCGCGTACCGCATCAGCCGAAGATCCCGTGCATGAACCAGCGATGGTTTCCCGTTTCAGGATCGATCCCGTCACCGGATCTGTAGACCCACAACCGCTCGCCCGCCTCGTCTTCGATCACGAAATAGTCGCGGACTGCCGCCATCTCTGAAGTGCGTTCCCACCATTCGCCGAAAATGCGTTCAGGACCGTCCGCGGCCTTCACCTTGCGACGTTTTCCACGCCACATTATCCAGGCAGGCGGATGGTCAGGCATCAGCGCCATGACATCGACCTGTTCCGGTCTAGCCAATAGGCGGACAGGACGACGCCAGTGATTGATCCACGATCCCTCTTCCGTGTCCGTCGCGGCGCCGATCCTCTTCACCGACCGCTCCGGAACGTCGGAGGCAACAGGGGCCACGCGGTAGACGCGCGCTCCGCGGTTGCCGAAGATGTCGATCAGGGGCGTTACGTCGATGACTTCTTCTTCGACCAGGGCTGACGCCTTCTGCGTCTCCTCGAGCGACTCCACCATGACAGCGACCAGCGTTATCCTTTCGATGCCATATCCCGGCTCGATGTTCTCGGTTCTGTCCTTGAAGAGCTTGGTGAGCCACGCGACATCACGCGCAGGCTTTGCGGTCCCAGCTCTTATGGCTTGCCGGGTGCCGTCGACCTTCTCGATGAGGAGGTCGGTGCGCCGGACGCCGAGGCCCTTCTTCTGAAGCTCTTCCACCAACTGGGTGACCAATCGAGCGACGTATTTGTTGATCGTCTCCGCGGCACCAATAGGCTCTGCGAATGCCCGGCTGACCTCAACGATGTCGGCGGTGCGAATGGGTTCTATCGGCTCCGGCTTGCGGCCGAACATCTGGTCGAGGCGGCGACCGACTTCTGGCCCAAAGCGAAGCGTCAGCGGTGCCCGAGGCGTATTCGCGAGCTCGCCGATGTTCTTGAAGCCAAGCATCCTCAGATCGCCGACGATCTTGTCCGGTAGCCGCAAGAGAGATAGCGGCAGCTTCTCGACGGCTCGGACAGTCTCGCCTCGCGGAACGATGACGGTCTCGCGGGTGATGGCTCGAGCGCAGGCATTTGCAGCACCCCATGTGTCGGCGATGGCGACCCTCGCCGTCAGGCCCTTGGCTCGGAATTGGTTGGCGATCCGAGCCAGCATCGGCTCCTCGCCGCCCTGCAGGTGGTCGGCGCCTTCTGTGTCCATAACGATCCCGTCGAGACCGTCGACAGCAACGATCGGCGAATATTGGGTCAGCGCCCAGTAGGTGATCCGCTCGAGTGCTGCCGCATCTGCAACAGGATCCGCGTCAATCATCGTGAGGCCTCGGAACAGCGCCTGCGCTTTGGCAGCCTGCATTCCGACGCGGACGCCAGCCTTCCGCGCGGCGGCATCGGCGGCCGACACCCAGCGCTTTGATCCCGACCTGGCAATCACGGCAATCGCCTGGTCAGGCGGAATGGACGGATCGGCCCGACGTATTCGATCGGTCGCCAGATCCGCCAGATATATGGATACGACCCGTGTCATCGCAGGCTCCAATTTCAAACTCAGCACACTGGCCCGCACGCGATCTCATCAACTCCAACAGCCACCTGGGCCGCCCGACCCCAGGCACCGGAAGTTCTTCGGACGGCCTGACACTCACCCTCCATCGTGTGGTCGATGCTGTAGGCTGACCGAAATCGTTTGCCTCGGCCTGCCGCCGCCATCGTCTGACCGCCAGCGCCATTGTTCCTGTTTTCTCCGCAGCCAGCTGCAGTCGACGCGACGCGACCATCGGAAGCCGCACGATCTCGCCAACGACAGCACCCAAGCCGCCAAACGCCAAGGCGTCCTCCATGTTCGCCAGCACCTCCTCTTCCTTGTCGGTCTCGACGAAGATCACGCGTTCCGCCTTCAGCCCGACCTGGGCCAAAGCCGGAAAAAACAGATCCGGTCTGGTCACGCACCAGACGATCGGCCCCGTCGTTCGAGTGGCAATCCCGGCAACGAACAACGCCGCGGCGGCCCCGTCGACTGTCCCTGCGCCGCCTCCCGCAAATTCATGGAGAGCGCCATGGGCAAGTCCGCCTCCCGGAAGAACCGCATCGATCTCCGGCACACCGAACGCCAAGCATCCGGCCTTCTTTACCGCGTGCGTTTCGATGGCGCTGATGCGCTCCCGAAGATCGGCAATGACATGTGCGCGGACAGCGGACATCGATCACGAATCCTGTTCAGATCGCGTTGAGACTGACGACTTCATGCCGTTCAAACGGTGATGTTCTTCTTCTGTTCCTTTCGGAGCGAGGAGTCAATACGTCCAAAGATAGGAATATGGTCCCACAATATGAGGATTATCGAAAATTGTTTCGATGAATCAGAGACGTAGGCGAATGTCGTAAGTTACCGGCTTTATTGAAATAAATTTGGCCGCCAGTGGAAGCATTGCGTTTACTGGCGTGCGAGACTAATGACGCTGCCGAGCATCAAGGAGCTACCGTTGCCCGGAAAGCCAAAGAGACCCCTCGACCTTTCCTCCACCCTCCGTCAGGTGCGCGATCCGATCATTGAAGTCGAGTGTCGCGCCTGCGGCCGGACGGGCAGCTACGTCCGTGCCGAACTTGTCAAGAAGCACGGCGCAAGTGTCACGTTCGGTAGACTCCGCAGGATGTCTGCTCTGGGATGCGAGCGACTGGTGGACGCCTCCGGTGATCGGTGCGGGACAAGCTTCCCGTGTCTAACCGACCAAGCCTCTTGACGCGACGAGGGTGACCCTTCGCTACAGCTTCAAGCTCTCGCCACAGGTTCCCATCCGGTGTGGTTCAGCTGACCTCGACGCGGAATGCTTCCGAGATATGGGCCTACTTGCCTACGATCTCCTTCCAATCGTCGGTCATGCTGACAACATGAAATCCAAACTGTTTTGCGGCATCGAGTGAGTAGCTGTCGGACTCTGAGTATGCGAACTCGCGCTCAGCATCGTCGTGATTGATCAAGATTTGGAAGCTCGGGCCATCCCTGTCCCTAGACCAACGCATCATAGCGATGTCACCCCGGCCACCTTCGTTGCCGCCGACAAAGACCGGACGTTTGCCGATAGCAAGGTTGAGCGTCACGGGCTTGCCTTCCTTATCGTTCAGGTGGCCGATCTTACCCGTATAAACGAGGACGGTTCTTCCATCGCGCTCGCCCAGCTTCGTTTCAAGCCAGGTTCCCATGACGTGTTCCGGCGGAATACCGAACATTTCCTCGGAAATCTCTCGCGTGAATAGTACCGGGCTGCCGCTGCAGATGTAGACTGTGAAGCCACTCTTCTTCAGCAGCTCAATGAGTTCACGCATCGGTTTGTAGGTCGTCTTGGTGTATGGGACCCCAAACTTCTCGGAGATGGCCTTTTCCAGCATCGGCCGGACGTTAGCCGCGACCTCCTCCGTGGTTTTCCCATCCGTCGCAGCAGCGATGATGTCTGCCTGTCCGTCCTCCCCTAGCGCGACGACCGTCTTCAGATCGCCTCTCAACAACGCGGCGACGGCTGGCCGAGCGCCCAGCGATGGGTTCTTTGCGACGTTCGCCTTTATGTCCGCGAGGACCGGAATGACGGCGATCGGCATCGGATGCTCGGGTGTCAGGGTGCCATCCATGTCGAACGCAGCGATCCGATCGTCCATCGGAACGAAGTCGGCCCCGCCCTCTGTTGAAGCCTTAGTGACAAACTCGACGATGGCCCTCTTTGTTGCGGTGTCGTTCCATAAAGGCAGAGCATCTGTTTGGGCAAATGCTTGGGTGGAGATGATGATGGCGAAAATCATCGGGCACCCGGAGAGCGACAAACCTCTCCAGGTGCCATTCCAGGAGAACCGCGTTGATTGAGCAGACATTTATGCCTCCTGACGAATACGCCCCAAATCTATCGGTTATTTGGACGACTCGAAATCACCCGGCTTCCAGGTTCCGTCGAAAGCGGCGGGTTGCGGACCATAAATCCGAAAATAGACGAACCAACCCTTTCCCGGCGTCGTCTTGATCCAGCGGCCTTCGTGTCCGGCAGGTGCGTCGGGACCAAAATATAGATCGACAGTTTCGCCCTTGAGGTCCTTGAGTTCGAACAGGGATCGCAAGGCGGCCTTTGCCTGGTCGGTTTGTATCTGACTGCGCGTCTCGGCATCATAAACAGTCACCGACCAGAAGAGGCGGTTGGGCACGGGAAGCGGAACGCTGAGTTTGTAACTCTTGCCGCCGTCGAGGTAGTCGCCGCCTTTATCGCGAAGCCCAAGCCAGTAGAGGGAGCCGGCGGCGGGATCGCGTCGAAACATGGCGGGAGACGTGGCAATCGCCTGATAGAACCATTTGTCGGCGGCATGGGTATCCCGATAATCCGCCGTATCCCACGTCCCGTTCTCGAAGCGCAATGCGGCCCACTGCCATTGGCGGTCGGGCCACACCATCCGGTCCGGGCGCTGATCCGCAAAGGATTCGACACGCATCTGCGCCGACCCCTGCTTGGCCGCCCGTTCGAGAATGCCCTTCATTCGCTCGTCCGGATTAAAAGGGTGTCCCTTGATGATGCCAAGTGCAGCCAGATCGCCGTAGTGCGTCCGCTCATCCTGTAGCGGCGGTTCGGCGTCTACGATGTCATGGAGCATCTGCCAGTATTCCAGCGTGTCCTCGATCTTCGTCGGTGTCTGATCCTGCGGCATCGGCGTCTGGTCTATCCATGTCGGCTCTTTCCAGTCGATCGTGCTATCCAGTGGATGGACCTTGATGGTCTGGAGACGTTTGATCGCTCCTTGCACGTCGCCTGCCTCAGGCAGAGCGCGCATCCCCGCTATCACCTGGAACGACGTTGCCCGAGCGACATAGTAGCCATCCGGGACATTCCCTTCGTATCCGGGCGGTAGAAGCAGGTGCTTTCCACCTTTGCCACCGTCCGGGCCAGGAACGCCCATATCTGCTACCCAGCGCTGGTTGATATCGAGGACAGCACCCAGAAGCGGACCAGGCGGTAGTTCGATGACCAGCGGACCGACATTGAGATCAAGGAGCATGCCGCCGTAGGGCGTGTCGGAGTTCAAGGTAAAGCCGACGTGGCGGGGCTGGGTGTCCATATACCCAAACACCTTGTTCGGCTGCACACCGAGCCGTTTCATCTCCCGGAAGATCGCCGCACTGGACACCGTCGGATAGAAGAACCGGTAGGCGTGGATTGCGCGGTTGAGGTCGGTCTCATCGGCGGCTTTCTGCACTGTTGCCGCCGTGGGATAGCCTCCCTTGAACTCGTAGTCCTGCGCCATGGAAGGCCCAGCCCATGAGGCCGCGGCCACGGCGAAGAGGGCCAGCAGTCCGATTGTGCGATGTGTCGATGTCATATCGTCTGCTCCATTTTCAATGGCCACCGCGAGGTGGCTCGGACGAGGCGTCTTGTCAGTCCGTCTGTGCAGGTACGCCGTCCAGTGATCGTTGCACGGTCGTGAACATGAGGGTTGCGCCGCCCAGGTAGACTGCCACGAATAGCCCTTGTCCGAGCAACCAGGTGTTTTTGCCGATCGTGATCGGCGAATAGTAGTAACCGGGCCAGATGGTGTCGAAGACGAAGTAACCGGGATAGCCGACGGCGAATACGCCAAGAAGACCAACGACACACAGCCAGAGAGCCGCTGGATTTGGAACGGCACTCATCGGTGAAAAGCGCGCGGCCAACATTTGCGCCAGTCCGAGCGCGACCATACCCAGCCCGCCCGCCTGCACCGCGGCGACAGAGAGTGTCCACGGGCAGGCCCACCAGAGCGTGATATTCTGCATGAACAACTCGCCCGTCGGCCAGCGTGCCCCGACGCAATAATGGGCCACAATCCCAAAGGTCAGGAAGACTCCGAACAGAAAGAGGCCAAGGCCCCACTTGACGAACCGCGTGCCTAAGGTCATCCGCGCCTCCCGGCTACCGAGCCGAAACCTTCTCCGCGTCCGGCAAGGTCCATGCCTTTTCGAAGAATTCCTTCTTCGGGCCGTAGACGCGGACCATCAGCTCGAACTCGCGTAGCGGATCGGTGGGAACCCAGTTCGACTCCTTGCCCGCTGGGGCCTGCGGTCCGAAGTAAAGGTCGACTGAACCGTCAGCGTTTTTCTGGACATCGGCCGCATTTGAGGCGCGGCTGGCCCGCTCCATGTTTCGGACCAAACCGTGCGTCTGCCGATCGTAAACCGTGACGGACCAGTATTGGTCCACAGGAGCATTGGGCGGAACCGTCAGCTTGTACGTCTGCGCGCCATCCAGAGCATCGCCAGACTTGTCCTTTGCAGTGAGGAGATAGAACTGCCCAGTCCCAAGCCGTTTAATACCGATGTAGCCAAGCGTGTAGATCACGGCTCGCGCGTCCGTCGGGTAGGCGTCCGGCAGGGCATATCCAGCCTGCGCGGCCTTGGCCAGTTCAGGAATTGCCGCGGGCCGCCAGTGGGTGCCTTCGTAGAAGGACGTCCATCCCGCTTCGTACTTGGCGTCGAGCCAGGCCTTCGCCTCTACGGCGGCGGCATCGAGCTGGAAGCGGGTTTCGGCATCCGGTTTGAAAGGCTTGCCCTTCTCGATGCCGAGCGTGCGCAACGGATCGATCATCGCGTCATCGCGAGCGATCCACGGCTCGTTCTGAACAATGCGATTGAGATGCTCGAAGAAGGTCGAGTCGAAGCGGATCGTGGAGTCGAACAGGACATCCTTCACATCGGTGAAGATCGTCGGCGGCGGGTTGTCTGCCTGCGCCAGTGGGTAGACCTTGATCTTCTTGCCGTATTCAATGGATTTCGCGACGTCGGCGTCGCTGTGGCTTGCCAAATTCGAGCGCAGCAGCGCGTAGCCGCCGAACGTATCGGATTGCAATGCGCTGAAACCCTCAGGCACTTTTCCGGAATAGCCGGGTGGCAAGATCACAAACTTGCCGCCCGCGCCCTTGTCGACGCCCAACAGCCCGACATCTTCGAGCGGCATCTGCCAAGCGGTGACGATGTTGCCATTCAGCGACCCGCCGTTTGCTGGCGGAACCTCGATCACCATGGGCCCGTTCCGCGTATCGAAGAACGTCATCAGGTAGAGCGTGTCGGGATTAGGCGTCAGCGTCTGGTTCATCCAGTCGAGTGCCTTGCCCCAATAGATCACCTCGCCGGGCTTGCCCTTGGTCTTGGTCAACATCTCCTGCAGCATGAGGTCGTAGTTGACCGCGGGCATGCCCCAGATGACTGCTTCGACCGCCCTGCGGTAGAGGGCACGATCGTGGAGTTCATCGGCGGTGAAGCCTTGAGCTCGGGCGGTGCTTGGCCACGAGAACAGGCCTCCATTCCCTAACGTTGTCGTCAGCGTGAATGCGAAAGCAAGAGCAACAAGTCGTCTACGCATCAAACGTCTCCATTTTTGCCCGTGTTCACGGAAAGAAACTCCACATCGAGAAGACAGCTGGCGGCGGCGGCGGGGCTACGTGTCAGAACCGAAAGACGACCCCGAGGATCGGCCCGTGTTCAACGATGTCGTTTGTCAGGCTGCCGTTGGAGTAGTCGACGCCGAGCGCTCGATAGCCGATGACAGCGGAGATCGACTCCTTCCACTTGTAACCAACGCCAGCCATGACATCCCAGTCGAGGTCTGCCCCGCCCGCTCCGATATAGCCCCACCCGGTCAGATAGATTTCCGGGGTGATGGAATAGACCCCGCGGAAGCCTGCCAGGCCGTCGACCCAAGTAGCTTCATCCGTTCCCGAGATACCGCCCAGCGGTCCTCCGGTGAAAGATATCGTGGTCTCCGTCCACCAGAGCTTGGCACCTACGACGGCGTCGAGCCTGCTCTCCTCGTCGCCGATCAGGGTGTAGCCGACGCCCAGCATCGCGCTGAAGGTCTCCTGTTTGAGGTCGACAGAGTCCGCCAACACGCCGCGCGGCGTAGCGGAGTCGGAAGTGACACGCGCGTATGAAATGTCCGTCAGGACGCTGAAGTCGCCATACCGCAGCTCTGCGGCTCCCATGAAGCCGAAATCGACGTCCTTTAGGATGTCGCCGAAGCTTTCGCTGCTGTGCACCTCTGGAAGTCCGAACACAGCGGTGTCACCCGTGATGCCCGCGATCCAGAGGTAGGGCGAGAACGCGAATGTAACACGGTCCGGATCGCGCTCAGTCGGGCTTGGGGCGATGACGGGAAGAGCGTCTGCGGCAAAGCACCCGGAGGCAGGCAGCAGTGCAGAGGTCATCAGAAGTGCCGCGCCAATCGGTATCCAAAACGATTTTGACATTGAGCCCCCATTCATGCGGTCAAAGTCTATCAGTCTGGAATCAAAGCACTATGGGATCGCGTCCCAAATCCTGTGCTGTCGTCTCAATCAACCTGAAGGTTAGCCAGCCATTCGCAAAACGCCCCGCCCAGACCACCAAGGCTTGACCTTCCAGCGGGAGGGCGTTTTCCCCTCGCATCGCTGGGAGCGTAGCCGAACTCGCGTCGAAATGACTTCGAGAACTCTTCTGGCGAAGAAAAGTGAAATTCGCTCGCGATGGCGTAAATGGGCTTCCGTGATCCGGCGTCGGACAGCGCCCTGTGGCTGGCGAGGAGCCTTTGCGTTCGGATTTCAGAGGCTACGCCATTGCGTTCGAAGAGGCGGTAGAGCTGCGACCGCGACATCCTGAGAACCGTGCAAAGCTCCTCCGCGCAGAGGGTCGGAGAGTTCAGGTTCGACCTGATGTGCCTTCGCGCACGGTCGAGCAGTGTTGCAGAAAGAGGCCCGCCAGCTTCGTGAAGAGCATCGGGTTCCGGCGCGATACAGCACCTCAGCATCGCCTTGGTTGCCTCGGAAATATCCTGAAGGTTTTCAGGCTGGACGAATGCGACCTGTCTTTCCAGAGATATCAGATAATCCCTCAGCAGTGCGGCGAACGCCGGACGAAGCCCGTTTCTTATGGCGGCGTCGAACGCAGCGGCCCTTTCCGGAAAAAGTTTACGCGGCACATAAAGGAACAACATATTCTGCACGGTCGCCTCACCGCGCAGCGGCATCGCTAGGGATCGAACCGAAATGGCACCAGCCGGGGTGGTCAAAACATCGCCACCAGCTTCCATGACGGACATCCCGCCCCTGTTCACGCTGATTACCCAGTGCTCGAGATCAGCGCGCCTGACAGCCGCTGGTCCAATTTCGTATGCCATCGGGTCGAAGGTCTCGTTGGACAGGATGAAATCGCCCAGATGGTACGCAGTCATTTCTGCCGCATAGCCATCGTGGGCATTCGGCTTCAGGTTCTTGAGGTCAAGTATGGGATTGGCGAGTTCCTGCCATGCGTCAAACTGTTCGTGAAGCGCGAAATCACGCGTGTTGAAATTTATGGACCGACTGGGAACCGGGGCTGCACCTTCATCGTTGGGCCGCATGGGCGCTCCACAGGGTTGAGCTTAAATTGTTCCAGCCCGCAGAATACAACTATAGCTGCCACTTGGGAAGCCTCGACACTATTGCGACGAGAGGTGATTGCAGGACGAAGTAACCCTTTTCATCACGTCTCGACTTGTGTTCCGTTTGTGCCAGGTATCGCGAGCATCAGCAGGTGAAGCGCGAGTTTTCCCGGCCTGCCGCGAAGCTTTTGTTGAAGGCGTTCCCGTTGGAATTGGAAAACCGGATTTCGCTGAGGCGCCGGCGGAATGATGACTGCGAACACAGACTGAAACCCATGGTCAGCGACAGGTCCGAACAGACCTTGCCATCGCGTGTATTGTGGCTCCGGATCACAGGTTGGCAGCTTTAGTGCTGTCCGTTACCTTGCCCATCCCAACTAATGGTGAGGTAGCTCGTGTGCAATCTATACCGAATGGAAGACAAGGACTGGGTCTCGAAATGGGCGCAGGATGTTGAAAGCCTGATCAACATCATGCCCAGCTACCAGATGAACCCGGACCAGATGGGGCCAATCGTCCGCAACACCGCTGACGGCCGAACGCAGCTCGTCCACGCACGATGGGGATTGCCATCGCCGTTTTTCGTTCAGAAGGCAGCGGCCGAAAAGCGCGCCGCGAAGCTCGCGGACAAGGGGAAGCCCTTCGATATGGATGAATTAATCCGCATGGAGCCGGACCGGGGCGTCACCAACGTCCGCAAGCTCAATATCCCTCATTGGAAGCGCTGGTTCGGCGTCGAGCACCGTTGCATTGTCCCCGTCACTTCCTTCGCGGAGCCGGATCCTGCCAGCCAGCGGCCGGGCGGAAACGTTCCGAATGCCTGGTTCGGGCGCAGCGAGAACAAGGAGCTGATGTTCTTCGCCGGAATCCACGTGCCGCAATGGAATAGCGTCCGCAAGGTCAAGGATGGGCTGACGACTGACGATCTCTACGCCTTCCTGACGACCGACCCGAACGATGTCGTCAAGCCGATCCACGGGAAGGCGATGCCCGTCCTATTGACGACGAAGGAGCAAACGGATCTCTGGATGAACGGCTCCTGGGAAGAAGCACAGCATCTAGCGCGTCCGGCGCCGAATGACGCGATCATGATCACATCCCGCGAGGCATACGGATCCAGGATCGTCTCGAAGGAAGGGGAACCTGTTCAGGCGAGCCTGCTCTGACGGAGGAGCCGGATTTCTATGGTTTTGTCTAGTACCAGCGAGAGGCTCTACCTACGCCCGCCTATCATCGCGTTCCCCGCCAAGATCGCACTCAGGCTATGTTCGCGAAACCTCCGTCTAGGAACCAGTTGTCGATCGAAAGGGCATCGTACATAGCGTACTGCCAGCTATTTGGTCGACTGGAATTCGTGCTCTTCCTGCAAGTATTCTTGGATGGGAACAGGCCCGCCGCGATCGTACATCTCGACAAAGGTCGACTTCAGCATGGAGAGTTCGTCATCTGCGTTTGAAGCGTAGAGTACACAAAGACCGCAGTGCTAGGCTGCCGTTGCCGATCGGTGCGCAATCTGTCAAAAGGCTGACCTAATTGCAACAAATGAGCGAAGATCCATTCAAATGCCTCGACGCCCCCTCCAGAAGCTACAAGCCTCTCTCGTCGCTCGCCGCTTCTATATCGAGCAAAAGACCAAGTCCCAGATCGCCGACGAATTGGGCATCTCTAGGTTCAAGGTGGCCCGCCTTTTGGACACCGCCCTCGCTGACGGTATTGTGAAGATCGAGATCAACGACCAGGGGGACATCAACACCGAGCTTGCCGAGAAGCTGCGCCAGAAGTTCGGCCTCAAGGCGGCGCTAGTCCTCGACGGGCCGGACCTGCACTCGAGCGAACTGTTCGAACCACTGGGACTGCTTGCGGCTGACTACCTCGAAGAGTCGCTAATCGACGGACAATTGCTCGGTCTCAGCTGGGGACGCACCCTCTCCGCCACCGGGAAAGCCGTCGGCCGATTGCCACGGGTGGATGTCGTTCAGGCCGGAGGCAGCCCGGCAGGCCTCGACCTTTCGCAGAATCCCACCGAACTGGTTCACCGCGTTGCGCGCGCCAGCGGCGGTGCCGCTTATCCCCTCTTCGGCCCTATGTGGGTCGACGATCCCGACCTGATCGCGAGGCTTCGGAACGAGACTTCGATTGCGAGTGCAATGTCCCGCTACGACAAGATCGACGTGCTTGCCGTTGGAATCGGCTCTTGGCGCCCGGCGGAGTCCTGCCTGTGCTCCGGTTTCCCGGAAGATTGGCGCCGCGACGCATTGAAGAAAAACGTGTGCGCCGACGTATGCGCGACCCTCATCGACGAAGCGGGAGAAGCCGTCGCCAGCCCGCTCGACCAGACCGGACTATGCCTCAGCACGGAGCAACTGCGCCGCATTCCGGAACGCATCGGGATCGGCGGTGGCATCGAAAAGGCCGACGCCATCCGGGCGACCCTCAAGGGCAAGTGGGTCACGACACTGATCACTGACGCTGGCGTCGCGAGGAAGCTCATGGCTGGTTAGATGTTAATAACGCTCAAATGAGCGAATATGCACTCACTTGACGAATTTAGTAGAGTGGCATATGACTCCCGCCATCAGGGAGGCTTCCTATGCAGTCAGAACACGAGTGGGTCGGTCGCGCTAAGCAGGTAATCCGTGCGGATGCAGCGGCTATTCTTGGAACGCTTGACGGGGTCGATGAGACCTTCCTCGCGGTTGCCAAGAAATTTATCGAGTGCAAGGGCAAGATCCTGGTCACTGGAAGCGGCACATCTGGCGCAATCGCCAGCCGGGCCGCGCATCTTCTTTCAGTCGGCGGCACCCCCGCCTTCTACCTGCCGCCGGCAGATGGTCTCCATGGCGGCCTCGGCGTCTTGCAGGACGACGACCTTGTCCTCGCTCTTTCGAAGGGTGGCAGCTCGGACGAGCTGAACGACTTCTGCGCCCGCGCCAAGACACTCTGCGCCGGCCTCATATCTATCACCGCAGACCCGAAGTCTCCTCTGGCCCTGATGTCCGACGAGGTCATCCAGCTGACCCTTCCGGCAGACAGCGATCTTGGTGCAGTCGTCGCGACTGGCAGTTCGCTCGCGACCGCTGCCGTCACCGATGCTCTCGTCGAAGTCTGCCGCGTCGCTCGGGGCTACAGCTGGGACAAGCTGCTGTTCACGCATCCGTCCGGCGCCGTCGGACGTGACGCAGAAGACAGCTTGAAGCGCCTTCAGAACGCCGAGGGCTGATCAGATGCAACGCGATCTCGTCGCCGGCGTCGATTCCTCCACCCAGTCGTGCACGGTCGTGCTGAGACGCCTGGAAGACGGAGCTGTCGTCGCGGAGGCCCGCAAACCGCATCCGCCGACTACGCCGCCGCGCAGCGAACAGGCGCCCGAGGCTTGGTGGCAGGCCCTTGTGTCTGCCTTCGGCGAACTGACGACCTATCTCCCGCGTATCGCTGGAATCTCGGTCGGCGGTCAGGGCCACGGTCTCGTGATGCTCGGAGAAGACGGCCTGCCGCTTCGCGATGCCAAGCTCTGGAACGACACCGAGTCCGCCCACGATGCCTCAATTCTCCGCGAAATGCTTCCGCAGAAGGATTGGGCCACTCGCACTGGCTCCGTTCCCGCCGCAGCACTGACCGTCAGCAAGCTCGCTTGGACCGAGCGCACGCATCCCGGCATGGTTGCCAAGGCGCGGCGGATCATGCTGCCCTCAGATTACCTGCTGTACAGGCTGAGCGGCCGGGCGACCACGGAACGTGGCGTGTCCTCGGGAACCGGGTACTTCAATCCGTTCACAAACTCCTGGGATTTCGCGCTCGCCGATCTTGCCGTACCGAACATCGACTGGGAAACCGTGCTTCCGGAAATTATCGGCTCCAGCGAGGGATCTGGCCCGGTGCAACGCATCGACGGCTTGGAAGCGCTTCAAGGCGCTGTCGTGGGTGCGGGTTCCGGAGACAACATGACCGCCGCGCTCGGCATGGGTATACGCGAGGGCGATGTGATCATCTCCTTCGGCACAAGCGGGACACTTTACGGCCGCACGACGGTCGGCATCAAGGACGCCACGGGCTCCATCAACGGATATGCTGATGCTGCTGACGCCTTCCTGCCGATGATCACCACCTTAAACTCAGCGAAGGTCACCGATGCATTTCGGCGGATTCTCCGCGCCACCACCGAAGAATTCGACACCCTTGCTCTTGCCACTGAGCCGGGTGCCAGAGGATTGGTGCTTGTTCCCTATCTCGACGGTGAGCGGACACCCAATCTGCCGGATGCGACCGGCATCCTCGCTGGAATTCGAAGCGACGTCGAGCCGGGCCAGATTGCCCGCGCTGCCGTCGAAGGGGTTATCTGTGGCCTCCTTGAGGGCGGCGACTATCTCGCATCACTTGGCGTCGAACGCGACGGCCGCTTGATCGTGACGGGTGGCGCATCGCGGTCGAAGGCATACCGTCAGATCCTTGCCGATCTCACAGGGAAGCAAGTTTGGACCTGCGACTTGCCGGAAGCCGCCGCCGCGGGCGCTGCTGTACAGGCAGCCGCCGCAGTGACCGGAGGGCATACGAGCGAAATCACAGAAAAGTGGGAGCCTCGATACGAGGTCGTGGCGGAACCGCGCGAGCGAGATGCCGCGCGAATGGAAGAAGTGCGGGGCGCCTATCGCTCCGCCCTGCCGCTTGCAGAGTGGAGGAAGGAATGACAGACATGACACAAATCCAACCGCATGAGGGCAAAGGAATTCGCGTTCCTGCCGAAGCAGGCATCGCCTTCGTCCTTCTCGTCGTTATGATCGCTGGCGCAATCGCGTCTCCGAACTTCCTGACGTTTTCAAACATCTTCGTGCTGCTGCTGAACGGAGCCGTCATCGGGTTCCTTTGCCTGGGGCAGTCCTTCGTGCTGTTCACGGGCGGCATCGACCTCTCGTGCGGCTCGATCGTGGCCATGACCTGCGTCATCGCAGCGGTGTTCATGGAATATGTCGGCCTCCCCTGGCCTGTCGCCGCGGTGCTGGTTCTTGCGGTGGGCGCCCTTGCGGGTGCGGTCAATGGATTGATCATCGATAAGACTGGCGTACCGCCCTTCATCGTTACCTTTGCCATGATGGGCGTCGCGGCTTCGATCCCGCAGATCATCACGGGTGCAGAATCCATCCGAGTCATGGATTTTGGTTACCGCTTCATCGGCCAGTACAAGCTGTTCGGCATCCCTTTCCCGGTCATTGCTCTCGCCATAGCCGTGATTACAGCCGCGCTCTTCATCAAGCGCACGGTGACCGGAACGCACATCTTCGCCGTCGGCGGCAACGTCGAGGCAGCGCGTCTTGCGGGCGTCAACACTTCGCGGATCACGATCCTCGTCTATTCGATCTCCGGCTTGTGCGGCGCTTGCGGCGGCCTCATCTATGGCTCCCGTCTAATGACCGGGTATCCGACTGCAGGTCGCGGTGACGAGTTGTTCTTTTCGATTGCAGGCGCAGTCGTGGGTGGCGTCAGCCTCTTCGGCGGTATCGGCTCCATCTGGGGTGCGATGATCGGCGCCACGTTGATCGCGACCATCTCCAACCTCATGAACGTCCTGAACGTCAACGCGTACTGGCAGCCTCTCGTCATTGGCGTGATCATTCTAGTCGGCGTAACGTTCGACACCATGCGGTCATCCAGTCGGCTTTCCCTGCCTTGGGTCACCATGCTGAAGAAGAAGTTTTCGGTCAGCGCCTGAGCGTGCGAACCAGAGACGGCGCCGGCCGATCCGGCAATCACTTTCATCATCCAAATAGGAGGAGCAACGATGAAGAAACTCGTGAAGAATTCCGTGCTGGCAGCATTTGGCATGTCCCTCGCGCTGTCGGCTGCAGCCGTTCATGCGCAGGACAAGAAGGTTCTGGGCGTTGCCCTTCCGAACCTGACCAACCCCTACTATGTCGCCATGAAAAAGAGCTTCGAGGAGAACGCTGCCAAGCAGGGCTTTGACGTCCGCGTGCTGATCGCCGACAATGACGACGCAAAGCAGCTCTCTCAGGTTCAGACACTTGCTCAACAGGGCGTTGCCGCCGTAGCACTCAACTGCGTATCTTCCGGCCCCTGCGTCGCGTCGGTCTCGGAACTGAACCAAGCAAAGATCCCGGTCTTCACGATCAACCTGCTTCCTGATCCGGCGGGCCTCAAGGCTGAGAACCTCAAGGTCGAACAGGCCGTTCAGACGGACCAGAAGGCTGGCGGCGTTTATATCGGCAAGCAGCTCCTTAAGGATATCGGCGCCGATGGCAAAGCTGTAATCGGCATTGTCGGTGAACCGACTTCGGTTGCAGCGAATGCACGCGATGACGGTTTCAAGGAGGCGCTGGCCTCTAATCCGAACGTGAAGTTTGTCGCGCTGGTCAACGGCAAGGTCGAAGAGACCACTTCGTTGAAGGTCACCACGGAAATGCTCCAGGGCAATCCTGACATCACCGTCGTCTACTCCGACACCGAGCCGTCTGCACTCGGCGCAATCGCCGCTATTCAGCAGCTCGGCCGCGACGACGTGAAGCTCTACGCCTTCGTCGACAAGCTCGGTGTGAAGCATATCGAAGACAACACGACACTGAAGGCTGGCGCTATCCAGGAGCCTGCAAAGCTCGCACAAATCCAGGTCGAGAACATCAAGAAGTTCCTTGATGGCGAGAAGCTTGAGCCTGTCATCGACAGCCCACCGCTGCTCGTGAACAAGGACAATGCGGCAGATACGGTCGACAAGGCCTACTAAGCTCCACCGGGCGCGCGGAACCCGCGCGCCCGGGCATCTGTCCCAATCTGTGAGGTACGTTACATGTCCAGCTACAAGGCGACCGGTGTCACCAAGTCCTTTGCAGGCGTCGGGGTTCTGCACGGTATCGACTTCGAAGTGAAGCCGGGCACAATCCACGGTCTTTTTGGCCACAACGGCGCCGGGAAGTCGACCTTGCTCAAGATCCTTGCGGGCGCGCAACCGCAGGACAATGGCCACCTCATTGTGGACGGCGAAACGGTCGTGCTGCACTCACCCAGAGAGGCGCTCGCCAAGGGCATCGGCTGCGTCTACCAGGAACTGCGCCTGATACCTAACCTCACGGTGTCCGAGAATCTGTTCCTCGGGCGGGAAGTCAAGCTTCACGGACTGAAACAGACATCCGAGATGAATACCTACTCGAAGACCTTGCTTGCAAGTTACGGCTTGCAGGTCGATGTCACCCGGACCGTCAAGGGCCTCTCCCATCCCGAGAAGCAGCTCCTTGAAGTGATCGCGAACCTCGAAGGCAAGGCGCGTTATCTCTTCCTCGACGAGCCGACGACCGCGCTGGACGGCAACCAGTCCGCCGAGTTGCTCGCTCATGTCCGGCGCATCGCGCTCGAGCGAAACATCGGTGTAGTGCTGGTGTCCCACAAGCTCGACGAAGTTCTCACCGTGTGCGACGAAGCCACAGTGCTCTCCGGCGGGCGTGTCGTCTATCACGCGGCAGGCTCGGACGTCAGTAAGCAGGCTATCGTCGACGCCATCGTTGGGGATGCGCATGGCAAGCATGTCGCCAGCCGTCGTGAGGTTCGCGCAGCTGGCGACGTCTTCCTGAAGGTCAAAGGACTTGCCGGAACACGACTGAAGGGCGCCGACGTCGAGGCTCGCCGCGGCGAGGTACTTGGCCTCTACGGTCTTGTCGGATCAGGCCGGACGCGCTTTCTCCGTACTCTGTACGGTATGGAGCCGGTAGCATCGGGTATCGTCGAAATCGCGGGCAAGCGCTACGTCCCCTCGTCTCCCAAAGGAGCAATCGAGAGCGGCATTGCCTTCCTTACGGAAGAGCGGAAGCATGATGGCTTCATCCCTCTGATGTCATCCTTCCAGAATGTCGTACTGTCGACGCTCACCCGCTATCGCAGCAAGGGGCTTGTCGATCTTAACGAAGCCCGCGCGTCGGCTCGGAAGACCCTCGCCTCGATCGGGACTCGCGGCCGGCTCGACGCGCCCACCAAATCCCTTTCCGGCGGCAACCAGCAGAAGGTTTTGCTCGGCCGCATCATCGAACAGAACGCCGACCTGATCCTTCTTGACGAACCCACCAAGGGCGTCGACATCGGTGCCAAGTCGGACATCTACGACATCATCCGGCGCCTTGCCGCCGAGGGTCGATGCATCGTCGTCGTGTCTTCCGAGGAGGAGGAGCTGGTGGAGATCTGCGACCGCATTGCGATCTTCCAGCACGGATACTGCACCACAGAGCCGAAGCCCGTTGAAGAATGGACACTGGGCAAGCTACGCGAAGCAGCGTGGGCGCCCGCAGCATGACAGCTCTCTCCGCATCCGTATATGCAGCCGATCCCTTCCGGCTGGCTGAAGAAATCGAAGCCGTGCTGCCGAATATCGAATCCTTGCATCTCGATGTCATGGACGGCGTCTTCGCGCCGGAATATGGCCTTACGGCAAGGATAATCCGTGATCTTGCCGAATGCGCCTCCAGACCGCTCGACGTCCACCTGATGGTGGAGCGGCCCAAGGACTCTGTCATCCGGTTCTCGGAAATGGGCGTGAGATCGATTGCGATCCACCTGGAATCCGGGGAGGATTTCACCGAGCTCTCCCGTATCGCACGCTCGAACGGCGCGAAGTCTTTCGCGGCGATAAGGCACACAACTGCGGTGTCCGAGCTCGCACGCGTCGCAGAGCATGCTGACGGCTGCTTGTTTTTAACGGCGCCGGCGGGCGGGGGAGCCTTCGACGAGCATGCGTTCACACGTCTGTCCGAGCGGCCTGTGGGTCTCTACACGATCGTCGACGGCAAGATCGTTCCGGATCATTTCGGTCGCCTCGAAAAACTACACGTCGACCTCGCGGTCGTCGGAGCGGCCTTATTCACAGATGGCGAGGCTGAGGAGCGCTCCAAGGCATTCTCGAAGATGCTCGGCAGCCTCGCGGCGTAAGACCAGACGTCTTCCGCGCATACGGGTCGCGCAAGACAATACAATCTTTAACAGCAGTTTCTGTGGCCAGACGAAACAATCGCTAAACTTTCAATCATAAAGCAGGTTATTGTTCCGTTACTGCCCTCTTACCTTGTATTTTGAGGAAGCCATGGAACTGAAGTCTGCCAGGGTACAGAATTTTCGATCCGTAGAAGATTCGGGAGAATTCACCCTCGAACATCTCACTTGTCTGGTTGGGAAGAATGAGGCTGGCAAAACTGCGATATTGCAGGCGCTCGCCGGACTTAATCCGCACCCCGCAACACCATTTCGCTATGAGCTTGAGCGGGACTACCCAAAGCGTTACTTGGCCAGATATGCCGAACGCCACGAGGGGCGTAGCGCCGAGGTGGTATCAACAGTTTGGCAGCTCGCCCCCAATGAGGTCGACAAGCTTCGGGCGGAGTTTGGACCAGATGCGATTAGTGGCGATACCATCACCGTAGCACGGACATATGACAGCGACGGCGCGTGCTGGTCACTGCCAATTTTCGAAGAGAAGGCACTCCAGCACCTTATTTCGCTTTCCGGCTTTTCTGCTGCAGAGCGCAGTCAAGTCGGGAACCCGCGGACATCGAGAGAGTTGGTTTCAAAGCTCAAGGAGCTCACTCGGAACGTAAAGCATCAAGCGCTACTGAACAAAGTCTCGGCTTTTCCTTTGCAAAGCTGCCTGTCCCGGGCTCGCCAGATACTCGAACCAAACTTCCCCCAATTCATGTACTTTTCGAATTACGATCGAATGAATGCGGTGGTTCATCTTCCGAGCCTCAAGCAGCACGCCGACGACGGCTCTCTGTTCGAACGCGAAGATCTACGCGGTGACCGCCTATTTTGGGAGTTCCTCGAATACTCGAGCGTGACGCTCTCCGACATTCTGTCGACGACAACATTCGAGAGCTTCAATGCTAAGCTTCAGGCGGCTTCGAACATCCTGACGGAAGAGATTCTTGAATATTGGACCCAGAACCAAGATATTGAGATCCGCGTCAGCGTGAACGAGGGATTGTCCGACGACCCGGCCCCATTCAACTCCGGAGCCGTAGGGCGTGCGCGAATCTACAATATGCTTCACCGCGCGGACACGTCCTTCTCTGAACGAAGCGCCGGGTTCACCTGGTTCTTCTCGTTCTTGATAAAGTTCGACCGTGTAAAAAAGGACGCAACTGGCAGAGTGTTTCTCCTGCTTGATGAGCCCGGACTCACACTCCATGGCCTGGCACAGGCTGACCTTCTTCGCTACTTCACCGAGAAGCTCGCGCCCCACCACCAGATCGTCTATTCAACGCATTCGCCGTTCATGGTGCCACACGACAACATCATGGCTTCTCGCATCGTCGAGGATCTTGTCAACGTGGATGGCCGCGGGCGAAGAACACCTACTGGAACGACCGTCAGAGAGGATGTTCTGAAGGCAGACAAAGATTCGATCTTTCCGCTCCAAGGTGCATTAGGATACTCGCTCACGCAGTCCCTGTTCGTTGGAAAACACACGATTCTCGTCGAGGGCCCAGGTGACATTCTGTATCTGCAGGCTTTGTCGGCCGAACTAACGAAGCGCGATCGAACTGGACTGGATACGAAATGGGTCATGTGTCCTGCCGGCGGCATCGACAAGATTCAGTCTTTCGTTTCACTGTTTGCGGGAAACAGCTTGGATGTGATCGCCCTGTCCGACTACACGAAGAAGGATAGGAACAAGCTGGAAGCCCTTCGCAAGTCAGAGATAATCAAGCAAGGCGGCGTGCTGTCGATTGCGGATTTCGTCGACCAAGAAGAAGCCGACATCGAGGATTTGTTCGATCCTGAACTCCTCTGCAGAATTATCAACGGTGCATACGGCCTAGTAGGCGCTCACGCGCTCGATGTGACGAAGCTTTCTGAGGCGGACACGGGCACCGAACGCCTCGTCAAGAAGGCGGAAGCATATTTCAATATTCTCCCAGACGAGATTCCAGTCTTCAACCACTTCACCCCAGCGCAATGGCTTCTGCAGAACTCAGAAAGTCTTGCTGGTTCGGATGAGGCGACCAATCGTACCCTAGACAGAGCCGAGAACTTGATAAAGACGCTCAACAGCCTTGTAGGGCCTGTTTCAAGGAGCTGACGACGCGGGGATCGGTTACGAACCCATGGCAGCTGAAGCCTCAACGCCACTGGAGAATAGCCTCTGATGCATCAGGCAAGCAGCCCCATATGCAGCACCCTCGCCGCCACGCGCTGAGACTTCGATATGCGGCTTCGGCACGCCTTGGACCAGCGCGGAGGCAAGGTATTCGTCCACCTGTGCGGCAACATAGGAATAGATCGGAGCGACCGATCCCCCCAGCACAATGAGCGCAGGATCAAAGAACTTGACCACTTGGGCGAGACCATAGCTGAGCGCATCCGCCCAGACGGCCGCAGTCTTCAAGGCAATATGGTCGCGGGCAGCCAGGGCGCGAAGGAGATGATCGAGATCCCTCTTCCCTCCGAATTCCATATAGAGATCAAGGACAGCGTCCTTGCCGATCAGGGTTTCGAGCTCTCCTGAAGAGCCACGCCTCACCTGACGCTGCGGCACGGACACCGAGAGGTGCCCGAATTCGCCGGCGAAGCCGTGGGCGCCACGAAACAGGTGCCCGCCAATAACTATTGCACCACCGACACCGTTCTCGATGTTGAGGTAGAGTGTGGGCGGCTGCGTTGCATTTCCGGCGATGTAGCTCTCGCCAATCGCGAAAGCATTCGCGTCATTTTCCGTGGCGACCTCTACCGGGAACGGCAAGCAATCCTGGAGCATCCGAGTAATAGGAACGTCTCGCCACCCGAGCATCGGAGCATTGCGAACAACGCCGGTGGTGTCCATCAGAGCGGGAAGCGTCAGACAGGCGCCACGAAGGCGCGCGACGTATTTCGCCGGGACAGTCTCCGAGGCGAGCGCTGCGGCTCTGGCGACGACGTCCTTGGGATCGGCGGTGACGCACTCAAAGGCCACGGTTCTGTGACCGACGATGTTTGCGGACAGATCGATGAGGACGGCTGTGAGCCGATCGATCCCTATTTCAAGACCAAGAAAGAAGGCGCCGTCGTCAGACAGCTTGACCATGATGCCGGGACGGCCCGTTCGTCCCTCGTCGGCTGGACGTATGGCGTCGCCCCCCTCGTCGACAAGAGATTGGGCAATGAGCGAGCCAACGATATTGCCGATGGAAGACCTGTTCAATCCGAGGCGGCGAGCGAGGTCCGCCCGGCTCATGCCGCCCTCATAGAAAAGAACGTTCAAAGCCTCGATCTCATTTCGCAATCGGATTGTCTGTGGCTTGTTCATCGGACCTTCCAAGTCGGAGGACGCTCGATTGAGCGCCCTCCTCTTCATTTTAGTTGCCAGCCATGACCTTGTCGACGTTCTCCGAAGTCACTGCGAGCCATGGAACATAGTAATGCTGCTCCTTGCCACCGTTCCACGCCAGCTTGCCGCCGTTCGTGTCCCAGACCTTTGCGCGCGGCTTGTAGCTGTCGCCGAGAAGCTTGTTGAGAGCGAGGTCGATTGCGCCCTGCGCCTGGCCGTTCGCATCCTGCAGGATCGACATGCTCTGCTCGCCACGCTTCACAGCTTCGAGAGCGTCCTTGATGCCGTCGACACCGGCGACCGGGATCTTCTTCGGGTCGAGGCCGTGGTTGCGAATACCTTCGATGGCGCCAACGGCCATTTCGTCATTCTCAGCAAGCACGCCCTGCACGTCGTCGCCGTGGGATGTCAGGAAGTTTTCCATCAGCGTGATGGCTTCCGCGCGAGACCAGTTGGCGGTGTTCTGCTCCAGCACCGTCACCCCGGAATTTTCCTTCAGCACCTTGTTGATGCCTTCGAGACGCTGGACCTGTGCGGACTGGCCGAGCATGCCTTCGAGAACGACGACCTTCGCGTCCTTGCCGACCTTGTCGATCACAGCGTGGGCAAGCATCTCGCCCGCTTCGACGTCGTTGGAGTTGATGTAGGCGTCATAGAGGTCGGTTTTGGACACGACGGTGTTTGAACCGAAGACCGGAATGCCAGCGGCCTTGGCGCGCTCGATCGGATCGTTGCCAGCATCGATGTCGACCGGGATGAAGATGATCGCATCATACTTCTCGGTGATAGCGGTGTCGAAGAGGTTCGACTGCGTCAGCACGTCCTGGCGACCATCAAGAACCGTAAGTGTCGCGGTGCCGTCTGCAAGGGCCGGATGAGCCTTGGCAGCGTCAGCCCACAGAACGTTGTATTCCGTGTTCAGGCTCTGCACGATGGCGGCGATCTTCAGGGTCTTTGCGTATGCCGGAGCGCTGGTGAGAGCAGTACCCATAAGGCAAAGGACGGTCGTCGCGCCCAAGAGGGCACGTCTGGTCATGTTCATTTTGGACTTCCTCCACTATTGGCGCGGCACCCCGCCGCGCCTTCAAAGTAAGTTGCTATTCGCCCCGGGACCGGGAGCGGTCGATCAGCACCGCGAGGACGATGATCGAACCCTTGATGATCTGCTGGTAGTATGAGGACACACCCATCAGATCGAGACCGTTGCTGATCATGCCGATGATCAGGACACCCACGAGCGTGTAGCCAATGCGGCCGACGCCCCCAGTGAGACTTGTTCCGCCAATGACCACCGCAGCGATGGCGTCCAGCTCGTATCCGATACCTGCCTGAGGTAGTGCGGAAGTGGTGCGGGCCGTGAGCATGACGCCCGCAAGCCCGGCCAGAGCGCCCATGATGATGTAGACGGAGAAAATGATGCCGGACGTGTTGATGCCGCTCGTCTTGGCGCTGCGGGGGTTGCCGCCAACGGCATAGACCCGGCGCCCGTAAATCGAGTAGCGCAGCATTACTGCCGCGATGGCGAAGACAATCGCGAAGATGATGACTGGGACCGGAATGCCGAGGACGAGACCCTGACCCAGCCAGCGGAACTCGGGGCTTAGGTTCGGGATCGGACGGCCGCCACTATAGAGCAGCGTCGCTCCGCGGGCCACGCTGAGCATGCCGAGGGTCGTGACGAAGGCGGGAACCCTGAAGTGAGCAATCACCGTGCCGTTGATGAGCCCGCAGATGGCACCGACGCCGAGGCCGGCGACAACCCCGAAGAAAGGATTCATCGCATCGGGTCCTGTCACCAGGCTGGCAGCGACGGCGCCCGCGAGGGCTAGGATCGAACCAATGGAAAGGTCAATGCCTGCCGAAAGAATAACGAAGGTCATGCCGACGGCAAGCACTCCGTTGATCGACACCTGCCGCAACACGTTCAGCAGATTGTTCGCCGACAGGAAGTTCGGCGAGGCCATCGACAGGATGATGAAAAGCAGGACAAACGAGATGACGATGCCGTAGCGGGCGATCATCGAGCCGACGTTCATGTCGCGCTTGGCGAGGGTTGCGGTACTCATGGTTTTCTCCTCCATTACCCGACGCCTGCGTTAGGACGACAGATGGACTAGGGTTTCCTGGCTGGCCTCCGGTCCGGATACCTCGCCAGCGATACGACCGCGCTGAAACACGACGATGCGGTCAGCGTTGCCAAGGATTTCGGGAATTTCGGACGAGATCATCAGGACGGCGTTGCCCGCCTTCACGAAGTTCTCGAGAAATGCGTAGATCTCGCGCTTCGCGCCTTCATCGACGCCGCGGGTTGGCTCGTCGCAGATCAACACTCTGGGATTCGTGTCGATGCAGCGGGCCAGAACGACCTTCTGCTGGTTGCCACCGCTCAAGGATTGAACGGGAAGATCCGGCGACGCGGTCTTGATCGAAAACCGCTTCACGTGTTCCCGGACGCTCTTCGCCTCCTCGGCGCCGTCCATGAACCCGCGCTTCGCATAATGCGGGAGATTGGCGACAGTTATGTTGTGGGCGACCGATGCCGTCAGGGAAAGGCCAGTCTGCTTGCGGTCCTCGGTGACCAGCGAGATCCCGGCCGCGATGGAGTCGGCCGGCGTCTTCAGATTGGCAGGTTTCCCATCAATGAAGACTTCGCCGGTATCGCGCGGCTCCGTCCCGTAGAGCGCGTTGACGAATTCGCTGCGGCCGGAACCGAGAAGACCGTAGAGGCCGACAATCTCGCCTTCGTGCAGTGTGACGTTGATGTCACTGAACTTGCTGCCGGACGAGAAGCCCCTCGCCTCGAGAAGGGGCTTTGCGTTCTCGAAGGACTTCTGTTCGCGCCTGTGATCGAGAAGGTCGCGCCCGACGATGGAGCGAATAAGTCCTTTGCGGTCGATGTCGGCGATGGCGCCACCACCGACGAACCGCCCATCACGGAAAACCGTATAGTCGTTCGCGATCTCGAAAATCTCGGTCAGCCTGTGCGACACGTAGACGATGCCAACTCCGTCAGCAGTGAGACGCCGGATCGCGTCGAACAGCATTTGGGTCTCGCGCTCGCCGATGGCGGAAGTCGGCTCGTCCATGATCAGGATCTCGCTGCGTCGGCTGATCGCCTTCGTGATTTCCACGAGCTGTGACTGAGCGACGGAAAGGTCCCGGAGCCTCGCACGGGCAGGTATGTCAAATCTCAGGCGCGCCAGGATCTCCTCGGCGTCGGCAATCATGCGGCGGTCATCAACGAAGAAGCGTCCGCGGCGCTGTTCGCGACCAAGATAAAGGTTTTCTGCAACGGTCATGTCGAGGAACGGGCTCAGTTCCTGTGTGATGATGGCGATGCCGTTGTCGAGCGCGTCGGATGGCTTCGCGAAGTCGACCTGCATCCCCTTGATCGCGACCGTTCCCGCATCGCGACGGAGAAGGCCCATCAGGATGCCGAGAAACGTGGACTTTCCGGCCCCGTTGCCCCCACAGAGAGCATTGACGGTTCCAGCCCGAAGAGTGATTTGCCCGTCGATCAAGGCGGCAACCTTGTTGAAACTCTTGGCGACGCCGGTCGCCTGTAGAAGGTTCTGTGTGGCGGCGGGTGAAACCCGTGTGGCCTCTGTCGTCTGCATGAATTCCTCCCGCAGTATCGCGCTCGCCGAACCCTGCGCTGCCGCAGGCTCCGTCGTGAGTTTCGCTTAATTGGCAAATTGCGGAGGACGTCCTCTAGTCGCTCCGGCAAGGTCGTGGACATCGCATCACGACGTCCCGCTCCCCATTTTCAATTTGTATGTTGTCACAACAAACAAACAAGTCAATATAATTTACATCGTCTTCCGGACTTTTCGACAGCCTGGCGAGGCGCTCAACAACGCCTCGCCAGCGACCGTGTCACCAGCAGGTGAACCCAGCGTCGACATTGACGATTGCGCCCGTCATGAGGCTCGCAGCACCGGAGGCAAGGAACAGGACCGCGCTCGCCACCTCTTCCGGAGTCCCCATGCGACCCATTGGAGTATCGGCGAGCCAGATCGGAATCCGCTCCTTGTTCGCCTCGACCGATGCAACCATTGGCGTCTCGATGTAGGTCGGCGCCACCGCGTTGACCCTCACGCCATGATGCGCCCACTCCGCCGCGAGCGACTTCGTGAGATGGTGGACTGCCGCCTTCGACACATTGTAGGCCGTCTGCGGCTGCGGGCGGTTGCAGATGTTGCCGGACATCGAACCGAGATTCACGATCGAGCCGCGCTTCGACGAGACCATATGGCGCCCGAATGCTCGCGAGCACCAGAAGACGCCATTCACGTTGACGTTCATCATGCGGAGCCAGTCAGCGTCCGTCACATCCTCGGCGGCAATGCCATTCTGTCCGATCCCGGCATTGTTGACCAGGATCGTTGCCGGGCGGCCCGAGCCAGCAAACTCGGCTGCAATCTCTTCCATTCGAGCGGAGTCGGTCACGTCGCCAACACGGACCTCGATCTCGTATCCCTTGCTGCGAAGAGCAATAGCCTCATCGGCATCCTTCTCGCTTCGCTCGATCACTACGATGGCAGCCCCTGCCTCGGCGAGGGCTTCCGCGCAGCAGAGACCGATGGCTCGCCCTCCCCCTGTAACGACCGCGCGCTCTCCGTCCAGGCGAAATTTCTTCTGATAGGACATGTCAGGCTCCTTAGATGTCGAATGCGCTCGGAAGCACGACCACATCGCGGATGGTCACGTTCCGCGGGCGCGTCAGCATAAAGATGATGGCATCAGCGACTTCCTTCGGCTCGATCAGCGCTCCGGCTTCCTTGGCCTTCCTGAGGTTCTCCTCCGGCCAATCCGCGAGTAGCGCACTGATGACAGGCCCCGGGGACACGGAGCCGACGCGGATGCCACTTTTCAGGAGCTGGCGACGCATCGTCTGTACGAATGCATGCATCGCCCACTTCGACGGTGAGTAGACTGGTTCCCACGGCACCGCCGAGTGCCCTGCAACCGAACTGGTAACGACAATATCGCCGGTGCCGCGCTCGATCATGTGCGGAGCGACGGTGCGAACATTCTTGATGACGACGTTGACATTGAGATTGAGCATGCGGTCGATAGCATCGAGATCCGCGTCGACCAGATCGCCACCGATATAGGTGCCTGCGTTAGCGTGCAGGATATCGAGGTGATCGACCTTTGACAGAATTCCGTCGAGCAGCGTGGCGCACTTTTCCGGGTTCAACAGGTCGATAGTCAGAGGAACTGCTCGGTCTCCAAGCCGGGAGCAGACCTCCTTGAGCGCTCGTTCATCCCGGTCGACGAGCACGACCGTCGCGCCTGCGGCGATCATGGCTTCCGTCGAGGCAAGTCCTATCCCTGACGCGGCACCCGTCACCGCGGCGATCTTACCGTTCAAATCGTTCATCTTCTCCTCCTCTGTTGCTCCCTAATTAAGCTTTTCCAACGCCGCATGCGGCGTGGTAGTCGGCGATGCTGCGCGTGACTCTCCAGATCAGCAGCGCTTCCGGATCCAACGGCTTCGACGCGAACCCGGATGCGGCTGGCAGGTGCTGCCAGAACAGAGGCAGCGGCACGGACTGGCCGCGAAGCGCGCCGCAGAGCCGGTCGACTGCTGCAGCAGCTTCCGGCGCCGCCCAATAGTAGCGGATGCGGTCCGACAGAGAATAGTGACGAAGCCATCTCTTCTCGTCGTTGGTGCCATGGTAATGCTTTCCCCAGTTCCCCGGCTGGCTAAGCATCAGCGATTCCATCGCCGCATAAAGCGGGCGGCTGCCGTAGTTCGGCAAAAGATCCGAGGCGATTGCGTCGAGCGCATAGAGAGCCTCGCGAAGAACGAAGGTGAGTTCGGGACCAACCTTCAGGATAGCGAAGCCGTCCTGGACCAAGGCGGACAGCGGCCCCGTGCCCTGATAGTCCGTAGAGTGTGCCTCGAAGACGAACTGCGGCTCGTCATCGAGAACGGACTTCAGCGCGTCGATCTTGCTTCGGTCGTAGAAAATCACGTTGTGATTTCCAAACTCGACACCCGGCTGAACCACGAGGCCGATCGCGCGGCCGAACGCCTGCTCGAGTCCCTTGTCTGTGAAGACCTGGCGATGAATGCTGATGGTCTTCAATGCCGCCGCAGCGGATGTCGGCTCGATCGTATCGAGAGCATGGTCCGCCCCGCCTGGAGGCGGCACCTCTGTGCCGATGATATACACAGGCATCTCGCCGCCCGCCCTCTCGGCATGAGCTTCGGCAACCGCCGCAAGTCGCGCAGCGCGGTTGGCGGTCGTCTCGTCGTCGAGCGCCATCGGCTCGCCCTTGCAGCCCATCGAGGCGTCGAGGTGAATCTTTCGGAATCCGGCGTCGACATACGCGGCGACCATTTTCTCGGCCTCCGCCATTGCCTCTTCCGCGGGTAGATCTCGCCAAGGGTTCGGCCCAAGATGGTCACCGCCAAGGATGATCAGCTTTTCCGGGCAGCCCTCTTCCGCTGCGATCTTGCGAACGAGTGCCGCGAAATCGCTCGGTGTCATCCCGGTATAGCCGCCGAGATGGTTGACCTGGTTGCACGTCGCCTCGATCAGCACTGTGCTTTCGTGCTGCCTGCCGTGGCGAATCGCAGCTCGAATCACGATCGGGTGGGCGGAGCAGGCAGACGTCACGCCCATTGGACGTCCTCGCTTCCGACGCGACGCCAGTTCCCTCAGATCGACCTGCATCACGAGCGCCTTTCCGTCGAAGAAATGAAGGCGTCCAATTCCTGCCGAGTTCCAGCGCCCTCCATCGGACCGCGAATGGTCACATTGCGGGCGCCGGCAGCAGATGCGTAGGTCAGCGCTTCGGCGGGAGACATGCCAAGACGGCGGCAGGTGAGGTATGCACCTCCGAAACAGTCACCTGCTCCGGTCGGATCGACCTCTTCGACGACGAAGGCGGGCGCGTCCACTCGCTCCCCGTTTGCGCCGAAGAAGGTTGCCCCGTCGGCTCCGCGCTTCAGGACAATTTCCTTGACGCCAAGCTCGAACAGCCGCCCGATGGCATTGTCCTCGCCTTCCACGCCTGCGGCTCTCTCAAGCTCTTCGCCGGACGGCAACAGAAGATCCGCAGCCTCTACAAGCTTTGCGAAGCGTTGTTCGGTCGCCGGGTCCAGCTTCAACTCCTTGCGGATGTTCGGGTCGACCGAAATCGTGCCTCCCCTCGCCTTGACGATGTCGACGGCGCGGTCGATGACCTCGCGCGCGCTCGGCACGGAAAGAGCCGATCCCATCACGTGCAGATGTCCGGCGCGGTCCATCAGCGCCTTGACGTTGTCAGACCATCCAAAGCGTGCGGCCGCCGACGTCGCGATGTTGTAGACGAAGTCGCGCGAGCCATCCTTACGGTACCGAACGAAGGCGCTGCCCGTCGGGAATTCGCTGTCGACGGAGATCGTCGAGATCTCCACGCCATCGCTTTTCAGACGGTCCGTATTCAGTCGGCCGAAGTCATCGTTGCCGACTGCGCCGACCATGGCGGAAGATCCGCCGAGGCGTCCGCACTGCGAAATGAAGATTGCGGGTGCGCCGCTTGGGTATGGTCCCACTAGCGGCTGGGCCTCGGTAAATCCATCTCCGATCGTGGTGGCGACGATCTCGACAAGAATCTCGCCTACGCAGACGGTCGGACCGAGCTGGTCCGGAGCAAGTACTGAAGCCATCACATTCCTACTTTCGAGTGTGTTCCCTATGTCGCTGCCAGATGAGGCAGTGTGCCGTCGTCGCTTCCGAACTCCTCGTTCTCGAGAGAGAGAAAGCGTTGGTGCAGCATGCAGGCCGCACCGAATGCAGATCCGAACTCCGCATCGACATCGACGACGATCTCGGGATTCGGGAATGGAATGTTCTGCCCTTCCGACATGTGAACGGCGACACGAGCCGCGACCATCGGATAGAGCGATGCGACCGAACCACCGAGAACGATCCGATCAGGATCAATCAGCCGGCAGGCCTGAAGCAGTGCGTATGCAAGGTGCTTCGACCAGGTCTCAGCGATATTCACGGCATCCGGGACGCGGTCGCGAACATCAGCGAGGAAGTCCTGGATGTCCGCCGCTTTCCTACCGGTAGCCTGCCTGTACTGCCTGATGAGCACCTCGCGACCGATAAGCTGCTCGAATTTCTGTCCGCCGCTTCCTGGCACCAAAGTGTGCCCGATCTCTCCCGCAAGGCCGTGGCCTCCGCGGAAAAGCTTGCCATCGATCATAATGCCGCCGCCGACGCCCGTCTCCATCGTCAGGAATAGAGTCACTCCGGTAGAACCGTGCCGGTAGCTATCGCCGATGGCGAAGGCATTGGCATCGTTCTCGATCAGAATCGGCACCGCTGCCGGAAAAGCAGCCCGGCCGATCTCCTTCAAGGGAACCTCACGCCATCCGATGATCGGCGCCAAGCGAACCGTCCCGTCGAGACCTATGTGAGCCGGTGCCGAAATCCCAAGACCCTTGCATCCACGGATCATGGCCTTAGACATCGCTCCCAGGATCAGCTCGACACCCTGCGCAACAGCCTGCTCGACAGTTGAGGAAGGCGTGTCAAAAGCCATCTTGCGACAGACGCGAACCTCGGCCGCAAGATCGATCACCGTGGCCGATATATGCTCGACGCCGATCTCAATACCGACAAAATACGCAGCGTCGGATACCATCTCCAGCATGATCCCCGGACGACCGAGCCGCGTGTGATCGCCGCGCGGCTTGGCGGTTCCTTCCGATTCTTTGACGAAACCGCTTTCCGTCAGCTCGGCCACGATCTCGCCCGAGGAGGAGCGATTCATCCCGAGCTTCCGCGCGAGATCCGCGCGGCTCAGCGAGTGATGAGCATAGATCGTCTGCAGCGCGGCGACGATGTTGTTCTGCCGAATTCTGCGAGGTGAACTTCCGGTCGAAGCGGTGTCGTTCATGGTCATTTCCCTTCAAATCAACGTGCTCCAATCCTTACACAATTGGAGCACGCCGCCAGAAGGATAATTAGGGCCGCGCGTTCGTGACACGGCGACGCTTTGCCTCTTCGTATTTCAGCTCGATGTACTTCTTCGCGTGCGCTGCGAGCGGATCGTTGTCCGTCCACGTGTCGCGCCAGATTGCGCAGGCAAGCGACAGACCCTCGTCGACGACGGCAGTGGAGAAGCTTTCAAAGACGACATCCCGCTTGTAGTCGATGTCCAGAAGCGCATCGAAGATCAGGTCGAAGTTGATCGTCCCGTCGCCGAGATAGCCGCGGTTGCTTTCGCCGATATGGAAGTAGCCGATTTTGTCGCCTGCTAGCCGGATCGCCGCTGCGGGGTTGGCTTCCTCGATGTTCATATGGAACGTGTCGAGATGCAGGCGGACATGATCGGAGCCAGTTTCTTCAATGAACTTCAGACCCTGGGCCGTCGTGTTCAAGAGGTTTGTCTCGAAGCGGTTCACGATCTCGAGCACGAGATCCACGCCTGCGCCCTTCGCGATCTCGGCCGTGTCGGCGATAGCGGCGACGCTGTTGTCCCAACCCGTCTTGGTGGGAGCGCGATCGTATTTGGAGTGCGCCGAGTAAAGGATGCCGCCAAGCTTGTTGCCGCCGATATCCCGGACCGCACGCACGGCATCGGAGAGCGTGCGCTTACCTGCTTTGACCGCAGCCTCATCTTCGCTCGAGATGTCGTTTTGGAAGCCGAGGCCCATCGTTACTCCTATCTCGACGTCGAGCGACTGGGCGAGCTTCGCAAGTCTGTCCAGGTTGAACTTCTCCGGCCGCAGATACGCAAACTCGATGGTCCTGTATCCGTGCTCCGCCGACTTGTTGAGGGCCATCTCAAGACCCTCCTGAGTTTGGCCGCCTGTCCATACAAATGAATGGATACCCAATCGACGCATAACCGTTTTCCTCCACTAAATGCCTTCGGTTGGCCAACAGCTATTTCATTTAGTATGGCAACACAACAAATAATTTGAACCGCCGCAAATTTTGGCATTGCGATAGAGATACATTGCATTGCAGCATCTTGAGCGGATTATCAGCGCCAACCTGGGCAGCACGGATAGCCAACCAAATAAGTTTCCGGAAATATCAAACACATAGTTGGTATATTTGCATGTTTAGGCAACAAATGTTGCAGCTTTGTCTTTTTTCATTTACAAACTCGTTCGGCGAAATGACTTCGCTGCTATCTGGGAGGATTGAAATGAAGTATGCATTGAAGGCCAGCGCACTTGCGCTGACGGTAAGTCTCGCGACCGCCGCATCGCCCGCATGGGCTGATTTCTGGTCGGACGCAGGCGCCAAGTTCAAGGGTGTGACCCTTCACGGAGTGACCGAATCCACTCCTCCGTCCAACTACATCAAAGATGTTCTAGCTCCGGACTTCGAGAAGAAGACCGGGATCAAGGTCGAAATCGAAACCACCTCGTGGGACCAGATGTACGACAAGGCTATCAAGGACATGGAAGCCAAGACTGGCATCTATGACATGGTCTACATTGAGCAGGACATCATCTATTCCTACCTGGCCCGCGACTTCCTTGTCGACGTGACGAAGACCCTCAAGGACCAGCCGGACCTCAAAGCGCCGACCTACGACGACAAGAACTTCACGAGCTTCGCGGATTATTTCAAGGGATCGAATGGCGATCTCTACGGCATTCCGATGGAAGCATTCCTGAAGACCTATCTTTACCGTAAGGACCTCTTCGATGATCCGAAGGTCCAGGAAGCATTCAAGAAGGAGACGGGCAAGGATCTGAAGCCGGCGACCACACACGAGGAATACACGCAGATTGCGGAATTCTTCACGAAGTGGGGCAAGGACAACGGCGAACAGCTCTGGGGCACGACGGCGCAGGCTCACACGGGTCATCCGGCGTCTTGGTACGAGTTCTTCGAATCCATCGCGCCAACGTTCGGTGTCTACAACTGGGGCATCGACGCCAAGAACAATTATGCTGCGACCGTCAAGAACGGCGGCTCCATGAATGGCGACAAGTCCAAGGCTGCCCTGAAATACTGGCTCCACCTGCGTGACATCGCTCCGCCTGAGTCCACCCAGTCGACCTGGACGGAAACCGCAACGACGTTCGCTGCCGGCCGCGTCGCCCAAGGTCTGATCTACGGCGAGAATGCCGCGTGGATCGCAAGCGATCCGGCGCAGTCCAAAGTCGTGGACAAGGTCGGCTTCGCCCTGCCTCCGCTCGAGCCCGGCGTGCTCGACGACGCCAAATCCGGAAAGGGCTATATCGGCTATTACGACGGCGGCGCCTTCGGCCTTCCGATCACCTCGAAGAACAAGGAAGCAGCGCTGCTCTTCCTTCAATACATCGGCCAGAACGATGTTCAGCCAGACTGGGCGATCGCCGCTCCGCGCATCACCAACACCGCCACCTTCGACGATCCGAAGGTGAAGGAGATGGACGTCAAGCTCGGCGGTTTCTACACAATGCTGAAGGAGCAGGGCAAGCTCTTTGCGGGCGCGCCTCCGTACCCGTTCCACGCCCAGGTGCGTGAAGCGACTGCACCGATCTTCTATGACATCCTGACTGGCAAGATCGCCCCTGACGAAGGACTCGACCAGATGGCCGCCAAGGCCGAAGAAGAACTGACGTCTCTCGGCTATCGCAAATAAAGCATCCTCCCCAACTTGGCGGGTCGTCTTCGCTTGGCGACCCGCCCCTTTCCGGCTCGCACGGCTGCCTCACGGCTGCCAGAGGATGAGGTCATGCATTCACAGAAGCTCGGATGGCTGCTGCTGTCCCCAACGATCATAATCCTTGGGCTCTTCGGCATCTTCCCTTTCATCTACGTCGTCTGGGTCTCCTTCCATCAATGGAACCCGTTTGCCGCAAATCCTGCAGCAGTGTTCAACTGGGCCGCAAACTACCGCACCCTTGTCTTCGATCCGGGCTTCCTGGCATCGCTCGGCGTGACAATCGCCTTCGTCTTCTTTGCAGTGGTTTCAGAACTCGTTCTCGGTTACGTGCTGGCACAGGCGCTCATGAAGGATTTCCCCGGCAAGGCATTCTTCCGGACAATCCATACGCTGCCCCTGATTATGGCACCTATTATCGTCGGCTCCGTCTGGAAGCTTATGACGACGCCGTCGATCGGCATCATCCCGCACCTGCTTAGAGCCTGGTTCGGCTACGACCTCAACATCGGCCAGAGCGCCGTCGCGGCCTTCACCGTGACGATCATCATGGACGTCTGGCACTGGACGCCTCTTGTGACCCTGTCGCTGATCGCAGCGCTTGTTTCGCTGCCGCCGGATCCCTTCGAACAAGCTCAGATCGACGGCGCTGGCAAGAGCCAGATCTTTTGGCACATCACCCTTCCGCTGATCCGCCCCGCACTCATCGCGACAGTTTTCATCAGACTGATGGACGCGCTGCGAACCGTCGATGAAGTCCTCATGCTGACAGGCGGCGGCCCAGGATCATCCACCCGCTACATCGGCGTGCATATATTCAAGGAGGTCTTCCCCAAAACGAATTACGGCTACGGCTCGGCGATCTCCGTCATCGTCCTCTACCTGACCATCGTCGTCTGCTGGCTGCTTTATGTCGGCCTAATCGCACCACGCGTGAAGAGGAACTGACCCGATGAATAGACACAAGCCATGGCTTTCCCTTCTCCTCTGGACATTGCTCAGCCTCGCCACGCTGTTTCCGATCTACTGGCTGTTCGTCATATCTGTGAAGCAGCCATTCGACCTGTTCTCGACCCCTGACGTGATCCTCCGGAGCTTCTTCTGGAAGAACTACCAAGACGTGCTGACCAACGAGACGCTCCGGCGCTACATGTACAACTCGCTGATAATCTCCTCTGGCAACGCTCTCCTGGTGACCACGTTGGGCTTTCTTGCCTGCTATGCGCTATCTCGTTTTGAAATGGCCGGAAAGGAAAGCATTTTCTTCTGGACGATCACCAACAGAATGGCGCCGCCCGCCGTCTTCCTCTTGCCGCTTTTCCTGCTTCTCACGCAGGTCTACAAGATCGGCGACTTCTCACTGCTCGACAGCCGGACCGGAATGATCCTGGTCTACTGCTCCTTCAACCTTCCATTTGCGATCTGGACGCTGCGCCCGACCATCGAGGGGATACCCAAGGAACTGGATGAAGCAGCATATGTCGACGGTGCAAGCCCCTGGACGGTTCTCTCCGATATCGTCTTCCCACTCGCGCGTCCCGGCCTCGCGGTAACCTTGATCCTTACTTGGGTATTCGCCTGGAACGAGTATCTGCTGGCCGCAACGCTCACCAACTTCAACGCACGCACTCTGACGACAGGCCTTTCCGAATACGTCACGACGACAGGGACGGCATGGGGAATCATGGCGGCAATCTCGATGCTGACGCTGATCCCGGCCCTCATCGTCTTCTCGGTCGTTCAGCGTCACATCGTCGCCGGTCTGACCTTCGGCGCAGTGAAAGGATAGTGACATGGCTACGGACACTCAAAAGAACGAAAAGCAACCCGGATTCCTCCCGATCGAAACCAATTGGTTCGACCGCCTGTTCATCTCGGTGGTCATCTGGGTTGCGATCTCGCTCCTCTGGCTGCGCTTCCTTGAGCCGATGGGGCTGTCGATATGGATCGCGGTCGCGATCTCCGTCGCCCTCGGCGCTTACATCGTCCGGAAGGGGTGATCCAATGCAGTCCGTCAAACACAACACAACGCAAGCCGTTCTGATTTAGGGGAGGAACGACATTGGCAAACGTACAGGTTAGCGACATCACCAAGAAGTATGGTGCTCTTCAGGTCATGCACGGCGTGAGCGTCGACATTGAGGATGGCGAGTTCGTTGTCCTGGTCGGCCCCTCTGGCTGCGGGAAATCGACACTCCTTCGCATGATTGCCGGATTGGAAACGGTCAGCAGCGGCGACATCCGGATCGGCGGTCGCGTCGTCACCAATGCTCCTCCCAAGGAGCGAGATATCGCGATGGTGTTTCAAAGCTACGCGCTCTATCCCCACAAGACCGTCGCCGAAAACATGGGCTTCCCGCTCAAGATGGCGAAGCGGCCCAAGGCGGAAATCGACGAGAAGGTCCGGCGCGCAGCCGAGATCCTCGACCTTACCCGCTACCTCGACCGTTTCCCGAAGCAGCTTTCGGGCGGCCAGCGGCAGCGCGTGGCCATGGGCCGAGCCATTGTCCGCGATCCGCAGGTCTTTCTCTTCGACGAGCCCCTCTCGAACCTAGATGCGAAGCTGCGCGTCACCATGCGCGTCGAGATCAAGGAACTGCACCAACGGCTCAAGACCACGACCGTCTACGTCACGCACGATCAGATCGAAGCGATGACGATGGCCAACAAGATCGTGGTCATGCGCGACGGTCGCGTCGAACAGGTCGGCAGGCCGCTGGATCTCTACGACTTCCCGGCGAACATTTTTGTCGCCGGGTTCATCGGCAGCCCCTCGATGAACTTCCTGCAGGGGAAGGTCGCGACGAAGGACGGCCAGAAAGTCGTCGTTACGGAAGGCGGTGTGGCGCTGCCGGTGGACAACATTAACGTCGAGGACGGCCGCGCTGTCACCTACGGCATCCGACCAGAGCATATCACCATCGGTGATGGTGGTGTCCCCGTCGAAGTTTCGGTGTTCGAGCCGACCGGATCCGAAACGCTGATCTTCGGTCGCGCGGGCGGAGCGCCTATCGATGCCCTCATCCGCGAACGCATCGATGCAGTGCCGGGGAAGACTATGCCATTCCGCATTGATCCGAGAAAGGCCCACATCTTCGACCGGGAAACGGGAAAGCGGCTTTGAAAGGTATAAGCATGGATTTTGTAGGCAAGACTGTCATCGTCACGGGTGCGGGCAAGGGTATCGGCCGGGCGACCGTCGAGCTGTTGATTTCGAAAGGCGCATCTGTGGCGGCCCTCACCCGGAGCGCCGCGAACGTCGAAGAACTCAACGAGTTGGGCTGCACAGCCAGACAGGTTGATCTCTCTGACGCAGAAGCGACGCGCGAAGCCGCGAGATCTGCGCTTCCCGCGGATTTCCTCGTCAACTGCGCGGGGACGACCGAACTCCAGCCGTTTCTGGAGACCACGATCGAGGCTTTCGACCATCTATACGCCGTGAACACGCGCGCGCCGATGATCGTCGCCCAGGAATACGCCCGCTCGACAATAGAGTCCGGCCGAAAGGGAGCGATCGTCAATGTCTCGTCAGTTGCGGCATTCGTCGGCATACCAGATCATGCCGCCTACTGCGCTTCTAAGAGCGGCTTGGACGGCCTCACCCGGGTGATGGCCAAGGAGCTGGCACCGCATGGGATCCGCACGAACGGCCTGCATCCGACCGTGACATTGACGCCAATGGCAATTAAGGCCTGGAGCGATCCCCAGAAGGCTGCCGGAATGCTGGGGCGGATTCCTGTCGGCAGGTTTGCAGATCCGGTCGACATCGCAGAGGTCATTTTGTTCCTGCTCTCCGACGAAGCCGCGATGGTGAACGGCATCTCCATGCCGGTCGATGGTGGATACATGATCGCCTGAGATCTTGGATGGAGGTCGATTAGGCCGCCGACCGATCTTTGCCGGGCGGCCGGCTCCGATCGCGCGGCGATGCCGAGACCGCAAATTAGCGTTTTGGCGCTACAAGGCTTTGGGACATCCCAGGCGTCGATCATGGACGGATTGCCGTTCGTTGAGGCAAAGCGTGAAACTCCGGGAGGACGGGTATTTCACCGCTGTCCCGGAGTCCTGGGCGCTTTCACGGCCGTCCGACATAAGCCGACCCGGTGATCGTGATTTCGTGGCCAAATGTGTAGCGACACATCCCCATGAAATCAAGTGCGTTAGGCCGTGTGGAAGGCGTCGCTGCAGCCGGGCTCGTTAAGCGCGTCCGAGACCTCCCTTCCCATCAACTCTCCGCGCTCGGTGAGTTCGGAAACCAGCTTCAAGCAAATGCTCCGGTTACGTTCAATAATTCCAGTCGAGCGTTCCAGCTGCGCCCGAAGGGTGGAATCTACCTCCGCCATCAATGTGGCATCGGCGTTCCTGAGATCGTCGGCACCACCATCGTTGACCGGACCGTACGAGGCGAGATTCTTTCCCATTCCGCAAGACCTCTCGAGCGCAATGGCCAGCTTCGTCGCTTCGTGTAGGTCGGATCCAGCACCTCCAGTGGAACCGTCGTCCCAACATCCCAGGAGCAACTGCTCGGCAGCCATGCCCGCCATGGTCATAGCGATAATGTCGAGATAGTGCTGTTTCGTCCGGCGCTCCCACACACGGCGAGCGAATACAGCCTGTCCGACATGCTGCTTCGACTGGCCGAGCCGCAACGACGAGACTACGGATACTTTCGACAGTTCCATCCCGAGGACGGCGCCAACTACGGCATGGCCGATCTCGTGGATCGCGTTCAACCGAACGACATCCTTTGGCAAAACGACGACGGGCGGCACATACCGAAAAACATCGTCGACGGTCAGAGAGGTTCTGCGCCGTCTCGCGCTTCTGCGAGCATCCCGTACGATCTGCTGGATAGCGGCACCTGCCAGACCATCGGTGGCCTCGGCGAGCGCGCGGTGATCATTGGTGCTCAGCTCCTGCCTCAGATGCATCCGGAAGATTGCGGCCCTGGCGTCCGGATCAGGAAGAGGTATCCGGATATGACGATCGAGGCGGCCCGGCCTCAAAATGGCGGGATCGATGCGATCCGGATAGTTGCAGGCACCGACAACGACGACGCCCTCTCTCGCCTCTAGGCCGTCGAGCTGCTCCAGCAGTCCGTTTATCGCTTTAATGTCGTAGGACGAGTTGTCGCTATCGAGAGTGTCTCGATCGCCAAATGCATCAAGTTCGTCAATAAACAGAATCGCCGGCGCCCGCATCTTTGCCTCCGCAAAGCTTGCACGCATCGCCTTGAGGAAATCGCCGAGGTGGCCCTTCGCTTGCCACGTCGCATAGGAGGCTATGACCAAGTCCATGCCGCATGTCGCAGCAAGCGCTTGAGAGAATATCGTTTTCCCGACGCCCGGTGGGCCGGAAAGCAAAACACCCTTGTCAACATCGTCCCATGCAAGCCTAGCAGACTGCCACTCGGCGATATCGCGTGCCAGATCAAGCCCCCAGAGCTTCGCCTCACCGTAGCCCTCCATGGATTCAAGCTTCAGGGCAGCGTCGATTATCGGATTTCGCTGCGATGCACGGGGCTGAGCTTCTTCGAGGTCGCGAAGCTTCTTCAGGACACGTGATATTGGACGCCCCCTGACCACGGCTAGTTTGAGCCAGCGCCAATTACTTCGTCCAAGAGTTCCTGCCTCTTCGAGCGTTATGTCAACTTTATGCACCCACTTGACCACGCCTCGCACCAATCGGTCAGAGGGCACCTCAAGCCTCAGGACTGAGTCGAAGGCAATGGCTATCTCGTCGGGAACGTCGCGCACGTCCGCGAAAAGCACGATGGTTCTCTTGTTGGCGAAATCGTCCAAGATGGTGTCGTAAGTGTCCCGCTTCTCATCGCCCGCGTAAGCGCGATCGGGGACCCGGAAGTCGTTCGTAGGATTCAAGTGTGCCGCCGCTGCTCGAAGATAGACGCCTTTGTCCTCCCACCTCGGAATGACGATAGCCACCGCATAACGCTCCGCGCGCTCGTAGGCACGAAGGACGCGCGCGATGTTCGCATACGCGATGTACTCCGGCAGGGCGAAACCCTGACGATTTCGAGAAATGTTCATCTACTCATCCCAACCAGGATAGGTGCCGAGCGCGGCCGTACGAAGCAGCGCCGCGACTGCGACTGAAAAGTTGAACTCAGGGAAGGATTCGAATGCGGTCGTTCACGGGAACACCCGCTTTTGCGACCGCAAAAAATTAGGCCATTTCCTGCGGTGGGGCTTGAGCTAGGCCGAGCTTGAGGTACCGATGCGTAACGACATCCGACGCAAGCGAAACGATCCGGCTGCTCTCGCCGGCAAGAATGCCCAGGACTCGATTGTATTGGCCGTCGAGGATCTTCATCGCTTCCTTCTCAAACCGCTCTGGTAGTGGCAATTGGCCAAGGACATCAATGGCGCCGAGATAGCCCGGTGTCCTGCCGAAGCCGTAGCTCCCGATCATCCGCCTTGCGACGCCAGTCACCAGTTCGAGATCGCTGCCCAGCACTCCTCCGGAGCCGACCGAACGAGCTTCGAAGACGATGGCCTCCGCAGCCATTCCGCCGTATCCAACGGCTATCGAATTGAGCATGCTCGCCTCGGTCGGAATGTTGTTCTCAACCACATCGTATTCGGTCAGCCCTCCGCGATACCATGCTTCGGAATCAGATATCCTTGAGATCTTGATAGTGGCACTCGATGCATATCCCACCGCAAGTGCGATCAGCGCGTGTCCCACCTCGTGAACCGCCATCCGGAAATAGTCCGCATCCGTGTAAATGGGGATCCCGGTCGCCAGACCCTGCACATGACCATGTTCTCCATTCGGCGCGACATCCGGCGGCTCACCCTTCTGCACCTCGACCAGATCCTCGTTTCGCTCCTGTGATGGATCCATCGTCAAATCGCCCAAGGGGCATGCCTTGGCGCGGCTTGTGAGTCTATCAGCTGTTCCCAGGCACTTTCGGTTAGGCCTGCCACCTTGAGCCGCGGTGACATCGGCACTCGGATGATGTCCTTGGATGCGGTTGTCATCCTGCATGCGGCCTCCAGAACGTTTGTGCTCTCAAGGCGTCGATCCGCCCTGAGAGATCACTTGGCAAATGCGTCGCGGTGTCGAATCGGACTTTCAAAAAACGCCCCTCTTCATCGTCTTGGATGAAAAGCTTTATAGCAGATGAATCCTAGAGCGCCAGATATGACGCCTAAGGCGTCACAACTTTTTTGAATCCTTAAGATTCCTGCGTTTGCAAGGGGACCTTGATTGCTACGCCGCGTAACCCATGCAATCACCGGCAGATGATCGCTCCGCCTAACGTCCTAAGAGCCGCTCGCGAACTTCTAGGTATGAAGCAGGTTGACGCTGCGACAGCGTCGGGCCTCTCTAGGCGTACCATACAGCGGCTTGAGTCAGGCGAGCTTGACGGTACCAACGCTTCCATTGTCTTGCAGACATTTTACGAAAAGCAAGGGATCGAGTTTGTCCGGCCAATCAACAGCCAAGGATGGGGCCTAGTTGACAACACTAGGCTTCGCGCCGGGTTCAGAGAACAGCAGTCGTCAGATACCTGAACGCACCGAAACAGCCCAATCGCAATAGTTGGGACCTTCCACGGTCGGCTGCAGCAGCTTTGTCGTTAATTGGAATTCGTACGCGCTATGCGCACGTTGAATGATAACCCTCCACGGTCATCGGCATCCCTGCCTGTACCGTGCAAGAATTATCGCAGATCAATGCAATTTACGCAACCGATTTAATTCGCAAAGCATTGAATTTAATAGATTTTCATTGTCCGAAAAATCTTGCGGCGATGGTATTCTTGTGGCCAAGCTTCTTAACTGCAAAATCTCCGCTGTATCGCAAGCTCGAACGAAAGAACCGGACGATCTTTTGATCCGGGGGCTTTCTGCCCCCAGACCCCCGAGGATATTTACAGAAGGGTTATGCCACTCAGCGTCAGCACCCGATACCTCTCGTTTTTGAGGTAAAATCGGTCGATCCGTCAAATCAGTGCGCCTCGTCAATTGCAAAGAGCGCTATCCTGGCATTGCCGATGATATCGCGGAACCCCTCCATCAGGATGCGTTCTGGTGTCACGTAGAGCAGGTCGAGATTTCCCGACGAGATCGCCCGGCGAACCTCGACATATTCCTCGCGCGTCAGCGACGAGTTGAGCGCGGCCGCCCGAATACCGAGCTGCTTCATCGCCTCCACCTGGTCGCGCATCAGCGCGATCAGCGGCGAGACGACGATGCCGACACCATCGCGGCAGAGTGCGGGGATCTGGAAGCAGAGCGACTTGCCGGCGCCTGTCGGAAACAACACCAGCGCATCGCCGCCATCGACCACATGCTCGACGACCGCCTGCTGCTTGCCGCGAAAAGCCGGGTAGCCGTAGACGTGGTTGAGAATGCCAAGCGGCGTGCGCTCGGCGCCAAACAGCGCGTCACCCGCTGAAAACCGTGTATCCGCCGCGTCCATCAATGGCTCGCAGCCCCTTTGACGCGACCGGAGAGCACGCCGAAGCCATCGATGATCGCTTCCTGGTTCTCAAGCCGCAGGCCCTCGAAATGAACCTCCTGCAGCGCCCGCATCAGCTGGTCGATCACCTCTTCGTTGCCGCTTTCGGTGGCCTCGGCGATCTCTTTTTCCAGCTCGATCTTCTGCCAGCGCAGCGCCTTGGAGCGCTTGTGGAAGGCGAGCGCCTGGCGATAGCCCTCGCGCGCATCCTCCATCGCCGCCTGTTCGGTGGCGATCCATAGCCGCGCATTGCGGATCTGCTGCTCCAGCGTCTTGATCAGCCCGCCAAAACCCTGCTCTTCCAGGCGCTCGATCAGATAATCACGCGTCAGATGCGGACCGGCAACGGCAGCAGCTGCCCCGAGCATGCCCGACCACAGCCGCTGCAGCTCGCGGCTGTCGTAATCGATCGAGGCGATCTCGTCATATTCGTCCTGCATCAGCGCCGGGTGGTTGACGACGGTCAGCGCCAATACGCTCTCGCGCAGCGCCGGCGTCTCCTGATGGCCGCGCACCAGCCCGGAGCGGGCCAGCCGATCCGAAATACCGCCGCCGGAAACACGCGCACCGCGCGGGCCATCGTTGCCGCGTCCGCGACCCTGCCCACCTCCACGCTCGAAGCCGCCGCGATCAAAATTGCGCCGCTCGCCGCCGTCGCGGTTCTGGAACTGCGGCCGGAAAAAGCCGTTCAGCCGGTCGCGCATGTCCTGCTGGTAGTGCCGGCGCACATCCTCGTCGGCAATGACGGCCACCAGCTGCCTCAGTCGCGCCTCGAGCTCGGCCTTCGCCTCCGGCGTCTCGAACGAGCCTGTCTTTAATTCGCGGCCCCAGATCATCTCGGCCAGCGGCTTGGCCTGGCTCATCACCTTGTCGAACGGCGCCCGCCCCTCGTTGCGCACGAGATCGTCGGGGTCCTTGCCATCAGGCAGCAGCGCGAAACGTACGGTGCGGCCAGGCTTGATATGCGGCAGCGCCAGATCGGCCGCGCGATTGGCGGCGCGGATACCGGCGCCGTCGCCGTCGAAGCAGAGCACCGGCTGCGGCGTCATCTTCCAGAGCAGCTCCAGCTGGTTTTCGGTGAGCGCCGTGCCAAGCGGGGCGACGGCGTTCTCGACGCCCGCCTGATAGAGCGCGATCACGTCCATGTAGCCTTCGACGGCAATGATCGTGCCTTCGCCATTGGCGCCCTGTGTCGAGCGCCGCGCGCGGGCGAAATTGTAGAGCACGTTGCCCTTGTGGAAGAGCTCCGTCTCGTTGGAATTGAGATACTTGGCCGGCGCGTCCGGCGACATGGCGCGGCCACCGAAGGCAATTACTTTCTCGCGCGAAGACAGGATCGGAAACATGATGCGATCACGGAAGCGATCGTAGGACACCGGAATCTCTGGCCCGTGCACGACCAGCCCGCAAGCCTCGATCTGCTCCTTGGATGCCCCCTTGCCCGCCAGATGCTCCTTCAGCGCATTGCGGCTATCGGGCGCGAAGCCGAGACGGAAGGTTTCGATCGTCCGCCCCGTCAGCCCACGATCGCGCAGATAGGCGCGTGCGCGTGCGCCGTTCGCCGTCTGCAGCTGGTCCTGGAAGAACTGCGTCGCCATCTCCATCACGTCGAGAAGCGTGGTCCGCTCCTTCTCGCGCTTTTCCATGGCGGGATCGGCGACGGGCATCGCGACGCCAGCCATATCGGCGATCGTCTGCACCGCCTCGGGAAAGCTCAAGCCCTCGAGCTCGGTGAGGAAGCGGAAATGGTCACCGGTCACGCCACAGCCGAAGCAATGATAGCGGCCCTTGCGGTCCTCGCAGTGGAAGCTCGGCGACTTCTCGCCGTGGAACGGGCAGCATGCCCAGTAATCGGCGCGCGAGACGTTGGTCTTGCGCTTGTCCCAGCTCACACGGCGGCCGATCACGTCCGAAATCAGGACGCGGTCGCGTATCTCGTCGAGAAAGGAGTTTGAAAAGCGCATTTCTACCTCTTGGCTATCCTCCATATAAGCAAGTTCCCGGGCGCATGCCACGAACTTTGGCCGATAGCCACGCTATACACAGGTTGCTTCGATGACCGGCACCCGACAACGTGGCCACCTGAAACTTTCAACAAAGCGTGACTGTCGAAGGCACACGCCAAACGGCGAAAGCCTGTCTTCAGGACAAACGAGAACAACCGCGATGGCGGCACTGTCGCGATACACAAATAAAACAACACCTTACGGCCGAGACTCGAATCCGATTGCGAGCCGGATACCATAACTGATGTTCGCTTTAAGGCGGCGATTCCCGCCAATTATTATTTTTTTGTAATTTGAATCCGATGCCGCATCGCAATAACGTCAGTCTCAACAAAGCGATCCCCTCGCAAGGCACCATCCCTACCCCCGGCGCCGCCTTGCAAGGGTGCCTTTGCAAATACCCGCTGATGAGGACCCAGGTCCTGCGTCGTCAGCCGGAGCAAAGAGCAAGAAGGCAGGAACGCCCCCAGTTCCTGCCTTCTTTAATTTCTACCTGACGTTTCATATTTTGCATCTAGACTGCCAATCACAGGCAGATTCCACCAGCAATTGATTGACAGTCGTTGGTCGCAAGTCCAATGAAGGCGGCAACTTCGGATGGTTGCCAAGCATGCCACATAAGGTTGAAGAATTTTTAGAGAGTGACGCATTTTTCGCGTTGGTTCTGGAATTCGCGCGCGAAATGCTCGCGATCTACCGCGAAAGCCCGCGCATCGCGTCGATATTCGCCGCCCAGCAACGCTGGTTGATGGCGCAACTCGGATTCGCGCTTTATTTCGGCTACCCCGATGATCCCAAGGGTGGCCTCTATTCCGGACGTTTCATTTCATTCGCCATCGAAAAGAAGATCGCCAGCCGCAATACGGCCGCCGCCTTCATGCAGGAAATGCTCGCCTATCGCTTCCTGCGCCCTGTCGAAATCCCATCCGACAAGCGCACGCGCCTGCTGGAGCCAACCGAAACGGCGCTCGAGCATTTCCACAAATGGCTCGCCGCCCACCTGATGATCCTCGACAACCTCGATGGCGGCCATCGTCTTGAGGCGGCGATGAAGGATCCGATGGTCTTTGCCCGCATGCAGCCGCGGATCGCCAAGGGCATCATCGACAGCGACGCGGTGCGCGATCCCGGCGCGACCTATAATCTTTTCAACTGGGCGAATTCCGGCGGTCTCGTCATGGATCTGCTGATGACGCGCATAACCTCTTTCGACAAGTCGATGGAGCGCGTCGCGATCGGCAGGTTGTCGCTGAAGGAGATCCGCGACCAGTTCATGATCTCCAACACGCACCTGAAGCGACTGCTGTCGCAGGCAGCCGAGATGGGCAGCATCGGCTGGTCCGAAGCCTCGTTCAAGGGCGAGACCTGGATGTCGAAGAAGTTCGTGCGGGAATATTGGGGCTACCAGGCCGCGAAATTCGCCGTCATCGACGCGGCCGCCGCAAGCGTGCTCGGGCCCGCGGTCCCGAAGACCGCGCGCCTGGCTTGATCGATCAGTTCAAGAGTTCCTTGACGGCGCCCGACGCCTTGGAGAAATCCATCTGGCCGGCATAGCGTTCTTTCAGCACTGCCATCACCTTGCCCATGTCCTTCGGACCGGCGGCACCTGTCTCAGCGATGATCGCCGCGATGTTGGCGCGCACATCCGAATCGGAGAGCTGCTTCGGCATGAAGTCCTGCACCACCTTGATTTCGGCGCGCTCCTTGGCGGCGAGTTCCGGACGATTGTTCTCGTCGTAGATCTTCGCCGATTCGTCGCGCTGCTTGACCATTTTGGCCAGGATCTGCAGGATTTCGTCGTCGCTGGCCTCTTCTTTGCCGGCGCCGCGATTGGCGATATCGCGGTCCTTGATCGCGGCCTGGATCAGGCGAACGGTCGAAAGACGCTCGGCATTCTTGGATTTCATCGCATCCTTGAGGGCGGCGGCGAGTTGATCGCGCAACATCATAAACACTCCTGTTTGAATGCCGCTTCATAAACCAGACGAATGCGTGGGATCAAATAAATTGCGAAACGCGCGACATAAAGCGGCAGAAAACCCTTAGAATCTGCGGTACAAAGATTGACCTCAGGAAATAGCGTGGCTATTTACCGCCACCTGCACCAAAATTCGTGATCAGGCCTGAGAGCGCGCGCCTTGCCGCGCGTACACGCTTGCGAACCAAAATGGCCGGCCAACGTTGCCCAAGGACGTCTGGCGGCCGGAAACGGGATGAAGATGACCGCGACAGCACCCTGGACAACCGAAAAGCCGACCGCCCTGCTCGTTCTGGCGGATGGCACAGTGATCGAAGGCAAGGGCATCGGCGCGACCGGCAAGGTCCAGGCCGAAGTGGTCTTCAACACCGCGCTAACTGGTTACGAAGAGATCATGACCGATCCCTCCTACCTCGGCCAGATCGTCACCTTCACCTTCCCGCATATCGGCAACATCGGCACGAACGAAGAAGACATCGAAGACCTGACGCCGGCAGCACGCCACGGCGCGGTCGGCGTCATCTTCAAGGCCGACATGACCGAGCCCTCCAACTACCGCGCCGCCAAGCATCTCGATGCCTGGCTGAAGGCCCGCGGCGTCATTGGCCTCTGCGGCGTCGACACCCGCGCGCTGACTGCCTGGATCCGCGAGAACGGCGCGCCGAACGCCGTCATCGCCCACGACCCGAACGGCGTCTTCGACGTCGACACGCTGAAGGCCGAAGCCAAGGCCTGGAGCGGCCTCGAAGGCCTCGACCTCGCCAAGATCGCCTCCTCCGGCCAGTCCTCGCAGTGGTCGCAGACCCCGTGGATCTGGAACGAAGGCTACGGTGAACTGAAGGCCGAGGACGCCAAGTACCACGTCGTCTGCCTCGACTACGGCGTCAAGCGCAACATCCTGCGCCTGTTTGCCGGCCTCGACTGCAAGGTCACCGTCATGCCGGCAACGACGAGCGCCGAGGAAGTGCTCGCCATGCAGCCAGACGGCATCTTCCTGTCGAACGGCCCGGGCGACCCGGCAGCAACCGGCGAATACGCCGTTCCGGTCATCCAGTCGCTGATTAAGACGGATATCCCGCTCTTCGGCATCTGCCTCGGCCACCAGATGCTGGGCCTGGCACTCGGCGCCAAGACCGAGAAGATGCACCAGGGGCACCACGGCGCCAACCATCCGGTCAAGGACCACACGACGGGCAAGGTCGAGATCGTCTCGATGAACCATGGCTTCGCGGTCGACACGAAGTCGCTGCCCGAAGGTGTTGAGGAGACTCACGTTTCGCTGTTCGACGGCACGAACTGCGGCCTGCGTGTTTCAGGCAAGCAGATCTTCTCCGTCCAGCACCACCCGGAAGCCTCCCCCGGCCCGCAGGACAGCCACTACCTCTTCCGCCGCTTCATCAACATGGTGCGCGAGAAGAAGGGCGAAGCGGCACTGGCCGAACGCTAAGCGCAGATCCGTGGCGCGGTCGACAACGCCTGCGCCACGACCGGCACGAGTGATGCCGATAGCGGCATCTCGCCCAAAAAGTTAATGGCAATTTAACGCCCGCCACCCAAGATCAGCGCCAAGGACGACAATCGTCGTTGGCGGAGGCGTTTGATGCAGGACAAGCAGCACATTGCCAGCCTTGACGGTCTGCGCGGCATCGCTGCCGCCGCCGTCGTTTTCGCGCATCTGCACCTGATCTTTCCCGCGTTCGAAGGCCTGGAAGTCACGGGTATCGGTGACCGCTCGGTGGCGATCTTTTTCGCGCTCAGTGGCTTCCTAATGGCCTATCTCTATGGCGACCGGCCAATTAACCGCACAGCGGTCGCGGACTTCCTCGTCAGCCGTTTTTCCCGCATCTATCCTGTCTATCTGGTCGCCGTTGTCGCCATCATCGCACTTTCCAGCATTCCGGCTTTCGACTTCATCAATCCGATCCATGGGCCGAAAGAGATCGTCCGACACGTGCTCCTGTTCGGCTCCAGCGGCGTGCTCTGGTCTGTCCCTCCGGAAATCCAGTTCTACCTCCTCTTCCCGTTGATCTGGCTGTTCTTCACCGATCGAAAGCGTTACCAGACCCTCGGCCTGCTGATCGCCGGCTTCCTCGCCATAGACGCCCTGCTCGGCTTCCCCGGTCCCGGCATCTTGCTGCTGTCGAAGCTGGCATTCTTTCTTTTCGGCGCAGCCGCCGGCAGACTGCATTCGATGCTGGCCGGACAGCAGATCCGCCGCCCGGTAGGCAAGCTGATCGGTCTGCTCGCATTGGCCTTGCCCTTCTTCGTGCTCGTCTCCAGGCAGCTATTTCCGGCGCCTGAAAGTGCATGGGGGCTGGAGTCGGCCTTTGCCGCCGCACTCGTGGTGCTGCTGGTCGCACGCGAGCATCCGATATCGGCGGCGCTGTTTGCCGCCCCGCCGACGCGCTTTCTCGGAAAGGTCAGCTTTTCGCTCTATCTCTTCCACGTCCCGGTGATGTTCCTGATGGCCAATGCGCTGTCGGACATGTTCCCGCCCTACGCGGTCGTCCCGGTCGCGCTTTGCGCCGCGTTGCTGATTGCCTGGATCAGTTACGAATGCATCGAGACGCCGGCCCGCCGGGCGCTGGTATCGCTCTGGCGCCGCCGACGCACGATCGAAACGGTGGAACTGGTGGAAAAGCAGGTCGGCGCATAGAGACTACGGCTTGGGAGGCGACCGGATCGGAGGATGCCGATGCAACGTCCGCGCAAATACACCGGGGTGGATGCCTCTGCGGAAGGATCCGCTACCGCATTGCGGGTGCCCCGCTACGCAGCAGCCTCTGCCATTGCCGGACATGCCGCAAGATCGCCTCCGCGCCGACGCTTCCTTTCGTGGTGTTTCCCGCGGGCAGTTTGGTCTTCGAAGGCGATTCCCCTCAGAGCTTCGCCTCCTCCGAACATGTCGTGCGAACATTCTGCGGCACCTGCGGCTCGCCGCTGATCTATGCCACCACGACCGATCCACAGACCGTCGACGTCATGACCGTGAGCCTCGACAACCCCGAGGCCTATCCACCGCAAAACCATGTCTGGGTGTCGGAAAAGCTCGGCTGGGATGTCATTGCCGACAACCTGCCGCAGCATCCCCGAGGCTTGCCCGACAAGGATTGACGCCGGACCCGGACGTCACACCTCGCGCCGCATCAGGATATAGAACCGCGCGCAGAGCATCAGCGCGGCCGTGAACAATCCGATCAGGAAGCCGAGCCAGATGCCGATGCCGCCGAGCCCGAGCGGAAACGCCAGCGCCCAGGCCAGGAAGAAGCCGATCGGCCAATAGGCGATCAACGCCAGGATCATCGGCACGCGCGCATCCTTCAGCCCGCGCAGCAGGCCATTGGCGATGGCCTGCAAGCCATCGACCAACTGGAACAGCCCGGCAATCACGATCAGCGGTCCGGCATATTCAAGCACCTGCGGCGCCTCGGCCGAATGCGTGTCGAGAAACCAGCCCGCGAAGAAACCGGGCATGATCGCAAACAGCAACCCGCCGACCGCCGAGATCACGCAGGCGAGTACCGACACGGACACGGCCGCGCGCACCAGAGCCACGCGATCCCCCTGCCCGTGCGCGACGCCGACCCGGACGGTCGCCGCCTGCGACAGGCCGAGCGGGATCATGAAGGCGATCGATGCCCACTGCAGCGCGATGCCATGCGCGGCAAGCTCGATGGTGCCGATCCGGCCCATCAAAAGCGACGCCATCGTGAACAGGCTGACTTCGGCAAGGATGGTGACGCTGATCGGCAACCCAAGGCGCACGACCTCGAAGAAGGCTTTCCAATCCGGTCGCCAGAAGCGAACCAGGATCTCGTAGCGCCGTGTCTCTGGCCGGCTCTGAACGTAAGCCAGAATGAAGAAGAAGCCAGCCGTCTGCACCAGCACCGAGACGATCGCCGCACCGCGCAGCCCCATGGCCGGCAGGCCGAAATGGCCGAGCACCAGCGCATAGGCGAAGACGGCGTTCAGCACCAGCATGGCGATCGTGACATTGAGGATGACGGCCGCCTTGCCGATGGCGCTGACCAGCGCGCGCAGCACGTTGTAGAGCAGCCCCGGCAGCACGGCGAACTGGCCGATGACGATATAGCTATGCGCCAGCGCCGCCACCTCGGGCTTCTGCCCGGCGGCAAGCAAGATGTGCTCGGAATTGAAGAAGGCCGGCAGCATCAGCACCCAGAAGGCGAGAACCACCCACAGGCCCATGCGCAGCGACCGTCGCACGCTGACAACGTCGCCACGGCCATAGGCCTGCGCCACCATCGGAATGACGGCGATCGAGAAACCGGAGCCGAAAACCAGGATTGTGAACAGGAACTGGCCGGCCAGCACCATCGCCGCCAGATGCTCGGCGCCGAGCCTCCCGACGATCATCACGTCGGTGGTGTTGATACCGAGCTGGGCCAGCTGCGCACCGATCAGCGGCACGCCGAGCGCCAGCGTCGCGCGGATATGCGCGCTCCAGCGGTTATCGGTTGTCGGCGCCAGCTTTCGCGCGTCGATCGGCGTGTCCATGACGGTGTCCTGTGAGTTGGTGCAAATAGTCGCAAGGCGCGACAATATGACCAAGGCTCTAACGGAAATGCCGAGGAAGGGACACCGAAAATATGCAGATGATGAAATATTCATCATCACATCATCAATTCTGATCGATCACTCGGCCGCCTGACCGAGCGCCTTGCCTGTCTTGGAGACACGCACCCTGAGAAGAAACACCAACGTGGCGATCAGGATGAAGAACGCCGCCATCAGGAACGGCGCGCCCGCGAAGGTGACCGGCGCATCCGGCTTGGTGAAATAGCCGAACATCTGCGTGAAGATCAGCGGACCGATGATCGTCGTGATGCTGGAAAGGCTCGTCAGCGCCCCCTGCAGCTCGCCTTGCGCCGAGGGCGGAACCTTGCCGGCCGCGATGCTTCGCAGCGGCGGATCGGCGATGTTTTCCATCACGGTCAGCACGATGACCGCATAGACCACCCATCCCTCCCAGGCGAATGCATAACCCGTGAGGCCCACCACAGAGAAACAGAGCCCGACCACCGCTGTCTTCCATTCACCGAGAACGGGCACGATCCTCGGCAGCACCAGCGCCATGACGACGGCGGCACCGATCCCGTAAATGCCGAGCGAAAGCCCGATCTCGCCCTCGCTCCAATTGTAGCGGTAGCTGGTGACGAACGACCAGACAGCAGGATAGACCGCATGCGCCAGCCAGAACAGGAACATGACGGCGGCGATCCAGCCGATACCGGGATAGTTTCGCATCTGCTTCAACGCGCCGAGCGGATTGGCGCGCTTCCATTCGAAACGGCGCCGGTTTTTCGCATCGAGCGTCTCGGGCAGCAGGAAGCAGGCCGCGACGAAATTGAGGAACGACACCGCAGCCGCGCCATAAAACGGCACGCGCGGCCCGAACTCGCCGAGAAAGCCACCGATGACGGGGCCGACGGTAAAGCCGACGCCGAAGGCGATGCCGATGAGGCCGAAATTCTTGGCGCGGTTCTCTTCGTTGCTGATGTCGGCGATATAAGCCGAGCAGGTCGCGAAGCTGCCGCCGCTCAAGCCAGCCAGCATGCGGCCGATGAACAGCATCCAGAAACTAGTCGCCACCGCGCAGATCAGATTGTCGATGGCGAAGGTCAGAACCGAAAGCAGCAGCACCGGCCTTCTCCCGAAGCGATCGCTCAGATTGCCGAGCAACGGCGCGAACAGGAACTGCATGCCGGCATAGACAACGAGCAGCCAGCCACCATCGAGCGCCGCATCGCTGACGGAACCGCCGGTCAGCTGCTCGAGATAGACTGGTAGCACCGGCATGATGATCGCGATCCCGATCACGTCGAGAAACAGGATCATGAAGACGAGGAAAAGGCCGCGGCGGACGAACTTGGGATCAAGCATGCGAGGTCTCTACAGCTGTTTGTTTTCTGAAAAGACGATCTCATCGCCGCCCGTTCTACATACCGCAGGCAAAACAGCGAAACAATACGTGAACATTTCAATTGTTTTGATAGGCTCACGACTTCCGTTGATGGCGAACCGGAACAAAGCGCGCACCTAACTCTGTTTTTGCGGTTCCGCCTTTATGAAGTCGACGAAGGCGCGCAGCGCCGCCGGCATATGGCGGCGGCTTGCGTAATAGAGGAAAGGCCCGGAGAATTCCGTTACCCACTCCTCCAGAATGAGCTGCAGCCGCCCGGCCTCAACCTCGGGCATGACCACCTCCTCGAAGGTGCGCATGATGCCGAGGCCGGCAACCGCAGCGCCTACCTCGATCTCCAGCGCATTGGCAGACACCTGCCCCGTCGGCGTGATCATCAGCGTCTCGCCATCCCGGTCGAACTCCCACGGCGTCGCGCTCGTGCCGCTCAAGAACCGGTGGATGATGCAATCGTGGTCGATCAGGTCGCGCGGATGCTTCGGCATACCGCGACGCTTCAGATAATCGGGCGACGCGGCCGTCACATAGCGCTGCCGGCGCGGACCGATCGGCACGGCGATCATGTCGCGCTCCAGCCGCTCGTCATATCGAATGCCCGCATCATAGCCGGCGCCGAGCACGTCGATGAAACTGTCCTCGCCGATCACCTCGATCCGCACCTTCGGATAGGCCTTCAGAAAACGGTTGATGATATCGGACAGGAAGGAGCGCGCTGCGATGGTCGGCACGTTGAGCCTGAGCGTTCCGGATGGTCCCTCACGGAAGCTGTCGAGTTGCCCGAGCGCCGACGCGACCTCCCCCAACGCCGGCGCCAGCCGTTCGAGAAGCCGCTGCCCGGCCTCCGTCGGCGTCACGCTGCGCGTCGTCCGGTTGAGAAGCCGCACCCCGAGCCGCTCCTCCAGCCGTCGCAGCGAATCGCTGAGCGACGACGCAGAAACGCCCCGCTTGCGCGCCGCCGCGCGAAAGCTGCGCTCTCTGGCGATTGCCGTGAAGGCATCGAGGTCGCTGAGTGGAAGATCATCCATTGTGCATTTTCCCGCACGATCGGCTCAAATTGAGCCGAACTATCGCACAAGGATACACGAGACGAAAGCCGGTGAACGCGGCCCCGGAGCCGGGACCGCTAGCCGTCAGACCGGACCGGAGAAGGTGTCACAGGCCTGCATCTGACCGGTGTCGAAGCCCCGCTTGAACCATTTCACGCGCTGCGCCGATGTACCGTGGTTGAAGCTCTCGGGCACGACATAGCCCTGGCTACGCTTCTGCAGCGTATCGTCACCGATCTGTTGCGCGGCATTCAGCGCCTCCTCAAGGTCGCCCGCTTCGAGAATACCCTTCTGCTGGGTGAACTTGCCCCAGATGCCGGCGAAGCAATCGGCCTGCAGTTCGACGCGCACCGACATCTTGTTGGCGTCGGCCTCGCTCATGCGCTGACGCGCCTCGTTGAACTTTGGCAGGATGCCGAGCAGGTTCTGCACATGATGGCCAACTTCGTGCGAGACGACATAGGCCTCGGCGAAATCGCCGGATGCACCGAACTTGCGGCTGAGCTCGTTGAAGAATGCCGTATCGAGATAGACCTTGCGGTCCTGTGGGCAATAGAACGGCCCGGTCGCGGCAGATGCAAAACCGCAGCCCGACTGCGTCTGTCCGGAGAACAGCACCAGCTTTGGATCTTCGTATTCGCGTCCCATCGATTGGAAGATGCCCTGCCACGTATCCTCGGTCTCGGCGAGCACCGTGCGCACGAAGGCGGTCATCTCGTCGTTGGCGGGTGTCTGGCTGCCGCCAGACTGGCTCTGCTCGTAACCCGGGCCACTGGACATGCCGCCATCCATCATCTGTAGGAGGTCGATGCCCATGGCCTTGAAGATCAGATAGAGCACGACGAGAAAGATGATGGTGCCGATGCTGAGCCCGCCACCGCGCCGGCCCATGCCGCCGCCGGACGGGAAGCTGAAGCCGCCCCCTCGTCCCAATCCACCCATGGAAGGATCACCGCGACGATCCTCGATATTGTCGGACTGACGCCGGCCTTTCCATTCCATGATGATCTCCCCGCAGAGACTGCTTGCTCTCTCATCCCTTATATATCCGGGAGAGTGGGAAATTCCAGCCGATTTCAACCACGCGTATCCGCCCTTCGCGGCCACGACAGGCGCTTGACGCGCGCCTTGCTTTCGCTCCTTCTGCACGAGTGAGATATCGGAGGAGAACTGGGCATGAAGGCAGTGCGGCTGGAAGCAATCGGGAGACTCTCGTTCAGTGAGGTGGAAAAGCCAAGCCCCGGTCCGGGCGAGCTGCTTGTCCGCGTCGAGGCCTGCGGCATCTGCGGTACCGACAGGCACCTGCTTCACGGCGAATTCCCCTCCAGACCACCCGTCACGCTCGGCCACGAATTCACCGGCATAATCGAGGAGACCGGCCCCGCCGTCAGCGGTTTTCGAAAGGGCATGCGCATCACCGGCGACCCGAACATCTCCTGCGGCCAATGCGACCAGTGCCAGCGCGGCCGCGTCAATCTTTGCCGCAACCTCCAGGCAATCGGCATCAGCCGCGACGGCGGCTTCGCGGAGTATGTGATCGTCCCGCAAAAGCAGGCCTTCGCCCTGCCCGACGATCTCGATCCCGTCCACGGTGCCTTCTGCGAACCGCTCGCCTGCTGCCTGCACGGTGTCGATCTGGCCGAGATCAGGACCGGCTCATCTGTGGTCGTATTGGGCGGCGGCGTCATCGGACTGCTGGTCGTGCAACTCGCGCGCCTTGCCGGCGCCACAGACGTCGTGCTCGTCACCCGCAGCGCCGACAAGCGGCGGCTGGCCGAAAGCCTCGGCGCCACAGCAACCGCCGACCCAACTGACGGCGACGTCATCAAACACATCACCGCGCCGGATGGTCTGCTGCCGGGCGGCGCCGATGTCGTCATCGAATGCGCCGGCGTCGCCGAGACCGTCGAGCGGGCCCCTGCCCTTGCCCGTCATGGCGGCACGGTCGTGATTCTCGGCGTCATGCCGCAGGGCGCGAAAGTGTCGATCGAGCCCTTCGACCTGCTGTTTCGCGAAATCAGGCTGATCGGCTCCTTCATCAACCCCTTCACCCACAGGCGCGCCGCGGACCTCATCGCATCTGGCACGATCAAGGTCGAAGCGCTGATTTCGCGCCGTATCGGGCTTGCCGAAGCGGTGGAAGCGATCAGCAATCCGGCCCGTCCCGGCGAGATTCGCGCCCTCGTTTTACCTAGCCTCGGCTAGCCCTTTCCGATTCCTGTCGATTCCGTAAATTATGGGGTTCCGTTCACGGATACATTTGCCTATAAGCCGCTTCTAGCCTGAAAAGACCATCATATGCGCGACCCGGCCGGTGCCTCCCACCCTGGCCGGCTTTCTGCGCAGCTAGGAAACGGAAAAAAGCCCATGCCGAAGCGCCAAGACATCAAATCGATCCTCATCATCGGCGCAGGACCGATCGTCATTGGCCAGGCATGCGAGTTCGACTATTCCGGCACACAGGCCTGCAAGGCGCTGAAGGAGGAAGGCTACCGCGTCATCCTCGTCAACTCCAACCCGGCCACGATCATGACCGACCCGGGCCTTGCCGACGCAACCTATGTCGAGCCGATCACCCCTGAAGTTGTCGCCAAGATCATCGCCAAGGAGCGCCCCGACGCGCTGCTGCCGACCATGGGCGGCCAGACCGCGCTCAACACCGCGCTGTCCCTGAAGCGCATGGGCGTTCTCGACCGCTACAATGTCGAGATGATCGGCGCCAAGCCGGCCGCCATCGACATGGCCGAAGACCGCGCTCTGTTCCGCGAAGCCATGGACCGCATCGGCCTCGAAACCCCGCGCTCGATGCTCGCCAACGCCACCGACATCAAGGATGCCGACCGCAAGACGCATGAAGCCGAGCGCAACAAGCTGAAGGAAAGCCTCTCGGGTGCTGAACTCGACAAGGCGCTCGACGCGCTGGAAAACCAGTGGAACCTCGGCGAGACCGACCGCAAGCAGCGCTACATCAGCCACGCCATGGCGATTGCCGCACAGGCGATCGACGTCGTCGGCCTGCCCGCCATCATCCGCCCCTCCTTCACCATGGGCGGCACCGGCGGCGGCATTGCCTATAACCGCTCGGAGTTCTTCGAAATCATCGGCGGCGGCCTCGATGCCTCGCCGACGACGGAAGTCCTGATCGAAGAGTCGGTTCTGGGCTGGAAGGAATATGAAATGGAAGTCGTCCGCGACAAGGCGGACAACTGCATCATCATCTGCTCGATCGAAAACATCGACCCGATGGGCGTCCACACAGGCGATTCCATCACCGTCGCGCCGGCACTGACGCTGACCGACAAGGAATACCAGATGATGCGCAACGCCTCGATCGCGGTTCTGCGCGAGATCGGCGTTGAAACCGGCGGCTCGAACGTTCAGTTCGCAGTCAACCCGAAGGACGGCCGCCTCGTCGTCATCGAAATGAACCCGCGCGTCTCGCGCTCCTCGGCTCTCGCATCGAAGGCAACTGGCTTCCCGATCGCCAAGGTCGCCGCCAAGCTCGCTATCGGCTACACGCTCGACGAACTCGACAACGACATCACCGGCGGCGCGACGCCGGCCTCGTTCGAACCGTCGATCGATTACGTCGTCACCAAGATCCCGCGTTTCGCTTTCGAGAAGTTCCCGGGCGCCTCGCCGGTTCTGACCACGGCCATGAAGTCGGTCGGTGAAGTCATGGCGATCGGCCGCACCTTCGCCGAATCGCTGCAGAAGGCCCTGCGCGGCCTCGAAACCGGCCTCACCGGCCTCGACGAAATCGAAATCCCCGGTGTCGAAGAAGGCGAAGGCAGCCAGAACGCCATCCGCGCCGCCATCGGCACGCCGACGCCTGATCGCCTGCGCATGGTCGCCCAGGCACTGCGCATGGGCATGAGCCCCGAGGAAGTGCACGAAGGCTGCAAGATCGACCCGTGGTTCATCGCCCAATTCAAGGCGATCATCGACATGGAAGCCCGCGTTCGCGAACACGGCCTGCCCACCGATGCCGCCAACCTGCGCACGCTGAAGGCCATGGGCTTCTCCGACGCCCGCCTCGCTACACTGTCAGGCAAGCGCCCGAAGGAAGTTGCCGAACTGCGCAATTCGCTGAACGTCCGCCCGGTCTTCAAGCGCATCGACACCTGCGCCGCCGAATTCGCTTCGCCGACCGCCTACATGTATTCGAGCTACGAGACGCCCTTCGTCGGCGCCGCCCGCTCGGAAGCCGAAATCTCCGACCGCAAGAAGGTCGTCATCCTCGGCGGTGGCCCGAACCGTATCGGCCAGGGCATCGAGTTCGACTATTGCTGCTGCCATGCCGCGTTCGCTCTGCGCGACGCCGGCTATGAAGCGATCATGATCAACTGCAACCCGGAAACGGTCTCGACCGACTATGACACCTCCGATCGCCTCTACTTCGAGCCGCTGACGGCCGAAGACGTGATCGAAATCCTGCGCGCCGAGCAGGAAAAGGGCGAAGTCGTCGGCGTCATCGTGCAGTTCGGCGGCCAGACGCCGCTGAAGCTCGCCGAAGCGCTTGAGAAGAACGGCATCCCGATCCTCGGCACCGCGCCCGATATGATCGACCTTGCCGAAGACCGCGATCGCTTCCAGAAGCTCCTGATCAAGCTCGACCTGACGCAGCCGAACAACGGCATCGCCTACTCGGTCGAACAGGCCCGCCTGGTCGCCACCGAAATCGGCTTCCCGCTGGTGGTTCGCCCGTCCTACGTTCTGGGTGGCCGTGCCATGCAGATCATCCACAACGAGAGCATGCTGCAGACCTATCTGCTCGACACCGTTCCGGAACTCGTGCCTGAAGACATCAAGCAGCGTTATCCGAACGACAAGACCGGCCAGATCAACACGCTGCTCGGCAAGAACCCGCTGCTCTTCGACAGCTACCTGTCGAACGCCATAGAAGTCGACGTCGACTGCCTCTCGGACGGCAAGGACGCCTTCATCGCTGGCATCATGGAGCATATCGAGGAAGCCGGCATTCACTCCGGTGACAGTGCCTGCTCGCTGCCGCCACGCACGCTCTCATCCGAAATGATCGACGAGCTCGAGCGTCAGGCAAAGTCGATGGCCAAGGCTCTCAACGTCGTCGGCCTGATGAACGTCCAGTTCGCCATCAAGGACGGCACCGTCTACGTGCTGGAAGTGAACCCGCGCGCCTCGCGTACCGTTCCCTTCGTGGCCAAGACCATCGGCGCCCCGATCGCCAAGATCGCCGCCCGCGCCATGGCCGGCGAAAAGCTCGATCCGCTGTTTGCCGCCTATGGCGAAAAGCCGGATCCGCGTAACCTGAAGCACATCGCGGTCAAGGAAGCCGTCTTCCCATTCGCCCGCTTCCCCGGCGTCGACACGCTGCTCGGCCCGGAAATGCGCTCGACCGGCGAAGTCATCGGCCTCGATACCGATTTTGCGCTGGCCTTCGCCAAGTCGCAGCCCGGCGCCAGCGTCGAGTTGCCGCGTGACGGAACGGTCTTCGTATCGGTACGCGACGACGACAAGCCGCGCGTCCTTCCGGCGATCCGCATGCTGGTCGAACAGGGCTTCAAGGTTCTAGCCACCGGCGGCACCGCCCGCTTCCTCGCCGAAAACGGCATCGAGGCCGTGAAGATCAACAAGGTGCTTGAGGGCCGTCCGCACATCGAGGACGCCATCCGCAACCGTCAGGTCCAGCTGGTCATCAACACGACCGACTCGAACAAGGCGATCTCCGACTCCAAGTCGCTTCGCCGCGCGACGCTGATGCAGAAGGTGCCTTACTACACCACCATGGCCGGCGCCGAGGCAGCCGCCCAGGCAATCAAGGCGCTCAAGGCCGGCAACCTCGAGGTTCGCCCGCTGCAGAGCTACTTCGCCTAAGATATCAAGGCCGGCCGTGATCCTTCACGGCCGGCTTTTTCGCCGCGCCGCTGCCAGCGTGACGACACGCTGGAGTGTCGCAAAACGCGACAATCCACCTGAGATTTCAAACCCTTCGCGATCATGTTACGATATCCCCACACGTGAGGGGCATCGATGGGCAAGAATATCGTCATTCTGTTCGATGGCACGTCGAACGAAATCTCCGCCGACCGCACCAATATTCTGAGGCTGTTCGGCGTTCTCGACCGCAGCGACAGGCAGATCGTCTATTACGATCCCGGCGTCGGCACTTTCGGCGCCGCCAATGCATGGTCCAACGCCTACCGCAAGACGGTCGAACTCTGGGGCCTGGCAACCGGCTGGGGCCTCGATCAGAACGTCAAGGAGGCCTACCGCTTCCTCGTCGACAATTACGAGCCCGGCGAACCGGGGGACGATCAAGAGTATCGGGACCGCGACAACATCTACATCTTCGGCTTCAGCCGCGGTGCCTATACGGCGCGGGTGCTGGCAGGCTTCGTCCACTCGCTCGGGCTGATGAGCAAGTACCACGTCAATCTCATCGACTACGCCTACAACACCTACAAAGGCATCTCCGAAAGCGAGCAGCAGCAGGGCGGAGCGGATGCCGCCGATGTCGATTGGGACGCGCCCTCTGCCTTCAAGACCATGCGCCTCTACGAGCGCACGCTGAAGACCGACCGCCCGCCGATCAAGCTGCTCGGTCTCTTCGACACCGTTTCCTCGGTCATTGTTTGGGGCAAATGGCGCCCGCAGCTCCTGACGCTTCCCTTCACCGATCGCAATCCGAGCGTGGAAGTAGTCCGCCACGCGCTCGCCATCGATGAGCGGCGGACCATGTTCAATCCGCTGCCATGGCGGCCGGGACAGGACTACTGGGGCGGCCCCTTCAAGCCGCCGGCCCCGCCCCCGCAGAATGTGAAGGAAGTCTGGTTCTCCGGTGTCCACGGCGATATCGGTGGCGGCTATCCGGAAGCGGAGAGCGCCGCGATCAAGATACCGCTCGCCTGGATGATCGCCGAGACCCGAAGCACCGGCCTCACCTATAACGAGGACGCGGTCAAGGAACTCGTCCATGGCGACAACCCGACGAAGAGCTATGTCCGGCCGGCCCCAACGGCACCGCTGCACGACTCCATGAACTGGGCATGGAAGCTGCTCGAATATGTGCCGAGGCGTGTGCCGATCACCTCCTGGCGCAAGCGCGGCGACACGACGCGCATCTACCTGCCGCTGGCCGACCGTCGATTCATCCCCGACGGCGCCTCGCTGCACCAATCGGTGATCGACCGATTGTCATCGACGACAGCACCGCCCTACGCGCCGCCGAACCTGCCGCTGCGCTTCGAGATGGAGCCCTGGAGCAACGACAGCCCGCCACCGTCAGAAGATTCGGAGGTCGTTCCGATCACTCCGGCCGCTTGAAATAGGCCTCGAGCCGGTACCCATCCGGATCGATGATGAAGGCAGCATAATAGAACTGGCTGTAATCCGGCCGCACGCCCGGCGCACCATTGTCGGTTCCGCCATTGGCAAGCCCGGCCGCGTAAAAGGCATCGACGGACTCTTCCGACGGCGCCATGAAGCAGAAATGCAGCCCCGACTCCATATCAGGCGCCACAGGCCGCGCAACCTCGCCGACCCAGAGCCCCACCCGATCGGCGCCATAGCCGCTGACATTGCCGAAGTTCGTCAGCCGCTCATAGCCGAGCGGCGCCAGCGCGGCATCGTAAAACGCCTGCGACTTCTCAAGGCTCTTCACACCAATCGACACATGATCGAACATAAACGGTCTCCAGATTGCTTTGCCGGCAACGCTACAACATTCGCGCCGAAGCGCCATGGCAATTCGCAAGGCGCGCGATCGTCATGCCGCCATGCCCGCCATCAGCTCCCGCACCCGCACCATATCCGCCCGAAACAGCGCCATCTCCTCCGCCTTCAACCGCTCGTCTGGAATGCGCAGCAGATAGGACGGGTGGACGGTGACGAATAGCGTCCGTTCCTTCCCCATCCTGATGGGCTGCCCCCTGATATCGGACAGCTTGTGTTTGGTATCCGTCAGCGCCGTAAGCGCGGTGGCGCCCATGGCGACGATCAGCTTCGGCTTGATAAGTTCGATCTCCAGATTGAGCCACCAGCGGCAATGGGTGACCTCGCCCATATTCGGCCGCTGGTGGATGCGGCGCTTGCCGCGCGGCTCGTATTTGAAGTGCTTCACCGCATTGGTCACATAGACCGACTGCCGGTCGATCCCCGCCTCGCCGGCCACCTGGTCGAACACCTTGCCCGCAGGCCCGACGAACGGCCGGCCGGCGAGATCCTCCTGATCCCCCGGTTGCTCCCCGACGAACATCACCTTCGCATCTTCAGGCCCCTCGCCGAACACCGTCTGCGTCGCCTTCTCATGCAGCGGACAGCGCGTGCAGACGGCCGCCTCCTCGCGCAGCGACGCCAGCGTGCCCACCGGCGCCCTTGGTGCTGCGGGCACGCGGCGTGCGGCTTCCTGCAACCGGTCGTGAAACGGCAGCGGCTCGCTCGCCTGGCGCTTGGCCATATCAAGAACCTTGCTTTCCGCGTCGGCGATCATGCCGGGAATGAGATCGGCCTCTGGCAGGTTCTTCCAGTATTTCTTCGGCATCTCCGCCTGCATCGCCTTCACCTTCAGGCGCGCCGGATTGAAGATATTGGCATAGTACGTCCGCCACAGCTGGTCGGCCGGATCGGTGAGATCGGGCTTCTCGCACGGATCGTGGCTGACGGTCAGTTTCTCGCCATCCCAGGCAGCCGAGCCCTTGGGCGTCGCGATCACCCAGTCCATGTCGTTGAACCGCTTCTGGAAGAACGGCGCCTTGCGGGCGACGATGTGATGATCCGGCTCGAACCAGGCGAGAAACTTCCGCCGCCCGTTGAGCGAAATCCCCGAGCCCACCTCCTTGAACCGCACGAAGGCCGTCATCTTGTGGGCGTCGCGGCGCACGCTTTTGTCCATGGCCCGCGCCCGCGCCACGTCCTCGTCCGAGGCGACATCGAGCAACGACCGATCGCTTTGCAGCCGCCAAAGCAGCCGGTAGAGGAGATAGAAGCGCATCGGAGCGCTATGGCAGATCACGGCTTCCGCAAGCCCGATAAAGGCGGGCGGCACCGTCAGCGGCTTGGAGGCATCGAGCGTCGGCAGCTTCGGTAAGGTATCAGGCGCGGCAAACAGATCCGTCTCGCGATACCGCTCCCGCCACTCGATCTCCTCGGGCGCAACACCGGATGCCGCCAGCCGCCGTGCCGCGTCGCGCCACTCGGCCAATTCTCCCCGGCCCTCCAGCAACACGGTAATCATCACAGCAACGACAATTGTTCCGGCTTCGGCTCGAACATCGCCCTTAGATCCGGCCGGTCGATCAGCCGGCGCGGCGACCAGCCCTCGGCCGAGATGAACGCCTGCACCTTCTTGATGGACACGCCGAGCCGCGTCAGGTCTTCGATCCGCAGCCGCCTGAAACGGCGCGCCGAGAGGATCGATTTCACCGTCTTCGTTCCCAACCCCGGCACCCGAAGCAGCGTCTCGCGCGGCGCCCTGTTGATATCAACCGGAAAATCGTTGCGGTTGCCAAGCGCCCAGGCAAGCTTCGGATCGAGATTGAGGTCGAGCATCCCGCCCTCCTGCGAGGACGTGATCTCGTCGATGCCGAACCCATAGAAACGGTAGAGCCAGTCGGCCTGATAGAGCCGGTGCTCGCGCATCAGCGGCGGCTTGATCAGCGGCAGGTTCTTCGACGAGTCGGGAATGGGGCTGAAGGCCGAGTAGTAGACGCGCCGCAGCCCGTAGCTTCCGTAAAGCTGCGCGCTGGTCCCGAGAATGGTCGCGTCATTGGCGCCATCGGCCCCAACGATCATCTGCGTGCTCTGCCCACCAGGCACGAACCGCTTGCGCCGCTTGGTCTGCAGCGTCGGCTCGGAAGCCGCCTCGATCTTCAATCTCAAATCGCCCATCGAGCGGCGAATGCTGGCCGGCTTCTTCTCCGGCGCCAGTTGCGCGATGCCGCGATCGGTCGGCAGCTCGATATTGAGCGACAGACGATCGGCATAAAGCCCCGCCTCTTCGATCAGATGTGGCGAGGCCTCGGGAATGGATTTCAGATGAATGTAGCCTCGGAAATTATGCGTGGTGCGCAGCTCGCGCACGATCCGCACCATCTCCTCCATCGTGTGGTCGGAAGAGCGGATGATCCCTGAGGATAGGAACAGCCCCTCGATATAATTGCGCCGATAGAACTCCAGCGTCAGCCATATAACCTCCTCGGGCGTGAACCGCGCCCGCTCCACATTGCTGGACGAGCGGTTGATGCAATAGGCGCAGTCGTAGATGCAGAAGTTGGTGAGCAGGATCTTCAACAGCGAAATGCACCGCCCGTCCGGCGCATAGGCGTGGCAGATGCCCGCACCTTCAGTCGAACCAAGCCCGCCGCTCTTGCCGGAATCGCGCTTGGTGGTTCCGCTGGAGGCGCAGGAGGCGTCATATTTGGCCGCGTCCGAGAGGATGGCCAACCGCTCTTCGAGTGACTTCTTCATACCAGTGTTCACTATATGTTCCATCACTAACAGTCAAGAAAAGCCGCCATGGATCGATGTTTTTCAAGTTTGACGCGAAAAGCCATGAGGGGTTGCAAGTCGCTTCATCGAATTCTCTGGAAATCGACGGAGGCAATCTGCTATAAACGAAGCAGATAGAGTTTTTGCATGGTTCCGAAGTTCCCCTTCGGGACCTGTTTTCTTTTGTGTCTCTGCCTAGCCGACACAAAGACTGAAGGACAAGAAAATGGTTGATAAGGTACCGATGACGCAGGGTGGTTTCGTCAAGCTGCAGGAAGAGCTGCGCTGGCGTCAGCAGGAAGAACGCCCGCGAATCATCGAGGCGATTGCCGAGGCCCGCGCACACGGCGACCTCTCGGAAAACGCCGAGTACCACGCCGCCAAGGAAGCGCAGAGCCACAACGAAGGCCGCATCGGCGAGCTCGAGGATCTGACGGCGCGCGCCGAAGTCATCGACCTCTCCAAGATGTCCGGCAGCACGATCAAGTTCGGCGCCAAGGTGAAGCTCGTCGATGAGGACACCGAGGAAGAAAAGACCTACCAGATCGTCGGCGACCAGGAAGCCGACGTGAAGGCCGGCCGCATCTCCATCTCCTCCCCGATCGCCCGTGCGCTGATCGGCAAGGAAGTCGGCGATTCCATCGAGGTCAACGCGCCCGGTGGCTCCAAGGCTTACGAAGTTCTGGCCATCACCTGGGGCTGAGGACCTTGGCGGATCGCGGCCGATCGCACATCGTCGATATCGCTGACGTCGAAATCATAGCGCCGAACTTCAAGAAGCGTCTGTCAGGCGTGACATCGACGATCATCCAGCTTGTCCCGGTCCAGCGGGCGCTCGGTCAGAAGATCGCGGCGCTCGGGCCAGGCCTGCCGGCATCGATCCCGCATATCCGCTTCCGCGACCTTTTGAGACTGTGGCGCGCGCCCTCGATCCGGCCCTTCCGCGTCTGGCACGCCCGCCGCAACATCGAGATGCTCCCTGCCCTCATCATGCGCGACCTCCTGCGCATGAAGCTGAAGATCGTCTTCACCTCCGCCTCGCAGCGCAAGCACAGCGGCTGGACGAAGTTCCTCGTCTCGAAGATGGACGCGGTGATCGCGACCTCGGGCAAGACGGCGAACTATCTGGAAGTCCCTAGCACCGTCATCCTGCACGGCATCGACACCGCCCGCTTCTCGCCGCCCTCCGATAAGGCGCAGGCCAAGCGCGAATGCGGCCTTGATCCGGACAAGAAGATCGCCGGCTGCTTCGGCCGCGTCCGCCACCAGAAGGGCACCGACCTCTTCGTCGATACCATGCTGCGGCTTCTCCCCGACCATCCTCAGTGGAGCGCCATCATCGCCGGCCGCGCCACGGCCCAGCATGTCGAGTTCGAAAACGGCCTGAAGGCAAAGGTCGCCGCCGCCGGCCTCTCGGACCGCATCCTCTTCGTCGGTGAGCACACCAACATCAACGACTGGTACCGCGCGCTAGATCTGTTCGTTGCGCCGCAGCGCTGGGAAGGTTTCGGCCTGACCCCGCTCGAAGCCATGGCCTCGGGCGTGCCTGTTGTCGCAACCGATGTCGGCGCTTTTCCCGAGATCGTCACGACCGGCGACCAAGGCGCAGGCATGATGATTGCCCGCGACGATCTCGACGCGATGGCAAAGGCCGTTTCAGCACTCATGGATGATGAAAGCCGCCTGGCACGGCTCGCCGCCAATGCCCAGACGCATGTCATGGAAAACTTTCGCATCGAAGGCGAGGCCACGAAGCTGAAGGCCGTCTACGACAGCCTCGGCTGAGACAACTCAGACTTCGGTCAATCCGAGCTTCTTGATCTGGCGGATCGTCAGCATGGTGCGCACGGTGTCGACATGTTCGTTGGCGGTCAGCACCTCGATGACGAAGTCCTGGAACCGCGTTAGGTTTTCAGCCACGCAATGCAGCAGGAAGTCGCTGTCGCCCGAGACCATCCAGGCCTGCCGCACCAGCGGCCACTGCGTCGTCGCCGCGGCAAACGCCTTGAGGTTGGCTTCCGACTGATGCTTGAGACCGACCATGCAGAAGGCGACGAGATCGAAGCCCAGCTTCGGGCTGTTCAGCATCGCGTGATAGCCTTCGATGACGCCGGACTCTTCCAGCTTGCGCACACGCCGAAGACAGGGCGGCGCCGAGATGCCGACCCGGTCGGCGAGCTCGACGTTGGTCATGCGGCCATCCGCCTGCAGCTCACGCAAGATCTTGATATCGATGGCGTCCAGTTCAGCGCGAACCAAGCGAGTGCCTTTCTTTAAAATCGTGAATCCAGCTTCTATATAAAGCGGCACAATACGCAAGAATCTTTCCCTGAGATGACGGAATCTTGCACATCCACACCGAATGCCTTGTTGGTAACGCAAGGCTGCCCTTGAATAAAAGCATTGGTCGTTCATAAATAACGCATGGACGCGTGATGGCCGTATTCGCCTTATATCCAGCGCGTCCAGCCAGTTGAAAGGAAGTCTCATGTCCGCCCGCCACACCAAGGTGCTCATCATCGGTTCCGGCCCCGCCGGCTATACCGCTGCCGTCTATGCGGCGCGCGCGATGCTGAAGCCGGTCCTGATCGCAGGGATGGAGCAAGGCGGACAGCTGATGATCACCACCGACGTCGAGAACTATCCGGGCTTCGCCGATCCGATCCAGGGCCCTTGGCTGATGGACCAGATGCTGCAGCAGGCGAAGCACGTCGGCGCCGAGATCGTCAACGACATCGTCACCGAAGTCGAGATGAACCAGCGCCCCTTCGTGGCCCGCACCGATAGCGGCCAGGTCTGGACCGCCGACACGCTGATCATCGCCACCGGCGCCAAGGCCAAGTGGCTCGGCATCGAAAGCGAGCAGACCTTCCAGGGCTTCGGCGTCTCCGCTTGCGCTACCTGCGACGGCTTCTTCTATCGCAACAAGGACGTGATCGTGGTCGGCGGCGGCAACTCTGCCGTCGAGGAAGCGCTGTATCTCTCGAACATCGCCAAGACCGTGACGGTCGTTCACCGCCGCGACAGTTTCCGTTCGGAAAAGATCCTGCAGGAACGCATCTTCGCCAAGGAGAACGTCAAGATCCTCTGGAACACCGAGATCGCCGAAATCACCGGCGCGCCGGCCAAGCCGCCGATGCCGCCGTCCGTCTCTGGCGTTCGCCTGCGCGACACGCGCACCGGCGCTGTTGCCGACCACACGATCGACGGCGTCTTCGTGGCGATCGGCCATGCGCCGGCAACCGAGCTCTTCAAGGGCAAGCTGAAGCTGAAGGACAACGGCTACCTCTGGACCGCACCCGATTCGACCGCGACCTCGGTCGAGGGCGTTTACGCGGCCGGCGATGTCACCGACGATACCTTCCGCCAGGCGATCACGGCCGCCGGCATGGGCTGCATGGCAGCGCTTGAGGCCGAACGTTATCTCACGGGCCAGCTGCCCGTCGCCGTAGCTGCGGAGTAATATCGGCATGAGGGGTGGTGGAATGCCGTTGGACTGGGACAAGCTGCGTATTTTCCACGCAGCTGCCGAAGCCGGTTCGTTCACGCACGCGGCCGACAAGCTGCATCTGTCCCAATCCGCGATCAGCCGTCAGGTGAGCGCGCTGGAGCAGGACGTCGGCACCAAGCTGTTCCACCGCCACGCCCGCGGCCTCATACTCACCGAACAGGGCGAGCTGCTCTACCGCACCGCCCATGACGTGCTCTTGAAGCTCGAAACCGTGAAGATGCAGCTCACCGAGACGACGGAAACGCCGTCAGGCAAGCTGCGTGTCACGACGACCGTCGGCCTCGGCCAGGGCTGGCTCACGGACAAGATCCAGGAGTTCATGCAGCTCTATCCGGATGTTCAGATCCAGCTCATCCTCGACAACGAGGAAGTGGATGTGAACATGCGCTACGCCGATTGCGCGATTCGTCTTCGCCAGCCGCAGCAATCCGATCTCATCCAGCGCAAGCTGTTCACCGTGCACATGCACGTCTACGCGGCCCCCTCCTATATCAACCGATATGGCGAGCCGCAGGCGGTCGAGGATCTCGACAACCACCGAATCATCACCTTCGGTGAACCGGCGCCGAACTATCTGCTCGACGTGAACTGGCTTGAAATCGCCGGCCGCTCGTCGGACAACAAGCGCATTCCGCACCTGCAGATCAACAGCCAGACCTCGATCAAGCGCGCCTGCCTGCTCGGCATGGGCGTCGCCTGCCTGCCCGACTACATCGTCGGCCGCGACCCGGGTCTGATTCAGCTGCCGATCAACGCCGACGTGCCGTCCTTCGACACCTATTTCTGCTATCCCGACGAAATGAAGAACGCCGCCAAGCTCAAGGCTTTCCGCGACTTCATCGTCAGCAAGGCCAGAAACTGGAGCTTCTAACTGATTTTGCGACGAAATTGGCAGCCGTGCAGAGCGCGCATGCCTGACATGCACAAAAATTGGTTGCCGGCTGCACATTAAAACACCATATCAACCTCAGCTGATGCACACGGTGGCTTTTCCTCCCAGTTCCACCGCATTAGCTGTTCCCCTCTGGAGGTTTAGACCTTCATACCTATAAAGGGCCCCGAGCTTTCGGTGGCCCTCTTTTTTTGCCTTGATTTGCCCTAATTTTCCGCATCGCAGCAAAAAATGCTGCATTGCATAGCAGGCATGCGCAAAAGGGCATTGAAATCTGCCCGCCAAAGCATCATATCGCACTCAGTTGATGCACATGGCGGTTCTCTCCCAGTGCCGCTGCATTAGCTGTTCCCCTCTGGAGGTTGAATAACCTTCACACCTTAAAGGGCCCCGTTCATTCGGTGGCCCTCTTTTTTTGCTTAAAATTTAACCACGGAAAAAATCGCACGCGTCGTTCGCGCATGTCTTGAACATCGAAAACCGTCGATCCATATATCGGTAAGAAACGATTTATGGATCGGCAAACGACGATGGACAACGACGAAATCCTGAAAGCGATATCCCATCCCAAGCGGATGGAAATCTTGAACTGGCTGAAGAACCCCGAAGAGCATTTCTCTTCGCAGGAGCACCCACTCGAAATGGGCGTCTGCGCCAGCCAGTTCGAACGCTGCGGCCTCTCGCAATCGACCGTATCCGCCCATCTGGGCACGCTCAGCCGTGCCAATCTCGTGACCACGCGCCGCGTCGGTCAGTGGATATTCTACAAGCGCAACGAAGAAACAATCGCTGCCTTCCTCAAGCAACTGGCACAGGATCTCTAAACATGCCCCTCGCCCTCCTCGTCCTGGCGCTCAGCGCTTTTGCGATCGGCACGACCGAATTCGTCATCATGGGCCTGCTGCCCGAAGTCGCCACCGACCTTGCGGTGACGATCCCGCAGGCCGGCTGGCTCGTTACCGGTTATGCGCTCGCGGTCGCCGTCGGCGCCCCTGTCATGGCGGTCTCCACCGCGCACCTGAAACGCCGCACGGCGCTGATCGCGCTCATGGCCTTCTTCATCGCCGGCAATCTGCTCTGCGCGTTGGCGCCGAGCTATTGGGTGCTGATGATCGCCCGCGTTGTCACCGCGCTCTGCCATGGCGCCTTCTTCGGCATCGGCTCCGTCGTCGCCGCCAGCCTTGTGGCGCCGGATCGCCGCGCTCGCGCCGTAGCGCTGATGTTCACCGGCCTGACGCTTGCCAACGTGCTCGGCGTGCCGCTCGGCACCGCCATCGGCCAGGCATTCGGCTGGCGCTCGACCTTCGCGGTCGTCACCGTCCTCGGCATCATCACCATCGCCGGCCTGATCGCCGTCCTCCCCAGGGACAAACAGGAAGAACAGGGCAACATCTTCCGCGAGATCGCCGCCCTGAAGAACGGCCACCTCTGGCTGGCGCTGTCGACCACCGTCTTCTTCGCCGCCTCGATGTTCGCGCTCTTCACCTACATCGCGCCGCTGCTGCGTGACGTCACCGGCCTGTCGCCACAGGGCGTCACCTGGACGCTGTTCCTGATCGGCCTAGGCCTCACGGTCGGCAACCTGCTCGGCGGCAAACTCGCCGACTGGAAGCTTGGGCCGACGCTCGCCGGCGTCTTTGCGATGATCGCCGTGACCTCGGTCGCCTTCGGCTTCACCAGTCCCTATTTCATCGCCGCCGAAATCACCCTCTTTATATGGGCCGTGGCGACCTTCGCCGCCGTCCCCGCGCTGCAGGTCGGCGTCGTGCACTTCGGCAAAGATGCGCCCAATCTGGTCTCGACGATCAATATCGGCGCCTTCAACACCGGCAACGCGCTCGGCGCCTGGGCTGGCGGCATGGCCATCGAGCTCGGCTTCGACATGACCCGTGTACCGCTCGTCGCCGCCTTCATGGCCCTGATCGGCCTTGTCGTCACGGCACTTACCTATCTCTCCGCCAAGGGCAAGGCAGCCATGCCCGCCCCGGCTGAATGATCCTTCCAACGCCCCCAAACCACTAGCACCACCGAAAGGACTTCCCATGAGCAAGCTCTTCGAACCGACGCAGGTCGGCGACATCACCGTCAAGAACCGCATCGTCATGGCCCCGCTGACCCGCAACCGCTCGCCGGGTGCCGTGCCGAACGACCTCAACGTCGAGTATTACACGCAGCGCGCCTCCGCCGGCCTGATCGTCACCGAAGCGACCGCGATCACCCACCAGGGCCAGGGCTATGCCGACGTCCCCGGCCTCTACAGCAAGGAAGCCCTGGATGGCTGGAAGCGCGTGACCGACGCCGTGCACGCCCATGGCGGCAAGATCGTCGTCCAGATGTGGCATGTCGGCCGTATCTCGCACACGACGCTGCAGCCGAACGGCGGCAAGCCGGTCTCCTCCAGCAACAAGACCGCCAAGTCGAAGACTTATCTCGTGAACGCCGACGGCACCGGCAGCTTCGCCGAGACATCCGAGCCGCGCGCGCTTGAAACCGCCGAGATCGCAGGCATCGTCGAGGATTACCGCAAGGCTGCCCGCGCCGCGATCGACGCCGGCTTTGATGGCGTCGAGATTCACGCCGCCAACGGCTACCTGATCGACCAATTCCTGCGCGCCGACATCAACGACCGCACCGACCAGTATGGCGGTTCGATCGAAAACCGCGCCCGCTTCCTGTTCGAAGTGGTCGATGCGATCACCAAGGAAATCGGCCCGCGCGTCACCGGCATCCGCATCTCGCCGGTCACCCCCGCCAACGACGCATCCGACGCCGCGCCGCAGCCGCTCTTCGACTACGTCGTCGAGGGTCTGGCAAAGTACGACCTCGCCTTCATCCACGTCATCGAGGGCGCCACCGGCGGTGACCGCAACTTCCAGCAGGGCGACAAGCCCTTCGACTACACCGGCCTGCGCGCCGCCTATGAAAAAGCCGGCGGCAAGGCAAGCTGGATGGTCAACAACGGCTATGATCGCCAGCTCGCCATCGACACCGCCGAAAGCGGCAAGGCCGACCTGATCGCCTTCGGCAAGCCCTTCATCGCCAATCCCGATCTCGTGGAGCGCCTCAAGGCCAACGCCCCGCTCAACGAACTCGACCAGGCCACCCTCTATGGCGGCGGCCCGAAGGGCTACATCGACTACCCGGCCCGCGAAAAGGTCGCCTGATCGACACCAAGCCTCGAAATCCCGCCACCCGGCGGGATTTCTCTTTCTAGACCCACGCCATTTCCCTTTCCGGCCGCGACCGGCTAGCATCTCACACATGTTCAAGCCCTCTCTCGACCGCTGGCATCTCACCCCTGACGGCGAGCCTGTCGTCACCCACTCCAGCAACCTCCTGCCCGTCCTGTGGCGCGGCAAGCCGGCCATGCTGAAGCTGAGCGCCGACGAAGCCGAGCGATCGGGCGCCGCGGTGATGCATTGGTGGGACGGAAACGGTGCGGCGAAGGTCTATTGCCACGACGCCGATGCCATCGTGCTGGAGCGCGCCCAAGGTCGCCGCTCACTACTCACCATGGCCGCTGAAGGCGAGGATGACGAGGCAAGTCGCATCCTCTGCAACACCGTCGCCAAGCTGCATGCCCCACGCCAGACACCGAAGCCACCGCTCATTCCCCTTGCCCGATGGTTCCGTGATCTCGCACCGGCCGCCAGCAAATACGGCGGCGTCCTCACCGAGTGCCACGACATCGCCACCGCCCTGCTCGCCGAACCGCGCGACGAGACCGCCCTGCACGGCGATATCCACCACGGCAACGTCCTCGATTTCGAAGAACACGGCTGGCTGGCGATCGATCCCAAGGGCCTGGTTGGCGAGCGCGGCTTCGACTATGCCAACATCTTCGCCAACCCGGAACTCTCGACGGTCACCGATCATGATCGGCTTCGTCGCCAGCTGCCAATCATATCCGCTGCCGCCAACATCGAGCCCGCACGCCTGCTGCGCTGGATCGCCGCCTATTGCGGCCTCTCCGCCGCCTGGTTTTTCGATGACGGCATGCTGTCGGAAGCGCAGAGCCCGCTGACGGTCGCCCGCATCGCGCTCGCGGAACTAAGCCAAGGCTAGCCGCGCGGCGCAACTGCGCCCGCCGTCTCACCTTCCCTCCGCCCCTCAAGGCAGCCGAGCGACGTCAATGTCATCCTCACAGCCTCATCAACAGGCGTGCGCGGCTCGAAACCGAGTTCGGCCACCAGCCGCTCATTGCTCATCCGGATCGGCTCGCGCCAGAGATAGCGCATCTCCTTCAACTCGCGCATGAAGGTCACGAAGGGTGCCGCCAAGGGCACGACGAACCAGGGAAATCCCCGCACCTTCACCCGCCCGCCAACGGCGCGCCTGATCGCCTCGACCATCTGCTGCCCATCGCGATCCCAGAAGCCGTCCATGTGATAGACGGCGAAGGCGGGCAGCCGCTCGCGGCGCTCGACCAACTGCACCATCGTCTCCGCCACGTCAGGCAGATAGGCCCACTGATGCCCCACGCCCTTGCGCGCCGGGTTGGTCACGGTGGAAACGGGCTTGCCCGGCGTGATCATGCCCTGCGAGAACCAGCTACTCCCCGCCCCCGGCCCGAAGAAATCGCCGGCGCGCACGATGATGACGGGCGCCCCATCACGCGATCCGGCCTCCAGCCGCTTTTCCATCTCGACGCGGATGCCACCCTTCTTCGTCACCGGATGCTGCGGGCTATCCTCGCGCAGAACAGGAAAGGCATCCGGCCCGAAATTGTAGACCGTGCCGGGAAGCACGATCGTTGCGCCGACCGACTTGGCGGCCGCGATCGTGTTGTCGAGCATCGGCAGCACCAGCTTCTCCCAGTCGCGATAGCCGGGCGGATTGACGGCGTGCACGATCAGGCTCGCTCCTTCAGCGGCTGCCATCACATCGGCGGCACGCATCGCGTCACCTTGCACCCAGTTCAAACAGGGCTCGGCGGCGCGCGCCTTCTCCACATTGCGGTTGAGCGCGCGGACATGCCAGCCGCGCGAAACAAGCTTGCGGGCAACCGCGCCGCCAATACCACCGGTTGCTCCGAGTACAAGTGCGATCTGCTGTGTCATCATCGTCTCCATCTGTTGATGGTCAGATGATGCGCCCATGCAGAGATAAACGAAATTGACGAAATTCGTATCTCATCTATACGTATTTGAATGACAACAGAGCCAAGCTGGGATTTCTACCGCACCCTTCTCGCCGTGCTCCACCACGGCTCGCTATCGGCCGCCGCCCGCGAGCTCGGCCTGACGCAACCGACCATCGGCCGCCATATCGACGCGCTGGAAGAGATCGTCGGCACGCAACTCTTCGTCCGCTCGCAGAGCGGCCTGATGCCGACTGAAGCCGCCCTCGAACTCAAGCCCTATGCCGAAACGCTGGCCTCAACCTCCGCCGCCCTGCTGCGCACCGCCTCCGGCGACCGCGACCGCATCGCCGGCCCGGTCCGCATCAGCGCCAGCGAAGTGATCGGCGTCGAGGTTCTGCCCTCGATCCTGGCGCCGCTGATGGAGCAGTACCCGGAGCTCGAGATCGAGCTCTCCGCCTCCGACGCGGTCGAGGATCTGCTGAGCCGCGAAGCCGATATCGCCGTGCGCATGAGCGAACCGACACAGGACGCGCTGGTCGTGCGCCGCATCGGCGATATCCCGCTCGGCTTCCACGCCCATCGCCGCTATCTCGACCATCGCGGCACGCCAGAGACCATGGCCGATCTAGGCAACCACCGCCTGATCGGCTTCGACCGGCACACCGGCTATGTCAGGACTATGCTGAAACGCTACCCTGTCTTCGCCGACCTAACCTTCGGCTTCAAGGCCGACAGCACGCTGGCGCAGCTGGCGGCGATCCGTTCGGGATTGGGGATAGGAATGTGCCAGACAGCGCTGGCGGCGTCGGATGAGGACCTTGTCCACGTTCTGCCGCAGGCGTTTCAAATCCCGCTTGCGACCTGGGTGGTGATGCACGAGGCGATCAAGACCTCGCCGCGCTACCGCGTCACCTTCGATGCGTTGGTCGCGGGCCTGCTCGATTATACCAGGGAAGGAGCGCTCGGCCGCCGGGATTGACGGAACGCGTCAGGAAAGGCGCGATCGGTCAGGCGCGCGGCGACGTTGCTGCCTGGTGGGTCTTCCAGTTGCCATCGACCACCTCGGTCTCCGGACGGTCGCCACCTTCGGCATATTCCTCGTGCCACTTGCCCTTGTCGTCCTGCCAGCTGATCTCGGCGGAATCGCCGCCGACCTGCTGCTCGGCCGCCACGATACGGGCCGCCTCAAGCGCTTCGGAATGTGTCGGGAAGGCCTCGGAATACACGTTTCCCAACCGGTAGGCCCAGCCGCCATCGTGCTGGACGACTTCATAGACCACCTTGACCATGCACTTCACTCCTCTTTTGCTTGGTTCCACACACCGAACCGACAGGATCGAATCCTGTTCCGCGCGGTGCCATCTGGCAAAAAGACGAGAGGCGCCGCGATATGCTTCCGGCTGACCGATGAGGCAGTATTCCATTAAATGCCCAAGACTGCAAACCTGCCCCGCGCAATCGCCGGCTTGATATGTGAAATCATCGCCTTAGACTTGAGAGATGAATCAAGATCGGAGCTCGACGTTGGGGATAGTGTCACGCCTGAAAACCGAACGGTACCTGCTGATCGCGATTGCGGTCGGCGTGGCGGCCTTTCTGTCGGAACACGCGATCATGGAGATGGGCCAGGGCGCGGCTCTTATTGCGGCAGCCGCCCTCGTCGTTACCATCGTGCTCGCCTCGATGCGTGTGGCCCATCACGCCGAGATCCTCGCCATCAAGGTCGGCGATCCCTATGGCACGATGATCCTGACGCTCTCGGCCGTCGCCGTCGAGGTCATCATCCTCGCCATCATGATGTCAGGCGAAAGCTCGCCGACGCTGGTGCGCGACACGATCTATTCGGCGCTGATGCTCGATATCAACGGCATCCTCGGCCTCGCCGCTTTGCTCGGCGGCCTGAAGCATGGCGAGCAGCCCTATAACGACAACTCCGGCAAGACCTACGGCGTGATGATCCTGACGGCCATCGGCATCTCGATGATCGTCCCGGAATTCGTGCCCGACGATAAGTGGCACTACTATTCCGCCTTCACCATCGTCGCGATGATCGCGCTCTACGCGCTTTTCCTGCGCATGCAGGTTGGCCAGCACAGCTACTTCTTCAGCTACAGCTACCCACGCGCCGAGCGCAAACAGGACGCATCGGAGGACCATGGCGACGAAGGGTCGACGGCGGTCTCGATCGCCACGATCCTGGCGGGCGTCGTCATCATCGGCCTGCTCGCCGAATTCATGTCGGCCTTCATGACGACGGGCCTGAAGGACACGGGCGCGCCCATCGGCCTCACCGCCCTCGTCGTCGCAACCATATCGGCCGCGCCCGAGATCCTGACCGCGCTTCGCGCCGCGTTGAAGAACCGCATGCAGGCAACCGTCAACATCGCCATGGGCGCCTCGCTCTCGACGGTCATCCTGACCGTCCCGGTCATGGAAGCAATCGCCCTCTACACCGGCCAACCCTTCATCATGGCGATGACGCCGGTGCAGACGGTGATGGTCACGATCACCCTGATCGCCGCCGCCATCAATCTCAACGATGGCGAGACCAACGCCATCGAGGGCATGACGCACTTTATCCTATTTGCCACCTTCCTGATGCTCGCAAGCCTGGGGCTATAGCGAGGGATAGAATCCGAAATCAACGCCTTACGGCGAAAACCTGAATCGGATTGCCAACTGAGAAAAGCGATTACGCCGCGATCTTTTCATAGAGAACGGCCCGATTGCGGCCGCTGTCCTTGGCGGCATAAAGCGCCGCATCGGCCATCTTGAGCAGATCGCTCCAGGAGCGGCCCGCATCCGCGCTCGTCGCAACGCCGATGCTGACGGTGAGCGGCACACGCTGCCCGTTGCTATCCACTTCGAGCTTTCCAATCACATCGACCAGACGCTCGGCCGCCTTCATGGCTTCCAAGGCATTCGTCTTCGGCAGATAGGCCGCGAACTCCTCGCCGCCGAGACGCGCGAAGCTGCCGCTTGCATTGAGGTTGCGGCTGATCGCATCGGCGAAGCTGATGAGCACCTGGTCGCCGGTATCGTGGCCGAAGCGGTCGTTGACCTGCTTGAACAGGTCGAGATCCATCAACAGCAGCGCATCGTCCCCGCGCATCACCTTCGGCATCCGCGAGGTGAACCAGCGGCGGTTGCCGACGCCGGTCAGCATGTCTGTATCGGCCGCATGCCGCAGCGCCGCCTCGGCGCGCTCCTTCACAAGGATGATGACGAAGAGCGCGATCGCGAAATGGCAGATGATGCGGATGAAGAACGCCCAGCGCGGCGTCATCGGAGCGATTGCCGGAGTCAGCATGGCAACAACAATGAGCAAGGCCAAAAGCGACGACAGGGCGATTACGCAAGACAGCACGACCCGCACCGGCAGCCGCTCCGGCCGCCGATCATGCAGGACCGTGGCGGCCGCCGCTGCAAGCGACAGGAACGAGATGAAATTGCTGACCGCGCCGCGAGCCATGTCATCCAGATAGAACTTCGTCGCGACCGCAACGACGACCAGAAACGCCGGAATGATCAGCACGAACCAGTCGATCCGACGCCGACGGCCGCTGCTGAGCTGGCGCATGCCGACCCAGAAGACTGAATAACCGATCAGGCCGAATGCAAAAGTGCCGAAGGTCCATATTTCATGCGACAGCACCGAACGCTCGCCCAGCCCGGCCAGGGTCGAGGACATCGCCAGCGACAAGAAGCCGATCGCCAACGTTCCCAGCCCTTCGCCGCGCCTCGATTGCCAGCGCATATAGATAAAGCACAGAGCGCCGACGAGAAACGAGCATTGGTGCAGCAGGAGTACCGTTGCGAAATCGAGCTGGAAGGGTTGAAGCGTCATGATCCGAAGGCAATGAAATCTATAAAAACAGCGCACCAATAGACGGCAGTCATTAGCGATCTTTAAATGGGCGGCAGCAAAACACACCCACAATAAAAAACCCGCCGTCGCCGGCGGGTTTCGAAGTTCGAAACAAGACTGCTTACTTGCAGGCGCCGCAGAAGCGCTGGATGCGCTTGCAGGCTTCTTCGAGCAGTGCTTCCGAGGTCGCGTAGGAGATACGGAAGTTCGGGCCGAGGCCGAAGGCCGAGCCGTGAACCACGGCAACACCTTCCGATTCCAGCAGCTCGGACACGAAGTCCTCATCCGTCTCGATGACCTTGCCCGTGGGCGCCGTCTTGCCGATCAGGCCGGCGCAGGACGGGTAGACGTAGAAGGCGCCTTCCGGGTTCGGGCACGAAATGCCCTTGGCCTGGTTCAGCATCGACACGACGAGGTCGCGGCGACCTTCGAAGATCTTCTTGTTCTCGGGGATGAACGCCTGCGTGCCGTTCAGCGCTTCGACAGCGGCCCACTGTGCGATCGACGATGCGCCCGAGGTCTGCTGGCCCTGGATCATGTCCATGGCCTTGATCAGCTGGATCGGGCCGGCCGCGTAGCCGATACGCCAGCCGGTCATCGCGTAGGCCTTCGAAACGCCGTTCATGGTGAGCGTGCGGTCATAGAGCTTCGGCTCGACTTCGACGGGCGTGACGAACTTGAAGTCGCCATAGGTCAGGTGCTCGTACATGTCGTCGGTCAGGATCCAGACATGCGGGTGCTTGAGCAGCACGTCGGTCAGAGCCTTCAGCTCGTCATGCGTATAGGCGGCGCCCGACGGGTTGGAAGGCGAGTTGAAGATGAACCACTTCGTCTTCGGCGTGATCGCCTTGTCGAGATCAGCGGCCTGGAGCTTGAAGTTGTTTTCCTGCGTCGTCATGACCGTGACGGGCGTACCGCCGCACAGCGCCACCATCTCAGGATAGGACACCCAGTAAGGTGCCGGGATGACGACTTCATCGCCGGCATTCAGCGTTGCCATGAAGGCGTTGAAAAGAATCTGCTTTCCGCCGGTGCCGACGATCGTCTGCTCCCAGGAATAATCCAGGCCGTTCTCGCGCTTGAACTTCGCGGCGATCGCCTTGCGCAGCTCAGGGATACCGGAAACCGGCGTGTACTTCGTCTCGCCGCGGTTGATCGCGTCGATCGCCGCCTGCTTGATGTTGTCAGGCGTATCGAAGTCCGGCTCACCGGCGCCAAGACCGATCACGTCACGGCCTTTTGCTTTCAACTCGCGCGCTTTCTGGGAAACGGCGATGGTGGCGGAAGGCTTCACACGGGAAAGAGCATCGGCAAGAAAGGCCATGATATCGGTCCTATACGGTTGATTTTAGCAGACGGCCGGGGCCGGATTTCTGCGCTACGGTCTATGTCCAATGTAGGCAGGCTTTTCAAGGCCAAAGGGGTGATGAATCGGATGATTCTTCGTGATCATTCGCGCCATCGAGATCGTGATTCGCATAATCCGAAGCCGCCTCATCGACGCGATCCCGATTTACGCCTTGAAATCAAAAACTTCGCCAAATTGGCCATTCGCCACGAATTGGCCGCAACAAATGCCGTGGCGTGCCGCAATTCGGTCGCGAGCCCGCCGAGATCGAAGCCGCATTCTTGCATCTCCGAAATTGGTTACTGAGGGCATGCCATGTTTCTGGAAGATGAAGTCACCTTGAGGCGGCTGCGCGCCGCCCGCGTTTCCATATCCCTGCTGATCGCATTCGTGGCATTCGCCGCCTCCATCCTGATAACCTCAGGACTGGTGACGGCGGCATATGCCGCTGATGAAAGCCAGCCGAAAGCCCGCGAGCTCGCTGGCCTGATCAAGCCGAACGACGTCAACAGCGGCTCGCTGCTCTTTCCCGCCAAGGAGGCCGGCTTCTTCGTCGAGGCGCCGCGCCTGAAGACCGACGTCGAGATGGATGTCACCGGCCCCATCGCCCGCGTCAAGGTCACCCAGCGCTTCCAGAACCCGAGCAAGGGCTGGGTCGAGGGCACCTACGTCTTCCCGCTGCCTGAAAATTCCGCCGTCGACGTCCTGAAGATGCAGATCGGCGACCGCTTCATCGAAGGCCAGATCAAGCCTCGCCAGGAAGCCCGTGAGATCTACGAACAGGCCAAGGCCGAGGGCAAGAAGACCGCGCTTCTGGAACAGCAACGCCCCAACATCTTCACCAACCAGGTCGCCAATATCGGCCCCGGCGAAACCATCGTCGTGCAGGTCGAATACCAGCAGACGGTGCATCAGTCCGGCGGCGAGTTCTCGCTGCGCTTCCCGATGGTCGTGGCACCCCGCTACAATCCGGCGCCGATCGTCCAGACCGTCGATTTCAACAACGGCGCCGGCTTCGCCGTCCCGTCCGATCCGGTAGAGAACCGCGAGAAGATCGCAGCACCGGTGCTCGATCCGCGCGAAAACGCCAAGATCAACCCTGTCGCGCTGACCGTGAAGCTCAAGGCCGGTTTCCCGCTGGGCGATGTCAAATCCTCCTTCCACGATGTCGATATCAAGACCGACGGCGACCAGAACCGCGTGATCGCGCTGAAGGGCGAAGCGGTTCCCGCCGACAAGGATTTCGAACTCACCTGGAAGGCGGCCCCCGGCAAGACGCCAAGCGCCGGCCTCTTCCGCGAAGTGCGCGACGGCAAGACCTATCTGCTCGCCTTCGTCACCCCGCCCGCGACGCCGGATGCGAATGCAGCCCCCGCCAAGCGCGAGGTCGTCTTCGTCATCGACAATTCGGGATCCATGTCCGGCCCGTCGATCGAGCAGGCGAAGGAGAGCCTGGCGCTCGCCATCTCCAGGCTCAACGCCGACGATCGCTTCAACGTGATCCGCTTCGACGACACGATGACCGACTACTTCAACGGCCTCGTCGCCGCCTCCCCCGACAATCGTGAAAAGGCCATATCCTACGTCAGGAGCCTGAACGCCGATGGCGGCACCGAGATGCTGCCGGCGCTGCAGGATGCGCTGCGCAACCAGGGCTCGGTCGCGGCGGGCGCGCTGCGCCAGGTCGTCTTCCTCACCGATGGCGCGATCGGCAACGAGCAGCAGCTCTTCACCGAGATCACCCAGAACCGCGGAGACGCCCGCGTCTTCACCGTCGGCATCGGCTCGGCGCCCAACTCCTACTTCATGACCAAGGCGGCCGAGATGGGCCGTGGCACCTTCACCCAGATCGGCTCCACCGACCAGATCGCCACGCGCATGGCCGAGCTGTTCCAGAAGCTGCAGAACCCGGCGATGACCGATATCGCCGCGACCTTCGAAAACGCCAAGGCCGAGGACATCACCCCCAATCCGATGCCCGACCTCTACACCGGCGAACCCGTAGTGCTGACCGCCGAGCTGCCGGACACCAAACCATCGGGCAAGCTTCAGATCACGGGCAAGACCGGCGCCCTGCCATGGCGCGTCGAGATGGATATCGCCAATGCCGCCGACGGCCAGGGCATCTCCAAGCTCTGGGCGCGCCGCAAAATCGACGACCTCGAAGCCCGCGCCTATGAGCGGCAGGACCCGACAGCACTCGACAAGGACGTCGAGACCGTGGCGCTCGCCCATCACTTGGTCTCGCGCATGACCAGCCTCGTCGCTGTCGACGTCACCCCGTCGCGGCCACAGGATAAGCCGCTGGACTCCGCCAAGCTTCCGCTTAATCTGCCCGATGGCTGGGACTTCGAGAAAGTCTACGGCGAAACCGCCCCTGCCCCGCAGGCCCCGTCAGGCAACGGACCCGACCACGCCATGGCCGCACCGCTGCAGCAGGTGGCGGAGCTTGCGGCAACCCGCATGGCGGCCGCCCCGACACCCAAGGCCGCCAACCTGATCGCCCAGCGCTCGGCCTCTATCCAGCTTCCGCAGACCGCAACGCGCGCCGACGAGCAGATCGCCCGTGGCGTGACCATGATGGTACTGGCACTGCTGGCCGCAACCGGGCTGATGGCGTGGAAGCGCCGCAACGCCATCGCGCAAGGAACCCGCCGTGGCCATTAGATCAGGCAGAACCAGCGGAGCCGGGCCGGCCGATGACTTCGGCCCGCTTCCCACCTATCTGGAACTCGCCATGGCGACAGCGGCGGCAACCGCCTTCGACGCGCCTGATGACAAGCAGCCCTCCGCACTATTGCCCCGCTTCTCGGTGGTCGAGAAGGTGATCGCTGCAGGCATCGCCATCCTGGCGATCTACGGGATGATCCTGATCAGCGACGGCATCTACATCAAGGCGAAGGCGCAGCTGTCGCAATTCCTGCTCGCACGTGCCTTCGCGGCCGAGTTGCGCGGCGAGGATGCCAAGCCCTGGCCCTGGGCCGACTTCACTACCGAGGCGAAGGTCAGCGCCCCACGCCTCGGCAAGCAGGCGATCGTTCTATCCGGCGCCTCAGGCGAAGCCCTTGCCTTCGGCCCCGCATGGCTCACCAACACCCCGCAGCCGGGCGACGAAGGCACATCCGTCATCGCCGCCCATCGCGACACCCACTTCCGCTGGCTGAAGGACGTCAAGCCGGGCGATGAGATCGAGGTGACGCGTCGCGACGGCGAACGCCTGATCTTCAAGGCAGGCGAAGGCCGCGTCGTCTCCTGGGACAACAGCGGCATCGACCCGACGGCACATGGCCACAACCTCGTGCTGGCGACCTGCTGGCCTTTCGGCGCCACTGAACGCGGGCCGCTCCGCTACATCGTCGAGGCCGAGCTTGTGGACGCGAGAGCGACCGGCTCCGTTCAAGGCCGAAACACAATGCCGTTATCCCCCACCCCTTGAGGGTTGAAGCAAGGCGCCTGCTCCTCCAAGTCTCAGGCGGATTGACATTTGTAAGTTGGCATTAGGGGATGGGGAATGAGATCAGTTTCGACACTTCGGCTCGGTAAAGCGCCAGGGATTGGCTTGTTGCTGACGGCGATCCTTGCCCAATCCGCCCCCGTGATGGCGGCCGACACGGTCGAGACCAAGAAGGTCCAGGTTCAGGTCGAAACGATCGCCTCGGGGCTGGAGCATCCCTGGGCGGTGGCTGTCCTTCCCGATGGCGGCTATCTCGTGACCGAACGCCCCGGCCGCTTGCGGATCATCCGGGACGGCAAGCTCTCCGCGCCAATATCCGGCGTCCCCAAGGTCTACGCCAGAAGTCAGGGCGGCCTGATGGACGTGGAACTGGCACCCGATTTCGCCACCTCGCGGACCCTCTATCTCACGGCCGCGACCCCAGGTGACGGCGGCTCCGGCACCGAAGCCTTCAGCGCCACGCTTTCAGCCGACGGAACGGCGCTCGATAACGTCAAGTCGATCTTCAAGATGCGCAAGTTCACCAGCGGCGGCATCCAGTATGGCTCGCGCATCGCCATCGCCAAGGATGGCTCGCTCTTCATCAGCATCGGCGACCGTGGCGATCGCGACCGCTCGCAGGATTGGCAGGACGATGCCGGCTCGATCGTCCACATCAACGCCGATGGCAGCATCCCCAGTGACAATCCCTTCAAGGACGGTGCCAACGCGCTGCCGGAAATCTGGTCGAAGGGCCACAGGAACCCGCAGGGCATCACCTTCGACGCCGCCGACGGCAAGCTCTATACCGTCGAGCACGGCGCACGCGGCGGCGACGAGATCAACGGCATCGAGCCGGGCAAGAACTACGGCTGGCCGATCATCACCTACGGCCGCGACTATTCCGGCGCCGAAATCGGCGAAGGCACCGCCAAGAAGGGCCTGGAGCAGCCGTTCTATTACTGGGATCCCTCGATCGCCCCTGGCGCCGTCGCCATCTACCGCGGCAAGATGTTTCCCGAATGGGATGGCGACTTCCTGGTCGCGGCCCTCAAATTCCAGCTCCTGTCGCGCATGCAGCGCGATGACAGCGGCGCTTTCGTCGCCGAGGAGCGCATCTTCGACGGCGCCTATGGCCGCATGCGCGATATCGTGGTGGCGCCCGATGGCGCGCTTCTGATCGTCACCGACGAGGACGACGGCACGCTGCTGCGCGTCTCCCGGGCACCCGCCAACAACGGCTGATCTAGGCCGCCAACGTCGCCTTGCTGCGGTCGAACGAAACTGGTAACGGTCGCCCATCTCGACCACTCCCGTTTCGGCCGCAAAGCGCTAACCCCGTCTGGCCGACCTCCCAGATTGAGGCTGACATGACGCGCATACAGGCGAACCTTGTTCTATTGCTGGCTGGCGCCATCTGGGGCGGCGGCTTTGTCGCGCAGTCGACGGCGATGGAAACGATCGGCCCGCTCTGGTTCGTCGGCCTCCGCTTCGCGATCGCTACCGTCGCCGTGCTCCCCTTCGCGCTGATCGAGGCGCGCAAGAGTAAGGTCAAGACTAGCGGGCGCCACGCCATGCTCTATCTGCTGATCGGCCTCACCCTCTTCGGCGTCATGATCACCCAGCAGATCGGCCTCCAGACGACGACGGTCACCAATTCGAGCTTCCTCACCGGGCTCTACGTCGTCATCGTGCCGATCATCGCCGTGGTTTTCCTGCGCCGGGCGCCGCATTGGATCGTCTGGCCGGGCGCCTTGATGGCATTGACCGGCATCTATCTTCTGTCGGGTGGCGACATGTCGGCCCTGTCGCGCGGCGATATCCTGACCATCTTCTGCGCCGTCTTCTCCGCCGGACAGATCACCCTCGCCGGCATCATCGTCTCCGAGACCGGCCGAGCCTTGACGCTGTCGGTGGCGCAATTCGCCGTCACCGCCGTCCTGGCGCTGGCCGCGGCTTTCATCGTCGAGCCCCTCAGCCTAGCGGCGATCTGGGATGCGGCGCCGGAAATCCTCTATGTAGGCATCTTCTCATCTGGCGTAGCCTTCTCGCTCCAGATCATCGGCCAGCGCTACACCACCTCCTCGCAGGCGGCCATCTTCCTGTCGTCCGAAGCGCTGTTCGGCGCGGCGCTCGGCGCTCTGGTGCTTGGCGAGAAGATCTCCGCTCTCGGCTATGTCGGCTGCGGGCTGATGTTCGCGGCAATGCTTCTAGTTGAAATCGTCCCCGAGATAGCGCGTCGACGTCGTCAAAACGGCCTGCTTATCAGCCAAAATCCGGGCTGAAGCCGAAAATATGAAAAAAAGTTTAACGTTCGCGAGGTCGCGCGCACGTTGTAATTTTGGCAAAATCTGCTCCTAAAATATATTGCTCGCGATACAAAACGTTATTCAGCGGCGGCTGATGAGTGCTTTTTTTCGTCGGAGCACTAAACCCACCCGGAATTGGCGTGCGAGGTCGCGTTGCGTCGGAAAACTTTTGCTTGCCAAAAGTGAATAATCGCAGCAATCTCGTGGCGTTCGGGCATTTTGCGAGCATGGGAAGTCCTTAAGATTGTGCGCGCCGGAGACGCTAATACTCCGGTCGGTTGGTTCTAAATAAGCAGGCGGAAGTTCTGCGAAGAACTCTACTGATTTAGAGGGGACCTTTTTCTCACAATTCAATAATTGCCTGTTAGCGTCTCCGTGAGGAGGCAATATCAGTATGCTGCCCGTGTGGATGGCGGGCAGAGATCAAAGGACCTGACGCATGGCCGAGACTGGGACTGTAAAATTCTTCAACACCGACAAGGGCTTCGGATTCATCAAGCCTGACAAGGGCGGCGCGGACATCTTCGTTCACATTTCCGCCGTGCAGGCTTCCGGATTGGCCGGACTGACGGAAAACCAGAAGGTTAGCTTCGACACCGAACCGGATCGTCGCGGCAAGGGCCCGAAGGCCGTCAACCTGCAGATCGACGGCTGATAGAGCCTACCTTTGCAATCGAGTTGAAGCCCGGCGGGCCGCCGGGTTTTATCGTTCAGCCTGCATTCAGCCGCCAGCCGTTAACTTGCCATCATCAAGGTGCAAAACCGGCCAAGAGTTTGAACAGGACAGAACACATGAATAGCCTTGCCAAGACCCTTCTTCTGACGGCAACCGCGGCTGCCATCACATTCTCGTCGATCGGTGTCGCATCGGCTGACGACTGGCGTTATCGCCACCACCATAACAATGATGCATGGGTCGGCGGCGCTGTCGGTCTGGCAACAGGCTTGATCGTCGGTTCGGCGATCGCCAATGCACCGCGCTACGACGAACCGCGCTACATCGACCCGCCCTACGCTTATGACGATGGTCCGGTCTACGCAGCGCCTCCCCGTTATTATCGCCCGGCACCGGTGCGCTACTATCAGCCGGCTCCGGTTCGCGTCGGTGTCGAGCCGTGGACCCCGCAGTGGGAGCGCTACTGCTCTTACCGCTACCGTTCGTTCGATCCGCGCAGCGGCACCTTCATCGGCAATGACGGCCGCAGCCACTTCTGCGTCGCCAACTGATCGAACACAGATCGTTCATGTACGAAGCGCCGCTTTTCAGCGGCGCTTTTGTTTTGTGCGAGCTTTGCCCGTTCTGATCCCCTGCCCGGGTCAAAGCCCCTGCAGATAGGGATTGCCGCGCCGCTCGTCGCCGATCCGGCTGCCCGGGCCATGGCCGCAGATAAAGCCGACCTCGTCGCCCAGCGGCAGCACCTTGTCGCGGATGGAATCGAGCAACTGCTGGTGGTTTCCGCCAGGAAGATCGGTGCGGCCGATCGAACCGTTGAACAGAACGTCGCCCAGATGCGCGAACTTCTGCGCCCGGTTGAAATAGATGACATGCCCCGGCGCGTGGCCCGGCGTGTGATAGACCTCGAACACATGCTCGCCGAAAGACACCGTATCGCCATCCTTCAGCCAGCGATCCGGCTCGACATTCTGCATCTGGCCTGATGGCAGCCCGTATTTCTCCGCCTGCGTCTCGATCCGCTGAAGCAGCGGCAGGTCGTCCTCGTGCGGGCCGATGATGTCGACGCCCAACGCTTCCTTGAGCTCCTTGGCCCCGCCGGCATGGTCGAGATGGCCGTGGGTCAGCCAGATCGCCTTGATCTTCAGCCCATTCTGCTCGATCCCCTGCAGGATATTGGCGACATCCCCGCCCGGATCGATCACCACGCCTTCCTTCGTCGCTTCATCGAAAAAGATCGTGCAGTTCTGCTGAAACGCTGTCACCGGAATGATCCCGGCCTGGAGCATGCTCATGGGGTGCCTCGCTTTATGTCTTGCGCAGTTCGTCCGTCTCGATGTCGATATAGTCGCAAACGCCGGCGCGTGCAGCCTCGATTTTGCCGAGCGCTCCGTCACGCCGCAACGACAAGTGTAATCTCCTGTGATCGCCCTTGGCGGAACCTCCCCTTGTTCCGGGCGTTACCAACCCGTCTATAAAAGGAGACCCACGATGACCATGAAGCGAAATCTTTTCCTGGCAGGCGCAATGGTTCTGGCGACCGCCGGCCTCGCCCGCGCGGAAATGGCCGCAACGGCCATCAACGATCTGACCATTCACGCCGGCCCCGGCGAGCAGTATCCCGCTGTCGGCGTTGCGACGCGCGGCTCCGAAACCATCCTCGACGGCTGCGTCGCCGGCAGCCAGTGGTGCCGTGTCGATGTCAACGGCATGCGCGGCTGGGTTTACGCCCAGTATCTGCAGATGGACCAGGACGGCAACCAGGTGATCGTCCAGCAGCACCAGTCCGATCTCGATATCCCCGTTGTGACCTATGAAACCACGGCAGCGACCGGCCCCGCCGAGCCTGCTCCGGGCGACGAACTGCTCGGCCCGGTCGGCTCGGTAGAGACGATCGAACCGCCGCAGACGGTCACCACCTATATCGAGAGCAACCCTGGTCGCACTGTCGAGGTCGGCGGTGATGTCGTCGTCGGCGCGCAGGTTCCCGGCACCGTGACGTTCCAGGAGATCCCTGACTACCAGTACCGCTACGCTCGCATCAACGACCGTCCGGTACTGGTCGATCCGGGCACGCGTCGTATCGTCTACGTCTACAACTAAGACCTGAAATCATGGACAGCAAAGGCGGCCATCCGGCCGCCTTTTTCATGCGCGCTCGCCAGACGGCTGTGAACTCGCCGCAACGCTCGCGTCATGCCTGTTGATTGTTGCCGCAAATATGCCTCTTAATCCAATCACGCAGGGGAATTGCGTATCGCATGGGAGTTTTGCGCGGGGCATCTCGGTTCGACTGACAACACCGATCTTCTTTGCACGCGCGAAAGCCGAAAACCGAGAGACACTGGAACATATGTCATGATTGCTGACCTATGTTCCCGCGCTGTCGGTCAAGCGGCGCAGACTAGGAAAGGAAATGCCAAATTGGCACGACAGAGCAGCCCGAGAGCCGGCAGGCAGGAGCCCAAGCCGGAGCCTTTGACCAAGCCGCTGGAAAACACCGAAACCATCGACTTCGACATCATCGAGCTCCTGTTTTTCTCCTATCGGGACTTCGTCTCCGACCCTGATGCCATCCTGGCAAAGAGCGGCTTTGGACGTGCGCATCACCGCGTGGTGCATTTCGTTAACCGAAACCCCGGCATGACCGTTGCCGATCTCCTGGATACGTTGAAGATAACCAAACAGAGTCTCGCAAGGGTACTCAAACAGCTTATCGATTCGGGGTATATTCAACAAAAAGCGGGGCCTGAGGACCGACGTCAGCGCAAGCTCTATCCCACCGCCACAGGCAGGGATCTGGCGCTTGCACTCGCCGAGCCGCAATCGCGCCGTATTGAGAGAGCATTCGACGGAGCCTCCCCGGAGGTCAGGGCGGGCGTAAAGGCCTTCCTGAGTGGCATGCAGAACAGACAAAACTCGAAAGCGGACTGAATGGCGGCGAAGATAGTGATTTCGGACGATGCGGCACACTTGCTCGTTGTGGATGACGACACGCGTATTCGCGCGCTGCTCAACCGCTATCTGAGCGAGAACGGCTTCCGTGTGACGGTCGCGGCCGATGGCGCCGAAGCACGACGCAAGCTTGGCGGCCTGGATTTCGATCTGATCATCATGGACGTGATGATGCCAGGCGAATCCGGCATCGACGTCACCAAGGATCTGCGCATCATCAAGAACGTGCCGATCATCATGCTGACGGCGCTCGCCGAATCCGACAGCCGTATCGCCGGCCTTGAGGCCGGAGCCGACGATTACCTGCCCAAGCCCTTCGACCCGCGCGAGCTCGTTCTCCGCATCAACAACATCCTACGCCGCAACGTCTCCGGCGATGCGCCCAAGATCGAACAGGTCATGTTCGGCCCCTACACGTTCTCGCTGACCCGCCGCGAGCTCAAGAAGGCTGCCGAGATCGTGCGCCTGACGGATCGCGAGCAGGAAATCATGCTGCTCTTTGCCAAGCGCGCCGGCGACACCATTCCCCGCCACGAACTGATCGGCAACGATGTCGATGTCGGCGAGCGCACGATCGACGTGCAGATCAACCGCCTGCGCCGCAAAATCGAGGACGACCCGTCAAATCCGGTCTGGCTCCAGACGGTTCGTGGTATAGGATACCGCCTGAGCATCGATTGATGATCCGGGACCCGGAAAGGCTCTAGATGGTAACATTCGATTCCCTGCGACGCGAGGACCGCTCGCCGGTTTCCGGCTGGCGTTGGTTCACCCGCCTGCTGCGCCGCCAGCTGCCCAAGGGCCTCTACGTCCGTTCGCTGATCATCATCATCATGCCGATGGTGCTCCTGCAATCTGTCGTCGCCGCCGTCTTCATGGAGCGGCACTGGCAGATGGTCACCCAGCGCCTGTCGATGGCCGTGACCGCCGATATCGCCGCGATCATCCAGATGATCGAGACCTATCCGCAGGATACTGATTACAGCGAGGCAACCCGCATCGCCCGCGACCAGCTCGGCCTGCAGATCTCGATCGAGCCCGATGGCGAGCTCCCCCCGCCCCGCATCAAGCCGTTCTTCTCCATTCTCGACGGCATTCTGAGCGACGAAATCCGCGACCAGATCAAGCGCCCCTTCTGGATCGACACGGTCGGCGATTCCAATCTCGTCGAGGTCAGGGTGAAACTCGACGGCAAGATCCTGCGCGTGCTCGCCAAGCGCAATCAGACATACGCGTCCAACACCCATATCTTCATCGTCTGGATGGTCGGCGCATCGCTGGTGCTGATCACGATTTCCATCCTGTTCCTGAGGGGCCAGATCCGCCCGATCCAGAAACTCGCGGCCGCTGCCGAAAGCTTCGGCAAGGGCCAGAAGGCCGACAACTTCTACCCGCGCGGCGCTGATGAAGTCCGCCGCGCCGGCCTCGCCTTCATCCTCATGCGAGAGCGCATCGAGCGCCAGATGGAGCAGCGAACGGCGATGCTCACAGGCGTCAGCCACGACCTGCGTACCATCCTCACGCGCTTCAAGCTGCAGCTGGCGCTCGCCGGCGACAATCCCGACCTGCAGGGCATGAGCGACGACGTCAACGACATGCAGTCGATGCTCGAGGCCTACATGGCTTTCGCCCGCAGCGAGGTTGAGGAAGATGTCGGCGAACTCAAGCTCAGCGAACTGTTGTTGAAGCTCGAGCCGGACTTCGCCCTGCACGACAAGACGCTCACCTACTCGATCGACGGCGACGACGACATCGAGGTCAGGCCGAACGCATTCACGCGCCTCGTCACCAACCTCGCCTCCAACGCCCGCCGCTACGCCAAGACCCTCAACATCGAGGCCAAGCACGGCGCCAAATGGCTGACGATCGTGTTTGACGACGACGGCCCCGGCATTCCCGAACAGAACCGCGAGGACGTCTTCAAGCCCTTCTTCCGCCTCGACGAAGCGCGCAATCTCGATGCGTCAGGAACGGGTCTCGGTCTTGCGATTGCCCGCGACATCGCCCGCAGCCATGGCGGCAACGTCACGCTTGGCGACAGCCCGCTCGGCGGCCTGCGCGCCGTCATCCGCATCCCGGCCTGAGAACTCGATGGCGATCGATATCACCGATATGACCTGGCTCAACCCGCCACCTTCCGCCGAGCAGGGAAATGACGGCCTGCACGTGCGCTCCGGCGAGAAGACCGATTTCTGGCAGGGGACATATTACGGCTTCCACCGCGACGACGGCCATTTCCTCCATCGGCCACGCCACGGAGACTTCACCGCCGAGCTGAGCTTTTCAGCGGACTACCAGGCGCTCTACGATCAGGCCGGCATCATGCTGCGCGCCGGCGCGACGCACTGGATGAAATGCGGGATCGAATATACCGACGGCGCCCGCCACTTCAGCGTCGTCGTCACCAACGGCAATTCCGATTGGTCGGCATTTCGCATCGACCATGATTTCGCAAGGATGTCGGTGCGGGTCACGCGCAATGGCGATGCGCTGTTCATCCAGTACAGGACCGACATGATGGCGGATTGGCGCATGGCGCGCCTCGCCTGGTTCGACCCGAAATTCGCGGAATTGATGGTCGGCCCGGTCTTCTGCTCACCGCAACGCGGCGGCTTCGAAGCGACGTTTCACGACTTCAGCCTGTCGGACCCGCTCTCGCGCGACATTCACTAGAATGTCGGCAATGAAACGCCGGGCGCAAAGCCACGGCGCTCCACCAATCACATGATCTTCTTGCCGTTCGGAACCGGCTTGTCCGGCGCCGCGAGCACGATGGCGCCGGCCTCGTCCTCGAAACCGAGCGTCAGCACCTCGGAGCGGAACGGCCCGATCTGCCGTGGCGGGAAATTGACCACGCACAGCACCTGCCGCCCGACGAGGTTTTCAAGCGTATAGTGCACGGTGATCTGCGCCGAGGACTTCTTGACCCCGATCTCGGGTCCGAAGTCGATTAGCAGCTTGAAGGCCGGCTTGCGCGCCTCGGGAAACGGATTGGCCTCGATAACGGAGCCGACACGGATGTCGACCCGCTCGAAATCGCCGTAGGTAATTTCTTCGGTCATGAAAATCAGCCTTATCCAGAGCATGTCGCGCAAAAGTGTGTGCGGTTTTGCGATAACGACATGCGGCAAAACAAAGACCTAAAGCGCAATTAGCGATCTGAAAGATCGCGACGCGCTTTAACCCGCCAGCTCCTCGGCGCGCTTGCGAGCGGCCGAAAGCGCCTTGTCGAACAGCGGCTGCATCGCATCGTCAGCCATCAGCACCGAAAGCGCGGCCGCCGTCGTGCCGCCTGGCGACGTAACGTTCTGGCGAAGCTTCGATGCGTCGTCGGGGGACTGGTGCAAGAGTTCACCAGCCCCCGCGACAGTTTCCCGTGCAAGCCGCATGGCAAGGTCCGCCTGCAGGCCAAGTTTGCGGCCTGCTTCTGCCATGCACTCCACGAGATAGAACACATACGCAGGACCACTGCCCGAAAGGGCTGTAACGGCATCGATATCGGATTCGGAAGGCACCCACTCCACGGGTCCGGAGACCCTCAGCAGCGCATGCACCTGATCGCGCTGGTTCTGACCAACGCGGGCATTGGCGAAGGCGCCGGTGACGCCGCGGCCGACCATGGCCGGCGTGTTTGGCATGGCGCGAACCATCGCCGCTTCGCCAAGATGGGATTCGAGGAAACCGAGCGTCTTGCCCGCCGCGACCGAAACCACGACCGTATCGTCGCCGACGGCGCTCTTCACGGAGGGGAGCACCGCGTCCATCACCTGCGGCTTCACCGCCAGAAACAGCACACCAGCCTTCAGTTCGGCGGGCAGCGCCGTCACATGCCTGGCGCCCGCCTCATTGATCGTTGCCATCATCTGAGCCGAGGGGCCGGGATCGACGACGACGACGGAGGCACCGGGCACACCATTCTTCAGCCAGCCGGAGAGCATCGCGCCCCCCATGTTGCCGGCGCCGACAAGAACGATTGGACCCGAGGACGACAGACCGGACATGTTACGCTTCACCCACAGTTTCGAACAACACGGCTTCCATGGCGCGGTTGGCGTCCATGCCGGACCAGATCACGAACTGGAACGCCTGATAATAGGTCTCGCAGGTATCAAGCGCGCTGGCGAGCAGCACCTCCACCTGACGGTTCGTCGGCTCGGCGCCGCCGGCAAGCAGCAGCGACTGGCGGAAGATGATCACATCCTCCTGGCGCCAGACGTCGAAGTGACCCATCAGCACCTGACCGTTGATACCGGCCAGAAGCTTCGTCACTTCATTCATGCGCTGTTCGGGGATCTTGATGTCGAAGGCGCAGCCGAGATGCAGCGCCTCGAATTCCTCCATCCAGGAAAAGGAGACGTGATAATCCGTCCACTTGCCCTCGACCGTCATCGCGATTTCGTCGTCACCCGACCGCTCGAAAGCCCAGTCGTTGTGGGCGGCGACGTACTCGATCATATCGACCGGGTTCGACTGACGCTCGACTTCCAATTCCATGAGGCTCATGCAGCACCTTCTTGACCGGAGTGAATGCGTAACGACTTCGTCCAACGAGACACAAGCGAACACACGCAACTAACCCGGAAACCACCAACCCAGATGACCGTTGAACCGCTACCAGACTTACGCAGTGAACCTGCCCGGAGCTTACCAACTGCTTCGAATCATCATTTAAAATCAGTGTATAACGCACCCGGTGGTGTGCCAGCCCCCTGAGGGCCGTTTTAGGGAACGCCACTGTGGAAAGGTGTTGGGAATTGGATTCAGAAGGAGGGTATAAACGACTCTGCCCATTGGCTTTTTTGGCAGTGTCCACAGGTGGATAAACACACCCGCTTTTTTAGCCGAAGCAGCGGTGTGTCTCTCAAAGGCCACACCGCGCCCTGTCCCCAAACGGGATTTACTTGCCCTTGGCGGCAGGCTTGGATTCGAGCTTCGCCTCGAGTGCCGCGATACGCGCCAGCAGCGCATCATTTTCGTCGCGCGCCTTGATCGCCATCTCGCGCACGACCTCGAACTCTTCCCGCTTGACCACGTCCATGCTGTTCAGCCAGCGTTCGGCCTGCGCATTGAACATCGTCTCGACTTCCTTGCGCACGCCCTGGGCGGCACCTGCGGCATCTGTCATCAGCTTTGCGAACTCGTCCATGATGCGGTTTGCGCCTGTCGTCATGGCGGTTTACTCCCTTTGAAATAATGGCTTCCGGCCGCTCTCGGCCCTCAGGAATGAGGTAGGGCTTCGCCGTTAAGGATGCAAGCGCTTTGCACTGGATAAGCGGTCGCACTTATCTCGCATCACTAACAATCAACTTGACCCGCTGTTATGGCAAGGCCATCTTCCGCCCACATCAACGGATGGGATTACCTTGCAGACAGCTGCCGACCTTATGGCCATCATGCCGTTCCCCAATATCGACCCGATCGCCTTTGCAATCGGGCCCGTGGCCATTCACTGGTACGGCCTGGCCTATGTCGCCGGCATCATGATCGGCTGGTATTACGCGCGCCTCATCGCCGCGAACGACAGCCTCTGGCCCGGCAATGTCTCGCCGATCACCAAGGCGCAGCTCGACGATTTCGTCGTCTGGGTGGCGCTCGGCGTCGTCCTGGGCGGCCGCATCGGCTATATCCTGTTCTACGACATGCCCGCGATCATCGAGAGCCCGATCCGCGCCATCCAGATCTGGAACGGCGGCATGTCCTTCCATGGCGGCCTGACCGGCACGACGATCGCCATGATCATCTTCGCCAAGCGCAACAAGATCCCGCTCTGGAACCTCTTCGATATCGTCGCCGCCGTCGTTCCCGTCGGCCTGTTCTTCGGCCGCATCGCCAACTTTATCAACGGCGAGCTCTGGGGCCGGCTGACGGACGTGCCTTGGGCCGTGGTCTTCCCGACCGGCGGCCCTTTCGCACGCCATCCGAGCCAGCTTTATGAAGCGGGCCTCGAAGGCATCGTGCTGGTTCTCGCGCTCGCCGCCCTCATCTACGGCATGAAGGCGCTGAAGACCCCAGGCTTCGTCGCCGGCGTCTTCGTCTGCGGCTACGCGCTGTCGCGCATCTTCGTCGAGTTCTTCCGTGAACCTGACGCACAACTCGGCTACCTTCTCGGCACCAACTGGCTGACGATGGGCATGGTCCTGTCTTCGCCGATGATCCTGCTGGGCCTCTGGGCCATGATCCGCGCCCGTCGTCAGGCTGCCCTGCAGTCCTGATCGCGGCACCGGAGGAGGAGAACATGACCACCGCACTCGGTGAGAAGATCAAGGCTATCATTCAGGCGAACGGTCCGATCAGCGTCACCGATTACTTTTCGCTGTGCCTCGCCGATCCCGAATACGGATATTACAAGACCAAGGAACCCTTCGGCAGTTCCGGCGACTTCGTCACCGCACCCGAGGTCAGCCAGCTCTTCGGCGAGATGATCGGCGTCTTCATCGTCCACGCATGGCAGCGCCACGGCACGCCTTTAGATGTGAAGCTGGTCGAGATCGGCCCCGGACGCGGCACGATGATGTCGGACATGCTGCGCGTCATAGAGCGCCTCGCGCCGCCACTCTTCGAAACGATGACCGTCCACCTCGTCGAGACCAGCCCGCGCCTGCGCGAGGTGCAGGCGGAAACGCTCGCCGCCCATCAGGGCAGGATCAGCTGGCACGACGGCTTCGACGAAATCCCGCCGGGCCTCACCCTGATCGCCGCCAACGAACTCTTCGACGCCATCCCCATCCGCCAGTTCGTGAAGACCGCAACCGGCTTTCGCGAACGCATGGTCGGCCTCGATGTCGATGACGAACTGTCCTTCGGAACCGGCGTCGCCGGCATCGACCCGCAGCTGCTCCCCGAGCAGGCAGCGACCGTGCCGCTCGGCACCCTCTTCGAGATCGCTCCCGCCCGTGAATCCGTCATGGTTGCCATCGCCGATCGGCTGAAGGCCTTTGGCGGCACCGCGCTGGCGCTCGACTACGGCCACCTGATCACCGGCTTCGGCGATACGCTGCAGGCGGTGCGCATGCACGAGTTCGATCCGCCGCTCGCCCACCCCGGCGAAGCCGATCTCACCAGTCACGTCGATTTCCAGGCGCTCGGCGAGACTGCGGTGGCAGCCGGGCTCCACGTCAACGGCCAGCTGCATCAGGGCGACTTCCTGGTGGGCCTCGGCATCCTCGAGCGCGCCGCCGCCCTTGGCCGTGACCGCGAACCCCGCACCCAGCAGATCATCCAGGCCGCCGTCGACCGCCTGGCCGGCGAAGGCGAAGGAAAGATGGGGGAACTCTTCAAGGTGATGGCCGTTTCCCATCCCGCCATCGATCTGATGCCGTTCCGTTCCGTGGATTGACAGGGCGCGCGCGGCGGGGTCAACATCGCCGCAATCGACAGCGCTTCGTCCGGCACACCGTCTGGGCGTCGCTAAAACAAATCGTGGAATGACCGATGACACATGCGCCCTCCCCGGAACCGATCCAAAGCGCGCTGCTGAACGAAGCGACGGGCGACACAATCCAGCACGGCTATTTCACCCGCCAGGGCGGTGTCTCCGACGGCATCTATCGCGGCCTCAATGTCGGCCTCGGCTCCAACGATGAGCGCGCCAAGGTCGAGGAAAACCGCAGGCGCGTCGCCGGCTGGTTCGACCTGCCCGTCGAGCGGCTGGCAACCGTGCATCAAGTGCATTCGCCCGACGTCGTGGTGGTCGACGCCTCCTATGACGGCACCCGCCAGCCGGCCGACGCGCTTGTCACCGCAACCCCCGGCATCGCGCTTGGCGTGCTCGCCGCCGATTGCGGCCCGATCCTGTTCGCCGATCCGGAAAACAGGGTGGTCGGTGCAGCCCATGCCGGCTGGAAAGGCGCCTTCACCGGCGTGCTCGAAAACACCATCGATGCCATGATCAAGCTCGGCGCCAAGCGCGAGGCAATCGTCGCCTGCCTGGGCCCATCGATCAGCAAGGCGAGCTACGAGGTCGGTCCCGAATTCGTCGAGCGCTTCGTCAGCGAAAACGGCGATTACCAGCGCTACTTCACCCCGTCGGAAAAGCCCGGCCATTCGATGTTCGACCTGCCGTCCTTCACCATCGATCGGTTGCGTGCCGCCGGCGTCAAGGCCGAAAGCCTGGGCGTCTGCACCTACCCCGACAGCGAACGCTTCTTTTCCTACCGACGAACGACACACAGCCAGGAACCGGACTACGGCCGGCAGATTTCGGCAATTGCCATAAGGGAGATGTGACCGGTATGGGCCTACACTTCGAAACCTCCGAATTCGCCGATCGCCTCGCGCGACTGACGCAACAGATGCAGGAGGAGAAGCTCGATGCCCTCCTCCTCTTCGCCCAGGAAAGCATGTACTGGCTGACGGGTTACGACACCTTCGGCTACTGCTTCTTCCAGACGCTGATCGTCAAGGCCGACGGCACCATGGCGCTTCTCACCCGGTCGGCCGATCTGCGCCAGGCGCGGCAGACGTCGATCATCGAAAACATTCATATCTGGGTCGATCGCGTCAACGCCGACCCGACCGTCGATCTGAAGAACCTCCTGGTCGAGATGGACCTGCTCGGCGCGCGCATCGGCGTCGAATACGACACCCATGGCATGACCGGCCGCATCGCAAGGCTTCTCGACACGCAGCTGATGGCCTTCGGCCAGATTTCCGACGCCTCCTACCTCGTCAGCCGCCTGCGCCTGATCAAGAGCCCGACGGAGATCGCCTATGTCGAGCGCGCGGCTGCCCTTGCCGACGACGCGCTGGACGCTGCGCTTTCGCTGACGAAAGCAGGCGCCGACGAGGCCGCGATCCTTGCCGCCATGCAGGGCGCGGTCTTTGCCGGCGGCGGCGACTATCCCGCCAACGAATTCATCATCGGCTCCGGCGCCGACGCCCTGCTCTGCCGCTACAAGGCCGGTCGCCGCAGGCTCGACGCCAACGACCAGCTGACGCTGGAATGGGCCGGCGCCTACGCGCATTACCACGCCGCAATGATGCGCACGATCGTCATCGGCGAACCGAGCTATCGCCACCGCGAGCTCTACAATGCCTGCCTTGAGAACATCCAGGCCATCGAAACGGTGCTGAAACCGGGACATACGTTCGGCGATGTCTTCGACGTCCACTCGAAGATCATGGAAGAGCGCGGCCTCTCGCGTCACCGCCTGAACGCCTGCGGCTACTCGCTCGGCGCCCGCTTCTCACCCTCCTGGATGGAGCACCAGATGTTCCACGTCGGCAATCCGCAGCCGATTGAGCCGGGCATGTCTCTCTTCGTCCACATGATCATCATGGATTCCGACAGCGGCACGGCCATGACACTGGGTCAGACCTATCTTACGACCGCCGCCGAACCGAAGGCTCTGTCGCGCCACCCGCTCGACTTCATCAACCTCTGAGTGACCACCCTTTAGAATCGACAATTGACATTGCAGTGCCCCGACCGTCATAAAGTTGGCCGGGGCATATGCCGCGTGGCGACACGCGCACGAAAAGAAGGATGACACGAGGGATGACGCGACTTGCGACAGCGCCCACGCTCATCGCCTGCCTTGCCCTGCTTTCAGCCTGCAACACCACGGATGCCCTCACGCCCCTCGTCGACATCGGCGACACCTCGGGCAGCATCCGCTCGACGCCGGTCACCCAGGGCGAGGTCGAGCGCATGGCCGGCACGCCGCGCCGCGCCCAGGCTTTTGCCTCTTCGCCGCGCGAGGGCGGCTACCACCCCGCCTATGTCGAGCAGGACACAACATCCGGCCCCATATCCGGTCGCGGCGCTCCGCCGACGACGATGCAGGCGCAGGCCTATGCGCTCGACGGCCAGACCGAACAATCGCCAAGAGCGTCTGCCGCCATCCGCAGCCAGCCCCTCTCCGAGCCGGTCTCCGACACCGTTTCGGAACCTGTATCCAACGCCCAGGCCGAAGAGCAGGACATCGCCGACGCGGAAGCCAAGGAAAAGGCAACCGAGCCGAAGCGCACGGCGATGCTGACACCATCCGGCGCATCGACCGTCCGCTTCCTACCGATCATCGGCGCCCCCGTTCAGGCCGTGACGCCCTTGTCGCGGCAGCTCGGCGCCGAGGCGCGCTCGCACGGCCTCTCGATCAAGAGCTCCAACGACAACAGCACCGCCTTCATCCTCAAGGGTTACCTCTCGGCCTTTTCCGACAGCGGCAAGGTCACGGTGGTCTATGTTTGGGATGTGCTCGATAACAGCGGCGCCCGGCTGCACCGCATCCAGGGACAGGAGAGCGTTCCCTCGCAGGCGCAGGATCCCTGGGCCGTGGTTCCGGCCTCCGTCATGCAGCAGATTGCGTCCAAGACGATCACCGAGTTTTCCTCGTGGCGGGACGCCCGTGGCGGTTAAGCCACAAGCTTTTTGGAAATATCAAGGCGCAAGTCGCGTTTACCCTTGCATTCGGAAACAAGCTGGCTAAAAAGCGCGGCTATCAGCAGGCAACAGGCGGACCAAGATGAAGGTTTTCGCAGGCAATTCGAACCGGCACCTCGCCGAAGAGATCTGCAACTATCTTAAAGTGCCCTTGGGCAGAGCAACGGTCCGAAGATTTGCCGACCAGGAAATCTTCGTGGAAGTCCAGGAAAACGTACGCGGCGAGGATGTCTTCCTCGTGCAGTCGACGTCCTTCCCGACGAACGACCACCTGATGGAATTGCTCATCATGATCGATGCGATGCGCCGCTCGTCGGCCCGCCGCATCACCGCGGTCCTCCCATACTTCGGCTACGCACGCCAGGACCGCCGCGCTTCGGGCCGCACACCGATTTCGGCCAAGCTCGTCGCCAACCTGATCACCGAAGCCGGTGCCGATCGCGTCCTGACGCTCGATCTCCACGCCGGCCAGATTCAGGGCTTCTTCGATATCCCGACTGACAACCTTTACGCCGTGCCGATCCTGACGCGCGACATCAAGGCCAACTATGACATCTCCAACGTCATGGTTGTTTCGCCGGACGTCGGCGGTGTCGTGCGCGCCCGCGCGCTCGCCAAGCGTCTCGACTGTCTTCTGTCGATCGTGGACAAGCGCCGCGATCGCCCGGGCGAATCCGAAGTCATGAACATCATCGGCGACGTTACCGGCAAGGACTGCCTGCTGATCGACGATATCGTCGATTCCGGCGGCACGCTCTGCAACGCGGCCGACGCGCTGCTCGCCAAGGGCGCTGCAAGCGTTACCGCCTACATCACCCATGGCGTTCTGTCGGGCGGTGCGGTCACCCGCATCACCAATTCGAAGCTGCGCGAACTCGTCATCACCGACTCCATCCAGCCGACCACGGCTGTTCAGTCGGCGCACAATATCCGCGTGCTGACCACCGCAACGCTGATCGGCGAAGCCATCAACCGCACCAGCCAGGAAGAATCCGTCTCCAGCCTCTTCGACTGAGCTGAGACGGAATCGCTGTCAGCACTTCCTCCCCCGCGCCAATTCGGCTAGGATTATCAATGATATCCAGCCGACGGGAGGAAGAGGCGTGGCGACAATACTGAAATCTCCGATCAGACTGGCGATGCTGGTCATCCTTCCGGCACTCTCCGCCTGCACGGCGGACATGGGTCCCGGCTATGGACCGGGCCCTGGTTACGGACCCGGACCGGGCCCGGTTCGTCCCGCGCCACCGCCGCGCCCTCGCCCACCGCAGCCGCAAATGTGCACCATGGAATACGCGCTGGTTTGTGGAGAACGTGGCGGACGCACGCAGACCTTCGGCAATGCCTGTCAGGCCAACAACAGCGGCTTCAGGATCGTCGGTCGTGGCGAATGCCGCGCCGGGCCGCCGATGACGCCGGGACCCGGCCCTCGCCCGCCCCGTCCGCGCCCTCCCCATGAAGAACCGATGCCGCCGCAGCGGCCAGGTGGCATCTGCACGCGCGAATATCGCCCGGTTTGCGGCGAGCGAGGCAGACAGATCAGAACATTTTCGAATTCATGCGAGGCAGGCAATGCGGGCTTCCGCATCGTCGGTCAGGGCGAATGCCGGCGCTGATTATGCTGACTCTCTAACGAGCAGCACGTTTCCGGCCCACGGACGGGGCCGGAAACGACTTGGAGCTCAGTTCGCGCCCTTGATCACCTGGCCGTTGACGGTGATCGAACCATCGCGTGCGACGTTGACATCCCAGCGCTGACGACCATCCGGATCGGTCTTGCCGAAGCCCTTGACCATCATCAGGCCGAAGGAAACCTGGTTGAGGTCAGGATTGCTCTTGGCCAGTTCCTGGATGGCGGTGATCGTCTTGTCGAAGTCGCGCGCGACGATCGAGGCGTTCAACGAATAGGCCGTGGTCGACTCCGGAATGCCACGAACTTCACCCGAGATCTCGGCGTCATAGACGCTGGAGCGCGCCGAAATCTTCGGGAAGGCAACGACGAACTCGCCATTGGTCAGGAGCTTCTCGAAAGCCTTGTCGCTTTCCGCCTTGCTCTTCTTATCGTCTGTGAAATCGACCTTCATCAGTTCGTCGCCGACGGCCGCGATGTTGAGTTCCGGAAAGGCGAACTGCATGTCCACCTCTTCGGGAACGAAGGGTGCATACATCTCGGGCAGCAATGCGCTGTTGAAGCTGATCTGTTTCGCCGCCATGCCGACATCGAAGCGCATCGCATCGCTCGGGCCGCTCATGCCGATCGTGTAATCGACGCTGTCGGCGCCACCGCTGCCGGCCACGCTCGACACGTTGACCTTGTTAAGGGTCACCGTCTCGTTGAGGCTCGACATCAACGGGAACGACTTGCGCAGCAGCTCCTTTAGCTTTTCGCTCTCGGCCCGCTTCAGCTTCTTCTCATCGGCATGTTCGAGGATGAAGGCGAGGATTTCGCGGAAATCATTGACGGAAACGCCGTTCACGGCAGCCGCGAAATCCACCGTGTCGGCGCGGATTTCGACCGGCGGCACGTCCTTGCCGCTGATCTTCTCGACAAAGCCGTTCATCGTGCCGCTGCCGGCAAAATTGGTGCGCCCCTGCATCTCGCCGTCCGACGAGGTCATCTTATAGGTCGACGATCCGGTCTCGACGCTCACCTCTTCCTTCTCTGTCTTCGACGAGAAGCGGAGTGCCTTGCTGGAGAAGTCACCGGACTTCAGATAGCTGATCGCCGGGTCGAAGACGCCGTTCGAAATCAGCGAATCGATGACGTAGGTAAATTCGGTGTTCGGCTGACCGGGTGCCTTGAAGGTACCTGTGACGTCGAGCGAGTTGTTGCCCTCGATCGTCCACAGGCCGCTCTCTTCAGGCGTCGCGAAGATCGACCAGGGGTTTAGGCCCTTGATGGAGAAATTCTTCGGGTCGGCCTTTTTCAACAGCGCCGCGAAGTCATAGACGATCTCGTAGCGCGTGCCGGCCGGGTTGACAGTCACGAAGCCTTTGGCTGCATCCTTCGGCAGGAGCTTCGACAGGTTCGCCTCGATTTCCTTGGCGCCCTTCTGGTTAATATCGACCGCGTAGGACGTCGAAACCAGGCCGAGAAGAACGACACCTGTCGCCGTTAGGGTCTTGAGTTGCATGATGAATCTCTCCCGTACCATTTGAGGTCGCATGTGAAGGCTAGGCCCCCGCCCTGTCAACCCGACAGTTGCAAACGAGACGTCATGCCGCGATCTTGCGCGAGCGCATCGGCATCGGACGGCCGAGCAGATAGCCCTGCGCCTCGTCGCAACCCTCATCGAGCAGAATGCCAAGCTGCACATCCGTTTCGACGCCTTCCGCGAGCACCGGAATATTGAGGCTTTGCCCAAGCGCCACTATCGCGCGGATGATCGCCTTGGCCTGCTCGCTGGTCTCGACTTCGTTCATGAAGCTGCGGTCGAGCTTGATCTTGTCGAACGGGAAGGAGCGAAGCGTTTCCAGCGACGAATAGCCTGTGCCGAAATCGTCGATGGCGATGGAGACGCCGAGATTCTTGACCTTGCGGAGCGTCAGCAGCGCCCGGTCCTTGTCGACGATGATCGAGGACTCGGTGATCTCGAGTTCGAGACGCCATGGCTCAAGCCCGGTCTCGAACAGGACCGAATGCACGAGATGGGCGATATCCTGGTGGCCTATCTGGACAGGCGATAGGTTGACGGCGATCTTGTGTTTCTCGGCCCAGCCTGCGGCCTCCTTGCAGGCCTCGCGTAGCACCCACTCCCCGATCGGCACGATCGCGCCGCATTCCTCGGCAACCGAAATGAACTCGCCCGGCGGCACGTTACCCCGTGTCGGGTGCTGCCAGCGCAGCAGAACCTCATAGCCGGTAATGTCGCCGGTGGAGACCGACTTCTGCACCTGGAAATGCAGATGCAGCTCGTTCTTTTCGATGGCCAACCACAGATCGCTTGCCATCTTGCGACGGTCCCGGGCCGCCTCGTCCATTGCCACTTCATAGAAGCAGATGCGCTCGGAAAGAGTCGCCTTGGCGCGATACATGGCAAGGTCGGCGTTGGCGAGCAGCATCTCGCCGGTCGTGCCGTCCTGCGGATAGATGGCGACGCCGATGCTGGCGTCGGGATTGATGTCGAACCCGTCGATCTGGAATTCGGTCGTCAGGCTGACCTCCAGCCGCGCCACGAAATCATGCAGATCCGCGATATCCGAGAATTGCTTGATCGCCGCAAACTCGTCGCCGCCGAACCGGGCGACGAATTCGTCTTCACCGAGAAGCGCGCTCATGCGATCGGACAAGGTGACAAGCACCTGGTCGCCGGCGTGATGGCCGCGCTGATCGTTGATCTCCTTGAACTTGTCGAGATCGATGCCGATGACGGCGACCTTTGTCCCGGCACGCTTGGCGACCGCCAGATCCTGCAACAGGCGCTCGGAGAACTCCGAGCGGTTGGGCAATCCGGTCAACGCGTCGTGACGCGCCATGAAGGCAATCTTTTCTTCCGAAATCAGCCGCTCGGTGATGTCTTCATAGGTCGCAACCCAGCCGCTATCGGGAAGCATATTGAGGTTGAGCTGGATCGACCGGTTGTGCGCGCCCTTATGAACGATCGACCGTTCGCCGGATCTCAGCGCACGCATCAGCTTGTCGTAATGCTCGGACGCGCGTTTCTCGACCGTCTCGGGATCCGAGAAATGGATCTCGTACCCGATCGTGATGATCTCCCTGTAGGTCATGCCGGGGCGGATCGCTCCCGGCTCGAATTCGAAGATGTCGCCATAGCGGCGGTTTGCCAGCACGAGGCGTTCCTCGGCATCGAACAGGCAGATACCCTGTGAGACGTTCTCAAGCGCGAGATCGAGATTGCGCGAGACTTCCTTGATGCGGTCGCGGTCGGCCTTCTGCTCTGTCACATCCTTCGTGATCTTCGCATAACCGGCGATCTCGCCATCGGCGCCCCAGATGGGGTCGATCACGACGTGCGCCCAGAACGAGCTTCCGTCTTTGCGGAAACGCAAGCCCTCGGCTTCGAATTTGCCTTCCGTGCGCGCCTTGAGCAGCGCTTGTTGCGGCATGCCGGCGGCACGATCCTCCACCGAATAAAAACGCCCGAAGTCCTCGCCGATGATTTCGTCGGCGGTATATCCCTTGGCTCGTTCAGCGCCGGCATTCCAGTTGGCAACGCGACCCTCCTTGTCGAGCATGTAGATCGCGTAGTCGGTAACGCCCTGCACAAGCATTTCGAAACGCGCCTTGCTCTCCTTCGTCGAGCTCTCCGCCCGCATCGCGAACAGGGCCGCGGCGAAGCCCGAGGCAATCATCGATAGCGAGACGGACAGGAGGGTGACGACCATGAAGCCAGTGGACATCGTTTCACTTGGATCGATCTCCGGCCCGGGACCAGGCACGATCGTCAGCGCCGCCATGGCGGTGAAGTGCATCGCCACGATCGCGACGCAGACGGTCGCCGCAGGCACGAGCAGCTTGCGCGCATCCGCCTTGATATCGGGAAGCAGGGCAAAACCGATAGCCGAAATGACCACCGCGCAAGCCATCGAGGCAAGCACAAGCGATTGGTCCCAGGTCATGCTGCCGGGAAACTGCACCGCCGCCATGCCGAGAAAATGCATCGATGTGACGCCGACGCCGAACAGCATGCCCGCGAACGCCCGCCGCACCCTGCTCTCAGCACCAGCGGCGAAGGCCACGGCCGCAAGCGTCGCGACCACAACCAACGCGAGGGACGTCAGTGTTTCGGACGTGTCGTAGCCGACGACCACGCCGCCGTCATAGGCAAGCATCGCCACGAAATGCGTGGCCCATATGCCGAATCCTCCAGCGGCGCCGCCCATCAGAAGCCAGATCAGGCGCGCCACCTTTACGGCGTTGCGCGCCCGTTGCAGCAGCGTCAACGCGGCCAGGCTTGAGAGGAAACACAGGCATCCGGCCAAAACGACCAGCCTGATATCGTGCATGTAGGCAATACAGGAGAAAACAGTAAACATCACATATCCGGAACAATTTGCCGTTTCGCTTTCATACGCGGCCGCTTAAGAAATCAATAATTCCGGCGGCACGCGAATTCTTGACGATTGCTAATCGCAACTGTCATTAACGCTCCGTCAACGACGGCTGATCTTGGGTTTTGATTGTCGCGCTCAGCGGATTCCTAAGTTGCATCAGTCCATGCTAAAGGAATACTGCGCGGCCTAGCCTGCATCAGCGCTCCTCTTGAGCGCCGCAACTCTTGCCATTCCGCCGCAACTAGACTATAGCGCACGCGTCCGCACAGACACCCTTGGAGGCAATGCGGATGAGGATGGGGAAACCCGCCTCCAGTTCAGCGACAGGCGATGCCTGCGCCGAGCTCTCCAAATAACCTCGGAAGGAAAAGTCATGAGCCACGAAAGCTACGAGCTCAAGGCCGAGGCGCGCGAACGGGTTGGTAAGGGGTCCGCCCGTGAACTTCGCCGCAATGGTCTCATCCCGGCTGTCATCTATGGTGACAAGCAGGCCCCAATTTCGATCTCCCTCAGCACCAATGAGGTAACGAAGCGCATCCACGCTGGCGGTTTCATGACCACCATCGCTACGATCGACGTCGACGGCAAGAAGTACAAGGTTCTGCCGAAGGACTACCAGCTCGATCCGGTCCGCGACTTCACCATGCACGTCGACTTCCTGCGCGTATCCGGCAACACCGCCGTTACCGTTGCGATCCCGGTTCACTTCATCAATGAAGAGAAGTCCCAGGGCCTCAAGGTTGGCGGCGTTCTGAACATCGTTCGTCACGACGTCGAAGTTCATTGCCCGGCTGATGCCATTCCGGAATTCTTCAACGTTGACCTCAGCGGCAAGAAGATCGGCGACAGCATCCACATCTCCGAAGTCACCCTGCCGAAGGGCGTGACCACGGTTATCGACCGCGACTTCACCATCGCTACGATCGTTGCTCCGGCAGCTGGCGTATCGGAAGAAGAAGAAGAAGCTGGCGAAGCTGAAGCTTGATCCTTTGATCGCTTGAACGCTTTGTAAAGTATAAGACCCGCTTTCTCCGGAAAGCGGGTCTTTTCATTTCCGCGAAGATCGGCACTTCAACTTCGATTAAGACATTTCGTGGAAGCATGCCCCATCATTTCAGAGCAGGTTTTATTCTGAATGAAGAAGTTTTGCGGCAAGGGGCAGACACAGGAAAATGCATAATTCCGTTCAGAACAGATTTCTAGGAATTGTGTTCGCCGCACTCGTTCTGCTCGTAACCCCGCTTTTTGTTCTGTTCCTTTTCCTGTCCTCCGGGCGCGCCGAAAAGGAAATCCGCGACCACATCTCCGTTCTTCTCGTTGCCAATTCGCAAGCGCTGGCAAAGCCGCTCTGGGATCTCGACGAAGACAGCGTCGCCCAGATCAGCGCTGCAGTCGTCTCGCAGGGGAAGATCGTCAAGGTTCAGGTGCGCGACGCATCGGGCCAGCTTGACGTCACCCAGTCAACCATCCCCAGCTCCTATGACGGCCAGCTGATCGAAGTCTCGCACGCCATCACCTACACCACGCTCGACGGCCCGAAGAAGCTGGGCACGATCTCGGTGTTCTATCCTGCGCCGGACTTGTTCTCGGGCCTGAAGAACGAAGAGATCATCTTCCTGTCGATCTTCGTCTTCGCGGTGTTGATCGTCTTCTGCGCCGCTCTCATCGGCAACCGCATCGTCCTCGTTCGCCCGTTGATGCGCCTGATCGCAGCCATCGAGGCCACCGGCCAACTCGGCTCGCGCCACCATGTCGACTGGAGCTCAAACGACGAGATGGGCCGCCTCGCCCAAAGCTTCAATACCATGCAATCCAAGCTGGAAAGCGAGGAACAGGAGCTGAAGCTCGCGCATCGCCGCGCCATCGACATCTACAATCTGACGCCCGCCATGCTGTTCTCGCTTGACGAGAACGACCATATTACCGCCGTCAGCGACTACTGGCTCGCCGCCACCGGCTACGAGCGCGATGATATCATCGGCAACCGCTTCACCGATCTCGTCACCCCGGACGCCCGCAGCGCCTTCCTCGGCCGCAAGGGTGAGCTGAATGGCGGCGCGACTGTCGATGTCACCGTCAAGTTCCTCTGCGCCGACGGCCGCGTCATGGACGTGCTGATCCTGGAATCGAAGGCTGCCACCGGCGGCCAGGGCGGCCTGTCGCTGTCCGTCATGACCGATGTTACGGCATTGAAGGCCTCGGAAGCCCGCAACCACAAGCAGGCGATCACCGACCATCTCACGGGCCTTCTCAATCGTCAGGGCTTCGAAACCGTGCTCGACGGCAAGATCCGCGAGGCGGACGCCGCCAATCAGGAGCTCGCCTGCCTGTTCGTCGATCTCGATCGCTTCAAGTGGATCAACGACAACCTCGGCCACGCAGAGGGCGACAAGGCGCTGCGCGAATTCGTCGGCCGCCTGAAGAGCAAGCTCGCACCGACGGATGTGGCCGCTCGCCTCGGCGGTGACGAGTTCGCCATCCTGCTGCCATCCGGCAACGCCGCCGAGCGCGCCGACCTCATGGCCGAGATGCTCGCCTCCATTTTCAACGAACCCTTCGGCACCGACATGCATCTGAGCGCCAGCGTCGGCATCGCCATCTATCCGCGCCACGCAGACAATGCGGCCGAACTGCTGCAGAAATCCGACATGGCGATGTATGCCAAGAAGCGCGACGGCAAGAACGGGGCCCAGCACTTCGACAACGGCATGGTCGACCACGCCCGCGCCCGCGCCGAGATCGAAAGCTGCATCGAGATCGGCCTGATAGAGGACTGGTTCGCGGCGTATCTCCAGCCGATCGTCAATCTCAACGGCCGCGGCGTCGCCGGCTTCGAAGCGCTGATGCGCCTCAACCACCCGGTGAAGGGATTGATGGCTCCGGCCGAGGTCATCAACGTCGCCGAGGAGACCGGCAAGATCATCCGCGTCGGCAATGTCATCATGGAGAAGGCGATCGAGCATGTGGCAGTGCTCTCGGCGCTCCCCGGCCTTGAGAACAGCTACCTCGCCATCAATTTCTCGCCGTTGCAGTTCGAGCCGTCGCTGCCCGCGCGACTGGCCTCGCTGCTGATGCGCTACAACATCCGCCCCGAGCGGATCGTCGTCGAGATCACCGAGGCGGTGCTGATGCACAACAACCCCGAAATCCGCAAGATCGTCAGCGATATCCGCCAGTTCGGCTGCCGCATCGCGCTCGATGACTTTGGCACCGGCTACTCCTCGCTCAGCTATCTCAACCGCTTCTCCGTCGACATCATCAAGATCGACCAGTCGTTTACCCGCTCGATCAATGATGCCAACGAGGATATCCGGCAGAAGAGTCGCACGCTCGTCGAAAGCATCACCACCCTTTCGCACAAGATGGGCTGCACCGTGATCGCCGAAGGCATCGAGACCGAGCAGGAATGCCATACGCTTTGCGACATGGGTCTCGACTACGGCCAGGGCTATCTCTTCCACCGTCCACAGACCGTCGACCAGCTGATGATCCGGTTGGCGGACGCAAACGCGCTCGCCCGCGCCTCCTGAACGCTGAGAGAGAAGCCGAGATGATCAAACCACTGCTGCTTCTCGCCCTCCTGAGCCTGTCCCTCGCCGCTCCAACACGTGCCGCCAACGTCAACTTCGTGACCGAGGAATACCCGCCCTTCAGCTATCACGAAGGCGACATCCTGAAAGGCGCATCGGTCGAGCAGGTACAGTTGTTGATGCAGAAGGCCGGCATCGATATGCGTATCGAACTCATGCCTTGGACCCGCGCCTACGTCGCCGCGCAGACCACGCCGATGACCTGCCTCTTCACAACGGCTCACAGCCCCGAGCGTGATAAGCTGTTCAAATGGGTCGAACCGCTTTTGGTGGACGACAATATTCTCGTCGCGACAGCCTCCTCGGGCATTCGCGAAACCGATCTGGACGATACCCGACGTTATGTCGTCGGAACGCATCGCGGCGACTACACCGAGAAACTGCTCAAGGAAAAGGGCTTCCCCAAGGTCGATATCGCCAGCGACTTTCCCTCGACACTGCGCAAACTCATCAATGGCCGCATCGACCTCATGCCCATCTCGGAGATCTACTTCGAGAAGCTCAAGGTCAATCAACCCCTCGTGCGCGTCGCCACGCTCTCCTCCCAATCCCTGGGCATCGCCTGCGAAAAGAGCTTCCCCGAGGATATCAGGGCCAAGATGCAGCAGGCGCTCGACGCATTGATCGCTGACGGCACGCAGCGGTCGATCTTCAACAAATACGGCCTACACCCGCGTCAGTGATGCGGCTTCCCGGGTCTAGCTTCATCGATTCTGGCCGCCATCGACATGCTTGCGCTTGACTTCGGCGCCGTTTCGCGGTGGTGAACGTGCTTGGAATGTGAAACGCCCAGGAATGAACGCGCCATGCTTGTTATCGCCGGCCTCGGCAATCCCGGCAGACAATATGCCGGCAACCGCCACAACATAGGCTTCATGGCCGTGGACGCCATCCACCGCCGCCACTCGTTTTCGCCCTGGTCGAAGAAGTTCAAGGCCGAGATATCGGAAGGCGAGATCGCGGGCGAAAAGGTGCTGCTGATCAAGCCCCAGACCTACATGAACCTGTCGGGCGAATCCGTCGGCGAGGCCATGCGCTTCTACAAGCTGCAGCCACCAGACATCGTCGCCATCTACGACGAACTCGACCTCGCGCCCGCCAAGGCCCGCATCAAGGTCGGCGGCGGCCATGGCGGCCATAATGGTGTGAAGTCGCTCGACGCCCATTGCGGCAGGGACTACCGCCGCCTGCGCCTCGGCATCGGCCATCCCGGCAACAAGGATCTGGTGCACAACTACGTGCTCGGCGATTTCGCCAAGATCGACCAGCAGTGGCTGGAACCCATGCTCGACGCGCTCGCCGACAATCTCGAGATGCTGGTCAAGCGCGAGGATTCGCAGCTGATGAACAAGCTGGCGCTCGCCGTCGGTGGCAAGGAAGACGAGGACAAGCCGAAGCCCGCCAAGCCTACCAGTGCGAGCGCAGCTGCTCAGAAACCCGCAGCCAAATCGCACATCCACCAGGCCCGCAACAGCGCCCAGCCGAAAAAGCTGCCGACGACGGGACCGATGGCCGAGATGCTGAAGAAGATGTTCGGCAACAAGGAAGACTGACCATGTCCCCCTCGCCTCTCGCGATCCGCACGGCCGAAGCGGGAGACCTCGCAGCGCTTCTCGCGCTCTATAGGGACATGAACCCCGGCGACCCCGCCATCGATCCGGCGGTGGCACAAGAGCGCTTCGCCTCCATGCTGGCCTATCCCGGCATGCGCGTGCTGGTGGGCTTGGCCGACGATGCGCTGGCCGCGTCGGTGACGCTGATCATCATGCCCAACCTCACCCGCGGCGGCGCGCCCTATGCGCTGATCGAAAACGTCGCCACCTCAACGCCGCATCGCCGGCGCGGCTATGCCAGCGCCCTGATCGGGCATGCGATCGAACTCGCTTGGCAGGAGGGTTGCTACAAGGTGATGCTGCTCACCGGCCGCACCGATCCCGGCATCCATCGCTTCTACGAAAGCTGCGGCTTCGTGCAGAACAAGACAGGCTTCCAGATCAGAAGAAGCGTCTGAACCTATTCCTCAGGCTCTGTCGTAAACATCAGCGGGAACCCCGCTTCCTTGCCGAAATCCATGGCCTCCTTGGCCTTGGTCTCGGCGATATCCTTGGCGCAGACGACCACCACGGCGGTGCCGAGCTTGTGTGCGGTCATCATCACCCGGTATCCGGCCTCCTCGCTCATCCTAAAGACGATCTTCAACACCGCCGTCACGAATTCGCGCGGCGTGAAATCGTCGTTGACGAGGATCACCTTGTAGAGCTTCGGCCGATCAAGCTTCGGCTTCGACTTCACTTTCGGTTTCAGGGCGACATCGTTGTCACTCATCGGGCAGTCCATCCGTTGATGACAGGAAAGAGGGCGAGCCATGCTCAGCCCACACAATATATTGCACCGCAAGCGCCGCTTTCAAGCCAAAGCCGCTTTGATCACGCAAGATGTGCTCGAAAAGCTTGACCCGGAGGCGGCTTTTACCCCATACGCACGGCCAAGGAATTCAAGAACAGCAGGTTTCAGCCATGGGCTTCAAATGCGGTATCGTCGGTCTGCCGAATGTCGGCAAGTCGACCCTCTTCAACGCACTCACCAAGACGGCGGCGGCGCAGGCGGCGAACTATCCCTTCTGCACGATCGAGCCGAACACCGGCGAAGTCGCCGTTCCCGATCCGCGCATGCAGAAGCTGGCGGGTATCGCCGGCTCCAAGGAAATCATTCCGACGCGCATCTCCTTCGTCGACATCGCCGGCCTCGTGCGCGGCGCGTCCAAGGGTGAAGGCCTCGGCAACAAGTTCCTCGCCAACATCCGCGAAGTCGATGCCGTGGTGCACGTGCTGCGCTGCTTCGAGGATGACGACATCACTCACGTCGAGGGCCGCATCAATCCTGTCGGCGACGCCGACACGATCGAGACCGAACTGATGCTCGCCGACCTCGAAAGCCTCGAGCGCCGCGTCGAGCAGACCCGCAAGCGCGCCGCATCGAAGGACAAGGAATCGCTGGCCCAGCTTCCCGTCATGGAAGCGGTCATCAAGCTCCTCAACGAAGGCAAGCCCGCCCGTCTTCTCCTGAAGACGCTGGCGCCTGAGGAAATCGAGATCCTGAAGGGCCTCAACCTCCTCACCTCGCACCCGGTCCTCTACGTCTGCAACGTCGCCGAAGGCGATGCCGTCGACGGCAACGAGCACACCAAGGCGGTCGCCGAAATGGCCGAGAAGCAAGGCGCGGAATGCGTCATCATCTCGGCCGCGATCGAAGCCGAAGTGGCGCAGCTGCCGGAGGAAGAAGCCACCGAGTTCCTCTCGGCGCTTGGCCTCACGGAAGCCGGTCTCGACCGTCGGATCCGCGCCGGCTACCACCTGCTCGACCTGATCACCTATTTCACCGTCGGCCCCAAGGAAACCCGCGCCTGGACCATCCGCCGCGGCACCAAGGCCCCGGCGGCGGCCGGCGTCATCCACACCGATTTCGAACGCGGCTTCATCCGCGCCTTCACCATCGGCTACGACGACTACATCAACTTCAAGGGTGAAGTCGGCGCCAAGGAAGCCGGCAAGGGCCGCGACGAAGGCAAGGAATACGTCGTCCAGGACGGCGACGTCATCCACTTCCGCTTCAACACCTGATTTCGAACGATACGACTGCCGCCTGAAGCATGTCGCGCAAAAGTGTGCAGCGGTTTTGCGGAACCGACATGCGACAGAACAAAAACTTAAAGCGTGGCGAGCGAATCCGAAGGATCGCGACACGCTTTAAGCGGGCGGCAGTCTTTTCTGCAGACGCGGCGAAAGCCTGCGCACGACAGCGCGCCGAAGCGGCATCCAGCCGGTGCCGATCACAAGAACGATCACGCCCACCGCCAGCAGCGTGACGAAGATGTAGGTATCCACCTGCGCATTGCCCTGGCGAAAGATCCCGTAGAGCGCAGCCCCTAGCGATACCAGTCCCGACGTCACGAAGGCGCGTCGGTCGATGATCAGCCCCACCAGCATCAGCGCCATGACTGTGATCACCACCACAGGTGTGCGCATCGATACCGTGTCGAGCCCGCTGAGCGCCCCCGGCCCGCCGCCGGAGAGCCACAGGATGCTGTAAAGCAGCGCGGGCGCTGCGCCGAGATGCAGCCAGAAGGCAATGTCGGAATTGACGGTCCGGCGCAGCGGATCCTTGAGATCGAAGCGCATGGCAAGCGCGAACAGCCCGACCGCGCAGGCCACCGCCAGCATCGACAGCACGCCGCCATGCGTGACAGCATAGAGCGGATCGCCGCTCAGCCAGCCCAGCAGGCGCAGCACGAGCTGCAGCGCCACGACCACCGCGCCCATGATCGCGAGCGCAAAGGCGAGCGGTATCCGATAAAGCAGATAGAAGAGACCGAGCACGACGGGAAAGGCCAGCGTGTATTGCAGCCCCTCATTATTGTCTCCTATCCCGATGATCTCAGGCGAGCCCTGCAGCAACATCGCCGACACCGCCCCCGTCCAGAGCGCCAGCGCAATCGTCAGCGCCACCGCAGGCAGCGCCAGCCGCTGGCGGCGCACGAGGATTTCGGCAAGCACGATGATCGCCGGGAACACCGCATAGATGGAGCCGATGCCCCAGAGCCCGGCAAGCGCGACCACGACACCGATGGTGATCAGCACATCGTGGAACCCGCGCACGAAGCTCGGCGTCTCCGTATCAGAAAACGCGGCACCAGCCGTCGCTTCATCCCGCACGGTCGACACCGCGGCATCCGCCCTGACGCCGCGCGCCACGAGAAACGACAACAGCCGCTCGGAAGCCTGCGATGGAATGATCCCCTCTCGCTCAGCCTCGTCAAGGATCGACTTCAGTTCGGACATGCGGAATTCTCGTTGGAATCGTTGAGTGACGCCGCATGCTATTGTAATCGTGTTGAAACGCCTATGACGTGGAGACGAATTTGTCCGATCAGACACTCGCCTACGAGGACTTTCATCTCGGCCGCCGCTTCGCGCTCGGACCTGTCACGGTCTCGGCCGCAGAAATCATCGAATTCGCCAGCGAGTTCGACCCGCAGCCGATGCACACAGACGAAGCGGCCGGACGCGCCAGCATTCTCGGCGGGCTCGCCGCATCGGGTTGGCACACGTCGGCGATGCTGATGCGGATGATGATCGACAGCTATCTCCTGAATTCGCTCTCCGAAGGCGCACCCGGCATCGACATCATGGAATGGCGCCGGCCCGTCATCGCTGGCGACACGCTCTCCGGCCACTCGACCGTGCTCGAGGCGCGCGCCCTGCGCTCCCGCCCGGGCATCGGCATCGTCAAGTTCCGCCACGAACTCGAAAACCAGCGCGGCGAAACGGTCTGCGTGTCGGAGAACCCGATCATGTTCCGCATGTCCACCGCGACCGAAGCGCAAACGGGAGCAGGCGCATGAGGATGCTCGATCGCTATGCGCTCGGCGAAAAGACCGAGACGGGAAGCTACGCCTTCACGGAGGAAAACATCATCCGCTTTGCCACGCGCTATGATCCGCAGCGCTTCCATGTGGACAGGCAAGCCGCGCGCGAAAGCCTGTTTGGCGACCTCTGCGCCTCCGGCTGGCATACCTGCGCCGGCTGGATGACGACATTCGTCGCCTACTGGATCGCCGAGAGCAAGAAGCTCGCCCGCGAGGGCCACACGCCGCCCAAGCTCGGCCCGGCAGCCGGCTTCAAGGACCTGCAGTGGATCCGCCCGGTTTTCGCCGGCGAAACCGTCGATTACGCCGTTACCCTATTGTCCAGCCGCCCGATGGCCTCACGCCCAGGCCGCATCCTCAACACCATCCTCTGCGAAGGCTATGTCGCGGGCGCCCCGGTTGTCAGGTTCGAAAGCAGCGTGCTCGAATTCGAGTAAAGCGTCGACTGCCTAGCCAGCCTCAGTGGCCCGAAAACTCGACCAGCGTGCGCACGTCGACGCCCAGCGCTTCCAGCTTCGCGCGCCCGCCGAGATCCGGCAGGTCGATGACGAAGCAGGCCGACACCACCTCGGCGCCCATCTGGCGCAGCAGCTGGGTCGCGCCGACAGCCGTGCCGCCCGTCGCGATCAGATCGTCGACAAGGATCACCTTCTCGCCCGGCTTCACCGCATCGATATGCATTTCCATCTCGTCGACGCCGTATTCCAGGCTGTAGGCGATGCGCACGGTATCATGCGGCAGCTTGCCCTTCTTGCGGATCGGCACGAAGCCCGCCGAAAGCTGATGCGCCACGGCACCCCCAAGAATGAAGCCCCGCGCCTCCATGCCGGCGATCTTGTCGATCTTCATCCCCGCATAAGGCTGCACCAGCTCATCCACCGCCCGCCGAAACGCCCGGGCGTCGCCAAGCAGCGTGGTGATGTCGCGAAAGATGATGCCGGGTTTTGGGTAATCCCGGATGGAGCGGATGGCAGCTGCAAGCTCCGAGGTCGTATCAGTCATTGGGTGTCCAGTTTGAAGGCATGAAATCGGCTGCACCCTATCAATTGCGCCGGCAGGAACCAACAAAAAAGGCGCCCCGAAGAGCGCCTTTCCGATCAAGCCTTTGATACCCTCAGTGGTCCTTGCGGGCGTAAACCGACCGCTTGGTGAGGTAGATCAGCACGGTGAAGATCAACAGGAAGATCATCACCATGAAGCCGGTATGCTTGCGCTCGACCAGATGCGGCTCGGCGGCCCACATCAGGAACGAGGCGACGTCCTTGGCATACTGGTCGACCGTACCTGATGTGCCGTCGTCATAGGTCACCTGGCCATCCGACAGCGGCGGCGGCATGGCGAGGACGGAGGCGGCGTGGAAGTACGGGTTATAGTGCTGGCCCTGCGACACGGTCGTGCCTTCAGGCGGGTTTTCGTAGCCGGTCAACAGCGAGTAGATGTAATCCGGCCCGCCTTCCTGGTACTGCGTGAAGATATCGAAGATGAAGCGCGGGAAGCCGCGTTCCACTTCGCGGGCCTTGGCGATCAGCGAGAAGTCCGGCGGTGCTGCACCGTTGTTGGAGGCAGCCGCCGCTTCGGCGTTGGCAAACGGCGACGGGAAGTAGTCCGACGGCACGGCCTTGCGGCTGTACATGTCGCCCGCCGCGTTCGGGCCGTCCTGCACTTCGTAGTTGGCGGCGAACGCCTTGACCTGCGCTTCCGAGTAGCCGAGATCGCCCAGCATGCGGAACGGCACGAGGTGCATGGAGTGGCAGGCGGCGCAGACTTCGGTGTAGACCTTCAGGCCGCGCTGCAGCTGGCCTTTATCGTAGTGGCCGAAGGGACCGGCAAAGGTCCAGTCGACCTCCTTCGGCTCCTTCAGCGGATAGTGCGGGGTCGCCGCCTCGTGATGTTCGGCGGGCTTTGCCTCCTGCGCGACAGCCGCGCTCCCGAGACAGCCGACGACTGCGAGTGACAGGATGCTTGCAACAAGCTTTTTCATGATGTGTGTTCCCTCTCGCCGCCCGCTCATGCCTTGGCCGCTTCGGCAGCGACCGACTTGTTGCGCTTCTCCAGCACCGCCTCGGTGATCGAGTTCGGCACCCGGCGTGGCGTCTCGACGAGACCCAGGACCGGCATGACAACAAGGAAGAAGGCGAAGTAGAGCAGCGTGCAAATCTGCGAGATCGTGGTGTAGAGACCTTCCGCCGGCTGCGAACCGAGCCAGCCGAGGATGATCGCGTTGATCACGAACAGCCAGTAGGCCATCTTGTACCACGGGCGATAAACCGCGGAACGAACCTTCGAGGTGTCGAGCCACGGCAGGAAGAACAAGACGATGATGGCGCCGAACATGACGAGAACGCCAGCCAACTTGGAATCGATCGGTCCGATGTTGAAGGTGATCGAGCGCAGCATCGCGTAGAACGGCAGGAAGTACCATTCCGGAACGATATGCGCCGGCGTCTTCAACGGGTCGGCCGGAATGTAGTTGTCGGCGTGGCCGAGGAAGTTCGGCAGGTAGAAGACGAAGTAGGCGTAAACCAGCAGGAACACCGAAACGCCGAGCGCATCCTTGAGCGTCGCGTAGGGCGTGAACCGCACCGTATCCGTCTTGGTCTTGACCTCTACGCCGGTCGGGTTGGTCTGACCTGTGACGTGCAGCGCCCAGATGTGCAGGACGACGACGCCGGCAATGACGAAGGGCAGCAGGTAGTGCAGCGAGAAGAAGCGGTTCAGCGTCGGATTGTCGACCGCAAAGCCGCCGAGCAGAAACTGCTGCACCCATTCGCCGACCAGCGGGAATGCCGAGAAGAAGCCGGTGATGACGGTCGCGCCCCAGAAGGACATCTGACCCCAGGGCAGAACGTAGCCCATGAAGCCGGTCGCCATCATCAGGAGATAGATGAGAACGCCTAGAATCCAGAGGATTTCGCGCGGCGCCTTGTACGAGCCGTAATAGAGGCCGCGGGCGATGTGCAGGTAAACCGCGACGAAGAAGAACGATGCGCCGTTGGCGTGCATGTAGCGCAGCAGCCAACCGTGGTTGACGTCGCGCATGATCTTTTCGACGGAATTGAAGGCAACGGATGTTTCCGCCGCATAATGCATGGCGAGCACGATACCGGTCAGCATCTGCACGATCAGCATCACCGACAGCATGGCGCCGAAGGTGTAGGCATAGTTCAGGTTACGCGGAACCGGATAGGCGACGAAGCTGTCATAGACGAGACGAGGCAGCGGCAGGCGTGCATCGATCCACTTCTCAAGGCCGGTTGATGGCTCGTAGCTGGAATGGCCACTCATAAATCAGTCCCCCTCAACCGATTTTGATAACTTTGTCGGAAACGAACGAATAGGTCGGAATCGCGAGATTCTGCGGCGCCGGGCCTTTCCGTATGCGGCCGGCCGTATCGTAGACCGAGCCATGACAGGGACAGAACCACCCGTTGTATTCGCCGGCCTGGCCGAGCGGAACGCAGCCAAGATGGGTGCAGGACCCGATCATGACGATCCAGTTTTCCTTGTCCTTGCCGGCCGAACGATCGACACCCGTCGCCTGCGCATCGGCGGCGAGGTTGGCGTTGCGCGCGATCGGATCCTTGAGCTCCGCCATCGGAACGTCATCTGCAGCCTTCACTTCCTCAGGTGTACGGTTGCGGATGAAGATCGGCTTGCCGCGCCACTTGGCGGTGAGCGACATGCCGGGCTCGAGGCTCGACACGTCGACTTCGATGGAAGCGAGAGCGAGCGTCGACGCGTCGGGCCGCATCTGGTCGACAAACGGCCAGCCAACGAAGACGGCGCCGACGGCGCCTGCCATACCCGTGGTTAGATAAAGGAAATCACGGCGTGTGGGCTCGCTAGAGACCCCGCCTGTCGTTTCGTGTTCGCTCACGGCTTAACATCCTCTGCCCAAATTTCACGGAATTTTCCGTGCCATCCCTCCAAGGCGACGAATCTGTCATACAGATATTCGAACTTAGATTCCCCACCCACTAAGGCGCGTTCTATTATCGATCATCAATTATGTCCAGCCTCGGCAGGGCAAGTGCGCACAATGTCGCGGGCCTTCAGAGTTGATTCTTTAGGACAATCGCGCGGCTGCAACAGTGTTGCGTTGCAACATATCCAGCCGCGTGTTACGTGGCCGAAATATTACTCGCTCACGCCCGGTGCCATCCTATGAGACACACTTTATTCTGCGTGGGCAGTGTTCTCGTCTCGCTGCTGCTTGCCGCCATTTCCTTGCGTTATCTCACGCACACTTGGCTGCTTGCCTTCGTCTACAGCTTTCAGGTCCATTTCGCGCTCGCGGCACTCGCAGCGAGCCTCGTCCTGATCCTCATCAGGCGCCATTGGTATGCCTATCTGCTGGTCACCGTGTCGGTGCTGCTTGCCGGCCACGGCGTGCTGATGCTGAAGGAATTCGAGGCCGCCCCACCCACGACCGCGTTGCGCCCCCTGCTGCGGCTGATGTCGTTCAACATCGAGAACGATAATTTTGACAACAGCCGCCGCATCGCGGAAGCCGTGATCACCTCCGGCGCCGATGTCGTCAACATCCTCGAGGCCGAGCCCCTGTTGCCGGAGCTTCCGCGGCTCTCCGCCACGTATCCCTATCGCATTGGCTGCGGCGTCGGCACGCCGGGATGCGATACGCTGTTGCTCTCCAAACGTCCCTTCATCGAACAGGGAGTGAGAACCATTGGCGATCTCTGGCCGAACCGTCTCGTCAAGGTGTCGATCGATATTGACGGAACACCTGTTCACCTCGCTTCCGTCCACTTGGCCAAGCCTTATTTCGACGATTTCCAGGTCGATGAGCTGGAGGACCTCCACGAGGTCATCAACTCGGTCGATGGACCGCTCATCGTCGCCGGCGATTTCAACTCGGCCATCATCGATCCGCATATCCAGGATTTCGTGCGCGCCACCGGTCTGAACACTGTCTTTCCAGAGCCCGCCACATGGCCGACCCGGGCCGGCAAATTCGGCATTGCCATCGACCACGTGCTCACCCGCCCGCCGCTGCGGCTGGTCTCGGTCAAGCAGATTACGGACAATGCCGGTTCCAACCACTACGGACTGATGGCCGAGATCGCCATCGATCGCTGATAACGCAGCGCCTGCGCCTAGACCTCCTCCAGATCCGCCGCCAGGAAGCCGCCCGATTGCCGCGCCCAGAGTTCCGCGTAGAGCCCGCCATCGCGCAGCAGCGCCTCGTGCGTGCCCTCCTGGATGATCCGTCCCTTGTCGACGACAATCAGCCGATCGAGTGCTGCGATCGTCGACAGCCGGTGCGCGATGGCCAGAACCGTCTTGCCGTCCATGATCCGGTTGAGGTTCGCCTGGATCGCCTCTTCCACCTCTGAATCCAGCGCCGACGTTGCCTCGTCGAGAACCAGGATCGGAGCATCCTTGAGCATTACGCGGGCGATCGCGATCCGCTGCCGCTGCCCGCCCGAAAGCTTGACGCCGCGTTCGCCGACATGCGCATCGAAGCCCTTGCGCCCCTGCTGATCCTCCAGCCGCTGGATGAAGCCCAGCGCTTCGGCCCGCCGCGCCGCCTCGATCAATCCGTCTTCGCCGGCATCCGGGCGGCCGAAGAGGATGTTGTCACGCACCGAGCGGTGCAGCAGCGACGTGTCCTGGCTGACGACGCCGATCTGCATCCTCAGCGATTCCTGCCTGACGCCCGCGATATCCTGCCCGTCGATGAGGATACGCCCGCCTTCAAGATCGTAGAGCCGAAGCAGAAGGTTCACGAGCGTCGATTTGCCGGCCCCGGAGCGCCCGACAATGCCGACCTTCTCACCGGGCGCGATCGTCAGCGAGAAATGGTCGATCACGCCGCTGCCCTTGCCATAGTGGAAGGACACGTCGTCGAAGCGGATGCCGGGCTCGGCGATGACGAGATCCGGCGCATCCGGCTTGTCGACGAGACCGAGCGGCTTGGAGATCAGCTCCGCCGAGTTCTGGATCGTGCCGAGATTGCGCATGATGCCGTTGAACTGCGTCATCAAGCGTCCGAGCAGAAAGTTCAGCCTGAGCACCAGCGCGAGAGAGAAAGCGACGGCGCCCGAGCTGATCAGCCCCTGCAGCCACAAATGCACGCTGAGCCCGGCCATGGTCACGATCATGATGCCGGAGAGCAGCGCCATCGAAGCGCGCACGCCGGTGATGAAGCGGGTGAAGAGCAGCACCGTCGCCTGGAAAGTATCGAAGCCCTGCCGCATGTAGCGATCGGTCTCCTCGTCGCGGGCAAAGAGCTTCAGCGTCTGGATGTTGCTATAGGCATCCACCATGCGCCCGTTGAGCATCGAGGCTGATTCGGCCGTATCGCGCGAGTGGCGCCGGATGCGCGGCACGAAGTAGCGCGCGAGAACACCGAAGGCGACCAGCCAGCACAGCACGACCACCGCGAGCGACAGGTCCAGACGCGCAACAAGCACCAGCGTCGTCGCCGCGTAGATGCCGACGAACCAGACGCTCTCCATCAGCGAGGTCACGAGATCGCCGGTCGCCTGCCCCGCCGACCATACCTTGGTGACGATCCGCCCGGAGAAGTCGCTCTGGAAGAACGACAGCGATTGCCGCGACACATGCAGGTAGGATTGCCAGCGGGCGAGATTGTAGAATCCCGGCGTGATCACCTGCTGATCGACCAGTGCGATTATGAGCTGCACGATAAAGCGCACGAGGCCGATGAGGAAGAGCATGCCGAACAGCTCGAAGCCATGCGCGGCAAGCAAGCCGTGCCAGCCGACGTTAGGTTTGATGCTGGCGAGAATATCGACGACGCGCCCGACGAACCAGAACAACGCCGCCTCGATCGCGGCCGACATGCCGCCGAGAACCAGCATGGCGATGAAGGGGAGCTTGGCCTGGCCGATATAGAACCAGATGAAATCCGTCGTCGACCGCGGCGGCTGAATGTTGTCGCGCGGTTGGAAGGGATCAATCCAGGTTTCAAAGGCACGAAAGAGTCGATTTAGGAGCATATTTGCGATATAGGCTTATCCGCCGGATGGGGAAAGCAATCCGTTCGCCGGACCAGCCTAATATTTTCGTAATGATTGGTAACATCGACGGCATCGTCGTTGAATGAGACATGTCCTGCCACAATGTGGGAATAGCATGAGATTTCACGGGAGACGGCCACAATGCAAAAGAGGACACTCGTGTCGAGCATACCGTTGCCTTTGGCGGAAAGACTCGATGCGGTTATAGAGCAGCTCGGCGTACCGCACGACCAGGTCGTGGCGGAAGCCGTTGCCGCTTGGATCGATAGTGAAGAGCAGCGTCGGTTGATGGCGTTGCGTACCCTCGCCTTTGCCAGCAGCATGGCGGTCGAGGGCCATCGCGTCATCGACTGGGCGGACAGCCTGAGCGCCGACAGGCACTGAGCAGACACATCCAAGCGACTGATTATAAAATAAAAACGCCCTCCCGATATCCCAGGGAGGGCGTTTTTAGTTGCGAGTTATATCCAGCCGTCAGCCGTAGGCGCGGGCAACACGGGCACCGAGCGCGCGGGCTGGCGATTGGACGGGCTGATCGCTCGCCTCCGAAGCGACACGCATCGCGGCAGCCTGGCTTTCGCTCAGCCTGAACTGCGAGAGAAGCTCGATCAGCGCTGCCGCTTCCCGCGCCAGGCTGTGAGTAGCGGCCGTCGTCTGCTCGACCATCGCCGCATTCTTCTGGATGCCCTGATCCATGTGGTTGACGGCGACATTGATCTCGCTGAGGCCGGTCGACTGTTCGCGTGAGCTGCTGACGATGGCGGACACGTTGCCGTTAATCGCCTGAACCTCCGACACGATCACGGCAAGCTGTCGGCCGGTCTCGCCGACAAGCTCCACGCCCTGACGCACCTGATCGCCCGACTTGGTAATGAGCGCCTTGATCTCCTTGGCGGCATTGGCGGAGCGCTGGGCGAGCTCGCGCACTTCCTGCGCCACGACCGCGAAGCCCTTACCGGCCTCACCGGCGCGTGCGGCCTCGACACCGGCATTCAGCGCCAGGAGGTTGGTCTGGAAGGCGATGTCGTCGATGACGCCGATGATGTTGGAGATCCCGTTCGAGGAGGTCTCGATGGCCTCCATGGCCGCAACCGCCTGCTCTACGATCACGCCGGAGCGCTCGGCGCCGCTGCGGGTCGTCTCGACCAGTTCGCCCGCCTGCCCGGCGCGCTGAGCCGTATCCCGGACTGCCGTCGTCACCTGCTCAAGCGACGATGCCGTCTCTTCCACGGAGGCCGCCTGCTGCTCGGTGCGCTTCGACAGATCGTCGGCCGCCGCTCGGATCTCGTTGGCGCCGGCATCGATCTTGCGGGCGTTTTCGCCGACAACGCTGAGAACGCGTGCCAGACCATGAACGGATTCATTGAAGTTGCTGCGCAGCTGGTCCAGCTGGCCGGCGAAGCTCTGCTCGATACGGAAGGTCAGGTCGCCGTCGGAAAGGCTCTTCAGCCCGCGCGCCAGATTATCGACCGCGAACGACACCTCGGCCGCCTCACGCGCCTTCTGCTCCTCGCGCGCGATCCGCTCGCTTTCGCTCATCGAGCGGTTGGCTTCCGTCTCGCGCTCGAGGCGTTCGCGCTCCAGCGCGTTCTCGCGGAAGACGGCAACGGCGGCCGCCATTTCACCAATTTCATCACGACGACCAGCATAGGGAATGACGGCATGGTTGTCGCCGGCGGCTAGCGCGTTCATCGACTGCGTGATCGCCCCAATCGGCCGCGTGACACGAACGAGGCTCAGCACCGCGGCACCGATCGCCATCAGGACCGCGATCAACACGCCGACGACCGTCGCGATCGTCACGACCTGCGTGGTGTCGGCGGCAGCCTTCTTGTCGCTGCCGGCGGCGGCGCGATTGTCTGAGATCATGCCCTGAAGGATATTACCGGCGCTGTTGCCCATCGGCGTCATCTTCTTGATAACGGCCTTGGCGTCACTGTTTCGTGCGTCGACAAGCAGGCTGGCGAACTGGTCACCAAGCTTGTCATAGTCCGCCATGATGCTCTTGAGCTGTTCAAACCGCGGCCGAGGGCCGGCCGATTGCGCGGCTTCGAACGTGGCAACCGCGTTTTCGCGGGCAGCGGTGGCCGTCTTGATCTGCCCCAGCAGTGCCGTCTGCTCTTCAGCGCTGAGGGCGGCGGACAGCGCGAGGTAGAGGCGTCGTACATCCGAAATGCGTCGCTCCATCTCCGCGATCATCAGCGACTTGTCCATCCGCAGGCTGATGCTCTCGGCCTGGCTGTTGAGCTGCCATACCGACCGCATGCCGGCGGCGCCCTGGGCGACGAGGATGATGACGATAAAGGCAAAAAGAGCCGGCAGAAAAAACTTGATCTTGAGAGAGCTCATGACTGGCACCTGAAAAGTTTCAAACAACGCTTAAATCGATGAAACCCTTGTGGCAGCCTTCGCTAAATAAAAACTTACCACCGGTGCGTGCTTTTACATCGCCAGCAGCGCGCCATCACACGCGCGCCGTGCTATTCTTGACATAAGTCAAATCCCCCCGCTCCACATGCATGGCGGAGCGGGGGAGCGTGCCTTACTCGGCTGCAGCTTCTTTCTGGACGCCGTCCTCATCCGAATGATCGGCAAGGAAGCCGCCCGACTGGCGGTTCCAGAGATCGGCATAGACGCCGCCCTCACCCACCAGTTCGACATGCGAGCCGGCCTCGATGATCTTGCCCTTGTCGAGCACGACCAGCCGGTCCATCTCCGTCAGCGTCGACAGGCGGTGGGCGATGGCGATGACCGTCTTGCCCTCCATCAACGCGAACAGGTTCTCCTGGATCGCCGCCTCGACCTCGGAATCGAGAGCCGAGGTCGCTTCGTCGAGAACTAGGATCGGCGCGTCCTTGAGGAAGACGCGGGCAATCGCGATACGCTGGCGCTGGCCGCCAGACAGCTTCACGCCACGCTCGCCGACCTGCGCATCGAGCGCCTTGCGCCCCTGCATGTCGACAAGGCCCTCGACGAAGTCCCAGGCATTGGCCCGCTTGGCCGCCTCGATAATCTCCGCATCCGTCGCATCCGGACGGCCGTAGGCGATGTTGTCACGGATCGAGCGGTGCAGCAGCGACGTGTCCTGCGTAACGACGCCGATCAACTCGCGCAGGCTTTCCTGCGAGACATGCGAGATGTCCTGACCGTCGATCGTGATGCGGCCGCCTTCGAGGTCGTAGAAGCGCAGCAACAGGTTCATCAGCGTCGTCTTGCCGGCGCCGGAGCGACCGACCAGACCAACCTTCTCGCCCGCCTTGATGTCAAGCGACAGGTTTTCGATGATGCCCTTGCCCTTCCCGTAGTGGAAGCCGATCCGGTCGTAATGGATCGCGCCCTTCTTGGCCGTCAGAGACCAGGCGCCAGGCTTGTCGATGATGTCGTGCTCCTTCGTCATCATCTCCATGCCGTCATAGACCGTGCCGATATTCTCGAACAGCGCCGAGACTTCCCACATGATCCACTGCGACATGCCGTTGACGCGCATGGCAAGACCGATGGCAATTGCGATCGCGCCGACCGAGATGCCGCCGTTCAGCCAGAACCAGATCGACAGGCCCGAGATCACGAACAGCGCCACGCAGTTGTTGATATAGACGGATGCGTGGAACATCGTGACCTTGCGCATCTGCTGATGCACGGTCTGCAGGAAGCCGTCCATGCCCTCCTTGGCATAGGTCTCCTCGCGGCCCGCATGCGAGAACAGCTTCACCGTCGCGATGTTGGTGTAGCTGTCGACGACGCGGCCGGTCATCAGCGAACGCGCATCCGCCTGCATCGCCGCGATCTTGCGCAAACGCGGTACGAAGTAGGCAACGATGGCGATATAGACGCCGAGCCATGCGAGGATCGGGATCATCAGCCGCCAATCGGCCGCCGCGATGACGACGATCATCGAGATGAAGTAGCTGACGACATAGACGAAGACGTCGAGGATCTTCATCACCGTCTCGCGCACCGCAAGCGATGTCTGCATCACCTTGGTGGCCACGCGTCCGGCGAACTCGTTGGCGAAGAAGGTCATGCTGTGACGCATCAGGAAACGGTGCATCTGCCAGCGGGCGATCATCGGGTAGTTGCCGATCAAGACCTGGTGCATGATGACGGAATCCGCCACCGCCGCCAGAGGCAAGCCGATCAGGATCAGCGCGCCCATCCAGTAGAGCTTGTAGCCTTCGGTCTCGAGGAAGGTCTTCGGATCGGCATGCGTCAGCCAATCGACGATATTGCCGAGGAACTGAAACAGCGCGACTTCGCCGACCGCAATCAGCATCGTCAGCACGGCCATGGCCGCAAGCCAGGGAGCCGCGGGCTTCGTATAGTGCCAGCAGAAGGCAAACAGCCCCTTGGGAGGAACGCCGGGCTCCTCGGAGGGGAAAGGATTGAGACGCTGTTCAAACCAGCCAAACATGAAAATGCTCCGAACTTCAGCGTTCCTGCCCTCGCCAGCACAGACGCGCAACGGCTTATATGGGCAGTGGACGTTCAAGGGACGAGGCCAACATGGCCGCGCAATGGATTACGAAAGGGAGATCAGAAAGAAAAGGACGCTTTAGGAGCGTCGAGTCGCCATGATCCGCAAATTGGCGGACGGGAGGCTGACATACGGCAATGCATTCATCTTGGCGCTCCCTTGTTGGCGATTGAAGATATGCACCGATAACGCGAAATTGACGGGTTTTCCAGCCCAAACTTGCCGAAAGCCAAAGATTCGCGCCCAAAAAGCAGGCTGTTGCACCAAAACCGCACTTGCACTAGGTCAGGCCGAACGGAAGCGATCAAACGGGGCGATCATGGCGGACCTCAGAATAGCACTCTATCAGCCCGATATTCCTGGCAACACCGGCACCATCCTGCGGCTAGCCGCCTGCCTCGGCTTTGCCGTCGATATCATCGAGCCCGCCGGTTTCGACATCTCCGACCGCAACCTCAAGCGCGCCGGCATGGATTACATCGCCACCGCGGCCCTCACCCGCCATGTCAATTTCGAGCAGTTCGAAGACTGGCGCAAGACGACCGGCCGCCGCCTCGTGCTGGCCTCCACCAAGGCCTCCGGCCGCTACACCGATTTCCGCTTCCACGCCGACGACATCCTGCTCTTCGGCCGCGAAAGCGCCGGCGTGCCCGACCACGTGCATGACACCGCCGATGCCCGCATCCTGGTGCCCATGGTCGAGGGCCAGCGCTCCATCAATGTCGCGGTATCGGCGGCCATGATCACGGGCGAAGCCATGCGCCAGACCGTCTGGTCCTGACCCTGCCACGGAAATGCCGGTTCAGCGGCGCATAATGTCGCGAACGGCGTTGTGAAATCGCCGATCAGGCGTATAATTTTTAGCCGGGCAAACAAAAAATCGGACGATATGCCGATATTTCAATGATTTGCCGAAATCAGAGAGTCGCAAAACGCGCCACTGATGGCGCCAAGAGATAGAAAAAGACAAGCCCGCATGGAATCCACAATCGTCATGATCAACCTGTTCGGCGCCGTAGCACTGCTGCTGTTCGGCCTGTCGCAGGTGAAGGATGGCGTATCGCGCGCTTTCGGCGCGCGGCTTAGGACCGGGCTTGCCTCCGGCACCAAGAGCGGCCTGCGCTCCTTCGTCTCCGGTTTCGTTGCCACCATCGCGCTGCAGAGCTCCACCGCGACCGCCCTGATGGTCGCCTCCTTCGTCGAGCGCGAGCTGGTCAAACCGCGCATGGCGCAGATCGTGCTTCTGGGCGCCAATGTCGGCACCGCCGTCACCGCCTGGATCGTCGCGACCGGCATCGAGTGGCTTTCGCCGCTGGTCATCCTCGCTGGCATCGTGCTTTATCGCGGCGGCTCGACCTCCCGCCAGGGCGGCGGTCAGGCGCTGATCGGCATCGGCCTCATGCTGCTGTCGCTGCACCTCTTGAGCAGCGCCACCGAGCCGATGCGCCAGTCACCGGCGCTCTCGGCATTCATCGGCCTGCTCGACAATGCCTGGCCGGTGGCGCTCGCCTTTTCGGCCTGCATCGCCTTCATCTCGTCTTCCAGCCTCGCCGCCGTCGTCCTCATCCTGTCGCTCGCGTCGACGGGCATCCTGTCAGCCGGCCTTGTGATCGTGCTGGTCCTCGGCGCCAATCTCGGCGGCGCCATCCCGCCCGTCATCGCCTCGCTTTCCGGCCCGGCCTCGGTCAAGCGCGTCACGCTGGGTAACCTAATCGTGCGCGCCATCGGCTGCCTGATCGCGCTGCCGCTCGCCGGCTTCGGTGCCGATCTCCTTGAAACCCTGCCGCTGTCGCCAGCCAAGCTGCCGGTTGATGCCCATCTCGGCTTCAACCTCTTGCTCGCGGCCCTCGCCTGGCCCTTCTCGCGCCTGTTGTCGCGCCTGATGCTGAAGCTTGTCCCCGAGGACGAGCAAGCAGACAACGCGCCGCGCTATCTCGATCCGCAGGAGCTCTCGACGCCGGTCGTGGCGCTCGCCAGCGCCACCCGCGAAGTGCTTGGCGTCGGCGACCTGATCGAGCGCATGCTGCAACGCGCGGCCGACGCCTTCGAGCGTAACAACATGTCGAAGCTGACGGAGATCGCGAGCCTCGAAAAGCGCGTCGACAGCCTGCAGCAGGAAGTGAAGATCTACCTCTCCAAGCTCGGCCGCGGCGGCCTCAGCGAAGAGGACGGACGCCGCTCGATCGTCATCATCGACTACGCCATCAATCTCGAGCATATCGGCGATATCATCGAAAAGGGTCTGCTGCCGCAGGTCGCCAAGAAGGTGTCGCTCGGCCTGAAATTCTCAGAAGACGGCTACGAGGAGCTGAGCAAGCTCTTCCACCTGACGCTGGAGAACCTCCGCATCGCCCAGACGATCTTCGTCACCCGCGATTTCAATCTCGCCCGTCAGCTGATGGAAGTGAAGGTGGAAGTGCGCCGCATGGAGAAGCAATCCTCCGAGCGCCATCTGGAGCGCCTGCGCGACGGCCGTGCAGACAGCCTGCAGACGAGCTCGCTGCATCTCGACATGCTGCGCGACCTGAAGCGCATCAACGCCCATATCGTCTCGGTCGCGCATCCGATCCTGGATGAAAGCGGCCTCCTGATAGAAAGCCGCCTGCGCGACGCCGCCGAATAGACCTCAATCGGCCGATGGCAGACGCCGCATGGTGAACTCGATCTGGTCGCCGTCGAGCTGCCTCCAGCTCTCGACCTCGGTCCAGTAGGCGGCCTTGGGATATTCGTCGAACCACTCGCGAGCCTTTGCGCGCGCATCGAGCAGCGCCAGGCAATAGGTCTGCCGCACGAACCGATCGTTCTTGCGCGGCGTGCCCTCGGCCCGGTGCTTGGCAATCCTTCGTTTCAAGCCGTCAAATGACGGCGGTCCTGGGATCTTCGTCATACAACCTACCTCTAATGGAAAGGTAGTATCGACGCCGGAATATTGCGAGTCGAATCTGAAGCCTGCTCACCAACGCCGTTCGGCTGTTGGCGCTATGCCAAACGACCTGCTATCAGGGGCGATTGAAGCGGGCATGACTCGAATTTTGCCCGCGCGCGTACCGGAGACGACGACTATGGAACGACCCGAACTTCCGATCGGCCTGCCCGCGGATATCGAGGACAAGAAGGAGATGGCCCGCACCTGGTTCGAGGGCTTGCGCGACCAGATCTGCGCCTCTTTCGAAGCGATCGAGGATGAACTCGCAGGACCGCTTTCCGATCGTGAGCCGGGCCGTTTCGTCGCCAAGGATTGGAAGCGCGAGAACGGCGCCGGTGGCGGCGGTCGCATGTCGATGATGGAAGGCCGCGTCTTCGAGAAGGTCGGCGTCCACACCTCCACCGTCTACGGCGAATTCAGCGCCGACCTGCGCGCCCAGATGCCGGGCGCCAAGGACGATCCGCGCTTCTGGGCTTCCGGCATCTCGCTGATCGCCCACCCCGTGAACCCCAACGTCCCCGCCGTGCACATGAACACCCGCATGGTGGTGACGTCGAGCCGCTGGTTCGGCGGCGGCGCCGACCTGACGCCGGTGCTCGACCGCCGCCGCACCCAGGAAGACGACGACACCCGACTGTTTCACAAGGCCATGGAAATCGCCTGCCGCAGCCACGCCGGCGTCGCCGATTACGACGCCTACAAGAAGTGGTGCGACGAATACTTCTTCCTCAAGCACCGCAACGAAGCGCGCGGCACGGGCGGCATCTTCTACGACTGGCTGCATTCGAGCGAGGAAGCGGGCGGCTGGAGCGCCGATTTCGCCTTCACCCGCGATGTCGGCCGCGCCTTTGCGATGGTTTATCCACGGATTGTTCGCTCCAACTTCAATAAACAGTGGACAGAACAAGATCGTGAAGAACAATTGATTCGCCGTGGGCGATATGTCGAGTTCAACCTGCTATATGACAGAGGAACGATCTTTGGCTTGAAAACGGGTGGGAATGTCGAGTCCATTCTCTCATCGCTACCCCCCGCCGTTCGCTGGCCGTAACTGGGAGGAAAGATCGGTAAACTGCGTGTGAGAGGCTTTTAATAAGCGGACCGGATACCCATTTCATAGATGTACGCGTTCAACAATCGGAGGAGGATTGTCATGACGATACAGAGTGGAACACCGGCGGCGGTAGGTGTCCAACAGCCACCCCGCCCAATCGACACACCTGAGCTGCTCAACAGGCTGGCCGAAGCGCTGAAAGCCAAGAGCGGTTCCGATCTGCCCCTTTCCTGCTTTGTGGAACAGGTCAAGCTTCAACTCGCCGGCGGCCTGTCCGCCGAGGAGCTGTCGCGCCGCACCAAGGGCCAGAACAACAGCGCCCACACGGATTGCTACCGCGCTTGGGCGATGCCCGAATAATCGGGCTCACCGTCCGGGGAACGGACATATCCACGATCGCGTGAAACATGCGATCCCTACGGCCGGTGCGACAACCGGCCGGAACCTTCCCGTCCCTGGAGCATTCCCACAAAACGCACAAGCGTCATTGAGAACTCAAGTCAGGAGGAGACGATGAGACTTTTCGAATGTGGAACGCTGGTCCCCGGATGCAGCTGGCACACACGCGCAGCCGACGACGCCGAAGTCGTGCGCCGCGCCGTCGACCATATGAAATCCGCGCATGGCGAAACCATCATCCGCGAAAACATGGTCGACAACATCAAGGCCCGCATCCGCAACGAAGCGAACGCGGCCTGATCATCTGACGCGATCGCCTTATTTCACGCGATCACTAAGCCGGGCGAGCAACGTCGCCCGGTCGGAAGCGAAGTTTTCCTCCACCCACTGATGTTCCAGCGCGGCCAGCGTCTCACCGACCTGCCGGCCCGACGGAATACCTGCCGCCATCACATCCCCGCCATTCACAGGAAAGCTTGGCTTCACCCATGCGTTGGCATGGTCGAGCAGCCTGTTCAGCCGCGCCGATCGCGCCATTTCCGCCATGTCACCCTCGGCCTTCCCGCGCGCCACCGCAAGCGCCAGCTTCAGCCGTGTGATGATGCCCTCGGCACCGTTGCGATAAAGCAGGCGGTCGAAAGCCGCCATCGACATCTCATCGTTAACAGGCGCTGCATTCGCCCAGGCCTTGAACACGGCCGCTTCCGCATTGGCAAGCTTCAGCCGCGCCGCCATCGCCTCCAGCCGCTTGGCGTCGGGCGGCACGATCGCGGCCAGCCGCAGCAGCGGATCGGGCGTCCAGCTGAGCGCCTTCTCGGTCGCGATCAGCGCCGGGATCGCATCGATGCCCCACTTTTCCGTTTCCGGCAAAATCTCCGTCAGCGCGCCGACGGTGCGCATCCACAGCAGTGCCCGCCCCGGATCTTCCGCCGACAACAGCTTGCGCATCTCCGACCACACCCGTTCGGCCGACAGCGTCGAAAGCTTGGAGCGGGCAGCAGCCGCCGCCCGCAACCCATCCGCATCCGGCCGCCCAGAGCCGTAATAGGCAAAGAAGCGGAAGAAGCGCAGGATGCGCAGATAGTCTTCCTTGATCCTGGTCGCGGCATCGCCGATGAAGCGGATGTTGCGCTTCTCGATATCAATAAGCCCGCCGACGAGATCGACCACCTCGCCGCTCTCGCCCACATAGAGCGCGTTGATGGTGAGGTCGCGCCGCTCGGCATCCGTCTGCCAGTCGGTGCTGAACGCCACCGTCGCCCGACGCCCGTCGGTCTCGACATCGGCGCGTAGCGTCGTCACCTCGAACGGCTTGCGATCGATGACGAGCGTCACCGTCCCATGCTCGACGCCCGTCGGCACCGCCTTGATCCCGGCCTGCTTGGCACGCTCGATCACCACGTCAGGCGTCAGCGTCGTCGCCACATCGATATCGCTGACCGCGAGGCCCATCAGGCTGTTGCGCACGGCGCCACCCACCACGCGCCCCTCGCCGCCATCGGCATTCAGCAGCGAGAAAACGCGCTTCAGCGCCGGGTCGTTGAACCATGCTTCGTGAGCAAGGTTGGTCATGCGTAGAGCCTTTCGTAAAGCGTGCGGACAATGCCCGCGGTGATGCCCCAGATCATTCTGGTTTCATAGGGCATGCGATAGAAATGTCGGTCGAGCCCGTCGATCATACGCTTGTCGCGAATGTGATTGCCGGGCGCCATCAGGAAGGAGAGCGGCACTTCGAAGACGTCGTCGACCTCATCGGGATTGAGCTTGAGATCAAAGCCGGGCTGCACCACCGCCAGCACAGGCGTGATGCGAAATCCCGTCGAGGCCAGATAAACAGGCAGCCGCGCCACCGTCTCGACGAACGAGCCCTTCAGCCCGATCTCCTCGTCGGCCTCGCGCACGGCAGCCTGCTCCGGCGTCTCGTCCGCGCCATCGATCTTGCCGCCGGGAAAGGCGATCTGACCGGAATGCTTGCGCAGTGTCGCGGTGCGCAGCGTGAAGATCACCCGCGCCTCGTCGCCGTCATCGATGACAGGCACGAGCACGGCGGCATCGCGGAGCTTGAAGGTCTCCACCTTGGCGATGATTTCGGGGTTCAGGATATGGTCGCCATGCTCGCGCCACGACAGATCGACCGGCCCGCCCATCTGGTGCATTGCCCGGCGTCTGAATTCGGCTGCGGAATAAAGCGCGCCGTCCTTGGTCTGAATCTGGCTCATCGCGACAGCGCATCCAGCTCGGCCGCCGGCATGACGGGAAAGGTCTCGCCGTCCGAGCGCAGGCAGAACATTGCGACGCCATCGACATCAACAGTCTCGCCAAGCTCCACCAGCTGGTACATAACCGCCCGCGACACCAGTGCTTCCAGGCGACCGCGCACATGCAGATATGGCTTCAACTCATTGTTATCGCCGTGAATGACAAACCTGATGGGATGCGCCTTGCCAGCCTCGACGACATCGCCGACATTGGTGCGAAAGGTCAGCACCGCCTGCCCGTCCCTGACGGAGGCGTTCAGCTCGACAGCGAGGAACGGCGCATCGACGATCCGGATACCGACTTTTTCCACAGGAGTTACGAGGTATGTCTTGCCATCCTCATCCTTGCGCAGAACCGTGGAAAACAGCCGCACCAGCGGCGCCCGGCCGATCGGCGTCCCCATGTAGAACCACGTCCCGTCGGCGCGGATCTCCATGTCGATATCGCCACAGAACGGCGGATTCCATTTCTCGACGGGCGGAAGACCGCGTTTCGCATCGCCACCATCGCCCGCGGCGCGTGAAATCAGCGCTGCCAGATCCGCGGCATCGGTCGCTGCCTTGATCTCTTCGGTTGCCATTGTTCCGTCTCTGTTTGCACTTAACGCAGGAATGTCACGAGATAGTCATTCGAAACGAACTTGTCAGCCCGCAACATCTTCATAACTCTATCGGGTATGAGGCACACGTGTAAAAGTCCGACGATTCGCGACGAATGAGATCAGCCGCTGGAGAGATGCCTGATGGGTATGATGAAGACCGAAGCCCCCCTCGATGAAAAGGCGATCGTCGCCGCAGCAGAAAAAGCGCTTGCCGATATCGCCACAGTGAGGAGCGAGGTCGCCAAGGTGATCTTCGGCCAGGAAAGCGTCGTCGAAAACACGCTGCTCGCCGTTCTCTCGGGCGGCCACGCCCTGCTCGTCGGCGTCCCCGGCCTCGCCAAGACCAAGCTCGTCACCACGCTCGGCGAAGTGCTCGGCCTCGGCGCCAACCGCATCCAGTTCACACCCGACCTGATGCCATCCGATATCCTCGGCTCCGAAGTGATGGACCAGGACGAGACCGGCCGCCGCTCCTTCCGCTTCGTCAAGGGCCCCGTCTTTGCACAGTTGCTGATGGCCGACGAAATCAACCGCGCCTCGCCGCGCACCCAGTCGGCGCTGCTGCAGGCGATGCAGGAGTACCACATCACCGTCGCCGGCCAGCGCTACGACCTGCCGACGCCCTTCCACGTTCTCGCCACCCAGAACCCGCTGGAGCAGGAAGGCACCTATCCGCTTCCCGAGGCACAGCTCGACCGCTTCCTGCTGCAGGTCGACGTCAACTACCCCGAACTCGCCGCCGAGCGACAGATCCTTCTCGACACCACGGGTCTGGCCGAAACCAAGCCGCAGGCCGTGCTGAGCGCCGAGCGCCTGATCGAGATCCAGACGCTGATCCGCCAGATGCCCGTCAGCGACAAGGTGGTCGACGGCATCCTGGCGCTCGTCCGTTCCGCCCGCCCCGGCCAGGGCAACGCCGCAACCGACAAGAACGTCGCCTGGGGCCCCGGCCCGCGCGCCGGCCAGGCGATGATGCTGTGCGCCCGCGCCCGCGCGCTCTATGAAGGCCGCCTCGCCCCGTCCCTCGACGATGTCCACGCGCTGGCCGAACCCGTCCTGCAGCACCGCATGGCACTGACCTTCGCCGCCCGCGCCGAAGGCATGTCGGTGCGCGATGTGATCGCCGGCCTGGTCAAGCAGGCCAAGGGCTAAGCTCAGGAAGGAAGCCTCACGCGTGGCATCGATCGGACAGACCGTCACTCCGACCCCAGGCAGCGATGCCCTTGCACGTGCAAGGCAGCGCGCCAGCCTGCTGCCGGATTGCCTCGTCGAGGCCAAGCGTATCGCCAACACCGTGATCGCCGGCTGGCACGGCCGTCGCAAACGTGGGATCGGCGAGAATTTCTGGCAGTTCCGACCCTATAGCGAAGGCGAAAGTCTGGCGCGCATCGACTGGCGCCGCTCGGCCCGCGACGACCACACCTATATCCGCGACCGCGAATGGGAAGCGGCCCACACCATCTGGCTCTGGGCCGACATGTCACCGTCGATGATGTACAAGTCGACCTTCGGCAGCGTCTCCAAGGAAAGCCGCGCGCTCGTCATCATGCTGGCGCTCGCCGAAATCCTCGCCCGCTCTGGTGAACGCGTCGGCTGCCCCGGCGTGATGGAACCGATCTCCGCCCGCAATGCCGCCGAACGCCTGGCCGTCGCGCTGATGCACGCGCCGCTCACCGGCGGCCTGCCGGATACCGCCATGATCCGCGGCTCGAGCGACCTCGTGCTGATCGGCGATTTCCTCGACGACGCCGAGGCCGTGATGGCCCGCATCGGCCCGCTCGCCCGCCGTGGCCTGCGCGGCCATGTCATCGAGGTGGCCGATCCCGCCGAGGAGCTTTTTCCCTATACCGGCCGCACCGAGTTCACCGATCCCGAGACCGGCTCGAAGCTCACCTCCGGCCGTGCCGAAAACATCCGCGACGCCTATACACGCGCCTATCTCGGCCGCCGCGATGGTCTTGGCCAGAGCCTGCGCCACCTCGGCTGGACCTTCATCAGCCATCGCACCGATCACCTCGCCTCCGAGGCGCTGGTCGCCGTCCACATGCATCTGTCCGGCATGCCAGGCAGGGCAACGCATGGAGGCCAGCTGTGAACGCGCTTCCCTTCGCCTTTGCCTATCCGGCCATTCTCGGCGCCCTTGTGGCGCTTCCCGTCATCTGGTGGCTGCTGCGCCTGACCCCGCCGCGCCCGAAGACGGAAGTCTTCCCGCCGCTGCGCATCCTCGCCACCGTTTTGAAGCGCGAGGAAACGCCGGCGCAGAGCCCCTGGTGGCTGACGCTACTGCGCATGTTGCTCGCCGCAGCCGTCATCCTCGCCATCGCCGATCCCGTCTTCAACCCGCGCACCAGCTCGATCGCCTCCGGCGGCCCGCTCGTGCTCTTCGTCGATAATGGCTGGGCGACCGCGCCCGACTGGGAACGCCGCGTGCAGACAGCCGAGGCGCTGATCGACGACGCCGATAGCGCTGGCCTGCCCGTCTCCATCACCTTCACCGCCGATCCAAGCAACGATGCCGTCGCCGGCACCGCCGCCGTCGCCCGCGAAAAACTGCGCGCCGCCGAGCCGCAGCCGCTCGTCCCCGACCGCCAGCGCGCCTTCGAGGCGCTGCGTGCGGCGCTGAACGGCGTGCATCCCGGCACGCTCGCCTTCCTGACCGACGGCGCCGCCGCAAACGACAATGACGCCACCGTGCGCCAACTCTCCGACCTGCAGCCCGGCCAGCTGCGCCTGATCGCCGGCGACGCCGCGCAGACGGTGGCAATCACAGGCGCCAACAACGCCGCCGATGCCATGACCGTCACCGCGACCCGCCTAGACGGCGCCTCGGCCGCCACGCTGCCGCTGACCGCCCAGGACGCGCAGGGCCGCGCCATCGCATCCGGCTCCGTCTCCTTCCAGCCCGGCCAGTCCGTCGCCTCAGGCTCGATCACCGCCCCCTTCGAGATGCGCAACGACTTCGCGCGGCTCAGCATCGACAACCAGTCAACGGCGGGCGCAGTGCATCTTCTCGACGACGGCTTCAAGCGCCGCCGCGTCGTGCTTCTGTCCGGCGAGGCAAGCGACAGCTTCCAGCCGCTGCTGTCGCCGCTCTATTATATCCAGCGCGCCCTGCAGCCCTATGCCGACCTGATCGAGCCGAACGCGCCCGATCTCGCCACCTCCATTCCCGATCTCCTGGCGCAGAACCCCTCGGTCATCGTCATGGCCGATATCGGCCGTCTGCCGCAGGAGACCTATGATCCGCTGCAGCGCTGGATCAACAACGGCGGAACGCTCATCCGCTTCGCCGGCCCGCGCCTCGCCGCCGCGCCCGCCGATGATCCGCTGGTGCCGGTCACGCTTCGCCAGGGCGAACGCGCGCTCGGCGGCGCGCTCTCCTGGGCCGAGCCGCAGCAGCTGGCAGAGTTCCCCAATTTCGGCCCCTTCGCCGGCATGGCGCGCCCGACAGACGTCACCGTCAAGCGCCAGGTGCTGGCCGAGCCGACACCGGATCTGGCCGAACGCACATGGGCAAGCCTTGCCGACGGCACGCCGCTGGTGACAATGAAGCCGATGACATCAGGCCGCATCGTGCTCTTCCACGTCAGCGCCGAGGCCACTTGGTCCGATCTGCCGATCTCAGGCAACTTCGTCGAGATGCTGCGCCGTCTCGTGCAACTGTCGCGCTCCGGCGGCGTCACCTCGCAATCGGGCGGCGCCACCACCGCCGAAGCGCTGCCGCCCTTCCGGCTCCTGACCGCCAAGGGCGCGCTCACCACCGAGACCGGCGCGGCGCGTCCGCTGATCCCCAACGCCAAGGCCGCCCCCGTGGCCAGCTTCGAAAATCCGCCGGGCCTCTATGGTTCCGAGGAAGGGTTCACCGCCTTGAACGTCCTGCCCGCAAACGCCGAACTCAAACCCCTCGATGCCTCGGGCGTGACGCTGGTGCGCGAAGGCCTGATCGGCGGCGAGACGTGGTCGGCCAAGCCCTCGCTCTTCCTCATCGCCTTCCTGCTCCTGCTTGCCGACAGCCTGATCGTCATGTTCATGAGCGGCGCCTTCTCGCGCCTGCGCCCGGCCTCCCGCACGGCCGCGATGATCGCGGTCGCCGTCACCGCCGCCTTCCTGGTACAGCCCGGCCAGTCGCGCGCGGATGACAGCAAGCCCGGCGACGAGCAGATCTTCCAGCGGCTCGACAACACTCACCTCGCCTATGTCGTCACCGGCGAGGCCGAGGTCGATCGCATCTCCGAGCGCGGCCTCGAGGGCCTGACGGAATATCTTACCTTCCGCACCACGCTCGAACCCGCCGCCCCCGTCGGCCTCGACCTGACCAAGGACGAGCTCTCCTTCTATCCGATCATCTACTGGCCGATTTCCGCCACCGCGCCCATGCCGTCTGCCGCCTCGATCAACCGCATCGACGCCTATATGCGCGCCGGCGGCACCGTGCTCTTCGACACTCGCGACCAGTTCAGCGCGCTCGACAACAGCGGCGGCAGCAGCGCCAATGGCGAACGCCTGCAGCAGATCCTCGCCAATCTCGACATACCGCCGCTGGAGCCGGTCCCCTCCGACCATGTGCTGACCAAGTCCTTCTATCTTCTGTCGAGCTTCCCCGGCCGCTATGCCGGCAGCCCGCTCTGGATCGAGGCGCGCCAGGACAATCGCTCCAACAACGCCAAGTCTGCGGCAACCGCCGATGGCGTCTCGCCGATCCTGATCACGGGCAATGATTTCGCCGGTGCATGGGCCGTGGACGACAATGGCGTGCCGCTGCTGCCGACCGTGCCCCCTGACGAGGCGCAGCGCGAATACGCCTATCGCAGCGGCGTCAACATCATGATGTATATGCTCACAGGCAACTACAAGACCGACCAGGTCCACATCCCCGCCCTCCTCGAACGGCTGGGGCAGTGACATGACGGTTGATTTCGCGCCCTTCATTCCCTGGCCGCTGCTTGCGGCCCTGACCGTCATCGTCGTCGCCATCGCAGCACTCGCCATCTTCCGGGGCGTTCGCGGCGCCTGGATCCGCACTGTAGCAGCGCTGGCGCTTTTGGCAGCGCTCGCCAACCCGCTGCTGATGCAGGAAGACCGCGAGCAGCTCTCGACGGTCGTCCCCGTCATCGTCGACCGCAGCCAGAGCCAGCAGACGCCTGAGCGCATCAAGATGACCGACGACGCGCTGGCGGCGCTGAAGGACCGCCTCGCCCGCTTCCCGAATGTCGAGCCGCGCTATGTCGACGCCACCGAGCCGGAAGATTCCGACGCCCCCTCGACGCGCCTCTTCAACACGTTGTCTGCCGCCGTCGCCGACGTGCCGCCCGCTCGCATCGGCGGCGCCATCATGCTCACCGACGGCCAGATCCACGACGTGCCCGGCGTCAACCAGGCGCTCGGCTTCGACGCTCCAATCCACGGGCTGATCACGGGCAAGGCCAACGAATTCGACCGCCGCATCGAGGTCATCAAGGCGCCGCGCTTCGGCATCGTCAACGAGGAGCAGCAACTGGTGTTGCGCGTCTTCGACGACGGCCCGAGCCCCGGCGGCACCGCCGACGTGACGGTGAAGCTCAACGGCAACGAGATCGCCACGCTGCAGGCAACGCCCGGCCGCGATACGCCCTTCTCCTTCAAGGTCGAGCGCGGCGGCAGCAACGTGCTGGAATTTTCCGTCGCCGCCCTTCCCGGCGAAGTCACGCAAGCCAACAACCGCGCCGTCCACGTCATCGACGGCATCCGCGAGAACCTGCGCGTGCTCCTGGTCTCCGGCGAACCGCATGCCGGCGAGCGCGCCTGGCGCAACCTGTTGAAATCCGACGCCTCCGTCGATCTCGTCCACTTCACCATCCTGCGCCCGCCGGAAAAGCAGGACGGCACGCCGATCAACGAGCTGTCGCTGATCGCGTTTCCGACTCGCGAGCTGTTCGTCGACAAGATCAAGGACTTCGACCTGATCATCTTCGACCGCTACCAGCATCGCGGCGTGCTGCCGATCCTCTATTACGATTACATCGCCCAATATGTCGAAAACGGCGGCGCGCTTCTGATCGCCGCAGGCCCCGAGCATGCCGGCCCGGATTCGATCGCGCTGACGCCGCTCTCCTCGGTTCTCCCCGCCGCCCCGACCGGCCAGATGGTCGAAAAGGCCTTCTATCCGCGCCTCTCCGACGAGGGCAAGAAGCACCCTGTCACCCGTGGCCTCGATGGCTCTACCGACGAGCCGCCGCATTGGGGCCGCTGGTTCCGCTCGGTCGGCGTCGAGCCGCCACAGGGCGAGACCGTCATGGTCGGCGCAGACAACAATCCGCTCCTGGTGCTGAACCGCGCCGGCCAGGGCCGCGTCGCCATGCTCCTGTCCGATCAGGGCTGGCTTTGGGCCCGTGGCTTCGAGGGTGGCGGCCCGCACGTCTCGCTCTATCGCCGCGTCGCCCACTGGCTGATGAAGGAACCGGCGCTGGAAGAAGAAGCGCTGACCGCCCGCGCCTCCGGCCGCACGCTCGAAATCACCCGCCAGACCATCGGCGACAATCCCGGCAACGCCACCGTGCGCTATCCCTCCGGCAAGACCGAGACGCTCCCGCTCGTCCAGTCCGAGCCCGGCCTCTTCAAGGCCGAGAAGCGCATGGACGAAATCGGCCTCTTCGAGATCCGCAACGGCGAAATGAGCACGCTCGTCCATGTCGGCGCCGTCGATGCGCCGGAGTTCAAGGCGATGATCTCCACACCTGATGTGCTGAAGCCGATATCGGACAAGACCAGGGGCCTCGTCGCCCGTGTGTCGGACACCGACGGCAACGTCGAGATCCCGCCGATCCTGCCGGTGCGCGGCCAGATCCGCGTCGCCGACGACGACCGCATGCAGATCCGCCTGACCAACGAGACGGTGCTGAAGGGCATCAACACGCTGCCGCTCTTCGCGGGCTTCGCCGGCGTCGGCATCCTGCTGCTCGCCTTCGGCGCCATGTGGTGGCGCGAGGGCCGCTAGAGCGATGCCGCAACTCGAACTGACCGCCACCCCCTCCCCCGATGACCTCGCGGTCATCGGCGAGACCCTCACCGCCTTCAACCACGCCGACGTCGGCCCAGCCGATCGCCAGACGCTGGCGGTGCTCATCCGCAACGAGGAGGGATCAGTGATCGGCGGCCTCTCCGGCTACACCGCCTGGGGTTGGCTCTTCACCCAGCTGCTCTTCATCCCCGAAAACCAACGCGGCACCGGCCTCGCCGGTCGGCTTCTGACAATGGCCGAAGAGGAAGCCGCCAATCGCGGCTGCCACGGCGCCTGGATCGACACCTTCAGCCCGCACGCGCTCAAAGCCTATCTGAAACAGGGATACGAAATCTTCGGCGAACTGCCGGAATTCCCGAAGGGCCGCACGCGGACGTTTCTGCGCAAGGCGCTGACGCCTTCTGATACTGGCGCCGGATAGCGGAGCCTGTCGCTCGCCTTAGAGATGAGCGATCTTGGCCTCGACCTCGGTCAGTCGCGACTGAACTTCTTCCGCGATGCGAGATGCGTGCGATGCATCGCGCAAGGCTGTGAGCACCTCATTGTACTGCCCCACCACGTCGATCTGGGTTCGCTTGAGGTCGTTGGCGCGGTCGTCAAGCAGCCTTTCGGTCTCCTAAAGCCGAGCGGAGATCGCCTCCAACCGTCCTGAAGTCTCGCTCTGATGCCCGAGCGCAAGCTCATGCAGGCTGTTCATTTTGCGATTGAGCTTGGAGATTTCTGTCTCGACGGTGCTGAACTTGTCGATAGCGGCTTCGACCATGCCCAAGGTCCGTTTCTGACCATTGAACATGGCTTCCATCATCGCCAGCATTTTTGCCGTCTCGCTATCGCTCACGCGCGTCGATCCTTCTGCCTTATTCAATATGGCATTACGGCATGCAAAGAACAAGGAAGCGACCCCCTCAGGCGATTGACGCCTGTCGCGTCTCCGAATCGATCGCCACCGCCGCCAGCGCCGAGATCACGAGGAAGCCGGCGAAGAGGCCGATCGCAACGCCGAGCCCTTCGGAGACGACAAGCGCCATCAGCGACGGCGCGAGAAGACCGCCAAGTCGCGCGACGGCACCCGCCGTACCCATGCCGGTCGCCCGTATCGCGGTCGGGTAGAGTTCCGGCGTATAGGCATAGAGCGCACCCCATGTCCCCAGCAGCGCGAAGCTCATGATCAGCAGCGACGCACCGACCATGATATCGACGCTGGAGACGACGAACAGCAGGCAGCCCGCCGCCGATAGAAGGCAGAAGGCGATCAGCGTCGGCTTGCGGCCCCAGGCCTCGACGCCATAGGCGGCGAGCGCATAGCCGGGGATCTGCGCCAGCGCCACGAAAACCAGGAAGCCGTAACCTCTGACGAAGCCGAAGCCATCGCCCGCAAGCTTCGCCGGCATCCAGGTGAAAACGCCGTAATAGGACACAGAAACGAGGAACCAGATCGCCAGGATCATGACGGTGCGACGGCGAAGCGCGCCCGAAAACACGCCTTCGGAGGCCGCGTGCGACGGCGGCACCAGCTCGTCCTCGGCACCGAGAACAGGCTTGCCGTTCGCAGCGAGCACCCGGTTGATCGTCGTCTTCGCCTCCTCGCCACGCCCGCCGCGCAAGAGATAGAGCGGCGATTCCGGCACGAACAGGCGCAGGCCGAGCCCGAGTATGGCAGGCACCGCCGTCACCGCGAAGATGTAGCGCCAGGCATCCTGAACACCCGCGACACTGGCAGCCCACGCCGCAAGCGCGACGATCAGCGTCCCGATCGCCCAAAAACCCTCCAGCGCCACCAGCCAGCGGCCACGGCTTTTCGACGGCAGGAACTCCGCCATCATCGCATAATCCACCGGCAGCGTGCCACCGACGGCCACACCGGTGAGAAAGCGCAGGACAAGCAGGATGGTGAAACTCGGCGCGAAAACCGACAGCGCCCCGAACACTGCGTCGCAAGCAACAGTGAGCAGCAGCACATTGCGCCGCCCGACCTTGTCGGCCAGCCGGCCGAAGGCGTAGGCACCGATCAGCATACCGAGGAAGAACAGCGTTCCCGTCTGCAGCGCCTGCGGCACCGTCAACCCGAAGCTCGCGGCGATCGAGGCGGCGGTAAAGCCGACCGCCAGCACCTGCATCGCATCCGCCGTCCAGACGAGACCGAAAATGCCGAGAAGCCGCCGTTGAAACGGTCCGGTCCCCGCGCGATCCAGCGCCTCGTCGATTGAAATGCGACCCATGCCTTGTCCCCCTCAAGCATCTGAAAGATCACCAAAACCGGCGACCCCGTCATAGCTCAATAGAACAGATGGCTTATTTGCGCCAGCCGATCGTGCCCTTCAGCCGGCCATGCACGTCATCGCCCAGCGGCACGACAAGCACCCGGCCCGGATCGACCGGTCCCGGAAAGGTCAGCGCGTTATAGGCGACTTTCTCGAAGCCGAGCGGCCCGTAATAGGGCGGATCGCCAACGAGGATGACGGCCTCGGAGCCCTTGCGCTTGGCCGCTTCCACCGCGATCCGCACCAGTTCCCGGCCGATGCCGCGGTTCTTGTGTGAAGGGCGAACGGCAAGCGGGCCGAGCAGATGGCCGGGCACGTCGCCGGCCATCACGGGTGTCATGCGGACGGATGCGATCGTCTCGCCGTCATCGGCGCAGATGAAGGACAGCGACAGGTCGTGCGGCCCCTGCTCGCGGATGCGGGCGGCGGCGCGGGTGTGCCGGCCCGGGCCGAAAGCTTCTTCGTTGATGTGTTCGATAGCGGCGTCGTGCGACGCGTCCTCAGTGAGGTAGACCAGATCGTGCTTGTGCATGAAGAGACAGAAACCGGATAGACAAAATGATGGGTTCTCGAACACGCCCTTGGGCGTTCGGGAGCATCAGCGTCGTCGCAGGGTTCTGTATGCGCACATCAAATCGGGTTCCTGAAATCGTGAAAAGGCCGATAGCAGGAAAAAAATCGGTCGTCTATGGGAAAAGATTGCCGCCCCCGCCCCGGAATGAAACTCAGACGATTTCACCGAGGTGATGGCGCACCCACTTACCCTCCTCCGATGCGGTCCGCCCGAAATGCCGCTTGAAGTCGCGGCTGAACTGCGCCGGGCTCGCATAGCCGACCGAGACCGCGATCTCCGCGATCGTGCTGCTGTGGCGGGCGATCATCAGCCGCGCCTCGTGAAGCCGCATCGCCTTCACATATTGCATCGGGCTGCTTCCCGTCAGTTCCTTGAAGCGGACATGGTAGGAGGGAATGCTCATCCCGACCTGCCTGGCCAGATCGGCGATCGAGATCTCGGCGCCGTAATTCTCGCGCAACCAGCCCAGGCTCTGCACCACTTTGCCGGACGAACCCTGCCGCTGCAGGGCGGCAATCATCGCCCCACCCTGCGGTCCCACCAGCACCCGATAATGCAACTCCCGCAAAAGACTATCCCCGAGAACGGTTGCTTCCGCGGGTCTTTGAAGCGCCGTCAGAAGACGCAGCAGCACGTCCTCGATGTCGGGTGACATCCTGCTGGACACCAGACCGCGCGGCTTCTCCTCCGCCAATCCGCCATGCGTCTCGAGCTGCATGGCAATCTCGGCCGCCATCTGCATGTCGAAATCGACATAGACGGCAAGCAGCGGCCGCTCGGGGCTGGCGATCGATCGCATCCGGAAGGGCACGGGAACAGACACCGCCAGATAGTGATCCTCGTCGTAGAGATAGACCTCCCTTTCGAGCATGCCCTGCTTGCTTCCCTGAAGCACGAAAACGGCACCTGGCTTGTAGAGCACGGGGATGTCGTGAAGCACCGCCTCCGTCCGCAGCAGGCGCACCGAAGACAAATCAGTCAGGTTATACCCCTGCGCGGGAGCAAGCGCCCCGGCAAGCTCCACCAGCCTGCGGCGCATCGCGCCATCGCGCTCCATATTGATAGGATTTGGCAACATACTCAGACAATCCGCAATCGAAACAGCCTGTCCCCAAGAGTATTTATCAATCCACTCAATATCAAGGAGACTTGTTGATCATGTCACGCAAGACCATATTCATCACCGGTGCCAATTCCGGCTTCGGCCTCGCCATTGCTTCTCGCGCCGTGAAAATGGGCCACAAGGTCATCGGCACCGTCCGCTCGGAGGCCTCGCGCCAAACTCTTGCCAAGGCTCTCCCCGGCGTCATCACCACGCTTTGCGACGTCACCGATTTCGACCGCATCCCCGATGTCGTGAAAAAGGCCGAAGACGATCACGGCCCAGTCGACGTCCTCATCAACAACGCCGGCTACGGCCATGAAGGCGTGCTTGAGGAGTCTCCGATCGAGGAGATGCGCCGCCAGTTCGACGTCAACGTCTTCGGCGCCGTCGCGGTCGCCAAGGCCTTCCTTCCGCGCTTTCGCGAGCGCCGGCAGGGCTTCATCGTCAATGTCACCTCGATGGGCGGCATGATTACCATGCCCGGCATCGCCTACTACTGCGGCAGCAAGTTCGCGCTGCAGGGCATATCGGCGGTGATGCGCGCCGAGATGGCACCCTTCGGCGTCCATGTCACCGCCCTGTGCCCCGGCTCGTTCAGAACCGATTGGGCCGGACGCTCCATGGTGAGGACGGAGAGGTCCATCGCCGACTACGACGCCATCTTCGACCCGATCCGCACCGCGCGACAGGAAAAAAGCGGCAAGCAACTGGGCGACCCCGACAAGCTCGCCGCAGCCGTCCTCACTTTGATCGAGGCCGACGCACCGCCGCCGCAACTCCTGCTTGGCAGCGATGCCCTGAAGCTTGTCTCCGAGCGCGTTCGTGAGCTGCAGCAGGAGATCGAGGAGTGGAAAGCCCTGACCATCTCGACGGATGGCTGATCGCGTCGTGAACCCGCCAACCGCGACCAGCCCGCGCTATGTTGCGCTCGACCAAGGGCCGAGGGCGGGCGCTATCATCCCCTCGGCCAGCGCTCGACCGTCTGGCCGCCGAACAGCCGGCTCGTTGGCATCTGGAAGATGAAATAGGGGTTGAGCAGCGGCAGCGTGCTTGCCTGCTCCAGCCTCTCCAGCATCGCCTCGTCGAGATCAACATCCAGCGAAGCGATGTTCTGTTGCAGCTGCTCCACCCGGCTGGCGCCGATCAACACAGACGAGACGCCGGCGCGCCGCGCCACCCAGGCGAGCGCCACTTCCGCCGCCGACCGGCCGATCTCGGCCGCGACGGAGGTCACCACATCGACCACATCGAAATTGCGCTCGGTAAACAGCATGCCGCCGAAAGGATTGTCGCCATTCAGCCGGCCGTTGCTGCCGCTTTCCGATGTCTCCGAGGTCTTGTCGGGCAAGGCTGTGGCGCGCCCGGCCTCGGCCAGCATCTCGCGACCGTATTTGCCGGTCAAAAGACCCGCCGCAAGCGGGCTCCAGGGCACCATGCCAAGCCCGAACTCGGCGCCGGCAGGCATGAGGTCGAGCTCGACGCCGCGATCGATCAGCGAATAGGCATATTGCAGGCCGATCGGCTTCGGCAGCCCATGCGCTTCGGCAAGCGTCGCGATCCGCGCCACATACCAGGCGGGCGTGTTGGAAAAGCCATAATGCAGGATCTTGCCGGCGCGCACGGCATCGGAAAGCGTCTGCAACACTTCATCGGCGGGCGTCGTCTGGTCCCACACATGCATCCAGTACATGTCGATATAGTCGGTGCGCAGCCGCTTGAGCGATCCCTCGATGCCGAGGCGGATGTTCTTCGCCCCGTTGCCGCCCCAGAGCGGCGTGCCCGCGCCGCGCGGAAATCCCGATTTGGTCGCCACCACCAGCCGGTCGCGCTGCCCGCTGTCGGAGAGAAACGCGCCGAGCATCTCCTCGCTCTTCCCCGCCGAATAGATGTCGGCCGTATCGATGAAATTGCCGCCGGCATCGACATAGGCGTCAAACAGCGCCCGCGAGGTCTGCTCGTTGGCGCCCCATCGCCCGGCGCCGAAGGTCATGGTGCCAAGCGCCAGCGGGCTGACGATCAGTCCCGAGCGGCCGAGGGTGCGATAGCTGGTAAGGTCCATATCCGTGCTCCTTGTTCACACCCGTCCATTTAGGCCGGCACAAGCCACAGGATTAGCGGTTGCCCGTCGCATGAACTTGTGAGCAGAATGCAGCAATGGAACGCGGAACGCTCAACGATCTCCTCGCCTTTGCCGCCGTCGCCCGCGAGCGTAGTTTTACGCGCGCAGCCGCCGTCCTCGGCATGTCGCCCTCGGCGCTCAGCCACGCGATGCGCGGTCTGGAGGAGAGATTGGGCGTCCGGTTGCTTGCGCGCACCACCCGCAGCGTCGCGCCCACCGAGGCCGGCGAGCGGCTTCTGCAATCGCTCAACCCGGCGCTCTCGGATATCGAGGGCGGCCTTGAGGCGCTGGCCGAATGGCGCGACAACCCCTCCGGCACCGTTCGCATCACCACCTTTGCCTATGCCGCCAGGATGGTGCTCGTGCCGAAGCTCCCCGCCTTCCTGCTCGCCCATCCCGATATCAACGTCGAGGTGATCATCCAGGACGGGCTGACCGACATCGTCGCCTCAGGCTTCGACGCCGGCATCCGCCTCGGCGAAACGGTGGACAAGGACATGATCGCGGTGCGGGTCGGGCCTGAACTGCGCACCGTCGTCGTCGGCACGCCCTCCTATTTCGCCCGCATCCCACAGCCGGAAACGCCTTATGATCTCGAGCGCCACGCCTGCATTGGCTACCGCCTGACGACCTCGGGCGGCCTGCTTCCCTGGGAGTTCGAAAAGGATGGCAAGGAGATCAAGATCCGCACCAGCGGCCCGCTTATCGTCAATGATGGCGAGCTTCCGGCAGCCGCCGTGCGCGCCGGCGTCGGGCTCGGCTATATGATGGAGCACGACGTGGCCGACGAGATCGCTTCCGGAGCGCTGGTGCAGGTGCTTAACGACTGGTGCCCGCCCTTCCCCGGCTTCCACCTCTACCACCCGAGCCGCCGTCAATCGCCGCCGGCGCTGCGCGCGCTGATCGCCGCCTTGAGCGTCAAGTAGCAATCGCACTGCCGGGCGCAATCAGCGCGTGACGCACTGTTCAATTTTTGCCCCACTGCAAAATCCGCCCAAGCGCGATATCTAACGGGCAACGAAAGATCGAAGGAGTAGACACCATGGGTATGCTGGTCGACGGCGTCTGGCAGGACGTCTGGTACGATACGAAGGAGACCAAGGGTCACTTCAAGCGCGCCGCCTCGCAGTTCCGCAACTGGATCACGCCGGATGGCAGCGCCGGTCCATCGGGCAAGGAAGGCTTCAAGGCCGAGGCCGGGCGCTATCATCTCTACGTGTCGCTTGCTTGTCCCTGGGCGCACCGCACGCTGATCTTCCGCAAGCTGAAGCGGCTGGAAGACCTGATCTCGGTCTCCGTTGTCGATCCACTGATGCTGGAAAAGGGCTGGGAATTCAAGGTCGGCGACGGCGCCACCGGCGATCCGCTCTTCGGCGCCAAGGCGCTCTCCGACATCTACGTGAAGGCTGATCCGCACTATTCCGGCCGCGTCACCGTGCCTGTCCTGTGGGACAAGAAGACCAACACCATCGTCAGCAACGAATCCGCCGAGATCATCCGCATGTTCAACAGCGCCTTCGACGCGCTGACCGGCTCGACCACCGATTTCTACCCGCAGGACCTCCGCGGCGAGATCGACGATCTGAACGCGCTTATCTACGACACCGTCAACAACGGCGTCTACAAGGCCGGCTTCGCGACTGCCCAGGACGCCTATTCGGAAAGCGTGCTCAAGCTCTTCGAAACGCTCGACATGCTGGAAGACCGCCTCGGCAAGGGCCGCTATCTCGTTGGCGACCGGTTGACCGAGGCCGATTGGCGGCTCTTCACCACGCTGGTGCGCTTCGACCCAGTCTATGTCGGCCACTTCAAGTGCAACATCCGCCGCATCGCCGATTACCCGAACCTCTCGGCCTATCTGCGCGATCTCTACCAGACACCAGGGATCAAGGAGACGGTCGACTTCCGTCACATCAAGGACCACTATTACCGCAGCCACAAGACGATCAACCCGACCGGTATCGTCCCCGTCGGCCCGGAATTGGATCTCGACCGCCCGCACGGCCGCGGCGAACGCGCCGCCGCTTAACGAAACCGCCCGACCTACCAAACCTGGTCGGGCGCATGCTCTCCGGCGATCTCGGCAAGACGACGGTGCGTCGACGCCGTCGTCCCCTCGGGCAGCGCGTCGAGCGCGAAGAAACCGCATTCGACGATCTCGCGGTCCGGCGCCCTCGGCGCCGTCTGCTCGACATTGGCGCGGTAGAACACGACATGGTCGCGCCGCGTGGCCGAGGTATTGAGATAGACCTGAACGAGCTCCGGGCGTCCTACAATCACGAGATTGCCCTCCTCGCGCAGTTCCTTGACGAGCGCGTCCTCGGCCGTCTCGTTGCGCTCGATACCGCCGCCCGGCATATGCCAGCCGGGCACGTAGCTGTGCCGCACCAGAAACACCCGGCCGCTGTCATCGAAGCAGGCGGCGCGCACGCCCATGGTCATGCCGCGCGCGAAGGCGAAGTAGATATGCACCACGCGCATCATCAGGCGCGATTGCCAGTGGCGGATTTCTTTCACGCGTCTTCCAATTCCATCAATCCGTTCAAGCAGATGTGCGAGGAGATGTGTTTGAAATACGGCTGCCGTGAGCTATGTGTGCACCCATGTTCAAGCTCGCGCACATTTCAGACGTCCATCTCGGGCCGCTGCCCCACATCTCTTTCCGTGAACTCTTTTCCAAGCGTATCACCGGCTTTGTGAACTGGCATCGCAATCGGCGCAAGCACCTTTTCGGCGGTACGCTGGATCTCCTGCTCGACGATATCCGCGAAAAGCAGCCGGATCACATGGCGATTACGGGCGATCTCGTCAATCTCGCGAGCGGGCTTGAAATCCGCGCCGCCGCCGGCTGGCTGCGCGAACTCGGCGATCCCAAGGACTACTCCGTCGTCCCCGGCAATCACGACGCCTATGTGCCCGGCGCCTACGAGAAGTCGATGCGCGCCTGGTACGATAATGTCCGCGGCGATCTCGCGCCTGCCGAATGGCAGGAAAACAAGCATATCTTCCCCTATCTGCGCATTCGCGGAAAAGTCGCGATCGTCGGCTGCTCGACGGCGGTGGCAACGCCCCCCTTCGCGGCCAGCGGCTTCTTTGGTGAACGGCAGGCCCGCGAGACGGTGAACATGCTGCGCGCCGCCGGCGAAGCCGGGCTGTTTCGTGTCGTCATGATCCACCATCCGCCGATCCGTGGCGCCACATCCTTCCACAAGCGCATGATCGGCATCCGCCGTTTCGCCGCCGTCATCTCCACCGGCGGCGCCGAACTCGTTTTGCATGGACACACGCACCTGAACACGGTGCACTGGCTGCGCGGCCAGACCGGACCGGTTCCTGTCGTCGGCATCGCCTCGGGCTCGCAAGGCCCCGGTGGTTCGAAGCCGCCCGCCGCCTACAATCTCTTCAGCATCGACGGCTCCCCCGGCGCCTGGAGCCTCAAGGGCGAACGCTTCAGCCTCAGCCCCTCGGGCGACGACATCAACTCGGAAAGCGTCGATATCTTCAGGCTTTAGCGCCATTTCCGGAATCAGTTTCGCGGCAAGTTGAATCACTGCGCGAACTCAGGCGAAAAACCATCAGATCGGGGCCGATCGCCTCTTGGTATTTCCCGATCTAGGCGTACACTCCTTATATTAGCGATCTGATGTCAGGAGACGTCGCATGCCATCCACGACCCGTACGCTCCGCGGCCTGGCGCTCGCCGGCCTTCTCGCCTTCACCTTCTCTGCCCCCGCCTTCGCCGCCGGCGAGGAGACCGACGAAACCAAGCCGCCGCCGAAGACCGAAACCACCACCAAGTGCGCCGACGGCAAGGTCTGGGACAAGAAGAAGAAGGAATGCGTCACGCCGAACAAGCAGACCTTCAACGACGACGATCTCTACAAGGCCGCCCGCGAATTCGCCTATGCTGGTCAGTACGACAATGCCATCACCGTGCTCAACCTCGCCCGCAACCAGAACGACCCGCGCATCCTGAACTATCTGGGCTACGCCAACCGCAAGGCCGGTCGGATGGAGCTTGGCATGTCCTATTATCGCAAGGCGCTGCAGGCCGACGGGAACTATATTCTCGCACGGTCATATATGGGCCAAGCTTTGATGGAACAGGGTGATGAGCAGGGCGCGCGCGTGCAGCTGGTCGAGATCCGCGACCGCGGCGGCGAGAACACTTGGGCCTACCGCTCGCTCCTCCAGTCGCTCCACGGCTACAGGACCTATTGAGCCCGAGGATCACCCGAAAAAAGCTTTGGGAACCCGTGAGATAAGTGGCCTTTTGCTTGCGAAGCAGCGGCGATTTGTTTCATAAAGGACACAGAGACGATATAATTCGCAAATGCGCCAGGTAACGGCTCCGTAAAGGCTCTCGATACCCGGCATTCACCTTGGGAAAACCATGCGTCAACCTGTGACGACCATCGACATCAGACGCGATCTAGTGGGTCTTCTGCCCCGGTTGCGGCGGTTCGCGATGACGCTCGCGGGTGATGCGGCGGGCGCCGACGAGCTTGTCCAGGCCGGCTGTCAGCGCGCGATTGCCAAGAGCAATCAATGGCAGGGCGAAGGCCGGCTCGACAGCTGGGTCTACACGCTGATGCGCCAGCAATGGAGCGAGGACCACCGCAAGCGCAAGCCGCATGCGGTCAACAAGACCAATGTCACCGATATCCGCACGGCCACGCGCGACCGCGCCGCCATCATCGATTCCGATGCGATCCACCGGATGATCGCGGAGATGCCCGAGGGCATCGCCAGCGCCTTCCTGCTGGTGTCGATCGAAGGCCATGGCTACCAGCAGGCCGGCGACATCATGGGCGTCGCCCCTACCCTCATCATGTCGCAGCTGGCGCAGGCGAAACTGCACTTCGCCAGCCTCGCCGACGACCATTCCCACAGGTTCTGATTTGCTCGACTTCAAGAAACTGCCGCTCGATGCCCAGCTGACCGCCCTTCTCGATGGCGAGACGACGCCCGAGCAGAAGCATGAGCTGGAACAGCGCCTGGCAACCGACGACGGCGCGCGGCGGATCTACGACAAGCTGCGCAACGGCGCCGATTTCGGCAAGCGCCGGCTCGACGACATCCTGAAGGAACCGGTACCATTGGCGCTGGTGCGCTCGATCAAGAGCGTGCAACCGCCCAAGGCCCCCGTCGCGCCCCGCCAGTCGCGCCAGCCGTTCAAGTTCGCGCCCTCGGGTCCGCAGGCGCTGGTGGCCGCGATCGTGCTTCTCATCGCCGGCTGCGGCATCGGCTATATCGTCGGCGCCGGTCACATCGCGTCGCAGACCGCGCAGGCCATCGATGCCGCGCAGACCAGCGAAGCGACAGAATGGCTGGGCGACATGCTCGCCAACCAGAGGTTGCTCGCCCGCCAGCCTCGCCACATCTTCGAAGTCCCGGCCACGCAGCCAGAAGAAATCTCCACCTGGCTCACCACCTCCGTCGGCGTCGCCTTCCGCGTCCCGGATCTCGTCTCCGAGGGCTGGACCTTCCAGGGCGCTCGCGTGACGCTCGCCGGCGGCCGCCCGGTCGGCCAGCTCGTCTACACCAGCTCCGACGGCGACCTCGCCACCATCGCCTTCCGCAAGGACAACCAGCCTGAAGACGCCGAGGATTTCAAGGAAACGATCCGCGACGAGATCGGCCTGGTCACCTGGCACAACGCCGGCACCTCCTACATGCTGATCGGCCCCTCCTCCGAGGCATCGCTCAGCCAACTCGCCATGCAGATCGCCACCGCGATTTGAACCGCCAGATTTAAAGCGCGCATAAAAAAGCGGGCGCCGCATGCGACGCCCGCTTCATGATTCCGTGGTCTACAATCAAGCCTTGCCGGCCCTCACATCAAGCACCCGGTTTGCCGCCGAGACGATCGCTTCCAGCGACGCACCGACGATGTTGGTGCTGATGCCGGCGCCGAAGAGTTTGCCGCCGGGATAGGACGTCTCAACGTAAGAAATCGCCGAGGCGTTCGAGCCGTGCTGCAGCGAGTGCTCGGAGTAATCCTGCACCGCCATCTCGACACCGAGATACTCGGAGAGCGCGTTGATGAAGCCGTCGATCGGACCGTTGCCGCGTCCCTCGATCGTCTTCGTCACGCCGTTATCGGTGATCTCGGCGGAAACGACGCGGACGCCCTTGCGCTCGGGATCGGCGAAGGTCTGGTGATCGACGAACTTGATGCGGCCCTTCGGCTGCGTCACGTAGCGCTCGATGAAGTGGTCGTAGATCCGCTTCGACGGCAGTTCCTTGCCCTCTTCGTCGGTGATCCGCTGGATCTCCTCGCGATACTCAACCTGCAGGTTGCGCGGCAGGTTGAGGCCGTAATCCTGCTGCAGGATATAGGCGATGCCGCCCTTGCCGGACTGCGAGTTGATGCGAATGATCGCCTCGTAAGAGCGGCCAACGTCCTGCGGATCGATCGGCAGATACGGCACTTCCCAGACCGGGTGGTTGGCGACCTTGATCGCCTTCATGCCCTTGTTGATCGCATCCTGATGCGAGCCGGAGAAGGCCGTGTAGACCAGTTCGCCGACATAAGGATGGCGCTCGCCGATCGGCATCTGGTTGGAATATTCGAACACGTCCTTCATGCGCACGATATCCGAGCAGTCGATCTCGGGATCCACACCCTGCGTGAACATGTTGAGCGCCATGGTCACGACGTCGACATTGCCAGTGCGCTCGCCGTTACCAAACAGCGTGCCCTCGACACGATCGGCGCCCGCCAGCAAGGCCAGCTCGGCTGCGGCGATGCCGGTGCCGCGGTCGTTATGCGGATGCAGCGAGATGATCAGGTTCTCGCGATTGTCGAGATTGCGGCACATCCATTCGATCTGGTCGGCATAGACGTTCGGCGTCGCCATTTCGACGGTCGACGGCAGGTTGATGATCAGCTTATTGTCGGGCGTCGGCTTCATCACCTCGATGACCGAGTTGCAGATCTCCAGCGCCACGTCCAGCTCGGTGCCGGTAAAGCTCTCCGGCGAATATTCGAAGCGATAACCGCCACCGGCCTTGGCCGCCATGTCGGAAATCATCTTCGCCGCGTCGACCGCGATCTGCTTGATGCCGTTGACGTCCTTGGCGAAAACCACGCGGCGCTGCAGCTCGCTCGTCGAATTGTAGAAGTGAACGATCGGCTTGTTGGCGCCTTCCAGGGCTTCAAAGGTGCGCGTGATCAGCTCCGGACGGCACTGCACCAGCACCTGCAGCGACACGTCGTCGGGCACATTGCCCTGCTCGACGCACCAGCGTGCGAAGTCGAAATCGGTCTGCGAGGCCGACGGGAAGCCGATCTCGATTTCCTTGAAGCCCATGTCGAGCAGCAGCTGGAACATCCGCGCCTTGCGGTCGTGGCCCATCGGGTCGACCAGAGCCTGGTTGCCGTCGCGCAGGTCCACCGAGCACCAGATCGGCGCCTTGGTCAGCGTCTTGGTCGGCCATGTGCGATCGGGGATGTTGACCTGCGGATAGGGGCGATACTTCATCGCCGCGTCAGGCATGCCGTGGGAGCGGGTCTTCGTGTCCATGTCTTCTCTTCCTATTCCCGTCATCTGGCCGCGTCATAGCGCATGGCCTGCCTGTTGGCGATGACGAATCCGGCGCAAAGCGTCCGGTTGATCGATTTTTGGGATATGTGAAGAGGAGCTATGGCCGGCGGGCTTTGGGCCGCCGGGCGCTCCTCAACGGACCCGGCAACCGCGCGTAAGGCCGAGGAGAAGAAGCGAGGTCAGGGCGCGCGTATTGTCGCGCAGGGCGATACGCCCGCGTGCAATCTGCTCAGAAATCATGATGCCCGTGCTCTTCATGCCGGCCTGTATAGCCGCCGCGCGAAAAACTGGCAAGTGCCTGCCCATCTTTTTGCCAGCTGCACGAATTCAGCGCTGCCCGACGGACGAAAGACGCTCGGCGATCCACAGCTGAAGCAGATCCTGCCGCGACACCCCAAGCCGCTTCGCCTCGGTATCCAGCGCACGCAACTCATCGACGGTCAGATCGAAGGCAACAGGTGTCAGTTCCTGGCCGGGTCCGCGCGCCTTCGACCAGTCGAGATATTCGCTGATATCCTCGCCGTCGTCGAATTTCTTGTCGAGTTCTTCAGCCGAAATGGCCTTCATCACCACCACTCCTAGATGAAGCAGCTTATCTCGATTTCACAAATCGCTGCAACGCCATCATCAGCCCGCCAGCCAGCAGCCCCCAAAAGGCGCCGGAGATGCCGCCGAAGGAAACGCCTGATGCCGTCACCAGGAATGTGATCGCCGCCGCCTCCCGCGTATCGGGCGCCTGGAAGGCCGCCATGGCCGAGCCCGAGAAGGCGCCGACCAGCGCCAGCCCCGCCACCGCCTGGATCAGGATCGGCGGCGCCAGTGCGACGGATGCGGTGACGGCTCCCGCAAGCGGCCCGAGGATGAGATAGCAGACCCCGCAGACGATCACCGCCCAGTAGCGCCGCTTCGGATCGGGATGCGCATCCGGCCCGGCGCACATGGCCGCCGTGATCGCCGCAAGATTGACGGCATGGCCGCCAAAGGGGGCCGAGAGCAGCGAGAAGAAGCCGGTGGAAGCAAAGAGCGACCCGGGCTTGGTCTCATAGCCATTGACCTTCATGACCGCGATCCCAGGAATATTCTGCGAGGCCATGGTGACGATGAAGAGCGGCAGCGCGATCGACACGAAGGCCGGCACGTTGAACACGGGCATGACGAATTCGACCGTCGGCACCAGCGAACGCTTGACGGTATCGAGCGCGCCCACGGGCACATCGACCCCGAAGACCACGACCAGCACGAAGGCCGCCAGCGCCGCCGGCACGGCCCATAGCCGCTTGAAGGCGCCGACGACGATCCAGGCAAGCACGATCGGCAGCCCGAGCAACGGATTGAACCCGACAGCCTTCACCGGCGCGAAGCAGAGCCCGATCAGCACGCCTGCCAGCATCGCATTGGCCAGCGGCGCCGGAATGGCCGCCACCGCCCGTCCGAGCGGCTTGAACAGCCCGGCGATCACGATCAGCAACGCGCAGATCATGAAGGCCCCGACAGCCGCATTGAACCCGCCCTCGACCACACCGGTCGCAGCCAAAAGCGCGCCCCCCGGCGTCGACCACGCCATGCTGATCGGCAGCCTTGAGGTTACGCTGAGCACGATCGCGCAAATCCCGAGCGAGACCGACAACGCCATCAACCCCGAAGCCGCCTGCGCCTCCGTGGCGCCAACAGCCTGCAACCCGTGCAGCACGACGGCAAACGAACTGGCGAAACCGACGAAAGCGGTGAGAACGCCCATGAACAGGGCCTGCACGGAGAAGTCTTTAAGCATGCGGGGGACTCGGAGCGAAGAATGGCGTCATGCAGCCGTATCGCAAACGGGGGCGCAAGGCCAGATACACCCACCACCCTCATTCTCGCCCTTGTGGCGGGAATCCAGCCGAGGCGCGTCCGCGCGGCGAAAGACTCTTCCCGGTCCGAGGCCGGGATGAGGGGAAGTAATACCCACCAAAAACAAAAAAAGCGCCCTCGCCCGCCATTGTCCGGCAAGCGAGGGCGCTCTCATCTCGATCCGATCAGATGTCGCTCTGCGACGTCACGATGCGCGAAACCAGCCCGTAGGCCTTGGCTTCTTCAGCGGAGAGCCAGTAGTCGCGGTCGGTGTCGGCGGCGATCTTTTCGTAAGACTGGCCGGTGGCGTCAGCCATGATCTTGTTCAGGCGCTCGTTCATCTTGATGATCTCGCGTGCCTGGATTTCGATGTCGGACGCCATACCGCGCGTGCCGCCCGAGGGTTGGTGCAGCAGGAAGCGGGTGTTGGGCAGGCAAAGGCGCTGCTCCTTGGGGGCGGCGACATAGATCAGCGCGCCGGCAGAGGCGACCCAGCCGGTTCCGATCATCCAGACCTTCGGCTTGATGAACTTGATCATGTCGTGGATCGAATCGCCGGATTCGACGTGGCCGCCGGGCGAATTGACGTAGATGCGGATGTCTTCGTCGCTGGCCGCGGCAAGCGCCACGAGCTGCGAGCAGACCTTCTGCGCCAGTTCCTGGTTGATCGGTCCATAGATGAAGATGGAACGCGACTTGAAAAGGTTCGCCTCCGTTTCCTTGCCGAGCGGCAGTTCCTTCGTCTTGTCGTCCTGGTCTTCGTCGTTCATTCGAACCTCTCTCACGTAAATTCGGGTTCCCCGCACATAGTGCGACTCAATGCGTAAAACAATGCGTGAAAAAGACAAGCCACGGAACGGGTGAAGATATGGTTAGGGGTCATTGGCTTACTGAAATGTAACTTGTGGAGGCTTTGAAAAGTCTCAATCCGTTCCTACGTCCTTCTCAAGCGACCCACTTGAGACCACATGCGAGCCCAGAGCCAAGGAGACAGCCGATGTCACCCGAAGAACGCCAACTCCTGACCGCCCTTTTCGAACGCGTCCGCACCGCGGCCGCAACGCCGCGCGACCGCGACGCCGAACAGCTGGTCGAACAAAGCACCCGCGAACAGCCCTATGCGGCCTATTATCTGGCACAGGCCGTGATCGTGCAGGAAAAGGGCCTCGAGGCCGCCGCCAGCCATATCAAGGAGCTGGAAGAACGCGTCCGCCAGCTCGAGGCGAACCAGAGCGACAACCACCAGGCCGAGCAAGGCGGTGGCTTCCTCTCCTCCATCTTCGGCAGCAGCCAGCCGCCGCAGCAGCGGCAGCAGCCGGCACCTTCGGAAGCTGCATCAAGCGGCCCCTGGGGCAGCGCCCCGCGCCAGCAGATCCGTGAAAACCAGGGCTTCGACACCGCCCCGCGCATGCAGCAGCAACCCTCCGGCCCCTGGAGCCCGCAAGCCCAGGCCCCATCTGCCGGCGGCAGCTTCCTGCAGGGCGCGCTCGGCACGGCGGCTGGTGTGGCCGGCGGCATGCTGCTCGCCAATTCGCTGAGCGGCATCTTCAGCGGCGGCCACATGTCCTCGCTCGGCCTCGGCTCGGGCGCCACGCCATCAAGCGCGCCGACGGAAGAGACCGTCATCAACAACTATTACAACAATGACGGCGGCAGCCAGCAGGCCGACAATACCCGCACAGTCGCTGACAACAACGTCGCCGATAACAACGATAACGACGACAGCGGCCTGCAGCAGGCCGATTATGATAACGACGACGACAATTTCGACGATCAGTCCGACTTCGGCAGCGACGACAGCTTCAACGTCTAGGCCTGCCGACCGCACACCGGGATGAGGCCACTTGCGGGCCGCCTCATCCCCACCGCACCACATCCGACTACCAAGTTTCCGTGCGCTCTGACGCACGCCGATTGATAAGCCCCCCTGGCATCGATATGGTCCGCCGCGATCATTGACCTCATGAAACGCAGAGCGGACGACAGAGCATTGAAAACCCTCATCATCAGCCGCAAGGCCGAGGAAACAAGGCGGCGCTTCCAGACGCGGCAGATGCAGGCGCTCGGCCTCGATTTCGAGTTTCTGGATGCCTTCGAGGCCCGCGACCTGACGCCGGAAGAATGCCAGAAGGCCGCCGACAGCTGGCCGAGCCCGACGCTGCGCGAAGACGTCGCCTGCTTCACCTCGCACCGCATCGCCTGGCGCAGGATCATTGACAGCAATCAGCGGATGCTGATCCTGGAAGACGACGCCGTGCTGTCGCAGAGCTTCGCCGACGCGCTGGCAAGCATCGAGGCACGCCCTGATGGCGACGATATCGCCTACGATCTTGAATTCGCTCCGCGCGATCATATCGTCGCGAAACATCCGTTCTGGACCGACGGGGCTTATAGCGCCCGGCGCGTGTTCCAGAACCGCGTCGGCACGGCCGGCTATGTCATCGGCCCGGGTGCCGCCGCGCGCATGTTGAAGGACACCGAGACCTATGGCCTGCTCGACGCCTATATGTGGCACCGCGCCTGGCTGAAGGCCTACCAGATCGAGCCCGCCCCCGTCATCCAGATGCAGTTTCTCGACGGCAGCGCCGACAAGGCGGCCTTCATCCGCAAATCGATCGACCGCGCCTTCACGCCGAGCAAGCTGCGCAAGAACCTGCTCAGGCTGAAGCTGGAGGCCATAAAGGCCCGCAACCTCATCCGTGGCTGGCTTGGTGGCGAGAAGCGCCCGCTGCGCATGGACCGGGCAAGTTTCCCGCCCGATCCCGCCAAATCAGCCGACTAAACTCAGCCGCGGCCGATCAACCACGACCGCGATAGGTCGCGACACCCTGGTCGGGCAGCCATACGCCCTCGGGCGGCTTGCCGGTCTGCCAGAACACGTCGATCGGGATACCGCCGCGCGGATACCAGTAGGCGCCGATCCTCAGCCACTTCGGATCGAGCAGCTCGACCAGGCGCTTGGCGATATAGATCGAGCAATCCTCGTGGAAGGCGCCGTGGTTGCGGAAGGAATGCAGGAAGAGCTTTAGCGCCTTGGATTCCACCAGCCATTCGTTCGGGATGTAATCGATGACGATATGGGCGAAATCCGGCTGCCCGGTCATCGGGCAGAGCGAGGTGAATTCGGGCGCGGTGAAGCGCACGACATAATCAGTGCCGGCATTGCTGGCGGGCACTTTTTCCAGCACCGCCGTCTCGGGCGAGGTCGGCGATTCGGTCTGATTTCCCAGCATGGACAGGCTGGAGACGTCGGTATTGGGCATTCAAGCCTCCTTGATGACTTTGACGCGGATGCCGTGGGCCTTTTCGCCCTCCGGCTCGACGTGAATGGCGATGCTGGAGCCCGGATGCACGGCACGAATGGCATCCTCAAGGCGATCGCAGATATCGTGCGCCTGCCTTACAGACATAGCGGCCGGCACGACAAGATGGAAATCGATGAAAGTGACGGCGCCGGCGCGTCGCGTCTTCAGATCATGCACCCCAAGCGACCCCGTCGCATGCGTGGCGATCGCAGCCTTGATCGCCTCTTCTTCCTGCGGCTCCACCGCCTGGTCCATCAGCCCGCCGATCGAATGCGAGATCACCTTCCAGCCCTGATAGAGAATGTTGATCGCGACAAGAATGGCGAGGATCGGATCGAAAATCGCATAGCCGGTGGCGATCGCCAGCAACAGGCCGATCAGCACGCCGACGGAGGTGACGACGTCAGACATGATATGCTGGCCATCGGCCGTCAGCGCCGCCGAGCGATACTTGCGCCCGGTCGAAATCAAAAGCCGCGCCCAGACGGCGTTGATCACGCCGGCCGCGAAGTTGATGGCGAGACCGAGCACCGGCGCCTCGAGCATGCGGGGATCGGCCAGATGCCCCACCGCCTCGTTGACGATCAGAAGGGCGGCGACAACGATCAGCACGCCCTCGGTAACCGCCGAAAGATACTCCGCCTTGTGGTGCCCGAAGGGATGGTCATGGTCCGCCGGCTTCTGCGCATAGCGGATCACGAAGAAGGCGATGAAGGCGGCAACGACGTTGACCGTCGATTCCAGCCCGTCGGACAAAAGCGCCACCGACCCCGTGACCCACCAGGCCACCATCTTCAGGCCCATCACCCCAAGCGACATCGGAATGCCCCAGAATGCCAGCTTCCGAACCGTAAGGTTTCCCTGTTCGCTCATCTCTGTCCCTCTGCCTTCTTAGATGTCCAATACCGGTGCGGATGCGAACGAATTGCAGAAACAATGCCATTCAAACGCAAAACCGCCCGCGCGAAAATCGCGCAGGCGGCTGTTGCGGGGGATATGGGCTAGAAATGGCGATTTGTCAAAGCGGAAGTGCCGACAGGAGGTCGACGGGCTGATTGGCCGCGCCTCAAACCTCGGAAGAATGGATCACTCGCGTCTTGGACCGCAAGGCACTCAAGGCGATCAGATGGACGACCTCCAGAGGAGCAGTGCAAAGATCATCGATCACCTTGATCTGGAACTCCTCCGCAGCGCGTGACAATGCCGTAAACACCACGCAGTTCTGTGTCATCATCCCGCAGACCAGCAATTCCGTCGTTCCCCTCAAATGATCTGCGAGGTTCGTCTCCTGAAATGCGTCCGCATACTGCTTCGTCACGACAGGAGCATCGCCAGCCGCAGCCAGAACAGCCGGGCGGATCTCAACGCCATCACCGCCGGCGGCAAACAGGCCCGTCGGAGCGGTCGACACGTGCCGAACGAGAACAATCCCGTCACCCCTTGCGCGTGCTTGCCGGATCGCGTCGACGACCCGCTTCTCTGTTTCTTCGGCCTCCCAGAGCGGCAGCGCGCCGCCGGGGAAATAGTCGTTCTGAACGTCGATCACGAGAAGGGTGCGGGTCATCCGGAGGCTCCATTTGATGTTTCGCCCACAGTGATGACATCCGATTTCGTCGCCGTGGAGTGGCCTGATTGCCTTTTATCGTGTAAATCGGGCCAATGCGCATCGCCATTATCGCTTACGACCATATCAGCCCTTTCATGCTATCCACGCCGCTGGCCGTGTTTGGCGAGCAGCTCCTTGCGGGTGGGCACCAGGTTCAGGTGTGCTCGGATCAGCTCCGGCTGAACGCGTTTGGCGGCATGATCATCGAGGCCGCCCATCGGCTGGATGCGGTCGATGGCGCCGATATCGTCATTTTACCGGGTTGGCGGAGCGTGGACGAGCCCGTATCGCCCGATATCGTTGCCAAGCTGAAGGCGGCCGATGCTCGAGGATCCATCGTCGTGGGCTTGTGCCTGGGGGCTTTCGGCCTTGCCGAGGCGGGATTGCTCGATCGGCGGCGCGCAACGACACATTGGGCCCACGCGGAGACCTTCGCGGCCCGCTATCCACGTGTAACGGTCGATGCGGCCGCGCTGTTCGTGGACGAAGGCCGCGTCCTGACGTCCGCCGGTGTCGCTTCGGGGCTGGATTGTTGCCTGCATCTGCTCGGCCGGATGTGCGGGATTGGTGAAGCAAACCGGATAGCGCGCCATCTCGTCGTCGCCCCTCAGCGCGCGGGTGGACAACCGCAACTGATCGAGCGACCAGCCATCGGATCTACTGCCGATCGGCGAGTGACCGAACTTCTCGAAGGCCTGCGCGCCGATCCCATCGCGCCGCCTTCGCTGGATGAACTGGCCAAGCGCTCGAACATGAGCCGCCGAAGCCTGACACGCCATATCCGGGCACGGACCGGAGGTAGCCTTGGCGAATGGATAAGGCGCGTTCGCGTGGCACGAGCGAAGGAGCTATTGGTGGCCGGCGTACGCGGGCTGGACGACGTCGCCTTGCGCAGCGGTTTCCCTGATGCCCATGCACTACGCACGGCATTCCGCATCGAAGTCGGCGTGACGCCGGTGCAATGGCTGGCGCACCAAAGGGTCCCCGGTGCCGCGTTTTCGCTGTTGTCGGGAAAATCCTAGTTTTTACCAAAGTCGCCGGGCGGACTTTTCACGCGAACTGCCGTCGCACCGGAACAGCAGGTTTCACGAGCGCCTTCTTCGGCTAACAAAGACCGCAATGAAGGCCACGGACGGCAACGGTGCGACTATCAGAGACCAAGGTCCAAACCAAGCATGCTGCTCATGACGAAGGCGACGGCCCCGACACCCAAGAGCGCCAGCACGAAGGCTCCCGCGATCTTGCCGCCCGCGAGCAATACCGAGCCTCTGTCGATCTTATCCACCTGATCGTAATGCCACTTGATGGCGAAGTACATTCCCGTGCCCAACGCGAGAACCTTGAAAATCACGAAGACTATGGGAAACCAGTCCATGGCAAATATCCTTACGTGCGGCACTGCGCGCTTTATGCTCCTGTTTTAGGCAAACGCGTACTGCTTATTGTGCAACGCAGATATGTAATCGCGTACTGAGGTTTGCGCCGGGGATCAATGCGCCGCCGCGGGAAAGAAGGAAACCGTAGTCCGCTTGGGCCGAAAACCGACTTCGTACGCAAGTGACCCGTTTATGCGGCTAACTCAGCATCCGGAGCCCCCCTCATCCGCCCTTCGGGCACCTTCTCCCCGCGGGGGAGAAGGGCATAGCGGCACCCTCTGCGGTCTCTTCCCCTCTCCCCTCGGGGAGAGGTTAGGGTGAGGGGCCACACGGCGAGACGTTGCTGACGAAGACGTCCCCAATGGGCCAAAACCGGGTCCGGATGCTTGCAGTAGACTTACCCCCTACTCCCCGCCCTCGCCCGCATCGCCACCAAACACCACCGTCTGCGGCCAGCGCAACAAAGCCGCCTCGCCCGCCTCGTTCAGCGCATAGACGCCCTTCCCCTGCCGGTCGAACCAGCCATAGACATTGTCGAGTAGGATGCGCCCCGCCTGCGGCGCCCAAGCCTTCATGTCGCGCGGCCGCACCAACCCCTGTTGAAGCGCCGACGCGCAGATCAGCGCCTGCTGCCGGTAGGCGGTCATGATCGGCGAGCGCGTCGCGCCCCCGAGCGCCGGATCGCCCTGTCTTTTCCGGTGCTCTTTCACCAGCCGCGTCCGCCGCTTCGGGTTCGTCCGCGGCATCGGCGACACCGAGCTGACGATGACGCTGACCGACCGCCGTACCGACTTGCATCTTTTCCACCTCCTGCGCCGTCTCTGAAGAACATCTGCGTAGTCCTCTG